>CAWJKJ010000001.1:0-197258 GCA_963843435.1 uncultured Alphaproteobacteria bacterium
CAACGCAGTGCAGCAATAACGGTTCCGGCTGTCGGAACTCAATTGCCGGTTTTTCCTGCGGGCAGATCTAGTTGGCGAGCGAATGGCTTATTCGGGTCACCACGCCGTCCCACTGTCGCTTTTCCGCGGCGGGATAATTGATCAGGACGCAATTCATATAGCCCGGCCGAACGGTTACAGCGGTTGTACCAAATCCGGTCGTTGCGGATGCTGGACACGACGAAGAAATTCGGTGTCACCCTTTTGTAGATGATGCCGGGCGGCGGATTCTTCTTCGCCAGAAACGTCGCGGGCGAGTTGTTGTCGGGATTTGCAACCGACTGCACGGTCAAATTCGCGCGGCGGTCTTCAGTGGAAAAGCTTTCGGCCGATTCCGCCCTCAGGCGGTTCGGCATCGCTGGTGAAGATCGAGACGGGCATGTCGACGCTGGTCCCGGTGCTTGGGATCACGTATCGCCGCCATTCGGCGTTGGCGGCAGAGGCGATCGCGGGAGCGAAGATCCCCACGATGGCGAAGGCGGTGGACAGGCGGCGCGGGCGCATGAATCGATCTCCGGTTCGATTCGAAACAATCAGGTTGGTCGAAGTTGGTTCCAACGGGAGCGTTCGCTATCGCGAAATCCCGGCCGCGATGTGCCGTCCCGCGATATACCCGAACGTCAACGCCGGCCCGAGCGTAATCCCGGCGCCGGGATAATTGCCGCCCATGATGCTCGCCATGTCGTTGCCGACGGCGTAGAGGCCGGCGATCGGCTGGCCGTCGGCGGCGAGCGCTTGCGCGTTGGCGTCGGTCCGGATGCCGGCATAGGTGCCGAGATCGCCGATCACCATCTTGATCGCGTAGAACGGCCCGTCCTTGATCGGCGCGATGCAGGGGTTGGGGCCGTGCAGCGCGTCGCCCTGGTAGCGGTTATAGGCGCGCGAGCCTTTGCCGAAGGCCGGGTCCTGTCCGTCGGCGGCGGTCCTGTTGAACTGCTGCGACCGTCGCCTCAAGTCCTTTGGCATCGATGCCGGCTTGCGCCGCGAGTTCGGCGAGCGTCGCGCCGCGCTTGAGATAGCCGGTGCGCAAATGATGGCCGAGCGGCATCGGAAACGGCGGCACGCAGCCGAGGCCGTATTTGCGCAAGGCGCGATGATCGCACAGCAGAAACGCCGCGATCTCCTCGCCGGGTTTTGCAACCTTCATCATGTCCTGCACGAAGTCGTGGTAGGAATTGCCTTCATTGGCAAAGCGCACGCCGTCGCGCGTCACCGCGATCACGCCGGGTTTGGCGCGGTCGATGAAATGCGGCATCACGCCCTTGCTGCCGTCCTTGCGCGTGGTGATCGAGACCGGCACCCAGGCCGCGGCATTCGGCAGCGTATCCTCGGCGTGGCCGCCGGCGGCTTCCGCCAGCCGCAAGCCATCGCCGGTGTTGCCGATCGGGCCGGGCGAATAATGCTCGTTGCCGGTTGGCGCGTGCGGGAACATCGCCTTGCGCCGCGCCACGTCATGCGGAAAGCCGCCGCAGGCGAGGATCACGCCGCGCTTGGCGTTGATGCGAACCTTGCGTCCCTCGCGCTCGACGATGGCGCCGCGCACCGCGCCGTTGTCGGTGATCAGTTCGCGCACCGGCGACGACAGCCACAACGGGATCTTCAGATCGAACGCCGACTTGGCGAGACGCCCGGCCAGCGCGTTGCCGTTGGTGAGGTTCATGCCGCGGCCATGACGGATCACGTCGACCAGATGCTTCGACAGCCGCTTGGCGACGAACAGCGCCGAGGTCAGCGACTTCGTCGCGCGCATGAAATGGACGATCTCCTTGCCGGAGCCCAGCATCATGCCGAACACGGTGAGTTCGGGCAGGGGAGCGCCGATATCCTTGAGGTGCTCGCCGAGTTCACGTCCGTCGAACGGCCGCGTCACCATCGAGCGGCCGCCCTGCGCGCCGCCGGGCGCCTCGGCGTGGTAATCCGGAAAGGTCAGCGGCATGTCGAAACGCACCGCGGTCTTTGTGGTGAAGAAGTCCACCGCCTCGGGCCCGGAGGTCAGAAACGCATCGACCCGCGCGGCATCGAAAGAGTTGCCGGCCTCATGGCGCAGATAGGTCCGCGCCTGATCGGGGCTTTCGACGATGCCCCAGTTGCGCGCCAATGACGTGCCGGGAATCCACAGCCAGCCGCCGGAGCGCGCGGTGGTGCCGCCAAAGCGCGGCTCCTTCTCGACGACCAGCACCTTGAGCCCCTGATGCCCCGCGGTGACCGCGGCCGACAGGCCGGCACAGCCCGAGCCGACTACCAGCACGTCGCATTCGAAAGTGTCTTGTTCGTTGCCCGCCACGCGATCCCCGTTTCTTCATTTTGAGCGGACATTTGGATGGCGTTCGATTGGCCTGTCAATCGCGCCGAGCGCGCCGTTGCCCCTCTCCCCTTGTGGGAGAGGGTAGCTTCGCGAAGCGGACGGTGAGGGGCTCTCGAGACGGGGAGGGGTTCTTTCCGCGGAGACAGACCCCTCATCCGTCGCTTCGCGCCACCTTCTCCCACAAGGGGAGAAGGAAGACGACCTCGTCGCCTCACTTGCTGAACGGGTTCTGCCAGCCGCCGCGGCCGGCCGGCGCGCGCGGCGGATAGGCCGCCTCGAGATAGCCCAGCACCACGGCGCGATCCTTGTCGTCGAGCGCCGGCATGTTGTGACGCCGGATCATCAGGTTGATCGAATCGTCCCACTGCGCGCGCGTCATGCCCTGCTGGGCCACGAGCTTGAAACCATGGCAGGCGGTGCAGGCATAGAAGGTCTCGTCGCGGCCGGCCCCGGCGGCAAATTCCTCCGGGCTTTCGTCGCGCGGCGTGAAGGCGGTTTGCGCGATCGCCGGCGCCATCCACAGCAGTCCCGCCGGCGACCGCCATTCCCAAAGGTCGCAGCATCAGCCCACCAGCACCGCGATGCGGTGCATGGCGTTGCCGCCATAGCCTTGCGGATTCCAGAAGCCGGCCTGATGCGGCTGCATCGCGCCCTTCGAATCGGTCGCGCGCGTCCAGATCTCGAAATAGCCGTCGGACGGCAGCTTCACGCTCGCGGTCCAGCGCTGCCAGTCATATTTGTTCTTCGGCTTTTCCAGCTTGGCGCGCTGCCAGCTCGCGCCGAAATCGGTCGAGACGTCGACCTGCTTGACCGTGAGATCGCCGGCCCATGACGCGCCGCGCAGTTTCAGCTCCTTGGTTCCGGCCGCGAACTTGGCGCCGTTCGCCGGATTGGTGATGATCGAGCGCACCGGCATCGATTCCAGGATGCGGAAATTCGCCGGATCGCCCTTGTCGCCGGGGATCATCGGCTTGATCGGCGTGCGATAGGAAAATTCGGTCATGCCCGGGCCGTCATGCTCCTTGTCGCGGATGGTGATCTTGGTCAGCCATTTCTGCGACGCCGAGCCCGGCCAGCCCGGCACGATCAGGCGCACCGGCCCGCCATGGATGTTCGGCAGCGGCTGGCCGTTCATGGCCCACACGATCAGGGTGTTGGGATCCATCGCCTTTTCGATCCGCACGCCGCGCGAGATGGTCGGCTTGCAGGCGTCGCCCGACAGATGCAGGTCGGCGGCATAATGCGCGGTGTATTTTGCGGTCTTGGCTTCAGGCCCGCGGCCTTCAGCACATCGGCGAGCGGCACGCCGGTCCATTCGGCGCAGCCGACGCCGCCATTGGTCCACTGGTTGCCGCGCGCCGGCGGCGAGAACGCGCCGCGGCCGTTGCCGCCGCATTCCAGCACCATGCGCCGCGTCACCGCCTTGTATTTCGATTTCAGCTCGCCGAGCGTGATCTCGAGCTTGTTGTTGACCTCGCCGTCGATGGTGATCTTCCAGGCGTCGGGATTCTTCGTCTCTTCGGGCAGCTGCCCGTTGTTGCGGATGAAGAATTTCTCGATCGGCGTGGTGTCGTCGTCGAGCAGGCTTTCCGGCGTCTCGGCCACCAGCGGCTTGTCGCCGAGCAGGACGAGCTTGTCGTTCTTGCCGGGGAATTTCAGATATTGCGGCCCCTTCGGCGCGGCGGGCGCGGCGCGCGCGGCGGCTTGCGCATGCGCGGCGGGAATGCCGGCGCCGCTGCCGGACAATGCCGACGGATGGCGCCGATGGCAGCAAGACCCGTGCTGCCCAGAAATCCGCGGCGGTCGGTCTGCATGCTGTTCTCGCTACTGGCGGCCTTCCGCTTCGTCTGCGCCATGACGTTTCTCCCCTGGTCGTTGTTTCTTGCGGGTTCACCCGGAGTCTTCCGGCTCCCGCTTGACGCGAGTATTTGCGTTTTGCCGCCCTGCCGCAAGGCCGCGAATATCGCGTCGGTATGCGTTCATCCATGGTCTGCCACCCGGTCGGTTCCAGGCTCGACCCTTGCGCTAGCCGCCCATCGGCGGCACATTTGCGGCGCGGCGCAAGCGCCGCCAAAAACGACATCCAGGGAAACGCCATGGCGGCCACGCGGATCGACTGCGACATCCATCCCGCGGTGGGCGGAACCCGCACCACGCTGCTGCCCTATCTCGACGATCACTGGAAAGAGCAGGTGGTCAGCCGCGCCATCGACGGCCTCGATCTCAATTCCTATCCGCCGAACATGCCGTTGTCCGGCCGCGCCGACTGGCGGCCGGCCGATGGCAGCAAGCCCGGCAGCGATCTCGCCATGGTGCAGCGCGGCGCGTTCGACCAGCTCGGCGCCAGCCACGCGATCTGCAATGTGCTGTACGGCGCGCAGGCGGTGTTCGATCCCTATATGGCCGCCGACTTCTGCAAGGCGATCAACGACTGGATCGCGGCCGAATGGCTGTCGAAGGATACGCGGCTGCGCGCCTCGATCGTGGTGCCGATGCAGGCGCCGGATCTCGCGATCGAGGAAATCGAGCGCCGCGCCGCCGACAACCGTTTTGTCTCCGTGCTGGTGCTGGCGCAGGGCGAGCACCTGCTCGGCAAGCGGCATTTCTGGCCGGTGTAGCAGGTCGCCGAGAAATACAAACTGCCGATCGCGATCCATGCCGGCAGCGCAGTACCGCAGCGCGCCGAGCTCGATCGGCTGGCCGTCCTACCGCTACGAATATTATCTGATGGAGGCGCAGGCGTTTCAGGCCCAGATGCTGAGCCTGATCTATGAAGGCGTGTTCGGCAAATTCCCCGGCCTCAAGGTGGTGCTGATGGAATCCGGCGTCAGCTGGCTGCCGGCCTTCATGTGGCGCGCCAACAAGACCTGGCGCGGCGTGCGCGTCGAGGTGCCCTGGGTCGAGCGCGAGCCGGCCTCGATCATCCGCGACCATTTTCGCGTCACCATGCAGCCGTTCGACGGCCCGCCCGATGCGGCCGGGGTCGCCGACATCATCGAGCAGATCGGCTCCGACAAGATGTTCCTGTTCTGCGTCGGACTATCCGCACTGGCAGTTCGACGGCGACGACGCCGATGCCGCCGCATCTGCCGGCCAGTCTCGTGCAGCGCATGTGCGCCGACAATCCGCTTGAAACCTTTCCGCGGCTGCAATCTCGCCGCCTAGAATGCGCTACCGAAGGAGGATCGCATGAGCGACGTCATCGACCGCCCGATCCTCGAGCAGGAAGCGACCGCCAAGAGCCGGCTGCGCATCATCGATTGCGACATCCATCCGAGCATCCATGCCCATTCCGACCTCTATCCAGTTCCTGCCGAAGCGCTGGCAGGAGCATCTGAAGACCTATGGCAGCCATCTGCGCACGCCCTATATCGGCACCACGCCCTATCCGCGCTCCTCGCCGCTGATCGCGCGGCGCGACGCCTGGCCGCCGACCGGCGGGCGTGCCCGGCTCCGATCTCGCCTTCATGCAGAAGCAGCACCTCGATCCGTTCGACGTCGAGTTCGGCATCTTGCAGGTGCTCGATCTCTTCATCTTCTCGCAGCAGAATCTCGAATTCGGCGCCGCGATCCAGCGCGCCATCAACGACTGGCAGCTGGCGTTCTGGTCGCGATCGCGATCCGCGGCTGAAGGCCTCGATCCTGGTCGGCCAGGACGACACGCAGCTGGCGATCGCCGAGATCGACCGCTGCGCCAAGACCGGGCGACTACGTCCAGATCAACGTCTCGCCGCGCGCCAACGAGCCGCTCGGCCGCCGCCGCTACTGGCCGATCTACGAGCGCGCGCAGGAACTCGGCCTGCCGCTCGGCATCCACGTCGGCGGCTATGGCGGCCACGCGCCGACCGGCGGCGGCTGGCCGTCCTATTATGCCGAGGAGCACCAGACCAACGCGCATACCATGGCGGCGATGCTCACCAGCCTCGTGCTCGAAGGCATTCCCGAGCGTTTCCCGAAACTGAAGATCGTGTTCATCGAAGGCGGCTTCGGCTGGATCCCGTCGACGATGTGGCGGATGGACCAGCATTTTGAGAAATTCCGCAGCGAGGTGCCGCATCTGAAGCGCCGGCCGTCGGAATATGTGAAGGAGCATTTCTGGTTCACGACGCAGCCGATCGACGAGCCGGACGAGGCAAAGCATCTGCGCTCGCTGATCGAATGGGTCGGCGTCGATCGCCTGCTGTTCTCGTCGGATTACCCGCATTGGGACTTTGACGATCCGCGCTTCGCGTTCAGGACGCCGCTGACGGAGATCGAGCGCCAGAAGATCTTCAACGGCAACGCCCGCGCGCGTCTACAAGCTCTGATGCAAGTCAAGATGACCCGTCACATCGTCGCCCGCACCACAGACATCCCGCCCGGCGGCAACAAGGTGGTCGACGTCGACGGCCGCGACATCGTCGTGTTCCACGTCAATGGCGAGTTCTTCGCGCTGCTCAACCGCTGTCCGCATGCCGGCGCGCCGCTCGACAAGGCGGCGTGCGTGGCGCGGCTGACCTCGCCGGAGCCCGGCGTCTATCAGCGCTCGCGGGTCGGCGAACTGCTGCGCTGCGCCTGGCACGGCTGGGAATTCGACATGCGCAACGGCCAGTCCTGGTTCGATCCGAAGCGCGTCAAGATCCGCTCCTATCCCGTGCGTCGATCGAGGAGCTGGCGAAGACAGCTTGGCAAAAGGGCCCCTACGTGGCCGAGACCTTTCCGGTCCATGTCGAGGACAGCTACGTCATCATCGAGACCTGAACCGCCGCACCATTTTCTCCTTCTTCATCTCACCCGAAGGAAGCCTTTCCATGACGCATGCCATCCGTTTTCACAAAACCGGCGGTCCCGAAGTTCTGGTCTGGGAGGAAGTCCAGGTCGGCAAGCCCGGCCCGGGCGAGGCGCGCATCCGCCACACCGCGGTCGGTCTGAACTTCGTCGACATCTACAACCGCTCCGGGCGTTTATCCGGTGCAATTGCCGAGCGGGCTCGGCGGCGAGGCGCGCCGGCGTGGTCGAGGAAGTCGGCTCCGGCGTCACCGATCTCAAGCCCGGCGACCGCGTCGCCTATGGCGCCGCGCCGATCGGCGCCTATGCCGAGGCGCGGCTGATCCCGGCCGATCGGCTGCTGAAACTGCCCGACGGCATCGACGACAAGACCGCGGCCGCGATGATGCTGAAGGGCCTGACCACGCAATACCTGATCCGCCAGACCTATCGCGTCAAATCCGGCGACACCATCCTGCTGCATGCCGCGGCCGGCGGCGTCGGCCTGATCCTCGGCCAGTGGGCCAAGCATCTCGGCGCCACCGTGATCGGCACCGTCGGCAGCGACGAGAAGGCAAAGCTCGCGCAGGCCCATGGCTGCGCCCACACCATCGTCTACACCAGGGAGGATTTTGTGAAACGCGTCGACGAGATCACCGGCGGCAAGAAGGTGCCGGTGGTCTATGATTCCGTCGGCAAGGACACGTTCCTGAAATCGCTCGATTGCCTCGCCCCGCTCGGCGTCGCCGCGCTGTTCGGCGCAGTCCTCCGGCGCGGTCGAACCGCTCAACCTCGGCCTGCTGGCTGCGAAGGGATCGCTCTACGTCACCCGCCCGACGCTGAACACCTACGCCGCCAAGCGCGAGAATCTCGTGGCGATGGCGAACGAACTGTTCGACGTGGTGAAATCAGGCGCGGTCAAGATCGAGGTGCACCAGACCTATCCGCTGAAGGACGCGGCCAAGGCCCACGCCGATCTCGCCGCGCGCAAGACCACGGGATCGACGGTGCTGACGGTGTGAGGCACTTGCGGAACGCGCAACCGGAACCGATGCGTAAAAGTACGGAGTTCCGTTTCTGATCTGTAGCGGAACTTCAGCGCGGTTTCCGATTTGCGTCGGCCGATCAAGAGGATTGTGCGACGCGCTGCTGCAATTGAAACGTTTGTGCAATTGGCGTTCACGACACGATAACCACGCCACCATGCAGTAGCGAGATAGATAACGAGATGAATACGCCATAAGGTTATTCGTCGAAGGGATTAACCTGGGCGAATAACATGTTCCGTGTTCTTACCTGTCTTACCGGTGAGCACGACTGGCGCTTGGTTCTACTCGCCGGTCTGGTTTGTTTCGTTGCGAGCATTGTCGCCGTCAATATCTTTCATCGTGCGCTCGCGTCGCAGGCCAGGACGCGCCTGATCTGGATTGCGATTGCGGGCGCTGCGATCGGCTACGGAATCTGGGCGACGCATTTCGTTGCGATGCTGGCTTATGAGCCCGGTGTTTCGACCGGATACGGCGTCACGCTGACGGCATTGTCGCTCGCCGTGGCGATGGTATTGACTTCCACCGGTCTTGGCTTTGCCGCGAGTGTTCCCGGCCGGTGGCGCGCGCCGATCGGCGGCGGGATCATCGGCGCCGGCATTGCCAGCATGCACTATCTCGGCATGTGGGCGCTCGAGGTCCCGGGCCGCGTGACCTGGTCGCTCGACCTCGTGTTCGCTTCGATCGTCCTCGGAATGATCTTCGGCTATGCCGCGCTCGCGATCGCGGTGCGCTATAGGGACCGGTGGGGAACATTTGTCGCCGCGCTTTTGCTGACGCTCGCCATTGTCTCGCATCATTTCACGGCGATGGGCGCGGTGCGAGATCGTTCCCGATCCGACGCGTGGCCCGACGCCACGTCTCTTTCTCCCGCCTTCCTCGCTGTGGCGATTGCCGGCGTGGCCTTGTCGGTGCTCGGCATGAGTTTGGTCGGCGTGCTGGCGGATCGTCGCCTTGCCAACCGAACCCGCAAATTCGAGGAAATCATCAACCAGCTTTCGCTACGCCCGACAGCAGGTCGAGGGCTCGCAAAGGGAACTGCAGGAGCAGAAGCTCAGACTGGATACCGCCATCAACAATATGGGCGACGGCCTGTGCATGTTCGATGCGGAGAAACGACTTGTCGTGTGCAATGACCGTTACGCCAGAATGTACCAGCTGCCGCCGGAACTGCTGAGGGCAGGAACACCTCACCACGAAATCATCCAGCATCGCATTACGAGCGGTATCCTCAAGGGGGCGACCAGCGAAAGCGCTGCGAAACAGGTCATTTCCACCCTGGGTGCGCTGCCGACGGACGCGGCGTCGAGCCGGATCGACGAACTCGCGGACGGCCGATTGATCTGCGTTACCCGGCAGCCGATGGCTGGCGGCGGCTGGGTGGCAACGCATGTCGACGTCACCGAACAACGCAGGTCTGAAGCCAAGATCATCTATATGGCCCAGCATGACGCGCTGACCGACCTGCCAAATCGCGCATTGCTCCAGGAGCGGTTGCAGCGTGCCCTTGCAATTACGCGCGGGCAAGGCACCAACCTGGCGGTGCTCATGCTCGATCTCGATCGCTTCAAGGAGGTCAATGACACGCTTGGCCACCCGGCGGGCGACGCGCTGCTGCAAGCTGTCGCAACGCGTTTGCGCGAATGTGTCAGGGAAACGGCTTTCATCGCCCGGCTGGGCGGCGATGAGTTTGCCGTCATCGAGTACGTGACGAATCCGGTGGCCGAGGCCGCAGCTCTCGCCGAGAAAATTCGTGTGGCCCTTGGCGAGCCCTTCGATCTCGGCGACCATCAGGTGACCGCCGGAACAAGCATCGGCATCGCCATCGCGCCCGACGATGGCGATCGATTCCGAAAAGATATTGAAGAGCGCGGATCTCGCGCTCTACTCCGCCAAGAATGATGGACGCGGCACATTCCGCTTCTTCGAGCCGGAGCTGGACCAGCTCATGCACGCAAGGCGCAATCTCGAACGGGATATGCGCAGCGCGCTTGTCAACGACGAGTTCGAGCTTCACTACCAGCCGTTCGTCGACGTCAAGAGCGGCGAAATTCGCGGCTGTGAGGCCCTGCTGCGCTGGCATCATCCCGAGCGCGGGTTGGTGATGCCCGCGGAATTCATCCCGCTTGCGGAAGAAACCGGGCTTGATCGTGCCGATCGGAGAATGGGTGCTGAGGAGCCGCGTGCGCCGAGGCGGCAAAATGGCCGGCCCATCTCAAGATCGCGGTAAATCTGTCGCCCGCTCAATTCAGAAGCAAGGAGCTGGTTCCGGTCGTTGTCGACGCCCTGGCGAGTTCGGGAATTGCGCCGCAACGGCTCGAGCTCGAGGTGACCGAGACGGCCATCATGCACGACAGCGAAGCGGTATTCGCAGCACTTGGTCAGCTGCACGAACTGGGTGTGCGAATTGCCCTGGATGATTTCGGCACCGGTTATTCGTCCCTGAGCTTTCTGCAAAAGTTCTCGTTCGACAAGATCAAGATCGATCGCAGCTTCGTCAATGAATTGTCTGACGCAAACGAGGAAGCGCGCCTGTTCGCGCGCGCGGTGGTTCGATTTGCCGTCAGCCTCGGCAAGACGACGACGGCCGAAGGCGTCGAAACCAGGGAGCAGTTGGATATCCTGCGCGCGGACGCCTGCGTCGAGATGCAGGGCTATTACTTCAGCCGGCCGATACCCGGCCCCGAAATTCGCGCAGATGTTGCTCGGACCGGTCCAGAAGGCAGCAACGCGCATGGTGGCCGCGTTCAAAGACGATCGATGGCGAGCGCAGGAGCCTAGCGGCGGTCGCGTCGATGAAGACAGCTACATCGTCATCGAGTAGGGTGGGCAAAGGCGCACTTGCGCCGTGCCCACCATCTATCCGCATCCGTCTCCGGAATGGTGGGCACGCTTCGCTTTGCCCACTTCCTGCGCAACTATCGATACAATTTTACTAAAATTCGATTTCACCTCCGCACCGCCTTTCAACGTCTCCCGTGTATCTCAGGCTGCGAGAACTCAGGGGGCTGAGATGACGGATTTCTGGATCGTCGGCGGCTTGATGGCGGGGGCGTTCGTGTCGCCGCTGTATTTCCTGGTGATGCGCTGGCTCACCAGATCGCAGCGCATCGCTTTCTTTGCCCTGATCGGCGCGCTGCTGCTGGCGATTTCAGTCGCAGATCTACAACAGCTCGATCGCGGGACATGATTTGTCGCTGGCTGATATCCTGGCGAAGTTGTCGTTCCTGGCGCTGACGATGGGCTGGTTCGTCTGCGGCCTGTTCCATGCGCTCGCCTCGCTTGGCCTTGCGTGGGCGCCGCAGCGATGCCGGCGTCGCGTTGTAGGACGATTGCTTATCCGGGCCTTCGCTTTCAACGAGGCTAAAGCCAATGTACGATTGGATCGCCGAATTATTGGCGCGCGGAGGCGGCGCGGACCGCGCAAAACAGCTGCCGGCCTGGGCCCTGCTGTTCCACTCGCCCTTCGCGCGTTCCGACGACGCCACGTCGTGGATCGGCGGCGCGCCCAAAGCGCCGGGCAACTTCGAATGGCCGAAAGACAGGGACGGAACGCCGCTCCACTTCATCGCCCAGATCGACCTGGCGTCGTTGAAGCCCGAACCGCAGACCGGATTGCGGCCGCCGGGATTGCCGGCCGAAGGCGCCCTGCTGGTCTTCATCGGAAAATCCTAGGCCTGCCGGATCCTGAGCGCTGCCGAGATGGCCCGAGCGGAGATCCTTCCGCCGCCCGAAGACCTCGCGCCGGTCAGCAAGCACGGCTTCTTCGGCGAAGGACGAACCTTCGCTCCGCCGGCCCGTCATCCCGACCGCCTATCTCGACACCGGCGACGACCGCCCGGCGTTCTTCCCGGATCGCTTCACGTCGCCGCTCGACTGGATCGTCAATTGGGGCATCGCCGCGCTCGAAGCCGAGAACGTCATCGACAGCCTCACATTCGATCTGAAGGACGGCGCGGATTCTTTGCCTGGCGGGAACGCTTGCGCCGCGAGGACCCGGCCCGCGAACAGGACCTCAAACAGGTCATCCGCGACAAGATTGCGCATTACGGCGTCATCAAACGCAAGGCGCCGAACGTGATCGCGGCCCTCGAAGCCTGGCGCGACCTTGCGCTCTCAAAGCCCCAGGACGAGGCCATCGACAAGGATGCATTGGACGCAATTCTGCGCCTGCGCCTCGATCTGCATGACGAGATGCAGCCGCACATGTCGAAGTTCTATCGTCGCGGGCAGGGCCGAGGCAGTCTGGGACGCGATCCGCCGGCAGCATCCGCGCCTCGACCACGGCGAAGGCTATGACGAACTCCCATCGTGCTACCGCCCCTTCGTCGACATGCGCGAAACCGACTGGCGCGGCCATCGGCTGTTCGGCATCGAGCCGGAGTTCGGCAACAACTGGGAAGACCTGCGCGGACAGGATTGCGTCATCAGCATCGCCGCCGATGCGCTGCTCGAGACGACATCGGAGCACGAGTACGGGCTCTCCATCTGGTGCCCGCGCGGCCGCATCGCGAAAGGCCTGTTCGACAAAGGCCAACTGATCCGCCATTGCGCCGTCTAAGCCGCCAAACGGCGCGCGGGATAAGCGACGCCAACTGCGATCAAGCCAGGCGCCATGATCATGGCACTGGCTAGGTCAGCCCCTTCACCATCGCCCGCACGATCACCGCGATCTCCGCGCGCAGCGCCTCGACCGGCACCGCGATCAGCTTCTGTTCGAGGCCGAGCAGCACCATGCCGTGCACGGCGGAGAACAGACTGCGCGCAGTGACGCCGAGTTCGGCCGGAGATCGTGACGGCAGCAATGCCGCGAGCGGCTGGAAGATGTGGCGGAACAGATCCATCTGCTCGCTGACCGCCCACTCTGGAATGGGTTTGCCCGGCGTCATCCGGTGTTCGAACAGCGCGCGCCAGAGTTCGAGATTTTCGGCGGCGAAATCGCAATAGGCCACCGCAATACGCACCAGCGTCTCGGCCGGTGAGGGCGGACCGGCGCTTTCGGCCTCGGTCAGCGCGGCGTCGAGCCTGTCGCAGCGTGCGCGAGCCCGACCAGCAGGACCAGTTCGTCCATATCCTCGACCAGATTATAGACCGCGCCGTTGGCGCAGCCGATTTCCCGGGCCAGTTCCCGGGTCTTCAGGGCCGCCAAACCGCCCGCGGAAATGCTCCGTTCCGCCGCCAGGATCAATTCTTCCCGGAGTTTAGCCCGTCTTTCCAATGCTTTAGACATTTTTTACCATTTTCTTGAGCGTCGCTCAAATATTTCTTGAACGTTGCTCACGCTGGTGCTACTAACGTTCATGAGCAATGCTCATAACACAGACACAGGGAGCTACCAATGTTCAAAACTGTATTCGACACTATTCCGGGGCAGCGTGGCTGCAGCGGGAGAAGAACTGGAAGACCGCTCGGCGCTTCTGATCCTCGACCAGCAGATGCGCGACGCGGCCGCGGCCGTGGAACGTGCCAAGCGGACGCTGGCGCTGGCGATCGCCGGCGATCAGCAGGAGGGCCGCCGGCTCGACGCCACCAACGCCCGGATCGCCGATCTCGAAGTGCGCACCACCGCAGCCCTTGATGCCGGCCGGGAAGATCTCGCCCGCGAGGCCGCGCACGCCATCGCCAACCTCGAAGCCGACCGCGACGCCGCGATGACCGCACGCGCGCTGTTTGCTGCGGAGATCACGCGGATGAAGCGCCAGGTCGCCGGTGCGGAGTTGCGCGATCACCGAACTCGATCGTGGCCGCCGTATCGCCCGTGCGTCGGAAGCGGTTCGCGCCATGCGCCGCGGCGGGGTCGAAGCGACGCGGCCCTACGAAGCCACGCTGCCCGAAGCCGAGCGGACGCTGAAGCGTCTGCGCGAACGGCAGATGGAAGCCCAGGCCGCCGACGAGGCCCTGATCGAACTCGACGCCGCCTCAGGACCGCTGGCGACCGCCGAGAAGCTCGCCGAACAGGGTTTTGGCCCACGCCTGAAAACGACCGCCGACGACGTGCTCGCGCGCTTGAATGCCAAGCGCACGCAAGCCAACCCGAGCCTCTGAACCAAGCCTCTGAACCAAGCCTTCGATTAAACCCCAACCTCAAACGTCCACACACAGGAGACTATCATGAACCAGAATGTCCAACCCCACAGCGGTGCCTGGGTCACCTTCACCTATGTTTCGTTCGCCGCCTCCGCCTTCATGGTCGCCGTCGGCGTGTTCTATCTGCCGATCGATCTCTGGATGAAGGGCTATCTCACGATGGGCATCATCATGATGATCCAGTGCTGCGTCACCCTGACCAAGACGGTTCGCGACATGCACGAGAGCGGCAAGATGGTGAACCGCATCGAAGACGCCAAGGCCGAGCGCCTGCTGATGGAAGTTTCAAAGGCCGCGTAACCTGTGGCGCGTGCTGGCGAAGGCGGACGGCGGGTGCTTCGGCATCCGCCGTTCGTCCCAGGACAGCAGGCAAGACCTCGATCGCCGCGACCAGGATGGTGGCAAAGGAATAACTTCGATGAAACGAGCGTTTGTGTTCCTGCTGTTAGGTCCGGCATTGGCCGTTCTCACGACCTGGGTCGCGGTTGGAGCGCCCGGGGGCAGCGTCGTCGTAGGCATCGCGGTGCTGTTGTTTCTCATCACCTCTCCGGTATCGGGGATCGTGGGGCTGCTCGATGGATGGCTGGCTCAACCGCTCCCGATTTCGCTGAGGGCGCCGCTGACGGCGCTGATCGGCGCGTCGGCGGCTGTTGTGCTGCCGGCTGCTTTGCTTGGCCCGATGCCGCTGGACCTGTCGACGCCGTTCGGGCTCGGCGGCGCATTCTGTACGGGCGTGTGCGCGCTGCTGTCGCACAATTATGGCCCGTAGCCCATCTGCAATGAGAGGCTGACTTCGATGAAACGAGCGCTTGTGTTCCTGCTGCTGCGGTCCGGCATTGGTCGTTTTCGCGACCTGGGTCGCGGTTGGAATGCCCTATGAAGTCCTTCGTCGCCAAGCATCGCGGTGCTGTTGTTTCTCGTCACCTTTCCGGTATCGGCGATCGTGGGGCTCCTTGACGGATATCTGGCTCGGGCGCTCCCGATTCTGCTGAGGGCGCCCCTGACGGCGCTGGTCGGCGCGACGGCGGCCATCGTGCTGCCGGCCGCCTTGCTTGGACCGATGCCGCAAGACCTGTCGATGCTGTTCGGGATCGGCGGCGCATTCTGTATGGCCGTGTGCTCGTTGCTCGCGCACGACTATCGCAGCCAGCAGACCCAACCAGGCGACACCAGCGGTTCCCCGTCATGAATCATTTGACGCGGCCGCTCAATGTATCGTTTACTCTGCCGCAACCTGAGGCTGCTCCGCTCACAGCTCCTTAACTGGCGCGGGCGCAGAAAGCCGTGGGCGGAAAGTTTCGCGAGGAATTGCCGCGTCACCGGTCAGAGACCGGTCTTTCATTTCAGCCGCATCAGCAGGATGGCGCCATGAACCAGAATGTCCAACACCACAGCAACGCGTGGGTCACCTTCACCTACGTCTCGTTCGCGGCCTCGGCCCTCATGGTCGCCATCGGCGTCTACTTCCTCCCCGTCGATCTCTGGATCAAGGGCTATCTCACGATGGGCATCCTGATGCTGGTGCAGTGCTGCGTCACCCTGACCAAGACCGTGCGCGACATGCACGAAAGCGACCGGATGGTGAACCGTATCGAAGACGCCAAGGCCGAGCGGCTGCTGATGGAAGTTTCCAAGACTCCACAAATAACAAGACCTCGTAACAAGTCCGCGTAACCTGTGCGCCGTGGCTGGCGAAGGCAGACGGCGGGTGCTTCGGCATCCGCCGTTTGCTTGTCGTGCGGGAGATTGCTTCTCGCAGGATGTTTGACGCCGCCAACACATCGTTTACCCTCTCGCCACCGCAACGTGCCGCACTCATGGCTCCTTAACGGGCCGGGCGCACAAATCCGGATCGGGTGCGGGCAGGTGGCATGGCGTCTTTCTGGAGCGGCAATTCGGCGATGCGTCGTGGCGAGACCCTCGTGCGGGTCCGCTCCGCGGTCTCGGACGTCTGCCCGGCCACGCGGCGTTCTGGCTGAAGGCGTTCTCGCAGGAAACCATCGATCTCACCTTGCGCACCCACACCGGTCTGCAGACGCGGATCGTCGAAAGCCCGGGTCTGTCGCTGTCGCAGGAAGACCTCGACGCACTGGTGGCGGATTTGCGCAGCATTGCCGGCAAGACCCTGCCGGCCGGCAGCCTCACCTACGGCATCTTCTCCGGCGAGCGCGAACGGCTGTCGCGCGCCATCGTCACGCTGATCCGCGAAGAAGCCACCGGCCGCCCGATCGCCTTCAACGCGCTGTCGGTGATGTCGGTCGAACTCGACGGCGAGGAGCAGGAAGTCACCCATCTCGGCCTCGTCATGGTCGATCCCGACGTGCAGGGGCAGGGGCTGTCCTGGGTGCTGTACGGCCTCACCACGCTGGTGCTGTTCGCCCGCGACGGTTTTCGTCCCAAATGGATCTCGAACGTGACGCAGGTGCCGGCCGTGTTCGGCATGGTCTGCGATACGTTTTCGGACGTGTATCCTTCGCCCGATGCCAGCGCGCGCCAGAGCTTCGCCCATCTGCAACTGGCGCGCGGCATCATGCGGCATCATCGCGCGGTGTTCGGCGTCGGTGACGAGGCCGGCTTCGACGAGGCGCGCTTCGTCATCACCGATGCCTATACCGGCGGATCGGACGCGCTGAAGAAAACCTATGATGTCGCGCCAAAGCATCGCGACGAGCAATACAACGCGTTCTGCCTGCGCGAACTCGACTACGCCAGGGGCGACGATGTGCTCCAGCTCGGCCGCGTCGATCTCGCCGGCGCGCGGCGCTATCTGCAGCGCGAGGTGCCGGCCGGCTCGTTGCCGGCGCTGCTGGCCGCCTCCGCCGTGCTGGCGCTGCAGCGGCTGGTGCTGCCGCTGGCGCACTGGCTGGACGACACGCGCGCCTTCGGCACCTTGCGGCCGCGCACGGGGAGCGGCCGATGACCGCGATGTCACCCGGCGTGATCGCCGATTCCATCGTCAATCTCTGCGGCGCGCTCGGGCTCTGCGTCGCGATGTTCGCGCTCTATCGCCGCGATCCCAGGAGCCCGCTGACCCAGCGCCTGCTCTTGCTGCTCGGCGTGGTCGCGGTGCTGTTCTTCGCGCGCGGCGTCGCCTGGTGGACCGGCAGCGTGCTGCTCGACCGGCTGTCGCTGATTCCGGCGGCCCTGGTGCCGCTCGGCGCGCTGATCGTTACCGAAGGCATTTTGCGGCGTCATGCGCCGCGCATCGGCCAAGATCGCGGCGTTGGCCGGCGCCGTCGTGATCGGCCTTGGCGGCGTGTTCGGGCTGGAGAGCTACACCACGCCTTACGCGATCGTGCTGGCGTTATTTCAGCTCGCGGGATTTGCGATCTGCGCGTGGCTGCTGGCGACGCGGGACCGCACCTCGCTGCTGGCCTCCGAAAACCGCAGCATCGGCCGCGCTCGCGGCCGGCGCGCTGATCGTGATCCCCTTCATCGTCACGGATTACCAGGCGCTGGCGCCTGATATGCCGGTCCGGCTCGGCGCGCTGGGCGCGCTGCTGGTCGTCACCGCCGTCCTGATCGCGGGCAGCGGCACCGAAACCCGGCGGCAGGGTATTCTGATGACGGCGCTGCGGCTGGTGAGTTCCGCGTTGCTTGGGTGCGGCCGCCGCATGCGTGTCGCCGGATGTCGATGCCGCGCAAATCATGCGCTTTTGCGCGATCGCGATCGCGGGCGTGCTGACCATCGGCCTGATGACCGACACGCTTGCGCGCTCTGTTCGAGGCCCAGGTGCCGGGGGTGCTGACATCAGTCGCGGCGTCCGCGGCCCGCACCCGCGACGAATTGATCGCGGAACTGGCGCGCCATCCGATGTTCGAAAGCGCGCGGCGCTATCGCGAAAGTGATCTTGCCGCCTACGATCCTCCCGTGCTGCGGAACCTGCTGTCGACGCGGCGGGTGTTGCGCCGTCCCGAGGCGCCATGGGGCCTTGCCGCGACGGATCCCGCGGTCGAACGGCTGATGTCGCTGATGAAGGCCGGCAATGCCACCCACATCGTCATTTTGTCCCACGATCCGGTCGACCTGCTGGTGCTGGCCGTTCCCGTCATATCCGCCGATCCGGCCACCGAAACCGCGCTCGCGCTGGTGCGGCGCATCCTCGCATTGACGCCGGAAGCGGCGTGACGGATGACATCGAAATGTGTTAGGTGCCTGCTGCAGCATGATCCGGAAAAGTGGATACCGATTTTCCCTCGAAAACGCGGGAGCGTTTGCTCGGAGATCATGCTCAAACGTGAATCAGTGAGCGTACGCTCTTCATGACAGGTGCGGCCGATGGATAAGCAAGCGATGCGCGAGGAGGCCGAGCGCCTGATCCGCGAGACCATGGAAAAGCGAAACCTGACCATCAAGCAGGGCAATACGCGGATCGAGACAACTTGCGGCAAATGCGGCGCGCCAAACCGCCTGCAGGCCGAAAAAGGCGCCACCCGCGTCAAATTCGCCTGCAAGCAATGCGGCCACAAGCAAGAGACGCTTTGACGGTGCTAGGCCGTCATTGCGAGGAGCGAAGCGACGAAGCAATCCATGCTTCGACTTGGAGCGCTATGGATTGCTTCGCTGCGCTCGCAATGACGAAGACAACAAATCCCTGCATTCTTCTCAGAACAGGCCCGGCAGCAACATGGCGACCCGTTCGCGATACTTGCGATATTCCTCGCCGAAGAACGCGACCAGGTCGCGCTCTTCCAGCCAGATGCCGACGAAGATGTAGGCCGTCGTCACTGACGCGAACAGCAAGTGCCCCAGCGTCATGACAGGCGTTGACCAGAAGGCGATGATGAAGCCGAGATAGATCGGATGCCGGATCAGGCGATACAGCCCCGGCGTCCTGAACCTGACGGGCTCGGCCATGCGTCCGGCGAAATGCGCCACCACCTGCGTCAATCCGAACAGCTCGAAATGGCTGATCAGGAACGTGCTGTAGAGCACGATAAGCCAGCCCATAAAGCCAATCGCGGTCACGACGCCGGCAAAGACGGGCCCTTCGATGTTCCAGACCACCGCCGGCATCGGCTGCCATTGCCAGAACAGCAGGATCAGGCTGAGGCTGGCCAGCAGGACGTAGGTGAGCGCTCGATCGCCGGTGAGGCGAAGCGCGCGAACAGCTTCTTGAAACCCTGCCGCGCCATCCCGCTGTGCTGCACGGCGAAGATCGACATGAGCACCAGGTTGATCAGCAAGGCTGTCGACCAGCGAAGCGGTCGGGCCGGTGTTGATGGTCTTGGGTACGACCAATCGCGAGACGAAGCCGATCGCGTAGAGAAAAGTGGCGAGGAAAATCAGATAGGCGAGGCCGCCGTAACAGAGGGCAAGCATTCTCATCGCAAAGGAAGGGATGGCGGCAGGCGTACCTGTTTGCATCGTGGTCGACATCTTCAGTCTCCTTTGAGTTCAAATATGCCGTTGCTTGGAAATCGCTTCGTTCAAGCCGGTTCAGGCGGCGCGCTGGCGATGCCTCGCTGCTGCCAGGACCTGGTCGATCGGGCCGCAGTAGATGCGCGTCTTGTCCAGTCGGCGTTGATCGAGCTTTCGCTGCGCGAACGACGCGGCCTCTCGCTCATGGTGGGCGATCGCGGCCGCAACCCGGCCATTGAGGAATCGCCTCAGGCGCGCGGCCAGGACGAGGATCTTCCTCAGCAGGGTTGGCGTCGTCGCGGACTGGAACGGCGCAAGCGCCCGCATTGCATGATGCTGGCCGCGTTGCCGTGCGGCAACGGGCCGTCTGGCGGAATATCCGTAAGCGTGGAAATCAGACGAGCCGATCATGTGGCATCTCCGGTTGTATGATCATTGACCCGTCTGTAAATTGAGATGCGCCCTCACGCTTGGCGGACTCCTTCAGGAGACGTTGGTTTTTCCTCCGCCAGAGGTTGATTTCGATCTGCAATGCTGAGGATTGTGGCGTGGCCTCCGTCGAGGTGGTAATGAAATACCGATTTTCTAATTTCGAGATCGATCTTGGCCAGCACGAGCTGCGCCGCGAGGGTGTGTCCGTCCACATCGAGCCGCAGGTCTTCGATGTCATTGTCCATCTGGTGCGCAACCATGACCGGGTTGTCAGCAAGGATGAGCTGATCGATACGGTGTGGAATGGCCGTGCGATCTCCGAAGCCGCGTTCTCCAGTCGCATCAATGGCGCCAGGCGCGTGCTTGGCGACAACGGAACAGATCAGCTTTTTATCAAGACGTTGCACCGGCGTGGCTTCCGGTTCGTAGGCGATGTCCAGGCGGTCGCGGTGTCGGATGCCGATGCGATCAGGCTTGCTCCCGACGACACCGCTGCGGCGAGCGACGCTCCCGCGCGGGTCTCGCTTTCCACCGAACTGTCTCATCTCGACGATGTCGTCTCGGAAGCCGTGAAGGCAGAGGCCATCACGCGATCGTCGATCGCCGTGCTGCCGTTCGGGAACATCTCGAACGACCCGGAGAACGACTATTTCAGCTACGGATTGACGGAAGACATCATCCGCCTGCTGGCCCGCAATCGCTGGCTTTCCGTGATCTCGCGCCATTCGACGATCGGCTTCGGAGGACGCGTGGTCGATGCCCGCGAAGTCGGAGCGCAACTCGGTGTGAGCTATGTGATGTCCGGCAGCGTTCGCAAGAGCAGCGGCACGGTAAGGATCACGGCGGAACTCGCCCGGGCGGCGGACGGAAAACAGCTTTGGTCCGACAAATACGACCTGCAGCTCGAGAATATTTTCGATATCCAGGAGGAGATGGCGCGGCAGATCGCGGCCACGATCGAACCGGAACTGTCGAAGGTGGAGCAGCAGCTCGCCGCCCGCAAGGCGCCGGAAAGCCTGGATGCCTGGGATTGCTACCAGCGGGGCTTATGGAATCTATGGCGATTTACCACGCCGGGGTTCGACCAGGCCGAGGCCTATTTTCTGCGCGCGATCGAGGCGGATCCGGATTTCGCCCGCGGCCATGGCGCGCTCGCCTACGTCAATGTTCAGCGCTCGCTGTATGACGATCCACAGGTTCGTCCGGCGCGGCTGGAAACGGCATTGCGCCAGGCGCGTGCCGCCGTGGCGCTCGACGACCTCGATTGTTTTTGTCACTGCGCCCTCGGGCGCGCGCTGTGCCTGACCCGTCAGAATGACGAAGCGCTGGCGGCCATCGATCTGTCGCTGGAACTCAATCCAAGCTTTGCGCAGGGATATTTTGCGCAGGGGTTCAATCTGCTGTGGTACGGGCGGGAGATCGAAGCGGAAACGCTGCTCGACCGGGCGACCATGCTCAGTCCGCGCGACAGCCATCTATGGAGTTTCCACCACGTGCGCTCCTGGGCGCATTTTTCGCTCGGCGAGTACGACATCGCCGTCGAGTTCGCCCGCCGGGCAACCCGGCAACCCAATGTCACCTATCGGGCCTTTGCGACACTGGCGGCTTCGCTCGGCCGTCTCGGTGAGAAGGCGCAGGCCGAAGCGGTGGCCGCCGAACTGCTGCAACGCAAGCCGGACTACAAAACGGATACCGCGCGACAGGAGCTGTTCTTCTGCAACGATCAGGGCTTCATCGACCGGTTCACCGAAGGCCTGCGTGTCGCCGGCATATCCGGCGGCTAAGGTCCGGAAGTCCGACGGCCTTGCGCCGCGTCCGACTACTTCACCCGCAGCCGGAGCGGAATGACCTGCCGGTCCGAGCAGGTCATGGTGCCGTTGTAGCCGTCCGACAATGGTCCGCTGGCCGTGCATTCGGTGCCCGGCATCGACAATGTCGCGTTCAACTGCGACGAGGCCGAGATCTGCAGGCGCATCTCGCCCTTCTTCTCCACCGGGCCGTCCTGTGTGCACAGGCCGATATGCTTCAACACGAGAGGACCGCGGTAGTCCCTGATGCGGCCGGATGCGGTTTCGGTGACGGTGGCGGTCACCTCCCATTCCCCGAGAAAGCCGGAGCTGCCGGTCACCTCGAGCGCGCGCGCCGGTGCCGACGTCAGGGCGACGCCCAGCATGACAGCCAGACCGAATGCTTTCACAGCCTGCTCCCGTGCGAGTTGGTACATGATCCTTATCACTTTTGGTTTGGTCGGGTAAGCGCGCAGACATCGCAAAGTTCGTAGGATGGCGGTTGAGCCCTTCGCGAAACCCATCATCTTCGTAGCCCGCAAGCGATGGGTATCGCTTCGCTCCACGCATCCTTCGCAGAGCCGCAATGAGAGTTGAGTGCGACAAATCAACCCGACGGGCAAATCACTTCTGATTTACGGAATTCATGTCAAGCCCCGAAATAAAAAATATTTCGCTTTTCCAGAAGCCAAATCAGGGGTACATATTTGGCCATCCCGTCCTACTCAGAAGGGCGTCGGCCGTCGTCACGGACGTTGGACGGGTTGCGGTGGACGCTGATGTTGCGGAGACGAACGCGACAGAGGCGTACGGCGAAGACGTGTGGTCCTGACGCCCCGTTGCTGGTGTCAAGTTCCTGAGAGGCCAAAAGCCGATCAGGGGCGATGGTGGCAAACAAGCCCGTTCACCAGGGAGAGCACGCTATAAGCCGTAAAGCCATTGCGCAGGGAAGGCCGGGTGTTCACCGCTGCCCTGTATGCTCGTGTGCACTTTGTTTTGTGCTAACCGCACACGAGACCGCGGGTGCAGCGCGCACCCGGTCTTCCCTGCGCCCTCTGTTTGGAGAGGGCGGGAAGTTTCTGGCAAAGCTCGGGCGCAGTGCGCCGCGAGATCGCGAAATCACATTCAGTTGTCATCGCCCGGCTAAGACCGGGCGACCCAGTACTCCAGAGACGCTCGATGATAGAACCGAGAAGTCGCGGCGTACTGGATCCCCGCATGCGCGGGGATGACAAGATTCACCCGGCGCAGCAGCGCGGCACAACCTGCCTTCACTCCCCCTTCACAAACCTCGCAAACGCCTCCGCATAATCCGGATGCCAGCGCGACAGCGCCGGGCGGTTTTCGACGATGTCGCCGGCGGCCCACAGCATGCGCCGTTCGTCGAGTTGCCGCGGCACGTCGTTGTCGGGGCAGAGGATGTAGAAATCGCCGGCATCGATGCGTTCGATCATGAAATCGACGGTCTGCTCCGGCGTCCAGGCGCCGGCAGGCTTCTCGGCTGCGGCCGCGCGCGGTGAGGGCGGTGAAGACGTGACCGGGAATCAGGAGATGCGCGCTGATCCGGCAGCCCTCGGTGTTGCGCAGTTCGTGCTGCAGCGCCTCGGTCAGCGCTTTCACGCCGGCTTTGGAGACATTGTAGGCGGGATTGCCGGGCGGCGTGGTGATCCCCTGCTTGGAGCCGGTGTTGATGATGAGCCCGGGCCGTCCGCGTTCGATCATGTGGGGCGCAAATACCTGCGTGCCGTGGATGACGCCCCAGAGATTGACGTCGAGAATGCGCTGCCAGTTCTCCAGCGGCCCAAAGCTGTTGCTGTCGGGGCCGATGCCGGCATTGTTCATCAGGATGTCGGTGCCGCCGAACCGCTTCTGCACCGCGGCTTCCAGCCTGGCGACGTCCTCGAATGCGGCTGACATCGACTTCGGCCGTCATCACATCGGCGTCGCCGCCTTTGGCGACCGACGACAGTTTCGTGGCGGCCTCAGCCAGCCGCTCGGCGCCGATATCGGCGATGCAGACCTTCATGCCGAGGCCCGCGAACCGCATCGCGGCGGCAAGCCCGATGCCGGAGGCGCCTCCGGTGATCACGGCGACATGATTGGCGGACATGGCAGGATGGGGCATGCAGACTTCCTCCGGACACAAATCGGGCTACACTATCAGGGCAAACCTTCACCAGGACAATATGCGGTATCGACCACGCACGAACCGGCATGGCAGGTCTTCATTCCCGTCCAGTTCCGGGCGGCTCGTTCCGCTTTACGGTCCGCTTCGCAACGTTGTAGCTTATCCAGATATAACGATCTCACGCATCACAACAATGCCTATCGATCCAAGGGAGTAAACACATGGCTGTAACACAGGCAGTTCCGATCACGCGCCACCCCTATGCGGATGGTTCCTACAAGAAGATGCTGATCGACGGCAAATGGGTCGATGCGGCCTCCGGCAAGAAATTCGAGACCCATAATCCCGCCACCGGCGAACTGCTGGCAACGGTCGCCGAAGGCGACGCCGAGGACATCAACCGCGCGGTTGCGGCCGCCCGCCGCGCCTTCGAGGGGCCCTGGAGCAAGGTCAAGCCGTTCGAACGGCAGAACCTGCTGCTGAAGCTCGCCGATCTCGTCGAGCAGAATTTTGAGGAATTGTCGCAGCTCGACACGCTCGACATGGGCGCGCCGATCAGCCGCACCCGCGGCAACCGGCTGCGCGTGCTCGGCATGCTCCGGTATTACGCCGGCCAGGCCACCGCGCTGCATGGCGAGACCATCGAGAACTCGCTGCCCGGCGACATCTTCTCCTACACGCTGAAGGAGCCGGTCGGCGTCGTCGGCGCGATCATTCCGTGGAACGGTCCGCTCAGCGCCAGCGTCTGGAAGATCGGCCCGGCGATCGCGACCGGCTGCACCGTGATCCTGAAGCCGGCCGAGGAAGCGCCGCTGACGTCGCTGCGGCTGGCCGAACTCTGCATGGAGGCCGGCATTCCGCCCGGCGTCGTCAACGTGGTGCCGGGTTACGGCGAGACCGCGGGCGCGGCGCTGGCCTCGCATCCCGGCGTCGACAAGGTCGCCTTCACCGGCTCGCACGTCACCGGGCAAGCCATCGTCAGGGCGTCGGCCGGCAACCTCAAGCGGGTGTCGCTGGAGCTCGGCGGCAAGTCGCCCGACATCGTGTTCGCCGACGCCGATCTCGACGCGGCGGTGCCGGGCGCGGCGATGGCGGTGTTCGCCAATTCCGGCCAGATCTGCAGCGCCGGCACGCGGCTGTTCGTCGAGCACAAGGTCTATGACGAGTTCGTCGGCCGCGTCGCCGAGTTCGGCAAGAAGCTGCAGGTCGGCAACGGCCTCGATCCCAACACCCAGATCGGGCCGCTGGTGTCGGCGCAGCAGATGGAGCGCGTCTCCGGCTATCTCGCGATCGGCCAGCAGGAAGGCGCCAAGGCGCTCGACCGGCGGCGCGCCGCTGACCGAGGGCGCGCTGTCGAAGGGCTATTTCGTGCCGCCGACGGTGTTCGCCAACGTGCAGGACAATATGCGGATCGCGCAGGAGGAAATCTTCGGCCCGGTGATTTCGGCGATCTCCTTCAAGGACAGCGACGAGCTGATCGCAGCGCGCCAACGCCACCACGTTCGGACTCGGCAGCGGCGTCTGGACCAGCAATGTCAGCAAGGCGCACCAGGTGGCAAAGGCGCTGCGCGCCGGCTCGGTCTGGGTCAATTGCTACCAGGCGATGGACCCGGCGGTGCCGTTCGGCGGCTACAAGATGAGCGGCTACGGCCGCGAGTCCGGCAAGCAGCACCTCGAGGAGTATCTCAACGTCAAGGCGGTCTGGATCAAGACGGGTTAGGGAGTTCTGCATACCTCGTCCCGCATTGCCGGGAGAGGTCGGCGATCGCGCAGCCATCCGGCTGAGCAGGCACGTCTATGCCTTGCGACATGTCGCAGAGAGCATGACCCCGGCCCTCGCAAGAGCGGGACGACGAGAGAGCAGCGTTTAGCACCCCACCCGCTTCTTCGGCCGGCCGATCTCGGCGCGCAGCGCCTGCAACTCCTTGCGCGCCGCGCTGGTGGCGTTGCGCTCGATCTTGCGGTAGCGCCTGACCAGCGAGATGCCGAACGGCGTCAGCACCGCGCCGCCGCCGTTCTTGCCGCCGGTCTGCCGCTCGACGGCCGGCCTGCCGGCAGATGCGGTTGATCTCGTCGACCAGATCCCACGCCCGCTTGTACGACATCTCCATCGCGCGGCCTGCGGCCGAAATCGAACCGCAGGTGTGGATGTTCTCCAGCAACTCGACCTTGCCCGGCCCGATCCGGGCGTCCGCACCAAGATCGATGCGGACGCTGAGGGAGGGAAGCGGCTTGGCACTCGATTTCGGCATGAAAATACTTGCTCACTACAGCTTTCGAGCGGGGTACCGCTTCGCTTTCAAAACAAAAGCTGCTCCAGTCTTTTACGGGCAAGCGGAACCGGTTACATACTCGTATGAATACGGGGAATTTGGAGTTCCAAACACTTATGAATTATCCATCGCTGTTTTCACCGCTCCAGATCGGTCCCTACCAGCTCAAACATCGCCTCGCGTTGGCGCCGCTGACGCGGATGCGGGCGGAAAAGCCGTCGCTCGCGCCGCGGCCGCTGAACGCGGAATATTACGCCCAGCGCGCGACGCCGGGCGGATTGCTGATCGCGGAAGCCTCGCCGGTGACGGCGACGGGTTTCGGCAGCCCCGGCGTACCCGGCATCTATACCGAGCAGCAGATCGCGGGCTGGCGCAAGGTGGTCGATGCCGTGCACGCCAAGGGCGGCATCATCTTCCTGCAGCTCTGGCATGTCGGCCGCGTTTCGCATTCCTCGTTCCAGCCCGGCGGCGTGCTGCCGGTGGCGCCCTCGGCGGTGGCGATCCCGCCCGATTTGAAGACCGGGACGGCCGACGGCAAGGCGGTGACCTACGAGACGCCGCGCGCGCTCGAGACCGTCGGAAATCCCCGGTATGGTCGATGCCTACCGGCAGGCGGCGAAGAACGCGCTCGAAGGCCGGCTTCGACGGCGTCGAGATTCACGGCGCCAACGGCTATCTGATCGAGCAGTTCCTGCAGTCGCGCAGCAATCTGCGCACCGATCAATATGGCGGCTCGATCGAAAACCGCGCGCGGCTTCCTGATGGAAGTGACCGCAGGCGGTGGTCGAGGTCTGGGGCGCCGACCGCGTCGGCGTGCGGCTGTCGCCCTATGGCATCGCCAACGGCAGCGGCGAGCCCGATCCGATGCCGCTCTACACCCACGTCGTGCAGTCGCTCAATCCGCTCGGGCCTCGCCTATCTGCATTTCATCGAGCCGCGCTCCAGCGGCGCCGGCCGCGCCGAGGTCAACTGGCAGAACGTGCCGTCGGCGATGGTGCTGTTCCGCCCGATCTGGAACGGCGTGCTGATCACGGCCGGCGGCTTCACCGGCGAGACCGCGAACGCCGCGATCGCGGCCGGCCACGCCGACGCCGATCGCGTTCGGCCGCATCTTCATTTCCAATCCGGACCTGCCGCGCCGCCTGCAGCGCGGCTTCCCGCTGACGCCCTACAACCGCAAGACCTTCTATGGCGGCGACGTCGCGGGCTATACCGATTATCCCGAGCACGACGAGTTGGCGCAGGCGTAGACTCGCCGTCATTGCGAGCGAAGCGAAGCAATCCAGCTCGCAGCGTCAAGCAAAGCATGGATTGCTTCGCTCGGCAATGACGAAATCGGTAGGGCACGCGCATGCTTTGCCCGACACGACGGACAGCACGGAAGAAGACAATGGCCAAAGCAGCACCAGCAGTCGGCAAATCCGCCGCCGGCCAATGCCTGTGCGGCAAGGTCGCCTTCGAGATCGACGTGCCCGCGCGCTGGGCCTGGCACGATCATTCGCCGGCGAGCCGCCGCGCGCATGGCGCGGCCTATGCCACCTATGTCGGAAGCTGGCGCAAGCGCTTTCGCATCACCAAGGGCAAGACCGCCATCACGCGCTACGAGGACAAGGCGACGAAGACCGTGCGCAGCTTCTGCAGCCAGTTGCGGCACGCCGATCATCTACGAGCGCGCCGCGCTCGCCGCACATGGTCAACATCCCGCGCGCGCTGTTCTCCGGCCGCACCGGCCGCCAGCCGCTCTACCACATCGCGATCGAGGAACTGCAGGAATGGGCCTATACCGGCGAGCCGCTGGTGCCGCTGAAAGGCTTTCCCGGCGTGGTCTGGCAGCGCTCGAAAAAGAAGAAGCGCGCCGGCGACGATCCCTTCGAGCTCGCGCGCGGCGATATGCTACTCTCGTGCCGCGGACGCTGCAGCGTGCAACGCTGCGCTGCTGAGCCGGGGCCCATTCCGCGCAAGACCGAGCATGGGTCCCGGCTCTGCGGTGCACCGCTAAGAACGCTGCACCGCGTCCGGGACACGATGCCTCGCGCATTGCAGCCATCTCGCGCTCCATTGCGCGCCTCCAATCGGCCATGATGGCCCGCCCGAGGTCAACGAGCCGCGGGCAGGAGGAACGTATGAAAAATCGCATTACCGGGCGCTCGGCCTTCCTCGCGCTGTTGAAGGACGAGGGCATCACGCATCTGTTCGGCAATCCCGGCACCACCGAACTGCCGATCATGCATGCGCTGAAGGATCATCCCGATCTCACCTATGTGATGGCGATGCAGGAGAGCCTGGTGGTCGCGATCGCCGACGGTTACAGCCGCGCCTCCGGCAAGCTCGTCGCCTGCAACGTCCATGTCGCGCCCGGGCTCGGCAATGCGATGGGCTCGCTGTTCAACGCAAACTTCACCGGCACGCCGATGATCCTGACCGCCGGCCAGCAGGAGCAGGGCCACGGGCTGATGGAGCCGGTGCTCTATGGCCCGCTGGTGCAGATGGCGGAGCCGCTGGTGAAATGGGCGGTCGAGGTGACGCGGCTGGAGGATCTGCCGCGCATCGTGCGCCGCGCCGCCAAGATCGCGACCACGCCGCCGACCGGGCCGGTGTTCATCTCGCTGCCCGGCGACATCCTCAATGCCGAAGCCGGCATCGAACTCGGCCGCTCCACCCGCGTCGATACCCGCGTCAGCCCGTCGGACGAGGCGCTGCAGGCGCTGGTCGCGCGCATCCTGAAAGCGGAGCGGCCGGTCATCATCACCGGCGACGAGATCGTCAAGAGCGACGCGCTGAAGGAAGCAGCGCAGTTCGCGGAGACGCTCGGCGCGCCCGCCTATCAATGCTCGACGCCCTACGGCGCGCATTTCCTGTCGGAGAGCCCGTGCTTCATGGGCGCGCTGTCGCGGCTGCAGAAGCAGGTGCGCGAGATGCTGTCGCCCTACGATCTCATGATCGTGCTCGGCGCCGATCCGCTGCGGATGTCGGTCTACAGCGAAGTCGATCCGCTGCCCGATGGGCTTGGCGATCGTGCAGATCGGCCTGGTCGACTGGGATCTCGCCAAGAACTACGGCGCCGAGATCGCGCTGAAGGCCGACGTGAAGGAAACCCTGCGCGCGCTGGTGCCGGCGCTGAAGGCCGCCGGCGGCGGCGCGCTGGAGACGCGCGCCAAGCAGGGCGTCGCCGCGCTGGCGTCGAAGAACTGGACGCGCGAAGCGCAAGACCGCTGATCGAGCAGATTTCGAAGGCCAGCGACCAAATCGCCGATCGATCCGGATTGGCTGGCGCTGCAGGTGGTCGAGGCGATGCCCGACAACGCGATCCTGGTCGACGAAGGCCTGACGTCGTCGCGCCAGATCCTGGCGCTGCGCGCCGCATCGCGACCGCTACGGCTATCACGCGCTCGCCTCCGGCGGCATCGGCTGGGGCCTGCCGGCTTCGGTCGGCGTCAGCCTCGCCAATCCCGACCGCCCGGTGGTGTGTTTTTCCGGCGACGGCAGCTCGATGTATTCGATCCAGTCGCTGTGGACCGCGGCCAACCACAAGCTGCCGCTGACCTTCGTGATCGTCAACAATGGCGGCTACCGCATCATCAAGCAGCGCCTGCTCGCCTTCCACGGCGACGACCATTATGTCGGCATGGATTTCGTCGATCCGCCGGTGGATTTCACCGGCGTCGCCAAATCGCTCGGGCTGGAAGCGATCCAGGTCACCGATCCCGGCCAGTTGAAGACGGTGCTGTCGTCGGCGTTCAGCCGGCCCGGCACCAAGCTGATCGAAGTGGTGGTGAATAATTCGGTGAATTGACGCTTGATCCATCAGTCCGTCATGGCGAGCGAAGCGAAGCAATCCATCGTGCGGCAAAGAAAGTATGGATTGCTTCGTCGCATATGCTCCGTGCGCAAATGCTTCGCGTTTGTCGCACGGCAATGACGGTGCGCTCTACTCCGCCGCCTTCGCCCGCACACCCGGCCGATACTGCGCTCGCCGGATGCTGCGCCGTCAGCCGCGCGCGGCCCGCGCCGAACAGCTTTTCGCGCAGCGTGCCCTCGGCATACGCGCTCTTGTAGCGTCCGCGCCGCGTCAATTCCGGCACCAGCATGTCGGCGATATCCTCGAAATCGCCGGGCGAGACCGCGAACGGCACGTTGAGGCCGTCGACGTCGGTCTGCTCGAACCAGGCCTCGATCTCGTCGGCGACCTTTTCGGGCGTGCCGACCACGACCGGCCCGGCGCCGCCGATGCCGACATGCTGCGCCACCTCGCGCACGGTCCAGACCCGGTCCGGATCGGCGCGGGTGACGTTGTCCATCGCGGTGCGGCCGGCGTCGTTCTGCGACGTGGCGGACCTGCTGGTCGAGGTCGTAGGTGCGAGAAATCGACGCCGGTCCAGCCCGACATCAGGGTCAGCGCGCCCTCGGGGTTGATGTGGCTGCGATAGTCGGCGTATTTCGCCTTCGCCTCGGCCTCGGTGCGGCCGAGGATGACGGTGAACATGCTGAACATCAGGATCTCGGCCGGGTTGCGCCCGCGCCTTGGCCGCGAGCTCGCGGATCGCCGACGACGCGCGGCCCGATGATCTTGGCCGACGGGCCCGACATGAACACGCATTCGGCATGCTGGGCGGCAAACTGCCGGCCGCGCGGCGAGGTGCCGGCCTGGTACAGCACCGGCGTGCGCTGCGGCGACGGCTCGCTCAGATGAATGGCGTTGAGCCGGTAATGATTGCCCTCATGCGCGATCGCGATGCACCTTCGCAGGGTCGGCGAAGATGCCGCGCGCGCGGTCGCGCAGCACGGCGTCGTCTTCCCAGCTGCCTTCCCAGAGCTTGTAGACCAGCTCCATATATTCATCGGCGATGTCGTAGCGGTCGTCATGCGCGGTCTGCTTGTCCTTGCCGGCGCCGCGCGCGGCGCTGTCGAGATAGCCGGTGACCACGTTCCAGCCGACCCGTCCCTCGGTGAGGTGGTCGAGCGTCGACATCCGCCGCGCGAACGGATAGGGCGGCTCGAACGACAGATTGCTGGTGACGCCGAAGCCGAGATGCTCGGTCACCGCCGCCATCGCCGGGATCAGCATCAGCGGCTCGTTCGACCGGCGTCTGCGTCGGCGTTGCGCAGCGCCGCGTCGGGGCTGCCGCCGAACACGTCATAGACGCCGAGCACGTCGGCGAGAAACAGGCCGTCGAACCGGCCGCGCTCCAGCGTCCTGGCGAGATCGATCCAGTAGGGCAGGCGGTTATAGTCAAGCGGTGCGGTCGCGCGGATGGGTCCACAGCCCGGGCGATTGATGCGCCACGCAGTTCATGGCAAAGGCGTTGAGCCGGATCTGTTTCTTCATGATGGTGGAACCTTGGGTATTCCCGGATACGCCGCCCGGTCGGGTGCCGGGCTGTTGGCGGAAATTGTTGCATTCCATGAGGCTTAGCAAGGCCCTATTCGGTCCGACTCGTGCTACTTCCAGTAGATGAATTGTCTGGCTACACTAACCAGTGATACGTTCGCGAACGCAAAAGGAAAGAGCATGACGACGAGAGCCGACGCGATCGAAAATGTCCGTCAGCAGCTTCATTCCGGCGAGTTCCTCGCCGAGCTCAACCGCCGGGTCGGTTTCCAGACGCAAAGCCAGGAACCGCTGCCGGGCGATCCCCTGCGCGCCTATCTCGTCGAAGGATTGCAGCCTGCATTTGAAGAGCTCGGGTTTTCGACCCGGCTGATCGAATTGCCGATCGGCAAGGGCCCTTACCTGCTGGCAGACTATCGCGAGGATCCGTCGTTGCTGACGGTGCTCTCCTACGGCCATGGCGATGTCGTGGGCGGCATGGTCGGCGAATGGCGCGACAATCTCAATCCGTGGCAGACCACGACCAAAGGCGATCGCGTCTACGGCCGCGGCACCGCCGACAACAAGGGGCAGCACAGCATCAACATGGCGGCGCTGCGCGCCGTCCGCGAAGCCCGCGGCGGCAAGCTCGGCTTCAATGCCAAGTTCATCATCGAGACCAGCGAGGAGATCGGCTCGCCGGATCTGGCGCAGGTCTGCGAGTTGCTGCACGATGAACTCAAGGCCGACCTGTTGCTCGCGTCCGACGGCCCGCGGCTGTCGGCGGATCGTCCCACCATCTTCCTCGGCTGCCGTGGCGGCGTGCGAATCCATCTCGACGTCAATTTGCGCGAAGGCGGCAATCATTCCGGCAATTGGGGCGGCCTGCTCGCCAACCCCGCGACCATCCTGGCCAACGCCGATCGCAGCACTGGTCGATCACCGGGGGCGGATGAAGCTCGATGTGATGAAGCCGCCGCGCATCTCGAACCAGATCCGCGTCGCATTGGCCGATGTCGAGGTCGAGCCGATGCCGGATGAGCCCCAGATTTCCGAGAATTGGGGCGAGGACGGCCTGTCGGCCGCCGAACGGGTCTATGCCTGGAACACGCTGGAAGTGCTGGCGATGTCATCGGGCAATATCGAGCAGCCGGCGAACGCTATTCCGGGGGTGGCTCGCGCCGTGCTGCAGCTTCGCTTCGTGGTCGGCACCGAATACGAAAAGGTGGTCGACGCGGTTCGGACCTATCTGCACGCCAATGGCTTCTCGATGGTCGATGTCAGCGGGCAGCAGCGGTTCGGCGCCTCGCGTACCGATTTCGACAGCCCCTGGGTCAACTGGGCGGCGAACTCGATCCGCCAGACCACGGGAAAGGCGCCGGCGATCCTGCCGAATATCGGCGGCTCGCTGCCCAACGGCGTCTTTGCCGAAGGGCTCGGCCTGCCGACGATCTGGATTCCGCATTCCTATCCCGGCTGCTCGCAGCACGCGCCGGACGAGCACATCCTGCTGCCGGTGACCGAGGAGGCGCTGGCCATCATGGCGGGTCTGTTCTGGGATCTGGGTGAGATGCCGCGTAAATCGTGATGCCGGCAATGGTTCGTATGACGGAATAAGAACGATGCTGCGGCGCGAAATCGACGTTTCACGCCATAAAATTTGGCTTGGCGTATCGCCAGACGAAATAATGCCCTGTCGCGTCCGCCGCCGCTCTCTCTAGGATCGGAGCGAGCGCGATGCGCAGGGAAGACGGCATGAACGCGACGTCAGCCAGGAAGAAGCCGCCGCAGTCCGTGCTCGGGCAGCCGGCCAATTTCAACGCCATCCAAAAAGTCTGCGCGATCCTGCGCGTGCTGGCGCAGAATTCGCCGCTGCGGCTGACCGAGATCGCCGACGCCACCTCGCTGAACAAGGCGACGGCGCTGCGTATCCTCGGCTCGCTGATCGAGGAGGGCTTTGTCAGCCGCGTGACCGGGGCAAAAACCTATGAGCTCGGCCAGGAGGCGCGGGTGATGGCGGTCAGCGCGCGCCGCACCGTCGACATCGCCGAGTTGGCGCAGCCGAGCCTGCTGCGGCTTTCGGAGCGATCCGCCGATACCGCGCTGTTGTCGGTGCGCAGCGGCGTCGAGGCGCTGTATCTGGCGCGCTCGGTCGGCAGCCATCCGTTGCAGCCGAATTACCTGCAGATCGGCAGCCGGCGGCCGCTCGGCGTCGGCGCCGGCAGTCTTGCGTTGATGGTGTGGCTGCCGGACGCCGAGATCGACGCGATCATCGAAATTATCATGCCGCGGCTGGCGAAGTCGCCGCGCATCACGTCGAAATATCTGCGCGAACGGATCGTCGCGGCGCGCAGGCATGGCCATACCGTGCAGATCGACGTCGCCCTTCCCGGCATGGGTGGGGTCGGTGTGCCGATCCGCGATGACGCCGGGCAGGTGATTGCGGCGCTGAGCGTCGGCGCCTCCAGCGACCGGATACGGCGGCGTGAAGTCGAGCTCGCGGAGATGTTGAAGAAGGAAGCGCTGATCCTGATGCGGGCGATGTCGCAACCGGCCAAGCCGGGCGGGCTGAAGATGATCAAGGCAGGCTAGAGGGTTCAACGCGGACGAAGAGACTTCTGCGACAATTCTCGCCGGACCATGCCGAGGCGAGGAAATGGATTGGCCCGCCGACGAGCCGGGAGATTGCTCCGAGGCCTGTTAGCGGACGCTGGTGCAGCCTGCGCGTTCAACTGGTCTACGGCAATAATCAACGGGTGTTAGAGGTCACGGCGTCTTGCGAAGGCCGGGGGTTTCAGGCCATCATAGGTCCCGGTCGGACGGGCTGGTTCCGTTCAGTTTTGCCAATGTGGGCATTGCAGGGAAATCCTGCCTGGAGCGCATGAGTTCAGCTTCCAACGCAACCGACGCCGCGGTCATCAGGGCATTTGCAGGAATCCCCGCGCTGCTCGAACAGGCGCCGGCGCTGATCGCTCGCGGCCGGTTTCTCGACTGCGAATGCCTGCTCGGGCCGATCGATCATCCCTTTCACGTCTCGATCCGTGCCGGCCGGATCGTCGATCTGACGCCGGCGCCGGTGCTGATGCGGTCCTGGCGGTTTTCCTATCGCGCGACGACGGCGGCCTGGGCGGAGTACTGGCAATCCGCGCCGCGGCCGGGCTGGCATGATCTGCTCGCCCTGACCAAGCGAGGCGAGGCCGATGCTGGAAGGCGATTTGCATCCCTTCATGACGCATCTGCAGTATTTCAAGGACGTGCTGGCGCTGCCGCGGCGCCGGTTTCGCGGTGCCGGCATGACCGGCCATATCGAGCCGATGGTCGGCCGCTACGTCCATGTCGAGATCGGCGGCGAGATGCATCGCATCTATTTCGAGGAGAACGGCAGCGGGCATTCCGCTGGTGTGCCTGCATACGGCAGGCTCGGACGGGCGGCAGTGGCGGCATCTGCTCGCCGACGCGGAGTTTGCGAGGAAATTCCGCATCATCGCGTTCGACATGCCCTGGCATGGCAAATCCAATCCGCCGGCGAGCTGGAACGGCGAGGAATACCGGCTGACCACCGCGCGCTACACCGAGACCATTCGGGCCTTCTGCAAGGCGTTGGGACTGCGACAAGCCCGTGGTGATGGGCTGCTCGATCGGCGGCCGCATCGTGCTCAATCTTGCGATCGACCACGCCGCCGAATTTCGCGCGCTGATCGGGCTGGAGGCCGCCGATTTCCAGGCGCCATGGTACGATACCTCCTGGCTGCAACCGTCCCGATGTTCACGGCGGCGAGGTCTGCGCCGCGCTGGTGTCGGGCCTGATCGCGCCGCAAAGCCCGCGAAGTCTCGCGACGCGAGACGCTGTGGGCCTACAAGCAGGGCGGCCCGGGCGTTTTCAAGGGCGATCTCTATTTCTACCGGGTCGATGGCGATCTGCGCGGCCGGGTGGAGAAGATCGATACTAAAGTATGCCCGCTTTATCTGCTGACGGGCGAGTATGATTTCTCCTGCACGCCCGACGACACCAGGCGGACGGCTGCCGCGATCGGCGGCGCCAGCGTCACCGTCATGGAACAACTCGGTCATTTTCCGATGAGCGAGAACCCCGAACAATTTCGCCGCTATATCGCGCCGGTCCTCGGCGAAATCCTCAAGCAATCGACGACATCAACCAAGCAAGGAGTACACGTATGAAACGCAAGTACTATGATCGGCTACGCGCTCGCCGCCGCGCTATGCGCGACGCCGGCGATGGCGCAGGAACTCACCGGAACGCTGAAGAACATCAAGGATACCGGCGCCATCACGCTCGGCCACCGCGATTCGTCGATTCCGTTCTCCTATCTCGACGACAGCCAGAAGCCGATCGGCTACGCCATGGACATCTGCTACAAGATCGTCGATGCCGTGAAGAAGGAGCTCAAGCTCGACAAGCTCGAGGTCAAGCTCAATCCGGTGACGTCGTCGACCCGCATTCCGTTGCTGGCCAACGGCACCATCGATCTCGAATGCGGCTCGACCACCAACAATGCCGAGCGCCAGAAGCAGATCGCCTACACCAACACCCACTTCCTGACCGCGAGCCGCTACGTCTCGAAGAAGTCGAGCAAGATCAACTCGATCGACGATCTCAAGGGCAAGCCGGTGGTTTCGACGTCGGGCACCACCAACATCAAGCAGCTCACCGAAGCCAATGCCGCGCAAGAATCTCGGCGTCAACATCATTCCGGCCAAGGACCACGCCGAAGCCTTCCTGATGGTCGAGACCGACCGCGCGGTGGCCTTCGTGATGGACGACATCCTGCTGGCGAGCCTGGTTGCCGGCTCGAAGGCGCCGGACGACTACGTGATCTCCAAGGACGCGTTCTCCAAGCCGGAGCCCTACGGCATCATGCTGCGCAAGGACGACCCGGCCTTCAAGAAGGTGGTCGATGCCGCCACCGCGGCGCTCTATAAGGGCGGCGAGGGCCAGAAGATCTACGACAAGTGGTTCACCCAGAAGATCCCGCCGAAGGGCCTGAACCTCAACGCGCCGATGAGCGCGGAGCTGAAGAACCAGTTCGCCAAGCCGTCGGATTCGCCGGATCCGGATGCCTACAAATAAGCAAACAGAGCTTCCGCCCATGCAATGGCCCAACCATTGCATGGGCAAGTTTCGGCGGCGTGGCGGACGGTAGGCCTTCGTGAATTATAATTGGAACTGGAGCATCTTCTTCGAGCCGGCCCCGGGCGGGACCGGCACCTATTTCCATATGCTGCTGTCGGGACTGTGGCTGACCATCCAGACCGGGATCGTTCGCCTGGATCATCGCGCTGATGTTCGGCTCGGTCGTCGGCGTGTTGCGGACGCTGCCGTCGAAGACCGCCTACTGGATCGGCTTCGCCTGGGTCGAATTCTTCCGCAACATGCCGCTTCTGGTGCAGCTGTTCCTCTGGTTCTTCGTGCTGCCGGAACTGCTGCCGCGGAGCTGGGGGCTGTGGCTGAAGCAGATGCCCAATGCGCCGTTCTATACCGCGGCGATCGGGATCGGGCTGTTCATGTCGGCGCGCGTCGCCGTGCAACTGGCCGCCGGCATCGCCTCGCTGCCGCGCGGGCAAAAACAGGCCGCGACCGCGCTCGGGCTGACCACGTTGCAGGCCTATCGCTACGTGCTGCTGCCGATTGCGTTTCGCATCATCATGCCGCCGCTGACCTCGGAGTTCCTCAACACCATCAAGAACACGGCGGTCGCGATCACCATCGGCCTGATCGAACTGACCGGCCAGGCGCGGTCGATGCAGGAATTCTCGTTCCAGGTGTTCGAGGCCTTCACCGCCGCGACCGTGATGTATCTGTTGATCAACATCGTCGTCGTCACCGGCATGCGCTTCCTCGAACGCAGCCTGGCGATCCCCGGCTACATCACGGGGAAATAGCCGCATGTTCGCCAATTTCGATTTCGACGTCATCCGCCGTTCGCTCGGCTACCTGTTTCTCGACGGCATGGCGTTTACGCTGACCCTGACCGGGCTCTCTGCGCTCGGCGGGATCATCTTCGGCACGCTGATCGCGCTGATGCGGCTGTCCGGTTTCAAGCTGCTCGGCCGCATCGCCGGGCTTTACGTCGACTTCATGCGGTCGTTGCCGCTGGTGCTGGTGATCTTCTGGTTCTATTTCCTGGTGCCCTATGTCGGGCAATGGCTGACCGGCGCGTCGCGCCCGATCAGCGTCGGCGCCTTCACCTCCGCGCTCGTCACCTTCATCATGTTCGAGGCGGCGTATTTTTCCGAGATCATGCGCGCCGGCATCCAGTCGATCTCCAAGGGCCAGCCTGCCGCGGCCAATGCGCTCGGCCTGACCTACGCCCAGACCATGCGCTACGTCGTGCTGCCGCAGGCGTTCCGCAACATGCTGCCGGTGCTGCTGACCCAGACCATCGTGCTGTTCCAGGACACCTCGCTGGTCTACGTGCTGTCGATGCCGGATTTCCTCGGCGCCGCGAGCAAGGTGGCGCAGCGCGACGGCCGGCTGGTCGAGATGTACCTGTTCGCGGCGGTGGTCTATTTCACGATTTCCTGCGTCGCCTCGTTCGGCGTCCGGCGCCTGCAGGCGCGTATCAGTATTGTCCGTTAGGGAAGCGCGCATGATCGAGATCAATCACGTCAACAAATGGTACGGGCCGACTTTCCAGGCGCTGAAGGATTGCACGACCAGCGTCGCCAAGGGCGAGGTGGTGGTGGTGTGCGGTCCGTCAGGCTCGGGCAAGTCGACGCTGATCAAATGCGTCAACGCGCTGGAGCCGATCCAGGAAGGCGAGATCATCCTCGACGGCATCAAGGTCAACGATCCCAAGACCGACCTGCCGAAGCTGCGCGCCCGCGTCGGCATGGTGTTCCAGCATTTTGAACTGTTCCCGCATCTGAAGATCATCGAGAATCTGTGCCTGGCGCAGGAGAAGGTGCTGGGCCGGTCGCATGACGAGGCGATGGCCAAGGCCGCCAAGCTGCTCGACCGCGTCGGGTTGAAGGATCATGCGCAACAAATACCCGGCCGAACTGTCCGGCGGCCAGCAGCAGCGCGTGGCGATTGCACGCGCGCTGGCGATGGACCCGATCGCCATGCTGTTCGACGAGCCGACCTCGGCGCTCGATCCCGAAATGATCAGCGAAGTGCTCGACGTGATGGTCGATCTGGCCCGCGAGGGCATGACCATGATGGTCGTGACCCACGAAATGGGCTTTGCCCGCAAGGTGGCGCATCGCGTGATCTTCATGGACCAGGGCGAGATCGTCGAGGATGCGCTGAAGGAAGACTTCTTCGGCAAGCCGCGCAGCGACCGCGCGCAGAAATTCCTGTCGAAGATTCTTGTCGCATTAGGCTGCCACCGTCATTCCGGGGCAGTGCGAAGCGCGAACCCGGAATCTCGAGCTTCTCCGATGTGCACTTGCACACTGAGGTCTGATGCTTCGCATCGCCCCGGAATGACGTTGAGGGTTTATCCGCATTAACAATTTGCGTATATGAGTGCCCAAATCCGCTTCGCGCCCTCAGGAGACTTCGCTTGGAACAGATCGCTTACGTCAACGGTTCATTCGTGCCCCTGGCCGACGCCAAGGTCTCGATTCTCGACCGCGGATTCCTGTTTGCCGACGGCATCTACGAGGTCGCCGCCGTGCTGGACGGCAAGCTGATCGACAATGCCTCGCATCTGGCGCGGCTGGAGCGTTCGGTCGGCGAGATCGAGCTGGCGCTGCCGGAGACCATCGATCGGATCCAGGAAATCCAGCAGGAACTGGTGACGCGCAACAATCTCGTCAACGGCATGGTCTATCTGGAAGTGACGCGCGGCGCCGACACCGGCCGCGATTTTGCGTTTCCAAAGGGCGTCAAGCCGACGCTGGTCATGTTCACCTCGGTCAAGGACATCATCAACGCGCCGTCGGCCAAGACCGGCATCGCCGTGATCACCGTGCCCGATCTGCGCTGGACCCGCCGCGACATCAAGAGCGTGGCGCTGCTGGCGCAGGTGTTGGCAAAGCAGGCGGCGGCGGTGGCCGGCGCCGGCGAGGCCTGGATGATCGAGGACGGCAAGGTCACCGAAGGCGGCTCGTCGTCCTGCTTCATCCTGACCCAGGACGACGTGATCGTGACGCGGCAGAACGGCAGCGAGATTTTGCCGGGCTGCACCCGCAAGGCGGTGGTCACGCTGGCCGAAGAGCGCCAGCTCCGGATCGAGGAGCGGCGCGTTCACGGTCGAAGAGGCGCTGGCCGCCAAGGAAGCCTTCATCACCAGCGCCACCGTGTTCGTGCAGGCGGTGGTGTCGATCGACGGCAAGACCGGTCGCCAACGGCAAGCCCGGGCCGATGACCGATCGCCTGCGCGAAATCTATGTCGAGTTCGCCAAGGCGACGGCGGTTTAACTGATAGTCATTGCCGGGCTCGCTCTAGCGCTTCTCCGCCACGAACCGGTTGCGCAGGGTGCCGATGCCGGTGATGTCGATCTCGACCACGTCGCCGGCCTTGAGGTCGGGCGAGGCGCCGTCGGTGCCCATCCAGATCACGTCGCCCGGCCACAGCGTGAAATATTTCGTCAGTTCGACGATGAACGGCACGACGCCGAAGATCATGTCGTTGGTGCGGAAGCGGCCGGTCTCCTTGCCGTTGACCCGGATCGCGGTTTCCATCTTGTCGAGGTCGACATCGGTCTCGATCCACGGCCCCATCGGCTTGAACGTGTCGGCGTTCTTGGATCGCCACAGCGCCGCGATCGGCCTTCTGCCAGGTGCGTTCGCTGACGTCGTTGCCGATGGTGTAGCCGAACACGCAGGACATCGCGTTGGCTTCGGTCAGATGTTTTGCCTTCTTGCCGATGACGACGACGAGTTCGCCCTCGTAGTGGATTTTCTCGGTGGCGGTCGCCGGGATCACCACGTCCTCGTCATGGGCGATCAGCGCGTTCTGGGCGCGGTAGCCGATCTCGGGACGGTCAGGCACGTTGGGGACCGTGCCGGCCTTGTCGGCGGCTTCCTTGAGATGCTTGAGGTAATTCAGGCCGACGCAATAGAACGTGCGCGGGATCAGCGGCAGTTCGATCTTCACGTCCTTGAGCGCATGGGACTGCGCGGTGCGCTGCCATTCGCCGAAGGGATCGCCGCTGACGGTGATGACCTTGTCGCCCTCGACGATGCCCCAGGATGTGTTGCCGGCGGCGGTGAATTTGAGCCAACGCATGAAGTGTCCTTTGCTTTATTCGGCCGCGGCCTGCGGCTTGGTTTTCCAGGCGCCGGCAGCGGAGCGCGGCAGGCCGAGATTCTCGCGCAGCGTCTTGCCGGCATAATCCTTGTGAAACAGGCCGCGGCGCTGCAGTTCCGGCACGACGTGCTTGACGAAGTCGGCGTAGGAGCCGGGCACGATGGTGGCCGCGATGACAAAGCCGTCGCAGCCGCGCTCGACGAACATCTCCTCGAGCTTGTCGGCGATCTCCTTCGGGCCGCCGACGATGGCGTCGTGCACCTGGCCGCGGCCGGAGAAGGTGACGAAGTCGCGCGCGCTCGGATTGGTCTTGCCTGAGGTCTTGAGCACGCCGTCGCGGATGCCCAGCATGCCCTGCATGCTCTTGAGCTCCTCGGTCGTCAGCGGCTCGTCGATGCGCCTTGGAGGCGAAGTCGAAGTTCAGCGCCTCCGCCAGCAGCGACAGCGCATCGATCTCGCAGCGGCAGCTTGTTGATGACGCGCCATCTTGTCCTCGGCCTCGGCCTTGGTCGCGCCGCAGACCGGCGTGCGTGAGGTTGCAGAGGAACATCTGGTCGGGATCGCGGCCGGCTTTCGCCGCCTCGTTCCTTGACCGCCGTGTAGCCCTCCTTGGCGGCGGCCACGTTGCGCGCGGCGGTGAAGATCACCTCGCCCCATCGCCCCGCAAAGCGCTGGCCGCGGCCGGAGGCGCCGGCCTGGATGATGACGGGATGGCCCTGCGCCGAGCGCGGCACGGTGAACGGTCCGCGCGACTTGAAGAACTCGCCCTTGTGGTCGAGCCGCTTCACCTTGGCCGGATCGGCGAAGCGGCCGCTCTTCTTGTCGATGATCAGCGAGCCGTCTTCCCAGGTGTCCCAGTGGCCGAGCACGACCTCCATGAATTCGTCGGCGCGGTCGTAGCGGTAGTCATGCTCGAGATGGGCATCCTTGCCCATGTTGTGGGCCTCGCCGTCGTTGAGCGAGGTGACGACGTTCCAGCCGGCGCGGCCGCCCGTCATCAGATCGAGGGTGGCGAAGCGGCGCGCGACGTCGAACGGCTCGAAATAGGTGGTCGAGCAGGTCGACGCCGAGCCCGAGCTTTTCGGTGACCATGCCCATCGTGGTCAGCACGATCAGCGGATCCATCTTCACGCAGCGGATGCCGTATTCGACGGTGTGGGCGTGATCGTTGCCGTAGCGGTCGGGCATCGCCAGGCGATCGTCGAAGAACGCCATGTGGAATTTGCCGGCTTCCAGGATCCGGCGCGATCTCCTGGTAGTAGTCGGCCGACATCGAATCGTCGCGCGATTCCGGATGCCGCCACGAACTCGGCAGGTTGGTGCAGTTCTGCGCCTGCAGGAAGCCGACCATCACCATTTGCCGTGTCATGTCTGTTCTCCCTGTATCGGCCAAGCGCGGCTTCATGTCAGATCGAGTTCGGCCGCGAGCTTGTAGTCGCCGGCCAGCGCGCGCAGTTTCTCCCAGGTGGCGTCCTCGATTTCGATGCCGGAAACCTTGCGCTGCTGCTCGCGGATATATTCGACCTCGCCCGGATAGAACACGCCGGTGGAGCCTTCCGACGGCGGCGTCGCCTTCAGATAGCGCGCGAACTCGGCGACTTCCTTCTTGAACTCCTTCAGCGGGCGGAACGCGGCGACGTTGAACACCGCCATGAAGCATCCGTCATTGTGCCGCCCGGTCGGCTCGACGCCGAAGCCGAGGCCCGGTGAGCAGCCCGCACAGCACCTCGACCATCGCGGCCAGGCCGCTGCCCTTGTAGCCCTCGGTGCCGCCGAGCGGCAGCAGCGCGCCGCCCTTGCGGTATTGCCGTGGGGTCGGTGGTGTGCCGGCCGTCGCTGTCGACGATCCAGCCCTGTCGGGATTTCCTCGCCGCGCGACACCGGCGAGCGCGATCTTGCCGGCGGCGACCGCCGAGGTCGCCATGTCGAGATAGAACGGCGCGTCGAGATCGGACGGCACCGCGATCGAGATCGGGTTGGTGCCGAGCCGCGCCTCGCGGCCGCCGAACGGCGCCACGATCTTCGGCGAGCGGCCGGAATCGGCGGTGGCAATGCCGATCATGCCCTCCTGCATCGCCATCAGCGGATAGGCGGCGAGCCGGCCGACATGGCTCTGGCGGAACACCGTGCAGGCGGCGACGTTGGCGGTCTTCGCCTTCTCGATGGTCAGCGCCATCGCCTTGGCGTTGACGTGAAAGCCGAAGCCCCAATGGCCGTCGATCACGGTCGTGGTCGGCGATTCCTGCACGATGGTCCACTTGCGCGCCGGGCACGATGTGGCCGGCCTTGATGCGGTCGATATAGGTCGGGATCGCGATGATGCCGTGCGAGTCGTGGCCGGCGAGGTTGGCGTTGACGCAGCCGACGGCCACGGCGTCGGCCTCCTCGTCCGATGCGCCGGCGGCCCTGCAGCAGCGCCGCGCCGATGCGTGTGAGACGGTCGGCCTGGACGATCGGCATGGGGTTTCCTCATCGGCATGCCCGCGCGAAGAAGCGGGTCTTGCTTGTTGTCGCCGACAGCATGGTCTCAAAGCGATGGCGGGAGAGCAAGGGCAGAATATCCGTACTGGGCATGCCCGTGAGGCGGTCTCGCGCCGCTCGGATTTCATCTGGCGAAAATTGGCTAGCGCCGCCGCACCAGGCGCTGGCCGCCGGAATCGCCGCCGCCGTCATGGCTGATAAATCGTGAAGCCAACCGTAGTTCTTCGGAGGTTCGGCCTTGCGATGTTGGTCGGACATTTACTCTGAATCGGAACTTCCAGCCGCCCATAACGACCATTTAGGCGTCGCGCGCGCATAAATCCCGCGGGGGCAGGCCCGTATTGTCTGCTGGGAGCTCGAGAGCCGTGAAGACGAGTATCGCGCGTACATTTGCGGCGTTGAACGCGACCAACGAAGCGATCCTGTACGCGAAATCGCCGGAGGAACTGTACGAAAAGGTCTGCGAAGCCGCGTTCTCCAGCGGGGACTTCCTGGCGACGGCCATCTTCCTGCTGGAGCCGGATACCAATCTGCTGCGGTTTGCGGCCGGCTTCGGCGAAGACACCGCAAGGCTGCGCGGCATCGACATTTCGATCGTGGCCGATACGCCCGAGGGCTCGGGGGTCTGCGGGCAGGCCTTTCGCGATCAGAAGCTCTGCATCAGCAACGATTACCTCAACGACGCGCGTTCGCTGGCCTGGCGTCAGGGCGCCGCCGCCGGACAGGTCGGCGCGGCGGCGGCGTTGCCGCTGACCTGCAACGGCCGCAGCGTCGGCGTGTTCCTCGTCACGCGGCGCGAAGCCGGCTCGATCGACGGCCCGATCGTCTCGCTGCTCGAGCGGATGTCGGCGAACATTTCCTTTGCGCTCGACAATTTCGATCACGAGGCCGCGCGCAAGGATGGCGAGCGCGCGATGCGGCGGCTGAACCGGATGTTCGGCGCCATCAGCGCGACCAACGAAGCCATTCTTCGCGCCAAGACCGAACAGGAACTCTACCAGCGCGTCTGCGATGCCGCCGTTTACAGCGGAAAGTCCGTCGCCACGGTGGTCCTGCTGGCGGAGCCGGATTCGATCTGGCTGAAGCCGGTCGCCGGCAGCCGGCGAGAGCCTCGATCTGCTGACCCGGACACGCTTCTCGATCGATCCCGACAATGACTACGGCAAGGGGGTTGCCGGTCAGGCGTTCCGGACGCAGCGGCCTTGCGTCAACCACGACATCACCGCAAGGCGGGCCGTGGCAGCAGGCCGGACGTGAGGCCGGCGTCGTCGCCTGCGTCGCGCGTGCCGCTGATCAAGGCCGGGCAAGAGCGTCGGCGTCGTTGATGTTCTTTGTCGGCAAATCATGGGCGGCGGATGAGGAGATCATCGCGCTGCTGGCGCGGATCGGCGGAGAACGTCTCGTTCGCGCTCGACAATTTCGAACGCGCCAACGGAAAAGGCGAAGGCCGACGAGCAGAAGGAGCGGCTGACGCGGATGTTCGCGGCGCTCAGCGCGACCAACGAAGCGATCATGCGGGCCAGGTCGCGCACCGAGATGTTCGAACTGGTGTGCGAGGCCGCGGCACAGGGCGGCAGGTTCAATTCGACGAGCATCCTCCTCGCCGAGGTCCGACAGCGATTCCTTCGATATGGTCGCCTCGGCCGGGCCGACGGCGGACAACGCGCGCCGTCTGAAGGTCTCGATCAGCGCGGCCGTTCCGGAAGGCCGCGGGGTCTGCGGGACGGCGTTCCGTTCCCGGCAGGCCTGCATCAGCAACGACTTTCTGGCAGGACCCGCAGAACAATGCGTTCTGATCAGGTGCATCAGACAACGACGGCGCCAGATCGGCGCCGGCATTTCCGCTGCTGGTCGACGGCAACGGACCGTCGGCGTGATGCTGTTCATTTCCTCCCGGAACCGGACACGTTCACCGCGGAGTTTGCCGAACTGCTGCAGCGGCTGGCCGACAATGTGTCTTTTGCGCTCGAAAATTTCGATCGCGCCGACGAGAAGGCGAAGACCGAGCAGCAGAAGGAGCGCCTGACACGCATGCTCGCGGCGCTCAGCGCGACCAATGAGGCGATCGTGCGGGCGGGATCACGCGACGAGCTGTATCGAACTGGTTTGCGAGGCGGCGGCGACCGGCGGCAGGTTCACCTCCACCACCATCGCGCTGGCGAAGCCCGGCAGCGATTTCATGGAAATCGTGGCCGGCGCCGGTCCGACCGGCCAGAGCGCACGGCAGGTCACGCTGTCGATCAGTGAAGCGCATCCGGAAGGCCGCGGCGTCTGCGGGATCACGTTCCGCTCGGGCCAGGCCTGCATCTTCAACGACTATCTCGCCGACCCGCGGGCCGCGGCATTTCACGCCAAGGCCCGCGAGCGACGGCTCAAGGTCGGGCGCCGGCTTTCCGCTGCTTCGTGCGAGGGCGGGTGGTCGGCGTCATGCTCTTCGTCTCCCTGCGAAAAGGACACGTTCACGCCTGAATTCACCGAACTGCTGCAGCGGCTCGCCGACAACGTGTCGTTCGCGCTCGAGAATTTCGACCGCGCCGACGAAAAGGCGAAGACCGAGGAGCAGAAGGAACGCCTGACGCGCATGTTCGCGGCGCTCAGCGCGACCAACGAAGCGATCATGCGGGCGAAGACCCGCGCGGAGATGTTCGAACTGGTGTGCGAGGCCGCCGCGAACGGCGGCAAGTTCACCTCGACCACGATCGCGCTGGCGAGAGCCGGACAGCGATTATCTGGACATCGTGCGGCCGCCGGACCGACCGCCGCCAGCTCGCGCGAGGTGCCGGCTGTCGACCAATGAGGCGCATCCGGAAGGACGCGGGTTGACCGGAATGGCGTTCCGCTCGCGGCAAGCCCTGCATCATCAACGACTATCTGGCCGACCCGCGAGCCAGGCGTTCCATGCGCGCGCTCGCAGCGACGGAACGCGCGTCCGGCGCGGCATTTCCGCTGCTGGTGCGGCGGGCGGGCCGTCGGCGTCATGATCTTCGTCGCCGGCGAGAAGGATACGTTCACGCCGGAATTCGTCGAGCTGCTGCAGCGGCTCGCCGACAACGTCTCGTTCGCGCTGGAGAATTTCGACCGCGCCGACGAGAAGACGCAGGGCCGACGAGCGGATCGAATATCTCGCCTCGCATGACAGCCTGACCAAGCTGCCGAACCGGGAAATGTTCAACGAGCTGCTGCGCCACGCGATCGAGGCCGCGCGAGCGCTATCAGCGGCGATTTGCGGTGCTGTTCATCGATCTCGACAGGTTCAAGGTCATCAACGATTCGCTGGGCCATGACGCCGGCGACATGCTGCTGGTGGAAATCGGCGGCAGGCTGCGCAACGCGTTGCGTTCGAGCGACGTCGTGGCGCGGCTCGGCGGCGACGAATTCGTCGTCATCCTGGAAGAAGCCGCCGAACGCGACGAGGTCGAACGCATCGCCGGCAAGCTGCTGTCCGTGCTGAGCCAGCCCTTGCAGCTGAGCGGCCACGAGTGCCACACCACGGCCAGGATCGGCATCGCGATGTATCCGTCGGACGGCGACGACGTGCAGACGCTGACCAAGAACGCCGACATGGCGATGTATCTCGCCAAGGAAGACGGCAAGAACGGCTTCCGGTTCTTCACCAGGGAGATCAAGACCCAGTCGATCGAGCGCCTGACGCTGGAGACCGCGCTTGCGCCGCGCGCTGGAGCGCGATCAGTTCTCGCTGCACTACCAGCCGAAGGTCGATATGGCGAGCGGACAGATCACCGGCGTCGAGGCGCTGTTGCGCTGGAACCATCCCGAACTCGGCCTGGTGTCGCCGATGCAGTTCATTCCGCTGGCCGAGGAAACCGGGCTGATCGTGCCGATCGGCCGCTGGGTGCTGAAGGAAGCCTGCGCGCAGAACATGGCCTGGCAGCGCCGCGGCCTGCGGCCGGTGTCGATGGCGGTCAATCTGTCGCCGCGGCAGTTCGCCGATGCGCAATCTGTTGCACGATATCGACGAGGCGCTGCTGGCAAGCGGCATGTCGCCGGTGCTGCTGCAGCTCGAGGTCACCGAAAGCATGGTGATGCGCAACGTGTCGCGGGCGATCAAGGTGCTCGACGCGATCCAGAGCCGCGGCATCCGGCTTGCGATCGACGATTTCGGCACCGGCTATTCGTCGATGTCGCTGATGAAGCAGTTTCCGATCGACACCATCAAGATCGACCGCTCCTTTGTTCGCGATCTGCCGAACGATTCCGAGGACCAGGCCATCGCCCAGGCGATCATCAGCATGGGCAAGGCGCTGGGCATGACGGTGGTCGCCGAAGGCGTCGAGACCGTCGAACAGCAGACGTTCCTGCGCAATCACGCCTGCGATGAAATGCAGGGCTTTCTGTTCCGCAAGCCGCTGCCGCCCGCGGCAGATGGCCGACATGCTTCGGACCGCGCCGCTGCTGGCCTCGCCGCCGCTGCAACCCGAAGCCGGCGATGCCGCTGACGGACGTCGGTGATCGGCCGTCGTCAGGCCTGAAAGGCGCTGTCGTCTGACGGCTGCGCATGCAAATCGCGCACGTCGGAATCCGTGGACTTCACCTTGCGCGAAAAATCATAGGGCCACGGCTGGATGACCTGGCCGGCCAGCGAATGGAACAGCACACCTGCGCCATCGGCGTATGTCGCGCCATCGGGCAAACCGAGCCGGGCGCTCCAGCGCGCCGGCAGCTCCAGGGTGACATCCCGCACCTCGACCGCCGGTCCCCACCACCAGGCCGGAGCGGGCGGCCGGTCGTCCTCGGCGAGTGCCCGCCATCGCCCGAATTCGACGACGACGCGCTCGAACTGCAGTTTTGCTGCCGGATGCATCGAAGTTCTCCTTGTCCCGCCAATGATATCCGCATCGGCGGCCAGCGCAATGCACGCCGGTTAACCATTCAATAACCATATCTCCCCGCAAGCGCGGTGCTGCCGGAATTCGGGCATCGTTTGCCACGAAATTGACCGTTGCAATGTCGTGGCGGTTCACGCCTTCGGCTTAACCGCTGCGGAGCCAGCTGGATCAGGCACTGTTTATCTTAACGGCGAAGCGTTGTTTGAAGCGCTCAAGCGATCATCTATTGTATCTGCGCGGGATCGATCTCGATCGCCGGTCGCACAGGACATCATGACGGGAAGTGGCGTGATCAAGAACGTGGCATTGATGACCCCGACCTATCGCGGCGACCTCGAGCGCTTCGAATTGCTGTGCGAGAGCATCGACCGGTTCGTCAGCGGCTATGAACGTCATTACGTCATCGTCAATGACGACGACTTGCCGTTCTTTGCCCGGTTTGAGACCAGCACGTCGCACCGTGCTGCCGAGCTCGCGCTTCCTGCCGTCCTGGCTCAAGGCATTGCCGCCCTTTGTCTCGCGCAAGGGGCGCAGGACGTGGTGGTCGTTCCGGTCGGGCCCGCTCCACGGCTGGCATATCCAGCAGCTTCTCAAGATTTCGGGCGCCTTGCAGCTGCCGCATCAGCGCTATTGCATTGTCGATTCCGACAACGTCTTCTTTCGTCCGTTCGACGTGGCGGCCTATGCCGGTGCGGATTTGATCCCGCTCTATGTCGACCGTCTGGCGATTCCGGCCGACAAGCCGTTGCATCCGGTCTGGGTCCGAAACAGCGATCGCCTCTTGGGCGGCAGACCGCCACCGCGTTCCCGGCCGACGACTATATCGGCAATGTGCTCGTCTGGGACAAATCGACGTTGCGCGACATGACCGCAACGATCGAAGCCGTCACGGGAATGCCATGGGCGGTGGCGCTCGGCAAGGCGCGCTCGTTTTCCGAATACATCCTCTATGGATACTTTGTGAGCCAGTCGCCGACCCACCGGGCGAGGCACCGGCTGACCACGCAAAGCCTGGCCACGTCCGCACTGGGAGCCCGATCAGTTGGACGAAAAGGCGTTGGTCGCCATGGTCGACAAGTCGCCGGCCGATGTCGTCGCACTCTGCATCGAGTCGTTCTCGTCTACCCCGGTGTCGCTCATCCGGAAGGTCGCCGGTTTGTCGAATAGCGACGTGCCGTTGCAGCCGCAGGGGTCTGCTTCGACGCCAGGCGCGCATGCGGTCATGACCAGGGAAGCCGTCTGACGCCGCTGCCCCGTTCAACGGCGGATGCTTCGATACGCCGAAGCGCGACGCGAGGCAGACCGGTCGCACTTCGTGCAAACTCACCCGTTTTTGAGCGGGTGAGCTTTCTGATGCCAGGCCCAGGCGGTGCGGATGATGGTCGCAAGATCGGAATGCGCGGGGCGGAAATTCAACGTTTCGTGCGCGGCGGAAGCGTCCGCGACCAGATAGGTCGGGTCGCCGGCGCGGCGCGGCTTGACGACATGCGGGACTTCGCGTCCGGTCTCGGCCGCGATCGCCGCGAGGATCTCGCGCACCGAAAATCCCTTGCCGGTGCCGAGATTGAAGACGCCGCCGGAATGCCCCGCCAACAGCAGCTTCAGCGCCAGCACATGGGCGGCGGCGAGGTCGGTGACGTGGATGTAGTCGCGGATCGCGGTGCCGTCCGGCGTCGCGTAATCGTCGCCGAACACCGCGAAGTCGGCCACGTGTCCCTGCAGCGCCATCATCGCGCGGGGAATGAGATGGGTTTCCACCTCGCGCAGTTCGCCGATGCCGCCGGCCGGATCGGCGCCGCTGGCGTTGAAATAGCGCAGCGCGAACGATCCGAGCCCGTAGGCGCCGCGATAATCTGCCAGCACCCGCTCGATCATCCATTTCGAGGCGCCATAGGGATTGATCGGCGCGCAGGGATAATTTTCGGGCAGCGCCTTGCTGTCGGCATTGCCGTAGACCGCGCCGGTCGACGAGAACACCAGGCGGTTGCAGCCGGCCTCGCGCATCGCATCCAGCAGCGCCAGCGTGCCGGCGAGGTTGTTGACGTAGTATTTCTGCGGATCGACCACGGATTCGCCGACCAGGCTGGACGCGGCGAAGTGCATCACCGCGACGATGTCATGCTCGGCAAAGGCGCGCGGCCAGCGTGGCCTTGTCGGCGATATCGCCGGTGACCAGCGCGCCCGCGACGAAGCTGTGGTGGCCGGTCGAGAAATTGTCGTAGCAGACCGGGAGATAACCGGCCGCGTCCAGCGCCCTGCAGCAATGCGAGCCGATATAGCCGGCGCCGCCCGTGACCAGGATGGCCGGACGATCGCCGGTCGACTGGCGCTCATCAGTCCCGCGTCCGGTCGGTGACCGACGGCCGGCTCTTGTTGAACAGCAGATAGAGCGCGCGCGGATTGGTGGTGAAATAGCGCCAGAACAGCCGGCGCGGTTCCAGCCAGATGCGCCAGGCCCATTCGAGCCCAGCCGCCTGCATCCAATGCGGTGCGCGGGCCCGGCTGCCCGACAGGAAGTTGAACAATCCGCCGGAGGTCTTGATCACGCCGACATTGAACAGGCGCGAGGTGTATTCCTCGACAAAGGCCTGCTCATAGGGAACGCCGAGCGCAAGCCAGAGGTAGTCCGGCGCCAGCGCGTTGATTTCGTCGACCTTGGCCCGCAGCGCGTCGCCGCGGAGAAAGCCGTGCGAATGTCCGACGATCTTCAGGTCCGGATAGAGTTTGCGGACGTTGGCGACGGCGGCGGCGTTCTCCGCCTCATCGGCGCCGAACATGTAGAAGGTCAATCCGGCCGCCTGCGCCTTGCGGGCGACGACGTGGAACAGGTCGGTGGTCGCGACGCGCTCGGGGAGCGGCGTCGACGATTTCAACCGCGACACCGTCACCAGCGGCTGGCCGTCGGCATTGATCAGATCGGCGGAGCGAAACAGCCGGTCGGTCATCGGTTCGGTCGAGCAGCGCGCCAGCACCTCGCCATTGGCCGAGGTCAGATAGAGCGGGCGGGCGAGCCGGCGTTGCGGGAACACCATGTCGATCATGAAGTCCGCGGTCTGCTCGAGATCGAGCACGGCAAGCCGCAGCCCGCCCAGGGTGATCCGGGGGACGCCGGCAGTAGCGGCTCTCCCGAGGGGATTTAACCGACGCTCACGCATACTGTTTGTCTCGCTGACGATTGACGGCCGTGGGGTTGAGTTCGTTGATGACGACACCGACCAGCTTGCGCTCGGTCTCGCCGAGCGCGGTGATGATGTCTTCCATGCTGTCGTTGATGTCGAGCTTGACCGGCAGGATCGCGACCAGCCCGTCGGCGATCTCGAACAGCTTGTGGTCGGCCGGGCTCCACGGCATCGCGGGCCCGTCGACGACCACCAGGTCGTAGCCGCCGGCGGAGCGCGCCTGCGCGATCGCTTTCGCGATGGCGTCGCTCGCCTTTGCAGCGGCGCCCTTGGCGTCGGAAGCGTTGACGGCCGGCAGGATCGAAATCCCGTTCGCGGTCTTGATGGCGCGCGCAGCCTTGGCGGCGATGTTGAGCCAGCCGAGACGGCCGGTCTCTTCCTTGCGCCAGATGGGCCACCTTGTTCGACAGCGCATAGGTCATTTGATCGGCGTCGATCAGCAGCACCCTGGCGCCGTCGCGGGCGGCCGCGAGCGCGATGTTGAGCGCGGCGATGCTGCGGTCCTCGCCGTTGCCGGCGCCGATCACCGCCATGACGGGCGCGGTGTCCCGGGCCGCGCGCGTTGCCAGCGTCGCTCGAATTTCGCGCATGGTGTTGAGGAATGTCATCAGCGGGAAACCGGTGCGCAGCGTCGGCCAGCCCAGCCGCGTGACATCGGGGGTGCCGCCCGTCGTCAGGATTCCGCCGAGCGTGCGCACCACGTCCGATTCCTGCAGCCGCGTGATCAACGGCTTCGCGATCAGGCTGACGGCGGGCTGCGGCCGGGCTGCGGGCCTGGCGGCTGCCTTGCGGCCGCGGGCCGTCTTTCCGTGGCGGATTCGGCCGATGTACTGACCGGCGTGTTGGGTCGAACCGGGTTGGCGCCCGGCGTCAACCGCTCGACGGCGATGATCCAGGCGGCCGAGGCGAGCCCGCCCAGCACAAAGCCGAGCAGCGCGAACAAGGTCATGCCCGGCGGGAAGGTGCGCCGCTGCGGCACGGTGGCGTCGCCGATGATGCGGGCGCTCGAGGTGTTCAGGGTCTCCTGCTCCTCGGTCTCGCGCGAGCGCTTGAGGAACGACTGGTAGACGTCGCGGCTGGCTTCCACTTCGCGTTCGAGTTCGCGCAAGCGCACCGCGGCCTGGCTCATCTGCGACGCTTTGACGCTTCTGGGTCTCCAGCGCCTTGCCCAGCGAGGCTTCGTAATCGCGGGCGCGGGTCAGGTCGTTCTTCGCCGCCTGCAGAAAGCGATTGGTTTCCTCGCCGATGGTCCGGCGCAGATCCTCGACCTGCTTTTCCATCTGGCGCAGCGCCGGATGACGCGGCCCCAGTTCGCTCTGCAGTTCGGCCTGGCGCTTCTTGGCTTCGGCATATTGCGAACGCAGATTGGCGATGGTCGGCGATTGCAGCGCCTCGGGAATGGCGCCGGCGTCCGCCGACGTCTTGCGGCTGGCTTCGATCTGGTCGTATTTGGCCTGCGCGTCGAGCGTCAGCGCCCGCGCCGCGGCGAGCCGCTGGTTGCTGGCGGAGAGCTGCTGGTCGCTGATCAGCGTGTCCTGGGTGCCGACGAAGTTGTTCTGCGCCTTGTAGACCGCGAGCGTGTTTTCGGCGTTGCGCAGCCGTTCCTGCAATTCCGTCAGCCGGCTGGAAAGGTCGCTGGTGGCGCGACGGACCCTCGTGGCCTGCGATTGCGTGGATTCGGCCAGATAGGCCTTGGCGATCGCGTTGGCGAGCATCGCCGCCTTCACCGGGTCGACCGACCAGACGTCGATGTCGACGATGAAGGTCTTGTCGGTCTTTTTCACATTGATGTGGCGGATCAGGGCTTCCAGCGCCGCCATCTCGACGAGCTTCCGCTGCTCGGCGGTCGGGCGCAGATCGATCCCGAACAGGCCCAGCAGCGTTCCGAACAGGCTCTTGGCGTCGCCGCCGCCGAATTCAGGATCCTTCTCCAGATGGGTCTCGCGGATCACCTGCAGCAGCACATTGTTCGAGGTGATCACGCGCACCTGGCTCTCGACCACCATCGCAAGGCCGGAAAGGTCCGGGGCGCGCGGCGTCAGTTCGCGATCGACCAGCTGCAATTCGCGGGGGTCGACGTAAAGCTGGGCGCTGGCGGTGTATTTCGGTGTCAGGCTCTTGCCGATGGCCACCGCGACGCAGGCGCAGATCAGCGCGGCCGAGGCGATTGCGATCTTCCGCCGCCACAGCAACTGGACCAGATCGAGCAAGCTGAAGCCACCCAATGCCGGCATTGCGGCGGGCCGGGGATCGGGCTTGGCCTGGTTTATCGGCTCGTCATAGATAAGCATCGACCCCAGCTTCCATTCCAACTGCCGCACACATCGGCTGAGGGGTTACTCTTCGCCTTACGCCACACGCGCCGGACATCAACGCGGCAACAACGCAACAGGGAAAATTAACCATACTCATTGAGGGACTATTCACCGAAATGGCAAACAAAGCGTTTATGCGCGGGCGCATCGCAATGCCTCCGCCATGGTCAAAGCCGGGATTTTCCGGCGGGCCGCCGCCTCGAGGGCGTGATTGAGCAGCGCCGGCGAGCAGCCCCAGGGGCTCGGCGGGTCGGCGACGTCGTGGCCGTAGAAAATTAACCATCCGTTATTGGTTTTCGCCTCGTCGAACAGGCGCTCGATCCCGGCGCGGTCCATCTGGCCGTCGATCAGCGGCACGGCGCGCAGGAATTGCAGATCGATTTCGCCGCTGTTGATGCCCGGCAGGATGCTGCGGCAGGTCTGGAACTGGTCCTTGAGCTGGTTCTTCCGCCCGAACGATCCGTAGCCGTAGGGATAGGCGAAGGTCTCGGTTTCGATCGAAGCGTCCAGCGCGCGGAAGTACCCGCGGTTACGCAGGATTTCGGTGGCAAGCGAGGCCACGTCGAGGTCGCTGGCGCGCTGATGCGAGAAGGTGTGGCAGCCGATCTCGTGGCCGCGGCGATGCAGCGCAAGCACGTCGTCGGCATCGCCGGTCGGCCATTCCGGCGTTTCGGCGCCAACCAGGCCACCCGATACATAGAAGGTGCCCCGCGCGCCATGCGCCTCGAGCAGGTCCGCGCCTGACGTCGCGGCGCTTTTCGGCAGGTCGTCAAAGGTGAAGCTGACCATCGGCGTGGCGTTGCGCATCCGGAAAGTATCGGCGTGCAGATGCATCGCCAGCCGGTGGCTGACCTTCACTCTCGCCTCGGACAGCAGCGTGTTCATTTTCAGCGCTTTCGCAAGATCACGTGATAGTCGCCGTGCCGCACGTCGGTCTTGCCGGGCAGGAAGAAGTTCATCACCCTGGCCGCGGCGTCGATCAGGGCCGCGAACACCGGTTTGCGCCGGCGCATCTCCGGATAGCGCGGGCTCTCATACTGCTTGCGATAGATCATCTGCAGGCCGTGCCTGTCGGCGAAGGCTTCCAGGTTCGCAAGCGTGACCAGCGGATGAAAATGGGTCGGGAACGGCGCGCAGCCGGGCAGGCCGGCGTTCTTGTCGCCGCGGATATGGCGGTAGAACCAGACGTGGAACCAGTGCGGCGAGTATTTGGTGACGACGCCGGACAGCGACCGCGGATTCGGCGCACCGATCAGGATCAATCCGTTATCCTTGAGCGACTGGCAGAAGCCAAGCAGCGCCGCTTCCACGTCGGGCACATGCTCGATCACGTTGTAGCAGATCACGAGATCGAAACTGTCGGGCGCGAAGCGATAGGTCTGGATGTCGCCGAGGATCGTCTCTTGCGCGTAGTCGTTGTTGCGGATCTGGTCTTCGTCGATATCGACCACGGTGACGTGGGCGCGACGCAGCACGCTGAGCGGCAGGAAGCTGGTCGAGCCGCCGCCGGCCTCGTAGATCTTGAGGTCGGTCGCGGGCAATTTCGCCTCGAGAATGCTGTGAACGGTCAACAGGCTCTGCCGGGCTTCGCCGGGCGGCAGTTCGAGCAGCGACTGCGGATGCAGCGCGGCCGGCCTGTCGGCGGCGTCAGCGAAAGCCGAATGGATGGGATCGAGGGCAAATGTCTTGGTCATTTGTCTTATCCGTTGATGTTTGCGAATTTGGCCCGGAACATCGCGAACCCGGTTTTCAGGCGGCCGCGAATACGGGAGATGTCGAACAGCCAGCACAGGGCCGCGTAGGTGATGAGCCCGGCGCCGGCCAGCACGGCGCAGGCGGTGAGATCGGCAACATGCAGGTTTCTGTCGAGCGCGCCGACGGTCAGCGCCATGACCAGTCCGGCGATCATGATCAGCGCCAGCCGGCCGAGCGGCAGCGGGACCTTGAACGCAAAGCGGCTGAGGATCAGCGCGCAGGCAAATCCGACCACGTCGGCGCCGAGCCGCGCCCAGGCCGCGCCCACGGTGCCGTAATGGCTGACCAGGACGTAGGACAGGATGACGTTGGCGGCGATGATGGAAGCGGTATTGATCAGATAGAAGGAGTTGCGCCCCGACAGCAGGAAACTGGCGTGCAGATATTGCTGGGTCAGGATCTGGAACACCACGGCCACCGCGATGATCGGCATGGTCTGCGCCGCCAGCTCGCGGAAATCCGCGCCGAGAATGATGTTGGCGACATGGGCGGAAATGACCGCAAAGCCGAGACAGGCCGGCAGCGTGATGCTGAGCAGCAACTCGACGCAATCGGAAAGATGCGACCGCGCCGCCGCGTCACCCTTGCTGGCATGAATCTGCACCGCCATCGGAAAGAACGCCGCCGCGGCGCTCATGGCCGGAATCATCAGCGTCTGCCGGACCAGATCGAGCGCGGCGACGTATTTGCCGGCATCCGCCGCGCCGACCAGATTGGCGATCATGAAGCGGTCGGTGACGCTGGAGATCGCAAGCAGGGTAAGAGAGAGGGTGAGGGGCAGGCCGGTCTTCGCCAGCGCCGCAAGGCCGGTGCCGTCGAATTTGAGCTTGGTGCCGCGCCAGGCGGTTCGCGACTGGACCAGCACCGCGAGCAGGTAGGCGAGCGCTGACGACAGCAGCAGCAGGAAGCCGGTCGGGCTGACCAGCGCCACGACCATGCCGAGGCCGAGCACGGCGACGGCGCGGACCAGCGTCGCCTTCATGACCGAGAGCGCCAGCAGCCGGGCGCGAACCAGGTCCTGGGTCAGTTCGAACAGGCCGATCGCGACCGAAAGCACGACCGCGGCCAGCGCGGCATTGGTATCCAGTCCAACCAGCCGCCCAAGGACGTAGGCGATCGGCGCGGTGAGACAGCAGATCAGGTAGCCCGAGATCACGTGGCCGCGCACGTCGGTGCCGTCGTCGCGGGCGTGTCCGCTCAGAATGAGATTGCGAAACCAGCCGACGAGGAAAACGCTGATGACGGACGCGAAGCCGACACCCAGCAGATAGACGCCATAATCATGCGGCGAGAACAGCCGCGTGAAAATGAACACGCTCAACAACCCCAGCAACGCCGAGAGGATGTTGGCGGTCAGATTGATGCTGGCTTGTCCGATCAGCATGGCGCTGCGAGCCCCGCATGTTCCGCAGCGACTGCACGCCCGCGCATGACGTCGTATGACGCCATCGGGTTCATCGTCGCAAGTTTCGCTGACGATGATCGTTCAAAGCCGGCATCCTTCGGGACTCGAGAATCCCTTTGGCAGACCATTGAGCAAGATCGGTGCCGGATGGGTCGACGTATCGGACGCGGCGGATTCGACGGTGGTTAATATTGCGTTGCGCGTTCACCATCGCGCGCCGCTCAGGCGCGCGAAGTAACCATGATGCAAGCGCGAATAGCTGCTGGCACGGCGCTGTTGCGGAGGTTGCCCGGATATTGCAGAGCACGATCCCGCATCGCCGATGCTCTTCGGCATGAGTGCTTGCCCATGACAGATTGCCCGCCGTTCCAATCCAGTTTCCCGGCGTCCGGAGAGTTCGCCGCGGCATTAACCCGTTTCGGCACAGCTGAGCTGTCAGGGGTGTCCGATTTTGAAACGGTGAAAGCCGGTCGCGGCACCGGCAGCGTCGCGAGGCCTCGGCGATGAAGTACCGCGCGGATATCGACGGCCTGCGGGCCCTCGCCGTTGTTCCGGTGGTTCTTTACCATGTCGGCGTACCCGGCTTCGCGGGCGGCTTCGTCGGCGTCGACATCTTCTTCGTCATTTCGGGCTATCTGATCTGCGGCATGATCGATGCGGACATCCGCAACGGATCGTTCTCACTCGGAAATTTCTACAAGCGCCGGATCCTGCGAATCCTGCCGGCGCTGTTCGTGATGTTCCTGGTCACGAGCATTTTCGCCTATGTCTATTTTCTGCCGGCCGAACTGATCGGCTATTCCAAGAGCCTTGCCAGCGCCATCGGCTCGATTTCCAATGGCTATTTTGCGCAGACGGCCGGATATTTCGATGCCCCGGCCGAGACCAAACCGCTGCTGCACACCTGGTCGCTCAGCGTGGAGGAGCAGTTCTACTTCATCGCGCCGTTGCTGATGCTCTTTGTCTATCGCCGGGTCCCGAAGCTCGCCAGAATTGTTGTTCGCGGTTGTCGCTGTGCTCTCGCTTGCGGCAGCAATCGCCATGAGCACGAGAAATCTCACCTTCACGTTCTACCTCACGCCGTTCCGCGCCTGGGAGCTGGCGCTGGGTGCGATGCTGGCGGTCAGGTTCATTCCCGTACCGGAAACCACATTCTGGAAAAACATCTGCGGCGGAGCCGGGCTGCTGCTCCTGCTTGGCGTGATCCTGCTCGGATCGTCCGCAGCGCCGCTTCTCATGATGACGTCACTCGCCTGCCTCGGCGCGGCGCTGGTGATCGCTTCCAGCGAGAACGGGGTATCGATGGCCGGACGACTGCTGTCGCTGCCGCTTTTCGTCGCCATCGGGCTGATCTCCTATTCGCTCTATCTATGGCATTGGCCGCTGATCGTGTTTCAGCGCACCGACATGCTGTTCGGCGCGGAATCGGCAGCGTCGACCAAACTGACGTTGATCGCGCTGTCGGTGGGGCTCGCCTATCTGTCATGGAAGCTGGTCGAGCTGCCGTTCCGCTCGATGGCGCACCGGACATCGAAGGTCGCCGTGTTCGGCGGCGCATCGACCGCGATAGGCTCGACGTTTGCGCTGTGCGCGCTGGTGCTCGTCGTCAGCGGCGCGCCATACCGCTTTTCACAACGTGTCGTGGATATCGGTGCTTACCTTGCCTACGATTCCTCCGCCGCGTTCCGGACCGGACGCTGCTTTATATCGGCCAACCGCCAGCGGTTCGACGCCGAGACGTGCCTGAAACCGGATCCGGCGCGGCCGAACTATCTCCTGGTCGGCGACAGCCATGCCGCGCACCTCTGGTCCGGGCTGTCGGTGGCCATGCCGCAGGTGAACATCATGCAGGCAACCGCCAGCGAATGCCGCCCGACCGTTCCGGAAGTGGCGCGCGGCGAAATGAAAGCCTGCCGCGATCTGATGGAGTTCGCCTTCGACGGCTTCCTCGCCAACAACCATGTCGACAAGGTGCTTCTCGCCGCGTCATGGAAGGATGAGGATCTGCCGAACCTGTCGGCCACGCTGGATATCCTGAAGTCCAGAGGCGGTCGACGTCGTCGTGCTCGGGCCGATCGTCGAGTACGATGCGCCGCTGCCACGGCTCCTGATCGACGGAATTCTTCGCGACAGTCCTTCCCTCGCCAGCGCAAGGCGCACGCCCGGAATTCGCGAGCGCGATCTCGCCATGAGCGGTTTGGTGAAGGCGCGCGGCGCGACCTATTTGTCGGTCTACGACGCCGTCTGCCGGGACGGCCGTTGCGACGAGTTTGCGGAAGCCGATATTCCGATGCAGTTCGACGCGGGTCATCTCACCGACAAGGGCGCTGCCGAGGTGGGCCGAAGGCTGTCTCCCGCCTTCGGCAACAAGTTGACAAGGACGTCTAATGTTTCGAACTAAACGAACCACGCATCGCCGCCGGGTCGGCTTCAGGCGGCTGGTGTTTTTCCTGGTGGCCTTCGTGCTGAGCTTGCTGCTGCTCGCGCGCGTCGACACCAATGCCGCTCCGCGCGCTGTTTCGAGTCCGTCAAAATTTGCCGGCGCGTTCGTCGATTGGGGTCCGGTTGGGCGCGAGCGTACGCTGCAGAGCTGGGAAAAATGGTTGAAGCAGCCGCCGTCGTCGGTGGTGGGGATAGATTTCTACGGCCAGGCGACGTGGGAAGATTTCCACAAGCTGACCTGGGTGCCCGGCATCTGGAAGAAGCTCAACCCGTCACGGAATGTGGTCTGGTCGGTGCCGCTGACGATTACGGGAACGCCGCTCGTCGACGTCGTCAATGGTCTGCACGACGCGGATTTCGAGGCCGCGGCCCGCGCGATCGCCGATGCGCAGCCAAGGGCGATCATCCGTCTCGGCTGGGAGATGAATCTGGCCCAGATGGGGTGGTTCACCAAGGATCATGAGGCCGAATACATCGCGGCGTTCCGGCGCGTGGTCGGGATCTTCCGGCGCCACTCCAGCGAGTTCAAATATGACTGGTGTCCGGGATGGGGAACGCAGGATACGCCGGCGGATCTGTCCTATCCGGGCGACGATGTCGTCGATTATATCGGTCTGGACGTCTACGATTTCAAACTCGAGGGTTCGCCGGAGGAGCGGTGGAATAATTTTTATCTGAAGGCGCCGTTCGGTCTGGAATGGCACCGCGACTTTGCCGCCAGGCACGGCAAGCTGATGAGCTATCCGGAATGGGGCGTCGGCAATTTCGGCGATAATCCGTATTTCATTCAGCAGATGCACGACTGGTTCGTGAAGAACCGGGACAATATTGCTTACGCGGCCTATTTCGACGTCGACGGATTGTGGCCAACGCAGATCTCCAACGGCCAGTTTCCCAAATCCCAGGAGCTTTTCAGGAAGCTGTTCAGTCGCTGAGCCGGATGGAGAACACCAATTGCGATGCGAATTAGATCGCTGGACTCATTGCGAGGGATCGCCGCCCTGATCGTCGTGCTGCATCATATGCGGCTGATGTATCCGGAAACGCCGGCATGGATCAAATACACCCCGTTAAGGGTTCTGACTTCCGGTCAGTCCGCCGTGATTTTATTTTTCATCATGAGCGGCTTCGTTCTTTATCTGACGCTCTATTCAAAAGACGCCGGCGCCTATTGGTCTTTCGCCATCAAACGATTCTTGCGGATTTATCCGCCATTCTGCGTCGCAATCCTGCTGTCGGCTGCCCTCTGGTACATGGTCGATCCGGCGCCAATGAGCGGCGTGGGCGATTGGGCGAACGATCTCAACTGGCAGCTGAGGCCAACCTTGGCCGTCGTGCTGGGTCATCTTGCAATGACTGACGCAGAGGCGCTGTATTCGCTCGACAACGTGATGTGGAGCCTTGTGATCGAACTCAGGTTGTCGCTGGTTTTCCCCCTGATCGCGCTCGCGGTGAGGCAGGATTGGCGCGTCGCTTGCGTCGTTGGGGCCGTCGTTTCGGCTGCCTGCGCTTACATTGAAGCGAGATACGCGCCGGCGTGGCTGTTTGATCCGTTCAATACGGGACAGTATCTTTACCTGTTCGTCATAGGCGCAGTGGTCGCGGAGAACTCACGCAGCATTGCTGCAGCCCTTCAGGGATTGTCCGGAGGGGGCCGGCTGGCATTGTGGTGTTCGGCCATCATTCTCTTTTCGGTAAATCCGTTTCATGTCGGAGGTATCCCGACTGCCATCGGTTCAACCCTGCTCATCGTCCTCTGCTTCGCCGACTCTGGGGTAAGCGACGCGCTAAGCACCCGAATTCCGCTTTGGCTCGGAAAAATCTCTTACAGCCTTTACCTCGTTCACGTGCCGATCCTGATCGCGGCGGCGCATCTGCTGATCGGAACGACGCCGATGATCTATATTCTGATCCTCGCCTTCGTCACCGCCATATGTGCGTCCGAGATCCTGTACCGGGCCGTCGAGCGTCCTTCCATAAAACTGGGACGAATTATTGCTGAACGGGCTCTGCGTCACCGGTCTCCCGTCCCGGCCTGAGTTCCGGTTAACCTCGTCCGTTAACCGTGGCAGGAATTCGGCGCTGCAAGCGGGGCGTGTCGGACCCGATATTGCAACAATGCTCCTCGTATCATCCGGATTCATGGAAACTTCCCGAATGGATGATCATATCGGAACGCTTATGTCCTGATACCGCGGCGCGATCCCGGTTCGGGACGATAACGACAATCAAGAATCGCCATGCGCCAGAATTCGACCGGATTGCCGCAAATGGAAACCACAGACAGCTTGCCGCCGCATGCGCCGCTCGCGTTGGCGGCGGTATCGCCGGGGCTCGATCCGTCAGAGGTCGGGATCGTGGTCTGCATTCCCTGTTTTCGCCGGCCGCAGCACCTGCGGCAGACGCTGCAATCGCTGGTCGACCAGCGCACCGGCCGCGGCTTTGCCGTGGTCATGGTCGAGAACGACGCGCTGAAGAGCGAGAGCGTTCCGGTCGCAACGGAATTCCTGGCATCGGGAAAGCTTGCGGGTCTCTGCGTGGTCGAGCCGCGGCAGGGCAACTGTCACGCGATCAACGCCGCGTTCGAAACCGCGCTGGAGACGTTCCCGGCGGCGGCCAGCTTCCTGATGATCGACGACGACGAAATCGCCTCGCCGGACTGGCTGGAACGGATGATATCCGCGGCCGAGGCCACCGGCGCCGATATCGTCGGCGGACCGGTCAGGCCTCACTTCGATGACGCGCGAAAGCGCGGGCTGCGCCGTCATCCTGCCTTCGCGCCGGCCTACGACACCTCCGGGCCGGTGCCGGTGATCTATGGCTGCGGCAATTGCCTGATCAGGCGCTCCGTGTTCGAGCGCGTCGACGCACCGGCGTTCGATCTGCGTTTCAATTTCCTCGGCGGCGGCGACACCGATTTCTTCTACCGCTGCCTGCGCCTGGGCATGCGGTTTCACTGGGTGGCGGAAGCCTCGATCAGCGAAACCGTGCCGCCGGGCCGGACCAAGCTGAGCTGGCTGATCACCCGCGGCCTGCGGATCGGCGCGATCAATTATCACGTCCAGCGCAAGGCGACGCCCACGGTCTGGCTGCGCGCCAGGCTGACGCTCAAATTGCTGGCGGCTTTGCCGCTGTCGCTTGTTCACGCCGCGCGCGCCGTATTGACCGAACGCGAGCGGATCATCGCGATGCATCCGATGACGGTCGCTGCCGGCAGCGCGTTGGCGGCGATCGGCATCGAGCCGCAACCCTACAAGGCTTCGAAGATCACGTGAGCCAGCTCGCCATCTCGTCCCAGCTTCGTATCGTCGCCGGAGGGGTTTGGCGGCAACAGGTGCTGGACGTCGTTCGCTGCGCCGCGTTCGTCGGAGCGCTGGTGCTGACATGGATTTCGCTCCGGCCGTTCTCCGACCTCGGCGACATACAAATCGGCGAGGTCAGTACCGGCAATGAGGCGCCGACCTATATCGTGTTCGGTGGCCTTGCGGTGCTGATGGTCGCGCTGGCGGCGCGCAACAACATGCGCGGGCTGGCCACATTGCTGACGCCATCGTTCTTGCTGTTCGGCGCATGGGTCTGCATGACGGTGGTGTTGTCGGTCGATCCGAGCACGTCGATGCGGCGGTTTGTCTTGACGGCGTGTGTTGTCGCGGTGACGGCGACCATGATGCTGCTGCCGAAATCGCAAAGCGAGCTGGCGCGTTTGTTCAGCATCGCCGCGCTGATCCTGCTCGCCGCCTGTTACCTCGGCATCCTGCTGGCGCCGCAGTTCTCGATCCATCAGGCGACCGATCCGCAGGAACCGCTTCTTGCCGGCGACTGGCGCGGCACGTTCGGCCACAAGAACGTGGCGGCGGGCGTGATGGTGATGCTGCTGTTCCTGGGCATCTACATCGCGCGTTCCGGCGCGCTGCTGTCCGGCGCGGCCATTATCGGGCTTAGTTCGCTGTTTCTCTTTCATGCCGCCGGCAAGAGCTCATTGACGCTGTGCTTTGCGGTGCTGCTGCTTACCTCGCTTGACATCAGTGCTTCGCTCGTTCTGGGTGCGGGCCGTCCTGCTCCTGACACCGCTGTTGTTGCTGAACATGCTCAGCGTCGGCACCGTCATGAGCGAAGGCCTGGCTGCGATCGCCAGGCTGCTGCCGCTGGATTCGACCTTCACCGGCCGCACCGACATCTGGAATTTTGCGCTGCAGGCGCTGCAACAGAAGCTGGCAACCGGCTACGGCTTCGTGGCCTTTTGGGGCAGCAAGGCGTTCCAGGAGTTGCCCGCGGGCAAGGAATGGGCCGCGTTCGCGGCGCACAGCCACAATGGCTATCTCGATACCGCGCTCGGCATGGGCCTGCCCGGGCTTAGCTCTGCTCATCGTGGTGCTGGTGATCGCGCCGTTGCGGAATTTTCACCAGGCCGATCTCGGCGGCAACAACGGTCCACTGGCGATGGCGCTGCTGCGCATCTGGCTGTTCGGACTTTATCTGTCGTCGATGGAGAGCTTCTTCCTCGACCGCGCCGATCCCCTGTGGTTCACCTTCCTGGTGGCGGTGTTCGGCTTGCACTTTCTGGCGCGATTTCGCGTCCGGGAGTGAGGTCAAAGCGTTTTCCAGCGAAGTGGACAGCGGTTCGCGTCAAGAAAACGCGTCAAATCGAGAATCTAGAGCTGCGCGCGAACCGCGTTCGCGACGTCCTGCCACCATCCATCGAAGTCGAACGCGGCCTGCACGGGCGTGTCGTTTCAGCGCGGCAACGATGCGATCGGCGTAGGCATCCGCGTTCGATCCCCGCGGCACCAGCACGATGGCGCCGCGATCGATCAATTCCTTGAAGCGCACATGATGGTCGAATTCGTCAGGCAGCGCGGGACCGGTCACGATCAGCGGCCGGCCGGCTTGCGCGCAGGCGAGAACGCTGGAGCGCCGCGCGGTGAGCCCTTCGTCGAGCGGATAGCAAAACGCGTCGACCGCGCCGAACAGCCCGAACACCTCGTGATCGGAGGCGACGAAGCCGGATACGATCACGTCATCGGCGATCCCGAGTTCGGTGGCGCGGGCATGGAATTCCTGCTCGACATTGTCGACGCCGCGGATGAAGGAGCCGACATAGACGATCAGCGGCCTGAGCCCACGTTGCTTCAGGATCGCGCCGATCTCCAGCAGCGCATTGGGTTGCTTGGCCGGATAGATCGAACCGAAATGACCGATCACCAGCCGTCCATCCTGCCTTGCCGCAGCGAGACGCCGGCGCAATTCCGAATCCGCGATCCCCGCAGGCGCCTCGATGTTGGGCGGCAGCGGGGCCAGCACGCATTTTTTCGCGGTCCAGCCCACCAGGGAATCCTCGGCCAGTTCGCGACGCACCAGCGGCGAGAACATGACGATGGTATCGGCGAGCAGAAGCGCCGGCATATAGGTGACCCGGCGCAGCCAGTGCAGCCCGGCCCATTCGTGCTGAATCAGGACAATCCTGCGCCGCCGCAGCCGCGCCATGGCCATCGCGAGCAGCGGCGCGAACATCACGCGCTTCCAGGCCACGATCGGAAAGTTGCAAACCACGCTTTGGGCCGAGCCGACGGCGCGCCAGATATCGGCGAACGACCCTTCCGACCGCGTCAGGGTTAACGTCGTGCAACTGCCGGGTTCGGTCTTTTCGACCGTTTCGCCCAGCAATCGCGTGAATTGCCCGACGCCGCACTGCATTTGCGGGCCGGCGCCGAGAAACAGCGCCCGGTATTGCGGTTCTGAAGCCATCGTGGGGGTCGCCGGTGCCTTCTCGGTTATGCCAGCGTTAGCCATACATCCCAGACATTATCGTCCGGTAAGCGGGTGCGACACCCCTGCGGCATCCTTCTTGCCAGTTAGAGCGTGAAGGTTATCCGGCCGTCTCATATCGGGACATCGGATGACCGACGGCGTGGCAGCCATCTGAGATTTCGGGACAGCGTGCAAGGCGCAACCGGAATGGGTCGTCATCCGGGCGAAAAAAATTGTAAGTCAAAAGGAGTTGGACGATGGCAGCAGATCGCATTTTCAGCAATTGGGACGATACCCATTCGGTGCTGTGGGGGCACGCACCAATCCGGCTTGCGCACAACATGCACAAGTCGCCGTTGTTCTCGATGGAGCGTCTTGCCGAGTTGATCGAGCACTATCCGCGCGAGCACTACAGCCTGATGCAGACCGGCGTGAAGGACGGCAAGCGTATCTGGCGGCAGGGCGATATCGGCAATTTCAGCGGCCATCAGGTCATCGATGCGATTTCCAGGGGCGACCTCTGGCTCAATTTGCGCATGGTTTCGGATATCGACTCCCGCTACAGCGACATGCTGGCCCAGATGTTCGCCGAAATCGGCGAGAAGGTCCCGCACTTCGCGCTGCCGCACCAATACAACGCCGGCATTCTGATCTCGGCGCCGAACGCGCAGGTTCACTACCACGCCGATCTTCCCGGCCAGAGCCTGATTCAAATCGCCGGCCGCAAGCGCGTCCATATCTATCCGTCGAACCCTCCGTTCGTGACTCCGAAGAACCTCGAGGACATCCAGCTGTTCGAGCTCGAACTCGATATGCCCTATCACGAATGGTACGATCGCTATGCGACCGTGCTCGATCTCGAGCCCGGGCAGATGCTGAACTGGCCGCTGAACGCGCCGCATCGCGTCGACAATCTCGGCACCGTCAACATCTCCATGACGGTGGGTTACGAGAACGAAGAGATCAGGCGGACGCGGATCGTCAATCTGGCCAACGGCCTGCTGCGCAATCGCTTCGGATATACGCCCAAGAGCCGCGCGCTCAAGGGTCCGTCGTTCTGGGGCAAGGCGGTGATGCAGAAGGCGCTGCGCAACACGTCCTGGGTCAAGCGCGAGCGCAAGGCGCGGAACGAGATCGAGTTCCGGCTCGACCACGACCATCCGGAGCAGGTGGTCGATCTTCTCCAGGGCGGCATGAAGGCGGCTTGATCGTGACGACACTGACGAACGACGCAGCACGGCACGTGGCTCGGAACCGCACGTCGCAAGTTGCGGCGTTCTCCGTGGAGTTCAACGACTGGGATACCGTCGCAGGCGACTGGGACGGTGCGTATCGTGCGCGGACAGGCGACCATCTTCCAGCACGAAAAGTGGCTCGGGGCATGGTATGGCGCGTTCGCCGGTCAGCCCGGTATCGAGCCGCTCCTCGCAACGGTCAGGGATCGTGCGACGGGCGAAGTCGCACTCCGTCTGCCGCTGATCAGGCGCAAGCTGAAGCGCATTCGCGTCGTGGAATTCGCCGACCTCGAACTGACCGACTACAATGCGCCGCTGCTCGGTCCGGCCGCGCCGCGCGAACCGAAGGCGGCAGCCATCTTGTGGCGCGACCTGCGGCGGGCGCTGCGCCGGCTGCCGGGCGGAGCCGATCTCATTCGCTTCAAGAAAATGCCGCTCGATCTGCAGGGCGGGTCCAATCCGCTGGCGATGCTGGATGGCGCCGGGCCGTGCTCGCTGAACGGAAATCTCGTCACGACAGGCGAGGATTTCGATCTGTACAAGCGTTCGCTCAAGCGCGACGTCCGCAGGGTTCTCGAACGGAGCTGGCGCGCGTTTACGGCGTATCCCGGCGCTGCATTCCGGATAGCGGAGAAAGCGACGAAGCACTGCGCTTTCTCGCCACCCTGGATGCGCAGCAGAGCGCCCGCATGCAGCATCTCGGGGTCAACTTCATTCTCGGCGACGAGGCCTATGCCGATTTCTATCGAAATCTCGTGCGTGACGGCGCGCGGGCTATGCCGTGGTGTCGGCGCTGACCGTCGGCGAGGAAGTCGTCGCGACCTTGCTCGGCGTTCGCAGCGGTTCGCGCTATGTCATGATGCGGTTCAGCAACGCCGGCGAGAAATGGTCGAGTTGTTCGCCGGGCCGGCTGGTCATCGAACGTACCATGGCAGCCCTGCACAAGGACGGCGTGCGCGAGTTCGACTTCAGCGTCGGCGATTATGACTATAAGCGCCGCTTTGGCGTGACGCCGCTGCCGCTGGTCGATATCAGCGCCGCCTTGAGCCTGCGCGGATTGCCCTACGCATTGCGCGATCGCGCCGCGCGCGAGCTGCGCAACTATCCGAAGCTCACCGCCTGTTTGAAGCGGGCGCTCGGTAAACCCTTGTCGCGCGAAGAGAACTGACGATCTGTGGCAGAGACGACACGGTCGTGCAAATCTGTCACACGCGGCAGGATTGTGCGGTTGTTCTTCCTGTGTTCGCAAGAGTTCATGATCGTCTTTACGGCAGCGGCGTATGCTGATGGTCGGGTCAAGGGCTACAGCTGAATGCTTCCGTGGGGAGTGCCGACATGCCAGCCTATATCCACCATCACGACGACATCGAGCCGGCTTTCGTCATTTGTCCGAGCTGCGTCGGGCTTCCGATGTTTGTAAGGGACGTCGAGCCGCACTGGAGCATGGCGAAGATCGACTTCACCTTTGAATGCGCCGACTGCGGCGCCGAAGTTCGGCAGACCGTGGTCAAGCCGCAGTTGCGGCATTAGCGGTTTCATTCCGGTTGGACTGGAACGTACATCGCGATCCCATTTCGCCGTGATAGCAGCGGCTCCCGGCTTTGCCCATCTTGCGGAGCTTCCTGCGGGCGACAGTCTCGAATACGATCGAGCATCGCAATGCCGGAAGTTCATCATGGAAGACCGATCGGAACATCTGCATTCGTTCTATGCCAGCCTTGTCTGCGCCGCAGCCAAGGTCAGCGGGATTCCCGTATTGAACAGGCCTTTCGCGCGGTCAAGCGCGAACCGTTTGTGGGGCCGGGGCCCTGGCTGATCACGCTCGGTGCACATGATTATGTGGAGACCCCGAATGATGATCCGGCGTTTATCTATCAGAATACGCTGGTCGCGCTGGATAGCGCGCAGCATCTCAATATCGGAATGCCCAGCGCTCATGCCTATTGGCTCGATGCCTGCGAATTGAAGGAAGGCGAGACTGTTCTGCAGGTTGGCGTGGGGACGGGGTATTACACGGCGATCCTCGCACAACTCGTCGGGCCGAGCGGTCAGGTGCACGCCTATGAGATCGACGAAAGCCTGGCGGATCGCGCGCGCGACAATCTGAAAGGCCTGCCGCAGGCAAACGTTCAGGCCAGGTCGGGCATTTCGCCGGACTCTGCCAACAGCGGATCTGATCTACGTTTGTGCCGGCGCGGCCCAACCAGCCAAGGTGTGGCTCGATGCGCTGCGTCCCGGTGGCCGGCTGTTGTTTCCGCTTGCGCCCGACAGGCGTGCTGGGAGGGATGCTGTTGGTCAAACGTCCCGATCAGGGCGCGGTTTGGCCGGCGAAGTTCTTTGGCCGGGCACAGTTCATCGGCTGTGTCGGTCTTCAGGACGAGGATGCGGGCCGTCGTATGGACGGAGGCGTTTCTGGCACGGCTGGGAACGGGTGCGGTCACTGCCGGCTCGATAACGCCGTCGATGATACCTGCTGGTTTGCGGGCGATGGCTGGTGGCTTTCGACGGCAGAAGCCGACGCTGCGAGCGAGCATTGATCCGCGCCTACACCTGCCGCACCACGCCGGGTCGACCTCAGGTCGCATTCCAGTTCATCGCGATTCCATTTCGCTGAGATCGCTGCGGCTTCATAGGTGCTCTGCAGGAAATCAATCAGCGCCTGGTCGGGATCATCAGCCGTGCGCACGGCGTCATAGGGCAGGATGAATTCGCCGAGCGCCTCACTGAAGAAGGCCGCGGCCGGCCGCACCTTGGCGGCGCGGAAGCCCGCAGGCTCGGGATAGACGTAGGAATAGAACGCGGGATAATCCAGCAGCGCCGCAGACCCGGCCAGAATCCGGCGCTGCTTTCCTCGTGCGAATAGGCCTCGTGGGCCACCGCGTCGGGCAAATTGGGCACGCCGCCGGGATGGCGTGGCGCGCGCCGGCCGGAGAAACGCGTCACCGCGAGATCAAAACTGCCCCAGAAGAAGTGCACCGGGCTGGCCTTGCCGAGGAAGCCGGTGCGGAATTGCTTGAAGATGCGATCGCAATTCACGAGGATCTGCAGGAAGCGCCTGATCGCGTCGGGATCGTAGCTGGCGTGGACGGTGTCCTGCGAAAACCGGATCGGGTCAGGCAACTCGTTCGGCATCTCGTCGATGCTGACGGCAATGCCAAGTTCCGCCAGCGCCGCCAACGTGGCGGTGTAGAAACCGGCAACCGATTGTCCGGCGAGCGCGAACTGCCGCTGCGCGCCGTCGCTGGTCGAGATGCGTAGGGCGTGATCGATGAAATCGAGATCGATCTGGAATGTTCGTGCGCCATCCGGGATCGGCGACGTCGTCAAGCCGCGTGGGGTGACATAAAGCGCCACGTGCCAGGAGTGATTCAGCCAAGGCGTCTTGGTCAGCCTGATCTTGCCGACGATCTGGGTCCAGAGGTGCAGCAGCAATACGTGGCGCCATGTTTTTTTTTTTCTGTTTTGTTGCTTCGTTCGTTCATGCTCCGACAGGATGCTCGTCAGCGCGTGTGCATGATCAGCAGGTTGGAATCCTTCCGAGCCCGCCGGCTGATCGTGCAGGAAGGCATCGATGGCCGCCCGCGCCTCCACGTAGAACGCGTTTGCAGCGTAGAACCGCGCCAGATCAAGCCGCGCTGCCACCCGGCCGTCAGGCGACGATTGCGCAGCCTGGGTCCGAGGAGCGCAGCGCGGCGCTGGAAGAAGTTGGCCGCGCGATCGTCGCGCCAGGTGCCGACATCGAGCAGGGTTCTTGCGGCTGCGACGGCGCGTTCGGGAACCATATCGGCTGCCGACAGCGTCAGGCCGCCGGGTCGGCCAAGGACGATCTTGTCCGAGGCAAGCTCCGCCTGCACATCCTCGGAGTTCAGCTGCACGGCGACGCCGTGCACGGATTGAGCAACGAGAACTCCACAAAGCTCTGCCGCTTGAGAACCGCGGGTCGGCGGCGAGGCAGTAGCAGCGAGACCCTCGTCGCCGGCATCGGGATCGACAAGCCGGTGCAGCCGCCCCGGCTCGGCGAGCGGCACTTGCACGCTGGCGCGGGCCGGGTCGGCGATGTTGCGCAACGCCGCGAGCGGCTGCGGCGGCGATTGCGCCGTATCGGCCGCCTGCACGATCCATGCCTTACCGTCGCCGGACACGCCGACCAGCTGCGGACGGTTCAGGCGAACGGCGGATCGCCTGCCCGCGCTGCAACGCCACGCGCAGCGCATCGCGGACGATCGCGCCGCCGTCGCGGGTGATCTGGCTGACATCGAGCGGCGTTTCGCTGTCGAAGATCATCGACACCGCGTCCGCGCGGACGAACATGGCGGCGGGGGTCGGCGGCGCGAACGGAATCGTAGGCCGGAGTCCCTCACTGTTGCGGCGGACGGTGATCGCGGTGGAATCGCCGGTGATGGTCGGCGCCTCCCGTTGCTGCGCGCCGGCGGGCTTGATCGCCTTGACCGCGGGCTTTGGGTCAGCTCGTTCGGCGGCGCAGCCATGGCGCGGGCCCGACCTCCATTCGCTGCGGCGGACCGGCCGGCATCGCGGGCGCGGCGGGAGCAAGGCCGCTTCCTTGACAGTGTCCTGCGAGGTCGGTGGGACGATCTCGCCTGGACGCTGCATCGCGGGCGGCACCGTGGCCGGCGGCTGCCTGTGGGCTTCCCTCGTCGAGGTTTGGCAGGGGATCCTGTTTGGCAGCGAAGCCGATGTCGACGACGTAATTTTTCTCTTCACGGAAGGAGTGAACGTCGGCATCGCCGATCAGGCCAAACTCCACGACCGTGCTGTCGCCGTCGACCTTTTGGGCGATCGACGTAATGTTCGCCGCTGACGCGACCTTTGCGTCGGCAAGGTCGAACGAAAGGCCGCAGTCGAAATTCAGCGTCAGGCGATCCTTGTTGAGGATCGTCGATACACCGGCGCCGTCCGGCAGCTCAAACACATAGCGCGTGAAGGTCGGTTGCGTGGACGCCCGAACGCGGATCGGCGGCCGCTTCTTCGCAACCAGTGCGGCATCGCGCGGCCGCTAGCAGCTTCTCGGCCTCCTTCGCCCGCTCGGCCAGCTCCTTGATGACGTCCGGCGGCAGCGACGGCGGCGGTCCGTCCACCACCTCGGGCAGCAGGTCGATGAACAGGCGCTCGCCCGCCACCATCACATTTGGCGTGGCCTTGCGCGCCAATGCCAGGCGGATCGCGCTGCCGTCGGGATCGGTGCGGGCCGAGCTGACGAAGTCCGGCGCGCCCTCCCACAGCTTGTCGACATTGACGTCGATCGGGCCGACGAACCGCACGACCACGATCATGCCGGAGGTGCGCACCTCGGCCTCGACCTGACGCTGCAGCTTGATGACGAGACGGGCATAGTCGCCCGGCTTGGAGATCGTGGCATCGCCTTTGATGACCTGCGCGGTCGCGGGCGCGGCGAAGGCAGATCCGAGCACGACGGCGGCAACGACGGCGCGCCGGGATCTTGCGAACGCGCGCGTCAGCGCACTCGCAAGAGTGCGAGCGCACGACCAGGATTCAGAGGAACCCCCACGCGCCATGCTTGACGTTTCTACTTCCGCCGACGGCCTTGCGCCGCAGCTGCCGTTATGACCCTAGAATCGGGCGCTTAAGGGTTTGTTAACGACGGCGCCTTGCGCGGAATTTGGCATCCCGGGAACGGCCCCTCGCCTGCGACATTGACCACCTGAAAGATGCTGGCGGAGCAAGGTCATGCCGGGAATTGTTCAGTTCGCGCTCGCATGTGCTGCCGTGCTGGTTTCGACACTGCCGCTTCGGGCGCAAAATAATAGCACGCTGAGGCCCGGCACCGATCACAGCGTGACCACCGGCATAGGCACGGGAAGCAGCTTCAGGAACGTACCGCCGGCGGCGGACCAGCCCCCGCCCGATGCGTCGCGCAAGTTCATGTGGGACACGCCGGAAGCGATTGCGAAGCCTCAAGCCGAAGAGCGCAGCGAGGACACCGAGCAGTACAAGCAAGGCCGGCGCTACGCCAGTCCCCGCGCCGGAGGTGAAGGAAGACCCGCGCACCATGATCACCCGCGACCGGATCGAGAGCCCGCAGCATCGGGAGTGCGCCCTATGCGGCGTTGCCGATCCGTTCCCCGGCGCGATGGCAGGCGACCAGCCGATCGGTGTCAAGCACCACCAGCGCCGGACGTTCGCTCCGGCACCGCTCCGTTGCGAGGGGGCAGCGCGGGTGGAAGGCGCAGCCTCCGGGTATGTCGACCGGGCTTGGCGGATCGCCATGGAGAACGATCCGGCCATTTTGCTGAGCGGCGTCGACGCCCGCGTTAGACGATGCGCGCACGCGGATTGGGCACAGCCGACACCAACGCCTGGGTGTATCGGATGGGAGGGGCGGTGGAACAGCTGCTCCGGCCGTCCGGTTTCGATGATGCGCCCGAGATACATCACCGCGACGCGATGTGCGACCTGGCGCACGACCCTGAGGTCATGGCTGATGAAGAGCATGGCGATTCCGAGCTCTGCTGCAGGTCGCCGAGCAGATTGATGACTTGCGCCTGGATCGAGACATCGAGCGAGGAGACCGGCTCGTCGCAGACCAGCAGGCTCGGCTCGACCACGAGGGCACGCGCGAGCACGACCCGCTGCCGCTGGCCCCCCGACAGCTCGTGCGGATAGCGGCCGAACAGCGCGCCGGGCAGTCCGACCGCATCGAAGACGGCGAGCACACGGTCGTGCCGTTCGCCGCCGCGCCGAAGCCGGAAAATGTCCAGCGGCTCACGCACTTGCGCGCCGACGCTAAGGCGACGGTCGAGCGCGCCAAGCGGGTCTTGATGGACCATTTGCATGCGGCGGCGCTGCGCGCGCCAGAGCGCGTCGCGACGTGCGGTGACCGGCCTGCCCTCGAAAGTGACCGTGCCGGCCGATGCCGGAATGAGGCCAAGGATCAGCCTGGCTGTGGTGGATTTTCCGCAGCCGGATTCACCGACCAGACCCAGGGTCTCTCCGCTCTTGATGTGCAGCGACACGTCGTCGACGGCGCGCACGTCCGAGCGCGAGGCGAGCATCCCGCCCGCCCGCACGCGAAAGACGTGCGTCAGGCCGTTCACGACGAGAAGCGGATTCATCGTGCAGTCGTCCTGGGCATCGCTTCGGTGGAAACCCGCGAGGCTTGCGGTTCGATATTGATGCAGGCGGTCCGATGGCCGTCGGCGACGTCAACGAAATCCGGCACCGCGGCGCCGCATGCCGGCTGCCGATCCACGCAGCGAGGCGCGAAGGCGCAGCCCGTCGGCAGCGCCCAAAGCCCCGGCACCTGACCCGGTATCGCGTTCAGCTTCCGCCGTTCGCCCGCCAGTTCCGGAAGCGCCGCCAGCAAGCCGCGCGTATAGGGGTGAGCCGGGTCGAACACGCGCGCAACCGGCGCCTCCTCGACGACACGGCCGGCATACATGACGGCAACCCGGTCGGCGAGTTCAGCGACCACGCCGAGATCGTGGCTGATGATGACGAGCGCCATGCCGGTGTCACGGCGCATTTCGTTCAGGAGGTCGAGGATTTGCGCCTGGATGGTGACATCCAGGGCCGTGGTCGGCTCGTCCGCGACCAGAAGATCGGGCTGCCCGGCCAGCGCCAGCGCGATCATGACCCGCTGGTTCATGCCGCCCGACAGCTCGTGCGGATAGGCTTGCATCCGCCGCCCGGCATCGGCGATGTGCACGCGCTCGAGCAGGCGGCGCGCCTCGGCGCGTGCAGCCGAGCCGCTCATGCCGCGATGCGTGGTCAGGCTCTCCATGATCTGCGAACCGACGCGATGGGCGGGATTGAGCGACGAGGTTGGATCCTGAAAGATCATGGCGATGCGCTTGCCGCGCACTTTTGCCAGCGCCCGCTCGCGCAGCCCGAGGATGTTCCCTCCCTCGAGCCGTACCTGCGCCCGAGACCTGCGCGGCCGGACCGAGCAATCCCAGCGCGGCAAGCCAGGTGACGCTCTTGCCGCAACCCAATTCACCGACCACGCCGAGCGCCTCGCCGCGGTTGATCGTGAGATCGAGGTCATGCAGCACCCGCACGCCGCCGAAATCGACCGTCAATCCCGCAATCTCGATCAGGGGCGACGAAGCCGCATGGCGATCCGACATGCTCAAGACTGCGACGCCATGTTGACGCGCGGATCGAGAAGCCGCGCCAGGCTCGCCATGAAGCTGTTGATGAGGATCACCGCCGCTGCGATCACCACCACGGCGGCCTGCGTCACCGGATAATCGCGCGCAAGCACAGCGTCGAGCGCGAGCTTGCCGAGGCCGGCATGTCCGAACAGCACCTCCATCGTCAGCGTTCCGCCCGCAAGCCCGCCCATCACCAGCCCCGAAAGCGCCAGCAACGTCGCGATCGCGTTCGGCAGCACGTGGCGGAAGACAATGGCGAGCCGCAACACGCCCTTGGCCGCCGCCGTCCTGACGTAAGGGCTGGCCAATTCCTCCTCGAGGTCTTCGAGCAACGGCTTTGCGAGCTGCCCCGCAATATCGATGCCGATCACGAGAGCCGGCAACCAGATGTTTCCCGTGAGCGGCGTCCAGCGCAGCCAGAGCACGAAAACCAGAATGCCGATGAGACCGACGCAAAAGGTCGGCACGGCGATCGACCAGATGTTGATCGCCTCGACCACCGAACGCAGACCCGAGCGCGGCCAGGCAGCCGCACCGACCGCCAAAGCGACGCCGAGGACAAGCCCGATCGCAAATGCCGGGATTGCGATGCTGACCGTCGGCATCACCGCGCCCGCGAGCATGTCGGAGATCGGCTGCTGGAACCGCAATGACATGCCGAAATCGCCGTGGACGACACCCGTGAGCCACAACACGAGTTGCTCCCACACCGGACGGTCCAGCCCGAAATCGTGCCGCATCTGCTCCATCATCGACGTCGTGAAGCCGCCTTCGCTCGCCACCTGATCGATGATGTCGCCCGGCACGACGCGCAGCAGAAGAAAGACGATGACTGTCATTCCGAGGATGGCCGCGATCGCACCGGCGACACCCTTTGCGGCATCAAGAGCCCTTGATCCGAGTGCCGGCCACGAGATCATCGTCAGCGCGCTCCCCTGCGCATCGGATCGAGCCGGTGGCGCATCGCGGTGCCAACCACCGCCAGCGAGAGCGTGAGGACGCCGGTGGCGACCGTCGGCGCCATGACCGCGACCGGATTGACCTCAAAGAACCGCGAGGCCTGGGCGATCATGCGGCCCCAGGTAATCATGTCGGGCGAGGCGCCGAGACCAAGAAAGCTCATCACCGATTCCGTGACGATGCAGCGCGGCAGGATGATCGCCGCTTGCGTCACGAGCGGACCGGCGATGTTGGGCAGCACGTGGCAGGAAGCTGACGCGCAGCGCGCCGGCGCCAAGTCCCTGCAGCGCCTCGATGTAGGGCATGCCGCGTTCATGCAGATAGGCCGCGCGGGTCACCAGCGCGAATGTGGGCGCGAATGTCAGCCCGACAGCCAGCGACAACGGCATGACGCCGGATCCGAGGACCGCCGCGAGCACCAGTGCGAGCAGAACGCCGGGCATCGCCCGCAGCAAATCCACCAGCCAGACCAGCATCGTTTCGATCGGACCGCCGACAGTCGCCGCGACGAGCGCCGGCAGAACGCCAGCCGCAACGGCAATGACCAGCGCCATTGCCGCCACGGCCAAGCTCATGCCAAGGCCGGCGATCAGTCGCGCCAGGACGTCGCGCCCGAGGTGGTCGGTGCCGAGCAGGTGCGCGTCGGATGGCGCATGGTTGCGCAGACGCAGCAGTTGCGCGGTGGGATCAAGATCGAACGCCCCGGGACCGGCAATCCCCAGAACGATCGCCACAACCAGCACCGCGATGGACAGCAGCAAGCTGACTGGCCAGCGCGCTGCCGTCCGCGGCGTGTCCGCAGACGACGCTGCGGTCAGCTCGCGAGCCATGTGAAGGCCAGCCCGCCGTCGACCCGGTGCGGCGACCAGGTGAACCCGCCGGAAAAGCCGCGCACCTCAGGCCTGCCGGCAAAGGTGTCGAAGGCGTGGCCGGCGACCACCGTATAGTAGCCGTCCATCACGCGCTGCCAGGCGCGGAGATAGAGCTCCCTGCGCTTGGCGTCATCGACCTCGGCGACGGCGGCGAGCGTCAGCTTGTCGAATTCCGGATCCTGCACGCCGCCCCACAGCACGGGATTGGGACCGTCCGACATCAGGCGCACGTAGCGCAGGAAGATGTCGGCGCGCGGACCCGAACCCATCGGCGCAAGATCCCAGTCATACTCGCCCAGCCGACGCTGGGCGCTGAGATCGTCCAGCGCCAGATGTTCGACCTTGAAGCCGAGCGCACGCACCGCTTGCGCTGCGACTTCGGCGTATGGGGTTTGCCAGGAGACGATGCGCAGCGGCGTCGCCTTCGGATCGACGCCCTCGGCCTTGAGCAGGCTCTGCGCCTTGGCGAGATCCGGTTTGGCATGCCGGTCCGCATCATGAATGGCCTTGTCGAAATAGAAATTGCCGGGTGCGACCCACTGATTGGTGACGATGCCACGCTCGCCGGAGATGAATTGCATATAGCCCGGCTTGTCGAGCGCGTAGCTCACCGCTTCGCGAACCTTGACGCGGTCGAACGGCGGGCGCGGCTTGCGATTGTTGAACGACCAGAAGTACCAGGTGGAATCCTTGAGCGGCATCAGCTGGAAGCCCGGCTGCTTCGCAATCTCGGCGATCTTGTCGATCGCAACGCGGCCGATATGCAGATCGCCGGAGCGCAAGGGGAGATCGTTCTGCTCGTTGTCGCTCAGGTCGAAGCGCACCGCGTCCAGGTAAGGCTTGCCGGCCTGCCAGTATTCGGCATGGCGCGGAGCGAACAGTTCGACCTTGGGTGTCCAGCGCTCGAACTTGAACGGGCCTGTGCCGATCGGCCGTTTGACCGTCTCGGCCCAGCCCTCGCTTTCCGGCGCGACGATCCACAGTTCCGAAATCAGGTTCAGGAAAGGCGCGTAAGGCTTCTGCATCTTGACGACGAATGTCGCGGCATCCGGCGTCTCGAAGCCGGCGACCTGCTTCATCGCCGACGCGAGCCAGCCGCCCTGCACCTTCGTCTGCACGCGCTGAAAGTTGGCAAGGAAGTCGGCCGACGTCATGACGCGGCCGTTGTGAAACTTGACGCCAGGGCGAACCTTGAAGGTGTAGGCAAGTCCGTCCGGCGCGATCGTCCAGCTCTCCGCCAGGAAGGGCTTGACGCTGCCGTCGTCGGCGATGGAGGTCGGCGCTTCGACAATCACCTGCGGCACGCCGATCGAGCCGGTGTGCCGGTGGAAATCCGATGTATCCAATCCGAGCGTGGCAAAACGCAGCGTGCCGCCGCGCCTGACCTCTTCGCCTGCCGCCTGGGCGGCGCCGCCCGCGAACACACCTGAGCCCGCGAGGCTCAACGCTGCAGCAGCTTCAAGAAAGCGGCGACGGTTCAAGGGTGTGGTCGGCATGATCGTCTCCTGATGTTGCGCGCCGAACGGCAAGCGTTCGGCGAGATTACGGCGTGGTCTGAAGCGGCCTGCCGTCCATCGTCTCGGCGCCGTCCAGTTTCAGATGCGTGAGAACCGTGGGCGCAATGTCCACGATCGAGGTTCGGCGCGTCGTGTCGCGCGCCTGGGACAAACCCCTGCCCCTCGATCATCAGAAACGGCATCTGCTCGTAGCGTCCGAGCCCGCCATGCTGGCCGCAGTTCAAGCGGTCGGACTTGCCGATCGCGGGCTTGACGGCGAGGCTCGAGCCTGGAACGCCAAAGCTGTTCGGCGTGTCATCGGCACGCATCGATATGGCGAAGGCCAGCGCGTGATGGCGGGCCTGACCGACGCGCGCAAGCTCATCGCCCTGCAGCACCTCGCCCGCCCATGACCGGCTCGCGCAGGAACTCTCCGAGGCGCATGTGACGGTCCGCACAATCGGGATGCAGGTAGACAAGAGCCGCAGTGCCGTTCGAGGTCACCACCACGTCGCCCGAACCGGTCGAGCTTTTCAGGCCCGCCGCGATCAGCTCGGCTTCAACGTCCACGATTTCGGTGACGGTCTGGTGGCCATGATCGGAGCCGACAATGAGCAGATATTCGTCGCCTGCATCTTTCAGGCGTGCGACGGCGTCCATCACCATGCCGGCGTGCCGGTCGGCCTCATGCAAAACGGCGATATGCTCGGGAGAGCCCAGCGGCACCTCGTGCTGCGTCGTGTCGGGATGTCCGAGCCAGAGAACCGCCAGGGCCGGCCGGCGCTCGGGCAGGATTTCCGACACGAAGCGCTCGGTCATGGCGCGGTCGCCTGCAACGTCAGGGCCGATTGCCAGATGTTCGCTGGCCGGCAGCGGCGTGCGACCCGGACCGAAAGAGCCGTCGCGGTGGTAGACGTGACCATGCCCGTCGGGATCGTGCGCATAGGTCGCGCCGGGCGAGACGTTCGCAAGGACGATGGCGCCGCCAGTGTCGCGCACGCGCTCCGCCAATGTGGGGACGGCGAGCGAACGCCCGGTCACTCTCCGTTTGTGCTGAAGAAAATCGGGATGACCGGCGTCATGCGGGACCAGTTGTCCGTCCTCGATCAGGGCCAGGCTGTTTCCCTGCAGTTCGTGACGGGCCGGATAGCAGCCGGTGGCGAGGCTTGCGGTGACGACGCGCGTGGCGGAAGGGAACACCGAACGATGGCTGGCGAACGTTGCCGCCCGCTCTCGCGCAAAACGCATCAGGTTCGGCGTCTGCGCTTCATCGACGAAATCGCGTCGCAGGCCGTCAAGGATGACGATGATCGCACGTCGCATTCAGCGCTCTCCGGCTACCGCGGTCTGGCTTCAAGTAACTGTCACAAACGGCGATTAGCGTTGCGGGACCGAAGAAACGCTGCGCTACCGGTCTTTTTCCATCCATGTCGTGCGGAGTAAATGGAGAAGAATTCGGTGATGCTTGAGCAAAGCTCACATGACAAAACGATTACTGCCGCCGCTCAAATCCCTCATCGCGCTTGAAGCGGTGGTGCGGCATGGCAGCGTGACGACGGCAGCCGCCGAACTCTGCGTCACCCACGGCGCCATCAGCAAACATCTCGCCGGCCTGGAAGATTGGTTGGGCCTGCAACTTTTCCTGGATAATCGGCGGCGGATGGTGCCGACGGACGCGGCACTGACCTTGGCCGAGGGCATCGGCGCGGGCCTGGTGGCCATCGAACAGTCGTTGGACGCCATCCGCCCGGCCGGGCGGCCTGCGCAGGAAGGCGCCGACGCCGTTTTTCAGATCATTGCGCCTGCGACATTCGCGATGCACTGGCTGATCCCGCGCTTGCCCGATCTGAAGCGGTCCGGGTCGCACGCTGAAGGCTCGCGTGCGCCCGACCCACACACCGGAGAACTGGCGGGAGCTGGCCTGGGACCTGGCCATTCGCAGCGGCGACAGAGCCGCTCCCGCCGACCTCACGGCAATTCCCTTGTTTCGCGACACGCTGGGGCTGCTGGCCGCGCCGGGCCTGTATGGAAGCCACTGCGATCTGCGCAAGATCAAGTTTCTGGAGAGCGAGACGCGTCCCGGGGAGCTTGACGATTGGCTGGCCGCGGCCGGGCTCGGTCGCGCGGAGCTGTCGGCGATTGAAACATTCGAGCACAACTATATTGCGCTTGAAGCAGCCCTGTCGGGACAGGGGGCCGTGGTCGCACCGCTCGCCGTTGTCGCGGGCCAGATCGAGCGCGGAACCTTGATCCGCCTTGCGCCTGAATTGGTCGCGCCGGGACCGCTCTTCACCGCCCTGTTCGATCCCAGCAGCCCGAGCGAGCGCCATGCGCGAGCGCTGGTCGCATGGCTCAAGAAACAGATCGGCTCGCGTCTCGCACTGGTCGCCTGACCCTAATTCGTCGGCGCCCTGCCCTCGATCTTCGGCAGCGTCGTCATCGACGCCGACATGCCGACGCCGCCGGACCGGCGGGCGAGCTCGACCGTCAGCTTCTCGGCGGCCTCCGCCGACATCTGCGCCAGGATATCCGCCATCTTCTGCGGCTTGATGCGCGAGGCGACCTCGATCAGCACCGACATCTCGAGGCGGTCGAAGATCCGGCCGGCATCCTTCGGCTTCATGTTCTCATACATCGTGACGATGCTCTTGAAGCGCGCGTTGTCGGCTTCCTCCTTCTGCTGCGCCGCGGCGGAAATGCGCGTCTCCACGCCCTTCATCTCGTCGACCTTCGACTCGATCCGCTTCTCGGCCGCCTTCAACAGGCTCTCGCGGATGTCGACTTCGCGGGCGCGCGTCTCCAGTTCCTGCCGCCGCTCCTGCAGCCGTTCCAGCACGGCGCGCTCGGTGGGGGACACTTGCGTCGGCGCCTGCGCCACGACCTCCGCCGGCCGCGTTTCGCTGACGTTCTTGGCCGACTCCTCTTTCTTCGGCGCATCCACCGAACCGGTCACCTCGACCGGCTCGACCTTGCCGCCCGGCACCGGGAAGTTCAGCGTCTCCTGCGCCCAGGACAGTTTCTTCGGTTGCGGTTCGCCGATCAGAAGGTAGCCGCCGTCGAGCACGATGCCGCTGATCTTCAGCAGCGCCAGACAGCCGACGGCGACCAGCAGGAACGGGATCAGGCGAAAATCGCGGCGGCGTTTCATGCGGCGAGACCGTTCGCCCTCTTGCGCTCGGTGAAGGCTTCGGCTGCGGCGACGATCGCCTTGGCGTTCTTGGAGCGCGCCTGCGCTTCCTCGGGCTGCACCCGCGCCGCGATCGCGATGCGGGACAGGCGGTGCAGCACGCTCTCACCGGCATGGATGTGCGTGTGCAGGCGGTCGGACACCTGAGATGCCATTGCGAGCTCTCCGCCGAGGGTGTCGTTGCACTCGCGCACCGTCACCTTCAGTCCGGCGATCGCGCGTTCGGCGATTTCGGTCGCGGTGATGAGCTCGCCGATCGTCGCCTTCAGCGACTGCTCGTCGGCGCGCAACAGCTTCAGCCGCTTGTTCAGCAGAATGCAATAAGCGATTGTCACCAATAGCAAAGCCGCGACCAGGCTCTCGATCACTAGTGCGAATGTCGGGCTCATTGCGCCTCCATCATCTTGGTTGTCTCGTCGGCTTTCTCGAACATCGCGTAGGTGGTGTGCGGCTTGCGCAAGGGTTTGGTGACGCGGATCGCGACGCGGTCGCCGACGCGGCCCATGCGCCCCTCGGTCAGCGTGACGGCGCCGCAGCGCACCGACACCAGCGCGTCGGGGCGCATGTCCAGCGGCAGGGTGTCGCCGACCTCGAGCTTCATCAGCTGCCTCAAGGGAATCTCGGCCTCATAGAGCACCGCATCGACGGCGATCTGCGCCTTGCCGATTTCGGTCGCCAGGTGCCCTTCCCAGATCGGATCGCGTCCGAACTTTTCGCCCATGAACATCTGCAACAGCACGTTGCGGATCGGTTCGATGGTCGCATAAGGGATCAGCAGCTCGACGTTGCCGCCGCGGTCTTCCATGTCGATGCGCAGGCGCACCAGGATGGCGGCGTTGGCGGGACGGCTGATCGCGGCAAAGCGCGGGTTGGTCTCCAGCCGGTCGATCGTCAGCGTCACCGGCGACAGCGGGCGGAACGCCTGCTCGGTGTCGGCCAACACCACTTCGATCAGGCGCTTGACCAGGTTCGTTTCGATGGTGGTGTAAGGCCGGCCCTCGATGCGCAGCGAGGTCTGGCCGCGCCGGCCGCCGAGCAGCACGTCGATCATCGAATAGATCAGGCTGGAGTTGACGGTGGCGAGCCCGAAATTCTCCCACTCCTCCGCCTTGAACACCGCCAGCACCGCCGGCAGCGGGATCGAGTTCATGTAGTCGCCGAAGCGGACCGAGGTGATGCGGTCGAGCGAGACTTCGACGTTGTCGGAGGTGAAGTTGCGCAGCGAGGTCGTCATCAGCCGCACCAGGCGGTCGAAGACGATTTCGAGCATCGGCAGACGCTCGTAGGACACCATCGCCGAGTCGATGATGGCGCGGATGCCGGAGTTGTCGTCGAGGTTGACCTCGCCGACGCTGAAGCCCAGCAGGTTGTCGATTTCTTCTTGTGAAAGAACGCGTTCGCCGCTGGCCTTGTTGGAGAGGTTGCGGCTGCCGTCGTCGACCATGGCGGCCCATTGCTCGGCCATGGCCTCGGATAATTCGTTGGCTGCGGCTTCTGCTGCCGCGGCCTCCGGGTCCTCCGAGTTCGAGCGATGCGCCCCACTGTTCGGCGAGTGCATCCTGGTCGACGTTATCTCCTGGCGCCATGATCTTCAGTCCGCCGCGTCACTGCACCAGGATTTCCTTGAACAGCACCGCGCTCACCTGATGCGGCGCGATGGTGGAGTTGACGCGCCGCGTCAGCTCCTCCTTGAGGCGGAACATGCCGGCGGAGCCGGCCAGGTCCGAAGGCCGCACCTCGCGCAGGTAGGTCTGGAAGATGTCGACCATGCGCGGAATGTTCGGCTGGATCTGCGCGACCAGCGGCTGATCCTTCACTTCAAGGACGACCTTGATCTTCAGGTATTGCGTGCGTTCGCCGGGCTGCGTGCTCATGTTGACGAGCAGGTCCGGCATATCGACGAACAGCGGCTTCGGCGGCGGCAGGTCCGCCACCTTCTCCGGACCCTTCTTGGCGAAGAACAGGAAGTAGCCGCCGGCCGCTCCGCCGAGCAGCACGAGGACGGCCGCTGCGATGATGATCAGCTTGCGCTTGCCGCCGGACGGCGCGTCGCCTTCGCCGTCTTCGGTCTGTTCGTTGTCCGCCATCGCTGCCCCGATCCGTCAATCCGGATGAGCCGATGTCGCCAGACAGGCTTGAAACGCAGTACGACGCCCCCGACGCATGCGCGCCCTTTGATGAAGGGACGCTAGGGCCGCAATGGTTAATGGAATCTTTAATTCATTCCTCAACTGGGAAAAATTTGCCGACACACATGGTCAATAATTCCTTATTGCCGCGTCTCGTGCGTCTCGAAATATAGCCAACCGTTTGATTGATCTCAGATTTCTGAGTTGGCACGGCTTTCGCTGATTACCTCTGCGAGCGGCGGGCTTGGGAGAGCCTGCAGGCTCGAGGCGGAGCGGACCGGCTTGGGAGAGCCTGCCCGTTCTCATCAGGGGAGATCGGCCGATGGAGAATACGCTTCTCGTCGGATTGTCGCGGCAAGTCGCGCTCGAACGCCAGCTGGCGGTCGTCGCGAACAACATCGCGAACGTCAACACCACGGGCTACAAGGCCGACCAGGCGAAGTTCGAGGAATTCCTCCGCTCGCCGGCGCACATCGACCACTTCACGGGCGCCGACCGGCGGCTCAGCTTCGTGGTCGATCGCGCGACGTTCCATGATTTCGGCCAGGGGCCGGTGGAGCGCACCGGCAACCCGCTCGACCTGGCGCTGGACGGCAATTCGTTCTTCGTCGTGCAGGCCAACGGCAACGAGCGCTACACCCGCAACGGCGCTTTCCAGATCAACGCGCAGGGCCAGCTCGTCACCAATGACGGACATCCGGTGATCGGCACGACCGGACCCGATCACCTTCCAGCCCAACGACCAGGACATTTCGATCGCCCGCGACGGCACCATCACCGTGCGCGAGGGCAACAACACCAACGTCGATTCGGTGCGCGGCAAGCTGCGCCTCGTCAGCTTCGAGCAGCCGCAGAGGCTCTCGAAGCTGGGCGCGAACCTGTTCGCCGCGCCGAACGGCGTCGTCGCCCAGGACGCCGTCAATCCCAGCATACGCCAGGGCTTTGTCGAGAAGTCGAACGTCAGCGGCGTCGCCGAGATGGCGAAGATGATCGAGGTGATGCGCGCCTACTCCGGCATCGCCAGCCTGATGCAGCAGCTCGAGTGACGTCCGCAAGGCGTCGATCGAGCGTCTTGCCGACGTTCCGGCCTAAGGTAGGAGACGACCATGCGCGCACTCCATACCGCTGCGACCGGGATGATGGCCCAGGAGCTCAACGTTCAGGTCATCTCGAACAACATCGCCAACATGCGCACCACCGGCTACAAGAAGCAGCGGGCGGAATTCCAGGACCTGCTGTACGAGAAGGTCAGCCGCGTCGGCACGCAGACATCCGATCAGGGCACGGTGCTGCCGGTCGGCATCGAGATCGGCTCGGGCGTGCGCACGGCCGGCACGCCGCGCGTCATGAGCCAGGGCAACATGCTGCCCACCTCGAAGGACCTCGACGTCGCGGTCCGCGGCGAAGGCTTCTTCAAGGTGACGCTGCCGGACGGCCGCACCGCCTACACCCGCGACGGCTCGTTCGAGCTGGACGCGCAAGGCCGCCTCGTCACCTCGCAGGGCTACGTGGTGCAGCCCGGCATCACCATCCCGCAGAATTCGAGCGGCATCACGCATCAACGCGCAGGGCACGGTGTCGGTGACGCCGGCCGGCACGACGACGCCGACCCAGCTCGGCCAGATCGAGCTGACGATGTTCATCAACAAGGCCGGCCTGCAGTCGATGGGCGACAACCTCTACCTGGAGACGCCGGCCTCCGGCACGCCGCAGAACGGCTTCGGCGGCCAGGCCGGCTTCGGCGACCTGCTGCAGGGCAACCTCGAACAGGCCAACGTCGAGGCGGTGTCGGAAATCTCCGACCTGATCGCCGCCCAGCGCGCCTACGAGATGAACGCCAAGGTCATCAGCGCCACCGACCAGATGCTGCAGTCGACCTCCGCGATGATGCGCTGAGGGAGAAGCACCATGATCCGCCTCCTGCTCGCAGCAGCAATCATCCTGGCGACCGCCTCAACCGCGGTTGCGCAAACCGCGCCGACGCTGCGCGCCCACGTCAGCGTCAGCGGCGATCTCGTGCGGATCGGCGACTTCATCGATCACGCAGGCGACTTCGCGCAGGTCGCGCTGTTCCGCGCGCCCGATCTCGGAACCACCGGCGCGGTGCCGGTCGCGCAGGTGCTCGAGGCGCTGCGCGCCCACAACGTGATCGGCGTCGCGACCGACGATATCCGCGAAGTCATGGTGACGCGCGAGGCGCGCACGCTGTCGCAGAAGGAAATCGAGACGGAGGTCGCCCGCGCCCTGGAGCGCCGCAACGGGCTCGGCGATGCCGCCAACCTCGCGCTCAACTTCGACCGCGACGTGCGGATGATCCAGCTCGACGCCGCGCACCGCGGCGCTCTCGCGCCGGTCGCCGTCCGCTACGAGACGCGCAACGCCCGCTTCGACGTGACCTTCGAGATCGCCCGCGAGCAAGGCGCGTCGCCGACCCGCCTGCGCTTCACCGGCACCGCGATCGAGACCGTGCAGGCGGCCGTCGTCACCCGCAGCGTCGAGCGCGGCGAGATCCTGAAGAGCTCCGATGTCGTGATCGAGCGGCGTCCGAAATCGGAGGCCGGCTACGATCCGGCGCCGCGCGAGCGCGCGCTCGGCATGCAGATGCGCAAGAGCGTGCGCGCCGGACAGTATCTGCGGATGGCCGATCTCGGCAAACCCGACCTCGTGCAGCGCGATCAGAACGTGACGCTGATCTACGACACGCCGGGCCTGTACCTGACCATGCGCGGCAAGGCCATGGAGGCCGGCTCCGAGGGCGACACCGTCAGCGTGACCAACCTGCAATCCAAGCGGACGGTGCAAGGCACCGTCACCGGCCCCGGCCAGGTGACGATGTCGATCGTCGCACCGCGCGTCACCGCATCGCTGTCGCAGGACGAACCTGCGGCCGAAGCTCCAACCACAGAGTAAGTGATCATGTCCTGGGTTCAATCGAAGCTGCGTTTCCTGACCACGGCGAGCATGCTCGCGCTTGCGGCGGCCACCGGCGGCTGCTCGTCGATCGAGCGCCTGTCGGCGATCGGCGAGAAGCCGTCGCTGTCGGCGATCGAGAACCCGACGACGCAGCCGGGCTACAAGCCGGTGCAGATGCCGATGCCGACGCCGCAGGCGGCGAGCTACAGTCCGAACTCGCTCTGGCGCAACGGCTCGCGCGCCTTCTTCAAGGACCAGCGCGCGCGCCAGGTCGGCGACATCCTCACCGTGTCGGTCAACATCACCGACAAGGCGACGTTCGACAACGAGACCAAGCGCAGCCGCACCAACAAGGAAGATTCCGGCGTCACCGATTTCGCCGGCAGCAAGCTCCTGACCGGCAAGGCGGCGCTGGTGATGCCCGGCAAGATCCTCACCGCCGACTCGACGGCGCAGAGCGAGGGCAAGGGCTCGGTCAACCGGGCCGAAGCGCTGCAGACCAACGTCGCCGCCGTCGTCACGCAGATCCTGCCGAACGGCAACCTCGTGGTCGAGGGCCGGCAGGAAGTCCGCGTCAACTTCGAGGTCCGCGAACTGATCGTCGCCGGCATCGTCCGGCCCGAGGACATCCAGAGCGACAACACCATCGACTCCACCAAGATCGCCCAGGCGCGCATCGCCTATGGCGGCCGCGGCCAGATCACCGACGTGCAGCAGCCGCGCTACGGCCAGCAGGTGCTCGACGTGCTCCTGCCGTTCTGATCCACGAGCTCCCACGCCAAGTCCGCGTCTCGCGAGCGCGGATGAGGCGACGCAAGATAGCCTCCGGACAGCTCCCCTGCCCGGAGGCTATCGCGCGCGTGTGAGACTGTCGCTCAGTCCCTCACCATCGAAGGGCGATTGAAACGCGCGTCAGGGTCTGCGAAGCGGCCGCTATCGCGCCGGCCGTTCAGCGCAGATCGATCAGATCGCGGCCGGCGCGGAACTCGATGCTCGAGCCGGCAAAGTCGTCGCCGACCGGCTCGACGCGGCCGCCGAGGTGCTTGCCGAGGAAGGCTTCGACGACCGCGTAGAACGAACGGCGGTTCTCCGGCCGCATGAAGCCGTGGCCTTCGTCGGTGTAGTACACGTAGGTGACCGGCAGGCCGCGATTTGTCATCGCCGTCACGATCTGCTCGGATTCGGAGGCCTTGACGCGCACGTCGTTCGCGCCCTGCGCGATCAGCAAGGGCCGCGAGATGCGATCGACGCGGCTGAGCGGCGAGCGCTCCTCCAGGAACTGTCCGGCCCGCTTCGGTGGTGTAGTCGCCCATCCGCACCTTCCAGAGCGTCTGCACGGGCTTCCAGTACTCGGGGATCGTGTTCATCAACGTGTTCAGGTTGGAGATGCCGAACACGTCGACGGCGCAGGCGAACTTCTCCGGCGTGAACGTCGCGCCGACCAGCGCCGCGTAGCCGCCATAGCTTGCGCCGATAGATCGCCACGCGCGTCGCGGATCGGCGATCCTCTGCGGCGATCGCCCAGTCGACCGCGTCGATCAGGTCGTCGTGCATCTTGCCGCCCCATTCCAGGTTGGCGGCGTTGACGAACGCCTTGCCGAAGCCGGTCGAGCCGCGAAAGTTGACGCTCAGCACCGCGTAGCCGCGGTTGGCGAGCCATTGATGGTCGCGTATGAAGCGCCCAGATGTCGCGCGCCCACGGCCCGCCGTGCACCAGCAGCACCATCGGCACCGGCGTGCCCGGCTTGCGCATCGCGCGGGCGCGACAGGTAGCAGACGAGATCGAGCCCGTCGCGCGAGCGCACGACCTGCGGCTGCATCGGCACCAGCGGCGCCTCCTGCAGGGCCGGACGCGTGACGAACAGCGGACGTCCCTTCTTGGCCTCACGCTCGTAGTGGAAGAACTGCCCGGGCGCCGCATCGCGCTCGACATAGACGAGCCAGTTGCGCATGTCGGTCGGCAGGCTGCACCATCAGGGCATCGCCGTCCGACAGCTTCGCGATCGCGGCGAAATCGTCGGCGTAGGCCGCGTCGAGCACCCGCCAGCCTTGCCGCAGGTAGTTCGATGCCGCCGCCAGCGGACGCAGGCTGACCGGCGTCTGGATCAACGCGGAAAATCCGCCCGCGCGTCTTCGGCAAGCACGCGCATCGCCCCGCTCGCCATGTCCTGCGCCACGACCGCGGCCTTGTCGCGCCCGCGCGAGTCGAGCCAGTACAGCTCCTTGCCGTCGTCGCTGAATTCGATCGGCCGCGTGGTGAGCGCGTCCTCGACGTCGACGCGCGAGAACATCTGCCATTCGCCTGCAGCATTGCGCTGCAGATAATCCCGGCCGCCATCGTCGGTCTGACGCAAGGCGAAGCGCACCTTGAATTGCGGATCGGTGAAGAAACCGGTGAAACGGTCGTTTGCTTCGATCAACGTGCTCTCGCCGGCTGACGGCGTCGACGCGGAAGATGCTCGAAGTAGCGCTTGTCGCGCTGATTGTGGGCGACGAGCAGCTCGTCGGGGAAATGCACCGACAGCTGCTGCAGATAGCTCCTGACGCCCGGTCCCGGCGTCAGCGGGATGATGTCGCCGGTTTCGAGATCGACGCGATGCATCTGCCAGTTTTCGTCACCACCCTGTTCGCGCGAAGAAACAGATGTGGCGATTGTTGTGCAGCCAGAAGTGCGTAGCCGATCCGCCGGTCGGTCACGCGCGTGAGCGGGCGGGCATCGGCAACGTTGGCGATCGGCGCGATCCACAGGTTGAGGACACCGTCCAGCGGCGCCAGATAAGTGACGCTGCGGCCGTCAGGACTGATGCCGACGTTGGTTCGTTCGGATCGCCGAACAGAAGCCGGCGCGGGATCAGCGCAGTGCCTGGCGGCGCCGGTTGTCGCCTGTGCTGTGCTTCACGGCGAGCACTCCGCGCAGCGAGCCCGGAAAGGACCTGACGACGATCGATGCCAATCATTGCGACCACCGCTTCAAAATAGAAGCGTCGGATGACGAGGAAATGTCGGCAACAAGAAAGATAGCGGAGCCTGGCGCTCGCCCGCCGCCCTACTCGTCGCGATAAACCTTTTCGCGCTTCTCGTGGCGCTCCTGCGCTTCGACCGACAGCGTCGCGATCGGGCGCGCTTCGAGGCGCTTCAGCGCGATCGGCTCGCCGGTCTCCTCGCAGTAGCCGTAGGTGCCGTCGTCGATGCGGCCGATGGCGGCGTCGATCTTGGCGATCAGCTTGCGCTGGCGGTCGCGCGCGCGCAGCTCGATGGCGCGGTCGGTCTCCGACGAGGCGCGGTCGGCGAGATCGGGATGATTGACGTTTTCGTCCTGCAGCTGGACCAGCGTCGCCTTCGCCTCGCGCAGAATGTCCTCTTTCCATGCGAGCAGTTTGGCGCGGAAATACTCGCGCTGACGCTCGTTCATGAACGGCTCCTTCTCAGAGGGCCGATAAGGTTTCTGCTTCTCCGTCACTGGCATCGAAGGCAAAGTCCGTCCCGGCGAGGCGTAAAAGGGTCCTCGCGCGCGCCGCTTATATAGCGGCGATTCGTGACAGACAATATCGCTGTCGCAATCAGTGCGCGGACTGTGGAGCGAAGGTGCGCTGCCGCAATCGGCAAGCCGCGCGGCGTCCCCTGCGCGGAACAGATCGGGCCGGCTTCAGATCGCCGAGTGCTGAAATTACTCAATAAATTCAGATACTTCCGGCCTTTGCCAGCTCCACCTCGACCCGCAGCTCGATCTCGGCCAGCACCGAATCGAGCCCCTCGTCGCCCGAATTGGTCTTCAGGTCCGCGGCCGCGGTGCGCAGGCGCTGGACGGTGGACTGATCGAGCGAGCCGGACAAAAGTCCGATCTTGAGGTCGTCCAGCACGTCGAGCGCGTCGCGGCCCCGCTTGACCGCGCGCTTGCGCCGCTCGGTCGAATCTTCGACCCCCTGCAGGGCCATCAGCGCATCAATGTTGCTGACCCCGACAGGAGCTGCCGCGGGCCGGGCTGTCGCTGGTCTCGTTCGGCGTCGGCAGCGAGAAGCCGGACGACGAGCTCCGCCGGGCGTTCGAGGTGGATGTCGCCGGGGTCGCGCCGTTCGGGCCATAGATTCGCATTCGCTCATCCTCCGGAAGAAGCTCGGGCGAGACCTGACGCCTGATTTCAGACGACGCGGCGTTAAGCTTCCGATGCGCGAAAAGCTCGTATTTTATGGTTAATGAAACGTAAACGAACCGGCAAAAATTGCCGTCCGCGGCAAATTCCGGCTTCGACGCGGTCCCGCCAGCGCCACGCGCTCCAGATATTACGCAACAATATCAATCACTTAAGCCTGGCCGCGCGAGTGGCACGGCGTTCGCTAATGACATCTTGAGACCGGGCATCCTCGTGGGGAGCACGAAGTTGCCAGTGGACGTCGAAGGCTTTCGTGGGAGCGAAGGATGAGAAGCGCATTTCGGATCGCGGCTGCCGCGATCGCCATCCTCGGCCTTTATGCGGCGCCGGCCGGCGCGACCTCGCGGATCAAGGATCTCGCGAACATCGAGGGCGTGCGGCAGAATCAGCTGATCGGCTACGGCCTGGTCGTCGGCCTGAACGGCTCCGGCGACACCCTGAACAACATCCCCTTCACCAAGCAGTCGCTGCAGGCGATGCTCGAGCGGATGGGCGTCAACATCCGCGGCGCCAACATCCGCACCGGCAACGTCGCCGCCGTCATGGTCACCGGCAACCTGCCCGCCTTCTCGACCCAGGGCACGCGCATGGACGTGACCGTGTCCGCGCTCGGCGACGCCAAGAACCTGCAGGGCGGCACGCTGCTGGTCACGCCGCTGCTCGGCGCCGACGGCAACGTCTACGCGGTCGCGCAGGGCTCGCTCGCGATCAGCGGCTTTGCCGCGGAAGGCGAAGCCGCGAAGATCGTGCGCGGCGTGCCGACGGTCGGCCGCATCTCCAACGGCGCGATCATCGAGCGCGAGATCGACTTTGCGCTCAACCGCCTGCCGAACGTGCGCCTCGCGCTGCGCAACGCCGACTTCACCACGGCCAAGCGCATCGCGGCTGCGGTCAACGACTTCCTCGGCAGCAAGACCGCGGAGCCGGTCGATCCGTCGACCGTGCTGCTCAACGTGCCGGCGGAATTCAAGGGCAACGTCGTCGCACTGCTCACCGAGATCGAGCAGCTGCAGGTCGAGCCCGACATCAGCGCCAAGATCGTCATCGACGAACGCTCCGGCATCATCGTCATGGGCCGCGACGTGCGCGTCGCCACCGTCGCGATCGCGCAGGGCAACCTCACCATCACGGTGTCGGAATCCCGTCAGGTCAGCCAGCCCAATCCGCTCTCGCGCGGCCGCACCGTCGTCACGCCGCGCTCACGCGTCGGCGTGCAGGAAGACGGCAAGCAGCTCGCCGTGGTCAAGGACGGCGTCTCGCTGCAGCAGCTGGTCGACGGGCTGAACGCGCTCGGCATCGGCCCGCGCGACATGATCGCCATCCTGCAGGCGGTGAAGGCCGCCGGCGCCATCCAGGCCGACATCGAGGTGATGTGATGAGCGTCATCCCGAAGCAGGCCACGCCGACCATCAACGGCCGCCCGGACACAGCGCTGATCGACGCGCTGAAGAAGGTCTCGCCGGAGAAGCAGCAGAAGGCGAAGGCGTCGGCGCAGGATTTCGAGTCGGTGTTCCTGAATTCGATGTTCCAGCAGATGTTCTCCGAGGTGAAGGGCGAAGGCCCGTTCGGCAGCACGCGCCGGCACCGGCCCCTGGCGCTCGATGCTGACGGAAGAATACGCCAAGGGAATTTCGAAATCGGGCGGCGTCGGCATCTCCGACGACGTGTTCCGCACGCTGATCATGCAACAGGCCGCGCGCGCGGCTTGAGGGAGCGGAATCGAAATGCAGCGGATCGCTTCAACATTCTGCCGCGCCGCACGATCAGCGCGCCCCCTCTCCCCGGCGGGGAGAGGGTTGGGGTGAGGGGCACTGGTCTCTCGATAGTCCGTACCCCCTCACCCGGATCGCTAAAGCGATCCGACCTCTCCCCGATGGGAGAGGTGAAGACCGCGAGCTCATCAGCTAGACAAGAAGTGGACACGCCCATGAACGCCCCTCGCCCCGCCGCCCAGATGCAGCCTTCGGTCTCCAACCCGTCGGACGCGCGAAAGCTTGCCGACGCCCTGATCAAGGTGATGGATTCGCTGTTGAAGCTGATCGAGCAGGAAACCGCGCTGGTCCGCGCCGGCAAGATCCGCGAGGCGATGCGGCTGGACACGGAGAAGACCGATCTGTCGCGGCGCTATGTCAGCGCCATCGCCGGCCTTCGCGTCAACCAGCGCTACATGGCACAGATGACGCCCGACCTGCTCGCGGCACTGCATCGCCATCACGACACGTTTCGCGCGATGCTGCAGGTCAACCTCACGGTGCTTGCGACCGCGCACGCGGTGTCGGAAGGCATCGTCCGCGGCGTCAACGGCGAAATGCAGCGCCGCGCGGCGCCGTCGACGTATACGGCATCGGGCAACCGCAACATGTCGGGGACACGCCACGCCGCGCCGCTGACGCTGAGCCGGACGCTTTGAGGTTCTCGCCGTCATTGCGAGGAGCGAAGCGACGAAGCAATCCAGCCGCGCGCGTCAGCGCGCCACTAAAAGAGCGGCCTGAAGCTTGCCGCGACTACCGCGCTTCTTTGTTTGCGCGCTCGCGCGCAGCTGGATTGCTTCGCTTCGCTCGCAATGACGGCGCGGAAACGCTCGCTCTATTCAATTGTCAAACAGCCCGCACGTCTGAGCTTCAGACGTGCGTCGTCGCCCCTGTTCTTCGTCCGGCCCCAGGGCTGCCGGTCTTCTCTCTGCACTTCCCTTGGAAAGAGGGCGTGCGGAACACAGGGCGAAAGGCCGCGCCCGCGGCTCCCGTATGCTTGTCGCATCCGGGCAAATCCGTATGCCGACACGTGGCACACGGCGATGGTTCAGCCCATCGCTGGAGCTGAACCGGACCACAAACGAAGCCTTCGCCTGCGTTCCGCACGCGCCGGATTAACGGCTTGCCGGATTCCAGCGGGAGCCGAGCCCGGCTCACTTGACCGAAATACGGAGGACCTCACCGTATTGCTGGACCGCTTGGGCCGTCCGCCCTCGGCACCGGTCGTCATCCCTTCGCCGCCGCGCCTCTCACCGCGACGCAGATCGGGCCGGCACCGCGACGGACCCGTCGCATCCTGCCCCGAGACGCTGACGATTAGCGCACTCGCTCTCCCATCGGGGCGGGACGGGTGAAGAATAATCCGAAATCTGTTTCGGAAAAAGAGAAATTTGAGAGCCTGTTCAAAACCTGTTGAAGGTTTGGGTAACGTGCTGATGGTCCAAGCAAAAGTGGCGGCTACGGGCGCCCGCGACTGTCATCACCGAGCTTGTCCCGGTGATCCCGCTTAGGGTCGCAGTGCCTGCAGACGTGGAGACGCAGTGCCCATCTAAGCGGGATTGCCGGGACGCCCGGCAATGACGAACGATACGCGTTCAGCTGGATGTGGCGCTGGATTGCGTCGCTGCGCTCGCAATGACGGCGGGGCCTGGTCGGCGGATGCCTCGCATTTGAATCAAATCTGCCCTCCCCTGGCGATCGGGCGTTCATTGCGTTTCTCAACGTCGTCTTAGTGGAACTTGACCGATAGTGGCTGAGGAGGGAGGGATTTGTCTCGAGGGCCAGGAGGGCCAAGATGAGCACAGATTTCTCAGTCAGACCGGCAGGGGTGCCGGCTGCAACACCGAGTCGCCCGCCCCGCTCCCGAAGCGGCGCGTGAGGCCGTGCGCACGCAATTGCCGCCGACGCAAACCGTCACGCTTCCGAAACCACCAAGGCCTCTGCGCCGCGAAAGCGTGCAGATCGACCGCGAGCGGCTGTCGCGCCAGATGGTGTTCGACCAGGACAGCGCGCAGTTCGTCTATCAGGTCGTGGATGAGCGGACCGAGGATGTCGTGGCGCAGGTGCCCGACGAGGCCAAGCGGCGCGCCCGCGCCTATTTCCGCGAGATGGAGCGGGCCAAGGAAGCGAGCCGCCCGCAGCTCACCGACCGCACGGCCTAGACGAAATTCTTATCCGTTCTGCTTGGCGTAGGCCGTCTCGATGGTCGACGGCTGACCGTCCTTCATCATCACCGTCTTGATCTCGGCGGTGCCCTGCTTGGTCAGCGTGAACTTGGTATCGCCGACCCGGAAGGTGCCGTCGCTGGCGATCAGCACGTTCTGGTATTTCACGGTGCCGCCGCTTTCATATTTCGCCGTCGCGCGAAAGCCGTTGATGTTCGAGACCTGTACACGGCGAACGTCTTGCCGTCGGCATACTTGCCTCGCCAGGTGCCTTCGAACAGCGTCCGGATTGACGTTGACGTATTTCTTGCCGGCCGTCGCGTAAAGCGAGCCCATCGCCACGTAGTTCGACGATATGGTTTGCAGGATGTCGGCCATACGACGACTCCGATCGGCGCGTGTTACGCGCGGCCGCTGAGGCCCGCCGCCAGGTTGCGGTTGATCTCGATCAGCGACTTGAAGTGCTCCGGCTGCGGATTGAGCTGCAGCGCGGCGGTCTGGGTCAGGACGAACACGCCGATGTTGGCGATCTTCTGCCGGACCTCGAGCGGCTGCGGATTTTCGTCGCGCAGCGCATCGCTCATGAAGATCGACCAGAGCTTGCGATTGAACAGCAGCGCATCCTTGGTGCGTTCGCCGGTCGTGTCCTCGTTGTTCAGAAGGTCCTGGAGCTTGTTCGCGGCCTTGAGCAGAGCCTGTGCCTCGATCTCGCGCGGTGCTGCGGTGGTGGTGGCCGTGCGGGCATAGGCTTTGGCGGCGTCGGACATTCCCTACCTCAGTTTTTGTGCATGCCGCACGATTTGTGCGCTTTCGAAATGCCTAACGGTTGTACTGCGCCGGCTTTAAAAGATGGTTATCGCGCGTCGGAAAGTTTGCAGAATCAAGGCGTAAGCGGCGACGGCGATCATGCAGGCGCAAGAAAAAGCGGCGGCCGTTTCGCCGCCGCTTTGACTCAAATCTGTCAGATCACCGCAGCAGCTGCAGCACGCTCTGCTGCGACTCGTTGGCGAGCGCCAGCGCAGACACCGCGATCGACTGACGGGTCGCCAGCGCCTGGCTGTTCGCCGCCTCTTCGTTGGTGTCGGCGAGCGTCAGGTTGGCCGAGCCGGTCTGCAGCACGTTGATCAGGTTCTTGGAGAACTCCTGACGGATCTGCACGATCGACAGGTTCGAGCCGAGCGCCGCCGCCTGCGACCGCAGCGAGCTGCCGGCGGTGTTCAGCGAGGTCAGCACCACGTTGGTGGCGTTGTTGTCGATGAAGTCGGTGCCGGTGGTGAGGCTTCCGAGACCGAGACCGGCAGGCGTGAAGTTCACGCCCTGGATGTTGAGCACCGACTTGCCGGTTTCGTTGAACACCAGCTTCAGCGTGTCGCCGGCCAGCAGGTTGACGCCGTTGAACGACGCGTCCTGCGAGGTGGTGACGATCTGCTCGATGATCTTGTTGTACTGGAGCACGAGACCGGCGCGCGCGTTCTGCACGGTCGGATCGGCAACCGGAGCTCCTGCCGTCAGTCCGTTGAATGGCTGGCTCGACACCAGCAGCAGTGCCGCCGATCGTGCCGATCGTCTCCGACGCTGCGTCGTTCGACGTCGTGATGCTGATCCGGCCGGTGGTATCGATGCTCGCAAGCAGGAAGTTCGGCGCAAGCGCGGCATTCAGCTGGTTGAGCGTCGAAACCTCGCCAAGGCCCGTCCCGAAGGTAATGTTGGTGGCAGTTCCGTGCGCGGTGGCACCGATCGTGAGGGTCTGGCCGTCGAGGATGCTGACGTTGGTGGTGGCCGCGGTCAGGCCGAGCGCAGTGAGAGCGTTGGCCGTGCCCGCAATCACCAGGTCCTCGTTCGTGCCCGTGTTGATCTGGAGCCCGCCCGTGGCGCTGACCGTCGAGGGAACGGTAGTGCCGGTGATCGCATCGATCGCGGCGAGAATATCGCCGACAGTGCCGGTCGTGACGTCGATGTCGAGCGTGCCGGCCGTCGCAGAACCCGTCGTGCCGCCACCGCTGTTGAAGTTGATGATGGTGCCGTTGATGGTGAGCGTGTCGGCAATCACGAGGTCAGTGGCGAGCGAGTCGCTGTTCGCACCGCCTGCCAGCAAGGTCGCCTCGGTGATGGCAACCGGGACGGTCAAGCTGTTCAGCATGGTCGTACCGGTGACGGTCGAGGCAGTACCTGAAATGAGGTCGTTGGCGGTCGCGCCGGTGATCGCAGTCGAGGTCACCGAGGACTTCTGCGAATATGACACCGCGCTCTGCAGCGCCTGGTTGGCGACCGACTTGGCGCTGTCGATCAGCTTCTGCAGCGAGGTGATGCCGGTGTTGGCGGCCTGCAGCACCTGCACGCCGTTGCCGATGCCGTCCAGCAGGTTGTTGATGTCGCTCGCGCGCGGCGTCGAGCGAAGCCGCCGTGAAGTAGTTGGTCGGGTTGTCGAGGGCGGTGTTGACCTTCTTGCCGGTGGCAAGGCGGCTTTGGGTGGTCGCCAGCAGGTCCGCGGTGGACTGCAGCGACAGCAGGTTCTGCCGAACCGACGCGGAAAGAACGATATTCGCCATTTTTTGGGCCTCCTGGATTCACGGTGCCGGCTGCCCCACCCTGCAGGAGCCATCCAGCGAGTCGATTTCGTTTACGTTTTAGGAGGAGGCTCTTAACTTATGCTTAACGCCGGATTAAAATTCAGCGTTAATAATCTGTGAAAGCGGGCGAAGCGCTTCATTTTGGGACGCATGCTTCGCTGCTCAAGATGTCTGACACATGCAGGCAAAAGAAAAACGGCGGGGTTTCCCCGCCGTTCTGCTTGTCAGTTGCTTCGCGGATCAGCGGAGCAGCTGCAGCACGCTCTGCTGGCTCTGGTTGGCGAGCGCGAGCGCGGACACCGCGATCGACTGACGGGTCGACAGCGCCTGGCTGTTCGCCGCCTCTTCGTTGGTGTCGGCGAGCGTCAGGTTGTCCGAGCCGGTCTGCAGCACGACGATCATGCTCCTCGAGAAATCCTGGCGCGATCTGCACGATCGACAGGTTCGAGCCCAGGGACGATGCCTGCGATCGCAGCGTCGACGGTGGCCTCGTTCAGCGACGACAAGCACGTTGCTTGTGGCGTTGTTGTCGACGAAGTCGGTACCAGCCGCAAGGCTCGTGAGACCGAGGCCGGCCGGCTCGAAGGTCACGCCGGTGATGCTCAGCGTCGACTTGCCGGTTTCGTTGAACACCAGCTTCAGCGTGTCGCCGCCCAGCAGGTTGACGCCGGCATATGACGCATCCTGCGCGATGTTGCTGATCTGCTGGATGATGTTGTTGTACTGGTTGACGAGGTTGGCGCGGGTCAGCTGAGCCGCGGCATCCTGCACCGGAGCCGAAGCGGTCAGGCCGTTGAAGGCCTGGCCCGAGGCGGCCGCACGTGCCACCGATCGTGCCGATCGTGGACGAAGCCGCGTCGTTCGACGTGGTGATGGTGATCGCGCCAGCCGTCGAGATCGTCGCCTGCAGGTTGTTCGCAGCCAGCGCCGCGTTCAACTCGTCAAGCGTGTTGACCTCGCCGGCACCCGAACCGAACGTAAGGCTGGTCGCCGTACCGCCGCCGGTCGCACCGATCGTCAGCGTCTGGTTCTCGAGCGGCAGACTGGCGAGCTTGAGTGACGCCGCCGCCGGTGAAGCCGAGCGAGTTGAAGGCCGCCGCGTTCGAGCTGGTGATGGTCAGGTCGGACGTCGTGCCGGTGTCGATGCTGACGACGCCGGCCGTGACAGTCGAACCCGTGCGCGCCGGTGATGGCATCGATCGCGTCCAGAAGGTCCTGCGATCGAGTCGTCGATGTTGAGCTGCGCCGGCGCCGCACCCGAGGTAACGAACTCAATTTCCGTGCCATTCACCGTGATCGTATCGCCGTTGGCAAAGTTGGTGATGATCGAGTCCGAGCCAGCCAGGCCCGAAAGCGCCGTCGTACCGGTGACAGCGTTGGTGTCCTTGCCGTCAACTGCCGTACCGGAAACCGTGGCGTTCGCGATCCCATCGCCGAGCAGGTTGCTCGCCGTGGCGCCGGTGATCGCAGCCGAAGTCACCGAAGACTTCGCCGAATAGCCGACCGTGGTCTGGAGCGCCTGGTTGGCGACAGACTTCGCGTTGCCGACCAGCTTCTCGAGGAAGGAGATGCCGGTGTTGGCGGCCTGCAGCACCTGCACGCCGTTGCCGATGCTGTCCAGCAGGTTGTTGATGTCGCTGGCGCGGCCGTCGAGCGCGGACGCCGTGAAGAAGCTGGTCGGATTGTCGAGCGCGGAGTTGACCTTCTTGCCCGACGACAGACGGGTCTGCGTGGTCGCAAGCAGGTCGGCAGTCGACTGCAGCGACAGCAGGTTCTGGCGAACCGACGCCGATAGAACGATGGAAGACACGACACACCTTCCGGATACGCAATACACAGTCCGCCGTTCTGCGGACCTTTGTAGGCTAAACGTTTACCATCAATATTCGGTAAATCGGTTCCGGTGGTGGGAAGGAAAAACTCACCATGTTTCAGGCAGATGGCGCGAGAGGTGCAGTCGTCCTCTCAAGGACAGCTTCTCAAAAAAGAAGGCGCGTGAAGTTCGCAAGATTGCGGCGCACACGTGGCCGTCATCCCCGCGAAGGCGGGGATCCATAGCCTATGTCCATGTAGCGATCGGAGCGTTAAATTGCCTTAGGCGACAACTGCAGTCCGCAACCACAGCTCAGGCTATGGATCCCCGCCTTCGCGGGGATGACAGCTGAGAGTTCGGCTTGGGCTCATCGCGCTCTCGCAATTCTCAAAAGAAAAACGGCGGGGTTTCCCCCGCCGTTCTGTTCGTCTTGATCGCTTTGCGGATCAGCGGAGCAGCTGAAGGACGCTCTGCTGCGACTGGTTGGCCAGCGCGAGCGCGGAGACCGCGATCGACTGACGGGTCGCCAGCGCCTGGCTGTTCGCCGCCTCTTCGTTGGTGTCGGCCAGCGTCAGGTTGGACGAGCCGGTCTGCAGCACGTTGATCAGGTTCTTCGAGAAGTCCTGACGGATCTGCACGATCGACAGGTTCGAACCCAAGGCAGACGCCTGCGAGCGCAGCGTGCTCGAGGCGGTGTTCAGCGACGACAGCACCGTGTTGGTGGCGTTGTTGTCGATGAAGTCGGTGCCCGCCGTCAGCGTGCCGAGACCCAGACCCGCCGGGTTGAAGGTGACGCCGGTGATGGAGAGCGTCGACTTGCCGGTTTCGTTGAACACCAGCTTCAGCGTGTCGCCGTCCAGCAGGTTGACGCCGTTGAACGACGCATCCTGCGAGGTGGTGGTGATCTGCTGGATGATGTTGTTGTACTGGTTCACGAGGTTGGCGCGGGTCAGCTGAGCCGCGGCATCCTGCACCGGAGCCGAGCCGGTCAGGCCGTTGAAGGCCTGCGCCGGCGGCAGCCGACGTGCCGCCGATCGCGCCGATCGTGGACGAAGCCGCGTCGTTCGACGTGGTGATGGTGATCGCGCCAGCCGTCGAGATCGTCGCCTGCAGGTTGTTCGCAGCCAGAGCCGCGTTCAACTCGTCGAGGCGTGCTCGACCTGGTTCGCCGCCATCGCCGAACGTGATGCTCGTGGCCGTGCCGCCGCCGGTGGCACCGATCGTCAGGGTCTGGCCGTCGAGGGCGCTGACGTCGGTGGTGGCCGCGGTCAGGCCGAGCGCTGGTCGAGAGCGTTGGCCGTGCCCGCGATCACCAGGTCCTGCGTTCGTGCCCGTGTTGATGCTGGAGCTCGCCCGTGGCGCTGACCGTCGAGGCAACGGTCGTGCCGGTGATCGCATCGATCGCGTCGAGAATATCGCCGACAGTGCCGGTCGTGACGTCGATGTCGAGCGTGCCGGCCGTCGCAGAACCCGTCGTGCCGCCACCGCTGTTGAAGTTGATGGTGGTGCCGTTGACGGTCGATGCGTGTCGGCAGTCACGAGGTCAGTGGCGAGCGAGTCGGTGTTCGCGCCGCCCGCCAGCAAGGTCGCGCCGGTGATGGCAACCGGGACGGTCAAGCTGTTGAGCACGGCTCGTACCGGTGACGGTCGACGGCGGCACCTGCCGAGCAGGTTGTTGGCGGTCGCGCCGGTGATCGCAGCCGAGGTCACCGAGGACTTCGCCGAATAGCCGACCGTGGTCTGCAGCGCCTGGTTGGCGACCGACTTGGCGCTGTCGACGAGCTTCTGCAGCGAGGAGATGCCGGTGTTGGCAGCCTGCAGCACCTGCACGCCGTTGCCGATGCCGTCCAGCAGGTTGTTGATGTCGCTGGCGCGGCTGTCGAGCGAAGCAGCCGTGAAGAAGTTGGTCGGGTTGTCGAGAGCGGAGTTGACCTTCTTGCCGGTGGCAAGGCGGCTCTGCGTGGTGGAGAGCAGGTCAGCGGTGGACTGGAGGGACAGCAGGTTCTGACGAACCGATGCTGAGAGGACGATGGAAGCCATAACTCATACCTTTCTGGTGTGTACTCAAGCGTGCGTTCATCCGGCTTTCAGCCGAATAGCTCGCCGAGATTGGCGGCAAGGCTTAAAAAAAGGGTGAAGCGGGAGCGTCAAATGCCGAATCCCGGGCTTCATTTGCGCTAATTTCGCTGACCGGAGGGCAATTGGCGCCAGCCAGGCAGGCGACCGAGTGCAATTTGCGCTGGCAATTCAGTGCCGCGGAACGGCGTTTACCGAACATTAACCATACTGGCGAAGGATCGCGCCAAGGGCGGAACAGGGGCGTAGAGCGGAGCTTCAGGCTTCGCTTCCGCATTTTCTTCGAAAGGCAGGCGAGATGGCACTCAAGGTCGAGTTGAAGCCGAACGAACGCATTATTATAGGCTCGTGCGTGATCACCAACGTCGACCAGCGCGCCAGGCTGCTGATCGAGGGCGAGAACACGCCGGTGCTGCGCGAGAAGGACATCCTGACGCCGGCCACCGCCGACACGCCGGCGAAGCTGGTCTACCTCGCGGTGCAGCTGATGTATCTGTCGCCGGATCCGAAAGAGCACCACCCGACCTACTTCACGCTGCTGAAGGACATGCTGACGGTCGACCCGAGCTCGTGGCCGGTGATCGAAGGCATCAACAACTTCATTCTCGAAGGCGATCTCTACAAGGCGCTGAAGGAAGCGAAGAAGCTGATCGCGCATGAGAGGGAGTTGCTGGAGCTCGCGGCTGCGCAGATGCGGAAGTCGGCGTAGGCTCGCACGCGCGCGGCATTAGCATCGTCATTGCGAGCGCAGGCGAAGCAATCCAGCTGCGCGCGCTAGCGCGCAAACAAAGAAGCGCGGCAGCCGCGGCAGGCTCAGCCGTTTTAGTGGCGCGCTTCGCGCGCGCTGGATTGCTTCGCTTCGCTCGCAATGACGGCTGGGACGTAGCCCGGATGAGCGAAGCGAATCCGGGACGCCGCGCACTTAGCCCCGGATTTCGCTGCGCTCATCCGGGCTACGGCGTAACGACTAGATAAACTTCACCAGCGTCGTCTGATACAGCATCGACGTCACCTGATACGACGCCTGCAGGTTGGTCTGCAGCGCGAGGATCTTGGCGATCACTTCCTCGTTCACCACGCCCTCGACGCTGTCGAGCATCGTCTGCGTCATCGTGGTGGTGAGCGTCTGCCGGTCGGAGGCTGCTTCCATCGCGCCCTGCGCGCCGGCCATTTCGGACTGGATGTCCTGGATCGATTGCTGGCCGAACTGCGGCGCGAGGTTGGCCGCGGTGCGGCTCGTTGAGCGCCTGCACCTGGTCGCGTGCATTCGGATCGGTCGTTGCTGTCGTCACCGCTGCGTAGGTGGCGAGGATCTGCACCTGCCAGCGCAGGGCCTGCTCGTTCGCGCGCGCGCCGTACTGCACGGTGATCGACTGATCGATGCGCGCGACGGCCGTGCCGCGCGCGGGATCTGTTCCCGTCTCGCCGGTGTACCAGGAGACGGTGTTGGCCGTCGTGCCGGCGATCAGCGTGGTCGCCGCGCCGAACGGCGCGGTCCCGTCACGCGCAGCGGCGGCGATGAGTTGAAGAAGTTGTCCGAGGCCGCGAATGCGGACGCCGCGACCAGCGCGGAGTTGGCCAGCTTGCCGACCGCCGTCGTCAGCGCCGTCTGAAGGTTCGTCGCCGTCACGTCGCTGGTCGCGCCGATCGTGAATTCGCCGTGCCTTCGGCGGCGTGTTCGTCGATGCGGTGAGCTCGATCACCTCTGTCGTTCCGTCCGGCATATCGAACGTGAACTTCACCTTGTCGCCCGCATTCGGATTGACGGGCAAGTCGACCGTGATCGCCGGCGGCGTGCCGGTCGGCCCGGCGACCGTCGCGCCGGTCAGCGACGAGGTGATGGCATTGAGCTTCATGCCGAACGGCAACGGGTCGGCTTCCTCCGCGATCTGGACGGAGGTCACCGTCGGCGCCGTGATCGCAAGCCGGCCGAGACCCGCAGTGCCGATGTCGGCCTGCCTTGCGCTCGTCGATGATCTGCTTCAGCCCGGCCTGCGCGCCGGCGCCCTCGAGAATATCGCCGATGTCCGCAACTGCCTTCGTATCCGTTGCGCGTCCGGAGAAGAGATAGCGATCGCCGGACTGGATGTTCAGCAGTTGCAGCATTTCCGCGAGCGAGTCGCGCGCGCGCACCTGCGACATCGTCTGGCCGGTGTTCTCGAGCTGCGGTCGACGAGCCCGACGCCGACGTCTTGATGGTGCTGCCGATCTCGATCAGGCGCTCCAGCACCGAGTTGCCGACGTTCAGCCGCGTGTTGACGTTGGCGATCGTGTCCTTGTAGCTCGCGAGATTGCTGAGCTGCGAGCGCAGGCCGATGGCGAAGCTGCGGTCGGTGCCGAGACCGGCGTAGGTCTCCGACTTCTTGCCGGTGCCGAGCTGCCGCTGCATGTCCTCGAGCTGGTCGCGAACGTTCAGCAGCGCGTTGCCGATGAACGAAGACTTCATACCGATGCCATCGATTGTCATATCCGACTCACTCTACCTGACGACCTCACAAGATCTGCATGAGCGCCTGATACATTTCCTTGACGACGCCCATCACGCGCGCGTTCGCGGCATAGGCATTCTGCAGCGCCAGCAGATGCGCCATCTCGTCGTCGATGTTCACGCCGGCGGTGTCGGCGAACTTCTGCTTCAGCGTGCTCAGCACCACCTCCTGGCCTTCCGCCAGCAGGTTCGCGGCGCTGGACTTTTCGCCCTGCGCGCTGACGAACTGCTGCGCGAAGGTCAACAGCGTGCCCTTGAACGGCGCAGTCGAGGTGCCGAGGCCGGCTTCCGGCGAATAGAAGTATGAGCCGGAGGTGAGCTGCGAATAGATGAAGTCCGGCCGCGTGGTGTCGCCCGACGGCGTCGACGCCGCGAACTGCACCAGCTTCGACGGATCGTTGACGATCGCGGTGTTGACGCTGATCCTGCCGGCAAAACCCTGGACCTGCGCGCCGGTCGCGAGAAACGCGCCGGTGTAGAGATTGCCGCCGTCCTTGAACAGCGGCAGCTCGGCTGAGCCGCCGGTCAGCGACGACATCGTGGTGGTCACCGATGCGGCGTTGACGTCCGACAAGTTGCCCGCGCCGTCGTCGAGCACGGTCAGCGTCGTGCCGACGTTGGAGAACGCAATGTTGGCGCCGCCGAGCGCGGCATTGAGCTGCGTGACCACCGACGCCATGCCGCCGGAGAAATCGATGCCGATCACCTGATCGTTCGGATCGTTGGTGGCGCTGTTCGACAGCGGCAGCAGCGACGGATCGTCGACGCGAACGATCGATATCTTGCTTTGCGCGCTGGTGATCGAGTTCGTGATCGTGAGGTTGACGACGTTGCCGTTCTGCAGGCCGGCGAGATCGAGCGAGAAGCCCGTCTGCGCGCCGACCGTCGCGGCGGTGCCCGCGACCGTGCGATCCGACAGCGCGCTCGACAGCGCCGCGGCGAACTGATCGAGCTGCGCCTGCGCCTGCACCAGCGTGTGGTCGCGCAATTCGACATAGGCGGCGATCTTGCCGGAGCGGAACGTGTTGTTGGCGAACAGATCCATGCTGCCGCCGTGCGGAAAGTTGACCGTGATCGAGCCGAGCGTGCTCTCGGCCGGATCGGCGCTCCAGAGCGTGTTGGCGGTGACGGTGCCTTGCGCGTCGAAGCTGAGCTTCGCGGCCTCGGCGCCGACCAGCTGGACGCCGGAGTTGGTGAAGACGTTGACCTGGCCGTCGTCGTTGGCGACGACGCGGACATCCATCAGTTCGGACAGCTGCTCGATATAGCGGTCGCGCTGATCGAGCAGCTCGGCGGCGGCGCCGTCGGTCTGGCCGCCGCGCAGCAGCTGCACGTTGATGTTGGCGATCTGCTGCATCGCGTTGTTGGCGATGTTGACCGCACCGTTGAGGCCCTGCTCGGCGTTGGCGCGCAGGCTCTGGATGCCGCGCGTCATGGAGTTGAGCTGCTGCACCAGCGACTGCGCCGCGTTGACGACGGCAATGCGCGCCGACTGCGAATCCGACGAGGTGGACAGCGCCTGCACCGCGTTGGTCAGCGCATTGAAGCTGCTTTCAAGCGTTCCGGCCGAGCCCGGCGTGCCGTAGATCGACTGCAGCTGATCGAGCACTTCGGCCCTGAGGCCGGCATACGCAGCACCGGAGATCTCGGTGCGAAGCTGGCGCTGCAGGTAGACGTCGAGCTCGCGGTTGATGCCGGCGACGCGGACGCTGGAGCCGAACTCGCCGGAGGTGACGGCGACCTGGTTCGACGTCTTCTTGATGTAGCCCGGCGTCTCCGCGTTGGCGACGTTGGACGACACCAGCCCGAGCGCGATCTGGTTCGCGCGCAGCCCGGACATCGCGGTGGCAAGAGCTTGGCTCAGACCCATGACAAACTGTCCCATCTCAATTCGAAGAGGCACCGTCTCACCGCTCCCCTGCGAGCGAAGCGAGTCGCGAGGACGGTTCGCAGCTATCACCGCAGCATGTTCAGCAGGTCCTGCACCATCTGGTTCGAGGTGGTGATGACGCGGGTGTTGGCGGAGTAGGCCTGCTGCGTGACGATCAGCTTCGTGAACTCGTCGCCGATGTCGGTGTTCGAGCCTTCGAGCGAGGAGCCGACGATGCGGCCGGAGGCGTTGGTCAGCGCGGGGCCCGACTGGTCCGTCACCTCGAACGCGCCGCCGTCGACGCGCTTGAGGAAGTTCGGGCCGTTGAAGCTGGCCAGCTGGATCTCGGCGAGATCGAGGTTGCGGCCGTTCGAGTAGTTGCCGACGATGCGGCCGCGATCGCTGACCGAGACCGACTGCAGCTGACCGGCGGGGAAACCGTCCTGCTGCACCTGGTTGACCTGCACGTTGCCGTTGGCGTCGGCGAATTGCGTCAGGCCGCCGGCGCCGAAGTTGAGCGCGATGTCGCCGAGCGTCACGCCGTTCACGGTCGGCGCGGTCAGGTTCAGCGAGACGATCGGCGGATTCATCTGGCCGTTGGCGGCCGAAGGTGAAGTTGGTGTTCGTGTTCTGCCAGGCGACCTCGGTGCCGGTCGCACCGGAATCGACCTGGTAGAACAGGTTCCAGGTGTCGGTGTGGCCGGCGCCGAGCGTCGGTCGAGTCGACCTTGGCCCAGCGGAATTGCAGGTTGACCGGCGAGCCGGCGATGTCGAACGCGGTCACGGCGCCGCCGGCGATCGACTCGTCGAGGAACGCCTGCAGGTCGTTGCCGATCACCTGGCCGGTGCCCGGCGTGCCGCCGCCAGGCGCGCCAGGCTCAGTGGCGACGTGAAGCCCATTGCGGTGAATGCTGCAGCGTTCGTCGAGGTGATCGTCAGGTCGGCTGCGGTGCCGGTGTGCAGCGTGATCGGCCAGTCGCCGAGATCGTCGGCGCCGGACCGCCGGTGATCGCCTGGATCGCGTTCATGATGTCGCCGACGTGGCGGTCGCAAGGTCGAGATCGAGGGTGCCGGCAGTCGCCGTGCCGGTGTGGCCGCCGCCGGTGTGGAAATTGATGGCGAGGCCGTTCACCGTGATGCTGTCGGCGTCGACGAAGTCGGTCGTAAGCGAGTTGGTGTTTGCCAGCGCCCGCCAGCAGTCGTCGCCGCGGTGATCGCCGTCGTCGTGGTCAGCTTGCTGTTCCGCGCGCCGCCGACGATTGTCGCGTCGGCATAGGGCTGCGCCGGCGTGCCGAGCGCGAGCGGGTTGTGGCCGGCCGAGAAGCTCGACGGGCGCAGCAGCTCGGAGCCGAGCACGTCGGTGTCGTGCGCCGTCGTCAGCGGATAGCTCGCCAGGTTGGCGCGGTAGTCGACCTTGGTGGTCTGCTGCGCGGGCAGGAAGTCGCTCTGGAATTGCAGCACCTCCGGCGTCGAGCCGACCAGGTTGCCCGTGGTCGGGTCGACCGGAATGCCCATCAGGTAGTAGCCGGCGCCGTTGACGAGGAAGCCCTGCTTGTCGACCTGGAAGTCACCGCGGCGGGTGTAGCGGTCGACGCCGTCGAACACCGGCGAGTTGTCGGTGAAGCCGCCGGGCTTCTGCACCGAGAAGAAGCCGTCGCCGTTGATCGCCATGAAGGTCGACGACCTGGGCGGCCTGCACGTCGCCCTGCACGTTGTTGGTCGAGCGCGACATGCGCCGTCACGCTGCCGGCGAGCTGCCGGTTGGCGCCGCCTTCGGGAATGAGGTCGAGGAAGCTCGTGTCGATCCGCTTGAACGCGGTGGTCTGCGAGTTGGCGATGTTGCCGGAGATGTTTTCCAGCGCGAACGACTGCGCGCGCATGCCCGCAACCGACGTGGTCAGTGCCCCGAAGATACCCATGACAATCGTCTCCAGCTTCTTTCCGGGCGGCCGGCCGGACGTGTTCGATGCGCAAGCCGCATTCGAAGAAGATGGAGCAAGCGATGTGCCAGCGGGGTTATGTGCAGCAAAATCAATGAGTTAAAGAAAAGCGCCGGCCCGAAAGGCCGGCGCGGAATTGCCTAGCTGGCAAGATTTGCCGGGGGATTAGCGCCCGTAGCCCGGATGGAGCGGAGCGCAATCCGGGGCTGACTAATGACAAATCCAATTGGCCGCGGAGCAAGCGTCGCCCCCCACCCCCGACCCCTCCCCGCCACTCGCTTCGCTCGCGGGAGGGAGGGGAGAAGTAGCGCCGCCATCCGGGCTACGCGCATCGCGTCCGGGCTAGGCCCTTACGTCCCCGACGCTGCCGTCGGCTTGAAGCTCAGCGACACGCCGTTGATGCAGTAGCGCAGGCCCGTCGGCTTCGGGCCGTCGTCGAAGACGTGGCCCTGGTGGCCGCCGCAGCGGCTGCAGTGGACTTCGGTGCGCAGCATCATCAGCGAGCGGTCTTCGGTGGTGCCGATGGCGTTGGCGAGCGGCTGCCAGAAGCTCGGCCAGCCGGTGCCGCTGTCGAATTTGGTGTCGGACGAGAACAGCGGCAGGTCGCAGCCGGCGCAGGCGAAGGTGCCCTTGCGCTTTTCGTCGTTGAGCGGGCTCGTGAACGGCCGCTCGGTGCCGTGCTTGCGCAGCACGTTGAACTGGGCCGGCGTCAGCTTGGTGCGCCACTCGGCTTCGGTCATCTCCACCTCGAACTTCTTCGCCGGCTGCGCTGCCTGCGCGTCGCCACGCAGCCAGCGGAACGCGAACAAGCCCGCCGAGACCGGCGGCGGAGAAGAAGAGAATGCGGCGGTCGATCATGTCAGCGCTCCTTGACCCAAGGACAAGCCTCGTCGCTGTAGATACGCGAACGGCGGCTCGAAAGGTTACCACAAGCGCCCGCAGCAACGCCTCACGATCCCGCGAGGTCCTTGGCCTACGGCGCCGCCCGGCGGCCGCGGGCGCGGCCCCTGCCCTGACACCTGCATGGCCCTGACCGCCTGGTTGGCGGCCGCAAGCCGGGCTTCGCGCTGCCGTTCGCGGATGCCCGCGCGCTCGCGGTAGCGCGCCAGGACGCCTGCGGCGGCCGCCTGGCCGCGCGACCAGGTGTAGACCGCCTGCGCCGCGACACGGCCGGCCGGCCCGCCGGCCCAGACCAGCTCGAACGGCGGAACAGCCGCCAGCGATCGTCGCCGCCGAGCATGCCGCTGGCGACCAGCTGCGCCGCCATCGCCGAGGTCGAGAGCCCCTGGCGGCCGAAACCGCTCGCGACCCAGAGGCCGCGGCGCAGCTGGCCGATCTGCGGCATGCCGTGCACGGTCTCGCCGGTGACGCCGCTGAACATGTCGGCGACCTTGACCTTGCCGAGCTGCGGAAAGACCGCGCGGATGTGCCGCTCGACATGCGAGGCGAAGCGGCGCGGATTGCCGTTCCAGGTGGTGACCGGCCCGGCCCACATCAGCCGGTCGCCGTCGACGATGCGATAGTGGTCGATGCCGGAGCTTTCGCTGATCGCGCCGCGGATAGGCGATCGCCGCGGCAAGCCGCTCGCCGAGCGGCTCGGTCACCGCCGCGTAGCGCCAGACCGGCAGCAGCGTGCGCGCCAGCCGCGGAAACAGCGTGCCGAGATGCACGTTGCCCGCCAGCACGATGGAATAGGCGCGCATCCGCGCCGCCGGCGTGATGATGCGCTTGCGCACGCCCGCCGGATCGATGCTGACCACCGGCGTCTCTTCGAAGATGCGCACGCCCGCCTGCTCGGCCAGCAAGGCAAGGCCGCGCGCATAGTTCAGCGCGTGCAGATGGAAGGCTTTCGGATAATGCACCGCGTGGAAATAGCGGTTCGTCTTCAGCGCCTCGCGCACGCGCTCGACCTGCCAGCCCTCGACGTCGGCGCCGAAACTCTTCGCCGAGCAGTTGCAGGCGGCCGACCAGCTGGTCGCCGTTGTCGGTGTTGGAGACTTCCAGCACGCCGTCGGTCAGCGCCGTGCCCGGCATCTCCGACGCCAGGCGCGCGGACGTGGTCGGCTCCCAGTTGCGTCAGCGCCCACAACTCGCGGGCATGGTCGCGGCCGACCCGGGCGATCAGGTCGGTGACCTCGCCGCCGAAGCCCGGCGTCACGGTGCCGATGTTGTAGCCGGACGCGCTCCAGGCCAGTTGCCGCGGATTCGAGCACGGCGACCGATGCGCCGCGCTTCGCCGCCTCGATCGCCACGGTCAGCCCGGCGATGCCGCCGCCGACCACGCAGACCTCGACGTCCAGATCGAACGTCAGGCGCGGCCGCGCCTCGCCCGGGATCGCGCGTCGCCGCATACCAGGGCGATGTTTCGCTGGTCGTCGTGCTCATTTGCCGCGGTTGCTGTCGAAGTGAGGTCAAGGTGCATTCTTTAGGGGGCATGCGAATGGTTGTCACGTTGCGGCGGCGGCAATCGTACAATATTGCGCAGATTCGAAACTGCCGGGACGTGACAAGATGCGCCGACTGATATTGCTGCGCCACGCCAAGACCGAGCGGGACAGTCCGAGCGGTCTCGATCGCGACCGCCGGCTGGATGCCCGCGGGCGCGAGGATGCGCCGGTCATCGGCCACTACCTGACCGACCAGAGGCTCGTTCCGGATCTCGCGCTGGTCTCGCCCGCGACCCGCACGCGCGAGACCTGGGCGCTGCTGGCCCCCACGCTGAAGCCGGAGCCCGCCATGGACATCGTCGGCGACCTCTACGGCGCCGACGCGTCGGAGCTGCTGCAGATCATCCGCACGGCCTCGGGCCGCGCCGACGACGGGGCGCTGAAGACCATCATGGTGGTGGCGCACAATCCCGGCCTGCACGAGCTGTCGCTCGGCCTGATCGGCAAGGCGAAGGCGGCCGACCGCGAGGCGCTGGAGGAGAACCTGCCGACCAGCGGCGTCGCCGTGTTCAAGTTCGCGGTCGACGACTGGAGCGACGTTTCGGTACGGCACGGGACGCTGGACCGGTTCGTCAGTCCAAAGCTGTTGCGGGAAAGCAGCTGAAGGCGCTTGGCCAGAGGCGCGGACTTGTGACAGCATGGCTGCGGCTAGCTGGAGGCGCACATGTTCAGGAACATCCTCGTCCCGGTCGATCTTGCGGACGCAAGCTACGCAAAGCCTGCGATCGCCAACGCCGCGGCGCTGGTCGATGCATCGGGCGGCAAGGTGAGGCTGCTGAACGTCCTGCCGATGACGCCGGTGATGCTGGCCGAATACGTGCCGGCCGACTTCGACACGCAGCAGCGGCAGTCCGCCGAAGAAGCGCTGGCGATCGTCGCCAGGGAATCGCGGCATCGATGCCGCCGCATCAGCGCGGTGGTCCGCCAGGGCGGCATCTATCACGAGATCCTCGAAGAAGCCGCAGCCTTCAAGGCCGACCTGATCGTGATGACCTCGCATCGCCCGGCGATGCGCACGTATTTTCTCGGCTCGAACGCCGGGCATGTCGTGCGCTACGCGAAGTGCTCGGTGCTGGTGGTGCGGCAGTAGGAAGAAGCGAATAGTGAGTAGCGAATAGCGAATAGGAACGAGCGAGGCGCCCCTGCTCCCACTATTCGCTATTCGCTATTCGCTCCTACGGCAGCAACTGCTCCGGCACGCTCTCCGGCTCATAGCGATGCGGCTTGTTGCGCTTCAGCCAGCCGCCGACGTACCAGGTGGACCAGGCGGCGAAGCCCAGCAGGAACAGCGCGGCGACGAGACTCTGCCGGTCATCAGCGCGCGCACGAACAGTCCGGCGAGCGCCGAGCATCAGATCGCAGCGAAGACGGCGACGGCGATCGCGAAGCTTGACCCGCGGCAGCCCTGCGAGGCACACGACGTCGCCCTGCTCCGCCGCGATGCGCCGGTGCAAGCTCCACGATGAACGCGCGGTAGCTGTCGTTCTGCGGCGTCAGCGCGACGATGCCGGACCAGGTCGCCGAGACGATGCGTGAGCTTCCTGCCGTCCTTGTGGCGGAGGTCGGCGCGAAAGCGATGCGCCAGCATCGACACCGGCCGGTAGCTCAGGCGGATTTGCGCGATGTCGCCATAGCGCCAGAGGCTCGAGCGAAATCCGGACTGGAACGACAGCCCCTCTCCGCTCAATTCAAAACTCTGCGGCGAGCCGGCGACCGACGGCTTGTAGGTGTAGCGTATCGGCTCGGAGCTGTTCGTCGTCGGTCATCTGGCCAGTGCGAATAGTGAGTAGCGAATAGCGAATAGCTAGAGTAGTAGACCTCTTGCCTCGCTATTCGCTATTCGCTATTCGCTACTCGACGCAAACTGCATCCGCATGGCCGAACAGGAAATCTATCCGCGCAACATCGTGCTCGCCGGCGCGATGGGCTGCGGCGTGCTGCTGGCGCTTGCGGTGCACATGCTGGGCCAGCGCTTCGGGCTCGACCTCTCGCGGCCTCTGGCGCGGCGATCAGGTCAAGGTCGTCCCGTTCGGCGCGGCCATGGCCTGGTGGCTGATCGCGACCGTCGGCTTCGCCGGCGGCTACATCGCGGCGACATTGATGTATGGCGCGGCCTCCGGGCAGATGTCGCGGGCGATGTGGCAATTCCTCGCAGGCGTGCTGGTGCTGCTGCTGGCAGGCGCGGGCCTCGGCGCGTCCGGCCCGTCGACCGGCCCGATCATGGCGCGGGTGCTGGCGGGCGTGATCGCATTGCTGCTCGGCGCCGGCATGGCGTTTTGCGGCGCGCATTTTGCCACACGGCGGACGTAACGCACGAGCGTTCACCGGTTCAGCCGGATTGCGGCGAAACACTCGCGGCGGGCCGCAGCGTTTGTCATAAATGACACTGCGTCGGACTGATACGCATCGCACGTCGAGTCCGCTGCAGCTTCGGCGCCAGGATCGAGCCGAGCTTGATGCAGGCCGCGGAAATTGTGCTCTAAGCGCATCTGCAAGCGGGCGGTCCCGCCGCCTATCTCTGCAAGTGCGGCGGCCTGCCTAGCTTCGCCTCAATCGGCCGCCACACTGCCTCGCCGGGAGGGCGAATGTATCGGTTTCTGACCGCGCTTCAGCGTGGTTTCCATGACTGGATCGGCTGGAAACGCCTCGGCATCGCGGCCAGCCTTCTCATCATCGTCATCGCGACGTCGACGCTCATTCGCACGCTGAAGGGCGTCGATATCAACGTCATCCTGCTGGCGCTGCGCGACATCTCGCCGACGCAGATCGGCGCTTGCGGCGCTCTGCGTCGCCTGCGCGTTCTTCACGCTGACCTTCTACGACCTGTTCGCGCTGCGCACGATCGGCAAGCAGCATGTTCCCTATCGCATCGCCGCGCTCTCGAGCTTCACGAGCTACACGATCGGCCACAATGTCGGCGCCACGGTGTTCACCGGCGGCGCGATCCGCTTCCGCATCTATTCGGAATGGGGCCTCACCGCGATCGACGTCGCAAAGATCTGCTTCGTCTCCGGCCTGACCTTCTGGCTCGGCAACCTGTTCGTGCTCGGCATCGGCATGGTCTGGCATCCCGATGCCGCGACACCGATGAATTCGCTGCCGGCGGAGGTCAACCGGCTGATCGGCGTCGGTTGCATCGCCGGCATCGTCGCGTATCTGGTGTGGCTGGCGGCGCGGCCACGGCCGGCGCGAGCTCGGCCAGAACGGCTGGAAGGTCGTGCTGCCGTCGGCGCAGCTGACGCTGCTGCAGATCGCGATCGGCGTCGTCGATCTCGGCTTCTGCGCGCTGGCGATGTACCTGCTGATGCCGGCGCAGCCGCACATCGATTTCATGTCGCTGGCGGTGGTGTTCATCCTCTCCACCCTGCTCGGCTTCGCCAGCCACGCCCCGGGCAGCCTCGGCGTGTTCGATGCGGCGATGCTGGTGGCGCTGCCCGAGTTCAGCAAGGAACATCTGCTGGCGGCGCTGCTCGTGTTCCGCATGCTTTATTTCGTCATCCCGTTCATGATCTCGATCACGCATCCTGGCCTCGCGGGAACTCTGGTACAATGTCATCCAGCCGTGGCGTGACCGGCGCAAGATGAACGCCATGGAGGCGGTCGCCTCGCCCGGCGAATAAGCCCGCGCAGATCTCCGCCTGCGCCAAATCCTCGCCTCGGCGCTGTTTGCCGCTGGATTCAACAGCGCGTGTCTCCCATATTTCCGCCTTATCCGGCAGGCTTATCGGATCGTGGCGCTCATGGGACACAAAGCCTCTTCGATGATACGGGTTCGCCCCAGATCCTTTGCACTGCTGTGCGCAGCGATGCTCGCAGTGCTCGCGCTCGCTGACGTGCACGACGCGCAGGCGGCCAGCCGCGGCGCGATGCAGATCAGCTGGGAGGTGCGCAACCGCTTCCGCCTGTTCAAGGAAGAGCGCGACTTCCAGCTGCACGTCGAGGCCGCGCGGAACCGCAGCATCCTGCAGGCCGAGCAGGCGCTGGCCATTCAGAGCGACGGCCGCGGCTGGGCGCGCAACACGCTTGCGCGGCTGTGCATCGATCAGGCCGGCCGCATCAGCCAGCCGTGCACGCGCGACAACGTCGCCGAGGATTATCTCACGCCCGCCGACCACAACATCACGGTTCGCCTCACCGGCCAGGTTCCGCCGGGCGCCATCTGCGCGTGGAGGTTCGACGGCGGCGCCGCGTCGCAGGAATCCTCGTTCGACTGCAGCGAGCCGATCAATATCCGCGTGCCCTACGGGCAGCCGACGATCGTCACCGTCGACGTCAACACCGGCCCTGACGTGCCCGAGCGCCTCAGCGAGGAAATCCAGGTGCGCGACATCCTGATCGCGGGCCTCGGCGACTCCATCGCCTCCGGCGAAGGCAATCCGGACCGGCCGATCGAACTGTCGAGCGGCGGCTTCTGCTTCCGCAACTATCTCGGCGGCGGCGAGTATTTCCGGCCCGGCCGCGCCCGCTTCGAAGGCGACAAGAGCTGCGGCACCGGCAGCGGGCTGACGCCCTGGCAGCGCTTCAACGCGCAATGGTCGAACGCCGCCTGCCACCGCTCGCTCTACAGCTACCAGACGCGCGCGGCGCTGGCGCTCGCCGTCAGGCATCCGCACATCGCCGTCACCTTCCTGCCGCTCGCCTGCACCGGCGCGACCATCAGCCAGGGCCTGCTCGGCTCGCAGCGCGCGCGCGAGTGCCTCGTCACGCGCAACGGCGTGACCTGCCAGGGCACGGTCAACGCGCAGGTGCCCGAACTGCGCGAGGCGATCACTGCTGCAAAGCGCCGCCAGGCGGAGCGGCAGATCGACCTGATCTTCCTGTCGGTCGGCGCCAACGACATCGACTTCTCCGGCCTCGTCGCCGACGTGATCGTCGAGAACACCACCGAGCGCGCGCTGTTCCGCCGCGGCGGCGTGCTCGGATCGGTGGAGAATTCGCGCGCGTCGCTGACGCGCAGCCTGCCGCAGGATTTTGCCAAGCTGCGCGAGGCGCTGAAGCCGCTGGTCGGCGGCGACCTGTCGCGCGTCGTGTTCGTCTCCTACGCCAATCCGGCGCTCGCCAACGACGCGCCATGCGCGGCCGGGCGCGACGGCTTTGACATTCACCCGGCGTTCAACGCCGATCCGCAGCGGCTCGCGAATGTCGTCAGCTATGTGCAGGAGCAGTTCCTGCCGCAGCTGAAGAATCTCGCCCTGTGCGCAGGCGGCGTGCTCTGCCGCGATCCGTCGCGCGACCGCATGACGCTGGTCGACCAGCATCAGCCTGCGTTTGCCGATCACGGCATGTGCGCGCGCTCGGCAAAACGATCCGGAATTCGACCGGCAATGCTTCTCGACCAAGGGCGAAAGCTTCCACGCCGATCCGGTGGCCGGCGCCGCGAACCCGCTGGTGTGCGGACAGAGCGCGTCGGAGTTTCGCGCCTACTCGCCGCGCGCGCGCTGGATCCGCACCGCGAACGACAGCTACTTTGCGGCGATGACCTATCCGCAGGGACTGCGTCGTCGATGCAGCCGTCCGACATCCACGACGCCTCGTGGGGCGTGCTGTCGGCCGTCTATGGCGGCGCGGTGCATCCGACCGCCGAAGGCCATGCGGCGATGGCGGACGCGGCGCTGCCGGCGGCGATCAGCGTGCTCGGCCTCGCCGCGCGCGTCGCGCGCCGGCACCGAGGAGCTGGTGCAGAAGCCGTTGCGGTAGCAAGTAGCGAATAGTGAGTAGCGAATAGAGAAGAGCAGCGCTCGGACTTGCTATTCGCTATTCGCTACTCACTATTCGCCACTTCTTCTCACCACTGATAGCGCACGATCCCCTTGCCGGCGTAGCCGCGGGTCTGGCCGGAGAACTCGCCTTCGAACACGCCGGCGATCGAGATGCCGTTCAGCCACTTCACATCCGCCGATGCGCTGACGAGCGCAGCGTCGCGCGCCTGCGCCGCGCCGGTGACGACGAAGGCGGTGCCGGGCAGCGTCTGGAATGACGCGGTCAGCGAGCGGCTGTCGTCGAAATAGTGCGCCCAGGCGGCGCGGCCGCGCAGCGTCACCAGCGCGCTCTGCAGCGCGAACGATTTGTCGGTGCGCACGCCGAGCTCGGTGCGCGCCGTCGTCACGTCGCGCGACGCATAGTTCAGCGCGAAGGTGTTCAGGCCCGCATCGACCCCTTCGCCGTAGCCCGGCAGGAAGTAGGTGATCGCCTGGGCCGCGGCATACGGCGTCACGCCCATCCACGGCGTGACGTAGCGATAGCCGCCCTCGGCGCGCACGCCGAGCGAGTGGGCGTTGAAGTTCGCCTCGCAGCCGGTCGATGCCGGCGACGCGCGACGGTGCGATCGGTCGTCACGTCGTGCCAGCCATAGGCGACCGCGCCCTTGATGTAGCCCTGACCGATGTTGTGGCGGATGAACGCGCCGGCCTGGAACACGTCCGAGCGGCCGCTGCCGCCGCCTTGCGCCAGCGAGAAGCTGGTCCCGCCGCCGCTCATCGCGAACGCCGACGAGGGTGTTCGGCGAGAGCAGGTAATCGGCGCCGGCGGCAAAGCCGAACGCGCGGGTCGACGCGTCGCGCGAACCGACCGCCGGCATTGCCGTCGGCCTTCAGTTCGCCGCCATAGCCCGCGCCCCAGACGCTCCAGCGCCGATCGAACGGACGGCACGGCCGCCTTGCGCGCCATCGCCGCATAGGCCTCCTGCTCGTTCGCCGAACGCAGCTTGCGCTTGAGCGTAGCGCGCTCGCTCCTCAGCTGCATACTGGTTCGCGCCCGGCCCGCCGCCGGCGACATCGCCGCCGCGGCCGGAGACGAACGGATCGAGCATCAGGTTGAGGAAGTAATCGACCGAGTTGAACGCGGCCTGCGCGCTCTGCGTCGCGATCTCGCCGGACAATGCGGTCAGCGCGTTGCGCAGATCGGCTCCGCTCAGCGCGAACAGCGCGCCGAAGCGCTGCGAGCAGCGAGCCGCCGCCGTTGAAGACGGTGTTGAGCGACGTCGCGACGTTCTGCTGGTTCTGGTTCATGGCCGCACCGAGCACCGCGGTCAGGTTCAGATAGACGTTGTTGGGATCGTAGGTGAGGCTCGCGGACACGCCCGGCATGCCGACGACATTCAGCGCCCCGAACACGCCGTTGACGCCGCCGCCGGCGGTCAGGATCGTGTAGCGCTGTTGCAAGGGCGCGGCGACGAAGGACGCCTGCACGGTGCCGGCGATCGATGCCGTTCCGGTCACGAGCGTGCGGTCGGCGCTCACCGCGCCGATTTCGACGGCGTAGGCCGCGGCCGCCGCCAGCACGAGATTGCCGTTGATGGTGATCGTGCCGATCGAATTGCCCGGCGCCAGCGTGCCGCCGTTGATGGTGGTGTTGCCGAGGATGCCGGTGCCGCCGACCGTGCCGCTGTTGACGGTGAGCGTTCCCGTGAGCGTCCCGTTCACCGCCAGCGTGCCGCCGAGAACGTTCCAGTCCTGATTGCCGGTGCCGGTCAGGGTCCAGGTCGAGGCATCGATCTTGTTGAAGGTGGTGAAGCCGTCGTACTGCCGGCCGGCGCCGATCAGGTCGAGATTGAACGTGCCGGTGCCGGTGCCGCCGAGCTGGAACGTGGTGTTGGCGCCCTGCACCAGGCCGTTGATGACGCTGGTCGGCGCGAGCGTCAGCGAGCTCGCCGGGCTGCAGAAGCAGAAGTCGATCGCGAACGCGCCGTCGGCCGCGTTGATGGTGCCGGCGTTGAAGACCGAGCCGTCGTTGGAGACCAGGATGCCGGTGCCGCCGGCGCCGACGTTGATCGTGCCGGTGTTGATGATCTGATTGAGGCTGCCGGGCGTGAAGCGTCGTGGCGTCGATACCGAAGCCGGTCGCGCCGACGTTGATCGTGCCGCTGTTGATGATCGTGTTGCTGTCGCCAAAGACGATGATGCCGAGTCCGAAATCGCCGACCGTGATCGTCCCGCCGTTGCTGATGGTGTTCGCGTTTCCGCCCACGCACAAGGCCAGCGCTGAAGCCAGCCGGCGGTAATCGCGCCGGATTGGCGATCATGCGTTGTCGCCCGGTGCTGCGCTGCCTCATCGCACCGAATCGCGCCGCCGTTGGTGATAGAAGTTGATGCCTGGCACATGCCGCATCGCCGCCGGTAATCGATGCCCCGGTCGTTGGTGATCCGTGTTGCCGTTGTTGATCGCGACGATGCCGCCGGAAGTCCGACGCGTCGCCGATGGCGATCGGCGCCGAAATTCGTCACGATCGCTGCCGCTGTGCGGCAAAGATGCCGTGACGTTGTCGCCTAGCGTGATAGTGCCGATCGCCGCATTGGTGATCGTGCCGTTCTGGCCGCCGAAGATGCCGGTGCTGTTGCCAGCCCGTCATCGTCGCCGCTGTTGGTGACCGTGCTGTTGTCGCCGAACGCTGATGCCGATCGCCGTTCGCGCCGAACGCGATCGTGCCGATGTTGGCGATGGTGTTGGAATTGCCGCCGGTGATGCCGTTGGTGATGTCGCCGGCCGTCACGGTGCCGCGGTTGGTGACGGTGTTGCCGTCATTGAGGAAGATCGCGTCGGTGCCGTTGTCGAAGACGTTCGCGCCGGGCTGGACGTTGACGGTCAGGTTGTTGACGCCGCCGCCGGCCGCAAAGCCGTCCGGGTCGTTGCCGGTGCAGGTGACGGTCTGGCCGCTCGCCGCCGGGTCGGGCGCGCACTGCGCCTGCGCCGGCGAGACGCGCGCAAAGCGATCGCGGCCGCCGAAACCAGCGCAACCGCCAAAAACGCCCGGACGCAACCGACGCCCCACATTCCAAATCTGCCAAACGCCGTCGCGGTTCGGAAACGGTCCGGCCCGCATGCCCACTCACGGAATTTGGAACTCAAGTTACCGGGCCCGCCGGGCCTCCACAATCGAGTCGGTTCCGGTCAAAAACTCTTTGTTCTGCAATGCGTTGATTCAGCCACAGTGCCACGCGCTTGGCCGCGTACTTGCCGAGGATCTTTTCCGCGGCGTTGACGATGCTGATGGTCGGGTTCGCACCGCAGAAGGTGCCGAACTTCTTGGCGTTCTCCACGAACTCGTCGGTATCGAACTTCGCCTCGTCGGAGTCGCCCTTGTACCAGCCGTCGAGCCAGGTCGAGCACCATCATGATGGTGTCCTTGTCGCTCTCGACGAACTGCTTGCACGACATCGTATAGAGGTCGAGCACCACAGCGTTGGCGGGCGCGGTCGGCGACAGCAGGATTGCGGCGACGAGAAGCGAGCGAGCGAGCTTCATAGCGGACTCTTTCTGGCGGGCATGCCCTAGCCGACGCCGAGCTTCTTCTGCAGGCTCGACGACGAGGTCGTGTACTGAAACACCAGCCGCTTGTCGGGATAGATGTAGCGGTGCGCCTTCTGCGACATCAGCGCGCCCTCGTGGAAGCCGGAGAGGATGAGCTTCAGCTTGCCCGGATAGGTGTTGATGTCGCCGATGGCGAAGATGCCGGGCACGTTGGTCTCGAACGCCGAGGTCTCGACCGGAACCAGGTTGTTCTCGAGCTTCACGCCCCAGTTGGCGACCGGACCGAGCTTCATGGTCAGGCCGAAGAACGGCAGCATGGTGTTGCAGTCGACCTTGAAGGTGGTGTTGTCGTTGCCCTTCACCACCGCCGCGGTGAGCTGGCCGCCCTCGCCTTCCAGCGACGTCACCTGGCCGAGCTTCATCTGCATCTTGCCGGCCTTCACCAGCGCGCGCATCTGCTCGACGCTGTGCGGCGCGGCGCGGAAATCGTCGCGCCGGTGCAGCAGCGTCATGCTCTTTGCGATCGGCTGCAGGTTGAGCGTCCAGTCGAGCGCGCTGTCGCCGCCGCCGACGATCAGGATGTCCTTGTCGCGGAACGTCTCCATCTTGCGCACGGAATAGTACACCGACTTGCCTTCATAGGCCTCGATGCCCGGCACCGGCGGACGCTTCGGCTGGAACGAGCCGCCGCCGGCGGAAATGATCACCACCTTGGTCTCGAACACCTGGCCGGCATCGGTGGTGACGCGAAACAGCGGATCGCCGATCTTCTCAATCGTCTCGACCATCTCGTTGAGATGGAACGTCGGCGCCGAACGGCTTGATCTGCTCCATCAGCGCGTCGGTCAGCCCCTGCCCCGTCACCATCGGAATGCCGGGAATGTCGTAGATCGGCTTCTCCGGATAGAGCTCGGCGCATTGCCCGCCGATCTTGTCGAGGATGTCGATGAGGTGGGCCTTGATGTCGAGCAGGCCCAGTTCGAACACCGCGAACAGTCCGCAGGGGCCCGCGCCGATGATCAGCGCATCAGTCTTGATCGTCTCGCTCATGGTCGCTCTTAAGAACGCTAGGGAATACGGGCGGACCGCCCGGACGGCGGGTTGGTGTAACCAAGGAGGCGCGCCCGGGGAAAGGGCTAATTGCTCATATTTGCATGCACCAACGCCTTGTAAGGCGTGCAAATTTGCCTGTAAGCCCAATGGGGTGGAGGCCAGCATCGTGAATGCACCTGAACCAGTCAAACCCGCGCGGCGATCGCTTCGCAAGCCTCGAGGACTTCCCGCACCGGACGACCGAGATCATCCGCTTCGGCGACCTCGACGGCAACAATCACGTCAACAACGCGGTGTTCTCGACCTTCTTCGAGGCCGCGCGGGTGACGCTGTTTCGCGATCCGAAGCGCGGCCTGATGCCGGACGGATTGATCTGGACGCTGGCCCAGATCACCATCGACTATCTGGACGAGATGCACTGGCCGGGAACCGTCGAGGTCGGCATCGGCCTTGCGAGCCTCGGGCGCACCTCGGCCGTGTTCGAGCAGGCGCTGTTCTTCGAAGGCCGCTGCACGGCGACCGCGAAGGCGATCAACGTGCTGGTGGATTCGGCGACCCGGCGGCCGACGCCGATCACCGACGAGATCAGGGCGAACTACCAGCGCTGGATGTTCAAGGGCTGAGGCAAATGCTCCGCCGCGCCGTGCTGATCCTGATCACGCTGTGCGCGACGCTGGCTCCGGCCGCGGCGCAGAATTACACGCGCGAAAACCTGCGCATCCCGTTCAGCGCCGCCGGGCGGGCGCGGACTGGAGGCGCGTGCTGATCCGCCCCGCCGACGATCGCCGCTATCCGCTCGCGCTCATGACCCACGGCAGCCCGCGCAAGGCGGAAGCACGGCGCGCAGATGAACCCCGGCCGCTTCCATATCCAGGCGACCGAGTTCGCGCGCCGAGGGTTTGCGGTGCTGATCGTGATGCGGCGTGGCTACGGCTTGTCCGATGGCAACTATGCCGAGGGCGCACCGCAGTGCGGACGGAGCGATTACCTGAAGGCGGCCAAGGAGACAGCGCGCGATCTTCGCGCGGCCGTCGAGGCCATGCGGACGCGCAGCGATCTGACGACACAAGGCATGATCGCGGTCGGCCAGTCCGCCGGCGGCCTTGGCGCGATCGCACTCGCAGCCGATCCGCCACAGGGTCTCGTCGCGGTGATCAACTTCGCGGCCGGACGCGGGTCGCGCGGCGACAACGATGTCTGCGGTGAGGACGCGCTGGTCGCAGCCTTCGGCGACCTGGGACGGACAGCACGCCTGCCGATGCTGTGGGTGTATGCGGAGAACGACCTGTACTTCCGGCCGGAGCTCGCACGGCGCTTTCATGCAGCCTTTCAGGCCACGGGCGGCGTTGCGAAATTTGTCGCCGGCGCCGGTCTTCGGCCGGGACGGCCATTCGCTGTTTTCGGCAAGCGGTGCGCCGATCTGGACGCCGATGATCGATGCGTTCCTGCGCGAGGAAAATCTCGGACTGCGTGCGCTGTTGCCGCCTCCGGCGGCCGATGCGTTGCCGCCGCCCGTTCAGTTCGGCGAGCGCGGACGCGAAGCCTTCAAGCAGTATCTGCTCGCAGGCGACCACAGGGCCTTCGCGGTGTCGAAGTCGGGACGCTACGGATGGCGCTCCGGCATGCGCAGCGAACGCGAGGCGCGCGTCTCCGCTCTCGAAGCCTGCGAGCGAACCGGCGACAGCTGCAGCATTTACGCGGTGGACGAAGAGCTCGAGAGCGAGCGCGCGTCGGGAAGTCAGGCCTGCCGTTCCGGCACAGTGACGCTTCAGACCTTCGAGCTCGGCCGAGACCTTGATCTGGCACGACAGGCGCGAGGTCGGCCGCACATCGAAGGCGAAATCGAGCATGTCCTCTTCCATCGGCGACGGATCGCCGGTCTTTTCCTTCCAGCCTTCCTCGACATAGACGTGGCAGGTCGCACAGGCGCACGCGCCGCCGCATTCGGCCAGGATGCCGGGAACCGCATTGCGGATCGCCGCCTCCATGACCGTCGAGCCCGCTTCCGCGTCAACGGTTTGAGTCTGTCCCTTGTGATCGATGAAGTTGATTTTGACCATGATTTCGCGCCGCGGGAGGGAATGGGAGGTCCCCTATAACCGTTCCAGACAGGAGGCGCTAGCCGGCATGGACGCAAGGAGGGCGGGATCGGAACGCGTGGCCACGCGGGCCTTCAGTACGATTGCAGCCGCTCGGCAATCGCCGCCAGCGCAGCAACCGACAGCTTGCTGAAGCGCTGCGACTTCGGCGGTAACCGATAGCCCCTGCCGCAGCCGCTGCTCGAGGTCATCGGCGGCCTGCGCCACTGCGAACGCGCCGATACCACGCGCCGATCCCTTCAACGTGTGCGCGAGCGAGGCGCCTTCGCGCGGAAGCTTTTCCAGTCGGGCCAACAGGTCGGTGGATTGCTGTGCAAAGAGCGTCAGCACCTCGCGTTCCAGCTCGCGTTCGCCGAGCGTCATGCGACGAAAGGTGCTCGACGTCGATCGCCGGGCCATCCGGCGCCAGCGGCGGCGAAACCACCCAGTCGGCGGGTTTGGCGAGCGGGCTCATGACAGCGAGACAAGCACGGCTTTGGTTAACGAAAGGTTGGCGCGACCGGCGCGCGATGCCGCCACAAACACGCCACAATTGGATTCGGCCTCGCCGCGCGCGGCCGCGAGGCTGTGTCAATCGTGGACAAACGGCGCATCTTCCACCGCCGATGTGTCCCGCGTTGAATTAACGATGATTAAAATGTTCTTAATAGTGACGGTTTCATTCGCACTGGCGAGCCAATAGGATGTTTGCGGATAAAGGGGACAAGCGGACGAGAGCGGCCCGGCGGCGGGCCGGCCGCCGCTTAAGGGTACGCAACTTGCGCGCAAAACCGCCGCCGCGGCGTCGCAATTGCCTCCCCCACAAGTAAATGAGGGCGTAAGTCGAGATGGCGAACAATCCCAAAAAGGTCAAAGATCCCACCGAAGTCGCGCTGTCCGCCATTCAGGAAGCGCTGAACATCGCGGACGCGCCCGCGCCCAGCCTGGATCTTGACCGCAGCGAGCGCAAGGATCGCGCCGACCGCTCGCCTCCGCCGCCGCGTTCCGAGCCGATTGCCCCGGTTGCGAGCGAGCGTCTTGCGCCCGCCTTCGACGATGACATCGCCACCGACCGCATCGATCTGAGCAGCGACGAGCCTGCACCCGCATCGCGACGCGCGGCCAACGACGATCGCGAGACCATCGGTCAGCTGCTGCAGGCTATCCAGAAGGGCCGTCCGCGGCGCAACGTCTACACGATCGCAACAATCTTTGCCGGGCTCTGGCTCGCCGGCGTCGGCGCGCTCATTATCGCCTTCCTGCCCTCGCTGCAGGCGATGCTCGGCCAGGGCTCCGGCGTCCTGGTGATCGCGGGCCTTGCCGCGCTGCTGTTCGCGCCGATCCTGCTGTTCTATTTCCTCGCCAGCCTCGCCTGGCGCGGCCAGGAATTGAGCATGATCGCGCAATCGATGGCGCAGATGGCGATCCGCTACTCCGAGCCGGAAGGTTCTGCGCGCGAGTCGATGGTCACGGTCGGCCAGGCGATCCGCCGCGAAGTCGCGGCGATGGGCGACGGCGTCGAACGCGCGATCGCGCGCGCCGGCGAACTGGAAGCACTGGTATCCAACGAGGTCGCAGCGCTCGAACGCGCCTACAGCGACAACGAGGTGCGTATCCGCGCCCTGCTGCAGGACATCGCCCATCAGCGCGACAACCTGGTCGGCCAGGCCGAACAGGTGCGCAACGCGATTTCCGGCGTGCAGATCGACCTGCGCCAGGACATCGCCGTGATCAGCGACCAGATCGCCTCGCGCGTCGATGAAGTGGCCAAGAGCATCACCACCGGCCTGCAGGACCGCGGCGAGCACATCACCCGCGCGCTCGGCAACGCCGGCGACAGCATGATTCTCGCGCTCGGCGAGCGTGGCGGCGACCTGCTCGACCGCCTCGAGGAGGCGAGCACCGAGACCACGCGCGCCGTCCTGGAGGCGAGCGAGCGGCTGACCGCCAGCCTGAACTTCAAGACCGGCCACGTGCACGACGACTTCGTCGACCTGACCGACCGCATCCACGACATGATGGACGAGCGGCTCGAGCGCATCACCGCCGAATTCCAGAAGAAGGCGGACTCGATCGTCGACGGCATCACCGACCGCACCGAGCAGGTGCACGAGTCGCTGAAGTCGACCGGCGAGTCGCTGATCCTCGAACTCGACCTGCGCTCGACCGATCTCGCGACCCGCATCGACGAAGCCGGCGCCAGGCTCGCCGAGAATATGCTGGTGAGCGGCGACAAGGCCTCCGAATCGCTGGACGTCACCGTCAACGCGCTGGTCGCGAAGGTCGTCAACGAGGCGGAGAACGCCAACGACACGATCTCCTCGCGGATCGGCGCGTTCGACGACCTGATGAAGACCCACGGCACCGAGCTCGCCGAGAAGTTCTCGCGCGACTCGCGCACGCTGGGCGACCTGATCACGCGCCACGTCGCTGAATTCGACCGCACCGTGAAGACGTTCGGCGGCGAGATCGTCGACCGGCTCGGCCAGCGCACGCAGGACATCACCGACAGCCTGAAGCACTATGTCGATACGTTCGACGGCCGCGTCTCGTCGAACACCGCCGAGATGAACGCCTCGTTCGACAATCACCTCACCGTCTTCAAGTCGCAGGTCGACGAGCGCGTCGCCACGCTCGACGCCTCGCTCGACACCCGCATCAACGCTCGACTGCGACGACGCATGGCCGTCACCTCGCATCTGAGCCTGTTCCAGAACACGTTCGACAGCCGCGCGCAGTCGATCAACGACCAGATCACGACCCGCCTCTCGAGCTTCACCTCGTCGCTGAACCAGAACAGCGCCGAAGTGATCGCCGCGCTCGACACCCGCATCGCCGGCGTCGCCGAGACCGATCGACACCCGCCTCGCCCAGGTGACCGAGAACATCGACAGCCGCAGCAACTATCTGGCGGAGACGGTCGCCGCGCGGTTCCAGAACATCAACGAGGGCATCGAAACGCGCGCAGGCGCGGTCGCCAAGGACATCGAGACGCGCGTCGACCAGCTCGAGGAGCTGCTCGGCACCCGCGTCGAGATCATGACCAACCGCATCGAGACCTCGGGCCGCCATGCGAGCGACGTGCTGGTCTCCCGCTCCGACGAGCTTTCGCAGGCGATCAAGGCCCGCACCGACGACGCCGAGCGTTCCCTCACCTCGCTGATGTCGAACACCAGCGAGCAGATCCAGGCGGCGGCGCGCGCGGCACAGGCCACCCTCGGCGCAGTGTCGACCGACGTCGGCACGCAGCTGAAGACCACCGCCGGCGAGATCGAGCGCTCGCTGACGTCGCTTGCCACCGCGACCGGAGAATCGCTGCAGACGAATGCGCGCGAAGCCCACCTCGCGGTCGTCAACGCGACCGACGGCATCACGCAGAGCCTGAGGGCGACCTCGGGCGAGGTCGAGCGGGCGCTGATCGGCCTTGCCGCGTCGACCGCCGAGAAGATCGAAACCCATGCGCGCGACGCGCAGGTGGCGCTGATCACGGCCTCGGACAACGTCACGGCCCAGCTCAAGACCAATTCGACCGAGACCGAGCGCGTGCTGCTCGCCCTGTCGGCGAACACCAGCGAGGCGATCAAGCTCGCCGCGCGCGATACGCAGACCTCGCTCGTCACCGCGTCGGACAACGTCGTCGCTCAGCTGAAGTCCGCCTCCTACGACCTGCAGCATGCGGTCGCCACCGTCGCGCAGACGACGAGCGATCAGCTCAAGTCGAACGCCAGCGAGGTCCAGACCTCGCTGTTCAAGACCTCCGACGGCATCGCCAGCCAGCTCAAGGCCGCAGCGGCCGACGCCGAGCGGGCGCTCGCGACTGTCGCGGTGTCGACCGCCGACGCGCTCCGCGCCAGCGCGGCCGACGCGGAACGCACGGTCGCGACCGTCGCGCTCTCGACCGCGGACTCGATCCGCGCCAGCGCGGCCGACGCGGAGCGCACGGTAGCGACCCTCGCTCTCGACCGCGACTCGATCCGCACCAGCGCGACCGATGCGAAGCTCGCTCTCATCTCCTCGTCGGACGAGATCGCGACCCAGCTGAAGTCGGCCACGGCCGAAGCCGAGCGCGCGATCGCCAACGTCGCGGTCACGACCACCGACTCGATCCGCGCCAGCGCGACCGACGCCAGGATCACCCTCGCCTCCTCCTCGGACGGCCTGGCCGCGCAGATGCGCACGGCCTCGAGCGAGATCGAGCAGTCGCTGTCGCTGCTCGCCGCCACCACCTCCGATCAGCTGCGCACCAGCGTCGTCGACGCCAACGCGGCGATGATGGCGAACGCGGCCAGTGCCGGCACGCAGCTGCGCTCGACCGCGTCCGAACTGGAGAGCGCGCTCACGCAGATCGCCACCAACGCAGTGGAAGCGCTGAAGTCCGGCGCCAGCTCGTCGCAGAGCGCGCTGGTTGCGACCTCGAACGAGGTCAGCGCGCAGATCAAGGCGGTGACGGCGGAAGCCGAGCGCAGCGTATCCACGTCCGCGAACATGCTCGGCATCACCCTCTCCGGCAAGGCGGAAGAGATCGTCAACACGGTGCAGGGCCACACCGAGAAGCTGGCGAAGATGATCGACGAGAAGCGCGGGCCGCTGGTGGACGCGATCGGCGCCAAGGGCTCGCAGCTCACCGCCGACATCGGCCGCACCACCGACGATGCGCTGAAGGCGATCGAAGGCAAGGGCTTCATCTTCGCCCAGTCGATGACCAACAACTCGGCCGACATCGCCCGCATGATCAACACCGCGACCGAGGTCGCGACCGGCGCGATCAACAAGTCGCTGAAGGACATCGAGCTGACGACCCGCACCGCGATCGACCAGTCGCGGCAGGTCTCGGTCGCCGCGGTGACCGAGATGCAGGAAACCAGCAAGATGCTGCGCACCGATACGGTGGCGCTGTTCGAGCGGCTGCGCGAGGGCAACATCCTGCTGCAGGAGGTGCTGACCGGGGCGCACGCGAACCTGAACTCGCTGGAGCAGGCGCTGGTGTCGCGCGTGGCGGAATTCGTCTCCACCATGAACGACGTCTCGACCCGCACCGGCACGACGACCAAGACGCTGGACGAGCAGATCCGCTCGTTCAACGCCAAGACGACCGGCGCGCTCGAAGGGCTGCAGGCGCTCTCCGGCCGAGTTCGAACTGCACGGCAGGTCGCTCGCCGACGCCGCCAAGGCGATCGAGATGAGCAACTGCGCACCAGCGAGACGGTCGAGGCGCGCAAGTCGATGCTCGACTCGCTCGCCGTCACGCTGGAGCAGCGCACCGGCGATCTCGACCAGCGGCTGACGCGCTTCAACAGCCTGCTCGAGGAATCGATGCAGGCGGCCGAAACCCGCGCGCGCGAAATCGCCCGCGTGGTGGCCGAGACCGCGAGCACCGGCTCGACCGCGATCAGCCAGCAGTTCGAGACCGTGCGCGACATCGCCGAGGAGGAGCGCAGGATCACCTCCGACGCCATGCAGCAGGTCTATCAGCAGGGCATGCAGGAGGCCGACGCCATGTTCGGCCAGGCCGCCGACCGCTTTGCCTCGATCGTGCAGAACATGCGCCAGATGGCCTCCGAGATGCAGAACGAGCTTGGCGCCGCGCGCCAGCAGATGCAGCTCGAGCTCGAAGCCACCCGCGTCGAGCTGCGCCGCGGCGTGCTCGAGATGCCGCAGGAGGCGGCCGAGAGCACCGCACAGATGCGCAAGGTGATCGTCGACCAGATCGAGGCGCTGGCCGAACTCAACCGCATCGTCGCGCGCCATGGCCGCGGCCTGGACGTGGCCACCACCTCGACGCACGCGCCAGCGCGAGGAAGAGCCGATGCTGGCGCAGCGTCGGCGGCGCACCGCGCGGCCGCGACGGCGGCAGCGCCTCCAGCCTGCCGCCGCCGGACCTCGGCGGTCCGTCGCCGCGCCGCACCGAGGCGCCGCCGGTCAGCCCCGGCGGGTCGGACGCCGGCCGTGACGGCTGGCTGTCGGATCTCCTGAACCGCGCCGACAACGACGACGACGACGCCCGCCGCGCCCCTGCCCCGAACCGGCCGGTGGCAGGCAATCCGCTCGAGTCGCTCTCGCTCGACATCAACCGCCTGCTCGATCGCGACATCGCCGCCGACATGTGGACCCGCTACCAGCGCGGCGAACGCAAGGCGTTCTCCAAGCGGCTCTACACGCCGGCGGGCCAGAAGACGTTCGACGAGATCAGCCGCAAGTACCGCGCCGACCGCGCCTTCAAGCAGACGGTCGACCGCTACATCGCCGAGTTCGAACGGCTGCTCGACGACGTCGCGCGCGATCCGCGCGGCCCGTCGGCGCTGGCGAGCTACCTCGCCTCGGAAACCGGCCTCGTCTACACCCTGCTCGCCCACGCCTCGGGCCGGCTCGGGTAAGACAAGCCATCAACGGCAAAAGCAAAGGCCGGATGCGTGATGCGCATCCGGCCTTTTTGCTTGTCGCTATGAGGCGAAGCCGTAGCCCACCGGGTCAGCGGCGGGGGACCGGGTAACATCTCTCCAACTGCCGGAGGCAGGAAGGCACACATTTATTCTGGCGGCCCTTCCAGTCGCCTGCCCCGGCCGCCATGTCGCGACATCCGCCCAGGCAATTCGCGGCTCTGTCCTCACATTGCAGGGCCGTCGCTGCTTCGGCCGGCGAGTTGAGGAACACGCCGGTGCCGATGACTGTGATCGCGAAGAAGATGACTGTCGATCGCGAAGAAAACGTGCCGTGTCATGGTCGAACCTCCTGAGGAAGGCGCGGGCCGATCTCGTGATGATAACACCTAAAACCGATGTCTGGCCATGCGGCGCCCTGACCGCTCGCCTTCCCGCGCGCTTGAACCCGCGCACGAAAGTCACCGATAGCCGGTTCCACGGTGCTCCGGGATACCGGGTCCCCGCCTTCGCGGGACGACGCTCAGGCGCGCAGCGCTCGCGATGACGCTTGAGCCTACCGCCGCTGCTGTTGCTGCGTCGGGCCTCTGCGCGCGCGCCTCGCTGCCCTCCGGCGGGGCGCCGCCGAACAACAGGCGCGACGGGTTCTTGTCGAGGTTGCGGAAGGCGACGCTGATGTCGCCCAGCGTCTTGCGCGCGTCGGTGACGAGCACGGAGATTTCCTTGGTGCCGGTGGCGGTGAGCTTGTTCACGCCGGCGGAGATCTCGGCGGTGCGCTTGTCGAGGTTGTCGCTGAGCTCCTTGAACGAGACGATGGCCGCCTGCAGCTCGCCCTTGTCGTCCTTGTTGACCATCATCTCCAGCCCGGCCATGATGCTGTCGATGCGCTTGGAGTTCTCCGCCAGCGTCGCCGAGAACGTCTCGACGCCCTTCACCGCGTTGCGGATCGATTCCTGGTTTTCCGTCACCAGCTTGTTGACGTTCTGCAGCACCGCGCGCGCGGCCTCGGTGAAATCCTGGCTCGCGTTGGTGTCGGCATGCAGCGTCAGGATGCCGTCCTCGTCCGGCTCGACCTCGGGCGCGTTCACGTCGCCGCCCTTCATCGAGATCGCAGCGATGCCGGTCAGGCCCTGAAACTCCAGGCCGATCTGCGTGTCCTTGCGCACCGGCGCCTTGCGCTCGACCTGATCATGGCCACGACCGTGTGCGGGTCGTCGATCTTGACGGAGGCGACCTCGCCGATCCGGATACCGTTGAAGTTCACGTTCGCACCGGTGCGCAGCCCGGTGACGGCGCCGTCGAACACGATGCGGTAGCCGATGCGGGTCTTCGCCGTGCCCATGTTCTGAAACCAGAACACGAAGCCGAACATCGCCACCAGCACGGCAGCGTGAAGCCGCCGATCAGCGCATAATTTGCCCGTGTTTCCATACACTTAGCTCCGGAATTAACCCGCTGCGGCGCGGCCGCGCTTGCCGTGGAAATAGGACTTCAACCAGGGATGCTGGGAAGCTTCCATGTCCCTGACCGTGCCGATGGCAATAACCTTGCGATCCCCCAGCACCGCAATCCGGTCACACGACGTATAAAGCGTGTCGAGATCATGGGTTACCATGAAAACCGTCAGCCCCAAAGTGCGCTGCAGGGTGCGGACAAGGTCGTCGAAGGCGGCGGCGCCGATCGGGTCGAGGCCCGCGGTCGGCTCGTCGAGAAAGACGATCTCCGGATCGAGCGCGAGCGCGCGCGCAAGGCCGACGCGCTTGATCATGCCGCCCGACAATTCCGACGGAAAAAGGTCGATCGCCTCGGTCTTCAGCCCGACCATCGCCAGCTTGGCGAAAGTGATCTCGTCGAGCAGCCGCTGCGACACGTCGAGATACTCGCGGATCGGAAACTGGATGTTCTGCCGCACCGTCAGCGAGGAGAACAGCGCGCCCTGCTGAAACAGGATGCCCCAGCGGCGCTCGATGTCGCGCCGCCCGTCGCCGTCGACCGCACCGAGATCGACGCCCATCACCTCGATGCGTCCCGACTTCGCTTCGGCATCAGCCCGATGATGGTGCGCATCAGCACGGACTTGCCCGCGCCGGACGGACCGACGAAGCCGAGGATCTCGCCCTTGCGCACATCGAGGTTGAGCTGATCGAGGATCAGCCGCTCGCCGAAGCCGACCGTGAGGTCGGACACGCGGATGATGTGATCGTTCGCCACAGCCATGCTCAGAGGCCGATCGATGCGAAGAAGACGGCGAACAGGCCGTCGAGCACGATGACGAAGAAGATCGACTGCACCACCGAGTCGGTGGTGTGCTGGCCGAGCGACTCGGCCGAGCCCTCCACCGCAAGGCCTTGCGACGCAGGCGATGGTGCCGATCAGGAAGGCCATGAACGGCGCCTTGACCATGCCGACGATGAAGTGGTCGATGGTGATGACCTCGCGCAGGCGGGCCAGGAACGCGTCCGGCGTCAGTCCGCCGTAGAGCGAGGCCACCAGCCCGCCGCCGAACAGCGCGGCGATGACGCCGAGGAAGGTCAGGATCGGCATCGCGATGATCAGCGCCAGCAGCCGCGGCACGATCAGCACTTCGGCGGGATCGAAACCCATGGTGCGCAGCGCGTCGATCTCCTCGCGCATCTTCATCGAGCCGAGCTCGGCGGTGTAGGAGCTGCCCGAGCGGCCGGCGATCATGATCGCGACGATCAGCACGCCGAGCTCGCGCAAGGTCAGCACGCCGAGCATGTCGACGACGAAGATGCCGGCGCCGAACTTGGAGAAATGGAAGATGCCCTGCTGCGAGATGATGCAGCCGACCAGGAAGGTGATCATCACGATGATCGGGATCGCGCTTCCAGCACACCTGCTCGAGGTGATGCACCAGCGAGGTCAGGCGGAAATGGCTCGGATGGCGGAAGACCTGGTAGCCGGCATAGACGATCGCGCCGGTCATCTCGGCGAGGCCCCTCAGGATCGACCCGAAGCCCGCGACCGAGCGGCCGATCCGCTCCAGCATGACCACCACGCGTCAGCGGCGTGCGATCGACTCCCTCGGGCTTCTGGACCCGGCTGACCTCGTCGATCAGCGGCGAATAGGTGTCCGACAGCCCCATCACCTTCGCCTCGCCGCCGGCCGCGGCGTAGCTGCGCCGCATGCGCTCGATGAACCAGGCGCCGAATGTATCAAGCTGGGACACCCGCGAGACGTCGATCAGGACGCCGCGGCGGCCTGCGGCGAGCTGCTCGGCCTTGTCGACCATCTGCTCCAGATCGGAGGCATGATGCGCCGTCCACGCGCCACCGGCCCGAAGCGCGATGCCGTCAGGATAAACGACCTGCTCAAGTGTAGGTCCGCCGCTCATGCCGCGTGTCTAAACCCCTGCCTCGCCGATCCGACCCGTCATCGGACGCGAACACGGTTCCCGCTTGGCGTGGCTTGCGATGCTCCCTCTATGAGCCATACTTGCCGCCGTCCCGCAACCCTTTGCGATGTCGCAGCAGCCGAATTTCTTTAATGACTCCAGCAACATCCCTGACCTTGTTGGTCCGAATCGAACGCTGGCCGATCGCCGGCGCCTTCACCATCGCCCGTGGCGCGAAGACCGAAGCCGTGGTGGTCGTCGCGGAAGTCGAGCGACGGCACGCACACCGGGCGCGGCGAATGCGTGCCCTACCCGCGCTACAACGAAACGGCCGGAAGCGACACAAGCAGCGCTCGCTGCGATGCGCGACGCAGTGGCGCGCGGGCTCGACACGCAGACGCTGCAGACAGCGATGCCGGCCGGCGCCGCGCGCAATGCGCTCGACTGCGCGCTGTGGGATTATCGCGCGAAGGCGAGCGGCACGCGCGTCTGGGATTTGCTGAAGCGCGGCGCGCCAAAGCCGTTGACCACGGCCTACACGATTTCGCTCGGGACGGCGGACGCGATGGCGGAAGCAACCGCGAAGGCGGCGCACCGTCCACTGCTCAAGATCAAGCTCGGCGGCGATGGCGATGAGGCGCGCATCGGTGCGGTGCGCAAGGCAGCGCCGGACAGCGAGCTGATCGTCGACGCCAACGAGTCGTGGACCGAGCGACAACCTCGCCCGCAATCTCGACGCCTGCGCGGCCGCGGGCGTCACGCTGGTCGAGCAGCCGCTGCCGGCGGGCCGCGACGAGGCGCTGGCGAAGCTGCGCCGCCCGATCGCCGTCTGCGCCGACGAGAGCGTGCACGACCGCGCCTCGCTCAGCCGCGCTGCGCGATCGCTATGACGCGATCAACATCAAGCTCGACAAGACCGGCGGGCTGACCGAGGCGCTGGCGCTCGCAGACGCCGCCCGCGCGCTCGGCTTCGACCTGATGGTCGGCTGCATGGTCGCGACGTCGCTGTCGATGGCGCCGGCAATGCTCGTGGCGCAGGAGGCGCGCGTGGTCGATCTCGACGGCGCGCTGCTGCTGGCGAAGGATCGCGACGACGGCCTGCGCTATGACGGCAGCATCGTGCATCCGCCGTCGGCGGCGTTGTGGGGCTAGAGCATGCCGGACACAACCCGACCATCGACGCTACATCGCTACACAAATCTGGCTGCAACGATTCATATGCTGCGCAGCCGGACGATAACGCTGTTGAACCCCGGGACCTGGGATGATCGAAACGACGCGTACTTCATGGCTGAGTACAAGCGGGTCAAAGACCTCAAGACGCTGCTCGCGCTCTGTTTCGCAGACGTCCAGGAAACCTATCATCATTGGCGCGTGTTTTCGCACGGCGGCGACGGCGTCCGCATCGAGTTCGACCGGAACCGCCTGCTGAAGTCCTTTGCGAGCAATCGCGCCGTGATTTCGCGATCCGTTCAATACAAGACAATCAAGGAGTTGGGAAAGGACGCGTTCCTGGACGTTGACGACCTTCCGTTTCTGAAGCGCGATCCCTTCAGGGATGAAGCCGAATTTCGCATTATCTATGCCAACAGACGGGAAGCCATGGAGCACAGGGACTTCAAGATCGACCTTGATTGCATTCGCCGCATAACGCTCAGCCCGTGGATGGTGAAATCACTGGCCCAATCCGTGCGAAGCACATTGCTTGAAATCAAAGGATGCAAGGGGCTCGAAATTTACCGCTCGACCCTGGTCGACAACGAAAAGTGGCAGAGCCTGGCTTCAAACGCCGTCTGATGGCTATTTCCTGACTGAGCCGGCCTGTAGCGGCCAGTGACTGCCTAGCTCGACGCCATCGCTTTTCTGATCGCATGCCGCGCGGCGATGATGACGATCGTGCCGGCAAGCGCCATCGCCGTCATGCCGTAGTAGATCGCCTGACCGACGCTGGCGAACACCAGGCCGCAGACGATCCCGGTCGAGGCCATGACGATGCCGGTCGCGGTGGCGAGATAGCCTTGTGCGTTGGCCATGATGCGGCCGGGGACGAGACGCGCGAGCAGACCCATCACGCCGAGATGGGTGGCGCCGAACGACAGCGCATGCAGCGCCTGCGCGAACGACAGCACGGCAAGCCCCGGCTCCTGCGTCATGATGATCCAGCGCAGCACCGCGCCGGCGCCGCCGATCGCGATCATCGCCGCCGGCGAAAGACCGAGGCGCGGCGAAGCGGCAAACAGCGCGATCTCGACCACCACGCACAGCGCCCAGAGCAGCGACACGGTCGCGCTGCTCATGCCGGCCGCCTGCCACGAGATCGATGAGAAGATGTAATAGGCTGCGTGGCTGCCGGAGATCAGCGCCCCGCCGACCAGCACCGCGACGAACGCCGGCGTTCGCAGCAGGGCCAGTCGGATTCGAGATCTGCAATGTGCCGGGCGCAGCGGGCCCGGTCGGCGTCAGCCAGAAGCTCGACAGCGCAGCGACGCCGGCCGCGCCGGCGATGACCCAGATCAGGTTGAGCGACCCGAGCCAGCCGCCCAGAAAGCCCGTGGCGACCACCGCGACGATGTAGCCGACGGACCCCCACAGCCGAATCGGTCCATAGCTCCGCCGGTAGTAGGTCACGCCGCGCAAGGCGTAGGCGTCGGTCAGCGGGACGGCGGCCGTCCAGGGCCAGGACACGACCCACAGCACGATGGCGATGGTCCACGCGCCGCGCATGTTGCCCAGCAGCAACAGGCCGGCAAACGTCAGGCACGTGGTGGCGACGATCGCGCCGCGAAGCGCGTCATGGCGTCCGGCCCAGGCCGTGACGATCGGAACCGCCAGCAGGCGCGCCGCCGTCGGCGCCGCCATCACCAGGCCGATCAGCGCCGGCTCGAGCCCCACCGCCTGCAGCCAGACCGGAAAGAACGGCATATAGGCGCCGTTCAGCGCGAACAGCGCCGCATAGAACACCGCAAGCCGGATTGCGAATCGGTGGCCGCCGATGGGGATTGCTGGCGTGTCGGACATCAATTCAATTGCGATTCGGCAAAGTTTCTGGTGATCGTTAGCGTAAGCGGCGCTGATTTGCGCCATGAGATTTCAATGGCCGACGAAGCCTTCGCCCTGTCTCCGATCAACGCCCGTGCGTCGCTGCCGACGGACGAGGACTACGACGCGATCCATGAGGCGTTCATGGAGACGGCGCGCGGCCGCTGGTTCCTGACCGAATACGCCAAGCGCAACCGCAACGCCGACACGCGCATGGTGCTCGACGCGGTCGAGCGCATCGAGACAAGTCTTGCGAGCCAGCGGCAGGCGCAAGCCGAAGCCGAGGCGCGGGCGCTGACTGAGGCGCGGGCGCAGGCCGAGGCGCTCGCCAACGCCCAGGCTCAAGCCCAGTCTCAAGCCCAGCACGCTGTGCAGGTGGACGCGCAGCCGCAGATCGATCTGTGGCCCGAGCTGAGCAAGGCATTCACCAGGGCACGGATCGAAATCGCGCACCGGCTGGTGCGCGAGGACAATGCGCAGGCGTTCGAGGCGATCCGCGCCAGCGTGGAGACGATCAAGAGCGTCATCTGGGCGCTGCGCGAGCGCGGCTTCGATTCGCGCATCTGCGACTTCCTCGATATCCAGGCGAACGCGATCACCGACGGCTACACCGGCCTGATGGCCGAAAGCTCCGTCGCCAGCGAAGCCGAGGCCGAGGTGCTGGCTGCATTCGATGCGCTGATCGAGCATGTCGAAGCGCTGACGCGAGGCGGCGACGCCGAGACCGACGCGCTGGACGCGGTGGTCGATGCGGTTGCCGACGCGATGGGCGAGGACGACGGCGCAGCCGCAGCGTTTGCAGATGACGTCACTGCGGCCGATGCGACAGCCTCGGCGGTCTCGTCCCTGGAAGCGCCATCAGTTGATCTGCCCGAGGCGGCGCCTGCCCCGCCGGTCGAAGCCGCACCGATCGAATTCGGCGCGCCTGACGCAGCGTTTCGTGAAATCTACGGCGACGACAGCGATATCGAGATTATCGACGCCGCGCCGTTCGATGAGCCAGCCGCCGCTCCTGCGCTTCCGACCGAGCCGGAGCTCAACAAGCAGCGGCTCTATGAGGCAAAGCTCGCGCCCTACCGCTCTTCCGCGGCAGACCCGCGGCGCGCAGGCCATCGCGGCTGCCGACGACATCGAGATCGTCGATACCGCGAGCGCTGAAACGGCTGCATGCGCGCGCCGATCCGGCTCCGGTAGCCAGCGTCCGCTGTTGTCGAGATGGCGCCGGCCCCGCCCGCCGAGACAGCCAAGGGAGAAGCCGGCTTCGCTGGGTGATGCGTTGATCGCCAACGGCGTGATCCAGCATCCCGCGGCCGCCCGGCCCGACCCGCTGGCGCCGTTCCGCCGCATGAGCCAGGCGGAGAAGGTCGCGCTGTTTACGTGAGGTGAGGCGTGCCCAAAGCGCGCAACGGCGCCCGCCGCAATCGCGAGCGCGACGACGTTCAGGCAATCAGCTTCGCGAACAGGTCCGCATCGACATTGCCGCCGGACATCACGATCGCGACGGTCTTGCCTCTTGCTTCAAGCCGGCCAGCCAGCAGCGCTGCGAGCGCGGCTGCTCCGCCTGGCTCAACCACCAGCTTGAATTCGCGGAACGCGAATTTCATCGCTTCGGCGACCTCGGCGTCGGACGCCACTGCGCCTGCCTCACCAGGTGCCGGTTGATCGAGAACGTCAGCTCACCTGGAACAGGCGACATCAGTGCATCGCAGATGGTTCGCGCGGCGGCGGGATGCGCCTTCGCGGTGGCCGCTGGCGAAGGAGCGTGCGTGATCGTCGAAGCCTTCGGGCTCCGCGGTCATGACCGTGGCTTGCGGAAACCGCGTCTTGATGCCGATGGCGACGCCGGCGGCGAGGCCGCCGCCGGACGCCGGGACCACAACGATGTCCGGCACGGCGCCAAGCTCGCGTCATGTCGTCGGCGATCTCGCGGCCGAGGGTTCCCTGGCCGGCAATGACCTTCGGATCGTCGAACGGCGGCACCAGCGTCGCGCCGCGCTTTTCGCAAAGACCGCGCGCAATGGCTTCGCGGTCCTCACGGTCGCGGTCGTACAGCACGACCTCGGCGCCATAGCCCCTGGTGCGCTCCTGCTTGGTCTTCGGCGAATCGGCCGGCATGACGATCGTCGCCGGCATGCCGAACAGCTGCGCCGCGGCGGCGACGCCCTGGGCGTGATTGCCGGAGGAAAAGGCCACGACACCTGCGCCGCGCGAACCGGGCGGGATCGACGAAAGCTTGTTGTAGGCGCCGCGGAACTTGAACGAGCCGGTCCGCTGCAGCATCTCGGGCTTCAGGAACACCCGCGCGCCGGTCCGTTCGTCGAGCGCAGGCGATGTCAGAAGCCGCGTACGTACGGCAAACGGCCTGATCGCCTCGGCAGCGGCGGCGAGATCGACAGGCGTGACGGCGAGCGAACCGAGATCTGTCATCCACTCTGGTTAGCTCAAGGCCCGGACCCAAGGCAAGCCGGCAAAACAGGCGTCACGCGGATTTGCGTGCTGACAAAGCGAGCGTTTTCGCGCCGGACATGGCCGGCAGCCGCCGACAGGATGTTGTTCAGGAAGGCCTGTGCAGAGGCTTCCCAGCTTCGCTCGAGCGCAAAAGCCCGGCAATCCTCGCGGGATAGCGTCAATGCCGCAAGGCAGGCCTCGCGCAGGTCGTCGTTCAGGGCGCCAACCGGTGCGGTGCCGATCACATCGCGCGGTCCCGTCACCGGAAATGCCGCCACCGGAACGCCGCTGGCGAGCGCTTCCAGCAGCACCAGGCCGAACGTATCGGTCCTGCTCGGAAACACGAACACGTCGGCGGCCGCATAGGTCTCGGCCAGCTGTTCGCCGAACTGCTCACCGAGAAAGACGGCATCGCGATAGCGGCGCTGCAGGCTCGCGCGCTGCGGGCCGTCGCCGACCACGACCTTGGTTCCCGGCAGGTCGAGATCGAGGAACGCCTCGAGATTCTTCTCCACCGCGACCCGGCCGACGGAGAGAAAGACAGGACGCGGGAAGCAAAGGTCGATCATCCGCGGACGGAACAGTTTCGCATCGACGCCACGCGGCCAGATGCCCACGTTGCCGAAGCCGCGCTCGCTCAGCTCCTGCGCCAGCGGCGCCGTCGCCGCCATCACCGAGCCCGACAGACTGTGAAACCATCGCAGGATCGCCCAGACCCACGTTTCCGGTACCGGCAGGCGCGCCGACACGTATTCGGGAAAGCGCGTGTGGAAGCTGGAGGAGATCGCAAGGCTGTGCGTGCGGCAGTAGCGACGCACCAGCATGCCGATCGGGCCTTCGGTGGCGATGTGGATCGCGTCGGGTTTCGCATCCTCGATCAGCTGCGCGATCCGTGCGCCGGGCGCGGCAACGCGAGGCGGATGCCGGGATAGCCCGGCATGGCGACGGTGCGGAACGACTGCGGCGTGAGAAACTCCATCTCGACGCCGAGCGCCTTGGTCGCCTGCGACATCATCATCAGCGTCTGGACTACCCCGTTCACCTGCGGATGCCATGCATCGGTGGCGACGAGGACTTTCATCACGCGGCACGTACCGCGAGAGGCGCAGGCAGCGTCACGGGCGGCGACGCGTTGGCCCAGTTGATGATCTCGAAGCGCCCGTCCTCGTGCTCGACGACGGCGGTGCAGCTTTCGACCCAGTCGCCGCAGTTGATGTAGCGGATGCCGTGCTCGTCGCGCATGGTCGCGAAGTGGATGTGGCCGCAGATCACGCCTTCGGTTTCGCAGCGCCGCGCTTCGGCCGCGAGCGTGCGCTCGAACGCGCCGATGTAGTTGACCGCGTTCTTCACCTTCAGCTTCGCCCACTGCGACAGCGACCAGTACGGCCGGCCGAACATGCGGCGGAACATGTTGACGAAGCGGTTCATCTGGATCGCGAAGTCATAGGCGCGGTCGCCGAGATGCGCGAGCCAGCGCGCGTTCTGCACCACGAGGTCGAAGATATCGCCGTGGATGATCAGGTAGCGCCGGCCGTCGGCGCTCTCATGCACGGTCTGCTCGATCACCTCGATGCCGCCGAAGTGCGTGCCGTAGTAGTTGCGCAGGAACTCGTCGTGGTTGCCGGGAACGTAGATGATGCGGCTGCCCTTGCGCGCCTTGCGCAGGAACTTCTGCACCACGTCGTTGTGCGCCTGCGGCCAATACCAGTTGGCCTTCAATGCCCAGCCGTCGACGATGTCGCCGACCAGGTAGATGGTGTCTGCGTCGTGATATTTGAGAAAGTCGAGCAGGCGTTCCGCCTGGCAGCCGCGCGTTCCCAGATGAACGTCGGAAATAAAAAGCGTGCGAAAGCGCCGTTCAGGCTCGCTTTCGGTCATCCATCACATCCCCAAGTCTATTGCCAAGACTATTGCACACGCCCCCGATAGCCGAGTCGGGTGACGCTGGGATGACGTGCAAGGCCGCGAGTTCAGGCGCCGGTTCGCTCGAAACTGACCAGGGTATAGATGCCGAACGGCTTGATCTTGCGCCGTTCGACCAGTTCCGCCTCGTTGTTGGCCTGAGCCCACGCCTGCAGCCGCGCGAACGGGAATTCCGGCCGCAGCCCCAGTTTGCGCGTCCTTTTGGCCGCCCAGCGCTCGACGGCGGCCGCGACCCCGCGCTCCGAGTACAAATGGTTAACGAGGATGATCCGCCCGCCCGGCTTCACCACACGATGGCATTCGGACAACACGCGCTCGGGATTCGCCACCAGGGTGATGACAAACTGTGCAACCACGCAGTCGAACGTCGCGTCAGCGAACGCCATCTCGTGCGCGTCCATCTGCAGCACCTGCTTCACGAACGGATAGCGGCCGGTGGCGAGCTTCGCCCTCGCCTTCTGCAGCATCGGCTCCGACAGATCGATGCCGGTCACCGTGGTCGATTCGTCGTAGTCGTCGAACGACAATCCAGTGCCGACGCCGACTTCGAGAATATGGCCGCCGACGTCGCGCGCGGCCTGCGCCGCGGCGCGGCGGCCCTGCACCATGACCGGACCGCAAACGGCGTCGTAGATCGGAGCCCAGCGCGCATACGCGGTTTCAACGACATGCCGTTCGAGATCGACGCCCATTGCAAGCTGCTCCGCGATATGAAGGCTGTTCAACTCACGGCGCATATCAACCGGGCGTGACAGTTCCGCGACGAGCGCGGGGGAAAGCGGCGGCGCGCGCGGCACAGTTCGGACGACTTTCGATAGGACGCCAATAACCGGAGTGCGGTGGCCTCTCCTCCGCTCCTAACTCCGGACATCCGCCGATCGCGGATGAAAGCAAAACCTGAAGGAGAGCGATCATGTCGAAGCAAGACGACAACAAGGCCATCGTCGGCCGCTGGTTCACGGAATTCTGGGGCAAGACCTGCAACCTTGCCGTCGTCGATGAGCTCGCAGCGCCGGACATGCTGCTGCAATACTCGCTGCACGAACCGCGCCGCGGCCGCGACGACATCAAGGCATTCATGACGGACTTCCGCGCTGCGTTCCCGGATCTGAACTTCTGGGGAACGGCAGATCTGATCGCCGAAGGCGACTATGTCGTCGGACGCTGGGAAGGCGGTGGAACGCATACTGGTCCAGCCTTCAGCGATTTCCTTATTGGATCGCTGCCGGCCAGCACCGGCCGAAAGATGAAGTTCACCGGCACGACCGTGCTCAAGCTGAAGGACGGGAAGATCGTCGAGGAAATCGGTCTCGACGACGGTGTGACCGCGCTCCAGCAGCTCGGCCTCATCCGCGCCGCGTGAGGCAATCTCGGACCGCCGCCGGGTTCTCCCGGCGGCGGTGGTCGCAGGAAACGGGTGGTTGCGCGGCCTTCACAGCGGCATCCTCCGCATCAACATCACAAGCCGAGTGAGCCGCCATGACCGCGCCCCTCAGGACAGTCTCTCCACCCACCGAACCTGCCGAAACCGCCTGGCGGACGATCCGCGCTGGGCACGCATCGTCGCGCGCGATCGGACCGCCGACGGACAGTTCTGGTATTCGATTGCAACGACCGGCGTCTATTGCCGGCCGTCATGTCCATCACGCACCGCCAATCCGAAAAATGTCCAGTTGCACGACACGCTGCGGCAGGCGAAGGCCACGGGCTTCCGCCCCTGCAAGCGCTGCAATCCCGACGGTGTTTCGGCGGCGCACGACAACGCCGCCATTGTTGCGCGCGCCTGCCGGTTGATCGAGCAGAGCGAGCGGGAGCCGTCGCTGGCTGATCTCGCCAAGGCCGCCGGGCGCAGCGCCAGCCGCTTCCACCGTCTGTTCAAGGCGGTCACCGGCCTGACGCCGAAGGGCTATGCAGCAGCCCGGCGCGCGACGAGGGTTCGTCAGAGGCCTTGCGCATGGCAACAGCGTGACGAAGACGATTTACGGCGCAGGCTTCAATTCGAGCGGACGCTTCTACGAGAAGGCCGCCGGCATGTTGGGAATGACCCCGAGCCAATATCGGTCCGGTGGCAGCAACGAGGACATTCGCTTTGCCGTCGGCGAGACTTCGCTTGGCGCAATTCTGGTCGCCTCAAGCCGGAAGGGCGTCGTGTCGATCCTGCTTGGCGACGACCCGGAGGAACTCGTGCATGACCTGCAGGACCGCTTCCCGAACGCGCACCTGATCGGCGCTGACAGGAGCTATGAAGACCTGGTCGCGCGCGTCGTCGGCTTTGTCGAGGCGCCCCATGTCGGTCTCGACCTGCCGCTCGATGTGCGCGGCACCGCCTTCCAGCAACGGGTTTGGCAGGCGTTGCAGCAAATCCAGATCGGGCGGACCGTCTCCTACGCTGACATCGCCTGCAGCATCGACGCGCCGAAGGCAGTGCGCGCCGTTGCCCGTGCGTGCGCTGCCAATCCTCTTGCGGTCGCAATCCCCTGTCACCGGGTGGTGCGAAGCGACGGTTCGCTCTCGGGATACGCGTGGGGCGTGGAACGCAAGCGCAAGCTCCTGAAACGCGAGATGGCGCATGATCGCGACGTCACGCACCAACAACGGACACCAACGCCGGCATGAAAGATCTTTTCGACGCCTTTCAGCCCGACCATGCGTCCCACGAAGCGATGGCGGAGGGCGCAGTCATCCTGCGCGGCAAGGCGCTCGCGTTCGAGACGGAGATCCTGGCCGACGTTGCAGGCGATCACGGCCGCCTCGCCGTTCCGCCACATGACGACGCCCGGCGGCTTCGTCATGTCGGTGGCGATGACGAATTGCGGCGCTGCCGGCTGGGTCACCGACCGCACGGGCTATCGCTACGACCGGCATCGATCCGCAAACCGGCGAACCGTGGCCGGCGCTGCCGGATTGTTTTCGCGAGCTCGCCATCGGTGCCGCCAGCGACGCCGGCTATCCGGACTTCGTGCCAGATGCCTGCCTGATCAATCGGTATGAGCCCGGCGCCCGCCTCACGCTGCATCAGGACAAGAACGAACGCGATTTTGCCCAGCCGATCGTCTCGGTATCGCTTGGCCTGCCCGCGACCTTCCAGTTCGGCGGGCTGACGCGCAACGCTCCGGTCCGCAAGTTCGGCCTCCGCCACGGTGACGTCGTCGTCTGGGGCGGCGCCTCGCGGCTCTGTTACCACGGCGTCATCGAACTCAAGGACGGTGAGCACGAAAAGCTCGGCCGCATGCGGATCAACCTGACATTTCGCCGCGCGCTTTGAGCGGCGCCTGCGCCCGACGGCTCAGATGCTTCCGCGCGAATCGAGCACGGCCTTCACCGAGACGTTGGCCCACTCGCCCGGCGCGCTCGCGGAAGCCGGTGTAGGACTCGACGATCTTGCGCGCGATCGCGCTCTTCGAGGCGATGTCGCCGGTGACGTCCCTGGCATGACCGCGCGCGGCCTCGATCATCGCCGACGGGAAAGTTCGCAGCTTGACGCCGTGACGCTCGGTCAACGCGGCGAGCGCCTCGACATTCAGCCGCTCCATTTCATTGAGGGCGAACGCGGCTTCCGCCGCGCAGGCGTGCGAGACGATCGCCTTCTGCTGCGCGTCGAGCGCCTCCCAGGTCTTCAGCGCAACGATGCACTCGCCGGTGCCGTTCGGCTTGTTGAAGCCCGGCGCATAGTAGTTCGGCGCCAGCCGATAGAGGCCGAGCGCGATGTCCGAGCCGGGGCCGACGAACTCGGCGCCGTCGACAAGGCCCGACTGCAGCCCGGTGATGATCTCGCCCGGCGACGTGGTCAGCGGCACGGCGCCGAGCCGGCGGTAGACCTCGCCGCCGAGGCCGAGCGAGCGGATCTTCATGCCCTTCAGCGCCGCCACGTCGGCGATCTCGTTGCGGAACCAGCCGCCCATGCAGACGCCGGTGTTGCCCGCCATGAACGGTTTTGCGCCGAACGGCGCATAGAGCTCGTCCCACAGCGCCTGCCCGCCGCCGGCATCGATCCAGCCGGTGTGCTCGGCCGGCGTCAGGCCGAACGGCACGGTGGTGAAGAAGGCCGACGCCGGCTGCTTGCCCTGCCAGAAGAACGACGCGGTATGCGCCATCTCGGCCACGCCGGACGACACGGCGTCGAGCGTCTCGAGCGCCGGCACGATCTCGCCCGCCGCATGCACGGTGATCTGGATGCGCCCGCCGGAGAGCGCGGCGATCCGCTCGGCCACGCGCTCGGCCGACATGCCGGGACCCGGCAGCCGCTTCGGCCATGACGTCACCATGCGCCAGCGCACGGTTTGCGCACGCGCGACATTCGGCATCGCGACCGCGCCGGCCACGACGGCGCCGCCGCCGATCAGCTTTCTTCGCGACACGTTGCTCATGATCGTCCTCGAAAGGCTTAGCGTGACGCGGCCGTGCCGCGCTCGAATGCATAAAAGTGATGGACCGGGCCGTGGCCCTTGCCGACATCCAGCCGATCGGCCGCAGCGATCGCCGCGCTGACATAGGTTTTGGCAGCGCGCACCGCCGCCTCCAGCGACTCGCCCTTGGCGAGGCCCGCCGCAATCGCCGACGAGAGCGTGCAGCCGGTGCCGTGCGTGTTCTTCGTTTTCGTGCGCGGCGCGGCGAGCCGAAGCTTTGACGTTGGCCGTGACCAGGTAATCGACGCTCTCCGGGCCCTCGCCATGACCGCCCTTGATCAGCACCGCGGGACAGCCGAGCCGAGCAGCTTCTCGCCCTGCCCTTCGATCTCGGCTTCGGTGGTCGCGATCGGCAGATCGAGCAGCGCTGCGGCCTCCGGCAGGTTCGGCGTGATGACATCGGCGCACGGAATGAGGCGCGTGCGAAGCAGGTCGATCGCCTCCGGCGCAAGCAGCCGGTCGCCGGAGGTCGCAACCATCACCGGATCGAGCACGACATGCGCTGGCTTCCAGCGCCGCAGGCCTTCGACAATCGCAATGATCGCATCGGGGCGCGAGACCATGCCGATCTTCACCGCCTTCACATCGAGATCGCTGAACACCGCATCGAGCTGCGCGGTGATGAAATCCGGCGGCGTGTCGTGGATGCCGGTGACGCCTTGCGTGTTCTGGGCGGTCAGCGCGGTGATCACCGATGCCCCGTAGACGCCGAGCGCGGAAAACGTCTTCAGGTCGGCCTGGATGCCGGCGCCGCCGCCGGAATCGGAGCCGGCGATGGTGAGTGCGATCGGAATCTTCTTGTCGTTGCTCATGCTTCCGCCCAGGCGTCCTGCAAGACCATGTCCGGCGTCATCCCATGCAAGGTATCGAGGATCGAGAACGCGAGACTGCCGGGGCCATCCGAGATATCGGCCGCGAGTTCGCCGGCGATGCCGAACACCATCATCGCCGACGCGGTGGCGAGCCAGCGATCCTGCTCGACCGCGAGCGCGGCTGCGACGAATGCGGATCCCGCGCAGCCCATGGCGGTGACCTTGCCCATCAGCTCGTCGCCATTGTGCAGGTTCAACAACCGCTCGCCGTCGGTGACGACGTCGACCTCACCGCGTCAGCGCGACGACGGCCTCGCTCCGTCTGGCGAATTTTCGCGCGCAATCTACCGATGCCGCCTCGCCCGCCAGCGCCGTCAGTTCGGCCGCATTCAGCCGGATCACCGCCGGCCGCCGCGCGATCAGCGTGCGCGCAAAATCCAGCCGCGCCGGCGACCGGTCGACGAACACCGGGTCGAGCACCCAGGGCAGCTGCTTTGCCGCGGCGGCATCGAGCGCGACGCCGATCGCCTCGCGCCGCTCGGCGTCCAGCGTGCCGAGATTGACCAGCAGGTTGTCCGCGCTCGCAACGAAGCCCGCGATCTCCTCCGGCGACGTGGTCACCGAGGGCGTTGCGCCGGCGGCCAGCAGCGTGTTCGCCGTGAACGCCTGCGCCACCGTGTTGGTGATGCAGTGCACGCGCGGCACCTTGGCGCGCGATCTCGCGCCAGCAGCGCTGCGGCATGTTCGACGACTGCGGGGACAACGTCAGAAAGCACTTCCGACATCTCAAACTCCCTCCGCCGGAATGACCCGGATCAGGTTCGATGGGTTGGCGTCTCCGCCTCTCAGCCCGTGGTGGGCACCCCGATGAGATAGATGCCCTATCTAACGCCTCCGGCACCGACCAGCAAGCGCGTCCGGCGCTTGCCAGCGCGGACGGTTTTTGCTGGATTGCAGCAAGAAATCCTTATGAGAGGCAGCGCCGATGGTTCCGTTCTTTGTACAGATCAAGTGCGAGCTCGGCCGCGCCTATTCGGTCGCCGACGCGCTGGCGCGCGCGGAGATCGCCTCGGAGATCTACTCGACGGCGGGCGACTACGACCTGCTGGTGAAGTTCTACGTCGAGAGCGGCACCGACATCGGCCACTTCGTCAACGAGAAGGTGCAGGTGATTCCCGGCATCAGGGACACCTACACGATCATCACGTTCAAGGCGTTCTGACCCGTCGGCGCGGCGGCCGCTGTTGCGGTCGCCCATTGCAACCAGGACGCAGGATCTCAGCCGCCGCCAGTCATTCCGCATGGGGGTACGGGTCGGTCACTGCTGCATGCGAGTTGGTCGCGGCGGACGACCAGCACTTATTGGGCCAGCACCTATTGCCGAGCGTCCGGGGCGCGTGTTGCAGAACCGCGCTGCATCAACCCATGGCTGCTGTCATGAAAATCGGCTGAAGAATGTATGAAATTTGGCTGAAAGCTTCAGGTATAGTGTGATGTAGCTCTGTTAGGTCGGGAGCATGACACCAAGATCGTTACGATTTCAATCCTTCATACTCGACTTGGACCGTTTCAGCCTTCACGGACCTTCCGGCCGGTTGGACCTGCGCCCCAAGAGCTTCGAGGTGTTGCGATATTTGGCCGAGCACGGCAGCCGGCTCGTGACGAAGGATGAGCTGATCAGTGCAGTCTGGCCCGATGCAGCGGCCACCGATGAGTTGCTGACACGGTGCATCAGCGACGTCCGTCATGCCCTCAGCGACGACAGCCAAAGCATCATCAAGACAATTCCCAGGCGCGGCTACCGATTTGATATTGCGACGTTCGCAAGCGTCGATACCGCCGACCTCGCGCCCGCAGCACCGCAGGGGCTGCAAGAAGGCACGATGCACGGGGCGGCCCAGCTGTCATCGGTCGCCCGCCCGTCCATCGCCGTGCTGCCTTTCACCAATATGAGCGGCGATCCCGAACAGGATTACTTCAGCGAAGGGATCACCGAGGACATCACGACCGACCTGTCAAAAGATCTCAGGCCTGTTTGTTGTCGCCCGCAATATGGCGTTCGCATACAAGGGCAAGCCCGTGAAGGTGCAGCAGGTTTGCCGGGATCTCAACGTCAAGTTCGCCCTCGAAGGGAGTGTCCGCAAGTCCGGCTCGCGCGTGCGCGTGACCGCACAACTCGTCGAAGGCCAGGGCGAGGGTCACCTTTGGGCGGAGCGGTATGACCGCGACCTTACCGATATCTTCGCCATTCAGGATGAGATCGCCCACTCCATCGTCGACCAGTTGAAAGTCAGGCTGCTGACGGAGGAACGGCAGGCCATCGAACGGGTGCCGACCGACAACCTCGACGCCTACAGCTATTACCTCCGCGGCCGGCAGTTCCTGCATCGACACTCGAAATCCTACTACGCGCTCGCAAAGCGCATGTTTGCCAAGGCGGTCGAACTCGATCCGCGCTACGCGCGTGCCTACGCCGGAATTGCCGACTGCGATTCCTTTCTCTTCCTTCACTACAATGCGACTGTCTCGTCGAGGGCATTCTGGCGGCCAGCGCCCGGGCGCTGGATCTGGAGGCAGGCCTCGCAGAAGCGTATGCGTCGCGCGGCCTGGCCCTGTCGCTTCGCGAACGTTACGAGGAGGCGATGGCGGCGTTCGAGCAGGCGATCAGCCCTCGATCCCAACCTGTTCGAAGCCAGTTACTTCTGCGCCCGCGCCTTGTTCGCTCAGGGAAAGCTCGACGAAGCCGCCACGCATTTCGAGCGCGCTGCGGAGATCAAGCCCGACGACTACCAGGCGTTGCTCGTGGTTCCCGGGATCTACCGGTCGCTGGGGCGCGAGCAGGACATGAAAAGCGCCGCCCGCGAGGGCGTCGCTCGCGCCGAACGTGCGCTTGCCCTGCATCCCGAGAATCCGAGACCGGCCTATCTCGGTGCCGTCGGCCTCGCAGCACTTGGCGAACTCGATCGCGCCAAGGACTGGGCGGAACGCGCACTGGCCATCGACCCGGAGGACGGTCTGGCGAAATACAATGTGGCCTGCTTCTATTCCCTCGCCGGGCGAGCAGGAACGCGCGATCGATTTGCTGCTGGAGCTTCTCCCGAACGCCAGTCCTGAACGAAAGCGATGGGTGAAAAACGACTCCGATTTCGATCCGATCAGACCTCACCCCCGCTTCGCGAAAGTCCTTGAATTGATCGCAAGCGACAACGCCTAGGACACGCAAGATGGCCAGGTCACTCCGCTTCCAATCCTTCACGCTCGATTTGCAGCGGCTTTGTCTGCGCGGCCCCTCCGGCGAGATCGACTTGAGGCCCAAGAGCTTCGAGGTGTTGCGATACCTTGCCGAGCACGCGGGCCGGGTCGCAACAAAGGAGGAGATGCTCACGGCCCTGTGGCCCGATGTGAGGGTAACCGACGAATCGCTGACACGTTGCATCAGTGAGGTGCGCCGCGCCATCGGCGACGACGCGCAGCAGTTCATCAAGACGGTGTCGCGTCGCGGCTATCTCTTCGATTTGATATGTGAGGACGTCGACGACGCACGCGATGCGGCCGCGCCACCGCCTTCTCAGCAGGGCGGCTCCCGTCTCACGACGCGACCAGCGTTCAACAATCGCCCATCGATAGCGGTGCTGCCGTTCGCAAACATAAGTGGTGACCCTGAACAGGAATACTTCAGCGACGGCATCACCGAGGACATCATCACCGACCTGTCGAAGATATCCGGCCTGTTCGTGGTCGCGCGCAATACGATGTTCACCTACAAAGGCAGGGCGGTGAACGTCCAGCAGCTTAGCGCCGATCTGAACGTCAAGTTCATCCTGGAAGGAAGTGTCCGCAAGGCCGGGTCGCGTGTGCGCGTCACAGCACAGCTGATCGCGGGCAATGACGGCGGGCATCTCTGGGCCGATCGCTACGACCGCGATCTGAACGACATCTTCGCGATCCAGGACGAGATCACGCACGCCATCGTGGAGCAGTTGAAAGTCAAACTGCTGCCGGAGGAGAAGAAGGCCATCGAAGGCTCCTCCACGGACAATGTCGAAGCCTATGCCTACTACCTCAGAGGGCGGCAATTCCTGCATCGGCGATCGAAGACCTTTCTCGAACTGGCGCGACGCATGTTCGCCAAGGCCGTCGAGATCGATCCGCTCTATGCCAAGGCCTACGCAGGGATAGCGGACTGCGATTCCTTCCTCCGTCTGCATTTCGGGGCCGAGGTGTCGATCGAGAGCATTCTGGCGACGAGCGCCAAGGCGCTGGAGCTGAAAAGCGGTCTTGCCGAGGCGCATGCCTCGCGCGGCCTCGCGCTGTCGCTGCTCGGTCGATATCCCGAGGCAATGGCGGAATTCGACGAAGCGATCGCCGTCGATGCAAATTTGTTCGAGGCGCATTACTTCTGTGCCCGGGCCTGTTTCAGTCAGGGCAAGCTCGAGGAGGCGGCCGAGCACTTCCAGCGGGCCGCGGATATCAACCCCGACGATTGCCAGACCTTGATCGTCATGACCGGTGTGCTCCGATCGCTTGGACGGACCGAGGACATGCTTGCGGCGGCCCGGGAAGGCGTCGCGCGTGCGGAGCGCGAGCTCGCGCTGCATCCGGAGAATCCGCGGCCGGCATACCTCGGAGCGGTCGGCCTTGCAGCGCTTGGCGAAATCGATCGTGCCAAGGACTGGGCCGCGCGCGCCATTGCCATCGATCCGGAAGACGTCCTCACCCAGTACAACGGGGCCTGCTTGTACTCGATCGTCGGCGATCAGGAACGCGCCATCGACCTGCTGCTGGCTGTCCTGCCGCGTGCCGGCCGCCAGACAAGGGAGTGGGTGAAGTACGACTCCGACCTCGACCCGCTGCGCGCCAATCCGCGATTCGCAAAGGTGCTTGAGCTATTGGAGTAGAGGAGATGTGCCTCGCCCGTGCCCGCCGATTGGGCAGATCGGGCTCTTTTTGCGCACCCTGCATTGGAAAATACTCAATCGTTTCAGATCGTTCGGCAAACTTTCAGTGAAGCTTCAGCACGGTTTCACGATTTGACTGGCGCGGCATGGTCCACTCGAGCCTGCCACTGCTGCGCAGATGGCAACCAGCACTGCGAGGATGCCATGACGGACCATCCCCCACCCGATCGTAACGTTGGTGTACCAGCGCATCCCGCCCAACCGCTGTTGCGGGTCTCGCTGTTCGACGGCTTTGCTCTGCACAGAGGCAGCCGAGAGATCGTCCTGAACAACCGCAAGGCGCGGGCACTGATTGCCTATCTCGCAGCGACACCGGGCATGCGGGAGACGCGGGATCGGCTGGTCGGGTTGCTCTGGAGCGAGGTCGAGGACGGCAAGGCGCGCGCATCGCTGCGCCAACTGCTGCACGCCCTGCGCGACGCACTGGAGAAGGAAGGCTGCGCAGGGCTTTCGGCCGACAATTCCCATGTCAGCCTCGACGAGCAGCTCTTCGTGACCGATCTGGATTGCGCACTGGCAGGCATCGATCGAGGGCGATCCTGCAGACTGGCTCGTCAGCGAAGCGGGCATCGCGGATGCATTCCTGCGCGGCTATGACGATGTCGATCCCTCTTTCGGCAGCTGGCTGACAACACGACGCGAGAATGTCCGCCGACTGCTGATCCGGCGCCTGGAAACGCAACTGTCCGCACGTTCCGATCAGGCGGAGGCAGCAAAGCGGATCGCGCACGCACTTTTTCAGATCGACCCAACCCATGAAATCGCCTGCCAGCACCTGATGCGTTCCTGCATCGCTGCAGGCAACACCGGCGGGGCCCTGTCGGTTTACAAGCAGCTATGGACCTGTCTGGAACAGGAATACGACGTCGAGCCCTCGGCGGCGACGCAGGAGCTGGTTGTCGCTATCAGGAACGGGACCTATCGGCCTCCCCCCATCAGCTTCGAGACACGCAACGTCGCCGCTCACCCGAACATCGAAGACCTCGATTCGGTCATTCGTCTCGCGGTGCAGCTCGCAATCGCCTGGGCAGCGAAGTCGGAACCAGGTGTGGGACTGGACGCGTCTGCTCTCATGCGCATGGGGTGAGCCCGGCCTGCCGGCAGACACCGGAACGAAACCGCCTCGTCGTCAGCCCCGCGGCGCGGCGATCTCCTGCTCGGCTTCGGGACGCTTCAGCCCGAGCTGCCGCTCGCGCCAGACCACGAACAGGCCAGCGCCCGCGACGATGACGGCGCCGACGGCGACCAGCGCTGCGGGCACCTCGCCGAAGAACAGGTAGCCGAGCAGGAAGGCCCAGATCATCGACGAGTAGTCGAACGAGACCAGGAACGACGCCGGCGCATAGTGGTGGCTGCTGGTCGAGATGATATGCGCCATGCCGCCGGCGATGCCGGCGCCGATCAGGCAGGCAAGCTCGATCCCGTTCGGCATGGTCCAGCCGAACGGCAGCGTCGCCAGCCCGCCGATCGCGATGAACAGCGAGAAATAGATGACGATGGACGACGTCGTCTCCGTCTGCGTCAGCCGCCGCACCTGGATGACGGCGATGGCGGAAAATATCGCGTTGCAGATCGCAAGCGACAGCCCGACGGTGAGCACCGTCGACATCGCCGCATGCTTGGACACGTCGAGATAGGGGACCAGCATCACGATCACGCCGGAAAATCCGACGATCACCGCCGACCAGCGATAGATGTGCACGACCTCCTTCAGGAGGATCGCCGCCAGCGCCACGACGATCAGCGGCGTCACGAACGAGATCGCCGTCACGTCGACGAGCGGCAACCGCGCGAGCGCGCCGAAATAGCAGAACGACGAGGCGATGCTGAGCGTGCCGCGCATCACGTGGCCGGAGAAGCGCTGCGTCTGCCAGGACCGCGAGAGCTCGCCGAGCGCCGCGTAGAAGATCAGGATCGGGATGAAGGCGAACGCCGCGCGAAAGAAGATCACCTGGCCGACCGGAAAGCGGTCGCCGAGATAGCGCACCTGCACCGCCATGGTGGCGAACAGGAACGCCGTGGCGAGCTTCATGACGGCGGCGGTGATGTAATCTTTTGGGGTGTAATCGGTCATCGCGCGGGTTGTGCGCGCAGGACTCTCGCGCGAATCGGATGCAGCCTAACAAACACGCTGAAAGCGCTTGCGAAAACCCCGCAAAACGCATGCCTGCATGCGGTGCGGCGCCGCAAAATCTGCGATCGGTCACACCGCGGAAATCAGGATTTTGCAGGCTTTTTCGGACCCTCGATCGGCGGCAGCGATTTCAGATAGACCGCCATCGCCTTGCGGTCGGCGGCGCTGAGCTGCGCCGTATTCTTGATGACGCGCCCCATCGATCCCGAGACCGAGATCGTTTTCCGGCGTGAGCGCCGGATTCGAGAAACGAGGCGATGTCCCTCTCGCGACCAGCCCGACAGGCCCTTCTGCGTGATGTTCGGAACCCAGCCCTCGCCTTCCGGATTCGGCCCGCCGGCGAACCGCTGCGCGGCGACGATGCCGCCAAGCGCGTTGCGCGGGCTGTGGCATTCGGCGCAGTGGCCGGGACCGTTGACGAGATAGGCGCCGCGGTTCCACTCCGCGGACTTCGATGCATCGGCGACGAACGGCTTGTCGTCGAAGAACAGAAATTTCCAGCCGCCGAGGTTGCGGCGGATGTTGAAGGGAAACGGCACGTCGTGCTCGCGCACCTTGCCCGCCGCCTGCGGCAAGGTCTTCATGTAGGCGAACAGGTCGCGCACGTCTTCCAGCTTCATCTTCGCGTAGGAGCCGTACGGGAAACGCGGGAAAGTAGTGCGTGCCCGAGGGCGACGTGCCCTTCAGCATCGCCGTGACGAAGTCGGCTTCCGACCAGCGGCCGATGCCGTCGACCGGATTCTGCGAAATGTTCGGAACGTAGAAGGTGCCGAACGGCGACGGCAGCGCCAGGCCGCCGCCGAGAAGCGTGCGATCGTCCGGGTTGTTCGCCGTGACAGGACACGCAGCCGCCGGCGTCGAACATCGTCTTGCCGTTGGCGGCATTCGGCGTGTAGGCGGGCAGCGCGCTGGCCGAGATCGTCGACGGTTGCGTCACGAACCAGTAGACGCCCAGACCGACAACGGCCGCAACGACTGCAAGTGTCAGAATTTTCCTGAGCATCGCCGAGATCTCGCAGCGTTCGAGCTCATCTGCAGTGAGCCTCGACATCTGCAAAGCGCGATGCGACCATCACGATCGACAATCAAAAGGCGGGATCCGCATTGGCGATCCCGCCCCGCCTTCGAAATCATGCGTGCTGATTTACTTCTTCACGCGATAGAGTTCATGACAGCCGTTGCAGCCGTTGTTCACGGCGGTGAACGCGGCTTTCAAGCCGTCGAGATCCTTCACCTTGCCCTTGTTGTCGGCGACGATCTTCGCCGATGCGGCGACCTTGGCCTCCACGTCCGCCCGGTTGTCGGCAGCCTTGGTCGCGAGCGCGAAGTTGCTCTCCGGCACCGAGGTCATGGCGCTGGCGGGGAACAGCGTCACATATTGCTTTGCGGCGGCATCGAGATCGTTGAACGCCGCCATCGACGGCGGCCTGATCGTAAGGCGTTGTGCCACGCACCATGCCGCCCATCACGGCATACATCGCCTTGCCCGATTGCTTCATCACCGCATTGCGCTTGGCTGCGATATTCTCCTGCTGGGCAATCACTGTGGTAGCTCCCACCGCCACAGCGGCGACGGCAATCAGGACCCGAATCATCAAGGTTTCCTCCGTATTCGCGGCTTTCACACACCAGAACCGCCGGCACGGCCCCTCGCCGTCCGGCGTCAGCATTCCGCGAACACCAGCTAGCCAAGTTTATTCCGATTCTAAATTCACGATCCCGGCACCGGATTGCACCAAAATGTCATGTCCGATGCCGTCGTGTTGCGGCCGGAGCCTTACAGCCGGTGCTGCCGCTCGTGCTCGCGGATCGCGCACCCAGACGCGCTCCGGCGTCGCCGGCATATCGATGGTAGTCGATATGATACTCGCGCCACAGCGCATCGATGACGGCGTTCATCACCGCCGGGCAGGCGCCGATGGTGCCCGCCTCGCCCGCGCCCTTGACGCCGAGCGGATTGGTTGTGCACGGCACGTTGTGCGTCTCGAACGCGAAGGACGGCGTGTCTTCCGCGCGCGGCAGCGCATAGTCCATCAGCGTGCCGGTGACGAGCTGGCCGTCCTTCGGATCGTAGACCGCCTGCTCCAGCAGCGCCTGGCCGATGCCCTGCGCCGCGCCGCCGTGGATCTGGCCCGCCAGCAGCAGCGGATTGAGCGTCACGCCGAAGTCGTCGACGATCACATAGTCGACGATCCGCGTCGCGCCGGTCGCGGGATCGATCTCGACCTCGGCGATATGCGTGCCGTTCGGATAGGTGCCCGCGGTGGCGCCGAACGGTTTCGCTGGCGGAGAGCTTCTCCGAGCTGCCGTTCGCGCGCTTGGCAACGATCGGCGAACGAGATCGTGCGGTCGGTGCCGGCGATGCGCAGGCGTCCGTCGCTGATTTCGATGTCGGACGCGCTGGCTTCAAGCGCTGCGGCGGCAAGCTCCTTCAGGTTCTCGCCGAGCTTCTTGGTCGCGCGCTCAACCGACACGCCGCCGATCGGGATCGAACTCGAGCCGCCGGTGCCGGCGCCGGTCGCGATCAGGTCGGTGTCGCCCTGGATGACGTTGACGCGCTCCGGCGCGACGCCGAACTGCTCGGCGACCAGCTGCGCATAGGCCGTCTGGTGTCCCTGCCCGGTCGATTGCGAGCCGATCAGGACGGTGATGTTGCCGTCCTCGCCGAGCTTGACGATCGGCCGTCTCCGGTCCGACCACGCCGCAGATCTCGACATAGGAGGCCATGCCGATGCCGCGAACGAAGCCCTTCTTCTTCGCCTCCTTCGCGCGCTTGGCAAATCCCTTCCAGTCGATGTTGTCCTGCGCGATCTTCAGGTGCGCGGCGAACTCGCCGGAATCGTAAACCTTGCCGGTCGCGGTGGTGTACGGCATCGCCTTCGGCGGAATGAAGTTCTTCTTGCGCACCGCGTCCGGCGTCATGTCGAGCTTGCGCGCGCAGGCATCGACCAGCCGCTCGATCACGTAGGCGGCTTCAGGGCGGCCCGCGCCGCGATAGGCGTCGACCGGCACGCTGTTGGTGAAGATCGCGCGCACCCGGCAGTGGAACGCCGGGATGTCGTAGACGCCCGGCAGCATGCCCGCGCCGCCATACGGAATGTAGGGCCCGAACATCGACAGATACGCGCCCATGTCGGCCAGCATGTCGACGTCCATGGCGAGGAACTTGCCGTCCGCGTCGAGCGCCATGCGCGCATGGGTGACGTTGTCGCGGCCGTGGGCGTCGCCGAGGAAGTGATCGGCGCGGTCGGCCACCCACTTCACGTTCTTCTTCAGCTTGCGCGCAGCGAACGCGGCCAGAAAATACTCGCGATAGGGGAAAATCTTGGTGCCGAAGCCGCCGCCGACATCCGGCGTGATGACGCGCACCTTCTCCGGCGGCAGCTTGAGGATCTGGCAGAGGACGTCGCGCTGACGATGGCTGCCCTGGCTGCCGAGCGTGACGGTGATGTGGTCGCGCTTGGCGTCGTATTCGACCACCACGCCGCGCGTCTCCATGTAGTTGGTGATGAGCCGCTGGTTGACGATGTTGACCTCGGCGATCGCGTGCGCCTTGGCGAAGATCGCATCGACCTTCGCCTTGTCGCCGAGCGCCTTGTCGAACAGCACGTTGCCCGGATGATCCTGCCAGACCAGCGGCGCGCCCTGCTTCACCGCGGCATTGACGCCGGTCACCGACGGCTGCGGCTGCCAGTCGATCGCCGAGCGCTTCGGCCGCATCGCGCGCCTGCTCGACGGTGTCGGCGACGACGAACGCGACCGCGTCGCCGACATGCCGCACCTCATCCTTCGCCAGGACCGGATAGTCCGGCACCTTGAACGGATCGTCCGGGAAATTGAACAGGCACGGCAGGTGGCCGAGCTCGGCGATGTCGGCCGCGGTCAGGACGAGGGCGACGCCGGGCATCGCCTTCGCGGCCGCAGCATCGATCTTGAACTTGGCGCGCGCGTGCGGCGAGCGCACGATCACCGCATGCAGCAACCGGTCGGGCGCATGATCGCCGGTGTAGCGGCCCTTGCCGCGAATGAGGCTGTCGTCCTCTTTGCGGACAACGCTTTGCCCGACGCCGAATTTCACTGTCATGTTGTGTCCGATTGCAATCTGGGGGACTTGCTCGTCAAAGGTCCGATCAATGTAGGGCGATTTCCGGGCCGCGCAAACCGGGTAAGGCTAATTTCATCTAGCGAACAAGCGACCTGGAGCCAGCGCCGGCCAAATAGCGCCAGAACGGTAACGACATAGGTCACGGCACCGGCCGCGACCAGCAAGGCAAGCGTCAGCTCCTCCCGCCCGGTGCGGATGTCCGACAGCAGCGCCGGTGCGCCGAACCTTGCCGTGACCCACAGCGCCGCGGCCAGCAGCAGGCCGGCGATCGCGAACTTCAGGAGCGTGAGCTGCATCGGCCGGTCGAAGGTCATGTACCTTGCGCGCACGGCCAGCCAGAGCACGATCAGCAGGTTGACCCAGGCGCCGAGCGCCGTCGCCAGCGCCAGGCCCGCCTGCGCCAGCGTGCCCACCAGCGCCACCTTCGCCGCCAGATTGACAGCCGACGCCGATCAGCGCCGCCTTGGCCGGCGTCGCCGTGTTCTTGCGCGCCTGGAACGAGGCGACGGCGCTTCGGATCAGCACGAACGGCAGCAGGCCGACCGCATAGGCGGCGAGCGTCGCCGCGGCGTTGGCGGCGTCGGCCGCCGAGAATGCGCCGCGGGCGAACAGCGCGCGCATGATGATGTCCGGCACGACGAGGAAGGCGACGAGAAACGGCATCGTCAGCAGCAGCGTCAGGTCGAACACGCGCCGCTGCGCGCTCGCTGCCCCCTGCTCGTCGCCTGCGGCCAGCAGCTTCGACATCGTCGGCAGCAGCACCGTGCCGGCGGCGACGCCGATCACGCCGATCGGCAGCTGGTTGAGGCGGTCGGCATAGTACAGCGCCGCCAGCGCGCCGGTGGCGAGAAACGAGCCGATGATGGTGTCGGCAAGCACCGCGATCTGCGGACCCATCGAGCCGAGCGTCGCCGGTCCCAGCGCCTTGAAGAACGCACGCACGTCGGCATCGAACTGCGGCCAGGTCAGCCGCGGCAGCACGCCCTGCCGGCCGGCGTCGACCGCCAGCAGCAGGACTTCGAGCACGCCCGCGATCAGCACGCCCCAGGCGGCCGCATGGCCGGCGGTCGGGAAGAACGCCGCCAGCGCCAGCGCGACGATGATCGACAGGTTGAGCAGGATCGGCGCCGCCGCCGCGCTCGCATAGCGGTTCATCACGTTGAGGATGGCGCCGTAGAGCGTCACGACCGTGATCAGCAGCAGGTAGGGAAAGGTGATCCGCGTCAGCTCGATCGCGAGCGTGCGCCGCTCCGGATCGTCGGAGAAGCCCGGCGCCAGCAACGCCACGACCTGCGGCATGAAGATCAGCGCCAGCGCCAGCAGCAGCGCCTGCACGATCAGCAGCAGGGTGAAGATGCGGTCGGCGAAGGTCTTTGCGGCCGCATCGCCCGCCCCGCCGCGCAGGTGCGCATAGGCCGGAACGAACGCGGCGTTGAACGCGCCCTCGGCGAAGATCGCGCGGAAATGATTGGGCAGCCGCTGCGCGACCACGAACGCGTCCGCCAGCGGCCCCGCGCCGAGGATCGCCGCCATGACGATGTCGCGCGCGAACCCCGCGAGACGCGACAGCAGCGTGAAGCCGCCGAAGGTGAAGATTCCCCGCAACATCGGCTGGTTCTACAGGAAGCGGCAGGGCAGCAAAACGGCGAAGGCGCGGCGGCCAGCACGATGCGCACAGGCAAGTCCTGTGATACGCAGATGTCCATGAAGCTGCTTTTCCTGCATGGCGCTCCGGCCGTCGGCAAGCTGACGGTCGCGACGGGCATTGCTCAAGACCCTGCCGGGCAGATTGTTCGACAACCACGCCGCGATCGATGTCGTGCGGACCGTGTTCGATTTCGGAGCGCCCGGGTTTTGGGAGCTTGCGCAGGACGTGCGTTGCTCGGTGCTCGAGGCCGCAGCCACACACGGCGTTTCCCTGGTCGTCATGACATATTGCTATGTCGACCCGGACGATCTGCCCACGTTCAGGCAATTCGAGGCGATCGTCGAACGGTCGGGCGGACAATTGCTGCCGGTGTTCCTGCGCTGCTCGAAGGACGTGGCGATCAGCCGTGTCGGCAATCCGGATCGCGCCGAGCGCAGGAAAATGACGTCGGTGGAAAGCCTGGAGCGGTTTCTCGCTCAGAAACTCACTCAGGTGCCGCGGCCCGACTGCCTGGTCCTGGACACCGATGAGAGCTCACCAGAGGCTACGGCAAGCACGATCATCCGGCATTTCGGATTGCAATGACCGAGGCCAGCGACCGGAGGTCACGCTCCCGCGACGCGGCGCGGCTCGACGTGCAGCTCGGGCTTCTCGCGCTTCGACGACGAATCCAGGCACTGGATCGCGATCTCGAGGCTGGCGACGCCCTCGTCGCCGGTCACCGCCGGGCTCGCGCCCGAACGCACCGCCTGCACGAAGGCGGCGAGCTCGCTGCGCAGCGGCTCCTCGTAGCCGACCGACAGGTGGCGCATGGAATAGCTGCCGTCCGGCTGGAAGCCGAAGCATTCGGTGACCTGGCGCGTCAGCAGGTCGCCCATCACGTATTTGCCGCGGGTCGCGACCGTCACGTTGCGCGCCTTGAACGGCGTCAGCCAGTTGGTGTTGATGTGCGCCAGCACGCCGGAGGCGGTGCGGAACTGCAGCAGCGCGATGTCCTCGCGCTCGGCGACCGCGCTGGAGAGCTGCGGCTGCACCTCGATGATCTCGGACTCGGTGAACCAGCGGATCAGGTCGATGTCGTGCACGGCAAGATCGATCACCACGCCGACATTCGACATGCGCGGCGGGAACGGACCGACGCGGGTGATGGCGATCGACAGGATTTCCTCGCCCTTGATCGCCTGCTTGATGGTCTCGACCGCCGGATTGAACCGCTCGACATGGCCGACCATCAGCGTGACGTTGGCGCGGCGCGCGGCGGCGACGATCTCGCGCCCCTCCTCGACGGTCGAGGCGATCGGCTTCTCGACCATCACGTGAATTTTCTGCGCGATGCAGGCGAGCGCGATCTCGTGATGCAGATGGGTGGGCGCCGCGATGGTCACCGCATCGACGCCTTCGCTCAGCAACGCTTCGAAGGTCTCGAAGGTGCGGCAGCCGATCAGGTCGGTCGCGCGATTGCGATGCGCATCGAGCGGATCGGCGATGCCGACCAGCGTGACGTCCGGCAAGCCGCCGAACACGCGCGCATGGTTCGAGCCCATGACGCCCGCGCCGATGACGCCGACGCGCAAATTCTTGCCGCCCACAACAGAAGGTTTACCCGCTAACGCCATGCGCCGTCCCTGTACCCATACCCCAACACCCTGCACGCAAAGTCGGCTCGACCTGCCCCTGGCAACCGACTCCGTACCGTCTAGCACGCTCGCCGGAGTCGCGCTAACCGCGCCCGGACACCGGGCAAACACCTTTTGATTCAGATAATTACGCCGATCAGCGTTGCGGCTGCGCGACTCACTCGGCCGCGCGCAGCGAGTCCGGCAGCGGCAGCGTGATGCCCGCCGCCAGCGCATCGTCGCGGAACGCCTTGACGGCGCCGAGCGCAAGCTCCGCGCCGGTCTGGGTGCCGAGGCCGGGCAGCTTGTTCAGCACGTCCGCAGGCGCGGTGATGATGTGGCAGCCCATGTCGTGCGCTTCGATGACGTTGAACACTTCGCGGGTCGAGGCCCAGATGATCTCGACGTTCGGCGTCGCGCGCGCACGCGCGACCGCATCGATGACGATCGGCCGATAGTCGATGCCGACGTCGCCGAGACGTCCGGCGAACACGGACACGCAGGCCGGCGCGCCGCCCTGCAAGCGCGGTGACGGCCTTCGCCACCTGCTCGGAGGTGAAGATCGCGGTCATGTTGATCTTGATGCCTTCGCGCGACAGCGTCTCGCACGGCTTCGAACATCGGCTCGCCGCGCGTCGTCGACACCGGGATCTTGGCGTAGACGTTCTTGCCCCACGACGAGATCAGCCGCGCCTGCGCGATCATTTCCGGAATGTCGTCGGAGATCACCTCGAACGAGATGTGCCGGTCGGGAACCGCCGCGACGAGTTCCCGCGCATAGGCGACGTAGTCGGTCACGCCTGCCTTCTTCAGCAGCGACGGATTGGTCGTGAAGCCGGAAATCCACGCGTTCCTGGCCATGGCGACGATCTGCGCCTTGTCGGCGCCGTCGGTGAACAGCTTGACTTTCAGGGATTCCAGACGGGGAACCATGGGTTTGCCTCCGTTGCTTTGCCCTTCCCTTACGCGCTCGCGGCGGGTCGTCGCAACACTGCTGGCCCGTCTCGGCTTGTCAACCGCAGGTTCATGCGCATTCAGGCTGCTGTGCTGCACTTGCCAGACCGCCTGCTGAAACCATACCAAGGCCACGGATTCACGCTCGGTTCCGGGCCGGATTCTGGCCCTTCATTCCACATCCGCAGATACCGACGGCATGCGCCAGCTCTTCTTCGTGATCCTGAAGATCGCTGTCTCCGGCGGCCTGCTCTACCTCGCGCTGAGCGGCGTGAACTTTCCGGCGATCCAGGCGCGGCTCGGGCAGATCAATCCTCGTCTGGATCGCGGCGGCGATCGCGGCCACGCTGCTGCAGGTCGGCGTCGCCGGCGCTGCGCTGGCGCGAGATCGCCAATGCCTGCGAGGCGCATCTGTCGATCGGCACGGCGCTGCGCTTCAACCTGATCGGCGCCTTCTTCAATCAGACCCTGCCGTCGACGATCGGCGGCGACGGCTGCGCGCCTCTGGCTGCTGCAGCGGCACGGCGCGACCTGGCAGGCCGCGACCTATTCGGTGCTGGTCGATCGCGCGGTCGGCCTGATCGTGCTGGCCGTGATCGTCGTCGTCAGCCTGCCGTGGAGCCTGCGCCTGATCGGCAACGAGCACGGGCGCCTTGCGCTGGCCCTGCTCGACCTGGCGGCGCTGGCCGGCTGCGTCGCGTTTCTCATCTTCGGCCGGCTGTCCTGGCGGTGGATCCAGGACATCTGGCCGGCGCGGCATCTGCACGGATGCGCAAAGCTCGCAGCGCATGTGATGTTCGATCGGCGGATCGGCCCGCGCAGTCCTGTCCTGTCGGTGCTCAATCATCTGCTCTCGGTCGTGATCGCGCTCGTGCGTCGGCGCTCGCGATCGCAGCTCCCGTCTCGTTCGCACAGATGCTGCTGCTGATCCCGCCGATCATTCTCGATCACGCTGATGCCGATCTCGATCGCCGGCTGGGGCGTGCGCGAGCAGTCGATGCAGGTCGCCTTCGGCTATGCCGGGCTCAGCATCGGCGGACGGCGTCACCATCTCGCTGCTTGTTCGGCGCCATCTATTTCATCGTCGGCGCCGCGGGCGGGCTGGCCTGGCTGCTCTCGTCGGAGAAGGCGGCAAGGGCGCGCAGGCGATGGTGATCGAGGACGATGACACCTCCGGCGGCAGAGCCGAAGCCGCAGGCTTGACGGTCAGCCGCCCGCCCTGGCGGGCGCGATCGACCAGCGACGTGGTGCTGAAGCCCGGGACGATCTCGACCAGCAGCACCTCGCCGCCGTTCGCGCTCCATCACCTCGTGGCCGACCACCTGCTCGCGGGTGTAGTCGCCGCCCTTGACCAGCACGTTCGGCTTGATCTGCTCGATCAGCCGCAGCGGCGTGTCCTCGTCGAAGATCACGACCAGATCGACCGCCTCGAGCGCGGCGAGCACTTCCGCGCGCGCCCGCTCGTTCTGCAGCGGCCGTTCGGCGCCCTTCAGCCGCTTGCACCGAGGCATCGGAGTTGATGGCCGACGATCAGCCGGTCGCAGGCGGCGCGCGCATCGGTGATCGACCTTCACGTGGCCCGGATGCAGGATGTCGAAACAGCCGTTGGTGAAGCCGACGCGCAGGCCCTGCTTGCGCCAGGCCGTCAGGTGCGCCTCGAGGTCGTGCGGCGTTCGAGCGCGATCTTCTCCTCGATCAGCCAGCGAGGCATGCGGCAGGATTCCCGCGCGCAGTTCGGCGAGATCGACGGTCGCCGTCCCCGGCTTGCCGACGACGACGGACGGCCGCCGCGTTGGCGGCAGCGCAGCGCGGTTTCCCAGTCGCAGCCGGCGGCCATCACGGTGGCGATCATCGCCACCACCGTGTCGCCCGCGCCCGACACGTCGCGCACCTTGGCCGGATGCGCCGGAACATGGATCGCCTCGCCGTCGCGCCGCAACGAGGCTCATGCCGTGCTCGCTGCGTGTGACCAGAATGGCTTCGCCGTCGAACGGTGCGGATCGCTTCGACGCCGGCTTCCTCGAGCTCGGCCTCGGTCGTGCACGTGCGGCGCGTCGTCTCCGCGAACTCCTTGCGGTTCGGCGTCAACGACCGTGGCGCCGCGATAGATCGGCAAAATTCATGCTCTTCGGATCGACGACGACCGGCTTGCCGGCTTGCGCGCCGCGTCGATCACGTCGCGGATCACCCGCGTGCGTCAGCACTCCCTTGGCGTAGTCGGACAGCACGCACGACGTCGGCGCGCGGCAGCGCCGCCAGCGCCGTATCGATGATGCGCTGCTCGACTTCGGCGGCCGCGGGGCTTGCGACCTCCCAGTCCGCGCGCAGCAGATGCGTCGAGAAGTGATCCGAGACGAAGCGCATCTTGCGCGTCGTCGGCCGGCTCGGATCGACGACAAGCAGCGGCTCGATCGACGGCCTTCGCGCGCAAGCTCGCGCTTCAGATGTTCGCCGTGCACGTCGTTGCCGACCATGCCGACGAAGATGCAGCGTCGCGCCGAGCGATGCGATGTTGCGCGCGACGTTGCCCGAGCCGCCGATCATTGGTCTCGCTGCGCTGGACCGCGATCACCGGCGCCGGCGCCTCCGGCGACATGCGCGACACCTCGCCATAGACGAACTCGTCGAGCATCAGGTCGCCGATGCACAGCACGGTCTGGCGGGCGATGTCCGAAGCAAGCTGGTCGAAGTTGAACATGTTGCGATCTTATCCTGTCGGCCCGCGATCAGCGATACGGGTCGGCCTTGTCGAGAAAGCCGGTCACGTACTGCCGCACCGCGTCCTCGAGCGGCGTGAAGCCGCCATTGTAGCCTGCCGCCAGCAGCCGCGCCGTCTTCGCTTGCGTGAAATACTGATAGCCGGCGCGCATGTTGTCCGGCATCTCGACATATTCGATGTTCGGCTTGGTGCCCAGCGCCGCATAGCCCGCCAGGATCAGCTCGCGAAAACTGCGCGCGGTGCCGGTGCCGACGTTGAAGATGCCGTTGACGCCTCGGCGACGCCAGCAGCCACTGCAGCACGCGCACCACGTCGTCGATATAGATGAAATCGCGGCGCTGGTCGCCGTCGGCGACGCCATCGCGATACGACTTGTACAGCTGCACCGGCCGCCCCGCCTTCAGATCGGGAAAGCGCTTGGCGAGCACGTTGACCATCGTGCCCTTGTGATACTCGTTCGGTCCGAACACGTTGAAGAACTTCAGCCCGGCCCAGTGCGGCGGCAGGTTCTCCTTCTTCGCCACACGTGTCGGAGACGAGCAGGTCGAACAGGTTCTTGCTCCAGCCGTACAGGTTCAGCGGCTGCAGCCGCTTCAGCGCCGGCACCGACCAGTCGTCGTCGAAACCCTGCTCGCCGTTGCCGTAGGTCGCCGCCGAGGAGGCGTAGATGAACGGCGTCGACGTCGTCGTGCACCAGTCGAGCAGCTTCATCGGCAGGACGAAGTTCGCCTGCATCACCTGGTCGCCGTCGGTCGCCGTCGTCTCGGAGATCGCGCCGAGATGGATGATCGCGTGGAGCTTGCGGCCGTGCAGCCAGCGCAGCAGCTCGCGCAGGCGGCACGAAGTCGGCGAGCTGCCGCTTGGCGAGATTGCGCCACTTGCCGTCGTTGCCGAGGTAGTCGCAGACGGCCACATCCGTCCGGCCCGCGTCGTTCAGCGCGGCGACCACGTTCGATCCGATAAACCCGGCCCCGCCGGTCACCAGCAGCATGCGCCTCTTAAGTCCCTGAATTTGCGACGACGACCATTGCCCCAGACGCGTCCTGCGGGCAACCTTTGTCCGAAGACGTGGTGAAGCGGAGCCACTGGACGGGACGCGCCGAAGCGGCTAACCCGCAGGCAACATTACGCGCCACATGGGCAAAGGCAAGCCCTTGATACAATGAGCGAAATCGAAGTGACCGGGCAGCCCGATCCTGCTCGTTCCCTATGTGTGGATCGGCGATTTCGTTCGCTGTCACACGGTCGTGCGCGTGCTGAAGGACCGCTGGCCGGACGCGGCCGGTGGACGTGCTCACGGACAGGACCTGCGCGCCCCTCGTCGACTACATGCCCGGCGTCCGCCACGGCGATCGTCTGGGATCTGCCGCGACGGCAGCTGGCGCTCGGCAAGCAGTTCGGCCTCGCCTCGGAACTGCGCAAGCAGAACTACGGCAGCGCGCTGGTCATGTCGCGCAAGTGGAAGGCTGCGCTGGCGCCGGCGCTCGCCGGCATCCCCGAGCGAACCGGCTTCGTCGGCGAGGCGCGCTTCGGCCTGCTCAACGACTGGCGCCGCGGCGAGAAAGCGTTGCCGCGCATGGTCGACCAGTGCGCGCGCGCTGGCCCTGCCCGCCGATGCGGCGCTTCCGGCCGAATGGCCGATGCCGCAGCTGGTGGTCGGCGCCGATGAAATCGCCGCATGGCGGCGTGCGAACAATCTCGGCGACCGGTCGGCGATCACGCTCGCGCCGGGCGCGGTCGGCCCGTCGAAGCGCTGGAGCTATTTTGCCGAGGCCGCACGCATGCTCACCGAAAGCGGCTTCGACGTCTGGGTCGTCGGCGGACCCGGCGAAAAGCAGATCGCGACCGAACTCGCGCAGGCCGGCGGCCCGCGCGTGCGCGACCTCACCGGCACCGACCTGCGCAACGCCATTCTCGCGCTTGCCGCTTCGCCGCTGGCAATCTCCAACGACTCCGGCCTGCTGCACGTGGCCGCCGCCATCGGCACGCCGGCGATCGGCATCTTCGGGCCGACCAGTCCCGACCTCTGGAAGCCGTTGAACCCGATCGCCGCGGTGATCCAGAGCAGGACGGACGTGCCCTGCCGTCCCTGCCACAAGCCGGTGTGCCGGATGCAGCATCACGCCTGCATGCGCGACATCGCCACGGACGAGGTGATCGACGTTGCGCAGCGCGTGCTGGCGCAGGCGGGGCTCGCGGGCACGACACCAGCGAGGCAATCGCTGTGACGACACGCGAAAAGAAGCCCGCAGCCTTTCTCGACCGCGACGGCGTGATCAATCACAACGACGACGGCTATATCGGCACGCGCGAGCGCTTTCGCTGGATGCCGGGTGCAGCGGAGGCGATCCGCCTGCTCAACCAGAACGGATACCTCGTGTTCGTCGTGACCAACCAGTCCGGCGTCGCGCGCGGATTTTTCACCGAGGACGACGTGCGCGAATTGAACGCTGGATGGTCGGCGAGCTCGCGGCGCAAGGCGCACGCATCGACGACGTCCGCTACTGCCCGTACCATACCGAAGGCACCGTTGCGCAGTATCGCAAGGACAGCGACTGGCGAAAGCCGAAGCCCGGCATGATCCTCGACCTGATGGCAGAACTGGCCGGTCGAGCCCGCGAAAAGCTTTCTGATCGGCGACAGCGACAGCGACATTGCCGCAGCCAAGGCGGCCGGGATCAAGGGCTATCTGTTCGGCGGCGATAATCTCGCGGCGTTCGCGACGCAATGCCTCAGCGCGCAGCGCCTCGACGAGCCCCGCTGAAGAGCCTCGGCTTGCCTTCGTTCAAGGCCCGGGTTATTTTGACGGCTTACTCGATTGCGAAAGGAGGACTGCGTCGTGGCTTTTTTCTACCACTATCGATCGCGCGGTCCGATCAACGCCCTGCAAATGCGTTTGCAGGGCTGACCAGAGACTTCTCCTAAAATCTCTTCCTGGTCTGCCCTCCGTGGCCATGCGGCGTCGAGCGTTTTTGCGCGCGCCCGCATCGATCAATCGCCGCGCTGACACGAACGTCCGATGATGGCTGCGTGCCCTGGACCATCGTGATCGCCGGCAGGACCAGAGACCGATCATGACCCTCATCAACATCCGCAATCTCGGCGTGACGCTGAGTGCGCCGCTGTTTTCCGACCTGAACCTCGTCGTCAATGCCGGCGACCGTATCGGGCTTGTCGCCGCCAATGGCCGCGGCAAGTCCACGCTGCTGCGCTGCGTTGCCGGCACGATGGAAGCAACCGAAGGCGAGATCACCCGCTCGCGCGGGCTGAGCATCGGCCACGTGGAGCAGGACGTGCCGCCTGCCCTGATGGATACGCCGTTCCGAGCCGCAGCGCTCGAAGCGCTGCCCGTCGAACAACGACCGAGCGAAAGCTGGCGTGTCGATGTCGCGCTGGATTCGCTGGAAGTGCCCGAGACGCTGCGGGACAAGCCGCTGAAACAGCTGAGCGGCGGCTGGCAGCGGCTGACGATGCTCGCCCGTGCCGTGGTGACGGAGAGCGATGTGCTGCTGCTCGACGAGCCGACCAACCACCTCGACCTGGCCAGAATAAGCCAGCTCGAGCGCTGGCTGAACGCGCTGCCGCGCGACATGCCGGTGGTGATTGCCAGCCACGACCGCGCCTTTCTCGATGCGACCACGAACCGGACGCTGTTCCTGCGGCCGGAGCGGTCGCAGGTGTTCTCGTTGCCCTATACGCGGGCGCGCGCTGCGCTCAGCGAAGCCGACGCCTCGGACGAGCTGCGCTATCAGCGCAACCTGAAGAACGCCCAGCAGCTTCGCCAGCAGGCTGCAAAGCTGAACAACATCGGCATCAACTCCGGCAGCGACCTGTTGTTGTCGAAGACCAAGCAGTTGAAGCAGCGGGCCGAGAAGCTGGAAAATGCGGCGAAGCCAGCGCATCTGGAACGATCCGCGGGCCTGATCAAGCTCGCCAATCGCAGCACGCATGCGAAGGTTCTGGTCACGCTGGACGACGCCACGGTGGCGACACCGGACGGCAGGCTGCTGTTTCGAACCGGCAAGCAGTTCATCTGCAAGGGAGATCGGATTGTGCTGCTCGGATCGAACGGCGCCGGCAAGACCCGGCTTGTGGCGATGCTGCGCAAAGCGATCGAAAACCCGGATGCGGCCCACGCCGGCATCAAGGCCACGCAGTCGCTGGTCCTCGGCTATTGCGACCAGGCGCTTGCCGATCTTGCCGATGCCGACACGCCGACACGCACGATCACCCGCCGCTTCGATGTCGGCGATCAGCGTGCCCGCGCGCTGCTCGCGGGCTGCGGCCTGTCGATCGAGATGCAGGGCCGCCCGATCGGCCGACTGTCCGGCGGACAGAAAGCGCGTCTCGGCATGCTGCTTGCTGCGGCTGACCGAGCCGAACTTCTATCTGCTCGACGAGCCGACCAACCATCTGGACATCGACGGACAGGAAGCGCTGGAGGACGAATTGATGGACGACGAGGCGAGCTGCCTGCTCGTCTCACACGACCGCAATTTCGTGCGAACGGTGGGAAACCGGTTCTGGCTGATCGAGAAGAAGAAGCTGATCGAGCTGGACGGGCCGGAGGACTTCTTCGCGTCGGCAAGTACCGGCTGACGCTGAGGCCTAAAGCAGCCGCTCCACGCCGGCGATGACTTCGCCGGCGGCCGGCGCCTTCTCGATCCCGGCGACGACGACGATGCGGCCCGCGCCCACCGGCCCGGTCAGGCCGGGGTCGGACGCGACGTAAATTCCCGCGAGCGGGACCTGATATGCGGCGGCGAGATGAAGCAGGCCGGTATCGACGCCGACGACGAGCGAAGCGCCGGCGATCACTTTCGCCGTCGCATCGAGCGGCTGCCGCTCGAGCACGCGGCTGTCGGGGATCGCCGCGCAAAGCCGTTCGGCCCGCAACTTCTCGATCCCGTCACCCCACGGCAGCACGCATGCGAAGCCCTTGCCATGCAGCCAGCGGCCGAGCTCGATCCAGCACACTTCCGCCCACTCCTTCGACACCCGCGAGGTGCCGTGCAGCAGCATCGCGTAGCGATCCTCAACGCTCGCCACCGTCTGCAGGCCGTAGTCGATTGTCTTGGCCGGCGTATAGCCGAGCGCGAGCCCGCTCAGCACGCGATTGCGGTCGACGGCGTGCAGCGCGCGCGAGACCTTGTGCTTCACGTCGTAGAATCGCGCCGCGAACGGCTCCTTGATGCTCTGCGAGTCATAGCCGTGCCGCTCGCCGCGCGCCGCGCGCGCGATGATCGCCGAGCGGACCAGGCCCTGCACGTCGATCACCCTGTCGTAGGCGGACGGACGCAGCAGCCGGCGGAATGCCGCGATCTGCTGCCAGGTCTCGCGCTTGAGGAACTGCCGGCGCCAGCGCCGCGTCGCCACCGGAATGACCGTGTCGACCGCCGGATGCAGCCCGACCAGCGGCGCGAACGCCTCCTCGACCACCCAGGCGATCTGCGCATCCGGGAAACGCTGCCGGGCGTCGGTCGACCGCCGGCATGTGGTGGACGACATCGCCGAGCGACGAGGTTTTGATGAAGAGGATATTGTCCATTGACGGCGCGGCCTGGGCCATTTCTTGGCAAAATTCAGAATTCAGCAACCATACCGCATGCAAAACCAGTGCGCGACGCCCGATCCGCCACCAGCCCTAACCGCGATTCCACATTTGGCCACGACAGTCAGGTAGCAAGCAGCCAAGGAAGAGTCATCCCATGACAGTGCTCGTGACAGGCGGCGCCGGCTATATCGGCAGCCACATGGTGCATGCGCTGGCCGACGCTGGCGAAAGCGTGGCCGTGGTCGACAACCTGTCCACCGGCTTCTCGCATTTCATCCCCGAAGGCGTGCCGCTCTACATCGGCGATGCCGGCGACGAGAACCTGGTCGAGGGCGTGATCCGCTCGCACAATGTCGATGCGATCATCCACTTCGCGGGCTCGATCATCGTCCCGGAATCGCTGCGCGATCCGCTCGGCTACTACCGCAACAACACCATGACGACGCGCAACGTGCTGGCGAGCGCGGTCAAGTGCGGCGTGACGAAGTTCATCTTCTCCTCGACCGCCGCCGTCTACGGCAATCCGGACACGGACGCCGGTGGCCGAAGATGCGCCGACGCGGCCGATGTCGCCCTACGGCACCTCGAAGCTGATGACCGAGATCATGCTGCGCGACGTCGCGCATCGCGCACGAGCTGAACTATGTGGTGCTGCGCTACTTCAACGTCGCCGGCGCCGATCCGAAGCTCCGCTGCGGCATCGCCGTGCCGGGCGCGACGCATCTGTTGAAGGTCGCGGTCGAAGCGGCGACCGGCCAGCGCGCCAAGCTCGACGTGTTCGGCACCGACTATCCGACGCCGGACGGCACCTGCATCCGCGACTTCATTCATGTGAGCGACCTTGCGCGAGGCGCATCGCGCGGCGCTCGACGTATCTGCGCGGCGGCGGACGCTCCGAGACGCTGAACTGCGGCTACGGCCACGGCTACTCGGTGCTCGAAGTGATCGAGGCCGTGCGCCGCGTCTCCGGCCGCACCTTCGCCGTGCAATCGAGGCGCCGCGCCGTCCCGGCGACATCATGACCATGATCGCCGAGACGCGGCGCATCCGCGCCACGCTCGACTGGACGCCGCAATTCGACAATCTCGACACGATTGCCGCGCACGCGCTCGCATGGGAGGAGAAGCTCCTCGGCGAACGCGCCAACGAGCGCCGCGAGGCGGTCTCCGGCCTGACGCCATTTGGCGTGTTTATCCGCCTGTTTTGACTTGAAAATCTGCGCTGCAAGCGGGCAATCAGGCCGCGAGTGTCGGGGCGCATGAGTCCCCTGCCCCAAGAGCAGGATGGCCGAGATTTCCAGTTCGAACGACAGCAACCCTTCGATCACGCAGGACCCGCATGGCGCGGCCCGGCTGATCCGGCGGTTGATCAGGGAACAGGGCGCCGCCTACTGGCGGCGCTTATCTCGGTTTCGTTCGTGCTGATGGCGATCGCGGCTGCCGCGACCGCGCTTTCGACCTACCTGCTGAAGGACGTCATCAACGCCGCCTATCGCGGACCGCAACTTCAAGACGATCTTCTGGCTGTCGATCGCCATCGCGGTGATCTTCACCATCCGCGGTGCTGCGACCTACGGACATTCGGTCAACCTGTCGCGGATCGCCAACGCCATCCTCGCGCGCAACCAGCGGCAGCTGTTCGCAAAGCTGATGCGCGAGAATATCGGCTTCTTCTCCGACCGGCATTCCTCGGAATTCCTGGCGCGGATGACGATGGGCGCGACCGCGATCGCGCAGGTGCTCAACCTGATCATCACCTCGATCGGCCGCGATTTCCTGACGCTGTTCGGGCTCGCTGATCGTGATGCTGCTGCAGGATCCGATCATGACGCTGTTCGGCCTGTTGATCGCGCCGCCGGCGCTGTTCGTGCTGCGCAAGCTGATGCGGCGCATGCGCGGGCTTGCCGGCGACCAGTTCACCGGCAACGCCAACATCCAGGAGACGATGCTGGAAACGCTGCAGGGCATCCGCACCGTCAAGGCGTTCACCCTCGAACAGAGCATGCAGCAGCGCATCGACAGCAACATCTACGCGGTCGAGGCCAATGCCAACAAGATGGCGCGGGTCTCGCAATCGCTCCGAGCCCGCTGATGGAGACGCTCGGCGGCATCGCGATCTGCGCCACGCTGATGTATTCGGGCTACCGGATCGTCGAGCACAACGCGACGCCCGGACAGTTCATCTCGTTCCTGGCCGCCTTCCTGCTCGCCTACGAGCCGGCCAAGCGCCTCGCGCGGCTCAACATCGACCTGAACGCGGCGCTGGTCGGCGCGCGCAAGCTGATCGAGATCATCGACAGCCCCTCGACCGAACCCGACGACAGCGACAAGCCGGCCGCTCGCGCTGAAGGACGCGCGCGTCGAGCTGCGCGACGTGACCTTCGCCTACCGGCCGGGCGAGACGGTGCTCGATCGCATGAGCCTCGTCGCCGAGCCGGGCAAGGTCACGGCGCTGGTCGGCCCCTCCGGCGGCGGCAAGTCGACGGTGCTCAATCTCGTGCTGCGGCTCTACGAGACCGCGGACGGCGAGATCCTGATCGACGGACAGGACATCGCGCAGGTCTCGCGCCGCTCGCTGCGGCAGCAGACGGCCTATGTCGGACAGGACGTGTTCCTGTTCCGCGACACCATCCGCGAGAACATCGCGTTCGGCAAAGCCGGGCGCGACCGACGAGGAGATCATCGCCGCCGCCAACGCCGCCTGCGCGCACGACTTCATCATGAGCTTCCCGCTCGGCTACGAGACGCCGGTCGGCGAGCGCGGCACGCAGCTGTCCGGCGGCCAGCGCCAGCGCATCGCGATCGCGCGCGCGCTGATCAAGAACGCGCCGATCATCCTGCTCGACGAGGCGACCGCCGCGCTCGATTCCGAAGTCCGAGCGGCAGGTGCAGGAGGCGATCGAGCATCTCTGCCAGGGCCGCACGACGCTGGTGATCGCCCACCGCCTGCAGACCATCATGCATTCCGACACCATCCATGTCATCGAGGGCGGACAGGTGGTCGAATCCGGCCGCCACGACGACCTGCTCCGCCGCAACGGCCGCTACGCATCGTTCTTCCGCCTGCAGTATCACGACGACCCGCCCGCTGGCGCTGGCCTCCAGCAACAGCTAGACTTTCCCCATCGTCCTTCGCGAGATCATCCATGAGCACTTCGTTCGTCATCGCGCCGCCCGCGCAGCCGCAGATCCCTGTCGCCGGCACCTCGCAGACCTTTCCGGTGCGCCGCATCTGGTGCGTCGGCCGCAACTACCTCGAGCACATCCGCGAGCTCGGCAACGACGAGCGCCAGCCGCCGTTCTTCTTCGCCAAGCATGCCGACATGATCGCGCCGGACGGCGCGGCCATCCCCTACCCGCCGCTGACCAAGGACCTGCATCACGAGGTCGAGCTGGTGGTCGCGCTGAAGAGCGGCGGCGCCAACATCGATCCGGCGCAAGGCGCTCGATCACGTCTACGGCTACGGCGTCGGCATCGACCTGACGCGCCGCGACCTGCAGATGGCCTCGCGCAAGAAGGAGCAGCCCTGGGAGATCGGCAAGTCGTTCGACCAGTCCGCGCCCTGCAGCGCGCTGCAGGCCGGCCTCCGAGATCGGCCATCCGACCAAGGCGCGCATCTGGCTGAAGGTGAACGGCGAAGATGCGGCAGGACGGCGATCTCGAGCAGATGATCTGGAACACCGCCGAGATCATTTCAAAGCTGTCGCAGCAGGTCTCGGTCGGCGCCGGCGACATCATCATGACCGGCACGCCCGCCGGCGTCGCCGCGATCGCCAAGGGCGACAAGATCGAATGCGGCATCGACGGCATCGGCACGCTGAGGTGTTCGATTAGTAGTCGCGAGAGCGGCATCGCCGCGATCAGGCTGATAGGTCCCTGCTCGCAGGGACGACGCAGCGTATGACGGCGCGCTTTGACGCCTCGGTACGCCGCCAGCGCCTTCTCCACCGCCGCCGCCACCTGAAACAGCTTGCGGTCGTTGCCGTGCCGCGCGAACAGCATCAGCCCGCACGGCAGTGAGTTGCCGAGCCTGCAGCGGCAGGCTGATCGCGCAGAGGTCGAAGAAGTTGGCGATCGAGGTGTTGCGCAGCAGCAGCACGTTGCGCGCGGCGAATCCGTCGGCGGTCGCGACCTCTTCCATGCGTCGGCGCAACGATCGGCGTCGTCGGCATCGCCAGCACGTCGAAATTGTCGAACACCGCGTCCATGCGCGCGATGCCCGGTCTCGCGGTCGCGCATGTTCTGGATGTAGTCGGCCGCCGTCATCGGTCGCCGCGCGCATGATGCGCGCGCGCACGAACGGATCGACGCCGTCGCCGTCTTCGGTCAGGAGCGTGCGGTGGATCGCGTAGGCCTCCGCCGGCGCGATGCCGCCGCGCTCGTTGACGCCGATCATGACGCCGAGCGCAGTCGAGCGTCACGTCGGCGCGTTTCGCCGCGCCGAGCTTCGCCAGCGCCTTCTCGAAGGCGGGCGCGACGATGCCGTCCATGTTCTCGAGCGCCAGGCCCTGGACGAGGCCGATGCGGACGTCGCCGAGGCTCGCGGCCTGCAGCGGCTCGAGCTTCTCGGCGGCCAGCACCGCGTCGGTCGCGGAAGCAGTCGGCGACGCTGCGCGCCATCGGCCCGATCGAGTCGAGCGCGAAGGACAGCGGATAGGCGCCGTCGCGCGGGATGCGCTTCGCGGTCGGCTTGTAGCCGACGATGCCGCACAGCGCGGCCGGAATGCGCGTCGAGCCGCCGGTGTCGGTGCCGATGGTGATCTCGCCGATGCCGTCGGCGCAGGCGACCGCGCCGCCGGAGGACGAGCCGCCGGGAATGCGCTTGCGGTCGGCCGGATTGCCCGGCGTGCCGAAATGCGGATTGGCGCCGACGCCGGAGAAGGCGAACTCGGTCATGTTGGTCTTGGCGACGATCACCGCGCCGGCCTCGCGCAGCCGCTTGACCACCGGCGCGTCGGCGGCGGCCGGCTTGCCGCGCTTGCGCCAGCATGGCCGAGCCCGCGCGCGTCACCTCGCCCGCGACATCGAACAGATCCTTGATGGTGATGACCGCGCCGTCGAGCGGACCGAGCTGCTGTGCCGGCCTTTGCGCGCGCGTCGGCGGCATCGGCGGCGGCGCGCGCGGCGTCGGCATAGACGGTGAGGCAGGATCGTTTGCCTTCGCCGGCCGGATCGGCGATGCGGCGTCAGGGCGAGTTCGGTGCGTTCGCGGGATGTTGTCATGCGCGGCAAGGATGGCAACTCCGCAGCGGCGAAGCAATGGCGCGCAGGCATCCGGCGCAGCCACGAACACCGCCGCCGCGCAAGCGAAAAATCGCCGCGCAATTCGGACGTATGTGATCTATCTCACATACGCTGCTTCACAGCTTCGTCATCCTGCGCGGCGGGATGGAGAGGGCAATGAGAGACTTGGCGATACTTGCCGCGATCTGGTTGGGGATGTTCTTCGCGCTGAGCCGCGCGGCGCGCTATCCGGCGCTGTGGGCTGTCGTCGGCGCAAGCGCCATGACCGGCTTCGTCGGAATTTACGTCTTCTGGGTGGACTGGATCCGCCGCTGCACTGACGGCGTGACGTTCACGTGAGTCGTGCGGCCGCGCGGCCAGAGCGGCCGCGCCCAGTCGTCGAAACCTTCAGGCGGCTCTCGCTGCCGCAGCCCGCTGCATCGCGCGTGCGGCAAGCCGTCCCGACAGCGACACCACATGCGCCGGACCGCGCGGAGCGGCAGCCTTCGCACGTGCGCGGCTCTCGACGTCATCCGCCAGCCGGTGCAGCAGGCTGATGATCGTCTTGTTGGTTTCGCGCGCGGCGAGACGCCGGTAGCGCAACGCCTTGGCAAACGGGGTCATCGAAGTGCTCCTTCAGTCTTCTTCGCGCGCAGGCTTGCGCTGCGCGGGGCCGGCAGAAGGCCGCTTGCGATGATCATCGGCAGGAAGAACCACAACGGCATCTCAGCCTCCATCCCAGTTACGATGATCAACGCCGGCCGGTTTCCGCCAGTTCCCGTGTTGATGTGTGTTGGGCTTTACGCGGGACCAATATGGTTCAAACCGCCGCACGAGGATGTGATGGACCTCACAGGGCCTGACTGGACGCGTGAGTTCGGGTAACGGGCGTGTGACGAGGCGGTCATTCCCGGAGCGGCCGCGCAGGGCGCGAGCCCGGAATGACGGCTCACGAATACTGCATCACGCCGTCGTCGATCTTGCCGAACCGCAAGGTGACGATGTCGAAGACGTAGTTCTGATAGAGCTTCCAGGGCCGCTTCGAGCCCTGCTTCGGAAACTTCGCCACCGAGCGCTGCACGTAGCCGGAGGTGAAGTCGAGCCAGGGCGCTTCCGTCACCGACGGATCGGTCTGGCGCGGCACGCACTGCCGGTAGCCGCGCTTGTCCATGTAGTTCAGCAGGCGGCAGACATACTCGCAGGTGAGATCGCATTTCAGCGTCCACGACGCGTTGGTGTAGCCGGTCGCGGTGGCAAGGTTCGGGATGTCCGAATACATCATGCCCTTGTAGCTCATGAGCTGTGCCGGCTCGATCGTCTTGCCGTCGACGCTGAGCGACATGCCGCCCATGACTTGCAGATTGAGCCCGGTCGCGGTGACGATCATGTCGGCCTCGAGCTCGGCGCCGTCCTTCAGGCGAATGCCCTTTTCGGTGAAGGCGTCGATGTGGCTGGTCACCACCGAGGCGCGGCCTTCGCGGATCGTGCGGAACAGGTCGCCGTCCGGCACGAGGCACAGCCGCTGCTGCCACGGATTGTAGCGCGGCGTGAAATGCGTCTGCACGTCGTAGTCCTTGCCGAGCGCCATGCGCACGCCGCCGAGGATCAGCTGCTTGGCGCGCTCCGGCTTCCTGCGGCAGAGCTGGAAGAAGTACATGCCGAACAGGACATTGCGCCAGCGGATCACGTGATAGGCGATGCGCGCGCCGAAGCGCGCGCGCAGGCGGTTGGCGAAGTTATCCGACGCGGGCCGCGCGACCACATAGGTCGGCGAGCGCTGCAGCATCGTCACATGCGCCGCGGTCTTCGCCATCTCCGGCACCAGCGTCACCGCCGTGGCGCCCGATCCGATCACGACCACGCGCTTGCCGGCGTAGTCGATGTCCTCGGTCCACTTCTGCGGATGGACGATGCGGCCCTTGAAGTTCTCGACGCCCTTGAACTCCGGCGTGTAGCCCTGCTCGTAGCTGTAGTAGCCGCTGCACAGGAACAGGAAATTGCAGGTGAAGCTGACGGCCTCGTTGGTCTCGCCCCGCTCCGCTTCCACCGTCCAGCGCGCATCCTTCGACGACCACGCGGCGCGCTTGACGCGATGGGAGAAGCGGATGTGCTGCTCGATGCCGTTGTCCGTCGCGGTCTGGCGAATGTAGCTCAGGATCGTCGGCCCGGCGGCAATCGCCTTCTCGTCCGTCCACGGCTTGAACGAATAGCCGAGCGTGTACATGTCGGAATCCGAGCGGATGCCGGGATAGCGGAACAGATCCCAGGTGCCGCCGATCGCCTCGCGGCCTTCCAGGATCGCGTAGCGCTTGCCCGGACATTTCTGCTGCAGGTGATACGCAGCGCCGATGCCCGAAAGCCCCGCGCCGACGATCAGCACATCGACATGCTCGTTTGCCATGGCCGTCTCCCTGGCACCCGTATTTGACGGCTCGCGCGGGGATTGCAACTCGCATTTGCGCGGCACGTTTTGCAGGGCGAAACTTCGACTTGCTTGATTCCAGTATATTAGAACGTATGATGCTTATATGAGATCGACCACGACCGACATCGACCAGCGGATCGGCACGCGCATCCGCGAGTTGCGCAGCCAGCAGGGACTGACGCTCGACGGCGCTTGCCGAGCGCGCCGACGTCAGCCGCGCGATGCTGTCGCGCATCGAGCGCGGCGAATCGAGCCCGACCGCGCAGCTGATGAACAAGGTCTGCGGCGGGCTCGGCATCACGCTGTCCGCGCTGTTTGCCGAGCCGGCAGCGCCGCGAACCCGCTCGCGCGGCGCGAGGCGCAGGCCGACCTGGCGCGATCCGGCAACCCGCTACCTGCGCCGCGAGCGTGTCGCCGCCCGGCACAGGCTCGTCGATCGAGATCGTCGAGGTGGAGTTTCCGCCCGCCGCAGCGTCGCCTTCGACAACATGCGCCTGCCGCAGCGTCGAGCAGCAGGTGTGGGTGCTGGACGGCACGCTGGAGATGGACGTCGGCGGCGAGACCTTCCGGCTCGAACAGGGCGATTGCCTGAGCGATGCATCTCGACCAGCCGCTGGTCTTCCGCAATCCGACCCGGCGGCAGGTTCGCTACGCCGTCGTCCTCGATCGCGGTGCGCAACGATGAGCGATCGCGACGACGACGCTCGATCCTGCCGGCACCGGTCACAATGGCGGGCCGCCGCTCGACGACGAGCACGTGCCCGAATGGGGACGCGGCGGCATCGGCAATTAGTTCTACTGGAAGGCCGCCTACAACAAGGTGCACAAGAACGTCTCGCGCGACATCGCGATGTTTCGCGTGGAGAAGGCCAGCGGCTCGGCCTCACCTACGAGGAGTACACGCTCGAGATTCTCGAGCGCGGCCGGCACCTGCAGGAAGAGGACGTCGAGCGGATCGCCGCGATCAAGCGGAAGCGGCGGATAGCCGTCATTGCGAGGAGCGCCAGCTCGTACCGCGTCCTGAACGAGCTGAAGGCATGGTCGCAATGACGGAGAGCCATCAATACCGGTAGTGATCCGGCTTGAACGGGCCCTGCGGCGACACGCCGATGTACTCGGCCTGCTCCGGGCGCAGCTTGGTCAGCTTGACGCCGAGCTTGTCGAGATGAAGCGCTGCGACCTTCTCGTCGAGGAATTTCGGCAGCGTGTAGACCTTCTTCTCGTACTTGCCCGGGTTGGCCCACAGCTCGATCTGCGCCAGCGTCTGGTTCGAGAACGACGACGACATCACGAAGCGACGGATGGCCCATGGCGTTGCCGAGGTTCACCAGCCGGCCTTCCGACAGCAGGATGATGCGGTTGCCCTTCGGAAACTCGATCTCGTCCACCTGCGGCTTGATGTTGGTCCACTTGAAGTTCTTCAGGCCCGCGACCTGAATCTCGTTGTCGAAGTGGCCGATGTTGCAGACGATGGCGCGGTCCTTCATCTGCCGCATGTCGTCGACGGTGATGATGTCCTTGTTGCCGGTCGCCGTGACGTAGATGTCGGCGCGGCTGTAGCGCGTCCTGGATGGTCGCGACCTCGTAGCCTTCCATCGACGCCTGCAGCGCGCAGATCGGATCGACTTCGGAGACGATGACGCGCGCGCCGGCCTGGCGCAGCGAGGCCGCCGAGCCCTTGCCGACGTCGCCGAAGCCGGCGACGAACGCGACCTTGCCGGCGAGCATCACGTCGGTGCCGCGGCGGATCGCGTCGACCAGCGACTCGCGGCAGCCATAGAGGTTGTCGAACTTCGACTTGGTCACCGAGTCGTTGACGTTGATCGCCGGGAACAGCAGCTTGCCCTGCTCGGCGAGCTTGTAGAGGCGATGCACGCCGGTGGTGGTCTCTTCCGAGACGCCCTTGATCGCCTTGGCGACCTCGGCGAACCAGCCCTTCGGCTTCTCCTTCAGGAGCTTCTTCAGCAGCGCGTAGAACACTTCCTCTTCTTCGGACTCCGGCTTGTCGAGGAACGCCGTGTCGCCGTTCTCGGCGCGCAGGCCGTGATGCACGAGCATCGTCGCGTCGCCGCCGTCGTCGAGGATCATGTTCGGCACGCCGCCGCCATGCCAGTCGAACAGCTTTGCGGTGAAGTCCCAGTACTCGACCAGGCTCTCGCCCTTGTAGGCGAACACCGGCGTGCCGGCGGCGGCGATCGCCGCTGCGGCGTGATCCTGGGTCGAGAAGATGTTGCAGGAGACCCAGCGCACGTCGGCGCCGAGCGCCTTCAGCGTCTCGATCAGCACCGCGGTCTGGATCGTCATGTGCAGCGAGCCGGCGATGCGCGCGCCCTTCAGCGGCTGCTTCGGGCCGTACTCGGCGCGGATCGACATCAGGCCGGGCATCTCGGTCTCGGCGAGATCGATCTCCTTGCGGCCGAAGGCGGCGAGCGAGATGTCCTTGACGATGTAGTCTTTGGTGCGGCGGTCATGAGTTGTTCCTGTTTCTTCGGCACTTGTCATTGCGCCCGTCTCCCGCTTGAGGGACGCAGTGCCTCTCTAAGCGGGATGGCCGGGTACAGCTTGCTGCGAAGCCGTCAACTTCGCGGCTTGCATGCCCGGCCATGACGACAATTGAGGTTACGATCAGAACGCGCGCTTGAGCTGGGCGGCGAGATCGGTCTTCTCCCAGGAGAAGCCGCCGTCCTTCTCCGGCGCGCGGCCGAAGTGACCGTAGGCCGCGGTGCGGCGGTAGATCGGGCGGTTGAGCTTCAGCGAGCGGCGGATGTTGGTCGGCGTCAGGCGGAACATCTCGGGCAGGATCTTCTCGAGCTTCTTCTCGTCGACCTTGCCGGTGCCGTGGGTGTCGACCAGCACCGACATCGGATCGGCGACGCCGATCGCGTAGGCGACCTGGATGGTGCAGCGGTCGGCGAGCCCGGACGCGACGACGTTCTTGGCGAGGTAGCGCGCGGCATAGGCCGCCGAGCGGTCGACCTTGGTCGGGTCCTTGCCGGAGAACGCGCCGCCGCCGTGCGGGGCGTAGCCGCCGTAGGTGTCGACGATGATCTTGCGCCCGGTCAGGCCGCAGTCGCCGTCAGGGCCGCCGACCACGAAGTTGCCGGTCGGGTTGACGAGGAAGTCGGACGCCTTCTCGGGCATCCAGCCCTTCGGCAGCGACGACTCGACCGCGCTCCGATCAGGTCGCGCACCATGCCGGGCGTGTACTTCTTGCCGTTGCGGTTCTGCGCGTTGTGCTGGGTCGAGACGACGACCTTGGTGCAGCCGACGGCCTTGCCGTCGACGTAGCGCACCGTCACCTGGCTCTTGGCGTCGGGCTGCAGGTCGAACAGCTTGCCGGAGCGGCGCTGCTCGGAGAGCGTGCGCAGGACCCTGTGCGCGAAGAAGATCGGGGCCGGCATGAACGAGCCCTTCTCGTAGATCTCGCTCTCGGTGCAGGCGTAGCCGAACATCATGCCCTGGTCGCCGGCGCCCTCTTCCTCGCCGCCCTTCTTCTTCTTGGCGTCGACGCCCATGGCGATGTCGGGCGACTGGCCGTGCAGCAGCACCTCGACGTCGGCGCCGTGCCAGGAGAAGCCGTCCTGGTCGTAGCCGATGTCCTTGACCACGCCGCGGGCGATTTCGGTCAGCAGCTCGCGGTTCATCACGGTGGTGCCGTTGTACTTCTTCAGCAACGGCTCCTGACCGCGGCACTCGCCGGCGATGACGATCTTGTTGGTGGTGGTCAGCGTCTCGCAGCCGAGCCGCGTGTTCGTCAGACTGTCGTCCTCGATACCAAGCTTGACGTCGTTCTCGAGGAACGCGTCGAGGATCGCGTCCGAGATCTGGTCGCACACCTTGTCGGGGTGGCCTTCCGAGACCGATTCACTGGTGAACAGGTAAGACGCGCGCATCAACTCTTTCCTCTCAAGCTCGATCCAAATGATGTGGTGTGAACCGTCAGTCCCGCCGCCGCGAGATGACGTAGGATTCGTCGTAGAACCAAAGGCCGTTGTGCTTGCGCAGCACGTCCTTGGTGGCGTCGAGATAACGGCCGCTCTGCGTCACTTCCGTCAAGCGGTCATCCTCGATCTGGGCGACATACACCGCCGCGTTCCATGCTGCAAACGCGGTCGAGGTTCCGATCGGCCCCATAACCTCGTTGGGCAGCGCTTCCATATCATATTTGAAGATGGAGCGGTGGTCGGCGTAGGCGTTGAAATTAAGGTCGCGCCCGGCCGAGCCGAGCTCGTATTTCACCGCGCGCAACAGCTCATGCCGGCTGATGGAGAAAGGATTTTCTCCGGGCCATATGGCCTCGATGATTTCCATGCCCGGATCGTGGCCGTGCGAGTGGATGCCGATCAGCCGCCCACCCGCCCGCAGCGCGCGCGCCAGCGGCGCGATGATCCGCTTGGCGCGGAACGTCTCGGAGGATTTGGCGCGGTAAGGCTGCGAGGCGATGATCAGGTCGAAATTGGCTTCGGCGCGGCCGGGCTTCGGGATCACCGGATCGAGCATGAAGCGGTGGTCGTCGCGATAGAAAACCAGCGCGATCGGGCGCTCATAGACCGGCATGCCCGAGCGCTCGGAGATGTTGGCGCGCCAGTTCTCGTCCAGGAACGGCTGCAATTCGGCGATTTGCGTCTCGAACTCCGCCGACGAGGCGCCGGTCAGCGCCACCTCGCGCCAGACGAGGCTGGAGGCCGCGGCCGGCGACTTCGGGCTGAGCCAGGGCGCCTCCGCATAGGCCATGTTGGTCAGCACGAAGACCGTGGCCGGATGCTCGTAGAGCCGATCCGGCAGCTTCTGCAGCACCAGCTTGATGTCCTCGAGGCTGATTTCCTTGCCGGCGATGTAGAACGGCATGTGGGGAAATCGGCCGTGCATGCTCCGCATCACCCGCGCAAGCACCGTGCCATCGCCCACTCCGGCATCGAACACCCGAACCGCCGGCGGACGCGGGTGGATGCTGGCCAGTTCCAGCCCGACGCGCTCGGCGATCACCCGCTTTTCCGAGCAGGTGTGCACAAAAAGCAGGTATTTCTGCCGGTTTTCGAAGAAGCGGAAGTTGCCGCGCGGGTCGCGCCGCTCCAGCGGCGGCTCCGGTGGGCGGATGACCGGGAAGCCCGGGATGCCGGTCGAGGTCTGGCCCATGTAGGCGCGGATCCGGTCCAGCGTGTCGATGGTGATGCGTTTGCCGTCCCGAAGCCGCTGCGCAAGCTTGCCGTCGTTGACCGCACGGCGGCCAAACGTCGATTCTGCCATGCCTTCGCGGCGGCAGAAGTCCGAAATCTCGGCGATGAGGGCGTCGTTTTTCACGCAGAAAACTGGTTGGGCAGATTGGATTTGGCCCAAGCCGATAGCACGGATATCCCACCCGGGAAACCGCGAATCGCGCTCTGTCCAGATAAAGATTCAGCCGGCTGGCGACTCGGCCGGGGCCAAGGGCCGGACCGAGGGGTCCGCGGGGTGAACCGCCTTTTCTTTCGGTGTGACAAACAGGCACAAACCGCCAGACGCTTAAGGGGACTTCATGCGGCGCTCGATCCTGACCGGCCTGACGATTGCGCTCGCGTTCGCGGCCCTCCTGCCCTCGCCAAGCCCGTGCCCAGCAGCGCGCGCAGCTTGGGCCGCTCTGCACCAGCGAGGGCACGCCCGCCGACAAGCAGATCGACGCCTGCAACAAGATCATCGCGCTGAAGGTGTTTTCCGGCGAGAAGCTCGCGACCATCCATTTCTGGCGCGCGGTCGCCTGGAACAAGAAGGGCGACTACACGAAGGTGATCGCGGACGCGACCGAGGCGCTGCGGCTGAAGCCGGGGCTGGTCGCGCTGCATAACCTGCGCGGCTCGGCCTACTACGACAAGGGCGAGTACGACATCGCCATCGCCGACTTCAACGACGCGCTGCGGCTTGGCGGGCCGCACACCACCATCTTCCACAACCGCGGCAACGCGTTTCGCAGCAAGGGCGACCACGCCCGCGCCCTCGCCGATTACAACGAAGCGGTGCGGCTCGATCCCAAGGGCGCCTTCTCGTATCAGAACCGCGGCATCGTCAAGCTCGCGCTCGGCGATCTCGACGGCGCGCTCATGGATCTCAACGAGGCGATCCGGCTCTCGCCGTCGCTCGCATCGACCTACATCAACCGCGGCGTGCTGTGGCGCGCGAAGGGCGAGCACGACCGCGCCATCGCCGACACCAACGAGGCGATCCGGCTGCTGCGCGCGAGCGCGCCTGCCAACATCATGACGCCGCCGGGCAGCGTGTGGATCAGCGCCCATGTCAACCGCGGCTTCGCCTATGAGGCCAAGGGCGACTACGAGCGCGCCAAGCTGGATTTCAGGACGACGCATCGACGGCATCGCGGCCGACGCCGGCAGCAAGGCCAATCAGGCGACCGCGAAGGTGCGGCTCGAACTGCTGTCGAAGGCGGTTGCGCCGCCGACCATGCGCGCCGGCACGGCCGATGGCGGGCGACGGGTCGCGCTTGTGATCGGCAACGGCGCCTACGCGCATGTCACCGCGTTGCCGAACCCGGCGAGCGACGCGCGCGCGATCGCCAAGAACCTGCGCGAGCTCGGCTTCGATGTGTCCGAAGGCATCGATCTCGATCGCTCGGCGCATGAAGACCGTCACCGAGGAATTCCTGCTGAAGGCAGCGCAGGCGCAGACCGCCCTGCTCTTCTATGCCGGCCACGGCGTGCAGGTCGACGGCCGCAACTATCTGGTGCCGGTGGACGTGCGGCTGCAGGCGGGCGCCAATCCGGCCGAGACGATGACGGACATGGAGACGATCCTCTCGGGCCTCGACGACCAGATCCGCACCAACATCCTGATCTTCGACGCCTGCCGCAACAATCCGATGGCGCAGCAGACCGCATCGGTCGGCGCCGGCCGCGCGATCACGATCGTCGGCGGGCTCGCAGCGCCATCCGCGCCCGCTTCCGGCGCAACGCGCGGCGCCGGAACGCTGATCGCCTTTGCGACGGCGCCGGGAAAATCGCGCTCGACGGCGAAGGCGCCAACAGTCCGTTCTCGGCGGCGCTGTCGCGCCACATCGGCACGCCCGGCCTCGAGCTGCAGCAGATGCTGACGCGCGTGCGCGCCGAAGTCGTCGCCACGACCAAGGGCCAGCAGGTGCCGTGGTCGAACTCGTCGCTGCTGGGCGAGGTGTTTCTTGGAGCGAGGCCTTGACGCAATCCGAGTCCACGCGATGTCGCTGCGCTCATCCGGGCTACGCAGAACGATCGCATCCCCGCGCCGCACCGTGCCCTCGCTCAGCACCGCGCAATAGATACCGGCCCGCGTGTCGTGCGCCTTCGCCACGTGGCGCAGCACGTTCGAGTTCTCTTCGCCCGTATCGGGATCGAGCGAGATCATCTTGCAGCGCGGATCGCGGTCCAGCACGGCGATCATCGACGCGCTCGCCGATGCGCAGCTGCTTGCCGACGAACGCATCTTCGGCAAAGCCGTTCGCCGCGCCGAGGTCCGCATAGAGGTTGGCGCGGAAACGCCGCGGCGTCGAGCGGAATGCCGATCTCGTCGCCGAGTTGCGCGATGGTCTTCAGCGAGATCAGCGAGACCGGGCGGCAGTCGGTCAGCGCGCGATCGGAGCGGATCACCGAGAGCTTGTCCGGTTCGATGTTCTTTGTCGCGAGCACCTTGCGCAACGCCGGATCGTCGAGCGCGAACACCTCGCCCGTCGGCGTCTCGCACATCGACGGCAAGGCGTTCCAGCGGCGCGGGATAGAGCGGCGTCAGGCCCGGCCCCATGTCCCTCGGCGGCCGCCTGATTGAGCGGACGCGCGGCAAGCTCCGCATCGCGAAAGCGCGGACGATAGCGCAGCATCGCGCCATTGTTCCGCGCCGTCAGATACGGAAAGCCTTCCGGCGCCGCCGCATTGAGGAACGCGCAGGCGCGGTCGCCGAACACGCCGGCATAGCCGACGAACGCTTCCTCGATCGCTTCGCCGGCCATGCTCTTGACCGGATAGCGCCACAGACTTTCAACCGAACCAACGATGGTCATGTGTAAGCGTTACTTGCCCCACACTTCGTTGGCAACCTCGACCGCGAGGCGAAGCTTCGCCCACTGCTCGTCCTCGGTGAGGATGTTGCCCTCTTCGGTGGAGGCGAAGCCGCATTGCGGCGACAGCGCCATCTGGTCGTAGGCGACGAACTTCGACGCCTCGTCGAGGCGGCGCTTGATGTCGTCCTTCTTCTCCAGTTCGCCGCTCTTCGACGTGATCAGCCCGACGACGACGATCTTGTTGCCCTTCGGCAGGAAGCGCAGCGGCTCGAAGCCGCCGGCGCGCTCGGTGTCGTATTCGAGGAAGTAGCCGTCGTAGTTCACGTCGCGCAGCAGCACCTCGGCCACCGGCTCGTAGCCGCCCGACGCGATCCAGGTGGAGCGGAAGTTGCCGCGGCAAACGTGCGTGGTGATGGTCATGTCGGCCGGCCGCTCGGCGATCGCATAGTTGATGACGCGCGCGTAGGTCTGCGCCAGCCCCGTCGGGTCGTCGCCGCGCGCGCGCATCTTCTCCAGCTCGTCCTTCGAGCAGAGATACGACCACACGGTGTCGTCGAGCTGCAGGTAGCGGCAGCCGGCGTCGTAGAACGCCTTCACCGCCTTGCGCCAGACTTTCGCAAGATCCATGAAGTATTCGTCCATCTGCGGATAGGCGTCGGTCGAGATCGCCTTGCGCCCGCCGCGGAAGTGCAGCACCGCCGGCGACGGGATCGTCATCTTCGGCGTCACATGCGCCTGCTCGCAGCACTTCTTCAGGAACTTGAAGTGCTCGAGCATCGGATGGTTGGCCGGGAAATCCAGCTTGCCCTTGACGCGGATGCCTTCGCCGCGGGTCGTCACGCCGGCGAACTGGATGCCCTCGGTGGCATACATCTCGCAGCCATCGAGGTGCCGCAGGAAATCGAAGTGCCACCAGGAGCGGCGGAATTCGCCGTCGGTCGCAAGCTTCAAGCCGACCGACGCCTGCTTGTGGACGATCTTCTCGATCTCGAAATCCTCGATCTTGCGCAGCTCGTCGGCCTTGATCGCGCCCTTCTCGAACTTCGCGCGCGCGTCCTTGACGCGATCGGAACGCAACAGGCTGCCGACCTCGTCGGCGCGGAACGGCGGTTTGGTACGTAGCATGGCGGTCACTCCCGAGATCGACACGTTATGGCGTTTCTAGCAGATTTTCGCTTCGTGGCGAGGATCACCCGGCCCCCGATACCCCAAGATATCTGTCCAGCACGGCTGCATCGTCGCGGAGCACGTCGCTCGCGGCCGCATGAACGATCGCGCCGCGTTCCAGAATAACGGCGCGGCCGGCGAGCGAAAGCACCTTCTTCGGGTTCTGCTCGACGACGATGGCGCAGGTGCCCTCGTCGCGAACGATGTTTTTCAGCGCCGCGATCAGTTCCTCGACGATGATCGGCGCGAGGCCCTCCAGCGGCTCATCGAGCAGCAGAAGCTTCGGGTTCAGCGTCAGCGCGCGGCCGATGGCCAGCATCTGCTGCTCGCCGCCGGACAGCTGGTTGCCGAAATTCCGGCGCCGTTCGGCCAGCCGCGGAAACATCGCGTAGACCTTCTCGACGGTCCACGGCCCCGGCTGCGCCACCGCGGTCATGTTCTCCTCGACCGTGAGCGAGGGGAAGATGTTGCGCTCCTGCGGCACCCAGCCGATGCCGGCGCGCGCGCGCTGATCGGCGCGCAGCCGCGTGATGTCCTTGCCGTCGAGCATGATGCGCCCGGCAAAGCGCCGCGTCACGCCGACGATCGAATTGATCAGCGTGGTCTTGCCGGTGCCGTTGCGGCCGAGCAGCGCCAGGCCCTCGCCTTGCGCAAGCGTCAGCGACAGCTGCGGCAGCACCACCGCCTCGCCGTAGCCGGCCCGCAAGCCCTCGATCGCCAGCATCTCAGGCATCGGCGGCCTCGCCGAGATAGACGGCCTTGACGCGCGGATCGCGCGCGACCTCGTCCGGCGGGCCTTCGACGAACAGCGCGCCATTGACCAGCACCGAGATGCGGTCGGCGAAGGAGAACACCAGATCCATGTCGTGCTCGATCAGCAGCACCGACACCTCGCGCGGCAGGCTCGCGACCGCGGCAAGGATGTCATGGCGCTCGGCCTCGGGCACGCCCGCGGCCGGCTCGTCCAGCAGCAGCACGCGCGGCTTGGCCGCGATCGCGAGCGCGATCTCCAGCAGGCGCTGCTTGCCGTAGGGCAGCGTGGCGGTGCGCACGTTCATCACGTCGGTGAGATGAAAGCGCTGCAGCAGCGTCTCGATTTCGGCTGGCGGCAGCCGCATCGCGCGCCAGCGAGCTCCACCAGCGCATGCCCTCGCCGCGCTGCTCGGAGACCGCAAGCGCAATGGTCTCCAGCGGCGTCAGATCGGCGAACAGCTGGTTGATCTGGAACGTGCGCGACAGGCCCATCAGCGCACGGCGGTGCGACGGGCACCGCGGTGATGTCGTTGCCTTCGAGCAGGATGCGCCCGGTGTTGGGCCGCAGCACGCCGGTCAGGAGGTTGATCACCGTGGTCTTGCCGGCGCCGTTCGGGCCGATCAGCGCGTGGCGGGCGCCGCGCTCCACCTTCAGCGACAGGTCGCGCGTCGCGGTCAGCCCGCCGAACGTCTTGACCAGTCCCTGGGTTTCCAGTGCGAGCGTCATGGGGATTTCTCCCCGCCGCTGTCGCTGCGCCCTTGCGCGCATCGAACAGCGCCTTGATGCGGTCCGGCGCCCACATGATCCAGCGCTGCAGGCGCTCGCGCCCGATCAGCACCAGGATCACCAGAATGAGCCCGATCCAGAACTGCCAGTATTGCGGCGTCCAGCTCGACAGCACGTCCTGCAACAGCTTGAACGCGACCGCGCCGATCAGCCCGCCATAGAGATAGCCGGTGCCGCCGATCACCAGCACCAGCAGCAGATCGGCGGACCGGTCGAACGAGAATACGTCGAGCGAGGCGAGCGCGGTCGACTGGGTCGACAGCCCGCCGGCGACGCCGGCATAGAACGCGGCGATCGTGTAGATCGCGATCAGCCGGCGGTTGACCGGAATGCCGATCGCCGCACGCCCGCAGCGGATTGTTGCGGATCGCGCGCAGCGACAGGCCGAACGGCGAATGCACGATGCGCCGCGCCAGAAGGAACATCACGAACAGCACGACCAGGCAGTAGATGAAGCTGGTCTTGCCGAACAGGTCGAACGCGAACAGGCCGAGCACCGGCTCCATGACGATGCCCTGCAGGCCGTCGAAGCCGCCGGTGATGTCGGAGAAGCGGTTGGCGAGCTCGCGCAGCAGCAGCGCGATGCCGAGCGTCACCATCAGCCGCGTCAGGTCCGCACCGCGCATGACGAGGAACGAGGTGACGAAGCCGACGCACCATGGCCGCCAGGCCCGCGATCAGCAGCGCAAGCACCGGCTCGTCGACGATAGTGATGCAGCGCCAGCAGGCCGGCCGTATAGGCGCCGACGCCGAAGAACGCCGCATGGCCGAGCGAGATGATGCCGGCATAGCCGAGGATCAGGTCGAGCGAGAGCACGAACAGCGCCAGCCAGGCGATCTCGGTCAGGATCAGGTAGCGGTTCGGAAACAGCAGGATCGCGATCAGCGCCAGCGTCCAGAACAGCATCTCGCCCCAGCGCCAGCGCGACAGGTCGGCGATGGCAGCAGCAATACCGGTGCGTTCGCGCCAGGGCATGTCAGCGTGTCGCGGTTCTGCCGAACAACCCGTTCGGACGCAGGATCAGGATCACGATCATCATGGTGTAGATGACGAAGGCGCCGAGCTTCGGCACGTAGTACTTGCCGGCGACGTCGCCGATGCCGAGCAGCAGCGAGGCGAGAAACGGCCCGGTGATGCTGGACGAGCCGCCGACCGTGACGGCGATCAGGAAGTAGATCATGAACTTCAGCGGAAAGTGCGGATCGAGGCCGAGGATTTCCGCGCCCAGCGCGCCGCCAAGTCCGGCGAGGCCCGAGCCGAACGCAAATGTCAGCGCGAACACCCACGGCACGTTGATGCCGAGGCCGACGGCGGCTCGCGGATCGTCCACCGCCGCGCGCAGGCGGCTGCCGAACCGCGTGCGCGACAGCGTCAGCTGCAGCGCGACGGTCAGCAGCCCGCAGATGACGATGATCATCAGCCGGTAGCGGCCGATGCCGACGCCGAACAGGTCGATCTGGCCCTGCAGCGCCGGCCGGCAGGTTGATGAACACCTGCGAGGAGCCCATCACGTAGTCGACGGCGGCGACCGACATGAAGACGAGGCCGACGGTGAACAGCACCTGGTCGAGATGGTGGCGGTGGTAGAGGTGGCGATAGAGCAGCCGCTCCAGCACGAAGCCGATCGCGGCGCTGGCCAGAAACGCCAGCGGCAGGCCTGCGAAGAACGGCACGCCATAGCGGTTGACGAGGATCGCGCAGATATAGCCGCCCGCCATCGCGAACGCGCCGTGCGCGAGATTGACGAAGTTCATCAGCCCGAGCGTCACCGCCAGGCCGCAGGCCAGTACGAACAGCAGCATGCCATAGGCGATGCCGTCGAACAGGATGGTGAGAAAGGTGGTCAAGCGTTCTGGCTAGCCGTTGTCATGTCCGGGACCAGCGCAGCTGGCGCGGCCCCGGAACGACGCAACATAGGCAACAAGCGTGAGGCGCGGCAATCACTTCTTCGTCTTGCCGGAATCCTTCACCGCCTCGAAGGTCGCGAACTCGACGTTGTAGAGTTCGCCGTCCACCTTCTTCACCTCGCGGATGTAGATGTTCTGGATGATGTCGCGGGTCTCCGGATCGATCGAGATCGGCCCGCGCGGGCTCTCCCACTTCATCCCCTTCATCGCCTCGATCAGCGCATCGCCGTCGGTCTTGCCGCCGGTCTTCTTCAGCGCCTCGTAGATCAGGTGGATGCCGTCATAGCCGCCGACCGCCATGAAGCCCGGCCGCTGGTTGAAGGCCTTCTTGTAGGCGGCGACGAAGTCCTTGTTCTTCTGCGAGGGGTGCGCCGCCGAATAAAGGTGCGCGGTGACCGCGCCCAGCGCCGCATCGCCCATGCCGTTCAGCAGGTCGTCGTCCATCACGTCGCCCGGGCCGATCACCTTGATACCGGTGAGGCCGCGCTCGGCGTACTGCTTCATGAAGTTGCCGCCCTGCCCGGCCGGCACGAACACGAAGATCGCGTCGGGCTTGGCGTCCTTCATGCGCTGCAGGAACGGCGCGAAGTCCGGATTGGCGAGCGGCACCTTCACCTCTTCGACGATCTCGCCGCCGCCGGCGGTGAATTTCGGCTTGAAGAAGTTCAGCGCGTCGGCGCCGGGCGCGTAGTCGGAGACCAGCGCCGCGACCTTCTTGATGCCGTTCTTGGCCGCCCAGTCGGCGATGATCTCGGACGACTGCGCCAGCGTGAAGATCGTGCGCACGATGTAGGGCGAGCGCTCGGTGATGATCGAGGTGCCGGCGGCCATGATCGACCTGCGGCACCTTGCCCTGGGTCGCGAGCGGCGCGACCGCGAGCGCGGCCGGCGTCACGCCGAAGCCGGCGAGGAAGTTGACCTTGTCGTTGACGATCAGTTCCTGCGCCAGGCGCTTGGAGTTGTCCGGCACCGCGCCGTCGTCCTTGACGATCACCTCGATCTTCTTGCCGGCGACGGTCGAGCCGTTCTGCTGCATGTAGAGCTTGATCGCATTGTCGATCTGCTTGCCGGTCGACGCCTGGCCGCCGGTCAGCGGCACGATCAGGCCGATCTTGACCGTCTCCTGCGCCAGCGCAGGCGCGCCGAAGGCCGGCCGCAAGCATCGCGGCGGCCGCAATCTGCGCGATGGATTTGAGCTTGAACGCCATGAACTCCTCCCGGCTCGATTACTCGTTGAGACTCGGCCAGTTGTCCCCCGGCCGTTGCGGCAACGTAGCCGAAACAGCGACTTGGGTACAATTTGGACTATTGGACGAAACTGGCTTTGAATTGGACCCCCGACAGCCTACTTGGGCATTGCGCACCGCAACAGCCGCGGCATATGGCGAATCCGGATTCTAATCGCGAACTCAGCCCCGGATTTCGCTTCGCTCCATCCGGGCTACGATCTCTGTGTTTGTTCAACGGCATTGCCTCTCACTGAACCCCAGTCGTGCGTCAGCCGCCTTCGCGCGTTGCGCTCCCGCCTTCGTGCTCCGCGCTACGGCGTGGCAAGTCGGCGCGCCAAGTCGCCCCGTGTTTCGTCCGGCCCCAGGGCATGCCGGTCATTTCTTTGCACTTCCCTTGGAAAGAGGGCGTGCGGAACGCTGGGCGAAAGACCGCGCCCGCGGCACCCGAATGTTTTCACATACGGGCAATCCGTGCGCCGACGTGTCGGCACACGGCAGTGGTCCAGCCGATCGCCCGGCGGAAACCGCCGAACTCGCACTGAACCGGACCACAGACGTAGTCTTCGCCTGCGTTCCGCACGCGCCGGATTAACGGCTTGCCGGATTCCAGCGGGAGCCGAGCCCGGCTCCGACTTGACCGAATACGGAGGACCTCACCGTATTGCTGGACCGCTTGGGCCGTCCGCCCTCGGCGCCGTCGTCATCCCTTTCCGCGTCCACGCCTCATCACCGCGACGCGAACGGGCCGGCACCGCGACGGACCCGTCGCATCCCGCCTCGAGGCGCTGACGAATGCGCACTCGCTCTCCCATCGAGACTGGACGGGTTGATTATGTTCTTGTTTCGTTCTTTCGTCAATTCCGAACGGGTAGAAATCCTATTCTATATTTTCTGAATAACTGAAATGATTTTTTTCTTATCGAATTTCTGATTTTCCGCTTGCCGGTCCGGTTCCCGATACGCTAGACACCAGCATCGAGATATTCGCCCGCGGCCCCGAAACGGCGCCGCGGGCTTTTCTTTTTCAACCCACATGGCGCCCGACCGATGGAAGATTCCACCCGGACCTCCCCGCCCCGCCGTTCGCCTTCGCGAAAGCAGAACGCCCGCGATATCCGCGCCGCCAACCATCTCCTGACCTTCGCGCGCAGCGTCGAGATTCCAGGCGTCCCGATTCATCCCGAGGACGAGACCTGCGAGCAGTTCTCCGCGGTCGAGGCGCGCTTCGGCAAGCATCACCTGCTCTGGCTCGATTGCCTGCAGCGTGTGGAGGACGGCGAGATCAAGCGACTGATGGGACTGATGCCGCCGGGCTCGGCGAAATCGACCTACACGTCGGTGCTGTTTCCCGTCCACGTCATGGGCCGCTTTCCGCGCTCGCAGGTGATCGTCGCCAACTACGGGACCGACCTGCCGCGCAGGTGGGGACGCAAGGCCCGCGCGATCGTGCGGCAGAACAGCTACAAGACGATCTTCGGCACGGCGCTGTCGAAGGAAAGCGCGGCCGCCGACGAGTGGGCGCTGACCAACGGCTCGGAATACATGGGCGCGGGCCTGCTCACCGGCATCACCGGCAACCGCGCCGACGGCGTCGTCTGGGACGACCTGATCAAGGGACGCGAGGCCGCGGACTTCGAGCCTGATGCGGCAGAAGACGTGGGACGCCTACTTCGACGACCTGCTGACGCGCAAGAAGCCCGGCGCCTGGGAGATCGGCATCACCACGCGCTGGCACGAGGACGACATCGCCGGGCGCATCCTGCCTGCCAGCTACGCCGGCGAGAGCGGCTGGATCGACGGGCGCGACGGCAATCGCTGGTACGTCGTGTGCATTCCGGCCGAGGCCGAGCGCGCCGACGACGTGCTGGGCCGGCAGATCGGCGAACGCATCTGGCCCGAGTGGTTCGGCCCGGATCACTTCGCGCCGTTCAAGCTCAACGCGCGCACCTGGGCCGCGCTGTACCAGCAGCGTCCGGCGCCGGAGGACGGCGACTACTTCAAGGCGGACTGGCTGCGTCCGGTCGAGACGCTGCCGGCAAGTCATTCGCTGCGCATCTACGGCGGCTCGGACTATGCGGTCACCGCCGGCGGCGGCGACTACACGGTGCATGCGGTGGTCGGTCTCGACGCCGAGGGGCGAATGTATCTGCTCGATCTGTGGCGCCGCCGCGCAGCAGCCGACGAATGGGTCGAGGCGTTCTGCGACCTCGTGCTCGAGTGGAGGCCGATCGGCTGGGCGGAGGAACAAGGCCAGATCCGCTCCGGCGTCGGACCGTTCCTCGCAAGGCGAATGCGCGAGCGCGGCGCCTTCGTCGCGCGCCAGCAGTTCGCCGCGCGCGGCGACAAGGCGGTGCGCGCACAATCGATGCGCGGCCGCATGGCGCTGGACGGGCTTTATGTCCCGGCGCGGGCACCGTGGCTCGCCGACTTCCGCGCCGAATTGCTGAGCTTCCCTGCCGGCCGCCACGACGACCAGGTCGATGCCATCGGTCTCGTCGGACAATTGCTTCAGCAGATGGTGGCACCGGCGAAGCCGCAGCCGTCTGTCCGACCGGTGCGCGACAGGTGGGACAGGCTGTTTGCGGGGCGCGACCAAGCCACCAACTGGAAAGTAGTGTGAGCTGAAGAACCAGAGTCACGATGCCGGACCCTGGCGCAACATCTGCTCTTGGTACCCAGCGGACGTGCCACGTCGCGCTGAGGATGTCTGTTCACGGGTGCAAGCGGACGTTGCCGCCACACGGACATCGGCAGGCATCTGCCTGCGCAGTGGACATTTTTTCTTCTATTTGTGATTTTTCTTCTGTTTGTGATCCAAACCCGGCGCTACCGTCGGCCGCTCCCGAACCTGAACTCCACTTCCACCTCGATTGGCCCACCAGTGTCGCCGAGATCCCGCCGCACTTCCTCGCGCACTGCGCGGCGGGCTGGCTCAGGTAGCGAGACGAATTCTTGTCCAGCCGAGCCCGCACCTTGCTCAAATGGTTCGAAGTAAGCGTCAAAAGAAGGTAGCACGAAGCGGTGGGTTTCCGTGGCCATCTCTACGTCGCGGAAGCCTGTAGCCTCGAATAACGATCTTAGTTTCGTCTCGTCGCCCAGTGAAAATACGCGTGCAGTGGCCTCCGCTAACGTCGGCATGTAGCGTGCGATGGCAAGGTTGATGCGAAAATTGTACGATCGTTCTGGGACGGTGGCCACCGAAACAGCCGCGCGTCCGCCGGGGCGAAGCACGCGATGGAATTCGGCGAGGCCGCACCGTGGGTCGGGAAAGAACATTAGTCCGAGGCTGCATACGACCGCATCGAAACTTCCATCCAAGAATGAAAGCGCCTGCCCGTCCTCGACGGCAATCGACGCGTTTTTTGCGTGGCGAAGGCGCGCGCGCGCCCTTTCGACCATTGCAGACGAGATGTCGGCGGCAGTGATGTGCCCTGTCGGACCGACGACACTAAGGGCCGCTTCGGCAAAAAGCCCTGTGCCCGTGGCAATGTCGAGGACACGCATTCCCGGCGCGATGTCAGTAGCGCGCAGCAGAAAAGGTACGAAATGGTTTGTGACGTGCGCAAAGCCACGGTCGTAACCTGCGGCTGCTTCATCCTTATAAGTCAATTCCTCTGCCATCCGGGGCTCCATTACTGGACAGCCCTACATTAGCGCCAAGGGCGTGCACTAAGGAAGGTGATTTCCGCTATTGGCCCTTTTCGGACCTACACGTCGGTGCCGATGAATGTCCGCTCGTCGGGACAGGGCGGACGCCCCGGACATTCGCGCCGAAGTCTGCAAATGACCCACTGCCGACATGCAAAGGCGAACCGGCACAGATAACCTGATCATCATCACTATCAACAACAAGAATCATAACAACCAACACAACATCATAAACATCATCACCGCCACCATCATCACTATCGCGACCATGACGATGGATGATGTTGCATTCACTGAATCATGTTGCCGACGTGCACGATGTAGATAATCTCAACCTATTGAAGGCGAGCAATAGATTTTGGTTGGGGTGCAATGAGAGATACTGCCGTCCATGAGTCCGGTCATGCCGTTGCCCGCGTTCTGTCTATAGGCCGCGTAGGCATCACCAATGAAAACGCTATCCGTTGGATAGAAATGGACTCAGGCAATCCACACTGCTCCGTGTTCGAGCTGCCGCTGGGCATGCCCGGGCTCAAGGAATTTGGGGAACGGGAAGGCATCGCGGAAGGCGCTTGGCCGACGGTAGAACAATGGAGCAAACTATTTTCCTTTATGCGTATTGAGCCGTTGGAATGGGCGAGTGTTCGGCTTTTTGAGATCACTGCCGGAGCAGCGGCACAAGCAAAATTTACAGGCGTCTCATTCGACTTGGTGTGGTCTGACGGCGGGTGCAGCGATGACCGTCGGAAAGCCATTGAGACTTGTCAAAGGATCGGCTTGAACGAACCAGAGACAACAGAACTTTTCGTGGAGCGGTCCAAAGAAGCGTGCACCGTAATGGATAGGACGGACGTGTGGCGGGCGGTGCTAACTTTAGCCGAACGATTGCCAACCACCGGCCGAATGCCGGGCGAAACCACTGTTTCTATCGTTCAAAATGCATTGCGTGCCTTGTGAGGGATACGCATCCGAGACAATCCCGCTGACAACTGAGTCTGCTCTTGGCCCTTAACGGACCTGGACAGCGTCGCTGACGATGTCGGTTCATCATTCGCACCAAAGTCCGGAAATAACCCGTAGCAGACCTTCCAAGCCCTAAATTCAATTGGGGTTATCGCTGAGAAACGGCAGGTCGTACGATAGACGTCTATACGGTTCGACGGCCAAGCCCGAGGAACAACGTGAGCTAGTCCGCCTGGCCGCGATTGGCCGGTTGACCCGGCGCCGGACCTAAGGCTTTCTTGCGGGACAGAACTGGTGCCCCCCATGTCGTCTCCTCACGATGAGCTGTGCCGGCTGACGGCAACCGAGGCAGTGCTTCGCCTGAAGCGCCGGGAGGTCACGCCGCTCGACCTCATCGACGCCGCAGCGCGCCGGATTGCGGAAGTCGAGCCGGCGATCAATGCGCTGCCGACCTTATGTATCGATCGCGCACGCGCCCATGCCGAAAGGCTGATGCGCGGCGAAGGTCGCGAGGCTGAGGCTGAGCCCGGCTGGCTGTGCGGCCTGCCGGTCGCAATCAAGGATCTCACCGATGTCGCCGGGGTGCGCACGACCTACGGCTCACCGATCTTCCGCGACCATGTGCCGACGCGTTCTCACCCGGTGGTCGAACGGATCGAGCGCAGAGGTGGCATTGTCATCGCCAAGTCGAATACGCCGGAATTCGGCGCCGGCGGCTCGACGTTCAACGACGTGTTTGGTCGCACCCGCAATCCGTGGAATACCGCGCTGACCCCGGGCGGCTCGACTGGCGGCGGCGGCGCCGCGCTCGCTGCCGGCGAGGTATGGCTCGCACACGGCTCAGACCATGCGGGAAGCCTGCGTCGTCCCGCCACCTACTGCTCGGTCGTCGGCTTGCGGCCTTCGCCGGGCCGGGTCACGCGCGGTACGTCCAACAACCTGTTCTCGCCGCTCTCGGTCCAGGGGCCGATGGCGCGTACCGCGGCGGATGTGGCGCTGTTTCTCGATACCATGGCGGGCCCCTGCCCGCGCGATCCTCTGACTTTCGAGGCGCCGCATCGTTCATTCGCCGCCGCGGTTGCCAACCCGATTGTGCCGAAGCGCGTCGCCTACACCGCCGATTTCGGCGGCAAGGTGCCTGTCGATCGGGAGACGCGGGAGATATGCGCCGAGGCGGCGCGCCGTTTCGAGGAGCTCGGCTCGGTGGTCGAGGAAGCTGCTCCCGACCTCGGCAACATCGCACAGGCCTTTCTCACCTTGAGGTCGCAGCATTTCGTGGTCGAGCGCGAGCTGATGCTCGCGACGCACCGCGACCAGATCAAGCCGGACATCATCTGGAACACCGAGCACGGCCTGCGGCAGTCGCCAAGCGAGCTCGCCGCCGCCGAGCGCGAGCGTGCGGCCCTGTTCCGGCGCGTCGTCGAATTCTTCGGCACCTACGATCTTCTCGTGTCGCCGGGAGCCTCGACGCCTGCTTTCGATGTTGAGTTGCGGATGCCGGCAACGATCGATGGCAAGAAGCTCGAGAACTATCTGGGGGGCTCCCTGATCACCGCGGCAACCACCATGATGGCTTTGCCGTCCATTGCCGTGCCATGTGGTTTCGATCGGTATGGCCGCCCGGTCGGCTTGCAAATGGTCGGCCCTCATCGAGGCGAGGCTGAGTTGCTGCAGGCGGCGGTCCTCTTCGAACAGATGATGGGGCTTTCCTCCCTGGTCCCCATCGATCCACGACCCGGCGCCGTGCCGCCGACCGGCTGACGGCCACATGCGGTCGTACTCGGCTGCGCGCGGCGCGTGATCGACGATTTTCGCGAGCTCGCGCAGCGCAAGATCACGCCGCCGGCTTTGACGCCGCTGAAGAATGAATACAGGGCGCAAGTAGCTTTGGCCGAAGCCACCGCGCGATTGGGCGCTGCTAGCGCTTTATGCGCGGCCGCATGGCGCTGGATGGGCTCTATTTACCGGCGCGGGCGCCGTAGGCGAGCGAAGCGACGCCGTTCTTCGAACGGCTATGGCACGCCGACTTTCGCGCCGAACTCCTGAGCTTCCCCGCTGGCTGCCACGACGACCAGGTCGATGCCATCGGTCTGGTCGGGCAATTGCTCCAGGAGATGGTGGCACCGGCGAAGCCACCGCCGACCGTCCGGCCGGCGCGCGACAGGTGGGACAGGCTGTTTGCGGAGCGGAGCGAGGCCACCAACTGGAAAGTCGTGTGAGTTGAAGAACGAGCACAACGCCGGCTCCCGGCGCGCGGCGCGCGTTGCGCAAAAAACCTATGACCCCGGAGCGACGACGGATCGAAAGATAGCCAGCGATCGTGTCCGCGCGTTTGCTGACCCTCCGCAGGTGGACGAAGCTGCCGAAATCTTCGGGGACTGCCCCTTTGCATGCGATCGCGTATTGTTTCACGAACAGCAGCTACATACGCGGCGCGGCCGACGATACAGCGTCGAAATCTCGCCCTGGAGGCCCGCTCGCGCGGCATTCCCGTGGTGATCTCGGCCGCAGCGGCGGTTACGCGCTGAATGCGCTCACTATCAAAAGGTTCGCGCTTATAAGTCCGCCCTAGTTTTCGACGGAGCTTGATCAGCAAGGGGCTGACTACTTCCGAAGTCAGGGCTTCGACGTGGTGTCGAATGGGTCCGCCGGCCTGCCATCGGATCAACAGGCAATTCGGCCGGATGCGGTCTTCAACTGGGTTCGCGCGCAGGTGCCCGAACGCGCAGAGGCGGTCTTCATCGGCGGGAACGGCTTTCGATCAGTCGGCGTCATCAATGCGCTGGAGGACGCGCTCAACCGACCTGTCCTGACTGCTAATCAGGTTGCCTTCTGGCACGCCCTTGTGCTCGCAAAGGCACGTGTATCGGTCGTCGGCTACGGCCGAATTTTCGCCGTTGCGCCACCGCCTGCACGATAGACCAAGTATCTGTTTGATGTCCGGTTATGGCACTTATCAGACCTAGTCAGCGGTGCTGATGATCGGCTCGTCGGAGAGAAGCGGACGTTGCTACGGGGCGCACAGGCCCGGGAGAATCCGTCCGTGCGCCGCTTCCTGGATAGGTTAGGAATTGCAGGCGTCGCGACGGCAATGAGAATTGGTTGAGGAGCCAGCCGTCACAGGTGGTCAAATGGATAACCGACTTATTTCTGTTGTTTGCGGAAGCGGCTTAATCCTCGCAACGAGCGGTGTTGTCTTTGCCGCCGATTTGTCCCGCAAAGCTGCGCCGGCACCGCCGCCTGCTGTTTGGGACTGGTCCGGGTTCTATGTTGGTGCGGGCGGAAGCTATGACTGGACCTATTTCAACCAATCGCTCCAGGGGATATCCGGCGTCATCAATGTATTTGATGGGGCGGTGCTACTCGCCCAAGGGCAGAGAGGGCGGTCCCTTTTTCGACTTCAACCGAAACAAATCCGCTTTCGCCCCGGATGTTCAGCTCGGCTATATGCATCAGTTTGCGGGCGGCGACTGGCTGGCCGGGCTCAAACTCAACTACAAATACGCAAACATCAACTCGAAGCAGAACGTGAGCATTCCGCAGAATGGGACTGGCTCCGTACTAAGCGGGCCGCAGGCCGGACTCACCGGAGCCATAACCGGGTTCGTGACGATCACT
>CAWJKJ010000002.1:0-391539 GCA_963843435.1 uncultured Alphaproteobacteria bacterium
AAACTCCGCTCCAAGCAATCCCGACAAGGTCCGGTGTCGAGATATTTTTCCAATAAACGCAGTCACCGACTTTTAGCGTTCTGAATTGGTTACCGTAAATCATTCTTTCTGTGCGTTGGTATAGGACGTTGCCATCGTTAGTAGGTGGACAGCGGCAGTTCCTAACTCTTGCATGTCTGCGTCGGCTTTGTAGACCCCTGCGGCACGATTGTATGCGACCGCTACCGTTGCGCAGGCATGAGTCACGAAGTCTCCGACCCGGCGGTTCTCACGTTCCAAAACCATCTGCATCGCAGCTTTCGACGTAGCCTCGGCAATTTGACCATCGTCCAAATCTGGTTGGGAAAAATCCAAATCGGGGGGACGGCATTTCTTGCTGATGTCTTCAACGGCGCGATAGAACTCAGGCTTTCGCACTTCATCGGCTTCTAGATAGCTTTTTAGGAATCGCCGCGCTCTTACTTCAAGCTGTTTGCGATCTTGTCTAACCTTCTTCTGGCGCTCACGCCGCTCGGATTTGAACCAATCAAACATTCGCACTACCCCTGCGAGATTGAGCACGGCCCCGCGCCCTCTCGGGGGCATGGGGTTGAGGCGGGGGCCGCGCCGGGCCACCGATACGCGTACAAAGTAGGCCGCAAACAAAATGGTTCGTGGACACAGTTGTTCCTAAGTGCAGGCAGCCCGTCGCCGACTCGCGAAGCGGTCTGAATGTCGCCCCGCGGGTCGCGGTTACTGTTCGCTTTTGCGGTCAGGCGACGCCTCGCCATCAAGCCAATCCTGTTCGTCCGCTAACGCTCTCCAAGCTGCTTCCATTCGCCTGTACCGCTGGCGAGTTGGCTCGTTGGAAGCACCTTCCGCGAGGTAGCCGCAGTTCTCTGCGTTTTGACGGTATACTTCAGATTGCTTCATAACTTCCTCGATACCTAGCCCACGGAATTCAGCCGCCTGGAGGAACGCGGGTTAGCTTCGCCTGTTAGGGCCTAATGAACGATCGTGTCTACCTCAGTATCATCTGCGCGAGTATTCTGATCCTCGTGACGGCATTTGCGCTGGGAACGCCCGGATTAAAATCGGAAAGCCCATCAGAGAGGGCACATTTGCTGCGCCTCCCAACGCCGGAAGGCAGCAACCTAAAGGGCCGTTGAACTAACGGGGCCGGTGTGCCTAGGAGCCGGACCCATAGCCCCACAGCATCGTGAGCGGCCGGTTGCTCGGCATACAAGCGGAATTTAGGGGTATTGGATGGAGGCGCAAGATCACTAAGACGGCAATGGCCGTTTCGTTGCTGTGCGGGAACACCAACCCCGGTCGGAGCTTCCATTCATACAAAGCCGGAGGAAAGCCCGAGGAGCAAGGAGACGCCCAAAGACGATCCCAGACAGAAGTCCGATCAAGGGTCCCATTGACAGACGGACAAGCCATGGAAGGGTAATCCAGAGAAGGAACAGCGAAATGACGCCGCCAAGATCGATCTAGAAAAATGGCGGGAACCAAAACGCATTGAATGCGAATTCGGAGATACGTAATGGCGGCAAATGTGCTCACAGGCGACAATGCACGGACAGGTGCCGTGAAGAAGTGGTCGCAGCGACAGCGCGGATGAACGATGACCGCAGCCCACTCTTGGACCTGATGACTTGCATTGTTTGCAAACGCACCATGAAACTTGAGAAGGTCGACCCGGATGGGGAGGGTAACGACCTTATCCAGTATCGCTGTGGCGTATGTGACCGGACCGAAATACTGCGTCTCTTTCGACGATCCCGAACAAGTCCGTGACCGGCAACGCGACACTGGCTCATGCGGCAGCCTTGTCCTCCTTGTCCGCCCCCGCGCCACGATCTTCAGGGCCTCATCCAGCAACGGCCGTTGCAACGCCTTCGCCTCATCCCATGGCCGGTCTTTGGCGCGATCTTTGACGCGAAAGACCATGGCGGTCTGATGAGCGTTCATCCCGACGCCGATGCAGCTCAGATACTGGACCCGATGCGTGGGTCACGGAGAGTTTCGAGCTTGCGAAGAAGTTTGCTTATGCCCGCCCGTCAGTACCGGGAAGGATGCCGTGCAATTGACGCGCGAGCGAGCTGCCAAAATCAACGGTGCAGTCTTCCGGAACCATGTCACGGCGTCTGGCTGCACACGCTGCCATGCGATGAAACCCACGCGACATTGCATGAAGAGCCCCGCCGTTGTGACCGGCGAGGCTTGATGGCGAAAATGATGCTTGATCGCAGAGGAGCTGGCAGCCCCCCCTGCGCGCTACCGCTAGGCCACTTCCGAAATTGGCACAAAGCGTCAGTTTGCGCGGTGCAAGGCGATGTCCGGAGTTGGGGGTAAAGCCGACCTGCCGATTGAACGCCCGGACTTCTCGGTTTGACCCTGGCTGTGTAAAAACTCAAAAATCGAAACGCGACGAAGAATGATATTTTTCAGTTCGATTTCTAAGTTGAAGCCCCTTGCGCGGTGAGCGACTAAAACGGTCTTGGACGAACAACTTCTTCTATCGCGATTGAGTGTCTTCGCCTTTTCACACAGCCAAGCCAAGGCGGACATGGGCAGCGGCCCGCTTAGTCCGCTCCGACGCTTGGCTGATACGTGATTCGGGCACATTCCGGGCTCGGTCGTGATCTCGCCATGTTGTCGCCCCGTTGCGCATGGAAAGCTCGCTGCCATGCTCGCCTTCAGGGTCATCTTCACCGGTGCGGCGATAGGTACGCTAATCCTGGTTGCGGTCCACCAACGCGCCTTGCGCCCGGCCGAGGTCGCGTCGCTCGAGCAACCGTACGAAGCGCCGGCGCTGAAGTCCGACCACCTCGACGGTCTGGTCAGCTACACGAGCAGATGATGCAGGCCCTGCCGCGGCCGCAGCCCGAGCCCGCCCCCGAGCCACCATTGCAGGAAGTCACGCTTGGCTCGATGCCTGATGCTGCTTCCGGTCCATCGTCGGCCCACGCCAAAGCAGGCGACGATTTGATCGGGACAAGATCGGTGCCGTTCGGTCACTATGATGCCACCCAACCGGCGCCGACAACAGCGATGAGACCGGTGTTGCCTCCAACCCAGCGCCGGCGACGCAGGATTTCCAATATCTCATCTATTACGTCTGGTCCGAAGTGCCGCCCGCCGAGAAGCCGGCGGGAGACCGTCCTGCGTTCGCTCAAGGACATCCCGGTCGGAACGCCGGTCGAGGAAATCAAACGTGCTTCCGACGCGTTCGGTCTCGATTTCAATTTCATGAAAGCGGTTGCCAAGATCGAGTCCGGTTTCAACCCCAATCAACGCACCGGGTCGTATATCGGCCTGTTTCAGCTGCAGCGAATATGAGTTCAGCAAATTCGGCTTTGGGCAGATTCGCAGTCCCCGCGACAATGCCGTTGCGGCCGCCTACAAGGTCATTACCGAAGGCATCCTGTTCGAGTGGATCACGCACCGGAAGCCGGACTTGAACGATCTACCTGATCCATCAGCAGGGCTGGGAAGGCGCCGCCGAGCACATCAGCCAGCCCGATCGCATCGCCTGGAAATCCATGTGCGCCACCAGCGAAGGCAGGGAGAAGGGCGAGAAGTGGTGCAAACGCGCGATCTGGGGCAACACCCTTCCGACCCTCAAGAAGGCGTGGAAATCGGTGGACAAGGTGACATCGGAGGCGTTCGTCGGCATGTGGCGCGCACGGGTCGCTGAATTCTATTCGAAGTACATGGCGACCGCCGTCGCCGCAGGGGCGAAGCAGTAATTCCGTTGCGTGGTCGGCAGAAGCTGCCGCATCCCGCCGCCGAGCCCGTCTCACTTCACGATTCAGAAATCGCCGCTAACGAGAAGGTCGACCAAGTGCCGATGTCTACTCATGGCCCCTTTGAGACATGCCGACTGCATTGAGCGATGTCTGCTTTCAGGGGTAACTCGGAAGACATTTGCTCACACCGAGTTCTTCTCAGTCTGACCCGAAGCGGACAAGAGCAGCACCGCTGACCCAACGCGGCGAGCCTTCCGCCGACGCTAACGTGTCGCAGCCACAGACATTGCAGTCGCCTTGCGGAAAGGACGGAAACGTCTGAAAATTCGTTTCAGGGGTCTCTTTGGATCCGGTTCCGGCGACCCGTTGAAGTCCCGGATCCGGCAGATTTTTTCCCTCCGCCCGATTTTGGAGCCCATCATGGCGACATTCACGCGATCGCAAAGCCTGCTGGTTTCCGTAAGTCTTGCCGCACTCGGCGGCACGGCACTGGCGGCGCTGCTGGCCGGGAGCGGTTTTATTCTCGCGGACGCACGCGCAACCGCCGTGGATGTATCGCTGCCGCTCGCCGACGCCGATATTCCGATCTGCGGCACGCCGACGGCAACCGCCCGGCCGAACATGATGTTTCGCCTGGTGCAGACGGAAGTGCCGCGCGCCGAGATGAGCGCAGCCAGCCCCGCGCCGGCATTCGCGGACACCGAGCCGCCGCTGTGGACCGGCATCGGCTCCATCACCTGGAAGATCACGACCGCGAACGAGCGCGCGCAGGCCTATTTCGATCAGGGCCTGCGTCTCGCCTACGCCTTCAATCACGATGAGGCGCGACGCGCGTTTCGCATGGCGCAAAAACTCGACCCTGACTGCGCCATGTGTTTCTGGGGCGAGGCGCTGGTGCTCGGTCCCAACATCAATCTCCCGATGCCGGAGGACGCGGTCGCGCCAGCCTATGCCGCCGCGCAGAAGGCGAAGGCGCTGGCCGGGAAAGCGAGCCCGCGCGAGCAGGCGCTGATCGGCGCCATCGCGGTGCGCTACGGCAGCGATCCCAAGGCCGCCCGCGCACCACTCGACGCGGCCTACGCGGCCGAAATGGCGAAGGCAGCAAAACAGTTTGCCGAAGACGACGAGATTGCCACGCTCTATGCCGAGGCGGTGATGGATCTCAGCCCCTGGGACTACTGGAAGCCGGGCGGCCGCGACGCCAAGCCGCAAAGCGTGCCGATCGTGCCGACGCTGGAGCGCGTGCTGGCGCGTAATCCCAATCATGCCGGCGCTATTCACCTTTATATTCATGCCGTCGAGGCGTCGGACCGGCCCAAGCGCGCCGAGCCCTATGCCGACAAGTTGCGCGGCGCGATTCCCGGCGCAGGCCATCTCGTGCACATGCCGAGCCACATCTATTATCGGGTCGGCCGCTATCTCGACGCGCTGGAAGACAACAAGACCGCGGTCAAGGTCGATGAAAAATACCTGACCGAGACCAACGCGCCGATGGGCGTCTACAGGCTCGGCTATTATCCGCACAACGTGCACTTCGTGATGGCGTCGGCGCAGATGGCCGGCGACGGCCCGACCGTGATTGCGGCTGCGGAGAAGCTCGGCCAGCTCATTCCCAGCGAGGCTGCCAAGGGCATTGCGATGGTGCAGCCGGTCAAGGCGGCGCCTTACTTCGCGCACGCGCAGTTCAGCACGCCCGAGACCATTTTGGCGCTGCCGGATCCCGGCGATGCGATTCCCTATGTCAAGGCGATGTGGCTCTACGTGCGCGGCGTCGCGCTGGTGGCGAACCGTGACTTCGCGGGCGCTACTGCCGCAGCGAGCGCCATCGAGACGATCGAGCGCACCGCGGACTTCAAGCTGCTGAAGGATTCAGGCGTCCCGGCGCAGGAGGTGCTCCGCATCGCGCGCACGGTGATCCTCGCACGCGTAGCCCAGGCCAAGGGCGACTATCGCACCGCCATCATCCGGTTCGAACGGGCGGCGGCATTGCAGGACGCGTTGGCCTACACCGAGCCGCCCTATTGGTATTATCCGATCCGGCAGTCGCTTGCCGCCGCCCTGCTGCAGGCCGGCCGTTACGCCGAGGCGGAGCGGCAATTCCAGCGCGCGCTCAGCCGGGCGCCCGCCAATGGCTGGTCGTATTACGGGCTGGCGGAACTGCACAAGTCACGCGGTGATGGCTCCGCAGCCCGCAAGGCCGAGGCCGACCTTGCCAGAACCTGGATCGGCGACCGCAAGCTGTTGCAGATTTCAAATCTCTGAAGCGCGCGCCTGACTCGTGCCGATGAGGTGATCGAATGAGGTCGCGACTTCCGTTCCTGGCACGAACTGTCCATGTCGAGCACACAGGCGAATGTCCGCTCTCGACAGTTAAGCGGACGTGGACGGAAGCCGGTCAAGTGTGACTTGCTCCGAACGCGCGAACTCGATCCAAGGCTAGGACAAAAGTTTACGCCGGCGCCAAAACGCAGGGGACTCAATTTCGGCGAACGTCCCTAGGACTTCGCCGCAGCAACGCTCTATCCAGCTGAGCTACGGGTACGTCGGGACATGATTTAGCGGATCGGGCGGGCGCGGGCAGCTGGGTAGGCTGGAATGAGCGAGGCCCATAGAGGCAAAGGTCACACGTTCGCATCGTGTCGGGTGCGCCAGCAAACCCGAGGACGGCAATGATCGGCCGTCACCCGCTGCGCGGGATGACCACCGACCATGTGCCTCTGTGCCGGGATTGTGGCGGGGCAATCGGTAGACCTAAAATCGCAAACCAGCGCTTGTGCATTACGGCCGTGCCGTTGGATTGGGTTCGATCGGTTGGCTGCCACCTTTGCGAATTCACAAGTAGTCTCAATTGACCACCGCATTCCCACTCTGTGCCGCTCCTTCGCGAATCCTTTGCAAACGTTGCTGGCCATCGACATAGGCTCGTGCCGAATCTGTTCCAAGCAATTCCGGCGTCTCCAAATCTCCGTCAGCGACCGGAGCCATGGCCGGATCGGTATACGCCAAACGCTGCGGGTCACGCTTGATGCGCAAATAGATGCGACGCAAACGCAGGTAGAGTGCGCCCCAGCGCACCAGTTTGACCGCCGTCTCGGTGAAATATCTTGGATAGAATTGCCAGATTGGCTCTATCGCAAAGGACCTTCTTCGGTCGCGTCGAAACTTGAGCCGCAGCAAGCCGCATTCGAGCGGATGCATATTTTCGAAGTCGACGCTACCCTTGAACCAGGTGATGAGGAACAGCGCATTGCTGGCGTTGGCGCCAGCAGAGGCAACCCGCCGGAGAATCGTCTCGATATGCTCCGTCGTGTAGTAGCGCTGCCATGCCAGTTGATAGGCGCGCTCCCACTCGATCTTGCTCATGCGCGAATGAGGGGTGCAGACATGGATAGCGTCGTACTTGTTGAGATCGGGATCAAGAGGGGCGCCCGCGCGATGCAGCTTGAGGTGATCCTCCGAGCCGGGCAGCGGTGTGAGGCAAAAGAACTCCAGAAGATCGACCGGAAGCTCGCGCTTGATCACGTCGATGTCGTGCAGGATTAAATCCACTGTGTCGTTCGGGAAACCGAGAATATAACCTGCATAAGTGATGACGCGCGCTTTCTTCCAGGCGAGCAGCATCTTGCGATATTCGGTAATCTTGTTTTGGCGTTTCTTGGCGCCCAGGAGATTGTCGGGATTGATGTTCTCCAAACCGATGAAAACGCGACGCACGCCCGCGCTGGCGCACTTTTCGATGAAATTCGGCAGCTTGTGGCAAAGCGTGTCGACTTGAATGATCAAGCCGATATTGAGCTTTTCCACGTGTCTCAAATGGATCAGCCGATCGAGGATCGACTCCCAGTCCTTGTTGCGCGCAAAATTGTCGTCTGTGATGAAAAAGCTCCGCAGGCCCTGCGCGTAGTTGACGCGGATAATCCGCTCGACGTCATCGGCCGAGCGACGGCGCGATACGCGTCCCTGGACGTTTATGATCGTGCAGAACGAGCATTGATACGGGCAGCCGCGTCCTGCGTCAAAGCTTGTCACACCTCCGACAGTACGTTGCGCGCGGTCGGCAGCCATAAGTGGAATCGGGGTGCCCGCGATGTTGGGAAGGTCGTTCATGAAATTGTAAAGCGGCTTTGGCGAACCCGAGAAGGAATCGCGCAGCACCTCCTCGAGCCGGCCTTCTGCCTCTCCGGCAAACAGCGAGAGGCCCATGGCCTTTGCCTGGTCGAGATCGGGATCGACGCCGCCGAGCATTGAAAGTGCACCGGAGACGTGAAATCCACCTATCACGACAGCAATGCCGCGTACCCGCAAAGGTCGGGCGATGTCGAGGGCTCGAGGAAACTGGTTCGATTGCACTCCTACCAGCATGACCATGCCGGCTCCCGCATCCTCGATCAGTCTTGAGATTTGCGCGGGCCGAATACGGGTATTCGTTTCATCGAAGACATGAATGTCGAAATCGACATTGTCGCCCAGGATCCGCCGCTCAGCGCAGTCCCTTGCCAGGCCATAGAGCGAAGCGAGTGAGTTCGAAGGGATGGGTGAACGAAGCCATTGGATCACGTATCCCGCATCATCGTAATGCGATGGCTTCACGAGAACGAGGCAGAAGCTGTGGCGTCCCAGGCTCTGAGGTCGGCTCGGCATCGGCAGGCTCTTCCGAAAGTGACCGCTCAAACCGGGTCATTGAACATGGAAGAAGCAGAGCAATCGATTGGTCTTAGGTCCCATTCGATCGTTGGCTTAACGGGATCGACGTATCGCTCGACTCGGGAAGATGAGAAAGCCCCGTCACTTGGGACTAGGATTGAGTTGAGAATACGACATGACCGGGAAGTCACGCTCCTCGAGCCTACTCCAATGCAAGAAGCGCGATATGCTTCCAAACGGGTACTACTTGTCCAGCCTTTCGTGGCACTTACGGCGCCGAGAGCCGGCGACGGCCTCAGTCGACATTGCTGAAGCTGTTCGACAGCCGTCATTTCCGCCATATCTGCTTAGTGGGAAATGCGGACGTCTCGGAACATCGTCAAATCGACGCGAACGGCCCACGGGGCGGGCGACCGGGTAAAGCTGGTAGGAGCAAGGCCATAGAGGCAAAGGTCACACGTTCGCACGCAGACGTCTCTCGCGTTCAAACGGGCGAAACGGGGTCCAAGTCACCGGCCGGCGCCCGGCCAATTCCCGGGCTTCACACAGTAGGCGCAAGCCGAGCAGTGGATGGCATCGCAGTCGGCTCGCATAGACGAGATGTAGAACAAGCTCAACATCGCCAAGCCGGCTTCGTTGCTTGAACACGTGAAATCAGATGAGAGGTACGAACCGCTGCGAGGCCAGCAAATATTGCTGGCCCCGCAAACCTCAACGCCGATCAAAGCATGTCGTCCGCGATCAGGTAATAGTGTTGCTCATATTCTTCAAGTGAGAGACCCGTGAAAATGATACCGGTTTCGTACGAGCCATCCACATCCATGTCTATCGCCAGGTATCCCTGATCTTGAGCGGCGTTGTAGAGATAGACGGCATGGGTCCGGAATACGTCCTCGGAATAAAAATTGTCGCTTCTTCCCGCATTCAAGTCTGCGATTTTTTCCGCATTCCAGTTTGCGATTTGCCAACCTGCTTCGGCCGCTGCGTCCTCGATGGTTGTTGCGTTGGTGTAGCCGGTCGCCGGGCCAGTGCCGACCACGTCGGGAGTCACGACGATGACGGACATATGGTCCCATGGATGACCAACAGACCAGTCGCTGCCTGTGTGGATGGTGTCCGCATAGCCCGTGAAAGCGAAGCTATCACCCTGAAACAGGTAAATGAAATCGCCTCCGACCCCGGTTTCGAGGATGGTGTCTGCACCAGCTCCACCCCAGACGTGGTCGAAGCCGTTGCCGCCGACGAGAACATCATTGCCTGAATCACCCCGAAGTCTGTCGTTGCCATCGCCACCATCAAGGAAATCGGCGCTGGCGCCGCCGAACAGGAAATCATTGCCGGCCTGGCCAAACAGCGTGTCGCTGCCGGCCTGCGCGCCGTTATCGCCCCACAGGGTGTCATCGTCGGCGCCGCCATAAAGCACGTCGTTGCCAAGGCCGCCGTTCAGGAAGTCGAAGCCTTCCTCGCCATACAGCGTGTCGTTGCCATCGTCGCCGTACAGATTGTCGTGTCCCCAACCGCCATAGAGGCGGTCAGTGCCGTCGCCGCCAAAGAGATTGTCGTTACCGTCGAACCCGTACAGCCGGTCGTTTCCCCAGGAACCGTAAAGGTAGTCGTCGCCGCCCGTGCCGTACAGGACCTTGTCGGGGCGAAGGAGATACGGTCCGGAATTAAGATATGCGCTGCTTGCCATGACATCCCCCATGGGCGCCGGATTGGCCCCCGATGGAAGACAGTCATAGTTCAACGTGCCCCGCTCCACCGTGATGTGAATCACAGGGACTGTTGCACTGCACGTGGTCGGAGATACTGACAGCTTCCAACAGGATCCGCTGTTCCCAAGGCAACAGGGTGCAAACATTCCGCAGATACAAGGAACGTCAGATACGCGGCCCCCAAAGTCCGCTTTGGGTCTGCCACAAGCGGACATTCAAGAGTACGCTTCACCACAAGCGCATTTGCATCATGACCAGACTAGCGCTGGGCCGTGCTTGCTTTGCGACCTGCAATCGTGAATGCCCGGCACGAAGCCGGGCACGACGAAATTGTCGTAGCTGCCTGAGTTTACGCAGGCGTTGCAGCTGCTTCAGCGCGAGGTCTGGCGAGCGCCTTCCTGGGCCCTTTGGTAGCTTTCGACCGCGGCCGCATAGTTCGGCGCGACGAGACTGTAGAGCTTTGCGAGTTCAGCCGCTTCCGGCCGCGCCCAGGTGCGATGGGTTTCCGACAGTACGGCGTTGGTGGACGTCGGAATAACGCCGCCTTGCGCGAACCGGGCGATCGAAGTGCGCGAGGCAAGTTCACTCGGATCTCCGGACGCATCGATCACCGCGTAGACCTTGTAGCCTGCGGCCTTGGCGTCGAGCGCGGGAAACATGACGCAAACGCTGGTCCAGACGCCGGCCATGATCAACGTCTTGCGGCCCGTGGCTTTCACGGCATTGACGAAATCTTCGTTGTCCCAGGCGTTCACCTCGCCCTTGCGCGGGACATAGATCGCGTGCGGCGCATGCTGATGGATCTCCGGAATCAGCGGCCCGTTCGGACCGCTCGGCTCGGACGCCGTGGTAATGACGGGGATGTTCAGCAGCTTCGCCAGCCGGGCGAGCATGACGGTATTCGACCGCAGTTCGGCAATGCCAATGTCCTTGACGGTCTGCAACAGTCCGGACTGGTGATCGAGCAGAAGGATGATGGTGTCGGACGGATCGAGCAGCGCCTGCCCGCCTCCGGTCGGCAGCACGCTCGAACTCCGCGCCGGTTGCGTCGTCTGCGCAAACGCGCCTGGGAACTGCATTGACAGGGAAATCGCCAGCGACACGACGGCGCTTCGCAGGATCCGGCTCATGAGTTTCTTGGTAATTGTGGTCAGCATTGTTGTCTCCTTCAGAGTTTGATTGACGGGGTACTTCGAGGGTGATCGATCGGTGAAGGTTCGGCCATCGTAGGTGCGGCCACGCCGCACGCACTTTCGTATGAGCGGACGCGGCAGGACGGAGTGTCGGCTATCCAGCGGCGGGAAGCGTGAAGGTGAAGCGGGCGCCGCAGGTCCGCCCGAGCCGAAATGGCGGCATTTCCGCCGAACCGTGCTCCGTAGAGTTTCACTCATGCTTCCGCGACAAAACGGAATGCGCTGCCGCGCCTTTCGACGACGCCCAGGCCCGGATAGACGAAATGGTAGCCAAGCAGCTGGAAACGATCTGCTGCCGACTGATCGACGAAGCGTTGGCGGCTGGCGATGGCAGCCTGCTTATCAGTGTCGTTGCCGAAGCGCCAAGCGGGATGCTCGAATGAAACGATCTCGTTGGTAACCACGTCGCCGGTCACGACAAGCGTTCTCGGTCCGGCAAGGGCATATGAGAAGTGGCCCGGCGTATGTCCTGGCGTGGCCATCGCATGAATGCCTGGGGCGAGTTCGTCACCATCCTTGATGGTCACGATGCGCTCGCGGATCGCGGCAAGATCTCGCTGTGAGCCTCGGGCGAAGGGATGGAGCACTTCGGGCAGGTTTGACGCATAGTCCGGGTCCATCCAGAAATTCCACTCAGCTGCGCCGAGGTAATAGATCGCATTCGGGAAACGGGGCTTGCCCTCCACCCCCAGCATGCCCCAGAGGTGATCGGGGTGAGCATGGGTCAGCAGGACCTTGGTAACCGCCTTGGGATCATGCCCGCCGGCCGTGAACGCGCTTTCAAGCTGCCCTTCCGTTGGCTGGAATTTGCCGCCTCCGCCGACATCGACGAGGATCAAATCATTCGCTGTACGGATCAGCGGAATATTGCATTTTGCTTCGATCGTGCGACTTCTGCCGTCCAGCCTCTTCTCGATGTCCGCCCATTCGGCAGGCATGGCATCCGGCGCGACGACTTCAGCAGGCAGCCTGAAGTGACCGTCGCTCAAGACGGTGACATCAAAGGCGCCGTGTCGAAACCGGTGGGGCGAAGCTGCCATGACGCGCCCCGGCAACAGGGCGTAGCCGAGAGATAGAGAGGCGCCCGCAAGAAAAAGGCGTCGATCGGGTTTCATGGTTTAACTCTCCCGTTGTCGAATAGCGCGGCGGCTGCGGCCAGCAGCGCGGCGACGGCGGCCGATGGCGGCCAGGTGCTGTCGCCGAGGATGAGCAGGCCGTCGCCCGCACCGTTTGGACCGATGTCGAAAAGGCTGGGCAGGACGGCAACGGGCTTGCCGGCTTGCAGGAATTGCGCGATCAGCGCTCCTGCGGTGTGGCGTTCGGCGTCGCGCCAGACTGTGCCGGGTTCGCCGATGCAGAACCCGCCGTGAAAATCCTCGACGAACACTTGGCCAAACTGGAGCGTATTCGCGAGATCATCGCGCGCGCGGCGGTCAGCCTGAAATCGTGTTGCGAATTCATCTGCATCTTCACCGCGCCGCTTTGGGTGCGTTTGCCAGGGATACCCCCCCGTTTCGGAGGCAACGAGCACCTCCGCGCCCGCCTCCTGAAGCGTGTAGTAAACGGCGAAGAATTGCTCGAACTCGACATCACTGGCTCCGACCGAAGGGCTGAGCATGATGGCAATGCGAGCTGGCGGTCTCAGAGCCTCGCTCATTGTTTCACTCTCAGCTCCGGAACATCAGCCGGCTGCGGCCGAGTCCTGCCGGGCAGATACACGCGTGCGAATCCATCCGAGTATGTCCGTCATCACCTCTTCGCGGCCAAGATCGTTCAGCAGATCGTGAAAGTGGCCCTGATAAAGTTTCAGCGTCTTATCGGGCGAGCCCGCCGTATCGAAGAACAGCTGACTGCCGGCCGGTTTGGTCGCCTTGTCCGCGGTACCGTGCAGAATCAGGACCGGCAACGTTATGAGGCCAAAATCGCGATTCAACCGCTCGTCCGCGCGAACCAGCGCAGCCACGGTGCTTGTCGGCTGCACCTCGTTGTCGATCAGCGGATCGCTATTCATCGAAGCCACGACAGCCGGATCGCGGGAAAAGTCCTCGTTTTTCAGCCGCAGCACGTGAAAATGCGGTGCGAGGTGGCTGAGACCCTTGAGGATGGCAAGCGCAAAATCGGGGGCGTAAACCTGGAACGCAAAGCTCTCGCAAATGAAGCCGGCAAGCTCGGCCTGATGCTCGAGCGTATAGGTTGCCGAGACCACCCCACCCGCGCTGTGTCCCAGCAAGAACACCGGAAGTCCCTGTTCACGAAGCTTGGCGAGTTGGATGAGCGTCGAGAGGTCATCGACATACTCGGCGACGTTCTCGATGAAGAACCGATCTCCTTCGGACTTTCCCCGACCGCGCAGATCGAGCGCGTACACGGTATAGCCGGCGGCGACCATCTGCTCGGCCGCCCACAAGTACTGGCCACTGTGCGAGTTCACGCCATGGCAGATCACCACGACAGCCGTCGATCGTGATGAAGGACGCCAGGAGCGGACGAAGATTCGTGGACCGCCCTCGCGCTCCAGATATTCCTCCGTCGCCGGAGTTGTCCCGGTCGAAATCATAGCAAATCTCCTTCGTAGTCTGTGAGGTCAATCTTTGATGAAGGCGAGCAGGTCTGCGTTGACGACGTCGGGATGCGTCGTGCACAGCCCGTGCGGGAGACCGGCATATGTCTTCAGCGTTCCATTCTTGAGAAGCTTGGCGGACAGTGGCGCGGAGTCGGCGTAAGGCACGATCTGGTCGTCATCGCCATGCATGACGAGCACCGGAATGCCGATCTTCTTCAGATCTTCGGTGAAATCGGTCTCGGAGAACGCCTTGATGCAATCGTAGTGCGCCTTGGCGCCGCCCATCATCCCCTGCCGCCACCAATTGTCGATAACGCCTCGAGACACCTTCGCGCCGGGACGATTGAAGCCGTAGAACGGCCCTGACGGCACGTCGTAGTAGAACTGTGCACGGTTGGCGACCAGAGCAGCCCGGAACCCGTCAAACACTTCGATCGGCAGCCCACCGGGGTTCTTTTCCGATTTCACCATGATCGGCGGCACGGCGCCAATCAGCACTGCCTTCGCGACGCGGCCAGGCTTGGCGCGGGCCACATAGTGCGCCACCTCTCCACCGCCGGTCGAATGGCCGACATGGACTGCGTTCTTCAGATCGAGCGCCTCAGCGAGCTCGGCGACGTCGGCCGCATAGGTGTCCATGTCGTTACCGTGCGCGGTTTGGGTCGAGCGGCCGTGGCCGCGGCGGTCATGCGCGACGACGCGATAGCCGCTGTGCAGGAAGAACAGCATCTGGTTGTCCCAGTCGTCGGCGCTGAGCGGCCAGCCGTGGTGGAACACGATCGGCTGCGCCTCCTTTGAACCCCAATCCTTGTAAAAGATCTCGGTGCCGTCCTTGGTGGTGATAAAGCCCATGGCCCGTCTTCCTTTGCTCGTTTGAATACTCGATCGCGCGTTCGCCTGCGGCGCGCATGCCTGCAAGAGGGCGGCCGGAACGGCGACTCGGCCAAAACGATTTACTGCGGGCTGAGTTCATGCTCGTTCGCTCTGCGTGCTTCGCTCGATGAGACGATGGCGAAGGAAAGCAGGGTGAACCAGTTAATCGATGCTAAACGGTGCTAGCGTCCCTGCTTAGCCCCGCCAGGCTGGCGGCCGAACGCGCTTCCAAAGCCGGCGCCCCCTGATCTCGCGCCATTCTAATCGCACGCTCGAACAACGCCTCGGCATCAGGCAAGTGCGAGGCTTGCTCTACAAGAACCTCGGCTTTCTGGCGGAGCAGCTCCGGGCAATACCACGCCTCCCCGCTTTGTCCGCAGCGCGCCATTGCATGATCCAGCACTGTGGCAGCTTCCCCGTTTCGGCCAAGCACCGTCAGTCCAGAGGCAAGGATCGACTGGAAAACCGTGTGGTAGAGATAGAATCCCCCGCGCTCCAACCGCTCGAGGGCCTCGCGGACAATGGAGACGCCTGTCGCCGCTTCGCCGGTTCGGATCAGGATGTCGCCCTCGAAGCATTCGGCATAGGCGTGCCAGACGTCGAGTGCGTTGTCCCTCGTCCGCCGATGCAACATTTCCGTGTAGCGCTCCGCTCGGGTCAGGTCGCCCGCCATGAGCGAAACCGGACATGCGGCGTCCGAGAGAGCGTGGCACAGTGTAAGGTTGTGGCCGGCGACCAGGGCAGCGTCGATCATGTCATCAACTTCGCACAGTGCCTCTTCGGCCTTGCCTCGCAGCCATAGTACGCGCGCCAAGGTGATGCGGGCGGTGATGCGCTGATCGTATTGAAAGCGCGCCAGATGCGATTTTTCCGCCGGTGCGCGATATGCATTCAGCATACGCCGCACATGGGTCTCCGCGCGTACCTGATCGCCCAGCAGATGCAGCGACCTCGCTTTCATTCTCTCACCGATGAGCCGGTCGGAGACGTCGGACGAACGTTCGGACAACGCGCAGAACGCCTCGGCCTTCTCCAGCGCGGCGCGGGGTTCGCCGCCGTTTGTCCGATCCACCCAGAGGGCCCAGAGAGCGCGTAGCTGGAAATCGACGTCATCGAGCTTTCGGGCGGTCTCGAACGCGCGCGTCCATGCCTTTGCGCCGCTCGGTCGGCCTGAAATGGCGCGCATGTGCGGAAAGCCAAGCGCCGCGTGCAGCCGCATCAAGCTTTGTTCGTCTGGATTCAGCTGCTTTTCGATCCAGTCCAGTGCCTGCTGGACACGCAGCAGGCACTCGTCGACGAGCGACAATCGATACCAAACGGGTATCGCCGCCACTATCATCGCAACGCCAGCTGCCCGATCGCCGCCTGGTGAAAAACACCAGTCCAGGGCAGCGCGCAAGTTGCCGACATTCCGGCCAAAAGCCTCCAGCCATCCGGACTCCTGATCAGCTTGCCAACCTCCTGCCATGCGATCGAAAAGGGTTCGGTAGTAGGTCGCATGCCGTCGCGATGCGTCGTCGCGCAAGCCGGAAGCAGAGAGCTTTTCGGCTGCGTAGGCGCGCGTCATATCCAACAAACGGTAGCGGGCCGGATGAGCGCTACGATCGACCACGACAAGCGATTTTGCGACAAGGTCGACGATACTCCCGTCAACGTCGATCGACCCCCCATCCGATACGACGGCGCGGGCCGCTTCCATCGTGAATTCCTGGTTGAACAGCGAGAGCTGCGCAAGCACGAACTGCTGTGCTGGCGAGAGCAGGGAGTAGCTCCAGTCCATCGTCGCGCGCAGGGTCTGGTGACGCGGCAGCGCCGTGCGCCTTCCACGCGTCAGGATGTCGAAACTGCTTCGCAACGAGGCCGCGACGCCTGCAATACCGAGCGTATCCACACGTCCGGCCGCCAGCTCGATGGCAAGCACGATCCCATCGAGACGTCGGCAGATCTCGCCCACGATGATTGCCTCAGCGTCGCTCAAGACATAGCCACCCACGCTGGCAGATACACGCTCGACGAACAGCTCGACTGCGGGAAAACGCAACGCGCTTTCCTGGTCCAAGGCCTCGCCGGCGCGGGGACTTTCGAGCGGCGGCACGCGGAAAACCCACTCGCCCCGGATACGAAGCGGCTCCCTGCTGGTCGCAAGTATCGTCAACTGCTGTGTCTCGGCGATCAGTCTCTCCGTCGCCTCAGCAACCTCGCCGATCAGATGCTCGCAACAGTCAAGGACAAGCAGCATTGAGCGATGGTTGAGATGATCGCGGAGTTCGGCAAGAGGATCGGACGATGCGAGCACGCAGCCTGCCTTGGTGGCAATCGAGGCGGCCAGCAGCGCTCCGTTGGAAATTCCTGCAAGGTCTACAAAAGCTATCCCATCTGGATAGTCATCTTGAAGGCGCTCCGCCACCGCGACAGCCACCATCGTCTTTCCGATACCTCCCGGACCTACGAGGGTGAGTAACCTCTGTCCGGGCAGTTGCTGCTCCAACTGGTCAAGAACTGCTTCTCGGCCAATGATTCGATTGGCGAGCCGGGGCAGCGGCAGTTTGACTATCGGGGAAGGTTGACCATCGGCTCCAGTCGGCAACTGCTTGTGCACGACCGTTGCCACGAAGCTATAGCCGCGACCCGGAATGTTCGAGATGTACGGCTGCGCATCGGGGCTCTCGCCAAGGATCTTTCGCAGCGACGCGATATGCACCCTCAGGTTGTTTTCTTCGACGAATGTGTTTCGCCAGACCAAAGAGACGAGTTCGTCCTTGGAAATAATTTCTCCGGCGCGCGACACCAGGACGATGAGGATATCCAGCGCACGGCTACCGATCCGCAACCTTTGATCGCCCCGCTGGAGCAATCGCTCGCGCGGCACCAGCGTAAACGATCCGAAAGAAAAAGCGGCGCCTGTTGTCACGTTCCGGCCTGACTGAATGGTGAACGGAACTCACAATTCCATAATGAACAAACTTGGGGAAGGTAGACCATCGAATAGAAAAAAGTTGCAAGCGAAAGACGATCGGCGAGGCGCCGACGAAGGCGTCGACTGCGGCGAAGTGCCTGTTGCAGCAATCGACGGAGTCGCGCGGCCCGCGCTGGTCCCGCCCGGCAGCTGCGGCACCGGCGGATGAGGCTTGTCGAATCTCCATAGGCCTCCGCGCGCAACGGCATCGCGCTGACTTGTGCAAGCGACGCCGAACTGGAAGAGCGATTGGGCCTGACATTGCTTCAGCGCAGTGCGCGCGGCGTTCGCCCAACAGCCGCCGGCGAAGTGGTGTATCGTGAGGCGTCGTCGATCCTGCGGCAGATCGAGCTGCTGCCGGGCATCATCCGCTCGGCCAGCGGCGAGCCGGAAGGCACGGTCAGCCTGCTTTGACGAGATCCCGCCGGAAGCGGGATCCCTATTTTGTCAGTGCAGCAGTTGCGCCATTTATAGTTGGCGCTCGCGCCGCGGTGAATTCTCCTATTTTGTAATGAGCGGCGGCTTCGGGGCTTCGCCCCAGCGATAGCTCAGCGTTGCCAGGATAGTGCGCGGCTGACCGTATGCGCAGAAGGCAAGCCCGGTGAAACAGTTCGTCACGTGAACTTTGTCGGCGAGGTTCATCGCGTTCACCCGCAGATGCAGGCCGCGCAAATCCGGACGCAGATAGCCGAAGTCGTAGGTCAGCGACGCATCGAACAAGGTATAGCCAGGAACCTCAATGAGGTTTGCCTCGTCGCCGAACACGCTTCCGGTGTAGCGGACGCCTGCCCCGAGGCCGAGGCCGACGAGCGGTCCGTGGGAGAATTTGTAGTAGCCCCACAAGAATGCGCTGTCGCGGTTTACCATCGGCACATCGTTACCGACAAGCGCCGGGTTAATGTGTTCCTCGACTTTCGGTATGAGATGTGAGCCGCCGGCAATAACCTCGATGTTGTCCGTGATGTTTGCGCGGAAGTCGACCTCTGCGCCCTTGACGCGGATTCCGCCGATCTGGAATGGAATGAATGTCGGCGTGTTCACAATGACGTTCTGCTGCGTCATATCGAATACTGCCGCCGTGAGCAGCATTCTCATGCCGGGAGGCGCATACTTGATACCCGCCTCGATGCCTTCACCCGTCGTCGGCTTGAAAGGCTCCCCGGTTAGCGACGTGAGCGAAAGGCCAACGGCCGGTTCGAACGACGTCGAATAGCTGATGTACGGTGCAAGACCGAAGTCGAACACGTAGTTGAGGCCGACTCTGTCCGGTGAAGGCGGAATCGTCCTGTTTCACGGTCACATTAGCAAGATTGTTGACTAATTCGGACGTCGCACGATCGTGCCGACCCGTCAGGACAAGGTTAAAGCGATCAAACTTGATCTGATCCTGCAAGTAGACGCCGAGTTGTTCTTTGTCGGTGTTCGTGTTGATGAACGGGATCAGGGTGGCCTTCGTCGGCAGTGGTGTCAGGCCATAAACCGGGTTGTAGGCATCGATCGGGAAACCCGGGAAGGTGCCTCTATAGTCGGTATCGATTTTGGTCTTCTGATAGTCCAGTCCGGCCAGCACCTTGTGGCGCAGCCATCCCGTGTTGAAGTCTGCCTGAAGCTGATTGTCGATCGCGAAGTTTTTGCTGCTGCCGCCGACGAAGTTTGCGTCACGCAGCGTTATTCGTTGCGCAGGATCGACCGGCGGTACGACGCCCGGCAGATAGCAGGCCGCGTGGCCGCCCACGAGCGGGCAAAGCGTGCCGGCGTTACGCATCGAGAACATGTCGATGTCGACCTCCGCGACGCGCAAGTTCTGACGGAATTCGAAGACCTCGTTGAAGCGATGCTTGAATTCATAGCCGATCATGGCCTGATCGTAGGCGATGCGGTCGAAATTCGGCTCGCCGGTGTACCGGCTGACCGGAATGCGGCCGTTCGGGTTGGACAGCAGCGTGCCATAGGCCGGCAGATACTGATGGACCTGGCCCTTGAGTCGATCGCGCTGCGCGCTGGCGAGAACCGTGAAGCTGGTGTCTATGGTCGGCTGCCACGTGAAGCTCGGCGCGATGAAATACCGCTGCTCCTTGTTCAAATCGATGAACGTGTCGGTGTCGCGCGCCAGGCCGACAATGCGGTAGAGGAACTCGCGGTTGCTGTCGAAGGGCCCGGAGACGTCGAAGGCGCCTTGAATGCGATCGAAGCTACCCGTCTGCAATTCGACTTCGCCACGCCGCTCCGTGGTCGGCCGCTTGCTCACCATGTTGAGAATGCCGCCGGGTGAAGCCTGACCGTAAACTCCGGACGACGGACCCTTCAAAATCTCGATGCGCTCGAGCCCGTAGGGCTCGGTTCGCGGCTGCGCAAATTGAATCGTCGTGTCGTAAGGCAGGCGAAGGCCGTCGAGATAACGCGGTGCGATGAAACCTCGGACCTTCACTTCAGTGTCGAACACGGAGCCGGCGCCGTAAATCTGGCCCAGCGTGCCCGAGGTGTAGCGGATCGCTTCGCCGACGCTTTGCGCACCCTGCTGCTCGATCTGCTGGCGCGGCACGACGCTGATGGATTGTGGCGTTTCCAAAATCGGCGTGTCGGTCTTCGTTCCGGTCGCGCTCTGTCTGGCGACAATTCCGCTGACCGGTCCATTGGCCCGCTCTATGCCCGCGCTGGAACCTGGCGTGGGTACATTCTCCGCTGGCGCGGGCCCTGCGGCTCGACGAACAGCAGTGCGCGAACGTGCGGCGCGCCTGGCCGGGCGGGACGTTCTTGCGTCCTGAGATCGTGGCGCGTCTACGGTGACCGGAGGAAGCTGAGCTTGCGCAATCGCATCTTCTGTAAAGCCGAAAGCCAGTGCCGTGACGCTGCTCCCAATCAAATAGCCCAGTATCGCCCGCTTGTACTTCGTCATTCTACATCCCCAGTCCCCAGCATCTGCAACGCATGATCAGCAAATGCCTGGACCTCTCATACGAGATGCAGTGCTCGCGCGATGGTAGAAGAGTTTTAAACCGAGGCCGAGGCTCCTGAAATTCTTGAGCGAGTTGTAAGTCGGCAACAAATTGCCAACAGCATCTTAGAATGATTCAAAAAAAATCCCCGCCCGCGGTGACCAGTCCTGGTCATCGGAGTTTTCTCGGCGCATCAGCCTGAGATACCTCAGGTCGCGCGTCCGCGAAGTTGGCAAGAACATCGGCTGTCGAGCACGGCAGCGAGTGTCAGAAGAGAGCGTCATTGCGAGCCGTAACCGTTCGAAGAACGGCGTCGCTTCGCTCGCCATAGCCGTTCGAAGAACGGCGTCGCTTCGCTCGCCATAGCCGTTCGAAGAACGGCGTCGCTTCGCTCGCCTATGGGGCGGCGACTTCGTTCCTCGAACGGCCATGCCTGACAATGACGACGAGGCGCGCGCCCCCGAATCAATCTGCCGAAATCTAGGCGCATTTCCCCGTCTCCCGCCACTGTCTTGGCCGGCTCGCCAGCCGGTGCATAATGGGCAAAAGTGGTTTTGAGTTGGGAGCAAAGGCGGATCGTCGCGTGACCACCAACAAGAAACCTGCGCCGCATCTCAAGGAAGACTTCTTCACCGAGCACCTTCCCTACGAGATCAGCATGCTGCGGGCGACCTATGAGCTGGCGCGGGCGCAAAAACCCGCGGCCGAGCACAACGCGCTGGTCGAGGCGTTTCTGTTGCATGCGCGCAACCTGATCGAGTTCTTCAAGGACCGGCCAGCCTGCGACTTCGATCCCCGCATGTTTACCGCCGCCAGCTATCAGCTGAACAAGGATTTTGTCGCCGACGGCGTCATGGCGAAGGTCAACCGGCAGACGTCGCACCTGACGGCGAAGCGGATTTCCAATGCGGCCGACGAGCTGGGCCCGCGCGACTGGGCGCTGATCCTGCGGGCGCTGGAGGAGGAGATGAGCCGGTTCGCCAAGGCGCTGACGAAGGACTACGCGGCGAAGTGGCTGATGCACCAGCAGACGCCGGCGGTGCGCGGCCAGTGCCAACGCCCGCGCCGAACACGCAGTCGTCATTCGTCCTGCGCCGCGCCAATCTCACCAAAGCCGTGCAGGCCTCCGAAAGCTGAGCGGTATGCCGATGAGTCAGTGGCTGATCATCCAGGGACGCGCGGTCGGAAAGCCCTTCGCGCCGCTCTTCGTCTTCGTCATCAGCCGCGCCGGCTTCTTGCCTGAACAGCAGCCGCAATTCGGACCGTGCGAAGCCTTGTACTCGGCGAGCGTCTTCGGCGCGCTGCGGCTGCGCTCGTTGGTCGCGTGGGCGACCCGCGTCGATGCCGGCAGGCAGGAGAAATTCGGCGCGGTCAGGATCACCCGTGGCGAAGTGGCGCCGCAGGTCTCGCACGGTTGCGGGAGTTCGAATTCGGACATCGGCCGCATGTCGGTGAACGGGCCGCAGCTGTCGCAGAGATATTCGTAGACTGGCATCGGTGTTCTTTCGCAAATCGCGCGGGTGGATGCGAGGCGGCAGAAACGCACCGTCCCGCACCCGTCGCGCAGGGAACTACTTGTCCGGCGACAACGGCATCTTCACGTCGCCGGTGATGAACTTGGTCGGGCCCGCCGCCGACGGCATGATGTCGAAGTCGAAGATCTCGGTCGGCAGCCACAGCGTCGCGCAGGCGTTCGGGATGTCGACGACGCCGGAGATGTGGCCCTGGCACGGCGCGGTGCCGAGGATCGAGTAGGCCTGCGCGCCGGAGTAGCCGAACTTCTTCAGGTATTCGATCGCGTTCAGGCACGCCTGGCGGTAGGCGATGTGCACGTCGAGATAATGCTGCTTGCCCGCCTCGTCGACCGAGATGCCCTCGAAGATCAGGTAGTCCTTGTAGTTCGGCGTGATCGGCGACGGCTTGAAGATCGGGTTCTTGATGCCGTACTTGGCGACGCCGTCCTTGATGACGTCGACCTTCAGGTGCAGCCAGCCGGCCATCTCGATGGCGCCGCAGAAGGTGATCTCGCCGTCGCCCTGGCTGAAGTGCAGGTCGCCCATCGAGAGGCCGCCGCCCGGCACATAGACCGGGAAGTAGATCTTCGAGCCGCGCGACAGGTCCTTGATGTCGCAGTTGCCGCCATGCTCGCGCGGCGGCACGGTGCGCGCGCCCTCGGCGCCGATCTTGGCCTTGACGTCGCCCTTCGCCTGCCCCGCATGCGTGGTCGCCGCGAACGGCGGATTGGCGAGCGGCGGCACGCGCTCCGGATTGGTGGCGATCAGGCCGACCTCGCGGTCGTTCCAGGTCTTCAGCAGTTTCGGGTCCGGCAGGCAGCCGATCAGGCCGGGATGGATCAGCCCGGCGAAGCTCACGCCGGGGATGTGCCGCGACGAGGTGTAGAGGCCATGGATGTCCCAGATCGATTTCTGCGCCAGCGGGAAGTGATCGGTGAGGAAGCCGCCGCCGTTCTTCTTGGAGAAGAAGCCGTTGAAGCCCCAGAGGCTTTCCTTCAGCGGGCCGACGTCGAGCAGGTCGACCACCAGCAGGTCGCCCGGCTCGGCGCCCTTGACGCCGATCGGGCCCGAGAGGAAGTGCACGATCGAGAGGTCGATGTCGCGCACGTCGTCGGCGGAGTCGTTGTTCTTGATGAAGCCGCCGGTCCAGTCATAGGTCTCGATGATGAAGTCGTCGCCGGGATTGACCCAGGCCACGATCGGAATGTCCGGGTGCCAGCGGTTGTGTATCTTGTCGTTCTCGTAGGCCGACTTGGTGAGATCGACCTTGATCAGTGTTTCTGGCATGGCAGGCTCCCCTTTTGGTTAGCGAAGAATTGGGTTAGCGAACAAGACTCAGACTGAGAGAAACTTTGCGACCTGCGCCGCATCGACGCTGGCGCGCGGCTCGTCGCGCACGATCTCGCCGTTCTCGATCACCAGCACGCGGTCGGCGATGTCGAGCGCGAAACTCAAGCACCTGCTCGGAGACGACGATCGACAGGCCCCGCTCGTCGCGGATGCGCTTCAACGTGCGGCCCATCTCCTGGATGATCGACGGCTGGATGCCCTCGGTCGGCTCGTCCAGCAGCAGCACCTTCGGCTTGGTCGCGAGCGCGCGGGCGATCGCGAGCTGCTGCTGCTGGCCGCCGGAGAGGTTGCCGCCGCGCCGGCCCTTCATCTCGAGCAGCACCGGGAAACAGCTCGTAGATGTCGCCCGGCACCTTCGAGTCGCCGGACGCGACGAGCCCGGTCTCGATGTTCTCCTGCACCGTCATGGTGGAGAAGATCATCCGCCCCTGCGGCACGTAGGCGAGCCCCTTCGCCACGCGCTCGTAGCTCTTCAGCGCTGCCTACTTCGGCGCCGTTCATCCGCACCGTGCCGCTTCTCGCCGGGATGATCCCCATCAGCGCCTTCATCAGCGTGGTCTTGCCCATGCCGTTGCGGCCCATGATGGCGACGATCTCGTTCGGCGCGACGTTGACGTTCAGGCCGTGCAGCACCTCGCTCTGGCCGTAGGCAACGTGATAGTCGGCAATTTCCAGCATCGCTAACGCCTCAGTGCCCCAGATAGACTTCGATGACTTTCGGATCGCTCTTCACCTTCTCCATCGAGCCTTCGGACAGGATCTTGCCCTGATGCAGCACGGTGACCTTGTGGGCGATGTCCTCGACGAACTTCATGTCGTGCTCGATCACCAGCACCGAGCGGTTCTTGATGATGGTGTGCAGGAGCTCGGCGGTCTTGCACCCGCTCGCTGACGCTCATGCCGGCCACCGGCTCGTCGAGCATCAGCAGCTCCGGGTCCTGGATCAGCAGCATGCCGATCTCCAGCCATTGCTTCTGCCCGTGGCTGAGCAGATCGGCGCTCATGTCGAGGCGATCCTTCAGGAAGATCATCTCGGCGACCTCCTCCACCCGCTCGCGCACGGCCGCGTCGCGCTTGAAGGCGAGCGCGCCGAACACGGTGCGGCCGCGCGGATAGGAGATTTCGAGGTTCTCGAACACGGTGAGATCGTCGTAGATCGACGGGCGTCTGGAATTTCCGCCCGACGCCGGCCTTGACGATCTGGTTCTCCTTCAGCGCGGTCAGCTCCTTGCCGCGGAACCTGATCGAGCCGGCGGTCGCCTGGGTCTTGCCGCAGATCAGGTCGAGCACCGTGGTCTTGCCGGCGCCGTTCGGGCCGATGATGACGCGGATCTCGTTCTCCTCGACGTAGAACGACAGGTCGTTCACCGCCTTGAAACCGTCGAAGGAGACGGTCAGGCCTTCGACCGCGAGCAGGAATTCCGGTGGCTGATGTCCGATGACCATGATTTGTCCTATTCAGCCGGTGCGCCGTCGGCGATGGCGCCGGCGGACCACGCCGCAGGCGGTGCTTTTCGCTTCCGGATCAGGCGATCGATCCGCGACTGCACATGGTCCTTCCAGATGCCGGCGATGCCGTTCGGGAAGATCAGCACCACGGCGATGAACAGGCCGCCGAGGCCGAACAGCCAGAGTTGCGGGAAGGATTTCGGACAGGCTGGTCTTGGCGAAGTTGACCAGCAGCGCGCCGTACACCGCGCCAAAGATCGACAGCCGGCCGCCGACCGCGGTGTAGATCACCATCTCGATCGACGGCACGATGCCGACGAAGGACGGCGACATGAAGCCGACCTGCAGCGTGAACATCGCGCCGCCGATGGCCGCGAACACGGCCGCCAGGCAGAATACGAAGATCTTGAAGTTGGCGACGCTGTAGCCGGAGAAGCGGACGCGGTCCTCCTTGTCGCGCATGGCGACCAGGATGCGGCCGAACTTCGAATGGCGGATGAACTGCGCGACGAAGATGCAGCCGAACAGGCAGGCGACGCAGACGAAGTAGAGGATCACCTTTGCGCTGTCGGTGCGGATGTCCCAGCCCTTCAGCGTGCGCAGGTCGGTGATGCCGTTGATGCCGCCGGTGTAGCCCTGCTGGCCGACGATCAGGATGGTCAGGATCGCGGCGATCGCCTGGGTGATGATCGCGAAATAGACGCCGCCGACACGCCGCTTGAACATCGCGGCGCCGATGATGAAGGAGAAGAACGTCGGCACCAGCACGATCATCAGGATCGTCAGCGTCAGGCTGTGGAACGGCTGCCAGAACAAGGGAATCTGCGTGATCTGATTCCAGTCCATGAAGTCGGGAATGCCGGGCGTCGACTGGATCTTCGTGTTCGCGACGCTGGAAGCTTCAAGCTTCAGGTACATCGCCATGCAGTAGCCGCCGAGACCGAAGAACACCCCCTGCCCGAGGCTGAGAATGCCGCCAAGACCCCAGCACAGCACCAGCCCCATCGCGACGAAGGCGTAGGTGAGATACTTGCCGACCAGGTTGAGGCGGAACACATCGAGCGTCAGCGGCAGGATCACCACCAGCAGCAGGGCCAGCACCGCGATGCCGAGCCAGTCGGCACGATTGAGGAAGCGGGTGTTGTCCAATCATGGCTGTGCGCTCATTTCAGCTCTTGGCTCATTTCACTTGCGGACCTTCAGGGCGAACAGGCCCTGCGGCCGCAGCATCAGGATTCCGACGATCGCAAGCAGCGTCAGCACTTTCGCCATCGAGCCGGACATGAAGAACTCCATGGTCGACTGCGCCTGCGAGATGGTGAAGGCCGAGGCGATGGTGCCGAGCAGGCTCGCCGCGCCGCCGAACACGACGACCAGGAAGGTGTCGACGATGTAGAGCTGGCCGGCGGTCGGACCGGTCGAGCCGATCATGGTGAAGGCGCTGCCGGCGATCCCGGCGATGCCGCAGCCGAGCCCGAAGGTGTAGCGGTCGACCTTCTCGGTGTTGATGCCGACGGCGCCGGCCATCACGCGGTTCTGCACCACGGCGCGAACCTGCTTGCCGAACGGCGACCAGTAGAGCACGTAGGCGACGACCAGCGTGATCAGCACGGTCAGGCACATGACGAACATGCCGTTGATCGGGATCTCGATCGTGTCGGTGACCTGCCGCGAGCCCAGCATCCATTGCGGCAGCTCGACGCCGACCTCGCGGGCGCCGAACACGGAGCGATAGGTCTGCTGCAGGATGAGGCTCAGGCCCCAGGTCGCGAGCAGCGTGTCGAGCGGCCGGCGGTAGAGATGCCGTATCAGGGCCCACTCGACCAGCATGCCGAGCGCATCCGGCCGCGACGAATGCGATCGCCATGGCGATGAAGAAGTAGATGTTGAACAGACCCGGCAGGTATTGCTGAAACAGACCCGACGTCATCCAGGTGACGTAGGCGCCGAGGATCATGAACTCGCCGTGCGCCATGTTGATGACGCCCATCTGGCCGAAGATGATGGCGAGGCCCAGCGCCATCAGCACATACACCGAGAACAGGATCAGTCCGGCAAACCCCTGCATGACGAAGATCGAGGACAGATCGCCAATCGAATAGTCGCCGAACATCAGGGGCTCCGTGCGGGGATGGGCAGTTCGCATCGCGCGAGTGCGCGATGCGCAGCGTTATTGCGCTGCGAACTCACCCGCCGTCATGCCCGCGGAGGCGGGCATCCAGTACTCCGCAGCGCTGGCGCTGAAGTGCTGACGCTCTGGGATCACTGGGTCCCCGCCTTCGCGGGGACGACGCTGAGTGTGCGGATGCGCTTACTGGTAGCCCTTCGGGAACGGATCGGGCTCGACCAGGTCGGCGGTCTCGAAGATCAGCTCGTACTGGCCGTCGAGCTTGGCCTTGCCGACGCGGGTCTTCGACCAGAGGTGATGGTTCGGGTGGATACGTACGTAGCCTTCCGGCGCCCCCTTGAACTCGACCTCGGGTGACGCCGCAGCCACCTTGTCGATGTCGAAGCTGTTCGCCTTCTCGACCGTCGCTTTCCACAGCCACGGGCCGAGATAGGCCGCCTGCGTCACGTCGCCGATCACGGTCTTCTCGCCCCACATCTTCTTGAAGGCGGTGACGAAGGCCTTGTTGTTCGCGTTGTCGAGCGACTGGAAGTACTTCATGCAGGCGAAGGCGCCGGCGATGTTCTCGCCGCCGATGCCGTCGATCTCGTCTTCGGTCACCGAGATCGTCAGCAGCGTCTGCTTCGAAAGATCGATGCCCGCGGCCTTCAACTGCTTGTAGAAGGCGACGTTCGATCCGCCGACGATGATCGCGTAGATCACGTCCGGCTTGGTCAGCTTGATCTTGTTGATCACCGAGTTGAACTGGGTGTGGCCGAGCGGGAAGTATTCTTCGCCGACCACCTTGGTCTTCAGGTGGTTCTCGATGTGCTTGCGCGCGATCTTGTTCGACGTGCGCGGCCAGATGTAGTCGGAGCCGAGCAGGTAGAAGGTCTTCGCGCCCTTCTCCTTCGCCACCCAGTCGAGGCCGGCGATGATCTGCTGCGTCGCCTCCTGGCCGGTGTAGATCACGTTCTTCGACTGCTCGAGGCCTTCATAGAAGGTCGGGTAGTAGAGCATGCCGTTGTACTGCTCGAACACCGGCAGCACCGCCTTGCGCGAGGCCGAGGTCCAGCAGCCCATCACCGATGCGCACTTGTCGTTGACCAGCAGCTTCTTCGCCTTCTCGGCGAAGGTCGGCCAGTCGCTGGCGCCGTCTTCCTGGATGAACTTGATCTTGCGGCCGAGCACGCCGCCCATGGCGTTGATCTGCTCGATCGCGAGCTTCTCGGCCTGCACCGAGCCGGTCTCGCTGATCGCCATGGTGCCGGTCACCGAGTGCAGGATGCCGATGGTGACTTCGGTGTCGGTCACCGCGAGGCCGGTGGTGTTGACGACCGAGGTCGCGGGACCGGCGCCGAATGAGGGCGTCGGCAGCAGCGACAGGGCGGGCAGCGCCGCCATCCCCATCAGCAGTTTCCGGCGGAACGGCGATTCCAGCCCGCCGGACGCCTCGTTGTTTCTTTCCTTGTCTGACATGAGCCACCCCTTCGTTGCGGAACAGAACTTGCAGTTCATTTGCAATTCGAATGGGCGAAGGTTGCTGGAAATTGTGCAGCGCACAGATACGCAAGATCGCGTATATTGCACCGCAAAATCGCGAGCTAGATTTTGCGTATGGACCGCGGACAGGGGGAATAGAGCGTGACCGGGCCGCAGCGCATCGATCGCGTCAGGCGCCAATACAATCAGTGGGTTGCGAACCAGACCCTCGAGGACTACGCGCTGCGCTTCACCGCCAAGAGCGCGCGGCGCTGGTCGGCCGCGCGCGTCGCCAACACCGCGATCGGCTCGATCTCGTTCCTCGCGCTCGAAGCCATCGGCGGAACCATCACGCTGAACTACGGCTTCACCAACGCGACCGCGGCGATCCTGATCGTCAGCGCGATCATCTTCGTCTGCGGCCTGCCGATCGCCTATTACGCGGCGAAGTGCGGCGTCGATATCGACCTGCTGACGCGCGGCGCCGGTTTCGGCTACATCGGCTCGACCATCACCTCGCTGATCTACGCGACCTTCACCTTCATCTTCTTCGCGATCGAAGCCGTCATCATGGCGATGGCGCTGGAGCTGTGCTTCGGCATCCCGCGGCCGGTCGGCTATCTGATCAGCGCCGTGGTGATCATCCCGCTGGTGACGCACGGCATCACCAAGATCAGCCGGTTTCAGCTGTGGACGCAGCCGCTCTGGATCGTGCTGCACATCTTTCCGTTTGCGGCGATCGCTTACATGCACAGCGGTTCGTTCGCCGAATGGACGACGTTCACCGGCGAGCACGGCGACAAGACCGGCGCGTTCGACATCCTGCTGTTCGGCACCGCCGCGGCCGTCGTGTTCTCGCTGATCGCGCAGATCGGCGAGCAGGTCGATTTCCTGCGCTTCCTGCCGAGCGACAAGCGCACATCGAAGACATCGTGGTGGATCGCGATGCTGAGCGCCGGTCCCGGCTGGATCGTGCTCGGCGCGCTGAAGCTGCTGGCCGGCTCGTTCCTCGCATTCTTCGCGCTGAAGCAAGGCATTTCGCCCGAGCATGCCGCCGAGCCGACGGAGATGTACCACGCGGCGTTCCGCTACGTGCTGTCGCAGCCCGACGTGGCGCTGGCGCTGGCCGGCACGTTCGTGATCCTGTCGCAGCTGAAGATCAACGTCACCAATGCCTATGCGGGCTCGATCGCCTGGTCGAACTTCTTCTCGCGCCTGACGCATCGCCATCCCGGCCGCGTCGTCTGGCTGATCTTCAACGTCGTCGTCGCCGTGCTGCTGATGGAGATCGGCGTCTACAAGGCGCTGGAGCAGACGCTGGCGCTCTACTCGATCGTCGCCATCGCCTGGGTCGGCGCGCTGGTGTCCGACCTGATCGTCAACAAGCCGCTCGGACTTCGCCCGCCGCGGATGGAGTTCAAGCGCGCGCATCTCTATGACATCAACCCGGTCGGCGTCGGCGCGATGACGATCGCGACGATCGTTTCGGCCGCGGCGTTCTACGGCACGTTCGGCCCGCTGGCCAAGGCGCTGGCGCCGTTCGTGGCGCTCGGCGTCGCGTTCGTCACGGCCCCGCTGATCGCGCTTCGCGACGCGTGGCCGCTACTACATCGCCCGCAATCCGCAGCGAAGCTGGCAGGGCATCGAACAGATCCAGTGCTGCATCTGTGAACATTCGTTCGAGCCGGAGGACATGGCGTCGTGCCCCGCCTATTCGGGGCCGATCTGCTCGCTGTGCTGCTCGCTGGATGCGCGCTGCAACGACCTGTGCAAGCCGCATGCGCGCGTCTCGACGCAGATTTCGAACATGTTCGCGAAGGCTGCGCCGGCGCCGATCGATGCCCAGATCACCTCGCAGCTGCTGCACTATCTGTTCGTGTTCGTGCTCTCCGCCGGACTCGTCGCCCTGACGCTGGGGCTGATCTACCTGCAGGTGCTGTCGGAACCGGCCGTGAACGCCGACGGCATCGGCGACGCGCTGTGGAAGGTGTTCTTCGCGCTCGCCATCATCATCGGCGTCGTCGCCTGGCTGTTCGTGCTGGCGCGGCAGAACCGGCAAGCGGCCGAGGCCGAGACCAGGCGACAGACGGCGCTGCTGATGCAGGAGATCGAAGCGCACGAGAAGACCGATGCGGAACTGCAGCGCGCGAAGGAAGCCGCCGAATCGGCAAACCTGGCGAAGAGCCGCTATGTCGTCGGCCTCAGCCACGAGCTGCGCTCACCGCTGAACGCGATCTCCGGCTACGCGCAGCTGCTGGATCACGACGACAGCCTGCTCAACAAGCCGCGCGACCAGATCAGGGTGATCAAGCGCAGCGCCGACCACTTGTCGGGGCTGATCGATGGCATCCTCGACATTTCCAAGATCGAAGCCGGCCGTCTCTATCTTGCGCGCGATGAAGTGCTGTTCGGCGAGTTCCTCGACCAGCTCGTCGGCATGTTCCGCCTGCAAGCCCAGGCCAAGCAGATCGATTTCCTGTTCGAGCGCCCGGTCTATCTGCCGAAGGTGATCTACGCGGACGAGAAGCGGCTGCGCCAGGTGCTGATCAATCTGCTGTCGAACGCGATCAAGTTCACCTCCCAGGGAAGCGTGAAGTTCATTGTCACCTACCGCAGCCCGGTGGCCGAGTTCGAGATCTGCGACACCGGCCCGGGCATCCAGGCAGACGACATCGAGCGGATCTTTGCTCCGTTCGAGCGGGGCGCGCTCGGCATAGCGCAACCGCACACCGGGACAGGCCTCGGTCTCACCATCAGCAAGCTGCTCGCCGGCGTAATGGGCGGCGACATCAGCGTCACCAGCAAGGTCGGCACCGGCTCCAGCTTCCGCATGAAGATACTGCTGTCGGAGGTGATCTCGCCAAGCCGCATCGCGCCGATCGACGCGCGGGTCTCCGGCTATCACGGGCCGGCAAAGACCATTCTCGTCACCGACGACGATCCGACCCAGCGCGATCTGCTGCACGAGGTGCTGTCCCCGCTCGGCTTCGTGCTGCTGAGCGCGCCGGATGGCGCGACATGTCTCAACCTCGCGGAGCACTGCAGTCCGGATCTGTTCATCCTCGACATTTCCATGCCGCAGATGGACGGCTGGGCGGTCGCCGAAGCGCTGCAGGCCGCGGGTCACCGCAAGGCAAAGATCCTGATGCTGTCGGCGAGCGCGCTCGAGGCGCACGGCCGTTCGCTCGCCCAGCAGCTGCACGACGGCTACCTGATGAAGCCGCTGGATATTCCTCGCCTGCTCGGCGAGATCGGCCGCCTGTTGAAGATCGAGTGGAAGCACGGCGCGGACGACGCCGCTCTCCCCGCGACGCCGACCGGCGACATCATCTATCCGTCACTCGAGCACATCGACGAACTCATCCGCCTTGGAGAAATGGGACATGTCAGGGCACTCCAATCCCGTCTTGCCGGCATCGAACGCGAACAGCCCGAATGCCGGGCTTTCGTTGAGCAGGCTCGAACGCTCGTGGACGCGTTCAACCTCGGCGAATTCCTCGCGCGCCTCAAGCAGCACGCCGATGAATGACCGGACAGCGCGCGACATCGTGCTGGTCGTGGACGACTCGCCCGAGACGCTGCGCATGCTGACCGATGCGCTCGATCAGGCCGGCATGACGGTGATGGTTGCGCTCGACGGCTCTGCCGCGATGAGGGTGGTCGAACAGATTACGCCGGACATCATCCTGCTCGATGCCGTCATGCCCGGACTGGACGGGTTCGAAACCTGCCGGCGGCTGAAGCAGGCAGCGGGCTTGAGCAACACGCCGGTGGTGTTCATGACGGGCCTTTCGGAGACCGAGCACATCGTCAGGGGCCTCGAGGCGGGCGGCGTCGACTACGTGACGAAACCCGTGGTGATCGAGGAGATGCTGGCGCGTATCCGTGTGCACCTCGCCAACGCAAGGCTGCTGCAGCTTGCGACCCGGGCTGCGTCCGCCCCGCAACACGAACTGAAGAAGGATTTCCGCCTGACGTCGCGCGAAGCCGAAGTGTTGTCGTGGCTCAGCAAGGGCAAGACCAACCGCGACATCGCGCAGATTTTGGGCCTGAGCCCGCGCACGATCGACAAGCACCTGGAGCAGATCTACGCCAAGCTCGGCGTCGAGAACCGGACCGCGGCGGCGGCCATGGCGGTGCAGAGCGGCCAACCAGGACCGCGAGAGCTGAAGTTGCGGCGGGCCGAGCGCGATAGCGCTTCTTCGAATCGCCATCACGCTCTAATCTTCCGTTTGGAGCATGATCTTTTCGGAACACCGGTACCCACTTTTCCGGATCATGCTCTAGAAACCCATCGATTTCTTGAGCTTCTGATCGATCCAGCTCCGCGCAAAGAGCGGGCTCGCCCGCACCGCCCCGACATACATCTCGCCTTCATAGTTCTTCACCCAGGGCCACCACGCCTGGTAGCGATAGGACGTGGGCAGGAGAATGAACGGCGCGGTGCCGAAGCACTTCGTCGGTGATCTCCCGCCCCTCGCTGATTTGCAGCTTCTCATCGCGAAGATAGAGCGCCGCGCGCATCCGTTCTTCGATCCGCTGGTCCTTGAACTTGCTGGCGTTCCAGTAGATGTCCCCAAACGACCTGAGCAGCGTTCCGATCGGACTGAGGTGACCGCTGCTCATCATATATCCCGGGCTGTGCTTTCCGTTCTTGAGCACCGCAAGATAGCTCGCATACTCCATCGGCTTGATGTTCAGCCGGACGCCGATCTTGTGAAGATAGCCTGCAACCATCGAGAGAAGATCGAGATGGGTCGAGCTTGCTCCGTTCACCTGCACATCCAGCGTAAACCCATTGCGCAGGCCGGCTTCCGCCAGCAGGGCCCTGGCCTTCGCCGGGTCGTAGCTGAACAGCTCCCTGACCTCCGCAGGCATCTCTGCCAGCGGCCGATAATAGCCCGGCCAGTCCCTGTGCATGGGATAGTTGAAGAGTTCGGCATTGCCGCCGAAATAGCTGTCAATGATCTCCTGCCGGTTGATCGCCAGGTTCAGCGCTTTCCTCACCAACAGGTTGTCGAGCGGTTTCACATCCATGCGCAGGGCAATGAACGTGCCGTTCGTTTCGAGCTCTTTCTCCCACAACAGCTGCGGGTTCGACGCTTTCAGCGGGGCGACCGACTGCCAGGGTATTGCGCGCAGAATATCAAGCTTGCCGGTCCGAAGCGCTGCTTGTGCAGTCGCGGTATCCTTCAGCGCCGGGTAGACGAGCCGATCTGCAAACGGAAGCCGATAGTCCCGATCGCCGATCCGCAACTTCCCCCAATAGTTGGGATTGCGGACATAGGACGTCACACTTCCATCGATGTGAGATTCGATCAGGAACGGGCCCGTGCCGACAGCGTTCTTCGGCGTCAATTGACCGAGGCTGGCGACCTCGCGCGGGAGGATGCCGTCGTACAAGCCATTGCCGATGCGCCGCGCCCACTCGGTATTGTATTCCTTGAAGAAGAACGTGACCGTGTGGCTGCCATTCACTTCGACGCGCTCGATGAAATCGAAATAGGTCTTCAGCGCCTTCGAACTTTCCCGTGCGCGATTGAAGCTGAAGACGACGTCATCGGCAACAAGCTCACGCGCCTTCATGACACCCGGCTTGTCGGGCCACATCACGCCCTTGCGAAGCTCGAACACGACGGACAGGGGTTCCTCCACCAACCTCCAGCTCTCCGCCAGATCGCCGGTCTGGACGCTGTCCGGCATCCACAGCCCGGAGGTAAAGTGAAACGAGCCGCCACGCTTGACCGATTTCGACAGGTCGCCGATCAGCAGATGATCGAGGTAAAGCGCGTCATTGTTCGTCTTCCAATGCCAGTCGGCGGGATCCCACGATGTTGCGGCAATCGAGCTGTATTCCGTTCCGACGGTAAGGGTGCCGCCATATTGCGGATTTTCCGCCTCGGCGCCGACCGCACATACGAGAAGCGCAGACAGGGAGGCGAGCCAGCGCAGCAATTTCATCTTTGACATCTGCAGCTCCGATGATTGATGCGCCATTACAGCCTGCGACGGCGACGGCCCGTCAGCCGTGGATCCACCAGATCCCGCATGGCATCGCCCAGAACGTTGATGCTGAAGACGACGATCAGCAGACACAGCCCCGGAATGATCGCGAGGTGCGGTGCGAGATACATGAAATTGCGGCCGGAGCCGCTCAGCATCCCGCCCCAGCTCGGTGCCGGCGGCGGCACACCCAGGCCGAGGAAGCTCAGGGCGGCCTCAGCAAGAATTGCCGCACCGACACGCATGGTGAAGAGCAGGATGACCGGGGGTAATATGTTCGGAAGGATATGCCGAAGCAGAACGCGCAGCGTGCTGGCGCCCATGGACTGCGCCGCGTGGATATAAAGGTTTTGCTTTGTCGTCATCACCGCGCCGCGAATAATCCGCGATCCGGTGATGCCCGAATTGACTGCGAGCACGGCGATCACCTGAATCATTCCGGAGCCAATCACTGAAACCGCGCCGATCAACAGGATCAGGTCCGGGAAGCTCATCCAGCCGTCAACAAAGCGCTGGATGATCATGTCCACGCGCTTGCCCAGGTAGCCGCTGCACAGGCCGATCAGAAGAGAAATGACGGTGGCTATCGTCGCCGTGCACAAGCCGACAATCAGCGATAGCTGTGCGCCGTAGATGATCCGCGAGAGCAAGTCGCGGCCGAGATAATCGGTGCCCAGCGGGTGGGACCACGACGGCGGCTGCAGGCGCGCCGCAGGCAGCATGTCATTCGCGTCATATGGCGCAATGAAATCCGCAAACAGCCCGGACAACACAAAGAACGCCAATACCACGGCGCAGACACCCGCCACCGGCCAATTGTAAAACACAGCCAGAACGGGACGAAGATTGTCAAACCAGCTAGGCGTGTCTGATCTTCGGGTCGAGTAGACCATAGGTGATGTCCACGATGAAATTGATGAGGAGGACCGCCGCGCCGACCACGAGAAATACACCGATGACGATCGGGTAATCCCGCTGGGCAACCGCTTCGAGCATGAGCAAGCCGACGCCGGGGATCGAGAAGATCTGCTCCATGATGATGGCGCCGCCAAAGATGATGGGCGCTTCCAGGCCGATCAGTGTAACGACTGGAATGAGCGCGTTTCTCAGGATGTGGCGGAACATGATGGTTCGCTCCGGAAGCCCCTTGGCGCGGGCCGTCCGCACGAAATCCTGACGGACAACGTCCAGCACCATCGTCCGCGTCATGCGCATCGTGATTGCCGCGAGGCCCATCCCGATGATGCCCGCAGGAATGATCATCTGACCAAGATTGCGTATCGGGTCTTCCGATAGCGGCACGTAGATCAGATCCGGCGACCAGCCCCACCATATCGACGGCAGCACCACAACAAGCGTGGCGAGCCAGAATGTGGGCTTGGCCATGATGACGATCGCAACCCAGCGCGCCGCATAGTCGAAGACGCTGTCCTGGCGCATGGCCGCATAGACTCCGGCCGGAAGCGCAATCAGCAACGACATGGCCATCGCGAGAAGACCAAGTTCAAACGTAACCGGAAGCCGCTGGCTGATCAGCTCGGCCACCGGCGCCCTTTTCCAGAGCGAGTTGCCGAGATCGCCGTGCACGATGAAATTACCCAGCCAGCGGACGTATTGTCCGTAAAGCGGCCGGTCCAACCCCAAGGCGCTTCGCAGCTGCTCACGCGCAGCCTCTTCCGAACCAGCCGACGTCACGTCGACCGATTCCATCATGAGATCGATGGTGCTCCCCGGAATCATCCGGATCGCGGAGAAGACGATCACCGTCATCACGAAGAACGTGATGATCACAATGCCGAGCCGTTTGAGAAGGAAGGCGAGCATGAACGTGCGCTATCCGTCCAGCCGGCCAGGAAAAGCAGGCGCAGCCATTTCGCGTTTCCTCTAATATTTGTTTGTCTATTAACAAGTTTATCGCGACAACGCCTTTTGTCAAGGCAGCCGGCGGGCACGGAACGTCCCCGCTACGACGCCAGACTTTGCCGCACCGACCGCATGAACTCTTTCTTGAGAGCGGGGAGATTGATCTTCGGATCGATGATCCAGTGCGACAGCGCGCCGCGCAGCGCGGTGATGATCATGATCGCCTGCGCTGGCGCATCGACGTCTTCGCGAATTTCTCCGTTCTTGATGCCAAGCCGGATCTGGGTCCTGAGAAAATCCTCTGCGTCGCGATTATACTGCGCAACACTCTCGCGAATTTCCGGCGCAGCCGTAAAGGCTTCGGTCAACAAGACCTGCGACGCGCGAAAGATGTACGGATCGTCCGATGGCCGCGTCAGATATACCTCGACGAAACCCAGGATCGAATCCAGCCCCTTTTGACGCCGCTCCGCCTGCGCAAACCGCTTTCTGAACAGCAGCGATACATGCTGCCAGAGCGCCTGCACGAGGCCGTTCTTGTCGCGAAAATAGACCGCGGGAAGCGCGCGGCTGTAGCCGGCTGCTTCGCCGATCTCCGCCAGGGTCGTCCGCATCACGCCTTTCTCTGCAATCAGCTTGAGCGCCGCAGACAGCAACTCGCGCTCTGCCGTCGCGCGCCGTTCGGCCTGGGTGCGCCGTGGAATTCTTGCCGATTGCGCCGATTGTTTCGCCATAGAACCTTCCGATGGCATTGCGAGAATACGAAGAGTTAGACAAACGCGGCACTGCTGCAAACACAAGTCACGCCGCCAACCTTACCTCGGATTCGGGGCACTTGCGGGAGATTGAAGCCAATCATCGCCCCTTCCATACCGGCTTTCGCTTCTCAGCGAACGCCTTCAGCCCTTCCGAGCGATCTTCGGATTCGAGCGCCTTCCTGGCGATAGGCAGTTGCTCGCGCCAGGCTTCATCCTCGGTCCAGTCCGACGAACGGAAAATGATTTCCTTGGCGGCGGCGAGTCCGGTCGGGCCGTTGACGAGCAGCTCGTTTGCAAGAGCGAGCGCCTCGTCGAGCGCCCTGCCCGGCTCTGCCAGACGGTTGACGACGCCAAGCCGATGAAAGAATTCGGCCGGCTTGAGTTGCCCTGACAGCGCCAGCTCCATCGCAACGTGATAGGGGATTCGGCGCGGCAGCCTGAACAATCCGCCACCGATGGCAACGACGTTGTGCCGTGCCTCGGGCAGGCCCATCTTCGCGTCGCGCGACGCAACGATGAGATCGCTCGCAAGGCACAACTCGAACCCGCCGCCCACGGCGTAGCCTTCGACCGCGGCGATCAGCGGCTTGCGCGGCGGCCGTCGAAACAGCCCAAATCCGCCACGCTTCAGCTCAGCGCGGGCCTCGCCCCTCGCTCGCGCCTTCAGATCGGCGCCCGCGGAAAACGTGCCGCCTGCGCCCGTGATGATGCCCATGAAGAGGCTGTCGTCCTGATCCAGCAGGTCCATCGCCGCCTCCATCTCGATCGAGGTGGCTGAGTCAAACGCGTTCTTCGCCTCGGGGCGATTGATGGTGACGATCAGCAGCGGCCCGCGCCGTTCGGCGAGAACATACTTGTTTGACGAGGTCATGTTCTGCCTCACATCGCGAACGAGAAGCCGCCATTGACCGGATAGGTCTGGCCGGTGATCCAGTCGCTGGCGTCGGACGCCAGAAACAGCGCCATATTGGCGACGTCGGTCGGCTCGCCGAAGCGCCGGACGACATAGCGCTCGAGCATTTCCTTGGCGCGTTCCGGGTTAGCCGCCAGCCGCGCGCGGATGCCGGGCGTGTTCATCGCAGAAATCGCGATATTGTTGGCGCGGACGTTATGACGGCCGAGGCTGCGTGACAGGGCCCGGGTGAGGCCGGCAGCGCCCGCCTTGGCGGCGGAATAGATTTCAAGCCGCGCCTCGCCCATCCGCCCGGCGTCGGAAATGATGGTGACGATCTTGCCATAGCGGCGCTCGATCATCCCGGGGATCACCGCCGCGGCACAGTTGATCGTCCCATACAGATTGACGCCGAGATAGGAATTCCAGTCGACCGTATCGGTCTCCCAAAACGGCTTGCGGGCTTTCTCCGTCGGTTCAGCGCCCGCATTGCCCGCATTGTTGACGAGAATCTCGATCTCCCGTCCGAACTCATCCTGCGCCTGTGCGACCATCGCCTTGACAGCGTCGCGCCTGGTGATGTCGGCCTGGATGCCGATCGCCTTGCCGCCCTCCGCTCTGATTTCTGCCGCGACCTTCTCGGCGCGCTCTGCGAAGTAGTCGTTCACCACGACACCTCCAGCGCCGTTTGCGGCAAGATGCAATGCGATCTGCCGGCCTACGTTCTGGCCGGCGCCGGTGACGAGCGCTACGCGCCCGCCGAGATCGAGATTTGGCGAGTTCATCATATCCCCCTTTTGCCGCGTTCTGTCATTTTCAGTCCTTCCTCAGCACATGCGCGTAACAAACCGCTCCAACGCCCACCATGTGAGCGAGCCCGGTCCGCGCGTTCTTGTGCTGGCGCGCGCCGGCTTCGCCGCGCAGTTGCTTGGTGATCTCGCCGATCTGGCCTAATCCCGTTGGACCGATCGGGTGTCCCATCGCGATCAAGCCGCCCGACGGGCTGATCGCGCATCGCCCGCCGATGTCGAAGGCGCCCTCCTTCAGTTGCGGCACGAACTGTCCGACCGGACAAACGCCTGCGCCTTCGGCGTAGAGCAGCTCTTCGATCGCGAACGCATCATGGAGCTCGAGCACGTCGAGATCGGTCGGCTGGATTTGTGCTTCGTCGAGCGCGGCCTTGACTGCCGCCTGAGTAATGGCCTGGTCTGAATCGGACCCAATCCACTCGCTGTTCGGCCGCCGAGGCCGCGACGCGGATGGCGCGGCCGGCGTCGAGGTCATAGCGCTTGATCGCATCCGCGGAAGCGATGATGACCGCAGCGGCACCTTCGCCAACCGGCGTGCATTGCAGCGCGGTCAAGCTGCCCGACACCTTCTTGCCGTTCAGGATTTCGTCGAGCGTCCGCTCCTTCTGACGCTGGGCATTTTCGTTCCTGGCACCGTTGCGATGGTTCTTGAGCGCAATTCGCGCGACGTCCTCCGCGGAGACATCGTGCGCTTCCGCATATGCGTTGGTCAGCAGGGCGAAATGCGTGAAGGGAACAACTGCGCCACCAACGAGACTTGCCTGGCTGAGCTGGCTGGTCGCGCGCGGTACGGTGCCCGGCTTGTCAACGCCCACCGCAAGCACGACGTCGCTGATCCCCGCCGCCACCTCGATGCAGGCGTGGCGGAATGCAGCTGATCCCGATGCGGATGCATTCTCGACATGGACCAGCGGCTGGCCCAGTGCGCCGAGGTGGCGAAGCATCGCGCGGCCCCCGGCCATGCCGAGACGGGCGGTCGCGACGTAGCTCGAACTCGACGGCGGACCATTCAAGACCGGCATCGGACAGCGCGTCGCGGATCGCCTTCAGCCCCAACGCCACATAGGGCGTCTCGGTGGGCGGCTGGTAGCGATGCCAACCAACACCAACGACATAGACCGGCGCAAGCTCGGTGAGATGTTTTGCCATTTGCCTACTCCGCCGCGTCCGCGCGCCGGAAGCGCAGCACCTCGACCTCTCCATACTGAGCGATGGTCGAGACCATCGGTTCGCCCTTGCGCAGCCCTGCCGCCGTCGGCTGGTCGAACAGCGCACGGATTATCGGCCCATCATCGAGCTCAATCTCGAGCACCGTGAACGGAACCCTGGGTGATGGCCGTGCGTGCAGATGCACCTGCGCATACGCGCGCAACATGCCACGACCACTGAGCTTGATTTGCGAGAGGTCGCCGTCGTGCCGGCCGCATTTCTCGCAGCCGAACCACTGCATCGGGAAGAAGACGTGGCCGCAACTGCACCTGCCACCGAGCAGCGCCGGAAATCCGGGCGCCGCCTCCGTCCCCGGAAGCAAAAACAACGGTTTCTTGTCGTCCGAATTCATTGCCGGCTCCGATCACGCCAAAAGATCGGGCGCGAGCTGCTCTCGCTTCCGCCTTGTCAGACCGGCCCTCATGACGCGAGGCCGACCGAAGCAGCGCCCGGGCAACCACCTGGTAGCGCTGCACGTCCGTCGGTCCCTCATAGACGCGCATCATGCGGACGGAGGAATGCCAGTGCGCCAGCGGCAAATCGAGCGCGGTGCCGGATGCGCCGTGAAGCTGCATGGCCCGATCGACGACGCGCCCGACCATTTCGCTGCCGAGGAATTTGACCAGTCCCGCCTCGACGCGCGTATCTTCGCCGCGATCGTTCTTCCAGGCGGCGTGGTAAACCACGAGCCGGGTCTGATGAACCTCGACCCAGGAAATCGACGATCGAGGACTGGACGGCTTGCTTGCGCGCCAGCACCTCGCCGAACGCGACCCGCGTCCTGGCATGGCCGATCATCATTTCGACGCAGCGATCGGCGATGCCGACTGCCTTGGCGCCGATATTCATCCGCGCCTTCGACAGCAGGCCCTGCGCGGACGAAAACCCGGATCCCGGGTTGCCGACGATATTGTCCTCCGACACCTCGACGTCGTTGAAGAACAGCTCATGCGTGATGCGGCCGCCGATATGCTGAATGGTGCGGCCGATCGAGACGCCGGGCATATCGCGGTCGACAAGAAACAACGTAATGCCCCGTGCTGGCGCCTTTGTGGGTCGGTCACAGTCACGACGATGTAGAAGTCGGCCACTGCAACGCCGGTGATGAAAACCTTGGAGCCGTTGATCACCCAGCCCGCGCCCTTGCGAACCGCGGTGGTCTTGATCTGGCCACCCGGGGTCGGAACCGCCGCTCGGCTCGGTCTGGGCGAAGGCGTAACGCTTCTGGCCCTTCAGGACCGGATAGAGGTACCTCTCCTTCTGGCGCTCGTTCAGACGAAACAGGAAGCCCGGCGCGCGACCGCCGAACGACAACGGCACCAGACATCGCTCGCTTTCTTCCGCGACCACGACGTTGTCGAGCGTCGACAGCGCCGCTCCGCCATACTCTTTCGGAAGACCAAGACCCCAGAGACCGGCGTCCCTCGCCGCCTTGCGGCCAGGCACGAGATCGGCGGGCGTGATCGCCTCGCCGCGCAGCAGCTTTTGCTCGAGCGGCATCTGATGTTTTTCGACCAGCCGCCGCACCAGGTCCCTCAATGCTCTCGTCTCTTCGGGAAGCTCGAAATCCACAAACATCTCCGTCGTAATATATTTGTTGTTGAACAAATAAGATATTGATATGGGTTCTGTCAAGCCGGCCGGATGCCGGAGGAAGAGCGGAGCCTTTTCGTGCTGTCTGATATTCGTGTGCTGGAAATTTCCGAGCCGTCGACGATGCTGGCCGGTCAGATGCTTGGCGATCTGGGCGCCGACGTCGTGACCGTCGAGATGCCGGAGGGTTCGCGCGGCCGCAGGCTCGAACCGTTCATCGACAATCTGCCCGGCATCGACCGATCCCTCACCTGGCATGCGCTCAATCGCAACAAGCGCGGAATCACGTTGCGCGCCGACTGCGCCGACGGCGTCGCGCTGTTGCGCGAGCTCGTGCGCCATTTCGATATCGTGATCGAAGCTGTCGGCCCGGAGAATCCATCGCTGTTCACCGCTGGCGGGCTGCCAAACACCGCAATCCATTGCACGATCGCGCCGTTTTCCATGGAGGGGCCGAAGGCGCGCTATCAACCGGCCGATCTGGTGCTGATGGCCGCGAGCGGCGCGCCGGCGATGGCCGGCGAGCCCGGTCGTTCGCCCCTCTTCTTTCCGCTGCCGCAGGCGATGTTGGAGGCTGGCGCCGAGGCCGCCGTCGCGGCGCTGGCCGCTCTTGCCGCTCGCGACCAGGATGGCCAGGGCCAGACAGCGCACGTCTCGGCGCGGACGGCCGCGATCATGGGTGCGCTTGGCCGCGCGGTGGCCGGCTTCGCTTCCGATACGCCGCCGACCCGCTCCGCGACAGTCGGCGCCGGCCTGAGCGGGACGCGGTCGGCGCCGAGCATGTATCGTTGCCTGGATGGATTCATGCTGATGTCCATCGCGTTCGGCCCGGCCTTTGCGTCGATGACCGGACAGATGGCGCGTTGGGCGATCGACGCAGGTGCGCTGTCTGAAAACTACGCCGACATCAACTGGCAGGACTACCGGCAGGCAGCCCCGGGAAGCAATGAACGCGCGGCGATTGACGATCTTGTCGAGGCCGTCACCTGGCTCTGCGGCAGGAAAACCAAAGCCGAACTGGCAAAGGCTGCGCGCGACTACAAGTTCATGGCGGGACCCGTCAACACCATGGACGATATCGCGACGTCGAAACAATTCCGCGAGCGCGGCTTGTTCACGACGGTGAATATCGAACCGATCCGGCACAGCATCGAAATCCCGGCGCGTTTCATCCAGTTCTCCCGCCACACCATCGAGGTGCGGCGGTCGGCGCCGGCACTGTCCGAACACACCATCGAAATTCTCACCGAGGAACTGGGGCTGTCGGTCCAGGAGACCCAGGCCTTGTTCGTACATGGAGTGATCTGATGACTGCACCACTCGAAGGCGTGAAAGTCGTCGACATGGGCTGGCTGATGGTCGGTCCGGAGAGCGCGCGCTATCTCGGCGATCTTGGCGCGGAGGTCGTCAAGGTCGAAAGCACGACCCGTCGCGATCCGCTGCGGACGCTCGGTCCCTTCGTCGAAGGTCGCAGCGGCCTCAACCGCTCGCTGAGCTATCACACGATCAACGCCGGCAAACGAAGCATCGTGCTCGATATCAAGAACCCGCACGGACGCGAAGTGCTGCTGAAGCTGGTGCGCTGGGCCGACGTCCTGGTCGAGAGCTTCTCTCCCGGTGTCATCGACACGCTGAAGATCTCCTACAAGGATTTGCAGCAGGAGAATCCGCGCCTGATCATGGTCTCGACCTCACTGCTCGGAGCGACGGGTCCGGAGACGAAGGGCGCGAGCGGAACCGGCACGATCGGCGCCGCCTTCGCCGGCGCCACAAATCTGCTCGGCTGGCCGGACCGGATGCCTACGGGACCGTATGGCCCCTGGACAGACTCGGTGGCACCTCGATTTGTCGTTGCGAGCCTGCTTGCGGCGCTTCACGAGCGGCGCAAGTCCGGCCGCGGCTGCTATATCGACGCGGCACAGGTTGAGTGCGGCATGCAGTTCCTGATGCCCGAGTATTATCAGTACGCCGTCAACGGCGAAGTGCCGCAACGGCGCGGTGCGCCGGGATCGCCGCTGCGCTGTCCGAGCGGGGTGTTTCCTTGCGAAGGCGACGACCGCTGGATTGCGATCGACGCGTCGGACGAACGTCACTGGATACGCCTGCGCTATATCGTCGGCGCTCCGCTGACGAACGCTGCGTTCAATACCGTCGTCGGCCGCCTGCGCGGGCGCGAAACGATCGAGCAAGCGCTCACAAAATGGACCAGGCAGCGAGCACCGCAGGCAATCGAGGATGAACTGCAATACGCAGGAATCCCCGCGCATGTGGTGAGCAATTCTCTCGACCTGGCGCGCGACGCGGATCTTCACCATCAGAACTACTATCGCCATGTTGCCGATCCGGAGATGGGCGATATCGTCATTCGCGGGCCACAATACGAGCTTGCGCGAACGCCGCTCGTGGCCGGGAAGCCCGGCCCGCATCTCGGTGCATCGACCAGCGAGATTTTGACCAGGATCTGCGGCTACGACACCAATCAGATCGCCAAACTGCAAAAAGAAAAAGCCTTGAGGTAGTTGATCTTCCGCGCTGGCGGAAACTACTCCCGCCGCGTCAACCGAAACTCCGATTGCGTGAGCCGGCAGGCGGCAGTCGACGCACTGCTGCAGCGGCAGCACCTTGGCCTTGTCCAGTCCGCGTTCTTTTGCCGCTTCCGACAGACCCGGCGTCAGCGTCGCGAGCGCCGCGCGAAGGGCGCGTTCGACGTCGGCTTCGCCAGCGGCCGTCGCATTGCCGGACAGGATGACGATGTCGATCAGATCGTGCAGCCGCGCATCGATGTCGATGAACAGCAGCCCGACCGGCACCGGGGCGAGCGAGATGGAGTCGAACTTGCAGGTGAGCGAGTTCTGGCAAACCGACAGCAGCCGCCTTCCCTGCGGCCGCCAGTGACACTGTGGCTTGCCCTCGGCACGGACGACGCAAACGGCGATATCCGGCGAAGCGTTGAGATTGGGACGGCCGGTGCCGAGCCCCGGCACGCCGTCCCAGGGGCTTTTCGAGGCCTTCGTGGCGTCGACCTTGACGGCGATGTCGTAGAAGGCGCCCTGCGCCAGGGCGTCCCCGCCCAGAAACAGCATCAGCAACGCAAACGCAGCACTTCGCATTTTGGTGGCGCCCCTAATCCAGCTCGTGGCGCTATTGGCCTGCTGCCCGGCACCCGGTCAAGCCTCCGTATCAAGATTCTGCCGGCCCGCGGGTCCGCACCTCGTCACGGTGCGGATCGTCTGCAGGCAGAATGTCGCGAATGTAGTCGCGATGTTTCCATTCCGGCGGCGGAGGAGCGTCCATCGCTTCGCGCGGAACGTGAGGCGATGCTTCGTTCGCAGCCAGATTGGGAACGTAGCGCGGACAGTTCGGGTAGACCTCGCAGACGATCCTCACAACGACCTTTGCACCGAAGTGCCGCGCCAGATCTTCCTTCTCCGTCAGGATGGATGCCCGGCCGTTGATGCGAATGCGTCGGCTTTTCCCGTCGAACTTGACGAACAACAATCCGACGTTCGGGTTCTTCCGGATGTTGCCCAAGGTCCGGTACATCGAGTTCCCATCATATTCCGGATACTCGAGGACATTCGGTCCGACAATTTTGACGAAGCCGGGATCGCCCGACTTGATGTTGCAGTCGACGTAATCTCCGTAGGCGGAGGCAACAAAGAAGAACTGCGCGCTCTCGATCCATTCGCGCTCATCGTCCCAGAACGAATAATGCTTGCGATGCCGTTCGATGGCTTCCGCAACCCGGCGGCCGTCGAACTGGTCCTGAAGCTCGCGCATGCCTTCGTGAAAAAACGACCGCCCTTCAAGAGATTCCATTTGCCTTACCTCCCGCGTCGCCCGGACAGCGCTGCCAGCGAGTATGCAACATACTCCGGATCGGCCTGCGACATATAGAGTACATGCGCTCGCGCGCACGGCGCCATGCTCGAATGGGCTTCGCGCTTCCGGCAAATCTGCACTAAGCTGTCTGCAAAACACGGCATCGGGGCCGGCCAAGATGCAAAGCGACATCCTGCACAAAGACTTCAAGGCGATGCCGTACTGGTGGGAGGCCTACCGGCCGGTCACCGGCGATCTCGTCGATGTGCCGAAGACCACGCGGGTGGCGATCGTCGGCGGCGGCTACGCCGGGCTGTCCTGCGCGATCGAGCTTGCCGATTCCGGGTTCGAGGCCTGCGTGCTCGAGGCCGCCGAGCTCGGCGCCGGCGCCAGCACCCGCAGCGGCGGCGCCGTCAGCGGCGGCGTCAACATCGGCAAGAGTTTTACCGGCAAGGTGATCAGCCGCGAGCCGGAGGAGACTCAAGAGCATCCTCGCCTCCGGCAGCGACGCCTTCAGCCTGATCGAAAACCTGATCGCGCGCGAGAAGATCGACTGCTCACTGGGAGAAGACCGGCCGCTTCGTCGGCGCCTGGACACCGAAGGATTACCGCTACCAGGAGAACCGCGTCGCCACGCTCAACGCCGACGCCGGCATCGGGCTCCTACATGGTGCCGAAGGAGCGCCAGCGCGAGGAGATGGCGTCCGACTATTACTACGGCGGCATGGTGGTCGAGCGCTCGGCCAAGCTGCATCCGGCGCTGTACTACAAGGGCTTGCTCGACGCCGCGCGCAAGCGGCCGATCGCGATCTGCGCCAAGGCGGCGGTGAAGACCATCAAGCCCGCCGGCGCCGGCTGGCGGATCGAGACGTCGCGCGGGACGATCGAGGCCGGCGACGTCGTCATCGCCACCAACGGCTACACCGGCGACGCGACGCCGGAACTGATGCGGCGGCTGATCCCGCTGGCGAGCCACATCATCGCCACCGAGGAACTGCCCGAAGACCTGGCGCGCTCGCTGATCCCGAAGGGCCGCACGCTGTCCGACACCAAGCGCGTTCTTTGCTACTATCGCATGTCGCCGGACGGCCGGCGCATGGTGTTCGGCGGCCGGGCGCGGTTCACGCAGGTGACGCCCGACGTCAGCGCGCCGGTCCTCTACCGCTTCATGACCGACCGCTTCCCGCAGTTGAAGGGCAGCAAGGTCACGCACGCCTGGACCGGCAACGTCGCCTTCACCTTCGATGCGCTGCCGCACACCGGCGTGCTCGACGGCATGCATTATGCGCTCGGCTGCAACGGCAGCGGCGTCGCGGTGATGACCTATCTCGGCCGCGAGACGGCGCGGCGGATCGTCGGCGGCTCCAACGCCACCTGCGGTTTCGAGCTGGAGGAGTTTCCGGATTTCCCGATGTACAACGGCAAGCCCGACTGGGCGCTGCCCGCGATCGGGCGCCTGGTATCGCTTTCGCGACGGCTTCGATCGAACGCTGGCGCGCTACGTCTAGGAGGGTTCAAAGCCGCGCGATACGTGCGATTTGAGCTTGCCATCGCCCGGGGCAGAAGACACCCTGCCCCCAACAACGACTCCAAAAAGCTGGGGCAGTCCAACTCACTACCGGGAGGTCTCCATGTCGGTCCTCAACGCCGATGTCTCAGCATCGACCCCGATCCGTCTCAAGAGCGTGAAACGCGAGGCGCTGGCTCACATCCCGGGCGACGAGGGCTGGCCGATCATCGGCCGCACCCTGTCGCATCCTTGCCGACCCGCGGGGCGAGGTCGAGAAGATGTCGGCGAAGTACGGCCGCGTCTATCGCAGCCGCGTGCTCGGCGAGACCAGCGTGACCCTGCTCGGGCCCGGAGGCGAACGAGCTGGTGCTGTTCGATCAGACAAAGCTGTTTTCCTCCACCTGGGGCTGGGAGATGGTGCTCGGCCGGCTGTTTCCGCGCGGCCTGATGCTGCTCGACTTCGAGGAACATCGGCTGCACCGGCGCGCGCTGTCGGTCGCCTTCAAGGCCGGACCGATGCAGTCGTACTTTGCGGGCCTGAACGCCGGCATCGCGGCGCGCGTTGCGGAATGGTCGTCGAAGCCGGGACCGATGCTGTTCTATCCGGCGATGAAGCAGATGACGCTGGACCTGGCCGCCACGTCGTTCCTCGGCTCCGACATCGGACCGGAGGTCGACGAGGTCACCCAGTCGTTCATCGACATGGTCGCGGCCGCCGTCACGCCGATCCGCCAGCCCTGGCCCGGCACGCAGATGGCGCCGCGGCGTCAAGGGCCGCGAGCGCATCGTCGCCTACTTCACGCGGCAGATCCCGCTGCGGCGCGAGCGCGGCGGCGAGGACCTGTTCTCGCAGCTCTGCCGCGCGACCGACGACGATGGCGCGCTGCTGTCGACGCAGGACATCGTCGACCACATGAGCTTCCTGATGATGGCGGCGCACGACACGCTGACCTCGTCGCTCACGTCGCTGGTCTGCAATGCTGGCGCTGAACCCGGAGTGGCAGAGCCGAAGCTGCGCGAGGAAGATCGCCAAGCTCGATCGCCTTCGGGCACGCTGACGATGGAGACGCTGAACGGCATGCCGCTCGCCGAGATGGCGTTCAAGGAGAGCATGCGCATGAAGCCGCCGGTGCCGTCGATCCCGCGCCGCGCCACGCGCGACTTCACCTTCGGCGGCTACGCCATTCCGGCGGGCACGCTGGTCGGCGTCAATCCGCTGTTCACGCACCACATGCCGGAGATCTGGCCGCGAGCCGGATCGGTTCGATCCGCTGCGCTTCACCGACGAGGCGCAGCGCGGACGTCATCGTTTCGCCTGGGTGCCGTTCGGCGGCGGCGCGCACATGTGCCTCGGCCTGCACTTCGCCTACATGCAGGCAAAATGCTTCGCCTTCCATTTCCTGAAGAACCTCAACGTCTCGCTCGAGCCCGGCTACCAGCCGCAGTGGCAGATGTGGCCGATCCCGAAGCCGAAGGACGGCCTGCGCGTGATCCTCTCGCGCGCATAAGGAAAGAGACAAGTCATGAGCCAGGCCATTTCACGCGCAGCGAACGCGACCGCCGCAGCCTTCGATTTCGGTCCGCTGTTCGCGCGCGACCTTCCGCCGCCCGCGGCGCAAATGGGGCGGCTTCGCGAAATATCACTTCATCGGCGGCAACAACGATGCCGAGCAGGTTCCGGTCGATCAGCTGCTCGCGGCAGCGACCAGCGCCTTGCAGCGCGAAGGCAAGAACCTTTCGACCTACAACCTGCTCACCGGCCCGCTCGGCTACCTGCCGCTGCGGCAGTTTCTCGTCGGCAAGCTGAAGCGCGATGCCGGCATCGCCTGCAGCACCGACGACATCCTGATCACGTCGGGATCGCTGCAGGGCCTCGACCTCGTCAACGGCGTGCTCACCGCAGGCCGGCGACACGGTGCTGATCGAGCAGGATTCCTATGAGGGATCGATCAACCGGCTGACGCGGCGCGGCGTCACGCCGATCGGCATTCCGCTCGACCGCGACGGGACTGCGGATCGACGTGGTCGCGCAACGTGCTCGCCGATCTCAAGCAGCGCGGTGTGCGGCCGAAATACATCTACACCATCCCGACCGTGCAGAACCCGACCGCCACCATCATGAGCGAGGCGCGCCGCCGCGAACTGCTGAAGCTCTCGGACGATTATGGCGTGCCGATCTTCGAGGACGACTGCTATGCCGACCTCGTCTGGGACGGCAAGCGCCCGCCGGCGCTCTATGCGATGAGCGGCAGCGGCAACGTGATCTACATCGGCTCGTTCTCGAAGTCGGTCGCACCGGCGCTGCGCGTCGGCTACATCGTCGCGAACTGGGAGCGTGCTGTCGCGCATCCTTTCGATCAAGACCGACGCAGGCTCTGGCGCGCTGGAGCAGATGATGCTGGCCGAATTCTGCCCGGCCCACTTCGACGATCATGTGCAGAAGCTCCGAACAGGGCCTGCGCGAAAAATGCGAGGCGCTGATGGAGGCGCTCGCCGAGCAGTTCGGCACGGCAGCCGAGTTCGACGATCCGAAGGGCGGCATCTTCCTGTGGGTGAAGCTGCCGGACAATGTCGATACGATGAAGCTGCGCCAGGCGGCGACTGGCCGCGGGCGTCGCCATCAATCCCGGGCCCGAGTGGTCGGTCGATGCCGCGCACGCGAAGAGCCGGCTGCGGCTTTGCTTCGCGAGCCCCTCGCTGGAGGCGATCCGCGACGGCGTCGCCGTGCTCGCCGACGTCTGCCGGCGCGAGTTCGGCGTGCCGGAGCGCAGCGCCAACGTCACGCGCAGCGTCAGCAGCGGACGCATTTTGGGCATGACTGGTCCGAACCGGCACTTTCGGGATCATGCAGGATGGAACGAGCCAGGTCAACCAGATCAGTCAGGTGATCCAGCTGTCGGTTGCGCCGGTGTTTCTGTTGACCGGCGTCGGCGCGATGCTGAGCGTCCTCAGCAGCCGCCTGAACCGCGCGGTCGATCGCGCCCGCGTGTTCGAGGCGCGCTACGCCACCGCCGGCGCCGCCGAGCAGGACCTGCTGCGTTTCGAGCTGAACCTGCAGGCGCGGCGCTGCCGGCTGATCTACGCCGCCATGACGCTCTGCGTCGTGTGCGCGCTGATGATCTGCAGCGTCATCGTCGCGCTGTTTGCCAGCGCCTTCTTCGAGACCGGCCTCGGCCTGCTGATCGCATCGCTGTTCGTCGCGGCGATGCTGGCCTTCATCGCCGCACTTCTTGCATTCCTGCGCGAGGTTCAGCTCGCGACCAGCAATCTTCGCATCGGCCCGCCCGACACGCCGTAGAGCATGATCCGGAAAAGTGGAAACCGGTTTTCCGAAAAGATCATGCTCCAAACGAGGGTAGCGCCTCAGCCGTGGGTTTCGACAGGCCGCTGACGCGACAGGATCTGCTCACGCCGCACCAGCGAGAACGCCGCGATCACGAAGATACCGATCAGGCACTGGATCGTCAGCGCTTCCACGGTCGGATTGAGGCCGATCGTCTCCAGCCATGCGCCGCCTTGCAGCGGCGTCGTCGGGATGAAGTTCTGCTCCTGGAATTCCAGGATCGCGTCGCCGATGAACTTCAGCGCCATCAGGAACAGGAACGCCGACGTGACGACGAACAGCGGCCGCAACGGAACTCGGCGCGCAACACGATTGAGCACGACGAACAGCACCGCCAGCAGGACGGCGCCGACGATCAGGCCGGCAAAGATGCCGAGGGTCCAGCCGCCCTCGGTGTTCGCCAGCGCCGTGATGAACAGCACCGTCTCCGCCCCTTCCCGGAACACCGACAGGAAGGCGAGCGCACCCACGGCCCAGGCGGTGTCCTTGGCCAGCGCCTCATCGGCCTTGCCGGCGATGAAGGTCTTCCACGACTTCGGATCCTGCTTCAGCATCAGCCAGCCGCTGACATAGAGCATGATCGCCGAGGCAAGCACGATGACGATGCCTTCCGACGTGTCGTCGTGCTGTCCGGCATTGTAGACGGCGAAGATCCAGGCGGCGACGAAGCTCGCGGCAACGGCGGCAAGCGCGCCGAGATAGAGCGCCTTGATGCGATGCGCGGCGCCCGACCTTGTCCAGGTAGCCGGCCAACGCGGCGATGACGAGCATCGCCTCCAGGCCTTCGCGGAACAGAATGGTCGCTGATTGAACAAGAGCGCCGGACATGGATGAGCCTCGAATTGGTCGCCGCGAAGGGATCAGCTTCGTCCGCGCGCGATGAAATACACGGGAACCGCAGCCGGCGCCGCGAGCGTGAGCCAGGACAGCGCGTCCCATGCCCCGTCCCCGACCAGTGCCGACACGAGTCCGACCGCACTCAAGACCGCAAGCACGGCCGGAACCAAGAACATCTGCGACAATGTCTGCCGCTGCGGGTTGTCGGCGGAATCCGTCATGATGCCGGCACTGCGTTTCGCGAGGTCTTCGACAGGCTGATCATGCGCGCAATCGTGCTGGCCGAGCGCCGCCGGCGGAACCAGAGATAGACCCCGGTCCACAGCACGGCGATCGTGAAGATATCGAGGACGGCCCAGAGGATCTTCAGCGGCATGCCGCCGTAGTCGCCGAAATGCAGCGGTTGCGACAGCAGCAGCGTCGACACATACCATGGCATGTCGCGGCTGTCGGTCACCTGCCCGCTCTCGGCGTCGATCAGCACGGGCTTGAGCATGCGCGACGTCACCGGCGTATTGCCGCGCAGGAAGACCGCATAGTGCGCCTTGCTGCTGAGGATCGTCCCGGGATAAGCGACGAAGCCGGGCTTCATGTCCCGGCTCCGCTGCAAGCGCGGTGCGCATCGCGACATTCACGGACGACAGATTGGTGACCAGCGGCTTGTCACGATAGCTCGCCGTCATTTCCGCAAGCTGCCCGTATTGCCAGATCTTGATGACGAGGTCGGCCCAGGTGTTGATGACGCCGGTGAAGCCGACGACCAGCGCCCACAAGACAAGGACGATGCCGGCAAGGTTATGCACGTCGAGCCAGCGCACCACGCGGCTGCGGTCGCGGCGATAGGTGCCGAAGGCGAGCTTGCGCATCGACGGCGCGTAGACGACGATGCCCGAGACGATCGCGACGCAGAACAGGATTCCCATCAGGCCGAGGAACAGCTTTCCGGGCAGGCCGGCAAACATGTCGGCGTGCAGCTTGAACATGATGTAGGTGAAGCGTCCGGTGACGTCGGGCGCATCGAGATACGCCGCGGTATGCGCGTCGACGCGCGCAAAACGGTTGGTCGACGGATCGACGTCCAGCGACTTGCCGACGCTCAGCAGCAGCGAGTTCTCTTCGTGCGGGATCCCAGATGAGGAAGTGAACCACCTGCCCGGGCTCGCGCGCGATGCCGTTGGCGACGACGCGATCGAGGTCGGCCTTCGGCGTGCCGGGCGGCACCTCCGCTGCGTTCACCTGCTCATGCAACAGCTCGTCGATCTCCTCATGGAAGATCAGCGGCAGCCCGGTGATGCAGAGCATCAGCATGAACAGCGTGCAGATGAGGCTGGACCATTTGTGGACCCAGCTCCATCTGCGGAAGGCTTTGCGCGACGACGTCACGGCGCGTTCCAGGCGTAGCGCAGCGTTCCCGGCTCGCGACGAGACGCGGCGGGGAATCTGGACAGCGTTGCCTCGATCCGGACTGACGAGCTGTTCGAAGATGCGATGATGGGGATGATGGATACGAGACATGAGTTCAACCGCGAGGCACGGACTTATGCCAAACGCATCGCGGCGCACAAAGGGTGCACGTGAACGGATTAGAACGATTTCAAATGCTTGCGCGGCTGATTAGAATGATTTCAAATTGCGAAGACGAGCGCATCACGCCTTGACGTGGATGGTCACCACGACGGTGACCGAGCTGCCCTCCGGCAGCGCGGCGGCGACGCGCAGGAAAGCGCCGAACTGCGCGACGCGCTGGAAGGTGACGGTGTTTCCGTCGCGGGCAGCGCGAACGTCGAGCCTTCGGCGACCCAGTGCATGCCGTCGGCCGAGATCTCGATGCGCGCGGCCGGCAGCGCCCTGCGGCCTTCAGCGCGCGCACGAAGACGATCGCCTCCCTGGCCCAGCCGGCCTCGTAGGGCTCGGTCGCGGCCTGCCCGGTCCAGGTCTCGTTGCGGGCGACGATGGCGGTGAGGTTTTCCGGCAGCATCAGAAATCCCCCGAAAGGCAGACCGAGTCGAGATAGGCGAAGGCGCGCTTGTCGGTGTCGGTCTCGGCGAAGAAGCCCAGGTTCAGCATGCACCAGAGATTCTTCATCGCCGGGATGCGGATCGACTCGAAGGTCGACAGGTCGAAGCTGCGATCGTTCACCTGGAAGCCGGTGGCCTTCATCGTCGCGAGATCGAAATCGAAGCGCAGGTAGTGCCAGTTAATCTTGGTCGGGATCTCGTTGTAGCAGAGCCTCTGCTCGCCGCCCGGCAGGTCCTCCCAGTCGTCCGGCGAGAGGTGGTAGTGCGTGATCGTCTTGCCTCGGTGCCGATCGGCTTGATCGGCGTGGTCTTGCGCTTGAACTGCCATTTCTGCAGGTGCTCGCCGTCCTGCGCATTGAGGAAGCGCAGATGCGGCATCACGCGCTCGCCGCCCGCGCCATGCTGGTCGCCGACCTGGAGGTCGTAGAGGAAGCCGAACGAGCGCACGTCGGTCTCCGACAGCTGCAGCTCGGTCGCCTCCGGCTTGAAGGTGAAATAGGACTCGATCCGGATCGGCCCGCGCTTGCGGAAGGTCAGGCGCTTGATCGTGACGTTCTGCGCGCCCTTGCTTCGGCCGCGTCGCGATCTTCAGCGCATAGGAGCCGTCGACGCCGCCATGGGAGCCGAAATCCCAGTTCGGCAGGGTCGAGAGCATGGGCTGGCGTGTGCTGGGCGTAGCCGGGCAGCATCGGGTCGAGCGTGATCTCGTAATTGCCGACGAGCTGGGTCCAGCCGCACATGCCGCGGTCGAAATCGTCGAGGCAGATGATCCGCGGCAGCGGATCGAAGCGGCTGAGCTGCGGGTCGGCTTCGCGGATGGCGCGGCGCATGTCGTCGGAGTAGCTGGGTCATGACTATCCCTTCACCGCGCCGGCGGTGAGGCCGGCGACGAGATGCTTCTGCATGAGGATGACGAAGGCGAGCACGGGCAGGAGCTGGACGGTGGAGGCCGCGAACAGCACGCCCCACTCGACGCCCTCGACGGCGCCGATCATCTCCGCGATCACCAGCGGCGCGGTCTTGGCCCTGGTCGTGGTGAAGATGAAGGCGAACAGGAACTCGTTCCAGGCATAGACGATGACGAAGACCGCGACCGCGAGCATGCCCTGCGCCGCGAGCGGCAGAAGATCACGCGCGGATGATCTGGACTTGCGAGGCGCCGTCGATCATCGCGGCCTCGTCGAGCTCGCGCGGGATCTGGTCGATGAAGGTGCGCATCACGATGCGTGCCGAGCGAGACGAAGAAGGTCGCGTAGAGCAGGATCAGGATCAGATGCGTGTCGTTGAGCCCGAGCCAGTTCACCACCGGGAACAGCGGCAGCGTGATCACGATCGGCGGGATCAGGCGGATGAAGATCAGGAAGAAGGCGCTGACCTGCAGCGCCCGGCCGGCGATAGCGCGAATAGGCGAAGCCGGCGAGCGTCGAGACGGCACGGCGAGCAGCGTCGCGCCGGCGTGACGATGAGGCTGTTCCAGAGCGCCGTGGAAGAAGTCGCCCCAGCGGCTCCAGAGCAGTCTCGTAATTGGCCAGCGTCGGCATGAAGCAGAAGCGCGCGGCAGCGAGAAGATGTCGCGGTCCGACTTGAACGACGACATCACGATCAGCGCGATCGGCAGGAGCGACCAGGCGACGATCAGCGCGATGCCGATCGCCTTCAGGATCGCGCCGAGGGAGCGGGCGCTTACGCATGCTTGCGAACATCTCCCTGTAGAGCCGGCGCAGGTAGAACAGCGCGAGCAGGAGCGAGGCGAGCACCAGCAGCCAGCCGGTCGCGGCGGCGGCGCCGAAGGCGTTGTAGCGGAAGGCTTCGAGATAGAGATAGACCGCCAGCACCTCGGTGGTGCGCGCCGGCCCGCCCCGGTCATCAGCCAGACCTCGGAGAACAGGCGGAAGGCGAAGATGTAGCGGAACAGCACCGCGATCAGCATGCGCCGGCATCAGCAGCGGCAGGGTGATCCGCCGGAACTGCTGCCAGCCGGTGGCGCCGTCGATCGCGCGCGGCCTCGTAGAGCTCGCCGGGAATCGCAAGCCGCGCCGCATAGAGGATGATGAAGGTGAAGGGCAGGTGCAGCCAGATCGAGAGCAGGCGACCATCAGCAGCCCGTGCGACGGCTTCACCGACCATTCGATCGGCGGCAGGCCGAGCGCGCGAGCAGCTGGCTCATCATCCCGACATCGGGCTCGAACAGGTAGCGCCACATCACCACCGCCGAGACCTCGCTGACCGCGTAGGGCGCGAGCACGATCGCGAGCATCAGCGGCCGGAACGGCACGCCCGAGGCGAAGAGCAGCGCCATCGCCGAGGCCGAGCAGCAGTTCGACATGCACGACGACCGCGACGACGATCACCGTGTTGAGCAGCGCGCGCCAGAAATAGGGGTCGCCCAGCACCTTGGCGTAGTTGGCGAGGCCGACGAAGCTCGCCGCCTGCCCGAAGGAGGACTGGTGCAGGCTGAGCCAGAACACGTAGATCGCCGGCAGGAAGATGATGCCGCCGACCATCAGCTGGACCGGCGCGACCAGCGCGAAGGCGGAGAGGAGCGTGCGGCTGCGCCATCGCGTCAGGCGATCCGATGGCGCGCGAGCATGTCGCGGTCGATCTCGATGCCGAGCCCCGGCCCTTGCGGCACCGGCGAGCTGCCCGTCGACGAGCTGGCTGCCTTCGCCGACCACGGGCTGCGTGAACGCGTCGCGCAGCGGGTTGTCGTAGACCATGCACTCGAAGGTGCGCGAAGCGTCTCGGCCGCGGCCGCGAGCTGCAGGCTGGCGGCGACGCAGATCGCGCCGGACCAGCCGACATGCGGCGCGTAGGCCGTGTTGAAGCGTCGCCGCGAGCTCGGCGATGCGCCAGGTCTCGGTGATGCCGCCCGAGCGCGGCGACATCGGGCTGGATCAGGCCGAGCGAGCGGTCCTGCAGCATCGTCCAGCGCCTCGGAGGCGACGTAGTCGCTCTCGCCGGCGGCGAGCCGGATCGGCAGATGCTGCGCGAGGCGCGCGTAGCCGGCGCGGTCATGCGGCGCGATCGGCTCCTCGAAGAAGCCATAGCCGAGATCGGCCAGCGCCCGGCCGACGATCATGCGCATCGTCGACGTCATAGGCCCAGTTGGCGTCGACATAGAGCGCGATATCGTCGCCGGCGAGCTTGCGGACGAGCCGTGCGCGCGCGATCGCATCCTTCGACCGGCGTGGCCGAGCTTGACCTTGATCTCGCGGAAGCCGGCTGCGAGCGCCGCCGCGACCTCGGCCTCGACCGTCGCGTCGTCGAGCCAGTTGATCGAGGAGGCGTAGGCGGCACGCGCGTGCGCCCCATGCCGCCGAGCAGCTTGTGCGATCGGCTGGTTGCGCCGCCTTGCCGGCAATGTCCCAGAGCGCGATGTCGACCGCCGAGATCGCCTCGACCAGTTGCCCGCCGGGCCGGCCGGAGAGCGCGGCGCGCATCGTCTTCCAAGCGCGCGCCGGTCGGCCGGGTCCTTGCCGATCAAGCGCGGCGCCAGCACCTCGTCGATCAGGCGCGCATAGCCGCTCGCGCCGCGCCGGGCCAGCCCCTCGCCAAAGCCGACGATGCCGTCGCTGCGTCGTGACCTCGACGACCACGATCTCGATCGCCGGGATAGTCGCCCTGCGAGGTGCGCTGCGCCTTGGCGCAGCACGGCGCGCAGCGGGTGCGACGATTCGATCGGCCGATGCGCGGGCCGTGACGTCGGCAGCTGGGAGCGCTCCCGGCAGACGCGACGCTGCTCAACCTATCTGATAGGTTAGTCAGTTGCAAACCTGCCCGGCATCTGTCAATCGTCAATGTGGAGACGGCGATGAACGAAGCCCTGACCCTGGCGCCGAGATCGACAGCGACCCGTTCGGCGCGTCCGAGGTCGTGCCGATCCGGCTCGGCGACGCGCTGATCGCGCGGCATCACGCAGGCGATCCATGACGGGCGACTGAAGCCGGGCGACGCCTTGCCGTCGGAGGCGCGGATCGCCACCTCCTTCGGCGTCAGCAAGCCGATCGCGCGCGAGGCCATCCGCCAGCTCGCCGCCATGGGCGTCGTCCATATCCAGCAGGGCAAGGTCGCGCGGGTCGCAGGCGCTCGATGCCGCCCCGCTCGACCGCTTCTTCCGCTTCGCGGTGCGCGGCAGCAAGACCGGCCTGACCGAGGCGGTCGAGCTGCGCCGCATGCTGGAGCCGCCGATCGCGCGCCTCGCGCCGAGCGGCGCGCCGGCCGACTCGACGCGGCTCGACGCGATCCTCGTGCGCATGGAGGCCGCGCTGCGGCGACATCCCGCGCTGGATCGAGGCCGATCTCGATTTCCACGAGGCGATCGCCGCCTCTCCGGCAACCGGCTGCTCGACCTGCAGATGCGCGGTCTGCGGCCGTGATCCGCGAGGTCATGGAGCTCTTCAACTCGCGCAGCGCGCGCACGCGCGCCGACTGGCGCAAGACCTATGAACGCCATGTCCGGGTCGTCGACGCCATCCGCGCGGGCGACGCCGAGGCGGCAGAGCGGGCCATGGACCAGCATTTCGAAGCGGCTGAAGCTGCCATCGCGGACTCGCGCAACAGGCGAGCGGCCGGGCGGGCAACACAGAAGAACAAGCACGAGGGAGGACCGAAGACCGGTCCATACGCGGCTTCCTGGCGGCCGCGCTTTCGCGGACTTGCGCGTGCCGGCGCGCGCTTCGCGCAGGCCGGCGGGCCGCTCAACGTCTTCGCCCATCGCGTCATGCAGACGGTCTCGACCGGCGCGCAGGGCGGCGACATCACCAAGACTGGGCGCAGAAGAACGGCGTCACGGTCCAGTGGACCACCTTCGACACCGGCCCGCTGCAGGAGCGCCTGTTCCGCGAGGCCACGCTCGGCGAGACCACCGTCGATGTCGGCTTCGTGCTGAACACGCAGGCGATCCCGCGCGCCGCCGCACCTGTTCGAGCCGCTCGACGACTATCTGAAGACGCGATCCGATCGAGGACGCCGCCGACATCTTCCCCGGCCTGATGGAGGGCATGAAGGTCGGCGGCAAGCGATCGCCGATCCCGTTCCGCCACGCCTCGTCCGGCCTGCACTACAACGAGGAATTGCTGGCCGAGAAGGGCTTCACGAAGCCGCCCGCGACCATCGAGGAGATGGTCGAGATCGCCAAGGCCTGCACCTACCGCGCGCGACGACGGCACGCCGGTGGTCGGCCTCTGCATGCCGGGCGTCACCTATCCCAACGTGATCGACATCGCCCGCGCCTGGGACGGCGATTTCATCACGCCGGACTTCAAGTGCGTCGCCGACCAGCCGCCGATGCTGAACGCGATCAAGCTGCTGCGCGAGCTGTTCGAGGCCGGCGCCTTCCCGCGCAATTTCGCGACGCTCTCGACCGAGGACGTCAATGTCTGGATGCAGACCGGCCGCGCCGCCATGAGCCTGCAGAGCATGGGCCGCAACCGCATCTACAACGACCCGCAGAAGAGCAAATTCCCCGGCAAGATCAAGACGGTCGCGGTGCCGATCTCGGAGAGCGCTGAAGTCGAAATACGAGGTCGCGCCGGCCAAGGTCGAGTTCTGGGGCATGGTCATCCCGAAGAACGCCAAGCGCAAGGATCTGTCCTGGAGCTTCATCAAGGCGATGCTGACGAAGGAGGCGACGCTGAAGGCCGCGCTCAACGGCAACGGCCCGGTGCGCAACTCGACCTATGAGGATGCCAGCTTCCGCAAGCAGGTGCCCTATGCGGACGAGGAGCGGCAGGTGCTGAAGGTGGCGCGCGTGCCGCTGCCGGCCTTCGACGAGGCCGCCCGCGCCGGCGATTTCTTCAAGGAAGAGGCCGAGGCCGCCGTGCTCGGCATGAAGACGCCCGAGGAGGCGATGGCGTCGCTGGGCCAGCGCGTGAAGCCGCTGCTGCCGACGTGACGTGATTGCCGCACACTCCAGTAGCCCGCATGAGCGAAGCGCATGCGGGACTGAGCCTGCAACTGACGAAAGTTCATCCCTTGCATATCCTCATTCTTGGCGCTGCCGGCATGATCGGGCGCAAACTGACCGAGCGGCTGTCGCGGGATGGACGCCTCGGCGAGCGCGACATCACTCGCCTCACACTGCATGACGTGGTGCCGGCGCAGGCCGGAGCCGCCCCCTTCCCGGTCGAGGTCGCGACCGGCGACTTTGTCGGCGCGGACGCGGCGGCGAAGCTCGTGGCGGCGCGCCCTGATGTCATTTTCCATCTGGCCGCGGTTGTTTCCGGCGAAGCCGAAGCCGACTTCGAGAAGGGCTATCGCATCAACCTCGACGGAACGCGGCATCTTCTCGAAGCCATCCGCGCGATCGGCGGCAGCTACCGTCCGCGGCTTGTCTTTACGTCGTCGATCGCCGTCTATGGCGCGCCGTTCCCACCCGCCATCAGCGACGAGTTCCTGAGCGCGCCGCTCACAAGCTACGGCACCCAGAAGACGATCTGCGAACTGCTGCTCGCCGACTATACCCGGCGCGGCTTTCTCGATGGCATCGGCATCCGCCTGCCGACCATCTGCGTTCGACCGGGGCTGCCGAACAAGGCCGCATCGGGCTTCTTCTCCAACATCCTTCGCGAGCCCCTCGCCGGCAAGCCGGCGATCCTCCCCGTGGCGGAGAGCGTCCGCCACTGGCACGCCTCGCCACGGTCGGCGATCGGCTTCCTTATGCATGCGGCGACGCTCGACAACGAGGCGATCGGGCCGCGGCGCAACTTCAACATGCCGGGCCTGTCGGCGACGGTCACAGAGCAGATTGCAGCGCTGACGGCGGTTGCCGGCCCGGCCGTGGCCGCACGCATCAGGCGCGAGCCGGATGAAGCGATCGCGGCCATCGTCGGCGGCTGGCCGCAGAATTTCGAAGCCAGCCGCGCGATCAAACTCGGCTTCGCCGCCGCGGAGAGGACGTTCGCCGACATCATCCGCATTCATATCGAGGACGAGCTTGGCGGAACTTTCGTTCACTAGCAGACAGGCCGATAGCCATGGCGCTTGACATCATCGCGATCGGCGAGCCGATGATCGAGTTCAACCAAACCGGCGGCAAGCATTCCGCCCAGTATCTGCAAGGGTACGGCGGCGACACATCGAACTTCATCATCGCCGCCGCGCGGCAGGGCGCGCGCACGGGCTACGTGACCGCGCTCGGCGAAGATGCCTACGGGCGCATGTTCCTCGAGCTCTGGCGCGCCGAGGGCGTCGACGCCGGTGCCGTCAAGATCGACCGCGCGGCGCCGACGGCCATCTACTTCGTCACCCACGGCGAGAACGGACACGCCTTCCACTTCTACCGTACGGGATCGGCGGCAAGCCGGTTCGCAGCGGCCGACGTCGACCGCGACTATGTGGTCGGCGCCAAGGTTCTCCACATCTCCGGCATCAGCCTGGCCATTTCCACGAGCGCCTGCGACGCCTGTTACCTTGCGGCCGAGGCCGCCAAGGCCGCCGGACGGATGGTGTCGTTCGACACCAATCTGCGGCTCAGGCTTTGGCCGAGGGACCGGGCGCGCGCTGTCATCACCGACATGATGGCCCTCTGCGACATCAGCCTGCCGTCCTACGATGACCTGTCGATGCTGACCGGCATTCACGACGCGGACGCCCTGGTCGATTTCGCGCTGGCGCGCGGCGCGCCGATTGTCGCGCTGAAACTCGGCGAGAAGGGCGCGATCGTGGCGAGCCCCAGCGAGCGGCATCGCATCGATCCCTATCCGGTCACGGCGGTCGACGCCACCGGCGCCGGCGATACGTTCGGCGGAGCGTTCGTTGCGCGGCTGCTGGCTGGCGACGATCTCACAGCCGCAGGCCGTTATGCTGCAGTCGCCGCGGCCATCTCCACCACCGGGTTCGGCGCGGTCGCGCCTATTCCGGACGCGGAGACGGTCAAGAAAGCACTGGCGTCGTGGCCTGATTGCGCGACCTTTCATCGGCAACAGGGCCGTTCTGCGATGAGCTTCAGCAAAATCTTCCGTGGCGCGACGATCATTCCAGTGGCGACCTTCGAGGACCCGGAACAGGCGGTGCGCATTGCCGGGAAGCTTGTTGCCGGCGGCATGCCGGCCGTCGAAGTCACGCTGCGAACGGCACGCGCACTGGACTGCATCCGCGCGATTTCCAGCGCCCTGCCCGACGCGATCGTCGGCGCCGGCACGATACTCACGCCGCAGCAGATGGACGACGCACGCAACGCCGGAGCAAAATTCCTCGTTTCGCCGGGCTCGACCGGGGAATTGGTCGCGGCCGCCCGTGCCGGACAGCACGCCTGGCTGCCCGGCGTCGCCACGCCGTCCGAGGCGATGCGCATGCGGAGCGCCGGATTCGATCATCTCAAATTCTTCCCCGCCGGGCCATCGGGCGGGATCGCTTTTCTAAAGGCAGTCGCACCGGTGCTGCAGGACGTGACGTTCTGCCCGACCGGCGGCGTCGACCAGTCGAACGCCGCAGCTTATCTGGCACTGCCGAACGTCTTCGCCGTCGGCGGCTCGTGGGTCGTGCCGCGCGACGCATAGATTTTCATGGTGCCGCGCTACTCTGTGCGGCAAGCTGTCGTTGCCTGCGTGCCGAGAAACGGCTGAAGGCGCTCCAGGCTAGCGTCGCCACAAGAAGTGCCAGGATGCAGGCCGCGATCGGTCGCGTGACGAAGGCCAGATACCAGTCGCTGCCATAGAGCTGGAACATCCGGATCAACTCGTTGTCCGCAATCGGCGACAGGATGACGCCCATCACCGCAGCGGCGGGCGAGTAACCCGTGCGCTTCATCAGGTAGCCGACGGCGCCGCAGACCAGCATCAGATAGACATCGAACGCAGCGTTGCGCGACGCATAGGCGCCGATCACCGAGAACAGGATCAGGATCGGCACCAGGATACGCGTCGGCACGCTCAGTGTGCCCGAGAGGCTGTAGGCCGCAAACACGGCAGCGGCGACCATGAACACTTGCGAGATGATCGCTGCGGCGATGATGCCGTAGACGAGCGTCTGCTGCTGGGCGACGAAGTTCGGGCCCGCCTGCAGACCGTGCATGGTCAACGCGCCGAGCAGGATGCCGGTCGTGGCGCTGCCCGGCACGCCGAGCACCAGCGTCGTCATGATGTCGCCGCCCGAGCACGCGTTGTTGGCGCTTTCGGACGCGATCGACGCCCTCGACGCTGCCCTTGCCGTACTCCTCGCTCCGGCTGGATAGCTTTCGCGAGAGCGAATAGGACGCAAACGATGCCGCCGTGCCGCCAGCGGCAGGCAACAGACCGACGACGATGCCGAGCCCGGTGGACCGCATGAAGGCCGGCAGCGTCCAGGCCGGCAGACGGAAGCCGCTGAAGATATCGCGCAGGCTGCGCTTCACGGTGATCGTGGAGTCGATGACGTATTCGCGAAACGTCATCAGCATCAGTTCGGAAAAGACGAACATGCCGATCAGCACCGGAATGATCGGCATGCCTTCGGCGAGATAAGGTTCGCCGAAGGTCGCCCGCCACTCGCCGGTCGGAACGATGCCGATCGTGCCCGCAAGCAGTCCGAAAACGCCCGACGCCATCGTCTTCGCCACCGACGCGGAGCCGACGGCGCCGAGCACGGTGACGCCGGCGATCGCCACCAGAAACATCTCGGGCGGACCGAACTTCAGCGCCACGGTCGCAACGAAGCCGATCGACAGCAGCATGGCGACATAGGAGATCAAGCCGCCATAGACCGAAGACGAGATCGAGTACCCCAGAGCCTCTGCAGCGCGTCCCTGCTTGGTCAGCTCGAAGCCGTCCAGCGTGGTCACCGCGTTCTGCGGCGAGCCTGGCGTGTTCAGCAGGATCGCCGTCAGCGCGCCGCCGTAGCCGACAGACACATAGATCGAAATCAGAAAGATGATCCCGTGCAGCGGGCTCATGGTGAATGTGAGCGGCAGAAACAGCGCCACCGACATCCCGGACGAGAGCCCGGGGATGATGCCGGCAAAGGTGCCGATCAGCGTGCCGAGCACCATCATCAACAGCGCCTGCCACTGCACCGCGTTGATGAAGCCCTGCTGCATATGGATCAGCGTGTCCATCGCGCCGCGCCCTCAGCCGAGACCGAAGAATGCCCGCCGGGAAGCGGGCATACAGAACATACTTGAAGATGACGTAGGTCGGCGCGACGACCGCGATGGCGATCAGCAGGCTCTGCACGGGCGAGCGCAGTCCGAACACCGCCTGCGCCGCCAAACACGAGGCAGAACGAGTGCAGGCAATACGCCGAGATAGTTGAACGATGCGACGAGAACCGCCGGCAGCGCGACCAGCAGCCACGGCGTGGCAGCGATGATCGGTCCGCCCTCTTCGTCGTCTTCGGCGTCAGCCGCGCTGGACCTGCTCGCCCTTGAGATACGCCGCACGAGCGCCCAGGCAATGGCCGCCAGGATGACGACGATCAGCACGACCGGGAAAACCAGCGCCTCGCAGGACAGGTGCGTCGAATCGTAGAGAAACAAGGCGATGCCGACCACCATGATGGCGGGAACGGTCAGCTCGCGCAGGAGCTGATGGCCGGGCCTTGCTTGCTGCGAATTCGACATTCGTTTTCCTCAGGAATGCGAGCCGGCGACCCGGCCTCGTATCACTACTTCAGCTTCGGGATCTCGGAGAAGTCGGCCGCGAAGGTCGGCTGCAGCGCCTCGCCGGTCTTGCCGATCGACAGATCGTTGAGCGAGTTCCTTTCGAAGAAGGCCTTGAACTCCGGCGCATCGCGCGCCTCGATCAGCGCCTGCTGCAGCTTGGCGTAGGCTGCGGGATACTTCGTCTTGAACGCCGTCGGCACCACATACACGCCATAGCGCGCCAGGAAATCGTCGGACGGCAGCTTCACGCCATATGGCGCAACGGCTTCCGCGAGCGTGGGCGCCTCCGACCAGCGCGGGCTCTTGGTCTTGGCGCCGACGAACAGCGCCTTCGATTGCGAGCGGATGTTCAGGCGGGCGGAGTCGTCGCCGATGGTCGCGACCACGTCGCCGGCCAGCATCGCATTCGCGGCCGGGCCACCGCCCTCATAGCCGACAATGCGCACCTGCAGGCCGAGCTTGCTGAACAGCCACTTGGCGAACAGCTCCTGCGCGCCGCCCTGGGTCGCGGAAACCGCGAGCTTGCCCGGCTGCGCCTTGGCGCGCTCGACGAAATCCTTGAAGCTGTTGATGTCCGAGTCCTTCTTCACCAGCATGATGCGCGGATCGAGCACGTCGACCATGATGGGCTGCAGGTCGCCGCTCTTGTAAGGCGGCTTGCTGAACACGGTGCTCATGAACAGGTCCGGTTCGTTGGTGGCGAGGATCGCGAGCCCCTCGGCGCCGTCGCGCATGACGGCGGTTGCTGCGACCTGCCCGCCGCCGCCGGGAAGGTTCTGCACCGTCACCGGCTTGCCGAGGATCTTCGACAGCGACGGCGCGAGCAGCCGCGCGAGCGTATCGGTGCCGCCGCCCGCGCCGAATGCGACGATGATCTGCACCGGACCGCTCGGATAGTCCTGAGCCGGAGCGGAAGCCGGCGCAGCAAGCATCGTGAACATTGCCAAAGAAGCGATCGATAGCTGACGGCGCAGCTGGCGGAAACGCATCGACATTCTTGCCTCCAGAGTGGTCAGTGGTTCAAGACAGCAGGCGCTGGTCGTAGGGCGTCTGATTGAGTTGCTCGGAGCCGTGGTCCGTGACGACCACGACGTCTTCAAGATGCGCGCCGCCGACATCGGGCCTGTCCGGCAGCACGATCCGCGGCTCGAGGCATATCACCATGTTCGCGCACGACCTCGAAGTCGACGTTCTTGTGCACCAGCGGTTCGCCGTGCAGGCCGAACCCAAGCTGATGCCCGGTGTTGCCGGTGTAGAGATACTTGCCCCAGCCGGCGTCTTCGATCACTTCGCGCGCGCGCCGATCGATCTGGTGACAGGTCACTCCCGGCTTGATGACCTTCTTCGCCTCCTGCAGCGCGAGGTGCGTCGCCTTGTAGATCGCCTTCTGTTCAGCTGTCGGTTCGCCGCAGATCACCGTCGTTGCGAGATCGCCGGTGTAGCCCTTGACGACGGAGCCGATGTCCAGGATCACCATCTCGCCCGTCTCGATCTTCTTCTCCGTCGCGACGCGTTCGAACAGCGACGTGTTGCTGCCCGAGGCCACGAGCGGAATGAACGGCTCGAACTCCGAGCCGTTCTTGCGCATCGCATAGACGGCCTCGGCCGACACCGCATGCTCGGTGACGCCCGGGCGGATCGCTGCGATCGCGGCCGACACGCCCAGGTCGGCCACGCGGACAGCTTCGCGAATGAGCCTGACCTCTTCCGGGTGCTTGATCGCCGTCAGTTTCGACCAGGTCTTTCCGGCATCGACGAACGTGAGACCCGGAAATTGCCGCTTGAGATCCTCGTGGACCATGTAGGGCATCAGGTCGGTGCCGATCCGGGCGTTGCCCAGGCCGTAGTCCGAAATCATCTGACCGATCACGGTTCCCCAATCGGCAACGTGGGGCAACTTTCGCGCGTCCTCGATATCCGAGCGGTAGCGGATCCTCAGGTCGTCGCTCCCGGAAATGTAGCCGACGACCGGCGGCTTGCCCTTCGCGACCAGAACCACGTATTCCGGCTCCATGAAGGGGCGGAAACCCTTGACGTAGAAGTCGGTGATGTAGCGGACCGCTTCCGCCTTGAAGAACAGGAACGCGTCCAGCCCGGCATCGACGAGCGCGTGCTGTACCTTTTGCTGCTTGACGCGATGCAGTTCGTCGCCCGGATAGAAGATCGGGCTCTGCTTCGCGAGCGCGGGTGTCCGGTGCGTGCCGATCGACATCATGCGACCTTCCGAAGCGGCTCGATGACTTCGGCAAACCTGCCGATCGCCGCATCAACTGCGGCCTCATCGATGTGATAATGCGTGACGAAGCGGATCTTCGTGCGCTTGTGGTTGGCGAGAATGCCGCGCGCCCTCAAGGCAGCGTTGATGCCCGACGCATCGCCGGCAAAACGATCGACGAAGCAGTTGACGATGTTGGTGTGCACCCGGTCCACGGCGACGACGCTCGGATCGATCGCCGCGAGCCCGCGCGCCAGCCGTCGCGCCAGTTCGTGATCGCGCCGGTGGACGGCGTAAGGGTCCTTCAGCGCCACGATCGCAGGCGCTGCGATCAATCCGGCCTGGCGCATGGCGCCGCCGAGCATTTTCGCGGCCAGGCGCGCCCTCGTCATGAACGCCTTGTCGCCGGCAAGCATGGCGCCGACCGGTGCGCCGAGCCCCTTGCACAGGGCGAACCACACCGAGTCGGTATGCCGGCAGATCTCGATGATCGGCACGTTCAGATAGGTCGCCGCATTGAACAGGCGCGCGCCGTCGACATGGAGCGGAACGCCCGCCTGCCTTGCGACGTCGTGGATCGCCGCCATGCTTTCGAGCGAAACGACCGAGCCTCCGGACGCATTGTGGGTGTTCTCAAGACAGATCAGCCGCGTCGGCGACATCTGTCCCGAGGCGACGATCGCGCTCTTCACGTCATCGGGATCAAGCACGCCATAATCGCCGCGCAGCGGCCGCGGCACCGCGCCCGCCAGCACTGCAAGGCCGCCGCCTTCCGAGTTGTAGATATGGGCCGACGCCTCGACGATCACTTCGCCGCCGTGGCCGCCGTGGCCGATCACCGCCGCAAGATTCGCCATCGTCCCGGACGGCACGAACAGCGCGTCATCCTTGCCGGTCAGTTGCGCGGCGAGCCGTTCGAGCTCGTTGACGGTCGGATCGTCGCCGCGCGCGGAATCTCCCAGGCGCGCGGCGTTCATCGCCGCCATCATCTCCGCAGTCGGCAGCGTTACGGTGTCGCTCCGGAAGTCATAAACGGTCATGGGCACAACATCGTCATATGTGACATTTCAGTCTAGATTTTTGTTTGCTGTCAATGGTCGCGACTGACATATTCGTTGAGCACGTCGTCGGCGACCGCGTCTGCCGCCCGAAGCCGCGGATCGCCGTAGCCGCCGCCGCCATGCGCGCGCACGATCAACGCCTCGCCGGACTTGACGACATGGATGCCTTTCGGATCGACCGGCGTGCCGTCTTCGCGTTCGAACCTCGGCTTCATGCCGTCGCCGCCACCGAACATGCCGCGCGGCGCGGTCTTGGTGCGCTCGGTGATCAGCGACACATACATCGGCTTCGCCGAAATATTGCGCAGCCTGATTTCCTGCGCGGCACCGCCGCGATGCATGCCTCTGCCGCCGCTGTCCTGCACCAGCTCCTTGTGCTCGATGCGGATGGCGGCCTCGGCCTCCATCAGCTCGACGGGCGTCGAACGCACGTTGGTCGGATAGGGAAGACACGCCGGGCCATCCCGGTGTTTCGAGGCGCCCATCCCGCCCATCAGGAAGAACGGCATGTGAAAGCGGACATTGTCGTCGCGGTAGCCGCTCACCAGGATGATCGGGCGCGGCGCCGCCGAGTCGGCGATCACGCGATCGGGCAAGGCCTGGGCCAGGGCACCGAACAGCGCCACATGCAGCGGATGCCCGCTCAGCATGCGCGCCGATGTGGGCGCGGGATAGGTCGGATTCAGAATTGAGCCCAGCGGGGCCGACACGGTGATCGCATCGAACGTGCCCTGATTGTTCGGCGTGCCCGGGCTGCACAGGCACTTCAGCGGATAGACCGTGTAGGCATAGGTGTAGCAGTAAGGCGAATTGATCGCGTAAGGGACCTGCTCGGCCGAACCTGCGTAATCGACATGGATGGCGTCGGTCGTAACCGTCAGCTTCGCCCTGATCGGCAGCGGCTCGTCGGTCCCGTCGAGAAAAATCTCGTTCTCGTAGACGCCGTTCGGGATGCTTTCGATCTCTCTGCGCATGGCGTTGGCGGCCCGGGTTATCATCTCGTCGGCCAGGAGCTGCCAGCGCTCCACGCCGAACGCGTCGAGAAACTCGTTCAGCTGCCGGTCGACGACTTCCGTCGCAGCCAGCATCGCGAACAGGTCGCCCTCGACGATGTCGGGCTTGCGCACGTTCTGCTTGATGAACTGGAACGCAGTGACGTTGGGCTGCCCGCGCGCGAACAGCTTCATCCGCGGGATCTGCAGCCCTTCCTCGAAAATCTCGCGGGACGTGGCCGACCACATGATGCCGCCGATGTCGGCCATGTGCGCGACGACCCCGACGAAGCCGATCAGCACGTCATTGCGAAAGACCGGCCGCGCGGCGCTGACGTCATTGGTATGGCCCGTCCCCATCCACGGATCGTTGGTGGCGATGAAGTCGCCCGGATGCCACTGTTCGATCGGGAACGCGTCGAGCAAGTGCCGTATGGTTCGCGGCATCGTCCCGTTGAAGGGCGGGCAGCCGGCGGTCGGGTGAGCAACGACGCGCCCGCGCGCGTCCATCAGCACGATGGTGAAGTCCTTCGCCTCGCGCACGATCGAGGAGAACGACGTTCGCAGCATGAAGTTCGACGCCTCGTCGAGCAGCGAGATCAGCCTGCTCCACGCCATTTCCAGCGCGATGGGATCGATGAAGGACTTTTCGTGGCGCATTGTCGATCTCAGCTCATTTCACGGCAGGCAGTGTCACGATCACGTTGCGATGCTCATCGATCGCAACACTCGCACCGGGCGGCACGATGATGGTCGTGTCCTTTTCCTCGATGATGGCTGGCCCATTCAGGGTGCTTGCCGGGCTCAAGGCGTTGCGGTCGTAGACGGTGGTTTCGACAAAGCCCTTTGCTTCATCGAAATATGCGGGCCGGCTGCCCTTCACCGCGGGGCCGGCGACCGTTGCCGGCTGCTCGAAATCAAGTGACCGGCTGCCGCGCTCAGCGCGGGCAAAAAGCCTCAGATTGACGATCTCGAGTGCGACGCCCTGGACGGTCCGGCCGAACAAGCGCTGGTATTCGTCCCGCATCAGCGCTTCGAGTTCCGCACGGTCCTTCGCCCCGCAGGCGCGCGACGGCAGCGGCACCTGCACTTCAAAACCCTGGCCGACATAGCGAAAGTCGACCGATCGCGAACAGGACAGCCCCTTCGTCGCCTCGCGTTCGAACGTCTTCGCCGCGCGCGTCTCCATATCGTGGAAAATGTCGTTGAACCGATCCCAGTCGAGCGCGTCGAGCGTCGCCTTGTAGGTCTGCACGAAGTTCGCCGTCATCGGCGCAACGACGAGCCCGAAGGCCGATGCGACGCCGGCATGAAGCGGATAGACGATGGTGCGGATCGCGAGCGCCTGCGCAACGCGATGCGCGTGCACGGGACCGGCACCGCCGAACGCGACCATCGCGAACGTCGACGGATCCTCGCCCTGCTCCAGAATGTGCAGGCGCGCGGCGCTCGCCATGTTCTGATTGACGATGTCGTGGATACCCCAGGCCGTTCGCTCGAGCGACAGGTCCAGCTTTGACGACAGCTTCGTGCGCACCGCGGCTTCGGCGGCTTGCCTGTCCAGGCGAATGCTGCCGCCGGCAAAATATCCGGCGTCGAGATAGCCCAGGATCAGGTCGGCGTCGGTGACCGTGGGCTCCTCGCCGCCCTGCGCGTAACACACGGGCCCCGGCGACGCGCCCGCGCTCTCCGGGCCGACACGCATCAGGCCGACGCTATCGATCGAGGCGATGCTGCCGCCTCCGGCACCGATCTCGTTGAGCGCGACGCTTGGGCAGCGCAGCGGAATGCCGCTCCCCGCCTTGAAGCGATGGACGCGCGCGACTTCGAGCTCGTTGACCAGCGGCGGCGTTTCGCCGGTCAGCACCGCGATCTTGGCGGTGGTGCCGCCCATGTCGAAGCTGACGATCCGCTCGTAGCCTGCGCGACGGCCATGGAAGATCGCCGAGATCGTTCCGGCCGCCGGGCCCGACTCGACCATCCGCACCGGAAACTTCGATGTCGCCTCCGGACCGGCGAAGCCGCCGTTCGACTGCATGATCTGCAGCGACGCGTCGATGCCACGCTGCGCCAGGCCGTCCTTCAGGCCGGTGATGTAATGCTGAACCTTCTTCTGGATGAAGGCGTTCGCGACCGTCGTGCTGGTGCGCTCATACTCCCGAATTTCCGGCTGCACCTCGCAGGACACCGAAATCGCATCGAACGCGAACTCTTCGGCCGCGAGGCGCGCCGCCGACAATTCATGATCCGGATTGATGTAGGAATGAAGGAAGCTGACCGCGACCGCTTCGACATCCTTCTCCTTGAGCTGCTTCAGCTGGGCGCGGACGTGGTCCCGATCCAGCGCCACCACGACATTGCCGGCCGCATCGACCCGCTCAGTGACGCCCAGGCGCAGATGTCGCGCCACCAGCGGGTCGGGAAATACCGGAAACAGGTCGACCTCGTCGTAGCGCGTCTCGCGCCTGAGCTCGATCACGTCACGGAAGCCCTTTGTCGTGATCAGTCCGACTTTCGAACCCTTGCGCTCGATCAGCGCATTCGTCGCCACCGTGGTCGCATGCAGCACGACGCGGATATCGCCGGCCTCGATGTCCGCGCCCGCAAGCAGCGCCTTCAGGGCGTTGAAGATCGCGACCGAAGGATCGTGCGGCGTCGACAGCACCTTGAAGCCGGAGATCGTCCGGGTCGCCGAATCGAGCACGACGCAATCGGTGAACGTACCGCCGGTATCGACCGCAATTTCGATTTCACGCCCCGTCCGCGCCACATCCACCTCATCACCAACAAAAATGTCAGTGACATTTCAGTTGAATTCTGCCGCGCCGTCAAGTACTATCTGCAATAAAGTTGGCAGGAGGATTTGCGTGGCCACGTCGACCCCCATGATGCGGACGGATGTCTACGACCAGTTGAAGGAGCGGCTCTTCACTGGCGAACTCCGGACGGGCCAATTCGTCTCGCAGCGCGAGCTGACCTCCCTGCTCGGCGCAACGCTGAATCCGGTGCGCGAGGCCATTCGCAAGCTGGAAATCGAAGGCCTGATCAACGTCTATCCGCAGCGCGGAATCCAGATCATCGAAGGCGGGCCGAAGGCGATCAATGACGCCTACGAATACCGGCTGCTGCTGGAATTGAACGCCGTACGACACTTTACGGCCACCGCGCCGGAGACGGCGATCGCCGAGCTGATGGTGAAGGTGAAGAAGTCGATCAGGGCGCTGGAACTGTCGCCGGACGACATCGAGGCCCGCTGGAGGGTGCTGGACGACGACTACCAGTTTCACAAGGACCTGGTGGACTTCCAGCAGAACGAAATCATGAGCAAGCACTACAGCTTGAACGCCGCGCGCCTGAGGCTGTTCCGGATCAACATGGGCCAGCCGCTGTTGCGTCTGAAGTCGGCGGCGCATGAGCATCTGGAGATTCTCGATGCCTGCAAGAAGCGCGATGCGCCAACCGCAGTCGATTTGCTGACCCGGCATATCGGGATCTCGCGGGAGCATGCGCTCGGCATCCGGCCGATGGAGCGCATCATCGACAACAAGATGGTGACGACGACGCCCTCCCCGCCACGGGAGCGTGGCGCAGGCCGAAAGAAGTCAAAGTCCGGATCGTGAAACTGTCGGAGCAGCCCGCTTAGCCGCTGTTGCGCAGCCCTGCGGAAATTCCGTTGATGGTGAGATGGATGCCGCGCAGCACCTGCTCGTCGCTGCCGCCGTCACGGTGCGCGCGCAACAGCTCGACCTGCACGTGGTTGAGCGGGTCGAGGTAGGGAAAGCGGTTGCGGATCGAGCGCTCGAGCTGCGGGTTGCCCTGCAGCAGCCGCGCGTGGCCCATGATGCTTCAGCAGCGCATCGATCGATGCCTGCCACTCGGTGCGGATGCGCGCGAAGATCGTGTTGCGCAGGTCTTCGTCGGGAACGAGCTCCGCATAGCGCGAGGCGATGGCGATGCTGCTCTTGGCCAGCACCATGTCCATGTTCGACAGCAGCATGCGAAAGAACGGCCACTCGCGATAGAGCTCGCTCAGGAAGGCGACGCCCTTGTCCGGATGCTTCGCGACGAAGGCCTCGACGGCGCTGCCAAAACCGTACCAGCCGGGCAGCATCAGCCGGCACTGCGCCCAGCTGAACACCCACGGGATCGCGCGCAGATCCTCGATCTTCCGCGTCTTCGAACGCGAGGCCGGGCGGCTGCCGATGTTCAGCGTGGCGATCTCGCTGATCACCGTCGATGCCCAGAAGTAGTCGACGAAGCCCTCCGTCTCGTAGACGAGGTTGCGATAGGCCGCAAAGGCGAAGCCGGACAGCTCCTCCATCGCCTTCAGGTATTCCTCGCGCGGCGCGCTCTCGCGCGGCTGCAGCAGGCTCGCTTCCAGCGTCGCCGCGGCAAGGATCTCCAGGTTGCTGCGCCCGACTTCGGCATTCGCATATTTGCTGAAGATGGTCTCGCCCTGCTCGGTGATGCGGATCTGGCCGTCGACCGCGCCGCCGGGTTGCGCCAGGATCGCCTCATGGCTCGGGCCGCCGCCGCGGCCGACCGAACCGCCGCGGCCATGGAACAGGCGCAGGCGAACGCCGTGCTGCTCGAACACGTCGACCAGCTCGATCTCCGCCTTGTACAGCTCCCAGCCCGACGTGACGAAGCCGCCGTCCTTGTTGCTGTCGGAATAGCCGAGCATCACCTCGTGCACGTTGCCGCGGCTCGCGACCAGCCGCCGGTATTCCGTCGAGCGACAGCAGCCGGTCCATGATGTGCGCACAATGGCGGAGGTCGTCGATCGTCTCGAACAGCGGAACGATATCGAGCCGGCTGGTCCCGTTCGGATCGACCAGGCCGGCCTCCTTCAGCAGCAGCGCGACTTCGAGCAGGTCCGACACGCCCCGCGTCATCGATATGATGCACTGGGGAATGGCGCGGCTGCCGAACACCGCATGCGCCTCGGCGGCCGCACGGAACACGGCGAGTTCGCCCTGCGTCTCGTCGCTGTAGGCGATGTGCGGCGAGATCAGCGGACGCGCGGAGGCGATCTCGCGCGCCAGCAGCGCGATGCGCGCGTCTTCCGCGAGCTCATCGTAGCGCGTGCCGGGCGCGGCCTTCTCGAACAGCTCGGCGACCGTCCGCTCGTGCACGGCGGAGTTCTGCCTGCAGATCGAGGCTCGCGAGATGGAAGCCGAAGCAGTCGGCCGCGCGGCGCAGCGCACGCAATCGTCCGCGCGCAATGATCGCGGACTGGTTGGCGATCAGCGAGCGATGCAGGATGTCGAGGTCGCGCTGGAACTCGGCCACATCCGCATAGGCGGCCACCTGCCCGACCGGCGCGCGCCGCACCTCGACCTTGAGCTTCATCGCCGTCGCCGCCATGCGCGCGTAGATGCGGCTGACCGCCAGCCGATAGGGTTCGCCGGCGCGCTGCGGCGAGGAATCCGGCGAGCTTTCGGCCAGCGCGCGCAGCTCCACCGAGACGTCGGCGAGGTTGGCGGCGAGCGACAGTTCCGCGCCGAGCTCGTTCAGCTCCTCGAGATAGAAGCCCAGGATGCGGCTCGACTGCCGGTGCAGCGTGCCGCGCAGGATGTCGCCGGTCACGAACGGATTGCCGTCGCGGTCGCCGCCGATCCACGAGCCCATGCGCAGGAACGAGGCCAGCGCCTCGGGCCCGTTGGTCTCCGAGGCCAGCTCGTCCTCCAGACGCGAATGGATGCGCGGCACCTCGCGCAGGAACGTGTAGTCGTAGAACGACAGGCCGTTGGCGACCTCATCGAGCACGCCGAGCTTCGTCCGGCGCAGCAGGTTGGTCTGCCAGAGCGTCAGCACCGTCCGCCGCAGCTGCTCTTCGCTCGCCTCGAACTCCTCGGCCGTCAATTGCATGCGCTCGCGCCGGTCGATCAATGCCGCGATCTCCATCTCGCGGTCGATCGTGCTCTTGCGGCGCACTTCGGTCGGATGCGCGGTCAGCACCGGGCTGACGAGCGCGCCGTTGAAGAAGCTGCGCAATTGTTCCGTGTCGATCCCGGCCTCGCGCGCACGGGCGATCGCTGTGTGCAGCGACGCGGCCGTCGCACCCTGCGCACGCAGCTGGCGGATGTTCTGCTGGTCCTCGGCGATGTTGGCGAGATGCGAGAAATAGCTGAAGGCGCGGACGACCCGAAGGGTGTCGTCGATCGACATGCCGTCGAGGATGGTTTCGAGCTCGCGCCGGGCGGGCTCGTCGTTGTCGCGATGGAACCGGACCGATGTCTGGCGGATCGTCTCCACCAGCTCGTAGACCTGCGCCCCTTCCTGATCGCGCACCGTGTCGCCCAGCACGCGGCCGAGCAGGCGGATATCGGCGCGCAGCCGCGCGTCTTCCGCGGGGCCCGAGTTGGCCGTACGCGCGGCCTCCGCTTCATTACGGGCGGCTGTGGCTTCCTGTGCACTCAAGACTGCGGCCTCGCCGGATTGGTCGAGGCCCAGTCTAGCCGCAACGGACCCGCCGTCCTAGCCGGCGGGCCGCCCAGATTTTGACCGCCGAACCCTACATCATGCTCAGTTCGTGGCGGCCGACGACCATCCAGTGCACTTCGTCGGGACCGTCGGCGAACCGCAGGTGCCGCACGTCGGTGTACATGTCGGCCAGCGGCGTCCAGTGGGAGATGCCGGTGGCGCCGTGCATCTGGATCGACTGGTCGATGATCTTGCAGGCGCGCTCGGGCACCATGGCCTTGACCATGCTGACCCACACGCGCGCTTCCTTGTTGCCGAGCACGTCCATCGCCTTGGCGGCCTTCAGCACCATCAGCCGCATCGCCTCGATCTCGCAACGCGCCTGGGCGATGATCTGCAGGTTGCCGCCGAGGTGGGCGATCTGCTTGCCGAACGCCACGCGCGTCAGGCCGCGCGTGACCATCATGTCCAGCGCCTTCTCCGCCTTGCCGATCGTGCGCATGCAGTGATGGATGCGACCGGGACCGAGCCGCACCTGGGAAATCTCGAAGCCGCGTCCCTCGCCAAGCAGGATGTTCTCCTTCGGCACCCGCACATTGTTGAAGCGGATGTGCATGTGGCCGCGCGGCGCGTGGTCGTGCCCGAACACATGCATCGGCCCGAGGATCTCGACGCCGGGCGTGTCCTTCGGAACGAGGATCTGCGACTGCTGCTTGCTTGGTGCTGCGTCCGGATTGGTCTTGACCATCACGATCATGATCTTGCAGCGCGGATCGCCGGCGCCGGAGATGTAGTACTTCTCGCCGTTGATCACCCACTCGTCGCCGACGAGCTTTGCCGTGGTCGCGACGTTCTTGGCGTCCGACGAGGCGACGTTCGGCTCGGTCATCACATAGGCGGAGCGGATCTCGCCGTTGAGCAGCGGCTTCAGCCACTTCTCCTTCTGCTCCTTGGTGCCGACACGCTCGAGCACCTCCATGTTGCCGGTGTCGGGCGCCGCACAGTTCATCGTCTCCGACGCCATCGGGCTCTTGCCGAGCTCGGCGGCGATGTAGGCGTAGTCGAGGTTCTTCAAGCCTTCGCCGGTCTCAGCGTCGGGCAGGAAGAAGTTCCACAGTCCTTCGGACTTGGCCTTGTCCTTGGCCTTCTGCAGCACCTCGAGCTGGCCGGGCGCAAAGCTCCAGCGGTCGGTCTTGTCCTTGCCGAGCCGGGCGAACTCCGACGCCATCGGATCGACCGTCTCCTTGATGAACATGCGGACATGGTCGTAGAGCGGCCGGACCGTCGTCGGACATGCGCAAATCATTCAGCTCGTCGCCGGGGCTCAGGCCATAGCTCGTCCTGCGGGGTGTGACGGCAATGTTCATGGTTCAGTTCCCTTTGTCGGTTGGGATTTGCGGATGCGTACGGAATGCTTGATTGCTGCGGTTGGTTTTACGAAATGCCATCTGCGCGCACAAGCAGACACGCGCAAAAGCATCATCACGTTGGGTGATGTCGCCACTAACTTTCGCTGATGTAGTTGCCGGCTTCCAACGCGATCGGCTTCTCGCTCGCCTCGAAGCTGACGCCGACAGGGTCCTTGCCTGCTTCGATCGCGTCGAGCTGCGCGCGCAGCATGCGGCGCACCATCAGCACGCCGCGATCGCTTTGGCCGAAGTGCTCCTCCGAGTGCAGCGTGATCGGCCCCTGCCCGACCTGCGCCTCGTAGTCGCCGGGATAGGCGCGGTGCTCCTCCTCGTTCATGTCCCACCAGAACTTGCCGTTGAATTTCGAGCGCATCCGGCCGATGTCGCCCGACTGCTTGACGCGGCCGGCGACATAGATGCGAAACGACGTGTCGTCGATCGGCAGCACCCAGCCGATCGATTCCACCCGCGCGAATTGCGCGACGCGTGGATTGGGCACGACGCGCAGCGTCGGAAACACCGCTTCGGTCACGCGGTAGAACACCTTTCCGTCGTCCTGCTTGCGAATGGAGCGCACCGTGACGCCGCGCCCGCTGGTCTCGAACGTCACCTCGGGCATCGACGCCATCATGTTGGTGAACTGCGCGCCGGAGAACGAGCCGTGCAGCACCGGCACATGAAATGGATCGACGACGTTCTCGAAATGCTGCAGCCAGTTGCACGGGATGATCGCCGGCCCGCCGCCGCCGATCGATGAATCGTCGGCCTCGAGGAACTCGCCCTCGTCCATCGTCTCCAGGCAATCATAGCGCGGCAGCACCGGCTTCTTCTCCGGCGGCCCCATATAGGCGAAGATCAGGCCGTAGCGCTCTTCCAGCGGATACCAGGGCTGGCGCACCTTGTCCTTGAAGCTGCCGCCGTCCGGTTCGCAGGGCTGCTCCAGGCAATGCCCCGCCGTGTCGAACTTCCAGCCGTGATAGCAGCAGCGGATGCCGTCGTCCTCGACCTTGCCATAGTAAAGCGTCGTGCCGCGATGACAGCAGCGCGCATGCAGAAGACCCGGCCGGCCCTGGCGGTCGCGAAACAGCACGAGGTCTTCACCGAGCGCGCGCACCTTGCGCGGCGTATCGCCGGCATCGGCGGCCAGACCGACGGGATGCCAGTACCGCCGCAGCAGCTCGCCCATCGGCTTGCCGCGTCCGACCTCGGTCAGCTCGCTGCGGTAGGTCGGCGGTTTCATCTGATAGGCGGTTTGAAGGTCCACGCCTTCGGCGGCCGGGCTCATGACGTCTCTCCCTTTGCATGGTCCGCAAGCTAGGGGTGGCTTAAGCCATCTTATGCGTTCCAAAGTGCATGGGAATTGGCCGATAATGTCAACGCATGGTTCGGCAGGAGATCGACAAAAATGCAGCTCGGCATGGTGGGTCTGGGGCGCATGGGCGCCAACATCGTCCGCCGCCTGCAAAAGGCCGGCGGGTTCAGCGCGGTGGTTTACGACAAGAGCGCGGAGGCGGTCTCGGCACTGGCCGCCGAAGGCGCGACCGGCGCGGTGACGCTGGCCGACCTTGTGCGCCGGCTCGAAGCGCCGCGCACGGTCTGGGTGATGCTGCCGGCGGGCCGGGTCACCGAAGAGGCCATCGATGAGCTCGGCGGCCTGCTCAAGCGCGGCGACGTCATCATCGATGGCGGCAACACCTTCTGGCAGGATGACATCCGCCGGTCGAAGGAACTGCACGAACGCGGCATTCATTATCTCGACGTCGGCACCTCGGGCGGCGTCTGGGGGCTGACGCGCGGCTACTGCATGATGATCGGCGGCGAGAAGGCCGTCGTCGACCGGCTCGATCCGCTCTTTGCCGCACTGGCACCCGGGCGCGGCGACATCCCGCACACGGACGGCCGCGAGGGCCGCGACCCGCGCGTCGAGCAGGGCTACATCCACGCCGGGCCGAACGGCGCCGGCCACTTCGTCAAGATGATCCATAACGGCATCGAGTACGGGTTGATGCAGGCCTATGCCGAGGGCTTCGACATCCTGAAGAACGCCAACAGCAAGGCGCTGCCGGAGGCGCATCGCCTCGACCTCGACATCGCCGACATCGCCGAGGTCTGGCGCCGCGGCAGCGTGATCCCGTCGTGGCTGCTCGACCTCACCGCACAGGCGCTGGCGCACAATGCGACGCTCGACAGCTACTCGGGCCATGTCGAGGATTCCGGCGAAGGCCGCTGGACCGTCAACGCCGCGGTCGACGAGGCGGTGCCGGCCGAGGTGCTGACCGCGGCGCTGTTCGCGCGCTTCCGCTCGCGGCAGCAGCACACGTTTGCGGAGAAAGATCCTCTCGGCGATGCGCGAGGGTTTTGGCGGCCACAAGGAGCCGCCGAAGTAATGTCCGACGCGACCCGCGCGATCGTCGTCATGGGTGTGTCCGGCGTGGGCAAGACCACGGTTGCGGAGCAGCTTGCAGCGCGTCTCGGCTGGGCGTTCTGCGATGGTGATGCGTTCCATCCGGCGAGCAACGTCGAGAAGATGCGCCAGGGCATTCCATTGATCGACGATGACCGCTGGCCGTGGCTCAGGCGTGTTGCCGAAGAGATCGACGCGTACCGTTCGGCGGACAAGGGATTTGTGGTCGCCTGCTCCGCGCTGAAGCGCGCCTACCGACAAATCCTGATCGACGGCCGGCCCGACGTGCGGCTAGTCTATCTCGAAGGCAATCGCGAGCTGATCATGAGCCGGCTGCAGCTGCGCAAGGGCCACTACTTCCCGGCAAACCTGCTCGACAGCCAGTTCGCAGCGCTGGAGGCGCCTCACGCCAGCGAGCAGGCGCTGGTCGTTGCGGTCGACAAGTCCGTGGAAGCGATCGTCGATGAGATCGTGCGCCGGCTCGACTAATGCCGAGAAAAAGGAACAGGCGATTGCTCCGGGCGTTATGGCCGGATGGATCGCGCAAGGAAAGCATCGTCCATGAGCGACACCGAAACCACCTTCATCCAGCTCATTGGTCGCGCCGCCCTGCAGCTCTGGCCCGATTTGCCGCGCGATATCCAGGAAGCCTTGTTCGAGACGGCGGCGCCGAGCGACGAAAAAGCCCGGCACGATCTCGCGGTGTTCCTGCACGAGCGCCATCCGCGCACCGCCCACCCGCCGAAGCCGGCCGCCTGAGGACATCCAGCGCGCGGTTGTCGTCAGGATTTCCGCTTCTTCGACTTGCGCTTCTTCGGCACCTTGCTGCCGGCACGCCGCGCCTCGGACAGGCCGATCGCAATCGCCTGCTTGCGGCTCTTGACCTTCTTGCCGCTACGACCCGAACGCAGCGTTCCGGCCTTGCGCTTCTTCATGGCGCTCTTCACTTTCTTCGCCGCACCCTTCGAATATTTTCGTTTGCTGGCTTTCTTCGCCATCTCCTCCATCCTGACTGGATACCTCAGCACTGCCGCGCGATCATCCCGAGACGTTCTTGAATATCGTCACGCCGAGAATGAGCAGGACGAGGAAGATGACGACGAAGATGTAGAACAGGACACGCGCGACATCGGCGCTGGCTTCGGAAATTCCGGTAAAGCCGAACAGCGCAGCGACGAGCGAGATCACGAAAAAGATCAGGGCCCACTTCAACAAGGACATTGCACTTCCTCTTGCACCACACGCCCCTCGATGGACGTGCAACGGCGCAAGGGTGACCCGGTTCCGGCGGCCTTTTCCGTAGATATTTCATGGGCCGGCTTGACACCACCGGACGCTGATGCGCTGTGCTAGGCTTTCCGAACCGACGCACTGATCAAGACACCTGCATGCCCGCCGCCACCGCCATCCAACGAACGCCAGCCTGGCTCTACCGGCTGCGCCGGCTCGTGCGCACGCGGCATGTGACGATCGACGGCTTGCGGCTGATCGCCTACCGGCAGGACATCCCAAAACATGTCTCGCAGATGCTGGTGCGCGGCGACTACGAGATGCCGGAGCGGCGCGCGGTGTCGCAGCTTCTGCGCAAGGGCGATCGCGTGCTGGAGATCGGCAGTTGCGTCGGCCTCGTCGCGATGACCGCCGCGAAGATCGTCGGCGCGGAGAACGTGCTGGCGTTCGAGCCCAATCCGTCAGCCGCGAGGATCGCGCGGGAGAATTTCGCGCTGAACGCGCTTCCGGTCGAGCTGATCAATGCCGCCGTCGGCGCCAATGCCGGCACGCTCGACCTGCGCATCTCCCCCGACAGCTGGCTCGGCGCGAGCGGCCGCAGGCAGTTTGACGGGCGCACGGTCGCAACCCCGATGCGGTCCGTCGCCGAGGTCGTCGGCACGTTCAAGCCTTCGGTTCTCGTGATCGACACCGAAGGAATGGAGGAAGAGCTGCTGCCGGCCTGCCCGCTCTCAGCCGTGCGGGCGCTGGTCGTCGAGGTTCATCCCGACGTGATCGGCACGGACGGCATCGCGCGGCTCGGCCAGCATTTGCGCGCCAGCGGTTTTGCGCCGGTCGATCGTCTGTCGTGCGGGCGATACGCAGACGTGGCAGCGTGCGGCCCAATAGATCGCGCGACAAGGCAGATCAGCGGGGCGATAGAACCGAGATGGCGAGACTTGATAGATCTCAACTCAAGGGCCGCGCGCAGACGGTGCTCGGCCTCATCGATCCCGCGCTGCTCGGATCGACGCTGATGCACGAGCATATCATCTGCGATATCACGCCGCCCAAGCTCGCAGCGACCGGCGTCGAGGGTGACGAGATCGACATCTGCAACTGTTGGCAAATCAACTACGGCCAGAAGATCTCGGCGCTCAAGTACAAGCTCAATCAGGCGGACATCGCCGCCAGGGAGGTCCGTGAGATGGTCGCTGCAGGCGGTCGCACCATCGTCGATCTGACATCTGGCGGACTGAAGCCCAATCCTCGCAGTCTCGTCGATATTGCGAAGGCGAGCGGCGCGCATATCGTCATGGGATGCGGTCACTATGTTCACGACTATCAGGACAGGCGGAACGACACCCGCACGATCGAAGACTTCGCGGAGGAAATGATCGCCCAGGTGACGGAAGGCGCGTGGGGAACGGATGTTCGCGCCGGCATGATCGGCGAGATCGGATGCCAGGCACCCTGGACGGAGCTGGAACGGCGCGTCATGCACGGCGCGCTGATCGCGCAACAGGCGACGGGAGCCGCCATCAACGTTCACCCCGGGCGCCACGAGGATCAGCCGCAGGAGGTCGCGGACTTCTTCCTCAAGCAGGGCGCGCCGATGGATCGTATGGTGATGAGCCATATCGACCGAACGATTTTCGACGAGACGCGGCTGTTGCGGCTGGCCGATACCGGCTGCGTGATCGAGTTCGACCTGTTCGGGATGGAGCAGTCCTACTACACCCATTCCGACATCGATATGCCGAACGACGCCGTGCGGCTGCGGCTGATGCGAGCACTGATCGCGCGCGGGCATCTGGAGCGCATCGTCATCAGCCACGACATTTGCTACCGCACGCGCCTGACGCGTTATGGCGGCCACGGCTATCAGCACATCTTCGCCAACGTCATCCCGATGATGCGTCGGCGCGGCTACAGCGACGCAGAGATCGACACGATCATGGTGCGCACGCCGAGGCGACTCCTGACTTTCGTTTGATGCCTGTAGCCTGAGACCTTCGGTCCCCTACACTTTCGCCGGCACCTGGGCGCCCCAGCCGTCAAACTCGCAACCATCGCTCTGGCGGCCCGCGGCATCCATCCAGGTCACCCACTGATTCAGGATCTCCAGAGACACCTTCGTCGCTTGCGTCGTTCCGGTTACGACAAAGCCTGAGCCAGAGCGCAGAGGGTCAACCACGTCGTAGTCCGTTTCCTCCCGCAAGAGCTTCACGAGCTTGTCGCCTGCAGCACGCGTGGGAGCGTCATAGGAGAAGTCCAGCCTCAGATCCGTTTCTTCGGTCACGCCATGTCCCCGCAGGGCGTTCCAGGTCTGGACGTTCATTGCCAGTTGCCGTTCGAGCATTCCGCCCTCCTGCGTTCTCAGATGCTCCAGCGTGCCGCCTAGAATCTAAATGGGTCCTTACCCAATTCGGTCGACTTGCCGCCCTCGCCGCAGCACGAGAAGCTTTGCGCCGCTATCTCGCCTGGTCCTGCTCGCGCAACCAGAACGGCTTTGCGCGCGCAAACGCCTCCCAGTCCTTGAGCAGGTCTAGCTCGATTTCGGCGGCGCGGCGCCGGTGCCAGCCGAGAATGCCGCCGGCGGAGAAGGCCAGCTGCCCCGCTTGTGCGCCTTGTTGTGCACCTTGCGGCGCCGGGTCGAGGCTGCCGGCTCCGACGCCGACAAACCGCGCAAGCATCGTTTCGGCGACGGCTACATCGTTCATGCGACCGAGATCGTCCTGCAGCCGTTTCAGCCGCTTGACGAATTCCTTCTTGGCGCTGGTCTTGAACACGGCGCCGAAGAAATCGAGCGCGTAGCGCAGGCGCTTCAGCGCAATCCGCACGTCGTGGCGCTGCTCTTTCGACAAGGCCTCGAACCCCTCGCCTCGCTTCAGCAGCTTCTGATGGGCGCCCGACAGCGCCGCGGACGCGAGCTCGCCCAATGGCTGGTCGAGGCTGGGAGCCCCCTCTGCGCGCCTGCCGAAATCGTTCGAATGGCCGAGCGCGCAAAGGTCGATCAGGAGGTGCCGGTAGCGCGACGACGACAGGGCTTCGCGCACAACGTCATAGGTTTCGACCTTGCTTGCGTCCAGTTTGGCCATGAGCGGCGCCAGTTGCTCGCCTTCGCCGAGGGCCTCGACAGCGGGCTCAAGCAGCTCGGTTTGCAAGACGTCGAGATCGCGCGCGCTTCCCAGCACCTTGCCGAGCCAGCCAACCGCCTCGTTGATCGGCTCGATGCGCTTGCGGCGCAGCAGCGGGCCGTAGATCTTGATTGCGGACCGCAGCCTGCGCAAGGCGATCCGGCACTGATGAACGCCCTCGACGTGCAGGTTGAGGCGCGCGCAGTCGTCGTTGGCGGTGAGATGCGCCAGCGCATTCAGGACGATCAGGCGGAACGACTCGCCCGCGGTCATGTCCGGGGTGAGACGCAACTTGGGCGCTCGCGACCAGTGGCTTCGGTCGGCCTTGCTCAGGCCGTAGCCCATGTCGGCCTTGGTGCGCGCGTGCAGACGTCCGTCAACCTCGTCGCTGATCCGCTGCGCCTCCGCGAACAGATGCGGCCAGTTCGCCATCGACCAGTTCCAGCTCGACTTCATGCAGCACCTGCCGCACGCCGCCCGCGACGACGGTTCCGTTGTCCAGCGACACGTCGATCCGCACGCGCTCGGAGGTCAGGCGTCGCGTCTCGCGCTTGACGTCGATATCGAACACCGGCTGCAGGTCGGCGGACGTCAGCTTGCGAAAGCTCTGCGGCAGCGACGGATCGATCACCAGCGACGGATCGGGGATCGGATCGGGGACCAGCGTCTCCCATTCGCGACGCGAGACCGTGTCCGACGGGCGTTCCAGCACCTTCACCGTCTGCACGGTCTCGTGTCCATCGGTCCGCGTGCGCAGGCTGATGTTGCTGTCGCGCAACTGGCGATCGTCCGTGTCGAAATAGATGCTGTGCAGCGCCTGGCGCTGGACGGGTCCAAGCTCGCGCCACCAGCGCGAGCGGCGGATGCGGTCGATCTTGTCCGGGTCGGTCCGCAGCTTCACTTCGATTTCTTTGGCCGCTTCCATGAGGTTTGCTTCTCGCTTGCAGGCTTGCCGGCCGATCGAACTTTTTGATGCAGATCCAGGTGGGATTTCTCGAGCACGCTCAGCCGCGCCTCAAGAAGGCGCATGCGCTGGCTCAAGTCCATCGCTGCCGCGGGACCATCCGCCGCGGCCTCGAGCGCGCGAACGATCGAGCGTCGGACCCATGCGCCAACGCTGAGGCCTTCGGCCTTCGCTGCGTCCTTGGCCGCCTTGCGAACCTCGCGGTCGACCCCGCGGATCATCCATCGTTTATCGTCGGCGATGGTACGGCCTTTCCAAATCGTTCGTATGTGACATACATATGTCAAAATGTTTGACATTTGTCAGCCTGAAAGCTGACGCGCACAGTGCCGTGCTCGAGTTCAGACATTTTCTTCCAATCAGAGCAGCAACCATGGCGCACCACATTCTCTTCACATCGCAGAAAGGGGGCGTTGGGAAATCGACCCTGGCGCGGGCGACCGCCGTTGCACTTGCCTGTGCCGGCCGAAGAGTTCCTGCTGGCCGACTTCGACATCGAGCAGCGATCCTGCCTGCGCTGGCAGGCGCAACGCAAGGCGCGGGCCCTGAAGCCCGAGATCGACGTGGCGAAGTTCTCCAAGCAGGCGAAGCTCGAGCAGGTCGCCGATCGCTATGACGTCGTCGTCATGGACACCAGGGGCCGCTACGACGAGCTGAGCCTCGAGCTGGCGAAGACCTCGGATGTGATCTTCCTGCCGTGCGGCTTCTCGATGGATGATATTTCGCCGACGCTGAACGTGATCGCGGAATTTCGCAGCGAGGGAATTGCATCGTCGCACGTCGCCGTTGTGTTTTGCCGGACCGGCGATTCGCAACGACAGGCGCAGCACGCCCGCTCGATTCTCCGCATGAACAACATCATCGCGCTCGAGGCCGTGCTGCCGCAGCGGGACGGCTTTGCCTCGCTCTCGGGAACGGGCCGCACCGGCAGGGAGGCTCAGGGCGCCGCGTTGCAGACGATCGCGACAGCGATGGATCAGGCGCTGCTGCAGTTCATTGAAACGGCGACGTCCGGCGCGTGCGAGACCACCGCAGCAATTCCGGCGGAGCCACGAACCGAGCAGGTCTGCTGACGCTCTCGCGGATCCCATCCGTTGATGATTTGGTGGACGATGTTGGGCTCGAACCTACGACCCGCTGATTAAGCGTTCAGAACTAGCTCTTCGCTGCAGTTTTCAGATGCGCGCTACGCTGCGCTGAAATTTGAAAAGTCGTTGCGTGAGCACCAAACCAGGAAGGATCGGAGCCACCTACGCGCTGAATGACGTCGATAACGAGATGTCCTTCCAGCGCGCTAATTCCTTTGCGACAAAATTGGCTTTGTCCTCAACCTGTTGCCACGCGTCGGCCCCAAGGGCCAGGCGCAACGGCGGATCCTCCATTTCTACAACCCTGCACAGCGCGGCGGCGAGCAACGACGTATCTCCCGGTTGCGTGCCATGGCGCACCTTCAGATATTCGCGCGTTGCCCCGCTGGTCAACTCGTAGTCGTCGATAATCGTCTTCGCCCGCGCAAGCGAGCCACCGGCAAAATCGCTTCTGAACCCACCGGGTTCAACGATTGTCGCACGAATACCGTGAGGGTTCACCTCCCTTGCCAAACTTTCGGTGAACCCCTCGACTGCAAACTTACTGGCGCTGTAGAAGGCAAAGCCTTGCGCGCCGACAAAGCCGACAAGCGACGACATATTGATGATGTGGCCGGATCGACGGCGTCGCATGCCCGGCAATACGGCACGCGTCACTTCGACGAGCCCGAAGAAATTGACCTCAAACATTGGCCGATACTCGTCGGGTTGCGTTTCCTCCGCGGCACCGACAAGCCCGTAGCCGGCATTGTTGACAACGACATCCAGGCCATCCAACGCTTCCTCCGCGCGGGCAACAACGGCCCGAATTGCGTTGGTATCGGTGACGTCCAAATGATAGCAGTGACACCGCGCTCCATAGGTGTCCGCCAGGTTGGTCTTTCCCTCCTTGTTGAGGACAGTGACCGTAACTCGGTCCCCCTGCTTCAGTGCCGCTTCGGCAATCGCGTAACCGATGCCCTTGTCGCAGCCCGTGATAAACCAGCTACGCTGTGAGTGTGCGGACATTCGAGGCTCCGTTTCTGAACGTTTAAGTCGACAGAGCCTCACTCGGCAACGTGGATGCAGAGCGCGGGGCATAGACGGGCAGCTTCGCGGACCGCTTCGTGCTCTTCTTGCGGAGGATTATCGTCGAGCACCTTTACCAGACCGTCGTCTTCGTTCTGAGCGAAGACTTTTGGAGCCGCCATGACGCACTGTCCGCCGCCGACACACTTGCTGACGTCGACACTGAAAAACTTCCTTACACTCGGGGACGTCCCCGCTGCGGCCCATGTCACGGGCAATGAATGCAATCCGTAAACCGCGGCGGCAGCATTGAAATCGAGCTTCTCGAGGGGAGCGGCAAGCTCGAGCGTCGGCAGCCGCTGAAAGAGCAGAGAGAAGACACTCTGCAACTCCACCCGCGCCAGCGGTTGCCCGAGACATTGATGAACACCGAAGCCAAATGCGACATGATGCCGGGCGTTGCGATGGATATCGAATTTGTCCGGATCCGGAAACTTCTCCGGATCGCGATTGGCGGCATTTATCAGCGCCAGCACGCCTTCTCCCTTGCGGATCAACTGACCCCCGACCTGGACGTCCTCCAGCGCGACGCGCTCGCCTTTGAATTGAAGAATGGTATGAAAGCGAAGCATCTCTTCAACCGCGCCTTTGACGAGAGCGGGATCGGCCACGACTTGATCCTTTTGCTCCGGATGCATCAGCAAGGACAACGTTCCGAGCGTGATCATGTTTGACGTCGTTTCGTGCCCGGCGATAAGCACGAGGTCGATCATTGCCACCGCCTCTTCGCGAGTCATGTGCCCCGGAGTGACCTGTGTCGTGATCAGACGGCTGATCAGATCTTGGCCACGGGCGGCGTCCTTGAGCTTTTCACCATAAAGCCTGTCGAGAAACGCGCGCATCTCCTGAGTAGCTTTGACCGAAACGGCGGGGGCAACCGACAAGTCCAGTTTTGTCTTGCTCCGCTGCTGGAAATACTCACGATCCTCGTGCGGTATGCCGAGCATTTCCGAAATGACCGTGGTCGGCAGGGCGAGCGCAAAGTCCTTGAAAAAATCGCACGGCGGCCCCTTGGCCTCGAGATCGTCGATCAACGCGTTCACCGTCTTCTCGATCATCGGGCGCATCGCCTCGATGTTCGCGACCATGAAGTCCTTCGTGAGCATGCGGCGGAATCGGGTATGGTCCGGCGGGTCCATGCGAATGAAGGCTTTCGGCTTCTCGCTTTGGAGCTGAGCGGCCCGCGCCGGAGAAAGAAATGGATATCCTGGGCTCGCCGGGTCGGTCGAGAACCGATTGTCACTGAGCACGGCCTTGACGTCTTCATAGCGGGTGATGAGCCACGCTGGTGAACCGTCGGGCATTTTCACCTGGGAGATCGGTTGTTCGGCTCTTTTCTGCGCGTACTCCGGAGGCGGCGAAAACGGGCACCGCGCCATTGGGAAAGCGGGCGCGCCCGCAGGTTGGGATTCAATCATGGACGCCGGCTTTTGATTGTTCCTCTCGGCTTCGATTTTCATGTGCGTCACTCCCTCCATCTCTTCGATTGCCTGGCTTGGTTGCGGCGGGCACCTGGTGGTGCTCTTGTTGGTAACTCGTTCTTGCGCGTTGACCCGCGGACCGTTCACTCTCGACGGCGGTGCGCCGATCGAAGATGCAGCGGCCGACATCGCCCTCTAGGCGTTCAGCAAGTCCCTCGCGATGATCATCCGCTAAATCTGGTTCGTGCCCTCGAAGATCTGCGCGAGTTTCGCGTCCCGCATCCACCGCTCCACCGGATAGTCCTTGGTGTAGCCGTAGCCGCCGAAGATCTGCACCGCGTCGGTCGTCACCTTCATGGCCATGTCGCTGGCGAAACACTTGGCCATGCTGGCGAGGAAGGTGAGACGCTTCCAGTCACCCGCATCTCCAGCCTGCGCGCAGTCGTAGACGAGCGCACGTGCAGCTTCGATCTGCATGGCCATGTCCGCCAGCATGAACTGCACACCCTGGAACTCCGAGATCGCCCGCTTGAACTGCTTGCGTTCCTTCGAATAGCCCACGGCTGCGTCGAGCGCGCCCTGGGCCATTCCGACGCACTGTGCGCCGATGGTGGGGCGGTTGAGATCCAGTGCGCGCATCGAAGCGCGAAAACCCTTGCCTTCCTCGCCGATCAGGTTTTCGACGGGAACGCGCACCTCGTCCAGGAAGATCGGTGTATTGGGCGCGCCGCGCCAACCCATCTTCCGTTCGTGGCGACCGAAGGTGATGCCCTTCATCGTCTTGGGCTCGATCACGAAGGCGCTGATGCCCGCCGCACCGGCCGCGTCGCTGGTGCGCGCCATCAGCACGATGAAATCGGCTTCGACACCATAGCTGCACCACTGCTTGCGGCCGTTGATCACGTAGCTGTCGCCGTCGCGAACAGCCCGCGTGGCGATGGCGCTCACGTCAGAACCCGCCTGGGGTTCGGAGATCGCAATGGCGGTCACCACGCCGCCTTTCGCGACCCGAGGCAGGAAACGCTCCCGTTGCTCCTCCGTGCCGAAGTGCAGGAGCGGCATGATGAACATGGTGTTCAACCCGGCGATGGTGGCACACGCCGGCGACACCCGCGCCACTTCCTCCCGCGCGATGCACATCATCGTCAGGTTGCCTTCCGGACCGCCGTAGCGCTCGGGCACCCACAACTGCATCAGTCCCAATTCACCGAAGATCTCGACGATCTCGCGCGGGAAATCGGTCTGTCTCGTCGATCTCGGCCGCGATCGGCCCGACGTGCTTATCCGCCACCTTTCTCACGGTGTCGCGGAAGGCGATCTGTTCATCCGTAAATCTCATCGGGTGTCCTGGGCCAAACGAAGATCAATCGGGCTTGATGCCTTGCAGCTTCACGAGCTCGGTCCAGCGCGCGGTGTCGCGTACGAGCCGACCGTGGAACTCGGCAGGCGTGGAGACTTCGACCTCGAAGCCTTGCGCAGTGAGCGACTTCTCTTCTTCGCGCAGAATTTCCTGCACGTCGCGGTTCAGGCGCGCGATCAAGTCGGGGTGCGTCCCCTTGGGCGCGAACATGCCATACCAGATGTTGCCGTCCACGCCGTCCATGCCGGTTTCAGCGAGCGACGGCACATCTGGCAGAACGGCCGAACGCTTGCTGCCGGTGATGGCGAGCGGAACGAGCTTGCCCGCACGCACGTGCGGCGCCGCGGCAATGGCCGTGAGAGGTGCCATGTCGACGTGCCCGCCCAGGATGTCGGTGAGCTGCTGCGCCGAACCCCGATAAGGAACGTGCACGACATCTATTCCCGTCTTCGACTTGAAGAGTTCCGCGGCAAGATGGTTCGGCGTTCCGTTCCCGGGCGAGCCGTAGTTCAGGCGTCCAGGGGACTTGCGTGCCGCAGCGAGAAAGTCGCCGGTGCTCTTGATACCGCTGGCGGGATACGTGACGAATACCAGATAGCTCCACCCCATGAGCGTCACGGGCGCAAGGTCGACGGTAGCGTCGAAAGGCAGGCCCGCTTGCAGCGGCGCGCCGGTGGCAAGGGAGCTCGCGTGGATCAGCAATGTGTTGCCATTGGGCGCCGCGCGCACGACGGCCTCGGTGCCGATGTTGCCCGACGCGCCGACGCGATTTTCCACCAGGACGGGGCGGCCAATTCGCTCCGCGAGTTTTGGACCTATGGTCCGGGCCAGCAGGTCGGGTGTCGAGCCAGGCGTGGTGGGAATGACCAGACGCACCGGACCTTCTGCGAAACTCTGGGCGTGAACTTCAGGGATGTGCAGCGCAGGACATGTGCAGAGCACGGCGATTGCTATGGAAAGCAGCGATCTCATGGAGCCTCTTCTATCGGCTGAGCGCACTTGTCATGGTCAGTATGAGGGGAACGAGAGCCCACCGTTTATGCTCATCGTTGAACCGGTAATTTGGTTGGACGCGGGGCTTGCGAGGAAAAGGACGTAATCCGCCAGATCCTGCGCTGTGTTGATGCGAAATCCCGCCTGCGCGTGCGCCTTCGTGAACGCCTTCACCAGCGGGAGCTCAGAGTTCTGCGCCTTCGCGACCAAATAAGCATCGTAAGGCGGCGTACCCGACGTGATGGTCGTGGCGATGGCGTTGACGCGAATGCCGTCGGCGACAAGCTCCTTCGCAAGCGACCGCGTGAGCGACATTATCACCGCCCCCGCAGCGCCGATCATCAACTCGCTGGGCGTCGGCGTGCGCGCGGCATCCGTGGTCAGCAGAATGATCTTGCCGCCGCCCTGCTCCTTCATGACCGGGACTGCGGCATGAAGGCCATTGAGACGTGGCAGGATCCGGCTTTGCAGCAGCGTCAGGCTATGCGCCGGCGTTGCGAGATCGCGGAACAGCGCCGGCGGAGGTTGCCGCGGGCCGCCGCTGCTCACGTAGCAGTCGAGCCGACCGAAGCGGTTACGTGCCGTCGCGACCAGCTTCTGGGCGTCCTCGAAACTCATGAGGTCGCCCGGTACAAATATGGCCTCGCCAGGTCCATTCGCGCATTCGCGCTCGATCTCCCGGCCCGCGGAAGCATCCGTGCCCTGGAACACAACACGCGCGCCGTTCGCAGCGAGCGTGAGTACGGCAGCGCGGCCTATGCCTTTCGTCCCGCCGGTGACGGCCACGCAATGCCCGCTCAACTCCGCAGTCAGCCCGCTCATGACTTGCGTTCACGTTCGTCGTAGCGCTGCTCGCGCCGGTGCGTCGCGTTGCGTACGCCTTCATCGCGGCGCTGCTTCATGAAGTTGTATTCGTCCGGCTCGTATCGGATGTTCGTGCTGAGTGCGTGCATGACGTAGCCATGCGCGAACTGGCTCGTCATGCCCAGCGAGTTCGAGCGCAAGGTTCATCGCCGCCTTGCCGAAGGCGATCGCATCCCGCGGCAGCTTCACGATGCGGTCGGCCCAGGCTTCGCCTTCGGCCTCGAGTACCGCGTCCGGCACGACCTTGTTCACCAGGCCCATCTGAACGGCTTCGTCCGGCTTCAGCATGTCGGCGATGAGCAACAGCTCGCGCGCCTTCTTGGGTCCCGCGGCGAGAATGTTCCATGCCGTCATGTAAGCGGCTCCCGCGAGCCCGGCCTTCTGCTCCGGGTGACCGATGCGCGCCGTATCGCTCGCAATGGCGAGGTCGCAGGCCTCAACGATGTGCAGGCCGGCGCCTACGCAGGAGCCGCGGACCAGCGCGATCGTCGGCTTGCTGCAAAAAAACAGGTCGCGGAATTGATTGAGGTGCTTACGATCGAAATTCAGCCGCGCGCGCTGGCTCGGCCGGCGGCCCTTGCCGGAGGGATCAAAGCCGTATTCCGTTCCGATCTCTGCGAGGTCGTGGCCCGAGCTGAAGTGGTCGCCGGCCCCCTTCAGGATCACGACGCGGATGTCATCATCGTCCTCCGCATCCGCGATGCATGCCATGAGGCGATCAAAGGCTGCGTAAGTGAGCGCGTTCCGCTTCTCGGGACGGTTGAACGTGATGTAGGCCTTGCCATCCCTCTTCGTGTAGAGGACCGCGGAAATCTTCGGTGGCGGGGGGCATGCTCATCCTCGTGCTTCGGTGTTGGAAGGAGAAGCGGCGAGTTCGGTGCGAATGCTCCCGGCATCCGCATCGATAGACGGCGGCGCGCCCGCGGGCTCGAGTTGCTCGCGGCCGAATGTGGCTGGGTAGCGGGGCACGCGCATGGCGCCGGCGACTGTCGGCACTTCCCGGTAGATGCGGTTGTGCTGCACCTGTTCATCGGCGAGGTGCTCGTCGAGCGAGCGCACTGGCGCAATAGGCACGTCGTGAGGCCCTAACAGCGCCAGCCAGTGCGCCGTGGGCTTCGTCGCCATGATCTCGTTGAGGCGCTTGTAGAAGCGGTCCACCATCTCCACGTGGCTCTTGATGGAGAGCATCTCTTCCTTGATGTCGGGACGTCCCAGTGCCTTCAAGGTGCGCGAGATCTGTCCTCCGTTGACCGGCGTGACGATCACATAGCCATCCGAAGTGCGCACGACAGGTGTGAACGCGGGCCTCCACGGTGTCTCGTCCTTCACGAAGGTGCGGTGCTGGAACATGTCCGGGAAATTGAAATACGCCATCACGTCCAGCATCGGCAGTGACACGTGGCTGCCCTTGCCGGTGCGCTCGCGTTCGAAGAGCGCGGCCAAGACGGCCTGCGATGCGAACGTCGCTACGACCTTGTCGACGACCCAGTAGGGCGCGACGTCGGGCGCGCCCGTTGGGCTTAGCAGGTGGACCATGCCCGTGTATCCTTGGATCAGCAAGTCGTATGCGGGCGCATGAGAAAGCGGGCCGCTGTCGCCGAAGCCGGTCACGGAAAGCCGCACAGAGTCGGGGATTGATCTTCTCGACGACGTCGAGCCCGAGACCAAGCGAATTCGCCACATGGGGTCGCCAGTTCTCGACGAAGACGTCGGCCATGGCGAGCAGCTGCTTCATCGTTCCGACATCGCCGGCAACCTTCAGATCAAGAACGATGCTGCGCTTGCCGCGATTGATGTTGGACCAGAGAGCGCTCCACCCTTCGACCTTGTGGCCAAAGCCGCGGAAGCCGTCGCCGCCCGGCGGCTCCACCTTGATCACGTCGGCACCAAGGTCCGCGAGCATGGTCGCGGCCAGCGGTCCCGTCATGTAGCTGGAGGAATCGAGAACGCGCACGCCCGAGAGGGGGCCCTTGCGCGGGAAACTGGCTGGTGGCGTCTTGATTGGGTCATCCATTATGGTAATATGGGTCACCCAATCAGCGGACGTCAAGCCCATCTTTCATGTCGAGACCCACAGCACGCCGAATGCCTGCAAAGGCTATGTTCCAACCCGTCACCGGATCGCGGCCGGCCAACGAAATCATTCAGCAGATCCGCAACCTGATCCATGCGCAGCGGCTGAAGGCCGACAGCAGGCTCCCCGCCGAGCGCAACCTCGCCGAACAGTTCGGTGTCAGCCGCAATTCGGTGCGTCAGGCGCTGCGTTCGCTTGAGGAGCAGGGCCTGCTGGTCATACGTAAAGGAGCCACCGGAGGCGCATTCATTCAGGGCGGCGGGGCCGGCGCCGTGCCGACCCTGATGTCCGATCTCTTTTCGCTCGGAGCGATCCGACCGCAGGATTTAACCGAAGTGCGCGTGATGGTCGGCGTGGAAGTCGTTCGCCTCGCATGCGAGCGTGCCACCGACGAGGATATCGAACTGTTGGAAGAGAACGTCCAGGCCGCGGAAGAAGCGGTCAAAGCGGACGACCTGGAACTGCGCACCGAGCTGAAATCTGCAATTTCACAATATGCTCGCCGGCATGACCGGCAACTCGCTGCTGATGGCGATCACCGATGGCGTCATTGCGGTCACACGGCAGTTCGTGAGCCGCATCGGCCGAACACCGACAAGCCACGTCATGCCATTTCGCCGCAGGTTGCTGAAGCATCTCCGCGCGCGCAATACCGATGCCGCTGTTGCAGAGATGCGCCGCCACCTCCTGCAGCAGCAGAACTTCTATCTCAAGGCGGCGGCAATTCTGGACATTTCGCCATCTTCCAAATGACGATGGAACGCCCGCTTCTCCCGCACTCCCACTGGCCGGCGAACGAGTCGGAGCCGCTGCTCGATATCACTTTGGGCGGACTTCTTCGCCAGATGGCAAGTGAAGTGCCGGATAGAATCGCGTTCGTCGAGGCCACGGCGGTCGGGGCCGAGCGCCGCCGATGGACTTATCAAGAGTTGCTCAAGGATGCCCTGCGGATCGCTGCCGCATTGCTGCGCCACCATAAGCCCGGCGAACGCATTGCGGTTTGGGCTCCCAATTGCGCGGAGTGGGTGCTGCTGCAGCACGGTGCGAGCCTTGCCGGGCTCGTGCTTGTCACGGTCAATCCCGCTTACCTATCGGACGAGGTACGCCACGTCCTGCAGGCATCCGACGCATCCGCAATCTTCCACGCGGACCGCTACCGCGGCACGGATATGACAGCGGTCATCGCGGAGCTGCGTAGCGTGCTGCCGGGTCTGCGACGCTCGCTTGCACTCTCGCAACTGGAGCTCTTTGCTGCCGACGGTGACAACGTCCGCGACGACCTCCCCGATGTAAATCCGGATGACATGATCCAAATCCAGTTCACGTCCGGTACCACCGGCAAGCCGAAGGGAGCCTGTCTCCATCATCGGGGCGTGATCAACGCGGCGCGTTTTGCCGCCCGCCGCGCGGGATTTCCCGAAGGCGGCGTCTGGGCCACGGCCATGCCGCTTCCACGTCGGCGGTTGTGCGGGCAGCGAGATCGGAGCAATGTCATCCCGCGGCACGTTTGTGCTGCAGCCGGCGTTCGATGCCGGCTCCATGCTGGAGATCATCGAAAGCGAGCGCGTCAACCACCTTCATGCGGTGCCGACGATGGTGCTCACGCTGCTCGACCATCCAGACCGATTGAGGCGCGATCTCGGATCGCTGCGCACCCTCATGAGTGGCGGTTCGCCGGTGCCTTCCTCGCTGGTCGAGCGCGCCCGCCAGGAGCTGAATTGCCGTTTCAGCATCACGTTCGGACAGACCGAGCTGAATGGCGTGGTGAGCCAGACCTCCCCGTTCGACGACGTGGCGCGCCAGACATCTTCCATCGGAAGGCCGGCGTCGTGGGTCGAAGTGAAGATCGTCGATCCAGTGACGGGCGTAGTGAAGCCCTTGGACGAGCCCGGCGAGGTGTGGGCGCGTGGCTACCAGACCATGTTGGGTTACTTCGATTCACCCGAAGCCACCGCGGCGACGATTACCCCGGACGGGTGGCTGCGGACCGGCGACCTCGCCAGCATGGATGCGTCGGGTTATATGCACGTCGCGGGGCGCCTCAAGGATTGCGTCATTCGCGGCGGTGAGAACATCTATCCGCGAGAAATCGAGGACGTGCTCGCTACGCATCCGCAAGTGCGGCAAGCCTGCGTGGTCGGCGCCGCCGATGCGCGTTGGGGGGAAGTCGTTGCCGCGGTCATCGTGTGCGCGGCGGGCGAGCGGCCATCCACGCTCCACCTGCACCATCACTGCCGCAATCATCTCGCACCATACAAGACGCCCGTGCTCTGGTTCTTCGTCGACCAGTATCCGCTAACGACCTCCGGCAAGGTCCAAAAGTATGTTCTCCGCGAATGGATCGCCCAGGGCCGACTTGTCCCCGAACCTTTCGAGAAACCTGTGGCCCTGCGGGCCGCCCATCCGTGACGACCTCAAACGGAGCATCAATTCAAGGCCACGGGAACCATCACTGATTTTAGTCGCCTCCTGCGCGAACGACGCCACCACTTCCTGACACCGTCTTCCCAGTCCACGCTGCTCTCGCACTCACCATTCCACCGCTTGCACAACGAGGCGACAAGCGGCTCCGGCTTCTTCTTCACCGGCCTCGTCTGTCGAGCCAGGCCGTTATGAGCGGCGGAACAAGATGCTCCTTTGGAGCCACCCGCAGGCTACTGACCCTTGCGCTGATACTGCTCGTGCATGGCGAGAACCTGCTGCGCCTGCTTGAGGTGCGGTATGTCGAGCATCTTGCCGTCGAGGCCGACGGTGCCGGTGCCGGACTGCGCCTCGAACGCGGCGAGCACGCGCCGCGCGAAGATCACGTCCTCGTCGGAGGGCGCAAACGCCTGGTTGATGATCGCGACCTGATCCGGATGGATAGCGATGCGTCCGGTAAATCCTTCGCGCGCGGCGGCCCTGCACGACTCCCGCAGGCCGTCGGGATCCTTGAAATTTACGTAGAGCGTGTCGATCGCCTGAACGCCGGCAGCCTTCGCGGCGAGCAGCATGGCCGAGCGCGCCCAGCGATAGGTGAGAGCCCATTCGCCCGTGTTCGTCGAGATTGGTCGATGCGCCGATCGCTGCGCTGAGATCCTCCGCGCCCCAGGTCAGGCCGATCAATCGCGGAAGCTTGGCCGAGGCGAATTCGGCGAGCCGCAGCGGCGCTACCGGCGTTTCCGTCGCAACCGGGAGGATGCGGACGTGACCTGGCGGCACGCCGTCGCGCGCTTCCAGCGCTTCGAGATGATGGCTGAGCCGCAGGACATCCGCCGGTCCATCGATCTTCGGCAGCATGATGCCATCCGGCGCGCCGCCCACGACGGCGGCCAGATCGATCAGCGCGGCATCATCCAGCGGATTGATGCGGACCCACAGCTGCGAGCTGCGCTGTCCCGCCGGCCGACGCTGATCGAGAAAGGCGCGAACCTTTTCGCGCGCCGCCGCCTTGTTGGCCGGCGCGACCGAAATCTTCGAGGTCGAGGATCAACGCATCGGCGCCCGCACCATCGGCCTTGGCAAGCTTCTTGTCGCTGTCGCCGGGAATGAAGAGCCAGGAGCGGAGGTTCATGAGCGTAGGCCTCTTGTTGCAACGGGTTGAGAGCGCCATTTTCGGCATGGCGCGTTGCTGAGCAATTCGTCAGGTTTCGAGAAGGCGGCGCAATCCGGCATCGCCCAAGCGTGCAAGCACCGCAAAGGGACCGCCCGCATAGGCTGGAAAGCCGAGCTCGCGGATTGCAATGTAGTCCGCGAGTCGCCGATCACTCTCGTTGAGAGAGCTGCCGAAGCCGCCGACAGCTCGTGCCGTTGCCGCAATCAATCTCGCGGCAAGGCGCTCGGTCGGCGTTTGCGGAGCTTCGAACCAGAATTGGTCGCCGGAGCCCCTCTGTGACGATGAACGAGTTGCGCCCTGCTTTGCTACATCGTTCGCTGCGGCTGCAGGCTTCGTAAAACCGGCGAAACGCAGCGCATCGCTGACGTCGGTCGAAGCGTGCCGCCTGGCCTCCTCCTCGATCGCAGCTTTGACGGTTCGGGTTATATCATCGACAAATGTCGGCAGATCGCCCGCCTTGCGGCGTTTGTCGTACTCCTGTTTGGCGATGAACAGCGTCTGGATCATGTTGCGCGGTTCGGGTCGCTTGATCAGATCGGCGAAGATGTCGATCTCTATTGCAATCGCGTCATCCATCGGAACGACAAGACCGCGTTCGAGGCAATCGAGAGATCGCCAGCGGCGCCGGATAATGACCTGCCGGTATCGAGCAGAATCTGCTCGCGCATCGACGTGACGCGCGAGTGCACGTCACTCTCCGCGATGCCTGACCAATCCGGACGATCCCAAGGCTGCGCGCTCACCGGATTGCCACGAATCCAGTGTTCGGCGACAGCTACCTCCTCGCCCGGCCGGACGAACGGCATCGGCGGCACCGGCGGCCAGAGCTTCGCTTGGCGAAAGGCGCGCGCCCTCCAGCAGGATTGGCAACGACTTCTCGAGGCCGACAAGACGCGGCAAGCGTTGCGTGCCGCCGCCGCCCGGGAACAGGCCTACCAGCGATTCAGGGAGTCCCAGCGCCGTCTGGGGCGTGTCGGCGAGAACCCGGTAGTGGCAGCCGAGCGCAAACTCGCAACCGCCGCCTAGCGCAAGGCCGTTGATCGCGGCGGCGACCGGCTTGCCCGCCGTCTCCAGCTTGCGGAACGCCCGGCCGATCGGCGCAAAATGGTCTCGGGCAACGCGCTTCCGCTCGGCCGGTGGCTGGGCCATGATCATGTCGTAGGCGACGCCCAGTTCGCCGAGATCGGCGCCCGCGCAGAACGCCGAGGCCTTGCCCGAACGAACCACGACGCCTCGAACGTCACCGGTCGGCAACCAGTCTGCGAACGCTTCGATTTCGTGGATCGCCGCATTCGAGAAGACGTTCATGGAACGCCCAGGCATGTCGAAGATCAGGTGCAGGATGCGGTCTTCCGTGATTTCGGTGCGGAATTCGCGCATGGCTGGAAGCGGTATCGCCATCGTCAGCTCCAATGAGAGGTTCGATCAGAAGATTCCGCGAGATCAGCTCGCGCATGATTTCCGACGTGCCGCCATAAATGCGTTGCACCCGCGCGTCGGCATACAGCCTGCAGATCTCGTACTCGCGCATGAAACCGTAGCCGCCGAAGAGCTGGACGCACTGGTCGACGACCCGGCCGTGCATTTCGCTGGTCCATAGCTTCGCCATCGACGCCTCGTACGTCGTCAGCTTGCCTTCCATATGCTTCGCAAGGCATTGATCGACGAACGCCCAGCCGACGGTAAGTTCCGTCTTCAGGTCGGCGAGCCGGTAGCGGGTGTTCTGCATCTCGGCGATCGGCTGTCCGAAAGCCTTGCGTTCGCGCGTGTAATCCCGCGTGATGTCGAACGCCTTCTGCGCTGCACCCATCGACGTGATGGCAATGGTGAGCCGCTCCTGCGGCAGTTCGCTCATCAGCGCGCCCATGGCGCCGCCTTCGGCGCCGAGCAGGTTCGACACCGGGACGCGAACGCCATCGAAGAACATTTCCGATGTATCGGCCGAAAGCTGCCCCAGCTTCTCGAGATTTCGTCCACGGCGAAAGCCGTCGCGCTCTGTCTCGAGCAGAACCAGGCTCATGGCCCGGGAGCCGGCATCGGCGCTGGTGCGGGTGACGACGATAACGAGGTCGCACATCTGACCGTTGGAGATGAACGTCTTCTGGCCGCTCACGACATACTCATCACCTTCGCGAACGGCACGGGTGCGGATGCCCTGAAGGTCGCTGCCGGTTCCGGGCTCGGTCATGGCGATGGCGCAGACCGCCTCGCCGCTGACCATGCGGGGCAGCCACTTCGCCTTTTGCTCCGGGGTTCCGTACGAGATCAGATAGCCGCAGCACACATCGCTGTGCACCGAGAAGTCCGAGGTCGGGCCGGCGAAGCCGGAATAAGCAAACTCCTCGACCACCACGGCATTCATCCGGAAGTCGCCGCCGGCGCCGCCGAACTCTTCAGACACCTGCGGACAGAGCAGACCGGCCTTGCCGCCCTTCTCCCACATCGCCCGATCGACGATGCCGGCCGCCTCCCAGCGGGCGAAGTGCGGCGCGACCTCGGAGGCGAGGAAGCGACGAGCGGTCTCGCGGAGCAGCTTGTGCTCTTCGCCATAGATCGGTCGATCCGGAAGCATCCGCTGTTCCCTCCCCGACGCCGCTTGCTCTGGCGGCATTGTTCGCAACAGAATAGTATACTGGCGTACGAAATCAACTTGCAGCCGTCGATATCGTACGCTACGATACGATTTACATGCACGGCGGTTTGGCTGGCGGCCGGAACCGCGGAAGCATGGGAGGAAACATGGGACCGAACCCCGCCCCGGGGTTGCGCGGTGCACGGGCCGCCGACCGGGGCTCACGCAAGATCGCGCAGGAATTTCTCACGAAGCTGCGGCTTCCGGTCGTTGCCTCGCCGATGTTCATCGTCTCGACGCCGGCGTTGGTCATCGCGCAATGCAAGGCCGGCATCGTCGGCTCGATCCCTGCGCTGAACGCGCGTCCGAAGGAATTGCTGAAGGGCTGGATCGCCGAGATCAAGCAGGCTCTCGCCGCACATGACGCGGCACACCCGGACCGGCCGAGCGCGCCCTTCGCAGTGAACCAGATTGCGCATCGGACGAATGATCGCCTCGAATACGACATGGGCGTGATCGCAGAAGCGCAAGTGCCGATCGTAATCGTCAGTCTTGCGGCACCAGCGAACATCCTCAGCGCCGTACACGCCTATGGCGGGCTGGTGTTCAATGACGTCGTCAATGCCCGCCACGCGCAAAAGTGTGCCGACGCCGGCGTCGACGGCTTGATCGCGGTCGCGGCTGGCGCCGGCGGCCACACCGGCACGATCTCGCCATTCGCGCTGGTCGAGGAAATTCGCGAATTCTGGGACGGACCGCTCGGTCTTGGCGGCGCTATCGCGACCGGCCGCGGTATCCTCGCCGCCCAGGCGCTCGGAGCCGATTTTGCCTATGTCGGGTCCGCATTCATCGCCGCCGACGAAGCCAACGCGCAAGCCGAATACAAGGGCATGGTCCTCGAAGCGACCGCCGAGGAAATCGTCACTTCCGACCGGCTCACCGGCGTCAAGGCGAATTTCATGCGCAAGTCGTTGCTTGCCGCCGGACTGGACCCGGCCGGAGCCGCGCGCGGCGGCCCTGCCGAGAAGGGATTCGGCGAAGGCGGCAGCAGTTACAAGGCCTGGCGCGATGTCTGGAGCGCGGGTCACGGCGCCGGCGCGGTGAAATGCCTGCGCCCGGCAGCCGGGATCGTCGACGCGCTTGCGCTGGAGTATGCGCAGGCGCGGCAACAGCTTTGCCGAACGTGAACCAGGTGACAGCAAGGGAGGAACGACGTTGCGCGGATTGTCCGGAAAGACAGCAATTGTAACCGGCGGCGGACAAGGGATCGGACGGGCCATCGTGCTCCGCCTCGCCGAGGAAGGCTGCAATGTTGCGATCTTCGACCTGAAGCCGGAGGTGGCGGCCGCGACGGCGGAAGCCGCGAAGGGCGCGCGCGTTCGCGTCTACGGCGTCGATGTCGGCGACCGCGCGGCGGTCGATGCCGCGGTCGCCAAAGTCGGAGAGGAACTTGGCCCCGTGTGGCTGCTGGTCAACAACGCCGGCTGGGACAAGCCGATGCCCTTCCTCAGCACAAGCAGCGACCTCTGGGACAAGATCATTCGCATCAATCTCTATGGCCCGCTGAACCTGCATCATGCCGTCTGCCCCGGCATGGTCGCGCGCGGCGGCGGCCGCGTCGTCAACATTGCTTCGGACGCCGCGCGCGTCGGCACCAGCGATGAGGCGGTCTATTCCGCCTGCAAAGGCGGCCTGATCGCCTTCACGAAGTCGGTGGCGCGCGAGCTCGCGCGGAAGAACGTCCTGCTCAATGCCGTGTGCCCTGGCCCGACCAACACGCCGATGATGCAGGAGGTGCTGGGCACCGGCGAACAGGCCGTCAAATGGAAGGATGCGATGGTGCGCGGCATCCCCCTCAAGCGGATGGGAGAGCCGGAAGACTACGCCGGCATGGTGGCGTTTCTCGCCTCGGAAGACTGCAACTACATCACCGGGCAGACGATCTCCGTCTCCGGTGGCATGAACATGATTTGAGCGCTCAAACGTTGGAGGAAGACAATGGGACATCCCGCCTTCGAAGACATCCTGTACGAACTGCGCGGACGCGCCGCCTGGATCATCATCAACCGGCCGAAGGTCTATAACGCCTTTCGCGGCCGAACCGTCGAAGAGCTGATCCAGGCCTTTCAGCTTGCGGCGAACGACAAGAATGTTGCGAGTGTCGTGCTGACGGGCGCCGGCGAGAAAGCGTTCTGCACCGGGGGCGACCAGTCCGCCCACGACGGCAACTATGACGGACGCGGCGTGGTCGGTCTTCCGATCGAAGAGCTGCAGGGCATCATCCGCGACATTCCGAAGCCTGTCATCGCCAGGGTCAACGGCTTTGCGATCGGCGGCGGCAACGTGCTCGCCACCCTGTGCGATCTCACGATCGCAGCCGACTCGGCGCAGTTCGGTCAGGTCGGCCCCAAGGTCGGATCGTTCGACGCCGGCTGGGGAACCGCCTTTCTGGCCCGGCATGTCGGCGACAAGCGCGCGCGGGAGATCTGGTTCCTGAACGAACGCTACACGGCGAAAGAGGCGCTCGAGATGGGGCTCGTCAACAAGGTCGTGCCGATGAGCGAGCTCGATGCGGCGGTGAACGACTGGACCGGCAAGCTCGCCGAGCGCTCTCCGACCGCCCTCGCCTTCCTCAAGCGCTCGTTCAACGCCGACTCCGACGCGATCCGCGGCATCAGCAACATGGCCCTGCATGCCGTGAAGCTTTACTACGCGACGCCGGAATCGAAGGAAGGCGTCAATGCCTTCAACGAGAAGCGCGCGCCCGATTTCCACAAGTTCACGGAGTAGCCCCGTCGATGATCGCGCGCACCCTGTTCCGGGAGGAACACAACATATTCCGGGAGACGGTGCGCCGCTTCGTGGAACGCGAAATCGTTCCGTTCCATGCGCAATGGGAGAAGGACGGGGTCGTCCCGCGTGACCTGTGGCTCAAGGCCGGCGCGGAAGGCCTGCTGTGTTGCACGGTGCCGGAAGAATACGGCGGCCTCGGCCTGGACTATCTGTTCGATGTGGTCGTGTTCGAGGAACTGTGGCGCGTCGGCGCCAGCGGTCCCGGCTTTCTCATCCACACGGATCTGGTTGCGACCTACGTCCTTTCCTTCGGCACCGAGGCGCAGAAGAAGCAATGGCTGCCGAAGATGGTCCGCGGCGAGGCCATCGGCTCGCTCGGCATGACCGAGCCCCATGCCGGCAGCGATCTGAAGGCCATCCGCACGCGCGCCGTCCGTGATGGCGACGATTACGTGATCAATGGCCAGAAGGTCTTCATCTCCAACGGCCAGCTCTGCGATCTGCTGGTGCTGGCCACCAAGACCGACTCCCAGGCCGGCGCCAAGGGCATCACGCTCTTCCTGGTCGAAGGCGACCGCGAGGGATTTCGGCGCGGCAAGAATCTCGAGAAGCTCGGGCATGCATGCACAGGACACCTCGGAGCTGTTCTTCGAGAACGTCCGGATCCCCGCCTCCAACATGCTCGGCCGGGAGGGCAACGGCTTTGGCCACATGATGACGAAGCTCGCCCAGGAGCGGCTGGCGCAGGCCATTCGCTCGGCGCTGGTCACCCAGACGATCATCGAGTGGACCGTCGACTACACATCCCAGCGCAACGCCTTCGGCAAGACCATCGCCGATTTCCAGAACACGCAGTTCAAGCTCGCCGAGCTTCAGACCGAGGCCACCATTGCCCGCGTCTTCACCGACAAGTGCATCGACCTGTTCATGAAGGGCGAACTCGATCCGGTCGAGGCAGCGATGGCCAAGATGTACACCGCGAACCTCCACTGCAAGACGGCCGACGAATGCCTGCAGCTGTTCGGCGGCTGGGGTTACATGTGGGAGTATCCGATCGCGCGCGCCTATGCGGACGCGCGCGTCATCAAGATCGCCGGCGGCTCGATCGAGATCATGAAGACGATCATCGCACGGCGCATGTTCGGCGACAGACGAGCCTCGCAGGCGGCCGCGGCCAACGGCTGAGGGATCAGCGCGCGACGCCCGACGCCTTGATTTGCGCGATCTCGTCTCGACCAAAACCCCAGCGGTCGAGAATGGCGAACGTTTCAGCCCCGGCAGGTGAAGCGGGACGCGCGATGCTCCCCGGCGTCCGGCTGAAGCGCGGAGCCGGAGCCGGATTGATGACGCCGTCGATATCCTGGTGAATGCCCCGCGCGGCCATGTGCGGGTGCGATCGGCATTCGACCATGTCGAGGACTGGCGCAAAGCACGCATCGCTGCCCTCGAGCAGATCGCACCATTCGTCGCGCGTCCTGCTCTTGAATATCTCGGTGAACCGATCCCTTAATTCCGGCCAGCGTTTGCGATCATGCTGCTTCGGCAGCGCTTCGCCGGCGAGACCCAACCGCCCGACCAGTTCATCGTAGAACTTCTTCTCGACCGCAGCGATGGAAACGTATTTACCGTCCTTGGTCTCGTAAACATCGTAGAACGGAGCGCCGCCGTCGATGATGTTCACGCCCCGCTGCGTATTCCACGCGCCCATCTGCAGGAAGGAATGAAACATCGTCATGAGACTGGCGGTGCCGTCGACGATCGCAGCATCCACCACCTGGCCCTTGCCGGATTTCCGCGCCTCGATCACCGCGGCAAGAAGGCCCATGGCGAGATAGAGCGCGCCTCCGCCGAAGTCACCGATGAGGTTCAACGGAACGACAGGCGCCTCGCCCTTGCGGCCGATTGCGGCCAGCGCACCTGTCAGGGAAATGTAATTCAGGTCATGCCCGGCGGCCTGCGCCAGCGGCCCGTCCTGCCCCCAGCCGGTCATCCGGCCGAACACGATGCGCGGATTGACGGCAAGGCAAGGATCAGGACCCAGCCCGAGCTTTTCCATGACGCCCGGCCGAAATCCTTCGATCAGGATGTCCGCCTTCTCGACCAGCCGCAGTACAAGCGCAACACCGTCACGGGACTTCAAATCGACGGCGGCTGATTGCTTGTTGCGATTGAACAGATCGAACTTGACCGGCGTCTCGATTCCGAGATCCGAGGGTGTCAACCGGTCAATGCGAATGACCTCCGCGCCCATGTCCGCCAGAAGCATTCCACAAAATGGCGCGGGACCGATCCCGGCCATCTCTATGACGCGAACGCCGGCGAGCGGCCCCATTCCAGGCTCCATGCTCGACGACGTCAGTGGACCGCCAGCGCGGCTGCGATCTTCGATGCGCAGGCCGGCGCGCAACTCTGCATGGCGGCCGCCTCCTGCTCGAGATCGGTTTCGACCCTTTGGTCGGCCACACGGCGGCTTGCGCCCTCATTGCGATAGTCATCCAGCGCAAACAGCGCCGCGCCAAGCGCGCCGATAGCCTGGGGGTTGGGAGGGATGATCAAGTTGAGGCTCAGCGCTTCCTCGATATGCCGCACCGCGGCGATGTTCTTCGCCACCCCGCCGGTCATCACCGCCGGTTCGCGCTTTCCGACCCGCGCGACCAACCCGATCGTCCGCTTGGCGATCGCCGCGTGGACGCCGCCCAGTACCTCAGACTTCGCGACCCCTTCGGCAAGCAGCGAGATCACCTCGGTCTCGGCAAATGTCGCGCACATGCTGGTGATCTGGATTTTCTCCTTCGCCGACAGCGCCGCCTCACCCATGCTGTCGAGATCGACATTGACGGCGCGCGCCAGCACTTCGAGAAATTTTCCGGTCCCGGCCGCGCATCGATCGTTCATCGCGAACTGTGCGACGAGACCATTGGGGTCGATCGCGATCACCTTGCTGTCCTGCCCGCCGATATCGATCACCATGCGGGCTTCCGGCACCATGGCGACAGCACCGCGCGCGTGACAGGTGATTTCCGTGATGGTCCGATCGGCCAGGTCGAGCATACGCCTGCCGTAGCCGGTCGAGACGCAACGCACGATGTCTTTCGCGGCGATCCCGGCCTCAGTCAGCGCAGCCTGCAATGAGGCCTTCACTCCCTCGTCGCTCACAGCCCCTTTCGACGAGACGCACGCCGCCCTGATGGCTCCGTCCGCATCGAGGATCACCGACTTTCCCGTGGTCGAGCCGAAATCTATTCCGAGGACAAAGGCGGTCATGGTCGCAATCCTCACATCGAGCGCGCTCGGCGCGCCTCGATCGCCTCGAGCATCGCCTCGACCCGGCTGTTCACCAATTCATCCTTGTAGAACGACTTATCGACCATATCGCCCTCGAACATGGCGACGGGCATCCCCAGCCTTTTGCCGACGGCCTCGGCGATGAGAAATTGCGGGTAGGAAAACGCCCGGCACGTGCGCGCGCCGTGCAGGATCAGGCCGTCGAGCTCGTAGAACTCACAATGCTCGACGACCTTCTCGACGATCTGCGGCGCGGAGATCGAGATCGGACAGGTCAGGTAGTTCTGCGCCATCCCATCGAGCGGATCGTCGAGATCGATGACCTCGGTTTCGTGCCAGAAGCCCATATGGGTGTAACGGCCGGCGACAATGCAGGAGTCGTATCCGGCGAACTTGTCGGCGAGCCAGCCGATCTTGTTCCAGTTCATGATGCCGTCCCAGAACAGCCGGTACTTTTCCGTGGGCGCGGAGCCCGTGCCGTCGCTGATCCGCTGCTCGATCTCGGCCTTTTTGATCTCGAAATAGTTCACGATCTCCGGGCCGCCCGGCAGAAAATTGACCGGCGCGATCGAATTGGTCCATTCGAAGAAGCTCGCGGGCGAGGGTCGCGCCTTGCAGAGGCGCATCGCTTCGACCTTGATCTCGGCGGCGCGCTTGATGTAGCCCATGATCTCGCGCAGCCGGTCGTAGTCGAACTTCTTGCCGGTGATCCCCTCGATGAAGGTGATGCATTCGCGCAGTTGCTTGACCAGAAAAGCGACGGCCTCCCGGTACTCCGGCCCGCTCATATACTTGGCCGACGGCTTGTTGCCCCAGATCCAGGGCAGCGAAATATTGAAGATCGGCACACGCTTGCCGAATTGACGGTAGAGCATGTCGTCCCACTGCTGCCCCGTCGAGCAGAATGGATAGGCGCTGATGATCATGTCGGGCGCCGGCACGCGCGAGGCGAGGCCTTTGCGGACCTCGGAATCCTGCGGCAGGTCGTTGATCGAATCCGGTGTCGATTTCTGCGTCAGCACACCGCAGCCGATGTGCGTGCGCGCGTAGGAGCACAGCTCCCGGTCATAGCCCCACTCTTCCGCCGCCTGTTGCGCCGGCCCCTCTTCATTGCGCGCCGCCAGCAGCGCTGACATCGCCTCACCATGAGACCATGCGACGCCGGCCGCCTGCAGGATCGGATTGATCGCGACGCCTTCGTACCAGCACACGAAGCGCCCTTCGTCCTTGGCCCGAAACAGGTCCTCCCAGTAGTCCGTCACCATGCGGTTGTTGAGCTTCGTGGCCTTCAGACGATTGGCCCGCTTGATCTGCTGTTCGCTGACGGCGATGTTCATGATCAAAGTCTCCTGGACTTAAGCCGTTTGCAATGAGGCTTGGCGCTGAGCGACACTTCGTCGTCTTGCGATCTCGACAAAGGTTTCGACCTTGGTCCGCATGTTCTCGAGCCCAAGCATCTCGTGCTCGGTTTCGATCAACAGGTGCGGCACGTCGTTCTGTTCGAAAGCCTTGCGGATGCGCGGATAGTAGAAGTAGTGCGGCTCGCAGAACTTGGCCATCAGCACGATCATGCCCTTCGCGCCGCAAGCCTCGACGGCCTTGAGAAGCCAGCCGTCCCAATCGATGCTCGGATCGAGCCTCGTCGGACACGGCGCTCCGAAATTTCGGTTGAGATACCAGTTTGCGATGGCTTTCACCGGGTCTCCGGTCTCATCCATGTCCATCGAGATATAGCGATAGCCGTGGTAGAGATCGTCATCGACAATGACGGCGCCGCAGTTCTCGATCAGGTCCAGCACTGCAGGCTTCGGCGCCTGGCACAAATGACCGGACACATAGACCGGCAAAGCCCCGTCAGGAACAGCCACGTCAGCCCCGACCGCCTCGACGATCTGGCGCAAAAGCAGATTGTGTTCGGTCTTGTCCATGACCATCGATGATTTGACGATGGCCTGCATTTGCGCCGCGCGAAGGCGAATCTGGCCTGTGCGCCGCAGCTCGTAGAGCTTGCGGATAAGCTGCCGATTTTCATTGAAGACACGGATGCTTGCGCGCAGGTCGTCTTCGGTGACCGTCACACCCAGCGCCTCTTCAATGCCGTCGATCAGCCGCGTCAGCGCCTGCATTGAATTCTCGAGCGACCAGCGGTCGCGCAAGGACGGGATCAGTTGATAGAACCCGACCTGCTTGCCTGGCATCCGATGCCTGACGATGTCGGCGGCGCTGAGGATCTGAACGCAGTGGTCGCCGAACATGATGGCGTCCACGTAGTCGAAATCACCCTTCGCGGCCTGATCGACGACGCTGCGGGTGTAGCCGCAAAAGAATGGGTAAATCCCTGCGTGGCCGACCGTGACAGGCTCATCGTCTTCCTGCAGGACGACCGGCATCGCACCCGCGGCGTGGACCACCTCCTGCGGAAAATGCATGGGGAACGAACCAACGACCTTGCGACCGGTCCGCTCCTTCCACCGCCTTGCATGAGCATTTGGCTGTTTGGCCGCGATCGCCATCACTTCGAGGGCAGCATGCATGGTCTGCTCCGTCTCGGCCCGAGCAAAGTTGCTGCGGCCGCTGTTTCCTGCCTGCCCTGAACTATAGTGAGTGTCACTCACTTCGTCAACCGATTCCGGGGCTGAGCCCACCAGTTTTGGCACCGGAACTTCTTTTCATCCTCGGCTTGATTCGGACCGATGGCGGGCAATGATCATCTTCATGATCTGCTCGGTACCGTCGCCGATCTCCATGCCCATGACGTCGCGCAACCGCTGCTGGTGCGGCAGATCCAGCGACCAGCCGTAATGTCCGTGGGTGATCAGGCACCGATGGATCACATCGACGGCGGTCTTTGGCGCCAGCCATTTGCACATCGCAGCTTCGGCGGAGTGCGGCTGTCCCAGGTCGCGCAGCCTGAGCGCATGCAGGCAGAGCTGACGGACCGCCTCGAGCATCGTCTCGCCTTCAGCGAGCGGAAACGCGACACCCTGATTGTCGCCGATCTTCCTGCCGAAAGCCTCGCGCTGATCGACGTAGCGCCAAGTCTCCTGCAGCGAGGCCTGGGCCGCGCCCACGCATTGCAGGCCGAGCAGCGCACGCGTGAAGTCGAAGCCGCGCATGACCTGACTAAAGCCGCAGCCCTCCTCTCCCAACAGGTGGTCTGCCGGAACGAACGCCTCGTCCAGGAAGAGTGAGCCGCGGCCAAGCACTTTCCCGCCGAGGTCGTGGAAGCGCGTGAATGAGACTCCCTTGGTCTGCGACGGCAGCAGGAATGCGCTGACCCCCTTTGCCGCGTCCTCGGCCCGACCGGTTCGCGCAAAGACGACAAAGGCTTCTGCCTGCGCGACCGCCGTGATGGAGGTCTTCTCTCCGCTCAAGCGATAGCCGTCCCCGACTTTCTCGGCCCTGACCACCAGATTGGCTGCGTCCGAACCGCCGCGGGGTTCGGTGAGCGCGACGCCGACGATGGCCTCGCCCGCGACAATTCGCGGTACCCAGTGGCCGGCGATTTGTGGTCTGGCATGAAGCGAAAGCAGCTCGGCCATCAATGAGCCGATCAAAGGGATGTAGGCGATATTGAAGTCGCCGGCCGCGAGAGCCTCGATGACGAGTCCCGTGGTCGCGCAATCGAGCGCGGCGCCTCCCAACTCGGCGCGGATCGCCGGTGCGATCAGACCGAGAGAACCCATCTCGCGCAGCAGCGCCGGATCGATGCCGCCCTCTCCCGCGTCGCGCCTCTGGTAGTCGGGCGCAAGTTTTTCGGCAGAGAATCGTCGGGCAACCGCGACGATCGCCTCCCTGTCTTCATCCGCGATCGGCAACATGCCTTTGTCCTTAATGCATCTGATACGGCCGTTCGGCTTTGCAAGTTCGCCCGACGCCACGAGATTGCTCTACGATGGCCCTGACACTGGATTCGCTACAGGGAGCGCCCTTTCTCCTTGACGACGCGGACGGCCGCCGTCCAAAGAATGAACTGAACATCGCAGGACCCAGCTCATGGCCGTCGCCAAGCGAAAGAAACGGACCACCTATCGACTGCCGCGGGACGAGCGGATGTCCGAGATCATGGCAATCACCCGCGCGATGCTCGCCGAAATGGGCTACAAGAACATTACGACCCTCGAGATCGCGCAGCGCTGCCACATTTCCGAGGCCGCCATTTTTCGTCACTTTCCGACAAAGCGCGATCTGCTGGTCAAGGTCGCGGAGGCATGGTTCGAAGAACTGCTCTCGGTCGATGAGGCCGACGATTCCGTTATTTCGCCGCGCGATCGGCTTCGCCGCGAGATCGGCTATGCACTCTCCATCATCCGCAAGGAACCGACGCTGACGCGCTTCGTGCTGATGGAGCTGCGTCCGGATCCCGAGTACCGGTCGATGCATCTCTATAAACTCAACCGTCGCTTCACCAACCGCATCAGAAGTGCCCTGACCGCGGCGATGGCCTCCGGCGATCTGCGGTCGGATGTCCCGATCGACCTTTTGCGCGACATGATCTTCGGCGGCATCGAGCATCAAACCTGGGCCTTCCTGCGCGATGAGGGCGATTTCGATGTTGAAGCGGCCGCTGATGGAATCATGACGGTGATCTGGCGCGGCATGAACGCAAAGGAAGCTGCGTCCATATCCAAGATGACAAGTGCCAAGCTCCCGCGCCCTGCGCGTCCCTCGTCGACCAGATCTCGCTACAAGCCGCGCCAATCCTCCGGCCGGCGTGGCTCCCGAGACACTTAAAAGCTGGTGCGACCTCATTCCGCGGCAACGAATTTGCCTGCGGCATGGTCGATGCGGAGCGTCGACCCCTTGATCTTGGTAAGGCGTACGCCTTTGCCGAAACTCACTGGCGGCATGAACTTGCTGTCGAAATCCTGAGTCTTCTCGATGTTTTCGACGACGCAGGCTCGCGTCAGCTTCTTGCCGCATGCCTCCATCGCCGCCGCCTGCAGCTTCATGGCAGCATAAGAGATCACGGTATAGCGGTTCACCTTGCCCTGATCCTCGGGTGGCAGATACTTCTTCACCAGTTCGTTGAAGGGTTCCAGCTTTGGATCGGTCATCGACGGAACGAAATCGTAGACGTATAGCCCGTTGCCTTCGGCGCCATAGAGCTTGAGCGCCGGCGGGATGTGATCGATCCATGTCGCGCCGAACAACGGAGAAAAGCCGACTTTCTTCGCTTCCTTCAGGATGGTTGCGTGCGCGGCGGGCAGGCCGCCAAGCACGATCGCCGTCACGCCCGCGTCCTTCGCCTTCAGGACTTCCGACGAAAAGTCAGTCTGGTCGCGCTTGTAGCGTTGGGTGAGAGTAGGCTTACGGCCCGACCCGGCAAGGAACGCTTTCAGTCCATCCTCCCGGGCAACCCCTGATTTATCGTCCTGAACGATCGACATCCACTTCTGCTGACCGTGCTTCGTCTCGATGAAGCTGGCGATCTCCCTCGCCCCGTCCTGGTAGCTCAGGCCGATACCGAACACGGTCTTTCGCGGCGGATCGAAATGGGCGAGCGTCGTGACTAGCGGGTTAATCGTCGGGATGGCGTTTTCATCCAGCAGCGGCATCACCGCGAGGCCGTGCGAGCCGCCCGAAATCGCGTTCATCGAGAACACATGGCTGGCGTCGATGAGCTTCTGCATCGCCTGCACGGTCTTGGCCGGAACGTACTCGTCATCCTCGACGACAACCTTTATCTTGCGGCCGTTGATGCCGCCCTTGTCGTTGATTTCGGCGGCGGCAAGGCGCGTTCCCAGCGTTCCCGCATAGCCAAGAAGCCCGGCAGGCCCCGTGTAGGGAAGGATGCCGCCGACGACGATTTCATTGTCGGTCACGCCCTCTTCCGCTCCGGCAACACCTGCCGTCAAAACCATCGACACCGCACTGAGTAGTCCGATCAGAACACGCATAAGATACCTCCCTGTCTTGAACCTTGGTGAGACGGATGGCCGTCGACGTTTTCATCTCCGGCTGTACGGCCAATCAGACCAGAAGCGTTTCACGCGCCCCCATTGATGGGCGAGGCCATCGGGCTCGAGCCGCAAGAACAGCATGATCACCAGCGCGTAGATGATGCCCTTGATCTCCGGTGCATTACCGACTGCGGCTGCGCCGAGCACGCCGCCGAATTGCGCAAGAATGAACCGGCTGAGATCAGGCAGGACCGAGATGAGGATCGCCCCGAGGATCGCTCCGCGCACGCTGCCGAGCCCGCCGACGATGATCATCGCGATCGCTTCGATGCTGACGATCAGGGAAAAGCTGTCGGTGTTGAGATAGCGGATGTTGAGAGCCATCAAGGCACCGGCAACTCCCGTGATGAAGGAGCTGACGGCGAAGGCGAGCAGCTTGTAGCGAACCAGGTCGATCCCCATCAGGCTCGCCGCCGTATCGTAGTCGCGCAGTGCGGCCCAGGCGCGTCCGACCCGGCTGCGAAGCAGGTTCAGGGTGGCGAACACGGTGAGGGTCGCGACGCCGAGCACGAGGAAATACATCGCAACCGGTCCCCGCATCGGAATGCCGAGGATCGCCGGCCGGCCCACCGGCAGCCCCGCCGAGCCGCCCGTGAGGGACTCCCATTGGTTGATCAGCTGGATCACGATGATCGAGAAGGCGAGCGTCGTGATGGCGAGATAGAGCCCTTTCAACCGGAGCGACGGAATGCCGACCATAAGGCTCGCCACGGCCGATATCAGGCCGGCCGCAAGTATTGCCGGCGGGATCGGCCAGCCGAAGGTCGTGATCAGAATGCCCGCGGCGTAGGCGCCGATGGCCAGAAAGCCCGCTTGCCCCAGCGAGATGAGGCCGGCGGTCCCTGTGACGATGTTGAGGCCGATCGCGCCGATCGCTGCAATCAGAATGAGCGTGACATAGGTCATGACGTAGGTGGGCACGAGCCACGGCACAAGCAGCAGCCCTGCTGCGAGGCACCCATACCAGCTCCATGAGCTGCGATAGGGCGCGAGTTCCGTCAGTTCGCCGTAGCTTTCGCGATATGTCCTCGTTCGCATCAGACCCTCTCGATATCTCTCTGGCCGAAGAGCCCGTAGGGACGGATCATCAGAATGATGAGAATGACAACGAAGCCGGCGATCTCCTTGTAGGCCGAGGCCAGATAGCCGCCGGCGAGATTCTCCACGACACCGATGATGAGACCGCCGACGGCCGAGCCGAGCGCGGAATCCAGCCCTCCCAGGATCGTCGCCGGGAAAGCCCGGACGCCGACATGTGCCAGATCAGGGCCGATCTGATAGAGGCTTGCAAAAAGCAGCCCCGCCACGCCGGCGATCATGGCCGAGACCACCCACGCGGTTCTGTAGAGGCGGCTCACGGAGATGCCCATCAGCATCGCAACCGATGAATCGTTTGCCGCGGCCCGCATGGCGATGCCGACAATGCTGAATCGGAGGAACGCCCACACCGCAACACAGATGGCGACATAGACCGCAAGCAGGACCAGCTGGGTGGGTTGAACGTAGACTCCCGCGAACTCGATCGGCGACGAGGTTTCGGTGCCGGGAAACCGATGCGGATAGTTCCCCCAGATCAACGCAACCACCGATTTGATCAGGATCGCCAGCGCGATCGTCATCATGACCAAGGAAAAGACCGGCTGACCGAGCATGGGCCGCACGACGAACCGCTCGATGGCAAGCCCGACAAGGATGGCACTGGCGACGACCGCAACCAGGATCAAGGGCGTGTTGACGTCGGTGTGCAGCGCGACTGAATAGGCGACATAGCCGATCAGCATCATGATTTCGCCCTGGGCGAAGTTCACGACGCGGCTCACCTTGTAGATGATCGCATAGCCCATCGCGAGCAGGCCGTAGATGGCGCCGACGGCGAGCCCCGAGAAGACGAGGTTCAGGAAGTAGCTCATGCAGGCTCCATCCCGTAGATCTTCGCGATCTCGTCTGCGTACTTCTTCTCGATGAAGGCGCGCTTGACCTTCTGGGTCGCGGTCAGCTCGCCATCGTCATGGTCAAGCTCCTTTGCCAGGAGCACGAACTTGCGCACGCTCTCGACGCGCGCAAATCGCTTGTTCACGCGCTCGACCTCCTTGCCGATCAGGTCGTAGACTTGCGGAAGCTGCGATAGCGAGCGGTAATTCGTATAGCCGAGCCCCTTCTCCTGCGCCCACTTGCCGACGGACTCCATGTTGATCTGAATCAGCGCCGAGACGAAGTGACGCTGCTCGCCAAGAATGATCGCCTCGCGAATGAAGAGCAACTCCTTCAAGGCGTTCTCGATCTCCGACGGCGCGATGTTCTTGCCGCCGCTGGTGATGATGATCGCCTTCTTGCGATCGACGATCCTGATCTCCTCATCGCCCGCGCGCTCGGCAACGTCACCGGTGGAAAGCCATCCATCGTCCGTCAGCACTCTTCGCGTGGCCTCGTCGTCGAACAGATAGCCGCAGAAAACCGTCGGACTCCTGATCAGGATCTCGCCGTCGCCTGCCAGCCGGTACTCGACACCGCTGATCGGCGCGCCGGCGCCGCCCGGCAGCCAGGCATGCCGATGCTGCAGGAAGGTGATGCCGCCGCTCTCGGTCAACCCGTAGACCTGGTAGACCGGCAAGCCGAGCACGGCGAAGAACAGCAGCGTTTCCGGCGAGACCGGCGCGCCACCGCAGATGCGGACGATCGAATGATCGAGCCCCATGTGCTTCTTGACGGCACGAAACACCAGCCAGTGGGCCGCGGCGCTCAGGGCTTTTTCATAGAGCCCTTGCGGGCGCGGCGGCCGCCCCGCTTTCAGCTGGACGTCGAGCCGGGCGCGGATGCGCTCGTAGAGACTTTCGAACAGCCATTTCTGGTAGGCGCGCGCCTCGTTGAGGCGGATCAGCGCATTGAGGCGGTGCTTTTCCCAGACCCGCGGCATTCCGAGAAAGAAGGTCGGACCGATCTCGCGGATATTGGTGTCGATCGTGTCGACGGATTCGGCGAAATTGACCGTGCCGCCGGTGCACAGATGAACCGTCATCGAGCAGATGCGTTCGCCAACATGGCACAGCGGCAGGTAGCACAGCACGGCGTAGTTGTCGGCCGTCAGGGCGTAGGTGCGGACCATGGCCTCCGCCGAATGCAGCAAGTTCCGGTGACGAAGCTGTGCGCCCTTGGGCGGGCCGGTTGTGCCGGACGTGTAGACGATGATGCAGATATCCTCGGGCGTGATCTGCGCCAGCGAAGCGGTCCATTCCTGGTCGACGTCGTCCTTGACCGCGTCGCGCGCCGGGCGAACTGCGTCCTCCCACGAGATCAAGCGCAGGTCGGTGTATTTCCGCATGCCCTTCATATCGACGCAGATGATGCGCTCGACGAGCGCCAGGCCCTCCTCATTCGCGCTCGCATCGAGAACCTTGTCGACCTGCTCCTGGTCGCCGCAAACGACGAAGCGGCATCGGGAGTGACGCACGATGTACTGCAGTTCCGGCCACGGATTGGTGGGATAGATGCCGACCGTCACGCCGCCCAGCGATTGGACCGCGAGGTCGGCGATCAGCCATTCCGGCGTATCCTCGCTTGCAATGGCGAGCCTGTCGCCGCGTCGAAATCCCATGCGGGTCAGGCCAAACGCGAATTCCTTCACGCGATTTTCGTACTCCGCCCAGCTGCTGCGCTGCCAGACGCCTCTGATCTTCTCGCGCATCGCCACCCGATCGGGGCTCGTACGCGCACGCCGGGCCAGCAGATGCGGCAGCGTCGTATTGATCAGATCGAGATTCTGGACAGCCATCAGTGTGCCGCTCCGAGATAAGCCTCGACGACCGCCGGATTGGTGGCGACGTCGCGCGGCGCTCCTGATGCGATCGGCAATCCGAAGTTCAACACATGGACGGTGTCGGAGATATCGAGCACGACGTTCATGTCATGCTCGATCATGATGATCGTCATGTTCAGTTCGTCGCGCAGATCGAGGATGAAGCGGGCGATGTCCTCGGTCTCCTCCTGGTTCATTCCAGAGACCATCTCGTCGAGCAGCAACAGTCTCGGACGGGTCGCGAGCGCACGGCCAAGTTCGACGCGCTTTTGCAGGCCATACGGCAGGGTCGAAACCGGATGATTTCGGATGCCCTCGATTTCGAGAAACTCGATGATGCGCTCCACTTCGGCCCGCGCCTCGGTCTCCTCACGCGCCGTACGCCCGAACCAGAATGCGCCGTCGAAGACGCCCGACCTCAGATGCGCATGCATGCCCACCATGAGATTGTCGACGACAGTCCCGTGACGAAAAAGCGCAAGGTTCTGAAACGTGCGGCCGATGCCAAGACCGGCCAGATGATGCGACCGGTAACGCAGCAGATCGATCCCGTTGAAGCTTATCTCGCCGTCGGTCGGATCGTAGACACGACAGATCATGTTGAAGATCGTCGTTTTGCCGGCGCCATTAGGGCCGATGAAACTGGCAATTTCGTTCTGGCGAACGTCGAGGGTCACTCCGGCAAGGGCGTGAACGCCGCCAAAGCGCTTCGAGAGATTTCGGATCGAAAGCATGTCAGTCGGGGCCTTCATGCGAGCCACCTTTTCCGGCGCCGGTAATGCTTCACGTCGCGAAGCGATTTGCGTTCAGTGGATTTCGCCAGGCCCAGATAGAACTCCTGAATTTCAGAGCTCCCGAGCAGCGCGGACGCCGTGCCGTCGAAGACCACCCTCCCCCGCTCCAGAACGTATCCGTAATCGGATATCCGCAACGCGAGCTGCGCGTTCTGTTCGACAAGAAGAATGCCGATGTTCTGGCTTCGCCGGAGCTCGGTGATCGCCGCAAAGATCTGTTCGACGATCTTCGGGGCAAGACCCAGCGACGGCTCGTCCAGCATCAGCAACGATGGCTTGGACATCAGCGCCCTGCCGATCGCGACCATTTGCTGCTGTCCGCCAGACAGATAGCCCGCGATGCGATGGCGATGGCCGACCAGATCGGGAAATATCGCATAGACCTGCTGCAGCCTCTCGCTTCGTTCCGCTGCAGAGATCGTGAAGCCGCCGACTGTCAGATTTTCCTCGACGGTCAGGCTCCCGAACAGTCGGCGGCCCTCCGGCACTTGCACAATGCCGCTTTGGACGATCGCTTCCGATGTCAGATGGGCGAGGTTACGTCCGTTGAAGCTGATCGTCCCCTTCGCCAGCGCGCCCTTCTCCGGCCCCATGATGGCCGAGATCGCCTTCAGCAGCGTGCTCTTGCCCGAACCGTTGGCGCCGAGCAGACACACGATCTGTCCCATCGCAACGTCGAACGACACATCACGGACCGCTTCGACGGCGCGGTCATAGAATATCTGCGCATTGACGACGCTGAGCTTAGTCATGATGCACGCGCGTGCGCGATCGCACGGCACGGTTCAGGCACAAATGGATTGGATTGCCGGGCCTGAAGCGCCGCATGGCGATCGTCTCACTCCCTCGTCGTTTCCTGCCGGCTGTTCGCCGGTCGTTCCTGATATCGTACGCTAGCGCATCTTTTTTTGGCGCACAAGGAAAAAGTAAGTGTCACTCACTTGGCGAACAGAAGCCCGTGGGCGTTGCCAGGCACGGGGAAACTTACCGGTGATTGAAGATGCTCGGCGCCAGGGACATGGCGGTCGAGATCCGACCTGCGACGGCTGCCCCGAACAGGCAGCCTGCGGGATCAGGCGCCCCTGCCCTTGCGTTCTTCGCTGGTCGACGCTCGCAGGGTTTCGCGTATCTCACGCCAGTCCCCGTCCGACAGTTTGGAGAGGTCGGCGAAGGTACTCGGCGCCGCCAGATGATGGCCGCCGTCGATTGCGATCGTTGCGCCGTTGATGTAGTTGCAGGCATCCGACATCAACAAGAGTACAAGATTCTTCAGCTCGCTCATTTCGCCGTACCTGCGCAGCGGAATCTGATCGGGCTGGGTCGCACCCACCGCGGCGCCCGGGATCGGGCTGAGCTTCGCCCATGCACTCTCGGTCGGAAACGGCCCTGGCGCGACGGCATTGAGGCGGATGTTCTTCGGTCCCCATTCCACCGCAAGCGACATCGTCATGGCCTGAACAGCGCTCTTGGCCATCGCCGACGGCACGACATAGGCCGATCCCGTCCAGACCCAGGTCACCAGATTGCTCAGCACCACGCCCGGCAAGCCACCGGCGATCCAGCGTTTGCCGCAGGCGAGCGTCGCGAAGAACGAGCCGTCCATCACCGTGGAACGCACCGCCTCGTAGGCTCTGGGCGACAGGCTCTCCGTTTGAGCGATGAAGTTGGCGGCTGCGTTATTGATCAGGCCGGTCAAAGGACCCGAGAGCCAGATGTCTTCGACCATCGCGTCGACGCTCGAGGCATCGCGCAAATTCGCAACACGGTACTCGGCCGAGCCTTTGCCGGCGGCGTTGATCTCGCCGCACGCATCCTTCAGGACCTGCTCGCGCCGGCCGCAGATGACGACACGGGCTCCATGTTCGGCCAGCCCCCTTGAGATCTCCTTGCCCAATCCGGTGCCGCCGCCGGTGACGAGGATGCGCTTTCCAGCCAGAAGATCGGCGCGGAACGGGCTCATATGCAACATCCCGCTCGCACGTGGATCGTCGCGAAGATTCCCTCGAATTCCCGCATCCCGCCCTCCCTGTCTTCGCGGCCAAGCCATCCGGTCGGCGTTCTACTAAAGCATATTATACGCTACTATACTATCTCGGTAAGGCGGCGCCCGTCGATGCGGACCGCTGCAGCCATAGCCGATCGTTGACCGATGTCCGGTGGCGCCCGTCCATACGTACGCCTTTTTATAGTATGCTTCCATATAGTATTGGTATAATGGCGTACGGTCGTCCTGGGTGGCCGGCTGAATTCTTGGGATCGCACACATGAACGAACAAACCGATTGGGATCTGCGGCTCGGTTATCTGATCCATGACGTCTCCCGGATTCGCCGCATGATGTTCGATCGCTCACTGGCGCCGCTCGGAATCACGCGATCGCAATGGTGGGTGCTGGCGTTCATCTCGCGAAAAGATGGCCTCAAGCAGACGGAACTCGCCAACGAGCTCGATGTCGGCAAGGTCGCGCTCGGCGCACTGATCGACCGCCTGGAAACGGCCGGGTTCGTGACACGCAGGCCCGAGCCTATCGATCGTCGGGTGAAGCGTGTGTTCCTGACCAAAAAGGTCGGGCAGTTCATGAAGCGCCTTCGCAAGGAAACCGATGTGTTCAACGCGAGGATCATCGAGGGGATCGATCGCAGCACGCTCGAGAAGACGTCAGAGGCGCTGCTCGCTATGAAGCAAAATCTGCTGACGATGGCAGGCGATGACCTCTCGCCGGACAACCGGGGCGAGTTGGAGGATGCCCCGGCATCTCGCAAGCGCAAGAAGAACGGCGTCCGGCGCGGCACGCTGACCGCCGCTTGAACTCCCAACGCGGGCGCGACTTCCATGCTCGATGAAACGCTGAACTCGGGTCTTCGCATCAAGGACGACGAAAGCGGCATCGGCTGGATCACAATCGACCGGCCGAGGTATTCGAACGCGATCAATCCGGAGCTTGCGACCGACCTGTCGCAGTTCGTTGCCGTCCTTTCCGCGCGCCCCCGTGTCCGCGTCATCATCTTGCAGGGCAGCGGCAAGAACTTTTGCGCCGGCTTCGATCTCAATCATATCGGCGACGTCACCGGCGGCTTCGAGCAGGGCCTGAGAATTCAGCGCCTGATGTCGGGCATCATCGCCCAGATGCGGCGGATCCCTCAGCCGATCATCGCCGCCGTGCAGGGCGCGGCCAGCGGCGCCGGATTCGCGCTGGCCCTGGCCGCTGATGTTCGCTTCGTTGCCCCAGACACGCGAATGAACGTCGCCATGGCACGGATCGGATTGACCGGCTGCGACATGGGGATCAGTTATTTTCTGCCGCGTCTTGTGGGGCGTTCCGTCGCAGCCGAACTGATGATGACAGGCAATTTCATTGATGCAGCCCGCGCCGAACGTCTCGGCCTAGTGTCCGCCATCGTTGCCGCCGAGGATCTGCAATCGCGCACGCGCGCACTCGCCGAGGATATGCTGCGGATGTCGCCCGGCGGCCTGCAACTCACCAAGGAAGGCCTCGACGCGGCACAGGATGCCGGCAGCCTTGAGCAAGTGCTGGCGCTGGAGGATCGCGGGCAGCTGATCTGCATCCGCCAGTATATGGCGGAAGGTGTGGCAGCCTTCCGCGAGAAACGGCCTCCGAAATACGCAGCGATCGACGGCGCCTGAACCCTCAGGCGGCGTCGAGGCAATCCAGATCGTCGATAGCCATGGCCATCCGCTCGATCATGGCAAGCGTCATCGGCTTCGATTGCATGCTCGGCAATAGCGGCGAGTGACACAGCGTGATCGTCCACATGGCCAGCGCATGCAGCAACTGCTGGCGATACCATGTGAAGCTTCGGTCGAAGTCGAACCGCTGCCCTGTGTGCTCGGCGAGCCTTTCGAGATAGCGCGCGAGCAGGTCGCGCTCCCAGCTTCGCCGGTCGTTCGGCGTCAGCGCAGCGCTTACGGCGTAAGCAAAGTCGCGCGACCAATGTCCGCGCGATGGACACTGCCAGTCGCACAGGCCCATACGCCCCTCGCCGGTCTGATACCAGTTGCCGATGTGAACGTCCGAATGCAGGAACACGTTTGGTTCGCTTGTGTGCACGGCGAGCCCGCGCATCGTCGCGGGCCAGATCTCGCTGCGTCGGGCCATCAATCGGCTCGGGATGACGGAGGCGCCGGCATCGAACGCCTTCTGCGTGTAGTGCTCCGTCCGCATCTTCTCGGCGCCGATCACGAACCATCTCGGATAGTCGGCGAGCCAGCGGATCTCCTTCAGCGCGGGGGCATCGTAGAACCGGCCGTGCAGAGCGGCGAGCAGGTCGATCATGTCTTCGGCCATGGCGCGCGTGACATAGGTCTTGTGCCCGCAGAATGTCGCCGACTTGGTCGCCACAAGGTCTTCGAGCAGGTGGATCGCCGCAAACGTCTGCCGGTCGTAGGTCGAGTGGTAACAAACGGGCGCCTCGATGCTCAGCAGCGGTCGCATCTCCGAATAAAACCGCCCTTCCACGCGGGCGTGTCCGTTAAATCCCGCGATCATTCGCGTGACGATGCTCGGCAGCGATTTGGTGAAGATCGAGGCCGGCAGGCCGGCTTGGCGCCCCTTGTCGTTGTAGCTGACCAGCAGCCGGTGGCGCTCGTGCGTACCTGCACTCGCCAACTCGACCTTGACCTCCGTGACCGCAGCCCCCGGCGCGCGCGCGCACAGCACCGCCGTGAGCCACTCCGGCGTGATCGCGTCGGGCGAACGCGGCACGTCGTCCGCGTTGCGGGCCATCGGCCGCGCCAGTTTCTCGAACAGCACGCGGCCGCTGACTTTCAGTGCCGTCATGGCGACATTGCGCGATCGACCCTTGGACTTGACGCTTGCCACCAACTTACCCTCCCAACGGTCTCTCAGGCATAGATCTCCTCGATCACGTCGCGCGTACTTCTCGGCGATGCTCTTGCGGCGCACCTTCATGGTCGCGGTCACCTCGCCGTCGTCGTGGTCGAGCTCCTTGGTCAGCAGGTGGAACTTGCGCACCTGCTGCACCTGCGGCATCGTCGCGTTGACCGCATCGACCTCGCGCTGGATCAGGTCGCGCACCGGCGTCGAGCTCGGCCAGGCTCGGAAGTTGGTGAAGGTCAGGCCCTGCTCCTCGGCCCACTTGCTGACGCTGTCGAAGTCGATCTGGATCAGCGCCGAGACGAAGCGCCGGCGGTCGGCGATGACGATCGCCTCCTTGATGTAGGGCGAGAAGCGCAGCGCGTTCTCGATCTCCGACGGCGTGATGTTCTTGCCGCCGGCGGTGATCATGATGTCCTTCTTGCGATCGACGATCCGCAGCTCGCGGCCGTCCGGGCTCTCGTCCCAGCGGCGCGACGTCGCCCGTGTGCAGCCAGCCGTCGGCGTCGATCGCCTCGCGCGTCGCCGCATCGTTCTTGTAGTAGCCGCGGAACACGACGTCGCCGCGGACCAGGATCTCGCCGTCGTCCGCCGAGCCTGACCTCGATGCCCGGATACGGCACGCCGACCGCGCCGACCGGCGACGGCGTCGCCCGCCTGCATGGTCGTCGCGCCGGAGGCTTCGGTCAGGCCGTAGGCCTCGCGGATCGGCACGCCGAGCACGCGGAAGAAGTGCAGGATGTCGGGCGCGATCGGCGCGCCCGACGAGCACGCGACGCGGCAGCGCCGCAGGCCGACGAAGTTCAGCAGCGCGCGCAGGATGAGCACGTACCAGAACGCACCAGCGCAGCCGCTGCGCACAGGCTCCAGCTCGGGCCGCGGCATGTCGGCCAGCGGCGTCCAGCGACGCCATCGCACGCCGGTAGAGCCACAGGCGCAGCGCCGCCGGCCTCGCGCATCTTGATCTGGATCGATGCGTGGAACTTCTCCCAGATGCGCGGCACGCCGAAGAAGATCTGCGGCGCCAGCTCGCGCAGGTCTTCCTGCACGGTGCGCAGGCTCTCGGCGAAGTTGACGACCGCGCCGCATGGCAAGCGGAATGTGGATCGAGAACATCTGCTCGGCGACGTGGCACAGCGGCAGGTAGGACACGAGCGAGTCGTGCGTCGCTGCAGCCGCAGCACGCGTGTTGAGGCCGCGCGCCGCGGCGCCGAGGCCGCGCCAGCTCATCATCGCCGCCTTCGGCCGGCCGGTGGAGCCCGGAGGTGAAGACCATCAGGCCGATGTCGTCGAGCTGCGGCTGCGCCAGGCGCTCGCCAGCAGCTGCGGCTGCGTCTTCGCTCGAGCCGCCGGCCCGATCGCCTCGACCTCGTCGAAGTCGTGCGAGCGCTCGCGCGGTCGTAGTGGCGCAGGCCGCGCGGGTCGATGACGATGATCGCGCGCAGGTGCGGCAGGCGCTCGCGGATCGCCAGCACCTTGTCGACCTGCTCCTGGTCCTCGCAGACGACGATCGGCGCCTCGGACAGCGCGAGCAGGTAGTCGACCTCGGCCGCCGGCGAGGTCGGATAGACGCCGACCGTGATGCCGCCGACCAGCGCCGCGCCGAGCTGCGGCGAACACCCATTCGCTGCGGTTCTCGCACAGGATGGCGACCGTGTCGCCCGGCCTCGAGGCCGAGCTGCGAGCAGGCCGAGGCCGAAGCCGCGCGACGCTCGCGCGTACTGCGCCCAGGTGATCGGCTGCCAGATGCCGAACTCCTTCTGCCGCAGCGCCACCTCGTCGGGCAGCGCTCGCGCCCAATGCAGCAGCTGCTGCGGCAGCGGCAGCTCGGCTGAGTCGTTTCGTCGCGCGGTCATGCGGCATCGCTGCTGGCTCACGACAGCCACCGCTTGCGGCGCTTGTAGTGCTTGACGTCGCGGAAGCTCTCTGCGCGCCTCGCCCTGCTCGCCGCCGCCGAGGTAGAAGCGCTGCACGTCCGGGTCGGCGAGCAGCGTGCTCGGTCGGGCCGTTGATGACGATGCGGCCGTTCTCCATGATGTAGCCGTAGTGGCGACGCCGAGCGCGATGCGCGCGTTCTGCTCGACCAGCAGCATCGCCACGCCCTGCTCGCGATTGATGCGCGCGATGATCGCGAAGATGTCCTGCACCACCAGCGGCGCAAGGCCGAGCGACGGCTCGTCGAGCAGGATCAGCTGCGGCTGGCCGATGAGCGCGCGGCCGATGGCCAGCATCTGCTGCTCGCCGCCCGACAGGTAGCCGGCGAGCTGCTTGCGCCGCTCGCTGCAGGCGCGGGAAGTAGTCGAAGACCAGCTCGGTGTCGGCCGCCGCCGCTGCCGCGCCGCGTCAGCGCATTGCGCGGCCGCGATCAGGTTCTCCTCGACCGTCAGGTCCTCGAAGACGTGCCGGCCCTCGCGCACGTGCGCCATGCCCGGCGCGCGCCAGCTGGTGCGGCGGCCGGTCGCCGATGTCGTCGCCGAAGAAGCGGATGCTGCCGCGACGCGACCCGCCCGTTCTCGAGCGGCAGGATGCCCGAGGCCGCCTTCAGCGTCGTCGTCTTGCCGGCCCCGTTGGAGCCGAGCAGGGCGACGATCTCGCCCGCCGGCACCTCGATCGAGAGGCCGCGCAGCGCCTGGACGCTGTGGTTGTAGACGACCTCGATGTTCTCGATGGCCGAGCGCCGGCGAGCGCATGCCGCACGTGACGCTGCCGGCATCACACCTTGATCCAGTCGCCTCGCCGGCTCCATCGTCTTCTTGGTCGACGTCGTAGCTGGTAGATGCGGCCGATCGGGATCTGGTGGCGCGCTGCAGATCGACCGGCAGGCCGATGACGCCGCCGGTGTCCCAGTCCTTGATCGACTCCGAGCGCCGCCTTCATGTTCGGCAGCGTCAGCGGCTTGCTGGCCTTGATGCAGCGCTCGGCGATCTCGGCGAAGATCATGCCCGGACAGCCAGGCGTGGATGTAGAAGGTCGAGATGTTGCTCACCTCGGGCCGGTTCTTGGCGAGATACTCGCGCATCGTCGTTGATCATCGGCGCGTCGGTCGTCGTGGCCGTAGCGGTACGGCATCACGCCGGTCAGCTGCTCGCCGAGCGCGCCCAGCGCGTCATAGGCGGGCTTGTCCAGGCCCCAGATCGTGCCCATGACCTTGCGGCGTCAGGCCCGCTTCGCGCATCTGGCGGACGAACTCCGGGCATCGGCGCCAGCGATGTAGCCCTGGAAGATCACGATGTCGGGCTTGGCGCGGCGCAGCTTGCGCGACCTCGGGCGTCACGTCGATGCCGGCCTGCTTGGTGACGATCTCCTCGACGATCGGCAGGCCGAGCTTCTGCGGCGCGCGCCTTGCCGCCGGGAATGCCGTCGCGGCCGAACTCGGTGTCGGGTAGACGTAGGCGATCTTCGGCTTGCCGCACGCGCCCTGCACGTCGCGCGCGATGTACTCCATCAGGATCTCGTGCATGGACTCCGGATAGGTCGGACCTGGCACGAAATGCTGCGGCATCTCCGTCGGGTCCGGCAGCACCGCGGCGCAGCGAGGGCGACGACGTCATCACCGTGCTCGATGCGATCGCGCGTCCTGCGCGATCGCCTTGCACCCAGTGCGTGCTGTCGCCGTAGAAGAAGGACGGCTTCTCCGATGCCATGATCTTCTTGAAGATCGCGACGCCCTGGTCGAGCTTGAAGCCGCTGTCCTCGGCCACGTAGCGCAGCTTGCGGCCCTGCACGCCGCCGTTGGCGTTCTTCCACTGCACGAAATCGTTGAGGCCCGGCGTTCATGCGCGACGCCGGCGAACGAGAAGATGCCGGTGATCGGCTGCGACGGCGCCGATCACGATGTCGCCCGCGGCCTGCGCGAGCGCACGCCGGCCGACGAACGGCGCGAGCAGCGGCCGATGCGCCGATCGACCTGCACAACCTGGCGTCGCGATTGAGCTTGGTCATGTGCAGTCTCCTCTGTGTCTTGAAGCGGTTTCTGAGTCCGGCCTGGTCAGGTTCGGAACGGCCACAGATGGAAGGTGCGGCGAACGCGCGCCCAGATCGCGGCGAGGCCGTGCGGCTCGAAGATGAGGAAGCCGATGATCAGCAGGCCGAACACGACCTGGCCCATCGGCAGCAGCAGGCCGGCGACGCCGGGCAGCCATGGGCGAGCTAGCATGTGCCATCAGGCGCAGCACCTCCGGCACGAAGCGTCATGAACACGGCGCCGAGGATGCTGCCGAGCACCGTGCCCAGGCCGCCGACGATGACGGCCGCGAGGTAGAAGATCGACAGCGTCAGCGAGAAGTACTCGGGCGTGATCGGCGCCGTAGAAGTAGCCGAGCAGGCCGCCGGCGACGCCCGCGTAGAAGGCGCCGATCGCGAACGCGAGCAGCTTGGTGCGCAGCAGGTTGACGCCGAGGATCTCCGCGGAGATGTCGCGGTCGCGCACGGCGACGAAGGCGCGGCCGACGTGGGTGCGCGCGAGGTTGGCGGCGGCAAGCGCCAGCACGAAGGCGCAGATGAAGATCAGGTAGAACTGCGGCCGGTCGCCGGCGAGCTCGAAGCCGAAGAGCGTCGGCGCGCGGAATCGCGGGCCGCGCGATGCCGCCGGTGACCGACTCCCATTCGCGGAAGACGAATGTCAGGATGAAGTGCGCCGCCAGCGTGGCGATGGCGAGGTAGAGCCCCTTGACGCGCAGGCTCGGCAGGCCGACGACCACGCCGAGCAGCGCGGTGAGCGAAGCCGGCCGCGGGAAGCGCCACGTAGAACGGCACGCCCGCCTTGCCGAGCCAGGCGACGGTGTAGCAGCCGACGCCCAGGAAGGCGCCGTGGCTCAGCGAGATCAGCCCGGCGTTGCCGGTGATGATGTTCAGCCCGAGCGTCGCGACCACGTGGATGCCGACGATGCAGGCGATCGCCAGCACATAGTCGCTGCCCAGAGCGGCAGCGCAAGGAACAGGCGAGCGCGAACGCGACGAGCATCCAGGCGCTGCGTCGCGAGTCGACCACAGCCGCTCTTCGGAGGCATAGGTTTCGTGGAAGACGCCGATGCGCATGGCTCAGAGCCTCTCGATCGTGGCGGTGCCGAAGAGGCCGTACGGCCTGCACGATCAGGATCACGAGCACGACGAGATAGGGCACGACGTCGCGCGACTTGCCGCCGAGATAGCCGACCGCCAGCGCTCTCGATCCAGCCGATCATCAGGCTCGCGACGATGGCGCCGAGCACGCTGTCGAGGCCGCCGAGAATGATCACGGCGAACACGCCGAGCGCCGCCGGCGGCAAGCAGCGGCGACAGGCCAGAGGCCGCTCGACGATCAGCACGCCGGCGACGGTGCCGACCACGCCGGCGAGCACCCAGGCCAGCCGCTGCGCATAGCGGATGTTGATGCCGAGCGTCGCGGCCGTCACCGGGTCGCTGGCCGTCGCGCGCAGCGCGATCCCCGTCCGCGAGTAGCGGAAGAACAGCAGGAAGCAGCGCGATCAGCGACACCGCGACGACGAAGTTGCCGACGACCGAGCCCGGGACCAGGACGTCGCCGAAGACGCAGCGTCAGGCGACGGCACCGGGCGCGGCACGTTCATCGTGTCGCCGCCCCACAACGGCCTCGACGGCGCCGTGGATGACGCTCGCGAGGCCGATCGTCACCATCAGCACCGAGACGGCCGGCTGGCCCGGCAAGCGGCCGAAGCACCACGTGCTCGACAGGCAAGCGACGAGCAGGCAGACCGCCGCAAGCGATGACGACGATGGCAAGCACCGGCGGCAGGCCCAGCAGTGACGTTGCCGGCGTAGTAGAGGTAGGCGCCGAGCATCATGATTTCGCCGACCGCGAAGTTGATGACGTGCGTGCCCTTGTAGATCAGCACGAAGCTCAGCGCGATCAGCGCGTAGACGCCCGCCGGAGAACAGGCCGAGCAGCGCAGAACTCGATGAACGTCGCTCATGCAGCTCCCCTCCGTCGCCGAGATAGGCCGGATGACCTCCGGATTGCGCCGCACCTCGGCCGGCGTTCCCGCGGCGATGACCTCGCCGAAGTTGAGCACGACGACATGGTTCGAGATGTCCATCACCATGCCCATGTCGTGCTCGACCAGCAGCATCGTGACGCCCCACTCTTCCTGCACGTCGAGGATGAACCGCGCCATGTCCTCGGTCTCTTCGCGGTTCATGCCGGCCACGGGCTCGTCCAGCATCAGCACGCGCGGACGCATGGCCAGCGCACGCGCCAGCTCGACGCGCTTCTGCAGGCCGTAGGACAGCGACTCGACCGAGCGGTGGCGGATGTGGTCGATCTCGAGGAAATCGATGACGCGTGCCTCGACCTCGTCGCGCAGCGTCGATCTCTTCGCCGGCGCGCCCAGGGCGCGGACAGCAGCGCCGACAGCGGGTTGGCGCGCATCAGGTGATGGCCACCGAGCTTGATGTTGTCGAGCACCGTCAGGCCGCGGAACAGCGCGATGTTCTGGAACGTCCGCGCCAGGCCGCTTGCCGCGCGCTGCGTGCACCGGCAGGCGCGTGATGTCCCTGTCGTCAAGCCGAATAGCGCCGTGGTCCGGCCGATAGAAGCCGGAGATGACGTTGAACAGGCTGGTCTTGCCGGCGCCGTTGGGGCCGATGATGGCGGTGATATCACGCGGCGCCGAGAACGAGACGTTGCGGAGAACATTCAGGCCGCCGAATGTCAGGCTGATGTTTTCCGCGGCAATTGCGGAGCCTTGCGCACGCGCTTCGGAGGGCGCGTCAACATCCACACGAAAGGCGGGAGCCGCGCGCATCGTTCAGCGCAACTGATGCGACGTGCATTCGGCGGCAATGCGCCGGCGCGTCAATCGGACCCACACTCGATCTGGGATTGCAATCACGAGCGGCCTCCTCCTCACCCATGTGATTTTTCGGCGGCTTTTGCCTGCTCGATTAATAGTACGCTAGCATACAGCATGCCAGCGTGCAAGTTTGGTCGGACCTTTTATTGAGATGTTCTGACCTCGCCATGCCGCACTGCGGCGTTCGTCAATGCTCCGGCACCAGCAACGCAATTTCATGACCAGGACGCTTCTTGTTACGCCGCCGAGATCCCGCCATTCACGCTGATGGCCTGGCCTGTGATCTTGGCACCGCCGGGCCCGGCGAGGAATACGGCAATCGCCGCCAGATCTTCCGGCCGCGCTACTCCGAGACTGGCGAGCTTTGCCGCCTTCTGGAACAGCTTCTGGCTGAAGCCTCCGGCAAGGACGTGCTCGGCGGTCGCGGTGCCTTCGACCAGTGATGGCGTGAGCGCATTGACGCGGACGCCGTCGCGCTTTGCTTCCATGGCCAGCGTGCGGCTGAACATCACGATCGCCGCCATCACGCCGCCGATAACGGACTCGCCGGGCGTTGCGACCTTGGCCGCGTCCGACGCGATGTTGATGATCAGGCCGCCCTTCTGCGCCCGCATCGATGGAAGCACTACGCTGCACATCAACAGCGGCGCCATGAGCTGCTGCGTCACGATCTCCGGAATATCGCCGAGTGGGATATTGTGGAACAGTTCTGGCTTGAACGATCCGGCCGTCGAATTGACCAGCACATCGATACCGCCGAGGTGGGTCACGGCCTCCTCACCCGCACGGCGCGCCTGATCGACATAATTGGCGTCGGCGCTGATGAACTTGACCGCCGCGCCGCTTGCGGCGACTTGCCGGGCGGCTTCGGTTCCGCGTTCCGCGTTCCGGCCGATCAGCGCAATGCGCCGCACGCCGGCTTGCGCAAACGCAATGGCCGTCGCCAGCCCGATTCCAGACGTACCTCCGGTGATGAGCACCCGCTGGTTCTCGAACATTCGCCGTCCTCCCACGGTCAATCGACCAATCTTGTTTGATAGTATAAAGTATAGTAGCGTACTTCTTTCAGCGCAACGCTTGCAAGCAGGAAAACCTGCCGTTGGGAGGAAGGCCATGGCAACAGCAAAAGTCCTCTACGAAAAGCGCGGTCCGGTTGCGTACGTCACGTTGAACCGACCGGAGGTGAAGAACGCGATTGACGTCGAAACGCATGAACGTCTTTGCGAAATATGGACCGATTTTCGCGACGATCCGGCCATGCGGGTGGCCATCATCACGGGCGCCGGCGACGCCTTCACAGCAGGCGCTGACCTCAGGACGCATGCCCCCGAGTGGCAGACGGTTGGTCCCATGGTTGGGCGCCACAGGATCGACGACGGTCTCTGCGGCATCACGCGCGGCCCGCTCGCGCGTTTCTACAAGCCGATCGTCGCTGCCATCAACGGATGGTGTGTGGGCCATGGCGTTGAGCTGGCGATGGCTTGCGACATCCGTATCGCTTCCGAGCGCGCCCAGTTCGGCACATTCGAAGTTCGCCGCGGGATGCATCCCGCTGACGGAGGCATCGTCCGCCTGGTGAACACCTGCGGCGTCGGATTCGCCTTGGAAATGCTGCTGACGGGAGAGCCGTTCAGCGCTGAACGCGCCTACACAGCCAACATGGTTTCGCGCGTCGTCCCCCACGAAAAGCTGATGGAGGAGACCGAGGCCGTCGTGGCACGCATCCTGCGCAACGACCAGATGGCGATTGAGTCCGCCAAGGAGACCATTCTGGAGATCGTCGGGCGGCCTTTCCACGACCAATTGCGGGTCGAGGCGATGTGGGGATATGCGCTTTGCGGCGGCAACTCCACTGTCATGGAGCGATCGCAGCAGTTCTTTGACAAGACAGACAAGGGACGCGCCGGAACAACGGCCAGCACGCTCTAATCGCGCGCTGTCGCACTGAACGGCGGCAGCACCGTCTCGCCCGGCCGCACTACCTACCCTGAAACGTCGGCGGCCTCTTGTCCCGGAAGGCGCTGATGCCTTCCCAGCTGTCATCGCTGAGCGCGATCGTCGCCAACGTTTGCGCCTCGTCCTCCAGCTGGCTTTCCAGCCCCTGCGTCCTGGCGCGCGCCATGGTCTGTTTGATCCCGCCATAGGCGAGCGTCGGCCCGGCCGCGAGCCTGCGCGCCATCGCCTCGGCCTCAGCCATCAGGCTTTCGGGCGCCGTCACGAAATCCGCCAGCCCGGCACTTTGGGCCTCTGCGGCATCGAGCGATTCCGACAGCAGAAGGAAACGCTTGGCCCGCGCATGTCCCATTCGCTGCGTCAGGGTGACCGTCGAGCCGCTGTCGGCGCTGAAGCCGATCGCCGGAAATGCCGCGGAAAAGCGGACGCCGTTCGCCGCGTAGACGATGTCGGCCGCAGCGACCAGCGAGACGCTGCCGCCGGCAACGCCGCCGTGAACGGCCGCGACCACAGGCGCGCGCATGCGTATCAGGCGCGCGATGGCCGCGTGGAGATCGGCGGTCCAGGCCTTGATGATCGCAGGCAATTTGTCGCGCTCGCGACTGAACGACTTGATGTCGCCGCCGACACTGAAGAAGCGGCCACGCGCACTGAGCAGCACGGCCCGCACGTCGTCCTGCTCGCTCAGCCGGCTGACGAGCTCATTGAACTCGCGGCAGAACGTGCCATCGATCGGATTGCCTCGCTCGGGCGTGTTCAGCACAACGCTGGCAAGCCCGTCGGTGACGGTGCATTCCAAGCTTTGCAGCGACTGGAGCGTCATGGCGGAGCCTCCGGTGGTGACCTGAAGATCGTACATTAGCGTATGATCTGCCGGAAATCTGTCAAGTCCCGAGGCGCACTGTAGCTCCTGCTCCAGCGAACGGAACCATGCGAACCGCTCTCACTGAGCTCGCTGTTGGGATCATTGCGGGTCAGCAGCGATCACCCAGGTCATCGTAGCTGCAGCCCGCTGGCAATGAATGACGCGCCCTATCAGACGGGTCGGCACTTCCATGACAAGACTGACTTCGCAATCGCGTTGTCGAATATGGTGAGCTGGTACAGATTGTCGTGGGAGAACGAGTAAGCAATTGCAATTTTGTCAGCCGTAACGACAACACGGCTGCAGCTGGCACTGACACCAGGCAGGGGCAGTGGGTGGCCATACGTCCTACAGTGCGCTACCCGACGCCCCAACTCAGCAACAGTTTCGCTGCCTTGCGCCCCCTCCGGGAGCTCCCATACGCTCCATGCATCATTTTGCGGGGAGCTATAGATAACCACATAGGGGCTTTGCGTTCGTTCGACAGTGTTGATCGGCTTCTGCGCTTCTTTGAAGGGATAACTACCCGGACGAGGCTTGCTCCAATTGAGGTACGGCTCCTCTGCCGTGACGCGTCCCCCAAGAACTATTGTTCGCCCGGTCCGGTCGTGCTCCGGCACCAACTCAGGATTCCGCCCAAAGAAGTCGGGAATGGCAAAACGGAAGCCATCGCCCTCAGGAAGACTATCAGGTATCCACCAATAGCTAGTGGTCACATGGTTGTCGCGCGGGACGCAGAACTCCGTAGCCCCAACACGCTTTCGGGCAATGGGGTCATCGCACGATCCCATCAGGACCAAGCAGGCTATACCAATTGCCTTGATCGCTTTCCGACGCATCATCTGCAGCGGGTACACTTTCAAAAACGCGAGCTGCTAACGAACTCCGATAGGCTCGAACTTACAACCTCAACTCTATCCAGGGGATAGGAGCCACGGCCGGCGTAGTCATGCGGCACTCTGACTACTGGCGGATCGCTAGTGGGCTGTCTCATGTCCAAAAAATATGGATCGCCAGATCCAGTGGTGCATTGTCCAATTGGCAGGAATCCTGAAGACAGTACCGAAACTCCAGGTTCGGCATCATAACTCTCTGAAGCAATTTGCCATGGCGTGAGCCAGATAACGTCCGCCCCAAGACCAGATTTGTCATGCTCCTCGCTCAAATTAAAGGAACTTCCCGCCAGCCTGTACCGCCTCAAGATGTCCATAAGCCAATCTGGCGTTAAGGTCGCGGGCAATCGAGATTTCAAGAAGTGAATGTCGTCGTCCGTCGCGGAAGCCCCACGAAGATCTCCGGCGATCCGTTCCAGGCGTTGATTGAGCGTCACTGCTCCACGCCGACGGAGCAACGAACCGCAGGTCTGCTGACCGTCGCGCTCGTGGCTACCATCCGTTGATGTTGATGGTGGGCGATGTAGGGCTCGAACCTACGACCCGCTGATTAAGAGTCAGCTGCTCTACCAACTGAGCTAATCGCCCGAAATGCCCGTAAAGGTCATTAGAGAGCGGGTCGTTTAGCAAAGCAAGCCGGGCATGTCCAGCAAGGCGGCAGGCGTTTTCCCGTGTGTTTTCAGCCCCTTTTGTGGGCCGCTAGACCCGCCGGAGCCAGCCGTTCCCGCAAGCGGATGCTCAGATCCGCTCAGGTCCGCTGCGATGGCAGGTCGCGCCGGTCGCGCTCACGGCCGAACGGCTCGCTCGTCGCGCTGGTCCTCGAAGCCGGTCCTTTCGCGCCAGAGCTGACGCGCGCCCCAATGACCGCCCGGCCAGGGCGAGCATCACGAGGCGGCGCTTCTGATCGTCATTGAGACTGCGGTAGAGCGGCTCAGCCGCCTCCGAGAGCCTCTTCATGCCCGCGGCCGAAGCGGTCATGTTGTCGGCACGACGCTTGAAGCGGTCGAACAGCTCGTCCGGCGAAGGCGGTTCGCGCCGGTCGCGCCAGTCGCGCGCGGCGTTCGGCGATCCGGTCGATGCGCTGCTTTGCCAGTTCGCGCGCGGCCGCTTCGACCGGCGGCCAGAACTTCTCCTGTTCCGCGGAGAGCCTCAGCCCGACCTTGATCGCCGCGATGCGCGCGTCGGCAAGCGCCGACATGTCGTCGGGGTCGAGCGACGAAACATCCACGCCAGCGACCCGGCCAGTGCTGCGCGTAGACGGCGGTCGTTCCGGCAACCACGAACACGACGATGGCGGCAATGACGGCGCGTTTCATGACCCTGCTCCCTTGGTCGGAATCGGACGAAACCGGACCAAGGATGATCGCGCATCCGGGCATGTTCAAATTAAGCTTTGGACAGAATGCGCAACCTTACCGAAATGTAATCAACCCGAAAGAAATCGCCGCGCCCTCGGCGGACGCGGCGATGATCGATGTTTCGGCTTGCGGCGAGGCTCTACTCCGCGGCAGTCGCCGCGTGCGCCTTGTCGCGCTCGTGCTTCATCACGAGCTTGTTGAGCGCGCCGAGATAGGCTTTTGCGGACGCCACCAGCGTATCCGGATCGGAACCGCGCGCGGTCATCGAGCGGCCGTTGTGCGAGAGGCGGACCGAAACCTCCGCCTGCGCGTCGGTGCCCTCGGTCACCGCGTGCACCTGATAGCAGCTCCAGCTTCGCCTCGTGCGGCATCAGCGACTTGATGCACTTGAACACGGCGTCCACCGGGCCGTTGCCTTCGGCCTCCTCGATGCGGGTGTGGCCGTCGATGTCGAGCTTCATGGTCGCCCGCTGCGGCCCGTGCGTGCCGGCGATCACCGTCAGCGACACGAGCTTGATGACGTCCTGCGCGTGCGCGAGCTGCTCGTCCACCAGCGCCTCGATGTCCTCGTCGTAGACATCCTTCTTGCGGTCGGCGAGCGCCTTGAAGCGCACGAACACGTCGTCGATCTGGTTGCGCGAGAGCTTGTAGCCGAGCTCCTCCAGCTTGTGGATCAAGCCGGCGCGGCCCGAGTGCTTGCCCATCACCAGCGAGGTGCCCTTCACGCCGACGGTCTCGGGCAGCATGATCTCGTAGGTCGAGGCGTTCTTGATCATGCCGTCCTGGTGGATGCCGCTCTCGTGCGCGAACGCATTCCGGCCGACGATCGCCTTGTTGTACTGCACCGGGAACGAGGTCGCCGCCGACACCAGCTTCGAGGCGTGGGTCAGCGTCGTGCTCTCGATGTTGTTCCAGTACGGGATCTTGTCGTTGCGCACGCGCATCGCCATCACGACTTCCTCGAGCGCGGCGTTGCCGGCGCGCTCGCCGATGCCGTTGATGGTGCACTCGATCTGCCGCGCGCCTGCGCGCACGCCGGCGAGCGAGTTCGCCACCGCCATGCCGAGGTCGTTGTGGCAGTGCACGGAGAAGCGCGCCTTGTCCGAGTTCGGCACGTTCTCGCGGATGCGCTTGAACATGTCGAAGTATTCTTCCGGCACCGCGTAGCCGACCGTGTCGGGGAGATTGATGGTGGTGGCGCCGGCGTTGATCGCCGCCTCGACGCAGCGGCAGAGGAAGTCGAAGTCGGTGCGGGTCGCGTCCTCCGCCGACCACTCGACGTCGTCGATATGGTTGCGCGCGCGGGTCACCGACGAGATCACCATCTCGTAGACCTGCTCGGCCTCCATCTGCAGCTTGTACTTCATGTGCACCGGCGAGGTGGACAGGAAGGTGTGGATGCGGCCGCGCTCGGCGTGCTTCACGGCCTCGGCGCAGCGGTCGATGTCCTTCAGCGCCGCGCGCGACAGGCCGCAGATGACGGCGTTCTTGGCGCGCTTGGCGATCTCGCGCACCGCCTCGAAGTCGCCGTCGGAGGCGAACGGGTAGCCGGCCTCGATGATGTCGACGCCCATGGTGTCGAGCGTCTCGGCGACCTTGAGCTTTTCCTCGAAGGTCATGGTCGCGCCCGGGCACTGCTCGCCGTCGCGCAAGGTGGTGTCGAAAGATATAGACGCGGTCCTGGTTGGACGGGGTCGGGGAGGTCATGGGAGTCCTTTGCTCAATCTTGGGCGCCAGCCATCAGCGGCGCTCGGGTTCCGGGATTTGGCGGCGAACCCCTGAGTGCCCAGGCAGACATGCCCAGACGGCCCTCAGGGGCGGCTAAGAAGCAGCAGGCCGGAAAGAGCGAGAGCGGGTGCGGACGCGCGCGGGAACGCGGCCTGATCGGCCACCCCGTCAACAGCGCTGGAAATCCCGCGAATCATCGTCTCGTTGCCTTTCGCGCCGGATTCTGGGGCCAAACCGTTGACGGTTCGTTGCTCCGGGCGCGTGGCAAGGGTCTTAGCCGACAATCCTCGGCCCCGGCAATGCCAAAAATGCGTCAGAAAGGCTGCCTCATTCCACTGCGCCAGGCGGGTCAGTCCTTGCCTGCCACCGGCTTCTTCGGCGCCTCGGCCAGCAGCGCCCGGCGGACCCGCTCGTATTCGGGCGACGCCTTCTTGTCGACCTTCGGAAACTTCGGATCGAGCTTCTCCAGCGCCTGCACGATGGTCGAGCTGATGACGACCCGCGCGAACCATTTGTAGTCGGCGGGCACCACATGCCACGGCGCATGCGCGCGTGGAGGTGTGGCGGATCGCGTCCTGCCAGGCCGCCTGGTACTTGTCCCACAGCCCGCGCTCGGCGACATCGCCCATCGAGAACTTCCACCACTTCGCCGGCTCCTCGAGCCGCTCGAGGAAGCGCTGCCGCTGCTCCTCCTTCGACACATTGAGAAAGAACTTCAGCACCAGCGTGCCGTTGCGCGACAGGTAGCGCTCGAACGCCGAGATATCCTCGAAGCGCTCGCGCCAGATGTTCTTCGTCACCAGCTTCGACGGAATGCGCTGCTTCGCCAGGATTTCCGGATGCACGCGCACCACGATCAGCTCTTCGTAATACGAGCGGTTGAAGATGCCGATGCGGCCGCGCTCCGGCAGCGCGACCGTGCTGCGCCAGAGAAAGTCGTGGTCGAGCTCCTTCGACGACGGCACCTTGAACGCATGCACGTCGCAGCCCTGCGGGTTGATGCCGTGCATCACGTGCTCGATCGCGCTGTCCTTGCCGGACGCGTCCATGCCCTGGAAGATCAGCAGCAGCGACCAGCGGTCTTCCGCGTAGAGGCGCTCCTGCAAGTCGTTCAGCCGCTCGCGGTTGGCGTCGAGGATCTTCTGCGCCTGCTCCTTGTCGAGCCCGCCCTTCTCGTTGGTCGCAAGCTGCTTCAGCCGAAAGTCCTGCGGATCGCTGACCCGGAACGGACGAACGAACGCCGAGAGGTCTCTGGCTGGCTTCTTGCGGACGCTCATTCTTGCTCATGCTCATGCCTCCGTCGCGATGCCGCACAAGCGGTAGCTCGCGCGCGGCAGCCGGCGCCAGTGCGCCGGCTACGCGCCGTGCCAGCGCATCCGTCGAGAAACGCCTTGATGAACTCCGGCATCGCCGGATCGAAATCGGCGACGCGCGCGCACGAGCTTCACGCCGCTCAGCTCCGGCAAGGTTTCGGACGCCAGATGAACGCCTCGATCCGCTCGCTGCGAGCTCCGCTGCGCGGCAAGCGGCGACGTGCAGCCGGCGAAAACAGGCGACCACCTGCCCGGTCTCGACGATGGTCCAGCCGTCGGCCGCGTCATAGTCCGCCGGCGTCGAGCCCGACCTCCTCCTCCACCTCGCGCACGACGCTGGCGGCGAGATCGACGCTGCCTCCGACGACGTCATTCGGGTCCGGCGTTCCGGCCGGAAAATAGATGCGCCCGGCATTGGCCGTGTGCGCGCTCATGCGGCCGAGCACGAACGCACCATCGGCGCGCGCAACGCGCCGGCGCCAAAGCTGTTGAAGACCGATTTGTCGGGAAAGCCCCAGTCGCGCCAGGCGAGGAAGCTTGCGAAATCCGTTTCGAAATAGTCGGCGCGATAAGTCTCGCCATCCGCGCGCGGATTGCGGCACAGCAGCACCCGGCCGTTCCAGACTTCGGGCTTCGCCTCGCGCACCTTTGCGAAATGCGCGCCGATCTCGGCGCGGCGCTCGTCAGCGAACGGCCACGCCGCCGGCGCAACCGACAGATCGAGACGTTTGACGCTGTGAAGTTTGGTCATCGGCTCGACTTAGCAAGCGCACGCGAAAAACGAAAGCGGCGAGGTTTCCCTCGCCGCTCACAACAAATTCCAGGGATGTAACGGTTACATCGACGCAGCGGCCTTCTTCACGAAGCTGTCGTTGAAGGTCTTCGACAGGTCGACCTTGGCGTCCTTCATCTCCGCGTCGAACTGCACCAGCATGTCGAGCGCGTTCTTCATGCCCTCCGGCGGAATGATGCCGGTGACCGAATACATCGGCTTCGATGCCGTGAGCGCCGCCAGGTAGAGCGCGCGGTCGCCGAGGTAGTATTCCTCCGGCACGACCTTGGCGATGTCTTCCGGCGTCGCCTTCTCCAGCCACTTCTGCGTCTTGTAGAACGCATTGACGATCGCCTGCACCGTGCGCGGATTCTTCTCGATGAAGTCCTGCTTGAGGTAGACCACCGCGGCCGGGTTGTTGCCGCCGAACAGCTTCTTGTTGTCGTCCTCGGTGCGGCGAATCCGCCAGCACGACGATGTCGCCGTCCTGCTGCAGCTTGGTGATCACCGGATCGAGATTGGAGATCGCGTCGATCTCGCCCTTCTTCATGGCCGCGACCGCGCTCAGGCCCGGTGCCGACGCCGATGATCGACACGTCCTCGGGCTTCAGCCCTTCCTTGGCGATCAGCGCATTGACGAAGAAGTTGGTCGAGGAGCCCGGCGCGGTGACGCCGATCTTCATGCCCTTGAGGTCCTTGAACGACTTGACCTGCGCGGCCTTCTCCTTGCGCACCGCGAGCACGATGCCGGGGAAGCGGCCCATCTCGATCACGGCCTGGATCGGCTGGCCCTTCACCTGCATGCGGATGGTGTGCTCATAGGCGCCGGTGACGACGTCGGCCGAGCCGCCGATCAGCGACTGCAGCGACTTCGCGCCGCCGCCGAAATCGGTGACGGTGACGTTGAGGCCCTGCTCCTTGAAGTAGCCGAGCCGCTCGGTCAGCGTCAGCTGCAGGTAATAGAGCAGCCCCTTGCCGCCGACGCCGAGCGTCAGGTCTTTCTTCTCCGGGCCCTGCGCGCTGGCTGCGCCCGCGAAGGCGAACGACAGCGCCAGCGCGGCGGCGACGAGTTTTGAGCGATTTCATAGGCATTTTCTCCCTTGAATTCTTGCTTGGCGGCGGTTATAGCGGCTCGGCGCCGACGGCGGCCAGAGCCACCAAAGCACGATGCGGCGATCACGCCCCGCGCCTCGCCGGGCTCCGGCCGCCAGACCAGCAGCCGCTTTTCGACCACGGTGACCAGCAGGTCGATCAGGATCACGAAGACCGCCAGCACGAACATGCCGGCGAACACGCCGGCCACGTCGAACACGCCCTCCGCCTGCTGGATCAGGTAGCCGAGGCCCGCGGCCGAGCCGAGATATTCGCCGACCACCGCGCCGACCACGGCGAAGCCGACCGAGGTGTGCAGCGAGGAGAACATCCACGACAGCGCCGACGGCCAGTAGACGTGGCGCAGCAGCTGCCGCTCGCTCATGCCGAGCATGCGCGCGTTGGCGAGCATGGTCGGGCTCACTTCCTTCACGCCCTGATAGACGTTGAAGAACACGACGAAGAACACCAGCGTGAAGCCGAGCGCGACCTTCGACCAGATGCCGAGCCCGAGCCACAGCGCGAAGATCGGCGCCAGCACCACGCGCGGCAGCGCGTTCATCATCTTGACGTAGGGATCGAAGACCGCCGCGACCAGTTGCTGGCGCGCGAACCAGAAGCCGATCAGCACGCCGGCGACCGAGCCGATCACGAACGCCAGCACCGACTCCAGCAGCGTGATGTAGAGATGCCTCCAGATCGTGCCTTCGACCAGCCACTTCACGATGCGCGCGCCGACGTCGTAGGGCGTCGAGAAGAAGAACGGCGGCAGCAGCTTCACGCCGCCGATCGGCACCGTCGTCACCACATGCCAGATGCCGATCAGCACGACCGCGACGAGCAGTTGCAGGGCGAGCAGGGTCACGCGGTTCACGACGCCGCTCCCGCCATGGTCGACTGCGCGTAGCCTTTCAGCACCTCCGCCTTCAGCACGTTCCAGATTTCGCGGTGCAGCTCGTGGAACTCCTTCTCCAGCCGCACCTCGGAAATGTCGCGCGGACGCGCCAAGCGGCACCCGCCAGTCGCCGATGATCTTCGAGTTCGGGCCCGGCCGACATGATGACGACGCGGTCGGCGAGCGCGATCGCCTCCTCCAGATCGTGGGTGACGAACAGCACCGCCTTGCGGTCCGCGGTCCACAGCTCGAGCAGCAGGTTGCCCATGATCTGCCGCGTCTGCGCGTCGAGCGGACCGAACGGCTCGTCCATCAGCAGGATCTTCGGATCGCGGATCAGCACCTGGGCGAGGCCGACGCGCTTGCGCTGGCCGCCGGACAGCATGTGCGGATAGCGGCCGGCGAAATTCTCCAGGCCGACGCGCCGCAGCCAGGTCTTCGCATTGGCGCGCGCTTCGACGCTGGCGACGCCCGCGGTCTCGAGGCCGATGGCGACGTTCTCCAGCGCGGTCTTCCAGGGAAACAGCGCGTCGGCCTGAAACAGGTAGCCGGCCTGCCGGTTCAGCCGCGTCAGCGGCTCGCCGAAGATGCGCACCGCGCCCGCGGCCGGCTGCAGCAGTCCGGCGGCGACATTCAGCAAGGTCGACTTGCCGCAGCCGGTCGGCCCGACGATGGCGACGAACTCGCCGTCGGCGACGGACAGGTCGGCACGCTCGACCGCCGTGTAGACGCGCCGGTCGGCGACGGCGAACGCGACCGTGACGGCATCGAGCGATACCGCCTTGCCCGCTTGTCTGTGACGCGCCCTTCACGTGTCCCCCGAAGCTTGCACTGTCGACGCCGGCGATGTCGCCTCGCCTTTGCAAGCCACGTTCCGACGGATCGCGCAAACTTGCAAGGGCGGCGCACTTGGTGGCGTTTCGGCCCTGTGCTACTTCGCTAGCCACCATGGCCGCACCCTCGCCCGCCATCCGCTATGCGCACGTCGGCAAGAGCTTCGACGGCGGGCGCGTGCAGGCGCTGCGCGATGTCTCGCTCGACATCGGCCAGGGTGAATTCCGCTGCATCGTCGGCGGCTCCGGCTCCGGCAAGACCACGCTGCTGCGCCTCGCCAACCGCCTGATCGATGCCGGACGAAGGCATCGTCAGCGTCGGCGGCGAGGACGTGCGCGGCGTCGATCCGATCCGCCTGCGGCGCAGCGTCGGCTATGTGTTCCAGAGCGCGGCGCTGTTTCCGCACATGACGGTCGCCGAGAACATCGGCATCACGCCGAAGCTGCTCGGCGCGATCGCCCGCAGATCGCCGCGCGCGCCGACGAGCTGCTGACGCTGGTGCGGCTCGATGCCGCGCGCTATCGCGACCGCTATCCGCACGAACTGTCCGGCGGCGAACGGCAGCGCGTCGGCGTCGCGCGCGCGCTGGCGGCAAAGCCGCACATCGTGCTGATGGACGAGCCGTTCGGCGCGCTCGATCCGCTGACGCGCGATGCGCTGGCCGACGACTATCGCGCGCTGCATCGGCGAACTGAAGCCTCACCACCGTCCTGATCACCCACGACATGACGGAGGCGATCCTGCTCGCGGACCGCATCGCGGTGATGCAGGCGGGCGCGCTGATCGAGGAAGGCACCGCCAACGCGCTCGCCGCGCAGCAGAACCCTTATGTCGGCGAACTGCTGCGCACGCCGCGCCGGCAGACCGAGCGGCTGAACGCCGTGCTGAAGAGCGCGCCATGATGTCGGACCCGCGCTGGAGCGAGGCCTGGCGCGCCTGCCGGACTATCTCGGCAGCCACCTGCGCGTCAGCGCCGCGGCGCTGGCGCTCGGCCTGCTCGTCAGCTTTCCGCTGGCGCTGCTCGTGCGCAACCGCCCGGCGCTGCGCGGCGCGTTCCTCGCGATCGCCAGCATCGTGCAGACCGTGCCGGGCCTGGCCCTGCTGGCGCTGTTCTATCCGCTGCTGCTGATCCTGTCGGCCTGGTCGCTCAACTGGTTCGGCGCGGGTTTCTCGGCGTTCGGCTTCCTGCCGTCGGTGCTGGCGCTGGCGCTCTACAGCATGCTGCCGGTGCTGCGGAACACGGTGACCGGCCTGCAGGGCATCGATCCGGCGATCCTCGAGGCGTCGCAGGGCGTCGGCATGACGCCGCGGCAGTCGCTGACGATGGTGGAATTGCCGCTGGCGCTGCCGGTGATCATGGCCGGCGTGCGCACCGCCGCGGTCTGGGTGATCGGCACCGCGACGCTGTCGACGCCGATCGGCCAGACCAGTCTCGGCAACTACATCTTCACCGGCCTGCAGACGCAGAACTGGGTGTTCGTGCTGTTCGGCTGCGTCGCGGCCGCGGTGCTGGCGCTGGCCGTCGATCAACTGCTGGCGCTGGTCGAGAGCGGCATCCGCAACCGCTCGCGGCTGCGCAGCGACGCTCGGCAGCGCCGGCCTCGCGCTGCTGATCGCCGCCGCCTTCGTTCCGCTGCCGGGACAGTCGCGCGACGCCTATGTCGTCGGCGCAAAGACCTTCACCGAATCCTACGTGCTGTCGAGCCTGATCGCGCAACGGCTCAGCGCGGCAGGCCTGCCGGCGCGCCAGCGCGAGGGGCTCGGCTCCAGCGTCATCTTCGACGCGCTGCGCGCGGGCGAGATCGACGTCTATGTCGACTACTCCGGCACGCTGTGGGCGAACCAGCTCAAGCGCACCGACATCAAGCCGCCGCAGGAGGTGATCGCCGAGCTGAAGACGGCGCTCGCCGAAGGATCAGAAGGTGACGCTGCTCGGCGATCTCGGTTTCGAGAACGCCTACGCGCTGGTGATGCCGCGCAAGCGCGCCGAGGAGCTCGGCATCCGCAGCATCGCCGATCTCGCGCGCCACGCCGGCAGCTGGTCGATCGCCGGCGACTACGAGTTCTTCTCGCGCCCGGAATGGACGGCGGTGCGCAACGCCTACGGCCTGACGTTCCGCGAGCAGCGGCAGATGCAGCCGGACTTCATGTATGCCGCCGCGGCTCCGGCGAGGTCGACGTCATCGTCGGCTACACCAGCGACGGACTGATCGCGCAGTACGATCTCGTCACCCTCGCCGATCCGAAGCAGGCGATCCCGCCCTACGACGCGATCCTGCTGCTGTCGCCGCGCCGCGCCGACGACGCAGCGCTGAAGGCCGCGCTGCAGCCGCTGCTCGGCAAGATCGACATCGCCACCATGCGCGAGGCGAACCTGCGCGCCGGCGGCAGCCAGGGCGCAGCGTCGACGGACGGCGTCGCGCGCTGGATCTGGGAGAAGGTCGGCGGGAAGTAGGCTACTTCGTCGTCCCTCGCGAGACGCAGCGAAGCGATGAGCGCAGCGAATTCGAGCCGGGTGAGGCGTAGCGACTTCAGTCGATCGTGCAACTACCTCTCACCCGCCATCGGCTTCGCTCACGGCGCTCTGCGTCCCGCAAGTGCGCAGGGACGACAGCGTGACCTAAAGCCCCTTGATCAGCCCCGCGTCCATCAGCAGCCGGTTGAAGCGCCGCGCCTCGGCGCCGTCGCGGCAGCTGTAGAACTGCCGTTGCAGCGGAGCATGATCCGCTTCTGCTCGGCGAAGGTCGGGTCGAGCGGCACGCCGGCCGCCTCCTGCACGACGATCGGCAGATACGCAGCATCCAGCGTCGCCAGCGCCGACGCCATGTTCTTCGGCCGGTAGTTGATGCCGTCGAGCGCGTAGTACGTGCCGAAGTAGCGCGGATCGTGGCTCATCACCCGCTTGCCGAGCTCACCCGGCGCAAGATGCCGGCTCCAGCAGCTTCTGCGAGATCGCCGGCTGATGATCGCCGAAGCGGACGATCAGGAACTCGTCCTGCGGATACTTCGCCTTCAATTCCGCGACGAAATTCTCGTAAGCCTCTTTCGTCATCGCCTGCCGGCGGATGTATTCGTCGACCTCCGCCGTGTTGCCCGGTCCGCGCCAGTCCGGCGTCAGGTCCGGACGAAAGGTCGTCGTCCACGGGAAGTGATTGGCGGCGAGATAGACGAAGGTGAACAGCGGCGCGCCCTTCGGCCGCTCGCGCTCGATCAGCCGCAGCGCCTGATCGAAGTAGAACGTGTCCGGCTGCTGCTCGTCCGCGGCCTTCATGTCCGCGGCATCGACGAAGCCGCCGACGCCGGCCGAGTGCTGGAATTTGCGCGCCGAGAGGAAGTTGCCGTAGCTCGGATAGAGCGAGAATGTGCGGTAGCCGCAGCGCTTCAGCGACTGCGGCAGGCCGCGGCTGATGTGGCCCGCGGCGATGCGCGTGACGTAGTACTGCATCTTGCCGAACGAGCGCGCCGACAGGCCCATCAGCACGTTGAATTCGGTGTACCAGGTCGGCCCGCCCGCGGCCTCGGCCACGAAGGTCCGCGTCTTGCCGTCGGCCGACTTGAAGAAGTCGGCATAGCCCTCCGGCACCTTGATGCCCGGCGCCTGCGAGATGTCGAAGCTCGAACTCGTCCAGCAGCAGGATGATGTGCGGGCGGCGCGCGTCAGGTCGCAGGTATCCGCACGGCGCGGCGTAGGCCGCGCTGACCAGCGACTTCGGCTCCGCCTCCATCCAGCCGTGCGCCGCCAGGTGCGAGACCGCGGCGACGCCCGAGCGCGCCAGATTGGAAATGTGATTGACGCCCTGGAACGGCTCCCACGGCTGTTCGGGGTTCGACACCGACAGGCCGATCATGCCGAGCAGCGCGACGCCGGCGCCTGCGAGCGCGATGCGCCTGCGAATGCGGAACGGATCGAGACGGAACACCAGCCACAGCAGCGGCAGCGCAACGGCAGCGCCGATTGCGATCTGCCATCTCAGCCACGGATGCGTCGTGACCAGGAACGAGAACGTATCCGGATCGATCAGCAGCAGGTCGAGGAACGTCAGCGTCAGCTGCGTGACGTCGAATTTCAGGCGCGACAGCGCGATCAGCACGGCGAACGCGATCAGCGACAGCGCCGCGGCGATGCCGGGCCGGCGCGAACACGGCGATGCCCAGGCAGCAGATGAACGCCAGCGTCACCAGCGACAGCGATGTCGCGAACGGGCCGTACTCGGTCTGGAACAGCACCAGCATGCAGGCGGCGTAAAGGATGCCGACGATTGCCGCGCGCAGCCAGAAGGCGCGGCCCGATGCCATATCGCGCATCTCTCGAAGCAACGCGACTACGGGCCTCATCATGGCTAAAGGTCCTTGATGAAGCCGGCCTCGATCAGCATGCGGTTGAGGCGGCGCGCTTCGGCGCCCTCGCGACACGCATAGAACAGGCCGTTGCAGCGGAGCATGATCTTCTTCTGCTCGACGAAGGTCGGATCGAGCGGAATCCCGGCCGCATCCTGCACGACGATCGGCAGATAGGGCGCATCGACCGCGGCAGCGCCGACGACAGGCGCGCCGGGCGGAAGTTCACGGTGTCGATCGCGTAGTAGGTCGTGAAGTAGCGCGGGTCGTAGTCGTTCAGCCGCTTCGCCAGCGTCGCGTCGTCGATGCCGGGCTCGAGGATGGCGGTCGAAAAATCCGGCTGGTGATCGCCGAAGCGGACGATCAGGAACGGCTCGCCGGGAAACTGCTTCTTCAGCTGCTCGACGAAATTGCGATAGTCGCGCGCGCTCATCGCCTGCCGGCGCAGGTACTCGTCGATATGCGGCAGGTTGCCCGGGATCGCGCCACTCGGTCATCAGATCGGGGCGGAAGCGCCCTTCCCACGGAAAATGGTTCGCGGCGAGATAGACGAACATGAAGACCGGTGAGCGGGACGGTCCTTCTCAGCCGCGATCTCCTTCAGCGCGTGGTCGTAGTAGAAGCTGTCGGGCTCGATCCCCTTGGCGCCGAGCTTGCGCGCGTCGAGGAAGCGCTCCATCCCGGTCGAGGTCTGGAAGTTGTGCGCGCTCATGAACGCGCCGGCGGCCGGATAGAGCGACACGGTCTGATAGCCGCAGCGGCGCAGCGCCATCGGCAGGCCGCGCTCGACCCGGCCCGAGGCGATGCGGGTGACGAAATAGGAGAACCGGCCGAACGAGCGCGACGACAATCCGGCGAGCACGTTGTATTCGGTGAACCAGCTCGGCCCGCCGTTGCCCTCGACCAGGAACTTTCGCGATTTGCCGTCGAACGAGCGGAAATGATCGCCGTAGTTCGGCGGCACCTTGATGCCGGGCGCGCTGCGGATGTCGAAACTCGACTCGTCATGGATCATGACGATGTGCGGACGCCGGCCGGCGGGATGACAGATGTCCTCGCGCGGGATCGCCAGGCGATCGGCGACGATGTCGGATTCAAGGAATCCGTAGCGCGCGAAGTCGGCAACCGAGTTGACGCCGGAACGCGCGAACTTCGACAGATAGCCGTTGCTGAAGAAGCCTTCCCACGGATCGTAGCGGCCAGATCAGCGACAGCGCGATCAGCGCCGCCATCGCCAGCGCGCTGCCGGCGGCGGCAGCGAGGCGGCGAATGCGGAACGGATCGAAACGCCAGAGCGCATAGCCCAGCGGCAGCAACGACCAGCACCGCGAGGCCGACCGGCTTGCCACAGGTTCGGGAAGATCGTGAACAGGTAGGCGACCGACGCGCGATCGATCATCATCACGTCGACGAAGCTCACCGTCATCTGCACCACGTCGTACTTCAGGCGCGAGAGCAGGATCAGCACCGTCAGCATCGCAAGCGCGAGCGCCGCCGGAGATCGCCGGCCGGCGTGTCAGCACGATCAGGAACAGGTTGAGCGCGATCCAGCTCAGCAGGAACGCGGCGCGCGAGATCGTGTCGATTTCGGTCACGACCAGAACCAGCAGCGCCGCGAGCTGCGGCGCGACCACCAGCGCAACGCGCCAGAGGCCAGCGCCGATCGGGCCGGTTGCGAGCGCAACGGCCTGCGAGGAGTTCGAAATGGGGCGACGGCGCCATAACCCGAACGCAAACTTGACCCGGCTCGGACTGGGGCCTTGGGCCTGGCGACGGCCAGGAGGCAAACCGGGGCGGCCGGACCGCTCCCGTGTCATAAAAATTTAATTCAAGCGCCACATGGGCGCAATGAGTTGCCGCGCCGCGGCAGTCAAAAATCGATTCCGACACGGCTGCTCTGCTCCGTCATCCGCGCGCATCTCGTCTGCCGATCTGAACGGACATTCAGACTTGCCGCCGTCGCCAGACCCCTCTATCGTGTGCCGTCAACCGGCGCAAACCGCCAAACCCACGGGAGGCAACCAATGACCGAGATCCAGGCACAATCGGCGTCGGCAGGTCGCGGCGCGGGCGGCATCGCCACAGAGCGGCCCCGGTCGCCGAAACCCGGCACGGCAAGGTCCGCGGCACGCGTCAAGGACGGCATCAGCATCTTCAAGGGCATCCCCTACGGCGCGCCGACCTCCGGCGCGAACCGCTTCCGCAAGCCGCAGCCGCCGCAGGCCTGGTCCGGCGTCCGCGACGCCACCGCCTACCCCAACATGGCGCCGCAGCCGCCCGCGCCGATCCGTGGCCTGTTCGCGTCATGGACCGATCCGACCACGCTCGGCGGAGGACTGCCTCGGCCTGAACGTCTGGACGCCCGGCTTGCGCGACGGCGGCAAGCGGCCGGTGATGGTCTGGTTCCACGGCGGCGACTTCGCCTCGCTCTCCGGCTCGCGCAGCGTGTTCGACGGCACGCGGCTGGCGCAGCCGCGGCGACGTGGTGCTGGTCACGGTCAACCACCGGCTGAACGCGTTCGGCTTTCTCTATCTCGGGCAGCTGCTGCCGGAGTTCGCCGACAGCGCCAATGCCGGCATGCTCGATCTGGTCGCGGCGCTCGAATGGGTGCGCGACAACATCGCCGAATTCGGCGGCGATCCGGCCAACGTGACGATCTTCGGCCAGTCCGGCGGCGGCGGCAAGGTCGCGACCATGATGGCGATGCCGGCAGGCAAAGGCCTGTTCCATCGCGCGATCATCCAGAGCGGCACCTACGCCCGCAACGCGCATCTGGAGGCGATGTCGCGCGGACGCCGCGACCAAGCACGCGCACACGCTGCTCGCGGCGCTCGACCTGCAGCCGACCGATGCGCGCAAGCTGCTCGAGCTGCCGATGGAGACGCTGATCGCGGCAACCGTGAAGGCCTCGCAGGCGAAGGAGCGCGCGGTGTGGCGCCCGGTCGCCGACGGCAAGAACCTTCCCGCCGGCCCGAGCTGGCCGTCGGCGCCGGAGGTTTCCGCCGACGTGCCGCTGATGATCGGCTCGACCGCGACCGAGATGAGCATGCTGATGGGCACGCCGCGCCCCGAACTGTTCGATCTCGACGAGGCCGGCATGCGCAAGCGGCTGTCGGCTGGTTCGGTCCGGAGAAGATGGACGAGGTCGATCGCCGACGTTCCGCAAGAAGAGCCCGAACGCGACGCCGGGCCGGCTCTACTTCGACATCTCGACGGCGGTCGTGTTCCGCCGCGGCGCCTGGCGGCATGCCGACCTGAAGGCGGCGCAGGGCAAGGCGCCGGTCTATCTCTACGAGATCGACTGGGTGACGCCGGTCGACGGCGGCAAGTGGGGCAGCCCGCATTCGATGGAGCATCCGTTCGTGTTCGACAACGTCGCGCTGTCGGCGTCGATGGTCGGCACCTCGCCGGCCGAGCCGCAGAAGCTCGCCGACCAGATCAGCCCGACCTGGATCGCGTTCGCCCGCACCGGCAATCCGAACAATTCCGCGATCCCGCACTGGCCGGCCTACACCGTGCCGGAGCGGACGACCATGGTGTTCGACACGCAGTCGAAGGCGGAAAAGATGTTCCGCGAGGACGAGCGGCTGCTGACGGCGAGCGCAGCGGAGAAGGATGCGCTGTAGTCAGTCTCGCTTGTCATCACCGGGCGTCCCATAGCCGATCGAAGACGGCATCGCAGTCGCCACGGATCACGTTAGACGGCAGTGCCCGCCGAAGCTGGATTGCTGCGCTTCGCCCGGCCATGACGCGTTAAATCTTCTCCGCCTCAAACCTCGTCGTCGGCTTGACGAACTCGTCCTGCGCCTCGACCAGCAGGATCTCGCGCGAGCCGGCCTCCGCCGTGCGCCTGAGCAGGCCGTACACCGACGACGCCGCGCGCGCGAGCGCTTCGCCGGCGTCGCGCGTCTGCAGGTAGTGCACGAAGAACAGCGCGGCGATCGCGTCGCCTGCGCCGTTGACGGAGATCGGCAGCAGCGGCGTGCGCACGCGAAAACGGCCTGCGGCGACGACACGACGAGGTCGATCACGTCCTTCGGCGTATCGGCGGTATGCAGGCTGGTCACCACGATCACCTTCGGCCCCAATGCATGCACCGCGTCGAGCGCCGCGGCGACGTCGGCCGGCGTCTTCGCCTCGCGCCCGGCGAGCAGCTCGAGCTCGAAATGGTTCGGCGTGATGATGTCGGCGGCGGCGACCGCGCGCGCCTGCATGAATTCGGGGATGCCGGGACGCACGAAGACGCCGCGCCCGACGTCGCCGATCACCGGATCGCAGCAATAGAGCGCATCCGGCCGCGCGGCCTTCACCTTGGCGACCGCGTCGAGGATCGCCTCGCCGATCGAGGCGTCGCCCATGTAGCCGGAGAGCACGCCGTCGCAGCGCGCGAGCGCGCCGCGCTCCTCGACGCCGGCGACGACCTCGCGCACCGCGTCGCCGGTGAACACGCTGCCCTTCCAGGCGCCATAGCCGGTGTGGTTGGAGAACTGCACGGTGTTGACGGCGATGACCTCGTGGCCGAGCCGCTGCATCGGAAACATCGCGGCCGCGTTGCCGACGTGGCCGTAGGCCACCCAGGACTGGATCGAGAGAATGTTCATGCGCCGTTGAGTGCCCTAAAGCGACGGACTACGGCAAGAGGCCAAGGCGCTTGGCGATGACGCGGTCCAGCAGCCGTTTCGGCATCATGCTCGCCATCGCCAGCTGCGCGGCCTCGTTGGAGACGGCGTAGCGCACCTTCGGGCGCGGCACGGTCAGCACGTGGTGCACCAGTTCGCCGATCCTTTCCACCGGCAAGCCGGTTTCGCTCAGCTTGAGCATGTAGGCGCGCATATTCTGCAGCGCCTTGTAGTACGGCGAGTTGGAATAGATCGAGATGTCCACCTCCTTGGCCTTGTCCCAGATCGGCGTCTTCACTGCGCCCGGGCCGAGGACGATGACGTCGATGCCGAACAGCAGCAGCTCGCGGCGCAGGCTTTCGGAGAACGCCTCCAGCGCATGCTTCGACATGCTGTAGGGCGCCGTCAAAGGGTTGCCGTGCTTGCCGGAGACCGAGCTGATCATGACGATGCGCCCCGGCGGGCCCTTCAACTCGGCATCGGTGCCGAGCAGCGGCGCGAAGGCGCGGGTGACGATCACCGGCCCCATCACGTTGATGTCCATCTGCCGGCGATAGTCGTCCAGCGGCAGCTCGAGCGCCGGTCCCGCCACCGCGATGCCGGCATTGTTGACGAGGCCCGCGAGCCGCTCGCCGCCCAGCGCCTCACGCACTTTTCGCGCGGCGGCCAGCACCGCCTGCTCATCGGTCACATCGAACAGCAGCGGGACGAAGTTGGCGCCGAACTCGTTCGTCCAGCCGCTCCGCATCGGCCGCCTTGCGGACGCTGCCGAACACGCGAAAGCCCTTGCCGATGAGAACCTTCGCCGCACTCCAGCCGATGCCTGTCGAGACACCGGTGATGACGACTGATGGCATGGGTCGGCCTCCCTGCTGCGAGCTTCATCGTCGAGTAGCGAAGCGAACGAAGCAATCCAGTCCGGCTTCCGCGTATACGGCCTGGATTGCTTGCTTCGCTCGCAATGAGTCGCTTAGTTCTTCGTCTTGTCGACCAGCGCGCCCTTCTTGATCCACGGCATCATGTCGCGCAGGCGGGCGCCGACCTCCTCGATCGGGTGCTCGGCGAGCTTGGCGCGGGTCGCCTTGAACGAGGTCTGGTTGACCTTGTTCTCCAGCATCCAGTCGCGGGTGAACTTGCCGGACTGGATGTCGTGCAGCACGCGCTTCATCTCCGCCTTGGTCTCCGCGGTGATGATGCGCGGCCCGGTGACGTACTCGCCGTACTCGGCGGTGTTGGAGATCGAGTAGTTCATGTTGGCGATGCCGCCTTCGTAGATCAGGTCGACGATCAGCTTCACCTCGTGCAGGCACTCGAAATACGCCATCTCCGGCGCGTAGCCCGCTTCCACCAGCGTCTCGAAGCCGGCCTTGATCAGCTCGACCAGGCCGCCGCAGAGCACGCTCTGCTCGCCGAACAGGTCGGTCTCGCACTCTTCCTTGAAGGTCGTCTCGATGATGCCGGCGCGGCCGCCGCCGATCGCGCTCGCATAGGACAGGCCGAGATCGTGCGCATTGCCCGAGGCATCCTTCGAGATCGCGATCAGGCACGGCACGCCGCCGCCGCGCTGATACTCGCTGCGCACGGTGTGGCCCGGGCCCTTCGGCGCGACCATCAGCACGTCGAGATCGGGGCGCGGATCGATCAGGTTGAAGTGCACGTTCAAGCCGTGCGCGAACAGCAGCGCTGCGCCCTGCTTCATGTTGGCGTGCAGGTGATCGCGATAGATGTCGCCCTGCAGTTCGTCGGGCGTCAGCATCATCATCACGTCGGCCCACTTCGCGGCCTCGGCGACTTCCATCACCTTGAAGCCGGCGGCCTCCGCCTTCTTCGCCGTGGCCGAGCCCTTGCGCAGCGCGATCGCCACGTCCTTGACGCCGGAGTCCTTCAGGTTCAGCGCATGGGCATGGCCCTGGCTGCCATAGCCGATGACGCAGACTTTCTTGCCCTTGATCAGGTTCAGGTCGGCATCGCGATCGTAATAAACACGCATGATCAGTCCTCTGCTTTGGCGGCCTTTTTGTTCCCCGGCCCGCGTTGGTTCAATGATTTTCGGATACGCCGGGCGTGCCCGGATTTAAGCGTTTCGGCGCTGTCTGTAGAGCATTTTGGCAGGCGCGCAAAGCATCATCAGCCCTCGAACAGCACCGGATAGAGCGAGGCGACCAGCAGCAGCGCCATGGTCACGTTGAAGATGCGGACCGCGCGCGGCGTCGACAGCAGGCCGCGCAGGCCGGTGCCGAACAGCGTCCAGCTGGCCGAGGAGAGAAAGCCGATGACGGTAAAAATCAGGCTCAGCGCCAGGATGTTGTAGGGATAGGGCGCGATCGCCGAATAGGTCGACACCGCGCCGACCGACATGATCAGCCCCTTGACGTTGACCCACTGGAACACGGCGCCGCCGAGGAAGCTCAGCGGCCGGCCCTGCCTCTCGCCCTTGTCGTCGATCCCGCCCGACATGGCGATCGCCCAGGCGAGATAGAGCAGATAGGCCGCGCCCACATATTTCAGCACGGTGTAGAGCATCGGATAGGCGGCGAAGATCGCGCCGAGCCCGAGCCCCATGATCGCGACCAGAACGCCAAAGCCGAACGTCACGCCGAGCACGTGCGGCAGCGTCCGGCGAAATCCGAAGTTCAGTCCCGAGGCCAGCAGCATGGCGTTGTTCGGCCCCGGCGTGAAACAGCGACACGACGGCGAACAGGACAAACGCGATCGTGAGCTGCTGCGACATGCAACGGCGATTCAAGTCGACTGCGATTCGAGACTCACTTCCCCTCGCCGTTCGACGCGGGCTTGCGCGCGCGATAGGCGCCGTAGACCGGAACGGTGTAGTCGGCGGCGTCGAGCAGGAAACCGGCCTCCTTGATCAGGCCCTCGATCACCCAGCCGAAGGTGGAATGCTCGTCGCGCACGTGCATGGCGAATTCGTCGCGCGAGTAGCCGTGGTTCTTCAAGAGGAAGTCGCCCCACTGCTCGACGCTGCGCTCGATGCCGTCCGGCTTGCAGATGAACACCACGTCGCGCAGGAACAGCATGCCGCCGGGCTTCAGCGCGTTGAACAGCCGCGCCAGCGCCACCGCCTTCCAGAAATCCGGCAGGTGGTGCAGCGCATATTCGCTGACGATCAGGTCGAACGAGTTCGCCTCGTAGGCGAAGCTCAGGAAGCCGGCCGACTGGGTGATCAGCGAGACGCCGAGGTCGCGGGCGCGCTGCTCGGCCATCGACAGCATCGCCGGCGAGATGTCGATGGCGTGAACGGTCGCGCCCATGTCGGCGGCTTCGCAGGCCATCAAGCCGGTGCCGCAGCCGATGTCGGCGATGGTCCAGCCGGGCTTGACGCCGAGCGACTTCAACGTGGCGCGGGCGCGGTCGGGATGATCGCCCTGCCGGCGGTCGTAGGTCGCGACCTGCGCCTCGGCGGAGAAATCGAGGCCGACGTGGCGGCGGTCGTTGTAGTACCAGTCGCGGGCGAGCATGATCGTCACATCCCTTCCGGTCCCCGCGAGATCGCCGCGACGCCGGTGCGCGACACCTCGACAAGGCCGAGCGGCTTCATCAAATCGATAAATTGATCGATTTTGGCCGTGTTTCCTGTGATCTCGAACACAAAACTCTCGGTCGAGGCGTCGATCACGCGAGCGCGAAACGCCTCCGCCAGCCGCAGGGATTCGACACGCGGATCGCCGGTTCCCTTGACCTTGACCATCGCCAGTTCCCGCTCGATGGCGCGGCCGGCGGTGGTCATGTCGACCACGCGATAGACCGGGATCATGCGGTCGAGCTGATGCTTGATCTGCTCGATCACCATCGGCGTGCCGGTGGTGACGATGGTGATGCGCGAGACGTGCTTCTGGTGCTCGGTCTCCGACACCGTGAGGCTGTCGATGTTGTAGCCGCGGCCGGAGAACAGGCCGATCACGCGCGCAAGCACGCCGGGCTCGTTGGCGACCAGCACCGAGAGCGTGTGCGTCTCGTTCGGATCGTGGCGATCCTCGAGGAAGTAGGCGGAAGCCGGCTGATTCATCGTCTTGTCCTCACACCAGCGCCTTGCCGCCGGCGAACGCCTTTGCGGTGGCCTCGTCGGTCGCTTCCGCCGGCAGCAGCATTTCGTTGTGCGCCTTGCCCGACGGGATCATCGGGAAGCAGTTCTCGAGCGCCGCGACGCGGCAATCGAACAGCACCGGCTTCTTGACCTTGATCATTTCCTTGATCGCGCCTTCGAGATCCGACGGCTTCGTCACCTGGATGCCGTGCGCGCCGTAGGCGTCCGCAAGCTTGACGAAATCCGGCAGCGCCTCGGAATAGGAATGCGACAGGCGGTTGCCGTGCAGCAGCTGCTGCCACTGCCGCACCATGCCCATGTACTGGTTGTTCAGGATGAAGATCTTGATCGGCAGGTCGAACTGCACCGCCGTCGACATCTCCTGCATCGTCATCTGCACCGAGGCGTCGCCGGCGATGTCGATGACGAGGCTGTCCGGGTGCGCGACCTGCACGCCGAGCGCCGCCGGCAGACCGTAGCCCATGGTGCCGAGGCCGCCGGAGGTCATCCAGCGATGCGGCTCCTCGAACCCGTAGAACTGCGCGGCCCACATCTGGTGCTGGCCGACCTCGGTGGTGATGTAGGTGTCCTTGCCGCGCGTCAGCTCGAACAGCTTCTGGATCGCGTACTGCGGCAGGATCACGTCGTTGTTCTGCCTGTAGGCGAGCGAGTTGCGCGCCTTCCACTGCGCGATCTGGTTCCACCACGCCTTGATGTCCGGCTTCTTCGCCTCCGCCTTGAACACCTGCAACAGGTCGCCCATGACGTTGGCGGCGTCGCCGATGATCGGAACGTCGACGCGGATGTTCTTGTTGATCGACGACGGATCGATGTCGACGTGGATCTTCTTCGAGCCCGGCGAGAAGGCGTCGGTGCGGCCGGTGATGCGGTCGTCGAAGCGCGCGCCGATGCACAGCATCACGTCGCAGTCGTGCATCGCCATGTTGGCTTCGTAGGTGCCGTGCATGCCGAGCATGCCCAGCCAGTTCGGTCCCGAGGCCGGATAGGCGCCGAGCCCCATCAGCGTCGAGGTGATCGGGAAGCCGGTCGCCTGCACCAGCTCGCGCAGCAGCTTCGAGCCCTCGCGGCCGGCATTGATGACGCCGCCGCCGGTGTAGATGACCGGCTTCTTTGCGCCCGCGAGCAGCGCGACCGCCTTGCGGATCTGCATCGCATCGCCCTTCACGCGCGGCGCGTACGACACGTGCACGTCGGACTTGCGCGGCGGATGATAGGTGCCGAGCGCGAACTGCACGTCCTTCGGAATGTCGACCACCACCGGACCCGGCCGGCCGGTGGTCGCGACGTAGAACGCCTCGTGCAGCACGCGCGGCAGATCCTCGACGTTGCGCACCAGCCAGTTGTGCTTGGTGCAGGGGCGCGTGATGCCGACGGTGTCGCACTCCTGGAAGGCGTCGTTGCCGATCAGGTGCGTCGGCACCTGGCCGGTGATGCAGACCAGCGGGATGGAATCCATCAGCGCGTCGGTCAACGGCGTGACCATGTTGGTCGCGCCGGGACCCGAGGTGACCAGCACCACGCCCGGCTTGCCGGTGGAGCGCGCATAGCCTTCGGCGGCGTGGCCTGCGCCCTGCTCGTGGCGAACGAGAATGTGCTGGACGTCGCTCTGCTGGAAAATCTCGTCGTAGATCGGCAGCACCGCGCCGCCCGGATAGCCGAAGAGGTGCTTGACGCCGTGATCCTTGAGCGCGCGCACGACCATCGCTGCGCCGGTCATCTGGTTCTGCTCGTTGGCCTTGTTGTCGCTCATCTCTCGCTCCGGTCCGCGCATCCTCGCGCGGGTCGTGTTCGGGTAATAAAAAAGGGCCTCTGAAGGGCCCTGTTGCACCGCCGATCTTGCAGACGGCATCAGCCGTCCCGGGCGGTGCTCCAGGGTACGACGAATAAGCGCAAGCTTGGTAATTTTATTACGCATGAGGCGCCCGAAATTCCCAAAGGTTGCGCGGACTTATACCGGCCAAATGGCACAAGTCAAGTCCCGCGCTGCGAAGCACAAGATAACCCGGTTTCCGCTGTTCGGCGAGCGAAAATCGCGCTTTTCGCCGCTAGCCAGCCATCTCCAGCCGGCGGGGCGCGTCGTCGGGCGCTATCCACTCGAACTCCGGCAGCTGGTGCCGGAACCAGGTGAACTGCCGCTTGGCGTAGTGGCGGGTGTCCGTGGGCGCCGATCGGCCGCCGCCTCCTCGAGCGAGATCTCGCCCCGCAGGTGGCGGATCAGCACGGGCACGCCGTGCGCCTTCATCGCCGGCAGGATCGGATCGAGGCCGCGCTTCGCCAGCGCCGCCACCTCCTCCAGCGCGCCGCCGGCCAGCATCGCTCGCGAACCGGCGGTCGATCCGCGCATAGAGCTCGGCGCGCTCGGGCGCGAGAAAGACCGCCGTGACGTTGGCCGGCGACAGCAGCGGCGGCAGGCCGTGCGCGTGCCAGTCGCTGATCGAGCGGCCGGTCGCCTCGATCACCTCCAGCGCGCGGGCGACGCGGGCGCGGTCGCGCGGCTTCAGCCGTTCGCCCATGACCGGATCGCGCCGCGCGAGCTCGGCATGCAACGCCTCGATGCCGTCGCGCTCGAGCCGCGCGCGCACCGCCTCGCGGATTTCGCCGGGCACAGGCGGCACGCTGGAGAGGCCGCGCAGCAGCGCCTTGAAGTAGAGGCCGGTGCCGCCGATGAAGATCGGCAGCCTGTCCGCGCTGCGCGCTTCGGCGAGCGCCGCCGCCGCGTCGTCGAGCCAGGTCCCGACCGAGCAGTTGATCGCCGCATCGCGATGGCCGTAGAGCCGGTGCGGAACACGCGCTTCTTCGTCCGGCGTCGGGCGCGCGGTGATGATGCGCAGGTCGCGGTAGACCTGCATCGAATCCGTGTTGATGATGACGCCGCCGGCTTTTTCGGCAAGCCGCAGCGCCAGCGCCGACTTGCCGCTGGCCGTCGGCCCTGCGATAAGCACCGCCCTGCCCGCATCCGTCGCGGGCAGCGTCTCTCGCACCTCCTGAACGCTCATGTCTCTCGTTGCGACGCTCATCTGCAATCCGGCCACGCCCGCGCTCGATAGCACGGCGATCGACGCTGCGCGCGCGATTTTGCCCGGCGCAGCAGGCCGCAAGCTGGCTGTTCGAGGGCGTCGCCGCCGACATTGCCTTCGCGCCCGCCGACAGCGCCCGTGCCATCGCGGCACGCCTGCGCGAGGCGGTCGGCGACCTGCCGGTCGATATCGTCGTGCAGCCGCAGCTCGGACGGCGCAAGAAGCTGTTCCTCGCCGACATGGACTCCACCATGATCGGCCAGGAGTGCATCGACGAGCTGGCGGACTTCGCCGGACTGAAGGCGCATGTCGCGGCGATCACCGAACGCGCGATGCGCGGCGAGATCGAGTTCGAGCCGGCGCTGCGCGAGCGCGTCGCGCTGTTGAAGGGCCTGCCGGTCGGCATCGTCGCCGAGACGATCGACAAGCGCATCACATTGACGCCGGGCGGCCGCGAACTGGTCAACACCATGCGCAAGCACGGCGCCTACACCTGCCTCGTCTCCGGCGGCTTCACGCTGTTCACCAACGCCATCGCCGCGAAGATCGGCTTTCAGGAAAACCGCGCCAACGAGCTGATCGTCGAGGACGGCAAGTTCTCAGGCACGGTCACCGAGCCGATCCTCGGCAAGGAGGCGAAGCTCGCCACGCACAATGAGCTGCGCGAGCAGTTCGAGCTCGACAACATCGACACGCTGGCCGTCGGCGACGGCGCCAACGACCTGCCGATGATCGAGGCCGCGGGCCTCGGCGTCGCCTATCACGCCAAGCCGGTGGTCGCCGCAGCTGCCGCCGCGCGCATCGACCACGGCGATCTCACCGCGCTGCTCTATGCGCAGGGGTATCGGCGGGATGAGTTTGTGAGTTGAAGCGGCGAGTAGCGAATAGACGCTCTATTCGCTACTCGCTATTCGCTCTCTTACTGCACGCCGAGCGTCACGAAGCGCACTTCGCCGTCCGGATTCGACACTGTCAGCAGCGCGGTCTTCTTGCCGTCCTTCTTCAACTGGTCGACGCGCTTCTTGATGTCGGCGACGTTGGTGACCGCTTCCTGTGCGACTTCCATGATCACGTCGCCGGCGCTCAGCCGCTTTTCGGCGGCGTCGCGGTTGCCCTCGACCGAGGTGATGACCACGCCCTTGACGGTTTCCTTCACCTTGTAGCGCGTGCGCAGCTGCGGCGAGAGCGCGGCGAGATCGAGCCCGAGCGCCTTCTGCGTCACCGTCTTTTCCTGTTCGGCGGGCGCCGGCGTCTTCAGCGACGCTTCCTTCGCCTTCTCGTCGTCCTCGAGGCGGCCGAGCGTGACCTTCTTGATCTGCTCCTTGCCCTTGCGGATCACCACCACGTCGACTTCCTTGCCGACCGGCGTGTCGGCGACGACGCGCGGCAGGTCCTTCATCGCGCGGATGTCCTTGCCGTCGAACTTGACGATGACGTCGCCGGATTCGATGCCGGCCGGCTTCGCCGGTCCCTTGTCGTCGACGCCGGCGATCAGCGCGCCGCGCGCCGGCTTGATGTTGAGGCTTTCGCCGATCTCGTCGGTGACCTCCTGGATGCGCACGCCGAGCCAGCCGCGCCGCGCTTCGCCGAACTGGCGCAGCTGGTCGATCACCGCCACCACCGTCTTCGACGGCACGGCGAAGCCGATGCCGACCGAGCCGCCGGTCGGCGAGAAGATCGCCGTGTTCACGCCGACCACGTCGCCGTTGAGGTTGAACAGCGGACCGCCGGAGTTGCCGCGATTGATGGCGGCGTCGGTCTGGATGTAGTTGTCGTACGGACCGGAGTTGATGTCGCGGTTGCGCGCCGAGACGATGCCGGCCGTGACCGTGCCGCCGAGGCTGAACGGGTTGCCGATCGCGACCACCCACTCGCCGAGCCGCAGCTGGTCGCGAGTCGCCGAACTGCACGGCCTTCAGCGCCTTCTCCGGCGGCTTGAACTTCAGCAGCGCCAGGTCGGTCTTCTTGTCGCGGCCGATGATTTCGGCCGGGATCTTGGTGCCGTCGTTGAGGATGATGTTGACCTCATCCGCATCGGCGATCACGTGGTTGTTGGTGACGGCGATGCCGGTCGTGTCGATGATGAAGCCGGAGCCGAGCGAGTTCACCCGGCGCGGCCCGCTGTTGCCGCCGCGCGGCGCCGTCGCCCGGCCGGCGGTTCTTGAAGAACTCGTCGAAGAACTCCTGGAACGGCGAATCCGGCGGCAGCTGCGGCGGCGTCACGTTGCGCTCGCCGCTCGACGAGCCGCCGCCGCGCGCTGCCACGTTCTGCGTCGTTGAAATGTTGACCACCGCGTCGATCACCTTCTCGGCGACGTCGGCGATGTTCTCCGGACCGCGCGCGAAGGCCGGCACAACCAGAGCGGAACTCGCCAGCGGCGACAGTGGCCAGCACCGCGAATGTGCGCGCGCGCCGGATCGTCAGTTCAATCGGACCGAACATAGTCGAAATATCTCCAAGGAAACGGAACGGCCCGCCGGCGCCCGGCCAGGGCGGAACCTTCATTCGGGTGCGACACTATCGCTTTTTGGCCGCAAGTGGAATCAGCTTGACGTGAGGACAGACGGCAGTTTGGCCCCGAAGACCGCGATCTTGTGCAGCATCCCGACACCGCGGGGCCGATTGCGGCGGAACAAAGATCAGCGCCGGATCAGCCAGATCAGAATCAGGCCGCCAACCGCCGAGACCAGGCCGGTGATGCGCAGCACGTTGTCCGGCGTCTTGATCACGCTTTCCATCGCGCCGCGAATCCAGCCCGGGACGCCGAGCAGCAGCAGCCCCTCAATCACGAACAGGATGCCGAGGCCGACGACGAAGTCACTGAAGTGCGGCCGACTGCATTGGCCTCCCTGAACGTCTGATTGGGCTTCGTCGCCGGCGCTATTGCGTCGACGACGCGCGGCGCAGGTGCCGCCGCGGCGGCCGGCGCCGGAGGCGCAGGCGGCTGCGCTGGCTTGCCTGACGCATCGCGGAAGAAGCGGAAGAATTCCGAATCCGGCCGCAGCAGGAAGCGCGTGTCATTGGACCGCAGGCCCGCCTCATAGGCCGACATCGACCGGTAGAAGGCGAAGAACTCGGCGTCCTTGCCATAGGCCTCGGCGAAGATGCGGTTGCGCTCGCCGTCGCCCTCGCCGCGCAGCTGCTCGGACTTCTGGTTCGCTTCGGCGACGATGATCGTCGCCTCGCGATCGGCGCGCGAGCGGATCTCCTGGGCGCGCTGCGCGCCCTCGGCGCGGAATTCCGCCGCCTCGCGCTGACGCTCCGTCTGCATCCGCTGGTACACCGCCTGGCTGTTCTGCTCAGGCAGGTCGGCGCGGCGAATGCGCACGTCGACCACCTGAATGCCGTAGACGTCGGCTTCGCGGTCGAGCTGATCGCGAATGCGGATCATCAGCGCGCTGGCGGTTGTCGCGCACCAGGTTGGTGAAGGTGACCTCGCCGAGCACGCGACGCAGCGCGGCGTTCAACAGCGTCGCAAGCTGGATATTCGCCGCCTGGATCGAGCCGACGGTCTGGTAGAAGCGCAGCGCGTTCGTTGATGCGGTAGCGCGCGAACGCGTCGACCACCAGACGCTTCTGGTCGGAGGCGATGATTTCCTGCGCCGGGTTCTCGAGATCGAGGATGCGCTTGTCGATGCTGATCACCGTGTCGATGAACGGCACCTTGAAGTTCAGTCCCGGATCGGTGACGACGCGCACCGGCTCGCCGAGCCGAACCACAAGCGCCTGCTCGGTCTGGCGCACGACGAACAGCGACGAGTACGCCGACGACGGCGAGCGTCGCCAGAATGATCAGCGCGACGATACCTGAAATGCCCGCTCTCATCGACCGCTCCCACCCTGCTGACCCGGCTGCTGCGGCTGCTGCTGCCGTTGTCCGCGCGACAGTTCGCCAAGCGGCAGATAGGGCAGCACGCCCTGTCCCGCCCCTGAGCCTGGGTCATAGACCAGCTTGTCCGCGCCGCCGAAAATACGTTCCATGGTTTCGAGATAGATGCGCTGACGGGTCACGTCAGGCGCCTTCCTGTATTCCTCATACACATTCAGGAAGCGCGCCGTCTGACCCTTGGCTTCCGCCACGGTCTGCTCCTTGTAGGCTTCCGCGCCCTGCAGGATTTGCGCGGTGCGGCCGCGTGCCTCCGGAATTACGCGGTTGGCGTAGGTGCGCGCCTCGTTCTGCAATCGCTCCTGGTCGGCGCGCGCCGCCTGCACGTCGCGGAACGCATCGATCACCTGCGTGGGCGGATCGACCTTCTGCAGCTGCACCTGCTGCACCAGAACGCCCGCGCCGTACTCATCGAGAGTCTTCTGCATCAGTTCCTGCACGGCAAGCTTCGGTGGCGGTTCGCGCGCCGGTCAGGATCGGCTGGATGTCGGAGCGGCCGATCACGTCGCGCATCGCGCTTTCGGCCACCGCCTTCACGGTGCCTTCCGGGTTCTGGATGTTGAACAGGAAGTTGCCGACGCCGTCCGGCTTGATGCGCCAGAGCACGGTGAAATCGACGTCGACGATGTTCTCGTCGCCGGTCAGCATCAGGCTCTCTTCCGGCACATCGCGGATGGTCGTGCCGCTGCGGCCTTCGGTGACGCGCATGCCGATCGACATCGAGCTGACGCGCAACGCCTTCGGCAGGAGCACGGTCTCGACCGGATAAGGCAGGTGATAGTTCAGGCCGGGCTGCACGGTGCGCACGTATTTGCCGAACCGCAGCACCACGCCGAGTTCGTCGGGCTGCACGCGGAAGAAGCCGGACAGGCCCCAGATCACGGCCGCGATGAGGATGGCGATGATGACGCCCATGGCGCTGAAGTGGCCGCCGGGGATCAGCGATTGCAGCTTGTCCTGGCCGCGGCGCAGCAAATCTTCCAGATCGGGCGGGTTGGGCCCGGAGGACTGCGGTCCCGAGCCCCACGGACCCTTCGGGCCGGACCCCCATGGTCCGCCGCCCTGATTTTTCCACGCCATCGACAATCTCCTTGGGGGGCCGCGCCTTGAAGCCGGCCGAACTGGGAAGGGTTATAGGCGACGCCAATTCCCCTTACAACGCAGGCGAATATGGCGGCCAAGTGGGGTCCGGGCACAGTTTCGTCAACGCCAGGATGCTTAATTCGCTCAATTCGGCGGCTTTCTCCGCAAGGTCACGTAGGAGAAGTCCGCGCTGTCGTCGGGGCCGGCCTTGTTGACGCACGCGTGCGACTTCCTGCCAGCCCGTCAGATCGGGCTTAAAGAAGGCATCGCCTTCGACCCTGGCGTGCACTTCGGTGATCTCGAGCCGGTCGGCGCGCGGCATCCATTGCGTGTAGATGTCACCGCCACCGATGACCATGATTTCAGTGGCAAAACGCCGCAGCGCATCGCCGCGCGCCGCTTCGTAGGCGCGCTCGGACGACGTGACGACCAGCGCACCTGCAGCCTGGTAGCCCGGATCGCGCGTGATCACAATGTTGGTGCGCCCGGGCAAGGCCTTGCGAAACGACTCGAAGGTCTTGCGCCCCATCACCATCGGCTTGCCCATGGTGATGGCCTTGAAGCGCTGCTGATCGGTCTTCAGCCGCCACGGGATCGTGTTGCCCTGGCCTATCACGCCGTTCTCGGCGACGGCGACGACGAAGACGATCTCCATCAGTTTGCGCCTCGCGCGAGTGCCGTCAGCGCGTCTCCGCTGACGCGGCAGACCGTCCACTCATCCATCAGCACCGCGCCGAGCGACTTGTAGAACTCGATCGACGGCGTGTTCCAGTCGAGCACCGACCACTGCAAGCGCGCCCAGCCGTTGTCGGTGCAGGTGCGCGCAAGATGCACCAGCAGCGCCTTGCCGAGGCCTTTGCCGCGATGCTCGGGCTTTACGAACAGGTCTTCGAGATAGATGCCGGAGCGGCCGCTGAAGGTCGAGAAGTTGATGAACCACACCGCGAAGCCGACCGGCTCGCCGTCCCACTCGGCGATGTCGCAGAACAGCCGCGGCTGGTCGCAAAACAGCGCCGCGTCGATCATCGCCTCGGTCGCTTCGACCTCGTGCAACAGCTTCTCGTAGTCGGCAAGGGCGCGGATGAACGACATCACCAGTCCCGCTTCACCGGGACGCGCGCGGCGGATGGTCAGCGATTTATCGCTCATGTGGGCCACGATCTGCGATCACGCCCTGCTCACACCGCGACCTCGGCCTTGATGTGCGGGTGCGGGTCATAACCCTGCAGCGAGAAATCCTCGTAGCGGAAGCCGAAGATGTCCTTCACGTCGGGATTGAGCTTCATGGTCGGCAGCGGGCGCGGCGAGCGCGAGAGCTGCAGATGCGCCTGCTCGACATGATTGGAGTAGAGGTGCGCGTCGCCGAGCGTGTGCACGAAGTCGCCCGGCTTCAGGCCCGTCACCTGCGCGATCATCAGCGTCAGCAGCGCATAGGAGGCGATGTTGAACGGCACGCCGAGGAACGTGTCGGCGGAGCGCTGATAGAGCTGGCACGACAGCTTGCCGTTCGCCACGTAGAACTGGAACAGGCAGTGGCACGGCGGCAGCGCCATCTTGTCGACGTCGGCCGGATTCCAGGCGCTGACGATCAGCCGGCGCGAGTCCGGGCTCTTCCGGATCATCGAGACGACGTTGGAGATCTGGTCGATCGTGCGGCCGTCCGGCGCTTCCCAGGAGCGCCATTGCCGGCCGTAGACGGGACCGAGGTCGCCGTTGGCGTCGGCCCACTCGTCCCAGATCGTCACCCCATGCTCTTGCAGGTATTTGACGTTGGTGTCGCCGGCGAGAAACCAGAGCAGTTCGTGCACGATCGCCTTCAGCGGCAGCCGCTTGGTGGTCAGCATCGGGAAGCCCGCGGCGAGATCGAACCGCATCTGGTGGCCGAACACCGACTGCGTGCCGGTGCCGGTGCGGTCGCTCTTCTGGGCACCGTCGGCCAGGATGCGTTCGAGCAGCTCGTGATATTGCTTCATGGTCGGATCGCTGACGTTAGCCGCGGCGGTCGGAGGCCTCGCCAATTCGGCAGGCCAGAATACCACTCCGCACCCTTAACAAATGGCGACAAGTGCTGAAAACGACAAGGGCGGTGGTCGCCCACCGCCCCCGTTATCAACCTCGAAAAGTGAGCCTTTTCAGCCCACTGGCTTGAGGAACTTGCCCCACTTCTCGACCTCGTCCTTGACCAGCTTGCCCAGTGCCTCGGGCTTGCGCTGGTCCGGCTTCGGAATGTCGTTGCCGAGCTCCTTCATGCGCGCGATGACCTTCTCGTCGTCGAGCGCCTTGACGGCGGCGGCATTGACCTTTGCGATGATCGCCTTCGACGTGCCCTTCGGCGCGAACAGCGCGTTCCAGGCGGACGCCTGATAGCTCGGCAAGCCACCTTCCGCGGAGGTCGGCAGGTTGGGCAGCGACGGCGCACGCTCCGGCGTGGCAACCGCATAGGCCTTGATGGTGCCACCGTTCACCTGCGGCACCACGTTGGTGATCTGGTCGCACATGTAGTCGACCTGTCCGCCGACCAGCGCGTTCATCGCCGGACCGGTGCCCTGGAACGGCACACCCACCGGCTTGATGCCGATGATGCCGTTGAGCAGCTCGCAGGTGATGTAGGACACCGCGCCGACGCCGGCATGCGCCTGGTTGATCTTGGTCTCGTTGGCCTTCAGATAAGCCACGAACTCCTTGAAGTCCTTCGGCGGCAGATCCTTCTTCGCGGCAACGACGATGGCCGCGCCGTTGATTTGCGCGATCGGCTCGAAGTCGGTGCGCGGATCGTAGGCGAGCTTCGGATACAGCGCCACCGATGCGGCATGCGTGCCGACGTGGCCCATGATGAAGGTATAGCCGTCGTTGGCTGCCCGCGCCGCGCGGGTCGCTCCGGTGGTGCCGCCCGCGCCCACCACGTTTTCGATGATGATCGGCTGGCCGAGCGTCTTCGACATCGGCTCGGCGACAAGCCGCGTGACGACGTCGGTCGGCCCGCCCGCCGCGAACGGCACGATGATCGTGATCGGACGCGTCGGGTAGTCCTGCGCGAGCGCCGGAACTGCCAGCATCGCCAATGCGCCGAGCGCCGCGACAGCAGTCCTGCGGTGGAATTTCGTCATTACAAACTTCTCCTTAGGTTGTCCCCCGAGCCCCGGTTGATTTGCGTCTTATGCATTGACCATAGCCGAGCCTATTCCACTAAAGGCCAAAGCCAATGCGGCAAATGCGGCAGATTCTGTTAATTTTCGCTCTCGACGAAGACTTCTTCGCGCTTCTTCTTGAGCATCGGCAGCAGCGTCAGGATCAGTAGCCCCGCCGCCATCGCCAGCAGCACGGCCGACAGCGGCCGCGTGACGAACACAGTCGCATCGCCGCGCGAGATCAGCATGGCGCGGCGGAGGTTTTCCTCCATCAGCGGACCGAGCACCATGCCGAGCAGCAGCGGCGCCGGCTCGAAGTCGTGCTTGATCAGCCAGTAGCCGACGATGCCGAAGGCGGCGGCCATCATCACGTCTGCCGGCGCGTTGTTCACCGAGTAGATGCCGATCGCGCAGAAGATGACGATGCAGGGATACAGCAGGCGATACGGCACGCGCAGCAGCCGCACCCAGATGCCGACCATCGGCAGGTTGATGATCAGCAGCATCAGGTTGCCGAGCCACATCGAGGCGATCATGCCCCAGACGAGTTCAGGCTGCTTCTGCATCACCTGCGGTCCCGGCACGATGCCGTGAATGGTCATCGCGCCGACCATCAGCGCCATCACCGCGTTCGGCGGAATGCCGAGCGTGAGCAGCGGAATGAACGAGGTCTGCGCCGCAGCATTGTTGGCGCTCTCCGGCGCGGCAACGCCCGCGATCGCGCCCTTGCCGAACTGCGAAGGGTCCTTCGAGATCTTCTTCTCGAACGTATAGGCCGCGAACGACGCGATCACCGCGCCGCCGCCCGGCAGGATGCCGAGGATCGAGCCAAGCATGGTGCCGCGCACGATGGCAGGCGCCGCCGCAATCAGGTCCGCCTTGGTCGGCATCAGGCCGGTGACCTTGTTGCTGCACCAGCTCGCGGCCCTTCTCCGCGCCGGCATCGAGATTACGGATGATCTCGGCGAAGCCGAAGATGCCCATCGCCACGGTGGCGAAGCCAAGTCCGTCGGCGAGTTCGGGGATGTTGAAGGCCATGCGCGAGGCGCCGGTTTCGAGATCGGAGCCGACCATCGACAGCAGCAGGCCGAACACGATCATCGCCAGCGCCTTGAGCACCGAGCCCTTGGCGAGCACGACGGCGAACACGAGGCCCAGCGTCATCAGCGAGAAGTATTCGGCCGGGCCGAACTGCAGCGCGAACTTCGTCAGCGGCGCGCCGAGCAGCGCGATCAGCACGGTCGCGACGCAGCCGGCGAAGAACGAGCCGATCGCGGCGATGGCGAGCGCCGGACCGGCGCGGCCCTGCTTGGCCATCTGGTGGCCGTCGAGCGTGGTGACGACGGAGCCCGCTTCGCCTGGAATATTGACAAGGATCGACGTGGTCGAGCCGCCGTACTGCGCACCGTAGTAGATGCCGGCGAGCATGATCAGCGCGCCGACCGGCGGCAGGCCGAAGGTGATCGGCAGCAGCATGGCGACGGTGGCGATGGTGCCGATGCCGGGCAGCACGCCGACCAGCGTGCCGACCAGTGCTCCGATCAGGCAGAGCAGCAGGTTCATCGGCGAGAATGCGACGCCAAAGCCCAGGCTCAGATTTGCGATGATTTCGGCCATGACTCAACTCACCGCAGCATGAAGCGAGGCTGGAGCTGGAACGGCAGCCCCAGAATGTAAGGGAACAGGATGCAGCAGAACACTGTGATGGCGATGCCGACGATCAGCGTCTGTATCCAGCGCTGTTCGGTCGATCCCAGTGCAGCGATCATGAAACTGGAGAAGGCCGCGATGATCGAGACCGAGCGGACGGATGGTGAATGCGAACGAGAGGATCGCGAGCGTGACGAAGAACGGTCCGCGCAGATGATAGCGCTCGAGCGGCGCGCCGGGCAGGAAGAAGCCCGTCAGCGCAACGCCGATACCGAGGACGAGCATAAGCCCTGCGAACAGCCGCGGCGCCGTGCCCGGACCAAACTGGAAGCCGCGCATGCCGGGCAGATCCGATGACGCCCAGAATGCAAACAGCGCAAGTGCGATCAGGGCGACACCGCCCCAAAAATCCTGCGGCCCACGGATGAGCCCCTTCTTCGGGCCGCCGCTCTGCGACTGCCCCACGCTCTCACTCATGCAACAAACTCCCCCTCCCGCGCCCATCACGCTTGAAAGTACCGCTCTTATCCGACGGTTTGGCTGCTTCCTAGCCGCTAATTCTAGATGACGCCAGCGAAACCAAGGCAACCGCCCACGGCGAGCATCAAAAGCGGGTTGAACCGCGTCAACAAGGTTACCAGCGCAGACGCAGCAACGAGCACGCCCGCGACCCACGATGTCCCTGCCGAAAGCCCGAGGATCATGGCGCTCGCCGCCATCAGCCCGATGGACACGGGAACCAGTGCCGACTGGATCAGCTGCGGCCATTGCGCATCGCGGGATCGCTCCATGGTACGGCTTACAAAATAGGCAACCGCGGCGGCCGGTCCGCACATCGCCAGCGTTGCAACGAGCCCGCCCGCAACGCCCGCGACGTGGAAGCCTATCAGCGTGACGACGAGAACGTTCGGCCCGGGCGACAGCTGGGCGATCGCCACCATGTCGGCGAACTGCCGGTCGCTCATCCAGTGGTTCACATCCACCGCAATGCCGGTGCATTTCCGGGATCGCCGACAGCGCGCCACCGACCGCGAACAGCGACATCAGGCCGAAGGTCCAGGCGAGCGTGAACAGGTTGTCGTTCATGACGCCGCGCGCCTTCTCATCATAATGGCGATGAGCAGGCTCGCCGGGATCGCGACCAGGAGCACCGGCTGCAGCGGCCAGCGCATGATGCCGATCGCCGCGAACACCGCAACGATCATCAGCAACGCGACCACGGAGCGCTGCTTGACCATCGGCTGCATCATCTTGACGACGGTTGCCAGGAACAGGCCCGCGGTGGCGCAGACGACGCCGGCGAGCGTGCGCCGCAGCGCTTCGATCTCGCCGTAGCGCGAGTAGAGCATCGCCAGGCAGAGCACGATCAGCACCGGCGGCAGCACCAGCCCCAGGAATGCGGCGACCGCCCCCGGCAGGCCGCGAAAGCGCGCGCCGAACACCACCGAGAGGTTGACGATGTTCGGACCAGGCAGGAAATGACAAAGCGCAAAGGTCTCGTTGAACTGCTGCGCCGTCATCCACTTGTGCTGGTCGACGATCGCCCGCCGCGCCCAGACCATGACGCCGCCGAACCCCATGAGCGACATCTTTGCGAAGGCGATGAACAGGACGACCACGCCCGGGGCTTCGGGTTCGGAAGTTGTTGCGGTCTCGGAGTTCAACGGACGTCCCCTGGCGCGCACGGCCCCCATGCACGCAAGTTATTGAGTTCAGGGGTTTAGAATGAGAGGGTGCCTGCGCCAACCCTTTTTATGTATAAAACGGCACAACGCCCCAAAGGCTGGCAACAAGCCGGAACAAGCAAGAGCATGGCCGCACCAAAGCTGTTCGAACCTTTCACGCTGAAGAGCGTCACCGCGCGAAACCGCATCGTCGTCTCGCCGATGTGCCAGTATCAGTCGCTGCACGGCTCGCCGACCGACTGGCACATCGTCCACATGGGCCGCTACGCGATCGGCGGCGCCGGCATCGTGTTCTACGAAGAGACCGCGGTCGAGGATCGCGGCCGCAAAACGCACAAATGCGCCGGCCTTTATCGCGACGACCAGATTGCGGAATTCCGGCGCATCGCCAAGTTCGTCAAGGAATTCGGCGGCGTGCCGGCGATGCAGCTCGGCCATTCCGGCGCACGCGCCTCCGAGCGCGGGCCGCTGTTCGATCGCGTCGCGCTCTCGGACGAGAACAAGGCGGAAGGCGGCGACGCCTGGCAGTCGATCTCGTCCAGCGCGGTGACGCCGATCGACGGCAAGCCGCTGCCGCGGGCGATGACGCAGCAGGACATCAACGACGTGGTGCAGGCGTTCGCCGACGCGACGGTGCGGACGCTGCAGGCCGGCTTCGAGATCCTCGAAATCCACGGCGCGCACGGCTACCTGATCCAGCAATTCCTCTCGCCGGTGATCAACAAGCGCAACGACGCCTATGGCGGCGACCTCAAGGGCCGCATGCGCTTCGCGCTGGAGATCACCGAGGCGGTGCGCGCCGTCTGGCCGGACGACAAGCCGCTGTTCTTCCGCGTCTCCAGCGTCGACGGCAAGGGCGGGCTGTGGACGCTGCACGACACGGTGGCGCTGTCGAAGGAATTGAAGGCGCTCGGCGTCGACGTGATCGACTGCTCGTCGGGCGGGCTGACCGGCGACTCGTCGCTGCGCTCGGTGCCGCGCATCCCCGGCCATCACGTCCCCTATGCCGCGCGCGTGAAGGAAGAGACCGGCATGCTGACGATGGCGCCGGGACTGATCACCGAGCCGCAGCAGGCGGAAGAGCTGCTGCAGCGCGGCGACATCGACCTGATCGCGATGGCGCGTGAACTGATGTACTCGTCCGACTGGCCGGCACATGCGGCGCGCGCACTCGGCGTGCCGAACTATCTCGAACTGTTCCCGCCGGAGTTCACCCACCGCCTGAAGCTGCGCGAGCAGCACGTCGCCATGCCGGAAAACCGCAGCGCGACGAGCGTGCCGGTGGATTTGAGTTCGTGAGTCATTGCGAGCGAAGCGAAGCAATCCAGCGCGCGCGTCAGCGCGCAACAAAATAGCACGTGCGCGCTGGTCGCGCTTAGCGGCGCGCTACGCGCGCAGCTGGATTCTTCGCTCCTCGCAATGACGAGCTCTATTCAATTGTCAAACAGCCCGACGCGCGCTGAAGTCTCAGACATGCGTCATCGCCCCCGTTCTTCGTCCGGCCTGGGGCTGCCGGTCTTCTGTTGCCTTCCGTGTGCCCGAGAGGGCGTGCGGAACGCTTGGGCGTTTCACCGCACCCGCGGCCCCGTGTGCAAAAGGGGTAGAAAAGACGCACACGAGCTCCTGACGAACGCAGCTCCACGCCTGCGTTCCGCACGCGATGGCTTTATTCGGGCTTGCTGCATCACGCCTCTGGTGGGCTCGTCGCTGCCGGCGACCTTGTCGCCAAGAATCACGCGGAGCTGTCCGCGTGGGGATGCACTTGGACCGATCGCCTGCACCGTGTTCGCCGGCCTCGTTCCGCCACCGGATCGAGACCACACCCGCTCGCGGTCCAAGGCCTCGGCAGCGCGAGCAACCATCGCATCCCGCCCCGCAAGCCGTGGCGATTCGAACTCACCCTCTCACCGGGGCGGGACGTGCGAAGAATATTCCTAGCGATCCGGGAAATCAATTTCTGAAACGCGAAAATCGAAGAAGCCTGTCAAGGATCTGTCGAAAACTTTGCAAGGCACTGACGCTGATCGGGAAATCGGGGCGGCCACAGCGACGGCAACTGCGCCCCCCCGAAGAGGGAAGAGGCGAAGCTGTCATGCTTTTGACGGCTACGCGTGGTCATCTGATCCCATGCGAAATTCCCGCCACCACTTCCCGCTCGCGGTCGATCGCCGGACGCTGCTGCAGGGCGCGCTCGGCGCCGGCCTGTTTGCGCCGTACCTGAGCCTTACGACGGCCACGGCGCAAACCGCCTTCAAGGCGCAATCCGTTCACGCTCGGCGTCGCATCGGGCGATCCGGCCGCCGACGGCTTCGTGATCTGGACGCGGCTGGCGCCGGAGCCGCTGCTCGGACGCGGCGGCATGGCGGCGCAGCCTGTGGACGTCACCTGGGAGATCGCTGCCGATCCGGACATGAAGCAGATCGTCCGGTCAGGCATCGCGATGGCCCGGATCGAATTCGCGCACTCGGTTCACGTGGAGACGAAGGGCTCGAGCCCGCGCGCGACTACTTCTACCGCTTCCGGTCCGGCGGCGTGGAAAGCCCGATCGGCCGGGCGCGGACGTTGCCGGCTCCGGGCGCACAAGTCGCGCAGGTCAAGTTCGCCGCCGCCGGCTGTCAGGCCTGGGAAGGCGGCTACTACACGGCCTGGCGCGCGATCGCCGAGGAGAACTTCGATTTCGTCTTTCTCTACGGCGACTACATCTACGAACACGCCTTCGTCGCGGCGGATCGCGAGGGCCGACCGCATGCCCGGGTCATGCCCGACGACTTCTTCACCTGCTTCACGCTGACCGACTACCGGCGGCGCTACGCGCTCTACAAGTCCGATCCCGATCTGCAGGCGGCGCACGCGTCGTGCCCGTTCCTGCCGAGCTTCGACGACCACGAAGTCTCGAACAACTGGTCGTCAGAAAGCGACGGCCGAAGCACGCCGGCCGACGCGCTGCTGGTCCGTCGCACCGCGGCGCTGCAGGCATGGTACGAGCACATGCCGGTGCGGCGCGCGCTGCTGCCGCGCGGTCCGGACATGCTGAGCTACCGCCGCTTCCGTTTCGGCAATCTCGCCGACGTCTCGGTGCTCGACACGCGCCAGTATCGCTCGCGGCAACCCTGCGGCGACGGCTTCAAGAGCAACTGCAGCGAGGCCTCCGACGCGAGTCGCAGCATGCTCGGCGCGGCGCAGGAGCAATGGCTCGCCGACGGTCTGCGCGCCAGCGACGCCACCTGGCAGGTGCTGGCGCAGCAGGTGCTGTTCTCGCAGTTCGACTGGCGGTCCTACCCATGGGTGCCGGATACCGGCCATCCCGCACCGAACCTCGATGCGTGGGATGGCGTCAGCGCGGCGCGCGATCGCGTCATGGGCATGCTGGGTCAGGCGCGCTCGCGGAATGCCGTGGTGTTGACCGGCGACGTGCATCGCGGCGCGGCCCTCGAGCTCAAGCAAGACTGGCGAAAGCCGGAGTTCGCCTGCGTCGGCGTCGAGTTCCTGGCGACCTCGATCTCGTCCGGCGGCGACGGGCTTGCGAAAATGCCCAACGCGGACGCGCTGCACGCCAACAATCCGCATCTCAAGTTCATCAGCGACCAGCGCGGCTATAACCGTCACCTCGTGACGCCGCAGCGCTGGCAGGCGGATTTTCGCGTTGTCGACCGGGTCCGGACGCCTGGCGGGGCGGTCTCGACCGCGAAGTCCTTCGTCGTCGAGGCCGGCAAGCCCGGCGCTTGTCGACGCCTGACGGGACGTGCCGGCGAATTCGCGCCCGAAATCGACCCGAACACCGGCCTTTTTTCGTCAACCAATGCCGCCTATATTGGGGGTGCCGGTTCGCCGGCTATGGAAATAAATGGCTGTCGCAATAAACCATTCGGACCCGGGGGCAGCACCCGGCGCCTCCACCCAAGTGCTCGAAGACCCAGATACCTGGACCGGGAGCATTTCGGCGGGGGCGAAACAGGATCGACGAGGGCGTAAAGGGCTCGCTTTTTCCCGGTATTGTTCCGCCGTTATCGGGCTACAGCACTAGTTGCAAACGACAACTATGCTCCGGTTGCTCAGGCCGCGTAAGCGGTTTGAAAAACCATTCTGAAGTCCTGACGGGTTAAGCTCCGTCAGGCGGGGTTCGGAGGCACCTGGCAACAGAAGCCTCCACTTCATTCCTTTCCACGCCTGGCGTGCCTGCAGAATCTTGCGAAAGCGCTGCTTTGTCGCTGCTGACCTGCGCCCGCCATCGCGCTAGCATGGCGCCGAGTCGCCCCGGCGCGGCGAGCAGATCAGACTGGGCTGAGGGAAATTGCGACGGGATCATCGATGAGTTCGACCGACCATATCCGCTACGATGTCCTGGCGCGCGATGCGATGCGCGGCGTGCTGCGGCGCGTGATGACCGACGCCGCCAAGCAGGGCCTGCCCGGCGACCATCATTTCTACATCACCTTCCTGACCCAGGCCGAAGGCGTGAAGCTGTCGCCGCGGCTGATGGCGCAGTATCCGGAAGAGATGACCATCATCCTGCAGCACCAGTTCTGGGATCTGGTGGTCACCGAGGACCGGTTCGAGGTCGGCCTGTCGTTCGGCGGCGTGCCCGAGCGCCTCGTGGTGCCGTTCAGCGCGATCAAGAGCTTCCTCGATCCGTCCGTGCAGTTCGGCCTGCAGTTCGACACCGGCGAAGCGGCAGCACCGGCGGCCGGCAAGAAGCCGCCGGCCTCGACGGCGGTCGCGCCCGCTCCTGCCGAGGACGCGCCGGACGCAGAGGCTGCGGCCGACGGCGACAAGAAGCCGGGCGAAGGCGCCGAGGTCGTGCGGCTGGACCGCTTCCGCAAGAAGTAGTTTCAGACCCTTTCCAAGCTCCCAACGCTCCCGGTTTGCCGCGAGTTGCCCTACATGGATGGGGCAACTCATGAGCAAGGACCGGTCATGACCACCCGCCCCAAAACAGCTTCGCGCCAAGCCGTGCGCACCGAGACCGACACCTTCGGTCCGATCGACGTGCCCGCCGACCGCTACTGGGGCGCGCAGACGCAGCGTTCGCGGCAGAATTTTCGCATCGGCACCGATCGGATGCCGCAGCCGATCGTGCGTGCGCTCGGCATCGTCAAGCTGGCGGCAGCCGAGACCAATCAGAAGCTCGGCCTGCTCGACCGCCGCCGGGCCAACGCGATCGCCCGCGCCGCGCGCGAGGTGATCGACGGCAAGCTCGACGCTCATTTCCCGCTGGTGGTCTGGCAGACCGGTTCGGGCACGCAGTCGAACATGAACCACAACGAGGTGATCGCCAACCGCGCGATCGAATTGCTCGGCGGCAAGCTCGGCAGCAAGACGCCGGTGCATCCGAACGATCACGTGAACATGAGCCAGTCGTCGAACGACTCGTTTCCGACCGCGATGCACATCGCCGCGGTGGAGGAGATCGTGCACCGGCTGTTGCCGTCGCTTGGTCTTCTGCACAAGGAACTGGTGCGCAAGCAGAAGGCATTCGCGAACATCGTCAAGATCGGCCGCACCCACACGCAGGATGCGACGCCGCTGACGCTCGGCCAGGAGTTCTCCGGCTACGCCACCCAGGTCGAGAACGGCATCGCCCGCATCAAGGACACGCTGAAGTGGCTGACGCCGCTGGCGCAGGGCGGGACTGCCGTGGGCACCGGGCTGAACGCCTCGCCGAGATTCGCAAAGCTGTTCGCGCGCCGGGTCGCGGCCATCACCCGCCTTCCGTTCACGAGCGCGCCCAACAAGTTCGAGGCGCTGGCCGCGCACGATGCCTATGTGTTCGCGCACGGCGCGCTGAACGCGCTCGCCACCGGCCTGTTCAAGATCGCCAACGACATCCGCCTGCTCGGCTCGGGCCCGCGCTCGGGAATCGGCGAGCTGATCCTTCCCGAGAACGAGCCGGGTTCTTCGATCATGCCCGGCAAGGTCAATCCGACCCAAAGCGAGGCGCTGACCATGGTGTGCTGCCAGGTGTTCGGCAATCACACCACGATCACGGTTGCGGCGAGCCAGGGCCACTTCGAGCTGAACGTCTACAAGCCGGTGCTGGCGCACTGCATGCTGCAATCGATCCGGCTGCTCGCAGATGCGTCAGAGTCGTTCACCGAACATTGCGTTGCGGGAATAAAGGCCGACACCAAGCGGATCGACGAGCTGATGCAGCGTTCGCTCATGCTCGTCACGGCGCTCGCGCCGAAGATCGGCTACGACAATGCCGCAAAAGTTGCGAAAACTGCGCATGCACGCGGAACGACACTACGCGAAGAAGCGCTTCGACTCGGCTTCGTCACCGGCGCGGAGTTCGATCGGCTGGTGCGGCCGGAAAAAATGACGCGCCCTGGTTGATTGCACGCGATCAACACGGCTACCGATATCGGTTTTTGGAAAAAGAACAGCATTTGTCACTTTGTCCAAAAGACTGATGCATCACGCGCTGGCGAGTGCGTGCCACATCGTGGTACATTTTCAGAAATACCGACGCGCGAAGACCGGGATGGCGCGGCGGACGCGGTGAGGGTTCGGGGCAGCGGACATCGTGATGCAGGACGGCGCGAGAGCGCTGCGCCTGTTGCTGAGGCATCACTGTAATTCGCGTGTCATGAATCTGCGCCGCTCAACACACGGGCGGGCTGATGGGCGATGTCGTCAATCTGAAGCGCTTCAAGAAGCAGGTCGCGCGCGATCAGGCGGCCAAGAAAGCTGATGCGCAACGCGCCCGCTTTGGCCGCAGCAAGGCCGAGCGGAAACAGCAAGAGGAAGAAATCAAAAAGCTCAACACGGTGCTTGATCATCACCGCATCGGTGAGGATCCGACATGAAATCACCTGTCGTGAAGCGTTCGATCGTCGTCGCCGGCCACAAGACCAGCGTGAGCCTCGAAGAGGCGTTCTGGAACAGCATGAAGGAGATCTCGGCGTCGCGCGACATGACGCTGTCGGATCTCGTCAGCGAAATCGACCAGGGCCGCAAGCAAGGCAATCTCTCTTCGGCGATCCGGCTCTACGTACTCGACTATTATCGCAGCCGCGCGTCGGGCGTTGTCGCATCGTCGAGCGAAGGATCGTCGATGCGGCCGACCGCGTTGCCGCGGTAGCGGTCGTCATGCGAGCATAGCGTTCGAGCAGCGCGCCAACGTCACTCAGTGTCGTCCCCTAGCCGGTCGAAGCAACGCTCTGCTACGGGGGACGACATCCGTCGTGCAGATGGCTGTCGCTTTCTCGCAAACTTGAACTTCGTCACGCAAATCAAAACGTCGATGACGGCGCGGGGCGCTGCGGTTGCGGCAGGATGCTGAGCGGCGCGCTTTGCTTTTGCTGCGGACGGGCGCCGGGCGCGGGCCGTATCTCCACCGGCGGCGGCAATGGCGGTGCCGCGGCGGGCGGTGCTGGCGGCGGCGCCTCGACACGCGGCGGTGGCGGCGGCGCAGCCGCGGGACGCTGCGGCTGCGGCGGCACGACCTGCGGCGCCGGCGCGGGCTCCTGAGGCTTGCCTGGATTAAGCAACGGATTGCTGCGCTCGATGGCGTCGAGGCGCTTGGTCTCGCGATCGATCGCGCGCAGGCCGAGCCACGACGACAGCGCCGCGACATCGATCGAGCGATCCGGCTTGTCCGGCGATCCGAACAACAGCACCAGGATCTCCGGCCTGCCGATGCCCGCCGTATCCGTCGCCGTCGGCGCCAGCGCCGCGCGCACATCCATCTGGTCGGCGGCGATGTCGTAGCCGCCGGAGAGATTCAGGCGAGCGCCCTTCGCCCGCCAGCGTCGTGTTGCTGACGCGCAGCTGTCCGTCGCGGATGGCGAACGGAATCTCCGCCGTTGCGACGTTGAGCGCGCCGGCCGCGAGCGCCGGGCCGACCGCCGCGGCGAGCTTTGCATCATCGCGGGCGATGCCCGCATCGCTCGCGCGCGTCGCAGCTTCAAAGGCGCGCGGATCGAGGCCGGCGATGCGCGCCTGCTCGATCGTCACCGATCCATTGCCGTTGAGGCTGCCGATCAGCGCGGCTGCGCTGCGCCCCTGCCCGCTCACCGAGGTTCGCGCCGACACGCGGCCCGCCGGCATCGCGAGACCGCGATGCTTCAGCGCGGCGCCGTCCACGCCCTCGAGCTGCACCCGGCCGGTCAGCGCGACGCCTTCGGGCGACTTGCGCGCCGACAGGTCGGCTTTGAGGTTGCCGCCGCCAAGGCCGGCGGTGAGGCCCTCGAGCACCAGCGCCTGTCCGTCATTGCGCAACACGCCGTTGAAGGGGCGGAACTCGCCGCCCGGCATGGTGCCGCGCAGGGCGGCGAACTCGACGCGCCCGCGCCAGCCGCTCAACAGACCGCGATTGAGCGGCTCGGAGCTGTCGTGCCCCGCCGCGCCGATCGCCACCAGCAGCGCCGACGGCACGTCGACCACGTCGGCGCCGACGCTGCCATCGACGCCGATCTCGTCGCCAAGCGCAAAGCCGAGCTTGCCGCGCACGCGCGCGCCGGCGATCGTGCCGTCGAGGCTGTCGAAGCTGACCTTCGGCCCGGCGACGGCCACGCGCGACGTCAGCACCACCGGCAGCGGCGCCCGCTCCGCGCGGGCGACGCCGATCAGCGGCGCGAAGTTCGCCTTGCGCAGGTTGAGGCTGACATTGGCCGCGCGATCCGCCTTGAACGGTTCGGCGCTGCCGTCGATCTCCGCGTCGAGCCCATTGCCTGCAAGCTTCGCCTTCAGCTTCAGCGGCGCATTCCAGACGCCGGTGACCGACGCGTCGAACTGGGCCGGGCCGTTGCCGACGCTCAGCGCACCGTCCAGCCCGAGCAAGGCGAGCAAGCGCGCCGCCGCGCTCGGCGGTGAGCTTCGCGGTCAGCGCGGCCTCGTTCTTTGCAAGCGCATCGGTGTCGAGGTCGCGCAGGGAGGCGATCTGCGGCGTCATCGCCGCGGTCAGCGCGCCCTTGACCTGCGGCGAATGGATATCGACCGACGTGCGCAAGCCCACGCGATCGCCCTGCGGCTTGTCGAGCTCAAGCGCCAGCCCGACCCAGACGTTGCCGGCACCCGCCGGCACTGCGGCGATGCGGCGGCTGAACTCCGGCGCGATCGGCGCGACCAGCCGCGCCAGCGGATCGAGCGTCGCCGAGGTCGCACCGAGATTCAGCTGCCCCGTGGCAGCAGTGCGATCGAACGAACCGTTGCCGTCGATCGCCACGCCGTCGGCGTCGCCGATGCGCAATCGCTCGAGCGAGATCGCCTTGGCGTTGTAGACGAAGCGGGCGAGCACCGGCTTGAAGGTCTGGCTTCCGACATTCAGCTGCGCGATGTCGAGGTTGAGCAGGGCTTCGTCCGGCCAGGTCTTCAGCGCGCCGCCCATGGCGCGCGCGAACGCTGCGCTTGAATCGAAATCCAGCCGCTCCGCCTTCAGCGATGCGTCGAACCTGCCCTTGCCATCGGTTGCCGCAAGCGAGAACGCGCCTTCGACCGGCCGCCCGTCGACCTCCGCCTTCAGCGCATCGATCGCGACGCGGTCACGCGAGACGACGAGATCGCCGCGCGCCTTCAGCGGCCGTTGGCTGCGATAGGCGTTGTCGCTCTGCCCCTGCAGCCACAGCGCGAAACCTTCCGGATCGCCGGCCTCGACGTTCAGCACGCCGGCGAAGTTCGCCTTGTCGCCCGGCTCGGAAATGCGGCCCGTGACGGCGACGCGCGCCGATCCGGGCGCACGGAACTCGAACTTGTCGACCCACCACTCCCTGGCGTTGGCGCGCAGGTCGATGCGCGATGTTCTGCACCGGACGCGCGCCGAGATTGACGAAGTCGGCGTCGATGTCGAACTCGGTCGGCCATCGGCATCGATGGCGCGGCGGCGATCAGCTGCGCGCAGGTTCGACAGGAACTCGGCGGGCGATGGCGCAGCGCCGCCGGACTGCGCCAGGAACCTGTCGGCATCGAGCTGGCGCGCCGTGAGCGAGGCGCGCAGGCGCGGCGATGCGCCGAAGCGCGCGTCGGCCTGGCCGGTGAATTTCAGCCCGTTGTCGTCCGGTCCGAACACCGCCTCGACCTGCTCCAGCTTCGCCGACGCCGGATCCGCCTTCAGCTTGCCGGCGATGCGCCACGGCGCATCGGCCGGATTGAGCGGCGCATTCGACTTCGCCGGCGCAGGCTTGCTGACGGTCAGCGCACCGTCGAAGCGCGGCAGCGCGTCGTCGAAGTGCAGGACGCCATCGAGATCGGCGGCAAGCGGCCGCGCACCGGGATCGAGGGTCAGGCGCACCCGCTGGGCGGCGCCGTCGGCGGTTCGCCCCATGGCGACACGAAACGGATAGCGCACGCCGTCCACCCTGGTGACGCCTTCGCCGCGCACGCTGCCGGCCAGGGCGCGCACCTCGCCGGTGAAGGCGATGTCGTCGAGCCGCAGCGACGTGCGGCTTGCCGCGTCGTTCAGCGCAAGCGCGCCGGTCACATGAAACCTGTCGACGGTCAGCGCGCCGACGTTGAAGCTGCCCGCGCGCGAGGCCCAGTCCATGCGCCCGCGCTGATCGAGGCCGAGCTCGAGCACCATGCCGTTCAGCGTCAGCTCGTTGGCGCGCCACTCGCCGCGCATCAGGTCGCCGAGCGAGAACTCGACGTCCAGCTTCTCGACGCTGACATTGTTGACGTCGCTGCGCGCGCCGATGGCGACGCCGCGCAGCCGCAGCGACGGCGTCGGCAGCAGCCGCGCGTCGATCTCGCCGTCGACCCGCACCGGCATGCCGATCACCCGCGAGGCCTCGCGCTCGAAATGCGGCCGGAACTGGCTCCAGTCGATGAAGTACGGGCCGATCAGGGCAGCCAGCAGCGCAAGGATAACGGCTATGGCAAGTCCGAGCAGCGTCGTCTGCACGGCGTTCCTCTCGGAATATGGTCAGCGAATCCGCGGGCCCCAATCGCGTTCAGCCGAACCTATATACGAACAACCGTGGCAAATTGACATCGGCGCGGCTGCGCCGCAGCGATCAAAATGGCGCCAAAGTCACGAAAAGCGGACGCGTGCACCCTCAAGCGCCACGCCCGCAAGGCGCGTGCTCCACGCCTCGCCCGGGCCGATCGGCAGCGCGCGCGTCAGGGTGCCGGTGGTGACGATTTCGCCCGCGGCGAGACCGGGATTGCTCTGATCCTCTGCCAGCACGTCGACCAGATGGCGCAGCGCGAATAGCGGTCCGTCCAGCACATTCCGCGCCGAGCCATGGTCCGCAAGCTCGCCATTGCGGTAGAGGTCGATGTCGAAACCGGCCAGCGCCGTCTCCCAGGCATCCCCCGGTCCGTGCAGCGGATGGCGCTGGCCGATCAGCAGCGCACCGTGCAGACCGAAGGCGGCAACCGTGTCCGGCGCCGCAAACTGCCAATTGGGGAAGACCGATTGCACGATCTCGAAACCCTGCGCGACCCAGCCGATGCACGAGAGCAGCGCTTTTGGATCCATGCCGGGCTGCGGCGCGGCAGTCAGGCCGAATATGATCTCCGGCTCAATGCGCGGGTCGGACAATCCGGCGAGCGAAAAGGTTTCGCCGATGTCTTCGAGGTTATGGACGGTTCGATCGTACACATAGCCCCAGATCGGCGCATACACGCCGTACTCCGACCAGATGGTGCGGTTGGTGAAGCCGATCTTGCGACCACGTGGAACCTCGCCGGCCCCCTCACGCAACGCGCGCACCTTCGCGGTGACGCGATAGGCGTCAGGCAGACCGAAATCGCGGTACCGGGTCGAAAACGGCGAAATCTGCCGGCCGCTCCCGAGCAACGAAAAGACCTCGGCTGCAATGCTATCGAGATGCTCGCTCATCCATCACCTCAATCGAACTTCACGGCCGTCGTGTTGGCGCCGCAAACCAGTACCGCCAACCGTTCCTCCGTCGCCGGCACATAAACGCCGGACAGCAGCGCGGCGAAGGCTGCGGCCCCACCCGGCTCGGCGACGACGCGCACGCGGTCCCACAGCGCCTTTTGCGCGGCGCGGATGGCGTCGTCGGAGACGAGAACCGCGCGGTGCACATGGCGCTGCGCGATCGGGAACATGATCCGGCCGACCTGCTTCGGCGCCAGCGAGTCCGCCGCGATCCCCTCCGCCGGCGCGTCGACCGGCTCGCCCGCCGCCAGCGCGCGGTAGAGCGTCGGCGATCCTTCGGGCTCGACGGCGATGACCTTGATGCGGCTTGCGAACCAGGCGGCAATGCCGCCGATCAGCCCGCCGCCGCCGACCGCAACCAGCAGCGTGTCGACCTCGGGCGTGTCGGCCTCGATCTCGAGCCCGACGGTGCCCTGCCCCAGCAGCGTCTCCGGCTGGTCGTAGGCATGGATCGGCAACGCGCCCTTGTCCCGGACGAACACTTCGCTCGCGGCGAGCGCGTCGGCGTAGCGTTCGCCGGTGACGACCAGATCGGCGCCGTAGTGGCGGATCAGCTCGATCTTCGCCGGCGACGACACTTTTGGCACGAAGATCGTCGCGCGCACGCCGCGCTTCATCGCCGCGTAGGCGACGGCGACGCCGTGATTGCCGCCGGAGGCCGCGACGACGCCGGCGTCAGGCACGGCCCGCGTCATGAGATTGGTGAAGGCGCCGCGCGCCTTGAAGGTGCCGGTGTGCTGCAGGCATTCGAGCTTGAGCTGAATGGGCCTCGCCGGCAGTCCGAAATCCGCGCCGTCGACGGCGATCGTCGGCGTGCGCCTGACATAGGGTCGGATCAGCGCCTCGGTGCGCGCGATGGCTTCACGGGTGATCGCGGTCTCGCTGGACATGAGCGGCCCCCTATTGATTGACAGATACTTAGTTATTTAGCAAATTAACGAAATGCAAGCCGCAGATGTGTTCAAGGCGCTCGCCAACGAGCGGCGCCTGCAGATCCTCGCCTGGCTCAAGGAGCCGCGCCGTCATTTCCGGCCGCAGATCGACGGCGACCTGGTCAAGGACGGCGTCTGCGGGCTGCTGCTGGCGGAAAAACTGAAGATCAGCCAGGCGACATTGAGCGAGCACATGCGTGTGCTGGTGCAGGCGGGACTGGTGCATCCAAAGCGCATCAAGCAATGGACGTTCTATCGACGCAACGACGAGAACATCAAGGCGATCAGGACGCTGATGGAGGAGAAGGTCTGACGCCTCTATCCGAGCCGGTCTAGAATCTCCACGATGCGCGGGAACGGCAGCGCATGTTTGCCGGCAAGCCGCTGCAGGATGTCGCAAAGATAGGGCCTGTCTGCCAGCCGGCTGCGCAGGGCGCCATATGGATCGGCCCGATCGATGTCGCAGAACGCGCGGCGGCCCAGCCGTTCATCGATGACGGCAATCACATCGGCAAGCTTCAGCATGTCGGCCAGCATGGTATCGGCCGTCACCCCGGTACGGTGATCGTGCGCCGCGATCGCCTGCTGCGCATCGTCCGGCAGCCTGTCTCCGATCCACTCGATCGTCAGAAGGCCGTGGCGTGTCGGGTCGGCGGAGGTTTCAAGGAAATCGAGATCATGACAGAGGCCGACAACTTCCCATGCGTCTGCGTCGCCTTCGAACATGCCGGCGAGACGGCGCATGATGGCGGCGACGAGGCGCGTATGAACGGCGCGCGGCGAAGTGCCGAGGTGCTTGTCGACGAGAAGCTGCGCGTCGGCGGTGTTCAACATTGACGATCAGCCCGCCGGCAAAATCTTGCCCGGGTTGAAAATGTTGTCCGGATCGAGCGCGCGCTTCACCAGCCGCATGGTCTCGATCGCCTCGGGGCCGAGCTCGCCCACCAGATACTCCTGCTTGCCCTGGCCGATGCCGTGCTCGCCGGTGCAGGTGCCGTCCATCGCCTGCGCGCGCTTGACGAGGCGATGCAGGTAGCCTTCGGCGCGCTTGATTTCGTCGGCGTCGTTCATGTCGCAGAGCAGGACCGTGTGGAAATTGCCGTCGCCGACATGGCCGACGATCGCCGACACCAGCCGGCTTTCGCGCAGGTCGCGCTGTGTTTCGGTGACGCACTCGGCGAGCCGCGAGATCGGCACGCACACGTCGGTGGTCACGGGCTCCGCGCCGGGGCGCAGGCCACGCGCCGCCCAGTAGGCATCGTGCCGCGCCTGCCACAGCCGCGTGCGATCCTCCGGCCGGGTGGTCCATTCGAAATTGCCGCCGCCGCAGTCCTTTGCGATCTCGCCGAAGCGTTCGGACTGGCCGGCGACCTCCGCCTCGGTGCCGTGGAATTCGATCAGCAGCAGCGGCGTCTCCGGCAGCGACAGTTTCGAGTAGGCGTTGCTGGCCCTGACCTGGACTTCGTCGAGCAGCTCGATCCGCGCCAGCGGGATGCCCGTCTGGATGGCGAGGATCGTCGCCTGGCACGCCTCGCTCACGCTCGGGAACGAGCACGAGGCCGCGGCGATCGTCTCGGGAATGCCGTGCAGGCGGATGGTCAGCTCGGCGATGATGCCGAGCGTTCCCTCGGAGCCGACGAACAGCCGCGTCAGGTCGTAGCCGGCGGCGGATTTTTTCGCGCGCGTCGCGGTGTTGACGATCTCGCCGTCGCCGCGCACCACCTTCAGCGCCATGACGTTGTCGCGCATGGTGCCGTAGCGCACCGCATTGGTGCCCGACGCGCGCGTCGCCGCCATGCCGCCGATCGAGGCATCGGCGCCGGGATCGATCGGAAAGAACAGCCCCTGGTCGCGCAGCTGCTCGTTCAGCAGCTTGCGGGTGATGCCGGGCTCGATGACGCAGTCGAGATCTTCGGCATGCACGGCGAGCAGCCGGTTCATGTCGCGCGTGTCGATGCAGATGCCGCCGGCGGGCGCGTTCACCTGGCCCTCCAGCGAGGTGCCGGTGCCGTAGGCGATCACCGGCACCTTTCGCGCGGCGCAGATGCGCACCACGTCCTGGATGTCCGCGGTCTCCTGCACGAACACCACGCCGTCGGGCGGCTGCCGCGGCAGCCACGACGTCGTATGCGCGTGCTGGTCGCGCACCGCCTGCGAGGTGACAAGGCGATTGCCGAAGCGCGCGGCCAGCGCCTCGAGCGCGCTGCTCAGCGTCTTCGCATCCACCCGCGGCAGGTCGGCGGCCAACTGTGCCAAAGTGCATCCCTCACTTGCTTTGATTGCAGCGTCGCAAAGGATGTATAAGCGGTCAAGCGCGGCCTTAAACGCGCAACACGCACTTAGGATGGCAGGGAATTGTCGATGGTAAAGCCGCAACTTTCGCTGGACGACCTCAAGGCGCTGCCCGCGCCCTTCAAATGCAGCGTGATGCAGATCGAGCCGCAATGGATCGACTACAACGGCCACCTCAACATGGCCTACTACAACGTGATCATGGACCGCTCGATCGACGAGCTGTTCGCGGCGATGGGCATGGGGCCGGACTACCTGAAGGCGCGCAACGGCTCGACCATGACCGCCGAGTGCCACGTGCGCTACCTCCGCGAGGTGCATCTCGGCGACCCGCTGCAGGTGTTCGCCTATGTGATCGCGGCCGACGACAAGCGCCTGCACACGTTCGAGGAGCTGCGCCACGCGACGGAAGGCTGGCTCTCCGCCACGTCGGAGAACATGACGCTGCATATCGACATGAATGTGCGGAAAGTCGCGCCGTTTCCATCCGACATCGCCGAGCGGGTGCGCACGATGGCCGAATCGCATGCGCGGCTGCCGCGGCCCGAGGGCGCCGGCCGGCGGATCGAGATGCCGGTGAAGGCCAAGCAGCGCGTCGGCGCGGCCTAGCATCGTCACGAGCCAGACAATGTCGAAACATCCCCTGTCTCTTGACGAGCTGAAGGCGCTGCGCGGCCCGTTTCTGTGCGAGGTCATGCAGATCGAGCCGCACTGGATCGACCACAATGGCCATCTCAACATGGCCTATTACAACGTGATCATGGACGAGTCCGTCGGAGATCTGTTCAGGGCAATTGGTCTCGGCTCCAACTACAAGAAGGAGCGCAACTGCTCGACCATGACCGCCGAGTGCCATGTGCGCTACCTGCGCGAGGTCAGTCTCGGCGATCCGCTGCAGGTGTCGATCCATGTCATCGCCGCGGACGAGAAGCGCATCCACTTCTTCGAAGAGCTGCGCCATGCCACCGAAGGCTGGCTGTCCGCAACGTCGGAGAACATCTCGCTGCATATCGACATGAGCGTGCGCAAGGTGGCGCCGTTTCCGCCGGACATCGCCGAGCGTCTCCGCGCCGTCGTCGATGCGCATGCGCGCGTCCCCCGCCCCGAGGCGATCGGCCGGAGCATCGCCATCCCCGCCAGGACCGAGGCCGCCTGATCGTCTGATTTTCGGAGGAGAAGCGATGGGCGCAGGAAGGAGATTGGCTGCGGCCGTGATCCTCGCGGCCGTCGCTCTTGCGGTGACGCACGCGCACGCCGCATCGGGCACGATCGTCGCGCTCGGCGCGAGCAACACCTACGGCAAGGGTGTTGCACGCAGTGAGGCCTATCCGGCGCAGCTTCAGGCGATCCTGCGCGCGAAGGGCCACACGGTGCGCGTGATCAACGCCGGCATCAACGGCAATATCACCCGGCAGATGCTGGCGCGGATGGACAGCGCGGTGCCACGCGGCACGAGCGTGGTGATCCTGCAGCCCGGCGGCAACGACCGGCGCAAGGGAGAAACCGACACCAGCCAGAACCTCGCCGAGATTCAGAGCCGGCTGAGCGCCAGAGGCGTGCGCGTGGTGATGATGGAGAACGGCATGTTCCGCGGCCTGCCGAAGCAGGCGGACGGGCAGCACATGACGCCGGAAGGCTATCGCATGCTGGCCGAGGCGATCGCCGGACAGGTCGAAGGCGCGCTCGGCAGAGGTAGCGGCGGCGCTGCGGGCGACGCGCCGCCAGGCTCAATCTGCGTTAGCCCGGAGAGCGGCCGCGAAAGGCGCCGAAGATGACCGAGACCAGGAACAGCACCACGGCGATAAAGAAGATCACCTTCGCGATTTCGATCGAAGCACCGGCAATGCCGCCGAAGCCCAGCACGCCGGCGATCAGCGCAACCACAAGAAACGTCAACACCCAGCCAAGCATGGCTTCATCCTCATCTTGATGTGCGGACGAACCCGCTTGGTCGATCAATGCCGGGCATCGCGGATGTTCCGGCTTGCTCGCGCTCACATTTTCGCCGATACGGAAAATTGAACGGAACTCGTCCACAGAGAGGAAAGGAACCCACAGCCTTCGTGTGCAGTTCGTGCCAGACGCCGCGGTTTTGCCGAAATTGCAGCAGCAAATGTTGCCACTGCCGGTTGATCTGCGAATCAATGAGCGCAGGTGATCCGCCCAAGACCTGGGGGCAGACATGCGACTCCATCCGGCACAAGCGCGGTCGTGTGCGGCGCTTCGCCTGAGCGAGCGAACAAGATTGCGAACGACGGCCGGTCTGCTGGCGGGCATCTCCACGCTCGCGTGCGATGCCGCCCTCGCCGCCTGCAACAACAATGCGCCGGCATCGGGCCAGACCGTCACCTGCGATACGAGCGCGCCGAACCCCGACACGACCGGCGTCCAGGCGCTGGCCGGCAGTTCCAACGTCACCGTCAACGTGCTGTCCGGCGCGGCCATCAGCAGCGTTCAAATCTGCGATGAAATGCGTGAAGCGGCGGAACAAACGCTCCTGAGCCGGCGGCGCGCGCCGCCATGCGGCAAAAAATGGAAAGACGGCGGAAACCTCGCAGCCGGCACACGCGCCAGCCGCCACATTCGTCCACAAGGCGCTGAATCCACGTCAATTCCGGGTCGTACTCACCCCCGCAATGCCTATATAAATGCGAATCGCATGACCGAACCCGCCAAAGCAGCACCCGCCCCCGAGCATCGGCCCGCAGCCGATGGCATCGGCGCGCGCGCGCGTGCGGCGTTCGCCCCGCAATATCTCAACGGCCTCAATCCCGAGCAGCGCGAGGCGGTGGAGACGCTGGACGGCCCGGTGCTGGTGCTGGCCGGCGCGGGCACCGGCAAGACCCGCGTCCTGACGTCGCGCATCGCGCATATCCTGTCGACCGGCCGCGCCCGGCCGCACGAGATCCTGTCGGTGACCTTCACCAACAAGGCGGCGCGCGAGATGAAGCTTCGCGTCGGCCAGATGGTCGGCCAGGCCGTGGAAGGCATGCCGTGGCTCGGCACCTTCCACTCGATCGGCGGGCGCATCCTGCGCTTTCATGCCGAGCTCGCCGGGTTGAAGTCGAACTTCACCGTGCTCGATGTCGACGACCAGATCCGGTTGCTGAAGCAGCTGCTGACCGCGGAGAACATCGACGAGAAGCGCTGGCCCGCGCGGGTGCTGGCCGGCATGATCGACGGCTGGAAGAACCGCGGCCTCGGCCCGACGCAGGTCCCCGCGGGCGAGGCGCAGGCGTTCGCCGGCGGCAAGGGCGGAAAGCTCTACACGCTCTATCAGGAGCGGCTGAAGACGCTGAACGCCGCCGACTTCGGCGACCTGCTGCTGGAGAACATCCGCATCTTCCGCGAGCACCCGGACGTGCTGCGCGGCTTCCAGCAACGCTTCAGGTTCATCCTGGTCGACGAGTATCAGGACACCAACGTCGCGCAGTATCTCTGGCTGCGCCTGCTGTCGCAGGCGCCGAGCGCGACGAACGTGACCGCTCTCTTCGGTGCCGGTGCTCGGCGCATCGCCCTCGCCCGGGCACGACGTTGAAGACGACATTCCGTTCGACATTCACCCCGACGACGCGACGCAGGCGAAGCAGGACGTGACGCCGCACCAGAAGAACATCTGCTGCGTCGGCGACGACGACCAGTCGATCTATGGCTGGCGCGGCGCGGAGGTCGACAACATCCTGCGCTTCGACCACGATTTTCCGGGCGCGAAGGTCATCCGCCTGGAGCGCAACTACCGCTCCACCGGGCATATCCTCGCGGCCGCGTCCTACCTGATCGCCCACAACGAGGGCCGGCTCGGCAAGACGCTGCGCACCGAGGACAAGGACGGCGAGAAGGTCACCGTCACCGGCGCCTGGGATTCCGAGGAAGAGGCGCGCGGGGTCGGCGAAGAGATCGAGCAGCTGCAGCGCCAGGGCGAGAAGCTGAACGAGATCGCCATCCTGGTGCGCGCGTCGTTCCAGATGCGCGAGTTCGAAGACCGCTTCGTCACGCTCGGCCTGCCCTATCGCGTGATCGGCGGCCCGACGATTCTACGAGCGCGCGGAAATCCGCGATGCGCTGGCGTATCTGCGCGTCGTCAACTCGCAGGCCGACGACCTCGCCTTCGAGCGCATCGTCAACGTGCCCAAGCGCGGCCTCGGCGACGCGACGGTGCAGCTGCTGCACGACCACGCGCGCAAGAAGAAGATCCCGATCTATGACGCGGCCGCAGCCATGATCGGCACCGACGAGCTGAAGCCGAAGGCGCGCAGCGGCCTGCGCACGGTGATCGAGAATTTCGAGCGCTGGCGCGTGCAGATGAGCACGCTGCCGCACACGCAGCTCGCCGAGGTCATCCTCGACGAGAGCGGCTACACCGAGATGTGGCAGAAGGACCGCTCCGCCGACGCGCAGGGCCGGCTCGACAACCTGAAAGAACTGGTCCGCTCGATGGATGGTTTCGAGAACCTGCAGGGTTTCCTCGAACACATTTCGCTCGTCATGGACCGCGAGGACGGCGCGCTGGACGACGCGGTGTCGATCATGACGCTGCATTCGGCCAAGGGCCTCGAGTTCGACAACGTGTTTCTGCCCGGGCTGGGAGGAAGGCCTGTTTCCGAGCCAGCGCACGCTGGACGACCAGGGCCGCGCCGGCCTGGAAGAAGAGCGCCGCCTCGCCCATGTCGGCATCACGCGCGCGCGCCGCCGCGCAAAGCTCTACTTCGCCACCAACCGCCGCATTCACGGCACCTGGTCCACGACCATCCCCTCGCGCTTCCTCGACGAGCTGCCGGCGGCGAATGTCGAGATCACCGAGAGCAAGGGCGGCAGCGGCTGGGGCGGTTCCGGCGGCTACGGCGCCTCGCGCTTCGACGAGATGGCGTCGTTCGGCTCCAGCTACGGCACGCCGGGCTGGCAGCGCGCGCAGAAGGCGAAAGGCCAGAAGCGCAGCGGTTTCGGTTTCGACGACGGCGCCTCGCGCTACGACGCGAGCGAGGATGAAGGCCGGTTCTCGTCGAAGGGTGGCGGCGGCAAAGGCAGCGCGCGCGGCTTTTCACGCAACCGCGGGCCGCTCACCATCGAAGGCGAATTGATCGCGAAGTCGACCGGCACGAATTCCGAATTCTCGACCGGCGACCGCGTGTTTCACCAGAAATTCGGCTACGGCCGCGTCACGCTGGTCGACGGCAACAAGCTGACGATCGCGTTCGACAAGGCGGGTGAGAAGCGCGTGGTGGATAGTTTTGTTGAGAAGGCGTGAGGTTCACGCCCAGGCGCGCGCAACAAAAAAGGCCCCGCTCAGCGGGGCCTTTTGCTTATTCAACGATGCAATCGCTGACCGCTCACTGAACGTGATGGCGGCGGCGCTGGACGCGGACCTGGCGGTTGTCCTGCATGCGCTCGGCGCGGGTGCGGGTGTCCTGCGGGATGCCGAGCACGCCCTGGAAGCCGCCGGCGACGCCGCCGACCACACCACCCACTGCACCGCCGACGACGGCGCCGACCGGACCGAGCGCCTGGCCGCCGGTGTAGAAGCCTTCCTCGGCGCCGCGCACGACGCCCTGCGCCTGGGCGGACGCGGACATGGCCAGCAGCGCGAACGCTGCGGCGGCAAGCGAGGTCTTCACGCGGACGTGATTGAAGCGGGTCGATGCAGTGGTCATGGTTGTCATTCCGGTACTCTCATGTTGGCGCGATGCTTGCGATCGCGATTGAACGCGTTGCGCGCATAACCCGGCACGCGACGCGTGGCACCAGTTACAAACATGGTTCCGTGGCGATTGCGCGGCAATGGTCGCCCATCGGCAACACGCGATTGTCACACGCGCGCGCGATGGTTGCTTTCGCATTCATGTCCAAAGCGAAATCGTGGCGGACGCCTTAACTGGTTAACAATTCGCCGCAATGAAGCCGCTGGCGAGGGAACTGCGCCGCGTGTACAAAAGGAACCGGGGACGGTTATTGAGTTGCGGCTTCAAGGAGCCAAAGGAAATGCGTGCCCGCGTTCTCGTCCCTGCCCTGCTCGCGCTGCTCGCGAGCACCTCCGCACAGGCCGCCGTCCAGATCGACATCGACAAGGATACCCAGACGATGACCGTCGCTGTCGACGACGTCGTCAAATACCGCTGGCCGGTGTCGAGCGGCTTGCCGTCGCTACGAGACGCCGAACGGCAACCACAAGGCGTTCCGCATGGAGGAGGACCACTACTCCAAGGAGTGGGACGAAGCGCCGATGCCGCATTCGATCTTCTTCACCAGGAAGGGCCACGCGATCCACGGCACCGACGCGGTGAACCGGCTCGGCAATCCCGCCTCGCACGGCTGCGTGCGGCTGTCGCGCGCCAACGCCGCGACGCTGTTCACGCTGGTGAAGGAGCAAGGCGTGCTCAACACCACGGTGACGCTCACCGGCTCGTCGCAGGTGGCGCTCGCGCGCGGCCCGCAGCGGCGCAACGAGGTCGCGGTGCGGTCGGCGACGCAGACGCCGCCGGAGCAACCGCAGGTGCAGATGTATGACGGCACGGCGCGCGCGCTGCCGCCGCCGCAACAGATCACGCCGCCGACGGTCGACACCGCCGGCTACTACGACGAGTACGGCCGGTGGGTGCAGGGCGGACGCGCGTACCGCCGCAGCTACGAGGCGGGTTCGTATTACGCCGAGCAGCAGCCCTATGCGCAGCAGCAGCCGGCCAACCCGTATGCGCCGCGCTATTATTACGGCCAGCAGCCGTATCAGCAGCAGCAGCAGTACCAGCAGCAGCCGTATGCGCAGCCGTATAATCCGTATGCCGGGCAGCAGCGCTATTATCGGCGCGAGAACGATTTCCATACGGGAATTGAGTTCGCGAGCGAAGCATTCAGCGTCATTGCGACCGGCTTCGCCCTGCGGGCTACGCCGGGGCAAGGCGAAGCGACTTGTCCGCCGAAGCCTGAAGGCGAAGGCGGAAGCAATCCAGTCTGAGGTTGCCGCGTATGCCGCGCTGGATTGCTTCGTCGCTTCGCTCCTCGCAATGACGGAGGGCTACTCCTCCCCGTCCCTCAACCTGCGCATCACCGCGCCGAGGATGTTGGAATAATCATCCGTCCACACGCGGCGGTCGGTCTTGGCTTCGGTCAGCGTCCACCTGTCGTCCGTGGCGAGCTTGCCGATGTCCTCCTCGTCGCGCGCGGAGAGCACCACCGTGGTCGAGAAGATGTATTCGCCGTCGCGGTTGGCGTCCTCGCTGAACACCCAGCTCTTCAGGCCGTTGGCGTTGGCGATGCCGACCACCACGCTGGAGAGCTCGAGATGCCGGTTGGAGACGTGCATCAGCACCACGCCCTGGGGCGCGAGCTTCTTCTTGTAGATCTCCATCGCCTCGCGGGTGGCGAGATGGATCGGGATCGCGTCCGATGAATAGGCGTCGACCACGATCAGGTCGTAGACGCCGTCCGGCTCCTTGGCGAAGGTGAGCCGCGCGTCGCCCAGCACCGGCTTGATGTCCGGATAGCAGTCGCGGATGAAGGTGAAGTATTTCGGGTCGCTGGCGGTGTCGATCATCGACTGGTCGATCTCGAAGAACTTCCAGCTCTCGCCCTCGCGCTGCTGGCAGGTCAGCGTGCCGGCGCCGAGCCCGATCACCGCGGCGCGCAGCAGGCCCGCGCCCTTGCGCTCGCGGATCGCCTCGATCGCGCCGCCGATGCCGCCGACCTCGCTGGTAGTAGGTGATCATCTCGGGGCGGCCTTCGACCGGCGCTGCCGTCGGCGTTGAGCAGCTTCTGCGCACCGTGGATGGTCGTGCCGTGCATCAGCACGCGATAGGCGCCGTCGGCATTGGTGACGATCTTGTGCACGCCGAAGAAGCTGCGCACCGTTTCGACCTTGCCGTCCTCGTTCGGATAGAGCCGCACCAGCAGCATCGCGATCGCAACCAGCGCGGCGACGCTGTAGCGGTCCGCGCGCAGGACCACCACCAGCAGCACCGTCAGCGAGGCGATGACGGCTGCGACCGAGAGCATGCGGTCGCGCATGAAGGTCAGCCACTCGCCGCCGAGCGAGATATGGCACGACGACGACGAGCAGCGCGACCGCCACCAGCAGCCAGCTCCACTTCGCGATCTGCGCCAGCAACGGCGGCACGTCCTCTTCCTTCGGCCGGCACAGCGCCGCAAGCACCACCAGGATCGGATACTCGGCGATCCACGAGAACGCGAACGGCGCGATCAGGCCGGCGAAGAGACCGCCGACCATGCCGCCGAACGACAGCGCGACGTAGAAGCCGGTGAGATACTGCGCGGCGGGACGCGTGCGCGCGAGCTCGCCGTGGCAGGCCATGGCGATGACGAAGAAGCAGAGCTGATGCCCGCCGAGCGTCAGCAGCAGGTTGCGCTCGCCGCCGTAGGCCAGCAGGTAGATCACGCCGGCGATCGCCAGCGGCTGCAGCAGCAGCACATATTTGTGCGGGATCAGCGGCCGGCCCTGGAACACCAGCACCCAGGTCAGAAGATAGAGCGACAGCGGCAGCACCCAGAGCAGCGGCGCGGCGGCGACGTCGGTCGAGATGTGCGCGGTGACGGCGACCAGCAGGCCCGACGGCACGGCGGCGAGGAAGATCCAGCGCAGGCGCAACAGCCACGAGGGGGCCGCGGCGGCGGCGGCTCGTCGCGGCCGGCGCGACGTAGGGCGGCGACTTCACCAGCAGGAAGCCGCAGGCGGCGATCAGCGCGATCAGCAGCACATAGCCGCCGGTCCAGAGAAAATTCTGCATGCGCAGCGTGAACACCGGCTCGAACACGATCGGGTAGGACAGCAGCGCCAGGAAGCTGCCGATGTTGGACGAGGCATAGAGAAAGTACGGATCGGGACCATCCGGATGGCCGGTGCGCACGAACCACGCCTGCAGCATCGGATTGTTGGCGGCGAGCGCGAAGAACGGCAGGCCGATCGACACCGCGAACAGCCCGAGCAGCCAGAACGGCGTGCCGGTGGCGGGCGGATCGCCCCAGTTGCCGGCGATCGACAGCGGCAGCGTCAGCGCGGCCACGACCAGCAGCGCGAGATGGACGGCGACCGGCACGATGCGGTTCTGCACCGTCATCAGGTAGTGCGCGTAGGCGTAGCCGAACAGCAGCAGCGACTGGAAGAACACCATCGCCACCGACCACACGGCGGGCGAGCCGCCGAGCCGCGGCAGCACCATCTTGGTGAACAGCGGCTGCACGGAGAACAGCAGCAGCGCGCTGACGAAGATCGCGGCGGTGTAGACGATCAGGATTTTCGAGTTGCGCGCGGCGGACGTGGAATCGCGCAAGTCGGACGTTAACGACGAATTCATGGAGACTCCGGCATCCGGCCCGGCGCTGCTCGGAACCGGCTTCCGCGTCCTAACCCGAAAAGGCCTGCGCCTCGCAATGCAGGGGCAATGAACTAATCGTAACTGCGGCGAAAATGGGCTATGGCACGCACATGGCGGAGCTTGACGTTGTCATCATCGGTGCCGGACACAATGGGCTGACCTGCGCGGCCTATCTCGCCATGGGCGGGCTGAAGGTGAAGGTGGTCGAGCGCCGCAAGGTGGTCGGCGGCGCGGCGGTGACCGAGGAATTTCATCCCGGGTTCCGCAACTCGGTCGCGGCCTACACGGTCAGCCTGCTCAACCCGAAGGTGATCGCCGACCTGAAGCTGCACGAGCACGGCCTGCGCCATCGTCGAGCGGCGCGCGCAGAATTTTCTGCCCGCCGCGGACGGCAGCTATCTGCTCACCGGCGAAGGCCGCACGCAGGCATCGATCGCGCGGCTGAGCGACAACGACGTCGCCGCCTACAACGCCTTCGCCGCCGAGCTCGAAGCGATCGCCGACGTGCTGCGCAATCTGGTGCTGCGCGCGCCGCCGAACCTCGTCGAAGGCTTCAGCCTTTCGGCGGTGCACGAGACCTTCAATGCGCTCGGCACGGCGAACCTCCTGCGCGGACTGTCGCTCGACGACAAGCGCATGCTGCTCGACCTGATGACGCGCTCGGCCGGCGAGATGCTGGACGAACGGTTCGAGAGCGACCTCGTCAAGGCGCTGTTCGGCTTCGACGCGATCGTCGGCAACTTTGCCAGCCCCTACACGCCGGGCTCGGCCTACGTGATGCTGCACCATGCGTTCGGCGAGGTGAACGGCAAGAAAGGCGTCTGGGGCCACGCCATCGGCGGCATGGGCGCGATCACGCAAGCGATGGCGAAGGCCGCCCGCGCCCATGGCGTGGAGATCGAGACGGACGCAGGCGTCAGCGAGGTGATCGTCGAGGGCGGGCGCGCCGTCGGCATCGCGCTCGACCGACGGCCGCGCCATCCGCGCGAACAGGATCGTCTCGAACGTCAATCCGAAGCTGCTGTACACGCGCCTCGTGCCGGCGGATGCGCTGCCGGAAAAATTCCTCACGCGCATGCAGAACTGGCGCAACGGCTCCGGCACGCTGCGCATGAACGTCGCGCTCAGCGCCCTGCCCTCGTTCACGGCGCTGCCCGGCGAAGGCGATCACCTGTCGTCGGGGATCATCATCGCGCCGAGCCTCGATTACATGGACCGCGCCTACAACGATGCGCGCGCTGACGGCTGGAGCCGCGAGCCGGTGGTCGAGATGCTGATCCCCTCGACCCTGGACGACACGCTGGCGCCGCCCGGCCAGCACGTCGCCAGCCTGTTCTGCCAGCACGTCGCGCCGGAGCTGCCGAGCGGCGAATCCTGGGACGATTTTCGCGACGAGGTGGCCGACCTGATGATCGCCACGGTCGACCACTACGCGCCCGGCTTCAGGCAGAGCGTGCTCGGCCGGCAGGTGCTGACGCCGCTCGATCTCGAGCGCGAGTTCGGCCTGCTCGGCGGCGACATCTTCCACGGCGCGCTGACGCTGAACCAGCTGTTCTCGGCGCGGCCGATGCTGGGCCACGCCGACTACCGCTCACCCATCAAGGGCCTCTACCACTGCGGTTCCGGCGCCCATCCCGGCGGCGGCGTCACCGGCGCCCCCGGCCACAATGCGGCCCAGACGATCCTGCGCGACCATCGCGCGCTCTTTGGATAAGTCTGTGGACAGGCTGTGGATAACTGGGGGGATAACGGAGCCGGGCGGACTGTTGAAAACCGATTGGACAAGCTGTGCAAAGGCTACGAGCAGACTGTGGATTAAGGGTACTCCACGAAGGGCAATTGCAAGTCATGCGATCCCAGCACTGCCTTGTAGTGGTTCAGGAAATCCCAAAGCCGGTTTCTAACCTCGTTGGCTTCAGCAAATCCGGTGGAACCTCGCCCTATCAACTGGCATATCTCGTCGGCGGCGAAGCAAAGCGTGTACAAGGTGTCGCCCTGGATCAATACGCCGGGAAAGCGCCGTTCCGGGTGCCGCATAATTGCGGCGTTCGTTGCATCGGAATAAATCTCAACGGGTTCAACATGCATCTCACTCACTCCTCGGGATGCGGCTAAATCGGCCGTTAATTCGCCAGTCTCCGGATCATCGTCGTCAGCCGACCAATTTCATCTTCGCTGTTGTAGTAGTGCGGTGACGCTCGCACCACCGTCGGCAATCGGCGCGCCATCGCGTCGAGCAGCGTGCTCGAAGGGCTCGAGGTGCCCACGTTGATGGCCGCCTCAGTGAGGCGGGCCTTCACGGCGTCGGCCTCGATGCCGGGGACCGAGAAGGTGACGATGGCGGCCGGCTGCGGCCCAAGGTCGTGGACCGTCACGCCGGGGATCGCCGCGAGGCCGTCGCGAAGCTGGCCGGCCAGCACGCGGCAGCGCGCCATGATGGCGTCGATGCCGATCGCCTGCGCGTAGTCGACGGCGACACCAAGTCCCAGCCGCGCGGCATAGTTGTTCTCCCAATTCTCGAACCGGCGCGCGTCGGGCCGCAGCTCATAGCGGTCCGGCGCCACCCATGGCGCGGCGAAATGGTCGATCATCGGCGGTTCGAGCTCGCGCATCAGCGCGCGCCGCACATACAGGAAGCCGGTGCCGCGCGGACCGCGCAGGAATTTTCGCCCGGTTGCCGAAAGCATGTCGCAGCCGAGCGCCGTCACATCGACCGGCATCTGCCCGACCGCCTGGCAGGCATCGAGCAAATAAGGAATGCCATGCGCTCGCGCGATGCGGCCGACCGCAGCCGCCGGGTTCACAAGGCCGCCGTTGGTCGGCACCCAGGTCATCGCGATCAGCCGGACGCGATCGTCCAGCATCCGCTCCAGGGCTTCCGGATCGAGGACGCCGTCGGCGTCGTCCGGGACGACGTCGATCGTCACGCCGGTGCGTTTGGCGACCTGAAGGAACGCGACGTAGTTCGCGGCGTACTCGGCGCGGGCGGTGAGGATGCGGTCGCCGGGCCGGAACGGCAGGGCATAGAAGGCCATCTGCCACGCCACCGTGGCATTCTCGACCAGCGCGATCTCGTCCCTGGACGCGCCGATCAGGCGGGCCACGCTGTCGTAGACACCGTCAAGGCGCGCCTGCATTCTCGGCGGCGGTCTCGTAGCCGCCGATCTCGGCCTCGCGCCGGAGATAGCCGATCATCGCGTCCAGCACCGGCGACGGCATCAAGCCGGCGCCGGCGTTGTTGAGATGGACGCGCGTGAAGACACCCGGCGTCTCGGCCCGCAGGCGTTCAAGATCCAAGGGCATTATTCTCCTCCTTGACCATCGGACTCCCGCCTTTATCTGAGCTAAGCTGGCGGACGCAAAGGAAGCGGACATGGCAGTGATCGATCGTGAATTCTACCAGAGCTGGCGCGGCCCTGCCGCGGGCGACCAGGATTCGTGGCATCTGGTCTTCGATGACGAGACCAGGCGCCTGCGCGTGCGGCATGAGTGGCAGACGTCGCGGCACAACGGCTTCGACGAGTACGAGGTCGCGGAGTTTCTGCAACAGACCGGCGAAGCGCAAACAGCGCTGATCGACAGCCTGTTCCGGGTCCCCGCGGATGCCTGAGACACGAACTGGCGGGTGATGCTTGGATAAACAGCAAGCCACCCGCGCGGTGCTCGCGCTGGCCGATGAGCGCAGCGCGCGGCGCATCGCCGACATCCTGTCGGAAGCGTTCGACAACGGCGAGACGGCCGTGGCCGCGTTCGAAAGCACGGACGGCGGCTGGGACATCACCATGCATTTCGGCGCGCCGCCCGATGAGGCCGTCGTGCGGCAGCTGATCGCGCTCGCATCCGACGAGGCGACGGCGGCGAAGGTTCGCTTCGAGGCGGTCGAGGCCAAGGACTGGGTGAAGGCGAGCCTCGAGGGCCTGCAGCCGGTCGAGGCCGGCCGCTTCGTCGTGCACGGCTCGCATGACCGGCATCGCGTCGCGGGCAACCGGATCGGCATCGAGATCGAGGCGGCGCTGGCCTTCGGCACCGGCCATCACGGCACCACGCGCGGCTGCCTGACGCTGCTCGACGAAGTGCTGCGCACGCAGCCGGCCGCGACGCGTGCTCGATCTCGGCACCGGCACCGGCGTGCTGGCGATCGCCGCGGCAAAGGCGTTGCGCCGGCGCATTCTCGCGAGCGACATCGACCGCCGCGCGGCGATCACGGCGCGCGACAATGCGCGGCTGAACGGCGCCGGCAATCTCGTGCAGGCGATCTGCGCGACCGGGTTTGGCGCGCGCGAGTTCAAGCACTGCGGGCCGTTCGATCTGGTGCTGGCAAATATCCTGGCGAACCCGCTGAAGCGCCTGGCGACGCCGATGCGCGCGCATCTTGATGCATCGGCGACGGTGATCCTGTCGGGCCTGCTGCCCGATCACGCAAACGGCGTGATCGCCGCCTACCGCGCCAACGGGCTTGTGCTGCAGCAAGCGGATCGAGCTGGAGGGCTGGACCAGCCTGCTGCTCACCGCGCCGGTAACGTCGAGCGAGCGCGCTGCTTGCGACGCTTCTGCTTCGGCGTCTGGACTTTGCCGGTGTCGCCTTCGGATTTCCGCGACCGCGCCGACGTCAGGCGGTCGAGAAAACGGGCAATGCGCCCCACGGCGAACGGTGGACGAGATCGGCCTCGCCGTTTCGAGCTGCGCGGGCGGCGCGATCTTTTCAAAGGAAAACGCAGGCATCGTGCATCCCCTCATCGTTGAGTTGGCACAGCCCCAAGCACTTTCCCCACAGCATTTTCATTGAAACGTCATTTTTCTTAGTCGGTTCCTTGCAGGCCGGCAAGGGTCTCGCCGCTTTGGCTTGTATGGACGCAATCCTGTGCAGGCCTTGAACGTGCTATGCATGGATTGTGCCGAATTTTATCGATAGATTTCGACCCGGCACAGGGTACCGGGACGTAAGAGTCAGACGATGTTCGAAGCGCATTTCCAGACATTCGAGGACCCCGAAGGCGGCGTGGCGCTGGCTGCCCGCCTGGCGGCGCTGCGCGAGGAGCTCGCGCGCCGCAATCTCACCGGCTTCGTCATTCCGCGCGCCGACAGCCATCAGAACGAATATGTGCCGCCTTCGGACGAACGGCTGGCCTGGTTGTCCGGCTTCACCGGCTCGGCCGGCCTCGCCGCCGTCCTGACCGACCGCGCGGTGCTGTTCGTCGACGGCCGCTACACGCTGCAGGCTGCCCAGCAGATCGACACGGCCGCGTGGACCGTGGCCTCGCTGGTCGATCCGCCGCCGGAAACATGGCTGGCCGAGGGGCTGAAGGCCGGCGACCGCCTGGGCTTCGATCCCTGGCTGCACACTTCTTCGGCAGTGGAACGGCTGGAGGCCGCCTGCGCCAAGGCGGGCGCCGAGCTGGTGCCGGTCGAGAGCAATCCGGTCGACGCGGTGTGGCAGGAGCGCCCTGCCCCGCCGCTCGGACAGGTCGCGGTGCATGACCTGAAATTCGCCGGCGAAGCGGAGAGCGGCGAAGCTCGCGCGCATCCGCGACGAGATCGCCAAGCTGCGCGCCGACGCGCTGGTGATGTCGGATCCGCATGCGGTGGCCTGGACCTTCAACATTCGCGGCGCCGATGTCGCGCACACGCCGCTGCCGCTCGCCTATGCGCTGGTGCCGAAGGACGGCCGGCCGACCGTGTTCATCGACGGGCGCAAGCTGTCCAACAGCGCGCGCGATCATCTCGAACGCCATGCCGACGTGGTCGAACCCGACCAGCTCGACGTCCAGCTGAAGCGGCTGGCGGAGAGCAAGGCGGCGATCGCCATCGACGCTGCGACCGGCGCCGACGCATTGAGCCGCATGATCGTCGCGGCCGGCGGCAAGCCGGTGCGCGGCAGCGATCCGGTCGCGCTGTTGAAGGCGGTGAAGAACGAGACCGAGATTGCCGGCACGCGCACCGCGCACGAGCGCGACGGCGTCGCCCTGGCGCGCTTCCTGTTCTGGCTGGACCGCGAGGCGCCGAGCGGCCAGCTCACCGAGATCGACACGGTCGAGGCGCTGGAGACATTCCGCCGCGACACCGGCGCGCTGAAGGACGTCTCGTTTCCGACCATCGCCGGCTCGGGCCCGAACGGCGCGATCGTGCACTACCGGGTGACGCGCAAGACCAACCGCCGCATCCGCTCAGGCGAATTGCTGCTGATCGATTCCGGCGCGCAGTTTCAGGACGGCACCACCGACGTGACGCGCACGATCGCTGTCGGCGAGCCGACGGCCGAGATGCGCGATCGTTTCACCCGCGTGCTGCGCGGACATCTCGGCATTGCCCGCGCGGTGTTTCCCGACGGCACCACCGGCGCGCAGATCGACGCTTTCGCGCGGCAGTTCCTCTGGTCGGCCGGTCTCGACTTCGAGCACGGCACCGGCCACGGCGTCGGCAGCTATCTCTCCGTGCACGAAGGCCCGGCGCGCATCTCGAAGCTCGGCACCACGCCGCTGAAGCGCGGCATGATCCTGTCGAACGAGCCGGGCTACTACAAGACAGGCGAATACGGCATCCGCATCGAGAACCTGGAACTCGTCGTGGCGAAGGACATTGCCGGCGCGGAGAAGCCGATGAACGGTTTTGCGGCGCTGACGCTCGCGCCGATCGACCGGCGGCTGATCGATGTCGCGCTGATGACGCGGCGACGAAATCGCCTGGCTCGACGCATACCACATGCGCGTGCGCACCACGTTGCGCGGCGCGCTGGATGATGCGACCCGTGACTGGCTGGACGCGGCGACAAGGCCGCTTGGGTAGCTCAGAACGTACGAGTTCGCGGTTCGGTGACTGACGACACGATCAAAACCGACGCGGCTGCGCCCAAAACCACGGCGAAGCCGGCGAGCGACGTTCCTTCCGGATTCCTGGTTCTGCTGATCGCGATGAGCGGCCTCGGGCCGATGTCGATGCAGGCGATCATGCCGGCGCTGCCGGCGCTCGCCGCCCATTTCCGCGAAGACATCGCCGTCGCGCAGCTCGCCATCTCGCTCTTTCTCGTCGGCCTTGCCTGCGCGCAGCTCGATCGTCGGCCCGCTGTCGGACAAGTTCGGCCGCAGGCCCGTGATCCTCGGCGGGCTGTTGCTGATGGTGCTGTCGAACGTCGCGGGCATTCTTGCCGACACGCTGACGCAGGTGATCGCCGCACGGATCGTGCAGGCGTTCGGTGCCGCCGCCGGCCTCGCCGTCGGCCGCGCGATGATCCGCGACCTGTACGACCGCGACCGCGCCGCATCGATGATCGGCATCGTCGTCGGCAGCATGATGGTGGCGCCGATGATCGGCCCGTTCCTCGGCGGCGTGCTGGAGACGGCTTACGGCTGGCGCACCATCTTCTGGTTTCTCGGCGCCGTGTCGCTGCTGGTCCTGCTGTGGGCATGGGCGACCCTGCCGGAGACCCGCCGCGTCAACACCGGCCCCGAGCGCAGCGGGCTTCATCCACGACGTGCGCGCGCTGATCGCCAGCCCGCAATTTCATGGCTTCGTCATTGCGCAGGCGCTCGCCGCGGCGACGTTCTTCATCTTCGCGTCCGGCGGCGCCTACGTCGTCATCAGCCAGATGGGCCGCTCCAGCGCCGAGTACGGCGCCTGGTTCGCGCTCGGCGCGATCGCCTACATGGCCGGCAACCTGATGTCCGCGCGGCATGACGCCGACGCTCGGCGGCCATCGCATGATCTGGATCGGCATTGCGCTGCAGATCGTCGGCTCGGTCGTGAACCTGGTCTGGGGCCTCGCCGGCCTCACCGCCAATCCGGCCTGGCTGTTCATCACCCAGATGATCGTCGCCTACGGCAACGGCTTCGTCATGTCGAACGTCGCGGCCGGCGCGATCAGCGTGCGGCCGCAGGCGGCGGGCACCGCATCCGGCGTGCTCGGCTTCGTGCAGATGAGCTTTGGCGCGATCGTCTCGCAGATCGGCGCGCATCTCGGCGGCGACTACGCGACCACGGTGCCGCTGAATATCGCCGGCGTGATCCTGTCGGTGATGTGCGCGGTGGTGGTGGCGCTGCTGATCACGCGGTACGAGCGGCGTTAGCCGTCATCGCGACGGCTACCTCCCCACCAAGCTTGAACCAGTCGTCCTCGGACAGCACCTGCACGCCGTGCTTCTGCGCGTCCTTCAGCTTCGAGCCGGCGCCGGGGCCGGCGACGACCAGATCGGTCTTCTTCGACACCGAGCCTGAGACCTTTGCGCCGAGCCGCTCGGCCATCGCCTTGGCTTCGTCGCGCGTCATCTGCTCCAGCGAGCCGGTGAACACCACGGTCTTGCCCGACACCGGCGAATCCTTGGCCGCCTGCTCGGCCGGCAAGACCTCGATCTCCTTCAACAGGTCGTCGAGCGCCTTGACGTTGCGCGGCTCGGCGAAGAACTCGACCACCGCGTCGGCCACCACCTCGCCGACGCCTTCGATCGCGTTCAGATCCTCGTAGGCCTCCGACGTGTTGCCCTCCGTGGACTGGCCCTTCGCCGCGGCGCGCATCGCCTCGACGAACGCTTCGAGCGTGCCGTAGTGCCGCGCCAGCAGCTTTGCGTTGCCGTCGCCCACGTGGCGGATGCCGAGCGCATAGATCAGACGATGCAGCTCGATCTTCCGCCGCGCGTCGATCGCGGCAAACAGGTTGCGGACCGAGACCTCGCCGTAGCCTTCGCGGTCGGTCAGCTTCTTCTGCGCGCGGGCATCGCGCTTCTCGAGCGTGAAGATGTCGGCCGCCGACATCACCAGGCCGTCGTCGTAGAATTCCTGGATCTGCTTGTCGCCGAGCCCGTCGATGTCGAAGGCGTTGCGCGAGACGAAATGCTTCAGCCGCTCCACCGCCTGCGCGGGGCACACCAGCGCGCCGGTGCAGCGGCGCACCGCCTCGCCCTCCTCGCGCACCGCGTGGCTGCCGCAAACCGGGCACTTCTGCGGAAACTTGTAGGGCTTCGCATCCTTCGGACGCTTGTCCAGCACGACGCTGACGATCTGCGGGATCACGTCGCCGGCGCGCTGCACGACCACCGTGTCGCCGATGCGGATGTCCACGCCCTCGCGGATCGGATTGCCGTCGTTGCCGATCGCACGGATGTAGTCCTCGTTGTGCAGCGTCGCGTTGGAGACGACCACGCCGCCGACCGTGACCGGCGCCAGCCGCGCCACCGGCGTCAGCGCGCCGGTGCGGCCGACCTGGATCTCGATGTCGTTCAGCACCGTCGTCGCCTGCTCGGCGGCGAACTTGTGCGCCACCGCCCAGCGCGGATTGCGCCCCGCGAAACCAAGCCGCTGCTGCCAGTCGAGCCGGTCGATCTTGTAGACGACGCCGTCGATGTCGTAGCCGAGCTTTGCGCGCTTGCCGCCGATCTCGTTGTAGAACGCCAGCACCTCGTCGACGCTCTTGCAGAGCTTCGTCAGCGGATTGGTGACGAGGCCGGACTTGGCCATCCACTTGAGCATGCCGAACTGGGTGTCCGCCGGCATCTCGCTCATCTCGCCCCAGGTGTAGGCGAAGAATTTCAGCGGCCGCGACGCCGTGATCGACGCATCCTTCTGGCGCAGCGAGCCGGCGGCGAAGTTGCGCGGGTTGGCGGCCATCTGGATGCCCGCCTTCTCGGCGCGCTTGTTGAAGCCGATGAAATCCTTGCCCAGGATGTAGACTTCGCCGCGGATCTCGCAGACGGCCGGGATATCCTTGCCCTTCAGCTTGTGCGGGATGTCGGCGATGGTGCGCACATTGGCGGTCACGTCCTCGCCGGTGGTGCCGTCGCCGCGCGTCGCGCCGCGCACCAGTTCGCCCTTCTCGTAGCGCAACGACAGCGACAGGCCGTCGATCTTCGGCTCGGCGACGAGCGCCGGGATCTCGTCGTCCGGCAGCCGCAGGAAGCGCCGCACGCGGTCGACGAAGTCCGCCACGTCCTCGTCGCTGAAGGCGTTGCCGAGCGAGAGCATCGGCACCGAATGCTGCACCTTGGCAAAACGACCCGACGGCGCCGCGCCGATTTTCTGCGACGGCGAATCCTTCGTCACCAGCTCGGGAAAGCGCGCCTCGATCGCGCTCGCGCGCACCCGCAACGCGTCATAGGCCGCATCCGACACCGTCGGCGCGTCGTCCTGGTAGTAGCGCTTGTCGTGCTCGGCGAGCTCGGTGGTGAGCTTGTTCAGCTCCACCTTCGCCTGCGCGGGCGTGAGGTCGTCGATGGGGATTGCGCTCTTGGCTTGCTTTGGCATTTTTGCAGGTTAGCTTGCGGCGGACTTCATCAGCCTCTCGGCGGCGGCGCGCGCTTCGGCGGTGATCTCGGCGCCGGCGAGCATGCGGGCGATCTCCTCGCGGCGGTTGTCGGCGGCGAGGGCTGCGACGCGGGTGGTCACGCGCTTGCCCTTGTCGAGCGCGTCCTTGGTGATCAGCAGGTGCTGATCGGCGCGCGCGGCGACTTGCGGCGCGTGCGTCACCGCCATCACCTGGACCTTCTGCGCCAGCCGCGCCAGTCGTCCGCCGATGGCATCGGCCACCGCGCCGCCGACGCCGGTGTCGATTTCGTCGAACACCAGCGTCGGCGCGGAGCCGCGATCGGACAGCACGACCTTCAGCGCCAGCAGGAAGCGCGACAGCTCGCCGCCGGAGGCGACCTTCATCATCGGTCCGGGCCGTGTGCCGGGATTGGTCTGCACCCAGAACTCCACGCGATCGAAACCGTTCGGGCCTGCGCTTTGCGGATCGGTCTCGACCTGGGTCGAGAATTTCGCGCGATCCAGCTTCAGCGGCGCCAGCTCGGCATTGACCGCCTTGTTCAGTTTCTCGGCGGCTTTTACCCGTGCCGCCGACAGCTTTTCGGCAGCAGCGCGAAAACGCGTGTCGGCTTCGCCCGCGGCCTTTTCCAATTCCTTCAGCCGCTCCGCGCCCTTGTCGATCAGCGCGAGATCAGCCGCAAAGCGCTGCGCCAGCGCCGCGAGATTGTCGACCGGCGTCGAGAATTTTCGCGACGCGGCGCGCAATGCGAACAGGCGTTCCTCGATCCGCTCCAGCTCCGTCGGATCGAAATCGGCTGCGGCAAGCGCGGCGCCGAGATGCTGGTCGGCCTCGGCGAGCGCGTTGATCGCCGTATCGATGGCGGCGATCGCCGGCTGCACCAGCCGCGGCGAGTTCGCCGCGCGGCGCTCCAGCTTGCGCGCCGCCGCAGCCAGAAGCGCCACCGGCGACTGGTGGCCGCCGACCGCCGCCTGCGCCTCGCGCAGGTCGCCGGCGATCTTCTCGCTCTGCATCATCGTCGTGCGCCGCTCGGCCAGCGCGGTCTCTTCGCCGGCCTGCGGCGCAAGCCGGGTCAACTCTTCCGATGAGTGGCGCAGATAGTCGGCCTCGCGCGCGGCACGTTCGATGCCGGCGCGATGCTCGTCGAGTGCGGTCGCCGCCTCACGGCGCGTCTCCCACAAGGCTTCGACGGCTGCCGCGTCCTTCTCGAGGCCCGCGAACGCATCGAGCAGCCGGCGATGGGTCGCGGCGTCGACCAGCGCGCGCTCGTCGTGCTGGCCGTGGATCTCGACCAGCGCTGCACCGACGGCCTTCAGCGTCTGCACGCTGATCGCCTGGTCGTTGATGAAGGCGCGGGTGCGGCCGTCCGCGAACTGCACGCGGCGCAGGATCATCTCGCCGGTGTCGTCGAGGCCGTTCTCGATCAGCAACTTTGCCGCCGGGTGGGTCTTCGGCACCTCGAAGGCGGCGGTCACCTGCCCCTGCTCCACGCCCTGCCGCACAAGGCCGGCGTCGCCGCGGCCGCCGAGCGCCAGCGCAAAAGCATCAAGCAGGATGGATTTGCCGGCGCCGGTCTCGCCGGTGAGCACGGCCAGGCCGCGCGCGAAATCGATATCGAGCCGTTCGATCAGCACAATGTCGCGGATCGAAAGACGCGCAAGCATGAAATGGAAGCCTTAGCCGAGACCCACTTTGCGGAGCGCCCGGCTCATCCAGGAACTCTTGTTCTCGCTCGGCTCGAGTCCCTGGGATTTTACAAGATTGTAGGCGTCCTTGTACCAGCTGCTCTCAGGAAAGTTGTGGCCAAGCAGGGCGGCTGCGGTCTGCGCCTCGTTCACGATGCCGATCGCCATGTAGGCTTCGGTCAGCCGCGCCAGCGCTTCCTCGACATGGCGCGTGCGCTGATATTGCGTCACGACGGTCTTGTAACGGTTGATCGCGCCGGTGAAATCGCGCCGCTCCATGTAGTAGCGGCCGATGTCCATCTCCTTGCCGGCGAGCTGGTCGCGCGCCGATTCGAGCTTGCGCCGCGCGGCGCTGGCATATTCCGAATTCGGATATTTGCGCACCACCTCTTCGAGCGCGGCGATCGCCTTTTCCGTCCGCCCCTGGTCACGGCTGATGTCGGGGATCTGGTCGAAGTGCGAGGCGGCGATCAGGTACTGGGCGTAGGCCGCGTCCGGGCTGCCCGGGATGCATGGTGATGTAGCGCTGGGCCGCGCCGATGGTCGAATCATAGTCCTGCGCCTCATAGTGGGAGTAGGCGGACATCAAAAGCGACCTGCGCGCGAGGTCCGAGTACGGATGCTGCCGGTCCACTTCCTCGAAGCGCTTGGCGGCGGCGACCGACTTCTTCTCCTGATTCAGGAGGTAGAGGCCCTCGTTGTAGAGCTTGTCCGCCGGCTGATCGATCGCGGTCTCTTCCTTGCCGAAGATCTTGTCCCAGGCGCCGCCCATCGAGCTGCACGCGCCGAGCGGCACGGTCAGCACCAGCAGCGCCGCGCCGAGCCGAAGCTTGCGCCACATAACCTCTGTTGAACGTTCAGCCTTCATACGCGGGGCCAAGCAGGGTCCAGTCACCGGATCGACGAGAAATAACCGAAAAATCCATCCCGACCAACCGGATAAGCAGACATTTCGCCCGCATTAAGGCGGCATGGTTGAGAGCAAAAAGGCAAGTCGCTTCAGCGCGACAGCTGCTGGTCCCGCTTCAGGACACGTCCGGGCCGTAGGCCGGGGCGAGCAGACCGCCAACCGCTTCAACGTGGCCGCGCGAACGGCGCGGACGCTCGGCCTCGACGACCCGCCAGGCGCTGCGGTCCGCCATCAGCGCGCAGAGGACGGCGTGATTGAGCTTGTGGCCGCCGCGCACCGAACGGTAGGCGCCGAGGATCGGCAGCCCCGCGAGCGCAAGATCACCGACCGCGTCCAGCGCCTTGTGGCGCACGAACTCGTCGGCGTAGCGCAGGCCTTCCGGATTGAGCACGCGCTTCTCGTCGACGACGATCGAATTCTCGAACGACGCGCCGAGCGCGTAGCCTGCGCTCCAGAGCTTTGCGACATCGGCCATGCAGCCGAAGGTGCGCGCGCGGCAAAGCTCCTTGCGGAAGGTCTGCGGCGTCACATCGAGGCTCAGAGCCTGACGACCGATAATCATTGTCGAACGAGATTTCGAGTTCGGCGCGGAAGCCATGGGCATAGGGCCGAAGCTCGCCGGTCGAACGGCCGGCGACGACCTGCACGGACCTGAGGATTTCGATATAGCGGCGCGGCGCGGCCAGTTCGACGATGCCGGCCTGATCGATCGCGGCCACGAACGGCGCGGCGCTGCCGTCCATGATCGGCGCTTCCGGTCCGTCGACCTCGACCATGGCGTTGTCCACACCCATGCCGCGCAACGCCGCGAGCACATGTTCGGTGGTTGAAACAAGCGGGCCGTTCCGGTCGCCCAGCACGGTGGCGAAGTCGGTGGCGATCACCGCCTCGTGGCGCGCGGAGACTTCGCGGTCGCCGCTCTCGAGGCCGGTGCGAATGAAAACGATGCCGGTGTTGGCGTCGGCAGGGCTAAGGGTCAGCGTTGCGGGCTGTCCGGAATGAACGCCGATGCCGGTCACACTGACGGGCAACCTGAGCGTGGTCTGCCGGCTAAATTTCATCCCAACGTCGCCTGCTTCTGAACGCAACCGGCTGCCGGAGAGGCGAGCAAATGGCTGGTTCAACCCCAATTCCCGACGTTGTTTCCCCCAACGTCGAGGTGGACCATACCGGGTAAGGTAAATTTCGCCACTCACGCTTGCTTACCAATTGTTACCCAAAACGCGCCGCATTCACGCCCTGCGTTAACCAAATTTGGCCCTGCCTTCGGCCGCGCCGATCTCAGAAATAATCAAATTAAATCAGAAGCATAAAGCGCCAGTCCGCACCCTCCCCCGGAAGCAAATATCCCGGCCGTAGATGGGGCCGGGATATCCGATGGCGTGACCGATTGTTACAAAACGTCAGCTGGTCTGGCGGCGCAGAAAGGCCGGGATATCGAGGTGGTCCTCTACCGCTGGCGGGCTGACCGGCGCCGGCCGGCCGTGCGAATCAAGGCCCTGCGGCGGCGAGCGGCGCGCGTACTCGGACACCGGATCGGCCGGGCGCTGTTGCGGAGCCGGACGCTGCGGCATCGGCGCCCGCTGCTGCGGCGCGGGCGGCATCGCGGCATGGCGGCATGGCCGGGCCCGAGGCCCGGGCGGCGATCGGCGGCTCGGTCTCCTCGTCGCGGCGGCCGAGGCCGACATTGGCGAGCCGCTGCAGCAGCGACAGCCGATTCTTCTGCGGATGCTCGGGGGCCGGCTCGCCGCGCGCCTGGCGGATTTCGTTCTGCGCAGGCATCGGCAGCTCTTCGAACTTCGGCATCCGGGCCGGGCGCACCGGCATCTTCTCCGGCGCGGGCGGGATGAAGGCGGCCGCAGGCGCCGGCGCTTCGATGCTGCTCGACCGATTCGGCCTTCGGCTCCATGTACAGGGACGGCTTCGGCGGCACCGGCCGGATCGAGACGTCACCATAGGTGGCGGGCGATGCCGGTGCAGGCGCGGGCGCCGGAGCAACGGCCGCGGCGATCGCGGCCAGCGCGGCGCGCTCGTGCTCGATCGGTGCACGGTTCTGCGCGACCGGCTCCACCGGGCGCGGCGCGTCCTGGGGATGGGTGACGCGCTCGGCCATCTTGGCGGTGTCGGCGCGCAGCCGCGCCGTCAGGTCGGCGAGGCGGTTTTCCGGCGCGGCAGGCGCCTGCGTCGCAGCCGGCACCGGCTTGGCGCGGACGTTCGGTATGCGCATCGATGCCGGTCGCAACGACCGACACGCGGATGATGCCTTCCAGCGTTTCGTCGAAGGTGGCGCCGACGATGATGTTGGCGTCCTGGTCGACTTCCTCGCGGATGCGGGTCGCAGCTTCGTCGACCTCGAACAGCGTCAGGTCCTTGCCGCCGGTGATCGAGATCAACAGGCCGCGCGCGCCCTTCATCGAGGAGTTGTCGATCAGCGGATTGGCGATCGCGGCTTCCGCCGCGGTCAGCGCCCGCTTCTCGCCGCCGGCCTCGCCGGTGCCCATCATCGCCTTGCCCATCTCGCGCATCACGGCGCGCACGTCGGCGAAGTCGAGGTTGATCAGGCCTTCCTTGACCATCAGGTCGGTGATGCAGGCGACGCCCGAATAGAGCACCTGGTCGGCCATCGCGAAGGCGTCGGCGAAGGTCGTCTTCTCGTTGGCGACCCGGAACAGGTTCTGGTTCGGAATGATCAGGAGCGTATCGACGCCCTTCTGCAGTTCGATGATGCCCGATTCCGCCGTGCGCATACGGCGTTGGCCTTCGAAGTGGAACGGTTTTGTCACCACGCCGACGGTGAGGATGCCCATCTCGCGCGCGGTCTTGGCGATCACCGGTGCTGCGCCGGTGCCGGTGCCGCCGCCCATGCCGGCGGTGACGAACACCATGTGCGCGCCCGCCAGATGATCGCGGATCTCATCGATCACCTCGTTCGCCGCGGCCGAGCCGACGTCCGGCTGCGATCCGGCGCCGAGGCCCTCGGTGACCGCCGTGCCCATCTGGATGATGCGCTCGGCCTTCGACATGGTCAGCGCCTGGGCGTCGGTGTTGGCGACGACGAAGTCGACGCCCTGAAGCCCTGCGGTGATCATGTTGTTGACGGCGTTGCCGCCGGCCCCGCCGACACCGAAGACGGTGATGCGCGGCTTGAGCTCGCGAATGTCGGGGATCTGCAGATTGATCGTCATGGTTGCCTCTCGATTACGCGCGCGGCGTGCCGGCGGACGCAAATTGCTCCGGCGAAGTGCGACTGGTGAATTGGCTGGTGAATGTGGTCATGGCGTTCAGAACCCTTCGCGGAGCCATCGTCCGACCTTTCCGAAGTAGCCGTCCGTTCCGGTCGCCGCGCGACGCCGGGGATGCGGCTCGGTGAACTCCAGATGCGCGAATTGCGGATAGACCAGCAGTCCTGCGGGCACGGCGAAGGTTGCGCTCTTGGCCTCGTTCGGCAGGCGGCTCAGTCCGAGCGGACGGCCGATGCGCGCGGGGCGATTGAGGATCTGGGTTGCGAGCTCCGGCAGGCCGGTGAGTTGCGACGCGCCGCCGGTGATCACGACACGGGCTTCCGGCTCCGCCGCGAAGGGAGAATCCGCGAGTCGATCACGGACCATCTCGAAAATCTCCTCGGCCCGCTGGCGAATGATGTTTGCGATCTTGCCCCGCGACACGATCTGCGGGGCATCCCCCTCGTGGTCCCCTGCCGAAGGAACGGTCATCAATTCACGCGCGTCGGAGCCGCCGGTCAGAACCGTGCCATATAACGTCTTGATTCGCTCGGCATCCGCAATGTTTGCGCCCAATCCGCGGGCCAAATCCATCGTGATGTGATTGCCGCCGAGCGCGAAACCCGCCGCATGCACGAACCGGCCGGCCGAATAGACCGCCATTGTCGTGGTTCCGGCGCCCATCTCGATCACCGCGGCGCCCAACGCGCTCTCGTCGTCGGCCAGGGCCGACAGACCTGCGACATAAGGACTCGCCACCACCGCCTCGACGTTGAGGTGGCAGCGCTCGACCACCAGCATGAGGTTGCGGGTCACCGCGGAGTCCGCGGTCACCACGTTCATCTCGACGCCGAACTGCTTCGCCACCATGCCGCGCGGATCGCGGATGCCCTTCACGCCGTCGAGCGAATAGCCGACCGGCAGCGCATGCAGCACCGTGCGGCCTTCGCCGGTCGCATGCAGCGCGGCCGTGCTCATGGCGCGCGCCAGATCGTTGCGGCGTCACCGTGCCGCCACGCGCTTCCGCCGTGGCTTCGATCAGCTGTCCCTGCATCCGGCCGGCCGAGACCGAGAGCACGACCAACTCGACCCGCACGCCGGCCATCTGCTCGGCCAGCGCGACCGCCTGGCGGACCGAGTGCTCGGCTTCGCCGGCATCGACCACCGCGCCGGCCTTGATGCCGCGCGACTGGATATGGCTGATGCCGATCACGTCGATGGCGTGGCTGCGCCCGACCAGCGCGTCGCGCGACTGGCACGGCCGCAGCCGGCCGATCAGGCAGGCGATCTTGCTGGTGCCGATATCGAGGCCGGCGACCAGCGTCGGCCGGTTGCCCGCCATCGGCTTCATCTTCGGCGTGAGACCGCGATCGAGGCCCGTCATGCTTCGTTCGCCTTCTTCTTGCGGGCCGCCTTGTCCTTGTCCTTCAGCATGTCGGCGCGCGCTTTCGCTGCGTCCTCCGACAGCCGCACGGTCAGGCGGTCCGGCAGGCGCAGGTCGATCGCGGTGATGTCGCGCGAGAACAGCTTCTCATCCTTGTCGAGCTTCGTCAGCGCGGCGAGCGCGCCATCGACGTCCTTCTCCGGCAGGCGCACGTCGATGCCGTCGGCAAGCCTCATGTTCCAGCGCCGCTCGCCGACGAAGACGACGGCCTTCACTTGCGGCCGGATGATGCGGATGCTTCGCCAGCAGGTCGAGGAATTCCTTCGCGCGCGTCTCGGCGCCCTTGCCGACCACCAGCGGCAGCGACTTGAACGGACCGGGCGTGTAGGGCTGCAGCACGATGCCCTTCTCGGAAATCACCGACACGCTGCCGTTGTGCTGCCACAGCGCGAAGGCCTCGCGCTCGACGATGTCGATCTGGATGCTGTCGGGATAGAACTTCAGCACCGTCGCGTCGGCGATCCATGGCGTCGCCTTCAATCTTTCACGAACGGTTGCCGGGTCGAGAAACAGCAGCGAACGGCGGCCGGTCACGCCGCCGATGGCGAGCACTTCATCCTGCGACAAGTTCTTGCGGCCGGAGATCGCGACATGAGCGATGCGAAAGCCGGCGGTGTTGGCGACCGCGTCGCGCGCATCGCGGAAGGCCTCGACCATGACTTCGAGATGGCCGCCACGAACGACGCCGACACCGAGACTGCCGAGCAGGATCAGCAGTGTCGCCACCGTGCCGAAGTTGCGCGGCAGCCTCGCCTCGAGTCTGGCGATGAAGCGGTTGTCGCGTTCGATGCCGACGCGCGGCGGCGCGGGCTTGCGGCGGAACAGGCGCGCAAGCCGGCTGCGGACGGAAATCGCCCCTGGTTCTCTCAGCGATCCAGCGGGGCGTCCTCCACCATCCATTGCACGAGCTCGTCAAAGGTTATGCCCGCATATGCTGCGAGCTCCGGCACACCTGACGTCTCGGTCATTCCACGGGTCACGCCCCGGCAACCAAGCGCACGATGCGCCGCCAGCGTTAACCTTCGGGCTTCCTGGTAAACAAAAGGTAAAGGCGGCGCCGGCACGACGTGATTTGATGCGCCTTTTGAATACTTTGCCCTGCAATCGCTCAAATGCTCATGAGGAACCAGACGGTTCCCGACAGCGCCCGCGGCTATTGCTGCGCCCGCTTTTCGGCCAGGGCGATCTGGTCGTTCAGGAAATCGGCGAATTCGATCCCCTGGGCCTTGAGCGCCTTCGGATAGAGCGAGGCCTTGGTCAGTCCCGGCAGGGTATTGGTCTCGAGGTAGACCGGGCCCTTGTCGGTGACGATGAAGTCCGACCGGGAATACCCTCGGCATGACAACGCCTTGTGCGCCGTCGTGGCGTATTCCATCAACTGCGCGGTGACTTCGGACGAGAAGCGGCCCGGGCAGATTTCCTGCGTGGCCTTGGCGATATACTTCGCCTCGTAGTCGAACGCCCCCTCCGCCGGGATGATCTCGATCGGCGGCAGCGCAATGACCGAGCCGTCGAGACGCTCCAGCACGCCGCACGTCGCCTCCACGCCCGCGACATACGCTTCGATCAGATACTCTTCCGTTGCGGCCGCCCTGCGGACTGCGACGAGATCCTGCTTCGCGTTGACGAAGATCAGGCCGTAGCTCGACCCGTCTCGCGCAGGCTTGGCGATCAGCCTGCCGTACTCGTTGAAGGCCGCGCTCGATATCCTCCAGCGCCACGGTCGTCGTCGTCCTGAGCCCTGCAACCGCAGCGAAGCGCTTGGCCGCGTTCTTGTCGAAGGCAAGATAAGACGACGCCGAGCCGGAGCCGATGTACGCGACCCCGCGCATCTCGCACATCACCTGAAGTTCGCCGTTTTCCGCCATGCCGCCGTGCATGCCGAGCACCAGCACGCGGTTCTCGGCCTTCGCCCTGTCGAGGGCCTGCGCGATGCCGCCAAAGGACCGCGTGCCGGGCTTGAATGCGACTTCGAACGGCCGCTGGTGATTTTGGAGCAATTCTGACCGCGTCTCATGCACGGTGTCGCCAACATCCCAGAACCACAGGTCTGCGTCCGGCAGAGCCGCATTCAAGGCCTGGGTCGTGGCGACTGCAACGAGGCGTTCACGGTTCAGCCCGCCGAAAAGAATGGTCGTCCGCATGCGTGTCATTCCACCAATTCAATTATCTCGATCAGATCTCGAGCAGACTCAGCCGTTTTCTTGACAAGCAGCGCGCCCCCGCTGTTAAACCGCGACCGCGGACAAGCCGTCAAATATCATGCAATTAGCAACGACACCTCACCGATTTCCGCAATTCGGAGAAGTGGTATCGGCTCCCCGTTGAACCCTCCTGAAATCCACCCGCTTCGTATCGCGATGATGGTCTCCGGCGCCGGCATCAACGGCGCCATCATTCATGCCCTCCTCCTCACCCGGTATCTCGCCCGGCGCGGCCACAAGGTCCTGCTGCTGCACCGGCCTGATGCATGGATCGCCCGGCAATCGGGCCTCAATGAGGTGGAGTTGTTCGAAACCAGCTTCGGCCGATCGCCGCGCGAGCTGATCCGCGTCACCCGCCGGATCAATGCCTTTGGCGCCGAGGTGGTCCACACGCATATGAGCAGCGCCCACAGCTACGGCATGCTGACGCGCATCTTCAGCCGCCGGCCCGTCGGTCGCCACCGCGCATTCGCAGTCGACCCAATTGCACTGGCGCTTCAACAACATCGTCATCGCCACCTCACCCGGCGCGGCAGAGCATCATCGCCGGCGCAATCTCGTCGCCCGATCGGCGCTGCGGCTGCAGCCCAACTTCATCGAGACGGTGAAGTTTCCGCCGACGACAGCCAGCCGGCGCAACGCCGCGCGCAGCGGAGTTCGGCTTCGCCGACGACGCCTTCGTGATCGGCTCGGTGGGCTTCATCGACGACCGCAAGAACCAGCTCGATCTTGCGCAGGCGCTTGGCGAAGTCGTTCGCAAGGCGCCGCAGGCGCGGCTGCTGCTGGTCGGCGGCGAAGACCCGGACGTATGGCGCGGAAATCAGGCGCACGGCCGAACGGCTCGGTGTGAAGGAGCACATCGTCTTCACCGGCCAGCGACAGGACATCGCCCATGTGCTGGCGGCGATGGATACCTTCGCGCTGGTGTCGCGCAAGGAGGCCGGCCCGCTCGCGGTGCTGGAGGCGATGTCCACCGGGCTGCCGGTGCTCGCGACCAACGTCGGCATGCTGCCGGATTTCGTCCGCGACGGCGTCGGAGGATCCATCGTCGACGTCGGCGACATTGCCGCGATCGCCGATCGCCTGACCGCGATGGCGCTGGATCCGGCGAAACGGCGAGCGATGGGCGAGGCCGCGCACCAGATCGTCCGCGACGAGTATGATGTCGAGATCGCCGGACCGAAGATCGAAGCGATCCTCGCGCGAGGCCGCGCAAATCAGGAACCGGCCGGTGCTTGGGTTCGTGGCAGGGCTGTGCGGGAAAGACTAGCCGTCAGCTGTGCTTTGCTCGACCCAGACGCCTGCTACGACGAACCCCGATCCGCTTGATCTCCCACTGCAACTCGACGCCGGAGTTTTCCTTCACCCGCGTCCGCACGGTTTCGCCAAGCGTCTCAATGTCATGGCCGGAAGCGCTGCCGGTGTTGATCAGGAAGTTGCAATGCATTTCCGACACCTGCGCGCCGCCGACGCGGAAGCCGCGCATGCCGGCCGCGTCGATCAGCTTCCACGCGCTGTGGCCGGGCGGATTCTTGAAGGTGGAGCCGCCGGTCTTCTCGCGGATCGGCTGCGCCGTCTCGCGGTGCTGCTGCACCTCGTTCATCCGCGCGCGGATGCTCGTCCGGATCGGCGATGCGTCCGCGAAAGCGCGCCGAGGTGAAGATCACGCCCTCCTCGACGCCGCAGTTGCGGTAGACGAACTTCATGTCGGCGTTGGAGAAGACGCGCTTCTCGCCCTTGCGGGTGATGCCGGTCGCCTCGACCAGCACGTCCTTGGTCTCGCCGCCGTTGGCGCCGGCATTCATGCGCAGCGCGCCGCCGATCGAGCCCGGAATGCCGAAGTAGAATTCGAGGCCGGCGATGTTGGCGGACGCGGCCACCTCGGCCACCCGCTTGTCGAGCGCCGCGGTGCCGGCGCGCACCGTGTCGTCCTGCGCCGTCGCCTCGCCAAAGCCGCGCGGCGACAGGCGGATGACGATGCCCGGCACGCCGCCGTCGCGGACGATCAGGTTGGAGCCGACGCCGACCGGATAGACGGCAATCTCTTGCGGCAGCTTCGACAGAAAATACGCGAGGTCGTCCTCGTCCGCCGGCGTGAACAGCACCTGCGCCGGCCCGCCGACGCGAAACCAGGTCAGCGGCGCCATCTCCTGATTGGCCGCCAGCCGCCCGCGCAGCTCCGGCATCGCCGCTTTCAGATCAGGCGTGATGTCGGGGAAGGTCATGCTATCCCAGCGCCTTCAGTTCGCCCGGTAGCGCATAGGCCCATTGGGTGATGTTGCCGGCGCCGAGGCAGACGACGTAGTCGCCCTTCTTGGCGAGCCCGCGCACGACGCCGGCCAGCGCCGCCGAATTTTGCAGCGGCACCACATTGCGATGGCCGTGCGCGCGCAGGCCCAGCACGAAGTGATCGCGGTCGATGCCGGTGATCGGCGCTTCACCTGCCGGATAAACTTCCGCGACAACAACCGCGTCTGCATCGTTGAAACACGTACAGAATTCGTCGAACAGCGACTGCAGGCGGGTGTAGCGATGCGGCTGCACCACGGCGATCACCTTGCCCTTGGTCGACTCCCGCGCCGCCCTCAGCACCGCGGCGATCTCCACCGGATGGTGGCCGTAGTCGTCGATCACCGTCACGCCGTTCCACTCGCCGGTGCGGGTGAAGCGGCGCTTCACGCCGCCAAAGCCTGCCAGCGCCTTGCGGATGGCGTCGTCGGAAATGCCGAGCTCGCGCGCCACCGCGATCGCCGCCGTCGCGTTCGATGCGTTGTGCCGCCCCGGCATCGGCAGCACGAGATCCGGGATCTCATGCGTCGCGCCGCTCAGCGCGGTCGCGGAAAATCACCTTGAACCTGCGAGCCGCCGTTCTCGGCGGTCGAGGTCGGCCAGCCGCACGTCGGCCTGCGGGTTGACGCCGTAGGTGACGATGCGGCGGTCCTCGATCTTGCCGACCAGCGACTGCACCACCGGATGGTCGGTGCACATCACCGCGAAGCCGTAGAACGGCACCTGCTCGACGAAGTTGCGGAACGCGTCCTGCACCGCCTCGAAGGTCTTGAAGTGGTCGAGGTGCTCGGGATCGACATTGGTGACGATGGCGACGTCGGCCGGCAGCTTCAGGAAGGTGCCGTCGCTCTCGTCGGCCTCGACCACCATCCAGTCGCCGGCGCCGAGCCGCGCATTGGTGCCGTAGGCATTGATGATGCCGCCGTTGATCACGGTCGGATCGAGGTTGCCGGCATCGAGCAGGGTCGCGACCATCGAGGTGGTGGTGGTCTTGCCGTGGGTGCCGGCGATGGCGACGCAGCTCTTCAGCCGCATCAGCTCGGCCAGCATCTCGGCGCGGCGGACGACGGGAATGCGCTGCGCCCGCGCCGCCATGAGCTCCGGATTGTCGCGCTTGATCGCGGTCGAGACCACCAGCACTTCGGCGCCGGCGACATTCTCCGCGGCGTGGCCGACGTCGATGGTCGACGCCCTTCTCGCGCAGCCGCGTGACGTTGGCGCCTTCCGAGGCGTCGGATCCCTGCACGGTGTAGCCGAGATTGCACAGCACCTCGGCAATGCCGCTCATGCCGATGCCGCCGATGCCGACGAAATGAATGGGCCCGATCTGGCTCGGCAGTCTCATGAGTAGGCTTGCTCCGGGATGCCCGGACAAGCCGGGCTTCGCGATTGTTCTAGCTGATTCATGCAAGAGGTGAGCGGCCCGGACAAGCGGGCCGAGGCTGGAAAATTCAGCTCTTCGAACCAATTCCCGCCACTTTCGTCACCAGATCGGCAAGCCGTTCGGCGGCATCGAGGCGTGCCGGCGCGAGCGCGCGTTGCGCGCCATGTCGGCCAGCCGCTGCGGCTCGGCGGCGAGCGCGGAGATCTCCGACGCCAGCCGGTCCGGCGTGAATTCGGTCTGCGGAATGCGGATCGCGCCGCCGGCCTGCATCAGCACGCCGGCATTGGCGAACTGGTCCTGATCGATCGAGCCCGGCAGCGGCACCAGGATCGAGGGACGGCCGACGCCTGCAAGCTCGGCGACCGTGCCGGCCCCGGACCGCGAGACGACGAGATGGGTAGCGGCCAGCCGCGCCGGCAGGTCGGTGAAGAACGGCGCCAGCTCGGCATCGATCTTCAGCCGCTCGTAGATCGAGCGCACCCGCGCGAGGTCTTCCTCGCGCACCTGCTGCACCAGCGCGAGCCGGCGCCACAGTGCCGGCTCCAGCCGCTCGATCGCCGGCGGGACGATGTCGGCCATGATGCGCGCGCCCTGGCTGCCGCCGACCACGAGCAGATGCAGGGGTCCGTTCAGGCGCGGCGGGCGATACGGCTGGGCAGCGGCGGTCGAGCACCGCGGGCCTGAGCGGCGTGCCGGTCAGCGTCGATTTCGAGGCCAGCGCCGGATCGCGATCGAACACGCCGGGCAGCGAGGTGGCGATCGCATCGACGCGCGCCGCCGAGAAACCGGTTGGCGCGGCCGAGCACCGCGTTGGAATCGTGGATCAGCGTCGGCACGCCCATCAGCCGCGCAGCGACCAGCGGCGGCAGCGTCGGATAGCCGCCGAAGCCGATCATCGCCGCAGGCTTCAGCCGGCGCACCAGGTTGATGGCTGTGACCGTTCCGGCCGCGAGCATGAAGCCGGTGCGCGCGAGCGCGAGCGGATTCTTCGAGCGCACGGTCTCGCTCGGCACCACGTCGAGCATGCCTTCGGAGAACAGCCCGCTGTAGCGCACCGCGCGATCGTCGGTGACGAGGCGGACGCGCAAGCCGCGCCGCATCAGCACCGACGCCCAGCGCCTCGGCCGGAAACAGGTGTCCGCCGGTGCCGCCCGCCGCGAGCAGGATGAGCGGAGCTTCAGGCATAGCTGCGTGCGAAATCCGAACCGCCGGTCGCTTCGAGCTCGATGGGAGATCGCTGCCGCGTCAGCGCCAGCAGCATGCCCATGCCGTAGGCGAGCGAGATCATCGACGAGCCGCCATAGGAGATGAACGGCAGCGTCATGCCCTTCGCAGGAATCAGGTGCAGGTTCACCGCCATGTTGATCGCCGATTGGATGCCGAACAGGATCGCCAGCCCCGAGGCCGCAAAGCGCGTGAACAGGTCCTCGGTGCGGTACGCGGTCTTCAGCGTACGGATCACAATGAAGGCGAACAGTGCGACCAGCGCAAGGCAGAGGATGATGCCGAACTCTTCGGCGGCGACGGCGAACACGAAGTCGGTGTGGCTGTCGGGCAGGATGCGCTTCACGGTGCCCTCGCCCGGGCCCTGCCCGAACCAGCCGCCGCGCGCGAAGGATTCGGTCGCCATGTCGACCTGGAAGGTGTCGCCCGAGGCCGGGTCCATGAACCGCTTGATGCGCCGCGCGACGTGCGGCACGAACATGTAGGCGCTGAACAGCCCGGCCAGGGCCGCGCCGGCAAGCCCGGCGACCCAGATCATGCGCATGCCGGCCATGAAGAACAGCGCGCCCCACACCATCAGGATCAGCATCGTCTGGCCGAAGTCCGGCTCGAGCACCAGCAGCGCGACGACGAGCAGCAGTGCGGCCAGCGCGAGCGAGGTCGCGGGCATCTCCGGCCGGCGCGCCGATTCCGAGAACAGCCAGGCGACCAGCACCACGAAGGCGGGCTTTGCGAACTCCGAGGCCTGGATGCTGATGCCGGCGATGGAAATCCAGCGGCGCGAGCCCTTGACCTCCGCGCCGAACACCAGCGTCGCGGCAAGCAGCACCACGCTGATCGCAAACATAATGAGTGCCGAGCGGCGCACCTGGCGCGGCGACAGGAACGAGATGCCGATCATCACCGCGAACGCCGGCAGGATGAACATGACGTGGCGGTTGAAGAAGTGGAACGGATCGAGGCCGATGCGGGTCGCAACCGGCGGGCTGGCCGCCAGCGACAGGATGATGCCGCCGAGAATGAGAGTGGTCAGGGCCGCGAGCAGCAGGCGGTCGACCGTCCACCACCAATGGCTGAGCGGAGTGCGTCGGTCGCGCGCGATCATCGGGATTCCCTGAAGGATGTCCCTCTAGTGGTCCACCATCGTGGTTTACGAACGGTTAAGGAAATCGATCAAATTGCCGGCTTAACCCCAGGCAGCGCCTGCACAAGCTCCCTAAAGCGATTTCCGCGGATCTCGAAGTTCCGGTACTGGTCGAACGACGCGCAGGCGGGCGACAGCAGCACCACCGGATCGGCAAGACCGGAGGCATCCGCATCGCGTGCGGCCGCCGCGAGCGCATTGTCGAGCGTCTGTGAAATCTCGTGCGGCACTCTTGCGCCGAGGGTGCCCGCAAACTCCTGCGCCGCCTCGCCGATCAGGTAGGCCTTGCGGATGCGCGGGAAGAATTCGCTGAGGCTGGTGATGCCGCCGGTCTTCGGCTTGCCGCCGGCGATCCAGAAGATGTCGTTGAACGACGACAGCGCGCGGGCTGCCGCATCCGCGTTGGTGCCCTTGGAGTCGTTGACGAACAGCACGCCGCCGCGCCGGCCCACCTGCTCCATGCGGTGCGCGAGGCCGGGAAAGCTGCGCAGGCCCTTCTGGATCACCTCTTCCTTGACGCCCAGCGCAAGCGCCGCCGCCGCGGCGCACGCTGCATTCTGTGCGTTGTGCTGGCCGCGCAGCGAGCCGATGCCGCCGATCCGTGCGACCTCGCTCCTGCGCCCCGCCATTCGCCCGCACGATCTGGTCGCGCTCGGCATAGATGCCGCTCGCCAGCGGCTGGCGCACCGAGACGCGGATGACGTTGGTGCCGGCCTGCTCGATGCGGTCGGCGGCGGCGCGGCACCAGTTGTCGTCGACGCCGATGACGGCGGTTCCGCTCTTCTGGACGCTGGCGACCAGCCGCTCCTTCACCGCCGCGTAGTGCGCCAGCGTGCCGTGCCGGTCGATGTGATCCTCGGTGACGTTGAGCAGGATGCCGACCGAGGGATCGAGCGACGGCGTGAGGTCGATCTGGTACGACGACATCTCGATCACGTGCACGCGGCCCATGCGCGGCGGCTCGAGCGAGAGGATCGCGGTGCCGATGTTGCCGCCCATCTGCACGTCGTGGCCGGCTTCGCGCATCAGGTGCGCGACCAGCGCGGTGGTGGTCGACTTGCCGTTGGTGCCGGTGATGGCCACGAACGGCGCGTTCGGCGCGGTGCGCTTGCGCTCGAGACAAAACAGCTCGATGTCGCCGATCACCGCAACGCCGGCCCGCTGCGCCGCGAGCACGGTCCAGTGCGGCGTCGGATGCGTCAGCGGCACGCCGGGCGCCAGCACCAGCGCGGCGAAGTTCGCCCAGGAGACATCGCGCAGGTTGGCGGTGGTGAAGCCGGCCTTGGCGGCCTGGGCGAGGCTCTCCGCATTGTCGTCGCTGGCAACGACCTCGGCGCCGCCGGCCTTCAGCGCCTGACAGCTCGCAAGGCCCGACCCGCCGAGGCCGAACACGGCAACCGTCTTGCCCTTGAAACTGGTGACGGGGATCACTGGCTCACCGCAGCTTGAGCGTCGACAGACCGGCGAGCGCCAGCACGACGGAGATGATCCAGAAGCGGATGACGACCTGCGGTTCGGTCCATCCCTTCTGCTCGAAATGGTGATGGATCGGCGCCATCCTGAACACGCGCTTGCCGGTGAGCTTGAACGAGACGACCTGCACGATCACCGAGACCGCTTCCAGCACGAACAGGCCGCCGATCACCGCGAGCACGATCTCGTGCTTGGTCGCGACCGCGATGGTGCCGAGCATGCCGCCGAGCGCGAGCGAGCCGGTGTCGCCCATGAAGATCGAGGCCGGCGGCGCGTTGAACCACAGGAAGCCCAGCCCGGCGCCGAGCACGCGCGCCACATAACACCGCGAGCTCGCCGGTGCCGGGCACGTAGCGTATCTGCAGATATTCGGAGAACACGGCGTTACCCGCGAGATAGGCGATCATGCCGAAGCTCGCCGCCGCGATCATCACCGGCACGATGGCAAGGCCGTCGAGGCCGTCGGTCAGGTTCACGGCGTTGCCCGCGCCGACGATGATGAAGGTCGTGAAGATGAGAAAGAACCAGCCGAAGTCGATGATGAAGTCCTTCAGGAACGGCACGGCCAGCGCGGTCGACAGCGCTCGGGCGGCCGATCCAGATGATCGCAAAGCACGCTGCGCCGGCGATGATCGCCTCGATCGCAAGGCGCGTGCGGCCCGAAAAGCCGGCATGCGACTGCTTGGTGACCTTCAGGTAGTCGTCGTAGAAGCCGACGAAGCCGAAACCAAGCGTGACCGCCAGCACGATCCAGACATACGGATTGCGCAGGTTGCCCCACAGCAGCGTCGCGACCACCAGCCCGGACAGGATCATCAGCCCGCCCATGGTCGGCGTGCCCTTCTTGGCGATCAGGTGCGATTGCGGACCGTCCTCGCGGATCGGCTGTCCCTTGCCCTGCCGCAGGCGCAGGTGATCGATGATCCACGGCCCGAACAGGAACACGAACAGCGCAGCGGTCGCCATCGCGCCGCCGGTGCGGAAGGTGATGTAGCGAAACACGTTGAAAACGGGTACCGAACCGGAAAGCTCGACCAGCCAAAAAAACATCGTATCGCCTCAGACGGCCACGTCGTCGAACGCGCCCGGGGTAGGGAAACGGCGCTTCAGCGCCTCGACGATCAATTTCATTTTCATACCGAGCGAGCCCTTGATCATCAGCGCGTCGCCGGCGCGAACAGCGTGGGCGACATCCTGTTCGAGCGCCGCCGAGCTATCGGCATAGCCGCCCCGGCGGTTCGACGGAAGGGCCTCCCACAGGGATCGCATCAGCGGGCCGCAGCAAAACACCAGGTCGATGGCGTTCGCACGCACGGATTCCGCAAGCGCCGCATGCAGTTCGGCCCCGGTCGGCCCCAGTTCCAGCATGTCGCCAAGGATGGCGATGCGGCGGCCGCGCGGGCCGATCCCAGCCTTGCCCAGCACGCTCAACGCCGCAGGCATCGAGGCCGGGTTGGCATTGTAGCTCTCGTCGATCAGCAGCGCTTCGCCGCCGGAAACGCCGAGCGCGATCCGGGCGCCGCGGCCCACGGGCGCCTGCATCTGCGACAGCGCCAGCGCGCTCTGCGCCAGGTCGGCGCCTGCGACGGACGCCGCGGCCAGCACGGCAATCGAGTTCATCGCCATATGGCGCCCGGGCATGCCGATCTTGTAGGTGACGTCGTGGCCAAGAATATTCGCATGCACCGCCGAGCATGTCGCGTGCAGCGACACGTCGAGCAGCCGCGCATCCGCGGCAGCATGCTCGCCGAACGTGACGATGCGCTTTATCCCGGCATTCTGCGCGGCATCGCGCAGCCGCGCGAACTGCGGATTGTCGAGTTTGAGCACCACCGCGCCGCCCGGCTCGACGCCGGAAAAAATCTCCGCCTTGGCGTCGGCGATCGCCTCGATCGAGCCGAGGTATTCCAGGTGCACCGGCTCGATGGTGGTGATCACCGCCACATGGGGGCGCACCATCTGCACCAGCGGCTCGATCTCGCCCGCGTGGTTCATGCCGATCTCGAAGACGCCGTAGCTGACGTCGGCAGGGCAGCGCGCAAGCGACAGCGGCACGCCCCAGTGATTGTTGAACGAGGCCACGGCCGCATGGGTCGGGCCTTGCGCTGCGAGCACACAGCGCAGCGCCTCCTTGGTCGAGGTCTTGCCGACCGAGCCGGTGACGGCGATGACCTTTGCCTTCAGCCGCGCGCGCGAGACGCGCGCAAGCTGGCGAAGGCCGTCGAGCACGTCGGGAACGACCAGGACGGGAAGGCCTGCAAACTTGTCCGCCTGCGCGCTCTCGACCACGGCCACTCCAGCGCCGTTCTTCAGCGCCGCTTCGACGAAGGCGTGGCCATCGTGGATGTCGCCCTTGATGGCGAAGTAGGCCTCACCCGCGCCGATCGTCCGGCTGTCGATGGAGAGCCCGGTGATCACCTCCGGCATCGGCCCGCGCGCGTCGGCGTGCATCGCCTCGCGCATGGCCTGAAGTGTCCACAGCGCCTGCCCGCTCATGCCGCATGCTCCTTAAGCGCCGCTGCCGCAGCTTCGTGATCGCTGAACGGAAGTGTCGTCTCGCCGACGATCTGCCCGGTCTCGTGGCCCTTGCCGGCAATCACCAGCGCATCGCCCGGCTGCAACTCGGCGATCGCCACGCGAATGGCCTCGGCGCGATCGCCGATTTCGCGTGCGCCGGGCGCGGCGGCCATGATCGCCGCACGAATGGCGGCCGGGTTCTCGCTGCGCGGATTGTCGTCGGTGACGATGGCGATATCAGCCCCCTTCGCCGCGACTTCGCCCATCACCGCGCGCTTGCCGGGATCGCGGTCGCCGCCGGCGCCGAACACGACCACCAGCTTGCGCTTCGCGTAGGGCCGCAGCGCGATCAGGACCTTGTCCAGAGCATCCGGCTTGTGCGCGTAGTCGACGAAGATCGCCGCACCATTCTTCTCGCCGACCAGCTCGATCCGCCCCTTGGCGCCCTCGAGCTGCTCGAGCGCAGCGAATGCCTTTGCAGCCTCCGTGCCCGTGGCAATCGCGAGACCCGCCGACACCAGCGCGTTCTCGATCTGGAATTCGCCGACCAGCGGCAGCCGCAGCTTTGTGCGCCTGCCTTCATGTTCGACGGTCATGACCTGACCAAAGCCGTCGATTGCCGCATCGACCAGACGGATGCCGCTGCCCTTGCGGCCGACGGTGATCACGCGCAGGCCGCGCGTGCGCGCAGCGGCGACGACTGCATCCGAATGTTCATGATCGGCAACGATCACGGCCGCGCCGTCCGGTTTCACCAGATCGGTGAACAGCCGCAGCTTCGCGCCGAGATAGTGCGCGACGGTCGGATGATAATCCATGTGATCGCGCGAGAGATTGGTGAATGCGCCGGCGTCGACGCGCACGCCGTCCAGCCGATGCTGGTCGAGGCCGTGCGACGACGCCTCGAACGCGAGATGCGTGACGCCTTCGCCGGCGATCTCGTCGAGCGTCTTGTGCAACGAGATCGGATCTGGCGTCGTCAGCGAGCCATAGACCGTGCGCTTCGGCGACACGAGACCGATGGTGCCGATGCTCGCGGCGGCAAACCCTTGCGCGATCCAGATCTGCCGTGTGAAGGCCGCCACCGATGTCTTGCCGCTGGTGCCGGTCACGGCGGCAATGGTTTGCGGCTGGCGCGAATGGAAGCGCGCCGCGGCGCGCGCCAGCGCCCGTCGTCGCATTCGCTGCCTTGATGAAGGGGACGCTGGTCGCGGCAGCCGGCGCGTGCTCGCCGACGACGGCGACCGCACCGCCGGCAATCGCCGCTTCGACGAACTTTGCGCCGTCGGTCTTCGCGCCGGCGAGGGCGAAGAACACGTCGCCGCGCTTCACCTGGCGGCTGTCGACGGACAACCCCGAAACGGCGATCTCGCCGGCGCCACCGGGCGCGGCATCGTCGCTCAGGAGTTCGCGAAGCTTCATTCTTTCATCCGGCAGCCGGTGCTGTCCTGCACCGACCCTGTTACCTTGTTGCTGCAAGAATAAGGCGCTCGGACGGCGGCAAATCGAAACGCGGCTCCACGCCGAGCAAGGGGGCAATGCGCGCGATCACTTTGCCACCGGTCGGCACCGTGTTCCAGCCCGAGGTGATGAAACCGTGCGTCTCGGCGAGCGGCTGCGGCTCGTCCAGCATGATCAGGATCTGATACTTCGGGTTGTCCGACGGCATGATGGCGGTGAACGAGTTGAGCACCTGCTTGCGGGAATAGCGGCCGTTGACGACCTTCTCGGAGGTGCCGGTTTTGCCGCCGACATAATAGCCCTGCACGTCGGCCTTTTTCGCGGTGCCGATCTCGGCATTCAGCCGCATCAGGTGGCGCATCTTCTGGCTGGTGTCGGCCTTCACCACCTGCTTCGCCAGTTTCATCGCCTCGGCTTCGCTGCGCTTCAGGAGCGTCGGCGGAATGAGGTAGCCGCCATTGACCAGCGCGTTGATCCCCATCACCGCCTGCAGCGGCGCGACCGACAGGCCGTGGCCGAAGGCGATCGTCACCGTGTTGAGCTCGCCCCAGCGCTTCGGCACGATCGGCTCGGCGCTCTCGGGCAACTCGGTGCGCAGCCGGTCGAGCTGGCCGAGCTTCTTCAGGAACGCCTTGTGCGCCTCGACGCCCTGCGACAGCGCCACGCGTGCCGCACCGATGTTGGACGAATAGGTGAACACTTCCGACAGCGTGATGGCGCGTCCCATCGGGTGCGTGTCGCGGATGTTGAAGCGGCCGTAGCGCAGCGAGCCGCGCGCATCGTACATCGTGTTGAGGTTGGCCCTGCCGGAATCCAGCGCCATCGCCAGCGTCAGCGCCTTGAAGGTCGAACCCATCTCGAACACGCCGGTGGTCAGGCGGTTGATGCGGGTCGGATCGTTCGCCTCCTTCGGATTGTTCGGATCATAGTCCGGCACCGAGACCATTGCGACGATCTCGCCGGTCTTCACGTTCGAAACGAGGCCGGCCGCGGCTTTCGCCTTGTACTTGTCCTTCGCCTTGAGCAGTTCGTCGCGCAGCGCGTGCTCGACGCGCAGGTCGACCGCGAGCTCCACCGGCTCCTGCTGCCGGTCGTTGGCGAAGCCCGCCATGTGCAGGTCGGCAAGGCCGTTGCTGTCGAGCCACTTCTCGATGCCGGCGATACCCTGGTTGTCGATGTTCACATGGCCGATCAGGTGCGAGACCACCGGACCGGACGGATAGACGCGCTTGTTCTCGCGCAGGAAGCCGATGCCGGGAATGCCGAGCCGATGGATCTGCCGCTCCTGCTCCGGCGTGATCTCGCGCTTCAGCCAGACGAAGCCTTTGCGCGTGTGCAGCCGCTGCCGCACCTCGGCGGTCTCGAGGTCGGGCAGCGCGCTGGTCAGGAGCTCCACCGCTTCGTCGCGATCCACCAGCCGCCGCGGCTCGCCGAACAGCGACGAGGTCTTCACGTCGGTCGCAAGGATCAGTCCGTTGCGGTCGAGAATGTCGGGACGCGCGGTGGCGGTCGCGTCCTGCGCGGCGCGCTTGCTCGCCTCGTTGCTCTCGGCGGTGATGCCGAACAGCATCAGCTTGCCGGCAATGATGCCGTAGATCGCAACGAACGCCACGATCGCGAAACCGACGCGCGCGCGCGCCTTCACGTGACGGTCGACGTTCTTGCCGTACAGCAGCGTGCGGATCAGCCGCCGCCGCCAGTGTTCGGCCGGCCGCGCCGGTCGCGTGTCAGGCGTCTCGACGCTCATCGCGAGGCCTCCGGCGGCGTTATCGAACTGGTGAGATCAGGATCGGCTATCTCGATCATCGTGCCGATCGGATCCGGATCGTTCGGCTTGATGAAGCTCGGCGGACGCTCGGGCAGGCTCTTCAGGTTGTCGTACTGCGTGGCCTCGATGAAGCGCAGTTTGGTGTGCCGCTCGGCGAGGCCCTGCAGGCGGCCCGGCGATTCGAGTTTCGCCCAGTCGGCATGCAGCCGGGCAATCGCGTCGCGCTCGGTGCGGATGTCGGCACGCAGCTTCATCACGCGCTCGGTGCGCACGGTCGATTCCATCTTGATGCGGTAGACGTAGGCTGCGGCGAACACCAGCGCGCAGACCATGAAAAGGTGGACGATGCGCATCGACGTCACCCTCCCCGCATCACGTCGGCGAGCGAAGGGACGGCAAGTCCTTCGCTGTGAAGCGCCATGGGGCGGTGCATCGGTCCGCTCGGCCGCACGCAGTTTTGCCGAGCGCGCGCGCGGATTGGCTGCGGTCTCGCTCTCGTCCGCAACGAGCGGCCGCTTGGTCAGCACCTTGAAACTTGGCGGCGCGTGCTGCACTTCCGGCTGGTGCCGCGATCCGCCACCGGTGCGCGAGCGGTCTGCGAAGAACGTCTTGACGATACGGTCTTCGAGCGAATGGAACGAGACGACGACCAGCCGCCCACCGGGCTTCAGGATCTCCTCCGCGCCCCGCAGCGCCTCCTGCAGCTCATCGAGCTCTTCGTTGACGAAGATGCGCAGCGCCTGGAACGTCCGCGTCGCGGGGTGGATTTCGCCCGGCCGCTGGCGCAGCACGCGCGAGATGATCTCGACAAGCGCCCGCGTCGTCGTGATCGGCGTCTCCTGACGCGCCTCGGCGATCGCGCGCGCAATCGGACGTGCGAATTTTTCTTCGCCGAAAATCTTGAAGATGCGCGCGAGGTCGGCGGGAGCTGCCGCTGCGATCACGTCCGCCGCGCTCGGCCCGTCGCCGCCCATGCGCATGTCGAGCGGTCCGTCGAGACGGAACGAGAAGCCGCGTTCAGCCTGATCCAGTTGCATCGATGAGACGCCGATATCCATGACGACGCCGTCGACGGAGTCGTGGCCCTGCGCGCGGCAGACATCGGCGAGATTGGAGAATCGGTCCTCGACCAGCACCAGCCGACCGTCCGCGCGATCGACCAGGTCGAAGCCCGCGGCGATCGCCGTGCGATCGCGATCGATGCCGAGCACCTGAGTACCGCTGATATCGAGGATGGCGCGGCTGTAGCCGCCTGCGCCGAACGTCGCGTCGACATAGACGCCGCCGTTCTGCGGCGCGAGCAGTTGCATCGCTTCGGTCAGCAATACGGACACATGACGGGCCGCAGCACCCGAGCTCGCGGAAGTTCCGCCGCCCGCAATCATTCCCCTGCTCCAGAGCCTGCCTGAAGTCCGTGCCGCCCACCCGCAACGGCACTTGCCACGCCGGCTCCTAAGCGGTGGTAAATTTTCAGAGTTCCCTCCGCAACTGGAGGCGCGCAGGCCTGTGGAAAACTTGCCGCGCAAGCGGTGTCCAACCGGTACGCGCAAGCTTGTCGCTGCAGCCATGGGATGTATCGGCGCGTCAATGACATTGCTGCCTCCCCTCACGGTTCGGCTTGTTCACCCCTCAGTAACGACTGTTAACGTTAAAGAACCGTTGACGATGCGCATTCGTCGGCTGATGCAAAGTCTTCCGATGCATGGCCACGTGCATTCCTGCCACAGGTGTTAACCAATCCACACCAATCAACTCGGCTTTGGATTGTACGCATGCCGCCCTTGGGCTTTAGTGAGGCGTCACCGCAAGACATCACAGTTTGCCGTCGACATATCCCGTTCCTGCCTGGCCAGTTACATGTCTCAGAGCCATCTCTCGCAGGCTGAACCGACGCTCCGACGCGCAAACGCGTTGCCGTCACCCTGGACTGCGAGCGACATGAAGTTCTTCCCCGATTCGTCCGTCGTCTCGGACGTGATTCCGTCGGCCAACTACGGCGACCGCCGCGGCGGCCGGGTGCCGGACATGATCGTGTTGCATTATACCGGGATGACCGACGCGGAGGTCGCGATCCGCCGGCTGACGGTCGCGGGAACCGAGGTCTCGGCGCACTACATCGTCCGCGAGGACGGCCGCATCATTCAGTCCGTTCCGGAATCGCTGCGCGCATGGCACGCGGGCGCATCGACATGGGGCGCGGAGAGCGACGTCAACACCTGCTCGATCGGCGTCGAGATCGTCAACGGCGGCCACGACTACGACCTGCCCGCCTATCCGCTCCGGCAAATCGCCGCGGTGATCGCGCTGTGCAAGGGCATCATGATCCGCCGCAACATCCCGCGCGCGCGGGTGCTCGGCCATTCCGACGTTTCGCCGGGCCGCAAGCAGGATCCGGGCGAGAAATTTCCGTGGCAACTGCTCGCCGATTCCGGCGTCGGCCTGTACGTGCTGCCCGCGAAGATCGTGCCGGGCACGTCGCTCAGCCTCGGCGCGTCGGGACCCGACGTGCTGGCGCTGCAGGAAGCGCTGGCCGCCTATGGCTACACCATTACGGCGAGCGGCCAGTACGACAACGCCACGCGCGAAGTGGTCAACGCCTTCCAGCGGCATTTCCGCCCCGCGCGCGTGGACGGCATCGCCGATCCCTCGACGCTCGCCACCCTGCACGACCTTCTGAACGCGCTCAGGTCGAGCAGCGCCCAAGGCGTGTGAGGCGAACGTTTACCACCTGACGCATTACACTTCTTGACGCGCGCAGACGCAGCCTTCATCTGAAGGACGTCAGTCGGCCGGACGGCCGCTCTCGCATGTGCCGAAAGGCCGCGAGGGAGGAAAGTCCGGGCTCCATGGACAAACGGTGCCGGATAACTTCCGGCGGGGCTTTTGCGGCGCAAGCCGGAACGGCCTCAGGGAAAGTGCCACAGAGAACGAACCGCCTCATCTTCGGGTGCGGCAAGGGTGAAAAGGTGCGGTAAGAGCGCACCGCGTCGTCAGCAATGACGGCGGCATGGCAAACCCCACCGGGAGCAAGACCGAATAGGAACGGCGAAAGCGGAAGGTTCGCGCAAGCGATAACGCCGCGGGGCAGTCCGGCCCTGCCGTTCGGGTAGGTTGCTTGAGGCCGTGCGCAAGCACGGTCCCAGAGGAATGGCCGTCACGTATCGTCGCGGAAACGCGGCGGTGCCTTACAGAACCCGGCTTACAGGCTGGCTGATGCTGCTAAATGAGGGGTCCGGCGCGAACACGCCGGGCCCCTCACCAGTTTTTGCGAGGTCATTCGGAGACGGCTAAGCCTTCGCGAAATACGGCACGATGTGGTCGGTGAATTTTTCGAAGCGCGCTTTCACCTTGTCGCCGATCTTCAGGTCGCGGTCGCCGTGGCCCATCATGCGGAAGCCTTCATTGGCGTCCACGAGCACTACGGCGTAGGGAACATGCGCGCGTGCCTCCGGCGTGGCGGCGCGGGTGACGACGGAGATCGCGAAGACGACGCCCTCCCCTGAGGCCGTCCGATCAGAAACTTCGCTTGATCCGCACGCAGGGCAGAAGCCGCGACGAAAATACCAGACGTGCTTGCAGGCACCGCACGCTTGAAAGGCGACGCTCTCCACGCCGGCGGTCCAGTCGGCGACAGGCTTTGCTGATCCGCTCATCGCACTCGCTCCAGGAACATGCTGACATGGGACGAGAGAATGCCGCCGTCGCCGTGCAGCAACGCCAGCGACGCGTCCCGCACCTGGCGCGCGCCTGCGCGGCCCGTCATCTGCAGGTGCGTCTCGACGACATGCGCCATCGCGCCGCCGGTGCCGCAGTGGCCGTAGGACAGCAGCCCGCCATGGGTGTTCAACGGCAAGCGTCCCTTGACGCCGAACTCGCCGCCGGCCGCCATCAGCGCCGCCTCGCCGCGCTTGGCGATGCCGATCTCCTCGAGCAGGATCGCCAGCGTAATGGTGAAGCTGTCGTAGACGGCGGCATAGTCGATGTCGCCGAGGTTGACGCCGGAAGCCGCCATTGCACGACTGCACGCGTCGGACGCGCCATAGCGCGTCACATCTCCGGCCATCGTCACATGCTGGTGCCGATGCGCCTGGCCGCAGCCCATGATGCGAATGCGAAAATCGTTCACCGGCTCGCGGCTGACGATGAAGGCGGCGCCGCCGTCCGACACCGGACAGCAGTCGAGCAGTTTCAAGGGCGTCGCGATCGAGCGCGAGGCCATCACGTCGGCGACGGTGATCGGCTCGCGGAACTGTGCGCCGGGATGCGCCAGCGCGTGCGTGCGCATCAGCACCGCGAACGCTGCGAGTTGCTCTTCGGTGATGCCGAATTCGTGCATGTAGCGCGAGGCGACGAGGCCGTAATAGGCCGGGATCGTCGGCCCGAGCGGCACCTCGAAAACGGGATGGCCGACTTGCGCCAGCGTCTGGATCGCCGAGTCGCGCGCCTGGCCGGTCAGGCGATTCTCGCCCGCGACCACCAGCACGTTGTTCGCGACGCCGGCCGCGACCAGCTCATGCGCCAGCATGCCCATCGCGAGCCCGGTGGCGCCGCCGACCTGGATGGCGTGCGCGTATGTCGGCTGGATGCCGAAATGCTCGGCGAACACCGTGGCCAGCATCAGGTGCGGCATGGTGGTGGAATAGCCGCACAGCACGCCGTCGATCTCGCCGCGCTTCAGCCCTGAGTCATCGAGCGCAAGCGTCGCCGCCTCGCTCATCAGGTCCAGCGTCGATCAGGCCGTCGCGCTTGCCGTAGGCGGTCAGCCCGACGCCCGTGATGAAACTCATGTCGTTCCCCATGCAACAAGGCCCGGCGTGGTGGGCGCCGGGCCTTGCCAACTATTGCATGACGCAACGCCTGCGTCACTCCGCAGCCGAAACGCGATCCAGCTCCGCGCCGCCGAGTTCCAGCACCTGCCGCTCGAACAGCGTGCGGTAGATGCCGCCGCTGGCGACGAGCGTGCGGTGCGTGCCTTCCTCGACGATCTGGCCGCGGTCGAACACCAGGATGCGGTCGAGCGCACGCACGGTCGAGAGCCGGTGCGCGATCACGATCGACGTGCGCCCGTGCATCAGCCGCTGCATCGCCTCCTGGATCAGCGCCTCCGATTCCGAATCGAGGCTGGAGGTTGCCTCGTCCAGGATCAGGATCGGCGCGTCCGCCAGGAACGCCCGCGCCAGCGCGACGCGCTGCCGCTCGCCGCCCGAGAGCTTCACGCCGCGCTCGCCGACCAGCGTGCCGTAACCGTGCGGCAGCCGCTCGATGAACTCGTGCGCGTTGGCGAGCCGCGCCGCCTCGACGACCTCGTCGAAGCGCGCGCCCGGACGGCCGTAGGCGATGTTGTCGGCAAGCGAGCGATGAAACAGGATCGGCTCCTGCTGCACGATCGCGATCTGCTGCCGCAACGACGCCTGCGTCGCCTTCGACACATCCTGACCGTCGATCAGGATGCGGCCGCCGCCGATGTCGTAGAGGCGCTGGATCAGCTTGACGAACGTCGTCTTGCCCGAGCCGGAACGCCCGACCAGGCCGACACGCTCGCCCGCCTCGATCTCGACCTTCAGGTTGCGGTACAGCGGCGTCGAATGTCCGCGATAGTGGAACGTCACATCGTCGAACACGATGTTGCCGCCCGCAACCTTCAGCGTCTTCGCATCCTTTGCGTCGAGGATGCCCGGCACCTCGTCATGGATCGCCACCAGTTCCTCCATGTCGTTCACCGCGCGCTGCAGGTTGTTGACGTGGAAGCCGATGTCACGCAGGTAGCCGTGGATGACGAAGTAGCTCGTCAGCACGTAGGTGACATCGCCCGGCGTCGCCTTGCCCGCGATCCACAACAGCAGCGCACCGCCGACCACCGACGCGCGCATGCCCAGCAGCACGATCAGCTGCACCGTGCTGCTCATGGTGAAGCGCATCCATGTCCGCCGCACGCGCTTGCGCCACTTGCCGACCACGCGCGCGAGCCGTGCGTCCTCGCGCTCCTCCGCGCCGAACGACTTCACCACCGCGTTGCAGGTCAGCGCGTCGGCGAGCGTGCCGCCGACTTTCGTGTCCCACGCGTTCGACAGCCGCGCCGCCGGCGCAATGTACTGCGTCGACAGGAAGACGGTCAGCGTGATGTAGGCCACGGCACCGATCGCCGACCGCAGCTCCAAGCGCCGGCCAGTGCAGGGTGAACAGGATCGCCGAGCCGCCCAGCACCACGATCGACGGCAGCAGCGCCAGCAGGATCGTGTCGTTGAGCAGGTCCACCGCCCACATGCCGCGGGTGATCTTGCGCACCGTCGAGCCGGCGAAGCTGTTCGCGTGCCAGTCGGTCGAGAAGCGCTGCACCAGGTGGAACGCGTCGCGGGCGATGTCCTGCATCACGCGCAGCGTGAACGGCACGATCGCCCACAGGCCGAAGTGCCGGAACGTGATCTGCACGAGGCCGAGCGCGATGATGGCGCCGAACGCGACGAAGGCGCGGGACTTCGCCGTTTCGAGGTCCGTTGCGCCAAGTGCGATGGCGTCGACCAGCCTGCCGGCGAACAGCGGCATGAACAGGTCGGACACGGTGGCGCCGACCATGGCAAGCCCAAGGCCTGAGCCGAGCCATGGCTGGTTGCGCCAGTGACGGAATGCGAACGGCAGCACCGTGCGGATCGCGGTGGGGCGGTCTTTGCGTTTATTGGTCATGACATGTTCCGGCTGCGCCAAATGCGCAAGCCGGCTCCATCCGATTGCGGCGCCACGGACAAGCGAGTCCGGCGGCACCTATAAAAGTTCTGGATTTGGAAGAAGGCCGGGGTGTCAGACCCGACCGTGACGAACCGAAAGGCCTAAGCGGCGGCGCCGCGATCCCGATACGGGGACGGACGCGAAGGAGCGACAAGCGAATACATCGAGATCATGCATGTCCTCCTCGGTTCGATACTGGAATGGCGAATGTCATACGCCCGAGTCGGCGAGTTGGCAACACACGAGCTTCGAACTGCGGCGTTTGTCGCGCCAAATGATGCAGCGCTGCATCAGCGCGGCGGATCGAACGCACGTTTATTTCGGAAAGAGTGCGCCGAACTTTTCGATTATGGCGCGCCTTGGCCGAGGCAGGCCACGAAGGCGCCCCGGCGTTTCGGCAAAGGATGGCGGCGTTGCTGATCATTGAGCCAATGGCCTCGTCGGACGTACTCATCCGCCGAGTGGATGCTTTGGCCGACAGGCCGGAGCCGTGAACGGCAGCGCGCGCGAGGGACACCGCCGCCGCCAGAAACACAACCAAGGAACGAGTGTCCCATGCCAATTTTTGCTTTCGCCCCCATCACGCGTCACTTCTTCGCGCGGATCGTGATCAGCACACTGCTGCCGCTCACGGCCGCATCGGCCGAAATGCCGGAAACCATCGCGGCACCGGGCGAAGCCCTGGTCGCCCGCCTGCATGCCGAGGGCGCGCAGATCTATTCGTGCAAGCCCGACGCTTCGGGCAAGCTCGTCTGGCAATTCCGCGAACCGGTTGCCACGCTGCTCGACGGCGACAAGACCATCGGCCGGCACTATGCCGGTCCGCGCTGGGAGGTCGACCGACGGCAGCACGCTCGAGGCGCGCGTCAGCGGCCGAGCACCCGGCGCCACGCCGCTGGACATCCCCCTGCTCAAGCTCGAGGTCACCACGCGCCGTGGCGCGGGTCTTTTGGCGGACGTCACCACCATCCAGCGGATCGACACCAAAGGCGGCGTGGCGGAAGGCGCGTGTCCGGCAGCCGGTGCGCTGCTGAGCGTGCCGTATGCGGCCGACTACGTGTTCCTGAAGAAGACGCGCTGACCAGACTGTCGATTTCGCCAACAAGAGGACGATCTCATGCTCAAGGCAGGCAAATCGACGATGCAGGATCTGAGGTCCGCGCTTCCCGATCTCGCAACAGAAGCGAAAGCGCGCGCGAAGGATTTCGAGCGCGCACGCAAGCTTGCGCCGGACTTCGCCGACAAGCTCAAGCGCGCCGGCGCGTTCAAGGTCCTGATCCCCGCCGACGCCGGCGGGCTCGGCGCGTCGCTGCCGGAATGGCTCGAGGTCGCGATGCGCTGGCGGAAGCCGACGCATCGACGGGCTGGGTCGCGGCGCACGCAAACATCACCGCCGGCATCATCCATGCCTCGGCCGATCCGCGTTTCCGCGACGAGTTCTTCGCCGATCCGAACGCGTGCGCCGCCTGGAGCAGCGTGCCGCGGGTCGAGATCGTCGAGGAGCCTTACGGCGTCCGCATCACCGGCAGCTGGGGTTTTGAAAGCGGCTGCACCGCGGCGACGTTCGTCGGCGGCATGATCAGCTTATCGCCCGGTCCGGAGGGCCACCCGCGGATGATCGCGGCGCTGGCGCCGATCAGCGAAGCACGGATCGAAGAGACCTGGGATCCGATCGGCCTTGCCGGCACCGGCAGCCATGACGTGCACTTCGACAACGTGTTCGTGCCCTGGCATCGCACGTTCGCCTGGCCGGCGGGCCGCGCCCGCGCGCCCTTCCCGACCGCGGCGTTCGTGCCGGGCAACTGGTTCATCGCGATGGGCGCGTCTGCAACCCATCTCGGCCTCGCCCGGCGGGCGCTCGACGAAGCCCGCAACGAATTGCGCGGCAAGGTCGACAAGTACACGCGCAAGCCGGTGATGGAGAACGCCGCCGTGCTGCGCAGCCTCGAGGCCGCGGAAGGCCTCTGGTTCGCGTGCCGCGCCGGTTTGCGCGAGGCGCTCGGCACGATCTGGGATCATGCGCTACGCAGCGAGCGCGCGCCCGACGAAGCCATTCTGGCGGTGCGTGTCGCCTGCGTCACGGCCACGCAACAGTGCGCCGGGATCGTCCGCGCGGCGTATGACGCCGCAGGCACGAACGCGATGCGCAACGACGGCATCCTGCAGCGCCTGCTGCGCGACGCCAGCTGCCTCACGCATCACGTGTCGTCGAATCTCGGATCGTATGAGCTGACGGGCCGCGTGCGGTTCGGAATCGATCCGCTGAGTTTCAGGGTGTAGGCGGCGTCGCGAGCGACGACCTACCGCCCGTTGTCCTTGATGTGGGACTCGTCCTCGATCCAGTCGTCGGAGGCGCCGCGCGACGACACGCCGCGGCGCTTCGCGCCGACGGAGCCGGTGATGCCCGGATCGCGGCCTGCAAAGCGGCCGCCGGCGCGCGCGGCGATCTGTTCACCCGACACTGCCGCCGGATTGCAGATGGCGCGGCCGCTCGAGCGGCGCATCAGGTCCACGTGGATGTGGTCGTAGTGATAGACGTTCGAGCCCGGCGCGAGCACGGTGTTGAACAACTGGCAGGCCGCGCCCTGGATGTCGCGCAGAAAGCCCTGCTCTTCCGGCAGGCCGCGCCAGCCGTCCTTCACCGAGATGCGGCGTCCGTCGGCGAGCGTGAAGGCGGAGATGTCGAGCGCGTTGCCGAACGCATGCTCGGAGATGCGCGCGTTCGGATTGCCGTTCATGCCGCGGCATGAGTAGGCGGAGATCTGCCTGATCTCGACCACCGGCTGGTTGAACCAGCGCATCGCCGCCGGCTGGATCAACTCCATGATCCAGCGGTCGAGCGACGAGACCAGCGGACAGGCGAGCGTCGCCGCAGGCTTGAAGGCCACCGGGCCGATCGCGCCGACCTGATCGTTGCGCTGCGGCCCGAGCGGCGGCAGCGGTTGCTGCGCCGGCGGATAGGCCTCGCGTTGCTGATAAGGCTCGCGCTGCGGATAGGCGCCCGGCGCACCAAGCCGCGGTGAGCTTTGATAGAGCTGATCGTTCGACGGCGCGCGGCGCTGTTGCGGATATCCCGGCTGCGACTGATCGAACGCTTCGGCGTCTTCGTCGTCCGGCGGCTGCGCGTTGCCCGGCGCGTGCAGCGACATCGGACCCTGCTGCGCCGGATAGCCTTGCGCCGGATATCCCTGCTGCTGCGGCTGATATGAAGGCTCGCGCGGCTGCGACGGATAGGAAGGCTGCTGGTTGTACGGCTGCTGGTTGACCGGCCAGCGCGGCTGGCTCGCGGCGTTCGGAATGCCGCCCGGCGGACGCAGGCTCCCGGTGTAGCTCATGGCGATGTCGCCGCCGCCGAGTGCCGCGACCTTCAGCGGATACTCGGCGCCGCAGGCGCCCGGGCCGGAGATCGGCGAGATGCGCGTCAGCGTCGCACTCTCCTTCACCGTGCCGGATTTCATGCAGGCGGCTTCCGCCTCGGCACGCCAGGGTTCGCGCTCAGCGGTGAAGAAACCGCGGCCGCAGCCTGCAAGTGTTACGAGGACGAGCGAGCCTACGAGGTACCAGGAAACTCTGCGCGTCATGCGCGCAGTCTTGCGCTAATTTATTTAAGGACCTGTCAATATGTTGTTTTCATTGATTTTTTACCATAATCGCCGTTGGAACGAATTGCCTGGAAGCGCGTTTTAGCGGGGATGGACAGCGGCCCTGCCTTTTGGGCCGGTTCCATTGTGGTTATCTTCCGGCCCGCTCAGGGCTTGAGGCGACCACACAGGTAACGTCGAAACGGGAGCAGTTCCCATGAATTTCGCCGCCAAACTCAACGTCGTTGCCGCGTACGCTGCGTTCGCGTTCGTCTGTGCCATCGTTTTCGGGATGGTCTAGACGCTGAACAAACTGCCTGATTGACGGCTGCAAGCTTTCAAGTCCGGGACGCGCCAGAAGGGCGCGAGCCCGGATTTTTTATTTTGCGGCCCTGCATGAAGGATCATCGCGACAGACAGATGGAAATCAATCTCGCAGCCGCGCCATGATGATCTCGTCGTGAAAAATGCCATTGATCAAGATGGCACGCCGCTTCGTTCCTTCCTCGACGAATCCGACTTTGCGATAGAGCGATAGCGCACGCGTGTTGCTCGCAAACACCCCGAGCTCGATGCGAAGAAATCCAAACGCATCCGCTGCTGTGAGAGATTCGCGCAAGAGACGCTCGCCCAGCCCCTGACCACGCTGGCCGGGCAGCAACCCCATGAACAGGTCACCCACATGCGCCATCACTTCGCAGAGTCGCGGGAGGTATGTTGCACCAGCCGACGACCTCCTCGTTGGCTACGGCAACAAACTGCGGATAGCCTTTTTCGATATTTCGCCGGACGAAGGCGCTGGCCTGCTCCAGGGAAGGTGCCCGGAGAAGCGCAAGATATTTGCTTTCCCGAGCCACGGCATCGATCGCGGCACGGAAACCATCAATATCCCCTTCCCGAATCCGACGAATCTCGATCGTCATGCCCTGGCTCCCAGCCCGCAAACGGCCCACCCATTATCCTTGAAATCGGCTCGATTCCCCATACCGGCACGCGCGCCGATGGGGCGAAATTCAGCCCGTTTGAGCGAAATATGTCGCCGGATGGCTTGGCGACGAAACAAATCAGCGCTCCGACGAAACCATTTTCGGCTCCACACGAAGAAATCGCGAAACCGTGACCCCGTATTGAGGAGCCCAACGAGACGCCACAAGGCGTCAGGCGCTTCAGACAGGGACACGGCCATGATCAACCTCAAGAGCATTTTCGCACTCGGCGCACTCACCGTCGGCATGACGCTCGGCGCCGCGCCCGCCCATTCCGCTCCGCTCTATCCTTATGGCTATCAGGCGCCGCAGGTTCAGCAGGCGCCGCAGATCGAGGACGACGCCGAAGCCGTGCAGATGCCCGAGCGCTTCAAGCGCCAGGTCGTCGCCTACTCCGGCTCCGAGGCGCCCGGCACCATCATCATCGACACGCCGAACACCTATCTCTACTTCGTGCTCGGCCAGGGTCGCGCCATCCGCTACGGCATCGGCGTCGGCCGCGAAGGTTTCACCTGGTCCGGCGTGCAGTCGATCTCGAAGAAGGCCGAGTGGCCGGATTGGCATCCGCCGGCAGACATGCTCGCCCGCCAGCCCTACCTGCCGCGCTTCATGGCCGGCGGCCCCGGCAACCCGCTCGGCGCACGCGCCATGTATCTCGGCGGCACCATCTACCGCATCCACGGCACCAACAATCCGTCCACCATCGGCGGACGCGTCTCCTCCGGCTGCATCCGCATGACGAATGAGGACGTCGCCGACCTCTACTCCCGCGTCAACATCGGCACGAAGGTGATCGTCAAGCCGATGGACCGCCGCGCTGAGGTGAATTGACGAGAAGTCCCGCGGCCCGTCGAACCGGGCCGCGAATGAAAACGACAAAGACTTGATCCTGACGGCGCGCTGCCATTCGGAGCGCGCCGTTTTTGTTGATGCACGTCATTGCGTCAGCGAAGCGAAGCAATCCAGCGCGCGCGCAGCGCGCACGAAGCGATCTCAGGTCTGCGCGATGCGCGCCTGGATTGCTTCGCTACGCTCGCAATGACGGCAGACCGACGAGCACACCATGACCGCCGCCCTCGCCACACCGACCCTGCTCATCATCATCTCGGCGATCATCTTCCTGATCCTCGAGCGCGTGAAACCCGGCCGCGAGTTGCCGAATGCGCCGGGCTGGTATGGCCGCGCGCTGTTGGTCAATGCCGGGCAGATCGCCATCACGTTCTCGACAGCGACAGTGTGGACGAAACTGTTCGGCGGCGCGTCGCTGTTCAAGCTCGCCGCGCTGCAGATGCCGCTGCTGGAAGGCTTCATCGGCTGGTTCGTCGGCACGTTCTTCTTCTACTGGTGGCACCGCGTCCGTCACATGAACGGCTGGTGGCAGCTGTTCCACCAGGTGCATCATTCGCCGGCGCGGATCGAGGCGATCACCTCGTTCTACAAGCACCCGGTGGAAATCCTGGTCAACTCCGCGCTTGCCGCCGCCGTGATGTATCCGCTGCTCGGCTGCTCGCTCGAAGGCGCGCTGTGGTTCAACTTCTTCGCCGCGACCGGCGAGTTCTTCTACCACTCGAACTTCAAGTCGCCGCCGTGGCTGAAGTATTTCATCCAGACGCCCGAGCTGCATTCGGTGCATCACGAGCTCGACGTGCACCGCTACAATTTCGCCGACCTGCCGATCTGGGATCGCATGTTCGGCACCTATCGCGACACCGACAGCTTTGCGCCGGCCTGCGGCTTCCCGAACCACAACGAGCGCCATCTCGGCGAAATGCTGCTGTTCCGCGACGTTTACAATCGTGGCCGCGACGAGGCAGATGCGACACCCCGCGACACCGCCCCTTCCCGCACCGGCTGATCGCCTATAGAGTCACCTTCGGATGGGGTGATTCAGCGAAGGGCGCCGAGCGGGGATGCGTCTTAAGACAGTCGTGCTCGCCACAGCGAGCCTGGTGATCTCGTTCTTTGCCAGCCTGTGGATCATGGATTGGGTTTCTCCGCGCGGCGGCGTGCCGGGCGGAGGGCCAAAGCCTGCGCTTGCGCAGTTGCCGCCGCTGCCGCCCGCCTCGCGCGCGTCGATCGTGATGGCGCCGGTGACGATCACGCTCGCCTCGATCCGCGACGCGGCTGATCGCGCCGCGCCGCGCAACTTCAACGGCAAGGCCAACAACCCGGCGCCGCAGCTGATCCAGAACGCCGACATCAACTGGACCGCCGCGCGCGGCGCGATTTCGGCAACCGGCGCCAACAACGCCATCGCGCTGTCGACCATCGTCACCGGCACGGTCAACGCCAAGGGCTCGCTGTCGCAGGAAGCCGGCGGCGCGATCTCCGGTCTCGTGGGCCAGATGTTCGGCGGCAAGACCGGCGAGCAGATCGGCCGCATCGCCATCCGCGAGCTGAACGCCAACGCCGACATCCGCGCCAACGTCGCGGTGCAGGCACGGCCGCAACTCGGCGCCAACTGGCGCGTCGATCCGAACCTCGCGGCGCAGGTGAACCTCGCGGACACCAACCTCAACGCGTCCGGCATCCGCCTCAACGTCAACGACCAGATCCGGCCGCTGATGGACAAGATGCTGGAGGAGCAGCTTGCGGCGGTGCGCGAGCGCGCGCGCAACGATCCGACGCTGGAGCAGACCGCGCGGCGCGAGTGGACGAAGATGTGCCGCTCGATCCCGCTGCCGGCCGCGGCGCCCGGATTGCCGAACCTCTATCTGGAGATGAAGCCGACGAAGGCGGTCGCGGCGCAGCCGCGCGTGGACGCCACCAACGTCAACCTGATGCTCGGCATCGAGGCGCAGACGGTCGTCACCACCTCGCAGACCAAGCCGGACTGTCCGTTCCCCGCCACGCTGCAGATCGTGCCGCCGCTCGACAAGGGCAGCGTGAACGTCGGCGTGCCGATCGACATGCCGTTCACGGAAGTGAACAAGATCATCACCGCGCAGTTGAAGGGCCGCACGTTCCCGGAGGACAACAGCGCGCCCGTCGCCGTCACCGTGAAATCCGCCAACGTCGCGCCTTCCGGCGATCGGCTCCTGATCTCGCTGCTGGTCACCGGCACCGAGAAGAAGAGCTGGTTCGGCTTCGGCGCCGATGCGACCGTGCATGTGTGGGGCCGGCCGGTGCTGGATCAGGCGCGGCAGGTGCTGAGGCTCACCGACATCGAGCTTGCGGTGGAATCCGAAGCCGCCTTCGGCCTGCTCGGCGCGGCTGCACGCCAGGCGATGCCCTTGATGCAGAAGGCGCTCGCCGAGCGCGCGACGATCGACTTGAAACCGTTCGCCACCGAGGCGCGCGAAAAAATCTCCGCCGCCATGGCCGACCTGCGCAAGAACGAACAGGGCGTCAAGGTGGATGCGAACATCACCGCCGTTCGCCTCGCCGAGATCGCCTACGACTCCAAGACGCTGCGCATCGTCGCGGAGGCGGACGGGTCGATCAACGTGGCGGTGACGCAGCTTCCGAATTTCTGAGGCATCTGCGCGTAGCCCGGATGAGCCGAAGCGCCGTTCAGGGGCCGACGTCCGCGGTTCGGGAATCCCGCAGGTCGCTTCGCTGCATAGGCGACGTCGGCATCGCCCTTGGCGATATCAAGGTATTTGTCGCTCATGACGAATTCGACACGCAAGTCGGGATATCGTGCGTGAAAACGGTCGAGCAGCCCGGATTGCGTGATGCGATACATGATTGGCTCCGGGCAAGTGAGGCGTATGACGCCCACCTCGGCGCGCTCGATCGTCGACTTCTGCTGCTCGAAGGTCGCGATTGCGCGCTCGACCCCTTCCGCATAGGGGAGCATCTGCTCGCCGAACTCCGTCAACCGATAGCCGGAGGCATAACGCTTGACGAGGTCGCGGCCGAGCTTCCGCTCGAGCTCCACGAGCCGCCGTTGCACAGTCGACTGGCTGATGTTCAGCGCCCGCCCGGCCGCGAGCGTGCTGCCATGCCTGGCAACCGCGAGGAAGTATCTCAGGTCGTCCCACTCGAACATCGCCGCATTATGCAATGTTGCCGTCTGATCGCGCAATCTTGCGGCTCCCGGACGTGGCGTGGTCGAGGTAGGCCTACCGCAGGTCGTTTTCCCCGTGGAGGCTACACATGCTGCGCTATCTGGCTCTTCCTGGATTACTGCTTGCTTCGACCGCATACGCCGCCGATCCGGTGCACACCGACGGCGACAAGTACAAGGTGAGGTTTGAAAATGACCGGGTGCGTGTGCTCGAATACACCGACAAGCCGGGCGAAAAGACACACCTGCACGGTCATCCCGCGTTCGTGCTGTACGCCGTTGCGCCCTTCAAGCGAAAGCTGCACCTGCCTGATGGCAAAGTCTTGACGCGCGAGTTCAAGGCCGGCGACGTGATGTGGTCCGACACGCAAACGCACATCGGCGAGAACGTCGGAGAGACGCCGACGCATGTGATCATGGTCGAGATGAAGTAGCCCTGCTCGTCACGTTCGCTGTCGCCGAAGCTGCCGCGTACTGCATGCCCGCCTGCGCGGGTGTGACGGTAACGAACGCGGCAGCTCCGCGTCCGAACAATGATCATCCTGCCCCAATCAATCCGCAGTCCGCCATAGTCGCGCGCAAAAGCCCGTGCTTTGCGGCGGCGGGATGATCTTTTGAGTTCCATGGAACGGCGCGTGCGAATGCACGTTTGCGGCCCGTTGCGCCATTGCAGCGCAACCCGGTCGTTCTGCGCTGGCGACCGGCAAACAAAAACTCGAACCGCCGGGGACTTTAATGAAATTTGTACTGATCTCAGCCGTCGCCGCATCTGCGCTCGTCACCCTCCTCTCCCACATTCGCACAATCGACACCGGCAGAAGCTGCAGAGCTCACCGCCGAACGAACCTCGGCTGTGATCGCGCCGGTTGCAACGGACCCCAATGGTCCAATCGTCGTGCCACGCGGCACAAGGGTCGTCGTGCCTGCACGCAGGACCATCGTTGCTACGCCGGCAGTTGCCGGCGCGAGGCCGTATGATTCGCTGATCGCATCGCACGCGGCATCGAACGGCCTGCCCGCCGAGCTCGTGCATCGCGTGATCGTGCGCGAGAGCCGCTATCGCGCCAGCGCCATGGGCCGCGGCGGCGCAAGCGGGCTGATGCAGATCAAGGTCGCGACCGCGCGGGGCATGGGCTACACGGGATCGGCCGCCGGCCTGCTCGATCCGGACACCAACCTCACCTATGGCGTGCGTTATCTCGCCGGCGCCTACCGCGCAGCGAACGGGCATCATACCCGCGCCGTCGGCTACTATGCGAGCGGCTATTACTATGCAGCCAAGAGGCAGCGCGCGACGGCCAACGCATATGCGAGAGTGCGGCCCGAGCCCGCAATATTCACAACCGCGGCCAACGACCCTATGACCCCGGTCACACAGGAGGTGCGCCGCAAGCAGCGGAACCGTTGACGTTCCGCTCTTTAGGCCTATTATAAGCATCGTTCCGAGGGGGGCTCCGGCAGGAGCTGAGATTCCACATCGGTTCGCTGAGATGCGATCCACCGTGGTGACCCTTCGAACCTGATCCGGGTTATGCCGGCGAAGGGACGGGAATGTTGCACGGTACAACTGCCACTATTTTTGGGCGCCATTCGGCGCAGATCAGCATCATCGGAGCCGGAATCGCGGGCTCGTGGCAGGCGCTCACCCTGTCGCGCGCAGGCTTTGACGTCACCCTGTTCGAGCGCGACGACGCTTCCTTGAAGAACTCCACCGGCTATTGGGCCGGCGGCATGCTCGCGCCCTACTGCGAGAGCGAGGCCACCGAGCCGGTGATCGCGCGGCTTGGCTTGCGCTCGCTCGATCTCTGGCGCGACGAATTTGCGGACGGACCGCGCAGCGGCACACTGGTGGTGGCGCATCGCCGCGACCGCACCGACTTCGATCGCTTTGCGCAGCGCACGAGCGGGCACGAGCAGATCGACGCCGACCGCCTGGCAACGCTCGAGCCGGCGCTTGACGGCCAGTTCGACCGCGCACTGTTTTATCCTGACGAGCACCATGTCGAACCGCGCAAGGTGCTGCCGCAACTGCACGCGCGCCTGAGCGGCCTCGGCGTCGCCATCCGTTACGGCACCGAGCACATTCCCGCGCACGACGGCGTAACCATCGACTGCCGCGGCATCGCCGCGCGCGACGACATCCCCGACCTGCGCGCGGTGAAGGGCGAGATGATCGTCGTCGAGACCAACGACATCCAGCTCAATCGCCCAGTGAGACTGATCCATCCGCGCTGGCCGCTCTACATCGTGCCGCGCGAGGGCGGCCGCTTCATGATCGGCGCCACCACGATCGAGACCGACGATCTTGGCGTCAGCGTCCGCTCGGCGCTGGAATTGCTCAGCGCCGCTTATGCCGTGCATCCGGCATTCGCCGAGGCGCGCATCGTCGAGATCGGCGCCGGCCTTCGCCCGGCCTTCCCCGACAACCTGCCGCGCATCCGCATCGAGGAGCAGCGCATCAGCGTCAACGGCCTGTACCGGCACGGCTTCCTGCTGGCGCCGGCGCTGGCCGAGCTGACCGCGGCTTACCTGCAGCGCGGCGCAATCGACAACGAGGTGATGCAATGCGCGTGACGGTAAACGGCGAGCAAAAAGACGTCGCGGCGACGCGCGTCGATGCGCTGCTCGGCGAGCTTGAATTCGAAGGCACGCACTTCGCCATCGCGGTCAACTACGACGTGGTGCCGCGGGCGCGCTGGTCCGAGACCGCGCTGACCGAGGGCGACACGGTCGAGATCCTCACGCCGCGGCAGGGAGGCTGACGCATGGTCGCGTTCTATGGCGAGCAATTCTCCTCGCGGCTTCTGATCGGCACGGCGCTCTATCCTTCGCCTGCCGTCATGCAGCAGGCGATCCGCGCCTCCGGCGCCGATCTCGTCACGGTATCGGTCCGCCGCGAGACCGCGGGCGGCAAGACCGGCGATGCGTTCTGGTCGCTGATCCGCGAGCTTGGCGTGGCCGTACTGCCGAACACCGCCGGCTGCCACAGCGTGCGCGAAGCGGTGACCACGGCAAAGCTCGCGCGCGAGCTGTTCGGCACCTCGCGCATCAAGCTGGAAGTGATCGCGGACTCCGAGACCTTGCAGCCCGATGTGATCGGCCTGGTCGAAGCCGCGCAAGTTCTGATCAAGGACGGTTTTGACGTCTACCCTTACTGCACCGAGGACCTCGGCGTCGCGCTGCGGCTGGTCGATGCCGGCTGCCGCGTCATCATGCCGTGGGCGGCGCCGATCGGCAGCGCGCGCGGCATCACCAATCGCGAGGCGCTGAAACTGCTGCGGCAGCGGCTGCCGGATATCACGCTGGTGGTCGATGCCGGCATCGGCGCGCCGAGCCACGCAGCCGAAGCGCTCGAACTCGGCTATGACGCGGTGCTGCTCAACACCGCCGTCGCCAAGGCCATCGATCCAGTGGCCATGGCCAACGCCTTCCGTCTCGCCGTCGATGCGGGCCGCGCCGCCTTTGAAGCCGGCCTGATGACGCCGCGCGACTTCGCCTCCCCGTCAACCCCCGTCGTTGGGACCCCGTTCTGGCATGCAGCATCCTGATCGCTTCTATCCTGTCGTCGACAGCATCGCCTGGCTCAAGCGCCTGACCGCGCTCGGCGTCGGCACTGTACAGCTGCGCGCGAAGGACCTCGACCACGACGAGGCCGTGGCGCTGATGCGCGAGGCCCTCGCCGTCACCCACGGCACCGGCACGCAACTGGTGGTGAACGACTACTGGCAGGCGGCAATCGACGTCGGCGCGAAGCATGTCCACCTCGGCCAGGAGGACCTGGCGCAGGCCGACGTGAAGGCGATTTTTCGCGCCAATATCACGCTCGGACTTTCCACGCACGACGAGGCAGAGCTGGAGACCGCGCTGAAACACACGCCGGACTACATCGCGCTCGGGCCGATCTTCCCGACCACGCTGAAGGTCATGCGCTTCGGCCCGCAGGGCATCCCGCGCATCGGCGAATGGAAGAAGAAGATCGGCAACATCCCGCTGGTCGCGATCGGCGGCATCAAGTTCGAGCAGGCCCGCGAGATTTTCGAGGCCGGCGCTGATTCCATCGCCGTCGTCAGCGACGTGACGCAGGCGAAGACCGGACCACGGATGAACCATGGCTCATGCTTTTCATCAGCGGAGTGGCGCAGTGCACGTCTTGCATCATGCGAGCAATGAGCTTTGCAGGAGATAACGAAAACAAGGAGAACGCCATGAATATTCATACCAAAGCGACCCGTCCCGAGATCACCACCGGGCCGCTGCCGTCCTCGCGCAAGATCTTCGTCACGCCGGAGGCGGCGCCGGACCTGCGCGTTCCCTTGCGCGAGATCATGCTGAGCGAAGGCGCCGGCGAACCGAACCTGCCGGTCTACGACACCTCGGGCCCCTACACCGACAACAACGTCGCCATCGACGTGAACAAGGGCCTGCCGCGCACGCGGCAAGCCTGGGTGCGCGAGCGCGGCGGCGTCGAGGAATATGACGGCCGCATCATCAAGCCGGAGGACAACGGCAACGTCAGTGCGTCGCATGCCGCGGCGGAATTCTCCGCTTACCACAAGCCGCTGCGCGGGGTCGGCGATGCGCCGATCACGCAGCTCGAGTTCGCCCGCGCCGGCATCGTCACCAAGGAGATGATCTACGTCGCCGAGCGCGAGAACCTCGGCCGCAAGGCAATGCTGGAGCGGGCGGAAGCAGCGCTCGCCGACGGCGAAAGCTTCGGCGCCAGCGTGCCCGCGTTCATCACGCCGGAGTTCGTGCGCGACGAGATCGCCCGCGGCCGCGCGATCATTCCGAGCAACATCAACCATGCCGAGCTCGAGCCGATGATCATCGGCCGCAACTTCCTGGTGAAGATCAACGCCAACATCGGCAACTCGGCGGTGACCTCGTCGGTCGAGGAGGAAGTCGACAAGATGGTGTGGGCGATCCGCTGGGGCGCCGACACGGTGATGGACCTCTCGACCGGCCGCAACATCCACACCACCCGCGAATGGATCCTGCGCAACTCGCCGGTGCCGATCGGCACGGTGCCGATCTACCAGGCGCTGGAGAAGTGCAACGGCGATCCGGTGCAGCTCACCTGGGAGCTCTACAGGGACACGCTGGTCGAGCAGTGCGAACAGGGCGTCGACTACTTCACCATCCACGCCGGCGTGCGCCTGCCCTACATCCACCTCACGGCGAACCGCGTCACCGGCATCGTTTCGCGCGGCGGCTCGATCATGGCCAAGTGGTGCCTGGCGCATCACAAGGAGAGCTTCCTCTACACGCACTTCGAGGAAATCTGCGACCTGATGCGCAAGTATGACGTGTCGTTCTCGCTCGGCGACGGCCTGCGTCCCGGCTCGATTGCGGATGCCAACGACCGCGCGCAGTTCGCCGAGCTGGAGACGCTCGGCGAGCTGACGCAGATCGCCTGGAAGAAGGGCTGCCAGGTGATGATCGAAGGCCCCGGCCACGTGCCGATGCACAAGATCAAGATCAACATGGACAAGCAGCTGAAGGAGTGCGGCGAAGCGCCGTTCTACACCCTGGGCCCGCTCACGACCGACATCGCGCCGGGCTACGACCACATCACCAGCGGCATTGGTGCTGCGATGATCGGCTGGTTCGGCTGCGCGATGCTCTGTTACGTCACGCCGAAGGAGCACCTCGGCCTGCCGAACCGCGACGACGTCAAGGTCGGCGTCATCACCTACAAGATCGCCGCCCACGCGGCGGACCTGGCCAAGGGCCATCCGGCGGCGCAGCTGCGCGACGACGCCCTGTCACGCGCCCGCTTCGACTTCCGCTGGCAGGACCAGTTCAACCTCGGCCTCGATCCCGAGACCGCGGTCGCCTTCCACGACGAGACGCTGCCGAAGGACGCGCACAAGGTCGCCCACTTCTGCTCGATGTGCGGCCCGAAATTCTGCTCGATGAAGATCACGCAGGACGTGCGCGACTACGCCGCAACGCTGAACGATCCCGGAAAAGCGCGCCGTCGCCGGCATCACCATCAAGGGCACCATCGAAGACGGCATGGCGCAGATGAGCGCCAAGTTCAAGGAGATGGGCGGACAGGTGTATCTGGATGCGGAGAAGGTGAAGGAGAGCAATCGGGTGTTGTGAGGGGCGAGCAACTCGATCGTCATTGCGACCCGCCTTCGCTCTTCGAGCTACGGCGGGCAAGGCGAAGCGACTTGTCCGCCGTAGCCCGCAGGGCGAAGGCGGAAGCAATCCAGCTGCGCGCCGGCAGGCGCGCTCACAAAAGGGTCTTTGCTGGCGCGCTAAGCGCGCGGCTGGATTGCTTCGTCGCCTTCGGCTCCTCGCAATGACGGCGGAAGTCGACGGCGATATCGATCATTCCCGCGGGTGCATCAAGCGCAAGCCGCGCCCCCTACTCCCTCCGATACAAAATCATGCCGCCGTGATGCAGCACCCCGTCGATGAATTCACCGTCGGCGGTAAACCCGGTGTCGTCCCAGTAATCGATATGATTTCCGCGGACCTCGTAGCGTCCCTGATACGCGCTCTCGCGGCTTCCGCGCGCTTCGTCATAGCGACCGTTTGGCAGCAGGTTGTGGCGGATGCGGCCGTCCGCAGTCACCCACATGCCGACATACGGGTGGGTTTGTGTTTGCGCGGCAACTTTCTGATCAACGCTCATCTGGGTGAGGCCTCTCTCTGCGGGTAGGACAGCCGCGCCGGCGACGAACGCGAGAGCGACAATCGTGGGAAAATGCTTCATCGGACTGCGCCTCATGGCTGCCTGCCGGGAGCGGCGCGACGCTCAGTGAACAGTTCGGACAGGGCTTGCGACGCTGCGATCGCACGCGGGAAGCCGGCCGGCACCGTCACCATGTAGATGATCTCCTTCAGTTCATCTTCGGAGACGCCGATATTGAGCGCGTAGCCGGCATGAACCTTCATGAAGGCGGCCTCGCCCATGGCAGCGAACGCGGCGACGGCGGCCAGCTGGCGCGTCCGGTTGTCCAGGCCCGGTCGGGACCAGACCTCGCCAAGCGCAAAACCCTCCGTCGCTTCGGCAAGGAAAGGAAACTCCCGCCGCATGCGTTCCAGCGTGGACTGTGGAGCTCCGTTGTTGAGGCTCCTGATGACGGCGTCGCCACGTTGCAGACGTTCCTGCGTCGGCTGCGAATAACTCGTTCCGGGGACTGCACCGAGCACGAACGCCAGAGCGATTGCGCGATACGAACAGTGAAAGCCAAAACCCATCATTGCCTCCTTACGCAGTGGCTGTCGGTCGGATGACGATCTCGTTGACGTCGACATCGTCGGGTTGCTCGATGGCGAAGCGGAGCGGCACGGCCGATCGCATCAGGCTGCAGCGCAATGGCGCGATAGGTCTTCATCGCTTCCGCAGCGACAGGATCGGTGATCGTGTCGGCAAGCTCGCTCTCGACCACGCCCGGATGGATGCAGGTGACACGAATGTCGCGGTGCTCCTGCCGCAGGCCATCGGAGATCGCCCGCACCGCATATTTGGTCGCGCAGTAGACCGCGGCCGTCGGCACGACCGACAGCGCGCCGACCGAGGCGATGTTGATGACGTGGCCGGACCGTCGCGCGACCATCTCCGGCAGCACCGCGGCGATGCCGTAGAGCACGCCCTTGATGTTGACGTCGACCATGCGGTCCCATTCGTCGACCTTCATCGAGGCCATCAGCGACAGCGGCATGACGCCGGCGTTGTTGACGATCACGTCGACGCGGCCCCATGCCTGACGCGCCGCCTCGGCGAAGGCCGCGACATCGGCGCGATCGGTCACGTCGAGGCTGCGGGTCTTTGCTTCGCCGCCCCTCGCCCTGATCTTGTCGGCAAGCGCCTCCAGCCGATCGGTGCGCCGCGCGCCGAGCATCACCTTCGCTCCGGCTGCGCCGAGTTCGGCGGCGATCGCAGCGCCAATGCCGCTCGAAGCGCCGGTTACGAGCACGACCTTGTCGAGGGACATGCTTTGCCTTCCTTCCTGTTGATCTCTGAACCGCCATGCAGCGGTTGCCAGGAAGGTAGATCTGCCGCATTGTCGCGATAAGCCGACTATTTCTTGCCACTATGGAAAGCCTAGCTAACCAATGGAGCCGGACCTCAACGCGCTTGCCGTGTTCGCCCTCGTGGCCGAGGAGCGGAGCTTTCGTGCGGCGGCTGATCGCATAGGGGTCACGCGCTCGGCGGTCAGCCAGACGATCCGGCGGCTGGAAGAGACGCTCGGAATAGCGCTGGTCCAGCGCACGACGCGCAGCGTCAGCCTGACCGAGGCCGGCGAGCGTCTCTACAATGAAGTGGCGCCCGCGATCGCGGACATGCGTGCGGCGATCGAGACGACGGGAAATCTGCGCGGACGTCCGCGCGGGCAATTGCGGCTCGCCGTCTCGTCGATTGCGGAAGCCTTTCTTTCAGGGCCGTTTCTGGCGAGCTTCGCCGAGGCCAATCCGGACATTCAGATCGACATCAATGTGACGGACGAGGAGTTCGACATCGTCGCAGAGGGTTACGATGCCGGCGTCCGGCTCGGTGAGGTGATCGAACAGGACATGATCGCGGTGCCCGTCGCTGGCGACGAGCGGCAGCTCGCCGTCTGTGCGCCGGCGTATCGCGATCGCTTCGGGGCGCCTTCGCATCCCGCCGAGCTTGCCGGTCGTCGCTGCATCGGCTGGCGTCCCGCACCAAAGGTCGCGCCCTATCGCTGGGAGTTCGCGGAGCGCGGCAAGGAGTTCAGCGTCGCCGTCGCGCCGGAGATCACGACCAATGACATGGCATTGATGATCAAGCTCGCCGTCGCCGGCGCCGGCATCACGTTCGGCATGGAAGAAAGCTTTCGCCCCTGGATCGCGCGAGGCGACCTCGTGCCCGTCCTCGAGGACTATTGCCCACGCTTTGCGGGCTTCTATCTCTATTATCCGAGCCGTCGCAACGTGGCCCCAAAACTGCGTGCGCTGGTCGACCACCTGCAACGTCTCAGGTGATCCCCTCAATTCCCCAGCGAAATGTTCGCCGACTTCACCACCGGCTCCCACTTGCTGATCTCGGCGCGCACGCGCTCCTTCAGCATGTCGGGGGTGCCGCCGATCGGGCGTAGGGTTTGCGCGGTGAGCGCCTTCTTTGCTGCGTCGGTTTGCAGCCAGGTGTTGGCGCCGGCGTTGAGCTTTTGCACGATGTCGGCCGGCAGGTTGGCGGGGCCGAACAGCGCGATGAAGGATGAGGCTTCGTAGGTCTTGAACCCCTGCTCCATGACGGTCGGCACGTCGGGAAGCTCCGGCATCCGCTGCGAGGTGGTGACGGCAATGGCACGCAGCGCGCCTTGCTGGACGAACGGCATGTAGGTCGGCGCGAGATCGAAGGCGATGTCGATGACGCCGGCGACAAGATCGCGCGTCACCGGCGTCGAGCCCTGGTAGGCGACGCTGGTGAACTTGCGTCCGGTGGTTTCGGCAAACAGCTCGCTCGCCATGTGGCCCATGCCGCCGGTGCCGGCGTGACCGAAGTTGAGCTTGTTCGGATTGGCCTTGTCGTAGTCGAGCAGCTCCTGAAGGTTGCGGATCGGCAGCTTGGCATTGACGACGACGAGCACCGGGACTTCAGCGATCATCGCGATCGGCACGAGGTCGGTCAGCGGATTGGCCGGAAGGTTCTTGAACAGAAGCACGTTGGTGGCGACCGGTCCTGAGGTCGAGAACAGCAGCGTATGCCCATCCGGCGCCGCCTTGGCCACTGCGGTCATGCCGATATTGCCGGTCGCGCCGGGCCGATTCTCGACGATGAAGGTGCCGTTGAAGGCGGCGCGGAATTGCTCGGCGACGAGGCGCGCGACGATGTCCGTGCTGCCGCCCGCGGCAAACGGCACGACGATCGTCACCGGGCGCGAGGGCCAGTCCTTCGCTGCGGCCGGCGCGGCGTCGCTGGCGATGACCAGCGCGGCCAGGATCAGTGCGGACATGGAACGAAGCATCGTGTCTCCTCCGGGAGTTTCTTGGCGCGCAAGCCTTGGTCGCGCTTGGATCGCGAGCGAACTTAACCGGCCGCCGTCGAGCGGCCACACTTCATTTCCAAAGTTTCGCCAAATGGAATTTGGGCGCGCCTACTGGAAGCCGAAGATGCGCGCCGGATTGTCCCAGAGGATGCGCTGCTGATCGGCGACGTCAGGGACCAGCCTGCGCAAGTAAGCCAGCAGCGGTCCGTAGTCGACGCGATATCTGGCTTTGACGAACGGCCAGTCCGATCCCCAGATGCAGCGATCGAGGCCGAACGCATCGATCAGCGCATGCATGTACGGATCGCAATCGTAGAAGGGCCAGCCGGTGCGGGAGAAACGGAACGCGCCGGACAGCTTGATGATCGCCCGTCCCTCGCGGCCGAAATCGAGCAACGCACGAAAGCCCGGTTGATCGAGCCCGGCCGCGACCGAGGGTCGCCCGGAATGATCAATGATCACGGGACAGCCGCAGCGGCGCAGCACCGGCAGCGCCTCCAGGATGGTCTCGCCTTCATAGTGGACCAGCACCACCCACCGGTTTTCGCGCGCAATGGCCAGCGCCCGCTCGCCGGCGGCCCCGAACAGCGAGGGGCTCGACGGAAAATTCAGATTGAATCGCAGGCCGACGATGCCGCCATCGACGAGCATCGCAACCTGCGCATCGGTCGCATCTTCCGGCACAAGCGAGATGCCTTTGAACGTGCCGCCACTGCCGGCGATCGCCTCAAGGATGTAACGGTTGTCAGTGCCGTAGCCGCCGAGCGGATTGATCAGGACCGCGTGGCTCATGCCGTGCGAATCGAGAACGCCGCGGAAATGCGTCGCGCTGCCGATCTCATTGACATGCAGGTCGAAGCCGGAGCTGTCGCTGAAGGCATAGCGCGCGAGATCGTAGCCATGCGCGTGGCAGTCGATGGCCCGAGGCAAGGGATCGCTGGTCATTGCCGCAGGCTAGTGGCTTGACCGGGGAAACGCATCCGGTCTCTTGCCTCGTTTCATCCTGCGAAAAATCGGGCAGCTAATTTGGCCGGTGACCGACGCGCTGTAGCTCGGTGCCGTCCGGAAAGGCCCGGTTCACGTCAGATCTGTTCTTCAGCCGCGCCAACCGATCCGATATCTCGAGACTGATATCCTTGACCTGAGCGAGGTGATCCTTCACCGCCTGCTCCGGCTTGAGTGCCGACGAGATGTAGGTCAGGCCGACCGTCGCAACCACGCGCTCGTTTTCGAACACCGGCACGGCGATCGTGTTCGAGACCGGCCGGACCCTTGGATCGCGCGTCGCGTAGCCTTGCGCGCGGACCACGGACAGCACGCGGCGCACCGCCGGCAGGTTGCGCGCAAACGAATCCTCCGGGTCGGACGAAACGCTCAGCGCCTTGAGGATGATGTCCAGCTCGTCCTTCTCGCAGAAGGCGAGGAAGGCGCGGCCCAGCGCGCGCGTCACCATGCTCAGCCGCATGTTGACCGACGAGTGCAGCAGCGCCAGCGGCGAGCGCGGGACCGTGCTGTAGCGGATGATCACGGCATTGCCGTCCGGCACGGCGACGGCCATCGGCCATTTGACCTGGCGCGTCATCGCATCGAGCAACGGCGCTGCCGCTTCGACGATCCTGGGGACGCTGTGATAGCCGACCGAGAGCGACTCCACCTGCGACGTCAGATAATACGCGCCGTGCTTCGGCGCGTGGCACACCAGCCCCTTGGCCGCGAATGTGCGCAACAGGCGCACAATGGTCGGCTTCGGGATTCCGGTCTGGCCATGCAGATCGTCGACAGTGGAGATCGGCTGCCGGTTCAATGCCTGGAGCAGCTCGATCGCTCGACTGACTGCACGGATTGGAGATGATCCCATGGTCCCCTGCCGGGACCGCGCCGCGCGCGATCCAGATGATTTTCCATCACCTTGTTCCAGGGCCGAAGTTAGCGCCGCCGACGCGGCATAGCCAGCGCTATCACACTGCACGCTGGTGCACGGAGGCGTCTTGATCAAGGTTCCGGTCTTCATCCGGATCAGGACGCCGCACCGGGGGCGGTATATTCCGATGCGTTGGCGATCCAGTTTTTGGCGATGAAATCCTTGCGCGGCGGCGAGAAGATATCGATCAGCAGATGGCGTCCGCCGTTGACCCCTTCCGAGGTGTGGATGACGTCCGGAGGAATGATCAGGACGGAGGGCGACGACGCGGCCACGTGGCGATCCTCCTGCCAGAGATCGGCATTGCTTCCCCACTCCACCCGCAGGTGATGCCTGAACTCGCCCGCGAGCGCGAGCGACCCCTGCTCGAAGTCCTTGTGCGAATGCGGGCTCAGCGCCTTGCGATTACGCGGGCCGTCGTATTCGACCCAGTTGATGCTCATGGTCGCGGTTTGCAGCATCTTCAGCCGCGGATTGTCCTTCGGCGCCTGAACCGCATCGATCTCGAAGACGCGAATGGCGTCGTGAGCGGATGTCCGCTTGTAGGGAGGGCCGAACGGCGCGACGCGCGCGTCAGGCTCCGCGTAGGTCGCACCGTTCACAACGGCCGCGCCGTCAGCCTCGCCGGAATTCGACTTAAGCACGCAGCAGGTCCCGCTGCCGGCAAGCCGGATGGAGAAGTCGCCGGCGGGAACGATCACCACCGATCGCGCCTTCACATCGACGGTTTGCCCGGCCCCCTCGATCGTCGCTGCGACGTCCGGCAGCAGCACCATCATCTCGTAGGTGCTCTTGATCGGAAAGGCCGACGAGCCGGCGCCGCCCTTGATCCATTCGACGTAGAAATTCTGTCCGCGCGCGGTGCGATGCTGCGTGCCTTTCCGCTCCTCGGCATGGCAAGTCTGGAAGTCGATCATTTCGCCGTTGCGGATCATGATGGTGTCCCCTTGCCTTCAGCGGCGCGCTTGAACGGCTGCGGCATTTCGATGATCGGCCCCGGCGCTGCGTACTGCATGCCGCCCAGACGCGTGAGCGGCCGCGCCTTCACCGTGTCGAAACGCCCGGCTTTATCGATAAACTGCTCCTGGATGTGCAGGCCGACGACGCGGCCGAACACGACATTGCTCGCCGTCTCGCCTTTCGCCTCCGGCGCGATCTCGACGATCTGCAGCACGCGGCATTCGAGATTGGCCGGCGAAGCGGCCACACGCGGCGGACGGACTTTCATGCTCGCCGCCTTCTCCAGCTGCGCGAGCTCGAACTCGTCCACGCCATGGGGCGCGGCCGTCGAGGTGAGGTTCATGGCCTCGCGCAGATCGTAGCTGACGAGATTGAAGACGAACTCGCCGGTCGCCCGGACATTCGCAAGCGTGTCCTTCTCGCCCCTGTCCTCCGGCGAGTTGCAGGAAAAAATCAGCACCGGCGGCGACGTCGAGACGATGTTGAAATGCGAGAACGGCGCCAGGTTGACCTGGCCTGTGGCGCTGATCGAGCTGATCCATCCGATCGGCCGTGGCGCGACGATGGCGTTGAAGATCGACCGCTTGAGGTCGGCCGAGGTGTCGGGATCGATGAACATGCAATGTCAGCCGGTCGTCGGCGTGTCGTCGCGGAACAGCGGCGTGATCGTGCGCGAGCGATATTTCCAGGCGCCGCCTTCCCGCACCAGTTCGTCGGCGACGTCGGCGACCATGATGGCCGGCTTGGACGGGAGGATCGGCGCGCCGTCGGCGGCGTGCAGGCTCAGCACCCAGATCGCCGCCGCATTGTTTGCGTCGTTCACCGTCACATGCAGGTTGCTGATGAGATGCCGCGCCACGCGCTCGCCGCGGTCGTGGCGCCCGGTGTAGAACTCCTTGATCGCATCATGGCCGGTGCGCTTCCGCTGGCTCGTCGCGTAGGAGCCATCCACGGTGTAGTCGTTGTGGGCGTTGCGCCCCCAATTCCGGTCCACGTCGTGCCAATGGCGCGCAAGCAGATCCGAAATCTCCTGAATGATGAGATATCGCTCCTCGGCCTTCATTCCTCGCCACCCGGTTGTTGTTCGAACCTCACCCTACGGCGTCGCGATCGATAGCTGGGCCACCGTTTTTCGAGATTTCGCGGTGTGGAATTTGCGGTCCGGTTGGCGCACGCGCGAAAATGCGCGAGGCGGGACCACTGTCCCGCCTCGTTAGTTCAGACCGTCGATCCCCGCATGTCGCTTCGCTCATGCGGGCTACATGCAGAGGTTACTTCTTGACGCCGAGCAACTCGACTTCGAAGATCAGCGTCGCATTCGGCGGAATGACGCCGCCGGCGCCGCGTGCACCGTAGCCGAGATCCGCCGGAATGATCAGCGTGCGCTTGCCGCCGACCTTCATGGTGGAGACGCCTTCATCCCAGCCCTTGATCACCCGACCGACGCCGATCGGGAATTCGAACGGCTGGCCGCGGTCGACCGAGGAGTTGAACTTCTTTCCCTTCTGGCCGTTCTCGTACAGCCAGCCGGTGTAATGCATGACGCAGATTTCGCCGGTCTTCGGCGAAGCGCCGGTGCCCGGCGTCGTATCGAGCACTTGCAGGCCCGACGGCGTGGTCATGGCTTTTGCTCCGGTCTGAGCGATGGCGGGATTGCCATGTGGGGCTATTCCGGCGGCACAGGCGAAGGCTGCAACCAGGACGAGGTCTCTCCGGCGAATGGGCATCATCGAATTCCGCAGTTTGTTAAAGGGCCGCGGACTTCTAGCTGCTTTAGTGGTGAAATTATAGCCTTTCCATCCGGCCGACCCCCGCCCCTTTTGAACCTGATCACGCGGTCTTGACACTCAACTAGTGCTCCGTTTCCGAAGTTCGCATCACTTTGCGGCAACCTCTCGTGCGAACTTCGGAAACATAAGGAGCACTAGCAACTTTATGATTTTAGTGCGGTTTATGAATTTGAAATTCCTGCGATGGACTCGCCGCGAAACTGGCAGGAATTTCAAATTCACCGCACTAGTGTCCGGACTGTGCGTTACATCACCAGCCGCCTCGCGGGCTTTCGCGGAGGCAAAGACAGCCAATTCAGGAGACGTCAAATCATGCGTAAGCTTTCGATCCTTGCGGCCGCCACCGGCTTCGTTGCGACCGCGCTTGTTGCTGCGAGCCCCGCCCAGGCGTCGTATTCGATCATCCGCTGGGAAGGCACCGGCTTCTGCCAGATCTGGGACCACAACATCCCGACCCAGCCCTTCCCGTCGAACTACACCACGGTCGGCGCTTCGCTGCCGACGTTCTTCGATGCGCTGTCCGTCAAGGACGGCATGATCCGCACCGGCACCTGCGCGTTCTGAGTGTAGCGTAACCGCGTGGCCCGGATGATTGCTCATCCGGGCGGCGCCGGGCTGGTGCGCCCGGCTGAATACCTTCGCGCCTGCTCAGCGCATCGTGCTTCAATCCGCCGTCGCGCCGGTGCGTTCGATCAGGTCCTTGAACTTCGCCGTCTCGCTGACGATGAAATCCTTCAGCTTCGGCGCGCCGACGTCGGGCATCAGCGTCACACCCTGATCGTCGTGATACTTGATGATCGCCGGATCCTTGAGCGTGGCGTTGAAAGCCGCCGCCAGCTTGTCGACAATCGGCTGCGGCATGCCGGCCGGACCGACAAGCGTCGCCCAGGCCGCGAACTGAACATCCTTGTAGCCAAGCTCGATGATCGTCGGCACATCGGCGTGGCTGACCATCCGCGTCGCTCCGGTCTGCGCGAGCGCGCGCAGCTTGCCGCCGTCGATCTGCGGCTTCACGACGATCGAGTAATCGAACATCAGATCGACGCGGCCGGCCAGCAGGTCGGTCATGCCGGGCGCGGAGCCGCGATAAGGAACATGCACCATGGCGATGCCGGTGTGCTTGGACATCAGTTCGGCAACAAGATGCGACGCGGTGCCGTTGCCCACCGACGCATAGGTGAGCTTGCCGGAATTCTGCTTGCCGAACTCGATGAGCTCCTTCAGCGACTTGAAGGGCGAGCTTGCAGGAACGACCAGCACCAGCGGCGATGATCCCATGCCGTGGACCAGCGTGAAGGACTTCAGCGGATCGTAGGACAGCTTCTTGTAGAGCGACACATTGGCCGCCATGACGCCGTTGGCGCCGTAGTAGAGCGTGTAACCGTCCGGCTTCGACCCTGCGACGTATTCCGCCGCAACGATTCCGCCGGCGCCCGGCTTGTTCTCGACGATCACCGTCTGCCCGAGCTTTTCACCGAAGGTCTTGGCAACCATGCGCGCGCCCTGGTCGCTGATGCCGCCGGGCGAAAAGCCGACGACCCATGTCACGGTGCGCGTGGGAAAATCCTGTGCGCTTGCGCCAGTCACGACCGCGCCGATCAGCGCCACTGCGCTGCAGAGTGTTGCCGTCAATTTCATTGTTTTTCTTCCGTTGTTGTCGCCAGCTGGCCGTTCTTGTTGCTTCTTGTTGCACGCGCCCCGGCCAGGCAAAGACTGGCGGCCGGTGCGATGGCGCGTGCCGGCAACATTAAGAAACCCGGGACCCAGGTCAACGTCCGAAAAACGCATACGCCGTGTGCGCAGCGCCGGTTTGGCGCCGCGTCACAGCGGGCGACGATCGCCTATGCCGGTTTGGAACACCGGTGCTCGTCGAAAGGCTGAAGGCCGCCTATGACTCCGCGGACATCCCGCCGCCGGCCGGCTTCTTGCGCTCCGGCTTTTTCTTTGCTTCGCCCGGCGTGAATCCCAGCGCGCGGATTTCGGCCTCGAGCTGCTGCCTGCGGGCTTCCTTGGAGGCGGCGAATGCGGCCGTGATGTCCTTGTAGGCTGACGTTTGCTGTTCGATCGGCAGCGCCTTGAAATCAGCAACAAGCCTTGCCCTGGCAATATCGTCAGCTTCCGTCATCGCACGCCCTCCAACTGTGTGGGCGAATATAAAATTCAGTTTACGGCGCAAAAATGGTCCGCGCGCGAACGTCTGAAGACAGCGTGCGCGAGTTTTCGATCGCTGTTGCTGCAAAGCCTCGCGGCCGCTATCACTTCGTCCGGTGTGGATAAACCGTGAAGGCACGGCATGAGATCGAAAGCGATCCGCCGCGTTGCGCTTCGCGAGCGCGCTCGGCATGCTGTCGCTCGGCGCAAAGCCGCTGCCGCCGATGCTGCCGCTGCCGGAGCGCGTCTCGTTTCCGAGCGCAGACGGCACCACCGTCGCTGACGGGCTACCTGTTCAAGCCGGAAACACGGCCGGCCGCGCAGGCGCCGGCCGTGGTGATGATGCACGGCCGCGGCGGCATCTACTCCTCGCTCGCGAACGGCGACTATCGCGCGGCGACGATTTCACGCCGGAACCAGGAGTGGGGACACCTCTGGGCGCGCCAGGGCTACTTCGCGCTGCTGGTCGACGGCTTTGGTCCGCGCGGCTACCCGAAAGGGTTTCCGCGCTTCAGCTACGATCAGCGGCCGAAGGAGCTGGACGAAGTCAGCGTGCGTCCGCTCGACGCCTACGGCGCGCTGAGCTGGCTTCGCAAACAGACCGGGCATCGCGCCCGAGCAGATCGTCCTGCAGGGCTGGTCGAACGGCGCCAGCGCCACGCTCGCCGCGATGGCGGCGCAGGAGGCGCCCGGGCCTCGGCCGGTTGACGCCGACAAACGGATTTCGCGCGGCGCTGGCGTTCTATCCGGCCTGCGGACTGAAGGGCCAGTTTCCCGACGGGCTCGTGCCTTACGCGCCGGTGCGCGTGTTTCATGGAACCGCGGACGAAGAGGTCTCGCCGCGACGCTGCGAGGACCTGGTCAAGCTGAGCCGCGCGCGCAACGCCGACATCGAGATCGTGCTCTACCCGGATGCGGTGCACGGCTTCGACGATCCGGGCCGCAAGCGCCAGAGCGACGCCGCCAATGCGACGGCGAAGGCCGACGCCACCGCGAAGGCGCTGGCCTTCGTTGCCGGCGCCTTGAAGCGCTGAACCGCGCATTCGTTGCTGCCATCGTTCGACAGGCAGGTCCGTTACACAAAGTTGACGTCGGGCTCGGTTAGAGAGCCTTGACGCTGCCGAGGATTTTCTGTTCTCGTTATGTTCTTATCATTCGCATGTCGGGAGTACGCTCATGAGCACCGCAGATGTCGCCAAGGAATTCACCGCCGCGCTGAAGGCCGGCAAGTTCGAGGACGCGGAGAAGTTCTGGTCCGACGACGTGGTCAGCATCGAGGCCATGGATGGACCGATGAAGGAGGCCAAGGGCCGCGCCGCGGTCCACGCCAAGGGCGAATGGTGGACCGCCAATCACGACGTGCACGACTTCGAGGCCTCGGGCCCGTTCGTGAACGGCGACCAGTTCGCGCTGCGCTTTGCGATCGACGTCACCCCGAAGGAAAGCGGCCAGCGCACCAAGATGGACGAGGTCGGCCTCTACACCGTGCGCGGCGGCAAGATCGTGGAAGAGCGCTTCTTCTATTGATCCCGTTCGCCGCGAACTTGCGTGTTGTTCCACGAGCTGCGGCATTCTGGTGCAGCGCCGGAACGCTTGCCGTGCGCCGACGGTTTGCCGCTCGAGGATCTGGTCAAGCGCGCGAGGCTTCCGATGAAGACTTCGAAGACATGGCTTGTTGCGACGATTGCGATCGGCGCAGTCGCGTTATCCGCGCCGGCGTGCTCCGGCCGGCAACACGTCGTCGAATTCGAGCTCGAACACCTCGTCGGATTCGGGCTCGCGCGGCTCGTCGTACCGGCACAGCCATGACTGGAGCGTCGATTCCGACGACGGACGCCGCCGTCGCGTACTCCGCGGCTCGACGTACATCGAGCGCTATTCGCCGCCTTACGAGCGCTCGTACCGGCAGCGCCGCTTTCGCGAGCGCGACGACGACTGATGCCGTCTTGCTTTGCGCATGATCCCCGGATCGAGTTCGGCGACGAGCCTGGTCCGAAAACCGCTGCACACTATTCGGGATCATGCGCTACCCTACCAGGATAGCGCACGAAGTCCGCCCACACCTGCGTCGACGACAGCATCAGCCGCAGGCCCTGCGAGGCGACGATGGCGATGCCGCCCAGGATCCAGACGCGATGCACGCGGCCGCGCGCGGCAAGATCGTAGACGATGCCGGCGATGATGAAGGCGTCGGCCGCGGCGAAGAAGGCCAGCGGGCCGGCATCGAACATGCCCGGCATCCGCGCGATCGCGGCATCAAGGATCGAGATGGTCGCAAGCAGCATCAGCCGCTTGTGCGCCTGCGCGTCGTTCCGGCGCAGGACGCCGAGGCCGACGAAGATCGCGAACATGAGAGCACCGGCCATCGGCAGCACGAAGAACTGCTCGGCCGTCAGCCCCGGCGGAATGGCGCCGCGCTTGATGGTGGCGATGCCGAGCTGCGGACCGGTGACAACGATGCCGACCGCGAGTGCCGCAAACAGCCAGCCGAACGTCCGGTGCAGCTCGGTATTGCGCGCGGCGATCAGCGAGGTCTGCAGCACGCCGCCGAGCATCCAGACGGTCATCAGCGCCGCGTGCAACAGGATGAACGGCGTCAGCGGCGGACCTTCGAAGCCCGCCTTGCGCAGATAGAAGCTCGGCGCGAAGCCGACAAAGGCGGTCAACGCCATCGCCAGCATCATGCCGGAGTAGAACCAGCGGTCACGGCTCACGCCGGCCGAATGCACGGTCATCGTCGTCATGGAAATCCCCGTAGGATGGATAGGATGGAAGGTGTCACGCAGGCCTGCGTGCGCGACGCCGAGCCCGCCAGGTGTGGATGCAGCCGGTCAGCCGCGCGCGCTTGTGCGGGAAGAGTTTCCGCGCGAGGTGCCAGCGGTACCAGCGGCCATAGAGCCAGTACCAGGCAAGGCCGGTCAGCACGCCGCAAACGCTGATGATCACGAACTCCGCCGGCCGCAGCGGCGCCGACCACCACATCATCCAGCCGGTCCAGAGGACGGCAAACGCCAGCGAAGCAACTTTCAAACGCATGCGATGGGTCATGGCTCAGGTCCGTGCGCAGTGACGCGATACGCACCCATCCTGCAAAACCGGCATCCCAGCCTCAGTGATCTAAATCACACCGGACGTCCGATCAACGAATCCGGACCGCCGATCACTGAACCGCACCGCCAGCTCTCCGACAGAACAACATCAGGCAACCAATCTTCGGAGAACAACCATGCTGGCCGAACTCTTCATGCTGCGACTGACGTCCCTCCTGCGCACGAACACCGAACCGACGCGCCTTGCGGCAAGCGAAGCGCGCTTTGTCCCGATCGAGCTGCCGCGCAAGTAACATCACGGCGTTCGCAGCGCGCCCGCATTTTGGGCCGCAAAGCGCTAAAGGACAGGCATCGGCCACACGCGTGCGCGTGATATTCTTCGCGCAACTTGAGCCACGAGATACCCCTTTGGCTTGAGCCAAAGCCGGAGCGGAAAGTGGTGACTTCCCTCCGGCTTGCTTTTTTTCAACCAACATCCAACGGCGACGCACTGCGCGCTCCCTCCCGCATAGCCGTTCAAGCGCGTCGCTTCGCTCGCCTATAGGGAGAGGGCTGGGGTGAGGGGTCAGACTTCGCGTGGCACTCCCCTCACCCGGATTGCTGACGCAATCGACCTCTCCCCGCCGGGGAGAGGTGAAGGCCGCCACTGATCCATCAGCAGACGGCAAAAACAATCGCGGCCCGAACCGTGAGGTCCGGGCCGCGATGAACGTCTTTAACGAACGAAAGCTTACGCTGCAGCCTTCTTCGCCGCGGTCGGGACTTCCGCGATCGTCTTCAGGATCTGCGAGGCGATCTGGTATGGGTCGCCCTGCGAGTTCGGGCGGCGGTCTTCGAGATAGCCCTTGTAGCTCGTTCTTGACGAAGCTGTGCGGCACGCGGATCGATGCGCCGCGGTCGGCCACGCCGTAGCTGAACGAGTCGATCGACGCCGTCTCGTGCTTGCCGGTCAGCCGCATGTGGTTGTCGGGACCGTAGACGGCGATGTGGTCGGCACGGTTCTTCTCGAACGCCTTCATCAGCGCCTCGAAGTATTCCTTGCCGCCGATCTTCACGCATGTACTTGGTCGAGAAGTTGGCGTGCATGCCGGAGCCGTTCCAGTCGGTGTCGCCGAGCGGCTTGCAGTGGAATTCGATGTCGATGCCGTATTTCTCGGTGAGACGCAGCAGCAGGTAGCGCGCCATCCAGATTTCGTCGGCAGCCTTCTTGGAGCCCTTGCCGAAGATCTGGAATTCCCACTGGCCCTTCGCGACTTCCGCGTTGATGCCTTCGTGGTTGATGCCGGCCGCGAGGCAGAGGTCGAGATGCTCTTCGACGATCTTGCGCGCGACGTCGCCGACGTTGGTGTAGCCGACGCCGGTGTAGTACGGGCCCTGCGGCGCCGGATAGCCTGCGCTCGGGAAGCCGAGCGGCCGGCCGTCCTTGTAGAAGAAGTATTCCTGCTCGAAGCCGAACCAGGTGTCGGCATCGTCGAGGATGGTCGCGCGCTTGTTGGAGGCATGCGGCGTGACGCCGTCCGGCATCATCACTTCGCACATGACCAGCGCGCCGTTGGTGCGGGCCGGGTCCGGATACAGGGCGACGGGCTTCAGCACGCAGTCCGAGCTGCGGCCTTCGGCCTGCATGGTGGACGAGCCGTCGAAGCCCCACAGCGGCAGCTGCTCGAGCGTCGGGAAGGCGTCGAATTCCTTGATCTGCGTTTTGCCGCGAAGATTCGGTGTCGGCGTATATCCGTCGAGCCAGATGTACTCGAGCTTGTACTTCGTCATGTCGGACTGTCTCTCTCAAGTTGGTGATGCGAGGGCCGGAAACCGTCCAGGACCCCCTCTCAAAGCCTCCTGATCACCCGGCGTGGTCTGGGTCACCAAAAGCCCGACCTTAACAAGCATTTAATGTGCCAATCGGCCGCAGCGGCCGGCCGGCCTGCCGCTGCCGTTTTACGCGTCAGCCGACGCCCGCGATGGCGCCAGTCGCGCTCAATGACGCCTCAGCAGAATTGGTCGGATTTTTCAGCGGCCGCGGATGCAGCGGCCAGGCGCACGGCGCGCAAATCATCACGCGAAAACATGCTGCGCGAAGGCGCAGCGCGCACGAATGCACATATTGTTCGCAATTGCTGCTTTTTGCAGTGCATTTTGCGAACCTCGCGTGCATCGGCTGATACAATCACTATCTGACTCGTCCCCGCTCAACGAAGAGCGGACGAACAGCACCCAGCAATCGAAAGCATGAAAGGAGATGGACGATGAGCACCAGCTCTGTCCAGAGTACGGCGCAGATCATCCAGTTCCCCGTCGGCGGCCGCAAGGCGCTTGTCCGACATCCGCAAGCAGGTCTCGCCGGTGTCGGAGCTGGAGCCGCAGGCGCGTCGCCGATCGGCGACGCGTGGTATCATCAGGCGGCGATCGAAGAGTCCAAACTCGTGGGCGGCCACTGATGCCGTCGAGTTCAAGCGACGTACCGCGTAAGTAAAGAGGGCCGAGGCGAAAGCTGATCGGCCCTCTTCCTTTTTGGGGCCCATGTTGGGGCCATGCGCGGACGGCTTACCCGAACCTCACCCGATTGCGCTCGCGCGCCTTCTCCGCCTCGATCTCGCGGTCGCGCGGCGGGGCGTTGGTCTCAAGCTCCTCGAGCAGCCGTCGCGCGACGTCGGAGATATCGGAGACCGCGCGGTTGAAGGCCGCGGTATTCGCCGCCGACGGCTTGTTGAAGCCCGAGAGCTTGCGCACGAACTGCAGCGCCGAGGCATGGATCTCCTCACGCGTCGCCGGCGGCTCGAAATTGAACAGCGTCTTGATGTTGCGGCACATGACCAAGCTCCTGACCAACCCTTGCGCGAACGACCCGGGAACTGCACCCGGTAAGATAGGAATGCGGCGCCTAATTCCACCATTAAGGATTTGTTAACCAAACCGGCCCACCCTCCGCTCCGGGTAGGGGGCCGCTTGCTCGATTTCTGTTCCACATCGCTGTGGACAGGATGTTTGTACGGGGGTGATGCATGGCCCAACAGGCTTTTTCACATACATACGAGGCTCCGCCGCACGGCGAAGCCCCTTCGCTGCCGGTCGGCTCCACAGTCGCGCAGGTCGAGCGCGACCTCGTGCTGCAGACGCTGGCCAGTTGCAACGGCAACCGCACCCATGCGGCGCGCGTGCTCGGCGTCTCGGTGCGCACGCTGCGCAACCGCATCCGGCTGTACGTGGCGCGCGGCATCGACGTGCCTGCGCACGGCTCGGGGCTGCACAGCCGCGCGCTATCCGACCTTGCGGAAATCCGGCTGACGCTTCTCCGCGAACGCCTTGAACGCTTCGCCGGCTTCCTTCGATAGCAGCCGCTCCTCGAAGACGCCGCGCTCGCGCTCGGCCGCGGCCTTCACGGCTTCAGGCTCACGCATCAGCCGCTTGGTCGCGCAGAGCGAACCGAGCGGCTTGTCCGCAAGCTTCCGCGCCAGCGCCTGCGCCGTCTCGCGCAGTTTTGCGCGCGGCACGCAGACGTGGGCAAGGCCCCATTCGACGCAGGTCTTCGCCGGGATCGGCTCGCCGAGCGTGAACATCGCATAGGCGCGCGCCCAGCCGATGCGCTTGGGGATCAGGTAGCTGCTTGACGCCTCCGGCACCAGCGCGAGATTGACGAACGGCGTGCGCAGGCTCGCCTCTTCCGCCATGCAGATCAGGTCGCAATGCATCAGCATGGTCGTGCCGATGCCGACGGCGGCGCCCTGCACCGCGACGATCACCGGCTTCTCGATCCGGCCGAGCCCGCCGATCCAGCGCGAGGAGTTGCGCGGGCCGCGCGGCGCGCCGCCCTTGTTGGCGGCGGCGAAATCGCCGATGTCGGCACCGGCGCAGAACACGTCGCCTTCCGATTGCAGCAGCACGACGCGGACGCTGTCGTCGGTCTCCGCCCGCTCGATCGCATCGGCAAGCCCGCCATAGGCCTCGTTCGACAGGGCGTTCTTCCGCTCCGGCCGGTTCAGCGTGACCGTCATCACGCCGTCGGTGATATCCACCAGCACCAGTTGCGACATTCGTGCCTCCCTTGAGATTTTCTGGCGTCACTCAAGCAGAACGGCATTGAGATGACATCCCTCATATCGGCATGCGCGATTGCGCCAAACGCCGACTTGAACCCGGCCGCCCGGCGGGGCGACCAACCCGGGTTGCGGTCATTCAGGAATGACGATGACGACGATCACGATCGACATGCTGCGCGGAGCGGATGCTACAGAGCTGCGCGAGGCGTTGTTCCTGGGATGCGATTTCGACCTTCGCGGCTGCGAGAACGAGCACATGGAGCTCGAAGACGACATCATCGTGGAAGGTGTCGAAGGCTACGAGCTCCTCGCCGCCGAAGGCGCGGGCGGCCGCTACGTCGTGCTCGCGCCGAGCGGGCATCTTCTCTACATCAGCTCAGAGGCGGAGGCAGGCGTGATCGCGGCGAGCCTCACGGAGGGGCTCGAGATTCTCGCCGCCATACCGCACTGGCAGGATCTGCTGCGCCGCTCGAACGGCGGCGACCTCTCCGCCATGCGGATGGCACACCCTGCGCTGCAGGAGGCCCACGAAGGCGACGATCCGGAAGCCGACGAAGCCCGCGCATTCGTACGCAGTGCACTGGCGCTCAAGGGGCTCGAGGACCCGCTCGGCGCGCTGCAGCGTGCGGTCACAGAATTTTCAGGCGGCGTGTCGGTGCGAAATCGCGAGGGCGAGCCCTACGATTTCCTGTTCGGCTACTGAGACGTCGCGCCGTCACCGCCGCGGGCATTCCTTGTAGCCGAACCGGTCGATCATGGTTGCGCCCGGAATGGTGTGGAAGGCATGCGTGGTCATGTAGCCGCCGCTGACCAGGTACTGTCGCAAGGGTGCATTGTAGGCCGCGAGCTTCCGCTCGGTCGACTTGGCGTGGTAGTTGCGCTGCCGGTCGTGGCCGGCGTGAAATAACAGCCGCGCGCTACGCTCGACACAGACGTTGGGCAAACCCAGAAAGATCGTGCAGAGCGACTGGCAGTGGCCCTCGATGCGCATCAGTTCGCCGGTCGCATTGTATCGGTCGATGACCGGCTGGAATTCCGCGAACCAGCCACCCTTGCCGTAGGGTCGCGAAGAGCCCGCACTCGCGGGAAACGACACCAGCAGCGCCAGTGCGACGACGGCGAATTTCATTCGGCTCCTCCTGCCAATTCAGACAGGGAAGCAGAGCCGACAGGCGATGACATCCTCCATCCGGAGGATGAACGGTCACGTCGTCACCCGCGCGGGCATTCCTTGTAGCCGAACCGGTCGATCATCGTTGCGCCCGGGATGGTGTGGAAATCCAGCGTATTCATGTAGCCGCCGTTCGTCAGGTATTGCCGCAGGCGGCCATTGTAGGCGCTCATCATCCGCGCCGTGGACGCCGCATTGAGATTGCGCTGCCGGTCGTGACCGGAATGAAACAGCAGTTGCGCGCTGCGCTCGACGCAGACATTGCGCAGGCCGAGGAACATCGTGCAGAGCGACTGGCAATGCCCCTCGATCCGCATCAGCTCGCCGGACGCATTGAATTGACTGATGACGGGTCCGAATTGCGGCCAATACCCGCCCTTGCCCCAGGGTTGCGAAGACGCGGCATTTGCAGGCAACGGCGCCAGCAGCGCCAGCGCAACGACGACGTACTTCATAAGCACCTCCTGCCGCTATCCGAATGGTCGTCCGAAAGATCCGTGAATTTCAAGCAGCGGCGGATTGCCGATCCCGCAAGACACGCGGTTCGTGCTAATGTGAGCGCCTCGGCTCGCAAGGGTTCGCCCATGCACATCACCGCCACGCCGGACCAGGCGCGCATCGTACTGTCGGCCATGCTCGCGGTTGCGTCCGCCGGCAGCGCGCCGACCGACGCCGACCGCACCAGCGTCGCCGCCGCCGCGCGCTACATCTTTCGCCTGAAAGCGCCGCCGGATTTCGCAAGCCTCGCGCTGCCGGACGACGAGACGCTGCGCATGCTGTCGGCAAACACCGAGCTCGCGCGCGAGACGGCGAGCTTCGCCACCGTGATGGCGTTCGTCGACGGCAAGCTCGACGACGCGAAGCTGCGCAAGGTGCTCGAGATTGCGCGCCGTGCTCGGCGTGCACGACGATTTCATCGACGACGTTGCCAAGCTCGCGCAGGGCCGGCTGCAGGACGCGACCGCGCACATGATCCGCGCCAATCTCGAGAGCGTCACGGGCCGGCCCTGGCGCACCGCCGAGATGGAGCCGTGGCTGCTGCCCTACCGCAGCAAGCCCGATGCCGCGCTCGCCGCGCGCTTTCGCGCGCTCGCCGCGCTGCCGGAGGACACGTTCGGGTATGCGTTCGCCACGTTCTATGCGCAGCAACAACTACGCCTTCCCCGGCACTGCCTGCGGCGCTGAATGCCGGCTTCGCCGTGCCGCACGATTCGACGCATGTGCTGGCGGGCTACGACACCTCGCCGCGCGGCGAGCTGCTGACCTCGGTGGTCACCGCCGCGATGCATCGGCGCAATGCCATGTCGGGCCATGTGCTGCCGGTGATCCTGAGCTGGCATCTCGGTATCCCGCTCAACGAGGTCGCGGGCGCGGCGAAAGGCGCGCTCGACCCGGATGAATTCTGGCGCGCCTGGGCGCGCGGCGAGCGCGTTTCGATCGACCTGTTCGATCCGACCTGGAATTTCTGGTCCGCCGCGCAGCTTCAGCTCGACGCCGTGCGCAGGGACGTGGGGTTTGATGAAAGTTTGTGAGCGCGACCTCAGCGCCGCTCGATGTACCAGCGGAACCACTTGCCGTAGAGCCAGTACCACAGGCCGCCTGCGAGCGCGCCGCACAGGATCAGGACGGCGAGCGGGGTCTCGTCCATCGGACCGCGCGACCACCACATCAGCAGCGTCCAGAGCACGGCGAAGACCACCGCGGAAATTTTGAGAAGAGTTTCGTTGCGCATGGCTTTCTCCCGTTGCCGCGCACCACCAGCGGCGATTTCACGGGAGAGAGTAGTCCTCGCGCACGCCGCCAACTGTGACCTTCCTCACGGAAGAAGCGGCGAATAGCGAGTAGCGAATAGCGAATAGAAGTACGTTCCCTATTCGCTATTCGCTCTCTTCCTCACACGTACTTCGCGTCGCGCTCCAGCAGCTCGATCGAGATGCCTTGCGGGCTGCGGATGAAGCAGATGCGAATGCCGGGCCGCGGCGTCACCGGCTCGCGGGTGAACTCCACGCCCTTCGCCTTGAGCTCTGCCGCGACCTTGTCGAGATCGCGCACGCCGAGGCCGAAATGCTCGAAGCCCGCGTAGGGAATGGCGGGCGTCGGGTTGGTGCCGTCGCCCTGCTTCACCTGCGTCACGATCACCTTGGTGCCGGCGATGAGGAGGTCGGCGCGCGCCTCGCTCACCGTCGTTCCCGGCACGCTGCCTGCGCCGAGCTTGTCCTGGAACCAGGCCGCGGTGGCCGGCACGTCGTAGCTGCGGATGTGGGTGTGGTCCCAGGTGAATTCGGGCATATGAGCCTCCCTGCTTTTTCTTGGATGCCGATCGACGCGAGACTATCGCGAAACTCTGCCGCGCGAAGCGGTTGACCGCCGTGCGCGAAGCACCGCACCAATCCACCGGAAATGCTGCCCGCGACAAATTGAAGCTGTCATCGCTCGATCTGCTAGGTCAGCTCTGCTGCCGGCTCAGAGCAAGAGGAAGACAATGGCTGACGATCCATCACCGCGCGACTTGACCGAAGGCCGCGCAGGGCCACGCGGCGAGCAAGGGCCGCCGGGCAAGCCGGGACCGCAGGGCGAGCGCGGACCGCCGGGTCCGATCGGCAAGCCCGGACCGCAAGGTCATCCCGGACGCGCAGGCCCGGACGGCAAGCCGGGCAAGCAGGGACCGGCGGGCGCGCAAGGCAAGCGCGGCGACGCAGGCCCGCGCGGCGCATCCGGCCCGCAAGGCCCCGCGGGACCAGCCGGCGCCCGCCGGACCGCCCGGCCCTCCGGGCCAGTTGCCGTCGATCGAGCAGGTCATGCCGTGGCTGCACCTGATCTTCGATGCGTGGGAAGATTACCGGCGCAAGCGTGCCGAGGAAGACGAGGAGCGCGCGCGTCAGGAACTCGCCGCGAGCCGAGATCACCGGCGAAGCTGAGGGCGAAGAGCGCGACGACGATCGCGGCAAGAAGAAAAAGCGCAAGGACAAGCGGAAGAAGTGATCGTGCGCCAGCGGCGCGTGCACAGCACGCACCGCCGGAGCACAAGAGCTAGTCGTGCTCGAGCTCGCCCATGTGCTTCTGCGAGTAGAGCTCGACGCCGATCTTCTTGACCAGGTCGATCTGGGTCTCGAGGAAGTCGATGTGCTCTTCCTCGTCCTTCATCAGCTTCTCGAACAGGTCGCGCGTGACGTAGTCCTTCACGGAGTGGCAGTGCGTCGCCGCCTTCTCGTAGAGCGCGCGGGCGGAGTATTCCGCCTTCAGGTCGCAGTCGAGGATTTCCTTGACGTTCTGGCCGATGTGCAGCGGGTCGAGAACCTGCATGTTCGGAAAGCCGTCGAAGAAGATGATGCGCTCGACCAGCTTGTCGGCGTGTTCCATCTCCTCGATGGATTCCTTGCGCCACTTCTTGGCCATGTCCTTCAGGCCCCAGTTGTCGAGCAACCGGTAATGCAGCCAGTACTGGTTGATGGCCGTCAGTTCGTGCCGCAGCGCCTTGTTCAGGAAATCGATGACTTTTGGGTCGCCCTTCATGGCAGCACTCCTGTTCCCCTAGCCCCTGGCGGAAGCTAGTTTAGAACGCTTCTAAATCAGAATGGAGCCGTAGGCAAGCGTGCTGGCGCGGTGCAGCGCGCAAAAGGCGATTTTTCAATGCAGGTAAGGACGTTAGGCTGCGGAAACCGGGCTGATTTCCAGGCCGGCCGGCATCTGGGCCTCGGCCATGTGCATGGTGCGCCGCATGCGGGCATCCGACGGCACATTCCCGGGCGCAGGCGCCGAGCGCATCCTTGATGATCTTGTTGATGGTGCGGGCGCAGCGGCCGCATTCGGCGCTGCAGCCGAGACAGCCGTAGATCTGCCGCGCCGTGCGCGGAAGATCGGCCGAGGCGCTGACCGCGCTGCGGACGTCTTCGTCGCTCAAAACATTGCAGGAACAGACGATCAAGGGTGTTTCCAACGTGATGCGGTTCTTCGATAGTGAAGGCTCAGTCGCGTGGGCAAAGCAAAAAGGCTCAATTTCAAGATATTCCAAACTGGCGTGGTTAAGCCCTGCCGATTTGGAACGAGTCTAAACGAGCCCTTGCAGCGACTTCTGCGGCCAGGATCACACTCGCTTCAGCAATGGCTTGCCCGTCCGCACGTGCTCCCGGAAATCTTTCGGGTGCAGCTCTTTCGTTCTTTCGAGGTTGAGCAGCGAAAGCGAATGTTCGCGGTCATGCTTCGGCAGGAGTTGCTCGTCGACGGAATCGGCATAACCGATCGGCAGACAGTAACCGTAGCCGTATTCCATGATTGCGTTGCCGCCAACCTCCGCCCACAGATCCTCACCGAAGAAGAAATTCGTCTTCAGGCTGCGGATGACCACAAGTGCCGAATCTTCGAACGAATTGACCAGAAGATCGCGCGCTTCCAGCTTGCCATCGACGAACGTGCACTTGCCGTACTCGTTGAAGAATGAATGGCAGACCACATCGCCAAGCACGACGAACAGCCCGCCCTCGTCGAAACCTTTGTCATAGCGGTTGTGCAGGTCGACGATCCCATCGACATGCAGATCGCCGGTGACCAGCGTGAAGAAGCCCGGCGCCTCGAAATGGCCCTTCATCTTCAAAGGCCCGAGATGCACCATGCAGTCCGGTCCGTTCGCACCCTCGTAGTATTGCGGCTCGTAGCGCGCGAACTGCTCGCGGAAGGTCGACGACGCCTTGCTCTTCTCGAGCGCGCGATCGAACTCATCGCGGGACACCTGCTGGAACGAAGACATGGAGTTGGATTTCCTTTGTGCTGCGTGGCGCTTGCGGCTCGCCGTTGGGCAAGATCAAACACGGGCCTACCGCTTCAGCAGCGGCTTTGCCGGCAGCGAGGTGATCGCGGAAGATGCCGGGATGGAGATATTCCGACGTGTCGAGATTGAGCAGCTTGAGTGAGGCTTCGCGTCCATGCCTCGGCATGATCTGCTGGTTCGCGGCCTTGCGATAGCCGATCGGCAGGCAGTAGCCGTGGCCATACTCCATCTGCGCGTCGCCGCCGACTTCCGCCCACTGGTCCTTGCCGTAAAAGAAGTGCGTTTTCAGGTTGCCCATCACGACCAGCGATGAATCGCCGAAGGCATTGATCAGGAGGTCGCGCGCTTCGAGCGTGCCGTCGATGAAGCTGCACTTGCCGTATTCGTTGAAGAAGGCGTCGCAGACGACGTCGCCAAGCACGACGAACAGGCCGCCTTCGTCGAAACCCTTGTCATAGGGATTGTGCAGGTCGACGATGCCGTCGACGTGCAGATCACCGGTGATCAGCGTGAAGAATCCGGGCGCCTCGAAGTTGCCCTGCACCTTCAGCGGCCCGAGATGGATCATGCAGTCCGGTCCATCGGCGCTCTCGTAGTATTGCGGCTCGTAGCGCGCGAACTGTTCGCGGAATGTCGCCGAGGCCATGCTTGCCTCGATCGCGAGGTTGAATTCCTCGCGCGACACCTGCTCGAACGACGACATATCCATGAAGCAAAACTCCTCCGCCGCGCGACAGGCGCGTGCATATGTCGCCGTTGGTCGCGCGCGTGAGGAAAACGGTTCGAATCGCGCTGGACGGCCGGGGGAAATTCACAGCGGACTTCGCCATCGACCACGAGCCCTATCCCGAAGAATGGGCGCGCGGACAGCGCGGCGAAGGCTAGATGCCGCCGCCTCCACTGTCGCTGCCGCTGAACCCGCCACCGCCGTCCGAGTAGCCGCCATGCGAGCTGTGATCGAGGTGGCTGCCAGGCCAGCTATGGCCGCTGTCGGAGTTGCCGTCGCGCGCGTGCTCGTTCTCGGCGCGGGCAAGACCGATCGCCGCGGCGAGGCTCAACAGCGTGCCGCCGAACGTCGCTATTGCGCGCGTGAGCAATTTCAGCCTCCGCGTTGGCGGACAGGCGACGGCGCGGCTTCCACATCATCAGCGCGATGACGATGGCAACGCTTGCGGCACCGATGCAGATGAGAAGCGTGGTGGAGATCATGGCATTTCTCCGTGTTCGCTGTGCTCGACCCTATCACATTTGAGCGGCGACCGCGCTGCTAGTCGCCACCCCCACCGCCTCCGCCGTCACCTCCGCCGCCGCCGCTATCGCTTCCGCCACTGTTGCTGTCGGAAGAGCTCGAGGAATGGTCAGAGGAACCGAACAGGCCGCCGAACCAGCCCGGCCGTCGACCGCGGCGGGACCGCCGGAGTCGGAGTCGTGCGAGCCTTTGCGTACCGCGCTCCGTCCATTGAACGCGCGCGCCATCAGAAAGCCGACGGTCGCAACGCCACCGATGGCAATCAGTCCGGGCAGTCCTTCGATCATCCGCGTTCATCCCTGGCGACGTTTGCGCACCTGTTTGTCTGTGGCGCCCAAGCGGCGGTTCAGGCGCAAGCTAACCCTCGGGCAAAGCTTGGCATTTGCGCTTACCTGAGGTCGCCGGCGACCTTCTGTCCATCCACCAGGATTTTGAAGCGGACCGTAAAGATGCCGCCGAACCGAACCTCGACCGTATGACGGTTGTCGCCGTCGACCAGCGTGGCACCAAGCGTGGTCTTCCTCGCCCATAACTCCGTGGAGCGGGCGACGATGGCGCCATCAAAAGCGAGCGTTGCCTCGCTTGAAAGATCTTCCTTGGTCGCGCTCCAGAAGTTACGCGCCACGATCTCGTGGCCCATGAACATGGCCCGCACGATCTTTTCATGCTGCATCACAATCCCTCAGGCGGCCTTCGCATCAGTGAATAAGTGCGTGAATGCAGCACTTGCGTTCAAGCCGCGCGGGCAATGACAGCGCGGCGGACGAGCGCGCAAAGGTCATTGATCGGCGCGCACCGAATCTCTAAATCTTGATGTTCAAACCTGTGGAGATCGACGCCGAAATGTCGGAGCAGCCTATCCTCGCAGCCGGAGGCATCGTCGTCCGTGGCAACACGCGGCCGACAGTCGCCGTCGTGCAACTGCGCAAGGACGGCGACTGGGTGCTGCCGAAAGGCAAGCTCAACCGGGGCGAGGACGCGCGCAGCGCCGCAGAGCGTGAGGTGCACGAGGAGACCGGCCACGCGGTCACCGTGAAGGAGTTCGTCGGCACGCTTTGCTACGAGGTCAACGGCCGTTCGAAGATCGTGCAGTTCTGGCGCATGCATCCGAACGGCGGGCCGGCGCGCGAGCTGATGAACGACATCAAGCAGGTCGCCTGGCTGCCGCTCGACAAGGCGATCCGCAAGCTGGCGCGCCCGCACGAGAGGGCGTTTCTCGCCAGCGCAGGCCCGGCCGCGATCAAGTCGCATCGGCAGACGACCGCGATCAGGGCGGTGCCGCGGCGCCGGGGTCGAGCCGGAGCCAGTTGTCGAACCGGCGCCAGCCATCGAGCCGGCGCCGATCGCGCCCAGCACCTTCGGTCGCCCGCTGTCGCGCCGGCGCAAGCTCATCGAGCGCGCCTTGACCTGGCTTAAGCGACGCAGGGCCTAGCCTCGCGCGATTCAGGATCATGGCGGGAAAGCGGCGCGCGCATTCATCGTGCGTTAAAGCGAAATGTGCGAAAAAAAGCCCGAAACAACCTCTATTCGTAACCGTTGTCTCAGGTGGATCTGAAGGAAGGGTGAGATCATGACGAAGACGATGATGGCTCTTGCGACGGCTGCGACGCTCGCCGTCACCGCGATGGCAGCCCCGGCACCGGCCGAGGCCCGCGGCGGCCGCGGCGCGGCAATTGTCGGCGGCCTCGCGCTCGGCGCGATCGCCGGCGCTGCGATCGCTTCCAGCCGCCCGGCCTATGCCTATCCGCCGGGCTACTATGCCCCGGCTCCGGCCTATTACGGCCCGTCCTGCTACTGGACCCGCGAGCGATTCTGGGACGGCTACGGCTGGCGCTCCCGCCGCGTTCAGGTGTGCTGACGGCCAACCGTTAAGGTCTGACATGGAAAAAGCGCCCTCCGTGGGCGCTTTTTTCGTGTCCTGGGCGGGGCCGCGCAGGCCGGCCAGATCACTTTCTGGCCCTATTAGCTACACCTTGATACAATACTGGTCGTCGACCAGGGAACCGAGTTATAATGCGGAACCAGTATTTTCGTCGGGGCATCCCGCCCTCACCTGAAAGGTGGAGTTCGATGAAGAAGCTTCTAGCCGTTCTCGCCGTTGCGGCCCTTGCCGGTGCGGGAACGATCGCGACCGCAAGCGACGCTTCGGCGCAACACTATCACCACCGTCACCATCATCGCGGCGGCGGCCCGGGCATCGCTCCGTTGATCGGCGGTCTCGCCGCCGGCGCGATCATCGGCGGCGCGATCGCGTCGAGCCGTCCCGCCTACGCCTATCCGCCGGGCTACTACGCGCCGGGCTATGCACCGGGATACGGTCCCGCGCCGGTCGAGTACTACGACGAGCCGGTCTGCACGATCCAGCCGCAGCAGTATTGGGACGGCTTCAACTGGCGCGTCCGCAACGTTCGCGTCTGCAACTGATCTGAGTTTTCGCCTGAGCTTGCACAGAACCCGGCGGGACGACCGCCGGGTTCTGTCGTTGCGAGCTAGCGCCCCGTCATCGCGCGCAGGCTTTCCATGTTCGGCCAGCAATCGACCGTCAGCCGCGCCTGCTTCTGGAACGCGCCGAGCGCGGCGCGCGTCAGCATTCCCGCCTTGCCGTCGATCTTGTCCTTGTAGAGGCCGAGCCGCGTCAGATGCTTCTGCATCGTCTCGACGTCGACGGTGCGCATCTGCTGCGTCGCCGACCATGGCGTCTCGAACGTCTGCGGGCTGACGATGCGGTCGGCGAGATGGCCGACGAACAGCACGTAGAGGTCGGAGAAATTGTACTCCTTGATGACGAAGTAGTTCTTCGTCGTCAGGAACGCCGGGCCGTAGACGCCTTCCGGCTGCAGCAGCGACGCGCCCTGCGCCTGCTCGTGCGCGGAAAGCTGCGCGCCGCGCGCCGGCGCAAAGCCCGCGCGGATCCACTCGCCGATCGGCCGCGTGACTTCCGGCACGCCCAGGGTGCAGTCGGCGCCGCGCGGCGCACGCACCTCGTAGGCCCAGCGCAGGCCCGGCTGCCAGCCCTTGCCGAGCAGCTGCTTCGCGGTGATCGCAAGCGCATCGGGCACGGACTTGAAGATGTCGATGCGGCCGTCGCCATCGAAGTCGACGGCGTTCTTGTAGAACTCCGACGGCAGCAGCTGCGTCAGCCCGATGGCGCCCGGCCCACGACGAGCGCATCTGCAGCGAGCCGTGCCCGTCCTGGACCATCTTCAGCGCCAGCACGAACTCCTCGCGAAACTGCTCCTTGCGCCGGCCGACGAAGGCCTGGGTCGCCAGCGTGCGGATCGCGTTGTAGGCCGGATTGAAGCGGCCGTAGTCGGTCTCGCGCGCCCAGATCGCCAGCACGATCGCGCCCGGCACGCCGAACTCGCGTTCGATGCGATCGAGCGTTGCGCGATGCTTCTGCCGGATCTCGCGCCCGGTCGCGGCCAGCCGCGCGATGCTCGCCTCCTTCAGGTAGTCCGCCGGCACCTGCACGAACTCCGCCTGCGGCGCGCTGGACGGCGTGCGGCCCGGCAGGGCGAGGTCGGGAAGCTTCAGGTCCGGCTCGAGCGAGCGCGTGGCCGCATCGAAGGTCGCGCGCGTGACGCCGGCGCGCTGGGCGTCCGGCCACAGCGAGGCGATGAACTGCGTGAAGGCGGGATCGGCCGCGCGCGCCGGATTCGACAGCAACCCGATCGCCAGCCCAAACGCCGCGAGGCGGCCTGCGCGACTGCCGCGCCCGAACAGCGCGAGCAGGCGCGCGCCGATCAATGGGCGCTCTTCCTGTGCGCTGCTTGCTCGCTCTTCCTGTGCGCCGTCTGTTCGGCGCTGTTGGAGATGCGCTCGACATAGGCGATGCCGATCGCCGAGAGGATGAACAGCGGTGTGGATGATGGTCTGCCACATCACGCCGGTCTCGGTGTAGGTGGTCGCCTGCCGGCGCCGAGATTGCCCGCCTCGATGAAGGTGCGCAGCAGATGGATCGACGAGATGCCGATGATCGCCATCGCCAGCTTGATCTTCAGCACGCTGGCGTTGACGTGACTGAGCCATTCCGGCTCGTCCGGATGGCCTTCGAGGTTGAGGCGCGAGACGAAGGTCTCGTAGCCGCCGACGATCACCATCACCAGCAGGTTGGAGATCATCACCACGTCGATCAGCCCCAGCACGGCCAGCATCACCTGTTGCTCGGTGAAGCTGAAGGCGTGCGACGACAGGTGCCAGAGCTCCTTCAGGAACAGCACCACGTAGACGACCTGCGCCACGATCAGCCCGACATACAGCGGCAGCTGCAGCCAGCGCGAGCCGAAGATCAGCATCGGCAGCGGGCGCAGGCGGACGCCTTCCGGCGGCAGCGGGGTCTCGGGAGCCATGGACATGGATGGGATCTCGATGGGCAGGAGTGATGCGGAATCGCGGCGAGACCCGTTTCTAGCCGATCATTTGTGACCCCGTCGAGACCGTGAAGCAGGCAGAACCGCGGCAACGGGAAGCATCGGCTGGTCTGCACGGGATGGACCGCGGCACCTTGCGCGGCTAGCCTTGCCCTACATCGGCTCTGTGCCGGCGGGGGAGCCTCCACATGATGGTCGCGGTGTTCGCAACGATGCTGCTGGCGCTGCTCGCGGGCCGCTACGGACCGGCGTGGCTCGCGATCTGCTCGCTCCTTGTCTGCCTCGGGCTGTCGGTCGGGCTGTTCCTGTTCGAGATCTACAGCCCGGACTATGGCTTCCGCATGCCCTGGCTGCAGACGATGCTCGACGACATCGGCGCGCCAGGAGCCTGGATGAGCACCGCAAGCCTGAGCGGACGCCTGCCGGCGCTTCTGAACGATCTCGCCTTGCTGGCGATGATGCTTGTCCTCGCCGCGATCCTGACCACGGCGATGACGCTGCAATACGTCTACGGCGAACTGCCCTGCCCGCTCTGCCTGCTGCAGCGCGCTGGCGATGTTCGGCGTCTGCTTCGGCATCATCCTGCATTTTCGGCACGGCTATTCCGTCCGCCACACCGGCCTCAGCCTGCTGTTCGCGCTGTTGCTGCTGATCGTGTCGGTGCGCCAGACGCTGCTCGACATCTATCCGCGGCCCGGCCACAGCTACATCGGCACCGCCGTGTTCGGCCTGCACATGCCGGTGTGGTCGATCCTGATCGCGCTGGCGATCCTGCTCGCCTTTGCGATCAAGCTCACGGTTCTCGGCGGCGAGCGGCTGCGCGACGCGCCGACCGAGCCGGCGCTGAGCAAGCTCGCCGACATCTCTCGAGTCTCTACGTGATCGCGCTCTGCGCGATCAATTTCGTTTCGGTGATCCTGCAGTGCGGCCTCGGCGAGTGCCACACGTTCGGCTACAAGCTGCTGTGAGCGGCGCGCGTTCACCGCGTCAGCTTCTTGTACTTCACCCGGTGCGGGATGATGCTGTCCTGGCCGAGCCGGCGCATCTTGTCCTTCTCGTAATCCTGGAAGTTGCCCTCGAACCATTCGACATGGCTGTCGTCCTCGAAGGCGAGGATGTGGGTGGCGATGCGGTCGAGGAACCAGCGATCGTGGCTGATGATGACGGCGCAGCCGGCGAAATCCTCCAGCGCCTCTTCCAGCGCGCGCAGCGTGTCGACGTCGAGGTCGTTGGTCGGTTCGTCGAGCAGCAGCACGTTGGCGCCGGACTTCAGCATCTTCGCCAGATGCACGCGGTTGCGCTCGCCGCCTGACAATTGCCCGACCTTCTTCTGCTGGTCGGCGCCCTTGAAGTTGAACGCCGAGCAGTAGCCGCGCGAATTCACCTCGCGCTTGCCGAGCAGGATCTGGTCGTTGCCGCCGGAGATTTCCTCCCACACGCTCTTCTTGCCGTCGAGCGCGTCGCGCGACTGGTCGACATAGCCGAGATGGACGCTGTCGCCGACGGTGATCGTGCCCTTGTCCGGCTGCTCCTGCTTGGTGATCATGCGGAACAGCGTGGTCTTGCCGGCGCCGTTGGCGCCGATCACGCCGACGATGCCGCCCGGCGGCAGCTTGAAGGTGAGATCGTCGATCAGCAGGCGATCGCCATACCCCTTCGACAGCCCCTCGAAGTCGACGACGTTGTTGCCGAGCCGCTCGGCCACCGGAATGACGATCTGCGCGGTCTGGGTCTGCTTGTCGTTCGCCTGCTTGAGCAGGTCCTCGTAGCGCTGGTAGCGCGCCTTGGATTTCGCCTGCCGCGCGCGCGGCGAGGATGCGATCCACTCCTGCTCGCGGGAGAGCGTGCGCTGGTGCGCCGCCTCCTCGCGGCCTTCCTGCTCCAGCCGCTTCTGCTTCTGCACCAGCCAGGACGAGTAGTTGCCCTCGTAGGGGATGCCGCGGCCGCGGTCGAGCTCGAGAATCCAGCCGGTGACGTTGTCGAGGAAGTAGCGGTCGTGGGTGACGATCAGGATCGCGCCCGGATAGTTGCGCAGGTGGCCTTCGAGCCACGACACGGATTCGGCGTCGAGATGGTTGGTCGGCTCGTCGAGCAGCAACAGCTCCGGCTGGTCGAGCAGCAGCTTGCACAGCGCCACGCGGCGGCGCTCGCCGCCCGAGAGCTTCGTCACGTCCGCGTCGTCCGGCGGACAGCGCAGCGCGTCCATCGCCTGGTCGATCTTGCTGTCGAGATCCCACAGGCCCTGCGCCTCGATCTCGTCCTGCAATTTCGTCATCTCGTCGGCGGTCTCGTCGGAATAGTTCGACGCCAGCTCGTTGTAGCGGTCGACGATCGCCTTCTGCTTGGCGACGCCTATCCATGACGTTCTCGCGAACCGACTTCGTCGCGTCCAGCTGCGGTTCCTGCTCGAGGTAGCCGACGCGGGCGCCCTCGGCGACCCAGGCCTCGCCGTTATAGTCCTTGTCGAGGCCGGCCATGATCTTCAGCAGCGTGGACTTGCCCGAGCCGTTGACGCCCAGCACGCCGATCTTGGCGTCCGGATAGAAGGAGAGGTGGACGTTATCGAGCACCTTCCGGTTGCCCGGATAGGTCTTCGAGAGGCCCTGCATGAAGTAGACGAACTGACGCGCCATTCTGGCTCCAGCGGCTTAAGACTATTGGGGGATGTTCGCGGAATGTGCCGGTCATTTAGCGGCGGAACCGGCAAAGGGCAAGGCGCGAGACCAACGGCAAAGCTGTCGCGTTTCGGAGACAGCGGCAAGAATTCGTCAAGGTTACCCACAAAACCCCGCGCGTTTAGTCAATTCAATAACGCATTTTAATCATTTCCGACCGAACCTGACCGCTCACAACGCCAGAAGGGCGGAGCGGGTCATGTCGGTTACCGACACATCGATGAAGGGACTTTCGCGGGTAGTGCCCGCGCGGCACGACGCCGGCTTCCTTCGCGCCCTGGCCGAGTTCCTGCACGACTTCCAGCGCACCATCTTCGATACGTACCATCCCGAGCGCCACTACATGCGCGGCCCGGGACCGGCCTGTGAGGCGAAGGGACGGATCGCAAGTTCGCCCAGGTAGCCGGAACCGGCAGCGGACGTTGCAGTCGCTCAACTTTTCGACCCTGCAGCAAGCTTTCCTAAAAGACGTCGTCTAGAGATGTCGCGCGGCTCGCAACGCGCGGAAATCCCCGAACATGAATCCATTTGATCTCGCCGTCGGTCTCGCCGCCGTCGTGGCGATCGTCTTCGGCTTCAGGGCGGGACTGGTGCGGAGCCTTGCGACGATCGTCGGCTACCTTTGCGCGGCACCATTTGCGGTGAAGGCGACTGCGCTCATATCCGGGATGTTCGATGCGGGGCTGAGCAGCGGGCAAACCTCGGTTGCTTTCTTCTGCACCTTCGCCGTCTTCGGCGTGGCGATTGCCGCCGGATTCTGCGCCGCGATCGACGAGCTCACCGGGCCGGAAATCGGCCTGCCTGACCGGCTCGCGGGATCGGCGCTGGGCGTCGTCCGGGTCGGGCTGATCGCCGTGACGCTGGTCCTGGTGTTCGACCGCATCATTCCTGCGGGCCGCGATCCCGCATTCCTCGCCGGATCGCAGTTGCGGCCGATCTTTTCGCTCGCCGGACAAAAGGGGTTGAAGTCGCTGCCGCCCGAAACCGCAGCCTTCATCGATCAGATCAAGAGCCGCCGGCAAGGCTAGACCGTACGACGGACCGTTCCTTAAGACCGCGCGACGGACCATTCCTGGCAGCACAGGTCGCACCCTTGCACCCACCGCCGTTGCGGGTCACGATGACCTCGATGAACGCGGCGCAGAAGAACGCCGCGAACGGAAGAAGGTCAGGTTCAATGGCGCTGCGCTGTGCAATTCTCGACGACTACCAGAATGTGGCTCTGAAGATGGCGGATTGGTCTGCGCTCAAGGGCAAGGCCGACATCACCGTGTTCAACGAGCATCTCGGCGAGGCGTCGAATGTCATCAAGACGCTGAAGGATTTCGACATCGTCTGCGCGATGCGCGAGCGCACGCCGTTCCGCCGCGAGACGGTCGAGGCGCTGCCGCAAGCTGAAGCTGCTGCTCACCTCCGGCGCGCGCAACGCCTCGTTCGACATGGAGGCGCTGAAGGAGCGCGGCGTCGTCGTCTGCGGCACCGGCGGCTTCGGCAACTCGACCGCAGGCATCACCATCGGCTTGCTGCTGGAGCTGACGCGCAAGATCGGCTTCGAGAATGCGCGGATGAAGGCCGGCGAAAAGTGGCAGATTACGATGGGCGAGGACGTCGAAGGGCGAACGATGGGCATCGTCGGCCTCGGCAAGCTCGGCCAGCGGGTCGCGACGATCGCCAAGGCGCTCGGCATGAAGGTCAATGCCTGGAGCCAGAACCTGACGAAAGAGAAGTGCGACGAGGCCGGCGTCGGCTACCTGCCGAAGGACGAACTGATGGCGACCTCGGACGTCATCACCATCCATCTCATCTTGAGCCAGCGCTCGCGCGGGCTGATCTCGCGCGAGGATCTCGCGCGGATGAAGCCGTCGAGCTACCTGATCAACACCGCGCGCGGGCCGATCGTCGACGAGGACGCGCTGCTCGACATGCTGCGCGGAAGGAAGATCGCCGGCGCCGGCCTCGACACCTATTCGGTCGAGCCGCTGCCGGTGGACCATCCGTTCCGCAAGCTCGACAACGTGATCCTGACCCCGCATCTCGGCTACGTCACCGAGCAGGCCTATCGCAAGTATTACAGCGATATGGTCGAGGACATCCTCGGCTGGATGGACGGCAAGCCGGTAAGGGTGATTGCCTAGGCCGTCATTCCGGGGCGCGCGTTGACGCGCGAACCCGGAACTGACAGATCAGCGGATCGTCATCGGCGGCGGCAGCGGCTGCACCGCGGTCGCATCGCTGCGCCCGTCGCCGCGATAGGCCGGCGGCGCGCCGGGTGCCGGCTGTGCGCCCTGCGGCGGCACGTAGTTGGTCGGCGGATAGCTCTGCTGGCCACCGCGGAGGCGCGAGGTTGGTCGGGTCCTGCGCCGAGGCAACCGCCGGCGGCTTGCCGCCCGGCAGCACGACGACGCGGGTGCCGACCTTCACGCGCTCGAACAGGTCGCTGACATCTTCATTGAGCATGCCGACGCAGCCGGACGAGACGAACTGGCCGATGGTCGACGGCTGGTTGGTGCCGTGGATGCGATAGACGGTGTTGCCGAGATACATGGCGCGCGCGCCGAGCGGATTGCCGTCGCCGCCGGCCATGAAGCGCGGCAGATAGGGCTGACGCTCGATCATTTCCGCCGGCGGATGCCAATCCGGCCACTCGGCCTTGCGGGTGACCTTCTGCACGCCGGCCCAGGTGAAGCCGTCGCGGCCGACGCGCACGCCGTAGCGGATCGCGCGGTTGCCGCCGAGCACGAAATACAAATGCGTGTTCGGCGTATCGACGATGATGGTGCCGGCCGGCTCCTTGGTCGCGTAGTAGACTTCCTGCCGCTTCAGGTGCGGAGGCAGCTCCTTCGGCCCGTCGGTCTCGGGCTGGTCTTCCGGCGGAAGCGCTGCGAGCGTGGCCGGACGCGACGGATCGCGCGCAACCGGCGCGCCGGGCGCCATGCCCGGACCAACGCCTGCAGGCGGACGCATCGCATCCTGAACGGCGGAACCGGCGGGCGGGCCGCGGTCGGAATAAACCGGCGGACCGGCCGGCCGGTCCGAATAAATCACCGGCGGCCCCATCGGACGACCGTAACGCGGATCGTCCGGCGACAGCACCGGTCCACGCGATGCGACGGAACCCTGTGGCAGATCGTCGTCTTCGTCGAGCGCGTCGAAGTTCGGCTGCTGCGCGTTCGGGTAGCGATACGGCGCACGGTCTCGCCCGGATAGGGCTGCTGCGAAGGATAGGCTTGCGGCGCGGGCGGCAGGAAAATCTGGGCATGCGCTACGGAACTTGCCGTCGCGCCCGCCGCTGCAAGAATCGCCAGAACCACAAAACTACGCTGAGCCATCGTCGTCCCTTCGATGAACCGTCAGGTAAGCGCCAAAGTAACTGCGCCAAGCCAACCATCCCGTTAACGCCACCAACCCGTTAACGCCCGGCCAAATCGCCCATGATCGCGGCGCATTCAAGACCTCTAGCAGGAAAAACCCGCAGCCCAGGCCTGAACTTGGCGTGAGTGGCGCAAATGCCGCATGTTTGCGGCGAATTCGCGCCAAGTCCTTTGCCTGACACAACTTTTTTGCGGCGTTTTCGACCGCTTGCGCTATCGTGATCACACCTGATTCGCAGAGCCGCTTGCCGAAGTCCGGCGCGGTGCAGGCTGAAGGCCAGTTCATCATCCGTTGCGTTCTGCGTCATTGGGGGCCGTGCCGGCGTGTTTGCGCGTGCCCGAGAGGTGCGGCTGCCCGGTGGCGGCCTGCAACAACGATCAAGGCAGAGCGCCCCGCATGCTTCCCGGACTTCGCATCCTGTTCGTCATCACGTTCCTGTCGGTGTCGGTGCTCATCTTCGGTCTCGGCGCAGCCGCTTACCTCCGCTCGGCGCACGACGACATCGCCAGCGCGCCGTGGCGGCCGATCGAAACGCCGGCGACCGCACGGGTCGATCTGGCGCCGGCCACCATCGCGCTGCTGCGCGTCGAACCGGAAAACGCTCCCGCATTGCCCGCCCCGAAGGCCGACATACCTGTCACGGTCCTCACGCCGGCCGAGACGACCATCTCTGCGGACACGGCAAGCGCTGCGCCCGTCGTAACCGACGCCCCGGCGCCGCGGGCGGAACCGGCCGCCGTGCCCGCCGCCGTGGTGGAGAGTGCACCACAGCCGGCGCACGAGATCGCCACGCGCGACGCCGGCTGCAGAACCGGCGCGCGATGTTGCTCCGCCGACCGCCGAGACAAAGGCCATCGAAGCCAGGACCGCGGAGCCAAAAGAGCCGCCGCCTGCGCCGATGGTGGTTGCGGCGCTCTCGGGCGACCGGACCGAGCCTCCGGCAAAGAGTGTCGAGGAACCATCGCCGGTCGCGGCAACGCCACCTGTGACGGAAGCGCCGGCCGCAATCGCATCCGGCGCCGATACGCTCAAAGCCGACGACAAGTCGATCGACGCTGCGCCTGCGGCGCAGATCGCGGCGCTCGGCGAGCCCGCATCCGCCGAAGTGGCTCCGCTATCGACGAAGGAAGTGAAGATCCCCAATCCGCGCGTCGATCCGGCCGTGATCGAAGCGCGGCGGAAGCGTGTCATCGCGCAACAGCGCGCCCGAGCCCGTGCCGCGCTCATACGACGCATCGCAGCCGCGCGAGCGCGCGCGGCGGCTCAGGCCAAGGCGGCAACCGATCCGTTCGGCGCGCCCGCGAACACGACGCAGACGCGGACGCCGAACTGAGCTCGGCCTATCGGATGCGGTTGGCGCGTGAATAGGCGATCATGCGCCTGACGACGCAGATCGCGCCGGCTGCAAGCACGAGCGGGATCAGGATCGTCGATGCCGCGCTGGCGATGATGATCTGGTCCTTGCCGTCGAAACCGTCCGACCAGATGCCGTAGGGAAGCCAGGCGGACATGTCGCCCGTGATGGTCTTGAGCACCGGCCGCACCAGCACGACCGTCAGAACGAAGACGATCAGGTAGTCCCACCACCGGCGGGCGCCTTCGAGCACCAGGTAGATGGAAGCAGCCAGCAGGCTGCCGATGATGACGATGACGGTGATCCAACCCACGACCAGGCTCCTGACAAGCCTTGGTCGCGGACATCCGAGGTCGCGGTTCAGGCCTGAGCGTGCCAAGCGCGGCTGATCAGGCGGGGCCGGTCGCAACCTCCGGGCCGTTCCGCCTGTCCCCACTCCGACCATGAGCCGTCGTAGAGCGCGGGATTTTCCACGCCCAGGCGATAGAGCGCCAGCGTCAGCACCGCGGCCGAGACGCCGGAGCCGCAGCTTGTCGCGATCGGCTTCTTCAGATCGACGCCGAGGCTGGAGAACGCCGCGCGCAGATCGTCCAGCGGCTTCATCGTGCCGGTGGCCGCATCGATCAGCTGGCCGTAGGGCAGATTGAGGCTGCCGGGGATGTGTCCCGACGCGCAGCCCCGGCCGCGGCTCGGCCGCGCTGCCTTCGAAGCGCTCCTTCGCGCGCGCATCGAGCACCTGCTCGGCCCGGCTGGCAAGGTTGGCGGTCATCTGCTCGATGCTGCGCACGCGCCTGGCATCGAACGTCGCCTTGAAGGTCGCCGGCTTGATCATGACGTTGCCGCCCTGCACCGGATGGCCTTCGGCGATCCACTTCTTCAGGCCGCCGTCGAGCACGCGCACCTTGTCGTGGCCGAAGGCGAGGAACATCCACCAGGCGCGCGGCGCCGCGACCCAGCCGCCGGAATCATAGACCACCACCGTGTCGGCGTTGCTGATGCCGAGCGTGCCGATGTCACGCCCGAACTGCTCGGCGTCCGGAAACATGTGCGGCAGCGAATTCGAATGGTCGGAAACCGCATCGACGTCGAAGAAGACCGCGTGCGGAATGTGCGCGCGCTCATAGTCCTCCTTCGGCAGCGGCGTCACGCCGGGCAGCTTGAACGACGCATCGAGCACCTTGACCTTCTTGTCGTGCAGGTGGTCGGCGAGCCATTTGGTGGAGACGAGAGGATCGGTGGTCATGGAATGCTCCGGGCCTTCCTGATTGTCATCACCGGGCTTGCTCGCCCGCCGAAGCTCGCAGAGCGATGGCGGGTCCCGGCCGCGACAGGATGAGGTCTTCATGTAGATAGCGCAGCGTTGCTTTGAAAGCGCGCAGCGGCCTACTTCTTCTGCTCCTGCGACTTCTCGCCGGCGGCCTTCTTCGGCTCGACCTTTTCGATCGCGCCGCCCGCCTCGCGCCAGGCGGTGAAGCCGCCGCCGATATGGGCGACCGGCTTCAGCCCCATCTCCTGGGCGACCTTCGCCGCCAGCGCCGAGCGCCAGCCGCTGGCGCAGTGGAACACGAACTTCTTGTCTTCCTGGAAGATCGGCTTCGCATAGGGGCTCGCCGGATCGATCCAGAACTCCAGCATGCCGCGCGGACAGGAGAACGCGCCGGGGATGCGCCCCTCGCGCTCGATCTCGCGCGGATCGCGCAGGTCGACGATCACCGTGTCCTGGATGTTGGAGCCGCCTTGCGGAAATTTCTTGACGGCGTCGGCCGCGGGGATCGTCTCGATGACGGCATTCGCCTCATCGAGCATGGCCTTGTACCCGCGCTTGATGGTTTGCGGCATGGGGTTTCCTCCACAGCGTTTGATGATTGATCGTAGCGGCGACGATCAGAAAGGCAACGGACGCATAGTGCTCAGCGAAAGCGACACGGCGTTCGGTTCGACTGCTATCGCGGGACGACAATCGCTACCGCACCAGTTCGCGCATCGCGCCGTCGAGGCCTTCGATCGTCAGCGGGAACATGCGGTCGTTCATCGCCTTCTTGATGACGGTGATCGATTCCGAATAGCTCCAGTGCTTCTGCGCGACCGGGTTCAGCCAGACCACATGCGGATAGAGCCGCGTGATGCGCTCCAGCCAGACCGAGCCGGCCTCCTCGTTGACGTGTTCGACCGAGCCGCCCGGCATGACGATCTCGTACGGCGACATCGACGCGTCGCCGACGAAGATGATTTTGTAGTCGTGCGCGTACTTGTGCATCACGTTCCACGTCGGCGTGCGGTCGGTGAAGCGGCGGCGATTGTCCTTCCACACGCTCTCGTAGAGGCAGTTGTGGAAGTAGAAATACTCCATGTGCTTGAACTCGGTCTTCGCGGCCGAGAACAGCTCCTCGCAGGTGGCGATGTGCGAATCCATCGAGCCGCCGATGTCGAAGAAGATCAGCACCTTCACCGCGTTGCGCCGCTCGGGCCGCATCTGCAGGTCGAGGTAGCCCTGGTTGGCGGTCTTCTTGATCGTGTTGTCGAGGTCGAGCTCGTCCGGCGCGCCGGTGCGCGCGAACTTGCGCAGGCGGCGCAGCGCGACCTTGATGTTGCGGATGCCGAGCTCGACGTTGCCGTCGAGGTCCTTGAACTCGCGCTTGTCCCAGACCTTCACCGCGGAGAAGTTGCGGTTCTTCTTCTGGCCGATGCGGACGCCGGCCGGGTTGTAGCCCTCGGCGCCGAACGGCGAGGTGCCGGCGGTGCCGATCCACTTGTTGCCGCCCTGGTGCCGGCCCTTCTGCTCCTCGAGGCGCTTGCGCAGCGTCTCCATGAGCTTGTCCCAGCCCATGGCCTCGATCTGCTTCTTCTCTTCCTCGGTGAGGTACTTGTCGACCAGCTTCTTCAGCCACTCTTCCGGGATGTCGGCCTTGTCGAGCGCATCGAGCAGGCTCTCCAGCCCCTTGAAGGTGACGCCGAACACGCGGTCGAACTTGTCGAGGTTGCGCTCGTCCTTCACCAGCGAGGTGCGCGACAGGTAGTAGAAATTCTCCACCGACTGGTCGGCGAGATCGTTGTCGAGCGCCTCCATCAGCGTGAGGTACTCACGCAGGGTGACGGGAATCTGCGCCTCGCGCAGCGAAGAGAAGAATTGCAGGAACATGGCGGCAGAGTGTGACGGGACCTGAACCGCGTCAAGGGAGCAGTGCCGCGTTCGCCCGGGCCTCTGCCCTCGCCGCGTGCAAGCCCATACGCGGCGAAAGCAGAGCTTGATGGGACGAATTGGCCGGCCGTGTGCTGGACCGGGCCGCCAATTCCTCTACACTGACGAGTTCCGGGGCCGAGGCGGCGGGGCACCCGGATATCGATGCGGCCAAACCGCCCCACAGGGCTGGATCGTCCATCGGAATAGGGGGAACGTTCTATGGTTGAATTTGTGATTGCCTGGCTGGTCGTGGGAGCGATCGCGGGCTGGCTTGCCGGCCTGATCGTCAAGGGCGGCGGCTTCGGACTGCTTGGTAACATCGTCATCGGCATCATCGGCGCGGTGGTGGCCGGCTGGCTGCTGCCGCAACTCGGCATCAACCTCGGCACCGGCATCGTGCGCGCGATCATCAACGCGATGATCGGCGGCATCATCGTGCTCGTCATCATCGCCCTGATCAGACGGGCCTGAGGACGAGGATTTGAAACTTCGATCGGCTGCCGACGCCCAAAAGGGGTTGAGGCAGCCGATCGCATGTCAGGCAAGCGCAGATAAGTACGGAACGCAGTACAGGACTTGGCAATATCAGGCCGCAGCGCCTGAAGAACAAACCGAAGGAAGAACCAAGGCACCACAATGAAATTTACCGGAACCAAGAATTACGTCGCGACCGACGATCTGAAGATCGCCGTCAACGCGTCCATCGTGCTGGAGCGCCCGCTGCTCATCAAGGGCGAGCCGGGCACCGGCAAGACCGTGCTCGCCGAGGAAGTCGCCAAGGCGCTCGACGCGCCGCTGATCACCTGGCACATCAAGTCGACGACGAAGGCGCAGCAGGGCCTTTACGAGTACGACGCGGTCTCGCGCCTGCGCGACAGCCAGCTCGGCGACAAGCGCGTCTCGGACATCTCCAACTACATCAAGCGCGGCAAGTTGTGGGACGCCTTCACCTCCGACAAGCGCCCGGTGCTGCTGATCGACGAGGTCGACAAGGCCGACATCGAATTCCCGAACGACCTGCTGCTCGAGCTCGATCGCATGGAGTTCTTCGTCTACGAGACCGGCGAGAACATCAAGGCGAAGCAGCGCCCGATCGTCATGATCACGTCGAACAACGAGAAGGAGCTGCCGGACGCGTTCCTGCGCCGCTGCTTCTTCCACTACATCAAGTTCCCGGACGCGGAGACGATGCAACAGATCGTCGACGTGCATTTCCCGAAGCATCAAGCAGCGGCTGGTCGAAGAGGCGCTGCGCATCTTCTTCGAGGTGCGCGAGGTGCCGGGCCTGAAGAAGAAGCCGTCGACCTCGGAACTGCTCGACTGGCTGAAGCTGCTGCTGAACGAGGACATGACGCCGGAGATGCTGCGCGAGCGCGACCCGCGCAAGCTGATCCCGCCGCTGCATGGCGCGCTGCTCAAGAACGAGCAGGACGTGCACCTGTTCGAACGGCTGGCGTTCCTGAGCCGGCGCGAGGTGTGACGGCCTGCTGGACCGCTTCGGCGATCCAGCGGCGGAATGCACGAATGCGCTTGTCCTTGGCCTGCTCGGCGCGCGAAACGAGATAGAACGTTTGCGCGCGCCGGCCGGGCATGTCGAACGGCGCGATCAGCCGACGGCCGAATCCCTCGCGGCTGACGATCAGCGGATACATCGCAAGGACGACGCCGAGCCCCTGTTCGGCGGCCTCGATCGCCGACGAGGCGTTGTCGAACCAGAGATTGGCCTTCGGCACCAGGTCGCCGAGACCGGCGTCGCTGAGCCAGACCGGCCAGCCGCGCGGCTGAATGCCGATGTGGATCAAGGTCGTCTTCGCAAGATCTTCAGGACGCTGCAGCACGGCTGCGAAGCTGCGGCGCGCAGACCGGAAGGCTGCTGATCGCCACCAGCGGCTCCAGCTTCAACCCGGCGCTATGCTCCCGTCCGTAGCGAATGGCGACATCGACGCCTGAACGCTCGAAGTCGGCATACTGATGCGTGGCCTCGATCCGCAGCGTGATGTCCGGATAGTCGCGCTTGAACGCGCCAAGCGCGGGGATGATGACCGCGTTGGTGAAGTACGGCAGCGACGAGATGCGCAGCTCGTCATAGCCGCGCCGCGCCTGCCGCAGCAGGTCGCGGCTGGCGTCATCCAGCGTGGCAAGCGCGACCGACACCGATTCCAGATAGCGCTCGCCGTCGGCCGTCAGCTTGACGGCGCGTCCGCCGCGCGCAAACAGCCGCACGCCGAAGCGTTCCTCGAGCCCGCGGATCTGATGGCTCACCGCGGACGGGCTGAGCGCCAGATCGCGCGCGGCGCGGCGAAAGCTGAGCAGCGAGCCGGCGCGCTGGAAGGCCAGCAGCGCCGACAAGGGCGGGATCGCCCGCGCCGGGTCGGCGCCCTCTTCGTTGAGGTGAATTTTCTTCATCTCAGATGACGAAGCTCCTTTTGTTGACCTCGAGAAAGCTCGGCCAGATTGCAGCTCTGTGCAATCGAATTCATCTGGACTTGCCCATGCCGATCTTCGAGGCCGATGCCGCGCCAGGCTTCTGGCTCCCCTCGCCGCTCGCGGCCGGACCCTTCTCGGGGCTGCAAGGCGGCGCCATCGCCGGGCTGCTGACCGCAGAGGTCGAGATGCTGGCGGGCGCGCGCAGATGGGGCACGGCCATCAGCGTTTCGGTGTCGTTCCTGAAGCCGACGCCGATGGCGCGTTTGCGCACCGAGGTGGCGGCATTGCGCGAAGGCGGGCGCGTCTCGGTTATCGACAACACGCTGTTCGCCGACGGCGACAGCGAGCCCTGCGCCACGGCGCGGGTGACGCTGATCAACGAACGTCGCGTCGAGGCGCCGGAGCTTGCCGACAAGCGCGAGTGACGCGATCGATCCGACCATCTATCCGGCACGCAAGGCGGCATCCTTCCATGGCAGGACCTGGATGATGGATGCGATGGACGTCCATGCAGGCGAAGGGATCGCCTGGTTTCGGCAGAACGTCCCGATGCTGGCGAACGCACCGACGGGCACGCTGTCGTCGATCCTGGGAGCCGCCGACTGGTCACACGGCATCGCGCGGCCGCTGCAGAACGTGCTTGCCGATCCGAACCCCAACCTGACCGTCCACCTGCTGCGCCCGCCCGAGAACGGCTGGATCGGCATCAAGCCGTACGTCGCCTGGGACACCCGTCGCGGTCTCGGTGTCGGCGGCGGCACGATCCTCGATGTGCGCGGCGAGATCGGCAGCGCGTCGATGGCGGTCGCGCTGGTGCCGTTGCCGAAGCCGGCGATGGCCAGCGCTTGACCGCAGATCGGCGCGAACGCCTGCTCGTCGCCGCGCTGTGCGCGGCGCTGCTGCTCAACATGGTGGGCTTTGCCAATATCGGCGTCGTGCTCCCCGCGCTGTCGGCCGACCTCGGGCTCGATGCCGGTCAGGCCGGGCTCCTGGGCGGCGCGTTCTTCTTCGCCTATGCGATCGGCGTTCCGCTGTTCGTGCCGCTGACGGACCGGCTGCCGCCGCTCGCCATCTATGCCGCGGGCTCGGCGTTCTGGATCGCCGGCGGTCTCTGTGTCGCGGCGGCGGGCGACGGCATCGCGTTGCCGCTCGCGGGGCGCATGCTGTCCGGGCTGGGCATGGCCGCGACCTTCACGCCGGGCCTGTTGATGCTGGTGGCGCGGCTGCCTGCGGAGCGTCGTTCGTCGGCCACGGCAACGTACGCGTCCTGCATCACGCTTGGCACCGGCTTCTGCTTCGCGGTGACCGGGCTGGTCGCGCTCTATTATCCGTGGCGTGCCGCGTTCGCGGTGGCGAGCGTGACCGCCGCGATCGGTCTGCTGATCGTCTGCATCGCGATGGCAGCGACGTCGAAGCCTGCGGAAGCCGCCACCGATCCCGCAGGCGACAGCGAGCGCCCCTTCGCCTTCCTGCTGAAACGGCGGCTGGTCGGACTGTTCGCGGCGGTCGCGGGCAATGCGTGGGAAGGCATGGCGTTTCGCACATGGTGGATCGCCTATCTCGTGTTCGCGTCCCACAGCGCGCCCGACGGCAAGACCCTGGCGCAGCTTGCGATCGTCACCGCGCTGGCAGGGCTGCTCGCCATGCCGATCAGCGTGATGGTCGCGCGACGGGCGCAAGGCGCGCGCCGTGTCCCGCTGCTGGCGTCGATTTGCGTGATGTCGGGCGCGTTCGCGCTGGTGCCGCCGCTGTTCGCACAGGTCCCGCTCGCGGTCTCGGTCGCACTGACCACGCTTTATCTCTGCGTCGTGTTCGCCGATGCCGGCACCCTCTCCGCAGCGGTGCTGGATGAAGCACCGCCGCAAAGGCGCGGCGTCGTCATGGCGGCGTCGGCAACGATCGGCAACATCGCCGCATTCAGCGGCACCGCATGTGTCGGCGCGATGCTGAGCCTTGCCGGAGGCCCGTCTTCGCAGGTGGCGTGGATCGCAGCCTTCGCGACGATGGGCATCGGCTCGGCGGTAGGCGGATTGGCGCTCTGGCTTACAGCTCGCGCGCGCACAGCGTAGCAATCTAGCGAAGACAATGTGATTGTCGGTTCAGCGATCGGGAACACAATGTGACTGTCGGTGGTGCCGGATTGCTCTCAGGAGCTCGCCTTCTTCAGCCTGCTTTGGAATTCCGATGCCACATTCCCGCGCCAGCGTCGTCGTCTTCGACATCGGCAGAGTCCTGCTCGATTGGGACCCTCGATATCTCTATCGGACGATCTTTTCCGACGAGCAGGAGATGGAGCGCTTCCTCGCCGAGGTGTGCAATCATGCAATGGATCCTCGAGCTCGATCGCGGTGTGCCGTTTGCCGAAGCTGTTCCGGCCCACATCGCCCGCCATCCACATTACGAGGCGGAAATCCGCGCGTTCGACGAGCGCTGGCACGAGATCAACCGCGGCGTGATCGCGGACAGCGTCGCCATCCTGCAATCGCTGCAGCGCCAGCGCGTCCCGAACTACGCCATCACCAATTTCTCCGCGGAGAAGTTCGACGAGGCGCGCGCGATCTTTCCCTTCCTGGATAGTTTCGACGGCATCGTCGTGTCCGGCCGCGAGTGGCTGCTGAAGCCGGATGCCGGCGATCTATCGCCTGCTGCTCGATCGCTATGGGCTTGCCGCCGAGGATTGCCTGTTCATCGACGACGCATTGAAGAACGTGGACGGCGCGAAGGCGGTCGGCATGCACGGCCATCACTTCACCAGCCCGGCCGAGCTGGCGAACACTCTGAGATCACACGGATTTTCCGTCTGATCGCCGATCAGGTATACAGGAACATCATCGACGGAACCTTTCGAGGTCATTTTTGGCCATTATTGCGCATTTCCGGACTTATTGTATACATACTGCATTCATCAGCCCGGAGACTGCCGATGACTGCCGCCTTTCCCATGAATGCCTGGTACGCCGCCGCCTGGGACGTGGACATCAAGCACGAGCTGTTTCCCCGCACCGTCTGCGGCAAGCACGTGGTGATGTATCGCAAGGCCGACGGGCGGATCGCCGCGCTGGAAGACGCCTGCTGGCACCGGCTGGTGCCGCTGTCGAAGGGCCGGCTGCAGGGCGACACCGTCGTCTGCGGCTACCACGGCCTGAAATACGACCCGCAGGGCCGCTGCACGTTCATGCCCTCGCAGGAAACCATCAATCCGTCGGCCTGCGTGCGCGCCTATCCGGCCGTCGAGCGCCATCGCTATGTCTGGCTCTGGATGGGCGACCCGGCGCTCGCCGATCCCGCCCTCGTTCCCGACCTGCACTGGAATGACGATCCGGCCTGGGCCGGCGACGGCAAGACCATTCACGTCAAGTGCGACTACCGCCTCGTGCTCGACAACCTGATGGACCTCACCCACGAGACCTTTGTGCACGGCTCGAGCATCGGCAACGATGCGGTGGCCGAAGCGCCGTTCGACGTCACCCACGGCAACAGGACCGCCACCGTGACGCGCTGGATGAAGGGCATCGACGCGCCGCCGTTCTGGGCAGCGCAGCTCGGCAAGCCCGGTCCCGGTCGATCGCTGGCAGATCATCCGCTTCGAGGCGCCGGCGACGATCGCGATCGACGTCGGCGTCGCACCTGCCGGCACCGGCGCGCCGGAGGGCGACCGCTCGCAGGGCGTCAACGGCTTCGTGCTCAACACCATCACGCCGGAGACGGCGACCACCTGTCACTACTTCTGGGCGTTCGTGCGCAACTATCGCATCACCGAGCAGCGGCTGACCACCGAGATCCGCGACGGCGTATCGCGCATCTTCCACGAGGACGAACTGATCCTCGAGGCGCAACAGCGCGCGATGGACGAAAACCCCGGCCGCGAGTTCTACAACCTCAACATCGATGCCGGCGCGATGTGGACGCGCAGGCTGATCGACCGGATGGTGGCCGCGGAAGCCAGCGCATATTCCTGCGCAGGCGGCGGAGTGACGCGCCATGGCCGAACGCGATCCGGACCGCGCGATCTCGCAGACCGTGCGGGTCCAGCTGGCGCTGCGCGATTTCATCCTGAACGGCGAATTGCGTCCGGGCGAACGCATCTCCGAGCTGCAGGCGGTGGAGAAGACCGGCGCGTCGCGCACGCCGGTGCGCATGGCGCTGGTGCGGCTCGAGGAAGAAGGCTTGCTCGAGGCGATCCCCTCCGGCGGCTTCATGGTGAAGGCGTTTTCCGAGCGCGACATTCTGGAGTCGATCGAGCTGCGCGGCACGCTCGAGGGGCTTGCGGCGCGCTTCGCCGCCGAGCGCGGCGCGTCGGCCCGCATGCTTGCGCCGCTGAAGGACACGCTCGCCGAGATCGACGTGCTGGTTCGTCAGGATGCGGTCTCGGTCGAAACCTTCTCGGCCTACGTCGCGCTGAACGGGCGCTTCCACGCGCTGCTTGTCGGAGCTGTGCGACAGCGGACCGCTGAGCCGCCAGCTCGACCGCGCCTGCGCCCTCCCCTTCGCCTCGCCGAGCGCTTTCGTCATGGCGCAGTCGGGACTGCCGGAAGCGCACCAGATCCTGCTGATCGCCCAGGACCACCATCGCGTCGTGGTCGACGCCATCGAGAACCGCGAAGGCACCCGCGCCGAGGCCGTGATGCGCGAGCACGCGCGGCTCGCCGTGCGCAACCTGCGCCTGGCATTGCGCGATCGCGCCCAGATCGAGCGCATTCCGGCGCTGGCGCTGATCCGAACCTGACGGAGGACGCGGATGCGATTTGCCCATCACTGGTCCGGTGCGACCGTTCTGGCGATCCGCGACGTTGCGCCGTCGGTCCGCGAGTTTCTGCTGCGGCCGGACGGCGGCGATGCATCGCCCTACGCCATCGGCAGCCACATCAACGTCGCGGTGATCGCAGGCGGCCGGCCGGACACACGCTCGTATTCGCTGGTCGGATCGCCGCAACCTGAGGCCTACAAGATTGCGGTTCATCGCGCGGCGCAAAGCCGCGGCGGCTCGGCTTACATGTGGTCACTCAAGGCCGGCGCGCGGCTCGAAATCATCCGATCCCGCCTCGCTGGTCGAACTCGACTGGAGCCGGCAGCATTTCTGTCTGATCGCCGGCGGCATCGGCATCACGCCGATCGTCGGCATGGCACACGCGCTGGCGCGCAAGGGCGGCCGCGTCGATCTGCACTATGCGGTGAGATCGCGCGGCGAGGCCGCGTATCTCGACGAGTTGCAGGCCATGCTGGGCGACCGGCTGCACGTCTATGCCAGCGCCGAGCGGCAGCGCCTCGATCTCGCCGCGACGTTCGCGTCACTGCCGGCCGGCGCGATGGCGTTCGTCTGCGGGCCGATGCGGCTGCTCGACGACGCGCGGCGGCAATGGGCCGCCGCTGGCCGCGAACCGACCGACCTGCGCTACGAGACATTCGGATCGAGCGGGCTGTTGCCGACCCAGCCGTTCACGGTGCGCATCCGCGAAACCGGCGCGGAGATCGTCGTGCCGCAGGACCGCTCGATGCTCGATGCGCTGAACGAGCGCGGGCTACGAGGTGGTGTCCGATTGCCGCCGCGGCGAATGCGGCGTCTGCTGCATCGACATCGCCGGCATCGAGGGCGACGTCGATCATCGCGACGTCTTCCTCAGCGATCACCAGAAGCACGAGGGCCGCAAGATCTGCCCCTGCGTGTCCCGCGCCGCCGGCACGGTGACCGTGGACACGCTCTATCGCCAGGACGCGATCGGCTAGCGCCGCGCGCTCAAAACTCTGATTCAATTGTCAAACAGCCCTAGTCTGTAGCCCGCATGAGCGTAGCGACATGCGGGATTCCACCCGCAGAGTTAGCCCCGGATATCGCATCGCTCATCGGGCTACAGACTGCAGCTCATCCGGGCTACGGACACGCGTCATCGCCCCTGTTCTTTGTCCGGCCTGGGGCTGCCGGTCTTCTTCTTTCGCATCCCTTGGAAAGAGGGCGTGCGGAACACAGGGCGAAAGGCCGCGCCCGCGGCTCCCGTATGCTTGTCGCATCCGGGCAAATCCGTATGCCGACGCGTTGGCACACGGCGATGGTCCAGCCCATTGCTGGGTTGAACCGGACCACAAACGAAGCCTTCGCCTGCGTTCCGCACGCGCCGGATTAACGGCTTGCCGAATTCCAGCGGGAGCCGAGCCCGGCTCCACTTGACCGAATACGGAGGACCACACCGTATTGCTGGACCGCTTGGGCCGTCCGCCCTCGGCGCCGGTCGTCATCCCTTTCGCGCGCCGTGGCTCCTCACCGCGACGCAAATTGGGCCGGCACCGCGACGGACCCGTCGCATCCCGCCCCGAGGCGCTGACGATTAGCGCACTCGCTCTCCCATCGGGGCTGAACGAGGACTTTATATTCCTACCCGCAGGGAATTGCAATTTCTGATTCAGCGAAATCGAAAGACTGCTGACAGAATCTGGTCGCCGGGGGTTTCTCCGACAACGTGCGCCCGACCTTTGCGATCGGGCGCCAATTGCACGGCAGCTCAGGCGCGCAGCTGGTCGCGGATCGGCAACTGCCGAATCCGCTTGCCGGTGGCGGCGAAGATCGCGTTGACGATCGCGGGCGCGACCGGCGCAACGCCAGGTTCGCCGACGCCGCCCAGCGGCTGCGTCCAGTCGTTCGACGGCAGCAGGTGCACCTTGATCTCGCGCGGCGCGGCGTCGATCCGCGTAAGCTCGTAGGTGTCGAAGTTGGCTTGCTCCACGCGGCCGTTCTTGTAGGAGATCTCGCCAAGCGTCGCGAGGCTCACCCCCATGATGACTGCGCCCTCCATCTGCGAGCGCACCCGCTCCGGGTTGACCTGCGGCCCGCAATCGACAGCGATGTCGACGCGCGGGATACTGAGCTTGCCATCGGCGCCCACCTCAACCTCCGCCGCGGCGGCGACGTAGGTTACGAAGGCGTAGTGCCCGGCGATGCCGAGGCCGCGCCCCTTGGGCAGGCTGCGGCCCCAGCCAATTCCTGTGGCCGCCGTCTCGATCACGCGGCGCAGGCGGCCGGTGTCGATCGGGTAGCGCTTCGGGTCCTCGCCGTGGTTCCACGCATCGCCGACGCCGGTCGGGTCGATCAGGCGCGGTGGCCCGATCAGCTCCAGGAGATACTCCTTCGGGTCGCGCCCCGCCGCCGCCGCGAGCTCGGCGACGAAGGATTGAATTGCGAAGGCGTGCGGGACGTTGGACACGGCGCGGAACCAGCCGACGCGGTTGTGCGCGGGCGCCTCCGGGTTCTCGATCCGCAGATTGGCGACTGCGAAGGGCGTGTTGACGAGGCCCATGCCGAGCTCGATCGGCGACTCATGGGTCTCATTCGCCTTGAAGAGCGCCATCAGGGTCGGCGCCGCGCTGCGGTGCAGCCACGCGATCGCCTTGCCGCCCGCGTCGAGCCCGGCCTCCAGCCGCTCCACCGACACCGTGTGGTAGTAGCCGTTGCGCAGGTCATCCTCGCGCGTCCAGGTGACCTTGACGGGTGCGCCGTCCATGGCTTTCGACAAAAGCGCGGCCTCGACGGCATAGTCCGGCTTCGACTTGCGGCCGAATCCGCCGCCCAGCAGCGTCACATGGACCGTCACCTTGTCTTCGGAAAGGCCGAGGCGCTCGGCGATGAGGGTCCGCGCCGCCTGCGGCGACTGTACGCTGGTCCAAACCTCGCAGCGGCCGTCGAGGATGCGCGCCGTCGCCGCCGGCGGCTCCATCGTGGCGTGGGCGAGGTGCGGGATGTAATACTCGGCCTCGAGCTTCTTCGCGGCGCCCGCGAGGGCGCTGGCGGCATCGCCCTCGTTGCGCATCACCTTGCCGGGCTTGCGCACCGCCGCTTCGAGCTGCGCCCGATAGCTGTCGGACGAATAGGCGGCGTTGGGGCCGTCGTCCCAGGTGACTTTCAGCTTGTCGCGGCCCTGGATCGCCGCCCAGGTGTTTTTTGCGATCACCGCGACGCCGCCGAGCGGTTGGAACGTGGACGGCAGCGGGGTCGGATCGATCGCGACCACCTTCACGACGCCCGGCATCCTCGACGCCTCGGCCGCGTCGAAAGAAGCCACCTTGCCGCCATAGACCGGTGGACGCGCCACCACCGCGTGAAGCATTCCAGGCAGCCTGGTGTCGATGCCGTAGGCCGCCTTGCCGGTCGTAATGTCGCGGTTGTCGATAAGACCGATCTCGCCCTTGCCGATGTAGCGGAAGGCCGACGGATCCTTGAGTTTCACGCCGTCGCGTGACGGCGCGGGCAAGGCGGAGGCCGCCTTCGCGAGCTCGCCATAACCAAGCCGGCGGTTGGAAGCCGCATGCACGACCTCATGGTTCACAGCCCGCACCTGCGAAACAGGCACGCTCCAGCGATCGGCTGCGGCCTGCTCCAGCATGGTCCGCGCCGCGGCGCCGATGCGGCGCATCGGCATGAAGTGATGGCGCAGCGAACGCGAGCCGTCGGTGTCCTGATTGCCGTAGCGGGGCTCGTCGCCCGGTGCCTGCTCCACGCGGACTTTCGCCCAATCCGCCTCGAGCTCGTCGGCGACGACCATCGGGATCGAGGTACGCACGCCCTGGCCCATCTCGGAGCGATGACAGACGACCGTGACGGTGCCGTCTTCGCCGATTGCGACGAAAAGCTTCGGATCATCGCGCAGGCCGTGCGGCATGCCGTCGCCGCCGAACTTCTGCTCCTGCGCGAAGGCGCTGCCGGGGAACCCGACCGCTAGCACGAGCGCGCCGGCGCTGATGCCCGAGAGGAAGCCGCGGCGGCTGACATTCGCAATTGGTGAGGAGAGATTGAGATCGTGAATCATAGCCGGGCTCCTCTGGCGACGGCCTGCTTGATCGCAGCGCGGATGCGGGGATATGTGCCGCAGCGGCAGATGTTGCCGCTCATGGCGTTGTCGATGTCGGCGTCGGTGGGCTTCTGATTCTCTTTCAGTAGCGACGCAGCCTGCATGATCTGGCCGGTCTGGCAGTAGCCGCATTGGGCGACGTTGAGATCGCGCCAGGCCACTTGAACGGGATGGTTCCCGTCCGCCGCAAGGCCTTCAATGGTCACCACCTGGGCGCCGGCTGCCGCAGAGAGCGGCGTCGCGCAGGCGCGAGCAGCGGTGCCGTTGATGTGCACGGTGCAGGCGCCGCACAAGGCCTGACCGCAGCCATATTTCGTGCCGGTGAGGCCGGCCTCATCGCGGAGAAACCACAGCAGTGGCATGTCGGGATCGCCGTCGAAGCGGTGTTCGACCCCGTTCACAGTAAATGTCACCATGAGCCTGGTCCTTTCGTCGCGATCGCTGAAGGACCTCGGGCCAACCAAACTCGGACGCAATGGTACGCGGACGCAAGGAACACGGATGCCAAATGAGCCCGAGGCCGAGCCGAGGCGACGGGAAATCAGGGCCGGATCGCGAAGCCTCCCTTGCGTCATCCTGCGCCGAACCTGGCAACGAAGGAAGAGGGGGCGCGCAATCCAGCCGCGAAATTGGATCGCGACATTACGCCATCTCATCGGCACCTGCCGGCGCGGCAATCGGCCGGATTGCCCCATTCTGAGCAATCTCGCAGGGGCAGACTCGGGCAACGTCGCGTAAGTCAGAACTGGTGACCGCAGCCCGACGGCAAACGCTGTCGGCAAACTGAAGCAACGCATATGACCGAACTTGTATCCGTTCTGACTTGCCCGTCCTGCGGACACCAAAAGGCAGAGACGATGCCAACCGATGCCTGCCAGTTCTTCTACGTCTGTGATGGATGCGATGAACGCCTCAAGCCGAAGGCGGGCGATTGCTGCGTTTTTTGCTCTTACGGGACCGTTCCATGCCCGCCGATCCAAGACGGCAAGTGCTGTCGTTAGTGGATGGGAGTGGGAAGTGAAACATCGCCGCAGGACTTTCCATAAAGCGGCCTGCCCGCAACGGTGAGTTCCGGCGACGCGCCGGCCGGAGGCCTGAAGTTTTTGAACCTCGCGGGCCTTGTCCTGCGGCAGCACCTCGGCGCGCACGTCATCGATTCCGAGCGATTCGCGCGATGGCACGCGCGGTGCGGAGGTTGTCGCCGGTGATCATCACCGTTTCGAATGCCATGCGGCTGCAGCCGGGCAACTGCTGCGGGCGGCGTCCTTTTTCGGCGCTGTCGGCGATGGCGAGCAATCCAAGCGCCGATGCCATCGCGGCGAGACCGACCACCGTATGCGCACTTGCTTCGAGCGCCTCGATGTCGGCCTCGCAACTCGTCCAATGCGACGCCCTGCTCGCGCAGCAGCCTCGGACTGCCGACCGTCGCCATGCCCTGCTTGAGCCGCGCTCGCGCGCCCTTGCCGGAAAGGCTGATGAAATCTTCGCGCCGTCTCCAGCGTCAGTCCCCTTCTCCTGCGGCGGCGGCAAGATTGCCTGCGCGAGCGGATGCTCGGACAGCGCTTCGACGCTGGCGGCGAGACGCAAGCAACTCGTCGTCCGAGACGCCTGCGTTCGGCACCAGCCGCTCGACGCGGGGCCGGCCTTCCGTCAGCGTGCCGGTTTTGTCGAACAGCACGACGTCGATGCGCCCTGCCCGCGCTCCAGCGCCTCGCCGTCCTTGATGAGGATGCCGCGACGGGCGCCAAGCCCGGTGCCGACCATGATCGCGGTGGGCGTGCAAGGCCGAGCGCGCAGGGACAGGCAATGACCAGCACGGCAACCGCGGGGATCAGGCCTTCAAGCCAGTCGCCGGTCGCGATGATACCAGCCGGCCGCGGTGAGCAGCTGCGATCGCCGAGCACGATCGGCACGAATACGCCGGACACGCGATCCGCCAGCTTCTGAACCGGCGCCTTGTTCGTCTGTGCGGCCTCGACCATGACGCACGATCTGCGCCAACGCCGTGTCGGCGCCGACTTTCGACGCCTGCATGCGGAAAGCGCCGGTGGTGTTGATGGTGCCGCCGAACAGCGGATCACCCGACGTCTTTGGTGACGGGCATGCTCTCGCCGGTCAGCATCGATTCATCGACGGTGCTGGAGCCTTCGAGAACCACGCCGTCCACCGGGATTTTCTCGCCGGGTCGTACCTGCAGGATGTCGCCGACCATCCACCTGCTCGACCGGAATCTCGACGTTCGGCGCCATCGCGCACCACCCGCGCGGCTCTTCGCGCCGAGCTCCATCAGCTTCTCGATCGCGGCGCTGGCCTGGCCACGGCTGCGCGCTTCGAAATAACGGCCGAGCAGGATGAACGCGGTGATGACTGCGCCGGTCTCGAAATAGAAGTGCGTCATTCCGGCGGCCATTGCATAGATGCTGAATGCGAGGGCGGCCAGCGTGCCGAGGGAAATGAGCGTGTCCATGCTGGAGGTGAACTGCGCGGCCTGCTTCACCATGCCGACATGGAACGGCCAGCCCAGTCCCAGAATGACGACAGCGCCAAGCACGGCCTGTATCCACAGCGCGGCGTTGAAGCCGGCCACCTGCCACGGCAGCGCGATGTCCGCCATCGCCAGCACCGCGACCGGCAGGCTCAAGAGCAGCGCGCGCATACGCGCGCCGACGCGCCTGCGTCAGCTCGGCTTGCGCCTGAGCCTTGTGATCCTGCGCCGACTGGCCGGACAGAACCTCGTAGCCGCTTTGCGCGATGGCTGCGCGGATCTGGGCTTCGGTGATAGCCTGCTCGTCGAACTCGACGCGCGCGTTGGCGGTGGCAAGATTGACGCTGGCCTCGCGCACGCCCGGCAAGCGCAGCAGCGTGCGCTCGTTGCGCGCCACGCAGGACGCGCAATGCATGCCGCCGATGCTGAAGGTGGTCGTCGTCATGGCTGGTCCCGGCGTATCGGTCGGCTTTCCGCTGAGCCCGATCGTCACTCGACCACCGTGAAGCCGGAGTTCGGGGTCATCATGCCCATGCTGCAGTTGAACGCGATCTCGCCCGTGCGCTTCGGCGTGAACGTCACGGTGTCCGGCTTGTCTGCGGCGAGGAACTTGGTCACGCCGATGGCGCGCGCGACCAGGATGCGCCCGCAGCCTTCGGCATCGCGGCCGTCGATGCGCCATTCCACCGGGATGCCGACTTTCACGGTGAAGCGGTTCGGGCGGTATTCGAGGCCGTCCACGGTCATCTCGACGATCTGCACCTGCCGCGCCTGTGCCGGTGCGACGGCCGTCGTCTGCGCGGAGGAGAACGGCACGACCGGCGTGTAGCCGCTGCCGGCCTGGACGAGACCGTACTGGATGTTGAGGAAGCCCAGCATGATGACGGCCGCACCTGCGAGCTTCAGGAAATAGCCTTGCATGCGCCCGGTGACGAAGCTGGAAAGCATCGACAGCGACAGCAGCGCCGGCAAGGTACCGAGCGCAAACACAAACATCGTCAGCGCGCCGTGCAGCGGATTGCCTTGCGCCAGCACGTAGAGCTGCAGGGCAAGCGTGAACCCGCACGGCAGAAAGAACGTCGCAGCACCGAGCGCGAACGCCGCAACTCCCGACTTCGAAGCGACGAGGTCGTGCACGCGGTGCTGCAGGCTCCTTGGCATGCGCAGCAGATGGGTGAGCGGCGGCAGCAATCCCAGCATCTGCAGGCCGATCGCCAGCATCAACACGCTGGCGGCGATGGTCAGCGCGGCGCTCACCTCGGGCGAGATCATCAGCGCCGAGCCGACAAGGCCGGTCAGCGCGCCGAAGCCCGCATAGCCGACAAGGCGGCCGGCGTTGAAGCTCAGATGCGGCAGGAAGCGCTGTGCCGCGCCACCGACCGCCACCTCGTTGTATTTTGCCGCGAGCGCCAGCAGCAGCCCGCCGGTAATCGCCATGCAGGACGAAACGGATGCGACGAGGCCGATGACGAACACCAGACCAAGCGTCATGTTCTCACTGACGCTGATTCCAGCAGGCAGGTGAACGAAGCGGCGCGCGAGCAATACTGCGACAATGATGACGGCAAACGCGGCCAGCACTTCGACGGCACGGCGCGCGAGGCCCGGCGCCTCCGCTGGATCGGCGATCCGCGCGCTGTAGCCTTCATTGCGCAGCGCGGCGTCGGCGTCCTGCAGGCTGAAACTTTCGTCGACCGACAGCGTGGCAAGCCCACGGCCGTAGCGGGCGCGCACCGCGTGCACGCCCGGCTGACTTCGCAGCACGCGCTCGACGACGATTTCGCAATGCGCGCATGTCATGCCGCTGACTGCGAGCGTGGTCCTGGAGGTGGTCGGCGTCGCCATCGGCAATCTCGAAGCTCTCGGATCGTGATGCCGGTAGTCTGAACCTTCCCATCATGGTAAGGTCAAGGAAATTAAAGGTGAGCGTCCATGAATATCGGCCACGTCGCCAAAGCTTCAGGCCTTTCGGCCAAAATGATCCGCTACTACGAGTCCACGGGACTGGTTCCCAGCGCAGACCGCCGCGCAAGCGGGTACCGGGTCTACAGCGAGAGCGATCTCCATCGCCTCATGTTTGTCCGGCGGGCGCGCGAACTGGGGTTCTCGGTCGAATTCATCCGTGAGTTGCTGGCGCTGTGGTCGGATCGCGGCCGCAGCAACACGGAGGTCAGGGCGATCGCGCTCAAGCACGTTGCGGATCTGGAAGCCCAGGCCGAGAAGCTGCAAGGCATGATCGCGACATTGCGCGATCTCATCGGCACCTGCCGGCGCGGCAATCGGCCGGATTGCCCCATTCTGAGCAATCTCGCAGGGGCAGACTCGGGCAACGTCGCGTAAGTCAGAACTGGTGACCGCGGCCCGACGGCAAAGCGCTGTCGGCAAACTGAAGCAGCGCATATGACCGAACTTGTATCCGTTCTGACTTGCCCGTCCTGCGGCCACCAAAAGGCAGAGACGATGCCAACCGATGCCTGCCAGTTCTTCTACGACTGTGATGGATGCGATGAACGCCTCAAGCCGAAGGCGGGCGATTGCTGCGTTTTTTGCTCTTACGGGACCGTTCCATGCCCGCCGATCCAAGACGGCAAGTGCTGTAGTTAGTGGATGGGAGTGGGAAGTGAAACATCGCCGCAGGACTTTCCATAAAGTGGCCTGCCCGCAACGGTGAGTTCCGCGGCAGGCGCCTACGCCCTGCCCCGCTCCAGCTGATACGTCAGGTGCGCCTTCACCGTCGGCCATTCCGACGCGATGATCGAGAACACGACCGTGTCGCGCAGCGTGCCGTTCGGCGCGACCTGGTGGTTGCGCAGGATGCCGTCCTGCTTGGCGCCCAGGCGGGCGATGGCGGCGCGGCTCTGCTGGTTGAAGTAATGCGTGCGGAACTCCACCGCGATGCAGTTCAGCGTCTCGAACGCATGCTGCAGCAGCAACAGCTTGCACTGGGTGTTCAGCGGCGTGCGCTGCACGGCCTTGCGGTACCAGGTCGAGCCGATCTCCACGCGCTTGTTGACGGCATCGACGTTCATGTAGGTCGTCATGCCGGCGATGGTGCCGTCCGGCTGCTTCACGGTGAACGGCAGCATCGAGCCCGCGGCCTGCAGGCCGAGGCGGCGGTCGATCTCGTTCTTCATTTTGCCCGGCTCCGGGATGGCGGTGTACCAGAGGTCCCAGAGACCGCCGTCCTTCACCGCCTCGACCAGGCCGTCGTGATGCGCCTGCTGCAGCGGTTCCAGCCGCGCATGCGGACCTTCGAGGGTGACGGGTTCGAGCCAGGCCATGATCTCACTTCCTGTTTGCTGCCGAGCATTTACGTGACACGCTACGTACTGCGCAGCTTCGCCTCCAGCCATATCAGGTGCAGTGATGACCGCAGAGACTCATCCCCGAACTCGACGTCCACAACCTCGACAAGTCGCTCGCGTTCTATGTCGGCGTGATCGGCTGCGAGCCGCTCTATGAGCGGCCCGAGGAGCGCTTCGTGTTTCTCGACTTCGAAGGCGCTCGGCTGATGCTGGAGGAAGCCGCGGGCCCGGGCCGCCGCTTCACCACCGCGCCGCTGGAGCACCCCTACGGCCGCGGCGTCAATTTCCAGATCCAGGTGGCGGACGTGGACGACCTCTATGCGCGCGTGCTTGCCGCGCAGTCGCGCGTCGTCATCCCGATCGAGCAGAAATGGTATCGCCGCGACGACCACGAGGTCGGCAACCGCCAGTTCGTCGTCGCCGACCCTGACGGCTACCTGCTGCGCTTCTTCACCGACCTCGGACGCCGGCCGCCGCGATGACCGGCTACTTGTTCAGGAAGTTCAGTGGCAGGCCCGGGCGCGGCCAGTTCATCGCCACGAGCTGGCCCTTGCCGGACAGGGTGATGTAGGCCGTCTTCAGGTCCGGGCCGCCGAAGCAGATGTTGGTGGTGGCGACGTCGCCGGTCGGGATCTGCTCGACCAGCTTGCCGTCCGGCGCGATCACCGAGATGCAGCCGCTCGCCAGCGTCGCGACGCAGATGTTGCCGTTGGCTTCCAGCGCCAGCGAGTTCGAACAGCTGGTAGCCGCCGAGGCCGGCCAGCGGCTTGCCCTTCTCGCCGCGATAGATCACGTCGGCCGGCGCAATCTGGCCGGGACCGGTGATGGCGAACGACCAGACGCGCGCAGTCGGCGTCTCGGCGACGTAGACGGTCTTCTCGTCCGGCGACAGGCCGATGCCGTTCGCCGGCAGCAGCGGTGACACGACCTCGACGATCTCTTTCAGGCCGGGCTTCACGTAGTAGACCGCGCCGAGATCCATGTCGCGCGGGCGACGCTTGCCCAGGTCCGAGAACCAGATGCCACCGCCCTTGTCGAAGACAAGATCGTTCGGACCGTTCAGCTTGTGCTCGCCGCACTTGTCGAACAGCGTCTCGATCTTGCCGCTCTGCAGATCGACCCGCTGCAGCGAGCCGCCTTTGTAGTCGGTCGCGGCGCCGCCGGAGACGTTGCGGCCATTCACCTGCGTCCACGAGAAGCCGCCGTTGTTGCAGATGTACATCTTGCCGTCGGGACCCAGCGCTGCGCCGTTCGGCCCGCCGGGGATTTGCGCGACAGTCTCCTTGCGTCCGTCGGGATGCACCCGCGTCAGCCGCTGGCCGCGGATTTCGACCAGGATGACCGAGCCGTCTGGCATCGCCACCGGCCCTTCGGGAAATTCCAGATCGGTCGCAAGAACGCGCATATTCGGCACAGTCGCCTCCCGGTTTTCTTTTGCGGGCGCACTATAGGCGCTGACGCAGCCGTGGCCAGTGCGCGGCCATTGCATCGCGTATGCGCTGAGAGCGGCCCTCGTTGTGTTCGAGCAGCGCGCTACCCGATCGTCACCACCACCTTGCCGAGCGCCTCACGCGCGGCGAGCGCTGCGATCGCATCCCGCCGCGCTCGAGCGGATAGGTCTTCGACACCAGCGGCCTGATGGTGCCCGCGCAAGCAGGTCGTCCCTCAGCATCTATTCCTGCCGCTGAGCGGAACGCCACGTTTCCCGCGGCCCCCCGGCTCAAAGCGTGCTCGGTCCCTCGACGGCTATCCAAAAGCGACTGGCAATGGCCTTGCATTCCAGCCAAGATCATAGCCATGGCCTGCCAAGCCGTCGGTGCCCTTAATGCGCGCTGCAACGAGAAGGTTTTCATCATGGCGACAGTACTAGTTGTTGAAGATGAGGAGCAGGTGCGGGTGTTGGCGGAGTTGATCCTTCGGGATGCTGGCTATACGGTGATTTCGGCTGTAGGCGTCGAGGGCAGCCAAGCGCTGCTGCAAAGCAACCCTGGCATCGACCTGTTGTTTATTGATCTGATCTTGGGGCGGGATCACGAAGCGGGGCTGATGGTCGCTCGACAGGCTCGAGAAAGTAGCCCCAAGGTGCCAGTGCTCTATACATCGGGACTCGCCGTCAACGATGGCATGAAGGCCCTGTTTGTGGAACCTTATCGGTTTATGCCGAAGCCTTATACCTCCGAACAACTCATCGAATCTGTTTCGTACCTGCTTCTACTCGCCTCACCGCGGGAGCCGCTGAGATTCCCGGAGGAAGACCCGCCAAGACCTGAGTAGAGACTGCGACTATCTCGTTCTCAGTATCCCAGACGCGCACACCCTGCGCCGATGCATTCGGCTTGACGTCTGCCTCGTCCGTCCATCCCGAATGGAACAAGCGGCAGGGTTCTACGGCATCGATTTTTTTCGATCTTGCCCTTCCTTGACCTGAACGGTTTGCCGGTACGCCCTATCGCCGCTACGTTCGCTTAAACTCATCCCGAAGTTGATCGACCTCGTTCTGAAGGGTGCGCACACTTTCACTGATTTGCGCCGCCCTGCTTTGAACGATGCTGCTCTCGGCCACGACTTGGACAGCAACAAGAAGTGCATCGATATGCACGAACGCGTCTTGCGCTTATTCCAAAAGTCGTCGGTATTCAGTCTCATCCCGCATTTCAGTTCGTAGCCCAAAGAAGACGTTAAGTTGACTAGCTGGTTTTCATCACCACGCGCCAGCGCTGACCGTTAGAGCCCGCGTCGCCAAGATTTCTCGACTGCCTTCACCACACCGATGAAACTCTTCGCTTTGCCGTCACGTGCATCAAAACCCCTAACGGTGATAATGCGGCTTTCCGCGCATGACCACTCGCAATGCTTGCAGTTTTCTCGTCTATGACAAAGAAATCGTCCATTCGCATCCGCGCGTAAGGTTATGAGGCGTCATACTGTCACCCGCTCTCGCTCTGCAGGCGGCACCAATGAGCGGGCAGGCCCTCGTTGTGTTCGGGCAGCGCGCTACCCGATCGTCACCACCACCTTGCCGAGCGCCTCGCGCGCGGCGAGCGCTGCGATCGCGTCGCCGCCCCGCTCGAGCGGATAGGTCTTCGACACCAGCGGCCTGATCGTGCCCCTCTGATAGAGCTCGATGATCGCCTTGGTGTTCTCGCGGCTCTTCTGCGGATGCTCCTTCTTGAAGCCACCGGAATAGACGCCGACGATCTGGCAGGTTTTCAGGAGCGGCAGGTTCAGCGGGATTTTTGGAATGCCGGCGGGAAAGCCGACCACCAGAAAGCGTCCGCCCCACGCCATCGAGCGCAGCGCAGCCTCGGCATAGTCGCCGCCGACCGGATCGTAGACGACGTCAAAACCCTTCTCGCCGGCAACGCTCTTGAACAGCTCGGCGAGCGCCTTCTGGCCGGCGCGATCGAACGGCCCGCGCGGATAGACCACGCCCTCGTCTGCGCCTGCCTTCTTCGCCGCATCGACCTTCGCCTGCGACGAGGCAGCGGCGATCACATGCGCGCCAAAAGCCTTGCCGAGCTCGACCGCGGCAATGCCGACGCCACCGGCAGCGCCGAGCACGAGCAGCCGCTCGCCCGGCTTGATGTCGGCGCGATCCTTCAGCGCCATGTAGGAGGTGTTGTACATGGACGAGAACGCAGAGGCGTCCTCGAACGACATGCCGTCCGGGATCGCCGACAGCCGGTCCACCGGCACCGCGATCTTCTCGGCCATGCCGCCATGGCCGATCGCGCCGAACACCTTGTCGCCGGGCTTGAAGGCGGTGACGCCGGCGCCGAGCTGCTCGACCACGCCGGCAATCTCGGTCCCCGGCGCGAACGGGCGCGGCGGCTTCGTCTGATAGAGGTCCTGGATCGTCAGCACGTCGGGATAGTTCACGCCGCACGCCTTGATCGCGACCAGCACCTCGCCGGCCTTCGGCTCGGGATCGGCAACGGTCTCCAGCACCAGCGTCTCCGGCCCGCCGGGGTTGTGGCTGCGCAAGGCCTTCATCGTGTTTCGCTCCCGGTGATTGATCGGCGCGAAAACTGGAGCACTGCGGGTGGCAACGCAAGCAGCACTGTGAGACACCGCACATTCCGCAAGCGCAACGCTTGAAATATTTGACACCGTCCGCATCACGCCTTCACCCTGCCTGCCCGGCTTTTGCTAGATTGCGCCGGCGCCGGCCAGCCACGAACCGGGAGGGACCATGCGTCGCATTTGCCTGATTGCTGCGCTGTTTCTGCTCTTCGGCGCCGCCTCCGACCGATGCTTTGCCCAAAGCGACGCGCAAAGGCTCGGCGAGCTTCGGACGCAAGCAAAGCAGGGCAACGCGCGTGCGCAGAACGAACTGGGCGTGTTCCATCGCGACGGCCGCGCCGGCCTGGCGAAGGACGATGTCGAGGCCACGCGGCTCTTCAAACTGTCCGCCGACCAGGGCGAACCCTTCGGGCAGCTCAATCTCGGCGTCATGTACGCCGCCGGCCGCGGCGGACTGCCGAAGGACGATGCCGAGGCGCTGCGCCTCTACCGGCTCGCAGCGAACAAGGGCAACGCGCGCGCGCAGAATAACGTCGGCTCCGCCTATCAGAACGGCCGCGCCGGACTAGCGAAGGATGACCGCGAGGCCGCGCGCTACTACAAACTGTCGAGCGATCAAGGCGATGTGTTCGGGCTGACCAATCTTGGTTTCTTCTATGAAGTCGGACGCGGCGGCTTGCCGAAGAATGAAGCCGAGGCGGCGCGCCTCTATCGGCTCGCGGCGGACAAGGGACACGCGCAGGCGCAGTTCAATCTGGGCCATTTTTATGAAAGCGGACGTGGCGGCCTGAAGGAGGATGACGCGGAGGCCGTGCGCCTGTTTCGGCTTGCCGCCGATCAGGGACACGCGCGCGCATTCAATTCGCTCGGCTACTCCTATGAAATCGGCCGCGGTGGCCTGCGCAAGGACAACGCGGAGGCCGCCCGTTTCTACAAGCTCGGCGCGGACAAGGGCGACATGTATTCGCAGAACAATCTCGGCGCACTTTATTTGAACGGTCGCGGCGTGCCGAAGGATGAAGCTGAAGCGGTGCGCCTCTACAAGCTTGCCGCCGATCAGGGCTACGCACGCGCCCAGAACAATCTCGGCTACGCCTATGAGATCGGCCGCGGCGGCTTGCCGAAAGACGAAAACGAAGCCGCCCGCCTCTACAAGCTTGCCGTCGATCAGCGCGATGCGCTTGCGCAGACCAATCTCGCCTATCTCTATGAACGCGGGCGCGGCGGCGTGCCGATGGACGATGGCGAAGCCGCCCGCCTCTACAAGCTGGCCGCCGACCAGGGCAATGTCCGGGCGCAGGCGAGGCTCGGCCTGTTCTACGAGAACGGCCGCGGCGGCCTCGCGCGAGACGATCGCGAAGCCGCCCGCTACTACAAGTTCGCCGCCGATCAGGGAGACGCCACCGCGAAATCCAACCTGGAGGGGATCACGCGGCGCATTCCGGATGTTCTGGCTGCGTTGCAGAAAGGAGCGACGCCGGCACCGGCAAGTCCGAAAGGCGAACAACCGGCATCATCCCAGTCATCGCTGCCGTCCGTACCTACGCATGCGTCGATCGCGGCGGAGCGGCGGGTCGCGCTGGTGATCGGCAATTCCGCCTATCAGGGGGTGCCGGTCCTGGCCAATCCCGCGAACGACGCGCGCCAGATCGCCGACACGTTGAAGGCGAACGGCTTTGCCAGCGTTCGGCATGTCACGGATGCGACGCGCGCGAACCTGATCGCTGCGCTCAGCGCATTTCAGCGCGAGGCAGATTCGGCGGACTGGGCGGTGATCTACTATGCCGGACATGGCATCGAGATCGGCGGCGTCAATTATCTCGTGCCCGTCGATGCAAAGCTGCGCGACGATCGCGACGTGCAGGATGAGGCGGTGGCGATGAACCGCGCGCTGGACGCGATCTCCAATGCGAAGAAGCTGAAGCTCGTGATCCTCGACGCCTGCCGCGACAATCCCTTCCTGCAGAAGATGCAGCGCATGGCGGCGACGCGCTCGGTCACCCGCGGGCTTGCGGCGATCGAGCCGCTGGGCGCGACGCTGGTCGTCTATGCCGCCAAGGACGGCGAGACCGCGGAGGATGGCGACGGCAAGAACAGCCCGTTCGCGACCTCGCTGCTCCGGCGCATTCAGGAGCCCGGCATCGAGATCAACCGGGTGTTTCGCCTCGTGACCGGCGACGTGCTGCGCGCCACCGCCAACCGCCAGCGCCCGTTCGTCTATGGCTCGCTGCCGGGCGAGGACGAGTATTACTTCAAGCTGCGGTAAGCTCCCTGCAAGAAGAGGAGAAGCACATGCCGGGATGGACCTACAGGAAAGGCCTGCACGATCTCGGCAACGGCTGCTTCGCCTACCTGCAGCCGGACGGCAGCTGGGGCTGGAGCAATGCCGGGCTGATCGCCGACAGCGGCCAGACGCTGCTGGTCGACACGCTCTACGACCTGAAGCTCACGCGCGAGATGCTGGACCGGATGCGCGCGTCGGTCCCCGCGGCATCGAGCATCGGCACGCTGGTGAACACCCATTCCAACGCCGACCACACCTTCGGCAACCAGCTGGTCGAGGGCGCGCAGATCATCGCCTCGCAAAAATGCTACGACGAGATGAAGGACATCGACGTCGAGGCGCGGCGGCAGGAGCTGAAGAACTGGCAGGCGCTCGGCGACGCCGGGTTGTTCCAGCACGAGAACCTCGACGGCAATTTCGATTTCGAAGGCATCGTGCTGACGATGCCGACGAAAACCTTCGAGCGCGAGCTCGACCTGCGCGTCGGCGACAAGGCGGTGAAGCTGGTCGAGGTCGGCCCGGCGCACACGCGCGGCGACATTCTCATCCACGTGCCGCAGGACAAGACCGTGTTCACCGGCGACATCGTGTTCTCGAACGGTCATCCGCCCGCCTGGGCCGGGCCGATCTCGAACTGGATCAAGGCCTGCGACCTGATCATGAGCTGGGACGTGGAGACGATCGTGCCGGGCCATGGACCGATCGTGCAGAAGAGCGCGCTGAAGGACTTCAAGGCCTACTTCGAATATCTCACGGCCGAGACGCGCAAGCGCTACGACGCCGGCATGAGCGTCTCCGACGCGGCCTACGACATCGATCTGTCGCCGTTCAAGGGCTGGCTCGACCCCGAGCGCATCATCGTCAACGTCAACACGCTCTATAACGATTTCGGCGCCGGCGGCGGCCTGTCGCCGTTCGAGCTGCGCACCTGGATGGGGCGCTATCGCCGCGAACAGCGGGAAAACGCGCACAATCATGCCCATACAGGGAGGTCATTCGCACGGGCACTGAAGGTTCCCGCACTGCACCGGCGCAGCGATATTTAGCGGCGGAATGCCGCTGGCGTTGTGCGGCAGCCTCCCCATATACGAGCGGCTGCATCGCCATCAGCCCTATCGCCAACAGCCTTGGAGCCTTCTTGAGCAACCCCGCCGCCAAAGCCGAACTCGACCGCTATTTCGACTGGATCGAGCAGCATCTCCCGAATTGGCTGGCGCGTTTTCTGCATTGGTTGCGGCAGCCGCAGATGCTGATCGCGCGCATCTTCGTCTGCCTGCTGCTGATCGTCGGCGGCGTCCTGTCGTTCCTGCCGATCCTCGGGTTCTGGATGCTGCCGCTTGGGCCTGATGATCATCGCCCAGGACCTGCCGTTCCTGCAGCCGCCGCTGGTGCGCGTCTTCCAGTGGATCGAGCGGAAGTGGGAAAGCTGGCGCAGCAAGTCGCCGAACTGACCATCCTCCAAGGCTTCGGCATATCTCGCATACATTCTCCGCGCGCAGCGGCTGCCTGAACGGCGCTGGCGGGCTGCATTCCCGCATGCAATAATCTTTCTGCATCAGGGCCGACGGCCCCAAGAAACTCTCCAAGAATGGTGGCCGCCAGAGCCTAAACTGTCAGGGAGGACGATCGATGCACTATGTCTTCAAGAAGAAGAATAAGTGTCCTTGCGGCATCCGCACTGCTTCTCGCCTTGGGAAGCGGCGCGGCAACGGCGCAGAAGAAGAACGATACCGGCGCAACTGACACCGAAATCAAGATCGGCAACATCGCGCCCTATAGCGGACCGGCGTCGTCCTACGCGACGATCGCCAAGACCCAGGCCGCCTATTTCAAGATGATCAACGAGGCCGGCGGCATCAACGGCCGCAAGATCAATTTCATCTCCTACGACGACGGCTACAGCCCGCCGAAGACGGTCGAGCAGGTGCGCAAGCTGGTCGAGAGCGACGAGGTGTTCGCGATCTACCAGGTGATCGGCACACCCGGAAATTCGGCGATCCAGAAATACCTGAACCAGAAGGGCGTGCCGCAGACATTCATCGGCAGCGGCGCAACCAAATGGGCCGATCCGAAGAACTTCCCCTGGAGCATGGCCTGGCAGCCGAACTACCAGAGCGAGGCGCGCATCTACGCCCGCTACATCCAGAAGAACTTCCCCGGCAAGACCGTCGGCATCCTCTACCAGAACGACGACTTCGGTAAGGACTACCTGACCGGCTTCCACGATGCGTTCGGCGCGGACAAGTCGAAGATCATCGTCGCCGAGGTGCCGTACGAAGTCTCGTTCGCCGACGGTGGATTCGCAGGTCGTGCAGATCAAGGGCGCCAACCCGGACATCTTCGTCAACATCGCGACGCCGAAGTTCGCGGCGCAGGCGATCAAGAAGATCGCCGAGATGAAGTGGACTCCGGTGCAGTTCCTCACCAACGTCTCGGTCTCGGTGTCCTCCGTGATGAAGCCGGCCGGCGTCGAAGCCTCGCAGAACATCATCAGCGCGGCCTACCTGAAGGATCCGAACGATCCGCAGTGGAAGGACGACAAGGGCATGAACGAGTGGCGCGCGTTCATGACCAAGTGGTATCCGGAAGGCGATCAGGCCGACGCCGCCACCGTGTTCGGCTACGGCGCCGCAGCAAGGCCTCGTGCAGGTGCTCAAGCAGTGCGGCGACGAGATGACCCGCGCCAACCTGATGAAGCAGCTGGCAGCGATGGACATGGAGATCGGCATCTATCTGCCGGGCATCCGCATCAAGACGTCGCCGACCGACTTCGCGCCGATGGAGCAATTGCGGCTGCATGAAGTTCAAGGGCGACGGCTGGGAGCTGTTCGGCCCGTTGATGGACGGCGGCGCGAGCTGATCCGCAACATTCGGTTGCATAATGCGATCGGCGCGGTCCCGAACGGACCGCGCCGACTGCATTTCGCGGCACGGACCTCACATGCCGCATCGCGAAGCGCGCGCAAGCGACTCTGATCGCAGCACAAATGAAGCATGGCGCACGCGCCATCGCCTGCACCGGACGGTCTGCGGCGAATTGACTCGCCGACTGAGTCGAATGCGGCAGATTTGCAACGGCTCAAGGGCAACCAGCGGGTTCGGCACATCTTTTTGCTTTCGCGAATCAATATTTTGATTCAGCGTCACGCCGCATACAACTGGAGGCTACACCCGTGAACGTTATCGTCTTTGCGTCGCGCAAGGGCGGCTCTGGGAAAAGCACCCTCGCTGCTCACCTTGCCGCACACGCCCACAAGACCCTCAAATCATGCTTGCTTGTCGACGCCGACCCCCAGGGCTCCCTGAGCCTCTGGCAGCGGTTGCGCGGCACCGGCGAGCCGCCGATCAAGACCGCCGTGCGGTCGGTCAGCGAGATCGTCGCAGCCGCGAAGCGCGACGGCTATGAGTGGGTTTTCATCGACACGCCGCCGAACATCTCCGCGGTGGTCGACGACGCGATCCGCAACGCGACGCTCGTCGTCATTCCGGCACGGCCGGGGGTGTTCGACATCGACGCGGTGGTGGAGACCATCCAGTCCTGCCGTTCGCAGCGGCGGCCCTATGCGGTGGTGATGAACGGCTCGCCGGCGCGCCGCGACGATATCGAAAGCCCGCTGGTGACGATCGCGCGTGAAAGCCTCGCGAAGATGAAGGCGCCGGTCTGGGGCGGCCAGATCACCAACCGCGCAAACTACGTGCTTGCGCTGAGCCACGGCGAAGGCGCCCGCGAATACGATCCGGAAAGCCGCGCCGCCAACGAGATCGGCCGGCTGTGGGCCGCGATCGAACGCTCGGTGAAGGCGATTACCGGCGCAGCATCCGCAAGCGGGGCGATGCACAAGCGGGCAGCCTGACAACTAGACGAGGGGTCGTCAGACGAAGAACGGCACGCCAGCTCCTGCTGGCGAGCCGTTTTCGTTTGGGAAGCGGGCTCAAAGCTGGCCGTGATCCTGCAGCTGCTTGACGCAGACCGGGCGCAGGCGCGCTCGGTTCTCCTTCAGGCAGCCGAGAATGGCCATATCGCCGTCGTTGATGACCTTCTTGCAGACGCGGCTGGCGTCGCGCCCGCAGGCGCTTTCGGCCTGGGCTCGATCCTGGGCCGTCGCCGCGCCTGCGGCAAAAACGGCCGTCAACACAATCAATACACGGGCCAAAAACATCGTTTTTCCTTGAATCTGTCGGAGGTTCCGCCGGCGCTTGCAGGGCCTGCCGGAGCGGTTTATTTCCGGGATGGACTGTGACATACGTCACTCGCATCCACGCCGTCAAACAGCTAAAACTCGGCGCTTTCGCGGCAGTTCCGCCGCCAACCCATCAACTCCCGACGAGCCAGGACCTTCATGAAGGCTGCGCGCGAACTCCGGTCCGGCAAGGGCCACAAGGACGAGAACTTTCCGGTCGCGTCCTTCGTGATCGAGGCCCGCCATCGTCCGCTGATCCTGGCGTTCTACGAATTCGTCCGCATCGCCGACGACATTTCCGACCACGCCACCCTGTCGGGCGACGAAAAGCTTGCGCAGCTCGACCAGCTCGAGGCCGAGCTGCTCGGCAGCGGCGACGGCCAGCCGGAGGCGCTGCGCCTGCGCGAGCTGCTCGCCGCGCGCGGCATGTCCGCACAGCACCCCTGCGACGTGCTGACCGCCTTCCGGATGGACGTGACCAAGACTCCGCTACGCGGACTGGAACGAGCTCATTCACTATTGCAGCTACTCGGCGATGCCGGTCGGCCGCTTCGTGCTCGACGTGCACGAGGAGAGCAAGTCCACCTGGGCGGCCTCCGACGCGCTGTGCGCGGCGCTGCAGATCATCAATCACATCCAGGATTGCGGCAAGGACTACCGCAGCCTCGACCGCGTCTACATCCCGCAGGATACGATGCAGGCGACCGGCATGACCATCGAGATGATCGGCGCGGATCGCGCCGCGCCGCAGATGATCGCGGCCTTGCGCAGCCTTGACCGCCGGCACCGAGCGGCTGCTGACCGAGAGCCTCGCGCTGGCGCCGCAGGTGAACAACACCCGCCTGGCGCTGGAGATCGGCGTGATCCAGACCTACGCGGCGAAGATCCTTGCCATGCTGAAGACGCGCGATCCGCTGAGCGAGCGCGTCCATCTCGGCAAATGGGAGATCATGGGCTTCGGCCTCATGAGCCTCGCCGGCGGGCTCGCCCGCCGCGCGGGCCGCAAGCTCTCCATGTCGGGACAAGTCTCGCGAGCCTGAACCGACATGACCACCGCAACAGAAACCAATCAGGCCCTGTCCAACGAGGCGTCGGCATCGCCCTCCTCGTTCTATGCGGCGATGCGCATCCTGCCCGCCGCGCAGCGCGACGCGATGTTCCTGATCTACAACTTCTGCCGCCAGGTCGACGACATCGCCGACTCCGGGCTGCCGGCGGAGCGCAAGCGCGCCGACCTGCAGCAGTGGCGCAAGGACATCGACGCGGTCTATGCCGGCAAGCCGCCGTCGCGCCTCGCCGACTATCCCTACACCATCAAGCGCTTCGACCTGCAGCGCGAGGATTTCCTTGCGGTCATCGACGGCATGGCGATGGACGCCGCCGAGGACATCCGCGCGCCGGACTGGGCGACGCTCGATCTCTACTGCGACCGCGTCGCCAGCGCCGTCGGCCGCCTGTCCGTCAACGTGTTCGGCATGCAGCGCGCCGACGGCGTCGCGCTTGCGCATCATCTCGGCCGCGCGCTGCAGCTCACCAACATCCTGCGCGACATCGACGAGGATGCCGCGATCGGCCGGCTGTATCTGCCGCGCGAGGCGCTCAACGCCGCCGGAATCACCGCGACCGATCCCGCCGTCGTCGCCGCTCACGCAGACCTGACCCAAGCCTGTGAACCCGTGATCGCCCGCGCCAGACAACACTACAAAGAGGCGAACGAGATCATGGATCGCAACTCCCGCAAGCATCGTGCGCGCGCCGCGCATCATGGGCAAGTATTACGGCAGCATCCTCGATCTCCTGATCGCACGCGGCTTCGCCTCGCCGCGCGCACCCGTGCGCCTCGGCAAGCTCGCCAAACTGTCCATCCTCCTGCGTTACGCGTTCATCTGATGAAACCCACCGTCCATATCATCGGCGCCGGCGTCTCCGGTCTTGCCGCAGCCGTCCGGTTGTCGAATGCCGGCTACGGCGTCCACGTGCATGAAGCGACGCCGCAGGCCGGCGGCCGCTGCCGCTCGTTCTACGATGCGGCGACCGATCTCATCATCGACAACGGCAACCACCTCGTTCTGTCGGGCAACAAGAGCGTGCTCGACTATGCCCGCTCGATCGGCACCGAGGCCGGCCTCGAAGGGCCGAAGCATGCGCAATTCTCGTTCGTCGACCTCAAGGCGAACAAGCGCTGGCTGCTGCAGATGAACGACGGGCGCATCCCGTTCTGGATCTTCCAGGACGGCAAGCGGGTGCCGGACACCAAGGCCTCCGACTACACGGCGATGATGCCGCTGCTCTGGGCCGGCAACAACGAGTTCGTCGGCGACAAGATCGAATGCGACGGCCCGCTCTATCACCGCCTGGTGCAGCCGCTGCTGCTCGCCGCGCTGAACATCGACCCGCCGCTCGGCTCGGCCGGACTTGCCGGCGCGATCGTCCGCCAGACGCTGCTCGCGGGCGGCCGCGCCTGCCGGCCGCTGATCGCGCGCGAGGGCTTGAGCAACGTGCTGGTCGAACCGGCCGTGAAGCTGCTGCGCGAGCGCGGCGCGTCCGTGCGCTTCGATCATGAGCTGCACAAGCTGGAGATTTCCGGCGACCGCATCGCGTCGCTGACCTTCGGCGACGACAAGATCACGCTCGCGCCCGAACGACAAGGTCGTGCTCGCCGTGCCGGCGAAGCAGGCGGCGACGATCCTGCCCGGCATCAAGACGCCGACCAAATTCGTCTCGATCCTGAACGCGCATTTCCGCTGCACGCCGCCGGCCGGATACGCCGCCGATCCTCGGCGTCGTCAACGGGCTGGTGGAATGGATCTTCCCGTTCAAGGAGCGGCTGTCGATCACCATCAGCGGCGCCGACCGGTTGATGAACGCGCCGCGCGAGCAGCTCGCGCAGGACATCTGGAACGACGTTTGCGCCGCCACCGGCGCCACCGGCGACCTGCCGCGCTGGCAGATCGTGCGCGAGCGCCGTGCTACATTCGAAGCCACCCCCGAGCAGGACGCGCTGCGGCCGGGCACTGCCACCGAATGGAAGAACCTGTTTCTTGCCGGCGACTGGACCGCCACCGGATTGCCATCGACCATCGAGGGGTCGATCGGCTCCGGCGACAAGGCCGCCGAGCACATTATCAGAGCCAACTGATGCTGGACGCCACCACCAAAGCACCGACGACGACGCCCGCTCCGGAAGCGCTGCAGACGAGCATTGCCGACGCGACGCGCGCGCTGCACGGCCATCAGCAGGGCGACGGACACTGGGTGTTCGAGCTCGAGGCCGACGCGACCATTCCGTCCGAATACATCCTGTTCCGCCACTACCTCGGCGAGCCGGTCGACAGCGAGCTGGAGCGGAAGATCGCCAACTACCTGGTGCGCATTCAGGGCGCCCATGGCGGCTGGCCGCTGTTCCAGGACGGCGCCTTCGACATGAGCGCCAGCGTGAAGGCCTACTTCGCGCTGAAGATGATCGGCCACGACATCGATGCGCCGCACATGAAGCGCGCGCGCGAGGCGATCCTTGCGCGCGGCGGCGCTGCGAAGGTCAACGTGTTCACGCGCTTCCTGCTGACGTTCTTCGGACAGCTGACGTGGCGCAGCGTGCCGGTGCTGCCGATCGAGATCATGCTGCTGCCGCGCTGGTCGCCGTTTCACCTGACCAAGGTGTCCTACTGGGCGCGCACCACCATGGTGCCGCTGATGGTGCTCGCCGCGCTGAAGCCGCGCGCGCGCAATCGCCAAGGGCGTGCGCATCGACGAGCTGTTTCACGAGGATCCGGCGACGGTCGGCACGCCGTCCCGCGCGCCGCATCAGAGCAAGGCGTGGTTCGCGCTGTTCAGCGGCATCGATCGGATCCTGCGCGTGATCGAGCCCTACTTCCCGAAAAGCCTGCGCCAGCGCGCGATCGAGAGCGCGCTCGCCTTCACCGCCGAGCGGCTGAACGGCGAGGACGGCATGGGCGCGATCTTCCCGCCGATGGCGAACGCGGTGATGATGTATGACGCGCTCGGCCATGGCGAGGACTACGAGCCGCGCGCGACGACCCGGCGCGGCATCGACAAGCTGCTCGTGTTCAACGGCGACGAGGCCTACTGCCAGCCCTGCGTCTCGCCGGTGTGGGACACGGCGCTGACGGCGCACGCGCTGCTGGAAGCCGGCGATGAGAATTCGGTCAAGCGGGCCAAGCAGGCGCTGGACTGGCTGAAGCCGCGGCAGGTGCTCGACGTGAAGGGCGACTGGGCCGCAAAGCGTCCGGACGTTCGGCCGGGCGGCTGGGCCTTCCAGTACAACAACGCGCACTACCCGGATCTCGACGACACCGCCGTGGTCGTGATGGCGATGGACCGCGTCCGCCGCGCCGACCCGAGCGCGACATTCGACCCGGCGATCGACCGCGCCACCGAATGGATCGAGGGGCTGCAGAGCAAGGACGGCGGCTTCGCCGCGTTCGACGCCGACAACCTCGAATACTATCTGAACAACATCCCCTTCTCCGACCACGCGGCGCTGCTCGATCCGCCGACCGAGGACGTCACGGCGCGCTGCGTGTCGATGCTGGCGCAGCTCGGCAAGACCGTGCAGACGAGCGAGGCGCTGAAGCGCGGCGTCGACTATCTGCGGCGGACGCAGATGGCGGAAGGCTCCTGGTACGGCCGCTGGGGCATGAACTACATCTACGGCACCTGGTCGGTGCTGTGCGCGCTGAACGCGGCCGGCGTCGACCACGCCGATCCGACCATGCGCCGCGCCGCCGACTGGCTGGTGCGGATCCAGAACGCCGACGGCGGCTGGGGCGAGGATGGCGAGAGCTACAAGCTCGACTACAAGGCCTACGCGCCTGCCCCGAGCACGGCCTCACAGACGGCATGGAGCTTGCTTGCGCTGATGGCGGCGGGCGAGGTCGACCACCCCGCGGTGGCGCGAGGGGTTGCATATCTGATGAAAACCCAGAATAAGGCCGGCGAGTGGGACGAGGCGCGCTATACCGCGACGGGCTTCCCGCGCGTGTTCTACCTGCGCTACCACGGTTATCCGAAGTTCTTCCCGCTGTGGGCGCTGGCGCGGTACAGGAATCTCAGAAATACTAACTCCAGGACGGTCGGAGTCGGAATGTGACTGTGGGGGCAAGCGGAGGTGCCGGGGGTCGGCCTCTCCTGATCGTGACGGGATTGTACAGCGAAGCCCGTATCGCTGCGGGCGCCGGCATGACCGTGATCTGCAGTTCCAGCGATCCCGACCAGTTGCGCGCGCAGCTCGAGGCGTTCGATCACGCAAGCGTCCGCGGCATCATCTCCTTCGGCATCGCCGGCGGCCTCGACCCGTCGCTCAAGGCCGGCGACCTGGTGGTCGCAAACGAGATCATGACCACGGACACGCGCTGGGCGACCGCGCCTGCGCTGAGCGAGAGCCTGGTCGAGGGCACGAACATCGGCCGGCGCAGGATCGTCGGCGGCACGATCGTCGGCGCCGAGGAGATCATCCTCGACCCGCGCGACAAGATCGTGCTGCACAAGGAGACGGGTGCGACAGCCGTCGACATGGAAAGCCATATCGCCGCCGCCTATGCCGCGTCGGTCGGCCTGCCGTTCGCGGCGTTGCGCGTGATCAACGACCCCGCGTCACGCTCGCTGCCGGCGCTGGCGCTGAATGCGCTGAAGCCGAACGGCGACATCGACCCGCGGAAGGTGTTGCGCGGCGTCGCGCGCAAACCCACCGTGATTCCGTCGCTGATGCGGACCGCCCACGACTTCAACCGGGCGATCAAGACCTTACGCCGCTGTCGAGGCCTTCTTCTGGACAGCGGCAGCGGCCTCGTCCTTTCGGATCTCTGACAGCTTCTTCTGCACCTGCTCGGCGAAGATGTACTGCGCCGGGCGCTGCTTCGACATGTCGATCTCCGGCGCCATCGGACCGGTGGTCCTGACGCCGAACATCGCGACCTTCATCGCCTTCAGCGGATTCTTGACCGCATCGAGCGCGGCGGTCGGCTCGTAGCCGCAATGGGCCATGCAGTCGGCGCACTTTTCGTACTTGCCGGTGCCGTAGGTATCCCAGTCGGTGGTGTCCATCAGCTCCTTGAAGGTCTTGGCGTAGCCTTCGCCGAGCAGGTAGCACGGCTTCTGCCAGCCGAAGATGTTGCGCGCGGGCATGCCCCACGGCGTGCACTCGTAGGTCTCGTTGCCGGCGAGGAAGTCGAGGAACAGGCCCGAGTGGATGATATTCCACTTCTTGCCCTTGCCGAGCGCGAACACGTCGCGGAACAGCTGCTTGGTGTTCTGCCGGTTCAGGAAGTGCTCCTGGTCCGGCGCGCGCTCATAGGCGTAGCCCGGCGACAGCGACACACCGACGCCGATTTCCTTGCAGAAGTCGAGGAACTTGGCGATCTCCTCGGCCGGGTGGTTGTTGAAGATCGTCGCGTTGACGTTGACGGTGAAGCCCTTGGCCTTCGCCGCCTTGATCGCGGAGACGGCGCGGTCGAACACGCCTTCCTGGCACACCGACTTGTCGTGATGCTCGCGCAGGCCGTCGAGATGGATCGAGAAGAACAGATACGGCGACGGCTCGAACAGGTGCAGCTTCTTCTCGAGCAGCAGCGCGTTGGTGCAGAGCGAGACGAACTTCTTGCGCGCAACGAGACCCTTGACGATCTCGCCGATCTCCTTGTGGATCAGCGGCTCGCCGCCCGGGATGGCAACCACCGGCGCGCCGCACTCGTCGGCCGCGTCCCAGCACTCCTGCGCCGTCATGCGGCGGTTCAGGATCGCATCGGGATAGTCGATCTTGCCGCAGCCCGCGCAGGCGAGGTTGCAGCGGAACAGCGGCTCCAGCATCAGCACGAGCGGGTAGCGCTTGCGACCGAGCATCTTCTGCTTCAGCAGATAGGAGCCGATCTTGATCTCTTTGAAAAACGGTATTGCCATGAACGCGTATCTTTCCGGACGTCCGTTGCGAGCGAAACCTACCCAAACAGTTTTGGGCGGGGCGCCCGGAACAGATTCCGGACGTCACGCCCTGACGAGCTCGACGGGCAGCCGAAACTCAACATTTTCTTGCTGGCCCGGCATGACCGTTACGCCGACCGGACCAATTCGTTTCAAAGCCTCGATCACATCGTCTACGAGAACCTCAGGCGCGGACGCGCCCGCGGTGATCCCCACAGCTTTAGCGTCTCGAACCCAGTCGGGGTTCAATTCGCTCCCGTCTGCGATCAGATAACTCGGGACCCCGACTTCGGCTCCGATTTCCCGGAGCCGATTGGAGTTGGAACTGTTGGCCGCGCCCACGACCAAAAGCACATCCACGAGCTTTGACAGGTCTCTTACCGCAGACTGGCGATTCTGTGTCGCATAGCAGATATCCCGGGTATCCGGGCCTAGAATATTGGTAAACTTGCGTTTCAGGGCTGCGATGATGTCCCTCGTGTCATCGACCGACAAGGGTCGTCTGGGTCACGTAGGCGAGCGGCTCATCTACCGGTAATTGCAGCGCTTCTGCCTCTGCGACGTCCTGGACGAGGAAGATCGGCCCGGGAACCTGCCCCATGGTTCCGACCACCTCCGGGTGCCCGGCGTGACCGATCAGGATCAGCGTCCGGTTCTGGGCGACGTAGCGCTTGCCCTGATTGTGGACCTTCGAGACCAGCGGACAGGTCGCGTTCAGCGTCGGCAGGTTGCGGGATTTCGCATGCTCCTCGACGCTCCTGGCGACGCCATGGGCCGAGAAGATGGTCATCGCCCCTTCCGGGACCTCGTCCAATTCCTTAACGAAAACAGCGCCTTTGGCCTTCAGGCTTTCGACCACGTGCTTGTTGTGCACGATCTCGTGGCGGACATAGACCGGCGGGCCGTATTTCTTCAGGGCCTGCTCGACGATCTCGATCGCCCGCACCACGCCGGCGCAGAAGCCGCGCGGCTGAGCCAAAATAACTTCGAACTGACGATTGCTGCTAAGCATGAGGCGCGATCCTGTGATCCAGGCGGCGCGAGAGGCGCTCGGCATTTTTTGTGAATGACACAACGACGCGGTCTGCCGCCATCATCCGCAATTCGGTCACATTTTGGGGTCGAACAGTCTCCCGACGCGGTTTTGGACCACTCGGAAAACCGACACTAACCTCATGCAACTGCCGCAAATCCATTCGCGTTCACCAAATTAGGTACCGTGAACCTCCGGAACTTGATTTTGCGCGCAATCGCAAGCAACTACGGGCAACAGACCTCCAGAGGCGACTTTTATGCCAATTTTATTGGCATGTCTTGAGCTTAGGACCGATTTGCGCCGAACAGTGTGATCCAAGCCACATAGCCGCAAGTTGCCCCGACGGTCGGTCCGGGCGAACAGGACAAGGTAAAGCAAGTGCTAAAAAACGTTGTTGTTCAGATAGTTACGGCCTGCACGCACCATGCGAAGACGGTTGTGCTGGTCGCCGTCGCGCTGGCGGGCCTCTCGGTCTGGTACACCTCGCAGAACTTCGCCATCAACACCGACATCAGCAAGCTGATCTCGACGGAGCTGCCCTGGCGCCAGCGCGAGATCGTCTTCGAAAAGGCGTTCCCGGGCAGCCATGAGCTGATCGTCGCGGTCGTCGAGGCGCCAACGCCGGAGCTGACCAAGCTCGCGACCATCGACCTGCAGAACAAGCTGGAGAGCCGAACCGACCAGTTCATTTCGATCGACAACCCGGCCGGTAGCCCGTTCTTCCAGCAGAACGGCCTGCTGTTCCTGACCACCGCCGAGGTCAAGGAGACGACCGAGAAGCTCGCGAGCGCCGAGCCGCTGATCGGCAGCCTCGCCACCGATCCAAGCCTGCGCGGCCTCACCGAGGCGCTGACGACCGTCCTTGCCGGACTGAAGCGCGGCGAGATCAAGATCGATGACCTCGCCAAGCCGTTCAACAAATTCTCCGACGCCATCGACAGCGTCCTGAGCAAGGGCACTGCGACATTCTCCTGGCGGGAGCTCGTCAACGGCGGCCCGCTGCCGACGAGCGACAATCGCGGGTTCCTGCGGGCGCGGCCGGTGCTCGACTTCAACGCACTCGAACCAGGCCGGGCCGCCGAGGACACGATCCGCAAGGCGGTCACCGATCTCGGCCTCGCCGAAAAATATCAGGCCCGCGTCCGCCTGACCGGTCCGGTGGCGATCGCCAATGACGAGTTCGGCAGCACGCAGGAAGGCATCGTGATGAATTCGCTCATCACCTGCGTGGTCGTGCTGTTCATCCTGTGGATGGCGCTTCATTCGCCAAAGATCATCGCCGCGGTGTCGATCGCGCTGATGCTCGGGCTCGCGATCACCACGGCGGTCGGACTGATGGTGGCCGGCGCCTTCAACCCGATCTCGGTCGCGTTCGCGGTGCTGTTCGTCGGCCTCGGCGTCGACTTCGGAATTCAGTACAGCATCCGCTACCGCACCGAGCGCTTCGAACACGACGACCTCGCACGCGGCGCTGGCGAAGGCGGCCGAGAATAGCGCAGTGCCGCTGTCGCTCGCCGCGGTGGCGACCTCGCTCGGCTTCCTGTCGTTCCTGCCGACCGCCTATCAGGGTGTTTCCGAGCTCGGAAAGATCGCCGGCGTCGGCATGCTGATCGCGTTCATCGGCAGCATCACCGTGCTTCCCGCACTGCTCGCCCTGTTCAACCCGCCGGGCGAGAAGGCCGAGCTCGGCTACGCCTTCATGGCGCCGGTGGACGCGTTCATGGAGCGGCATCGCATCGCCATCGTCGCGCTGACGCTGGGCGTCGCCATCGTCGGCCTGCCGCTGCTCTACTATTTGCAGTTCGACTTCAACCCGATGAACCTGCGCAGCGCCAAGGTCGAGTCGGTTGCCACCTATCTCGACATCCGCCGCGACCCGCAGACCGACGTGAACGCCGTCCAGGTGATCGCGCCGTCGCGGCAGGCCGCGGTCCAGGTCGAGGAGCGCCTGCGCAAGCTGCCGGAAACCGATCGCGTGATGTCGATCGACTTCTTCGTGCCGAAGGACCAGCCGATCAAGCTCGCCGCCATCAAGAAGGCCGCGGACGTTCTCGGACCGACCTTCAAGGAGAGCAAGCTCGAGCGGCCGACCGACGCGGAGAATGTCGAAGCGCTGAACGACGCGGCCAAGAGCCTGAAACAAGGCGCGGCCGGCAAGAGCGGACCAGGCGCCAACGCGATGAACCGCCTCGCAGGGCTCGATCGAGAAGCTCGCGCAAAGCAGCGAGGCGCAGCGCGACGAAGCGCAGAGCGTCTTCATCGTGCCGCTTGGCGTCGCCCTCGAGGAGGTCTCGAATGCCTTGCTGGCAAAGCCGATCACCTTCGAGACGCTTGCCGAAGCTGCTCGTCGCCGAATGGATGACGCCCGACGGCAAGACGCGCGTGCAGGCCTCGCCGAAGGGCGATCCGAACGACAACGAGACGCTGCGCCAGTTCGCGCGCGCCACGCTTGCCGTCGAGCCGACCGCGATCGGCGGACCGATCTCGATCCTTGAGGCCGGCAACACGATCTCGTTCGCCTTCATCCAGGCCGGGCTCTGGGCGCTCGGCTCGATCACGCTCCTGCTCTGGGTCGTGCTGCGCCGTTTCACCGACGTGCTGCTGACATTGGTGCCGCTGATCCTGGCCGGCGCGCTGACGCTCGAGATCTGCGTGCTGCTTGGAATTCCGATGAACTTCGCCAACATCGTCGCGTTGCCGCTGCTGCTCGGCGTCGGCGTGGCGTTCAAGATCTACTACGTCGTCGCCTGGCGCGACGGCAGCACCAACCTGCTGCAGTCGAGCCTGACGCGTGCGATCTTCTACAGTGCGCTGACGACGGCCACAGCCTTCGGCAGCCTGTGGTTCTCAAGCCACCCGGGCACGGCCAGCATGGGCAAGCTGCTGGCGCTGTCGCTGCTCACCACGCTGCTGGCCGCGGTGCTGTTCCAGCCGGCGCTGATGGGCAAGCCCCGCGAAGACTTCAGGTGCGGGGAACGAGACTGCTAATGTTTGAGCAGATCGGATCGGCTGGCGGCAGCGCGGCGGGATTGCTCTTCGCCATCGCTGCACCCTTGGTCTGACCCGCCGGCGCCGGCGCCATCATCGCCGAGCCCTTGGTCTGACCTGACGGCGTCTGACCTGAAGGCGCCATCGCGCCGCCCTTCGCCTGCGGTGCCGGCGTAGCAGGAGCGAGAGCCGGCTCCGGCAGCGGCGGCGTGTTGGTGCCGGTGACGCGCTTCCAGTCCTCGCCGCCGCAGAAGATGCTGGCGACGCAGCCGCGGACTTCCAGCATGTCGTTGCGGTTGAGGGTCACGTTCGCGTCGTAGATGCTGCCGCCGCGCGCGTCGTAGATTTTGCCGTCCCAGCGATTGGCCTGGGTCTGCTTCATGCCGATCAGGATCGGCACGCCCACCATCGGCCGATTCTTCATGGAAGGGTCCGGATTGGCGGTGTCGCGGCTTGCCTTCATTTCGGCCCAGATCACGCCCCACAGGGTCGGCGGCTGGTTCTGCGCCTGTGGGCAGCTGACGACCTTGATCCGCGCGGAGCCGTCCTTCACCAGCCATTCGCCCACCGGATCGGCAGTCTGAAGCCGCAGACTGAGCAGCCGCAGAGGCCGTGGCGGCAAGCAGAATTGTTCCTGACAAGACCAAGATTCGCATGCTTGAAAGTGCCCTATTTACTTAAGCCGGTTTCTCAATAAACGTCCTAACGCAACGTGCAAGATAGCCGCAGTCGACGTTATCTGGCCAGATGCTATTACTTGTGTGACGTCACAACAAAGCAAAAGTGTGAGCAATGACAGGTGGAAAGCTGGACCTGCCTCGGATATTCGATGAGCGCGAATCCGAACGCGGAGTGCTGCACACCCGCCACCTGAACGAGCAGCTGGTCCGGGTGCTGAAGACCATCGGCTTCGACGTCGGCTTCAAGCGGGGCCAGGGCCAGTATCTGTACGACCGCAAGGATCAGCGCTACCTCGACCTGCTCTCGGGCTTCGGCGTCTTCGCGGTCGGACGCAATCACCCGGTGCTGCGCGACGCGCTGAAAAGCGTGCTGGACAGCGATCTTCCCAACCTCGTGCAGATGGACGTCTCGACACTCGCGGGCGTTCTCGCCGAGCGGCTGCTCGCCTACGTGCCGTATCTCGACAAGGTGTTCTTCGCGAACTCGGGCACCGAATGCGTCGAGGCGGCGATCAAGTTCGCGCGCGGCGCGACCGGCCGTCCCGGCATCCTCTACATGGGGCACGCCTATCACGGATTGTCCTACGGCTCGCTCTCGCTGACCGACGACAAGAACTTCCGCAGCGGCTTCGAGCCGCTGCTGCCGGGCTGCACGGCGGTGCCTTTCAACGATCTCGTCGCGCTCGAGAAGGCGCTCGCGAATCGCCAGGTGGCCGCGTTCGTGTTCGAACCGATCCAGGGAAAAGGCGTAAACATCCCTGATGACGACTTTCTTCCCCAAGCTGCGGCGTTATGTCGCCAATACGGCACACTGCTCGTCGCCGACGAGATTCAGACCGGCATGGGCCGCACCGGCAAATTCCTCGCGGTCGAGCACTGGAATGTCGAGCCCGACATGGTGCTGCTGTCGAAATCGCTGTCCGGCGGACACGTGCCGGTGGGCGCGCTGCTCACGCGCAAGGCGATCTTCGACAAGATCTTCGACCGCATGGACCGCGCGGTTGTGCACGGCTCGACCTTCTCCAAGAACGACCTGGCGATGGCCGCCGGCATCGCCACCCTCGAGGTGATCAAATCGGAGAAGCTGATCGAGAACGCGGCGGTGCAAGGCGCGCGCATCCAGCGCGCGTTCAGCGACATGGTCAGCCGCTACGAGCTGGTGAAGGAAGTCCGCGGCAAGGGATTGATGATCGGCATCGAATTCGGCCCGCCGAAATCGTTCGCGCTCAAGGCCTCGTGGAACGTGCTGGAGACCGCAAGCACCGGCTTGTTCTGCCAGCTCATCACCATTCCGCTGTTCAAGGACCACAAGATCCTGACGCAGGTGTCCGGCCACGCCAGCCACACCATCAAGATCCTCCCCACGCTGACGATCACCGACGCGGACAGCCAGTGGATCGAGGAGTCGTTCGATTCCGTGATCGCCGGCGCGCACCGCGTGCCGGGCGCGGTGTGGTCGCTCGGCAAGACCTGATGACAACGCGATCCGCGTCGAGACAGAGTTCGGCGTGCCCAATGCGCGCTACTTCCGTCCCGGATAGCTCACGGCCATGCCGGCGCGCACGTCCTGCTGCACGCCGTATTGCGGGAACGGATAGCGGAAGCCGTTCTTCGACAGCGCCTTCATGCCGGTGATCGCGCTGGCGAGATACTCAGGCGGCGTCGCCATCAGCATCTCCTCGTCCAGCACGCCGCCGTAGCGGCGCTCGGCAAAGCAGGGAATCGACAGGCTCGGCTGGCGCGTCGTCAGCGCCCTGCCCCACGAGTCGGCGCACGCGGATTCGCCGACCACGCTCCAGTCGAACCGCTTGTAGCCGGACCACTGCATGCCGTTGATGAAATAGATCATCGCGCCGGGCGTTGCGTAGAACAGGGCGATGTCCGGCGTGCCGAGCTTGCCGGTCGACAACGGACCGACCGCCAGCGCGTCGTACTTGCCGTCCGGCACGCAATGCATCGCGCCCTGGTGCGCGGTGGCGTCCTCGAGCGTGGAGAACCAGACGCCCTTCATGTGCTGGCCGGACTGCCAGGCTTCCGTCTTCGCATTGCCGAGCCCGACCACGGCGCGGCACTGGGCGCCGACCAGGTCGTCCGAGGTGATGCCCACGGTCCAGCCGAGCCGCGACGCCTGGCCGACGATCTGATCGAGGGTGTGGATGGATTGCGGACGGCGGATGCGGTCGATCGCCTCCATGTCCTCGCGCCGCTCGAACATCTTCATGCCGAACGGGATCGTGCGCAGCTTGAGCAGCGCGGACAGTTCGTCGACGAGCGCGGGCCAGTCATAGGTCATCGGGGTTTCCTCTTGATCTTTCCCGAAAACCTACCCCAACCGCGCGAAGGGCGCCATCGCGTTAAGGCTAACGCACCGCAGGCATTCAATTCAATGCCGACGCTATCTGCGGCTTAGCCCCCGGAAAGATGGGAAAAGCCGCTGACAATCGACACAACGGCAACGACGATCGCCGCGACGATCAACACGAAGTCGAACGCCGACAGGAAACGTATTGCCAAGAAGTTGCGAATTTTCCTGATCATTGTTCGCGTTTACGGCGGACATTTGAATCAATTCTGAATCCGATTAACTAAAGCCGGCCCTATCTGCGGAATGCACAGAATAGCTGCGTTGTCGCCGCGTCAACCCGACGTGAGACGATGCTGAGTCTGCGATCGAAGCAAGCTTCGATTTACGATTTTGTCCGCGCCGTGATCACCCGCAACGCGCCCGCCGCCGGCGGATCGAAGGCCCTGATCGGCGGCAGGTTGCCGCCGAACCGCTCGACCTGCACGGTCGTGAGCTGTCCGCAGCAGCCTTGCGCGAGCGACGACGTGCCGACGTCGCGTGTCAGCACGTTGGGATTGCCGTGCACGCAGAGCGGATTGTCGTCGTCCGCATCTTCCGGGTCGTACCAGGCGCCGGTCGGCAACCGCACCACGCCTGCGCGGATGTCGTCGGTGACGTGCGCCGACGCGAGACACGCGCCGCGCGCATTGAACAGCTTGACGATGTCGCCGTCCTTGATGCCGCGCGCGGCCGCATCGAGCGGATGGATGCTCATCACCTCGCGGCCGCGCTGCTTCTCGGCGTCGCTGTGGCCGCCGAAATCGAACTGGCTGTGCAGGCGCGTCGCCGGCTGGTTGGCGACGAGATGCAGCGGCGTCGTTTCTTCCGGCACGTCCGACGGCGGCAGCCAGACCGGATGGCCCGGGCAGTCGGCGTAGCCGAAGCCGGCGATGGTCTTGGAGAAGATCTCGATCTTGCCGCTCGGCGTCGGCAGCGGCTTGCCTTGCGGATCGTCGCGGAAGGCGCGCAGGATGCCGCCATCGGCCGGCAGCGCCGGCAGCTCGAGCTCGCCCTCGCGCCAGAAGCTGTCGAAGTCCGGCGCGGGCAGTCCCTTGGCCGCGAGCGCGTTCTGCGTCGTCGCATAGATGTGGCGCAGCCAGTCGCGGCTGCTGCGTCCTTCGGTGAAGGCCTCGCGCTTGCCGAGCCGCTCGGCGAGGTCGGCGAAGATGTCGTAGTCGTCGCGCGCCTGGCCGAACGGTTTCGCCAGCCGGTGCATCGCCAGCATCAGCTGGTCGGTCGGCGTGGCGCCGATGTCCTCGCGCTCCAGCGTCATCGTGCAGGGCAGGACGATGTCGGCATGCCGCGCGGTCGCGGTCCAGGCGATCTCGTGCACCACCAGCGTCTCGATGCCGAAGAAGGCGCGGCGCAGGCGGTTGATGTCCTGATGATGATGGAACGGATTGCCGCCGGCCCAGTAGATCAGCTTGATGTCGGGATAGGTCAGCCGCTGGCCGTTGTAGTCGAACGGCTTGCCCGGGATTGAGCAGCATGTCGGTGATGCGGGCGACCGGAATGAAATCGCGCACGCCGTTCTGTCCCTGCGGCAATGCCGCGACCGGCACGGCGTTCATCCGCTTGCCGTAGTTGGCGACCGCGCCGAGCGCGTAGTTGTAGCCGCCGCCCGGCAGGCCCATCTGGCCCAGCATCGCCGCCAGCACCGCCGCCATCCAGATCGGCTGCTCGCCGTGCTCGGAGCGCTGCATCGAGTGCGACGACCACGATCAGCACGCGCTTGCCGGCAAGCCGCCGCGCCAGCGCCTGCGATCTCGGACGCAGCGATGCCGCAGATCGACGCCGCCCAGGCGGCCGTCTTCGGCACGCCGTCGCTGCGGCCCATCAGGTAGTCCTCGAACACGCTCCAGCCGGTGCAGTGGCTGTCGAGGAAGGCGCGGTCGTGCAGGTTTTCGGCGACCAGCGTGTGGGCGATGCCGAGCATCAGCGCCACGTCGGTGCCGGGCACGGGCGCGAGCCACTCGGCCTCGGCCTCGGCCGGCAGGTCCGAGCGCTGCGGGCTGACCAGGACGAAGGTGGTGCCGCGCTTGCGCGCCTGCCCCATCGCCTTGCGCTCGGTGTGCTCGCTGATGCCGCCGGACGCGACGCGCGAGTTCTTCGTCGCCATGCCGCCGAAGGCGACCACGATGTCGGTGTACTGGACGATGTCGTCCCACGACACGTTGCGGCGGGTGACGTCGTCGTAGCCGCCGAGGATATGCGGCAGCAGCACGTTGGAGGCGCCGGCGCTGTAGCTGTTGACCGAGCGGACATAGCCGCCGAGCGCGGTGTTCAGGAAGCGGTGGATCTGGCTCTGGGCGTGATGGAAGCGTCCGGCGCTGGACCAGCCGTAGGAGCCGCCGAAGATCGCGCCGATGCCCGTGCGTGTCGCGCACCCGCGCGAGCTCCTTCGCCAGCAGGTCGAGCACCTCGTCCCACTCCATCGGGACGAATTCGTCGCGGCCGCGACGGTCGTCCTTGCCCGGGCCGCGCTCCAGCCAGCCGCGCCGGACATAGGGCCTGTCGATGCGCGCGCGGTGCCGCAGCGCCGACGGGAAGTTCTGGAGGATCGGGTTCGGGTCCGGATCGCGCGGATGCGGGGTGACGACCAGCGTATCTCCCTGCCACTCGCCCTTGAAGGCACCCCAGTGCGAGGAGTGGGTGCCGCCAAGCGGGCTATCGAGAGTATCGTCCTGAAGCTCGTCCGCCATCATTCCCCGCAGCGTTATCTTGCTCGAAGCGCGGCGAAATCTATGCGGGAATGCCGCCCATGTCATGGGGATCGCGGTGCAGGGCAACCATGCGCGGCATTTGCCTAGCGCTTGAGCCGGTAGCCGGTGCGGAAGATCCACCACACGACGACAAGGCAGGCAACCAGGAACGCCAGCGTCATGCCGAGGCTGACGCCGACGCTCACGTCGGCGATGCCGTAGAAACTCCAGCGGAAGCCGCTGACCAGATACACCACAGGGTTGAACAGCGCGACGGTCTGCCAGACCGGCGGCAGCACGTTGATCGAATAGAAGGTGCCGCCGAGGAACGTCAGCGGCGTGATGATCAGGAGCGGAATGAACTGCAGCTGCTCGAAGCCGTCGGCCCAGATGCCGATGATGAAGCCGAGCAGGCTGAAGGTCACCGCCGTCAGCACCAGGAACGCGATCATCCAGAACGGATGCTGCGATCTGCAGCGGCACGAAGCACGCCCGCGGTCGCGAGGATGATCAGGCCGAGGATGATCGACTTGGTCGCCGCCGCCCCGACATAGCCGAGCACGATCTCGAACGCCGAGACCGGCGCCGACAGGATCTCGTAGATCGTGCCGACGAATTTCGGGAAATAGATGCCGAACGACGCGTTGGCCGTGCTCTGGGTCAGCAGCATCAGCATGATCAGGCCCGGCACGATGAACGAGCCGTAGCTGACGCCCTCGATCTCGGTGATGCGCGAGCCGATCGCGGCACCGAACACGACGAAGTAGAGCGAGGTCGAGATCACCGGCGAGACGATGCTCTGCAGCAGCGTCCGCCCGGTGCGCGCCATCTCGAAGCGGTAGATCGCCGCACGCCGCGCGCCAGTTCATGACTGCTGCCTCACCAGATCGACGAAGATGTCCTCGAGCGACGACTGCGTCGTGTGCAGGTCGTTGAAGCCGATGCCGGCGGCGGCGAGATCGTCGAGCAGCGCGGTGATGCCGCTGCGCTCGCTCTGGGTGTCGTAGGTGTAGACCAGCTCCCGGCCGTGATCGGCGAGCGTCAGGTGATGCATGCCGAGCGACGGCGGCACGGCGTCGAGCTTCTTCTGCAGATGCAGCATCAGCTGCTTCTTGCCGAGCTTGCGCATCAGCTCGGCCTTCTGCTCGACCAGGATGATCTCGCCGTTGTTGATGACGCCGATCCGGTCGGCCATCTCCTCGGCTTCCTCGATGTAGTGGGTGGTCAGCACGATCGTCACGCCGGACGCGCGCAGCGAGCGCACCATCTCCCACATGTCCTTGCGCAACTCGACGTCGACGCCGGCGGTCGGCTCGTCGAGGAACAGCACGCTCGGCTCGTGCGCCAGCGCCTTGGCGATCATCACGCGCCGCTTCATGCCGCCGGACAGCGTGAGGATCTTGAAGTCCTTCTTGTCCCACAGCGACAGGTCCTTCAGCACCTTCTCCAGGTGCGCCGGATCCGCCTTCTTGCCGAACAGGCCGCGGCTGAAGCTGACCGTCGCCCACACGGTCTCGAACGAATCGGTGGCGAGCTCCTGCGGCACGAGGCCGATCATCGCGCGCGCCGCGCGAAAGTCGCGGATGATGTCGTGCCCGCCGACGGCGATCTTGCCCGCCGTCGGATTGACGATGCCGCAGATGATGCCGATCAGCGTGGTCTTGCCGGCGCCGTTCGGTCCCAGCAGCGCGAAGATCTCGCCGCGGTCGATCTGCAGGTTGATGTCGCGCAAGCGCATGGAAGCTGGAGCCGTAGGTCTTGGTCAGACCCGAGACGGAAATGATCGGTGACATGAGAACTTCAGGGATTTGGCGCACGGACTGGGCGTGAGGGGTTCCGTGGAGCCGCCAGGCGGACACGGCACGAGGAAGGATGAGCGTTACTTAATCCATCGAAACGAATGAGCAAGGGCACGCCACAATTACGCATCGCCGACAATGATCGATGCAGCCCGCGGCAGGCCGCGATAGACGTCCGCCGTCTCGCCGTAGCGGACGGCGTTCGCGCTCCATTGCGCGCGCCGGCCGGCAACCTGCGCCTCGCGCAGCCTCGCAATGTAGCCTTCCTGCGAGAACGGTTCCGGCAACACGGCACCGGCGTTCGCGCGCGTCACATGCTCCGCGTAGCCGCAGGCGGCGCTGGTGACAACCGGCAGTCCGTTGACGATCGCCTCGAGGATCACCGTGCCGGTCGTCTCGGTTCGCGCCGGATGCACCAGCAGATCGGCCGCGGCCATCAGCTCCGGAATATCCTCGCGAATGCCGACCAGCCGCACGCGGTCGCCCACGCCGAGTTTGCCGGCCACGCGCAGCAGCTTGCGGCCGGCCTTCGAGCTCGCGCCGATGCCGGCAACGACCAGCCGCGCATCGGAAAACGATCTCGAGCGCTTCGAGGGTGCGGTCGATCCCCTTCACGCGCAGCTGCGAGCCGACGGCGAGCCACACGAAGCCATTCGCGCCGACGGCCATCTCCTCGCGCAGCCAGTTGCGCGTGCCGTCGCTGCGCAATTGCGGTTTTCGCCGCGCCGCGCTGATGGTCGGCGGCAGCAGCGTGATGCGCTCGGCTTGCGTGTCCCAGGCTCTGCGGTAGGCATCGACCTGCGGCTGGCTCAGCAGCAGCAGTTTCGTGCGCGCCTCGCGGGCGAAGCACGCGCGCTCGAGCGTCATCAGCTTTCGCCCGCGCGGCAGGAAGCGTGTCAGGCCGCTCGCGTAGCGCTGGCGCTGCGGGCGGATCGGCGCAATAGAGCAGGTCGAGGCCGTCGAGCTTGTCGAAGCCGACGATCGCGGTCGAACTGTCCGGCCCAGCGCCGGACGATTTCCCTCGAGAAGCCGGAGTTGCGGCCGTGATTGGTCCACGCCCGCACCGGCAGTATTTCCACGCGAAGGTCGCCGCTGACGTCGCCGGTGAGGCGCGAGGTGAAGATCGTCACCTCATGCCCCTGCTCGGCGAGCATCCGCGCGATGGCCATGCAGTCGCGCTGCAGTCCGCCGCTGGGAAACAGGCTGACAATGGCAAACGCCAGTCGCATCGTTCCTCCCCTGCCCGCCTTCACCGGCCGCTATACACGCGAATCGGCTACCGGAATCAAGCTGCGGGAGCGTTTATCATGTCCATGACCGGCAATTGACGGAGACGGGATTTTCGGCCTTTGATCCGGCGGATGTTGCTTTCAGAAAGAGCCCATACATCCATTCGCGCGACGCAAGGCCCGCGCGCGTGCTGGCGCTCTATTCCGGCACTTTCATCGGTGAGATCCGCCTCAAGCCGTATCTGAACGCGCTGCTCGGCCGCGGCGTCATCGCCGGCTATCAGATCGCCGACCGCGTCATGTCGATGGAGGGGCAGTCGGGGCCGTATGCGTTCACGCACATCTGGTGCCAGCGCAACGTCTCGACGGCGCAGTTCGCGTTCCTGAAAGCGCACAGCCATGCGCCGATCATCTACGACATGGACGATCTGCTGACCTCGATCCCCGACTTCGTCGCCTCCTCCAAGCGAACGATGATGAAGCGGATCGACTGGTGCCTGCAGCAGGCCAAGGCGGTCACGGTCGCGACCGACAAGCTGAGAGACTACCTGCGCGAGGATGCGCCCGCCGTCGGCGACAAGGTCGTCGTGCTCAAGAACGGCTGCGCCCAGTCAGACCCGCCGGAACGACGGGCCGACGCGAGGCAACTGGTCTGGACCTCCAGCGACGTTCCGTTCTTCATGCGCGAGAATCCGCAGTTTGCCTCGGCGCTTGCGGCCCTGCTCAACACGCCATGGCTACGAGGCGGTCCTGATCGGACGCTTCGACGACGAGCCTGCGCAAGCTGTTCGAGCGGTCGCGGCACATCGGCCACCTCGATTTCGCGTCCTATCGCCAGTATCTGCGCACGCTCGCAGGCGCCATCGCCATCGCGCCGCTGCCGACGCGGCTGCCGGCACCGGCGCAACGCTATTTCGATGCGAAATCGGACGTGAAGCTGGTCGACTATCTCGCCAGCGGGCTGATCCCGATCGTCAGCAACGCCGCGTCCTATTCGAGCTCGGAACTGTTCATGCCGCAGCTTGCCGCCGCGAACGCGGACGACATGCTGCAACGGATCGAGGCCTGCATCGCCGATCCGGGACACGATGGCGCGAGAGATCGACGCGACGATCCACCGTCCCGGCTTGCTGAAGCAACGGGAGTTCGGCGAGCTTTCGAAGGCGCTGGACTCGCTGTTGTTTAGCCTCTAACCCTTGTTGAACACCGGCTTGCGCTTCTCGACGAAGGCGCGCACCGCCTCCTTGTGGTTCTCCGACGCCGACAGCTGCCACGATACGTTCGGCCTCGTGGTCGATCGCGCTGAAATAATCGAGCGAGGCGACCTCGTTCAGGTTCTGCTTCATCATGCGGATCGCATCCGCCGGACCGTCGGCGATCTGCTGGGCCAGCGTGCGCGCTGCGGAGGCGAGCTCTGCATCCGCGCACGACGCGGTTGACGAGGCCGAGCTTCTCGGCACGTGCCGCGTCGATGCGGTCGGAGGTGAACATCATCTCGCGCGCCGCCGACGTGCCGACGGTGCGCGTCAGCAACCAGGCGATGCCGTAGTCGCCGCTGAGGCCGATCTTCGAGTAGCCGCCGCTGAGGAATGCCGACTGCGCCGCGATGCGGATGTCGCAGGCGAGCGCGATGGCGAGCCCGGCGCCGACCGCGGCACCCGGCAACGCCGCGATCGTCGGCTTCGACGCCGAGGCGATGCCGCCGCCGACGCCGCGATGCCGCTGCTTCATCTCCTTGACGCGCTCTTCCGGCGTCAGCGTCTTCGGCCGGCGGTCGCCCATGTTCTTGACGTCGCCGCCCGCGCAGAACGCGTTGCCCGCGCCGATCAGCAGGATCGCCCGCACGGCGTGGTCGACCTCGCACTTGGCGAGCGCCGCCTGCAGCCCCTGCGACATCGCCGGCGACAGCGCGTTCTTCGCTTCGGGGCGATTGAGCGTGATGGTGGCGACACCGTCGCTGACGCTGCAAAGCAGGTCGGTGGTGCCGGTGTCGAACACGGTTTCGCTGGCGCTCATGCGGAGTTCCTCATTATTGTCGTTGAACGTGGCGAAGTTATCGGAACCGGCAGATGAAATCAAAAGGCGCAAAAGGCGAGACGGGACCTGTGTCCGCATGATCTGGGCTAGCTCGCACCGCCATCTGGCCGATCTGGTCGGCAGGCTTGATCCATCACATGTCTTGACGTTGCTGGCGCCGACCGACTTGACCAGCGTCCAGGTCGAAGGACGCCGTCAACTTCTGCTGAGGTTCAACGATATCGACAAGGAGCAGTCCGGACTTGTCGCGCCAACACCGCTCGACATCGAAAACATTCTTGCGTTCGGAAGGTCCTGGGACGATCGTCTCGCCGCTGCTCATCCATTGCTGGGCGGGAATAAGCCGATCCAGCGCCGCCGCCTTCATCATCGCCTGCGACCGCAATCCGGGCTGCGAGAGGGACATCGCCGTCGAGTTACGGCGGCGCGCGCCGTTCTGCACGCCTAATCGGTTGATGATCGCGCTTGCCGATGACCTGCTGTCGCGCGACGGACGAATGGTTGATGCGATCAGCCATATCGGCCGCGGCGCTGACGCGTTCGAAGGCACGCCCTACGAACTGCCGTCGCGATGGCCACTACCTTAGCGCGACCGTTGATCTCCAAGACGCAACTGCGAATCTTCGGCGGATGCGGACGCTTGGTCAATCCTGCGGTCATGAGGACGTGATCCGACCAAGAGCCCTTCGATCCGAACGCCTTCGGCCGCCAGCCGCGGGCGCAACGCCCGGTACAGGCGGGCATAGTTGTAAAACGGGACGCTCGGCCAAAGGTGGTGCATCAGGTGCAGGTTCTGTTGCAAGGTGAGGAACGTGCCGCCAAGCCACAGGCTTATCCGAGTGTTGTGGTAGCGCTCAGTCCGGTCGAACGGATGGTGGGGCAGCCACTGAAAGAAGATGTTGAGGATCAGGATGCCGAGCCGGGTGGGGATGAACCACAGAAGGAGCCAGCCGGCCACATGGCCTGTGAGAACCGCCGCAACCAGCAGCGCCAGTGAGCCGACGGTGACGGCCGACGTCTGGGCGATGTCGGCAGGGCTGAGAATGCTGCCGAGACGCTTGTAGCGTTCGGGATCGATAAACCGGATCAGGACGATCGGGATCAGCGCCAGGGGAAGGTTGCGGACCCATTTCATCAACAGTTCTGCAAACGTGCCCTTCACCACGATATCGGGATCGCGTTCGGTGTTGGTGTGGGAGTGGTGCAGCACGTGGGTGCGCTGCAGGACCGGCCAGCCAGCGCCCATGCCAAGCGCCCCGATCCAGCCCACCATGGTGTTGATCCAATCGAGGCTGCGGCGTCTGCTAACCACATTGCGGTGGATGGCCTCGTGCACCAGCGTGTAATGTGCATAGGACACCGGGGTCAGGATCGCGGCGCAAATCCACAGCGGCAGGGTTTCGTTCAGACCCAGGACGACGACGGTGCCGAAAGTCGCCGGCAGCATCAGCGCCAAAATCAGGGTAGGCCACGCCACAGACGGCGACAATTGCCGGGCGATTTGCTGCTCCTCAGCACGGGAAATGCCGATCGCAGCGTCTGCGGTGTTGGCGTCGTGAGAAACCTCGCCCATGATCCTGTTCCTCCCTACCGGCTTGTGGGGGTGTGCTGGCTCGCCCCTAAGTTATATGGTATTACATCCACCTCGAAGCGGCTCTGTCAAGCTGAAGTTATGAGGTATTACCAAATGTCGCCTCGCCCCGCCCGCAAGCCGGCTGCCACTTATCACCATGGGGATCTCCGAGATGCCCTGCTCCGGGCTGCACTGCAGGACGCGGAGCTTGGGGGGCCTGAGGCAATCAACCTAAGCGGCTTGTCGAAGAAGCTTGGCGTTTCACAGCCTGCGCCCTACAAGCATTTTGCCGACCGCGAGGCTTTGCTCGCCGCAGTGACTACCGAAGCGTTCAAACAGTTCAACGCAATGCTCGCTGAGTTGATGAGCAGACCATCAAAGCGTTCAAAGCTGTCGCGCTTCGCGCGAGCCACACTGGACTTCGGGCTCCGCCGCAACGGGATTTATCGCTTGATGTTCGCCTCACGAGCCCTGGCCCGCGCGCCAACAGGCAGCGAGCTGCGTAACGCCGCGATGGAGACTTTTGGCCTCACTATCGAAGCACTGGAAGCCCCAGCCATCGGAGTTCTGCGCGAGCGATATGCGTTCAAGGTGTGGGCCGAGCTGCACGGCGTGGTCATGCTGGCGGACCAGGGAATGTTCACTGGACACGCGGCCCACATGACCCGCGAGGAACTGGTCGAGGACATGATGGAGCAAACAAAACTCAGCCTGACGCTCGCGATCAAAGCGGCTCGCCGGCAAGGCCGATAAGTATCGACGCGCCGTCGACTTCGGCCGCTGCCTCAGGCCAGCAGCGCTGCGACGCCGAGCAGAAAGCCAATCTCGAAGAGCTGCTCGGCCGCACCGAGCACATCTCCGGTGTACCCATTGATCAGCCTGCGTGACATCCGACACAGGATCGCCGCCATCAACCCGCCGACTGCGAGCCCGGCGACGACGGCTCGCTATCGACCAGAATGCAAGCGGAAGCAGCGCCAGAGCGACAATCGCAAAGGCCACAAGAAGCTCGCGCCCGTCGGGCAACTCCCCCCGATAGTCGAACTTCGTCGAGTGGCTGCGCGCGTAGGGCAAGGTCCGAAACATGACGATCGGCATCGCGCGCGCGGCCGCATGCATGGCCACGAGTGCGCATGCACCGAACAGCGGCGGAAGCGATGCGAGCGCCACCACGCGCATGGCGACCGAAAAACCCAGCGCCAGCGCACCGTAGGCGCCGATGCTGCTGTCCTTCATGATCGCGAGCCGCGCATCGGTGGAACGCCCGCCACCGAAGCCGTCGGCCACATCCGACAGGCCGTCTTCGTGCAGCGCGCCGGTCAGGAGAATGCTGGTCGCGACCGCAAGAAGCGCCGGCAGCGCATTGCTCCAGACGATCGAGGCAAGGAAGAACACGAGTGCAGACAGGAGACCGACAATCACGCCTGCTGCCGGAAAGTATTTCGCGGCCCGCATCAGCCAATCCGGTCCCTGCAATTCCGTCGAACGCAACGGCAGGATCGTCATCAATTGCAACGCCGCCGTGAACCGCCCGAGCTCGCGCATCTCAAGCCGGCCCCGGCAACAGATCGGCCAGATCGGCAACGTCCGTCAGCAGCCGCGCGGCCGCGCGCAGCAACGGCACCGCAAGTATGGCGCCCGTGCCCTCACCGAGCCGCATGTCGAGGTCGAGCAGCGGCCTTGCATCGAGCGCCTGCAGCAGCACCTGGTGGCCGCGCTCGGCCGATCGATGCGCGAACACGCAATAGTCTCTCGCCGCGGGACACAGGCGGACAGCGATCAATGCGGCAGCGCTTGCGATGAAACCATCGATCACGACCGGCCGCCGCTCGACCGCAGCGCCGATGACGGCGCCGGCCATCATCGCGATCTCGAAGCCGCCGAATTCGGCGAGGACGTCCAACGGCTCGGTCGCGCCGGTGCGCGCTGCGGCGCGCTGCAACGCGGCCCGCTTGCGGGCCATCCCCTCTTCGTCCTGACCGGCGCCCTGGCCGATGCAGTCTTCAAGCGGCGCCGGCGCAAGACGATGCGCGATCAGCGCGGACGAAGCGGTGTTGCCGATGCCCATCTCACCCAGCGCAAGAATATCGGCGCCGTTGCGAATGATGCCGGCGGCGATATCACGCCCGCGTGTCAGCGCATCGACCGCAGCCTCTCTCGACATTGCAGGCTCGACCGCGGCATTCGCCGTGCCGTGCGCGATCTTTGCAGAGATCAGCTCTCGGATGAGGATCCAGATCGGCGGCGACGCCGGCATCGACGACATGCACATCGACGCCGCACGCGCTTGCAAAGGCGTTGGCGCTGGCGCGGCCGGCGAGAAAGGTCTGCACCATCGCCGCCGTGACCTCGGACGGATATTTCGAGACGCCCGCGCGCGTCAGCCCATGATCGGCCGCACAAATCAGCAGCGCCGCGCGCCCGCCCTGCGGCACATGCGGGTGCCAGATCATGCCGAGCTGAACGGCCAGATCCTCGATGCGACCCAACGAACCCGGCGGCTTGGCCTTCGCATCGATTCTTGCCCGAAACGTCGGATTCGAGAGACCGGTCGATCGGAACCACATCTTGGCGGAGCCGCGCGAAATCTGACGAGATTTTGTCGTTGTTGCCCATGCCCACTCCTGAAAACCGTCCTGCTTGTCGCATGATCTGCAAGCCGGTCAAGCAGTCGGCGCCCGCTTGCGTGGTTGACCCCAATCACCTTGATCGGTAGCGTCGCCCGCGATGGTTCTTCCCGCGAGGGAAGATGAAAAGGGAAGCCGGTGCGGTTCGATCCAATTCCGGCGCTGCCCCCGCAACTGTGAGCGGATAGCCTTAGCCGAAGCCACTGGGACACTTCCCGGGAAGGCGGCGATCCAGGCTGTGACCCGCGAGTCAGGAGACCTGCCATCTGAAGGCTGTGCTTTGGAGGCGTCGGGGCGGGGTGCACCGGACGGAGAGCAACCCGGCGGGATTCTCGCGCCGGCGCTATCCGACAAAGCTCGCGGTCCGGTTCGCCGGACATTTGGGAAGAGCGGGCTATGGATAGCGATGCGGTCAGCGTCACCGAAACGGACCATCAGACACGCGCGCCCGCTCAGGCTCGACGAGGTCGCGATCAGCGTCTGCATCACGTGCAAGGCTTCCGCCGAAAGCGATCGGACCGACCGGACCGGACCTGCTCGCCGCCACAAAGGCAGCGCTTGGCGACGCGAACGGCATAGCCGTTCGCGCGGTGCAGTGCCTCGGGGTCTGCAAACGCCCGGCGACGGTCGCCGTGTCGGCGCCGGACGGGTACACGTTCGTATTCGGCGATCTGCAGGTGGACAGCGGCGCGGCTGCGCTCGCGAGCTTCGCGCAATCCTACCGGCAGGCAAAATTCGGCCTCGTTCCGTGGCGCGAGCGCGCGGAAGTTCTTCGCCGCGGGCTGGTCGCACGCATTCCGCCGCTGGCGTGGTCGCCGGACGACGGACGGCCGCCGCAATGACTCATGCCGGCACGACATTGGTGCTTGGCGGCGCGCGCTCCGGCAAATCGTCATTTGCGGAGCGGCTGGCGCGCGACAGCGGTCTCGAGCGGGTCTATCTCGCCACCGCCGCTGCCGGCGATGAGGAGATGCGCGCGCGCATCGCGCACCATCGCGACCGACGCGGCGACGGCTGGCGCACTGTCGAGGAGCCGTTGCAGATTTCGGAGATCATCGCGCGCGAAGGCCTGGCCGACCGCATCGTGCTGCTCGACTGCCTGACGCTGTGGCTGTCCAACCTCATGCACGCCGGCCTCGACGTCGAAGCCGAGATCACGCCGCCTGGTGGGCGAGCTGCAGACGGGCAGCTGCCCCATCGTGCTCGTCTCCAACGAAGTGGGACTGGGGCTGGTCCCCGAAACGCCGCTCGGGCGCGAATTTCGCGATGCGCAGGGCCGCCTCAACCAGCTCGTCGCAGCTTCCGTTCCCAACGTCGTCTTCGTCGCAGCAGGGCTTCCGCTGTGGCTCAAGCAGCATCCCGCACAAGGAAACAGAAAATGACTCGCGTACCCGTGACCGTGCTCACCGGATTTCTCGGCGCCGGCAAGACCACGCTGCTGCGATCGCTGCTGACGCAGGCCGACGGCCGGCGCATCGCCGTCATCGTCAACGAATTCGGCGACGCCGGGTTCGATGGCGGCCTGATCGAGGAATGCGCGGCGAAAGCCTGTGCGGAAGGCGATATCGTCGAGCTCACCAACGGCTGCATCTGCTGCACGGTGGCCGACGACTTCATTCCGACCATGGACAAGCTGCTGTCGCGCGACCGTCCGCTCGACGCGATCGTGATCGAGACATCGGGCCTTGCCCTGCCGCAGCCGCTGCTCAAGGCGTTCGCCTGGCCCACCGTGCGCAACCGCGCCACCGTCGATGGCGTCGTCACCGTCGTCGACGCGCTCGCGCTGTCGGAAGGACGCGTCGTGCTGGATGAAGCCTCGGTCGACGCCCAGCGCAAAGCCGATCCATCGCTCGACCACGACGATCCGATCGAGGAGGTGTTCGAGGATCAGCTCGCCTGCGCGGACCTGGTCGTGCTGTCGAAGAGCGATCTTGTGTCCGGCGACAAGCTCGCCGACATCGAAGGGAAAGTTGCCGCCGCGTTGCGCCCCGGCGTGCAGATCGTCCGCTCGCGGGGCTCGCTCGCGCCGCAGGTGCTGGTCGGGCTGGGCTCGGAGGCCGAGAACGATCTCGCCGCACGGCAGGGACATCACGGCGAGGAGGAAGAGCACGATCACGACGACTTCGACAGCATCGTCGTGCAATGTCCTCCGGCGACATCGGTCGAGAGCCTGAACACGCGGATCGTCGGAGCGCTCGGCCAGCAGGGCGTGTTGCGCGTAAAGGGTTATGCGCGCATCACCGGCAAGCCTGCGCCGGTGGTCGTGCAGGCCGTCGGCGGGCGCGTCGAGCTGTCGTTCGCGCGGCCCGACGCTGCGACGTCGGGAGCAGCCTGGTGGTGATCGGCCTGAAGGGTTTCGACGGCGACGCGGTGCGGCGTGCGCTGAACGGATAGCGGACCACCCGCCGGATGCATCTGAAGCTCAACACCGATGGCGCGATCGACGACGGCGATGTCGCGCGCGACCTCGGTCAGGAGCCGGCCGACATCGTCATTCTCTCGGCCGCCGACAGCGATCTTGCATCCTTCGCTGCCGCGCTCGCGCGCGCTTCAGGACGGCTTCCCCTCGGTTCGCCTGACGAACCTGCTGGCGCTCGGCCATCCGGCTTCGATCGACCTTTACGTCGAGCGCACGTTGAAGCGGGCAAAGATCGTCGTCCTGCGGATGCTGGGCGGCGAGGGCTACTGGCCGTATGGCGTCGAAAGCCTGCGAACCGATGCGCTGCGGCGCGGCAGCCCTGTTCGCCTGCGTGCCGGGCGAGCTGACCTGGAATGCTGCGACTGGCCGCGCGTGGAACCTTGGGGACCGAGCAGACCGAGAAGCTGTGGCGCTATTGCGCCGAAGGCGGCATCGACAACGCAACATCGGCCTTGCCGTTTGCGGCCCATCTGATTGGTCGCTCCGACATCCTGCCCCCGCCGCCGCGGCCGATGCCCGCTGCAGGCTTCTGGACGCGAGCCCGGCAAGAGCGATCGCGCGAACGCCGCAGTCATCTTCTATCGCGCGATCGCCGCCAGCGGCGACACCGCTCCGATCGACGCCATCTGCGAGGCGCTTCGCGCGCGCGGTCTGAATCCGGTGCCGATCTACGTCACGAGCCTGAAGGACGAGCGCTCGATCTCGTTTCTGAACACCGCGCTCGCGGCGTTTCCGCCGGCCGTGGTCATCAATGCGACGGCGTTCGCGACCGGGACGGCCCAGGACGAGCGTGGCGTGCTCGCACGCTACGACTGTCCGGTCCTGCAGGTCGCGCTCGCCGGATCGAGCCGTTCCGCCTGGGAGACATCAAGCCGCGGATTGAGCCCGCGCGACCTTGCCATGCATGTCGTCCTGCCGGAGGTCGACGGGCGGATTTTCGCCCATGCGATCGCGTTCAAGGAGCGAAGCACCGAACTGACGTCAGGTTTTGCGCCGACGTTGCTCAAGCCGATCGCAGACCGCGTCGATGCGACTGCCGATCTCGCCGCCGCATGGATCAGACTGAGATCGGCCTCGCCCGCGCAGCGCACGGTCGCGCTCGTCCTTGCCAACTACCCGAACCGCGATGGCCGGCTGGCGAATGGCGTCGGCCTCGACACGCCGCAAAGCCTCGTCGGCGCCCTGAAGTCGATGCAGGCTGCCGGATACGATGTCGGCGACGCGCCGCTCGACGCGGCGGCGATGATGGACCTGCTGCAAAGCGGCCCCACCAACGCGCTCGACGGCCGCGCAACGCGAGCGGGCGGCATTGTCCTGGCCGACGCGGGAGTATCAAGAAGCGTTCGAGCGTCTGCCAGCAGGCGTCCGCGACGCGGTTCAAGGCCGATGGGGCGAAGCCACGCAGACGATCCGCATGTCACGGACGGTTGCTTCAGGCTCGGGCTGCATCGGTTCGGCAATGTCGTCGTCGGCATCCAGCCGTCGCGCGGCTACAACATCGATCCGAAATCCAGCTATCACGATCCCGATCTCGTGCCCGCCGCACCACTATCTGGCGTTCTATCTGTGGCTGCGCAGAGCGTTCGGCGCTCACGCCGTGGTCCATCTCGGCAAGCACGGCAACCTCGAATGGTTGCCCGGCAAGAGCACCGGCCTTTCCAGTTCATGCTTCCCGGACGCGATGCTCGGGCCCGCTGCCGCATCTCTATCCGTTCATCGTCAACGATCCCGGCGAAGGCATCCAGGCCAAGCGGCGCAGCGCTGCGGTGATCGTCGACCACCTGACGCCGCCCCTCACCCGCGCCGAACTGCACGACGACTTGTCGCGGCTGGAATCGATGGTCGACGAATACGCCCTCGCCGCCGACCTCGACCCGAAGCGCGCCACGGTGATCGCCGACGACATTCTCTCCATGGCGCGGGTCCAGCAGATCGACGCCGATCTTGGACTGGCGCAGCGACACGCCCGTCAGCGACATGCTGCGCGCGCTCGACGCGCATCTTTGCGACCTGAAGGAAATGCAGATCCGCGACGGGCTGCATGTGTTCGGCAGCTCGCCCGGAGCTCGCAGCGGACCGACCTGCTCGTTTCGATTGCGCGCATGCCGCGCTCCGACCTGCGGCCCGAGGATGCGTCGCTGCATCGCGCGCTGGCGATGGACCTCGGCCTGACCGACTTCGATCCGCTGACGCGCGACCTCGCCGAGGTCTTTGCCGGGCCGCGGCCCGCGATCCTGCGCGAGATTCTTGATCAGGCCGTGGCGGACCAACGGCGACACGGTCGAACGGATCGAGCTGCTGGCGACCGCATTGGTCTGCGGCAGCACGACGTTGCGATCCAGCGTGGACCGCGAACCGCCGTCGGTGCTGCGACTGGATCGAAGGCATCCTTGCGCCTGCCATCGACGCATTGCGGCGCGACTTGAAACCGCGCGCTGCTGCACGGCCTCGACGGACGTTTCATCACGCCCGGACCGTCCGGCGCCCCGACGCGCGGACGACCGGACGTGCTGCCGACGGGACGCAATTTCTTCGCGGTCGACGTGCGCGCGGTGCCGACGCCGTCGGCCTGGCGCATCGGCAAGCTCTCGGCCGAACGCCTCGTCGAAAACCACTGGCGCGAGCAAGGCGAATGGCCGCGCTCGATCGCGCTGTCGGCGTGGGGCACGTCCAACATGCGCACCGGCGGCGACGATGTCGCCCAGGCACTGGCGCTGATCGGCGCACAGCCGACCTGGGAGGCCGGAACCGGCCGCGTCACCGGCTTCTCGATCATCCCGCTCTCCGAACTGAAGCGGCCGCGCGTCGACGTCACCTTCCGCGTCTCCGGCCTGTTTCGCGACGCCTTCCCGTTGCAGATGGACCTGATCGACAGCGCGGTGCGCGCCATCGCCGCGCTCGACGAGCCCGACGATGCCAACCCGATCGCGTGCGCCGTGAAGTCGGCGGCGAGCCAGGCTTGAGGCCGCGGGTGCAGGCAAGCGACGAGGCCCAGCGGCGAGCAACGTATCGGGTGTTCGGCTCGAAACCGGGCGCGTACGGCGCCGGACTGCAGGCGCTGATCGACGAAGGCCAATGGAGCAGCGAAGCGATATCGCCGACGTCTATCTGCGCCTGGGGCAGATATGCTTACGGCGGCGGCTCCGAGGGCGTCGTCGGAAGCCGCAGCCTTCAGCGATCGCCTGTCATCGCATCGACCTCGTTGCCCAGGCGCAGGACAATCGCGAGCACGACATTCTCGACTCCGACGACTACTATCAGTTCATGGGCGGTCTTGCGGCGACGGTCGAGACACCTGCGCGGAACGGCGCCGCACGTCGCGCTTGTCGACACGTCGCGCCCGGAAGCGCCGGTCGCCCGCAACGCTCGCGCACGAGATCTCCCGCGTCGTGCGCGGGCGCGCCGCCAATCCGAAATGGATCGCCGGCGTCATGCGCCACGGCTACAAGGGCGCGTTCGAGATCGCAGCGACGGTCGACTACCTGTTCGGATTTGCGGCCAGCACGCGCGCGGTCGGCAACCATCATTTCGATCAGCTGTTCTCGGCCTACCTCGAAAACGAGCGCGTGCGTGCCTTCATGGCGGAAGCGAATCCCTCCGCGCTCAGGCGAAACCGCCAGCCGCTTCCAGGAAGCGATCCGGCGCGGGCTTTGGCAGCCGCGTTCGAACAGCGCGGCTGGAATGCTCGCGACGCTGACAGCCGACAAGGCAATCGAGAAAGAGACGGCCGCATGACGAACGCCCCGAGCGATGACGAAGCCAACGCCCGCCACCACGAGAAGATGCGCAAGCACAAGGCGGCGCGCGACAAGATGATGGCGACGAAGAGCGGCGACAAGGGCCTGATCATCGTCAACACCGGCACCGGCAAGGGCAAGACGTCGGCGGCGCTCGGCATGGTCTTCCGCCACATCGGCCACGGCTGGCCGGTCGCCGTCGTGCAGTTCATCAAGTCGCCGACCTGGGAGACCGGCGAAGCGAAACTGCTGGCGAAATTTCCCGAGCTCGCGACGCTGCACATCATGGGCGAAGGTTTCACCTGGGAAACCCAGGATCGCGACCCGCGACATCGCCGCAGCGGAAGCCGCATGGGAGCGCGCCAAGGAGCTCATCCTGCGACGACCGGCACCGTCTCGTCCTGCTCGACGAGCTCAACATCGTGCTGCGCTACGACTACCTGCCGGTCGCCGACGTCGTCGCCTTCCTGCGCGACGAAAAGCCGGCCGACAAGCATGTCGTCGTCACCGGCCGCAATGCGCATGCCGACCTGATCGAGATCGCCGATCTCGTCACCGACATGACGCTGGTCAAGCATCCGTTCCGGCAGGGCATCAAGGCGCAGAAGGGCATCGAGTTCTGATGCGCGCATCGACGCCCGCGGTGATGATCCAGGCGACCGGCTCGAATGCCGGCAAGTCGACCATCGTTGCGGGGCTTGCGCGCCTGTTCACCCGTCGCGGCCTGCGGGTTGCCCCGTTCAAGCCGCAGAACATGTCGAACAACGCCGCCATCGCCGTCGACGGCGGCGAGATCGGCCGCGCGCAGGCGGTGCAGGCGCGCGCGGCGCGCATGCGCGCCGAGCATCCACATGAATCCGGTGCTGCTGAAGCCGGAGACCGACACCGGCGCCCAGGTCATCGTGCAGGGCAAGCGCGTCGGCACGCTCAAGGCCAGCAACTATGCCGCCGGCCGCGCGCAGCTTCTGTCGTCGGTGCTGCGAAAGCTTCGAGCACCTGTCGCGCGACGCCGACATCGTGCTGGTCGAAGGCGCCGGCAGTCCGGCGGAAATCAACCTGCGCCGCGGCGACATCGCCAACATGGGATTTGCCGGGGCCGCCGACGTGCCGGTGATCCTGCTCGGCGACATCGATCGCGGCGGCGTCATCGCCAGCGTCGTCGGCACGCATGCGGTGCTCCCGCCCGACGAGCGCGCGCGCATCCGCGGTTTTGTCATCAACAAGTTCCGCGGCGACCCGCGCCTGTTCGACGACGGCCTTGCCGCCATCACGCAGATGACCGGATGGCCGTCGCTCGGGCTCGTGCCCTGGCTGCCGCAGGCCGCGTGGCTGCCCGCCGAGGATGCCGTCGACCTCGATCGCAAGAGCACGACAGGCGCAGGCGCAGCTGACGATCGCAGTGCCGATGCTGTCACGCATCGCCAATTTCGACGATCTCGATCCGCTCGGCATGGAGCCGGGCGTCAATCTCGTCTTCGTTCGTCCCGGCGAACCGATCCCGGCGCAGACCGACGTCGTCATCCTGCCCGGCACGAAATCGACGATCGGCGACCTCGCCTTCCTGCGCGCGCAGGGCTGGGACATCGATATCAAGGCGCATGTCCGCCGCGGCGGCCGCGTGCTCGGCCTTTGCGGCGGCTATCAGTTGCTCGGCCGGACCGATTGCCGATCCCGACGGCGCCGACGGCCAGGCCGGGACCGTCGAGGCGCTCGGATTGCTCGATATCAACACGGTGATGTCGTCCGACAAATCGACACGGTCGGTGTCGCGGCGTCCATTGCGCGACCGGCGAGCCGGTGCGACGGCTACGAAATTCATCTCGGCCGCAGCGAAGGCCGCGACTGCGACACGGCCGGTCGTGATCATCGACGGACGGCCGGACGGCGCAAGCTCGCCCGACGGACGCGTGCAGGGCACCTATCTGCATGGCCTGTTCGCGCAGCGATGGATTTCGCAGCAAGCTGGCTCGCGGATTTCGGCATCGCGTCCACGATGGCCTATGAAAGCCGGATCGAACAGGCGCTGGATGCGCTCGCCGATCACCTCGAAGCAGCATCTCGACGTCGACGCCATTCTCGAGATCGCCCGCAGCCGTCAGAGCAACGACCACCAGCAGCGCGTAGAGCGACGGCCTGAAGCACACACGCGCCTGCAAACACCCATAGCGCCCGGCGAATGTCGTCCGGAATCGCGCGTCTTGCGCGCATCGACGTTGAGAAACGGATCATCGACGCGACGTTCCGGCGTATTGCCGCGGTCCCGCCAGCGCGATGCCCAGGGCGCCGGCCATCGCGCTTTCCGGCCAGCCGGCGTTCGGCGAGCGATGCTTGCGCGCGTCCCGCCACATGACGGCGAACGACGTCATGATCTTGCCGCCCGCGACCGGCGCGACCAGCGCCGAGCAAGACGTCCCGAGATGCGTGCGGGAAGAAGATTGAGGAGATCGTCCAGCCGCGCCGCGGCCCAGCCAAAGGATTCATGGCGCGCGGTGCGATGGCCGATCATCGAGTCCGCGGTGTTGACCATCTTGTAGATCAGCAATCCGGGCAGTCCGAACAGCGCGAACCAGAACGCCGGCGCGACCACGCCGTCCGAAAAATTCTCGGCGCACGATTCGATCGCGGCGCGGCAGACGCCGCTCTCGTCCAGCGTCGACGGCTCGCGGCCGACGATCATGGCAACCGCGTCGCGTGCCGCTGCGAGCCCGCCTTCGCCGAACGCCGCATGGACCCGCGCCACATGATCGTAGAGACTTCTCTGCGCGATGAAGATCGCGGCGACGATCGCGATGAGAAGCTCTCCGCCCGGGATGCGCCGCAAGCCCGCGTCGGCGAGATATCCTGCGCCTCCCGACGCGACGACGAGCACCGCAATCGAGGCGACGCCGGCAAGTCGCCGCATCCCCGGCGAATGGCGCTCGTGATTCAACAGGCGATCCAGCGCGCCGATGGCCGCGCCCATCAGTACGATCGGATGCGGCAGCCTGCGCCACAGCCAGGGCGGATCGCCGATCAGCGCGTCGATGGCGAGCGCGCCGAGCAGCAGCAGGAGCGCATCGGACGAGAGCAGCACCGTCAGCGCCTCAGCCGCGCGAGCTCCGCGGCCAGGCGATCGAGCGCTTCCACCAGCATCGGACCGCCGCACACCGTCAGCCGCTCGGAGACGACAATCCGCTTTTCCGGCGGATAGAGTTTTTCCAGCGCCGGATGCAGCAGAAACGCCTTGCCCTGATCTTCCGCCACATCGCCGCTGTCCGAGAGCAGCAGCAGGTCCGGCTTCAGCTGGATGATGGCTTCGAGCGGCGCAAAGCCGCCGAGCCTGAGACCGAATGCGGACGCAGCGTTCGACAACCCGACTTCCGCAAGCATCGCGCTGGTCAGGCTGTCGCTGCCCGACACCCAGCCGCGCCGCGACACCGCAAGCACCTTGTAGGGTTGCCCCTTGACCTGGGCGCGCATGCGCGCGACGGCGGCGTCCAGCCGGGCGATCTCGGCCGCGGCGCGGTCGGGGTGCCCGACGATCTCGCCCATCCGCCTGATCTGCGACGCGGACATCGTCGAAGGAGCGCGCGGCATCGAACTCGACGACGCGCAGGCCCTTCTGCTTCAGCAGCTCCCGGGTCGCACGCTTGGTGAAGCGGCCGGCAACGACGACGTCCGGCTTGAGGATCAGCACGTCCTCGGCCTCGCCCGACAGTTTCGGAAATCTTGCCGCCTCGCTGGCGGACCAGGATCGCACGGCATCGCGCGAATACGGGCTGAGGCCGAGGATCTGCTGCGGATCGGCCAGCGCCAGCAGCAGCTGGTCGGTGCAGACGTTGATCGAGGCAATGCGGGGTTGCTGTGCCGACGCGGAGGCCGGCATTGCCGTGCCAGCAGTCGCAACCGCCAGCGAATGCCGCGGCACAACCACTCGCGCGCGCGGGAAAACAATGGCATGAGAGGCGCATGAAGCATGGCGGCGACTTGAGCGAAGCGATGGCGCGCTACGGCGGGCCGATCGAGTCGTGGCTCGATCTCTCCACCGGCATCAATCCCCTGCCCTGGCCCGTGCCCGCGGAGCTCGCTGCAAGCATCGTTGCACAGGCTTCCATCCAGAGCCGACGAAACGGCGCTGATCGAGGCTGCGCGAGTGGCCTATCGCGTCCCGGCCGGCGCCGACATCGCCATCGCTCCCGGCACGCAGGCGCTGATCCAGTGGCTGCCGCACCTGGCTGCGGCCGGCGCCGTGGCGGTCGTCGGCCCGACCTACAGCGAGCACGCGATCGCCTGGTCGCGACGGCGGACGCGAGGTCATGACGTGCGACGACATCCGGAAGATGCCCGCGCAGGCCCGTCACGCCGTGATCGTGAACCCCAACAATCCGGATGGACGCGCGATCCCGATCGATGTCATCGCCGATGCTACCGCCACGCTGCGCCAGCGCGGCGGATGGCTTGTCGTCGATGAGGCCTTTGTCGATGTCGAACCCGACCTGTCGGCCGCGGCGTTGTGCGCCGAGTTTCCAATCTTGATCCTGCGATCGTTCGGAAAATTCTACGGCCTGCCCGGCGTCCGGCTGGGCTTTGCCATCGCGGCTCCCGCCACGATCCAGCAGATCCGCAGCGCGCTTGGTCCCTGGGCCGTGTCCGGTCCCGCTCTCAACATCGGAACGGCCGCCTTGCGCGACGAGCGCTGGGCGATCGAGACGCGCAAGAGCCTGAAGCTGAGTGCCGCCAGACTCGACGCGCTGCTTCGGTCCGCGGGTTGCGACATCGTTGGCGGCACGGCACTCTTCAGGCTGGTCCGACACGTCGATGCCGCTGCGCTGCACGAACGTCTCGCACGCGAGCACATCTGGTGCCGAAAATTCGACTGGGCCGACGATCTCCTGCGCTTCGGCCTTCCGGCCGACGACAGCGGCTTCGACCGCGTCGCCAAGGCACTTGCGTGAACGGGCCGGACCATTCGTCAGGTCTCCGCCCACGGCACGATGACATCTTCGCCCAGATGCTGCGTGCGGAACGCACTCACCCTGAAGGTGTCGGCCAGCACAGGGTCCGAGAGCGCATCATGCGGCGCGCCCTGCATGACCAGCCGCCCCTGCGAGAGCACCAGCATGCTGTCCGCGAAGCGCGCGGCGAGACCAAGCTCGTGGCTGACGACGATCACCAGGGCGCCGTCGTCGGCGATGCGACGAAGCAACCGCATGGCGTCGATCTGATGCCGGGGATCGAGGGATGCGGTCGGCTCGTCCGCAAGGATGACCGGCGCTTCGACCGCGATCACCCGTCCCAGCGCGACGCGACTTCGCTCGCCTCCGGACAGCTCGGTTCACTCTGCGATCGGCAAGCGCGTCGAGATCGGCCGAGTGCCATCGCGCGCGATACCGCGTTGCTGTCGGCTTCGTTCAACCGTGCCGGATCGGTCGCGCCATGCGGATAGCGGCCGAGCGCCACCACATCGCGAACCGACAGCGGCCAATGCACCACGTGACCCTGGGGCAGATACGACACTCTCCGCGCACGCTCGCGGATCGACAGTTTTGCGAGCGTCATCATCGCCGACGCGGACCACTCCACTGAAGGGCAGCAGGCCGGCAACCGCCTTGAGCAACGTCGTCTTGCCTGCGCCGTTCGGGCCGACCAGCGCGACAACGGATCGCCGCGGCAGCGCCAGCGAGATGTGCTGCAGCACATCGCGGCCCGACAGCTGCACGCTCACGTCCTGCAGTGCAAGGAAGGACTCGCTCACGACAGCCCTCCGCCCAGCGATCTCCGTTCGCGCACGATAAGATACAGGAAAAACGGAACGCCGATGATCGATGTCAGCACGCCGACCTTGATATCGGTGGTCGAAGGGATGATGCGGACCGCGATATCCGCGGCCAGCAGCAGCGCCGCGCCTGCGAGCGCCGCCGGCAGCAACAAGCGCGTCGGATCGTGACCGACCAGCGGCCGCATCAGATGCGGAGCGATCAAGCCGATGAAGCCGATGGTCCCCGACACGGCGACCGACCCGCCCACGCCCAGCGCAACGCCCAGGATGACCGCAAGGCGCAAAGCGCCGACATTGACGCCGAGGCTCTGCGCGGCTTCTTCGCCGAGGCTCAGCACACGAAAAGCATGACGGCGGCTCACCAAGATCGCAGCGCCGGCAATGATGAACGGCAGCGCCAGCACGACATGGCGGAAGCTGCGGTCCTCGAGCGAGCCCAGCAGCCAGAACGCGATCTCCAGCGCCGCAAACGGATTCGGCGACAGGTTCATCGCCAGCGCCGTCATGGCGCCGGCGAGGCTCGATATCGCAAGCCCGGCCAGGATCAGCAGCAGCAAGCTGGCGTTTCGCCCGGCGACGGTCAGCAGCAGGAACACCGACGCAAATGCAAAGCTGATCCCTGCAAGCGGCAGAACGAACGAGCGCACATCCGCAAGACCGAGCGAGATGACCAGCACCGCGCCGAAGCGCTGCCGACTGCGGCGCACCGAACAGCGACGGCGAAGCGAGCGGATTGCGCAGCAGGCCCTGCAGTGCGGCGCCCGAGAGACCAAGGATCGCGCCGATCGCGACGCCGAGGATCGCCCGCGGCAGGCGGATCTCCTGGACGATGATGCGCTGCTCCTCGGTCGCCCCGCCGAACAACGCCTGCACGACGACCAGCGGCGACAGCCTGACCGGCCCAATCGCCAGCGACACGATCGCCAGCAGCACGACCAGCGCAGCGAAAATCAGCAGCACGCCGCGCGAGGACTTTTGCTCGGCACTCACCATGACCCGCTCAGTCCCGCGTAGACCGCAGGCCCGGTCGTGCCGAAGTTCAGCACCTCCTGATATCGCTGGTTCAGGATGTTCTCTCCACGTGCAAACACCTTCCAGGCGCCATTGAAGCGGTAGTCGGTGTAGAGATCAACGCGCGTATAGGCGGACAGCAGCCCGGTTTCGTTCGCGCCGCTGAAGCGGTCGGAGACCGTGACGATGCGCGGCTCGATCAGCCAGTCCGGCGTCGGCGTGATGCTGATCGCGACGCGCGCCACATGCTCCGGCCGGCGGGCCAGGGTGAGATTGGTCCGCAGATCCTTGGCCCGCAGATTGGTGTATGCGGCCTTCAGGCGAACGAAGGACGGAATGACTTCGACGTCGACCGACGACTTCGAGGCCCGACGTCTCCGCGCGCGCGACGTTGAAATACCGTCATGGCGGTCGAGTTCGAACTCGATCAGGTCGCGAAAGCTGTTTGCGAACCCGGTCAGCGAGACGTTGACGCGTCCGGCAAACAGGCTTTGATCGATGCCGGCGTCGTAGCCAAAGCTTTCCTCGGGGTTGAGGTTCGGGTTGCCGAACGTCGGAGCGTAAAGCTGGAACAGGGTCGGCGCCTTGGCGCCGGTGCCCGCGCTCGCCCGCAGTTTGGTTCCCGTTTCGAAAATGGAATAGGCGGCGGTCGATCGCCATGTCTCGAATCGCGCCACGTCCGCGACGTCGTCGACGCGGCCGCCGAGCGTGACATTGAAGCGTTCGCCGATCGGCAGCTGCCACAGCGCGAAACCGGATCGCGTGTCCTGGGTCGCGCCCAGCGTCGAAACCTTCGACCGCGCGGATCGGCCGCAGCGCGGTCGTGAAGGTCGCGGCGGTCTCGTGCTCGACCTTTGCGCCGTAGACCAGCGTGCCGAACGCGTCCATGCGCAGCGTGCCCTGATACTCCGTGCCGAGCCGGTCGCCGATGAAATCGGAAATGACCCGCGTCGTGTTCGCCGGCAGCATGTTGATGCGGAAGGTCGTCTCGTCGAACTTGCGGTCGTTGCGGTTGGCGAAGACGTTGAGGCTGTGGGTCAGACGGCCGTCGAACGTATCGACGCTGGTTCGCGCATTGACCTGGCTGAACCACCTGTCCGCGACCGCTGGCGTATCGGGAAAGGCCCCGGTCGCTGCGTCGAAGTCCGAGCGCGTGAAGGACGACAGCGCGCCCGCGTCGAAACGAAAGCCTTCGCCGGAATCGTAGCCGACGCGCGCCGATCCGGCGACCCGTGCAAAACCGTCGGATTCCAGGTTCGGGAAACGCGCCTCGATCGCCGGGATGCGGTAGCCGTAGCGGGAGAAGCCATCGCTCTTCTGCAAGGCGCCCGTCGCCGCATAGGACCACGGCCCCTTCGAACCCGATACGGCGCCGTTCGCGGACACGGTGCCGTAGCTGCCGCCTTCGATGGCGGCATCGACACGCGTAGGCCCGCTGCCCTTGCGCGTGATGATGTTGATGACGCCACCGATCGCATCCGATCCATAGAGCGCGCTTTGCGGCCCGCGCAGCACCTCGATGCGCTCGATCGCCGCCGGCGCAAACATCGCGAAGTCGAAATCGCCGCTGGCGTTTGCGGGATCGTTGGCGCGAACGCCGTCGATCAGCACCAGCGTCTGCCCGGTATTGCCGCCGCGCAGGCGGACCGTCGTCGTCGCGCCCGGCCCGCCCGACTCGCTGATGTCGAGGCCCGGAACGGTGCGCAGCGCATCGACCAGCGAGGTGGGATTGGTCGCGGCGATCGTCGCGCCATTGACGACGCTGATCGCGCTGCCCGGTGCGGTCGAGAGCGACCGGCACTCGGTCGGCTGTGACCACCAGCTCCGGCAATGTTTGCGGCGCCGATTGCGCGAGAGCCGCATCAGTGCAGGCGATCGACGACAGGCAGCACAAGGCTGTTCGAACAAGGAAACGCATCGTGCTCAGTGACCCAGAACCTGTTGATCATCGTCGACTTCATCGTCAGCACGGTCGTATTCGACGAGCCAGCGTTGCAGCGCCGGCAATTGCGGGCTGACCGACTTGAGTTGACGCAAGGCGAGGCGAATATTCGTTCGCGCAGACCGTCCGGCCGGAAGGCTTTCGCCGTCCGGGCCCTTCCCCGCAGCGACCAACGACACGACCTGCGACTTCAATTGCAGAGCCGCGGGGTCGCCGTATCGCGCCAGCATGATCTGGAATGCATCGTGGCGTGTGCATCGAATTCGTGCGCGCGTCCCATCGCGTCCTTCAGCGGATGCGCCGGATAAAAGTGCGCGCACGGCACCCAGCCTTCGGGGATCGGCTCGGTCGCCGCATGCGTCCGCTTGTGCTGCAGCAACTTCGGCAGGACGTGCGTGTGCGGACCGTCGGGACTTTTGCCGCCGGCCGGAGGAATGGGCTGATAGACCTCGGCCCGGCCAATGCGGCTGATGAACACGCGATGCGGACTTGCCGCGAGAATGATTTTCATGGCCGGATTGTCGGCAGCGAACACCGGAAGCCCAACGCATTTTCGCAGCTCCGACACGACTGACGTGTCCGCAATCCGTACGCACAGATCCGCCTGCTTCGCTCCCAGTCCGAGGTCGAAGAGAATAGACGCTCGATCTTCAGGCTGAAGCGCACCGGCGTCCGCGCCGAGCTCGGTCAGGGCTGGTGCGCCCGTTCATGGCGCAGGTCGCCTCCGGCAGACACAACGCGACGCGATGGTTCCATCCGAGCTTGCTGATGCTTTCGGAGGCAAATGGCCGCAAGCCCTCAACCGGACTGATGCGTATGCCGCCGCGCGCGGTAAACGCCGACGCGTGGTCGTTGCCGAAATCGACCGACGCGTCTTCGCCAGGGTCGCGTGTAAATTCGGCGATGCCCCCGAACGTACCGAGACTCCACTGAGTCTCAGGGGTTTTCATCTGATCGGCGATGAATTGCAGAACTTCTGACATCTTATTCATCCGCTTCCGCTTCGAGAGACGCCCACGGCAGCACGAACGGAACGCCATCGCGTTCGCCGCGCACCACCGCCACGCCATACACCGCTGCGATATTATCGTCGGTCAGCACGTGCGCTGGTTCGCCCGCCGCATGAACCACGCCGCCGGACAGCAAGACAAGCCGGTCGCAGTAGCGCGCCGCAAGCGCCAGATCATGCAGCACGACGACCACACCGCCGCCCGCCGCGACCTTGCCGCGCAACAGCTGCATCACCTGCAGCTGATGCAGCGGATCGAGTGCCGCCACCGGCTCGTCCGCAAGCAGCATCGGCGCCTCGACCGCCAGCGCCCGCGCCAGCAGCACGCGCATGCGCTCGCCGCCGGAAATCTGGTTCATGGTCCGGTCGCGCAAGGACGCGACATCGGCGGCCAGCATCGCGCGCTCGATTGCCGCGCGGTCGGCAACCGCCGACTTCTGAAAGCGCTGACGATGCGGCAGCCGGCCGAGCGCGACCAGCGCCTCGACCCGCATCGGCCAGTGCACCTCGCCGCCCTGCGCGAGATAGGCGATCTGCCGCGACAGCTCGGCGCGCCGACCTCGGCCGCGCTCCTGTCCTTCGTATCTCACCCGGCCGCTGTCGGGAGCGCGCAGGTTGGCGAGCGTCCGCAGAAGCGTCGTCTTGCCCGAACCGTTCGGTCCGATCAGCCCGACGATCTCGCCCGCTCCGGCGACGAAGTCGACGCCGCGCAGTGCGTCGACGCTGCCGAGCCGGACGGAGATGTTTTCTGCCTCGATCCGCATCACGCCTCGCTGCGCAGACGCCAGATCAGGCCGAACAGGAACGGCGCGCCGATGATCGCCATCACCACGCCGAGCTTCAACTCAGGCCGGATCGGCAGCGAGCGGACCGCGACATCGGCCAGCAGCGTCAGCACCGCGCCGCCGAGACCGCTGACCAGCAGCAATCTTCCCGGCTGCTGCCGCACCCATGGGCGCAGCAGATGCGGCACCACCAGTCCGACGAAGGCGACCGCGCCGGTGACGGCGACCGCGCTGCCGACGCACAGCGCGGTGCCGGCGATCAACTGCAGGCGCAGCCGACCGAGATTGAAGCCCATGCTGGTGGCGGTGTCCTCGCCGAGCGTCAGGCTGTCGAGCGCGGGTCCCGTCAGGATCAGCATGCACCCAGCCCGCGGCCATCAATGGCAGCACCAGCCAGACATATTGCAGGCTGCGGTCGGCGAGCGAGCCGAGCAGCCAGTAGACGATCTCCGTCACCGCAAACGGATTTGGCGCAAGGTTGAGCGCGAGCGACGTCAGCGCGCCGGCAAAGCTGTTGATCGCGACGCCGGCAAGGATCAGCGTCATCGTGCCGGCGCCCTGGCCCGCGATGCCATACAGCATGAAGGTTGCGACCGCCGCGCCGGCGATGCCGCCGAGCGGCAGTACCAGCGGCGCCGCGCCGGCGAGACCGAAGTAGAACACGATGACGGCGCCGAAGCGCGGCCATGCCCGGACACGCCGGTGATGCCGGGCTCGGCCAGCGGATTGCGCAAGAGCCCCTGCATCGCCGCGCCGGCAATGCCGAGGCTGAAGCCGACCAGCGCGCCGAGGACCATGCGCGGAATCCGCAGTTCGACCAGCACCAGCGCGCCGAGGCGTCGACCGGCCCTGCAAGGCATCGGCGGCCGCCTGCAGACACGTCGAGCGGCGCGTAGCCGACCGAGAGCGAGCCCAGCGCCAGCACGATGACCAGCACGAGCAGGTACGCGACCAGCGCGCCGTAGGACACGCGCTCGCGCAGCGGCAGACGGGTTGACACGCCGGTCGTCATTGCGTCGATCTCGAGCGGACGACGTCGCTTGCGACCGCATCGAGCCGCTCGACGGCCTCGGCGATGCCGGGACCGCCGCAATTCCACAACCGGCTCGGCATCACGACGATCCTGGTCTGCTTGAGCTGCGACAGGATCGGGTGGCTCAGCAATTCGGTCGCCTTGGACGCAGGGCCGTCGCGGCTGGCGCTGACGATCAGCACATCGACCTGATGCAGCGCGACGATCTCGAGCGGAATCTGGCCGTAGTTGTCGATGCGGAGCTTTGCGGCAATGTTGTCGAGCCCCGCCGCGGTCATGATCTGATCGGCAAGCGTGCCCTCGCCGACCGTGAAGCCGTTCGGATTCAGCACGACCGCGGTCGGCCGCATGCTGCGCGGCTTGCCGGCAACCGCAGCAATCCGCCGGTCGATCTCGTCGATCAGTTGCCGGCCCTTCTCCTCGGCCTGAACCAGCGCGGCGACGTCGCGGATCTGCTGCGCGCACTTCGTCGAAGCTGCGCGGCATGCCGAACTCGAGCACCGGGATCGCCGTGCGCTTCAGCATGCCGACGGCAATGCGGGTCGTGAACGTGCCGGCCAGCACGAGGTCAGGATCGGCCGCGATCACCTGCTCGGCGAGCCCGTGATTGATCGGCACGCGTTCGGCGAGGTTCGCACATTCGAGCCGGATCCGCGCGACAGCCACGTCACCGAGGCGACTTTTGCGGGATCGGCGAGCCGCAGCAGCAGCTCGTCGGTGCACAGATTGAGCGAGACGATCCGCTGCGCAGGACCTGCCGCCCAGCGCAGACGCCGACGACAGCAGCGAAGCGGCCACCGCACCGGCAATCGTCATTGCGAATGGCAGTGACCGCATCCACCCTGTCTCGCTCAACATCAGTTGGTCAGACGTATCCCGCCGTAGACTGCAAAGCCCGGACGCAGGAAGCCGGTCGGGTCTTCGTAACGCTCATCGAACAGATTGTCGATGCGCGCGAACACCTTCGCATAGTCGTTCACCTTGTAGTCGGCGGCGACGTTGACGACGGTGAAGCCCGGCGCGACCAGCCGCGGGATCGAGAAGTCGCGGTTGCCGTCGATCCATTCGCCCACATGCAGCACGGTCGCCGACAGCGTCAGCGGATCGATCGGATTCCACCAGGCCGTGAAGCTCGCCTTGTGCCGCGGCCGGCGCAGCAGTCGCTGGTTCGAGACCGCATCGAACGCGTCGGTGTAGGTGTAGTCGGCGCGGAGCCAGAGCCGCTCGACTGGATTGACGGCGACGAACGCCTCGACGCCCGACGTCTCCGCCTTGCCGATATTGATGTTGGTGCGCACGGTGAACGGCACGGTGCTGACGATTCCGGTGCCGGAGATCAGGTTGGTGATGTCGTTGTGGAACCAGGTCGCGCCGAAGCGGACGCGATTGTCGAACAGCGGCTGCTCGAAGCCGACGTCGTAGCCGGTGCTCTCCTCCGGCCGCAGGTTCGGATTGGCGACGAAGCGTCGGCGGGAAGTTGACGAACAGCTGGTTCAGGGTCGGCGCCTTGAAGCCGGTGCCGTAGCTCGCCTTCAGCTTGGTTTCGGTGACCGGCACCAGACAGCGCCGGCGCGACACGCTAGGTCGTTGCCTCGCCGAAACGCTCGTTGACGTCGTGGCGCACGTTGCTGACGACGAAGAAGCGCTGGGCGAACTCCGACTGCAGCTCGACATAGCCGGCGCTGTTGGTGTTGTCGGCCTTGACCGCCGTGGTCCCCATGCTTTCGACCTCGTGTCTCGAGGCCGGTGACCAGCGTCTGGCCCGGCATCAGCAGCGTGACGCCGCGCCAGTCGCCCTTGGTGCGCCGGCCGGTATTGATGGTCGTGAGCGCCGCCGGGTGCAGTCTTGTTCTCGCTGAAGTGGTCGGTGTAGTTGATGCCGAGATAGCTGGTGAAGCGGCCGTCGAACGCCGGTCCAGACGGCTTCGCCGCGGGTGAAGAACTGCTTGACGTCCTGTGTGCCCTGCGCTGCGCGCGGCACGCCCGGGAAGGTCGGCGGCAGGAATTCGTCGCCGGTGAACTGCAACGTCGCTCTCGGTGTAGCGGCCGACGCAGTTGAGGCGGAAGCTCTCGCTGACATCGAGCGCCGAGCTTGGTCGAAGCCGTGTCAGTTGTCATAGAAGTTGCCGATCGCGCGCGTCCCGGCGGCAACAGGTTCGGCGGCGTCACCGGCGTGTCGGCCGCGCGGAAGTGCGCGACGTTGAACGCGTAGTCGAAGTTGTCCTTCGAGCCGCTCAGGCTGGCGGTCTGATTGAACGTGTCGAACGATCCCGCCTTCGACCATGCCGGTGATCTTCGCCGGGCCCTTGCCGCGCTTGGTGATGATCGAAATCACGCCGCCGATCGCGTCGGCGCCATAGAGACCGCTCTGCGGGCCGCGCAGCACCTCGATGCGCTCGATGTCGTCGGTCAGCAACTGACCGAAATCGAACGACGCGGTTCGGGTTGCTCGGATCGCTGACGTCGATGCCGTCGATCAGCACCTTGGTGTGGTTCGAGTTGGTGCCGCGCATGAAGACCGACGTCAGGCCGCCGGGACCGCCGGTCTGCACGATGTTGAGGCCGGGAACGTTGGCCAGGATGTCCGGCACCGTGCGCCGCTGCTCGCGCTCGATCTCCTCGGCGGTGACGACCGTCACCGAGCTCGCCACCTGCGCTTCCGGCGTCGGCAGGCCGGTCGGGCTGACGACGATGGTCGGCAGGATGTTCGGCGACGCCGACTGCTGCGCCACGGCAGCGGTTGAGAATCCGGCGGCGAGAATGGCCGCAAGCGATACGGAATGCAGCGATTGCCGCAAACGTGCGGCGGTTGTGAATGGAACACGACTTATCGCGAGAGACCTCGGGTGACAGCATGTGGCACGTCACCGCGAACGAAGCCCCTCGCCGCTGCTGCACGCAGCGGATCAGGCACCTATCGATACACCCCGACCGATATGCTCGCGTGTGACCACGACTGACGGCAGGTCTCCTGGCTCGCGGATCGCTATCTGCCGTCGCCTTCCCGGGCCGAGGACCCAGTGGCATCTGACGACAGATTCACCGCTTACAGTTGCGGGGGCAGCCGCAGCTTGATTGGCACAGACCGATATCGGTCAAGCCAGCCTCTGCGTTCCCGTTTAATCCCCGAAGGGAACCGTCACAAAGACTATAGGAACGCGAAATCAATCCTGTCAATTGCTTGGCAATATTGGGGCAACGGCCCACGACCGAAGCTTTCCGCCTGTTGCCGATCCGCCGCGAGGGAAGGTTGGGACACCGGTTTGGCGCACGGCACGCCATCCAGTGGATAAGTGACATTCGCCAGGCGGATAGCCATGCTGCTTGTGTTGTTTCCGAGTGCACCCTTACACTCTGCCCAACAAGGCCCGAGAAGGCGCCAGGAAATAATAATTCAGGGAATAATGCACCAATGAGAATCCAGCCCGAGGTTACGGCCTTCGTCGGCGAGATCGATTTCGATCCCGATGCCCTGCACGCAAAGTATCTGAGCGAGCGCGACAAGCGCATGCGCGAGGACGGCATCGACCAGTATGTCGAGGTCAAGGCGCGAGTTCTCCCGCTACATCGACGACCCCTATGTCGAGCCGGGCTTCACGCGCGCGCCGGTGTTCGACGAGGTGCGAGTTCGCGATCATCGGCGGCGGCTTCGGCGGCCTGCTGATGGGCGCGCGGCTGCGCGAGGCCGGCTTCGAGCGATCTGCGCATCATCGAGAGCGGCGGCGACGTCGGCGGCACCTGGTACTGGAACCGCTATCCCGGCGCGATGTGCGACGTGGAGTCGTACTGCTACCTGCCGCTGCTGGAAGAGCTCGGCTACATGCCGAAGCACAAATACTCGTTCGCGCCGGAGATCCTCGAGCACAGCCAGCGCATCGCGCGGCACTACCGCCTCTACGACAACGCGCTGTTCCAGACCGCGATCACCGAGCTGCGCTGGGACGAGAGCGCCGCAGCGCTGGATCATCAGCACCAATCGCGGCGACCGCTTCAAGGCGCAGTACGTCGGCGATCGCCAACGGCCCGCTGCACCGGCCGAAGCTGCCCGGCATTCCCGGCATCAACGAGTTCAAGGGCTACACGTTTCACACCAGCCGCTGGGACTACGGCTACACCGGCGGCGACAGCTACGGCAACCTGCACAAGCTGAAGGACAAGCGCGTCGGCATCATCGGCACCGGCGCCACCGCCGTTCAGTGCATCCCGCATCTCGGCGAAGCGGCGAAGCACCTCTACGTGTTCCAGCGCACGCCCTCCTCGATCGACGTGCGCAACAACCGCGAGACCGATCACGGCATGGGCCGCGACGCTCGAGCCCGGCTGGCAGAAGCGGCGCATGGAGAACTTCAACATCCTGGTCTCAGCGGCGGCGACCAGGACGAAGACCTCGTGCACGACGGCTGGACCGACATCTTCCGCAACCTGACGGCAACGGCCGTGGCCGACGCCTCGCAGCAAACTCGGCCGCCGGCTCGACCAGCGACGAGCGCAACCAGCTGCTGGTGCTCGCCGACTACAAGAAGATGAACCAGATCCGCGCGCGCGTGGACGCGATCGTCAAGGATCCGGCGACGGCCGCGGCGCTGAAGCCCTGGTATCGGCAGTTCTGCAAGCGTCCCTGCTTCCACGACGAATATCTGCCGACCTACAACCGGCCCAACGTCACGCTGGTCGACACCAACGGCCAGGGCGTCGAGCGCGCTGACCGAGAACGGCATCGTCGCCAACGGCCAGGAATACCGCGTCGACTGCCTGATCTTCGCGACCGGCTTCGAGGTCGGCACGTCGTTCACGCGCCGCGCCGGCTACGACGTCGATCGGCCGCGGCGGCAAGACGCTGTCGGAGCACTGGGCGAACGGCATGCGCACGCTGCACGGCATGACCGTGCACGGCTTCCCGAACTGCTTCTTCGTCGGCCGCAGCCAGTCGGCGACCACCGGTGAACCTGCCGCTGTCGCTGGAGAACCAGACGCGGCACGTCACCTACATCGTCAGCGCAGGCGCGCGAGCGCGGCGTCAAGACGCTGGAGCTGACGCGCGGAGGCCGAAGAGCGCCTATGTGCAGGAGGTGCGGCGGCTCTCCGGCATCGGCGAGCGCTTCTACCAGCGAGTGCACGCCGGGCTACTACAACAGCGAAGGCGCGGCCGGGAAACAAGAACGGCTTCTTCTCCGAGTCGTACGGCGCAGGCTCGCTGATCTTCTTCGACATGCTCGACAAGTGGCGCAGCGACGGCAAGCGCGACGGACGGCGCTGTCGACTTCGCGCGCTGACAACGGCGCGGCGTTTAGGACGGAGATCACGTGAGCCTGAGCGACAAGCGCATCCTCGTCATCGGCGGCGGATCGGGCATCGGCTTCGCGGTGGCGGAGGCTGCGGCCGGCGCCGGCGCGCAGGTGACGATCGCCTCCAGCAACCCGGACAAGGTTGCGACCGCGGCAGCGCGGATCGGCAATCGCACGCTCGGCGCGAAGCTCGACGTGACGCAGCGAGGACGAGGTCGCCGCGTTCTTCGGCAAGATCGCAAGCCTTCGACCACATCGCCTTCACCGCCGGCGACTGGGGCGGTCCGCGCCGCGCGCCGCTGGTCGAGCTCGACCTGGAGCAAGGCAGCAGGCGCTGTTCAAGGTGCGGTTCTGGGGCGCGGTGACCGTCGCCAAGCATGCGGCGAAGACGATGCCGGCCGGCGGCTCGCTGACGCTGACCGACGGCATGATCGCGCATCGGCCGCAGAAAGGCTCGGCGATCTCCACCGCCATGACCGGCGCGGTCGAGCATCTGACCCGCGCACTCGCCGATCGAGTTCGCGCCGCGTGCGCGTGAATGCCGTGTGCCCGGGCCTGATCCGCACCGGCATCTGGGACCGCATCCCGGAAGACCGGCGCGAGAAGGAATTGAAGGCGATGACCAGCCGGCAACTGCTGCCGCGCGTCGGCGAGCCCGACGAGGTCGCGGAGGCCTACCTCTATCTGATGCGCGGCGGCTACACGACCGGCCAGGTGCTCTACGTCGAAGGCGGGCGCGCGCTGACGGGCTGAGCGCGCGTGCGGCAAGAAAAGCCGCACTTTCGCCATCAATACTAACGACCGTTAAACCAGGACCGCTTCGCAGAAAGGAAGTCGCCATGCACTCCTTGCGTCGCCTCCCTGTGCTTATTGGCCCTGCAGCTCATCGCTACCGTCGCGCTTTTCCCGATCCACGCCCAGGCCGCCGACGACAGCCAAACGCCGCTCACCGAATTCAAGTCGCAGTTCAAGGAGGTTCGAAAGAACCTCGAGGCGGCGAATGGCAAGATCCAGAACGGCGCCAACGCGATCGAAAAGCTGTCCGACCCGCAAGCCGCGCGCAAGCAGGTTGAAGAGCTTCAGGCCATGGTCTCCGAAGCGCTCGGCCTCGTGTCCGACAACGGCGATTTTGCGTCGCTTGGCGCGAAAGCGCTCAGCTATTCGCGCTCGAAGCTCGAACAGATGCGCAAGGAGACAGCGATTCGACGACAAGGAGCGCAAGGCGCTCGAACAGCGCTGGGAAAAGATCACCGCCGATACCGAGAAGGCTGTCGCCGACCTGACCACGGCGGGGCGAGAATTCGCGCAGCTGCTGCGCGTGATCCAGACGCGCGGCGACTACGCCAAGGAAATCCTCGAGGCTGAGAACGCCGAAGCGATGGTGAAGGTCATCCAGAACCTCGCCAACGACATCCGCAACGGCTCGGAAGCGCTGAAGGCGTTCATCCGCACCCTCACCCCGCCCGACGCATGACCAGGATCTTCGCGCGCCATTCTCCTGCTCTGCTGCGGTGTCGGCCTCGCAGGCTGCGTCCCCGAATCCGGCTTCGTCGAAATCAAGCGAAAGGCCGCCCTGCATCGCGACGACGTCGTGATCGTCAACAAGACGACGGTGACGAACCTGGCGGCGAAGGAGTCCGCCGTCATCAAGCAGCCGACAGGCACGACGACGCTGAGCCTGAAGCGCGGCGAGCGGGTCGAGAAGCTCTGCGAGTTTCCCATCAGCAAGAACCGGCTGACCACGGTGACGCTCACCACGACCAACGCGCTCGTGCGCTGCACGACGCAGTCGTAGCAACCCGTTGACGCTGCGCCGTACTAGATGCCCGGCACAGGCGAGCGAAGCGACGCCGTTCTTTGAACGGTATGGCGGGCATGACGACGGAGCTTGCCGCGGCTGCTTCTACCCTATAAGTGTTCATTGAACACTAATCAACAATTTTTGGGGAGAGGAAGCCCATGATGAAAGCCGTCGTCGTCGACACGAAGGATTCCAGGCGGCTGGTCATCAAGGACGTGCCGCGGCCCGAGCCAAAGCCTGGCGAAATGCTGGTGAAGGTGCACGCGATCTCGCTCAATCGCGGCGAGACGCGCACAGCGTTGAAGGAGGCAGCGGACGGGTGGCGGCCGGGATGGGATGCGGCCGGCGTTGTCGAGAGCGCCGCCGCCGACGGCTCCGGGCCGGCCACAGGCAGCCGGGTCGTTTGCACGAACGCTTTTGGCGGCTGGAGCGAATACATCGCCGTCGCGCCGCCGTTCGCGGCGATCATTCCCGACGCCGTGTCGTTCGAGGAGGCGGCTTCGCTTCCCGTGGCTGCATTGACCGCGCGGCGCGCGCTGCAACTCGGTGGCGCCTTGAAGGGCCGGAAGGTGCTGGTCAGCGGCGCATCCGGCGGCGTCGGCACATTCGCTTTGCAGCTCGCGCGCCTGCACGACGCACGCGTTGTCGCCGGCATTCGCTCGGAAGCGCACGCGGACACGATGCGCCGGCTTGGCGCCGACGAGGTCGGGATCGGCAGCGACCTCGCCGGTGCCGGACAATTCGGTCCTTACGATCTCATTCTCGAGTCGGTCGGCGGACAATCGCTCGCCGCTGCGCTCGGCATGCTGGCGCCGGGCGGGACCTGTGTTCTGCTGGGCGCCTCGGCAGGTTCGCAGACGACGTTCGACGCGGCAAAATTCCGCGTCGGCGGCACGACGCTTTACGGCCTTGTCATGGGATACGAATTCCGGCGCGAACCGCCCGGCGTTGGCCTTGCCGAGCTTGTCGGCCTCGTCGCCGAACGCAAGCTGCGCCCCGAGATCGCCGTGACAGCCAAGGTAAGCGAGATCGCCGAGGTCGCAGCAAAGCTGATCGAGCGCGGCTTCGTCGGCAAGGCCGTCCTGACGTTCTGAGGCGTTTACCAAGACTGCGGGCGCATCGCTGACATTCCTCGCCAACGGAGCCACAGCGGGAACGTTGGTTCCTCGTTCAGGTTATCCGTGCAAACCTGAAAAGGGGTACGGCGATGAAAACCCTAGCCTCCATAGCTGTCGCGTCGATTCTCGTGCTTGCCCAGGCAAGCTGGGTCCAGGCTCAATCGCCGCCAAGCGGGCTCGGCGGCGCCCGCGGCGTTGATCCGTCGGCGGTGAGTCCGAACCAAGTGCCGTCGGGCGGAACGGTTCGATCGACGACACCACCCTCAAATACCGGTCCGGCAGCGACAAGTAGCAGCGGCACGGTCGGACAATCCGGGCGGTACATTCAGCCGCAGGAGCCGTCCGCTCGGCTGCAGGACCCGAAAGAGGATCCGATCGTCCAGCAGAGCGAGCATGAAGTCTCCCGCCGCATCAAGAGCATCTGCAAGGGCTGCTGACGCGCTGCGTGCGACTTGGCGCTCCGGCGCGACCGGAACTTTTTCCGGTCGCGCACGTTTGGGTCGGTGGGGACTTCCATGCAGGGCACCTTGGTCAGCGTTCTGAGTACCCGACTTTCAGCCAGCGACACGCGAGCGCGATATCGCGAAAAGCTTGCGCGCGATCACGCTGGACTCGGTGGTGCAGTTCACCGCCCTGCTCGACGCCGACGGCGCCGTCCTCGATATCAATCAAGCCGCGCTCGATACCGGAGGGCTGAAGCTCTCCGACGTCGAGGGACAGCCGTTCTGGACGACGTTCTGGTGGCAGGCTTCGGACGAGAGCAGTGCAACTCTGCGAGAGCAGATCCGACGCGCCGGGCAAGGCGAGCTCGTTCGCTGGGATACGCCGATCTGCGCATACGCTGGCGATACGGACACCCTCGTCATCGACGCGTCGCTCACGCCGGTCAAGGACGACCGCGGCAAGATCGCCTTCATCGCGTTCGAGGGCCGCGACATTACAGAGAAGAAGGCGCACGAGCGCGAGATCATCCGGCTTCGCGATGAACTCGCGACGCTCGAGATGCTGCGGACGCAATTTTTCGCCAACATCAACCACGAATTGGCAGGAACGCGAACGGGCGGAAGGAAACTTTCGCCTGCTGGTGCAGGCCGTCGTCGATTACGCGATCTATATGCTCGATCCGAGAGGGATCGTCACCAGCTGGAACGCCGGCGGCGAACGCATCAAGGGCTATCAGACGTCCGAAATCGTCGGCCAGCACTTTCGCCGGTTCTTCACCGAGGAGGACCGCACGGCGGGCCTGCCGGAACGGGCGCTCGAGACCGCCGCACGCGAGGGGAAATACGAGGCCGAAGGCTGGCGGGTTCGCAAGGACGGCACGCGTTTCTGGGCGAGCGTCGTGCTCGACGCAATCCGCGACAAACACGGCACGCTGATCGGCTTTGCCAAGATCACCCGCGACATCACCGAGCGCCGCGCAGACCGCGCTCGCCCTGCAGGAAGCGCAGCAGCACCTCCTGCACGCGCAGAAGATGGAAGGCATCGGCCATCTGACCGGCGGCGTCGCCCACGACTTCAACAACCTGCTTGACCATCATCATCGGCAACCTGGAGACGCTGCAGCGTGTTGCACAGGCGGAGCACGCCGATCGTGCACGGCTGACACGGCTTGCCGACAATGCCATGCGCGGCGCCGAACGCGCGGCCGCGCTGACACAGCGCCTGCTCGCCTTCTCGCGTCAACAACCTCTGCAGCCGAAGGTGCTCGACGTCAGCAAACTCGTCGGCGGCATGTCGGACCTGTTGCGCCGATCGCTCGGCGAACAGATTTCGATCGAAACCGTGCTCGCGGGCGGACTCTGGCGCGTGCACGCCGATCCGAACCAGCTCGAAGTCGCGATCCTCAATCTCACCGTCAACGCGCGCGACGCCATGCCGAACGGCGGCAAGCTCACGATCGAGACCGCCGACATCGACATCGATGAACACCCTGCGGACCAGCGGGATCGACGTCGGCCAATATGTCGTGGTCTCCGTTACCGACACCGGCACCGGCATGTCACCGGACGTGCTCGATCGCGCCTTTGAGCCATTCTTCACCACCAAGGATGTCGGTGCAGGAACGGGGCTCGGCCTCAGCCAGGTCTACGGCTTCGTCAAGCAATCGGGCGGTCACGTCAGGATCAACTCCGAGGTCGGCAAAGGCACGCGCGTCCGCCTCTATCTCCCCCGCCTGCAAGGCGCCGCTGAAGATGATGTGCAGTTCGCTCAGGATGCCACGCCGCCGCGCAGCAAAGCGTCCGAAACCGTTCTCGTGGTCGAGGACGACGAAGGCGTCCGCAATCACACGCTTGAGAGCCTGCGCGACCTTGGCTATCGCACGCTCGACGCACCCAACGGGCGGACCGCGCTGGAACTGCTGCGGAACCATCCTGAAATTCAGCTTCTGTTCACCGACGTCGTACTACCCGATGGCATGAACGGTCAGCAGTCTGGCAGACCAGGCAAGACGTCAGCGGCCGGACCTCAAGGTGTTGATGACGACCGGCTACGCCCGCAATGCGATTTTGCACGATGGTAAGGTCGAACCGGGTGTGCAATTGATCACCAAGCCGTTTTCCTATGCTGCACTTGCAGCGAAGATTCGGAGTGTCCTCGATATGCCCACGCGATCCGGAAGGATTCTGCTGGTGGAAGACGAACTGCTGATCCAGATGCTGGCGATCGACCAGCTGGAATCTCCTCGGCTTCAAGGTCGAGACCGCCGCCTCCGCCACCGAGGCCATGAACAAGATCAAGCTCAACGACGACCTCGAAGCGGCCATCGTCGACATCGGCCTGCCTGATCGCAAGGGCGATGTCCTGATCGGGGAAATGCGCGCCATCCATCCATCGATGCCGATCATCATCGCCAGCGGCTACGGCGAAAGCGCACTGCACAAGCGCTTCAAGGACGACAGCCGGATCGGCTTCCTGGCAAAACCCTACGCCACCGACCAGCTCAAGGCCGCACTCGCAGCGCTGGATGTCGAGCGCTAGGACGCGCGCCGCCGGCTGACCTTCAGCCCTTGCGCTTGAAGCTGAGCGGAATTTCGGTCGTCGATTTCAGCTCCTCCATCGCGAACATCGAGGTGACGTCGCTCAGCTCTATCCTGGAGATCAGCTTCTTGTAGAGCGCGTCATAGCTCGCGATATCGGGCACGAAGGCCTTGAGCAGGTAATCGATCTCGCCGCTCATCCTGTAGAGATCGACGATCTCGGGAATGTCCTTCACCGCCTTCCGGAATTTCTCCAGCCACTCCACCGTGTGCTTGCTGGTTCGCACGGCGATGAACACCGTGACGCCGACGTTCAATTGCGCGCGGTCGAGCAACGCAACGCGCTTGCTGATGACGCCGCTCTCCTCCAGCCTTTGAATGCGTCGCCAGCACGGCGTCGTCGAAACGCCCGCCCGCTTGGCGATGTCAGACACGCTTTGACTGGCGTCCTTCTGCAGGGCGTCGAGGATGCGCAGGTCGATGTCGTCCAGCATGGCGGCCGTATTCCAATTGCGCTGCTGAAATTAGATCATATTGGTAGCGCGAGTGCGCTTCTGGTGCAATATTTTTCGCTAATTGCCGATTAGCGCAAAATTTTTGCTCGAATTCCGGCAGAGACAGCTAACTTCGCAAACCGTTTGCGCACGAACAGCGTCATTATCGACGCTGACTTGGAATCGCGCCGACGGACCCCATGGAACAGCACACTGCCCTCCTGCAACGCCTGAGCGACGCCAACCGTTTGCCGGTCGATCAGTATCTGCTCTCGGCGCGCGAGACGCTGCTTCGGCTCGCTTCGATCCCCGATCTCCTGAGCGGCGTCCGCTTGACGCGCGCGTGCGGCGGCTTTACGCGCAACCTGATTTTCGGCGACGATCAGATGAGCGTGTGGGCCATCGTCTGGGCGCCGGGCGCCCGCACGCCGATCCATGACCATCACTGCTCATGCTGCTTTGCGGTGCTGCAAGGCGCCCTTCGCGAAGTCTGGTTCGACGCGGTCGACGGCGATCGCGCCATCGAAACCGCGCGTCATGACCGCACCGCCGGCTACGTCGCCGCGATGATGCCCTCGGGGCCCAACATTCATCAGATGCTGAACGAAGGTCCAGACGAAGCCGTCTCGATTCACATCTACGGCTACGATCATCGCCTGCAAACATCGTCGATCGACCGCGAGTACCAACGGATCGAGCACTGACGATTAGCCGGCTTCAGCCGCCCGGCTCGGTCACTTTCATCCACGGATTGAGGCGGTCTGATTGCAACATCCGGCGGCCGTCCCCTTCGGGCACGATGTCGGGCCGGTCCGGCGCCGTGCTCTGAACGCCGGGCGCCGAGCTTGCAGGCACATTGCAGATGACCTGGTTGCGGCCGGCGCGCTTGGCGCAGTAGAGCGCCTGATCTGCCGATTTCATCAGGTCGGACAGTGTGGCCGTGTCGTCATCCGCGGTGGCGACGCCGACGCTGACGCTCGCGCAAAGCGAGTGCGGCGCTTCGGGCAGCGGACTGCTGGCGACCTGATACCGCAATCGTTCCGCCATCGCCCTTGCCTGCTCCAGCGTCGTTTCCGGCAGCAGGATCGCGAACTCCTCGCCGCCGATGCGGGCGAGCACATCCGAATCCCGCTTGCAGTCGCGAGCGAGGTTGGCGAGGTGAACGATCATCCGGTCACCGATCTCGTGTCCGAAATCGTCGTTGATGGCCTTGAAATGATCGATGTCGATCATCAGGAACGAGATCGGCCGCCCGTAGCGCCGCGCGCGATTCCATTCGTGATCGGCGAGCGCGAGGAAATGCCGGCGGTTATAGATTCCGGTCATCCCGTCGACGGTCGCCAGCCGCTCCATCTCCTCGGCATTGCGGACGATGTCGGTGACGTCGCTGTAGATCACCATCCGCCCGCCATCCGGAAGCGCGGCCAGATGACATCGCAGCACGGTGCCGTTGGCCATCGGCAGATCGAACGGGGTCGGATCGCCCGATCGCACCCACGCGAGGCGGCGCGCCACGTAGTCCTGGATGTTCACCGACAGCGCGGCCGCGGCTGCCTGCAGCAGCTCTGCCATAGGACGGATTCGTCTCGCGGATTTCTTCGGCGCTGAAGGTCCTGAACATCCGGTGCAAGACGGGATTGCTGTAGACGGCGTGGAGGTCACGGTTCAGGAGCAGCAACCCGCTCTGGACGTTGTCGAGCGCCGCATACAGCGTCTCGAGCTCTCGCTTCGCCCCGGCAAGATCCGATCGCGCGGCATCAAGCTCGGTGACCACGCCGCCGGACGATGCGTCCAGATGGCGAGCTGACATCGAAGATTTGGCGCGCGGCGTTTTCACGATCTGTGCCCGGCAGCGGCGAAGCGAGGAGGGCGTGAAGGGCCTGGCTCCATTCTGCCTATGATGAAGGCAGATGCATAAGGGGAGATTACTCCTTCGCCGGGCTCATTCCAACGGACGGCACTCTGCAAGCAGGGTTAGGGAAAGGTTAACCGACCGCTCAGCCGCAACGCCAGCCTGCGGTCGAAACTCGTGACCGGCGCCGTCGCAAGAAATCCCCGTTGCTCGTTGCTCTCCCCCACCCGCGCCCTCCGCACGCCGTCGTCGCGCTCAGCTCTTGTTATGCGCCGCGGCGCGCCGGCCGCTGCTGTCTTCCAGGCATTTCGTGACGATCGACAGCAACTGGGACGGCCTGAACGGTTTTTGCAGGCTGCCGACGGCGCCGAACTTGACGGCCATGTGCAGGAAGTCCGGCACCGATTCCAGTCCGGCGCGGAACGCGTAGCCCGAGATCACGATGATCGGGATCTCGGGCTGGATCTGATGGATGCTGCGGATTGTCTCGAGACTGTCCATCCCCGGCATGAAGATATCGACGATCAGCAGATCGAACCGGCCTTCCTTAAATTGCTGCAGGCCCCTGCGCCCGTCTTCCGCGAGAACGACATCGTGACCTTCGCGCTCGAGCAGGAGCTTGATCGTCGTCCGTATCGCCTGGTCGTCGTCAATGACCTGAATTCGCGCCATGACATGGTCCCCGGCGACGCCAGTGGCTCGCCTGAAATCAACCCTCGATTGTGTAAGACTGATTTCGAGTGGGCTGTCAGCAGGAAAGACGTCGCGCGAACGGACTTAGCGAACCTAAACGCGCGAAAGGTTGTCGCCTTATCAACGCGTTATATTGCATTCGCGGTTCGCAGCAGCGGTGTGATTAACGCTGTGCGCTGGCAGAAGGGCCGTGGCCGTCTTCAGAATGAAATGTTGGCCGCCTTCACGATCGGCTCCCACTTCGTGATTTCGTCCGCGACGAATGTCTTCAGTTCGGCAGGCGTGCCGCCCGCACCCTGCACGCCCAGCTTGCCGAACAGGTCCTGCGCCGCAGGTGTCGCGAGGTAGCCGTTGATCGCGGCGTTGAGCTTTTGGATGACGTCCGGCGGCGTCCCTGTCGGACCCAGCAGCGCGTACCAGACCGAGGCCTCGAAGCCCGGCAGGCCGGATTCGGCAACGGTCGGCACATCCGGCAGGCCGGACCAGCGGCTCGAGCCGGCGATCGCCAGCGCGCGCAGCTTGCCTTCATTGATGTTGCTCACATAGGGCGCCATCGAATCCATCGCGACGTCGATGTGTCCGCCGAGCAGATCGTTGATGATCGCGGCGCTGCCGCGATACTGGGCGCCGCCCATCTTCACTTGCGCGCGCTGCTGGAAGAGCTCGCCGGTGATGTGGCCGAGCGTGCCATTGCCGGGATAGCCGGCATTCAGCTTGTCCGGATTGGCTTTCAGGAACTCGATCAGTTCTTTCAGCGTCTTGGCCTGCACCTCCGGTCTCGCGACAATGATGACCGGCGACTTGCCGATCAACACGATCGGCTCGAGATCCTTCTGCGGATCGAAGGTGAGGTTCTTGTACATCAGCTTGTTGGTGGCAGCCGGCCCCGTCGTCGCAAACAGGATCGTGTGACCGTCCGGCTCCGCCCGCGCCACCGACGCAGCGCCCACATTGCCGCCCGCTCCGCCCTGATTGTCGACGATCACCGCCTTGCCGATCACGCCGGCGACGTGCTGGGCCACCGCGCGCGCAAGAATGTCGGATGTCGTGCCGCTGGCGAACGGGACGACGAACTTCACTTCACGCGCAGGCCAGGCGCGCTGTGCATCTGCCGGCATGGATGTGAGCGCGATGGCGGCAGCAAACGCGGCTGCGAACAAGCGAAGCGATAGCATTCATGATCTCCTTGAGCGGCGCATCTCCGGCTCCAGCCGGCGTGCGCATTGTTCATTGTTTCGGAACGTAGTCTTTCCACTTGTCCTGCAAGGGCGGCAGCGACGCGAACGATTTTCGGGCGTCGGCGGCGCGGCCGATCAGATCGCGCGCGCGACATCTCCTTGCGGGCGAGATAGGCTTCGAACTCGGTGACGGCGTCCGACAGCGCCTGAAAGCCACGCAGCATCGCCGCCGACGCGATCTCGACGGCATGCGCACCGGCGAGCATCATGCGCGCAACATCGAGACCGGATTGCGCGCCGTTGATGCCGATCAACGGCTTGTCCGGTCCCATGCGGGCACGCGAGAGCGCCAGCCAATGGCAGGTGAGCGGCAGATTCCAGAAGCCGCCGATGCCGAGACTCGTTCCGAGCGCCGGCTGCATGGTTTCGACGTCGGGGATCAATCCCAGCAGCCGCCCCGCCATGATGACCGCAGCGCCGCCGCCGTCGAAGGACGCCTGCACCAGATCCGGCACGCGCTCGCTCTGGCCGGTCAGCTTGACCCAGACCGGGATCGACACCGCGCTCGGACACCGCAGCGACCATCGCCGTGGCGCGCGCAGGATCGAACTCGGTGGCGACGACGCCCTGTCCGGCTTCTCTGGCATAGGGCGTTCCGATATTGAGCTCGAGCGCGCGCAGGCCCGCCTGATCGACCAGCCGCGCCATGTCGACGGCGCGGTCGAGATCGGCGACGATGATGCTCGGGATCGCGTAGGCGTCTTCCAGCTTCGCCTCGCGATCGAGCGCAACCGCCTGCTCCAGCCAGCGGTCGAACGGAATGCGCACGAGACCTGAGCGCGTGGCGATGGTTGCGGCAAGCGGCGCATCCGCTCCCCAGCGGCACCGCGCGCCAGTGCTCGTCGAACACGGCGTATTCGGCGCGCTCGAGCTGCTCGCGCGCCGCCTTCGACTCGTTGGTCGACTTGAGCACGACGGCGCCGACCCCGGTGCGCAAGGCGCGCCGAACATTGTCGGGATCGATCAGATGCTCCGCCGGTCCGGCGATCACCGGATTCTTCAGACGCAGCGCCCCGATGCCTGTTTCAAGCCTCCCGCTCATCGCGGCGCCGCCTGCTGCTTTCATCCGCGCGTTCGTGTCGGCATAGACCGGCTGGCTGTCGCGATAGCCGAGATTTCGCGAGATCTGCGCGGCAGCCTCGGTCAACTCGCGCACCTGCTCGACGCTCGGATTTTCCGGAATGAACTGAATCGTATCGACGATGGCGATCGCGCCCGCATAGTGCCCCAGCGCATCGAAGGCGGGCGCCGCCAGCGCATTCAGCCCGATCACCGACTCGTTCGGCGCAGCCGCCCATCCGCGCTTCCGCGTCAGGTCGATTTCGGCCTTCAGCTTGGCGGGATCGCCGATCGTGTAGACGGTCTGCATCGGCAATTCACCGGCAAGCACGCGCTCCGACAGCGAGGGATCACCGAAGGCGAGCGCGATCTTGCCCTGCGCGCTCGCATGGAACGACAGCACCGAGCCAGGCTTGACCGCGATCTCGACGCTGGACTTGCTCGGCACCAGCAACACGATGCGAATGCCTTCGTCTTCGGTCTGGCTGAGGACGGCGGCGTGGCCGAGCTTGTCGCGCAAGTCGCGCGTGACATCGCGCGCCGCGCGCGCGAATTCAAATCCCTCGCTCACCGCCTGGCCGAGCGCGACCAGCCGCGCGCTCACCCGATACCGCTCCGTCTGCGGATCGCGCACCAGGTATCCCGCGGTCATCAGCGTCTGCAGGTGACGATACATGCGGCTCTTCGTCGTCTCGAAGGCGCGCGCAAGCTCGGTCACGCCGACCGAGCCCTGGTGCTGGGCGATATATTCGAGCGTGTGGAGCGCAAACACGACCGCCTGAACGCCGCTGCCACGCTGTGCGCCGGATATTCGCGGCATGACTGTTTCGCCCTGTCCTCGAAGATCGTTCGGCTACGCGCCGGTAGCCGGGCCCTTCGGCATCGGATAGTCGGCGGCATTGAGCACCCATCCCGGCTGATTGGAGAAATCGATCCGCGGCGGCGAGAAAATGTCCACAAGCTGATTGAGGCCGTCCTTCATGCCGCGCGAGGTGTGGATCGCCGGCGGCGGGATGACCGTGATCGACGGCGAGTCGCAGTAGGCGTGCTCGTCGTCGCGCCAGGCGTTGAGATTGGTCGTCCAGGGCCAGCGCAAATGATGCGTGAAGGCGCCTTCGAGCGCGAGCGAGCCCTGCTCGAAATCGTCGTGATGGTGCGGCGACAGCTTGGTCACGTCGCGCGGCCCCATCTGCGGATCGAGCACGTTCACCATGAAGGTCGTGCAGCGGAAGATGCGGCCGAAGCGGCCGGGCGTCGGCGCGACGTCGAGACTGTAGGCGCGGATGCGGTAGCCGCCGACGGGCTCCGGCCACGGCTGGAACGGCGGGATATTCGCGCGGCGCGTCGCATAGGCGGCCGCGTTCTCGCACTTGTCGGCGATGTCTTTCGATTGCGTGCTGAAGAGACGCACGATCCGCCCGCCCGAAGGCACGGTCACCTGGCTGTTTCCAGGCGGCACGATCACCAGCGAATGGCCCGGCACGCTGACCGTTTCGCCGCCGTGCCGTGACCGTGATCGACGTCTCGCGGTCCGGCACCAGCACGACATATTCGTCGCGCTGATCCTGACGCGCGAAGACTGCGCCCGCCGCGGCGTCGCTGTACGCCACGATGAAATTCTGTCCGCGCGTGTACCAGGTGCGGCCGGCAGGCCCGCGCTCTTGCGGCTCGCTTTCGTAGAAGCGCCCGAATTGGGCTGCCGCAAAGCCGGTGGCCGGCGGCATCGCAGATGCAGCCGCCGTCGTCGACTGGGCAAGCCGCGCACGTGGATCAGACACGTCGTACATCGCACTTCCTCCCTCACTCTATATCCAGGCTGGTGCGGCCTCGGACCGTCGAGCGCCTCATTGTTTCGTAGACCGAAACATTGCTCTGATCAACGATACAAGCAGATTCCAGCTACTCACGCAATTCCCGCACTTACGGAACCGATCGCTGATGTCTTGACGGAAGGCAACGCTGATATACCATACTTCGCAACAATGTTTCGACTAACGAAACAAAAATGGGAGGGCTCTCATGAGGACAACGCGACGCCATCTGCTCGCCGGGGCGGCAGCCGCTGCTGCGACCATTTCCTTGCCCTGGGTGGCTCGCGCCCAAAAGGCGATCCGGATGAAGCTCGCGCATGCCGCGGCTGAAGTTCATCCCGGCCACATCGCCGCGGTGAAATTCAAGGAAGCGCTCGAAAAGCTCGTGCCCGGCAGGGTCACCGTGCAGATCTTCTCCAACCGCCAGCTCGGCGACGACAAGCAGTCGCTCGAGTTCGGCGATCGCCGGGACGGTCGAGCTCGCCGGCGCAAGCGGCGTGCTTTATCCGCTCGTCACCGGTCGGCCGGCGCTGGCCGCCTACCAGCTTCCGTTCCTCATTCGCGACTACGAGCACTTCACCAAGCTTGCCACGAGCGACATCGGACAGAAGATGCTCGACGACCTGGCGCCGGCCGGGCTGGTGGGACTGCAAACCTCCGACATCGGCCAGCGCAACTTCCTGTCGGTCGGCAAGCCGGTGAAGGCGATTGCCGACTTCGCCGGTCTGAAGACCCGCATCGTCCCGGTGCCGCTGCACAAGCAGATCTGGGAGGCGGTCGGCACGGCGCCGATCGGCCTGCCGTATGGCGAGGTCTACAGCGCGCTGCAGACCAAGGTGATCGATGCCGTCGAGATCAACGTGTCCTCGGTGGTCGGCGAAAACCTGTGGGAGGTCGGCAAGTACATGACGCTGACCGGGCATTACCCCTGGCACAATGTGATCGTGGCCAACAAGACGTTCTTCGACGGACTGCCGCCCGACATTCAGGCCGCGATGCGGCAGGCCGGCAAGGAGTCGATCCTTCCGACCATGACCTACACGAAGACGCAGGATTTTGCCGCGCGTGACGACCTGAAGAAGAAGGGCGTTCAGTTCATTCCGCTCGAGGATCTCGCCGCCATGAAGGCGAAGGTCGAACCGATCATCGGCGAGTGGAGCAAGAAGTCGCCGCTGATCGCGGAGTTCGTCGCGGCGGCGCAGGCCACCACCTGATCATGCGATCGCGCGCCAGCCCGCGGGCGCGCGACTTTCCCCTTGCGGCCGTCACGGCAGGATCGTGTGCATGCAGACGAATGACGCAGCCTCTTCCGCCGAGATGATCCCCCTGGTCTGGTACTATCGCATCATGCGCTTCCTCGCCGGCACATCCATGCTGGCGATCGTCGTCATCATGATCGTTCAGGTGATCGCCCGCTACGTCTTCAACGCGTCGCTGATCTGGGCCGAGGAGGTCTGCCGCTATATCCTGATCTGGCAGAGCTTTCTGTTGATCGGCGTCGCCTATCATCAGGGTGAGTTGATCGTCCTCGACATGCTGCCGGCCAAGCTGTCGCCATCGTTGCGGCTGCTGATCAGACTGATCGTCGCGCTTCCGGTTTGCTATTTCCTCTATCTCATGGTGCGCCATGGCATCGTCCATGCCGGCCGCTTCAGCGCCCAGACAATTCCCGCCATCGACTTCATCTGGACGTCGCTCGTCGGAAAGCCGGCCCATGTGCCGGTCTTCTGGGTCTATGTCTCGGTGCCGATCGGCTGCGCCATACTGCTCGCCCACATTGTCGCAGGGCTCGCCAACGAAGTTGTCGCATTGCTGACGTCGACGCGATCGCGTCAACCGGCCAACCCGTCCGCCTGAGGCCATTCGATGTTTTCCTTCCTCGGCCTCTTTCTCGGCTTTCTGCTGCTCGGCGTTCCTATCTCGCTCGCGCTCGGTGTCGGCGGATTGCTCTATCTGTATTTCACCGACAACTGGACGCTTGTCGCAGCACTTCCGCAGCGGATGCTCTCCGGCGTCGATCAATTCGTGCTGCTGACGATCCCCTTGTTTCTGCTGGCCGGCAGCCTGATGAATTTCGGCGGGTTGAGCGCCCGCATGGTGAACTTCGCCAATGCGCTGGTCGGGCATTTCAAAGGCGGATTGTCGCTGGTGACAGTGCTTGCGAGCATGCTGTTCGCCGGAATTTCCGGCAGTGCCATTGCGCAGTCCTCTGCCATCGGCAGTCTCATGATCCCGGCCATGACGCGCCAGGGCATTCCGGCGGCCTATGGCGCAGCACTTGTGGCGATGAGCGCCGTCATCGATCCGCTGATCCCGCCGAGCATCACCATGATCGTCTTCGGCGTGCTGTCGGGCACCTCGATCGCGCAGATGTTCATCGCCGGGATCATTCCAGGCATCCTCCTCGGCTTCGGCCTGCTGGCCTATGCCGGCTGGCGCGCACAGCGAAGCAACTTCCCGGCGATGCCGCGCGTGGCCTGGCCGGACCGCATCCGCGCGTTGATATCCGCCATTCCGGCGCTCATGCTGCCCGTCATCATCGTCGGCGGCGTCAAGTCCGGCATCTTCACCATGACCGAATCCGCCGCGGTCGCGGTCGCCTACGCATTGATCGTCGGCGCACTGCATCGGGAGCTGACCTGGCCGCGGCTGTGGGAAGCGCTGTACAGCACCGCCATTGCGACATCGGCATTGCTGTTCATTCTGGCCATGGCGAGCATTGTCTCCTTCGCCCTGACGATCGAGGACGTGCCGACCAGCTTCGCGGCCAGCCTGCTCGGCGTCAGCGACAACAAGCTCGTCATCCTGCTGATGCTCAACCTGATGCTGCTGATCCTCGGCAAATTCCTCGAGCCGATCTCGGTGATGATCGTGACCATGCCGATCCTGATCAAGGTCGCGCACATGATCGAGATGGATATGGTCCAGTTCGGCGTGATGGTCACGCTGAACGTGGTCATCGGCATGGTCACGCCACCGGTCGGCGTCTGCCTGTTCGTGGTTTGCGCGATTGCCGGCAAGTCCATCCTCGAGGTCAGCAAGGAGGTGGTGCCGATGTTCTTCATCTGCATCGCACTTCTGGCCCTCGTCGCCACGGTGCCGGCGATCACGCTCTGGCTGCCGGCCTTCTCGATTCTGCACTAAACACAGGTACACCTCTCGGAGACATGCAATGACCGACAAAAACAAGGCGCGCATCGACGCCATCCTGAAGGGAGCAATCGATCCACACGTGCACAGCGGCCCGTCGATCGCCGCGCGCGCCGTGGATCATCTCGACCTTGTGCGCGAGATGTCCTCGGCCGGCTTTGTCGCTGTCGTGACCAAGGATCACGACTACGCTGGCGTCGCCACCGCCGAACTGATCAGAAAGCATCACCCGGAGCTGCGCGCCAAAATCTTCTCCGGCATCGCGCTCAACAACGTGGTCGGCGGCATCAACCCCTATGCGGTCGAACACACCGCCGCGATGGGCGGCAAGATCGTCTGGATGCCGACATTGGCTGCCGAAAATCATCTGCGCTGGGAGAAGACGGCAAGCTGGTCGCATCCCGCCTCGACGCAGAAGATGCGCCCCGCATCGCCGGTGCCGGTGCTCGACGCCAACAAGAAGGTCCTGGACAGCGTCAAGGACGTGCTCGACGTGATCGCCAGGAACGACATGATTCTGGCGAGCGGCCATTTGCATGTCAGCGAAACCTGGCTTGTGTTCGAAGAGGCGCAACGGCGCGGCGTCAAGCGGCTGATCTTCACCCACCCGGAGGACATCGTCGGAGCCAGCCTCAACGATGTCAGGGGCATCGCCGCGATGGGCGCCGCCGTCGAGCATTCGCTCTGCATGTTCCTGGACGGCTCGAAATTCAAGACCTGCAGCGGCGAGGACTTGCGCCACCAGATCGACGCAGCCGGCGTCGACAACACCATTCTTTGCTCGGACCTCGGGCAAGTCGGCGTGTTCAGCCCGCTCGAAGGTTTTCGCCGCGGCGTCGAATTGTGTTTGCAGCTCGGCTACCAGGACGATGAGATCCACAAGATGGTGTCGACCAACACCGCCCGCGTGCTCGGTCTCGAGGACCTCGTCGCGGCCGGCGCCGGTTGAGGGCATCGCTGACCGAGAACTACGTGAACGGAAGTTTAGAATTCTCGCGTCGCGTCTAGTGCCGCGCGTTCACGGTTGTTCGCTTCCGCGTGACATGCGTCACCTTCACGTGTCAGCACGTAGCTCGTGAGGATGCATCTCCTATCTGCAGTCCATCCGGCGTGACCCTTTCTTCGACGACGTCCCCGCGTCAGATCGAACGTCATGACGGACGGATTGAGCTGACAGAAGGAGAATGCCATGACCCGACGCGTAGTGATGGTGCTGGCAAGCGCCGCGCTTGCCGCAAGCCTGATTGTCACCGGTGCACAGGCCCGCGGTGGTGGTGGCGGTGGCCACGGTGGCGGAGGCTTCGGCGGCGGACACATGGGGAGCTTCGGCGGCGCGCACATGGGCGGCTTCGGCGGAGGTCACATGGGCGGCTTTGCCGGAGGACCCGTCAACCACTTTGGCGGCCCGCGCATCGCCGGCGGAGAGCACTTCCGCCATGCACGAGGTCCTTTCATCGGTGGCGATGGTTTCTATGGCTACGGCTCCAGCTGTCCGTATTACCCGCCGTACGGCTACTGGAGCGACTACGATTGCGCGTACTGATGTCGTCCGCCGGTCGCACCGGCCGGCTCATGCCGGCCGGTCGCCCTTGCGCATCTGCACCGCGCGGTTGTCGACGGCGGGCAGCATTTTCGCCGGATCACGGGTCACGACGACATCGACAACTGAAGGCCCATGATGGGCCATCGCCTCTTGCAGCGCGCCTGCCAGTCGTCCGGGATGTTCGACGCGAACGCCATGACAACCGAGCGCCTTCGCCGCCACCGCGTAATCGGTCTCGGCCAGGTCCGATGCGTGGTAGCTGCCAGGCCCATAGACCAGGTGCTGAAGCGCCTTTACATAGCCGGACGCAGCGTTGTTCACGACGATGATGGTGAACGACAGCCCGAGCCGCCGCGCGGTTTCGATCTCCCCCAGCATCATGTTGAAGCCGCCATCGCCGGTGAGGCTCAGCACGGTTTTGTCCGGCGCAGCCATCGCGACACCCATCGCGCCTGGAAGGCCGTAGCCGATCGATGCGAAGCCCCGATCGGGCACGAACGAGCGGCCGGCCTGCTTGGTGTCGAACAGCAGCCCGCCCCAGTGCGCAGCGAAGCCGCCATCGGCGACCAGATAGCCGTCGGCCGGCAGCGCCCGATTGATCTCGCTCATCAGCCGCGCCATCGAGACCGGTACTTCGTCCGATCCGAGCCTGTCGGCGACGCCGTTCCGCCATTCGCCCATTCGCCGCGGCACCTCGGCGGCGTAGTCGGCGAGCCGCTTGCGCATTTCGGGTGCAATATCGCGAAGCTCCTCCAGCAGGTCACCGATCCCCGTCGCCACGTCGCCCCATAGCGCGATCTCGGGCTCGAGCGTGCGGCCGAATTCTTCGGCGACGATATCGAGATGAATGATTCTCTTGCCCTTCGGCGGTATGGTGAAGCGCTTGGTCGCGATCTCGCCGAGCTTGCAACCGACCACGAAGATGACGTCCGCCGCTTCGATCAGCGCATTGGCGATCCGATCGTAGCGCCCGAACAGGCCTGCACTCAGCGGATCGACGCAAGGGATGGCGCCCTTGCCGCTCATCGTGTGCGCAACGGGAATGTTGAACGTCCGCGCAAACTCGGTCAGCACCGCCGCGGCACCGCTCAAGTGGACTCCGCCGCCCGCCGAATATCAGCGGACGTTTCGCCTCGGCCAGCATTTTGGCCGCGCGGACGAGATCGGTCCGATCTGGCCTGCAACGCAGAGCGGGCGCAGATGCGTTGCGCGCATTGACATGGAAATCATCCTCAGAAAATCCAAATGTGCCGTGACAGATGTCCTCGGGCACGTCGACAACGACCGGTCCCGGCCGACCGGTGGTCGCGACTGCAAACGCGCGCCGCATCAGTTCGGGAATACGCTGGATCTGCTCGACCCTGATCACATCCTTCGATGCGGGACGCAGAATGTCGAGCTGACGGCTCTCCTGCGTCATGTTCTTCCATGAATGCTCGCGGTTGCTGTCGCCGACCAGCGCGACCATCGGTGAGCCGGCATTGAGCGCTTCGACCAAGCCGGTGACGAGGTTTGTCGCGCCGGGTCCGAGGGTTGCATCGACGAGGCCGACGCGTCCGGTCACTTTCGCATAGGCGTCCGCCGCGAAGGCGCCTGCCCGTTCGTCGTTGATGAGGTGATGCTTGAGGCCAAGACGTCGCGCCGCGTCGTAGAATGGAAGCAGTTGAAAGCCTCCCATGCCGAACATCGGTCCACCATCGAACGCCTTGATCATGCGTGCGATGGCTTCGCCTCCCGACATCTCATTGCTGCTCATCGCTGCCTCTTCAAAGGTTGCAGTAAATCTGGTTCGTCACTACGGTGCGCCGGTCGCTGCAATCCGCATCAGCAAACCGTCATGACCATCATCCTTGCACCGACGATCACCGTTCTGCCGAAAGATGTTCGCGGAGCAGTACTCGTCTCCGGCTCGCACGGCGGCAGCTATCCCGGCGTGCTGGCAGCACTCGCCGGCGCCCGCGCCACGATCCTGTGCGACGCCGGCGTGGGACGCGACGCGGCGGGGATCGCATCGCTCGAATTGCTTCAGGGCTACGGAGCCGCGGCAGCCACGGTCTCGGCGCTCAGCGCGCGCATTGGCGACACCGACGACATGATGGCGCGCGGCATCATCAGTCATGTCAACGCGATTGCCGCACGCTGCGGCGTGCAACAAGGAATGAGCTGCGCCGAGGCGGCCCGACTGCTGGAGGCGGCGCCGATGGTAGACGCGCACCCCGCCAAGCCCGCCGAGGCCCGCTCGCAATGGTCCACGCTCGATCAGATTCGCCGCGTGGTGCTCGCGGATTCGGCGGCACTCGTGGACCCGGCACTCGATCAGGATGCGATCGTCGTCACCGGGTCGCACGGCGGCCTGATCGGCGGTGACCCGGACAAGGCACTTAAGGCGCAGGCGTTCGCGGCGCTGTTCAACGACGCAGGCATCGGCATCGACGAAGCCGGAGTGACGCGTCTTCCGGCGCTGGAGTCGCGCGGGATCGCAGCGGCCACGGTTGCCGCGGCTTCTGCGCGTATCGGCGAAGCCCGCTCGACACTGCACGACGGCATTCTCTCCCGCGTAAATCGCACTGCGCATGCGCGGGGAGCTCGCGAGGGGATGCGCGCGCTCGATATCGTCCAGGCCTGGGCGCAAGCTGCCCGCTGAGATCACCGGAGCAGCGCTGCTCATTCAGGCGAGACCGGCGTGCCCCAGCGCGGCGAGCTCAGCGCGTTGCGATAGCCTTCGATCAGCGCCTTGAAACGCGGGTCCCGGCCTGCCGTCGCCGATGCGGCGCCCGTCGAGCTCGATCGACGGGCATCAGGCCGCCCGCCGTGCTGGTGAGGAAGATCTCGTCGGCCGAATAGGCGTGATAGAGCTCGTAGACGCCTTCCTGAACGGCGTAGCCGAGCTCGGCCGCCATCTCGATGACGGTGTCGCGGGTCACGCCGACCAGAATGTCGTGCGCCGGCGTGTGCAGCGTCTTGTCCTTGACCAGGAAGACGTTGAAGCCCGGCAACTCGCAGACATGGCCGTGCACGTCGAGCATCAGCGCCTGGTCGGCGCCGGCCGCCTTGGCCTCGATGCTTGCGCCAGGACGAGGTTGAGATAGTTGAGGCTCTTGATGTGCGCGTCGAGCACGTGACCGGGCGGACGCCGGATCGCCGTCGTCTTGACGCGCAGGCCCGCAGCGCCGCCGCGGTCGATGTAGCGCTGCACCAGGATGATCAGGTTGGCGACGCATCCGGCCGGATCCATCAGCGGCGTGCCGTTGGAGCCGCGCGTCGCGATCCATTTGACATAGGCTTCGCTGAAGCCGTTGCGCCGCACGGCCTCGAGCACCAGCGCCTTCAGCTCGTCGCGCGTGAACGGCGCCTCCATGGCGATCGCCGCCATCGAGCGATAGAAGCGGTCGATATGCTCGTCGAGCTTGAAGACCCGGCCGTTCCAGGCAACCACGGTCTCGAAGACGCCGTCGCCGTAGAGGACGGCGTGGTCGAGAACCGAGATGCTGCGCCTGGCTCTCGGGCACGAACTCGCCGTTCACGTAGATGATCCGTTCGCTCACAACTCATGTGTTTCCTCAGCCGTCGATGACGATCATGTCCTCGGTGCCGATCGCGTCGGAGAGCACCTTCGGGCCCGTCTCGGTGATGAGGATCATGTCCTCGATCGAAAATCCGCCGACGTCGGGTCGACGCCCATCGGCTCGATCATGAAGATCATTCCGACCTCGTAGGTCTCGGGCGCGAAGGGCGTCAGGACCGGAAACTCGTGCTGTCCCGACGCCGAGCGAATGGCCGATGAACGGCATGTCGCAGGACATGCCGCGCTTCTCGTATTCGCGCTGACAGAGATGATAGGTGTCGCGAACGGGCGCTGCCGGGACGCATGCTGTCGATGCAGATGTAGTGAACCTCGCGGTTTCGCTTCCAGGCGTCCGCCTGCTGCGAGCTGGGCTTGCCGGCGACGGCGGTGCGATGGATGTCGGAGCGCCAGCCGCCCATGGTGCCGCCCATGTCGATGCGCAGCATGTCGCCCTTCTCGAGACGCGCGTGCGGTCGCCTTGCCGTTGAGCATGTCGCCGCGTCCGCGCGCCAGCGTGATGAACTCGATGGTATCGAAGCCCTTGTCGAAGAACTTGCTCAGCACGCGGCTCTTGATCGCGAGCTCGGTGTCGCCGATCGCGGGTCTCGCGATAGCACTCGCTGATCGCCTCGAGCGTGAGATTGCAGCGGTGCTGCAGCTCGCGCTGCTCGTCGAGCGTCTTGATCATGCGCATGCCGGTGCAGGTGCGGCGTCGCGTCGTCGATCGTCGACGCCGGGAAGCTCGCGCTGCAGCTCCTCGAAGAACATCGCCGGCAGATAGTTCTTCTCGATCAGGATGCGCTTGTGGCGGAAGCCGCGCTCGCGCAGCGCCGCGGCCAGCGCGACCATCGGCGAGGTCTCGTATTCGGTGTAGACGACGAAATCGCGGATGAACGTGCTCTGCGCGCGGAACGCCTTCTCGGTGATGTTGGCGATCACCCAGAACGGATCGCTTGCGGCATGAAACACCGGCATCAGCAGGCGCTCCGGCAACAGCCGCAGCGTCGCCGGGACGACGTCGGAGGTCAGGAACACGTTCTGCGGCTCGGAGATGATGAGCGCGTCTGCGTCCCTGCAGCAGTTGCCTGATCGGTCCATTCGCAAGTCGTTCAACTCTGCTCGACATTGGACTTTCCGCGTTGCGTCGATCGGTTGGCGGGTTGCTGGCTTCTCGCCCGGCTATGGCTGCGCAGGCGCCGCCGCCCGGAATTTTCGCTCCACCGGACGCGGCGATCGACGGGCCTGCAGCGGCTTGCCGCCTTTCTTGATGCGTGCCTCGATCGCGCTCACCTCTCGCTGCAGCGAATGCGACGACGTCGACACGACGCTCGTCCTGCAGGCGGTTGGTGATGGCGGCGACGCTGAGCGCGCCGACCGGCAGCGCCTTCCGAGCCCATGATCGGCATGCCGACCGCGGACATGCCGGGAATGAACAGGTCCCGCACGAAGGAATGGCCGTGCAGCCGGGTCTCGCGGATCAGTTCCCGCACGACCTCCGCATCGTCTTCATGGCTCGCCGCGGGATCGGCGGTCTCTCCCTCGGCAAGCGCGTGGTGGTGGACGGGGTTCCGCCGACCACCGGGGAGAGATCCGGATGGTCAATCCACGAGCTGGAGTTCGCCGGCTAGCGGCGACTTCACGCGTTGCGGTCGCCGTCGGAACCGGCGTCCGCGGTCGTGCTAGCTCCCCTGGGCGCGCCCGGTGCACCGACGACCGTCCCCATGACCGTGTCTCGGAGCGCCGGCTCGGAGTCCACGCTCGACAGGGCGACGATCTCGTCCCCCGCTGCGAGGGCCGCCGTCTCGGGCTGGGGGATGTCACGTGTCCCTCGCGCAGGATCGCGACGAGCGTGGTGTCGGTGGACAGGCGCAGCTCGTAGAGGGCCTGGCCGACGTCGGGGACTGGTCGGGGAGCCGCATCTCGACGAGCGCGACCTTCCCGCCCTCCAGCCGGAGGAGTCGGACGAGGTCTCCGACCGTGACCGCCTCCTCGACCATCGCGGTCAGGATGTGGGGGTGGTGAGACCGACGCGTCCACACCCCACTTGCTCGGTCCAAGAGCCACTCGTTCTTGGGTGGTTGACGCGAGCGAGCACACGCGGGACACCGAACTCCTGCTTCGCCAGCAGCGACGTCACGAGGTTGTCCTCGTCGTCGCCGGTGGCGGCGACCACGACGTCGGCCGACCGGACGTCGGCTTGCTCGAGGATGCGCGGGCTCGCACGCGTCGCCGTAGACGATCCGGGTGTCCGGCGCCCACGCGTCGAGCTTCTCCGCGAGCTCGCGACGCTGTTCCACGAGCGTCACGTCGTGACCCCGCTCGGTGAGATCCTGGGAGAGATGCCGGCCGACCGCACCACCGCCAGTGACGACGACCTTCATGCCTGATGGTCCTCGGGCGCCGTCAGCTCGTCGACGAGGTCCAGCCCGTCCTTGGAGATCATGAGGATCAGGTAGTCGCCGTGCCTGGAAGGTGGAGGTCGCCGTCGGGATGAAGCCGCCGCCGCCGCGGGAGATCCCCGCCGACTCGCACCTTGCCGTCGACGTCGAGCGAGGAGACCGGCTTGCCGGCCAGGTGCGCCGTGATCGGGACCGGAGCCGGAGGAGGCGCCGCCGCCGCCAGCGGTCTCGCGGATCTCCTCGCGGTCGTGGAACAGCAGGTCAGCTGGATCTGCTTGACGGCCCATCGTGACGTGGCGATCGTGGGGATGTTCAGTCGCTCGTAGATCTCGGCGCGGCGAGGGTCGTAGATCCGCGCGATGACCTTGGGCACGTGGTAGTGCTCGCGCGCGACCCGCGCCGAGACGATGTTCGAGTTGTCCCCGTTGGAGACCGCGACGAACGCGTCGGCGTCCTTGATGCCGGCGTCCTCGAGGAGTCTCGCGATCGAACCCGAGGCCCACGATCTTCCGGGCGTCGAAGCCGGGAGGTAGGCGTCGAACGCCTCCGGGCGCTTGTCGATGATCGCGACGTCGTGCTCGTCTGGATAGCGATGGACAGCTCGGCCCCGACCCGTCCACAACCCATGATGATCACGCGCATACGGGGCGGAAGCCTACTCCCGGGCGCTGGGGGCACCAAGAGGAGGCGCTTCGGATGGTGGTGTTGTTGGGAAGGACCCCCGGAAAGAGTTCGGGCCCGCAGAGCGGGCCCGAATGATGCAGGACGGATCCGGAGGTCCGACAACTGGAGGGAGCTGTCGGCCCCCGGATTGACTCGGAGGATGGGTTCCTCTGACGTCATCTTCGGGAGTGCTGCGTGAGGGAAGCGTGAAGGATCCCCGGCCGAGGCGTGAAGATCCCGTGAAAGGGACTAGCGTGTCGTGGTCGTGAGCGAGGAGTACGAGTCGGAGGGCACCGCGAGAGCTCACCCTCAAGAGCGCCTTCATCGGGGTGCTCACCCCCGCGATCGCCACCTGGTCGCCTTCCCGCTCGCGCGCGCCCGGCCGGAGATCTCGATCGCGCTGTTCCTGCTCGCGGTCGTGATCGCGGCCGTGGCCGGCGGGCTGTGGGCCGGTCTGATCGCCGGGATCCTCGCCTCGACGATCCGACCGCTGGTCGTCGAGGATCCGCAGCTCACGTTCCGCTTCAACGACATCGAGGACGTCGCGACGGGTGTCGTCTTCCTCTCGGTCGCGCTCGGCGTCGGGCTGCTGGTCGGGCAGGCGAGCGAAGACCGCGCCCGCGCCTCGCGCCGCGAGCGAGAGGCGCGGTTCCTTCGGGACGCTCTCCAGCACGCTGCACACGAGAGAGGTCCCGGATCGGGTCCTCGACGAGTTCGCGCGGGCTGCCTCCTCGCAGCCGTTCGCGCTGTCACGGGTCGAGGTCGAGGCGACCCTCGACGGGACGGACCTCCGCGCCGTCGCGCGAGACGGACGGCGAGTACGTCCGGAGGGCCCCGCACGACCGTCCCCCTGTTGGCGGGCGACGTGTCGATCGGCACGCTGGTCGCGAGCGCCCCGACGGCGGCAGGCCGTTCCATCGCGACGACCAGCTGTTCCTGGAGGCGGCGGCGCGCCAGGCCACCGCCGCGCTCGACCGCGCGCGGCTGGACGCGCGCGCGCGGATCGCGCAGCTCGACGCCGAGACGAACCAGCTGCGCGCCGCCATGTTCTCGTCGGTCACGCACGACCTGCGAACCCCGCTCGCATCGATCAAGGCCGGCGTGACGAGCCTCCTGGACGCCGCCGTGCACCATGACCCCGAGCAGGAGCGAGAGCTGCTGACGACGATCCTCGAGGAGACGGACCGGCTCGAATCGGCTGGTCGGCAACCTCCTCGATCTCGCGCGGATCCGCGCGGGTGCGCTCACACCGACGCGGCAGCCCGCGGCGATGGATGAGATCGTCGAGGTCGTCCTGGCCCGGATGCGCCCGCGCCTCGCCGCCCACACCGTCACCGCGGACCTCCCGGCGGATCTCCCGGACGTCGTCCGTCGATCCCGTCCAGCTCGACCAGGTGCTCACGAACCTGCTCGAGAACGCGGGACGGCACACGCCGAGGGGAGTCGAGATCCGCGTGAGCGTCCAGTGGGTTCGTGACGCGGTCCAGGTGCGGGTCGCGGACCAGGGCCCGGGGATCCCGGCGGACGAGCGCGAGCGGGTCTTCGAGGCGTTCTATCGTGGGTCCTCGAGCCCGGAGACGCCGGGGAGCGGTCTCGGGCTCGCGATCTCGAAGGCGGTCGTGGTCGCGCACGGCGGCCGGATCTGGATCGAGGATGCCGACGGCGGCGGCTGCGTGGTCGCGTTCGAGATCCCGGGCGAGGAGGTGGTCCGTGAACCGGGTGCTGGTGGTGGACGACGAACCGCAGATCCGCCGCGCGCTGCGGACCAGCCTGGAGGCGCACGGCTACGAGGTCCAGACCGTCGGTACCGGTGAGGAGGCCGTGATCGGCGCCGCCGAGAGCGCCCCCGAGCTCATGCTGCTCGATCTGGGTCTCCCCGACCTCGACGGGACCGAGGTCATCCGGCGTGTCCGGGGGTTCACCGAGTGCTGCCGATCATCGTCCTGTCGGTCCGCGACGCGCAGCAGGACAAGGTCGCGGCGCTCGACGCCGGAGCCGACGACTACGTCACGAAGCCGTTCGCGATGGAGGAGCTGTTGGCGCGGGCGCGGGCGGCGATGCGGCGGGCGCAACCGGGGGAGCCGCCCGCGCCGACGATGAAGTTCGGCACGCTCGAGATCGACCTCGGCCGGCGCCTCGTGATCTTGGACGGTGAGCCGCTGCGGCTCACGCCGACGGAGTACCAGCTGCTCGAGGCGTTCGCGACGCATCCCGGCAAGCTCCTCACGCACCAGTGGCTCCTCCGGAAGGTGTGGGGGCAGGGCTACGGGACCGAGACGACGTACCTCCGGACCTACGTGCGCGCGCTCCGGAAGAAGCTCGGCGACGATGCGCAGGCGCCCCAGCTGATCGTGACGGAGCCGGGTGTGGGCTATCGCTGGATCGCGGAAAGCTCGGACGGCGAGTCGTAGCATCCGACGATGGCCACGAGGACCGACGGCGCGGGGGTCGGCAGCGCGCTGAAGCGACTCCTCGTGGGGCGGGCGCTCTCGACGTCCGCGCAGGAGCATCAGCTCCTCCCGAAGTCGCTGGCGCTGCCGGTGTTCTCCTCCGACACCCTCTCCTCGGTGGCCTACGCCACCGAGGAGATGATGCTGGTCTTCATCACGGCCGGCGTCGCCGCCCTCACCTATCGGATCCCGGTCGCGTTCGCGATCGTCGCCCTCCTGGCGATCGTGGTGACCTCGTACCGGCAGACCGTGCGCGCGTACCCGCGCGGAGGCGGCTCGTACATCGTCGCCCGCGAGAACCTCGGGACGATCCCGGGCCTGATCGCGGCGGCCGCGATCCTGACCGACTACGTCCTCACGGTCGCCGTCTCGATCACGGCGGGGACGATCGCGATCACCTCGGCGGCTCCGTCGCTCGCCGACCACAAGGTGCTGATCGCGTCCGGGCTGGTCGCGCTCGTGACGGCGGCGAACCTCCGCGGCGTGAAGGAGGCGGGCGCGCTCTTCGCGCTCCCGACGTACGGCTTCGTCGTCATCGTGGGCATCACGATCGTCACGGGCCTGTGGCAGTGCCTCTCGGAGTGCCACACCGCGGCCACCGCCGATCTCCCGGTGGAGCCGGTGGCCGCCGTGACGTTGTTCCTCGTCCTCCGCGCGTTCTCCTCCGGCGCGTCCGCGCTCACCGGCGTCGAGGCGGTCGCCGACGGCGTGCAGGCGTTCCGCCGACCGCAGGCCAAGAACGCCGCCGCCACGCTCGCGATCATGGGATTCCTCGCCAGCGTCTTGTTCCTCGGCATCACGGTGCTGTCGGAGCTCCTCGACGTCCGGATCACGGAGGAGGTCGCGCACTCGCGATCGGTGCTCTCGCTGATCGGCGACGCGGTGTTCGGCGGCGGTCTGGGGTTCATCCTGCTGCAGGTCTTCACGGCGGGATCCTCATCCTCGCGGCGAACACCGCGTTCCAGGACTTCCCGCGACTGTCCTCGATCCTGGCCCGCGATCAGTTCATGCCGAGCCAGTTCCGCAACCGCGGCGACCGGCTCGTGTTCTCCAACGGCGTGCTCGTCCTCGCGGGGCTCGCGCTCTTCCTCGTCTGGCTCTACGACGCCTCGCTCACCGGCTGATCCAGCTCTACGTGATCGGCGTCTTCACCGCGTTCACGCTGTCGCAGGCCGGGATGGTGCGGCGGTGGTTCCGCGTGAAGGGCGCGGGGTGGCGCTGGCGCGCGACCCTGAACGGCGTGGGCGCCGCGGTGACGGGGATCGTCTTGGTCGTCGCCACGATCACGAAGTTCGCGAAGGGCGCCTACGTGGTGGTGATCGCGATCCCGATCATCGTCACGCTCTTCCTGCTGGTGCACAAGCACTACCGACGCATCGGCCGGCTCCTGCGGATCGGGCAGCTCACCGGCGACGTCGCGGCATCGAATTCCTTCGTGCTCCTCGTCGGCGACTTCGGGCCCGCGACGATCGACGCCGTCTCCTACCTGTTCACGATCCGATGCCAGCAGCTGACGGCGCTCTGGGTCGGTCCGAGGACGGGCTCGATGCCGCCCGCGAGACGTGGCGACGCGTCGCCCCGCGCTACGACGAGCTCGCGATGCTGCCGGGGGACAGGAGCACCCGGTGCGCGCCGTGCGTCGCTTCCTCAAGCAGCGACCGGCGGCGACGGACTTCGTCACGGTGGTGATCCCGGAGGTGGTGACCTCGGGCTCCCTGCTGCAGCTCGTCCGACACCGGTCGGCGTTCCTGCTGAAGACCTCGCTGTTGTTCCAGCCGGGGATCGTGGTGACGAACGTGCCGCTCGTCCCGGGCGAGCCGCACTTCTCGGCGGGCGCGCGCCCGGTCGAGCGGCCGCGGAGCGAGGTGATCGTGCCGGTCTCGAGCGTGCACGACGCCACCGTGCGCGCCGTCGTCTACGCCAAGTCCCTCCAGCCGTCCTCGATCGAGGCGATCCACATGGCCACCGATCCGGAGGAGATCCCGAAGGTGGTCGAGGCGTGGCACGAGCGGCGGATGGATGTCCCGCTGGTCCTCGTGGAGGCGCCGTTCCGCGACCTCGGTCCGCCGTTCCTGGAGGAGGTTCGGAGCCGGACGGCGCGGGGCGACACCGTGGTCACGGTGGTCCTGCCGGAGCTGGTGCCGGTCCACTGGTGGCAGAGCCTGCTCCACAACCAGTCGGCGCTGTTCTTCAAACGGATGCTGCTGTTCGAGCCGGACGTGGTGGTGACGAGCGTCCCCTTCCACATCTCGGCGCCCGAGACCCTCGGGAGCGCGCCGAGGGGCGAGGTGCCCACCGGCCCCGCGGTACGCTAGGCCGCGTGAACATCCGACCCGCCACCAAGGACGACGCGGAGTTCCTCCGCACGATGCTGTACGAGGCCGCCCGGTGGAACCCCGACTGGCCGCGGGAGTCGATCGAGGAGTTCCTGGTCGAGCCCACGCTTCGTCGCTACCACGACGATTGGGGGCGAGACGGTGACGGTGGCGTCGTCGCCGAGATCGACGGCCAGCCCGTGGGTGCCGCCTGGTACCGCGTGTTCACGGAGGAGGAGCCGGGGTTCGGGTTCGTCAACGAGAAGACGCCGGAGCTGAGCATCGCCGTGGCACCGTTCCATCGTCGCAAGGGGATCGGCCAGGCGGTCCTTCGCTCCTGCATGGTGCAGGCACGCGAGGAGGGTTTCCAGGCGCTCTCCCTGTCCGTCGCCGTCCACAACCGCTCACGGATGATGTACCAGCGCGCCGGGTTCAGAAGGTCGGCGAGTCCGGCGCCTCCTCCGACACGTGGACGATGCTCGCGAACCGTAAGTGGCGCCCGCGCCGTTCGTCGCGATCGTCGACGCCGTCGATCGCGAGCTCCCCGATCTGCGAGCGGTGGCGGTTCTCGCGCGCGTCGTAGAGGTGACCGTCGCCGAGGCCTCGACGCCCACCTCGCCGAAGTCGAGGTGGTGTTCGCGTGGAACTTCGACCGGCCGCGACTGCTCGACGTCGTGCCGCGAGCGCCGCGACTCCGGTGGATCCAGTCGATTCTCGGCAGGCGTCGAGGAGTTCGCGCCGCCGATGCTGCCGGCGTACGGGGTCGTCCTCACGAACGCCGCCGGCGTCTACGATCCCCGTCTCGCGGAATCGGTGCTGGGCTTCGTGCTCGCGTTCTCGGCCCGCGTCGTCGAGGATGCCCGTCTCCGGCCGGGGAGTGGCCGGCCGATGAGATCAAGCTGCTCCGGGGCACGACAGCCTTGGTGGTCGGCGCGGGCTCCATCGGAACGGAGGTGGGGCGGCTGCTCCGAGCGGCGGGGGTCCACGTCCGGGGCGTGGCGCGCACGCCCCGCACGCCCGACGAGACCTTCGAGGCGATCGTCGGCGTGGAGGAGCTGCATGCCGAGCTCGCCCGCGCCGACCACGTGGTGGACGTGCTTCCGATCACGGATGCCACCCGCGGTTTCTTCGACGCTGCGGCCTTCGCGGCCACCAACCGCACGCGGTCTTCGTGAACATCGGCCGGGGATCGAC
>CAWJKJ010000003.1:0-160259 GCA_963843435.1 uncultured Alphaproteobacteria bacterium
TCCATCTTAACCCTTTGCTAACCATACACCGGGCAAATTTTGCCCAGTGAAGTCGAGTGTCGTCGGCAACTGAAACGGGGGACCCCGTGGACGCCAGCGCGGTGCCTCACTTTCGAGCCGGTGGCCCGTCGGCCGCCGCGCACACTTTTGGCGCACGCGAGCGCCATTCGCGGGAAGATGCGGCGACGATGGTCGATGTAACGGCGGGTCAAGGCGGCGGGGCTGCGGCGGGCGGCGGCCTGAGTTTCAAGGACATCGTCGATCTGCTCAGGCGCGGCGACATCGCGCTCGCCGTCGGCATCCTGACGATCCTCGTCGTGCTGGTGGTGCCGCTGCCGCCGCTGATCCTCGACCTGCTGCTGGCGGTCTCGATCATCCTGTCGATCCTGATCCTGATGACGTCGCTGTTCATCCAGGCGCCGCTGGAGTTCTCGTCGTTTCCGACGGTGCTGCTGATCTCGACGATGCTGCGGCTGTCGCTGAACCTCGCCTCGACGCGGCTGATCCTGTCGCACGGCCACGAAGGCACGGCGGCCGCCGGCCACGTCATCGAGGCGTTCGGCAATTTCGTGATGGCCGGCAACTTCGTCATCGGCCTGATCGTCTTCATCATCCTCGTGATCGTCAATTTCGTCGTCATCACCAAGGGTTCGGGCCGCATCGCCGAGGTCGCGGCGCGCTTCCACCTCGACGCCATGCCCGGCAAGCAGATGGCGATCGACGCCGACCTCTCCGCCGGGCTGATCGACGAGAAGACCGCCAAGGAGCGGCGCAAGGAGCTGGAAGACGAAAGCGGCTTCTTCGGCGCCATGGACGGCGCCTCGAAGTTCGTGCGCGGCGACGCGATCGCCGGCCTGCTGATCGTGTTCATCAACGTGATCGGCGGCATGATCATCGGCATCGCGCAGCAGGGCATGAGCTTTGCGCGACGCCGCGCGCGCCTACACGCTGCTCACCGTCGGCGACGGCCTCGTCACGCAGATCCCGGCGCTGATCGTCTCGACCGCCGCGGGCCTGCTGGTGTCGAAGGCCGGCGTCACGCGGCGCCGCCGACAAGGCGCTGATCGGCCAGCTCTCGGGCTATCCGCGCGCGCTCGGCATGTCGGCCGGCGTGATGCTGATCCTCGCCGCGCTGCCCGGCATTCCGATGCTGCCGTTCCTCGCGCTCGGCGGCGGCGCGGCCTACCTCGCCTGGACCTCGGACAAGCGCAAGCGCGCGCACGCCGTGGCCGAGGCGAAGGCAGCGGCGGATGCGCCGGCGGCGGCAGCCGCAGCGCAGGCCGCGGCGGAAGAGCCGATCACAGGCGGCGCTGAAGATCGACGACCTGAAGATCGAGCTCGGCTACGCGCTGCTGCCGCTGGTCAACGCGCCGGACGGCACCGACCGGCTCACCGAGCAGATCAAGGCGCTGCGCCGCTCGCTCGCGATCGAGATGGGCTTCGTGATGCCGTCGGTGCGCATCCTCGACAACGTGCAGCTCGAGGCCAACACCTACGTCATCAAGATCAAGGAGGTCGACGCCGGCCAGGGCCGCATCTGGCCGGCCAACTACATGGTCATGGACCCGATGGGCGGACAGGTGACCGTGCCGGGCATCCACACCACCGAGCCGACCTTCGGCCTGCCCGCCACCTGGATCGACGCCGCGCTGAAGGAAGAGGCGTCGCTCAAGGGCTACACGGTCGTCGATGCCGCGACCGTGCTGTCGACGCATCTGACCGAACTGCTGAAGAACAACGTCTCCGACCTGCTGTCCTACGGCGAGGTGCAGAAGCTGCTGAAGGAGCTGCCGAAGGAGCAGGCCGAACTGGTCAAGGACATCGTGCCGGCGCAGATCACGGTCTCGGGCATCCAGCGCGTGCTGCAGCTGCTGCTCGCCGAGCGCATCTCGATCCGCGACCTGTCGACCATCCTCGAAGGCATCGCCGACGCGGTCGCGTTCTCGCGCAATCCGCCGACCATCGTCGAGCACGTGCGCGCGCGGCTGGCGCGCCAGATCTGCGCGCAGCACACCTCGATGAACGGCTACCTGCCGCTGATCGCGCTGTCGGCGAAATGGGAGCAGGCGTTCGCGGAATCGATCATCGGCACCGGCGAGGAACGCAGCCTGGCGATGCAACCATCCCGCCTCTCGGAGTTTATCTCGCTGGTGCGCGAGCGCTTCGAGCAGGCCGCGCGCGAAGGCGAGGCGCCGGTGCTGGTCACGTCCGCCGGCGATCCGGCCGTTCGTGCGCTCGCTGGTGGAGCGTTTCCGCGCTCAAACATCCGTGATGTCGCAGTCGGAAATCCACCCGCGCGCCCGCCTCAAGACGGTCGGGAGCATCTGAGCCGATGACCCGGCGCCAGCGCCTGTTGATGGGAATTCTGCTCGTGATTATCGCGATTGTGCTCTACGCGATGAGACGCTAAGCCTCTAATTTTGCTAAGATTTTTGTAATCTATTACCGTGGCGTAAATGTCACAGGCAAATAGCGATCATCAAAATTCACGAAATATCACGTGCTTGTGAGGCACTCTTTGGAACCGGCGCACGAGTCGCTTACGTTGCTTGTCTACGAATGTTGAACCTGCTGGGTCGCTGCTCTGACCAAAACTTAACGCAGCGTCAAGCAGCGGAGGCCTCGAAATGAACCACTCGTTTTACAGTGCAGATCGGGCGACCCACTTGAAGATCGTTGTGGTTGCGCTCGTTGCTGCGACGGCGGTCGCGGGCGTCGGCATTACTGCGCGCGTCAATGCCGGAGATACCTACGCGCAGACCGACAAGGTTCAGGTCATCAAGGCCGGCAAGCCGGTGCTGGTGACGAAGACCGATCAGTCGATCGTTCGCTAACGCGGAGAGAAAAAGGAATTCGAATTCCCGAGGCTTCTTGCGCCCCCCAACGGTTGCCTCGGGTGGTTAGGCGGACCCCCAACGCCTAGATAAGTAAGTAGACGACCCCCAAGTGACTCTACGGAAAACGCCCCCTCCCCCAGGGGCGTTTTCTTTTTGGGGGTATGAAAAGTCGAGGCTGCTTGCCGAGACGGCTCGAATTCGATCAGCGCTTCGCCGGCGGCGGCATCGATGCCGCAGGCACCGTCTCGATCAGCTTGCCGGCATAGATCGGCGCCGTCGTCGGCGCGCCGGTCGGCGAGCCGCCTTCCGGCTCGACCGTCACCGCATAGATCGCCCATGGATCGTCGCATTGTCGAACGCCGCAAGCACAGGCTTGGTCGTGAAGTCGGTCGCACCGATCACGCCGAGCGAGCGCGGCTGCGTGAAGCCGGTCGGACACCATCCAGAGCTCGTAGGAGCGGCCGGCCGGCGCATCCGAGCCGGCCTTGCGCACGGTGAATTCCTTCGTGCTCGTGTCGAGCGTCATGATGAAGGCGGGCGAGCCGCCGTCGCGCTGCAGCACGGCGACGAACTGCGCCGGCGGCCGGCGCCTGCACGACTTCGATCTTGCCCTGCGGCCGCAGCTGCTCCGGCAACAGATCCGGGCGATAGGCCTGCACGGCGATGAACGCGCCGAGGCAGGCGGCCAGCGCCGTCGTCAGCTGCGCGAGGCTGCGCCAGCGCCGGCCGCGATCGGACAGCGAGACGACGTTGCTGCCGTCCGGCGTGATCTCCTGCACCACCGGCGGCACCACCGCCGCCGGCACCGAGGTGACCTCCGGCAGCCGCATCGCCGTCTCCGGCGCGATCGCCGCGACCGCGGTGCGAATCTTGCCCCACACCTCGTCGGCCGGCTCGACCGCGCCGACCATCGCATGCAGTTCGCCGAGCCTGCGCTCCCACTGCTCGACCACGAGCTTGAACTCGGGGTCGACGCTCATCATGGTCTCGACCTGCGCGCGCTCTTCGCCGTCCAGCGTCCCGAGGACGTATTCGGCGGCCATCGCGATATGGTCTTCGTCGTAGCTCATCAGGCCAATCCCAGGCACTCGCGGATCTCAAGCATGCTCCGGCGAAGCCAAGTCTTCACGGTATTCACGGGCGTGTCGAACTTCTCAGCCAACTGCTCGCGGCTCCATCCGTTGTAGTAGGCAAGAAGCACGAGGCGCTGCCGCTCCGGCTCAAGCTTTCCCACACACCCCAGGAGCCGCTTGAGCTCGTCGTTCATCTCGCGACGCGCCAGCGGATCCGGAGTGTCGGATGCCACCTCCATGGCCTCCGGCTCGTCTTCAATCGAGGCCTCGCTGCGCTTGCGCACCAGATCGATCGCCCGATTGCGGGCGATCGAGACCATCCAGGTGATCGGAGACGACAAGCTCGGGTTGAACTGCCCGGCGCTGCTCCAGATCTTGATGTAGCACTCCTGGATGACCTCCTCGGCGAGATCCTGTCGCCGCAAGATACGCAGCACCACGCCATAAAGTTTCGCGCGGGTCGCTACGTAGAGGCGCTCGAACGCGACCTCGTCGCCCTTGGCGACGGCCGCGATCAGCCAGACCAGTTCTGCCGGCGTCAGCATTTCCGAATTCTACCCCTCAGCCGCCGACTGGCCCGGGTCGCGCCCCACACGGGAAAGCAGTGCATTTTCCGTAGCATACCTTCCCACTGCGCGGAGTCCAACCGCCGCAAACGACAAACCCGGGCTTTTCGGCCCGGGTTTGCCTGTTCTGTGGATTTCGTGAGCGGCTGCGCCGCGCCGAAGAAACGGCTTCAGGCCAGCGCCGTCATGCGCGAGCGCATCAGGCCGATGCTGTCCATTTCCGCTCTGTTCGCGGGCGTTTTCTTCCGCCCGCTCGCGCGCCTGGTCGCGCTCGTCGAGCAGCTCGACCTTCTTCAGTTCCTCGAAGGCCTCGGCCAGATGGCTCTTGGCGTCTTCGAGCTGGATCTTCAGCTCGTCGGCCGACCGCTGCAGGTTCTCGCGCCGCTGGATCGCGGCCTTGGCGTAGGTCGGATAGGCGAAATGCGACGGGATCGCTGATGCCCGCCCGTTCCTGCTCGGTCTGGATCTCGCGATCGAGCTCGGTCGTCATCCGCTGGAAGTCGGCGATCATGCCCTCGATCTGGGCGACGCGCCGGCGCTTCTCGTCGACCTGAAACTTCTTCAGACGGATTAGCGTTTCTCGTGACTTCATCGACTCATACTCCCCAGAAGCCCCATGATTGAAACGGGACTCTGCCGGCGCCCGTCCCGGGTTCCGCCAGCGTTACTCACACACCGCGTGAGGATGATGGCCCGACAAAGTTAGCGTTCCGTTTCCAAGTTCCCAAGAATTTGCGCAAGCTGCTGATAACCCTCCATTAACCCGGTCGCCTCGTCCTTCGCCTGACCGAGGAAGGCTTCCAGCGGCTTGTGCAGGCGAATGGCCTCGTCGACTTCCTCGCTGGAACCTGCGCGATAGGCGCCGAGCCGGATCAGCTCCTCCATGTCGGCATAGGTCGCCATCACCTGACGGGCGCGGGTGATCACCGGCAGGTACTGCGGGTGCGCCGACTTCGGCATCGTGCGCGAAACCGACTTCAGGACGTTGATCGCCGGATAGCGTCCGCGCTCGGCGATCGCGCGCTCCATCACGATGTGGCCGTCGAGGATGCCGCGCACGGCGTCGGCGACCGGCTCGTTGTGATCGTCGCCATCGACCAGCACGGTGAAGATGCCGGTGATGGTGCCCTCGTCCATGCCGGGACCGGCGCGCTCGAGCAGCTTCGGCAGTTCGGTGAACACCGTCGGCGTATAGCCCTTGGCGGTCGGCGGCTCGCCGGCCGACAGGCCGATCTCGCGCTGGGCCATGGCAAAGCGCGTGACCGAATCCATCAGGCACAGCACATCCTTGCCGTCGTCGCGGAAGGATTCGGCGATCGCCAGCGTCAGATAGGCCGCCTGCCGCCGCATCAGCGCCGGTTCGTCGGAGGTCGCGACCACGACCACCGAACGGGCGAGGCCTTCGTCGCCGAGATCGTCCTGCAGGAACTCCTGCACCTCGCGGCCGCGCTCGCCGACCAGGCCGATCACCGACACGTCGGCATCCACGTTGCGCGCGAGCATCGACAGCAGCACCGACTTGCCGACGCCGGAACCTGCGAAGATGCCGAGCCGCTGGCCGCGGCAGCAGGTGAGAAAGGTGTTCATCGCCCGCACGCCGAGATCGAGCGGGGCGCCGACGCGCTTGCGCGCATGCGCCGGCGGCGGCGAGTTGCGGAACGGCACCGGCGACGCGCTTTGCGGCAGCGGTCCCTTGCCGTCGATCGGCTCGCCCATGGCGTTGACGACGCGGCCGAGCCAGGCCGCCGATGGCCGCACCTGCCCGGCGGCATTGGCGATCACGGCGCGGCAGCCGCGGCGCACGCCGTCGAGGCTGCCGAACGGCATCAGCACGGCGTTGGCGCCGGCAAAGCCGATCACCTCGCAGGGAATGAAACGGTTCGCGCCGGTCTCGATCACCACGCGCGCGCCGACCGACATGGCATGGATCGGTCCGGCGACCTCGACCATCAGGCCGCGCACGCCCACAACACGGCCATAAATGTTGACGGAATCGATGTCGGCGATCTGCTCGGCGAGCGCCTTCATTGCGAAAACCTTAAATCGCCGCGATTTGCGGCCGTTCCCTTAACCCGGTGTTTACCCGCATCGTTAATCATTGCGTCACTGTCTTTGATGACTGAAGACCCGTGCCTTCAGAACGAAGGTGCGAGTCGGACGAGTCGGTTAGTACCGACTCTTAAAGCGGAGTCTGAACGCGAGCGGATAAGAAAAACTGGTTTACCGCAGTATCTTAGTGCGATTCGACAGAAATGACACGGAAGACTCTTGCGGACGCGAATCAGGATTTGTTAACCATCTCGGGTCAGGGTCCGAATCAGTTGTTTAAGGCGTTATTCCACGGCGCGGCAGTTCTGCGCGCCGACCTGACGCCCGGAGCGGCGGATAGAGGGGACTGGCATGCGCGTTCTGCTGATTGAAGACGATAGCGCCACCGCGCAGTCGATCGAGCTGATGCTCAAATCGGAAAGCTTCAACGTTTACACGACGGACCTCGGTGAAGAAGGCGTCGATCTCGGCAAGCTCTACGACTACGACATCATCCTTCTCGACCTGAACCTGCCGGACATGTCCGGTTACGACGTGCTCAAGCAACTGCGCGTCTCCAAGATCAAGACACCCATTCTGATCCTCTCCGGCCTCGCCGGCATCGAGGACAAGGTCAAGGGCCTCGGCGTCGGCGCCGACGACTACATGACCAAGCCCTTCCACAAGGACGAACTGGTCGCCCGCATCCACGCGATCGTGCGCCGTTCCAAGGGTCACGCCCAGTCGGTCATCCAGACCGGCGATCTCGTCGTCAACCTCGACACCAAGACGGTGGAAGTCGGCGGCCAGCGCGTGCACCTGACCGGCAAGGAATACCAGATGCTGGAGCTGCTCTCGCTCCGCAAGGGCACCACGCTGACCAAGGAGATGTTCCTCAATCATCTCTATGGCGGCATGGACGAGCCGGAACTGAAGATCATCGACGTGTTCATCTGCAAGCTGCGCAAGAAGCTCGCGAACGCCTCCGACGGCCGCAACTTCATCGAGACGGTGTGGGGCCGCGGCTACGTGCTGCGCGAGCCGCACGAGGAAGAAGAGCGCATTCCGGCCTGAGCGGACATTTCCAGGCTCCTGAAGCCTCTCCTGCAAACAGAAGCCCCGCCGAAATGGCGGGGTTTTTGTTTGCGTGCAGGCCACGCGATTTCGGATGCAGAATCGTGACGCGCGGCCGGCCGGTATCACAGTGATGTGTGTGTTCCGGCAGCCTGCCGATCTGGAATTGGAATAGTTCGAACCTTCGGAGGTAACAACAATCAGTTCCTAACGAACTCACTTCTGACGGCTCGCGCGCCGATCAGCTCAATCGCAGTTTCCTGGCCGGCCCGGAACCAGGGGGAGAATCATGAAGCATTTCAAGGTGGCTGCCGCACTCGCGCTCGGATCGGCGTCGGGCGCGCTGCTGGGCTATTCGGCACTGGCCGGCGGCGACAAGGTCGCCTTCCCGGAAAACTTCGACAAGGGCACGCTCTACGCCCAGGTCGACCGCTACGACAACAAGCAGTATCGCGAACTCTATGCGACGCCGGCGGCGGTCGAGGCCGCGCGCAAGGGTCAGCCGATCCCGAGCGGCACCGTGCTGACGCTGGTCCAGTACAAGGCGCAGGTCGACGCCGCGGGCAACCCGATCAAGGACGCCAAGGGCCGTTCCAGAAGGGCGATCTCGTCGCCTATACGGTGATGGAAAAGCGCACCGGCTGGGGCACCGAATACGCCGACGACATCCGCAACGGCGAATGGGAGTATCAGGCGTTCGGCCCGGACAAGAAGGTCAACGACAAGGCCAACCTGACCGCCTGCTTCCAGTGCCACAAGCCGCATGCGGGGCTGGACTTCGTGATCTCGCTGGCGAGCCTGAAGGGCACGCCGGAAGGCACCATGGCCAAGCCGGCCGCGGGTCCAGGCGTGGTCTCGATCGCCGACTTCAAGTTCGGGCCCGAGACCGTGGTCGTCAACAAGGGCCAGACCATCACCTGGCACAACGCCGACGCCTCGCCGCACCAGGTCACCATCACCGGGCCGAAGGCGCAGCGCTCGTCGATTGCGCTCAAGGGCCAGACCACGCAGCTGACGCTCGCCGACGCCGGCATCTACGACTACATCTGCGGCCTGCACCCGGCGATGAAGGGCAAGATCGAGGTGAAATGACCTCACCCAGACAATCCCATTCGTGCGCGAACCCCGCCGAAACGGCGGGGTTTTGCGTTGATCGCGCGGATTTTCCCGCCCTATGCGAACCGTGAACCCGGCATGCTCCCCCGCCGCGACTGACATAGACTGGCGCTATTCGACCAGCGTCGATCGGGGGCAGAACATCATGGTGATCCAGTCGCTCGCAGGACTGCCGGCATTCCTGGTCTACTTCTGCACGGCGGCCGTCGTCGTGATGCTCTACCTGTTCGTCTACACCCGCATCACCGCGCACAACGAGTTCGAGCTGATCCGCAACAACGTGCCGGGAGCCGCGATCTCGCTCGGCCTCAGCCTGCTCGGCTTCACGCTGCCGGTGGTCAGCGCCATGACCCACGCATCGAACGTCATCGACTGCCTGATCTGGAGCATCATCGCGCTGATCGTGCAGGTGATCGTCTACTACGCGGTGCGCATTCCGGTGCCCAACCTGTCCAAGCGCATCGAGGACGGCGAGCTCGCGCCTGCGATCTGGCTCGGGCTTGCGTCGCTCGCCGCCGGCGCGCTGAACGCCTCGTCGATGATCTACTGAGGGCGCGGCCATGAAACGCTCGAGCCAGGTCGCCTTGCTTCTGATGGGAACGGTCGCCGTCGGCGGCGGCGCCTATGCGCTGATGCCGAACGAGAATTGCCAGCCGAACCAGCCCGGCGTCGTCCAGCAGAACCAGAACTGCGGCTCTCGCGGCAACGTGTCGAGCGGCGGCAGCTACGGCCGGCCGTCCAGCTCGTCGTCGTCATCGTCGCCATACTTGTCGTCGCGACAAGGCTTTGCGGGCGACGGCTCGTCAAGTTCATCTACCAGCAACAGTGTCGCGCGCGGCGGCTTCGGATCGTTTTCCTCACATTTCTCCGGCGGAGGATAGCAGTGAAGCGTTCGCGCGATCCCGCGCGGCTGACATGCAACGTCTGCGGGTTCATCGGGCGTTCATGGCGGTTCGGGTTCGATCGTCCGGCATGGTTCTTCGCATCGTGGGGTAAGACATGAAGCGATCCCGACGCGTTTTCCTGATGATGATGGGTGCGACCGCCGTCACCGCCGCCGTGCCAACTGCCATCCTTGCAGCCCCCTGCCCGCCGGATCCGCGGCTTCTCAGAAACAGCAATCCGGACGCACAGCGCAACGACTGCGCGCCAGGTCGCGGCCTGCCCGGCAATCGCTTTCAGCATCGCATGCGCGCCGGCGGCTAAATCCTCAATGCAACGCATCGTTTGCCCCGAACGCGACGACTGGCGCGACACCGCCGCCGCCACCGGCTTCGTGTTCCATACGCTGGACGGCGAGCCCTATTGGGACGAAAGCGCCTACTACGCCTTCTCGCTGGCCGAGGTGGAGCAGCAGATCGAAGGCGCGACCGCCGAGATCGACGCGATGTGCACCGAGCTGGTCGGCCGCGCGCTCGACGACGAGCGCTACCTGCGCCTCCTGAAGATTCCCGAAAGCTTCTGGACGCTGATCGCGGCGAGCTGGAAGCGGCGCGATCCGACGCTCTACGGACGGATCGACCTGCGCTTCGACGGCCATGGCCCGGCAAAGCTTCTGGAATACAATGCCGACACGCCGACGTCGCTGTTCGAGGCGGCGGTGTTCCAATGGACCTGGCTGGAGCAGGCTTGCGAGCGCCAGATCATTCCGCGCGACGCCGACCAGTATAACTCGATCCACGAGCGCCTGATCGAGGCGTGGCGCAAGGTAGGCGCCGGACAGCATCTGCACCTCTCGGGCATTCTGTCGAATGTCGAGGACGCCGGCACGTTGCAATATCTCGAAGACGTCGCACGCCAGGCCGGGCTCGGCACGACGATCCTCGACATCGAGCAGGTGGGCTTGCGCGACAACGGTGCGTTCGTCGACATGGACGAGCGCGACATCGAGCTCGCCTTCAAGCTCTATCCGTGGGAGTGGATGTTCCGCGAGGCATTCGGCGCGCGACTGAAAGGCGCGTCCACGCGCTGGGTCGAGCCGCCGTGGAAGGCGATCCTCTCCAACAAGGGCATCCTGCCGCTGTTGTGGGCGATGTTCCCGAACCACCCGAACCTGCTGCCGGCCTATTTCGAGGACGATCCCAACGCGGCAAAACTCGGCACATCGTATGTGCGCAAGCCGATCTATTCGCGCGAAGGCGCCAACGTCACGCTGGTGAGCGGCGGCGAAGCACTCGAGCAGCACGAAGGGCCCTATGGCGCGGAAGGCTTCATCCGCCAGGCGCTCGCGCCGCTGCCGAATTTCTCGGACCAGTATCCGGTGCTCGGCAGCTGGATCGTCGACGGCGCGCCGTGCGGACTGTCGATCCGCGAGGACGAGAATCCGATCACCGGCAACACCTCACGCTTCATCCCGCACGCGATTATCTAGATCGCTCCCGCGAGATACAGCGCAACTCCGGCCGCACACGATGCAGCGAGCGTCGGCAGCATGCCGGCCTTGAAGCGGAAGATCGCCAGAGCCGCGCCGACAGCAAGCACCAGCGCCCACGCATTCACGCTCAGAGGCACCGGCGCGTCGAATGACAGGCCGAAGCGCTGAACGTGGATCACCTCGCGGAACAGCGTGTGGATCGCAAACCAGATCGACAGGTTGAGGATCACGCCGACCACCGCCGCGGTGATCGCCGACAGCGCGCCCGGCCAGCGCCTTGTTGCCGCGCAAGGTCTCGATGAACGGCGCGCCGAGGAAGATCCAGAGGAAGCACGGCGCGAATGTCACCCAGGTGGCGAGCAGGCCGCCGAGCGTACCGGCGACCATCGGCGAAAGCCCGCCGGGATCGCGGAACGCCGCCATGAAGCCGACGAACTGCAGCACCATGATCAGCGGGCCCGGCGTCGTCTCCGCCATGCCGAGACCGTCCAGCATCTCGCCGGGCGTCACCCAGCGATAGTGCTCCACCGCCTGCTGCGCGACATAGGCGAGCACGGCGTAGGCGCCGCCGAACGTCACCATCGCCATCTTCGAGAAGAACACGGCGATGTCGCTGAAGACGTTCGCAGGCCCGAGCCACACCAGCAAGGCTCGCGACCGGCGCGAGCCACAACGTCAGCCAGACCACGCCCGACCATCAGCGCCCGCCGCAGATTTGGCCGCGTGTGCGGCGGCAGCTCATTGCCGAGCAAGTCGTCGGCCGCGGCCCCCTGCCCACCATGCCCGCCGCCGGCAAATTCCTCGCGCCCGGCCCTTGCACCGAAGAAGCCGATGATGCCGGCGGCAATGATGATCAGCGGAAACGGCGCGCTGAAGAAGAAGATCGCCACGAACGCCGCTGCCGCGATGCCGACCATGACGCGGTTGCGCAGTGCGCGCTTGCCGACGCGCACGACGGCTTCGATGACGATCGCCAGCACCGCCGCCTTCAGGCCGAAGAACAGCGCGGCGACGAAGCCGACGTTGCCGTACGCCGCATAGATGTAGCTCAACGCCATGATGCAGACGATGCCGGGCAGGATGAACAGCAGGCCCGCCATCAGGCCGCCGGCCGTGCGATGCATCAGCCAGCCGATATAGGTCGCAAGCTGCTGCGCCTCGGGGCCGGGCAGCAGCATGCAGTAGTTCAGCGCGTGCAGAAATCGGCCTTCCGAAATCCAGCGCTTCTCCTCGACGACGATGCGATGCATCACCGCGATCTGTCCCGCCGGACCGCCGAACGACAGTAGCGCCACGCGCAGCCAGACCCTGAAGGCCTCGCTCATGCTGACGCCGTGCGCGGCGATCCTTCCTTGCATCGGAATGTCGGTCATTGCTCAGGCCCGCGCCTTTGTTGCGGGCCAGTTGTGGGTCTCACCGGTCGCGTCACGGCACCAGCGATAGAACGCATCGTACAGCAACATGCCGGCGTCAAGCTGGGCGAGATCGTCGGCGTACATGCGCGACAGGCCGAGCGAGGCGGCAAGCAGGCCCGGCGCCTCGGGCGCGAGATCGAGCCGCGCGGTGTCGGCGGCGCGAACGATGGTCGCAAGGCGGTCGAGCGGCGGGCTGCCAAGACCGAACTCCTCGATCATCACATCGAACGTGCAGCGTTCGCCGCGGTGGCTCCAGAACACGTTCTCGATGTCGAACGGCGTGGCGCCAAAGCGCTCGCCGACCGCCTGCACCTCGGACGGCGCGACGAACAGGAACACGGCCTGCGGATCGATGAAGCGCCGGATCAGCCAGGGACAGGCGATGCGGTCGATCTTGGGGCGCGCGCGCGTGACCCAGACGGTGCGGCCTTGCGCGTCGGCCTTGGGAAGCTTGTCGGCGGGCAACAACGGCAGCTTCGCCTGCCGCCACGCCTCGAATCCGCCTTCCAGAACTTCGGCGGCGGCTACCTGCTTGCCGCAGCCAGGCCGAGGCGCCTTCGCTCAGCTTGAGGCCTCGCTGGCAGATCGTGATGGTGTCGCGGCCCTTGTAGCGCGCGGCCCAGTCGGATGCCGCCGCATGCGGCCGGCGCGACGCGCCCGGGATGAAGCGAGGATCGGCGGCGAAATCCTCGTCCGTGCGAACGTCGATCAGGACCGGCGTGTTCGGCGTGCCGATCAGGCGTGACAGCTTTTCGGGGGAGATGGCTTGAAAAGACGACATGATGCGTCCTCCTTTTTGATCAGGAACAGGACGCGATGCTTGGGCGTGTCGCCTCGTGGGGAGATCGCATTCCCCATAGACCTTTTAGGAACGACACGGGCCGGTTGTCAATATTCTGCATCGCAGCAACGAATGCGCTGGTCAAAGCAATCGCATACCGCTGCATTTACGCCGAATTACCCGCAATCCCTTGAAATGTTCGCGCCGCCTCCGCCAGCAAGTCGCGATTAGGAGCTGTGCCGCAAGCTGTCCAGATCGAGACGTCGGGGCGCCAGAATGCTGCACCACACCAAACACGTTCGATTGCCGATTGGCCAAGTTAGAACTTGAGGCCGCGGTGAAAGTCCACGATCCGAGAACCAGACACGCCGGCGAATCAACCTGGAGCTGGAGCAGAGCCATGCGCTCCTCAACGAGCGAAGCCGTTGTCTGCAAAGCATCGTCGACAACTTCCCCGGCGGCATCACCCTGCTCGACGCCAGCCATCGCATCATCGTGACCAACGACACGGCAAGGAAGCTTCTCGACCTGCCCGATCGGATCTTCGCCGACGGACCGCCGCTGCTCGAAGACATCATCCGCTTCAACGCCGGCCGAGGCGAGTACGGCCCGGGCGACGCAGAAGAGCACATCACCGATCGCATTGCTTTGCTCAGGGCCGGCCAGGCGCATTTGTTGGAGCGCGTGCGCCCGGACGGGACGGTGATCGAAATCCGGAGGCGTTCCGCTGCCGGATGGCGGCCTTCGTCACGATCTACACGGACATCACCGAGCGCAAGCGCTCCGATGCCCAGATTGCGCATATGGCACGGCACGATGCGCTGACCGATCTTGCCAACCGCGCGCTGCTGAACCAGCGGCTTGAGGACGCGCTGGCACACGTCAAGCGCGGGCAGATGGCCGCGGTTCACTTCATCGACCTCGATCGTTTCAAGGGGGTCAACGACACCCTGGGCCATCCGGCCGGCGACGCGCTGTTGCAGGCGGCTGCGGGGCGTCTGGCGTCCCTCGTGCGGACAACGGATACGATCGCCCGCCTCGGTGGCGACGAGTTCGCCATTCTGCAGATGCCCATCGCGAATGCTGCCGAGGCGACCGCGCTGGCCGAGCGCATCATCGCGACGCTCGGCGCGCCCTACGAGCTCGAAGGACGTCCGGTCTCGGTCGGCGCAAGTGTCGGCATCGCCATGGCGCCGACGGACGGGGTTGCCGCCGACGAACTCATGCGCAGCGCCGACCTCGCACTCTATCACGCCAAGCGTGACGGGCGCGGGCAATATCGCTCGTTCGAGCAGGTGAGCGAGCAGATACGCGAACGCCAGCAGCTGCTGTGCGACCTCCGCACGGCGATCGCAGCCGGCCAGTTCGAAGTTCACTATCAGCCGATGATCGACATCGAGACCCGCCGGAAGGTGGCGATGGAAGCGCTGGTTCGCTGGCGCCACCCTCTGCGCGGCATGATCCCTCCCGATCAATTCATTTCGCTGGCGGAGGAGACCGGCCTGATCGAATTGCTGGGCGAACAGGTGCTGCGGCAGGCATGCTCTTGACGCCAGGCAATGGCCGCCGTTCACGAAAGTCAGCGTGAACGTGTCGCCGGTGCAATTCCAGAGCGGAGACCTGGCGAGCAAGATCGTGCGCATTCTGGCCAAGACCGGACTGCCGCCGCAACGGCTGGAGCTGGAGATCACCGAAACGCTGCTGCTGGAGGGCACGGAGCAGAATTTCGCGATCCTGCATCAGCTTCGCTCACTCGGCGTGACGATCGCGCTCGACGACTTCGGAACCGGATATTCCTCGTTGAGCTATCTGCACGCCTTCCCGCTCGACAAGATCAAGATCGACAGATCGTTCGTGCGCGAGATCGCCCACGCGGCTTACGGGACCAAGGCAGAGCACTATGTCGTCGTCGCCGATGCGCTGCTGTGGGTCCTCGAGAAGAGGTTGGGTGACGCCTTCACGCCCGAGGTCAAGGCCGCCTGGGTGAAGGTCTATACGACGCTTGCCGTCGCCATGCAGGCGGGCGCCGCGCAGGCGACGATCCAGCGTCCGGAAGGCAGGCCTCGCCGCAAGCTCGGCCGCCGCTGAGCGTGATCTTGGACGGTGTCCACGATTGCAGCCTGCAGCTCAGCGCGCGGCTGCAGCCAGCCGCCCTGCTCCGCCTGCGGGTACGATCGACGGCGACGCCGTTTTCGACGGATGATAGAGCCCACGCCGCTCGGGATAGGGGCTGAAGCCCGCGCTCAGGCCGACCACCGTCTCCGCCGCGCCCAGCACCAGGAAGCCGTCCGGCTCGATGATCTTCGCGAGGCGATTGAACACGTTTACCTTCGTGTCCTGATCGAAATAGATCAGCACGTTGCGGCAGAAGATGATGTCGAAGCCGCCCAGATGCGAGAAGTCGTGCAGCAGGTTGAGCTGCTTGAACTGCACCATCGCGCGGATTTCCGGCGAGAGCTGCCAGGTCTCGTTCACCTGGGTGAAGTGCTTGACGAGCATCTGAATCGGCAGGCCGCGCTGCACTTCGAACTGGCTGAAGATGCCGGACTTCGATTTCTCGAGCACCTCCTGCGACAGATCGGTCGCGACGATCTCCGTCCGCCAGCCGCTCATGGTCGCGCCCATGTCCTTGAGGATCATCGCCAGCGAATACGGCTCCTGCCCGGTCGAGCTTGCCGCGCACCAGATGCGGATCGAGCGGCGGTGCTTTCGCGCCTCCAGCATGGTCGGCAGGATGGTCTCGCGGAAATGCTCGAACGGAACCTTGTCGCGGAAGAAGAAGGTTTCGTTCGTCGTCATCGCTTCGACGACGGCGACGACCAGCGGCTCCGCGCCCATCCGCATCTTCGCGACGAGGTCGCTGATGCCGCCAAGGCCCGAGCGCCGGGCGAGCGGGATCAGCCGGCTCTCGACCAGGTACTGCTTGTCCGCCGACAAGACCAGGCCGGACCGCTCCTTCAGCAATTTCTGCAGGTACTCATACTCGGATGGCGTCACGAGCGATCTCCGGAAAACACACGCACCAGCTTCGGGCCGATCTGGCCGAGTGGCAGAACTGCTGCACAAATGCCCGCGTGCGCTGCCGCACCGGGCATTCCCCAAACCACGCTTGTCGCTTCGTCCTGGGCGATGACGTTGCCACCGGCCGCGACGATGTCCTTGCCGCCGCGCATGCCGTCGGAGCCCATCCCCGTCAGCACCACGGCCATCACGCCGCCCTGCCAGACGCCGACGGCGGACTGGAACAACGGATCGACCGCGGGCTTGCAGAAATTGATCTGCGGACCGTCGTCGAGCGCAATGACGATGTCCGCGCCATGTCGCGTCACGCGCATGTGCTTGCCGCCGGGCGCGACATAGATCTGCCCGGCCTTGACCACCTCGCCGTCGACCGCCTCATGCGCCGGATGCTTGCTCGCGCGCCCCAGATGCTCGGCCAGGATGGTCGTGAAGGTCGGCGGCATATGCTGGGTGATCAGCACCGGAAAGCGGTCGATCACCGGACCGATCTCGGCGACCAGGGCCATCAGCGCCTGCGGACCGCCGGTGGACGAACCGATCGTCAGCACGCGCGGCGGCGTCGCGCTGAGCGGACGCCGCATCAGCGGCGCCTGCGCAACGGATGCGCCGTCGCCGGCAGCGGGCGAGCGGCAGCGCCGGGCGTCGGCGCCAGCGGCGGGCTGTGCGGCGGGATCTTGACGCCACGGCGGCGTGCGCCGAGGTGGCGGATCTTCTGGATCAGGTCGCGCCGGAACATCTCGGCGACGGCGACCTCGCGCGCGCCTTCCGGCTTCGGAATGTAGTCGGCGGCGCCGAGCGACAGTGCCTTGAAGCTGATCTCCGCGTTGCGGCGGGTCAGCGTCGAGGCCATGATGACGACAAGGTCGCGCTTCTTCGCCAGCATCAGCGGCAGCGCGGAGATGCCGTCCATGTCGGGCATCTCGATATCGAGCACGGCGACATCGGGATCGACACGGTCCACATGCTCGACCGCCTCGCGTCCCGTGCGCAAGGACGCCGCCACGAACATGTCAGGCTCGGCCTCGATCCAGCGCGAGATCAGCCCGCGGATCACAGCCGAGTCGTCGACCACCATCACGCGCAAGCGATCGCTGCGCGTATCCATGGCGCCGTTCGGCGTCGCCAACGCAATACTCATTACCCACCAACTCTACACAACGAACGCGACGCCGAGGCGGCCACTGTGGCCGCCATCCGGATTTACAGGCTAGCTAGATCAGACCGACTTCGTGGAACTTCGCGGTCACGATGTCCTTGTCGAACGGCTTCATGATGTACTCGTTCGCGCCGGCGTGCAGCGCACGGGCGATGTGCGCGACATCGTTTTCGGTGGTGCAGAACACGACCTTCGGCTTGTTGCCGCCGGGCATCTGCCGCAGGTTGCGCAGGAAGTCGTAGCCGTCCATCACCGGCATGTTCCAGTCGAGCAGGACTGCATCCGGCAACGCATCGCGGCAGGCTTCCAGCGCCTTCTCGCCGTTCTCAGCCTCGGTGATCTGAAAATCGAGGCCTTCCAGAATCCGGCGCGCAACCTTCCTGATCACGCTCGAGTCGTCGACAACCAGACATGTCTTCATTGTACTGCCTCTGCTTCTTCCCAGATTTCCCGGCGGCTCGTTCTTTCCGCCGAAGTGTTACGCAGCCATCGCGTCCGACGACATCTCAAGGATCCGGTCGACATCGAGAACCACCATCAGATGGCCGTCGAGCCGGTACACGCCGGCGCTCATCTTGGCCATGCGCGGATCCATGTTGACCGGGTTCACCTCGCAGCCGTCATCCGGCAGCTTCAGCACTTCACCGATCGAATCGATCAGCAGCCCGTAGGACTCGCCGCGCAGGTCGACGCCCACCGCCATCGACTGCGCGCCGTCGCTTCGCTGCGGCAGGCCGAGACGCGCGCGCATGTTGATCGCGGTGACGATGCGGCCGCGCAGGTTGAGCACGCCGGCGACCTCGACGGAGGCGAGCGGCACGCGCGTCAGCCGTTCCGGCATGAACACGTCCTGCACCCGCGAGATCGGCAGACCGAACAGCTGTCCGCCGATCATGGTCGTGACGTATTCGGTGATGTTGGCGACGCCTTCGTCCTTGGCAGTCATCTGTCAGTTCCCAAGTTCTTTGGTTTCTCGCTCCTATGCGGCGCGATGGAGTTCGGCGGTCTGTTCTTTCAGCGCGGCGATCAGGCCGGGCCGGTCGAACTTGGCGACGTAGTCGTGGAAGCCCGCCTGACGACCGCGTTCGATCGCCGCCGGCGAGATCATCGACGAGAGCGCGATGATCGGCACGTGACCGAGCTTCTGGTCGGCGCGGATCGTCTCGGCGAATTCGAAGCCGTTCATTTCCGGCATTTCGATATCGGTCAGGATCGCGGCGAACTGGTTGCCGGCCCGCAGCACGCCGAGGCCTTCCTTGGCGTTGGTCGCGATCGACACGCGGTAGCCCGCGGCCTTCAGCACCGGCGCGAGCATGTTGCGGAAGAACGCCGAGTCGTCGACCAGCAGCACCGACTGCGCCTGCATCGACGGCTTCATTTCCTTGCGGCTGAACCAGTCGGCGAACGCCATCGGCAGGAAATGGCCGACGTCGATCACTTCGGTCGCCTGGCCCTTGATCACGGCCGAACCGAGGATGCCCTCATGCGTGCTGGCGACCTCGATGTTGAGGCGCTCCTCGACGATGTCGACGATCTCGTCGACCACGAGGCCCATCGAACGCCCGTCATCGGCGAACACGAGGATCGGCTGCACGCCGTCCTTGCGGACGCTGACGCCCTCCATCTCGACCAGCGGCATCAGCTGATCGCGGTACTGCACCAGGTAGCGGCCGTTCGAGAGCTCGATCTTGGTCGCTTCGATTTCCTCGAGCCGGGTGACCAGCGCCAGCGGCACCGCCTTCGGCTGGGTCGAACCGGCACGGAACACCAGCAGCGAGGTCATCTGGTCGCTGGAGGCGTTGCGCATCGCGTCATGATCTTCGGACATGTCGCGGGCGGCGGTGGCGACCGAGTTGCCGATCGCCGACACGATGCCGTTCGGATCGATGATCATGATCACCGAGCCGTCGCCGAGGATGGTGTTGCCCGAGAACATGGTGATGTGGCGCAGCTTGCTCGACATCGGCTTGACGACGATTTCTTCCGTGTGGAAGACGCCGTCGACGACGATGCCGAAGGTCTGGCTGCCGACCTGCGTGACGACGATGAAGCCGTTCTCGTGATCGATCTCCGCGCCGTCGTCGATCTTGAGCAGCCTCTTCAGATGGATCAGCGGCAGCAGCTTGTTGCGCAGCCGCAGCACCGGCGTATCCTTGATGCGCTCGATGCGATGCTCGGAGTTCGCGCGCGCGCGGACCAGCTCGACCACCGAGAGCTGCGGAATGGCGAAGCGGTCGCCCGCGGCCTCGACGATCAGCGCCGAGACGATGGCGAGCGTCAGCGGGATCTTGATGATGAAGCTCGAGCCTTCGCCCGGCACCGACTTCACTTCGATCGTGCCGCCGATCTGGTCGATGTTGGTGCGCACCACATCCATGCCGACGCCGCGGCCGGACACGTTGGTGATCTTGGCCGCGGTCGAGAAGCCCGGCGCGAAGATGAACTTGTGGATCTGCGCTTCGGTCATCTTCTCGAGTTCGGCCTCGGAAACGATGCCGTTCGACAGCGCCTTCGCCTTGATCGCCTCGGTGTTCAGACCGCGGCCGTCGTCGGCGATGCAGATGATGATGTGGCCGCCCTCGTGGTAGGCGGAGAGGCGGATCGTGCCCTGCTCCGGCTTGCCGGCGTGCGCGCGGACGGCGGGCATCTCGAGGCCATGGTCGGCCGAGTTGCGCACCATGTGCGTCAGCGGGTCCTTGATCAGGTCGAGCACCTGGCGGTCGAGCTCGGTGTCGGCGCCGTGCATCTCGAGCTCGATCTGCTTGCCGAGTTCGGACGACAGGTCGCGCACGATGCGCGGCAGCTTCTGCCAGGCATTGCCGATCGGCTGCATGCGCGTCTTCATCACGCCTTCCTGCAGCTCGGCGGTGACGTTCGACAGCCGCTGCAGCGGCACCTTGAATTCGGAATCCTCGTGGCGGCGGCTGATTTCGAGCAGCTGGTTGCGCGTCAGCACCAGCTCCGACACCATGGTCATGAGGTGTTCGAGGGTATCGACGTTGACGCGGATCGACTGGTTCGCAACCTTGTCGGCGTCGCTGAGCGGCGTGTCCATTTCCACCACCGATTTCTTCGCTGCGGGCTTGGCGACGGGTTTGGCGGCAGGCTTTGCCGCTTGCGGCGCCGGGGCTTCGGGCTGGGCTACCGGCACGATCTCCGGCGCCGTCTCGCGGAACGCGCGCTCGAGCTCGTCGAGCGAGACCTCGCCCGGCCGCAACGCGCGTTCGAGCGTCTGCGTGATCAGCGTGCCCTCAGTAGCGGCGGCCGCGCGCACCGGCGGCGCAGGCTCCGCCGCCTGCTCGCTCTGCGTGCACCATGCGTTCGAGCTCATCGATCAGGTCGCGGTCGCTGCCTTCGGGCTCGGCTTCGGTCTGTTCGAGCTTCGCGAGAATGTCCTTCAGGCGGTCGATCGTCGACAGGATGATCGAGACGGCTTCTCCGGTCACCGCCTTGCCGTCGCGAAACTTGCCCATCAGCGTTTCGGCGGCGTGCGCCAGCGCTTCAAGGCGCGGCAGGCCGAGGAAGCCGCAAGTGCCTTTGATGGTGTGGACGAGGCGGAAGATGTTATCGAGAATCTTCGCGTTGTTCGGGTCCTGTTCGAACTTCACCAACTGATTGTCCACGAGATCGAGGCTCTCGTGGGTTTCGGTCAGGAATTCGCGGAGAAGATCGTCCATGCACTTGCCCCAGAAACACGCGGGAAAGCCTCGAGCGAGGCCTTTCGCAGTTTGGGCAGTTTGTGGGCAAAGCCTTTATATTTGGTTGAATTGACCGCTGCTTAACCTCGAAAACTGCGGCTATCCCAACAAGATGCAGGCAAAAGCGGCGTCGTCCTGCAAGAACGGGTGGTTAAGGAAATCTGAACGCGGACCGGCTGGCGGCGCCGTCGCAATGCGAGGCGCTTCAGCTTTACGTGGCACTCACGACCACCGCGTCGCCATCCATCGCGAGCGACGCGCGCAGGCCGGACGCCTGAGCGAGCAGCCGCGTGTAATAAGGCTGCACGGCGTGGGCGTCGATCGCGCCCTGATGCGCGCCGGAGAGCTGGTCGGCGATATTCTGCGGCAGCCGCGCATTGAGGCCGGCGGCGCGAATGCGGAAGCCGGCGCCATCGCCTTGTCCCAGCGCATCGACGGTCAGGGTGCCGCCGCGCGGTATCGTCTGCTGGGCGATGATCATCATGTTCAGCAGCAGCTTGACGCGGTTCTTCGGCTGCAGCGTCCGCGGCAGATTCCACGCCACCTTGGTCTTTTCGTCTTCGAGGAAGCCGCGCGTCATGTTTTCCGCGTCGCCCGTGTCGATCTGGGCCCCGGCGGAGCCGGCGGCGCCGAAGGCCAGGCGGCAGAACTGCAGCTTCGCCGACGCGTTGCGGGCGCTCTTGCGGATCAGCTGCAGGGCAAAGTCGCGGTCGTCGGCGTTCTTGGCGTCATCCAGCACCTCGAGCCCATTGACGATCGCGCCCACCGGGCTGATCAGGTCGTGGCAGACCCGCGAGCACAGCAGCGCGGCGAGATCGAGCGCATCCGGACCGGTGGATGCAGTATCGGGAGCAAGGGTGACGGACGAGGACGAGCCGGACATGGAGGTTGTTCCCCGCAGGAATGAGCCGCATAGAACAATTGCGGCGAATCACGACATCTCAACAGGACTCATAGCAGGATACCGATGGTGGCGAAACCGCCCGCCGCCGGTAAAGCCAGAGGATAATGCCAGGTGCCTTCGATGAAGCAGGCGAACAACGACAAGAAAACGCCCGAAATCTGTGCTGCGGACGAGGCTCGGCGCAGCATGAGCACCTCTGCGGAAGGCACTGTGATCGATGCCGTCGCCGCGCAGGCGCTGCTGGAGCCGCTGACGGATCTGGTGGCGCGCGCTTCAGCTGCCATTCTCGATGTCACCAGGATCACCGCCGAAGACAAAGCCGGACGGTTCCCCGGTGACGCAGGCCGATCTTGCCGCCGACGCCATCATCGTCGATGGCCTGAAGCAGCTTCGGCCCGACATTCCGGTCGTCTCCGAAGAGCGGGTCGATCGGACGACCGGTCCGTATCTTGCGAGCTTCTTCATCGTCGACCCGCTCGACGGCACGCGCGAGTTCATCGCCGGCCACAACGACTACACGGTCAACGTCGCGCTGGTGACCCGCGGCCGGCCGCTGCTCGGCGTCATCTCGGCGCCGGCGCTCGGGCTGATCTGGCGCGGTGTCGTCGGAGTCGGCGCCGAGCGAATGAAGCTCTCAGCCCAAGCGGCCGAGCGCCTCGCGAGCCGCGAGCCAATTCGCACGCGGCCGTCTGCCGGAAGACAAGTGGGTCGCGGCCGTCAGCCGCTCCCACCTCGACAGCCGGACAAATGCCTTCATCAGGCAGCGCGGCGCGACGCGGCTGCCGATCGGATCGGCGCTGAAGTTCTGCCGCGTCGCGGAAGGCGCTGCCGATATCTATCCGCGACTTTCGGCGATCTCCGAATGGGACATCGCCGCAGGCCACGCGATCCTCGAAGCCGCAGGCGGCCGGGTCACGGATGGCCACGGCCAGCCGCTGCGCTTCGGCGAACGCAAGGGCGATTTCGCCGTGCCGGAGTTCATCGCCTGGGGCGATCCGTCGAAGGCGCGGTAGCGCCCGCATATTCAATTGTCAAACAGCCCCCGGCTTCGCTCTTCGAGCTACGCCGGGCACGCCGGCGCCTGTCTCCAGACATGCGTCATCGCCCCGTTCTTCGTCCGGCCTGGGGCTGCCGGTCTTCTGTTGCCTTCCCTGCCCCTGAGAGGGCGTGCGGAACGCTTGGGCGTTTCACCGCACCCGCGGCCCCGTGTGCAAAAGGGGTAGAAAAGACGCACACGAGCTCCTGACGAACGCAGCTCCACGCCTGCGTTCCGCACGCGATGAGTTTATTCGGGCTTGCTGCATCACGCCTCTGGTGGGCTCGTAGCGCCGGCACCTTGTTGACGAAGCAACCACGCGGAGCCGTCCGCGTGGGGATGCACTTGGACCCGATCGCCTGCACCGGGTTCGCCGGCCTCATCCGCCACGGGATCGAAACACACCCGCCCTCGGTCCAGGCCTCACCAGCGCAAGCAACCATCGCATCCCGCCCCACAAGCCGTGGCGATCTAGACTCACCCTCTCACCGGGGCGGGATATGCGTAGAATATTCCTAGCTACTGGGAAACACAATAGCCTAGGCACGAAATCTTATTGCTTTCTTTTCTGATAATCAGAAAACAAACCTGTCGACTGTTCGTACTTTGCGTTTGCTGGTCCGGCAAGTCGCCTGCTAAGAATTCAGCATCCGATCCCTGCGCCGGCACCAACACCCTACTGCGCCAGCTCCAGCCTCAGCTTCGGCCAGCGCCGCTCCGCCGACTTCGCAAATCCTTCCGGGTTCGCCGCAAACGCCGTGCGGCTTGTCTCGCTCGCGAACAGATACAGCCGCTTCTCGTGGATCGGTCCAAAGCTGCGGCAGGCTCTGCACCACCTTGCCGCGCGCGACATCGACCGGGTCGTGGCCGCCGAACTGCGGGGCGTAGACTTCCGGGTGACCGACGAAGGCGGCGCGGTTGCCCTCGTTGCGGAAGCGCCAGACCGCGCCGTCGTGCACCGCCTCGAACCGCTCGTCGCCGCGTACGGCCGCCGTGTCGGTGAAGTAGGCCACCGGATCGTAGCCGGAGATCGCCTGACCCGTGAAGCGGTTCACCACCACCCGCTCGGTGGTGCCCTGGGCGAAGCGCCATGCCGGGGGCGGCAAGCAGCACCAATAGCGCAACCACGAGCGCAAGCCCCCCTTGGAACCCGGGCCTGGAGGCTTTCCTTTCATGCCGTCGTAACGTCATACTTGATGCCGATAAAAGCTCGATTCGGGACGTTTTCTGCATTTTAGGTGGGTGGCGTCAGCATCCGGTTAAATGCCGGCTTCGACTTACCTATTTTGCAACGAGGGGACCCTTATGAAAGTCGTCATGCGCCTTGCCGCGGTGTTGCTTGCAGCAATGCTGGCCGGGACGCTGCCTGCTGCCGCCCAAGGAAGTCAGGGCGGCCCGCGCCCGGGCCAGAACCCCAACCAGACGTTCTCGCCGGACGAGATCGTCAATGCGGGCCATAACTTCTTCGGCAACGTGTCGCGCGGCCTCGCCTCGGTCGTGGAGCGCGCGGTGAGCAACTGGGGCCTGCCGAACGGCTACATTCTGGGCGAGGAAGGCAGCGGCGCGTTCGTCGCAGGGCTCCGCTACGGCGAAGGCACGCTTTACACCAAGAACGCCGGCGACCTGCGCGTCTACTGGCAGGGCCCATCGGTCGGCTTCGACTGGGGCGGCGACGGCGCCCGGACCATGATGCTGGTCTACAACCTGCCGGCGACCGGCGCGGTCTACCAGCGGTTCGCGGGCATCGACGGATCGGCCTATTTCGTCGGCGGTTTCGGCATGACCGCGCTGACCGCCAACAACATCGTCGTGGTGCCGATCCGCTCCGGCGTGGGCTTAAGGCTCGGGGCCAATATCGGCTACCTGAAGTTCACGCCGACTGCGACCTGGAATCCGTTCTGACGGGGCCGGTTTTCGGCCCGAAACCTGAACGCCGTCGCGCTGCCGCCCCGATTTAGGTTAACGCGGCGGTGCGGCTGGCGTTCGGGCCGCGCTCCATGGCATGGTAACGAAGTTCTTAATAGTCGGAGTGCGCCATGGTCGAGCCGATCATGTATTTCGCGATCGGTTTTCTGGTCTCCACCCTGCTCGGGCTCGCCATCGTTCCCCTGGTGCACGGCCGCGCCGTGCGCCTGACGACCCGGCGGCTGGAGGCAGCGACGCCGCTGTCGATGGCCGAAATCCAGGCCGACAAGGACCAGTTGCGCGCCGAATTCGCCATGTCGGCGCGGCGGCTCGAGATGAGCGTCGACCAGCTGAAGGCCAAGACCACGACCCAGCTGGCCGAATTGGGCAAGAAATCCGAAGCGATCAACCGGATGAAGTTCGAGCTCGGCGAGAAGAACGCGACGATCTTCCAGCTCGAGGCGCGCGAAAAGTCCGTGAAGGAGCAGCTGCGCGCCACCGAAGAGGAATTCGCGGCAAAGACGCAGGCGCTGCGCGAAGCCGAGACGAAACTGTCCGACAAGCAGAACGAGCTGGCGAAGATCGGTCAGCCAGCTGTCGGACCGCTCGCAGGTCGCGGAGGCGCGACAGGTCGAGCTCGCCGCCGTCAACACGCAGATCATCGCGCTGCAGCATCGCGTCAACGACGCCGAGCGCGAATTCACCGAAGCGCAGCAGAAGCTCTCGCTCGACCCGCGACGAGTTCGAGCAGCGCCACGCGTGACCTGAACGCTGCGCGCGAGCGCGTCGAGAATCTCGCGCAGCGGGTCAACGATCTGGAGAAGCAACTGGTCGCGCAGACCAAGGAAGCCGAGATGCTCGGCTCACGCGCGACCGACCTGGAAAACCGCCTCGCGGTGCAGGGCAAGATGCTGGCCGAGCGCGGCATCGAGAACCACCAGCTGCGGCAGCAACTGGAAGCACTGCAGACCTCGGAGCAGAGCGAGCGCCAGCAGATCGCTTTCGTCCCCGCGAGCGCGCCCGCGTTCGAAAAGCTGCGGGCCGAAAAGACCACGCTGGAAGAGCAGCTCACCGCGGCGCGCGAGGAGCGCAACGCCATGCAGCGCGAGCTCAACGGCATCAAGTCGCAGGCGGAGACGTCCTGGGCCACCGAGCGCATGGAGAACGCGGTGCTGCGCGAGCGCATCAACGATATCGCCGCCGAGGTGGCGAAGCTCGCGATCACGCTGGAGGGACCGGACTCGCCGATCGAGGCGATCCTTGCGGTCGAGGCGCGTACGCCGGAGCAAAGCTACGCGCAGGGCAAAACGGCCACGAACGGCTCCGTGCCGAGTGCCGCGAACGCCAACAAGCCCGTGGCGGCGGAGCCCGCGCCCGGCATTGCCCCGTCGGCGACGAAGGGCACCCTGGCCGACCGCATCCGCGCCCTGCAAAGCCAGGCCTCGCGCGCACAGCAGGCGCGGTAAGTTCGCAAGGAAAAGGACGGCTGGGCCACGCGCTGGCCCGCTTCATCAATCGTGGGCACGCACGCAGCGCGCGCCGAGATGGCCAAGCGTCAGCCTTGATCGATTTTCAGGGGTGGATTGAGTTGATCAAGGCCCTCCACAGTCGCGGGCGCCTTTGGAATTGCAATCTGCACCGCACCGCCGCTTCTCGTCGTCATCATGACGTTGATCACCGGCCGCTTCCTTTCAGCCGCCAGGGCGGCGGGCTGACCGACCTGCGCACCTGTGGACGGCACAACAGGATTTTTAGCCGCGATCGCCAGTGGCCGAACAGGCGCGAGGACAAGCGCGGGCGGCTCGGCGGCCAACTCGGAAAGCGCCGCCAGCTCATCGACATCAAACTCCATCGTCGTACCGTCGTCGAATGTAAGTCCCGCGGCTTCGGCAAGGAGAAATGCACGCTGAAGCCGGTCAGACGGCGTTCGCAGGACTACCGCGTGCAAGCTGTCGGCGAGCGCCTGCAGCGCTTCGGACTTGCTTCGTGCGACACCTTGCGCGTCATCCGGCAGGTTCATCGGGATACAGAGGTGCCATTCCCACGACATGGCACCGGTCTGCGGGTCCATCGCGGACCAGACCTTGCCGACGGTCCAGCCCTTGTAGCCCACGGAATACAGGTGCTCGAGTTCGGGCCACGTCAGGCCGACGTTCAGCGACAGCTTCATGCGCGCGTCCCCAGCCCCCCGCTTGATAACAGTCAAACGCGAAACCCAAGTCAATCCTGGTGGCGTGGGAAGGCGGTGGCAAACGTACCTGCGCAGGTTGGTCATTTGCTATCGCCGCCCCAAGCGCGTTGACGTATGATCGGATCGAGCGATGTTGCTCGCGAAATCCATGCGACCATCCAGGGATCGGGCATGCGCCACGATGTCCAACCACCGAAGCCAATCCGGCGCCTGGGGCGCGCTCTGGCGTTCACCCTTGTCGCTCTGGCGGGGTCGTCCAGCGCTCTCGGCCAGAGCGTGACCCGCGCGGCGCGCGGTGAACCCGGAAAGGATATCCGCGTCGGCGTTTACATCAACGTCAAGCAGGACTGCTCGTCCGGTCCGCTGCCGACCATCCGCCTGGTCGACAAGCCGGCGAACGGCACGGTGACGGTGAAATCAGCGAAAATCAACGCCAAGAACTACAAGCAGTGCCTGGCCATGGAAGTGCCCGGCTACGTGGCATTCTACAAGTCCGAGCCGACCTTCAACGGCATCGACAGCTTTTCCATCGAGATCAAATATCCGGAAGGCCGGACCGAAACGCAGAAGCTCAACGTGACGATCGGCAAAGGCGTCGAAGAGCGGAAGACCTGATCGCCGGCCAGCCGTCGCGCCTCGGTGCGCCCGCACCCGCGCGAGCCGGGGCGGCGCGAAGCCCAGGAATTGGCATCCTTGCTTGACACCGGGCCCCCGCGCTTCGTAAACCGCCGGCAAGGTACCCACAAAGCACCGGGCGCTTAGCTCAGCGGGAGAGCGTCCCCTTCACACGGGGAAGGTCGTAGGTTCGATCCCTACAGTGCCCACCAGCCTTCGCTCGCTTCGCGAGCTACGGCTTGGCAAGCCAGCAGAGCCTTTCGTAGCGAAGTGAGCGAAGGATGCCGCGCCGTAGCTCGAAGAGCGAAGGCGGGAGAGCGAAGACGGGCTGACACAAACCTCTCGATGTCATACCGCGCGATCAGTAGTACGCGTAGCGGCCCCTCCACGGAACGCAGTCGTTGTATCCGTATCCATAGGAGCTGTAGCCGTAGGGATAGTAGCCGCCGGCACCGTAGGCGTATGGATAATAGCTGCCGTAATACGCCGCGCTCGCAAGGCCGAGACCAGCCGCACCAAGCCAGGGCCGATTGCCCCAGCCCGAACGGTAGCCGGCCCAACGCCAGCCCGTTCGATACCCGGCCCAGCGACCGCCCCAGCCGGGACGATAGCCCGCACCCCACCCCGGACGTCCGATCGCACCAGCCGCCCAGCGTCCACCGCCTACTCCGACCGCGCGGTAGCCACCGCCATAAAAGCCGCCGCCGCGAAAACCGGCGCCGCCATAACGTTGCGCATCGGCTCCATCGCTCAGAACCACACAGAACAGCAGCGCGGATGAAACCAGCAACAATGATCGCCACATAGGCGCCTCCCTCGAGCATGGACCTGCTCAAGGCATTTTTCGCCGCGCTCGCATCGCACAACGTTGATCGAGATCAAATCGCGCGATTTTCCGCCCTGGCTCTGAGGGTTGCCGGCGGTGCCGATCCGCACAAGCAAAAGGGCCGGAGCTCCGGCCCTTCTTCACACCCGCAGGCAGCTCAGACCGCCCTGCCTCACATCTGCACTTCGATCAGCCGCGGTCCGGGCGTCCTGACCGAATTGGCGAGTTCCTTGTGGAAATCCTCGGCGTTCGACACGGCCACGCCCGGCACGCCCATGCCCTTCGCCAGCGCGAGCCAGTCGAGCGCGGGCCGGTCGATATTGAGCATGTCGACCGCCTTCTTGCCCGGCGTGCCCGCCTGCACATGGGTGAACTCGCCCTTGAGGATCTCGTAGGTGCGGTTGGCGAAGATCACCGTGGTGACGTCGAGTTGCTCGCGCGCCTGCGTCCACAGCGACTGGATCGTGTACATGGCGCTGCCGTCGCCTTCGAGCGCGATGACGCGGCGATCCGGACAGGCGACCGCAGCGCCGGTGGCGACCGGCGTGCCGTAGCCGATCGACCCGCCCATGTTCTGCAGCCAGTCGTGCGGCTTAGCGCCGGCGGTGGGCGCGAAGAATGCGCGGCCGGTGGTCACCGCCTCGTCGACGACGATGGCGTTCTCCGGGATCGCCGCGGCGATTGCAGCGGCGATCGACGCATGCGTCAGCGCTCCGGTCGGCTTGACGATCTCGGCGTGCGTCTGCGGCTTGACGTCGGCGGGCTTGGCGCCGACCGCGTCGGCCAGCGCCTGCAGGCTGCCGATGCAGTCGCCGCCGATGTCGCACAGCTTGTGGACTATCGGCGCCGTCCGCCTTCAACAGGCTCGGCTTGTTCGGATAGGCGAAGAACGCCACCGGCTCGTGCGCCTCGACCAGGATGATGTGGCGAAAATCCTTTAGCGTGTTGAGCGCGAGGTCGACCACGTAGGGCACGCGGTCGACCGAATAGCGGCCCGCGCCGCGGGCGACGCGCGGGTTGGAGCCCTGCGCCATCACCTTGCAGCCGGTCTTGCCGGCGATCTGCTGCGCCAGCGCCAGCCCGTCCTCGCGCAGCGCCCGGTGCGACATCAGGATCAGCGTCGGCTCGCCGCTCTTGAGAATTTTCGCGGCGTTGTCGACCGCGGAGGCGGACATCGCCGCGCGCTGCGAGATCGCGCCGACTTCGGCGATGCCGTCCGCGTCGTTCCAGGCGGTGTCTGCCGGGAGGATCAGCGTCGCGATCTGACCCGGCGAGGCGCTTGCCGCGGCAATGGCGGCCGCACCGTCGCGCGCGACCGACTTCGCATCCGGCGACGTGCGTACCCAGGACGAGACCGGCCGCGCCAGTCCCTCGATGTCGGAGGTGAGCGGCGCGTTGAAATCGATGTGATAGGTCGCGTGCTGGCCGACGATGTTGACGATGCCGGACGAAGCCTTCTTGGCGTTGTGCAGGTTGGCGATGCCGTTGCCGAGACCTGGACCGAGATGCAGCAGCGTCGAGGCCGGCGTGCCCTTCATGCGGTAGTAGCCGTCGGCGGCGCCGGTCACCACGCCTTCGAACAGACCGAGCACGCAGCGCATGCCGTCGACGCGGTCGAGCGCGGAAACGAAGTGCATTTCCGAAGTGCCCGGGTTGGTGAAACACACGTCCACCTTGCCCGCGACCAGCGTTCTCACCAGACTTTCCGCACCGTTCATGGCTGCACCGTTGCTTTCGTTGTTGTTGGAAGTGCTCCCGATCACGAAAAAATCATCCTTCGCGAGCAGCGTCAAACGCTTTGCCTGGATGGCTCCATCGCGCCAATTCATGGCGTTCCGGCGTGGGGACCGGGAATGCGGCGGGTCGAAGTGAGGCATGTCCGTGCACAGACGCATGCGCGCCGCGGGTTGCGAAAATCAGCGAATTGTGGCCTTTCTCCCGGCGAACTGCGGCGAAGGACGCTTCGCCGGAGGGGACGCTGACAGAAACTCGCAACGAGGATGGAATGAAGCGGCTGCTGGCCTTTCTGACGGTTTCGATTGTTCTGGCTGCGCTCGTGCAGCCTGCGCAGGCTCAGGTCGATGATCCGGACCTGCTGTTCGGAGGCTCACCGGCGCAAAAGCGCTATCAGTTCTTCTCGGGCGGCTATGCCGGCTCTGTCACGCGCTCCACGGTCAGCTTCGCCGGCGACTACAAGCCGGGCAGCATCTACATCAACACCGCCGAGCGCCGCCTGTACTATATCGTCGGCAACGGCCAGGCGCTCCGCTACGGCATCGGCGTCGGCCGCGACGGCTTCCGCTGGGCCGGCGTGCACAGGGTCACGCGCCAAGAAGGAATGGCCGGACTGGACGCCGCCGGCGCAGATGCTGCGCCGCCGCCCGGACCTGCCGCGCTTCATGAAGGGCGGCGAGGACAATCCGCTCGGCGCGCGCGCGATGTATCTCGGCTCGACGCTCTATCGCATCCACGGCTCCAACGAGCCGGAGACGATCGGCCAGGCCGTGTCGTCCGGCTGCTTCCGCATGACCAACGACGACGTGATCGACCTCTACAGCCGCGTGCAGGTCGGCGCGACGGTGATCGTGAAGAACTGAGCGTTTCGCATACGCATTATGCGAAAGGCCGGCCACTCGCCGGCCTTTTTTGTTTGGCCACGGCGAATGGTTTAGGATGATGCATGCTCGGAAGGAACCAGCGCCTGGCCCGTCACCGCTCAGCTGGCATTGCGCTCGTCGCGACCCTGGCCTTGCCGCTCGCGGCCGAACTCGCCTGCGCCCAGACCATCGTCACGCCGCAGCGCGAGCGCAAGCAATTCACCGACGCCGAGATCGCCGACGGCTTCTTCAAGGTCGCGTTCGGCGCCGAATTCCACCTGGCCGGCCGGGTCGATCGCATCCGCAGGTATGACAGGCCGGTGCGCGTGTTCATCGACAACAAGGCGCGTCCGGATCGCCGCGCCCGCATGCGCGAGGTGGTCGCCGACATCGGCCGCCGCATCGAGCATCTCGACATCGCCGTGACCGACCAGCGCGAGGACGCCAACGTGACGGTCACGCTGGTGCGCGACCGCGACCTGCATCGGACGATCGTCTCGTTCTACGGCGCCGACCGCGCCCGCGAGATCCGCAAGGCGATCGATCCGCAGTGCCTGTCGAGCTTCACCAAGAACGACGACTTCGCGATCGTCTCCTCGAACGTCATTCTCGCGGTCGACGCCGGCAACTTCATCTTCGCCGACTGCGCCTATGAGGAACTGCTGCAGGCGCTTGGCCCGATCAACGACACCGACGAGGTGCCGTGGACGACCTTCAACGACGAGGTGAGCATGGGCCACTTCGGCATCTACGACCAGCTCCTGCTCAATCTCCTCTATCACCCGCGCATGCGGCCAGGCATGTCGGCCGTCGAGGTGAAGACGCTGTTGCCGGAGATCCTTCCCGCCGTGCGGGCCTGGGTGGCGAAGACAAACGGATTGGTGCGATAGGTGCGACCGCGCGCGAATTCTGAGCGCTCCCTCTCCCCCGTAGCCGTTCGAAGAACGGCGTCGCTTCGCTCGCCTATGGGGGAGAGGGGACTGCGCCGAGTTCGTGAAATGCATCAGCTCTTGTCGGGTGCCTTGCAGATCGCCTTCAGCGCAGCCCACTCGCTTGGCGTCAGCAGCGGCGGGGCGGACGGCGGGGCGTCCTGCTCGCTCATCCGCGCCAGGCGGTCTTCCGACATCGGGTGGCTGGAAATCAACGCCAGGCCCTTGCCCTTCTCCTTGCCCGTTATCCGCAGCAGGAACTCGCCCATCGGCTTCGGCGAGCGGCCGAGCTTGCGCATCACGTCGATGGTGGTCTTGTCGGCGATGCGCTCGGCTTCACGCGAATGCGACGCCTGGAACAATTCGCGGCTGGCGAAGATGATGGCGCTGGAACCGGTGACGTCGCCGAACAAGAGGCCGATCAGGAACGACGTGCCGCCGTTGTAGATCAGGTTGCGCAGGCCGTCGCGGTTCTTCACGTGGCCGAGCTCGTGCGCAAGCACGCCGGCAAGCTCGTCGACGCTTTCGGCCTTCGCGAGCAACCCCTCGAACACGTAGATCTTGCCGCCCGGCAGCGCGATCGCGTTGGCGATCTCGTTGGAGATCACCGCGGCATCCGCGGTGGCATCGACCTCGCCGGCCTGGCGCAGGGTGTCGACCAGCTTCGCGAAGGCGGCCTTGCCGTCCGGGTTCTCGCACAGCTTGCCGTCGAAGATGACCTTGACCTGCTTGTCGGCGACCTCGCCGAGGCGCTTTTCCACCGCGTAGGGAATGAGCGGCGTCAAGCGGTCGGCCAGCAAGCGGCATGACGAACAGCACCATCAGCACGATCGAGACGAAGGCCGCGGCCGACCACGCGACGATGGTCGCGACGCCCTTGGCGCCAGGCAGATCCGCATCCAGCGTCGGACAGCGGCGCTCGAGCTCGGCGGCAAGCGCCGGGTCGCGGATTTCCAGCCGCGCCAGCAGCGGTGCCGATACGCACATCGCCCGCAGCGTGCCGACCGGGCCGTCGGCCCGGCGAATGTCCGCATAAGGCCAGGAGGCGACGACCGCATCGTCCTCCAGGATCTCGCAAGCCTCGGCGGCGAGCTTGAGGTCGACGTCGCGCCTGCGGCTCGAAGTGCCGTCGAGATAGGTGACCGGGGCACGCACTGGCGCTGCCGCATCAACGGCAGAGCCGGCCTCGATTGGTGTCCCCGCTTCGCTCAAGTCTCAGAACCCTCCGACATCGAGGCCGTCGGCAAAGCCTTCGCCGATGGCGTTCGCGAGTTCGCCCTTGGCGGCGACGTTCGCCGCAGCTTCGATACCATGAACGGTGATCGACGACACCGCGCGCTGCCACAGGTCGCGCATGAGGTAGAGGCGGATGAAGATGTTCAGCGCCATCGCCCAGGCGAGGTAGCCGATGACGGCCAGGGCAAGGAACGTCACGTTGGTATAGAGCTCGGGATTGCTGAACGCCGCCGCCAATGGACTCTCCGGTCGCAATCGGAGCGATGATCGCGATGTAGCCGGCGAGCACGATCGACAGCAGGACCATCCAGCCGATCGTCTTCCAGTACAGGCCGATCAAGGCGCCGGTACCGAGCTTCGACTCGAGGCTCACGCCGCCGAGACGCAGGCCGTTCAGCCACCAGCGCATCTGGATCGCCTTGAACGCGGCGTAGACGAAGGGAATGCCGATATACGAGTGACCACGTACGCGAACGGCGTCAGCAGCCACAGCCACCAGCCGCGCTTGAAGAACTCCCAGCCGTCGCCTTCGAAGCTGCCCTGCAGGTCGCCATAATGGGTGTGCTGCATCTTGTAGCGCTCGAGCGCGGCATCGCGCCACGGCAGCACCAGGCCGAGCGGTCAGCACCATCGCCGCGCCCCAGAGCGTCGCACGGAAAGCGTAGTTCCAGCCGGAGCCGGTCATCCAGAAGCGGACACCGCGCCAGACGGTGCGCGTCATGCGATAGCGGCGCGCGCGGTAGATCGCGAACTGGGTGAATACGTAGAGGAAGATCACCAGCGGGAAGCTGGCGAAGGCCTGCAGCCGCTCGGCCTCGAGGCCGAGAATGAAGTAGCCGATGTAGATCGGCACCAGGATCGCCATGGCGACGAGGAAGCCGATCAGAAGCTCCTTGGCGCGGCCGGTGTATTCGGCGCCGTCGCCATCGACGACAGTGTGCGACCAGAGATGGCGGCGGATGTCGGTGGTCAGCCAGAAGCGGTAGAAGCCGGCGGTGATCATCTCGAGGCCCGCGCCGCGCGCGACAAGGCTCAAGAAACTGCCGCGGTCGCCGGTAAACGCGACCTTCACGCTCGTCGATGCCGGCTGCAGCGGCGCAGTAGTCAGTTGGTCCATAAGTAGCCCCGATCGTTGAAAAAAGCCTCTATCAGGCTTTGGTCGCCCTATCCCCTACGGCGGTTCGATAAAGCCGAGTGTGACCCAGGTCGCAGAACCCCTGCCCTCACCGGCTGTTGACTATACCGCCGCGCGAGGGAACCACCCCTGGCTCAGGCCTGTTTTTCGAACAATTCTCGTCCGATCAGCATGCGCCGGATCTCGCTGGTTCCCGCACCGATTTCGTAAAGCTTCGCGTCGCGCAGCAGCCGGCCGGTCGAATAGTCGTTGATATAGCCGTTGCCACCGAGCAGCTGGATCGCATCCAGGGCGCATTGCGTCGCCCGCTCGGCCGCGTAGAGGATGGCGCCCGCCGCATCCTCGCGGGTGGTCTCGCCGCGGTCGCAGGCCTTCGCCACCGCATAGACGTAGGCGCGCGCGGCGTTCATCGTCACATACATGTCGGCGACCTTGCCCTGCACGAGCTGGAACGTGCCGATCGGCTGACCGAACTGCTTGCGCTCGTGCACATAGGGCATCACCACGTCCATGCAGGCCTGCATGATGCCGAGCGGGCCTGCCGCCAGCACCGCGCGCTCATAGTCGAGGCCGGACATCAGCACGTTGACGCCGTTGCCGACCTGGCCGAGCACGTTCTCTGCCGGCACCTCGCAATCCTGAAACACCAGCTCGCAGGTGTCGGAACCGCGCATGCCCAGCTTGTCGAGCTTTTGCGCGGTCGAAAATCCCTTCATCCCCTTCTCGATGATGAAGGCGGTCATGCCGCGCGGGCCGGCATCCGGGTCGGTCTTCGCATACACCACCAGCGTCTCGGCGACCGGACCGTTGGTGATCCACATCTTGCCGCCGTTGATGACGTAGCGGTCGCCCTTCTTGTCGGCGCGCGTGCGCATCGACACCACGTCGGAGCCGGCGCCCGGCTCGGACATCGCCAGCGCGCCGACGTGATCGCCGGACATCAGCTTCGGCAGATACTTCCGCTTCTGCGCCTCGCTGCCGTTGCGGCGGATCTGGTTGACGCAGAGATTCGAGTGCGCGCCGTAGGAGAGGCCGACGGCCGCCGACGCACGCGAAATCTCCTCCATCGCCACGCAGTGCTCGAGATAGCCGAGGCCCGCGCCGCCGTACTCCTCCTCCACCGTGATGCCGTGCAGCCCGAGTGCGCCGATCTTCGGCCAGAGGTCGCGCGGAAAGGTGTTGGTCTTGTCGATCTCGTCGGCGCGCGGCGCGATCTCGTTCGACGCGAAGCTCCACACCGTGTCGCGGATCGCGTCGGCGGTCTCGCCGAGGTCGAAATTGAAGGCGCGTGGCGTGTTGGCGATCATGAGCGTACTCTCCCGAACTCGTACGTCAGGCGACCAGGTCGAAGCCGGTCAGCATGTCGTAGGCGAGCAGTTCCTCGGCATCGTGCGACACCATGATCCGCTTGCCGATCAGATCGCGCAAGGTCTCCGACGTGCCGCCCCCGAGCATTCCATAGCGGGCGCCGCGGTAGAGCCGGTTCACCGCATATTCCTCGGTAAAGCCGAAACCGCCATGCATCTGCACCGCGTCGTTGGTCACGCGCAGCGCCATCTCGTTGCAGAACACCTTTGCCACCGCCGCCATGAACGGATCGGGGAACGGATCGGCGGTCATGCACGCGCGATAAAGGATGCTGCGGCCGGTTTCGATGTCCTTGTACATGTCGGCGAGCTTCCAGCGATTGCCCTGGAAATCGCCGATCGCCTTGCCGAAGATCTCGCGTTCGCGCGCATATTTCATCGCTTCGTCGAACGCGCCCTCCGCAAGCCCGAGCGAGATGCTCGGATTGAGGCAGCGCTGGGTGTTGAACGCGCTCAGGAGCTTGCGGAAACCGTCCTCGCGGATGACGAGATTCTCCAGCGGCAGCTCGCAGTTGTTGAACTGGATCTCGTGCAGGTTCTCGCCGCCCATGGTGTGATAGGTGCCGGTCACCTCGAAGCCCGGCGTGTCCGGGCTCGAGCAGCACGCAGCCGATGCCTTCGCGCCCCGGCTTCTTGTCGATGCGGCTGAAGATGACGAACATGCCGGCTTCCTTCGCGCGGCTGATCAGCGTCTTGACGCCGTTCAGGACGATGCGGTCGCCCTTGATGTCGGCGTTGGTGCGGTAGTTGGCGACGTCGGTGCCCGCGTGCGGCTCGGTCATGCAGACGGCGAGGATGCAGTCGCCGCTCACCACCTTCGGCAGGATGCGCTGCTTGATCGATTTCGGCGCGTAGGTCGAGATCACGCGGGTCTGCACACCGGCTTCGCCGAGCGTCGCCATCGCCGTCACGTAGCAGCCCTTGGCGATCTCCTCGAGGATCAGCGCGGTCTCGAAGATCGTGCAGGCCGAGCCCGCCATATTCCTCGGGCACCGACATGCCGAGCACGCCGATCTCGGCGAGCTTCTTCATGTTCGGCCAGGGAAACGTGCCGTCCATGTACTTCTGCGCGTTCGGCTTGAACTCGCCCTGGACGAGGTCGCGCACGGTTGAGACCATGCTGCGTTGTTGTTCTGTCAGCTTGAAATCCATCGCCGCGCCGTCTCCCGTGCAGTCGTGTTGCGGCTGCACAATGGCACGGGCGGGCGGTCAAAAGAAGAGCGGCCGACGAGGCCGGCCGCCCGTTCCGGATAGTGGACTTTGATAGTCGGCTCGGCCTCAGGCGATGGCGCGCGAGGCGTCCTTCACCTTGCGGGTCGCGACATCCACCGACTGTGCTGCGCTCGCGATCTCGGTCATGCTGGCATTGATCTCGGTGACGCCCCTGGCGGCGGCCTGCATGTTTTCCGACATGTTCCGCGTCACCGAGGACTGCTCCTCGATCGAGGCTGCGATCGCCGTCGAGATTTCGTTGATGCGCGAGATCGTCTGGGTGATGGCCTCGATGACGTTGACTGCGCTCGTGGTCGAGTTCTGAACCTCGGCGATCTGGCCGCTGATCTCGTCGGTGGCCTTCGAGGTCTGGGTCGCAAGGCTCTTCACCTCCGAGGCGACGACGGCAAAACCGCGCCCGGCCTCGCCCGCACGCGCCGCCTCGATGGTCGCGTTCAGCGCCAGCAGGTTGGTCTGGTCGGCGATGTTGTTGATCAGCTTCACCACGTCGCCGATCTTCTGGGCGGCCAGCGCCAGGCCGGAGACGATCTTGTTGGTTTCGTTCGCCTGCTCGACCGCCCTGGTCGAGATCGACAGCGCATCGGCCGCCTGGCGGCTGATCTCGCCGACCGACGCGGCCAGCTCCTCGGCGCCCGAAGCGACCGCCTGCATGTTGCCCGCCGTCTGGGTCGACGCCGCGGCGGCCGCCGACGCCTGGCTGTTGGTGGAAGAGACCGCGTCGGTGATATTGCCGAGATCGGCGTCGATGGCCTTCTGCGCCTCGGCGCGCTGGATGCGGCGCTCGACCTGGTCGGTGATATCGCTTGCGAACTTCACGACCTTGCAGAGCTGACCGTTGGCATCGACGATCGGGTTGTAGGACGCCTGCAGCCAGATGCGCCTGCCGTCCTTGCCGACACGCTCGAACTCACCGGCCTGGTATTCGCCGGCGCGCAATCGCTCCCAGAAATTCCGGTATTCGCCGGCTATTGCGCATGGCCGGCTGCACGAACATGCTGTGATGCTTGCCCTGGATATCGGCCAGCGAATAGCCGACGGTCTGGGTGAAGTTCTCGTTGGCGACGACGATGGTGCCGTCGAGATTGAACTCGATCACCGCCTGCGACTTGTGGATCGCCTTGATCTGGCCTTCGTAGTCGGCGCTGCGGACCTTGTCCGCGGTGATGTCGGTCGCGAACTTGACGACCTTGTAGGGCTTGCCGCTGCGGCCGAGCAGCGGGTTGTAGGACGCCTGGATCCAGACCGGCTTGCCGCCCTTGGCGAGACGCTTGTATTCGGCCGCCTGGAACTGGCCCCGGCCGAGGCTCTCCCAGAATTCCCGGTACGCCGCGCTGTCCTTGTAGGCCGGCTCCACGAACATGCTGTGGTGCTTGCCCCGGATTTCGTCGAGCGTGTAGCCAAGAACGCTCAGGAAGTTCTCGTTGGCGGTGATGATCGTCCCGTCCAGATTGAATTCGATGACCGCCTGCGATTTGCTCAGCGCGTCCAGCTTGGCATGCAATTCCCGAGACGGCCCCACGACCCCAGCATCGTCCAGCCCTCCAGTGTTTCCCCGCTTCGGTTTTATTATTGGGAATTTAACCAAGTTTTACGGTGCAGGTACCGCGCTGCCTTCCTCCCGAGAATTTCGTGGCGGCCGGGAAAAATCGCAGGCTCCTCTGCGAAAACCGGCAAACACAGACCCCGCATGCGCGAAGCGAGCAGCTTCGTCCCTTGTTCCAGCCCGGCGACGCGCCAATAATGAAACCACCGTGGCCCTCTGCGCGAATGACAACGCATCATCCGGGGCCACGCAGACCGGATGATCGATAAGGGACGAAACCATGCACGGCACGATCAGCTCCGGCGAAGCGCAAGAGCGCGCCCGGTCCATTCCGCTCGCAGACATCAACGTGGGCGATCCGGCGCTGTTCGCCAGCGACAGCCACTGGCCCTACTTCGACCGCCTGCGCGCGGAAGACCCGGTCCACTACTGCCGCGAGAGCGAGTTCGGCCCCTACTGGTCGGTGACCAAGTACAACGACATCATGGCGGTCGACACCAACCACCAGGTGTTCTCGTCCGACTCCAGCCTCGGCGGCATCACCATCGCGCGACTCGCGGCCGGACCTGCGCCGGCCGAGCTTCATCGCGATGGACCAGCCGAAGCACGACGCGCAGCGCAAGACCGTGGCGCCGATCGTTCACGCCGACCCATCTCGACAAGCTCGCCGTCACCATCCGCGAGCGGGCGGGCCAGATCCTCGACGAGCTGCCGCTCGGCGAGACGTTCGACTGGGTGGACAAGGTCTCGATCGAGCTGACGACGCAGATGCTGGCGACGCTGTTCGACTTCCCGTTCGAGGACCGCCGCAAGCTGACCTACTGGTCCGACATCGCCACCGCCGTCCCCGGCGCCGGCCTGATCGAGAGCCTCGACGAGAAGCAGGTGATCCTCGAGCAGTGCGGCGAGTACTTCACGAAGCTCTGGAACGAGCGGATCAACGAGCCGCCGAAGCACGACCTGATCTCGATGCTGGCGCACAGCGACGCCACGCGGAACATGGACCGAGCGCAAGTTCCTCGGCAACCTGATCCTGCTGATCGTCGGCGGCAACGACACCACGCGCAACTCGATCTCCGGCGCGGTGTACGCGCTGAACAAGATCCCGGACCAGTACCAGAAGCTGCGCGCCAACCCGGAGCTGATCGCCAGCATCGTGCCGGAGATCATCCGCTGGCAGACGCCGCTGGCCCACATGCGCCGCACCGCGCTCGCCGACACCGAGCTGCGCGGCAAGCCGATCAAGAAGGGCGACAAGGTGGTCATGTGGTACGTCTCGGGCAACCGCGACGAGGAGGTGATCGAGAACCCCTACGACTTCATCATCGACCGCAAGCGGCCGCGCACCGCACCTGTCGTTCGGCTTCGGCATCCACCGCTGCGTCGGCAACCGGCTGGCCGAGCTGCAGCTGAAGATCGTCTGGGAGGAGATCCTCAAGCGCTTCGACAGCATCGAGGTGATGGAGGAGCCGAAGCGGGTCTACTCCAGCTTCATCAAGGGCTACGAGCACCTGCCTGTCCGGATCGCGGCATAGCCTCGAGCGGCGCCATACCGAATCGTTAGAACCGGTTTTCGACCCCTGCTTTTTCGCCGTAGCCCGGCCATCGCGGCCGGGCTATTGCTTTGCTGAAGCAAGGGTGGAACACGACATGAACGTTGCCGTGAGTGCCGAGGCTGAAGCCGTGTACGACAATCACCAGGACATCCGCGACGCCGTCGCCAAGCTGTGCGAGGGCTTTCCCGGCGAGTACTGGCGCAAGCTCGACCGCGAGATGGCCTACCCGACCGAGTTCGTGCAGGCGCTGACCGAGTCCGGCTATCTCGGCGTGCTGATCCCGGAGGAATATGGCGGCGCGGGCCTGAAGATTTCCGCGGGCACCGCCATCCTCGAGGAGGTGCACCGCGCCGGCTGCAACGCCGGCGCCTGCCACGCCCAGATGTACACCATGGGCACGCTGCTGCGGCACGGCAGCGAGGACGCAGAAGAAGCAGTGGCTGCCGCGGATCGCCACCGGCGAACTGCGGCTGCAGGCTTTCGGCGTCACCGAGCCGACCAGCGGCACCGACACCTCGTCCCTGAAGACGACGGCCAAGCGCGACGGCGACCATTACATCGTCAACGGCCAGAAGATCTGGACCAGCCGCGCCGAGCACTCCGACCTGATGATCCTGCTCGCGCGCACGACGCCGAAGGAACAGGCGGCGCGGCGCACCGACGGCCTGTCGGTGTTCATCGTCGACATGAAGGCCGCGAAGGGCAACGGGCTGACCATCCGCCCGATCCGCACCATGATGAACCACTCCACCACCGAGGTGTTCTTCGACAACCTCAAGGTGCCGGCCGAGAACCTGATCGGCGAGGAAGGCAAGGGTTTCCGCTACATCCTCTCCGGCATGAATGCCGAGCGCATCCTGATCGCCTCGGAATCGATCGGTGACACCAAATGGTTCATCAAGAAGGCGACCGACTACGCCAACCAGCGCGTCGTGTTCGGCCGGCCGATCGGCCAGAACCAAGGCATCCAGTTCCCGATCGCAAAAGCCTATGCGGCGATGCGCGCGGCCGAATTGATGGTGCGCGAGGCGGTGCGGCTCTACGAAGCGGGCCTCGACTGCGGCGCGGAAGCGAACATGTCGAAGATGCTGGCGGCCGATGCCGCCTGGGAAGCGGCGAACGCCTGCGTGCAGACTTTTGGCGGCTTCGCCTTCGCCGAGGAATACGACGTGGAGCGGAAGTTCCGCGAGACGCGGCTCTATCAGGTCGCGCCGATCTCGACCAACCTGGTCCTGTCCTACATTGCCGAGCACATCCTCGGCATGCCGCGTTCGTACTGAGCCCTGCCGATGCTGCCTTTGGAAGGAATTACCGTCGTCTCGATCGAACAGGCCGTCGCTGCGCCGTTCTGCTCGACCCGTCTCGCCGATGCCGGCGCCACCGTCATCAAGGTCGAACGCCCGGAAGGCGATTTCGCCCGCGCCTATGATGCCAACATCAAGGGCCAGAGCAGCTATTTCGTCTGGCTCAACCGCGGCAAGAAATCCGTGGTGATCGATCTGGCCGCCGATGAGGGGCGTAAAGACCTCGAAACGCTGATCGCCGGCGCCGACGTCCTGCTGCAGAACCTGAAGCCCGGCGCGCTCGACAAGCTCGGCTTTGCGCGCGAGCGGCTGCGCAAGGACTATCCGAAGCTGATCATGTGCTCGATCAGCGGCTATGGCGACAGCGGGCCCTACGCGCAGCGCAAGGCCTACGACCTGTTGATCCAGGCCGAGAGCGGGCTCTGCTCGGTGACCGGTGGGGCGGAAGCGGCCTCCCGTGTCGGCATTTCCGTGGTCGACATCTCGACCGGCGCAACCGCGCATGCGGCGATCCTCGAGGCGCTGTTCGCGCGCTCGCGCACCGGCCAGGGCGCCGACATCCGCGTCTCGATGTTCGACGTGATGGCCGACTGGATGGCGGTGCCGCTGCTCAACACCGAGGTCGGCAAGATGCCGCCGCGCATGGGCCTGTCGCATCCCTCGATCGCCCCGTACGGCGCGTTCCGGTCCAAGGATGGCAAGGACATTCTCATTTCGATCCAGAGCGAGCGCGAGTGGAAGGTGTTTTGCGCGATCGTCATGGCCGACGCGAAGCTCGCGGAGGATCCGCGCTTCTGCACCATGGTTGCGCGGGTGACGAACCGGGAAGCGACGGACAAGGCCGTCGGCGACCTGTTCGCGTCGCTGACGCGCGACCAGCTGATCGCACGGCTGGACAAGGCCGACATCGCCTATGGCGAGGTCAATTCGGCGCAAGGACCTGGCGTCGCACCCGCACCTGCGGCGGATCGAGGTCGATACGCCCGGCGGCCGCATCGCCATGCCCGCGCCCGCGCCGATCGTTGTCGGCGAAACGCCGCAAATACGGCGGCGTGCCGGCCGTCGGCTCGGACACCAAAACCATCCTCAAGCAGTGAGGCCTAAGTCATGAGTGCGACCGCAACGCTCGATCTCGATCATTTGCGCAAGTGGATCGGCAAGGTCGAGGAGGCCTCCGACGTCGTTACCGCGCGCGCGGTGCAGGGCATGCGCGCAACGCTGTTTCTTGACCCAGGCGAGCCCAAGGCCGGCGACGCCGCGCCGATGACGATGCACTGGTGCTACATGCTGCCGATCGTGGCTGCGGCCGAGATCGGCCCGGACGGCCACCCTGCCCGCGGCGGCTTCCTGCCGCCCGTGCCGCTGCCGCGGCGGATGTGGGCGGGCGGCACGACCGATTTCGTCGAAGCGTTGCGCGTCGGCGATCCGGTGACCCGACGCTCCGAGATCGCCAATGTGGAACTGAAGAGCGGCGGCACCGGCGCGCTGTGCTTTGTGACCGTCAACCACACCTACTCGACGCCGCGCGGGGTGGCGATCAAGGAAGTCCAGAACATCGTCTATCGCGATCCGCCGCCCGCTGACGGCAAGGCGCCGCCGGCTCCCCCACCCGCTCCGAAGGCCCAGCATTCGAAGGCCATGAACGCCGACCCGGTGATGCTGTTCCGCTACTCGGCGCTGACCTTCAACGGCCACCGCATTCACTACGACCGCCCCTATGTCACCGGCGTCGAAGGCTATCCGGGGCTGGTCGTGCATGGCCCGCTGCAGGCGGCACTGCTGTTCGAATACGCCGTCCAACTGCGCGGCGGCACCCCGCCGAAGCGCTTCATGCACCGCGGCGTCAATCCGCTGTTCGACGGCGATTTCGCCGTCAATGCGCAGCCGACAGCCGACGGCTTCGAGCTGTGGACGACCAATCCGGCCGGCGCCGCCTGCATGAAGGCCGGCGCATCCTGGTGATGTTCAGGATAGTGAGCGCGCCACGTCATGAGCTTCACGACAAAGCGTCTCGGCGCGGCCGACCTCGACCTGATGAGGCGGTTGTTGCGGCTGTTCGGCGAGGTATTTGCGGAGCCTGACACCTATCAGGGCGCGGTCCCGGGCAACGCGTATCTGCTCGGCCGTCTGCGTGACGAGACGTTTTTCGCCGTTGCTGCGCTTGACCAGAGCGGCACGATGATCGGCGGTCTCGCTGCCTACGAACTGAAGAAGTTCGAGCAGGAGCGAAGCGAAGTTTATATCTACGATCTTGCAGTCGATGCCCGCCACCGGCGAAAGGGCGTCGCGACCGCGCTGATCCGACAGCTCGGTGAGGTCGCGCGCAAGCGCGGCGCCTGGATCATGTTCGTGCAGGCGGATGTCGGCGAGGAAGACGAAGCCGCCAACGCGCTGTACCGGAAGCTCGCGACGGAGATGATCGTCGCCAATCACTACGACATTGTGCCGTGATCGCGAGCGAAGCTCCGTAGCCCGGATGAAGCGAAGCGAAATCCGGGCTACAAGACTACTCCGCCGCGACCCCGCGTGCCCGGCACGCTCGGCGACCATCTTCCGCGTCAGCGGGATCAGCTCGCGGCCGTATTCGATGGCATCGATCAGCGGATCGAAACCGCGAATGAGGAAGATGTCGATACCGAGGTCGTAGTATTCGACCAGCGACTCGGCGACCTGCTGCGGCGTGCCGACCAGCGAGGTCGAATTGCCGCGTGCGTCGGTCAGCGCGGCCATGCCGGTCCACAGCCGCTTGTCGAGGCGCTCGCCCTTGGCCGCCAGTGCCAGCAGGCGTTTCGAGCCCTCATTGGCCGGCCCGCCAGGCTTGCGCGCGTATCCGGTCTTGTCCTGCACGGCCTTTGCGCGCTCCAGCGTCGCCTCCGCCTTGGCCCATGCCTTCTCTTCAGTTTCGGCGAGGATCGGCCGGAACGACAGGCTGAAGCGCGGCACCGCGCGGCCGGTCTTCGCGCACGCCGCCTTCACCTTGGCGATAATGTTGCGCACCTCTTCGTAGGTCTCGCCCCACAACGCGAACACGTCGGCGTGGTGGCCCGCCACCTCGATCGCCGCATCGGACGCGCCGGCAATGAACACCGGGATGCCGTTCTTCTGGTACGGCTTGATCTGCGAGAAGCCACCCTTCACCTGATAGTACTTGCCGTCATAGTCGAACGGCTTCTCGGCTGGTCCATTCGGCACGCACGACATCGAGGAACTCCTTCGTGCGGGCGTAGCGCTCGTCCTTGTCGGCGATGGTGTTGCCATCCTGCGCCAGCTCGTTGGAATCGCCACCGGTGATGACGTTGAGCGAGATGCGCCCTTTCGTCAGATGATCGAGCGTCGCGAACTGGCGCGCAAACAGCGTCGGCGCGGTAAATCCCGGCCGCTGCGCAATGAACACGTTCAGCCGCTCGGTCGCGTAGGCGACATGCTGGCCGACCTGCAGGCAATCCGGCAGCGTCGAATGAAACGCCAGCAGCGCGCGGTCGAAGCCTGCATTCTCATGCGCCTTCGCCAGCGTCTCGATGTAGGTGGCGTTCAGCAGCGGGCCTGTGCGCGGTGTGGTTTCGGACGAGGGATTGTTGCCGATGAAGCCGATGAATTCGACGGACATTGTTGTTCTCCGACTTTTTCAACCCGTCACTGGATGCCGAGCGCGAGGCGCCAAGATGCTGCATCCATCGGCTGCGTCCGGAAGCGACCCTTGTAATGATGGGGCCAGCCACGGGCCCGGTCAATAAAACCACGCCTTCATTGTGCGGCAAACGAAAGAACAAACGATGTCTTCGCAGCGCAACCGGAACGAATGCATTTTAGCGACCGGGCCCGCCGGGCAGCAATGTGACTAGCCCGGCCCACTGGCTGGGATTAAGCTCCACGGCGTGAAGTCTCCAACAGGAGTTTTCGCCATGGCTATTTACATCATGCTCGCCAGTTTTACCGACCAGGGCATCCGCAACGTCAAGGACACGACCAAGCGGGCCGACGCCTTCAGGGAACTCGCCAAAGGCTCCGGCGCCACCATCAAGGACATTTACTGGACGCTCGGCCAGTTCGACATCGTGGCGATCGCCGATGCGCCCGACGAGACGGTGATGACGGCGCTGGGGCTGGCTCTCGGCAAGAGCGGCAATGTGCGCACGCAGACGCTGCGCGCGTTCTCGCAGACCGACATGAACGGCATCCTGGCCAAGGTCGTCTGACGGCGAGCAAAGCTGCCTCAACTTGCATAGGTCGCCGGATCGAGCGCGAAGGCGATGCCCTGCCACGCCATATCGCCAGCCTCGCGGCGCTTGCGCATTGGCGCGCGCGGTCGACGGCGAACAGGCGCATCGCCTCGGCGGCGCCGAGCGTCGACGTATCCTGCGCGAGATGTTCGTCGAACAGGTCGCAGCGCAGCGCCTTGACCGTCTGCGCTGTCCTGAAAACTGACGTTCATCTCGGTCTGGTTGCGGAACGAGCGTTCGGCAAAGTTCGTCGAGCCGATGGTCGCAAACACGTCGTCCACCAGCATCAGCTTGCCGTGGACGTAGACGTCGCCGCGCGAGCCGTCCGGCATCGGCCCGGCAAGGCCCGCGAGGGTGAAGTTCTCATGCGCGCCGCAGGCGGCGATCAGATCGAAGAGCGGCCTGTGCTCGGCCATCTTCCGGAAGCTCCGCATGTGGTGCTCGCCCTGGGCGGGCAACGACCGCCGCAACATTGCACGCCGCGCTCCAGCGCGCGCTTGAGCCGCGCGATCATCGCCTGCGAGCTGAACGCCTGGTTTTCGATGTAGATCGCATGACGTGCGGCATCGATCGCGCGTGCATACTGCTCCTCGACCGAGAAATCGCCGGCAGCGATATCGTAGGCCGCATCGCGCAGCGCCCAGGCCCCTTCGGCATAGTGGCCGTTGGGAATGGTGCGCTGGACCTGCGCGACCACCGGTCCGCGCGGCGGCGTCAGTTGCGCCGGCAGCGGCAGCATGTCGTCGTGCAGGTGGCCGAACAGGCCGTCGTCCTTCTGCCGCTCGCTGGCCTCGTTCCAGCGCTGCACGAAGTTATGGTGCACGTCGGTCGCGCAGGGACCTGCGATCTCCACATAGGCGTCGTGGTCCTGCGAGTTGCCGTCGCGGCTGACGTGACCGCGCGGCGAAACCGCCGAGGGACGCAGGTTCATGCCGCCGACGAATGCGACCTCCGACTCGTGGCCGGCGTCGACGATCCAGCTCTTCTGATGATGGAACGACCAGACCGGCGTCGAATCCCAGCGCGCAAGCAAGCGCGAGCCGCGGTTCTCCAGCCACAGCCGTTGCTCCGGCGTGCCCTGAAAGACGATATGGCGCGGGAACGACCCCTCCGCGGTGTGCCGGTAGAAGATCACCCGCACGTCGATGCCGCGCGCGGCCGCGGCATCCAGCACGTCGAACAGTGAGCCGCGCCCATCCGGCAGGCGGAACGCCTCCCAGATCCAGGCGACCGTCAGCCAGACGCTGTGCTGCGCCGCCTCGACCGCTTCGGAGATACGGCGGAACGCCGGCTCGCCGTCGATCAGCGGGCGCACGCGGTTGCCCGCGCGAACGGGATAGGAGCCACTCTCGGCAAAGGGGACGGAAAAGGCGCCGGGCTGCATCGCGATCAGTTTCCGGCGTATGACCAGGCGGGCGGAAGCCCGCTCACGCCGCTTTGGTCTCGACAATCATCTCTTCTACATCGCGCAGGCGATCCTTGCCAAAGAAGATTTCGTCACCGACGAAGAAGGTCGGCGAGCCGAAACAGCCGCGCTCGACGGATTTCTGGGTGTTGGCGACGAGCTTGTCCTTGACCGCCTGATCCTGGATCAGCGCCGCAAGCTTTTCGGCGTCGAAGCCGCATTCCTTCCAGGTCGTCGTGACGACCGCGAGGTCATCCATCTTGCGCGGCTCCGCCCACATGAAGCGATACATCTGGTCGACGTAGCGCGGGGAAATCCCGAGCTGCTCTGCGGCGACCGCGCCGCGCATCATCATCAGCGTGTTGACCGGAAAGTGCGGATTGAACCTGAAGCTCTTGATGCCATGCTTCTTGATGAAGCGCTCGATCTCCAGCTTGCCGTAGTCGCCCTTGTTCTTCACGCCGGCGTTGGTCTCGGCCGGCGAGCGGTTGTTGGTCGCCTTGAACACGCCGCCCAGCAGCACCGGCACGTACTCGAATTTCGCGCCCGTCCGCTTTTCGATCTCGGGGATGACGAGATGCGACGAGATAGGCGTTCGGCGAACCGAAATCGAAGTGGAATTCTACCTTGGGCATCGCCTCACCATTTTCGTTGTTCTTGCCGGGCAAGATGATAATCATCATTCTGCCCGTCAAGGACATTTCGGGATCATGAGCCAGGCACAAAACTGATAAGATCGGCCTATGCTGCATCTTCGCCCTGCCCGTCCCGACGAAGCCGGACTGCTGACAGAGCTCTGCCTGCGTTCGAAGGCGGTCTGGGGCTATGACGAGGCGTTCATGCAGGCGTGCCGCGCGGAGCTGACACTGTCGCCCGCCGACATTGCGGGATCGTCGCTGCAGGTTGCGGTCGACGGAGACGCGGTGACCGGCGTCGTCCAGGTGGCCGTCGACGGCGAAAACGCCGACCTCGCAAAACTGTTCATCGCGCCGTCGACGATCCGCGCCGGTGTCGGCCGGGCGCTGTTCGACTGGGCGGCGAAGCGTTGCGCGTGAGCGCGGCGCGCGCTGGCTGTGGATCGAGGCAGATCCGGATGCGGCCGGCTTCTACCGGCGCATGGGCGCCGTCGATGACGGGGTCGCGCCCGTCGGGCAGTATCCCGGGACGTGTTCTGCCCCGGCTGAAGTTGAAGCTTTAGCGCTTCTTGGCGCGCGCCTTGCGGGCGGCGTATTTGGCGTCGCGCTCGGCCTTCTTCAGGGCCTCTTCTTCCTTCTCGCGCTCTTCCCGCTCGATGCGCTCCCGATCCTTGCGGTCGAGTTCCTCCTGAAGCTTGCGGGCGGCTTCCTGCCGTTCGACTTCGGCCAGCCGCTCCTTCTCGCGCGCTTCGGCTTCCTTGGCCGCGTCGCGCGCGGCGCGAGCGGCGATCACCGCCTCCCGCTCCTTCTTGCGCGCCTCGTATTCCGGGTGACCCGGACCGGGCTGCGACTTGAACTTGTCCAGCAGAGCCTTCTTGGCGTCCAGTGCCGCACGCTGGCGGTCGTCAAGCTTTGGGTCTTTGAAGCCCATCTTCATCCAATACCTTCTGGGGGATTTCGCAGAGTGATTTGCCGCGCGCGGCGGCGTTTTTCAAGAGGCGAATACCAGCTTTTTTTGCCGTATGGGGATTGCAAAGATGCCGCGCGTCCCGGTGCAAGAAGCGCATCGGGATTCAGCGTCCCCGCGGCTCGATCAGGATGCTTTGCGCCGCGCGTCCAAAATACCCTTGAGCGTCGCCGAGCTTGGCGCAGGCGATACCGCTGCCGTCGGGCCCGAGCCACGTCTCGGCGTCCAGCAGGACCCAGTCGCCGACCGGGTCGCGCGCCAGGCTGACCGAAAGATCGCCGTTGATGAAGGTCCAGGAGCGAAAATCGAGCACCGACGAGGTGCCATTGCAGAAATCGGCGGCAATAACGGCCCGCATCGCCGGCCGAAATCGGCTGGCCCTCGATGATCGGCCGCTCGACCCGGAACCAGATCGCACCGGGACCGGGCGTGTTGAAGCCGCCCTTGACGACGCTCATCCCCAGGCAGGCCATGAACGGATTTTCGGTGATCTTGCCTTTTGCCACATGCCCGGCGGCGGGAGGCGGCAGGGTGACCGGTTCGCTGGTGACCGTGTCGGGCAACTCATAGCTCTCCCGCCTGATCCTCAGCACCGTCCCGCGCACGGCCAGCTTGCCGTCCGAGATCAGGTCGACGTTGCAGAGCTGGATCTTCCGCCCCTCGCGCAACACCTCGGTGCGGATGTCGAGCGGCGCGACCGGGATCGGCCGCATCAGGTCGACCGTCAGCCGGGCAACGCGCATCGGCGCCGCCGTCGGCACCGCTTCCACCACCGCGACGATCAGCGCCGACGGCGCCGATCCGTGCTGCATCTTGGGGTCCCACGGTCCGCCGGCCATCGGCCCGGTGATGACGCGCGAGCCTTCGAGCCGGTAAACGGTATCCATCGACGATCCTGTTCCTATTCGATTTGTAGACTGTCTTTAGATGCTTTTTAGACTTGGCGAACCCTGTTCATGCGCAAGGCGCAGATACGAATCTGCGCCTTGCAAAAGCACCCCGTTTTAGCCGGGACGACGGCGTCATTCCAGCTTCACATTCGCGGCCTTGATCACCTCGCTGTTCGCGGCGAAGTCGGTCTTGAGGAAGGCCGCCATTTCCGCAGGCGTCTGTGACGGCACGCTGACGCTGATCTCGCGCATCCGCTTCTTCATGTCGTCGCCTGCGGCAATCTCGACGATCTTGGCATTGAACTTGTCGATGATGTCCTTCGGCGTCCCCGCAGGGGCCTGGATCGAGTACCAGATCGGCACGTCCGAATTCGGCAGGCCGAGCTCGGTCAGCGTCGGCGTATCGGGGAAATCCGGCGAGCGGGTGTGATAGTTGATGTTGAGCAGCGTCAGCTTGCCGGCCTTGACGTGCGGCAGCACGTTGATCTCGTTCATCATCTGCACGTTGCCCGGCAGCAGGTCGTTCAGCGCATCGGCGCTGCCGCGATAGGGCACATGGACGATGTCGATGCCCGCCCTGTATTTCAGCATCTCGATGCGCAAGTGGGTCGAGGTGCCGAGCCCGGCCGAGCCATAGTTCAGCTTGCCGGGATTCTTCTTCGCGTAGTCGACCATGTCCTTGAACGTCTTCACGCCGGTCGCCGGATGAATGACGAAGCCTGCGACGATGTCGCCGACGCGGCCGACCGGCGCGAAATCCTTCTGCGGATCGTACGGCACCTGGCGCAGGCTCGGCAGCACGGTGAGCGGACCGTTCGGCGTCAGCAGGAAGGTGTAGCCGTCCGGCGGCGATTTCGCCGCAGCTTCGGTGCCGATCATGCCGCCGGCGCCGCCGCGGTTGTCGATCACGAAGGTCTGTCCGAGCACCTGACCGAGCTTTTCCGCCCACGGCCGGCCGATCAGGTCGGTCGCGCCGCCCGGCGCGTAAGGGAGGATCAGTTTGACCGGCCGGTTGGGCCAGGTCACGGCCTGCGCTCGTGCGCTGCTGACGGAAAAGCCGCCTAAAGCGGCGGCTCCCGACAGTTTCAGGAATTCGCGACGTTTCATGTTCAATCCTCCCAATGGAATTTTCGTTGCTGAAGTCTCCCATTCGCCGGACCGTCGCGATTATGTTTCGCGCTCTTATTCGAGTTTGACCTTGGCGACCTTGATCAGCTCGGCGTTCGTCGCGAAGTCGTTCTTCATGAATGCGGCGATCTCTTCCGGCTTCTGCAGCGGCACGTCGGCGCTGACTTCGCGCATCCGCTTGCTTCATTTCGTCGGTCGGCAGCGATCTCCAGCATCTTGGCATTCAGCTTGTCGATGATGCCCTTCGGCGTCCCCTTGGGCGTGAAGGTGCAGTACCAGATCGGCTCGTCGGCGCCGGTGACGCCGAGCTCGGTCAGCGTCGGCGTATCGGGGAAATCCGGCGACCGCTTCCCATAGTTGATGTTGAGCAGGGTCAGCTTGCCGGCCTTCACATGCGGCAGCACGTTGATCTCGTTCATCATCTGGATGTTGCCGGGCAGAAGATCGTTCAGCGCGTCGGCGCTGCCACGATACGGCACGTGGGTAATGTCGATGCCGGTCTTGTACTTCAGCATCTCCAGCCGCATGTGCGTGCCGGTCGCAAGACCGGCGGAGCCGAAGTTGAGCTTGCCGGGATTCTTCTTCGCGTAGTCGACCATCTCGGCGAACGTCTTCGGCCCGACCGACGGGTGAATGACGAAGCCGCAGACGAGGTCGCCGATGCGTCCCACCGGGACAAGATCGCTGGTCGCATCGTAGGGCGTCTGGCGCAGGCTCGGAATGATCGTCAGCGGCCCGTTCGGCGTCATCAGCAGCGTATAGCCGTCCGGCGCGGACTTCGCCGCCGCCTCGGTGCCGATCATGCCGCCGGCGCCGCCGCGGTTGTCGATGACGAACTGCTGGCCGAATGCCTGGCTGAGCTTGTCGGCCCAGGGGCGCGCGATGATGTCGCTCGCACCGCCCGGCGCATAAGGAACGATGATCTTGACCGGCTTGTTCGGCCACGACGCTTCCTGTGCCGAGACATAAGGTGCTGCGACGCCGCTCAACGCGGCCGCCCCGGCCAGGGTCAGAAATTCACGACGCTTCATTCCCATTTCTCTCCCGTTTGTCTTGTGATGCTTGTTGATCGGGCACTCTCGGTGAACCCGGCCGGATCACTCCAGCTTGATGTTCGCCGCCTTGATGACCTCGGTGTTGCGCTTGATGTCGCCTTGAGGAATTCAGCCATCTCCGCCGGCGTCTGGATCGGCAGGTCGACACTGAGCTTGGTCATGGTCGCCTGCATCTCGGCGGTCTTCGCAATCTCGGTCACCTTGGCGTTGAATTTCTGAATGATATCGGCAGGCGTGCCCGCCGGGGCCTGGATCGAGTACCAGCTCGGCACGTCGGAATCGGGGAAGCCCAGCTCGGTCAGGGTCGGGATGCCGGGCCATTCGGCCGAACGTTTCGGTGCATTGATGTTGAGCAGGATCAGCTTGCCGGCGCGAACATGCGGCAGCGGATTGATCTCGTTCATCAGGTGGATGCTGCCGGCGAGCAGGTCGTTCAGCGCATCGGCGCTGCCGCGATAGGGCACATGCAGGATGTCCACCTTCGCGCGGTAATTGAGCATTTCGACGCGCATGTGGGTGGATGTGCCGAGCCCGGCCGAGCCGTACGACAGCTTGCCGGGATTCTTCTTGGCGTAGTCGAGCAGTTCGGCAAACGTCTTCACGCCGACGGACGGATGAACGACGAAACCGGAGATGAGATCGCCGACGCGCGCGACCGGCATGAAGTTCGCCACCGGATCGTACGGCGTCTTGCGCAGGATCGGCAGGATGGTCAGCGGCGCCGACGGCGTCAGCAGGAAGGTGTATCCGTCGGGAGGCGCCTTCGTCACCGCCTCGGTGCCGATCGCGCCCGACGCGCCGCCGCGATTTTCGATGACGAACGGCTGCCCGAACGCCTGGCTGAGCTTCTCGGCCCACGGCCGGCCGATCAGGTCGGTCGCGCCGCCCGGCGCGTAGGGAAGGATCAGTTTGACCGGCTTGTTGGGCCAGGCCGCGGCCTGTGCCGAAGCCTTGCTGATGGAAAAGCCGCCGAGCGCGACCGCCCCTGCCGCCTTCAGAAAGTCACGACGCTTCATTGACGCAATCCTCCGGTGATTTGACGGCGACTAACCGCTTTTTCTTTGCTGCGATGCGATCATCAACACCTTGTATTGTCAACGGTATCCGGGGTGCCGCAGCTGCGGCGCTTTGCTACCAGGTCGCGTCCAGCACCTCGCGCAGCAGCTCCTTCTCCTTGACGAACTCCTGCTTCGGGTCGGCGTTGAAGTTCTTGAGCGAACCGGCAAGGATTTTCTCTGCGCTCGCGCGCGGAATATCGAGCTGCGACAGGTTCATCGGCATGCCGATCGAGGCGAACACCTTTTCCAGTTCGTCCGCGGCGCGGAATGGCGCGTCGGCGACCGGATCGCCGTCCTTCCAGACGCCGAGCGCGCTTGCGATCGCACACATCTCTCCCGGATCGCGCGCGCCGAGCCGGCGCATCACCACCGGCGTCATCGCGCAGTGCGCCGCGCCCTGCGAGACGTGCTCGTGCAGATTGAACAAGGCCGCCGCATAGGCATAGACGACGCGGCTCACCCAGTGGCGCACCGGCCCGCCGCCGTCGTCGGCCTCGCGGTTCTGCAGGAAGGTCGCGACGCAAAGATCGATGCGGGCCGCCGCGTCGCGCGGATCCTTCAGCCGCGGCAGCGCGCGGCTGACGATCTCGAACGCCTGCCGGCGGTTGAAATCCGCAAGCGGCGTCGCCTGCGTGTAGCCCATGTTCATGACCGCGCGCCAGTAGATCGCGCCGCCGCTGGCGCAGACCATCGACACCGGCGCGGTCAGCAGCGCATCCTGATCCCAGAACAGCGCCACCGGCCGCGTCTTCGGATCGAAGAACTCCATCCGGCCTTCGCGGCCCTCCTTCTTCATCGGCGAGCCGGCGCGGTTCTGCGCCGACGATCCCGCGGTGAGGATGTTGATGATCGGCAGCTTCGGCGCCATCAGCTTCGGCGAGATCGCCGGCATCCCCGGCGGATACTGCGTGATCAGCTTCTCCACCGGCTCCTTCTCGGCGAGCAGGATGGCGACGATGCGGGTGCCCTGAATGACGCTGCCGGCGCCGATCGCGATCAGCAGGTCGGCGTTCACCTCGCGCGCCTTGTCGCGCGCGGCGATCACGCTGTCGTACGGCGTGTCCTTGCCGATCTCGTCGTACATGCCGGCGAAGTTCTCGCCGAGCAGCTCGCGCACGCGCGCCACCAGCGGCGTCTGGCGCGACACCGAGCGTCCGCAAATGATGAAGGCGCGCTTGGCGCGGTTGCGCGCTGATCTCGGAGGGCAGGTTCTCGAGCGCATCCTTGCCGCTGTAGACGCGGACCGGATAGCTGACGAGGCGAAAGTCGTGGGTGTGCGAGACCGTGTTGTTCATTGTTCTTTTCCTCCAGCCGTTTCCGCCCCCGCGGCCCGTCACTCCAGCTTGATGTTCGCCGCCTTGATCAGCTCGCCGTTGTTCTTCATGTCGTCGATCAGGAATTGCGCCATCTGCGCGCGCGTCTGGATGCGCGGCGCACCGCTGATCTGCCGCAGCTTCTGCTGCATGGCGTTCGGTCTTGATGATCTCGACAACGCGCGTATGCAGCTTGTCGACGATGTCGGCCGGCACGGCCGCCGGCGCCCACAACGCGTACCAGCTCGGCAGGTCCGAGTTCGGATAGCCGGCTTCGGTCAGTGTCGGCGTATCGGGAAATTCCGGCGAGCGGTCCGGCGAATTCATGCAGAGCAGGTTCAATTTGCCGGCCTTGGCGTGCGGCAGCACGTTGATCTCGTTCATCATGTGGATCTGGCCGGCCAGCAGGTCGTTCAACGCATCGCCCGCGCCGCGGTACGGCACGTGCAGGATGTCGACGCCGGCGCGGTACTTCAGCATCTCGATGCGCATGTGCTGGATGCTGCCGAGGCCGGACGATCCGTAGACGAGCTTGCCCGGGTTCTTCTTGGCGTAGTCGACGGTGTCCTTCATCGTCTTCAGGCCGGTCGACGGATGTATGACGAAGCCGCTGACGCTGTCGCCGATGCGGGCGACCGGCACAAAGCTCTTCTGCGGATCGTAGGGCGTCTGACGCAGCAGCGGCAGAACCGACATCGCCGCCGACGGCGTCAGCAGGAACGTATAGCCGTCCGGCAGCTGCCTTCGAGACAGCTTCGACACCGATCATGCCGGCCGCACCGCCACGATTCTCGACCACGAACTGCTGGCCGAACGACTGGCTCAGCGCGTCGGCCCAGGGACGGCCGATGATGTCGCTCGCACCGCCCGGTGCGTAGGGAATGATCAGCTTGACCGGCCGCGCCGGCCAGTTCGCGGCCTGCGCCGAGGCACGGCGTGCTGACCGCGCCGCTGGCGACGGCGGCTGCGGACAGTTTCAAGAAATCGCGACGCTTCATCATCGTTCTCCTGGAATGCCTGTTGTCTCTGCGGTCGCAGACCGCGCTGTCACTCGAGCTTGATGTTCGCGGCCTTGATCAATTCGGCGTTGCGCTGGATTTCCTCGCCGAGGAAGCGGGATGTATCTTCCGGCTTGTCGACGACTTCGACCGCGCTGATCGTCTGCAGTTTCTTCTTCATCTCATCGCCGCTGCCGATCTTGGCGATCGCGGCGTTGAATTTCTGAATGATGTCGGCGGCGTACCGGCCGGCGCCCAGATCGCGTACCAGCTTATCATGTCCGAGTTCGGATAGCCGCATTCGGCGAGCGTCGGCGTATCCGGAAATTCCGGCGAACGTTTCGGATGATTGATGCTCAGGAGGATGAGCTTGCCGGCCTTCACGTGCGGCAGGGGATTGATCTCGGCCATCATCTGGATGTTGTTGGCGAGCAGATCGTTCAGCGAGTCGGCGCTGCCGCGATACGGCACATGCAGGATGTCGATCCCTGCACGATATTTGAGCATCTCCAGGCGGAAGTGCGTGATCGTCGCATTGCCGGCGGAGCCGTAGCTGAGCTTGCCCGGATTGGCCTTGGCGTAGTCGACCATCTCCTTGAAGTTCTTCGGCACCGACCGCCGGATGGATCACGAAGCCGGAGATGGTGTCGCCGATGCGTCCGACCGGCGTGAAGCTCTTTTGCGGATCGTAGGGCGTCTTCTGCATCAACGGCAGGATCGTCAGTGCCGCACACGGCGTCAGCAGGAACGTATAGCCGTCCGGCGGAGCTTTCATGACAGCCTCGGAGCCGATCATGCCGCCGGCGCCGCCGCGGTTCTCGACCACGAACTGCTGGCCGAGCGACTGGCTCAGCGCCTCGGCCCAGGGTCTCGCGATGATGTCGCTTGCGCCGCCCGGCGCATAGGGCACGACCAGCCTGACCGGCCGCGCCGGCCAGGCGGCCGCCTGAGCCGAAGCGCGGGTGGCGACGCCGCTGGCAAGTCCAGCGGCCGACAGTTTCAGGAATTCGCGACGGCGCATGGCCGATCTCCGTTTTTGCTCTTCTTGGTACAATTCGTACGGGTACAGGCCCGCTCGGCCGTCACTCCTGGAACGCCTCCTCGCGCTTCTTGCGCACGTTGGGCGCGATGACGATCAGAAGGAGGATCGCCGCCAGGATCAGGAATGTCAGCGACAGCGGCCGCTCGAAGAATACCATCGCGTCGCCGCGCGACAAGAGCATCGCGCGTCGCATGTAGACCTCCATCAGCGGCCCGAGGATGAATCCGAGCAGCAGCGGCGCCGGCTCGCATTCCAGCTTCATGAACAAGTAGCCGAGCACACCGAAGAAGGCGATCAGCAGCACCTCCTCCGCCGCGTTGTTGAGGCTGTAGGTGCCGATGCAGCAGAAGAACAGGATCGAGACCGCCAGCAGCCGGTACGGCACCAGCAGCATCCGCACCCAGATGCCGATCAGCGGCAGGTTCAGCACGATCAGCATCAGGTTGCCGAGCCACATCGAGACGATCAGGCCCCAGACGAGCTCGGGCCGCTGATCCATCACCTGCGGACCCGGAATGATGCCGTGGATCATCATGCCGCCGATCATCAGCGCCATGACCGGATTGGACGGAATGCCGAGCGTCAGCATCGGAATGAACGAGGTCTGCGCGGCCGCGTTGTTGGCCGCCTCGGGCGCTGCCACGCCCTCGATCGCGCCCTTGCCGAAGCGTTCCGGCGTCCGCGAGATCTTCTTTTCCAGGGTGTAGGCAGAGAACGACGACAGCACCGCGCCGCCGCCGGGCAACAGGCCGAGGAAGCTGCCGAGTGCCGTGCCGCGCAGTATCGGCCCGATCGACTCGCTTGATGTCCTCGCGCGTCGGCATCAGCCCGGTGACCTTGGCGCTGACGAGGTCGCGCCGCTCGGTGTTGGTGAGGTTGTGGACGATTTCGGCGATACCGAACACGCCCATCGCCAGCGGCACGAAACCGATGCCGTCGAACAGCGAGCTGATGTTGAAGGTGAAGCGCGTGTTGCCGGTGTTGACGTCGGTGCCGACGAGGCCGAGCAGCATGCCGATAAAGATCATGCCGATCGCCTTGATGACCGAACCGCGCGCCAGCACGATCGCGAACACGAGGCCGAGCACCATCAGCGAGAAGTAGTCCGCGGCCGCGAACTGCTGGGCGACCTTGGTCAGCGGCGGCGCCGCCAGCGCGATGATGATGGTGGCAACGCAGCCGGCAAAGAACGAGCCGAGCGCGGCGATCGCCAGCGCCGGACCGGCCCTGCCCTGCCGCGCCATCTGATAGCCGTCGATGCAGGTCACGACCGAACTCGACTCGCCGGGAAGGTTGACCAGCACCGCCGTCGTCGAGCCGCCGTATTGCGCGCCGTAGTAGATGCCGGCGAGCATGATCAGCGCGCCTTCCGGCGTCAGGTGGTAGGTGACGGGCAGCAGCAGCGCCAGCGTCGCCAGCGGCCCGACGCCCGGAAGCACGCCGATCGCGGTGCCGATGATCGCGCCGCACAGGCACCAGAACAGGTTCTTGAACGAGACAGCAACCGAGATGCCGAGCCCGAGATTGTCGAACAGGTTTCCTAGTTCCATGGCAGCACCTTGATCGGCATGCCGAGGCCATAGATGAAGATGCCGAGGCCGATCGCCAGCATCAGCACCATGAACAGCGCGAACTCCCTCCAGCGCGTCTCGTGCGTTCCGAGCGCCGCAAGCGTCATCGACACGATCATCGCGATCACCAGCCCGGCGTTATCGACGAGGAACGCGAACGCGATCGTCGCCACCGTGATCATGATCAGCGGACGCCACGCCCAGGCGTCGAGCTTCGGCCCTTCCTGGAGCAGCGCCTGGATCGACAGCAACAGGCCGCTGCCCATCAGGCACCAGGCCAGGATGCGCGGCAGCACGCCTGTGCCCGGCCGCTGCGCCGTGCCCATATTATAGGTCGAGCCGATATAGTAGGCGCCGAGACCGATGGCGAGGAACAGCAGCCCGGTCGCGAAATCCTTTGAACTCTTGATACGCATTACGGGCCCCCTCCCCTGGAGCTCGCGAGCGATTTGTTGTTGTCGACCGAATATTAGAACCCGGCCACGCGTGCAGGATTTAGCCGTCGCGATGCCGATGTCCCATGATCGCGTGCACGCGCAATGGGTACAAGCAACGCGGCAACGACGCAATATGAGCGGACAGCGTACAATCAGGCGTTGGCGGAAGGCCGCGCCTTCACGCGCTCGAACCAGGCGCCGATGTTCGGTTGGCGGGATCGAGCGGCTGGCCGACCTTGGCGAAGAAGCCGACCATGCAGAACAGCAGGATGTCGGCCAGCGTGAACCGCTTGCCGCAGATGAACTCCTTGCCGTTCATCTGTCCGTCCAGCCAGGCGAGCCGGTTCGCGGCGATCTTCTTCAGGCCGGGAGCTGCTTCCGGCACGGTGACGATGCGGCTTTCGAAGAACTTCAGCCCTTCGGCAAAGCGAAAGCCGTTCGCGCCGCGGCTCGCAGATGTTGAGGTCGATGCGACGCGTCCACATCCGGCACTCGGCGCGCTCCTCCGCGGTCGTTCCGATCAACGCCGGCGATGGATGCTTCTCTTCCAGGTACTCGCAGATCGGAATGATCTCGGAGACGTAGCTTCCGTTGTCGAGCTCGAGCGTCGGCATCTGGCCATGCGGATTGCGCGCCAGATGCGGCTCCTTGCGGTTGTCGCCGGCGCGCAGATCGACGGTCTCGATGGGCAGCGAAACGCCCTTCTCGGCGAGAAACATCCGGACGACGTGAGGATTCGGACCGACGGAATCGTAAAGCTTCATATTCGTTCCCCCTAGCGGTACGCGCGACGAGACGTCTGAGCGTCCCTGCTTACGGCGGAGCGTAAGCAAATTTGCGCGGCGAGTGGAAGGGGTGACGGCGCCGGGATCGCCTTGCTCAGACGAGCACGAGATCCAGCACGGCGGCGTAGTGGCAGGACGCGGCGAGCAGCACGAAGCCGTGCCAGATGGCGTTCTGAAACCGCAGGCGCTCCCAGACATGGAAGATGACGCCCGCGGAATACAGCAAGCCGCCGATCGCGATCAGCCACAGGGTGAGGCTCGGCAGCGCGTCGGCGATGACGTCGTAGACCATCACGCCGCTCCAGCCCATCGCGAGATAGAGCCCGATCGCCAGCCGGTCGAAGCGGCCCGGGAAGAACAGCTTCAGCACGATGCCGACGACGGCGACGCTCCACACCCCGGCCATCAGCGCCACCGAGGTGACGCTCATCTTCATCTGCGCGATGAACGGCGTGTAGGTCGCGGCGATCAGCACATAGATTGCGGAGTGATCGAAGCGGCGCAGGATCCATTTCCAGCGCGACACCGGGAACAGATTGTAGATGGCCGACAGGGCCAGCATCGTGATCAGGCCGGCGGCATAGACCGAGACGGCCGCAATATCCGCCGCCGTCGCGAAGTAGCAGGCGACGACGATCAGCACGATCGCGGCGATCAGGCCGAGGCCGACACCGATCGCATGCACGACGCCGTCGGCCAGAAGCTCGTGACGATCGTAGTTCCAGCGGACGCCCGGCGGCGCGCCGTGCAGGGTCCGTGACGCGAACTCTTTCAACTGGAAGATCGTCATGCGGGAAGCTTGACCGAACTCTGATTAACAAATTGCAACGGCGGCCGCCGCGACTGGATCACGTGGACATCTGACTGAATGATATGATGATTTATGTCGGGAGAAGTTCAAACTTCTGTCAGTCTTCGGTCATCCATTGCGCAACCGTCATGACCTGAGGCGGCTGCGCGTAGCCGACCGTCCACATATCGACCACCCACTCGCCCCCGCCCGCCTTCTCCTTGATCACGGGCGTGTTATGCGGCGTCTGCAGCACCAGCACGTTGCCGCGATATCGCGGATTGGTCACGGTGTGGTGGCGGAGATAACCCCAGTCCCGCAACAGCAGCAGCAGCGAGGTGATGTTGCGCGTGGTATCCCAGCAATCGTAGTTCGTCGCATCGGCATTGTGGCGGAAGTCGGCGCGCGCGCAGCCGTATGGTCGTGCCGAGGATCGGCCCGATCCGCTTGTCCCACCAGATTACCGCGGCCTGCACGGCAGCGCGCTCGGCCTGCGGCCGACGCCTTGCCCTTGGCCATGATCGCCTCGAGCGCCTTCTTGTCCGCCGGCGGTGAATTCGAACTCCAGCCTGCGCCGGCACACGAAGCCGTAGCAGATGGTCATGGAGTTTCCGTTCGGCGGATAGATCGACACGCTTTCATAGAGCGCGGAGACGCCGGGCGTCATTTCGGTCGCCTGCGCAGAGGCGCAGACGCCCGCAGCCAGCGTCAGCGCGACGGCGAATGTTGTTTGCTTCAGCGAAAATTTCATGCGGCGGAAAATAGCCGATAGCTCTCGCCGGTGCCAAGGCCCGGCGGAACTCTCCGTCATCAGAAGGCGGGCAACCGTGGCAGCGTTGCATCGGCCGCTTCAGATTGCGGGCCGATTCCGCTCCAGCCGACGTCACTCCGCAGGCTGGGCCGCGAGTTCCGGCTTGCGCTGGTCGGCCGGAAACATCAGCGCGGCGACGACGATGAACGCGCAGAGCGCGGCAAACACCTTCAGCGTCAGCGCGAAGCCGCCGGTCTCGTGCAGCCAGGCGATCATGCTGACTGCCACGCCCGCCGCGGTGAAGCCGATGAAGTAGCGCACCGAATAGGCACGCGCCCGCCACTCGTCGGCGGTGTACTTGCCGACCATCGAATCGTTGACGGTGACGAGACCGAACATGCCCATGACGACGCCGATCGAAACCAGCAGCAGCGGCACGTTGTTCAGCACCGCGGCGCCGTAGAGCAGCGGCGCGGGCAGCAGCGCCAGGACGAGGAAAATCTGCTTCAGCGAATGACGGTCGATCAGCTTGCCGACATTGTACTGCGTGAGCGCGCCGAACACGTAGACGCCGGCGGTGATCAGCCCGAGCAGCGCCGGGTTGGTGGTCAAGTCGGTCAGACGCTCGGCGAACAGCTTTGGCAGCGCAACGGTGACCGCGTTGAACGTGGTCGAGGCTGCGAGCACCGTGATCAGCATCGCCACGAACACGCGCCACATGTCGTTCTTGGCGACGCGCGCGGTCGCGAGCTCGGTCTTGTGGCCCGAGCGCACCTCGTGGCTTACGGCCCGCATGAAGGCGATGCCGACGGCGATGGTGGCGACGCCCGGCAGATGAACGCCCAGCGCCAGCCGAGATACTGCGCCAGCACGCCGGTGATCAGCGCCGACAGCGCGACGCCAAGATTGCCCCACACGCCGTTGATGCCGACCTCGCGGCCGATCTGCTCCGCGTAGGAGACGATCATCGCCGTGCCGACCGGATGATAGATCGAGGCGAAGACGCCGATCGCGAACAGCGCGACACCCAGCTGCAGCGGCGTCTGCACGAAGCCGACGCTGATCATGCTGAAGCCGATGCCGATGAAGTAGATCGCCATCATGTGACGGCGGCTCCAGCGGTCGCCGAGCCAGCCGCTCAGGAGCGAGCCGGCACCGAAGGCGATAAAGCCCGGCGTCGCATAGGGCAGCATCTCCGCGTAGCCGAGGCCGAACGCCGGCGCCATCAGGATCACGGCCGCTGCGAAAATCAGCATCGCGTAGTGGTCGATGAAATGCGCGAGGTTGACGTAGGTGATGACGGTCTGCGGGCGGTTCATGGGCTCAAGGTCCGGCATTGCAAATCAATGGCAAAAGTATAGGCTGGCGCTTCATCGATGTGTAGCCAATGAATATCGCCAAGACGCCAAGAACCAATTTTCGGGACCCGCGCCACGGCAAGGGCAGCGTCGAGATTCTTGGCACGCAGCATCAAGAGCGGCGAGCGGCTCGATCCGCATATGCATCGCCAGGCGCAGCTGGTGTTCGCCGCCAAGGGCGTGATGCAGGTGCAGACGCCGCGCGGCGTGTGGCTGGTGCCGCCGGAGCGCGCGGTGTGGGTGCCGCCGCGGCTCGAGCATTCGATCGACGTGCTGTCCGACATCGAGATGCGGACCGTCTACTTCCAGCCGCGCTGGCTTGCGAAGCAGCGGACGACCGCTGCGGTCGCCAACGAGTTCGTCGTGCGGGTCGGCGCGCTGATGCGCGAAGCCATCCTGGCGATGTTCGAGCCCAGCTGCGACGCGGCGCGCAAACTGACGCTGGCGCAGCTGGTGGTGATGGACCTGCGCGATGCCGGCGATGCGTCGACCTTCATGCCGATGCCGACCCATGCCAAGGCGCGCCAGGTCGCCAACATCATCCTCGGCGATCCGGCCGCCGACCGCGACCTGGAATCGCTCGCGACCGAGGCCGGAATTTCCGGCAGGACGCTGACGCGGCTGTTCCCCGAGCAGACCAAGCTCACGCTGAAGTCGTGGAAGCAGCGCGCGCGGGTGATCGCGGCGATCGAACGGCTCGGCCAGCCGGGCGTCTCGGTCAAGCAGGTCGCCACCGCGCTCGGCTTCTCGTCGACCGCCGCCTTCAGCTTCGCCTTTCGCGACGTGACCGGCGAGACGCCGACGGCGTTCCTGTCGCGACGAGACAGCGTCCGCGCCGGCTGAGCTACTCCGCCGCCACCTGCCTTGCCGGGAAGAAGCGGTTCTCCGGCCGCGGCAGGCCGAGATTTTCGCGCAGCGTCGTGCCCTCGTACTCCTTCCGGAAGATGCCGCGCCGCTGCAGCTCCGGAACGACCTTGTCGACGAAGTCGTCGAGGCCGCCGGGCAGGTACGGGAACATCACGTTGAAGCCGTCGGAGCCTTCTTCGACCAGCCACTGCTCCATCTGGTCGGCGATCATCTTCGGCGTGCCGAGGAATTTCGAGCCCGAGTAGCCGCCGAGCCGCTGCGCCAGCTGCCGCACGGTGAGGTTGTCGCGGCGCGCCGCCTCGATGACGCGCTCGCGCGCGCTCTTGCTCGCGTTGGTCTCGGGGATCTCCGGCAGCGGCCCGTCCGGATCGAACTTGGTCGCATCCTGGCCGATCGCGATGGACAGCGAGGAAATGCCGTTGTCGTAGTGCACGCGGCTGTCGAGGATGGCGAGCTTCTCCTTCGCCTCGTCCTCGCTGTCGCCGACCACGACGAACGCGCCGGGCAGGATCTTCAGGTGATCGCGGTCGCGGCCGAGCTTGTCGAGCCGTCCCTTCACGTCGGCGTAGAACGCCTTCGCTGCCGTCAGATTGCCGCCCGCGGCAAACACCAGCTCCGCGGTCTCTGCCGCCAGCTGCTTGCCGGGCTCGGAGGCGCCGGCCTGCACGATCACCGGCCAGCCCTGCACCGGGCGGGCGATGTTCAAAGGCCCGCGCACCGACAGATACTTGCCCTTGTGATTGAGGGTGTGCATGCGCGTCGGGATCGAAGTAGAGACCGGATTCGACGTCGCGCACAAAGGCGTCGTCGGCGAACGAATCCCACAGGCCGGTGACGACGTCGTAGAACTCGCGCGCGCGAACGTAGCGCTCGTCATGCTCGATGTGATCGTCGAGGCCGAAGTTCAGCGCGGCGTCCGGATTGGACGTGGTGACGATGTTCCAGCCGGCGCGGCCGCCGCTGATATGGTCGAGCGAGGCGAAGCGGCGGGCAATATGATAGGGCTCATCAAATGTTGTTGATGCGGTCGCAACGAGGCCGATCCGCTCGGTTGCGCCCGCCAAAGCCGACAGCAGCGTGAACGGTTCGAACGAGGTCACGGTGTGGCTGCGCTTCAGCGCGTTGATCGGCATGTTCAACACGGCCAGGTGATCGGCCATGAAGAAGGCGTCGAATTTTCCAAATTCCAGTTTCTGGATGAAACGTTTGATGTGCGAAAAGTTGAAGTTGGCGTCGGGAAATGCTCCGGGGTAGCGCCAGGCGCCGGTGTGGATGCTGATCGGGCGCATGAACGCGCCAAGCTTGAGTTGACGTTTGCTCATCGGCATGGGAGCCCCTGACGTTTAAGGTGCTGAGCACGTATTCTACGCCGGGCGGACGTCAAGGGCAGCGGCCGATTTGGAAACGTTCGAGCCATCTTTGTCGCTCGCGCCATTGCGGCCAAAAGCGAGCACGGCCTGCCGCAATCCCCTCCGCGGGCGGATTGCTTTCTGACCCGGAAAGAACCAATATCCGCCCCGCGCGCCTGACGAGGCGTTCACCCCTTGCCGTCCACACCGTGGGCGGCGGCCGCGAGCCGTAAAATCACCCGCCGGGAGATTGGACCCAACCCAACAATCCCGCATGGGTCGTGAGGAAGCTTTCAAGTCGAGAGGTCAAGCGATGGTCAACAGATTGAAATTCTATATCGACGGCGCCTGGGTCGACCCGGCCGCAATGAAGACGGTTCCGGTGGTCAATCCCGCGACCGAAGAGACGCTCTATGAGGTCGCCGTCGGCTCGAAGGCGGACGTGGACAAGGCCGTCACCGCGGCGCGCAAGGCGTTCGAGACCTTCTCGGTCACCACCCGCGAGCAGCGCATCGAGCTGCTGACCAAGATCATCGAGGTCTACAAGGGCCGCGCCAAGGATATCGCCACCGCCATCTCCGACGAGATGGGCGCACCGATGACGCTGGCCGAGCGCGCGCAGGCCGCCGCCGGCCTCGGCCACCTGGCCTCGACGCTGCAGGTGCTGAAGGACTACCACTTCGAGGAGACGGTCGGCTCGGCCGTCGTCGTGCGCGAGCCGATCGGCGTGTCGGCATGATCACCCCGTGGAACTGGCCGCTGAACCAGATCGCCTGCAAGGTCGCGCCCGCGATCGCCGCCGGCTGCACCATGATCCTGAAGCCGTCGGAATTCACCCCGACCTCGGCGTTGATCTTCGCCGAGATCCTGCATGAAGCCGGCGTGCCGAAGGGCGTGTTCAACCTGGTCAACGGCCTCGGCCCCGAGGTCGGCGTCGCCATGAGCGAGCACAACGGCATCGACATGATCTCGTTCACCGGCTCGACCCGCGCCGGCATCGACGTCGCCAAGCGCGCGGCCAACACCGTCAAGCGCGTCAGCCAGGAGCTCGGCGGCAAGTCGCCGAACGTCATCCTGGACGACGCCGACTTCAACAAGGCGGTCGCCGGCGGCGTCGCGCATGTGTTCAACAACTCCGGCCAGTCCTGCAACGCACCGACCCGCATGATCGTGCCGGCCGCGCGGATGAAGGAAGTGGCGGCGATCGCCAAGGCCGTCGCCGACAAGACCAAGGCGGGCGATCCGAAGGCGGCAGACACCACCATCGGTCCCGTGGTCAACCGCACGCAGTGGGACAAGATCCAGGCGCTGATCAAGAAGGGCATCGACGAAGGTGCAACGCTTGTCGCCGGCGGCCCGGGCCTGCCCGAAGGCGTCAACAAGGGCTTCTATGTCCGCCCGACCGTGTTCGCCGACGTGACCAACGATATGACCATCGCCCGCGAAGAAATCTTCGGGCCGGTGATCACCATCCTCGGCGCGAAGGACGAAGCCGAAGCCGTCAAGATCGCCAACGACACGCCGTACGGCCTCGCCGGCTATGTCTCCGCCGGCACCGTCGAAAGCGCCAAGCGCGTCGGCCGTCAGATCCGCGCCGGCAACGTCAACCTCAACGGCGTTCCGAACGAGCGCACCGCACCGTTCGGCGGCTACAAGCAGTCCGGCAACGGCCGCGAGTGGGGCAAGTTCGGCCTCGAGGAATTCCTCGAGGTGAAGGCAATCGCCGGCTTCAACGCCGCGTAAGCCTAAGCCCATATCGAAAGCTGACAAACGCCGGGGCCCTGCCCCGGCGTTTTTGCTTTGGGCCCAAACTCTGATTCAATTGTCAAACAGGAGCGAGGCGGCAGCTTCGGACCGTCACTCTCGTCGGTCATCGAAATCTCCAAAAAATCAAATCACTGAAAGCATACCTCAAAGCCACGAGTTGTTGCGCGGTCATACTGCCGCCCGGTCCTCCTTGTCGGCCCCGCGCATGACGATCCGGAGCGGCTCGTCCGGCAACTGCCGCTGCAACACCCTGGCCCCGTCCCAGGACGCACGCATCCACATGTCGCGCTCCTCATCGGTGGTCAGGATCACTGGAATGGCCTTGGGAATGGATCGGCTCGACGACCGCGTTCGGTGGCGTCGTCAGGAAGCCGTAGACCTGATGCGGTCCCGGCACCGGCTTCGACTTCGTGCCGCGATCCCCGTTGAACGTCGTCCAGATGCCAGCAAAAGCGAACAGTGGCCGGTCACCCTATCGATCCATTGTCACTTTTGCATGCAGATGGGCCTAAGCGTCTCGTCAAGGCCACGGGCCTTGGCGTAGTCGACCATTGCCTGCCGGGCCGCTTCGCAACGCTCTGCGCTCGTAAATTCCTGTGTCGATATCAAAGCGCCATTGACAGCCCCGAGCCAGCTCATGACGATCAAAACATGGGTCATGATATCCTCATCACCGTCTTGTGGGCGGTACGCGCTTCGGCTGTGGCAAACAATGTCTTGCTTCGGTTGGCGTGGCCTCGATGTCCTCAGGCAGGTTGTACCGCCCGGGCGATGCGCCGATGAAGCCGGAAATCAGGTAACCGATCCATCCTCCCAGGACGATCCCGAAGTAGCTCAGGATGGCGATGGCAATTGCCGCACCGACGATGCCGAGCACAGCGTTCATGATCACTCCCCCGCTATTCTCATGAATTGCTCGGCCCGCCAGCCTGCAATCCCGCCGTTGATGATGGCTGCTATCCAGCCCACTCCAGCGTCACCACGGCTTATCACCTCGAAAGGCGCACGTTGCGCCTGAGCACGTTGCGCCCAGTGAGCGGCTGGCAATTGATCTGTATCAACGCGAAACACTGAAAAGCCGCACATCGCCCGCACTCGCGCGCATCATGTCCTCACCTGCGTAATCCGGGATTCAAATCGCAGCAGCCCGGGATTTCGCTCCGCTTCATCCGGGCTACGAACTACGACCAGCACGGCGCGGCAGCCGCCTTCGCGCGTAGACACGCGCCAAGTCGCCCCGTGTTCACTCCGGCCCCAGGGCTTGCCGGTCTTCTCTTTGCACTCCCTTGGAAAGAGGGCGTGCGGAACACAGGGCGAAAGACCGCGCCCGCGGCACCCGAATGCTTGTCGCATCCGGGCAATCCGTATGCCGACGCGTGGCACACGGCGATGGTCCAGCTCATCGTTCGGCGGAAACCGCCAAACGCGAGCTGAACCGGACCACAGACGAAGCCTTCGCCTGCGTTCCGCACGCGCCGGATTAACGGCTTGCCGAATTCCAGCGGGAGCCGAGCCCGGCTCCACTTGACCGAATACGGAGGACCACACCGTATTGCTGGACCGCTTGGGCCGTCCGCCCTCGGCACCGGTCATCATCCTTCTCCTCGGCACGCCTCCTCAGCGTGCTCCGGATCGGGCCGGCCCGCGACGGACCCGTCGCATCCCGCCCCGAGACGCAGATGAATGCGCACTCGCTCTCCCATCGGGGCCGGACGGTCCGAGCATGTTCCTATTTTGTTCTCAAGGTCAAGCGAGTAGGCTTGAAATCTTATTGCTTTCTTTTCTGATAAGCAGAAAGCAACTCTTTCACCTCCCCCAACTTTTCGCTTGCTTGTTACGCATCACCATCCGGTCATCCACCGCGCGGCCGTCAACGGATCCAATCCGAGTGATCGAACCTTTACTTGACGCGCCGGCTAAGGAGTACGCGCAGGCCGAAGAACAAACCAACGTAATTCAGCACCAGCGGCGGCCAATGGAACACAGCCTTCGGATTGGCGACGAAGGCAAACAAATGATTCGTGCCGAGCAAGAAGAAAAGCACCACGCAGCCGCTCACGACCGGGATGGCGAGACGCGCGTCGCCCAGGCGGAGCGTAAGGAAAACAATAATCGCGGCGCCCACGTTCCAGAACGCGATTTCACGCTGCCAGCCGGGGTTCCCACCCCACACCGACCTCTCGGCGCCGAGAAATGTAAACACGGTTTGTACGATGAACGATGAAACAAATGCCGCAAGGCAGACGATCAGAAAGATTCGGGTAAGTCGATCCAAGGCGATCCTCCTATGATGGCATGGGCGAACGCGACTTCATTCCGCCCGGCGAACCAGGACGACGCCGGCCGCTCGCAGCGCGTCGGTCAAATGCTGCACGTCGGCGGCCTTGGGCAAGGTAAAGCCGCCCATTGATGATCAGTCCTCCGGAAGAACCCGCACTATGGCCCGGCATTCATTCCAAAATGAAGACATGTCGTCCAGCGGCGAGGACGAATTTCCGCAGCCAGACCGCATGGCCAGTTCAAAGCTCGGCGATCGTTCGGACAGGCGGAGGAATGGGCCTGAAGATCAAAGCGCGGCGATTTCGCAAACGGGCGATGTTACAGGCCCGCGCGAAGCGTCGCCGCCTCGACAGGCAGTCCTGTCGCGCGCGACTGCTCCCACCACTTGCCGAGCGCGTCGATGATCGGCAAGAGCTTTCGTCCGTCGTCGCTCAGTTCATAGTCGACGCGCAAGGGATAACCCGCGTGAGCCCGGCGCACGACAACACCGGCATCTTCCAGCTTGCGAAGCTCCAGCGTCAGCATGCGATGTGAGATCGTCGGATTGTCGCGCTGCAAATCGCTGAAGCGCTTCACGCCATCCTTCAAGTAGTAAAGCAGCAGCGTCGGCCAGCGGCCGCTGAGCAGACGCATGACCTCTTCGATCGGGCAATTGGAAACAACGTTCTTCATCGTCGACCCCGGTTACATTTTTGTACGTAATTCACATTGGCACGACAGCGTCTTAATTCCAGTGGCGCAGCTTTACCAATGGAGACAATCATGGAACCAACACTGCTTTACGGCCACCCGCTGGGAAGCTCGCTCGGGCTTGTCACGGCGTTCGAGTGGCTCGGTCAGCCGTATCGTCTTTCGCGCGTGGCGATGCCGGAAGACATGCTGACCGACGGCTACAAGCGGATCAACGGGCGGCAGGAAACGCCGGTACTGTTGACGGAGGACGGCACGGCGCTCACCGAGACAATGGCGATCGCGCTCTGGCTGGAAGCGCGCGACCAGCAGCGGCGCATCAGCTTTGCGCCGGGGACGGTGCAGGCAGATCGGCTGCACCAGCATGTCGCCTTCATCAACACGAGCTTCACGGCGGCGTTCAGTCCGCTTTGGGTTGCCCTGGAGATGAATCCACCTGATCCGGCCCTGCAGGAGGCGCTGCGCAGCTTCGGCCGCAACAGCGTCGCCAAGCGGCATCAACAGCTTGAAGAGATGATCGGCGACAGCAAATTCCTGCTGGGCGAGCGCCCCACGCTCGCCGACGCAGTCTTTATCAGGCGTCGCGCGCTGGGCCGACTTCCACAGATGCGGTCGATCCGAAGCAATTCCCGCGCGTCAACGCGCTCAAGCTGCGACTGCAGGCCGACCCGGCCGTTCGTTTCGCCCTCGCGATCGAGAACGGTGAAACTCCGGCAGGAAGCGGCGCCCTGCGCGGCCAGATGCCGATTCAGGACCTGCTCCGGGTTTCTGCCTGAACTGGACGTGGTGCCCCGCCGAGTGGCGACGCCGGGGCCTGCTCCGGCGTTTTGCCTTTGTCAGCCCGTGCAAGGCATCGCGCGACCACCTCTCGCAATCGCCGCTCTCCAGGCCGCATAGTAAGCGCAAACCCGACCGTCGATCGGGTGCCGGGAGAGAACCAATGAGCCTGAAGATCAAAGCCGTGGACCTGCTGTCCTGCGACGCCGGCTGGCGCAACTATCACTTCGTCAAGGTGACGACCGACAGCGGCATCGTCGGCTGGAGCGAGTTCGACGAGGGTTTTGGCGCGCCCGGCGTTGGAGCTGCGATCCAGCGGCTGTCCGCCCGCGTGATCGGCCAGAATGCGAACCAGCATGAGCGCATCTTCGCCGAGCTTTATGCCGCGACCCGCCCGGCCGCAGGCGGCGTCGTCGCACTGGCGATGGGCGCCATCGAAAACGCCCTGCTCGATGCCAAGGCAAAGCATCTCGGCGTCCCCTGCTACGAGTTGCTCGGCGGCAAGATCCGCGATCGCATTCGCGTCTACTGGTCGCACTGCGCGACCTGGCGCATCAATCATCCCGACTGGTACAAGCCGCCGATCACCGACCTCGACGGCGTCAAGGCGATCGGCCGCGAGGTGCGCGAGAAGAAGTTCACCGCGCTGAAGACCAACATCTTTGCCTACACCGACGGCAAGCCCAAGGGCTGGCGGCCGGGCTTTGGCGTGCCGTTCGAGCCCGAGCTGAACGTCGACCGGAAAATCCTGCGCGACCTGCGCATGCATCTGGAGGCGATCCGCGACGGCGCGGGTCCGGACGTCGACATCCTGCTGGACCTGAACTTCAACGCCAAGACCGAAGGCTATCTCAAGATCCTGCGCGAGATCGCCGACCTCGACATGTTCTGGATCGAGATCGACACCTATAACCCGCAGGCGCTGGGTTACATCCGCAGCCACAGCCCGCATCCGATCTCATCCTGCGAGACGCTGCTGGGATTGCGCGAGTTCCGGCCCTACTTCGCCGAGCAGGCCATGGACGTCGCCATCATCGACACGCCGTGGAACGGCGTCTGGCAGTCGATGAAGATCGCCAACGCCGCCGAAGCCTACGAGGTCAACGTCGCGCCGCATAACTTCTACGGCCACCTCTGCACCATGATGAACGCGCACTTCAGCGCCGCGGTGCCGAACCTGCGCATCATGGAGACGGACATCGACCGCCTCGCCTGGGATCACGAGCTGTTCACGCACGTGCCGGAATTCGTCGACGGCTATTTGATCATGCCCGGATCGTCCGGGCTGGGGCACCGAGCCGAACGAGGAAGCGCTCCGCGCGCATCCGCCGAAGGGACAAGGTGGGTTGCTGAATTACGGGACGAAGAAGTAGCTATCGCGCAGCCGGGATGACATAGGCGGCCTTCGGCCGCCGTTCTCAAGAACGCCGATGCTTCGCATCGGCTATGGCGAAATCCGGGACGGACAGTGATCGCCGTCCGCACCGATTCAGGGCATGACTATCGTCGGCAAGGATGCACGGATCCGCTGCGGGAAATCAGCCGCGCCGTCGGCCACCTGCGCGGCCTCATTGATCAGGGACCGTCGCCGCAGTTCGTCAAACGGCAGGGTCGTGTCTATCCGGCCCGAGTGGTAGAGATAGCTGTCGATCAGCCCGTTGAGGAGATGGCGAATGTCGAACCGGCCGCTCCGGCCGGCGGCGTTCGCGTAGCGTATGATGTTGATCGTACAGCTGTTGGTCAGCAGGTGATAGAACTCCGGCCGCTCGGCGAGTTCGTTGATCCGCTCCAGATAGACCAGCAGCAGACGCCGCGCGTCCTCGGCCGAGGTATTGAGGCGGTAGAGATAAACCGGCTCCCGACGGTGGTTGGTGCGCACGCCAACGACGTCGCGCTCTTCGCCGACCACGTAGATCAACTCGAATTGCTTGAACAGGGAGGCGACGGGCGCAAAGCCCTCGCCTACCTCGGGCCGCGTCTCGATGGAGATAGACAGCGGCGGGGCGTTGTCGAAGATGAAACTCACGAACGTGTGCCCGACCGGACCCTCGGCAAAGTAGGACACGTAGAAATCGAGCGCGATCAAGTGCGACAGCGACACCTCGCGCTCCTCGTAGCGCACCGTAAAGTCGTTCCGCGTACGGTAGTCGAAATTACGGACACCGGTGAGGCGCACACGGTCACCGTCGACAAACGCCCGCGGCATCACCGCGACTTCCGGCCGCCACTCGCGATCGTGCGACGGACTGATGGAGACCCACCACCCGACCACGCAAAAAAACATCACGAGGAAGACAGCGCGCATGCGCCGTTGACGCGAAAGCCAGAGAGCCCAGACCGCGAAGGCAGCAAAAGCCACCGCAAGCCCCACACGCAGCCAGGTCTCCGGCAGATTCGAATAGTAGATCGCCAGGGCAGCCCACACGATGAGCAGCAACCGGCAAAGAAAGCCGATCGCTGCGATCGACCAGCCGAAAGTCGCGGACGCTATGCCGATGAGCGGGCCCAGCTGCGCCTCACCTGGCCAGGGTGTTCTTGTAGATCGTCCCGTCCTTCATGATGATCTTGAAGTTGTTGGCGGGGTCGGCAATGAGGTTGATGTTGTCCAGCGGATTGCCTTCGACGAGCAGCAGATCGGCGAGCGCTCCCTGCTCCACGACGCCGAGCTTTCCCGGATAAGGATTGCGCTTTCCAGACAACGCCAACAGTTCGGCGTTGGTCCCGGTCGCCATCGCGAGCGCTTCGGCGGGCGTGTACCAACGAACAAGCGAGGCCAGGATCGCTCCCTGTTGCTGCGCCAGCGCGCGGGAGAACAGGACGTCGGTGCCCCACGCTGTCTTGATCTTGTATTTCTTCGCCAACTCGTAGGCCCTGGCTATGCCGGGCCAGACCTCATCCGCCTTGGCTCGCTGGACTGAACCGACCGGAAAGCCCAGCCTCAAGGCCTCGGGCAGCGGCTGCAAACTCAGCCAAATGCCTTTTTCGGCGATCAGGCTGGCGGTCGCCTCGTCCATCAGGAAGCCGTGTTCGATGCACTTCACACCCGCGGCAATCGACCGCTGGATCGCAACCGACGTAAAGGCATGCGCGACGACGTAGGTGCCCCAATTCTCTGCCGCCTCAACCGCGGCCCGCAGTTCGGCCTCCGTGAAGGTGGTGACGTCGATCGGGCTGAAGGGTGACGACACTCCGCCACCCGCCGTCAACTTGATCTGGGAAGCCCCCTGCATGAGCTGCTCGCGGGCCCGCATGCGCACCTCATCGGGACTGTCGGCGACCATGGCGCCGCCAACCTGCTCCATGCGGGTGAGCGTGCCGATCGCTCGCGGCAGATCGGTCAACTGACGGAAATCGCCATGCCCGCTGGTGATCGTGATCATGGCACCGGACGGATAGATGCGCGGGCCTCTGACGATGCCCTCATCGATGGCGCGCTTGAGACCGAACACCGGCCCGCCCACATCGCGAACGGTGGTGAAGCCGCGCATGAGCGTGTCTGTCGCCTCGTCGCCAGCCGCGAGATTGTTGAAGCCGACGTCACCCATGGATTCCAGCGGATTCGGCCGTATCAGCATTGCGTGCCAGTGCACGTCGATCAGGCCGGGCATCAGCGTGCGTCCGCCCCCGTCGATGATCGTCGTGGTCGCGCTTCGATCGACCGGGATCGGTGTCCGCGACAATCTTTCGATCAGATTGCCTCGAACCAGCACGTTCGTCGGCTCGGACAACGTCGTGCCCTTGCCGTCGAACACCCTGACATTGTTGAAGAGCGTTGTCGGGCCGCTGGCTTGCTGGGCTTGCGCCGCGCTTGCGAAAAAAACCAGCGCACAGACCGATACTACCGACGCCAAACGGCGGAGATGCATGGACACCATTCTACGGCCCCAAGGAGAAGCGGATCAGTCGAATAGAGGAGATGACGATATCCCTCCTCCCCGGTCACGCCAACTCGGTTTGTTGAAGCTGCGCCGATCAAACTCGCCTGCCGGCGCCCCCAGACGCCCCCTTCACGAGGAAATGGTGAGGTCTAGTCCGCCACCAGTTCGTTCATGTGCTCGACGGCTTCGATGAACTCCGTCTTGAACTCCTGCACCACTGCGCCGGCCGACTTCACGCTGTCGATCATGCCGACGCCCTGGCCGACGAAGTAGCTGACGAGCTCGCGGGCACGCTGGTTGCCGGAGGCCGCGGCGCGGTCGATGGCGCGGAAGGCTTCGGTCGAGACGAGGCTTTGCAGCGGCATCTGCAGGGCGCCGGGGCTGTCCGGGCTGCGGTCCCAGGCGTCGGTCCACACCGAGCGCAGCTGCCGCGCCGGCTTGCCGGTGCGTCCGCGCGAGCGCACCGCATCGCGCGAGGACGCGGCGATCATCTTCTCGCGGAAGATCTCGCTCGTCTCGGATTCCACCGTCGCCAGCCACACCGAGCCGGTCCACACGCCGGCCGCGCCCATCGCCATGCATGCGGCCATCTGCGCCCCGTTCATGATGCCGCCTGCGGCCAGCACCGGCACGTCGCGGATCGGCTTGATCGCCCGCACCACCTCCGGCACCAGCACCATGGTCGAGACCTCGCCGCAGTGACCGCCGGCCTCGCCGCCCTGCACGACCAGGATGTCGACGCCCGCCGCGACCTGCCGCAAGCGCATGTTCCTTGGCGCCGACCAGCGCCGCCACCGGCACCTCGTGCTTGCGGCCCATCTCGATCATCTGCGGCGGCGGCACGCCGAGCGCATTGGCGATCAGGCTGATCGGATGCGCGAACGCGGCATCGAGCACCTCCAGCGCACGGCCGGGATCGAACGGCTGCGGCCGGTCGTTCGGCGCGCGGGTGTACTCGAACTCGATCCCGTATTTCGACAGCAGGTCCTTCGCATATTTGCGGTGCTGCGGCGGCACGCGGCTCTCGAGGCTGTTGTAGGTGACGTTCTTCTCACCCGCGGTCGCCATGTTCTCCGGGATCAGGATGTCGATGCCGTACGGCTTGCCGTCGACATGATCGTCGATCCACTTCAGCTCCTGGTCGATCGATTCCGGCGACTGGTTGGCCGCGCCGAACACCCCGAAGCCGCCGGCCTTGCTGACCGCAGCCACCACGTCGCGGCAATGGCTGAAGGCCACCAGCGGAAATTCGATGCCGAGCATCGCGCAAATCGGGCTGACTTCATGGCGGTCTCCCCTGACGTTTCTTTGTTGTCTTGGCCGAAACGCTAAACCATGCGGCGATCCACTGCAAAGATGTCGCTAGGCGGAATTTCGAAGGTTCCAGCAGTTCGCGGCCGGTTCGCGGCCCCGCGCGGAATGGGGGATGGCCTTGCGCTTATCGTCACTTGCGCTTTTCGCGCCGGGATAGAAAACTGACCACAAACAAGAAGTTGGCTGACGACGGCCGGCCATAAGGAAACGCGGAGACGCATGCAATGACCCAGCCCCAACGCGACGCGGAGACCGCGGCCAAAAGCTACGACGTGATCGTCGTCGGCGCGGGTTTTGCCGGCATGTACCTGCTGCATCGCCTGCGCGCCCTCGGCCTGTCGGTGCGGGTGTTCGAGCAAGGGACCGGCGTCGGCGGCACCTGGTACTGGAACCGCTATCCCGGCGCGCGCTGCGACATCGAAAGCATGCAGTATTCGTATTCGTTCTCGAACGAGCTGCAGCAGGAGTGGGAGTGGACCGAGCGCTTCGCCGCCCAGCCCGAGATCCTGAAGTACGCCAACCACGTCGCCGACCGCTTCAACCTGCGTTCCGACATCCAGTTCAACACCCGCGTCGCGTCGACCGTGTTCAACGAGGACTCCGACCGCTGGACCGTCACCACCGACGACGGCAAGCGATATTCGGCGCAGCACGTCATCATGGCGACCGGCTCGCTTTCCAACGCGCGCACGCCGGACTTCAAGGGCCTGTCGAGCTTCAAGGGCAAGACCTATCACACCGGCCACTGGCCGCATGAGGGCGTGGACTTCACCGGCTTGCGCGTCGGCGTGATCGGCACCGGCTCATCGGCGATCCAGTCGATCCCGGTGATCGCCGAGCAGGCAAAGCACGTCACCGTGTTCCAGCGCACGCCGAACTTCTCGATCCCGGCGCGCAACCACGACCTGACGCCGGAATACCAGAAGTCCTGGAAGGACGACTATCCGGAGCTGCGCCGGAAGGCGCGCGAGGAAACCCGCAACGGGGTCTACGGCCGGATACCGATCAAGGGCGCGCTCGAAGACCCGCCCGAAGAGCGGCAAAAGGTCTATGACGAGGAATGGAAACAGGGCGGCCTGCATTTCATGGCCTCCTACAACAACCTCGCGATGGAGAAGGCCGCGAACGACACCGCCGCGGAGTATGTGCGGCGACAAGATCGCGCAGATCGTCAAGGACCCGCAGGCCGCGAAGCTGCTGCAGCCGACGACCTACCCGATCGGCACCAAGCGCATCTGCCTCGACACGGACTATTACGAGACCTTCAACCGCGACAACGTCACGCTGGTCGACATCCGCAACGCGCCGATCGAGGAGATGACGCCGAACGGCGTGATCACCGGCGGCAAGGAGTACGCGTTCGACGCCATCGTCTTCGCCACCGGCTTCGATGCGATGACCGGCTCGTTCGCCAAGGTCGACATCCGCGGCCGCGGCGGCCTCACGCTGAAGGACAAATGGGCGGAAGGCCCGAAGACGTATCTCGGGCTGATGGTCACAGGCTTTCCGAACCTGTTCTTCATCACCGGCCCGGGCAGCCCGTCGGTGCTGTCGAACATGATCGTCTCGATCGAGCAGCACGTCGACTGGATCACCGATTGCCTCACGCACCTGCGCAAGAAGGGCATCGGCGCCATCGAGGCGACGCAGCGCGCCGAAGACGACTGGGTCGCGCACGTCAACGAGGTCGCCTACAAGACGCTCTATCCGCAGGCCAACTCCTGGTACATGGGCGCGAACATTCCCGGCAAGCCGCAGGTGTTCATGCCGTATATCGGCGGCGTGCAGGTCTATCGCCAGATCTGCAACGACGTCGTCGCGAACGGATACAAAGGCTTCGCCACGACGCCGGCGAAGCAGGCGGCGACCGCGGCGGAATAGATGATCGAGCAGCTCGCCGAGAAAGTGAACGCGAACGCGGCGCTGGTGCGGCGCGGACAATATCTCGATACGACGTTCCTGCTGCAGGTCGGCGCCGAAGGCTGGCTGGTCACGGTCGAGAAAGGCCGCATCGCATCGGTGACCCGCGAAGGGCCGGCGATCGTCAGTCACGCATTTGCGCTGCGCGCATCGCGCGAGGCCTGGACCGAGTTCTGGCAGCGCCTGCCGAAACCCGGCTTCCACGACCTGATCGCGCTGACCAAGTTCCGGCATCTGAAGGTCGACGGCGACATCAAGGTGTTCATGACGCACCTGCGCTACTTCAAGGAAGTCCTCGCCTCGCTGCGCAACACCGAGGTGCGCGCATGAAACCACGCTTCGAAGAGGTGACCGGCCGCTACATGCATCTCGAGATGCTCGGCCGTCCGCACCGGCTGTATGTCGAGGAGGCCGGCAAGGGCATTCCCCTGCTCTGCCTGCACACCGCGGGCTCCGACGGCCGGCAGTATCGCGGCATCATGAACGATCCGCGCGTCACGGAGAATTTCCGCGTCATCGCCTTCGACATGCCGTGGCATGGCAAGTCGTCGCCGCCCGCGGGCTGGCATGACGAGGACTACAAGCTGACCTCGCGCGACTATGTGGCGATGATCCTCGACGTGATGACGGCGCTCGAGCTGGACAAGCCGGTGGCGATGGGCTGCTCGATCGGCGGCCGCATCGCGCTGCATCTGGCGCTCGACCATCCGGAGAAATTCCGCGCCATCATCGGCCTGCAGGCCGGCGCCCATGCCGAGCCCTATTACGACCTGAGCTACCTGCATCGCCCGGACGTGCACGGCGGCGAAATCTGCGGCGCGATGATCTCCGGACTGATCGGACCGAACTCGCCGGATGCCGACCGCTGGGAAACCCAGTGGCACTACATGCAGGGCGGCCCGGGTGTGTTCAAAGGCGACCTGCACTTCTACACGCGCGACGGCGACGTGCGCGACCGGGTGGCGAAGATCGACACGAGCAAGTGCCCGCTGTTCCTGTTGACCGGCGAATACGACTATTCCTGCACGCCGGAAGACACGCTGAGCATCGCGCGCAGCGTCAAAGGCTGCGAAGCGACGATCATGAAGGGCATGGGACATTTCCCCATGAGCGAGGACCCGAAGAACTTCCTCGAATACCTGCTGCCGGTGCTGGCGCGCATCAAGGGCGATCGGCCGATCGTCGGCGGCTTGAGCGGGTGACCCGCGCCGTCATTGCGAGCGAAGCGAAGCAATCCAGCGCGCGCGAAGCGCGCAGAAAAAAACACGACAGTTGCGTCAAGCTCGGTCGCATTTTAGTGGCGCGCTAGCGCGCGCGCTGGATTGCTTCGTCGCTTCGCTCCTCGCAATGACGTGGTAAGGTACGTCTCAACGGCTCAGGAACAGAGCCTCCGAGGGAGGACACACCATGACCGCCAACCGTCAGATCCTGCTTGCCGAGAAGCCGCAGGGCAAGCTCGGCCCCCAGCACTTCAAGCTTGTGCAAGGCGAGGTGCCGGCGCCGAAGGACGGCGAGGTGCTGGTGCGGGTGCTCTACATCTCGCTCGATGCCGCCAACCGCGCCTGGATGCATGGCGCGACCTATCGCTCGGCGGTCGAGGCCAACACCGTGATGGCCGGCGGCGGCGTGGCCGAGGTTGTCGAACTCGAAGGCGCCGGGCTTTGCCAAGGGCGACCTCGTGTTCGCCGACACCGGCTGGCAGGATTATGCCGCGCTGCCGGCAAAGCAGCTGATCAAGATCCCACGGATCGAGCCGCTGACTTATCTCCTGAGCGTCTACGGCATCGCCGGCCTGACCGCCTATTTCGGCCTGCTGAGCGTCGGCCGCCCGCAGTCGGGCGAGACAGTGGTCGTCTCCGCCGCGGCAGGCTCGGTCGGATCGATCGTCGGACAGATCGCCAAGCTGAAGGGCTGCCATGTGGTCGGCATCGCCGGCGGCGCCGACAAGTGCAACTGGCTGAAGAGCGAGCTCGGCTTCGATGCGGCGGTCGACTACAAGGCCGAGCCCGTGTTCAAGGCGCTGAAGGCGGCGGCGCCGAAAGGCATCGACGTCTATTTCGACAATGTCGGCGGCGACATCCTCGAAGCCTGTCTCGCCCAGATGAATGTCCGCGGCCGCATCGCCTGCTGCGGCGCGATCTCGCAATATGACGGCGTGCCGTCGGCCACCGGACCGCGCGGCGTGCCGGGCCTGATCGTCGTCAAACGCCTCATCATGCAGGGCTTCATCGTCACCGACTTCAACGACCAGCGCGACAAGGCGCTGGCCGACCTGCAGGCGTGGGTCGCGTCGGGCAAGATCAAGGTGCAGGAGGATATCGTCAGCGGGTTGGAGAACACGCCCGCGGCGCTGATCGGGCTGCTGGCGGGGGAGAACCGCGGGAAGCGGATGGTGAAGGTTTAGGCCGTCGCTGCGAACGTGGCGTTGTAGCCCGGATGAGCGAAGCGACATCCGGGATTCTTGTCGCGACGCTCAGCCCGCGCATGTCGCTTCGCTCATGCGGGCTACAGGCAGCCTCGCGAATCGGGAGTTACTGCGTCGCCTCGGCCGGGATGCTGCCGACGTAGCCCGACACCAGCACGAGGCCGCTGATCTTGTCGCGGAGCGCGAAGATGAACGGCTTGTCGACCACGAGGCGGTCCTCGTTCAGCTTCATCTTGATCATGGCGGTGCGCGTGGTGATCGCGGTGGCCGCGGCCGCTTCCGTGCCCTGCTCGTTGATGGCGAGGAACACCTTCTGAACCACCGACGACATGTCGATGCGGTCGGGCGACAGTTTCGAGAACGCCGTCGGGCTGAAGCGCACCTGCTTCAGGCCGGCCGCGTCCAGCGCCGGCAGCAGCTCGGCGCCGCGCTTCAGCGTAAAGCGCGGCATGCGCAGGTCGACGTCGGTTTCGGTGAAGTTCTCGCCGGTCAGCCAGTGCGAGATGCTGGCGAAATCCTGCATGCTCGCCGGCTTGTTGCGCGAGGTGGCGATCACCAGCGCGAAGCGGCTCGCCTTGTAGCGGAGATCGACTGCGGCGAACTGCTGGTTGGCGCGGAACGGCGCGCTGACCTTGCCGTGCATCATCGACACGTCGCTCGGCTTGCCGTCGAGCTCCTGGAACACGGCCGGGCGCGTGTGCGACTTGTCGAACGCCGTCGCCCAGTCGGACTTGAAGTAGAGCGCGTTCAGGATGACCAGGTTGGAGTCGGTCGCGCCGTTGTCGATGATCGAGGGGATGCGGTTGCGCGTCTTCGCGGCCACCCAGTCGTTGATGCCCTTGATGGTCGCAGGGTTCCGACAGCGCCTTCTGCGACACCTCGGCGCCGGTGGCGCGCATGTGGCCGAGCAGATCGGGCACCAGCCGCAGCTTCGGGTCGAACACGGCGGCGTTGGCGAAGGTGAAGGTCGCGCCGTCGCTGCCGGCGCGATCGAGCAACGCGATCTCCTGCCGCAGGTTGGCGAAGTCGGTCGCGGCATCCACCTTGTTGTCGAAGCCCAGCACGCGCTGCGCGGCGTCGCGGAACTTGTCGTCGGTGCCGACGTCGAGCAGCGCCAGCGCCGCGGCGACGCCCGCCGGCGAAACGATGGCTGTCTCGCCCGGACGCGTCTGCAGGCGCTCGACCAGGCTCGTCGACAGGCGGACCTGCGACGACAGAATGCGGTCGGACAGCTCAGGCGCCGCATTCGCCGCCGTCGCCACCAACAGCGCCAGCGCACTTACCGCGGCACGAACCGACCAGACATTCATCGTCAACTCCTGAAATTCTCACGTCGCGACTGAATAGCCCGGATCGAGGTCCTGGCGCGACTTCTCCCTTGTTGGTCGGTTCCGTGCTGTGGCGGGTTCAAGAACAATCAGTCTTACCAGTGACATGCGGCACAGATCGCCAATCGGAATTGAACTTCCGAAAGCGACGCCGTGAACGGTATCAGGAGATTGGCTGCGGCTTGATCCGCGGCAGCAGCAGCCGGCTCGCGCCCAGAAGCCGTCCGACTTTCGAACTCACGCATCGGCCTCGAGGTGCCTTGCTTCGCCTGCGCGGCCTTCGCCCTCGCAGCAATCAGCGTCTCGGTGATGGCGAGCAGTGCCGTGACGGTCGAACGCGGTTTCATCGGCGTATCCTCCAGCTCATGGTTTGGAGGATAGGCACCTTCGGATTCAGCGTGCTGTGACTTAAATCACGCTCGCGCGCGCCTTCAGGAGGCTCTTGTTTGGGCATGATCTGATCCGAAAACCGGTACCCACCCCGATCGCGTCGAGGGCAAGCTTTTCGGGATCATGCCCCCTTCGCAGTCATCTCCGCGTAAACCTGAATCCAGAAGATCACATAGGCGAAGGTCGCAAAGCCGGCGAGACCGGCAGCGACGCCGAGCGCCTTGCCCCGGACCGCCAGAATGAACGCCGGGATGGTGAACGGGATCTCGAGCAGCATGATCGCCGCGCTGACGGCGACGAACTCCATGCCGTCGCCCTTGGGGTTCATGTGGCGGATGATGAACATCGTGAGAAAGACGATGAACATCATCTGCGCCGCGGTCAGCAGCAGCAGGAAGATCCGCAGGGCGGGATTCGGTGCGGGCGTTTGCTGGTTGGGCTCAGACATTTGCTGGGTCGCGGCGTCGGACACTACGTGTCTCCGGTGGATTGCCTGCATTCGTCGCTGCCCACGCGAATTGGTTCGAATTGTCGGAAAGCCGGCCGGCCGGCGGTTTGCGTCACCCATGCGACAGGCTGCGCGACATCCTGCCGCTCTTTGTGACAGCAATCACATTCTCGGCACCCGGGACCTGCCAGGGTGACCGTCGGCAGCATCCATTGCCGCTCTCCTTGGGAACTGGAGAACACAATGAAGAAGCTTGATATCGCCACCGTCGTCATGACGACCGCATCGATGATCGTTGTCGCAGTGCTTGCGGCCTGGTCGTTCGGCCCGAGGACCGCGCAGGCGCGTCACCGACCAGATCGGTCGAGCTGGCGGTCGCCTACAACAACGCCCAGCTCGAGCGCGACTTCGAGAAGGTCTATCCGCAATACCGCTCGCGGCTGCCGATCAAGATCGACGACCGCACCACGCTGGTCGATCTCTCCTATCGCGGACACGTGTTCCGCCTGCGCCATCTGGTCGAATCGGAGCGCTCGAAGACGGCGGCGATCGCGGTCAGCGAGCAGGCCCGCAAGGCGATGCTGGCGAAGGCCTGCGCGGACGAGGACATGCGCGCCACCATGAAGCGCGGCGCCATCTTCGAATATCAGTATCTCGACCGGCAATCGCGGCTGCTCGGCAGTTTCGATATCCGCAACGCCGACTGCGATGTGACGGGCAAGTCCATAGGCGAGCGAAGCGACGCCGTTCTTACGAACGGCTATGCTTGGTAAACGGAACCTTGCCGCGCGAAGCGCACGATCGCTCAAATTTTAGCAATCCGCTGAACCTCAAGACAAAGCTTGCCTGCGAGGGTGGCGTCGCAAAACGAGGACGCCATGGGCGAGGCAGATTACAATCGGCTTCTGGATGCGGTCGGCACCGCGATGAAACTCGCGCCCGCTCAGGATTTCCTGAGCGAGGACGACGATTTCATGGTCGTTCCCGTGCCGGCCAACGACAATGATGGTCGCTGGCCGCATTTTCCGTTTCCGGACGGCTGGACGGCGTCCTGCTAAGGGCATGATGAGTTCAAGTCCGGGTTAGCAGCCGCCACACTTTCGGTGTCGTCCCCGCGAAGGCGGGGACCCATAACCCCTGTGGTTGTTGTTTGAAGACGGCGCTAATGCCCTAAGGCCACGAGCGCGCGTCGCATCACTGGCGACACGGCGTATGTTGGGGTGGACGGCCCCCGAACGGCATCGATGTGCCAGAATGAGGTCGGTGAAGATCTCAGACAAAGGGAGCCGTCCATGAACGAGATTATCAGAATTGGTGTGGACACGTCCAAGAGTGTTTTCCAGCTTCATGGTGTTGATGCAGCGGAGCGGCCGGTGCTGCGCAAGAAGCTGCGGCGGCGCGACTTCCTGAGGTTTTTCGCGCAGCTGCCGCCGACCAAGGTCGGCCTGGAAGCCTGCGGCGGGTCGCACTACTGGGCGCGCGAGCTGATGGCGCTGGGGCACGAGCCGAAGCTGCTGCCGGCGCAGCATGTGAAACCGTACGTACGACGCAACAAGAACGACAAGCAGGATGCCGACGCGGTCTGCGAGGCGATGAGCCGGCCGCGCATGAGCTTCGTGCGGGTCAAGAGTGCGGAAGCGCAAGCGGCGCAAATGTTGATGACGACGCGCCAGCGGCTGATCGACTATCGCACGCAGCTCATCAACACCATCCGCGGTCACGCAGCCGAGTTCGGCCTTACGGCCGCCAAAGGGCCTGCCCATGTCGAGCCGCTGCTGAAGCGCGTCGCCGAAGACGGAACAGTGCCCGACGCTTGCCAAAGAGCTGTTCGCTATCCAGGGCCAGGAGTACGGTCGGCTCAAGGTCGAGCTGAGCGAGATCGAGGCGAAGCTGAAGGCCTGGCACCGGCAGAACGAGATGAGCCGGCGCCTGGCCGAGGTCGATGCCATCGGTCCGATCGGCGGCTGTCTGCTGGCGATCAAGGCCCCTGACGCGCACGCGTTCAGCTGCGGCCGCGACTTCTCGGCCTGGATGGGTCTGACCCCGAAAGATCACTCCACTGCCGGCAAGATGCGGCTCGGCGTGATTACCCGCGCCGGCGACGAGACCTTGCGCCGCACCCTGGTGCTGGGCGCCACCTCGGTGATCAAGCAGGTGAACAAGGGCAAGGCCAATCCCTCGCCCTGGTTGCGCGATCTGGTGGCGCGCAAGCCGCCGAAGCTCGCTGCCGTGGCGCTCGCCAACAAGGTCGCGCGCATCGCCTGGAAACTGATGGTCAGCGATGAACGCTACGACGCGGCACGCGCCGGCATCGTCTCCCCGAGGCCAAGTGTAGCACCGTGCTCGCGTCGTCAAGGCCGCTACGCGCCGCCTACGGCGGTGGCCTTCGGCCAGCCTTGACGATGCTGCGCGCGGCGCTCGAAAGCGGGCCGCCGTCGGTGAAACGAAGAATCTGGGCCTCGCCCCAAACACCAGGTGATCACATGACCTTACACCCGACCCGCAGATCACGAACTTCGGCGTGAGGCTCTGCCTCGCGCCGCAGGCCGAAGCTTGCTCGAGAACGGAAGATGGACCTGATCGATCGATCACAGTCACGAGGAAAAACTCCGTGGGACCCGTTGGTGCACAGACACCGCGTGTATGTTTGGAGCTCGTGTTGTGGACCCCATCTTGGCAGCGGTCATGTGCGACCGCATCATCAGACCGGACATATGGCCGCAATCGCTTCGATCAGAAACCAGGTTCCGCCTCTTGCAGGCTGGGGGCCGTCCACATATGGGTCCCGGCTCTGCGCTTCGCTTGGCCGGGACGACGCCGAGTAGGTTGGTTGGCGCCTTGCCAACCACGCTCTAGGGTTCGCAACCTTCTCCTTAGTTCACCGGCCCCGCGCCACCCATCGTTTCCATGTCCGGCTCCGCGGGCTTCACGCCGAGCGAGCGGTTGACCAGCATCGTGACCACCCACAGCACGACGCCGATGGCGATCAGCACGCCGGCGACGTTGTACTGAACCATCGCCCGACCGGTCCATGGCCCTGCCAGGAATGCGCAGGAGATTGCGCCCAGCACCGGCAGGAATGTCGGCGTGCGGAAATGCTGATGATCGACGGGGTCCTTGCGCAGCACCAGGACCGCGACGTTGACGACCGTGAACACGCAGAGCAGCAGCAGCGCCGTGGTGCCGCCGAGCGCCGGCACCTCGCCGACGAAGGTGATCAGCGCGAACGCCAGCAGCGTCGTGAAGCCGATCGCGATATAGGGCGTGCGCCGGGTGGCGTGCACCTTGCCGAGCTGCGGCGGCAGCACATGCTCGCGGCTCATGCCGTAGACCAGCCGGCTCGCCATCAGCATGTTGATCAGCGCGCTGTTGGCCACCGCAAACATGGTGATGAAGCCGAAGATCCAGATGGGGAAGTTCGGCGCGCCCGCCTGCACGACTTTCAGCAGCGGCGTCTCGCCCTCGCCGAGCTGCTCCGGCGAAACCAGCGTGATCGCCGAGATCGAGACCAGCACATAGATCGCGCCGGTGATGAACAGCCCGGCCAGCAGCACCTTCGGGAAATGCCGGGTCGGATCCTTGCACTCCTCCGCCATGTTGACGGAATCCTCGAAACCGACCATGGCGAAGAAGGCCAGCGTGGTCGCCGCGATCACCGGCCAGAACATGCCGGCGTCGCCCGCCTTGAACTGGGTGACGCGCGAGACGTCGCCCTGCCCCGCGCCGATCGCCCACAAGCCGATGAAGATGACGATCAAAAGGCCGGTCAGCTCCACGCAGGTGAGAACCACGTTGGCCTTCACGCTTTCACCGACGCCGCGGAAATTCACGGCGGCGACGACCGCCATGAACACGAGGCCGGTGATGGTGATGCCGTAGGTGGAAAGGCCCAGGCCGAACGCGTGCGACATGTTGGCCGAGAACGCCCGCGACGCGGTCGAGGCCGAGGTGATGCCTGAGCACATGACTGCAAAGGCGACGATGAAGGTGATGAAGTGGATGCCGAACGCCTTGTGGGTGTAGAGCGCGGCGCCCGCAGCCTTCGGATATTTGGTGACCAGTTCGAGGTAGCTGAAGGCGGTGATCAGCGCGACGACGAAGGCGACCAGGAACGGCAGCCAGACCACCCCGCCGACCTGGTTGGCGATCTGACCGGTGAGCGCGTAGATGCCGGTGCCGAGGATATCGCCGACGATGAAGAGCAGGAGCAGCCATGGGCCCATGACCCGGTGCAGGCTCGGCTCGGCTTCGGTCGCCGGCGGCGTCGCAGTCTTCAAGGAGAGATCGGTCATCGCTCAGCCCCCCCAGCATGTCATGCGTGGCGTCATCGCCAGCGCACAGCGTAGGAGCTTTTTCGCCATCGGGCCAAGGTCTATTGGCGCGATGGCTGTTCTGCGATGTGGAGAATTGTGCGGGCGCGAGATGGAACCCGCGCCACGCTTGCGCTCAAATCAGCGGCACTACGACGCCTTTGCGTACTTGCCGGTGAGCTGCGGCGTCAGGCCTTCGAGGCCCTTGTCGGCGCGCTCGAGCCGGGTCTCGCGCGACCAGGTGCGCTTCAACCCATCGCTGACCTTGATCGTCAGCCTGCCGAGGCCTTCCGTCTCCAGCTCGATCTTGTCGCCGTCCTGGAAGGCGTTCAGGCCGCGGTGGTTGGTGCCGGTGGCGAGGATGTCGCCCGGATCGAGGGTATGGATCGCGGTGACCCATTCGATGCAGCGCGGGATCTTGTGCGCCATGTCGTCGGTGTTGAAGTTCTGCATCAGCTTGCCGTTATTCCAGAGCTTGATCTGCAGCTTCTGCGGATTGGCGATCTCGTCGGCGGTGACGATGTAGGGCCCGATCGGCGCAAAGGTGTCGCGCGACTTCGTCTGGAAGAACACGTTGCCGGCCGGCGGCAGGCCGCGCGCCGAGCCGTCGATGAAATTGACGTAGCCGAACACGTGCGACATCGCGTCGGCCGCCTTCACGTTCTTGGCGCGCTTGCCGATCACCAGCGCCATCTCGGCCTCGCCCTCGAACACGACCGCCGGCGCGTCGGGCAGCACCATGGTGTCGCCGGGGCCGATGATCGCATTCGGCGATTTGGTGAAGGCGTTGATCGGCGCGGGCTCGGTGCGCGTGCCGTCCTCCATGTAGTTCACGGCCATGCAGACGATGTTGCGCGGGCGCGGCAGCGGCGGACGGATCTGCACGCTGCCGACCGGCACGCCCTTCCCCTTCGCGGCGTCTTCGAGCCGCGGCCGCAGCGTGTCGAACTGCTCGATCACGCCGGCGATCAGATCCTGCGGTCCGATGTGCGGGACGGACTGCGCCACGGACGTGACGTCCACCACCTCGTCGCCACGCAGCACGCCAAGGCGGAAATCGTTGAAGTACATCAGTTTCATGAGCTTGCATCCATGTGGTGATTGCCCTGCCGAACGGCTACTTGCCGTCGGCGATCAGGCCCTTGAACTTCTCGATCTCGCGCGGCACGAAGTCTTTCAGATACTCGGGCGTGATCTCGTTGTCCGGCACGACATACGAGCCGAGCGCGTCCAGCTTCTTCTGGTAGTCGGCGTTGGTGACGCCCTTGCGCAGGGCCTCGTTCAGTCGGGCGATGATCGGCGCCGGCGTATCCTTCGGCGCGAACAGCGCGTACCAGCCCTGGATCTGAAAGTCAGGCAAGCCCGCCTCGGCCGCGGTCGGCACGTTCGGAAGGCTCGGCAGCCGCGCAGGCGACGCCAGCGCCACGCCCTTCACGAGGCCGCCGAGAATGGCCGGCGTCGCCGACGACGAGGAATTGCACACGGCGTCGATCTGGCCGCTGATCAGGTCGTTCAGCGCAGGCCCGCCGCCGCGATAGCCGACCATGGTCACGTTGATCCCGGCCGTCTGGGTGAAGGTCTTGCAGAACAGGTAGTTCTGCGAGCCGAGGCCCGAATGGCCGATCGTCACCTTGCCCGGATTGGCTTTCGCGTGCGCGATGAATTCCGCCAGCGTGTTCGCCGGATGCTCCTTCTTGATGATGACGACAGCCGATGAGCGGGTGAACAGGCCGATCGGCGCGAAATCCTCGTGGGTGAACTTCACCTCCGGATTGAACAGGTAGACCGCGGTGTTGGTGCCGCTGTTGCCGATGGCGATGGTGTAGCCATCCGCCGGCGACTGGGTCAGCCGCGTCAGCGCCGACAGTCCGCCGGCGCCCGGAATGTTCTCGATCAGGAAGCGCTGGCCGAGATGCTTGCTCATCTCCTCGGTGATCAGCCGCGCATTCACGTCGGAGCTGCCGCCGGCGGCGAACGGCACGATCATGGTGATCTGCCGCGCGGGATAATCCTGCGCCGCGGCGGGAGATGCGAGGACACACAGGCCGACCAGCACGCCGGCCCGCAATCGGAATACGCCCACGACGCCGCCTCCCTCGATCTGCTTTTATGTCGACTTGAGCCGTGCAGGCTAGCATCGCATCGGCAGGCGCGAAAGCGGCGGAACGTTCCGCCAGCCGGGCGCAAGGCACATGCATGATCGTGTGTTGACGCAGGCACGCACGCGGTCCGACACTCCGCGCCAATCAGGGCAGCAATCGAGGAAACGGCCGTGACCATCAAATACGAGAAGCGCGACGGCGTCGCCTACATCACGCTCGAACAATCCCGACAAGGCCAATATCCTCGACAAGCCGACCTCGGATGCGATCTCCGAGGCCTGGACCGACCTGTGGGAGGATCGCGACATCCGCTGCGCGATCCTGACCGGCGAAGGCAACCGCCACTTCTGCGGCGGCCACAATCTCGCGCCGCGGCCCGACATCACCGAGGACGAGCGCGAGTACCTGCGCGCGCAGCGCATCTTCTGGCCGCTGGCGGGCACCGTGCATGGACAGAAGACCGGCGTCGACGGGCGCATGGGCGACCACTATCCGCGGGTGTGGAAGCCGGTGATCGCCGCGGTGAACGGCTGGGCCGCGGGCGCCGGCCTCTACATCCTGCTGGCCTCGACCGACATCCGCATCGCCAGCGAAGAGCACGCGAGGTTCAAATTCGCGCTGACCAGCCAGGGCTGGCTCGGCCACGGGCCCGGCGCCAGCCTGCTGATCAAGCAGCTCCGCTACATCGACGCGATGAAGATGCTGCTCACCGACGAGCCGGTCGACGCCGCGCGAGGCGCTGCGCATCGGCCTGATCAACGAGGTGGTGCCGCACGCCCAGCTGCTGGAGCGCGCGGAGAAGATGGCGCGGCAGATCGTCAAGATGCCGCCGGTGGCGGTGCGCATGATGAAGGAGTTCGTGGTGCGCTTCGGCGACCTGCCGACCGACCAGGCCTGGCACATCCAGAACCTGATCAACTCGCTGCTGATCCAGGTGACGATGGACGGCCATGAAGGCCGGCAGGCTTTCAACGAGAAGCGTCCGCCGAATTTCACCGGCACGCTGCGCCAGCGCGGCGAGCCGTGGGAGGAGCCGACGGGCGAGCAGAAGGAGAAGCTCGACCGGGCGTATCGCAGCGGAGAGTTCTGAACCATGAATGTCAGCGGAAAGACGATCTTCATCACCGGCTCGACCGACGGCGTCGGCCGCTATGTGGCGCTGCAGCTTGCAGCGCAGGGCGCGAACCTCCTGATCCACGGCCGCGACGCGGCGCGCGCGCAAGGACGTCGTCGGCGAGATCAACCGCAACGGCAAGGGCAAGGCGACGTTCTATCAGGCCGACCTGTCCTCGCTGGCCGAGGTGCGGAAGCTTGCCGATGCGGTCAAGGCCGACCACAAGAAGCTCGACATCTTCATCAGCAATGCCGGTATCGGCTCGCGCAACATGGGGCCGGAGCGCCGCGTCAGCGCCGACGGACATGAGCTGCGCTTTGCGGTGAACTACCTGTCAGGCTTCCTGCTGGCCTACCTGCTGCTGCCGATCATCAAGGCGGCAGCACCTTCGCGCATCGTCAATGTCGCCTCGCTCGGACAGGCGCCGCTCGACTTCGACGACGTGATGCTGACGAAGGCTTACGACGGCGTCCGCGCCTATTCGCAAAGCAAGCTGTCGCAGATCATGTTCACGATCGATCTTGCCGAGGAGCTGAAGGGCAGCGGCGTCACCGTCAACTCGCTGCATCCGGCGACCTACATGAATACCACCATGGTGCGCGCCGGCGGCGCCACGCCGATGAGCACGGTCGAGGAAGGCGGCGCCGCGATCCTGCATCTTGCGACCGGCGACGACATGGAAGGCCGCAGCGGCCTGTTCTACAACGGCCAGAAGGAGGCACGCGCCAACGCGCAGGCCTATGATGCCGCGGCGCGCAAGAAGCTGCGCGAGCTGAGTTTGAGATTGACCCAACCCTTCATGTCGTGAGAATGCCCACACGTCCACCCAAGGAAGAAGCGCATGATCTATGAGTTGAGAACCTACACCGTAAGGGCCGGCACGATCGGCGACATGGTCAAGGCGGCGAGCACGGTCTCGCGCGAGATCCGTGGCGACAACTTCGGCAAGCTGGAAGGCTACTGGTCGACCGACATCGGCCCGCTCAACCAGGTCATGCATCTGTGGAGCTACAGCGACCTCAACGAGCGCAGCAAGCTGCGCGCGGAGCTTGGGAAGAACGCGCGCTGGACCGGCGACTACATCCCGCTGATCCGCCCGCTGCTGGTGCACCAGGACGTCCGCCTGCTCAACGCGATCAGGCCGCCGGTTGCCCCGGCCCAGGCCGGCAACATCTACGAATTCCGCAACTACCGCGGCGAAGGCCGGCGGCGGCGCCAAGCAGTGGCTCGACCTGTTCACGGCCGCGCTCACCCATCGCGAAAAATACTCGAAGATCACCGCGCTGTTTCAGACCGAGACCGGCCAGCCCAATGAGATCTGCCACATCTGGGCCTACCCGGACCTGAACACGCGCTCAGCCGTACGCGGCAACGCGATGAAGGATGCGGGCTGGCAGGAGTTCCTCGCCAAGAGCGCACCGTTCGTCGAGGAGCAGCATTCGACCATCATGCTGCCTGCGCCGCATTCGCCGTTGAAATAAAGAACGGCGTCGCTCAGCCCAGGAGCAAGAGGCCGCCGCCAAGCACCATGAGTGCAAGGCCAGGCCAGTTCTCCTTCAAGCTAAATCCGGCGCCGGGCTTGGAAGGCTCCAAAGTAGGTTCTGGCGTTGCCGCAGATGGTCGCCGGGCGGTGCTCAGCCGCCCACGCCAGATCGGCTGCGTCGCCACGAAGACCAGGCCGGCCAGAACCAGCAATGCACCGAGCAAGATGATCGCCATTCGCGCCTCCTGTTCGTTAGGCGGGCGAGATGTCCTTCAGAAGAGGTGGAGCCACTCTTTCAACGGCGCTCGCGGGAACTTTGTTCCTCAATTCCCCGCCGCCTACCCAGAAAACACCCTTCAGGATACGCCCGCTTGCACGATCAGCTCGATCTTCATCGCCGGGCTGGCGAGCCTGGCGGAAATGCAGGCACGCGCCGGCGGCGCGGCCTTGTCGATCCAGTCGTCCCAGACGGTGTTGATCTCGTCGTAGCTCGACATATCGGCGAGAACGATCGTCACGAACATGACCTTCGACTTCGACGAGCCCAGTTTGGCCAGCCTTGCATCGAGCCGCGCGAGCGCCTGACGGGCCTGATCGCCGGCACTGAGTGCCGGGTCGTACGGCCTTTCGGGCGTCATTGCGAACAGGGCAATGCCATTGTGGATCACGGCCTCGCTGCTGCGAGGACCAACGCCAATGTGTTGCATTCAGCTACTCCCAATTCGCATTCAGCCAGGTTTGAAGTCTCACGCTACGGCTGGCCAACGACCTGAACGTTCGCTGCCTGCCACGAAATTCCGCACGTCTGGCCCGGCTCGAATCCGGCCGCCGCCCGGCTTGGCACGCGCACCCTTAAGGGCTGGCTGCCGGCCTTGCCGATCAGCAACAGGCTGTCGCCGTAGTTCACGACGTCGGTCAGCAGCAGGCGGTTGGTGGTCGGCGACACTGCCGTCGACGGCTTCGCCTCGATGGCTTCCGGGCGAAGCAGAAGCAGCGTGCGCGCACCCGCTGCAAAGCCGGAACCTTGCACAGCCACAGGACCAAAGCCCGCCACATCCACCGTGCCGTCCGCGCCTGCCCTGCCCTCCAGCAGATTGCTGTCGCCGATGAATGACGCCACGAAGCGGCTCCGCGGGCTTGAAGTAGATTTCGTTCGGCGTGCCGACATGCTCGATGCGGCCGGCGTTGAACACGGCGATGCGGTCCGACATCGTCATCGCCTCCGTCTGGTCGTGGGTCACGTAGATCATCGTGACGCCCAGATCGCGGTGAATGCGCTTGAGCTCGACCTGCATCTGCTCGCGCAGGTTCTTGTCGAGCGCGCCGAGCGGCTCGTCGAGGAGAACAAGCCCCGGCTCGAACACCAGCGCCCGCGCAAGCGCCACGCGCTGCTGCTGTCCGCCGGAGAGCTCTGCGGGAAACCGTGCGCCGAACGCCGACAAGCCGACCATTTCCAGCGTTCGCCGCTACCCGCTGCGGCGATCTCGGCCTTCGGCACGCCGGCGCATCCGCAGCGGAAACGCGACATTGTCGCTGACCGTCATGTGCGGGAACAGCGCATAGTTCTGAAACACCATGCCGATATTGCGCTCATACGGCGCAACGCGTTCGATCGGCGCGCCGTCCATGCTGATGCTGCCGGCGGTCGGCTGCTCGAAGCCCGCAATCATCATCAGCGTCGTGGTCTTGCCGGAGCCGGACGGCCCGAGAAACGAGACGAACTCGCCGGCCTCGATCGCAAGATCGATACGGTCGACTGCGTTCTGCCGCCCGTCATAGGACTTGACGAGGTTGGTGATGGTCAATGATCGAGCCTGCATGCTGCGTTCACCCGATTGTCAGGACGATGGACTTCGCCGGCCGCGAAGCAGGCGGACGACACTGGTGACGCCAACGGCGACCAGCACGACGCTGAAGAGCACGGACGACGCGGCCGACAGAACCGGATCGGCCTGCATCTGAAAGCTGTTGAACATCTGCCGCGGCAGCGTGTTGGTGTCGCGGCCCGAGATGAACAGCGCGATGACCGTCTCATCGAAGGAGTGAATGAAGACGAACAGCGCCGCGACCACGAACGACGGCATCAGGACCGGCAGGGTCACCAGCCGGAATGTGGCAAGCGGCCGGGCAGCCAAGGCCCGGCCGCGGCCCGTTCGAGATTGCGATCGAACGTCTTCAGCGCGGCCGTGAGGATCAAGGTCGCGATCGGAATCGACAGGCAGGTGTGGGCGATGATCAGACCGGTATAGCTCTGCACCAGGCGGAGTTGGCCGAAATAGCTGTAGTAGGCGAGCGCCATGACGATGTGCGGCACCACCAGCGGCATCATCAGCAGCAGGTTGAACAGCGTCTTGCCGCGGAACTGGTGCCGCACCAGCGCGAACGCCGCCGGCGAACAGCCAGCAGCATGGTCAGGACGACCGTGCCGTGCCGATCGCGATGCGAGTTGAACAGCGGCACGATCCAGTTCCGGTCGGTGAAGAACCGATGATAGTAGCCGAGCCAATAGCCCGGCGGCGGAAACTCCAGCGACGGCGCCGTCGAGAACGACATCGGAATGACGACGAACATCGGCGCGGCAATGAAGATCGCCACAATGAGCGCGATGACCTTGCTCGCAGGGAAGTGAGTCACCAGGCCGCGCATCTCACCTCCACAACTTGTCGAGGCCGAAGAAGCGCGTGTAGAGCAGGAACAGCAGCAGCGTGATCGCGAGCAGGACCATCGCCATGGCGGAGGCGTGGCCGAAATTCGAGCATGTGCTCGATCTCGTCGCCGATCGCGCCGGCGATCATCTTGTCGCGCGGCGAGCCGAGCAGCAGCGGGCGTCACGTAGAAGCCGAGGCAGGTGATGAAGACGAGAACGGCGCCGTTGACGATGCCCGGCGCCGATAGCGGCAGATAGACCGAGACGAAAGCGCGCCACGGGCGCGCGCCCAGGCTCGACGCTGCGCGCATCAGATTTGCATCGATCCGCTTCATGACCGAGTAGAGCGTCAGCACCATGAACGGCACCAGCAGATGCGTCATGGCGAAGGTCGATGCGAAGCGTCGTGAAGAGGATCTGCGGCGGCGGCGAGAAGCCCATCCAGTTCAGCGCGGCGACCACCGGGCCCTTGACGCCGAGAATGACCATCCAGGCGTAGGTGCGGACGAGAAAGCTCGTCCAGAAGCTCAAGGTCACCACCAGCAACAGAATTGCCGCCGATGACGCCGCCGTATCGGGCCGCCACATAGGCGACGGGATAGGCGATCAGCGAGAGCAATCAACGTGACGATGGCAGCCGTGCGGAACGTGTTCAGCAGGATGCCGAGATCGTAGGTGGAGGTGAAGAACTTGGCGTAGTTCGCGAAGCCGAGCGACGGCTCGGTGAAACTCATCCAGACGACGATCAGCAGCGGCACAACGAAGAAGGCCGCGAGAAACAGCGCCGCGGGCAGCAACAGCAGAGGCGCTGTGCCAATCGACGCAGGCGCTTCGCCCGGCGTCCGGGTCGCCTCCCGCTCACGCCGATGCTCCTCGCGCCGTCAGGACCGCTGTTAGCTCGTGAGCCATTGATCGAAACGCTTTGTCATCTCGTCGAGTTGCGGCAGAAGCTTCTCCGCGTCGAGCACGATCGCGGACTTGAAGTTGTCGGGATAGGTCGGCAGCGCTTGGCCTGCGCCTCCGGGATGAACTTGAACGCTTCCGGATTCATCGGGCCGTAGGCGTTCTTGATCGAGAAGCGCGCGAGCGGCTCGCGCCTGGATGGCGAAGGACACGAAGCGCCATGCATTCGCGGCGCGTGGCGTGCCCTTTGCGACCGCCCAGTAGGCGATGTCGATGACGCGCCTGATTCAGGCATACCGTCACCGGCGCCTTTTGTTCCACGAGCCGCGTCGCCTGGGTATCCCACATGCCGATGGCATCGACTTCGCCGTCGCGCAGCAGTTGCTGCGACTGCGGGCCTTGCGTCCACCACACGCGGACATGCGGCTTGATGCGATCGAGCGACTTGAAGGCCCGATCGAGATCGTACGGAAACAGCTTGTCCGGCGACACGCCGTCGGCGAGCAGCGCCATCGCCAGGACCCGCGCCGCATATCGCTGCAGCGAACGGCTGCCCGGATTCTTGCTGACGTTCCAGAAGTCCGCCCAATCCTTCATGCCTTGCGGGAACTTCTCGTTGCGGTAGGCGATGATGTTGCCGAAGGAATGCGAGGCAACGCCGTTCATCTTGCGCGCTTGCGGCCAGAGCTTCGCCGGATCGAGGATCGACTTGTCGACTTCCGCCGATGAGCTTGCCCTGGTCGGCGCGTCCGAGCTCGGCGACGCCCAGGGTGGTGACGTCGAACTCGTAGACGCCGGTCCGGACCTGGGCCGCGAGCTTGGCGAACGACACCGGAGCGACGGTGCGGATTTCGATGCCGGTTTCCTTCGTGAAGGGCGCGAACAAGGACTCCTTGGCCGCCTCCTCCCAGGCTCCGCCCCAGGTGTTGATGTAGAGCACCTTCTCCTGCGCAGCGGCGCGGCGGATCGCAGGCATCGACAGTGCAACGCCGGCGACTCCAGTCGCGAGCAGACCGCGGCGGCTCGGGCGAAGCTTCTGGAAAGCGGATTTACATGCAGTCATGACAGTTCCTCCTCTGATTGAACGTTCAGAAACTTCATCCGAACACGGCGCGATAGAGCCGGAGCCAGTTGCCGCCCGTGATCTTGGCGACATCCTCATCGTTGAAGCCGACGCGCTGCAAGCCGCCCTCGACGATGCGCAGATGCCCGCCTTCAGCAGCCAATCGGGCTTGGAGCACCTTGCCGGGCCGCGCCGCCGATCCGGCGCCGTAATCGACACCCGCGGGTCCAGCGGCCCGCGCGCATCCAGTCGTAGACCGGCATCGTTGGTCTTGTGGCTGCAGTCGGTGCCGAGGCCGACATGGTCGATGCCGGCGATCTCGACCGTGCGCGCGACCATCTCGCACCAGCCGTCGACGCTAGCGCAGGCATTCGCCGGGTGATGTTGCGATAGGCCGCGCAGCCGATGACGCCGCCGTTCTGCTGCCAGCGCGCGCAGCACATCGTCGGTCTTGTTGCGCTTGTGCGGGAACACCGAAGCCGGGATTGGCATGCGTGATGGCGACCGGCTTCGTCGGCATGCTCGATGGCGTCGAGCGTCGTCCGGTTGCCGACATGCGAGCAGTCGACGAGGATGCCGGCGCGGTTCATCTCGTGCACGACCTCGCGGCCGAACCGCGACAGAGCCGCTGTCTTCGTCCTCGTAGCAGGAGCCACCGAGCTCGTTCTGGTTGTTGTAGGTGAGCTGCAGGACGCGCACGCCGAGATCGGCGAACAGCTCGACGAAGCGGATGCGATCCTCGAGCAGATTGGTGTTCTGGAAGCCAAGCAGGACGCCGAGCTTGCCGTCGGCAGTCGCAGGCGACGGATGTCGTCGGCCTGCTTCACGATCCGGATCAGGTCGGCGTTGTCGCGCTCCATGTCGCGCCAGCGGCCGATCTCATCCAGCGACTCGAGCGTGCCTTCCCAGAAGCCGAGCGTCGGGCGTGACGCAGGTGTAACCGTTGGTCTTGAGTTCCTCGAGGACTTCACGGTCGAAATCTCCGCATTGCAAGGCGTCGATGAGCATGCGTAGCTCCTACGAAGCTCGGGCTTGGGTTCTCGAGCTGTGAGCGGCTGCTGGTGAGCAGGGAAAAGTCGGTCTCGTCGTCGTCCTGACGACCGATCACCTTGCCGTCCTCGGTGACGATGACCGGGCCGGCGTGACGGCGCGACGAAACGGTGTCCGGCGCAAGCGCCGCGGCCGAACGCATGATACAGCCGCCACCAGAGGTCGGCGGCGACCGGAAGCCCGTTCCGCCGGATGCGCGTCGAGCAGCGCAGCACATCACGTTGCCGGAGCGCGAATGCACGGTGATGTGCTCGCATCGACCGGGCCGCTGCTCGACGTCCGCCGTAAAATCGTAGTCGCGCCGCAAATCCGGTCGCAGACGCCCAGCTTCCTCGGCCGCTGAAGGTTGCGAACCTGCACACCGCCCTTGCCGCCAGCCGCGCCGCGCGGCGACGGCCAGATCGACGGCAAGCCTCGGCCACGAGCCAGGCATGCAGGCCGCCAGCGTCGAGCGTGCAGTCGTCGACTCAGATGCTGAGGCGAGAGAGGTCCGGCGCCTTGATCAACTCGAGATTCTGGATCAGCCCGTCGAAGCCGCCGAGCCCGAGCGCCGCCGAATAGAGCGCGCAGTCGCGCAGCGGACGATACCATGCCGTCTGGCACGCGCGCGACCTGCACCAGCCGTTCAAGCACCATCCGGGTCTCACGCAGGCTCACACGCATCATGCCTGCCGTCCGCACGATCGGCTCTGCCGGATAGAACCAGTGATCGTCGGCCGTGCCGGTCGCGAGGTCTTCCGGGAAGCGGCGCGCCGTGAAACAGGACGCCGCGCAGATTGCGGTTGAGGAAATCGCGGGTCTTGTCGATGCCGTGCAGTCCGACATTGAGCAGGCGCGTGATGTGCGCCGGTACAAATGCCTCGCTCATGATGTCGGCATGCGGTGAGTGATAGCGGGAGCCCGCGAGCGCCTGCACGCGCGTGACGATGGCGCGATGCTGCGGATGGGCGCGCGAGAAAGCGGGCGACGCTCGAGCGCCGGGTCGCTGGCTGCGAGATCCCGCTCGAGACGAACCACGAGGCGCGCGAGATCGAGGCCGAGATTGATGCGCGTCGTCTGCTTCGGACCGCGGCCCGCGACGAGGTTCTTCGGCGGTGACCGACTTGTACCAGACGTAGCGTTGCGATGCTTCCGAGGTCGAGGTCGAGATTGAAAGCCCAGGCGTACTCGTCGCGAATGATCTCGCGCAGCCGCCTGAGCGGCATCTCCGGCCGGCCGATCAGCTCCTCGTCGAGCGCGAGGGTGTCGACCAGTCGATCGGCCGTGTCGGGGACAAGCTCGATCATCAGCGAATGCAGTGTTTCGAGCGCCTCCGGCGCGATCCGTCCGTCGAGGCTTTCGCAGAGTTCGGCCAGCGGCAGCGCCGGCGTCGCATGGCCCGCCTCGATCCGGGCGAGGAGGTCGGTCAGTTCGGATTGCACGAGCTGCAGGTCGGCCGCCACCGTCAGCGCTCGAGATCAAGGCCTCGTATTCGGCCCGGTCCTGCTTTCGGAAAACGATGGCCTTCTGCAACAGCGCAATCAGCTGCCGCGACGGCATCTGCAGACCGAACGAGCGGCCTTGGCCTGCGCGATGGCCGCCTCGCGATCGGAGATCCACTGGTCGATCAGCCGCGGGTGGTTGTTGACGAACAGCATCAGGCCGAGCGCCGAGCCGTTGCCGACGCCGAGGAACCGCCTGAGCGCGGGATCGAGCTCGCTCGCCGACGGATTCTCCAGACGGGCCAGGTGATGGACGAGATCCTGGGCAAACACCCGCATCATGTACGCGGACAGCATTTGCGCCGCGAGCGACCAGCGCAGCGGATGGTCCGCCTCATAGGTCAGGAATGTCTTTGTGCCGAACGTGCCGTTGCCGTCGAGGCCGGTGTTGCGCATCAGGTAGCAGCTGGCGGCGAGCGTCGCGATATCCGGCTGCGTTCCCGCGACGAGCGCGTCACGCGCGGCGTTGAAGAATCGGCCGCTTCGATTGGAGCGGCACCAGATCAGGGTGCCCGGCGTTGCGCGCCCCTCGTACAGCTTGGGGAGCTCGATGCCCGTGGTGTCGAAATCGGCCGGCGTGATGTCGCCTTCGACCAGCGCCCCCATCATGTCCCAGGCGCGTCCGATGATCCGCCCGGTGCGCCCGGTTGCCGACGGCTGAAACGAAAAGACCGGAAACGAGAAGCGCCAGCCGCCGATATCGATGCGGTAGCAGGCGATGCCGCGACCGGTCTTGTCGATCTGGAATTGGTTTGCTTGATGACCCAGCGCTGCTTCACGGCCCGGCTCATCAAGGCGCGCGAGGCGCTGACGCGCGATGGCTGGAGCGCTGCCAGCCGCTCGGCGGTCATCAGCCGCGACGGCGTGCGCATCAATCGGGCCACCTCCGATGGCAATGGCAGCGCGTCATGCGGCCTCTCCGAGCAGTCGCGCGTTCGCGCGGCTTGCAGCGGCGATGACCGCCTTGACGCACGCCTTCGCATTGAAGCCGGCGGTCGGGCCGGACAGCGAAATCGCCGCGATGCAAACACCGAGATTGTTGAAGACCGGGCTCGCAACGGCGGACACCGTGCGCGGACCGGTCAGGACCGAAACGGCATAGCCCTGCTTCCTGACCTCCGTCGCGGTCCGCTCGTCCGGCAGCGCGATCTTGCGGTCCAGCAACGCTTTGCGCGTCTCCGGACGGGCATGCGAGATGAGCGCGCGTCCGAGCGCCGTTCGCGCCAGTTCAAGGCGCGTGCCGATATGCAGGTCGGCGCGCAGGATGCCCTTCGACTCAACGCGCTGCACGATCAGGGCGGCGTCTCCGTCGAGCACCGCCAGCGATGCGGTTTCGCCGGTTTCAGCGACGACGCCATGAAGGATGTCGGCGAAGCGCGTGCCGAGACTTGCCTGTTCCAGCGCAGTGTTCGCATGAGCGATGAACCGCAGCGACAGCCGGTACGCGCCGTCCGGCGTGGTTTCGAGCCATCCAGCGTCAACGAGCGTCACCAGCCGTTGATAGACGGCACCGCGCGCTTCGCCGGTCATCGCGCAGAAGTCCGCAAGCCGCAGCGGCTGCTCGGACCGCCCGGCCACATCGAGCACCGCCAGCGTTTTTATGACCGTCGAAAGAGATCTGACCGGCATCGAAGGCTCGCATTCGCGCTGTCTTCTATATGAAGACGCTATCGTCTATATGAAACAAGGCCAGAGCCCGGCAGTCAAGCGAAAGCCGCCGCGCGGATCGCAGACGCCTCGTCCAATTCAAATGGAAGTTTGGTCAGCCCTGCGCTGATGCCGGCGGCGAGCAGGAGCTGATCAGGTTCCGCCGCGATACTGCGCCGCTGCGTGCGACGCCGGCAGCCGCGCGCGGCCGAACAGCTTTTCGCGATAGGTGCCGTCGCCGATACGCGGTCTTGTAGGCGCCGCGCTCCTGCAGCACCGGCACCAGCAGTTCGATCACATCGTCGATGCACTCGGGCACCACCGTGCGCGACAGGTTGAAGCCGTCGATGCCGGCGCTCTCGTTCCAGTCGATCAGCGCGTCGGCGATGCTCTCGGCCGAGCCCACCCAGGGCGCCTGCCGGCTGCCGAGCACCATCTGCTCGAGCAGCATGCGGCGTGTCCACTTCGGCCCGGCGCTGCGCGCCATCGCCTCCACGTTGGAGACGATCGCCTGGCTCTTGCTGGCATCGACCGGCTCGTCGAGATCGTACTTCGCGAAATCGATGCCGAGCGACGCCGCCGCGTGCACGAGCGCCTGCTTCCGAGCTCGCATAGCGGCGATAGTCCTCGAACTTCTCCTTCGCCTCCTTGTCGGTCCGGCCGAGGACCAGCGTGGCGCCCATGAAGGCCTTGACGTCGTCCGCCGCGCGGCCAAGCTGCACGGCCTGCGCGCGGATGTCGTCGACGATCGCCTTGACGCCGTCCTTCTTCTGGCCGTTGACGAACACGCATTCGGCATGGCTCGCGGCGAAGCGACGGCCGCGGCCCGACGAGCCTGCCTGATAGAGCACCGGCGTCCGCTGCGGCGACGGCGCGCACAGATGCATCGCGTCGACCTTGTACTGCTTGCCGTGGTGATGGATCACGCGCACCTTTGACGGATCGGCATAGACGCCGCCGGCGCGATCCTGCAGCACCGCGTCGTCGTCCCAGCTTCCTTCCCAGAGCTTGTAGACCAGCGACATGTACTCGTCGGCGAGGTCATAGCGGTCGTCATGCGCGGCCTGCCCTTCGATGCCGATCGCCCGCGCGGCGCTGTCGAGGTAGCCGGTGACGATGTTCCAGGCGATGCGGCCGGAGGTCAGGTGATCGAGCGTGGACATCCGCCGTGCAAACAGGAACGGCGGCTCGTAGGTGAGGTTGCAGGTCACGCCAAAGCCCAGATGGCTTGTCGCTGCCGCCATGGCCGGAATGATCAGCGCGGGATCGTTGACCGGCACCTGCACCGCGCCGCGCAACGCGCCATCGGCGTTGCCGCCGTAGACGTCATAGACGCCGACGCACGTCGGCCAGGAAAATCCCGTCGAACAGTCCCGCCTCGAGCTTCTTCGCGGTGTCGATCCAGTATCGCAGCTCGTTGAAGCGGCTGGACTGGTCGCGCGGATGCGTCCAGAGCCCGTGCTGGATATGGCCCACGCAGTTCATGTCGAAGGCGTTCAGGCGGATTTCGCGGGGCATCGGCTCTACTTTCAGGAGAGTTTGGCTTGGCCTGCTATACCATAACTCTCTTGCGCAAGCCGGCAGTGCCAGGCCTGCGTGCACGCAACAGGGCGCGCGCGACGCACACGCGCCCTGTTGCAAGGAGCTATTGCAGCGAAGCGCGTTTGCCGGCCTTGCCCAGGAGCTGAACGAATGTTTCCGAAGAGATCACGGGTGCGAAGAAATTGTTAATCCGCTCCAGCGCGGCCGCGTCCTGCTCCGGCTTCTGGCAGGCGCAGGCATCGCCGATCACGATCGGCAGATAGCCATTGTCGCGCGCCGAGCGCGCATTGCCCTCGATGCACCAATCAAGATGGATGCCCGTGAGCAAGATCACCTCCACGCGCTTGCGTGACAGTTCCAGCGGCAGCATGGTTCCGACAAACGCGGTTTGCAACGCCATCTCGTTGAACTCGTTGTCACCTGGACGAACCAGCGCCTTCAACGGCTCGGCGAGTTCGTTGTCTTTGCGCTTCATCTCGGGCGTGAAGCTCAGATTTTCGGTCCAGCTCTGGTACTGGACCTTGTCGAAGATCGACTGCGGATAGCTTTCCCGGAACACCTCATACCCGATCCAATTGAACGAAACGAAATTCTTCGACTTGCGCGCGGCTTCGGCGGCCTTGACGGTCGCTTCAAGGGTGCCACGCTCCCATTGCTTTTCCGCAGCCTGCGCGCCCCAGGGCTCGTACAGCGATTTCACCTGACTTACCGACATGAACGCAGCCGGTCGTGACAGGATTTCCGCGAGGTCGAGTTTCTTCCATTGGGCCGCGAGAGGCGGGATGGCATGAATGCCACCTTTCTCCGGCGTCGATGATCGTGCGGGCGATAGGGGAAGCGTTGTCGCCGCGACCGTAAGTGCGGCAGCACCGCTAAGCATCTGCCGTCGAGATGAAGCCTTCATGTTTGTCTCCGATGATGTCCCTGCGCGGATCAGGCCGCGCCGCTACGGAGATTTGCAAAGCCCGGGCCATCGCTTTTCTTCAGCGATTCCAGCGATCTGCCCAGGCGGCGTTGCCGAGACACCAGTCAATGGCCGCAAGAAAAATCGTTAGCCATACTATTGTCGAAGCGATAGTCAGGGGCCCGTTTGATCGGATGGTCGGACGTAGCCGACCGGGTCGGGCTCCGGCACCACGATGGACTGATGTCCAAGTGCCATCTGCATATAGACAACGTCCACCCAGTGTCCGAACTTCACACCGACCCGCAACGCATGTCCCACCGTTCGAAACCCCACCCGGGTGTACAAGCCAATGGCCGCATCATTGCGGCTGTCACCGATCGCTGCCATGATCTGCTTGTAGCCTTTCTCTTCGCAACTCGCGACGACTGCCGATAGAACGCGCTGGCCGAAGCTCCGCCTCTGACAATCCGCATGCACGTAGGTCGACGACTGCGCGGTGAACCGATAGGCCGAGCGTGCATGATAAGGGCTTGCATAACTGAAGCCGATCACGCGTCCATCGTCCTCGACAACGAGGAACGGCAATCCTTTGGCGCGCACATGGTTGCGCCGCCGCGCCATCTCATCCAGCGATGGCGGCGCCTCCTCGAACGAACCACAGCCATGAAGGACATGATGGGCGTAGATGCCGGCGATCGCAGGCAAATCGTCCTCATGCGAGGGGCGAACGTTGACAACACCGACATCCATCATGAATCTGCCATCGCCTGAAAAGCCCACGACACGAAGGTCGAAATCGACATCTCGGAACGCCGCCCCTCGTCCAGCACGAGATACCAGGCGGTTCCACGCTTCCAGCGAGCGCTGCGCACCTCGAGCGCAGTGGACTGGATGAAACCATGGATCACGCGCACGTCCAGCAACGCTGCTCCGACGCCGTTGAGCGCGGCTTGCAGCACCAGCGCATCGTCCGAGAGCAGGAGCTTGCGCCGCGCGGAGACATCGACATTGCTATGCTCCGCCCATTCCTCCCAGAGATTCGGCTCGGTCTCCGACGCCAGAAGCGTCGCCGTCTCGTCCGGCGTATTTGCAGAGCTGGGCGCTTGAACCACAGCAAGTTCGTCGGCAACAAGGTGGATGCAGTCCAGTGCTCCCCAGCCGGCCCTGCCATGCCGAACCGCGATGTCAACTCCTTGCAACGAAGGCTCCATGAAATTCGAGCTGGAATGCAAACGCAAATCGATGTCGGGGTGCCGACGATCAAAATCCTTGAGTCTCGGAAAGAACCAGCCGGACGCGAAGATCGCCGGCATCGTCACATGCAAGGCTTTGCGGTTCTGGCGCAAAGTCGCCTTGTCAAGCGCACTTTCGATCAGGTCGAAGGCGTCCTTGAGGCTTTCGTAGAGCTGCAAGCCCGCCTCAGTGAGTTCGAGGGATTGGGGCCTGCGCAGGAACAGCCGGTCGCCGACCTGTTCCTCCAGCAGCTTAACCTGCTGGCTGATCGCGCCAGGCGTTACGCCAAGGTTTGCCGCGGCCGCCGCGATTGATTTGAACCTGGCTGCGGACTCGTATGCCCGCAGTGCCGACAGCATCAATGTACGACGACCCATTGTGGCTTGCGATACCGTCAATGCGAGCTTTCGGAGGAGCTCCAGAATCCCGGCGCCCTTATTATGCCGTCGTTTGAGACGCGAGCCAAGTCGTGCGCTCGTTCAAGATCCGCCAAGTCGCAAGCAGTCGGTCGACACTCAATTTTTCTAATGCGTGACCGATAGTGTGACTAAACCCTCGCAACCTCCGGGTGGCCCCTTGGCATCGAGGCATCTCTATCTGCGATCGGTCGCATCTTACTTCCCTATTGGCCTTTCGCGACAGCGGAATAGAGACTTGCGCGCAGCACCATGTACGGAGCGAGGAGAAAACCGATGTCGCAGCCAAATCCGGTCCAGATCGCATGTCTCGACCACGTCAACATTCAAACGTCCGTGCTGGAAGAGACCTGCGCGTTCTTCGAAGGGGTTGTCGGCCTGCGACGCGGGTTTCGGCCCGACTTTCCGTTCCCGGGCGCCTGGCTGTACCTCGGCGAGAAAGCCGTCGTGCACGTGATCGGCATGACCGGCGAGAAGGCGGGCGCTGTGGGTTCGGGGCGCGTGAACCACGTCGGCTTCCTGGCCTCAGGCTATGCGACACTCCTCGATCGCGTCAGGAAGGCCGGCATAGAACATGAAGTCCGCGACGTGCCCGGTGTCGGCCAGCGCCAGGTGTTCATGAAGGATCCGAACGGCGTGTCGGTCGAGCTGGCTTTTGACGCCGCTGAGGCGACGGACGGGCCGGCGGGCGTTTATCAGCCGTAGCACTCAGGACACCCGGCCTTCACCATCACGTCCACCTCTTCCTGCACGGCTTTGGCAAGGCTTTGCGTGATGCGGCTGACAGGGCGTCCCGTCGGAAGGGCGAGGCCGCGATACGACGTCGACGCCGCGCAGCTTCGCCGCCTTGAACTCGCCGCGGGCGATCTCCTCGCGAATGGTCCAGGTCGGCACCACGCCAAAGCCCAGGCCGCCGCGCACCATCTGCTTCATGCAGGTCATGCTGACGATCTCGACGCGCGGCCACAGCTTGTGGATCCGCTCGCCGAGGATCGGGTTGCAGCCGCGGCAGCCACGGCATCCCGGTCGGCACGACAAGCGGCAATCCCAGCAACGCTTCGGCATGCACCTCGCCCGACGGAAATTCGTCGCGTGCCTGCGGGGCCGAACAAGCAGAGTTGCTCCAGGAACAACGGCGTGAAGGCGATGCCGTCCGTCGAGGACGGCTGCGTCACGATCGCGAGGTCCAGCGCACCATTCAACAGGCTGGTGAGCGGGTCAGGCGTGATCGCCTCGATCAGTTGCAATCGCACGCGGGGAAAGCGAAGCAGAAAGCGCGCGGCGAGCGGCTGATACAGCAGTTCGCCGACGCTTGGCGTCGAGCCGAGCCGAACGCTGCCGCGCGGATTTGTGTTCTCGGCCTGGACTTCGCTGCGCGCCTCTTCCACCTGTTGCAGCAGGAACGTCGCGCGCTGGAACAGAACGCGCCCTGACGGCGTGAGCGCGACGCCGTGCACGCCCCGCTCGAACAGCGTGCCGCCACACTCGGCCTCGAGCAGCGCCACCTGCCGCGACAAGGCGGACTGCGCGATGCGCAGCACCGCGGCCGCGGCGCTGAAGCCGCCGTGGTCCGCGACAGCCTTGAAATAGCGCAGCTGCCGCAATTCCATTGCTGACCTCACAATGGCCCTTGTGACCGAGGCCATCTCACAATGCGATCGCGCGAGATATCTTTATTCTATTTGTTCGATGCCTTCAACCGGCGCACGATCATCGTCGCGGATGCGGAGGCACGGATGGACGACGACTTCAGTCTTCATTGTCGGCGGCGGCCCGGTCGGCCTGGCCATGGGCCTGCTGCTGCATCGCTTCGGCATTCGATGCGTCGTCGTCGAGCGCAGCGAGGGCACGACCACCCATCCGAAATCCCGCGGCTGCTTTGTCCGCAGCATGGAGCTGTTCCGCCAATGGGGCGTCGAGGCGCCGATCCGCGACGCGCGGTTTGCCGCCGCATGCCGACGTCTGGGTCTGCGCGAAGACCTTTGCCGGCGAGGAGCTGGGACGCACGACGCCTGAGCCAAATCTCGGCCAGAGCCCGAGCTGGAAGAGCATGGTGTCGCAGGATGTGGTCGAAGAGGAGATCCTGCGCAAGCTTGAAGGCTCGCCCTACACGACGGTTCTCTACGGCACCGAGGCGGTCGACTTCGAAGATCGCAGCGACGATGTCACCGTCCGCACGCGCAACGTCGCGACCGGACAGGAGAAAGTCTGGCGCGCCACCTATCTGATCGCCGCCGATGGCGCAGCGAGCCAGGTGCGCCGCGACGTCGGCCTGTCGATGATCGGCCCGGCCTGCCTGGCCGTCATGTCGAACGACTACTGGCACGGCGACATGTCGTGCGTGCCGCGCGCGCGCGACATCGCCGGCTGCCGGTTTTTCTCGACGACCCGAGCATTCCGGCGAGCACCATCCTCAACACGAATGGGCGCGACCGCTGGCTGAGCGTCACGCAGATCGGCGGACCGGAGGACGAGCGGCGCGAGCTTCCCGACGAAGCCAGCACCATCGCACGCATCCGCAAACAGACAGGCATTCCCGGACCTGCCGATCAAGATGATCAGCCGTTCGGCATGGCGCGTGAGCCGCCAGGTCGCCGAGCGTTTTCGCAAGGGGCGCGTGTTTCTCGTCGGCGATGCCGCGCATCGTTTTCCGCCGACCGGCGGCTTCGGTCTGAATTCCGGCGTGCAGGATGCACACAACCTCGCATGGAAGCTCGCCTTCGTGTTGCGCGGCGAGGCCGATGCGCGACTGCTCGACAGCTACGACGTGGAGCGCCGGCCGGTCGCGCAATCGAACGCCGACTTCAGCATGGGCAATCGCACCCGCATCGAGACGATGGAAAAGGCGCATGCGATCCGGCGACACGGACTGGATCTCCTTCTGGATGGTGGACTACGACAACCACCTGCACAGCATCGGTCAATCGCTCGGCTTTCGCTACGAAGAGGGAGCGCTCCTGCCGGACGGCACCGCGTCGACGCCGGTGCAGCCGCGCAACTACGCGCCGAGCGACAGGCCCGGCGGCAGGTTTCCGCACATCTGGCTCGATCCGCCACGGCAGCAGTCGACGCTCGACTGGTTCGACACCGAGATGACGCTGGTGGTCGGCCCGGCCGGCTGCGAATGGATGGAGGCCGGGCGGCGCGTCGCGCAGAGCAACAAGATTCCGCTCAAGGTGCGCCAGCTCCCGCGCGACGGGCGCGACGCCGGCATCCAGATGGGGCCGCGCGGCGCCGTGCTGGTGCGTCCCGACGGCCACGTGGCCTGCCGCATCCCGTATCTGCCGGCGGATCCGGACCGGCATTTGCAGAACGCCATGCAGAGGTTGTTCGCCTGATGCCGCACATCGCACACGATGGGATCGAGACATTCTACGCCGACCGCGGCAACGGCCCGGCGATCGTTCTCATCCATGGCGCCGAAGCCGATCACACGATGTTCGATCGCCTCGTTCCGCATCTTGCCGCGCGCTGGCGCTGCATCGCCTACGATCAGCGCGACTCCGGCCAGACGCGCAACGGCCCGACCGAATACCTGATCGAGCGGCTCGCGGACGACGCCGCCGGCTTCATCGCAGCGCTCGGGCTCGAGCGGGCGCACGTGTTCGGCACGTCGCTCGGCAGCGTCATCGCGCAGCAGCTGGCGGTGCGTCATCCGCACCGGGTCGATGCGCTCGTGCTGTCCAGCGCCATCCGCGCCGGACAGGTGATGGCGGACTTTGCGCCCGAGACGGCGACGCGCCTCGCCGGCCTGCGCGCCGATCCGGTGGCGAACGCCGATGCCATTGCCCGGCACTTCTTCCCCGATGCGTTTCTGAAGGACAATCCGGGAATCTTCGCGTCGCTGCGCAGCGCGCGGTCGGCGGATCAGGCGGCGCGGCGTGCCGACCTGCTGCGCCGCCGCTACAGCCTCGACATCGGCACCATCACGCGGCCGACGCTTGTTCTGGCCGGCGGCGACGACCGGTTGATCCCGCCCGCGCACAGCCTGGCGATCGCCGACGAGATCGCCGGCGCCGAACGCATCGCCCTCGACGGCGTCGGACACGTCGGCAGCGTGCAGTCGCCGACGCAGACCGCGGACATCCTTGCAACGTTCCTGAGTGGAGGAGGCAACGGCAGATGACGATCTCTCGACGCGAATTTCTCACCCCGCTCGCAGCCGCGGCCGCGCTGGCCGCGACATCGCCCTTTGCAAGGGCGCTCGCACAGGAGGAGCCATATCCGCGCCGTTTCGTCCGCCTGCTGGTGCCCTATCCTGCGTCCGGCACCAACCCGGACCTGCATGCGCGGATTTTTGCCGAGAAGATGAGCGTCAGGCTTGGGCAGCGCGTCGTCGTCGAGAACCGGCCCGGCGCCGGCGGCACCATCGGCGCGGCGGCCGCGGCACGCGCGCCTGCCGACGGCTACACGATCCTCTGGGCGGCCGGCAGCCTGTTCGCCTGCAACCCCTTTCTCTACAAGAACCTGCAATACGCCTTCGAGGATTTCACGCCGATCGGATGCTTCTCCGACTCGAGCTTCGTGCTGTTCGTGCGTCGCGGCCTCGGAGTTTCGACGCTGCCGCAGCTTCTGGACAAGATGCGTGCAGAACCCGGCAAGGTCACCTTTGCCAATGGCGGGATCGGCAGCCAGTTGCACCTCACCTGGGAGCGGCTGTTGCGCCTCGCAAAGGTGCAGTCGCTGAGTATTCCCTTCCAGTCCGGCGGCGTAATCACAGCGCTGCTTGGCAATGAGGTCGACGTCGGTTGCTCCCTTCTCGATCCGGGCCTCGTCCAGTATTTTGCTTCGGGCGACCTCGTACCGCTTGCGATCACGAGCCCGACCCGGCGGCCGCAGTTGCCACATGTCCCGACGCTTATCGAATCCGGCTTCGCCGGATTCTCGGCCAGCGGCGGATACGCGGCCCTGGTCCCGCGCGGCACGCCCGATGCCATCGTCACGCGACTGCGGACGGATTTCGATGCGGTGACCGAGGACCCGGCAATCATCGCCCGGCTCGATGAGCTGGGGGCGGAGGTTCCGCCATGGCGGCGCGCGGCGGATTACAACGCGTGGTTCACCGGAGATCGCGAAGTCTGGCGACAGATCATCGCGGAGACCGGCATCACGCTGGGCTGAAACGCAAGGCTTCACGCCACGTCGCGAAGCCGGTAAGACGAGATGGCCCGCTGTTCAGGAGCCTGCCATGCCGTCTTCCTCGCCCGACCTCATCATCCGCGACGCATTGCTGATCGACGGCAGCGGCGAGACCGGCCAAGCGCGGCGATCTGGCGGTGACCGACGACCGCATCACCGCAATCGGCGACCTGTCGCAGCTGAAGGGCGGGCGGGAGATTTCGGCGCAAGGGCTGGCACTGGCGCCGGGCTTCGTCGACACCCACACCCATGACGACCGCGCGCTGCTCTCGCGACCCGCTGATGGAATGCAAGATCAGCCAGGGCGTCACCACGGTCGTCACCGGCAATTGCGGCATCAGCCTCGCGCCGCTGTCGATCGATCGCTATCCGCCGCCGCCGCTCGACATCATCGGCCGCGAGCCAAAGCAGTTCTTTCCGACGTTCGACGCTTACCTGTCGGCGCTCGACCGCGATCCGCCCGCGCTCAACGCCGTGTGCCAGGTCGGGCACTCGACGCTGCGCGTCGGCGCGATGGATCGCCTCGACCGCGCGGCGACGACGGCCGAAATCGACACGATGCGGCGCACGCTCGAGCAGTCGCTGGAACAGGGCGCGATCGGCCTGTCGACCGGGCTCTATTATCCGCCGGCGAAGGACGCGCCGACCGACGAGATCGTCACGCTGACCAAAGCCGTGCGCGCCTTTGGCGGCATCCACACCACCCACATGCGCGACGAGGCTTCGCATCTGATCGAGTCGGTCAACGAGACGATTTCGATCGGCCAGGCCGCCGACGTTCCGGTCGTCATCTCGCATCACAAGGCGACCGGCATTCCGAACCACGGCCGCGTGACGGAGACGCTCGAGCTGATCAAGGAGGCGCGCAAGCGCCAGAAGCTCGGCCTCGATGCCTATCCCTATGTCGCGTCCTCGACGATGCTGGACCCGCGCCGCATTCCGCTCGCGAGCAAGGTCATCGTCACCTGGTCGAAGAGCCCGCCCGGAATTCGCCGGCCAGACGCTGGACGAGATCGCGAAGACAGCTCGGCACCACGCCTCGACGACGCGGCCGCCCAGCTGCTGCCCGCCGGCGCGATCTACTTCATGATGAGCGAGGACGACGTCCGCCGCGTGCTGTCGTTTCCGCACACCATGATCGGATCGGACGGCCTGCCGCACGACGAGCATCCGCATCCGCGGCTGTGGGGCACGTTCCCGCGCGTGCTCGGCCACTACGCGCGCGACGTGAAGCTGTTTCACGCTGGAGGAGGCGGTGCGCCGCATGACGGCGCTCTCCGCCGCGCAGTTCGGACTGACGGATCGCGGCGTGCTGCGCGCCGGCGCCTACGCCGATCTGGTGCTGTTCGATCCGGCAACGATCGCGGACAGCGCGACGTTCGACAAGCCGAAGACGCCGGCCAAAGGCATCGCCGAGGTCTTCGTCAACGGCCGCTCGGTCTGGAAGGACGGCCAGGCGACCGGCAACCGCCCCGGCCGCGCGCTGCGGCGGCAGCAGCTCGGCACGATGGGCGGCGGCATGGCGGCGGCGTGAACGCTATCGCGACACGCCCCACGACGACAAGACTTCGTCCGTGTGTTCGCCCGGCCGCGGCGGCGGCCGGCTGACGACGGGTTTCGTCCGGGAAAAGCGCGGCGCCGGTCCCGGCTGCGGGATTCCGGCGACCTCGATGAAGGTGCCGCGCGCCTTGTTGTGCGGATGCTGCATCGCCTCCTTCACGTCGAGAACCGGCGCGAAACAGACGTCCGTTCCTTCCAGGATCTCGCACCACTCGTCGCGGGTCTTGGTCTTGAACAGTGCCGCAAGCTTTTCCCGTGCCGCATCCCAGCCTGAACGGTCGCGCTGTTTGGTCGCGAAGGCATCCTTCAGTCCGAGCCGCGCGAGCAATTCGTCATAGAAGCGGACCTCGATCGATGCGATGGAAATGTATTTGCCGTCCTTCGTCTCATAGGTGCCGTAGAAGTGCGCGCCGCCATCGACCGAATTCGAGCCGCGCTGATTGACCCACGCTCCGGATGCGGTACCGCCGAACACGCTGGTGATCAGCGAAGCCGCACCGTCGACCATGGCGGCGTCGACCACCTGACCCTTGCCGGAGGTTCTGCGCTTCGAGAAGTCCGCAGACCAGCCCGAACGCGAGATAGAGCGCGCCCCCGCCGAAGTCGCCGACGAGATTGAGCGGCGGCACCGGCGGTCCGTTCTTCGGGCCGATCGCATTCAAGGCGCCGACCAGCGCGATGTAGTTGATGTCATGGCCGGCAGCGGGAGCGAGCGGTCCCTCCTGGCCCCAGCCCGTCATCCGGCCGTAAACCAGCCGCGGATTGGCTTTGAGGCACGCGTCCGGACCAAGCCCCAGCCGCTCCATGACGCCCGGCCGAAAACCCTCGACCAGTGCGTCGGCCTTCTCGACCAGCGCCTTGGCGACCGCGATGTCCGCCGGCTTCTTCAGGTCGAGCGCGATCGAACGGCGTCCGCGCGTGAGCAGGTTGAACTTCGGCTCGGTCGGGTTGCCGAGATCGGCGGGCTCCGTGCGGTCGATCCGCACGACGTCTGCGCCCATGTCGGACAGCAGCATGCAACAGAACGGACCTGGCCCGATCCCGGCGAACTCGACGACCTTGATTCCCTGCAACGGTCCCATCTTCCCTGCTCCGTTCATCTGCCGCGAACTGGAGAGCAGGCTAGCGCATGATGCTCGAAGGTGTGATGCAGTTTTCGGACAGCATCATGCGCAAACGGTCGGTGGCCGCAACCGGGCCTCTGCCATCTGCCGCAACTTCGTCTTCTGCACCTTGCTGCCATTGGCGCTCGGCGTCGTCGGGAATTCATCGATGACGAAGATTGCCACCGGCACCTTGTATTTCGCGAGCCGTTCGGCGGCATAGCGGATCACATCTTCCTCACTCACGGTTGTGCCGGTTCGCGCAATCACGAACGCGACGGGGCGCAAGGCACCCTGAAGCTGAACGCCGACGACCTGACAGCCTTCGACCGTAGAATGCTGTTGAATGAGTTCTTCGATTTCAGCCGGGTTGACGAGGAAACCTCCAAGCCGCAGGCTATCGCCCATCCGGGCAAGGTAGACGAAGGAGCCACCTCGCTCGACATACCCAAGATCTCCGCTTCTGAAGTATCCATCCTCCGTGATCGCGGCGGAGGTTGCTTCCTCGTCATCGAGATAGCCGATGAACCGGCTTTCCGGCGCAAGGAACTCCAGTTCTCCCGCTTCATTCGCCTCGCAGATCTCTTTCGTTTCGGGATCGCGCGCCCTGACCCTCGCATGCTCGGACGCAGGAATTCCTCCCGCCCGGCTGCGGATATCAGGCGAGGCCGTGCGATCGCCCAACGAGAACAGTGCCTGCAACTCGGAAGAGCCGTAAAGGCCGACAATTTCCAGGCCCCTCGCCCGTGCACGCTCAACAATATCGGTATGAGCCGGGCTTAGATTTGCAGAGCCGATGAAATCGATACTGGACAACGGCCGATCGTCAGCACAGACGTCGAGCAGCTGTGCCACCGCGTCATTCAAGGCCGTGAGATGGGTGACGCAGTGGGCGCCAATCAGATGCGCAAACACGGTCGGATTCCAGGTCGGCGCGAGAATGAGCGGTGCACCGGCGACGAGTGATGCCATCGCGCTGCAAAAGCCGTACACCCCGCAGAACGGCGGCAGCAGCAGAAACCGGCTCGCCGGCGACATCCCGTACTGTCGCGCAACGTTGAAGGCATGCCTCAGGACATTGCGCTGACTATGCAGCACGAGCTTCGGCGTCTTGGTCGTGCCTGACGTGGTGAATACGACGCAAGCATCCTCGGGCGTTCCCTTGGTCACCGAAGAGCAAGGGGACATGAGCAGGTCGGTAAACGACACCGTCTGCTTGCCTGCGACAGATGCGTGTTGAGAGCGCATCCCCTCTTCGTAGAGCACCAGCGTCTGCAATCCCGCCAGCGATTCCTTGCTGCAGCTCGAGAGAATGCCCGCGAAGTCGATATCCTTGTACGTCGGCCAGTAGATCAGAACCTTGCTGCCGGACCGATACATGAGATCGCCCAACTCCGCGCTGCGAAAGCGCGTGTTGATCGATATCGCGATTGCACCGAGCTGGGCGCAGGCGAAGAACGATACCAGCCAGGCGGAACGGTTGGGCAGCCAGATCGCAACACGATCACCCTGGCCGACCCCGAGCGCGGCAAGGCCGCTCGACATGGCGCGAACCCGCTGGCTGAACTGCACCCACGAGACGCTCTCGCCTTCCTCGATCAGGCACGTCGCGGGCGATGCGCTTCGTTCCGAGAGAAAGTCAAACAGCGTCGACGGACGGTCGGATGCGCTCGCAGGCGTCTCAACGCTGTCCTTTGGCCTGATCGTCACCATCGGTCCACCTTCGCTGCGAGCAGTATGCCGTTCGCCGGTACGCATGTGTTCGGTGGCCTCCTCGTCGGTACGCAACCACAACTCCCGTGCGATCGGCTTCCGGGATTCTTCAAGAATGTGTCCGACAAGTCCGACCGCTCGCGCCATCACGCCGAGACCCCGGCAAATCTGCCACTCAAAACCCATCTCGCAACAGAGCGCGCCGAGAATGCCTGTCGCATTGGTGGGCAGCGGCCTTCCCTTCGCGCGCTCGGCTTCGTGCGCAATGGCTTGCATCAGTTGAACATAAGGCCCCTCGAAACCCGTCTCGCGCGCCAGCTCAATCAGGCGAGGCGTGCGCGGGTCGATCGGCTTGTGAAACGGATGCCCGATACCCGGCAGAATTGCTCGCTCCTCGCTGAACTTCGCGACCACGCGCCTGGCGATCGCCGGATGCTCCGATGCAGCGACGGGTTTTGGCATCGCATCGTAGAGCATCTTCGCGGAACCTTCGATGCTGCCGACGAAAACGGTGCCAAGTCCGCAAAGACCTGCAGCAACCGCGGCCTGGATCGATTCCGGGGCACCGATATAGGTCAGGCGGGCTGCGAGCGCACTGGGCGTCAATCCATGCTCGACGAGGGTCACGAGCATGGCGTTGAACATCCTGGACTTGTTTGCGGTTGGTGTCCGCGCGGTCAATTCCAGGAACGCCATATCGCCGAAGCTGAGATGGCCCAGGATCTCGTTTGGAAAATCGCGTCCGAACAGGGTGATCGAATCCGGCGCACTCCAGCCTATGTCCGTGCGCAATGGTGCTTTCGAAGCCATTGTCGTTCCTTCATGAGTTGGCGCGCTTCAAGCGCGCATGCGATTGGAGCCTCGCAGCTCAACGCCGCTGGTCCTAGTTCACCGTCGCGCCGGACGCCTTCACCGCCTTCCGCCACTTCTCGATGTCCCGCTCCAGCAGGCCGCGGAACTCCGTCCGGCGTGCTGAGCAGCGGCGTCGCGCCCTGCTTCGCCAGCAGTTGCTCCATCTCCGGCGTCTTCAGGATCGCGGCGACGTCCGCGCCGATTTTCTGCGCGATGGCGGGGCTGAGGCCGGCCGGCGCCAGGATGCCCCACCACGGATTGACGTCGAATTTCTCGATGCCGCCTTCGGCGACGCTCGGGATGTCGGGCGCAATCGCAACGCGCTTCGCGCTGCTGACCGCCAGCGCGCGGACGGTGCCGGCCTGCACCGACGAGATGACCGACGGCACGCTGGCGAAGGCCGCGTCGACATGGCCGCCGATCACGTCGGCGACCGCCTGCGGCGCACCCTTGTAGGGCACGTGCACGACGCGAATGCCGGCTTCGGTCTTCAGCATCTCGCCGAGCAGGTGATTGACCGAGCCGTTGCCGGCGGAGCCGTAGGTCAGCGTGTCGGGCTTGGCCTTGGCGAGCGAAATGAACTCCTGCAGCGTCTTTGCCTCGGACTTCGGGTTGACGATCAGGAAGAACGGCGTCACCGCGATGGTCGCGATCGGCTGGAAATCCTTGATCGAATTGAACGGCAGCTTCTCGTACAGGCTCTGGTTGATCGCCTGCGAGCCTTCATAGGTGACCAGCAGCGTGTAGCCGTCCGGGGCCGACTTCGCGACAAGCTCCGTGCCGACAACGCCGCCCGCGCCTGGACGGTTCTCGACCACGACCGGCTGGCCCCAGCGCTCGCCAAGCTTCTGCCCGATCGCGCGCGCAAAGGTGTCGGTGCCGCCGCCCGCGGCCTGCGGCACGATGATGCGCACCGGTTTGGACGGATAGTCCTGCGCGGCGACCGGTGCCGACCACGCAACCAAGGCGGCAAGGACGATCGAATAAGCGGTCCGCATGTGTTCCCTCCCCGTATTTGTTCTAGATCCGGCTTGATTGCCGATATTGTACACCAGCCTCCGTCGCGGCCGGTGACGCGGTGTGACGCGGTGGCCTCGGCAGTCCGAGATTCTCCCGCAGCGTCTGGCCCTGATAGTCGCGCTGAAACAGGCCGCGACGCTGCAACTCGGGAACGACGAGTTGCACGAAGTCCTCATAGGTGCCCGGCACATGCGTCGCCGCCACCACAAAACCGTCGCAGGCACCGCCGGTGAACCACTCTTCGAGCTTGTCCGCGACGGTCTTTGCGGAGCCGACGAAGTTCGGAAGCTCCTTCAACCTGCCGCGCCCGCTGAACTCGACAAAGTCGCGCACCGTCGGGTTCGGCTTTCCGCTCAGGTTGACGACGCGGTCGCGGATCGCCTGCAGGCCGCTGATCGACTGCAGTTCGTCGGCATTGAACGGCTCGTCCATCGGTTTCGATGCGAAGTCGAAATTGAGCACCTCGGACAGCAGCGCCAGCGAGTCGATCGGCTTCGCAAGCCGGTCGATCGCCGCGAACTTGTCCTCGGCCTCGGCCTGGGTCTCGGCGACGACGGGATAGACCGCCGGCGCAATGGCGACGTCGTCCGCGAGCGACCGCCTCAAATCGGCATACTGCTTCCGCGCAATGTCGAGGTTCGGATAGATCACGAAGATCAATTCGCCCCAGCGCGACGCGAACGCCTTGCCGCGGCCGCTCTGCCCGGCCTGGATGATGACCGGACGCCCTTGCGCGGACCGCGGCACGGTGAAGGGCCCGCGCGACTTGAAGAATTTTCCCTGATGATCGAGCCGATGGACTTTTGCGGGATCGGCAAACAGCCCGGACTCGCGATCGAAGACGATCGCGTCATCCTCCCAGGTGTCCCAGTGGCCGAGCACGACCTCCATGAACTCGTCGGCTCGATCGTATCGGAGGTCATGACCCAGATGTTCGGAGGCGCCAAAATTGGCCGCTTCGGAATCGTTCAGCGAGGTGACGACGTTCCAGGCGGCCCGGCCGTTGAGCAGCAGATCGACCGTCGCGAACACGCGCGCCACATGAAACGGCTCGTAGTAGGTCGTCGAATAGGTCAGCCCGACGCCGAGATGCTTGGTGGCGAGCCCCACTGCCATGGCAACCGCCAGCGGATCGAGCTTTGCGGCGCGCACGCCGTGCCGAACCGTCTCCGTAAAATCGTCCCCGAGCCGGTCCGGCATCGCGAGCCGGTCGTCGAAAAAGGCGAGGTGGAATTTGCCCCGTTCCAGCGTGCGGCCGATCTCCTCGTAATACTCGCGCGAAAACCAGTCCGGCCGCGAGGCGGGATGACGCCACGACGCAGGATAGTTCGAGCAGTTCTGCGCCTGCAGGAAGCCGATCAGTTTCATTTGCCTGGTCATGGCATCACTCTTTTCGTGGAATGGAGCGAGTCGGTTGCGAGGTCAAATGACGCCCTCCTTGCGCAAGGCGGCGAGCATCGCGGTCGACGCGCCTGCGAGCGTCGTCAGCACCTCGTCGGTGTGCGCACCGAGCGCCACGCCCGCATGCTTGAATTGCGGCGGCGTCAGCGACATCCGCGGGATCGCGCTCGGGACCACGATCGTCCCGGCGCGCGAGTCGACCTCGACGAGGTTGCCGCGCGCGCGATACTGCGGATCCTCGAAGATGTCGCTGATGCTGTAGATCGGACCGCACGGCACCTCGTGCCGGTCGCATTCGGCGAGCGTCTGCGGGAGCGTCATGCTGCCGATCCACGCAGCGACCATGGCATTGACCTCGTCGCGATGGGCGATGCGCGCGCCCATGGTGGCATAGCGGGCGTCCGTCGCAAGGTCCGGCCGGTCCATCGCGCGTGCGAGGCGCTCGAACATCTTGTCGCTCGAGCAGGCGAGCGCGACCCACTTCCCGTCGGCCGCCTGATAGTGGCTGTGCGGCACGACGTTGACGGTGTCGGCGCCGAGCCGCTCGCGAACGAAGCCGGTCTTGGCATAGACCGTCGCAATCTCGTCCAGCAGCCGGAACACCGATTCATAGAGGCCGATATCGACCACCTGCCCGCGGCCGGACGCCTCGGCGTGACGCAGCGCCATCATGACGCCGAGCGCACCCCACAGGCCTGAGATGTAGTCGGCCAGCGACGTCGAGCCCGGCATCACCGGCGGCCGGCCCGGCTCGCCGGCCAGATGGGCCAGGCCGCTGAAGGCATGGGCAATCCGCGCAAAGCCTGGCTTGTCGCGGTACGGACCGTCCTGTCCGTACGCGCTGATGCGCAGCATGATGATCTTTGGATTGATCTCGCTGAGCGCATCGAAACCCAGGCCCCATTTCTCCAGTGTCCCGGGGCGGAAATTCTCCAGCACCACGTGCGACTGGCGCACCAGCTCGCGAAACAGCGCCGCGCCACGCTCGGTGCGCAGGTCGAGCGTCACCGACTTCTTGTTGCGCGCTTCGCTCAGCCAGACATAGGTGTCGCCGCATTCGCTCGGCGTGCCGAAGCGCCGCAACGGATCGCCCGCACCCGGCTGCTCGATCTTGATGACCTCCGCGCCGAAATCGGCGAGCACGGTGCCGCAAAACGGCGCCGCGACGAAGGTCGCGATATCGAGAACGCGGATGCCGGCGAGCGGCGGCTCATGCGACATCGCGCGCTCCTTCACCTTTGTTCGCGGCCGCGCCTTCGATGGCCGCCTGCCGGTCGAGGATCGCCTGTGCACGCTTCTGCACGGCGAGATCGATCAGCACGCCGTCCTTTCCGAACGCGCCATCGCCGCCGGTGGTCGCCGACTGGATCTTGGCCAAGGATTTCGCGCGCCCAGGTCAGCTCCCTTGCCGTGGGCGAGAAGACCTCGTTGGCGATCTCGAGCTGGGACGGGTGGATGGCCCACTTGCCCTCAAAACCCAGCGCCGCAGCGCGCTCGGCGCTGGCGCGAAAACCGACCGGGTCACCGAAGTTGGCGTAAGGGCCGTCAATGGCGCGCAAGCCGAAGGCGCGGCACGCGTTTGCAATCCGCGCCAGCGCAAAGTGCCATTGATCGTTCCAGTGCGACTGGCGCTGGCCTTGCGCGTCGGCATCGGTCAGAACCGCATAGCGCGGATCGGATGCGCCGATGATCTCACCGCAGGTGCGCAGGTCGATCGAATAGTCGCCGATGCCGAAGATCATCGCTTCGAGCCGCTCGGACGACGCCGCGATCTGCTCGACGTTGGCGAGACCGAGCGTCGTCTCGATCAGGATCTCGAGCCCCAGTTTCGTCTTGCGGCCGGCTTCGCGCTCCAGGCCCGCGACCAGCGCCTCGACGAACTGAACGTCGAAGGCGGTGCCGACCTTCGGAATCATCACGAGGTCGAGCCTCGGGCAGCGGCTGACGACCTCGATGATGTCGCGATGCGCCCACTCGGTATCGAGGCCGTTGATCCGGACGGCAAGCGTCTTGCGCCCCCAGTCGAGCTCGTTCAGCGCGCGGATCGCGATCTCCCGCGCCTCCGGCTTCCTCGCCGGCGCGACCGCATCCTCCAGGTCGAGAAAGATGAAGTCGGCCGGGCCCCGCGCCGCGCGTTCAAAGAAATGCTGCGAGGTCGCAGGGACGGCAAGCTCCGAGCGCTGCACGCGCGACGAGCGCGGCCGGACGACGGTGAAGGACATGGCACATTCCAGGATCAAGCCGCTGCAGCCGAGGTCCGCAGCCAATGCGATCATGATAGATGCCGGCCAATGATCTTCCCAACGACATTATCTTAAGTATTATTCAGCTTATCGAATGATTGGCCGAGGGTGCGCGACATGTCGCAAGTCAACTTCAAGCTGCTGCACATGTTCATCGCCGTGGCCGAGAACAGAAGCTTTCGCCAGGCCTCCGAGCAACTGAACCGCTCGCAATCCGCGGTCAGCATGCAGATCAAGCATCTCGAGGAGCAGGTCGGCGTCGCGCTGTTCCACCGGACCACCCGCCGGGTCGAGCTCACGACCGAGGGGCAGCAGTTGCTGACGCACGCGCGGCGGGCTTTAAGCGAATGGGACAACGGACTGCGCGAAATCCGCGACGTGGTGGAGATGCAACGCGGCACGCTGTCGCTTGCGTGCATGCCGACCATTGCAGCGACCATCCTGCCGCAGGCGCTACGTGTCTTTCAGACCAACTATCCCGGCATCAACATCAATCTGCGTGAGCTCGCCGCAGAGGAATTGCTGGACTGCATCCGCCGGCGCGAAGCCGATTTCGGCATCTGTCAGGAGATCGAGCACCTGACGGAGTTTCAGTTCTCGCCGCTGTTCGACGACCCGATCTACGCGCTGGCGACTCCCGCGTTCGCGCTGCGCAAGGCCGGGCCGATCGGCCTTGCCGAACTCTGCAAGTTCCCGATCCTGCTCAATTCCAAATCGACGGCGCTGCGCGCGATGCTCGAGCGGGCGCTCGCTGCGCAAAATCTGCAGATGAAGATCGCCTTCGAGGTGGTCCACACCCACACGCTGATCGCGCTGGCCGCCGCCGGCCTGGGCGTCGGTATTCTGCCGAAGGTCGCCCTGCCCCATCCGCTCGGCAAGACCATGCGCGCTGCGCCGATCGGACATCCGCCGCTGGTGCGGTCGGTGTGCATCGTCACGCTCAAGGGTCAGTCGTTCTCGCCTGCCGCATCTGCATTGACCGGCGTTGTCAGGAAGCTGATGAAGGCCCGCGGGTGAACGGTGCGCGTTGAGATCACTCCAGCACGATGTTCAGGCTGCGGATCAGCGGGCCGAGGTGCTCGGCCTCCTTCTGGTAGAGCGCTCGAAAGGCATCCGGCGTCAGCGCATCGCCGGGGATCGCACCGAGGGTGATCATGCGTTCGCGATAGTCGCTGCTGCCTGAGATCGCAGCCATCTCGCGGATCATTCGCTCGACGATGGCAGGCGGCGTGCTCTTCGGCGCCATCACGCCATACCAGCCAAAGTAGTCGTATCCGGGGAAGCCCTGCTCGGCCATGGTCGGCACATCGGCAAGCGAGGGATGGCGCTCGATCGTCGTAATCGATAGCGCTTTGGCCTTTCCGCCTGCTTCGACTTGCCGCGTCGAAGCCACCGGACCCGGGTAGACGTCGACCTGACCTCCCCAGAGGTCCGGCAAAACCTGCGCGCCCGTGCGGTAGGGCACCATCTCGACCTTGCCGCCGAAGGTGCGCAGATAGACCTCGAACGACAGATGCGCGAGGCTGCCCGGCGCGATGTTGACGACAGAGAGCTTGCCGGGATTGGCTTTGATGTAAGCGGTGAGATCGGCGATCGATTTGATGCCGAGGCCTTCACGCACGACGAACGTGAAGCCAGCCTTTGACAGCATGGCGACCGGCACGAAGTCCCGCTCGACATCGTAGAGCAGCTTCTTGAACATGAACGGATTGCTGGTGAGATAGCTCGCGATGACGAAGACAAAGGTGTAGCCGTCAGCGGGCGCGGTTGCCGCGGCCTGCATCCCGATGTTGCCGGTCGCGCCGGGCTTGTTCTCCACAAAGACGCGCCGGCCCAGCCGATCGCTCAACGCCTCCGCAACGATGCGCGCATGGATGTCGGTCGGCAGTCCGGCCGCTGACGGCACGATCAGCCGGATCGGCCGCGACGGCCACTCCTCCTGCGCTCGCGTCGGAGAGGAGGCGAGCATGGTGCCCAACATCATCGCGAAAGCGAGGGCCTGCCGTCGCATCAAACCTTTCCGTGCCATCGATCGTCCTCCCTGTTTTTTTGTCAGTTCACCTTCGTTGCGAGATGTCAGGATTTCTTCGCCCTGTTCCATCCGCGCGCGGTGTCGCCGGGCGCCTCCCAGCCGTCGTCGGTGACGATCAGCGTGTCCTCGAGCTTGATGTAGCCGCGCGTGGGATGAAGCATCGCCGTCTCGATCGAGATGACCATCCCGGACTTCAGCGGCTGGTCGGCATCGTAAGGCGCATAGGGCACGGGGCCGTGCGCGGTCAGGCGCGGCGCTTCGTGGCTGACGAGGCCGATGCCGTGGGCGGTGTAATCCAGCACATTGCCGTGCGGCGCCCGACGCGCCGCTTCCTCGCCGGCAGCGATGATATCGCCGCCGCGAGCGCCCGGCCTGATCGCGCGGCGCGCGACCTGCTGGATCTCCTCGATCTCCTGCAGTAGATCGGACAATTCGGCGTCTGCCTCGCCCAGCACGCCCATGCGGCTGAGATCTCCGATGTAGCCGCGATAATTGCCGCCGGAGTCGAGCGAGATCACGTCGCCTTCCTTCAGTCGCTGAGACGACGGCGCGCGGTTGTGGCTGGTGCCGGCCGCGATCAGGCAGTACTCGAACACGAGGTCCCTGCCCTGTTCCTCGCGCCGCAGCTTGTCGACGATGTCGTGCTTGGTCATGCCCGGCGCGCACACGTCGAAGGTCGCGATCATCGCGCTGACGACACGCTCCGAGGCTTCGCGCACCAGATCGAGCTCGGCTGCGGTCTTCACCGCCCGCAACCGCTCCAGCACGAACTGACCGTCCACCAGCGACGCGTTGCCGAGCCGTGCGCTCAACAGATCCTTCGCATCCGACGGCAGGAAGCTGGGCTCGATGCCGACGCGCTTGACGCCATCACCCAGCGCCTTGACGTGCTCGATCGCGAGAGCCGATGGCGTCGGTTGTTCCCCATGACGCGGTCTTGACCGCGACAGCGGGAATGCGGCCGAGCTCATGCTCGAACCCCTCCATGCGATTTCCGAGGTAGATTGCATTCTCCGGCCGCCCGCGCTGATACACGAACACCGGCAGGTAACGGCTGACGCCGATCGCCTCCATGACATCGAAGAAGAAGAAGCGGTAGCCGCCCAGCAGATACTGGACGTTGTGACGCGAGGTGACGACCAGCACGTCGAGGCCGGCCTCGCCCATCAACCGGTCGAGCTTCTTCGCATCGAACGGCGGGCATGCTGCGATCGCTTGACCTGCCGCGTTCATGCGTCTGCTCCAGAACCGAGAAATGCAGCAATCGCTTCGGCGACACGGCCGGGCGCCTGGATCGACGAGACGTGGCCGACGCCGTCGATGACCTGTGTCCGGGCGTGCTTCAGCTCGCGCGCCAGCGCGAAGGTTTCCGCGTTCGGAATCAACCGATCGTCGCCGCCTGCAAGCAGAAGCGTCGGCCGCGCGAACGATGTAAGATCGGCGGAAACCGGTTGCGCCAGCGATGGCGCCGCGGCGCGCCTTCTGGCCTCGTCACGGCCTTTGCCGCGGAAGATATCGATCAGCTCCGGCCGCTCGCGCAGGGACGCCTGCGGGAAGAAGAACTCCGCGATCTTCGGCGCATTCGTCGCGACATCCGCGCGATAGGCCGCCAGCGTCCGGAACGCCTCCGGATTGACCGTCGAGCGGACTTTTGCCGACCTTCCACGTGCTGGACAGGATCAGCCGGTCGATCACATCCGGATGCCGCGCCGCCAGCGTCTGCGCGATCAGCCCGCCGAGCGACGTGCCCATGACATGCGCGCGCCGGTAGCCAAGGCCGCGAAATCAGCGCCGCGGCATCATCGGCAAGATCGGCCAGCGAGTACTGCGCCGGCGGATTCGTCGTCCTGCCGGAATCGCGCTGGTCGTAGGCGATCACCGTGTAGCGGTCGCTCAAGGATTCGGCGAGCGCATCGAACATCGAATGGTCCGCCTCGCCGCCGTGCATCAGCACGAGCGGCGCGCCGTGCCCGATCCGCACATAGGCCGTGGTGACGCCGTCAGCCGTCGAATGTCTGCATCGCTGCCCCCGCTAATGCAGCAACGTTGTGAGCGCGCCGGCGATCTCCTTCGCCGGATCGGCTGGAATCCACGGCATCCGCCAGGCGACGTGTCCGTCCGGCCGCACCAGCACGGCGCCGCGCATGCCGAGTTGGAAGCCATCCACAGGATCGGCCGACGGCAGTTGCTTCAGCACCAGCGGCAGCCCCGTCTTTGTCCGAAACCTGCTTGCCGGCCTCGAGCCATTCGTTGCCACCCGGCCCCGCGACGACGGCGAATGCCTTGTCGAACCAGTCCAGCGTCGAATGCTTGCGCGACGGATCGAGCCACATGTGCGGAAAGCGCGCGCCGGGCCGATCGGTCGGCGTGTAGTAGCGCGTGTTCAGCGCCTTCGCGACGGTGCCGTCCGGGATCACCGCACCTTCCTCGTAGTTGTGGCCGAGGTTCTGGCCGATGCTGTGCAGGTGGTTGTCCATATCGTTGATCCAGAAGCGGATGCGATCGGGATTGCGCGAGCGCACGGCATCGTCGGTCAAGCCGAAGCGAAGCCGGTTGCCGTAGCTGAAGTTTGCATTCGACTGCGCCACCGGCCTGCGCTCGCTGGAATAGGACTCGAGCAGCCGGTCGTCCGCCTGTCCGCGCAGGACGAAGGCGAGCTTCCATGCGAGGTTGTGCGCGTCCTGAACGCCGGAGTTCAGGCCGAAGCCGCCGGTCGGCGGAAAGCGATGCGCGCAGTCGCCGACCAGGAAGATGCGTCCCTTCCGGAAGGTCTCCGCGACCTGCATGCTCACGCGCCAGATCGAGCGGTTGAGCAGAGTGACATCGAGATCGGGAATGCCGGCATGGCCGCGCGCGATCTCGATGAACTCCTGATCGGTCCACGGCCGCTCGCGATCGTCCTTGGTCAGACCGATCTGCGTTACCGTCAGCCAGCGGTCGCGGCCGTTGGTGTTGAGGATACCGGCACGCGGCAGATCGCGCCGTTCCGGCACGACGATGAAGCCGGCCGCCTCGCGGGCGATCGGCAGGTGTGACAGATCGGCTCGCCAGTATTCGTTCGACATCACGGCAAGCGTCGACGGCCCGACCATCTCGATGCCGGCGCTGCGGCGCGTCTGGCTGCCGGCGCCGTCGGCTGCGATCAGGTAAGTCGCCGTCCACTCCCGCGTTTCACCGGTCGTCTGCGAGCGGGTTTTGACCCGTACCCCCTCGTTGGTTTCCTCGAACGACTCGCATTCGGTGCCGAACAGCACGGTGACGTGCGGCGATTGCGCCACGACGCGCAGAATCTCCTCCTCCACGGCGTCCTGGGCGACGAGACTTTTCCAGGCCGGCGTGTGGCCGGCATTCGGCTCCGGCCGCGTCCGGCCGTACTCGTGCCCGGCAATGCTGTCGAGGAAGACGAACATGTCGGAATTTTCCTGCAGGCCGCGCTCGCGAACCGCTTTCTCGATGCCCCACTGGCGGAACAACTCCATTGTCCGCACCCAACAGCCGCGCGACTTCGGATGATCTGTCGTGGTGGCGCTCTTCTCGACGACGACACAGTCGATCCCGAACCGGCCGAGCAGCAGTGACATCGCGAGCCCCACCGGGCCGCCGCCGGCTATGAAAACCGGCACGTGATCAGATGAGCGTTCCGTATGATCCATGGCGCCATCCCCGCATTTGGGCGCCGGTTCGATCCCTTAATGCTGCTGGGACGCCGGCACCGCGTTGGTTATCAATTGATAACATTTTTCAAATGACTGTCAATGCGCCATGCGCGTGCGGCGCAATCGCCGCTTCGGCGGAAACATCGCTTGAGTGAAGCGGCTGGAATGCTAGAAGAAATCCGGCCTGAGGAGACCGCATTGACCGCCCGCAAGACACAGACCCGCAAGGCGCCGAGCAAACGGCGCGGCAGCCGCCCCGCGCCGGCGCAGCCGGTCAAATCACCGAAAACAAGGAAAGCGGCCAGGGGCGCTGAAGGCGGACCGAGACAAAGGCCCCGGAGCGAAGAGTTCATTGTTGCGGAAGCCACGCGCTTTTTTGCCGACGTCGGATTTCAAGGGACAGACACGCGAACTTGCCAAGCGTCTCGGTTTCACTCAGCCCGCGCTCTACAAGCATTTTGCGAACAAGGGCGAACTGATCGAGAAGGTCTATCAGGCCGTATTTCTCAGCCGCTGGAATCCCTATTGGGAGCGTCTCCTCGAAGACCGTTCGACGCCGCTCGCCGAGCGGCTGACGACGTTTTATCAGGACTACGCGCGTCTCGTTGTCGATTACCGCTGGATCAGGATTACCATGCAGGCCGCGCTCGCCGGCGACGACCTCACCCGCCGCTACGTGACGATGGTCGGCGAGCGCCTGGTGCCGAGAATTTGTCACGCCGTCCGCGATCATGTCGGGCTCAAGAAGGTCACCGACGCCGAACTTCAGCCTGCCGAGCTGCAACTGATCTGGGATTTGCAGGGCTGCATCATCTATCTCGCCATCCGCGAGCATGTGTACGGCTTCAAGCCGCTGCAGCCGCTGGAGGTCAGCGTCGACAACATCGTCAGGACCTTCGTGCACGGTGCGCCTTCGGTATTTGCCGGACTTTCGTCAGGCAAATGACGTGATCAGGCGATAACTTAAAGCGGCGAGACTTTCATCTCTTCGCGCCTGGGCACATCACTGGCGGCACTCGAAGTTGACGGCGTCTTCCGGATTGCCCTGCCCCTTGTACTGCGCATGCTGCGGATAGGCGCACAGCGGACGACTGCGGCCGGGAAACGCAGGACCGGTGGCGACCACGGACTCCGGCGCCTTGCCTTGCTCGACCCAATCGACGACTGCGCCCAGCATGTCAAATCGATCCAGCGCAGCCCCCGTCCCGCAGTGGCCCATGCCGGGCACCGCAAACAGGCGGCTCGACTTCTCGCGAACCTGGTCCATGCCGCCGGAATCCCTGGCCATGCGCTCGTAGTAATCGACGGTGTCGAAGGCCGAGAACCAGGGATCGCTCCAGCCGTGATAGAAAACCATCTTGCCGCCGCGGCCAAAGAAGCTGGTGAGATTTGTCCAGCTGGGCGGTGTCGGTCAGGCGCTGCCGCCCATCGGCAGCGGTCGCGTCCTCCATCTGATCGACATTGATGCTTTCCCGGGTCGGCGGCGCCACCGGGCTGCGCGCACCGGTGACCAGGATGCCGGGGATCGACACGCCTTCGGCCGCGATCCCGCTGTCCCAGGGGAAAGGCGGGTAGACCTGGGTGCCGCGCGAGTTCTTCGGTCCCGCGAAGGCCTTCTTCAAGACGCCGGCATGTTGCGGCGACAGGCAGGAATTGCTCTTGCCGCTGCTGCAGCTGAGTGAAGCCGGGTCGAACTGGCAGGCCTTGACGTCGAAGATCAGCCCGTCCTTGACCCCATCCCTGGCATCACAGGCGTCGAGGACGGCGTCGACAATCAGCTTCCTGTCGGTGGCGGAGAACACCTTGGTGGGGTCCGGCTTTCCCGACTCGTCCCTGGGCGCGATCTCGTTGATGGCGACGTTGGCCCAGGCAAGCCCGAGATTGGAATGGCTCGTGCGCATGGCGGGCGCGCCGGCGACAATGCCGTCGAACTGTTCGGGAAAGCGTGCCGAGGCCAGCATGCCTTCGCGGCCGCCGGTCGAGCACCCGGCGAAATAGGAGCGCTTCACCGGCTGGCCATAGTAGCGGGCGATGATCGCCTTGGCGGCAATCGTCACCTTGCCGACGGACGCATGGGCGAAATTGAGCGAAGCTTCCTGGTCCTTCATGAAGGAGTTATCGAACACCGCGCCCTGATGACCGCTATCGGTCGAGACCACGGCAAAGCCCCGTGCGAGGCCCGGCACCTCACCGGCGGCTTGTGCACCGAACGGCGGCCGGACTGTGCCATTCAAACCGCCGCCGCCCTGAAACAGAAACCGGCCGTTCCAGCGATCGGGCAACGCGATCGCAAAGCCGATCGCATAGGGCTTGCCATCGACGCCGGTGCGCTGATCCATCGCGCCTTCCATGAGGCAGTTCGACGGAATCGCGACGGAGTTCGTTTCCGGCGCTGGGGGCCGCAGTTGCACCGTTCCCGGCGCCGCGTCGGCCACCTCGCGCGCCTTGGTGATGACGATGGTCGTGTCGGGTATCTTCAGCTCGGTCAGTTGCGCGCATTTGAGCGCCGGCGCGATGACGGAGGACATATCGCTGGAGGTCTGCCCGCTCGCCTGCGAGGCGAGTGCCATCGAGATGGCGACGAGGCCCATCGCTCGGCCGAAAACAACACGTCTTGCTGGCTTCACTGCATCCTCCCAGGGTTCAAGGCTGCCCTCTTTCGGGGCGGCTCATGCATCAACGCTGAATGACTGTCACACGATCACGCCACTAATATGAAGTCGATCGCGCGAGCCGCGACTGCGCCGCCAACCGAATGGGCGCATTGACGGCACCGAAGCCGGCATAGCCCCGTCGCTCGACGATTTCGAAAAAGAGGCCGCTGTCGAGCGTCGTCGTATAGGCCTGGAAATATGCGGACTCGCCGTCGCGATCGTAGAGAATGTTGTTGGCGCGCAGCCGCTCGATCTGTGCGGCATCGAGATCCACCCTGACCTCGAGATCGTCATAGTAGTTCTCCGGGATGGGGAGAAGATCGACGCCGTTGCGCTTGAGACGCTCGACGGTCGCAAAGATGTCAGCCGTGCCGAAGGCGATATGCTGGACGCCGGAGCCAAAGCGCTCGTTGAGGAAGCGCGACGACTGGGTTTGCTGGCTCTGCGATGCATTGAGCACGAGCCGGAACGCCCCATTCGCCGTCTCGACGACCTGGCTTTGGACCACCCCGCCGGGATCGATCACCGATTGCGGCGACGTCTTCCGGACATCGAACAGCGACAGGTAGAAGAGAAGCCAGGTGAGCATCTCCTCGTAGTGCATGGACTGCGAGATGTGATCGATGGTCACAAGCCCCGCTTCAGGCAGATCGTCGGTGACCGACTCGAAGTCGATGTCCCACAGACGATCGAGACCGTTGCTGTGGTCCACGAAGTACAGCAGGCTGCCGCCGAGACCGCGGACAGCGGGAATGTTCAACTCGCCCGGCCCTACCGCTTGCTGGAAAGGCTGGTCAAGCAACGTCACCGCGCGCTCGACGGCCCGGCGCGCATCATCGACGCGTAGCGCCAGGGCGCAGACGGTCAAGCCGTGCACGATGTTGAACGAGTGCGCGAAGCCTTCCGTCTCTGCGTTGACGACGATGTTGATGTCGCCTTGCCGCCAGCGGGTGACGGCCTTGGAGCGATGCAGGCCGGCTTTGCGAAAGCCCAGGCCCGCCAGGGTTTTCTCGAGCGCCGGCTTAGCTCGTTCATCGGCCGTGAACTCGATGAATTCGATCCCTGAGCAAACCGCCTTGGGCGGCAACGCCGGCGCGCCGGCCGTCGCCCCCTTCCTGCGGCGGAGCTCGTCGAGCATGACGATCAGCGACCGCTGCCCGTCAATCGCCACGCTCCGCGCTGAACCGGCCCGGAAGCGGTCGTTGAAGATCTCCAGCGAAAGCAACCCGTCGAAGCCTGTCTCCTGCAAAGCGAGCATGAAATCATCGATCGCCAGGTCACCCTGTCCCGGAAAACACCGGTAGTGACGGCTCCACGACAGGTAATCCATGTCCATCCGCGGCGCGTCGGCCATCTGCACCAGGAAGATGCGATCCGGCGGAATGGCCTTGATGGCGGAGAGATCGGTCTTGCGTGCGAGCACGTGAAAGGAATCCAGCACCAGGCCGAGCGCCTTGTGGTCGGCGCGCCGCACGACCTCCCAGGCGTCGCGATAATCGTGGATGTGTTTGCCCCACGACAGTGCCTCGAATCCCACGCGCATGCCGCGCCGCGCGGCGCGTTCGGCAAGCTCGCGCAAGTCGGCGGCTGCGCGATCGATGCCGCCGAGCGACTCCGGCGAGACATTGCTGCAGACCATCAGCAGATCGCAGCCGAGCTCCGCCATGACGTCGAACTTGCGCTCGGCCCTGGCGAGCGCTTTTGCGCGCAACGGCTCCGGCAAGCCTTCGAAGTCGCGGAACGGCTGGAACGTGACAACCTCCAGTCCCGCGCCTTCGATCAGGCTGCGGGCCTCCCGCGGCGTACCGTTGAACGACAGCAGGTCGTTCTCGAAGATCTCGATACCCTTGAACTGCGCGGCGGCAATCGCCTCGATCTTCTCCGGCAGAGTGCCGCTCAAACAGACTGTGGCAATCGCTGTACGCATGCGGCTGCGTCCCGTGGTTGTGTCGCGATCATCGAATCGTGCCGGTGGCGAGCGCGTGCTCGACGCCGCCGGCGACATGGCGGCTCAGGACGTCGCAAGCCCGTGCAGCGTCGCGCGAGAGCGCGCATTCGAGCAGAAGCGCGTGCTCGCGCTCCGCCACGTCGCCGCGATAGCTGAGCGCCAGCATCTGGTAGCGCAGGTATTTGTCGAACACCGCCGCATGGGTTTCGACCAGCATCTTCGATCCGCACGCTGAAATCAGCGCCTGGTGGAATTGCCAGTCATATGTCTTCCATTGCTCGGTGCACGACGTGTCACCTTGCGCCATGCGCTCTTCCATGCGGGCCAGGCGATGATGGGCGGCAACGACGCGCGCCTCCCAGTCCATGTTGCCGCTTCGAAACGACTGTTCGAGCGCATGGCCTTCGAGCATCTGCCGAAGGGCGGCAATTTCCCGCAGGCTCTTTGGGGACACCGGCGCGACTTCAAAACCCTTCTGTCCCTCGGCGATGACCAGCCGCTCCGACGACAGGCGATTGAGGATCTCACGCAAGGTGCTGACGCTCGGCCCATAGTCGGCCTTCAGGTTGTCGAGCTTCAACTTCCGTCCGGGCGGCAGGCGGCCGAAGACAATATCGGAGCGAATCCGGCGATAGGCCTTCTCGCCGACCGATATGCCCTGCTCCGCGAGGCTCTCGTCGTTCATTGCAGCCGCGATCCCTTCAGCGTGTGCGTCACACAGTCGTTGACGTGGCGCGTGAGCACCTCGCAGGCCTGCGCCGGATCGCGCGACAGCGCACAGTCGCGTAACAGCCTGTGCTCCTCGGCCGCCAGCGCACCACGAAACACCACGGCGACGATCTGGTAGCGAAGGTAGTGATCGAAGACGCCGTCAAAGAGGTCGAGCAGCGTCTCCGATCCGCAGGCCTCGACGAGGACGCGATGAAATTCGCGGTCGTAGCGCTTCCATTGCTCGGTCTGGTCGCGCTCGCCGGCAAGCATGCGGCGTTCCATGTGCGCGAGCTTGTGATAGGCGGCGACGACCCGGCTTTCCCATTCGAGGTCGCCCGCCGCAAACGACATCGGCAGCGCGTAGGTCTCGAGCAGCAGCCGCATCGCGGCGACATCCTGAAAGCCCTCGGCCGAGACGGGCGCCACCTGAAACCCGCGCTGCCCCTCAGCGATCACGAAGCCCTCTGACGACAGCCGGCTGAGGATCTCCCGCAGGGTGCTGACGCTGGTCGTGTAGGCAATCGCCAGCCGGTCGAGCGGAAGCCGCGCGCCAGGCTCGAGGCGTCCAAAAATAATGTCCGAGCGCAGATCGCCGTAGGCGCGATCGGCGATGGACGTGGCAATGAGGTCAATGCCCATGAGTAAACTCACCTGATGAAAGATAAAATATCATACGATTTGCAAAATCTCTATTGATTCTTCTATCCTCCGAGCCAATAGTTCGAAGACAAGCGGGATTACCGCGATGTTTGCGTGCAGGGAGGCAATTATGAAGGCTCGGATTGATCGGCGCCGGCTGATGGCGGGAGGCGCGGCGCTTATTGGATTTGGATCGTTGGCGCCGGCCATGGCGCAAAGCCCGACCACCTTACGTTTTTCCGCGGTGTTCTCCGATCAGGACACCCGCGCCGAGATGATGAAGCGGTTCGCCGAGGAGGTGAAGGCGGACTTCACGCTGCAGCCCTACTTCGGCGGAACGCTGTTCAAGCAAGGGACCGAGTTGGTGGCCCTGCAGCGCGGCAACCTCGAGATGGGCAACATCGCGCCGCAGGACATCTCCAACCAGGTCCCGGCGTGGTCGATCGTGACGTCGGCCTATCTCTTCCGCGATGCCGATCATCTGGCAAAGGTCTTCGCCAGCGACGTCGGGCAGCAGCTCAAGAAGATGGCCGAGGATCAGCTCGGCATCCGCATTCTCGGCCCGACCTATTTCGGCGTGCGGCATGTCGGCCTGAAGCCGAAGAAGAAGATCAACACGCCTGCGGACCTCGCCGGCATCAAGCTCAGAATGCCGGGTGGCGACGCATGGCAGTTTCTGGGCCAGTCGCTCGGCGCCAATCCGACGCCGATGGCCTACGCGGAAGTCTACACCGGGCTGCAGAGCGGCGCGATCGACGGTCAGGACAATCCGCTTCCCAACGTTCAGAACATGAAGTTCTACGAAGTCTCATCGCAGATCGTGCTGACATCGCACCTCGTCGGCTTCGATCTCCTGACCATCTCGAACAAGGCCTGGAGCGCGATGACACCGCAGAAGCAGGCGGCGTTCCAGGCAGCAGCCGACAAGGCCATCGCCTGGAGCACGCAGCAGCACCTGAAGAAGGAAGGCGAGCTCGCCGACTTCTTCAAGGCCCAGGGGCTGGATGTCTATGCGCCCGACGTGAAGGCCTTCCGCGAGTTCGCGCAGAAGAAGTATCTGTCGTCCGATCTCGCCAAGAGCTGGCCCGCCGGCATGCTCGACAAGATCAACGCGCTGTAGCGCGCGTGGCGCTCCATAGGTCTTGGTCGTCGTCCCCGCGCAGGCGGGGACCCAGTATTCCAGAGCGTCAGCGATTCGACCGCTCACGCTGCGGAGTACTGGATGCCCGCCTTCGCGGGCATGACGGTCGCGATTTGAACTAACTCGTCACGCTTTAGGCCTTGTTGATGTCCCCGACTACTCCATCGCTCGCATCATGGCTGGCCCGTCGCGCAGAGAATGTCGCGGCGGCGATGCTCGGCGTGATGTTTGCCGCCTTCATCATCCAGATATTCTTCCGGTATGTCGCGAACTTTCCCGTGGGCTGGACCCAGGAGCTCAGCGTCATCCTGTGGCTCTGGCTGGTGCTGTGGGGCGCGGCCTTCGTCGTCAGCGAGCGCGAAGAGATCCGGTTCGACATCATCTATGGCGCCGTCGGCGCCGGGGCCCGCCGCGTGATGTGCGTCATCACGGCTGCAGTCCTGCTCGTGCTCTACGTCATCTCGCTCCCCGCTGTCGTCGACTACGTGACCTTCATGAAGGTGGAAAAGACCGCCTATCTGAAGATCAGGTTCGACCTGCTCTATTCGATCTACATCGTCTTCGTGGTCGCGACGATCTGTCGATATCTCTGGCTTTCCTGGCAGGCCTTGCGCGGAGTTGCACCGGAAGCGTTCGACCCGACCAAGGCGAGTTCCGGCGTATGACGCTTGCAAGCCCCTTCTCGCTCGCGCTGGTGACCATCACGGCCCTGGCCTTTCTCGGACTGCCGATCGGCCATTCGATGATCGCCGGATCGATCCTCTACCTGCTGCTTGCCGGGCAGGACATGGGGACCGTCGCCGAGCAGTTGCTCAACGGCATGTACACCAACTACGTCATCCTTGCGGTGCCGCTGTTCATCCTCGCCGCCGAGTTCATGAACATCGGCAGCATGACCGACCGCCTGATGACGTTCTGCAACGCGCTGGTCGGACGGTTTCGCGGCGGCCTTGCGCATGTGAACATCCTGCAGAGCATCATCTTCGCCGGCATGTCCGGCTCCGCGATCGCCGACGCCGCCGGCAGCGGCCGCATGATGCAGGCGATGATGACCCGCGGCGGCCGTTACACGGCGAGCTATGCGGCGGCGGTGACGGCCGTTTCGTCGGTGATCGGCCCGATCATCCCGCCGTCGATCCCGATGGTGCTTTATGCACTGATCTCCAATGCCTCGATCGGCTATCTCTTCCTCGGCGGGGTGGTCCCCGGGCTGTTGATGGCGTTGAGCCAGATGATCATCGTCGCAGTCACGGCGCGGCGCAGGAATTTTCCTGTCGAGCCACCGGTGGCGCTGCGCGAAATCCCGAAGATCACCTGGGAAGCCTTGCCGTCGCTGATGATGCCGGTCGTGCTGCTCGGCGGCATCTATGGCGGCGCAACGACGCCGACCGAGGCGGCGGCGCTTGCCGCGGCCTACGCCCTGCTCATCTCGGCGGCCTTGTATCGCAGCGTCAGCTTCAAGAACTTCTACGATTCGCTCGCCGTCAGCGCGCGGTCGACGGCATCCATCGGCATGCTGATCGCGGGTGCGCTCGTGTTCAATTATGTGGTCACGGTCGAGAACATCCCCGTCAGCCTGAAGGGCATCCTGGCCGGGTGGGATCTGTCGCCGACAGCCTTCCTGATCCTCGTCAACGTCGTGCTGCTGCTGCTCGGCTGCGTGCTCGAGGGCACCGCGATCCTCTTGATCATCGTGCCGGTGTTCATTCCGACGGCGCAGGCCCTGGGCATCGATCTCGTGCACTTCGGCGTGGTGGTCGTGGTCAACATCATGATCGGGCTGATCACGCCGCCCTATGGGCTGTTGCTGTTCATCATGTCGAATATCTCGGGAGAGCCGCTGCGCGACATCGTCCGCGAATGCCTGCCGTTCCTGTGGGCGATGCTCGTGGCGCTGGCGATCATCACCTTCGTGCCGGAAACGGTGCTCTGGCTGCCACGACTGCTGGGTTACCAGGGCTGAACGATTTTTAGGAGGACATCACATGGCGAAGCCGATCTACGTTCTGAACGGTCCGAACCTCAATCGTCTCGGCACACGCGAGCCGCACATCTACGGCTCCACCACCATCGCCCAGGTCGAAGCCATGTGCCGCGAGGCCAGCCCCGACTGGCCGATCGAGTTCAGACAATCCAATCGTGAATATGAGTTGGTCGACTGGATCCACGAGGCGATCGACAAGGGCAGCGCGATCATCATCAACCCGGCGGCCTTCACCTTCACGTCGATGGCCATCATGGATGCGTTGAAGATGTTTCCCGGCCCGATCATCGAGCTGCACATCTCCAACATCCACAAGCGCGAGCCGATCTATCACAAGTCCTATATGTCGGCGGTCGTCACCGCGATCATTGCCGGCCTCGGGCCGAACGGCTATCCAACCGCCGTCCGGGCCATTCGCGCGCTCGTGGACGCTGGTGCGCAGAGGAGCTAACGAACGACAATGGTGCAACCGCACCTCGACGACAGCCGCACCGTCCTCGCCGGCCTCGTCGGCTCGGGCATCGGGGCCTCGCGATCGCCGCGGCTGCACGAGCGCGAAGGCGCCGAGCAGGGCCTGCGTTATGTCTACCGGTTGATCGATCTCGACGTGCTGGGCCTTGCCAGTGACGTCACTGCCGGACATCCTGACTGCTGCGCAGCGGTTTGGCTTTTCGGGATTGAATGTCACCCATCCCTGCAAGCAGACAGTGATCCCGTTTCTCGACGAGCTTTCGGCAGAGGCTGCGGTGCTCGGCGCGGTCAACACCGTTGTGCTGAAGAACGGCCGCCGCGTCGGCCACAACACGGATCGCTCCGGCTTCGAAACGAGTTTTGCAGCGCGAATTGGCCGACGTCCGCCGGACGCACGTCGTCCAGTTCGGCGCCGGCGGCGGCGGCGCGGCAGTCGCCTATGCGCTGTTGAGCCTGGGCGCGGACAAGCTGTCGATCATCGACACGCAGCAGCAGCGTGCCGAAGCGCTGGCTGCCGCGATGTGCGATCGGTTTGGACCGTCTCGCGCTGTCGCCAATCCTGATCTTGCGAACGCGATGGCAGCGGCCGATGGCGTCGTCAATGCGACCCCGCAAGGGATGGCGCTCTATCCGGGCAGTCCCGTGCCTGCGACGTTGCTGCGACCGGAGCTCTGGGTCGCAGACATCGTCTATTTCCCGCTCGAAACCGAGTTGCTGCGTCAAGCCCGCGCGCTGGGCTGCCGAACGATGTCCGGCGGCGGCATGGCGGTGTTCCAGGCCGCCGATGCATTTCGGCTCTTCACCGACCAGGAGCCCGATTGCGAGCGCATGCTGAGGCATTTTCAGAGCATGTGACCCTCGCGGTGGGCGATTGCCTGCAGCCCTCCCGGCAGCTATCAAAAAGCTCGAGGGTCCTGCAGAAGGAAGAACAACGATGAGCGCTGGACGCCTGCTTCCCGGCACGCCAATTCCGATGCACACATGGAAGGGCGCTGGCGGCCTTGTCATCGCGGGTGACGCGTGGGGCGATCCGAAGGGTCCGCTGGTTCTGTTGCAGCATGGCGGCGGACAAACGCGTCACGCCTGGAAGGATGCCGGTGAACGTCTCGGAGCTGCAGGATATCGCGCCGTCGCGTTCGACGCGCGCGGGCACGGCGACTCCGAATGGGCCAAGGACGGCGACTACACCCAGGACGCGATGGTCGAAGACCTCTTGTGCGTGGTCGAGGCATTGGGCGATCCTCGTCCGGTGCTGGTCGGCGCCTCCATGGGCGGCGGCACCAGCCTGACGGCGGTCGGCGAAGACCGGATCGATGCCACAGCCCTCGTGCTGGTGGATATCGCTCACCGCGTGGAGCCGGAGGGCGTGAGCAAGATCCGCGCATTCATGGGACAGAAGCCGGACGGTTTCGACTCACTGGAAGAGGTCGCGGATGCGATCGCGAGCTATCAACCGCATCGCAAGCGCAAGTCGAACCTGGATGGCCTGGCGAAGAATCTGCGTCTCGATGCCAACGGCAAATACCGGTGGCACTGGGATCCAAAATTCCATGCCGGCATTCGCAACGTCGATCTGCGGCAGCAGCGCATGGAAGCATGCGCGCGCAATCTTTCGCTGCCGACCCTGCTGGTGCGCGGCGGTCTTTCGGACATCCTGAGCGAGGAAGGCGCCCGCGAGTTTCTGCAGCTGTGTCCGCGCGCGGAATTCGTCAACGTGACCGATGCCGGCCACATGGTGGCCGGCGACCGCAACGACATCTTTGCCGGCGCCGTCATCGATTTTCTGTCGCGGACGGTTCCTGTCGGCAAGACTCCCGTTCATCCGCCGCACAAGACCACGCCGCATCGCGAGGGACCACCCGGCGACATCACCGACGTGCCGTGATCGGACCAGAATTTAACGCTGTTTCGGAATACAGCCGGCCGTTCCGCGGGGCGGCGGCTTGACGGCCCGGACCGGGGCCAACAACATAAGCCCATGACGATCCCGCAGCGGCAATCGGAGATCCTGAACATCGCGCGCATGCTCGGCCGCGTGACGGTGGAGGATCTGTCGCGCCGCTTCGAGGTGTCGGCGCAGACCATCCGCAAGGATCTCAACGAGCTGTGCGAGCGCCGTTCGCTCACGCGCGTGCATGGCGGCGCCATCATCGCCTCCGGCGTCGAGAACCTCGCCTACGAGGCGCGCCGGTTTGTCGCGGCAGAAGAGAAGCGCGCGATCGGCACCGCCGCGGCGGAGCTGATCCCGAACGGCTCGTCGCTGTTCATCAACATCGGCACCACCACCGAGGAGGTCGCGAGCGCGCTGCGCTCCCACGAAGACCTGCTCGTCATCACCAACAACCTCAACGTCGCGATGCAGCTCTATCGCCACCCGCGCATCGAGGTGGTGGTGGCCGGCGGCTCGGTGCGGCGCACCGACGGCGCGGTGATCGGGTCCGCCGCCAACAGCCTGATCCAGCAATTCAAGGTGGACTACGCGATCGTCGGCGCGTCGGCGATCGATGCCGAAGGTGCCCTGCTCGACTTCGACTATCGCGAGGTGCAGGCGGCGCAGGCGATCATCGCCAACGCGCGCAACGTGATCCTCGTGGCCGACTCGACGAAGTTCCGGCGCACCGCCCCGGTGCGCATCGGCCATATCAGCCAGGTGCAGACCTTCGTCACCGACGCCGCCCTGCCAGGCGGACTGCAGAACATCTGCCAGAGCCGCGGCATCCACGTGATCGTGGCCTTGCCGACAGTCTGCCGCGGACAGCGACGAGCAGGACTGAGCCTTCTTTTCATGATCGCCGGCATTCAAACAGCCTGCGGTTGAAACTTCCGCGGATACCTGTTGCTTTCGCTTTTGATTGCGTATCTACTCCGATCCGAAATAAAATCGCTACATTCGAAAGCGATTGCCGGGGAAGCGCTTGTACCAGGTCTACGACCTCGCCATCATCGGCGGCGGAATTAACGGCTGCGGCATCGCCCGCGACGCCGCAGGACGCGGATTTTCCGTTTTCCTTTGTGAAATGAACGACTTGGCGAGCGGGACGTCGTCCTGGTCGACCAAGCTGATCCACGGCGGCCTGCGCTACCTCGAATATTATGAGTTTCGCCTGGTCCGCGAGGCGCTGATCGAGCGCGAGGTGCTGTGGCGGATGGCGCCGCACATCATCAAGCCGCTGCGCTTCGTCCTTCCGCATCATCGGAAGCTGCGGCCCGCCTGGCTGCTGCGGCTCGGGCTGTTTCTCTACGATCACCTCGGCGGCCGAAAGCTGCTGCCGCCGACGCGAACGGTCGATCTCGCGACCGATCCGCACGGGCGAACCGCTCGCGAAGGGCAGGTTCGGCCGCGCCTTCGAATATTCCGACTGCTTCGTCGACGACGCGCGGCTGGTCCTGCTCAACGCACTCGATGCGGCCGCCCGCGGCGCGGTCGTCAAGACGCGGACGCGCGCGACCGAGATCAGGCGAGCCGACGGCGTCTGGCAGGTGACGATCGAAGACACGGCCACCGGCCAGCGCGATACCATCCGCGCCCGCACCGTCGTCAACGCGGCCGGCCCGTGGGTCGAGGATGTCCTCACCCGCACCACCGGCGTCGACGCACATGCCGCGGTGCGCCTCGTGCAAGGCTCGCACATCGTCGTCCGCAAGCTTTATGCGCACCATCGCGCCTACATGTTCCAGAACGACGACGGCCGCATCGTCTTCGTCATCCCCTACGAGAACGACTTCACGCTGATCGGCACCACCGACCGCGACTATGAAGGCGATCCGGCCAGGGTCGAGATCACCAAGGGCGAGATCGACTACCTCTGCGAATCCGTCAGCGGCTATCTCGCGCGGCCGGTCACGCCGGCCGACGTGGTGTGGACTTATGCCGGCGTCCGCCCGCTCTACGACGACGGCGCGAGCGAGGCCAAGGCGGCGACACGCGACTACGTGTTCGAGCTCGATGCGACTGACAACCTGCCGCTGCTGTCGATCTTCGGCGGCAAGATCACGACCTATCGCCGTCTCGCCGAAGAAGCGCTGGAGCGGCTCGAGTCCGTTCCTTCCCGAAAGCCTGCGTGCGCGTGCAGGCTGGACCGCGGCATCGTCACTGCCCGGCGGCGACTTCGACGTGCGCGGACTTCCCGATCTCGCCAGCGAACTGCACCGCGAGTGGCCGTTCGTCGCGGAGGATCACGCACTGAGGCTCGCACGCTCCTACGGCACACGGGCACGCGACATCCTCAAAGGCGCCACATCGTTCGCCGATCTTGGCAGGCACTTCGGTGCCACCCTGACGGAGGCCGAGGTGCGCTTTGTGATGGCGACCGAATGGGCGCAGACCGCCGACGACATGCTCTGGCGGCGCTCCAAGCTCGGGCTTCGGCTCACGCCTGCTGAAGCTGAAGCGCTCGATGCCTGGATGCGCACGGAGCGCAATGCGCCGGCGACGCAGCACGTCGCGGGAGGACGCGCGTGAGCGTCGCCCTCGACCATGCGACGCGGACCGTCAGCGGCGTGCCGTACCTGCGCGATATTTCGCTGACCCTGGAGCGCGGCACGCTCAACGTCCTGCTCGGGCCGACACTGTCCGGAAAGACGTCGCTGATGCGCCTGCTCGCCGGCCTCGACCGGCCCGACACCGGCCGCGTGCTGGTGGACGGCAAGGACGTGACCGGCTTCGACGTGCGCAAGCGCTCGGTGGCGATGGTCTACCAGCAGTTCATCAATTATCCCTCGCTCACGGTGTACGAGAACATCGCCTCGCCGCTGCGCGTCGCCGGCAAGTCGCGCCGGGACATCGACGAGCGCGTCCAGGGCGTCGCGAACCTGCTGAAGCTGGAGCACTACCTCGACCGCACGCCGCTGCAGCTGTCCGGCGGGCAGCAGCAGCGCACCGCCATCGCACGTGCGCTCGTGAAGGGTGCCGACCTGGTGCTGCTCGACGAGCCGCTGGCCAACCTCGACTACAAGCTGCGCGAGGAGCTGCGCGCCGAGCTGCCGCGCATCTTCGAGGCGTCAGGCGCGATCTTCGTCTATGCGACGACCGAGCCCACGGAAGCATTGCTTCTGGGCGGCCGCACGCATCTGCATGTGGGAAGGCGAGATCCTGCAGGCCGGCGATACGCCGAGCGTCTACCGCAAGCCGCAATCGCTGCGCGTCGCCGAGGTCTTCTCCGATCCGCCGCTGAACAAGATCGGCGTCGAGAAGAAGGACGGCTCGATCCACTACGCCAGCGGCGAGCGCGCGCCGGCCAACGGCCTCTACCGCGATCTCGCCGACGGCGGCTACAAGGTCGGCTTCCGCGCCCACCAGCTTGCGCCGGCAAGCGGCAAGAACGAACGGCATTCGTTCGCGACCACCGTGCTGCTGACCGAGATCACCGGTTCGGAGAGCTTCGTCCATCTGAAATGCAACGGCTCGAACTGGGTCGCAGTGATGCGCGGCGTGGTCGCGTACGCGCCGGGCGACCGGCTGGATACCGAAATCGATCCGGCCAATCTCTATATCTTCGACCTGTCCGGGCGGCTGGTTGCCGCGCCGGCAACGATGTGAGGGCGCCATGGCTCGCATCGATCTCGTCGATCTCGCCCACTCCTATCAAGGCCCGGCCGCCGATGCCGCCTCCTATGCCCTGAAGCCGATGTCGATGACATGGCGGCAGGGCGGCGCCTATGCGCTGCTCGGGCCGTCCGGCTGCGGCAAGACCACGCTGCTCAACATCATCTCCGGCATCGTCAAGCCGTCGCGCGGCAAGATCCTGTTCGACGGCAACGACGTCACACCGCTGTCGACGCAGAAGCGCAACATCGCCCAGGTGTTCCAGTTTCCGGTGATCTACGACACCATGACCGTGGCTGAGAACCTCGCCTTCCCGCTGAAGAACCGCGGCATGCCTCGCGACAAGATCGCCGCGCGGGTGGCCGAAATTGCACACCTCCTCGACCTCACGCCCAATCTCGGGCGCAAGGCGACGCGGCTGTCCGCCGACGCCAAGCAGAAGATCTCACTCGGACGCGGGCTGGTGCGGCCCGACGTCGCGGCGATCCTGTTCGACGAGCCGCTGACGGTGATCGATCCGCACCTGAAATGGGAACTGCGCTCGAAGCTGAAGGCGCTGCACCGCACCCTCGACCTGACGATGATCTATGTGACCCACGACCAGACCGAGGCGCTCACGTTCGCCGATACGGTGGTCGTGATGCAGGATGGCCTCGTGGTGCAGAGCGGCACGCCCCAGCAATTGTTCGAGCAGCCCGCACACACCTTCGTCGGCTACTTCATCGGCTCGCCGGGCATGAACATCCTTCCTGCCGCGGTGCAAGGACGTCGCGCACACCTCTCGGGACATCCGATCGCGTTGATGCGCAACTACGACAAGCTTCCATCCGGCGCGAAGATCGAGATCGGCGTGCGTCCGGAGTTCGTGACTGTCGCAGCGCCCGCACCGACACTGTTGAGTGCCCGCGTCGAGCGGATCGACGATCTCGGCCGCACGCGTTTTGCGCGCGTTCGGGTCGGCGAACAGAAGCTCGCAGCGCTGGTTCCCAATGGCATGAGCATCGCTGGAACCGACGTCGGGCTCGATTTCGATCCCGCCCATGTGCATGTCTATGCGGACAGCCGCCTGGTCGAGGGAACGGCGTGATGGAGAAGATCGTCAACCAGAAGGCCTGGCTGCTGGTGTTGCCGGTGTTCGCGCTGGTCGCCTTCTCGGCGATCATCCCGCTGATGACGGTCGTGAACTATTCGGTTCAGGACACGTTCGGCAACAACCAGTTCTTCTGGAACGGCGTCGGCTGGTACAAGGACCTGCTCGATCCCTCGACCGAGTTCGGCGGGCGTTTCTTCGCCTCGCTCTCGCGCAACCTGTTCTTCTCCGCCACGGTGCTGGCGATCGAGATCCCGCTCGGCATCCTGGTGGCGCTGTCGATGCCGCGCGAAGGCTGGCGCGTCGCCGCCTGTCTGATCATCCTGGCGCTGCCGCTGTTGATCCCCTGGAACGTGGTCGGCACGATCTGGCAGATTTTCGGCCGCTCCGACATCGGCCTGCTCGGCTACGTGCTGAACTCGCTCGGGCTGAACTACAACTACGTCGCCAATCCCGTCGATGCGTGGCTGACCATCATCGCCATGGATGTCTGGCACTGGACCAGCCTGGTCGCGCTGCTCTGCTACGCCGGCCTGAAGTCGATCCCCGACGCCTACTACCAGGCCGCCCACATCGACGGCGCCTCGCGCTGGGCGGTGTTCACCGCGATCCAGCTGCCGAAGATGAAGCGCGTGCTGCTGATCGCCTTCCTGCTGCGCTTCATGGATTCGTTCATGATCTACACCGAGCCGTTCGTCGTCACCGGCGGCGGCCCCGGCAACTCGACCACCTTCCTGTCGATCGAGCTGGTCAAGCTCGCGCTCGGCCAGTTCGACCTCGGCAAGGCCGCCGCCATGTCGATCGTCTACAACCTGATCGTGCTGATCGTGTGCTGGGTGTTCTACACGGTGATGACCAACGTCGGCACCGAGCGCGAGCCGCAGGCGGGAGGCACGTGATGCAGCAGATCCCGGGCCGCACCATCATCCTGACGCTGTTCCTCATCTTCCTGATGCTGCCGATCTACTGGCTCATCAACATGAGCTTCAAGACCAACACCGAGATCATCTCGACGATGACGCTGTGGCCGAACCGGCCGACGCTGGAGAACTATCGCACCATCTTCACCGACCCGAGCTGGTATTCGGGCTACATCAACTCGCTGCAATACGTCATCATCAACACGGTGCTGTCGATCTCGTTCGCGCTGCCTGCGGCCTACGCGTTCTCGCGCTATCGTTTTCTCGGCGACAAGCACCTGTTCTTCTGGCTGCTGTCGAACCGGATGGCGCCGCCGGCGGTGTTCGCGCTGCCGTTCTTCAACCTGTACTCGGCGATCAACCTGTTCGATACGCCCTGGGCGGTCGCGCTGGCGCACTGCCTGTTCAACGTGCCCCTCGCCGTCTGGATCCTGGAAGGCTTCATCTCCAGCGTGCCGCGCGAGATCGACGAGACGGCGTTCCTCGACGGCTACTCGTTCCCGCGCTTCTTCGTGAAGGTCCTGATGCCGCTGATCGCGTCGGGCGTCGGCGTCGCCGCCTTCTTCTGCTTCATGTTCTCGTGGGTCGAGCTGCTGCTGGCGCGCACGCTGACCTCGGTCAACGCCAAGCCGATCTCCGCGACCATGACGCGGACGGTGTCCGCCGCCGGCATGGACTGGGGCCTGCTCGCAGCCGCCGGCGTGCTGACCATCGTGCCGGGCGCGCTGGTGATCTGGTTCGTCCGCAACTACATCGCGCGCGGCTTTGCGCTCGGCCGGGTCTGAGGAGGGCACCATGGATCACACCGCATGGATGGCCTGGACGCCCGCGACCGGTGTCTTCTTTGCGCTGCTCGCCACGACGCTGCTCGTCATGACCTGGCTTGCGATGGCGAAGCCGGAAGCCGAACGCGTCGGCGTGCTCGGCATTCCGACCACGCGCGGCGACCGCCTGTTCATCTCGCTGGTGATGGCCGCCGTCATCCATCTCGTGTGGATCGGCATCGCCGGCACCGCGACCATCGCAACACTGCCATTTGGAGGAGGGATCGAGCTCTCGAGCCTTTGGCTCGCAACCGCCATTTCGCTCGTCGCGGCCGTCGGAATTTTCCGCAACGTGTGACGAGCGAAGCAAGAAGCAGCAAGCCGGGGTCAACCCGGACTTAAGTGTTTGTAGCAACGGAGGAAGCAATGCGAACGAAGACAGCCAAAGACCGTTACCTGTTGTCCAGCGCGCTCGGCGTGATCGCGCTTGTCAGTCTGTCGGCGATGCCGGCAATGGCCAACGAGGCCAACGCGAAGAAGTGGATCGACGAGGAGTTCCAGCCCTCGACGCTCTCCAAGGACGACCAGATGAAGGAGATGCAGTGGTTCATCAATGCCGCAAAGCCATTTGCCGGCATGGAGATCAACGTCGTCTCCGAGACCATCACGACGCATGAGTACGAGGCCAAGACGATGGCCCGCGCCTTCACCGAGATCACCGGCATCAAGGTCAAGCACGACCTGATCCAGGAAGGCGACGTGGTCGAGAAGATCCAGACGCAGATGCAGTCGGGCCGCAACATCTACGACGCCTGGATCAACGACTCCGACCTGATCGGCACCCACTTCCGCTACCAGCAGGCGGTGCCGCTCTCCGACTGGATGACCGGCGAAGGCAAGGACGTGACCCTGCCGTCGCTCGACGTCGACGACTTCATCGGCAAATCGTTCGGCACCGGGCCGGACGGCAAGCTCTATCAGCTGCCGGTGCAGCAGTTCGCGAACCTGTACTGGTTCCGCTACGACTGGTTCACCAATGCGGACTTCAAGGCCCGCTTCAAGGCCAAGTACGGCTACGACCTCGGCGTGCCGGTGAACTGGTCGGCCTATGAGGACATCGCGGACTTCTTCACCAACGACGTGAAGGAGATCGGCGGCGTCAAGGTCTATGGCCACATGGACTACGGCAAGAAGGACCCCTCGCTCGGCTGGCGGTTCACCGACGCGTGGCTGTCGATGGCCGGCAACGGCGACAAGGGCATCCCGAACGGCAAGCCGGTCGACGAGTGGGGCATCCGCATGGAAGGCTGCCGTCCGGTCGGCTCGTCGGTCGATCGTGGCGGCGACACCAACGGCCCGGCGGCGGTCTACTCGATCGTCAAGTACGTCGACTGGCTGAACAAGTATGCCCCGCCGAATGCGCGCGGCATGACGTTCTCGGAGTCCGGCCCGATCCCGGCGCAGGGCGCGATCGCGCAGCAGATCTTCTGGTACACCGCCTTCACCGCCGACATGGTGAAGCCCGGTCTGCCGGTGGTGAACGCTGACGGCACGCCGAAGTGGCGGATGGCTCCCTCGCCGAAGGGCTCATACTGGAAGGACGGCATGAAGCTCGGCTACCAGGACGCCGGCTCCATCACGCTGTTGAAGTCGACGCCGGTCGATCGCCGCAAGGCTGCATGGCTCTACATGCAGTTCCTGGTCGCCAAGTCGACCTCGCTGAAGAAGAGCCATGTCGGCCTCACCTTCGTCCGCGAGAGCGACATCTGGCATGCAAGCTTCACCGACCGTGCACCGAAGCTCGGCGGCCTGATCGAGTTCTACCGCTCGCCTGCGCGCGTGCAGTGGACCCCGACCGGCAACAACGTGCCGGACTATCCGAAGCTCGCGCAGCTGTGGTGGCAGAACATCGGCGATGCGTCGTCCGGTGCGAAGACGCCGCAGGCGGCGATGGATTCGCTCGCAGCAGCCCAGGACGAGATCCTCGGCCGGCTCGAGCGCGCCAACGTGCAGGGCGACTGCGGACCGAAGCTGAATCCGAAGCAGACGGCCGAGTTCTGGTTCGCCAAGTCCGAGAAGGACGGCAACGTTGCGCCGGCACGCAAGCTCGCCAACGAGAAGCCGAAGGGCGAGACCGTCGACTACGACACGCTGATCAAGTCGTGGCCCGCCACGCCGCCGCGCCGGACCAACTGACCGCGCGTTGAGACGATCGAAGGAGGCCGGAGATCTCCGGCCTCCTTCTTCCATAACGAAGAATAGAGCTGGGGGGCTTCCATGCAGACCAAGTGGCGTCTTGCGGTCGTCGGCATCGTCTTGATCGTACTCGGCGGCCTGATCGCGCATTTCACGCAGACGAGCGGCGGCATCAAGATCCAGGACATCCGCTTCAAGGGGGCCAAGGGCAACACGATGAGCGCCCTGCTCTACGTGCCGCCAAACGCCACCGCACAGAAGCCCGCACCCGGCATCCTCGCCGTGCACGGCTACATCAATTCACGCGAGACCCAGGCGGGCTTTGCCATCGAGTTCGCGCGGCGCGGCTATGTCGTGCTGGCGCTCGACCAGACCGGCCACGGCTACAGCGATCCTCCGGCTTTTGCCAATGGCTTCGGCGGACCGGACGCGCTCGCCTATCTGCGCAGCCTCGATTTCGTCGACAAGGCCAACATCGGCCTCGAGGGCCATTCGATGGGCGGCTGGACCATCCTCGCCGCCGCCACCGCGATGCCGAACGACTACAAGTCGATGGTGCTCGAGGGCTCGTCCACGGGACGCCCGTTCGCCGCCGAAGGCACGACCACATGGCCGCGCAACGTCGCGCTGGTGTTCGCGCAGTATGAGGAGTTTCCGCGGCTGATGTGGGGTGTCGAGCGCGCTCGCGACGTCGTCACCAGTCCGAAGCTTCTGACGTTCTTCGGCGCGACCGGCCAGGCCGAGCCCGGCAAGGTCTATGGCGATATCGCGCAAGGCAATGCCCGCGTGATCTACACGCCGCCGATCACGCATCCGGCCGAGCACATCTCGCATGTCGCGATCGGCCACAGCCTCGACTGGTTCGCCAAGACGCTGCAGGGCGGCACGCCGTTGCCGCCCAACGACCAGATCTGGTTCCGCAAGGAATTCGGCACGCTGGTCGCGCTGGCCGGCTTCATCGTGCTGCTGCTCGGCGCGTTCCAGTTGCTGTTGACGCTGCCGGTGTTCGCGCCTCTCGCAGCCCCGGCCACCGGGCGGTGCGCCCGCCCCGCGCGATCGCGCGCTGGTGGACCGCCTTGCTGCTGACGGCGCTGGTGCCGGCCGTGCTCTACTATCCGGTGCTGGCGTTCGCCAACAACTACATCAAGGCGTCGCCGTACCTGCCGCAGGGCATCACCAACCAGATCGCGACCTGGGCGCTGGTGAACGCCGTGCTGACGCTGGTGCTTCTGTATTTCGCGCCGAAGCGCACGCCACGCTCCGGGATCATCGTGCCGTCGATCCTGATCGCGGCCGCCACGGTCGCGATCGGTTACCTGTCGCTGCTGCTGGCCGATCTCGTCGTTCAAGATCGACTTCCGCTTCTGGATCGTCGCGCTGAAGCTGATGAGCGGCAAGCAGGCGCTGATGTTCCTGATCTATCTGATCCCGTTCGTCATCTTCTTCGTCGTCGCGTTCGGTTCGATCCGCCGCAACATCTACCGGCCCGGCGAGCCGGCGATCGCGACCTACCTCAGCTGCATGGCGGCGCTGGCGCTCGGCTTCCTGATCCTGTGCATCGTGCAGTACGGCGCGCTGTGGATCGACGGCAAGCTGATCGACGCGGTCCCGGATGATCAACTCGGTGCCGCTGAACACCATCATCGCCACGCAGTTCATGCCGCTGCTGGCGATCCTCGGCGTCATCGCTGCGTTCACGATCCGCAAGACCGGCACGTCGCTGCCGGGCGCGCTGATCTGTGCGTTCTTCATCACCTGGTACATCGTCGCCGGACAAGCGACGCAGGCGGTGTTCTGAACGAGCTCACGCCCCGCGCACGCGGCGCAGGTTCATGAACTGGAACGGCGTCTTCATGACGCCGACCGGCACCTCGATCACCGTCGGCATGTCGGCGCCGAGGCCCGTGCGTGATCGCCTCCGTCAGCTCGGCCGGCGTCTTCACCCGCGCCGCGCGTGCGCCGAAGCTGTCGGCGAGCTTGACGAAGTCCGGATTGGTCAGGTCGCTGGCGATGGTGTGGCCGTTGAAGCTGCTCCTTCTGGATGCGCTTGACGTTGCCGTAGGCGTTGTCGTTGAAGACGACGAACACGATCGGCAGCTTGAAGCGCACGGCGGTGGCAAGTTCCGGCATCGTGAACATGAAGCCGCCGTCGCCGTTGATCGACACCACCGGCCGATCCCGCAGCGCCGCCTTGACGCCGATCGCTGGTGGCGACGCCCCAGCCGAGCGTGCCCTGGAAGCCGGAGGTGATGTAGCTGCGCGGGTTGTAGACCGGGAACGCGAAGCGCGACGCGTAGCCGACCTGCGTCATCTCCTCGACCAGAACGCCGTTCTCGGGCAGCGCCGTGCGCAGCGCCTTCACCCAGCCGGACTGCTCGGGCAGCACGCTCTCGACGTCGGCCGCGAACTTTTGCCTTGCGCTCGGCGAGTTCCGCCGTCATCGCCCGCTGCCTTCACGGGCTTCAGCACCTCGAGCAGCGCGGCGACGTTCGCCTTGCGCGTCACCGACGATGCCGAGCGTCGGCCGCTCGATCCGGCCCATCTCCTCGGCGTCGGTCTCGATGCGGATGATCGTCAGGTTCTTGTCGGTGCCCCAGCCGCGATAGGGGATCGACATGCGGCGTGCCGATCGCCAGCACCACGTCGGCCGCGGGCCACAGCTGATGCGCGACGCGCCCACGGCGCGTTCGAGCGCGTGCCGCGCATCCATCACGCCGAGCCCCATGCGCGAAGGCGGTGACCGGCGCCTGCAGGCGATCGGCGAGCTCACGCACCTCCTTCGAAGCACCCTGCGCACCGCCGCCGACGATGATCAGCGGCCGCTCGGCTTTTGCCAGCAGCGTCCGCGGCGCGCTCGATCAGCGCCCAGTCGACCGGCGGAATACGCGGCTCGACGGACGGCAGCGCGCCGGTCGGCGCGACGTTGGCCCAGACATCGGTCGGCACCTCGATGCCGACCGGACGCGGCCGTCCCGAGACCAGATCGCTCAGGGCCGCCTGCATCGCCTGCGGCGCTTCAGATGCGCTGTCGATCCGCTTCGATGATCTTCGTCATCGTGCGCAGAATGCCGCTCTGGTCGACCACCTCGTGCAGCGCGCCGAAGCCGCGGCCGATCTGCGCCATCGCGATCTGCGAGAGCAGGATCATCACCGGCGCGCCGGTCGAATAGGCGGTGGCGAACGCGGTGGCGCCGTTCAGGAAGCCGACGCCGGGCACGAGGCAGCAGGCCTGCGGCTTGCCGGTGGCAAGTGCCGCGCCCATCGCCATGTAGGCCGCGCCCTGCTCGTGGCGGCTGTGGATCGGCTTCAGCTCGGACTGGCGATGCCAGAGCGCATCGAAGAACGGATCGTTCTGCACGCCGGGCAGGCAGTAGAGCGTGTCGACACCGGCCCCGACCAGGCTGTCGATGACGATTTCGGCGGTGCTGCGGTTGGGCTGGGTGTTCGAGCGCTGGGACGATTGTGCAGTCACGCGTTCGTTCATTGCCTGCTCCCTGTTTTTCTTGGCGCTCGTTTTTTCATGCCGCTGTGCCGCGAGCTGCGCGCCTGAGCCAACGATAGTGCGGCGGGGGCGATATGCCTAGGCCTCGTCCGACATCTGGCCGGCCTCCTCCATTCGCATGACGCGGGCGCCATCGGGCCAGCCCTATACCTGCAGTGCAGGGCAATGCCGGAGACCACAACATGCGGATGCAGCGATTTCTTGTCGGCGATCCTGTTTGCTTTGGCGCTCATTGCCGTCTCGCCAAGCGCAGCCTTCGCTTTCAGCGACTGGCCGTCGCGTGCCGTCAGGATCATCGTGCCGTTCCCGGCAGGCTCGGCGAACGACATCGCCGCGCGCCTCTATGCCGAGGGCCTGTCGCGGCGCTGGACGCGGCCTGTCACCGTCGAGAACAGGCCCGACAGCGACGCGATCGCCGGCGGCGCCGTATTTGCGAGCGCGCGCGACGACCACACGCTGCTCTACGGCACCGCCTCGATGATCACGGTCAATCCGCTGCATGTGGGGCGTGCTTCCCTACGATCCGGCCCTGGAACTGGTGCCGATTGGCGCAGGCGCAAGCTCCATTCTTGTCATCGCCGTGGCGAACGGCCTGCCGGCGCAATCGCTGAAGGATCTGGTCGTGCTTGCCCGTTCGAAGCCGGGCGAACTGTCCTGGAGCGCCGGGCCAAGCCTGCCCCATTTCGTCTTCGCCGCCACGCTGAAGCGCCATCAGCTCGCAATGATGCAGGTCCACCGGGACACGGCGACGCTGCAGGCCGACCTCGCCGAGGGGCGCGTGCATGTGCTGTCTCATTCCCTGCGAGCGGTGGTCGACCTCGTCGATGCCGGCAAGGCCCGCATCCTCGCTGTCACCAGTGCGCAGCGCGAACCGATGCTGGCCGATGTGCCGACGGTCGCGGAGGCTGGCTTTCCGGAAATGGAGATCGAGGGCCTGTCGGGCCTGTTCGGCTGGCGCGGCATGCCGCCCGAATTGCGCGACCGCATCGCCACCGACATGCACGCCGTCGCGCGCGATCCGGTTCTGCAGCTGCGGTTCGAAGCGAGCGGCCAGCGCGTGCTCACCGGCACGCCGGTCGAGTTCGCCGCAGCGATCGGCCGGCAGCGCATCCGTATCCAGCAGATCATGCACATCATCGATCTCAAGAGTGCCCTGAAATAGGAATGCGCGAATGCAATCCGCCGATTTGATCGCCCTGGCGTTCGGCCTGTTCAACGGCCTGCGCCTCGTCTCGTATGCTCCGCAGATCGTCGCGGTCGCACGCGACACGCACGGCGCCAGCGCGATCTCGCTGTCGTGCTGGTCGATCTGGGTCGGCGCGAATGCGACCGCTGCCTTGTATGCCTGGGTCAATGTCGGTGACGCCGTCGCTTGCCCTGATGAGCGCCTTCAACGCCGATCTGCTGCATGACCGTGGTCGCGCTCGCGGTCCGCAAGCGTGCCGTCAGTTGGCGACGCCCTTACCGCGGCCATGCCCTCAGCGCCACCAGCCCGCCGTCGATCGGCAGCAGGATGCCGGTGACCCAGCGCGATTCGTCGGAGGCTAGATAGACCGCGCCATGCGCAATGTCCCACGCGGTCCCCTCGGTCTGCATCGGCACCATTTTCCGGCGGCGCTCGCGCGCCTCCTCGCCAAGATGAGCCACCATCGGCGTGTGCACCGAGCCGACGACGATGCAGTTGGCGCGAATGTTCTGCGTCGCATAGTCGGCGGCGACCGACTGGGTGAAGCCGTGCAGGCCCGCCTTCGCCGTCGAATAGGCCACCGCGCCCGGACTGCCCATCAGGCCGAGCGCGCCGGCGATCGATGAGACCATGATGATCGAGCCGCCGCCGCCCTGCTTTCATCCGCGGCAGGCAGGCTTTCGTGCACAGCATCGTCGTCGTCAGGTTGGCTTCCAGCACCTTGTGCCAGTTTTCCAGCGTCACCGTCTCCGGCGTGCCCGGCGCGCCGATGCCGACATTGTTGTGCAGGATGTCGAGCCGGCCATAGGTCTTCGCGGTGAAGTCGGCCATCGCCTCGCAGACGTCGGCTTGCGCGACATCGCCCGCGAACACGCGACGCCTCGCCGCCCTCGTCCTTGATCTGCTTCGCAAGCTTCTCGGCCCGCTCGGTGCTGCGGTTCACCAGCACGACCTTTGCGCCCTCGCGCGCGAACAGAATGGCCGTCGCCATGCCGTTGCCGACGCCTTCACCGCGCGGCGCCGCGCCCGTCACCACCGCCACTTTTCCCGCAAGTCGTCCGGCCATGTTCACGCATCCTCGAAGGTTTTTTGGTCTTTGGACGTCACGTCTTCCCTATCACAATTTCGCGAGTTCCAGTTGGTTGCGAAATCATCACACCCGCAGTTCTTCGTCACCGAACGCACCTTGCGTCGAAACTTGGACAGACTGTGGACGTAGTTGCCCTATTGATCGTCATCACGATCATACTCGTAAGGGGACTTGAATGAAGAAGCTGACACTTATCACCGTCGCGCTGCTCGCCGGAACGTCTCTGGCGTCCGCAGCCGACATGCGCATGCCGACGAAGGCTCCGCCGATCGCACCGCCACCGATCTGGAGCTGGACCGGCTTCTACATCGGCGCGCACGCCGGCTACGGCTTCGGCGCCGACGACAACGTCGACACCACGGGTCAGGCCGCGGCCAACATCGCCAACGTGCTGGGCGGCGCGCGTCCGGGCAGCGTGAGCCTCGATCGCGACGGCTTCGTCGGCGGCGGCCAGATCGGCTACAACTGGCAGTTCGCGCCGAACTGGCTGTTCGGCATCGAAGCCGACATCTCGTACACGGATTTCCGTGAGAGCACGACGGTGGCGACCTTCCCGCTCGCGGGCGCGGGCACGCTTGCCAACACGTTCGAGTCGCGTCTCGACTATCTCGGAACGGTGCGCGGCCGCCTCGGCTACGTGTTCGATCGCACGCTGATCTACGCCACCGGCGGTCTCGCCTATGGCGACGTGCGCAACAGCGTGAACTTCTTCGGACCCGCAGGCCAGCTGCAGTTCACCGGCACTACCAGCAACATCGAGACGGGCTTCACCGTCGGCGGCGGCATCGAGCATGCCTTCGCACCGAACTGGACCGTGAAGGGCGAGTACCTCTACTACGATCTCGGCAGCAACACCGTGAACGTGGCGGTCGTTCCCGGCAGCGGCGGCGGCGGTACGGGCTACAACTCGACGTTCGAGAACAACGGCCACATCGGCCGGATCGGCATCAACTACAAGTTCGGGCCCTGGATGCCGTAAGGCGTCCAGCGTCAATCGCAATCGTCGGAAAAGCCGCCTTCGCAGGCGGCTTTTTCTTTGCAGCGTATCGCATGTCGATTGAACGCTATTCCTTCACCGCGCCCGTCAGCGAGGAGACGTAGTAGTCGACGAACAGCGAGTAGAACAGCGCCACCGGCAGCGAGCCGAGCAGCGAGCCCGCCATCAGCGCGCCCCACTGGTAGACGTCGCCGGTGACGAGCTCGGTCAGGATCGCGACCGGCACGGTCTTGTTCGCGCTGCGACTGGATGAAGGCCAGCGAATAGATGAACTCGTTCCACGACAGCGTGAACGAGAAGATGCCGGCCGAGATCAGGCCCGGCACCGCCAGCGGCAGCGTGATCTTGCGCAGGATCTGCAGCCGCGTCGCGCCGTCGACCAGCGCGCATTCTTCGAGCTCATAGGGGATCGACTTGAAGTAGCCGATCAGCAGCCAGGTGCAGAACGGCACGAGGAAGGTCGGGAACACCAGGATCAGCGCCAGCGGCGAATCGAACAGGCCGAACTGGACGATCACGGTCGCGAGCGGAATGAACAGGATCGACTGCGGCACGAGGTAGGCGAGATAGATGCCGAGGCCGACATAGGCGCTGCCCTTGAAGCGCAGCCGCTCGATCGCGTAGGCGGCGAGCGTGCTCGCCAGCAGCGACAGGAAGGTCGAGGCAAACGCGACCAGCATCGTCGTCCACAGCCAGCGCGGATAGGCGGTGTTGAACAACAGATGCTTGATGTGATCGAGCGTCGGCGACGTGACCCAGAACGGATTGTGGGTCTTGTAGTCGAGCAGTTCCGCGTTCGGTTTGATCGCCGTCAGCGACATCCAGTAGAACGGGAACAGCAGGATGAACACGAAGATCGCCAGCGGCAGGTAGATCGTGATCATCCTGCGGCGTGCGCGAATCCCACGACATCATCTCGGGCTTGGCCGTGGCCGCGCCGGCCTCTGGTTGGTGACGATATCACTCATTGGCGGTCACCTCAGTCGACGTTGTCCGATCCCTGCTGCCATTTGCGGCGGCCGAGACCGAAGTAGGAGAACAGGGTCGCGAACACCAGGAACGGGATCATCGACACGGCGATCGCAGCACCTTCGGCGAGTTCGCCGCAGGCGATGCCGCGCTGGAACGCCAGCGTCGCCAGCAGGTGCGTCGAGTTCACCGGCCCGCCGCGGGTGATCGCGTAGACCAGCTGGAAGTCGGAGAAGGTGAAGATGATCGAGAAGGTCATGACGATGGCGAGGATCGGCATCATCATCGGCAGCGTGATGTAGCGGAAGCGCTGCCACGGCGTCGCGCCGTCGAGCATCGCCGCCTCGTAGAGCGAGGGCGAAATCGTCTGCAGGCCCGCCAGCAGCGAGATCGCCACGAACGGAATGCCGCGCCAGATGTTGGCGGCGATCAGCGAGAAGCGCGCGCCCCACGGGATTGCCGAGGAAGTCGATGTTGGTCTCGCGCCAGCCCAGCATGTCCACCAGCAGGTGCGAGATGATCGAGAACTGCGGATCGTAGATCCACCAGAACGCGATCGCCGACAGCACCGTCGGCACGATCCACGGCAGCAGCACGATGGCGCGGATCAGGCTCTTGAACGGCAGGTGCTTGTTCAGCAGCAGCGCCAGCCAGAAGCCGAGCGCGAACTTTCCGATCGTGGCGACGCCGGTGTACAGCACGCTGTAGAACACCGCGTTCCACCACATCGGATCGGTGAGCAGATACTGGAAGTTCTCGAGGCCGACGAACTGGCCGCGCCGGCCGATCGTCGTGTCGGTGAACGCCAGCCAGATGCCGAGCCCCAGCGGATAGGACAGGAACACCATCAGCAGGCCGATCGCCGGGATCAGGCAGACGACAATCAGGAACATCTTGTTGTCGAACAGCCGCGCCAGCGCGTTCGGCCTGCGCGCGCGTATCGACGACTTGGTCGATTGCAGTCGTAATTGCCATCGCATCATCCCGTCGCCTTTGCTCGTCATGCCCGGCCTTGTGCCGGGCATCCCGTCCTCGATTGCACGCCGGCAAGGCGTGGATGGCCGGGTCAAGCCCGGCCATGACAGACTCAGTCTCAAGTTCAACCCTGCGCGCGGCGATAGTAACGCTTCGCGCGGCGCTCGGCTTCGGCGGCGGCCGCCTCCGGCGTCGCTTCGCCGGTCGCGACCGACGCGCACATGTTCACCAGCACGTAGTCGGCGTTCACCGCGCCGCTCGCCTGCGAGATCGGTCCCTTGTAGCCGGTGTAGAACTTCGCTGTTCATCACGTCCTTGAACAGCTGCATGTTCGGGTCGCCCTTCCAGACCGCGGCGTCCGCTGTAGGCGGCGAGCGGCTGCGACCAGTAGCCCAGGTTGGCGTTGAGCCACGGCTCGTACTGCTCGCTCTCCAGCATGAAGGCCAGGAACGCCTTCGCCGCGTTCGGGAACTTCGAGTGCTTGAACACCATGGCGTTCAGCGTCAAGCCCGCCCATCGGCGCGGTCGCCGCCTTGCCCTTCGGCAGCAGCTGATGCTCGGCTGTCGTCGGCGACCGGCCTTGGTCGCCGGGTCGTTCTTCATCGAGAAGTAGAGCGACACGCCGTTGGCCGTCAGCGAGATTTCGCCGGCGGAGTAGGCGCGGTTGTTGGAGACGTCGTTCCACGAGGTCGTGCCCGGAATGAAGGTCGGATACAGCTCCTTCAGGTATTGCAGCGCGTCGATCGTCTCCTTGGAGTTGATGATGACCTCGCCCTTCTCGTCCAGCAGCGACGCGCCGTGCGACCACAGGATCCAGTTGGCGAAGCCGTTGCCGTCGCCGACCGCGTTGCCGAGCGCAAAGCCGGCCGGCTTGCCGGCGGCCTTCAGCTTCTTGCACAGCTCGAGCACGCCGGCCATGTCGTCGGGCACCTTGTCGTAGCCGACGGACTTGCAGGATCGACTTGCGATAGATCAGCGGGCCGAAGCTCGCGCCGAACGGGATGCCGATCCAGGCGTTGGTGCCGTGCTTCTTGCCGTATCGCTGCGCCATCGGTCGCCCAGCCGCCGTACTTCTTGCCGAGATAGTCGGCGACGTCGGTGAGCTCGATCAGCTTGTCCTGATAGATGTGCGGCGCGTCCGAGAAGCCCATGATCAGGTCGGGGCCGGCGCCGCTGTTCGAGGTCACCGCCGTCTGCTGGTTGATGTCCTCCCAGCCGACGAAATCGACCTTCATCTCGACGCCGGTCTTGTCGGTGAAGCGCTTGGCGTTGGCGCGGAAGATGTCCTCGTCCGGCTGCACGAACTTGACCGGCCGCAGCATGCTCAGCTTGGCGCCGCTTTCGATCTTGAAGTCCGGCGCCGGCACGTCCGCCGCCTTGATCGTCGACTGCGCCGACGCGCCCGTTGCGTAGAGCGCTGCAGCGGAGACGCCGAGACCAAGTGCGTCGCGACGGGTGAATTTATCCTGCATGACGTTCTCCCTGTGGTGTTTTGGTGTTTCTTCTCGTTCTCTTAGGTCTTGATGTTTTCTAGTTCATCGTAATCCGGTTGCCGGTTTCGGCGTCGAATACATGCGCCAGTGCCCGGTCCGGCATGATGCGGATGATGTCGCCCGGCCGGGCATTGACGCGTTCGCGGAACGTGCAGACCAGCGGCGTCTCGCCGAGGCGAACCGTGACCTGGGTTTCCGACCCCATCGGCTCGACCAGGTGCACCTTCGCCTCCATGCCGCCCTCGGGCTGCAGGCGAATGTATTCCGGGCGGATGCCGTAGACCGCCTTGCGCGACGCCCATGCCTTTCGGCAGCGGCAGCACCATGCCGCTTCTCGGTGCGGAACTGGTCGCCGGCGGTCTCGCCCTTGAGCAGGTTCATCGCCGGCGAGCCGATGAAGCTCGCGACGAACAGGTTGGTCGGATGGTCGTAGAGGTCGAGCGGCGTGCCGATCTGCTCGACATTGCCCTCGCTCATGGCGACGATCTTGTCGGCCATGGTCATGGCCTCGATCTGGTCGTGGGTGACGTAGACGGTCGTCACCTTCAGCCGCTGATGCAGGTCCTTGATCTCGGCGCGCATCTGCACCCGCAGCTTTGCATCGAGGTTGGACAGCGGCTCGTCGAACAGGAACACCTGCGGGTTGCGGACGATGGCGCGGCCCATCGCCACGCGCTGGCGCTGCCCGCCGGACAGCTGCCGCGGATAGCGGCCGAGGAACTGGCCGAGGCCGAGAATTCCGGCGGCGCGATTGACCTCGGACTGGATCTTGTCCTTCGACGCGCCGGCCAGCGTCAGCGAGAACGCCATGTTGTCGAACACGGTCATGTGCGGATACAGCGCGTAGTTCTGGAACACCATCGCGATGTCGCGCTCCTTCGGCGCCACGTTGTTCACGACCTTCGGACCGATGCGGATTTCCCCGCCGGTGATGTTTTCAAGGCCGGCGATCATCCGCAGCAGCGTCGATTTTCCGCAGCCCGACGGCCCGACCAGCACGACGAATTCGCCGTCGTCGATGCCGACGTTCACGCCGTGCAGCACCTGAACGGTTCCGAATCGCTTGGTGACGCTGCGAATATCGACGCTCGCCATCTGTCCTCCCGTGAAGGCGCGTTTACCGCTGCCTTATTTTTCGTCTTGGTCTTGGTTGGTCTTGGTCGTCTTGTCGTCTTGCGACCCGTCCGTCGTGGAACTGAAACAATGCACAGTTCCCCGACACCGGAGCGCGGTAATCTTTTGATCCTCGGCCTCTTTCCGGGCCTTCGCAAACTCTACCGACGCGCCAGTTTGCTATCGAAACGCATTCGGCGAAAGTTTTCAGCCCGCGAAAAAGCGAACTGTCGCACCTGAACTTTAGTAGGCCCGGCGGCGGATGCCAACTCGGACCCGTCCGACCGGGGCCCAAGTTGTACGATGTCATACCACCTTGCACGAATGTGCGCCGCAACAAACTTGCCGTCCGCGCGTCGGCCATGCTTACATAGGACTCGCTGATGCAACGCGCATCCCGAAGAAAGCGCAAAGATTAAAGCGGCTTGCCGTCGCGATGTTTCCATATTGCGACGGCTCGATGGGATGATGCTTCGGCGGGGAGTGAAGCGAATGCCTGTGTACCAGAACCGCTCGGTCGGACGCGTCCTGAGCATCCTCGAGCTTCTCGGCAACACCTCCAAGGCGCTGACGCTCACGGAAATCGCCCGCGGCGTGAAGCTCGACGCCTCCACGGCCTATCGCGCGCTGCGCGCGCTGTGCGAACGCGGCTTCGTCTACCGGATCGAGGCCGACCCGCCGCTATGTGCTGAGCTACAACGCCTTCCGCCTCGGCAGCCCCGACCGCGTGGTGCAGGGCATCGACAACCGCGCGCGCATGATCATGGTGCGGCTGGCGAAGGACGTGAACGAGACCATCCGCCTCGCCGTGCTGGAAGGCGCCGAAGCGCGCTTCTGCGCCGAGGCGGGCGTCGCGCGGCCGGGCCTGCGGATGCTCGGCGCGATGGTCGATGCGCACGCCTCCGCCGCCGGCAAGGCGCTGATCGCCTGGCGTTCGCGCGCCGACATCGAATTGCTGTATCGCGGCCGCAGCATGCACATCTATTCGGAGCGCACCATCCGCAGCGTGCCGATGCTGATGGGCGAGCTGGCCGAGGTGCGCGCCCGCGGCTGGGCCGTCAGCGACGGCGAAGGGCTGCGGCCGGACGACCGCGGGCTTGCCGCGCCCTGCTTCGATTCCAACGGCCATGTGCGCTTTTCGCATCGCGATCGCCTCGACCCGCAAACGGCTGCCGCCCGCGCCGCGACAAGGCCTGCCTGCCGAAGCTGTTTGCGGCGGCGCGCGAGATGTCGGACGCGCTCGGCCTGCTCGGGTGCGGACTGGACCCCGCTCGGCGGCGCCGACTATTCCGAGGTCGCCGCCAGCTACTACAGCCCGAGCCCGCCGCCACGCGAGCAGGTGCAGCCGCGCCGGCCGACTGCGGACGTTCATGCGGAGACGACGCGGGCGTAGGGTTGGTGGAGCCGCAACGCGTCATTGCGATCTGCTGTAGCATCAGCCTGAGCTTGCCAGGCGATGCTGCTTAGGGACGCGCTGCGCGCGCTAAGCGGGATTGCCGGGTCAGCTCGCATGACGCTAACAAGCTTCATCTCCGTTCGATCTCAAGCAAACCCAGCGTTTCATCGCCCCTGTTCTTTGTCCGGCCTGGGGCTGCCGGTCTTCTGTTGCCTTCCGGTCCCCGAAAGGGCGTGCGGAACGCTTGGGCGTTTCACCGCACCCGCGGCCCCGTGTGCAAAAGGGGTAGACAAAAACGCACACGAGCTCCTGTCGGACGCAGATCAGCGCCTGCGTTCCGCACGCGATGGCTTTTTCGGCTTGCTCAATGCCCCCAGGCGTCGTCGCTGCCGCCGACTTCGCCCAGTTCGTGCAAGCTGTTGCCCGGGCACTCACTTGGACCGTTCGCCCGTGTTACCGGCGTCTGTTCCTTCAACGTACCTCGGGGCCTTACCCTTGGCGATCGAAGGACCGGCATCGTGGCGGCCATCGCATCCCGCTCCGCGATCGAAAGACGGTTCGAACGCGCCCTCACATCGGAGCGGAACGGGTGAGAGAATAAGTCCGGAAATTCGATTTCGGAAAGAGAGAAATATCGAAGAGCCTGTTCAAAGCCTGTTGAAGGCTTGAGGCAAGGTGCGGATGAAATCTGCCGTTGTGTCTACTTCGTCGTTGCGGCCCGCCATCGCTCACAACGAGCTACGGCGGGCAAGGCGAAGCGACTTGTCCGCCGTAGCCCGCAGGGCGAAGGCGGAAGCAATCCAGTCTGAGGGTGCGGTGGCATGCAGCCATTTTTTGGCGCGCTACGCGCGCGGCTGGATTGCCTCGTCGCTGCGCTCCTCGCAATGACGGCGGTGGCTTCCGCACACTGCGTGCCCCGTTGGCGAGGGAAGAAGGCCTACAGCTTGCGGCCCTGGGCGGCGATGTAGCCGCGGTTCCAGGTGGGGGTGATCCAGACTTCGTTGATGGTGACGCTCGGCGGGGAGGCAGGCGAGGTAGCGGATGAGGTCGCCGCAGTGCTCCGGCTGCAGCATTTTTGCGAGATCCTCGGCCGACAGCGGATTGGGGCGGTTCTTCAGGATCGGCGTATTCACCTCGCCCGGCAGCAGCGCCGTGGAGCGGATGCCGTTGACGCAGTCCTCCATGTTGATGGTGTGGCTCATGGCGACCACCGCGTGCTTGGCGGCGGTGTAGCCCGGGCCCGACAGCGGACTGACGTTGCGGCCGGCCATCGACGCGGTGTGGATCAATTGCCCGCCGCCCTGCGCCCGCATCTGCGGCAGCACGGCGCGCGCGCAATAGAACGCGGAGTTCAGATTTCCCTGCAGCAGCGCGTCGATGCCGTCGGGAGAGATGCGCTTCCATTCGCGTTCGACGATGTTGAGGCCGGCATTGTTGACGAGCATGTCGAGCCGCGAAAATTTCGCAACGATCCGCTGCTGCGACGCCGTCGACTTGCGATGCCTTGGTGAGATCGGCCGCTTCGACCGCAGCCTTGCCGCCTTTGGCTTCGATCGCCTTGGCGACAGCTTCGAGCGGCTCCTTGCGGCGGCCGGTGAGGACGACGGTCGCGCCTTCGTCCGCGAGCGCAAGCGCTGCCGCTTCACCGATGCCGGTGCCGGCGCCGGTGACCCATGCGATTTTTCCGGTGAGGTTGTTTGGCATGTGTGCTCCTTACGCGTTGCCGTCATTGCGAGCGACCGAAGCAATCCAGTGCAGATCTCGCAGGCAGGCTCTACGGTCCCTGTTTGCGCGCTGCGCGCGCGACTGGATTGCTTCGCTTCGCTCGCAATGACGACTTAGCTATTCGGCCCTCGTCCCATGCCGATGGGCTGCCAGCGCTTCAGCTTGGTGTTCTGCAGCACCTGCGGGTTGACGCAGCTCATCGGCCAGAAGCCGGTCAGCACCAGCGACAGTTCGTAGCCGACGCGCCGCTTGCGCCCCTCGTCGAAGCGCGCCGAGGCCGAGGCGTTGTGCGGCGACAGCGTGACGTTCTCCATCGAGAGCAGCGGATTGTTGTGCGACGGCGGCTCCTTCTCCAGCACGTCGAGCGCCGCGCCGGCGATCCACTTCTCCTGCAGCGCCTTGATCAGCGCCTCCTCGTCGACGGTCGGGCCGCGGCCGGTGTTGACGAAGATCGCCGTCTTCTTCATCTGCTTGAAGTGCTTCTCGGTCAGCATGTGATGCACCTCGGGACGCGCCGGCGCGTGCATCGACACGAAGTCGGACTGCTGCAGCACTTCCGACAGCGTGGCGGGCAGCACGCCGTGGTCGGAGATCAGCATCTCCTCGATGAACGGATCGTAGGCGATCATGCGCAGCCCGAACGGCGCGGCGCGCTTGGCCACCGCCCGCGCCACCCGGCCGAACGAGACGAAGCCGAGCGTCTGGCCGGCAAGCCGCGGGATCTTCAGCAGCGCCGGACGGCCCTCGCTCCAGCGCCCTTCCCGCACCATCTTGTCCTGCTCGATGAGGCGGCGGAAGCCGGCGAGCAGCAGCGCCATCGCGTGATCGGCCACCTCCTCGATGAAGGTGTCGGGCACGTTGGTCACCGGAATACCGCGGGCGCTCGCCGCCTTCACGTCGACGCTATCGACGCCGACGCTGCCGAGCGTGATCACCTTGCAGTTCTGCAAGGCATCGATGATCGACTTGGTGATCGGGATGCCCTTGGCGTAGATCGCATCCGCGTCCTTGGCGGCGGCGATGAAGCCCGCTTCGTCCGCCGGCGCCTCGATGATCTCCGCATCGATCCCGACCAGCGCCTCGCTCTCCAGGTCATAGCCGCCGCCGGCAGTGGTGAAGCTCGCGCCCTTCGGCGTGACGACTTTGTATTTCGCCATTTCATTTGCCTCCCTTTTATTCACTCGCAACTTTTACGGGCGTTCGCCGCATTTCCGGCGCTTGCCATTTGAACCATGATCTCAGCCCGCGTGTTGATTGTCACGGGCCTGACGTTCGGCTTTGATCGGGCGTTTCGAAACCCGTTATATTGCACGGCGGCCATCGGCTGAGAGGTGAACGGCGATCCATGTCTCGAACGGAGTTCTTGTCGAGTACGGTGGACGCGCGCGCGAACGGGCGTCTGCTCGCCTGCGCCCTGATGCTGGTCATGCTGGCCTGGCCGGCGCTGTGGAACGGATTTCCAATCGTGTTTCCCGACACCGGCGGCTACCTGGCGCGACCATTCGAGGAGACGCTGGCGACGGGCCGCGCGGCGATCTACGGCGCTTTTCTGCTCCTCGGCATCAAATTCCAGTTCTGGCCGAACATCGTGATTCAGGCCGGCCTGATTGCCTGGCTCATTCTGCTGATGCTGCGCCTGCACGGGTTCGGCCACCGGCACTGGCTCGCAGCCGCCATCATGGCCGGGCTCTGCGCGCTCACGGGCCTGCCCTGGTACGCCGCCCAGCTCATGCCGGACATCCTGGTTCCGGCCGCGGTGCTGGCTGTCGCGCTGCTCGCAT
>CAWJKJ010000004.1:0-328537 GCA_963843435.1 uncultured Alphaproteobacteria bacterium
GCCGCTTGGGGCCCTGCACGATGGCGATGGCGCCGGCCGCGACCAGGGCGGGCACACCGTCGCCGGCGGGCGAGGCGTTGCACAGGTTGCCGCCCGCGGACGCGCGGCCCTGCACCTGCTTGGAGCCGATCAGGTTGATGCCTTCGAGCACGCCGGGCCAGACCTTGCCGAAGCGCGGATGATCGTGCAGCGCCATGCCGGAGGCGGCAGCGCCGATGCGGAAGCGCCGTCCTTGGTCTCCTCGATGGCCGTCATCTCGGGGATTTTCTTGATGTCGACGATCAGGCCGGGCTTCACGACGCCTGCGCGCATCTGCACCAGCAGGTCGGTGCCGCCGGCCAGGATGCGCGCCGCACTCCCCGCCGCCGCATACGCGCTCACCGCCTCATCCAGCGTTCCCGGCGCGAGGTATCGAAAGTCTGACATTATGCGTGTGCTTCCCGTTGCGTTTCCGTTTGTCCTGCGGATTTTCGGGGGCCGCGGCCCCGTTTCACGGGGCGGACCGAGCGGGAGCCGCAGGATTCCAGTGAAGGCTACACGGAGAGCGTGACGATTGGAACGGGTCTAAGGGGTTGGGCAGGCATGAGGTTTTCATGGGGTGACGGGGGGTGGAGTTGCGAAACGCGCCTTGGCTTCGTCTCGACTTTGATCAAAGCGCGTTGCCAGAGAAGCGAGAATATCGATTTGGTCCTGACGCCTGATGAAATAAGGGTTTGCGATGCCATACATCCCAGGTGAATCCTTTTTTCAAAAAGGCTCCAGCGTTCAAGATTTACTTCGTCGACGCGTCGGCCAAATGGAAGAAAGGGTTTCGCAAATGACGCCGAATGATCTTCTCTCCGGCTCGTTAGATGAACACGTGGAGGCTTTGGTTGAGACCTTCCGGTTCGAAGTTCCCGAACTAGACGTCAAAAATGCGCGTCACTCCTATGAAGAAGCCCATGTGCCCCGCTTTCAGACCCCGCTGTCAACACGAGATACGGGGGACAGTTCGCTCCGGGCACCGTCTACGAACTAGAGGTTCCCTTTACTGGCGAGCCATCCCTCCTTCACGTTAGGCCAATCAAGCTATCAAGTGGTCGACCAACCGGTCGAATAGAGATAGCAAGATCATCCTAGCCTTTCCCGTAGCAGGACAGGTCCATAGCGATGAGATCAACAAATGGTTCGCCAGTCAAATTGACCTTCTGAACCTCTACTTGAAGTTTCTGAAACAAGACATCGAAGACGCAGCTTCCGAATTTTATGGATTCGGCAGGGCCGCCGTCGCGAAACGGATGGCTAAACTTCAGCGCGACATCGAAGTGTCAAAAGGACTTGCCTTCGCGCTCAAGGAACGACGAACTCCCCGCGAACCTACACAGCTCCCGTTACCCGCAGAACAATTCAGCCGGCAGCCGTCCGCGGCGCGGGACTAAGTCCGGATCCTGTGCTGTTAGAGGATCATTATAGGCATATCCTCGCCATTATTGAGCAAATGACAAACGTCATGGAGCGCAGTCCTCATGCTTTTTCGTCGATGCGCGAAGAGGATATTCGCGCTCACTACCTCGTACAGCTCAACGGTCACTATGAGGGCAGCAGCGCTGCCGAAGCCTTCAACCTTGAAGGCAAGACCGACATCAGCATCCGGCACGAAGCTAGCATGCTGTTCATTGCAGAGTGCAAGTTCTGGAATGGCCCTCGGTCGCTCATGGACGCAATCGACCAACTGCTAGGCTATGTCACTTGGCGCGATACTAAGACAGCGATCATCCTCTTTTGTCGCAACCACGATTTTGGTCGCACCATAAAATCTGCAATCGAAGTAGCCACAACGCATCCCAACTTCCTTTTAGGCCCAAACGCCGAAAGTGAGACGCGCTATCGCTTCACCTTCAAAAACAAGAATGATGCCAATCGGAGTTTTGCTCTCACCCTAATGTTGTTTAGTTTGCCACCGAGGAAGTAATCTCCGCAGCAACGCTTGCTTGGCATCACGACACGAGCTTAATCCTCCTCGCGGCCGACCCGTAGCGACTCGCAACTGGGTCTGGTTAGCAAGACTATGTTCGCGATCCTGATCGACCGAGCATTTGAGCAAAATAGGGCTTCATATGCGAGGACACTTCTTCGTAGTCGTCCTTGCTTAACAATTGATACTTGGTCTCCGTCTTGATGGTATAGCCATCGTAATCCACACCGTGCAATCCCACCGTTCCAAGAATGACTGTCAGGCGGGGCTCCATTCAGGCACTGATAGATCATGCGCGTTGCGTTCTCGGCGTCCTGATCCTGCTGTACTGGCGTATCGATGATAAGCGGACAAAGGGAGGAATTGGTCGAATACCGCATCGTATGAATGAAGGCCAAATAGTAGGCGAGCAGCGCTCTAGGCAAATCACTGCCCGTTTCATTGATCGTGCAATCAATTCTTTTGTAATTTCGCTCGGACAGGTTTGGAACCTTAAGATCAGCGACAAAGCTTTTCATGCTTGAGAAGTAGCGATCCTTTATCGGTTTCTGAAACTTATGACCGTGATACGATTTCATCGTTTCAGCCGCGACATTAGATTGAACGTCCAGCTCACCAATTTTCGTGCCAAGGTCGCGGTTCTCGTTGGCTAAGGTTTCATCTATCAGACGCTCGCTTTCACCCTCGATTAGGTCTCGCAACCTTACATCGCCGCGCCGCTCATCCAACAGCGCATTGATACGCATAATCTCTTCGGCAAACAATTCGAGCTTGCTGCGCTCGACCGCAATTTGCTGATCGACGATTTCGAATTCTAGCTGCACCTCGATTAGGAGCGCCCTACAGAACTTCGAAGTATGAGACAAGGCCGAATTTATTTGAAAAGTCATTGGTGTGAGTTGTTCCACACGTTGGACACACGATTTCCGCGTCTGTTGTCGCTGAAGAAATTCATAGTCTGCGTCGAGTTCTGCTAGAGCGTTGGAAGCCAACTCCTTTTGCTCAACCAGCGCCGCACGCTTGGAACTTAATTCGGACAACACCCGTTGAACGGCATCTTGTTTGTACTGCAGATCCTGGCATTCAGACAGCAATGCATCGATCTGCCAACCGAATTCACCGGGAACCAGGTCGAATCGAAGCGTCTTACGATCGCGGGCCTGCAATCGCTTGCCCGCACGATCTAGAGCCCTCTGTTCGACCCTAAGCTCACCTTTTGCACGCTCGGCCTCTAACTTTATGCCCTTCGCTATATAATACTCATTGGGCAACAAACCGGCATGGAAGTAGGCGACGTCACGCTTGTACAAGGATTCAAACATTTGCAATGACGCGAAAGAGCTCCACGTCTTAAGCCAACCAATGTCTTGATCTACATAAAATGGAAGAAAACAGTAGGCGGGGGGAGGAACGACCTGCTCACCGCTTCGATCCTGCAACGTTAGCTTGAAATCCAACAACTCGGCGATGCGCGGCCCTATCCCCAACACAATTCCCGTGCCATCCCATATGCGCTGACCTTCACCATTGAACAAGCCGAAGAAGCTTCCGGACCGAAGGACGCGATACGCTATTAAATCAACCGTAAACTCGAGCAGAAGATCCACTTTGAGTGATTGCCAATTGGCATTCACCTTATAGGCATCAGCTCCGAAAGCTGAATAGATCGACTTTATCAGGCAAGATTTTCCGGTATCATTTTCGCCGATGATTACCGTTTTCGTCTGATCGAACTCCGCTATTCGCGCTGACTTTTCCAGCTCGGAGCGCAGATACAGTTTTTGAAACCGCAAGCTTTTCATGGCTTCGCGTTCGCAGGCTGCGTATTAGACGCTTGAACTTTTCCTTGCGGGTCATATGCGAACACCTCGTAGATGATCATCACCTTAAGTCGCGCCGGCTTCAACATCGCCATCAGTCGAGAATGCAAAGGCCCCTATTGCCGAATGAATGTCATCAACGAGAGCTTGCACAGGCTGCTCATCAGCGCTTCGAGCTTCGATCTCTATTCGAATCTCATCGCGAACCAGATTTAGGGAAAGGTCGCTGGCGTCTAGTGCCAACGCTCTATAGCGCTTCCATTCTCGAGTTAGGTTGGCGAACTCCAACGCATCGCTGCAGTCGAGCTGCGCGCTAATCGCGCCCCAGTCAGGCATCGCATGCGCAAGTTCGATTTCGCTTAGCCAGCCCGCGACATCATTTCTCGTAATCGATTTGTGTCTTATTAGATCGTCAAAACTCGCGATGGTCCCGGTATACTTTGATCGAAGTCGGCATTCTTCAACTATCGTCCGGTAGACGCTTTCAGGATTAAATTCGATCGATCCAAGCTCGATATTGATGAAATTAATTAGTTTGCCTTTTAGATGCGTCGACCCGTCCTGAAGGCTGAGGTCAGCTCGAACGAAACGGAATAGCTGGTCCACAAGGGTGGACGTTGCAGCAGGATATTCGCTCTTAAGCTTCGTCGTAAGATCGTTCAGCGTCTTCGGTTCCGCGTCCGACAAACAGCACTCGGTCGCTGCTGCATCAAAAAACTGGCAAGGGACATTCGATACAAAGAATAGCTTGTCTGTGTCGGATGGGAAAATCGTGTAGTTTGAGAACATTTTGCCAATGTGCGACGGAAGCAAGCCATTGTTTGGGTCATTCTTTCTCTTCTTCCGGCTTGTGAGATCGCTCAAGGTCCAGTGCCCCTTCGTCTTGGTTTTCACCTGATAGAATGAAGCTTGCGAGGGGGTTGAAGCGCTGTTGAGCAGAACAATGTCATCGTGAAATTCAAACGAGATTGCGTAATCTCCGCCCGCAATGTGATGCGAGAAAATGAGAGATAGGCCCCATAACGCCTGGTAGTCGTAGCGTTGAGCTCCGGTCTCACCTGATTTTTCTCGTTGAGGCTCGGTAACGAGCCTGCTCGCGAACGACAAACAGGTGACTCCCTTGGCCGATTAATATCTGACAGTCTATCCAACTAGCGAGACATGACAACTATTGCGGGCATTGTTTCACGCGTTGTCGTCCTAGCTGAGCCCAAGGCTCGATCAATGACCCGTTCTGCCTAACCAACCATCGGGCCCTCCCAGCCGTCACTTCTTTCGCAGCCGCACAAGATTGTTCAATTGGGAGGAGAGCAGACTAATTGCTTCGCCGCTTTGGCCTTCGCAATGATAAGGCCACCGCCAGAACACCGCGAGGGCGCGTAAGGCTATTTGACCGATATACCAACAACACTAGCTTCTTGTCCTTATAGAGCTTGCAGAAGTTGTTCGGATTGGTCTTAGCGCTGTTGTACGGCCTTCCGAAGCCCATTTCTTTGATCGTTTCGATTTCGTACTTCTGATCTGCCAATAGCCTTGAATACTTGAGCCGGCCCCAAGTGAGCGCCGACTGGAAATCGGTGAACATCGCGTTGTGAAATGACCTTGCAATTCCCTGCGCCGTGGCCCCCGGCATGTCGACTAGCCCGCCGTGAAGAACGACGATGCAGTACCCCGAAGTCGAGGTCATATTTCTTGAGGGCGCCGAAATCCCACGCGAGCTGGCCAATGTCATACATAGACTGATTTGGTGATTGCCATTTCATGCGAGGAAATTGGCAGACCTTGAACTCTACGCCGATCCGATGCCCATCTTGGTGGGTAATCACGCCGTCCACCCATCCTTTCCGTCGCCGCTTATCCGTTGTCTCAAATGATGCGCGGCTGACCCAATTCTTGGCCGTCCACCCCGGATGGTCCAGCGCATCCGAGAAAGCGAGGTGAAAGATCTTTTCCAGCCCCTGGCTCTTTTCTTTGCGAAGCTTGTGAAACGTCCGATAACAGGCTGCGATAGCGTCGTCACTAATCTCAACAAGCCCCACCTTAATGTCATGGTCCGAGAACGTTGTCTTGGTCATCAAAAGCCCTCTAAAAAAATTGATTGTAAGCACTAAAGCATACGCACGTCAGTCAACTCTGAGGTTGGCGCGTATGCCGCGCTGGATTGCTTCGCTTCGCTCGCAATGACGGCTAGTCTGCACTAACGACGCGAGCGGCACATCGAGCGTCTTCTTCAGACGCTTGCGATATGCCGCGTTTGCACACGATCTGCACCGACGATTTGCGCGCGGAACTGCTGCCATTGCGGCCGAGGACAAGCCGGCTTCGGCTGCGGACAAGGGCGCGCATCCGCGACGAAAACAATCTCGCGGCCTTGAACCCGATGCTTGTTCCCTTGCGACCCTCTGACAGAGGCAGCGCGCAGATGCGGGCTGTCAGCAAACCCAGTCAGGTGTTCGAGGGAGTGCGATCGTGGCAAAGGTTCCGCAGAAAATCTTCAAGGATGACTTCGGCTTCAACAACTTCGACTTCAGCTTCTCCCCGTATTCGTGGTGGGTGCACGGGCTCGATGGCGACGACACGATCGTCGGGTCGGTGTGGGAGGACTGGCTGTATGGCGGCGAAGGCTTCGACACCATCTACGGCGGCTTCGGCGACGACCTGATCACCGGCGGCGACCACAACGACACGCTCTATGGCGGGGCCGACAATGACACCATCACCGGCAATGACGACAGCGACGAGCTGTTCGGCGAGGACGGCGACGACTTCCTGACCGGCGACGACGGCCATGACGACCTCGATGGCGGCGACGGCCAGGACACGCTCTGGGGCGGCACCGGCATGGACAGCTTGCGCGGCGGCGACGGCGACGACCTGCTTTACGGACACGAGGACAAGGATGTGCTGTTGGGCGGCCTGGGCAAGGATCTGCTCGACGGCGGCGCCGGCTGGGACGTGGCCGCCTACTGGGACCAGAACACCGCCGCCTTCGTGAACATGAAGACCGGCGAGACGAAGTGGGCCGCCAAAGGCGACACGCTGGTCGCGATCGAGGCGCTCTCGGGCAGCACCCAAGGCGACTATTTCATCGGCGACGACACCCGCAACATTCTCAGCGGCAATGACGGAGACGACACCCTCTACGGCGGCGGCGGCCGCGACGACCTTTTCGGCGGCATGCATACCGACGTGCTGTATGGCGGCTCCTACCAGGACAACCTGTTCGGCGGAAACGGCAACGACCGCCTCAGCGGCGACGAAGGTATCGACCAGCTATCCGGCGAACAGGGCAACGATACGTTCGTGTTCAAAAAGGGCGACGCCGGCTTCGACGGCACCAAGACCGGCGACTGGATCCTCGATTTCGGATGGGGCGCCGACACAATCGACCTGCAGGCCTATGGCGGGCCCGGCGAAGGCGACGGCCTGCACCTGGTGGAGAGCTTCAACGGCAAGGCCGGCGAAGTGATGCTCACGCACAAGCAGCTGGGCAGCATGAACGTCAGCTATATCGACATCGATCTCGACGGCGACGGCAAGCCCGACGAGCAGATCGGCGTCGAATACAACAACGGCGTCGGCATGGTCGGCGCGAACGATCTGCTGCTTTGAGCCGGCGGCGACGCTTCAATCCTTTCAAGCGAGACAACCGAACGAACAGGAGCACGACATGGCCAAGATCAGCGGAACCAACGGCAACGACAAGCTTTACGGCACCATCGACATGGACATCATCTGGGGCCTGGACGGCAACGACCAGCTCTGGGGCGGGGACGGCAACGACTGGCTCCTGGGCGGCGACGGCGACGACCTGCTGGTCGGTGGCGACGGCGACGACCTGTTCCACGGCGGCGATGGCAACGACCTGCTGTTGGGCGGCGACGGCGACGACGACCTGGCCGGCTACGGCGGGAACGACTGGCTCGTCGGCAACGCGGGCGACGACAAGCTGCGCGGCGGCGCGGGCGCCGATACGATGGAGGGCGGATCCGGCAACGACACCGTCAGCTATGCGTTCAGCCAGGGCGGCGTGAACGTCTCGCTGCTGATCGACAGCGCGGCCGGCAGCGACGCCGAAGGCGACGAGCTGAACGGCATCGAGAACCTGATCGGCACGACGTTCGGCGACTATCTCGCCGGGGACCATCAGGACAACTACCTGCACGGCTCCAGCGGCGGCGACATGCTGCTCGGCTTCGACGGCAGCGACGAACTCTGGGGCGGCGACGGCGAGGACACGCTGAACGGCGGCAACGGTGGCGACGCGCTGTTCGGAGGTGGCGAGAAGGATACGCTCAGCGGCGGCGCCGGCCTGGATCACCTCGAGGGCGGCAAAGGCAACGACAGCCTGAGCGGAGGCACCGACGACGACATGCTGCTGGGTGGCGAAGGCGCCGACCAATTGAACGGCGGCAGCGGCAACGATTGGGCGATCTATCGGGATTCCACCGGCGCCGTCACCATCGACCTGTCGATCAATCTCGCGAGCGGCGGCGAGGCGCAGGGCGACACCCTGACCGGCATCGAGAACCTGCTCGGGAGCGAAGGCGACGACAAGCTGTCCGGGGATGGCGCCGCGAACATGCTGTCGGGCTGGCGCGGCACCGACGTGCTGCGCGGCAACGGCGGAGCGGACTTGTTTTCGTTCACGCGGCTGGACATGGGCCTTGGCCGCGAAGCGGATCGCATCATGGACTTCAGCCAGGCGGAAGGCGACCAGATCGCGCTGCTGGGACCCGGCATCGGCAACTGCACCTTCATCGGCGACGACGCATTCAACGGCCAGCAAGGCGAGCTCCGCTACGAGCAGAGCGGGACCAACACCTGGGTCAGCGTCGACATTGACGGCGACGCCGCTGCCGACGTGCAGATCCTGTGCGTGGGCGTGATCGACTTCACGGCGAACGATTTTTTCTGAGAGCGGGGCCGAGTGCGCTGCGTGCCGCGTCCAGCGCTTCGATGCGTTCAGGTTTGAGCGAGGCTGTCGCAGCCCAACCACAAGCCTAGCGCCTGCCCCTTGACTTCGGTCGGTCGACCGAAATATATTCGGCCGGTCGACCGAATTAGGGAGGATGACCCCATGACCGACCACGCACTCGGATCAAACCCCTCGTCCACCGCCGGCGGGATCGTCGCCGTGCTCTACGGCGCGGCGGCCTACCTGTTTTTCCTGGTCACGTTCACCTATGCCATCGCCTTCGTCGGCAACTTCGTCGTGCCGAAGACGATCGACAGCGGCGAGGCGGGGCCGGTGGCCGTGGCGGTGCTGGTGAATGCGCTGCTGCTGGGGCTGTTCGCCGTGCAGCACAGCGTGATGGCGCGGCCGGGGTTCAAGCGCTGGTGGACGAAGATCGTGCCGCCATCGGTGGAGCGCTCGACCTTCGTGCTGCTGGCGACGGTGGTGCTGGCGCTGCTGTGCTGGCAGTGGCGGGCTATCCCCGCGCCGATCATCTGGTCGGTGAGCAATCCTTTCGGCGTGATGATCCTGTGGGCGATCTTCTGGATCGGCTGGATTACGGTGCTGGTCAGCACGTTCCTGCTCAATCACTTCGAGCTGTTCGGCCTGCGGCAGGTTTTTGCGCGACTGCGTGGCCTCGATTTGCCGGAGCCGGAGTTCAGGACGCCGCTGCTGTACAAATCGGTGCGGCACCCGCTCTATCTCGGCTTCCTGCTGGCGTTCTGGGCGACGCCGCAGATGAGCGCGGGGCATCTGCTGTTTGCGGTTGCGACCACCGGGTATATTTTCATCGGGATCTGGTTCGAGGAGCGCGATCTGGTGGCGCAGTTCGGGGATCAGTATCGGCGGTATCGCGAAAGGGTCTGGATGGTGGTGCCGTTGCCTGGGCGTAAGGGGGAGTGACTTGCTCGTCATTGCGACCCGGCTTCGCCCTGCGGGCTACGCCGAGGCAAGGGAGCGCAGCGACGAAGCAATCCAGGCTGAGTTTGCCGCGCATGCAGCGGTTATTGTTTGCGCGCTGCGCGCGCGCGCTGGATTGCTTCGCTTCGCTCGCAATGACGGAGGATTGGACATGGCACGCGCGGCCGTAAAGAAGATGGAGACTTCGACGAGCCTGCTGGAGGCGGCGAAGAAGGTTTTGCGGCTTAAGGGGTATGCGGGGCTGTCGACGCGGGATGTGGCGGCGGAGGCGGGCGTGCCGTTGAGCCAGATCCACTATCACTTCGGCTCCAAGCAGAACATGGTGCTGGCGCTGTTCGAATATCTGAACGCGCAGCTGCTGCACCGGCAGCAGGCGCTGTATGGCGATGCGTCGCTGACACTGTCCGAGCAATGGGACCGCGCCTGCGACTATCTCGATGAGGACATCGCCTCGGGCTATGTGCGGGTGCTGCAGGAGCTGATCGCGGCGAGCTGGCACGACGCGGAGGTCGCCAAGGTGGTCCGCGCCGGGCTGATGGGCTGGTTCGAGCTGATCGTCGCGGTGGCGCGCAAGACGGAAGCTGCGACGCCCGGCGCGCTCGGGCCGTTCTCTCCGGAAGAGATCGGGGCGATCGCTTCGAACAGTTTTATCGGGGCGGAAAGTCTTTACCTGCTCGGCGCGGAGAAGAAGGGCGCGCCGGTGCGCCAGGTGCTGCGGCGGGTGGGGGATTTGATCCGGATGGCGGAGAAGAGAGCGAGTGGGAGTAGTGAGTAGCGAATAGCGAATAGCGTCGTCATTGCGAGGAGCGAAGGCGACGAAGCAATCCAGGCTGAAGCTGCCGCGAGCGCCGCGAGTTATTATTGGCGCGCTGACGCGCGCGCTGGATTGCTTCGCTTCGCTCGCAATGACGGTGAGAGTGTGGAGGCGCTCATGCGTGCAAAGATGCCGGACAAGGAAGGGGTCGTTACGCGGGACGGCGTGAGGCTGTCTTACGAGGTCTATGGCGATGGGCCCGAGACGATGGTGTTCATTCCGCCGTGGAGCATCGTGCATTCGCGGGTCTACAAGGCGCAGGTGCCGTATTTCTCCGAACGGTTTCGCGTGCATCGCCTATGACGGGCGCGGCAACGGCAAGTCGGACCGGCCGGAGGACGTCGGCGCCTACACGATGGACAACTACCTCGCCGACGCGCTGGCGGTGATGGATGCGACCGATGCGGGCCAGGCGATCGTCGTCGGGCTTTCGTTCGGCGGGATGCTCGCCTGCGCGCTGGCGGCGCATCATCCGGAGCGCGTGAAGGCTGTGATCCTGGCCGGCACCGTGACGAGCATCGGCCCGGACAACCCAAGGCACCTTGGCGCCTCGCATTTCCTGGCGAAGCGCGACAGTCACGAGGGCTGGGACAAGTTCAATCGCGCGCACTGGCTCAACGACTATCCCGACTTCGCGGACTTCTTCATCCGCAACATCTGCTCGGAGCCGCACTCGAGCCGGCAGATCGAGGAAGGAATCAGCTGGGCGGGCGACACCTCGGGCGATGTGCTGGTGAAGACCGTGGAGGCGCGCGCGGTGCCGCCGCGGTTCGATGTCAGCGTGGAGATGTATCGCAAGATCACATGCCCTGCCCTGTTCATCCACGGCGACGACGACCGGATCCAGCCGCATGCGCGGGCGCAGGCGGCCTGCGCCGAGGTGACGGGCGCCGAGCTCGTGACGATCGAGCGCGGCGGGCACAATCCGCTCGGCCGCTATCCGGCGAAGGCCAACGCGCTGATCCTCGACTTTCTCGATCGCAGGCTCGGCCTCGCCGCGCCGGCACGGCAGGCGGCGGCGCGCGGACCCCGCGAAAAGCGCGCGCTCTATCTCTCCTCGCCGATCGGGCTCGGGCATGGGCGGCGCGATCTCGCGATCGCGCGCGAGCTGCGCAAACTTCATCCCGGGCTGCAGGTGGACTGGCTGGCGCAGGACCCGGTGACGCGGCTCCTGGACGCCAACAACGAGCGGGTGCATCCGCTGAGCGCGCGGCTTTCGAGCGAGACGCGGCACATCGAGCTCGAATCCGGCGAGCATGACCTGCATTGCTTCCAGGCGCTGCGGCGCATGGACGAGGTGCTGATCAAGAACTTCATGATCTTCCAGGATGCGGTCGACCAGGGCGGCTATGACCTGGTGATCGCCGACGAGGCCTGGGACATCGACCACTACTGGCACGAACATCCCGAGCTGAAGCGCGCGAAGCTCGCGTGGTTCACCGACTTCGTCGGCTACGTGCCGATGCCGGCCGGCGGCGCGGATGAGGCATATCTGACGACGGACTACAATGCGGAGATGATCGAGCATATCGAGCGGCACCCTTCCGTGCGCGATCGCTCGATCTTCGTCGGCACGCCGGAGGACATCGTGCCGCTGTCGTTCGGCCGCGACCTGCCGGAGATGCGGGACTGGGTGCCGAAGCATTTCGATTTTGCGGGCTACGTGATCGGCGAGCATCCGGCGACGTTCGGCAGCCGTGACGATTTGCGCGCGCGGCTGGGTTATCGCGACGACGAGCGGGTGTGCATCGTCACGGTGGGCGGCTCGGGTGTGGGCGCGCACCTGATCCGGCGCATCCTGCAGAGTTTTCCGGCGGCGCGGGCAAAGTTGCCGGACCTGCGGATGATCGTGGTGGCGGGGCCGCGGATCGATCCGGCTTCGCTGAACGCGCCGGCGGGCGTGGAGGTGCACGCGTTCGTGGCCGATCTCGACCGGCATCTGGCGGCGTGTGATCTCGCGCTGGTGCAGGGCGGGCTCACCACCTGCATGGAGCTCGCGGCGGCGGGGACGCCGTTCCTTTATTTTCCGCTGCAGAACCATTTCGAGCAGAATTTCCACGTCGCGCACCGGCTGGAGCGCTATGGCGCCGGACGGCGGATGGCGTTTGCGGGCTCGACGCCGGAGATGATTGCGGACGCGATGGTGGAGGCGCTGCGGGCGCCGAAGGCGGGGCGGCCGGTGGAGGCGGACGGGGCCGTGCGCGCGGCGAGGATGCTGGCGGAGTTGTTGTAGGGTCATTGCGGCAGATCGTGCCGCGCGCGAACGACGCGCCGATGTCGCAGGTGCGGAACGATACCGGCGCCCATGGATTGCCCCGCTCCCTACCAGGAGCCGATGATGGCCCGCACCCAAGCCGAAACGGACACGTACGGTCAGCAGGGCGGCACATCCGGCCAGCGAGACCTTCATGCAGATCGATAAACAGGGCAAAATCGTCGAAACCGCACTCGAAGCGCGTGGCGCCGAGCGCGGCCCAACCATGCGCAATGTGCTGGTGCTGAGCATCAGCCTCGCGGTGATCGCCTTTGTCGTCGTCTACGCCGTGTTCATGGCCGACTGAGGCGAAAGCAGGATCATGGAATTCATAACCCACGTCGGCGATGGTCAGGTCGAGGTCAAGCACATCGAAGGGCATACGTATGTCTTCACGATCGGCGATGGCGACCTGATAACCGGCACCAACTACCGGTCAGAACCGTTCGTCAGCCATGGCGCGGAGCATTTTCTCGCCGCGGCGCGCGAGACCGCCCAGAACGCCTACGCTGCCAGTCGCAAAGCAAAGCAACCGTAACCGCGGTTCAGCGCCCGCCCGCGCGTGAACGAACGTTCACGCGATATACTTCGCCTGCGAGGAACGTTCGTCGGCAGGCTCACGTTGTCAATCAGGGGCATTTTCAGGAGATCATATGAGAAAGACCTTTTTACTTACGACTGCTGTTGCGCTGATTGCTTCAGCTGGAATGACCAACGCACAAACGCCAGGCGCATCAGGTTCGCAACCCGCACCTGCTACAACGCGGACTGCACCTGTTGAGAACACCGCGCCGATGACGCGCGGCGAGACCCCCGACACAAAGGCAAAGCCGGATGGCAAGGCCAGCCAGGCCGACCCGAAGATGCCGGCCACCACCGGCAGCGCTCAACGGCCGATGGACGACGCCAAGGATGGCGTGAAGTCCAAGGGCGCTGAATCGAAGTCGGACAGCAAGGCGGTCAGCGAAACGAAGACCGACAAGTCCACGGATGTCTCCAAGGACGGCAGCGAAGGACGGCATGAAGGCCGACTCGAAGGGCGCCGCCGACACCAAGGCTGGCATGACGACCGGACAAGCCCCGGCCGGAGCCAGGCAACTCAATGCGGAGCAGCGCACCAGCATCCGCACCGTGATCAAGGAACAGAACGTCAGGCCGGCGACGAACGTCAACTTCGCGATCACGGTCGGAACGCCGGTCCCGCGATCGGTGGGTCTTTCATCCCGTTCCGCGACAGCTGGTGACGATCTATCCCGATTGGCAGGGATATGAGTATTTCCTCGTCAACGACCAGATCATCGTCGTCAATCCACGGACGCTGCAGATCGTTGCAGTTCTCGACGCGTAACGTTGAGATGTAGCGTTGCGTAAGCGTTGAAATGAAGGGCCGGTTTTCAAACCGGCCCTTTGCTTTTGCATGCCGCGTCGGAATGCGACGGAATTACCTGACCATGCGCCAGGCGAACAGAACCGCAGCAGCGCCGGCCGCCGCCGCAATCACCGACGTTAGCAGGCCGCCGCCCAGCGCGAGCAGAATGGCGATGTGATAGCCGACGAACGCGCCGGCAATTCCCACCAGTGCGCTGGTCACAATGCCGCGGTTCGATCCGGAGAACTGGCGGGCAAGCCACGACGGGCCGGCCAGCCGGTCGAACAACAAGCCGGCAACAGCGCCGATGACGAGAACGATCAGAAACGTGACGAGCGGGTCTGCGCGCATGATGTGGGCCGCCCTTCGTGGTTCGAGCTGACGATGCACGCTTGTGGTGGCGGAGTCGACCGATATGTCGGCGACATGCAGCAGCGCCGAGGCGGCAGAGAGCCGTTCTTCGGCGCAGCTATGCCTCGCAATGACGGCTAACCCGCGACGAACACCGCGAACGGCTCGTCGATCGTCTTCTGCAGATGCTTCCGATACACCGCGTAGTTCGCGTCGCTCTCGCCGATGCGGCCGAAGGTCGGCGCCGCGCACGTTCGCGATCGGCAACAGCGCGATCGGCGCGGCGATCGGCGTCAGCGCGGAGCCGCGGCCCGACAGCAGCGTGGTGAGGATGCCGTACATCTCGCCGGTGATGGTGGGGCGGGAGACGGTGATCAGGCGGTGCTGGCCGTGGCGGTTGGTGACGAGATAGATGTGGCCGGACTGGTTGGGCACCGCCACCTCGCCGAACTGGGCGTAGGCGGCGTCGGAGCGCTCGCGCTCGCGGAACGCGAGGCATGAGGCGGCGGCGTCCCAGGCGATCTCGGTGCGGTAGGCGTAGATCGCGCCCTTCTCGCCGAAGGACGGACGCAGCGTGACGTAGTTGCCCTCGAGCCAGGCCACCGCGCGGCGCGAGTAGGCGCCGAGGCTGTCGGGGGCGACGTCGCCGTTGGCGGGCGGCGTGGCTTGCGGGCGGCAGCGTCGGGTGCGGGTTTGTGCGCGCGCAGCGAGACGCCGAGCGCCTGCTCGATCCGGACGGTGGTGGCGAGCGTGAACGGGCGGCGGCCGCCGAGCGCTTTCTCCAGGGTGGAGAGCGAGAGCTTCGCCTGCTCGGCCAGCTGCTGACGGGAGATGCGGCGGCGGGCCAGCTCCTCGCGGATGGCGGCGGCGACGCTGCGGCTTTGTTCGTCGGAGAGCTGGCGGTCGGGGGTCAGGTGCGTTGGTCCTCTCAGGCCTTCCGTCATTGCGAGGAGCGCAGCGACGAAGCAATCCAGCGCGCGCGTCAGCGCGCCACTAAGCGCTGAGTGTGCCGCGACTTCGCGCGTCTTGTACGCGCGCTTGCGCGCGCGCTGGATCGCTTCGCTTCGCTCGCAATGACGGCTGGGGTGCCGCCCTGCGCGCCAACTGTACCAGACGGACAAACGCGGACAAAGCCGTACAGGACCGCCATCCACCGGTGCGGACGGCGCGGCGGCAGGCGGCGGAACAATGCCGATCATCACGCTCGCGGTACGGCATGGGCGGCTCGCGCATGATCGGGGCACTCGAACACCACCCTTCGGGAGCCACCCATGACCACCACCACCTGCGACGATGCCGGCCAGAGCCGGAGCAAAGCGAACGAGGAGCCTCTCAGTTTTCACGCGATGGCGCTCAAAGCCTCAAGACTCGCGGCTGCAATCCTTCTCGGGCTTGCGGCCTTTTTCATGACCTTGCAGCGTGGCCGCGCGCCGGCAACCTGACGCGCGCGTTCTCGAAGATCGACGACGCAAAATCCGGCTCGCTGCTGATCAAGCGCGCAGGACGGCGGGTTTGCGGACGCCAATCGGCTCGGCATCGACGTCGACCTGACGGTGTCGGGGCCGACGGTGCGCGCGCGCGTCACGCAGATCTTCCGCAATCCGACCCAGGACTGGGTGGAGGCGATCTACGTCTATCCGCTGCCGGAAGGCAGCGCGGTCGACACGCTGAAGATGGTGATCGGCGACCGGGTGGTGGTCGGCGACATCAAGGAGCGCGAGAAGGCGCGCGCGATCTACGAAGCAGGCGCGGCGCGACGGCAAGAAGGCGGCGCTGACCGAGCAGGAGCGGCCGAACATCTTCACCAACTCGGTCGCCAACATCGGCCCGGGCGAGACCGTGCTGGTGCAGATCGAATACCAGGAGCCGGTGAAGCAGGACGGCGGCAAGTTCTCGCTGCGGGTGCCGATGGTGGTCGGCCCGCGCTACAATCCGAAGCCGATCGTGCAGACGGTGGACCTGCGCAGCGACGGCCAGGGCTGGGGCGCGGACGACGACCGATCCGGTGCCGGACCGCGACCGCATCTCGCCGCCGGTGCTGGACCCGGCGCAGCATGCGCAGCGTCAACCCGACCAACATCACCGTGCGGCTGCAGGCGGGCTTTCCGCTGGCCGAGGTGAAGAGCCACCATCACAAGGTGAAGATCGACGAGCCGGACAGCTCAACGCGCATCATCAAGCTGTGGCAGGGGCCGGTGGCGGCGGACCGCGATTTCGAACTGACCTGGACGGCGGCGGCCGAGCGCGCGCCGTCGGTCGGGCTGTTCCGCGAGCATGTCGGCGACGCGGACTATCTGCTGGCGACGATCACGCCGCCGGCGGTGGAGACGCCGCGCAGACAAGCCGATGCCGCGCGAGGCGATCTTCGTGATCGACAACTCCGGCTCGATGGGCGGCACCTCGATGGTGCAGGCGAAGGCGAGCCTGATCTACGCGCTCGGCGCGGCTGCAGCCGGGCGACCGCTTCAACGTGATCCGCTTCGACGACACGATGGAGACGCTGTTTCCGAATGCGGTGCCGGCGGATCGCGCGCACATCGCGCGGCGAAGGAGTTCGTCGACGCGCTGGAGGCGCGCGGCGGCACGGAGATGGTGCCGGCGATGCGCGCGGCGCTGACCGACGCCGGCGAGCAGCGGCGAGCCATCTGCGGCAGGTGGTGTTCCTCACCGACGGCGCGATCGGCAACGAGCAGCAGCTGTTCGACACCATCACGACGATGCGCGGACGCTCGCGGGTGTTCATGGTCGGCATCGGATCGGCGCCGAACAGCTTTCTGATGACGCGCGGCGCGGAGCTCGGGCGCGGCACCTTCACGCATATCGGCTCGGCCGAGCAGGTGGAGGAGCGGATGCGCGAGCTGTTCGCCAAGCTGGAGAGCCCGGTGGTGACGGGGCTGTCGGCGACGTTCTCCGGCGCGAAGGCCGACATGACGCCGGAGACGCTGCCGGACCTCTATCGCGGCGAGCCGCTGGTGCTGGCGGCGCGGCTCGAGAAGCTTGCCGGCTCGGTCGAGATCAAGGGGCGGATCGGCGAGCGGCCGTGGAGCGTGACGCTGCCGCTGGCGAACGCCGCGCGAGGGCGCGGGGCTGTCAAAAGTGTGGGCGCGGCGGAAGATCGCCGATGCGGAGGTCGCGCGCACGCTGCGGCAGGCGACGCAGGAGGAGGCCGACAAGACGATCCTGGCGCTGGCGCTGGAGCATCAGCTGGTGACGCGGCTGACGAGCCTGGTCGCCGTGGACAAGACGCCGAGCCGGCCGGACGGCGAGCCGCTGAAGGTGACGGACCTGCCGCTGAACCTGCCGGCGGGCTGGGACTTCGAAAAGGTGTTCGGCGAGCGGACGCGCGAGCAGCAGCCAGACGCCGGAGGAGCGGCGCGCGGATGCGGGCGACGGACGGGTGCAGCTGGCGAAGGCGGATGCGGCGAAGCAGGCGGCGATGGCTGAAGCGGCCGGTGCTGGTCGTCGCCGGCGGCGCAGACCGTGACGCTGCCGAAGACGGCGACGGATGCGGAGCTGCGGATGATGGCCGGCGCGGTGCTGATGGGGCTGGCGATGGTGGTGCTGGTGACGAGGCGGCGGCGTGTGGTGGTGGAGTATTTGAGCGCGACGCCGGAGAAGGCGCCCCTCTCGCCGGGAAGAGGTCGGCGCGCCAGCAATCCGGGTGAGGGGGTACGGCCCTCGACGCTGAGCACCAGTTTGAGCCGCGTTGCCAGATCATCATGCTGGCGAAGCGCGATCAGAAGCCTGGCGATCGCGCTGGCACGGCGCTGCGTCAACCGGGCAAGGTCGGCTTTGCAGATGCGCCGTGCCTCGACGTCACGGATATGCTCGAGGCGGACCTTGATACGCGCCATGTCCTCCTCGATTTGCTCCAGCCAGGTCAGGCGCTCGGTGAGCGCTGCCAGGCGAGGATCCGGCGCGTCTCGCACGCTTGCATGGTCCGCCGTAAACGCCGCAATCAGCGCCGCATCGATGCGGTCGGTCTTGGCGTGACGCAACTTCATGGTCGCATAGGCCCGTACCTGCCTGGGCTGAAGCACAACGACCGTGAACCTCTCTCCGCGCAAAAACTCCACAACATCGCGCTCGTAGCCGCCGGTCGCCTCGAATCCGATCTGCTCGACTTGATGGTCGCGCATCAGTCGCAGCAGATCACGAAAGCCCTCCGGCGTGTTGGCCACCTGCCAGCTCTGCTTGCAACCGTGAACGGCGATATCGAGTTGCTCCTTTGCGACATCGATTCCGGCGGCAACCATGCTAGGCATGTTCATCTTCGTCGACCCTTCCTCGTGATGCGAACCCTCGGTTCCTTCAACCATCCGGGTTCGATGAAGATGCCGACCGCGATCTTGCTCGCAAGCAGCCCACAAGGCTCAGGAGCGAACGATCCGACGATCGGCGACCCGCTTCGGGTGGCCGCCCGAAGCGGGTCGTTCCTCTCGGAACAGGCGGATTATAGAGCGTCGCGCCAATACAAGGAGCGAAGCGACGAAGCAATCCAGTGCGCGCGCAGCGCGCAAACAAGAAGCGCGGCAGTTGCGGCGACTCAGCGCTTCTTAGTGGCGCGCTGCGCGCGCGCTGGATTGCTTCGCTTCGCTCGCAGCTCTTCGATGTCGACGACGTAGCTGCCCGGCGGCAGCGGCAGGCGGATCAGCTGCAGACCCAGCCGACGGCGCGGTCGTCGCTTGTCGTGACCTTGTAGGTCCCGAGCCGATGATCTCAATGCGACCTGGATTAAGCGATAGTGGTCTTGCCGGCGGCGATCTCGAGACCCTGCCAGCCAATCTCGGTCTCGCCGGCGGTCGACATTGAAGCGGCCTGGCATCAGCGGGAGTCGAGCTGATCACCCTGCGCCGCACCAGCGACCTCCTCGGTTTCGGGATCCAGAATGTCGTAGCCGTTGAGATCGTTGGCGCCGCCCTCGATCCGCAGCAGGCCAACCTCGAGCGTCGTGGTCTCGTTCGGCTTGACCTCGACGCCGCGCCACAGGCCGTTCGCGAAGCTGACATTGTAGATGCCGGGCGGCACCTCTGCGTGCCCGACGGCGCCGTTGATGTCGGCGACCTGCTGCGCCGTCCTCGGCGCGCGTGACCGGATGGCCCGCGCCGGCCCACGTGTTCTTGATCACGATGCGGCTCGGCGCCTTGCTCGGCTCGACGCGCACGGTGGTGCTGGTGCTGGTGTCTGCGCGGCGGCCTTGGTGACGCGCCGCCTTGCCGAGCGTCGATGTAAGGTCCGCCGCGCTGTCGGCGTCGAAGTAGCTGCCGCGCGCCACGTTGGCGATGCACTGCAGCTGCGTGCGCGCGGCGCGCCGACGCCGAAGCCGATGGTGTGGATGACGAGCTTCGCATCGGCGGCGGCGAGCGCGCGCGCGGCGATGCAGGGGTCACTGGCGCAGGTCTCCTGACCGTCGCTGACGAGCACGACGACGCGCTCGCCGCTTTCTTCCGGTGCGATGTCCTGCGCGGCCGCGGTCAGCGCGTAGGTGATCGGCGTGTAGCCGCGCGCTTGCAGCGCCTGCGCCTGAGCGACGACCTCGGCCCTGTTCGCGGCGACCGGTGCAAAGCCAACCAGCATCGCGGTGTCCTGGCAGTCTTTCTGCTGCGTGGGCGACTGGTGGCCGTAGGCGCGCAACGCCAGGCGCGTGCTCGGCATCCATGCGCGAAACCAGATCGGCGACGGCTTTCTTGGCGGCGTCGATGCGCGTCTGCCCGTCGGGCAGCTTCGCGTTCATGCTGCCCGAGGCGTCGAGCACCAGCGAGACGCTGCTTGGCGCCTGCGAAAGCGCAGGCGATGCTGCGACCATGGCGGACGAAGAGCACTGCCGATCCGATCAACCGCTTCATGATGTCACCTCGTTGAACTGCGCGCGGACTGCTGCGCATGAGTGTCGTCGGACGGCGCGGTGCGTTCATGGGCCGAGCGCGAAATTTCCGGATGTGTCCGGCGCGGCTTGTCCAGGGGCGCAGACGGATTGCACGGCGGCGCAAGGCGCCTAGCGCGACGGTTCACGTGCGCACGTCGGCGCGAATGCCCGTCGGGGATTCGCCAAACCGCCGGCGAAAGCAGCGATTGAAATAGGGAACCTCGTTGAAGCCGCAGGCGCGGGCGATCTCGGCGATCCTCATGCGGTCGTTGCTCGGCTCGGACAGCATGACTCGTGCGCGCTGCAGCCGATGTTCCAGCACGCGCGCGGAAAACGACGTGCCGGTTTCGTGCAGCAGGTCCTGGACATAGCGCACGGAGACGCCGAGCTCGGCCGCAAGACTCGTCGGGCGAAAACGCTGGATCGGCGAACCCGGCGGCGATGCGGGCAATGACGTCCTGGGTGCGCGCGGCGCGAAGGCCGCGCATTTTTGCGTGGTGAGCGGCATCCTTCGATGCGCCGAGCGCCAGCGCGATCAGGTCCACCAGGGTCGTGCCGATATGCGCACCGACGTGCTCGTCGTCATCGGCTCGTCGAGCTGCGTCAGCAAGGTGAGATAGCGAACGAGATAGCGCGACGCGGGCTTGTCGCGAATCGAGCAGCGTGCCGGCCAGATCTTCAGGATTCGCCGACGAGCGCGTGCAGGCGCGCGCGGGGAATCGGCACGAACAGCATCCTGTTCAGCGCTCCGCCGGAGGCCACGGCCGGCTCCCAGTCGCGGAACAGCGTCAGCCCGGCCGGATCGAGCTCGCCCTCGCGGCCGGAGTGCGAGAAGCTCACGCGCTCGCGGCCGCGATTGAGGAAGAGACAGAGCGTGTCGTTCGGGGACGCGGCGACATGATGCGCCGTGCGCGCCACATGGCTGATGGTGCCGTCGAATTGCCCGACGCCGACGTCGCCGTAGGGCGCGAACGTAAAGCGCAGCGAAAACGGCCGGTCTCGGCGCGACGAATGTCGAGCAGGCCGTGCGCCTCCATTGTAGCGATCGCGCCAGGCGTGGAAACGCGCGGCATCGTCCAGTGCTTGCGGAGAGGCTGTCGGACGAGAACGTAAACAACGGCATTGTGCAACCTCTTGATCCACGCAAGAGCAAATTCACACCGAAGGCGGCCGGTCGCGCATCATCGGAATGGGGCGCGGCGTTCATGTGTCGCGTGGAACAGTCGTCACGGTTCAATGGAACCGCATGCGCCTGGCGCTGAAGATTCGTGCACAGCATGCATGTGGCGGCGGCATGGTCCGGCGTGCGGCACGCGGCAGCTCGACACGTCGAGCAAAAGTCGGCCGATGCGGCCGCGGACAAGCCGGCTTCGGCTGCGGACAAGCGCGCGCATGGGCGACGAAAACAATCGCGCGGCCTTGAACGCGATGCTTGTTCCCTCGCGGCCCTCTGCCAGGGCAGCGCGCAGATGCGCCATGCCGGCAAACCCAATCAGTGCGAGGGAGAGCGATCGTGGCAACGGTTCCGCAGAAAACTTTCAAGGACGTCATCGGCTTCAACAACTTCGACTTCAGCCTGTCCCTGAATTCGTGGTGGGTGCACGGGCTCGACGGCGACGACACGATCGTCGGCTCGATGTGGGAGGACTGGCTGTTTGGGGGCGAAGGCTTCGACACGATTTACGGCGGTTTTGGCGACGACCTGATCACCGGCGGCGCCCACAACGACGTGCTCTATGGCGGGGCCGACGATGACACCATCTCCGGCAATGACGACACCGACGAGCTGTTCGGCGAGGACGGCGACGACTTCCTGAGCGGCGACGACGGCCATGACGACCTCGATGGCGGCGACGGCCAGGACACGCTGTGGGGCGGCATGGGCATGGACAGTTTGCGCGGCGGTGACGGCGACGATCTGCTGAGAGGACACGAGGACAAGGATGTGCTGTTGGGCGGTTTGGGCAAGGATCTGCTCGACGGCGGCGATGGCTGGGACGTTGCCGCCTACTGGGATATGAGCTCCGGTGCGTTCATCAACATGAAGACCGGCGAAACCAAGTGGGCCGCCAAGGGCGACACGCTGGTCGCGATCGAGGAGCTCTCCGGCAGCGATCAAGGCGACTATTTCATCGGCGACGACAACCGCAACATTATCAGCGGCAACGACGGAACGGACACCCTCTACGGCGAAGGCGGCCGCGACGACCTCTACGGCGGCGACCACAACGACGTGCTGTACGGCGGCTCGCTCCAGGACAAGCTTTTCGGTGGACTGGGCCACGACCGCCTCAGCGGCGACGAAAACATCGACCGCCTGTCCGGTGAGCAGGGCAACGATACGTTCGTGTTCAAGAAGGGCGACGCGTACTTCGACGGCACCAAGACCGGCGACTGGATCCTCGATTTCGGCTGGGGCGCCGACAAGATCGACCTGCAGGCCTATGGCGGGCCCGGCGAAGGCGACGGTTTGCATGTGGTGGAGAGCTTTACCGGCAAGCCCGGTGAACTGGTGATCACGCACAAGCAGCTAGGCAGCATGAACGTCAGCTTCATCGACATCGATCTGGACGGCGACGGCAAGCCCGACGAGCAGATCGGCGTCGAGTACGGCGGCAACGCCCCCCTGCTCGGCGCGAACGATCTACTGCATTGAGCCGGCGGCGCGGCGCAGGGGCTCAATAGCTGGCAGCGAGCCTCCTTCGATCCCTTCGAGCAATTCAGCGACAACGGAGCGCGAGATGCCAAAAATCCATGGAACGAACGGCAAGGACAAACTCTACGGCGGCGACGGCAGCGACTATATTTATGGCAAGGGCAGTGACGACGTCCTCTGGGGAAAGGGTGGCAACGACGAGCTCTATGGCGGCGATGGCGTGGACGTGCTGGTCGGGGATGACGGCGACGACCTGCTGACGGCGACGCGGGCGCCGACTGGCTGCAGGGCAACGATGGCGACGACACCGCGTCCTACATTTCGAGCCCGAGCGGCATCAACGTCTCGCTGCTGGTCCACACCGCGGCCGGCGGCGACGCGCAAGGCGACGCACTCTTCAACATCGAAAACCTGATCGGCACCGAGTTCGGTGACTACCTCGCGGGTGACAACAACGACAACCGGCTCTATGGCGCCGACGGCGAGGACATGCTGCTCGGCTTCGACGGCAACGACGAACTCTACGGCGGCAAGGCCGACGATACGCTGATCGGCGGCGCCGGCAACGACGAGCTGATGGGGCACGACGACAACGACACGCTGAGCGGCAGCGAAGGATATGACACGCTTGTCGGGGGTAAAGGCAACGACGAGCTCAACGGAGGAAGCGACGACGACAAGCTGTTCGGGGGCAAGGCGCCGATGAATTGAACGGCGGTAGCGGCAACGACTGGGCGATGTATCGGGATTCCACCGGTGCCGTGACCATCGACCTCTCGATCAATCTCGTGAGCGGCGGCGAGGCGCAGGGCGACACGCTGACCGGCATCGAGAACCTGTTCGGCGGCGAGGGCAACGACAAGCTCTCCGGCGACGGCGCCGCGAACCAGCTGGTGGGCTGGCGCGGCACCGACGTGCTGCGCGGCAACGGCGGAGCCGACATGTTTTCGTTCACGCTCATGGACATGGGGCTCGGCCGCGATGCGGATCGCATCATGGACTTCAGCCAGGCGGAAGGCGACCAGATCGCGCTGCTCGGGCCCGCCTGGGCGACTGCGTCTTCATCGGCGACGCCGCATTCAGCGGCCAGGAAGCGGAATTCCGCTACGAGCAGATCGGGACCAACACCTGGGTCAGCGCCGACGTTGACGGCGACGCCGTGGCGACGCGCAAATCCTCTGCGTGGGCGTGATCGACTTCACAGCGAGCGATTTTTTCTGAGGCGTGGGCGGTGACGCGGCGTGCCGTGACGCCCGGGCGCGACGCGGTGTGTGCTGCGGGCGGTGATGGAGGAGAACTAGCGCAAGCGCCTGTCATTGCCGGGCTTGACCCGGCAATCCCGCTTAGGAAGGCAGTGCCTCCATGACACTGATACGCAGTGCCCTCCTAAGCGGGGTCCATAGGCGAGCGAAGCGACGCCGTTCTTCGAACGGCTATGGGGACAAGCCCGGTGACGACAGCAATAAGCTCGGAGCACCCGTAATCACAGACCACAGGCCGCCAACCAGACCGGAACGCCACTCCCCTTGACTTCGGTCGGTCGACCGAAATATATTCGGCCGGTCGACCGGATTAGGGAGAATGACCTATGACCGACCACGCACTCGGATCAAACCCCTCGTCCGTCGCAGGCGGCATCGTGGCCGTGCTGTACGGCGCGGCCGCTTACGTGTTTTTCCTGGTGACGTTCCTTTACGCCATCGCCTTCGTCGGCAACTTCGCCGTGCCGAAGACGATCGACAGCGGCGCGCGCAGGTCCGGTGGGCGTGGCGCTGCTGGTCGAATGTGCTGCTGCTGGGGCTGTTCGCCGTCCAGCACAGCGTGATGGCGCGGCCGGCCTTCAAGCGGTGGTGGACGACGGTCGTGCCGCCTTCGGTGGAGCGCACGCACCTTCGTGCTGCTGGCAACAGCGGTGCTGGCGCTGCTGTGCTGGCAGTGGCGGCCGATCCCGCAGCGGTCATCTGGTCGGTGAGCAATCCGTTCGGCGAAATGATCCTGTAGGCGATCTTCTGGATCGGCTGGGTGATCGTGCTGGTCAGCACCTTCCTGATCAATCACTTCGAGCTGTTCGGGCTGCGGCAGGTGTATGCGCGGCTGCGCGGTCATGACCTGCCGGAGGCGGAGTTCAGGACGCCGCTGCTCTACAAGTCGGTGCGGCACCCGCTCTATCTCGGCTTCCTGCTGGCGTTCTGGGCGACGCCGCTGATGAGCGCGGGGCATCTGCTGTTCGCGGTTGCGACCACCGGGTATATCTTCATCGGCATCTGGTTCGAGGAGCGCGATCTGGTCGCGCAGTTCGGCGATCAGTATCGGCGGTATCGCGAGCGGGTGTGGATGCTGCTGCCGTTGCCGGGGCGGGGGGTGGAGTGAGTGCTTGTCATTGCGAGGCATAGCCGTTCGAAGAACGGCGTCGCTTCGCTCGCCTACGGCGACGAAGCAATCCAGCGCGGCAGTTGCCGCAAGCTCCGCCGTTCTTGTTTGCGCGCTGCGCGCGCGGCTGGATTGCTTCGCTTCGCTCGCAATGACGGAGGATACATGGCACGCGCGGCCGTCAAGAAAATGGAAACTTCGACCAGCCTGCTGGAGGCGGCGAAGAAGGTGTTGCGGCAGAACGGGTATGCGGGGCTGTCGACGCGGGATGTGGCGGCGGAAGCCGGCGTGCCGTTGAGCCAGATCCACTATCACTTCGGCTCCAAGCAGAACATGATGCTGGCGCTGTTCGAATATCTGAACGCGCAGCTCCTGGGCCGGCAGCAGGCGCTGTTCAGCGATGCGTCGCTGAAAATGTCCGAGCAATGGGACCGCGCGTGCGACTACCTCGATGAGGACATCGCATCCGGCTACGTGCGGGTGCTGCAGGAGCTGATCGCCGCGAGCTGGCATGACGTGGAGGTCGCCAAGGTGATCCGCGCCGGGCTGATGGGCTGGCTCGAGCTGATCGTCGGCGTGGCGCGCAAGGCGGAAGCGACCGCGCCGGGTGCGCTCGGGCCGTTCACGCCCGAGGAGGTCGGCGCGTTCGCGGCGAACTGTTTCATCGGTGCGGAAAGCCTCTACCTGCTGGGCGCTGGAGAAGAAGGGCGTGCCGGTGCGGCAGGTGCTGCGGCGGGTGGGGGATTTGATTCGGGTGGCGGAAGAGAGAGCGAATAGTGAGTAGCGAATAGCGAAGGGTTTCGTCATTGCGAGGAGCCGTAGCCCGGATGAAGCGAAGCGAAATCCGGGGCTGAGTCAGCGGTTGTGTTCCCGGATTACGCTGCGCTCCATCCGGGCTACGACGCTGGAGGATATGCGATGCGCGCAAAGATGCCGGACAAGGAAGGGTTCGTTACGCGGGACGGCGTGAAGCTCGCTTACGAGGTCTATGGCGATGGCGCCGAGACGATGCTGTTCATTCCGCCGTGGAGCATTGTTCACTCGCGGGTCTACAAGGCGCAGATCCCCTACTTCTGCGGAGCGGTTTCGCTGCATCGCCTATGACGGGCGCGGCAACGGCAAGTCGGACCGGCCGGACGACGTGAGCGCCTACACGCTGGACAACTACCTCGCCGACGCGCTGGCGGTGATGGATGCGACCGATGCGGGCCAGGCGATCCTGGTCGGGCTGTCGTTCGGCGGGCTGCTCGCCTGCGTGCTGGCGGCGCATCATCCCGAGCGCGTGAAGGCGGTGATTTTGGCCGGCACCGTCTCGAGCATCGGCCCGGCACAATTCGAGCGCCTGGCGGCGATCGCATTTCCTGGCGAAGCGCGAGACGCTTCGAGGGCTGGGACAAGTTCAACCGCGACTACTGGCTGAAGAACTATCCCGACTTCGCGGAATTCTTCATCCGCAACATCTGCTCGGAGCCGCACTCGACCCGGCAGATCGAGGACGGCATCAGCTGGGCGAACGACACCACCGGCGACGTGCTGGTCAAGACGGTGGAAGCGCGCGCCGTGCCGCCGCAGTTCGACGTCAGCGACGCAGATGTATCGCAAGATCGCCTGCCCTGCCCTGTTCATCCACGGCGACGACGACCAGATCCAGCCGCATGCGCGCGCGCAGGCCGCGAGCGCCGAGGTGAAGGGCGCGGAGCTGGTGACGATCGAGGGCGGCGGGCACAATCCGCTCGGCCGCTATCCCGGCGAAGGCCAACGCGCTGATCATCGACTTTCTCGATCGCAGGCTCGGCCTCGCCGCGCCGGCGCGGCAGGCCGGCGCCGCGCGCGACACGGGAAAAGCGCGCGCTCTATCTCTCCTCGCCGATCGGGCTCGGCCACGGGCGGCGCGATCTCGCGATCGCGCGCGAGCTGCGCAAGCTCCATCCCGATCTCCAGGTGGACTGGCTGGCGCAGGACCCGGTGACGCGGCTTCTGGACGCGAACAACGAGCGGGTGCATCCGCTCAGCGCGCGGCTCGCCAGCGAGACGCGGCACATCGAGCTCGAATCCGGCGAGCACGACCTGCATTGCTTCCAGGCGCTCCGCCGCATGGACGAGGTGCTGATCAAGAACTTCATGATCTTCCAGGATGCGGTCGACCAGGGCGGCTACGATCTCGTGATCGCCGACGAGGCCTGGGACATCGACCACTACTGGCACGAGCATCCCGAGCTGAAGCGCGCGAAGCTCGCCTGGTTCACCGACTTCGTCGGCTACGTGCCGATGCCGGCGGGCGGCGCGCATGAGGCGTTTCTGACCGCCGACTACAATGCGGAGATGATCGAGCATGTCGAGCGGCATCCTGGCCGTGCGCGATCGCTGCGATCTTCGTCGGCCGCCCGGAGGACATCGTGCCGCTGTCGTTCGGCAAGGATTTGCCGGCGATGCGGGACTGGGTGCCGAAGCATTTCGATTTCGCGGGCTATGTCATCGGCGAGCATCCGGCGACGTTCGGCAGCCGCGCGGAATTGCGCGCGAGGCTCGGCTACCGCGACGACGAGCGGGTGTGCATCGTCACGGTGGGCGGCTCGGGCGTCGGCCACCATCTGATCCGGCGCATCCTGCAGAGTTTTCCGGCGGCGCAAGGCGAAACTGCCGGATCTGCGGATGATCGTGGTGGCGGGGCCGCGCATCGATCCGGCTTCGCTCGAACGCGCCGGCGGGCGTGGAGGTGCACGCGTTCGTGCCCAATCTCGACCGGCACCTCGCCGCGTGCGATCTCGCGCTGGTGCAGGGCGGGCTCACCACCTGCATGGAACTCGCGGCAGCGGGAACGCCGTTCCTCTATTTCCCGCTGCAGAACCACTTCGAGCAGAATTTTCACGTCGCGCACCGGCTGGAGCGCTACGGCGCGGGACGGCGGATGGCGTTTGCGACGTCGACGCCGGAGATGATCGCGGACGCGATGGTCGAGGCGCTGCGCGCGCCGGGGCAGGGGATGCCGGTCGAGGCGGATGGCGCTGCGCGCGCGGCGAGGATGCTGGCGGAGCTGTTGAGGCCTCGGCCGTCGCGACGACCGCCATTGCTGCTCGCGATCGACGTGATCGCTCAGCGCCGGGACTCAGCCCTGCGTCCGGCGGGCCTACCGCAGCGCAGCAAAATCTGCGATATGTGCCTGAACACAAAGGTAATCCTCCCTTGACCGACCATTACTCCCGACCGATGGGTCTCCACGACCCATCGCCCGATGGGCTTTCGCGAATTCGTCGTGCTGATCGCGGCCATCATGGCGCTCAATCCGCTGGCGATGGACATGATGCTGCCGGCGCTGCCGGAGATCGGCAAGGCGTTCGGTGTCAGCGACGCCAACCACCTGCAGACGGTGCTGTCGACGTTCCTGTTCGGCTTTGGCGTCGGGCAGTTCGTGATCGGGCCGCTGTCGGACCGGTACGGACGCCGGCCGGTGCTGATCGGCGGCATGATCGTCTACGGCATCGCCAGCATGCTGACGCTGGTGGCGCCGAGCTTCGAGACGCTGCTGCTGGCGCGCGCGCTGCAGGGGCTGTCGACCGCGGCGACGCGGGTGATCGCGACCTCCGTGGTGCGCGACTGCTACGCCGGACGGCGGATGGCGAGCGTGATGTCGCTCGCGCAAATGATCTTCATCTCGGTGCCGGTGCTGGCGCCGTCGCTCGGCCAACTGGTGATGCTGGCCTCGCACGAGTGGCACAGCGTGTTCGCCGTGCTGCTGGCGGCAGGCCTGATCGTGCTCGGCTGGACCGCGTGGCGGCTGCCGGAGACGCTGGCGGAAGAGAACCGCAAGTCGCTCGCCGTGCGCGACGTGCTCGGCTACTTCCGCGAGACGGTGACCAACCGGCAGACGCTCGGCTACGCGCTCGCCGCCGGCTGCCTGATCGGCACCATGTTCGCCTACGTGTTCTCGGCGCAGCAGGTGTTCACCGAGGTGTATGCGCTGGGGCAGTATTTCCCGCTTGCGTTCGCGGCGATCGCGCTCGGCGTCGCGGTGGCCGGCTTCGTCAATGCGCGGATCGTCGGCAAGCTCGGCATGCGCGTGATCTCGCACGCAGCACTGGTCGGCTTCATCGCGGCGTCGCTGGTGATGATGATCTTGCGCGCGGCTCGATGCGCTGCCGCTGGCGCTCTACATGACGCTGGCGACGCTGACGATGTTCACCTTCGGGCTGATGATCTCGAACTTCACGGCACTGGCGATGGAGCCGCTCGGCCACATCGCCGGCACCGCGTCGTCGCTGTACGGCTCGATCACCACGCTGATCGGCATCGTGCTCGGCGGCGCGATCGGCCAGGCCTATGACGGCACGATGGTGCCGCTGACGACGGGATTTTTCGCCTGCACGCTGATCGCGCTGGTGGTGGTGCTGGTGACGGAGCGCGGACGGATGTTCCGGGCGAGCAAGCAGGTGTAGGCCGCGCCTCGCACGTCATTGCGAGGAGCGTAGCGACGAAGCAATCCGGCGCGCGACAGCGCGCTAAGCTGAGCCGCCGCGAATGCTCGCTTTTTTGCGCGCTTGCGCGCGCGCTGGATTGCTTCGCTTCGCTCGCTACGAGCCGCGCTGACGGCTAAAACTTCACCACGTGCCGGAACGCCACGTAGGGCCACAGCGCGCTGTTCTGCGCGACCTTCGCGGTCTGCGGCCAGAAGGCTTTCTTGCCGAGTTGCTTCGCGACCGGAACCATCCAGACCACGAACGCGACCAGGGCGACGGCGAGATAGGCGAGGAGAATCCGTTTCCACATCGGCCGCGAGGCTAGCCGAGGTTTGTTAACGGAGGATGGCTTCGCACTCGGCCATGACCGCCGGTTCCATCTCCAAGAGAGCTGCCCACAAACGACAACGGCGGGCCAGGGCCCGCCGTTGGATGGCAGCGAAGCGCCAGCTCAGCGCAGCAGCGCGGCGGAGTTGAAGCGGTAGTTCACGCCGACCTTGCCGACCCAGGCGGAGTCGCTGCTGTCGAAGCTGACGAAGCGGTTCTGGTTTGTCGGACGGCTGCGGAACGTCTCGTGCTCCTGCTTGAACTGCATGTACAGCACTTCGCCGGTCACGCTCCAGTTGTTGGCGAAGGCAAATTCCGCACCGGCGCCGCCGGTCCAGCCCCAGCGGGTCTTGCTCGAGCTGAACTGCTCGCTGAACTGCGGGAAAGCCTACGAACGTCGAGCTGACGGTCGTATCGATGCCGGCCACGGCGAGACCGCCTGTGCCGTAAACCAGCACATCGTTGAAGGCGACACCGCCGCGGGTGCGCAGCGTTCCGAACCAGTTCATCTTGCCGGAGGTCGATTGGTCGCCGGTGACGCCGAACGGAGGCGCGAACGAGATGGCTTGCGGCGAGGTCGCGCTCACATCGGCCCAGTTGGCATCGGCGACGACACCGAACACCTTGTTGCCGAACTGCCAGTCATAACCAATTTGTCCGCCGGCGGTCACGCCGATCTTGGTGGCGGTGTATTCGCCATTGTCGGTGATGAAGCTGTCAGCGTCGTGGCGCAGCGCGGTGTAGCTGACGCCGCCGACGTTGCCGCCGATGTAGAAGCCGGTGAAGTTCGCCGGACCCGTATAGGGCCGGCCCGCCGCGGCAAAGGCGCTGCCGCGATAGTTCACGCCGACCTTGCTGACCCAGGCGGAGTCGTGGACTCTCGAAGCCGACGGGGCGGTTCTGGTTGAGCAGGCTGCTCTGGAAGGTGTCGTTGCTCTTGTTGAACTGCATGTAGAGCAGTTCGGAGACGAGGCTCCAGCCGCCCCACAACGCGGTTTCGGCGCCGACACCCGCGGTCCAGCCCCAGCGCGTGTCGCTGGTCGAGAACGCTTCGTTGGTGCCGAAGGGAACGATCCGGTTGACGATGGTGGTCTCGATGTCGGCGACGGCGACGCCGCCGGTGACGTAGATCAGCGAATCGTCGGCAACCAGGCCGAGACGGCCACGGAGCGTGCCGTACCAGCTCATCTTGCCGGATGTCGACTGGTCGACGAGGGTGATGCCCGCCCGCCCGCACTCGGATTCTGCCGCGGCCGCGCCTCGGCGTCCGCATAGTTGATGTCGCCGACGATGCCGAACAGCCGTGAGCCGAACTGCCAGTCGTAGCCGGCCTGCACGCCGCCGCGAGTAGCCGAACTTGGTGGCACTGTACTGGCCGTTGTCGTTGATGTAGCTGTCCTGATCGTGGCGCATCGCGGTGTAGCTGACGATTGCGCCGTTCACGCCGATATAGGCGCCGTTGAAGCGGGCGACGCTCGGGGCCAGGACCGGCCCCTTCGTCGGCATGCTCGCCTGGGCCGACGCCAGCGCCGATGCGCCGCCATTGAAGCGGTAGTTCAGGCCGACACGTGCGACGAAGGCCTGATCGTTGGCGTCGAACTGACGGGTCGAGGGTGCACCGAAGAATGCGACCGGAACGTCGAGCGTCTGCCGCTCCTGCGCGAACTGCAGGTAGAGCAACTCGGCGTTCAGGGTCCAGTTGCCGCCGAGCAGCACCTCGGTGCCGGCGCCGGCGGCAAAGCCGTACCGTGTCTGCGAGAACGAATTCGCCACCGTCAGTGGGACCGGCGGCGGCCCGAAGGCGGTCAGGAGACGGTGGTCATAGCTGGAATCGATGTCGGCAATGGCCAGACCGCCGGTGATGTAGAACAGCGCGTTGTCGACCACGAGACCGGCGCGGGCGCGCACCGTGCTGAACCAGTTCAGTCGCGCACCGATATCGTTGGTGGCGCCGAATACCGTCCGGGTTCGGACTAATCTGCGTGTTGGCCTTGGTGTCGCTCCAGTTCCAGTCGGCGACCACGCCGAACAGCTTGTTGCAGAACTGCCAGTCGTAGCCGGCCTGCACGCCTGCCGTGACGCCGATCTTGTTCGCCGAGAAGTCGGAGTTGTCGATGAAGAGGCCGTCGATGTCCGTCCGCGTCGCGGTGTAGGCGACCGCGCCGACGTTGCCGCCGAGATAGAAGCCGTTGAACTGGTTACCGCAGACGGCGACGGGCGGCGCGCGCCTTGACCGGCATGTCAGCGGCCAATGATGGAGTGGCCAGCGCCACGGTGGCGACGGCGAGCGAGAGCGGCACGGAACTTCATGGTATTCCCCCAGCAATTTCCAGCCGCAATGTAGCCCCGTTCTCGATTCCCGGCTGTATCCGCGCCGCAACATCTCCGGCAAAAGGTAACTTGGGTAGGAGGCCGGCCGGAATTTATCCGGGCGGAAGCGCGCGCCTGTCGGTCCTGACCCGCTATCGCCAAGCCATTGAAGAAATTGATGTTCCAGTTCGAGCCTGCGCTAGCTGGCCCGCGCCCTCTTCCGCAGGCGCACGTGCGCCAGGCAGTTGCAGCCGGGCGGATGGGCGACGAGATCGTCGCTGCGGCTGTCGGCTCGGCCGCCTTCTCCTGGCGGCTTGTTGGCGTTGGCGGCCGGGATGTAGTTCAGCACCGGCGCGAGCCAGCGCTCGGTCTCGGCGATGCTCCAGCCCTTGCGGCCGGCATAGTCCTCGACCTGGTCGCGCTCGATCTTGCCGACGCCGAAATACTCGGCCTCTCTCGTGGCTGAAATAGAGGCCGGACACCGACGAGCCCGGCCACATGGCGAAGCTCTCGGTGAGCTTTACGCCCGCCGCCTTCTCCGCATCGAGCAGGCGGAACAGCGTGCCCTTCTCGGTGTGGTCGGGCTGCGCCGGATAGCCCGGCGCCGGGCGGATGCCCTGATACTGCTCGAGGATCAGTTCGTCGTTGCCGAGCGTCTCGCCGGCGGCGTAGCCCCAGAGCTCTTTCCGCACGCGCTGATGCATGCGCTCGGCGAACGCTTCGGCGAGACGATCGGCCAGCGCCTTGACCAGGATCGACGAGTAGTCGTCGTTGGCGTGCTTGAAGCGGTCGGCGATCACGTCCTCGCCGATGCCGGCGGTGACGGCGAAGCCGCCGATGTAGTCCGGCACGAACGTGTCCTTCGGCGCGATGAAATCCGACAGCGCCACGTTGTGCCGGCCCTCGCGCTTCTCCAGCTGCTGGCGCAGCGTGTGGAAGGTGGCGATCGCCTCGGTGCGCTTCTCGTCGGCATAGACGAAGATGTCGTCGCCGACGGCGTTCGCCGGCCAGAAGCCGACCACGGCGCGGGCGCGGAACCACTTTTCATCGACGATCTGCTTCAGCATCGCCTGCGCGTCGTCGAACAGCGCGCGCGCCGCCTCGCCCTGCTTCGGATCGTCGAGGATCGCGGGATACCTGCCGGAGAGCTCCCAGGTCTGGAAGAACGGCGTCCAGTCGATGTATTCGACGAGCTCGCTCAAGGGATAGTCGTCGAAGCTGCGGGTGCCGAGGAACGACGGCTTCACCGGCGTCGACGCCTGCCCAGTCGATCTTCAGGCCGTTGTCGCGCGCCTGCTTCAGGCTCAGCCGCCTCTTGTCGGCCTGCGCCTTCGCGTGCGTGTCGGCGATCTTCGCATACTCGGTGCGCACGTCGGCGGCGTAGGCCACGCGCCGCTCCGGCGACAGCAGCGACGAGGCGACGCCGACCGCGCGGCTCGCGTCGTTGACGTGCACGACCGGTCCGCGCCGGTAGTTCGGGTCGATCTTCACCGCCGTGTGCACGCGGCTGGTGGTGGCGCCGCCGATCAGCAGCGGCACGTCGAACTGCTGCCGCTCGAGCTCGGCCGCGAGATGGCACATCTCGTCGAGCGACGGCGTGATCAGGCCGGACAGGCCGATGATGTCGGCGCCTTCCGCCTTGGCCGTCTCGATGATCTTCGCCGCCGGCACCATCACGCCGAGGTCGATCACCTCGAAATTGTTGCACTGGAGCACGACGCCGACGATGTTCTTGCCGATGTCGTGCACGTCGCCCTTGACGGTGGCGAGCACGATCTTGCCGGCGGAGTTGCGGCCGTCGCCGGCGATGCCGGCCTCGCGGTTGCGCCGCTTCTCTTCCTCCATGAACGGCAGGAGGTAGGCGACCGCCTGCTTCATCACGCGCGCGGACTTCACCACCTGCGGCAGGAACATTTTTCCGGCGCCGAACAGGTCGCCGACCACGTTCATGCCGTCCATCAGCGGGCCTTCGATCACCGACAGCGGGCGGTCGGCGGCAAGCCGCGCGGCTTCGGTGTCTTCCTCGATGAAGTCGGTGATGCCGTGCACCAGCGCGTGGCTGAGGCGCTTGTTCACCTCCCAGCGTGCGCCAGGCGAGATCGGCTTCCTTGGTCTGCTTCTCCTTGCCGCGGAAACCTTCGGCGATCGCCAGCAGGCGCTCGGACGCGCCCGGGTCGCGGTTGAGGATCACGTCCTCGCAGGCCTCGCGCAGCTTTGCATCGAGGTCGTCATAGACGGCCATCTGCCCGGCATTGACGATGCCCATGTCCATGCCGGCCTTGATGGCGTGATACAGGAACACCGAGTGCATCGCCTCGCGCACCGGCTCGTTGCCGCGGAACGAGAACGACAGGTTGGAGACGCCGCCGGAGATGTGACAGTGCGGCAGGTTCTGCCGGATCCAGCGCGTCGCCTCGATGAAGTCGACGCCGTAGTTGTTGTGCTCCTCGATGCCGGTCGCGACCGCAAAGATGTTCGGATCGAAGATGATGTCTTCCGGCGGGAAGCCCACCTTGTCGACGAGGATGTCGTAGGCGCGCTTGCAGATCTCGGTCTTGCGCGCGAACGTGTCGGCCTGGCCGACCTCGTCGAACGCCATCACGACCACGGCCGCGCCATGGCGCCTGGCGATGGTCGCCTCGTGGATGAACTTCTCCTCGCCCTCCTTCATGGAGATCGAGTTGACGATCGGCTTGCCCTGGATGCACTTCAGCCCGGCCTCGATCACGTGGAATTTCGAGGAGTCCACCATGACCGGCACGCGGGCGATGTCCGGCTCCGACGCGACGAGATTGAGGAACGTCACCATCGCGGCTTCGGAGTCGAGCAGCCCCTCGTCCATGTTGACGTCGATCACCTGCGCGCCGTTCTCGACCTGGTCGCGCGCGACGGCGAGCGCCGCGGTGTAGTCGCCGTTGGTGACCAGCTTGCGGAAGCGCGCCGAGCCCGTGACGTTGGTGCGCTCGCCGATGTTGACGAACGGAATCTCCGGCGTGAGCTCGAACGGCTCGAGCCCCGAGAGGCGGAAGCGGCGCGGCACCTCGGCGATGACGCGCGGCTTGTGCGGGGCGACGGCGTCGGCGATCGCCCGGATGTGGTCCGGCGTGGTGCCGCAGCAGCCGCCGACGATGTTGACGAGGCCGGACGCGGCGAACTCGCCGATCAGGCCCGCCATGAATTCCGGGCTTTCGTCGTAGCCGCCGAATTCATTGGGCAGGCCGGCGTTCGGATAGGCGCAGACCAGCGTGTCGGCGACGCGGCCGATGTCGGCGACATGGGCGCGCAGATCCTCGGCGCCGAGCGCACAGTTGAAGCCGATCGACAGCGGCTGCGCATGCCGCACCGAATTCCAGAACGCTTCCGGCGTCTGGCCCGACAGCAGGCGGCCGGACTTGTCGGTGATGGTGCCGGAGATCATCAGCGGCACCTTGATGCCGCGCTCGTCGCAGATCTCGGAGATGGCGTAGAGCGCGGCCTTCGCGTTCAGCGTGTCGAAGATGGTCTCGACCAGGAGCACGTCGGCGCCGCCGTCGAGCAGGCCGCGCGCCTGCTCGCCATAGGCTTCGCGCAATTCGTCGAAGGTCACGGCACGGAAGCCGGGGTTGGACACGTCCGGCGAGATCGACGCGGTGCGGTTGGTCGGGCCGAGGGCGCCGGCGACAAAGCGCGGCTTGCCGTCTTCCTTCGCGACGCGGACGGCCGCGGCCTTGGCGAGCTTCGCGCCTTCGAGGTTCAGCTCGTAGGCGATGGCCGACAGGTCGTAGTCGGCCTGCGCGATCGAGGTCGACGAGAAGGTGTTGGTCGCGACGATGTCGGCGCCGGCGCGCAGATACTGCGCATGGATCTCCTCGATCGCCTTCGGCTGGGTGAGGATCAGCAGGTCGTTGTTGCCGCGCAGGTCGCGGTGAAAGTCCTTGAACCGCTCGCCGCGGAACGCGGCCTCATCGAGCTGCAGGTCCTGGATCATCGTGCCCATGGCGCCGTCGAGCACGAGGATGCGCTCGCGCGCGAGGGCGCGGAGGGTGGATTCGATTTTGCTTACGCTTTGAGCCACTGGCGAATTCCGTTATTTCAGCGTCATTGCGAGGCGAAGCGCGAAGCAATCCAGTTACGCGCAAGCGCGCAGCAGTGCTCAGCGAGCGTGGATTGCTCGCCGCGTCGAGCGCGCGCCGCATGACGGCTTGCTCGCATGACGGCAATCTCACGCCGCCTTCTGCGCGGCGTTGGCGCGGAAGCCGAGCAGGTGGGAGATGGCGAAGACGAGGTCGGCGCGGTTCATGGTGTAGAAGTGGAAGTTGTCGACGCCGTGCTTGTTGAGTTTCTGCACCTGCCCCGCAGCGACCGCAGCCGCGATCAGCTTGCGCGTGTCGGGATCGTCGTCGAGGCCTTCGAACTTTTCCGCAAGCCATGACGGCACGCTGGCGCCGCAGCGCGCGGCGACGTTGCTCATCTGCTTGAAGTTCTGCACGGGCAGGATGCCCGGCACGATCGGCACGTCGATGCCGCGCGCGCGGACTTTTTCGACGTAGCGGTTGTAGAGATCGTTATCGAAGAAGAAGTTGGTGATCGCGCGGGTCGCGCCGGCGTCGACCTTCGCCTTCAGCAGGTCGATGTCGACGTCGAAGTCCGGGCTCTGCGGATGCTTCTCCGGATAGGCGGAGACCGAGACCTCGATGTCCGGGTAACGCTTCTTGATGCTGGCGACGAGTTCGACCGAGGTCTGGTAGCCGTCCGGGCGCGCGACATAGGCACCGCCCATGCCGCTCGCCGGATCGCCGCGCAGCGCCACGATGTGGCGGACGCCGGCGTCGTGATAGCGCGCGACCACCTCGTCGATGTCGGCGCGGCTGGCATCGACGCAGGTCAGATGCGCCGCCGGCGTCAGCCGGGTCTCTTTCAGGATGCGCACGATGGTCGCGTGGGTGCGCTCGCGGGTGGAACCGCCGGCGCCGTAGGTGACCGAAACGAAGGACGGTTCCAGCGGCGCGAGACGCTTGATGGTCTCCCACAGCGTCCGTTCCATCTCTTCGGTCTTTGGCGGGAAGAACTCGAAGGAAATGCTTGGCAGCTTGCGGGAGGCCGAACCGTTGCCGCCCGGGGACGCCTTGATCTGATCGTCACTCATACCGATGATTTCCACTGCACTTGCGCCGCTCTCGGCGCACCGCGTTCCATTACGCAAATTTCCCCAAGACTAAGTGACCGTGCCCACCGGAAACAGGGTCCAAATGGCCAATGCTGGTGGGAAGTTTCCCCAAATCAGCAAAAAATGCCATCTGGCAGATGCCAAAACCGTGGGAGTGGGACGAATCTTGGAACTCAGATGAGATAAATATACAGTATAAATCAATATATTTAAAAAATCTACTGGTGGGAAGTGACCTATCTGACCGCATACACCATGACATCACCTTCCCACAACATGCCTCACCGAAGCCCTGCAATGTCCGGCCGTGTCTTGGTCGACTCGCACGACGCAATTAGCTTGGCGCCATGACCGACCTTTCCGTGCTCGACCTCTCGCTCGTCACCTCCGGCACCCCGCCCTCAAAAGCGCTGCGCAACTCGATCGACCTGGCGCAGCACGTCGATGCGCTGGGCTACTCGCGCTACTGGACCGCGGAGCATCACAACCTGGCATCGGTCGCGAGCCCCGCGCCGGACCTGCATGATCGGCCAGGTCGCGGCCGTGACGAAGCGCATCCGCGTCGGCTCCGGCGGCGTGATGCTGCCGAACCACGCGCCGCTGGTGGTCGCCGAGCGCTTCAAGATGCTGGAGGCGCTGTTTCCCGGCCGCATCGATCTCGGGCTCGGCCGCGCGCCGGGCACCGATCCGGCCACGGCCTACGCGCTGCGCGCAAAGCTCGACGGCCGCAACGGCGACGAATTCCTCGAACGGCTGATGGAACTGATGCTGTGGGAGACGCGCAATTTCCCCGAAGGCCATCCGTTCAACAACGTTCACGCCATGCCGTCGGACGCGCCGCTGCCGCCGATCTGGCTGCTCGGCTCGTCCGACTACAGCGCCGACCTGTCCGCGCAGATCGGCATGGGCTTCGCGTTCGCGCATCACTTTGCGTCGTATGACGCGGTGGAGGCGCTGACGCACTATCGCGCGCGCTTCAAGCCGTCGCCGTCGCGTTCGACGCCGTGGTCGATCCTGGCGGTCGCCGTGGTCACCGCCGACACCGACGAGGAAGCCGAGTATCTGGCGCAATCGATGGACCTGAACCGGCTGCGGCGCGACCGCGGGCAGTATTTCCCGCTGCCGTCGCCGGAAGAGGCGATGGCCTATCCCTACACCGAGCAGGATCGCATCAAGCTGTCGCGCGCGCGAAAACGCCTGTTCGTCGGCAGCCCGGCGACGGTGATGACCAAGCTGCAGCCGCTGATCACCGCCTGCCAGGCGGACGAAGTGATGATCACCGCCAGCATCTACGATCACGAGAAGCGGAAAGCATGCGTACACGCTGCTGGCGGAGGCGTTTGGACTGCAGCGCAGCGAGGCGGCTTAGCTGAAAGCGATGGCGAAGAACGCGCGCATACTGACATAATGCGACATCGGCTGATGTTCTGTTGCACAGAGGTCCGCCATGCGCTTCAAAGAACCCGACATCCTGCTGCTGCCGTTCCTCTTGCCGCTGTTCATCCTCGGCTCGATTCCGCTGCTGTTGCTGGCGTTTCTCGGGTTTGCCGGCCTCGCGCTTGCGGGCCTGTTGATGCTGCTCGCGGCGCAGCGCGACGAGTTCGACGCCACCGGCACCTACGTGCAGCACGCCATCACCGACGGCGCGCTGAAGCCGACCGATCGCGCGGTGCAGCGCACCGACATGCTGGCGGCGATGCGGCTTGCCTATGTCCTGCGGATCGCCGGCGTCGCGTCGATCGTCTGCGGTGCGATCGGGCTTTATTTGAAGAGCTAACGTCGTGCTCCAGTCACTCCGCCGCAAACGTCTCGCGGAACGGGTGCGCCGGGATAGACGCCGATGATGCGGAATTCCTTGGAGAAGAACTTCAGCTCCTCCAGCGCGAACTTGAGGCCACGGTCGTCGGGGTGGCCGTCGACGTCGGCATAAAACTGCGTCGCGAAGAAATTGCCGTCGACCATGTAGCTTTCGAGCTTGGTCATGTTGACGCCGTTGGTGGCAAAGCCACCCATCGCCTTGTAGAGCGCGGCCGGCACGTTGCGCACATTGAAGACAAACGTCGTGACCAGGTGGCCGGAGTTCTGCGCGGCCCATTTCGGCTCGCGCGCGAGGATGACGAAGCGCGTGGTGTTGTGCGCCTCGTCCTCGACGTCCTCGGCGAGGATGTCGAGATCGTAGATCTTCGCCGCAAGCCGCGGCGCGATCGCCGCGCACCGACTTGTCGCCGCGCTCGGCGATGTCGCGCGCCGAGCCCGCGGTATCGCCGGCGACGATCGGCTTGAGGCCGAGCTTGCGGATGATGCGACGGCACTGGCCGAGCGCATGCACGTGGCTTTCGACGGACTTGATGTCGGCGAGCTTCGCGCCGCGCACGCCCATCAGCTGGAAGCGGATCGGCAGAAACCATTCGCCGATGATGAACAGCCCCGAATGCGGCAGCAGGTGATGGATGTCGGCGACGCGGCCGGCGATCGAGTTCTCGATCGGGATCATGCCGAGGTCGGCCTCGCCGGACGAGATCGCGGCCAGCGCGTCCTCGAACGTCGCGCAAGGCAGCACCTCCGCGCCCGGATAGGCCTCGTCGATGGCGATGTGCGAATTGGCGCCCAATTCGCCCTGGAATGCGATTTTCATGGGCGTCGTCTTAGCGGCTTCTGCTCTTTGTTCAAGGCTTCGACAGCGTTAACGCTGGCGAGCATGCGCCGCGCGGTCTCCAGATCGGCCGGCGTGTCGACGCCGCGCGGCACCGTGTCGACGATGGTCACATCGATCCGCATGCCGGCCTCGATCGCCCGCAGTTGCTCGAGCCTTTCGCGCTGCTCCAGCGGCGACGGCGGCAAGCGCAACGAAGCGCGCGAGCGCTGCCCGGCGATACGCATAGAGGCCGATGTGATGGTAGCGCGGCCCCTCGCCGGTGGGCGCGGTCGCCCGCGTGAAATAGAGCGCGCGCAAACGCGTCGCGGCGAAGCTGCGAGCCGATCGACCTTCACGACGTTCGGATTGGTGTCCTCTTCCGGGTCGTGGATTTCGGCGGCAAGCGTCGCGATGTCGACCGCGGGATCAGCGAGCGGCGCGAGCACCGCGCGAATCTGCTGCGGGCGGATGGTCGGAAAATCGCCCTGCAGATTGACGACCATCTCGGCTCGCGCCGTCGGGATCGAGCTTCTGCAGCGCCTCGATAGATCCGATCCGAGCCGGAGGGATGATCGGCGCGCGTCATGACCGCCTCGCCGCCGTGTGCCTTCACCGCGCCGGCGATCTCCTCGGCGTCGGTCGCCACCACGGCGCGGCCGATGTTCGCCTGCTCGCGCACGGCGCAGCACCTGCACGATCATCGGCAGGCCGGCGATGTCGGCCAGCGGCTTGCCGGGCAGCCGGGTCGACGCCATGCGGGCCGGAATCAGGATCAGGGTCGGGGTCGATGCCATCGGCACAGGTAGGTTATTCGCCACGGTCATAACGGCGAAAAAGGCTAGGGATTAAGAGGTTGGCTCGCGATCAGCCGGGTTTATACGGGTTGCCAGAGCCGGGGCAAACCGTTATTCCCTCGCAATAAGCCGCCGCTATCCTTGGCGGCCTGTCAAACCTCTTTTTCTGGCCGGGGATAGCTCGAGAAAATGGACTCCTTCGAACTCAACAAGATTCTCGGCGCCCTGCTCGGGACGTGTCTCTTCCTCCTGGTCATGAACATCGCGGCCGGCGCGATCTTTACGCCGCCCAAGCTCGCAAAGCCCGGCTTCGACATCGCCGTTCCGGATGCGCCGGCGGATGCGGCGAAGGGACCGGCCGAGCCCGCAAAGCCGCTCGAGGAACTGCTCGCCAGCGCCTCGGTCGAGAAGGGCGCCAACTCCGGCAAGAAGTGCGTCTCCTGCCATACCTTCGAGAAGGGCGGCGCCAACAAGGTCGGCCCGAACCTCTATGGCGTGATCGGGCGCGACAAGGCTACCCATGCGGGCTTCAACTATTCGGGTCCGATGAAGGCGAAGGGCGGCAAGTGGACGTTCGAGGACCTGAATGTCTACCTCACGAACCCCAAGGCGTTCGTGCCCGGAACCACCATGAGCTTCGCCGGCCTGCCGCGCGACAGCGAGCGCGCCGACGTGCTCGCCTACCTGGCGACGCTCGCGGACAGCCCGGTGCCGCTGCCGAAGGCAGCCGCCAAGCAATAAGCCGGCTCGCAGCATTAACGCGAATTTATTAGCGGCCGGGCTTCCCGGCCGCTATTATTTTGAGCGTAAACTCCGCGTGAAAAGTGGCGATTGGCCGCAACAATCGCGCCCGCCACTGGTGTCGCGCAACCGAAAAACCGACATAATCGGCCGAACATTTTCCTCTGCTTCGGGTTTCCTGACAGCGGCATCGGAGGATCCATCGTCTTGAGCATCTCCCGGCGACATCTCCTGCAAGGCACGGCAGCGCTCGCAAGCGTGCCCCTGCGCAAGGTTCGGCAGCGTGGCCCATGCGCAGTCGGAAGGCGCACCCTGGCGGCACAGCCTCTCGCTGTTCGGCGAGATCAAGTATCCGGCCACCTTCACGCACTACGACTACGTCAATCCGAACGCGCCGAAGGGCGGCGTCGCAAGGCAGATTTCGCTCGGCACCTTCGACAGCTTCAACGTCGCGATCGCCGGCGTGAAGGGCCAGGTCGCCGCCGGCGTCGCGCGCATCTACGAAACACTGATGGTGCAGTCGCTCGACGAGGTCTCCACCGAGTACGGATTGCTGATCGAGCAGGTCGCCCATCCCGACGACTTCAGCTGGGTCACCTATCGCCTGCGCAAGGAAGCGCGCTGGCACGACGGCAAGCCGGTGACGCCCGAGGACGTGGTCTTCTCGTTCGATTCGCTGAAGAAGCTGAGCGCCACTCTACGGCTCCTACTACAGCCACGTCGTGAAGGCCGAGAAGGTCGGCGAGCAGGACGTGAAGTTCACCTTCGACCAGCCGGGCAACCGCGAACTGCCGCAGATCGTCGGCCAGCTGATGGTGCTGCCGAAGCACTGGTGGGAAGGCACCGACAAGGACGGCAAGAAGCGCGACATCAGCGCGACGACGCTGGAGCCGCCGCTCGGCTCCGGGCCCTACCGCATCAAGGACTTCACGGCCGGCCGCACGCTGGTGCTCGAGCGCGTGAAGGACTACTGGGGCGCGAAGCTGCCGGTCAATATCGGCCAGAACAACTTCGACGAACTGCGCTACGAATACTTCCGCGACAACGTCGTCGCGCTGGAGGCCTTCAAGGCCGACCAGGCCGACTGGATCATCGAGAACAGCGCCAAGCAGTGGGCGACGCAGTACGATTTCCCCGCCGTGCGCGAGAAGCGGGTGGTGCTGCAGGAATTCCCGATGCGCGGCTCGGGACGCATGCAGGGTTTCGTCTTCAACCTGCGCCGCGACCTGTTCAAGGATGCGCGCTTCCGCCGGGCGTTCAACTTGCCTACGACTTCGAGGAGATGAACAAGCAGCTGTTCTACGGCCAGTACAAGCGGATCGGCAGCTACTTCGAAGGCACCGAACTCGCATCGGAAGGCCTGCCGCAGGGCCAGGAGCTCGAGATCCTCCAGACCGTGCGCGGCAGGGTGCCGGAAGAAGTGTTCACGACGGCCTACGCCAACCCGGTCAACGGCAATCCGGAGAACGTGCGCAACAACCGCCGCGAGAGCCTGCGCCTGCTGAAGGAAGCCGGCTTCGACATCAAGGACCAGAAGCTGGTCGACGCGAACGGCAAGCAGGTCTCGGTCGAATTGCTCGGCAACGACCCGGGCGACGAGCGGCTGTTCCTGTTCTACAAGCCCGCGCTGGAGCGGCTCGGCATCACCGCGAGCGTGCGCATCGTCGACAACGTGCAGTACGAGAACCGGATGCGGAGCTTCGACTTCGACATCGTCATCGACCTGTGGGGGCAATCGCTGTCGCCGGGCAACGAGCAGCTCGAGTTCTGGGGATCGCGCGCCGCCGACAAGCCGGGCGCGCGAAATACCGCCGGGGATCAAGAATCCGGCCATCGACGAACTGATCCAGAAGGTCATTTTCGCCAAGGATCGCGCCACGCTCGTCGCCGCCACGAAGGCGCTGGACCGCGTGCTGCTGTGGAATTTCTACGTGGTGCCGCAGTTCACCTACGGCTTTGCCCGCTACGCGCGCTGGGACCGCTTCAGCCATCCCGAACCGCTGCCGAAATATGGCATTTCGGGCCTTCCCTCGCTATGGTGGTGGGATGCTGAAAAGGCCGCGAAGACAGGCGGACGCACTTGATTGAAAAGCTGAGGTTGCATTCGCCCTCGCGGCGGGACGTGCTGGTGATCGCCGCCGGCGCGGCGCTAAGCGGTCTGGCTCCACGGATCGCACGCGCGCAGGACAAGGCGGACGCCGAACGTCACGGCATCTCCGCCTTCGGCGACCTGAAGTATCCGCCGGACTTCAAGCATTTCGACTACGTGAATCCGGCGGCGCCGAAGGGCGGCGTGTTCTCGCAGATCGGCCCGACGCGCCAGTTCAATCAGGGCCTTCTGACCTTCAACACGCTCAACTCCTACATCCTGAAGGGCGACGCCGCGCAGGGCATGGAGCTGACCTTCGCGACGCTGATGGCGCGCGCAAGCGACGAGCCGGACGCGATGTACGGCTTCGCGGCGCGCGCCGTGACGATCACCGACGACGAGCTGACCTACCGCTTCCTGATGCGCAGCGATGCGACATTCCACGACGGCAGCCGGCTGACCGCGCATGACGTCGCCTTCTCGCTCAACCTGCTGAAGCAGAAGGGCCACCCGATCATCACGCAGCTGCTGCGCGACCTGACCAGCATCGACGCCGACGACGACCGCAGCGTCACGCTGCGCTTCGCCGAGAAGCGCGCACGCGACGTGCCGTTGTTCGCAGCCGCAATGCCGATCTTCTCGCGCGCCTACTACAGCGCCAAGCCGTTCGAGGAATCGACCATGGACATTCCGCTCGGCTCCGGCGCCTACAAGGTCGGACGCCTCGAGCCGGGCCGCTACATCGAGTTCGACCGCGTGAAGGACTGGTGGGGCGCCAATCTGCCGGTGATGCGCGGGCAGTACAATTTCGACACCGTCCGCTTCGAATACTATCGCGACCGCGACGTCGCCTTCGAAGGCTTCACCGGCAAGAGCTACCTGTTCCGCGAGGAATTCACCTCGCGCATCTGGGCGACGCGCTACGATTTCCCCGCCATCAAGGACGGCCGCGTCAAGCAGGAGGTGCTGCCCGACGACACGCCGTCCGGCGCGCAGGGCTGGTTCATCAACACGCGGCGCGAGAAGTTCAAGAACCCGAAGCTGCGCGAGGCGCTGATCCTGGCGTTCGACTTCGAATGGACCAACAAGACCATCATGTACGGGTCCTACGACCGGACCCATTCGGTGTTCCAGAATTCCGACCTGATGGCGAAGGGCCCGCCGTCGCCGGAGGAGGTCGCACTGCTCGAGCCGTTCCGCGGCAAGCTGCCGGCGGAGGTGTTCGGCGAACCGTTCGTGCCGCCGGTCTCCGACGGCTCGGGCCAGGATCGCGCGCTGCTGCGGCGCGCGGGACAGTTGCTCAACGAGGCCGGCTATCCGATCAAGGACGGCAAGCGCGTCGGACCGAACGGCGAGCGGCTGACGATCGAGTTCCTGCTGGAGGAGCCGAGCTTCCAGCCGCATCACATGCCCTACATCAAGAACCTCGGAACGCTCGGCATCGATGCCAGCCTGCGGCTGATCGACTGCGGCGCAGATGCAGAACCGGCGCAACGACTTCGATTTCGACCTGATGATCCAGCGCTTCAGCTTCGTCGGCAACGCCGGGCGATTCGCTGCGCACGCTTCTTCTCCTCGCAGGCCGCCGCGATCAAGGGATCGCAAAACCTCTCCGGCATCGCCGATCCGGTGATCGATGCGCTGATCGAGCAGGTGATCGCCGCAACGAGATCGCGCGACAGCTGACGATCGCCTGCCGGGCGCTCGACCGGGTGATCCGCGCCGGCCGCTACTGGATTCCCCACTGGTACAAGGGCACGCACTGGGTCGCCTACTGGGACATGTACAATCGCCCGGCGCAGAAGCCGCGCTACGCCCGCGGCGTGCTGGAGACCTGGTGGTACGACCCCGACAAGGCCGCCAAGGCCAATCGCGCCGGGTTGAGACAATTGAACCCGTTCCTGTCCTGTTTCGTTATTTGGGCATGATCGAGCCGAAATCCGGTTCCCGCTTCTCAGGCGCATGCTCTAGGATCGCCGCACGATGACCGCCTACATTGGACGACGGCTGCTGCTGATGATCCCGACCCTGCTCGGGATCATGCTGGTGTCGTTCGTGGTGGTGCAGTTCGCGCCGGGCGGACCGGTGGAGCGCGTGATCGCGCAGCTCACCGGATCGGACACCGGCGCGACCTCGCGCATCTCCGGCTCGCAGGGCGGCGACTTCGCCGGCACCAATCCGACGAACCTGGCCGCCGACGGCGGCGAACTCGCGATATCGCGGCGCGCAGGGCCTCGACCCGGAGTTCATCAAGAGCCTCGAGCGGCAGTTCGGCTTCGACAAGCCGGCCTACGAACGCTTCTTCCTGATGATGTCGAACTACATCCGCTTCGATTTCGGCAAGAGCTACTTCCGCGACGTCAGCGTGTTGCAGCTGATCAAGGAGAAGCTGCCGGTCTCGATTTCGCTCGGCCTCTGGATGACGCTCCTGACCTACGCTGATCTCGATCCCGCTCGGCATCCGCAAGGCGGTGCAGTGACGGCTCGCGGTTCGACATCTGGACATCCGGCGTCATCGTCATCGGCTACGCGATCCCGGGCTTCCTGTTCGCGATCCTGCTGATCGTCCTGTTCGCCGGCGGCTCGTTCCTCAACATCTTTCCCCTGCGCGGGCTGACCTCCGACAACTTCGCACAACTGCCGTGGTACGCGCAGATCGTCGACTATTTCTGGCACCTCACGCTGCCGCTGTTCGCGATGGCGCTCGGCGCCTTCACGACGACGACGATGCTGACCAAGAACTCGTTCCTCGACGAGATCCGCAAGCAGTATGTGATGACGGCGCGCGCGAAGGGCTGCGGCGAGAACCGGGTGCTGTACGGGCACATCTTCCGAAACGCGATGCTGATCGTGATCGCGGGCTTTCCCGGCGCGTTCGTCGGCGCCTTCTTCACCGGCTCGCTGCTGATCGAAACCATCTTCTCGCTCGACGGGCTCGGCCTGCTCTCGCTTCGAGAGCATCCTCAATCGCGACTATCCGGTGGTGTTCGGCACGCTGTTCATCTTTTCGCTGATCGGCCTCGTCGTCGGCCTGATCGCCGACCTGATCTACATGTGGGTCGATCCGCGGATCGATTTCGAGGCGCGGGAAGTCTGATGGCAATCGCCGAGCAGCCGACGTTGACGCCGCGCGTCAAGAAGCCCATCGAGTCGACGGCAACCGGGCCGATGGGCCAGGCGGTCCCGCCGTCCCGTCACGGCTTGCGCATGTCGCCGCTCAACCGCAGGCGCTGGCAGAACTTCAAGGCCAACCGCCGGGGATACTGGTCGTTGTGGATCTTCCTGGTCCTGTTCGGCCTCTCGCTGTTTGCGGAATTCATCGCCAACGACAGACCGCTGCTGGTGCGGTACGACGGCAAGTTCTACTGTCCCGTCCGTCGTCAGCTATTCGGAGACGACCTTCGGCGGCGATTTCGAGACCGCCGCCGACTATCGCGATCCGTTCCTGCAGAAGCTGATCGCCGAGAAGGGCGGCACCATCATCTGGCCGCCGATCCGCTACTCCTACAACACCCACAACCTCGACCTGCCGACGCCCGCACCGTCGAAGCCGACATGGATGTTGACCGAAGAGCAGTGCAAGCCGGTGGTCGAGAAGAAGGGCCTGAAAGGCTGCCGCGACCTCGAATACAACTGGCTCGGCACCGACGACCAGGGCCGCGACGTGGTGGCGCGGCTGATCTACGGCTTCCGCATCTCGGTGCTGTTCGGGCTGACGCTGACGATCATCTCGTCGATCATCGGCGTCGCGGCCGGCGGCGTGCAGGGCTATTTCGGCGGCTGGATCGACCTGTCGTTCCAGCGCTTCATCGAGGTCTGGAACTCGATCCCCTCGCTCTACCTGCTGCTGATCCTGTCCGCGATCCTGGTGCCGACCTTCTTCGTGCTGCTCGGCATCCTGCTGCTGTTCTCCTGGGTGACGCTGGTCGGCCTCGTGCGCGCCGAATTCCTGCGCGGACGCAACCTCGAATACATCCAGGCTGCGCGCGCGCTCGGCGTCTCCAACCGCGTCATCATGTTCCGCCACCTGCTGCCGAACGCGATGGTGGCGACCATGACCATGCTGCCGTTCATCACCTCGTCGTCGGTGATGACCCTGACGGGGCTGGACTTCCTGGGCTTCGGCCTGCCGCCCGGCTCGCCGTCGCTCGGCGAGATGCTGGCGCAGGGCAAGGCCAACGTGCAGGCGCCGTGGCTCGGCCTCACCGGCTTCTTCGCGCTGGCGATCATGCTGTCGCTGCTCATCTTCATCGGCGAAGCGGTGCGCGACGCCTTCGATCCGCGCAAGACGTTCAGGTAGACCATGGACGCGACCAGCCAACCGCTCCTCGACGTGCGCGACCTGTCCGTCGTCTTCCGCCAGGCCGGCCACGAGACCGTGGCGGTCGACCGCATCTCGTTCAGGCTGGACAAGGGCCAGTGCGTGGCGCTGGTCGGTGAATCCGGCTCCGGCAAGTCGGTGAGCGCGCTGTCGGTGATGCGGCTGCTGCCCTACCCCGCGGCGCATCATCCCACGGGACAGATCCGCTTCAAGGGACGCGAACTGCTGCAGCTGACCGAGCGCGAGCTGCGCGAGATCCGCGGCAACGACATCTCGATCATCTTCCAGGAGCCGATGACGTCGCTCAATCCGCTGCACACGATCGAGCAGCAGGTCGGCGAGATCCTCGAATTGCACCGCGGCGTTCGCGGCGCGGCCGCGCGCGGCGCGCATCGTCGAGCTCCTGACCCAGGTCGGCATCCGCGACCCGGAATCGCGGCTCGGCGCCTATCCGCACCAGCTGTCCGGCGGGCAGCGGCAGCGGGTGATGATCGCCATGGCGCTGGCGAACGAGCCGGACCTGCTGATCGCCGACGAGCCGACCACGGCGCTCGACGTGACGGTGCAGGCGCAGATCCTCGAACTGCTGGCCGACATCCGCAAGCGGCTCGGCATGAGCCTGTTGTTCATCACCCACGACCTCGGCATCGTGCGCCGCATCGCCGACGTCGTCTGCGTCATGAACAACGGCAAGATCGTCGAGCAGGGCCCGGTGGAGCAGGTCTTCACCTCGCCGCAGCATGCGTACACGAAGGCGCTGCTGGCGGCGGAGCCGAAGCCGGATCCGGCGCCGCCACGTCCGAACGAGGACGTGATCATGTCGTCGAAGGACCTGCGGGTCTGGTTCCCGGTCAAGCGCGGCCTGCTTCGCCGCACCGTCGGACACATCAAGGCCGTCGACGGCGTCAGTGTCGCCGTGCGCAAGGGCGAGACGCTCGGCGTGGTCGGCGAATCCGGATCGGGCAAGACGACACTCGGCCTGGCGCTGCTGCGGCTGATCTCCTCGCAGGGGCCGATCGTCTTTCTCGGCAAGGACATCCAGGGATTCCGCTTCAAGGACATGCTGCCGATCCGCCGCGACATGCAGATCGTGTTCCAGGACCCGTTCGGCTCGCTCAGCCCGCGCATGTCGGTCGGCGACATCGTCGCCGAAGGCCTCGAGGTGCATCAGCCGAAGCTGTCTCCGGATGAGCGCGAGGAACGGGTGGTCAAGGCGCTGCAGTCGGTCGGCCTCGATCCGGCGACGCGCTTCCGCTATCCGCACGAATTCTCCGGCGGCCAGCGCCAGCGCATCAGCATCGCCCGCGCCGTGGTGCTCGAGCCGAGCTTCGTCGTGCTCGACGAGCCGACCAGCGCGCTCGACATGCTGTTCCAGGCGCAGATGGTCGACCTGTTGCGCGACCTGCAACGCAAGAACGACCTGACCTACGTCTTCATCTCGCACGACCTGCGCGTGGTGGCGTCGCTCGCAAGCCACCTGATCGTGATGCGCCACGGCAAGGTGGTCGAGGAAGGCCCGGCGGCGGAGCTGTTCAAGAACCCGAAGAGCGACTACACGCGCGCGCTGTTTGCCGCGGCGTTCCGGATGGAAGCGGCGCCGGTGGAGACCGTGGCGCAGTAGGGCGGCTGTCATGCGCGGGCTTGACCCGCGCATCCATCTCTCTTCGAGAAATGCGCTTTGCGCATGAGCCGTCAGCCGTTCGACGAACGGCTATGCCCGGCAATGACATTCAAATAATAAACGCCGGATTGATCGGCGCTTCGAACAGGCGGCGGACGCTGACGATGTCGGTGCCGGATGCGAGAATGCGTTCGTGCGCCTCGGCGATCTTTTCGATCGCGACCGCCATGTGAAAGGCGTTGGCGTGCACGATGGTGTCGTGATCGCGCACGATCGCCACGTGTCCTTTCCAGAAGATCAGGTCGCCGCGCGCCAGGTCGTCGATCTCGGCTTCCTCCAGCACCTCGCCCAGAGCCTGCTCCTGCAGGTCGCTGTCGCGCGGCGCCGCCATGCCGCACGCGGCGAGCGCGATCTGCACCAGGCCCGAGCAGTCGATGCCGAGCCCGGTCTTGCCGCCCCAGAGATACGGCACGCCGACGAAGCGCTCGGCGATGCTGACGAAATCATTCTCGAAGACGTCGAGCGCGGCGACATGCTGCAACGGCACGAAGTGCCGTTGCGGCGTGATTGCGAACGTGCCGTCGTCGCCTGTGACTTCGATCGCAGCACCAAGCGGCAGCGCCTCGACCGGCGGCAGCTTGATGGACGGACCCGGAAACGCAAAGGTGCGCAGCGCCGCAACCCGGTGCGTCGGCGTGTGGCGCGGCCGGACCAGCGCGCTGTCGGGAAGCCAGCCGACATAGCCGTCGCCGTTGAGCTGACCCCACGCCCAGCCCTCGCCGTTGCGATCATAGATCGTGACGCGCTCGCCCTTCAGCGCCTCGGTGTCGAGCGGCGCGTCGTGCGAAGGCGCCTGCCGCAGCGGCGCCACGGCATCGATCACCTCGAGCTCCTCGCCCTCGACGAACCGGTCGGCCTGGACCTGACCCTCGAGGTGTTTTGCGGCGATGTCGCCCCGGGCGGGCGTAAGACGCTTGTCAGCCATAACGTTCCGCCAGCAGCTTGTAGATCGCCCGCGCCGCCTGGCACTCGCCGCCCTCCGGCCGCCCCGGCTTCGACGACGGCGTCCAGCCGTAGATATCGACATGCAGCCAGGTGGTCGCGGCCTCGACGAACCGGCCGAGAAACAGCGCACAGATGATCGAACCTGCGAAGCCGCCGGACGGCGCATTGTTGATGTCGGCGACCTTGGAATCGAGCCAGGAATCGTAGGGCGGCCACAACGGCAGCCGCCAGAGCGGATCGTGCTCGGCCTGCGCATGGCGCGCGACGTCGGCCGCGAGCCGCTCGTCGCGCGTGTAGAACGGCGGCAGCTCGGGGCCGAGCGCGACGCGCGCAGCGCCCGTCAGCGTGCCGAGATCGATCAGCAGGTCCGGCTTCTCTTCGTCCGCAAGCGCCAGCGCATCGGCGAGCACCAGCCGTCCTTCGGCATCGGTGTTGCCGATCTCGACCGTCGGGCCCTTGCGCGACGGATAGATGTCGAGCGGGCGAAACGCGTTGCCGGCGACCGCGTTCTCGACCGCCGGGATCAGCACGCGCAGCCGCACGCTTCAGCTTCGCATCCATGATCATCTGCGCGAGCGCCAGCACGTTGGCCGCGCCGCCCATGTCCTTCTTCATGATCAGCATGCCGCTCGACGGCTTCAGGTCGACGCCGCCGGTGTCGAAGCAGACGCCCTTGCCGACCAGCGTCACCTTCGGGTGCGACGCCTCGCCCCAGCTGAAGTCGATCAGCCGCGGCGCACGGCTCGAGGCCTTGCCGACGGCGTGAATGAGCGGAAAGTTCTTCGCCAGCAGCTCTTCGCCGACGATGCAGGAGAATTTTGCGCCGAACCGCTCCGCGAGCGCACGCGCGGCATCGGCGAGCTCCTCCGGCCCCATGTCGTTCGCCGGAATGTTGATCAGGTCGCGCGCAAGCGCTGCGGCCTCGGCCATGCGGCTCAACTCTTCGCCGTCGAGCTCGTTGGACAGCAGCAACCTCACGTCCGGCGGCTCCGCCTTGCGGTAGCGCTGAAAGCGATAGCTGCCGAGCGCAAAGGCGAGCGCCGCGAGGCGCGCATCGTGCGGCGCGTTGGCAAAGCGGTAGTCGCCGGGCGGCAGCAGTCCCGGCAGCTGGCCGGCGCGGAACGGGTCGCGCCACTTCGCGCCCTCGTCCTCCAGGCCGAACAGGACGCCATCGATGCCGCCGCCGGCTGCGGGCAGCAGCAGGCACTGACCCGGCCTGGCCTTGAATGCAGCGGCCTCGACGAACTGCCGCGACGGCGCTGCGAGCGCATCGGTGGTCGCGCTCAGCGACGATTTGGTGACGAAGGTGATGGGCGTCGCCGCTGTTCCGGCCGCGACCTCGAAAGACTGGATGCATGCTGCCTTCTTTACTCGATAAGTCAGTTTCCGCCACGGCGCCGCGTGTCCGGTGCCGGCGGCGCAGCCGCAATTAACCAGACATTAGGGTTAACAGTCTATTGCTGAAGCTGTTCGCCGCCCTCACCCGCGCGGCCAGAACGAGTGGATGTCCCATGCGTACGCGATCCCCTCTCAGAGCAGCTCTCACAGCCAGCGTCCTGGCGATCGTAGCGGCCGGCGCCGGAGGATGTTCGAGCATCGCAGGTCGCGACCTCACCGGATCGATCCCCACGACGCCCGCGCCGCAATCGGAAGCCGACGCGCGCAAGTCCATCGACGCCTACGGCGAACGCTATCGGGCCAATCCGAAGGACGCGGAAGCAGCACTTGGCTACGGCCAGGCGCTGCGCGCCACCGGCCAGCGCGCGCAGGCGACCGCCGTGCTGGAACAGGCGGCCATCGTCAATCCCGAGCAACCGGGCGCTGCTCGCAGCCTACGGCCGGGCGCTGGTGGATAACGGCAGCTACCAGCAGGGTTTCGACACGCTGGGCCGCGCGCATACGCCGGACAATCCGGACTGGCACATTCTTTCGGTGCAGGGCACCGCGCTCGACCGGCTCGGCCGGCACGAGGAAGCGCGGCGCTATTACGGCAACGCCCTGAAGATCAAGCCGGACGAGCCGTCGGTGCTGTCGAACCTCGGCATGTCCTACGTGCTCTCCAAGCAGCTCGCCCAGGCGGAAGAGGCGCTGCGGCGCGCGCATCAGGGCGCACAGTCCGACGCGCGCATCCGCCAGAACCTTGCGCTGGCGATCGGGCTGCAGGGCCGGCTGCCGGAGGCCGAGAGCATCATCACGGCGGGCCTGCCGCCGGACGAGGCGGCGGAAAGCATCAGCTACCTGAAGCAGATGCTCAATCGCGGCGGCGAGAAGAAGCCGCCGCAAGGCCGCGCCCGCAGCGCCGAGACGGTTGGCGGCGCGCGCGAGGCTGAGCCCGATCGCTGACCGTGCGCGAGCGCGCGTAGCCGTTCGAAGGAACGAGCGTCGCTTCAGACTCACGCGACGCGCGCCCCTGACATGCCCGATCTCGGAGAGCTTGATGCCGGTCGGGCCCAGGATCACGACGAACAGCACCGGCAGGAAGAACAGCACCATCGGCACGGTCAGCATCGGCGGCAACGCCGCGGCCTTCTTCTCCGCTTCCGTCATGCGCGCATCGCGATTTTCCTGCGCCATCACGCGCAAGGTCGCGCCGAGCGGCGTTCCGTAGCGCTCCGACTGTGCGAGCGCCATGCACACCGACTTCACGCCGTCGAGACCGGTTCGCTTCTGCAGGTTATCGTAGGCAACCTTGCGGTCCTGCAGGTAGGACAGCTCCGCGGTCGTGAGCGTGAACTCCTCCGCGAGCGGGATCGACTGCGAGCCGATTTCCGAGGAGACCTTGCGGAACGCCAGTTCCACCGACATGCCGGATTCGACACAGATCAGCAGCAGGTCGAGCGCATCGGGAAATGCGCGCTTGATCGACAGCTGCCGCTTGTTGATGGCGTTCTTCAGATAGATCATCGGCGCTTGCATGCCGACATAGGCGGCCAGAATGCAAATGCCGATCTTCACCGTGACCGTCTGCTCCAGTTCGGAGATGACAGAAGACGTAGAGCGACCGTCGCCATGAACAGCACGATCGGCGACACCAGACGGAAGAACAGGAACGTCACGTAGGGCGCTTCGCCGCGGAAGCCGGCCATGACCAGCTTGTCGCGCGCGGCCTCCTGCGCCAGCCACTTGCTCGAGGTTGAAATCCGCGACCACCTTCTGCACGACCTGCTTCGGCGACTGCCGCAGCGAAACCCTTCTCGGACTTCGCCATCCTGTCGCGCTCGCGCAGCCGGATACGCTCCCGCTCGTCGGCGACCGCACGCATGCGCTTGTTCAGGCCATCGTCGGCGAACAGCGGCGAAACCAGCGTGAACACGGTCGCGCCGGCGGCGATGGCTGCGAAGAGCATCGTCATCAGGCGCGGATCGTGCATCTTCTCGATGATGAAGTCGAACATCGGTCCCTATCGATCAGAAGTCGAAGTTGATCATTTTCTTCATCACCAAGACAGCCGACCGTCATCCAGAGCGCGCTGCCGGCGAGCATCAAGCGACCTGGCGGCGTCGTCCACAGGAGCTCGATGTAGTCCGGGGTTGGTCATGTAGACGATCGCCATGATCGACCGGTGGCATCGAGCCGATGATGGCGGCGGAGGCCTTCGCCTCCATCGACATCGCCTTGATCTTGGCCCTCATCTTCTTGCGGTCGCGCAGCACCTTGGACAGATTGCCGAGCGCCTCGGAGAGGTTGCCGCCGGCCTTCTGCTGGATCGAGATGACGATGCCGAAGAAGTTCGCCTCCGGCACCGGCATGCGGTCGTAGAGGCGGGCGCAGGCCTCGCCGAGCGGCATGCCGATCGCCTGCGTCTCGACGATGGTGGCGAACTCGCTCTTGACCGGCTCCTGCGCGTCGGCGGCGACGACCTTGATGGAATCGAACAGCGGCAGACCCGCCTTGATGCCGCGAACGATGACGTCGACGGCGTCGGGAAGTCCCTCGAGGAACTTCTTCTCGCGCCGCTTCTTCATGAAGCCGAGGAACCAGCGCGGCGCGCCGAAGCCCGCCGGCAAAGCCGAACGCCAGCGACAGGCAGCAGACCGACACCGACATGAACAGCGCCAGCAGGAACATCGCGACGCCGAGCACGACCGAAATGATGATGAACTGACTGCTTGCTCCAGGACAGGCCGGCCTGTGCGATCCGGCTGGTCAGCGCGACTGCTCTTCGCCTTCTTGCTGCGGTCCTCGACCTCCTTCAGCGAGTCCTCGACCTGCTGGCGCCGCGTGCGCTGCGTCGCGGTCGGCACGGCGGGCGACCGGCTCGCTCTTGGCGAAAGTTCGCGCGGCGCTGCTCGGCCTGCCGTTCGCCGGACAGCATCGGATACAGAAACACCCAGGCGACGCCGCCGATCGCGATCAGCGGCCATGAATGCGAGCGCGAGCAGTCTGCAGTTCATCGCTGCGCCTCCGCAGCTCGTCTGCTGCGATCTCGCCGGCGTCGAGCGCGGCGGCGAGCCGCCTGTTCCTCGCCGTAGTAGCGCGCGCGCTCCCAGAAGCGCGGCCGGCCGATGCCGGTCGAGCGATGCCGGCCGATGATGCGGCCGTTCGCGTCCTCGCCGACGATGTCGTAGAGGAACAGGTCCTGCGTGATGATGACGTCGCCTTCCATGCCCATCACCTCGGTGATGTGGGTGATGCGGCGCGAGCCGTCGCGCAGGCGCGCCGCCTGGATGACGACGTCGATCGACGTGCAGATCATCTCGCGGATGGTCTTCGACGGCAGCGAGTAGCCGCCCATGGTGATCATGGATTCGCAGCGCGACAGCGCCTCGCGCGGGCTGTTGGCGTGCAGCGTGCCCATCGAGCCGTCGTGGCCGGTGTTCATCGCCTGCAGCAGGTCGAACGCCTCGGGTCCGCGCACCTCGCCGACGATGATGCGTTCGGGACGCATGCGCAGGCAGTTCTTGACCAGATCGCGCATGGTGATCTCGCCCTCGCCCTCGAGGTTCGGCGGCCGGGTTTCCAGGCGGACCGACGTGCGGCTGCTGCAGCTGCAGTTCGGCGGCGTCCTCGCAGGTGATGACGCGCTCGTCGTGCGTCGATGTAGTTGGTCAGGCAGTTCAGCAGCGTGGTCTTGCCCGAGCCGGTGCCGCCGGAGATCAGCACGTTGCAGCGGACGCGGCCGATGATCTTGCAGGATCTCGGCGCCTTCCGGGCTGATCGCGCCGAACTTGACCAGCTGGTCGAGCGTCAGCTTGTCGCGCTTGAACTTGCGGATGGTGAGCGCCGGGCCGTCGATCGCCAGCGGCGGCACGATGACGTTGACGCGCGAGCCGTCGGCAAGGCGCGCGTCGCAGATCGGCGACGACTCGTCGACGCGCCGGCCGACCTGGCTGACGATGCGCTGGCAGATGTTCAGAAGCTGCTGGTTGTCGCGGAAGCGGACGTCGGTCTTCTGGATCTTGCCGCCGACTTCGATGTAGACCGTGTCGGCGCCGTTGACCATGATGTCGGCGATGTCGTCGCGCGCCAGCAGCGGCTCGAGCGGACCGTAGCCGAGCACGTCGTTGCAGATGTCGTCGAGCAGCTCTTCCTGCTCGGCGATCGACATCACGACGTTCTTGATCGCGATGATCTCGTTGACGATGTCGCGGATTTCCTCGCGCGCCGATTCACCGTCGAGCTTGGCGAGCTGCGCGAGGTCGATCGTCTCGATCAGCGCGCCGAAGATCGTCGTCTTGACCTGATAATAGTTGTCCGAGCGGCGGGCCTCCTTCGGCGGCTCGGCGCGGCACGCGCCGGCGCGATCGACGGCGACGCGGCGACCGGCGGCTCGAGATGCGCGCGCGGCGCCGCCGCAGGCGCAGGCGCACTGACCGCGGGCTTGACGACCCTGGCTTCGGCTTCCGATCCGCTACGCTTACCGAACACGACGATACTCCACGCGAAGAATTATTTGGCGAGCAACTTTCCGAGCAGCGGCGGCAGCAGCGACGAGCGCGGCTTCTTGGCTTCGGCGCGGCCGGTCAGGCGCTGCGCCATCTGCAGGAACTGCTCCGTCACCTTGTGCTTGGCCGCGATCTCCTCGATCATCTGGCCGTTGTTGGCGGCGAGCCCGAACAGCTGCGGCTCGAACGGAATCAGCGCGACGGGCTCGCTCTCGATCGCCTTGGCGAATTCCGCGGCCTTGATTTCGGGACGCTTCGGCACGCCGACCTGGTTCAGGCAATAGAGCGGGGCTCGGTCGTTCGGCCGCGACGCCTTCAGCAGATCGAACAGGTTCTTGGTGTTGCGCAGGTTGGCGAGATCGGGCGCGGCGACGATCAGGATATCGTCGGCGGAGATCAGCGCACGCTTGGTCCATCCCGACCACTGGTGCGGAACGTCGAGCACGATGCAGGGCACCGTCGCACGCAGGGTGTCGAACACCGAGTCGAACGCCTCCGCGCCGAAATCGTAGACGCGGTCGAGCGTCGCCGGCGCCGCCAGCAGGCTCAGATGGTCGGTGCATTTCGAGAGCAGCCGGTCGATGAAGGCCGTGTCGATACGGTCCGGCGAGAACACCGCGTCGGCGATGCCCTGGGCGGGATCCTGATTGTAGTCGAGGCCGGCGGTGCCGAACGCGAGGTCGAGGTCGGCGACGACGGAATCGAGCGCGAGGTCGCGCGCGATCGCCCAGGCGATGTTGTGGGCGATGGTCGAGGCGCCGACGCCGCCCTTGGCGCCGGTGACGGCGATGACGCGGCCGACCGGCTTCGCTTCCGGCGTCGAGAACAGGCCGCAGATCGCGCGGACGACGTCGATCGGGGCCACCGGCGCGATCACATAGTCGCTGACGCCGCGACGAACCAGCTCGCGATAGAGCAGGACGTCGTTCATCCTGCCGATCACGACGACGCGCGTTCCGGCGTCGCAGACCGAGGCAAGGTGATCGAGGCCCGACAGGATGTCGCCCCGTCCTTCGGTCTCGAGCACGATGACGTTCGGCGTCGGCGCGTTGCGATAGGCCTCGACCGCCGCCGCCATGCCGCCCATCTGGATCTTCAGATGCGCCTTGCCGAGCCGTCGATCCTCGCCGGCCGACTGCACCGCCGCGGCGGTTTCCACCGTTTCGCAGAACGCCTGCACCGAGACGCGCGGCGAAGGCGCGATATGCTCGTCCTGCGCTGCCGGCGACCGCGGCGCATCTCCTTCGGTGTTCTTTTGCGCGTAGTTGATCATTTGCCGACGTCGCTGATCTTGCCCTTGTCCGCATCCGGATACTGGGTCGCGGTGGGTTCGCCCTTCGAATACTTGCCGAGCACGGTCGAGCGCCGCGCCGTGTAGCTCGGCGATTCCGGCCGCGGCTGCACCAGATCGGCGGGATTGGCGACCATCGCCGCCATGTTGCGCTGAGAGGCGCAGCCGAAATTCGAGTAAGGCCGGTTCTCCTGATAGATCGGACTGCGGAACGACGGGCCGAGGTCTTCCGGCCAGAGGCCGCACGGGCCCGCATCGGCGGTCACCTTCGGATAGTTCAGCTTGATCGTCGCGAACTGCCGCTGATCCGGCGGCGTGTAGCGGCGGATGGTGACGCCGCGCGCCGGCACGCCGACGGAGGAGAAGATCGCCTGGATGTCGTGCAGCGACTGCGTCGCCGCGCGCGCGTTCGAGCGTCGAGACCGGCAGGTCGATGGCGATCGGTCCGGTGCCCTCGTGCAGCCAGGTCTGCGCATAGGCCGTGACGTCGGTCCGCTGCGCGGCGGTCAGAGCCGCCGCGGCCGGTGCCGACGAAGACCTCGATGGTGCGATCGGCCTCCTGCACGACGATCGGATGGCGCTGGCGATAGTCGGTCGGCACGGCTGCGAGCGTGATCTCTTCCTTGGTATGCGTGCAGGCGCCGAGCGCCGCCGCCAGCAGCAGCGCAGCGGCGCGATCGACCTCGCGCGCCGCAAGGTGAAGCGAGTGGGGTTAGCGTTCGTCATCGTGTCTCCTGCCCCAACTCAATCCGTAATGAACCCGAAGATGTTGCGGCGTGGCCGCGCCGCGTCGACATGCGCCGGCACGCCGTAGATGCGGTTGACCGTGCCGGCCATCACCGACGACGGATCGGACGAATCGACGAAGCCGTCATCCGGCCGCGAGAGATCCTTTTGCGCGACCGCGCGCACCACATAGGGCGTGACCAGCACCATCAGCTCGGTCTGGCGGTTGACGTAGTCGCGGCTCTTGAACAGCGCGCCGAGCACCGGCAGCTGCATCAGTCCGGGCAAGCCGTTGATCGCCTGCTTGGTCTGTTCCTGGATCAGGCCGGCCATCGCCAGCGAGCCGCCCGAGGGAATTTCCAGCGTCGTCTCGGCACGGCGGGTCTTGATCGACGGAATGGTCAGGGTGTTGACCTGCGTCGTGGTGACGGCCTGTGCGAGCTGCAGCGAGTTGTCCGACGACAGTTCGGACACTTCGGTCATCACGCGCAGGCTGATCCGCCCCTCGGTCAGGACGACCGGAGTGAAGTTCAGCGTGATGCCGAACTTCTTGAAGTCGATCGACGTGCTGCACTGACGGGTAATGGGATCGCAGGTGTAGCCCTTCGGGATCGGAAACTCGCCGCCGGCGATGAAGGCCGCCGACTCGCCCGAGATCGCCGTGAGATTGGGCTCGGCCAGCGTGCGCACCACGCCGGCACGCTCCATCGCCCGCAACGTTCCGTGCGCGCTTGAGCCGCTCTTGCGAACGTGCCGGCGATCCCGTTGCGCGGCCACGAGCGGCCTGCCGACGACCGAGAACGGATTCGCGTTGTTGAAATTCACGACCGTTGGTGCCGAAGTTCAGGCTGCCGCTGAGATCGACGCCGAGCTGCTTGATGACGTCGCGCTGCACTTCGGCGACCGTCACCTTCAGCATCACCTGATCGCGGCCGCGCACGACGATGCTGTTCACGACCTTGTCGGCGCTGCCGACCAGGCGCGCGGCGAGATCGTCGGCCTGCTGCGCATCGACCGGGCTGGTGACCACGCCGGTCAGCACCACGCCGTCGCCGACGCCTTCGATGTGGATGTCGGCATTCGGCAGCGACCTGCTTCAGCGCGGCGCGGACGCCGTTGAGATCGCGAGTGACGGCGATGTCGTAGGCCGCGATCTGCTGGCCTTCGCTGTCGAAGAAGAAGATGTTGGTCTGGCCGACCGCGGCGCCGATGATATAGGCGCGCTGCGCGGAGCGGACGACCGCGTTGGCGATCTTCGGATCGGCGACGAGCACGTCCTTGATCTCGCGCGGCAGGTCGATCACCACCGACTTGCCGATGCCGAGCGGCAGAAACCGCACCGCGCCCTGGACGACGGCGGCGTTGCCGGCGCGCAGATCGCTCGCGGTCGCGGGCGAACCCTGCGGCACCAGCGTCAAGGCGGCGACGATCGCGAACGACGCGGCGCAGACCGCCTGGGTCCACAGCGATCGCCTGGGTACTCGCGCCGTTCATGCCTTCCATCCCCTCAAATCACTTCTGGCTCGTGGTCATCGTCGCCGTGACGCCGAACCGCACCATGTTCACGGTGTCGCCGCGGCGATCGCCTGCGATCCTCGTCGGGGCTCGCTCGCATCGACGAGACTGCGCAGCGCGAGCGACAGCGTTCCGCTCTGGCGCGCGCGCGCGAGCGTCTCGGCCTGCTCCGGCTTCAGCTCGAGCGTCGCGGTCTTGCCGACAACGACCTTCTGGCCGTCCTTCTCCTCGACCGTCTGATCGATCGCGAGAACGCGAATGTTGCCCAGGATGATCTCGGAATTGACGGTCTCGTCGTTGCCGATCCTCTCGCGGCGCGACAGGATCACGTCGACGCGATCGTTCGGCAGGATGAAGCCGCCGGCGCCGGTCTCCGGCGAGATCTCGGTCGAGATCGCGCGCATGCCCGACGGCAGGATCGCCGCCATGAAGCCGGAGCCGTTGCCCTTCACCAGCTTCGCGTCGCGCACCGGCTCGCCGGCGAAGAACGGCGAGCGGGCGATCGAGCCGGTGAGATCGGCGATCGCGTTGCCGCGCGCGTCGCGGCGAATGAAGCTTTCGCTCACGGTCGCCGCCGGCCAGGATTGCCACTGCAGGTCTTCCGGCTTGACGGTTTGACCGAGCGGAATGTCGGACTTCGCGATCAATACGTCGACCGTATCGAGCTTCGGCGCCGGTGCCTCGGCGACAGGCTGCGGATCGGAACCGCTCGCGAGGTAGGCGGCTATACCGCCTGCACCAATCGCGATGGCCAGAACCATGATACGCGCGGTATTCATACGCTTCACTTTCCACATGACGCCGCAGCGCAGCCGCCGCCGTCACGGGATTTGACCAGCTAAAGGTCAAAGCATGGTTAATGAGGCGTATCTAAATCGAGTTAACGAAAGCTTCTTCGAAATATCTAGCGCGGAATTCGAGGTTCCCGCGCGGTCTAGCCGCCCGCGAAGCGGCTGAGATCGACCGCCTTCATCCACTCGGTCTCGGGATAGATCAGCAGCGCGGCGATGGCGAGCGCGACGCCATAGGGGACGCCGCTCTTCCTGTCGTGCAGTCGTTGCAGCCCAGGCCTGCGACAGCAGCGGCTGCGGCAGCGGCCATTGCGGAGCTGCAGGATCAGCAGCGTCAGCGACCCCGCCGGCGATCGAGGCATAGACGAGGTAGATCATCAGATGGTCGAAGCCGAACCAGAGCGCCGTTGCGGCCGCCAGCTTGGCGTCGCCGCCGCCGATCCAGCCGAGCGCGAAGCAGACAAAGGCGACCGTCAGCACCGCAAAGCCCGCCGCGACATGCATGGATATCGCCTGCAGGCTCATGCCGCCGAAGGCAGCCAGCAGCACGAAACCCGCGAGCAGCAGCAGCGAGATCCGGTTCGAAATCGTCATGGTGAAGAGATCGCTGACGGCGGCGAAGGCCATCAGTGCGGGAAAGAGCAGGAGGCGAACGATATCGAGGGTCATTTCCGCCATTCGACAGGTCCCGCCGCGGCCGGACAATGCGCATCAGCGAGGCTATCGGCGAATGGTGAACAATCACCAAATCCGGACCAACACGGGCGCGCTCTTACGGCAAAAGCGCCAAAAAAGAAAAAGGCCTCGGTTTGACCGAAGCCTTTCGCTTCTCAACAGGGCAATCGCTTAGTTCAGCGAGGCGCCGATGCTGGTGAACTTGTTGCTGATCGAGGTGCCGAGCGCGTTGACTGCAGCGATGATCGCAACGCCGATGCCGGCGGCAATCAGCGCATACTCGATCGCGGTGGCGCCGGACTCGTCCTTCACGAAACGAGCAAGAAGGTTCTTCATGGATAACTCCGTTTGAACACTGGGCTGTTGAAGCTTGCAATTGGCCTCACCCGGAGTTTGGTCCGGCGACCTGGCCATGTGGCAAACCTAGTTAGCGAGAATTGCAGCGCAGTTAATTCGATTGCAGAAAAGCCGCGCAATCAGGCAGTTCTGCGCCACAGTTAACGGAAACTTGCCGGCAGCACACCGATCCCCGGTTCGCAATGCACAGGACCCGGTTCGACTTTGCGACGAGCGGAACCCGTGGCGGCGCTGCGAGCTTCTTTATGAGGTCTTAACGATAAGTCCGTAGGTAGTTCTTTTCGCACCGGAGACTGCCATGATCGAAGTGACGCTGGGACTCGCTCAGATGATCGGCGAGACCTTCCTCAAGATCGTGCCGGCTACGATCGCTCTCGCGCTGACCTTCACGGTGCTCAATCACTTCTGGGCGTGCAATCCAGGGCCGCCCTGGTGGCAAAAGCGCGAACTCCTCACCGATCTGGTCTACTGGTTCTTCATTCCGACGATTGCCCGGCTGGTCCGCATCGGGTCGCTGGTGATCGGCGCCGCGCTGATTTTCAACGTGCACGGCGAGGCCGAGCTGATCGCATTCTACGACAATGGTCACGGCCCGCTCGCCCAGTTGCCGCTCTGGTTCCAGGCGATCCTGTTCCTGGTGGTGTCGGACATTCCGATGTACTGGCTGCACCGGATTTTCCACGGCTCGACGCTGTGGCGCTATCACGCGATCCATCACTCCTCCGAAGACCTCGACTGGATCTCCGCCGCCCGCTTCCATCCCGTCAACATCCTGCTTGGCACGGTCGCGGTGGATGTGGTGCTGCTGCTCGCCGGCATTTCCCCGCAGGTCATGTTCTGGCTCGGGCCGTTCAAGATCTTCCACTCGGCGTTCGTGCACGCCAACCTGAACTGGACCCTTGGCCCGTTCAAATACGTGATCGCAACGCCGGTGTTCCACCGCTGGCACCACACCGGCCTGGAGGATGGCGGCAACACCAACTTCTCCACCACCTTCCCGATCTGGGACATCATGTTCGGCACATTCTACATGCCGAAGGATCGGGTGCCCGCGAACTACGGGGCGGGCGACCCGACGATGCCGAACGGGTTTGTCGCGCAGCTCGCCCACCCGCTGCGGCAGAAGACTCTGGAGCCCGCCGAATAAAATTTGCGGTTCCTTCATCAATTAACGGCAGATTCAGCATCACGGGCGCCGGCACCGCTGCGTATCGCTTTAGCCGGCAAGTATCGCGTCCCGGAGTTCAGTAAGTATGTTGGCGTCGTTCCCGCGCACCGTGCTGCGCATTCCCGCAAAGGCTATCGCACTCGGGCTGTTGCTCGTGCCGCTGGCGACTCCCTCGCCCGCTGCCGAGCCGATCGCGGTCGTGGTCGATCAGGCCAAGCTGGTCAAGCTCCCGGAGAAGGTCTCGACGATCGTGGTCGGCAACCCGCTGATCGCCGACGTGTCGCTGCAGGCGGGCAACATGATGGTGGTGACCGGCAAGGGCTACGGCACGACGAATGTCATGGCGCTGGACCGGGAGGGTTCGACGGTGATGGATCGCATGATCCAGGTCGAGGGACCGAGCGAAAAGCTTGTGACCGTTTATCGCGGCATCGACCGCGAGTCCTATAGCTGCACGCCGATCTGCCAGCGCCGCATTACGCTCGGCGACGCGCCGACCTATTTCACCGCGACGATCAATCAGAGCGGCGTGCGCAACAGCCTAGCGGCGGCAACCCCGGCCGACGCTCCGGCGCAGATGTCACCTCGTTAACAATCGGTTAACGCCGCGGTACGGATTGTCGCGATCGTACGAAAGACTTCGACAATTTCTGCTGTGTACTTTCGACGATAACGCTTCCTGCCGCCGAAAGTCTTTTTGATGCGCTCGTCTCTCAACGTCAGCATTGCCGCCGTATGTGCGTTGCGCCGCTTTCGCCGGGACCGCAACGGCGCCGTCGCGATCCAGTTCGCGATGATCGCCCTTCCCTTCTTCATGATGATGTTCGCCATCATCGAGATCTGCATGATCTTCTTTGCCACCCAGGTGCTGGAGACAGCCACGCAGGATACCGCGCGGCTGATCATGACCGGCCAGGCGCAGATGGCCAGCATGACCGCCACCCAGTTCAAGACAGACCTCTGTGGGCGGCTCGCCGGACTGTTCGATTGCGCCGGCGTCGACGTGGACGTGAAGAGCTATCCGGCGTTCGCCAGCATCACCCTCAGCAATCCGATCAGCGGCGGCAACTACAACAATCCGACGACCTATTCGCCCGGGAAGCGCGGGCCAGATCGTCGTGGTTCGCACCTTCTATCAGTGGCCGCTGTTCGTGACCAACATCGGCTTCAACGCCGCCAACCTCAACAACAACAAGCGGCTGCTGGTTTCGACCGCGTCATTCCGCAACGAACCGGGACCGTTCTGATGATGCGCAAGCTGTTGCAGCGAATTCGAGCGCGGACCTCCGGCAGGTTCGTGCGTGACACGCGCGGTGCGGCCGCCGTGGAGCTCGCAATCATCACGCCGGCGATCCTCGGGCTGTTCTTCGGCACCGCCGAGCTCGCGGACGGCGTCGCCGTCGACCGCAAGGTCACGATCACGGCGAGGTCAATCTCCGACCTCGTCGCGCAATACGACGACGATCGCCGATACCGACATGACGAACATTTTCAATGCGACGACGGCGATCATGACGCCCTATTCGGCGACGCCGCTGAAGATCAAGGTGTCGGCCGTCAACATCGACGCCAGCGGCAACGCAAAGGTCGCCTGGGGCGATTCGTCGGCAACGACATCGCCCGAAAGCCGAATGACGCGGTCACGATCCCGACGGCGCTGAAGATCCCGAATACGCAGCTGATCTGGAGCGAGATTTCCTACGCCTATACGCCGACGATGGCGAAATACATCATCGGATCGCTGCCGCTGGATGAGCAGTTCTTCGCGCGCCCGCGCCAGTCCAGCACGATCTGCCGTCCGCCGACCGTCACGACCTGCTCATAGCGGCGCTTCCCGAAGAACGGGCCTTTATTTGCACATGATCTGTCCGAAAACCGCTTCACACTTTCGGGATCGGGCGGCTTACGCCGCCCGGATCCGTCCGAGGAAATCGTTGACCTGATTGCGCAGGTGCTGCGCCTGCGATCCCAGCGCTTCGGCGGCGGACTTGACGCTCTGTGCCGAATGGCCGGTCTCGTCGGCGCCGGAGCTGACGCCGGCGATATTCTCCGAAACATCCCTGGTGCCTTGCGCGGCCCGCTGGGTGTTGCGCGTGATTTCCATCGTCGCCGCACCCTGCTCCTGCACGGCGGCGGCGATCGCGGTCGCGACTTCGCTGACCTCGGAGATCGTGCCGCCGATGCCCTTGATGGCGTCCATGGCGTCCTGCGCGACCCGCTGCACGGCGGCGATCTGCTGGGAAATATCCTCGGTCGCCTTCGCGGTCTGGTTGGCGAGCGACTTCACCTCGGAGGCCACGACCGCAAACCCCTTGCCGGCCTCGCCGGCGCGGGCAGCTTCAATGGTCGCATTCAGGGCCAGCAGGTTGGTCTGGCCGGCGATGTCGTTGATGAGCTTGACCACGTCGCCGATCTTGCTGGCGGTTTCCGACAGGCCCTGGACGGTGTTGTCGGTCTGGCGGGCCTGGTCGACGGCGCGCGCGGCAATGCTCGCGGCGTGCGTGACCTGGCGGCTGATATCGCCGATCGATGCGCTCAGCTCTTCCGACGCCGCGGCGACGCTCTGCACGTTCGACGAGGCATCATCGGAGGCCCTTGCCGCGGTGCGGACCTGCGAGTTGGTCCGCTCGGAGATCACGCTACATGCGTCTCCGACGTATGCCGCATCTGTTCGGACGCGCCCGCCAGCGCATCGAGCGCCTCGCGGACCTGATTTTCGAAGGCAGAGATATGCTGCTCGACCGCCTGCTGGCGGCCGGCGTTGCGCGTATGCCGCTCGCGCTGCTCGTCCTCGATGCGCGTCTTCTCGACCGCGCTCTGCTTGAACGTGCCGAGCGCCTTGGCCAGCGCACCGATTTCGTCGCTGCGCTCGGCAAACGCCACATTGGCGGAGAGATCTCCGGCGGCGACCTTCAGCATCGCGTCGCGGACCTGATGCAGCGGACCGATCACGCGCTTCGTGACGGCGACGATGCTGAGAGCGGCGATCGTGATCGCGGCGATGAGCAGGCCGAGCTTGATGATCAGTTCGCGCAGCGCTTCCTGATGCAGCTTGACGCCATGCTCCTTGGCGGCATCGAGCGCCTTTTCGGCAACGACGACGGCGCTGCCCATGCGCTCGACCGTGACCGGCGCCCATTGCGTCGGGGTCAGTTCGGCCTTTTCTCCGGCGAGAGCGGCGTTCAGCAGCCGCTCGCGCAGCGCAACGTATTGCTGATCGAAATAGGCCTGCTTGGCGGCGGCAATCGCGCCTGGAAATGTCCGGCGGAAGCTGCGTTCCCGATGCCGCACTTTCGAGCGCCGCCCATGCGGCGTCGATGCCGCCGACGAACTTCGTGTAGGTCAGGCGCGTTTCGGGCGGCGCCTTGCCTGCCGCTAGGCCGTTCGAAACCAGCAGCGAGGCCTCACCCGCCGTGTTGCGCAGGTGCCAGGCCATTCCCTTGATCGAGAGAAGCTGGTCGACGAGCGGATCGTTGTGATGGACGGCGGCGGCGAGCTGGTTCGAGATCTTGTCGAGGACCTGCAGCAGCGTGCCGGTCGTGTCCATGTAGTCCTTCGCGAGCGTCGCGACGGCGCGAGGCCTTCGGCTTGGCGACGGCTTCCCAGTGCTCGGTTTGCATCGTGGTCAGGCTTTGCGTGAGCCGGACCAGCTCGGGAAGCAGCGTCTTCTTGTCGGCGAAATCGACGTCGGCGAGGATCTCCGCGGCCTTGCGCATCGCCGGCATCTGCGAGTCGCGGATCGAGCGGAGATATTTCTCGGCTTCCGAATCGATCGGGTCGTTGGCGTTCAACGAGCGGTTGGTCGTCGCCCGATCGGTGCGCAGGTTGTGCATCGCCTTGAACGCGTTCGCCGAGGCGTCGGCGATGTTGGCGATGCGCCCGGTTATCGCGAGGCGATCCCAGGCCTGCCAGCTGTCCATCGCCAGCATCAACACGACGCACGCCGACATGAACAGAATAACGGACTTGATGAGGGTGGTGCCGCTGACGCGATCGAGCATGCAAATCTCCATAAAATCTTGCACAAGATGATGAGATTTGGTTAAGGAAGCGGTAATCGGCGGCCGCCCTCGCGCGCTCGGCGCCCGATAATTCCTGATCAATTGCAGGCGTTGTGACGTCGTCTCGCACGACGACAGCGGCGCGCGTCGACGCATCTCGATGCGCCGAAGGCTTCGGATTCAAAAAGATATCGGAAATCGGAAAATCGGTGACGGCGTTTTGGATCAGCTTCCTGACCAGAAGCGTCAGTCGCTTCTGGTGCAGGAAACTCGATCCGTCGGCCGCCGCGGCCGGGTCATGATCCCGGAAGAGAGGCCGGGCTTCGAACAACAGGTCAGGAGACGCGAAGCTCGATCGGCGTCTAGCGCCGGCGGAATTGCTGGTTGCCGCGCGGCGGTCCCGGCGGACGCGGCGCGCTGCTCGCGCGCTCGTCCTTGTGACGGAAAATCAGCCGCCCCTTCTCCAGGTCATACGGCGACATCTCGACCGTCACGCGATCGCCCGCAAGCGTCTTGATCCGGTTCTTCTTCATCTTGCCGGCGGTGTAGGCGACGATCTCGTGTCCGGCATCGAGCTGGACGCGATACCGCGCGTCCGGAAGGATCTCGGTCACGAGCCCTTCGAATTGTATCAGTTCTTCCTTGGCCATCGGTCTCTCCGAATCGTTGCTCGTATCTTAGCGCTGCGGTTGCCGGGCGTCGCGGAAACGCCCGTGCGAATTCGAATGGGGTTGTCCCTTGCGTTGCTCCTGCGCGGCCGCGCCGGACGGCTTTCGCGCGTCATGAACGCAACGCCCTGAATGCTTTCATGCGACCCGTTGCCGGCGTGGCCTGACGCGCCGGCCGGGCTGCGGCTGCGGCGCGCCGTGGCGGCCGCCATTCCGGGACTTCTTGTCGTTTGATCCCGGTGCATGCGTCCGGCGTACGCGCGCCGTTCGAGTGGCCGGCGTGCGACCGATGCTGCGACGGTCGCGCCGCAATGTCGCGCTCCCCGCCGTTGCGATGCGGCGCGCCGCGGCCGTCCTGCCGCTGCGCGCGCTGCGGCTGCTGACGCCGGCCGTCGTTGGAGCGCGCCTGATGATTGCGCGTATCACCGGTGCGCTCCGCGTGCGACTTCGCGTCGCCGGTCCGCTCATCCTCGCGCGGCAGCGCCTGACGGATCAGCTTCTCGATGTCGCGCAGGTAGGCAACCTCGTCGGCATCGACCAGCGAGATCGCGATGCCGTCGCTGCCGGCACGGGCGGTGCGGCCGATGCGATGCACGTAGGTTTCCGGCACGTTCGGCAGATCGAAGTTCACCACATGGCTGACGCCGTCGACGTCGATGCCGCGCGCGGCGATATCGGTCGCGACCAGGGTGCGGATTTGACCGGAGCGGAACGCGGCGAGCGTGCGCTCGCGATGGTTCTGCGACTTGTTGCCATGGATCGCTTCCGCGGTGATGTTGGCCTTGGCCAGGCCCTTCACCACCTTGTCGGCGCCATGCTTGGTGCGCGTGAAGACCAGCGCGCGGTCCACCGGCTCGCCCTTGAGGATCCTCGCCAGCAGCGCGGGCTTGGCGCCGCGGTCCACCTGGATGATGCGCTGGGACACGCGTTCGGCGGTCGAGGCGACCGGCGTCACCGCGACCCGCTCCGGATCGCGCAGCATGTCCTCGGCGAGCTCGGCGATCGCCTTCGGCATCGTTGCCGAGAAGAACAGCGTTTGCCGCACGGCCGGCAGCTTGGCGACGATCTTGCGGATGTCGTTGATGAAGCCCATGTCGAGCATGCGATCGGCTTCATCGAGCACCAGAAACTCGACCTGGTTGAGCTTCAGCGCATTGCCGCGCACGAGATCGAGCAGGCGGCCGGGCGTTGCGACCATGATGTCCACGCCAGGCATCACGGCGCGCACCTGGCGGCCCATCGGCACGCCGCCGATGGCGAGCGTGGCGCTGAGGCGCAGGTGGCGCCCATAGGCCTGGAAGCTGTCGAGGATCTGTCCGGACAGTTCGCGCGTCGGGCTGAGCACGAGGACGCGGCAGCTCTTCGGCGGCGGTCTGCTTACGCGGATGGATCAGCCGGTGCAGGATCGGCAGCGCGAACGCTGCGGTCTTGCCGGTGCCGGTCTGCGCAATGCCGACGACGTCGCGGCCGCTCATCGCGAGCGGGATGGTCTGGGCCTGGATCGGGGTGGGAGTGACGTAGTTCTCTTCGGTGAGTGCGAGAGAAATGGGATCGGCGAGGCCGAAATCCTGAAAGGAAGTCAAAAGGGTTCTTTCTATGAGTTAACACGGGCGCCGGCGCGGATTGCGACGGTCGCAAGCGAAGCGTTGATGATGCCCGCGTGTCTGGAGCATCTGCTTGTGAGCTAAAGAGGCAGGCCAGACACCGGTTGCGCCAGATATTGAGTGGCGTCGACGGATCAGAACACGCAGCCTGCAGCGACCGGATCGAGTTCGCGGTCGCCGTTCATATGCGCCAAGGTTGCGGTGCTTTCAAGGCATTTCGCATCGGAAATCGCGTTTGGCCGTCGCTAGTTAGCGAAAATCAGCTGCTGCAATTTTATACAATAGACAAAATTTGCATAAATAATGGGCAATTCGCCCAATTTCGGCTCAGGAATACTGCCCAAATATTAGGCCAGAGCGATTCATGACAGCCCTCGTCATCGCCGAAATTCACTAGTCTTTTCAAAATCTTAAGATGCGTTGCTGCGATGGCACAGTTCTTGCGATTCCGTTAACGCAGGCGGCCGGGTGGCCGTTTCGCAGCATTTACTGTCTGCGTCAGGGAGATGACATCGCATGCTTACTCAATTGACCTCGGCCATCGCTCGGCCGCTCAGCCGCCGCAAGGCGCTGGCGGCCGCCGCTGGTCTCGCCCTCGGCCTGTCCACTTTCGGGGCGGCCCAGGCACAGGACACCATCAAGGTGGGCGTCCTGCATTCGCTTTCGGGCACCATGGCCATCAGCGAGACCACGCTGAAGGACACGATCCTCTTCCTGATCGAAGAGCAGAACAAGAAGGGCGGCGTGATGGGCAAGAAGCTCGAAGCCGTGGTCGTCGACCCGGCTTCGAACTGGCCGCTGTTCGCCGAGAAGGCGCGCGAGCTCATCACCAAGGAAAAGGTCGCGGTGGTGTTCGGCTGCTGGACCTCGGTGTCGCGCAAGTCGGTGCTGCCGGTGTTCAAGGAGCTGAACTCGATCCTGTTCTATCCGGTGCAGTACGAGGGCGAAGAGTCCGAGCGTAACGTGTTCTACACCGGCGCCGCTCCGAACCAGCAGGCGATCCCGGCGGTCGACTATCTCGCCAAGGAAGAGAAGGTGCAGCGCTGGGTTCTCGCCGGCACCGACTACGTCTATCCGCGCACGACCAACAAGATCCTCGAAGCCTACTTGAAGTCGAAGGGCGTCAAGCCGGAAGACATCATGATCAACTACACGCCGTTCGGTCATTCCGACTGGCAGACGATCGTGGCCGACATCAAGAAGTTCGGCTCGGCCGGCAAGAAGACGGCGGTGGTCTCGACCATCAACGGCGACGCCAACGTGCCGTTCTACAAGGAGCTCGGCAACCAGGGCATCAAGGCGACCGACATTCCGGTGGTCGCGTTCTCGGTGGGTGAAGAAGAGCTCGCCGGCATCGACACCAAGCCGCTGCTCGGCCACCTCGCCGCCTGGAACTACTTCCAGTCGGTCAAGGACCCGGAGAACGAGAAGTTCATCAAGGCCTGGCAGACCTACACCAAGAACCCGAAGCGCGTGACCAACGATCCGATGGAAGCGCACGTGATCGGCTTCGACATGTGGGTGAAGGCGGTCGAGAAGGTGAAGTCCACCGATGCGGACAAGGTGATCGACGCACTGCCCGGCATCAAGGCCAAGAACCTGACCGGCGGCGAGTTCGAGATGCTGCCGAACCACCACATCACCAAGCCGGTGCTGATCGGCGAGATCAAGGCCGACGGCCAGTTCGACGTGGTGTGGAAGACGCCCGGCCTCGTTGCCGGCGACGCATGGTCGAAGGAGCTCGACGGCTCGAAGGACCTGATCGGCGACTGGGTCGGCAAGAAGTGCGGCAACTGGAACACCAAGACCAACAAGTGCGGCGGTCAGGGCTCGTAAGTCCCGCGCTCGTCCCGTCCGCAATTCCGCGACGACAACCAACGGAAGGCGGCGGCATCCGCCGCCTTCCTCCAACCTCTGCCGGGGCGGTTTTCGTGCTCAATCGATTGATCCATCGCGCTGCTGCGGCAGTCCTGCTCTGTCTGCTGGCCATCGCATTCGTCGCGCCCGCGGCTGCAGGTCCGTTCGAGGACGCGGTCGCGCAGTTCGCCAACGATTCATTCTCCGATACCGAAGCCGCGGTCGGCGCCATCGCCGTCAAGCGGCAATCCGCGCGCGCTGGCCGATCATCCAGGCGCTGCAGGACGGCCGCCTGGTCGCCGATCCGGCCACCAAGAAGGTCTACATCAAGGAACGCGACGGCAAGGTCACCGATGCCGCGACCGGCGACGCCGTCGCATCGTCGTTCGCCAATCTCGGCACCGTTCGCCTCAACAACCGGCTGCGGCGTTCGGTCGAAGCCGCCATCGGCGGCCTGACGCTGCTGTCGCCGGATCCCGCGCGGCGGCTGCAGGCGGCGCAGTCCGTGTTCAAGTCGCGCGACGCCAATGCGCTGCCGGTCATCGAAGGCGCGCTGCCGAAGGAAACCAACGCGGCGGTGAAGCGCGCCTTCGCCGAGGCCCAGGCGGCCATCCTGCTCGGCAAGGCCGATGCGCCGGAGGCAAGCCGCATCGAGGCGGTCGGCGTCATCCGCGACCGCGGCGATCAGGACGCGCTGGCACTCTTGAGCAGCGTCGCCAACGATCCCTCGCCGCTGGTCGCGCAGACCGCGCAATCGGCGATCGCCTCGGTGCAGAGCTCGCTCGCCATCTGGTCCACCGCGCAGAACGCCTGGTACGGCATCTCGCTCGGCTCCGTGCTGCTGCTGGCGGCGATCGGCCTCGCCATCACCTTCGGCGTGATGGGCGTCATCAACATGGCGCATGGCGAGATGGTGATGCTCGGCGCCTACACGACCTTCGTCGTGCAGGAAGTGATCCGCACGAGCTACCCGGGCCTGTTCGACTATTCGCTGCTGATCGCCGTGCCGCTGGCGTTTCTGGTCGCAGGCGCGATCGGCGTCGCGATCGAGCGCGGCGTCATCCGCTTCCTGTACGGCCGGCCGCTGGAAACCCTGCTCGCCACCTGGGGCATCTCGCTGATCCTGCAGCAGGCGGTCCGCACCGCTTTCGGCCCGACCAACCGCGAGGTCGGCAACCCGTCCTGGATGAGCGGCGCGTTCGAGCTGGGACAGATCACCATCACCTATAACCGGCTGTGGATCGTCGTGTTCACGCTGGCGGTGTTCGCGATCCTGCTGCTGATGCTCCGCTACACCAGTCTTGGCCTGGAGATGCGGGCGGTGACGCAGAACCGCCGCATGGCTGCGTCGATGGGCATCGCCACCTCGCGCGTCGATGCGCTCACCTTCGGGCTCGGCTCCGGGATCGCCGGCATCGCCGGCGTGGCGCTGTCGCAGATCGACAACGTCAGCCCGAACCTCGGCCAGAGCTACATCATCGACAGCTTCATGGTGGTCGTGTTCGGCGGCGTCGGCAATCTGTGGGGCACGCTGGTCGGCGCGTTCACGCTCGGCATCGCCAACAAGTTCCTCGAGCCCGTCGCCGGCGCCGTGCTCGGCAAGATCGCCATCCTGGTGCTGATCATCCTGTTCATCCAGAAGCGGCCGCGCGGACTGTTCGCCCTGAAGGGACGTGCGGTGGAAGCATGATGTCGCACATCCTGATCCGCTCGCTCGACCGGAGCGCGGTCGTCTTCCTCGCGATCATCGCCGCCGTCGGCATCATCGTGCCGCTGCTCAATCTGCTGCTGCCGCCGACGTCGTTCTTCCATGTCCCGACCTACCTGGTGGCGCTGTTCGGCAAATACCTGTGCTACGCGCTGCTGGCGCTGTCGATCGACCTGATCTGGGGCTATTGCGGCATCCTCTCGCTCGGCCACGGCGCGTTCTTCGCGCTCGGCGGCTACGCGATGGGCATGTACCTGATGCGCCAGATCGGCAATCGCGGCGTCTACGGCAACCCGCTGCTGCCGGACTTCATGGTGTTCCTGAACTACAAGGCGCTGCCCTGGTACTGGCACGGCTTCGACATGTTCTGGTTCGCCGCGCTGATGGTGCTGCTGGTGCCGGGCCTGCTGGCCTTCTGCTTCGGCTGGCTCGCGTTCCGCTCGCGCGTCACCGGCGTGTATCTCTCGATCATCACGCAGGCGATGACCTACGCGCTGCTGCTCGCCTTCTTCCGCAACGACTTCGGTTTCGGCGGCAACAACGGCCTGACCGACTTCAAGGACATCCTCGGCTTCAACGTGCAGGCGCAGGGCACGCGCGCGGCGCTGTTCGTGCTGAGCTGCGTCGCGCTGGTGATCGGCTTCCTGATCTGCCGCGCGATCGTCACCTCGAAGCTCGGCAAGGTGCTGATCGCGATCCGCGACGCGGAGTCGCGCACGCGCTTCCTCGGCTACCGGGTCGAAACCTACAAGCTGTTCGTGTTCACGCTGTCGGCCTGCATGGCCGGCGTCGCCGGCGCGCTGTACGTGCCGCAGGTCGGCATCATCAATCCGAGCGAGTTCGCACCGGCCAATTCGATCGAAGCCGTGATCTGGGTGGCGGTCGGCGGACGCGGCACGCTGACCGGTGCGGTGCTCGGCGCCGTGCTGGTGAACTACGCCAAGACCGTGTTCACCTCCGGCATGCTGGCCCCCTACTGGCTGTTCATGCTCGGCGCACTGTTCGTGCTGGTGACGCTTTTGATGCCGCGCGGCATCATCGGCACGCTGCAGCAGTGGTGGGCGCCGTGGCGCGCCCAGCGCGCCGAAGCCAAGGCGGAGAAGGCGGCGATCGCGCCGGCCCCGCAAGCCAACCCGGCGGAGTGAACGAGATGCTGTCGACGGCCACCACATCCGCGCTCCTGTATCTCAACGGCGTGCACGTCGCCTTCGACGGCTTCCGCGCCATCAACAACCTGTCGCTGGCGATCGAGCCCGGCGAGATGCGCGCCATCATCGGCCCGAACGGCGCCGGCAAGACGACGATGATGGACATCATCACCGGCAAGACCAAGCCCGACACCGGCGACGTGTTCTTTGACAGCGGCAAGGTCGATCTCACCGAGCTGGATGAAACCGAGATCGCCAAGCTCGGCATCGGCCGCAAATTCCAGAAGCCGACGGTGTTCGAAAGCCAGACCGTCGAGGACAACCTGCTGCTGGCGCTGAATGTCGACCATCGCGTGCGCGGCACATTGTTCTGGCGCGAGACGCCTGACGAAACCGAGACGATCGAGCGCGTGCTGGAAACCATCCGCCTGACCGACGCGCGCGACCGGCTGGCCGGCGGCCTGTCGCATGGGCAGAAGCAGTGGCTCGAGATCGGCATGCTGCTGGCGCAGGATCCAAAACTCCTGCTCGTCGACGAGCCCGTCGCCGGCATGACCGACGTGGAGACGCATCAGACCGCCGACCTGCTGAAGGAGATCAACAAGAAGAAGACGGTGGTGGTGGTCGAGCACGACATGACGTTCGTGCGCGCGCTCGGCGTCAAGGTCACCTGCCTGCATGAAGGCTCGGTGCTGGCCGAGGGCACGATCGACGACGTATCGGCGAATGAACGCGTGATCGAAGTGTATCTGGGGCGATAGCGATGCTCGACGTCAAGGATATCAGCCTCTACTACGGCGCGGCGCAGGCGCTGCGCGGCGTCTCGCTGGTCGCCGAGCCCGGCAAGGTCACCTGCGTGCTCGGCCGCAACGGCGTCGGCAAGACCAGCCTGCTGCGCGCGATGGTCGGGCAGCAGCCGATCTCCAGCGGCGAGATCCTGTTCGAAGGCCAGGACATCAATGCGCTGAGGCCCTATGAGCGCGCCCGGCGCGGCATCAGCTTCGTGCCGCAGGGCCGCGAGATCTTCCCGCTGCTGACGGTGGAGGAAAACCTGCGCACCGGCTTCGCGCCGCTGAAGCGCGACGAGCGCAACATCCCCGACGACGTGTTCTCGCTGTTTCCGGTGCTGCAATCGATGCTCGGACGGCGCGGCGGCGATCTTTCCGGCGGCCAGCAGCAGCAACTGGCGATCGGCCGGGCGCTGGTGATGCGGCCAAAGCTCCTGCTGCTCGACGAGCCGACCGAGGGCATCCAGCCGTCGATCATCAAGGACATCGGCCGGGCGATCTCCTACCTGCGCAACCTCGGCACCATCGCCATCGTGCTGGTGGAGCAGTATCTCGACTTCGCCTGCGAGCTCGGCGACCAGTTCGCCGTGATGGACCGTGGCGCCGTGACCTTCTCCTGCGACCGCTCCAATCTCGACCCGAGCGCGATCAGCCGGGCAATGGCGCTGTAGCCGCTTTCGTGCCATCGTCGGGTTGGAGGGGCGATGCCGTTGGCTTCTGCAGAGACCACAGACATATCGAACGTGTTCGCCGCCAATCGCGCGGTCGGATCGGTCAAGTTCGAGACCATTCTCTCCGCCGGGAAAACCCGTCGCGGCGACGTCCATGAAGCCGGCTCGCTCCGCGTCCGCTTTCCGTCCCCCGAAACACGCGCGCTCTCCGCCGTGCTGGTCAACACCGCAGGCGGCGTGGCCGGCGGCGACCGCTTCGACATTTCGATCGATGCCGGCGCCGGCACCGCGCTGACGCTGACGACGGCGGCGGCCGAGAAGGTCTATCGCTCGCACGGGCCCGCGGCCACGATCGACGTCTCCCTGCGCGTGCGGGCCGGTGCGCATCTCGCCTGGCTGCCGCAGGAGACGATCCTGTTCGATCGCGCCCGGCTGTCGCGCCGGATCGACATCGACCTGCACGAGGAGGCCTCGCTGTTGCTGGCCGAAATCGTCGTGTTCGGACGCGCCGCGATGGACGAGCGCATGCTCCATGGCGCCTATGGCGACCGCTGGCGGCTGCGGCGCGGCGGCAGGCTGATCTTCGCCGAAACGCTGCGGCTCGCGGACGATATCGGCGGCAAGCTGGCGCAGCGCGCCACAGCCGACGGCGGCGTGGCGATCGCGACCGTGCTGGTCGTGCCGGGCACCGAAGAGGTCGTGGAGCGCGTTCGCAGCGCGGCGGCCACGTTCACGGGCGAGGTCGGCATCTCGGCCTGGAACGGTTTTGCACTCGCCCGCTTCTGCGCTAAGGATGCCGCCGGATTGCGTTCCGACGTGATGAAGGTGCTGGCGCAGATCGACGCGAAGGCGCTGCCGAGACTCTGGCTCAACTGATTACAGGCTGTTCGATGAACCTCACCCCGCGCGAAAAGGACAAGCTCTTCATCTCGATGGCGGCCATCGTCGCCCGCCGCCGGCTCGAGCGCGGCGTCAAGCTCAATCACCCGGAGGCGATAGCGCTGATTTCGGATTTCATCCTGGAGGGCGCCCGCGACGGCCGCACCGTCGCCGAGCTGATGCAGGCCGGCGCACAGGTGCTGAAGCGCGCGCAGGTGATGGACGGCATCGCCGAGATGATCCACGACATCCAGGTCGAAGCGACCTTTCCGGACGGCACCAAGCTCGTCACGGTGCACGAACCGATCCGCTGACTTCACCACCCATCAAACAAGAAACGCGAAAGAACAGGAGACCCTTCATGTTGCGCCTCGTCTTGACCCTCGCCCTGCTCGCCCCGACCGCAGCGTTCGCGCATACGGGCCACGGTGAGACCGCAAGCCTGTTTGCCGGCCTGCAGCATCCGCTATCCGGCCTCGACCATGTGACCGTCATGCTCGCGGTCGGCCTGCTGGCGGCGCTCAAGGGCGGACGCGCGCTGTGGCTGTGGCCGCTGACGTTCGTCGGCGTCATGGTCGCCGGCGCCGCGCTCGGCATGGTGCAGGTCCCGCTGCCGCTGGTCGAGCCTGCGATCCTCGCCTCGGTGGTCGTGCTCGGCCTGCTCGTGGCGCTTGCCGTCAATCTCCCCGCATGGCTCGGCACGCTGGTGATCGGCGCCGCGGCGCTGTTTCACGGCCATGCACACGGGCTGGAAGCCGCCAACCATGGCGGGCTCGGCTACATGATCGGCTTCGTCGCAGCGACCGCGGCGCTGCATCTCGCGGGTATCGGCATCGTGCTTGGCCTGCGTTCCGCCTCGCTGCAGCCACTCGTTCGCGTCGCCGGCGCCGCCTGTGTGCTGATCGGCGTGGGTCTTTCGCTCAACATGATCTGAGGTCCGCATGATCCCCGGCGAGATGTTCATCAAGGACGGCGACATCGTCCTGAACGAGGGCCGCAAGACGGTGACGCTGACGGTCGCGAACACCGGCGACCGTCCGATCCAGGTCGGCTCGCACTACCACTTCTTCGAAACCAATCCGGCGCTGAAGTTCGACCGCAAGAAGGCGCGCGGCATGCGGCTCAACATCGCCGCCGGCACCGCCGTGCGTTTCGAGCCGGGCCAGACCCGCGACGTCACGCTCGTCGCGCTCGCGGGCAAGCGCACGGTCTACGGCTTTCGCGGCGACGTGATGGGAAAGCTGTGATCTGGGTGCCACCGCCATCCTGGATCATCGCGATGATGCTCGCGTTCGCCGCGCACATCGTGGTGATGGGGATCGTATTCTACGCTCGCGGGTGGAAGCGCGGAGCGGTGGCAATTCCCGTGGGGCTTGTGGTGTTCGTCGTCAGCGTCGTCGCCGGCGTCGCCCTCGACATTTCCCTGGCGCCACTCGATCCCGCGCCGCTTATCGCTGTGCTCGCGGTCGGCATCTACGGCACCTACGCGCTGATGATGTGGCGACGAAGACCCGCTGACGGAGCGCAAAGCCATGCCGGCTAGCATCGCCCGCTCCGCCCCCGTCTCGCCAAACCCAAACAAGGTTGAGCCGCATGTCCGTCAAGCTCGCGCGCACCGTCTATGCCGACATGTTCGGCCCCACCGTCGGCGACCGCGTGCGGCTCGCCGACACCGACCTGATCATCGAGGTGGAGAAGGATTTCACCGTCTATGGCGAGGAGGTGAAGTTCGGCGGCGGCAAGGTGATCCGCGACGGCATGGGCCAGAGCCAGATCACCAACAGCCAGGGCGCCGTCGACACCGTCATCACCAACGCGCTGATCGTCGACACCTGGGGCATCGTCAAGGCCGACGTCGGCATCAAGGACGGCAAGATCCATGCGATCGGCAAGGCCGGCAATCCGGATATCCAGCCGAAGGTGACGATCATCATCGGCCCCGGCACCGACGTGATCGCCGGCGAGGGAAAGATCCTCACCGCCGGCGGCTTCGACAGCCACATCCATTTCATCTGCCCGCAGCAGATCGAGGACGCGCTGATGAGCGGCGTCACCTCGCTGCTCGGCGGCGGCACCGGCCCCTCGCACGGCACGTTCGCCACCACCTGCACGCCCGGCCCCTGGCATATCGGCCGCATGATCCAGTCGTTCGACGCGCTGCCGGTCAATCTCGGCATCTCCGGCAAGGGCAATGCCGCGCGCCCGGCATCGCTGGTGGAAATGATCAAGGCCGGCGCCTGCGCGCTGAAACTGCACGAGGACTGGGGCACGACGCCGGCGGCGATCGACAACTGCCTGAGCGTCGCCGACAAGCACGACATCCAGGTGATGATCCACACCGACACGCTGAACGAGTTCGGCTTCGTCGAGGACACGGTGAAGGCGTTCAAGGGCCGCACCATCCACGCCTTCCACACCGAAGGCGCCGGCGGCGGGCATGCACCGGACATCATCAAGGTCGCGAGCCTGCCGAACGTGCTGCCGTCGTCGACCAACCCGACCCGGCCGTTCACGCGCAACACCATCGACGAGCATCTCGACATGCTGATGGTGTGCCACCATCTCGACCCGTCGATCGCCGAGGACCTTGCTTTCGCCGAGAGCCGCATCCGCAAGGAGACGATCGCCGCCGAAGATATCCTGCACGACCTCGGCGCGCTGTCGATGATGTCCTCGGACAGCCAGGCGATGGGCCGGCTCGGCGAGGTCATCATCCGCACCTGGCAGACCGCGGACAAGATGAAGAAGCAGCGCGGATCGCTGCCGCAGGACAAGGGCGGCAACAACGACAATTTCCGCGTCAAGCGCTACATCGCCAAATACACGATCAATCCGGCGATCGCGCACGGCGTGTCGAAGCTGATCGGCTCGGTGGAAAAGGGCAAGCTCGCCGATCTCGTGCTGTGGTCGCCGGCCTTCTTCGGCGTGAAGCCCGACTGCATCATCAAGGGCGGCATGATCGTCGCAGCGCCCATGGGCGACCCCAACGCCTCGATCCCGACGCCGCAGCCGGTGCACTACCGGCCGATGTTCGGCACGCTCGGCCGCGCCCGCACGTCATCGTCGGTGGTGTTCACCTCGAAGGCCGCGATCGCGTCCGGGCTCAAGCGCAAGCTCGGCATCGAAAAGGAGCTTTACGCGGTCAAGAACACCCGCGGCGGCATCTCCAAGAAGAGCATGATCCACAACGACGCGACGCCGAAGATCGAGGTCGATCCGGAGACCTATGAAGTCCGTGCGGATGGCGAACTGCTGACCTGCGCCCCGGCCGAGGTGCTGCCCATGGCGCAGCGGTATTTCCTGTTCTAAGGTCACAGCGTCCAAAAACAAGAGTTTCCGGGAGAGCCGAATGATCTATGTCCTCGCCACCACCGAGGTGAAGCCCGAGCATCGCGAAGCCTACATCAAGGGCGCGAAGGATTGCGTCGCCGCGACCCAGAAGGAAGCCGGCTGCATCTACTATGACAGCCATGCCAGCGTGAACAATCCGAACCTGTTCGTGGTGGTCGAGCGCTGGGAATCGCGCGAGCATCTCGATGCGCACGGCCGCGCGCCGCACATGAAGGTCTGGCGCGAGCTTTCGGCGCCGTTCAAGGCCTCGCCGACGGTGATCGAGATCATCAATCCCGCCGACGTCATCAAGCGCTGAGACAGCCGATGCTGCGCGCCATATCGGTGAAGCCTGCACAGACCTGGCGCGAGCAGCCCGCCGACACCATCGTGCTGGAATTCGACGACCGGCACCGGCGGCGGCTGGCGATGACGGCAACGCGCGGGCTGGAGTTCCTGCTCGACCTTGCCGAGGTGATCGCGCTGCGCAGCGGCGACGCGCTGGTGCTCGAAGACGGCCGCCTGATCGAGGTCATCGCGGCGGCCGAGCCGCTGGTCGAGATCCGCGCCCGGGACGCCATGCACCTGGTGCGGATCGCCTGGCATCTCGGCAACCGGCATTTGCCGACGCAGATCACGGCCAAAGGGCTGCGCATCCGCCGCGACCACGTGATCGAGGAGATGGTGCGCGGCCTCGGTGCGCGCGTGATCGAGATCGAAGCCCCGTTCGACCCGGAAGGCGGCGCCTATGCCACCGCTCCGCAAGGCGGACATGCGCATGATCACGATCACCACGACCATGATCACACGATCATGGACACGATCACGGTCACGGCCAGCACGATCATGATCACCATGGGCATGACCATGCGCACGATCATCACCATCATGACCATGGCGGGTCGACCGATCACGAGCATGACCACGCCCATCATCACGGCCACACCCATCCGCACCGTCATGGGTCGTAGCAAGGGGTCTCCCCCTCGCCAGCATGTTTCCGCGCCCGCCGTCGAATCCGGCGCGACGGCTGCGACCGAATACGCCGCGCTCTACCGGCTGATGACGTGGCTGTCGCCGTCGTTCCCGGTCGGCGCCTTCTCCTATTCCAGCGGCATCGAGTGGGCGGTCGAAGCCGGTGACATCGGCAACGCGCAAACGCTGCAGGACGTGGCTGTCGGCGATGCTGTCGGACGGCGCGGGCTTTTGCGACGGCGTTTTCCTTTGCCATGCATGGCGCGCCAGTGCCGCCGAGGACGACGCCGCTGCCGCCGAGCTCCTCGAGCTTGCTGCCGCCTTTGCACCGTCGCGCGAGCGACACCTCGAGACGACCGCGCAGGGCCGCGCATTTGCAGACATTGCGAGCGCCACCTGGAACTGCGCGGCGCTGGACCGATTGCTGAAGATCGCGTCCGGCCCGATCGCCTACCCGGTCGTCGTCGGCACGGTCGCCGCAGGCCACGGCGTGCGGCTCGACCTGACATTGCACGCCTTCCTGCATGCGCAGACCGCGAACTGGATTTCCGCCGGCGTCCGGCTGATACCGCTCGGGCAGACCGACAGCCAGCGGGTCATGGCCGCACTCGAGCCCGCCGTCGCAGCGACCGCGGCACGCGCGCTGGACGCCACGCTCGACGATATCGGCAGCGCGACGTTTCGCGCCGATCTTGCGAGCATGCGCCACGAGACGCAGTATACGAGGTTGTTTCGGACATGAGCACGAGGGGCCCCATGAAAACGTCGGCGCCGACATCCGCCGCGACATCGAACGCTGCAAAGCCCCGCGCCCCGAGCCCGCATGGACCTTTGCGGGTCGGCATCGGCGGCCCGGTCGGCTCCGGCAAGACCGCGCTGATGGACCTGCTCTGCAAGAGCATGCGGGCGACCTACGACATCGCCGCCATCACCAACGACATCTACACCAAGTGGGATGCCGAATATCTGGTGCGAGCGGGTTCGCTCACGCCCGACCGCATCGCCGGCGTCGAGACCGGCGGCTGTCCGCACACGGCGATCCGCGAGGACGCCTCGATGAACCTCGCCGCGGTGGCCGACATGCGCGCGAAATTTCCATCGCTCGATCTGGTGCTGATCGAATCCGGCGGCGACAACCTGGCCGCGACCTTTTCTCCCGAGCTCGCCGACCTGACGATCTATGTCATCGACGTTGCAGCCGGCGACAAGATCCCGTCCAAGGGAGGTCCCGGCATCACGCGTTCGGATCTGCTGGTCATCAACAAGATCGATCTCGCGCCGCATGTCGGGGCTTCGCTCGACAAGATGCGCACCGACGCCACCCGCATGCGCGGCGAACGGCCGTTCGTGATGACCAACCTGAAGAAGAGCGAAGGGCTCGATCAGATCATCGGCTTCATCGAACGGAAGGGCGGGCTGCGCGGCGCCTGAGCGGCCGGATCAGGCTCGGCTTTCGGACCGCTTTCAGGAACGCCGCTGCGCCCGCAGCGTTAACCTTCGCAAAGCATCACCCTGCGATTGTGACGATGATGGACTATGAGAGCGCATTTCTGGGACTGATTTTGGCGGGCGTCCTGCTGATGATCACAGGACTTGGCCTGATGATGCCGTCTGCCGCCGGCCCGGAAGCCTCGCGCATCACTTTCGCGGAAAGACGACTGATCGAGGCTGTGCCGCTGGACGCAACGCGCGCCAGCACCGACAAGCGCCAGATACCTCGGTCGGATAGCCGGCCCGGCCCAAAAGGTTAACGCCGCGCCGGCCTCCGATCGATGGAACCAAACAGGCCATAGGACGTTGATCCGCTCAAGCTTCAGCCGCGCAACGGCGAAGACCAGCAGGCCCCCGGCGAGACTTGTGCAGCAATGGTCGCGTTGTCATTATTCCGCTCAAGACAGACTGTCGTGCGGCAACGGGCTATTTTGCAGCATTTCGGAAATTGCTCCCGCAAATTTCATTGTACCTAGAGTAGTCGCTTGGTCCGGCTGGGATTCATCGTTGTTCTGGTGGCCCTCATCGGTCTGCTCGTATCCGGGCTCGTCGCGCTTCGGGTCTATGAACAGGAGATCGTGATCGAGGAGGCTGCGCTGTCGCGCGCCATCGACACGCACGGGCGTCGCGTGCAGGAGCGGCTCTCCGAGCGAGAACTGCTGACGCGCGTCGCAGTCGGATTGATCCGATCGCCGCAGCCACTGCATCCGAACGCCCTGCAGCCGCTGCGGACCTCGATCTACGCGTTCAAGACGGACTTCGTGCTGGCCACATGGATCGCGCATATCGGTCCGGCCGACATCGCCAAGGCCGAGCAGATCCTTGCCGAGGGCGGCTACTCGCGACCGACCATTCGCAACATCGACGACGCAGCCGTCACGGGAAACCTGCCCGCCGCGTTCAATGTGCTGATGGACGTCGAGCCGCGCACGACGGAGACGCTCGCGCTGCCGGGGCGCATTGTCGACCGCGCGCCGATACTGGGCCCGGCGATCACCGCGGCACTGGCCAGGCGCGCGCCGGCGGCGTCGGACCCGGCGGTGTTGCCGCGAACCGACGGTGACGCCGGCATCCTGCTGGTGGCGCCGGTGTTTGCCGAAAATGGCGGGCCGCTCACCGGCTTCATTTCCTTCTCGTACCGGCTGGGCCCGCTGATGCTCAGCAATGACGAGCCATCGCTGTTCAATGTGACGCTGCGCGACCCGCGCAACGAGTCGCTGGAATTCTCTGCCGACCGCAACGGCATCGTCGGCCCGCCGGTGGCCGTGACTGCGCGCGCGACGACGCCGCTGCTGCAGGGCGTCACCTTCGGCGGACGCGATTTCGTGCTGAGCTACTACGCCAAGGTCGATCCGACCGCGCGCGCCCAATCGCTTGCGGCGATCGTGATGATCGTCGGCATCGCGTTGACCAGCATCCTGTGCGGACTGTTCGGCTACGTCGCCTACAACAATCTCCGCCTCAGCCGCGAGATCGAGGCGCGCATCAGCTTCGAGGCACGGCTCTCGTCGGTGATCGCCGAGCTCAATCACCGGGTGAAGAACGTTCTGGCGGTGATCCAGTCGATCGTCACGCGGACGATGCGGCCGGGCGCCGATGTCGAACAGGCGCGCGAGCTTTTGATCGGCCGCATCCACGCCATGTCGCACGTCATGTCGCTGCTCAGCGACAGGCACTGGCAGGGCGCGCGGCTGAAGAGCCTGCTGGCTTCGCGCGCGATCCCTCACGCGGAGCGGATCGACGTCCTCGGGGCCGGACATCATCGTCAGCGCACGCGCCGCGCAGAGCCTCTGCCTGCTGTTCTTCGAGCTGGCATCGCAGGCCAACGTCGGTGCCGGCGACGGCAGCTTGCATATCGCGGTGCATTGGCAGGTGACCGGCAAGGGGCAGAACGAGCTCTTCCACCTGAAGTGGGAAGAGCTCAACGTCAGCGCGGCGACGCGGCGCGCGGACAGCGACTTCGGAACCATCCTGCTCGACCGCGTCGCGCCGGAAGCGCTCGGCGGCACCTCGAAGCGCTATTTCACCGATGCGAGCTACGTGTTCGAAATATCCGCGCCGATGCGCACCGTGGTCGACAAGACCGAAATGGACCGCACCGGAAAACTGTCGGGATTGCTGCCGATGCCGTGACGGAACGAACGGCGCCTGACCTCGCATTGCCCCATCATGGATTTGCAATGAGGAGGCTGACAATGGGCCGCTATCTGTTGTTGTGGCTGCTGGGTGTGCCGATCCCGATCCTGCTGTTGATCTGGGCGTTCGGCGGACTGAGCTAGAGCTAGCGCCAACGACTGAGCGCATGCAAAAGGAAACGCCGCCCCGTGGGCGGCGTTTCTTTCGTTGTCGATGTCATCGGCCGAACGCGCGGCAGACGAGATCAGCCGTTGCCGCCGATCACCGCGCGGATCGTGTTGTCGGGCCCGAAGTCGTCGGCACCCTCGACATACAGCAGGTTGCTCAGCTTCGAGCGCGCGCGATTGACCCGGCTCTTGATCGTGCCGACCGCGCAGCCGCAGATCGCCGCCGCATCTTCGTACGAGAAGCCCGACGCGCCGACGAGGATCAGCGCCTCGCGCTGGTCTTGCGGCAGCTTGTCCAGCGCGGCCCGAAACTCCTCGAACTCGATGTGCACGTTCTGGCTCGGCTGGGTCTTCAACGTCTTCGCATAGCTGCCGTCCGAGTCCTCGACCTCGCGCCGACGTTTCCGGTAATCGGAGCGGAAAAGATTTCGCAAGATCGTGAACAGCCACGCGGGCAAGTTCGATCCAGGCTGGAAGGAATCGATGTTGGCGATCGCGCGCAACAGCGTTTCCTGAACCAGATCGTCGGCGCGATCGGCATTTCCACTCAGAGAGATCGCGAAGGCACGCAGGTTCGGCACCGACGCAAGGATGTCGTCACGCAAGCTGTCTGTGAGAGGCATCAGTCAGATCCCTCCGTTTTGGCCTCAGGCTTTGCAGCGTTCGGATCGTCCAGTTTCCGGATCAGTTCGGCGAACCTGTCCGGCACTCCCTGGCGCACGACGTCGTCGTACATCGCGCGCAGTTGGTGGCCGATCCGGGCCTGAATTTCAGTGTTCAGGCCGCTGGGCCGCTTGTCCCGTGGCGTGCTGCCACCGGGTGCTCCCGGTGAGTTGGGGAGGCTTCCTTGGGATTTCAATTCTTTCATGACCCCGATCCGTAAATGACCTCGAGAAGTGCCAGGCGGCGTCCGGGGCGTTTTTTGTAGACTTTTGAAGCCCTTGCCACGGTTCGATTACAGGCCTAACTCGTCGATACGTGAAAAGTTCCGGCCAATACGGGAACTTTTCTGGGGATCAAGCGTAGGTATCGACCTTCGCGGGCCTGTAGCGCCCCGATTTCCGGACTGCGTCAATTCATTGGAGGGGGAATGTCACGATCCCAGCTTGTTGCCGAACATCTGCCGCTGCTGCGCCGCTACGCGAGAGCGCTGACAGGTAACCAGGCCTCCGGCGACGCCTACGTTGCGGCGATGCTGGAAGCGTTGCTGCAAGACCCCAGCCTGCTGGACGAAAGCAAGGGCGCGCGCGCCGGACTCTTCCGCCTGTTCACCAAGATATGGAATTCGGTGGCGATCAACGAAAACGTCGACGTGGTGCCGCTGCATGCCCGGCCCGAGCAGCGACTGTCCAACATCACGCCACTGCCGCGGCAGGTGTTCCTGCTGCTGTCGCTCGAGGGCTTTTCCGAGAGTGAGGTCGCTTTCATTCTGGATTGCGACGTCAAGGACGTGCGCCAGTATTCCGAGAATGGCGGGCCGCGAGCTCGCAGCCGAGATCGCCACCGACGTCCTCATCATCGAGGACGAGACCTTCATCGCGATGGATCTCGAAAGCCTGGTGAAGAACCTCGGTCACAACGTGATCGGCGTCGCCCGCACCCACAAGGATGCGGTGGATATGGCGCGCAAGAAAACGCCGGGCCTGATCCTCGCCGACATTCAGCTCGCCGACGGCAGCTCGGGTCTCGATGCCGTGAACGAGATGCTGAAGACGTTCGAGGTGCCGGTCGTCTTCATCACCGCCTATCCCGAGCGGTTCCTGACCGGTGAGCGGCCCGAGCCGGCGTTCCTGATCTCGAAGCCGTTCCAGCCGGCGATGGTCTCTGCGGTCGCGAGCCAGGCGCTGTTCTTCCAGCGCAACTCCCGCAACCGGGCGCCGCGGGCCGCGGCGTCCTAGGACGCGGCTCATGCCGAAAGTCAGAACGCCGGCCCACTGGGCCGGCGTTCTTCATTGAGCGGCCTGCCTGCTGGACTGCCGTGCAATGGGCAAAGCAAAAAAATAAGGGCGCAGCCGGCATCACCACGGCTGCGCCCCATATCACCGGCTAACTAGGGGCAGGGGGAATAGCCGGCTTGGCGAGATGACTCCCGAGCCGCGAATTCGTTCCCGCGCTCTACCCCCAGTTCCAAAAAATATTTTGCGCGCCCGGCCCGCCGTTCCCGGCCCGGACCGGAACCCCGGACGGCGGCAGGACGTTGCCCCGGCAATCGATTCCTTAACCGACAAGCAAGCACACGGGATTGCCGAGGCGTCACATGATCACGTCGTTCGATCGGTTTTCTGGCCGCCACTGGCGCCTTCGTCCTGTTCGGCGGACTGCATCTTGAGATGGCGACCGGTCGTGGCCTTGACCGGCTGGTGCCCGACGACGCAACGCCTGCGGAGCGGGACGACGCATGCGGCTGCGGATATCAACCGCGGCGCAAAGACCGACCGCGAGGCGATTTTCCTGAGCGCGGCCGAGGGCCGCACGATCACCTTCCAGCATCCCGACCTGCCGTCGACCACTGTCGCCGTGCGTCTGTGGGAGGTGGTCGGCGCCGCAAAGGGCCGGCCGGCCCTGAAGGACAAGAAAGCGCCGGCGGACAGACCCAGGCAGGCGGTGGCCTGCGAAGGCGTGGTCAGCGCCCTCACCGAGGTCGCAAAGCAGCTCGAAGCCGGCCGCTGCGTCACCTGAACAGCTATTGATCGGTCGGATCGCTCTCGCCGCGACCGCGCTGGCTGGCCAGCAGCCCAAGCGCGAGGCCACCGATCGCGAGCAGCGGAATCACGCGCCGCACGCCGATGATGCGGACAAGCTGCAGACCGATCGCCAGCACGGCCGGATCCGAAAGCAGTGTCGATGCGGTCGATTTGGCGGCCTGCGCCGCTTGTGCCGCCTCCCTGGCAGCCTGATCGAGCTGCCGCCTCTCCTGCCGCTCCTTGATGGCGTAGGCCACGGCCGCCAGCACGGCGATCATGAGGAAGACGCCGCCGCCGGCGAAGCACGCGGCGACCGCGCCTTCCCGCGGCAGCACGAACATGAAGGCTGCTGCGGAGAGAAAGCCGGTCGTCACGAACAACGAGACCGCGACGACGAGGCCGAACGCCGTCAGCCGAACCGCACTCCCCGCCCCGGTTCGGAAATCGTCCATCAGCCGCTGCAGCATCGCGCTTGCCCTGTGTTTGCGTCACGCAAAGCGGCGCATGGCTGCCGCTTCAATCCCTCGGTCACGCGTTCAACGGCGCCAGGTCACGCCGATCAGGAAGCCCAATCCGACCGCGAGACCGACGGCTGCGAGCGGACGCTGCACGATCGCGTCTTCGATCGTATCTTCCAGCGACGCGGCAGCGTCCTGCGCCGCCCCGAACGCCGCAGCGCCCTTCTTGGTCGCATCGTCGACGAAGGAATCGACGCTGGAGCGCGCCTCTTTGTAGCCTCGTCGCGCCTGTTTCTGGGTCGATCGGGTGAAGGCGTTGAGTGCCTCCGAAAGCTGCTCGGTCAGTGCTGAGATATCGTTCTTCACGGCCTCTACATCCTTCTGCAAGCGTTCATAGGTGGCTTTGTCCGTCATATTCTTCATGGCATCCTCACCGTCGCTACTCGACATCGAAAGCTCCTATCGTCGAATTTGCCGGGTCAACGTGCGCGCGAAATGAAATGTTCCTGCGGCGAAACCCGCGAATCTTCAGGGGAATTCTGGCGCCTCGCCGCAACCATGCGCAACGCGGCCGCGCGCGTCCTTCGCGCGACGCGCCGACGCAGCAAGCTCAAGCGCTGTCAGATCCTGCCGAGCAGCAGCAGGATGAGAACGACGATCAGGATCGTGCCGACGATCCCGGACGGTCCATAGCCCCAGCCCGAGCTGTAGCCCCAGTTCGGAATAACACCGAGAAGCAGCAGAATAAGAATGATGACCAGGATGGTGCCAAGCGTCATGGCGTAGCCCTCGCGAAATCGTGGAAGGAAAAATTCCTTTCGGGTTCAAAGTCGCAAGGCTCGTCAAGAGTTCCATTGAGGGAACGCAATTCCCCAGTTTTTCGGAAGGCTCACCGAGCCGTGACTTGACACTCATGGAACCGGACATCGCGACCGCACGTTCTTCGAACATCGGCGCGACGACGTCCCGCTCGTGCCGCTGCGAGGGGAATGTCCGCCATGACCGAGAAACGTTCGCTGCGCGTGCGAGCCGCCAGTCGATGCTCAAGATTGCGGCCGCTGGCCTGACTGTCGCTGCGCTCGCGCTCGTTGGCGATGCCAATGCCCAATCGCTGGGCTACGCGCTACGAGCCATCGATGCCGGGGGCGCTATCGAACCTTCCGCCGCGCGAGGCGACAAACGAGGAAGCGCCACTTCCCGAGCATTTGAAGAAAAGCGTCGTCGCCTATGACACGCGGGAAGCGCCGGGGACGATCGTGATCGATACCGGAAACACCTATCTCTACTACGTTCTCGGCCAGGGCCGCGCCATCCGCTATGGCGTCGGCGTCGGCCGCGAAGGATTTACCTGGTCCGGCGTGCAGACGGTTTCGCGAAAGACCGAGTGGCCGGACTGGATTCCGCCGGCGGACATGATCGCGCGCCAGCCCTACCTGCCGCGCTGGATCGCCGGCGGCCCCGGCAATCCGCTCGGCGCACGCGCCATGTATCTCGGCTCCAGCATCTATCGCATCCACGGCACCAACGATCCGACCACGATCGGCAACTTCGTATCCTCAGGCTGCATCCGCATGACCAACGAGGATGTGATCGATCTGTTCGGCAAGGTGAACGTCGGCACCAAGGTGGTTGTGCTGCCGAAGGCGCAGCAGCGAACGCTCGATGCCTACGCCGCCATGCCCGCACGGGAGATTTCGGTGACCGTCAACCGGCAACTTCCCGCGCGACGCGGCGTTGTCTCAGGAATCCATTGAAGGTCGAATGAACATGCGCCCGCTGTTGTCCATCGGTATCCGTTCTGCGCTTGCCGTCGCCGCGGTGACTGTGGTCATGAGCAGCGACACGCCAAGCGCCTCTGCGCGCGACTTCTTCTCGTCGTTCTTCGACACGCTTTCGGGACGGCCACCTGCGCCCTCGCAGCCGGCGCTCGGCTATGGCGGCTCCAACGACACGATGTTTCCGCCTCAGGCGGCGCCGCGGGCGCCGTCAGGCGGCGGACGCAGCACGGCCTACTGCGTGCGGACCTGTGACGGCCGCTATTTCCCGGTGTCGGCGAACAATGAGCAAAGCCGCGCGGCGACCTGCAGCAGCCTGTGCCCGGCGAGCGATACCAAGGTCTTCTACGGCTCTTCGATCGACCACGCGACCAGCGAGAGCGGCAAATCCTATTCGTCGCTTCCGAATGCCTTCAAGTATCGCGAGCAGCTCGTCAGCGGCTGCACGTGCAACGGCAAGGACCCGGTCGGCCTCGCATCGATCAACATCGAGGACGACAAGACGATCCGCAAAGGCGATATCGTTGCCGGCGAGAACGGCTTGATCGTCGCCAACCGCGCTGCCGAGCGCAAACGCGGCGTCGCCGACTTCAGCCCCGCACCGCAGCGCATCCGCGCGAAGTTCGAGCGGGCGCAGGCGCTCGCGCTGCAATAGACGGTTGCGGTTCCGCGACTGGAACCAGAGCAAGCCTCGAACGTTGAGGCCTGGATACGGCGCTCGCCTGTATTCAAGGCCAAACCGGAAGGGGCTCCTGCATGTCGCTGCTCATCAGCATTCTGATTACATTTCTCGTCATCGTTCTGGTTCTCTATCTGATCAACCTCCTGCCGCTCGACGGCCGCGCCAAACAGATCGTCCGCGCCATCGTCATCATCATCGGCATCATATCGCTGCTGAAATATCTCGCCGTGTTCTGAACAATCGCACCAGGCGAAAACAAAAGCCCCGGCATTAGCCGGGGCTTTTGCATTGAACTTGATTCGAAGCTGCTTACTTCAGGGTCGAGAACCAGTCATCGACATCCTTGCGGGCCTGATCCTTGGCATAGCCGTAGCGCTGCTGGATCTTGCCTTCGAGCTGCTCACGCTTGCCTTCGATGACGTCGATATCATCGTCGGTGAGCTTGCCCCACTTCTCCTTCACGTTGCCCTTGAATTGCTTCCAGTTTCCTTCGACGCGATTCCAGTCCATCGTCTGTCCTCCAGTGCTTGGATGAACAGGCAACGGTGCGCAGCGCCAATCGTTCCTGCGTACACAAGTGGCCGCTTCGGAGTTACTGCGCCGCTTTCGCCTCCCTGCGGCGCGCGTGCAGAATCCACTCGGTGTAGCCGTTCGGCTGCTCGCGGCCCTTGAAGATCAGGTCGCAGGCGGCCTTCCAGGCGATGCCGTCGAACGACGGGGCCATCGGCTTGTAGAGCGGGTCGCCGGCATTCTGCCGATCGACCACCACCGCCATGCGCTTCAGCGCTTCCATCACCTGAGCCTCGGTCACGACGCCGTGGTGCAGCCAGTTGGCGATATGCTGGCTGGAGATGCGCAGCGTGGCGCGGTCTTCCATCAGGCCGACGTCGTGGATGTCCGGCACCTTCGAGCAGCCGACGCCCTGGTCGATCCAGCGCACGACATAGCCGAGAATGCCCTGGCAGTTGTTGTCGATCTCCTGCTTCACGTCATCCGGCGCCCAGTTCGACTGCGACACCGGAATGGTGAGGATGTCGGACAGCTTTGCACGCGGCTTGCCGGTCAACTCGCGCTGGCGCGCCAGCACGTCCACCTGATGATAGTGGAGCGCATGCAGCGTCGCCGCGGTCGGCGACGGCACCCAGGCGGTGGATGCGCCGGCCTGCGGATGCGCGATCTTCTGCGCGAGCATGTCGGCCATCTTGTCCGGCGCGGCCCACATGCCCTTGCCGATCTGGGCGTGGCCGGGAAGGCCGTTGGCGAGCCCCTTGTCGACGTTCCAGTCCTCGTAGGACTTGATCCAGGCGGTCGACTTCATGTCGTTCTTGCGCGTCATCGCGCCCGCTTCCATCGAGGTGTGGATCTCGTCGCCGGTGCGGTCGAGGAAGCCGGTGTTGATGAAGACGATGCGGTCGGCTGCCGCCTGGATGCAGGCCTGCAGGTTGATGGTGGTCCGCCGCTCCTCGTCCATGATGCCGACCTTGAGCTGGCTCTTGCCCAGCGACAGCATGCTTTCGACGCGCGAGAAGATCTCGCAGGTGTGCGCGACTTCCGCCGGTCCGTGCATCTTCGGCTTGACGATGTAGACCGAGCCGGCGCGGCTGTTGCGCGTGTCGGACGTCGACTTCAGGTCATGGATGGCGATCAGGCCGCTGATCGCCGCATCCAGCAGGCCTTCCGGAATCTCCTGTCCGGCGCTGTCGAGCACGGCGTCGGTGTACATGTGATGGCCGACATTGCGCATGAGCAGCAGCGAGCGGCCGTGCAGCCGCAGCTCCTTGCCGTCCGGCGACTTGTAGATCCGGTCCTTGTTCAGCAAACGCTGCAGCGTCTTGCCGCCCTTCTCGAAGTCTGCGGCAAGCGTGCCCTTCATCAGTCCGAGCGCGTTGCGATAGACCAGCACCTTGTCCTCGGCGTCCACCGCGGCGACGCTGTCCTCCATGTCGAGGATGGTGCTGACCGCCGACTCCAGCACCACGTCGGCGACGCCGGCCTTGTCGTCCTTGCCGACCGGATGATTGCGGTCGATGCGGATCTCGATGTGCAGTCCGTGATTGACCAGCAGCACGGCGCTCGGCGCCTTGGCATCGCCCAGGAAGCCCGCGAGCTGCTGCGCGCGCTTGAGCGCGGTGCGGCCGCTCGCCGTCGTCGCGACCAGCGCGCCGTTCTCGATCGCGTAGCCGGTGACGTCGGCATGGCTGCCCTTCTCGAGCGGAGCCGCCTGATCGAGGATCGATTTGGCCTTGGCGATGACCTTGTCGCCGCGCGCCTTGTTGTAGCCCTTCACCGCCGCATCGCCCGGCTCATGCGGAATGACGTCGGTGCCGTAAAGCGCATCGTACAGGCTGCCCCAGCGCGCGTTCGCCGCGTTCAGCGCATAGCGGGCATTGGTGAGCGGCACCACCAGCTGCGGGCCGCAGATCGTGCCGATCTCGTCGTCGACCTTGGCGGTCGCAACGCCGCGCGCGGCGGGCTCGGGCAGAAGGTAGCCGATATCCTGCAGCATCTTGGTGTAGGCGGCGGGATCGAAGGCCTTGCCCTTGTTGGCGACATGCCACTGATCGATCTTCACCTGCATGGCATCGCGCGCGGCCAAAAGGTCGCGGTTCTTCGGCGCGAGATCCTTGACGATGCCGGCAAGCCCGGCCCAGAAGCTGTCGGCGGAAACACCGGTCCCCGGCGCCGCTTCCTTCGCGACGAAATCATAAAGTGGTGCTGCGACCTTCAATCCGCTGGCTTCAATTCGGCTCATAATTTCTCGCTTCTCACGTCGACAACGGAAAGATCGTCCGCTGATTTTCGGGATTTTGGGCGGGCACCCTCCTGCGCAGGGCAAAAGGACGCGTTCCAGAGCCTTTTAGCGCCAAAGGCGGCTTGAAGAGAAGCCCCCTGCCCGGCAGCCGGATCGGCGGTAAATTCGGCCTCAGTGCAGGCGATTGGCGGTGCCGAGCTCGTCGCTGCCGAACCGCTCCAGAATGACCTTCAGCACGATGGTCAGCAGCGCCACGCCGGCCAGCACGGTGGACGCCGTGAAGGCGCCGACGATGTTGTAGTCGTGGAACAACAGCTCGATCTGCAGCGGCAAGGTCGTGGTCACGCCGCGGATGTTGCCCGAGACCACCGAGACCGCGCCGAACTCCCCCATCACCCGCGCGTTGCACAGAATCGCGCCATAGACGACGGCCCACTTCACGTTCGGCAAGGTGACGCGGACGAAGGTGGCGAAACCGGAGGCGCCGAGCGTCACCGCGGCCTCCTCCTCGTCGGTGCCCTGCACCTGCATCAGCGGGATCAGCTCGCGCGCGACGAACGGCGCCGTCACGAACATGCTGGCGAGGAAGATCGCCGGCAGCGCGAACATGACCTTGATGTCGAATTGCTCGAGCAGCGGTCCGAGCAGGCCCTGGGTGCCGTAGACGAACAGGTAGGCGACGCCGGCGACGATCGGCGAGATCGAATACGGCAGCTCGATCAGCGCGATCAGGAATGTGCGGCCGGGAAAGACGAACTTCGTCACCGTCCAGGCGGCCGCCAGGCCGAACAGGATGTTGATCGGCACGACGATCAGCGCGGTGAGTAGCGTCAGCCAGATCGCGTAGGCGATCGCCGGATCGGTCAGGTTCTTGAAGAACACGCCGAGGCCTTGCGACAGTGCCGACGCAAAGATCAGGATCAACGGCGCGGCCAGGAAGAAGCCCGTCGTGACGAGCACCACGGCAAGCAGGATCCGCCGCGTGACGGGCCCCGCGCCCACCGGCGTCAGCATCACCTCGCTCTGGCTCGGCCGCGCGCGCATCGATCAGTCGCCCCGCCCGATATAGCGCAGATGCCACGCCTGGATCGTGTTGGTCACGATCAGCATGACAAAGGCCATGACCAGCATCACCGTGGAGATCGCCGCCGCCGCGCTGTAGTTGTATTCTTCCAGGCGAATGAACGCGAGCAGCGCGACGATCTCGGTCTTCATCGGCTGGTTGCCGGCGATGAAGATCACTGCGCCGAACTCGCCGAGGCAGCGCGCGAACGCCAGCGAGCATCCGGCCAGGAAGGCCGGGAAGATCGCCGGGAAAATCACCTTGCGAAGGATCTGCCAGTCGCTGGCGCCGAGCGAGCGGCTCGCCTCCTCGACATCGGAGCCGAGGTCCTCGATCACCGGCTGCACGGTGCGCACCACGAACGGCACGCTGGTGAACGCCATGGCGATGGCGATGCCGAGCGGCGTGTAGGCGACGGAGATGCCGATTGCGTCCAGCGGCTCGCCGAACCAGCCGTTCTTGGCGAACAGCGCGGTCAGCGCCAGCCCGGCCACCGCGGTCGGCAGCGCAAAGGGAATATCGACCAGCGCATCGAGCAGCCGCTTGCCGGGAAATTGATAGCGCGCGAGCACCCATGCCAGCAGCAGGCCATAGACCGCGTTGAACAGCGTCGCCGCCAGCGCCATGCTCACGGTCACGCGGATCGCCGAAAGCGTGCGCGGCGCCGACACGATGGTCCAGAGTTGCCCCAGGCCGATGTCGGCGGCCTTGAAGACCAGCGCGCAGAGCGGCAGCAGCACGATCGCTCCGAGATAGAGGACGGTCGTGCCGAGAGCCAGTCCGAATCCCGGGATGACGCTACGCTGGCGCACTTTCAGGCAATCGTTCGGTGACGGGCGCGCCGCACGGGGCGCGCCGGAATGAATGAGCTGTCGCTTTATCAGCTTATCGCGCGCCGAACAGCTGATCGAGCTTCGCGTCCGGATTGAGATGGTCCTTGTTGACCTTGTCCCAGCCGCCGAACTCGTCCTCGACCTTGACCAGCTTCACGGCCGGGAACCTGTCCTTGAACTGGGCCGCGACCTTCTCGTTGTTCACGCGGTTGTACTGCTTGGCGAGGATGGTCTGGCCTTCCTCGGAGTAGAGGTATTCGAGATAGGCGGTGGCGAGCGCGCGCGTGCCATGCTTGTCGGCGAACTTGTCGACCACGGCCACCGGGAATTCGGCCAGCACGCTGATCGACGGCACGATCGCCTCGACCTTGTCCTTGCCGACGAGGTCGCGAATGGCGTTGGTCTCGGCCTCGAAGGTGATCAGCACGTCGCCGGTCTGGCGCTCGACGAAGGTGGTCGTCGCAGCGCGGCCGCCGGTGTCGAACACCGGCACGTTGTTGAACAGCTGCTTGATGAAGTCGTCGGTCTTGGCGCCCTCGCCCCACCGCGCCTTCGCATACGCATAGGCCGCGAGATAGGTGTAGCGCGCATTGCCCGAGGTCTTCGGGTTCGGGAAGATCACCTTCACGTCGGACCGGACCAGATCGTCCCAGTCCTTGATGTTCTTCGGATTGCCGGCGCGGACGAGGAAGGCCGGCAGCGAATAGTACGGCGACGAATTGTTCGGCAGCCGCTTCTGCCAGTCCTTCGGGATCAGCTTGCCGCGGTCGTACAGCACCTGCACGTCGGTGACCTGGTTGAAGGTGACGACGTCGGCTTCCAGCCCCTCGAGGATCGAGCGTGCCTGCCGCGACGAGCCGTTGTGCGACTGGTTGATGGTGATGTCCTGCCCGGTCTTCGCCTTGTGGTGCTTGATGAAGGCGGCGTTGATCTCGACGTAGAGCTCGCGGGCGATGTCGTAGGACACGTTCAGCAGCGTGTTCGGGTTCTGCGCCTGCGACGGCGTTGCGACGCCTGTGGCGAGAGCCGCGGCAAGGGCGATGGCTGGCAGGCGAATGCGGATGTTCATGGGTCAAGCCCTGTTCAATCGGTGATCAGATGTTCGCGGCGAGATCGGCGAGCTCTTCGAACAGCACGCCGCGGCGCGCCAGCATGCGTTCGATCTCGTCGGTCGCGTCCGCGACGGATTTGGTGCCGGTGTCGAGCACCAGCTCGGCATTCACCGGCGGCTGGTAGCCGCCGTCGGTGCCGGTAAAACCCTTCAGTTCGCCTGCGCGCGCCTTGCGATAGTGGCCCTTCGGATCGCGCGCCTCGCAGACGTCCGCCGCGGTCGACACGTGGATCTCGTGGAACAGGTCGTCGCCGATACGGCGCGCCTGGGCGCGGTCGTCCAGCGACGGCGACACCGCTGCGACGATCGCGACATGGCCGTTGCGCGCGAGATGCGACGCGACTTCGGCGAGACGGCGGATGTTTTCGGCGCGATCCTCCGGCGAGAAGCCGAGGTCGCCGTTGAGGCCGGCCCGCAGCGTGTCGCCGTCGAGCAGGATCGGCGAGCCGCCGCGGCTGAACAGCCGCCGCTCCAGCGCCCGCGCCAGCGTCGACTTGCCGGAGGCCGGCAGCCCGGTCAGCCAGATCACCGCGCCGTTGTGGCGGTAGCGCGCCGAGCGCTCGTCCGCACGCAGCGCGGATTCCACCGGCACGATGTCGACCGGCACGCCGCGCGCGCCGGCATCGACGCTGAGCACCAGCCCGCCGCCGGCGATGCGGCCGTTGACCTCGATCACCAGCCGGCCGGTGCGCGGATTGTCCGAATAGGTGTCGGCGGCAACCGGCTGGGCCAGCGAAATGTCGATCTCGCCGACATGATTGCGACCGATCGACGTGGTGCCGACGCTGGAGAGCTCGCCCGGATCGACGGCGTTCTCGATCGCGACCACGGTCGCCCGGCTCTCCATGGTGCCGAGGCGCACCAGAATGGTCGAGCCGGCCGTCAGCGGCGCATCGTGCAGCCAGAAGATGCGCGCCTTGAGCCGCCGGGTGTCGCGCACCGCGGCCTGCGAATGCGCGATCACGTCGCCGCGCTCGAGGAACAGCTCGCGGTCGAGCGTGATGCCGACCGAGCGGCCGGCGCCTTGCGGTCCTGAAACCGGCGTCACCGGCCAGCCTTCGACGGTCTTGATCTTCGCGATCTTGCCGGCGGGCATGATGACGATTTCGTCGCCGGCCTTGAGCGAGCCGGATTCGACGCGGCCGGCGACGATGCGGCGGTCGTCGAACTTGTAGACGGCCTGGATCGGCAGCCGCAGCGCCAGCTCGTCCATCTGCCGCGCCGGCGTGAGCTGGTCGAGCGCCTCGACCACGGTCGGTCCGGCATACCAGGCGATCGCCGGCGTACGGGTGGCGACGCCGTCGCCGTCGCGCGCGGAGATCGGGATCACCGCGGTCGGCGTGACGCCGAGGCCGTTGAGGTGCGCGGAAATCTCGTCGCTGATCTCGCTGATAGCGCTCGCTTGCTGAAGCCGACGCGATCCATCTTGTTGATGACGACGGCCACCTGGCGAATGCCGAGAAGATGCAGCAGATAGCCGTGACGCCGGGTCTGGTCGCGCACGCCTTCGGCGGCGTCGATGATCAGCACCGCGGCGTCGGCCTGCGAGGCGCCGGTGATCATGTTGCGCAGGAATTCCGCGTGGCCCGGCGCGTCGATCAGGACGACTTCGCGCGAATTGGTGCGGAAGCGGATCTGCGTGGTGTCGATGGTGATGCCCTGGTCGCGCTCGGTCTGCAGCGCGTCGAGCAGGAACGACCATTCGAACGGCATGCCGCGCCGCGCGCTGACCGCCTTCAGCATCTCCAGCTTGCCGTCCGGCAGGCTGCCGGTCTCATGCAGCAGCCGCCCGACCAGCGTCGACTTGCCGTGATCGACATGGCCGACGATGACGATGCGCACCTGCGGGCGGGTTGCGGCGCGCACGGGCGACGCCGCGCGAAGATCGTGCACGCTTGCGGATTTGGCGACCTGGATATTCATCGGAACAACTCGACTTACAGATAGCCCGACACACGCAGCCGTTCGAACGCATCCTCGGTCTCATGATCGAGGGCACGTCCGGCGCGTTCCGGCACCTTGGTTTTTTCAAGCTCGCTCAGGATTTCCACGATCGACGACGCCGGCGACGCCACCGGGAAGGTGATGTCGGCATCGCCGAGCGAGCGATAGCGTTTGCCGTTGTGCGACAGATACAGCGGGATGATCGGGATGTTCTCGCGCTGGGTGTAGGCCCAGATGTCCGCCTCGGTCCAATGCAGGATCGGATGGATGCGCAGGTGCGCGCCGGGCGGCGGCGAGGCGTTGAACTGATCCCAGAATTCCGGCGGCTGATCGCGCACGTCCCAGCCGCCCTCGGTGCCGCGGGGCGAGAACACGCGCTCCTTGGCGCGGGTCGCCTCCTCGTCGCGGCGGATGCCGGCGATCAGGCCGTCGAAACCGTGCTTGGCCAGCGCCATCTTCAGGCCTTCGGTCTTGCGCGCGGCGGAGCGGGCGGCGGGCGGCAGCGTCGGATCGACGGCATCGATCGGCGGGCACGGCTCGATCTTCAGGTCGAGGCCCCACTCCTTCGCGTAGCGGTCGCGGAAGGCGTACATCTCCGGAAACTTCTTGCCGGTGTCGACGTGCATGGCGGGAAACGGCACGCGGCCGAAGAAGGCCTTTCGCGCCAGCCAGATCATCACATTGGAGTCTTTGCCGAGCGACCAGAGCAGCGCGAGCTTCTTCAGCCGCGCGAACGCCTCACGGAAGATGTAGATGCTTTGGGCTTCGAGCTCGTCGAGATGATCCACGGCCTAGGCCCTCCCGGCGAAACGCAGAGAAAAAACTGCGCCGGCGGCGCGCAAATTGCTCTGCAGGGGGTGGGCTGCCGCGGGATCGAAGCTGGCCCCGCTCGTCACGGACTCGTCGCTGGGAAGATGCATCTCTGCCGCTTTGACTTGGTGGAGAAAAATTCTATATTTGCAGTGCGGCATAGAAGAAATAATTTTCTCTTTACGCCGCTTGCGCCAGACATATATAGAAAATAATTCCAGTCAACCCCCGAGGCGGGGGAGCGGAGTGCTGAATGCGGTTCCTGCCGGTCTTTCTCGATTTGAAAGCAGGCCCCATCGTTCTGGTGGGTGACGGCGACCTCGCGCAGGCAAAACTGCGCGTGCTGATCGCCGCCGGCGCGCGCGTGCGCTGGTACGCGACCGACAAGTCAATCGCGCCGGCCGATCGGCTTGCAGCCCTCGGCGCGGACGCGGCTTCGCAAGTCGAAATTCTCTCCGACGATCCGCTCACTGCAGATCTTCAAGGCGCCATCGCCGTGCTCAGCGCCGGTGCGGGCGAGCTCGGCCCGGCTGTCTCCGCGTGGGCGCGCGCGCAGGGCATTCCCGTCAATGTGATGGACGACCTCGCGCATTCCACCTTCATTTCGCCGGCGATCGTCGACCGCGGCGATGTGGTGGTGGCGATCGGCACCAACGGAACGTCGCCCGTGGTTGCGCGCCGCTTGCGCGAAAAGATCGAGGCGATGCTGCCGGCGCGCATCGGCGACCTCGCCGGCTTCATCGGCCGCTGGCGGAAGGATTTTCATGCACGCATCGGCGACTTCTCGCTGCGCCGCCGCTTCTGGGAGCGCGTGATCGACGGGCCGATCGGCGAGCTGGTGCTGGCGGGCAAGACCCGCGAGGCCGAGGCGGCGCTGAAGGCCATCGACAATCCGTCCGCCTTCGCGGAAGCCGGCGGCAAGGGTTTCGTCACGCTGGTCGGCGCCGGCCCCGGCGATCCTGATCTCTTGACCATCAAGGCGCTGCGCGCGCTGCAGGACGCGGACGTCGTCTACTACGACGAGCTCGTCTCTCCCGAGATTCTCGACCGCATCCGCCGCGATGCGCCGCGCATTCCGGTCGGCCGCCGCGTCGGCAAGCCCGGCATCGGCCAGGACGCGATCAATCGCCTGCTGGTCGAAGCGGCGCAGTCCGGCAAGCGCACGGTGCGGCTGAAGGGCGGCGATCCCTTCGTGTTCGGCCGCGGCGGCGAGGAGATCGAGGCGCTGCGCGACGCAGGCATCGCCTACGCGGTCGTGCCCGGCATCACCGCCGGCATTGGTGCAGCGGCTGCATCCGAAGTGCCGCTGACGTTCCGCGGCGAAGCGCTGCGCATCACGCTTCTGACCGCGCACAAGGCCAAGGACGCCGAGGTCGTGGACTGGTCGGCGCTGACCGACCAGAAGATGACCGTCGTCGTCTACATGGGCATGACCGCAGCGCCTGCGATCCGCGCCGGACTGCTGGCAGCAGGGCGCCCGCCGCAGACGCCGGTCGGCGTGTTCGCGCGCGCGACGCGCCCCGACGCGAAATCCGTCGTCGGCACGCTCGATCAACTGCCCGCGCTCGCGGCGCAGGTCGATCGCGGGCCGGCAATCCTCATCATCGGCGACGTGGTGGCGCACTCCGCGCCCTGGCGCGACGCCGGTCTCCAGCAACTCGTTTCAACCCTCCAGATGGCTGCCGAATGACCTCCCCCCTGCAACAGAAGCTGAAGATCACCGGACCTTCGATCGTCACCGCCAACCGCACCAGCGACGGCGTCGGTGATCTACCGGACCGCCTCCAAAGGCTGGTCGACCGAACTGTCGCGCGCGGCAGTGGTGCGCACCGCCGACGACGCCAAGGCGCTGTGGGCGGAGGCGATGGCCGACGATCTCGGCGCGATCGGCTCCTACATCGCCCCGGTCGAGGTCGAAGCCAGCGGCGCGATCAAGCCGGGCAATTTCCGCGAGACCATCCGCCTGCGCGGCACCACCTTTGCGCTTCCGGCAAGCGCCTGACAGGCCAACGTAAATGTACATCCACGACCAATACGACCGCACGCTGCTGCAGGAACGCGTCGACGAATTCCGCGACCAGGTGGAGCGCCGCCTCTCCGGCGAGCTGACCGAGGACGAATTCAAGTCGCTGCGGCTGATGAACGGCGTCTACCTGCAGCTTCACGCCTACATGCTGCGCGTCGCCATCCCCTACGGCACGCTGTCGTCGGCGCAGATGCGCATGCTGGCGCATGTCGCGCGCAAATATGACCGCGGCTACGGCCACTTCACGACCCGCCAGAACATCCAGTTCAACTGGATCAAGCTCTCCGAGCTTCCGGACGCGATGGCCGACCTCGCCTCGGTCGGCGTGCACGGCATCCAGACCAGCGGCAACTGCATCCGCAACGTCACCACCGACCAGTGGGCCGGCGCAGCACCTGGCGAGATCGACGATCCGCGCATCTGGGCGGAGCTGCTGCGGCAGTATTCGACGCTGCATCCGGAATTCACGTTCCTGCCGCGCAAGTTCAAGATCGCGGTGACCGCATCGGACCACGACCGCGCCGCCATCAAGATCCACGACATCGGCCTGCGCCTGCATCGCAACGGCGCCGGCGAGATGGGCTTCGAGGTGCTGGTCGGCGGCGGGCTCGGCCGCACGCCGTTCATCGGCAAGACGATCAAGCCGTTCGTCGCGCGCCGCGACATCCTCACCTACATCGAGGCGATCCTGCGCGTGTACAACCAGTACGGCCGCCGCGACAACATCTACAAGGCGCGCATCAAGATCCTGGTGCACGAGCTCGGCGTCGAGAAATTCGCGCGCGAGGTCGAGGACGAGTGGCTCGGGATCAAGGACGGCGCGCTGGCGCTGGACGAGGCGGTGATCGCCGACATCCGCTCGCGCTTCCAGTATCCGGCCTACGAGAAGCTCTCCGACAATCCGGGCGAGTTGAAGCTCGCGCTCGCCGATCCGGCCTTCAAGGCCTGGTACCGCAATTCGGTGTCGCCATCACCGCGTGCCCGGCTACGGCATCGTCACGCTGTCGCTGAAGCCGATCGGCGGCCCGCCCGGCGACGCCACCGCCGAGCAGATGGACGCGATCGCCGATCTGGCCGACCGCTACGCGTTCGGCGAGATCCGCGTCGGCCATGAGCAGAACCTCTGCTTCCCGAGCGTCGCCAAGCGCGACCTGCCGGCGCTCTGGCGCGCGCTCGACGCGATCGGCGTCGCGACGCCGAACGTCAATCTGGTGTCCGACATCATCGCCTGCCCCGGCCTCGACTATTGCTCGCTGGCGAACGCCCGCGCCATTCCGGTGGCGCAGGAGATCACCCGCCGCTTCGCCAACCACGAGACGGCGAACCTGATCGGCCGGCTGCACATCAACATCTCGGGCTGCATCAACGCCTGCGGCCACCATCACGTCGGCCACATCGGCATCCTCGGCGTCGAGAAGAACGACGAGGAATTCTACCAGGTGACGATCGGCGGCCGCGCCGACGAGGGCGCGGTGGTCGGCACGCTGATCGGGCCGGCGGTGCCGTATGTGCAGGTGGCGAACGTGGTCGAGGATATCGTCGAAGCCTATCTCGATCTGCGGCTGCGGCCTGACGAACTGTTCGTCGACACCGTCAAGCGTCTCGGCGTCGAACCCTTCAAGGAGCGTGTCTATGCCACTCGTTAAAGACGGCGCGGTCGTCGAGCGACCGCTATCTTCGCATCCTCGACGATGCGCCGATCCCCGCAAGCGGCGCCGTGCTCGTGCCGGCGGAGCGCTTCCTCGCCGACGCCGCGGAGTTTGCCGCGCGCCAGGGCGAGACCGGCGTGATCTGGCCGAACAACCGCGACATCGACGAGCTTGGCCCGCATCTGGACAAGCTTTCGCTGGTCGCGCTGGTGTTTCCGAAATTCCAGGACGGCCGCGCCTACAGCCAGGCGCGCATCCTGCGCGAGCGGCTCGGCTTTCGCGGCGAGCTGCGCGCCACCGGACAGGTGCTGCGCGACCAGTTCGTGTTCATGCTGCGCGCCGGCTTCGACGCCTTCGAGGTGAAGAAGGACGCCGACGCCAAGGTCTTCCCCAGCGTGATGAAGCGCTACAGCGTGTTCTATCAGCCGACCGGCGACGGCCGCCTCACCGCGTTCCGCAAGCGCGTGCAGGACTTCGTGGCGCGCGAGCCCGAACTCAAGGCTGCCGGCCGATGACCTTCCTCGATTCCGCGCAAGCTGCGTCCGTCCCCTCGATCGAGGCGACCGCGGCTGCGCTGGATCGCGAGCTCACGCACGCTTCACCGGCGGAGATCGTCCAAAGCGCGCTCCGCACGATCGGCCGCGACAAGCTCGCCGTGGTATCCTCCTTCGGAACGGAATCCGCCGCACTGCTCAAAATTGTCGCAGATGTCGACCCGGCTATTCCGGTGGTGTTTCTGGATACCGGCTGGCTGTTTCAGGAGACGCTGGACTATCGCGACCAGCTGACCGACCTGCTGGGCCTGCGTGACGTCCGCACGATCAAGCCGCTGGAGGCTGCGCTGCAGCGCGACGATCCCGACAGCGACCTGTGGTCTTCCAATCCCGACGCCTGCTGTCAGCTTCGCAAGGTCGAGCCGCTCGCCCGTGCGCTCGAGCCGTTTGCCGGCTGGTTCAACGGCCGCAAGCGGTTTCAGGGCGGCGACCGCGCCGCGATGGCCGTGGTCGAGGCGGACGGCGCCCGGCTGAAATTCAATCCGCTTGCCAATGCAACCGCCGAGGCCCTCAAGGCGTTATATGCCTCGGCCAAGCTCCCGCCGCACCCGATGCTGGCGTCCGGGTTCACGTCGATCGGCTGCATGCCGTGCACGACGCGAACCAGGCCCGGTGAGGATCCGCGTGCAGGCCGCTGGCGCGATCGCGGCAAGACAGAATGCGGAATCCATGTCGCCAAGGTTTCGTAGCAGACTGCACCAAGTCCGATACGAAATACAAAAACGCCTTTCATTGACAGTTGAGTTGCTCCTCACGACTTTAGCGCGCTCTTCGGCACCGATGATGTCGCCGAACTGAATGGAGATCGAGATGCGCACTCGCCTGGCTCTTGCTGTCGCGGCGCTTGTCTTTTTGACCGGCGCGGCCGCAGCTCAGAATCTGTCGCTGCTGAACGTGTCGTACGACCCGACCCGCGAACTGTATGCGGAGTTCAACAAGGCGTTCATTGCCGCCTATCAGAAGGAAACCGGCAAGACCGTCAGCATCCGCCAGTCGCATGGCGGCGCGGGCGCGCAGGCGCGCGCCGTGATCGACGGCCTGCAGGCCGACGTCGTGACGCTGGCGCTCGCCTACGACATCGACGCGATCGCAGAGAAGGGACTGATCGACAAGGATTGGCAGAAGCGGCTGCCGCAGAATTCATCGCCCTACACCTCGACGATCATTTTTCTGGTGCGCAAGGGCAACCCGAAGGCCATCAAGGACTGGGACGACCTCACGAAGCGCGGCGTCGCCGTCATCACGCCGAACCCGAAAACCTCCGGCGGCGCGCGCTGGAACTATCTCGCCGCCTGGGGCCACGCCCTGAAGAAGGGCCAGACCCAGGAGCAGGCGAAGGCGTTCGTCGCCAGCATCTTCAAGAACGTGCCGGTGCTGGATACCGGCGCGCGCGGCTCGACCGTCACCTTCGTCGAGCGCGGCGTCGGCGACGTGCTGCTGGCCTGGGAGAACGAGGCGTTTCTTGCGCTCAGGGAATTCGGCGCCGACAAGTTCGAGATCGTCGTGCCGCCGCTCTCCATTCTGGCCGAGCCGCCGGTGACCATCGTCGACAAGGTGGTCGACAAGAAGGGCACCCGCGAGATCGCCGACGCCTATCTGCGCTTCTGGTACACCAAGGAAGGTCAGGAGATTGCAGCGAAAAACTCCTACCGGCCGCGCGATACCGACGTTGCCGGCAAGTATGAAAAGTCGTTCGCCAAGGTGAACCTGTTCACCATCGACGACGTCTTCGGCGGCTGGACCAAGGCCCAGAAGGAGCATTTCGCCGAAGGCGGAATTTTCGACCAGATTTACAAAAACTGACGCGTCACACAAAAAGCGGGAACTCGCATTACCTCTCTTGGTACGATCGACGAATTCAAGGAGCATGCTCCGATCCAGCCCGGTCGGGGCATGTTGCTTGTTGCGACAGGAGCAGGCGTGGGCGGGGCGGCGGCACGGCGAAGCACGTTACCGGGGTTCGGCCTGACCATGGGCCTGACCCTGACGCTGCTGTCGATCATCGTCCTGATCCCGCTGGCCGGGCTGTTCGTCAAAACCACCGAGCTGTCGCCGGCGCAGTTCTGGTCGATCATCACAAGTGCGCGCACGCTGAATGCCCTGAAGCTGTCGTTCGGACTGTCGTTCGCGGCGGCCATCGTCAACCTGGTCATGGGCATGGTGATCGTCTGGGCGCTGGTGCGCTATCGCTTTCCCGGCCGGCGCATCTTCGATGCGATCGTGGATATTCCGTTCGCGCTGCCGACGGCGGTGGCCGGCGTGGCGCTGACGGCGCTGTTCTCGCAGACCGGCTGGCTCGGCGCGCCGCTCGCCCAACTCGGCATCAAGGTCGCGTTCACCCCGCTCGGCATCTTCGTGGCGATGGTGTTCATCGGCATTCCGTTCGTGATCCGCACGGTGCAGCCGGTGCTGCTCGATCTCGATCCGGAGATCGAGGAAGCCGCCGCCAGCCTCGGCGCCAGCCGCTGGCACACGGTCTCGAAGGTCATCCTGCCGGGACTGCTGCCGGCGATGCTGACGGGCTTCGCACTGGCATTTGCGCGCGCGGTCGGTGAGTTCGGCTCGGTGATCTTCATCGCCGGAAACCTGCCGAACATCTCCGAGATCGCGCCGCTGCTGATCGTGATCCGCCTGTCGGAATTCCGCTATGCCGACGCGACCGCCATCGCCGTCGTCATGCTGGTGGTCGCATTCGCCATCATCTTCATCATCAATCGCCTGCAGCGCTGGTCGCACTCCCGGGCGATCACCAATTGAGCATGACGATGAGCGAGACGCTGCCTTTGCGAGAATTTGCCAAAGCGCGGGAACGCTCGCGCAGCGAGCCTGCGATCGTCCGCTACATCATCATTGCGCTGGCCGTCACCTTCCTGACCGTCTTCGTCGTGCTGCCGCTGGTCGTCGTGTTCACGTCGGCGTTTTCGCGCGGCATCAGCGCCTATCTCGCAGCGCTCGCCGACGAGGAGGCCATCTCCGCGATCAAGCTGACGCTGATCGTCGCGGCGATCTCGGTCACGCTGAACCTCGTGTTCGGCGTTTCAGCCGCCTGGGCGATCTCGAAATTCGAGTTTCCCGGCAAGACCATGCTGAACACGCTGATCGACCTGCCGTTCTCGGTCAGCCCGGTGATTTCCGGCCTGGTGTTCGTGCTGCTGTTCGGCGCGCAGGGGCTGCTCGGTCCGTGGCTGCAGGCCAACGACGTTCACATCATCTTTGCGGTCCCCGGCATCGTGCTGGCGACCACGTTCGTCACCTTCCCGTTCGTCGCCCGCGAAATGATCCCGCTGATGCAGGAACAGGGGACGTCGGAGGAGGAAGCAGCACTTTCGCTCGGCGCGTCGGGCCTGAAGACGTTCTGGCGGGTGACGCTGCCGAACGTGAAGTGGGGACTGCTCTACGGCGTGCTGCTTTGCAACGCGCGGGCGATGGGCGAATTTGGCGCAGTCTCGGTGGTGTCCGGGCACATCCGCGGCGAAACCAACACCATGCCGTTGCTGGTGGAAATCCTATATAATGAGTATCAGTTCGTGGCTGCCTTTGCGATCGCGTCGCTCCTGGCGATGCTTGCGCTGGTCACGCTGGTGATCAAGATCATCCTCGAACGCCGACTGGAAAGGCCGCTTAAGTGACCATCGAAGTCAGGAATATCGTCAAGCGCTTCGGCGACTTCACGGCGCTGGACAACGTCGATCTCAAGGTCGAGAGCGGCGAGTTGCTGGCTCTGCTGGGTCCGTCCGGCTCCGGCAAGACGACGCTTCTGCGCATCATCGCCGGCCTCGAATGGCCGGATGCCGGCACGCATCAGCTTCGACGGCGAGGACGCGCTCGCGCGCGGCGCGGGCGAGCGCCATGTCGGCTTCGTGTTCCAGCACTACGCGCTGTTCCGCCATATGAACGTGTTCGAGAACGTCGCCTTCGGCCTGCGCGTGCAGCCGCGCGCGATACGGATGAACGAGGCCGGCATCAAGAAGCGGGTCAACGAGCTGCTCGATCTCGTGCAGCTCGGCTGGCTCGCCAACCGCTACCCGAGCCAGCTCTCGGGCGGACAGCGCCAGCGCATTGCGCTCGCGCGCGCGCTCGCCATCGAGCCGCGCATCCTGCTGCTCGACGAGCCGTTCGGCGCGCTGGATGCCAAGGTGCGCAAGGAGCTGCGCCAGTGGCTGCGCGCCCTGCACGAGGAGATCCACGTCACCTCGATCTTCGTCACCCACGACCAGGAGGAAGCGCTGGAAGTCGCCAACCGCGTCGTGGTGATGGACAAGGGCCGGATCGAGCAGATCGGCACGCCGGAAGATGTCTATGACCGGCCGCAGACGGCGTTCGTGCATTCGTTCATCGGCGAGTCGATCGTGCTGCCGGTGAACGTCGAGGCCGGCCGCGTCCAGCTCGGCGACAAGGTGCTCGACATCGAGCCGAACGGCGCGGCATCAGGCCCGTCGCAACTGTTCATTCGCCGCCACGACGTGATCCTGGAGGCGCCGGGCAACGGCGACCTCGAAGGCGCCGTGCGGCGCGTGCGCGCTTTCGGCCCGATCCAGCGCGCCGACGTCGCGCTGCGCACCAACGGCAGCGAGACCATGATCGAGATCGACGCGCCGCGCGACCGCGAATTGAAGGTCGGCGACGTGATCGGCCTCAAGCCGAAGCGCTACCGGATTTTCGCCGCGGGCGCCTAGAGCTCTATCTTGTTTGGAGCATGATCTTTTCGGAAAACCGGTATCCACTTTTCCGGATCATGCTCTAAGCGCCCTCGCCTCCCGCCACTGCCGCACGCGCGCGCCGAGCGCACGGCGGCGCACGGCCATGTTCTCGATCGCCATCAGGGCTGCCGGCGTGACGATCAGCGTCAGCACGGTTGCGAAGCCGAGGCCGAACACGATCGCGGTCGAGAGGTTGACCCACCACTGCGTCGCCGGCGCACCGAACAGGACCTCGCGCGTCAGGAAGTCGATGTTGACGCCGAAGGCGATCGGCAGCACGCCGAGGATGGCCGTGACCGCCGTCAGCACCACCGGCCGCGCACGCTCGCGGCAGGTCTCGAGAATGGCGTCGCGCGCGGCGACGCCTTCGCTGCGCAGCCGGTCGTAGGTGTCGATCAGCACGATGTTGTTGTTGACGATCACGCCGGCGTTGGCGATCACGCCGATGCCGCCCATCACCACGCCGAACGCCTGCCCCATGATCATCATGCCGAGGAACACGCCGATGGTGGAGAGCACGACGGCGCTCAGCACCAGCGCGACCGAGGTCAGCTTGTTGAACTGCGCCAGCAGGATCGCGAAGATCAGGAACATCGCCGTGCCGAACGCCTTCACCAGGAACGCCGACGCCTTCGCCCGCTCCTCGTCCTCGCCCTTCAGCTTGAAGGTGACGCCGGGGCCGAGGTCGGTCTTGTTCAGGATGTCCGTGATCTCCTTCTGCACCACGGCGGATTGCACGCCCTCGGTGACGTTCGAGGACACCACCATCACGCGGGCGCCGCCGACGCGGTTGATGTAGCCGACGCGGGCGGCGGGAACGCGCTCGACGAAGTTGCCGATCGGCACGTTGCCGGCGGCGGTCTGCACGCGCAGATCGTCCATGTGATCGAGGCTGCGGCGATCGCTCGGAAAGCGCACCAGGATGTCGACCTGCTTGTCGGTCTCCGACGGACGGTATTCGGTGATTTTCGTGCCGTTGGTGACGAGCTTCACCGCGTTGCCGACGATGGCGATGCCGGCGCCGTATTTGGCGGCCTCCGCCTTGTCGACCTGCAGCTTCCAGTCGATGCCCGGCAGCGGCTGGCCGTCATCGAGGTCCTGAATGGCCGGCATCTTGCTCAGGATTCCCGCCACCTTCTTCGCGACCTGCGGCAGCAGCTCCGGATCGAGCGACGACAGCTGCACCTGGATCGGCTTGCCGGTCGGCGGGCCGGCGCGCGGCGCGGTCACCTCGACCAGGACGCCTGGAATATCGGCGGTGCGACGGCGGATATCGTCCATGATCTCGTGCGCCGGCGCGCGCGTCTGCCAGTCGGCGAACTCGAACTGGATCACGCCGATCGTGTCCTCGGTGATTTCGCCGGAGCCGCGCGGCTGCTCGCCGATGCGCGCATAGACGGTCTTGAGCGCGGGATTGCCGAGAATGCGCTTCTCGACCTCGCGGGTGATGCGGTCCTTCTCGTCGAGCGAGATGTTGCCGCGGGCATGGATCAGCGCCTGGCCGAAATCCGGCTCGACCTTCGGGAAGAACTCGACGCCGTTGCCGAACCTTCCGTAGGCCATCTGCACGACGACCAGCATCGCCGCCGCCAGCGCCAGCGTCTTGCCGGGGTGCGCCACGGCCAGATGCACCATCCGCATGTAGGGACCGGTGTCCTTGACGCGCTCGTCGTGCGGAACGGGCGCCGCGCGGCCGAGCAGCGCGCCAAGCGTCGGCGTGAAGAACAGCGCCACCACCAGCGACGCCGACAGCGTCGCGATCAGGGTGATCGGCAGATATTTCATGAACTCGCCGACCGTGCCGGGCCAGAACAGCAGCGGCGAGAAGGCGGCGACGCGCGTTGCGGTCGCGGCGATCACCGGGCCCGACATGCGCTTGGCCGCAAGCGAATAGGCCTCGCGCGGCGGCATGCCTTCCGCCATCCGCCGCTCGGCGAATTCGGAGACGATGATCGCGTCGTCGACCAGCATGCCGACCGCCAGGATCAGCGAGAACAGCACCACGATGTTGATGGTCAGGCCCGCGAGCTGCAGGCCGAGGATGCCGGCGAGGAACGAGGCCGGGATCGCGATGCCGATGAACAGCGACGAGCGGAAGCCCAGCGAGAACAGGATGATGACGATCACCAGCAGCACGCCGGTGGCGACGGAATTCTGCAGATCCGCAAGCATCTGGCGGATCAGCTTCGACTTGTCCTGGGTGAACGAGACCTTCAGCTCGCTCGGCCAGGTCTGCTGCATCTGCTCGACGATCTTCTTCACGCCGTCGACGGTCTCGATCAGGTTCGCGCCGGACCGCTTGGAGACCTCGATGGTCATCGCCGGCACGCCGTTGACGCGCGTGATCGAGACCGCGTCCTTGAAGGTCGGCCGCACCTCGGCGACGTCGCCGAGCGTCACCGCCGCGCCGGACGACGCGACCACCGGAATCTTCAGCACGTCTTCGGGCTTCTCGATCAGCGCCGGCACCTTCACCGCAAAGCGGCCGGTCGAGCCTTCCAGCGAGCCTGCGGCAACCAGGCTGTTGGACGACGTGGTGGCTGCGATCAGCTGATCCAGCGCGATGTTGTAGCTCTTCAGCAGCGACGGCTCGGCGATGATCTCCACCGCCTCGTCGCGCGCGCCGCGCAGCTCGGCGGAAATGACGCCGGGCGACTGCTCGATGGCGTTCTTGGCGTTGCGCGCGATCTGCAACATGGTGCGCTCGGGCACGTTGCCGGAGAGCGCGACCACCAGCACCGGATAGAGCGACAGGTTGACTTCGGAGACGTTCGGCTCGTCGGCGTCGCGCGGCAGGTCGCGCTTGGCGTCGTCGACCTTGGCGCGAACGTCGGCCAGCGCCGCGTTGGAATTGAAGCCCGCCTCGAATTCGAGCAGCACGTAGCCGCCGCCTTCGTAGGCGGTCGAACGCATCTCCTTGACGTTCGGCACCGACTTCAGCTTGGTCTCGATCGGCCGCAGCAGCAGCCGCTCGGAGTCTTCCGGGCTGATGCCGCGCTGGGTCAGCTGCGTGTAGATGATCGGGATCTTGATGTCGGGCTCGGCTTCCTTGGCGATCGTCGCATAGGACACGTAGCCCGCGAGCAGCAGGAAAATCAGCGCAGCAATCGTCAGCCGCGCATGCGAGATGGCGTAGTTGATCATGCCGGACATGACGGATTCCGTTGCCTCAGTTCGCCGATGCGGACGCGGCCTGGTACGGCACCGGCGCGACGCGCTGGCCTTCGCGCACGAAATCCTGGCCCTGCACGATCACCCGCGACACCGAGGCGATGCCGTCGACCCACATCTGCGTCTGGCCGTCGGCCAGCACCTGCACGGGAACGAACGCGACCGTGTCCTGCGCGTCGACGACGCGCACGCCCAGTTCGCCCGCGGAGGAGAACGTCAGCGACGAGCGCGGCACGCGCACCGCCTGCACCGGCGCAAGCGACAGCTTGATCTCGCAGGTGATGCCGTCCGGGATCGCGCCGTCGGCATTGTCGATGGCGACTTCGACGCGATAGGTGCGCGTCATCGCGCTTGCGGACTTCGAGACGTAGCGCACGCGGCCCTTCGCCGACCTGCCCGTCGACGAGCTTGATGTTCGCCTCGGCGCCGAGCTTGACGCCGCCAAGCTTGCGCTCGGAGACCTCGACGATGGCAAGCATCGGATCGAGCGAGACCAGCTGCGCGATCTCCTTGCCCGGCGACATCGGCTGGCCGGCCACAGTCGGCACATCGGTGATGATGCCGGCCCATGGCGCGCGAATGACGCCGCGGTCGCGCTCGGCCTCGGCTGCTGCGAGCGATGCGGCAGCGGTGCGGAACTGCGATTCCAGATTGACGCCGTCGAGGCGCGGCAGGGTGCCCTGGTCGATCAGCTTGCGGCGCGCCTCAAGCTCGGCCTTGCGCTGGTTCAGCAGTGCGGTCGCCTGCTCGACCTGCGCCTCGCGCGCCTCGTCCGACAGCACGGCGACGACCTCGCCTTCCTTCACGGCCTGGCCGCGCTTGACGTTCAGCTTCTCGAGCAGCCCGTTGGTGCGCGAGGTGATCATCACCTTGTGCTCGGCCTCGGTGCGGCCGGAGAGATAAAGCTGGCGCACATGCGGCGCGACTTCGGCGGTCATGACGCTGACGCGGAACAGCGGCGCCGTCGGCGCTTCCGCCGGACGATTGGCGGCGACGCTTTCGCCCTTGCCGTGCGGGCCGAGATGGCCCGAGAAGATCCACAGCGCAGCCGCGGCCACAAGGCCGACTGCCGCGTACCGGCTTTTCTTCATCACTTCTTCCCCTCATCACTTCACTTTCAGCTTGCGCTGCCGGATTGCCGAGCAGGTTCTCGACCATCTGGAGTATCAGCGGCATCATGCCCTCGACATCGAGGACTGCGGTCGGCCGAACGACGCAGCGTAATTCCGTCGGCAATCATCATCAGGATGGTGGCCGCGGCTTCGAAATTCGTCGATGGATTGATTTCACCGCGCGCCGCTGCCGTCTCCAGCATCTTCACAAGGCGTGCGGTGACGTCGTCTTCAAGATCCTGAAACAGCTTGGCGATGGCCGGATTGCGACGGCACTCCGCCATGATTTCCATGCCGAGGCTCAACTCCTCGGCGCTGCGATCGACCATGCACATGGTGCGCCATGGCGGCGAGCGCTTCATAGAATGACGGCGCGTTCTCGATCGCCTCGATATCCACCGACGCCTGCATCCGGTGGCGTTCGATGATGCCGGCGATGATCGCTTCCTTGGACGGAAAGTAGCGATAGAGATTGCCGGGGCTCATGCCCGCCGCCTGACAGATGTCGCTCATCGAGGTCTGGTGGAACCCGGACCGGGAAAAGCATCGCTCGGCCGCGTCCAGGATGGTCGCGCGCCGGTCCGTCTGGTGCTGGAGGTTGGCCGTCCGCATCGATTTTTTTGCGCCGCAGTAAATGAGAATGATCGTTCACTCTCACAAACCGACGACGGTGTCAATTTGCCTCCGAAAAGGACGCAAAAGGCGGTTTCATCCTGTTCCGGACGCCAAAATTGCGGAGATTTTTCGCCAGTTCCGAAGGCGGCGTTCACCATTCAGCCACGGTCGCTGTGCAACAACGAGCCCAGCGGTGCGGGGGCTTATGCGGCGATTCGGCTTGGGACTGTTGGGTTTGGTGCTGTTGACCGGCTGTGCCGGCGACCGCGATCCGCCATCCGGGCAGCCTGCCTTCTATATCAGCATGGCCAATCCGAATGCGCAGCTCGACAGCAATGTCGCCGCATCGATGATCTCCGGCTATCGCCAGAACAACGGCCTGTCGGCGGTCGCCGTCGATCCGCAGCTTTCGCGCGCGGCGCGCGAGCAGGCCGAGGCGATGGCCCGGCGAAACAAGCTCGACCACGACGTGATCGGCGGGCTCGGCAAACGGGTCAAATCCTCGGGATTCGACGCGGCCGTTGCCGTCGAAAACATCTCCGCCGGATACCACACGCTGGCCGAAGCCTTCTCCGGCTGGCGCGATTCACCCTCGCATCGCGCCAACATGCTGAAGGGCGGCGTGACGCGCATAGGTATCGCCGCCGTGTACGCACCCGGCAGCAAATACAAGGTGTTCTGGGCGCTGATCCTCGCCGCGCCGGACCGGCCGAGCTAACCGGATCAATTCCGCGGCATTCGTCGAAACTTGCACGAAATTCGCATGTCATCTGTTCCGCAGCTTTTTGCGGTACGGTAGACATTCGCGCGGGCGCCGCCAGAGTATGCACGCATGAACGATGCAGTTGCGACCAAGCCTCCGCAGTGTCCCGCCGACGCCAAGCGCGTGCTCGTCCTGCAGGGCGGCGGCGCGCTCGGGTCGTATCAGGCCGGCGCCTATGACGCGCTTTGCCATCATGGTTTTGACCCGGCCTGGGTCGCCGGCATTTCGATCGGCGCGATCAATGCCGCGATCATCGCCGGCAATCCGAAGGAGCGGCGCGTCCCGCGCCTGAAGGAATTCTGGGAGAAGGTGTCCTCGCCGGTGATGTGGCGACCGATCATCAAGGGCGAGCAGTCGCGCAGCATCTTCAACGAGGCGAGCGCAGCCTATATCGCGACCTTCGGCGTGCCCGGCTTCTTCACGCCGCGCATGCCGCCGGCGCCGTTGTGGCCGCGCGGAACGCCGCAGGCGATCAGCTACTACGACACCGCACCTTTGCGCGCCACGCTGGAGAGCCTGGTCGATTTCAAGCTCATCAACGAAAAGCACGTGCGCCTCAGCGTCGGCGCGGTGAATGTGCGGACCGGCAACTTCGCCTATTTCGACAACACCGACCAGAAGATCGGGCCTGAGCACATCATGGCGTCCGGCGCGCTGCCGCCCGGGATTTCCGCCGGTCGAGATCGACGGCGAGTACTACTGGGACGGCGGGCTCGTCTCGAACACGCCGCTCGACTATGTGCTCGATCACGAGAAGAAGGACGACCTGCTGGTCTTCCAGGTCGACCTGTTCAGCGCGCGCGGCGAGGTGCCGGATTCGATCCTCGAGGCGACCGAGCGCGAGAAGGACATCCGCTACTCCAGCCGCACGCGGCTGATCACCGACGCCAACACGAAGCTGCACAATACGCGCAAAGCGCGTGCGCGAGCTGATTGCGCGCCTGCCTGAGGATTTGAAGAACGATCCGCTGGTGACTGCGCTCGCAGAAGGGGCAAAGGAAAACACCGTCACGGTGATCCACCTGATCTACAAGAGCAAGATCTTCGAATCCGGCTCGAAGGATTACGACTTCTCCCGCGTCGGCATGGTCGAGCACTGGCGCGCCGGCGAAGAGGATGTGCGTGTCACCATGCAGCATCCCGAATGCTTCACGAAGCCGCAGGCCGGCGAGACGATGGTCGCCTACGACGTGACCGGCGCCTACGGCAAGCGGACATCCCGAACAAACTGCAAAAGGAGCATCCAATGGCTGATCTCAAAGGCAAGACCGCCGTCGTCACCGGCTCGACCAGCGGCATTGGGCTCGCGATCGCGCGCAAGATGGCCGGCGCCGGCGCCAACGTCGTCATCAACGGTTTTGGCGAGGCGGCTGCGATCGAGAAGGAGCGCGCCGGCATCGAAAGCGACTTCAAGGTGAAGGCCGCCTACTCGCCCGCGGACATGACCAAGCCCGCCGAGATCGCCGGGATGATCGCGCTCGGCGAGAAGACGTTCGGCTCGGTCGACGTCCTGGTCAACAACGCCGGCATCCAGTTCGTGTCGCCGATCGAGGAATTCCCGATCGAGAAGTGGGACGCGATCATCGCCATCAACCTGTCGTCGGCGTTCCACGGCATCCGCGCCGCCGTTCCCGGCATGAAGAAGCGCAAGTGGGGCCGCATCATCAACACGGCATCGGCGCACTCGCTGGTCGCCTCGCCGTTCAAGGCCGCCTATGTCTCGGCCAAGCACGGCATCGCCGGGCTGACCAAGACGGTGGCGCTCGAAGTCGCGACCTTCAAGATCACCTGCAACTGCATCTCGCCGGGCTACGTCTGGACGCCGCTGGTGGAGAAGCAGATTCCGGACACCATGAAGGCGCGCAACATGACCAAGGAGCAGGTGATCCACGACGTGCTGCTGGAGGCGCAGCCGACCAAGGAGTTCGTCACCGTCGGACCAGGTCGCAGCGCTGGCGCTTTATCTCTGCGGCGACGACGCGAGCCAGATCACCGGCGCCAACCTGTCGATGGATGGCGGCTGGACGGCGGCGTAGAGGCCGTCATTGCGACCCGGCTTCGCTCTTCGGCTACGCCGTTCCGCCCGCTCTTCGAGCTTCGGCGTGACAAGTCGAGCTACGCCGGGCACGGCCCGCGCCCCGACCGCAGCGTCATTGCGAGCGAAGCGAAGCAATCCAGTCTGAGGTCGCGGCAGGCTCGGCAGTCTTTTGTGGCGCGCTACGCGCGCAGCTGGATTGCTTCGCGTTCAAGCTCGCAATGACGGCGCGGAAACGCTTTGCTCTATTCAATTGTCAAACAGCCCGTGCATCGTCGACCCGACTCCAGACACACGTCATCGCCCCTGTTCTTTGTCCGGCCTGGGGCTGCCGGTCTTCTCTCGCACTTCCCTTGGAAAGAGGGCGTGCGGAACACAGGGCGAAAGACCGCGCCCGCGGCACCCGCATGCTTGTCGCATCCGGGTAAATCCGTATACCGACGCGTGGCACACGGCGGTGGTCCAGCCCAAACGCTTGAGCTGAACCGGACCACAGACGTAGTCGTCGCCTGCGTTCCGCACGCGCCGGATTAACGGCTTGCCGGATTCCAGCGGGAGCCGAGCCCGGCTCACTTGACCGAATACGGAGGACCACACCGTATTGCTGGACCGCTTGGGCCGTCCGCCCTCGGCACCGGTCGTCATCCCTTTCCGCAACGCGGCTCCTCACCGTGAAGCGAATCAGGCCGGCACCGCGACGGACCCGTCGCATCCTGCCCCGAGGCGCTGACGATTAGCGCACTCGCTCTCCCATCGGGGCGGGACGGATGAAGAATAATCCGAAATACGTTTCGGTAAAAAGAGAAATTACGAAAGCCTGTTCAAAGCCTGTTGAAGGTTTGGGTAACGTGCGGATGAGTCAGCGTTTTACACTCGTCATTGCGAGCGAAGCGAAGCAATCCAGTCTGAGGTTGCGGCGGCTACTGCCGTTCTTTGGTTTGGCGCGCTGTGCGCGCGACTGGATTGCCGCGTCGCTGCGCTCCTCGCAATGACGGGTGGAGACGCGTCGGACAAGTCGCTTCGCAGCCCGAATGACGGCGGAGATCTCGTGACCGGCTACCTCGTCCCTGCCCTTGCCAAAGGCCAGCACGTGGAAGCCGAGGCGGTTGCGGGTGAGCCAGAACAGCAGGATGGTCTCGAACACCAGCGCGATCGAGGTCGAGGCGGCGGCGCCGTAGATGCCGTAGTGCGGCACCAGCAGGATGCAGAGGATGAGGTTCATCACGAACGCCAGCGCATAGGCGAGCGCGCAGACGTTCTGGTGTCCCAGCATGTTCAAGCAGCCGCTCGACCGGGCCGATGGCCGAACGCGCGATCAGGCCGATCGCCACCACGAACATCGCGGGGTAGCCCGACGTGAACTGCGGGCCGAACAGCCACAGCAGCGGCTTGCCGAACGCAAGCAGCAGCGCGGTTGCCGCGAGCGAGGGCCAGAACGTCCATTTGATCGAATGCGCGAGATAGGCCGAAAGCCGCTCGCGATCGCCGGCGACATGATACTCGCTGAAGCGGTGCGCCGTGGTCGCCGACATCGCGTAGTGGATGAACGACACCAGCGCCAGCGTCTTGACGATGGCGTGGTAGATGCCGACGTCCTCGGACGGACGAAACACCTGCAGCACCAGGATGTCGACATAGCTCAGCAGCAGGTAAAAGCCTTCGACCATCAGGATCGGCAGCGAGATCGCAAGCCAGCTCCGGTAGCTGTAGTGGCGCGGGCCCGGCTCGACGCTGCCTTTGAGGCGGCGGTTGAGAAAGACCATCTGCGCGACCATCGCGATCCAGACCGCCGCGGCACTGAACTTCATCGCCGCATCGGCATCGACCTTCGCACCGATCGCGAACGCACCGGCGGTGAAGCCGATGATCAGCGACTGACGCACGATGAATTGCGGCGTCAGCGCCAGCCGCATCCAGTCGTGGGAGCGCGCGATGCCGTCCTGCACGTTGGCGAGCACGAGCGCGGGAAGGATCGTGCAGCCGATATAGAGCGGCCCGACCGTGTGCGGCTCGATCCACGGCGACAGCAGGTACACCAGGCCGGCCAGAAGACATGAGGTGACGACCGAGACGCTGAAGGTCATCCAGCGGCTGCCGAACAGGAAGCCGCGCAGAAGGTTGAGCTGGTTCTTGCCGCGATATTCCGGGATCAGCTTCTGCGCCGTCACCGCGATGCCGAAGTCCATCATGCTGCCGAGCAGCAGCACCCAGGTCCAGGCATAGACGTAGATGCCGTACTCCGAGCTGCCCATCCAGCGCGCGAGCAGGATTTGCGAGACATAGGCGAGACCGGCGCTGAAGACGCGGATGATGAAGATCGTTCCGGCCAGGCGCTTGGTCAGCGACGCGTCGCTGGAATCGCCCAGCATCGCGCGCAGCCGCGCGAGCAGGCCGCTTCTTCCAACCGGGGCCCCGTCGCCGTCCATCACCGCCACAGCTCAAGCTCCCGCGGCCCGCGCATGCGCGGCCAGACCCTGACGATTAGCAACGATCCGTTAACATTTGGTTGGGCAGGCCAGCGTGTATCCGTCCACGAAATCGTGTATCGGAAACACAGCCGAACGACCGACGGACCATGAACACGTCAACGAGCACTGCGCGCACCGCCGCTGTTCTTGGGCTGCTCGCGCTCGGCCATCTCAGCGTGGGCGCTGTGACCGCAAGCCGCGCGTCGACCATCGACCATTTCGACCGGCCTGCAATCGAAATGGGCGGACGCCACACTCAGCCGGAATGCTCGGCACTCCCTTACTCCGTCTGGATAAACGCGGAGGGCGAGGATTTTTGCGTGCGCTACTACTTCGCCCCGGGGACGACGAAACCTCGCCAGGCGATTGTCTATTTTCACGGCGACGTCGGCATCGCGAACGGAACTCAGATCAAACTGCCTGCGGACTGGCGGGCTCAGGATCCGGCAAAGCTGCAGAGCTTCGCCGACGGCATGCGCCCCTACACCGGCGCCACATCCATCTATTTTGGACGCATGGGCCTCAGCGGATCGTCGGGGAATCATCGGCCTTCGACGAACACCGCTGGAGGTCGAGTTTACCAGCCGCGCGCTGGACCTCATCAAGGCCAAGCATGGGTTTGATACCATTCATCTCGTTGGCCAGTCGGGTGGCACGCGTGTGATCCTGGGGCTGATGGCAAGCCGAAAGGACATTGGATGTGTCGTGCTTGGAGCCGGAAGGCTGCTGATGTCCCCGGAGATACGGGCCAGGAATCTCAAGGCCGTCGCGCCCTATCGCGAGTTCGATGCGGAGGAAAATCTCGACGCCATCGCAACCAACAGCAAGGGCAGGATCTTCGTCATTACAGATCCTGAAGACGTGCACGCTCCACTGAGCGGCCAAACCGGATTTGTCGACCTGATGCGCGCAAGGGGCGTGAAGGTGTTTCAGATCATCGTTCGCGCTTCAGATCGCGATCATCATGACGTCATTCCGTTCTCGATGCGGACGATCTACGGTTGCGTCAATGGACGGCCAACCGAGGCGATTACCCGGCGCGGGCGCTGATGTCTCCCGTCGAGGATCGTGCTGGTGGTTAGTCAACGCGCGGCACGGCTACACCAGAACCGTGCCGGCGCTTCTCCGCTGGAACGCCGCGGCAATTCTTTATGTGATCCCGAGGCCGGCCTTGGCGCACTGCTCGTCCTGGTCGCCGGTGACACCGCTCACTCCGACACCGCCGGTCACTTTGCCGTCGACCATGATCGGAATGCCTCCGGGCGATGCGAAGACACCGGGCAGCGTGGCCGTGGCCGGCCCGCCCTTGTTGATCGCATCCACGAAAACGCGCGTCGTGCGCCGATAGGTCGCCGCGGATCTCGCCTTGCCGATGGCGACGTCCACGCCGGCCGTTTGCGTGTTTTCCATGCGTTCGAAGTACACCAGGAATCCGTGATTATCGACCACAGCGACAGCCACGTTCCATCCGTTCTTCTGGCATTCGGCGAGGACGCCGGCTGCGATCTTCTTCGCGGCCGCGGCTTCGATCGCCGTGCCGTAGTCGGGGCGCCTGTCCTGAGCAGATGCCCCGGCCGCAAGGGTAACGAGTGCGGCACAGACTAGAACTGTCCTCATCTTCAATTCCTCCCTTAGGCTTATTGTGCAAAGGGATTATATACCGGGAGAGGTGAGAACGTCGATGTCCGGTCAATGAGATCGCAAGACCCCTCTGGTTAGCCACCCGCCGCTTTTTCGAGGACCGCCTGTGGCGTGTTGCGGAAGCCGATGGCCAGCCGGTTGTAGGCATTCATCAGGCCGATCGCGATCGTGAGATCGACCAGTTCCTTTTCCTCAAAGACTGCGCGCGCGGCCTGGAACGCGTCATCCGGTATGCCGGTCTCCGACACGCGGGTGACGGTTTCAGCCCAGGCAAGCGCTGCACGCTCACGCTCGCTGAAGAGGTGGCCGGCTTCCGCCCAGGCCTGCACCAGCGCGAGCTTCTCGATCTTCACACCCTTCTTGAGGAGGTCGCGGGTGTGCATGTCGAGGCAATAGGCACAGTTGTTGATCTGCGAGATACGCAGATAGACAAGTTCAACCAGCTCGGCGGGAAGTCCGCTCTGCATGACATAGCCATAGACGCCACCAAGGGCCTTTACGCCGTTCGGAGCGACCTGGTTGTAATCGAGACGCTTGGTCATTGTCGTTCTCCTTGATCCTCGAGGCTCTATTTGACGGGTGTGGTCAGCTGCCTTGTCGTCGGTATCGGCGACGAAGACCGCGAGCAGCTTTGCCGGCTTGGTCTTGCTCGCGTTGCGGCTGACGGGATGGCTGGAGCCGGGTGGCTCGGACCAGCTCTCGCCCGCCTTGTAGACGCGCGTCGCGCCGTCGTTCACCTTCGAACTCGATCCTTCCGGAAATGACGTAGGCGTAGACGAAGGCCGACTTCGCATGGATATGCGGGACCGAGGCCGCACCCGGCGGATAGTCGACGACCACGGCGGTCAGCGACTTGCCCGGAATGTTGGGTATCGCCTGCTCGAAGTTCGGCGTGACCTTGTCGCCGATATCGTGCGCGGAGGCGGGCGTCGTGGTTGCAATGGCAATGGCAGCAAATGCTGCGCCGATGACGGTTCGTATCTTCATGGCTGTTCTCCTTTCGCCCGACATAGATGCTCCTCTCCTGGGTCGGAAAAAAGCACCAAGAACGCACAAAAATCGTGTACTACGGAGCCATGGCCACGCCGTTCCACTGAAGCTCGACCGTTCGGCGAAGACGCCGCTGGCCGAGCAGATCCGAAAGGCCATGAGCACCGCAATCGAGAGCGGCGTGCTCGCACCCGGCGCGCGCCTGCCGTCCTGGCAGGATCTTGCGGCACAGCTCGGCGTCGCCCGCGGCACCGTGCGCGCGGCTTACGAAAAGCTGTCCGCGGCACAGCTCATCGTCGCATCGCGCGCGACCGGGACCCATGTCGCGGAGCGGCCTCGCGCAGTCACCCGGTCCGAACAGCCGCCCGATCCGGGCTCGTTCATGGAGATGTACCAGGAGATGACCCAGGGACCGGCCATCTTCCAGATGGGCGTACCTGCAGCAGGAGACATTTCCGGCCACGCTGCTCGCACGAATCCGCTCACATGCGGTTCGCGCCGAAGCGGGCGCAGCGCTGATTTACCCGGACCCTCGCGGCGAACTTGAACTGCGGCGGGAAATCGCCGCCTATCTTGCCATTGCCCGCGGCATCGAATGTTCGCCCTCGCAGGTCATCATCACCGCCGGATACAGCGGCGGCCTCGGACTGGCGCTTCGCGTGCTCGGCCTCGAGGGACAGAAGGCCTGGATGGAGGAGCCCGGCTTCCCGTTCACCCGCCGCGGCCTCGAGCTTGCAGGACTGTCGCTTGCACCAATACCGGTCGACGCCAGCGGCATCGATGTCGACTATGGGCTGCGCCATGTGCCGGATGCGAAGCTGGTGGTCGTGACCCCGGGGCAGCAGGCGCCGCTCGGGGTTACTCTGTCGCTGGAACGTCGATTGCGTCTGCTCGGCTGGGCCGCTCAGGACGGCGTCTGGGTGATCGAAGACGATTACTTGAGCGAACTGCAGCTGAAGGGGCGAGCCGCGCCGGCGCTCGCCTCACTCGATCGCGATGGCCGCGTCATCCACATCGGCTCCTTCAGCAAGACCATCAGCCCGACGTTGCGGCTCGGTTTCCTCGTTGCGCCCATTTCGCTGCTGTCCCGCTTCGCGGAGGTCGCGGCGTGCCTTGCGCCGTCGCCCGGGCCGTCCGTGCAGCTCGCGATCGCCGAGTTCATGCGCGAAGGCCACTACCTGCGCCATCTTCGGCGCACCAAGCGTGCCTACTCCGCTCAGCGTGACGCCTTGCTGGAGTGCCTTCAGCAGCACGTCGAAGCCGCCAGCATCACGACGGCGGGATTGGCTGTGCTGCTGCGATTGCCCGACGGCGCGCCGGACACATCCATCGCCAGGGAAACCCTGGCGTTTGGAATGGCACCAACCCCTTTGTCAGCCTGGTACGCACGACCGGCTTCCGGACGATCGGGACTGCTTCTGGGCATCGCGACGGCACCAAGCAAGCATCTCGCGCGATCCTGCGATCGTCTTTGCGGGATCATCGAGCGCTTCAAGTGAGAGCCTTAGCTCCCCTCGCGTGCCATGCTTTGAGAGCCGCGCTCTCTTCATCGGCTGTGAGACCGGTGACTGGTCCGCCGGCGGTGCGCGCCCAGGACAACGTATCGCGGGCAGTCTCCGCAAGCGGTCGCACCGTCAAACCGGAATCGCGCGCCGGTGACGTGTCGCGAGTGTTGAAGCCCGCAAAGTCGGGCAGCGGGAGCCACAGCGGCAGCGAGCGCGGGCCAGACCAGCGCCTGATGTCCTGGCTCTCCAGAAACGCGCGGTTGACCCAGGTGAACGTGCAGGACGAGCCCACGGCGGCAGCACATTCTTTCAAGAATTCACCGCGCATGTACGATGGCCCGATAGCATCGAAACAACCGGTAAGGCGCGTTTGCGCGGCATGCACAATCCACTGTGCCAGATCGCGCACATCAATGCACTGGACCGCATCCTCCGGCGTTCCAGCCACAAGCACCTCGCCGCCTCGCTCAAGCCGCGTGGGCCAATAGGTAAACCGTCCCGTTGGATCCTCGGGGCCTACAATCAGTCCGGCTCTGCAAATAAAGGCGGCGTCCTCACCTATGGCCTGCTCACACGCGACCTTGGCGGCGCCATAGGTCTCGTCGGTACTGTATTCGATCTCCGGTGCTGTGGGCGCCTTGAGTGGGGCGGTAGATGCTCGTTGCCCGATCGTGCGGTTGTCGGCATAGACACTGACTGTCGATACAAAGGTCCAATGCCCGACGCGTGGCTTAAGTGCCGCGGCGGCGCGGCGCACCTGGCCAGGATGGCGTGACACATCGACGACGGCGTCGAACTCCTTGCCGGCAAGCGGTGCGAGGCCATCCGGTGCGTCACGGTCCACACGGATGAAGCGAGCGCCGTTCGGAATTGTTCCGCTGGCGCCCCGGGCAGCGCACGTCACATCGTGGCCCGTCGCATGGGCACAGGCGGCAATCGCGCGCCCGAGAAACTGCGTGCCGCCAAGGATCAACAGGCGCATTCGTATTCACCCAGACGACGCTGATCGAAGAAGTTATCGGCACGATTGTGAGCCCGAGGACGGAAGCTAGCATCGCGCTCACAACCAATCCAGCGTCAGCGGGCCGCCGCCGGTTCATCTCGCGGGCGAAATCTCTACACGAAAAACGCGCTGGTCCGCTCGATCAGCCAGTAGGCTGCGACAATGCCTATGGCGTAGGCGACGGTTACATCCAACCGATCAAGTGCTCGCCGTACCGGCGCAGGCTCCAATAGCCGCGACGCCGCATATCGCAATAGCCTTACTGCAACCAGGACCGCCGCGACGAAGATGAGCTGCCCGATCTCAACCCCAACATTGAAAAACAATAGTGCAGTGGCGATCGCATGTTGAGGTAATCCCACTTCAGTCAGCGCGCTGGCGAAGCCGAAGCCGTGCAAAAGCCCAAAGCAGAACGCAACAAGCCAAGGACGACTGCAGCGTCAGACTTGGCTTCCCGCGCCGCGCATTCAGAATCTCGGCTGCGACAAGCATGATGCTAAGCGCTATGGTCGCTTCGAGGGGCGGAGCCGGCAGGCTCACAACACCTAGCGTCGCCATTGCAAGGGTAATGCTGTGCGCTATTGTGAATGCGGTCACCGTGATGGCGACGCGGCGCCAGTCTCGAACCAGGATCACCAGCGCCAACACAAATAGCAGGTGATCGAAACCGAAAAGAATGTGCTCGACGCCAAGGTGCAGATAGGTCGCCGCCACCTCTCCAGCGCCCGGCGTGGCCTGAACGATGAATGATGTCTTCGTTGGAGAAAGCCGTTCGGTCTGTGTTGCGCCGCCAAGGCTTTCGATCCGAACCAGCACATCAGTCGATGTAGCTGACAGGCCCTCGATCGCTACCGTCTTCCCGATGAGCCCTCCATCCCGTCGAATGGTTCGGCGCTCAACATAGGCTCCCTCGCTGAATGCCGCTCGCGGAGGCGTTGTTTCTTGAGTGCCTTCAGGCAGCTTGACGTAAATCGCGAGGCGTAAATCGTCGCCTCGCGCGGGAATCTTGAAAAGCAGATTATAGGTGTCGGGGCCGCTCTGGCGCATCTCGAGGTAGCCCGGCCGAAGTTCATCCGAGCACGCGGGCTGCACCAGCAGCACTGCCAATAAAGCAAAGAACAAGCGCAAACTATTCATCGATCGACTTTTGCTGTCGCCGTTTTCGCCGAAGGCGCCTCCACCACGATTTCGTAGCGTTCTCGAAGGGAGCCATAGAGCTTGTTTTGTGCCTCAAGCTGGCGAGCGTTTGCCCACTCCCGGCGGACGGTTGCCCGGACGGTATCGAGTGGTGGCAGCCCTCCGGAAATTCGTTCGCTGATAAAGACGAAGTGCTGTCCAAAGCCCGAGGAAATCGGTCCCGCCCAACGACCCTTTTCCATGGTGGATATCCGTTGGGCGAAACCTTCACCAAATATGCTCGCTATCTTGTTTGGCGAGACGTCACGAAACTCCTCGCCAAGCAGGAAAGCATCGCCAAGTACTGACGAATCCACAGTCGCGTCGGCGCCGGCCAGAACGCTCGCAACCTGTTTGCTATCGCTTTCGATGGTGTTCGCGCGCCGCGCGCTACTCAGGAACACCTGATGGAAGTTGAAATGATCCTCAACTCGAAACCGCTCCGGATTGGACGCGAGAAACGTCGCGAGCTGTTCCTCACTCGGCTCAGGGACAGACATGTCCTCGACGAGAAATTCCATTTTCTGTCGCACGCGGCGGCGAATGACGGCGTCGTCACGATCCAGGCCGGCAGCTTTGCCTTCTCGGTAGAAGACCTCGTCGCGGATATAGTCCTCGATCAAGCCCTGCAATTCCTGCTGGCTCGGCGGCCGGCGCCATGTCCGCGCAAATCCGTCGCCGAGGTTGGCGACACGCGAGGCGGAAACCACGATCTTCTCGGGCGTCTCGCGCTTCGCTTGCCCGCGAGGCCGTAGACCGCGAATAGTATCGCACCAAGCGCGAGAAATTGGAGTAACGGTTCTCGCAGCAGCCGAACGATCACGGCGTGTACCATATCGGAGAGGTATAAGCGCGCTCAGTCGTGGTCATTGCAGCTTCCGCTGGCATTTTGACGCCAAAGTATTTTGCGTCGTAGGCCGTCCAGCGGGGCGTCGGAATTTCGATCACGCGCACATAGTAGAACGCGCGCAAGGACGGATCGAAGTCCGGGTCTCTCCAGACTGTGATCATCTCGCCCGCGCCAATTGTGTTGGTCCATGTCGCATTGGCGACATCGACCGTGTTGCCGACCGATGTTCTGCTGCGGCCGTCAGCACCGATCGTGCGGCCTCCAGACACCGCGACGTCGTAGATCCGTTCCTGCGTCTGGCCATCTTTTCCGAGCCATCCCTTGATCACCTGGATGCGATCCAGATTTGCGCCGAGTGGGTCTTTCAATGCGGCGACAAGAAACGAAGGCGACTTTCCGCTCGGCGCCTTCTCCAAGTCTCCGCCCATCGGAACGCCCTTGGTGTAGCCAACTCGCGCCGGCGTGCGGTTGTTGGCGTCGGCAGATTCGAAATCCCAGCCGCCGAAGAAGCGAACTGCCATGCGCGAACCGGTGGTGGCGTAGGTCTCGCGCCGCTTCATGGCGTCGAAAATCGCTTCGCGGGTATTTTCGGTGGCCCACACCGCGGCGTAGCCAGAAGCGGTCTGCTCCCAGCCCATTATGACGGCCTTGTCGGTTTTGACGAAGGGATGTGTCGCGCGCTCCCCACTCGGTTCGGATGAAGACGTCTTGCCGAAGAAATTATCCTCCTCGACCGCCGCCAGCCCAGTGTGCGCATCCGTGCTGCCGACAAGTCCGAACTTGTAGGGATTCAAGCCGAGTTCGGCCTCCATCTTGAGGCCGTTCTTCAATCCTGAACGGACGTACTCGAATTCAAGCATCTCCGGTTTCTTGACCTCGGTCAGATCGAGGTTTCCCTTGTCCCAACGTTCGAAGCTCGCAAATTCGTCGTTGGGGGAAAGAAACGGATGGGTTTCGCCATCGCCCTTGATCTGTGTGGCTTCGTAGAGCGGCTCCCAGCGGGTGCGACTCTCCGCATATTCCCGGTCAATTCGTTTTCCATTGAAGGACTCGATAATCGGAAACATCCGGCCGTTGCTCAGATTGCCGTTGTGCGCGAGAGCAAGAATTTCGGCGCCGGTTTTCTCTTCAACCATCGCCATCCATTTCCATAGATCGCGAGGATTCGGACTGCCGAGTGGCGGTAGCGTTGTGAAGGGTTCGACGAGACTGGCTTTGGCACCGTTGTCGCGCCAGATGACATTGCGATGAAGGTTGTTGCCGCCAGCGTTCGACGTCCATTCATAGCCAATGAAGGCGGTAAAACGGCCGGGCTCATTGGCTTCGTCCGCCGCCTTGATCGTTTCGCGCCAGGCGCTGCGGTAGGCCGGCGTTCCCGGCGTGGGGAAGCCCTTCGGCATTTGCCCCTTGCCGAAGCTGGTAATGATATCGACAGCCGCCTGCGCGCCCTTGCCGGACGTGATCTCGTCGTACCACTTCCGCCCCTGCGGGGTCGCCAGCAGGCCAGGATCGCCTCCGATCAACTGCGGGAAGAAGCCCATGCCGTCGGAATGGTCTGTAACCACCAGGAAATCCAACGGACGCGAGAGTTTGGCCCGTTGACCGCTGGAAGCGATAACTTCTTCGCCCTTGGCAAAACGATAAGCATCCTTTGGACCCAGCCGAGCACCGAACGCGCCCGCATCCATCGAGTAGGAGGTATGCGTGTGCGTATCGCCAAAGTACGGCCGCGTCGGGAAATTGCGCCCCGCATATGGCGAGTAAGGCGGCTTGGCAGGAAACGCTCTCTCGGCCGCCCCCTTGTCGAGCGTGCCAATGTCGGTAGTTACATCCTGTGCGACGACAGTCGTGCCAAGCACGCTTGCGGCACAAATGAACGACAGCGCGGCTATGGAAGATGGGCGAAACATCGTCAGCTCTCCAACGAAGTATCACGTGGACAAAGATGAAAGCTTACGGATGCCAATCCCGGCCGAACATGAGGCTAGGCTTTCTCTTGAAGGCCCATGGTTCAGAAATTGCCAAGATTGAACCGATAGAACCTTAGATTTTTGAGCAAATGTAGATAGTGCCCCTTAGGCCAATATCGCTTGCTCCAGCAGGGTTGTAGGGCTCTCTGAGGCAAGCTGCGCACTGATACGCGTGCTGACACTTTGACTTGCGGCAAATCCCGGATCGACCTGTTGGATCCTTCAGGGGTCTCGAACAAGGAGGCCACAATGAAGCTTTCGTTCGCTTTTTCGGCGCTGCTGATAAGTGGGTTCGTAGCTGCGAGCACTGAACAGGCCAGTGCGGTGGTGTACTGCCAATACGTTGCGTATCCGGCTGGCTGCATCGTGAGACCCGGAGTCGTGCTGCGGCCGCGGCCAGTGGCGCGAGCCGTGGTGACCCCCGGGGTCGGCGCCCCGGGCGTGGGAGTAAGGCCTGGAACACCTATGAATCGTGGCGGCCCGGTCAACCGCGTCGGCAGGCGCTGAACGACTGCAGGGCTAGGCGGACATCGATCTGCGAATGCTATCGGTCGCGATTATGAGTACGAGCCCTAGTCTTCCTGGGCCTTGAACCGGCTCATGCCCTTGCAGGATGAACGGCGCCACCAGCGCGATGAAGGCGATGCCGAGCAGCGTCGCCGAGATCGGGCTTTGCAGCAGCGTCATCGGATCGCCGAGGCTGATCGACAGCGCGCGGCGCAGTTGGCTTTCGGCGATCGGTCCGAGGATCAGGCCGACGACGACCGGCGCGATCGGGAAATCGTAGCGCCGCATCAGGAAGCCGAGCACGCCGAAGCAGGTCGAGCATCGTCAGTTCGACCACCGACGGCTTTGCCGCGATCGTGCCCATGGTGGCGAACACGAGGATGCCCGCATAGAGCCACGCCTGCGGGATCGTCAGCAGCTTCACCCACAAACCGACCAGCGGCAGGTTGAGGACCAGCAGCATCAGGTTGGCGATGAACAGGCTCGCGATCAGGCCCCAGACGAGATCGGGCCTCTCGGCGAACAGCAGCGGGCCCGGATTCAAGCCGTACTGCTGGAAGCCGGCGAGCATCATCGCCGCGGTCGCCGACGTCGGCAGGCCGAGCGTCAGCAGCGGCACCAGCGTGCCGGCGGCCGATGCATTGTTGGCGGCTTCGGGTCCGGCGACGCCTTCGATGGCGCCCTTGCCGAATTCCTCCGGATGTTTGGTCAGGCGCTTCTCGGTCGAGTAGGACAGGAAGGTCGGAATTTCCGCGCCGCCCGCCGGCAGCGCGCCGATCGGGAAGCCGAAGCCGAAGCCGCGCAGCCACGGCTTCCACGAGCGCTTCCAGTCTTCCTTCGTCATCCAGAGCGAGCCGCGCACGGCCTCGATCTTTTCCTCGGCGTGATGCCGGCGCGAGGCGACGTAGAGCGCCTCGCCGATCGCGAACAGGCCGACCGCCAGCGTCGTCACCTCGACGCCGTCGAGCAGCTCCGGCACGCCGAAGGCCAGCCGCGGCTGCCCGGTCAGCTTGTCGATGCCGACGAGGCCGAGGGTGAGGCCGATGAACAGGCTGGTCAGTCCGCGCACCGGCGAGCTGCCGAAGGTCGCCGACACCGTGACGAACGCCACGCACATCAGCGCGAAATAATCTTCCGGCCCGAACCTGACGGCGATGTCGACCAGCCACGGCGCGATGAAGGCGAGGCCGATGGTGGCGAGCGTGCCGGCGACGAACGAGCCGATCGCGGCGGTCGCCAGCGCCGGACCGCCGCGGCCGGCCTTGGCCATCTTGTTGCCTTCGAGCGCGGTCGCCATCGACGCGCTTTCGCCCGGCGTGTTGATCAGGATCGCCGTGGTCGAGCCGCCATACATGCCGCCGTAATAGATGCCGGCGAACATGATCAGCGAGCCGCCGGGATCGAGCTTGTAGGTGACGGGCAACAAGCAGCGCGACGGTCAGCGCCGGGCCGATGCCGGGCAGCACGCCGACCGCGGTGCCGAGAAAGACGCCGATCAGCGCGAACAGCAGGTTCATCGGCTGCAGGGCGACCGCCATGCCATTGGCCAGTGCGGCAAACGTATCCATGGCGACGGTCCCCGGAAGAAGACGAAGTCAGAACAGGCGTTCGAGCGGGCCCGCTGGAAGGCTGAGGGTGAGGAGCTTGCTGAAGGCGAGATAGATGACGGTTGCGATGACGAAGCCGATGATGAGATCGGCGACGATGGCGCGGCGGCCGAACGCCGTGGCGGTCGCGGCGAACAGGATCGTCATCGCCGGGATGAAGCCGCCGCCGATCCCGATCACGGTGATCATCAGCGCGAGCCCGGCGAGGATCAGCAGCACCGGGCGGAAGTCCATGTCCTCGCGCTCGCTGTTGCTCGCCGCGCAGCGCGTTGATCAGGTTGCCGACGGCGAGGATGCCGAGGCCGATGGCGATGATGATCGGCATCGCCTGCGGGCCCATGCCGTAGACGACGTTCGCCTGGATCCGCAGCGCGTCGACCACCAGCACGACCGCGATCAGCGCCAGCGCCAGCGCGATGACGATGCCGGCGCGATCGACGGATCGCGCCGGGCGGCTGCCGCCCGCCGCGCTCACGACTTCACGAGGCCGATGGACTTCAGCACGTCGGTGATGCGGGTATTTTCCTTCTTCAGGAAGTCGGCGAAGGCGTCGCCGGCAAGATAGGCGTCATCCCAGCCCTTCTGCTTCAGCACCTCCTGCCACGCCGGCGACTTGACCAGCTTGTCGATGGCGTCGGCCAGCACCTTCTTCTGCTCGGCGGTGATGCCGGGCGCAGCGACGACCGAGCGCCAGTTGGTCAGCACCAGATCGACGCCCTGCTCCTTGAAGGTCGGCACGTCGATGCCCGGACGCCGCGCCGCCGCGGTGACCCCGATCGCGCGCAGTTTGCCCGCCTTGATCTGGCCCTCGTATTCGCCGTAGCCGGAAATGCCGGCGGTCACCTTGCCGCCGAGGATCGCCGCGAGCAACTCGCCGCCGCCGGAGAACGGCACGTAGTTTATCTTGGTGGCGTCGGCGCCGATGGCGCCGGCGAACAGCGCGGCCATGATGTGGTCGATGCCGCCGGCCGAGCCGCCGGCAAACGTCACCTTGGCGATATCGGCCTTGAGCGCCGCGGCCAGATCCTTCGCGTCCTTGATCGGCGAGTTCGCAGGCACGACGATGACCTGCATTTCCTCGGTGAGGCGGGCGATCGGCGTCACCTGGTCGAGGGTGACCGGCGACTTGTTCATCGCCAGCGCGCCGACCATGACGAAGCCGTTCACCATCAGCTGGCTGCCGTCGCCTTTGGCACTGTTCACAAACTGGGCAATGCCGACCGAGCCGCCGGCGCCGCCGACATTGGTGACCTGAACGCTCTTGGCGATGCCGGCCGCGACCAGCGCCTGCTGCATCGAACGCGCGGTCTGGTCCCAGCCGCCGCCGGGATTGGCCGGCGCCATGATCTTCAGTTCGAGCGGCTGTTGCGACAGCGCCGGCCCGGCCAGCGCGCCTAAAAGCGCCAGGCCAGTCACAGCAAGAAGCGCGTTGCGGATCGTCATCGGTATTTCCTCCACTGCCAGCCGCCGGAGGACCCTTGATGCGTCCAGTCTCGCGACGAATTGACGCTATATCAGCCGGAAAAGCCGCCGGAGTCCAGAAAGGCCTGCTCGTCCGGCGTCGTATCGCGCCCGAGCAGGCGGTTGCGATGCGGGAAGCGGCCGAAGCGGCGGACGATGTCGGCATGATGCTGGGCGTATTTGAAATTTTCGGCATTGCCCAGCTTCTCGAACAGGGCGACGCAGCGCTCGTGATCGGCCAGATGCTCCGAATGCATCAAGGGCATATAGAGGAACGTGCGCAAATCTTCGGCGATGCGCGTGTCGACGCCACGCGCGATGGCGCGCCTGGCGACCTCCTGCGCCAGCGCATCGGTGGCGTAGGTGCGCGGGTCGTTGCGAAACATGTTGCGCGGAAACTGGTCGAGCACGATCACCAGCGCCAGCGCGCCGTCGTCGCTCTCCTGCCAGTGCGACAGCTTTCCGGCGGCGGCTTCGTGCCAGAGGTCGAGGAATTTCGCGCGGACCTCGGCGTCGAAGGCGTCGTCCTTGGTCCACCAGCGCTTCTCGCCGGCATTGCGCCAGAACGCCAGGATATCTTGCGGCGAAATATCCGCGCTCATCAAAAGCCTCACACGGCTGCAGTCGTCACGCCGCCATCGATGACGATGGTCTGGCCGGTCATGAAGGTCGATGCGTCGGAGCCGAGGAACGCGACGGCGCCGGCGATCTCGTGCGGCTCGCCGATCCGCCGCAGCGGCGAGGTGGCGTTGCGGCGGTCAAGCAGTTCCTTGTCCTCCCACAGCGCCTTGGCGAAGTCGGTCTTCACAAGGCCCGGCGCGATGCAATTGATGCGCACGTTCTTCGGGCCCCATTCGCCGGCGAGCGTCCGCGCCAGCGCAAAGTCCGCCGCCTTCGACACGCCATACATGCCGATGGTGGTCGAGCCGCGCAGGCCGCCGATCGAGGAGATGATGATCACCGAGCCGCCGCCACGCTCGGCCATGTCCGGCATCACCAGATTGCAGAGCCAGATGTTGCTCTTGACGTTCGAGCCCATGATCTTGTCGAACGCCTCGTCGGTGAGGCTCGTCATCGGGCCGTAATGCGGGTTCACCGCCGCATTGCAGACGAGGATGTCGATCTTGCCGTAGTGCGCGTTGGTGTCCTTGACCAGCCGCTCGACCTCGTCCTTGCGGCCGATGTTGCACGGGATCACATGGGCGTCACCGCCCTGCTCGCGAATGCCCTTGACCACGGCTTCGCACGCATCCGCCTTGCGGCTGGAGACCACGACCTTGGCGCCGAGCTGCGCGAGCAGCTCAGCCGAGGCGCGGCCGATGCCGCGGCTCGAGCCGGTGACGACGGCGACTTTTCCGGTCAGGTCGAACGGCGATTTCATCATCGCGCTTGCTTTCCTTTGATTGAGATAGAGTTCAGGTCGACAAGGCAGCCGGCTCACTCGGCGTCGTCCCTGCGAAAGCAGGGACCCATAGCCCGGTATCGAATTGTGAGGCGCTCAGTGCTTGTCGGCCTCAAGGCATTGGCGCTCGTCGCCTCATTGGCGTCACGGCGTATGGGTCCCTGCTTTCGCAGGGACGACGCGGAGTGTGTTGGCGGCGCTTTCCATCGCACCTCTAGTTCTTGAACAGACCGCCCTGCTCGGCGATGCGGCGCAGGTGATAGTCGGCGTCGCCGAAGGTCGACTCGATCATGGTCAGCCGCTTGAAGTAGTGGCCGATCTTGTACTCCATGGTCATGCCGACGCCGCCATGCAGCTGGATCGACTGCTGGCCGATGTATTTCAGCGAGCGTCCGACCTGCACTTTGGTCGCCGCGATCGCGGTCGAGCGTTCCTTGGCGTCGTCGTAGGTCACCGCCATGGTGCCGTACATGGTGATGCCGCGCGCCTGCTCCAGCGCGACGAACATGTCCGAGCCGCGATGCTGCAGCGCCTGGAACTTGCCGATGTTCTGGCCGAACTGCTGGCGGGTCTTCAGATATTCGATGGTGGTCTTCAGCGACTCGTCCATCGCGCCGACCGCTTCCGAGCACAGCGCGATCCGCGCCTCGTCGACCACCCGCTCGACCAGCGGCAGGCCCTTCTCCGGGTCGCCGAGCACGGCATCCGCGCCGACCTCGACCTGCTCGAAGGTGACGTTCGCCGCGCGAAGACCGTCCTGGGTCGGATAGCCCTTCGCGCGCACGCCCTTGGCGTTCGCCGGCACGAGGAACACGCCGACGCCGTCGCGGTCACGCTGCCCACCCTTGGTGCGCGCGGTGACGACGAAGGTGTCGGCGGAATCGCCGTTGCCGACCACGAACTTCTCGCCGCTGATGACGTAGCCGGAACCCTTCTTCTTGGCCGTGGTCGTCACGTCGCCGAGATCGTAGCGCGAGTTCTTTTCCAGCTGCGCGAAGGCAAGCGTCTTCGAGCCGTCGATGATCGAGGGCACATGCGCCTGACGCTGCGCGTCCGAGCCGCCATGCCGCAGGAAGCCGCCGCCGAGCACGACCGTCGCCAGATACGGCTCGACCACCAGCGATTTGCCCATCGCCTCCATGACGATCATGGTCTCGATGGCGCCGGCGCCGAAGCCGCCGTCGGCTTCCGCGAACGGCAGGCCGAGCAGGCCCTGCTCGGCGAACTTCGTCCAGACCTCGTCGCTCCAGCCCTTCTTCGCGGCGCTGTTCTTCTTGCGCTGCTCGAAGTCATACGAGTCGGCCAGCAGGCCTTCCACGCTATCCTTGAGAAGCCGCTGCTCCTCGGACAAATCGAAATCCATTTTTACTCCTTGGACTTTTACAAGTCGCCGCTTGGATGATGCGTTTCGTTCGTCATCACCGGGCTTGACCCGGTGATCCCGCTTAGGGGCGCAGTGCCTCCCTAAGCGGGATGGCCGGGTCAAGCCCGGCCATGACAGCTGAGTGCTGCGAGCGGCCGCTGCCGCTAACTCAAAGTCCCAGCACCGCCTTGGCGATGATGTTGCGCTGGATTTCGTTGGAGCCGCCGTAGATCGTCACCTTGCGGTAGTTGAAGTAGCCAGGCGCGATCATGGTGGTCCAGTCGTCGGCCTCGTTCGAGCCGTCGTTGCTCGCCTGAGCTGGAGGGTGCTGCGAACGGGCCGATCACGTCCATCATCAGCTCGGTGGTCGCCTGCTGCAGCTCCGAGCCCTTGATCTTCAGAATTGACGAGGCCGGATCCGGCTTGCCCTTCTCGCGATGCTTTTCACCGGCGACGACGCGCATCTGGTTCATCTCGAGCGCCTTGAGCTCGATCTCGACCGCGGTCAGCTTCTCGAGGAAGCGCTGATCCTCGATGATCGGCTTGCCGCCGCTCTGCACCTGCGCCGCGAGCTGACGGATGCGGCGCAGCCGCTCCTTCGAGGCGCCGATGCGGGCGATGCCGGTGCGCTCGTTGCCGAGCAGGAATTTGCCGTAGTCCCAGCCCTTGTTCTCTTCGCCGACCAGGTTGGCCACCGGCACCTCGACATTGTCGAAGAACACCTCGTTGACCTCATGCGCGCCGTCGATGGTGATGATCGGGCGCACGGTGATGCCGGGCGACTTCATGTCGACCAGAATGAACGAGATGCCCGACTGACGGTTCTTCGCGTTCGGGATCGGTGCGGCACCAGGCAGAAGATCCAGTCGGCGTTCTGCGCCAGCGTCGTCCAGGTCTTCTGGCCGTTGATGACGTAGACGTCGCCCTTGCGCTCGGCCTTGGTCTTCAGCGAGGCGAGGTCAGAGCCCGCGCCGGGCTCGGAAAAGCCCTGGCACCACCAGTCGTCGAGATTGGCGATGCGCGGCAGGTAATGCTTCTTCTGCTCCTCGCTGGCGACGTTGTAGAGCACCGGCCCGAGCATGTTGACGCCGAAGGCGAGCGGCTGCGGCGCCGGCGCAAGCTGCATCTCCTCATTGAAGATGTAGAGCTTCACCGCGTCCCAGCCGGTGCCGCCCCACTGCTTCGGCCAGTGCGGAACGGCCCAGCCCTTCTTGTTGAGGATGCGCTGCCACTCGACCATGTCCTGCTTGTTGAGGTGACGGCCTTCCGTGAGCTTCTTGCGGGTCTCGGCCGGGACGGAGGTCTTGAAGAAGTCACGCACTTCCTGGCGAAACGCCACTTCTTCCTTGCTGTAGCTGAGATCCATGTTGCTCTCCCTGACCTGTGGTCCGATTTACTTCGAATTCTGAACGCGCAGTTCGTGCCGCGACAATTTCCCGACGGTGGTCCGCGGCAGTTCGTCCCTGAACTCGAGCGCCGCGGGAAGCTCGTGCTTGCCGATCTTTCCGGAAAGGAAGCCGCGCAGGTCCTCCAGCGTAAAGGGCCCGGCGCCATTACGCAATTTGACAAACGCCTTGGCCGCCTCGCCGCGATAGGCATCAGGGATGCCGATGACGATGACCTCCTGCACGGCGGGGTGCTCGTAGATCGCCTGCTCGATCATCTGCGGATAGACGTTGAAGCCGCCGGAGAGGATCATGTCCTTCTTGCGGTCGACGATGAAGAAGTAGCCGTCCTCGTCCATGTAGCCGACGTCGCCGGTCAGAAACCGGCCATCGACGTAGGACGCCGCCGATCTCCTCGGCCCGGTTCCAGTAGCCCCTGGTGACGTTCGGCCCCTTGATGCGGATTTCGCCGACCTCGCCGAGAGCCAGCACCTTCGCCGGGTCGTCGAGCGAAACGATATCGAGCTCGATGCCCGGCAGCGGCAGTCCGATCGAGCCGGGCTTCTCCGGCCCTTCGCTCGGATAGGCGGTGCCGGCGGAGCAGGTCTCGGTCATGCCCCAGCCGCCGCCGAGCGACAGGCCGATGCGCTCGGCCAGGATCTTGGCAACTTCCACCGGGAGCGGCGCGCCGCCGGAGCCGGCGTAGCGCAGCGAGGACAAATCGCGCTTCTCCAGGCCCGGGGTGTTGGCGATCGCGATCCACATGGTCGGCACGCCGGGAAACGCGGTGGCGCGCTTCACCTCGACGTCGCGCAGCACCGCTTCGACGTCGAAGCGCTGATGCAGCAGGATGACGTTGCCGCCGTCGATCTGCCGCAGCAGGACCGTGGTCAGCGCGAAGATGTGAAACAGCGGCAGGACGCAGATCACCTTGTCGATCTCATCGCCCCGCTCGGCGCGCGAGGCGGCGCCCCAGAGGTCGAAGATCGCGTTGGCCGCGAGCAGGTTGCCGTGGGTCAGCATGGCGCCCTTCGGCAGCCCGGTGGTGCCGCCGGTGTACTGAAGCGCCGCGACGTCGTTCGGCGTGACCGTGGGCCAGGTCTTCGGCGGCGTCGCGCCCTCGACGAACTGGCCGAAGGTGACGATCTCCTTGCGCGGCGGGATCGGCAGCAGCGGATTTGCGGTGGCGCCCCAGCGCTCGTCCTCGCAGACGACGATGCGGTCGACCAGGCCCTTGTCGAGGAATTTCAGCGCCACCGACAACAGCATCGCGAGATTCGAGGTGACGAGCACGCGCGCGCCGCTGTCGGTGAGCTTGTGCGACAGCGCGCGTTCGCCGTCGAGCGGCGAGAGATGCACGATCCGCGCGCCGGCCTTGGTCGCGCCGAAGAAATTCACCGGATGATCCGGCGTGTTGCCGAGAAACAGCGCGACCGAGGTGTCCTTGCCGTAGCCGGCACGCAGGAAGGCTGCGGCAGCAACATCGATCGCGCGCCCGCAAGATCGTTGAACGACATCTCGCGGTCGCGGAAATCGATGACCGTCCGCTCGCCATATTTTTTGGCGGAGCGTTCGATCAAGCCCGGCAGCGTGCCGGTGGGAATTTCAACATCCCACCGCACGCCTTTCGGGTAGTGCTTCTCCCACACCCGGGGCATCAGTAGTTACGCCGCAGCGAGCGACGCGAAGGTCTTTCCTTCGTCGGCGAGCTTCTTCAGCAGCGGCGCCGGCTCCAGCGACGGATCGCCGGTCTCCTTGGCATAGTACGCCAGCCGCTCGGCGACCTTCTTCAGGCCGACGCTGTCGGCATAGTGCATCGGGCCGCCGCGATAGATCGGCCAGCCGTAGCCGTAGAGCCAGACCACGTCGATGTCGCTCGGACGCGCCGCGATCTTCTCTTCGAGGATGCGCGCGCCTTCGTTGACCATCGGATAGACCATGCGCTCGAGGATTTCCTCCTCGCTGACCGTGCGCGGCTTCTTGCCCATCTTCGCCAGCGTCTTGGCGATCAGGTCCTCGACCTCGGGATCGGGGATCGGCGCGCGGCCGCCTTCGTACTTGTAGTAGCCCTTGCCGGTCTTCAGGCCGAAGCGGCCGGCTTCGCACAGCGCGTCCGGAATCTCCGACTTGATGCCGCGGTCCTTGCGCGAGCGCCAGCCGATGTCGAGGCCGGCCATGTCGCTCATGGTGAACGGTCCCATCGGGATGCCGAACTTGGTCACCACCGCGTCGATCTGCTGCGGCAATGCGCCTTCATACAGCAGCTTGTCGGACTGCTTGCCGCGCGCCGCCAGCATGCGGTTGCCGACGAAGCCGTCGCAGTTGCCGACCACGGCCGGGATCTTGGCGATGCGCCGCGAGATGGCGACCGCCGTGACCAGCACATCCGGCGCGGTCTTGGACGCCGCGCACGATCTCGCACAGCTTCATCACATTGGCCGGGCTGAAGAAGTGCATGCCCAGCACGTCCTGCGGCCGCTTGGTCGACGCGGCGATCTCGTCGATGTTGAGGTACGAGGTGTTGCTGGCGAGGATCGCGCCGGGCTTGGCGATCGCATCGAGCTTGCCAAAAACCTCTTTCTTGATCGCCATGGTCTCGAACACCGCCTCGATGATGAGGTCGGCGTCCTTGGCGGCTTCGAGGCCGACCTTGCCGGTGATCAGGCCCATCCGCTTGGTGACGTCTTCCGGCTTCAAGCCGCCGCGCGCGGCGGTGGCGTCGTAGTTCTTCTGCATGACGCCGAGGCCGCGGTTCAGCTGCTCCTCGCCCATCTCGATGATGGTGACGGGGATGCCGGCATTGGCGAACGACATCGAGATGCCGCCGCCCATGGTGCCCGCGCCGATGATGGCGACGCGCTCGACCTTGCGCGGCTTTGTGTCGGCGGGAACGCCCGCGACCTTCGAGGCTTCGCGCTCGGCGAAGAAGGCATAGCGCTGCGCCTTCGACTGGTCGCCGTTCATCAGCTCGACGAACTTCTTGCGCTCGAACGCGATGCCTTCCTCGAACGTGCCCTTCAGCGTCTGCTCCACGCACTCGGCACAGGCGAGCGGCGCGATCAGGCCGCGATTGCGCTTGTTCGCTGCCGCCGCTGCTTCCGTGAAGATCTTGGGATCGGCCTTCGCGGCGGCCAGCTTGGAATCGTCGTCGCGCACGCGCTTCAGCGGGCGGTTCTCGGCGATCACCTTGCGGGCAAACGCCTCGCCGGCCTTCGCCGGGTCGCCTTCGAACAGGTCGTCGACCAGGCCGACCTTCAAGCCCTCGTCGCCCTTGATCGGCTCGCCGGAGACGATCATCTGCACGGCCTTCGCCGGGCCGACCACGCGCGGCAGGCGCTGCGTGCCGCCCGCGCCCGGCAGCAGGCCGAGCTTCACTTCGGGCAGGCCGAGGTTGGTGTCCTTGGTGGCGATGCGGAAGTGGCAGCACAGCGCGGTTTCGAGACCGCCGCCGAGCGCGTTGCCGTGGATCGCGGCGACGATGGGGCGCGGCGAGTTCTCCAGCAGATCGAGAACTTCATGCAGGCCCGGCGCCTGCGGCGGCTTGCCGAACTCGCGGATGTCGGCGCCCGAGATGAAGCTGCGGCCGGCGCAGGCAAGAACGATCGCCTTGATGCCCGCATCGCTCTTGGCCTTGGCGAGCTCTTCCTGCAGGCCCGCGCGAACCGAGTGGCTCAGCGCGTTGACCGGCGGGTTGTCGATGGTGAGGACGAGGATCCCGTCACGGATTTCGGCTTTGACTGTTTCACTCACGGCATCTCTCCCGTCTGTTTCGCATTGCGGAATTCAATTTCACATCTTGACAGCGTGGGGTAATTTGAGGAGCGTCGCTTGTCAACGAGATCAAGTTCGGTAGCGGGATGAAGCGCGTAAAGAAGAAAGCGGCGGCGGACCGCAAGTTCGTTGTCGCGCTCTCCAGGGGCCTCGACGTGCTCCGCGCATTCCACCCTCGCGACGGATCTGCTCGGCAATCAGGAGATTGCCGCCCGCACCAAGCTTCCCAAGCCTACCGTGTCGCGGCTGACTTATACACTCACGAAATTGGGTTACCTCGCGCAGGTCTCGCGCTTCGACAAATACCAGCTTGCGCCTCCGGCGATGGCGATCGGTTATGCTGCGCTTGCTAACCTCGGCATCCGCGGCATCGCTGAAGCGCACATGCGCAAGCTCGCCGAGGAAACCGGCGGCGACGTGGCGGTGGGCGCGCGCGACCGCCTCAGCATGATGTATTTCGCGCAGTGCCGCGGCGCCTCCAACTGGAGCGCAGGCCTCGACACCGGCTCGCGAATTCCGATTGCGACCACGGCCATGGGCCGGGCTTATCTGCTTACCTTGCCGGAAGATCAGCGCGCCGAGCTGCTGGACCGGATCAAGGGCAAGAGCGGCGACAAGTGGCCTGCCATTTATGCAGGCATCCAGCGCGCCGGCGAAACAATGGCCAAGTACGGGTTCACGATCTCCGCCGGCGAATGGCTCGACGACGTCCACGGCGTCGGCGTCGCCTTGCGCATGAACGACGGAACCGGCCCCTATGCCTTTAATTGCGGCGCCCCGTCATTCCGCTTCAACGAAGAGAAGCTGATCAATGAGGTTGGACCACGCCTTGCAGCGATGGTAAGGGACATTGAAGCCGTCCTTGACGGCGCCATCACGCCGTCAAAAAATAACGAAAACAAACGGGCGAGTATGCGAGGGAGAGCGACACGTGAGATTGAGGGCGTCCGCTAGGGGACAGATTGCCGCGAAATTGGGCGATCGGGCGTCCGCACGACTTGATGGAATTGGCCGCGCATGAGTGCGCAGGCTGCGCAGGGCCAGCCCCTGCTCGCCGTTCGCGACATCAGCGTCGTGTTCGGCGGTATCGTCGCATTGAACAGCGTTTCGTTCGACATGCGTCAGGGCAACATCCTCGGCCTGATCGGGCCGAACGGCGCCGGCAAGACCACGCTGTTCAACTGTCTCAGCCGGCTCTATCAGCCGAGCAAGGGTGACATCCTGGTTGAATGGCCAGAGCATCCTGACCAAGCCGGCGCACAAGATCTGCGACGTCGGCATCGGCCGCACCTTCCAGAACGTGGCGCTGTTTCCGAACATGTCGGTCAACGACAACATCCGCATCGGCGCCCACTCCCACACCAAGGGCGACATCGTCAGCGATGCGCTGCATCTGCCCTGGACGCGCAAGCAGGAGCACGCGCTGAACGACCGCGTCGGCGGAGATCGTCAACTACCTCGATCTGCAGGCGGTGCAGGACCAACTCGTGTCCGGCCTGCCGTTCGGCACCCAGAAGCGCGTCGAGCTGGCGCGCGCGCTTGCGGCCGAGCCGAAGATCCTGCTGCTGGACGAGCCGGCCGGCGGATTGAACCACGAAGAGGTTCATGTGCTCGGCGATCTGATCAAGCGGATCCGCAACGACCACAAGATCACCGTGCTGCTGGTCGAGCATCACATGGGCCTCGTGATGTCGATTGCCGACCACGTGGTGGCGCTGAACTTCGGCAGCAAGCTGGCGGAGGGCACGCCGGCGCAGGTCCAGTCCAATCCCGACGTCATCAAGGCCTATCTCGGGAGCAAGGACCAATGACCGCATCCCTCAAGGTTCGCGACCTGCGCGCCTATTACGGCCAGGTGCAGGCGCTGCATGGCATCAGCTTCTCGCTCGAGGAAGGCAGCGTGACGACGCTGCTCGGCGCCAACGGCGCCGGCAAGACCACCACGCTGCGGGCGATCTGCAACACGGTGCGCACCACCGGCACCATCGAATTCGACGGCAAGCCGATCACCCACATGTCGACCGAGAACATCGTCAAACTGGGAATCGCCCAGGTGCCGCAGGGACGCGGCACTTTCACGCGCATGAATGTCGAAGAGAACCTGCAGCTCGGCGCGATCACCCGTGGCGACCGGGCCGGCATCGCCTCCGACATCGAGAAGATGTACGAGCAGTTCCCGGTGCTGAAGCAGCGCCGCACGCAGCAGGCGGGCCTGCTGTCGGGCGGCGAGCAGCAGATGCTGGCGGTTGCGCGCGCGCTGATGCTGCGGCCGCGGATGCTGCTGCTCGACGAGCCGTCGTTCGGCCTCGCGCCGCTCGTGGTGCGGGACGTGTTCAAGGTGCTTGGCGAGATCAACCGCAACGACAAGGTGACGATCCTGGTGGTCGAGCAGAATGCGCAGCTGGCGCTCGAGCTTGCGGACCAGGCCTACGTCATCGAGACCGGCCAGATCGTGAAATCCGGTCCGGCGGTGGAGATCGCCAACAACGAAGACATCCGCAAATCCTATCTCGGTTACTGAGGGACGAAAGACCATGGAGCTGTTCACCAACCAGGTCCTGTCCGGAATAGCCACGGGCGCGATCTATGCCTGCATGGCGCTGGCCGTCGTCATGATCTACGAGGCGATCGACCACCTGAACTTCGCACAGGGCGAAATGGCGATGTTCTCCACCTTCATCGCCTGGCAGTGCATGCAGTGGGGCATTCCCTACTGGGGCGCGTTCGTGCTCTCGGTCGTGCTGTCGTTCGGAGCCGGCATCGCCATCGAGCGCGTGCTGTTCCGGCCGCTCGGGCACGCCTCGATCCTGGTGCATATCGCGGGCTTCATCGCCCTGTTTGCGATCATCAACAGCGTCGCCGGCCTGATCTGGGACTTCACCATCAAGCCGTTCCCGACCCCGTTCGGCTCGACCCCGCTGCTCGGCGGCGTGATCTCTTCGCATCAGGCCGGGATGATCGCCGTGACACTCGGACTGCTCGCGCTGCTCTACCTGTTCTTCCGCTTCACCCGCATCGGTCTTGCGATGCGGGCTGCGGCGACGACACCGAACTCGGCAAAGCTCGTCGGCATCAATGTCGGCTGGATGATCGCGCTCGGCTGGGGCCTCGCGGCGGCGATCGGCGCCATCGCCGGCATCATGATCGCGCCGGTGATCTTCCTCGAGCCCAACATGATGGGCGGCGTGCTGCTGTACGGCTTCGTCGGCGCGGTGCTCGGCGGATTGAGCAGCCCGGGCGGCGCCGTCGCCGGCGGCTTCATGGTCGGCGTGCTGGAAAACCTCGCCGGCACCTACATCCCCGGCGTCGGCAACGAGCTGAAGCTGCCGATCGCGCTGGCGATGATCGTCACCGTCCTCGTCTTCAAGCCCAATGGCCTGTTCGGCCGCGTCCAGGTTCAGCGAGTTTGATATGAGCACCGCACAGGATACAGCTCCCGAAATCGCCGCCGCACGCGCGGCCGCCGCAAAAGCCGGTGCTGACCGTTCCGCTGGTCGCGAGCCTCGTCACGCTCGGACTGCTGATCATCGTGCCGATGTTCATGAAGAACTTCTTCGTGTTCCAGCTCACCATCATCGTGATCTATGCGATCGCGATCCTGTCGCTGAACATCCTGACCGGCGCCAGCGGCCAGGTCTCGCTCGGACACAGCGCGTTCTTTGCGGCGGGCGCCTACGCCTGCGGCATCATGATGGAGCACGCAAACATCCCCTATCCGATCGCGATCCCGATCGCGGGCCTGATCTGCTTCGTCATCGGCTTCCTGTTCGGCTTTCCGGCGCTGCGCCTGAAGGGCGTCTATCTGGCGCTCGCGACCTTCGCGCTGGCGGTGGCGGCGCCGCCGCTGTTCAAGCTCGGAACGTTCGAGCACTGGACCGGCGGCGTGCAGGGCCTGCTGATTACCAAGCCCGATCCGCCGTTCGGATTGAGCATCAGCCAGGACCGGTACCTGTACTACATGTCGCTGACCATCGCGCTGATCATCTATCTGCTGTCGGTCAACCTTTTGAAGTCGCGGTCGGGGCGGGCCATGATGGCTATCCGCGACAACGAGATCGCCGCCTCGTCGATGGGTGTCGATCTGGCGCTGTACAAGACGCTCGCGTTCGGCATCAGCGCCGGCTTCACCGGCATCGCCGGTGCGCTGGGCGCCATCACGGTCGCCTATGTCGCGCCGGATGCCTACACCTTCAACTTCGCGATCTCGCTGTTTCTCGGCATGGTGATCGGCGGTGTCGGCTGGCTGCCGGGCTCGCTTGCGGGTGCGGCGTTCATCGTGCTGGTGCCGAACGTCGCCGAGGGGATTTCAAAGGGCCTCTCCTACGCAGTGTTCGGAGTGTTCATCTTTGCAGTGATCTTCCTGTTGCCGAACGGAGCGCGGCAACTGGTTTACTTCGTGTACGCTCAGGCCAAGAAGTTGGTTAAGTGAAAACCAATCGGAAATTCAAACTCGAGGAGAGAAACTGAATGACGACCAAACTTCGTTCGCAGCTTGCGACATTGACGGCGGCCGCCTTCGCCGTGACGGCGATGAGCGGAACTGCGCTCGCCCAGAAGAAATACGACACCGGCGCGACCGATACCGAGATCAAGATCGGCAACATCATGCCCTACAGCGGCCCCGCGTCCGCTTACGGTGTGATCGGCAAGACGATCGACGCCTACTTCAAGAAGGTCAACGCCGAGGGCGGCATCAACAACCGCAAGATCAACTTCGTGTCGTATGACGACGGCTACAGCCCGCCGAAGGCGGTCGAGCAGGTCCGCAAGCTCGTCGAAAGCGATGAAGTGCTGCTGGTCTTCAATCCGCTCGGCACGCCCGGCAACACGGCGATCCAGAAGTACCTGAACGGCAAGAAGGTGCCGCAGCTGTTCGTCGCCACCGGCGCGACCAAGTGGAACGATCCGAAGAACTTCCCCTGGACCATGGGCTGGCAGCCCAACTACCAGACCGAGGGACAGATCTACGCGAAGTACATCCTGAAGGAGAAGCCGGACGCCAAGATCGCCGTGCTGTTCCAGAACGACGACTACGGCAAGGATTACCTCAAGGGCCTGAAGGACGGTCTCGGCGCCAAGGCGAACATGATCGTCGCCGAGAGCAGCTACGAGGTGTCGGAGCCGACCATCGACTCGCACATCGTCAAGCTGAAGTCGTCCGGCGCCGACGTGTTCTTCAACATCGGCACGCCGAAGTTCGCGGCGCAGGCGATCAAGAAGATGGCCGAAGTCGAGTGGAAGCCGTTGCATCTTCTGAATAACGTCTCGGCCTCGATCGGCGCCGTCATCAAGCCGGCCGGTTTCGAGAACGCACAAGGGATCATCTCGGTCGCCTACGCCAAGGACACTTCCGATCCGCAGTGGAAGGACGATCCGGGCATGAAGCGCTTCGATGAATTCCTCGCGAAATACTTCCCCGAGGCGAACCGCATCGATGCGAATCGTGATGTACGGCTACCTGGTCGCCCAGACCATGGCGCAGACGCTGAAGCAGGCCGGCGACAACCTGACGCGCGAGAACGTCATGAAGCAGGCCGCCAACCTGAAGGACCTCGAGCTCGACGGCCTGCTGCCGGGCATCAAGATCAACACCAGCCCGACCGACTTCGCGCCGCTCTCCTCGGTGCAGCTGATCCGCTTCAAGGGCGAGGCCTGGGAGCGTTTCGGCGAGATCCTCAGCGCCGACGTGAGCAACTGACGTCTGACATCGCCGCCTGATTTTCAGGCGACAGCGATTGACACCCCCGCAAGCATCTTGCGGGGGTGTTTTCGTTTTGAGGCCCCTGATGATTACGGGACGGCAAGGTGCGACAGTCCGCGCGATCACGGTCCCGTTTTAGCCCGCCAGCACCCCCTCGTTCGGCTTTGCAAGTTCCCGATTTCTTGGCATGGTGATGCGGACGTGGGCCGGCTGCCGGGTCAGCCGGAAACGTTTCATTTTGCGTGTGCGAGCACCACAGAGGCACTTACAAGACCTCTCGAGCACAGTGCTCGCGTCTATTGAATTGCAATGACCCAGACTTGTCTGGGCATGATCTTGTCCGAAAGCCGATATGCCTTTTCGGAATCATGCCCTGGCTGTTGCCGACTGGCGCGCGGCAACACGCCTTTCCTTGCGCCCCATCAACAAGAAACTGGAGAAGAGACGCCAATGGCAAAACCCTGAGGAGAGGAACTGTATGACACTCAATCTTCGTTCACATCTTGCGACGCTGTCGGCAGCCGCACTGGCTGTCACGGTGATGGGCGGCACCGCCCTCGCACAGAAGAAGTACGATACCGGCGCGACCGACACCGAGATCAAGGTCGGCAATATCAATCCCTACAGCGGGCCTGCGTCGTCCTACGGCGTGATCGGCAAGACGATCGACGCCTACTTCAAGAAGGTCAATGCCGAAGGCGGCATCAACGGCCGCAAGATCACCTTCATTTCCTATGACGACGGCTACAGCCCGCCGAAAGCGGTCGAGCAGGTTCGCAAGCTGGTCGAGAGCGACGAAGTGCTGCTGGTCTTCCAGCCGCTCGGCACGCCGGGCAACACGGCCATCCACCGCTACATGAACCAGAAGAAGGTGCCGCAGCTGTTCGTGGCCACCGGCGCGACCAAATGGAACGACCCGAAGAACTTCCCCTGGACGATGGGCTGGCAGCCCAACTACCAGACCGAAGGGCAGATCTACGCGCAATACATCCTGAAAGAGAAGCCCAACGCCAAGGTCGCGATCCTCTACCAGAATGACGACTACGGCAAAGACTACGTCAAGGGCCTGAAGGATGGACTCGGCGCCAAGGCCTCCAGCGTCATCGTCGCCGAAAGCCCCTACGAAGTCTCCGAACCGACCGTCGACTCGCACATCGTCAAGCTGAAATCTTCCGGCGCCGACGTGTTCTTCAACGTCGCCACGCCGAAGTTCGCGGCCCAGGCGATCAAGAAGATGGCGGAGATCGAGTGGAAGCCGCTGCACATCCTCAACAACGTGTCGGCCTCGATCGGCAGCGTGATCAAGCCGGCAGGCTTCGAGAATTCGCAAGGCATCATCTCGGCGATCTATGCCAAGGACGTCACCGATCCGGAATGGAAGGATGACGCCAGCATCAAGAAGTTCGACGAGTTCCTGACCAAGTACTATCCGGAAGGAAATCGCATCGACTCCTTCGTCATGTACGGCTTCATGGTCAGCCAGACCCTGGTGCAGACGCTCAAGCAGGCAGGCGACAACCTGACCCGCGAGAACATCATGAAGGAGGCGGCCAACCTGAAGAACGTCACGGTCGACGGCCTGCTGCCGGGCATCACGCTCAACACCAGCCCGACCAACTTCGCGCCCCTCACCCAGGTGCAGCTCGTGCGCCTGAAGGGCGAGACCTGGGAGCGGTTCGGCCCGATCCTCGGCGCTCAGGTGACGAACTGATCGCATGAAGACGTCGGCCTGATTTTCAGGCCATGAAACCGACGCCCCCGCAAACCTCTTGCGGGGGCGTTTTCTTTCCGGGCATTTTCATTTGGCGCATGATCTTGTCCGAAAACCGCTTCACACTTTTCGGGATCATGCGCTAGATCGGCGGATGACCAGCTGATCGATCGCCGACCCCTCCTTCGCAGCATCTTCGACGCCGCCGTGGCGCGCGCGCATCCGGATCGCGTGCTTGGCCAGCACCTGCCGCCGCCGCCCGCGGGCCGCATCATCTGTCTCGCCGCGGGCAAGGGCGGAGCCGCGCTGGCGGCTGCGGCGGAGCGGCACTATCTCGACACGCTCGGCCTGCCGGCGGAGCGCCTCTCCGGGCTCGCGACGACGCGTCACGGCCACGGCCGCGCGACACGGCGGATCGAGGTGATCGAAGCGGGGCATCCGGTTCCCGATGCGGCGAGCCAGCGCGCGGCGGAGCGATCGCTGCAAATGGCGCAAGGCGCCACAGCGGACGACCTCGTGCTGGTGCTGCTCTCCGGCGGCGGCTCGGCCAACTGGGTCGCGCCCGTGGACGGCGTCTCGCTGCAGCAGAAGCAGGACATGAATCGCGCCCTGCTCCGCTCCGGCGCATCGATCGGCGCGGTCAACACCGTGCGCAAACATCTCTCGCGCATCAAGGGCGGGCGCCTCGCGCGCGCGGCGCACCCGGCGGCGGTGCTGACGCTGGCGATTTCCGACGTGCCGCATGACGATCCGGCGGTGATCGCCTCCGGGCCGACCGTCGCCGATCCGACGACGCTGGCGGATGCGCGCGCTGTGCTGGAGCGCTTCGGCATCACGCCCGAGGGAGCCATTCAGCAGGCGTTGCAGGATCCGGCGAATGAAAGCTGCAAGGCCGGCGACCCCGCGCTGTCGAACTCGCGGTTCGCATTGATCGCCCGGCCGCGCGACGCGCTCGATTCCGCGATCGCGGTCGCGAAGGCTGCGGGCTTCGAGATCGTGGACCTCGGCGAACTGGAGGGCGAAGCGCGCGAGGTGGCCGCAGCGCATGCGAAAATGGCGCGCGAGGCGCATGCGGCGCGTCGGAAACTCGCGATCCTGTCCGGCGGCGAACTCACCGTGACCGTGCGCGGCCGCGGCCGCGGCGGGCCGAACCAGGAATACGTGCTGGCGCTGGTGTCGGCTCTGCGCGATCTCGACGGTATCGCGGCACTGGCCGCCGACACCGATGGCGCCGACGGCGGCGGCGGATCGCCGGACGATCCGGCGGGCGCGTTCTTCGACGCGGCGAGTTTGCGAGAAGATGGCGAGCGCGGGCCTCGATCCGGACGCCTACCTTGCCGGCAACGACGCCACCGCCTTCTTCGAGCAGACCTCCGATCTCCTGACCACCGGACCGACGCTCACCAACGTCAACGACGTCCGCGTGATCCTGATCGATCCGGAATGACCTGGGAGGCCAGGCAGCCATGCTGCAGCTCGATCACATCACCATCATCGCTCCTTCCCTGGCGGACGGCGTGGCCCACGTGCGCGAGTGTCTCGGTATCGACGTGCCGTTCGGCCGGCATCATCAGGACATGGGAACCCACAATCATCTGCTTCGCCTCGGAGAGAGCGTCTACCTGGAGATCATTGCGGTTAATCCTGACGCACCGCGTCCGCCCCACCCTCGCTGGTTCGGTCTCGACGATCAGGAGGCCGTTCGCGCTGCGTGGGACAACGGATTTCGTCTTCGCGGCTGGGTGGCTCGAACCACCGACATCGACTCCGTGCTCGCAAGGCACGAAGAGCTGCTCGGCAAAAAGACCCAGTTGTCGGCAGGCGCCTCGTTCTTCTTCTTCTCGATCCCCGCCGATGGCTCCCTGCCGCTCGGCGGCGTCGCTCCTTCGGTGATCGACCGAGGCGGGCGGCCTCCGTCCGTCGCCGCAATGGCAGATCTTGGCGCCGAGCTGCGGGCCGTGATCGTCGAGCACCCCAAGCCTGACGATGTTGCGGATCTTTATGGAAAGCTCGGCATCGAGACTCCGCCCGAAGTACGGAAAGGCGAACATTTTCGCTATCGGGCGACGATCCAAACCCGTGACGGCTTGAGAGAATTATCTTAAGGACTCCGCAGAGAACGGCGTACGACCGTCCGAAACGGAGGAAGCATTCTGCGCACACAAGTCGCCATCGTCGGCGCCGGACCGGCAGGTTTGCTGCTCGGGCAACTGCTGCACCTGCACGGCATCGAGTCGATCATCGTCGAGCGCAAGGATCGCGCCTATGTGCTGGCGCGCATTCGCGCGGGCGTGCTCGAACAGGGCACGGTGGCGCTGCTCGAGTCCGTCGGCGTCGCGACCCGGCTGCATAAAGAGGGCCTGATCCATGACGGGATCGAGATCGCCTTCGGCGGCGAACGGCATCGCATCGACCTGAAGGCCGCGACCGGCGGCAAGACCGTGACTGTCTACGGCCAGACCGAAGTGACGCGCGACCTGATCGAGGCGCGCGATGCGCTCGGGCTCAAGACGATTTACGAAGCGGACAATGTGAGCCTGCACGACTTCGATGGCGACAAGCCAAGAGTGCGCTTCAACCACGGCGGGGCCGGCCATGAGATCGAATGCGACTTCATTGCCGGCTGTGACGGTTTTCACGGCGTCAGCCGCGCGAGCGTGCCGGATGCAGCGCTGAAGATCTTCGAGCGCGAATATCCGTTCGGCTGGCTCGGCATCCTGACCGACACGCCGCCGGTCTCGGACGAGCTGATCTACGCCAACCACCCGCAAGGCTTTGCGCTGTGCTCGATGCGCTCGCACAGGCGCAGCCGCTACTACCTGCAGTGCACGCTCGACGACCACGTCGACAACTGGCCGGACGACAGGTTCTGGGACGAGCTGAAGCGACGGCTCGACGATGAGGCGGTGGCGAAGCTGGTCACCGGTCCGTCGATCGAAAAGAGCATCGCGCCGCTGCGCTCCTTCGTCGCCGAGCCGATGCGGTTCGGGCGGCTGTTCCTCGCCGGTGACGCGGCGCATATCGTGCCGCCGACCGGCGCCAAGGGCCTCAACCTCGCGGCAAGCGATGTGCACTACCTGTCGGACGCGCTGCGCGCGTTCTATGCGGATCGGTCGATGGCCGCGCTCGACGGCTATTCGCAGCGGGCGCTGGCGCGGGTCTGGAAGGCCGAACGCTTCTCCTGGTGGATGACGTCGGTGCTGCACCGGTTCCCGGACACGGATGCGTTTTCCCAGCGGATCCAGAACGCCGAGCTGGATTATCTCGTGAGTTCCCAGGCCGCGACCGCGGCGCTGGCCGAAAACTACGTGGGATTGCCGTTCTGAACGGGCCCAACGCGTCGGGAGCAGCAGATTAGATTCATTCTAATCGTGTTCCAGCCGGGCGCCTCCCGACCTCGCAACTTAGACACCTTCAAAAACCGACCGCCGGAAATGGGTGTAGTGATGCCGCCAGGGGCCTCTCCGGCGCCTTTCTCCGACCAGACGTCTTGTGGAAGCGGCTCGCATGCGGCAGAACCGATGTAACATTATAACGTTATCCCTCGCCCTTGCCGCGATAGCTCCCGAGACCGCAATGGCCAACGTCCCCAATCCGCTGCTGCCGCAGGACCTGTCGCCCTGGGGCATGTTCATGAGCGCCGACATCGTCGTGAAGGCGGTGATGATCGGACTTGCCTTCGCCTCGCTGGTGACGTGGACCGTCTGGCTCGCAAAGACCATCGAGCTCGCGCGCGAGACATCCAGGGCGAAGAAGCGCATTCGCATGCTGGAGGGCGGACCTGGCCTGGCCGAGGCCGCGCGCGTTTGCGGCGACGACAAGGACGCGGTGTCGCAGATCATCCGCTCGGCGGAGCACGAGGCGCGCCTGTCCGGCGACGACTACAGCGACGGGTTTCGCGAGCGCATTGAACTGCGGATCGAGCGGGTGCAACACGCGATGGCGCGGCGGATCGCGCGCGGCACCGGCATCCTCGCGACCATCGGCTCCACGGCGCCGTTCGTCGGGCTGTTCGGCACCGTCTGGGGCATCATGAATTCGTTCATCGGCATCTCCGAGTCCAAGACCACCAGCCTTGCGGTGGTCGCGCCGGGCATCGCCGAGGCGCTGCTGGCGACCGCGCTCGGCCTGGTCGCCGCGATCCCCGCGGTCGTGATCTACAACCACCTCGCCCGCTCGACCTCCGCCTATCGCGCGCTGCTCGGCGATGCCGCCGCGCAGGTGATGCTGATGATCAGCCGCGATCAGGGCCGGCGCAGCATGCGTCTGTCCCGCGCCGCGGAGTAGCTCATGGGGTCGAAGCTCGGATCGAGTCTCGCCGACGACGATCTCGTCGAACAGCACGAGATCAACGTCACGCCGTTCATCGACGTGATGCTGGTGCTGCTGATCATCTTCATGGTGGCGGCGCCGCTCGCCACCGTCGATATCGGCGTCGACCTGCCCGCAAGCTCCGCGCAGATGCAGCCGCGCCCGGAGAAGCCGGTGTTCGTGACGGTGAAGTCCGATCTCAGCATCGCCATCGGCGAAAGCACGACGCCGAAGGAAACCCTCGCCAGCGCGCTGGACGCTGCGACCAACAATCACAAGGACGAGCGGATCTTCCTGCGCGCCGACAAGGCGGTCAGCTACGGCGACCTGATGGAAACCATGAACGCGCTGCGTGACGCGGGCTATCTGAAGATCGCGCTCGTCGGACTGGAAGCGCCAAGCGCAAAACCATGAGCGTGCTCGCGCTTCATCACCACCCCGATGAGGGCGAACTCCGCCGCTATGGCGCGGCGGCCATCGCCATCGTGCTGCTGCACGTCGCGCTGATTGCGGCCGCGCTCTACTGGTACAAGCGCGGGGAGCCCGCCGGCGTCAGCATTCCCGCGATCCTGGTCGACCTTGCTCCCGCGCCCGCCGCGCAGCAGCCGTCGCCGCAGGATATCGCGGTCGGGCCCGGAGATGCAGGAGGCCGACGCGCCGCCGCCGGAGCCGCCAAAGCCAGAGGAAATCGAACAGCTGCCGCCGACGCCGCTGCAGGCCGAGCCTGTGGTGGTCGCGCCGCCGAAGGTCGAGCCAAAACCCGAGCCGACCCCGGTCAAGCCGCAGCCGGTCAAGGACGTGAAGAAGCCGACGAAGAAGCCGCCGGCGCCGCGCACGACCGCTCCGCAAAAGAGCGAGCGCGTGGCGCAGGACACGCCGGCGCCGTCGGCGGGAGCCAGCGCCGCAGCCGCCGCGGCATCCTACCGCTCGCTCCTGGCCTCGCACCTGCAACGCTTCAAACGGTATCCAGACAGCGCGCGCGCAAACAACGAGCGAGGAACGACGTCGTTGAACTTTACGGTGACGCGCAACGGACGGGTGACCGGCAGCCGGCTGGCGCGTTCCTCGGGCTTTTCCTCGCTTGACCAGGAAACGATGGCGCTGATCCAGCGCGCCCAGCCGCTGCCGTCCTTCCCGCCGGAGATGCGCGAAGCCTCGGTGAACTTCACCGTGCCGTTCAGCTTCACGATGCGCTGAACGGCTTACTCCATAGCGCTAGAACACGCCCGGCAGCAGCATCGCCACGCGCACCTTGTACTGCCGGTACTGTTCGCCGAACGTGGCGATCAGGTCGCGCTCCTCGAGCGCGATGCCGATGAAGATGTAGGCCGTCGCCACCGCGGCAAACAGCAGGTGGCCGACCGTCATCGTCGGTGTTGCCCAGAAGGCGATGATGAAGCCGAGATAGATCGGGTGCCGGATCGACCGGTAGAGACCCGGCATCCTGAAGCTGGCCTCCGGCATCGCGCGGCCGACGAAGTTCAGAACGACCTGCTTCAGCCCGAACAGCTCGAAGTGGCCGATCAGGAACGTGCTGTAGAGCACCATCGTCCACCCCGCCATCGACAGGAGCTGCACCAGGAAGGCGATCGCCAGATCGTCGATGTGCCAGACGACGGCACGGATCGGTTGCCAGAAGACGAACAGCACGATCAAGGTCAGGCTGGTGCACAGCACATAGGTGCTGCGTTCGATGGCCGGCGGGACGATAGCGGGTGAGCACGCGCTTGAAGCCGTTACGCGCCATGCCGCTGTGCTGGATCGCAAATAGTGCCAGCAACGCAAGATTGATCGCGACGGCGTAGAGCGGCGGCAGCGTTCCGCCAGAGTTGATGGTCTTCGGCGCGATGAAGCGGCCGGTGAAGCCGATCGCGTAGATAAAGGTGCCGAGGAAGACCGTGTAGGCGGCCACGCCGTAGACGACGCCCAGGGTTTTCACAATCCATCCGGCGTATCTCTGCGTGAATGACACCTGTGGCTGCATCGAATGCGACAGATGCGCACTTTTCGTCCTCCAAACGGATGATGCCGCATGCACTCCCATGATCTCTCTCCAGACCTGCGACAGATCGGTCTGTGCTGTACCTCACAGGAGGAAGCAGCCGCGATCGTCTACTCGCGGGGTAAGGCTTCGCCGGGCCGGGGGAAGTTCAACCTATCGATTGACTGGATAACTGCGATGTTTGACCGATCGTCCGATTCCGCCGTATCTCATGATCGTCTGTCCAGACGATCTGCTCGCGCGTCCTCGGCATCTCACCAAAGGAGATTTGACGTTATGGGTGCGGACGCACTGTCGGACGTGTTGCGCGCGGTTCGCTTGACCGGCGCAGTGTTTTTCAACCTCGACGTGAAGGCGCCCTGGGTCGCCGAAACGCCGTCGGCTGAAGAGTGCGTGCCTTACGTGATGCCCGAGGCGGGATATCTGATCGAGTACCATGTCGTCACCCGCGGCCGTTGCTGGGCCGGATTGACCGACGGCGCCCCGGTGCAACTGGAAACCGGAGACGTCATCGTCTTTCCGCAGGGCGACGCGCACGTGCTGTCGAGCACGCCCGGCATGCGCTTCAAACCCGACATGACGTATTTCGAAGGGACCGAAAAGATCCAGCTGCCGTTCCAGCTGCAGTTCGGCGGCGAAGGACCGGACGAAGCCGGCGTGGTTTGCGGCTTTCTCGGCTGCGACGTACGACCGTTCAACCCGCTGTTCAACGCGCTGCCGCGCTTCATGCACCTGCCGGCAACCTCGCCGCACAGATCTGCCTGGCTCAATCACGTCGTCCAGGCCGCGATCGATGAATTGGTCAACAAGCGCTCCGGCGGCGAGAGCGTGCTCGGACGCCTGAGCGAATTGATGTTCATCGAGGTCGTGCGCAGCTACATCCAGACGCTGTCGTCAGAGGAAACCGGCTGGCTGGCTGGCCTCGCCGACCGGTATGTCGCCGCGGCGCTGAACGCGATGCACGGCAAGCCGCAGCACGCATGGACGCTGGAAGATCTTGCTAAGACGGCCGGCCTCTCGCGCTCCGCCTTCGCCGAGCGCTTCACGCAAGTGCTCGGGCAGCCGCCGATCCAGTACCTCGCGGTATGGCGCATGCAGCTCGCAACCGGCCTGCTGATCAACACCAAGGACAGCATCGCGCAGATCGCAGCCCAGGTCGGCTACGAATCCGAGGCCGCGTTCAGCCGCGCGTTCAAGAAGCTGATCGGCACGCCACCGGCGGAATGGCGCCGCGCGCAGGCATCGCGCAGGAAGATGTGAGACAGGGGCGCTACCGGTTCGTCCGTTCGAACTGGCGCAGCAGGCGATTGCCGCGCTCGGCGGCGGAGTCCATCGCTTCCTGCGCCGACTTCTTCGCCGCGAAGGCCTGTTCCATCTCGTCCTCGATCACGTCGCGGATCAGCACGAACGAGCCGAGCCGCAACCCCTTGGAATTCTCGGTCGGCATCACCGACATCATCTGCTCGACCGAAATCGAGGATCCCGGATTGCGATCATAGAAGCCGCGGTCGCGGCTGAGCTCGTAGGCCGCCTTGGTGATAGGCAGGTAGCCGGTCGCCTCGTGCCAGGCGGCCTGGACTTCCGGCTTGGACAGAAATGCGAAGAACTTGGCGACGCCCTTGTATTCCTCGCGCGGCCGATCGCGCAGCACCCACAAGGTCGCTCCGCCGATGATGGTGTTGCGCGGTGCGCCCGCGACGTCCGGCCAGAACGGCAACCTGCCGAAGCCGACATCGAACTTCACATTCTTCAGGATATCCGCGCGCGTCGCCGACGAACCGAGGAAAATTCCGCACTCGCCGTTCTGAAAGCGCGGCTCGGCCGTGGTCGCGCGGCCGCCATAGTCGTAGACCTTGTTCTTCTGCCACTCCGCAAGCTGCGCGATGTGCCGCACCACCACCGGATTGCTGATGGTCAGCGACGTATCCAGCCCGCCAAAGCCGTTGGATTTCGTGGCGATCGGCAGATCGTGCAGCGCGGAGAAATTCTCGATGTTGACCCATGACGGCCAGTGCGTGGTGAAGCCGCAAGGCACGCCGGAGACGCGCAGCCGCTGGGCCGCGGCGCCGACCTCCGGCCAGGTCTTCGGCGCAACCTCCGGATCGAGCCCGGCTTTGCGGAACAGCTGCTTGTTGTAATAGAGGATCGGCGTCGACGCATTGAACGGAAACGACAGCATGTTGCCGGCGAGATCAGTGTAGTAGCCGGTGACCGCAGGCAGATACGCCGTCGGCAGGAACAGCTCCGATTCGTCGCGCATCAGCTCGTAGACGGGATAGATCGCGCCCTTCGCCGCCATCATGGTCGCGGTGGCGATCTCGTTGACCTGGACGATCGCCGGCTGCGAGCGGGAGCGGAACGCGAAGATCGCAGCGCCGACGGTTTCCGCGTAGCTGCCCTTGTAGACCGGAACGATGCGGTATTGCGTCTGCGACGCGTTGAAGTCGTTCGCAAGCTTTTCGAGTTGCCGGCCGAGCTCGCCGGACATCGCGTGCCACCACAGAATGTCGGTCGCAGCGCGGAGCGGCTGCAGCGACAGCAGCAGCGAGGCGGCGACGATGAGCGCGCGCAAGCCGGTCTTCAGCATCTCGCCCTTAAGCTCCATCTGCCCGAACGATCCTTGCGGCAAACCCGCAACCCTTCGCCAGCACGAAAGCAACTATTTGAAATTACGACCCAATTCAAGCTCGCCGGATGAGCCACAGTGCCGCTATGGCGTCAACCAAGGCGTCAAAATCGCCCGCCTGAGGGCGGCCGGCACCGATCTCGCGATAGCAAAAGGCCGTGCCATTGGCTAAAATTGCGTCGCTTGCTGCGGCTTGAACGCATTTCCGCAAAGTCTTGTCCCGTCATCCTTTTCGGACCGCAGACCGCAGGTCACGGCTTCGTCATCAAGAGGGCTCCCTTGCCGCCGGTCAGACCAGTCTTTGCGATGCGGATTGCGCTGCTGGCCGTTTGCGGCGCACTGCTTTCGTTTGGCGGCGCCCAGGGGCGGGAATTTCGCTCGGCGGACAACCAGGTCGAAAACTACCCGACGGTCGAGGCCGTCCGGTATATGGCCAAACTGGTCGCCGAGCGCACCGACGGCCGGCACACCATCCGCGTCTTCCATTCCAGCCAGCTCGGCGAGGAAAAGGATACGATCGAGGCCACCAAGGCCGGGGCCATCGACCTCAATCGCACCAACATCGTGCCGCTCGGCGCGTTCATCCCGGCGGTCAACGCGCTGGCCATGCCGTTTCTCTTCCGCTCGCCTGCGCACCTGCACAAGGTGCTCGATGGCGACATCGGCAACGAAATGCTCGAAGCATTCAAGCCGCACGGTTTCGTCGGTCTCACATTCTACGATTCCGGCGCGCGCTCCATGTACAACAGCGTGCGGCCGATCCGTTCGATGGCGGACATGAAGGGCCTGAAGATCCGCGTCCAGCAATCGCAACTGATGGTGGACATGATCAAGGCGCTCGGCGCCGAGCCGGTCGAGCTGCCTTACGGTCAGGTCCTGACCGGGCTTGCCACCAAATTGATCGATGGCGCGGAGAACAACTGGCCGTCCTACGTGACGACCGACCACTATCCGCCATGCCGGATACTACACGCTCACCGAGCACCTGATGGTGCCGGAAGTGCTGGTGATGTCGACGAAGGCATGGGATAGCCTGAGCGAGCAGGATCGCAAGATCTTCCGCGATGCCGCCCGCGAGTCCAACCTCTTCATGCGCGGACGCTGGAAGGCGCTGGAGGAGCAGTCGCGACAGAAGGCGGAGGCCGCCGGCATCATGATCATCACCGCCATCGACCGCCAGCCGTTCGAGGCGGCGATGGCGAACATTTACGCGAAGGCGTCGGCGGAACCGACGCTGGCGCGGTTCATCGAGCGCATTCGCCAAGTGCAGTGAGCGTGCATTGTCAGTGGTCAATCAGGACGCTCCGACACCGCCCGACGCCAGCGTGAATTTCACGAGCCGGTCCGGGCTGGTCAATCTGGTGCGCGCGATCCCGATCCGCTGGCGCATCCTGTCGATCGCCGCGTTGAACTCCGCCGTCGTGCTCGTGCTCGCAGCGATGATCTGGACCGGCTCGAGAGGGCTGGACAGCGCCTGGGACGAAGTCCGCCAGGTCCGGGAATCCGACAAGATCCTGGCCGTGATGGAAAGCGAGACCTCCAGGCTGCAGAACCTGATCCACCGCTACATCAATCAGCCGAGCCCGGAGCTGTTTGCCGAGATCCTGCTGCTGCGCGAGGCCGTGCTCGGCACGCTGACCACCCGCGCGGCGACTGATCCCGATGCTGTCGGGCTCGGTGAAGGAGCTCGAGCAGGTCATCGAGAAGTTTCTCGACGGCTTCGGCGAGGTGCGCGCCATCCAGGCGACGATCGCCAAGACCTACGAAGAGCAGGTGCTGACGCCGGCGCGCGAGATGGCCGGCCTTTACGCCATCATCGACGGCGCCACCGGCCGGCGCGACGCGCTGATCGTGCCCTCGCTCGGCAAGTCGCGCGAAGCGTTCACCTCGATGCTGGTGGCCGCGAACGCCTACTACCTGTCGCTCGCATCCGCCTCGGCCGAAGAAGCGAAGCGCTCGACCGACACGATCGAAAAGACGATTCCCGTCATGCTCGATCTGGCCGAGAACGACCTGCAACGGCTCGCCCTGCAGCGGCTCGGCCAGCGTGCGACCTCGCTGCGGGAGGGATTGAGCGAGCTCGCCGAGCACTTCGCGACGCGGACCCACCTGCTGCAGACCGTGATCGACGCCAACCAGGCCGCGACGATTGCGGCGATCGACGGGCTGTCGGTCAAGATGCGGCAGCGCGAGCAGGCCGCGCAGACGAAGTTCGATCACACGCTGCGCAGCATCTCGACCCGCGTCGGCACCGTGTCGCTGATCTTCATCTTCGTCATCATCGTCGCCGGCGTGATCATCGCGCTCTCGATCCGCCTGCCGCTGCAGCAGATCATGACGGCGATGCGCGCGATCACCTCCGGCAACCTGGACCGGCGGGTGCTGGGAACGGCCGCCAAGGACGAGGTCGGGGCGATGGCGCGCGCCGTCGAGGTGTTCCGCGAGAACGCGATCGCCAAGCAGGCGGCCGAGGACGAGCTTCGCGCCGCCAAGGAGCGGGCCGAGAATGCGCTCAACGAGCTGCGCACGACCCAGCAGAACCTGATCGATGCCGAGCGCCTGGCCGCGCTGGGCAGCCTCGTCGCGGGCGTGGCGCACGAGGTGAACAATCCGGTCGGCATCAGCCTGACGGTGGCCTCCAGCTTCGAGCGCCGCGCCGCGGCCTTCGAGCACGAACTGCAGTCGAAGGCGCCGCTGCGCCGCTCGCAGCTCGAGGAATTCGTCGCGTCGTCGAAGGACGCCTCGCAGCAGCTGGTCGGCAACCTGCAGCGCGCGGCCGAGCTGATCCAGTCGTTCAAGCAGGTGGCGGTCGACCGGTCGCACGCCGAACGGCGCGAATTCGACCTGCAGGAGGCGACCGAGCAGATCGTCGCGAGCTTGCGGCCGGTGCTGAAGAAGTCGCCGGTCACGCTGCAGATGAGCGTTCCGGAGGGGCTGATCGTCAACTCCTACCCGGGCTCCTACGGCCAGGTCCTGACCAATCTCTTCCTCAACGCGATCAATCATGCCTTCGCCGACGGTCGCGCCGGCACCATCAAGTTCGAGGCGAAGGCCCGCGGCACCGACGACATCGAGATCATCTTCGCCGACGACGGCGCGGGAATGACGCCGGAAGTGCAGCGGCAGGCGTTCAACCCGTTCTTCACGACGCGCCGCAGCGAAGGCGGCACCGGCCTCGGCCTGCATATCGTCTATAATCTCGTCACCCAGCAGCTCGGCGGGCGCATGATGCTCGATTCAAGGCCGGGACAAGGGACAACGTTTCGCATTATCATCCCGCGGGCCGCGCGCAGCATCGCTGCGCAAGGCCCCGCCGCCTCCAATCCCGGAAATGAGCAATGGCCGATCAGGACGATGTCCTCCAACTAATCGAAGACGACGCCCGTCCGCACCCGACCCACAGCGACGCGCAAGTGGAAGATCGCGGTGATCGACGACGATGCGGCCGTGCATGAGGGCACGCGTTTCGCGCTGAGCGACTATGTGCTGAACGGCCAGACGCTGGAAATCCTCTCCGCCTATTCGGGCGCCGAGGGCGAAAAGCTCATGCGCGACAATCCCGATATCGCCGCCGTGCTGCTCGACGTCATCATGGAGACCGACGCCGCGGGCCTGCATCTCGTCGAATACATCCGCAACGAGTTGAAGAACGAGACCGTCCGCATCATCCTGCGCACCGGCCAGCCCGGCCAGGCGCCCGAACGGCGCGTGATCGTCGACTACGACATCAACGACTACAAGGCGAAGACCGAGCTCACCGCCGACAAGCTGTTCACCTCGCTGACGGCGGCGCTGCGCAGCTATCAGCAGCTCGAGCGCATGGTGCAGACCCGGCGCGGGCTGGAGATCATCATCGACGCGGCCTCGACGCTGTATGACTTCAAGTCGATGCAGCGGCTGGCCGAGGGCGTGCTGACGCAGATCGCCTCGCTGCTCAATGTCGATTGCGCCGGCATCCTCGTTCTGCGCGACGGCGGCGACATCAACGACGAGTTCTCGGTGCTGGCCGGCTCCGGCTGCTACCGCCGCTACATCGCCGCGCACAGCGATTCCCAGCCGCTCGATCCCGAGGTCAGGCAGCTGGTGAAATCCGCATTCGAGAAGCGCAAGCACGAATTCTTCGACAACCGCTCGGTGCTCTATGTCCGCACCGGCTCGGGCCGCGAGGTCGTCGTGCTGCTGGAAGCGGCGAAGGACCTCTCCGACACCGACCAGGCGCTGGTGGAGATCTTCTCCAGCCGCCTGTCGGTCGCCTTCGACAACGTCATCCTCTACGAGCAGCTGCAGCAGGCCAACACGCAGCTGGAAGACCGCGTCGCGCAGCGCACCCGCGCGCTGATGTCCGCCAACCGGCGGCTGTCGGCGCAATGGCTGCGGCTGCAGCGCGCCAACGCCTTCAAGAACGAGGTGCTGGGCACGGTCGCGCACGACCTGAAAAATCCGCTCGGCGTCATCCTCGGCCGGACCGAGATGCTGAAGGAGCTGATCAGCGGCGCGATGGCCTCGAAGGAAAACAGCATCTCGCAGGTCGATCACATCCGCGACGCCACCAAGCGGCTGACCTCGATGGTCGACCACCTGATTTCGGATGCGATGGCCGATGCCTTCGACATCACCATCCGCAGGGAGCCGGTGGACATCGCCGCGCTGGTCATGGAGATCGTCGAAGCGAACCGGCCGTCGGCCTCGAACAAGCAGCAGAGCGATCTCCGTGTCGGCGCCGCCCGAACGCATGACCATGTGCGACGGCGACCGGATGCGCGAGGCGATCGACAACCTTGTGAGCAATGCAATTAAATATAGCCCGATCGGCGGCAAGATCGGATTAACCGTCGCATATGAGGGCGATAATGCGCTGATCCACGTCGCCGACCAGGGCGCGGGGCTGTCGCCGGAAGATCTCGGCCGTCTTTTCGGCCGCTTTCAGCGGCTCTCTGCCAAACCCACCGGCGGCGAAAGCTCCACCGGGCTTGGTCTGTCGATCGTGAAACGGATTGTTGATATGCATGGCGGCAAGGTCACCGCGAACAGCGCGGGACCAGGCGAGGGTTCGACCTTCACCATCTCGCTGCCGGCGTCGACCGAATGATGAAAGCTAGCGCATGATTCCCGAAAAGCGTGAAGCGGCTTTCGGACAGGATCATGCGCAAACAAGAGTAGAGCGAAAGAAGACGCGCAACGCATGAGCCAGAGCCAGCACATCATCGTCGTCGACGACGAAGCGCCCGCCCGCGAAATGGTCGGCGACTATCTGAAGATGCACGGCTTCGCGGTCACCCTGTGCGACGGCGGCAAGAGCCTGCGCAAGGAGATCGAGAGCGGCATGCCCGACCTCATCGTGCTCGACCTCAACATGCCCGAGGAAGACGGCCTGTCGATCGTGCGCGACCTGAAGAGCCGCTCGAACGTGCCGGTGATCATGCTGACGGCGACGGCGAGCCCGATCGATCGCGTCGTCGGCCTTGAGCTCGGCGCCGATGACTATCTCGCAAAGCCCTGCGAGCTGCGCGAACTGATGGCGCGTGTTCGTTCGGTGCTGCGGCGGAGCGGGCCCGGCAAGGCCGCGGGCGCGACGTCGGACGCAGCGGCCGCAGCAGCCAAGCCGGCGCAAGTGCGCTTCGGCACGAAGTGGTTCGACGACGAGGCGCAGATCCTGCGCGACGACGACGGCAACGAGCATCCGCTCACGGCGTCCGAATACGGCCTGCTGAAGGTGTTTGCGGCCAATCCCAAGCGGGTGCTGTCGCGCGAGCGGCTGCTGGAGCTGGCCAATGCCCGCGACGCCGAGGCCTTCGACCGGGCGATCGACCTGCGCATCATGCGAATCCGCCGCAAGATCGAGCCCGATCCGAGCCGGCCGACGGTGATCCGTACGATCCGGGGCGGCGGCTACGTGTTTTCGCCCACCGGCGACAAAGCCTGAACCACCCTTCCCGCTGAAAGTATTGGACTTTTTGGCCAAATGTTTCGTCGCCGGGGTCGCGACGAAACATTTCTCCGGTTCCGCGAAACCATTTTCCGCTTTTCACGCAGAAATCCTGAAACCGTGATTGCCTAACACTTCTCCCACGACGCGCCGGACAGGCGCCCGGCAGGGAGTTCAGATTATGCAGTCGTCTTTCGCTATCAGCACCGGATCAGCCGCACGCGGCATCATCGCCGCGCAGGCCACCTCGGACGAGATGCTCCTGGAGAGCATTGCGGCTGGTGAAAAAGCAGCGATGCATGTGCTTTATGCCCGTCACAACGTTCGCGTTTATCGCTTCATCCTGCGCATCGTCGGCGACACCAGCGTTGCCGAAGATCTCGTCAGCCAGGTGTTCCTGGACGTGTGGCGGACCGCCGGCCAGTTCGAGGGCCGCTCGCAGGTCTCCACCTGGATGCTGGCGATCGCCCGCTTCAAGGCGCTGACCGCGCTGCGCAACCGCCGCCACGAGGACATCGAGCAGGAGGAAGTGCTGCAGATCGCCGACACCGGTGACACGCCGGAAACCGCGATGGACCGCAGCCAGACCTCTTCGACCCTGCGCAAGGCCATCGCCCAGCTCTCGCCGGCCCATCGCGAGATCATCGACCTCGTCTACTACCACGAGAAGTCGGTGGAAGAGGTCGGCCAGATCATCGGCATTCCGCAGGCGACGGTGAAGACCCGCATGTTCTACGCCCGCAAGCACCTGGCCGAACTGCTCAAGGAAGCCGGCTTCGAGCGCAAGGCGGCGTAATCGACCTAACCATTGAACGGCACCCGAAGGAGACACCGATGCTGAAGCCGAGCCTCCGCCTCTTCATCCTCCCGCTGGGTGCCGTCAGCATGATCGCGACGCTGTCGAGCCAGAATGCCCCTCAGGCCGAGCGCACGAGCATGATCCACCAGGTCCGTCAGGAGATCGTGGCCTGCACACCGAATTCGAACGCGGACATCTGCATCGTCAGCGAGAAGGCCGCGCGTTAAGGAATTACCCAAGACTAGTACCCAAGACTCTAGACTCCAAGCCTCCAAATGGCCCGGACGGGATGCCCCCCGTCCGGGCCGACGCTTTTTTGAAGTGTCCGCGCAAGCCAAACGCATCACGCTCGCGTGAGCCGATCATTGCGAGTCCGCTGCTCCAGTAACGAACGTCGTTCTCCTCCCGAAACTTCGCAGGGTGGCCGACATCGCCTCCCGTAACGAAATGTCTCGAGGAGATCTCAGCAAATGACGAAACGTATCGCGCTCGCCGTTGCGGCGGCCACCCTTTCGCTCGGCCTCGCGCTCGCGCCGGCAGCCTTCGCCCAGGACAAGATGAGCAAGGACGGCATGGCCAAGGATTCCATGTCGAAGGACAGCATGTCCAAGGACGGCATGAAGAAGGACACGATGTCGAAGGACTCGAAGGATTCCATGTCCAAGGATTCGATGTCCAAGGATGGCATGAAGAAGTAAGCCCGAAGTCCCGCGGCAGGCTCGCCTCAGCGCTGTCCGTCAATTTGCGACAAGCGGGAGGCGAGCCTGTTTGCCGTTGGCATGGCCCCACCAGACCAACGCACATGCTGAACGCCGTTCTCGCGCTGCTCGCGGGCGTCGCCACGGTTGCGGCTCCGTGCACCCTGCCCGTGCTGCCGATCCTGCTCGGCGCTTCGGTCGGCCAGACAAGCCGGCTGCGCCCGGCGGCCATCGCGCTCGGCTTCGTCGTTTCGTTTTCGTTTGTCGCGCTGCTGCTCAATGCGCTGACCCGGGTGCTCGACTTCGATCCGAACATCCTGCGCAACGGCGCGATCTTCCTGCTCGCAGTCTTCGGCCTGCTGATGATCTTCCCCTCCGTCTACGAACGGCTGGCGTCGCGGATCAGCGCGGCTTCGACGGAGCCGGTGCGCTCGCATTCGCCAACGCGCCCGGCGCTGCCGGCGGCCTCGTGCTCGGCGCAGCTCTCGGGTTGATCTGGACGCCCTGCGCGGGCCCGGTGCTCGGTTCGATCCTGACGCTGATCGCAACGTCGAAGGACGCCGCCACGAGCTCGGCATTGCTCGTCGCTTATGCGCTCGGCGCGGCGATCCCGATGCTGGCGATCGCCTATGGCGGGCAGGCGGTCACGACGCGCATACGCAGCGTCGCCCGCTTCGCTCCGATGCTGCGGCAAACATTCGGCGCGATCGTCATCGCGGTCGCGGTCGCGACCTTCCTTCACTACGACACGCTGATCGTGGCGTGGCTCGCGAGCCTTTACCCGAACGGCCAGGTCGGCCTTTGAAAGCTTCGCATGAGGAGAAACCGATGACGTATCCCTACCGGCTTGCAACGGCCATCGCGCTGGCGCTCGGCGCAGCCAGCTTGAACGCGAGCGCGCTCGCCGAGCAGCGCACTCCGGAGCGCATCGAGGTCGCCGAGGTGACCGGTCAGGCGCCGAACTTCAAGGGCATCAACAACTGGCTCAACTCACCGCCGCTGAACATCTCGGACCTGCGCGGCAAGGTGGTCATGGTCAATTTCTGGACCTACGGCTGCTACAACTGCGTCAACACCCTGCCGCACGTGACGAAGCTGCATGCGAAATACAAGGACAAGGGCCTCGTCATCGTCGGCGTGCACACGCCGGAATTCCCGTTCGAGAAATCGACCGGCAACGTGCAGGCCGCGCTGAAGCGGCACGGCATTCTCTATCCCGTCGCGCAGGACAACGATTCGGCCACCTGGGAGGCCTACCGCAACCGCTATTGGCCGGCGCAATACATCGTCGATCAGAGCGGCAAGATCGTCTACTTCCACGCCGGCGAAGGCGCCTACGACGAGATCGAGCGGACCATCCAGAACCTGCTGAAGGTCTCAAGCTAGCGCATGATCCCGAAAAGTGTGGAACGGTTTCGGACAAGATCATGCGCAAAACTAAGGGTGTCTGCTGAGGTAGGAATTCTTCAGCATGCGTTAAACATCTTTGCGCGCAAGGCAGATGCGCGGCATCGCGTTTCGCCCTGCGCCGCGCGCGTGCTAGAAGGATGTCCCGTTTGCCGGTAACGGATATCTGCGATGTTCGAGGCCCTGGACGCCGTCGTTCTTGCTCGCGTGCAGTTCGCGTTCACGATGACCTTCCACATCGTGTTTCCATCCTTCACCATCGGCCTGGCCAGCTACCTCGCGGTTCTTGAAGCGCTCTGGCTGTGGACCGGGCGGGCGGTCTTCCTCGACCTGTTCAAATACTGGCTGAAGATCTTCTCCATCGCCTTCGGCATGGGCGTCGTGTCCGGCGTGGTGATGGCCTACCAGTTCGGCACCAACTGGTCGGTGTTCTCCGACAAGACCGGCCCGATCCTTGGGCCCCTGATGGCCTACGAGGTGCTGACCGCGTTCTTCCTCGAAGCGGGCTTCCTCGGCGTCATGCTGTTCGGCATGAACCGCGTCGGCAAGGGCCTGCATTTCTTCGCGACATTGATGGTAGCGGTCGGCACGCTGATTTCGGCGTTCTGGATCCTGTCGGCGAATTCCTGGATGCAGACGCCTGCGGGATACACGATCAGCGCCGCTGGACAGTTCCTGCCCGTGAGCTGGTGGGAGATCGTCTTCAACCCGTCGTTCCCGTACCGGCTGGTGCACATGGTGCTGGCCGCGTATCTGACCACGGCGCTGGTGGTCGGCGCCGCCGGCGCATTTCACCTGCTGCGCGACAACCGCAACGAGGGCGCGCGCGTGATGTTCTCGATGGCGATGTGGATGGCGACGCTGGTCGCGCCGATCCAGATTTTCGCCGGCGACCAGCACGGGCTGAACACGCTCGAGCATCAGCCGGTGAAGGTCATGGCGATGGAAGGCCATTTCAAAAGCCACGCCGACGGCGCGCCGCTGATCCTGTTCGGCTTTCCCGATCAGGAAAAGGGCGAGGTGCGCTATTCGATCGAAATTCCGAAGGCCTCGTCGCTGATCCTCAAGCACTCGCTCGATGCGCCGCTGAAGGGGCTCGATACGGTGCCGCGAGAAAACTGGCCGCAGGTCAGCATCGTGTTCTGGGCGTTCCGGATCATGGTCGGGCTCGGCTTCCTGATGCTTGCGCTGGGACTGTTCAGCCTGTTCCTGCGCTGGCGCGGCACGTTTCTATGAATCGAAGCTGCTGCACGGCTTTGCACTGTGCATGGGCCCGGCGGGCTTCATCGCGGTGCTCGCGGGCTGGACCGTGACCGAGACCGGACGCCAGCCCTTCACCGTCTATGGCCTGCTGCGCACGATCGATTCGGCGTCGCCGCTCGCGGCGCCCGCGGTGACGCTGTCGCTGTTTGCGTTCGCCGTCGTCTACATCTTCGTGTTCGCGATGGGCACCTACTACATCCTGCACCTGATGGCGGCAGCGCCGCATCAGGGCGAGGAAGGGCCGCGCGAGGACGAGCCCACGCACGCCGCGGGCATCACGCCGATCCCGGCGATGGCAGCGGCATCCGCACCGAAGAAGGGGTCATAGCGATGGGCATCGCCATCGACCTGCCGGTGATCTGGGCCTTCATCATCGCCTTCGCGGTGTTCGCCTATGTGGTGATGGACGGCTTCGATCTCGGGCTCGGCATGCTGTTTCCGTTCTTCCCGAAGCGGGAAGACCGCAATGTGATGATGAATTCCGTGGCCCCGGTGTGGGATGGCAACGAGACCTGGCTGGTGCTGGGCGGCGGCGGACTGTTCGCGGCATTCCCCCTCGCCTATTCGATCCTGATGCCGGCGCTGTACACGCCGATGATCGTCATGCTGCTCGGCCTGGTGCTGCGCGGCGTCGCCTTCGAATTCCGCTGGCGCGTCGACCGGCGAGCGCAATCTCTGGGACATCGCCTTCGCGGCCGGCTCGCTGATGGCGGCACTGGCGCAAGGGATCGCACTCGGCGCGATCCTGCAGGGCGTCACCGTCGCCAACCGCCAATACGCCGGCGGCTGGTGGGATTGGCTGACGCCGTTCTCGCTGCTCACCGGCGCAGCGCTGGTGATCGGCTACGGCCTGCTCGGCGCGACCTGGCTGGTGATGAAATCCACCGGCGACCTGCGCGAACGCGCCTACGCGTTCAGCTGGCGGCTGCTGTTCGCGACGCTCGGCGCGCTCGGCGCCGTCAGCCTCGCGACGCCGTTCCTGAAGGCCGAATACTGGCGCCGCTGGTTCGAGTGGCCAAACCTCGCCTTCACCTCGCTGGTCCCCATTGCGGTCATCGTCATCACAATCCTGCTGACGCGCAGCCTCACGCAGACGGCAGGATTTTCGCCCGTTCTGCTCTCACGCTGCTGCTGTTCGTCATCACCTATGCCGGACTTGGCATCAGCATGTGGCCCTATATCGTGCCGCAGAGCGTGACGATCTGGCAGGCGGCCGCACCGGAGAAGAGCCAGATCTTCATGCTGTTCGGGGTCGCCGTGATGATCCCGATCATCCTCGCCTATACCGCGTTCGCCTACTGGGTGTTTCGCGGCAAGGTTCACGCGGACGCCGGGCTACCACTGATGGTCGGTCGCGCCCGCAATCAGGCCGTCCCTGGTTTCGCGGCTGGTGTGGTTTGCGGCGCTCTGGCTCGCGGGCGTCGGCACGGTCGCAGCGGTCGCCTACGGAATCAGACTTTTCATCACCTGATGCGGTTGAACTAGGGCGGCGGAAGCAACAGATTGAGCGGACCCAGCCACGAGGTCCCCAATGCTCAAGCCCCTCAAGCCGCTAGAACTGCCGCAAAACAACACCAGGCCGATCGCAGCCGGCGTCAGGATCGGTCACGTCCATCTGAAGGTTGCCGATCTCGATCGCGCGCTCGGCTTCTATTGCGGCGTGCTCGGCTTCGCACTGATCCAGCGATATGGGTCCGACGCCGCCTTTATCTCGGCCGGCGGCTACCATCACCACATCGGCCTCAACACCTGGGAAAGCCGTGGCGGCTCGCCGCCGCCGCGCGGCACGACCGGGCTGTATCATACCGCCATCCTCTATCCGACCCGGGCCGAGCTCGCCGACGCGCTGCGACGGGTGATCGCCGCCGGTATCACGCTCGATGGCGCAAGCGACCACGGCGTCAGCGAAGCGCTTTATCTGCGCGATCCGGACGAGAACGGCGTCGAGCTCTACCGGGACCGCCCGCGCGAAGAGTGGCCGGTCACCGAGCAGGGCGAACTGAAGATGTTCACGCGCAAGCTCGACCTGGAGGATTTGTTGCGCGAGCCGGCGGTGGCTTGACGGCTAGTACGCCCTGAGCTCCGCCAGCTGGTTGGCGTGGAAATTGGAATCGCCGAACAGCTCCTGGCAGACGCGCATGCGCTTCATGAACAGGCCGATGTCGAACTGATCGGTCATGCCGATGCCGCCGTGCATCTGCAGGCCCTCCTGCACGGCGAGCGTTCCGGTGGTGCCGGCGCGCGCCTTGGCGACCGCGACGATCGGCGCCGCGTTGTCGAAATCCTCGTCCAGCGTCTGCAGCGCCTTCAGCACGGCGGCGCGGGTGATCTCCAGATCGACGTAGAGATGCGAGATGCGGTGCTGCAGCGCCTGGAACTCGCCGATCAGCTTGCCGAACTGCTTGCGCTCCTTCAGGTACTGCGCGGTGCGCGAAAACGCCTCGTCGCCGACGCCGAGCATTTCGGAGGCGACCACGGCGCGGCCGATGTTCAGCACGCCGTCGAGCACGGCGCCTCCCTGATCCACCTCGCCCAGCACGCTGTCCGCCGTCACCTCGGCGTCGTTGAAGGTGATCCGCGCCGCGTTGTGCGCGTCGAGCATGATGGTGCGCTCGATCTCGATGCCCTTGGCCTTCGGATCGACCAGAAACAGGGTGATGCCCTTGGCGTCGGCGTCGCCGCCGGCGGTGCGCGCCGCGACCACCAGCACGTCGGCGACATGGCCGTCGACGACAAAGGCCTTGGCGCCCTTCAGCTTGAAGCCGTTGCCGGAGCGTGTCGCCTTCAGCGTGATGGTGTGCGGGCGATGCTTGCCGCCCTCGTCGATCGCGAGCGCGCCGATGACCGATCCGTCGGCGAGCTTCGGCAGATGCTCCGATTTCTGCGCCTTGCTGCCGGCGCGCGCCAGCGCGGACACCGCAAGCACCGACGAGGCGAGGAACGGCGACGGCAACAGGGTGTGGCCGATCTCCTCGGCGACGATGCCGGCCTCGACGCAGCCGAGACCCGACCCGCCGAACTCTTCCGGCACCAGCAGGCCGGTGAAGCCCATCTCCGCGAACGTCTTCCAGAGATCGCGGGAGAAGCCGTCCTTGTCCTTGTTGTCGCGCAGCGCGCGGAAGTGCGACACCGGCGCCTTGTCGGAGATCAGGCTGCGCGCGCTGTCGCGCAGCAGGGTTTGTTCTTCATTGAGGACGAGGGCCATGGGTCAACCGGCTGCTTTCTGGAACTACTGAGATACGAGGTCGAAACGAGCGCGCGACGAAAGCCGTCACGCGCCCGGCAGGTTGAGGATGCGCTTGGCGACGATGCCGAGCATGACTTCGCTGGTGCCGCCTTCGATCGAGTTGGCTTTCGTGCGCAGCCAGGTGCGCGGGGTCTGGCCGTGCTTCGAGCGCTCGCTTTCCCATTCGAGTGCATCGCTGCCGCCCATCGACATGAACAGCTCGTGCCGCCGCTTGTTCAGCTCGGAGCCATAATACTTCATCGCCGACGAGAAGGCGGGATGCGCCTGTCCGGTCTTCACCTGATCGGAGGCGCGCTCGGATGCGAACTGGAATGCGACCTCGTCGACTTCGAAGCTTGCGAGCTGCGAGCGCAGCAGCGGATCGGCGAGCTTGCCCTTGTCGTCGGCGCCGACCGAGTTCAGCGCGATCTCGCTCATCGTGCGCTTGGCGCCGCGATCGCCGATGCCGCTGATCGAATCGCGCTCGAACTGCAGCACGTATTTCGCGACATCCCAGCCCTTGTTGACCGTGCCGAGCACATTCTTCTTCGGCACGCGCACGTTGTCGAAGAAGGTCTCGCAGAACGGCGAGGAGCCGGAGATCAGCAGGATCGGCTTGGTGGTGACGCCGGGCGTCGCCATGTCGAACAGCAGGAAGGAAATGCCTTCATGCTTCTTGGCCGAGAAGTCGGTGCGCGTCAGGCAGAAGATCCAGTCGGCCTTGTTGGCATAGGAGGTCCAGATCTTCTGGCCGTTGACGACGTAGTGGTCGCCGTCGAGATCGGCCCGGGTCTGCAGCGACGCGAGGTCGGAGCCGGAGTTCGGCTCGGAGTAGCCCTGGCACCAGCGGATCTCGCCGGACAGGATCTTCGGAATATGCTCGCGCTTCTGCTCTTCGGTGCCGAACTTCAAGCAGTGCCGGGCCGAGCATCATGATGCCGAACGAGCGCAGCGGCGGCCGCGCGCTGATCGCCGCCATTTCCTCGCGCACGATCTTTGCGCGCGCCGGATCGAGCCCGCCGCCGCCGTACTCCGCCGGCCAGTGCGGCACGATCCACTTCCTGTCGCGCATGCGCTCGAACCAGACGCGCTGCGCGTCCGATTGATACGTCGCGTTGCGGCCGCCCCAGAACGTGTCGCTCTCGACCAGCATCGGCCGGCGCATCTCCGGCGGGCAGTTCTGCTCGAGCCAGTCGCGGGTTTCTCTGCGAAAACCTTCCAATCGGTCATGGCGTCGTCATGGCGCGTTTCCATTTGCTTGTTTGCAGACCGCCGCAGCGGTCGCATTTTCTGGCGGCGACTTTAGCCCCAGGCATCGGAAATTCAACCGGAGGCAAGGCATGGGCTTACCGCATATTCGCGGTCTGCCGGCGCGCCCAAACGCCACGCAATGAATTTCGCCAGACGAAATCAGACTCAAGGCTGCTTGCGGAACGGGATCAGGATGATCGCCGCCGCGAGACACTGCAGGCCGATGCAGAGCGCGAACGACGCCGTATAGGCGCCGGAGAAATCGCGCAGCCATCCGACGACGCCGGGACCGAAGGCATAGATCACCTGATTGATGGCGACCGACAGTCCCACCAGCAAACCGAACGATGTCGCGCCGAACTCGCGGAAGATGATCAGCGACGGCAGCGTGATGAGATTGCCGACGGAAAAGCCGAACACGGCGCAGCACAGGAACATCACCACCTGACTGTCGGTATTGATCAGCGCAAGCAGCGCCAGCGCCTGGCTGACGAACGACACGGCGCTGACGATGCGCTGATTGAGCCGGTCGATCACCGCACCCACGACCAGCCGCCCGAGCACAGCCATCGCCGTCGTCACGGCGACTGCGTAGCTCGCGGTCTGCAGGCCCATCTTCGGCGCGAGAAACGCAAGCTGGTGCACGAGGAAGCCGACCTGCGCGCCGATGCCGAGCGCAAACGGCAGCGTCATGGTCCAGAACTGCAGGCTGCGCAGCGCCCGCGACGCGCGTCCAGGCTTCGCCTGCGATGTTGCCGGATTGGCCGCCGTTCGTGCCGGTCGCGGCAAGTTTCGGCGGCTTGCCGACACACAGCATCACGGTCACGACGAGGATCACGAACGTGGCGGCGGCGGTGCCGAGCATCGCGTTGTGAAAGCCCCAGTGCGAGACCGCGGCCACCATCAGCGGCGTCAGGATGATGCCGCCGAAGCTTGCGCCGGTCAGCGCAAGGCTGATGGCAAGCCCGCGCTTTTCGAAGAACCAGAGGCCGGCGATATTGGTCAGCGCGCCTGCGCTCGCCAGCATCCAGCCGATCGCCATCACGAAGTAGGCCGCGAACAGCTGCCACGGTTCGGCGACGTAGGCGATGCCGGCGACGGCGATGCTGAAGAGGATCGCGCCCGCGATCAGCATCGTGCGCGGACCGAGCCGCTGCAGGATGTCGGACACGTAAATGACGAGCAGCGAGCCGCTGAGATAGTAGAGCGTGGTGGCCGTCGATATCAGCGAGGTCGGCCAGCCCTTGGCGCGCTGCAGCTCGGCGAGATAGATGCCGTGGCCGTAGAAGCCCAGTCCCCACGAGAAGGTCGCGACCACGAAGCACGCGAAGACGACGCGCCATCCTTCATAGCGGATCGAGCGCTCGAGCGAGGGGACTGGCGGCTCGGAATAAGGTTTCAGCAACGGCGGCGCCTTTCACGGCTTGTTGTTATGGTCCGGCGCACCGAACTCGGACACCCGATTCCCGCGCGGGCGGAACCTAGTCGAACGGATCAGGCAAAGCTTCGACCGACATCGAAGCATATCCGCGCCTCGTGACAGGATATGACAGCAGGCCGCGAGTTCGACGCGGCTGCTAGGCAGGGCCCCTGCCGCCGAGCGAATAGGTGATGCGCCGCGCCGCCTCGATGACCTGCGCCGACATCTTGCGGACGCTGTCGTCGGTGAAGCGCGATTTCGGCCCCGAGACCGACAGCGCGCCGACCAGCTTGTCGTCCGCGCCGAACACCGGGCTGGCGATGCCCGCGCAATCGGGGTCGCGCTCGCCATAGGAAATCGCCGTATGGGATTGCGCGCGCGGAATCGTATTTCTCGCCGCCCTGCGCGCCGTCGAAGGCCAGGATGATCGTGCCGGCCGCGCCGCGGTCGAGCGGCAGCAGCGCGCCGGCGCAGACGCGATCGAGCGTCGAATGCTGCGAGTCGATGCGCAGGACGCAAAGACGAAGTTTGGCGTCGTGACGGATGTGGAATGACGGGCTCTCGGTGCCCTGGACGACGAGCGTGCGCAGCACCGGCATCACGTGATCGTAGAGGCGGTTGCCGCGCTGATAGACCGAGCCGAGACGAAACGGCGTCGGGCCGAGGTGATAGCGGCCGTCGGGCAGCTGCACGATGTAGCCGAACGCCTGCAGCGACACCATCAGCCGCAGCATCGTGCTCTTGTAGAGGCCGGTGCGGCGCGCCAGCGCGGCCAGCGTCAACGGCTCGGGATCACCCTCGCCTTCGAAGGCGCGAAGGATCGTCAGCGCCCGATCGACTGCCGCCACGCCCTGACTGACCATCGCTCCCTCCTAGAGCTGGACGTTTCTTCGAACCCCACCGTCACCGCCGGTCGACAACCTTGGCGATCACCGGCCAGTAGGCCGCGCCATAGCCGTTGTCGATCGCCTCCTGCAACACGCTGCCGGCAAGCTCGGCTCCCGGCGTCGCAAGCTCCACGTCGCGCGCGAGGTCGAGCGCGTAGGACAAATCCTTCAACGCGTATTCGGTCGAGAACGCGCGCTCGGGAAACTCGCCCGGGATCACCGCCTTCAGCCCGTGATTGCGCAGCGCAAAGCTGTCCGCCGATCCCTTGGACAGCGTTTCGAACAGCAGCTTCGGCTCGACGCCGCTGCGGCGGGCGATGGCTGCGGCCTCGGCGAGCGCATTGACGGTCTGAAACAGCACCATGTTGTTCAGGATCTTTGTGACCTGCCCCGCGCCGGTGCCGCCGCAGTTGGTCACCTCGGTGGCGAAGTGGCGGATCAGCGGCTCGATGCGGGCGAACAGGTCCGGCGCCGCGCCGACCATGACGCTGAGCGTGCCGTTGATCGCCGCTTCCCGCGTGCGGGCGATCGGCGCGTCGGCAAAGCTGACACCCTTGGCGTCCAGGGCTCTTCGCGAGCTCGCGCGTCAGGCCGACCGGCGAGGTGCCGAGATCGACGATGACCTGTCCCGCGCGCGCGTTTTCCAGGATGCCGCCCTCGCCCTCGAACAAGCCGCGCACATGCTTGCCGCTCGGCAGGCAATAGAACACGACATCGGCCTGCTTCACGACATCGGCGACCGAGGCCGCAACCGCGGCCCCCTCGTCGCGCAGGCGTGCCAGCGGCTCCGGCGAGAGATCGAAGGCCGTGACCGGCCTGCCGCTCTTCTTCAGGAGATTGCGGCAGATCGGCTCGCCCATCACGCCGAGCCCGATGAAGCCGATCGTGTTCGCCTGCGACATGCTCTACTTCGCCTTCGCGAAACCGCCTGCGGCCGTGCCTGCGATCTTGCCGAACACCGCGCCGGCGCAGAGGCCCGTGCCGCCCGGATAGTTGAAGTAGAACAATCCGCCGACCATCTCGCCCGCTGCGTAGAGGCCCGGGATCGGCGCGTCGTCGACCGAGACGACCTCGCCGTCGGTGGTGATGCGCACGCCGCCGAAGGTGAAGGTGACGCCGCAGGTCACGGCGAAGGCGAGATAGGGCGGCTTGTCGAGGGTGTTGGCCCAGTTGCTCTTGACGACCTTCAGCCCGCGGGTCGAGCGGCCGTCCTTGACGTTCGGATTGAACGGCACGTCCTGCATCACCGCCGCGTTCCACTCCTTCACCGTCTTCAGGAAGCCTTCCGGATTGACGTCTTCGAGCTTGGTCGACAGCTCTTCCAGGGTATCGGCCTGCGCCTTGGTCACCTGGCGGATGCGGTACTCGTCGCGCAACAGATGCACGGTCTTCTGGTCGAAGATCTGCCAGGCGAACTGGCCCGGCTGGTTGAGGATGACGCGGCCGTATTTGGCATAGGTGTAATTGCGGAAGTCGGCGCCCTCGTCGACGAAGCGCTCGCCGTCGGCATTGACCATGATGCCGAACGGATAGGAGTGCTTCTGGAAGCCGTCGCCGACGGCGAGGTCGCCGTATTCCGGCGCGTTGCGATCCCAGCCGACCGCGTGGCAGCCGGACCAGTTGCCGCCGGGCCGCGCGCCGACATCCATCGCCATGCGGATGCCGTCGCCCATGTTGAAGCGCGAGCCGCGCACCTTGGCGAGATCCCAGGTCGGACCGAGATAGCGCGTGCGCCACTCGACATTGGCCTGGAAGCCGCCGGCCGCGAGGATCACCGCCTTGGCGCGGATCTCCTTGGTCTCGCCCTTCTGCACGACGCGCACGCCGTGCACGCCCTTGTCGTCGGCGAGCAGCGCCAGCGCACGGGTCTGGTACATGATGTCGATGCCTTCGCGCGCGGCTGCCTTGTGCAGCGCCTCGACGAGGCCCGGGCCGCCGCCGACGGACTTCCACCGTGAGGCCGCCCCAGAACTTGAACTTGCCGTCGATCTTGAACGCCTGCCGCCCGTAGATCGGCGCGAAGCGCACGCCCTTGGTCGTCATCCACTTCAGCGTCGGATGGCTGCGCTTGACCAGGAGCTCGCAGAGGTCAGGATTGGTGCGGCTCTGGGTGACGCGCGCCATGTCGTCGAAGAACATGTCCTCGGTGTAGGTGCCGAAGTCGGTGTTCGCGATCTCGCTTTCGGTGAGGTCCGGCATGATGGCGCGCAAATCGTCGACGCCGTTGTAGACGGTGCGGATCGCGCCCGCGGTAAAGGCCGAGTTGCCGCCGTGGTCGCCGAACGCCGCCCATTCCAGCACGGCGACCTTGACGCCATGCTCGCGCGCCGCCAGCGCCGCGCACATCGCCGCATTTCCGGCGCCCACCACAACGACATCGTACGCGTTCATTCCAGGGTCCTCGTTTGTTTCTGATTGTTGGTCGCTTGCGTCTTGAGGCGCAGCGGTTCCTCAGTCTGAACCGGCCGATAAGGGCGCTGGGGAACTCGAAGCCAGCGAATAGAACATCATTCTATTCAGGACAAGCCGATACCCCGCAACACTGCATTGAATGCCTTGAAAATGACTGCGTCGAGAGGCGCGTCACGAATGCCTGACAGTCGCCTGCCTGCTCTCGCAGCAGACGTCACGCGCAGCAGAGCCTTGCCGGCCCAAAAGCAAAACGGGCGGCTGAAAGCCGCCCGTTTGCATTTCAATCGACTGGCTGTCCGCTTAGCGGACGCCCGGCGAGAAGCGATAGTTCAAGGCGACCAGCGCGTTGAAGCCGGTGGTCTTCACGTCGATCGCGTTGCCACCGACGGTCGGCGTGAAGGTGCTGCCGATGATCGTCGATCCACCCGAGGTGTTGTAGGTGCTGGTGCCGAGATCGTAGTAGTTGGTCTCGCCCTTGACCGTCCAGTTCTTCGACAGCGCGAACTCACTGCCGAAGCCGACGGTGAAGCCGACGCGCGTGTCGCTCGCGGTCTGCGCCGGGCAGCCGATCAAGCCGCCGAAGACCGCAGGGCCGACCAGCGGCTGCGAGCTGGTGTTGCAGACGGTCTTCACTTCGATTTCGCCGGCAGCCACACCACCCTTCACGTAGACGATCGAGCGATCCCAGAACGCGTAACCGACGCGGGCCGTACCGGTCGCCAGCCACTTCATGCTGACTTCGCAGTTGAAGAAGAAGCCGTTCGGGCAGGCGCGCGAACCGTTCGCATCGACCCAGGAGCCCATGCCCTCGAGGCCGACCACCCACTTGCCGAACTGGTAGTCATAACCGATCTGACCGCCGGCCATCGGCCCGGCAAAGCGAGGATCGGTGCCCGTGCCGAAGCCCTGGAACGTCCAGTCGGTATCGCCGTTGAGCGCGCCGAAGTGGCCGCCGATGTAGAAGCCGGTCCAGTTGTAGGCCGTCACGATGGGCAGCGCCGGCGACTTGCCGATCAGGCCCTTCGGAGCCAGCGCCGGCGGATCGGGCTGGAACTGGTAGCGCAGGCCACCGTTGAGGCTGTAGCCTTCGATCTGGTCGCCGGTGCGATAGTCGCCGCGGACGTAGCCGAGCCAGCCGGTGCCGACGAGCTGACCCGCGACGCCCAGCGCGAACTGGCCGTAGGTGCCGACGCGGTTCGTGGTCAGCGCGCCACCGATGGCCGGGATGCCAGGAGCGCCGGCAGCTGTGTCGGATCGGTGACATACGAGGCGGTCGAGTTACCCTCGAACTCGTGGTAGACGCTCGCCGTCACGAACGGCTGCCAGACGATCTTGTCGCTGACGATCGTCGTGCCGGTGCGAATGCTCAAACGGCCGAGCGTGCTCTTGATGTCGTTGATCTGCAGCGTGCCGGGCGGCGAGAAGCCGGGATTGTTGGCGAGGACCAGCGTTCCGGAGACGCGGAGCGGATCGACCTCGGTGTTGGAAATGATGATGCCGGCCGACGGCTCGATGAACCAGCCGTTGCCGAGCTGGTGGTTGTAGCCGGCGTTCAAGGTGCCGGAGATCGCGCGGGCATCGAGGCTCTGGTCGAAGATGCCGCTGACGCGCGGGTCGTTCAGCCGGTTCTGGATGTAGTCGAAGCGGATCTGACCATCGATGAAGAAGCCGCCGTAGGTGGCCGCCGCGTAGATGCCGGCAAACGGCACATCCATGGTGTTCTCGAACGTGCCACCCGCCGGGTTCAGCGGACCGGCCGTGGACGCATCGCGCGCCTTGGCGCCGACATAGCCGACCATCGAGCCGATGTGGATGTTCCAGCCGTTCCAGTTCAGCGTCGCCATGTCGGTGCCGACCTGGGCGCCCGCGAAGCGGAGATTGGATTCGGTGTTGCAGGTGATGTTGCCGGTCTGCTGAACGCCACCGATGGTGTAGGTCGACGTCGTGGTGTTCTTGGTGTCGATCTCGCCGCCGATGCCGCGCGCCCAGATGCCGCCGCCTTCCTGATTCGGGCGCGGGTTGCCCGGCGCGCCGACGAAGGCCGTGGACTGGGTGAGGAAGGCGGTGTTCAGCGTGTTGATGCTCGAGATCAGGCTGCTGACCGCGGCGCCCTGCGCGATGCCGGCGATATTGAAGGGGGCTGCGCCAAGTGCAGCAGCGGCCCCGGTGCCCGTACACTGGGCCATCGCCGCCGACGACACCGAAACTGCCATCGCCGCAGCCAAAGCGCCCAGAACACGATTTCGATTAATCATTTCCAGCCCCCAAACAAACATTCCGCAGGCAAAGCCGCAGACTCAGTCATCCACGAATTTTTTAGTTCAGCGGCCCGCCAACGGGAAGTTCTTAACGGCCGATCCCCAGCCCTGAACGGCAGTATTTGGCGGCTTGTACCTTTTCAGCAACAACACGATTCACCGCACGGTAAGCCATTGCCAGCCTGTCGCCAGCTGCGGTCGGCCGAGCAAGTCAGGGGCGGTATTTTTGCCCCAGCATCTCGCGGTCTGGCCGCCGCCGGGTCGCAAGCCCCCAAGTGTGAGGCCCATCACAGTGATGGGCCAGAAAACTTCATCAGGATGCCAAACGAAGCCCCCTCGAGACACGACTACACAGCAGGGGAAACGCGGAGCAGATGGAGACGACAATGGTAACCCGTAAGCACTTCTCGAAGAAGCTCGCCCTCGCCTTCCTGGCGCTGGGCGCGATCGCCGTGCCGGCCCTGGCCGGCGACCTGACCGATCAGCAGATCATCGACAAGCTGAAGACCCCGAAGCTGACCCGCAGCCTGAGCGGCACGGTCACCGAGGCTCCGGCCCTGAGCGCCAACGACGTTGCGTTCATCAACCGGATCCGGAAGACCCGTTCGCTTTCGGTCGCCGACCGCGAGCAGGTCGCCTCGCTCGCCAAGACCCGCCCGACGGTCGATCTCGAGATCAACTTCGACTACAACTCGGCGTCGGTAAGCCCGAAGGCCGAGCCGCAGCTGCACAGCCTCGGCAAGGCACTGACCAGCCCGGATCTCGCCGGTTCGGTGTTCATGCTCGGCGGCCACACCGACGCGAAGGGCACTGACGGCTACAACCAGAGCCTGTCGGAGCGTCGCGCCGAGACCGTCAAGAAGTTCCTGATGGAGAACTACAAGATTTCGGTCGAGAACCTCGTGTCGGCCGGCTACGGCGAGTCCGACCTGAAGAACAAGACCGATCCGAGCGCGGCTGAGAACCGCCGCGTGCAGATCGTGAACATGGCGAAGCAGGAAACGGCGAGCAAGTAAGCGTCTCACCGGCAGCGGGAGCCTCGCTCCCGCTGCGTCTGCTTCCGCACGAACGACAAGGCATACACGCGCCCGTCATCAACGCGACGATTGCTTGGGCGCGTGGAAAGATGTTAAATTTCCGGGGTGTCTGAAGATTCATTTGTTGCCGCAGCAGCAACTTGAAGCGCTGCACCTGGTGCTCGATGAATCGGTCACAAGGGGATCGCGGCGGACGCTCCGTGCGCGACGGATTTTCGATTGCAATGAAGCGCCTTCTCACCATAGCGGCTGCGATCGGATGGGCCGCTGTGCTGGCCCTGACGGCGCTGACCCTGACGCCCGGAGAAGCGCTGGCCGAGCGCCGCGTGGCACTCGTCGTCGGCAATTCGAGCTATTCGGCGGTCCCGAAACTGCCGAACCCCTCGCGCGACGCCAACGCGGTCGCGAGGATGTTCAAGGATGCCGGTTTCGAGACGATCGAGACCTATCTCGACGTCGGCAATCTGGATTTCAAACGTGCGATCCGCAAGTTCGAGGACACGGCGGTGGATTCAGATATCGCCGTTCTCTACTACGCCGGACACGGGCTTGAGATCGGCGGCACCAACTATCTGATCCCGATCGACGCCCGGCTCGCGAGCGACCGCGACGCGCCCGATGAGGCGATCCCGCTCGACCGCCTGGTGCTGTCGGCCGACGGCGCAAAGAAGCTGCGGGTGATCATCCTCGATGCCTGCCGCGACAACCCTTACGCAGGCAAGATGCGGCGTGAGAGCCGGGCCGCCTTGCGCGCCGTCTCCGCCGGCCTCGGCAAGGTCGAGCCGTCGAGCACCGACACGCTGATCGCCTACGCGGCGAAGGCCGGCTCCACCGCCGAAGACGGCGATCGCGACCACAGCCCGTTCACGGCCGCGCTGCTGAAGCATCTCACCGTTCCGGGTCTCGACCTGCGTCTGGCCTTCGGCCGCGTCAAGGACGAGGTGATGAAGTCCACCAACGGCCGCCAGGAGCCGTTCGTGTATGGTTCGCTCGGCGGCGGCAACTATTCGCTCGTCGCCGCTCCGGCCGAGGTGAAGGGCGCGACCAGCGGCCGCGGCGGCGGACGTCAAGGCCGACTACGACCTCGTCGAGAAGATCGGTTCGCGCAAGGCGTGGGAGGTTTTCCTCACGACCCACAAGACCGGCTTCTACGCCGACCTCGCCCGCGAGCAGCTCAAGAAATTCCCCGAAGTCGCCTCGCTGGGCGCGCCGCGTCGTTCCGGTTCAGCCGAGCCGCGGCCCCTCGACGCGCGAGCTGCTCGATTGGGAAAAGGTGAAGGATTCCGGCGACATCGCCGCAATCAAGAGCTTCATCCGCCGCTATCCGGATTCAACGCTTGCGGTGACCGCGCAAGGCAAGCTCGACGTTCTCGAGCAGGCCGCGCGCGAACGCGAGGCCGCCGCCCGCGCCGAGCGCGAGGAGGTGGAGCGCAAGCGCAAGGAAGCCGAAGCCGCCAAGCGCCGCGAAGAGGAAGAACGCCGCGCCGCCGCCGCAGAGGCAGCCCAGAAGGCCAAGGCCGTCGAGGCCGAGCGCCGCGCCGCGGAAGCCAAGCGCCAGGCCGAGGAAGCTGCAAAGAACAAGGCGGCCGCCGAGGCCGACAGGCTTCGCCTCGAAAGCGAGCGCGTCGCGCGTGAGGCCGAAGCCGAGCGCAAGAAGGCGCAAGCGGCCGCCGCGCAGGAAGCCGTCTGCAAGACCGAGAGCGAGCGCTTCGACGCGCTCGCCGCCAAGGACAGCGCGAGCGCCAACATCGACGAGCTGAAGCGGCTGTCGACCGAGACGTCGTGCGAGCGGCTGAAGCCGCAGATGCTGGCCAAGCTCGAGGCGTGGACCGCGAATACGCCGGAGCTGATCAAGTCGGCGCAGACCCAGCTCGCGCGCATCAACTGCTACGCAGGCACCGCGACCGGCGTCATGAACGACGCCACGCGCGTCAGCCTCACGCGCTATCTCACGGTGAAGAAGCGGCCGGCCAACGACGTGAAGGTCACGGAAGGCCTGGTGTCGGAATTGAGCAAGCAGGCGGCGCTCACCTGCCCGACCATTTGCCCGGCGGGCCAGACCGCGCAGGGCACGACCTGCGTCGCCGCCAGGCCCGCGCCGACCAAGGCCGCGAAGCGCGAAGAGCCGCGCCGCGAGACCAAGCGCCGCGAGGAGCAGCCGCGGCAGCAGCAGCAACCGCAGCAACAGCAGCGCCAGCAGGCGTCGTCGAACTCCGGCGCCGGACGCGGCGCAGCGACGATGATCGGCGTCGGTTTCTGATCCGACACGCGCCTGTTTCCGGAAGCCCGGCGCAAATGTTGTTCGCTGGTCAGCCCCTGGCGCCGATGATAGTCTCCTGATGCAGAGACTGACTGTAAGCCACTCGAGCCAGCCAGAGGCTGATCGCAAAAGAGGCAACGACTGAGATGCTCAGATCATTTGGAACCGTTGCCGTTGCAGCATCGGTTTGGGCCGCAGCGCTGGCATTGCCGGCAGCAGTGCACGCCAAGGACGGCCCCGCAGCAGCGGCCACCGCGTCACAGGCAGTCGCAGCGCGAGCTGAGTTTGCGACACCGAAGGTCAAGCGCCCCCGCAAGGCGAGCATCCAGCAGATGCGGCGCGTCGCATCGGTAGCAGCGCCTGCCCCCTACCACTCCCAGTGCTTCATCTTCTGGTGCAGCAGCGGCGGACGGTCTTTCAACTTCCTGATGCTCGGCGTCGCCTACTGACGGCGCGTGGCCTGCCAAAAAATTCCCTCACCGGACGAATGGAACAGACGAACGCCGAAGGGCCGCGAGGCCTCTCGGCAGCCACTTCCTCGGATCGGCGGCGCGGTCAAATTGTCGCGCCGTTTCGGGGTTTTACCATCGCGTCACACTGGCGTCCTGCACGGTTTGATAAAGCCGGTTGCCTGGAGTAAAGTCTCACCAATATAAGCTTGTTTGCAGGTTCTGCTTGAATAGGCGTGAGCATGATAATGCGCCTGGTTGCCTTTGTTTGTCTGATTCTGTCGCTTGTCACTGTCAGTCGCGTTGACGCGGCCGACGGTCGATTCGCACTCGTTATCGGCAATGCAAAATACCCCGACAGCGAGACGCCGCTGAAGGAGCCCGTCAACGACATGCGGGCGATGGCCGACGAGCTGAAGCGCGCCGGCTTCGAGGTCGCAGTCGGCGAGAACCTCTCCGGCGACGCCATGCGGCGGTCGATCAACACGCTGTACGAGAAGATCAAGCCCGGCGCGGTCGCGATGATTTTCTTCTCGGGCTACGGCATCCAGTCGGGCCGCCAGAGCTTCATGATCCCGGTGGATGGCGCGATCTGGGACGAGAAGGACGTGCGCCGCGACGGCATCAGCCTCGATTCGGTGCTGAGCGAGATGAACAGCCGCGGCGCGAGCGTGAAGATCGCGATCCTGGACGCGTCGCGCCGCAATCCGTTCGAGCGCCGCTTCCGCCAGTTCTCCACCGGCCTTGCGCCGGTGACCGCGCCGCGCGGGACGCTGGTGATGTATTCGGCGCCGCCGGGCACCGTGGTGAGCGACTCCACCACCGACCGCAGCCTGTTCGTGACCGAGCTGCTGAAGGAAATCCGCGTTCCCAACCTGACCGCCGAGGAGGCCTTCAACCGCACCCGCGTCGGCGTTTCGCGCGTCTCCAAGGGCGACCAGATTCCGTGGTTCTCGTCCTCGCTGGCCGAGGAGTTCTCGTTCGGCCCGCGCACCCAGGCCAGCCTCGATCCGAAGCCGCCGTCTCCGGAACCGAAGCTCATTCCGTCCGAGCCGCGCGTGCAGGCGCCCGAGCCGAAGCTGACGCCGCCGGAGCCGAGATCGCCTGCATTGCCGCCTGACGCCGGCTCCCGCTCCGACGCCGCGCCCGCGCCCGCGCCGCCGATCGCAGCACCGCGCCAGCCCCGAGCACCGGCGACCCGCTCCGCAGGAGAGCGAAGCCGACAGGCGTCTCGCTGCGATCAATGCCGATCCGGCGATGCGCGAGCTGACCAGCCTGATCGTCGCCAACCCGAACGACCAGGCGGCGTTCTACAAGCGTGGTCAGCTGTACGCGGTGAAGGGCGCCTATCCGCAGGCCGTGAAGGATTTCGACGACGCCATCCGCCTCAACCCGCGCGACGTCGAAGCATTGAACAATCGCTGCTGGGTGAAGACCATTCTCGGTGAGCTGCAGGCCGCCTTGAAGGACTGCAACGACGCGCTGCAGCTGCGCCCGAATTTCGCCGATGCGCTGGACAGCCGCGGGCTCGCGAACCTGAAGAACGGACAGAACACCAACGCGATCACCGATTTCGACGCCGCGCTGCGCCTCAACCCCAAGCTTGCATCGTCGCTGTATGGCCGCGGCCTGGCGCGGCAACGCACCGGCGCCGGCCGCCGCCGGCGAGCGCGACATCGCCGCCGCCCGGGCCATCGATCCGAATATTGCAAGCGAATTTGCGAGCTACGGCATTCGTTAGGGCATGATCGCGAAAAGCGTCCGGATCGAGAGCGGATAAGTCCGGGATTCAGCGAAGCACATCTGGGTACGGATAGCCCGATCCAGCGTTGAACCTGGTGACGGCAATCTCCGACAAACAACCAAGGTGAATGCCGTTCTCCGCTGGGGCGAACGGTGAGCGAAGACGCAGGAGGTGAGACAATGTCGACGGTATTTGGACAATTGGGAAAAGCCGCGGTCCGTACGGCGTTCGCCGCCGGGATCGCGTTGTCGCTGTCCGCAGGCCTGGCCATCGCAGCCGATGACGCCACCGAGGACCAGATCCTCAGGGCGCTGACGCCGAAGCGCCTGACGCGCAGCCTTTCCGGCGCGGCGCCGGCCGATACGGCGAAGGCTGCGGAAGAGGCGAAGTTCGTCAACCAGATCAGAAACCGGACCACCCGCTCGCTGTCGTCCGGCGAGCGCGAGCAGATCGCCGCGATCGCCAAGGAAAAGCCGAGCATCGATCTCGAGATCACGTTCGACTACAACTCGGCGAAGATCAGCCAGAAGGCGATGCCGGCGGTCACGGCGCTCGGCAAGGCGCTGACCAATCCGGACCTGAAGGGCACGACCTTCGTTCTCGCCGGCCACACCGACGCGAAGGGCGGCGACACCTACAATCAGGACCTCTCCGAGCGCCGCGCCGACTCGCTCAAGAAGTATCTGATGGAGAAGTATGGCATCGCGGCTGCCGACCTCGTGACGGTCGGCTACGGCAAGACCAAGCTCAAGAACGCCGGCAATCCCGGCGGCCGACGAGAACCGCCGCGTGCAGATCGTCAACATGGCGAGCAGCAAGGTCGCGGGCAACTGAGCCGCGCCTGAAGCTCGCACACCACATCCACTCAGCGTCCCGCTGCCTGCGGGACGCTGAGTGCGTCTCGCAATGCCTACTCCAGACGTGATTTAACCCGCTCATGCTCAAGGCCTTCACATCCGCTGCGCTGTCGTCGGCACTGCTTGTCGCGCTAGCCGTCGCTCGCGCCCGCCGCCGACGACAAGAGCAAGTCCGGCGGCGCATCCGCCGGCGCCATCGTCATGGTGGTGAAGGCAACCAATGCCTGCTTCTCCGACATGGTTCGGGTGACCGGCTTCCTCGTCCCGCGCCGCGAAGCGGTCGTTGCGGTCGACCAGGAAGGCTTTCGCGTCAACGAGGTGCTGGTTCGCGACGGCGACCAGGTCACGGAAAATCAGGAGCTCGTGCGTCTCGGCGGCCCTGCGGCCGCAGCGCAGGCGGCCCAGGCCGCGCAAGCCGCACAAGCCGCAGGCGGCCGCCCCGGCGTGGTCACGCTGCGCGCACCGGCTGCGGGACGCATCATTCAATCGACCGCGCGCGCCGGCGCGTTCGCCTCGCCGCAGCTCGGGCCGCTGTTCCGCATCGCCATCGACAACGAGATCGAGCTCGATGCCGAAGTTCCGAACGTTCACGTGCTGAAGCTGACGCCGGGCGTGACGGCGCGCATCACCATCGACGGCGGCCCGGAAGTCAGCGGGCCGCGTTCGCATCGTCGCGCCGGAGATCGACCGCCGCACGCAGCTCGGCAAGGCGCGACTGGCCGTGCCGCGCAATCCGGCGATCAAGGTCGGCATGTTCGCGCGCGCCACCATCGACGCCAATCGCAGCTGCGGCGTCTCGATCCCGAAGTCGGCGCTCGATCATTCGACGGTGCAGATCATCAAGGACAACATCGTCGAGACGCGCAAGGTGCAGGTTGGCCTCTTCTCGGATACCGACATCGAAATCCGCGAAGGCGTCAAGGAGGGGGAGATCGTGGTCGCCAACGCCGGCACGTCGCTGCACGACGGCGACAAGGTCAAGACGATCTTCCCGGACGAATTCGACCGGGTACGGCGTTAGAGCGGATGACTTGCAGCGGACGAAGCCGGCGGCAGAACACTGTCGTCGGCCGGCTGATGCGCTGGCTACGGAATGAGGGAAGAGTGCGCCAATGGCTCTGAACATTTCGGCTTGGTCAATTCGCAACCCTCTCCCGTCCGTCGTCTTCTCGATCATCCTCTTGATCCTCGGCTGGATGAGCTTCACCAAGCTCGCCGTCACGCGTCTGCCGAACGCCGATATTCCGGTCATCTCCGTCGCCGTCGCGCAGTTCGGCGCGGCGCCCGCCGAACTTGAATCGCAGGTCACCAAGATCATCGAGGACGGCGTCTCCGGCGTCGAGAACGTCCGCCACATCACCTCCTCGATCACCGACGGCCTGTCGGTCACGACGATCCAGTTCAGCCTCGAGACCAACACCGACCGCGCGCTGAACGACATCAAGGACGCGGTCACCCGCGTCCGCAGCAACCTGCCGCAGAACGTCAACGAGCCGCTGATCCAGCGGGTCGACGTGGTCGGACTGCCGATCGTGACCTATGCCGCGATCGCGCCGGGCAAGACGCCGGAGCAGCTGTCCTGGTTCGTCGACGACGTGGTCAAGCGCGCGCTGCAGGGCATCCGCGGCGTCGCGCAGGTCGAGCGCATCGGCGGCGTCGATCGCGAGATTCTCGTCTCGCTCGACCCCGACCGGCTGCAGGCGGTCGGCCTGACCGCGATCGACGTCAGCCGGCGCCTGCGCGGCTCGAACGTCGACCTCGCCGGCGGCCGGGCGGAAATCGGCCGGAACGACCAGGCGATCCGCACGCTCGCCGGCGCGCGCACGCTCAACGATCTCGCCGGCACCATGATCAGCCTTCCGGCCGGCGGCGAAGTGCGCCTCGACGATCTCGGCACCGTGACCGACACCATCGCCGACCGCCGGACATTTGCGCGCTTCAACGGCGAGCCGGTGGTGGCGCTCGGCATCAAGCGCTCCAAGGGCGCCAGCGACGTGGTGGTCGCGAAGGCCGTGCAGAAGCGGATCGACGAACTGAAGGCCAGCAACCCGGAGGTCGATCTGCAATTGATCGACACGTCGGTCGAATTCACCGAGGGCAACTACGAAGCCGCGATCAGCACGCTGTTCGAGGGCGCGGCGCTGGCCGTCATCATCGTGTTCATCTTCCTGCGCGACCTGCGGGCGACGATCATCGCGGCGGTGTCGCTGCCGCTGTCGATCTTCCCGGCGTTCTGGGTGATGGACCTGCTCGGCTTCTCGCTCAACCTGGTCAGCTTCCTCGCCATCACGCTCAGTACCGGCATTCTGGTCGACGACGCGATCGTCGAGATCGAGAACATCGTCCGCCACATGCGGATGGGCAAATCGCCCTATCGCGCGTCGCTCGAGGCGGCGGACGAAATCGGCCTGGCCGTGATCGCGATCAGCCTGACGATCATCGCGATCTTCGCGCCGGCGAGCTTCATGGGCGGCATCGCCGGGCAGTTCTTCAAGCAGTTCGGCATCACGGTGTCGGTGCAGGTGTTCTTCTCGCTGCTGGCGGCGCGATTCGTCACGCCGGTGCTGGCCGCGTATTTCCTCAAGCCGCACCACCACGACGATCCGCCGCCGGGCTTCATCCTGCGCGCGCTACAACCATCTCGTGAGGTGGTCGGTCCGGCACTATTATCTGACGGTTCTGGCCGGCCTCGGCGTGTTCGCGCTGTCGGTGCTCAGCATCAATCTGCTGCCGCAGGGCTTCCTGCCGGCGCAGGACACCGCGCGCTCGCTGCTCGCGCTCGAGCTGCCGCCCGGCTCGCAACTCTCGTTCACCGAGAAGACGACGGAAGACATCGTCGCGCGCCTGCGCAAGCGGCCCGAGGTGAAGAGCGTGTTCGTCGACGGCGGGCGCGTTCCGCCGGCCACGACCGAGGTCCGCCGCGCCGCATTGATCATCAACTACACGCCGAAGGGCGACCGCGACATCACCCAGCGCGAGCTCGAGCTCGAGATCGGCAAGGATCTCGAGAACGTTCCCGACATCCGCTACTGGTTCCTCGACGAAAACGGCCTGCGCGCGATCTCGCTGATCGTCACCGGCCCCGAGATCGGCATCGTCAATCAGGTCGCCAACGAGCTCGCGGGGCAGATGCGGCGAATTTCGCTGATCGCGAACGTCACCTCCGAAACTGCGCTCGACCGGCCCGAGCTGCGCATCCAGCCGCGCGCCGATCTCGCTGCACGGCTCGGCGTGTCGACCGAAGGCCTCTCGGAAACCATCCGCGTCGCCACCATCGGCGACGTCGGCCCGGCGCTGGCGAAGTTCGACGCCGGCGACCGGCAGATCCCGATCCGCGTGCAGTTCGACGAAAGCGCCCGCTCCGACCTGAAGATCCTCGAGCAGCTGCGCGTGCCGTTCGGCGGCGGGCGCGGCAACGTGCCGCTGTCGGTCGTCGCCGACATCCGCCTCGATCAGGGACCGACCAGCATCAATCGCTACGACCGCGAGCGGCAGGCGACGGTCGCCGCCGACCTCGTCGGCACATCCGCGCTCGGCGACGCGATGGCGAAGATCAACGAGCTGCCGGTGATGAAAAGCCTGCCGAAGGGCGTGAAGGTCGGCCAGTCGGGCGACGCGGAAAGCCTGCAGGAACTGTCACGACGGCTTCGCAACGGCGATCAGCGCCGGCCTGATGATGGTCTATGCGGTGCTGGTGCTGCTGTTCGGCACCTTCCTGCAACCGATCACCATCCTGTTCTCGCTGCCGCTGTCGATCGGCGGCGCGATCCTGGCGCTGTTCGTGACCGGCAAGCAGCTGACGACGCCGGTGTGGATCGGCATCCTGATGCTGATGGGCATCGTCACCAAGAACGCCATCATGCTGGTCGATTTCGCGATCGAGTCGATCCACGCCGGCATGAAGCGCGACGAGGCCATCATCGATGCCGGCATGAAGCGCGCCCGGCCGATCGTGATGACCACGATCGCCATGGCCGCCGGCATGCTGCCGAGCGCGCTGGCGTTCGGCGCGGGCGGCGAATTCCGCTCGCCGATGGCGCTGGCGGTGATCGGCGGCCTGATGTTCTCGACCGTCCTGTCGCTGATCTTCGTGCCGGCGATGTTCCTGATGATGGACGACGTCGGCAATTTCTTCTGGCGACTGGGCCGGCGGATCATCGTCTCGAGCGCCGACGCTGACGACGCGTCACCGCCGCACGACGCCAAGCCGGGTCACACCGATCCGGCGCCACCGGCGGGTGCAGCACCGGCAACGGGGCCAGCCGCCGCAGCGTCACACTGATAGAGAAAAACCAGTCACTCGTTGCGGGCTTCGGCCATCAGCCGCTTCATGTTGAGCAGCTCGATGCGGCCGCGCTTCAGTTCGAGGATGCCGTCGCGGCGCCACTGCTGGAGCTGGCGGTTGACGCTCTCGCGGGCGGCGCCGACATAGACGCCGAGCTGCTCCTGCGAGATCCGCACCTCGGAGCCGAAATCCTCGGCGAGCGTGCACAGCCGCCGCGCCATCCGCACCGGCAGCGGCTGCAGCACCGACTCCTCCAGCCGCTCGCTGGCAAGCCGGATGCGCTGGCACAACAGCTCGATCAATTTGACGGCGACCTTCGGCTCGCGCTCGAGATGGGCCAGGAAATCACCGCGCCTCAGCACGAACATTTCGGTCGGCTCGGCCGCGATCGCGTCGGCGGTGCGCGTCTGCCCGTCCAGCACGGCGATTTCGCCGAACACGTCGCCCGAGCCCTGGAAATTCAGCGTCAGGCGCGATCCATCGCTCGCGCCGGTTTCGATCCGGACCTGGCCGCGGCGGATGCCGTAGAGCGCATCACCGACGTCGCCCTTCTGGAACAGCACTTCGCCCTCGCCGAGCTGCTGGGTGTGGCAAAGGGCGGCAATCCGCTTCAGCGCGTCCGCCCCGAGGTCGGCGAACAGCGGGTTGAGGCTGAGCATGACCGCGAATTCGGACTGCTTGCCGGTGGCGACATTGGTCTTGGACACGTCTGGACCCCTCTGCCTCAGGGCAAAATCCCTAGATCGATCAGTGAATGTCTGATCCAGCTCCGACTGGATCACACACCCCCGCGCCGCCGAGTGTGTCATAAGTCACACAATTTCGCGACCAGAAAGGGCAGTTTTGGGTCGACCGGGGGTACGGAATCTTTAATCTGTGCCCCGGTTTTTATGAACCCTGGCGGCCACCATGCGTGGCTCAGCCTGACAAGGTACCCTCGCGGGGGTATGATTTGCCATGAAAGCATTGAAAATTATCGGCGCCGTCCTCGGCCTGCTGATCGTGGCTGTCGGAGTGACGTTTGCGGTCGGGATTCCGGGCGGCTTCATCACCGGGACGATCGAGGACCGGGTCGAAAAAGAGACCGGCTATCAGCTCGACATCAACGGCGGGGCGACGATCAAGCTCTGGCCGCTGACGGTCGTGACGCTGTCCGACGTCGTCGCTGTTCGATCCGAAGGACAAGGACATTTCCGAGCGGTTTCGCGCCGACAGCATCCGCGCCGAACTGTCGCTGCGCGGTCTCCTGACCGGCAATCCGCGCGTGCGCGAGATCAACATCGTCCGTCCGGTCGTCAACCTGCCGATGGCGCGGGAACGGACCCGGCAACTGACGACAGGCCCGAAGAGCACGGCAACGCTCGACGATGTGCCGCTTGTGATCGACCGGGTCGAGGTATCCGACGCCACCGTCGTATTCCGCGACCCGCGCAATCGGGTGGAGAACCGACTCGAGAGCATCAACGTCACGGCGATCGCAGCACCGGGACGCAAGATCGACATCACCGCCGATGCCCGCGCCGGCGATCAGGCGCTCAAGATCGAAGCCAAGGCCACCCTTCCCACCGGACCGGTGGACGGCATGACCCTGCCGGTCGATTTCAAGGTCGACGCCCCCGGCATGCTGCCGCAGGCGCTGTACCGGCAACGGCGAGGTGAAGCTCAGCGGCACCACCGTCACCATCAACAGCCTGACCGGAATGCTCGGCGCCGCGCGCTTCAGCGGCTATGCATCGATCGAAGGCACGACCAAGCCGCTGGTCAAGGTCAACCTCGATTTCAAGCAGCTCGACATCGATACGCCTTCCGCGGTCGATTCGAAGGCGTCGCCGCAGCCGCAGGGCTGGAGCGATGAAGCCATCAAGCTCGACGGCCTGAACTATGTCGACGCCGAGTTTCAGATTTCGGCGGCAGCGCTCAATGTCGGTTCGCTGAAGGTTGCGCCGGCGAAGATCGAAGGCTCGCTCGGCAGCGGCATCCTGAGAATGACGCTGAGCGAGCTCGGCCTTTACGAGGGGCGCGCGGCGGTCGGTCTCGCGCTCGATGCATCGATCCCGACGCCGATCTACGCGATGCGCGCCGACCTGCGCGGCGTTCGCGCGCTGCCGCTGCTGACCAGCGCTGCGGACTTCACCTCGCTCGACGGCAAGATGCAGGCGCAGCTCGACGTCCGCACCACCGGCCGCAGCCAGCGCGAGATGATCGCCAACCTCTCCGGCACCACGAACGTCGATTTCCAGGACGGCCAGATCCGCGGCCTCAACGTCGCGCAGATGATCCGCAACCTGACATCGAGCACGCTCTCCGGCTGGCAGGAGAACCAGGTGCAGGCCACGGACCTCACCGAGCTGCACGCGAACTTCCGCATCGAAAAGGGCAAGGCGGAGACGAGCGACCTGCGCCTCGCCGGCCCCCTGGTTCGCATCACCGGCGCCGGCTCCGCCGACCTCCCGACCAAGTCGCTGTCCTTCCGTCTTGAACCGAAGCTGGTCATGACGACGCAGGGACAGGCCAGCACCGTCGCCGATCCGATCGGCCTCGGCGTCCCGGTCATCATGGAAGGGCCGTGGAGCGCGCCGCGCATCTATCCCGACATGGCCGGCATCCTCGACAATCCCGATGCCGCCTTCGCGAAGCTGCGCGAGCTGGGTCAGGGCCTGTTTGGTCCGAATTTCCTCGGCGGCTCAGCAACCGGCCAGCCGGGGCAGCCCGGCCAGCCCGGTCAGGGCAACAAGCTGATCGAAGGCATCGGCTCGCTGATTCAGGGCCTCGGTGGCGGACAGAGCACCGGCACAGGCACCGGCCAGAACCCATCGGCCAGCCCTGCGCCGCAGCCGGCCGGCCAGCCGGCTCAGCCGGCGCCGCCAGCGCGCGCCGCCAGGCCAGAACCAGCCATCGCAAAACACGCAGACACAGATCGACAACATCATTCGTCAGCTGTTTGGACGATGACGTGAGCCCAACGGAGGACCTGAAGATTGCACCTGCAGAATGCGGCTCGCAGCGCCGCGCAGGCGCAATCGGGATCTAGGATGACGGACGACGCAGGCAACAATTCGTTCCGCGGCCGCGGGCTGTTTGCCAAATACGTGTTTTCTCTTGTCGGCCTCGTGCTGTTCGTCCTTGCGGTCAACAGCGCGATCGAAACCTATTTCATCTATCGCGAGACGCAGTCGTCGCTGGTCAACGCCATGGCCGAGAAAGCCGACGCGACCGCGTCGCGCATCCAGGAGTTCGTGGGGGAGGCCGAGCGCCAGATGAGCGTGGTGACGCGTGCGAGCTCGGACAGGCAGGACCCCGCGCAGGCGCTGGAGCAACGCCGCGCGGACTATTTCCTGTTGCTGCGACAGGTGCCCGCGATAAGCCAGATCTTCCAGATCGACGGCAACGGGCGCGAGCAGCTGCGCATGAACCGCTCCACCGTTTCCGTCGGCAGCGGCGAGGATTTCTCCCGCGCAACCGGCTTCAGCGAGTCGGTCAGCAAGGGCCTCTGGTACGGCGAGCCGTACTTCCGCGACAACCAGCCCTTCATGACGATCGGCGCGGCGCATCCGCGTCGTGAAGTGGGCGTTTCGGTTGCGGAATACAATCTGAGATTCCTTTCCGACTTCGTGACGGCCGGCCAGGCCGGCAAGATCGGCACAGCCTACGTCGTCAGCGCGAAGGGCGAACTGCTGGCCAGCTCCGACCCCGGTCAGAAGCGCGGCGCCGATTTCTCGAAATTGCCACAGGTGGCAGCCCTGATGGGCGCCAATCCGCAAGCCCGGTCCACCGGAACAAGCATCGATGGACAGGCCGTGCTGGTTGCTTCGAAGGAGGTTCCGGACCTGAAGTGGCATGTGCTTTACGAGCAGCCGCTCAGCCAGGCCTTCCTGCCGATCAAGGACCTGCTGATCCGCGCGGCGGGCCTCGTCGCGCTCGGCCTGCTGCTGGCGATGATCGCCGGCACCGTCCTGACGCGTCGGATGCTGGTGCCGATCCGTGCGTTGCATGCGGGCGCACGGCGCCTGGCGGCCGGTAATTTCGGCGAGCACATCGAAGTCAAGACCAAGGATGAACTGGAAGAACTCGCCGAGCAGTTCAATCACATGGCCGACGAGATGCAGGAATCCTACACCAAGCTCGAGCAGAAGGTGGCCGAGCGGACCGAGGATCTGGCCCAGTCGGTGCGCGAGCTGAAAGTTCTGGAAGAAGTCGGCCGCGCGGTCGCATCCTCGCTCGATCTCAAGGCGGTGCTGTCGACGGTCGCCAAGCGTGCCGCCGAAATCACCGGCGCCGATGCGGTCGTCATCTACGGCTATAGCGCCAGCCGGCGGACGTTCGATCTCGTCGAGTCGATCGGCCTCAACGTCGATGGCAAGGGTCCGACCGAACACCTCGTCATCAAGGCAGAGGGAAGCGTGCTGGGCCAGGCCGCCGCGGACGGGCAGCCGATCGTCATTTCGGATCTCGCCAACGCGCCGGAGCATCCGTTGAATGCGATCGCGGCCGCGGCGGGTTTCAATTCGGTGCTGGTCGTGCCGCTGGCGGACCAGCAGGGCATTCTCGGATCGCTGGTGGTGCTGCGAAAGACCCTTGGCGCGTGGGCTCCGAGCACGGTCGGATTGATGCAGACGTTCGCGCACCAGTCGGTGCTGGGGATGCGCAATGCGCGGCTGTTCCACGAGGTCGACCAGAAGGGCCGCGAGCTATCGGTGGCGCACGACACGGTGCAGCAGCAGGCCGCCAAGCTGCAGGAGCAGACCGATCAGCTCAAGGACTGGAACAAGTCGCTGGAAGAGCGTGTCGCGACCCAGCTCAAGGAGATCGGCCGCATCAGCAAGCTCGAGCGGTTCCTCGCACCGCAAGTCGCGCAGCTGGTCGCGTCCTCCGACGGCGCGGAGGCGTTGCTCGCCAGCCATCGCGGCGAGGTGACGGTCGTGTTCTGCGACCTGCGCGGCTTTACCGCGTTCACCGAAAGCAACGAACCGGAAGAGGTCATGAACGTGCTGCGCGAATATCACACAGCGCTCGGCGAACTGATCTTCCACTATGAAGGAACGCTCGACCGCTACGCCGGCGATGGCGTCATGGTGCTGTTCAACGCGCCGATTCCCCTGCCCGACCACGCCAAGCGCGCCGTCCGCATGGCGGTGGAAATGCGCGATGCGGTGGGCAAGCTGACGCACAAATGGCGCAGCCGCGGCCACAACCTCGGCTTCGGCATCGGTATCGCCGTCGGCTACGCGACACTCGGGCAGATCGGCTTCGACCGCCGGCTGGAATACGCCGCCGTGGGAAGCGTCACAAATCTGGCATCGCGCCTGTGCGATGAGGCGAAGGCCGGGCAGATCGTCGTCAGCCAGCGCGCCTACGGCATGGTCGAGGAATGGGCGGAGGCTGCGCCGATCGAAGACCTGATCCTGAAGGGGTTCGCGCGGCCTGTGCCGGCCGTCGAGATCCTCAGGTGGCGGCACGAAGCCGACGACATGGCGCTGCCCGCCGCGGTCGGCGCCAGCGCGACATCTTGACGGTATGGTGCCTTGGATGTCTGGCCTGTCAATAGCGCATGATCCCGAAAAGTGTGAAGCGGCTTCGGACAAGATCATGCGCAAACAAAAGCTAGAGTGGGAATGGCATGTCGAAGAAAGTCATCCCGCTCCGCCGAACCTGAACTCAACGGAAATTCCAATGCTGATGACCGGTCATGAATGGGAAAACAAACGCCTGCGCGCGGCTGTGTTGGCGCTTGCCGCGCTGTGGGTGATCCTGCCGGCACCGGCGTTTGCGCAGGACAGCGTCAAGGGCGTCACGGTCACCGTCGTCAAGGCGACGAAGGTGTGCTTTGCGGCGACCGCAGAGGTCTTCGGCGTCTTGCTGCCGATGGAGGAAATGACCGTCACGCCGCCGCGCGAAGGCTTGCGGGTCTCGCAGGTGCTGGTCGATCCGGGCAGCACGGTCACCTCCGGCCAGGCGCTGGTCCGCCTGACGCAGCCGGAAGGCGGTGAAATCACCCTCGTTGCTCCGGTCGCCGGTACGATCAGCAATGTGAGCGCGGTCGTCGGCACGATGGCGTCGGCACGGGCCGATCCGCTGTTTCGCATCATCGCCCGCGGCGAGTTCGAGATGGTGGGCGACGTGCCCGGCAAGGACATGCCGGCGCTGCAGGCCGGACAGGCCGCGACCATCCGGGTGGTCGGCGCTCCTTCCGTGCAGGGCCGCGTTCGCAGCGTGTCGTCGACCATCGACCCGATCACGCAGGTCGGCCAGGTCCGCATCCAGGTCATCACCCAAAGGCCGCGGCTGCTGGTCAATTCCTCGGGCCGCGCCACCATCAGGACCGGCGAAAGCTGCAACGTCGCTGTCCCCCTGACCGCGATCCTGTACGGCAGCGGCGGCGCAGTGATCCAGGTCGTGCGGCGGCAGCGGGTCGAAACCCGCCGCGTCGAGGTCGGGCTGATGTCCGCCGGGCAGGCCGAGATCAAGGAAGGACTGAACGAGGGCGATATCGTCGTCGCGCGCGCAGGCGCCCTGCTGCGCGAGGGCGACCCGGTGCGCACCGTCGCGATCGACGAACCCGCAACAAAATAGGGGCCGAAAGGCCCCTACCGCAGTGCTTTCTTTGAAGCTGGATTAGCTGCCGCTGCTCGCGAGCGGCGAGCCGAAGCGGACTTCCTCGCTCAGCGACGACGACACGGTCGGCACCTGCTGACCGTCGGAGATACGCGACACGCCGATGCGCGTGCGGGTGAAGATCTGCTCGGCGCTGGCGCCTTGCGTGTTCATGTTCTTCAGGAGCTCGGCGACCAGCGCGCTGTTCTCGCCCTTTGCGTCGTCGACCACCTTGCCCGGCGTCGCCGACGACAGGATCAGGGCGTTCTGCGGCGCATCGATCGCCGCCAGGCCGTGCGAGTAGGTGCGGAAGCGGCGCTCGTACGGGTTTCTGCGCGAGGCATCGAGCACGACCAGGCTCGCCCGCGCGCCACGATCCTTCAGGTCGTCGAGAACGGACTCGATGCTGGTGCCGTGGCGGCGGACATCGCCTTCCTTCCAGATCGCCGCATCGACCGGGATCATGTAGCTTTCGCGGCCGGCCTGGATGCCGTAGCCGCTGTAGAACAGCATGACCACGGAGTCGCGCTGGACCTTCGATTTCAGCCGGTCGACCGCGCGGCGCATGTCTTCCTTGTTGGCATCTTCGACCACATCGACTTCGAAGCCATCCTGGCGCAGCGCGGCCGTCAGGGCGCGCGCGTCGTTGATCGGCTGGCTCAGCGGGGCGCTGGCATCCGGATAGCGGGCGTTGCCGATCACCAGCGCAAGGCGGGACGACCGGGCGGCGCCCTTGTCCGCGGCCGAGCCGCCGATGTTGAAGACCGCCTGGCGAGCGTCATTGGTGATCTTGTTCAGCGCGGCGTTGGCGCCGAGGCCGAGCGAGATGACGGTCGCGACCGCGGCAGCAGCAATGACGAGAGAACGTCGGGAAACTCCCACGCCCCTCAGCTTCATGCCCCTCAGCTTCATGGTCTTGATCCCTCATACCCCCGGCACGCGACTTGAAACCGATGCCTTTGCCACGCTTTGGCTTAATGAATTTTGTCTTTCGGGTGCCGGACAAATGTGCTCATTTTGCGGCACCGCAGCATTAGCAAACCCTTAATAGACTTGGCAAATCAGCCTGGATAGGGGTCTGCTACTTCGGGAACACGGCCTTGCAGGCCGTGCTCAAACTCGACCGATTTTTGCGCATGCAGGCGGTAATCGCCGAGACATTCGGCATATCGCTGGCACAGAGGCGGAACGCGTCCGGCGTGCAGGCAGCGCGCTGCTCGGCGGTGAAACCCTCGGCGCTGCTGGCGCCGGTGGAACCGAGCAGGGAAACCGCGACAGCGACAGCAAAGCCGGCGGTGCGGAAAGTTCCACGAAAATCCTTGGTCATGGCCGTCCTCCTGGTTGGTCGGCCGCTCCTTGGGGCAGCCGGAATTCGTGGCGCGGAGGATGCCTTCGGCCTGTCCGAGGCTCTGTGACTCACATCACAATTCTCCGGCGCAGGAGGGTGAATGATCGCAATTGCCCTGAACCTGGGTCGTATGACAGCGACAGGAGGCCGAAATTTCACAAGCAAATGACGTCAGACGACGGACATGCAATAGTCACATCGGAAGGGGCGCGGCAGTATGAATATTTCTCACATGGCGGGCGCGGCGCTTCGCGCGCTGACGGCCCGCAAAGATGGCCCCTCCATCTATGACGTCTGCGATCCTGTTCTTCTGAACGGACATACGGGCCAGGGCGACGAGCATCTCGCCAAATTCTACAAGACCGCGCTGCGCAATCCCGCGCTGATGGCGCTGTTGCGCCGGGCGGGAATTCCCGAGCTCGGCGACGAGACGCGGCTTGCCGCGATCCGCGACGCGCTGGCGCTGGCGCGCGACCAGGAGAACCCCGACTGGGCGGAAATCGGCCGGCCGTTTGCGGAGCTGCTCGACACGATCGAGCTCAGCCATCCCAAACCGCCGCCTGTGCCATCGCCGGGGCAGCCGCCCAAAGCCGTCCGAGATCGACGAGATCATCCGCACCTGCGGCAAGCACCTGCTGAAGTCGTTCGCCCGCAACGGCTTCCTGCCGACCTATGCGGCCTTCAACCTCGTCGGCGATCCCGATTTTCGCGGGCGTGAGCTGATCATGGCGCTGACCGGCCTCAACGCCCGCGGCTACAAGAATTCGACGCTGATGTTCAACCTCGCCCGCGTCTTCATTGCGCGCTCGGCGACCGGCGCAGTCATCAATCCGCCATGGAAGGGCATCGCCGAGCCGATGTGGGAGCCGGTGCAGATCCGGCATCGCTCGGCCTATTATGACGCGTTCTTCATCGAAGCCCTGCTGAGCTTCCTCGAAACCGGTTTGCCGTCCGATGAGGAGGCCGTATCTGCGCGGCGCGCCATCGACGACATGGTGGAGTTCTGCCTCAAGACCAGCCGCGAGGACGTGCAGTCGCACGACGGCGAGACATTCAGCGTCGTCACGGCGCTGGCGCCGCCGCCGCACCCGCGCTTCTCCCGCTTCTTCTCGCAGATCAAGGAGGAGCTCGGCTTCGGCATCTACGTGCCGGATTGCGACACCACGGCGTGCTCGTTCTCCGCGGCCACCCAGGCCGGCTCGGACGATCCGATCCTCGACCAGCCGCTGCTCGATTTCTATGCGGGCTACCAGGTGAGAGCCGGCAGCAACGAGCCGCTGATCACCGTGCCGCTGAACGACAACATCGAATACAACGGTGCGATCGCCACCTGGATCGACAATCTCGCGGGCGAGCGGCCCTACGGCAACGACCTCGATCCCGACGCTGAACCTCGATGTCCTCGAAGTCAGCTTCCGCAATTGCGACCGATGGAAGATTCTCGAGACGCCGTCGCGGCTCGAAACGGTCCAGCGCATCATCGGCTTCCAGCGCAGCCTCGCCGAGAGCGGCGCATTCGCCGACCCCCGCTCGCACATCTATTACCTGCCTGAACTCTACTCGGCGTATTTCGGCCGCTGCTACGCGGCGTTCCGCGCCCTGCCGCAGGCAACGCAACGCATCATCGATCCAAACGATACGTTTTCAGTCGTCCGCACGGCCGTGCTCGCCTACGTCAAGGACGAGCTGATCGCCAAGGAGATGAACGCGTTCGACGCGGCGCTGGCGCTGCTCGCGCTCGGTCATCTCGGCGCCGAGCGCGAGAGTTTCACGCCGGCGCTGCACACGATCGCCCGCAGCCTCGGCGAAGGCGGGTTCCGCGCGCCGTTCAAGGCCTATGAGTGGAACAAGATGAAGACGCCGACGCGCATTCTTGTCGGAGGCCCGGAGGTCACGTCGGCATTCGTGTTGATGGGCCTCGCGGTCGCGAAACACGCGTTGAAATACTGACTACAGTCACTCTTGAAACTATCAATTACTGGATAAATGCGCGTGCGTGACGTTCGGCGCGTTATCCAGCACGGCATCACGACGATGCTGAAATTGCTGTTGTGTCGTTTCCAATCCTTGAAATAGATTGCCGCCACTGAGCGACCAGTGCGGGCCCCTCTGACAGCTTCGTCGAGCTGTGATGTCGGACTGGCGATGTTGAAGCGGCCCACATGATTTGCACCCCGGATCGATCGCCGCTTCGCAACGATGCACGCCTTGTTCAGTCGCGCAGCGGCGGGACAGTTGGCGCGCGCAGCAACAACAAGCCGCCGACGGCAGGGACGGCCGTCGCATTGGAGGACAGACCTTGGATATGAATGACACGGCGTTCTGGCTCGCGATCGGCCAGATCATCTGGATCAACATTCTGCTGTCGGGTGACAACGCTGTCGTCATCGCGATGGCCTGCCGCTCGCTGTCGGATCGCGCGCGCTTCTGGGGCATGATCCTGGGCTCAGGTGTTGCCGTCATTCTGCGCATCATCTTCACCGGCATCGTCACGACGTTGATGAACATCCAGTTCCTCAAGGCCGCCGGCGCGATCGCGCTGCTTTATATCGCCATCGATCTGATCAAGCCGAAGTCGCACGATGAGGAGGACTCGGTCAACGCCGCGGACACGCTGCTCAAGGCGATGATGACGATCGCCGTGGCGGACGTCGTGATGAGCCTCGACAATGTCGTCGCCATCGCCGCGGTCGCCAAGGGCAGCTGGCTGTTGCTGCTGATCGGCCTTGGAATCTCCATCCCGATGATCATCGCCGGCAGCGCCATCGTCATGGCGATGCTCGATCGCTTTCCGGTGCTGGTCTGGGCCGGCGCGGCGCTGCTCGGCTGGATCGCCGGCGAACTGTTCGTGACCGACGTCGGCGTGGTCAGCTATCTCGGCGCAGAGGCCGCGCACACCTATGAAAAGCCCGCAGCAATCGCAGGTGCGCTGTTCGTGGTGGCGATCGGCGCCTGGCTTCGCTACGGCCGGCGGCGCGAGGCGGTCGCTGATCCGCATCAGAGCTGACGCAAATAATCGCGATCAATCTTGAGACAACAGATCGCGCCCTTCGGGGCGCGATTTCGTTTTAGGCCAGTGCTGCGAGCTTTAGACGAATGCCGCGAGCTGCGGCGCGAAGCGGCTGACATGCTCCAGCGATTCGGCCAGCATGAGCTCCGCCTTCTGATCGAGCACCGCACGAAAAGCGCAAAGGCCGATCAGCGAGCGGGCGACGAAGGACAGACGTCCGCGCCGCGACAGCATCTTCGAGGCAGCCTCGACAATCCGCTCAAGGCGGACGTCTTCCGCAACAACGGATCCGTTACCGTCCTCCAGGACGTAAAGCCGGCCGAGGCGCGTCACGCTCGTCACGCAGTCGAGCTCGGGCGCCGCGCCGACGATGTAGAATTGGGGATCGCCCATCTCCGTCTGGCCGACGTTCCAGGACACCTTGCCGGAACGCGAGGCATGCACCGAGTAGAGCGAGACGAGTTGCTGCAATTCGTCCTGGCGCCAGCAGTGCGGCGGCTCCGGGGTGTGGAATGCAACGACGTTGTGCGCTTTCATTTTGGCTCCTCAAACAGCAGCCGATGGAGCTCCGGATCGTAGAACTCGAGCAGCTTGCGGGCGAATGAGGACGGAGATTCGCCGAGCGCCTTCGCCCATCCCTCCATGGCCTCTGTCGGCACGCGACCGAACCCGTTCTCCACCTGTGAGATGAAAGTGTAATACTTGAGGCCCAGCTGGTCAGCGAGTTCGACCTGCGACAAACCAGCCCGGTTCCTCAAGCTCTTGAGCCAGGTCCCTGCCTGCTTTCGCAGCAGCTTCGCTTCCGGTTCCGCCTTCGCGAAATGCATCGCCCTCTCCGACTTCAAAAAGTCTTGATCGGCCAAATAGTCTTGATCAGCCGGACGTTTCAAGTGTACTAAACTATCTACATCTGAATACGCCTGCGCGAAATTGGACTTAGCACAAGTTGCTGACGTCTCAAATGTCGCCCGCGGCGTATGAGTGCCCGGGATCGATGCAAAAACGGAGCCCGGCACGTCTTGAGGGAGATGCTCCGTGCCGATCCAGCTTCCGACACCGCACATTCGCTACGAATGGACCGGGCCAAAGCTGCTCGCCGCGACGGTTGCCTTCGCCGGCGCTGCCGCGACGTCGGTCCTCGTCTGGATGCTGCCGTCGCCGCTCGTGTTGCCGGCCGTGGGCGTCCTCGCGATCGCGGCCGCGCTGCTCGTGGCTGCAGTCGCCTGGCTGACGGCGCAGCGCACGACCGCAACCGTCGGTTACTGGGACATCGCCGGCGCCCTCACCTTCGTCGGCATCGCCGCAGCATTGCTCAGCGACCCCGAGCTGGCGCTTCCCCTCCTCGAACAACAACGAACCGAATAAAGGACCTGAGCTAAATCATGGAAGAACTTCTTACTATGCAGGCGCTGACCGCCTTGCTCCAGGTCATCATGATCGACCTGGTGCTTGCCGGCGACAATGCGATCGTCATCGGCCTTGCCGCAGCAGGACTTCCCGCTGAGCAACGCTCGCGTGCGATCCTGATCGGCGTCATCGCGGCCACTGTGCTGCGCATCGGCTTCGCTGCAGTGACTACGCAGTTGCTGGCGCTTGTCGGTTTGCTGCTGGCCGGTGGGTTGCTGCTGCTTTGGGTCTGCTGGAAAATGTGGCGCGAGCTTCGCGGGCAGCACGCCCAGGCCGCTGACGGCGACGAAGCCTACGACGTCGATGTCAATCCCGACGGCACGGCCTCGGTGCGCGGCCCGCGCAAGACGCTCGCGCAGGCGACCTGGCAGATCGTCATCGCCGACGTCTCGATGTCGCTCGACAACGTTCTCGCCGTCGCGGGCGCCGCGCGCGATCATCCGATGATTCTCGTGTTCGGTCTGGTCCTGTCGATCGCGCTGATGGGCATCGCGGCCAACTTCATCGCGCGCCTGCTGCAAAATCACCGCTGGATCGCCTATGTCGGCCTGGCTGTCATCCTCTACGTTGCGCTCGAGATGATTTATCGCGGGTCCCGCGAGGTGCTGCCCCACGTGATGGCGCTGGCGATGTTCCAATAGCCGCGCGCGCTCCGGTCCTCAGGCCGGAGCGGCTGCGCCGTTCCTCGATCATCAGCACGACGACGGCAGCGACGATGCAAAGCGCGCCGGCCGCGAAGAACGCCGGCAGATAGGTCGCAAGCATCGTCCGGGAGAATCCGGCAGCGAATGCGGCCATCGCCGCGCCGATCTGATGGCCGGCAAAGATCCAGCCGAACACCAGATTGGCCCGCTCGGCGCCGAACTTCTGCGCCGTCAGCTTGACGGTCGGCGGCACGGTCGCGATCCAGTCGAGGCCGTAGAACACCGCGAACACCGAAAGGCCGAAGAAGGTGAAATCGGTGAACGGCAGGAACACCAGCGAGAGCCCGCGCAGGCCGTAGTACCAGAACAACAGCCAGCGATTGTCGTAGCGGTCGGCGAGCCAGCCCGAAGCGATGGTGCCGATGAAATCGAACACGCCGATCGCCGCCAGCAATCCTGCGGCATTCGTTTGCGACAGGCCGAAATCCACGCACATCGGAATGAAATGGGTCTGGATCAGCCCGTTGGTGCTGGCGCCGCAGATGAAGAAGGTGGCGAACAGGATCCAGAACGCTTTCGTGCGCGCCGCGTCGCGCAGCGCACCGAACGCCGCTGCGGTCACCGACGCCGGAGCGGGCGGCACGGCCGGCGGCGGTCCTTCATGGCCATAGGGCAAGAGCCCGACATCGGACGGCCGGTCGCGCATCACCAGCAGCATCACCAGCGCCGCGCAGCCGACCGCCGCGCATACGACCATCAGCGCCACGCGCCAGCCGTAGTCGACGGCAAGCGACGTCAGACAGCGGCAGGAAGATCAGTTGTCCGGTCGCGACGCTGGCGGTCAGGACGCCGACGACGAGACCCCGCCGCGCGACGAACCAGCGCGTGGCCACCGTCGCACCGAGGACCAGCGCGGTCATTCCCGTGCCGATGCCGACGCCGACGCCCCACAGCAACAGCAGCTGCCAGAGGCTCGTCATCCACAGCGACGTGATCAGGCAGGCCGCCACGATCGCCTGGGCGATCAGGACGATCCGGCGCACGCCGTACTTGTTCATCAGCGCGGCCGCGAACGGCGCCATGATGCCGAACAGGAAGAAGCGGATCGGCGAGCGCCGCGGAAATATCCGAGGTCGACCAGCCGAACTCCTGCTGCAGCGGAATGATGAAGATGCCCGGCGCGCCGACGGCGCCGGCCATGATCAGGCCCGACAGGAAGGTGGCGCCGGCGACGACCCAGCCGTAGTGAAGCTTGGCGGAGGACGGTGCCTCGGCCGGCAATGCGGTGGTCATGATGCGATCTCAGCCCCTGCGTGAATTCATATTATTATCATAATACAACAGCGCGAGGCATGACGCGGGCGCAGGGCCGCATGCTGCGCGTGAGGGCGCGTGAGGCGCGTTTCGCGCCTACCAGAGCGATTTTTGCGCGCGCTCCGGCCAGGCGCGGTCGTATTCGTCGCCGCCGACGCGATTGTCGCTCATGCTGGCGAGGATCTGGCCCGGGCTCGGCAGGTCCTTCGCGCTGAAGTGCTTGTCCGGATTCCAGAGGTCGGAGCGGACGATGGCGCGGGCGCACTGGAAGTAGACCTCGTCGATCGCCATCACGACCACCGAACGCGGCGCCTTGCCTTCGGTCAGGAACGAATCGCACAGCTGCGGGTCGATCGAGACATGCGCGCGGCCGTTGATGCGGAGCGTGCTGCCGACGCCCGGAATCAGGAACAGCAGCGCGACGCGCGGGTCGCGCACGATGTTGCGCAGCGAATCGACGCGGTTGTTGCCGCGCCGGTCCGGCATCATCAGCGTCTTCTCGTCGTGGATGCGGACGAAGCCCGAGGCATCGCCGCGCGGCGAGCAGTCGAGCCCTTCCGGCCCGCTGGTCGCCAGCGCCGCGAACGGCGAGGCCTCGATCAGCTTGCGATATTCGCGCGTGATCCTGTCGGCGACCTTGACGGTCGAGGCGTCGTTCGGCTGCCCGTAGATCGCTTCCAGCTGTTCGACGGTCGCAATGATCGACATCGGAGACTCCGCAGATTGCGGCGCCGTTGTAGCGTTCGGACGATCACTGCGGCAAGATCGCGAGTCGCATACCTTCTCCCCTCCTCCCGCGCGCGAAGCGAGTGGCGGGGAGGGGTCGGGGGTGGGGGGCTGCTGAGCTAGAGACGAGACTCAGCAGGCCCCCCACCCGGCTCGAATTCGCTTGCGCTCATCCGAGCCACCCTCCCCGCCACTCGCTACGCGAGCGGGAGGAGGGTGAAGAAAGCGCTTCGCGTTGACGACGTCACTTCGCCTTCAGAAACTCCGCCACCTCGAGCAGCACGAACTCGTTGTCGTCGGCCTTGTTCGGCTCGCGGCTGGTGGAGAACGGCAGGTTGTTGTCGTTGCCGACGATGATGTGCCGCGTCATCGACCACGTCGACGTTCTCGATGGTGAAGAACGGGAAGGTCAGCACGCCGTCGTTCAACGGCTTCTTCGCCTTCTTGTTCGGGTCCTTGATCTTCATCAGGTCGATGTAGCCGATCTTGCGCACCGGCTTGCCCGCGGTCGCGTCGCCGAGCTCGATCTTGTAGACGCGCTTGAACTTCGCGATGTCGGCGAAGCAGTTTTCGCCGCGCTGGCCTTGCGGGCACGCCTTGTCGGCCGTGCCCTCGCCGTTGTCGCGCTCGATGATCAGGCCGGTGGTGCCGTCGATCATGTTGAAGTCGCCGATGGCATGGCCGTTCGCCTCGAACACGTAGTGCCAGAAGCGGCCGGTGAATTTTTCCGCGGCGACGTCGAACTCGAGAATGCGCGCGGCTTCCTTGCCGTCGACCTTCTCGACGTCCTTCTTCTCCGCGTCCCACAGCGGGCCTTCCAGCAGCGGATAGAGGAACTTTCCATCCTTCGACGCGGCAAAGCCCTCATAGCCCTTGGAGCGGCGCAGGTTGACCGTCGTGTAGGACGCGCCCGGAGCAGCCGGCGACTGCACCGACCAATGCTCGGGCGAGCGCACCGGCTTGCCGTCAGCCACTGTGTCGAACACGGCAAGCACCTTGCCCGTCTTGTCCGTCTTCAGGATGTAGGGGCCGAACTCGTCGCCGATCCAGAAGTTGTCGCCGATGACCTGAAAGCCTTCGGTGTCGAAGTCCGCGCCGGTGAGATAGCGCTTTGCGGTGTCTTCATGGACGATGCGGAACGGCACCTTCTTGTCGGGATCGTGCAGGAAGATCGTCTCCTGCCGCGCGATGGCGCCGCTTGCCCAGTCGATCTTGTGGCGGTTGAGGTAGAGCATCGAGTTGGCGGAGTTGTAGCGCGAGCCCATGCCGTTGTCGGTCAGCACCCAGAACGTGCCGTCCGGCATGGTCTTGATGCCGGAGTGACCCTGCAGCGGCTGGCCCTTGAACGGGATCGAGACGCCGGTCGGCCGCTCGTACGACTTGCCCATCACGCTGCCGAGCGCATCGACGCGGCGGCCGGTCGTGTACTTGCCGGACGTCTTGAGGTCGGCCGGCGCATCGGCCGGCGCGTCGATGAAGCTCTGTGCGGGAAGGACCGCATGGCCGGCGAGCGTCGCCGGGAAATCGCCCTCCGCGAACGCTGCGGTCGAAACCACCAAAGCCAGTGAGACAGAGCAGAGAAACGAAATTCGCATGGCGAGCCTCCCAAGGTGAAACCGCCCGCGTTCTGCAAAGCAGCCGTTGCGCGGTGGTGACAAAGCGATGAAGGCCAGATGACAAAAAGATCGAGGCCGCGCGCTCACCCTGTATCCATTTGATTTACTGATATATTTTATGCTGCGGGGAATCGACTAGGCTGTGGATGCCGGGCGTGGCCGCGTAAAGGCGTCAGGCTCCGCGCGCGCCTCGCGGAGGAAGCCTGCGGGCGAGCAACCGATCTGCCGCACAAACAGGCAAAGATGGACAATCCAGTCCGGAAACAGGTAGCAGGTGGACTCAAGCTCAAAGGCCACGACAAGAAGACGGAGCACCTGAGGAAATGGCCGACATCGTTGCCGGGTCGGACCGGGCTGAAGCGCAATCGGAGCTGCGCAGCCTGACCGTCGTCTCGATCGCGCACTGGTACAGCCACTACGTCATCCTCGTGCTGCCGATGCTGTTTCCGTTCCTGAAAGAACGGCTGGGCGTCGGCTTCGTCGAGCTCGGCTTCGCACTGACGGTGTTCGCGGTCGTGTCCGGCCTGACGCAGGCGCCGCTCGGCTACGTCGTCGACCGGTTCGGCGCGCGCAAGCTGCTGATCCTCGGCGTCAGTCTCGGCGGCACCGCCTTCGTCCTGCTCGGCATGAACCTCAGCTACCCCTGGCTGATCGCGTGCGCGGCGCTGCTCGGCCTTGCCAACAGCGTCTATCATCCGTCGGACTATGCGCTGCTCGCCGCCAACATCGACGGCAAGCGCATCGGCCGCGCGTTCTCGATCCACACATTCTCCGGATTCTTCGGCGGCGCGGTTGCGCCTGCGATCGTCGCAGCGCTTGTCGTCATGGTCGGCGGCGCAGGGGCGCTGATCGCCTCCGGCGTCATCGGCTTTGTCGTCGCGCTCCTGATCCTCGCCTTTCCCATCCCTGAGGCAAGCGCGGCGACGGCGTCTGCGGACAGCTCCGATGCGAACGGCGGCCCGTCGTCGCGTGCTGACGCCGGCGATCATCATGCTGATGGTCTTCTTCATGCTGCTCGGCCTGTCGAACGGCGGCATCAGCACGTTCGGCGTCAGCGCGCTGATGAGCGGCTACGGCCTGTTGTTCTCGACCGCCAACATCGCGCTGACCGCCTACCTCGGCGCGAGCGCGGTCGGCGTTCTCGCCGGCGGCTTCCTCGCCGACCGCACGCACCGCCACGGCGACGTTGCCGCCGCCTGCTTTGCCGCCAACGTGGTCATCATCGTCCTGATCGCGATGTTCACGCCGCACCCGGTGCTGCTGATCGCGATGATGACGGTCGCAGGCTTCCTCGGCGGCGTGATCGCGCCGTCACGCGACATGCTGGTGCGAAAGTCTGCGCCGCCCGGCGCCGCCGGCCGCGCCTTCGGCATCGTCTCGACCGGCTTCAACATGGCCGGCATCATCTCGCCGCTGCTGTTCGGCTGGATCATGGATCAGTCGATGCCGCGCGGCGTGTTCTGGGTTGCGGCCGTCTTCATGGCGCTGACCGTGCTGCTGGCGCTGGTGACTGAGCGGAAGGCCGGCGGCGGGTCGCGCCGTAGCCGCATAAGCGAAGCGCCATGCGGGGCTGAGCTCGCCGCCAGATCCCGGATATCGCTTCGCTCATCGGGCTACGAACCCTGCCTTCTGCGTCTCGCTGCTGAGCCGCGCGTTTGCGAACGCGACATACCAGTCGAGACAGCCCGGGTTGGCCATCGCGTCCTTGTTGATGACCTTTTCGATCGGCTGGCCGAGCAGCAGCTTCTTGATCGGCAGCTCCTGCTTCTTGCCGGAGAGCGTGCGCGGGATTTCGGCGACCTGGAAGACGCCGTTCGGCACGAAGCGCGGCGACAGCGCGGTGCGGATGGCGCCGTTGATCTTCGCCTTCAGCGCATCGTCGAGCGTCACGCCTTCGCGCAGGACGACGAACAGCGGCATGTAGCTTTCGCGGCCGAGATATTCGAGATCGACCACCATCGAATCGAGCACCTCCGGCAGCGCCTCCACCGCGCTGTAGAGCTCGCTGGTGCCCATGCGCAGCCCGTGGCGATTGATGGTCGCGTCGCTGCGGCCGTAGATGATGCAGCCGCCGTTCGGCGTGATCTTCAGCCAGTCGCCGTGACGCCACGCCGGCCCGCGACCCGAGCCGTCGAAGTTCGCCGGATATGTGTCGAAGTAGCTCGAGAGGTAGCGCTTGTTGTCGGCGTCGCCCCAGAAATAGAGCGGCATCGACGGCAGCGGCTCGGTGCAGACCAGTTCGCCGACCTCGTCGACGACCGGCTGTCCCTGCTCGTTGAACGCCTCGACCGCGCAGCCGAGCAGGCGGCACTGGATCTCGCCCGGGATCAGCGGCAGCTCGCGGTTGCCGCCGACGAAGGCGCCGGCGAAGTCGGTTCCGCCCGACATGTTGCACAGCCAGATGTTCTTCTGCGCGGCGCTGCCGTTGCTCGTCGCCAGCCTCGCAAACTGCCGCGTGCCCCACGCTTGCGCATCCTCGCTCATCGGCGAGCCGGTGCTGCCGAGCGCACGCACCTTCGACAGATCGCCGCATGTCGCAAGATCGAGGTCCGCCTTCAGGCAGTTGGCGAAGAAGGCCGCGCCCGCGCCGAAGAACGTCACGCCGGTCTCCGCGCCGAAGCGCCACAGCGTGCCCCAGTCCGGCTTGTCCTTCGCGCCGCCGGGGTTGCCGTCATAGATGCAGCACGTGGTGCCGTTGAGCAGCCCGTTGGTCTGGCAATTCCACATCACCCAGCCGGTCGACGAGTACCAGTGAAAGCGCTCGCCGAAGGAATTCGGCGCGTAGCTGCAGCCGATGTCGTCGTGAATGACGTTCAGCGTGAGCGACATCAGGAGGATGCCGCCGTGGCCGTGCACGATCGGCTTCGGCAGGCCGGTGGTGCCGCTGGAATAGACGATCCACAGCGGATGATCGAACGGCACCCATTCCGGCTCGAACGCTGTCGTCTGCGCATCATCGCGCGCGATCGCATCCGCGAAGCGGATGCTGCCTGCAACGCCCGCGGCCGTGCCGAGATTCTCGTGCACGATCAGGTGCTGCACGCTCGGCAGCGCCGCGCGCAGCTCCTGCACGACCTGCGTCCGGTCGATAGTCCTTGCCGGCATAGCTGACGCCGTCGCAGGCGATCAGCACCTTCGGCTCGATCTGCTTGAAGCGATCGAGCACCGCGGCCGTGCCCATGTCCGGCGCGCACAGGCTCCAGACGCCGCCGATGCTGGCGGTGGCGAAGAACGCGATCATCGCCTCGATGATGTTCGGCAGGTACGCCGCCACGCGGTCGCCGGGCTTGATGCCCTGCGCTTTCAGATGCAGCGCCAGCGACGCGGACTGCCGCCTCAGCTCCGGCCAGGACAGCTCGCGATGAACGCCCTTCTCGTTGCGGCTGACCACCGCCGGCAGGCCCGCCTTGCTGCGCAGCCTCCACATGCCGGAAAATCTGCTTGCGCGTAGTTGACCTGCGCGCCGGGAAACCAGACCGCGTTCGGCATATCGCGCCGGCCGAGCACGGCGCTGTGCGGCGTCGGCGACTGGATCGAAAAATAGTCCCAGATGCTCTGCCAGTAGGCATCGAGATCGGTCACCGACCAGCGCCACATCTCGTCATAGGAGCCAAATGACAGGCCGCGCGTGTCCTTCAGCCACTGCCGGTAGAGGGCGATCTGGGGGATGTAGGGCGCGCTCATGAGCCTCTTTCGCGTTTCCATTCCGTCTTGTGGACCAGGAAATTACGAACGCCGCGCGCATTAGTCGATAGCGCGGATGGCGAAATCGGATAGTCTCTGCGCCGCAAAAAGGAAGCCCGTACCTATGACATCAAGTTCCTCGTTCTGGTCGTTCCCCTACGTGTCGCAGCGCATGCCGCTGCTCGCCGAGAATGTCGTCAGCACCTCGCAGCCGCTGGCCTCCGCCGCGGGCCTTTCCATGTATCTGCGCGGCGGCAACGCGGTCGATGCGGCGCTCGCCACCGCGATCACGCTGACCGTGGTCGAGCCGTGCCAGAACGGCATCGGCGGCGACGCCTTCGCGCTGATCTGGGCGGGCGGCAAGCTGCACGGGCTGAACGCCTCGGGGCGCGCGCCGAAGCGGATGACGGCTGAGCATTTCAAGGGGCGCGAGACCATGCCCATGCGCGGCTGGGACTCGGTGAGTGTTCCGGGCACCGTCTCCGCCTGGCGCACGGTGTCGGAGAAGTTCGGCAAGCTTCCGTTCGCCGATCTGTTCGAGCCGGCGATCCGCTACGCCACCGACGGCTACCTCGTCTCGCCGACGGTGCAGCGGCAGTGGCAGGCGCAGGTCGCCGACCTGCTGCCGCAGCCGGGCTTTCGCGAGGCTTTTGCGCCGCAGGGCCGCGCGCCGCTGCCGGGCGAGAAGTTCGTCTGTCCCGGACAGGCGCGCACGCTGACGCGCATCGCCGAGAGCAAGGGCGACGATTTTTATCATGGCGAGCTGGCCGCGGCGATCGTCGCGCACGCGCGCGCGACCGGCGGCCTGATCGAGGCGGGCGATCTGGCGGAGCACAGGCCCGACTGGGTCGAGCCGATTTCGATGAACTATCGCGACGTGACGCTGCACGAGATCGGCCCGAACGGCCAGGGCATCGGTGCGCTGATCGCGCTCGGCATCCTCGACAACTTCAACATCGATCCGGCGGATGCCGACGGCCCGCTGGCGCAGCACCTGAAGATCGAGGCGATCAAGCTCGCGATCGCCGACATGAACGAGTATGTCGGCGACCCGGACACCATGCGCAACGTGACGGCGGGTCACCTGCTCGACAAGGCGTATCTGCACAAGCGCGCGACCACGATCGACATCGATCGCGCAAGCCCGGCGCGCGCCGGCATGCCGATGAACGGCGGCACCGTCTACCTCACCGCTGCCGACAAGGACGGCATGATGGTGTCGTTCATCCAGTCCAACTTCAAAGGCTTCGGCTCCGGCGTGGTCGTGCCGAACACCGGCATCGCGCTGCAGAACCGCGCCTTCGGCTTCAGCCTGAAGCAAGGCCATCCCAACCAGGTCGGTCCCGGCAAGCGGCCGTTCCACACCATCATCCCGGGCTTCGTGACCAAGGGCGGCGCGCCATTGATGAGCTTTGGCGTGATGGGCGGGTCGATGCAGGCGCAGGGCCACCTGCAGATCGTCTCGCGTCTCGCCGACCACGGACAGAACCCGCAAGCCGCAAGCGACGCGCCGCGCTGGCGCGTGCAGGACGACAACGCGACGGTGTCGGTGGAGTGGAATTTCCCGAAGGAGACGATCGAAGGCCTGCAGCAGCGCGGCCACAAGATCGTCGTCGCGCCGCGCTTCGACACCGAGTTCGGCTGCGGCCAGTTCGCGATGAAGGTCGACGGCGGCTATGTCGCGGCATCGGACCACCGCAAGGACGGGTATCCGGTGGGGATGTAGCTGTCATTGCGACCCGCCTTCGCTCTTCCGCCTTCGCTCTTCGAGCTTCGGCGGACAAGTCGAGCTACGGCGGGCAAGGCGAAGCGACGCGCTTCTCCACTCCCACGCGTCATTGCGAAGCGAGTGGCGGGAAGCGATCCAGGGCGCGGGGGACCGGCGTTCGCGACTGAAACACGGCTGAGCTCGCCACGCGGCTGCGCATTCGCTTCGCTATTCGCAGCCACGCTCCGCGCGCGACTCGCTTCGCGAGCGGGAGGAGGGTGCAAGAGAGCTGCGCGGCAGCGCTCTCACTTTATTCAATTGTCAAACAGCCCGACGCGTCTGAACCGTCACAGGCGCGCGTCATCGCCCCTGTTCTTTGTCCGGCCTAGGGCTGCCGGTCTTCTCTGTGCACTTCCCTTGGAAAGAGGGCGTGCGGAACACAGGGCGAAAGGCCGCGCCCGCGGCTCCCGTATGCTTGTCGCATCCGGGCAATCCGTATGCCGACGCGTTGGCACACGGCGATGGTCCAGCCCAAACGCTTGAGCTGAACCGGACCACAGACGAAGCCTTCGCCTGCGTTCCGCACGCGCCGGATTAACGGCTTGCCGAATTCCAGCGGGAGCCGCGCCCGGCTCCACTTGACCGAATACGGAGGACCCCACCGTATTGCTGGACCGCTTGGGCCGTCCGCCCTCGGCACCGGTCGTCATCCCTTTCCTTGACGCGCCTCATCAACGCACCCCGGATCAGGCCGGCACCGCGACGGACCCGTCGCATCCCGCCCCGAGGCGCTGACGAATGCGCACTCGCTCTCCCATCGGGGCTGAACGAGGACTTTATATTCCTACCCGCAGGGAATTACAATTTCTGATTCAGCGAAATAGAAAGACTACTGACAGAATTTGGTCGGCGCGCAATTTCGCCAATGATGCAACAACCTCGTCATTGCAGACGCCTACTCCGCCGCCGCTCTTCGCTCGCCGTACATCGGCATGATCTCCCGCCGCACCAGCTCGACCGTCTTCAGCGAAGCCTCCTTCGGCAGGTTGCCGAACGCCACCCGGCACAGCAGATAATTCACACCCGCCTCCGTCACCTGCGCCCGCAGCTTGTCGCGCACCGTGGCGAGTGATCCGACCAGGCAGACGCCTGCGGCATCGGCGGCCTCGAAATCTTCGGGGAAGTTCGCGGTCGGCATGATGTTGTGCTTGCGCCAGAGCAGCAGCAGGTTGTCGATCCATTGCTTGTAGGCCGGGCGCGCCAGCTCGCGCGCCTCGGCGTCGGTGTCGGCAATGATCATGTGCCGGCTCATGCCCATCATCGGCAGCGTGTCGGCGCTCTTTCCCGCCTCCTGCCAGATCGCGCGATAGCGGTCGGTGACCCGTCGCGTCATCGCCGCCGGTCCGTTGCCGATGACGTTGATGCCGCGCGCTGCGACCCAATCGAGGCTTTCGGGACGGCCGAGGCCGTACCACAGCGGCGGCATCGGCTGCTGAAAGGGGCGCAGCTCGATCGGCACATTCTCGAAATTGAAGTGCTTGCCGCGATGGCTGAGCGACGTCGGAGGTGAAACCCTTCAGCAGGATCTCCGTCACCTCCTGGAAGATGGCCGGCGAGTCCGCCGGATCGACGCCATAGAACCCGAGCTCGATCGGCGAGATGCCGCGGCCGATGCCGACGTCGAGCCGCCCCTTGCTCAGGTGATCGAGCATGCAGATTTCGTCGAGGATCCGCAGCGGATGATAGAGGCTCAGCGTGAACACCAATGCGCCGAGCCGCAGCGTCTTCGTGCGCTGGGCCGCGGCCGCGAGAAACACGCTCGGCGATGGCGCAAGGCCGAGCGGCGTGCCGTGATGCTCGGCGAGGTGATAGCTGTAGAAGCCGGCGCGATCGCAGGCTTCCAGGATCTGCAGGCGGGTTTCGTACTGGGTCGACGTGTCTTCGCCGGACCGGTCCATGTGATCGAACAGGCCAAACCGCATGCGCCCTCCCTGTTTTCTTCGTTCCGTTATCCGGATTGAAGCGAACTATAGGGAGCGGATTTTGCTTTAGCCAGCGGCGGCGAGAGCCGGCAAGGCCCGGCTGGACTGAACGCACGGAATATCCTGGGCGATGCGGATATCCTTCGTAAACCGCTTCAGCGTCCAGTCGCCGGGCGGATGCGAGAAGCGATAGCCGCGCTTGCGCGCAAGCCCCAGCATGTCCTGATTGGTCCCGAGCGCATCGCCGAAGATCCGATCGGCGCCGAGCGCCGCGGCCCGGCATTCGAGGTTCGACAGCAGCGCAGAGCCCGCGCCCTGCCCGTGCCAGTCGTCGGCGACGGAAATGCCGAACTCGACGGATCCGGGCGATGGCGTCGAACGACGTAGCGCGCTTCGCCGACGATCTTCCGCTCGTCGCCGGTGCCGACCTCGGCCAGCACGGCGAAGTGGCTGCCTTCGCCGGTCCGCAGCATCCGCTCGTACTCGGACGGCGGCAGGTCGCGGGTCGCCCCCAGAAACCGGCTGTAGTGCGTGCGGGTCGAAAGGGAACCGAAGTAGCGGCGCAGCGGTTCGACGTCGTTCGGTTCGACGAATCGAACCGTCATCGCCGCCCCCGTCCGCAGCCGCAGGACGTCTGCAAACTGACGCAGGTGTCGTTGGCTGCAGCGGGGTCATGGCGACTGCTCCTTCGGGCCGCTTCAGGCGCGCCAGAACGGCTTGTTCACTTCCTCGGCGACGGTCGACCAGGACACGCCGATGTCGTGCAGCTGGCGCTCGTTCCAGCGGGCCAGTTCCCGCCGCGCCCGGGCGCGCTCCTGCCAGGTCCGCAGCGTGGTCAGCGCCCTGCGGAACAGGCCTGCTTCATGAGCATTTGTCATTGAATTGAGGATGAGTGCGGTCATAGCTAAGTACCTCCTGATCGCTTGTTAGCAGCAACATCTGCCAATTTCTGTCAGTGGACAAACGACACTTTCTCTGCAAATATATGAGATAATGTCATGCAAAGTAACGGACTGGTGATGTCCCGCCTGCCATCCCTCAACGGACTGCGCGCTTTCGAGGCCGCGGCGCGGCACTTGAGCTTCACCAAGGCCGCCGAAGAGCTGAACGTCACGCAGACGGCGATCAGCCATCAGATCAAGCGGCTGGAGGAGGAGCTCGGCGTCCGCCTGTTCGTCCGGCAGAACCGCACTCTGACGCTGACGGCCGAGGCGCGCGATTACCTGCCAGGTATACGCGCGGCGTTTCAGGACCTGCGGCTCGCCACCGAGCGGATGCGGCGCAAGGACAACGCCAACACGCTGACCGTCACGACGATCGCCTCGTTCGCCGCCAAGTGGCTGATGCCGCGCCTGTCGAAGTTTCAGCAGCAGCATCCGACCATCGACGTTCGTGTGACCACGTCCACCGAGCTCGCTGACTTCTCGCGCGATGGCGTCGACGTCGGTATCCGCTACGGGCACGGCAAGTGGGCCGGCCTGCGCTCGGACTGGCTGATGGCGGATGAACTATTTCCGGTTTGCAGCCCGGCCCTGTTGCAGGGCAAGCATCCGATCCGGCGGCCGGAGGATCTCGCGCACCACACGCTGCTCTACAGCAGCAACGACATGGAAGACGACTGGCGCCTTTGGCTGACGGCCGCAGGCGTGAAGACGGACATCCTCAAGCAGCCGGGGCTGACCTTCGACATGATCTTCATGACGGTGCAGGCTGCGATCGACGGCCTCGGCGTCGCGATCGGACGAACCGCATTCGTCGAAGGCGACATCGCCGCGGGACGGCTCGTCGTGCCGTTCGACATCGCGCTGCCGATCGATGTCGGCTTTTATCTCGTCTGCCCGGAGGCTTCGGCCGATACGCCGAAGATCGTCGCGTTCCGCGAGTGGCTGCACGGCCACCGCCAAGCGCGACAAGCAGCCGCTGACGCTGGTGCCGCCGGAGCAGCGGGTCGCGGTGAGGAGGTAACCGTCAATTGCGAGCGGCGTAGCCGTTCTTCGAACAGCTACGCCTCGCAATGACGAGCTCACATCTTCTTGTACGCGTCCACCAGCGCCTTGCCGTCGGCGCCGGCCTTCTTCAGCCAGTCTTCGGTCAACTGGTCGCCGACCTTCTTGAAGCCGTCCTTCAGCGCCGGGCTCGGCGCCTGCACCTTCATGCCCTTGGCCTTGAGCTCGCCGAGATACCAGCCGCTCTTCTCTTCCCACACCTTCCAGCCGCGCGTCTCGGCGGCGGCGGAGGCCTTCAGGATCGCCTCCTGCGTCGGCTTGTCGAGTGCATCGAACGCCGCCTTGTTGACGAAGGTGAAGTTCTTCGGGATCCAGCCCTGCACGTCGTAGAAGTGCGTCAGCGTCTCCCAGACCTTGCTGTCGTAGCCGGTGCCGCCCGAGGACATGAACGAGTTGACGATGCCGGTGGCGAGCGCCTGCGGCAGTTCGGCCGCCTGGATCGTCACCGACTGCGCGCCGACCAGTTCGCCGATGCGCGTGGTGCCGACATTGTAGGCGCGCCACTTCAGGCCCTTCATGTCGGCGACCGAATTCAGGTCCCTCTTGGTGTAGATGCCCTGCGGCGCCCACGGCACCGCGAACAGCAGCATCAGGCCCTGCGCCGCGAGCTTCTTCTCGATCGCCGGCTTCGACGCCTTGTAGAGCTTCATCGCCTCCGGGAAGCTCGCGGCCAGGAACGGCACCACGTCGGCGCCGAACACCGGATCCTCGTTCTCGTGGATCGACAGCAGCACCTCGCCCATCTGCGCCTGGCCGGTCGCGACCGCGCGCTTGATCTCCGGCGCCTTGAACAGCGAGGCGTTCGGGATGCACGGTGATCTTCAGCTTGCCGCCGGTTGCGGTCTCCACGTCCTTGGCGAACGCCACCAGGTTTTCCGAATGCGGATTGTTGGCGGGATAGGCCGCGGGCAAATTCCAGGTGGTCTGGGCGGCGGCCGCGCTCGACGCCGACGGCAAGGCAGGCCGCGGTGGCAAGAATGGTTCTGCGATTGATCATTGGATACTCCCTTAAGGTTGGTCCGATTTTAGCCGGTTCCGCTAACCGGGAAAGACATACTTTGGCAGCCACATCACGATCTGCGGGAAGGCGGTGATGATCGCGACCGCGACGACCAGCAGGAAGAAGAACGGCAGGGCCGCCAGCGCCACCGTGTTGGAATCCTTGCCGCTCATGGTCTGCAGCACGAACAGGTTGAAGCCGACCGGCGGCGACACCTCCGCCATCTCGACGATCAGCACCACGAAAATCCCGAACCAGACCAGGTCGAAGCCGGCCTTCTGCACCATCGGCAGCACCACCGCCGTGGTCAGCACGATCATCGAGATGCCGTCGAGCGCGGCGCCGAGCAGGATGTACATGACCGTCAGCGCCGCGATCAGCGCATAGGGACCGAGCTGCATGCCGTCGACCCAGTTCGCCAGCGCAACCGGGATGCCGGTGTAGCCCATCGACTGCTTCATGAAGGAGGCGCCGGCGAGGATCAGCATGATCATGCAGGTGGTGCGGGTCGTGCCCATCACGCTTTGCCAGAACGAGCGGCGGTCGAGCGAGCCGCCCCACCACGCGATCAGCAGCGCGCCGAGCACGCCCCAGGCCGCGCATTCGGTCGCCGACGCCCAGCCGGTCAGCAGCACGCCGAACACGAGCAGGATCAGCAGCGTCAGCGGAATGAGGTTGGCCGACTCCTTGAGCTTTTCCTCGAAGGTCATGCGCGGCTCGGGCGGCGGCATCTTCTCGCTGTTCACGATCGACCAGCCGGCGATGTAGCCCGAATACAGCACCATCACGAGCAGACCGGGAATGAAGCCCGCGAGAAAGATCTGGATGATCGAGACGTTGGCGGCGACCGCATAGACCACCATGGTGATCGATGGCGGGATCAGGATGCCGAGCGTGCCGGCGCCCGCGAGCGAGCCGAGGCTGAGCTTCTCGTCGTAGCCGCGCCGCTTCAATTCCGGCAGCGCGATCTTCGCAACGGTCGCGCAGGTCGCGGCCGACGAGCCCGACACCGAGCCGAACAGTCCGGACGCGATCACGTTGACATGCATCAGCCGTCCCGGCACCCAGCCGAGCCACGGCGCAAGTCCGCGAAACATCTCTTCCGACAGTTTCGTGCGGAACAGGATCTCGCCCATCCAGATGAACAGCGGCAGCGCGGCGAGCTCCCACGACGCGCTGTTGCCCCACACGGTGGTCGCGAGCACCGAGCCCGCAGGAATGCCGCCGACGAACAGCATGCCGAGCCAGCCGACCGCGAGCAGGCTGACCGCGATCCAGACGCCGCCGGCCAGAAGGCCGGCCAGCACGGCGAACAGAAGCGCTGCGACCTCGAGAAGCTGAATGCCTGCCATCAATCCCTCACACCGCGCTCGCGGCGGCGCGCTCGACGGCTTCTTCGGCGGTCTTCGGCGGCTCCCTTTCGTAGCGCGGCTTGTAGCCCGCGAGCACGTGCACGAGCTCGTCGACCATCGCGATGGTGAGGATCGCGAGGCCGCCCGAGTAGCCGAGCTGCGGGATCCACATCTTCAGCGGCACGATGCCGGTCGCGACCTCGTTGGTCAGCCACGAGTAGTAGGTGAAGTTGATTGCGTGCCAGGCGAAGTAGCCGACGAAGACGATGCCGACGATCAGCGCGGCGATCTCGATGACCTGGCGCGTTGCGCCCGCTGAAGCGATCGATCAACAGTCCGACGCGGATCATCTCGCCGGACTTGAACGTGTGCGCAAGGCCGAGGAAGGCCATCGCCGCCATCGACCACGCGGCGAAGTCGTCGCCGGCCGGAATGTTGAGGCCGAACTTGCGGCCGGCGGACAGCCCCATCATCAGGAGGAAGATGGCGATCAGGAACAGGCCCGCGAGCCAGCCCGCGCCGAGATACAGCCCGTCGAGCAGGTTGCGTACGAGCCTTACCGAGCACGCGCACCGGTCAACTCCCCCACCACTCCGACACTATCCTAGGCCGCGAACCGTGCCGGCGTATAGGGCGTCATATCGTTCCAAGTACTTTCGAGCCAGCGTTTCGCCGTTGACCAGGCCTGCGAGCAGCCGCCCGGTTTTCGGCCCGGTCGTCAGCCCGACGTGATGATGACCAAAAGCAAGGAATATGCCGCGGTGGCGCGGCACCTCGCCGATCAGCGGCAGGCTGTCGCTGGGCGCCGGCCGGTGACCTAGCCATTCGTCGTAGTGGGTCCAGGTCAGGGTCGGGAACGCCTCCTTCACCCGCCGCAGGATCAGGTCGATCGGCGGCTTGTGCGCGGGCAGGTCGAGGCCGCCGAATTCGACGATGCCGGCGCAGCGCACACCATCGGCCATCGGCGTCGCGACGAACTTGCCGCTCGTCACCGAGGTCGGCTGCCGCGGCTTCAGCGACGGACCGTACAGCATCACGTGATAGCCGCGCTCGGACTCCAGCGGCACGTCGAGGCCGAGCTGCGCCGTCAGCGTCTTCGACCAGGCGCCGGTGGCGATCACCGCCGCCTCGGCCTCGATCTCGCCGCTCGTGGTCACCACCGCCTGGATCGCGCCATCGGCGCCGAGACGAAACTCGCGCGCCTCGGCCGGCAGCAGCGTGGCGCCGAGCGACTGTGCGACCTCGCGCAGGTCGGCGATGTAACCGCCGGGGCTGAGCACGAAGCCATGATCCTGCAACAGGATGCCGAGACCGATCTTCGGTCCCAGCGTCGGCTCGTATTCGCGCAGTGCCTCGCCCTCGATCTCCTGCCATGTGAAGCCGGCCTCGCGCCGCAACTGCCAGGCGAAAGCGTCGGCCTCGAACGCTGCGCGCGAGTCGTAGGCGAAGAAGTATCCGGAACTCTGCACCCAGCGTTCGGCCGGCGTGCCGCCGGACAGCGCCATGTGCTGGGCATAGGTGTCGCGCGTGAGCTCGGCGAGCCCTTTCGAGATGCGCGTGGCATCGGCTGCGTTGGCGTGGCTCGAGGTAGCGAAACAGCCACGGCGCAAGTTTCGGCAGATAGCTCCAGCGCACGAACAGTGGCGAGTTCGGATCGAGCATCAGCAGCGGCGCCTTGGTGATCAGTCCCGGCGTCGTCACGGGAACGACCGAGCAGGCGGCGAGCACGCCGGCGTTGCCGAAGCTTGCGGGCCGGCGGGCGATGCCGGGATCGACGATCGTCACCGGCCGCCCGCTGCGCAGCAGCCAGATCGCGCGACGACAGCCCCATGATGCCGCCGCCGATCACGACGACGCGTTTCTTGTTGTCGGTCATGCGCTCTCTGCGCGCTCCTTGATTGTCTCGCCGCGCAACGCCCGCCAGATCTTTTCCGGCGTCGCCGGCATGTCGATGTGGCGGATGCCGCGCGCGGCGAGCGCATCGACGATGGCGTTGATGACGGCGGGCGCCGCACCCATCGTGCCGCACTCGCCTGCACCCTTTATGCCAAGGCTGTTGTTCGCCGTCGGCGTCTCGATGAAGGCGACGCCGATCGGCGGCACCTCGTCGGCGTGCGGCAGCGTGTAGTCCATGAACGATGCGGTCAGCAGCTGGCCCGGACTCGGCATCGTAGCGGACATGTTCATAGAGCGCCTGTCCGAGCCCCTGGGCGATGCCGCCGACGAGCTGGCCCTCGGCCATCGCCGGATGGATGATGCGGCCGAGGTCGTCGACCGACAGGTAATTCAGGATCGCGATCGCACCGGTCTCGGGATCGACCTCGACCTCCGCGACCTGGCAGCCGTACGGATAGCTGGCGTTCTTCTCGGCGAATTTGGCGACGCCTTCGAGCGGCTCGCGGCGATCGCGCCGCAAGCTCGAACAGGCCGAGCCGCACGTCCGTGCCCTTCACGGTGAAGACGCCGTCGCGATACTCGACGTCGTCGCTTGCGACTTCCAGCTCGCGCGCGGCCAGTTCCTTCGCCTTGTCGATCATCTGCTGTGCCCGCCGCGACCAACGCGACGCCGCCGATGATCAGCGAGGACGAGCCGCCGGTGCCGCCACCGGGCAGCACCGTGCGGCTGTCGCCCTGGCGGATGTCGATGCTGGTCGATCGGAACGCCGAAGCGGTCGGCCAGAATCTGCGCATAGACCGTGCGATGACCCTGTCCGGAATCCTGCCGGCTGGTGTAGGCGGCGAGCACGCCGGACGGCTCGGCCACGACCTTGCCGGTTTCGTCAGGATCGCCGCCGGTGCCGTGGATGTAGAAGGCGTGGCCCAGCCCGCGCAGGCGCCCGGCCTTTGCCGATTGCCGGCGCCGCTTCGCAAAGCTGTCCGCATCGGCGAGCGACAGCGCCCGGTTCAGCGCGCGCGTGAAATCGCCGGCGTCGTAGGTTTGTCCGGACGCCGTCTTGTAGGGCATCATCGTCGGCCGAACGAGGTTGCGCCGGCGCAGCTCGGCGGGATCGATGCCCATCTCGCGCGCGGCGGTGTCGATCAACCGCTCCAGCACGAACAGCGCCTCCGGCTTGCCGGCGCCGCGATAGGCGTCGGTCGGCGCGGTGTTGGTGAAGACGCCGCGCACGCGAATGTGCATGGCCGGCACGTGGTAGACGCTCGGCGCCATCTTGGCGTAGCCGAGCGTCGGGACGGTCGGCGACACCGCCGACAGATAGGCGCCGAGATTGGCGATCGACGTCGTGCTTCAGCGCCAGGAAGCGTCCCTTCGCATCCAGCGCCAGCGAGGCGCGCGTGACATGATCGCGCGCGTGCGTGTCGGTGAGGAAGGATTCGCTGCGCTCGGACACCCAGACCACCGGCCGGCCGCGTGACTTTCGCCGCCCACAGCACGCAGGCGTGCTCCGGATACGGCACAGATCTTCATGCCGAACGCGCCGCCGACGTCGCCGGTCACGACCTCGAGCCGCTCCGGCGGAATGTGGAAGATCTGCTTCGGCAAGGCAGTCGCGGATGAAGAACACGCCCTGGCTCGGCGTGTGCAGGAAATAGCGATCCGCCGCCGCGTCGTAGCGCGCCCATGCGCAGCGCGTCTCGATCGGCGCGACCGCAACGCGGTTGTTGACGACGTCGAGGCTGACGACGCGCGCGGCGCCGGCGAATGCCTGCTCGGTTGCGGCGGCATCGCCGGCGGACCAGTCGAAGGAGATGTTGTTCGCCGCCTGCGGCCAGATTTGCGTGCCGCCGATGGCCTGGCCGGTGTCGGTCACCGAGGCAAGCGGCTGATAGTCGACGACGACCAGCTCGGCCGCATCGGCCGCCTGCGCGGCCGTGTCGGCGACGACGCACACGACCGCTTCGCCGACGAAGCGCACGTGGCCGTCGGCAAGGATCGGCCGATGCGGATCGATCAAGCTGTGGCCGGGCAGCCTCGTCGCGCAAACCAGTTCGCCAAGACCATCGGCCTTGGCGTCCACGGCCGTCAGGACCGCGCGAACGCCCGGCGCCCGGCGCGCGGCCTCGACATCGATCGCGGCGATCCGGGCATGCGCGTGCGGTGAACGCAGGAAGACGGCGTGTGCCGCATCGGCCGGCCAGACATTCGCCGGTGAACTCGCCGCCGCCCGTCAGCAGCTTGCGCGCGTCGAGGCGCGCAATGGATGTCCCGATGGTGGTCACGTTCGGCGGCTTTCTCGAAACGACAACCGCCGTTTAATCACATCCGCGGCGCGCGGCAAACCGCGCCGCCGTCATTGTCGGACGGACGGCGTGCCGGCCGCTTCAGGACAGCATCTGCTGCTTGTCTTCGAACAGCGATCGCAGCGCGCCCATTTCGTGCTCCGAGATCCGGTGCACCGTCATCATCAGCTCGAGGCGCGCCATCGCCACCAGCTGGGCGGAGAACGCCTGTCCGCCGTCCTTCAGCTCGTCGATCACGCCGTCGAGGCGGGAGACGATGTCCAGGAGCGCATGCGGATCGTCAGACATGCGATTCATGGCGCGTGGTCCTGCTTGTTGCCGTTGAGGCGATCCAGGTGTGCGTTGAACAGACATCGCCGTAGAGCTCCACTATTCTCGATATGACACCATGAACTTCGGAAGCTTCGAATTCCCCAAGTCCGTGACTAGCCGAGGCGTCTTCGAGGAAGGTCACGTCGCTGCCCCCTGTGGAACGCATCGATTGCCGTTGCGAGGCACGCAGCCTCGCCGGCGAATCCCGCCAAGACGATATGGTTGCCGGCATGCGCCATCATGTCGGCGAACGGCGCGCTCGCGTAACAGGACGGGCGGCTCGTTCGAACACCGCGTCGTCGCGCGTCGGCACGAACCCGTCGATCCAGCCCGAGAAAGGCGTCGCCGGATTGAAGAACGGCGACGTGCCGCGCCAGCGCACGAACGCCACCGGAATTCGCGCTCGGCGCGCGTGCGCGAGCGCGCGCCGGCAATTGTCGAGCGCCCGATCGGCGCCGTCGAGCGACAGCGCGCGCGAGCTGGCGACATACTCCTTCTGCATGTCGACCAGCACCAGCGATCGGAATATGAGCCGGGTCGGTGAACGCGCGAAGCGGGATGATGTTGTTCACGCGACTGTCTCACGAACTGGATCGACCGACGGACGCGAGACGGCGCGCGTGCTCGACACCTCGAGCACGCCGGGAAGATGCCAGCGCCCCTCCGGCCTGATGATCGATGTACGGATCCTGGCCGATGGCGATCGCGTTCGCGATCGCGCGGTGTCTTCATCACCATCTCGACATAGTCGAAATCGGAGAACACCAGCTCGCGGCCGCCTTCGAGGATCTCGAAGCCGAACCGGCTCCAGAATTTCACCAGCCGCTTTTGCGCATGGCCGTAGAGCCGCTGATAGCCCTTGGCCCGGCACAGCTCGATCGCCGCGCGCACGAGCTGGAACGACAGGCGCGTGTTGCGGAACTCCTTGCGCACCGCCAGCCGCTCGATCTTTGCGAAATCGGCGAAATAGCGCACGCGGATGCAGCCGGCCGGCTCGTTGCCGACATAGCCGAGCAGATTGGTGCCGGTGAAGTCGTTGCCGTCGAATTCCTCGTCGTAGGGACACTCCTGCTCGCCGATGTAGACCGCGCTGCGCATCGCGACGATGCGCATCATGTCCTCGATCGTCCGCGCCACGGTGACCGAGATGGCTGTCTTCGACGAGGTGCCGCGATAACTGTCATAAAGCGGATGCTTCTCGCGTTCGGCCGCGCTCGAACGGCGGAACATGTGCATGTGCGCGTTGGTCACGCCGCCGTAGCTGGCGCCGCGCTCGAACCCGAGCGCATCGAGAAACCGGTAGCCGTCGACGGTGATGCCGCGCGAATAAAGGTCGGCGCCCTGATAGGTCGGCGTCCAGACCTTCTCGAATGCGAGCGGAATGCCGCCGACGAGAACGCCGGGCGCATACGCCGCCCAGACATAGATACCGGCCGGCTTCTCGTGCTGGGCGGTGACGAGGGCGAGGTCCGGGTTGGATGCGTCAAGTTGTCCGGCGATCAGCTGCTGCATGCCGGCGTGGTTCAGCGGCAGGAACGCCAGGAAGCCTTCGCCCTTTGGCGCTGCGGAATCGAAGTGCTGCCTGCGCGTGATCGCCCAAAGCACGTCGGGGTTGTGCGAAACGACGCGATGAACAACCGAGGCTTGCGCAAGTCCCGGCAGCGCGACCCGTGCACGCGCCACGAGCGCATCGATCTCCCGGCCACCCGGAGTGAAGATGACAAGCCGCTTCGCGAGCTTTTGCGTGTCGATGCCGTCGAGCGAGTGGCCCGGCATCCGCACCGGTTCGTTGAGGCGAGCCGCGACGCCGTCCCATTGCAGGATCATGCGCAGTCATTTTCCCTCTTCTCTGTTGTCTGCTACGGTGGACTTCGCGAAAGCTTGCCGTGGCCCATGAAAGCGCTGGGACGGAGACTAGATTGAGCAGCGACAGGCGTCTGTATCGGGTCGTAGAAAGGGGTGTTTCGCCAGACGAACACCCGCAGAGCCCGGGCTCGGGACGAGCACCGGACTGGGAAGGCATTCGCCTGTTTCTGGAGATTGCACGTCGCGGAAGTTTCCGTTCCGCTTCGGAATCGCTCGGCATTTCAATCAATGTTCTGCGCCGCAAGATCGACGAGCTGGAGCGCGAGCTCGGTTTCAAGCTTCTGACCCGGCACGTCGACGGCGTGCGGGTCACCAGTGAAGCCGCGCAGATCTTCGCCACCGCCGAGCAGATGGAGCAGGCAGCCTTCGGCCTTTTGCGCGCGCGCGACCAGGCGGCGCCGCTGCTCGCCGGCGAAGTGCGCATCGCCATCACCGAAGGCCTCGGCACGTTCTGGCTGACGCCGCGGCTGATCGAATTCCAGCGCGCCTACCCGCACCTGCAGATCAATCTCTCCTGCACGATGCGCTCGGCCGACGTGCTGCGGGCCGAAGCCGACGTCGCCATTCAGCTGTCGATGCCGACGTCGCCGGATCTGAAGGTCACCAAGCTCGGCTGCCTGCACATCATGCCGTTCGCCGGCCTGCCCTACATCGACACCTACGGACTTCCGAAGAACGAGGAAGAGTTCGTCAAGCACAAGGTCGTGCTGCAGTCGTCGGACCAGACGGCGACGCCGGAGCTCTACAGCAAGTGGTTCTCGAAGGTGCCGCAGGCCGGCTTCGTGACGATGCTGAACAATGTCTCCAGCGCCAACTACTGGGCCGTGGCCAAGGGCGCCGGCATCGGCTGGCTACCGACCTATGCGTCGGCGATCGGCGCGCGCATCGTTCCCGTCGATGTCGGCTTCCGGCACTCGTTCGATATCCTGCTGGCGTTTCATCCGGATGCGAACAAGATCCCGCGCATCCGCCGCGTGATCGACTGGCTGGTCGATGCGTTCGCGCCGATCGCGCTTTCCCTGGTTCCGCGACGAGTTCATCCATCCGGACCAGTTGCAGAGCATGTACAGCGGCGGACCGCTGATCAACATGTTCGAGGGTTTTGCCGGCTCCGGCTTTCCGCCGGAGCGATAGCCCTCGGAAGGGCTCGGCCGTACGTCGATCGGGCCGATAGCGTACCGTTCGCGCCGCGCGCAATTGCGGGCCCGACCGGCCGATGACATGATCGGCCCAACAACAAGCGAGAACTCGCGCCAAGCACTCAAAAATGGGAGGGACTTGATGATCGGTCAGATCATTCGATTTGCCATGTCCGTCGCCTTGGCCGGACAGCGGTCATCGCTACTGAAGCCAGCGCACAGGCCAAGCTGCCGCCGACGATGACGATGACGGCCTACGACACCGGCACCGCCGGCTTCAACATCACCGTCGCCATCGGCAAGATGATGAAAGACAAGTACGGCACCGACGTGCGCGTGCTGCCTGCCGGCAACGACGTGGCTCGCCTCCAGCCGGTGCGCACCGGCCGCGCCGTGGCGGCCGGCATGGGCGCGGGCGTCTATTACTCGCAAGAAGGCGTGTTCGAATTCGCCACCAAGGAGTGGGGACCGCAGCCGGTCCAGGTCACCTTGTCCACCGTCGATTGCAACGCCGGCAACCTCGGCGTCGCCAAGGACACCGGCGTGACGAAGATGTCCGACCTCAAGGGCAAGCGCATCGGCCATGTCGTCGGCGCACCGGCGCTCAATCAGACCGCGCTCGGCGCGCTGGCCTTCGGCGGCCTCACGGCCAAGGACGTGAAGATCGTCGAGTTCTCGAGCTACGGCGCGATGTGGAAGGGCATGATCAACAACGACGTCGATGCTGCTTTCGCCACGACCATCACCGGTCCAGCCAAGGAACTCGAAACGTCGCCGCGCGGCATCGTCTGGCCGCCGCTGCCGCACAACGACACCGAAGGCTGGGCGCGCGTCCAGAAGGTCATTCCGTTCTACAAGCCGCACGTCGCCACCTGCGGCGCCGGCGGCATCTCGAAGGAGAAGCCGATCGAGATGGGCAACTACCCCTATCCGATCTACACGGTCTACGGCACGCAGTCCGAGGACGACGTCTACATCCTCACCAAGGCGATGATCGACGGCTACGACGCCTACAAGGACGGCGCACCGGGCGCGACCGGCATGGCGGCAAAGCTGCAGACGAAGAACTGGGCGGTGCCGATCCACAAGGGCGCGGTCAAGGCGCTGAAGGAAGTCGGCGCCTGGAGCGACGACCAGGAGAAGTACAACAACGCGCTGTTGAAGCGGCAGGAGGTGCTCGCCGCGGCGTGGGCGGAGTTCAACAAGAACAACCCGCCGTCCGAGCAGGCGCAATTCACCGAAGCCTGGATGAAGGCACGCAACGCCGCGCTGCTGAAAGCGAACCTGCCGAACGAGTTCGCGACAGGGTCATAGCGAAGACTTCGTGATCGCGTTCGATGAAGCGCTGCCGGGCATCCGTCCGGCAGCGCTTTTGTCTTGGTCAGGCGCCGAAACCGCCGTCGACGTTGAGCACGGTGCCGGTCACGAAAGATGCGCCCGGGCTTGCGAGAAACACCACGCCGGCTGCGATCTCCTCCGGCCGGCCGTAGCGCTGCAGGGCGTGCTGAACGCGTTGCGCTTCGGCGAACGGGCCGTCATCCGGGTTCATGTCGGTCGCGATCGAACCCGGCTGCAGCACGTTGACGGTGATGCCGCGCGGACCGAGGTCGCGCGCTGCACCCTTGCTGTAGCCGACGATCGCGGCCTTGGTCGCCGCATAGTCGGCCATGCCGGGAAACGTCGCACGCGTCGCAATGCCGGAGCCGATGGTGACGATGCGTCCGCCCTCACCCATCAGCTTCGATGCCGCGCGGATCGCGGTCACCACGCCATCGACATTGATCGCGTTCTGACGCTCGAACGCCGTCGCGTCGCTGTTGGCATCGTCGATCGGGCCCATCACGGCGACGGCCGCATTGTTGACCAGGATGTCGAGGTGGCCGAAGTGCTTCGCCACGTCCTTCACCAGTTGATCGACCTCGGCGGTCTTCGCCTGGTCGGCCTTGAAGGCCTTTGCCTGCACGCCCTTCGCCTTGAGCTCGCGCACCACCGCTTCCGCCTTGTCGGCGGAGGCGCTGTAGCTGATCGCGACATTGGCGCCTTCGTCGGCCAGCGCGCGGGCGGTCGCAGCACCAATGCCGCGCGAGCCGCCGGTGACGAGGGCAACCTTGCCGTTGAGGGTCTTGGCCATGGGATTTCTCCGTTGCTTCGAATTTCGATGGCCATTGAATAAGCGTCGCCGCATGGTCTATAAATAGAAACTATCGAAACTCATTGTTTCGGAATATGCGATGTCGAGGCTGCCCGACTTCGAAGCCATGGCCATCTTCGCGAAGGTGGTGGAGATGCGCTCCTTCGCCGGAGCGGCGGCGGACCTCGCGATGTCGAAGGCGACGGTGTCGAAGGCCGTCACCCGCCTCGAACAGCGCCTCGGCGCGCGACTGTTCAACCGGACATCGCGGCGGCTGGCGTTGACCGACGCCGGGCAGCGGCTGTCAGGCCACGCCGCACGGCTCTCGAGCGACGCCGAAGCCGCCGAGAACGAAGCGCAGGCGCAATCGGTCGCGCCGCGCGGGCTGGTGAAGCTCGCCGTGCCGATGACCTACGGCATCAAGACCGTCGCGCCGCTGCTGCCGGATTTCTTCAAGGCCTATCCCGACGTCATGATCGATCTGCAGTTCAGCGACGCCATCGTCGATCTGATCGGTGAAGGCTTCGACGCCGGGATTCGCGTCGGCAACCTGCCGGACTCCTCGCTGGTCGCACGCCGCATCCGCGCGATGCCGCGCTACACGGTCGCAGCGCCCGCGTATCTGAAGAAGCACGGCACGCCGACCCATCCGACACAGCTCGCCCAGCACAGACTGCTTCGCCTACGCCTACCTGTCGTCGGCCTGGCACTACACGAACGCCGCCGGCGAGGAGGTTGTGGTGCGGCCGTCAGGGCAATTGTGCGTCAACAACGGCGAAGCCGTCGTGGCGTCGCTGCTGGCGGGGCTCGGGATCGCCGACCTTCCAGAATTCGTCATCGGCGACGCGCTCGCCGCAGGAAAGGTCGAAGTCATCCTCAAAGGCTGGAAACAGCGCGACAGCGCCGTGCATCTGGTGATGCCGCCGGGCGGCCCACGCCCGGCGCGAGTCGAGGTGCTGGCAGATTTTCTGTGCGAGCGGCTGGCGCCGGGGAGCAAGCGCAAGAGAGCTTAAGGACTCGTGCCCTCAAGAGCGGTCGCTGCCGAAGCGCTGCCTGAACCAGTCGCGCAGCAGCGTCTTCTCGTAGCCGAAACGTTCGAACCGGCCGGCTCCACTGCTCTGATAGTTGAAGTCCGTGAGCGTTTCCTCGCCCTGTCGCGGCGGCCGGCCTTTTTCCTTCAGAACGTAGCGCAGCTTGAACGAGGGCGGGGTCGAAGTCTCGCAAGACACGGATGTTGTTGCCGCGCCATGGCTGGACCCAACCGGCCAGATCGATGTTCAGCACCTCGATCGAGAGATCCTGTCCCGGCGCGAGCAGCGCCTTGCCAAGTCCCTCCAGGTAGCTGCGAAATGCAGCGACTGTGTACGGATACGAGCCCAGAATGTCGAAATCCGCATCCGTGTAGCGCTCGGGATTAACAAACCGCACGCTGATACCCGCCAATGCCGCGCCGGGCACAAACAACGACGCACATACGATCAGCGACGACAGCGTTCTGGCACGCATGGCGCACCTCACGTGATGGGCTCGATCACTCAACTCCGATCGTTAGCCCCGAATATGATCGACCGCGCTAAACCCACTCGCCGGCGCGCATCAGCGGCTCGGCGCGTCCGTCGGCGTTGATGCCGTCGACATCGATCTTGTCGGAGCCGATCATCCAGTCGATATGGATCAGGCTCTTGTTCGCGCCTTTTTCGGCGAGCTGTTGCGGGGTGAGCGCGCCGCCGTTGCGGATGCATTTGCTGTAGGCTTGCCCCAGCGCGATGTGGCTGGAGGCGTTCTCGTCGAACAGCGTGTTCAGGAACAGGACGCCGCTCTTGGAGATCGGCGAGGAATGCGGCACGAGCGCCACTTCGCCGAGCCGGGCTGCACCTTCGTCCGTCGCCAGCACCTTTTCCAGCACGTCGGCGCCGGTGCGCGCTGTTGCCTGCACGATGCGGCCGCGTTCGAACCGGACGGCGATGTCCTGGATCAACGTGCCCTGATACGACAGCGGCTTGGTCGAGCGGACCACACCCTCGACCCGGGCCATATGCGGCGTGGTAAACACTTCCTCGGTCGGAATGTTCGGATTGCAGACGACGCCGTTCTTCGCCATCGACGCGCCGCCCTCCCACAAATGATCGTCGGCAAGACCGACGGTGAGATCGGTCTCCGGTCCCTGAAAACGCAGCGCCGCGAAACGCTTCTCGTTCAGGTAAGCCGTGCGGCGGCTGAGCGCCTCGTTGTGACGCTTCCATTCGCCGATCGGATCGACCCCGTCGACGCGCGAGGCTGCGAAGATTGCATCCCACAATCGCTGCAGGGCGGCCTCTTGCGGCACGTCGGGGAACACGGCCTTCGCCCAGGCCGGCGTCGCGTAGGAGACGATGTTCCAGTTGATGTCGAAGTTGACGATGTATTCGAGCGCCGGCCGATAAGCTGTCGATCGCGCGCGGTTGACCCTCGCGACCTTCTCGGGATCCTGCGCCGACAGCAGCGACGGATCCTCGCCGACGACGGCGAGGCGCGCCGCACCGCCGGCAAATGCCTTGGCCATGCCGTCGAACAGCCAGCCGCTGGCCTTGTCGAAGCTCTCGTCGGGCGCGTAGCGAAAGCGCTGCAGTGTCAGCAGGTCATCCGACAGCAGCGGCGTGACCAGCGACGATCCCGCCTGGTAGGCGTGTGCAGTGATGCGCCGGACCAGCGGCAGCGCCTCGACCGGCGCCGTGATCACCAGTTCCTGCCCCTTCTGCAACTGCAGCCCGACCTTGATCGCCACCTCGGCGAGACGATCGAGACGCTGTTCGAAATCCGCCATCTGACCTCCAGACCTTCATTGCGTCGTCCAGGCACCTAAATTGCCCGAGCGCATCCACGCATTGCAAGTCAGATAAACCAGAAGCCGGCCCGATCAAGGGACGAGAACCGTTCTAAAGCCGATATGCGAAGCGCCGCTCGAACCGTCACCGGGCTGTCGCGCCGCCGGTCGATAACGCATGCAGAAGTTTGTGGCACACAGGAATGATCCACCTTTGATCACATAGAACTGCGCAGGGCTTTCGGCATTGGCGGTCTTGCTCGTTTGCTGAGCGTTCGCGGCCACACTCATTTGCAGGCGTCTGGCGGCCTTGCTCGGCTGGTGGCTGTCGGTCCATGTGTCCCGGGTCCACTGCCAGACATTTCCGGCCATGTCGTAAAGCCCAAATCCGTTGGCCGGAAAGCAACCTACCGGCGACGTCCCCTTGTAGCCCTTGCTGCCATGATTGAGCACCGGAAAGATTCCGCGCCAGTGGTTCGCCTTGGGTGCCTCATCCGTATCCGGCTCTGGGCCCCAAATGAACGCATCGCCGTCGCGGCCGCCACGCGCTGCGAACTCCCATTGTGCTTCCGTCGGCAGCGTCCGGCCAGCCCATCTCGCGTAGGCTTCCGCATCTTCATACGAGACATGCACGACGGGATGGTATTGCCGGTGCGAAAGATCGCTGCCCGGTCCCTCCGGGTTGCGCCAGTTGGCGCCCGGCTCGACCCGCCACCATCGCCTGATGTCCTGCCCGTCGCGCACGTCACGCGGCGCGCTGAACAGCATCGACCCTTCGGGAACACCGCTCGCCGCTGTTATTCGCTCCGCCGTCGTGACGTAGCCGGTTTCCCGAACGAACCTCGCGAACTGGGCATTCGTGACATCATGCGTGTCGATCCAGAAACCCTCGACGAACGCGTCCCGGACCGGCGCTTCCTCGATGCGGAATTGCTCGGAACCCATCGCGAACCGGCCGCCAGCGATCCACTGCATGCCGGCATCGGGCGCTCCGGGCCGATCGGTCGCTGCGAGACACATGTCCGCGGGGCGTGTCACCATCAAACCGGATGCCGCAACGGCAACCGTCCCGAGCAGCAGCCCGCTCGCCAGCGCGATCGCCACGCCACGCGGCGCGCGCACCCGCCCCAACACTTTGCTCCAGTCGCGCACCAACGAAATGCTCCCGCCTAGTTCGCCCAATAGATGAATTCATCGTCCCTGGCGGGCGGAGTTCCAAGGGGACGATCGATCAGAACTGGCGCTTCCAGCAATGTCGGCCACAGCGGCTTCACCTGCTGCGCATCGATCGCCGCCAATTCCTGCTGCAGCTCCCTGACCTTGTCCGGCATCGCGTCGGCGAGATTTCTCTTTTCGGTCGGATCGTCACGCAGGTTGTGCAGCCAGATCTTTCTTGGGCGTTCCGAGGCCTGCAGCTTCCAATCGCCTGCAAGCAGCACCTTGTAGTCTCCATCGCGCCAGAAGAGCGATTTGTGCGGCGGGCCCTTCGCGGGATCGGCGACGAAGGCCGCGAGATCGACACCATCCATCACGCGATCCGTAGGAAGCGTTGCCGCTGCTGCTGCGGCTGCGGTGCTGAAGATATCGACATGGCCGACCGGCTGCTCGTACCGGACGGACTTTGGCAACCCGGCAGGCCATTTCATGAAGAACGGCACGTGGATGCCGCCCTCGAAGAACGTCGCCTTCCAACCCCGGAACGGCTTGTTGAGATCCGGCAGGCCGACGTAGTTGGCGCCGCCATTGTCGCTTGTGAATATCACGAGCGTATTCTCTTCGAGCCCGTGCGCTTTCAGCGCATCGAGGACAAGCCCGACATTGCGATCGAGCGCGCGGATCATGCCGCCATAGACGCGCAAGCGATGGTCCTTGATATTCGCAAGCGCGTCATAGTCGGATCTCAGGGCTTGCAGCGGCGTGTGCGGCGCGTTGAACGCCAGATACATGAAGAACGGCCGGTTCCTGTTGGCTTCGATGGCCTTGACCGCTTCCCGGCCCAGGTAGTCGGTCAGATAGGCGTCGGGCTCGAACTGCTTGCTCGCGTTGAAACGAACGCCAAACCGAAGATTGGGCCACAGGAATTTGTCGATCGGGTCGAAATCCTGCTTGGAATTGACGACGTTCGGATGCCCTTCAGGCAGGAACATCGACGCGCCGTCATAGAAAGCCAGCGCCTCGTCGAAGCCGCGCGCTTCCGGCCGCGTCGTCGCGGTGCCGCCGAGGTGCCACTTGCCAAGCATCAGCGTGCGGTAGTTCCTGCTCTTCATCATCTGACCGATCATGACCTCCGACGTCGGCACCGTCAGATCATCGATCGAGTCCGGTATGTCCTTCTCGCGTTCGCTATAATAATGACTCGGCATGCCGGTGGCGCTCCTGAAGGTGCTGATGACTTTCGAGAACGCCTTCGGCGCCGGCGTGTATTCAAAGCCAAAGCGCGTCGCATAGCGGCCTGTCATGATCGCCGCGCGCGACGGCGCGCATGTGGCGTTGCCGGCATACGCCTGCATGAACGTGACACCGTCCGCGCCGATCGAATCGATACGCGGCGTCGGGACCGCGCCGCCAGCAACACCGCCACCGTTGAATGTGAGATCGTTCCAGCCGAGATCGTCGGCAAGGATGACAATGACGTTGGGCGGGCGCGGGCCGTTCGCGGGGACCTGCGGCCCCGGCTGCCACGTCACTGGCCGGTTGGGACCGACAGGATCGGTCAGCGACGCCATGATGCCCGGGAGGTAATACCAATAGCGCTCAAACACTTGCCAGCCTGCCACGCCGAGCACGGCCACCACGATCAGCGCAGGAAGCCAACGAGACAGCCTCATGCCGCCTTCTCCTTGTCCAAGCCACCAGTACGCCGGCTCATGCGCGAGCATCCGTGGCCACTGGCACGGCGACCGCCGATCTCAACGCTGCACGATCGCGCAGCGCCGCAATTCGGCGCTGCATGGTTCGAACCCGACCAGGGTTGAGCGGGAAATCCCAGAGCAGAACGATCGTGACGACGAGCAAAGGGATCGGCAGAGCGCAGTACAGCAATCGCAAGACCAGCAGCGCCTGATCGGTATTGGTGCCGGCTGCCTCGAAGCCGAAAGCTCCGAGCAACGGAAATGCCACGCCGACCGCAAGGGCGTTGCAGAGCTTGACCACCAGCAGCTTCAGCGAAAAGAACAGCCCGGCGCGATCACCGCGATTGACCAGCGTATCGTAGTCCACCACGTCGGCGGTGATGGCATTCGGCAACGACAGGACGCCGCCGTTGGCAAGGCCGGCGAGCGCCACCAGCGCCAGATAAACCGTGAGGTGCCCCCTTGGGGTCAGGAAGATCGCAAGGCATGCCGCTATGAGGACAATGCAGCACAGCGCGCAAATGCGATGCTTCGTGTAGCGATAACTCAAGCGTACCCACAGCGGCAATCCCAACAGTGTCGCCCCGAAGAAGACGAGGACGAGGGTGCCGACGGCTTGCGGGGCCTCCTGGACGTGCTGGACATACAGGAACGACAATGTGTTGCTGACGGCCGCGGCAAACTGCGCGCAGCCGAACAGAATGACGAGCCGGCGAAATGGCGGCGTGTCGCGCAGCACGCCAAAGGCTGCCTTGAGATCTGCGAGGAACGGCTGCGGCTTATGCGCAATCGGCGCTTCGCGAACGGCGACAACCGACAGCATCACCGTGGCCGGCAGCAAACCAAGGCCGGCGAGGCCGAGTGCGATGAGCAGGCGCGCGTCAATGCCCTGATAGACCTGGCTCAGAACGCCAATCAGAACCGCACCCACGACAACGCCGATGATGTACATGCCATCGCGAATACCGGCGATCTTCGAGCGCGCCGCATAATCGTTGGAGAGTTCGGCGGTCCAGGAATAATGCGGCACCGCGATCATCGTCCACCCGACATAGAGGACGACAAGCGACAGACCCAGCGTGACAGCGGTTGCATCGGATGCCGGGAAGAAGACGAACCAGCAGCCGAGCATCGCAATCAGCGCGCCAAGGATCATCCACAATCGGCGCCGGCCGTATTGCGGCGGTGTCCGGTCCGACATCAGGCCAATCACCGGGTCGATGACGCCATCGAACAGGCGCGCGGCGAGAAAGAGAATGCCGATCGTCTGCAGGCTCAGGCCGGTCGTTTGACTATAGTAGGTCGGCAGCAGGGTCGTCAGCGGGATCAGCAACAGCGCAAGCGGCAGCGCCGGCGCACTGAACGCCACCAGGCGTGGCCATGCCAGATCGCGCGGCTGCTCGCTCATGCCGCCGCACTGCGCTTGATGAGGTCATCGATCAGGCTTGCAATTTGCTGCGGCTGATCTTCCTGCAGGAAATGGCCAGCGTGTCGGATGGTCGTATGCGGCTGCCCGCGCGTGCCGGGTACTCGCTCCTGAAAGATGCGATCGCCGCCACGCGTGATCGGATCACGATCGCTGAACGCGGTCAGGAACGGCTTCTCGAAGCGGGACAGCACGCCCCACGCCTGCTTGCATTCCTCGACCGATGCATGGGCATCGGTAATGGGGACCAGCACCGGGAATTGCCGGGCACCCTGCTTGTATCGCTCGTCGGGAAAGGCGCGTCATAAGCCGCCTTCTCTGCCGGCGTCAGGCCGCGCACGCACCCCTTCGACACCAGCCATCCGGCCGGAAACCGCGGCACCCACTGGCTGAACGCGACCCAGATTCGAAACGGCAGCGGCGCTTTTCGACCGCCGACCGGCAAGCCGGTGTTGGCGGCAACGACGCCGGAAAACCTGTCCGGAAAGCGCGCGACGAGCCGCAGCCCGATCAAGCCGCCCCAGTCCTGGCAGAACAAGGTGATGCCTTTGAGATCGAGCGATGTGAGCCATGCCGCGGTCCAGTCGACATGGCGCTCGAACGTGTAGTCCGTTCGCGCGGCAGGCTTGTCGGAGCGGCCGAAACCGATCAGGTCGGGCGCGACTACGCGATGGCCGCGCGCGACCAGCAGCGGAATGATGTGCCGATAGAGATAGCTCCAGCTCGGCTCACCATGCAGCAGAAGCACGGGCGCCGCATCGCGCGGCCCCTCGTCGAGATAATGCATGCGCAGCTGCCCCGGCCCGCTCGCCACTTCACTGTAGCGGGGCGTGAAAGGAAAATCCGGAAGATCGGCAAAGCGGCTGTCGTCAGTCCGCAGCACCTGCATGAGCTTCACCTCCCTGACCGTCACAATGGAGGTCGAACGATCGGCACTCAACTATTGACATTAGAAGTGTCATAACATTGGATGCGGGTCAAGACGCGAACCCGCGTGCGCCGGCGCGGCGGCAGATCTGTGGACCAGGCTCGAAGGCAATTGCCGCAACTGATCGGTTGCGTTGAAATGGTCGGTGCATGAAGAAATCATCCGCTGCGTCGATCCACTTCCTCAAGCCGGCTGAGCCGTCGGAGCAATCCGATGGCCGCATCAAGCGTTCGCAGGACAGCCAGCAGCGAATTGTCGCCGCGATGCTCGAACTGGTCTCCGAGGGGAACATGACGCCGAGCGCCGAGCAGGTCGCCGAGCGCGCCGGCATCGGCCTGCGCTCGGTGTTCCGGCACTTCAAGGACATGGACAGTCTCTATCGCGAGATGGCCGATGCGTTGGCCGCCACCATTGGCGACGTGGTGCGACAACCATTCAAATCGATCGGATGGCACGACCAGGTTCTCGAACTCGTGGATCGTCGCGCCGCCGTATTCGAGCAACTGACGCCATTTCTGCAGGCGGCACACGTGCACCGGCAGCGCTCGCCGTTCCTGAAAGCCGGCCACGAGCGCTTTGTGAAAACGCTGAGGCAGATCATGCTCGCGCTCCTGCCGTCGGAGGTCGCCCGCTCCAGCCTGTTCGTCGAGGCGATCGATCTCCTGCTCAGCTTCGAGGCGTGGCGTCGCTTGCGCGAGGATCAGGGCCTCGACGTCGCCAAGGCGCGGCAAGTCCTGAGAGCGATGATCGGAGCTATGCTGCTCGAGCAGGATCGGAACAGCTAGAGCTCCGCCGGTGGCACGAGCTTGCCAGCCGGCTGGGGTCCTTCCAGAACTGCGTCGCTTTCGTCCTTCAAGGCGACGCCCGTGAGCTTGCGCGTGAGTGCGGCGCTGATGAGCCAGGCGAGTTTCTGCGCGGCCAGTGCCGGCGGCAATCCGTCCGGGCGAATGTTCGAGATGCAGTTTCGTTCCGCATCGTTGCGGCCAGGTTTCGGATCGTAGGTCAGATAGATGCCGAGGCTGTCGGCGGCCGAAAGGCCGGGCCTTTCGCCGATCAGCACCACCGAGAGCCGCGCACCCAGCGTTGCGCCGACGATGTCGCCGAGTGCGACGCGCGCGCCTTCCGCCAGCACGATCGGTCCCAGTGTCAAGCCCGAGCTGTCGCGCGAGCGGCGCGAACTCCGCCATGAGCGTCGCCGCGTGCGCGTCGACCGCGGCGGCCGACAGCCCGTCGCCGATCATGATGGCGAGATCGCAGCGGCGTCCGCGCGCGCGTCCGACAGCCGCGCCGCCGAGGCGTCGCTCAACCTGCGACCGGCATCCGGCTGACGGAGATACGCCTGGCGCTCGACGGCCTCGCTTTCGACCTCCAGCGTCGTCAGGCTCAGACGGCGCAAGCGCGCTCGCGAGCTTCGTCACGGTCGACCCGCGCGTGGACGGCATCGCGCGCCAGCGCGTGGGCGAGGTCGAAGGCCAGCACTTCCCGCGTCGGCAGCGACGCACCGGTCCGGCCGCGGCCAATGCGCGCCATCGTGCGGTTGGCGAGAAAGAACCATGGATCGTGCGGCGCGACGCTCATGCGCGGCCGGCCTCGGTCCGCGATGCATCTGCGATCAACGGATGATCCGGCCGCACCGGCAGCAGGCGGCCTGTGCCATCGGTGATGGTCATGGCCGCGAGCCAGGCGTCGAACTCCGGCGCTCGCTTCAGGCCGAACGCCTCGCGCACATACAGCGCATCGTGGAACGAGGTCGATTGATAGTTCAGCATCACGTCGTCGGCGCCGGGCACGCCCATGACATAGGTGACGCCTGCGGCGGCGAGCATGGTCAGGATCGTGTCCATGTCGTTCTGATCGGCTTCGGCATGGTTGGTGTAACAGACGTCGACGCCCATCGGCAGCCCCATCAGCTTGCCGCAGAAGTGATCCTCCAGCGCCGCGCGGAGAATCTCCTTGCCGTCGTAGAGATATTCCGGGCCGATGAAGCCGACCACCGAATTCACCAGCAGCGGCTGGAACGCGCGCGCGACCGCGTAGGCGCGCGCCTCGCAGGTCTGCTGATCGATGCCGCCATGCGCGTTGGCCGACAGCGCCGAGCCCTGCCCGGTCTCGAAATACATGACGTTGCGCCCGACCGTGCCGCGCTTCAGCGCCTGCGCTGCCTCGTTCGCCTCGCGCAGGATGGCGAGCGAGACGCCGAACGAACGGTTGACCGCCTCGGTGCCGCCGACTGACTGGAACACCAGGTCGATCGGCGCGCCCTTCTGCCGATCAGTTCGAGCGACGTCGTCACATGGGTCAGCACGCAGCTCTGGGTCGGGATCTGAAATCGCGCGATCAGGTCGTCGAGCATCGAAACAAGATCGCGAACGCGCGCGGTCGAATCCGAGGCCGGATTAATGCCGATGACGGCATCGCCCGCGCCGTACATCAATCCGTCGGCGATCGACGCCATGATGCCTTCCGGATCGTCGGTCGGATGGTTCGGTTGCAGGCGCACCGACATGGTGCCGGGCAGCCCGATCGTGTTGCGGAACGCCGTGACGACGCGGCATTTGCGCGCCGCCAGCACGAGATCCTGATTGCGCATCAGTTTGGAAACCGCCGCAGCGATCTCCGGCGTGATGCCGGGCGCAAGCCGTTGCAGGGCAGCTGCATCCGTCTCGAATGCCAGCAGGTGATCGCGGAATTCGCCGACCGTCATGGCGGAGATCGCCGCAAATGCATTGGCGTCGTGTGTATCGACGATGAGCCGCGTCACCTCGTCGTCTTCATACGGAATGAGCGGCTCGGCCAGAATTGCCTTCAGCGGTACATCGGCCAGCGCGAGCTTTGCCGCCATGTTCTCTTCGGCGCTGGCCGCGGCAAGGCCCGCAAGCCGGTCGCCGGCGCGCACCGGCGACGCCTTCGCCAGCAGCTCGGCGAGCGAGCCGAACACGTAGGATGTATCCTTGATGCGCTGTCGAAAGGCCATGGCCGGTGGATCATGCCCAACCACCGAGCGGTCAGCAAGCTGGTCTCTGTTTTGCGCATGATCTTGTCCGAAAACCGCTTCACACTTTTCGGGATCATGCGCTAGAGAAGGCGTCCGTCGGCACCGAAGAACGGATGCGGTCCGTCAAACTCACCGATATAGACGGTATGGGTGACAAGACCGCCGTCACCGTCGCTCCCACGCCACACGTGCACGTGGAACGCCGGAGGTTCGATCCTGAATGACGGCGGCAGGGTCGCGTCGAGATCGAGCGCAACAGCATGATTGGGGGCCGGACAGATCGTCGCGCAGATGCCAGCGAATGTCGTTACCGTGTTCCTGTGGGGTGGCGGCGCGAAAAGCTCACTGCTTCTGGGACTGGCGACGCATCCAGGCGATGATGTCGGGCCAGACCTTGGCCTGCGCCTCGCGCCCGACGAGGATTGCGAGATGTTGCAGACAGACCCCTATCTCGCCGGGAAACTCGATCACCTGCACATTCTTTAGAGGCATTGCATCGATGAACGGCTTGAGCGAGACCAAAGAAGCCACGTCGTCGGCCGTGTTGACGACCGCAAGCACGGGAACGGACAGATTGGCGGGACCAGCCAGCGTTTCGCCGATCTTCAGGGTGCCGCGGCGAAAGCGGTCCTCCCGGTAGAGCCAATCGACGATCTGCTGCACAAGCTTGCCGGGAAGCGCAACCTCATCGAGAGCCCAGCGCTCGACCCGTGCATGGATTTCCATTGCGTGACGATCAGTGAGAACTCAGCATAGCGTCGATCAGCCTGGACCAGACAAATGTGTCGGGAGAGGCGAGCGCGCTCATATGCGTCAAAAGTGAGCCGGGAAGCGGGTGCGCGGCGGGCAGTGTTGGCGGCATCAGAGAGATCAGGCCATCTCGAAAGCCTTGCTCCGGCTGAAAGCACAACGGCGCCCCCAGCAGCACCAGCCCGCTTGAGCTGTCGGTGGCCGTGGCAGCGTATATCGCCGCCAGCGTGCCGCCGAGCGAGTGGCCGAAGAGGAAGGGTTTTGCGCCTCCACCCTCGCGCGAAACCTCTGCCACGCAACTGGAAATGGCTGACACACACTCATCGAGTCCGGTGCCATTGGTTTGCTGCGACGCCGGCAGCCACTCCAGGAGATGCACGCGCAAGCCCTGTTCCAAGCAAAAGCGGACCTTGCTCGCCGAGGGCGCAAGGTCCCAGATGTAGGGGCGCTTGATGGGGGCGGCGACAACAAGCAGAGAATCCGATGCGTCGGGGTTGCCATAGTCGCGAAGGCGCCAATGCGACCCGGACGCGGCTATTCGGTAAGGACACTCAACAGGACCCAAGCCGAAGGCCGCAAAAGCGTTACCCTGCAGGCGGCGCAGAATATCGTTCGCGCCGAATTGGGCCTGGAGGGCATCGAGCGCGGCGCTTTTGGGAGGATCCTGTGTGGCCACCAACGCTCTCCCGCGTCTGCAGTTATATATTTTGTTCAGAACAAACGTGCGACCGCCGCCTTGGTTGCTCGGGTCATCAATACCCGGTCATTTCCAGGTAGCCCACGCCTGGGTGGCTGCCGGTGACGGTGACCGGGCCCTCCCAATACTTGAAGCGCGTGTCCATCCAGCTTTGCGGATTGAGCGGCACGCTTGCAATCTCGAGCTTGCGGGAGGGAACGGCGATGCTCCAGGCCGTCGGCACATCGCGCTCGGCGATGCGCGTGAAGCCAGTCGGCTTGAGGATGATGTCTTTTGTATCGAGGGCCTCCGACCGTCCGTCGAGGCCGATCCAGTTCCCGGCGAAGAAGTGCTTGCCGTCGGTGTGACGCAGGCGAAACAGCATCAGCTTCTCGCCGCTGTCGAGATGCAGGGAGAACCAGTCCCAGCCGGTCTGGTCGGAGGCAAGCGGCTGGCTGCTCCATTCGCGATCGATCCAGCCCTGCCCGGTCACCGCGATCGACTTGCCGTCGAGCACGATCGACCCAGACACCCGTAGATAAGGCTGGCTGTAGTAATAGGACGCCTGGCCGCGCTCGGATTTCTTGCTGTAGCCGGCATCGCCCTGCAACACCACCGGCCGATCGCTGTCGAGCTTGAACGCGTAGGAAAAATCCTTCGCCGACGCCGTCAGTTCCAGTGAGGCAAAGGCGGATGCCGCACCCGCCGAGGCGCTCCGCATCTGCCAATTGTCGATCCATGCATTGAACGGTTGAGCCTCGACGCCCGCCTGGCCGACGCCGCCTCGCGCAAAACGTTCAGCGAAGCGATGCGTCGTGGCGCTGGTGAGCGCTGCATGTCCCATCCAGAGTTGCCGGCTGGCCCAGCCCTCACTCGCGTCGCCCGGCGCCATCGCCTGCCTGAACAGCGTCCACTGCACGCCGTAGGTGTTCCCCTGTGCATCCTTCAGGTTCGCCGTGATGTACCACCACTCGACGCGAAAATCCGGATGCGCCCCGTGATCGGCCGGAAACACGATCGGCTTGCCGGGAACGACCAGAGCGTAACCACCGACATCCGCGCCGAGGCCGGCAAAACCTTGTGCCTGCGCCATACCGGTTCCCGCCACGAACACCGCAGCGGTAACGATGATCGCAGTCAGGCGTCTAACGTTCATTGGCGAAAATCTGCAGAAGTGTGATCGGTCGCATGCGCGCCAGCTTGATCGTCGGAAGCAGCGTCGCGACGCACGCAGCCGCCATCGCGACGAGAAGCAGCTGGACGAGTTGCACCGGAAATATATGCAGCGGCAGCCGCCAGCCAAAGGCCCGCACATTGACCACCTCGATCAGGCACCACGCCACGAGGATGCCGAGCGGCAGCGCCAACAGGGCCGTCAGCAACGCCAGCGCCATGGTCTTGGCGAGCTCGAGCATGGCGATCCGCCGCCGCGTCAGCCCGATTGCCCAGAGCGGCGCGAGCTGCGGCAAGCGTGCTTGCCCCAGCGTCAGGAGGCTGGTGAACAGTGCGATGCCGGCAACACCGAGAGTGAACGCGTTGAGTGCGGCGGTGATCGCAAAAGTGCGGTTGAAGACGCGGCGCGCTTCCCGCTTTGTCGCCGCCTGATCGGCAACGCTGTCGCTGCCGAGGCCGAACCTCGCCTCGAGCTCCGCGATCAGCGCCGGCGCATCCTTCGGTGCGAGACGCACGCCGAAGCGCGTGCGCTCCGCGATCGGGAACCGGCGCAGCACCTGGTCAGCGTTCGCCACCATCTGCCCTTTCGGGTTGCCGTAGTCCGCATAGAGTGCGGCGACAACAGCGCTCCAGTCGCCGGTGGAAGACGGAATGCGGACCGTGTCGCCGAGCCGCAAGTTCAGCCTGCGGCCGAGTTGTTCGCTCACCATGACGGCAGCTCCGTCGCGAAGCTTGTCCCAGGCATCTGCCGATGATTGCAGCAGCGGCCAGAGCTCGCGAAAAGTCGCGTGATCGGGAAGCCCGAGCAGCTCGATCGTCTCGCCGTCGATCCTGGTCTCGGCGCGCGCGCTGCGAAAAACGGCGTTCACATCGGGGCGTTGGCGCAGCCATGCCTCGATCTCGCCGGCCTGCGTATCATTCCTGGCAGCCAGATAGACTTCGGCCGCGAGCCGGCCGTCGAGCCAGCGGTAGAATGTCGTCGAAAAGCTGCCGACCATGGTGCCGACGCCGACATTGACCGAAAGCGCCAGCAGCAGCGCCATCAGCGCCAGCGACAGGCCGGGGAGTTGCTGGCGACTGTCGGCCCACGCCCACAACACGAGCGGACGGCGCGCGCTGCGCTCGCCGGCGCGCAGGATCAGGCTGATGATTACCGGCAACAACAACGCCGTGCCGAGCAATATCCCGGCGAGCACGGCAAAACCGGCGATCAGACCGGTGCCGAACGCGTACAGCGCCAGTGCTGCAACGAAGACGAGGACAGCCAGACCGCCCTGCCAGATCAGGGCCCGCTGCTGCGCGGCTTGCCACGCAAACGGCTGCGCGGAGGCGAGCAACGGCATGCGAAGCACCTTGAACAGCGCGTTCGCTGCGGCCGCAAGCGCGCCCGCGACGCTCATCGCAAGGGCCGCAAGCCACCATTGCGGCGTGATCGCAAGCTGGCCCGAGACGCCCGCGCCATAGAGCCCGCGCAGGCTCGCGGCCACGTCGGGCAGCAGCGCCGAGGCGATGAAATAGCCGCAGACGACGCCGCCGATGCCGGCGAGCAAGGCGAGCAGCACCAGCTCGGCGATCAGCACCGCGACCAGCGCGCGCGCAGAGACGCCGCAGGCGCGCAAGGTGCGCAGCATCGGCAGCCGCTGCTCGAACGCCAGCCCTGTCGCCGAATGCACGATGAAGAGCCCGACGAGAAACGACAGCAGGCCGAACGCAGTCAGGTTGAGATGAAAGCTTGCGGTCAAATGCTGCAGATCGGTCTCGGCGCCGGCCTCGACCAGTCGCAAGCTCTCGCCTGCAACCTCCCGCAGCGGCGCCCGCGCGCTGCCGGCATTGTCGTCGAGCAGAAACCGCGACACGCGATCCGGCTTGCGCAAGATGCGCTGCGCCCAGCCGATATCCATCACCAGCAGATTGGGAATCAGATCGGCGGCGACGTGCAGCGGCGGCAACGCCTCGCCGGCGTCGGTCGCAAGCCGGCCGCCCTCGGAACCGCCGAGCTCGCGCGCGGTCTCTGCCGCAATCAGCGTCTGCCCGGCCGGCGCAAGAAAACTCTCCAGCGCTTGCTGCGCGATGTCCGGCGCAGGCCCCGCGCCGCGCGGCAAGCTGATGGGCTCGACGCCGATCAGCCGAACCTGCCGGCCTTTTAAGCGCACACTACCTTCGATCACCGGCGAGACCAGCCAGCCGGCGCGCCGCAGTTGCGCGAACAGCGACTGCGGCACGATCACGTCTTGCGTCGGCACCAGCATGGCGGTGCTGGCGCCGCCAAAGGCTGCCGCAGCGCGATCATAGCTCGACCTTGCCTGGGCGTTGATCGCCTGCACCCCGCTCCACAGCGCCGTCGCCGCCATCAAGCCGATCAACAGCGTCGCGAGCTGCATCGGATGCCGACCCCAGTGGCTGAGCAGGACCTTCAGCGTCCAGGCCACGCTCTTCATCTGACCCGCCCACGCTCGAGATGAACGCGCCGGTCGAACAGGTTCGCGAGCCGCATGCTGTGCGTGACCATCAGGAGGCCGCAGCCGGTGCGTGCCACGAGGCCGGTCATCAGCTTCACCACCTCGTCCGCGGTCGCCTCGTCCAGATTGCCGGTCGGTTCGTCGGCCAGCAGCAACGCCGGCTTGTGCGCGAGCGCGCGGCCGATGGCGACGCGCTGCTGCTGCCCGCCGGACAGTTGCTCGGGATAGCGATCGAGCAGATCGGCGAGGCCGAGCCGTTCGGCGAGCTCGATCTGCCATGCGGCGTCGAAACGTTCGGCGATGCGCGCCTGAAATGACGAGATTGTCGGCGACCTTCAGGCTCGGAATCAGGTTGAACTGCTGGAACACCAGGCCAATCAGCTCACGCCGCACCCGCGCGCGGCCATCCTCCGGCAGCTTCGAGATGTTCGCCTCATCGAGCAAGATCTCGCCGCTATCCGCATCGTCCAACCCGGCGATCAGATGCAGCAGCGTGCTCTTGCCGCTGCCGGATTCACCCGTCAGCGCAACGCTTTCGCCCCGCACCACATGCAGATCGACGTCGCGCAGGACGGGAAGCCTCCCCGACGGAAGGTGATAGCTCTTGCTCAGCCTTGAGACGTTCAGCATCAAGGCGGTTTCTGACAGTTTCCGGCTGCTGAGCCAAGTTGTGGCCGTGACGGGACGCCGTCAGCAATCCTTCAAACCGCCCGACGAACCGACTTAGAAAGTGGTTTCGCCGCAAGCATCACCCGCAAAGGGCCGATGTCTCCTGCGCGCAGCTCCTCGATAGCGCCCAGCATCCGGTCCGCGGCGGCAGCGGCAATTCGCCCAGCGGCGATCGCCCGGAACTTCGTCTCGATGTCCTCCCAGGTCATCGGATTCACCGGCTCGCCCTTTGGGTTGAGCACGGTGCGCTCGAACACGCCCGATGCGGTCGTGATGCGGACGCTGCCCGGCACTGCCGCCGGGAACATCGCGTCGAACTCAGGCCTGACCGTCATCCGCACGCGCTGTGCGACGGCGATCGCAGCGACATCGGTCAACGACTCCTCGCGCAACGGCAGCAACGCCGGTGCGCCACCGGTCGCTGCGACACCGAGGCAGAACGGAAGGCTGTATTGTCCGCCCTCAAACGTTGCCGGCGCGACCTCGTTGCTGAGCGTCAGGGTCCGCCCGAAGGTGTCGGTATCGATGCGAACGATGTCGTCCGCCTTGAGGCCGTGCTCGGCCATCAACGCGAGCAGCGCATCGACCGGCGCGTGCAGCCAGCGGCAGCAGCTGTAGGGTTTGAAGTAGGTGCCGTTGATGTGCCAGCTCGCCCCGAGCCCGTCGCGCAGGACGGCCGGATCGAAGCGGCTCGGTTCGTCGAGGATATCGATCGGACCGGTGAAGCCCTCCGCCGCGAGGCTCGCGGCCAGCACGCCGTTGGCGGCGCCCCAGGGGATTCCCTCCTTCACGCTGTTGCCGCGGAATTTCGTGTAGGACGTGGCCGACTGGCTCGGCGCCGTGGTGCCGGCGATCGCGATCGCATGGGCGATCTGCCGCGGCGACAGTCCGCGCATCCAGCCGATCGCGGCCGCGACGGCCTGGCCGCTCCAGAGGCCGCTGTTGACGGTCGGGATCGTCTTCAGGTCGCGCGCGGCGGAGACGCGCACGCCGATCTCATAGCCGAGCGCAATCGCAACGAGGACACGTTCCGCATCGATCGGCGCGTCATCGAGCGACCGCAAACACCGCCGGAATGATCGCCGCACCCGGATGGCCGGCTGCAGTGCGGTGCCCGTCGTCCAGGTCGAGCGAACAGGCGCAGGCGGCATTCGCGAAAGCCGCGCCCGCCGGCGTCAGCCGATCGCCGGAGAACCAGACCGCGGACGGTCCGGCCCCCCAGGTCGCCTGCGCGATCTGGCGGACGGCCATCGCGTTCGGCGTCTGCGTATCCGGCGATCGCAGCGCTCATCAGGTCGAAGACGCATTTCACCGCGCTCAGCCGGCGCGTCCTCGGGGATCGACGGTCGTCTCATGCACGAAACCAGCGAGGCGTTCGGCGATCGTCATGTGACGTTCGATCCGGCCCTGGCAGAGAGACCGGCCCAGCTCTCCGGGAAGTGACAGGCCACCAGCCGCTCTTCGTTGCGGCGGTCGAGCGTCGGCAACTCGCTGACGCAACGGTCCGCCGCATGCGGGCAGCGCGGATGAAAGGTGCAGCCGGACGGCGGATTGGCCGGCGACGGCACCTCGCCGATGATCTTGGTCATGACGAGCCGCGCCTTCGGGTCCGGCACCGGCGAACTAGTCGCGCAGCAGGCGGGTGTAGGGATGCATCGGCTGGTCCAGCACCGCTGCGGTCGCGCCCTCCTCGACGATCCGCCCGAGATACATCACGCAGAGGCGGTCGCAGAAATGGCGGACGACGCCGAGGTCGTGCGAGACGAACAGGAACGACAGGCCGCGCCGCTCGCGCAAGCCTTCCATGAGCCGCAGGATCTGCGCCTGCACCGAGACGTCGAGCGCGGACACCGGCTCGTCGGCGACGATCAGCTCCGGATCGAGCACCAGCGCCCGCGCGATGCCGATGCGCTGGCGCTGGCCGCCGGAGAATTCGTGCGGATAGCGGTCGATCGCCGATCTTCGGCAAGCCCACCTCGGCCATCGCGGTCTCGACCTTTTCGGCGATCTCCTTGCGCGTGCCGCGCCCGTGCACCCGCAGCGGCTCCTCGAGCGCCTGGCGGATGGTGCGCCGCGGGTTGAGCGAGGAATAAGGATCCTGAAACACGATCTGCATCCGCTGGCGCAGCTTGCGCAGCGCAGCGCCGCCCGCAGCGCGGACATCGACGCCGTCGAACACCACCGAGCCCGCATCCGGCTCGATCAGCCGCAGCACGGCGCGCGCGACTGTCGACTTGCCGCAGCCGGATTCGCCGACGAGGCCGAGCGATGTCCCGCGCGGCACCGTGAAGGAGACATCGTTGACCGCGCGCACGACCTGCCGCTCCGGCCCGAACATCCCGCCGCCGATGGCGAAGTGCTTTACGAGATTGCGGACCTCGAGCCCGCCCGACGCGGACATCATTGGCTCGCACTCCCGGCAAGCTGCACGGGACAGCGCACCAGATGCGCCGCCGTGCCGGCCGCCATCAGCTCCGGCCGCTGCTCCTCGCAACTCGGCTGCTTCAGCGGGCAGCGCGGCGCGTAGGCGCAGCCCGGCGGCAACGCGGTCAGCGCCGGCACGCCGCCCGGGATCGGCTCGAGGCTGTCGCTGTCGCGGTCGGCGCGCGGCATCGCGCGCAAGAGCGCCGCCGTATAGGGATGCATCGGCCGCGCGAACAGCGTCTCGACGTCGGCGAGCTCCACCACTTCGCCGGCATACATGACCGCGACGCGGTCGGCGATCTGCGCCACCACGCCGAGATTGTGGGTGATGAACAGCACCGACATGCCGTACGCCTGCTTCAGCTCGGCGAGCTGCAGCAGCACCTGCGCCTGGATGGTGACGTCGAGCGCCGTGGTCGGCTCGTCCGCCAGCAGGATCTTCGGACGGCAGGCGAGCGCCATGGCGATCATCACGCGCTGGCGCATGCCGCCGGAGAACTGGTGCGGATAGTCATGCAGCCGGCTTTCGGCCGACGGGATCTTGACCTCCTTCAGCAGCCGCAGCGCCTCGGCCCTGGCTTCGCCCCACGATCCGCCGCGATGAATGACGATCGCTTCCGCGATCTGCTCGCCGACGGTCATGGTCGGATTGAGCGAGGTCATCGGCTCCTGGAAGATCATCGCGATGGCGTTGCCGCGCACCGCGCTCATCTCGCGCTCGGAGAGCTTTGCGAGATCGCGGCCGTCGAACAGCACCTCGCCGCGCGCCGATCCGCGCCCCGACCTTCGGCAGCAGCCCCAGGATCGAGAGCGCGGTCACGCTCTTGCCGCTGCCGGATTCGCCGACGATGGCGAGCGTCTCGTTCTGCGCCAGCGACAGCGAGAGGTCGCGCACCGCCGGATACCAGCCGCCGCCGATGCGGAATTCGGTGCGCAGGTTCCGGATGTCCAGCGCCGGAGCCGAGGTCATGCCGTCACTCGCCCCGCAGCTTCGGATCGATCGCGTCGCGCAGCGCGTCGCCGAGGAGGTTGAGCGCGAGCACGGTGACGAGGATGGCAAGGCTCGGAAACACGGCCAGCCACCAGGCGTCGAGGATGTTCTCGAAACCCTCGCGGATCATGCTGCCCCAGGTGGGCGTCGGCGGCGGCACGCCGAGGCCGATGAAGGAGAGCGACGCCTCGGTGCGGATGGCGGAGGCCATCCAGAGCGAGCTCATCACGACGACGTCGGAGATCATGTTGGGCAGGATATGCACGCCCATGATGCGCACCGGACCAAAGCCGAGCGCGCGGCCGGCCTCGACGAAATCGCGCTGCTTCAGCGATATGGTCGGCGCGCGCGCGACCCGCGCGAACGGCGCGATCTCGGTGATGGCGATGGCGATGATGAGGTTCTGAAGGCTTGCGCCGAGCATCGCCGCGATCATCAGCCCGAGCAGCAGCGTCGGGAAGGACAGCATGACGTCGAGCAGGCCCATCACGATCTGGTCGAGCCGGCCGCCGATGTAGCCGGAGACGATGCCGATGGCCGAGCCGATCACCATGGCGATGAGGATGGCGACGAAGCCGACCAGCAGCGAGATGCGCGCGCCGTAGATCAGCCGCGAGAGCACGTCGCGGCCGTAGCTGTCGGTGCCGAGCAGGAATTCCGGCCGACGGCGGCTCGAGCCGCGCGACGATGTTCTGCTCGAGCGGATCATGCGGCGCGATCAGCGGCGCGAACACGGCGACGACGATGATCGCGGCGAGCAGCACGAGGCCGACCCAGGACAGGCGGTTGCGGAAGAAGGCGATCCAGATCCCGCCGGGACGCAGCAGCGGAAGTGTTGCGGTGTCGGCCATTATCTTACTATTTCACTCACTCTGGATCGACCATGCCGTAGGCGAGGTCGGTCAGCGTGTTCACGACGATCACGCAGATCGCGAAGATGATCATCAGCCCCTGCAGCAAGGTGTAGTCGCGGGCGTTGAGCGCGCCGAGGATCAGCTTGCCGAGGCCGGGCCGGTTGAAGATGATCTCGGTCAGCACCGAGTTGCCGATCAGCGTGCCGAAATAGAGGCCGACGACGGTGATGATCGGGATCAGACCGTTGCGCAGCGCGTGGCGGAGGATGAGGCGGACCGGGCGCACGCCCTTGGCGCGTGCCGTGCGGATGTAGTCCTCGCCAAGCACGCCGAGCATCGACGAGCGGCGTCACGCGCACCACATAGGCCATCATGATGATGCCGAGGTTGATCGCCGGCAGGCGAGATTGCGCAGGCGGTCGAACAGATCGCCGCCGCCGGTGTTGAGCACCGGAAACCAGCCGAGCTGGATCGCGAACACGATCAGCATCAGGATGCCGGAGACGAAGGCTGGAAACGACAGGCCGATCAGGGAGACGATCCGCGAGGCGTAGTCGATCCAGCTGTTGCGGCCGACCGCAGCCGCAATGCCGAACGGCAGGCCGAACACGACGCCGATCACGATCGCCGCAAGCGTCAGCTCGATCGTGTGCGGCAGCACCAGCAGCACCTCATGCACCACCGAGCGGCCGCTGCTGAGCGACTGGCCGAGATTGCCCGTCAGCACATCGCCGATGAAGCTCAGATACTGCAGATAGAGCGGCTGATCGAGGCCGAGCCGGCTGCGCAGCGCCCGCGAGCGAGGCTTCCGTCGCCTGGTCGCCCAGGATCACCGACGCCGCATCGCCCGGCACCAGCCGCACCAGCACGAAGATCGCCGTCAGCATCACGAACAGCGTCGGGATCGCCAGCAGCAGCCGCTTGATCGCGTAGCGGATCATGCCGCGGCCTTTCGCGCCATCAGCCGCTCGGCCGTGAAGGCTGCGATCTGGCGCTGGGTCCCGCCGTGCACGAGCAGGTCGCAGATGATGGCGCCGACCACCGGCACGAGCTGAAAGCCGTGACCGGAGAAGCCGAAGGCATGCACCACGCCGGGAGCGTTCGGCGACAGGCCGATGACCGGGATCAGGTCCTCTGTCTTCGCCTCCATCCCGGTCCAGGCGCGGGTGATGCGCACGTCGCGCACGGCAGGGAAAAGGTCGCGTGGCCGCGCGCGCGCCCCTGGCAAGCTCGCGGAAATCGACCGAGCTTCGCTCGCGTGTCGAGATCGGCGCTGCCCTGCAGGCCGCCGCCGATGACGAGGGTCCCCTGCCCCGACTGCTTGAAGGACAAGCGGGCGTCCGACGACGCTGACGACCGGATCGAGCAGCGGCGCAAGCCGCTCGGTGACGATCATCATCGAGGCCTTCATGCCGAGCGCGATGTCGTCGCCGACGAGCGCCGCGATACGCGCCGCCCAGGCGCCGGCGGCATTGACGATGGCGGGCGCGGTAAAGCTCCGCTCGCCGCAGCGGACGAGCCAGTCGGCGCCGCGCCGCTCGATCGCGGTGACGCCGCAGCCTTCGTGGATCGATACGCCCGCCGCCTCGCAGCTGCGGCGAAACGCGAGCAGCGTGCGATGCGGATCGGCCGCGCCGTCGCGCCGCGCCACCAGTGCACCGACGCAATGCGGGCTGATGCTCGGGACCAGCCTGCAGCAGCTCGGCGCGGTCGATGATCTCTTCATGGGTGTAGCCGAGCTGGCGCATCGTCGCGGCCCGCTCGTTCAGCGTCGACCAGGTGCTGCTCGGTCTCCGCCACTCTGATCTGGCCGTGCGCGTGAAAACCGCAATGGTCGCCGACGATCGTCTCGATGCGATGCCACATGTCCATCGCCTCGAGCGAGATCGGCACCTCGGCAAGATCGCGGCTGAGCGTGCGCACGCCGGCAGCGGTGGCGCCCGATGCGTGGCGGCCGACCCAGGCGCGCTCGACGATCGTGACGCGCTTGCCGGCGCGCGCGAGATGAAGCGCCGCCGAGAGGCCGTGCAGGCCGCCGCCGATCACCACCACATCGGCATGCGCGTGGGTCACGGCGTCGCCTCCTGAAGGGTTTCTCCTCCTGCAGACTTGCGAGCTCGCCCAGGCGTGACCGGCTTCAACGGCGGCCTGACGCGATAGAAGCCGACGTCGGCGGCCGGACGCCCCTCGGCCGCCGCGAGGATGCGCGTCACGGTGTAGCCGCACTGACGGCCCTGGCACGGCCCCATGCCGGCGCGGGTGAACGCCTTCACCTGGTTCGGACCCGGCTGGCCGACCTCGGCCATGGCGCGGATGTCGCGCGCGGTGATCTCCTCGCAGCGGCAGACGATGGTCTCGTCGGCCGGCGCGAAGATGTTGCGCGCGCGGCTTGAACAGCGCGTCGAGGAACGGACGCAGCGCCAGCTCGCGGTCGAGACGCCGTCGCAGCGGCTTCGCCTGCTCCTCGCGCAGACTGTGCGCTCAGGCGGCCGAGCTTTTCGGCGATGCGCAGCGCCTGCGAGCTCGCCGCGCAGATGCGCCGCGGTGGCGCCGGCAATGCCCGCGCCGTCGCCGGCGACGAACAGGTTCGCCTGCGAGGTCTCGCCCCACTGGTCCAGGACCGGCACGTAGCAATCCTGATCGTCGCGCCATTCCACCGCGCAGCTCAGCGCGAGCGACCGCGTGGATGCTCGGCACGACGCCTTCGTGCACGAGCAGGATATCGGCAGGCACGGTCTGCTCGCGCCCCTCGGCGGTGCGGTAGCGGATGGCTTCGATCTGCTCGCGTCGCCGATCGCCTCGATGTCGGCGACATGCTTGATGATCGGGAATGCCGCTCGTCTTCAGCGCCATCGTCCAGGCGAGGCCCTTCAGAAGATCGCCGGCCGCGCGCAGCGCCTTCGGCAAGTGCGGCAGCGCCGCGCGCATGCGGCCCGGCGGCGTCGTGTCGAGATAGCCGGCGATCTTGCCGCCGGCGCGCAGCAGCTGCGTCAGATAGAGCAGCGGCAGCGGCCCGCTGCCGGCGACCCACACCGGCTTGTCCGGAATCTGCCCGGAGCTCTTCAGCAGGATTTGCGCGGCGCCGACGGTCAGGACGCCCGGCAGCGTCCAGCCGGGAAACGGAACCGGCCGCTCCTGCGCGCCGGTCGCCAGCACGACCGCCTTCGCCTCGATGGTCCTCGCCTTGCGGTCGCGGCTGACGAAGGCGCGAAAACCCGGCTCGATCTGCCAGAGCTGGGCGCCCGGCTCGTAGCGCGCGCCGCTGGCGCGGAAGGCCTCGGCGAACGGCAGGCCCGACTGATACGCCTCGCCCAGGATCGTTGCCGCGCGGCGGCGGCAGCCACGGTCTCGACCGAGCGCCAGATCTGGCCGCCGGGCGCCGGCTGATCGTCGACCACGACGCACGTCGAGGCCGAAGCGGCGCGCGGCGACGGCGGCCGCCATGCCGGCCGGGCCGGCGCCGACGATGAGAAGGTCCACGCTGCTCATGCCTCGAGGCTCCGCTTGCCGTGCTGGCGCTCGACGCGCATGCCGTCGCGCACGACCGTCAGGCAGGTCTGCACCGAGGCTTCGCCGTCGACCTGGCCAGGCACTCGAAGCACACGCCCATCATGCAGTAGGGCGCGCGCTTGCTCTCGCGTGATCGGCGTCGTGCGCGACCAGAGCGGCGGACTGCCGCAGCAGCACGGCGGCGACGCTCTCGCCGGCTTCGGCGTCGACCGGCGCGCCGTCGATGTAGAGAGTGACGGCGGTCTGCCGCCGGCTTCATGCAGCTTTCGGAACATCGAAACGCCTTTGGTGGAAAACATCGAGAGAGGCCGGCAGCGCGCCGGCGGCGATCGCGTCCGCGACCACCGTCGCATGCACGGCGGCCAGCGTCACGCCGGAATGGCACAGCGCGACGAAGGCGCCCGGATGCGCCTCGGACTGCGCGTAGATCGGATAGCTGTCCGGCGTCATGATGCGCAGGCCCGCCCAGTGGCGGACCAGCGTCGCGTCCTGCGAGCGCCGGAACGATACGGATGGTCTTGGCGCTGAGGCCTGCCGCCGCCGCGGTCGTCGTCGAGGTGTCGAAACCCTTCTTCCTCGTTCGTGGCGCCGATCATCACCGTGCCGTCGCCGGTCTGGCGCAGGCCGCTGGAGGGCAGCGGCAGGCAGCGGCGCGAGCCGCTCGGTGACGAGCACCTGCCCGCGCTGCGGCCGAAGCGGAATTTCGAGGCCGACCTGCCGCGCAAGCGCCGGCGAGCCGAGTCCGGCGGCGATCACGACGCGCGGCGCCGACGCGCGTTCGCCGGCGAATGCGACCGTGAAGCCTTCGCTGCCCGCGGCAGATGCTCTCCACCTTGCGCGTTGCTGCGCAGCGTGCCGCCGAGACGCTGAATGCCGCCGAGCAGCGCCGCAAGCAGTCGCAGCGGATTGACATGGCCGTCGCGCCGACCGAAGCTCGCGCCGCTGACGTCCGGGCCAAGCGGCACCTTCGGCAGCAGCTTGCTCGAGCGCGGTCGCGGTCGAGCATCTCCCAGTCCGCGTCTCGCCCGCCGAGCTGATTGTGCAGCCGCTGCAGGTGCAGCCTTCCGGTTCTCGAAGTCCTCGTCGCCGAGGCAGAAGTGCAGGCCGCCATTGCGCTCATACTGGATGTCGGTCTCGCGTCAGGCTCGGCGAGCTCGCGGTTGAAGTCCGGCCAGAGATCGATGCTCGCGCGCGTCCACGCCTGGTAGGCCGGCATGTTGATGCCCTTGCCCTGCAGCCAGACCAGACCGAAATTCGCGCGCGCCGCGCGGAAATCGCCGTCGTCGCCGTCGAGCACCAGCACGCGCAGCTTCTTGCGCGCCAGCCCGTAGGCGATCGCGGCCCCCACGGTGCCGCCGCCGATGACGATAACGTCGGCCTGCATGCAAATTCCTCTTGCCGAGGATGACGGTACGAAGACATGTTCCATTTCGTCAAAGTCGTATTTTTCGCTCACTCTATTCCCCAGGGTTATGGGATGCCACGTCACCTCAATCTGCGGCAGGTCGAGGCTTTCAAGGCGGTGATCGAGAACGGCACCGTCAGCCGCGCCGCCGCGATCCTGAACATCTCGCAGCCGGCCATGAGCAAGCTGATCGCCCATCTCGAGGAGGACACCGGGCTGAAGCTGTTCGACCGGGTGAAGGGACGGCTGGCGCCGACCGCGCGCGGCATGCGGCTCTATGAGGAGATCGACCGCATCTTCGACGGCATCCGCCAGGTGGAGAACGCCGTCGACGCGATCCGCCGCGAGCAGGAAGGCCAGTTGCTGATCGGCGTGATGCCGGCGCTGTCGGGCTCGTTCATCCAGCAGGCGACGATGAGCTTCCTGAAAGATCGTCCGGGCGTGTTCTGCTCGGTGCAGTCGCGCAGCTCGCAGTGGATCGTCGACTGGCTGGTCACCCGCAAGCTCGACGTCGGGCTGATCAGCTCGCGCATCGACAATCCCTATATCGTCGACCGAGTCGCTGATGGAGCATCCGCTCGGTCTGCATCATGGCGCGCGACCATCCGCTGGCGCGCAAGCAGCGTGATCAGGCCGAACGATCTCGACGACGTGCCGTTCATCTCGTTCGATCCGGAAAGCCACACCGGCCAGCGCATCGCGCCGGTGTTCGCAGGCGCACGACGTCCGCGCCAACATCGTGCATGGTCGCCAACGTCTCGCCGACGCTGTGCGAGTTCGTCGCGGCCGGGCTCGGCGTCTCGCTGGTTCATCCGCTGATGGTCAGCGGCATGCAGGACCGCCTGGCCGTCAGGCGTTTCGAGCCGGCGGTGCTGCTCGATTTCCAGCTCTGCCGCATCCGCGACAGCCGCAATGCCGACCTGGTCGACGCCTTCGTGCAGGAGACACGCGCCACCGCCGAGCGCATCTCGCGCGATTTGCTCAGCGCGGAGTGAGCCTCATTGCGGCAAGCTTGCGCATGAGTTCGAGCGCGCTGCCCGCCTTCAACTGCCGGACGGCATCCAGAAGCTCGGTCTGCTGCTTGCGCTGGCGACGTGGCGGCTCGCGGTCAGGAACTTCTCCTCGAGCTCCTGCCATGACAACGGCTGCGTCGCCTCGCCACGCGGGGCCGTGATCTCGGACTCGTAGCGGCGCCCGTCATGGGACACGACCAGGCGCGCCAGCGTTTCGGCTGGAAAGCGCGCGTCGAGCGCCGGATCGAGATGCAGGGTCACCTTGCGCGCGAACTGCGATACGACATCGCGGTGCAGGACGCTGTCCGTTCAGCGGCAGCAGGACCGACGGTCCAAGGATCGCGGCGAGTCCGAGGCAATAAGGAATGCTGAACTGAACGTCGACCAGGTTGGCGGGCGCGACGCGATTGGAGATCTGGAGTGCGCCGTCATAGAGATGAACGTCGATCGTCTCGATGCCGCCGATGGTCGAGCTCGTGCTCGTCGATCAGTGCCAGCAGTGCATCGACGGGCGCGTGCACGTGCCGGCAGCACGAATACAGCTTGAAGTAGGTGTTGCAGATGTGCCGGTCCTTGCCGATCCGTTCGATCAACTTCGCGCTCGCATAGTGCGGAGCGTGATCGAGGATGTCGCGCGGGCCGGCAAAGCCCGCTTCCGCCTGCAGCACGGCGACGATGCCGCCGGCCGTCGACCACGGGATGCCTTCCTTGACGTCGTTGCCTTCAGGAACCGGATAGCCGGGCCCGCCGCCGGTGGACAGAAGATTGGGCGCCGTCATGCCGGCGATTGCGAAGGCGTGAGCAAGTTGATCGGGTGATGTCCTGCGCAGGAGGCCCACCGCCGCCACGACGCCGTAGCAGGACCACATCCCCGTGCGCGCATGAAAGCCGCGCGATGCCGCCACGCTGACGCCGACCTCATAGCCGACGACGATCGCCTTGATGATGTCGTCGAACGACGCACCGGTCTCCGCGGCCACCGAAAAGACGGCCGGGATGACGGCCGCTCCCGGATGTCCGCGCGCAAGGCGGTTGCCGTCGTCCAGGTCCAGGGCCGACGCCGCGGCGCTGTTGCTCCATGCCGCGCCGACGACGCCGCTCGTCGTGCCGGTGAACCAAATCGGCGAGGCACCGCCGCCGAAGCAGGCGTCGGCAACGCTGCGCGTCGCGATCACGCCCGGCGCGTTGAAACCGGCGACCACGGCGCCGAGCAGATCGAGGATGCAGCGGATCGCGGCGATCCGTTCTTCCGACGACGCGTCGCGATCGCGCGCCGCATGGACGTAGTCCGCCAGGGCGTCAACGGCACGCATCGTCGTCTCGCTCACCCGTTTTGGCCGCGAATATCAGCGCGGCGCGAGCGTCGTCTTTTCCGTGATCGGCGGCGCGAGGTTCATGGCGCCCTTCAGCTCGTAGCCGAAATCGACGCGCTTGCTGTGCGCCCAGACCTGCAGCAGCTCGAACAGCGGGATGGCGCAGACATCCTTGTGGATCTTCTCGCTGGGCCTCTTTCCAGAGCAGCTTCTGCTTCTCCGGATCGCCTTCGGCGCGCGCCAGGTCGATTTCATCATCGGCCACGGCGCAATGCGAGAAGTTGGTCACCGCGGTCGGTTTGCCGATCGCCGCAGCCGAATGGAAGAATTCGGTCAGAGATAGGTGTCGGCGACCGGGAAGCGCGCAGCGCCATAGAAGACGAGGGCGCTGGCGTCCTTGCGAATCTGGCTGTGGTAGGTCGGGTGGTCGACCACGTTCATCTCGAGCTTGATGCCGGCCTTGGCGAGCTGCGACTGGATGATCTCCATGATCGGCAGCTGCGACGAGATGTTCGAGACGGTGACCTTGAGCGTGATGCCGTCCGGATGGCCGGCCTCGGCCAGCAGCGCCTTCGCCTTGGCCGGATCGTAGGCGTAGCCGCCGACCGAGCAGTCCTCGCCGAGATAGCCAGGCGGCACCACCGAACAGCCCTTCGGACCGACGTCCTTGCCGACGAAGCGCACCAGGTCGTCGACATTGATCGCGTGCGCAATGGCCTGGCGCACCTTGATGTTGTTCAGCGGCGCGATGTTGCGGTTGATGTGCAGCGTGCGAAACTCACCCGGCCGGAAGATATCGACGATCACGTTGCCGCGCCGGCGCGCGGCCTCGACCCAGCGCTGCTCACGCTTCGCGTACATGACGTCGAGCTCGCCCGACGAGAAGGCGAGCTCGCGGGCGCTGTCGGATGGGATCATGCGATACATGATCGTGCCGATCTTCGGCCGGCCGCGAAAATAGCCGTCATGCGCGACCAGCTTCACATATTGCTGGGTCACGGTTCTCGGCGAACGCAAAGGGGCCGGTGCCGACCGGATTGGTGCCGAACTTGTCGCCGAGCTCCTCGGCCGCCTTTCGGCTGACGATGTTGCCGCCATGGTAGTTCGAGACCCGGCCGAGGAAATTCGGATCGGGATATTTCAGCTCGATGCGCACGGTGTAGTTGTCGACCCGGGTGATGCGGTCGATCCCGGTGAAATCCGCCGAGAACGTCGAGCGCTTCGGGTCGCCGGCACGCGTCAGCGAATAGGCGACGTCCTCTGCCGTCAGCTCGCCCCGGTTGCCGTGGAACTTGACGCCCTTGCGCAGGAAGAACGTCCAGGTCTTGCGATCGGGCGAGCTCTCCCAGCGCTCCGCCAGATCCGGCTCGATGTCCTTCGGCTCGGCGCTGCCGGGCGGGAAGCGGACGAGGGCGTTGTAGATCCAGCCGACAACCCCCTTGTCGGTGGTCGACGGTGGCGCGATGCGGATCCAGCGTCGCGATATCGGAACCGGTCGAAGCGACCTGCAGCACGCTCTCCTGCCCGCTTGCCGGAGGAGACCTCCCGCCAGCGACAGCACTGCGAGCGCCAGTACGGCCAATCGTGAAGCTTGCGTCATCTTCGATGCACCCCCGTCTTTGCAATCAGGCTGAAAGGGCGCGGGACGCTTGTCAAAGTCTAAAAGTGAGGGGGATTATTCCCGGCGGTTATGGCTGGCGAAAGCTTACGCGCTTGGAGGCCCGAACGATCAAGGATGATCGGGCCTCCATGGGAACGTCAGGCACAGCCTTAATGCTGCGCCCCGGGCATGTTCGGATAGTACGTCTTGTTGCACTGCCTGCGGCCGCGATCATAGGCGGCCTCCTGTTCCCCAAGGGGGTAGCGCTTGGAAAGCCCACTCACATATTTCAGGCAACGCACGTAGTTTTCATTTCCGAGCCAGTCAAGGCTGCCGGCGGCAGCCGGGGAGTATTGCGCTGAGCCGGACAGCGAACCGATGCCGGCGAGCATGGCGATAGCGAACAGAGCGATACGAGAGGTCTTCATGTTGATTGTCCCATTGATGCCTGCACGACGCAGCGCATGACAGGGACTATGAACGTGAGCGGGCCGGGCCAATGTGCCCAGCCTCACACACCGCGCGAGGCCGTACCGGCGGAATGTGAACCTGCGCCACTGTCCGCTGCTTACTTCTTCGCACCGGTCATCTTCTCGATGCGGCGGGCGATGGTTGCCCAGTAGGTACCCGGCTTGAAGCGCTGCAACAGGTCCATGCGCCAGGCGTCGCCGCCGATCAGAATTCGCGGCTCGTTCTTTTCAATGCCGCGGATAATTCGCTCTGCCGCCGCCTGCGGCGTCGTCTTCGCCGCCTGGTTGAAGCGATCGATCGTCTCAGCGCGACGCTGATTGTCGGTCATGCCGACACCGACCCGGGAGTTGTTGGCGATGTTGGTCGCGACGCCGCCGGGATGCACCACCGACAGCCGCACCGGGCTTTTGTTCATCGCCAGTTCGTGCCGCAGCGCTTCGGAGAAGCCGCGCACTGCGAATTTCGCCGCGGCATAGGCGGTCTGCCCGGGCGGTGCGATGATGCCGAAGATGCTCGAGATGTTGACGATGTGCGCCTCTGGCCGGCCCGCGAGGTGCGGCAGGAACGCGCGCGATCCATGCACCACGCCCCAGAAGTTGATGTTCATCAGCCAGTCCATCTGCGCCTGGTCGATCTCGTGAAACTGGCCGAACAGGGCGACGCCGGCATTGTTCACGACGATGTTGAGTCCCGGATGCTGCACGACCGCGGCCTTGGCAAGCGCTTCGATCTGTGCCGGTTCCGAGACGTCGACGCGATGGACCGAAGCCCTTCTCTGATGCACGCGCCGAACTTCGTCAGCCACCGGCGTCAATCCCGCTTCATCGAGATCCGCGAGCGCGACGTCGCAGACCACGCGCCGCAAGCTCGAGCGCCAGCGCACGGCCGATGCCGCTTGCCGCGCCTGTGACGACCGCCGCCGAGCCGCGTATAGCAGTCATTTCATCGCTCCCCACAGCATTACGCCCGCGCTTGAACGCGCGTCCGCCCGAACCGCATCGAGCGGCCACTCGGCGGGCCGATAAGCCATGCAGGAATTCGTGCTGTCCCGCTACTCGCAAAAATGGCCGCCCTAAGCGCTTGGCAGCGAGGAAGAAGTTCAAGCGAACCCGCCTTCGAGCTCACGCGCTTCGGCGCGGCAACCTTTGGCGGCTTGCAGCGACGTTACACATAGGCTGTGTACGCGGCGCGACCATCGTCGTGGACCGGCGTCGGCTCACTTCACCAATGCGATCTCGCTCGGCCGCCATTCCTTCGTGAAGAACGATTCACGCGGGCTGTAGAGGCGAAGGAGGGTGAACCAGCCTTTGCCGGGCATGGTCTGTATCCAGTTGCCATCCTTCGCGGCGGCCGGCTTGGTTGGGCCGAAATAGATCGTCGTCGAGCCGTCCGCGTCCGCAACGGCAGCCGGTGAAGGATACGTCTGGCTTCCGGCACGCGGGTAACGCTGCGGCGTCTGCAGCATCGAGCGAGTCTGGTTGTCGTAAAGCGTGAACGACCAGAACGCTGCCGCGGGAATGTCTTTCGGCAGGGTTACCCGGTAGGTCTTGCCACCATCAAACGGAATTCTTCTCGGCGTCCGTGAACCCCATGAGGTACTGCGAGCCGACGTTGGGCAGCCGCATGATCATGCCCGGCGAGTCCATGGTGTAGCCGTAGTAGAACGCCGTGCGGGAGTTGAGCGTCCGAGCGCCGGTTGACGGCGACGGTTTGAAGAAGCCCTCGTTGGTGATCGCCGGCGGCGGAGTCTCGAAGTCGTAACCGCCCTCCCACAGCATGTTGGCCCACATGGAGTCCGGGATAGAAGGACCAACCGGGACATTTCGGCGGCACGCCAATTAAACATTCGTCCGGCGGCGTTGCCGACGGCGGCTGCGTCGGTGAGAATCTTCTTCATCCGGGCGTCAGGATTGAAGGGCTTGCCCTTCACGATGCCGATCGCCGCGAGTTGGCCCAGCAGTTCAGGACTGGAGGAGGTGGCCGGCTCCATCTGCACCAACTCGTTGATCATCTCGAAATACGAGAAGTCGTTTGGAGGAATGGTGTTGAACGATTTCCCGCTCGCTTCGACGAACTTCGTCGGCGGTATCGGCGGGTTGACCTCCAGCCGCACCTTGCCTTCGAGCGCCGTGGCAATGCTGGTGCCGTATCCCCCCGGCGTGTACGGATAGATTTTCAGCGTGTCCTTGATCAGCGCGACAGCCGGTTTTGGATCGTTATTCTCCAGAAGGCGCGAACCGCGTAGAGAGCCTGCGTTGTCTTCGATCGACCCACAAAGAAACCGTTATCAGGAAGCGGGCCGTCATAGCCGGGCGGCAGGATCAGGTACTTGCCTCCTTGGCCCCGGTCTGGGCCGGGCGCACCTATGTCGATGATCCATCCGAACCACATGTCATTGAGCGTGCCGAGCGCCTTGGGCGGCACCTCAACCACCAGCGGACCCTTCGTCAGGTCGAGGACGGCCAGATTATAGACGGTATCGGCATTGGCGGTGAGAAAGAGCGAGTTCGAGTCCATCAACTCAGAGAAGATGACCACCGTGTTGTCCTCGGCCCCGATGCTGTGGAAGCCCTTGCGGATCGCATACGCCGATGCACCGGAGAAGCTGTTCATGAATGCATCGACGCCGCGCACGTAGTCCAGGCTGTCGAGCACCTTCTCGACGGTGGCCGCAGTGGGCGCACCGTCCTTGAATTCAAGGGTGCCAATGCGTGTCTCGACTTTGTCCGGGGTGATCAGCGCCGGTGGAGTTGCGGGCGTCGTCTGGGCGGCGGCCGTTTGCGGCAGTGCCAGTATAGCGCTGACGAGGGCTGCCGCCGGGAGGCTGATAAACTGCTGCATGGTGCCATTTCCTGGTTTGCTTGAGGAATGCCTGCAGATTTGTCTCTGATCATCGTCGACCGGATTGTTGCGTCCTGACCATCGCCGACGCTCGCCGCGATCAGCTATGTCGCCCGCTGCAGCGGTGGCTGTTTCCACTTGCCTTCGCGGATCGAGCCCTTGCAAACGAACGCATTGCCAAGCGACCCGGGCCGCGTTGGCGCAAAATCGTCGATAGCTGCAGTTCGAGCGCGGGAATGCTTACCGAGTTGGATGACAGCGAGCTATTGGACCAGGGTCCAACCTGTTGCGCGCCGCCGAGGTGGCCGATCGGCCTTTGATCGAAACGAACGCCTGCACGCGACCCGCCGCCATGGGAGCTGACCGAAGACGTTTTGAATAAATGTCAGCTGAGCGGTCGCTGTGGCGCGCAGAGCGGGATGACGTGGTGACGGCGATTCTTGCGCCGCTAACTCGCGAAGAAAAACGCCGAGCGGAAGAACCCGCTCGGCGTCATGTCTTGTTCAGGAACCGTCAGTTCAGAGCCCAACCTGCTCCGAACTCACGATCGATCGTCAGAACTGGTTCATCGTGTTGTGCGCGCCGCCCGCCTTCAGGGCCGCTTCACCCGCGAAGTATTCCTTGTGGTCGTCGCCGACGTCCGAGCCGGCCATGTTCTGGTGCCGCACGCAGGCGATGCCCTGGCGGATTTCCTGACGCTGCACGTTCAGCACGTAGCCGAGCATGCCCTTGCTCGCCGAAGTAATCCTTGGCGAGGTTGTCGGTCGACAGCGCGGTCGTGTGATAGGTCGGCAGCGTGATCAGGTGGTGGAAGATGCCGGCGCGCTTCGCTGCATCCGCCTGGAAGGTGCGGATACGCTCGTCGGCCTCGACCGCCAGCGGCGTGGAGTCGTACTCGACCTTCATCAGCTCGGCGCGGTTGTACTTGGACACGTCCTTGCCGGCTTCCTTGTAGCGCGTCGAACACCTGCTGACGGAAGTTCAGCGTCCAGTTGAACGACGGCGAGTTGTTGTAGGCCAGCTTCGCATTCGGAATGACCTTGCGAACCCGGTCCACCATCTTGCCGATCTGCTCGATGTGCGGCTTCTCGGTCTCGATCCACAGCAGGTCGGCGCCGTTCTGCAGCGAGGTGATGCAGTCGAGCACGCAGCGGTCTTCGCCGGTGCCGGCGCGGAACTGGTACAGGTTGCTGGGCAGACGCTTCGGACGCAGCATCTTGCCGTTGCGATTGATGATCGACGTCGCCGTTCTTGGCGTTGGCGGCGGTGATTTCCTCGCAGTCGAGGAAGCTGTTGTACTGGTCGCCGATGTCGCCGCGGCTCGTGGCTGACGGCGATCTGCTGCGTCAGGCCGGCTCCGAGCGAGTCGGTGCGGGTGACGATGATGCCGTCTTCCACGCCGAGCTCGAGGAACGCGTAGCGGACTGCGCGCACCTTGGCGAGGAACACGTCATGCGGCACCGTCACCTTGCCGTCCTGGTGACCGCACTGCTTTTCGTCCGAGACCTGGTTCTCGATCTGCAGCGCGCATGCGCCCGCTTCGATCATCTTCTTGGCGAGCAGGTAGGTCGCCTCGGCGTTGCCGAAGCCGGCATCGATGTCGGCGATGATCGGCACGACGTGGGTCTGGAAGTTGTCGACCTTCTCGGTCAGCGCCTTTTCCTTCGCCTTGTCGCCGGCCTTGCGCGCCGCGTCGATCTCGCGGAACAGGTCGCCGAGCTCGCGGGCGTCAGCCTGCTTCAGGAAGGTGTAGAGCTCTTCGATCAGCGCCGGCACGGAGGTCTTCTCGTGCATCGACTGATCCGGCAGCGGGCCGAACTCGGAGCGAAGCGCTGCGATCATCCAGCCGGACAGATACATGTAGCGGCGGTCGGTCGTGCCGAAGTGCTTCTTGACCGAGATCATCTTCTGCTGCGCGACGAAGCCGTGCCAGCAGCCGAGCGACTGGGTGTACTTCGACGAATCCTTGTCGTACTCGGCCATGTCCTTGCGCATCAGCGCGGCCGTGTAGCGGGCGATATCCAGGCCGGTCTTGAAGCGGTTCTGCAGGCGCATGCGGGCAACGCCCTCGGCGCTGATACCATCCCAAGGGGCGCCCTTGCTGGTGATGAGCCTCTCGGCGGCGTCGATCTGGCTCTTATAAGGAGCCGGGCCTTGATAGATCATGTCGCGGGTTCCTTCCGGTCTGACACTAAGTTGCCGCCAGATATACACACCGTGCGGCAGTGCGGGAGGTCTCACGAAGATAACTTGTCATACTTTACAGATGGATCGTGTAATGTTGTAATTATCTTACAAAGAGGGTTCGGAACAAAGGAAGGCCACACCGGATGGCAACCTCCGTTTTCATGGGCCCGCGACTGCGCCGGCTCCGCCGCGACCTCGGCCTGACCCAGGCCGATATGGCCGCGGATCTCGATATTTCGGCACCTTATGTCGCGCTGCTGGAGCGCAACCAGCGGCCGGTCACCGCCGACATGCTGCTGCGGCTGGCGCGGACGTACAAGATCGACATCGCCGACCTCGCCGGCGACGGCGGCGCCGATCACATGGCGCGGCTGCAGGCCGTGCTGAAGGATCCGATGTTCGCGGATGTGGACATGCCTTCGCTCGAAGTCAGCGACGTCGCGACCAGCTATCCCGGCATTACCGAAGCGTTCCTGCGTCTCTACACCGCCTATCGCGAAGAACAGCTCGCGCTTGCGGATCGTGGCGCATCGGGACCCGTCGCGGACGCACAGGGTTTTGGAAATGGTCTCGACGCCAATGATCCGGTTGGAGAGGTGCGGCGCTTCCTCGCCGCCCGCCGCAACAATTTTCCCGGCCTCGACGATGCCGGCGAACGCCTGGCGCAGGCTGCCGGCGATCAGAACGGACTGATCGAGCGGCTCAAGGTCCGTCACAACCTGACGGTCCGCTACCTGCCGCCGGAGGTGATGCTCGGCTCCGTCCGGCGGCTGGACCGGCATCGCCGCCAACTGCTGCTCGACGACTCGCTGGATACGGCGAGCCTTAATTTTCAGCTGGCGCAGCAACTCGCCTACCTCGAAATGGAAGACGAGATCGGCGCCGCCGTCGAAGCCGGCCATTTCGCCACCAAGAGCGGCGAGCTTCTCGCGCGCAGGGCGCTCGCCGGTTACGCCGCGGCGGCCCTCATCATGCCCTACTCTGATTTTGCGAAGGCCGCCGACGCGCGTCACTACGATCTCGAAGCGCTGGCGCGCCAGTTCGGCACCAGCTTCGAGCAGACCGCGCATCGGGTGACGACGCTGCAGCGGCCGGGCCAGGAGAAGGTCCCGTTCTTCCTGATCCGCGTCGATCCGGCGGGCAATGTTTCAAAACTGCTCGACGGTGCAGGTTTTCCGTTCGCCCGGCACGGCGGTGCGTGCCCGCTGTGGTCGGTGCACCGCGTGTTCAACACGCCGCGCCAGATCGTCACGCAGTGGCTGGAACTGCCCGACGGTCAACGCTTCTTCTCGGTCGCGCGCACGGTGACGGCGGGCGGCGGCTCGTTCGGCGCGCCGCGGGTGGAGCGCGCCATCGCGATCGGCTGCGCCGCCGAGCACGCCACCCGCCTGATCTATACGCGCGATGGAGCGGGTCCCGCCGCGGACGCGGCAACGCCGATCGGCGTCGCCTGCCGCGTGTGCCATCGCCCCAAATGCACCGCGCGCGCAGCCCCGCCGATCGGCCGCGAGATCCTGCCTGATGATTTCAGGCGGCTCAGTGTTCCGTTTGGATTTTCGGATGGCTGATCCCTAAGGGTATTCGGGCTTTGCATCGCACCCGCACACAATAACCGCAGGAAATAGCACCCTCGAATAAATCATAGAGCCACACATCTGTTATGGCGCCTCGCGGCCATAGAGTCGGTTTCGCCGCCGTGCTCGTCACCCAGTTCGCCGGGCGCGGGCGCGTCTCGAAGCGAAAGAAACCCGATGATCCCCGATATCCCGGCGAAGCCCGCCAATCTGGCAGACCCCGCGCCCGAATTTCCCTGGCCGGAGGGCAAGCGCTGCGCCGTCTTCCCGGCATTCGACGTCGATGCGGAGACAGCCTGGTTGCAACATCGACTTCAAGAATACCGACCGGCTCGTGACGATGTCCTTCGGCGGCTACGAGGAGCGCGTCGGCATTCCCAAGATCCTGGAATATCTGCGCTCGGTCGAGATCAAGGCGACCTTCTTCATTCCCGGCTGGGTGGTCGAAGCGCATCCGAAGATGTGCGAGGCCATCGTCAAGGACGGCCACGAGGTCGGCCATCACGGCTATTTGCACAAACGGCCCGACCCGACCGAATTCGCGGAGGACAAGGAAGAGATCGACAGAGCGCTGGACGTCCTCAAGCGCGTGCTCGGCGTCACGCCGGTCGGCTATCGCGCCCCTTCAGGCGAGAACTACGACGAATTGCTCAAATATCTCCGTGAGCGCGGCATTCTTTACTCGTCCTCATTCCGCGATGACATCCGACCCTATCGCCACAGGATGCGTGACGGGTCCAGGGGCGTGGTCGAGCTGCCGGTCAACATGTCGTTCGACGATTGGCTTTACGGGCTGAGCCAGCGCTTCAGCCCGCGGCCGATGTTCCCCAAGGAACATGTCCTGTCGATCTGGAACGGGGAACTGGACCAGACACGTGAATGGGGCGGCCTCGTCGCCATGGTGATGCATCCGCAAGTGACGGGCCGGCCAATGCGGCTCGGCATCTTCCGCGACTTCATTTCGCGGGCCCGCGGCTTCGGCGATGTCTGGATAGCAACCGGCAAGGAAATCGCCGAACATTTCGTCTCGCAGGAGAGAAAACACGCGGCTGGCTAACGCCAGCCTCCAACAGAAAGTCGACCGATGAGCCGCATTGTCTATGTCAACGGCGCTTACCTGCCCGAGGAAGAAGCCAAAATCTCGATCTTCGATCGTGGCTTCATCTTCGGCGACGGCATTTACGAGGTCACGGCTGTGCTTGGCGGCAAGCTCGTCGACTGTGAGGCCCACCTGGCCCGCCTCGAGCGCTCATGCGGCGAGATCAGCCTCGCCCTGCCCTGGCCGAAGGCAGAGCTGGTCGCGATCCACGAGGAGCTGATCAGGCGCAACAACATCGATCAAGGCAGCGTCTACCTCCAGGTCTCGCGCGGCGCGGCCGATCGCGATTTCGCATTCCCGAAGGACATCGTGCCAAGCCTCGTGATGTTCACCCAGGCCCGCAACTTCATCGACGCACCCGGGGCAAAAACCGGCATCAAGGTCGTCTCCTGCCCTGACCTGCGCTGGGCAAGGCGCGACATCAAGAGCGTCAATCTGCTCGGGCCTGTGCTGGCCAAGCAGTACGCGGCGGAAAGCGGCGCGCAGGAAACCTGGCTGGTCGAGGATGGTGTGGTCACCGAAGGCGCCTCCTCAACCGCCTGGATCGTCAAGGGCAAGACGCTGATCTCGCGCCCGCTCTCCAACAAGGTGCTGCCGGGCATCACCCGCAAGGCGGTGCTGGCATTTCTGGCGGAATCCGGCTTCGCTTTCGATGAGCGCGAATTCACTCTGGAGGAGGCGTTGGCCGCTGAGGAGGCGTTCATCACCTCGGCAACCAACCTGGTCATGCCCGTTGTCTCAATCGACGGCCATACGATCCACAATGGCGCGCCGGGGCCGGCGACACTGCGCCTGCGGGAAATCTATGTCGACTACGCTCGACGGGGCGGCGTGCTGGCTGGCATATGATTTGCTAAGCGAATAGGGTCGAGGAACTCTATTCGGAGCGGTCATATGAACCTTCGTCAGATCGAGCTGCTGCGTGCGGTCGTTCGCTGCGAAACGACGGTGCGCGCGGCTCAGGAACTCGGCCTGTCCCAACCGGCGGTCAGCAATGCGATCAAGCATCTCGAGAGTCAGGTCGGCTTTCCGCTGTTCGAACGCGTGAACAACCGCCTCTTCCCCACTGCGGAAGCTCGCGAGCTCTATCAGGATTCCGATCCGATCTTCTCGATGCACGCAGCCTTCGAGGCCAAGGTGGAGGATCTCAGGGACAATCGCTCCGGCCACGTGCGCATCATGGCGACGCCGCCGCTCGGGTATAGCGTGATCCCGCTGGCCCTGAAGAACTTCTTGTTCAAGCGCCCGAAGACCCGGGTGTCATTCGACGTTCGCCGCTTTGAAGGCGTGATCGAGAATGTCGATAACGGGGTCGCCGAGCTCGGCTTCGTTATGGGTCTGGGCGATCATCGTGGCCTGGACAGCGAATGCTTTTTCTCCGAACGGATGGTCTGCGTCATGCGCAAGGACCATCGGCTGGCAGAGAGGGCGGTGGTCACGCCGGCTGATTTGAAAGAGACATCGTTCATTGCCCTGCAACGGGGCACGAAGATGGGAACCATCGTTCGCGAGGCGTTCGCCAAGGCGGGAGAGAGCTTCTCGTTCTCGGTCGAGGTTCGCTACTGCAACTCAGCCTGCGTCCTGGCGGAGGCCGGCGTCGGTGTTGCGGTGGTTGACCCTCTGTCGCCGCTGTCATCCCGGGGAGAGCTGGCGATACGCCCATTCGAGCCTGTATCGATCGTATCAGCATCCGTCGTCAGATCCTGCAAACGACCTCTCTCGCGGCCCGCGGATGCATTCCTGAAGGAGGTGCGGGTGATCGCGGAACAGACCGCAACGAAATTCGGATGACTGCGCCGACTATTCATTCGGCAAATGCCACCCGCACAATCAGCATAGTTCCCGCCATTGCCTGCCCCGGCGGGGTACAGTCTGGCCGACCCTCCCATCGTGCGGCATGCCGCGGAGTGAAAGCCAGCCACCGCCGCCATTTCGTTGCAGCCAGTGCCGCCTTGCTTGTCGCGGGCTCGATCGGCGTGCCACACATGCTGCGCGAATGCAGGAACGCAGCATGGAACTGCTGATCACTGACGTAACGATCGTCACCTGCGACGCACAGCGGCGCGTCCTGATGGACGCCGCGATCGCGATTGCCGATGACCGCATCGCGGCCGTCGGGACCACGCGAGAGCTTGAGCAGGCCTACCCGCAATATGAGCGCATGAATGGGCGCGGACTTGCGGTCCTGCCCGGCCTCATCAACGCCCACACGCACACGGTGCTCACCGCGTTGCGCGGCACGGTCGAAGATTGGGACGGCGAGATCATCTATCGCTACATGTCTCCCGTTTCCTACACGATGAGCGATCACGAACGGGCCACAATGGCTGCGCTCGGTTGTCTGGAAGCCATTCGCAGCGGCACAACCACACTCGTCGACCCGTTTCGCCACGTGCCGTCATATGCCGGCGCAATGGCTGATACGGGCTTGCGCCTTTGGCTGTCGGAAAGCTGTGCAGACATCGATACCCGCAAGATTCGCTTTGGCGACTATGACGTCGACGAGGCCTTCGGCCAGACCTTTCTCGATCGCACGCAGGCGCTCATCGAAGACTGGCACGGAGCACGAAATGGCCGGGTCAACTGCCAGATCGCAGCTCATGCGCCGGACAACTGCTCGCCGGCAATGCTGCGCAAGCTGCTGGACCTCGCCAACCGCCACCGCCTGACGCGCACATGCCATCTCGCCCAGAGCCCCGGAGAGGTTGCGGCAGTCAAGGCCGCCTATGGCCTGACGCCGGCAGCCTACCTCGACCGCGAAGGCTTTCTTGGGCCGGATCTGACGACCGCCCACTGGACCTTCTGCACCAAAGACGACATCGAGCTGCTGGCGAAGCGCGGCGTCCGGATGGTCCACTGCCCCGCCAGCTCCTCCCGGCGCGGACTCCACAAGGTTCCGATCGGCCTCATTCGAGATGCCGGAGTCGAGATCGTGTTGGGAACGGACAACATGAGCGAGGACATGTTCCAGGCAATGGCGATCGGCTCGATCGTCCATCGCACGGGGCGCGGCCGCGAGCGTGAAAACGGCACAAGCCCGACCGCCCAGCAAATCCTCGACATGGTCACCGTCAACGCTGCGCGCAGCATCGGGGCGGCCTCCGATATCGGCGCAATCGAGCCTGGGATGAAGGCCGATCTCACGCTGATCGACCTGAATACTCCGGCGATGCGACCGATCATCCGGCTGCTCTCGAACGTCGTTCACTATGGCCATCCGGGACTCGTTCACTCGGTCATTGTCGATGGCGCGTTCGTCATGCGCGACGGAAAGGTGCTGACCGTCGACGAACAGGCGCTGCTCGCCGAGGCTCAGGCTGTGACGGAGCGCGTCTGGAAACGAATGATCGAGGCCAATCCCGATATCGCACCGCCGCCCGGCGAACTGTCCTGGCTCAACAACTAAGCCTGCTGCTATTCCGGACCTGCAGGATCCATCGATAAATCTCACAACCGCACCCAAGACGGGCCACGCGACCTTCCTGTATTCGGAGCTCGCGACCGATCTCGACGCGCTCAAAGCCGACATCGCATTCCTCGGAATTCCATACGGTGATGCCTACAGCTTCGCCGAGATCGTCAACGACCAGACCAACATGCCAGCCGCGATGCGGCGTGCCAGCGACCGCATCGTACGCTCCATCGAGCGCTATGATTTCGATCTCGGCGGACCGCTCTACGACAACCGCGCCATACGGGTTGTCGATTGCGGCGACATCGTCGGCGATTTTCGCGATCTTTCCGCCCATTATCGCAAGGCCGAAGCAGCGATCCGCAAGATCCGCGCGGCCGGCGCCATGCCGATCGTTCTCGGGGGCGACCATGGTATCCCGATCCCGGTCCTGCGCGGGCTGGACGGCGATGGCCCGATCACGCTCATCCAGGTCGACCAGCATCTCGACTGGCGCCAGGACGTGAACGGCGTCACAAACGGTTACTCCAGTCCCATCCGCAGGGCGTCCGAGATGTCGCACATCGGCGACATCTTCCAGATCGGCCTGCACGCCACTGGCAGCGCCCGGACCGAGGAGGTTGAGGCGGCGCGCGCCTATGGTGCACATCTCATTACGTCGTATGAGGTGCATGATCGCGGCATGCAGGCGGTGCTCGACCGAATTCCCGCAGGCGGACGCTACTATCTCACGATCGATCTCGACGGCATCGACCCGGCGATCGCACCCGGAGTTGCCGGCCCCTGCCCCGGCGGCCTGACGTTCCCACAGGTTCGCAGCCTTATTCATGGGCTCGTCGGCAAGGGTCGCGTTGTCGGCATGGACGTGGTCGAGATAACGCCTCGGAGCGACATCAATCAGATCACCTGCATCACGGCCGGGCGCTTCATCGTGAACATGATTGGTGCCGCGGTTCGTGCGGGTTACTTCGATAAGGGCTCGCAATGAGCGCAGTGACCGAAAAGTCCAGCGGATCGCTCTCCCGGACCGGACCGTCACCGGAGGCTTTGAAAGCCGCCGTGGCACGGCAACGCGGTCTCGCCGAAGCGCTGTTCGCGCGGTTGGCTGAGGGAAGCCAGGCTGAGCCAGGCATCACGCGAGACACATACGGAACGGGGGAGAACTTCGGCCATCGGGTGCTCGTCGACCACGCGAAGTCCGTCGGATTGGCCGTTCGAACGGATGCCGCCGCAAATAGCTATGCGACGTGGGCCGGAAGCGATGCATCGGCCCCGCGAATCCTGATCGGCTCGCATCTCGACAGCGTCCCCCATGGCGGCAACTTTGACGGCGCGGCAGGCGTTATCGCCGGGCTTGTCACGATCGAAGCCCTGCGTGAGCTGGGGCTGAAGCCGGTCTGCGACGTCACAGTCATGGGCGTGCGGGCCGAAGAGAGCGTCTGGTTCGAGGTTTCGTACATTGGCAGCCGAGGTGCATTGGGGACATTGCCCGATGGCGCCCTCGACGCCCGGCGCATCGATACAGGGCGTGGCCTCGCTGACCATATCGCCGCCTGCGGCGGGGATCCGGCAGCACTGCGGCGCGGCGAGCGCGAGCTGGATCCCGCTACGATCCGCGCATTTCTGGAACTGCATATCGAGCAGGCACCAAGTCTGGTTGAAGCCGGTTACCCGCTTGCCATCTGCACGGGCATACCGGGCAACTTCCGCTATCCAAACGCGCGGATCGTCGGCCGCCATGATCACGTCGGCACACCACGCCGATTTCGCCGCGATGCCGCTATGGCCGGCGCCGCGTTTGCCTGTGCGCTCGACCAGATCTGGGCGGACTACGACGCGGCCGGCACGCAGCTCGCGATGACTTTCGGCCGCTTCCATACCGATGCCGCGACACATGGCCTGACCACCGTACCCGGCGATTTCCATTTCAGCCTGGACGTGCGCGCGTATGATCCCGCACTCCTGGACCGGATCGAGGCCAGGATCGCGGATATTATCGGTACAATCGAGCAGGAACGGCGCGTCAGTTTTGAGCTGGGCAGGCGCGCTTACGCAGCGGTCGGCATGATGGACAAGGACATTCGGGCGGCGCTGACGCACGGAGCTGAACGTCTTGGCATCCCGGCGATGTCGCTCGGCAGCCCGGCGTCGCACGATGCCGCTGCCTTCGCGGCCGCCGGCGTACCGGTCGCGATGCTTTTCGTTCGAAATGAACACGGCAGCCACAATCCCCTGGAGGCGATGGAGACCGACGACTTTCTCGCCGCGACGACAGTCATGGCGCAGTGGGTGGCGGACAACGCTTGCGGCGCCGGTGTTTTCGGATCAAGTGAGGCGATGGAGGAACGATGACCCGCCGCAGTCGCATTCTCGTCATCAACCCGAATTCAAACGAGGCAGTGACCGAAGGCCTTCGCCAGGCGCTGGTGCCGCTCGCCTTCGCCGAAGGACCAGAGATCGTCTGCGAGACCTTGCGCGAAGGCCCTTTCGGCATCGAAACACAGGAGCATGCGGACAGCGTCACAATTCCACTGCGCCGCAGGGTGGAGGCCGTGAACGGCGTCGATGCCTTTGTGATCGCTTGCTATTCCGATCCGGGCATCCACGGTGCACGCGAAGGAACGACGAGCCCGGTCTTTGGTATCGCCGAGTGCGGGGTCCTGACCGCGCTGACGCGAGCAGACCGCTTCGGCGTTATCGCGATCCAGTCGCGTTCAATTCCCCGCCACATCCGCTATCTTCGTCAGATGAACCTGATGGATCGGTTTGCCGGCGAACGACCGCTCGGGATGTCGGTCGCCGAAAGCGCCTCCGGCGAGCATACCCTTGACCGGATGATCGCAGTCGGCACGGAATTGAAGGAACTGGACGGAGCCGGCGCCATCGTCATGGGTTGCGCCGGCATGGCGCGTCACCGGCGCCCGCTCGAGCAGGCACTCGGCATCCCGGTGATCGAGCCGACTCAAGCCGCCGTCGCGATGGCAATCGGCACCATCGCCGTTCGCTGACGGAGCCGCGAACGCCATCGCATTCGCCACATTCAACTCGCTACGCCTCGGAGACACCATGACGACCCAGCAGCTATGATCTCGTCATCCGTGGCGGCACGATCGCAACGGCGACCGGCGCATACAAGGCCGATGTCGCTGTGGCTGACGGCAGGATCTCTGCAATCGGTTTGGACCTTCCCAGGGGCAAGCGCGAGATCGACGCGACGGGCAAATTCGTCTTGCCCGGCGGCATCGACACCCACGCCCATATCGAGCAAGTCTCGGCCGGCGGACTGCTCAATGCCGACACTTTCGAGAGTGCCACGACGGCAGCCGCCTTCGGCGGCAACACGACATTCATATCGTTCGCTGCGCAGCACCGCGGCCTCGATCTCAGAAAGGTCGTCGACGACTATTCCGCGCTGGCACGACGCGGAGCCCTCATCGACTACGCCTTTCACATGATCGTCGCCAATCCGGACAAGAAGACGCTTCAAACCGATCTGCCGGCGCTGATCGCCGAGGGGCACGCTTCTATCAAGGTCTTCATGACTTACGACCTGATCAAGGTCGACGACGAACCGTTGCTCGATATCCTGCTGACGGCCCGTCAGAACCGCGCGCTGGTCTGCGTGCACGCCGAGAACCACGGAATGATCTCGTGGCTCGGCAAGAAATTGGTGGAAAAGGGCTATACCGCTCCGAAGTATCACGCGATCAGCCACCCGCGCGGTTCGGAAGCGGAGGCCTTCAATCGCCTGATCACCGCCGCCACGCTGATCGACCAGCCGATCATGATCTTCCATGTCTCTACGGCGGAAGGCGCCGCGGTGATCCGTCATGCGCGCGGTCAGGGCCTGAAGGTCTTCGCAGAAACCTGTCCGCAGTATCTGTTCCTGACGAGGCACGACCTCGACAAGCCTGGCCTCGAGGGCGCGAAATGGATGTGCTCACCACCACCGCGTGAAATTTCTGACCAGGAGGCGCTTTGGCAGGCGCTGGCGCTGGGCGACATTCAAACCGTGTCATCCGATCACGCTCCCTATCGCTTCGACGAGACGGGAAAGCTTTCGGCCGGGCCCAATCCCGACTTCAAGCAGATCGCAAATGGCCTGCCGGGCCTGGAGACGCGCCTGCCGCTGCTGTTCGACGCCATGGTCTCGAAGGGACGCCCCGAATTCGCAGGGCGCGGATTGGAGGCCTTTGTCGCCCTGACCGCGACGACGCCGGCGGCGATCTACAACTTGCCCGGTAAGGGCGCGATTCAGCCGGGCTTCGACGCGGACATCGCGATCTGGGATCCGCAGCGCGAAGTGACGATCACCGATGAAGCGATGCATGATCGCACCGGCTTCACGCCCTTTGCCGGCAGGACCGTGACAGGCTGGCCCGTTCACGTCCTCCTGCGCGGGCAGGAGATCGTGGCAGATGGCCAACTCGTCGCCTCTCCGGGCTCAGGACAATGGCTCAAGCGGACGGGAGGCCCGGCTGCCGAACCAACAGGCAGGCTTGCCGCCGACATCGACCCCGCCAGCAATTTCGGGGCGGTCCTGCTCTGAAGGGCAGACGAGCTATAACTCGCCTGAATAAGCTCCCCTCAGAATTTTATTCGATCTGCGGATGAGGTCCGTCCTAGCCTGAGACAATTATCGAACGGCCTGAAAGGTAAGGGGACGTACACTTGCCGACGACTGAATACGCAAAAGCATCGCTCGGTCTTCCAGGATGCGGCTCGCGGGCCGTTCCGGGTGCGGTGCGGATTGGTGAGCGCGTCTATCTGAGCGGCGCCAATGCGGCGAAACCGGATGGCTCCGTAACGGGCCTTGGCGATCCAGCCGCGCAGACCCATGCAGCGCTTGATCGGCTGCAGGCCTCGCTTGAGGCCGCAGGCGGCTCGCTGGAAAACCTCACCAAGTTGACGACATGCATCGTCGATCGAGGCTATCGAACCGAAATTTATCGCGTGATCACCGAGCGCGTGCCGAATGCGCGACCAGTCAGCACCGGACTCGTCGTCGCTGGCCTTGGCAGGCCCGAACTCATCGTCCAGATCGACGCCGAAGCCGCGATACCAGCCCAGCCCGTTCGCCATACACGCCCCTATACCTTCGAGAATTGGCACGGACAGGGTTTCCCCTGGCAGGGCTCGATGGTCGTTGCCTCGGACAATGAATTCTTCGTCCGCGGGCAAACGGGCTCGAGGCTCGACCACACCGGCATCGTCACGAAGGGTCGCTCGCTCGCCGACGCGAGCGAACAGGCGGATCTCGCGCTCGCGAACCTCGCTCTTCTGCTCAAGGAGGCCGGGAGCGCGCTGGAGGACGTCTGCAAGATAACGGTCTACATTGGCGACCGCCTTTACAGGCCGGCCATCTATCCAATGATCGGCAAGCATTTCGGCGACGTCCGCCCGGTATCGACGGGCATCGTCACCACCGCGTTCGCACGACCTGACATCCTCCTTGAGATCGACGTCGTCGCCATTCGCAGGAAAGACGGCAAGCCGCATCAGAGGCTTCGGCCCTATCATTCCAGCATGGCCCGCTACGGCACGGAGGCGCAAAAGCTCGACTGCAAGTTCTGCATGGCCGTCGTCACCGAGGATCGAATTATCCTGCGGGGGCAGACCGGGATGGGGCTCGACGAGAAGCTCCATGGAGCTGGAGACGCTGCAGCTCAGGCCCGCCAGGCGATGGACAACGTGGCGACGCTGCTCGCCGAGGCCGGGGCCGGGCTTGGCGATGTCGCAAAGGCGACGGTCTACGTCACGGAATCTGATTTCCTCACCGCCGTGAACGAAGTGGTTCTGAGCAGGTTCGGCGACCGTCCGCCAGCGTTCACAACCGTCGTCGTCAAGGGCCTCGCAAGTCCAGAACTTTTGATGGAAGTCGACATCGTCGCCATTCGTCCGGAGACGCTGCGATGACCTTCTCGCTCGCCGGACGCTGCGCGCGCACGGGGATGCTGGGAGCGGTTGTTACGACGTCGTCCATCGCGGTGGGATCGCGTTGCGCGTTCGCGCTGGCGGGAGTGGGAGCGGCGCTCTCCCAGCACACCACCGATCCGAGACTCGGCCCCCTGATGCTCGACCAGCTCCGTCGGGGCTACGACCCAAGGCAAGCGGTCGATGCTGCGGTAGCCGGCACCCCAAGGAGCGACTGGCGCCAACTCGCCGTGATCGATCGCCATGGCCGCACGGCCAGTTTCACCGGAGCCAGCAACAAGCCGGAGCGCAGCGAAGCCCACGGACTGGACTGCGTTGCGATCGCCAACATCGTTCGGTCCGAAGCCATCCCCGCAGCCATGGTAACCGCATTCGAGGCTGACCCGGATGCACCTCTCGCCCACCGCCTGATAGCGGCATTGGCGGCCGGCGACGCTGCCGGCGGCGAATTTCGACCGCTGGTATCCGCCAGCGTTCTGGTCGCCCATCGGGAGGCGTTTCCCTACGTCGACCTGAGAGTCGACAGCGATCCTGATCCGATCGGCACATTGCGCCGTCTTTGGTCGGAATACGAGCCTGTGGCCGACATGTTCGTGACCCGCGCCATCGACCCGGACGCGGTCGTCGGCCGTTAGCGACAACATCCAAACTCAACGCAAGAGGCGAACAAGCATGCGAAAAATTCTACCCATCATCGCCACGGCAGTTGCCATGACCTTTGGCGGCGCTGTGCACGCCACCGCTCAAGGCATCGTCAGGGTCGCGCTCGGTACGACTCTGACCCAACTCGACCCGGCCAAGACGACCATTGGTGACGAGTACGTCTATGTGCATCTCGTCTTCAACGGGTTGAGCAAGATCGACCCCGATATGAGCGTCAAGCCGGATCTGGCGGAGAGCTGGACCGCATCCGAGGACCTGAAGACCTGGAGCTTCAAACTCCGCCAGGGCGTGAAGTTTCACCACGGCCGCGTTCTCGATGCCGAGGATGTCGTTGCCACGATGAACCGTATCCTGGATCCAGCGACGGGCTCTCGCGCGCGCACCAGCCTGGCGATGGTCGACAAGGTCACCGCGGTCGACGCGCAGACGGTCAAGTTCGAACTCAATCTGCCCTATGCAGGCTTCGCCGATATCTTCGCTGACCGGCAGCTGCGCATCGTTCCCAAAGACAAACTGGGCGAGCTGTCGACAAACCCGATTGGGACCGGGCCCTTCATGTTCAAGTCCTGGTCGCCGGGTGACCGGCTGGAACTGGTCAAGAATCCCGATTACTTCGAGAAGGGATTTCCGAAGCTCGATGGCGTGACGATCAGGATCATTCCCGAGGCGGCGGCGCGGATCGCGGCGCTGGAGTCGGGCGCGCTCGATATCGTCTGGAACCTGCCCTACGAGTCGGTCGAGAAGTTCAAGAATCACCCGAGCGTCCGTGCCGACGCCGTGTCGACGCCGACCTGGGATGGTGTCATCCTCAACAACGAGCGCCCGCCGTTTAACGATGTCCGCGTTCGGCAGGCGCTTGCGCTTACGATCGACAAGGAAGCCATCGTCGAGCTTGCGCTCTTTGGACAAGGCAATCCGACCTTCAGCCCGATCCCTCCCAGCCATCCCTATTTCAACAAGTCGCTGAAGTTCAGTCCGCCGGACATCGCCAAGGCCAAGAAGTTGCTTGCCGACGCGGGATATCCGAACGGCTTCGACGTCCCAATGCAGGTCCCCCAGGAGCGCGAACAGCGGGTCCGCGTCGGTGTCGCCGTGCGCGATATGGCCCGTAACGCGGGCATCCGCATCAATGTCGAACGCGTCCCCTTCGCTTCGTACACCGCCAACGTCGCAGGCAAAGCGCAGATGTATGTCGACGGATATTTTGCACGACCGACGATCGATACCGCGATCTATCCCTTCTACCACTCGACGGGCAGCTGGAACCGGCAGCTCTGGCTCTACAAGGACGCGCGGGTCGACCAATTGCTGGACGACGCGCGAAAGACCAACGACGAGGCGGCGCGCAAGGCGATCTTCGAGAAGTTTCAGGCGATTGTCGAAGAGACGGTTCCCGGGATCGTCGCCTATTCTGCGGCGCACGTGAACGGTGTCAGCAAGAAGGTCGAGGGCTTCAAATCCACACCGATGCAGTGGCTGGAACTCAAGAGCATTTCGCTCAAGCCCTGAGCCAAAGGACGGGCATCCATGGCCGCATACATAGCGAGACGTTTCGTCTTTATCGTTCTGGTGCTCGTGGCCGTGTCGATGCTCGTCTTCGGCATCACCGCCTTGCTGCCCGCCAACGTCGCGTACCTGATCCTCGGAGCTTTCGCTCCACCAGAACAGGTTCGCGCATTGGAGCTCAAACTCGGACTTAACGACCCAATCTGGTCCCAGTATCTGCGCTGGGCCGGAGGGTTTCTCACCGGAAATCTCGGCGAGTCTCCCCTCCTGAATCGCCCGATTGCACCCATGCTGACGGAGGCGTTGGGTCGCTCGTTGATGTTGACCGGGATGTCATTCGTCCTCATCGCGGTCATCGGAGTGGGGCTCGGCGTGGTCGCGGCGCTGCGCCACGGTCGACCGCTGGACCACGGCGTATCGATCCTGACCTATCTGGGCATCGCCGTGCCGGAATTCTTCTGGGCGATTGTCGTCATCGTCATCTTCGCTGCCGGGCTCGGCTGGCTTCCGGCTTCCGGTTACGAGCCCCCATCGGCCGGATTGTGGATCTGGGCACAACACCTCATTGCCCCGACGATCACGCTGGTTTTCGGCCATCTCGCACACGTGTCACGGTTGACTCGTTCGAGCATGATCGAGGTCATGCAAAGCCCCTACGTCACGGCCGCGCGGGCCAAGGGGCTCCCCGAACGCGTCGTGGTTTTTCACCACGCGCTGCGCAACGCCCTGCTTCCGACCATCACTGTGCTGGCGCTCGACTTCGGCAGGTTGATGGGCGGCATCGTGGTCGTCGAGACGGTCTTCGCCTATCCGGGGCTTGGCCGTCTGATCGTGTTCTCGATTCAGAGCCGCGATCTGCCGACACTCCAGGCGGCGATCCTCGTCGTGGCGGCGATCTACGCCTTCGCGAACCTGATCGCGGATCTTCTCTACGCCCGCTTGAACCCCAGGATCAGGTTCGGCCGCAATGTCGGGTGAAGCATCCGCCTCCCTGGCCACGCCGGGCAAGCCCTGGTCGCTGCAGCTCAAGGCCGGAATGGTGATCGTTGCGACGATCGTTCTGCTGGGCCTTCTCGCACCCTGGATAGCGCCGCATCCATGGGACACGATCTCGATGCGGACACGCTTTTTGCCGCCAAACGCGACCTACTGGCTCGGCACCGACGAATATGGTCGCGACGTGTTCAGCAGGCTGCTCATGGGCACGCGACTTTCCCTCATGATGGGAGTCAGCGCGACAGTCGTCAGCCTGGCGATCGGAGTTCCGATCGGTCTGGCGGCCGGCTATTTTCGCGGCTGGGTCGACGAAGTCCTGATGCGAGCGGCCGATGTTCTGATGGCCGTCCCACCCATCATGCTGGGCCTGCTTGTCCTGGCGGTCACACCACCGGCATTGTGGAAGACCGCCGTTGCGGTCGGGTTCGTCTACATCCCGCCGATCGCGCGCCTGGCACGCAGCGTCACCCTCACCCTTGCAAACGAAGACTTCATCCAGGCGGCAAGGGCCCGCGCCGAGAGTACGTCCTACATTCTCTTCCGGGAGATACTCCCGAATGCCTGGCCACCGCTTATCGTCGAGGCCAGCTTGCGCGTCACCTACGCAATCATTCTGGGATCGGCCCTGAGCTTCCTCGGCCTGGGCGCGCAACCACCGAGCTCCGATTGGGGTCTCATGATCTCGGAGGCACGTTCCTTCCTGGATCGTGCGCCCTGGATCGCGTTGGCCCCGGGAGCTGCCATGTGCCTGCTTGTCATCGGCGTCAACCTGTTGGGTGACGGCGCCCGCGAGCGTCTGGATCCCCGGATGAAGTCCGGCGCGGGAAAGGCTTGAGCGTGCTTGAGATCCAGGACCTTTCGATCCGCTACCGCACGCCAGGCGGCGAGATCGAAGCGCTGAGTTCAATCAACCTTTCGGCGCGCAAGGGTGCGACGCTGGCACTGGTCGGCGAATCCGGCTCCGGCAAGAGCACGATCGCGATGGCGGCGATGGGATTGCTGCCTTCGGAGGCCAAGGTCGTCAGCGGGCGGGTCTTGCTCGAAGGCGAGGACATTCTGGCGATGCCGGCGTCCGAGCAGCGACGCCTGCGCGGGACGCGCGTCAGCCTCGTCTTCCAGGATCCGTTCTCGGTGCTCAATCCGTCCCTGCGCATCGGCGAACAGGTTGGCGAAGGCCTCGTGTATCACCGAGGCTTTTCGCGAGCTCAGGCAACGGCTCGGGCGATAGAGCTTCTTGACGAGGTCGGTATCGTCAATCCGACCGCGATAGCCAATGCCTACCCTCATGAACTGTCCGGGGGCATGCGGCAGAGGGCGTTGATCGCCGGGGCACTCGCTTCGGAGCCCGAGATATTGATCCTCGACGAGCCGACCACCGCGCTCGATGTAACGATCGAAGCGCAGATCCTCGATCTCCTGGAAGACCTGCGCGACAAGCGCGGCCTTACCATGCTCTTCATCAGCCACAATCTGGGCGTGGTGAGGCGGATCGCCGACGAGGTTGCCGTGCTGTACGCAGGCCAGGTCGTGGAGCACGGAGCGACGGACGACCTGCTCCGGTCGCCAATGCACCCTTACACAAAGGGCCTGCTGGCGGCGATCCCGCGGCTCGGCCAGAAGAAGCGCGCACTCGCAGCCATTCCCGGGCGGCTTCCGGATTTACGCAGGCCCCCGACAGGTTGTCGCTTTCAGTCTCGCTGTCCGTTCGCCACCCCCGACAGTTCGTCGCCCCAGGAACTGATCCGGCTCGACGATCGCTCGGTTCGTTGCTCGAGCGCGCAAAGGCTGCGCGAAACACCCTGGGTGACAGAAGCCGTCCAGCAGGCTGAGACAGGGGTGAAACCTCGCCCCGCAAGCGAAACGATCGTTCGTGTCGAGAACCTCTCGATGACGTTCTATCTCGGCAATGCGCCGTCCATCCTGCGCGGTTTGACAAAATCGCGTGTCGTCGAGCTCAAGGCGGTCGACGACATTTCCCTCACCGTCTCGACGGGAGAGGTGGTCGGTCTCGTCGGCGAGTTCGGGCTCGGGCAAAACAACGTTCGGCCGGACCATTCTGCGCCTGATCGAGCCGACGGCGGGTACGATCGAAATCGACGGTGAACTTGTCTCCGACAAGCCTCAGAGCGCGTTGGAGCCCATGCGACGAGCCGCACAAATCGTATTCCAGAACCCGGATTCGTCTCTCAATCCCCGAAAAACCGTTCGTGAACTCCTGGGGCGACCAATCCAGAGATTCGGCCTGGCGACGAATTCGGAAATCCCGAAGCGGGTCGACGAACTGCTCGATCTGGTTCGGCTACCCGCGCACTATGCCGACCGCTACGCCCACCAGATGAGCGGTGGTGAAAAGCAGCGCATCGGCATCGCCCGCGCGCTTGCGACCAACCCTCGGTTCATTGTTTGCGATGAGCCCGTCTCGGCACTCGACGTGTCAGTGCAGGCCGCGATCGTCAACCTGCTCGCCGACTTGCGAGATCGTCTCAACGTCGCATACCTGTTTATTTCGCACGATATCTCTGTCGTCGCGCACCTCGCCGACAGGGTGGCGGTCATGCATCGAGGCAAGATCGTCGAGCTTGGCGCGGCCTCAACGATCATGGAGGCTCCCCAGCATCCCTACACAAAGAAACTCCTGGCTGCCGTGCCCAGGATCGACGGGCCACGGCGTCAGCGACTGGAACCCTTGGGCCGCTGACGGGCACTCAGGGTGCCGAGATGCACGCGGCATGATCTTCGGAAACCGGTGCCCTCGGAATCTAGTTCCCTGAACGCCTTGCCAACCAGATGATATGGCGCGCACCGCCCTTTGCCCCATTTGCGCGTATCTTGATCTCCTCCACGTCGAAGCCGCCCTGGCGGAGCAGCTTTGCAAACTTCAGGTTTGCGCCCGACGACCAAATGGCCAGCACGCCCCGTGGCCGCAGAGCCGTCCACGCGGACTTCAATCCCTTCGCGTCGTAGAGCGCCGCGTTGGCCGTGCGCGCGAGCGCCTCCGGACCATTGTCGACGTCGAGCAAGATGGCATCGAATGCTGAGCGGCTTGACCCGATCACCTCGCGGACGTCCGCGACGCGAACGTGGACGCGTCGGTCCGCAAGACAGTCACCGAACAAGCCCGCCATCGGGCCTCGCGCCCAGGTCAAGACCGACGGTATCAGTTCGGCCACAACGACTTCCGCCTGGGGACCGAGCACGGAAAGCGCCGCTCGAAGCGTGAAGCCCATTCCCAATCCGCCGATCAACAGCCGGGCAGCCGGCACGTCTCCAATCCTCTCACAAGCCAATTTGGCCAGCGCCTCTTCCGAACCGCTCAGGCGGCTGTTCATCAGCTCGTTCTGACCCAGCATGATCGAGAATTCAGTCCCTCGCTTCATCAAGCGAAGTTCTTCGTCGCTGTCAGGCACCTGTGCCGTATCAATCAGGGTGCGCGGGATCATGTGAATGGGTAACCCATATTGTATTGGCTTGACAGGCCATCGCGCTCAGACGGCGCAGCACCGTACATAGCTCCTTTCGTCACCAATTGGCGACGGCGGGTCTACGCCCGCCGCACACCCTTTTCAGGTCTCTGCACTCAGCGCTTGATGAATGCGAGGAGGTCCTCGTTGACCTGATCCTTGTGCGTCGTGCACATGCCGTGCGGAGCGCCTTTGTAGATCTTGAGCTCTGCGCCCTTGACGATCTTGGACGCAAGCAATGCGGCGGCTCCGATCGGCACGATCTGGTCGTCGTCGCCGTGCAGGAAAAGCGTCGGCACGTCGAACTTCTTCAGATCCTCCGTCGTGTCCGTCTCCGAGAATGCCTTGATGCAGAAGTAGGCTGCGGGCATTCCCGCCATCTGGCCCTGCAGCCAGAACGACTTCCGCACGCCTTCGGAGATTTTCGCGCCCGGCCGGTTGTAGCCGTAGAAGGCCATGCTGAGATCGTCCCAGAATTGCGAGCGGTCGGCGAGCACGCCGGCGCGGATGCCATTGAACGCGTCGATCGGAGTACCGGCGGGGTTTGCTGGCGTCTTGAGCATCAAGGGTGGAATGGCGCCGATCAGGACAGCCTTCGCCACGCGCTTGGTGCCATGCCGGCCGATGTAGCGGGCGACTTCGCCGCCGCCGGTGGAATGGCCGACATGGACGGCATCCTTCAGGTCGAGCTTCTCGGTCAGCTCCGCCAGATCATCAGCGTAGGTATCGAGGTCGTTGCCCTGCCAGGGCTGGCTCGAGCGACCATGGCCGCGCCGATCGTGAGCGATGCAGCGATAGCCGCGCGAGGTGAGGTAGAACATCTGGTCTTCGAAAGCATCCGCTGAAAGCGGCCAGCCATGGCTGAAGACGACCGGCTGCCCCTTCCCCCAGTCGTTGTAGTAGATTTCCGTGCCGTCCTTCGTCGTGATCGTGCTCATGGCAGGCTCCTCGTCGTTGAGATGTGACCCACTGCAAATGCCGACATGATGTCAGGCCTCAATGTCAGCTCTGTGTTGGTGGCATCATGGTGACGCAGGGCTCGCGCAGGACCAATCGTCCCTGCGGTGAGGGCCTGCATACTTTGGTATGTAGGAATCCAGCACCCTCGAGCCCCAGCAATCTGACCGCTAACGCTGCGGAGTACTGGCGCAGATTCGATTCAAACTCGTCACGCTTCAGGCTCGCCCGGGGCGTGCCGGACACGCGAGTCGCAACCGGCCATGCTTCTTTTCCTGTTGTCGCGGGTGGAACATCCGGCCCTGTTTTGACTTCGTTCTTTCACAGTTGGAACAAATTCCGATGTTCCGGTGCTCCTGGGGGTGATTCAGACGAGTGGGTCCTCGGTCAGGGGAGTTCTGAAAATGAAATACTTCCTGGTTCTGGGCGCGACCTTTTTCGCCTCAGTCTCGAGCGCGCAGGCGATCGAATGTGCATCCGAGTTGCCGGCAGCTCGCAGCGCGCACTGGTCTTATCGCATCGTCGATGGGCGCAAATGCTGGTATGAAGGGAAGAGAATGCTTCCCAGGTCAGTGTTGCATTGGCCCGCTCCGGCGCCATCCCCATCCTTGTCCAATGCCCAGGCCAGGATGCGCTTCATCGACCACCGGGATTTCGTTGACCCTGAGGACGGCTCTTGCTGTTGGCCTTCGCCAGAGCAATGACGGTTTTGAATCACGTTGGCGCGGTCTCTTTGAGATGGAGAGCGCCAGGCTCGGAAGCCGGAAATAGGCAGTCCCGAGGGCCGGCCTCGCAGACCGCTACTGGGCGCTTGTTCGCTTCCACTGCTCGAATTCCCGAAACAGCTCGTCCTGCTGAGACGCCGACGCCTTGCGCCGGGCCACGCTGCGCTTCTGGCGCGGCGGGGCGGCGGCAACTGTCACGGCCGGACTCGCGGCCGGCTCCTCCCTGACGCAAAAGCCTCCGGTGAGCAGGGCCGCGATGCCGCAGCTCACGGGATCGGAGTGCACGCAATTCGGCGGCACGTCGCTGCGCGCAACACACCATGAACGCGCAGGCGCGGCGTCCGGCTCGTTCGCGTGGGCGGCGCGGGTGCCGAAGCCAACGACGATTACAGCAGCCAACAGCAGCAACAGGGCGGAACAGGCTGCGGGCTTGGCGGCGGACACGACGCAACGCATGACGACTTCCTGATTGACCTTGGCCTGGCCTGAGGATGCGTTGCTGTTTCAGAAAAAAGATGGGCGAGGACATGGCAGCGCGGCCACTCGGGCCACACAATATCGCCGCATCGGCGGACGAGCGCGACCGGTCAGGCCGCGTTGCCCGGGGTCTGCATAGGAGCACCGATTCACCGGCGCGCCCGCTTTGCCGTCAGGCGAAACAAACGAGATTCCCGTCAGGCCACGCCTCCAGCATCCCGATCGCTTGCGGCCCGTGCCCGATACAGGCGCCATCCGATGACATCCGCCAAATCTGGTCGCTGGTCGCAGCGTTGCGCCAGACAGATCCCGACAGGATGCAGGGATATGGCAAGACATACGTGCCGCGATGGTCCTCGCACAGCAACTCAAGCGGTGCATCGTCAAGCGCGGCGTCTGTCGAGAATTCGGACAGGCGTTCGATCCGGGTTACCATCGCTTCTCGTCCTTCAACAAAAAGGCCGCAGAACTGCTCTGCGGCCCCGAGCGCGCGTGAGACAGGATCAGATCACCAACGGCCGCCGCCGCCAACCCCGATGCTGACGCCCGGAACCTGGATGCCGATGCCCGGTCCGCTATTGTAGTGTCCATCATGGTAGCGGCGCTGCTGTTGGTATCTCGGCCGCGGCTCGTAGGCGTACGAGTTGCGTTCGATGACGCGTCTCGATCCGCGCCTTTCGAAACATCGGCCGTATTCATCGCACACCATACGGACCTGTTCGGTCCACGCACCGCTGTTCACGCCGAAGGTGCCGTTCGTCATCGGGCCTGCGAAAGCGCTGCTTGCCAACAGAACTCCGGCGCCGGCCACGAGCGCAACTGTAAAGCTTCTCATGGTTCGCCTCCTTTTGGGCATCGACAGATGCCGTCTGAGGACCAAGTCCGCCAACAGGAATTCGTTCCGACCATCTGCGGCCGAAGTCATCTGCGGTCGAAGATGTCGCAGGGCGGCGCGCACTTAATCTGGCTGAATCCGGTCAGCCGCACCTTGTAACCGGTCGCGCAACTCGCCACCTCTAAGACATCAGCCAAAGCTGCAAGCCGAACCGCGCGCAACCAACTCGTTGCGCGATCGCCGCAGCGCAAGCAACGTGATGTCGAACGTTCGCCGCAAGGGCGCTCGAGCAAGGACTGGAGCGGCGATGCTATGCCACGATCCGCGAATCTCGAATGTCCGGTGGGACAAGCGGGAGACGACCAACGATGCGCTGATACTGGCCGATATCATGATGCGGGCGGGCGAGCCTGTCGAATGGGAAGAAGTCGCTGAAGCGGCGGATAATTGCGACTGGCCCGTGGACCATAACGGTGTCTTGATCATTGCGCGTTGGCCATAAGACCAAAGCTGCGTACGGTTGACGATCGGCGCGGCCGCAGGCGGCTGCAATGTCCGCCGTGCCAAAGCCGGATCGCCGAGATCGCCCTGCTGATCGCCGTGTGGACATTTTCCTATCTATCGTTCTGCGTCGGTGATACTGTTGGCACTCGCAGGGGAAACTCTTCCCTGCCGGAGGTAACGGCTATGAACCTAACCGGAGCTCAATCAGAGACAATCAAGACTTACCTGAAAGGTGCGGCCATCGGACTTCTGCTCGCTGCGGTCGGCGGGCAATTCTGGCCGGGCTACATGCTCGACAGCAACGTGAAGGCTACGACCGATCAGGCATCCGAAGCCGCGAACAACGCGAGCGCGTCGCTCCTGTGCCAGGAGATCTATATGAACGCGCCGGACGGCAAGGCGAAGCTGGTCGCCCTTCGCGCGCTCGACTTGTATCGCATCAGCCAGGACGTCGACGTCACGGCGGCCTCGGAGCAGGCGCTCAAGCTGTTCGCCGCGGCAAAAATCTCGCCGGAGCCGAGCAGCTATCGCGTAAAGTCCGACTGCGGCGACCAGCTGTACAAGAGGCCGGCAACGGCGGCGCTGCTCAAATAACCTCGCGACCCGCGCTAATCCCTTGGCGTGAACCGCAGCATTCGCTGGCATTTGTCCGTGCAGTCGCGGGCCTACATACATTGGTTAGTCACCAGGGCATGTCACCAGCCAGACCGACGTAATCCGAATTCGGACCCGACGTCGCCGATGCGCCGTCGGGTGAATTATTGTGCCAGTGGACTAATCGTCCGCAGTGACGCCGGCACCTCGTCCCTGTGATCCAACTCACACATCCCGGGTGGCCCGCGCCGCACCTGTTCCCGAAGGAACACCCGCGCGGCCGGGCGCCGACGATACTCCTGCCCATGCACGGCGCCGATCGCGGCGCCGGCACTTCAAAGGGGCGGTGTCATGGCGACCAAGCGGGGATTCTGGTGGAACGATACGATCGACGGCACTGAGGGCGCAGATTTCATCTTCGGGGAAGGTGGCGACGACACGCTGAATGGCCGCGGCGGTGACGACGACATCTTCGGCGGCGACGGCAACGATCTCATCTACGGCAGCGACGGCGACGACCAGCTCAACGGCGAAAAGGGCGACGACCATATCTACGGCGGCGACGGGGACGACAACGTGTTCGGCGGCTCGGGCGGCGACCTTCTGCACGGCGGCGTGAACAACGACCGCGTCGATGGAGGCTCCGGCGACGACGATGTGTACGGCAACTCCGGCAACGACATCTTGTCGGGCGGCCTCGGCAACAATCTGATCAATGGCGGCTCCGGCATCGACACGGCCGCGTTCGAGGTCATCGGCAACGTCACGCGCGTCGTCGTCCAGCTCGGCGAGAATGGCGCGGAGGGAACCGCGGTGCGCTTCCTTGGCAGCTCCACCTTGATCCAGACCGATCGCCTGATCTCGATCGAGAACGTGACCGGCACGAATTTCGACGACACCATCACCGGCAACGCCCAGGACAACGAGTTGCGCGGCGCCTTCGGCGTCGACGTGCTGAACGGCGGCGGCGGCCACGACGACCTGTTCGGCGACGAGGGCGACGACACGCTGATCGGCGGTGCCGGCTTCGACAACATGTCCGGCGGCCTCGGGGCCGACACGTTCAGGTGGGCGACGACGGCCGACATGTCGACCGGCTCGCTGGCGGGAACGCAGAACATCGACAGGATCCTCGGCTTCGAGGCCACCGACACCATCGACCTGCGCGCGCTCGATGCCAACAGCCTCGTCAGCGGCAACCAGGGCTTTCGCATCGTCAACGACTTCTCCGGCAGCGCCGGCGAGCTGGCGGTGCGCCTGGTCGCGTCGACCAGCGGCGCCGCGACCTGGGTGGTCTCCGGCGATCTCAACGGCGATCAATCCGTCGACTTCAACCTCGCCGTCCAGACCGCACCGGGCCTCGACCTGACCGACACCTCGTTCTGGCTGCTGTGAGGACTGCAACACGGCGGGCCTGCGCGACACATCGCGCGGGCTTTCGCCTTTAGCGTGACGAATTCAACTTGGAAGCGCCAGCCATCTCACTCGGCGTCGTCCCCACCCATACGCCGTGTCGACAATGAGGCGACGTGAGCCAATTGCCTTGTTACCGAAAGGCAATGAGCGCCTTCAGCCTCATTGGCGACACGGCGTATGGGTCCCGGCTCTGCGCTTCGCTTGGCCGGGACGACGCCGAGTAGGCTGGCTGCCGCCCAAATCCTCCCACACTACTTCTTCTTCGGTGTCGTCCAGTCGTCGTCTTCCAGCGACGGGGCCTTCCTCTGCTGCTCCAGGATCTTCTTGTGCTCGTCCGGGATCGCCTGATTGCGGGAGGCTTCCTGCAGCCGCTCCGGAAACCAGGTCGCAGATGCCGGGGAAGGCGAGCATCAGCGCGACGCAGATCACCTGCAGGATCATGAACTGGAACATGCCGGCGTAGATCGTGCTGAGGCTCCAGCCCTTCACCACCTGCTTGAGGTAGTACGCCGACATGGCGACCGGCGGCGACAGGAAGGCCGTCTGCAGCACCACCGCAACCAGCGCGCCGAACCAGATCATGTCGATGTTCAGGCCCTTCACGATCGGATAGAAGATCGGCAGGAACACCAGGATGATCGCCGGCCACTCGAACGGCCAGCCGAGCAGGAAAATCAGCGACCAGCACCATGATCAGCATGACGCTCGGCGGCAGCGGCAGGCTGAGCATCGTCTCGGTGATCCAGTTGGCTGAGCCCAGCCGCGCGAACACCGCGCCGAAGATGTTCGACGTCACCGCCAGCAGCAGCACCATGCTGGACGTCGCCATCGTCGAGATCATCGCGCTCTTCAACCCGGCGAGCGTGAGCTTGCGATAGGCGATGGCCAGCACCAGCGCGCCGACGCTGCCGATGCCGGCGGCCTCCGTCGGCGTCGCCAACCCGCCGATGATCGAGCCGAGCGTCGCCGTGATCAGCCCGATCAGCGGCACCGTGCCGACGATCACCTCGTACACGACCTTGCCCGTCGAGTGGATGCGCTCCTCCACCGGCACCGGCGGGCCGAGCTTGGGGTTGAGGAATGCGCGGGTCATCAGGTAGGCGATGTACATGCCGGCCAGCAGGAAGCCCGGGCCGAAGGCCGCGGCATAGAGGTCGGCGACCGACACGCCGAGCACCGGCCCCATCACCACCAGCATCACCGATGGCGGAATGAGAATGCCGAGCGTGCCGCCCGCGGTGATGGCGCCCGCTGAAAGCCTCGCGTCATAGCCCGCCTTCACCATGATCGGCGAAGCCATGATGCCGAGAACGGTCACGGCCGCGCCGACGATGCCGGTCGCCATCGCGAACACGGTCGAGGTCAGGATGACGACGAGAAACAGCGCGCCGCGCACCGGCGCGAACAGCATGCGGAACGCCAGGAACAGGCGCTCCATCAGCCCCGCCTGCTCGGTGATGAAGCCCATGAAGATGAACAGCGGCACCGCGGCCAGCAGCTCCTCCTTCATCATCCCGATGGTCTGGAAATAGGCCAGGTCGAACACGATTCCGCCCAGGCCCACGTAGCCGAAGGCGAAGGCGAGGAACAGCAGCGTGAACGAGATCGGCACGCCGATGAAGATCGCGCCGAGCAGCACCACGAGCATGATCAGGCCGATGAGCGCTTCTGCGGTCATATCTCGACCTTCTCTTTGTGCTCGAGCTCGACGCCCCAGCGCCACATGTAGATGCTCTTGATCAGCTCGGACACGCCCTGGATCAGCAGCAGCAGGCAGGCGAGCGGCACGACGCCCTTGAAGGGCCAGAGCACCGGCCGCCACGGCGTCTGGTCCGAGGTTTCGTTGATCTGAAAGGAGTAGTGAAACTCGGTCCAGCTGATCAGCAGCAGGATGATCAGGCTCGGAAAGAAGAAGACGACATAGGAGATCGTGTCGATCCAGCCTTTTCGGCGGATGGAGAACTTCTCCCAGAAGAAGTCGGTGCGGATGTGCGCGCCCTTGTGCAGCGCATAGGCGGCGCCCAGCATGAACAGCGTGCCGTAAAGCATGTAGGTCACGTCGTAGACCCATATGGTCGGCAAGTGGAAAACATACCGCGCCGCCACCTCATAGGCGACAGCCAGCACAAGCGGCAGCGACAGCCACGAGATGATCGTGCCTGTCCAGTCCGTGAACCCATCGATGAGCCGGATCATGCTCAAGAGCGCCGGCGACGGCCGCTCTGTCCTGTCAGCCATCCGCTTCCCCCTGAACCGTCGTCGGCGCGCCGAACGTCGCGCCCCGCGGTACGCGAAAAAATCCGAGGGCGGCCGAACCCACCGCCCCCGGACGAAGGCCTATTTCTTCTCAGGGAAGTAGTAGTTCGCCATGAAGGAGTATGGCGGGAAGTAGGACCGCTTGTACGGCACCACCGCGGTGGCATAGGCCTTCTGCGAGTCGTGCACCTTCTTGAAGAACGGGTTCTTGGCGCTCTCGGCCGCGGCGATCTCGTCCCACTTCTTGATGAAGGCGAGCAGGATCTCGGTCGGCGTGCGCAGGATCTGCACGCCGTGCTTCTCCTGCATCTCGATCAGCGCATCGGCGTTCTGGCGCTGCCACTTGGTCCACCAGACGAGGATGGTTTCGCTGGCCGCCGACTTGATGATCTCCTGATGCTGCGGGCTGAGCTCCTTCCACACGTCGCCGTTGATCACGCAGTTCGCCGATCGTCACGTTCTCATGCAGGCCGGGCGAATAGTGATACTTCCAGACGTTGTGGAAGCCGAACCGCAGGTCCTCGACGCCGCCGACCCATTCGGCGCAATCGATCACGCCGCGCTGCGCGGCGGGAAGGATCTCGCCGCCCGGCATGTTGACCACCGTGGCGCCGAGCGCCTGCCACACTTCGCCGGCCATGCCGGTCTGGCGGCACTTCATGCCCTTCAGGTCCTCGACCGTCTGGATCGGCTTCTTGAACCAGCCGAACGCCTGCGGGCCTGAGGGCAGGATCGGGAACACGACGACGTTGAGCTTGAGCTCCTTCTGGTAGAACTCGTTGTAAAGCTCGAGGCCGCCGCCGTGATAGAGCCAGCCGATCGCGTCCGTGTAGTCCATGCCGAACGTGCCGCCGGGACCACCGGTGAACAGGATCGCGGTCTTGTTCTTGCCGGTCCAGTAACCCGCCCACGCATGCGCGCCGTCGAGCACCTTCTTGTGGGTCGCGTCCAGCACCTCGAACGGCGGCACGACCTGGCCGGCGGGCATCGTCTCGATCTTCAGCGCGCCGGCGGACAGCTTGTTCACCCGGTCGGCGAAGTAGGTGAAGTTCTCATAGAGCGTTTGCGACGCCGGCCACGTGGCCTGCATCTTCAATGTCTTCGTCTGCGCAATGACTGCAGTGGTGGATGCGACAAACGCCGATGCCATAAAGGCAGCAGCGATTATTCCCAGAAACGCGCGTTTCATGAGCCATCTCCTCCCTTTGACGACGTGACCGTGGCGCTCTTGTTCTTTGATTATTTTTCTGCCGCGTCCGGCCTTGGAACCAAGTCTGTCACCATTGCCTCAGTTTGTCATCTTGCTTGTTGCCTGGCGCGGCAGCAGCGCGGCACGCTGCTGCAGTGCGGGCTTTCGATGCCTGAGCGGATCGGCGACTGACGCCGGGTGCGACAGATATGTCGCCGATGCGTTCATGGACTAGTCGTCGGCGGCCGTTCGCAATGCGTCGGCCGGCCTTCACTCTTCCGGGCTTCGCCGGCGCGTCAGGCCGCGCCCGGTGGCGGGTGCCATTTGCGCCAATGAGCCGCGATGTCGCCGCGCCGTACGATCCACACCTTGGAATTGCTCGCGAGCCAATCGAGGGCTTGTGCCAGTCCATAGGCGCGACCGGGATGAGCAATGATGCGGTTATGGAGTCCGAAGCTGAGCATCCGCGGCGGATCTTCGTCGATCACGCATTGAACGGCATTCCTTATGTAGTCGAAATAGTCGCTGCCCGTCGTAATGCCCTGCCGACTGAAGCGTACGTCGTTGTGCACGAGCGAATAGGGAATCGACCAGTTGGTCGCGCGAGCCGACTTTTACCCAGTAAGGAAGTTCGTCGTCGTAGGCGTCGCTGTCGTAGGAGTATCCTTCGTCAAGCAACATCACGCGCGTGAACAGAGATGGGGCATAGCGCGTGTACCAACCTTCAGGCCGGCTCCCTATGCACTTGGTGATGATCTCCGTCGCAAGTCGAATGTGATCGCGCTCCGTTTCCGGGGTGAGATTTGTATGCATCTCCCACCGCAGCCCGTGAGAAGCGACATCCCAGCCCGCTTCGCGGATGGCTGCCGCCGCCTCAGGGTTACGTTCCAGAGCGCGGGCGACCGCAAATACGGTGCAAGGAAGGTTTCGCTTCGTGAACATCCGATGCAGCCGCCAAAATCCGACCCGGCTCCCGTACATGAACATGCTTTCGGCCGCCAGATCGCGGCCGGTAACGGCGGCGGTCGTGCCTTCTGTAAGCCCGGCCTCGGAAGCGGGGTCGCCGTCCGGCACGGAATACTCGCCGCCTTCCTCGTAGTTGATCACGAAATTGACGGCGACATGCGCGCCATTCGGCCAGCGAGGATCTGGTGGTTGGCGACCATAACCCAGGAAATCACGCGAACGTCCGGCTTCGGCGTCGGTCATGTGCGGTCTCCCATAATCCGCTGCAGCTTGCCGGGTCGCCCGAAGCGACCTGCCCGCAGCCAAGAACCGATGGGAGACTATATTGTCAGAAGATGCTGGCGGAGAGAGCGGGATTCGAACCCGCGATACGGTTTCCCGTATACACACTTTCCAGGCGTGCGCCTTCAACCACTCGGCCACCTCTCCCCGCGCGAGGCCCACGTCTAATGCCGCAGCCGGCTTTTGCAAGCGCCTGGAACTGTAATCCAACGTTCTCCAACCGTCAGCGCCATGGAGGTTAAGAAACTGATTCTGCCGTTGGCCGCTTTGAGCCTCATCCCAATTTTCACAATGAAATCAATGGCACACGCCGCCGCTCTTTATCTTGAGCAGCCCACATCGCCGCATAGCGCCCATTGGCCGCCATTAACAAAGAATGAGAGCCTCTTTCTACAACTTCACCGGATTCGAGCACCAATATCTCATCGGCATGGCGAGCCGTAGACAGTCGATGCGTAATAACAATTGCACTCGTCTCTTCCGATGAAGAAGACAGGTCTGTGCCTATCGACTGTTCGGTCTCTGAATTCGAGCGCTGAGGTACCCTCATCTAGAATTAGCAGCCTTGGCCTTCTCAACATCGCTCTCGCGATTGCAACACGTTGCCTTTCGCCACCCGACAACCTGAGGCCACGCTCGCCGACGATCGTGTGCCATCCGTCCGGCAAACTGCTCACCAGATCGTCAAGCCTTGCGCGCTTACCCGCCTGCACAACGTCAGCCATCGAGGCTTCAGGTCGCGCAATTCGAATATTTTCAATAATCGAATCATTGAAGAGAAACGTGTCTTGCGGAACCACGGCAATAGCGCGCCGCAAGCTGGCGATATCCAGTTCGATCGAAGGAATTCCGTTGACGCGGATTTGCCCTTTGTCCGGTCGAAACACACAACAGATCAGTCGCATTAGCGTCGATTTTCCAGAGCCACTGCGCCCGACAATGGCTATGGTCCTTCCACGAGCAAGGTGAAAGCTTACATCGCGCAAAATGACCTCGCCCGGAGCAAAGCCGAACCACACTCCGTCTACGACGAGATCAAGGGGCCCGTTACCGGACAACTGTTCAAAGCCGGAATTCAATTCTTGCTCTGACCTTTCGTCGAGAATCTCCGAAAGCCGCTCAATATTTCCAAATCCCTGAATCAGCTCCCTGGACGCAAAACTCAGCCGCTCCACAGGGGCGACCACCTGGATCAGGTAGGCGTTCATAAGAATGAAATCACCGGGTGACAGCCAGCCTTCCGCCACCTGATACGCGGCAAACGACAGCAGCATGAGCATCGACAATGCAAAAAACGCCGAAAGCGACTGTTGATTCACGTGCTGCGCCTTGAAGTGACGAAACCAATGAGAGTTGCTTTGGCCAAAGGCGGCATCCATCTTGTCCGCCAGACGCTCACTGCTTGCAAATAGCCGCGTTACTTCATGTCCGGCCACCATCTCTGTTGCTAGGCCGGCGACCTCGCCATCGGATTTCAACGCCTCGCGTTGTATTTCTGCCCGTTCCGTGACGCCCTTGAAGAACATAACGCCGTAGCCAACGGAGAAGAGGAGAAGAAATAGAAGCAAGTCGAGTTCAATTCAGTACGATGAGAACAACTACGATGGTTGTGCCCTGAACGATCGTCGGAATCATACCAAAAACAAGAGCGCTCAGCACTGCTCTAAAACTCGTAAGGCTTTCACCAACAATCTGCGTGAGAGTTCCGGTTCGTCGATGGGCAAAGAACTGATGCGGTAGATTCAGAGCATGCTGATAGATGTACCGGGAAAGCAGTTTGCGCCAAGTGCGCGACACGAGACCGAAACTTCGCATCTGTGCGGCGGCAGCTGCACGGCTGAGCCAGGCCACGCCAGCGTAGAAGGCGATATAGAAGGCAACGTGATTATAGTTCTTTGCTACCAGATCATTGACGATCTCTCGCAGGGCGAGTGGGGCCATCGCAACGACTGATGAACCCAGGGCAATCCAGAACAAGGTCGTCGCGGCACCCCGCAACAGCTGTCTTCGAGGAATCCCCTTCAGCAACCTCCGCAACAAGGGGATCGGGACGAACTGCATTATAAAAATTCTTCCCACTCACGATTCAGGTCAAGCGTTGCGGTGAGCTGCTGTGGAATTCACACTGCCGGCGTTCCCCGCGTGACGCAGCGGTTTTGCGAGCGAACTGGCGGCGATTGATCATACCAAAAGCGGCGCCGATCTCTGTCGCTGGCTCGCCATAACTTTCGATTTTTCGGACGAGCCGCAAAGACGCATATCCGACTATTTCGCTGGACAACGCGTGGTCGATGCGACCCTGATACAAGTTCTGACCTTCCGGTCCTTCAGAATCTGGCGTCCGGCGACGAATTGCTGTCGCTCATCATTCATCAACACGTGGTATGCAGCAGAGCATTAAGCGCGGGTCACCGATTTTTCCCTGACGCACGCACAAAGCTTGCACTTCCACTGCGTGTATGGTTCTATATTACAACCGCAAAGTTGGATCAAGAAGAAGCGGGAGAGCAGCCCCATGAGTTCAAGCTCGACGTTGCACGGCTTCATTCTCCAATCGTCCTAGACAACAACTCAAAACGCACGACCAGCTTGTATGAGGGCTCGGGCTCGAGCGCGGTGACTTTTGCGGCGCCGAAGCTCTCGCCAATGAGCTGCCGGAGGATACTTCTCAAGAACAATCGTCGGCCGCGCATAACTGCTAGGGTATCGTAAGGCCGTTCCTCAGCATCGAGCTGCCCACATCCAAATCCCGCTAATCATGACCGCGCAGCTGCTTGCGCACTTGCAGTTGCCACACGGTCGAGTGCTGAACGTCGAAATGCCGATGAGCAGAGCCAAGACAAGACTGTCTCGCACAACAGCTCTGCATAGAAGGTGCCGCCGATGGGCTCGCTAGAAGAGTGGACAGCACTCACCGAGCCTCAGTTGGGACTTCTGGTTCCAGAGAAAGCTTTCGAAGAGCGAGATCTCGCAGTTCATCGGCCAGTTCATCGAAATCAAGGGTCAACTCGACGTTGGACTATTCGAACGTGCGCTATCGATTGCAATTTGCGAAGCCGATTGTATGCGGCTTCGCTTCTCCAAAAGCCCGGACGGTGAGCCACGGCAAAAACTCACAGCTCCCGTCGAATTCTCGCTACCCTTCTACGAACCTCCCGGTCCAACCGACCTGAGCCGCTTCGTGGCCAGCTGGCTGTCCCGCACATGATCCTCTCGCACTATGTGCTGTTGGGCGCCTTGCCGCTGACGTCGAACGGCAAGCTCAACCGCAAGGCGCTGTCGACGCCGAACTTCAGGCCGTTCGCCATTCGCCCGCCGCGCTCCGCGCAGAAGGAGATCCTAGTCAGCCTGTTCGCCGAGACGTTCGGCATCGCAGAGCTCGGCATTAACGACAACTTCTTCGAGCTCGGCGGCCACTCCCTCCTCGCCACCAAACTGATCAGTCGCATCCGCACCAGTCTCGGTGTCGAGGAATCCCCATCCGCCCCCTGTTCGAAGCCCCAACCGCCGCCCAGCTGATCGAACGGCTCGCCGAAGCTACACCCGCCAGAAAACCACTCCGTCGCGCCTCTCGCTGATCCAGAGAATTGTAATGATCCCCCTCTCCTTCGCGCAGCGCCGGCTGTGGTTTCTGTATCGACTGGATGGACCGAGTTCCACCTACAACATCCCGACGGTGCTCTACCTGGAGGGAGGGCTCGATGTCATCGCATTGCGACTTGCGCTGATCGACGTCGTTACGCGTCACGAGAGTCTGCGCACAATTTTCCCTGATCCACTCGACGACGAACCGCAGCAGATTGTTCTGGAGCCGGAGATCGCAACGCCCGCGTTGCAGCTCGTCAACGCTTCCGACGAGAACGTGGGTGAGCTTCTGGATCAGGCCGCGCGGCACTACTTCGATTTGGCCAGTGAGATCCCTTTCCGGGCATGGCTGTTTCGTCTCGACGAAGATCGGCACGTCTTGCTGATACTGGTGCACCATATCGCTACCGATGGATGGTCCCTGGCGCCACTCGCCCGTGATCTGTCGGAAGCCTATTCCGTGCGTCGACAAGGCAAGGCCCCGAGCTGGCCCTCGCTGCCGGTTCAATATGCGGACTACACGATCTGGCAGCGCGAACTGTTGGGTGAGGAGAACGATCCGCGCAGCCTTATTTCTCAACAACTTGCTTTCTGGCAAACGAGATTGGCGAGCTTACCCGAAGAACTCGAGCTGCCAACCGATCGACCACGTCCCTCCGTTGCAAGTTACCGCGGCGACAGCGTTGACCTACGGATCGACGCCGACCTGCACGAGCAGTTGCTCGTCCTTGCACGCGAGCAACGGGGGAGCCTCTTCATGGTGTTGCAGGCCGCCATCTCAGCGCTGCTTACAAAGTTCGGCGCAGGTACTGACATTCCGCTCGGCAGCCCGATCGCCGGCCGCACCGACGAGGCACTCAATGATCTGGTCGGCTTCTTCGTAAATACATTAGTGCTCCGAACCGATACGTCCGGCAACCCATCGTTCCGCGATCTGCTCGCGCGTGTTCGCGAGGCGAATTCTTGGGGCGTATTCAAACCAGGACCTGCCATTCGAACGGCTGGTCGAGGTGTTGAAACCGACCCGTTCGATGGCGCGTCATCCGCTGTTTCAGGTATCGTTGGTCCTCCAGAACAACACCCGTGCCAGCTTCGCGCTATCAGGTCTCACGGTGACGCCACAGCAGAGCGCATTTCACTCGGCCAAGTTCGATCTATCGTTCAACGTTTGGGAGCGGCGTACGAATGATGGGAAGAAAGATGGCCTTGGTGGGAGGATCGAGTTCGCCGTAGACCTCTTCGACCGCGCGAGCGTCGAGAGGATCGCACGATGTCTAGAGGCACTCCTTCGCGTCGTGGCGGCAGATACTACAACGCCGCTGGCACGTCTGAAGCTGCCACTCAAGTTCGACGGCGTCGCGTTACCAAAACAACCACGACCAACGAACTCATTCGAAATATTTCCCCGCACGGAAATAGAGCAATCAATCGTCAGCCGCTTTCAAATTCAGGTTGACCGCACGCCAAAAGCTACCGCGATCCGGCACAAAGGTGCCTCTTGGACCTACAAAGAGCTCAACGAGGCGGCGAATGGCATTGCTCATGAAATAGCAAATCGGTACGGCCCGATGCCGGACCATCGCATCGCTTTGTTGTTCGATCAAAGCCCTGAAATGATTGCCGCGATGCTTGGGGTTCTCAAGGCAGGAAAGACGTACGTTCCTCTGGACCCTCATTATCCATTGGATCGCCTGAAATTCATTGTCATGGACGCAGGTGCCGACGCCATTATCCATGGCGCCCACTTACGTTCTACTGCCGAGAATCTCAGTTTGCAGAACGGCCTTCCGATCGTCGACCAGTCCTCCATTCTGCCAGCTGAAGAGCATGTTTCTGAGCGGTCGCCCCGCACGCCAGCCTATATCCTGTACACTTCGGGAACGACGGGCCAACCAAAGGGCGTTCTGCAAACTGACCGCAATGTTCTTCATTTTATCGCGGCCTACACGAACGCTCTTCGCATTCACGACAAAGACCGATTTACGCTTTTCAGTTCCTACGGCTTCGACGCCTCCGTGATGGATATCTATGGAGCGCTTCTCAATGGCGCGTCCGTGCACCTTTACGATCTCAGGAGGGTGGGCACCGCAGGTCTTTGTAAATGGTTGGGCGTCGAGGGGATTACGATTTGGCACTCCACCCCAACTGTGTTCCGGCACACGGTTTCCTCTCTCGCGCCATCTCTCGGCTCGGTTCAACTCGTTATTTTTGGAGGTGGAGCAACTCCTGCCGATCTGGATCTCTTTCAAAAGTATTTTCCGCCTTCGAGCTTACTCGCGAGCGGGTATGGATCGACCGAGGCCAGCATAACAATACAGTTCTTCGCTGATTCAACGACAAAGGTCAGCTCCGGTCGACTTCCACTGGGCTTACCTATCGAAGCGACTCAAGTCGCTTTGCTTGATCAGCATAGGCGACCTACAGACTTCATCGGTGAGCTCGCCATCTGCGCTGATTTCATTGCATTGGCCTATCTGAACCGCCCTGGACTGAGTGCGGAGCGCTTCGTCGCCAATCCGTTCGGGCCGCCGGGCAGCCGGATGTATCGCACCGGCGATCTGGCGCGCTGGCGCGCTGACGGCATGCTCGACTTCCTCGGCCGGGCCGACCACCAGGTGAAGATCCGCGGCTTCCGGATCGAGCCGGGCGAGATCGAGGCCGCGCTGCGCGGCACCAGGGTATCTGCAGGCCGCGGTGATCGCCCGCGAGGACACGCCGGGCAACAAGCAGCTGGTCGGCTATGTGGTTGCAAGCGCGGGGGCCCTGCTTGATCCTCCGTCGCTGCGCCGGTCGCTGGCGACAGAGTTGCCGGACTACATGGTGCCGGCGGCGATCGTGGTGCTCGATGCGCTGCCGCTCACGCCGAACGGCAAGCTCGACCGCAGGGCGCTGCCGGCGCCGGACTTCGCCCCGCGCAGCGATCCGCGCCGCCGCGCACGCCGCAGGAGGAGATCCTCGCGGCCTGTTCGCCGAGATTCTCGGCCTCGACCGAGGTCGGCATCGACGACAACTTCTTCGACCTCGGCGGCCACTCGCTGCTCGCGACGCGGCTGATCAGCCGCATCCGCTCGACGCTCGGCGTCGAGCTCGCCATCCGCACCCTGTTCGAGGCCCCGACCGTCGCCGAGCTGGCCGCGCGGCTGGGCGACGGCGCGAGGCGGCGCCCGCCCGGCGCTGCGGCCGATGGCGCGTCCCGAGCGCATCCCGCTCTCCTTCGCGCAGCGCCGGCTGTGGTTCCTGCATCAGCTCGAAGGGCCGAGCCCGACCTACAACATCCCGCTCGCGCTGCGGCTGCAGGGCACGCTCGATCGCGGCGGCGCTCGAGCTGGCGCTCGCCGATCTGGTCGACGCGCCACGAGAGCCTGCGCACCGATCTTCCCCGATCCGCGTCGATCGGGAGCCGCAGCAGCTCATCCTCGACGCGCGCGACGCTCGCTCCGTGCTGACCGATGCGTCGAGGTCGACGAGGCGGAGCTCGGCGGAGCGCTCGCCGCGGCGGCCGGCTACTGCTTCGACCTGGCCGGGAGATCCCGTTCCGGGCCTGCGCTGTTCCGCCTCGGCGCCGCGACCAGCACGTGCTGCTGCTGCTGTGCCACCACATCGCCAGCGACGGCTGGTCGATGGCGCCGCTCGCCCGCGATCTGGCGACGGCCTATGCGCGCGCGCTGCCAGGGCGACGCGCCGGCCTGGACGCCGCTGCCGGTCCAGTATGCCGACTACACGCTCTGGCAGCACGAGCTGCTCGGCGAGGAGAACGATCCCGAGCAGCCTCATCAGCGAGCAGCTCGCCTACTGGAAGGAGGCACTGGCCGGCCTGCCCGAGCAGCTCGACCTGCCGACCGACCGGCCGCGGCCCGCCGTCGCCAGCTATCGCGGCGACAGCGTCGCCTTCCGGCTCGATGCCGACCTGCACCAGAAGCTGCTGGCGCTCGCCCGCGAGGCACAGGCGAGCCTGTTCATGGTGCTGCAGGCGGCGCTGGCCGCCCTGCTCACCCGGCTCGGCGCCGGCACCGACATCCCGCTCGGCAGCCCGATCGCCGGTCGCACCGACGATGCCCTCGACGATCTCGTCGGCTTCTTCGTCAACACCCTGGTGCTGCGCACCGACACCTCCGGCAATCCGAGCTTCCGCGAGCTGCTCGAGCGCGTGCGCGGCACCGACCTCGCCGCCTATGCCCACCAGGACCTGCCGTTCGAGCGCCTGGTCGAGGTGCTCAACCCGGCCCGCTCGATGGCCCGCCATCCGCTGTTCCAGGTCATCGCTGGCACTTCAGAACAACGCGCCAGCGCGAGCTTCGCCTGCCCGGCCTCACCGTCACCCCGCAGCCGATCGCGACCGGCACCGCCAAGTTCGACCTCTCCTTCAACCTCTGGCGAGCGGCGCAGACGCGATGGCAGCGCGCGAAGGCCTGGCCGGCCGCATCGAGTTCGCGACCGACCTGTTCGACCGGCCGAGCGTCGAGCGTCATGGCAGACGGCTTCGCGCGCCTGCTCGAGGCGGTCGCGGCCGATCCCGTCGCAGCCGATCGGCGCGATCGACCTGCTCGATGCCGGCCGAGCGCAGGCAGATCCTGCGTCGAGTGGAACGACACCGCCCAGCCGGTGCCGGCCGCCACCCTGCCCGAGCTGTTCGAGGCGCAGGTCGCCAGAGACCCCCGAGGCGACCGCCCTCGTCTTCGAGGACACATCGCCTCACCTATCGCGAGCTCAACGAGCGCGCCAACCGCCTCGCCCATCTGCCTGATCGCCCGCGGCGTCGGGCCCGAGAGCATCGTCGCGCTCGCCCTGCCGCGCTCGCTCGAGATGGTGTCAGCCTGCATCGCCATCCTCAAGGCCGGCGCCGCCTATCTGCCGCTCGACACCGACTATCCGAAGGAGCGCCTCGCCTTCATGCTCGAGGACGCCAAGCCCGCCTGCATGATCAGCCAGCACGGCAGCCGCGGCGCCTGCTGCCGGCGGCCGCACCCGCCCTGCTGCCTCGACGATCCCGGCTCTCGCCGAGCTCGCCGCGGCTCCGACTCAGCGACCCGACCGACCGCGAGCGCACCAGCCCCTCTCGCCCCGCATCACCCCGCCTACGTCATCTACACCTCAGGCTCGACAGGCCGGCCAAAGGGCGTCGTCGTCGCGCAGCAGAACGTCGTCAACCTGCTGCAGGCACGGATGCAAGGCCAGTTGCGGCTTCGGCGCCGACGACCGGTCTGCCAGTTGACTCCATCGGCTTCGACTTCTCGGTCTGGGAGTTCTGGGGCCGCTGCTAGCGGCGGCGGCCTGGTCGTCGTCCCGGCAACGACCCGCATCCAGGAGTCCCGGCCTACTGGCGCGACCGCTGCAGACGCTCGAATCACGCATCATGCAGCCACTTCGGCCGTCGATGCTGCAGCAGCTCGTCCTGCAAGTCCGGCGCCGCGGCTGCACTGCGCTGCATCGTTTTCGGCGGCGAAGCTCTCCCGCCGAGCTTGCCGACTGGTCCGAGGGCTATCTCGAGCGGCGCACGCTCATCAACCTGTATGGCCCCACCGAGACGACCGTCATGTCAGCTATCTGCCGCCGAATGCTGACCGCGACTCGGCGACGAGCCGCCGTCCCGATCGGCCGCGCCGATCTGGAACACGCAGGTCTATGTGCTGGACGGCTGCTGCAGCCTGTTCCGGCCGGGCGTCGCGGGCGAGCTCTACATCGCCGGGGCCGGGCTGGCGCGCGGCTATCTCAACCGCCCGGGCCTGAGCGCCGAGCGCTTCGTCGCCGACCCGTTCGGGCCGCCGGGCAGCCGCATGTACCGCACCGGCGATCTCGCGCGCTGGCGCGCGGACGGCGTCCTCGACTTCCTCGGCCGCGCCGACCATCAGGTCAAGATCCGCGGCTTCCGCATCGAGCCCGGCGAGATCGAGGCCGTGCTCGCCAAGCATGGCGGTGGCTCCCAGGCCGCCGTCATTGCCCGCGAGGACAAACCCGGCGATTCGCGCCTCGTTGCCTATCTCACGACCAACAGCATCCAGACCAAGGCGCCCCAGTTCGGACTGTTCTACTTTGCGGGACTCCCCCCACGATCAGGAGGGCGACCTGTACCGGCTCTATATCGAGGGGGCAAAATACGCAGACCAGAACGGGTTCACCGCGATCTGGACGCTGGAACGGCACTTCACGCGGGTCGCTGCCGCATTCCCTAATCCATCCGTCCTCAGCGCAGCACTGGCGATGGTCACCAATCGCATACAACTGCGCGCCGGCAGCGTCGTTGCTCCCCTTCATCATCCCATGCGCGTGGCCGAAGAGTGGGCCGTCGTCGACAATCTCTCGCGCGGCCGCGTTGCCGTCGCCTTCGCCTCGGGCTCGGGTCCCGGAGGACTTCATCTTTGCCCCCGACAATTACGCCGACCGATTCCAGATCACTCTGGACACGGTCAAGCAGGTTCAAAGCCTGTGGCGCGGCGATGCCTTGAGCGCACGCAACGGCGTCGGTCAGCAAACTCAGGTGCAATTGTTGCCCCGGCCGGTCCAGCCCGAACTGCCGACCTGGATCACCGCAGGACGGAGCCCGCAGACATTCGAAGCCGCCGGACGGATCGGTGCAAACGTTCTCACCGCTCTTCTCAATCTGACGGTCGCAGAGCTGGCCGACAACATCAAACTCTACCGCGAAGCGTTGCGCGCCAACGGCCACGATCCAAAGTCCGGAACCGTAAGCCTGATGCTGCACACGCTCGTCGCAGAGACCGACGAGGCGGCTCATCGCATCGCCGCCGAGCCGATGACAAACTATTTCCGCTCCCATACCGAGCTGCGCAAGAGCGTGATACAGAGCCTCGGCGTCCGCGCGGTGAGCAAAGGGCTCGATGAGGTCGAGGCCGAGCAACTGGTGTCGCTCGCCGTCCGACGGTATCTCGGAACATCGTCACTCATCGGCAGCCCCGAGAGCTGTCTCAACCTCGTGCAGAAGCTGCAGAAGATCGGCGTCGACGAGTTCGCCTGCCTGATCGACTTCGGCGTGCCGGCCGACATCGCGCTGGACAATCTCGTTCACCTCAAAAGCTTGATGGAGCGCAGCCGCTTCGCGGCACCTCCCGATCCAATCGACCTGAGCGGCTTCCTGGCCGGCTGGCTACCCCCGCACATGATCCCCTCGCACTATGTGCTGTTGGACGCCTTGCCGCTGACGCCAAACGGCAAGCTCGACCGCAAGGCGCTGCCGGCGCCGGACTTCAGGCCACTCGCCATTCGCCCGCCGCGCACGGCGCAGGAAGAGATTCTGGTCAGCCTGTTCGCCGAGACGCTCGGCCTCGCAGAGCTCGGCATCGACGACAACTTCTTCGAGCTCGGCGGCCACTCCCTCCTCGCCACCAAACTGATCAGCCGCATCCGCGCCGGTCTCGGCGTCGAGATCCCCATCCGCACCCTGTTCGAAGCCCCGACCGTCGCCCAGCTGACCGAACGGCTCGCCGAAGCCACGCCCGCCAGAAAGCCACTCCGTCGCGCCCCTCGCTAATCCAGAGAATTGTAATGATCCCGCAGAGAATTGTAATGATCCCGCAAGCACGCTGGACAACTACATCAGAGATGCAGCACAGCCAGCACAAGAATGACTTCGTCGAGCAGGAGGAAGAACTCTAACTCACGGCCATACGACGTCGTTGCACGGCCAGCTCCAAGGTCGACATCGATCTCTGACATTTCGAGAAATTTTCCGTCTATGGGATGCACCGCCTTGTAAGTGGCTTACTTCACACAAAACGAGAACCACCGCTTCGATCGAATTTTCTGCGACGTGTGGTCTTTCTTTTGCTGTTGTGACAAACACAAAAATGTCAGAAGGCAAGGGTACGGCCGGCTCGACATCGATCCCGATATTCAAATACTCATTCGCTGACGTCAGTGCGGCGGCTGCACGAATATCGCAGTGCGCGAGCGATCCTTTAAAGCCCGACGGCCAAACAGGCCCTCGACCAAACCGGCGCAGCAGCGGCCATTCTCCATGGCCGACTTCGCGGAGCAACGACCTCGCCGCTATACGCGCAGCTCCACCCTGACACCTAGTCTTCTGTGTGCAGGCTGTGAAGGTTTCAACCTCGGCTGCGAGGAGTGAACTTTCATCTCCGGCAAGAACCGGACGGCATGCAATCTGTATATTGCGTGGAAGCGCTTTCAACATGAACAAGGTCCGCCGCAAAGTACCAGCGCCTCTCGCGAAGAATGTTCGGCAAGGCTGGAGAGGATGCACATTCGCGGCGCATTGGCGCCGACGCCTGGTTTGACCGCTGGGACGCTAGCAACTTTGAAGTTTATGAACAGGTACCACCGATCTGCCATGTCGTGGTCGGCGATGTCCTCGGAACGCAGAAACTCACCCGCACGCGCGCCAAAGCAGTCCGATGTATTTTTGGCGCCGACAGCTCTCGCTGCAGCGAGCGGGATTCGAACCCTGGTCGATTGGTGCACCCACTAAGCGCTTGCTTTCAAAGGAGGAAAAATTCCGATGTCAAAGTACAGAGCTCCGGAGAATATTGGCCTTCGGAGAACGAAAACGACCGACTATCCACGAAGCCGGTACGGACCGGCGGAGCGAAACGACCGCAATAACAGCGCGGTTTGAAGCCCGTTGGATCGCTCGGAGGACCGGTTCGCGAAGCGACGCTGGCGGAGAGAGCGGGATTCGAACCCGCGATACGGTTTCCCGTATACACACTTTCCAGGCGTGCGCCTTCAACCACTCGGCCACCTCTCCCCGCGCGCGGCCCACGTCTAATGCCGCAGCCGGCTTTTGCAAGCGCCTATCTGGACCCGCGGGGCGTTTTCCGCAAGTCTTTGGACCTGCTGGTGAATTGGAAGGTCATGTGGCTGCCGCAAGCGGCGGGGAAACTGGCCTCGCAGCCCCGTCAGAACCTCCGGCCGCGAGCCGGCGACTGATGAAGTAGTCCAACCAACCGAGGCACGACGATGAACCGCACCCTGCTCCTTGCCCCCGGCATCATCGCCCTGACCCTGTGCGCCGTCCAGGATGCGTCGGCGCAAGCCTGCAAGCGCGAAGGCAGCGTCGTGATCTGCGACGACGGCCGTCAGGGCATCCTTGCCGACACGTCGATCATCTGGAGCGACGGCACCCGCTCCCATTCGGCAACGCCGCATCCCAGCGTCATCATCGGCAACAAGTCGTCGGTGCAGATCGGCCAGGGCGTGTTCGTCGGCACCCCCAAAGGCACGATGCCGCTCGACAACCCCAACGCGCCGAACAAGACGCGCTGCGCGATCGTCGACGGCGTGTCGTATTGCTGAGCTGGCAGTATCGATGAAAGCACTCCTCGTGCGCCTCGTGTGCGGCCTGCTGTTGCTCCTCGCGCTACCGGCGGATCTGGCCGCGCAGACGCCCCAGCCTGTCAACTTCACGGCTGATGCACACGGCCAGATCAGTTTTGTGATGCCCTCGCAAAACATCGGATGCACCTACACGCCGGCGGGCGGCACGGCCATCTACAAGCCGCTCGACGGCGGGCCCGAGCTTTCGTGCGATCGCGTCGAGCCCCGATACGTGCGTGCGGTGTTGACGCCGATGACCGTTCGGATGCTCGACAATGTCGGCGACCAGGGCTGCTGTACCGTCGAGAATATTCTGGCCTACGGCTCCCGGTGGTCGGCCGGTCCGTTCACATGCACTTCGGAAACGTCCGGATTGACGTGCCGACGGCCCGACGGACGCGGCTTCGCCATCAGCCGGGCGAACGTGGCGCTTCAGTAGCGCCGCCGCCCCAGCTCAGTGCATCTGGCGCGGGCGGCTGTTGGTGGCCGCAAGCTGCAACAGCGTCCGGTGATCGGAGAACGGCGACGCATTGCGGACCGGCGTCTCCTCGAGCGCGGACAGGAAGTCCGCAAACCACTGATGGATCGTGCGCGCGTGCAGCTTCGCCATCATGGCGGACCAGCGTTCCCGCCGCTCCAGGATCGACATCGAGAATGCGCCCGCCATGGCGCGGGCAACGGCATCGATATCATTGGGATTGACGAGCAGCGCCGCATCCAGCTCGTTCGCGGCGCCGGCGAATTTCGACAGCACCAGCACGCCCGGATCGTCCGGGTTCTGCGCGGCGACGTATTCCTTGGCGACCAGGTTCATTCCGTCGTGCAGCGGCGTCACCACGCCGACCTGCGCCGAACGGTAGAACCCCGACAGCACCTGCTGACCGTATCCCTTGTTGAGGTAGCGGATCGGCGTCCAGTCCACCTCGCCGTGACGCCCGTTGACGTTGGTCACGAGGCCGGCGAGATCCGCCTGCAGACGGCTATAGGCCTCGATCGCGTCGCGCGAGGGCGTTGCGATCTGCAATAGCGAGATCGCCCGCTTCAACGCGGGGTTATTGGTCAAGAGTCGGTCGAAGGCGTTGATGCGATTGACCAGTCCTTTCGAATAGTCGACGCGATCGACGCCGATGGCGAGCTTTTCCCCGCGCAACGACAGCCGCAGGCGCGACACATCCGGATGCGTGGCAGCCTTCGCAGCCTGCGCGGCAAAGCCGTCCACGTCGATGCCGATCGGGAAGACGGCGATCCGCGACAGGCCATGGCGCGACCTGACCATTCCGTCCTCGACCGCAAGGCCGAGTTCCTCGCGCAGATAGTCGGCGAAGTTCTTGCAATCGTCCTCGGTCTGGAAGCCGATCACGTCATAGGCCAGCATCGCTTCGATCAGCTCGCGATGATGCGGCACACCGACGGCTACCGAACAGGCCGGCCAAGGCGTGTGCAGGAAGAAGCCGATCGGCTGCGTCACGCCGAGCCGCCGCAGCTCCTCAGCCAGCGCCAGGAAATGATAGTCCTGGATCCAGAAGGCCGTCTTGTCCTTGCGAAAGCGGAGCAGCGCATGCGCCATGAAGGCGTTGATCCGCCGGTACGCCCCGTAATCGTCGTCGGAGGCGCGAATGAGGTCGCTACGCGAGTGCAACGCCGGCCAGAGCGCCGAGTTGGCGAAGCCTTCGTAGTACGCATTGTAATCGTTTGCCGGCATGTCGAGCAGCGCGAGCGCGCCGGCGCCGAGCGCCTGCACTTCCATGTTCACCGGACCATAGGCGCGCGGCGACAACCGGCCGCTCGATCCGACCCAGATCGCGCCCGATTGCTCGACGACAGGAAGCAGCGCCGCCGCGAGCCCACCGGTCATGGGCTCATTCGCCTTGGCGCGCGCGACTCGGTTGGAGACGACGACCAGATTCACTAATTTTGTTCCCACTGATTGTCCCGGAGATAAACCAACGTTCATCAATATGGTTCCTCGATGATTTCGGGTTCGAATTAAATCGGAAGTTGGGCGACTTGGCGGGAACCCGGTTCCTTTGGATCCCGTCGAAATTCGCGCAAACGCGCAGCTTTCGCGCGATTTTGCCGCGCGAAAGCGTACCGAGAAATTTCTTGCCTGATTATCGCGGCAGTTTTGCCTGATCTTTGACCATGCGCGCGAGCCATTGCCGCACATCGTGCGGAGAATCGAAGTGTCCCGCGACGCCCTGCGCCTTGCGTCCGACCGAATAGGCGATGCCGTCGATGTCGGCCATGATCGCGAACACCGTCTCGTCGGTGACGTCGTCGCCGAGAAAGATCGGTCGGCGGCCGGCGAACGGCGGCTCTTTCATCAATGCGCGCACCGCGGTCGCCTTGGAAAATCCTTCGTGCTTGATCTCGACGACGAACTTGCCGTTCAGCACCTCGATCGGCGCTTCGGGAAGATCAGCGCGGATGGCCGCGACGGAATCGAAGATGTAGCGCTCGGCCTGCGGCGCAAGGCGGTAGTGCAGCGCCATCGAATAGCCTTTGTCCTCGATCAGAATTCCGGAGCTGAAGTTGCCGATCGCCATGAACCGCCGCTTCAGATGCACGTCCATCGGCTTCACCGGCGCCGCCTGCACCTCGCCGCCGGCCAGTAGCCGCATCTCCGCGCCGTGGCCGCCGACCGCAGGCAACTTCACCGGCTTCACGATGTTGTCGATGTCGCCGATGGTACGACCGCTCACCAGCGCAAGCGCGCCGGACGTCCGCCGCCAAAGCTCTTGCAGAGTATGCGGCAGATCGGGCGGCACGTAGATTCCGTCCGGCGTCGGCGCGAGATCGATCAAGGTACCGTCGATGTCGAACAAGCAGCGCGCACTTGTCGAGATGCGGCAGGATCGCGCCGGGCACCGGCACGGAGCCCTTCTTTCGTTGTTCCAATTCTTCGATTTCTGACGCATCCGACATTTGCACCTACTCTATCGCAGCCAGCGGCCGCGCAACATCCTCAAGTGGCGTGCGCTCGCAGGCGATGCAGAGCCGCCATGCAAGATACGCCGCACCGATCATCAGCGCCGACCCCAACAGATATCCGCCGAACACGCTCGCGCGCGACCCGGTGTCGATCAGCACACCGAACAGCGCAGGCCCGGCGACGCCGCCGACCGCAGTGCCGATCGCATAGAATATGGCGATCGCCAGCGCCCTCACTTCGAGCGGGAATGTTTCGCTCACGGTGAGGTAAGCCGCGCTCGCCGCCGGCGAGGCGAAGAAGAAGATGATCATCCAGGCGATCGTCTGCGTCTGCGCGCTGAGCACGCCGATCGAGAACAGATAGCCGGAGATCGCGAGCAGCGCGCCGGACAGGAAATAGGTCGCCGTGATCATGACCCGCCGCCCGAGCGTGTCGAAGAAGCGGCCGAGCAGCAGCGGCCCCAGGAAATTTCCCGCCGCGAACGGCAGCAGGTACCAGCCGACGTGATCGGCGGCGATGCCGTAGAAGTCGGTGAGGATCAGCGCGTAGGTGAAGAAGATCGCGTTGTAGAAGAACGCCTGCGCCGTCATCAGGCCGAGCCCGAGGATCGTGCGGCTGCGATAGGCGTGAATGAGCGTGTGCGCCACTTCCATCAGCGGCGTGTGCGTGCGCATCCGCAGGCGGATCGTCGGCAGCTTGTCCGTAGCCACCGCATCCGGATGAACCGTCGCGCCGCGCTCGATGTCGGCGACGATCGCCTGCGCGCGCTCGGGCTGACCATGGATCATCAGCCAGCGCGGGCTCTCGGGAATCCAGAAGCGCATCAGGAACACGATCAGACCTAAGCAGCAGCGCCCGCAAGGAAGGCGACGCGCCATCCTAGCTCGGGATCGATGACAGCAGGATTGAGCAGCACGATGCCGAGCACCGCGCCGATCGCAGCCCCGATCCAGAAACTGCCGTTGATGACGAGATCGGTCCAGCCGCGATAGCGCGCCGGCACCAGTTCCTGGATCGTCGAATTGATCGCCGTGTATTCGCCGCCGATGCCGGCTCCGGTGAGGAAGCGAAACAGCGCGAAGCTCCAGAGATTCCACGAGAAGGCGGTCGCGGCGGTGGCGACGAGATAGACCGCGAGCGTGACGAAGAACAGCTTCTTGCGGCCGATGCGGTCGGTGAGCCAGCCGAAGAACAAGGCGCCCAGCACGGCGCCGGCAAGATAGGCGCTGGCGGCGATGCCGATGTCGGCGTTGCTGAACTGAAGCGTCGGGCTGTTCTTCAGCGCACCCGACAGCGAGCCGGCCAGCGTGACTTCCAGGCCGTCGAGGATCCAGGTGATGCCGAGCGCTGCGACCACCAGCGTATGAAACCGGCCCCAGGCGAGCCGGTCGAGGCGCGCGGGGATATCGGTTTCGACCGTGCGGCCAACCGCCTCCGCAGCAGCCAAGGCTTCCTTGGAAACCCCTTCGTGCCGCTGCGCTTCGGTCGATACGGTCATTCGTCCTCAACTCAACATCGAGGCCGCAGACGATCTCAATCAGGATGCCGCAACCGCCCCCGAGCGCGTTTGGGACGCGCAATGTCGATAAGGCCCGGAACGAGAACGTTCCGGGTCTTATCGATGCAAAGGGTACATCCGCCTTTGCCGTTGACTGACGAGTTAACGCTGAGGGCGGGAACCGGTTCCCGCGTCCCGCGCGACGCAGCCCATCAGGCTGCGCGCACGTTCGCCATGAAGCGGTCGAGTTCCTGACGCAGGCGCGCGCTCTCGGTCGACAGCGTCTGTGCCGAATTGAGCACGTCGCCGGAGGCCGCACCGGTCTCGGTCGCACCGCGGTTGACCTCGACGATGTTGCCGGCGACGTCCTGCGTGCTGGCGGCAACGCTCTGGACGTTGCGCGCGATCTCCTGGGTGGCCGAGCTCTGCTGCTCCACGGACGCTGCGATGCGCGAGGCGATCTGCGACACGCGGCCGATGGTCTCGCCGATCTCCTTGATGGCGACGACCGAACTCCTGCGTCGCCTGCTGCATGCCGAGGATGTGCGACGAGATCTCGTCGGTGGCCTTGGCGGTCTGGCTGGCGAGCGACTTCACTTCGGACGCGACCACCGCGAAGCCGCGGCCCGCCTCGCCGGCGCGCGCCGCCTCGATGGTGGCGTTCAGCGCCAGGAGGTTGGTCTGCTCGGCGATCGCGTTGATCAGCTTGACCACGTCGCCGATCTGCTGCGCCGCCTTCGACAGCTTGCCGATGCGCGCATCGGTTTCCTGCGCCTGCGTCACCGCACCTTCGGCGATGCGGCTCGAACTCGCGCACCTGGCGGCCGATTTCCTCGACCGAGGCCGAGAGCTCTTCGGTGGCGCTCGCCACCGACTGTACATTGGAGGAGGCTTCTTCCGACGCGCCTGCGACCGTCGCCGACAGGCTCTGGGTCGTCTCGGCGGTCCGCGTCAGCGTGCCGGCGGCGGACTCGAGCTGGGTCGCCGACGTCGCGACGTTGCCGACGATGGCACCGACCGCGCTCTCGAAGTCGTCCGCGAAGCGGATCAGCTCGCCGCGGCGGGCGTCGGCGGCAACTCGGCTCTTTTCCTCCTGCTCGGCGGTGTCGCGCTCGGCCTTGGCGATCGCCTGCATCTTGAACTCCTCGACGGCGCTGGCCATCTGGCCGATTTCGTCCTTGCGGCCGAGACCGGGCAGCACCACGTCGAACTGGCCGGAAGCGAGTTCGCGCATCGACTTGCACAGCGCGACGATCGGGCGGGAGATGCCGCCGCCGATCAGCAGCGCCAGGAATGCGCCGAGGATGGTGACGCCGATCGTCAGGCCGAGCACGAACTGCTGCGTGCTGCTGACGAGCGATTCGGTCTCGCCCTGAATGCGGCGCTCGTCCGCGGTCGACGAGATCTTGATGGTCTCCGCATCCTTGGCGATCGCGTCGGTCAGGGACGACATGTCCTTCACCAGGCCCTCGATCTTCTTCGCGTTCTCGACGATCGCCGCAAACGCCTTGCGATAGGACCCGAGCTGGTCGGTGATCGCGGTGATCTTCTTCTTGATCGCCGCGTCGTCGGTATGCAGCGAGGTCAGCGTCGTCTCGATCATCTTCAGCCGGCTGTCGGCGCCGTTCGCCGTCAGGTTGTCGCTGCGCGTCACGAACATATTGACGTTGGCGGCCGCGGCCACGAACTGCGTGCCGGCTTCCTTCGCGCCGGTCTGCAGGCTCGACATGTCGGCCAGCGTGGCCGTGTCGGCAAGGTCCTCGAGCCGCTGGCGGAGCATGCTGCCGCCGCGCTGCAGCTCATTCGCCGCGTAGCGGAAGTTGTCGCGCTTGAGATCGAGCACCTGGCCGAAGACCTTGGTGAACTTCTCGAACTTCTGCGACAGCGCCACGATCGCTTCGCGCCGTGCCGGATCCTTCATGTCGCGCGAGGCCTTGTCGATGGCGTCGCGCAGGTCGCCTTCCGCGGCCATCGCATTCGTCGCATCGCTCTCGTCGCCGGTGACGATATAATAGCGGGCCGCCAGCTGGTAGGCGGTCACCTCGCGGTCGATCGTCCGGGCCATCCCGCCCTCCGACACGCTGGTCCGGTACGCCGAGAAGCCCGACGACACCTTGTCATAGCCGAGATAGGCGACGGTGACGCTGGCTGCCGACAAGATCAGCACCAGCGCCATGCCGGCCATGATCTTGGTTCTGATCGAGAGGCTGGCCAGCAGCTTGATTTGGGGGAGCCGGATGAAGGAAGACATTCTGTGGTCCTGTTTTCAACTTTGCTTTCGTCCGCGCGAGCATCACTGCGATGCCCTGGCTCCGCGCAGCAACGATCGAGGCACCCGTTAACGACTTGGAAAGGAGTGAGGCCGACCCGTGCGCGAATGCTTAAAATTAGGCCAAAATCGATAATGGCCCGTAAATGATTACCGTCCGGGGCCGGTCGCGGCGTGCAATCGATCGGTTTTTCTTGCGGGGCGATTGTCGGCCATTGACCGACCTCGACGAGACGTTGCGCGCGGACGCGGCCGCAGCATTTCCGCCTGCGATGCTGCAGGCGCACATTTATTTGAAGCTTTGTACCGTTGACAGGCACACACGCCCGTGGAGCGAGCTGTGTGATGGTTCAATGACCGACCCGGCAACGTTTCAGCCCGGGCGGCGACGCATTCCACTGAATCGGTCAGCGTTTTCAAAAACATGCTGCAGCGCTACCGAGCGCGGCGGATCGTCGCTGCCGCTTTGCTCTGTCGCGAGAGGTCCCGGCCGGACGATCCAGGCCGCCGGGACCGCGGGCGCAGCAGCCGATGCAACGCCAGAACGCAGCTTCATCAAAATACCAATTGAAATGCTTCCGCGCCCAAGGCCTACTTAGAACAACAATAAATCCAAAATCATGGGGAGGACACCAGTATGCCCGCAGTCAAACTGACGGTGAACGGCAAGCCTGTATCCGGCGATGTCGAGGACCGCACCCTGCTCGTTCAGTTCCTTCGCGATCACCTCGGCCTGACCGGAACCCATGTCGGCTGCGACACCAGCCAATGCGGCGCCTGCGTCGTGCACATCGACGGCCGCGCGGTGAAATCCTGCACCGTGCTGGTCGGCCAGGCCGCCGGCGCGAACGTCACCACCATCGAAGGCATCGCCAAGGGCGACCAGCTGCACCCGATGCAGGCCGCGTTCCGCGACAATCACGGGCTGCAATGCGGCTTCTGCACGCCGGGCATGATCATGACGGCGATCGACATCGTCAGTCGCCACGGCGGATCGCTGGACGAAACCACCGTGCGCCAGGAGCTCGAAGGCAACATCTGCCGCTGCACCGGCTACCACAACATCGTCAAATCGGTGCTCGACGCCGCCGGCCGCATGAAGGTTTCGCAGGCGGCCGAATAGGCCGCGGCGCTTTCGACGTCGTTTTCCCGCAATTCGTCCGCTTCGTGCGCCGTGTCCCGGCGCAGACCAGGCGGCTCCAGTCAAGGAGACTGATCATGGGCATTGAAGGCATCGGCGCCAGCGTCGTGCGCAAGGAAGACAAGCGCTTCATCACCGGCAAGGGCCGCTACACCGACGACATCCGCCTGCACGGCATGACCCACGCGCATTTCATCCGCAGCCCGCACGCGCACGCCAAGGTCAAGAGCATCGACTCGGCGGAAGCGATGAAGATGCCGGGCGTGGTGGCCGTTCTCACCGGCAAGGAGCTGGTCGACGACAAGATCGGCAATCTGATCTGCGGCTGGATGGTCCATTCCAAGGACGGCACGCCGATGAAGATGGGCGCGTTTCCGGCGTTGGCGCCGGAGATCGTGCGCTTCGTCGGCCAGGCGGTCGCCGTGGTGATCGCCGACACCAAGAACCTCGCCCGCGACGCGGCCGAGAAGGTGAACGTCACGTATGAGGAGCTGCCGGCGGTGGCCGACATCCGCGCCGCGATCGCGCCCGGCGCGCCGCAACTGCACCCGGAAGCGCCCGGCAACATCGTCTATGACTGGGCGCTCGGCGACGAAGCCGCCACCAACGCTGCCTTCTCGAAGGCGGCCAACGTCGTCTCGATCGAATTGACCAACAACCGCCTGGTGCCGAACGCGATGGAGCCGCGCTCGGCGATCGCCGACTACGACACGGCGGAAGAGCACTTCACGCTCTACACCACGTCGCAGAACCCGCATGTCGCGCGCCTCGTGCTGTCGGCGTTCTACAACATCGCGCCGGAGCACAAGCTGCGGGTGATCGCGCCCGACGTCGGCGGCGGTTTCGGCTCGAAGATCTTCATCTATCCGGAGGAGATGGTGGCGCTGTGGGCGTCGAAGAAGGTCAGCCGGCCGGTGAAGTGGACCGCCGACCGCACCGAAGCCTTCCTCACCGACGCGCATGGCCGCGACCACCTGTCGAAGGCGGAGATGGCGTTCGACAAGGACAACAAGATCCTCGGGCTCAGGGTCAAGACCCACGCGAACTTCGGCGGCTACATGTCGCTGTTCTCGTCGTCGGTGCCGACCTATCTCTACGCGACGCTGCTGTCGGGCCAGTACAACATCCAGAACATCTATTGCGAGGTGATCGGCGTCTACACCAACACCACGCCGGTCGATGCCTATCGCGGCGCCGGCCGCCCCGAGGCCAGCTTCCTGATCGAGCGGCTGATGGAAACCGCCGCGCGAAAGCTGAAGGTCGATCCGGCCGAGCTGCGGCGGAAGAATTTCATCACCAGCTTCCCGCACCAGACGCCGGTGATCATGGCCTATGACGCGGGCGACTTTAATGCCTCGCTCGACTCGGCCCTGAAGGCGATCGACTACGCCGGCTACCCCGCGCGCAAGGAGAAGGCGAAGAAGGAAGGCAAGCTGCGCGGCCTCGGCTTCTCCTGCTACATCGAGGCCTGCGGCATCGCGCCGTCGAAGGCGGTCGGCAGCCTCGGCGCCGGCGTCGGCCTGTGGGAATCCGCGGAAGTCCGCGTCAATCCGGTCGGCACCATCGAGATCCTGACCGGCTCGCACAGCCACGGCCAGGGCCACGAGACGACGTTCGCGCAAGTGGTCGCCGACCGGCTCGGCATCCCGATCAGCCAGGTATCGATCGTGCACGGCGACACCGACAAGGTGCAGTTCGGCATGGGCACCTACGGCTCGCGCTCGGCGGCGGTCGGCATCTCGGCCATCGTCAAGGCGATGGAGAAGGTGGAGGCGAAGGCGAAGAAGATCGTCTCGCATCACCTCGAGGCGTCCGAGAACGACATCGTCATCGAGGACGGCAACTTCAAGGTCGCCGGCACCGACAAGTCGATGGCGCTGGCGAACGTCGCGCTCGCCGCCTACACCGCGCACAACCTGCCGCCGGGCATGGAGCCCGGACTGAAGGAAGGCGCGTTCTACGATCCGACCAACTTCACCTTCCCGGCCGGCGCCTACATCTGCGAGGTCGAGGTCGATGCCGGCACCGGCAAGACGTCGTTCGTGAACTTCGTCGCCGCCGACGACTTCGGCCGATTGATCAATCCGATGATCGTCGAGGGACAGGTGCATGGCGGGCTCGCGCAGGGCATCGGCCAGGCGATCCTCGAAGGCACCGTCTATGACAAGAGCGGCCAGCTCGTCACCGCGTCGTTCATGGACTACTCGATGCCGCGCGCCGACGACCTGCCCTCGTTCAAGCTCTCGCACACGACGACGCTTTGCCCGGGCAATCCGCTCGGCGTGAAGGGCTGCGGCGAGGCCGGCGCGATCGGCGCATCGGCTGCGGTGATCAACGCGATCACCGACGCCATCGGCAATGAGAACATCGTGATGCCCGCGACGCCCGATCGCGTCTGGGCGGCAATCCAGCGCTAAGGGGAGACGATCATGTATTCCACCACCTATCATCGTCCCTCGAGCGTCGACGAAGCGGCAGCCCTGTTCGCCAAGGGCTCGGAGGCAAAATATCTCGCCGGCGGCCATACGCTGCTGCCGGTGATGAAGCAGCGGCTGGCGGCGCCGTCGGACGTCATTGATCTGGCGAAAATTCCGGCGCTGGTCGGGATCGAGGTCACGGGCGACACCGTCACCGTCAAGGCGGCGACCACCTATTACGACATCATGACCAATGCGCAGGTGAAGAAGTCGCTGCCGGCGCTGGCGAGCCTGACGTCGGTGATCGGCGATCCGGCGGTGCGCTATCGCGGCACCATCGGCGGCTCGATCGCCAACAACGATCCGGCGGCGGACCTGCCCGCGGCCGTGCTCGCGCTCGGCGCAACGGTGAAGACCAACAAGCGCTCGATCGCGGCCGACGACTTCTTCAAGGGCCTGTTCTCGACCGCGCTCGAAGACGGCGAGATCATCACCGCGGTCTCGTTCCCGATTCCGGCGAAGGCGGCTTACGAGAAATTCCGCCATCCGGCCTCGCGCTTTGCGTTGACCGGCGTGTTCGTTGCCAAGAGCAAATCCGGCGATGTGCGCGCGGCGGCAACCGGCGCGTCGCAGAACGGGGTGATGCGGGTTGCGGCGATCGAGAACGCGCTGAAGGCGAACTGGTCGCCGTCGGCGCTGGACGGCGTCGCGATTTCGACGAGTGGCCTGATGGAAGACATCCACGGCTCGGCGGCGTATCGCGCCAACCTGATCAAGGTCATGGCGCAGCGCGCGGTGGCCGCGGCGGGCTGATCGCAAGGCGCATCGCTGCGCTGAAAGACACAAGGCTGCCGGTCGTCCCGGCAGCCTTGATCGTTTTTGGACCGGTGGCATTATCCGCAGCCAGAAAAGCAACAGGGAGAGAAGCCGTGTCCTTCACCGAAGTGGACTACAAGACCACCGGCCACGTCGCCGTCGTCACGCTCAATCGTCCGGAGAGCCTGAACGCCTGGACCTCGGTGATGGGCAACGAGGTGCGCCAGGCCATGCGCAAGGCGACCGACGACGGCAATGTGCGCGTGATCGTGCTCACCGGCGCCGGCCGCGGCTTCTGCGCCGGCGCGGACATGAAGCGGCTGTCGAACATCTCCAGCGCCGGCCGGCTGGAGGAACAGGCGCCTGCACCGTTCGATCCGAATTCGCGCAAGGACTTCCAGCGCGCCAACACCTATTTCCCGGCAGTCCCGAAGCCGATCATCGCCGCGATCAACGGTCCCTGCGCTGGTCTCGGGCTCTGCTACGCGCTTTTCTGCGACATGCGCTTCGCGTCGCGGGAAGCCTCGTTCACCACGGCGTTCGCCCGGCGCGGGCTGATCGCCGAGCACGGCATGAGCTGGACCCTGCCGCGCCTGGTCGGGCATTCGGCGGCCGCCGACCTGATGCTGTCTGCGCGCAAGTTCATGGCGCCGGAAGCGCTGGAACTCGGCATGGTCGATCGCGCTCTATCCGGCAGGCGAGTTGATGGACGCAACGCTCGCCTACGCGAAGGAACTCGCCGAACTGTCCTCGCCGCGCTCGCTCGGCGTCATCAAGAAGCAGCTCTGGGCCACGCAGATGCAGTCGCTGAACGAGGCGATGGATCTCGCCGACCACGAGATGGCGCTGAGCCTTGCAAGCGAAGACTTCAAGGAAGGCGTGCGCCATTTCGTGGAGAAGCGCGCGCCGGCGTTTACGGGGAGGTAGTCTCCGTCATTGCTTCGCTTCGCTCGCAATGACGGCGGTTAGCGCCATCACTCACCTCTCCTTCAGCCACTTCAGCAGCGCGGCGTTGATCTCGCGCGGATAGGTGTGGCTGAGGTCGTCGATCTCGCGAATAGGTGACGCGGGCGCCGCCGGCGGCGAGCGCCTGCTCGGCCTGGCGCGCGAGCTGCACCGGGAACATCCAGTCGAGCGCGCCGTGCACCACATGCATCGGCAGACCGCGCAGGCGCTCGGTCGTCGGCCATCTCGACCAGGAACGGATGGAAGGACGCCGAGATCGGCGCCAGGTGCGTGAAGGGCGAGCCGTGCTCGAGCCCGCTCACATAGGAGAACGTGCCGCCGTCGCTCATGCCGGTCAGCAGCAGCCGGCTCGCATCGACGTTCCAGCGGCCGCGCACGGCTGATCGAGAATGCGCGCGAGGTTCGGCGTGTCGGTGTCGTCGCCCATCAGCGCCCAGGTGCCGCCGGTCGCCGTCGGCGAGATGAGGATGGCGCCGAAGCTGCGCGCGTCGCGCAGCCAGCTCCAGAGGAACGCGCGGCCGTTGCCGCTGCCGCCATGCAGCGCCATCACCAGCGGCCAGGCGCGATCCGCGCGTGTAGTATTCCGGCACGTACATCGAGAAGCCGCCGCGGCTGCCGGGCTCGTTGTCGACATGCATGACGCCGGTGTCCGCGCCGGCTTCGCGCCATCGAGGCGCGCCTGCAGGTCCGCGTCGTCGCGCACGGCGGCATCGAGAAAGAACTGGCTGACCGGCGGCAGGTTGGCGGCCAGCGGATAGAGCGCCTCCTGCGCCCGCGACGCGTAGCGCAGCGCGCGGTAGGCGGCGCGAATGCCTTCCGGATGCTCCGGCGACGCCGCGCAGGCCGTCGAAGGCGGCGAGCGCCGCGTCGCTCGCCGCCTCCAGCGCCACGCGCACGTGCCTTGAGCCGCTCCGGCCAGTCGCCGAGCCGCGCGCGCACCGCGCGCAGCGCGTCGTCGGGCGCGCCCGCCGCCTCCAGCACGGCATCGAAGTCCGGCGGATTGAGGTAGCGCGCGACGAACGCCAGCGCGTCGATCGACGTCAACAGCGGCGGCAGCAGCGCGACGATATCGTCAACGGCAGCGTCGGACATTGCTGGCCTCCCGGGCGGTTTTCTTTCAGGCTTGGTAGCAGGCGGCAGGCCGCGGCGGTACCGCGCTGCATGCCGGGCAGCCATGGCGGCCGCCGGCCCACTCCGGGCTTGCACTAGAGTATTACTCTAGAGTATTACTCTAGACTATGGAAGCTGCAAGCGTCAGCGAGCGGCTGCTGGACGCCGCGACCGACCTGTTCGCCGACGAGGGCTATGACGCCGTCGGCGTCGAGAAACTGCGGGCGCGGGCCGGCGTCTCGAACGGCAGCTTCTTCCACCTGTTCGCGGCCAAGGAAGATCTCGCCGCCGAGCTGCTGGTGAGCTGCGTGGTCGACTATCAGGCGGCGATCATCGCGCGCGCTGGCGCGCTGCGACGATGCGTCCACCGGCGTCGCCGCGATCGTCCGCACGCATATCCGCTGGGTGATCAACAACCGCAGCAAGGCGCGCTTCATGCTCGACGACGCGCGCGCCGCATGGTTCGCCAGGGCCGCGGACCGGCTGCGAACCCACAATGCGGCATTCGCGCGAGGCGATCGAGCGCTGGCGCGCGCCGTTGGTCGCGCAAGGTGCCGCTGCGCGACGTGTCGATCGAGGTCTTCCTCGCGACGCTGATCGGCCCCGCCAACCTGATCTGCCGCACATGGATCACCGGGCGAAAGCTGTCGGCGGCCTCGCCCGCGCGCAGCGAGGACGAACTGGTCGCGCTGGCGCTTGCAGGCGCTGGTGATCGCACCCGCGCGGCCGCCAAGGCAAGGAGCAAGAAGCATGACAGATGACGACACAGGCGCTTGCCGACGCGATCCGCACCGCGCTCAATGCGCAAGGCTTCCTGCATCACATGGGCGCCAGCGTCGACGAGGTTGTGCGCGGGACAAGTCGTGATGTCGGTGACAGAAGCGCCCCGAGCTGTTGCAGCAGCACGGCTTCTTTCATGGCGGCGTCATCGCGTTCCTGGTCGACAATGCGACCACGGCGGCCGCGGGCACCGTGATCGACCGCGACGACGCAGACCTGCCTCACCGCCGAATACAAGCTGAACATCGTCGCGCCGGCGCTGGGCGACCGGCTCGCCTGCACGGCCTCGGTGGTGAAGCCCGGACGGCGGCTGACGATCGTCGAAGCGAAGGTGCACAGCCACGCCGGCGACAAGGTGAAGCTGGTGGCCGTGGCGCTGGCGACGATCGCCAATGTCGAGCGGGCGGATGTGGCGGCGTGATGAGCCGTCATGCGAGCGTGCGCTAGCCGCGCGATGAGCGAAGCGCGATGCCGGGCAGTCTGGTCAGCGCAAGTGCAGCCCCGGATTTCGCTTCGCTGCATCCGGGCTACGAGTCGAAGCAAGGAGCCACCCATGACCTCATCACTGCTGATCGCCTCCGCCGCTCTACTGCTTCGCGCTCGCCGTCTTCCACCTGATGTTCTGGCGGCTGTTCCGCTGGCCGGCGTCGCTCGCGGGATCGGGCAGCCTCAATGTCGGCGTGACGCAGACGCTGAACATCATGCTGACGCTCGGCGTCACGATGTACGGCGCGGCGCTGCTCTGGGGCGCGCTTGCATCTCGGCCAGCGCGACCTGGACGCTGCCGGCCGCAGGCGCGCTCTTCCTCGCCGTGCGCACCGTGGTGCAGCCGTTCCAGTTCTCGATGCGCAACACGCCGTCGCAGGCGATCACCGTCATCTTCGCGCTCGGCGCGCTCATTCACGCGGCGGCAGCGTGGTCGCTCTGGAAATAGCCGCTAAGGCATGATGAGTTTGGTCGAACGTACGCGCTCGCCGAAAATCATCGCTTCCGTTTCCCCGTTGCCCTGTTCTGCCGCAAACTCTTGCGGCCTGAACCGCGTTCCGACCGCCTGGCCTTGACGGAGGCGCATCGACGATGCGAACGTGACTGGTCAGGAAGTCGACAAACGCGCGCACGCGGGCGGGCAGCGGCCCGCCCTGGCCGAGATAGACGGCGTGGATGTCCTCGCAGTCGCCCGGGTTGAAGTCTTCGAGCACGGGCACGAGCCGGCCGGCTTCGATGTCCGGGCGAACATGAAACAGCGCGAGCCGTGCAAGCCCGACGCCGCCCAGCGTCGAGCAGCCGCGCTGCCTCACCGTCGCTGGCGCGCGCCGCAGGCGGCGGAAGCAAAGACTCCGCTCGCTTCACCGATCCGGAATGGCCAGCCCTCGACGATCCGCGGAAAAGTCCAGCCGATGCCCTTGTGCTGTTCGAGGTCTGCAGGCGTTTTCGGCACGCCGTGGCGCGCCAGGTAGTCGGGCGCGGCGACGACCGCCATGCGGCTTGTTCCGAGCTTGCGCGCGATCAAACTCGAATCGCGCAAGTGCCCGACGCGGATGGCGACGTCGGCGCGCTCCTGCATCAGGTCGACCACGGAATCGGTGAGGATGATGTCGACGGTGATCTCGGGATTTTGCGCAAGGAAGCGCGGCACGAGCGGCATGCACATGGCGCATCCCGAACGGGATGTTGCTGTTGATCCTGAGATGGCCGCGCGGACAGGCGCCCGCCGCCGCTTCGCGCTCCGCCTCGTTCAGGTCGGCGAGCACGCGGACAGCCCGGTCGTAGAAGTTCCTGCCTTCGGGCGTCAGCTGCAGCTGGCGGGTCGAGCGGTTGACCAGACGGGCGCTGAGCCGCGCCTCCAGGCGCGAGATCAACTTGCTGACGCCCGACGGCGTCAGCCGAAACTCGCGCGCGGCGCGCGAAAAACCGCCCAGATCGACGACGCGGACGAACACCTCCATTTCGGCGGCACGATTGGTCTCCAGGCGCGGCATGATGAATTCATCTCATATATGACGTGACGCACGGCAGCCTAATTCATCTCGCGACGCAGCGCCATCTTCGGTCGACCCGTTCCCGATCGAAGGTTTCAACGCATGCCGATCGCTGTCCTTGCCCTCACCGTCGGCGCCTTCGGCATCGGCGTGACCGAATTCATCATCATGGGCCTGCTGCTGCAGGTGGCCGCGGACATGCACGTCTCGATCCCGGCGGCGGGGCTGCTGATCACCGGCTATGCGCTGGGCGTTTGCGTCGGCGCGCCGATCCTGACGCTGGCGACCCGGCACATGCCGCGCAAGCGGGTGCTGCTGGCGCTGATGGCGATCTTCACGCTCGGCAACGCGGCCTGCGCACTTGCGCCGAACTATGAGGCGCTGATGGCCGCCCGCGTGCTGACGTCGTTGGCGCACGGCACATTCTTCGGCGTCGGCTCGGTGGTGGCGACCTCGCTTGTGGCGGAGGACAAGCGCGCCTCCGCGATCGCCTTGATGTTCACGGGTCTCACCGTCGCGACATTGCTCGGCGTGCCGTTCGGCGCATGGATCGGACTTCTCTACGGCTGGCGCGCCGCGTTCTGGGCGGTGGTGGCGATCGGCGTGGTCGCGCTCCTTGTGCTGGCTCTGCTCGTGCCGCGCGACGTCGGCCAGACAGAGCGTCCGGCGCCGCTGCGTGACGAACTGGCGGCGCTGCGCGCCCGCAGGTGCAGATGGGACTTGCCATGACGGTGCTGGGCTTTGCCGGCCTGTTCACCGTGCTCACCTATATCCAGCCGATCCTGACGCGGCTGAGCGGCTTCTCGGAGAGCGCCGTCTCGCCGATCCTTCTGGTGTTCGGCATAGGCTTCGCGATCGGCAATATCCTGGGCGGCCGGCTCGCCGACCGCGGTCTTGCGCGCGCGCTGATCGGCACGCTCGCGGGGCTCGCCCTCGTGCTCGCGGCATTCTCGCTCGGGCTCTGGGTCAAGGGACCGGCGGTGGCGCTGGTCGGCCTGATCGGCGCGGCCTCCTTCGCGACGGTGGCGCCGCTGCAGCTTCGCGTGCTGCAGCAGGCCGGACCGGCCGGCCAGACGCTCGCCTCAAGCCTCAACATCGCTGCGTTCAATCTCGGCAACGCGCTCGGCGCCTGGGCCGGCGGGCTCACGATCGATCACGGGCCCGGCCTTGCGGCGCTGCCGCTGGTCGCAGCCGCCATCACGGCGCTCGGTCTCGCCATCGCGCTTCTGAGCCTGAGGCTCGATCGCGCGCCCGCTCCAACTGCCGCCTGACACCTAAGGAGATCATCATGGACTATCGCAATCTCGGCACGTCCGGACTCAAGGTTCCGGCCTTGAGCTTCGGCACCGCTACGTTTGGCGGTGTGGGGCCGCTGTTCTCCGCCTGGGGCAACAGCGGCGTCGACGAGGCGCGACGGCTGGTGGACATCTGCATCGACGCCGGCGCGACGCTGTTCGACAGCGCCGACAACTATTCGAGCGGCGTAGCTCGAAGAGGTGCTTGGCGCCGCCATCAAGGGCCGGCGCGACAAGGTGCTGATATCCACCAAGACCAGCCTGCCGCTTGGCGATGGGCCGCATGATGCGGGCTCGTCCCGCCATCGGCTGCCGTCTGCGGTGGACGCCGCGCTGAAGCGTCTCGGTACCGATTACATCGACCTGCTGCAGCTGCATGCGTTCGATGCCGCGACGCCGATCGAAGAAGTGCTCTACACGCTCGACATGCTCGTGCGCGCGGGCAAGGTCCGCTACGTCGGCGTCTCCAACTTCGCCGGCTGGCAGCTGATGAAATCGCTCAGCCTCGCGGAGCGCCGCGGCTGGCCACGTTACGTCGCGCATCAGGTGTACTATTCGCTGATCGGGCGCGACTACGAATGGGAGCTGATGCCGCTCGGCCTCGACCAGGGCGTCGGCGCGCTGGTCTGGAGTCCCGCTCGGATGGGGCCGCCTCACCGGCAAGGTCACCCGCAGCCAGCCGCTGCCTAAAGGCAGCCGGCTGCAGGGAGACCGCGCAATGGGGACCGCCGGTCGACGACGCGCGGCTTTATAATGTGGTCGACGCGCTTCAGTCCGTCGCGGCGGAGACCGGCAAGAGCGTGCCGCAAGTCGCGATCGCCTGGCTGCTCACGCGGCCGACCGTCTCCTCCGTCATCATCGGCGCGCGGACTGAAGCGCAGCTGCGCGACAATCTCGGTGCGATCGGATGGTCGCTGAATAAAGAGCAGATCGCGCGGCTCGATGCCGCGAGCGATGTGACGCCGGCCTACCCCTTATTACCCCTACCGCAGCCAGGAGGTCTTTTCGCGGCTCAATCCGCCGCCGGTGTGAACGCGGTTTTTTGTCCGGGTTCCATGCGAAATCCGCTTGCATTTCGCAATCGGTCATGAGACAACCAGTTGTGAAATGCAACTGGTATGGTCGCCGGGAGAAACGGATATGTCGAAACTGCGCGTGAGTTGCTTCTCTGTGTCGCTGGACGGGTTCGGGCGGGTCCCGATCAGAGCCTCAACGAACCCACTGGGGGTCGGCGGCGAAGCGCTGCACGGATGGATCGTCCCGACGCGCACGTTTCAGGCGCTGTCCGGCAAAAGCGAAGGAACGACCGGCCCCGACGACGATTTCGCGGCACGCGGCTTCGAGAACGCCGGCGCCTGGATCCTCGGCCGCAACATGTTCGGCCCGGTGCGCGGCGCGTGGCCGGACGAGAGCTGGAAAGGCTGGTGGGGCGACAACCCGCCGTACCACACGGACGTGTTCGTGCTGACGCACCATGCGCGCAAGCCGATCGAGATGGAGGGCGGCACGACCTTCCACTTCGTGACCGACGGAATTCAGTCGGCGCTCGACAAGGCGAAGGCCGCGGCCAAGGGCAAGGATGTGCGGCTTGGCGGCGGCGCCGCGACGATCCGCCAGTATCTGCAAGCCGGCCTCGTCGACGAGATGCACCTTGCGGTCAGCCCGGTGCTGCTCGGCTCAGGCGAGCATCTGCTGAGCGGCATCGACCTGCTCGCGCTCGGCTTTGCGCGGACGGAGTATGTGCACACGCCGAAGCGCCGCCCACTACGTTCTGACGAAAGGCGAGTGAAGCGACGCGTTCTTCGAACGGCTATGGCTGATCCGTCATCGATCGAGCTGCAGCAGGTCCCACAAATTTCCGTAAAGATCCTCGAAAACTGCGACGGTGCCGTAGGGCTCCTTTCGAGGCTCTCTACGGAACAGCACGCCTCGCGCGCGGTAAGCTTCGTAGTCGCGCCGGAAGTCGTCGGTGTGCAGGAAGAGAAAGACACGCCCGGCCGCCTGATTGCCCACGCACTCCAATTGGCTCGCGGACGCAGCCTTTGCCAGCAAGCTGCGGGTCTCGGCCGAACCCGGCGGGGCGACCAGCACCCAGCGCTTTCCTTTTCCGAGATCAGTGTCTTCGGCGAGCGTGAAGCCCAGCTTCCCCGTGAACCAGGAAATGGCTTCGTCGTAGTCACGAACAAGAAGCGCGACATATCCGATGTGTTGCGGCATTGCTTGTCACCCTTGGCGGCGTTGGTTGGTCAACCTGGGCCATATCTCCGTCAGAGCCTCGGGCTTCAGCCGTGCCACATTGTGTCCGCAATCGACGCCGCACTAGCGGCTGCGCGCCTTGGTTTCGGAGGGAAGCTCGCCGAAGGCCGCGCGGTAGTCTTGTGCGAAATGCCCCAGGCTGCCAAAGCCGCAGGCAAATGCGACGCCGACAACCGACGTGCTTTCGTCCGCGGCGGCGAGCATGGCCCGTGCCCGCTTCAACCGCACCATCTTTGCGAACGCCATCGGTGAATATCCCCGGCTCCGCCGGAACGACCTGAACAAGGCGCGCGCGCTCACGTTGGTGACTTCCACCAGTTTTTCGATCGTGATCGCCTCGTTCCAGTGCGCTTCAATGAACTCTTCGGCAATGCGGACATCATTGGACGCAGCGTCGCGCGCCTGTTGATCGAGCCGCCGGCGATACGTGTGCCGGTTTGCAGTCAGCACATGCACGATGATCGCCTGCTCCAGCTCCCGGAGCACCAATGCCGGCAATTGTGCCGATGTCGCATCGAGCTGCTCGCCAAAAAACAGAACCAGGCGCACGAGGCTGCGGACGTGGGGGTCGTTGAGATCGGTGGCAGCTTCGAATTCGAGCGGCGCCTTCGGCCGGGCGCCGAGCAGCATGGCGAGCTTCTGCTCCAGCGCAGCGTTCTTGATGCGAAGCGTCAGTCGCTGATGACCGGGATCGCAACTCACCAGCATCGGCCTCCCGAGCGACGTCGTGCAGGCCCGATGTTCATTTATCTCCGTTGCAAGCCCGCCGATCGTTGTCGTCGCGCGGCCCGTCACCGCGAGCTGTTGCCGGACATAGTCCCCTTCCGGAAAGTGGATCGTCATGCCGGCACTGCATCCGGCAAATCCGAGCGCAATATCCGTCAACTGGACATAATTCCCCCACGCGCTGAAGCTGCTCGAATCCGGGATGTCGACGCGCGTTGCGCCGTAGAGCGAATGCACAGCGCTTCGAAATTCTTCGGCATCGGATGTCCGAAAAATCGGAAATCGCTGCAGCAGATCGTGGGCTTGACCGAAAAGCATTCTCAAATCCGGCGGTCCACCGCCTCGGATTGTTGACGTCGGCCACTGACCTGCAAAATATCGAACGAGGCTAGAAACCGTTCGCCAATTCGGCAACTCAACGGATCGTGTCCGCCAAGCCGATACTCTTTTCCGACGGTGCGCCGCAACAACGGACAACGCACATGCAAATTTCCGAGCGACTTCGGTTGCACGGCGCGCCTCGCTGCAATCAATGATCGTGGCGGAAACTGAGAGACCGGTCGTTCTGCGGCGCAGCGGAAAATTAGCCAAGACGCGGCAAAGTCCCCTCACAAGGAAATCCATTGCGAAGCAGCGGTCTCGGTCCATGCTGCGGCAAATTGCTCCGATTTTTAGAAGGAATAAACGACGATGCCCCATTGGATACGAGGCGGATCCGCTGCGAAAAGATAAATCGGCACAGCTTGCTGCAATCAACCGGTCGCAAGCCGTGATTGCGTTCAACCTGGACGGCACCATCGTTACCGCAAACGAGAACTTCCTGCGCGCGCTCGGCTATTCCCTGCAGGAGATTCAAAACAAGCATCACAGCATGTTTGTCGAGCCCGACGAACGCGAAGGCGAAGCCTATCGCGAATTCTGGGCCAGCCTCAATCGCGGAGAATTTCGCAGCGGCGAATTCAAGCGGCTCGGCAAGGGCGGCAAGGAAGTCTGGATCCAGGCGTCCTACAACCCTGTCTTCGACAAGAGCGGCAAACCCTACAAGGTCATCAAGTTCGCGGCCGATATCACCGCGAGCAAGATCGGCAACCTGCAGGACGCCGGCAAGATCGCCGCAATCGATCGCGCACAGGCGGTCATCGAATTCAATCTCGATGGCACGATCATCGGCGCAAACGAGAACTTTCTGAGCGCGATGGGTTACACGCTGCCGGAAATCCAGGGCAAGCATCACAGCATGTTTGTCGAGCCGGCGACGCGCGACAGCGCGGCCTACCGCGAGTTCTGGGCGAGCCTCAATCGCGGACAATATCAATCGGCGGAATACAAGCGGATCGGCAAGGGCGGCCGGGAGGTGTGGATTCTCGCCAGCTACAACCCGATCCTGGACGAGAGAGGAAATCCGTTTCGGGTCGTGAAATTCGCGACCGACGTCACCAGGCAAAAGCTCCATGCCGCGGACGTGGAAGGCCAGATGTCGGCGATCGGCAAGGCGCAGGCGGTCATCGAGTTCAATCTGGACGGGACGATCATCTCCGCCAACGAGAACTTCCTGCAGACGATGGGTTACTCGCTGAACGAGATTGAAGGGCGGCACCACCGGATGTTCGTTGAGGCCGGATACGGGGAGAGCAACGACTATCGGGATTTCTGGATACGGCTGAACAAGGGCGAGTACCAGGCGGCCGAATACAAGCGGATTGCCAAAGGCGGCAGGGAAGTCTGGATCCAGGCCTCCTACAATCCCATTCTCGATCTCAACGGCCGTCCCTTCAAGGTCGTCAAGTATGCGACCGACGTCACGCGGCAAGTCCTGGTGCGCATGGGCAACGAGCGCGTCCGTTCGATGATGGAGTCGGTGGCGGCCGGCGCCGAAGAGCTCAACGCATCGGTGCGGGAAATTTCCGAAGCGATGGCCAAGTCGAAAGACACGGCGACGGCCGCCGTGGGCCGCGTCGAAAATGCCGATACCCAGGCACAACGTTTGAGCCAGGCGGCGCTGGCGATGAGCGGAATCGTGCAAATGATCGGCGACATCACCGGGCAGATCAACCTGTTGGCCCTGAACGCGACGATCAAGATTCGGCCCGCGCCGGCGAAGCGGGCCGCGGTTTTGCGGTCGTCGCATCCGAGGTCAAGAATCTTGCCAATCAGGCGAAGCAGGCCACCGAGAAGATCACCGCCGAGATCGAAAGTCTCAACGGCATATCCGGCGACGTGGTGGGCACGCTCGCCGCCATCAGACATGAAATTCAGAACGTCTGCGAGTATGTCACATCCACTGCCGCCGCGATCGAAGAGCAAAGCACCGTGACCGGCGAGATGTCGTCAAGCATGCAACGGGCGGCCGCAGAAGCGGCGGCGATGGTCGCGTGATCGAGCGCGCGCGCGGCCCGCGCTGAAGATCGTTGCGCGCAGTTCAAATTGACCGCATGGTCCCGCAAACAAGCGTTGCGGGACCATGCCGGAGACCATCGAAATCCTGCTGATCACCGGGCCCGCGGGCATCGGCAAAGTCCACCCTGTGCTGGGAAATCGGCGCGCAGCTGGCCGCGGCCGAGCGTGCCGCACGCCATCATCGAGACCGACGAGCTGGACCGCGTGTTCCCGCGCCCGACGGCGGAGCAGCTCGATTCGCTGCGGCCAGGGACGACCGACGTGAGCGCGCTGAACCTTGCGGCGATGTGGGGAACCTATCGCGCGCTCGGACATACGCGGCTGGTCATGTCGGGCGTGATGCTGCATCTGAAGTTCGACTATCAGTGGATCTCCCCGGCGATCCCTGACGCGAAGATCACTGCGGTTCGTCTGGTCGGTTCGGAGTCCACGCTGCTGACGCGGCTCGACCAGCGCGAGATCGGCTCCGGCCGGGATGAGCAGGCGCAGCGGTCGCTGCGCCAGTTGAAGCGCATGTCGGACGAGCCGCCGGGCGCGGCTGTCGTCATTCAGACGGACGACAAGGCGCCGGCGGAACTTGCGCAGATGGTGCTGAAGGCGGTCGGCTGGACATGACGAAGCATTCCGGCGCGTAGCCCGGATGAAGCGAAGCGAAATCCGGGCTACGAGCCGTTCGCGACCGACGTCGCCCTAATCGATCACCCGCTCGACGCTCGACGTGGCGGCAGTCCATCTCGAAGTCGAGACCGACCACGGGCGGACGGCAGAAGTGCCAGCTGATGCCGTGTTCGGCGGCGCCGCGGCGGACGATTTCGTCGGCGAGGAACGAGTGAACGGGAAACACCGTGTAGACCTGCGACGCGGTCGCCTCGCGCCAGGAGAAGCCGAGCAGGCCCATCCGCCGCTCCATCTCGCCGAGCACGGCGCGCGCCTTCTCGCGCATGCCGTCGGCCGACGTGTCGCCCGGCCGCACGACGAACTTGCCGTAGCTGCCCCTGCCCTCCGGCGCTTCGCCGCTGCCGGAGACGACGAAGCTCGGCGCAGCGTTCGCTGCGGGCGACGGTGAACGAGAACGCGTGGAATGACGGTTCGGCCGGCTTGTTGATCTCCGGACAGACGTTGGAGCGCGCCACCGGATTGATCTTCGTCGCCGGATCGTAGACGCGCCAGTCGGCGAGCGTGCCGACATAATGCTGATTGAAGGCGATGAAGCCCGCTTCGCTGAACGGCTCCGGCGAGCGCAGCTCGCAGGCGCAGAACGACGTCATCGGCCGGCCGGCCTCGCCGATGATCGCTTCGATCCGGCGAAATCCCTGCACCAGCGGCACGGGCTTGCGAAAGCGGACGCGCTCGATGCGAAAGCCCGGCTCGGCGGCAACGCCGCCGGAGTACTGAAACATGCCGGGGATGAAGCGGTAGCCGCCGGGCGCGAAGGTGTTGGTGCTCATTCTCGTCCTTCCTGTGCGGAGCGGAATCGTCGCACGGATCGCCCGCTCTGCTATCGACAAATCCCGATCAGGGAGGCCGCGATGCACAGATACCGCCTGCATTATTTTCCGAGAATCCGGAAACAGCTACAAGCTCGCGCTGATGCTGACGCTGTGCGGACAGCAGTTCGAAAAGGTTTGGACCGACTTCGGCGGCGGCGTCACGCGCACGGCCGAGTGGCGGGCGAGCGTCAACGAAATGGGCGAGATCCCGGTGCTGGAAGACGACGGGGAGCGGCTGACCCAGACGGCGCCGATCCTGCTGCGGCTGGCGGAGCGCTACGGGAAATTCCAGGGCGACGGCGAGGCCGAACGCTTCGAGGTGCTGCGCTGGCTGTTCTGGGACAACCACAAGCTCACCGCCACCATGGCGACCTACCGCTTCCTGCGCACCTACTCGCGAGCGCCCGATCAGCAGGTGCTGGCCTTCCTGCGGCGGCGGCTCGACGACTACCTCCGCATCCTGCAGGGACATCTGGAGACGCGCGCGTTCGTCGCGGGCGACCGGCCGACGGTCGCGGACCTGTCGATGATCGGCTACCTGTATTTCCCGAAGGACGAGAGCGGCTACGATCTCGCGACCCATCCCGGCCATCCGGGCCTGGCTCGATCGCGTCGCGGCGCTGCCGGGATGGGTCGCGCCGTACGACCTGTTGCCGGGGCAGCGTGCACGCAGCGTGAGGTCTTGCCGTGCGCGGCGCGTCCGTCTACGGCAGTTCTAGGCCAGCATCGCGACACCGATCGCGATGGATGTGATCGACAGCGATGGAGAGATTCGATGAAAATCGTCGTTATCGGCGGCAGCGGGCTGATCGGCACGAAGCTCGTGAACATGCTGCGGCAGCGGAACCATGAGGTCGTCGCGGCCTCGCCTTCGTCCGGCGTCAACGCCCTCACCGGCGAAGGACTTGACCGAGGCGCTGGCCGGCGCCCAGGTCGTCGTCGACGTGGCGAACTCACCTTCGTTCGAGGACAAGGCGGTGCTGGAGTTCTTCGAAGACCTCGGGCCGCAACCTGCTTGCCGCGGAAGCAGCAGCCGGCGTGAAGCATCATGTTGCGCTGTCGGTCGTCGGCACCGAACGCCTGCTCGACAGCGGCTACTTCCGCGCGCAAGCTGGCCCAGGAGGAGCTGATCAAGGCTGGCGGCATTCCCTACACGATCGTCCGCGCAACGCAGTTCTTCGAATTCATCGGCGCGATCGCCGAGTCCGGCGCCGACGGCGAGACGGTTCGCCTGTCGCCCGCGCTGATGCAGCCGATCGCCGTCCGACGACGTGGCGGAGGCGATGGCCGATGCGGCACGGGCCGCGCCGGTGAACGGCACGATCGAGGTGGCCGGCCCCGAAGCGCTGCCGCTCGACGAGTTCGTCCGCCGGTTCCTGACCGCAACGGACGACCCGCGCACGTCATCGCCGATGCCCAGGCGCGCTACTACGGCATCGCGGTGAACGATCAATCGCTCACCCCCGGCGCCAACCCGCGCCTCGGCAAGGTGCGGTTCGGCGATTGGCTGAGGCAGCTCGCGCTACAGGACAAGGTCGCGCGCGGATGACTGCGGTTCCGGCCGCCAACGGCCGGCGCACCGTGAACCACCGCTTGGCCGCGGCCTCCCTTAATGTGATCTGGATCACCGTCGAGAGCGGGACACGAAGGCAGTGATACGGCGACAATCCGTATCAAGCTGACCCGTGTGGAGCTTCGACGATGAAACCGGTTCTGGCCATCGCGGCGGCGATCATCCTTATCACATCGGCAGTAGTCTCCGGCCGCGGCCATGCAGAGCCCGCGGCACCGCCCGATCACCCGGCCCTGCTGGAGGAAATCACCTTTCTCGACATCCGCGGCCGCGACGGAAATTACCGGCTGGAGGCACTGATCGTGCGGCCTGCGGCGGCGAAGGGACGGCTGCCGATCGCATTGATCACCCACGGCAAGCAGCGGCTGCCATCGGAGATGGCGCTGATGCGCGCCGCACTGTCATGTCGCCGGAGGCGCGCGATCTCGCCTATCGCGGCTATCTTGCGGTCGCGGTGGTGCGACGAGGTTTTGGCGTATCGGGCGGCACGCCCGGCCGGGCAACGAACGCTCCTTACGCCAAATGCAGTGACGCCGACCTGCGGCACTATTTCGCGGTCGAATCCGAGGATCTGGAGCGCGCGCTGCGCATGGCGGCCGAACGCCCCGACGCAGATGCCAGCCAGATCATTGCACTCGGTGGTTCGGTGGGCGGCGGCGCCGTGCTTGCGCTCGCCGCGCGCAATCCGCCGGGACTGAAAGCTGTGGTCAATTTTGCCGGTGGCGTGCGACTCACCAACGCAGAGGGCGAAGTCATCTGTCCGCAGGACGTGCCGATCGGAGCGCTTGCGTCCTTCGGCAGCCAGACCAGGACGCCGACGCT
>CAWJKJ010000005.1:0-28095 GCA_963843435.1 uncultured Alphaproteobacteria bacterium
ATCGATATCCTTCGGATCGATGCCCGCCTGCTTCATGCTGTTGAGCAGCTTGCCCGTTGTCGGTCCGAAATCCGCCGCGGTGCCCATGCCGGTGTCGAACAGGACGAGATGGCTGCCGGTGTTGACGATCAGTGCGTTCTGCTCAAGCACCGCGTTTGCCAACGGCAGGAAATTGCTGTCGAGCTGACGCGCGATTTCCTCCTTGCTCAGTCCGAGAAACGCCTGCGTCGGATCGCCGAGCGGCAGCGGGCCGTCCGACACGACGGTCGCTTCGGCGTCACCAAGCTTGAAGCGATAGAAGTATGGCGCTTGCGCATTGCTCATCGGCGCCTTGGCCAGCACCGGCGGAACTCCCAGCAACCCCGCAGCACCGACGGCTACGCCGCCCTGCAGCAGACGGCGGCGCGATAGCGAATTGGCATCCCTCATTGTCGCCTCCCTGGTCCGGCCGGTCGGCTGCCGGCTTCCAGTTCGGATCGTAGTCCCTGAACTTGGGCCAATGCGTGACAAAGTCGTTGGGTGAGGCTGCCTCGGGTCTGTTCAACCTGTATCTGCTTCGCATCGAGGATGAGTTCGACTTTCTCGCCGCGTCTCCGTCGAAGCGAACTCTAGGAGCAATCGGACCGATAGGCGTACGGCTGGCCAGCGCAGCGCTGGCAAATGAAGACGTACACGCCGCCCATGTCGCCGATCATCAGGTCCGGTGCGCTCTGGATTGCATGTCGCTGCTCGTACGGCAGATCAAAAATCGTGCCTGCGGCCGGTCTGTCTTCCTCCGGCAGCCAGGCGCGCGCGGATCCGCCGTCGAATTCCGCGCTGTCGATGGTGAGCAGATGGTCCATGCGTTTGCCGCAGCGGTCGCAGTCGGGCCAGTCGGGCTCTTGTGTCCAGCCCGGATAGCCACCCGTTTTTATTCCGGGAGCTATCGACAGGTCATACCAGTACGACCAGCCGGTCTCGTGCTTCAGCCGGTCTAACCGCTCCTTGAACGCCTCGCCGAGCTCTTCCGGGAGGTCCCACTGCGGGTATTCGACGACGCGCTCGGGGTGCAGCACGCAGGATGCTGGCATGTAGTGGTCCGGGGCACCTGTCGGGCGGGGTGGGTGAGCGAGCAGCGGACCACTGATGTCGGTGGCACGCCAGCGGAGCTCGGGCCGAGGGGCGTAATAGGGTCGTGATCGCAGGGGCACCACAACAGTTGCAGCAGATCTGTCCCGGGCGGGAACGGCAGGTCCGGAACGTCGGCCGCGTACAGCTGCAGCACCGGTACGAGCGGTACGGGGCCCGGAGGCGGCGGGTCGAAGCCGATCCTGGGGTGCGCGTCCATGCAGTGCGGCCACGGCTCGTCGGCGGGCCAGAGCAGCGGGCTCGCCGACCGAGCTGTCGCGGACGCCGGGCTCGCCCCGGCGCGGGTGCAGCCGGATCGCCATCCGCCGGTAGGCCACGACTTCGGGGAAGAGCGCTTCGACATCGACGGCCCGTGGAGGGGTCTTGCGAGCCATATGGGGCCTCCGGGTCGCTGACAGGATTCGGAATGCTTGCGTTAGCGCCACCCCAGGGCGGGAGCGACGTGGGTCAGAATCGCTTCGATCACATGCGCGTTGTAGGCGACGCCCAATTGATTGGGGACGGTCAGCAGCAGCGTGTCGGCCTCGGCGATCGCTTCGTCTCTCTTCAGCTGTTCGATGAGTACATCCGGCTCGGCGGCGTAGCTGCGGCCGAAGATCGCCCGGGTCCGTTCGTCGATGAATCCGATCTGGTCCTCCGTTTTCGCCACCTCTTGCCGAAATAGGCGCGGTCGCGATCGTCCATCAGCGCGAAGATGCTGCGGCTGACCGAGACCCGCGGCTCGCGCGCATGGCCGGCCTCCTTCCAGGCCGCGCGGTAGGCGCGGATCTGGGCGGCCTGCTGCACGTGGAAGGCCTCGCCGGTTTCGTCGTTCTTGAGCGTCGAGCTCTGCAGGTTCATGCCCGAGCTTCGCCGCCCATACCGCCGTGGCGTTCGAGCCGGCGCCCCACCAGATCCGTTCGCGCAGGCCCTCGGAATGCGGTTCGAGGCGCAGCAGCCCGGGCGGATTTGGAAACATGGGGCGGGGATTTGGCTGGGCGAAGCCTTCGCCGCGCAACAGGTCGAGGAATATCTCCGCGTGACGCCGCCCCATGTCGGCGTCGTCCTGGCCCTCGGCCGGCTGATAGCCGAAATACCGCCATCCATCGATCACCTGCTCGGGCGATCCCCGGCTGATGCCGAGCTGCAGGCGCCCGCCGGCGATGAGATCGGCGGCACCGGCGTCTTCGGCCATGTAGAGCGGGTTCTCGTAGCGCATGTCGATCACCGCCGTGCCGATCTCGATGCGGCTGGTCTTCGCGCCGACGGCCGCCAGCAAGGGAAAGGGCGAGGCGAGCTGGCGGGCGAAATGATGGACGCGGAAATAGGCACCGTCCGCGCCCAACTCCTCGGCTGCGACGGCGAGGTCGATGGATTGCAGGAGCGTGTCGGCGGCCGAGCGGGTCTGCGATTGCGACGAGGGCGACCAGTGCCCGAACGAGAGAAAGCCGATCTTCTTCATGTGCGCAGTCTATCACTTTCCAGGTTCTTGAGAACGCTGGCCGGGCCGCCTATGGCCTATCCGGATTACCGAGTCAGCCCGGATTTCGCTTCGCTCCATGCGGGCTACGGCTCAGTGCCCCGAGGTGCGCCACACCAATAACCTGCGCTCGACCAGCGCCATCGCCAGCGCGGTCAGGTAGCCGATCACGCCGAGCAGGATCACGCCGGCGAACAGGTCGGCGGAGCGGAACGCGCGCGCCGACAGCAGGATCCAGTGGCCGAGGCCGTCGAGGCCCGCAAGGATTTCGCACACCACGGACAGGATCAGCGCCACGGTGACGCTGAGGCGCATGCCGGCGAGGATATCGGGGCTCGCCGATCGGCAGGCCGATCTTGAAGATCACGGCGAGGCGCGACAGGTGCAGCGAGCGCGCGACCTCGTAGAGCCGCGGCTCGACGGCGGCAAAGCCGTGCACGGTCGCCAGCAGCATCGGCCACACCGCGCCGAAGGCGATCACGAACAGCGCCATCACCTGCGACAGGCCGAAGAAGGCAATGGCGACCGGGATGATCGCCGAGACCGGTAGCGGCCTCAGGAATTCCAGCGTCGGCGTGATGTAGGGACGCACGCGCGGCGACGAGCCGATCAGCGCACCGAGCGCGATGCCGACCAGCGACGCGACCAGCCAGCCGATCGCCATGTGCTCGAGCGTACCGACGACTTTTGCAACGAGGTCGCCCTCGGTCAGGCCGCGCACGAGTGCGGCCCAGGCCCGGTCGGGGCCGGGAAGGAAGACCGGCGAGACCAGTCGCACGTTGGCGATCCACTGCCACAGTCCGACAAAGCCGGCGGCAACCGCAAAGCTTGCGATGCGCCAGAGCGTCGCCGAACGCACCGAGAGGGCGTTCATCGCGGCTCCTCCACCAACGCGGCACGGCCGAACAGGCGCTGCTGCGCGAACACGAGCAAGGCGTTGAGGCCCCAGCCGACGACGCCGAGCCAGACCAGATAGGCGAGCATCAGCTCGGGCCGCAGCGCCTGCTGCGCGGTCATGATGGCATGGCCGAGCCCGAGCGGATTGATGGCGATCTCGACCGTCACCGCGACGATCAGCGCGATGCCGGCGGCAAGACGAAACGCGACGAAGATGCGCGGCAGCGCCGCCGGGATGACGATCTTGGCGACGCGCGCTGCAGGCGTCAGGCGCAGCGCGCGCGACACCTCCATCAGCCGCGGCTCGACGCCACGCACGGCGGCGCGGGTCAGGATCAAGAGCGGCCACATGCAGGCGAAGGCAACGATGGTGATCTCGAGCCGATAACCGAAGCCGAGTGCGATCAGCGCGATCGGCAGGATGGCGATCGAGGGGATCGGCCGGATCAACTCGATCGTCACTTCCATCAACCGGTCGGCGGTCGGCAGCACGCCAAGCACGATGCCGATCAGGAGCCCGACCGAACCGCCGAGGGCGAGCCCTGTGAACGCCGTCACCAGCGTATCGCGCGTGGTGTGGACCAGCGATCCATCGGCGACGGCCTCGAAGAAGGCGCCAACGATGGCGCTTGGCGGGGCCAGCGAGTCGATGTCGGTGAGATTGGCCATGCGGCCGGCGATCTCGCCGATGACGATCAGCGTCACGGGCAGCGCCAGGCCCTTCAGCGTGTTGGGCGAGATCATCAGTGCCCCTCGGCGGCCTTGATGAAGTCGAACAGCTCGCGGCGCAGCCGCAGGAACTCCGGATGCTCGCGCGTCGTCAGCTGGTCGCGCGGGCGCGGCAGATCGACCTTCACCTCGATGCCGATGCGGCCCGGATGCGACAAGAGGCCGATCACCCGGTCGCCCAGGTAAATCGCCTCCTCCAGGTCGTGCGTCACGAACAGCACCGTGGCGCCGCTGGCGGCGACCAGCGACAGCACCTCGTCCTGCAGGCCCTGCCGTGTCATCGCATCGAGCGCGCCGAACGGCTCGTCCATCAGCAGCGCGACCGGGTCCTGCGCCAGGCAGCGCGCGATCTGCAGGCGCTGCTGCATGCCGCCGGACATTTCCGCGGGATACTTGCCCGCATGATCCGGCAGCCCGACTTTTGCGAGGAGCTCGGCAATCCGCGGCGCACGCTTCGCCGACGGCACGTTGGCAGCCTCCAGCGCCAGCGAGACGTTGCCCGCCGCGGTCCGCCACGGCAGCAGCGCCTTGCCGTAGTCCTGGAAGATGATCGCGATGTCGCGACGCGGCGCGGTCATCGGCTTGCCGTCGAAGGTCACGGTGCCGCCGGAAGGCCGATACAGGCCCGCCGCCAGCCGCAGCGCGGTGGTCTTGCCGCAGCCGGACGCGCCGATGATGCAGACGAACTCGCCCTGCCCCACGGTGAAATTCAGATCCTCGACGATCACCTTGCCGCCGAGCTCGATCGTCGTCTGCGCGAAGGTGATCATCGCAGGCTTCGCTGGTGCCATCGGTGCGGCCCTCATGCTGTGAGCCAGAGTCATGACTTGCGGGCCTTTTTGTCGAAATACACATACTCGATCGTGCTTCGCAGGTGTGCCTCCAGCATCGGTGGCGCGCGGCGCTGATCCCGCGCCAGCACGCAATCGGCCAGTTCGCGGTGCGCCCGGATGAACTCCTTGCCGCTTTCGAACTTGCGCATCATCACCCGCCGGTAGCGATAGGCCTGATCGTAGAGATCGGAATGCGCGGCCAGAAGCCGCGGCGAGTCGCAGGCCGCAAGCAGCGAGGTATGGAAACCCTTGTGCAGGGCGTCGAACTCTTCGGCCCCTTCGGTGAATTTCGAACCGGTGCGCTCGACATATTTCTGCATGCGATGCAGGGCGGCGATGATGCCGGCCTCCCAATCGTCCTTGCCGAGCTTCATCGAGAGGGACAGCGCCTCGCGTTCGACGACGATGCGCATGCCGGTGATGTCGCGCAGATCGGCTTCGCTGACCGGCGCGACGCGAAAGCCGCGCTGGCCGAGCGCGATCACAAGCTGCCGCGCCACCAGCCGCGACAGTCCCTCCCGCACCGGCGTCGCACCCATGCCGTAGCTTTCCGCAAGGTCCATGATGCCGAGCCGCGACCCGGGCGGCAGCCGCCCGGTGAGGATGTCGCGCTGGATCAGCGCCGCCGCACGTTCGCTCAGCGTATCGGCGGATTGAACCTCCGCAGATTTCACCAGCGCGCGGCGACGGCATGGCTTACCTCACTTCAAGATTAGCTTGCCTCATTTCAGGACGATCTTCGCAAGATCGACGTTGTTCTGCATCAGCTTCTGCTGCTTCATGATGTCGACCCACCAGGCGAGATCGCTCGTCTTCAGCTCCGGCTGCGAATAGGCCGGCGGAAACATCTTGACCAGGTCCAGCGGCTGCTTGGTGAACTTCGAAATCGATTCCGACGCCTTGTCGCGGTTGGTGTTGACGATCTTCGCGCCTTCCGCGATGCCCTCGCGGAACTTCCTGAGCGCCTCCGGGTTCTTTTGCGCCCAATCGCGGGAGGCCGCGTAAATGATGACCGGCTCGGAGCGATTGAGCTCCTGCAAGTAGCGGAACGCGGCTGTGCCGGTGCCTGCGTTGCTCATGCGTGTGATGAACGGTTCGCCGGCCACCACCGCATCGATGGCACCCGATTTCATGATGTCGTTCATGGTGGGAAACGAGACCTCGACGAAGTTCACGCCCTTCGGGTCGACACCCTTCTCCATCAGCCAATTGACGAACAGAACATGCAGGAACGCGCCGAGCCCCGGCACTCCCACCTTCTTGCCGACGAAATCCTTCGGCTCCTTGAGGTTGACGCCGGTTCGCCCCACCACGGCGACCAGATTGGCGGTGCGTTCGTTCATGGCCGAGGCGCCGCCGACGGCAACGAGATCGAGGCCGCCGTCCACCGCCTGCAGGAACACCGACGAGGTGGGACCGCCGATCTGGATCGAATTGGACAGCAGCGCTGCCGGAATATTGGAGTTGATGCCGATCAGCACCATCTCCGCGTCGAGACCGAGGCGCTTGAAAATGCCTTCATCGATCGCGACCATCGCCGACGCGCAGTCGCCCGTCGCCGTGCAGCCGATCTGCAGTTTTTGCTGTGCGTGTGCGGTGCCCGCAGAGCAGCGTCACAACAACGATGCAACGATCGTCCTGATCTTCATTTGACCCTCCCGATTTTTCTGCGCGCTTGACACGGCTTTTCAATTATCGATATTTCTGTCTTTCATATATTTTCGCCCCGCGCAAGCCGGACGACGCCAAGACAACAACAGGGAGACGCGCCGATGAAGCTCGCCACATACAGGACCAACGGCACCGAACGCGTCGGCATCGTGCACGCCAGGGACGCAAAAGTGTTCGATCTTGCAGCTGCCGCGGAACGCTCGGGCGCGGCAAATCCGGCATTTGCCTCAATGCTTTCGCTGATCGACGGCGGCGAGAAGGCGCTGGATGCAGCGCGCAACATCTTTGCGAAATCCGGCAGCGACCTGAGCCTGTCCGTCCGATGTCGCCGCGGTCGAGATCCTCGCGCCGGTGCCGGAACCGCGGCAGATGCGCGACGGAATGTCCTTCCCTCTGCACATCCTGCAGGCGCCGAAAGGGCAGCTGCGGCTCGCCGCGCGCGCGAAGGGCGACATGGCGGAGCTGGCGCGGATCGATGCCGCGCCGCTCGGCGAACTGCCCGAGGTCTACCGCAAGGTGCCGATCTACTACATCACCAACCGCTTCAGCGTGCGCGGCACCAACACCACGGTGAAGTGGCCGCGCTACAGCCAGGTGATGGACTACGAGCTGGAGTTCGGCGTCATCACCAAGAACAAGGGTGCGAACATTGCCGCGTCGAAGGCGAAGGATCACATCTTCGGCTACACCATCTTCAACGATTTCTCCGCGCGCGACGCGCAGCGGATCGAGATGGACGGCCGGCTCGGTCCGGCCAAGGGCAAGAGCTTCGACGGCGGCAACGTGCTGGGGCCGTGGATCGTCACGCCGGACGAGATCGGCGACCCGTACAAGCTGAAGATGGAAGCGCGCGTGAACGGCGAGGTGCGCTGCTCGAGCATCAGCGAGGGCATGCTGTTCCCGTTCGAGGAGATCATCGCGCACGTGACCAAGGACGAGACGCTGATGCCGGGCGAGTTCATCGGCTCCGGCACGGTCGGCGGCGGCTGCGGCCTGGAGATCGGCCACTATCTCGAGCATGGCGATACGATCGAGCTCGAGGTGGAGAAGATCGGCGTGTTGAGGAACAAGGTCGAGCGGCAGAACTAAGCGCCGTCGCTGCGAGCGAAGCGAAGCAATCCAGTCTGAGCTCACCGCAACTCAGCCGCGTTCGACTGCTTCGCTCGCATCGCTGCGCTCGCAATGACGAAGAACAAACACAGGGAGAAACACACCATGGCGCGCAAGCTGATCGACATCTCGATACCGCTGCAAAACGACGTGCCGGCTGATCCGCCGGGCGGGCATCCGACCATCGAATACATCGACCACAAGCAGAGCCTGCGAGGGCATGCTGCGGTTCTTTCCGGGGTTGAAGCCGGAGGACCTGCCGGACGGTCAGGCATGGGCGGTCGAACGCGTCAACCTGTCGACGCACAACGGCACGCACATCGATGCGCCCTGGCACTACCACCCGACCATGAACCGCGGCCAGAAGTCGTGGACCATCGACGAGGTGCCGCTGGAGTGGTGCTATCAGCCGGCCGTAAAGCTCGACTTCCGGCATTTTCCGGATGGCTATGTGGCGACCGCAGCCGATGTCGAGAAGGAATTGAAGCGGATCGGCCACGAGCTGAAGCCGCTCAACATCGTCGTCGTCAACACGTCGGCGGGCGCGAAGTATGGCCGGCAGGATTACGTCAATTCCGGCTGCGGCATGGGCTACGAGGCGACCATGTACCTGCTGGAGCGCGGCGTGCGCGTGACCGGCATCGACGGCTGGAGCTGGGACGCGCCGTTCGTGTTCACGGCGAAGAAGTATGCCGAGACGAAGGACGCCAGCCTCATCTGGGAAGGCCACAAGGCCGGCCGGCACATCGGTTATTCGCACATCGAGAAGCTGCACAATCTCGAACAGCTTCCCTCCACCGGCTTCTCCGTGTCATGCTTCCCGGTGAAGATCGAGCGCGCTTCCGCCGGCTGGTGCCGCGCGGTGGCGATCATCGACGAATAGCGCCAGCGCGCGAAAAACGGGGGAAACAAGCATGGCCAGGCGTTTCAATTCACGGTTGGCCGCTTGTCTGGCCTTGCTGGCGGTCCTGCCGCTCGCGGGCATAGCCGTCGCGACCGCCTTTCCGACGACGGTCGTCACCATGGTGGTGCCCTACCCGGCCGGCACCGCCACCGATGCCTTCGGCCGGATTTTCGCGCGACGCCTCGAAAGCGAGCTCGGCCAGAAATTCCTGGTCGAGAACCGCCCTGGCGCCAACGGAATGAACGGCTCTGAGACCGTCTCCCGTGCGAAAGCCGACGGCTACACGCTGCTGTTCACGACCAACTCGACGCATACGTCCGTGCAGGGCCTGTACAAGAAGGTGCCCTACGATCCGGTGAAGGATTTCGAGCCGGTCGGCATCCTCTATGGCTCCTCGACCTTGCTCGTCGTTCGCGCCGATCTCGGCATCGAAACGATCCCGCAACTGGTCGCGTACGCCAAGGCCAATCCCGGCAAACTCAATATCGGCACCGCCAATGCAAGCGGGCAGATCGCGGTGGAAATCCTGAAGAAGCGCGCGTCGGCCGAGGTCGTCGGCGTGCCCTATCGCGGGACGCCGCAAGCGCTGGCCGATCTGCTGGGAGGCAACCTGCACCTGATGGTCGCAGACATCTCGACCGCGGGCCAGTTGATCGAAGCCGGCAGGCTGAAGCCGCTGGCCTTCTTCTCGAAGGCCCGCAATCCGGTCTATCCGCAGGTCGCCACCTATCATGAGACGATCGCGCCCGACGTCGACCTGTCGTTCTGGGCCGGCGTGTTCGCGCCGCGCAATACGCCGAAGGAGGTCGTGCGCACGCTCGCGACCGCGCTGCAGAAGACGCTCGAGCACCCAGAGGTGAAGGAGCACGCCGCGCGCATCGGCAACCAGTTGATGTGGCTCGGCCCGGACGAATTCGCCGTGAAGCTCGCGGACGACATCAAGCGCTGGAATTCGATGATCAGCGAGGCCGGCATTCAGCCGGAGTGATCGGAATTTCGCCGATCGCGATGGCGGGAACCGCGGGAACCACAAAACCGTCCGCGCGTTATTGCTCCCGAGATGGCTTCCGAAAGAAGCCATAACCTCGCAGGGAGAGTGACATGCGCACGTTTGTTGGAATGATCCTGGGCTGCCTGCTGACGATCGGGATCGTCTATCTGCATGACGTGCGGGCAAGCTCCACGGTGGCGAGCAGCACGACCGGCATTGAGACGAGGCAGATCGTCAACTGGGACGTCGCTCAGGCGAACTGGAACAAGATGACGGAAAACGCCCAGCACGCATGGTCGAAGCTGAAGGAAAGCGTCAGGCAGGCGACGACGTAAGCTTCCCGTCATTGCGACCCGAGCCTTCGCTCTTCGAGCTACGGCGCTGGCAAGGCGAAGCGACTGGATCGCTCGTCGCTTCGCCTCCTCGCAATGACGGCTATAGCTCGACAAACCCGGCCTTCAGCCTCGCAGCGCGCTGTTCATTGCCAACCAGAATATCGATCAACGCCTTCGCCACCGACGCATCCGTCGCGCGCGTCGTCACCGCTGCCGAATACACCGTCGCCAGCGCGCAGGCTGGCGGCAGCGGTGCGACCAGGCGCAATCCTGGCGTGACGACGATCTCGGTCACCTGGGTGCAGCCGATCGGGCGCGCGGCATTCGACTTTGGCAAGCTCGCGCATTGCGGTGGCGCCGTTCGGGAAGATTTTTAGCCGCGGCCGGACCTGGTCGAGGATGCCGAGCTGAGCGAGAACCTTCGCGACGTGAATTCCCGCTGTCGAGGCGACGATATCCGGCACGAAGATCGCGTCGGCTGCGAGCAGCGCCGCGCGCAACGCATCCGTATCGGCAATCGGCGGCGCCGGGTCGCCCTCGCGCACTGCGACCGCCGTTTCGACCGCACCGATCGCCTTTGCCGAATCCGCGACCAACAATCCTTCGCGCGCGAGCTCGTCGATCAGCGCTGCGGTGAGGATCATCACGTCCACCGCGGCACCGCCGCGCAGCTTTGCGGCCATGGTCCCGACGGCGCCGAATTCACCATCGATGCTGCAGCCGGTCTGCGAGGTAAACCGCGGTGTCACCGCGGCGACGAGGCCTTGCGCCGCGCCGCCGCTCAAAAGCTTCAGACTTGTCACAACTACTGCTTGCTCTCGTTGATCAGCTTGACGACGCCCGCCCACTTGACGATGTCGTCGCGCAGGAATTTGTCGAACTCGGCCGGCGTCATCTGAAGCGGCGCCGCGCCTTGCGTATCCCACATCTTCACGTTTTCCGGTTTCGTCAGCACGCCCTTCATCTCGGCGCTCAGCTTGTCGACCACCTGTTTCGGTGTGCCAACCGGCGCCACCAGTCCGAGCCAGATCGTTGCTTCGTAGCCGGGCACGCCGGCCTCGTGCACCGTCGGCACATCGGGCAGCGCCTTCGAGCGCGTCTTGCCGGTGGTGGCGAGCGGGCGCACCTGGCCGGCGGCGATGTTCTGCGCCATCGCCGGCACGGCATCGATCATGATCTCGACATTGCCGCCGAGCACGCTGGCGCGCGCCTCGCCGCTGTTGCGATGAGGCACGTGGACGATGTTGGTGCCGGTCATCGCTTTGAACAGCTCGCCGGCCATGTGATAGGGCGTGCCCTGCCCCGACGACGCGTAGTTCAGTTTGCCCGGCTGCGACTTCGCCAGCGCGATCAGCTCCGGCACGGTCTTGGCGTTGACCGACGGATGCGCGACGATCACCAGATCGGACTGGTTGATCGGCGAGATGGCGACGAAGTCGCGCATCAGTTCATAGTTGCGCGTCGGGATCAGCGACTCGTTGGCGGTCTGGGTGTTGGAGATGATCAACAGCGTGTAGCCGTCGGGCGCGGCCTTGGCTGCTTCCGCGGTGCCGATCACGGCGCCGGCGCCCGTGCGGTTCTCGACGATGAACGACTGCTTCAGGCTTTCCTGCAGGTCCTTGCTGATCAGCCGCGCCGCGACATCGGCCGGCCCGCCGGGGCCGAAAGGAACGATGAATTTTACGATCCGCGACGGGTAATCCTGGGCGATCGCGGCGGTTGACGCGAGCGCTGCCGCAAGCAGGACAGTGGCGAACTTCTTCATGACGTCCCTCCCGTGTCTTGGGCTTTTTGCTCCTGTTCTTGTCGTCCGCGGTCTGATGCCGCGTGCGGTTGGCTCCTGCGTCGGGCCACCTCCCGTCATTGCGAGCGAAGCGAAGCAATCCAGCGCCCCACGCGGGGCGGTCGCTGCTCTGGATTGCTTCGTCGCTTTGCTCCTCGCAATGACGGCGAAGCTTACGTCCCCGGTCGCGAGACTTCGACTTCCTTGCTGGTGATGAACTCGAGCAGCACCGGGATGCCTTCCTTGGTCTTCTGGATGCCGCGCTGGATCGCCGGGATGATGTCTTCAGGCTTGGTCACGCGCTCGCCGTAGCCGCCGAAGGCGCGGGCCATGGCGGCGTAGTCGCCGGAGATGTCGGTCGAGCGGTATTTGTCGGTCGAGATCGGCATCACCTTCAATTCGATCGCCATGCTGAAGTTGTTCAGCAGGATCGACATGATCGGGATGCGCTCGCGCACGGCGGTTTCGAAATCCATGCCGGTGAAGCCGATCGCCGCATCGCCCCAGACGTTGATGCAGAGCTTGTCGGGCCGTGCGAGCTTCGCGCCCATGGCGAGACCGAGGCCATAGCCGAGCTGCGTGGTCTTGCCCCAGCCGATGTAGCTCAACGGCTCGATCGGCTTCCAGAACGGCGAGAGCTGATCGCGCGGGCTGCCGGCATCGTGGGTGATGATGGTGTTCTTGACGTCCACCGTCTTCTGCAGATCCCACAGCACGCGATACGGATTGAGCGGCGCGTCGTTGTGGGTCAGCTTCGGCATCCACTTCGCGAGCCACTCGTCGTTGATCTTCTTGATCTCGGTCGCGACCGCCTTGCCGTCGCGATCGGTCTTCACGGTCTTGCCGATCTCTTCCAGCAATGCCTCCAGCACCAGCGCGGCGTCACCGACGAGGCCGACTTTCGCCTCCACATCCTTGTTGAGATGCGCGGGGTCGAGCGTGGAGTGGATGATGGTCTTGCCCTTCGGCATGGCGATGCCGAAATTGGTCTCGGTGAACGAGCAGCCGATGCCGAAGATCACGTCGGCGTCGGCGAGGAATTTCGGCACCGCGCGCGGCACCGCGAGACCGCCCGACCCGAGCGACAGCGGATGCGTCTCCGGGAACGCCGACTTGCCGCCGAGGCTGGTGGTGACCGGGATCGCCAGCCGCTCGGCGAGCTGCTTCAACTGCGGCCAGGCCTTTGCGTAGTGCACGCCCTGCCCGGCATACAGCACCGGCCGCTTGGCGTTGATCAGCATCTCCGCCGCCTGCTTGATGTGCGCGGGGTCGGCGCCATAGCGCGTGCGCAGCACCGGCGTGTAGTTCAGGGGTTCTGCGACCTCCTCGTTCCACATGTCCGCCGGGATCTCGACGATCACCGGCCCGCCGCGGCCGTTCTTCAGCTTGGTGAAGGCGCGGCGGAAGATGTTGCAGACCTCGGAGGCGAGATTGATCGCCTCCGACGATTTCGCGAACATGCGCATCGCCTGGGTGGAATTGAAATTCGGATCGACCTGGGCGAGGCGCCGCGCATAACCCATCGGCAGCACCAGCACCGGCACCGACTCGCCGTAGCACTGCGCGACACCGCCCATGGCGTTCTCGGCGCCCGGACCATGCTGCATGCAGAAGGCACCGATCTGGTGGCCGGAGGTCAGCCGCGAGATCGCATCGGCCATGTGCACGCCGATCCGCTCCTGGCGCACCATGATGGGGCGGATGTCGGCGGCTGCCGCAAACTCGATGAGGTGATTGACCGGGTAGCCGCAGAGGATTTCGATTCCCTCACGCTTCATGATCTCCGCAATCGCGGCGCCAAGTTTCATGCCGGCCTCCCGTTTGTTGGTGTTTCGATGATCTTTGGCAAAGATCGTTCGCCCGATCAATCGGATGATCGGTCACGTTATCCGGATAGATGGAGGCGGTCCACGCAACGGAACGCTAAGGCTTGCGTGGGGTGAAAGTTGGCGTCATCCCCGCGAAAGGCGGGGATCCAGTATTCCAGAGCGTCAGAGCTCTGACCACGAACGCTGCGGCGTACTGGATGCCCGCCCATGGGCGCGAGCAGGCGACGCGTGTCTTCGAACGGCTATGGCGGGCATGACGCTGAAGCTTGTCGACTTACACCGTCGCCAGCGTCCGCTCGCCGATCGCCGGCGCAATGTGCTTCATGAACAGCTGCAGGCCGCGGTTGGCGAATTCGGCGGGCATGGGGCCGGTGCGGAAGCGCACGATGCAGCCGCCGATGCCGGTCTTCTGCAGGTCGGTGAACTCGTCCATCATGCTGTCCGGCGCGCCGCACAGGATCTGCGGCGCCATGTTGGCGTTGGCCTTGGAGACCTTGGCGTCGAACTTCTCGCTCTGCGCCGCGCGATAGGACTGCATCGCCTTGAAATGCGGCAGGCCGACTTCGTTGGCTTCCTTGTCGGTCGGGGCGAGGATGACGGTGCGGGCGACCCAGCACTGCGACAGCGCGTGGTCGATCGCATCGGTGCTCAGCCCGGCTTCCTTTGCCGTCGCGCGATAAAGATCGACGTTCTTCTGCGCGGCCGAGGCGGTGGCCGCCGCCATGATCACCGGCCGGCCCTGGCGCGCCATCGCCGACAGCGAGCCGGGCGAAGCGACGCTGCGCAAGAGCGGCGGATGCGGCTTGTTGAACGGACGCGGCCGCAGCATGCCGATCTCGAAATTCCAGTACTTGCCGGAATGCACGACCCGCTCGCCGTTCCAGCACTTCAGGATGATCTGCTCGATCTCCTCGAAACGCTCCTGCGCGCTGTCCGGGTCGATCTGGTAGCCGGCATATTCATGGGTGTTGACGAGGCTGCCGCGGCCGAGCCCGACGATCAGCCGGCCCTTGCAGAGATTGTCGATCAGCGAGATCTGCTCGGCCATCCGCAGCGGATGGTAGAGCGAGGTCTGCAGCACGGCGAAGCCGATCTTGATGCGGGTGGTCACCATCGACAGCGCGGCGGCGAACGTCGGCGGATCGACATAGACGCAGTTGCCGTCAAAATGATGCTCGGCGAGAAAGACCGCATCGCAGCCGAGCTCCTCGGCCATCTTCGCTTCGCGGATCGTCTCGTTGATGATCTGCTGGTCCTTGGACGGATCGCGCGCCTCGGGAAAAAGAAACACCCCAATCTTCATCGTCACCCTCGTGTTCGGCCGCGACTTTGCGACCCGCTTTCATGCATCGGTTGCCAGAAAAAGCCCGAATCGAGAAGTGGCTTTGGCGGCTGGCTGAGACGGCGTTTTTGCAAGTGCTGGCGAGGGTTTAGGCGGGATCGCCGAAGCCCTTGAGCAACGCTCAGTCCTCTGAGGCGGAACGTATGCCCGGCCAGGTGGAGCTACGCCGCCAGCTTGTCCAGCAGCGCCAGCATCACCGGGGCTTCCGGCATCGGCAGGACGGCATCGACGCGGTCGATCAGGCGCGACTGCAACAGCGCGTTGCGCGCCTTGCCGACGGTGCCCAGCGGCCCGCGAAAACCGTGGTCTTCCCAGGCGAGCTCGAGCACGCTCTCGCTCATCAGCGCATCGATCAGCTCGTCGGCGTCGCGGTTGATGCTGATCAGCGGGTGCGCCGAGAAGACGGTCGGCCGCGGATAGAGGATCACCGGCTTGGCCGGCGCATTGGCCTCGACCCGTTTCCAGCGGTCGGCGTCCTGCAGCACCCACTCGACCAGCTGGTTTTCGTAGCCGACGATCAGCGGCTGGGCGCCGGCGCCGCCGGCGACATAGTCGTCGAACAGTTTGCCGGACGACGGCGGCTTGAAGCCCATGCGGCGGAACACGGTCGAAACGTCGCCGTCGATGCGAGGAAGCGTATCGAGCATCGACGACGTCACCGCTGAGCAGGCTCGCGGCGAGGCCCGCGAACATGAAGCCAGAGTTGGATTTGTTCGGATCGGTCGAGACGACACGGGCGCGCCCGAACAGGTCGCCGACGCCGAGGGCTGCCCAGGTCTCGCCGGCGACGATCGCCTTGAGCAGTTTCAGCAGGTCCACCGTATAGCGCGGTCCGCCGGCAGGCTCGGCGTAGCCGCCCTTCACCAGGCCGTCGGCGATGCGGTCCCACGAATAGAGCACGATCGGCGAGTTGAAGATCACCTGGTCGCGCGAGATCTTCAGGCCTGAGCCGCGCGCCACCTCGACCAGGACAGACGAGGACGGCCACAGGAACTGCGGCTTTTGATCGAGCAGCGCGCGCTCGCGCACCATTTCGACGGAGCCGGCGCGCCGCGCATCGAGGATCAGGCCGAACCGGCGTTCGAGCACGCTGCGCACGCGCGCGTTGTTCAGAAAACTTTCCTTCTCGCCGCCGGCAAAGCCGAACAGTTTTCGCGCCTCGCCGAAGCGGCCGGCGATCTCGGGATGGCTGCGCAGATAAAGGTAACCGCCGGTTGCAGCAGCACTTGTCGCCACCAGCCCGACCCCGAAGGCGCGACGAGAGATGGCCATCAGGTTTTCCCTTTGCCCCGGTCCAGCGGCGCAGCGGCGCGTGCCGGCCCGATGTCTTCATCCAGCGAGCTTTTCAGCAGTTTGAGCTCAATGTCCAGTTTGTCGAGATCGGCGTCCTGCAGGTTCGCCGCATAGCGCGTGAAGGCTGCATCGAGCCGGTCAATCAGTTCGGCGGTGGCGTTGAGGCGTTCGGAGTCCGGCGTTGAGCTTCGCTCCAGCGAGCCGTAAGCCTCGGCGATTTCGGCTGCGCGCGGCAGGTAATAGGTCAGGAACCGGCGCACCCGGTCGACGCGCAGCGGGTCTCTCTCGATTGCAGCGAAAATATCGCGGGCAATCTTGACGAGGTGCTGCACGCGCTCGGCAACCTTTTTCGCGCGGATTTCAGTGGCGGCCTCCTCCATGCGGTCGGTCAGGGGGCTCGGCTTCGGTCAAAAGCTCGCGCGCGAATTCGATCTTGCCGCGCGCGGCGCCGCTCGCGTCGAGCTGCGCGAACAGCTTGCGCGGCGCCATCACCGCAACGATGCCACCGCCGGCGAGCACGCTGACGACACCGGCGATCCAGAACGGCATGCCCAAACCGATCGCAAGCAGCGGCAGCAGGATGGCCGCGGCCGCACCACCGGCGATCCAGTCAAGTCCGGACGGCGCGGTCGCCATTCAGTTATACCCTCGCACGGCGCGGAACGCGTCCGTCAGGCTCTTGGTGCCGTCGAACACCCGCCCGCCGGTCAGTTTTGTCAGCGCATCGAGCTGGCTGCGATCGGCTTCGCCAAACGTCACGCCGAACACCGGCACGCGCTGGCCATCGGCACGCCATGCGGATTCGAACTGCTGCATGGTACCCTGGCTCTTGCCGTCGGTCATGATGACGATGGCCGGCAGGTGGCGTCCCGCATCGACGAGTGGCTTCATGGCGGCAAGCGCGCGGGCGCTGCAGTTGTAGAAATCGGTTCCGCCGTCGGCCTTCAATTCGAGCGCGCGGGCGAGCAGCGCGGCCTGCTCGCCGTCCTCGCCGGTCGCGCGCGCAGTCCATTGCACCCGGTCGCTGAACGGCAGGACGAGGATCTCGTCCGCCTTCGACCATTGCACCAGCAACTCGCGGGTGCGTGCCGGCGTCAGCAGGAAGCGCATGGCATCCAGCAACTGCTCCTCGCCCTTTCCCCGCATGCTTCCCGACACATCGAGGCACAATGCGGTGAGCGACGGCCGGCGCAGCGCCTCCTGATAGATCGCCAGCGCCTTTTGGATGACCACAGGCTCCGGCGGGCGGATGACGGTGAGCGCGCGGGACGGATTGAAGTTGGTGGCGGGGTCGGCGGCAAGCGGCGTTGCACGGCCAAGCTCGACCCGGCGCCCGGTCTTGGCAATACGCGCCTGGATGTCGCTCTTGAGCAGGAAGGCCTGCAGGTCGGCAAAGAAGGCTTCGACCTCCTTGCCACGGCCGCGGTCGACGAAGCCCAGCGGAGAATCGGCGATCGATACGCCGTCTTCCGGATAGACCGCATAAAGCGGCTCACGACCGTCGGCGATCAGCTTGTCGTTGGTCTCCTTGATGACGGCTTCGTAGTTCCAGATCGCCTGGTAGCGCGTGCCAGTCCGCTCACCGTCGCGGTAGAGATCGGCGAGCCAGCCGCTCGATCCGGCGGTGCGCTCGACACCGCGCAGCAGCGAGCGCGCCGTCGCAAGCACCGCTTCCTTGTCGAGATCGCCGGATTCGATCAGGTCGGGCTTGCCGATGCCGGCGGCCAGCATGGCGAGATAGGCGGCGGCCCCGGAATTCGACTGGGTCGCCGACGTCATCAGGAATTTCAGCTTGCCGGCTTCGACGGCGGCGAGAATGTCCTTCGACGTCACTTTTGCGCCGATCCAGCCCAGCTCCTGCGCCTTCGAGCGGCGCACACCGAGGATCACCGGCATCTGCGCGATCGACTTGACCGACTTCACGCGCCGCGCGGTGTCGAACATGTCGATCCAGATCGACGAGGCGGGCCACACCGCGTCGGCGTTCGGATCGCTGCCGGCCTTCAGCGACAGCGCGATGTCGAGCGAGCCCTGATAGCGCATGGTGCACTGCGAGTTACGCGATGCGCAGAATTCCTGCACCAGCGGCTCGAGAACATCGTTCTCCGAGCCGGACAGGATGTCGAATTGCGGCCCCGGCCCGGCACAGCCGGCGAGCAGCAACGATACGACGAACGGCGCGAGCAGGCGCCGCGCGAGGGCGGCGGCGTTCATGCGGTCTTCGACACGGCGGTCTTGAGTTCGTCGGTCAGCTGCGCCATCCGCTGCTCGATCTCGGCACGCTTGGTGCGGCCTTCCTGCTGAACGGAGAGTACGCCGGAGATGGTGTCGATCAGGTCGCGGTTGGTCTTTTCCAGCGTCTCGATATCGATGATGCCGCGCTGCGACTGCTTTTCGATCTCGATCGCCTGGGTCTTCATCATCTCCGACGCCTGACGCATCATCTCGTTGGTCGCGTCGGTGACGGTCTTCTGCAGCTCCAGCGCGGATTTCTGCCGGTTGAGCCCGAGCAGCAGGATCATCTTCTGCTTCCACACCGGAATGGTCAGTTCGGTCGTGGCCTGCAGGTTCTCGATCAGGGTCTCGTCGCCGGACTGGACGATGCGGATCTGCGGCAGCTGCTGGATGCCGATCTGGCGCGCCTGCTGCAGATAGAAGACGCGCTTCTCGAGCCGGTCGAGCGCCTGCACGGCGTCCTGATAGGTCTGCGCCGCCAGCATCGCGTCGCTGCTGCCGTTCGCCTGCGCCTTCGCCGCCTGTTCCAGCTCGGCGAGCTTGCCGCTGCGGAACTCCTCGGCGAAGGCCTTGCCGGCGGCGATATGCGATTCGAGACCGCCGAGCGACGTCCGCGTCTGCTCGTAGAGGTCGTCGAGCAGGGCGATATCGCGGCGCAAGACTTCCTTGTTGCGGTCGAGCTCGACACAGACGCGGTCGATCTGCGAGGCCACGTCGCCGAACTGCTCGGCGAAGCGACGGACCCGCGCCTCCGCCGACGAGAACAGGCGGGAGAAGAAGCCGCTGTCCTTGAGCGTCGCCGGATCGAGCCCGCGCGCCTTGCCGAGGATGTCGGACAGGAGCTTGCCGGTGGTGCCGAGCTCGCGGTTCTGGGTCTGGGCCAGGATGCGGTCGGCGAACTCGACCACCGAACGCTGGGCGCGGTCGCCGAAGGTGACGAGGCGCGAACGGTCTGAAATGTCGATCTCGGATTTTATGCGTGCAACCGCGGATGCGTCGGCCTGCACCGCCGGAAGATTGATCGTTTCGCTCACCGTCTCACCCCTGCTTTGGCTCGCCCATGATACCACGTCGGGCACCCCGGTAAGATAGGCGCGCCGCGGCGGAAATTGATGACAACTTCATGTCCCGGTGGATGACGCCACTTTTGCATTTAACTTCAATTACATAGACGCTTGCGCTGGCGTCCGGTCGGAAGCGGCGTTGATCCGATACGCAAAGCTCAAGCGGATAAGGCAAGCGCAGACCGCAAAGCCAAATATGCATTTGTCACCCGGTGGGGACGCAGCAACAATGCGCGCCTGTGAAAACGAAGAAACGGGAGGATTTGCGAATGCATCCGAAGGGCAAGGTCTGCGTGGTGACCGGTGCGGCGAGCGGCATCGGTGAAGCGGTCGCGCGCGCCTTTGCGGAGGCAGGCGCGAAGGGCGTGGTGGTGGCCGATCTCAGCGCCGACAAGCTCGCCAAGGTCGCGAGCGACATCAACGGCCTCGCCGTGCCGACGGATGTGTCGAAGGAAGAGGACATCAAGAAGCTGATCGCCGCGGCCGAGGCCAAGTATGGCCCGGTGGATATTTTCTATTCCAATGCCGGCCTGTCGCGGAAAGGCATGGAAGACGCGCCGGATGCCGACTGGGACATCAACTGGCGTGTGCACGTGATGAGCCATGTCTGGGCGTCGCGCGTGCTGGTGCCGAAGATGCTCGCGCGCGGCTCCGGCTATCTGCTCAGCACCGCCTCGGCGGCGGGCATCCTGAGCTCGCTGAACTCGATGACCTACGGCGTGACCAAGGCGGCGGCCATCTCGCTGGCCGAGCACCTGTCCATTCAATATGGCGACCGCGGCATCCGCGTCTCGGTGCTGTGCCCGCAGTCGGTGCAGACCGGGATGACCAAGCCGGGCCCGAGCGCCGCCCGCGTCGACGGCATCATGACCGCGACCGAGGTGGCGAAGATCGTCCTCGACGCGATGGAGGCCGAGCGCTTCATGATCCTGTCGCACGGAACCGTGCACGAGTACGAGCAGCGCAAGGTGTCGAACCGCGATCGCTGGATCGGCGGGATGCGGAGGTTCAGGACGAAGCTGTTTGGAAATCCGGAGGAGAAGCGGGCGTAGTTGCTCATTCCGGCGCGCTGCGAAGCGGCGAGCCCGGAATCGCATAAGCCGTGATTATAGCGACACCGGGCAAAGCCGCGTCACGCCTTCATCAAATCCAATTGACGTATGGCATCCAGGCTCGCCGCATTCGCGCGGCGCGGAATGAGCGCTACCGATACGACGGCATCAGTTGCTGCGGCATCGGCTTGCCGATCGTGATCGCGCCTGACGCGCCGAGCGCTTCGATCTTCGCCGGCGCGAGGCCCGCGCTGGTGAGCACCTCGACGGCGTGCTCGCCGACGCCGGAGACGCGCATCGGGCCTGAACGCTGGGTGCGGCTGAAGGTGGCGAAGCGGCCGGGGGCGGTGAAATAGGTGCCGTCAGCCGCGGTGCGGACATGCACGAACTCGTCGCGCGCCAACTGCGGATCGCGCAGCACTTCGGAGACACGTCGCGCGCGGATGGCGGCGACGCCTGCGCTCTGCGAGGCGGCGGACCGCTTCCTCGCCCGGCAGCGGCGCCAGCACCTCGGCGAGCGCGGCCACCTTGTCGTTGGTGCCGTTCAACTTGATGCCCGCCTTTGCCAGCGTCTCCTTGGAGACCTGTTCGGGCTGCGCCGCCTGCACGCGGATCCAGCCGTCGCTGGTCTGGTAGAAGCGGTCGAGCCAGCCGGGCCCGCGGTGATTTTCGCTGCCCTTCACCAGCGCGGGACGGCCCTGGTAGCGGACGAGCTCTTCAGATTGCAGGTAGGTCGCGGTCGCGGCCAGCGAGTTCCAGATGCGCTGGCCCTCGCCGGTCTTCTCGCGGTGATAGATGCCGAGCACGCTGGCGAGCACGCACATCGCGGCCGTGGTCACGTCGATGATGGCAATGGTGTTGGCCACGGGCTCATCGTCGCCGGCCTGGGTCGTCATCATGCCGCTCATCGCCTGCAGCACCATGTCGACGCCCGGCAGCTGCGACAGCGGCCCGCCCTCGCCATAGGCCGACAGCGAGACGGTGATCACGCCGTCCTTCAGCGAGTTCAGCTTGTCGTAGTCGATGCCGAGCTTCTTCGTCACGCCGGGACGCAGCGAGTCGATCACCACGTCGCTGATCTTGACCATGTCATAGAAGGCTTCGCGCGCATCCTTGTTCTGCAGGTCCATGCCGACGCTGCGCATGCCGCGATTGTAGGTGAAGCCGGTGGCGCGGAATGGATCGCCGGTCAAGGGCTCGACCTTGATGACGTCGGCGCCGAGCTCGGACAGCAGCGAGCCGCAATAGGGACCGGCGACGAACGTGCCCATGTCGAGGATGCGGTAGCCCGCGAGCGGACCCGGACGCAGCAGCGCTGTCTTCTCCGGTCGCGGCGGCGCAGGCCGCACCGTGATCTTGCCGGTGTGGGCTGCCCGCTTCCGGCGCCGGACCATGCACCTTGCCGGGCGTCCGGGTGAGGTTGATCGGAATGCCCGGCATGGCGGTCTCACCGCGCTTCGGATCCTGCACCTCGGCGCGCATGCCGATCGCCTTCACCTGCGGATGATCGAGCCACTTCTCGGTCGGGCCAATCTTGCCGCAGGGAATGCCGAGGTCGGTGATCATCTTGATGAGGTCATCGAGGTTATGCTTCAGAAATTCCTTCTGGATCTTCTCCTTCGCCCAGTCGACATTGGCGGCGAGCACGATGTTGGCGATGTTGCCGCCCATCCGCTCTTCCTTCAGCATGTCGCCAAGGCCAAGCGCGTTGACCAGCCAGGTCTCGAACTTGCCGCCGAGCGCGCCGCAGGCGATCCACTGGCCGTCCTTGGTCGCGTAGCGGGTGTAGGTCGGATGCCGTCCGCCGGTGCCGACCGCGGTGCTCGGATCGGGATTGTCCGGATTGACGGTGAGCGCGCCGACCGCGGCTTCCATGACGGCGTTGATGCCGGTGACGGTGATGGCCTGACCGAAGCCGGATTTTTCGCGCTCGATCAGCGCTGCGACCGTGCAGACGGTCGCCCACAGACCCTGCACATAAAGCAGATGCGGAAACACCGAGTTGATCGGGCCACCGTCGGTCGATGACTGGCGCCAGGCGACACCGCCGGCCGCCGACAGCAGCGCCTGGGATTCATGGCCGCCGGCCCATGGCGTGGTCTGCGCATAGGGCGGCATCCTGACGATGAGCAGCCGCGCATTCTTCGCGCTGAGCGCTGAGGCCGAAAGCTTGAAGCGTTCGAAGGTCGCGTCGTCCCTGACGAGGCAGATGTCGCAGCCGGCGATCAGCTCGCCGAGCCAGCGGCATTGATCGGCGTTGGCGGGATCGACGGTGACGCTCTTCTTGCCGCGGTTCCACATGGAGAAGCCGGGCTGTTCGCGGTCCGGCGAGCCGCCGGGCGGTTCGACCTTGATCACCTCGGCGCCGAAATCGGCCATGAACATGCCGGTGATCGGTCCCGCGATACCATCAGTGAGATCAACGACCTGCAGCGCACCCAAGACTTCCATTCGAGCGTCCCTTCCCGGCGGAGAATTTTATTCTTGGTTGCCTATAGCAAATTGTGCAGGCTGATACGCGCGGTTCGAGCCAGTTTGTCCGAATGGCCACTTGCGCCACCTGCATACGAGTTCGATGCGATTACGGTTGCCTTACGGCAGTCCGGGCGGCAAAGGTTGGACCAAACCAGTCCAGGGTGAGGAAACGAACGATGAAGCTTGATTCCACGATTTCTGCAGTGATCACCGGCGGCGCCTCGGGCCTGGGAGCTGCGACCGCGCGCATGCTGGCATCGCACGGCGTCAAGGTCGGCATCTTCGACCTGAACGAGGAGCTCGGCGAGAAGCTTGCGAAAGAAATCGGCGGCGTGTTCTGCAAGGTCAACGTCACCTCCTCGCCCGAGGTCGATGCCGGCTTCGTCAAATCCCGCGCCGCGATCGGCCAGGAGCGGATTCTCGTCAACTGCGCCGGTGTCGGTGGCTCGGTGAAGACGGTCTCACGCGACAAGCAGACCCGCGAGATCAAGGAATATCCGCTGGATAATTTCGAGCGGATCATCCAGATCAACCTGATCGGCACCTTCCGTTGCATCACCAAGAGCGCGGCCGGCATGCTGACGCTGCCGCCCCTGCCCGACGGCGACCGCGGCGCGATCGTCAACACGGCATCGGTTGCCGCCGAAGACGGCCAGATCGGCCAGGCCGCCTACACCGCCTCGAAGGCCGGCATCGTCGGCATCACGCTCACGGTGGCGCGCGACCTGTCGAACGAAGGCATTCGCTGCAACACCATCCTGCCCGGCATTTTCGACACGCCGCTGCTGGCGCGCGCGCCGGAGAACGTCAAGGCGGCGCTGGCGGCGCAGGTGCCGTTCCCGCGCCGGCTCGGCCAGCCGGAAGAGTATGCGCAGCTGGCCCACACCATGATCACCAACGGCTACTTCAACGGCGAGGACGTGCGCCTCGACGGCGCCATCCGCATGGCGCCGCGCTAACAAACAAGATCACGGAGCATCGACCATGGCTGAAGCACTGATCATCGACGCATGCAGAACGCCCCGCGGCATCGGCAAGGCCGGCAAGGGTGCGCTCTCCGACATCCATCCGCAGCAGCTCGGCGCGACCGTGCTGCGCGCGCTGGCCGACCGCACCGGCATCAACACCGGCGACGTCGACGACATCATCTGGGGCACCAGCGCCCAGGTCGGCCCGCAGAGCGGCGACATGGGCCGCATGTCGGCGCTCGACGCCGGCTATGACGTGCGCGCGAGCGGCGTGACGCTGGACCGCTTCTGCGGCTCCGGCATCACCACGGTGAACATGGCGGCGGCCTCGATCATGTCGGGCCAGGAAGACCTCGTGATCGCCGGCGGCACCGAGAAGATGTCGATGCAGACGCGGCGCGGCGACGGGCCGATGATGATGGACTCCGGCAATCTTCGCCTGCGCGCCCTGCATCCGCAGTCGCATCAGGGCGTCTGCGCCGATGCGGTGGCAACGCTCGAAGGCATTTCGCGCGAGGACACCGACAAGCTCTCGCTGGTGAGCCAGCAGCGCGCGGCCGAAGCGATCAAGAACGGGCACTTCAACAAGAGCCTGGTGCCGGTCTATCGCGAGGACGGCAGCCTGGCGCTGGACAAGGAGGAGTATCCGCGGCCGCAGACGACGCTGGAAGGGCTCGCCAGCCTGAAGCCCGCCTTCCCGGCGGTGGCCGACTTCGCCCTCGACGACAAGGGCACGACATACCGCAAGCTGATCCTCGACAAGTATCCTGATCTGGAGATCAACCACATCCACCACGCCGGCAACTCATCGGGCGTGGTCGACGGCTCCGGCGCGATCCTGCTGGCGTCGCCCTCCTACGCCAAGTCGCACGGGTTGAAGCCGCGCGGGCGCGTGGTCGCCATGGCCAATATGGGCGACTCGCCGACGCTGATGCTGAACGCGCCGGTGCCGGCCGCGCGCAAGGTGCTGGCGAAGGCCGGCCTCACCGAGGCTGACATCGATCTGTGGGAGATCAACGAGGCGTTCGCAGTGGTGGCGGAGAAGTTCATCCGCGACCTGAAGCTTGATCGGAACAAGGTCAACGTCAACGGCGGCTCGATCGCGCTCGGCCACCCGATCGGCGCGACGGGCTCGATCCTGATCGGCACGCTGCTCGACGAGTTGGAGCGGCGCAACCTCAAGCGCGGTTTGGTGACGATGTGCGCCGCCGGCGGCATGGCGCCTGCGATTATCATCGAGCGGGTTTGATTGTCATAGCGACAGGTCGGCCGCCCACGGCCCGACGGCGTGGAGGCGCGTTACCCTATTCAATTGTCAAACAGCCCCGCCTTCGCTCTTTGAGCTTCGGCGTGACAAGTCGAGCTACGGCGCGGCAAGCCGGCTTCGCTCGTAAGCGCGCGCGTCGTCGCCCCGTGTTTCGTCCGGCCCCAGGGCATGCCGGTCATTTTTTGCACTTCCCTTGGAAAGAGGGCGTGCGGAACACAGGGCGAAAGGCCGCGCCCGCGGCTCCCGTATGCTTGTCGCATCCGGGCAAGCCGTATGCCGACGCATTGGCACACGGCGATGGTCCAGCCCATCGCTGGACTGAACCGGACCACAGACGAAGCCTTCGCCTGCGTTCCGCACGCGCCGGATTAACGGCTTGCCGAATCCAGCGGAGCCAATCTCTGGCCCACTTGACTGAAATCCGGGGGAATTCCCGGATTACTGGACCGCTTGGGCCGTCCGCCCTCGGCGCCGGTCGTCTCCCTTGCACCGCCGCTCCTTAGCGACGACGAAGGGCCGGCACCGCGACGGACCCGTCGCAGCCCGCTCCGAGACGCTGACGAATGCGCACTCGCCCTCCCACCGGAGCGGATACTCAGCTTATATTCCTTGAAAATAGGAATTGCAATTTCTGATTTCAGGGAAATCGGAAGACTACTGACAGAATTTGGTGGATGTGCGATTTCGGCAATGATACGGGCATTATCTCCGCCTCGACCCGTTTCGGGGCCGCGCTTGGCAGGCTTGAGAACGCGCCGCGTCTTGCGCTCGATGGCGTCGATGAATTTGACTTGCGCTAAGCTCACCCGCAATAATTAAGTGCACTGTCACCGTAATAAAAAGCCTTACCTGCAATATTGGTCGACTTCGACTTGACGAGTCCGCCCCTGCTAGTATCGATGGTGGGCCAATGCGACATTCGGAGCCGTCGATTGTCTCACGACCGAGTCCCAGAGGAGTTGGAGACCGTGCGGCCCAAACCCGCCGCCGTGAATGAGGACGGCCCAGCAAAGCAGGCAAAGAGCGACACCGCCGCGCTCTGCACGACGCTAGCCATCGCGGTGCCGTTGCAGCGGCGCCAACAGCCGCCGTTGCACCATCTCACTGAGTGGCGCTTTCGCTTTGTACGCACAAGGAGGCTTGTATGGACGATCTCAACCATCTTTCGTCAGAGTTCGACGCGCCGTTGCGCACGCTCCTGGAGAAAGCGCATATGCTTGGCTATCGTGTCGTCGGCTTCACCCTCGCCAAGACAGAGCCGGTGTTGTCCATCGCTCCCCGGGACTTTAGCCATTGCACGAGCCGCTGCGAGGTCGGTCCGGACGGCCACGTAGAATGCAAAGTACATTGTCCCTGAGCGGGGCCGTATCCGTCGAGAGGTCTGGCCTGGTCAGCGCGACGAGTGAGCCGGTTACCCCTTAGGCTGCATTCTTTGTGTGCTCGACGCTTGTGATTGTGCCCGGCGCAACGCAAGGCGAGCGGACGGACGAGTATGCTCCCGTGTCCCGAGCCTGTCGCCGTTCCAACATTCCTACTTATGAATGCATCGAGAGAAGGCAAGCGTTGGAAAGAGGTGATAATTTCGTTCCTCTACACAATTGAAGCCAATCTGAGAAGCCTGACGCAAGAAGTCGTCAACTCCAGCGGGATCGAAGGGGAGAATCAGTGAGATGTCGTGCATGCCACGTCTCGCGGGCATGACGGCTGAGGCTGCTACCGCACCCCAGGCTTATCCCGGTCGAGGCCCTTCGTGGCGAGGTCGTCCACGTAACTCTGAAATCGCGCCTCCGCATTCTGGCCGAGCTCGCGCAGGAACGTCCACGAATAGATGCCGCTGTTGTGCATGTCATCGAAACCGATGCGCACCGCGTAGTTGCCGACCGGATCGACCGAGATGATCTGCACGTTGCGCTTGCCGCCGACGGTCTTGCGCTGCGCCTCGGAGTGGCCCTGCACCTCGGCTGACGGGCTGGTCACGCGCAGCAACTCGGCGGGCAGCCGATAGCGCTGGCCGTCGTCGAAGGAAATCTTCGAGCGACTGCTTGTCCTTGACCAGCCGGATCTCGACCGGCCACGGCGTCGTGGCCTCGGTCGTGCTCACGCGACCGCTCCGTCGGTCTTCTCGATCATGAACACGATCACCTTCTCGGCGCGCTCGGAGATCTCGACCCGGTCGCCGGTCTCGCGGATCAGGTTCGGGATATCGATCACCGACAGCGGATCGGTGCAATGGACTTCCAGCCGGTCGCCGGCGGCCAACGCCTTCAGCGCCTTGCGCGTCTTCAGCACGGGCAGCGGACAGCGAAGCCCCGTCAGGTCGAGCTTCTTCATCATCATGCGCCCTCAATGCGGCACGGCGCCGCTTTGGTCAACGCCCCGGCGAGGCCTGTTTCGCACCTGCGAGAACCCCCGCGACCTGCGACGAAAGCGCAAGCTGCCGCGCCTTGCGCCGGCTGGGACGAATGCCCATAAATTCTCAAGGTGCTTCGCGGAGGGGATGCCATGAAGATGTTCGTTGCGGCCGTATTGTTTGCCACTATCGCCGCCGTGGGCATGTCGTTCGTGCTGAACAGCTATCAGCGCGACAGCTCCACGGCGTTCACCACCACCGGGGCCAGGGTCGGCGATCCGGGGCACAACCTGACCGGTCCGGGCTGATAAGTTCTTTGTTGCGCATGATCTTGTTCGAAAACCGCTTCACACTTTTCGGGATCATGCGTCCAGTACTGA
>CAWJKJ010000006.1:0-891523 GCA_963843435.1 uncultured Alphaproteobacteria bacterium
CTGCAGGTCAGGGGCCAACTTCATGCGGAGCGCTTCGGGAGGACCACGCGTCTTGCTGCGACGTCTCCGCGAAGTCATGGCGGAGAAGGTCTCGGCACAGGAACGGCTCGACAAGATCGTCGTGCTGATCGCCGCCAACATGGTCGCCGAGGTGTGCTCCACCTACGTGCTGCGCCATGACGGCACGCTGGAACTGTACGCCACCGAAGGCCTGAACCGCGAAGCCGTGCACCAGACGGTGATGAAGGCCGACGAGGGCCTGGTCGGCCTGGTCGCCAGCGAAGCCAACGCGCTCAACCTGTCCGACGCGCAGAGCCATCCGGCGTTCTCGTACCGGCCGGAGACCGGCGAAGAAATCTACCACTCGTTCCTCGGCGTGCCGATTCTGCGCGCGGGCAACACGCTCGGCGTGCTGGTGGTGCAGAACCGCGCGCACCGCACCTACGTCGAGGAGGAAGTCGAGGCGCTGCAGACCACCGCCATGGTGATGGCGGAGATGATCGCCTCGGGCGAGCTCTCGGCGCTGGCGAAGCCCGGCGCCGAACCCGCCGCCCGGCATTCGATCCATCTCGAAGGCTCGATCCTGTCCGACGGCATCGCGCTCGGCCATGTCGTGCTGCACGAGCCGCGCGTCGTCATCACCAACTACATCGCCGAGGACGTGCCGAAGGAGCTGAAGCGCCTCGACACGGCGCTGACGAAGCTGCGCTCCGATCTCGACCGCATGCTGGAGCGCGGCGACGTCGCCGAAGGCGGCGAGCATCGCGAGGTGCTCGAGGCCTACCGCATGTTCGCCAACGACCACGGCTGGTCGCGGCGGCTGTCGGACGCGGTGGCGACCGGCATCACCGCGGAAGCCGCCGTCGAGCGCGTGCAGTCGGACACCCGCGCGCGCATGCTGCGCTCGACCGACCCTTACCTGCGCGAGCGGCTGCACGACCTCGAGGATCTCGGCCACCGGCTGATGCGCCAGCTGATGGGCCACGACCACGCGCCGTCGCGCGAGCAGCTGCCGGACAACGCGATCCTGATCGCGCGCGCGATGGGCCCGGCGGCGCTGCTCGACTACGACCGCAAGCGGCTGCGCGGCCTCGTGCTGGAGGAAGGCACCGCCAACTCGCACGTCGCCATCGTCGCGCGCGCGCTCGGCATCCCGGCCGTCGGCGAAGTGGAGAACGCCGTCGGCATCGCCGATCCGAACGACGCGATCATCGTCGACGGCACCTCCGGCTCGATCTACATCCGCCCCTCGGCGGAGGTGGAATCCGCCTACGCCGAGCGCGTGCGTTTCCGCGCACGGCGCCAGGCCCAGTATCGCGAATTGCGCGACAAGCCTTGCGTCAGCAAGGACGGGCAGCCGGTCGAGCTCCTGCTCAATGCCGGCCTCGCGATCGACCTGCCGCACATCGACGACACCGGCTGCGGCGGCATCGGCCTGTTCCGCACCGAGCTGCAGTTCATGGTCGGCCAGGCGCTGCCGCGCGCCAGCGAGCAGCTGTCGCTCTATCGCACGGTGCTGGACGCCGCCGGCGACAAGCCGGTGACCTTCCGCACCCTCGACATCGGCGGCGACAAGGCGCTGCCCTACATGGACACGATCACCGAGGAAAATCCGGCGCTCGGCTGGCGCGCGATTCGCCTCGGCCTCGACCGGCCGGGCCTGCTGCGCAGCCAGATCCGCGCGCTGCTGCGCGCCGCCGGCGGCCGCGCGCTGAAGATCATGTTCCCGATGATCAGCGTCGTCGACGAGTTCGATCAGGCGAAGACCATGGTCGAGCGCGAGCTCACCTATCTGCGCCAGCATGGGCACAGCCTGCCCGAGCGCGTCGACGTCGGCACCATGGTGGAAGTGCCCGCCCTGCTCTACCAGCTCGACGAGCTGCTCGACGCGCGTCGACTTCCTGTCGGTCGGCTCGAACGACCTGTTCCAGTTCCTGTTCGCGGTCGACCGCGGCAACAGCCGGGTCTCCGAGCGCTTCGATTCGCACTCGGCGCCGATCCTGCGCGCGCTGCGCGACATCGCCGCCAAGGCCAACGCCGCCAAGGTGCCGGTCTCGCTGTGCGGCGAGATGGCGTCGCAGCCGCTCGGCGCGCTGGCGCTGCTGGCGATGGGCTATCGCTCGCTGTCGCTGTCGGCGACCGCGCACGGCCCGGTCAAGGCGATGATCCTCGATCTCGACATCAAGAAGGCGGCCGCGGTCGATGAAGCCGCTGCTCGATGCGCCGTCGGGCAGCGTGTCGATCCGCGAGAAGCTGAAGGATTTCGCGGAGGCCGAAGGCCTTTCGCTTTGACCGTCACTATCTAGATTATTGCCATGCTCCCCGACGCCAAACTCGACATCCTGCTGGCGCGTCACGCGACGCTCGAGGCCGAACTGCTCGGACAGGTCAACGCCGAGACCTATGTGCGCGCGACCCGCGAGCTGTCGGAGCTCGGCCCGGTGGTCGACGCGGTCAAGGCCTATCGCTCGGCGCAGACCGAGATCAAGGACATCGATGCGCTGATCGCCGATCCTTCGACCGATGCGGAGATGCGCCAGCTTGCGGAGGTCGAGCGGCCGGCGCTGGAGGAAAAGCGCGTGGCGCTGGAGCAGCAGATCCGCGTCGCGCTGCTGCCGAAGGACGCGATGGACGAGCGCAGCGTCGTGCTCGAAATCCGCGCCGGCACCGGCGGCGACGAGGCTTCGCTGTTCGCCGGCGACCTGTTTCGCATGTACGAGCGCTTTGCGGCGCTGCAGGGCTGGAAGGTCGAGGTGATCTCGGCAAGCGAAGGCACCATGGGCGGCTTCAAGGAAATCGTCGCCGAGATCGAGGGCCGCGGCGCCTACGCGAAGCTGAAGTTCGAATCCGGCGTGCACCGGGTGCAGCGGGTGCCGGACACCGAAGGCTCGGGCCGCATCCACACGTCGGCGGCGACCGTCGCGGTGCTGCCGGAAGTCGGAGGATGTCGACGTCGAGATCAAGGACACGGAGCTGAGGATCGAGACCATGCGCTCGCAGGGCGCCGGCGGCCAGCACGTCAACAAGACCGAATCGGCGATCCGCATCACCCATCTGCCGACCGGCATCGTCGTCAGCATGCAGGACGACCGCTCGCAGCACCGCAACCGCGCCAAGGCGATGACGCTGTTGCGCGCGCGGCTCTACGACGCCGAAAAGCAGCGCATCGATTCGCAGCGCTCCGCCGAGCGGCGCGGCCAGGTCGGCTCCGGCGACCGCTCCGAGCGCATCCGCACCTACAACTTCCCGCAAGGACGCGTCACCGATCACCGCATCAACCTGACGCTCTACAAGCTGCCGCAGGTCATCTCCGGCGAGGCGCTGCACGAACTGATCGATGCGCTGACCACCGAGCATCAGGCGGCGTTGCTCGCGACCGAAGGCGCCGCCGCGTGAGCGGGGCCGACTTCGCAAGCCTTTCGGTCGACGCCGCGCGGCGGGAGCTCGCGCAGCAATTCAAGGCGGCGCAATTCGACACGCCCGAGCTCGATGCGCGGCTGCTGGTTGGCGCTGCGACCGAGCTCGATCTCACCGGCCTGACGGTCGCCGCGCAACGCCCGCTGCAGCACGACGAAGCAAGCCGCCTCGCCGCATTCATGGCGCGGCGGCTGCAGCACGAACCGGTCGCCCGCATTCTCGGCGAGAAGGAGTTCTGGGGCCTGCGGCTCTCGCTCTCCGCCGACACGCTGGTGCCGCGCGCCGACACCGAAACCGTGGTGGAGGCCGCGCTCGAGCTTGTGCGGTCCGCGGGCGATCCGGTCGAGCCGTTGCGCATCGCCGACATCGGCACCGGATCGGGCGCGATCCTTCTGGCGCTGCTGCACGAGCTGCCGGACGCAACCGGCATCGGCACCGACATCAGCCGCGGCGCGCTCGCCACGGCCAAGGCCAATGCCGAGCAGCTGGGCCTCGGCGCGCGCGCCAGATTCGTCGAATGCGACTATTGCGAGAAGCTTGAAGGCTCCGTTCGATCTCATCGTCTCCAATCCGCCCTACATCGTGCGCAACGACATCGCCGCACTTTCGCGCGAGGTGCGCGACCACGATCCGCGCCGCGCGCTCGACGGCGGCAGCGACGGGCTCGTCGCCTATCGCGCCATGTCGCGCGACATTGCAGGCCTGCTCGATCCGGGCGGCGCCTTCGCGCTCGAGGTGGGACAAGGCCAGGCCGACGACGTCGCCGAGCTGATGCAGCTTACGGGCCTGCACACGCTCAGGCCGCATCGACATGATCTGGCCGGAATCCCGCGCGTCGTATGGGGCCGCAAACCCGTTAGTTGAGACCCTCAAAAAACACGAAAATACCCCTTGGATTATCGCGCCGAGAGCGACTAGTTTCCGCACCAATGATCGGTTCCGGGCCGCTGGCCCCGCAGACGCTGCGGGTGGAGATGCGGCAGACGAGCGGCTCTCAGAGGAGCAGGCCCGACGATCGAACGGCTACCTGACCAGGTACTCAAGGGCGGCAGGTCACATTGGACGCGATGGCTGAAAGCGCTGCGCGGCTTGCGATGACCGGGAACGAATGAAAGCCTGATATTGCGGCGAGAACTCACGACGACGCTTTGACGATCACGGACACCGGACCGGCGTGCGCATAAGCGTGCGCGGCAGGAGCAACGCGCCGATATGGCCGCGGAGATTTGATCGAAGGTTTGGTGACGTTGAGTATTCGGACGACGAGCTGTGAGAGCCAGTGCAGATCGAAGGCTTGGCGACAGAAGACTTGGCGACAAGACTTGGCGACAAAGCGGTACCCGTGCTCGTGCCGTTCTTTGAGAATGATTGCAGGTTGAGAGCAACAATCCGGGGTTGATGAGAAAACACGACATGAGAAACGGCCAGAACAAGCGTATGCGGAACCGCAACAGCGGCGGCGGCAGCGGCGGCACAGCAACAACAACAATAACAACCGGCGTGGCCAGAATCCGATGACCCGGGTCTACGAATCCAACGGTCCGGAGATCAAGATTCGCGGCACCGCATCCGCACCTCGCCGAAAAATACGTGCAGCTCGCGCGCGATGCGCAGGGCTCGGGCGACCCGGTCGCCGCCGAAAACTATTACCAGCACGCCGAACACTACTTCCGCATCATCGCCGCCGCGCAGGAGCAGTTCCGGCAGAATCAGCCGCAGCAGTATCAGCAGCAGCAGCGCCCCGACGGCGAAATGCGCGACGATGCCGGCGAGGAAGGCGAAGGCGATTTTTCCGCCTTCGGCGCCGAGCCGGGTTTCGCGCCGCAGCCGCCGCAACAGCAGCAGCCATATCCGCCGCGCGAGCAGCCTTACCAGCGCGAGCCGCAGTTCCGTGAAAATCGTCCGCAGCCGCAACCGCAGATGCAGCCGAATGACGGCGACATCGACCGCCTGCCCTCGTTCATCACCGGCGGACAGCCGCAGCCGGCGAGCGGCGGCAACTTCGAGAACGGCGAGCGCGCAGAGCGCGGCGATCGCTTCCAGCATCGCCGTCGCCGCCGTCACCACGGCCCGCGCCCGGAAGGTGCCGGCGCACCGCCCGCAGGCGACTTCGGCCAGGGCCCGACCGGCGAGTAATTCGCTTAAGTCATGATCCGAGCGAAGCGATCCGCTTGCGATAAGATCATGATCCGGAAGAGTGCTGACGTGAACAATCGAGCCGCAAGCGATCGCGCTTCGCGGCTCAACTTCCGTTATCGCGCGGCGAGGTCGTCGGCACCAGCACCGGCTCCATCACCGGAATGAGACGGCGCCGCTCGCGCCGTACCGCGATCGGGCGATACACCTGCTTGGTCGCCTCGACGATGTGAACGCCGGCGAACGGCGACGAGATCGCCGTACCGAATCGCTCCCACGCAGTGGCCGAACGCAGGAACCAGCCGAACTGGATCGGCGGCATGTGCAGCGCTTCGCTCCAGGCGGCCGGCGTGAACCACGTCTCGCGCAGCAGCTGCGTCACCTGCGAGCGCGAATAAGGACGGCCGTGCCCGAACGGCGTGTTGTCGGCGCGCGCCCACGGACCGCGGCGATTGGGCAGCACGACGATCATGCGGCCGCTCGGCGTCAGCACGCGCCACATCTCGCGCAAGAGTTCGGCGGGATCGTCCGAGACCTCCAGCGCGTGCATCAGCAGGATCCGGTCGATCGACGCATCCGGCAGCGGCAGGTCGAACTCGTCCACCAGGGCAGCCAGCGTCGGCCGCGCGGTCGGCCATTTCATCACGCCCTGCGCCGCCGGCATGAAGGCAAGGCACCGCTCCGCGTCCTCGCGAAACAGCCCGAGATAGGGTGTGCAGTAGCCGACACCGAGCACGCGCAGCCCCTGCGCGTCGGGCCAGCGCGCGCGGATGCCGCGATTGATCAGACGGCGCACGACGATGCCCAGGCGCGTCGTATAGAAGTTGCGCAGATCGATGACGTCGATGGTCATGCGGCCATCCTAACATGTTCCGCCAATGTCATGCAGCTTGCGCAGCACGGCGTTAACACCGCATTTCGTCAGTGCCTGACGGCATGCTAACTTATGGTTTGCTCAGAAAAATGGAACGCCCGATGGCCGCAGAAATCCGCATCTTCCCCTGCCTCAACGACAATTACGGCTACCTCATTCACGATCCGGCAACGAAGGCGACCGCCTCGATCGACGCGCCGGAAGCCGGCCCCGTCATCAAGGCGCTGGAGAAGGAAGGCTGGACGCTGACCGACATTCTGGTGACGCACCATCACGGCGACCACGTCGGCGGCGTCGCCGAGCTGAAGCAGAAATACAAGTGCCGCGTGGTCGCCCCGCACGACAAGGCCAAGGCCATCGCCGACGTCGACCTGCGGGTGAAGGAAGGCGACACCGTGAAGGTCGGCTCGCTGTCCGCCCGCGTGTTCGAGACGCCGGGACACACGCTCGACCACATCTCCTACATGTTCGACGCCGACAAGGCGCTGTTCGCCGCCGACACGCTGTTCTCGATCGGCTGCGGCCGTGTGTTCGAAGGCAACTACCCGATGATGTGGGACTCGCTGTTGAAGCTGCGGGCGCTGCCCGACGACACGCGCGTCTATTGCGGCCACGAATACACGGCGGCGAACGTGAAGTTCGCGCTGACGATCGAGCCCGACAACGCCGCGCTGAAGGCGCGCGCCGACGAGGTCGCAAAGCAGCGCGCGGCCGGCCAGCCGACGATCCCGACGCTGCTTGCGGAAGAGAAGAAGGCGAACGTGTTCCTGCGCGCCGACGTGCCGTCGGTCGCAGCGCATCTCGGCATGACCGGCAAAGGCGCCGCCGACGTGTTCGGCGAGATCCGCGAGCGCAAGAACAAGTCCTGATGCCTGCATCGCCGACCGCGGCCGAGATCGTCGCGCAGCTCGGATTGAAGCCGCATCCGGAAGGCGGCCACTATCGCGAGACGTTTCGCGATAGCCGCACCGACGCGAGCGGCCGCGCCGCGTCGACCGCGATCCTGTTCCTGCTCGCGCGCGGCGAGCGCTCGCACTGGCATCGCATCGACGCCGTCGAGGTCTGGCACTACTACGCCGGAGCTGCGCTGGCGCTCGAGATCGTCGACAACGGCACGACGCAATCGATCCGGCTCGGGCCCGACATCGCCGCCGGCGAAACGCCGCAGGCGATCGTGCCGCCGCATGCGTGGCAGGCCGCAACGAGCACCGGCGACTGGACGCTGGTCGGCTGCACCGTCGCGCCGGGATTCGATTTCGCAGGCTTCGAGCTCGCGGCACCGGATTGGTCGCCGCCAACGTAGCTCCAGGCTTGTCGGGAACCGGGTGGGTTGTGCCGCCTGCGCTCGCTACGTTTGCCTCACAGCAAATGGAGCGAGCAATGCACGTCGTCATCGATAATTCCGCCAAGTCCGTCACTGCCGACGCACCTGGTCGCAGAGCCGGCAATTCTCTACTTCGGAACGCCCGTCGTCCTGATCGGCACGACCAACGAGGACGGCTCCTACAATCTCGCACCGATGTCGTCGGCCTGGTGGCTCGGCCATCGCTGCATGCTCGGCCTCGGCACGGGTTCGAAGACCACACAGAACATGCTGCGCACTGGCGAGTGCGTGCTGAACTTGCCGTCCGCGGACATGGTCGCGGCGGTCGACAAGCTCGCGCGCACCACCGGCTCGGACCCGGTGCCGCCGAGCAAGGTCCGCCGCGGCTACCGGTTCGAGAAGGACAAGTTCGGCATCGCAGGCCTGACGCCGCTCGCAGGGCGAGACCGTCGCAGCTCCACGTGTCGCGGAATGCCCGGTGCACCTGGAGGCGAAGGTCGAGGGTCTGCACCCGATGATGCAGGGCGATGCCGCGATGCGCGGACATCTGGCGGCGATCGAAGTGAGCATCACCCGCATCCATCTCGCCCGAACGCATCATGATGGAGGGCGAGGAGAATCGCGTCGATCCCGACAAGTGGCAGCCGCTGATCATGAGCTTCCAGCAGTTCTACGGCCTTGCGCCCGGCAAGCTGCACCGTTCCGAGCTCGCCGAGATTCCGGAATCGATGTACCGCCTGCCGAAGCGGGCCTAACTTCGCTTCACCAGCAGGATGTCCTTGCCGCGATCAGGCCACCGCCCGCGATCAGCAGCGCCGCGAGCGCGATGCGTCGCGGTCGCCTCGGCAAATCCGACGAGGACGAGAAAGGCGGTCGACAACAGCGGCGTTGCGTAGGACGCAGCGCCGATGACGCGGATGTCGCCGCGCTTCATGCCGACGTCCCAGGCGTAGAACGCCGCACCCACCGGACCGATGCCAAGCCCCAGCACGGCCAGCCACTGGCCGGGAGTTTCGGGCCACACCGTCGTCTCGAGCAGCAGGTGGCAAACGGCGGCGAGCAGCGCGGTCGCTGCGCAAAAGCCCGCGACCGCATCGGTCGGCACATGCGCGAGCCGCCGCGAGGCCACCGAATAGATCGCCCAGACGAAGGCTGCGATGAACGCAGCCAGAAATCCCGGCGCGTATTGCCATTCGAAGCCCGACACGCCGCGTCCGACAAACAGCAGCACCGTGCCGGCGAGCCCGAGCAGCGCGCCGATGATGTGATGCGGCGCGAGGCGTTCGCCGGGCAGGAACGCGGAGAACAGCACGATCAGCAGCGGCCAGAGGTAGTTGACGAGCCCCGCCTCCGCCGGCGGCGCATGCCGCAGCGACAGAAAATACAGCGCGTGATAGCCGAACAGCCCGCCGACGCCGACCAGCCAGGCGATCGGCGGCTGCCGCAGCGCGCGAAAGCCCTCGCCGCGCACGATCCAGGTCAACGGACCGACGCAGGCACCGATCGCAAAGGTCATCGCCGCCAGCTGAAACGGCGGCACGCGTCCGCTGGCAACCGTGAGTGCCGCGAGCAACGACCACATCAGGATCGCGGTCAGACCGATCAGCGTTGCGCGCATGGGCGTCGTTACCTCAAGACCAGCGAGGCAACGGCATAGCAGCGTGTCAGGTGCGGTGAAAGTCTCGCCGGATGCAGCGCCGGCGTTATGCCTTTTCTTTTTCCTTCTCGTCCTTCGGCCTTCGGCCTTGTCCTTGTCCTTCGTCTTGCGGTTGGTGAAGCGCGCGTTGCCGAGCCCGGTGCCGATCGTCAGCACGCCCCAGCGCTTGAACTCCTGCATGAACGGCACTTCGCTCAGGCCCTGCGCGACGCCGTCATTGTGCATCAGCACCGTGGTGTCGTGGCCGCCGATCTCCGGGATCGCCTCGACCAGCGCAGAGGGCAGATTGAACTTGCTGCTCTCCCAGTTGCCGGGGAGATTTTGCGCGCCCTTCTCGATGCTGCCGTCCGCGTCGATCACGCCCGGGCAGGACACGCCGATGAACGGCGCCAGCTTGAAGCCCTCCGCCTCGGCCTCCTTGATCAGCTCCTTCAGCATCCTGGCGAGCTTCTTCACCGCGCCTTCGCGCGTCGGCTCTTCATCGGCATGCTTCCACAGCTGCGACTTCCAGACCCGCGCCTTCGACAGGTCGGGAGCCTTGTCCTGCCGCGGCTCGACCACGCCGCAGCGGATGTTGGTGCCGCCGATATCGACGGCGAGGATCGAGTCGTGGGCCTCGAAGATCCACGACGGCGCGATGTGCAGGCAGCCGATCAGTCCGGCCTCGTCCGGGTGATGGCGGATCGGGACGAGGTCGACCTTCTCGCCTTCGGACTTCAGGATCATGTCGGCGCGGGCGATGGCGATCTCGCCGATGCGGCTCAGGCGAAAGCCGCCGCCGACGACGATCGCCTCGGTTCCCTTCCAGGCCTTGGTCTTCAGGAAGCGCCGCGTGACGTGGGCGAGCTCCTGGGCGAACTCCTCCACCGCGCCGAGCACGACGGCCGCGGCCTCCACGTCGTCGCCGGACAGGATCTGGTCCAGCTCCTTCTTCGGGATTTCCTCGGACGACTTGTTGCCGAACGGGTCGTCGCCGGCCTTGCGCAGCGGCTTGCGCCAGCCCTCGAGGATGGCGCTGGAAGGCGCCCTTGCTGGCGCGGTCGCCGACAAAGCCCTCGTCGTCCTTCAATTCGATGTTGTAGCTGTCGATATCGACGGACGGCAGCCGCTCGGCGCCATGCTTGCCGATGCCGGCGGTTGAGGGTTCGTCGGCCATGATTGCCCCTTCCCGATTGCAGTGAGCGGGAACAACGGCCAGGGAACCGGTTGGTTTCATTCGGCTTTGGGCGGGCAAGAATTCCGTCTCCGGGCCCGTCAAATGCCCCTAAATCTCTCATTTCAGGGGCATTTTGGGCCGGATTTCCTTGACTCCCGGCTTTCGGCGGCTATAAGTCCCGCAACCCGGCGCGGGATTTCTCGCGCCGTTTGTTTTGGCAGTGCCTGTCGATTAAGAATTGGGCCGCCTGAACACCAAACATAACCGACTGAAAAGAAGCCGCGCCGGGCTCGCCCGAGCGACGGAATATGAACACGAAGGACAACAACGATGTTCGCAGTCATCAAAACCGGCGGCCGGCAGTACCGCGTCGTTCCGGATGATGTGCTTGAAATTGGCAAGATCGCCGGCGATGTCGGCACGATCGTGCAGCTTGGCGAAGTGCTCGTCGTCGGCGGCGATACGCCGGTGCTCGGCGTACCGACGGTCTCGGGCGCGACGGTCGCAGCCGAAGTGCTGGACCACAAGCGCGGCCCGAAGGTCATCGCCTTCAAGAAGCGCCGCCGCAAGAATTCGCGCCGCAAGCGCGGCTACCGCGACGAGATCACGGTGATCCGCGTCACCGAAATCCTGACCGACGGCAAGGCCCCTTCGATCGGCCCGCGCCCGAAGCGGGAGAAGGCGCCGGTCGAGGCCAAGACGGCCGACGATGGCGACGAGGCACCGAAGCCGAAGAAGAAGGCCGCCGCAAAAAAGCCGGCAAAGGACTAGGCTCTTCGGCAAGAAATGCAATGATTCCGTCAAGGAATTAGGCTAACTAGACGTTACGAATTCGGAGACGAGCAATGGCTCACAAAAAAGCAGGCGGCTCATCGCGCAACGGGCGCGACTCGGCGGGCAAACGCCTCGGCATCAAGGCGTTCGGCGGCGAGCACGTCGTTCCGGGCAACATCATTGCGCGCCAGCGCGGCACCACGTGGCATCCCGGCCAGAACGTCGGCATGGGCACGGATCACACGCTGTTCGCCAAGATCGAAGGCCACGTCGAAGTTCCGTACGAAAGCCGAAGGCCGCATCTACGTATCGGTACTTCCGATGACTGAGGCAGCGGCAGAGTAACACGGTGGAGACATTGCGTTCCGCCGGATCTCGTTGAAACCGGCGGAGCCCATCAAGGCTCTCAAAGGGGGAGACGGGACACCGGCTCCCCCTTTTGATTTGGCGCACAGGGGAGCGCCGACTTGAAGGAGCCTTGAGATGTTGCTGGAGAAGCCAACGCGCCGAATTGCAGGAGAGCTGTCGCGTCGTCCTCGAGACCGAACGGCTTGTGTTGCGCAGGCCGACGCTCGCGGACGTAAAAGCAATCGCGCGCCTCGCCAACGATCGCCGCGTTGCCCAGAATACCTCGCGTCTGCCCGCATCCCTACACGGTGAGCGACGCCGAGACTTTCGTTCAATTCGTTCAGCAGCAGGCCCGCGACACCAACTTCGCGATCACCCGCGAGGGCGACCTCGTCGGCACCATCGGCATCGACCTCGGCACGCCTGACGTGCCGGAGATCGGCTACTGGCTCGGCGTGCCCTACTGGGGCCAGGGCTACGCCACCGAAGCCGCGCGCGCGGTCATCGACTACGCCTTCGAGGAATTCGGCAGCACCGAGCTGCGCGCCGGCGCGCGCGTGGTCAATCCGGCCTCGCGGCGCGTGCTGGAGAAGTGCGGCTTCCAGTGGACCGGCGTCGAATTGCGGCGCGTGCTCTCGCTCGGCTCGCTCGGTGCCGGTCGATCGCTTCCGGCTCGACCGCGGCGTCTGGAGCTCGCTGAAGTCCTGGCGGGACGCCGTGCGGCATTAGTTTGGGCATGATCTTATCCGAAAACCGGTATCCACTTTTCGGGATCATGCCTACGCCGGCTGCGGCGTCACCACCGGTTCGGCGCGGGCGAGTTTTCGCTCGCGCATGAAGATGTAGAGCCCGGACGCGACGATGATCGCGGCTCCCACGATCGTCGTCAGCGGCGGCACATCGCCGAAGACCAGATAGCCGAACAGCGCCGCGAACAGGATCGCCGTGAACTTGTACGGCGCCAGCACGCTCGCGGGCGCCAGCGACAGCGAGCGGTTGGCGCACAACATAGCGGCTGACGCTGACGACGCCCGAGACCAGGAAGATGCCGACATGCGACCACTCCGGCGTGACGACCCACTGGAATGGCGCGACCACCGCGCCGAACAGCAGCGTGCCGCTGATCTGGCTGAAGGCGAGGAAGGTCTGCGAGGTGCCGCGCAGCTGCCGCGTGACGATCATCAGCACCGCCGAGCAGAAGGCACCGGCCACCGCGATCAGCGCGCCGAACGAGATCGACGAGGTGGACGGCCGCATGGCGATGACGACGCCGATGAAGCCGACCAGCACCGCCGACCAGCGCCGCCAGCCGACCTGCTCGCCGAGGAAGATCGCCGACAGCGCGACGACGATGATCGGCGCCGACAGGTAGCAGGTGATGGTGTCGGCCAGCGGCAGGTAATAGATCGCCGTGAAGAACAGCATCACCTCGGTGATCGAGAGCGCCACGCGCGCCGCCTGCAGGCCGGGCCGCGGCACGTTCTTCAAGCGCTGCGAAGTTGTTGCGGGCCACGAACGGCAGCAGCACGGCAAATGCCGTGGTGCTGCGGATCAGCAGGAACTGCGACGCGGCATAGATCGCCACCGTCCATTTCGCCAGCGCATCGAGGCAGGAGTAGAGCGTGATGCTCGCCAGCATGAACAGGATGCCGGCCGTGACCGTCGAGCGCGCGACAGCCGCCGCGGTCGGATGAGAAATGGAAGTCATGACGAACGTCTTGCCGGCAGGCCGGCTTGAATCACACCGGCTCTTTCAATCAACGCTAGGACCATTGGCTGTGCGCCGCAACCCGCAACAGCGCATACGAGAGTCAACAATCATTACGGACATGCGATGAACCTTTTCACCGACGATTTCGCGCTCCGCACCACACGCCTGCTGCTCCGCCCGCTGCGGCCGGACGATGCCGCACCGCTGTTCGCGCTGTTCAACAACTGGAACGTGATCCGCTTCCTGTCGTCACCGCCATGGCCTTACACGCCGGACGACGCCGAATGGTTCGTCGAGCAACGCCGTCGCCCGCTCGCCGGAATTGAACGAGGACGTGCTGGCGATCACGCGGGACGGCACCTTCATCGGCGTCATCGGCGTGCGCCTGCGCCAGGCGAACACGCTGCAGCGCGGCGCCGGCCCGAATATCGGCTACTGGATCGGCGAGCCGTTCTGGGGCCAGGGGATCATGACCGAGGCCGTCCGCGCATTCGTCCGGCACATCTTCACGTCGCCGGCTGTGGACGCGATCTACTCCGGCGCCTTCACGGAGAACGCGGCATCGCTGCGGGTGCAGGAGAAGGTCGGCTTCGTCCGCGACGGCGACACGACGCTGTTTTCGAAGCCGCGCGACGGCGACTTTCCGCACGTCAACACGGTGCTGACGCGTGCGCGATTTGAAGCGTCGTGATCACGCCGGCGGCATGCTGGCCGGCGTCTCGGCGGACGCGAGCTTGCGTTCGCGCAGGAAGATGTAGAGACCGGCGGCGACGATCACCGCGCCGCCGACGATGATGTTGGTCGACGGCACGTCGCCGAACACGAGGTAGCCGAACAGCCCCGCCCAGACGATCATGGTGTACTGGTACGGCACCACGACGCTTGCGGCGGCGAGCTTGAGCGAGCGGTTGACGCAGAGCAGCGCCACCACCGAGATGCAGGCGCCGCAGACAAACAGGCCGAGATCGCGCGGCGCCGGGCGACACCCAGGCGAACGGCGCCCACACCGCGCCGAGCAGCAGCGCCGCGGCAAACTGACTCGACGCCAGCACCATGTCGGACGTGCCGCGCAGGAAGCGCGTCACCACCATCAGCACGGCGAAGGCAAGACTGCCGCCGAGCGCGATCAGCGCCGGCCAGCTCACGGTCTGCGTCGACGGCTTCAGCGCAATCAGCACACCGCAGAAGCCGACGGCGACCGCGGTCCAGCGCCGCCAGCCGACGTGTTCGCCGAGCACGAGCGCCGACAGCGCGGTGACGAAGATGGGCGCCGCCATGTAGAAGGTGATCACATCGGCCAGCGGCAGATAGATCGTCGCGAAGAAGAACGCCGCGACCTCGCCCGCCGACAGCACCACGCGCAGCAGCTGCAGGCCGGGCCGCGGGATCGCCTTGAACTCGGCGCGGGCGCGCCAGATGAACGGCGACAGCAGCACCAGCGCCACGAAGGCCCGCAGCAACAGCAGCTGGCCGACCGAATAGGTCGCGACCAGATATTTGCCCAGCGCGTCGTTGAACGAGAACAGGCCGACACCGGCCAGCATCAGGCCGATGCCGGTGAGACGGATGGAGCGGTCATCGCCCGCGGTGGCGATCGGTGTCGCGGTCATTATGGTAAAGCCCGGCAAGGCTGCGCTCGGTGACATTTCGGCTTGAAAAATCGGGCGCGCGACCAAAGCTCTAAGGCCAATTGGAATGCCCGACAACCTGCTATTCGGTTGCGGCCCGCTGATCCCCTGCGCTAGGCCTGACCCATGAAATTCCTCGACGAGGCAAAGGTTTACATCCGCTCCGGCGACGGCGGGAACGGCTGCGTGGCGTTCCGCCGCGAAAAATTCATCGAATTCGGCGGACCGAGCGGCGGCAACGGCGGCAAGGGCGGCGACGTGATCATCGAATCCGTCGACGGCCTCAACACGCTGATCGACTACCGCTACCAGCAGCACTTCAAGGCGCCGAAGGGCACCCATGGCATGGGCAAGGACCGCCATGGCGCCAACGGCAAGGACATCAAGCTGAAGGTTCCGGTCGGCACGCAGGTGTTCGACGAAGACCGCGAGACCATGCTGTTCGACTTCACCGACCTCGGCCAGCAAGTTCGTCATCGCCGAGGGCGGCAATGGCGGTTTCGGCAACGCGCACTTCAAGTCGTCGACCAACCGCGCGCCGCGCAACGCCAACCCCGGCCAGCCGGGCGAGGAGCGCTGGCTCTGGCTGCGGCTGAAGCTGATCGCCGACGCCGGCCTGGTCGGCCTGCCGAACGCCGGCAAGTCGACGTTCCTTGCCGCGAGCAGCGCGGCGAAGCCGAAGATCGCCGACTATCCTTTCACGACGCTGCACCCGCAGCTCGGCGTGGTGCTGATCGACGGCCGCGAATTCGTGCTGGCGGACATTCCCGGGCTGATCGAGGGCGCGCATGAAGGCGCGGGCCTCGGCGACCGGTTCCTCGGCCATGTGGAACGCTGCCGCGCACTGCTGCATCTGGTCGACGGAACCTGCGAGCACGCGGGCAAGGCCTACAAGACCGTGCGCACCGAGCTCGACGCCTACGATCAGGGCCTCGCCGACAAGACCGAGATCGTCGCGCTGAACAAATCCGACGCGATGTCGCCGGAGGACCTGAAGCAGCAGCTCGCGCGCCTGAAGCGCGCCGCGAAGAAGACGCCGCTGGTGGTCTCGGCCGCGACCGGCCAGGGCGTCGAAGAGGTGTTGCGGGCGCTGCTCGCGATCGTCGGCGACGCGTCACGCACGCCGAAGGCCAAGAATGCCGCGGAGGCGGCACCCTGGTCGCCGTGATCTGATCCAATCGAATTCAACGAAAAAATACGGGAGGCTCCATGAACGTCCACGTCGCTGAAAGCGGATTGCAGCTCCGCTCCCTGATCACCAAGGATGGCCAGCTCGAACTGTCGCTGGCGAAGGTGAAGGTGCCGGAGCCCACCGACGACGAAGTGCTGGTGCGCGTCGAGGCGACGCCGCTCAATCCGTCGGACCTCGGCCTGCTGCTCGGACCGGCCGACATGACGACCGCGAAGGCGTCCGGCACAGCCGACAGCCCGGTCATCACCGCAAGCGTTCCGCAGCAGACGCTGAAGGGCCTCGCCGCGCGGCTCGATCAGTCGATGCCGGTCGGCAACGAAGGCGCCGGCGTCGTGGTCAAGGCGGGCGCGAACGCCAAGGCGCTGCTCGGCAAGACCGTGTCGATGATCGGCGGCGGCATGTACGCGCAGTATCGCTGCCTGAAGGCCACGCGATTGCCAGGTGCTTCCCGAAGGCACGACACGCGGCGGACGGCGCCTCGTGGTTCGTCAATCCGCTGACGGCGCTTGCCATGACCGAGACCATGCGGCGCGAAGGACATACCGCGCTGGTGCACACGGCGGCCGCCTCCAATCTCGGCCAGATGCTGAACAAGATCTGTCTCAAGGACGGCATCAACCTGGTCAACATCGTCCGCAACGCGGAGCAGGCGAAGATCCTGCGCGAGCTCGGCGCCAAGCACATCTGCAATTCGTCGTCGCCGAGCTTCCTCGAGGATCTGACGAAGGCGCTGGCCGCGACCGGCGCAACGATCGCCTTCGATGCGATCGGCGGCGGCAAGCTGGCCGGGCAGATCCTCAGCTGCATGGAAGCGGCCGCGAACCTGAATGCGAAGAGCTACAGCCGCTACGGCTCGACCGTGCACAAGCAGGTCTACATCTACGGCCGCCTCGACACGGGACAGACCGAACTCGGCCGCGACTTCGGCATGGCCTGGGGCGTCGGCGGCTTCCTGCTGACGCCGTTCCTGCAGAAGATCGGCGCGGCCGACGTGCAGAAGCTGCGCGCGCGGGTCGCGAGCGAACTGAAGACGACGTTCGCGAGCCACTATGCGAAGGTGATCTCGCTGCAGGAGGCGCTGCAGCCGGCGATCATCGCCGCGTACAACAAGCGCGCGACGGGTGAGAAGTATTTGATCAATCCGAATAAGGCTGTAACCGTCATTGCGAGCGAAGCGGAAGCAATCCAGCTCGCGAAGGTGAGGCGCGCAGCCCGCAGCTGTCTTCAGTGGCGCGCTACGCGCGCAGCTGGATTGCTTCGTCGCTTCGCTCGCTGCGCAATGACGAGGATCAATGAATCTCCGCTGACTTCGCCATCGCGGCCTTCAGCTTCTCGAGCGTGAAATCCTTCGACCGTGCGATCGTCAGGATCACTTCCTCGCGACGCGTCAGCAGGTCGCACGCGGCGGGTATTTTCTCGGCGGCCTCGACCGGAATGACGATCGCGCCGTGGCAGTCGGCGTGGATGAGATCGCCCGGACGGACGATCATGCCGGCGACGCTCACGGTTTCCCCAAAGCCCTGCAGATGCACATGCGCGTGTGACGGGCCGATCGAGCCCGCGAGCGCCTGGAAGCCGGGCGCCCATTGCGGGATATCGCGGATCGAGCCGTCGGTGACGACGCCGAGGCAACCCAGCGCCTTGTGAACGCTGCTCTGCACTTCGCCCCAGAAGGCGCCATAGCCCACATTGGCGCCATCGAGGTCCTGGATCACGGTGACGGTCGGGCCCGGACCGGTGCCGACATATTCGTAATACGCGGCGCGCTGGTCGCGTGCGGCCGCGCCCTGCAGGCTCGGCGTGGTCGCCGCGCGGATCGTGGCGGTGCGCGCGTAGCCGACGATCGGCGGCAAATCCGGGAACGGACAGACCAGCGGCTTCACGGTGTAGCCGGTGAGGCGCCGCTCGGGGGCGACGATCTCCATGGCGTTGCAGATCGTCGGCGTGTCGAATTTCCTGAGCGCCTCGAGCACGGAATCGGGCAGCGGCGCTTTTGCCGGATGGGTCACGGTCGTTCCTCCTGATGGTCCACAAGCAGCGTGCCGGGCACACTGCCTTCTCTCGCGACCAGCGGCAAGGGCCCGCTATCGCGGCGTGCAAACTGCATATTGATGCAGCCGCGCCCATGCGATACGGCCATGACAGCTAACAGTTTTGCGAGGAAGCGCGATGGCAACGGCGGCGACGAACAAGAAGAAAGTGCTGGTGACCGAGACCTTTTCGGCAAGCGGCATGGCGATGCTGAAGGAACGCAGCGACGTCGAGACCCTCACCTTCCCGAACGCCATCTCGGCGGCAGACTTCAACACGCTGCTGAAGCAGCACGCGCCGGTGCATGCGGTGGCGCTCGGCGGCACCAGCTTCGGCGAGAACGAACTGAATTCGTCCGGCGACATGCGCGTCGTCACCCGCATCGGCGTCGGCTTCGATGCGGTGGACATCCCCTCGCTGAACAAGCGCAAGATCCCGCTGATGACCACCGGCATCGCCAACTCGCCGTCGGTGGCGGAAGCGGCGCTGTTCATGATGCTGGCGCTGGCCAAACGCGGCGCCGAGCTGGATGCGATGGTCAAGCAGAACCGCTGGGCCGATCGCGTCAAGACCATTCCGTTCGACGTGCTCGGCAAGACCGTGATCGTCGTCGGCTTCGGCCGCATCGGCACGCGCACCGTGAGGCGCTGCCTGGCGATGGAGATGAACGTCGTGGTGTACGACCCGTTCAAGCCGGCCGCGGAGATTTCCGCCGCGGGCGCCGAAGCGGTCAGCGATCTCGATGCCGCACTGCCGCGCGCCGACTTCGTCAGCATCCACTGCCCAAAATCGCCGGAGACGGTCGGCATGTTCAACGCCGCGCGGCTGTCGAAGCTGAAGCCGAGCGCTTACCTGATCAACACCGCGCGCGGCGGTATCGTCGATGAGGCGGCGCTGCATGCGGCGCTGACCACCGGCAAGCTCGCCGGCGCCGGCCTCGACGTGTTCGCCAGCGAGCCGCCGAAGCCGGACAATCCGCTGTTCAAGCTCGACACCGTCATCACCGCGCCGCATCTCGCCGGCGTCACCCGCGAAGCGCAGGACCGCATGAGCCTGCAGACGGCGAAGAACATCCTCAGCGTGTTCGACGGCGACATCATCCGCGACAACGTGGTGAACAAGGAAGCGCTGGGGTAAGGCGGCGCGCGGCACCTCTCGCCGTCATTGCGAGCGAAGCGAAGCAATCCAGCGCGCGCGTCAGCGCGCCACTAAAAACGACCAAGCCGCCGCAACTGCCGCGCTTTTTATGTTTGCGCGTTGCGCGCGCAGCTGGATTGCTTCGCTGCGCTCGCAATGACGAGCATATTCAATTGTCAAACAGCCCGACGCGCGCCTGTCTCCAGACACACGTCACCCGCCTTCGCTCGTCGAGCTACGGCGTGCCAAGTCGCCCCTGTTCCTTGTCCGGCCTGGGGCTGCCGGTCTTCTGTTGCTTTCCTTGGCCCCCGAAAGGGCGTGCGGAACGCTTGGGCGTATCACCGCACCCGCGGCGCCCGCATGTGGCAAACGGGAGTATGCCGATCGAGACGCATACGATAGCGTCAGCTGAGCGACGGCCTGGACGCAGCTCCACGCCTGCGTTCCGCACGCGATGGCTTTTTCGGCTTGCTGCAATGTCCCCAGGCGTCGTCGCTATCCGCTGACTTCGCCCAGTTCGTGCGAACTGTCGCCCGGACACTCACTTGGACCGTTCGCCCGTGTTGCCGGCGTCTGTTCCTTCGTCTGCCTCGGGGCCTTACCCTTGGCGTCGAAGGACCGGCATCGTGGCGAACCATCGCATCCTGCTCCGCGATCGAAAGACGGTTCGAACGCGCCCTCACATCGGAGCGGGACGAGGCGAAGGATAATTCCGAAATCTGATTTCGGAAAAAGAGAAATTCGAAGAGCCTGTTCAAAGCCTGTTGAAAGTTTGGGTAAGGCTCGGATGACGTCTAGCGCGTTGTTCACTCCTCGTCATTGCGAGCGCAGCGCGAAGCAATCCAGTCTGAGGTTGCGGCGGCTACTGCCGACTTTTGGTTTGGCGCGCTGCGCGCGCGGCTGGATTGCTGCGTCGCTTCGCTCCTCGCAATGACGGCTGGGTTAGCGCCTTGGCCTACGCCTGGGTCCAGACTTCCATCGGGAGCTCGATGCCGCGGACGGACTGGGCGGGTTGGCGGACGAGTTGGGCGAGGCCGGCCTCGGCCTCGCCGATCTCAATCCGTATCTGCTCGATCAGGGCGTCGCTGGCGACCAGGGCGCAGCCGAGCTGACGGGTCAGCGCCTCGAGGCGGCTGGCCGCGTTGACCGTCTGCCGATCACCGCGAACTCCAGCCGGTGCGCGCCGATGTCGCCGAGCACGACCGAACCATAGTGCAGGCCGAATCCGGCGCGGATCGGCGGCTGGCCGCGTTGCTCGCGCTCGCGATTGAACGCGGCAACGGTGACGATCATCGCCTGCGCGCATTTCAGCGCATTCCAGGCATCGCTGACGCCGCAGAACGGCGTGCCGAACGTCGCCATCAACCCGTCGCCGAGATACTTGTCGAGCGTGCCGGCGTGCTGGAACACCTGATGCTCCATCAGGCCGTGAAACTCGCGCAGCGTGTTGATCACCTCCGCCGGGTCCTTGCCGTCGGCATAGGCGGTGAAGCCGACGATGTCGACGAACAGCACGGCGACGTTCTGCGTGCGCACCTGCTTCAGCGGCTCGTCGTTCTTCGACAGCTCCTGCACCACGGTCGGCGAAAAATAGCGCGCCAGATTGGTGCGCTCGCGCTCGAGCGAGGCATGGCTCAACAGAAGATCGTTCGAGCGCCGCGCCGCCAGCGCAAGCGTCACGGCAACGATCAGGAAGACCACCAGCTCGACGACCCGCATCGGCACGTTCAGCGAGCTCGGATCGATGACGTTCAACAGACGCATGTCGCCGCCGATCGCGGCCTTGATGCGCTCCGTCATCGCCGGATCGGTCGCCTGAAACCACGCCCACAGGATCGCCATGGAGTAGAGGCCGGTGGTCCAGACGCCGAAGGCAACCATGGTGCGCCAGGAATAGGCCATGGTCGCGCCCGCCAGCAGCACGAAGAAGTAGATGAAGTTGCCGAGGTGGAACTGCGTCGCCACCGGCCAATCGACCCCGCGCCAGGGATTGGGCACGACGATGAGGAACGTCATCAGCGCCAGATCGCAGAAGATCAGGAACAGCTCGCGGCGCGAGCGGCCAACCTCGCCGACCTTGAGCTGCGCCCAGCCGATCAGCGCGAACAGCCCCAGCGCGGCCTCGTAGTAGAGCATCTCCCACTCAGGGACGAGGATCGCGGAAACCACACCGATCACGGCGAGCGCGACCCAGCGCGCGCGCACGGCAAGGAGGAGCCCCTCGCGCTTTGCATTCGACAGCGCCGCCTGCGCGTAGGCCTGCGTCTCCAGCTCGCTTTGCCTGCGGTCGGGCCGGCTTGGCTTGCGGGCGGCGTGGTTGATGGCTCTGGTGGGGAGGCCCATGGCGGCGTTTCCGTGAAGGCGTTTCGGAAGTCATATCATGCTGACGGCACGAATATCCTGCCTGGCAGAGCGATTGCCAAAGCAGCCCCCATGTGACAGGGGAGTGAACGCCCGCAGCCCCCTGCACGAAACCATCACCGCCAAATTGGCATCGCCATGTCGCCCCCGGTTCTCACCGATTTCAAACGGATCGTGATCAAGGTCGGATCGTCGCTGCTGGTCGATTCGGCCGCGGGCCGCGTCAAGCGGTCGTGGCTGGTGGCGCTCGCCGAGGACATCGCCAAATTACATGGCGAGAAGCGCGACGTGCTGGTGGTCTCGTCCGGCGCCATCGCGCTCGGCCGTGCCCGGCTGGAGTTGCCGCGCGGCACGCTGAAGCTGGAGGAAAGCCAGGGCGCGGCGGCCGTCGGCCAGATCGCGCTGGCGCGCATCTGGTCCGAGGTGCTCGGCCAGCACGGCATCGAGACCGGCCAGATCCTGCTGACGCTGCAGGACACGGAAGAACGCCGCCGCTATCTCAACGCGCGCTCGACCATCGCGCGGCTGCTCGACTGGCGCGCGGTGCCGGTGATCAACGAGAACGACACCATCGCCACCAACGAGATCCGCTACGGCGACAACGATCGCCTGGCCGCACGCGTCGCCAGCATGGCCAGCGCCGATCTCTTGATCCTGCTGTCGGACATCGACGGCCTCTACGATGCGCCGCCGAACATGAACCCCAACGCCAAACTGATCCCGCGCGTCGACAAGATCACCGCGGAGATCGAGGCGATGGCGGGCGCGGCGGAGTCCGAGCTGTCGCGCGGCGGCATGCGCACCAAGATCGAGGCGGCGAAGATCGCCACCGCAGCCGGCGCGCACATGATCATCGCCTCGGGCAAGATCGAGCATCCGCTGCGCGCCATCATGAAGGGCGGACGCTGCACCTGGTTCATGACGGCGGCCAATCCGGTGACGTCGCGCAAGCGCTGGATCGCCGGCACGCTCGAAGCCAAGGGCACGCTGACCATCGACGCGGGCGCGGTGGCCGCGTTACGCCGCGGCAAGAGCCTGTTGCCGGCGGGCGTGATTCGCGTGGACGGGGCGTTCGCGCGCGGTGACGCCGTCGTGGTGCTGGGGCCGGACAGCCAGGTGGTCGGCCGCGGCCTCGTCGCCTACGACGCCGACGACGCCGAGAAGATCAAGGGCCGCTCGTCGAGCGACATCCTGAGCATTTTGGGAATCAGCGGCCGCTCGGAGATGATCCACCGCGACGACCTGGTGATCGGGCCGAAGCCGGACAAATAGCGACCACGGATCGGCCATCGGCCGGAACCCGCTGGCCTTCTGGCCATTCCATTCGCAACCGCGGCCGTCACCACGCTGTCATATAACGCGGCGACAGGTCACGCTGAACCCAACCGAGACCCCGCATGGACTTTTTCAGACGCTTCACGTTCCTGTTCTCGACGCCCAACTTCGACGCGGACGATCTCGAGGGCATCCGCTTCAACCAGATCATCGCCGAAATCGAGCGCTCCGGCTTCGAGGTCGTCAAGGCGCGCAAGCTCGAGGACGCCGAGATCGCGGTGCGGACCGACGCCGCGATCGGCTGCATGATGGTCGACTGGGGCAAGAAGGGCCTGGAAGGCAAGACCGCGGCGCTGATCAACCTGATGCGCCGGCGCGGCCTCGATTTCCCGATCGTCCTGCTGATCCGCCGCGAGCGGTTCGAGGACCTGCCCGTCGAGGTGCTCGACTTCATCGACGGCTATGTCTTCCTGTCGGAGGAGACGCCCGCCTTCATCGCCAAGAACCTCATCAGCCGTCTGAAGCAATATGCCGAGACGCTGAAGACGCCGTTCTTCGGCGCTCTCGTCGACTATGCCGAGGAAGGCAATCAGCTCTGGACCTGCCCGGGCCACAACGGCGGTATTTTCTACAGCCGCAGCCCGATCGGCCGGGTCTTCATGGAGCATCTCGGCGAGGCGGTGTTCCGCGACGACCTCGACAACTCGGTGCTCGACCTCGGCGACCTGCTGACCCATGAGGGCCCGGCGCTGCAGGCGCAGAAAGAGGCCGCGAAGATCTTCGGGGCCGAGAAGACCTATTTCGTGCTCAACGGCACGTCGAGCTCCAACAAGGTGGCGCTGGGCGCGCTCGTCACCGATGGCGACCTGGTGCTGTTCGACCGCAACAACCACAAGGCCGCCCACCACGGCGCGTTGATGATCAACGGCGGCATTCCCGTCTATATTCCGACGGCCCGCAACGCCTGGGGACTGATCGGCCCGATGGGTTTTGACGCCCTCGACGAGGAGGCGCTGCGCGAGCGCATCCGCAACCATCCGCTGGTCAAGGACCCGGAGGCCTGGCGCAAGCCGCGCCCGTTCCGCGTCGCCGTGATCGAGCAGTGCACCTATGACGGCACGATCCACAGCGCCGAGATGATCCTGCAGCGCATCGGCCATCTGTGCGACTACATCCTGTTCGACGAGGCCTGGGCCGGCTTCATGAAATTCCATCCGCTCTATGCGGGGCGCTTCGCCATGGGGCTCGCCAACCTCGGTCCCGACGCGCCGGGCATCATCGCCACGCAATCAACCCACAAGCAGCTGGCGAGCTTCTCGCAGGCCTCGCAGATCCACATGAAGGACCGCCACATCCGCGGCCAGAAGCGCCGGGTCGAGCATCGGCGCTTCAACGAGAGCTTCATGCAGCACGCGTCCACGTCGCCATTCTATCCGCTGTTCGCATCGCTGGACGTCGGCGCGCAGATGATGAAGGGCCGCTCGGGCGAGGTGCTGTGGGACGACACGATCCGGCTCGGCATCGAGCTGCGCAAGAAGATCCGCACCATTCACCGTGAATTCGAGGAGAAGGAAACGCGCCCCGAACGCCGCTGGTTCTTCGAGCCGTTCGTTCCCGAGCGCGTCGTCATCCCCGACGCCTCGCGCGAGGGCGCGGTGCACGACGTCGCCTGGGAGATGGTGAGCACCGACCAGCTCGCCGCCAACCCGTCCTACTGGCAGCTTGCGCCGGGCGACCGCTGGCACGGCTTCGCCGGCATGACGGCGGGCTTCGCCATGACCGATCCCAACAAGCTGACGCTGCTCACGCCGGGGTTCGACCGCGCCACCGGCGGCTACGCCGACCACGGCATTCCGGCGCCGATCGTCGCGCAGTATCTGCGCGAGAACCAGATCGTTGCCGGAGAAGAACGACCTCAACTCGCTGCTGTTCCTGCTGACGCCCGGCGTCGAGGCCAGCAAGGCCGGCACGTTGATCAGCGGCCTCGTCGCCTTCAAGAAATTCCACGACGACAATGCGCTGCTGGAAGACGTCATCCCTGAATTCTTCCGGCGGCGGCCGGTGCGCTATGCGGACGTGCGGCTGCGCGATCTCTGCGCGGAGATGCACCGCTTCTTCCGCGAGGCCGATGTCAGCGCGCTGCAGGCGAAGCAGTTCTCGCCCGACCATCTGCCGGAGATCGCGCTGTCGCCCCGCGACGCGGCGCGCTGCCTCGTGCGCAACGATGTCGACTACCTGCCCATCGACGAGATCGCCGGCCGCATCGCCACGACGCCCTTCGTGGTCTATCCGCCCGGCATCGCCACGATCGTTCCGGGCGAGCGGCTCACCGAGCGGGCGCAGCCGATGATCGACTATCTCAAGATGTTCGAGACGAGCTTCAACACCTTCCCGGGCTTCGAGGTGGAGATCCAGGGCGTCTATCGCGAGCTGGACGCGGCCGGCCGCATCCGCCTTTACACCTACGTGGTCTCCGAATAGGAAAACGCGCCGGGAGGCCCAAGCAGCGCCGATGGACAGCACGCAACCGATCATCGTCCGGCCATCGCGCGACGCCGACGTCGAGGCGATGCTGGCGATCTACCGCCGCCACATCCGGCACGGCATTGAAGAAGGGGTCGACGACAGCGGCACGCCGCAGGGCGACGATCTGCGCGACCGGCGCAAGAACCTGCGCAACCGCCGCTTCCCGCACCTTGTGGCAACGAGCGGCGGCGAGGTCGTGGGCTATGCCTATGCGGTGCTGTTCCGCAAACGGCCGGCCTATCGCTACACCGCCAAGCACTCGATCTACGTCCACCACGATCACCTCGGCCGCGGCGTCGGGCGGCTGCTCATGCGCGAGCTCATCGACGCCTGCGCGGCCGCCGGCTTCCGGCAGATGATCGGCTACATCGATGCCGACAACGCGGCTTCGCTCGGCCTGCACGAGACGTTCGGCTTTGCCAGGGTCGCCCTGCTGAGCGGGGTCGCCTATCGCCATGGCCGCTGGGGTGACAGCGTCATGGTTCAGCGCTCGCTTGGCCCGGCGCGACGACCGCGCCGGCGCCGATCGCGGAGCGATGAACGGCTGGCGGCAGCGGCGTTTTCCCCCACGGATTCGCATGCCCCATATGAACGGTGCAGCCCAGGCCAAGGGCGACCCTCGGGCCACTCGAACTGCCCTCGACTGGCCGATGGCCAACTTCGTGAAATTATCGTGCTAAGACATGACCTTAAGCAAGGGTATCCAGGCGAATGACCGCGCCATGCTGAAAGCCATTGACGGGCTCCGACGATCTCGCCGCGCTGATGCATGACATCGGACGCCGCGCGAAGGCCGCTGCACGCGTGCTGGCGCAGGCCTCTGCCGGAGCAGAAGGACCGGGCGCTGACGGCGATCGCGAAGGCCATTCGCGCCGACGCCGGTGCGATCATCGCCGCCAATGCCGAAGACATGACCGAGGCACGTGCGAACGGCACGGCAGCCTCGTTCCTCGACCGGCTGGAGCTGAACGCCGAAGCGCGTCGAAGGCATCGCCGAGGCGATCGAGGAGATCCGCGCGATTGCCGATCCCGTCGGCAAGGTGACCGAGAAGTGGACGCGGCCGAACGGCATGACCATCGAGCGCGTGCGCGTGCCGCTCGGCGTGGTCGGCGTGATCTTCGAGAGCCGTCCGAACGTGGCGGCCGATGCCGGCGCGCTGTGCCTGAAGGCCGGCAACGCGGTGATCCTGCGCGGCGGCTCCGACAGTTTTCGCTCCTGCCGCGCCATCCATGCGAGCATCGTCAAGGGCCTGCGTGAAGCGAAGCTGCCTGAGGATGCGATCATGCTGGTGCCGACCCGCGACCGCGACGCTGTCGGCATGATGCTGGCCGGCCTCGACGGCGCCATCGACGTGATCGTGCCGCGCGGCGGCAAGAGCCTGGTCGCGCGCGTGCAGACCGAGGCGCGCGTGCCGGTGTTCGCGCATCTCGAAGGCCTGTGCCACGTCTACATCGACGGCGCGGCCGATCTGGAGATGGCGAAGTCGATCGTCGTCAACGCGAAGATGCGGCGCACCGGCGTCTGCGGCGCAGCCGAAACGCTGCTGGTCGATCGTTCGGCGACGAGGACGCACCTGAAGCCCTTGATCGATGCGCTGATCGCCGCCGGCTGCGAGGTGCGCGGCGATGCCGCCGTGCAAGCCGCCGATGCGCGCGTGAAAGCCGCGACGGAGGACGACTGGACCACCGAATATCTCGACGCCATCATCGCCGCCAAAGTCGTCGACGGCGTCGATGAGGCGATCGCGCATATCGACCATTACGGTTCGAACCACACCGATTCGATCGTCACCGAAGACGCCGCGACCGCGCAACGTTTCCTCGACGAGGTCAACTCGGCGATCGTGCTGCACAACGCGTCGACGCAATTCGCCGACGGCGGCGAGTTCGGCTTCGGCGGCGAGATCGGCATTGCCACCGGCAAATTCCATGCGCGCGGGCCGGTCGGCGCGGAGCAGCTCACGAGCTTCAAATATCGCGTGCTGGGAAGCGGCCAGACGCGCCCGTGAGCTCGACCGAGCGCATCGCCTTTCCACCTGTCTCCGACGGCCTTCGTGTCGGATTGCTCGGCGGCTCGTTCAATCCGGCGCATGCGACCCATCGCGCGCTCAGCCTGTTCGCGCTGAAGCGCCTGCAGCTCGACCGCGTGTGGTGGCTGGTCTCGCCCGGCAATCCGCTGAAGGACACGCGCGCCCTGCCCGCGCTCGACGAGCGCCTCGCCGCCGCGCGCGCCCTCGCCGATCATCCGGCGATCCAGGTCACCGGCATCGAGGCGGCGCTCAACACGCGCTACACCGTCGACACCATCGCCGCTTTGCGCCGCCGCTTTCCGAATGTGCGGTTCGTCTGGCTGATGGGCGCCGACAACCTGTCGCAGTTCCACCGCTGGCGGGATTGGCAGGCGATCGCCCGCCAGGTGCCGTTCGCGGTGATCGATCGCCCGTCCGACAGTTTTCGCGCGCTGGCCTCGCCCGCGGCGCAGTCGCTTGCAAAATACCGTCAAAATGAAAGCGCGGCGGCGCGGCTGGCCGATTTCGAGGCGCCGGCCTGGGTGTTTTTGCACGGCCTGAAGTCGCCGCTGTCCTCGACGCAACTCAGAAGTCACACAAATGGGTCATAGTGGGCCAACGCTGAGTCCCAGACCCATTCGCGATCTGGCAGATTGAAACTCTTAACCCTACATGGGTAGGATGGAACAGGGCGATCACGGATTCGTCGCCCCAGGATGAGGAAAGGAAAGGTCCCTGACAACATCACCTGTTGCTTCTTCAGCTTTGACCAAATCCGCAGTCGCACGGACCGGCAAACCGCCCGCGTCCGTCACGGTCTCGAAATCCCGGCCTGATGCCGACGAGACCCTGAAGATCGTCCTCAGCCGCCTCGACGACATGAAGGCGGAGGACACCGTCACCATCGACCTTCGCGGCAAATCCTCCATCGCAGACTACATGATCGTCACGACCGGCCGGGCCAACCGGCATGTCGGCGCGATCGCGGAGAATGTGGTGAAGGAACTCGGCGCAGCCGGCATGAAAGGCGTTCATGTCGAGGGGCTGCCGAACTGCGACTGGGTGCTGATCGACACCGGCGATATCATCGTCCATGTCTTCAGGCCCGAGGTTCGCAGCTTCTACAGCCTCGAGAAGATGTGGGCGCCGGTGCGGTCTGCGACCAAGGCAAGTTAAGTCGCGAGCTGGACGAGTTCCCTGTAGCGTGTAGAAGGCGGCATGCGCCTCCTTGTGATCGCGGTCGGCCGCCTGAAGAGCGGCCCGGAACGGGACCTCGTCGAACGCTACCGCGAGCGATTTTCCGACCTCGCGCGCAGGCTCGGCTTCCGCGCCCTGGAAATCCACGAAATCGCCGAAAGCCGCGCGCGCGATACGGCGACGCGCATGGCGGAAGAAGCCGCCGCGATCCTGGCCCTGATCCCCGAAGGTGCGATCACCGTTGCGCTGGATGAGCGCGGCAAGGCCGTCGACAGCGCAACCTTCGCCAAACAACTCGGCCGCTGGCGAGACGAATCGACCGCGAACGTTGTATTCGTGATCGGCGGCGCGGACGGACTTTCGCCCGAATTGCGGCGCACGATAAAAACCGTGTTCGCGTTCGGCGCTGCGACCTGGCCTCATCAGCTGGTGCGGATCATGCTGATGGAGCAGATTTACCGGGCGGCGACGATTCTGGCCGGCCATCCCTATCATCGCGCGTAACGCGTTAAGGACGCAGCGAACCCAAGATCGCATGACAGCGGCAACAGTGAACGAAATTCCAGCGCAGGCCCGCCCGGCAGGCCGTCTTTGCGTGCTCGCCGTCTCGCTTGCGGGCTTGGTCGCCATCGACGCCGCTCACATCGCCTTCGCGCAGGCGCCCGCCCCTGGTCCCGCGGCCTCAGTCGAGGCAAAGCCCGCGGATCCGGCAGCTCCGGCGACCTCGTCGATCGAAGACGTCATCAAGAAGCACGAGCAGGACCTCGAGCAGGCGCGCAACCGGCAGCGCGACGCGATCGAGGCCGAGAACAAGCTCAAGGCGGAAATCGCCGCGATCGGCCAGGACCGCAACGGCCTCAATCGCCAGCTGATCGACTTCGCGGCGCGGGTGCGCGGCGTCGAGGGACGCATCACCGACACCGAGGCCCGGCTGCGCACGCTCGACCAGCGCGAGACGCTGATCCGCAACTCGCTCGAGGCGCGGCGCGCCGAGACCACCGAAGTGCTGGCCGCACTGCAACGTGCAGGACGCCGCGCGCCGCCGGCGCTGATGGTGCGGCCTGAGGATGCGCTGCAGTCGCTGCGCACGGCGATGCTGCTCGGCGCCGTGGTGCCGGAAATGCGCGCGCGCGCCGAACGGCTGATCGGCGATCTCGGCAACCTCGTCAGCATCCGCAAAGAGACCGCGGAGCAGAAGGAGCGCCTGCTCGCCGACCGCGACAGCATGACGACCGATCAGCGCAGGCTCGCCGCGCTGATCGACGAACGGCAGCGCAAGCAGGGCGAAGCGGAGCGGGACATGGAGGCGGAACGCCGCCGCGCCGTCGAGCTCGCCAAGCAGGCCGACAACCTGCGCGACCTGATCGCGAAGATGGAACAGGATTTGAAGACCGCGGCGAAGGCCGCAGCGGCGGCCGCAGCGGCGGCGAAAATTGCGGAAGCGAAGGCGGCCAATACCAAAAATACCGCTGCAAATACCGCTGCGCTGAAGGACCCGGGACGACTCAGTCCCGGCCATCGCCTTCGCCTCGGCCAAAGGACTGCTGCCGATGCCCGTGAACGGGCCCAGATTGCGCAATTTCGGCAGTTCCGACGGCACGGGCGGCGTGGAAAGAGGCATTTCGGTGGCAGCGCGAGCGGGCGCGCAGGTCACAACTCCGTGCGATGGCTGGGTTGTGTATTCCGGACCCTTTCGAAGCTACGGACAACTCTTGATCCTCAATGCCGGTGGCGGGTATCATGTCCTGCTTGCCGGGATGGAGCGAATTTCGGTTAACATCGGCCAGTTCGTGCTAACGGGCGAACCGGTGGGGACCATGGGGACTGCTGCTCAGGTTGCCTCGGTTCTGGCAGCCGCTCCCAGTCAGCCGGTCCTCTATATCGAGTTTCGCAAGGATAACACTCCTATCGATCCAGGCCCATGGTGGGCCGCAAGTGAAGGCGAAAAGGTTCGCGGATGATGCGCAAGACTTCCCTGGTTCTTCTCAGTGCGGCCGCCGGCGCCGCGGCCACGTTGCTCGTCACGCAGCCGCGGGTGACGCTGATCGGTTCGACGGCACGCGCCGCCGCCTCCGACACCTATCGCCAGCTGAACCTGTTCGGCGATGTGTTCGAGCGCGTCCGCACCGACTATGTCGAGAAGCCGAACGACAGCAAGCTGGTCGAATCGGCGATCAGCGGCATGCTGCAGGGCCTCGATCCGCATTCGAGCTACATGGACGCGAAGAGCTTCCGCGACATGACCGTGCAGACGCGCGGCGAGTTCGGCGGCCTCGGCATCGAAGTGACGATGGAAGACGGCCTGGTGAAGGTGGTCTCGCCGATCGACGACACGCCGGCGTCGAAGGCCGGCATCCTCGCCAACGACCTGATCGTTTCGCTCGACGACGAGAACGTGCAGGGCCTGACGCTCAACCAGGCCGTCGAGAAGATGCGCGGTCCGGTCAACACCAAGATCAAGCTCAAGGTGATCCGCAAGGGCCAGGACAAGCCGCTCGAGATCACGCTGACGCGCGAGAACATCCGCGTCCGTCCGGTGCGCGCGCGCATCGAGCAGGACGACATCGCCTACATCCGCATCACCTCGTTCAACGAGCAGACGACCGAGGGCCTGAAGCGCGAGATCACCAACCTGCAGAACCAGCTCGGCGACAAGCTGAAGGGCTTCATCGTCGACATGCGCAACAACCCCGGCGGCCTGCTGGAGGAAGCTGTGACCGTGTCCGATGCGTTCCTCGAGCGCGGCGAGATCGTCTCGACGCGCGGCCGCAACACCGAAGAGACGCAGCGCCGCAGCGCCAAGACCGGCGACCTGACCAAGGGCAAGCCGATCATGGTGCTGATCAACGGCGGCTCGGCCTCGGCGTCGGAAATCGTCGCGGGCGCGTTGCAGGACCACAAGCGCGCGACGCTGATCGGCACGCGCTCGTTCGGCAAGGGCTCGGTGCAGACGATCATCCCGCTCGGCCAGGGCAACGGCGCGCTGCGGCTGACCACGGCGCGCTACTACACGCCGTCGGGCAAGTCGATCCAGGCCAAGGGCATCATCCCGGACATCGAGGTGCTGCAGGACGTGCCGGACGAGCTGAAGGCGCGCACCGACACCAAGGGCGAAGCCTCGCTGCGCGGCCACCTGAAGGCCGACGGCGACGAGCAGACCGGCTCGCAGTCCTACGTCCCGCCGGATCCGAAGGACGACAAGGCGCTGAAGATGGCCGCCGACCTGCTGCACGGCGTCAAGGTCAACGCCGCCACGCCGGCGCCGACCGAGAAGGCCGCGAACTAAGCGGGTTTCGGGTTCCAGATTGCGAAGGGCGGCCGAGAGGCCGCCCTTTTTGTTTGGTGGCGTTGCGATTCGTACGGCGCACGTCGCGGCAGTTGCTGAACCCGCCCTCCCCGTAGCCGTTCGAAGAACGGCGTCGCTTCGCTCCGCCTATGGAGGGGGAGGGTGAAGAGTACGCCGGCGCAGGCTCCGCCTGTCTCAGCCCCGAATCACCCCGCCTGCCCGGCCGCGGATGGCTCATGATATTGTCCCAGACTGCTGATTCGCGGGATTTTGGGACAGCTTTTTGTCGACGGACGATCTGAGCACGCCTCTTGGACAGGGCACGGCGCGCAAGCGGCGTTTTCGGCTGTCTTTCAATGCCACTGTATGCTCTGGCCGCGGTGCTGGCGGTGTTCCTGCTCGGCTTCCTGGGCTTCGCCATCTTCAACGACAACCCGCTCGGCGGCGAGCCGATGGCACGCCTGGCGCTCAACATGGGCGGCCCGGCCGAGCCGATGGCCAAGGCACCGCCGCCGATGGCGAAGATGGCGCCTCAGCCGCCGACCAGCCCGTCGATCGTCCGGCAGGCCCCGGCGCAGCCGAGCGAGCAGCGGACCGTGACCATCATCGACGGCTCGAGCGGCGCGCGGAAGGACTTCAAGGTGCCGGGCAGCGCGGCGGACGCAGACGCGCCGCGCCGAGCCGGCCACCACGACGATGACCGGCATCAATCCGCGGCTGCTCGAAGCCTCGCGCTACGGGCAGATCCCGGTCGCCGCCGACGGCCTGAAGCCGTCGTCGGTCTATGCCGGCGGCAACGAGATCATCCGCGCCCGCGCCTCGACCATGCCGGCGATCGCCATCGTCATCCACGGCCTCGGCGTCGGCGCCGCGAAGACCAACGACGCCATCGTGAAGCTGCCGGGCGCGGTGACGCTGGCCTTCACGCCCTATGGCTCCGATCCCGCCAAGCTCGTGGAACGGGCACGGACGCAGGGACACGAGGTGCTGCTGCAGGTTCCGATGGAGCCGTTCGACTATCCCGACAACGATCCCGGCCCGCAGACGCTGCTGACCAACGCCAACGCCGAGCAGAACATCGACCGGCTGCACTGGCACCTCAGCCGCTTCCAGGGCTATGCGGGCCTCGCCAACTTCATGGGCTCGCGGTTCGTCGCGACGGACGCGGCGATGCAGCCGGTGATCCGCGAGGCGGCCAAGCGCGGGCTGGCCTATTTCGACGACGGCACCGCGCCGCGCAGCGTCGCCGGCCAGATCGCGCAGAGCCAGGCGGTGCCGTTCGCGAAAGCGGACCTGACCATCGACGTGGTGCCGACCGCGGTCGAGATCGACCGCGCGCTGGCGCAACTGGAAACGGTGGCCCGCCAGCGCGGCGCAGCCGTGGGCGTCGCCTCCGCGCTGCCGATCTCGATCGACCGCATCGCGTCATGGACCAAGGTTCTCGAAGGCCGCGGCATCCTGCTTGTGCCGTTGACAACCGCGATGCAGAAATCAAAATCGAGCTGAACACCGCGCCGCGGGTCCGGATGCCGGTGACGCCGGGACCGGGAACAGGAAGGCCGCCGGGATGACGCGCTACGACGACCTGCCCTACCGCGCTTGCGTCGGCGTCATGCTGATCAACAAGGATGGGCTCGCGTTCATCGGCCGCCGCGCCGGCGGCGCCGAGCATGTCGACGACACCCATGTCTGGCAGATGCCGCAAGGCGGCATCGATCCCGGCGAGGACACCTGGACGGCGGCGAAGCGCGAATTGATGGAAGAGACCAACGTGCGCTCGGTCGAGAAGCTCGCCGAGGTCGCCGACTGGCTCACCTACGACATCCCGCGCACCATCGCCGGCCGCGTCTGGAAGGGCCGCTATCGCGGCCAGAAGCAGAAATGGTATGCGATGCGCTTCACCGGCAAGGACGACGAGATCAACGTCGCGAGCCCCGCCGGCCACAAGCAGGAATTCGTCGCCTGGCGCTGGGAGCCGATCAAGAATCTCCCCGAGCTGATCGTGCCGTTCAAGCGGCCGGTGTATGAGCGCGTGGTGAAGGAGTTCGCGAAGTTCGGGTGAGCGGTGAACCCGTCGCCGCGCAGATGCCGAACCGCTTCACATTCGGGATCAGCGTAGGAGAGCAACCATGGATGAAGACCGTTTCAACATGGCTATCCGCAAGTTCCTGAAAGAGGTCGGCGTGACCTCGCAACGCGAGATCGAGCGCGTCGTGCGCGAGAGCGCGGCGCAGAAGCCGATCGATGCGCTTGCGCATGACGCTGACGTCGGAGGATGTGCCCGTCGTTTCAGCACGTCGTGGAAACGACGATTGATTTGAAGTGAGTGCCAGTCGCCGCCTCTTCTCCCGCTCCCACCCGCTCGCGAAGCGAGTGGCGGGGAGGGGATCGGGGGTGGGGGGACGGCGTTCGCGATCGAGACTCAGCAGCCCCCCACCCGGCAAGAATTCGCTTCGCTCATCCTTGCCACCCTCCCCGCCACTCGCTTCGCGAGCGGGAGGAGGGTGAAGCGAGCGCAGCGGCTGACTCATCACTCCAGCGCCGCCCGCAAAATCCGTTCGCAATAGGCCCTGCGGATGTGATGCGCGAACACGTGCTCGCGCGCGGCGATCGCCATCTGCTTCAACCGATCCTTGTCGGCGAGCGCTGCGACCACGGCGCGTTCGAGGCCGCCGGGTTCGACGTCGTAGTAGACGCCGTGCACGCCTTCGAGCAGCGGGGCGTGGCGGATGATGGTCGGATGATTCATCACCGGCACGGACTGGGCGATGCCGGCCTCGTAGTGGCGGTTGCAGTCCCAGCCCATGCCTTCCGGCGACCAGGCGAGCCACGAGCGCGACATGCGTTCGAGGAACGCGTCGTAGGGCAGCCGCTCGGACGGCTGATCGATGCGGTAGCCCAGCGCCTTCAGCCGTTCCAGCTCGGGCAGGCCGGCGCTGCGCACGGTGGAATTGCCGCGGACGGCGCCGGAGAAGAAGATGTCGTGCGTCTTCTCCGGGAACGGCGCGGTGCGCCAGCTCTCGGCATAGCGAAACTGCGGCAGCGAGATCGGCTGCAGCGCGTCCATGCGGCGCAGCCACTTCTCGCTGTGGCGATAGCGCAGCGTCGGCAGATGCGGATGCACGCCGCCGTAGAGCACCTGCCACTTGTCGACCGGCAGCTCGCGCTTGAAGAAGATCTTCGCCTTGTCGAGCAGGAACACCGATGAGCGGCCGATGCCGAACGCGTCGTCCATGTCGATGGCGATCAGCGGCACCGGAATCTTCAGCCAGCGCAGAACGCTCACCCCGAACGGACGCGAGAGCGACGCCCACGGATGGCGCGGCGTATAGAACGGACCGCGCGACCAGTAGCGCGGATGCCATGGCGAATAGCGCAGCGTGTTGGCGACGATCACGTCGTACTTGCCGTCGCGCGCTGCTCTCAGCTCGCGCACGATCCGGTCCGGCGTCGAGAAGCCGTCGATCGGCTCGCCCTCCTGCGGCAGCCGCGGCATCGACCACAGCGACGTCGTCCGCTCCGGATACTCCAGTTTGAAGTAGCTGCCGCCGATCTCGAGAATGCGGGCGCGGGAGATGTCGACGGGGCTGGCCATTCACGGGTTTCGATGCGGGAAAGGGAGCCACTTCCTAGCACTTCGACCGCCCGGAGCAAGCCCGCCCGGGAGCGCGTTAACCGCTTCCAAGCCTTGCAGAAAGCGCGGTTTCTTGCCATGCAACACCGCAGACAAGGCGCCCTTTTGGCGCCCCTGCAGGAAGCACAATGCAGCCTTCAAACCGGATACTCGTGAGCGGCGGCGCCGGCTTCATCGGCTCGCACCTGTGCGACCTGCTGATCGCGGCCGGCCATGAAGTGCTGTGCGTGGACAATTACTTCACCGGCCGCCGCCGCAACATCGAGCACCTGCTGAGCAAGCCGCGCTTCGAGGTGATGCGGCACGACGTGACGTTTCCGCTCTATGTCGAGGTCGACGACATCTACAACCTCGCCTGCCCGGCCTCGCCGATCCACTACCAGTACGATCCGGTGCAGACGCTGAAGACCAGCGTGCACGGCGCGATCAACATGCTGGGGCTGGCGAAGCGCACGCGCGCAAAGATCTTCCAGGCCTCGACCAGCGAGGTCTATGGCGACCCGACGGTGCATCCGCAGCCGGAGAGCTACTGGGGACACGTCAATCCGCTCGGCGTGCGCGCCTGCTACGACGAAGGCAAGCGCGCGGCCGAGACGCTGTTCTTCGACTATCACCGCCAGCACAAGGTGCGGATCAAGGTCGCGCGCATCTTCAACACCTACGGACCGCGCATGCATCCGAACGACGGACGCGTGGTCTCGAACTTCATCGTGCAGGCGCTGTCGAACAAGGACATCACGCTCTACGGCGACGGCAACCAGACGCGCTCGTTCTGCTACGTCTCCGATCTGCTGGACGGCATCGTGCGGCTGATGAACGGGCCGGATGATTTCATCGGCCCGGTCAACATCGGCAACCCGCGCGAATCCACCATCCGCGAGCTTGCCGAGATGATCCTGTCGTTCACCGGCTCGAAGTCGAAGCTGGTGTTCCTGCCGCTGCCGGCGGACGATCCGCGCCAGCGGCAACCCGACATCGCGCTCGCGCGCGGCAAACTCGGCTGGGAGCCGAAGGTGACCGTCGAGGACGGGTTGAAGGAAACGATCTCCTACTTCCGCCATCTGCTCGCAGAGTAGACGCTCGCGATGAGCGACAAGCCCTATCGCCCGAATGTCGGCATCGCGCTGTTCAATGCGGACGGTCGCGTGCTGATCGCGCGGCGCTTCAAGGACGACGGACCTGAGATCGTTCTGCCCGGGCTCGAATGGCAGATGCCGCAAGGCGGCATCGACGCGGCGGAAGATCCGCGCAAGGCGGCGTTCCGCGAATTGTGGGAAGAGACCGGCGTCACCCAGCGCCGACTATCTCGCCGAGACCGACTGGCTGACTTACGAGTTTCCGCCTTATGACGGGCCAGCGCACCGGCTCGGCGTGTTTCGCGGCCAGCGGCAGAAATGGTTTGCGATGCGTTTTACCGGCGACGAGCGCGAGGTCGATCCGCTGACCGAGCGCAACGGCATGCCGGCGGAATTCGACGCCTGGCGCTGGGAGCGGCTCGATCGCGTCGCCGACCTGGTGGTGCCGTTCCGGCGCGAGGTGTATCTGGCCGTGGCGCGGGAGTTTGGGAGGTTTGCGCGCGCTGACGCCTGAGAATGCGATGCCGATCAAAGCGGTGTTCTTCGATCTCGGCGAGACGCTCATCGACGAGCGTCGGATGTGGCGCGAATGGGCCGACTATCTCGGCGTAACGGAGACCGAGTTCCTCGCAGCGCTCGACGACGCGATCGCGCGCGGCGAGCATCACCACCGCGCCTTCGAATCATCCGGCCGGGTTTCGACCCGAGAGCAGCGCGCGCACGGGTCGCCGATGGAACGAGCTATTCGTTTCGGCCGGATGATCTTTATCCCGATGCGGCCGAATGTCTGAGCTCCTTGCGAAAGCGCGGGTACTTCATCGGCATCGCCGGCAACCAGTCCCGTGACCTGCTCGACAGCATGTTGACGCTGGGACTGGATGCGGACCTCATCACCACCAGCGACCACCTCGGGTTCGACAAGCCGTCACCAAAATTCTTCGAGGCTCTGCTGTCGCAGACGGGCTTCCGCCCCGAAGACGCCGCCTATGTCGGCGACCGCGTCGACAACGACATCCTTCCGGCGCAAGCGGCCGGGATGACGGGCGTCTTCATCGAGCGCGGACCGTGGGGGAGAATTCATGCGCGGCGATGCGGCGTGCGCAGAACGGCGTCGCTTCGAGGCTGCGCCTACGGCGATGCGGCGCGCGCAGATGATTCGTCGTGACATGCGCTTTCGGAATTGGCTGAAGCGCTCGCGCGGTCTAAGTCTACGGCTTCTTTGTCAGCGACTTTCCGCTCTTCAGGCCGCCGCGCTTGTGCACTTTCGAGCGGGCCGTCAGCGCATCGCGGCGGACGACGCCGGCGAACTGGTCCAGCGCCGCGCTGGCGGCAAGCCCGAAGAAGCTCGAGCGGGTCATGCCCAGCTCCGCCGCGCGACGGTCGACCCGGCCGATCAGGCTTTTCGGCAGGTAGACGTTCACCCGCTCCGACGGGTCCGGCGGATCGACGCCGACGATGAAATAGGCAAGCAGGTCGCAGCCCTTGGGCAAGGCGATGCGATCGACCGGCGTCGGCTCGGGCAGCGACCTGCCCTGCTCGAACAGCTCGTCAACCGCCTGCGCCAGCGTGTTTTCCGCCTTCTCGATGGTCTCCTCCTGCGATTTGCCGCCGGCGACGCAGCCGGGAAAATCGGGAAACCAGGCGCCAAAGGTTTCTCTCGGACCACGCTCCAGAACCGCCGGATAGAGCCGTCTTTTCATTTGGACTGCGCCCGCTGGTGTGTTATTTGACACACTATCATGTGTTAAATCACACACGTTCTAGCACGCGACCACATGCAGGGTGAAAGCGATGGACCGACAGGGCGAACTCGGCATCATCCGCACGGCCTACGCCAGGCAGATCCTGGCCGCCGCCGGCGTCGTCGACGACCGTGTCGGGGCCGCCTTCGGCGCGATCCACCGCGAGGATTTCCTCGGCCCCGGCCCGTGGCCGATCATGCGGTTCGCGCGGCGGCTACGTCCCGACGCCCGACGCGGATCCCGTTTACCTCTACACCGACGACCTGGTCGGCATTCTGCCCGAGCGGCACATCAACAACGGGCAGCCGTCGTTGCATGCGCATCTCATTCACCGGGCATCACCGGCCGCGGGCGATCACGTCGTGCATGTCGGGACCGGCACCGGCTACTACACCGCGATCCTTGCTCACCTCGCCGGACCCACAGGCCGGGTGACCGGAATAGAATACGATCCCGAGCTGGCCGCGCGCGCCAAGGCCAATCTCGCGCCGTATCCGACTGTCGAAATCGTCGAGGGTGACGGCGCTTTGGTTTCGTTCGATGAAGCCGACGTCATCTACGTCAATGCCGGCTGCACGCGGCCGGCCGACAGCTGGCTCGATCGTCTTGCCGACGGCGGGCGGCTGATCCTGCCGATGACGTCCGACCAGGGTTTTGGCGCGATCTCGCTGGCGGCGATGGCAAGCGCCGGCGCGGTGTTTCGCATCGAGCGGCGCGGCGACGATTATCTCGCGAGCTGGATTTCGGCGGTCGCGATCTTTCCCTGCGCCGGCGGCCGCGACGAGGTGTCCGAGCGCGCGCTGGCCGAGGCCTTCGCCAGGGAAGGCTGGCAGAACGTCACGCGCCTCTATCGCAATCAGGACGTTCCCGAGGAGCGCTGCTGGCTTCGCGGACCCGGATGGGCGCTCGCCTACAACTAGAGCGAAGTGATATCCGAGGGTATCGTCGCGGCGGCGACCCGCGGCGTGCGCCGGATCGGATGAGACCCATGGACAAATTTCGCGCGATCTTTTTCGACGTCGGCGAAACGCTGATCGATGAAACGCGGCTGATGCACATCTGGGCGGATACGCTCGGTGTCGACCGCAACGAATTCCTCGACGTGCTGGATGACGTGATCTTCCGGAACGAGCCGATCCGCCAGGTGTTCGAGCGGCTGCGGCCCGGCTTCGATGTCGCCGCCGCGAGGGCGCAGCGCAGGCGCGACGGCACCGATTTCTTCATCGAGGCGCGCGATCTCTATGCCGACGCGAAGCCCTGCCTGTCGGCCCTCAGGCAACGTGGCTTGTTCGTCGGCATCGCCGGCAACCAGCCGCCGACCGCGAAGGCGGCGCTGGAATCCTTCGGCCTCGATGCAGACCTCATCACCACGTCGGCCGAACTCGGCGTGGACAAGCCTTCGAGCGCGTTCTTCCAGAAGATGCTCGACCTCGCGGGGCTTCGGCCGGAGGAGATCGCGTATGTGGGCGATCGCGTCGACAATGACGTGATCCCGGCAAAGGCCGCCGGCATGACGGCGATCTTCCTGGAGCGCGGCCCGTTCGGCCGGGTGCATGCGCGGCGCGGCGATGCGGCGAGTCGCCGACATTCACGTCAAATCGCTGTCGGAGCTTGCCGAAGTCCTGCGGTGAATCGCTGCACTGTGCGGCAGGCGTGAGGCAACACGACATTCGGTCGCACGCTGCAGCATTGCGCAACGCGGCGCCAATATCGATATCGGCCGCATCAGCAAACAATCGGAGATGTGCAGACGATGTTCGACGCAAAGCGCCTGCTCGACCAGTTTCTCGGCAGCCAGGGTGATCCGAGGAACCAGCAATCAGGCTCCAACGCGTGGAGCGATGCTGCGCGCGGCGCGGGAGATGCGCTGAACCGAGGCCTCGGCGGGAACCTGGGCGGCATGCTCGGCGGCTTCGGCGGCGGCGCGCTTGCGGGTGGATTGGCGACGGTGCTGCTTGGTTCCAAACAGGGACGCAAGCTTGCAGGCAACGCGCTGACGCTTGGCGGCGTGGCCGTGGTCGGCGCGCTCGCCTATCACGCCTACAGGAACTGGCAGGCGGGCCAGGCACCGCAATCGGGCCAGCAGACATCAGTGCCGATGCTGCCGCCGCCCGGCCAGACGCCGTTCAATCCGGCGGCGGAAGCGGACCAGCAATCGCTCAGCCGCAATCTCCTGCGCGCAATGATTTCGGCGGCCAAGGCGGACGGACATGTCGACGCGACCGAGCAGGCCAACATCTTCGCCCAGATGGACAAGATGGCGCTCGACGCCGAGGACAAGGCTTTCGTGATCGACGAGCTTCGCAAGCCGCTCGACGTCGACGGTGTCGCCAAGGCGGCGCGCAGCCCGGAGGAAGCGGCGGAAATCTACATCGCCTCGCTGCTCGCGATCGACGTCGACAACCCGTCGGAGCGCGCCTATCTCGACATGCTCGCCGCACGTCTGCAGCTCGATCCGAAGCTCGTCGCGCATCTGCATGCGACGGTGGAAGGGGCGACTGAAAAGGCCGCGCCAGCCTCGGCCGGCTGACGCGCGCGGCTGCTGCCTTGAACGAGCGCCTGCAGCGCTGCGGCACCGGTTGCCGCAGCCGTCAGCGCGCTTTCGACGGATCGGATCGATCAGACGACCGTCAACTTGACGGGCATGCTGCCCTTGGTCGCCTTGGAATACGGGCAAACCGTGTGAGCTTCCTCGATCAGCGCCTGGACCTTGTCCTTCTCCGCGCCCGGAACCGAAACCTTCAGTTCGGCTGAGAGCGTGAAGCCGCCCTCGGTGTTCAGCGTGACTTCGCAGGTGACCTTCGCGGTCTGCGCATCGATGCCGTGCTTCTTGCCGAGCACCAGCAGCGCCTGACCGAAGCAGGAGGAATAGCCGAGCGCGAAAAGCTGCTCGGGATTGTGACCGTCGCCCGCGCCGCCGATTTCCTTCGGCAACGCCATCGCGAGCGCAAGGCCGCCCTCGTCGAGCATCGCCCGGCCGTTCCGGCCACCCTTCGTCGTCGCTTTCGTCACATAGGCCATGGTCTTGCTCCTTGCTGCCAGCCCCGATGCTTCTTAGCACACCGGATCGACTGCAGCACTGATGCGACTGACAATGACAGAGAGGCCGCTAGCGCCGAACGGCCAAGCCAGGCGGCGGCGCCAGGCGCCTGGCTAATGCAGCGCAGTGGTGCCTTCGAGGTGCTGCATCACCGTCTTGAAGTGATCGAGCCGGGTGATTTCCTTGTCGAGCTCACTGCCCTCCGCAAGGCGGGCGATCTCGGCCTCCATCTCGGCGACCCTTCTGGCGAAGGCCGCCTTGTCGAGCTCATCGATCGAGGTCGCGACGTCCGCCAGCACCGTCAGCCCGTTGGCCGAGACTTCGGCGATGCCGCCCAGCACCACGATCTTCTCCTGCTGGCCGCCGGAGAAAACGGTCATGATGCCGGGGCGGATGCTTGCGATCACCGGCGCATGACCGGCGAGCACGCCGAAATCACCCTCGGTGCCCGGAATATCGACCTGATCGACTTCGCCGGAAAAAACCATCCGCTCCGGCGAAACAAGATCGAACTGGAAAGTGGCCATAGCTGAAATCCGATTAGCTTACGCGCCCTCGGCGAGCTTCTTGCCCTTGGCGACCGCGTCGTCGATGGTGCCGACCTTGTAGAAGGCCTGCTCGGGCAGGTGGTCGTACTCGCCGTCGACGATCGCCTTGAACGAGCGGATGGTGTCCTCGAGGCTGACGAACATGCCGGGCAGGTTGGTGAATGCTCGGCGACGTGGAGCGGCTGGGAGAGGAAGCGCTGGATCTTGCGGGCGCGCGCCACGACCAGCTTGTCGTCTTCGGACAGCTCGTCCATGCCGAGGATGGCGATGATGTCCTTCAGCGCCTTGTACTGCTGCAGGATCTCCTGCACGCGGCGGGCGATCGTGTAGTGCTCCTCGCCGATCACCAGCGGGTCCATGATGCGCGAGGTGGAGTCGAGCGGGTCCACGGCCGGGAAGATGGCCTGCGCGGCGATGTCGCGGGTGAGCACGGTGGTGGCGTCCAGGTGGGCGAACGAGGTGGCGGGCGCCGGGTCGGTCAGGTCGTCGGCCGGCACGTAGATGGCCTGCACCGAGGTGATCGAGCCCTTGTTGGTCGAGGTGATGCGCTCCTGCAGGTTGCCCATCTCGGTGGCCAGCGTCGGCTGATAGCCCACCGCCGACGGGATACGGCCGAGCAGCGCCGACACTTCCGAGCCGGCCTGGGTGAAGCGGAAGATGTTGTCGATGAACAGCAGCACGTCCTTGCCTTCCTCGTCGCGGAAGTACTCGGCCTGCGCCAGGCCGGTCAGCGCGACGCGGGCGCGCGCGCCCGGCGGCTCGTTCATCTGGCCGTAGACCAGGGTGCACTTCGAGCCGTCGGTCGAGCCGTTGTTCTTCTTCGGATCGATGTTCACGTTGGACTCGATCATCTCGTGATAGAGGTCGTTGCCTTCGCGGGTGCGCTCGCCGACGCCGGCCAGCACCGAGTAGCCGCCGTAGGCCTTGGCGATGTTGTTGATCAGCTCCTGCATCGTCACGGTCTTGCCGACGCCGGCGCCGCCGAACAGGCCGATCTTGCCGCCCTTGGTGTAGGGGCAGAGCAGGTCGATGACCTTGATGCCGGTGACCAGCACTTCGGCCGTGCTCGCCTGCTCGGCGAAGGACGGCGCTTCGCGGTGGATCGGCGAGGTGTGATCGGCGCGATCGGGCCGGCCTCGTCGATCGGCTCGCCGATGACGTTCATGATGCGGCCGAGCGTCGCCGGGCCGACCGGCACGCTGATCGGTCCGCCGGTGTCGATCACCGGCGCCGCGGACCAGGCCCTCGGTGGTGTCCATGGCGATGGTGCGCACGGTGTTCTCGCCGAGGTGCTGGGCGACCTCGAGCACCAGGCGGAACGGCTCGCCGGTCCTCTGGTCGATGTTGGTGGTCTCCAGCGCGTTCAGGATCGCGGGCAGCTGGCCGTCGAACTCGACGTCGACGACGGCGCCGATCACCTGGGTGAGGCGGCCCTTGTTGTTCTTCGTGGTCAGTGCGGGTGCGGCCATGGTCGGTCTCTTTCTAAATAGCCAATTAGACGGCAGCCGCGCCGGAGATGATCTCGATCAGCTCCTTGGTGATTTGCGCCTGGCGGGTGCGGTTCATCTGGATGGTGAGGCCTTGATCATGTCGCCGGCGTTGCGGGTGGCGTTGTCCATCGCGGTCATCTGCGCGGCGTAGAAGCCGGCCTGGTTCTCCAGCAGCGCCGACAGGATCTGGACGGCGATGTTCCGCGGCAGCAGGGTCTCGAGGATCGTCGCCTCGTCCGGCTCGTACTCGTAGAAGCGCCGTGCTCTTCGCTCCATCCGCCTCGACGACTGGCGGGGATCAGCTGCGCGCGGTCGGCGTCTGCGTCACCACCGACTTGAAGCGGCTGGAGACCAGCGTGACGACGTCGACCTCGCCTTGGCGTACATGTCGATGATCTTCTGGGCGATCGGCCGCGCCAGCGCCATGGTCGCCGCCTTCACGCCAAGCTCGAAGTGCTCGACAAGCATCGGCCCGTGCGTGCGGCGCAGCTGGTCGCGGCCCTTGCGGCCGACGGTGATGATCTTGACGTCCTTGCCCTCGGCCGATCAGGGCGCCGATCTGCTCGCGCGCGGCGCGCACGATGGCGGAGTTGAAGCCGCCGGCCAGACCGCGGTCGGAGGTCGCGACCACGACCAGGTGGCGCTGGTCCTTGCCGGTGCCGGCCAGCAGCGGCGGCGCATCGGGACCGGACACGCCGGCCGCCAGGTTGGCGATCACCGCCGCCATCCTGGTCGCGTAGGGGCGCGCGCTTTCGGCGTTCGACTGCGCGCGGCGCAGCTTCGCCGCGGCCACCATCTGCATCGCCTTCGTGATCTTCTGGGTGGATTTCACCGCAGCGATCCGATTGCGCATTTCCTTGACGGATGCCATGGCTGGCTACTCTTTCCTACCGTCTCAGGCTGCGAAGGTCTTGCCGAAGTCGTCGAGCGCCTCCTTCAGCGAAGTCTTCCAGATCCTTCGTCAGCTCCTTCTTGGTGCGGATGCCGTCGAGGATCTGCGGATGCTCGCCTTCAGCTTGGAGAGCAGCGCGGTCTGGAAGCCGCCGACCTGGTTGGTCGGGATCGGTCGAGATAGCCGCGGGTGCCGGCGTAGATCACCGCCACCTGCTCCTCGACCGGGAGCGGCGAGTACTGCGGCTGCTTCAGCAGCTCGGTCAGGCGCTCGCCGCGCGCCAGCATCTTCTGGGTCGAGGCGTCGAGGTCGGAGCCGAACTTCGCGAAGGCGGCCATTTCGCGGTACTGGGCGAGCTCGCCCTTGATCGGGCCGGAGACCTTCTTCATCGCCTTGATCTGCGCCGACGAGCCGACGCGGCTGACCGAGATGCCGACGTTCACCGCCGGGCGGATGCCCTGGTAGAACAGGTCGGTCTCGAGGAAGATCTGGCCGTCGGTGATCGAGATGACGTTGGTCGGGATGTAGGCCGAGACGTCGTTGGCCTGGGTCTCGATCATCGGCAGCGCGGTCAGCGAGCCGGCGCCGTTGTCCTCGTTCAGCTTGGCCGCGCGCTCGAGCAGGCGGCAGTGCAGATAGAACACGTCGCCCGGATAGGCTTCGCGGCCCGGCGGGCGGCGCAGCAGCAGCGACATCTGGCGATAGGCGACGGCCTGCTTGGACAGGTCGTCATAGATGATCAGGGCGTGCATGCCGTTGTCGCGGAACCACTCGCCCATGGCGCAGCCGGAGAACGGCGCCAGGAACTGCAGCGGGGCCGGCTCCGACGCGGTGGCGGCGACGACGATGGTGTAGTCCAGCGCGCCGCGCTCCTCGAGCGTCTTGACGATCTGCGCCACGGTCGAGCGCTTCTGGCCGATGGCGACGTAGATGCAGTAGAGCTTCGCCTTCTCGTCGGTGCCGGCGTTGATCGGCCTTCTGGTTGAGGATGGTGTCGATCGCCACCGCGGTCTTGCCGGTCTGGCGGTCGCCGATGATCAGCTCGCGCTGGCCGCGGCCGATCGGGATCAGGGTGTCGATGGCCTTCAGGCCGGTCTGCACCGGCTCGTGCACCGACTTGCGCGGGATGATGCCCGGCGCCTTGACGTCGACGCGGCGGCGCTCGGCGACGTTGCTGATCGGGCCCTTGCCGTCGATCGGCTCGCCGAGCGGATTGACCACGCGGCCGAGCAGGCCCTTGCCGACCGGCACGTCGACGATGGCGCCGGTGCGCTTGACGTTGTCGCCTTCCTTGATGGTGGCGTCGGCGCCGAAGATCACGACGCCGACGTTGTCGCGTTCGAGGTTCAGCGCCATGCCCTTCACGCCGCCCGGGGAACTCGACCATCTCGCCGGCCTGGACGTTGTCGAGGCCGTAGACGCGGGCGATGCCGTCACCGACGGACAGCACCTGGCCGACTTCGGAGACGTCGGCTTCCTCGCCGAAATTGGTGATCTGGTACTTGAGGATGGCCGAAATTTCGGCGGCGCGGATGTCCATCAGCCTGCCTCTTTCATCGCGTGCTTGATCGAATTGAGTTTGGTGCGGAGCGAGGAATCGACCATCCGGCTGCCGAGCTTGACGACAAGCCCGCCGATGATCGCCGGATCGACCTTCACCTTCAGGTCGACATCCTTCCCCGTAACCGATTTCAGCGCACCTTGAGCGCTTCGAGATTCTTGTCGCTGAGCTGCTCGGCGACGGTGACTTCCGCCGTCGCCTCGCCCTTGAAGCGGGCGACCAGCGTGCGGAAGGTGCGGATCACGTCGCGCACCACGAACAGGCGGCGATTGGCGGCCAGCAACTTCAGGAATTTCGCCGAGGTGCCGCCGATACCGGCACGCTCCAGCAGCGCGGAGAGCGCCTTCACCTGGATCTCCGCCGTGAACACCGGGCTGCGGACGAGGCGGGCGAGATCGGCGCTCTCGGTCGATCATCGCATCGAACCTGTCCAGGTCTACCTTGACGGAATCGACGGATTTTTCGTCACGCGCCAGCTCGAACAATGCCGTCGCATAACGGCCGGCTACGCCCGAGACGTTCGGATTTTCATCTGCCACGAAAGCGCTCTTTTCAGCTTGCCGAACTCGCAAGGAAAACGCCGCTGGGAGGCGCCGCCAAGCCCTTGGAATTCTATCGGAACTTCGATTTCAAACGGCCAGCGTGAGCCGAGGCCCCAGAAAATCGCCGGTTTGCTAACATAGTGAAAGCGCAGGCGCAACATGACCAAGTTGCGCACGCACTTGCGCAAACAGCGCTTGAGAAATCGCACACGCGACGCAGCGCCTTGCGTTGAACGATCCGCACCGACGCCGATCGCGCACGGCAGCGATGTGCACATCGAGCGCGTGCAGCGAGACGCGAAACTTCACGGACACGGACGGCGATGCCGCGCGGCGCGCCTGCGCCCGCGAGACGCAGTCTCGACGAGGGTATGGCAGCCGGCCGCCCGGAACCAGCGATTTCGCGAGCCACGTCCACGGAACCGGCAAAAGGTTCACGCCGAGCTGCCCGCTCAGCTCAAGCTGCCCAGCGCCTGGACGCATGACTCGAGCCCAGAAGCCTATTCTTACGCGGGCGTGACAAAAACTTCGCACAACAGTATTCGGACGAATCTGTGGGTTAATCTCAGGTTAATTTCAAGAAATTCGAAGTATAGAAAGTATAGTCACAATCATTGTCACAATCCTGAAGATTTCCGGCGCCGCCAGACCTGTCACTTTTACGCCCAATTCTGACGCGAACCCGCCCTCCGCTTCGGGGACGGGGCGCATCTATTCAGTCGGGCTGACTGATATACGTAACAAGGGACAGGTGGATGCACCGAATGACTACCCGCGCACGCGCGCGCAAGCTTGCGATTCGCTCAATGCTCACCATGGCCACCGCAACGGCCATCATCGCGTCGGGAGCGACCGCAGGCGAAGCCAAGGCTCGCAAGAGCTGGCGCAATGCCAATGCGGCGGTCACCAGCGGCTCGATTCGCCGGCAAGGCCTCGTATTACGGTTCCGAGTCCGGCGCCCGGACGGCCTCCGGCGCCCGCTACAACCCGATGGGGCTGACGGCCGCCCATCGCAGCCTGCCGTTCGGCACCAAGCTGAAGGTCACCCATGGCGGCCGCAGCGTCGTCGTGACGGTCAACGACCGTGGCCCGTTCATCCGCGGCCGCGTGCTCGACCTCTCCAAGGGCGCCGCCAACGCGATCGGCCTGACCAGCCGCGGCGTCGGCCATGTCGTGGCCGAAGTTCAGTAAGTAGCGTCTCGCGTTTCAGTCAAAAACCAGAAGACTGTGCGTAGCGGGCGAAAGCCCGGACCTGCCGTGCCGCTCACAAGCGGCACGGCTTTTTGTTTTTGGCATCATCGAGAGCCGAGCGCCCTTCACCTCAACCCTCTCCCGACGGGGAGAGGGGCCGCCTTCCGTGCCGTTAGCGCGAGGTCCAGACGAGACCTGCGACACCTCACACAAAGCTCTGCGGGTCGACGTCGACTTCGAGCTTCAGGTTGCCCTTGGTCTTCGGGCCCACGGCGAGCCAGTCGCGCAGGTAGCCGGACAGGTCGTAGCCGCGGGCGGTTTTCACCAGCAGGCGGTAGCGGTAGCGGCCGCGCACGACGGCGAGCGGCGCTTCGGCCGGGCCCAGCACCTTCACCTGATCGTCGCAAGGGCGCCGCCGCGGCGAGCTTTCGCGCAAATCCTTCCGCCGTGGCGCGGTCGCCGGCGGAGATGATCAGGCTCGCCAGCCGGCCGAACGGCGGATAGCCGGTGCGCTCGCGCGCCTCGATCTCGCTCTTGTAGAACGCCTCGCGGTCGCAGCTGACCAGCGCACGCATCACCGGGTGCTGCGGCTGATGGGTCTGCAGGTAGCCGATGCCGCGCCCCGCCTCGCGGCCGGCGCGGCCGATCACCTGGTTGAGCAACTGGAAGGTCCGCTCGGCGGCGCGCGGATCGCCGTTGCCGAGCCCCAGATCAGCGTCGATCACGCCGACCAGATTGAGCCGCGGGAAATGATGGCCCTTGGCCACCAGTTGCGTGCCGATGATGATGTCGACGCGGCCCTCGGCGATCTCGGTCAGCTCGCTGCGCATGGTCTCGATCGAGGTGATGAGATCGCTCGACAGCACCATGGTGCGCGCCTGCGGAAACAGCGAGGCGACCTCTTCCTGCAGGCGCTCGACGCCGGGGCCGATCGCGGCGAGCGACTCCTCCGCATGGCACTGCGGGCAGGTGTCCGGCCGCGGGATCGAGAAGCCGCAATGGTGGCAGACGAGGCGCTTGCGAAAGCGATGATCGACCAGCCAGGCGTCGCAGATGTTGCAGGCAAAACGGTGCCCGCAGGCACGACACAGCGTCAGCGGCGCATAGCCGCGGCGATTGAGGAACAAGAGCGCCTGCTCGCGCCGCTCGACGGCGTGGAGCACGGCTTCGGCAAGGCGCGGCGCAATGAAGCGGCCGCGATCCGGACCCTCCGCTGCGCAGGTCGATCGGCTCGATGTGCGGCATGTGCTGGCCGCCGAAGCGTGAGGGCAGCGCGATGCGCTTGTAGCGGCCGCGGCGGGCATTGACCTCGGTCTCGACCGACGGCGTCGCCGACGACAGCACCACCGGGATTTTGGCGATGTGTCCGCGCACCACCGCCATGTCGCGCGCGTGGTAATGCGCGCCTTCGTCCTGCTTGTAGGCCTGGTCGTGCTCTTCATCGACGACGATGAGGCCGAGATTTGCGTAGGGCAGCATCAGCGCCGAGCGCGCGCCGATGACGACATGGGCTTCGCCGGTGGCGATCGCCGCCCAGTTGCGCGCGCGCGTGCGCGGCGTCAGCTCCGAATGCCATTCATGCGGCCGGACGCCGAAGCGCGTCGTGAAGCGATCGAGAAACTGGCCGGTGAGCGCGATCTCCGGCATCAGGATCAGCGCCTGCCTGCCCTTGCGCAGGACTTCGGCGACCGCCTCGAAATAGACTTCGGTCTTGCCGGACCCCGTGACGCCGTCGAGCAGCGCCACGCCGAATTCTTCGGCGCCGGCAAACGCGCGCATGGCTTCGGCGGCCACCTGCTGCTCGGGCGAAAAATCCGGGACGGCGAATGCCGGGTCCGGCGGTGGCTGTGGCATCGCCTTCGGCAGCGGCAGCACTTCCAGCGTGCCTTCATCGACCAGGCCGTCGATCACGCCCGTGCTCACGCCGGCTTCGGTCGCAGCCTCGGCCTTGGGCCGCAGCATGCCGTCCGACAATAGCGCGATCACCCGCTGCCGCGCCGGCGTCATGCGCTGTGGCGGCGCGCCGGCGAGGCGCACGGCATAGCGCACGCGCTCCGGCCCGAGATCGCCCATGCGCAGCGTCATGCGCAGCACCATGCCGCGCGACGACAGCGTGTAGTCGGCGATCCAGTCGACGAAGCTGCGCAGCTCCGCCTTCAGCGGCGGCAGGTCGAGCTTCTCGTCGACGTCCTTCAGGCGGTTGTGCAGGCGGGGTTCCGGCTCGGCATTGTCGGCCCAGACCACCGCCGTCGTCGTCCGCGCGCCCAGCGGCACCGACACAATGTCGCCGGCCTTGAGATCGAGATTCTCAGGGATTCGATAGGAATAGGTGCGATCGAGAGCGACCGGCGCAAGGACATCGACAAAGCGCGTGGGCATGGTCGCGGTTAGCCTGAAAAGCCTGAATTAAGCTAGGTGCAAGGAAAGGGGTGCGATATTCCGAGTCATGTCAAGCACCCGGCCAAAGCGCAGAGGCTCCCGCGGCGAGTGAAGCCGCCGAACTCGTCTGCGTGGCCTCGGACCTCGCGGCCGAAATCAACCGCTGGCTGTCGCATCTGCGCAGCGAACGGCGGCTTTCGGCCAAGACGCTGGAGGCCTATGAGCGCGACCTGCGGCAATGCCTGGTGTTCCTGAGCGAGCACCTTGGCGGACGCGTCACGCTCAAACAATTCGGCAAGCTCGAGACGGCGGACATCCGCGCCTTCATGGCGATGCGCCGCGCCGATGCCATCGCCAGCCGCTCGCTGATGCGGACGCTGGCCGGCTTGCGCTCGTTCGGAAAGTTCCTCGAACGCGAGGGCAAGGGCAAGCTCGGCGCGCTGGCAGCGATCCGTGCGCCGAAGGTCGGCAAGACGTTGCCGAAGCCGCTGACGGTGGAGAACGCCAAGCGCATGGCCGATGCGGACATTCGCGCGGGCGAGGATCGCGAGCCCTGGGTGCTGGCGCGCGACGCCGCCGTGATGGCGCTGCTGTACGGCTCGGGCCTGCGCATCTCCGAAGCGCTCGGGTTGAAGCGGCGCGACGTGCCGCAGCCGGGCGCAGGCGACGTGCTGGTGGTCACCGGCAAGGGCAACAAGACGCGCATGGTGCCGGTGCTGCAGAACGTGCTGACGCTGATCGCCGAATATGTGGCGATGTGCCCCTACGATCTTGCCGCCGACAAGCCGATCTTCGTCGGCGCGCGCGGCGGACCGTTAAGTCCGCGCATCATTCAACTGACGATGGCGCGCCTGCGCGGCGCGCTCGGCCTGCCCGACAGCGCCACGCCGCACGCGCTGCGGCACTCGTTCGCCACCCACCTGCTCAGCCGCGGCGGCGACCTGCGCGCGATCCAGGAACTGCTCGGCCACGCCTCGCTGTCGACCACGCAGATTTATACCGCCGTCGATACCGAGCGGCTGCTCGACGTCTACAAGACGCGCGCATCCCCGCGCCTGAGTTGGCTAAGGCTTTCGTCATTGCTTATGATGCGGCAGCCATCGGCCAACAAGAACGGGAGCAACCCATGATCATCGCCATCGACGCAGCCGGCACCGTGTCCCTGAAAGAGGCCACCGACTTCAAGGGTTTCAAGGTGACGGCGCCGAATACTGACGGCGCGTTCCTGACGAAGGCATTGGCGGCGGCCGGACGCTACGACGGCTCGCATGCGTGGATCTCGCAGGCCTGGCTGATCGAGCAGGGCAAGGCCCACGGCGCCGCCTGGCGCGAAGGCTTTGACAAGATGGCGGGTTACGCGCAGTCGAAAGGCTGGATCGAGAACGGCGCGATCCGGGCGCATGTGGAGACGGTGGCTTAGGCCGACCACTCGCGTCATTGCGAGCGAAGCGAAGCAATCCACGCTCGCGAGCTCAGACTGGATTGCTTCGTCGCTGCGCTCCTCGCAATGACGGCGACGGTCACACCTCGATAATCCGTCCCGGGTTCAGAATATTATGCGGGTCCAGCGCGCGCTTCAGCGTGCGCATGGTCTCGATCTCTTCCGCGGTGCGGCTCAGCTTCAGGTACGGGCGCTTCAGGACGCCGATGCCGTGCTCGGCGGAGATCGAGCCGCCGAATTCGCCGGTGATGCCGTAGACGAGCTTCTCGAACTCGTCGCGCTTCTCCGGCGTATGCCTTCATGATGCACCCCGATATGCAGGTTGCCGTCGCCGGCATGGCCGAACACGATCGAGAACGCTTGCGGATCGATCGCCCGAATGCGCGATGCGATCGTGTTCGCATAATCCTCCATCCGGTCGATGGCGAGACTGACATCGAAACCCATCCGCGCGGCATAAGGAAAGCTGCGGCCGAGCTCGACCGACGAATCGCGGATGCGCCAGATCGCGGCGGCCGACGCGTTCGAGGTCGAGATCGTCGCATCGATGATCTGCCCCTCCTCCATCGCCATCTCCAGCAGCTTCTCGAGATCGGCATGGATGCGCTCGGCGTCGCCGCCGGAGGCTTCCAGCAACACATAGAACGGATGGTGCGTCGGCAAGGGACCAACCACGCCCTTCACGCGCTCGACGGTGAAGCGGTAATACTCGTTCCACATCACCTCGAACGCCGTGAGTTCGCCGCCGAGATAGGTTCGCGCAAGCTTCAGGAACGACGCGACATGGGGAAACGACGGCAGCGCGCACAGCGCGACCTGCCGCTCCGCCGGCGCCGGGAAGATGCGCAGCGCAGCGCGCGTCACCACGCCGAGAATGCCCTCCGAGCCGATGAACAGATGCTTCAGGTCGATGCCGGTGTTGTTCTTGATGTATTTGCGCAAGCCCTTCAGCACCGTGCCGTCGGCGGTGACGACTTCGAGGCCGAGGATCATGTCGCGCGTCATGCCGTAGCGGATGACGCGGTTGCCGCCGGCATTGGTGGAGATGTTGCCGCCGATGGTGCAGCTGCCGCGCGAGCCGAGGTCGAGCGGAAACATGAAGCCGTCCTGCTCGACCCGCTCCTGGATTTTTTGCAGCGGTGCGCCGGCCTGCGCGATGGCGACGCCGGTTGCGGTGTCGACCTCCTCGACCGCGTTCATGCGCTCCATCGACAGCACGATCTCGTTGGCGTTCGGCAGTGCGCCGCGCACGAGGCCGGTCATGCCGCCCTGCGTCGTCACCGGCACTTTTTCGCGGTGACACAGCCGCAGCAGCGCCGACACATCCTCGGTCGTCTTCGGACGCACGACCGCGCGCGGTTTCGGCACCGGATTGCCGGCAAGATCGTGATGATAGCGCGCGTCGATGTCGGCGCCGGTCAGCACCGAGCCGCTCTCAAGCGTTGCGCGCAACTCGTCGATGAAACCGATCGGCCATGCCCCTCCCTCCTCCTTGTACGCGGAGTTTGGTGGCCAGCTTTACATATGAATGGCGCGCTTGGCGACGCTCATGGCCGCTTCCTTGACCGCTTCCGAGCGCGTCGGATGCGCATGGCAGGTGCGCGCAAGATCCTCGGACGAGCCGCCGAACTCGATCAGCACCGTGCATTCGTGGATCATCTCGCCGGCCTCGACGCCGACGATGTGCACGCCGTACACGCGATCGGTCTTCGCATCCGCCAGGAACTTCACAAAACCGTCGGTCTGCTGGTTCGACTTGGCGCGGCCGTTCGCCGTGAACGGGAACTTGCCGACATTGTAGGCGATGCCCGCGGCCTTCAATTCTTCCTCGGTCTTGCCGACGGAGGCGACCTCCGGCGAGGTGTAGACCACGCCCGGGATCGCGTCGTAGTTCACGTGGCCGGCCTGGCCTGCGAGAATTTCGGCAACCGCGATGCCTTCGTCCTCGGCCTTGTGCGCCAGCATCGCGCCGCGCACCACGTCGCCGATGGCGTAGATGCCCTTCACGTTGGTGGCAAAATGGTCGTCGATCTCGACGCGGCCGCGGTTGTCGACCGCGACGCCCGCTTCCTTCAGCCCAAGACCTTCGGTGTAGGGCACGCGGCCGATGGACACGAGCACGACGTCGGCTTCGATGGTCTCGGCCGCGCCGCCGGCCGCGGGCTCGACGCTCACCTTCAGCGTCTTGCCGGAGGTGTCGACGCTGGTGACCTTCGAGCCGAGCTTGAACGCCATGCCCTGCTTCTCCAGCATGCGCTGGAACTGCCGCGCCACTTCGCCGTCCATGCCCGGCAGGATGCGGTCCAGGAATTCGACCACGGTGATCTGCGCGCCGAGGCGGCGCCAGACCGAGCCGAGCTCGAGGCCGATGATGCCGGCGCCGACGATCAGCAGCTTGCCCGGCACCTTCGCGCAGCGTCAGCGCGCCGGTGGACGAGATGACGCGCTTCTCGTCGATCTCGATGCCCTTGAGCTTGGCGACATCCGAGCCGGTGGCGATGACGATGTTCTTCGTCTCCAGCACCTCGGTCTTGCCGTCGGCGCCCTTCACCTCGACCTTGCCGGCGCCAAGGATGCGGCCGACGCCTTGATACGGATCGATCTTGTTCTTCTTGAACAGGAAGGCGACGCCCTTGGTGTTGCCGTCGACCGCCTGGTCCTTGAACTTCAACAGCGTCGGCAGGTCGAGCTCCGGCTTGCCGACCTTGATGCCCATCTTCGGGAACGCGTGCGTCACTTCCTCGAACCGCTCCGAGGCGAACAGCATCGCCTTCGACGGGATGCAGCCGACGTTCAGGCAGGTGCCGCCGAAGGTCGCCCACTTCTCGACCACCGCAACCTTCATGCCGAGCTGCGCCGCGCGGATCGCGCAGACGTAGCCGCCGGGGCCGGTGCCGATGACGATGAGATCGTAAGCCATGATGCTTCCTGTCCTGCTGCCCGGCCGGCTCAGCGCCCGCCCGAGACATCCAAAAGGGCGCCCGCGACGTAGGACGCCTTGTTCGAGATAAGCCAGACGATCGCATTGGCGACTTCGTCGGCCGTTCCAACGCGCTTGATCGGCACCATGTGCGCCAGCCGCTGCGCCCGGTCCGGCTCGCCACCGCTGGCGTGAATGTCCGTATCGATCAGGCCCGGCCGCACCGCGGCGACGCGAATGCCTTCCGCGGCCACTTCCCGTCCGAGGCCAATCGTGAACCCGTCGATCGCCGCCTTCGATACGGCGTAGTCGACATATTGCCCGGGCGATCCCAGCGTCGCTGCGACCGATGACACGTTGACGATCGCTCCGCCGTTGCCGCCGTGTTTCGTCGACATCCGCTTCACGGCCTCGCGCGCGCAAAGCATGCTGCCGATGACATTGATGTTCATCATCCGCTGCATGCGCGCAGCGCTCATCTCGTCGACCCGCGCGGTCACGTCGACGACGCCCGCACTGTTGACGAGGGCGCCGAGCGGACCGAAGGCATCGGCCGCCTTGAAGAGCGCCAGAATGTCGGCCTCGGAGGCGACGTCGCATTTGACGGCAATGGCCTTGCCGCCCTTCGCTTCGATCTCGCTCACGACGTCGTCGGCAGCCTGCTTGTTGCTGACGAAGCCGACGCAGACGCGATAGCCGCTCGCGGCAAGGGCAAGGGCGGTGGCGCGGCCAATGCCGCGACTTCCGCCGGTGACGATCGCGACCTCGTCAGCCACCACGCACTCCCTTCGGCGGCTGCTCGATCACAGGTCCAGCACCAGCCGCGCCGGGTCTTCGAGGCTGTCCTTGACGCGGACGAGGAAGGTCACCGCTTCCTTGCCGTCGATCACGCGGTGATCGTAGGACAGCGCCAGATACATCATCGGGCGGATCTCGACCTTGCCGCCGATCGCCATCGGCCGCTCCTGGATCTTGTGCATGCCGAGGATGGCGGACTGCGGCGCGTTCAGGATCGGCGTCGACATCAGCGAGCCATAGACGCCGCCGTTCGAGATCGTGAACGTGCCGCCCTGCATCTCGTCGATCTTGAGCTGGCCGTCGCGCGCGCGCCGGCCGAAGTCGGAGATGTCCTTCTCGATCTGGGCAATCGACTTCTGATCGCAGTCGCGCACCACCGGCACGACGAGGCCCTTGTCGGTGCCGACCGCGACGCCGACGTGGTAGTAGTTCTTGTAGATCAGGTCGGTGCCGTCCATCTCGGCGTTGACGGCCGGGATGTCCTTCAGCGCCTGCACGCAGGCGCGCACGAAGAAGCCCATGAAGCCGAGCTTCACGCCGGTCTTCTTCTCGAACAGATCCTTGTAGTGGCTGCGCAGCGCCATCACCTGCGTCATGTCGACCTCGTTGAAGGTCGTCAGCATGGCGGCGGTGTTCTGCACCTCCTTCAGCCTGCGGGCGATGGTCTGGCGCAGCCGCGTCATCCGCACGCGCTCTTCGCGCGAGGCATCGTCGGCCGGTGACGGCGCGCGCACCTGCACGGCGGCGGCCGGCTGATTGATCGGGGTCGGCTGCGCTGCGGCCTTCTCGATCGCGGCCAGCATGTCGCCCTTGGTCACGCGCCCGTCCTTGCCGCTGCCCGGCACGGTGGCGGCATCGACGCCGTTTCGGCGGACAGCTTGCGCACCGACGGCGCAAGCGGCGCATCGACCGGCGCCGCCTTCGTGGCCGCAGGCGCGGCAGCGGCGGCGGGAGCAGCAGCAGGCGCCTTCGCGGGAGCGGCAGCCGGCTTCGCGCCACCGGCACCATCGGTGATCTGGCCGAGCAGCGCGCCGACGGCGACCGTCTCGCCGTCCTTGGCGACGATGTCGCCGAGCACGCCTGCGGCGGGCGCCGGCACCTCGATCGTCACCTTGTCGGTCTCGAGCTCCACCAGCGGCTCATCGACCGCGACGGCATCGCCTTGCTTCTTGAACCATTTGCCGATGGTGGCTTCGGTGACGGATTCGCCGAGGGTCGGCACGCGGATTTCGGTCATGATCGTTTCCTTTTGCGTCATGGCCGGGCTTGCTCCCGGCCATCCACGCCTAGCTTGCTTAAAGACAGAAGGTCGTGAGTGCCCGCAGTCGCGTTGCGAGCTCGCTCACGACCTCGAAAGATTTCAGCCCAACGCCTCCTCGAGGAACGCCTTGAGCTGCGCGAGATGCTTCGACATCAATCCGGTCGCGGTCGCGGCGGACGCCGGACGGCCGGCATAGCGCGGCCGCTTGTGCGCGGCATGGATCTGGTTGAGCACCCATTCGAGATACGGCTCGATGAAGTGCCACGCGCCCATGTTGCGCGGCTCTTCCTGGCACCAGACCATCTCCGCCTGCTTGAAGCGGCCGAGATCCTGCACCAGCGCCTTCATCGGCACCGGATAAAGCTGTTCGAGCCGCATCAGATAGACATCGTTGATGCCGCGCTTCTCGCGCTCCTCGTACAGGTCGTAATAGACCTTGCCGGAGCAGAGGACGACGCGGCGGATCTTGTCGTCGGCGACGAGCTTGATCTTCTCGTTCTTCAGCATCTCGGCGTCATCGTAGAGGATGCGGTGGAACGAGGTGCCGGCGCCCATCTCCTCGAGCCGCGACACCGCGCGCTTGTGGCGCAGCAGCGACTTCGGCGTCATCATGATCAGGGGTTTGCGGATTTCGCGATTGAGCTGACGGCGCAGGACGTGGAACAGGTTCGCAGGCGTGGTGATGTTCGTCACCTGCATGTTGTCTTCCGCGCACATCTGCAGGAAGCGCTCCAGCCGCGCCGAGGAATGCTCCGGCCCCTGCCCTTCGTAGCCGTGCGGCAGCATGCAGACGAGACCGGACATGCGCAGCCACTTGCGTTCGCCCGACGAGATGAACTGGTCGAACAGCACCTGCGCGCCGTTGGCGAAGTCGCCGAACTGCGCCTCCCAGATCGTCAGCGCATTCGGCTCGGCGAGCGAGTAGCCGTATTCGAAGCCGAGCACGGCCTCTTCCGACAGGCTCGAATTGAGCACCTCGTACGCCGCCTGCTCGCCGCCCAGGTGATTGAACGGCGTGTAGCGGCTCTCGTCCTCCTGATCGAACAGCACCGAGTGGCGCTGGGTGAACGTGCCGCGCTCGCTGTCCTGCCCCGACAAGCGGACGCGATTGCCTTCCTTCAGGATGGTGCAGAACGCCAGCGCTTCGCCGGTCGCCCAGTCGATGTCCTGGCCGGTCTCGATCGCCTTGCGGCGGTTTTCCAGGAAGCGCTGGATGGTGCGGTGAACGCGGAAACCTTCCGGCACGCCGGTGATCTTGGCGCCGATTTCCTTCAGCTTGCCGACCTCGACGCCGGTGTTGCCGCGGCGCGGGTCTTCCAGGAGATCGGCGGCCTTCATGCCGGACCAGCGGCCGTCGAGCCAGTCGGCCTTGTTCGGCTTGTAGCCGGTGCCGGCCTCGAACTCCGCCTCGAGGCGGCTGCGCCAGTCGGCCTTCGCCTTGGCGACCTCGCCTTCGGTGACGACGTTCTCGGCGACCAGCTTCTTCGCGTAGATGTCGAGCGTCGACGGATGCGAGCGGATCTTCTTGTACATCAACGGCTGGGTGAAGGCGGGCTCGTCGCCTTCGTTGTGACCGAAGCGGCGATAGCAGAACATGTCGATGACGACAGGCTTGTGGAATTTTTGCCGGAATTCGGTCGCGACCTTCGCCGCGAACACCACAGCCTCCGGATCGTCGCCGTTCACATGGAAGATCGGCGCATCGATCATCTTCGCCACGTCGGACGGATACGGCGAGGAGCGCGAGTAGCGCGGATAGGTGGTGAAGCCGATCTGGTTGTTGACGATGAAGTGCACCGAGCCGCCGGTGCGATAGCCCTTCAGGTCGGACAGGCCGAAGCATTCGGCGACCACGCCCTGGCCGGCGAACGCCGCGTCGCCATGCAGCAGCAGCGGCATCACCGAAATGCGCATGTCCGGCGGATCGCGATGCTGGTCCTGCTTGGCGCGCACCTTGCCGAGCACCACCGGATCGACGATCTCGAGATGCGACGGGTTCGCCGTCAGCGACAGGTGCACGTTGTTGCCGTCGAAGTCGCGGTCCGATGACGCGCCGAGGTGATACTTCACGTCGCCGGAGCCTTCGATCTCGTCCGGGGTCGACGAGCCGCCCTTGAATTCATGGAACAGCGCGCGGTGCGGCTTGCCCATCACCTGCGTCAGCACGTTGAGCCGGCCGCGATGCGGCATGCCCATGACGATCTCCTTCACGCCGAGATTGCCGCCGCGCTTGATGATCTGCTCCAGCCCCGGGATCAGCGACTCCGCGCCGTCGAGACCGAAGCGCTTGGTGCCGGTGAACTTCACGTCGCAGAATTTTTCGAAGCCATCCGCTTCGACCAGCTTCTGCATGATCGCGCGCTTGCCTTCCGGCGTGAAGCTGATCTCCTTGTCGGGACCTTCGATGCGCTCCTGGATCCAGGCCTTCTGCTGCGGATTGGAGATGTGCATGAACTCGACGCCGAGCGTCTGGCAGTAGGTGCGCTGGCAGATCGCGACGATCTCGCGCAGCGTGCCGAAGTCGAGCCCGAGCACGTGATCGAGGAAGATCTTGCGGTCGAGGTCGGCGTCGGTGAAGCCGTACGACCGCGGATCGAGTTCCTCGTGGTCCTTCGGCGGCTCGATGCCGAGCGGATCGAGATTGGCGTGGAAGTGGCCGCGCATGCGATAGGCGCGGATCAGCATCAGCGCGCGGATCGAATCGCGCGTCGCCTGCTGCACGTCGGCTGCGGACAGCTCGACGCCCTTCGCCTGCGCCTTGGCCGCGAGCTTGGTGCCGACCGACTTCTCGACCGCGGCCCAGTTGCCGTCGAGCGCGGAGACGAGCTCGTCGCGCGGCGTGACCGGCCAGTTCGGCTGCTCCCAGGACGGACCTTCGGCGCTTCGCTTAACGTCGGCGGGCTGGTCCTTCAGGCTCTTGAAGAACTCCTGCCACTCGCTGTCCACCGAACCCGGGTTCTGCTCGAACCGGGCGTACATCTCTTCGATGTAGGGGGCATTGGAACCGTAGAGAAAGGAAGACAGAGCGAAAGCGGCATTCGCGTCCTGACGAGACATGAGCGCGTCCTGATTTTTGACTTCTGACGTCGCCAAAAGGGCGACTTTCCCCGGATTCGAGGCAATCCGGGTGCTTCGCCCCTCTTAACCTATTTTCTTCAGGACCGGGTGACGAAACGACACAAGAAATGAATTAGGACTTCAAAACTTCGGCAAGGGTCTTTCCGAGCCGGGCGGGCGACGGCGACACCCGGATGCCGGCCTCTTCCATGGCGGCGATCTTCGATTCCGCGTCGCCCTTGCCGCCGGAAATGATTGCGCCAGCATGTCCCATGCGCCGTCCCGGGGGCGCGGTGCGCCCGGCGATGAAGCCGACCATCGGCTTCTTGCGGCCGCGCTTGGCCTCGTCCTTCAGGAACTGGGCGGCGTCTTCCTCGCCCGATCCGCCGATCTCGCCGATCATCACAATCGATTGAGTTTTCGGCATCGGCCAGAAGCATCTCCAGCACCTCGATGAACTCGGTTCCCTTGATCGGGTCGCCGCCGATGCCGACCGCGGTGGTCTGGCCGAGGCCTTCCTGCGTGGTCTGGTAGACAGCTTCGTAGGTCAGGGTTCCCGAGCGCGAGACGATGCCGACATTGCCCGGCTTGAAGATGCTGCCCGGCATGATGCCGATCTTGCATTCGCCGGCGGTCATGACGCCCGGGCAGTTCGGCCCGATCAGCCGCGACTTCGATCCCGACAGCGAGCGCTTGACGCGCTGCATGTCGAGCACCGGGATGCCTTCGGTGATGGTGATGATCAGCGGAATTTCCGCATCGATCGCCTCGCAGATCGCATCCGCCGCGCCCGCCGGCGGAACGTAGATCACGCTGGCGTCGGCGCCGGTCTTCTCGCGCGCCTCGGCCACCGTGTCGAACACCGGCAGGCCCAGATGCGTCGAGCCGCCTTTGCCCGGCGAGGTGCCGCCGACCATTTTGGTGCCGTAGGCGATGGCCGCCTCCGAATGGAAGGTGCCGTTCTTGCCGGTAAAGCCCTGGCAGATGACCTTGGTGTTCTTGTCGATCAGGATGGACATCGATTTCTCGCGATGAATGGGTTCATTTCAGCCGCCGGTAGACGCCGGTGAGCACGTCGGCCCATCCTTCCGCGTCGGGCGAAAACTGTATCTTCATGCTGTAGGTATCGGCATCGAGCACTTCGTAGACGTGGCGCGCGATGCCGCGCAGCGAGCCACGCAGCAGCGTCAGCTTCTGGTCTTTCCAGCCTCCGGACGCCGGCGCCGGCGCGAAGTAGCCGAGCGAGTCGTGCCAGAACAGCTTGTAGAGCCCGTCCTCGCGATCGAAGGTGAACACGCCGTGGGTGGCGAACGTCTCCTTGCCGTCGCGGGTCTGACGCGTGTCCTGGATCAGATAGAAGCCGTTGAGGTCCATCCGCGCGACGACGCGCGATATGGCCGGGCCGCCCTCGACCCAGCGCGACGGAAAAACCGTTTCTTCGCCGGTCCATTCGCCGGCGAACGCCGCAAGCTTGCGATGCTCTTCGAGCGGTTTCGGCGCAGTGAGACGATCTTCAGCCATCGACGAACCCTCCCTAGCGATAGGTCGTAAGGGTGAACGCACCGGACGGCTTATTCTCTTCGAAGCCGTAGACCAGTTCAACCGAGTACGCCTTCCCGCCGATGGTCTTCTGCCCCTTCATCGTCAGTTGCACGCTGGAATCGCTCGTCTTCGGTTCGCCCAGGTCGAACTTCGCCTTCAGACGCGCAACCAGATCGGCCAGGTCGTGCACATGCGACACGAGCCGGCACTCATCGACCGGCTCCGAAGCGCTTTTCGCCGAGAATGTGAGGACGGAGCCGGTGCCGAGCTTCGGCAGCCAGGCCCCGTGCACGGGAGGCGGCCCACGCTTCTGCCCATACTCGGCTCCGAAGCCCAGCTTCGACGCCTTCGTCCCGACGTCCTTCAGCTTGTCGCGAGGATTCGCGCAGAAATCGTCGACGACCTTCAGCACGTCGTCGTTTTCACCGGCCACGGCGGGCAGAGATGCGGTCATGAGCGGAAGCGCCACGCTGAGAGACAGGAGACTGGCGCTCCCCATCTGCATCAGGCCGCGCTCTTCACGGCGTTGACGATCTTCTGCGCGGCGTCGTCGAGGTTGTCGGCCGGGACGACGTTCAGGCCCGAACTCCTTGATGATCTTCTTGCCGAGATCGACGTTGGTGCCTTCGAGCCGCACCACCAGCGGGATCTTCAGGCCCGCCTCGCTGACCGCTGCGACCACGCCTTCGGCGATGATGTCGCACTTCATGATGCCGCCGAAGATGTTGACCAGGATGCCCTTCACCTTCGGATCGGACGAGATGATCTTGAACGCCGCGGTGACCTTCTCCTTGGTCGCGCTGCCGCCGACGTCGAGGAAGTTCGCCGGCGCCATGCCGTAGAGCTTGATGATGTCCATGGTCGCCATGGCAAGACCGGCGCCGTTGACCATGCAGCCGATGGTGCCGTCGAGCGCGACGTAGTTCAGGTCGTACTTCGAGGCCTCGATCTCCTTGGAATCCTCCTCGGTCTCGTCACGCAGCTTGACGATGTCCGGATGGCGATAGAGCGCGTTGGAGTCGAACGAAATCTTCGCGTCGAGGCACAGCAGCTTGCCCTGCTTGGTGATGATCAGCGGGTTCACCTCCAGCATCGACATGTCCTTGGCGACGAACGCCGTGTAGAGCTTCGTCACCACGTCTTCGGCCTGCTTGGCGAGATCGCCGGTCAGCCCGAGCGCCTTCGCGACCGTGCGGCCGTGATGGCTCATGATGCCGGTCGCCGGATCGACGGAGAAGGTCACGATCTTCTCCGGCGTCTCGTGCGCGACTTCCTCGATGTTCACGCCGCCTTCGGTCGAGACGACGAAGGAGATGCGCGAGGTCTCGCGATCGACCAGCGCCGAGAGGTAGAACTCCTTGGCGATGTCGGAGCCTTCCTCGATGTAGAGACGGTTGACCTGCTTGCCGGCGGGCCCGGTCTGGATCGTCACCAGCGTCGCGCCCAGCATCTGCTGGACGAAGGTCTTCACCTCGTCGATGGACTTGGCGAGGCGCACGCCGCCCTTGTCGCCGGCAGACGGCTCCTTGAACTTGCCCTTGCCGCGTCCGCCGGCGTGGATCTGGCTCTTCACCACCCAGAGCGGGCCGCCAAGCTCCTTCGCCGCGGCTTCAGCCTCGGCGGCCTTGAAGCACCGGCACGCCGCGCGACACCGGCACGCCGAACTCCTTCAGCACCGCCTTGGCCTGGTACTCGTGGATATTCATTCGATCGCCGCCGTGCGACGCATGGCATCTTGCCAAGAACGCGTCGGCCGTTGACGATTCCAGCCGCTTGACGCTGTCCGGGCTCGTTACTTCCCGAGCAGGTCCGGCGCGATCTTCTTGCAGGCGTCGATCAGGCCGCGCACCGCGTCGGCCGATTTCTCGAACGCCGCGCGATCGGCACCGGCGAGCTCGATCTCGACGATCCGCTCGACCCCCTTCGAGCCGATCACCACCGGCACGCCGACATAGATGTCCTTCATGCCGTATTCGCCGTTGAGCCAGGCGGCGCAGGGCAGCACCCGCTTCTTGTCGCGCAGGTAGCTTTCGGCCATCGCGATCGCGGACGCCGCCGGCGCGTAGAACGCCGAGCCGGTCTTCAAAAGGTTGACGATCTCGGCGCCGCCGTTGCGGGTGCGGTCGACGATCTCGTCGATGCGCGCCTGCGAGGTCCAGCCCATCTTGACCAGGTCCGGCAGCGGAATGCCGGCGACGGTGGAGTATTTGATCAGCGGCACCATCGTGTCGCCATGGCCGCCGAGCACGAAAGCGGTCACGTCCTCGACCGAGACGTTGAATTCGTCGGCGAGGAAGTAGCGGAACCGCGACGAGTCCAGCACGCCCGCCATGCCGACCACCTTCTTCGCCGGCATCCCGGAGGCCTTCTGCAGCGCCCAGACCATGGCGTCGAGCGGGTTGGTGATGCAGATGACGAACGCATCCGGCGCGTACTTCTTGATGCCGGCGCCGACCTGTTCCATCACCTTCAGGTTGATGCTGAGGAGATCGTCGCGGCTCATGCCCGGCTTGCGCGGCACGCCGGCGGTGACGATGCAGACCTTCGCGCCGCTGATCGCCTCGTAGGAGTTGGCGCCGGTATAGGCGGCGTCGAAACCGTCGACCGGCGACGACTGGGCGATATCCAGCGCCTTTCCTTGCGGAATGCCTTCGGCGATATCGAACATCACCACGTCGCCCAGCTCTTTGAGGCCGACGAGATGAGCGAGCGTGCCGCCGATCTGACCTGAACCAATCAAAGCAATCTTGTCGCGCGCCATGGGGTGACTGTCCTTCTGAGCCTACGGGGAGACAGGGTGGTGGGAAACGAGAACCTCGATCGGTCGATAGCCCTTTCATGGGGCGCGTTCAAGACGGCATTAGCTCAATAATTGGACGCAATCCGAAACTGCTCAGGTTTCGATCAAACCTTCGCGCGAACCGCTGCCGAGCTGCTGCTCGCGGCTGCCGTGCGGAAGCGCCAGGTAGGACTCCGAACCCATCTCGATCAGCCGCGACGAGGTCCGCTTGAATTCGTTGACCTCCACGCCCTCGGTCGCCAGGTAGAGCGAGAGCGGGTCGGCATCGGCCGACGCGACCAGCTTCACGCAATTGTCGTACAGCGTATCGATCAGCGTAATGAAGCGCTTGGCGAAATTGCGGTGCTCGTAGTGCATCACCGGCACCCGGTCCAGCACCAGCGTATGGAAATCGTGGGCGAGGCGCAGGTAGTCCGATGCGCCGAGCGGCACCTCGCACAGCTCCTTGAAGCTGAAGCGTGCGACGCCGTGCGCGGCGCGCGGCACGCGCAGGCGGCGCCCCTTGACGACGAGGTCCTGCGGCTTGGCCGGCGCACCGCCGGTGAGCTTCTGCCAGGCCTTGTCGAGCGCTGCGTCCGCATCCTTGTTTGCGGGCACATGCCACATGGTGACGCCGGCAAGTTTCTCGAGACGAAAATCCGTGCGCGCATCGAGCCGCAGGACGTCCATCCGCTCCTGCAGCAGCTTGACGAACGGCAGGAACAGTCCGCGGTTCAATCCGCCCTTGTAGAGATCGTCCGGCGCGACGTTGGAGGTCGCCACCACCACCGTGCCGAGCTCGAACAATTTCGTGAACAGCCGGCCGAGGATCATCGCATCGGCAATGTCGGTGACGTGAAATTCGTCGAAGCACAACAGCCACGCCTCGTCGAAGATCGTCGCCGCGGTCAGGATCACCGGATCGGTGTCGGAGATCTCGCCGCTGGCGATCTTCTGACGAAACCCATGCACCCGCTCGTGCACCTCCGCCATGAATTCATGGAAGTGGGCGCGGTGCTTGCGACGGACCGGGCTCGCATGGAAAAACAGATCCATCAGCATGGTCTTGCCGCGGCCGACCTCGCCGTGGATGTACAGCCCCTTGATCGGTTCCGTCTGCTTGCCGTTGCCGAACAGGCGGCCGAGCAATCCGTTCTTGCGGGGGGCGGGGCGATAGTGCGCAAGCCGGCGCCTCGAGCGCGCCCAGGGCATCGGCGGCAACAGCCTGCGCCGCATCGGCTTCGATTTCGCCGGAGGTCACAAGCGCCTGATATTGGGAACGGAACGAGGCGGGCTTCGCAGCAGACATGCAGCCTTAACGGCTTAAAATCGCTCAAATGCAAGAATATCAAAATGATCCGGAAAGTGGATACGGTTTCCGGATCATCTAAAGGCTAGCGCAGGCAAAGCCATGCGCTTAGCAGAGCGCTCAGCGCTCAACGCATAGGCGTCTTCGACGACGTACGGCCCGCCGCCGACCGAGGCGCGCGAGGAAAACAGCACGAAGCGATCCACCGTGAAGCTGCGGCTCGGGAAATAGCCGCGCACCGAGAGGTAGTCGGCGACATCCTGGTTGGAGGCATCGCGCAGGCGCGCCAGCGTCACATGCGGCGTGAACTTGCGCCCTTCCGGGTCGAGCCCGACCCGCTGCAACAGCCGCTCCAGTTCCGCCTGCAATTCCATCAACGGCCGGCAGGGGGCGACGGAGGCCACCACCGCGCGCGGCTTCTTGCCGCCGAACGACGAAAGCCCCTGCAGCTTCACCTCGAACGGCCTGCGCCTGACGCTGAACAGCAGCGAGGCGACCTCGTTGGCGGCAATGCCATCGATGTCGCCGATGAAGCGAAGCGTGACGTGGTAGTTTTCGGGATCGATCCAGCGCGCCCCCGGCAATCCCCCGCGTAAGGAGGACAGCGAATGGCCGATGTCCTCGGGGATTTCCAGACCGGTGAACAGGCGGGGCATCGCACACTCCTCGATGCTAGATAGCGACGAATTGCCGGTAACTCTTGATAACAAAACCGGGCCGCGCTGCGAAGCGCCGCGGGGCTGGAGTTTTGTGACGGTTTTTTAGCGCCGCTCCGCCGAAACCCTGGTCAGGAACGCCTCGACCGACGGGCAGGATGCGGCTGACGATGACGTCGATGCCCTCGGCCGTCGGATGAATGCCGTCCGGCAGGTTGAGCTTTGCCTCGCCGGCGACGCCGTCGAGAAAGAACGGATAGAGCGGCACGTCGTAGGCCTTCGCGAGGTCCGGATAGATCGGATCGAACTTCGCCGCATACTCCGGCCCGAAGTTGCGCGGCGCATACATGCCCGCGAGCATCACCGCGATCTTGCGCTCCTTGCAGCCGCTTGATGATGTCTTCCAGCGCGGCCCTCGCCACCTTCGGATCGAGCCCGCGCAACGCATCGTTGGCGCCGAGCTCGACGATCACGGCTTCGGTGCCCTCCGGGATCGACCAGTCGAGCCGGTCGCGGCCGGCCGAGGTGGTATCGCCGGAGACGCCGGCGTTCAGAATATCGACCTTGATGCCCTTTTCGCGCAGCGCCTTTTGCAGCCTCGCCGGAAAGGCCGCCTCGGCAGGCAGGCCGTAACCGGCGGTCAGCGAGTTGCCGAGCACGGCGAGCTTGATCGGGGCCTGCGCGTTGGCGCTTCGAACGGAATTCGGCGACATCAGGACCAATCCTGCCATGATTGCGAGCGACAACATTTGCGTGAGCCTCTCGACCAACACCCTGAATGTCCCATATGACGGTTGCATGGACAGTCTCATCGATCCTCATTCTGCGTGCCGGCGTGAAGGCCGACGCAATCGCCCTCTCAAACGTTAACCTATCGCTCGGCTCCGGCGCAGCGCGCGTGCATATCCTGAAGGATATCAGCCTGCGGATCGCCTCGGGAAGCGCGGTCGGCCTGATCGGACCGTCCGGCTCCGGCAAGTCGACCCTGCTCATGGTCATGGCCGGACTTGAACGCCCCGACGGTGGCGAAGTGGTGGTCGACGGAACGACTTTCAATGCGCTCGACGAGGACGCGCTTGCACGTTTTCGTGGGCGCAATGTCGGCATCGTCTTCCAGTCGTTTCACCTGATCCCGACCATGACCGCGCTGGAGAACGTCGCGGTGCCGCTCGAGCTCGCGGGCGACGCCGACGCCTACGCGCGCGCCGAACAGGAGCTCGCGTCGGTCGGGCTCGGCGAGCGGCTGCATCATTATCCGTCGCAGCTCTCCGGCGGCGAGCAGCAGCGCGTCGCGCTTGCGCGCGCGCTGGCGCCGGATCCGGCGATCCTGCTCGCCGACGAGCCGACCGGAAATCTCGACGAGACCACCGGCAAGCAGATCATCGACCTGCTGTTCGCCAAGCATGCCGAGCGCGGCATGACGCTGGTGCTGGTCACGCACGATCATGGTCTCGCAGATCGCTGCGACCGCGTGGTGCGGCTGCGCTCCGGCCGCGTCGACACGGAAACGGCCGGCAAGACCCGCGCCGGCGCCGCTTAAGCCATGACGGCTCTCACCTCGGACCTTCCGCAATCGCACTCCCTCGCCGCCCGCGACCGCGCGTCGTCGCAGGCGTTTCGCTACGCGATGCGCGAGTTGCGCGGCGGCTTGAGCGGCTTCTACGTGTTCGTCGCCTGCATCGCGCTCGGCGTGTTCGCCATCGCCGGCGTCGGCGCGCTGTCCGCGAGCCTGTCCGACAGTCTGGACCGCGAGGGCCGCACGCTGCTCGGCGGCGACATCGCGTTCTCGCTGATCCAGCGCGAGGCGAAGCCGGAGGAGCGGGCATTCCTCGCGACGCAGGGCCAGGTTTCGGCGGTCGCCACCATGCGCGGCATGGTGCGCGCGGCCGACGGCCAGCTCGCCCTGGTCGAGCTGAAATCGGTCGACGGCGCCTATCCCACGCGTCGGCAAGATCACCGCACAGCCGCAACTGCCGATGAACGAGCTGCTCGCCGAGCGCAACGGCGCATTCGGCGCCGCAGCCGACGCGGTGCTGCTGGCGCGGCTCGGCCTGAAGGTCGGCGACCGCGTGAACGTCGGCTCGGCGACATTCGAAATCCGCTCGGTGGTCAGCTCCGAACCCGACAAGCTGGCGGGCGGTGTCGGCTTCGGGCCCCGCTTCCTGATCAGCGAAGCCGGCCTGCGCGCGACCGAGCTGCTGCAGCCGGGCAGCCTGGTGCGCTGGATCTACCGCGTGAAGCTGCCCGATGCCGACCGCGAGCGAGGCCGCAGTGCTGGCTGTCGGCGACACCGTGCGCAAGGCGCTGCCCGACGCGGGCTGGGAGATCCGCAGCCGCGGCAATGCCTCGCCGCAGCTCGAACGCAACATCAACCGCTTCACGCAGTTCCTGACGCTGGTCGGCCTCGCAGCGCTGCTGGTCGGCGGCGTCGGTGTCGCCAATGCCGTCAAGAGCCACCTCGACCGCAAGCGCGACGTGATCGCGACGCTGAAGGCGCTGGGAGCGACGGGCGACGGCGTGTTCACGATCTATCTGGTGCAGATCGTGATCCTCGCGCTGATCGGATCGCTGATCGGGCTCGCGTTCGGCGCGGCGCTGCCGTTCGCCGTCGTCGGCGTGCTGGGCAGCGTGCTGCCGCTGCCGATCCAGCCCGCCGTGCACGCTGAGCGACCTTGCGCTGTCGCTGGTGTACGGATTGCTGACGGCGCTCGCCTTCGCGCTGTGGCCGCTCGGGCGCGTGCACGACGTTCCGGTGGCGACGCTGTTCCGCGAGACCACGGGAAGCGAGTGGCGCTGGCCGCGCCGCCGCTACCTCGCTGATGATGGTTGTCGTGATCGCGCTGCTGGTCGCGGTCGCCGTCGGCCTTGCCTACGACCGGCGGGTGGCGCTGATCTTCATCGGCTCGTCGGCTGCGGTGTTCGCGCTGCTGCGGCTGATTTCCTTCGGCGTGATGGATGGCGCACGGCGCGTCCCGCGGCCGCGCGCGACCATGCTGCGGCTGGCGATCGCCAACATCCACCGGCCCGGCGCGCTGACGCCGTCGGTGGTGCTGTCGCTGGGCCTCGGCCTGACGGTGCTGGTGACGATTACGCAGATCGACCGCAACCTGCAGCGCCAGTTCATGGCGCAGCTGCCGGAGAAGGCGCCGTCGTTCTTCTTCGTCGACATCCCGACGGCCGATGCTGCGCGCTTCGATGCGTTCCTTGCCGAGCGCGCGCCGGGCGGCAAGATCGAGCGGGTGCCGATGCTGCGCGGCCGCATCGTCGAGGCGCGCGGCCTCAAGGCGGAAGAGCTGAAGCCGTCGCCGGACGCCGCCTGGGTGCTGCAGAGCGACCGCGGCCTCACCTACACCGGCGATCTCCCGTCGGGTTCCAAGGTCGTCGAAGGCGACTGGTGGGGACCGGACGTATGACGGCCCGCCGCTGGTCTCGTTCGAGAAGCGGCTTGCCGACGGCCTCGGCCTGAAGCTCGGCGACAGCGTCACCGTGAATGTGCTCGGCCGCAACGTGACCGCCAGGATCGCCAACATGCGCACGGTCGACTGGCAGAACCTCGGCATCAACTTCGTCCTGGTGTTCTCGCCCAACGCGTTCCGCGGCGCGCCGCACACCCACATCGCGACGCTGACCGAGAAGAACGGCAGCCCGGACAGCGACGCGCGGATCATCAAGGCGGTGGCGGAGGCCTTTCCGAGCGTGACCAGCGTGCGCGTCCGCGAAGCGCTGCAGACGGTCGGCGCCGTCGTCACCAACCTGGTGCTGGCGATCCGCGCCTCCAGCGCGATCACGCTGATCGCCGCGATGCTCGTGCTCGGCGGGGCGCTCGCCGCCGGCCACCGGCACCGGGTCTACGACGCGGTCATCCTGAAGACGCTGGGCGCCACCCGCGGCCGCCTGATCGGCGCCTACGCACTCGAATACCTGATGATCGGCCTCGCCACGGCCGTGTTCGGACTGCTCGCCGGAACCGTCGCCGCATGGCTGATCGTCACCCGGCTCATGACGCTGACATTCGTCTGGGACGGGCCGAGCGCGGCGGCGGTGGTGGCCGGCGCCCTCGCCGTGACCATCGTGCTCGGCCTGGTCGGCACCCTGATCGCGCTGAACCAGAAGCCGGCGCCCGTCTTGAGGAATTTATGACAAAATGTAGCAGGGGAATCGCTGTTTCGCGACATTCAGCCGCGCGTGGACCGTTGCAGCGAATGTGTTAGTTTCCCACATGCTCTTTCGGGTCGGATGCCAGCTGAACTAGCCCCCAAGGCTACGAAATCGGGGTATTCGGGATAATATCGCGCCGGCAACGCAGGCCCTGCGTCACGCCGGACAACATTCGGGGTTTCGACCATGTCGGACTTGGACCGTAACTACGCATCTCCTTTCGGCCGGGCTGCCACCCGCGCGGATGCCGCGACCGTCGATGCCGGTCTGCGCGCCTACATGCTCCGCATCTACAACTACATGGTGATCGGCCTTGCCATCACCGGCTTTGCCGCGCTCGGCGTCTATATGGGCGCCGTCGCTGACGGAGCGGCCGGCGCCGCCGGCCGGGTCGGCAACACCTACCTGACGTCGTTCGGCGTCGCGATGTTCGTCAGCCCGCTGAAGTGGCTGTTCATCCTCGCCCCGCTGGCGATGGTGTTCGTCATCTCGTTCGGCATCAACCGGCTCCGCCCGGCAACGGCGCAGATGCTGTTCTGGGCCTTCGCGGCGCTGATGGGCATCTCGCTGTCGTCGATCTTCCTGGTCTACACGCACACCTCGATCGTGCGCGTGTTCTTCATCACCGCGGCCTCGTTCGGTGCGCTGAGCCTCTACGGCTACACCACCAAGCGTGACCTCACCGGCATGGGCTCGTTCCTGATCATGGGCCTGTTCGGCGTGATCATCGCCAGCCTGGTGAACCTGTTCCTCGCCTCGTCGATGCTGCAGTTCATCGTCTCGGTGGTGGGCGTGCTGGTGTTCGCGGGCCTCACCGCCTGGGATACGCAGCGGCTGAAGAACGAGTACATCTACGGCTACGCCGGCGAAGGCGAGATGGCGGAGCGCTCGGCGATCCTCGGCGCGCTGTCGCTGTACCTGAACTTCATCAACCTGTTCACGCTGCTGATGCAGCTGCTCGGCCAGCGCGAGTAACCGATCAAGCCGTGATCGCAAAGTCACGAGCCCCGGCCGAAAGGCCGGGGCTTTTGTTTGGGCGGGCACTTTTGCTTAAGCGGGCACATCGGCTAGTTTGGCCCCGCCATGCCAGCCGTTCACATCAAGGCCGCAACGCCGGCCGACCTGCCCGCCATCACCGCGATCTACGCGCACGCCGTCCGCACCGGGACGGCGACCTTCGAGCTCGATCCGCCGGACCTTGCCGAGATGACCCGGCGCTACCACGCGCTGATCGACGGCGGCTTTCCCTATCTCGTCGCGGTGGTCGAGGACGTCGTCGTCGGCTACGCCTATGCCGGCCCGTACCGGCCGCGCCCGGCCTATCGCTTCGCGGTCGAGAACTCGGTCTATCTGGACCCGCAGGCGCAAGGGAAGCGAATCGGCACGCGGCTGATGCAGGAGCTGATCGCCGAATCGGAAAAGCGCGGCTACCGGCTGATGGTGGCGGTGATCGGCGATTCGGCGAACGCCGCCTCGATCGGCGTGCACAACCGCACCGGCTTTCAGATGGTCGGCACGTTCGCACAATGTCGGCCTGAAGTTCGGCCGCTGGCTCGACACGGTGATGATGGAGCTGCCGCTCGGCGAAGGCGCGGGTACAATTCCAGAAAGCTGGCGAATAGCGAATAGCGAGTAGCGAATAGAGGAAGCGTCGATCTCTTGCTATTCGCTATTCGCTACTCACTATTCGCCGCTTCTTCTCACACCACCGACAGCTTGCGGTCGATCACCAGCAGCACGCGGTCGAGCTCGTGGCCGCGGCGCAGGATGTGGCCGCTGGCCGAGACGACGCTGTAGGCGCCCTGCTTGCGCGCCAGCCGCGGGTCCTTCTCGATGCGATAGAGCGGCATCTCCGAGGAGCGGCGGAAGATCGAGAACACCGCGCGGTCCTTCAGGAAGTCGATCGCGTAGTCGCGCCATTCGCCGGCGGCGACCATGCGGCCATAGAGATTGAGGATGCGATTGAGTTCGAGGCGATTGAAGGTGACACGTGCGGGAGCGGATGCGGCGTGTGCGCGCTCCGCTCCCCGGATCTCGCCGGGCTCACCATCGCCGGTCGTCAGGCTCATGACGGCGCCTCCTGTTGTGGTGTCAGATTACGCCGGGCGCGGGCGTGCCGCAAGTGTTAGGTGACAAGCGGCATGAAAATTGTCGCGCCGATCAATGACATCGCGCGTCTCACGGGATCGTTAGGCCAAACCATAATCATGCCCGATTTCGGCCAAGCCCCCGCCGCGCTGCCTTGCGATAAAACAATCTCTGCGTTGGCCCGATTCTCGGTTCTCCGGATTCCTCAGCCCCCAGCCCCCCGGAGTTTTGAGGATCGGGCCGTTCGCAGAGAGCACGACAGAGACGATAACGTAACGATTATTAACCGGCGCGAGCCGGTTTTTTGTTGTCTGGGCTTGTGTGATCGCAGACGCTGGCCGTGGCCCGATGCGCAGCGAGCTCCGGAATCGATCGCTGCGAGCCGATGCAGCAGGCGCTGCGGCTACGCACTGCGACGCTGCGATCACCGCAGCGCCGAATACGTCGCGCCGAGCATCGCGCCGGGCCTGTCGCGGCTGCCTTCCTGAACGTAGGCGATGGCGCCATCGACGCCCTGGCTGTTCGAGATTTTCGATCGGCACCGTCCACGTCGCCGCCTTGCCGGTCCAGTCGCCGACCTTCAGCCAGTTGCGCACCACGTTGTGATAGATGACTTCCTTGCCCTTGTTCTCGCCGCGGCCGACCGCAATCGGGACTTCCTTGGCGACCGAGCAGATCCACACCTCGCCGGTGTGATTCGCATTCGACGGATTCCGGCACCGACACGGTGATCTGCCCCTGCGCCACCGACACCTTCACGGGGACGGACATCACGCCGTACTTGCCGGAGCTGTCCTTGATCGCGCGCTCGATGCTGTCGCGATCGCTGCCCAGCGCGTGCAGCTTGCCGTTGACGACGACCTGCGGCGTGTAGATCTGACGGTCGCCGCGGATCTTCGAATACGCCTTCTGGCGCGCGGTGAATTTCGGATCGGCCAGCGTGTCCTTCCAGCCGAGATAATCCCAGTAGTCGATCGGCAGGCTCACCGCGATCACGCTCGGGTCCTTGGCGATCTCGCCGAGCAGTTTGTCGGCCTCGGGACACGACGAGCAACCCTGCGAGGTGAACAGCTCGATCACCGCGCGCGGCTCGGCCGATGCCGGATGCGCAAAGAACAGCCCGACGCCGGCGGCGATGACCATCGACACCGGCGACAACGATGACGCTGTTCGCTCTTTGAGTTGCGGGAGTTCGTCTTGCATTGCACCGCTCATTTGGCGCCCCGCCTGCGCAAATCGCCTTCAGATCGAAAGGCGGCCTACTCTTAGGCCGCCTTTCAATCACTGGCATCTCACATCGCGGTGAGACATCCACTCGTAAATGCTCCGTTGGCATCACTGAAGTTCCGCATCAGATGCTGCAAATTCTGCCGACTTCGAAACGCCGTTAGGCGGCGAGCTGCCGCAGCACGTAGTGGAGGATGCCTCCGTTGCGGAAATATTCGAGCTCGTCGAGGGTGTCGATGCGGCAGAGCAGCGGAACCTGCCTCGAGCGCCTCGGTGGAAACGATTTCGGCCGACAGCATCTGCCGCGGCTTGAGGTCGCCCTGCAGTCCACGGATGGTGACCTGCTCGTCGCCCTTCAAGCCGAGCGACTGCCATGACGTCCCTTCCTCGAAGGTCAGCGGCAGAACGCCCATGCCGACGAGGTTGGAGCGATGGATGCGCTCGAAGCTCTGGCAGATCACGGCGCGCACGCCGAGCAGGCGCGTGCCCTTCGCCGCCCAGTCGCGCGACGAACCGTTGCCGTATTCGGCGCCTGCGAACACCACCAGCGGCACCTGCTCCTGCTGATACTTCATCGCCGCGTCGTAGATCGACATCTGCTCGCCGTCGGGCCAGTGCTTGGTCAGACCGCCTTCCGGAATGTTGCCGTCCGCACCCTTCAGGATGAAGTTCTTGATGCGGATGTTGGCGAAGGTGCCGCGCATCATCACTTCGTGATTGCCGCGCCGCGTGCCGTACTGGTTGAAGTCGGCCGGCCGCACCTGCCGCTCGGACAGATACCGCCCTGCCGGCGAGGTCAGCTTGATCGAGCCCGCGGGCGAGATGTGGTCGGTGGTGATCTTGTCGCCGAACATCGCCAGGATGCGCGCATCGACGATGTCGTTCACCGGCTCCGGCGTCATCTTCATGCCTTCGAAGTACGGCGGGTTCTGCACATAGGTCGAGCTCATGTTCCAGCGATAGGTCTCGCTGTCCGTGGTCTTGATCTTGCGCCAGTTCGGGTCGCCCTTGAACACGTCGGCGTAGCGCTTCTTGAACACCTTCGAGGTGACGAACTTCTTGATGAAGGCGTTGATCTCCTTCGTCGTCGGCCAGATGTCCTTCAGGTACACCGGCTTGCCGTCCTTGCCGGTGCCGAGCGGCTCGACGGCGAGGTTCTTGCGCACCGAGCCCGCGAGCGCGTAGGCGACGACCAGCGGCGGCGAGGCGAGATAGTTCGCCTGCACGTCCGGGCTGACGCGGCCTTCGAAGTTGCGGTTACCCGACAGCACGGCTGCGGCGATGATGCCGTTGTCGTTGATCGACTTGGAAATCTCCTCCGGCAGCGGGCCGGAGTTGCCGATGCAGGTGGTGCAGCCGAAGCCGATCAGGTTGAAGCCGACCTTGTCGAGGTCCTTCTGCAGGCCCGAATTGCCGAGATATTCGGCGACCACCTGGCTGCCCGGCGCCAGCGAGGTCTTCACCCACGGCTTCGCCTTCAAGCCCTTGGCCGCGGCGTTGCGCGCGAGCAGGCCGGCGCCGATCAGCACGCTCGGGTTCGAGGTGTTGGTGCAGGAGGTGATCGCCGCGATCACCACGTCGCCATGGCCGAGATCGTCGGGGCGGCCGTCGACGGCATAGCGCTGCGACTGCTCCATCGCCTTCTTGTATTCGCTCTCCATCGCCGCGGCGAAGCCTTCCGCGACCGACGGCAGCGCGACGCGGCCTTCGGGACGCTTCGGTCCGGCGAGCGACGGCACGACGTCGGCGAGATCGAGCGTCAGCGTCTCGGTGAACACCGGATCCGGCGTCGTCGAGGTGCGGAACATGCCCTGCGTCTTGGCGTATTTCTCCACCAGCGCGACGCGCGCCGCGGCGCGGCCGGAGGTCTTCAGGTAATCGATCGCTTCCTTGTCGACCGGGAAGAAGCCGCAGGTCGCACCGTATTCGGGCGCCATGTTGCCGATCGTCGCCTTGTCGGCGACCGAGAGATAATCGAGGCCGGGGCCGAAGAACTCGACGAACTTGCCGACCACGCCCTTCTTGCGCAGCATCTGCGTGACGGTGAGCACGAGGTCGGTCGCGGTCACGCCTTCCTTCAGCTGGCCGTACAGCTTGAAGCCGATCACTTCCGGCAGCAGCATCGACAGCGGCTGGCCGAGCATCGCAGCTTCCGCCTCGATGCCGCCGACGCCCCAGCCGAGCACGGCGAGGCCGTTGACCATGGTGGTGTGCGAATCGGTGCCGACCAGCGTGTCGGGATAGGCGACTTCGAAGATGCCGGTCTTCTTGCCGATGGTCATCTTCTCCTTCTTCGTCCAGACGGTCTGGGCGAGGTATTCGAGATTGACCTGGTGGCAGATGCCGGTGCCCGGCGGCACCACCGAGAAATTCGAGAACGCGCGCTGGCCCCATTTCAGGAACTCGTAGCGCTCCTGGTTCTGCTTGTACTCTTCGGCGACGTTCTTCTTGAACGCCTGGTTGTCGCCGAAGAAGTTGACGATCACCGAGTGGTCGATGACGAGATCGACCGGCACCAGCGGATTGATCTTCTCCGCATCGCCGCCGAGCGCCTGCATCGCGTTGCGCATGGCGGCGAGATCGACCACCGCCGGCACGCCGGTGAAGTCCTGCATCAGCACGCGCGCGGGCCGGAAGGCGATCTCATGCTCGAGCTTGCGGGTCTTCATCCACTTCGCCACCGCCTCGATGTCTTCCTTCTTGACCGAGCGGCCGTCCTCGTTGCGCAGCAGGTTCTCCAGCAGCACCTTCATCGAGAACGGCAGCCGGGAGATGCCCTGTCAGACCGTTTTTCTCAGCCGCGGGCAGGCTGTAATAGACGTAGGTCTTGGCGCCGACCTTGAGGGTCTTGCGAGACTTGAAGCTGTCGAGCGAGGTCATTTGAGGGATCCCAATTGAAGTCTGACGGACACCTCGGGAGAGGTATCCTGTAACCGTTAATCCTGGCGAGGCGAGAAGCATTTCTGCCGGATGCGCGGTGCAGCATCCGGTTCCGGTTTATAATCTTTTTAAACTGGCCGCCACATCCGCAAACCGGTTTTCTGGGTTGCGTGTCGGCATTGCACGCGCTTCGCAAACCAGCAAAACAGGATAGAAGGCCCGCGAGAGGCTCAAAGGAAATTCATGCGGCTGGCGGGCAGCGATGTGAGGTGCGTCCGGGGCGGGCGCGAGGTGTTTGCCGCGCTCGACTTTGCCGTCGATCGCGGCGAAGCGCTCGCCGTCACGGGACGCAATGGCGCGGGCAAATCGTCGCTGCTGCGGCTGATCGCCGGCCTGCTTGCGCCGGCCGGCGGATCGATTCGCCTGGAAGGCGTCTGACAACGAGCGAACCGCTGGCCGAGCAGTGTCATTTCCTCGGCCATCGCGACGGGCTGAAGCCGTCGCTGTCGGTGCAGGGAAAATCTCGAATTCTGGCGCGACTTTCTCGGCGGCGAGAGCCGGCCTCGACGTCGAGGCAAGCCTCGATGCCTTGCAGATCGCTCATCTCGCCGACCTGCCCGCCTCCTATCTGTCCGCCGGTCAGCGGCGTCGCCTCGCGCTCGCAAGATTTGTCGCGGTCCGCCGCCCGGTCTGGCTGCTGGACGAGCCGACGTCGGCGCTCGACACGCAGGCGCAGGCGCTGCTCGTCGGCCTGATGACGGCGCACCTGCAGGGCGGCGGACTGATCGTTGCCGCGACCCACGACGCGCTCGGCATCCCGCACGCGTAGCTTGCGGATCGGAGGCGGAGCGTGAGCGCGCTCGCCGCGCTGGTCCGTCGCGACATTCTCGTCTCGCTGCGCGTCGGCGGCGGCGCGCTGATCGGCGTGCTGTTCTTCCTCAGCGTCGTCGTGCTGATGCCGTTCGCGATCGGTCCCGACCTGCCGCTGCTCAAACGCATCGGGCCTTCGATCCTCTGGCTCGGCGCCATGCTGGCGAGCCTGCTGACGCTCGAACGGCTGTTCGCCGCCGACCACGAGGACGGATCGCTCGACCTCATCGTCATGAGCCGGACGCCGCTGGAGCTTGCCTGCATCGCCAAGGCCTTCGCGCACTGGATCGCCTCGAGCATTCCGCTGATCGTCGCGGCGCCGGTCTTCGGCCTCATGCTCAATCTCGACGGCGACAGCCACGCTCGGCGTGATGCTGACGCTGCTCGCCGGAACACCGGCGCTGACGCTGACGGGCATGATCGGCGCGGCGCTGGCGGTGACGCTGCGGCGCGGCGGGCTGCTGCTGCCCGTGCTGGTGCTGCCGCTGTCGATCCCGACGCTGATCTTCGGCGTGATCGCATCCAACGCGGCCGCGACCGGACAATCGTTCGGCGCGCCGTTCTCGATCCTGTGCGCGCTGTCGCTGTTCGGCCTGGTGGTCGGGCCGTTTGCCGCCGCCGCAAGCCTGCGCCAGGGGCTGGACTGATGCGCGAACGCGACCTATCGCGTGAAATTGAGTTCCAGCGCCGCGGCGCCGCATTGCCTGCGCCGCCCGCCGCCTCTATCAGGACCCCATGAGCCTCATCGATCTCGCCAATCCCTCGCGCTTTCTCAGCTTCGCCGAGCGGGCGCTGCCGTGGCTCGCGGGCGCGACCGCGATCCTCATGCTGGTCGGCCTGCAGCAGGCGCTGTTCGCCGCGCCCGACGACTATCAGCAGGGCGCGGTGGTCAAGATCATGTTCATCCATGTGCCCAATGCGTGGCTTGCGATGTTCGTCTGGGGCGTGATGAGCATCGCAGCGCTCGGCACGCTGGTGTGGCGGCATCCGCTCGCCGACGTCGCGGCGAAGGCCGCAGCGCCGATCGGCGCGGCGTTCACATTTCTGGCGCTGGTGACCGGCTCGCTCTGGGGCCGGCCGATGTGGGGCACCTACTGGGAATGGGATGCGCGGCTGACGTCGGTGCTGGTGCTGTTCCTGATGTATCTCGGCCTCATGGCGCTGTGGCGCGCGGTGGACGATCCGTCGCGCGCGGCGCGCGCGGCGGCGATCCTGACGCTGGTCGGCGCGATCAACCTGCCGATCATCAAGTTCTCGGTCGAGTGGTGGAACACGCTGCATCAGCCGGCGTCCGTGCTGAAGATCGGCGGCCCGACGCATTCATCCGTCGCTGCTGGTGCCGCTGCTGATCATGGCGGTCGCCTTCTCGCTGCTGTTCCTGACGCTGCATCTCGCCGCCATGCGCAACGAGATCCTGCGCCGGCGGGTGCGCTCGCTGCGCCTGCTGCAGGCGCAAGGCCTGACGGGGCCGCGCATGATGGACCTCGGCCAGCACGCAAGCTTCATCGTCGCCTCCTATGCCGTCGTCGCGGTCGTCGTCGTGGCGCTGATCGCCTGGGTGATCGCCGACTATCGCCGCCAGCGCGCAACCTTGCGCGACCTCGAAGCCCGCGGCGTGACGCGCCGCTCGGCGCGGCAGACGTCGGGCCGCTGATGACCGCGCAAGACGATCCGGCCGCCGCCCGGCCTGCCTCGCGCAGCCGGCGCTGGCTCCTGGTCATTCCGCTGCTGGTGTTCGCAGGCCTTGCGGCGCTGTTCTTCCTGCGGCTCGGCTCCGGCGATCCGGCGAAAATTCCCTCCGCACTGCTCGGCCGGCCGGCGCCGGCGACGACGCTTCCCGCGCTCGAGGGCCTGACCGACAAGGGCAAGGCCATTCCCGGCCTGACACCGGAGACGTTGCGCGGGAAGGTCAGCGTCGTGAACGTGTGGGCGTCGTGGTGCGTGCCATGCCACGACGAGGCGCCGCTGCTGCATGCGCTGAGCGACGACAAGCGCTTCCAGATCGTCGGCATCAACTACAAGGATGCGACCGAGAACGCGCGACGGTTTCTCGGCCGCTACGGCAATCCGTTCAGCGCGGTCGGCGTCGATGCCAACGGCCGCGCCTCGATCGAATGGGGCGTCTACGGCGTGCCGGAGACGTTCGTGGTCGGGCGCGACGGAAAGATCTCGTACAAGCTGATCGGGCCGATCACGCCGGCCAACTACGAGACGGTGCTGAAGGCAGAGATCGAGAAAGCCCTGCGCGCTAGTCCCTGAATGTCCGTTCATTAACAATGTAGCGGCGGCTCCCGAAAAAATTTCGCGCGTTTATCTGGGGTTCATTTGCCGGACAACTCTCCGCCACGAAGCGCGCGCTCAATTCGTCTCGCCGTCATTTGGCGGCAACAACGAATGTCTCTGGAGGGACATACCTATGCGACACCTTACGCTCGCAGCACTGACCGCAATCGGCCTGATGGCTGCAACCCCGATCCTCGCGCAGACGCCTGCGCCGGCGACCGGCAGCGGCATGCAGAAGGCAGCTCCCGCAGCGGCGCCCGCGACCAAGGCACCGGCCACGACCGGCGCGGCACCGCTGCGAAACAGGCCGACCTGATCGACATCAATTCGGCGACCGAAGCCCAGCTGACGACGCTGCCGGGAGTTGCCAAGGCGCGCTCGGAAGCGATCATCAAGGGCCGCCCCTACAAGGGCAAGGACGAGTTGCTGAGCAAGAAGATCGTGCCCGAGAATGTCTACAACGACATCAAGGACAAGATCATCGCCAAGCAGAAAAGCTGATCGCGATCGAGCTGCAGCGCGAGCCGGAAGACGTACCGGCTTCTCGGATCACGCCTGACGCCAGGTTGCGGTTGAGTTGAGTATGCTGACGGCGCACCGGTGTGCCCCCGCCGGTGCGCCTGTTTTTTGTAACGGTCAGCCTGCCTCAAACATCCCCGCGCTTCACATCGCTCGTCTCCGCCGTCGCCGGCGCGATGCTGTGGCGGTTGATCAGCGGCATCTGCAGCATGGCGAACACGGCGGTGATCGGCAGCGCGCCGAACGCCTTGAACGCGACCCAGAAGTCGGTCGATTGCGTGCGCCAGATGACCTCGTTCAGCACCGCCATCCCGAGCGAAGAACATCGCCCAGCGGAAGGTCAGCGCGCGCCAGCCCGGCGCGCGTCAGATTGAACATCTGGTCGAACATGATGGCGATGAAGGATTTGTGGAACAGCAGGCCGCCGCCGAGGATCAGCGCGAACAGGCTGTAGATGATGGTCGGCTTCATCTTGATGAAGGTCTCGTCGTGCAGCACCAGCGTCAGCGTGCCGAACACGAGCACGATCACCGCCGAGACGATCGCCATCAGCGGCACATGCCGCACGACCGCATAGGAGACGACGATCGAGGTGACGATCGCCACCATGAACGCGCCGGTGGCGACGAACAGATCGAACCGCGCATTCGCGGCGAAGAAGACGACCAGCGGACCGAGCTCGGTCGCGAGCTTGAACAGCGGATGCGGCGGGCCTTGTCCATGTGATCTGCTCGCTGCTTTCTATTCGATGCCGGCGATGGCTTTGGCGAAATCCTTCGCCGTGAACGGCGCGAGATCGTCGATCCCTTCGCCGACGCCGATGAAGTGCACCGGCAAGCCGTACTTTGCCGACAGCGCCACCAGAATGCCGCCGCGCGCGGTGCCGTCAAGTTTGGTCATGACGAGGCCGGTGACGCCGGCGGTCTTCAGGAATGCATCGACCTGCGACAGCGCGTTCTGGCCGACGGTGGCGTCGAGCACCAGCAGCACCGCATGCGGCGCCTCGGCATCGACCTTCTTCATCACGCGAACGACCTTTTCCAGCTCGTTCATCAGCTCGGCCTTGTTCTGCAGCCGCCCGGCGGTGTCGATCAGCAGCACGTCGATGCCGTCGGCCTTCGCCGCCGTCAGCGCATCGAAGGCAAGGCCGGCCGCGTCCGCGCCATGCCCGCGCGCGATCACCGGCGCATTGGCGCGCTCGCCCCAGATCTTCAGCTGCTCGATGGCGGCAGCGCGAAAAGTGTCGCCGGCGGCCAGCATCACCTTGCGGCCCTCGGCGCGGAATCTTGACGCCAGCTTGCCGATGGTGGTGGTCTTGCCGGAGCCGTTCACGCCGATGACGAGAATGACGAACGGCTTTTGCGCGCCGTCGATCGCGAGCGGCTTGGCGACCGCCGCCAGCACCTTCTCGACTTCGGTCGCGACCACCGCCTTCACCTCGTCGGCGGAGATCGCCTTGTCGTAGCGGCCCTCGCCGACGGCAGCCGCGATCCGCGCCGCGACCTCGGTGCCGAGATCGGCGCGCAGCAGCACGTCCTCGATGTCGTCGAGCATCGCCCGGTCGAGCTTGCGCTTGGTGACGAGATCGGCCACGGCGGTGCCGAGCGAACTCGAGGTCCGCTTCAGCCCGTCGGAAAGGCGGCGCCACCAGCTTTGTTTCGGCTGCTCTTGAATGCTGTCGCTCATGTGGGGCGTGTGATAGCCGTTTCGTCACCATGACGAAAGCGGCGAATGAACCGGGAACAGGCGTCTGATATCAGGTGCGCTCGATATAGTGTCGCGCGTGCTCCATCGCGACGGATTGATGCTGATTGTCGACAAACCGGCCGGCATTCCGGTGCATCGCGGGCCGCGCAACAGCCGCGACAAAAGCGGCGCGGCGCTGGAGGATTATTTCGACGCGCTGCGCTTCGGCCTGCCGCGGCCGCCGGTGCTGGCGCATCGGCTCGATCGCGACACCTCCGGCTGCCTGGTGCTGGGCCGGCACCGCAAGGCCACCGCCTCGCTCGGGCTGCTGTTCAAGCACAACAAGATCGACAAGACCTACTGGGCCGTGGTCGAAGGCGGCCCCGACGGCGACGAAGGCCGCATCGACATTCCGCTCGGCCGGCTGAATGAGGAGCGCGGCTGGTGGCAGAAGCCCGATCCGAACGGCCTGCCGTCGACGACCAACTGGAAGGTGCTCGGTCGGTCGCGGCGATCGGAAGCTGACCTGGCTCGCGCTCGAGCCGGTCACCGGCCGCACGCATCAACTGCGCGTGCATTGCTGCGGCGATGGGCTGGCCGATCGTCGGCGACAGCATCTACGGCACCGCGCCGCGCGACGGCGGTCCGACGCTGCATCTGCATGCGCGCGAGATTTCCGTGCCGCTGTCGAAGAACAAGCCGCCGGTGCAGGTGGCCGCACCGGTGCCGGAGCACATGCGCGAGCGGCTGCAGCTGTGCGGGTGGCAACTCTCGGAGTGATCTCCGTCAGGCGACCAGAGCTTTGCCGTCGTGACCGCGAATGTTCAAGCGCTGCACTGAGCCCGGAGCGTGCCCACCGATCGCCACCGGCAGAAAATGCTCGGTCCGTCCCTGCGTCGCGCTTTCGATCAGCACGTCGCGCGTCTCGCCGACTTCGGCCGCAAGCCGCGTGCGCAGCGCCGCCTCGCCCTTCTCGCGCAATTGTCGCGCACGCTCCCGCACCACGTCGGCCTGCGACCTGCGGCATGCGCGCGGCCGGCGTGCCGGGACGCGCGGAGTAAGGAAACACGTGCAGGAAGGTCAGCCCGCATTCGTCGACGAGATCGAGCGAGCGGGCGAACATCTCGTCGGTCTCGGTCGGGAAGCCGGCGATGATGTCGGCGCCGAAGCGCGATGTCGGGCCGCAGGCGGCGCACCTGCTCGCAGAACGCGATCGCATCGTCGCGCAAATGCCGGCGCTTCATGCGCTTCAGCACGAGATCGTCGCCCGCCTGCAGCGACAGATGCAGGTGCGGCATCAGCCGCGCATCATCGGCGACGACGTCGAGCAGGTCGCGGTCGGCCTCGATCGAATCGATCGACGATATGCCGCAGCCGCTTGCAGCTCCGGCACGTGCTTCAGGATCTGCTTCACCAGCGCGCCGAGCTTCGGCGTATCGGCCAGATCGCCGCCATAGCTGGTGAGATCGACGCCGGTCAGCACGATCTCGGCATGACCCGCCTCGGTCAGCGCGCGCACCTGATCGACCACGGCGTCCATCGCCACCGAGCGCGAATTGCCGCGGCCGTAGGGGATGATGCAGAAGGTGCAGCGATGGTCGCAGCCGTTCTGCACCTGCACGAAGGCGCGCGGCAGGCCGCTCTGAAAACCGTCGACGAGATGCGGCGCCATCGCCTTGACCGCCATGATGTCGGACACGGCGATCTTCGCGACTTTCGTCGAGCCGCCGAACGCAGCGCGGGCGTCGTCCCACGCATCGGCGCGCAGCTTGTCGTCGTTGCCGAGCACGCGATCGACTTCGTCCATCTCGGCGAACATGCCGGCCTGCGTCTGCGCCGCGCAGCCGGTGACGACGATGCGCGCGTCGGGCCGCTCGCGCTTCAGCCGGCGGATCGATTGCCGCGCCTGGGCGACGGCCTCATTGGTGACGGCGCAGGTGTTGAAGATCACCGCGTCATCGACACCGGCGTTCTCGGCACGCCTGCGGATGATCTCCAACTCGAACGTGTTCAGCCGGCAGCCGAAGGTGATGACATCGACGCTCATGATGCGCGTCAGGCGACGCTGGCGAACAGCGCCGGATCGAAGCGGCTCTCGTATTCGAGCTCGGCCGGGCCGGTCATCAGCACGTGATCGTCGCTCTCGCGCCATTCGATCACGAGATCGCCGCCGGGCAGCGTGATCGTCACCTTGCGGTTGGCGCGGCGCAGCCTTGCGGCGGCGACCGCCGCGGCGCAGGCGGCCGAGCCGCACGCCCGCGTCAGGCCGGCGCCGCGCTCCCAGGTGCGGATGACGATGTGATCGCGATCGACGATGTGGGCCAGCGAGATGTTGGCGCGGTCGGGAAAGATCGGATGATTTTCCAGCAGCGGGCCGAAGCGCGGAAGGTCGTAGGCGTTGACATCGTCGACCCAGAAGACCGCATGCGGGTTGCCCATGCTGACGGCCGACGGCGTATGCAGCACCGGCGCGTCGATCGGACCGATCTGCAGCTCGATCGAGCGGGTGTCGCGGAACTCCTCGGCGAGCGGGATCTCCTGCCAGCCGAACTTCGGCTTGCCCATGTCGACCGTGAAGGTCTCCGGCGACGGACCGCGCCAGCAGTTCAACAGCCCGGCCCGCGTCTCGAACGTCATGCGCGTTTTCGCTCGTGGCGGCAAACATCTGCTTTGCGACACAGCGCATGCCGTTGCCGCAGGCGCCGGCTTCCGAGCCGTCGCTGTTGTAGATGTTGATGAAGGCCTCGGTTCCCGCAAGCTTCGGCGGATAAAGCGCCATCAGCTGATCGTAGGGCACGCCCTTGGCGATCGCGCGCGCCTCGGCGGCGCTGATCGCGACCGGCGACGCGCGCAGATCGACGACGACAATCTCGTTGCCGACGCCGTTCATCTTGGCGAAGCTCTTGTTTGCCAGTGCGCTCATTTTTTGGGCTCGTGTTCCCGACTTATATGGCCAAAGCCCGGCTGATTTGCCAGCCCTGGCCGGCACCCGCCTTCAAACATCCATGATCAGCGACAATGATTTGCTGCGGTCGGCGGGCGCTGTGATAATGCTAGCGCCGGAACAACCGAATCCCTGGAGAGGTCCGATGATCCGCCTCGCGCTTCGCTCGTCGCGGTATTTTGCAGTTGGCACGGCGCTGATCGTCGCGGCGGCGGTCGCCGGGTCCGCATGGGCGCAGACCCCGCCGGCCACGTCGCCCGCGGCGCCGGCAACCCCTCCCGCCGCCGCGACCCCGCACCGGCGACGCCGGCACCCGCAACTCCCGCGCCGGCAACCCCCGCGCCGGCCGAGACGCCTCCCGCGGCTCAGCCTCCTGCGACCCCGCCCGCCGCCGAAGCTCCGGCCACCACGCCGCCGGCGGTGCAGGCCGCCGATCCGTTCGGCGAAGAAATCATGCTGGGCGCCAAGACCGTCGTCATCGTGAAGGGCAACGCCAACTGGGACGCGGCGTTCGAGACGATCACCAACTCGCTGAAGACGCTGCAGGGCGCGCTCGACAAGCAGAACATCAAGGCCGCAGGCGCGCCGCTGATCGTCTACACCTCGACCGACGACACCGGCTTCGTCTACCAGGCCGAGATCCCGGTCGCCGAGGCGCCGAAGACGCCGCTGGCCAAGGACATCACCACCGGCAAGTCGCCCGAAGGCAAGGCGCTGAAGTTCGTCCATCGCGGCAGCTACGACAACATGGACAACACCTACGAGGCGATCACCAACCATCTCGACGAGAAGAAGCTCGAGGCGAAGGACTCGTTCATCGAGGAATATGTCACCGACCCGCTGAAGACGGCCGAGGACAAGCTCGTCATCAACGTCTACGTGCCGCTGAAGTGATGATCATCAAAACTGCCCGCACGGCGGGTTTCGCCCTGGCCGCGCTGCTGGCGGCCAGCGCTTCGACATTCGCGCAGACCGTGCCGCCGCCGACGATCTCGGTCACCGGCGAAGCGCGAGGTCTCGGTCGCGCCGGACCAGGCGCAGATCGACGGCGGCGTCTCCACCGAAGCGAAGACCGCGCGCGAGGCGAGCGACGCCAACAACAAGGCGATGGCGGCGATCCTGCCGGCGCTGAAGGCGGCCGGCATCGCCGAGGCTGATATCCAGACCTCGCGCCTGTCGCTGTATCCGCAGAGCTCTCCGGTCAAGACGAACGGGCCGATGCAGATCACCGGCTACCGCGCCAGCAACCGCGTCACCATTCGCATCCGCGACGTCACCAAGGTGGCGAGCACGCTCGATGCGCTGGTGTCGGCCGGCGCCAACGAGATCGGCGGCATCAACTTCATCGTCTCGCAGGCATCGAAGGCGCTGGACGAGGCGCGCGTGCGCGCGCTGGACGACGCGCGCCGCAAGGCGGAGATCTACGCAAAGGCGGCGAACGTCCGCCTCGGCACACCGACCAGCATCAGCGAGGAAGGCTCGGGCGGCGGTGGCCCGGTCCCGATGCGCGCCACCTTCAAGGCCGCGCGCCTGCGCAGGTCGCGCCCGGCGAGGAGACGCTGCGGGTGTCGGTGAGCGTCTCGTACGAGATTGTGAAGTAGTTTCCGTCATTGCGAGCGAAGCGAAGCAATCCAGCGCGCGCAAGCGCAAACCCAAAAGCGCGGCACCTGCGGCAGACTCTGCTTTTTATTGGGCGCGCTAACGCGCGCGCTGGATTGCTTCGTCGCTTCGCTCCTCGCAATGACGGCTAAATCACAAACACTTCGCCGGGCTTCAGCACGCGAAACTTCTCGCTCGCAACATTGGCCGCCTTGAGCGCGACCGCGAGATCGCTTCACCGGCGCGTCGATCGCTTCGTTGGTCAACTGAAACGTGCCGTGATGATGCGCGAGCGCCTCTTCCGCGCCGCAGTCGGCCAGCGCCTTCACGGCGTCTTCCGGGTTCATGTGCTGGTCGCCCATGAACCAGCGCGGCTCGTAGGCGCCGATCGGCAGGATCGCCGCGCGGAACGGTCCATATTTTTCGCGCGCGCGGCGGAAGTGGACGCCGCTGCCGTAGCCGGAATCGCAGACGATGTAGATTTTGCCTGCCGGCGTCTCCAGCACGAAGCTCGCCCACAGCGCCTTGTTGCGGTCGAGCACGCCGCGCGCCGACCAGTGCCGGGTCGCCACCAGCGTCACCGCGACGCCGTTGCCGAGCTCGACGCGGTCGTGCCAGTCGAACGCGCTCGCACGGATCGCGTCGTCATGCGACTTCATCGTGACGTCGTTGCCGAGCGGGGTGACCACGCGCGGCGCAAACGCCGCGTGCAGTTTCGACAGCGTCGTCACGTCGAGGTGATCGTAGTGGCCGTGCGACACCAGCACCGCATCGACCTGCGGCAGCTTCTCGAACGCGATGCCGGGATCGTTGACGCGCTTCGGGCCCACGAACGAGAACGGCGAGGCGCGCTGCGACCAGACCGGATCGACCAGGATGTTCAGCCCGGCGGTCTGGATCAGCCAGGAGGCGTGACCGACGAACGAGAAGCGCACGCCGCTCGTCACGCGCGCTGGCGGCACATCCGAAAACGGCGACGGCGCCCAGTCCGGCCATGTCGCGCGGCCGCCTTCGCGCTGCCAGCGCAACAGCTCCGAGAAGCTCTTCGGCGGCGATCCGTCGGGATCGAAGAAGTGCACGCCGTCGAAATGATCGGAGACCGGACCGGTGTAGTTGCGCATGAATATCGACCAGAGTGTTGGAATGCCGGCCGCGGCGGCGAGGCCGGCGGAAAGAGCAAGGAAACGGCGGCGGGAAACTGACATCGAACCGATGCAGGCGTTGGAACGTTCGCGAAGAGGCGCAGTAGGATCGCGACGGGAGAGATATTGCCGATGCCGACACGACGCAATGTGGCCGCATCCATGCTTGCGATCGGACTGCTTTGGGCGGGCGACGCGCGGGCCCAGCCGGTCACGGCCTCGCCGGCGCTGGCCGAGGTCCGCACCGAGCTCGACGGCTTCCGCAGCGATCTGAAGCGCGCCGCCGAGACCCGCGATATTGCGAAGCTGCGCGCGCTGATTGCCGACACGTTCACGCATACCCATGCGTCGGGCAAAATCGACGACAAGGAGGCCCATATCGTCGCACTCCTGGCGCGTCATCCGGGGATCGAGACCGGCCTGATGATGGACGCTTCGGTGCGCCTGCATGGTCCGGACATGGCGATCCTGACCGCCCGCAGCCCGATCCTGAACCCGGACGACAGCAAACATTACGATTTCCGCTGGATTCAGGTGTTTACGAGGGTTTCAGGCCATTGGCAGCTTGCCGCGAGCCAGGCCACGCGGGTCGAGCCTTAGGAAACGACGGATCGGGCCGCAGGAAATGCGAAATCTGCGGTTCCGGCGCTCAATTCCTTGACTTTCGACGGTCCGGCGGCTTTAAGTCCGGCCGAAATCTCGAAAAGGCTCTTCTTTTCGACCCGCCGACCGGTCCCGTGAGGCCGGAGGCCAACGCCCGACAGCGCGATGCGCCCTCGGGCGCAAACGTGTTTGGTGAGCGATGTTCGACAATCTGTCGGAAAAGCTTGGCGGCATTCTGGATCGGCTGACGCGCCGCGGCGCGCTCACCGAGGCCGATGTCGACGCGGCCATGCGCGAGGTGCGCCGCGCGCTGCTCGAGGCCGACGTGGCGCTCGAGGTCGTGCGCACGTTCACCGACAAGGTGCGCGAGCAGGCGGTCGGCGCGACCGTCGTCAAGTCGGTGACGCCCGGGCAGATGGTCGTCAAGATCGTGCACGACCAGCTGATCGAGACGCTCGGCGCCGACAGCCAGACCATCGACCTCAACGCGCCGGCGCCGATCGCCATCATGATGGTCGGCCTGCAGGGCTCCGGCAAAACCACCACCACCGCAAAGCTCGCGCGCCGCCTGACCGAACGCGACAAGCGCAAGGTGCTGATGGCCTCGCTCGACACCCGCCGCCCGGCGGCGATGGAGCAGCTCGCCGTGCTCGGCCGCGACGTCAGCGTCGAGACGCTGCCGATCATGCAGGGCCAGACGCCGCCGCAGATCGCGCAGCGCGCGCTGCAGGCGGCGAAGCTCGGCGGCTACGACATCGTGCTGCTCGACACCGCCGGCCGCACCACGCTCGACGAAGCGATGATGGCGGAGGCGGCCGAGGTCAAAGGCGCCGCCAATCCGCACGAAGTGCTGCTGGTCGCCGACTCGCTGACCGGCCAGGACGCCGTCAACCTCGCGCGCGCGTTCAACGAGCGCGTCGGCCTCACCGGCATCGTGCTGACGCGTGTCGACGGCGACGGCCGCGGCGGCGCGGCGCTGTCGATGCGCTCGGTCACCGGCAAGCCGATCAAGCTGATCGGCACCGGCGAAAAGACCGACGCGCTGGAAGATTTTCACCCGGCCCGCATCGCCGGCCGCATCCTCGGCATGGGCGACGTGGTGTCGCTGGTCGAGAAGGCGGCCGCGAACATCGATGCGGAAAAGGCCGCGCGCGTCGCCGAGAAGATGCGCAAGGGCAAGTTCGATCTCGCCGACATGCGCGAACAGCTCATGCAGATGCAGAACATGGGCGGGCTCGGCGGCTTGATGGGAATGATGCCCGGCGTCGCCAAGATGAAGAACCAGCTGGCCGCCGCCAACCTCGACGACAAGATCCTGAAGCGTCAGATGGCCGTGATCGATTCGATGACGCGCGAGGAGCGACGCAATCCCGACCTCCTCAAGAACAGCCGCAAGAAGCGCATTTCCGCAGGCAGCGGCGTGAAGGTCGAGGAGATCAACAAGCTGCTGAAGATGCACCGGAACATGGCCGACATGATGAAGGCCATGGGCCAGGGCAAGCGCGGGCCGATGGCAGCGCTCGGCAACATGATGGGTTTTGGCGGCGGCGGTGGCATGCCGAGCCCGGAGCAGATGAAAGAGCTCGCCGAGAAGATGCCGGGCGGACTGCCCGGCGGCGGGCTGCCGAAGGAATTTCCAGGCGCGCTGCCGGGCGGCGGAATGCCCGGTCTCGGCAAGCCGACGTTGCCTGGCCTCGGTGGTTTCCCGGGCCTCGGCAAGAAAAAGTAATTCACGACATCAATCAGACAGACAGCATCAGGAGAAACACAATGTCCGTCGTTATCCGCCTTGCACGTGCAGGCACCAAGAAGCGTCCCGTCTATCACATCGTCGTCGCCGACTCGCGCTTTCCGCGCGACGGCCGCTTCATCGAGCGGCTCGGCTACTTCAATCCGCTGCTGCCGAAGGACAACGAGACCCGCCTGAAGCTCGACCTCGAGAAGGTGAAGGCGTGGATGGCGAAGGGCGCACAGCCGTCCGACCGCGTGATGCGTTTCCTCGACGCCGCCGGCGTCGCCAAGCGCAAGCCGCGCAACAACCCGCAGAAGGCCGTTCCGCGCAAGGATCGCGGCAAGGACGGCGCAGCGCCTGCGGCTCCCGCGGCGTAAGCTGAACGAGACGCTAGGTGGGCGCTCGAATTTGCATCGCGAAATTCGGCGCCGCCCACGGCGTGCGCGGCGAGATCAGGCTTTGGCCGTTCACCGAAGACCCGCTCGCGGTCGCAAATTACGGCCCGCTCGAGACCGAAGACGGCAAGCGGCGATTTGAGATCGCCGCCGCGCGCGCGGCAAAGGATCATCTGGTCGCGCGCGTCAAAGGCATCGACACGCGCGACGACGCCGAAAAGCTCAACGGGCTCGAGCTGTTTGTCGCGCGCGAAAAGCTGCCCGCGACCGACGACGACGAGTTCTATCACGCCGACCTGATCGGCCTTGCCGCGGTGACGCCGCGCGACGAGCCGCTCGGCCGCATCATCGCCGTGCATAATTTCGGCGCAGGCGACATCATCGAAATTGCGACCAACAACGGCGGCGAGACGAAGCTGCTGCCGTTCACGAATGCGGTGGTGCCGACGGTCGACCTCGCGGCAAGGCGCGTGGTGATCGTGCTGCCGGACGAGATCGAGGGCGACGACCCCGAAAATTCCCGCGACAGCGCGGACGCCTGACCATGTGGACCGCGACCGTTCTCACGCTCTTCCCCGACATGTTTCCAGGCCCGCTTGGCGCCAGCCTCGCGGGCAAGGCGCTCGCGTCCGGCCTTTGGCAGCTGGAGGCGCGCGACATCCGCGACGCCGCGACCGACCGCCACCGCAGCGTCGACGACACGCCGGCCGGCGGCGGCGCCGGCATGGTGCTGCGCGCCGATGTTCTTGCGCGCGCGTTCGATGCCGTGCCGGCGACTGAAGGCCGGCCGCGCCTGTTGATGAGCCCGCGCGGCACACCGCTGACGCAGGCGCGCGTGGCAGAGCTCGCGGCGGGCCCGGGCCCGATCATCGTCTGCGGCCGCTTCGAGGGCGTGGACCAGCGCGTCATCGACGCGCGCGCCTTCGAGGAAGTCTCGATCGGCGACTACGTGCTGTCCGGCGGCGAGGTCGCAGCACTGGTGCTGATCGACGCCTGCGTGCGGCTGCTGCCGGGCGTGATGGGAAACGTCACATCGTCGGATCACGAGAGCTTTTCCGACGGCCTGCTGGAGTATCCGCAATACACCCGCCCGGCGGAGTTCGAGGGCCGGACCATTCCCGACGTCCTGACCTCCGGCGACCACGCGAAGGTTCGCGCCTGGCGCCAGGCCGAGGCCGAGCGCCTGACGCGCGAGCGGCGGCCCGATCTGTGGTCGGCTTACGTGCGTGGCAAGGACAAGTAGGCGAGCGTCGACAGGCTCGTCAAACGCTCTTGGCGTAGTTGAAGCCGATCTGCATCGCCTCGCTCATCGAGCGGCGATCGCGAAACGCCGTCTCGAAACCCTTCACCACGGCTGCTGCGCGCTCGGCCGGACGGCCGTGGTGCTTCGGATTGTCGATGCGATAGTCGCCGGCGGAATACTGCGTCGTCGCGTAGACGGCCGCCGGAAAGTCCGGGCTTCTGCAGCTTGCGATAGCCGGCGAAATAGCCGGCAAGGAAATCGGCATGCAGCTCGAGGCGCCTGGCCGTCTCCTCGCCTTCGCGCAGCTGCTTGTGGATGCCGATCTTGTACTGGGCGATGTGGCCGAACTCGTGCGCGCAGACGGCGCTGACGGCGACGTCGGGATGCTCGCGCCGCGCCAGCAGCGTGTCGAGCAGCCGGCGGCCGAACAGGACGGTGCCGTCACTGCGCGACAGCATCTGGCGCGTGGTCGCATGTGCGTTCATGCCGGCGGAATCGTCGAAATAGGCGAAGCCCGGCAGGACGCCGAACGCGTCGGTCATGCGCGAGAGCGTTTGCGCCAGCGCGTAGTCGAACTCGCGGTTGCCCGAGGAGACCAGCGTCGGCGTGCGGCCGTCGGCGAAGAGATCGGACGAGCCGGATGAATTGGCGAGCAGCGCATCCGCTTCGCCATCCGACAGCATGCAGCCGAAGCGCCGCGGCGTTTCCTCGTGCGCGCTGGCGCAGGAGCAGGTGCCGGCAAGCCAGCCGATGGTGAGAAGTCCGCCGAGGGCGACGTCGCGTCTGCTGAGCATCGCCGCCTCAGCACAGGTTCGGGTAGCGCTGGCACGCCGTCGCCGAAGCGGCGGGCGGTGCCGGCCGCACCACCAGCGGCGCGGAAACGACAGGTATCTGCACGACCGGCGCCGGGCTTGCCTGCGCGGCGACCGCCGGGCGCGCCGGCACCGATGCCATGCTGGACACGATGGTATGGGTGTAGTTCTCGCTGTCGGGGATCTCGACCGCGCGGAATCTCGCGCCGATCAGGCCGTTGGCGTCGCAGGCGATCGTCTTGGCCGGCGTCAGGTAGTTGTTGGTGCGCAGCTCGAACTTGTCGCGCTGGATGCAGAAGGCGCCGCTCGCCTGGGTCTCGGGCGCGCCGTAGACGCTGCCCTTGTCGTCGGTGGCGTAGACGTAATAGTAGCCGCGCGGCAGGTTCCCGGTGAGCATGGTCTGGCAGGTGCCGTTCGGCATGGTCCACCAGCCGCGCGAGGTCCAGCCGTTCGGCCCGTCATTGTAGCCGAAGGCAAGCCGGGTCTCGGCGCCCGTGGCGTTGCAGACGCGGAAATCCGCCCGGCTCGGGCTGGACGTCGCAGCCAGGACAAGGGCGGTCAGGCCAAGGGTGAACAAAAGCGGGGCGCGCACGGGCAATGATCCCTGCAGGAGGGCGGTTGCCTCATCCTCGCCCGTCCGATCGCCAAAATACTGTGATGTTCGATCACATAACAATGACACCGCGAGGCCTTCCGCAAGGCACGCAGACTGCCCAGCGGCCAAAAAACACGACGGACGGGTGACAACGGCGATCCGATCGCTTATAGGAGCGCGCAACCAATCCGCTGACTGCGCTCCGCAATCGTGGATTTCCGGTTTTGCGCCCGGCATGCGCGCAGATTCAAGAACGGATACGACGCCTGCGCTGCCTCTCTGGCGCGCCGCCGATGGAGATTTCAATGAACCTGATCCAGACGCTCGAGAAAGAGCAGCTCGAGAAGCTGTCCGCTGGCAAGGACATCCCGGCCTTCGGCCCGGGCGACACCGTGATCGTCAACGTCAAGGTGAAGGAAGGCGAGCGCACCCGCGTGCAGGCCTATGAGGGCGTGTGCATCGGCCGTTCCGGCGGCGGGCTGAACGAGAGCTTCACCGTGCGCAAGATTTCGTATGGCGAAGGCGTCGAGCGCGTGTTCCCGCTCTACTCGCCGATGATCGACAGCATCAAGCTGGTGCGCAAGGGCAAGGTCCGCCGCGCCAAGCTGTATTACCTGCGCGGCCGCCGCGGCAAGTCCGCGCGCATCGTCGAGAAGCAGGACAAGCAGGCCGCGACCGCCGAGTAAGCGCGCGCGCACTACGCAGGCTTGCGTTCAATGAAAACGTTTGCTGGCGTCGAAATTCCCGAGAATCTGCAAGACGCCGTCCGGCCGGACCGGACGGCGCTTGTCGTTTACGACATGCAGGTCGGCATCCTGCAGCAGCTTCCCACCGGCAAGGCCGTGCTCGAAAAAGTGCTGACCGTGCTGGACGCCGCGCGTTCCGCCGGTGTGCGCGTGGTTTTCATGCGGCACATGTCGCTGCCGAAGCGCCTCTCCGGCGCATTCCAGCTGCGGCAGATGATGGTCTGGCAGCGCAAGACCTCGCCCGACGAGGTGCATCCCTGGTTCCTGCGCAGCAATCCCGGCTTCGAGCTCGCACCTGAGCTCGGCGTCCGCGAGGACGAGGCGGTGCTCGACAAGATCACCATGTCGGCCTTCGAGGGCACGCCGCTGTCGATCGCGCTGCGCGACTGCGGCCTGACCAGCTTCGTCATTGCCGGCATCGCCACCGAGATCGGCATCGAGCCGACGGTCCGGCACGGCTCGGACCTGGGCTTCGTTCCGGTCGTGGTCACCGACGCGTGCGGCGCCGGCCATGCCGACGCCGGCGAGCGCGCCATGGCCAACATGCGCTTCATGGGCGACGCCATGCTGTGCTCGACGGATGAGCTGAAAGCGGTTTGGGCGGGACGCAGCTGACCCTTCCCTCTCCCCTTGTGGGAGAGGGAAGAGACCGCATATCCGCCCAGCCCACGGCTCGATTGTCGCGGCAAACCGCCTTATGTTACAAAGTGGAATGGTTCCAGATCGCCAAATCCCGACCGCTGCCCGCGTCGTCCTCGACGACCGCAGCCGGCTGCCGTGGCGCTTTTTCGGGCGGCTGACGACGGCTGCGCTCGCGGCCTGAGCTTTTGGCGCGGCGCCAGCGCGCCGCCATCGCGTCTGCTCATTCCATTTCCGCTTTCAAGGCCAAACACCATGTCCAAACCCACCACGCTCTACGACAAGATCTGGAACGACCATCTGGTCCACGAGGCCGCCGACGGCACCTGCCTGCTCTATATCGACCGCCATCTCGTGCACGAGGTGACCTCGCCGCAGGCGTTCGAAGGCCTGCGCATCTCGGGCCGCAAGGTGCACGCGCCGGAGAAGACGCTGGCCGTGGTCGACCACAACGTGCCGACCACCGATCGCACCAAGCCGAATCCCGATCCCGAAGTCCGCCGAGCAGATCAAGACGCTCGCCGACAACGCCGCGCATTTCGGCATCGAGTACTACAACGAGTTCGACCCTCGGCAGGGCATCGTCCACATCATCGGCCCCGAGCAGGGCTTCACGCTGCCCGGCACGACCATCGTCTGCGGTGACAGCCACACCTCGACGCACGGCGCGTTCGGCGCGCTCGCGCACGGCATCGGCACCTCCGAGGTCGAGCACGTGCTGGCGACGCAGACGCTGATCCAGACCAAGGCGAAGAACATGCGCTTCAACGTCGACGGCAAGTTGCCGGACGGCGTGACCGCAAAGGACATCATCCTCGCCATCATCGGCGAGATCGGCACCGCGGGCGGCACCGGCCATGTGCTGGAATATGCCGGCGAAGCGTTCCGCGCGCTGTCGATGGAAGGCCGCATGACCGTCTGCAACATGTCGATCGAGGGCGGCGCGCGCGCCGGCCTGATCGCGCCGGACGAGAAGGCGTTCGAATTCCTGAAAGATCGGCCGAAGTCACCGAAGGGCAAGGCGTGGGACGATGCGCGCCGCTACTGGGACACGCTGCGCTCCGACGACGGCGCGCACTTCGACACCGAGTACCGGCTCGACGCGGCAAAGCTGCCGCCGATCGTCACCTGGGGCACGAGCCCGGAGGACGTGATCTCGATCACCGGCAAGGTGCCGAACCCGGCCGAGATCGCCGACGAAGCCAAGCGGCTCTCGCAAGGAGCGCGCGCTGGCCTATATGGGCCTGATCGCCGGCACGAAGATCACCGACATCAAGCTCGACCGCGTGTTCATCGGCTCATGCACCAACGGCCGCATCGAGGATTTGCGCGCAGCGGCGAAGGTCGTCGCCGGCAAGACCGTCAACGCCAACGTCAATGCGATGATCGTGCCGGGCTCCGGCCTCGTGAAGGAGCAGGCGGAAGCCGAAGGCCTCGACAAGATCTTCCTCAAGGCCGGCTTCGAATGGCGCGAGCCGGGCTGCTCGATGTGCCTCGCCATGAACCCCGACAAGCTGAAGCCGGAAGAGCGCTGCGCCTCGACCTCGAACCGCAATTTCGAAGGCCGGCAGGGCTTCAAGGGCCGCACGCATCTGGTGTCGCCGGCGATGGCGGCGGCCGCGGCGATCGCCGGACATTTCGTCGACATTCGCGAGTGGCACTGAGAGCTACGGCGTCAGAAGTCGCTGGTCTGGCAAAGGGCGCGCATCGCTTGCGCGCCCTTTGAGCACCAGCCGAAGATGCGGCGCTACTGGGACCTCATCACGATCCTCGGCGGACTGCGCGGCGCTCAGGAGAGGAAAAAGACCTGGAAGCAACCAGAGGAATCGCGCTTGCTGGGCAAGGCGATCGACGTGTGGTTTGCCGAAGGGTAACCATCGTCAGCGTCATGCCACGCGACAGACGATGGTCGCATGATCCCACCAGTCGTTGACGGCCACTTTCGCGTCCGTCACCGCGAAGCCGGCACTCATCAGTTCGTGCTGAGTTCGCTCAGCGGCTTCAATGTCCGATAGGCTTCGCCGTCCTTCTTAAGACTTCGCGAGGCGGCGTCGAAGGATGCCTTGGCCTCGTCGGATTTGGGCGGGCCGCACATGCTGCTGACGACGAAGACGCCGTTCGGCGACAGGATGCGGCGAACCTCCTTCAGGCACGCGGGCCGATCGTCGCCGATCAGGCAATGCAGACACTGCCCGTCCATCACGGCATCGAACGATGCGTCATTGAACATCGACATCTCGCAAACGTTGCCCTGCCGGAAAGTCCCCACAAGGCCGGCCTCGGCGAAGCGCTCACGCGCCCAGTCGACGGCCGTTGGCGAGATGTCGATGCCGTGGACCTCGTAGCCCTTGCCCGCAAGCAGCATGGCGATGATGCCGTTGCCGCAGCCGATTTCGAGCACGCGCGCGGGCGGCTTGAGGAAGCGTGCCGTTCTGCACGAGATCGTCGAGGTTCGCGGTCAGGCGTGCGAGCCCGCGCGCGAAATCCTGTCCCTGCCACGCGGGCAGGCCGGCCACCTTCAGGCGCCGGTACTGAGCGTCATAGTCGTACATGCACGACTATTGTTGCTCGACGGGACCGGCCTTGGCCAGATGCTCCACCGCCGCATCGAGCACCGGATCGGCGCCGGCGGCATAGGGCAAGGGCCGTTCGACGCGCTGATCGGGCGCGACGCCGACTCCTTCCAGACGCTGACCGTCGAATTCGAGCGACGTCGCCGCGACGTACAGCATGAAGCCGCCGGGCATGGCGATCGGCGTGCCGCTGGTGACGGCTCCGGCGGTCGACGTACCGAACACGGTGCCGAAACTGCTGCGCTTGTAGCCGAGGGCCATGATCTCGCCGGCGCTGCGCGTCTGGTGATCGATCAGAAGCGCCGTACGCCCCGGGAATGGCTTGGTCTGCGGCCGAGACGTATCGGTTTGCGCCGCGTTGTCTTTTCCCGATCGATCGATGAAGCGCAGCGAACCCCAATAGGGTTTTGGCGCCGTGCCCAGCATGTCGAGCAACTGACTGGCCGTTCCGGTGTTGCCGCCGACGCGCCCGCGGATGTCGACGATCAGGGCGTCGAGAGCCTTGCCGCCCTCCCCGCCCTCCGGGTTCAACGTTGCCAACGCTGCCCGGAAGCTCCGCAACTCGTTGATCGACCACAGGTGGATGTAGCCGATCCGGCGCCCATCCTTCTCGATGACGCGCGCGCTGGCTCTTGCTGCGTCGGAGAACGCTACCGACGGAACGATCGGGATCACCGGGATGGCGTGCCGCTCGGGCGCTGCATGAGGTGCGCGTCGCACCGCGATGTCCAGCGATCTTGCCGAGCTTGCCGCGGAACACGGCGATCGGGCTGTAGGCCTGTCCGTCGACGGAAAGAATTTCATCGCCGAACTTCAGGCCCGCCTTGTCCGCCGGCGATCCTTCGAGAACGCCGTCGATGAAGTGGTGGCCGTCCATCTTCCTGGTGAAGACGCCAATTCCCGGCAGATAAGGTCCGGTGCCCCAGAATCGTTCGAAGATCAGGTCCCTGGTGCCCGGCGCACCGTTCAGGGCATCGAGCGTGATGTAGTATCGATAGTCGTCGGGCGTGTAGAGGCCCGTATGCGACGTGTTGAGCTCGGCGATCAGGTTGTTGATCTGATCCACCGCATCTTCCGTCGTCGGCGCCGACAGCACCGAGGAACGAACGGCCTTCGCCCGCGCCTGCCAGTCCAGCGTCTTCAGCAATTCCACATCGACAAAGCGGCGATCGATGGTTTCGACGACCGTGTCGAACAGCTTTGGCAGATCGACAGACGTGCCTACGCTCGCGTGCGAACCAACTGTCGCCGCAGGTGCCTCCGCACGGGAGATCGATACGCAGGATGACGCTGCGACCAGCGCCGCAGCGAAGACAAAAGCCGGGATGTGAGAGACGGCTGCGCCGCATATGTTGCTCCAACCCGCAAGATATGGTGCGTGAGTTGGCCTATTTTCCGGCGCATTAGAATTATTTCAGTTCCAATCACCAAGCTTTGAAGCTGTCTAACCTGAACGGCCGAGCCGCCCATTTGGCTTGATCGCCCAAGCCCGTTCATCCAGAGACGTTAGAGTAAGAAAACGTCCACATCGGCGGGGCTCTCGATGAACGACACGACTGCGCTGCGTCAGCAGCTTTCCGCCGCTCCCGATCGGGTGCTCGCACGGCTCACCGCGATGGGCAAGGTGATGGTGGTCGCGCAGGACGGCGGCGTGACGCACGAGCGCATCGGTGTCGTCGAGAAGATCAAGCGGAGCGACGGCCAGATCGTATTCGCAGGCGCCGCGCACGACTGCACCGTCGACATGGCGCATGTGGCCTCCGCGATCGCCGACCGCTCCGGCAAGATGAAGGACAAGGTGCTGCCGAAGCTGGAGTTCATGAACACCGACGGCAAGCTCGTGTTCAGCATCGTCGGCCTCGACGGCCTCGAGAAGTTCGACGACGCGCTGGCGCGGTTCGTCGGCGTCGCGATCGAACCGAAGGTGAAGGAGCAAGGCGCCCAGGCGACGCTGCCGGACGACGATCCGGGCCTGCAGCCGCTGGTGGCGGCGAACAAGGCCGGCGAGGAGATCGCGATCGAGATGCAGAAGCCCGGACTGGTCCAGCGCTGGCGCGGGCTGGTGCCGGGGGTCAATCCGGCGATGGGCTTCATCAACATCATCGCGCCCGACTTCCATCTGCACCTGCGCGGCGGCACGGTCGCGCGCTGGGACCGTCACGACACAGGCGGCGACGTGCGCCTGACGGCGCTGGACGCGGATGGCAAACCCATCGGCCTCACCCTGCAGGGCCCGAAGGACGCCTTCGAGCCGGCATGACCCTGAACATGCTGCGCCCGAGCGGCTCGCGCATCCGCGCGGCGTCTGGCTCGATCCGTCCACCGGGCGCGAGATCGCGCAAGGCGCGCTGCTGCGTGAGGTGGCGAGGCCGGCAGGCGGTTCTGCTCGGCGAGACCCACACGGTCTACGAAATCCATCGCTGGCAGCTGCAGGTCGCGACCGTGCTGCACGCGCTGCGGCCGAACATCGCCATCGGCTTTGAGATGTTTCCGCGGGCCAAGCAAAGCGTGCTCGACGACTGGGTCGCCGGCAAATTCTCGACGGCTGCGTTCCTTGAAGCGGTCGACTGGCCCACGGTCTGGGGCTACGACGCGAACCTCTACCTGCCGCTGCTGCATTTCTGCCGGCAGCAGCAGGTGAAGATGCTGGCGCTGAACTGCCATCGGCCGCTGGTGACGCGCGTCGGCAAGGAAGGCTGGGCGGCCATCCCCGAGGACGAGCGCGACGGACTGACGCCGGCTGCGGAGGCAACGCCCGCCTATCGGAAATTTCTGTTCGAGATCATGGGCGGCACCGCCGCGCCGATGCAGGCGACATCGGCCGACGATCCGGCGCTCGATCGCTTCATTCGCGCGCAGCAGACCTGGGATCGCGCGTTCGCCTGCAACATCGCACGCGCGCTGGAGCAACCCGATCCGCCGCTGGTGATCGGCATCATCGGCTCGGGCCATCTGCAATACGGCCACGGCACGCCGTATCAGCTGCGCGATCTCGGCATCGAGAACGTGTCGGTGCTGTTGCCGACGTTCGACGCCGAGCACGATCGCGCGCAAGATCGCAGGCATCGCCGATGCGATCTTCCGCCTCGACGACGTCGAGCCGCAGGCGCCACTGCCGCCGCGCATGCAGGCCGCGGTCGATGCGAGGCGGGCGGAGCGGGAAAGAGCTAGTTAGCACTCAGCGTCATTGCGAGCGAAGCGAAGCAATCCAGCGCGCGCGCAAGCGCGCAAACAAAATACGACGATGCTTGCAGCAAACTCAGCCGTTCTATGTGGCGCGCTGACGCGCGCGCTGGATTGCTTCTTCGCTTCGCTCATCGCAATGACGGCAACTTAGAACAAGAAAAAATACAAAGACATTCTCTCGATAAATTCCAATGACTCAACCGCGCAAACGCCTCACTATTGAGGCGTTTTAATTGACGATTCGTCACACGAACCAGAAGAGTTCCCGCCATCGATTGGGTGGCATAGGGGACCGATATGCTTCGTACAACAAGTGAGAACATGCGCGTGCAGCGCGGCCGCGCGGCGATGCTCGCATTGGCATTGCCTTTGGCGTTTTGCACCGACGCCGAGGCACAGACGACGGCCGAGCGCCGGCAGGACCGGCAGCAGCAAACCACGCAAGAGCAACGCGAGCGCGACGCCGCCGGCCGGCGCATCGCCGACAGCTACGGCGTGATGCTCGACGAGATCAGCGTCTATGCCGATCGCGGCCCGCAGCCGTTCCTGCAGCAAACCCAGAACGTGACGGTGATCGACCGCAAGCAGCTCGAAGAGCGGCAGGTGCGCGACGTGCAGGATCTCGTCCGCTACGTGCCGGGCGTCACCGTGTCGAAGACCACGTCCAGCGTCGATCCGTTCGGCAATCTCGCAGGCTTCACCATCCGCGGCGTCTCCAACAACCGCGTGCTGGAGCTGGTGGACGGCGCGCGCGTGATCGAAAGCATCGTCGACGGCAATCGCGATTTCGTCGGCATCGGCAACCTGAAGACGGTCGAGATCATCCGCGGCCCCGCCGGCGTGCTGTATGGCGCCGACGCACTGGGCGGCCTGGTCGCGTTCGTCACCAAGGATCCGGAGGACTATCTGAAAGGCCGCAATTTCGGCGGCCAGGTCGACACCGGCTACGACTCCTACGACAAGACCTGGTCCAAGAGCGGCACAGCTGCTTTCCGCTGGGGCGAATGGTCGGCGCTGATCAGCGCGTCGCAGCGCTCCTACAGCGAAGGCAAGCTGAGCAACGCCGATCCGAGAGGCGGCATCTGGCCGTGCCCGCGCAACCCGGAAGCCATTCGCTGCAACGAGCTCAACCCGCTCGACGGCAAGGACTATGACATCCTCGGCAAGATCGTCTGGAATCCAAATGCCGAGCACGAGTTCAAGTTCGTCACTCAGCACGCCAAGAGCGACAAGACCACCGATCAGCGCCACGATCTCGGCCTGCAGACCGGCAACATCCGCAACCTGAGCTACATCCGCAACCAGGTGCAGTCGAGCGAACGCTACCAGTTGATCCACCGCTACACGCCGCAGCTCGGCTGGATCGACCAGATCCGCTGGTTCGTGTCGCATTCTCCCTTCGAAAGAAACTTCACCGGTGACCGCCGGCGGCGGCTCAGCAACGGCACCTTCGATCGGCTCGACTTCCTTCTGAACTACAAGGAGCAGTTCACCGAAGGCGACATTCAGTTCAACTCGTCGTTCAATACGCCGTTCGCCACCCACAAGCTGACCTACGGCGCCTATGCCAGCGTGACCGAGACGGACTATGAGCGGCGCGACATCACCACCAACCTGACCACCGGCGCGGTCACGATCGCCAACGCCGGCGGCTTCAATTTCGCGGACGCAACGACCAAGCGCGCCGACGGCTTCATCCAGGATGAGATCGGATTCTTCGACAACCGCTGGATCATCACGCCCGGCATTCGCTACGCGACCTACGAACTCGATCCACGGCCGAACCCGTTCTATCAGTGGTGCCGGGCAAGCGAGCCGCGGTCAGCCAGAGCGAAAAGCTGGTGAAGCAGTTCGGATCGGTCTGGCAAGCTCAACGAGCAGATTTCGCTGGTCGCACGCTATGCCGAAGGCTTCAAGATGCCGACCGCGCAGCAGCTGTATCACGTCGCGCCGGCCGGCGGCGGCGCAACAGCGTCCTGATCCCGACCCCGGATCTCCGTCCGGAAAGCGTCAAGAGCTACGAAGCCGGCGTGCGCATTCAGGGACCGTCGGCCTTTCTCTCGGTCACCGGCTTCCGCGCCGACTACACCGACTTCATCCAGAACTTCGTCGTCCCGTACCGAACCTGATCTCGATTTCACCTATCAGAACCTGTCGCAGGTCAACACCTGGGGCGTGGAGTTGGCGGGCGAGTATCGCTTCCTGACGAACTGGACCGTCTCGGCGTCGATCGCCTTCATCGACGGGACGCAGATCGCGTCGGCCGGCGCACCGGAGACGGCGTTCGACGGCACCACGCCGTTCTCCGGCACGTTCGGCGTTCGCTACTTCGATGTGGAGACCGGCTTCGACGGACAGATCGTGACCACATGGGCCAGCCAGGTGCTGGAGCGGTCCAGCCCGACGCTCTACCGCCCCGACGGCTACGTCGCGTTCGATGCGATCTTCAACTGGTCGCCGCGCTGGGTGCCGGGTCTCACCTTGCGTGCGTCGGTGCTGAACTTCACCGATGCGCGCTATTTCCGCTCGCTGAACGGCGCGACGACTTACCCGATCGTTCCAACGACCGCGGTGGCGATTGCCAATCCGCTCGAGCTGCAGACCGCGCCCGGGCGAACCTACAAGGTTGGAGCGACCTATCAGTTCTGAGACTGTCGACCGCTCCGCTCCGACGCAATGAACCGGATGCATGCCCGCATCCGGTTCAACGCGTTTTCGCAACCCTCTTTCGCAAGCGCAAAGGCCGACGTCCCATGCGTGACATCCTGAGGCAGATCTGGCGCTTTCTGCGCATCGCCGCGAGCGGACCGGGAAGTCTTTTGAGCCTGCTGCTGTTGTCGGTATCGTCGTCGCGCTGCGAGCTCACCGGCATCCAGATCACGCTGCGGCTGATCCAGTGGTAGCGCGGACTTCTACAACGCCCTGCAGAAGCTGGACGCGCCGGCGATCGTCAAGCAGATCGGCGTGTTCTGCCATGCTGATCGGCACGTCCGCCATGCTGTTCCTCATCGGCCAGTATCTGCGCAAGATCGTGCAGCTGCGCTGGCGGCGGCGGCTGACCGACGTGCTGCTCGACGTCATGGACCGCCAATCAGGCCTACTGGATCCTCGATCCGAGCCTCGGCAGCAGCCGCGCGATCGACAATCCCGACCAGCGCATCTCCGAGGATGCCAACATCTTCGTGAGCTTCCATGCTCGGCGGGACGAAGGCGTGCGCACCGGCGTGCTCGATTTCATCATGAATCTGATCGGCCTGTACTCCTACGCGACGCTGCTCTGGCAGCTGTCGACCTTCGACCTGTCCTTCAGCCCTGCTCGGCTATCGACTTCGACCGTTCCGAAGTACATGTTCTGGATCGCGCCGGTCTATGTGGCGATCGCCACCGTCGCTGACCCACGCGCTCGGCCGCCGCTGTCCGGCACTGCTCGCCGAGGAGCAGAAGCGCGAGGCCGACTTTCGCTTCGCGCTGATGCGCGTCCGCGAGAATTCCTCGGCGATCGCGCTGCTCGAGCGGCGAGGCGGCCGAGCGGCGCATCCTGTCGGCGCGCTTCGAGAACATCGTCGACATCTGGCATCGCGTGATCCGGCGCGAGTTCATCTTCGGCCTGTTCCAGCGGCCCTATTTCCAGACCGTGCTGCGCATCCCGATGTTCCTCGCGCTGCCGGCCTTCCTCGCCGGCAAGATCACGCTCGGCGGGCTGATGCAGCTTGCGCAGGCGTTTCAGAACGTCGTGACGACGCTGTCGTGGTTCGTCTTCAACTACAAATTCGTGTCCGACCTGGTCGCGACCACGCGACGGCTCGCAGCGCTTCCACAATGTCGACCGAAGACGGTCTCGACGATCCGGGCCGGCCCGATCGATGTCACGCCGACGGCAGCGCTGCGCGTCGCCAACCTGGCGATCCGCACTCCGGACAATCGCCTGCTGCTGGAGATCGGCGAGCCTGACCATCGCCCGCGGCCAGACGGTGTGGCTCAGCGGCGTCTCCGGCCTCGGCAAGAGCACGCTGTTCAAGACGCTGGCCGGCCTGTGGCCGCATGCCAGCGGCACGATCGAGATCGCCGCAAGGCGCGCATCTGCTTCCTGCCGCAACAGGTCTACCTGCCGCTCGACTCGCTTGCCGCGGCCGCGATCTATCCGGCGCTGCCGGACACGCTGTCCCGCAGCGAGACCGACGCACTTGCTGACCAAGGTCGGCCTCGGCCATCGCCTCGGCGCGGAGACGGACGCCACGAGCGGCCTCTCCGTCGGCGAGCAGCAGCGTCTTGCGCTGGCGCGGGTGCTGGCATCGAAGCCGGACTGGGTGTTCCTCGACGAAGCCACCAGCGCGCTCGACCTCGACTCCGAACGCAGGCTCATGACGTTGCTGCAGGCCGAACTGCCGGAGGCGACATTCGTGGTCGTCGCGCACCGCGAGCCGCAGGGGCTCAGCGACGTGGTGCGGATCGAGCTGTCGCGGGACAATGTGCAGCGTACGGCAGCCGATGCGCGAAGTCTCGTCCACGGCAATCTGGCTGTGCGATTGGGCTAGCTCGCTCAACGCGAACCAATCATTTGCCCTGCCCCCTTTTGCGCAACTCTTCGTAGAGCCTCTCCACCGCATCGGAGAAATTGGCGGCCGGCGCAACCTCGCAGGCATCGTGCAGAAACGCCAATTGCTCCCGGACCGGGAAGGCAGGCGGATTGAGGTCGAGCGCTTCATCGACCCCCGCAGGCCGGCTCAGCAGGACGGCGCTCATGAAGCCTTGTGCCCATGTCAGATAATCCCGCTCGGCCGTGGGCGTCGTTCGGCTTTCAAGCAAGAATTGTCGGCAACTTGTGCTGCCGACGCCGACAATTTTTACAGTGGCTGGTTGTGCAAGGGCGGACGTCAGGAGCAGCGATCCGCCCAGGCCCATCGCGATCTTGATTATGGCTTTCATGCAAGGCCTCCCTTGCAGGATCGAGCATCTCGCTACTTCTTGAACCGCGCCTGTCCCGACTTACCGGCGTCGGTCTTGAGCTGCAGCGTGACGGCAGCACCTGCTGGCACTGCCTTCTTCGCTTCGCCCTTGAGCGCGTTGTCCGCCGCCGTCAGTTGCACCGTCTCGCGCTCCGAACCGCTGACGATCAGCACCGAGCCGGTATAGCCCTTGGCCGAGATCGGCTTGTTGGCTTCATCGAGGATGTTGAAGGTGAGCGCCGGGCCGCTGGCGACGAATTCGGCGTGCACGCCGGCCACGTCTTCCACGGGGCCGCCGTTCGGGCCCCTTGTGGTTCGCGCCGTGCTTGTGCTGGGCAAGCGCTGGCGCCGCGAGCATCAGTGCCGCCGCGATCGTGATCATCAGTTTACGCATAGAGTCCTCCTTGAGTGGGTTCGTGGTGTGGTGGAGAACGGGGCCGTCTCGCGCCGGAACAGCACGTAGAGCGCGGGCAGGACGAGCAGCGTGAGGATGGTCGAGGAGATGATGCCGCCGATGACGACGGTGGCGAGCGGCCGCTGCACTTCGGCGCCGGCGCCGGTGGCGATCGCCATCGGCACGAAGCCGAGCGAGGCCACCAGCGCCGTCATCAGCACCGGCCGCAGCCGCGTCAGCGCGCCCTCCTTCACCGCATCGATCGAGCGGACGGCCCTCGGCGCGCAGATTCTGGATGAAGGCGATGATGACGAGGCCGTTGAGCACCGCCACGCCCGACAAGGCGATGAAGCCGATGCCGGCGCTGATCGAAAGCGGAATGTCGCGCAGCAGCAGCGCGAGCGACGCCGCCGGTCAGCGCCAGCGGCACGCCGCTGAAGACCAGCAGGGCGTCCGCGGCCGAGCCGAGGCTCATGAACAGCAGCAGGAAGATCAGCAGCAGCGCGACCGGCACGACGATGGTCAGCCGCTTGCGCCGCCGAGACGAGTTGCTCGAACTGGCCGCCCCAGCCGATCCAGTAGCCGGCCGGCAGCTTGCACGTCGCGCGCGACCGCCGCCTGCGCCTCCGCGACGAAGGAGCCGAGATCGCGCCCGCGCACGTTGGCCGACACCACGATGCGGCGCTTGCCGTTCTCGCGGCTGATCTGGTTCGGACCTCGGCGCGGACTCGATCGTCGCGACCGCCGCGAGCGGCACGTAGCGCTGCAGGGCCGGCGAGAGGCTGGCCAGCGCGGCGTGCGCGCTCCGTCGCTCTTGTCTTCCAGCGCCGGCAGCGGGATCGGCAGTGCGCCAATCGCGTCCATGTCGACGCGCTGATGCTCCGGCAGGCGCACGACCAGGTCGAAGCGCCGGTCCCCCTCGAAGACCAGGCCCGCATGCTTGCCGCCGATCGCGATCTCGACGATCGTTCTGGACATCGCCGACGCAAGCCCGTAGCGCGACAGCGCCGCGCGGTCGAGCTTCACGGTCAGCACCGGCAGGCCCGTGACCTGCTCGGTCTTGACGTCGGCGGCGCCCGGAATGTCGCTGGATCACCGCCTGGACACGGTTCGCAACCTGCAGCAGGGTATCGAGATTGTCGCCGAAGACCTTGATGCCGACATCGCTGCGCACGCCGGAGATCAGCTCGTTGAAGCGCATCTGGATCGGCTGGGTGAACTCGTAGTTGTTGCCGGGAACGTCTTCGACGCGCTTCTCGATGGCGGCGACGAGGTCGGCCTTCGACCGCTTCGGATCCGGCCACTGGTCGCGCGGCTTCAGCATGACGAAGTTGTCGGCGACGTTCGGCGGCATGGGATCGGTCGCCACCTCCGCGGTGCCGACCTTCGAGAACATCTCCTTGACCTCGGGAAACTCGCGGATCGCTGCTTCCAGCGTCTTCTGCATCTCCATCGCCTGGGTGAGGCTGGTGCCGGGGATGCGCATCGCATGCATGGCGATGTCGCCCTCGTCGAGGCTCGGGATGAACTCGCCGCCCATGCGGGTCGCGACCAGCCCCGTCAGCACGACGATGATCGCAGCGGCGAACGCCACGATGCCGCGATGACGGATGCTGGCGTCGAGCAGCGGCGCATAGAGGCGACTGCTCGCAGCGCATGAACCAGTTCTCGTGCTCGGACACCTTGCCGCGGACCAGCAGCGCGACCGCCGCAGGAACGAAGGTCATCGAGAGCACGGCGGCAGCGCCGAGCGCGAACAGCACCGTGATCGCCATCGGCGTGAACATCTTGCCCTCGACGCCGGTGAGCGTCAGGATCGGCAGGTAGACGACGGCGATGATCATGGTGCCGAACAGGCTCGGCCGGATGACCTCCTTGGCGCCGCGCGAGAATGGTGTCGAAGCGCTCCTGCGTCGTCGAGCAGCCGCCCTCGCCGCGCCTGCTCGTGCGCGAGCAGGCGCAGGCAGTTCTCGACGATGATCACGGCGCCGTCGATGATGATGCCGAAGTCGATCGCGCCGAGGCTCAGGAGATTGGCGCTGGTCCTCGTCTCGACCATGCCGACCACCGTCATCAGCATCGACAGCGGAATGACGCAGGCGGTGGCGAGCGCCGCGCGGAAATTGCCGAGCACGAGAAAGAGGACGACCACGACCAGCAGCGCGCCTTCGAGCAGGTTCTTCTCGACGGTGGCGATGGTCGCTTCGACCAGCGCCGTGCGGTCGTAGAGCGTGCGCGCCATCACGCCTTCCGGCAGCGAGGCGGCGATCGGCCTTCAGCTTCTGATCGACCCGCTGGGCGACCGCGCGGCTGTTCTCGCCGATCAGCAGCATGGCGGTGCCGACGACCGCTTCCTCGCCGTTGACCGCGGCCGCGCCGGTGCGCAGCTCCCTGCCCTCCTCCACCGTCGCGACATCCGAAATCCGTATCGGCACGCCGCGGCGGGAGCCGATGACGATCTCCTTGATCTCGTCGATGGTGGCGACCTGCCCCGGCGTGCGGACCAGATACTGCTCGCCGTTGCGCTCGATATAGCCGGCGCCGACATTGGCGTTGTTCGCGGCGAGCGCCGCCATCACGTCGCGGAACGACAGGCGGTAGGCCATCAGCCGCGCAGGGTCCGGCAGCACGTGGAACTGCCGCTCGTAGCCGCCGATGGTGTTGACCTCGACGACGCCCGGCACCGTGCGCAGCTGCGGCTTGATGATCCAGTCCTGGATCGTGCGCAGCTCGGTGGTCGAGTAGGGCTTGCCGTCGGCGTTCTTCGCATCCGGCCTGCGCTTCCACCGCGTACTGGAAGATCTCGCCGAGGCCGGTGGAGACCGGGCCCATGGCGGTCTCGACGCCGGGCGGAAGCTGGTCCTTGACCTGCTGGATCCGCTCGTTGACCAGCTGCCGCGCAAAATAGATGTCGGTGCCGTCGTGGAAGACGACCGTGACCTGGCTCAGGCCATAGCGGGACAGCGAGCGCGTATATTCGAGCTGCGGCAGGCCGCCCATGGCGGTCTCGATCGGAAACGTGATGCGCTGCTCGATCTCGAGCGGCGAGTAGCCGGTCGCGGTGCTGTTGATCTGCACCTGCACGTTGGTGATGTCCGGCACCGCATCGATCGGCAGGCGCGTGAAACTCCAGGCGCCGAACGCGGCGATGCCGAGCACGACGAACATCACCAGCCAGCGCTGGCGGATCGAGAACGCGAGGATGCCGTCGATCACTCGCATCACCTCAATGCTCATGCGCGGCGCTGGCCTTGCCGATCTCGGCCTTGATGACGAAGCTGTTGCGCGCGGCGTAGACATCGCCCTCGTCAAGGCCGAACAGCACTTCGGCCTGCTCGCCGTCCTTGTCGCCGAGCTCGACGTCGCGCGGCTCGAACTTCTCGCCCTCGCGCACGAAGACGACGTTGCGGTTCTCCAGCGTCTGCAGCGCGCTCAGCTTGACGACGAGCGGGGCCTGCTTTTCGGAGAGGACCAGCTTGCCGGTGACAAACAGGCCCGGACGCAGGCGGCCGTCCGGATTGGCGCACGGTGGCGCGCGCCAGCGCGCTCTGGGTTTCGGCGGCGCCGATCGGCGAGAGATAGCTGACCTTGGCGCTGACGGGCGCGCCGCCATCCTCGACATCGACCAGCACCGTGTCGCCGACCTTGACGCGGCGAAGCTCGCGGCGCGGCACCGACAAATCCACCCACACGGTCGAGAGATCGGAGACGGTGAAGGCCGGCTTCTGCTCGGAGACGTATTCGCCAAGCGCAATCTGCCGGTCGATCACCGTGCCGGCGATCGGCGCGCGCAGCTCATAAGGCATCAGGCTCTGGTTGCTCTCGATGGTCGCGACGACCTCGTTCTTCTGCACGGTGTCGCCGATGCGCTTGCTTGCACGTCGCGCACCACGCCCGGAAAGCGCGGCGTGATCTGCACGGTCTGCTCCTGATTGGACTGCAGCACGCCATTCAGCCGAAGCGTGTCGCGCAGCGTCCCGGCCTGCGCCTTTTCCAGCTGGATGCCTGCGGCGGCGACCTTGGCGTCGCTCATCGTCGCCGAGGCGGGACCATGCGCATGATCTTCGCACTGCCATGGCCGTGACCATGCCCCTTTGCGGCGCTCTTGCCGGGCGGCGCTTCGAGAATCTTCATCCCGGCAAAGACGGCGGCGACCAGCAGCACCAGAACCACGCTGGCTTTCAGAATCCGGCTCATCGTGGTGCACCCCGGGTCAGCGCAAAGGGATTGCCGACCAGGCCTTCGATCGTCGCAATCGCGGTGTGAAGGTTTTGCTGCGCTTCCTGCTCGCGCAGCGAGGCCTGCCCGACGCGTCGAGAGCACGTCGAGCACTTCGAGCAGCGTGAAGCGTCCCTGCCCGTAGCCGTCCTGAATCGCGTCCGCCGCGGTGCGCGCGGTCGGGATGGTGGAGTCGCGCAGGATTTGCAGTTCGCGCAGCGACGCCGTGAGGGTGTCGTAGGCGCGGCCGGCGACCAGCACCAGCGCGGCACGGTTGGCCGCCTGTTCGGCGCGCATCTTGTCGACGTTTTGTTCGGCCGCGAAGATGTCGCCGCGGTTCTGATCCCAAATCGGAATCGCGACCGACAGACCAAGCCGCACGGCGTTGTCGCCGGTCTCGTTATAGTGCCGCCAGCCGCGCACTCACCTTCAGATCGGGAACAGGCTTCAGTCGCGCGATCAGAAGCTCGGCGTTGCGCTGCGCCCGCACCGCCGTCCAGCGCATCAGCGCCGGATTGGCGTCGATCGCAGCGAGCACGGTGGAGAACGGCGGCGCGCGCCCGATCGCGACCGAGCGCCCCGCGGCGGAGGCGAATTTCGGAGCGCTGTCGCCCATCAGGACGGCAAGATCGCGCCGTGCGCTCGCAAGCGTGCCGCGCGTGCGTTCGAGATCGACGCGGACCAGATCGGCGGCGATGGTGGCGCGGCCGGTTTCGGCCGGCGACGCGGCACCGGCATCGACACGTCGCTGCAGCAGCGGCGTCAGCCGGCCGAGCGCAGTGCGACCTGCTCGTTCAGAATTTCAACGCGCCGCTGCGCGCCCAGCACCGCGAAGAACGCAATCGCTGTTTCAGACAGGATTTCGAGGCGTGTCGCACGGCGCTGCCATGTCGCGGCATCGACTTCGGCGGCCCCTGCGGCGATGCGCGCATCGCGCTTGCTCCACAGCTCGACGACCTGGCTCAGCTGCAGCGTCGTTTCGGCCGAGCGTGTGCCGCGATATCGGCCGCTGCCGAAGGAATCGTCGAGTTCGGCCGAAAGCTCCGGGATTCGGAATTGCGCCGGCCTGAATGCGGCGGCCGGTTGCTATACCGATGTCGCGTTCGGCGGCCGTGAGGCGCGGATTGGTGGCCAGTGCCCGCGACAGCGCTCCAGCAAGCGTCAGAACGCCATCGCCCGATTGGGCGTTTGCGTGAAAAGGCAGGACGCTTGCGAGAACCGCAACGGCCAGCGTGAGGCGCGGGCGCATGGAAGCGATAATCCTGAATCATCGAAAGGGAGCCGGCGCGGTCGCGCGCAGGCGTGATCTCTTGCGATGTCAGGCGATAGGCGGTGGAAACTCTGCGGGAATGGATCGTGTCGTGAGCGCGAGCGCACGCGTCTCCACGCGAATGCTGGCGCGCACGTCGGGCGTCAGGTCGACACTTGTGATCTCGGCAGCCGCGAGCACGCACGCGAGGCAAACGGTATCGGCATTGGCCGGCTCGCTCTCATCATTGCTGTCGTGGCTCGTCGAGGGCACCGCATATGCGGCTTGTTCACCGAGCGGCGCAACATGATGACCGGCATGGACAACGGCCACAAAGACAAACGCGAACAGGCACACCAGCGTGATCAGCCGGCGCCAATTGCCATTCTGAACGATTGTTCCAATACGGCGCAACGCGTTGCCTCCTGCCTACCCTCGTAGTCGCGGGCGCTGGAAGGGTCAAGGGCAGACAGGACACAACAGATTGCCGATTGCGTTCATCATTCACGCCCGATGAACGCCGAACGTTATAGCATTCGAATGAACGGTCGTGCGACGAGTGCGGGCGCGCCACAGACTCAAGAAAATTTCAGATCGCCTCTGGCGGCGCCCTGTGCTAATCACGGCGCATGTCGAGAGGCACGATCTGCACGCGACTGTTCGGTTTCGCCGTCCTTCTGGCCGCGCTGTTCGCGCTGCCGCAGGTGGCGCAGGCCCATGCAGGCCACGCGCACGCCACGCACGTGCATACCCAGACGGACGCGCAGGCCACGGACGTTTCGACGCCCGCGGCGCACGCCATCGAACAGCAGACCGAACAATCGCCGACTGTGGCGGCGTCTGGCGCACCGGGCCAGCGCGGCGCCTCGCCTTGCTCCGATCGCGGCTGCTGCGGGCAAGGCACGTGCGCCATGTGCCTCAGCCTCGACGCGCCGATGCCACCGCTGCTGATGCCGCCGTCGCACGGCGCCGAAATCGGCCTCACCGCAAATCCATTGCCTGCCGGCATTGCCGGCCCATCGCTGCAACGTCCACCAAGATCCTTCGCCTGAACCGCCGCTCGCGCGCGCGATGACGCCTGCATGGCGCATCGCTCGCGAGCATCTATTCGGTCTCGCGAAGGAACCATCTCATGTTGTCCCGTTTGGCTTCCGCGCTTGTCGCGGGAGCATTGATTGCAGGCATCGTTGCCGGCACCGCGCACGCGCATGAAGGCCACGATCACGGCCCGCCCGCCGCGGCGAGCCCGGCCAGTGTCGCCGCGCGCGGTGAAGCCGCGTCCGATAATTTCGAGCTGGTCGCGGTCGCGCAGGGCGCCGAGCTCATCATCTATCTCGACCGCTTCGCCTCGAACGAGCCGGCGGCAGGTGCCGCGATCGAGGTCGAGACGCCGGAGGGACCCGCGAAGGCCGAGGCGAAGGACGACGGCACTTATCGGCTGCCGGCGCCCTGGCTCGCGAAGGGCGGGCGTCTCGACCTCGTCTTCACGGTCACCGCCGACAACGCGGTCGATATCCTGCCTGTCGCGATCGACGTGCCGGCGGACGGCGCAAACGCCGGTCGAGCCTCCACGAGCCTGATCGAACGGGCGCGCGCGCTGCTGGCGCCGAGCACGATTGGCGCATTGCTCGCCGGCATCCTGATCGGCGCCGCTGCGATGGCCTTCGCCCGCCGGCGGGCCGGCGCGGCGATGATCCTGATCGGCGTAGCGCTCACGCTCGCGAGCGCCCCCGCGCTCGCTCATGAAGGTCACGATCACGCCGAGGAGCCGAAGGCCGCAGCGCCGCTGACCGGCGACCGCGCCGCGCGGCTCGGCGACGGCACGATCTTCATTCCAAAACCGGTGCAGCGCATCTTTGGCCTTCGCACCGTCCTGACCGAGACGCGGACGTTCAAGCGGGCGATCGAGCTGCCCGGCCGCATCATCCCCGACCCCAACGCCAGCGGCTATGTGCAGGCCGCGGTCGGTGGACGCCTTACGCCGCCGCCCGGCGGCTTTCCCCAGCTTGGGGCACAGGTGAAACAGGGCGACGTGCTGGCCTATGTCGCGCAGCCGATGCAGACCATCGACGTCTCCGACATGCGCCAGCGCCAGGGCGAGATCGACCAGCAGATATCGATCGTCGAGCGGCGCCTCGCGCGTCAGGAAACGCTGGTGCCATCCGGCGCGATTGCGCGCTCGCAGCTTGAAGATACGCGGAGCGAACTCGAAGGGTTGCGCGAGCGCCGCGGCATGCTCGACAAGTCGCGCCGCGAACCAGAAGCGCTGATCGCGCCGGTTTCCGGCGTCATCGCCGACGGCAGCGCCATCGCGGGGCAAATTGCACAGCCCAATGCCGTCATCTTTCATATCATCGATCCCAGCCAGGCTTTGGGTCGAGGCTCTGAGCTTTGAGATCATCCCCGGGGCCCGGGAAGCATTCGCGCAGACGGCGTCCGGCAGGACTTTCACGCTCATGCATCGCGGGTCAGGCTTTGCCGATCGCAGCCAATCCATCCCGGTGCATTTCGCAATCGAGGGCGACGCCACCGGCCTGCGGGCGGGCCAGTTCGTCAGCGTCCTCGTCCGCACCGATGATGCCAGCAACGGCATCGCCGTTCCACGCAGCGCACTGGTGCGCGCCGCCAGCGGCCAGGATGTGATCTTCGAGCATGTCAGCGCCGAACGGTTCGTCGCCCGGCTCGTCCGCACCGCACCGCTCGATGGCGCCAGCGTCCTGGTGCTGGCCGGCATCGAGCCCGGCAAGCGCGTGGTGACGCAAGGCGCCGAGCTGCTTGATCACGTGCGTTAAGGGAGCGTGCGCAAATGTTCACATTTCTTGTCACGCAATCGCTGCGCAACCGGCTGCTCGTGCTGGCGCTGGCAATCGTACTCATTGCCTTCGGCGGCTACAGCGTCGCGCGCCTGCCGGTCGATGTCTTTCCGGATCTGAACAAACCCACCGTCACGATCATGACGGAATCCGAAGGGCTTGCGCCGCCCGAAGTCGAGCAGCTGGTTTCCTTTCCGATCGAAACGCAAATGAACGGCGTGCCGGGTGTCTCGCGCGTGCGTTCGGTTTCCGGCGTCGGGCTGTCGATCGTCTATGTCGAGTTCGAGTGGGGAACGGACATCTACCGCAATCGCCAGCAGGTGAGTGAGCGGCTGACACTCGTGCGCGAGCAGTTGCCGCCCAACACAGTGCCGCAACTCGGTCCGGTCAGCTCCATCATGGGCCAGATCCTGCTGATCGCACTCTCCAGCGAGACGGCAAGCCCCATGGCGCTGCGCGAAATCGCGGATTTCACGCTGCGTCCACGGCTTTTGTCGATACCGGGCGTCGCGCAGGTCATTCCCATCGGCGGGGAGGTGCGGCAATTCCGGGTAGCGCCCCAGCCAGCGGCGGCACGAGCCCTGGGCGTCACCTACGAGCAGATTGAAAAGGCGCTTTCGCAGTTCGGCGTCAACACCGGTGGCGGCTTTACGGATCAGCATGCGCGCGAATATCTCATCCGCAATATTGCGCGCACCACCAGTCTCGAAGACTTGCGCAGCATCGTCGTCACGACCATCAGCAACCGACCCATCTACCTGCATCAGGTGGCGACGGTCTCGTTCGCGCCGCGCTTCAAGCGGGGCGATGCGGGCTACATGGGCAAACCTGCCGTTATCGTCTCGGTCGAGAAACAGCCGAATGTCGATACGATTACCCTTACACGGCAGATTGAAGCCGCGCTGGACGGCATAAGCGCCAGCCTGCCTGAAGGCGTCAAGGCCAATCAAATCCTGTTCCGCCAGGCCAACTTCATCGAGAGCTCGATCGGCAACGTCAAGCGCGTGCTGCTGGAAGCGGCGCTCGTGGTGGCGGTCGTGCTGTTTGCCTTCTTGCTCAACTGGCGCACGACGGCGATCTCGCTTACGGCGATTCCGGTCTCCATTCTCGCAACGGCCGCAATCTTCTATCTCGCCGGCCTTTCGATCAACACGATGACGCTCGGCGGCATCGCCATCGCCATCGGCGAACTGGTCGATGACGCCGTGGTCGACGTCGAAAACATTTTCCGGCGCCTGCGGGAAAATCGCCTCGCGGAACAGCCCCGGCGCGTCTTTGATGTCATCGTCGCCGCATCGCAGGAAGTGCGCTCGGGCATTGTCTACGCCACGATGATCATCGTGCTGGTCTTCGTGCCGCTGTTTGCGTTGACCGGCATCGAGGGCCGCCTGTTCGCTCCGCTTGGGCGTGGCCTACATCATCTCGATCCTTGCCAGCCTCGTCGTTTCCATCACGCTGACGCCGGTCATGGCCTATTACATGCTGCCCGGCATGAAGCGGCTCGAGGCCCATGAAAGCCCCCTGGTACGCGTGCTCAAGCGCGCCAATCGCGCAGCCCTTCAATCCGCGCTCGGCATGCAGCGGCTTGTTCTCGGCGCCGCGGCGATTCTGGTCGCGCTCGCACTGATCGGCGCGTTCTATTTGCCGCGCGCCTTCCTGCCACCTTTCAATGAGGGCACATTCACCATCAACCTGTTGTTCAATCCCGGCGTTTCCCTGGCCGAATCCAACCGGGTCGGCCTGATAGCCGAGCGTCTCATCCTCGACGTGCCGGATGTGAAATCGGTCGGCCGCCGCACGGGCCGGGCCGAGCTCGATGAACACGCCGAGGGCGTGCATTCATCGGAGATCGACGTCGATCTGAAGGACGGAGGCCGCCCCAAGACCGACATCGTTGCGGATATCCGCGGCCGGCTCGCCGTATTGCCGCTGGCGATCAATATCGGCCAGCCGATCTCGCACCGGCTTGACCATATGCTCTCGGGCGTGCGGGCCGAGATCGCGCTCAAGATATTTGGCGATGATCTCGATCGGCTGCGCGGCCTTGCCGAGTCGCTGCGCGCGCGTCTCGCAAGCGTCCCTGGCCTGACCGACCTTCAGGTCGAAAAGCAGGTCCTGGTCCCGCAGCTTGAAATTCGCGTCGACTATCAGCGCGCGGCGCTCTACGGGGTGCAGCCAGGCGCCGTGGTCGAACAGCTCTCCCGCCTTTCCAACGGCCGCGTGGTTTCACGTCTCGCGGATGGCTATCGGCGCTTCGATGTGATGATGCGCCTGCCTGACAATTTGCGCACGACGCAACGGCTGGGCGATCTGCTGATCGAGACACCATCGGGCTGGATTCCGGCGCGTCAGGTCGCCGATATTCGCGAAACGGAAGGCCCCAACCAAATCCTGCGGGAAAATGGCAGGCGGCGCGTGGTGGTGCTGGCCAACACTGACGGCCGGACCGACACCGCCGCGATCGTCCGCGCTATCCGTCAGGAACTCAATCAGACAAAGCTGCCTGAAGGCTTTTTCACGGCTCTCGAAGGCACGTTCCAGGCGCAGGAAGACGCGAGCCGCACCATCGGCATCTTGTCGCTGTTGTCGCTCAGCCTGATATTCGCCATTCTCTATAGCCGTTACCGGTCCGCCGTTCTGGCCCTTATCATCATGGGCTCGGTGCCGCTGGCGCTGATCGGGTCCGTGGCCGCGCTGTGGCTGGCCGGTCAGCCACTATCCGTGGCCAGCATGATCGGTTTCATCACGCTTGCCGGCATCGCCTCGCGCAACGGCATTCTCAAAATCAGCCACTATATCAACCTGGCCCTGCAGGAGAACGTCCCGTTCGGAACCGGCCTGGTTGTGCGCGGTTCACTCGAGCGCATGACGCCTGTTCTGATGACCGCGCTTTCGGCCGGCGTTGCTCTGGTTCCGTTGCTGATCGATGCGGCGACGCCGGGCAAGGAAATCCTGCATCCGGTTGCAGTCACGATCTTTGGCGGGCTCATCAGCGCGACGCTGCTCGACGCATTCATCACGCCGATTCTCTTTCTGCGCCTTGGCGAGAGGCCGCTCGAGCGCCTGCGCGCGCTGCAAGGCGGCGCAGAGCGCAGCACCAGCTTAAGTCCCACTCAAGCCTACTGACCCCGGCAACCAAAAGGAGCCCTCACATGCACTCACTCAAATCCCTTCTCGTCGCGACCGCGACTGCTGCCGGCATTTCAGGCCGTTGCACACGATGGAAAGGGGCCAAACGGCGGCCGCATCGCCGATGCCGGAAACTATCATGTCGAGCTGGTCGTTGGCGGCACCGACGTTGCGGTGTTCGTCAGTGATGGCAACGAGAAGCCCGTAGCACCGACCGGATTCAAGGGCGTCGCCATATTGAATGCAGGCGGCAAGGTTCAGCGCATCACGCTCGATCCGCAGGCCCGCACGCTCGCCGGCAAAGCCGAACAGCCCTTACCGAAAGGTGTCAAAGGCGTCGTGCAGCTCACCGCGCCAGACGGCAAGGTCTCGCAGGGACAATTCAAGTAGGCACGCCGGCGTATCGGATCATCCACAAAAGCAGTAAGGCAAAAGGAGACAAGCCGTGACCCATTTCCCCCAGTTGATGCTCGCCGCGACGCTTGCCGTGGGCATAAATGGCTCTGCCATCGCACAAAGCACGCAGCCCGCCAATCCACCGCACGCCACACATGCGCACAAGGCAAAACCAGGCGATGCGGCATCGACCAAGGACTTCAAGGCGGCGCACAAGACAGATGATGCGCGACATGGACATTCCCTACGGCGGCGTGACCGACGTCGATTTCGTACGCGGCATGATCCCGCACCACCAAGGCGCGATCGATATGGCCAAGGTCGAACTCAAGCACGGCAAGGATCCTGCGATTCGGGCCATGGCCGAGAAAATCATCGCCGATCAGGAGAAGGAGATCGCACAGATGCAGGACTGGCTGAAGAAAAACGCCAAGTAGGCGTACTGCTGTCACCTTGTGTCGCGAATCCCGCTAAACTCGCGGCGATGCCCCGCGCCGCAAAATCTCCCCTGCCCCTGACCAACACACGCGCCCGCCATATCTGGCTGCGGGCGCAACGGCTCGACGCGCGCGAGCCGTTCGGCGCGGGCGCGGAAGCGGTCGCTGCCGCCGTCAGGCAGCTCGGCTATGTGCAGATCGACACCATCAACGTGATCGAGCGCTGCCATCACCACATTCTGTTCTCGCGCATTCCGTCCTATCGCCGGGCGGACCTGCGGCATGCGCAGAGCAGCGACAAGAGCGTGTTCGAATTCTGGACGCACGCGCTGGCTTACGTGCCTTCGGAAGATCTGCGCTTCTTCATTGCCGACATGAAGGACTACAAGCAATACAAGCGCAACCCGGGCCGCTGGTTCAAATCCGTCACGCCGAAGGACCTGCGAAAAGTGCTGCGGCTGGTGAAGCGCGACGGCGCGCTGACCATCCGCGACATCGAGGACGACGTGCTGCAGGACAAGGAGCACCTGTGGGCCAGCCGCAAGCCGTCGCAGCGGGCGCTGAAATACGCGTTCTTCACCGGCGCGCTGGCGATCAGCGAGCGCAACGGCATGCTGAAGACCTACGATCTGACGACGCGGCATTTCGGCTGGGACAAGCCGCCGAGGGCTGCGTCCGCCGCCGAGACCACGGCGTACCTGCTCGACCGGGCCTTGCGCGCGCAAGGCGATCGTCAGCCTCGATTCGATCTGCCATCTCGACGCGCCGCGCAAGGCTGCGGTGGCGCAAGCTGATCGGCCGGCGCGTCCGCCGCGGCGAGCTGGTGCCGGTCGCGATCGACGGCGCCGGCAAGCAGGAGCACTGGGCACCGCCCGACGTGCTCGAAGCGACCGACAGCACCGAGCCCGGGCTGGTGCACATCCTCTCGCCGTTCGATCCGCTGATCATCCAGCGCAAGCGCACAAAGCTGTTCTTCGGCTATGACCACAAGTTCGAGGCCTACGTGCCGAAGGAGAAGCGGCAGTTCGGCTACTTCGCCCTGCCCGTGCTGGTCGGCGACCGCATCGTCGCCGCGCTCGATCTCAAGACCGACCGGCAGAACAGGAAACTCTTGATGCAGAAGTGGACCTGGGTCGGCGACGGCGCGAAGAAGGCCGCGCGCAAGGAGCTGAAGCGCGGCATCGAGGAAGAGCTCGGTCGCTTCGAGAGGTTTCAGTTGGGGGATTGAGCGCATGCGACATCGCGCGCGTTGAGCCGGCATGCGCGCTGAAGACGCTTTGATTCACCCTGTTGCGCCGCTGCTGCGACGCCATCGCATGGTTAACGCCTGCGCCATGCGTCGCTGCGTCAACGTTGCCGGTTTCCGTGCGCGCTTGTCAACCGGCCGTAAAGCGATTGCCGGCACACTCGACGCGAACCTTCGCCCATTTGCAGAATGCATCATGCCGTTCCAGCCCGTCTCGATGCACGCCATCCGATCGAGCAACCAGCGCGCGCTCGCCGCGCACTGGAACATGCTCGCCGACGGATCGCCGCTTTCCGTCCATCGCCGCAGTTCAATCCGCAGCCGAAGGATCACAGCCCCGAGCAGCTGATCGTGTGGGACGTCGAGGGCGGAGGCGAAGCCGGCAGCCGCCGCTTCCGCATTCGACGGCTCGGACTGCGCGCGGAGGAGACGCTCGGCGCCGGCATGATCGGCAAGACGATGGACGAGGTGGTCCCGCCGTCGCTGCGCGACCATCTCGCTGGACGGCGCGCATGCGATTGCGCGGCCAGCGGCAGCGCCATCTACGCCATCATCACCACGATCACCAACGGACACCAGGTGGATTGCGAACGGCTGCTGCTGCCGTTCGGCGAAGGCGACACCGTCGAGCAGATCGTCGCCTCGCTGCAGCTGATCAGCTTTCAGGGGCCGATCGACCGGCGCGAGATCAGCCGCGATTTCGAAATGAGGTCGCAGATGCCTCGTTCGCCGGCAGCATCAACTCGGACTGGGCCGTGCGAAATCCCGGAGCCGTCGCGGCACCGAAGCCGCCCGTTCGTCCAGGCCGCAGCCCTGCGCCGGCCTCGGACAGCTGCCGGCTCGCCGACAAGCGGCCGACAAGCAGCAGGCGGCGCGGCGCAAGGTCTTCAAGACCGGAAAGATCTACTTCGGAAAATCCAGCGAGGTCTGCACCGTGCGGGAGATGTCCGCGACCGGCGCATCGATCGAGCTCGCCGATCCGATCAACGTGCCGGACCACTTCACGCTCGTGCTCGAAATGGAATCCGCCAGCCGCAAGTGCGCCGTCGATCTGGCGCAAGGACCGGCAATTGGCGTCCAGTTCGGCTGAGCGATGTCCGATCGGTCCGGTCGATTCGGCCCAAATGCGGCTCAGGCCCGATCACATCTTCAGCTTCAGCCGGCCCATGAAATCGCGCTTGCCGATCGGCACGCCCTTGTGGCGCAGGATGTCGTAGGCCGTGGTGGCGTGGAAGAAGAAGTTCGGCAGCGAGAACGACATCAGGAAGCCTTCCGCCGTGAACGGCAGCGCACGTTCGCCGAGCTTGAAGGTGACGTCGCGGCCATCCAGCGCGTTGACCGCCTCCGGCGTCAGCGCCGCGAGTTCGTTGCGCGCTTCCGTCACCAGCGCCTGCAGCGCGGCGTAGTCGAGGTCCGGCTTGCCCGTCGGCGGCACGAACACGCCGTTCTTCGCCGCCTCCATCGCACCGCGCGAATGATGCGTGACCGAGACGATCTGGAAACGCAGCGGCAGCATGTCGGGCGCAAGGCAGCGTCTCGACGATCTCGCCGGGATCGACGCCCTTCTCGCGGAAATGCGCGAGACCCTTGTCGAGGAAGCCGCCGACCGCGCCGAGGATTTGCAGGTAGTTGCGCGACGCTCGCGTCGTAGAGCGAAAAGGCCATGTCGAAATCTCCCCTAATCGTTGTGCTTTTCTTTCAGGCGGCAGAGTTCCCGAAATTCCGCCGATTGCAATCGGCGCAGCAAGACTTTTCTGTCGGCACCGCGTCTTGTATTTGCTGCCGCGACGCTGCATATTCTCAGGCGTCGTCAACAACGAAAGGAGGTGATCCAGTGTCTAATCTCAAGCGCTGTCACCTCGCTGGGGTCGCCTGATAGCTTCACTTGAAGCTTTGGCGCCTCAGCGCCAGGACCAGCGAGTTTGAAGGAAAGGCGCATCGGGAGCTCCCGGTGCGCCTTTCTGCTTCGCGAGCTCTGCTTCGCTGCAACATCGCGCGAATACAGCTTCCACTTTCCGACATCATGTCCTAAAAGGCGCGCCCTTGAAGTACTATTCAGGGTTCGAGAGGAGCGCAAGCTTGGCCAAGGCGAAGACAAAAGCCGCAGTCACAAAAAGCGCAGTCAAAGGCAAGCCTGCGAAGGCGCCGGCGCGCGCCGCTGTTGCGCGCGTGGCGAAGGCGCCGAAGAAGGCGGCTGCGGTGAAAGCTGTCAAGCCGGCGAAGCGCGGCTGAAACCTGCGAAGGCTGCTGCGAAGTGCCGCGAAGGTGGCCGTGGCGAAGCCGGCCAAGAAGGCGCCGGTCGCGGCCGCGCCGCGCAAGAGCCGAGCCGCTCGACGCTGCCCGTCGCCAAAGCCGGTCGAAGCGCCAGGCGTGGCAAAGCCTGCGCCTGTCGTGCGCAAGGTCGCGGCGGGCGCATCGACGCGCGCGGACCTGCCGCCGGCCGACGGCTTCACGCTGCTGGTCGATGGGCATTTCAAGAGCCGGTTCGACGACCTGAAGGGCGCGAAGGCCGCCGCCTCCGAGCTCAAGGGCAGGTTTCCGATGCTGCGGGTCGAAATCTACGACGCGGCCAAGAAGGCGCGGCTGCCGGCCTGACGCATCTTCGCCGATCCCTCCAATTCGGCTGACGTTTGTCAACCAATCGTTCATGGCGCGGGCGCAAGCTTCAGCGCTCCCCGCGAGGGATCGGCCATGGCCGAGAAATCGACGTTCGTCGATACAATTCAGGACGCGACGCGCCAGCGCTGGCGCCGGCGCCCGGCTGGAGGCGTTGAAGCCGGCCGTCGAGGAGAAGCCGCGCGTCGGCCGCTGGCCGCCGCCGCGCCAGGCCGCATGGCGGCTCGAGCTGCTGCAGCCGTGGCGGGTTAAGGAGTAGGCTGGTCAGGTCCAGACGACCTGCAGCGCCGCTCCGCGCGGCTTGTCGCTGGCCTCGACCGCTTCCTGCAGCACGCCGAACAGCCACGCCAGGCCCAGCATCCATCATCGCCGCCCTGGTCGCGATGGCGCGGATCGAATACTTGCGCAGCCGCAGCGGCACCTCCCGGCTCACCAAGTCCGAACCGCGGCGCATGCAGCGCGGACGAAGCGGCGCGGCATCGCCGCAATCAGATCGGTATCGGCCACGGTCTCAAGCCCCATGGCGAAATCCGGCACCGTCAGCGCGACACGGCGCGCAAGCCCCTGCGGCTTCGAGCGCCGTGTCGACAAAGCCGTGCGCATCGCCGGTCGACGACACCACCAGATGCTGCATCCGGCAGAAGCGCTCCAGCGTCGGCTTCGCCGCGAACGGATGGCGCGCCCGCACGACGACGACGAAGTCCTCCTCGAACAGCGTTCGCGCGACAAAGCGCGCCGGCACGCTGTCGATCGGCGCGATCGCGATGTCCATCTCGCCGGCTTCGAGGTCCGCCAGCGCCGACTCCCAGGCCCGTTCCGTCGAAAGGCCGCGCCTGCGGCGGCAGCAGCTGGCGCAGGCCGATGTCGATGCCCGGCGCGCGGCTGTTCAGGATCGCCAGCAGCGGATGCAGGATCACCGCAGGAGATGCCGTCGGGTGCGGCGATGATGAAGCGGCGCGCGGACTTTGCCGGCATCGAACGGCTCGGCGCTGGAGATGACGTTGCGCACGCGCGCCAGCACCTCGGCGATCGGCTCGGCCAGCTGCGCCGCCCGCGCGGTCGGCACCACGCCCTTCGGCGTGCGCAGGAACAGCGGATCGTTGAGCAGCAGCCGCAGCCGCTTGAGGCCGTGACTGACCGCCGACGGCGACAGGTTCAGCCGCGCGGCGGCGCGGCCGACATGGCGCTCGCGCAAGCACCACCTCGAACAGCGTCAGCAGGTTGAGGTCGGCGCGGGATAGATCAATTTGGTTCAGCATATTGCTGAAATCATATCACTGGATTCAGCATGCGCCAATTGCGATGTCACGCTGCACGAGGTGGGCGAGAAGCAACCGACTGGAGAAATACGCATGTCATCCCTGACCTATCCGGCCGCGCAAGGCGCAGACGAGCCGCGAAGCATTCGTCGAGCAGGAATTCCACGCCGGCCGCGGCCGGCGCACGCAACCGGCGCAGCGCGACACACGCCGGCACAGGCCTACAGCGTCGTCGAGTTCTGGCGGGAGGCCGGGCCGTCGCTGTGGTTCGCCAAGGACAAGGCGTTCGACCGCCGCTTTCGCGAGCGGCTGCTTGTCGACGCACGAGGCGGCGGCGCGCGGCGACCTGGACGGCTGGCTGGCGACGCCTTACGGGGCGCTGGCGCTGATCCTGCTGCTCGACCAGTTTCCGCGCAACGCGTTTCGCGGCACGCCGCGCATGTATGCGACCGACGCCAAGGCCCGCGCTGCCGCTGCAGCTGCCGATCGAGGCCGGGCACGACCAGGCCGTTCAGAAGGATCTGCGGCTGTTCATGTACCTGCCGTTCGGGCATTCGGAGGCGCTGGCCGACCAGGAGCGCTCGGTCGCGCTGGCGCGAGGCCCTCGGCGAGCCGGATTTTTCGCATGCGAAGCGGCATCGCGACATCATCCGCCGCTTCGGCCGTTTCCCGCACCGCAATCCGATCCTCGGGCGCGCGATGACGCGCGACGAGCAGCGCTACCTCGATGAGGGCGGCTACGCCGGCTAGCACCGAGTGCACCGATTCGGAGCAGTGCACGGATCGCGCATGGACGGACGCGCCGCGGCATGAGAAAATGCCGCGCATAGCGCGTCATCGCTCGCGAGCCCGTCGATGCCCCAGACTGTCATCAAGCCGCGCACCAAGGTCAAAACCAAGGTCGAGCGGCCGCGGCTGCACAAGGTGATCCTCGTCAACGACGACTACACGCCGCGCGAGTTCGTCGTCACGGTGCTGAAGGGCGAATTCCGCATGACCGAGGACGAGGCCTACAAGGTGATGATCACCGCGCACCGCCGCGGCGTCTGCGTGGTCGCGGTCTACACCCGCGACGTGGCCGAGACCAAGGCGACACGCGCGACCGACCTCGGCCGCGCCAAGGGCTATCCGCTGATGTTCACCACCGAGCCGGAAGAGTAGCGCTCGCAATCCGGCAAGTCGCAGCAGCCGTTCCTCGCGCAATCGCACGCCGCTACAGCATGGAACCTTCGGTTCCCTTGCGCGTTGATGGTTCATCCGACTGTCAAGGAAACTGATCATGAGATGCGAATGCGATCGAAGTCGCCACGCGCCGCGTGCTCGAAACCTACGCCTTGATGTTCGATACGGCCAAGGCGGAAGAAGCGCGCGAAGGCGTCGCAGGAGTATCTGCAGAAGGTGTTCTCCGCCGGCGAGACCGACGAGGACCGCCTCGCCGTGTGCGGCCTCGTGTATCTGCGCGAAAAGGAAGGCCGCAGCGATCCGGTCGCCCAAGGTTTCACCGGACTTTAAGTCTTCACCGGCGCTCCAGGGCTTGCACGCAGCTCCGCGCTCCGCCTACTGCCCCATTCTCTCGGTCGGATAGACACCGCTCAGCACCGTCTCGAAATGTCCCTTGACCTGCTCGTTGCAAAGACACGACTTTGCAGCGAGCGCGTCCTTGTTCGTGACCAGCAGCGAGCCGCGGCGCGTCTCCAGAATTCCCTCGCGCCGAAAGGTCTGGATGACGCGGCTCGCATAGGAGCGTCCGACGCCGAGCATGGCGGCGAGTTGCTCCTGGGTCAGCGGCACGACCGCGTCGCCGGTGCGCTCCATCGCCGAGACGATCCACTTCGCGGTGCGCTGCTCGATCGCGTGGGTCGCGTTGCAGGCCGCCGCCTGCACCATCTGCGCCAGCATGCAGTCGGCATAGCGGGCGAACATTCCGCTCAACGACGTCGATTTGCTCTTCGCTGCTTCGAGCAGATCGAGGCGAAGCTGCGCGAACGGCCCGCCGAACTGCACGATCATGCGCGTATAGGCCGGCAGGTTGCCGCGGCTGACGATGCCGCCGACCGCACCTTCGCGGCCGATCAGCATCGTCTCGACGTCGCGGCCATCCTCGCTCGTCACCAGATAGGAAACGAGGCTCGGTCCGCACGGAAAATAGACCGTGCCGACGTGATCGCCCGGATTGTAAAGCAGATGCCGCGCCGGAAAATCCGTCGACGTCCAGCGCCGCCTGCGATCAGGGCGTAATCGGCCGGGCGCAGTGCGCGCAACAAATTATTCTGCGGCCGATCGACTGCGGCGTCGCTTCCGCAAATATCAGTCTACCCAAATCACCAGTCCCTGTTACTCCCTCAAGTAGCAAACGTGGAACCGGCTTGTATGTTCACTACTGGACAGACATGATGTCCTTCCCAACGAAAAAGTTTGCGGTCCCAGCGGAGGAACAAACCGACGCGAATCGAAACAGAGCGTCGGACCGCTCATCCGCCAGCTCGCCGCCCGCCGCTCCTGCCGCTCTCTCATTCCGGATGAATGCCCATGACAACACCCCTCGCCGCAGAAGATCGCACGCGAATACGGAACGCCGGCCATCGTCATCGACATGGACCGCGTCGAACGCAACATCGCGCGGGTGCAGGCGCAGTGCGATGCGGCCGGGGTCGCCAACCGCCCGCACATCAAGACGCACAAGAGCCCGCTGCTCGCAGCGCTGCAGCGCGACGCCGGCGCGAAGGGCATCACCTGCCAGAAGCTCGGCGAAGCCGAGGTGATGGCCGACGGCGGGCTGGACAACATCCTGATCAGCTACAACCTGCTCGGCGAGGAGAAGATGGCGCGGCTCGGCGCGCTGATGCGGCGCATCAACGTCACGGTCGTCGCCGACAACGCCACCGTGGTCGCCGGACTGCCGCAAGCCGCAGCGCAGGCCGAGCGGCCGCTGTCCGTCGCGGTCGAGTGCGATACCGGACGCAAGCGCGCGGGCGTCGAGACGCCGGCCGAGGCGATCGCGCTGGCGAAGCAGATCGCAGCAGCCAAGGGCCTCTCCTTTGCAGGCTTCATGATGTATCCGACCGAGAGCGGCTGGAGCGAGGCGCAGGCCTTCTACGATGAGGCGCTGAAGGGCGTGCGCGAGGCCGGACTTGAGCCGACGATGGTGTCGACCGGCGGCTCGCCCAACCTGAAGAATCTCGGCAAGCTCAAGGGCGCGACCGAGCACCGGCCCGGCACCTACATCTACAACGACCGCATGCAGGTCGCAGCCGGCGTCGCCACCCTCGACGACTGCGCGCTGCACATCTATTCGACCGTCGTCAGCCGCGCCGCGGCGGATCGCGGCATCCTCGATGCCGGCTCGAAGACGCTGACGTCCGATCCCGGCGGCGGGCTCGACGGCTATGGCCTGATCCTCGAGCATCCGGAGGCGAAGATCGCCCGCTTCGCCGAGGAGCACGGCATGCTCGACCTTGCGCGCAGCAACACGCGGCCAAACGTCGGCGACGTGGTGCGCATCGTCCCCAATCACGTCTGCGTCGTCGTCAACATGGTCGACGAGGTCGTCATGGTGCGCGGCGACGAGATCGTCGGCATCCTTCCCGTCGCCGCCCGCGGCAAGCTGCGGTAGGTAAAGCGGTCGCAATAACCTCCCTCGTCATTGCGAGGAGCGAAGCGACGCAGCTCCGGCTGGAGCGCAGCGCAATCCGGATTGCTTCGCCAAAGGCGAGTGAACCCGGATTTCGCTTCGCTTCATCCGGGCTACGGCTCGCATAAGCGACTTCGAAAGTCCTCACCACCATGCGCCTTCCCTTCTTCTACGGCTGGATCGTCGTCGCCGTCACCTTCGTGACGATGGGCATCGGCGTGAATGCGCGCACGTTCTTTTCGCTGCTGTTCTCGCCGATCATCGACGAGTTCGGCTGGCAGCGCGGCGTGACCGCTGGCGCGTTCTCGTTCGGCTTCGTGATGTCGGCGATCTTCAGCCCGCTGATGGGGCGATTGATGGATCGCACGGGCCCGCGCACCGTGATGGAACTGGGCGTGGTGCTGATGGCCGGCGGGATTGCTGCTCGCGCCGCTGACCAGCGAGCCGTGGCATCTCTATCTGACGATCGGCCTGCTGGTCGGCGCCGGCAGCGTCTGTCTCGGCTATTCCGGCCAGTCGCTGTTCCTGCCGAACTGGTTCGTGCGCAAGCGCGGGCCTCGCGGTCGGCATCGCCTTTGCCGGCGTCGGCATCGGCTCGATCACGCTGCTGCCGTGGATGCAGGTGCTGATCGAGCAGGCCGGATGGCGCACCGCCTGCTGGACGCTGGGCCTGTTGATTCTCGTTGTGCTGGCGCCGATCAACCTGCTGCTGCGCAAGCGGCCGCAGGATCTCGGCCTGCAGCCCGACGGCGACGCCGCGCCGGCGGCCAACGCCGAGCGCGCCTCGAATGTCGTCGATCACGCCTGGGCATCGATCGACTGGACGCTGGCGCGCGCGATGCGGACGCAGCGGTTCTGGTGGCTGGCGCTGGCCTTCTTCTGCGGCCTGTACGGCTGGTACGCGGTGCAGGTTCACCAGACGAAATATCTCATCGAGATCGGCTTCTCACGCCAGCACCGCCGCATGGGCGCTCGGCTTCGTCAGCCTGGTCGGCATTCCGGGACAGATCTGGCTCGGCCATCTCTCGGACCGGATCGGCCGCGAATGGATCTGGACCGTCGCGCAGCCTCGGCTTCGCCATCTGCTTTCTGGCGCTGATCGCGCTGCAATACACGCCGTCGATGCCGCTGCTCTATCTGATGGTGCTTTGCGCAAGGCTTCCTCGGCTACGGCGTGACGTCGATCATCGGCGCCGTCGCCATCGAGATCTTCGAGGGCAAGCATTTCGGCAGCATCTACGGCACGCTCACGCTCGCGGCGCTGGCGGGCGGCGCCGCAGGTCCGTGGATCACCGGCGTCATCTACGATCAGACCGGCAGCTACGCGGCCGCGTTCTGGATCGGCCTGATCGTCTGCGCGCTGTCCATCCTCGTCGATCTGGATGGCCGGCCCGCGCAAGATCCGCGCGGTCGCCGGCCAGATGCACCGGTTGCAGCGAGGGGCGTCGAGCCCCTCACCTCGGCGGCGGAATGCCCGGCGGCGGCGGCGCCACCGTCTGGTTCTGGCCGGTGAGCAGCGGCGTGATGCGGCGGACGGTGGACCGGCGGTTGACGCGCTCCGGACCGTCCGTCTGCACCTTCAGATACTGCTCGCCATAGCCTTGCGACGTCAGGTTCTCCGGCGGCACCTGGAATTGCTCGGTGAGAACCTGGGCGACCGCTTCCGCACGCCGGTCCGACAGCGACAGGTTGTCGACGTCGGAGCCGACCGCATCGGTGTGGCCTTCGATCAGGAACACCTCGCGCGGGTTGCGCTGGATCGCCTGGTTGAGACCTTGTGCTATTCCGGCGAGCTTCTGCGCCTGATCCGGCGCGATCTCCCATGAGCCCGTCTCGAACGTGATGCTGTCGAGGTCGATGCGCGGCATGCGGTCGCGCACCGAGGGGCTGTAGCGGATTTCGTCGAGCGTATAGCGGCGATCGATGCGCTCGACCGGCGGCGCGACCAGCGTTTCGTAGATCAGCCGCGGCTCGGCGTACTCCGCCTCGACGATGTAGCGCTCGCGCGGGATGCGCACCACCGGCGGCGCCAGGTCGACAAAGAAGCCGCCGATACCGACACCGACGCCAACGGCGACGCCCGGCCGCGGCCGCGGACGGAACGAGTTGTCGATGATGATGATCTCGCGGCCGCGCGCATCGCGGCGGATGCGGCGAATGAGCCGGCCGTCGCGATCGGTGACCGTGATGATCTGCGAGCCGTCGGGACGGACGACGATCGTGCGGGTCTCGGCGCCCTGCTGGCGCACCTGCACGTCGCGCGCGCCGTAGCGGAAGCGGTCGACCTCGTTGTGACGCACGAACGACTGCCCGCTCGGATCGCGAATGATGATGCGATCCGGCTCGCGAATGATCGGTGCGGCCGCCTTCCTGCGTCTCGCGACGCTCGGAGCGGAAGCTCTCGAGCTGCCGCGGCGCCCGCGTGCCTTGCGGGATCGGCGCGACCGCTGCTGCAGCGGCGGGCGGCGGCGGCAACGGCGCCGTCACGGTCGGCGGCGGGAGCCGCTTCACGGCGGAGTCCGGCGCTGCGGTTACCGGCGCGGCTCCTGCGCCCTGCGGTGGTGCGCCGGCAGCGGGGGCTCCAGGCGCGGCAGCAGGCGGCGTGCCGGTGCAGCCTGCGGCGGCGCGCCTGGCGGCGGCGCACCCGGCGCACCTGGCGGCCGCCCATCGCGGCGCTCGGTCTGGCCCGGTTGTGCCGCCTGGCGGTTGTCCAGCCGGTGGCGTTGCCGGCGCAGCTGCAGGCGGCGCGGTCGACGGTGGCGGCCGCAGGTGGCGGCGTCGGCCGGCGGGCTGGCGGCGTTGCCGGCGCGGCGCTCGGCGGCGCTGCCGCAGGTGGCGGGGTCGGCGCAGACTTCGTCGCTGGCGGGGGCGCCGCTGCGGGAGGTGGTGGCGGCGCTCCCTTTTGCTGCTGCGGCGGCGGTGCCGATTTCTGCAACTGTTGTTGCGGCGTCGGCGCAGGCGCTGACGTTGGCGGCGGCGCAGACTTCTGCTGCACGGCGCGGCGGAGGCGGCGCGGATTTCTGCTGCTGGATCGATGGCGGCGGCGCTGAAGGCGGCGGCGCAGCAGGACGCGGCGGTGGTGGAGGCGCGGCCGCGGGCGGCGGTGGCGGCGCGGCTGGACGCGGAGGTGGCGGCGGCGCCGCGGCAGGCGGCGGTGGCGCAGCGGGACGCGGCGGTGGCGGAGGTGCAGCAGCCGGCGGTGGCGGCGGCGCAGCCGGACGCGGCGGCGGTGCCGCAGCAGGCGGAGGCGGCGGAGCGGCAGGGCGCGGCGGCGGGGCTGCTGCCGGTGGCGGCGGCGCGCCAGGCGCGGCCTTCGGCGGCTGCTTCGGCTCCTGCTTCTTCTGTCCTGGAGGTCCTTTGCCATCATCCGCCGGCGCAGGCGCCTGGGCGAGAATGATGCGGCCGCTTTCGGCCCGGACCTGCTCGTGCGCGAACGCAAGGCTCGTGATCGCGGTCGTGGCCAACAACAAGAGACGAATTTTGGTCATGTGTGTTTTAAATCCCCGGCAACCTGCAACAATCATCTGCACACAGTTTGGTTCCGCGCAGGAACCTGGTGCATGCTTATCAACAGCAGTCGTTGACGGCCGCAATATGGCGGCGCTTCGGATAAATTCCTTGCGCCCCCAGCGACAATATTCAGCGCGCATTCATCGTGCGGCTGTGGGCGAGCGCGTGCGCCGCGTTGACAAGCCGACGCGGAACCCGCAACCGGAGAAGCGAGCAGGACAACGCAATCTGCTCGCTGATCAGGGGGAGGACTTCATGCCGCTTGCCTACTGGTGCGTGCTGATCGCCGCGCTGATGCCGCTTGCGCTCGCCGCCTACGCAAAGGCCGGCTCGGGCGGCGACAACCACCATCCGCGCGACACCGTGGCGCGCCTTTCGGATGCGAAGCGGCGCGCCTATGCGGCGCACGAGAATGCCTTTGAAAGCTTCCCGTTCTTCGCAGTGGCCGTGATCGTCGCCACCACGCTCGGCGCATCGGTCTCGACCGTGAACATCCTCGCCGCGCTCTTCATCGTGCTGCGCGGTATTCACGCGGTGCTCTACATCAACGATGCCGCGTCCGCGCGCTCGGCGGTCTATACCGTCGGCCTGCTCGTCAACATCGCGATCTTCGTCCTGCCGGCGTTCAAGTAGTCGATGCGAGCATGGCGCTTGAGACGGCGGCCTGAAGGCCGCCTATGCCGGCTTGTGGCACACGGCCTCGATGTTGTGGCCGTCCGGATCGAGCACGAAGGCGCCGTAGTAATCCGGATGATAGTGCGCGCGAATGCCCGGCGCGCCGTTGTCCCTGGCCCCGGCGGCGAGCGCCGCGGCGTAGAACGCATCGACCACGCTGCGGTTGTCGGCGAGGATGGCGATGTGCACCGGCTTGGCGAGGCCGCCCTCGCCGCCGATCCAGAAATCCGGCTTGCCGTCCCGGCCGAAGCCCGCGGCCGGTGCATCGTTCTCGTGCTGCTGGACCTCCATGATCAGCTTGTAGCCGAGCGGGGCCAGCGCCTGCAGATAGAACGCCTTGGCCTTGGGATAGTCGGAAACCGGGAACCCGATGTGATCGATCATGAAAATCTCCGGAAGCTGGACCAACGGACGCGAGTTTAGGCGCAAATCCTGGCTGCGAACGTGACGGACGCGCCGAAAAGATCTGACCGAATCTGCTGACAGAATCTGACAGCAGGCATGCTAAGGTCATGCCATCACAGGATGATCTCGTGTCGCGCGCCGAACGCCTGCTCGAACTGCTGCAAGTCCTTCGCCGCTACCGCCAGCCGGTGAGCGGGCAGACGCTTGCCGACGAGCTCGGCGTCAGCGTGCGCACGCTCTATCGCGACATCGCCACCCTGCAGGGCCAGGGCGCGGCGATCGACGGCGAAGCGGGCCTCGGCTACGTGCTGAAGCCCGGCTTCATGCTGCCGCCGCTGATGTTCTCCGAGGAGGAGATCGAGGCGCTGGTGCTCGGCTCGCGCTGGGTCGCCAAACGCTCCGATGCGCAGCTTGGCGCGGCCGCGCGCAATGCGCTGGCAAAGATCGTCGCGGTGCTGCCCGCGGATCTGCGCGACGACGCCGACAACTCGCCGCTGCTGGTGGCGCCGGGCGAGATGATCTCGATCGGCGAGAACGAGCTTCCGACCATCCGCCGCGCCATCCGTGCCGAACGCAAGATCGCGATCGACTACCGCGACGACAAGGGACGCGATTCCAAGCGCACGGTCTGGCCGTTCGCGCTGGCCTATTTCGACCGGGTGCGCGTGGTCGCGAGCTGGTGCGAGCTGCGCCGTGACATCCGCCATTTCCGGGTCGACCGCATCGTCGCGCTGCAGGTCACCGAGGAGCGCTACCCGCGCCGCCGCCACGCGCTGCTGAAGGAGTGGCGGGAGGCGGAAGGCGACACGGCGACGTCGTAGCGGGCCGGACTTCCAGCAATTCAGATCGTAGCCCGGACGGCATGGGCGGCCCGAGATCGCCGTTCTTAAGGAACGCCGATGCTCTGCATCGTCGATGGCGCAATCCGGCGCTGAATCGGCGAGATCCCGGATTTCGCTTCGCTCATCCGGGCTACAGATTCACTACTGCCACTTTCTGGCAGGGAACCTGGGCCTCCTGACAATTTCTGTCAGCATCGCGCGCTATATCAGTCTCCGAGATTGGGGAGATTGATATGAGAAAGCTGAACTTCATCCTGCTCTACATCTGGAGCGCGCTCGCCTTCGCTGCGGCCAGCAAGGCGCAGGTCAACAAGCCCTATGGCGAGTGGTTCAAGCTCGGCGTGCGCGTCGTGCAGCAGCAGCACGTGCCGCTTGATCTCGGCCACATCCTGCTGGCGCTCGATCCGGACGGCCGCTGGCTGCATGCGGCAACCGCAATGGTGGCGTGAGATGATCGCCGGTGCGGGCGTGCTCCGAGCGTTGACAAAGCGGCGCTTTGCTTGCCCTCTTGCCGCAACGACGATGCGACGAGGAGCACACGGCCGATGATCGGATTTCAGATCGCCAAACGCACACGCAAGGTCGATGCGGCAACGGTCGCGAGGTTTCGCGGGCTGCCGGTCGCCAACATCTCGGATTCGATGTCACGCATGACGGCCGGCGGGCCCCGCTTGCGGCCGATGCACGCCGGCGGCGTGCTCGCAGGACCGGCGCTGACGGTGAAGACACGGCCGGGCGACAACCTGATGATCCACAAGGCGCTGGATATCGCCGACGAAGGCGACGTCATCGTGGTCGACGGCGGCGGTGAGCTGACCAACGCGCTGATCGGCGAGATGATGGTTGCGCATGCCGAGAAGCGCGGCATCGCCGGCATGGTGATGAACGGCGCGATCCGCGATTACGACGCCATCCACGCGGGCAGCTTTCCGGTGTTCGCCGCAGGCGTCACCCATCGCGGCCCCTACAAGGACGGCCCCGGCGAGATCAACGTCGCGATCGCCATCGACGGCATGGTGATCGAGCCGGGCGATCTGGTGATCGGCGACGGCGACGGACTGCTGTGCATCCCGTACGCGCAGACGGAAGACGTCTACAAGGCGGCGAAGGCCAAGAACGACGCCGAGGCAAAACAGATCGCCGCGATCCGCGAAGGCAAGAGCGACCGCAGCTGGGTCGACGCGACGCTGAAGAAGCTTGGGGTGATTTGAGGCCGCGTCATTGCGCGGAGCGAAGCGACGAAGCAATCCAGCCGCGCGCCGGCAGGCGCGCATGCAGATGCTGAGCTTGCGCGCGCTTAGTGCACGTCGCCGGGCTGGATTGCTTCGCTTCGCTCGCAATGACGCCAGAGGCCTAAACCTGCCGCTCGACCATCTTCAGCTTGAGGTCGGCGATCGCCTTCGAGGGGTTGAGGCCCTTCGGGCAGGCCTTGGCGCAGTTCAGGATGGTGTGGCAGCGATAGAGGCGGAACGGATCCTCGAGATCGTCGAGGCGCTCGCCGGTTGCTTCATCGCGCGAGTCGTTCACCCAGCGGCTCGCCTGCAGCAGCGCCGCGGGGCCGAGGAAGCGGTCGCTGTTCCACCAGTAGCTCGGGCACGAGGTCGAGCAGCAGGCGCAGAGGATGCACTCGTACAGGCCGTCGAGCTTCTGCCGGTCGTCGTGGCTCTGCCGCCATTCCTTCTGCGGCGTCGGCGAGGTGGTCTTCAGCCACGGCTCGATCGAGGCGTACTGCGCGTAGAAATTCGTCAGGTCGGGCACCAGGTCCTTCACCACCGGCTGATGCGGCAGCGGATTGACCTTGATCGCTCCGGCATCCACCTCGTCCATCGCCCGCGTGCAGGCGAGCGTGTTCTGGCCGTCGATGTTCATCGCGCAGGAGCCGCAGACACCCTCGCGGCAGGACCTGCGGAACGTCAGCGTCGGGTCGATGTTGTTCTTGATCCAGATCAGACCGTCGAGGATCATCGGCCCGCAGTCGTGCAGGTTGACGTGATAGGTGTCGATCTGCGGATTCTTGCCGTCGTCCGGATTCCAGCGGTAGACGCGGAACTCGCGCGTCTCGGTCGCGCCCTGCGGCTTCGGCCACACCTTGCCTTCGGTGACCCTTGAATTCTTCGGCAGCGTGAATTCGACCATCTGGACGTTCCTGACGACAGGTCTCTTTGCTCAGTACACCCGCGCCTTCGGCGCGATGTACTGGATTTCGTTGGTCATGGTGTAGTTGTGCACCGGGCGGTAATCGATCGTCACCTTGCCGGTGTCCTCGAACCACGCCAGCGTGTGCTTCATCCAGTTGGTGTCGTCGCGATCGCTGTAGTCTTCGCGCGCATGCGCGCCGCGGCTCTCGGTGCGGTTCGACGCCGAATTCATCGTCACCACCGCCTGGCCGATCAGGTTGTCGAATTCCAGCGTCTCGATCAGGTCGGAATTCCAGATCAGCGAGCGGTCGGTCGTCGCAAGATCGCCGACGCCCGAATAGACCTCGTTGATCAGCTTGACGCCCTCGGTCAGCACCTCGCCGGTGCGGAACACCGCGCAGTTCTTGCTCATCACGCCCTGCATCGCCGCGCGCAGCTTTGCGGTCGGCGTGCCGCCGGACGCGTGGCGATACTTGTCGAGGCGGCTCAGCGCCAGCTCGGACGCGTCGGACGGCAGCTCCGGCTGCTTGCCGTTGGCCTCGAGCTTCTCGGCGCAGCGGAGCGCCGCGGCACGGCCGAACACGACCAGGTCGATCAGCGAGTTGGAGCCGAGGCGATTTGCGCCGTGCACCGAGACGCAGGCCGCCTCGCCCACCGCCATCAGTCCCGGCACGACGAAGTTGTCGTCGCCGTTCTTGCGGGTGACGACCTCGGCGTGGAAGTTGGTCGGGATGCCGCCCATGTTGTAGTGCACCGTCGGCACGATCGGGATCGGCTCGCGCGTCACGTCGACGCCGGCAAAGATCTTCGCCGACTCGGAGATGCCGGGAAGCCGCTCGTGCAGCACCGCCGGATCGAGATGGTCGAGGTGCAGGAAGATGTGGTCCTTGTTCTTGCCGACGCCGCGGCCTTCGCGGATTTCGATCGTCATCGCGCGCGAGACCACGTCGCGCGAGGCGAGGTCCTTCGCCGACGGCGCATAGCGCTCCATGAAGCGCTCGCCTTCGTTGTTGACGAGATAGCCGCCCTCGCCGCGCGCGCCTTCGGTGACGAGGCAGCCCGAGCCGTAGATGCCGGTCGGATGGAACTGGATGAACTCCATGTCCTGCAACGGCAGCCCGGCGCGCAGCGCCATCGCATTGCCGTCGCCGGTGCAGGTGTGCGCCGAGGTGCATGACGCATAGGCGCGGCCATAGCCGCCGGTCGCCAGGATCACGGTCTGCGCGCGGAAACGATGCAGCGTGCCGTCGTCGAGCTTCAGCGCGATCACGCCGCGGCAGGCGCCCTCCTGATCCATGATCAGGTCGATGGCGAAGAACTCGATGAAGAATTCGGCCGTGTGCCGCAGCGCCTGGCCGTACATCGTGTGCAGCATGGCGTGGCCGGTGCGGTCCGCCGCCGCGCAGGTGCGCTGCGCCTGGGCCTTGCCGTAGTCCGTCGTCATGCCGCCGAACGGCCGCTGATAGATCTTGCCGTCCTCGGTGCGCGAGAACGGCACGCCCCAGTGCTCCAGCTCGTAGACCGCCTCCGGCGCGTTCTTCACCATGTATTCGATGGCGTCCTGGTCGCCGAGCCAGTCCGACCCCTTGACGGTGTCGTACATGTGCCAGCGCCAGTTATCCTCGTGCATGTTGCCGAGCGCGGCCGAGATGCCGCCTTGCGCCGCCACCGTGTGCGAGCGCGTCGGGAACACCTTTGTGATGCAGGCCGTGCGCAGGCCGGCCTCGCTGCAGCCGACCGTGGCGCGCAGGCCGGCACCGCCGGCGCCGACCACGACGACGTCGTAGGTGTGGTCTTCGAATGTGTATGCGCCACCGTTGACGTGGGGCGCGCTGCCGTTGCCCTGAGCCATGAGCTCAGACTCCGAAGGATAGTTTCAGCGTGGCGTAGATCGCAGCCAGCGCCACCGCCACCGAGAAGAAGTTGTTGCCGATGATCGACACGAGCTTCAGCCGCTCGTCATGCACGTAGTCCTCGATCACCACCTGCATGCCGATCTTCATGTGCCAGACGCTGGCGATGACGAACAGGATCAGCACGATGGCGACGAACGGCGCACCGAGGATCTGCGTCGCCGTCGCATGATTGCGGCCGAGCATCATCATCACGACGACGATGATCGGCACGATCAGAAGGATCATCGCGATCGCGGTGAGGCGCTGCTGCCAGAAGTCGCTGGTGCCGGCGCGCGCGGAGCCGAGACCGCGCACGCGGCCGAGCGGCGTGCGCACCGAGGTTTTCGAGCCGCTCATCGCAGGCCTCCCGAGGCGAATGCAACGATCCAGAGGATGATCGTCAGCGCGACCGAGCCGATCAGCGCCGCGCGCGTCAGCCATTCGCGCTCATTGGGGCCGAACCCGTAGCCGAGGTCCCAGACCAGGTGGCGCGCGCCGCCCAGCATGTGGTGAATGAGCGCCCAGGTGTAGCCGAACAGAATCAGCCGCCCGAACCAGCTGCCGATGAAGCCCTGGAATGTCGCGTAGGCGGACGGGCCGGACGCCGTCGCCAGCAGCCACCACACCAGCAGCAGGGTGCCGGCATACAGCGCCAGGCCGGTGATACGGTGAACGATGGACATGGCCATCGTCAGCGTCCAGCGATAGGTCATGAAAGGCGAAAGCGGACGTTCGATCTGTGGTGGCATCGGGTTCGATATCTTGCCGTCGTTGTGGTCGCCGGTCCGGCTGAATGGGTATTTTTTGGCCGCCGGAAAGCGCCAAAAGCCGTGCCAAAGCAGCATTCTGCCCTCCGAAACGGCAATTATCTCTTACGAATTCAAGGCCATCAGCGCAACCCGATTTGAACCCGTCTAAAGTCTGCCGGACCTGCGTTTTCGCGAGGGCATGAACGACGATGAGGCTGATTCGGCGAAGCTGAACAGACCCTACGACCGAGACATTGACAGAGGGTTGGCAAACGGGCACGGCGCGCCCAGCGCGCGGTTACACTCCGCAGAACTCCGTTCCGAAAACGCCATCCATGATCGTCGCTACCCATCTCCGAACTGATCTGGCTGGCATTCACGCTGATCGCCGCCGGCCTCTTCATGGGCCTGTTTGCGGGGCTCTTCGGCGTCGGCGGCGGGGCGATCGTCATCCCGGTGCTGTACGAGGTGTTTCGCATCGCCGGCGTGCCGGACGACGTGCGCATGCCGCTTTGCGTCGGCACGTCGCTGGCGATCATCATCCCGACCTCGGTCAGCTCCTTCCGCACGCACAATGCGCGCGGCGCTGCCGACCTCTCCGTGCTTCGCCGCTGGGCGCTGCCGGTCGTCGTCGGCGTCGTGCTCGCGAGCCTGGTCGCCCGCTATGCGCCCGAGCAGCTGTTCAAGGTCGTGTTCGTCGCCATCGCCGGCTTCTCCGCGTTCCGGCTGCTGTTCGCGCCGGACGGCTGGCGGTTTGCCGACGAGTTGCCGGGCAAGGTGTTGATGAGCGTCTACGGCCTGATCATCGGTTCGCTGTCGGCGCTGATGGGGATCGGCGGCGGCCAGATCGCCAACCTGTTCATGACCTTTCACGGCCGCTCGATCCATCAGGCGATCGCCACGTCGTCGGGCCTCGGCGCGCTGATCGCGGTGCCGGCGACGCTCGGCTACATCTATGCCGGCTGGCCGCGCGCGGCAGAATTCCCGAACGTCACCGCACTGCAGTTTCCGTATCGCGCTCGGCTACGTCTCGCTGATCGGCACGCTGCTGGTCGTTCCGACCAGCATGCTGGTCGCCCCGCTCGGCGCCCGCCTCGCGCACCGGCTGACGCAAGCGTCAGCTCGAGGTGGCGTTCGGGTTGTTTCTGCTGGCGGTGAGCCTGCGGTTTCTGGTGAGTTTGGTGGTGCGCGTGAGCCTCGTCATTGCCGCGGACGAAGCGAAGCAATCCGAGCGCGCGCGCAAGCGCGCAACATAAGCGCGGTAGTTGCGGCTAATTCAGTTGTTCATGGTGGCGCGCTACGCGCGCACTGGATTGCTTCGCTGCGCTCGCAATGACGGCTACTTCGGCTTCAGCGGGCCAAAGAACCCAACAATGCTCTGCAGCTTGCCGTCGCGGAATTCGGCGAAATCGATGCCTTCCGGCAGCGACGTGCCGTTCGGCTGCTCCAGCTTCCAGCCGAAGCGGGCGCAGTGGTTGTGGCGGTCGATGGCCGAGGTGCGGACGATTGTCGCGCCGGGAAACTGCTGACGCACCGCGCCGATATGCGCGACCAGGCTTTGCCGGCCTTCCACATGCGCCATCGGATCGGTGTAGGTCGCGCGCTCCGCCCACACCTCCTGCAGCAATTCGGTCCGGCGCGCCGGATCGTCCTCGCCCCACGACGCGCAATACTGATCGATCATCTTCGCCAACGCCGCGTCGCTCATCTCGCTCATGACGTGCTCCGAGGTCTTATTTCTGATCCTATTCGCCGGCATAGATCTTCGCATAAGTGTCGCGCAAAATGTTCTTCTGCACCTTGCCCATGGTGTTGCGCGGCAGGTCGTCGACGAAGATCACCTTCTTCGGCATCTTGAATTTCGCCAGACGCCCGTCCAGCGCCTTCATCACCGCCGGTCTCGTCCAGCGCGGCCTTCTTGTCCTTCACCACCACGGCGGTGACGCCCTCGCCGAAATCCGTGTGCGGCACGCCGATCACGGCGCTTTCGATCACGCCGGGCAGCGCGTCGATCTCGCTCTCGACTTCCTTCGGATAGACGTTGAAGCCGCCGGAGATCACCAGATCCTTGCCGCGGCCGAGGATGTGCACGTAGCCGCGCTCGTCGATCTTGCCGAGATCGCCGGTGATGAAGAAGCCGTCGTCGCGGAATTCGGACTTCGTCTTCTCCGGCATGCGCCAGTAGCCCTTGAACACGTTCGGTCCCTTGACCTCGATCATGCCGATGCTCTCGCGGCCGAGGTCCTTGCCCGTGTCCGGATCGGTGATGCGCACCGACACGCCGGGCAGCGGATGGCCGACCGCACCGGGCACGCGATCGCCGTCATACGGGTTCGACGTGTTCATGTTGGTTTCGGTCATGCCGTAGCGCTCGAGAATGCCGTGACCGGTGCGCGCCGACCATTCGCGGTGGGTCTCCGCAAGCAGCGGCGCCGAGCCCGAGATGAACACCCGCATGTGCTTCGTCGCCTCGCGCGTCAGGCCCGCCTGCTGCAACAGGCGCACGTAGAACGTCGGCACACCCATCAAGGCGGTGGCGCGCGGCATCAGGCTCAACACCTGCGCGGCGTCGAACTTGTCGAGGAAGATCATCGAGGCGCGCGCGAACAGCGTGACGTTGCTGGCCACGAACAGGCCGTGGGTGTGATAGATCGGCAGCGCGTGGATCAGCACGTCGTTTTCGGTGAAGCGCCAGTAGTCGACCAGCACGAGCGAGTTCGACGCGAGGTTGTCGTGGGTCAGCATCGCGCCCTTGGAGCGGCCGGTGGTGCCCGAGGTGTAGAGGATGGCGGCGAGATCGTCGTTGCTGCGCTGAACGGTCGCGAATTCAGGCTTCTGCTTCGCGGCACCCTCGCTCAGCGAACCCTTGCCCGAGGGATCGAGCGTGTCGACCTTCGCCTTCACTTTTGCAGCGATCGCGCCGATGCCGTCGGCCTTGGACGGATCGCAGACGATCAGCGACGGCTCCGCATCGGTGATGAAGTAGTCGAGCTCGTTCAGCGTGTAGGCCGTGTTCAGCGGCAGATAGACCGCGCCGGCGCGCACAGTGGCGAGATACAGCACCAGCGCCGGCACCGATTTCTCCGCCTGCACGGCGACGCGGTCGCCGGTCTTGACGCCCTGCGCGACCAGATAGTTCGCCATCCGCCCGGATTGCGCGATCAGGTCGCCGTAGGACACGCGCCCGCCGTCGGCGGTCTCGATGGCGAGTTTGTTCGGGTCCTTCAGACCGTCGAACAGGCGGGAGAACAGGTTGGCGTTCATTTGCAGATTTTCTTGAATTGGATGAAGGTCTTTAGCGGCCAAGGGCCCGGCCGGCGGGGCTGTCGCGATTTTGTCGCGCATTCCGGCAGACGAGATCAAGGAGCCGGCCCGGCCACTTCTGCGCAAGGATTCCGGATGAAAATCATCATTACCGGCGCGACTGGAACGGCGGGGTCCGAGGCTCTCCGGCAGGCGCTTGCGGATCCGGACATCGTCGAGGTCCTGGTCCTGGCGCGGCGGGCGCCCGACATCACCGATCCGAAGCTGAAGGTCGCCCTGCTCGACTGATTTCACGGATTACGCCGCGATCGCCCCGCAGCTCGCCGGCTACGACGCATGCCTGTGGTGTCTCGGCGTGTCGCAAAACGACGTCAGCAAGGACCAATACGAGATCATCACCTACGACTACGCGCTCGCGGCGGCGCGGGCGATGGGCGCCGCCAACGGCAGATTTCCGCTTCTGCTTCCTGAGCGGCGCGCGGCGCCGATTCGGCCGAGAAGAGCCGGATTCTTTTCGCGCGCATCAAGGGCAAGACCGAGAACGCGCTGACCCGGCTGGGTCACCCAAAAGCCTGGCATTTTCGCCCGGGCTACATCCACCCGGTCAACGCGCCGCCCAAGCGATGGTTCGAGCGATGGCTCGAGCCGCTGACGCCGTTGTTCTACCGGTTCCTGCCGGGCGCACATCATCAGCACCGTCGAACTGGCCAAGGCCATGCTGGTCGTTGCGAAGCGCGGATCGTCGCAGACGATCCTCGACAACAACGACATCCGGCGACATTTCGCAGGCGCACGTAGCGCCCGCGCAAAAGTTTCACGTCTCACAAAGAATTTTCGCGCGAAACCGCGGGCGCAAAACCCGCCGTAGCTCCGGCATCGATCGCGCAACGCCCAGGGGCATGAGCGCTGTCGTGACCAAAAGCCGGCGGAATGGCTGCCGGCATTCAAAAACCCTTCCGGAGACGATCAATGTCAAAACGACTGTTGCCGGCCGCCGTGTTCGGCGCGCTGTTCCTCACCTCCGCCGTCATCGGCCCTGTGCTCGCGCAGGACAAGATGAGCGGCGAGAAGACCGTGATGGTCGGCGGTGCGCCGATGTTCCCGTCGAAGAACATCGTCGAGAACGCGGTGAACTCCAAGGACCACACCACGCTGGTCGCCGCGGTGAAGGCCGCGGGCCTGGTCGACACCCTCGCCAGCGCCGGCCCGTTCACGGTGTTCGCGCCGGTGAACGCGGCGTTCGCCAAGCTGCCGGCCGGCACGGTCGACACGCTGCTGAAGCCCGAGAACAAGGGCACGCTGACCACGGTGCTGACCTATCACGTCGTTCCCGGCCGTCTCACCGCCGTGAACCTGATGAAGGCGGTCAAGGACGGCAACGGCGAAGCGAAGTTCAAGACGGTTGCGGGCGGCGAGATCACCGTCAAGTCGCCGTCGGCCGGCAAGCTCACCATCACCGACGCCAAGGGCGGCACCTCGACCGTCACCATCGGCGACGTGCTGCAGTCGAACGGCGTGATCCATGTGATCGACACCGTGCTGCTGCCGAGCTGATCGCAGCTTCTGCCTTGATGACCTGCGAGTCCCGCTGCGTTTTCGCAGCGGGATTTCGCGCGTCCGCAAACGTCGTCTGCGAACGACGCGATCATTTCACCGTTTCGTGTGCGTGCACAAACCGATTTCCTGAAACCGTCATTCCGCCATCGCGTAGCTCGAACAGGCAACGACGCGGTCCGTGCATCGCACCGACAGCGCCGTCGCAGAAGCGAAGCTGGCGAATGCCAGTCCCTCTAGGACAATCGGGAGACGACACATGTCAAAGCGTAGGACTTATCTTGCAGCCGCCATCGTCGGCGCGCTGTTTGCAACGTCGGCGATCGTGGCGCCGGCACTCGCCCAGGACAAGATGAAGGGCGAGAAGACGGTGACGGTCGGCGGCGCGCCGATGTTCCCGTCGAAGAACATCGTCCAGAATGCGGTGAACTCGAAGGACCACACCACGCTGGTCGCCGCGGTGAAGGCCGCCGGCCTTGTCGACACGCTTTCGAGCGCTGGCCCGTTCACGGTGTTCGCGCCGGTGAACGCGGCCTTCGCCAAGCTGCCGGCCGGCACCGTCGAGACGCTGCTGAAGCCCGAGAACAAGGGCACGCTGACCACCGTGCTGACCTATCACGTCGTTCCCGGCCGTCTGACGGCTACGAACCTGATGAAGGCGGTCAAGGACGGCGGCGGCCAGGCGAAGTTCAAGACGGTCGCGGGCGGCGAGATCACCGTCAAGTCGCCGTCGGCCGGCAGGCTGACCATCACCGACGCCAAGGGCGGCACCTCCATCGGTGACCATCGGCGACGTGCTGCAGTCGAACGGCGTGATCCACGTCGTCAACACGGTTCTGCTCCCGAGCTGATCTGGTTTGCCCCAATCCAGACCGGCCAAGAGGGTGCGAGTCGGGGCAACCCGGCTCGCATCTCTTCAAAGGCCAAGTTCTTCGAGTCTCCAAGACAAGGTAGCCGCGGCAAGTCGTCACGGAATTCTGATCCGTCAGGATGTCCGGCCCTACGTAACAAGTGTAGATTCCAGCCGTATCAGCGAATATCGGGCCATCCGAGCGGCCCCAAACGGATCGAACGACCCATGTCGAGCCTCGCAGCCAGCGACCAGAGCGTCGCCGCGGACAAAGCGGCCGCAAAGACCATTCACCCGGTCTGGGTGCGCGTCAGCCACTGGACCAATGCGGTGGCGATGGTCATCATGATCATGTCCGGCTGGCAGATCTACAACGCCTCGCCGCTGTTCGACTTCTTCTTCCCCAAGACCATCACGATCGGCGGCTGGCTTGCCGGCGCATTGCTCTGGCATTTCGCCGCGATGTGGCTGCTGACCATCAACGGCATCGTCTATGTCATCCTCGGCTTTGCCACCGGCCGCTTCCGCCGCAAGCTGACGCCGATCACGCCCTCAGGCGTCATCGCCGACACGAAGGCGGCGCTGACCGGCAAGCTCAGCCATGACGACCTGTCGAAATACAATTCCGTGCAGAAGCTGCTGTATGCCGGCATCCTCCTGGTCGGCGTGCTGATCGTGCTGTCGGGGCTGGCGATCTGGAAGCCGGTGCAGTTCCAGTATCTCACCGCGCTGTTCGGCGGCTACGACATCGCCCGCTACGTCCACTTCTTCGCCATGGCCGCGATCGTGCTGTTCCTGATCGTGCATGTGGTGATGGCGCTGCTGGTGCCGAAGAGCCTGCGGGCGATGCTGACCGGGCGCTGAGGAGAACGAGCCATGAAGAGCCTCTTTCGCAAACCGATCATCGGCGTCGACAAGCGCGCTGCTGGTGAAGGATGCCGTGAAGCTGATGCCGGAGGTGTCGCGCCGTCGCTTCCTGTCGGGCGGCGCGAGCCTTGGCGCGCTGACGCTGCTCACCGGCTGCGAGGTGTCCGACAGCGTGTCGGCCGAGAACCTTCTGGCGCAGGTGTCGAAGTTCAACGACGCGGTCCAGGCGGCGATGTTCAATCCGAACGCGCTGGCGCCGACCTATCCGGAAAGCGCGATCCGGCGCCCGTTCCCGTTCAACGCCTATTACACCCTCGACGACGCGCCGGAGATCGAGGCGAAGGACTGGGAGCTGGAAGTGACCGGGCTGGTGCAGAACCAGAAGGCCTGGAAGCTCGAGGAGCTCTACGCGCTGCCGCAGGAGACGCAGATCACCCGCCACATCTGCGTCGAGGGCTGGAGCGCGATCGGCAGCTGGACCGGCGCGCGCCTGAGCGAGTTCCTCAAGCGCGTCGGCGCCGACACCCGCGCAAAATATGTCTGGTTCCGCTGCGCCGAAGGCTACACCACCTCGATCGACATGCAGACCGCGCTGCATCCGCAGACGCAGATGACCTTCAAGTTCGACGGCGCCATCCTGCCGAAGGCCTATGGCTATCCGATGAAGGTGCGGATCCCGACGCGGCTCGGCTTCAAGAACCCGAAATACGTCGTCTCGCTGGAAGTCACCAACGACTACAAGGGCGGCTACTGGGAGAACCAGGGCTATAACGACTACAGCGGGCTCTGAACCGGCGCGATCTGACGCGTTAGTCCCGATCCAGTCTGGTTCGGGAGTTGCCGATGTCACTTCGCGTTCTTGCTCTCTCCGCCGCCATGCTGGCCGCGGCCGCCTCGCCCGTCTTCGCGCAAGCCGCAAAATCGCCCAAGACCGATCTCGTCGCCCGCGCCATCATGGAAGACTTAACCGGCAAGAAGATCGGCCATATCGACCTGCAGGAAACCCGCGACGGCGTGCTGATCAAGCTCGACGTCACCGGCCTGCCGGCGGGCGAGCATGCGATCCACGTTCACACCTTTGGCACCTGCGAGCCGCCGTTCACCTCCGCTGGCGTGCACTTCAATCCGGACAACAAGAAGCACGGCACCATGGCGCCGGACGGCCCGCACGCCGGCGACCTGCCGAACATCACCGTCTCCGCTTCGGGCGAAGCGAAGTCCGAGTTCGTCAGCAAGTTCATCACGCTGAAACAACACGAGCCGCACTCGGTGTTCAAGGCGCAGGGCACGTCGTTCATCATTCATGCGCAAGCGGACGATCACAAGACCGACCCGTCAGGCAACTCCGGCGACCGCATCGCCTGCGGCGTGATCGCGCCGATTGAGTAGCCGCGGGCGAAGCGCGTAGCCCGGATGGAGCGAAGCGCAATCCGGGGCTAACTCCGCGAATGGAAGGTACTGCCGCAAGCGACCAGCGGCCTCTGACACGCCGCGATCACCGCGCCCACCCCCAGCGCCGCCGCCGAGATCAACAGCATGTAGCTCAGGCTGCCGGTCGCATCCGACACCGCACCGGTGACGATCGGCCCGAGCATCTGGCCGATCCCGAACGCCATGGTGAGGATGCCGATCGCCTTCGGCCAGGCGTGCGGCGGATAATTGAAGCGCACGAATGCGGTGGTCGACGAGGTCACCGCGAAGAAGCCGCAGCCGAAGATCGCCGCCGACAGCGCCAGCGCTAGCGGCCGAGCTGCGAAAGAACGGGATCAGCGCGCCGAAGCCCGTCACCGCCGTGACGATGGCCGTCGCGCCGCCGCCGCGGCTCGCGCTGATCACGCCGCCCCACAGCCACGGCGAAACGAATGCGCCGAGCGCGATGATGGTGAAGAATACGCTCTGCAGGAGCGCGCCGCCGCCGGCATCGCGCACGAAGGCGATCATGAAGGTCATGTAGGCGATCGAGCCCGCGCCATAGAAGAAGTAGCCGACGAGATAGACCAGCATCGGCAGGATCGGCGCTCATGCGCCACTGCGCGCATTTGCCGAACTCGCTGTCCGGCGCCGCGCGCGCCAGCGGCAGCACAAGGTTCAGCACAAGCGCCGATCGCCGCCAGCACGCCCCAGACGATCCACCACGATCCGGGACCGAGCCATTCCAGCAGAAACGGCGCGCGTCAGGCCGGAGATGAACATGCCGATGCCGGGACCGGTGTAGAGCAGGCCCATCAGGAAGCCGAGCCGCGCGGGATGCGCCTGCGCGATGTTGGTCGCGAGCGCCGATGCGGCGACGAACGCGACGGCGCCGGCAAGACCCGACAGCGAACCGCACGGCGCTCAGCACGACCACGTTGGCCGACATGCGACAGCACCAGCGTCAGCGACGCAGACGACCGTCCCGACCAGAGCCGCGCGAAACAGACCCGATGCGGCGAACGATCGGGCTCGCGGCCAGCGCACCGGTCAGATAGCCGGCGGCATTGGCGGTGTTCATGAATCCGGCGGTCGCATACGACCAGCCGAGGCTGTCGCGCATGTCCGGCAGCAGCAGCGAATAGGCGAACCGGCAAAGCCCGACGCCGACGGCCGGCGCCAGCGCCAGCACGAGGATCAGCCGCGCGGCGTGCGCTTCGGTTGAAGGAGATGTTTCTGACGACAATTTGAGGCTCCCGGCGGCAACCATTTGTGCCAGCATGCCGTACTTAATCCAACAGCCGAAGCGCGCAGGTCGAACTGCACGTTTGTGCGGGGACACAGGACTGGCAGATGAACAAACTGCAAATCCGGTCAGCATCACCGGCTGATGCAACTGCATTGAGCGATGTGATCCATCGTGCTGTTCGCACGTCGAATGCGCCCGACTATGATCCGGCGGTCATCGAACTGATCTGCGCGAGCTTCACGCCGGAGAAGATCATCGCACAAATGTCCGAGCGCGACGTCTTCGCCGCCATGCTCGACGCGGCGATCGTCGGCACCGTCAGCTTCGGCAGGGCCAAGGGCAAGCTCAACGCCTTGTTCGTCGATCCGCAACTGCACGGCCAGGGTGTCGGCGCCCGCCTTGTCCGCCATATCGAGCAGCATGCCGCCGGCGCTGGAATTACCGTCCTGTGGCTGTCGTCCTCGATCACGGCCCGCCCGTTCTACGAGCGGCTCGGTTATGCGCTGCACAAGTTCGAGGAGCGCGCGGACGGCTCGACCTGGCTGATGAGCAAGAGCCTGCCCGGCATTGCGTAGCGGCATCTTGCCAAGGCGGCCCGGCCGCTCTAGCAATCCGCGCAACTTTCTTGCCTGCCCGCCGGACCCCGCAACAAGGCATTCGACCATGGCGACCCACAAACTGCTGCTTCTGGCCGGCGACGGCATCGGCCCCGAGGTGATGGCGGAGGTGAAGCACATCATCGCCTGGCTCAACTCGACCGGGCGCGGCGCGCTTCGAATACGAGGAAGGGCTGGTCGGCGGCTCGGCCTATGACGCGCACAAGGTCGCCATCACCGAAGAGACGATGGCGCTGGCGCAAGCCTCCGACTCGGTGATCTTCGGCGCGGTCGGCGGACCGAAGTGGGACAAGATCCCCTACGACGTGCGGCCCGAGGCCGGCCTGCTGCGGCTGCGCAAGGATCTCGGCCTGTTCGCCAACCTGCGCCCGGCGGTGTGCTATCCGGCGCTGGCGGAATCCTCCAGCCTGAAGCGCGAGGTGGTCGAAGGCCTCGACATCATGATCGTGCGCGAGCTGACCGGCGGCGTCTATTTCGGCGAGCCGAAGACGATCACGGATCTCGGCAACAACCAGAAGCGCGCCATCGACACGCAGATCTACGACACCTACGAGATCGAGCGCATCGCCCGCGTCGGCTTCGACCTCGCGCGCAAGCGCCGCAACAAGCTGACCTCGATGGAAAAGCGCAACGTCATGAAGACCGGCGTGCTCTGGAACGAGGTCGTCACCCAGGTGCATCAGCGCGAATACAAGGACGTGACGCTGGAGCACGTGCTGGCGGACGCCGGCGGCATGCAGCTGGTGCGCTGGCCGAAGCAGTTCGACGTGATCGTCACCGACAACCTGTTCGGCGACATGCTGTCGGACGTGGCCGCGATGCTGACCGGCTCGCTCGGCATGCTGCCGTCGGCCTCGCTCGGCGACATCGACCCGAAGACCAAGAAGAGCAAGTCGATGTACGAGCCGGTGCACGGTTCGGCGCCGGATATCGCCGGCACCGGCGCCGCCAACCCGATCGCGATGATCGCCTCGTTCGGCATGGCGCTGCGCTACTCGCTGGATCAGGGCAAGCTCGCCGACATGGTCGACCAGGCGATCGCCGCGGTGCTGGCCAAGGGCCTGCGCACCAACGACATCAAGTCGGAAGGCGCGACGATCGTGAACACGTCGCAGATGGGCGCCGCAGTGCTGAAGGAAATGCAGACGCTGGCGGGGTAGTCGCCGCTGCCAGTCGCGGCTGACGAACAACGAAAGGGCGCGCCCAATCCTGAGCGCGCCCGTTTTCACGTCAGCTACGCCGCTTCGCCTACCAGTAATGCGCGCGGGCCAAACCCGAAGCCGATGCTGAAGAACGGGCGCCGGCCGTAGTAGGGCCGGTAGTAGTACGGCGGACGGATACGGTAGGCGTAGGAGTACGGCCGATAGTAGTAGGGCCGCGGGCGGTAGTAGCCGTAGCGGTAGGCGTGACGCCCGGATACGGCCGCACGTAGCCGTAACGGCGCCAGTGACGGCGGTGCGAGCTGATGTCCGTGTCGCTGACGGTCTGCTTGTCGCTGGTGGCCTTCGTCGTGCCGTTCGACGACGCCGCATTCGCGGACGTCGATGCGATGCCGCCGGCGAAGGCCAGCGCGGCCGCGACGGCGATGGCGCCAAGTGTGTGCTTCATGATCTCCTCCTCACACAGTTACGCGTTAGCTAAATAACGCAGCAAAGGCACTGAGGTTTCGCCGCTGCGCATCACGCACACGGGCAACGTCAGAAGTAGCCGCGGTCCTGCGCAAACGGAAAGAAGTGCGGGACCGGTCGATAGTAGGGGCGGTCCGGATTCGGCGGCTCCGCCGCGCGGCGCGACAGCTTTGATACGCGCAGGGACGTCGTCTGCTGCTTCTTGACCGACTTCTTGCGCGCGGACATGTCCGCCACCGCTTCCGTCCTCTGCGCCCGAAGATTCTGCTCGGCCGCCGCGGCCGGCGCGCTGGCTCCAAACGTTGCCGCGGCGACGGACGCCGCGACGATCGCGGCACCGACGATGATCTTGATCGACAGCCTCATGATCGTCGCTCCTCGAAACCGGGACCGAAACATCCGCGGGCTGAAAACCACGCTGCGGGCGCCGGGCTCCTCAAATGAGATAAGCGGCAATCATGGAACCGGCAAGATAGCCGGGCCTCCCCACGGGGCGCCCGGCCGGATATTGCGACGCAGTAGCGTGCTCAGACCCACCAGGGCCGGTGGCGGCAGATGCGGCGCGGCCCGAAGTCCGTCCAGACCCGGCGGCAGTACAGCCGCGGCTGGGCGTAATAGTAGTTCGGATAGAACACCGGCCGCGGCCGCCAGTAGTGGCGGTGCACGAAGTGGCGGCGATGGTGGAAGTGATGCCGGTGGAAATGCGGTCGATGAAAGTGAACGTGGCGGTGACCGAAGTGCCGGCCACCGAAGTGACGCCCACCACCACGGAAACCGCCGCCGCGACGGACTTCGACGGTCAGATTGTCGGACAGATATTTCGTCTCGGCCGCGGCTGCCGGATTGATCAGCGACACCGCCTGCGCGCGCTCGGCAGGTTGCACGACCAGCATCAACCCCGCCATGGCGAGGAAGCCAAACAGTCTTCTCATCAGTGTATCCCCTCCCTCGATCCTGAAGTGGATCGAAGTCCGCACACGACGGACTTACCTGTTTCGCCCCAGGATGCAGGCTAGGGATGATGACGTGAACACGGCATGAATGATCGCGCCGCAATGATGAATGCGTCGGCTCATGAACGCGAAGGCGCTGTTGCGCTTGCTGCTTCGAAGAATTCAGCCGGCCACCCAGCGGCAGCGCATGCGCGGCACGATCACCGTGCCGCTCGGCCGGAATTCCTGCTCGTACCAGGCGTCGCAGGCGCGCACAGCCGTCGGCGGCAGATACACACGCTCCTGAATGACGCGAAGCTGTGTCGGGGCGCGCCGGCGGCGCGACTGCGCCGACGTTTCGATCTGCTGCGCCGCGTTGGCGCGCTGACCATCGCGCGTCACGCCTTGCGCCTCGACCGGAGAACTGCCGATGCAGATCGTCGCCAGCGCACAGGCGGCGCCCGCCACGATCACCAGTCCCAATTTCCGCATCGCCCTGCCCTCACACCCGCTGTGACGTGGCAACATTACGCGTCCCGCACCGCACGCTCAAGGCCACTTGGCCGGGCGGCTCCGTTCCCATAAACAAGTTCGCATGACTGCAGCGCTCGATCCCGACTGGTCCGACCTCAAGGCGCCAACGCTTGCCGAGATGGAGGTCATGGCGCATGCCGTGTTCGAACGGCTGCCGCAAACCTTCCGGAAGCTGTGCGAAGGACTGGTCATCCGGGTGGACGATTTCGCCACCGACGAGGTGCTGGACTCCATGGGCATCGACAGCGAATTCGACCTGCTCGGCCTGTTTCAGGGCGTCGGGCTGCCGTTCCAGAGCCACAGCGACCCGAACCCGATGCCGAACATGATCTGGCTCTACCGCCGGCCGATCCTCGACTACTGGGCCGAGCATGACGAGACCATCGGCCACATCGTCCGCCATGTGCTGATCCACGAAATCGGCCACCATTTCGGGCTTTCGGACGACGATATGGAGCGGATCGAAGCCAGCGTTGCGTGAGGCGCGGGGGTCCCGGGCTTCCCCGGCGGCCGCTGGCGGGATAAACAAACCGCCGCAACCCCGAACGGAACCGCTCCGATGGACAAGTTCACCTCGCTGGAAGGCGTCGCCGCGCCCTTGAAGATCATCAATGTCGACACCGACATGATCATCCCCAAGCAGTACCTGAAGACGATCAAGCGCACCGGCCTCGGCAAGGGCCTGTTCTCGGAGCAGCGCTACAAGGACGACGGCAGCGAGAACCCGGACTTCGTCCTGAACAAGTCGGCCTATCGCAAGAGCAAGATCCTCGTCGCCGGCGACAATTTCGGCTGCGGCTCGAGCCGCGAGCACGCGCCGTGGGCGCTGCTCGACTTCGGCATCCGCTGCGTGATCTCGACCTCGTTCGGCGACATCTTCTACAACAACTGCTTCAAGAACGGCATCCTGCCGATCCGCGTGTCGCAGGAAGACCTCGACAAGCTGTTCGACGACGCCGACCGCGGCTCCAATGCGACGCTCACGCATCGACCTCGAGAAGCAGGAAATCCGCGGCCCCGACGGCGGCACGGTGAAGTTCGAGATCGACGCGCACCGCAAGCACTGCCTGCTCAACGGCCTCGACGACATCGGCCTGACGATGGAGAAGAAGACCTCCATCGACACGTATGAGGGCAAGGCGAAAGAGTTGATGCCCTGGCTGTGAGGCTGCGGTCAGCCCGCAGCGCGCGATGCGTCAGCGCCGTCATGCGAGCGAAGCGAGCAATCCGGTGCGTCGCAGCGCGCTAGCGAACTCAGTGGCATGCCGCCAGCGCTGCGCTGGATCGCTTCGTCGCTCGCTCCTCGCAATGACGAGTCTCACCCCGGCAGGTGATACCCGATCGCCGCTTCGATCTCGATCGTCTTCTGCACCGCCGGCCGCGCCATCATGCGTGCGTAGTGCGCGTCGAGATTCGGGAACGTCCCCGCCGCGGGCTTCAGCGAATTGAAGAAGCGCCAGTACAGACGAAACAGATGGATGTCGGCGATCGAATAGCGGCCGACCGCCCATTCGTTCGCGCCGAGCCGTTCATCCGCGATCCGGTAGATTCCTCGTTGCGTAATCGAGCCCCTGCCGCCGCGCCGGATGCACGGTGGACGCAATGAACGACATCCACGAGATCACCTGCGCCTCGGCCTCGATGTCGTCCTGCGGCAGCAGCGCTGCTTCGGGAAATCGCTTCGCAAGATAGAACAGGATCGCCGCGACTTCGGTCAGCGGCCGCCCGTCGACCAGCAGCGCCGGCACCTTGCCTTCCGGATTGATCGCGCGATAGGCGGCGCCGCGCTGCTCGTTTGATCGCGAACGACAGCGGCCGCGCCTCGAACGGCGCGCCGACCTCGTGCAGCGCGATGTGCGGCGCCATCGAGCTCGTTCCGGGCGCGAAATAGAAGACGAGCTCGCTCATGCCTATTCCGCCCGCCCGTAGCCATAGCCCGAAGGCGCGACGTCGATGCCGACGATGCCGCTCTTCTCCAGCGCGCTCTTGAGGAAGCCCGATTGCCGCACGTCGTCGATCAGCGCATTGACCGTGGCGAGCCCCTTCGCGTTGCCCTTGGCGACGATGACGGTCTGCGGCACGTCGAACACGTTGTCGGGCAGCAGCCGGTAGCCCGGCATGTCCTTCATCATGTTGGTCAGCCGCTGGCGGTTCGCGGCGAAGGCATCGATCTCGCGCGCGTCGAACTTGCGCTTGGCGTCGGCCGGCGTGCTGTCGGTTTCGACCAGCGTCGCGGCCTTCAGCGTGCGCGCCAGGAACAGCGTGACGGAATCGCCCTTGCCGCCGGAGATGCGCAGGCCCGCCTTGTCGATATCGGCGACGGATTTCAGGGGCGAGGCGTCCGGCACCAGAAAACTCTGCCGCACCAGCATGTAGGTCTGCGAGAACTCGACCGTGCCGGTGCGCGAGGGCGCGTAGGCAACGAAGCCGATGTCGGCCTCGCCCTTGGCCACCGCATCGATCACCGTCTGCGGACTGGCGGACGGTGCGAGAGCAACGGGCACGTTGAGCCTGCGGCCGAGCTCGCGCGCAAGATCGGCGGATGCGCCGCGGATTTCTCCGGTCGCCGGATCGCGAACCGCCTGCGCCGGATTGTTGGCGAGATAGACCGCGCGCAGCGTGCCGCTCGGCGCCAGCGCGGCGGTGTCGGCAAACGCGGCGGATGGAAGCAGCAACAGGGCGAACAGCAGCGATGCATTGGCGAGTTTCATGTCACGGCTCCGCGATTGTCATGTGAAGTGCTGGTGGCCCGCCCTGCCTGACCAACACCTGCGCACGACGTTTCTTCCCGATCAGCCCGCCTTCATCGCCTGCGATCGCATCGGCGATCTCCACCGTGCGCTTTGCCATTTCCATGTGCAGGCGCTCGACCATCTGCCCGCGGATCTGGATCGCACCGCGGCCATCGTTCTCAGGCTTTGCGAACTCGGCAAGGATTTCGCGCGACGTTGCGACCTCTTCCGCCAGCCGGCGTGAAGGCCGCATTGCACGGCTCGATCTGGCTCGGATGGATCAGCGTCTTGCCATCAAAACCCATCTCGCGCGCCTGCGCGCATTCGCGGGCAAAACCTTCCGTGTCGCTGAAATTGTTGTAGACGCCGTCGAGGATGTCGAGGCCATGCGCGCGTGCCGCGAACACGCACTGCATCAGCGCCGGCACCATCGGCGCGCGGCCCGGCACCATGCGCATGCGCGTTTCGCGCGCGATATCGTTCGGTCCGATGACGAGGCCGGCAAGCCGCATCTCGCTGTCGCGCGCGGCGGCCGCGAGTTCCTCCACGCGCAGCACGCCAAGCGGCGTCTCGATCATGATCCAGACGCGGATGGTATGGTCTGCGGCGATGTCGCCGAAGCGGTTGGCGATGGCGGTGATATCGGCGATGCTCGCCACCTTCGGAACCAGGACACCATGCGGCTTCGCCTTGGCCGCCATGCCGAGATCGTCGAGCCACCACGGCGTGTCCAGGCCGTTGACCCGCACGATCACTTCCCGGTGGCCGAAGCCGCCGGCGGCCACGGCCGCCGCGACCTGATCGCGCGCGGCGGCCTTGGCGTCGGCGGCGACGGAATCCTCCAGGTCGAGGATGATACCGTCGGCCGGCAGCGTGCGCGCCTTCTCCAGCGCGCGGGCATTGGATCCCGGCATGAACAGAAGGCTGCGGCGCGGGCGGTTCATGGTCTGGGTGCTCCGATCATCATGCCGGTCATAGGCCCGGCGCGTCTTGACTTGCCCGGCCATCCACGTCTTTAGACGAATCAAGCAAGACGTGGATGCCCGGCACAAGGCTGTGCTCGGGCCGGCGAAGCCGGACCTGGGTCGCCGGGCCATGACGACGGATTCGTGATGCATATGACTTCGTTTCCCGAACGGCTGATCGCCGGCTACCGGACCTTCGCGAGCCAGCGCCTGCCGACCGAGCAGTCGCGCTACCGCGAATTGTCGGAACGCGGGCAGTCGCCGCAAGTGATGGTGATCGGCTGCTGCGACTCGCGGGTGTCGCCGGAGGTGATCTTCGACGCCGAGCCGGGCGAGTTGTTCGTCGTCCGCAACGTCGCCAACCTCGTGCCGCCCTATGCGCCCGACGGCGCCGCGCACGGCGTCTCCGCCGCGCTGGAGTTCGGCGTGCAGGTCTTGCGCGTAAAACACATCGTCGTGCTGGGGCACGCCCAGTGCGGCGGCGTGAAGGCGCTGGTGCAGGATTCGGCGCCGCTGTCGCCCGGCGACTTCATCGGCAAGTGGATGTCGCTGTTGACGCCGACCATGGAGGCGACGCCGCGGATCGCGGGTGAGCCCGAGCAGGATTTCATCACGCGGCTGGAGAAGGCCGCGGTGAAGCGCAGCCTCGACAACCTGATGACCTTCCCGTGCATCAGCATCCTCGCCGATCGCGGCTCGCTGACGCTGCACGGCGCCTATTTCGGCGTCGCGCAGGGCTCGCTCGCGGTGCTCGACGAGGCGAGCGGCGAATTCAGGAAGGTGAACGGAGAGGGGTGAACGGTGCACACAGCACTCCCTCTCCCTTTGGCGGACCACCGCCGACAGCGGAAAGGTAGGCTATGAACGTATTCGTCATCGGCGGTACCGGCTTCATCGGCTACCGCTTGGTACGACTGCTTGCCGCGCAGGGCCACACCGTCACCTGCATGGATGTCGACCCGGGCGCACACTCCTTCGCCGACCTCGGCGGTGGCGTGACCTCTCTTCGCGGCGACGTCGGGAGCTTCGACGACGTCATGGCTGCGATGACCGCCGCCCGGCCCGAGCGCGTCGTCAACCTGGCCTACCTCATCGGCAGTAGCCACCCGCCGCACGCAGCGCTGCGGGTCAACGTCCTCGGCATGGGTAACTGCTTCGAGGCCGCCCGCACCCTGGGCGTGCGTCACACGGTCTACGCCGGCTCCTTCGCCGCCAACGGCGCACAGGCCAACTACGGCGAGCGTCCGGTGACGGAGGACGACCCGGTCCATCCCGACGACCAGTACAGCCACCACAAGGTCATGAACGAGTGGCAGGCGCTCGACTACATCGAGAAGCACGGGATGCGCATCACCGGCATCCGCACCTCCTACATCACCGGGCAGGATAAAGTCCGGGGCTCGGTCCACCATGTGCGCTGTATCACCGAGCCCGCACTGGGCAGCGCCGTCACGCTGCCCTTCCGCGACATGATGCAGTGTGTGCTCCACGTGGACGATATGGCGAGGGTGTTCGCGCGCGTGCTGATGGCCGAAACCCCGGCGTACCGCATCTACAACTCGGGTGGCACCACAGTGAGCCTGGGCGAGCTCGCCGAGGTGGTGCGCTCTCACCTGCCCGATGCCCGGATCGACTTCGAGAGGGAAAGCGGAGCCCGCGAGCGGAACTCGACCTTCCTCCTCGACAACGGCCGCCTCATCGCGGAGTTCGGCATCCGGTTCAGGCCGTTTCCCGAGCAGGTGCTGCAGGTGATCAACGACACCCGCCGTCGTTCAGGCATGCCACTCGTTGGCGAGGCTGATTGATCCAAGCCTCCTGTCGCTGGCGGTGCTCGATGAGGCGAGCGGCGAATTCAGGAATGGTGAAAGCCAGCTAGCGACGCCAGGACCGCCCACCGCTCATCCGACGGCCCGGATCGAGGCGAGGAAGCGATCGACTTCGCTCCTCAGATGACCGGCTTGCATCTGCAGGTCGTTGGCCGCCGTCAGGACCGTCGATGCGGTGCGGCCCGTCTGTGCGACACGCTCAGTGACGCCAACGATGTTTGACGAAACCTCGTGGGCGCTTTGCGCGGCCCGCTGGGTATTGCTGGTGATTTCCTGTGTCGCCGCACCTTGTTCTTCGATCGCCGCGGCAATCGCGGTGGATGCCTCGTTGATGCGTCCGATCCGCCCGGAGATGCCTGCGATGGCGTCGACCGCGGCCTGCGTCGCCTTCTGAACATCCTCGATCTGCGACCGGATCTCGTCCGTCGCCTTTGCAGTCTGGCCGGCAAGGCCTTTGACTTCCGACGCAACGACAGCAAAACCCCTGCCCGCCTCGCCGGCTCGGGCCGCCTCGATGGTTGCGTTGAGGGCAAGAAGATTGGTCTGTTCGGCAATCGCAGTGATCAGCTTGACGACTTCACCGATGCGAATTGCTGCGGCGCTCAGCCCTTGCATCGCTTCGGAGGTTTGTGCCGCAGCACCGACGGCCTCGCGCGAGGTATCCGCAGCCTGCGCGACCTGCCGGCTGATCTCGACAATCGACGCCGACAGCTGTTCCGACGCAGCCGCCGCACTTTGCACGCCGCTCGATGCCTGCTCGGTGGCCGCAGCGATCACGCTCGCGCGTTGCTCTGTGTCGGCGGCGAGGCCGCTCATCTCCCCGGACGTGGTGCGCATCTGAACGGCGGCCGTGGCCAGTGTATCCATGGTCCGGCCGATCGATTCGCCGAAGGATGCGATCGCCTGTTCGACGACCTCCTGCCGCTGTTTTTCCCGCTGCTGATCCGCGCGCTGCGCGCCTTCCAGCTCCTGCCTGGCGATCATGCCGTCCTTGAACACGACCAGCGCACTTGCAAGCTGTCCGATCTCGTCGTGACGGCCGCGGTAGGGCACGTCTTCGGCAAGGTTGCCGTCCGCGACCTGCAGCATGGCCCTGGAGATGCGATCCATCGGCCTGGCGATTTTTCGGAAAGCGACCATCAGGCCCGTCACGCCGATCGCCAGCGACAGCATCAATAGCCCCAGGCTGATCGCCAGATCGCGCTTGGCCGACGCCGACTGCGCCGTCGCATTGGCGAGGATCTGGTCGAACGCCCCGGTACAGATGGCGACCACGAAATCCATCGCCGCATTCGAGACATTCACCAGCTCGGACTGGTTCACTGGCGGATCGCGTCCCTCGATCAGCGCCTTATCGACCTGATCCCGCGTCTTGTAGTATTTTTCGAAGAGCTCTTTTTGCGCGACGTCGATCGTCGCCACCAGTTCCGGCGGCACGCCCGGTCGCGCCGACAGCATCTTGAGGTTCTGCCAGCCTGCGTTCGCCCGGCTGCGCAGTTCCGCGGTCTTGACCCGCGTATCGACAGTCAAAGCTTTCGCGGCCATCGCTTCCAGCAACAGGCTGCGTTCGAGACCGACGCCGTCGCGCACCATCCACGCGGCTTCCTTGATCCCGACCAGTTCGGCGATCACCGGATCGATCATCCTGATCTTGTCGTTCAGCGCGAGCGACACGCGCTCGAGCTCATCCACCAGGGCGGAGGCGGCGTCATTCCAGGTCTTGGCGATGCCGGCGGGACGTTGGGCAAGCGGCAGCCGGAGCGCACGATCGACCTCCGGGCGCACGGCCGCAACCTTGTCCGCGGCCTGCCTGATCTTCTCGGCTTCACTGCCGTCGGCACAGGCGATGCGCGCGCAGATGCTCACGACCGCAGCGATGCTCGGAACCGACTTGGCGCGCAGCGCCTCGAACTGGGCGATCAGCTTTGGATCCGCCGCCGCCGGTGCGCCCAGCGCCACGCGGGTCGGACCGCGCTCCGGCCGGAAATGCTGCAGGGCATCGAACAGCTGCCGGCCCGCCCCGGCGACATCGATCACGCGCTCGGCTTGACGCACATGCTTCGAGGCATCCCAGACCGAGACGACAGATTGGGCGCACATCACAATCGCCGACAATCCGAACAGGGCATAGAGCGATGATCGGATCGAGATCCGATCAGTTAAGGAACGCATCGCGCGACAATCCTCGTAAGTGCGACGTCCGGTCGGGAAACCAGACGTTCACCAACGATATTGGTGCGATGTTAAGAACGACCTTACAAACAACAGAAGTGGGCGGTGTTTTATTACCGGATGACCGGCAAGCGAGCGCGCCTCGCGACGGAAGACACAAAAAAGGCCTGCGATAATCCCGCAGGCCTTTTCCACTTGTTGAGTTGTTGAGCTCGCGAAATCAGGCGGCCTTGCGCTTCGGCTGCAGCAGCTTGCGGTTGTTCAGGCACTCGGCGATCTGGATCGCGTTCAGCGCCGCGCCCTTGCGCAGGTTGTCCGAGACGCACCACAGCACGAGACCGTTCTCCACCGTCGCATCCTCGCGGATGCGGCTGATGTAGGTCGCGTCCTCGCCGGCCGCCTCGTACGGCGTGACGTAGCCGCCGTCCTCATGCTTGTCGATGACGAGACAGCCCGGTGCCTTGCGCAGGATGTCGCGCGCCTCGTCGGCCGAGATCGGGTTCTCGAACTCGATGTTGACCGCTTCCGAGTGGCCGATGAACACCGGCACGCGCACGCAGGTGGCGGTGAGTCTGATGGCGGGATCGAGGATCTTCTTCGTCTCCATCATCATCTTCCACTCTTCCTTCGTGTACCCGTCCTCCATGAACACATCGATGTGGGGGATCAGGTTGAAGGCGATGCGGCGCGGAAACTTCTTCACCTCCATCTCGCCGGTGGTGTAGACGGCCTTGGTCTGCGCGAACAATTCGTCCATGCCTTCCTTGCCGGCGCCCGACACCGACTGATAGGTCGACACCACGACGCGCTTGATCTTCGCAAAGTCGTGCAGCGGCTTCAGCGCGACGACGAGCTGCGCGGTCGAGCAGTTCGGGTTGGCGATGATGTTCTTCTTGGTGAAGCCTGCCACCGCATCGGCGTTCACTTCCGGCACGATCAGCGGCACGTCAGGATCCATTCGCCACGCCGACGAATTGTCGATCACCACCGCGCCTTGAGCCGCGATCTTGGGCGACCACTCCTTCGACACGGTTCCGCCGGCCGACATCAGGCAGATGTCGACGTCGGAGAAATCATAGTTATCGATTGCTTTAACCTTGAGAGTCTTGTCGCCGAAGGACACGTCCGTGCCGTGGCTGCGCCGCGATGCGATTGCCACGACCTCGTCCGCCGGAAACCGGCGTTCGGCCAGGATGTCGAGCATTTCCCGGCCCACATTGCCGGTCGCTCCAACTACTGCAACCTTGTAACCCATCGTTGACTCTCCGGACAAAAATGCGTCGGCGCCGTGGCGGCGGCTAACTGAAGCGTGCGTGCTTCTATGCGAGAACCGGGCTCAAGACAACGTTCCGGACACCCGCAAATTCCTTATGAACGCAGACGGTTATCAATCTAGCACACCGCTGCTTTTTCGCGTGCATCCGGTGCTCATCAACTTCGCCGAGGAGTTCCGCGCGGTTTTCGTGCGGCTGATGGCCTACGCCTGCGGTGTCGCCGCGATGGCGCTGATCGCCTCCGATCTGTTCTCCGGCGTGGCGAGCAACATGGTGGAAGCGGCGATCCCGCTGCGAAGCCGCGATGCCTGGTCCGCCGCCGTGCGCCCGCAGCCGGCCTTTGCCGCGCCTGTCGCCGATTTTTCAGGCCAGTCAGAGAGTTACGAAATCCTCAGGCACCCGGAGGGCGGTCGGAAGGACATCCTGCGCTGGTCCGCGGCGCTTACCGAGGTGCCGCTGTCGCAGATCGAGCTTTACCGGCCGGGCGCTGAGCTGACCGCGTTCGGCCCGGTCGCCTCCGAGATCGCCGCAAGGATCGCCGACGGCCGCACCGATGCGGTGCAGGCGGCCGGCGTGATCGAGACGAAATTCGGGCCCGTGGCGCTGGTCGGCTTTGCCAGCCATGTCAGCGGCAAGCCTCAGCCCTGCATCGGCTTCGCCCATAGCTTCGAGACGCCACGCCTGCAGATCAGCGGCTGGTCCTGCCGGGGCGACAACGCGCAAGCCCAGCGCCAGGCAATCTCCTGTGCGCTGGACCGGCTCACCATGCTGTCGGCCGGCAACGACCCGAAACTGGCCGACCTGTTCGCGCGCGCCGAATTGAAGCGCGCGGGCTGCAGCAATCCCTCCCAGGCCGACTGGGTGACCACGACCGGCGAGCCGCAATTGCGCGGCTCGTTTGCAGCAAAGAGGCCCTGACGGCCCGCTGAACCTGGAATGCCCAGAACTTGGAATGCTCATGGAATTTTCCCGCTCAAACGTCCAGATCGCGACCCAAACGGCGGGCACCTTCATCCGCTTCGCGTTCTACACGGTCGGGCTCTTTGCCCTGGCCTTCGTCGGGCTCATCGCCCTCTGGATCTGGAACAGGCTCCCGCCCTCACCGGAAAGCGTGAAAGCGCAGCCGGTGTTCCAGATCGGCACCAACGCCTTGTCCAGCCGGCCGCAAGTCAGCAGGGCGGAGAACCATCCGCAAGGCTGGATCGAAAGCCTGCAATACGGACAGCTCTACGACCGCGATGTCGATATGACGGTCCTGCTCATCGTGCCCAAGGAAGCCTACCAGGGCATGATTCGCAGCTATGCCAGCGAGATTGGGTCGCTTCGGACGATCTCGGGCCGAATCTATCAGTCGGGCACCAACTACCATGATCTGGAGACGCGTTTCGGATCGGTGCGCGCCAGCGAATTCACGGTCAGTGCGGACGGCCGCCAAAAGCTCTGCATTTCCTATCTGAGCCGCTTCGACACGACCGCGTTCTATCTGAAGGGCTGGTATTGCGAGGGCAGCGGTGCCCGGCCGAGCTTCGGCGCCTTGGCCTGCACGCTCGACAAGCTCGCGCTGAAGCGCTCGCTGCCGTCGGCGGAAGCGACGTCGTTCATCACCGAGCGCATGAAGCAGCCAGCAAAGTGCTCCGCAGACCCGGTGACCCAGACCACCGACACCTCGCCGCGCAGGCCGCTCAAGCGGCTTATCCGCTGAGCCCAAGTCTGCGGCGCCCAAGTCTGCTGAGCCCAAGTCTGCTGAGCCCAAGTCCGCTGAGCCAAGGCAAAACCTCGGACCGCGAAGGCAACCTTTGGCCCATTCACGTCATTATGTTTCAAGGTGTGGCCTGAATAACCTTGTCGCGCTGCGACCCCAGCCTGTATGGTGGCGGACGAATAGGCCTAATGCCTTGAGAGGATGAGATGAATCGGAGAATTCTGACGGTCGGGCTGGGGCTTGCGGCGCTGTTCGCCACAATCTTGGGCACGCCGGCCGACGCCCAGCAGACGCGCAACAGCGTCCTCACCCGCAACCAGGTGTCGCCGAACGTCCAGTATCAGCAGGGTCCGCGCACCCGCATCTACGTCAGCAAGCGCAGCTGGCTCGACGCCGGCACCGAGGTTCTGCCGGGCGAGCGCAAGTACACCGACTACGCCATCCCGCCGGCCTACACCCAGACCACCATCGACCAACTCACCGGCCGTCCCTGGACGCGCCAGCCTCTGAACGATCCCTGGGACCTGCCGGGCCTGCCGAAGGGTGGCTACGGGTATTGATCGTTACGACGCGGATGTGGACGAAGCCGGCGGCGGCGCAAGCTGCCGCGGGTCGTAGAAGAACCGCTCCTCGATCAGCTCTTCACCGCGCCAGGTCTGCAGCGCGATTTCCTCCATCGCCCGCACCGGCCCGGTTTCCGGCGTGAACTCGAACCGCCAGTGGAAGACCACCGTGTCGCCTTCCATCAGGATCGGGCTCAGCCGCGTGGTTTTGACCTCCTTGTAGGACGCCAGCACCTTGCGCTCCTTGGCGGCGAGCGCCTCCCTGCCGACCAGCGGCGGCGCCATGTTCTCGCGCGTCGACGCATCCGCCGCATAGAAGCGCTCGATCGCGCCGACGTGGTCGTTCGATTCCACCGTTTTCGCAAAAGCTTCGATCGTCGCCCGGCTCGGCATGATCGCTACTCCTCAATTAAATACCGACTGACAGTCGATATTTATCGACTGGCGGTCGGGAAGTCAATTCGCTAGAAGATTGCGATGGCGACACAGGCGGACCGGCGGGCGGCGACACAGGCGGCGATCCTCAAGGCCGCGCGAAAACTGTTCGGCGATAGCGGCTTTCAGCAGACGACGATGGACGATATCGCCGCCGCCGCGCGCGTCGCCAAGGGCGCGGTCTATCATCACTTCAAGACCAAGGAAGATGTGTTCGAGGCGGTGTTCGACGAGGTCTCGCGCGATCTCGTCGCCGAGATCGACAAGGTGTCGCGCGCGGAGAAGGACGTGCTGACCGGAATGGCCACCGGCACGCAGCACTATCTCGCCGCCTGCGCGAAGGGCGCGACCGGTCAGATCATCCTGCGCGACGGCCCCGCGGTGCTCGGCTGGGAGCGCTGGCGCGAGATCGACGCAAAACATTTCGGCGGCAAGATCCCGCGCGCGCTGCAAGCGGCGATGGAACGCGGCCTGATCGCCCGCCAGCCGGTCGAGCCGCTGGCGCGGCTGCTGCTCGGCGCGATGACCGAAGCCGCGGTCGCCTGCGCGGGTTCAGGCGATATCAAGAAGGCAGGCGCGGAGTATTCGCGGGCGTTCAGGTCGCTGCTGGAGGCGATGCGGCTGTCCTAGCCTTCACTTCCCCAGCTTCTTCTTCCTTTGCCCCAGCGTGCGCAAGCCGCAGCGCGTTGAGCTTGATGAAGCCTGCCGCATCGCTGTGGTCGTAGGCGACCTTGCCTTCCTCGAACGTCACCAGGTCCTGGTCGTACAGCGAGTTCGGGCTTTCGCGGCCGATGAGGATGACGTTGCCCTTGTAGAGCTTCAGCGTCACCCGGCCCGCGACGTGCTGCTGGCTGTAGTCGATCGCCGCCTGCAGCATCTCGCGCTCCGGCGCGAACCAGAAGCCGTTGTAGATGAGCTCCGCATAGCGCGGCATCAGCTCGTCCTTCAGGTGCGCTGCGCCGCGATCGAGCGTGATCTGCTCGATGCCGCGATGGGCGACCAGCAAGATCGTGCCGCCCGGCGTCTCGTACATGCCGCGCGACTTCATGCCGACGAAGCGGTTTTCGACCAGGTCGAGCCGGCCGATGCCGTTGGCGCGGCCGAGCTCGTTGAGCTTCGTCAGCAGCGCCGCCGGCGACAGCTTCTTGCCGTCGATGGCCACAGCATCGCCGCGTTCGAAATCGACGGTGATGGTGGTCGCCTTGTCCGGCGCCTTCTCCGGATCGATGGTGCGCGAGTAGACATAGTCCGGCACTTCCATCGCCGGATCTTCCAGCACCTTGCCTTCGGACGACGCGTGCAGAAGATTTGCATCGACCGAGAACGGCGCCTCGTTGCGCTTGTCCTTGGCGATCGGGATCTGGTGCTGCTCGGCAAATTCGATCAGTTGCTCGCGGGAGCGGAAATCCCACTCGCGCCAGGGCGCGATGATCTTCACGTCGGGCTTCAGCGCGTAGTAGCCAAGCTCGAAGCGCACCTGGTCGTTGCCCTTGCCGGTGGCGCCATGCGACACGGCATCGGCGCCGACCTTCTCGGCGATCTCGATCTGCTTCTTGGCGATCAGCGGCCGCGCGATCGAGGTGCCGAGCAGGTACTGCCCTTCATAGACCGCGTTGGCGCGGAACATCGGAAACACGTAGTCGCGCACGAACTCTTCGCGCAGGTCCTCGATGAAGATGTTCTCCGGCTTGATGCCGAGCATCAGCGCCTTCTTGCGCGCCGGCTCCAGCTCCTCGCCCTGGCCGAGGTCGGCGGTGAACGTCACCACCTCGCAGCCATAGGTGGTCTGCAGCCATTTCAGAATGATCGAGGTGTCGAGCCCGCCCGAATAGGCCAGCACAACCTTCTTCACGTCGCCCTTACTCATGAGAACCCTAAAGCGTTTGCGCCGCGCCCGCGCGGCTGTTCGGCTGAAAATGCTCTACAGGCACAACGGCTTCCGGCGCAAGCGGCATGGGGCCCATCGCGGCCCGCCCTTCATCCTTGGGCGGCCGGCGTGGGCGTCACCGGGCGCATGGGCCGAGCGGCGCGATCGGGCCGCTGTAGGCCCCGAGCCCGCTCAGCAGGAACGCCTTGTAGAAACGCCGGGAGTTCGGCCCGCTGCGCACGGTGAAATCGCCGAGCGGCTTCACCTGCGGAAACACCTTTGCCAGCCGCGCTTCGTTTGGGCAGTGCGTGATGAACAGGATGGGCTCGCCCGCCGTCCCGTTCAGCGGGTTGCTCATGTCGAAATAGTTGTCGGGGTTGTCGCCGGACGGCCATGACCGCACCGGCTGCGGCGCGTTGCGCAGATAGTAGACCAGCGAGGCAAGCTCGTGCCGGCCTTCGGCTGCGACCGTCTTCGCACCCGCCTCGCGCGCCTTCTGCTGCACGGCCTCGCCGAGGCCGCGCCAGCCGAGCGTGCGCCGATAGAGATCGCCCTTCTCGCCGAGCTGCGGGATGCCGGCCTGATAGGCGACCACGTCGCCCGCCAGCATCGCCACCTGCGCGATCACGCCGATGGCGAGCGTGACGCCGAGCAGCCGCATCCGCTCTTCCCGGACCCAGATGGCGACGACGACAATGGTGGCTGCGACGAACGCCGCGGCCGCCCAGTTGGCGTTGACGTTGCGAAGAAAGCCCAGCGCCGTCACCGCGGCCAGCGACGGCAGCGCGAAGGCCAGCATCAGCCGGTCTTCACGCGTTGTCGCCTTGCTGCGAAAGCGGACGAACGCGACGAGCAAGCCGCCGAACAGCAGCGGCCCGACGACGCCGAACTGCGTTCCGAGAAATTCGAGCGCGCCGAGCGGCGAGAGCTTGAAACCTCCGCCCTGGATGTTGTCGCCGGTGTGCTTCAGCGTGACGAAGCCGTTCAGCATGTTCCAGATGATGTTCGGCGACAGGATCAGCAGCGCCAGCGCCAGCGCGGCCCAGGTCTGCGGCCGCTTGAGCGCATCGCGCGAGGCGCGATCGAACAGCGCGGAGATGGCGATGCCGGCGAGGAAGTACGCCATCGCATATTTCGCCAGCATGCCGGCGCCGAGCGCCACGCCGAGCACGGCCGCCCAGCGCCAGTCGGGCCGCGCGCAACAACTTCACCCAGGCCAGCAGCGCCAGCGCCCAGCAGAACAGCAGCGGCACGTCGGTGGAGATGATGCGCGTCGAGAACACGACGCCCGGCAACAGCGTGAAGGCCAGCGCCGACCAGAACGCCGTCCGCGCATCATAAAGCTCGTCGGCGATCGCATAGATGACCAGCGACGTGCCGAAATAGAGGATCGGGCTCGCCGCGCGCGCGCAGAATTCACTGTCGCCGCAGACCGCGCTGGACGCGGCGATGATCCACGCCAGCAGCGGCGGCTTCGAGAAGTAGCCGAAGGCAAGCTCGCGCGACCACGCCCAGTACTGCGACTCGTCGAAGAACAGGTCGACGACGGAATAGTGCAGGCCGATAGTGCGGATCACCGTCAGCGCACCGAGCAGCAGCGCCGTCAGCGCGAGACTCGGCGCGAACGTTCGCTGCGATGTCTCGGCCGCGAGGCTCATTACAAGTCGCCCGGTAAATCTTGCTCGGCGAGAACGCTGCCGCCTTATCCGGATCCGGCGCGTCGGCTTTCGCCCGAGCATCCGTCGCCGCCACGAATATCCCGGCCACGCAACCCATGTCAGCCAGGCTTCGATGCGCTCGTCCGTCGTGCGCGTCGACGGCCAGCGATAGAGCAGACCGTGCACCAGCCAGACCAGCAGGAATGTGACGAGGCCGGCGACGATCACGTCGCTGACGAAATGGCCGCCGAAGGCGACGCGAAGACCGCCGGTGGCGAGGCCGAACACGGTCGCGCCGGCATAGGCCAGCGGCCGCCACGGCGGCGGCGCGAGCGAGGCCGGCGCATAGGTCCAGAATGCGGTCGCCGCCTCGCCGGAGAAGAACGAGCAGTTCTTCGGACATTCACCGCCCGGCTGCCACCAGTGCGTGAACTGCCATTGGCCGTTGAACTCGACGACCGCGACCGGCCGCGGACGGCCCCACAGGCTCTTGAAGGTGAGATTGGTGACGATGCCGGCCGTCAGCACCATGGTGATGACCAGGTAGGCGGCGGTCCGGCCGCCGATCAGCATCGGCTTGTCGGGCCGCACCAGCTTGACGACCAGCGCGACCAGCGCCGGCGTGCAGATCGCCCAGGCGATGATCATCGCCGTCTCGCGCGCGATCATCGCGACGAGCTGCGTTCGCATCGGGAACGTTCGCGCCACGGCATCGTAGAATGCGCCGGCGATCCGCAGGTCGAGCTGCGGATAGACCAGATACAAAACGACGAACGCCAGCGACAACGACAGCGCGATGAGAAGACCTGCGCGATTCATGGGCGCCGGTCTAGCCGACCTCGCTGGCGCTGAAAAGAGCGCACAACGTCACGAATTTGCCAGCCAGGGCTCGTCACTGCGAGCCCCGCCACACACCCGCGCGGCGGCCGGCGATGAACCAGTAGACGAGGCCAGCGACGATGCCCGCGCCGGTCATCACCTCGAGCTCGCGGCGTTCGACGCCGACGAACGTCATCGGCGACATGTCGAACTGCGTGAACGCCAGATAGACGCCGAGGCCGAACAGCGCGCCGCCCAGCGTATAGAACAGAATGCTGCGGATCGAGAATGCTTCAGTGACCAGCGCCATCACCAGCGCCGGCAGGAACGCAAAGCCCGAGACGAAGATGAAGCCGAAGCCGGTCATCACCGCCAGAGCGTCACGATCCATCGGCCCGAGATCGAGGCTGCTCAGTTCCGGATACATGACCGCGACGACGACGATCACGCCCGCGGCAAAGCTCGCAACGAGAAAGGCGAAGAAGATGACGATCAGCCGCCAGAGGAAGGTCATTGTCGATGCCGTAGCCAATGCACGACTAATCCGTCATCGCCATGGCGCGCAGCGCCTGGCGCTCGCGCGCGGAGAGCTTTTCGGTTTCCGACTTCAGCTGGCCGCAGGCGGCGAGGATGTCGCGGCCGCGCGGCGTGCGCACCGGCGAGGAATAGCCGGCATTGAAGATGTATTCCGAAAACTTCTCGATCTGGTCCCAGTCCGAACACTCGTAGAACGAGCCCGGCCACGGGTTGAACGGAATGAGATTGATCTTCGCCGGAATGCCCTTCAGCAGCTTCACCAGCCGCTTCGCGTCGTCGAGCGAGTCGTTGACGCCCTTCAGCATCACATATTCGAAGGTGATGCGCCGCGCATTCGACACGCCGGGATAGTTGCGGCACGCCTCCAGCAGCTCGGCGATCGGGTATTTGCGATTGAGCGGCACCAGCTCGTTGCGCAGGTCGTCGCGCACCGCGTGCAGCGAGATCGCCAGCATCGAGCCGATCTCGTCGCCCGCGCGCACGATGTTCGGCACCACGCCCGAGGTCGACAGCGTGACCCGCCGCCGCGAGATGGCGATGCCTTCGTTGTCGGAGACGATCAGCAGCGCGTCGCGCACCGCGTCGAAATTATACAGCGGCTCGCCCATGCCCATCATGACGACGTTGGTGATCAGCCGGTTGCCGTTCGGCGTCTCGCGGTCGACCCAGTCGTTCAAGCGATCGCGCGCGATCATCACCTGGCCGGCGATCTCGCCGGCGGTGAGGTTGCGCACCAGCCGCTGCGTGCCGGTGTGGCAGAACGAGCAGTTCAGCGTGCAGCCGACCTGCGAGGAGACGCACAGCGTGCCGCGGTCGGTCTCCGGGATGTAGACGCACTCGACCTCGTGCGGCCGCTCGGCGGCATCACCGCTCGGCAGCCGCAACAGCCATTTGCGCGTGCCGTCTTCGGAGATCTGCTCGGCGACGACTTCGGGCCGGTCGACGGTGAAGTGCTTTTCCAGCTCGCTGCGCGAGCGCCTTCGAGACGTTGGTCATCTCGTCGAACGAGCGCGCGCCGCGCACATACATCCAGTGCCAGAGCTGCTGCACGCGCATCTTGCGCTGCTTCTCGGGCACGCCGGCCTCACCGAGGCGTTCCGCCAGCTCGGTGCGCGACAGGCCGATCAGCGACGGCTTTGCCGGCGGCACATAGCTTTCCAGCGGCGTTTTCTCCACGAGAACGCCGCGCGCCAGTGCGCCAGTCGAAGCTTGCGGCTGCGCCGCCATCTCGGTCATCAAGAAATCCTGCGCGGCCGCTCTGGCCGCGATCCGCCAAGGCGGCGTTCAATTGGCCCCTGACATGGCGCTTTCCGGCGCCGGAATCAATGCGGATTCGTTAGCGCTTGCAGTCCTGCGCCAGCCGGTCCAGCGCCTGGGCGAGGCCCTTCAGCGCGTAGGTATCGATGGTCTCGGTGCCGCGTGAGGACACGCCCTTGATGGTGACGTCGGAACCCTTGCGCAGCGCGTCGACCATCTTGTCTTCCTCGGCCGCGTTCTTGATCCAGAGCCCGTCGCCCTGCGTGTACATGGCGTAGCGGTTGCCCGCGACCTCGAGGCTGCCTTCGGAACCCGGCTTCAGCGGATAGCCGATCATGATCGAGACTTCGTTGTTCACCTTCTCGGCAGGGCGCGTCGAGATGAACGCGTAGGCCGGATCGCGCGGACGGTTCGGCGGGTTGGTCTTCATCGACGAAGGCTTTGCCAGCGCAAAGCACACCTTCTTACCGCCGGGTGACGCGACATACGCGCCCCAGGTGCCGAACTGGCCGACCAGCGTCGGCTCGGCGCCGCCGGTGACGGCACTCGCCTCCTGCTTGGCCGGGGGAGCGCCCTTCGCCCCTTTTGCGGCCTGCGCGTTCGCGTCCGCAGACCACGCACAGCCGAGCGCCGCGACCACGTACGCCGCCAGACGGACTCCTCGTTGCTCCGGCATCATGCACCCTCGTTCGTTCAGGGATACCCCGGCTAAGGGTGGAAAATCCCGAAAGGCGGACTGGAATAGACGGGAAAGGCAAAATTGTGAAGGCAATTGGCCTGAGTCGCCGCGGCTCGCGGCAACCCGCCGGGGTCCGAAGGGCATTGTCGGCTCGAAGCCAAATCCGCCATGAAGACGGCATCCCAACTTCTCCGAACGCGCAACGGTGGCCTTGAATGAAAGCGATCATTTGCTCGCAATGGTGCGAACCTGAAGACCTCGTCCTCGGTGATCTGCCCGATCCGGTGGCGGGCCCGGGCGAGGTGGTGATCGCGATCAAGGCCGCCGCGCTGAACTTCTTCGACATCCTGATGGTGCAGGGAAAGTACCAGACCAAGCCGGCGTTCCCGTTCTCGCCGGCGGCGGAGATCGCCGGCGTCGTCGACAGCGTCGGCGCGGGCGTGACCGACCTGAAGCCGGGTGATCGCGTGGTCTCCTCGGTCGGCTACAACGGCGCGCGCGAAAAGGTCGCGGCACCGGCTGCGTCCACCGTGAAGATCCCGGACAGCCTCGACTACGATCGCGCCGCCGGCGTGATCCTGATCTACTCGACCGCGCTGCATGCGCTGGAAGACCGCGCCGATCCGAAACCAGGCGAGACGCTGGTGGTGCTGGGCGCAGCCGGCGGCACGGGTCTCGCCGCGATCGAGATCGGCAAGCTGTTGGGCTTGCGCGTGGTCGCCTGTGCGTCGTCCGACGACAAGCTGCAGTTCTGCAAGGAGCACGGCGCGGACATTCTGTTCAACTATGCCAAGGAAGATCTGAAAGAGGGCCTGAAGAAGATCGGCGGCGCAAAAGGCATCGACATCGTGTTCGATCCGGTCGGCGGCGACTTCACCGAACCGGCGCTGCGCGCGCTCGGCTGGGAAGGCCGGCTGCTGGTGATCGGCTTTGCATCAGGCCCGATCCCGCGCATTCCGCTCAACCTCGCGCTGCTCAAGAGCTGCGACATCCGCGGCGTGTTCTGGGGCGGCTTCGCGAAAGCCTTCCCGGAAAAGAGCCGCGCCAACTTCGAGCGCATCGTGCAATGGGCGGCGGAAGGCAAACTCTCATCGCACGTGCACGCGACCTTCCCGCTGGCGAAGACGGCCGACGCGATGGCCGTGCTCTCAAGCCGCAAGGCGATGGGGAAGGTGATTCTGCATCCGTGAGCCCGTAGCCCGGATGAAGCGAAGCAATCCGGGGCTGACTCGCGCGACAAGGCATTCCCGGATTTCGCTTCGCTCCATCCGGGCTACGAGACTAGCTCACCGCAGCATCGATATCGTCCGTCCCGCGCGACAGCGCCTGCCGCGCGGCTTCGCGGTGATCGGGGCGGATGTTGGTTGCGACCATGCGCAGCGCCGTCACCAGCACGGCTGCGTCGTCGGTGAAGCCGAGCACCGGCAGCAGGTCCGGCATGAAGTCGAACGGCAGCACGAAATAGGCCAGCGCGCCGAGCAGCGACAGCTGCACATGCCGCGGCGTCTCGCGGTCGAACGCGCAGTAGTAGGCGGCGAGCAGATCCTCGGCGAACGGCAGCCGCGCCGCCAACCGCTTGAATTTTGCCTTGAAGCGCTTGCGCACGCTCTCGCCGTCCTGCGCGAGCTTGCGCGCCGGCTCAAAGTCGTCCGCGTTGAAGTCGGTCGTGCGATCCATCGCCATGTCGTTTTGCGTCCCACCTCGCGTCCGGCGTGTGCCGGACATGGTCAAAAATTGGTGACCGAGAGCCCCGTTTGCAAGAACGCTAACGCCCGGCGATGGCGTCCATGGCCTCTGCCAGCGCGATGTCTTTCTGCGTCACACCGCCCGCGTCGTGGGTCGACAGCACCACCTCGACGGTCTTGTAGACGTTCTTCCATTCCGGATGGTGGTCGCGCTTTTCGGCCACCAGCGCGACCCGGCTCATGAAGCCGAAGGCCTCGTTGAAATCCTTGAAAACAAAGGTCTTTGCGATGGCGTCGCGGCCGGAGACCTCGGCCCAGCCGTTAAGCTTCGCCAGCGCCTGCTTTCGCCCCTCGCCGGTCAGTTTTTCGGCCATCAACGCCTCCTCAATTATTCGTGCCGTCGACTGGTGCCTTATATTTACCACACCCGGCACCCTTGGTTTACGAACCTCGGACCCGTTCGAATCGACTGAGATACCGAGCAGCGCCAGTCGCGCTAACCAAGGTCCAGTATCGGAACTGCGACCAGGTCGGAAAGTTGCTAGATTGCCGGCTCGAAAACACGGAATCACGCACCTGAACCTGCGAGAGCTCTTTTCCCGCTCCATGACGCTCGGAAGGCGCCGACCGGCCCGACGCTGAGCGCGACGCCGCGTCGGCGCGGGCCGAAGGTCATGACGGTGTTGTCGCTGATCGCCGCCGCGATCGCGGCCATGACCGCGATTGCGGCTGCGACCTATTACTACAACCGCCCTGTCACCCTGCGCATCGCCGTCGGCCCGGCCAACAGCGACGACTTCAAGCTGGTGCAGTCGATCGCCCGCGTGTTCGACCCGCAGGCGGCCGGCCGCGACCGTAGCTCGATCCGGCTCCGCGTCGTGCCGACCGAAGGCTCGGTGCAGAGCGCGGTGACGATGGAAGCTGGCCAGGCCGATCTGGCGGTGGTCCGCGGCGACCAGAAGCTGCCGAGCGATGCACAGGCCGTCGCCACCGTGCGCAAGAATGTCGTCGCCATCTGGACGCCGGCGCCGCCGGAGGCGAAGGGCACGAAGGGAAAGAAGGCCGGCCGCCGCCTCGAAGGGCAAGAAGATCGAGAAGATCGGCGATCTGGCCGGCCACAAGGTCGGCGTGATCGGGCGCAGCCAGTCCAACGTGAACCTGCTGCGGCTGATCCTGCAGCAATACGGCGTGCCGGCCGACAAGGTCGAGATCGTGCAGTTCGCGACCACCGAGGTGAACGAGGCGATCCGCAGCAACAAGGCCGACGCCTTCGTCGCCGTCGGTCCCGTCAACAGCCAGATCACCATGGATGCGATCGCGGCCACGCTGCGCGACGGCGGCACGCCGGTGTTCCTGCCGATCGATCTCGCCGATTCGATCGAGAGCCGCTACCCGATCTACGACGCCACCGAGATCGCGGCCGGCGCGTTCGGCAGCGCGCCCGCGCGTCCCGAAGAAACCATCAAGACCATCAGCTTCGGCCACCACATCGTCGCGCGCAAATCGCTGTCGGACAGCACCGTCACCACGTTCACGCGCCAGCTGTTCTCGCTGCGCCAGGCGCTGATCGCGGAGAATCCGGCAGCTGCACGCATCGAGGTCCCCGACACCGACAAGGACGCGGCGATCCCGGTGCATCCGGGCGCGGAAGCCTATGTCGACGGCGAAGAGCGGACCTTCATGGATCGCTACAGCGACCTGATCTGGTGGAGCATCCTCGGCATGTCGCTGCTCGGCTCGGCCGGCGCGTGGGCGGCGAGCTACCTGAAGAAGGACGAGCGCACGATCAACACGTCGCTGCGCGAGCGGCTTGCTGGAAATGCTGTCCGACGCACGCAGGGCCGCGTTCGCACGAGGAGCTCGACTCCATGCAGGCGGAGGCCGATGTGATCCTGCGCGACACGCTCGATTGCTACGAGAAGCGGCGCCATCGAAGCCGGCACGCTGACCGCGTTCCAGATCGCGCTCGAGCAGTTCCACAACGCGGTCGCCGACCGCCGCCTGTTCCTCGCCACCGATCCTGCGCCGCTGGTGCCGATCCGACCGACGCGCGCGGTGGTTTGAACGCCACGGCAGCGCTCGATCCACAGTCACGCGGCATTTATACAATCATTCTAAATCGGTCGTCGTGCTGCCGCATGCTGCAGCCGTTCTCAATCGCGGAGGCCGACGATGACAGCGCGCAAGCTCCTGATTTCACGGCGGCGTTTCCTGCAAACCTCGACCGTCGGCGGCACGACGCATGGCGGCCGGCGCTGTTCACGCCGTTCATCAGCCGCGCCGCGCGACCGGCCGAACGTGACGCACGGCCTGCAGTCCGGCGACGTGTCCGCCGACAGCGGCATGGTCTGGGCGCGCGCCGATCGGCCCGCGCAGATGCTGGTCGAGGTGTCGACGACCGAATCGTTCCGCAATCCGATAGCGTTGCCGCCGATCGCGGCGCTGCCCGAGAGCGACTTCTGCGCCAAGCGGCTGCTCGAGAACCTGCCGGCCGGCCAGACCATCTTCTATCGCGTGAAATTCCGCGACCTCGCGCAGATCAATGTCGAGAGCGAGTGGGTGACCGGCCGCTTCCGCACGGCGCCCGCCGATCGGCGCGACGTCAGCTTCGTCTGGGGCGGCGATGTCGCGGGCCAGGGCTGGGGCATCAATCCCGACGACGGCGGCATGACGACGTTCGCGACCATGCGCAAGCACAACCCCGATCTCTTCATCCATTCCGGCGACACGATCTATGCCGACGGCCCGATCCTGCCCGAGGTGAAGCTTCCGGACGGCAAGATCTGGAAGAACATGACCATCCCCGAGAAGGCCAAGGTCGCCGAGACCCTCGACGAGTTCCGCGCCGCCTACAAATACAACCTGCTCGACGAGCACCTGCGCGCATTCAATGCCGAGGTGCCGGTGTATGTGCAGTGGGACGATCACGAGGTGACCAACAACTGGTCGGCGTCGAAGCAGCTGTCGGCGGCCTACAAGGAGCGCAACGTCGCGCTGCTGGCCGCGCGCGCAGGCCAGGCGTTCCACGAGATGTTTCCGATCAGCACGACCGCGGCGGAGCCCGGCCGCATCTACCGCACGATCTCCTACGGCCCGCACCTCGACATCTTCATGCTCGACGAGCGCAGCTATCGCGGACCGAACAGCGACAACAATCAGACGAGCTACGGCCCGGACTGCCACTTCCTCGGCCCCGAGCAACTCGCCTGGCTGAAGCGCTCGCTGCTCGCCTCGCGGGCGACCTGGAAGGTGATCGCCACCGACATGCCGATCAGCATCATCGTCGCCGACGATGCCGCCAATCAGAAGGGCTCCGAGGCCATCGCCCAGGGCGACGGCCCGGCGCTCGGCCGCGAGCTGGAAATCGCCGACCTGCTGCGCTTCATCAAGAGCGCCGGCGTCCGCAACACCGTGTGGGTGACCGCCGACGTGCACTACGCCGCGGCGCACTACTACGATCCGAACAAGGCGCAGTTTCAGGATTTCGAGCCGTTCTGGGAGTTCGTGTCCGGCCCGCTGCACGCGGGAACCTTCGGCCCCGGCAAGCTCGACAATACCTTCGGACCCGAGCTGAAGTTCGTCAAAGCGCCCGGACCCGACCGCCAGAACCTGCCGCCGTCCGCCGGCATGCAGTTCTTCGGCCACGTGAAAATCGACGGCGGGAGCGGCCAGTTCACGGTAACCATCCGCGATCGGGCCGATAACGCCCTCTGGTCGGTCACTCTTGACCCGAAAATGGGCTGATCGACGCTGCAGAAGTCGTTGTTTTTTGACGATTCCTGACTATATTGCGCCGCAACGCGTACCCCTCAGTGCCCGGCCCCAAAGGCCGGGCACCGTGTTTTGCGGGGTCGGTCCCAAGCAACCCAAATCGGTAGACCAATGAATTTGCGCAACGTCGCCATCATCGCACACGTCGACCATGGCAAGACCACGCTCGTCGATCGCCTGCTGCAGCAGTCCGGCGTCTATCGCGACAACCAGCGCCAGGTCGAGCGGGCGATGGACTCCAACGATCTCGAGCGCGAGCGCGGCATCACCATCCTGGCGAAGGCCGCCTCGGTGCAGTGGAAGGACACGCGCATCAACATCGTCGATACGCCGGGCCACGCCGACTTCGGCGGTGAGGTCGAGCGCATCCTCAACATGGTGGACGGCGCGCTGGTGCTGGTGGACGCCGCCGAAGGCCCGCTGCCGCAGACCAAGTTCGTCGTCTCCAAGGCGCTGAAGGTCGGGCTGAAGCCGATCGTCGTCATCAACAAGGTGGACCGCCCCGACGCGCGGCCGACCGAAGTGATCAACGAGGTGTTCGACCTGTTCGCAGCACTCGATGCGACCGACGAGCAGCTCGACTTCCCGATCCTCTACGGCTCGGCCAAGCAGGGCTGGATGGCAGAGAGCGCGGAGGGTCCGAAGGACGCGGGCATGCAGCCGCTGTTCGACCTGATCCTGCGCCATGTCGCGCCGCCGACGGTGGAGGAAGGTCCGTTCCGGATGATCGGCACGATCCTCGAAGCCAATCCCTATCTCGGCCGCCTCATCACCGGCCGCATCACCTCCGGCACCATCAAGCCGAACCAGAGCATCAAGGCGCTGGACCGCACCGGCAAGGTGATCGAGCAGGGACGTATCTCGAAAATTCTCGCGTTCCGCGGCATCGAGCGTACGCCGATCGAAGAGGCCGAAGCCGGCGACATCGTCGCCATCGCCGGCCTCAGCAACGGCACCGTTGCCGACACCTTCTGCGATCTGAGCGTCGAGACGCCGCTGGTCGCGCAGCCGATCGATCCGCCGACCGTGTCGATGTCGTTCATCGTCAACAATTCGCCGCTCGCCGGCACCGAAGGCGACAAGGTGACGAGCCGCATGATCCGCGACCGCTTGATGCGCGAGGCGGAAGGCAACGTCGCGCTGCGCGTGACGGAAGCCGACGACAAGGACGCGATGGAAGTTTCGGGCCGCGGCGAATTGCAGCTGGCGATCCTGATCGAGACCATGCGCCGCGAAGGTTTTGAAGCTCTCGGTGTCGCGCCCGCGCGTGGTGCTGCAGAAGGACGAGGCCACCGGCGGCTGGATGGAGCCGGTCGAGGAGGTCGTCATCGACGTCGACGAGGAGCACTCCGGCGTCGTCGTGCAGAAGATGAGCGAGCGCAAGGCCGAGATGATCGAGATGCGGCCGTCCGGCGGCCATCGCCTGCGGCTGGTGTTCTACGCGCCGACCCGCGGACTGATCGGCTACCAGGGCGAGCTTCTGACCGACACCCGCGGCACCGCGGTGATGAACCGCCTGTTCCACGGCTACGCACCCTACAAGGGCGAGATCCCCGGCCGCCGCAACGGCGTGCTGATCTCCAACGAGCAGGGCGAGGCCGTCGCCTACGCCATGTGGAAGCTGGAAGACCGCGGGCCGATGATGATCGAGCCGGGCTGGAAGGTGTATCGCGGCATGATCGTCGGCGAGCACACCCGCGACAACGACCTCGAGATCAACGTGTTGAAGGGCAAGCAGCTCACCAACATCCGCACCACCTCGAAGGACGAGGCCGTGCGCCTGACGCCGCCGATCCGGATGACGCTGGAAAAGGCGCTGGCCTATATCGAGGACGACGAGCTGGTCGAGGTGACGCCGAAGTCGATCCGCCTGCGCAAGAAGCTGCTCGACCCCAACGACCGCAAGCGCGCCGAGAAGACCAAGGAAGCGCTGGCGAGCTGATCGGCGCGTTGTAACGCGCGCCGGTCATTGCGAGCGCAGCCAAGCAATCCGAGCTCCGCGCAGCGTAGGCGCGTCATTGCGAGCGAAGCGAAGCAATCCAGCCGCGCGCCGTCAGGCGCGCCACTAAAAGACGACTGAGCCTGTCGCGGCTGCGATGCTTCTTTGTTTGCGCGCTTGCGCGCGCAGCTGGATTGCTTCGCTTCGCTCGCAATGACGGCGCGGCGAGCGTCTTCGCTCTATTCAATTGTCAAACAGCCCGACGCAGCTCGCCCTTCGTCGCTATGCCGGGCACGGCACGCGTCATCGCCCCGTGTTCACTCCGGCCCAGGGCTTGCCGGTCTTCTCTTTCCACTTCCCTTGGAAAGAGGGCGTGCGGAACACAGGGCGAAAGGCCGCGCCCGCGGCTCCCGTATGCTTGTCACATCCGGGCAACCATGCCCGACGCGTCGCGCGGCATCGGCAGTGGTTGCAAGTCCGTATGCCCGCGCGGCATACGGCGGTGGTCCAGCCCATCGCTGGACTGAACCGGACCACAGACGAAGCCTTCGCCTGCGTTCCGCACGCGCCGGATTAACGGCTTGCCGGATTCCAGCGGGAGCCAGGGCCAGGCTCACTTGACTAAATGCCGAGGTCCCTTCGGCATGCTGGACCGCTTGGGCCGTCCGCCCTCGGCGCCGGTCATCATCCCTGTCGGCCACCGCCTCTCAACGGCGACCGAACAGGGCCGGCACCGCGACGGACCCGTCGCAACCGCTCCGAGACGCCGACGAATGCGCACTCGCCCTCCCACCGGAGCGGATACGGACTATATATTCCCATCCGATAGGAGTTACAATTTCTGATTCAGCGAAATCTGAAGACTGCTGACAGAATCTTGCTGGCGCACGATTTCCGCAATGGTTACAACGCACTCATCACTGCGAGGAGCAAACGCCGGGGTTCCCCACTTTCGCTTGAGCGACTAAATATGTACCTGTGACAAAACCAGCCCAGCGGATTCACTTGCCTGATGCCCCTCCCCTCCGAAATCGACGTAGCCATCATCGGCGCCGGCGCGGCCGGCATCGGCGCGGCGCGGGCGCTGGAGGGCAAGGGCCTGAGCGTCATCATGCTGGAGGCGCGCGACCGGCTCGGCGGCCGCGCCTTCACGCGGCAGCTTGAGAACAACACCATCTTCGACGTCGGCTGCGGCTGGCTGCATTCGGCCGACCGCAACATGTTCGTCGGCATCGCCGAACAGCTCGGCTTCGAGATCGACCGCGGCCGCCCGCACTGGAGCCAGCAGACTTTCAACATCGGCTTCCCGCAGAAGGAGCGCGAAGCGTACTTGCAAGGAGATGGACGCGTTCTACGACCGCGCCGAGGCCGCGGCCGAAGACGGACCGGATCGCCCGGCGAGCGAGCTGCTGCTGCCCGGCAATCGCTGGAACGCGATGCTCAACTGCGTCTCGACCTACGTCAACGGCGTCGAGCTCGATCGCGTCTCGATCTACGACATGGACGCCTATGAGGACACCGAGTTCAACTGGCGGGTGAAGCGCGGCTATGGCGCGCTGGTCGCGGCCTGGGGCGCGCCCTGTCCGGTGGCGTTCGATACGCGGGTCGACCTGATCGACCATTCGTCGGCGCGCATCCGCATCGAGACCTCGCGCGGCACGCTGACCGCCGGCAAGGTCATCGTCACCGTGCCGACCAACCTGATTGCCAACGAGAGCCTGCGTTTCTTTCCGGCGCTGCCGGACAAGATCGAGGCCGCGCGCGGCCTGCCGCTCGGCCTCGCCGACAAGGTGATGCTGGCGCTCGACAATGACGGCGACGCGTTGCCGAAAGACGGGCACCTGCGCGGCTCGATCACCAAAGTCGGCACCGGCAGCTATCATCTCCGCCCGCAGGGCTTTTCCAGCATCGAAGGCTATTTCGGCGGCCGCTTCGCGCGCGAACTGGAGGACGCCGGCGACGGCGCCTTCGCAGCCGCCGCCATCGACGAGATCGTCGCCCTGCTCGGCTCCGACTATCGCAAGAAGCTGCGGCCGCTCGCCGCCTCGCGCTGGGCGCACGACCCGTTCGCGAACGGCTCCTACTCCCACGCGCTGCCCGGCCACGCCGGCGACCGCGCGAAACTCGCGAGCCCCGTCAACGGCCGCATCTTCTTTGCAGGAGAGGCCACCTCGCCGAACTACTTCTCCACCTGCCACGGCGCACTGGAGAGCGGCGATCAGGGCGGCGGGGGAAGTCGTTGGAAACGAAAGCGTGCGCTAGCCCTCGCCGTCATTGCGAGGAGCGAAGCGACGAAGCCGAATCCAGCGCTGCAGGCCTTTGCGCGCGACCTCAGCGCTGGATTGCTTCGCTTCGCTCGCAATGACGCTGCGTGTGGTGCGCAGCGTCCATGCCTCACACCACCAGCCCCGACGTCTCGTCGATGATGTGCATGTTGTTCAGGTCCGCCGCGAGCTGCAACGGGGCGCCGTCGCGGGCGCCGGCTTTGGGGTTGACGCGGCCGCAGACGTCGCTGCCGTTGATCTTGAAGTAGACCAGCGTCTCCATGCCCATCGGCTCGCTGACGTCGATCTGGGCCGTGAACGGCACGTGGCCGGGCCGAGATGCGGATGCATCTCGGTGAGATGCTCGGGGCGAAGACCGAGCGAGAGTTTTTCCTTGCCGACATGCGGGCGATACTGCGCGGCGCGCTCCGGCGGGAGCGGAAGCGCCAGGCCATTGCCGAAGCTCACCTGCAGGCCGTCGCCCGCAGGCTCGATCCGCGCCGGAATGAAATTCATCGCCGGCGAGCCGATGAAGCCGGCGACGAACCGCGTGCGCGGCGTGTGGTAGAGGTCGTTCGGCGGGCCGACCTGCTCGATCACGCCGTTGTTCATCACCACCACCCGGTCCGCCAGCGTCATCGCCTCGACCTGGTCGTGGGTGACGTACACCGTTGTGGTGCGCACCTTCTGGTGCACGCGCTTGATCTCGATCCGCATCTGCACGCGCAGTTTCGCGTCGAGGTTGGACAGCGGCTCGTCGAACAGAAACACTTTTGGATTGCGCACGATCGCACGGCCCATGGCGACGCGCTGCCGCTGCCCGCCCGACAGCGCCTTCGGCTTGCGGTCGAGCAGCTCGGTGATGTCGAGAATGCGCGCGGCCTCGGTCACCCGCGCCTTGATCTCCGGCTTCGGAAAATGCTTCAGCCGCAGCCCGAACGACATGTTGTCGGCGACGGTCATGTGCGGATAGAGCGCATAATTCTGGAACACCATCGCGATGTCGCGGTCCTTCGGCGGCACGTCGTTGACGACGGTGTCGTCGATGGCGATTTCGCCGCCGGTGATGTCCTCGAGGCCCGCGATCATGCGCAAGCGTCGTCGACTTGCCGCAGCCGGACGGCCCGACCAGAACGACGAACTCGTGATCCTTGATCTCGAGGTCGATGCCGCGCACAGCCTCGACATTGTCGTAGCGTTTGAAGATCTTGCGCAGCGATACGTTGGCCATGATACCTCTTACTCGCGCGCCTCAGCCCTTCGTCGCGCCGGCGGTCAGCCCCGCGATGTAGTAGTCCATCAGGAACGCGTAGATGATGAGCGGCGGCGCGGCGCCGAGCAGCGCGCCGGTCATGATCTGCCCCCAGTTGAAGACGTCGCCCTTGATCAGCGAGGTGATGATGCCGACGGGCAGAACCAGCTCGCTGGTCGAGGTGGTGAACGCCAGCGGATAGAGGAACTGCGCCCAGGAGACGGTGAAGGCGAAGATGGTCGCGGCGATGATGCCGGGCAGCGCGACCGGGATGAAGATCATCGTCAGCGTCTGGATCCAGCTCGCGCCGTCGATGATCGCCGCCTCGTCCAGCTCCTTCGGGATCGAGGCGAAGTAGCCGATCATGATCCAGGTGCAGAACGGCACCGTCAGCGTCGGATAGAGGATCAGCAGCACCCACCAGCGATTGATCAGCTGGATGCCGGTCAGGTCGTTGAACACCGCCATCATCTTGAACAGCGGAATGAACAGCAGCGTCTCCGGGATGAGGTAGGTCAGGAACACGCCGGTCGCGAGCGTGGCCGAGCCCCAGAACCGCATCCGCGCCAGCGCGAAGGCGGCGGGGATGGCGATCAGCATGGTGATGGTCACGACGACGATCGACACGATCGCCGAGTTGCGGAAGAAGATCTGGTAGTCGCGCGAGCCGATCAGCTCCGCATAGTTCGACAGCGTCGGGTTGAAGACCCACCACGGGTTCGTCGCCGCCGAAATCTCCGCGCTGGTCTTCAGCGACGTGATCAGCATGTAGATCGGCGGCAGCAGGAAGAAGATCGCGAACAGCACCAGGAAGAAGTACGACCAGCGCAGCGCCCACGTGCGGTCGCGCTTCATGCTGCCGTATTTTGGAACGCGGCGGGCGGCGGCAGCAGGCGCGGCGATATCGGCAGCAGCCATTACACCTCATTCCCGCGCTGCGTGATGTCGCGCAGGATGAACACCGCGGCGATCGCCAGGATCGGCACCATGAACAGCGACACGCTGGCGCCGAGTGGAATGTCGCCGCCCTCAATGCCGACGCGGAAGGCCCAGGTGGCGAACACATGGGTCTTGTCGATCGGACCGCCGGCGGTGAGCACGCGCACGATATCGAAGTTGGCGAAGGTGACGATCAGCGAGAACAGCGCCGTGATGGCGATGATGTTGCGCATCATCGGCAGCGTCACGTACCAGATGCGCTGCCACCAGTTGGCGCCGTCGATCTCGGCAGCCTCGTAAAGCTGCTCGGGAACCGACTTCAGCGCCGCCAGATACATGATCATGAAGAACGGGGCGCCGATCCAGATGTTGACCAGGATCACCGAGAAGCGCGCCCAATCCGCGTCGCCCGTCCAGGGGATCGGCCCGACGCCGAATTTCGCGAACAGCCAGTTGAATGCCGAATACGACGGATCGAACAGCCACAGCCAGGCGAGACAGCTCATCGCCGGCGGGATCACCCAGGGCACCAGCAGCATGCCGCGCCATTTGCGCTGGCCCTTGGACGGGAATGTTGTGGACGAAATGCGCGACGATGAAGCCGATCAGCGCCTTGAACAGCACGGCCGTGATCGCGAACACGCAACTCTGCCTGCACCACCATCCAGAACGTCTCGCGCGTGAACAGAAACGTGAAGTTGCCGAAGCCGACGAACCGCTCCATCGACTTGTTCAGCGTCGCGAGATGGACCGCATAGATGGCGGGATAGATGACGAGCAGCGCGATCAGGAGGATCAGCGGCAACGCCATGAAGAATGCGATGGTCGATTTGCGGCCGAGCCAGCCGCGCAGGCTGCGTCGTGGACTGGCTCTTGCGTCCTGATCGCGGAACTCGGCGCGGTAACATCGACCATCGGATTTCTTTGAACTCTGAGCGGCGTCTGCGAAGCGAACGCCCAGAAGCGCGCCTCCGGCCCTCCGGCGTCGCCGGAGGGCCGGTGCTCGCAGATCAGCCGCGCATGAAGCCTTCACACTCGGATTCGGCCCAGGCGAGCGTCTTTTCCATCGCCTCGCCCTGCATGTGCTTGACGATCATCTTGGTCTGGACGCCCTGGGTATAGATCTGGATGGCGATCTTTGGCGGCGCCGGCGCGGCCGCGATCGACAGGATCTGATGATTGTGCGGGTTGGGATAGTGATACATCGTCCCCACCGGCGGGCCGATCTCGGACCAGATCTTGAAGGTCGTGAGTTTCTCGAACGACGGGATGTCGTAGCCCTTCGAGGCCTCGACCATCTTTTGCGCCGACGACTCCTGCGACAGGTGCGTCAGCAGGCTCTTGGCCGCCGACTTGTTCTTCGAGAAGCTCCAGATGCCCCAGAAGTAACGGCAGGAACGGCCCGAAGCGGCCGGCCGGTCCGGCCGGCATGCCGTGGTGCCAGGTCTGCTCGGCAATCTGCGGCGCGTCGCGCACGGCGACGGCCCAGGCGCTCGGCGGATTCATGATCAGCGCGCCGCGGCCCGAAACCAGCCACTTGTTGTTGGACGCATCGTCCCAGGCCGGAGCATCGGCGGGATACTGCTTGGCCAGCTTGACGCAGTATTCGAGCGCCTTGCGGACCGGATCGGACTTCACCGTGATCTTGCCGTTGGCATCGACGAGCGCTGCGCCGAATGCGTTGAACAGCGCGCCGGCGGTGTCGACCGAGTTGCTCGTCGTGCCGAGGCCGATGCCGAACGGGACGCCGGCCTTGTTGCAGGCTTCCGCGGCTTTCAGGAAGTTATCGAGGTTCCAGTCATCGGCCTTCGGCGGCTGCGCCGACCGGATACATCGCCTTGATGTCGATGCCCGCGTGCTGCTTCATCAGGTCGATCCGCGAGGCCGGGCCCTTCATCTGGCTGCCGACGGTCGCCGGCACCGCCAGCCACTTGCCGTTTGCCTTGCCGAGATACTCGACCGTCTTGTTGACCGCGCCGTACTTCTCGATCAGCGACTTCATGATGTCGTCGACCGGCTCCAGGTTCCGGGCCCGCTCGGCGGCTGCCAGGTCGCCATCGCCAGGATGTCGTGACCGGACTTTGGCCTGCTCTTCCTGGGCGATGGTCAGCAGGAGCTTGTCGCCCTGGGAGGTGATGAAGTCGACCTCGACCTCGACCTTCTCCTTCGCGGCCCATTCGTTGACGAGCGCCTTGGTGGTGTCGTTCGCGCCGGGAACCCAGTGATCCCAGAAACCGATCGAGAGCTTGCCGCCGGCTTGCGCGTGCGAAACATGCGGGGCAGCCAGAGCCACCGTCGAGGCGGCCGTCGTGGCCATGAATTGGCGACGAGTCAAATGCATGCGAGTCATTGAAGTCCTCCCAGCGTCGACGTTGGTTTTTGCGATGCGCGCTTTTTTGATTGGCAGTTTCCTCGTGTCGCCGTGTTCTTGTTTGATCTTCGGCTCGCCAAGTTAAGCGCACGAACCGCCGGTCTTTCAAGCAAAAAGAATCGCAAACGATTTGGTGAGGCGCGATTAGTCCGGTCATACGATGACCGCAGCGATTGTGCGCTGCATGAACGCGGAAGATCGGAATGCAGCTTGAGATGCGCGTTGCGCGCAGGTTCCCGTTGCGCCGCTTTCAGCAAATTCGCGCGCGCAAAAGTTTTCATGCAATGAAATCGGCGCGAGTCTGATGTCGGACGCTGTCGACGAATTGGCCGCACACGCATCAAATCTCATGGTGGGGAGACATAGGCGAGCAAGCGACGCGGTTTCTTCGAACGGCTACGCGTAGCCGATCGTCTCGAACCAGTGCAGGCCCGAGCATTTCCGCGCGGCGCGACCACGGTCGATGCTGGAAACGCACCGACGCGCCGCGCAACTTCACGCGATGAAAAGCGAGCAGCGACGCTCGCTCGGGGGCACGAGCGCAAGCGCGCTGGAGCCTGCCCTTGAGGTCCTGAGGGGAGGGGAAGTATCGGACGGTCTAGTTCGGCAGCAGCGTCTGCCGCACCACGCTGCCGTCGGCGAGCTTGTCGAAACCTTCGTTGAGGCCTTCGAACTTCAGGTCGCCGGCGTGCAGCTTGTCCACCGGCAGCTTGCCGGCCATGTAGAGATCGAGGAAGCGCGGGATGTCTCGGCGCGCGATGCAGCTTCCCATGTAGCTGCCCTTGATGGTGCGCTCGTCCGTCACCATCGCCGCGTGCGGATAGGCGATCGCGGCGTCCGGCCGCGGCAGGCCGGCGCTGACCGTGGTGCCGCCGCGCGCGGTGATCGCATAGGCGAAGTCCATCGCCGGCATCGAGCCGGCCATCTCGAAGGCGAAGTCGACGCCGCCGCGGGTCAGGTCGCGCACCTGCGCGACCGCGTTCTTGTCGTTCGCCAGCACCGCGTGGGTCGCGCCCAGCGATTTCGCCAGTTCGAGCTTCGACGGCAGCACGTCGGCGGCGATGATCGGATACGCGCCGGAGGCGACCAGGGCCAGCAGCGAGTTCAGCCCGACACCGCCGAGGCCGACCACCGCCGAGCTTCGGCCGGGCGCGACCTGCGCCGTGTTCACCACCGCGCCGACGCCGGTCATCACCGCGCAGCCGAACAGCGAGGCGACATTGAGCGGCGCGCGCTTGTCGATCGTCACCACCGAGCTTTCGGCGACGACCGCATACTGCGCATAGACCGACAGGCCGGAGTAGTGATGCAGGTCCGAGCCGCTGTCACAGAACAGCCGCCGGGCGCCCGACTGCAGCGTGCCGGCCGCGCGCGAGGCGGTGGAGACGGTGCAGAGATTCGGCCGCGCGTCGGAACAGTAGCGGCAGGAGCCGCAGCTCGAGACGAACGAGGTGACGACGTGATCGCCGACCTTCACCTCGCGCACGCCGGCGCCGACCTCGCGCACGATGCCCGCGCCTTCGTGACCCGGCACGGTCGGCAGCTTGCGCGGCCGCACACCCTCGATGGTCGACAGATCGGAGTGACAAAGGCCGGCGGCGGCGACCTCGATCAGAACTTCGCCGGGACCGGGGCCGTGCAGCTCGACCTGCTCGATTCGCAGGGGCTTCGACACCGTGAACGGGTGCGGCAGGCCCTGCTCGAACAGCAAGGCGGCGGTCATCTTCATGGTGTTTCTCCCCGTTTCATTTTCCGCAAGTTTGATCGCCAACCGCGGAGGCGCAAGACAGCCACGCCGCGGGGGCCTGCTGCCGCTGCAATCCTGGCATCCGTTCGCAAACCGAATGACAGAACGCCGCAGACGATGCCGATTGTCCGCTTTCGGCACAGCTGCCGGCGGTTTTGCACCGCCAGTGATGCAGAAAATCCACATGTTAACCGATTATTAAGTAAAGCTCTTGAAGCCGCGCCTCTGTCTTGCTTTGATCAGGTCATGAGCACGACCCTGATCGAAGTCCGGCAAGCCAAGGCCTCCGACGCGGCAGCGGTCGCGGCGACGCACGATCAGGCGTGGCGTGCGGCGTATCAGGGAATCATTCCGGGCGCCGAGCTCGACAAGCTGATCAACCGGCGCGGCCCGCAATGGTGGGATTCGGCGATCCGCAAGGGCAGCCGCGTCAGCGTGCTGGTGTTCGGCGAGCAGATCGCCGGCTACGCCAACTATGGCCGCAACCGCGCCCGCAGCCTGCATTTCGACGGCGAGATCTACGAGCTCTACCTGAAGCCGGAATTCCAGGGCCTCGGCTTCGGCCGCCGCCTGTTCTCGGCCGCCCGGCGCGACCTCGCCCAGAGCGGGCTGAAGAGCATGGTGATCTGGGCCCTGTCGGACAACGAGCCGGCGGTGGAGTTTTACCGCAACCTCGGCGGGCGGATGGTGGCCCGCTCGTCCGAACGGTTCGGCGGCAAGAATCTCGACAAGGTCGCGTTCTCCTGGACGCATTAACTGGCCGGTCCGGCGTCCGCTTGCCGGATATTGATGTTTAGCCGGGCCTTGTCCTGAGCCATTCCCTGCTTGTTAGCAGACACGGCCTTGTCGGGATGGCCGGAACGCCATTATTGAAGTAACGCCATCCGGCTGGTGGCGCTCGGCCATGACAGCCAGGCGAACACAAGTTCGGAGATCTTTCATGCGTATCGATGCGGTCTCGCTCGGGATGAACCCGCCGCACGAGGTCAATGTCATCATCGAGGTGCCGGTCGGCGGCGAGCCGATCAAGTACGAGATGGACAAGGCGGCCGGCACGCTGGTGGTCGACCGCTTCCTCTATACGGCGATGCGCTATCCCGGAAACTACGGCTTCATCCCGCACACGCTGGCAGACGACGGCGACCCCTGCGACGTGCTGGTCGCGAACACGCGCGCGATCGTGCCGGGCGCGGTGATGAGCGTGCGCCCGGTCGGCGTGCTGTTCATGGAGGACGAGGCCGGCGGCGACGAGAAGATCATCGCGGTGCCGTCGCCGAAGCTGACGCAGCGCTATGCCAACGTGAAGACCTACAGCGATCTGCCGGACATCACGCTGCAGCAGATCGAGCACTTCTTCGAGCACTACAAGGACCTCGAGAAGAACAAGTGGGTGAAGGTGATGAGCTGGGGCGGCGTCGACGATGCGCACCGGCTGATCCTGGAAGGCATCGAGAAGGCTAAGCAGGCGAAGTAGCTGTCGTTGGACGGAGCGTCGAGCCCGGTCCATACGCCCTGTATCAACTTGATTTGCAGAGTCCCTGGATTTCTTGCTCTCTTCGATAGCAAGCGCAGGGGCTATGATTTCGGGCTCGCGAGCTTTGCTCGCGCCCCGGAATGACAACGGCTACGGCCCCCGCTTCGCCGCCTTGACGAGATTGTCGCGCAGCGTGACGACGGCCTGCTGCAGCTTGACGAAATCCTTCGGTGCCAGGCCGGATTCCTCCACGAGGTTTTTCTCCAGGGCCCTCTCCCGCAGACGGCGTCCGGCGCTGGTGAGGCTGACGCGGACCTGACGTTCATCGGCAGGATCGCGCTGCCTGCGGAGATAGCCCAACTCTTCGAGCTTCTTCAGGATCGGCGTCAGCGTATTCGAATTCGAGGAACAGCTTTTCGCCGAGCGCGCTGACGGTCGGCTCGTCCTCCTCCCACAGCGCCACGATCGTGATGTACTGGTGTAGGTGAGCGCCGAGTTCCTCCAGAATCGGCTTATAGGCCCGGCCGAAGGCCAGATTCGCCGAATAGATCGCAAAACACAGAAAGTCGGCGAGCCGCGGGACGGATCGGTGTTTGTGCTCATCTGAGGCCTCGCTTCGCACGAAATGTTGAAATCCTGTGATCTACATAGATCGCATCCGATTAAATCGGAAGGATTGACATTTCCCTCGTTCGACGTATTTGTCTCGCACACGAATTGATCGGATGCGAGTAAATAGCGCATGCCGGTTTTTCCACACCACCCGAACGAAAGGAACGACCATGACGACCCAGCTCGAAAAGGTGCTGTACACCGCGAAGACCCACACCACCGGCGGCCGTGACGGCGCGTCGCGCAGCTCCGACGGCCGCCTCGACGTCAAGCTGTCGTCGCCGGCACCGCGGGCAGCGGCACCAACCCGGAGCAGCTGTTCGCCGCCGGCTGGTCGGCCTGCTTCATCGGCGCCATGGGAGTGGCCGCCGGCAAGCTGAAGGTCGCGCTGCCGGCCGACCGGGCCGTCGACGCCGAGGTGGACCTCGGCACGAACGACGGCGGCTACCTCCTGCGGGCCCGCCTCAACGTCAGCCTGCCGGGCCTGGACCGCGAGGTCGCCCAGGCGCTCGTGGACGCCGCGCACCAGATCTGCCCGTACTCCAAGGCCACCCGCGGCAACATCGACGTCGCGATCAACCTGGTCTAGCCGAATTCGTTCGAAGGCCCGCCGGTAGCTTCACGGGCGGGCTCTTTTTCCCGCACCTACCAACCAGGCAGTGCAACCGATGACGCTCTTCATTCTCGCCTATGCAGCCGGCGTGCTCACCATCGCTTCGCCCTGCATTCTGCCGATCCTGCCGTTCGTGCTCGCACGTGCCGATCAGCCGTTCCGGCGCAGCGGCCTGCCGTTGCTGCTTGGCCTCGCTGTTACGTTCGCGGCGGTGGCCAGCCTCGCCGCGGTCGCCGGCGGCTGGGCGGTGGAGCTCAATCAGCACGGCCGTACCGTGGCGCTCGCCGTGATGACCCTGTTCGGGCTGACGATGCTGTTTCCCGCGCTCGCCGCACGCGTGATGGCGCCGCTGGTTTCGATCGGATCACGCATCACCGATAAGGTTCTCAGCCGCTCGAACGGCGGCGAGACAACGGTAGGCTCGTCGGTACTGCTCGGCGTCGCGACAGGTTTTGTCTGGGCGCCGTGCGCCGGCCCGGTGATGGGATTGATCCTGACCGGAGCCGCACTGCGCGGCCCGAGCGTCGAGACCTCGTTGCTGCTGCTGACCTATGCTCTTGGCGCAGCCACGTCGCTCGGCGCCGGCATGCTGTTCGGCCGCAAGCTTCTCGCACGCGTCAGACAATCGTCGCAGTGGGGCGAAGGTCTTCGCCGCGGTCTTGGTGCTGCGGTTGTGGCAGGCGCCGCGATCATCTGGCTCGGCGCCGACACCGGCCTGCTCACGCGCCTGTCGTCGACTGGTACGACGGTTCTCGAACGAGGCCTGATCGCCACCCTGGGCAACGCGAGCCAAACGGGTATGGCGCGCACGGCCGGCACCACGTCCGCGACCGCTGAACTGCCGGCGCCGCTGCGAGCGCTGTTGCCGCGGCCAGCCGTGGCTGAACACCGAACTGCGCGCCGAGGACCTGCGCGGCAAGGTCGTGCTGGTGAACTTCTGGACCTACTCCTGCATCAACTGCCTGCGCACGCTGCCCTATGTTCGCGCGTGGGCGGAGAAGTACAAGGATCGCGGCCTGGTGGTGATCGGCGTGCATACGCCGGAGTTCGCCTTCGAGAAGGACGTCGCCAATGTACGCAAGGCGACGGCTTCGCTCGGCGTCGGCCATCCGGTCGTGCTCGACAATGATTTTGCGATCTGGCGGGCGTTCGGCAACCAGGCCTGGCCTGCATTCTTCTTCATCGGCGCCGACGGCACGATCCGGCATGACGTCTACGGCGAAGGCGGCTACGAGCCAGTCCGAAGGGTGGATCCAGAAGCTCCTCGCCGAGGCCGATAGCGCACCGGTTTCGAAGGACAGCGACGAACGTCATTGGGCAAGGTGCGCAGGCCGCACCCGACGCACGCAATCTGCGCCCGGGCGAAAGCTATATCGGCTACGGCCATGCCAGCAACTTTGCGTCGGCTGGCGGCATCCGCAAGGATGTGGCGAGCGACTACCGCGCAGCATCGCAGCTGGCGCTCAACTCCTGGAGTCTCGCCGGCGGCTGGACGATCGGGCGCGAGTTCGCCACGCTGAACGCGAGCAGCGGCAGCATCAGCTATCGCTTCCATGCACGCGATCTTCACCTCGTGCCGGCGCACGCCGACGGCCGCCCGGTGCGCTTCCGCGTCAAGATCGACGGCGGCGCGCCCGGCGCCGATCACGGCTCCGACGCGAATGCGGACGGCTTCGGCACCGTGCAGGACACGCGGCTGTATCAGCTGGTCCGGCAGAGCGGCGACGTCACGAGCGTCCTTTCGAGACGAGTTTCTCGACGCCGGCGCGGCGCCTACGCTTTCACGTTCGGATAGAGCATGATCCGGAAAAGTGGATACCGGTTTTCCGAAGAGATCATGCTCCAAACAAGAGCTAGCGCGACAGCGCGGCTCACACCTTCGGCGGAGGCAATCCGTGGATCGCGCAGGCAGCGCGCAGCGTGTTCACCAGCAGACATGCGACCGTCATCTGCCCGACGCCGCCGGGCACCGGCGTGATCGCACCGGCAACCTGCAGCGCCTCGTCGTAGGCGACGTCGCCGATCAGCCGGTCCTTGCCGTTCGGTCCGGGCACGCGGGTGATGCCGACGTCGATCACGGTCGCGCCCGGCTTGATCCAGTCGCCGCGCACCATCTCCTTCTGGCCGACGGCGGCGTAGACGAGGTCGGCGCCGCGAACGATCTTCGCCAGATCGCGGGTGCGCGAATGCGCGATCGTCACCGTCGCGTTCTCGTTCAGCAGCAATTGCACGAGCGGCCGGCCGACCAGGTTGGAACGGCCGATCACCACCGCGTCCATTCCCTGCGAGCGAAGGCTTCACGCTCTTGGTCAGGATGATGCAGCCGAGCGGCGTGCAGGGCGAGAGCGCCGGCAGACCGGTCGCGAGCCGTCCGGCATTGATCGGATGCAGGCCGTCGACATCTTTGGCGGGATCGATCGCCGCGATGACCTTTTCCGTATCGAGCGACTTCGGCAGCGGCAGCTGCACGAGGATTCCATGCACGGCCGGATCGGCGGTTGAGCCTGGCGATCAGCGCCAGCAGGTCGGCCTGCGCGACATCGGCGGGCAGGATATGTTCGAACGACGCCATGCCGGCGGCGCGGGTCTGTTTGCCCTTGTTCCGGACGTAGACCTCGCTCGCCGGGTCATTGCCGACCAGCACCACCGCAAGCCCCGGCGTCACGCCGTGATCGCGGGCGAGGCGTGCCGCTTCTTTCGCGCAGTCCTCGCGCAGCGCCGCGGCAATCGACTTTTCCGTCGATGATCTTTGCCGGCATTCCGTGGTCCTAGAGGGTCTCGAATTGCCACCGCTCTTCCCTTGTTGAGACGGTCCTTTCGCCGGTATCAGTTTCCGATCATGTTCTATGTTCAGCCGCAGTTACCAGATGTCGCAGCCTTTCTCCAAGCAGCTTCGGGTCGCCATCGACCGCAATCTGCTTCAGCCGCGACGTGACGCCCGACAACAGCCGCACGTCGCTTTTGCGCACGCCGAGTTCCTTGGCGAGCAACTCGGTCACGGCGCGGTTGGCCTCGCCGCCCTCGGCAATGGCGCGGACGCGCACCTTCACCACGCTGCGGCCGTTCGCGAGCGTTTCGGTCCCGTCGATCCGGTCCTGTCCGCCGCGCGGCGTTACCCGCAACGCAATGCTCACGCCATCGGCGGCATAGCGCCAAGCGTTCCTAGCGCCAAGGCTCCTGGATCAGAACACGTTCGGATAGATGTAGTAGCTGATGATGCGCTGGATCAGCATGATGATCAGGATCAGGATGATCGGCGAGATGTCGAGGCCGCCGAGATTCGGCAGGAACGACCGGATCGGCCGCAGGGCCGGCTCGGTGATCCGGTAGAGGAACTCGGCGACGCCGGCGACGAACTGGTTGCGCGTGTTGACGACGTTGAAGGCGATCAGCCACGACAGGATCGCCGACGCGATCAGCAGCCAGACATACAGGTCCATGGCGATGAGAATGATATCGAGAATGGCGCGCATCGGCTTGATCTGTCTCGGCGGTTGAAATTGCGCGGGCAAAATATCGGTTTGCCTGTGGCGGAACAAGGGAAGCAGCCGCGGGGAGGCCGGAAAAGCCCGCCATATGACATATATGCAAGCGTTCTTGACTTGATCTGGTCTTAAAACGTAAATGGCGGCACTTTCGGCGCCCGGCCATCTCATTGGCCAGCCGCGGAGGGGCCGTAGCTCAGATGGGAGAGCGCCTCGTTCGCAATGAGGAGGTCAGGGGTTCGATTCCCCTCGGCTCCACCAGCCTTCGCTGGCTTCGCCAGCTACGGCTTGGCAAGCCAGGCAGTGCCTCTCGTGGCGAAGCAAACGAAGGCTGCCGCGCCGTAGCTCGAAGCGCGAAGGCGGGCCTGGCAGGACAAGACCTGCCTTCCCCCTCACCTCCGCTCCACCAGATCAATTCTAACCCCATCCGGCCCGTCGACCGACGCACGCCGGCCCGAATGCTTTCCGGCTGCCGCGTCAACCCCGCTCCCTTCGCGCCCAGGGCCGCGCAAACCTCGTCGAGCCCTTCGACTTCGAACGCAATGTGATCCAGCCCCGGATGCGGGTGTGGCGCACCGGCCGCGACCGCCGGCTCGGCGCTCATGTCAGTGATGAAGATGCGCAGGCCGCCGAGGCTCAGGTGCTCGAAACATTGAGCCATTCTCGTTTTCCGGATAGCCTGCGGGGCGCAGAGTAGTCCGAGGACGCCGGGGGTATACGCCATGGCTACTATTGCTGAGCTCCGAGAACGTTTCGAAGCAGTCGTCTCGAACGAAGAAGAGCTCCGAGGCGTTGTCGGAGAGCCGCCTGAGCACTCGATCGCCAAGGTTATCACCGCCATCGACGAGATCGCGCGCACGTTCATCGAGCACGCGCCGTTCGCCTTCATTGCCTCCGCCGGGCAATCCGGTCTGGTGGACGTGTCACCCAAGGGCGACGTTGCAGGCTTCGTGAAGGTGCTCGACGACCACACCCTTGCGATTCCTGACCGGCTCGGCAATCGCCGCCTGGATACCTTTCACAATGTGCTTCGAAATCCGAACGTCGGAATAATCTTCCTTATTCCGGGCGTGACGCACACACTTCGAGTCAGCGGGAAGGCTATTATCGTCAGAGACGACGTTCTCCGAAACTCGATGATGGTGAATGGCAAGGCGCCAGATCACGTTTTGGTGGTGGGAGTTGAAAAGGTGCTCGCACACTGCCCGAGGTGCATGATGAGATCTGGCCTGTGGCAACCCGATACATGGGGCGATGCAGCCGCTGTGCCATCCTTTGCGGAAACGCTGGTCGCTCACGCCAAGACACAGCACAGCGTCGAGCAGATGCAGGCCATCATCGAGAAAGGCCACAAGGAAAGACTGTAAGGAGAGGCCGAGTGCCCCTCACCCCCGTTCCACGAGATCGATCCTCACGCCGTCCGGTCCGTCCACAGACGCAAGCCGCACGCCGGGCCGAATGAGCTCGGGTTGCCGCGTCAACCCTGCTCCCTTCGCGCCCAGGGCCGCGCAAACCTCGTCGAGCCCTTCGACTTCGAACGCAATGTGATCCAGCCCCAGATGCGGGTGCGGCGGACCGGCCGCGACTGCCGGCTCGGCGCTCATGTCGGTGATGAAGATGCGCATGCCGCCGAGGCTCAGATGGGCCCGGGCGCGGTCTCGCTCCTCGCGGCCAACCACCTCGGCACCGAGCACATCGCGATAGAACGCGACGGCGACCTCGATGTCTCGCGTCAGCAGATGAAGGTGATCGAACCTGAGCGTCGCCATGCCACCCCTCCAGCCTTCGCTGGCTTCGCCAGCTACGGCTTGGCAAGCCAGCACGGCCTATCGTAGCGACGTCAGTGAAGACGGGCTACTCGGCCTCCACCACCACCCGCTTCAAGCTCGCGCGCTCGCGGTGCAGGGTGTACAGCCCGGCGCCCAGCACCAGCAGGATGCCGATGGCCGCGATGGCGTCCGGGACGTCGCCCCAAAACCAATAGCCCAGCAGCAACGCCAGCGGCACCGGCACATAGCGGAAGGGAGCGACCACCGCGATCTCGCCGGTGCGCAGCCCGACGGTCATGAAGGTGGTCGCAAAAAACAGCAGCGCCGCGGAGACCGTCATGAGGGTCCACGCCCAAGGTGTGGGCATGACCCACGCCGTATCGAATGGCAGGATCAGGACGCCCGACAGGACCGACACCACAGAGCCGGCGGCGGCGACGAAGATCGACGGGATGTCCTTCGGCAGGCCGCGCGTCGAGAGGTCCCGCGTGGTCGTGCAAAGCAGCGCGAACAGCACAAAGTACGCCGCGTCACCAAATCCGCCGCCGGGCTTGACGATCAGGAGGACGCCGAGAAAGCCCGTGCACACGGCCGACCAGCGCCGCCAGCCGACCTTGTCGCCGTACATCATCGCAGCGCCGGCGGTCACGATCAGCGGCGTCGCCTGCAGCACGGTGGTCACCGTCGGCAGCGGCAGGTAGCGCAAGGCCATGATGATGAAGACCGTCGCGCCGCCGGTGCCGAGCAGGCGCACGATCATCATCGGCTGAAACAGGATCGAGAGCGGTCGCGTCGCGCGCAGCACGAAGACGCCGGTGATCAGCAACGCCGTGGCGATCATGCCGCGGACAATGATGATTTCGCTCGACGGCAAGTTCGGACGACAGCAGCTTGGCCATCGAGTCGTGCAAGGTGTAGGCGGTCGAGGCGATCAGAATCGCAAGGATGCCACGCAGGTTGTCGGTCATTCGTGGCGTCCGCCCAGGCGTCTGCTTGTTCTTGTTTATTCGTGTTGGCGTGGAGCCGAAGCTCACCGCCCGCTTTGCACGCGTCCGACCAGCGCCACCACCCAGGCACGCGGCACGAAGCGCAGCATGAAGGGGATCACCTTCATGCCGATCCCCGGCAGCACCAGCCGCTTGCCGGCCATCAGCCCGCGATAGCCGGCCAGCGCGACGTTGGCGGCGGAGATGTTCAGCACCCGGGAATCGAAGCCCGGAACGATCCCGGCCCGCTCCTGGAATTCGGTCGGCACCGGACCCGGACACAGCGCGGTGACGCGCACGCCGCGCGGCGCCAGCTCGCAGAACAGCGCCTCGCTGAACGACAGCACATAGGCCTTGGTCGCGTAATACACCGCCATGCGCGGCCCCGGCAGGAAGCCCGCAAGCGAGGCGACATTGAGGATGCCGCCTTGATGGCGCGCCAGCGCATCGGCGAAGCGCAGCGACAGATCGGTCAGCGCGCGCACGTTGACGTCGATCATCCCCAGCTGCTCGGCGCGGTCGAGCTGCAGCCACTCGCCCATCAAGCCGAAGCCGGCGTTGTTGACGAGATATTCCGCCTCGACATCCGCCGAAGCCAGCGCCGCCGAGATGACCTCGCCGGCATCGACCTGCTGCAGGTCGCAGGCGATGATCAGCGGCTCCTTGCCGCCCGCGCGCACGATCTCGTCGGAGAGCGTCTGGAGCCGGTCGAGCCGGCGCGCGACCAGCGCGACGCGATGGCCGTTGCCGGCGAAGATCTTCGCCAGCTCGTAGCCGATGCCTGCCGATGCACCCGTGATCAGAGCGACGCGCCCCACCATCCCGCGCCTCAGTTCGCAGTCTTCGGCGCAACCCTGCTGCCGGCGACGCGATTCTTCAATGCAATGCGCTCGTTGGACGACACGCCGAGCAGGTCGGCCGACCGCCAGATAACGCTTTCCTCAAATTCGCTGACGTGGTCGTCGGCATAGACCAGTTCCCACATCATCTCGACGATCCGCGCCCGGCCCTCCTCATCGACCGATCGCATGATCAGGCTGGTGAAGCGGTAGATATCGACCGCCTCGCCTTCGACGCGCGTCGCGGTCTCGATCAGTTCGTCGACCGCCGCGTCATCAAGCTCGAAGCGGCTCTTCAGGAGCGATCGCAGCTTGCCCTGTTCACCTTCGGAAATATTGCCGTCGATGGAAATGAGATGGACCAGCAGCGCCGCCGCGGCGAGCCGGTAATCATTGTCGTCGAATCTGCGGTGTTCCGACCCGCCCGAGGCGAGGTCGGCAACGATCTGGCGAAGCTTGTCCAACATCAAACGCGAATACCGGTGCCCTTCGGAGTGCCCGCCCCGCCCGTCGCAGGCCGCTTGTTCTTGCAGTTCCCGGGCCAAATGCGCGCTCCTTATGAAGAGGAATCGCGACACCCGCAAGAACGGTGGGCCGGCCATCACGAACTCGCGAACGGAACAACCGGGCTCCCGGTTCCCGGCGACCAACCAACGGACCCGGCTCGACGAGCGTGACCTCGGTCACATCGAGCCCGGCTGGAAGCCGGTAGGGTCCGGCCACTCAATTCCGAACCCCGTTCCGGAGGCTCCCATGAGGAAGCTCGTTCTGATCGCCGCGATGCTGATGGCCAGCGCATCCGCGCACGCCGGCGGCTTCAATTTCAATGTCGAGGGTCACAAGGTGCAGGTGAAAATCCCGCGCGGCTGTTCCTCGCTGTCGTGCATCAACGTTTCGGCGCCGACCATCACCGAGAAATTCAAGGAAAAGGAAGACACCTCGTCTTCGACCAGCGCGCCCGCCACCACCGCGACCGCTCCGGCGGCTGCTCCGGCTCCGGCCCCCGCGCCTGCACCGCAGGCCGTTGCGACCGCCCCGGCTGCTCCGGCCGCCGAGGCGCCCGTGACCTCGAGCAAGGTCACCACCCTGCCCGCGCCCACCGAATACGACCTCTACGCCTTCGATTTCCGCGCCGGAAGTCACCGCGCAGCCCGCTCCGGCACCGGTTCAGGTCGCCGCCGCTCCGGCAGCACCTGCCGCGACCCCGGCTGCTCCGGCCCCCGCGGCGGTCCAGGCCGCAGCCTCGCCGCTCGGCCTTTGGATGACCGAGAAGAAGGAAGGCAAGGTTCGCATCGAGGAGTGCGACGGCAATATTTGCGGCTATTCGGTCGACGCCAAGACCGGCGCCAACGGCGCCAAGGTCCTGATCAACATGAAGCCCCGTGGCGACAAGTGGGCCGGCCGCATCAAGGACACCCGTTCCGGCAGCGTCTACGACTCGACCATCGTGCTGCGCGGCAACGACAAGCTCAAGGTCCAGGGCTGCGCCTTCGGCGGCATGTTCTGCGGCGGCGAGACCTGGACCCGCATTCAGTAATCGACACCCGTTCGTCCCCCAACTTAAGCCCCGCCTCGCGCGGGGCTTTTTCTTTGCCCAGCGTCCGAGGGCTCCGACATCACACAAAAATCGCTAAGCCATTGATTAAACTTGTGTGGCTGTGTGACCACAGTCACTGCGAGGGAACCCGCCCGTGAGACACTGCGCCATCGATTGCAGAGGGGATCTCACAATGGCTCGCTCAATGAACACGGCTCAGGCGTCACTTTTGGCTCTGGTTTCCGCGGTATGGCTCGCCGGCACGCCGGTGGCGGCGGCGGCCCCGTTCGACGGTTCCTGGACCGTGAACATCGCCACCCAGTCGGGCGCCTGCAAAAGCGGCAGCCTGCCGATCGAGGTTCGCGACGGCAAGATCGTCTCGGGCAACCCGGTCGTGAACGTTCAGGGCCAGGTTGCCGACAGCGGCGGCCTGCGGGTCATCGTCGGCGACGGCGTGCGCAAGGCCAACGGCTCGGGCAAGCTGTCCGGCACCAGCGGCTCCGGCACCTGGAAGGGCGGCGGCGGCATCTGCTCCGGCACCTGGGTCGCGCAGCGGAATTGACTGCGACCGTCATTGCGAGGCGCTAGCGCCGAAGCGATCCAGTAGCGCGTGCGAGCGCGCCAGCAAGATGCTTTCTTGAGCACGCCTGCCGGCGCGCACTGGATCTAGCTCCGCTATCGCTCGCAATGACGGTCTCAAAAATAACTCTGCAGCGAGCCGCGGCGGCGGATGTCGAGGGTCGCGCAATGGAAGGCGCCGCCGAACGCTGCGTAGTGCAGGAACTCGCACGGGATCGGCTCGAGCCCCCAATCCTTCAGCGCCGCCATCATGCGCCTGTGGTGCGGATCGACGATCACGCGCTTCTCGTCGATCATCAGGATGTTCATGCTGAGCCACTTGCCGCACATCGACGTGACCTTCAGCAGGCGGCTGTCGATCGGGTCCGGCTCCGGCGCCACCAGGATGTCCCATGTTTTCAGCATCGGCGGCAGACGCTCGACGTCGATGTATTCCGGATTGACCAGGATCTTGCCGGGACCGAGCGGCAGGATCGTCGTGTCGATGTGCATCGGATTGGGGCAGCGGCTCTCGATCTCGTGCACGCGGTAGCCGTCGCCGAGATGACGGCGCAGCCATTCGATGCCCATCAGGTTCGTCACGTTGCTGCGCGTGACGAAGATATCGCGGCCGCAGCGGAAGAAGTCGGCAGCGTCGAACACCGGCTCGAACTCGGTGAGGATGTAGTTGATCGGCTCGCCCTTCTCGGGGATGCGGAAGTGCGGATCGAACAGTTCGTCCGTCAGCTGCGGCTTCGGCGCCGACGTCCAGCGCGCGCCCTGACGGAAGTAATCCTTCAGGATCGACCGATACGAGTGCGTCTCGAAGTAGCGGCAAGGCCAGGCCATCGGCGTTTCGATGATCTCGTCGCCGATGACGAGCAGGCTGTCGCGCGGGCATGAGTTGCAGAAGCCGCGCGACGACCAGCCGGGCGCGCCGAACGTCGTCTTGTAGTCGACCGGATCGGGACGGCGCACGGTGATGCCGAGCGATTGCAGCAGCGCGATGAAACCGTCGAGCTCGCGCTGCGCCGGCTCGATCATGAAGCTCGGATAGCGGAAGCCCGCGACCAGCGACTGCGCTCGCGCGGCGAGGCCCGGAATGTTGCAGGTAACGACCGGATGGCTGGAGGGAATGGTTGCGCCTTCCAGGCGGCCGACGATGATCTCCTCCAGCGGATCCCATTCATTGTGCGAATTGACGGGACCGGTCGCGATCTCTGCGACAGCCTGCTGCCGCGCAGCGTCCATTCTCATCTGCAATTGCATTACAGCTCCCGGAAAGAATTCGTCCGGTCTTGCGCCGGTTTCGCTCAACGATAACAAGCGCCTGAACTTGCTATCGTTCCTCTCCGAGAACGAACATGCGGTCAATCGTTCAAAACACGCATGCGCTGTCGCGCCGCAGCGGCGGTCACCCCAGCCGCTGGATCGCCGCCACCGTCTCGCGCGTTTTCTCCAGCGTCACGAGATGTCCGGCCTCGGGGATCGACACCAGTTGCGCGCCCTTGATCAGCCGCTTGAACTCGTGCGCATAGACCGGCGACACCACCTTGTCGCTGTCGCCCCAGACCAGAACCGTCTTCGCCTTCACGCGGTAGAGCCGCTCGGACAATCCGCGCTCGGGGATCGGAAACAGCAGCCGCCCCGCCATGCCGAGCTGGCGCGCATTCGTCACCAGAAAGCCCTGCAGGAATTTCGGATCGTCCATCGCAAGGCCGGTGGTCATGCGCGCCTTGCCCGCTTCCGCGTCGTGATACAGCAGCGCCGGCATCTCGTAGGGCAGCTTCGTGAAGATGTCCGCCACCGGATGATCGTCGAGCCAAAGGCCCGGCCGGCGCGATCAGGCCGAGGCGCGAGACGTCGTTCGGACACACCGCCGCCATTTCGGCCGCGATCATGCCGCCCATCGAATGGCCGACGAGGATCGGGTCCTTCAGCCCGAGCGCATCGACCACGTCCCAGGAGTGCAGCGTGAAATCCAGCATGTCGCGGATCTCGTGGCACTCCTCGCTGTCGCCGTAGCCGGGGATCAGCGGCGCGTAGACGTGGAAGCTCTCGGCAAGCTTTGCGAGGAAGGCATCGTCGGGCGCAATGCCGCCGGCGCCGTGCAGGAAGACCAGCGGCTGGCCGCTGCCGCCTTCGAAATAGCGAACCGGCACGCGATGGGTCTTGACCGTCTTCAGTTCCATGACCATGCGCTCCGCTTCAGGCTGAGACGCGCGAGACGGCATCGGCCGCATCGCGATCGGACGGCAGCCGCCCGGCCGTGACCCGCTGCTTCATCGGCTTGCACCAGAAGCGGTCGTCGTCGGCGAACTCCGGGAACATGTTGCGCAGCTTCGGCATCACCTTCTCGGCGAACAGTTTCGTCGAATACATGCACTTCTCCTTCGGCATGTTTCCGACATGCATCAGGCAGAAGATGTTGCCGACGTGCAGCGACTTGATCAGGTCCTCCATGCGCTGGCGCACGGTCTCGGGCGAGCCGGCGATGACGTGGCCGCCGTCGATCAGGTCCTTCCAGGTGAGCTTGGAGTAGCCGCCGCGCGGCGGCGCGTATTGCGACAGCGCGCCGGTCTGGATGGTCTTGATGGTGCGGTAGCCCGGCGCGTCGGCGAAGCCCGCATAGACGTGCAGGCAGCGGTTGTAGAAGTAGAGCACGTGCTCCGAATAGAGCCGCTCGGCCTCCTCGTCGCTCTCGGCGACGCAGATCGTCTGCGCGAAGCCGGCGCGATAGGGCGAGGTGTCGGGCGCGTTGCGCTCGGCGACGCGGTCCCAGTAGCCCTTCATCAGCGCCTGCGCGCGGATGTAGCCGGAGAACGACAGGTAGGAGTACGAATAGGTGTTGTCGATGCAGAAGTCGTAGGTCTCGACCGAGCCGCCGCCCGGGATGTGCACCGGCGGATGCGGCTGCTGGATCGGCCGCGGCCAGATGTTGACGTAGCGCAGCTTCGTGTAGCGGCCGTTGAAGGCGAACGGCTCGCGCGTCGTCCACGCCTTGATGATCAGGTCGTGCGCCTCCTGATACTTCTCGCGCGTCAGCGACGGGATCTGGCCGTAGCAGTAGTTGGTGTCCATCGAGGTGCCGACCGGGAAGCCCGCCACCAGCCGCCCGCCGGAGATGCAGTCGAGCATCGCGAACTCTTCGGCGACGCGCACCGGCGGATTGTAGAGCGCGATCGAGTTGCCGAGCACGACCAGCGCGGCGTCCTTGGTGCGGCGCGCCAGGCCTGCGGCGATGATGTTCGGCGAGGGCATGATGCCGTAGCCGTTCTGGTGGTGCTCGTTGACGCCGATGCCGTCGAAGCCGACGGTGCCGGCGTATTCGAGCAGGTCCATGTAGGTGTTGTAGACCTCGTGGCTCTTCTCGGGATCGAACAGCGCTGGTCGATGTCCACCCAGACCGAGCGGTTCTTCTCCCGGAAGTCGTCCGGCAGATACGGCCACGGCATCAGGTTGAACCAGGTGAACTTCATGGCGCGTTCTCCTATTCCCTATTCATTGCCTGCGTTCGTGGGCAGGTTTTGAGAGATGATACCCGTCGTCGAGGCGATGGATAGGGCTTTGTTGCGGTGTGCCTATGCGATCCGCCGCCACCGGATGGTCGTCGAGCCAAAGCCCGGCCGGCGCGATCAGGCCGAGGCGCGAGACGTCGTTGGAGCCACCGCGGCCATTTCGGCCGCGATCATGCCGCCCATCGAATGGCCGACGAGGATCGGATCCTTCAGCCCGAGCGCATCGACCACGTCCCAGCGAGTGCAGCGTGAAATCCAGCATGTCGCGGATCTCGTGGCACTCCTCGCTGTCGCCGTAGCCGGGGATCAGCGGCGCATAGACGTGGAAGCTCTCGCGCGAGCTTCGCGAGGAAGGCATCGTCGGGCGCAATCGCCGCCGGCGCCGTGCAGGAACACCAGCGGCTGGCCGCTGCCGCCTTCGTAGTAGCGAACCGGCGCGCGATGGGTCTTGACCGTCTTCAGTTCCATGATCGGTGCCTCCGCTTAGGCCGACACGCGCGAGACGGCGTCGGCCGCATCGCGATCGGACGGCAGCCGCCCGGCCGCGACCCGCTGCTTCATCGGCTTGCACCAGAAGCGATCGTCGTTGTTGAACTCCGGGAACATGTTGCGCAGTTTCGGCAGCACTTTCTCGGCGAACAGTTTCGTCGAATACATGCACTTCTCCTTCGGCATGTTTCCGACGTGCATCAGGCAGAAGATGTTGCCGACGTGCAGCGACTTGATCAGGTCTTCCATGCGCTGGCGTACGGTTTCGGGCGAGCCTGCGATGACGTGGCCGCCCTCGATCAGATCCTTCCAGGTCAGCTTGGAATAGCCGCCGCGCGGCGGCGCGTATTGCGACAGCGCGCCGGTCTGGATGGTCTTGATGGTGCGGTAGCCCGGCGCGTCGGCGAAGCCGGCGTAGACGTGCAGGCAGCGGTTATAGAAGTAGAGCACGTGCTCGGAATAAAGCCGCTCGGCCTCCTCGTCGCTCTCGGCGACGCAGATCGTCTGCGCGAAGCCTGCGCGATAAGGCGAGGTGTCGGGCGTGTTGCGCTCGGCGACGCGGTCCCAGTAGCCCTTCATCAGCGCCTGCGCGCGGATGTAGCCGGAGAACGACAGGTAGGAATACGAATAGGTGTTGTCGATGCAGAAGTCGTAGGTCTCGACCGAGCCGCCGCCCGGAATGTGCACCGGCGGATGCGGCTGCTGGATCGGCCGCGGCCAGAGGTTGACGTAGCGCAGCTTCGTGTAGCGGCCGTTGAAGGCGAACGGCTCGCGCGTCGTCCAGGCCTTGATGATCAGGTCGTGCGCCTCCTGATATTTCTCGCGCGTCAGCGACGGGATCTGGCCGTAGCAGTAGTTGGTGTCCATCGAGGTGCCGACCGGGAAGCCCGCGACCAGCCGGCCGCCGGAGATGCAGTCGAGCATCGCGAACTCTTCGGCGACCCGCACCGGCGGATTGTACAGCGCGATCGAATTGCCGAGCACGACCAGCGCGACATCCTTGGTGCGGCGGGCAAGGCCTGCGGAGATGATGTTCGGCGAGGGCATGATGCCGTAGCCGTTCTGGTGATGCTCGTTGACGCCGATGCCGTCGAAGCCGACCGTGCCGGCATATTCGAGCAGGTCCATGTAGGTGTTGTAGACCTCATGGCTCTTCTCGGGATCGAACAGCGCCTGATCGATATCCACCCACACCGAGCGGTTCTTCTCCCGGAAGTCATCCGGCAGATACGGCCACGGCATCAGGTTGAACCAGGTGAACTTCATGGCGCGTTCTCCTATTCCCTATTTGCTGCCTGCGTTCGAGGCAGGTTTTGCGGGATGATACCGGTCGTCGAGCGATGGATAGGGCTTTGTTGCGTCGTGCCTATGCGATCTGCATTGCGCGAGCGATCACTCCAGCGCGCGCAAGCGTCGAGTGAGAGGCCGAGTGCCGCGCGCGCCGGCTTTCGCTTGGCGCGCTGCGACGCGCTCTCGATCGCTTCGCGTCGCTCGCAATGACGGCTAGTCGAAATCTTCCGGCCGGAGCTCGATCGGCGAGCCGTGCGGGGTGCGGTCGGCGGCGTGGTCCCAGGCGTCGCGGTAGCGGTGCAGCGTCTCGTGCGAGACGACGTTCTTGGCGGCGACGAGGTTCTCCAGTGTCGCGAGCCAGTGGCGGTAATAGGTCTCGCCCGTGTCCGGATCGCCCGCGGCCTGCGCGCGCTTGATCTCGTCGGCGAGCGCTGCGGCCCATTCCTTCCAGGTGAACAGGCCCTTCTCGTGCAGCGCCAGCGTCATCGCGAACGCCTGCGCCTCCCACGGCTCGCGGAACACCGGCCCGTCCGCATCGCGCGGCACGCCGGGAACGGCGATGGCCGCATGCATGGCGGCGCGCGGATCGAGCGGCATCAGGCGCGCTCCAGGTAGGATTCCCACGCGTCGACCGAGACCTTGACGGTCGGATCGGCGTCCGGCCCCCACAGCTCAGGGCCGGCAAAGCTCACGGTGTAGAGCCATTGCGGGTTCTCGCCCTGCCCGAGCGAGTTGGTGTCGGGAAACACGTGGCAGCCGTGCAGCAGCTCGATCACCCCGACGCGGCCGCGCACGTAGCGCGGCAGCCGCGTATGCGTCGGCGGATTGATCGTCTTCATGCGCACCCTGTCGCCGATCGCGAACAGCGCCGGCGCAATCGGATCGCGCTCGGTCGGACCGCCCCGATGCAGCATCGCCTTGACGTCGGCGCTGCTCAGCGTTTTGAGGTCCGCCTTCGGCGTCTGCAGCGAGTGGCCCTGCGCGATCTCGTCCGCGGAGACCAGGTTGCGCTCGACCATCAGCCGCTCGAGGCCGGCGAGCCAGATCTGGTAGTAGCTCTTGCTCAGATAATCGTCGTGCGGACGGTTCTCGCGCGCAAAGCGCGACATGTCGATGTTCCAGCCGCCCGGCCGCGACATCGCCAGCGTCAGCGCGAACGCGCGGCGCTCCCACTCGGCATGAAACACCGGCTCGTCCGGCTCCGGCTCGACCGGGCCGAACCCCTTCACGCCGCCCATGTCCTGTGCGCCGTCCATCAGCCGACCTCGCTCGGGTGCTTCGGCAGGCCGGTGCCGATCATGCTGTCGCGGGTGACGAGGTCGGCGAGTTTTTCCTCGCTCCAGCCCTCGGTGCCGGCGGGCCGCATCGGCAGCACGAGGTAGCGGATCTCGGCGGTCGAATCCCAGATGCGGATTTCGGTGTCGGCGGACAGCTCGACGCCGAAATCGCGCAGCACGCCGCGCGGATCGGACACCGCGCGCGAGCGATATGGCGCCGACTTGTACCAGACCGGCGGCAGGCCGAGCACCGGCCACGGGTAGCAGGAGCACAGCGTGCAGACGACCATGTTGTGCGTCGTCGGCGTGTTCTCCAGCGCGACGATGTGCTCGCCCTGGCGGCCGGCGTAGCTCAGTTCGGCGATGGCCGGCGTCGCGTCGGCGAGCAGCCGCTTGCGATACTCGGGATCGACCCAGGCGCGGGCGACCACGCGGGCGCCGTTGCGGGGGCCGACCTTCTTCTCATACGTCTCGATCAGCAGATCGAGCGCCGCCGGATCGACGTAGCCTTTTTCGGTCAGCAGCGTCTCGAGCGCGCGCACGCGCAGCTCGGTCTCCGACAGTTCCGAATGGTCGTGATCGTGATGGTCGTGGTGATCGTGTCCGCTCATGGGGCAAGGATAACGCCGCCATCGCGGCGATGTCGAGGCGGTCGTTTCGGCTAAGCGCCGTTCCCGTTCGCCCGCACCGACTGCCAGAGATCGTAGATCGCCAGCGCCATGACCAGGACGCAGATGATGATCAGCGGCACCGCCTTGATCCACCAGAGCAGGAGGCCGAGGAAGGCGAGCACGCCGGCGATGCCGATGAGGCCGGTCACAAGATTGGTCATCTGCCGCTCCTTGTTTTCGCGCGACGCGCCGTTTTCGCCTTGCCCGATCCCAGAGTTTTGACCAGCCAGCTGGCCGTGCGCAAGAGCCGCGCATCGTTGCCGCGGCGGCCGACCAGTTGCACGCCCATCGGCAGGCCGTTGTCGGCGGTGAGCAGCGGCAGCGTCACCGCCGGCGTGCCGAGATAGGTCCACAGCGTGCAGAACGCCGGGTTGCCGGTCGAGTCGAGCCCGCGCGGCGCGGGACCCGGCGCCGCCGGCGTGATGATCGCGTCGTATTCGTCGAACACGCCGTCGAGCGCCTGGTTCAGCTGTGCGCTGCCGGCCAGCGCGCGGGTGTAGTCGACGGCCAGCATCTTGCGCCCGCGCTCGATCAGCGCGCGCAGCACCTTGCTCAAGGCCTCGCCGCCCTGCTCGAAGTCGCGGTGGAAGTTGTGCGCCATCTCGACTTCCATGACCGTGCGGTGCATGTCGAAGGCGCGATCGAAGCTTTGCGCCGATCTCGACCTCGGCGACCTGCTCGCCCAGCGCCTCGACCAGTTCGGCGAACGCCTCCTGCGTCACGGTCTCGGCCTGCGGCCAGGCGGGCGAGCGGACGAAGGCAAAGCGCGGCGGCAGCGGCGGCTCGCTTGCCGCCATATCGACGAACGGCGGGCGGGCGAGCGGCGCGCGTGTCGGGATCCTCCTCGTCGAAGCCGGCCAGCATCTCGGCGAGCAGCGCCGCGTCGGCGACCGAGCGCGCGAACACGCCGACATGGTCGAGCGCGCGCGACAGCAGCAGCGCGCCGCTGCGCGGGATCAGCCCGTGCGTCGGCTTGAAGCCGACCACGCCGCAATAGGCGGCGGGGCGGATCACCGAGCCGTTGGTCTGCGAGCCGATCGCGCCCGGCACCATCAGCGCCGCCACCGCCGCGGCCGAGCCGGAGGACGAACCGCCCGGCGTGTGCTCGCGGTTGTGCGGGTTCCTGGTCTTGCCGGGATTGAAGTAGGCGTACTCGGTCGTCACCGTCTTGCCGAGGATCACGGCGCCGGCCGCACGCAGGCGCGCCACGGCGACCGCATCGCGGCGCGGCGTGCGCCCGACCCACAGCTTCGAGCCGAACTCGGTCGGCATGTCGCCGGTGTCGAAGATGTCCTTGATGCCGACCGGCACGCCGTGCAGCGGACCGGTCGCCTTGCCCTGCTTGCGATGATCGTCGGCGGCCTCCGCCTGGCGCATCGCGTGCTCGCGGTCGAGGAACGCCCACGCCTCGATATCGCCATCGACCTCGTCGATGCGCTTGATGCAATCGCCGACCAGCTCGACCGAGCTCAGCCGGCCGTCGCGAATGCCGGCCGCAGCGTCCGCAAGGCCGAGCGCAGCGAGACTCATTCCCAAACCTCAAGCAACACGGTCTGACCTCACCGCGCCCCATAGAGGTAGTTCGGCAGCCACAGTGCAAGTCCCGGGAAGATATAGACCAGCGCCATGGTGAGGAACACCAGGCCGACGAAGGGCAGCGCACCGGCGAAGATGTCGGTGAGCTTGACCTGCGGCGGCGCCACGCCCTTCAGGTAGAAGGCGGCCATGGCGACGGGCGGCGTGTTGAACGCGGTCTGCGTGTTCAGCGCCACCAGGATGCCGAAGAAGATCGGATCGACGCCGTAGTTGGGCAGCAGCGGCAGGAAGATCGGCACGAAGATGATGATGATCTCGGTCCACTCCAGCGGCCAGCCGAGCAGGAAGATGATCAACTGCGTCAGCAGCAGGAACTGGATCGGCGTCAGGTTCATCGCGGCGAAGAACTGCTCGACCACCGTCTGGCCGCCGAGCAGCGCGAACACCGCCGAGAACGTCCACGAGCCGATGAACAGGTAGCAGACCATCGCCGTGGCGCGCACGGTCAGGTACACCGATTCCTTCATCATCTCGTAGTTCAGCGAACGGTAAGCCGCCGCCAGGATGATGCTCATCAGCGCGCCCGCGGCGGCAGCTTCCGACGGCGTCGCGAGGCCGAACAGGATCGCGCCGAGCACCGAGATGATCAGGATCGCCAGCGGCAGGAACGAGGTGGCGAGCGCCCACAGCACCGTGGAGAACGGGACGTTGTACTGCTCCGGCGGCAGCTTCGGCGCCAGCGCCGGATTGATCATCGCGCGCGCGATCGCGTAGACCACATAGAGGCCGGCGAGCAGGAAGCCCGGAATGAAGGCCGCGGCATAAAGCTTCACCGCCGACACGCCGGCGGTCGCCGCATAGACGATCAAGAGAATGCTCGGCGGAATCAGGATGCCGAGGCAACCGCCGGCGCAGACCACGCCGGCCGAGAGTCTTGATGTCGTAGCCGGCGCGCAGCATGGCCGGCAGCGCCAAAAGGCCCATCAGCGTGACGACGGCGCCGACGATGCCGGTGGCGGTCGCAAACATCGCGCAGGTGATCAGGGTTGCGACGGCAAGCGCGCCCGGCACGTTCTTCATCGACAGCTGCAGCGAGTAGAACAGGCGGTCGAGAATGTTGGCGCGCTCGACCAGATATCCCATGAAGAGGAATAACGGCACGGCCACGAGCACGTCGCTGGACGTGACCTCGAACGTCTTCTGCACCAGCAGCGTAAAGACGCGGTTCTCGAAGAAATCCTGCCCGGGCGTGTAGTAGGCGTAGAAGCCGAACATGACGCCCATCGCCATCAGCGTGAAGGCGATCGGGAAGCCGAGCATGATGATGAAGATGAACAGGAACAGCATCAGCAGGCCGAGTTGCGGATCGGTCATGCGCGCGCCCCCTTGCTGTCGGACGGCGCTGCTTCGGCCTGCTTCTGCTGATGCTCGCGGATGACGACGCTTTCCGTTTCCTCGACGTCGTGCAGGCGCTGTGGCCACTGCGCCGGTGCGGATGCACAGGATGCAGCGGATGATCTCGGCGACCCCTTGCAGGAACAGCAGGAAGCCCGTGATCGGGATCAGCGCCTTCAGCGGAAACACCGGCACGCCGGCAGGGCTGAAGATGCTGACCTCGCGGAAGCGCACCGACATCTGCGCGTAGTTCCAGCCCGAATACATCAGCGCCGCGATCGCCGGCAGGAAGAACAGGATGTAGAGGACGAGATCCATGCTCGCCTGGGTGCGCGGCTTCCAGAGCCGGTAGACCACGTCGGCGCGCACATGGCCGTTGCGCGAGAGCGTGTAGGCGCCGGCCATCAGGAACATCGCGCCGTAGGTGATGTAGCTGATGTCGAACGCCCAGGTGGTCGGCGCGCGCAGCACGTAGCGCACGAACACCTCGTAGCTGACGCCGAGCGTGAGCACGAGGATCAGCCAGGCGAACGCCTTGCCGACCCAGGTGCTGAGTTCATCGATGAAGAAAAGAAACTTGGTCATGCGAGCTGCACTCGCTGCCGGTCGCACATTGGATGTCCCCCACCGCTCAGGTCTGATACGGCTTCGCTGTGTCAGACCGTCGCCTGCTATTTGCTGGGCATGATCTTATCCGAAAACCGGCGTCCAGCTTGTTCGGGATCATGCCCTCAACGCTCGGGCGGCGCTGATCTTGCGCCGCCCGTCTGTTGCCGCAAGACCGATCAGATCTTGATCACGCCCGGGAAGTGATGCTCGAAGGCGCCGCGGTAGTCGGTCGCGTTGTACATGTTGTAGTAGACCACGCGCCGCACCCAGGCCTTCTGCGAGTCCATCACCTTCTTCATGAACGGATCCGAACCGAGCTGGGCGATCAAGCCGTCCCAGGCCTTGATCTGCGCGTCGAACACCGACTTCGGCGTCCTGCACCACGTTGACCTTGTCCTTGGTGATCAGCTCCTGCAGGTCCTTCGAGTAGTAGTCCATCGCCTTCCACTCGTTGGCCGACGACACGGCCTCCGCGGCATACTGCAGGATCGCCTTCTGCTCGGCCGACAGCGCGTTGAACTTCGTGCGGTTGAACATGATCTCGAAGTATTCCGTCGCCTGATGGTGGCTGCCCATCATGTAGTTCTTGGCGACGTCCTGCGCGCCGAAGCGCCGGTCCGAGGTCGGGTTGTTGAACTCGAAGCCGTCGATCACGCCGCGCTCCATCGCCGGCACGATCTCGCCGCCCGGAAGCTGCGCGACGGACGCGCCCATCGCCTGGAACAGGTCGGCCGCAAGACCGACGGTGCGGTACTTCAGGCCCTTCAGGTCGGCGTCGCTGGTGATCGGCTTCTTGAACCAGCCGAGCGGCTGGGTCGGCATCGGCATGACGAAGAAGCTCTTGATGTTGACCTTCATGATCTGCGTCTGCAGCTCTTCGAACAGCTCCTTGCCGCCGCCGTTGTGGATCCAGCCGAGACCTTCATTGGCGTTGAAGCCGAACACCGGGCCCGGTGCCGAACAGCGACGCCGCCTTGTGCTTGCCGTACCAGTAGACCGGCACCGTGTGCGCGGCGTCGATCTGGCCGCCATGCACGCCGTCGAACACCTGGAACGGATGCACGACCGAGCCGCCGACCAGATAGTCGATGCGCAGCCGGCCGCCCGCCATCTCGTTGACGCGCTTCACATAGTCTTCGGCCATTTCGTTGAAGACGTCGGCCTTGCCCCACGAGCCCTGCATCTTGAAGGTCGCGGTCTGGGCGCGGCTGACTTGCGGCATCGCAATCACCGCGCCGCCGGCGGCTGCCGCCGTCAGGAAACGGCGGCGCGTCGTTTTCGTATCGCTACGCTTGGTCATGATGTCCTCCCGGTTGAAGTGTTGCCCGCTGTTGGCGCGGGCTTGTTGTCTTGACGGCAAGTCAAAGGCTTGCGCGTGAGTTTGGCAAGTGGGAAGTGTGCCGCGCGCGCTTCACACGCACGTCCGGCGAGCGCCCATCGTTAACCTTCGCGCTCGCGAGATGGCTCGCAGCCGCGCTCTCTCTTCCCGTTCGGCGGAACGAAAACGACGTCGCGTCTTAAACTTTAGGCGTAGGAAATCGGCGTCGCGCAGCCGGGTTCGATCTGGAATCGAGCTCGCCGGAATTATTCCAGCGAATTTCTGCGCCCAATTGCCGCGAGGGTGCCATCGCTGCGTCGCCTGCGCAAAGCGACCCTACCTCGGCGTGCCGATGCTGGCGCCGGCGTCGGTGCCGGTGGGCTTCAGGCCGGCGTCCTGGATGAACTTGCCCCAGCGGGCGTACTCGGCGGCGATCAACTCCTTGAACGCCTGCGCGGCCGAGCGGCGACGGCAGGCCGCCGATGTCGAGCAGCGCCTGCTTCACCTTCGCGTCCTCGAGCACGGCCAGCACGGCGGTGCTGAGCTTGTCCTGGATTGCGTCCGGCGTCGCCGCCGGCACGAGCAGTCCGAACCAGGCGGAGACGTCGAGACCCGGCAAGCCGAGCTCGGCGAAGGTCGGCACGTCGGGCAGCGTCGCGAGCCGCTGCTTCGACATCACGGCCAGCGCCTTGAGACGACCTTCGCGAATATGCCTGACGACATTCGATCCGGTCTCGCACAGCACGTCGAGCGCGCCCCTGGTCAGCGCCTCCTGCACCGGACCGCCGCCCGCGAACGGCAGGTGCAGCAGTCTGCAGACCGAAATTCCGCTTCAGCGCTTCGCCGGCGAGATGCTGCACCGAGCCGTTGCCGGACGAGCCGACCACGAGCTGGCGCGTCTTGCCGAGCGCGATCAGCTCGTTGATGTCAGTGACGCCGAGCTTGGTGTGCGCGCAGACCACGATCGGGAACTGCACGACCTGCGCGATCGGCGCCAGCGCCTGCAGCGGATCGAACGCGCGCAGCACGGTGATGTGCGGATTGATCGCCAGCGGTCCGGCATGGCCGAAGAACAGCGTGCGCCCGTCGGGCAGCGCGTTGATCACCTCGATGGCGGCGACATCGCCGCCGGCACCAGGCTTGTAGACCTGCGTCACCGGCGCACCGAGCCTTGCGCCGAGCGGCTCCAGCATCGGCTGGGTCGATGCGGTCGACGTACCGCCGGGCGGAAACGCGATGACGATTTTGTAGGTCTGGGCGTCCTGTGCGCCGGCGCGACGCGCCGACGCGCCGAACAGCGCGGCCGTTGCACCACCAAGGACGAAGCTGCGGCGGGTTGGCGAGGCAGGCGTCATGAAGGCGTCACGAGCTACGATCGGCACCAGCGTCAAACCCTTGAAAAGGAGCATGTTCAGGACATGCGCAGACAGCTGCGCTGAAGAGGGAACCCGATTGTCGGCGAGGAAGCCCGGCGCTGCAAGGGGCTCAACATTGCCGATCTTCCGGCGTGATCGACATCACATCCCCCAAGCTGCGATGTGTGGCATGGAGCACTCCGAATAATCAGGCAAGTCATCTTGGAGGGGATTCAAGATGCGTTCGCTGTTCGCACTCATCATGGCGATGGCGCTGGTTTGCAGCGTCAATTCGGCATGCGCGCAGAAACGCGTCGCGCTCGTCATCGGCAACTCGGCGTATCAGAACGCGCCAAGGCTTGCCAATCCCGCGCGCGACGCCGATGCAGTGGCAAAGATGTTCAGGACGGCGGGCTTCGACGTGGTCGATGCGCGCAATGACGTGGACCTCACGGCGTTTCGCCGCCTGCTCCGTGACTTCTCCGACAAGAGCCGCGACGCGGACATGGCCGTGGTCTATTTCGCAGGCCACGGCATCGAGGTCGAAGGCTCGAACTATCTGCTGCCGGTCGATGCGGCGCTGGAACGCGACCGCGACACTCAGGACGAAGGCATCTCGCTGGTGCGCGTGCTGCAGTCGATCGAGCAGGCCCGAAGCCTGCGGCTGGTGATCCTCGATGCGTGCCGCGACAACCCGTTCTCGAAGGCGATGAAGCGCACCGTGGCGACGCGCGGGCTCGAACGCGGCTTTGCCAGCGTCGAACCGAACCAGCCGAACACACTGATCGCGTTTGCCGCAAAGGCCGGATCCACCGCGCTGGATGGCTCGGGCGCGCACAGTCCGTTCACGAATTCGCTCCTGCGGCACCTGACGACGCCGGGCCTCGACCTGCGCAAGGCTTTCGGCCGCGTCCGCGACGAGGTGATGCGGACGACCGATGGCCGGCAGGAGCCGTTCGTCTATGGCTCGCTCGGCGGCGGCGACGTATCGCTCGTTGCCGCGGTGCAGGGACCCGATGCAGCAGAAACCCAGGACGCTGCACGGCGCGACTATGAATTCGCCGAACGCGTCGGCACGCGCGATATCTGGATCTCGTTCCTGTCGCGTCACCGCGACGGTTTTTATGCAGAGCTGGCGCGCGGCCAGCTGCGGAAGATCGGAAACGGCGAACGGACCGCGCCGACCGAGACCAAGAGCATCGAAGAAGCGCGGCTGACGACCGAGCGACCGAAGCCGGCCGAAGAGGCGAGGCCGGCGAAGGCTGAGAATGCAAAGGGTGCGACAGAGCGGCCCGACAAAAACGCTGCCGACCGGCAGCAAGGCGGCCGCAGTTGCACGTCGACGCACGCGGAGTGCGTACGGATGTCGACACCGTTCGGTCCGAACTGGATCAACAACTGCGCACGGTTGCGCAATGCATGCATGCGGACAGGCGAATGGCGAAGCGGCCTGCGCAATTATTCCAATGTCGAGCGCAGGTGATGCGCGCAAGGAGTGACAATGCCTGATTGGTTCGTGCCGCTAATGGCCCTGCTGGCTCTGCTCGGCTTTCTCTACGTCGCGTTCGTCCGGACAAAACCTGCGCCACGCAGCGGCAACGATTCGAACAGGTTCACGGATGTAGGCGGCGGCCCGCATTCGGGCGACTGAAGCCCCTCAATCCAGCCCTTCGAAGGCGACGCCGATGGTGTCACCGTTCCGCCAGATCACCCGGCATGATCGTCGCTCGCTTCCGTCAAACGTCAGGAAGAGAACGAAATGCGCGGGAAGCGTTTCGGACAATTTCGCGACGATGCGCGCGCCGCCCTCGGAGACATTGACCACGTCGCAATCGATCAGCGGCAGTCCCTTGCCACGATAAACGAAGGCGCGCCCGACGGCGGGCGACTGTCGAAAATGCCTGCGGCGCTCCATAACCACCTCCGCGGGTAGAGCTACATCGCCCGGACCATCGCCACGAAGCGCGACATTTCCTGCTTCAGGTGGCCGCTTTCGTCCGACAGCATGCGGGCGGAGGTCAGCACCTGCGCCGAGGCCTTGCCGGTTTCCCGCGCGCCGCTGTTGACCTCGACGATGTTGGTCGCGACCTCGCTGGCGCCTTCCGCGGTCTGCTGGATGTTCTGCGCGATCTCGCTCGCCGCCGCGCCCTGCTGACCGACGGCGTCGGCGATCGTCGATGCGATGTCGGAGATTTTCGCGATCGTGCCGCCGATCGCGCTGATGGCGGCGACGGATTCCTGCGTCGCGGCCTGCATGCCGGAGATCTGCGCGCTGATGTCGCTGGTTGCCTTCGCGGTTTGCGACGCCAGCGCCTTCACTTCCTGCGCGACGACGGCGAAGCCACGCCCGGACTCACCGGCCCGCGCCGCCTCGATGGTGGCGTTGAGCGCCAGCAGGTTGGTCTGTTCGGCGATCGTCGAGATCAGGTTCACCACGTCGCCGATCCGCACCGCCGCCTTCGACAGTTCGCTGATGCGCGCATCTGTCGTCTGCGCCTGCGCGACGGCTTCGCCGGCGATGCGGTTGGACTCCTCGACCTGCCGGCTGATTTCGGCGATCGAGGCGCTCATCTCTTCGGTCGCGGCCGCCGCCGAGCGCACCTTCAGCGAAGAGTCTTCCGACACCGATCCGACGACGCCGGACAGGCGCTCGGTCATCTCGGCGGTTTTCGTCAGCGTGGCCGCGGATTCCTGCAGCTCGGAGGCCGAGGACGACATGGTCTGGACGATCCGGCCGACGCTCGATTCGAACTCGTCGGCGAGCTTGGTCATTTCCGCCTTGCGTTCGGCGACCACGCGCTGCTCGGTCTCGGCCCGCTCGCTGCGCAGCCGGTTCGATTCGATCATGTTCTGCTTGAAGAAGCGGACCGCGTCGGCCATCTCGGCGATTTCATCCGAGCCTTTGGTTGCGACGTCCGTGTCGATGTTGCCGGCGGCGATCGACTTCATTCCGGCCTGCAAGCCGGTCAGGCGCCGGACCACCCCGCGCCCGACATAGAGCCAGCCGATCAGGAAGGCGACGCCGAGACTGAGCAGCGCGATCGATATGAGCACCACCCTGCCCTGCGAGATCGCCGCTTCGGAACTGTTCACGGCCGTGCCGCGCCGCGGCCTCGCTGCGGCGCTCGAGGTCGGCGAGCTGCGCGTCAAAATCCTTGGCGAGCGCGCCGTTCTCCGCGACGACCTTCGCGGCCGCGCTCGCGGTCTCCAGCTCCTTCTTGCGAAGGTCGAAGACATTGCCGTCGCTCTTGCCGAAGGCGACGAAGGCTTCGAACAGCTTGGCGATGTCGGGGTCTTTCAGGACCTTCACCGCCTTGTCGATGCGGCCGGCGGTGGCCATGAAGCGGTCCCGTACCGGCGGCAGCAGATCCAGCGACGGCAGGTCCGAGGCTTCGACGAGAATGCCGAGCAGCAGGTTGGCCTCGGCGCGCAGTTCGAGCACCGCCTGCAGCGTCGCAAGCTCCTGGTCGGCCAGCGCCGACAGGGTTTTGCGGATGACGCCGAGGTCCTGCTCCTTGTCGGCTGCGCTCGACAGCCCGATCGTGAGCGAGAAGCCCGCGTCGTCGGCCATCGGCGAAAGCTTTTCGGCAATCTTCTGGTGCGCGCCGCGCAGGGCGGCGACCTGTTTGGCGCGGTTCAACGGCGACCGTTTGCCGGTCCTTCACCGCGTCGGCGAGGCGGCCGAGATTCTCCAGGATGCGATTTCCGGTGTTGCCGAGCCTTGCCGCATCGTCGGCGTTGAGCGCGGCGATGCTGCGGGTCAGATCCTCGCGCGCGGTGGCAAGTGCCTTGGTTGCCTCGTCGCGCCCCGCCTGATCCGATGGCGGCGAGCAGGCTCGGCGCCGCCGCGGTCACGTCCGCCGCCGCCTTGACGACCTTGGTGGTGCGGGCGAGGTCGGGCATGCTCCGCTCCGTGACGACGGAGAGCGCATCGCCGATCCGGTCGTAGGAGACGATGGCGCTGCCGCTCGCCAGCACGGTCAGGCCGGCAACGACGCCGAACGCCAGGAACAGGCGGCCGCGCAAGCCGAGGCGAGTCCACGACATCAGAATTGACTTCATCGGGCAAACCTCACGCTACGAAATGCTGACGCTCTGGAGTCTGACCCAGTCTTGCTGGATCAGACTCTGTCGCAAGTTGCGATCAGGTGCCGGGCTTCGGCAGGCGTTCGACCGCCTTGAACGAGCCGTCGGCCTGGATGACGGTGAGGAACACTTCGTCCGAGCCGCGATTGCTGGTGGCGCTGTAGGCGAGCTTGAAGCCGCCGAGATCGAACGCGCCGGTCTTCACGATCGCCTGCATGAGGCTCGCGCGGGTCGGCTCGCCGTCGACCTTCTCGAGCGCCGCGACGATGGCGCGGCCGACGAGATAGCCTTCGAGCGAGATGAAGCCCGGCTGCGCACTCGGCAGCCACCGCCTTCAGCGCCGCCTGATAGCGGGCGACGACCGGGATGTTCGCGCCCATCGGGAACGGCACGACCTGCGTCACCACCACGCCCGCGCCTTCATTGCCGAGCTCCTTGGCCAGCGCATCGGAGCCGACGAAGGAGATGTTGACGAAGGTGGCGTTGAGCTTGAGCTGCTTGGCGAGCTTGATGAACTCGGCCGCCGGCTTGTACGGGCTGATCATGATGACCGCATCCGGATCGGCCTTCTTGATCGACAGCAGCGCCGACTTCACGGCGACGGTGTTGCGCTCGAACGTGCCTTCGCCGGCAAGCTGCATCTGCCGCTTGTCGAGCGCGCGCTTGACGCCGGCAAGACCCGCCTGCCCGAACGCGTCGTCCTGATACATGATGGCGATCTTGGTGGCGCCGAGATCCTTGGTCAGGCGCTCGACCATCGCTTCGGTTTCCTGGAAGTAGCTGGCGCGGATGTTCATCACCAGCGGCTTGTGCGGTTCGCGCAGGAACTCTGCGCCGGTGAAGGCGCCGATGAACGGCACGCCGGCGTTGTTGGCGATCGGCTGCGTCGCCGCCGAGGTCGGCGTGCCGACCGCACCGGCGATCGCAAACACCTTGTCGTCGGCGAGCAGCTTCTTCACCGCCTCGATCGACTTGGTCGGCTCGTAGCCGTCATCGACGCTCTTGAGCTCGAGCTTGCGGCCCTTGACGCCGCCGGCCTTGTTGGCTTCGGCGAACGCCGCCTCAAGACCCTGCTTCATGCCGAGGCCGAGCGCGGACGCCGGCCCTTCGAGCGCGGTTGCCTGACCGAAGACGATCTTGTCGGCAAACACACCATCCTCGGCGGAAGCCGGGAGGCTGGCGGCCGCAAACGCAACAACCGCAACTGAAAAGGCAAGCGACGACGGCATTCGCATGGACAATTCCTCCTCTGATACCGCAAATCGGCATGGCAGCATTGTCCGTGCAAAACGTTCACGAGATATTAACCGTACCGGTAACGTGGAACCGGCGCGTGATGATTCAACGAGGGCGAGCAAAGAGCGAGGAACAGCGTCCGGAATGGCGAGTAGATGTACGGGAAAGTGCCAGTGAATGGTTTTGACTTACGAGACCCATGTTCACTAAATGTTCTCCATGACCGTGGAGACGATTGGCGAGGCGTGGCAGCTTGGTTGGCGGGTGACAGCCCGATGTGCGTTCGGCACGCGCGACGGCGTGAAGTCGATCCGCGAATGCATCTGCACGTACGACCTCGACATGAGCACGCTGATCTGGACGCGCGGAAAGAGCTTCCCGCTTTCGATGCTCGCGTCCCGACTGAAATGCCCGCGGTGCGGATCGCGTCAGATCGCTCTGCTCTTTCACACGCCCAAGGAGCCCGCCACCGCAATCATGGAGAGTCGCCCTGCGCGTAATCCGCGGTGGCAAGGCTTCGAGAGCCGAGGCAGCGGCGAACGCTGGAAGGCCGCCAGGCCGTACCACGTCGCGCTGGAGGATAGTTACATCCGGCGTAACTGGGACGAGATCGACGAACTATGCAGACTGAACGGCATCCCGTTCGAGGCGACAGGCGAGCGAATTCAGGGGACGGGCCTGTGGTGCGTCTATCAATTCGCAACGCAGACGGACGCCATGATGTTCTGGGACCAATTTGAAGGAAGGTGGCTAGTCGGAAACGAGTTCGTCTTTCCAGCGCGACCGGATGACATCCCTGTCATGAAGGAGCCCGAACGGCCGCGGATGCTTCGTCGGAAGCCGCCGGACTTGCGGCGGTAGTATTCGACACCTCATCACGACGCTCGACGCGTTCTCTCATCGATAACCGACAGCGCAAGGAACGATCGCGTCAACCGCGATGTTGGCTGTCATGGACAGATCGACGTTCGGTTTCATCGCGATCGTCATGTGCTCGCTCTGCGCCGGCATCTGGCTCGCATACAGCATGGTCACCGCCTCTGGACCTCACTCGGCTGCGGATCGCAACGTGCCGGATAGCACGACAGGGCAAGGCCGCAATTCATTCCTGTCGCGGGAGCAATAGGAGACCAGGCGGCCGCGCACTCTTGCGCCGAACAATGCCTTTGAGGATTTGCAGCGCGCCCAAGTCGACCGTTCCTCCGCAATTCCACGTAATCGAGCTTGCGAAGGTGTGAGCCAAAAAGAAGCCCCGACTGTTCCAGTCGAGGCCTCTTCGATCTTGAGTCTTAAAGATCGCGACGGGCCCAGATTAGCGGCTTGCCGGGGCCGTCGGACTGTCAGTGCGTGGCGGCGTGGCCGGCGTCGTGGTCGACGAACCCGTCGTTACGCCCGGAGCCGTATTCGTTGCGGTCGTGTTCGACCTGTCGGCCATGTTCCAGAATACGAGTCCAAGGACGATCGCAATGGCCGCGGCTGCCAGCATTCCGAGCGAGCCCATTCCGCTGCGCGGCCTGACCAACGGATCGCTCATTGGCTCATCCATAGGGCGGTCAATACGGTTCGGATTGTTCGGATCGAATTCTCTTGCCATTGCGTTTCCTTAGCGTTGTTGCACTGAGAGGTGAACGCGGTCCGAATCTCGAACGTTCCAATAAAAAGCCCCCGCTTTCGCGAGGGCTTTCAGTTTGAGATGCAGCGACAATTTACTTGTCGTCCAGCAACTCGCGCGCTTTGTCCTTGATGCCGCCGACCGTGTTCTGCACCTTGCCTTCAGCCTTGTCGGCGGCGCCTTCGGCCTGCGTCTTGCTGTCGCCGGTCACTTTACCGACCGTTTCCTTGATGCTGCCCTTGACCTGCTTGGCAGCACCTTCAACGCGATCCTTGTCCATACTTTCTCTCCTTGTGTCAGGGCGATAACGGGCGGCAGGCACAGCCCGTTCCCTGACTATGAAGTGATGCAGGAGTGATCCGACGTGTTCGTCTGTCGCTGCCAGACAAGAAGGCGGCATTTGTTCTCATCGAGCAGATCGTCCGCGCGTTCCTGAACTGATACGGTGCGAAATACGTCTCGTGCGACGTAAAGAAAAGCCCGCATTGCTGCGGGCTTTTCTGATTTACCAGTGACGCCGATGATGGTGACCCCATCCGCCGCCGCGGTGTCCGCCTCCACCGAAGCTAAAGGTAATGCCCGGTCCGCCGCCGCCATAGTAGTAAGGCTGCGGAGCGTAACCGTAGCTCCGGTAATAAGGACGGTGATAGCTGCGGTACACGTGGTGGCGGTGCACCCTATGATGCCGGTGCCGCCAATGCCGGCGATGCGAGCTGAAGTCAGTTTGGACTACATCGGTGGCAGCTTTCGCCTTCACCGTGTTGTCTGCGGCGTTGGCCGCCGAGCCTCCGAGCAGAGCAGCTGCACCGACGGCAAAGACGATAGCGAGCTTGTTCATCACAAAGCACTCCCATGGACATATGGAGTGCAATCGATCGCTGAGGGTTCAACGTTCCTCGCGGCGAGATTAAATCGGCGACAGGTCGCTGAATAACTGTTCAGGTTCGATACGGAAGATCGCGACATGGCTGCCGGAACCGCCGGTGCCGCGGAGGCGTTTGGCCGTTCAGATCGTGATTGTATCGGCAGGAACCAGGAGGTCGCGTGGAAAGCCAAGAACTTTATCGCGGCCGACTTATCGACCACCTTCAGCTCGTTGTTCGGGATTTGGCCGCCAGTCGGCGCTTCTATGAGGCGGTGCTGAGTGTCTTGCAAATCCCGATCGGCGGCAGCGCCGACGACTATTTCTGGGCAGATGAGCTGTTCGTATCGACCGTGGACAGCAAGGCTGCGCAGGGAAGGCTGACAGGCCGTCACCATCTGGCGTTCCAGGCGAAAGATCGCGCTGCGGTTGATGCTTTTTATGAGGCGGGGCTTGCAGCCGGAGGCAAGGACAACGGCCCCGCAGGTGAGCGCCCCTACCACCCCGGCTACTACGCCGCCTTCTTGCTCGATCCGGATGGCAACAATATCGAAGCGGTGTACCACGGTCCCGCCAAGCGCAGTTCTGACGCGGTGAAGATTACATTTTGAGTTGAGCGACCGGGCCAAGTTGCGGAGGACCGCCGCAACCGCTCGGCACGAGGTTGTCACCCATGTCTTAGGTACGGTCAGTTCTTAGGTACGGTCAGTTACCCATGTGTCCGGGCTGGACACAGGCGAAGCGTGGTGCCGCAAGAGGGATTCGAACCCCCGACCCCGTCATTACGAATGACGTGCTCTACCAGCTGAGCTATTGCGGCGAATTAGGGCTTTTGACGGGCTCCTGATATCGGGCGGACCCTCGGTTTGCAAGGTGAGAGTGGCCCCTTCGCTCTCCCCTTGTGGGAGAGGGTGCGCGAATGGGCGCAGCGAATTCGGGCGAGGGGTTTTGTGGCGAAGCGCCCCCTCACCCGCCTTCGCAGCTTCGCTGCTCAGGCACCCTCTCCCACGAGGGGAGAGGGAAGAGTCGGCCTACCGCACCAAGCGCGACAGAAATCCGCGGACGCCGCCGGCCTGCGCCGTCGCGGGGTCGGAGCGGTCGGCGAACTCCGTGTCTTCGGCGCCGTCGACGCCGGGATCGTCCGGCGCGCGGACGATCGGGATGACGGCGGGGATCGCGGGCGCCACGGGGCGAACCGTCGAGCCGGACACGACGCGCGGACGGAACACGGGAACCGGCGTCTCCACCACGGGCGGCGGTGGCGGGGCAGCCGGCGTGATGGCTTCCTGGACCGGCGCGATCTCTGCCGGTGCCGCGGTTGGGGCAGCAGTGCTTGCCTCGACGACGGGCGCAACATCCTGGGCCGGCAGTTTTGGAGGTTTCGGCGCGGGAATCATCGCTGCGCGCTCCATTTCCGCGGTGGGGCCGGACGACGGCAGCGCTGCGACCGGCACCATCCACTGGAACGCATCGAGCCGGCCGGTGACCGGCGACACCGGCCGCCAGCGATCGGACACAAAACCGTCGGCGGTCCACACCGGATCGAGCGCGGCGCGAACCGCGCGCAAGGTCCAGGCGCGCGCGGCGCCCTCGTCGTCATGCTCGCCGCGTTCGATCTCCGCCATCAACATGCGCGACCCGCTGCGTCGGCGCCTCGATCAGGGAGCGAGCGCCGCGCGTGCCCGCGCGTATTCGTGCGCATCGGCGGCGACGCGGGCAATGCCGATCGCTCCTTCCGGATGGCCCGGCGTCTGGTCGGCGAGCCGCTCGATCCGCCGCAACCGCTCAAGCGCCGAATCGCCGAGCCGCACATGCGCATAGGCGTCGGCGAGATCGGGATGCGGCTGCGCCAGCCACGCCGCCTCGATGATCTGCATCGCCTTGCGCGTCTGCTGGCTTTCGCTCAGGAATTTCGCGGCCAGCGTCGCTGCCGGAATCAGCGTCGGCGCGAGCTTGACCGCTTCCATCACGGTCTCGCGCGACGCGTCGCGATCGCTGGTCTCGGTCTCCAGCGCGCGCGCCGTCAATAGCACTGCGCGCTGCCGGCGATATTGCGTCTTGTCGATCGCGCCCGACGCATAGTTGCGCTCGACGATGCTGAGCGCGCCGGTCCAGTCGCCCTGCGCGCAGCGAAAGCCGAGCACCGCGTGCGACGCCCAGGCGGCCTGCGGCGACACCTTCAGCGCCTCTTCGGCCGCCGCCACCGCCTGCAGCGGATCGTCGTTGCGCTGCGCCTCGATGAACAGGCCGCGCAGGCCGAGCAGGCGCGTGTCCTCGCGCTCGGCCATCGCATAGAAGGCGCGCCGCGCGCCCTCGCGGTCGCCGGACAGCTGCGCCGATTGCGCGTTGAGCATCAGCATCAGCGGATTTTGCGCCGCGTGCCTGGCGGCGACCCCGGCATGACGGCGCGCCGCCTCCTGGTCGCCGGCGCCGATCGCGATCAGACCCTTGGCGATCGCGTCACGCCCGCGCGCCTCGCTGCGCGCGCGGCTCGCCACGCGCATCTTCCGCGGCAGGCGCAGCAGCCCTGTAACGACGCTCCAGGCGAAAAGCACGGCGGCGACGGCGAGGCCAAAGCCCAGCACCGCCACCGGCAACGAGCTGGTCACCCGCCAGCCGTCCCACACCAGCGAGACGTCGCCGTTCTGATCGGCGATCCAGGCCGCACCAAGACCGGCCGCGCCAGTCAGCACCAGGAAAACGATAATCCGGACCATCGAAGGTTTATTGCCCGGATTTGCCGAACGCCGCCAGCGCCTCGGCGGAGAATTTCTGCGACGCGGTTAGCGCGGCCTCACGCCCATCCACCGATTTGAGCCAGGCCGCGACTTGCGGATCGCTCGCCTGTGGCAGCTTTGCGACATCCTGCCGCGCGGCGGCGAGATCGTCGCGGCGCAGCACCGCCGCAAGCGCGGCAGGCGGAGGCGGCTCCTTCGCCACGCGGGCCCGCGTCGCGTTCGACCCGCACGAGTTTTGCCAGGCCCGACTGCAGCCGGTCGAGCACGGTGCCGCTGGCCGGTTTCGGCGCTCGCTGCGGCGGGCTTCGACTTCGCGGCGTTGGCGTCGGCGATCCGCTGCAGGACCTGGACGATCTCGCGCAGGTAGCTCGCCTCGGACGGAATGCCCCGCGCGGCATAGGGATCGAGCGGCGCAAGCGACGCCGGATCGGCTGCGACCTGTTTTGCAGCCGCGAGCGCTGCGGCGAACGGCTCGCCGCGCCGGACGGCGGCGTCCAGCGTGTTCGCGACGACGAGGCGCCGCACGTTCACATCATCCGCGGAAGCCATCGCCGGCTTGGCGAGCTCGGTCGAGAGCGCGCGGGTCGCGTCTTCGAGCTTCGTCAGCCGGTCGGTCAGCGGGCCGAGATCGGGAGCTGGTGCAGCGCCATCGCGCGGCGCAGCCCGAAGCTCGCTCAGCGACGACGACACGGTTCGAAGCTGCCCATTCACGCGCCCCACCTCGTCGCGCACCGCGGCGAGCGATCTCTCCAGCGCATCGGCGCGAGCCGCGAGCGCGGGATCAGTCGCGGGCGCTACCGGCCGGGCGGCGCTTGCCTCGACACGCGCGAGTCGCGTGGTGAGATCGCCGACATTCGCGGCCACAGTGTTGAACTGGGTTGGCGAGACCGAAGCCTGCACGGGTTGTGGCGGTGCGGTTGGCCGATCAGTCCGGCGGCCCAGAATGCTGCGAGCACAAGCAATGCGGCGAGCGCACCGCTCAACGGCGCGACAAGCCACGCGAGGATGCCGGCCAGGCCCGACATCTTGTCCGCGGCCCCTTTCGCGAAACCGCGCGCCGCGTCCATGCTCCCTTTCGCCTGCGTGTCGCCCGACACCTCGGACGCCTCGAGGTCGATGGTCGGCGGCGCACGCTTCGGCCATTCCTCGGCGGAGCCGGCCGGCGCCTCGTCCTTGCGGTCGTTGGTCATGCAGCACTCGCTCCGATTCCGTGGCGCGATTGTATCAGATTTCGTTGGCGCGGGCGAAGCTGTAGCCGAGACGAAGCGAATCGGGATCCGGTACTCAGCCCCGGATTCGTCGCTTCATCCGGGCTACGCAACTCGGCACTTGTTCCAGCGCGTCGAACAAGTCCGCCTCATTCGGCGCTTTCGCAACGACCAGCCCGTCCGGCACCGGCATCGCGCAAGGCGTGCGGCGATCTGGTCCGGACAGGCAGACCTGCGGCAGCGCCAGCGCGGAGATCTCGAGGCCGGCGCGGCGCGTGGCGCTGACGAAGGCGAGCGCGCTGCGCCGCGAGTAGTGCAGCACCGCTTCGATCGCATTGTGCGCGAAGGCGTCCTGCGCAGACGCGGGAAATTCGTCGAGTTGCCGCCATGCGATAGACCGCCAATGCATCGACCTCGATGCCGCGCAGGCCGAGCTCGCCCTTCAGGTCGCGGCTGACGTCGGCTGCGGACAGATAGAGCAGCGTGGAACCTCTGGTCGCTCGGCACATTCGCCGCGATCAACTCGCGCAAGGCGCCCGCATCGCCGTCGGCCGCGCGCACTTCGCGAAAACCCGCATCGCGCGCCGCCTGCGCCGTCGTTGCACCGACCGCGAACACCGGCAGCGCCTGCAGCCGCGGCAGCATCGGGTGCGCGGCGATGGCGCGGATCGCGTTGGTGCTGGTGAGGATCACGCCGCGATATTTGGCCTCGCCGTCGTACCGGAACGGCAGCGGCTGGAACGCCAGCATCGGCGCCAGCACCGGCTCAAAGCCGCGTGCGCGCAAGGCGGCTGCGGTCGCCTCGTTGTCCGGCGCGGGCCGCGTGACCAGGATCGCCACGCGCGTCAGGCTCCCGCAAACAGCGTGAAGAATTTTTCGCCGGCGCGCTCGCGCACCTCGCGGGCGGCGTCGGCGCCGAGCGTGGCGGCCTCGCTGCGCAGGCCCTCGCGCGCGGCCTCGTAGGCCTCGCGGCCGTCGGGCGAGACGATCAGGCCGCGGAAGCGGATGCGGTCGCCGTCGACGATGGCGTGCGCGGCGATCGGCGTGCGGCACGAGCCGTCGAGCAGCGCGAGAAAGCCGCGCTCGGCGGCGACCGCGGCTTCGGTGTCCTTGTCGTCGATCGCCGCCACCAGCGCATTGATGCGCTCGTCGTCGCGCCGCGTCTCGATGGCGATCGCGCCCTGACCCGCCGCGGGCAGGAACTCGTGCGGATCGAAGATCGCCGTCGCCTTGTCCTGCAGGCCGAGCCGCTTCAGCCCGGCGAGCGCGAGGATCGTCGCGTCCGCGTCGCCGTTCTCGAGCTTGCGCAGGCGCGTCTCGACATTGCCGCGGATGCTGACGAGCTTCAGGTCGGGCCGCAGCTTCAGGATCAGCGCGCGGCGGCGCGGCGAGGAGGAGCCGACGGTGGCGCCGGCGGGCAGGTCCTGCAGCGTCTTCGCCTTGAAGCTGATGAAGACATCGCGCGGATCTTCGCGCGGCAGCCACGACGACAGCCACAGGCCGTCGGGCAGGAACGTCGGCACGTCCTTGGCCGAATGCACGGCGAGGTCGATCTCGCCCACCAGCAGCGCCTGCTCGATCTCCTTGGTGAACAGGCCCTTGCCGCCGGCCTCATACAGCGGCCGGTCCTGGATCGCGTCGCCCGAGGTCTTGATGACGCGGATCGCGAAGCGATCCTCCGCGACGCCATGCGCCGTGGCGAGCCGGCGGCGCACCTCATGCGCCTGCGCCAGCGCCAGCGGGCTGCCGCGCGTGCCGATGGTCGCAACTAAAGCTGCGGACGGCTCGGTGGACGATTGCACTTTTGGACCTCTTTCGCCTAAACCGGGTAAGGCAAACTCCGCTTTCGCCGCGAAGGCAAGAGCGAGTTTTACCGGACCTCCGACGGAATTGCGTCAAATGCTGGTGCTGGGCATCGAGACCACCTGCGACGAGACCGCCGCCGCCGTGATCGAGCGGCAGCCGGACGGGTCCGGCCGCATCCTGTCGAACGTCGTGCACTCGCAGATCAAGGACCATGCGCCGTTCGGCGGCGTGGTGCCGGAGATCGCCGCGCGCGCCCATGTCGACCTGCTCGACGGCATCGTCGACGCGGCGATGAAGGAGGCCGGTGTCGGCTACGCGCAGCTCGGCGGCGTCGCGGCCGCCGCGGGTCCCGGCCTGATCGGCGGCGTCATCGTCGGGCTGACCACGGCCAAGGCGATCGCGCTGGTGCACGGCACGCCGCTGCTGGCGATCAATCATCTCGAAGCGCATGCGCTGACGCCGCGCCTCGTCGCGCCGCTCGATTTTCCCTACTGCCTGTTCCTTGCCTCGGGCGGGCACACCCAGATCGTCGCCGTGCTCGGCGTCGGCAACTATGTGCGGATCGGCACCACGGTCGACGACGCGATCGGCGAGGCGTTCGACAAGGTCGCAAAACTGCTCGGCCTGCCCTATCCCGGGCGGACCGCAGGTGGAACGCGCCGCGGCAAACGGCGACGCGACGCGCTTCGCGTTTCCGCGGCCGATGCTCGGACGCGCCGACGCAAACTTTTCGCTGTCGGGACTGAAGACCGCCGTGCGGCAGGAGGCGGACCGCAACCGGCCCTTGAGCGAGCAGGACGTGAACGATCTCTGCGCAGGCTTCCAGGCCGCCGTGCTGAACTCGACCGCCGACCGGCTGCGCGTCGGCCTTGCCTCGTTCCGCCAGCAATTCGGCGCGCCGACGGCGCTGGTCGCAGCCGGCGGCGTCGCCGCCAATCGCGCGATCCGGGCAGGCCTCGAGCAGGTCGCGGCGCAAGCCGGACACAAGCTTGATGCTGCCGCCGCCGGAACTCTGCACGGACAACGGCGCGATGATCGCCTGGGCGGGCGCGGAGCGCCTCGTGCTGGGCTTGAGCGATGCGATGGACACGGCGCCGCGCGCGCGCTGGAAGCTCGACGAGCAGGCGAGCGTGCCGACGCAATTCGCCAACACGCGCGCGAATTTTTGAGGCGAACCTGGAATGCCGGCCCTGAAGACCATTTCCGTGATCGGCGCCGGCGCCTGGGGCACCGCGCTCGCCAACGCCGTCGCCAACCCCGAGCGCACCGTCATCCTCTATGCGCGCGACAAGGATGCGGCGGAGCGGATCGCCACCTCGCGGGTCAATCCGAAGCTGCCGGGCATTCGCGTCGACGACGATGTCGATCATCACCTCGGACATCGCGCGCGCGGCCGACGCCCGGACGATCCTGATCGCGGTGCCGGCGCAGAACCTGCGCGCGGCGACGACGGCGCTGGCGCCGCACCTCAAGGACGGCACGGCGCTGATCGCCACCGCCAAGGGCATCGAGCGCGGCACGCAAAAGTTCATGACCGAGATCATCGCCGAGACGGCGCCGCGGGCGGCGGCTGCGATCCTGTCGGGACCAAGTTTTGCGCAGGACATCGCCCGCGGCCTGCCGACGGCGATCACCATCGCCGCGAAGGACGCGCCGCTTGCCGGCACGCTCGCGCATGCGCTCGGCACGCCGACGTTCCGCCCCTATCACACCAGCGATGTGCGCGGCGTCGAGATCGGCGGCGCGGCGAAGAACGTGCTGGCGATCGCCGCCGGCATCGTCATCGGCCGAAAGCTCGGCGCCTCGGCGCTGGCGGCGCTGACCACGCGCGGTTTTGCCGAGCTGATGCGGTTCGGCGAGGCGTTTGGCGCGCGCACCGAAACGCTGACCGGCCTGTCGGGACTTGGCGACCTGGTGCTCACCTGCTCGTCGCCGCAATCGCGCAACCTGTCGTTCGGCATCGCGCTCGGCGAGGGCAAGCCGGTCGATACGGCCGGCGGCGACAAGCTGGTGGAAGGCGCCTTCACCGCGCAGGTGCTGCTGGAGATGGCGAAGGCGCGCGGCGTCGACATGCCGATCACCGAAGCGGTCGCCGCCGTGCTCGGCGGCCAGTTGAGCGTGAAGGACGCGATCGATATGTTGCTGACGCGGCCGTTCAAGGCGGAGGCTTAAGTGACATGGCGTACTGGCTGGTGAAATCGGAACCCGACTCGTGGTCGTGGGACCAGCAGGTCAAGGACGGCGCCAAGGGCACGCCCTGGACCGGCGTCCGCAACCACACCGCAAAAGCCAACCTGATGAAGATGAAGAAGGGCGACCGCGCGTTCTTCTATCACTCCAACGAGGGCAAGGAGATCGTCGGCATCGTCGAGGTGGTCAAGGAGCATTACCCCGACCCGACCGACAAGGCCGGAACGTTCGTGGTGGTCGATTTCAAGGCGGTCGAGCCGCTGAAGAAGCCGGTGACGCTGGCGCAGGCGAAGGCCGACAAGAAGCTCGCCGACATGGCGCTGATCAAATTCTCGCGCCTGTCGGTGCAGCCGGTGACCGCCGACGAGTGGAAGTACGTGTGCAAGCTGGGCGGAGTTTAGTGGCCGCCCAGCCGGACGCCGGCGCGCACCAAATTTCCGATCCGCAAAACTTCATTCGCGCCAACACGCGGCTGCGGCCGGTGCCGCTGGTGCCGGAGATCTCGCTCTATCTCGCCGATGAAGCCGTGCCGCTGTGGCAGAAGACCGAGGAGCAGCTGAACGAAGACGGCCTGCCGCCGCCGTTCTGGGCGTTTGCCTGGGCGGGCGGACAGGCGCTGGCGCGCTATGTGCTCGATCATGCGGACAGCGTGCGCGGCAAGCGCGTGCTCGATCTCGCGTCGGGCTCGGGGCTGGTTGCGATCGCCGCGATGAAGGCGGGCGCGCGCGACGTCACCGCCGCCGACATCGACGCGTTCGCGCTGGAAGCGGTGAAGCTGAACACCGCGGCGAACGACGTCGAACTCGGCCTGCTCGGCTTCGACCTGCTCGCGCACAACACGCCGGACCGGTGGGACGTCGTTCTCGCCGGCGACATTTTCTACGAGCGCGATACCGCGGAGCGCGCATTGGCCTTCGTGTCGCGGCAGGCGTCGCACGGTGCGACGATCCTGATCGGCGATCCCGGCCGCAGCTACCTGCCGAAGGAGCAGCTGGTGCATCTCGCCGAATACAGCGTGCCGGTGACGCGCGAGCTGGAGGACAACGAGATCAAGCGGACGGCGGTGTGGACGTTGCGGGCGTGTCTGAAGGCACGCGCGCCAAGCTCAGCGTCATCCTCCGCGTAGAGCGGCGGATCCGCATAGCGCCCGGTATGCATTGTTGCGACTTCAGGCGCCAAGTTGCCACTTGGAACGGCAATGCGCATCCGTCGCAACGGCTGCCGCTGCGGCGTATGCGGTCCTCGCCTTCGCTGGGGATCGACGCAGAAATGCTGCAACGCGCTGCGAATGCAGGAGACCCCCGATGTCGATGCTTCCGAACACCATGAACTTCTTCGTCATGATCGGCGCCGCGGTCTGCGCCTGGCTGTTTGGCGCGATGTATTACGGCACGCTCGGCAAGGCCTGGGTCGCGGCGCAGGGCTCGACCATGGAGGAATTCAAGGCGAAGCAGGCGGCCAATGTCGGCAAGCTTTCCGCGCAGGTGCCGTTCATCCTGTCCTTCATCGCCGAGCTGATCATGGCCTATGTGCTGTACGGGCTGATGAAGCATGTGGCGCATACCAATCCGCTGAGCGTGAGCACCGGGCTGATCTCGGGCGCCTTCGTCTGGTTCGGCTTCATGCTGACGTCGATGGCCGTCAACAACGCGTTTACCGGGCGGAAAACCATGCTGACCGTGATCGACGCCGTTCACTGGCTCGGCGTGATGATCATCCTCGGGGCGGTGCTGGGCGCGTTCGCGACTTGAGGCTCGCCGCGACAAAAGTCATAGGCGTCCCTGCTTGTCGGGCGAAGGCCCGCCGTCGCATAATGCGGTGAAAGCCAAAAGATGTGCCGGCGGCTCGGCCCGGCTTATGTTGCGTGGAGGAGCGAATGTCCGAGAAAATCTATGATGTTCCCGCGGAGTGGGCGAAGCGCGCCTATGTCGACGCCGCGAAGTACAAGGACATGTACGCGCGCTCGATCAAGGACCCGAACGGCTTCTGGGCCGAGCACGGCAAGCGGGTCGACTGGATCAAGCCCTTCACCAAGGTCAAGAACGTCTCCTTCGCGCCGGGCAACATCTCGATCAAGTGGTTCGAGGATGGCGTGCTGAACGTCGCCTACAACTGCGTCGACCGGCATCTGGCCAAACGCGGCCGACCAGACGGCGATCATCTGGGAGGGCGACGACCCGAAGGACGACAAGAAGATCACCTACAAGGAGCTGCACGCGGAAGTGTGCAAGTTCGCCAACGTGCTGAAGTCGCGCGGCGTCAAGAAGGGCGACCGCGTCACCATCTACATGCCGATGATCCCGGAGGCCGCCTACGCGATGCTCGCCTGCGCGCGCATCGGCGCCGTCCATTCGGTGGTGTTCGGCGGCTTCTCGCCGGATTCGCTCGCCGGCCGGATCGAGGACTGCAAGTCGACCGTCGTCATCACCGCCGACGAGGGCCTGCGCGGCGGCAAGGCCGTGCCGCTGAAGGCGAATACGGATGCGGCCGCCGACAAGGCCGGCGGCGTGACCACGGTCGTCGTCGTCAAGCGCACCGGCGCCAAGGTGGCGATGAAGGCCGGACGCGACATCTATTATGACGAAGCGGCAAAGAGCGTACCGGCCGATTGCCCGTGCGAGCCGATGAGCGCGGAGGATCCGCTGTTCATCCTCTATACGTCGGGCTCGACCGGCAAGCCGAAGGGCGTGCTGCACACCACCGGCGGCTATCTCGTCTACGCGTCGATGACGCATCAATACGTGTTCGACTATCACGACGGCGACATCTACTGGTGCACCGCCGACGTCGGCTGGGTCACCGGCCACAGCTACATCCTCTATGGCCCGCTCGCCAACGGCGCGACCACGCTGATGTTCGAGGGCGTGCCGAACTATCCGGACAACTCGCGCTTCTGGAACGTCATCGACAAGCACAAGGTCAACATCTTCTACACCGCGCCGACCGCGATCCGCGCGCTGATGCAGTCCGGCGACGGCCCGGTGAAGAAGACCTCGCGCGCGAGCCTGCGCCTGCTCGGTTCGGTCGGCGAGCCGATCAATCCGGAAGCGTGGGAGTGGTATCACCGCGTGGTCGGCGACGACCGCTGCCCGATCGTCGACACCTGGTGGCAGACCGAGACCGGCGGCATCCTGATCACGCCGCTGCCGGGCGCGATCAAGCTGAAGCCGGGCTCGGCGACGCAGCCGTTCTTCGGCGTGGTGCCGGAGATCGTCGATGCGGACGGCAAGGTGCTGGACGGCGCCTGCACCGGCAACCTGTGCATCACCCGCTCATGGCCGGGACAGATGCGCACGGTCTATGGCGATCACGAGCGCTTCGAGCAGACCTATTTCGCGACCTACAAGGGCAAGTATTTCACCGGCGACGGCTGCCGCCGCGACGAGGACGGCTACTACTGGATCACCGGCCGCGTCGACGACGTGATCAACGTCTCCGGCCATCGCATGGGCACGGCGGAAGTCGAAAGCTCGCTGGTCGCGCACGAGAAGGTGTCGGAGGCGGCCGTGGTCGGCTATCCGCACGACATCAAGGGCCAGGGCATCTACGCCTATGTGACGCTGATGGTCGGCGTGCAGCCGAGCGACGAGCTGCGCAAGGAGCTGGTCGCCTGGGTGCGCAAGGACATCGGCCCGATCGCCTCGCCCGACCTGATCCAGTTCTCGCCCGGCCTGCCGAAGACCCGCTCCGGCAAGATCATGCGCCGCATCCTGCGCAAGATCGCCGAAGACGATTTCGGCGCGCTCGGCGACACCTCGACGCTGGCCGATCCCGGCCGTGGTCGACGACCTGGTGAACAACCGGCAGAACCGCAAGGGGGCGTAGGGGCGCGGCCTCGCCGTCATTGCGAGCGCAGCGAAGCAATCCAGCGCGCGCGAAGCGCGCAAAGCAAGAGCCGCGGCTCTTGCAGCGAGCTCAGCGCTTCTTTGTTGGCGCGCTTTCGCGCGCGCTGGATTGCTTCGCTTCGCTCGCAATGACGGGATTGTTTGCCGTTCCTTTACCTTACCTTTTGGTTTCCGCGTTGCGTCTGCCTCGCGTCAACCAATTGGTCAGTCGCCACGCGTTATCGAGTAACCAAGCCGAAAGCATAACGCTTTGCTAACGGCGAGTTGCGTGTTGCGTTGGAGTATGCGTATGTCTGGACGCAGTCTTCTGGCTGCCTGTGGTGTTGCGGCTGTCGCGCTGAGCAGCGCGCCCGCCCTCGCCGCCCCCGAACTGGTGGCATTCACCGCCGCCTATCATCCCGGCACGATCATTGTGAACACCGGCGAGCGCAGGCTTTATCTCGTGCTCGGCGGCGGCACGGCCGTGCGCTACAAGGTCGGCGTCGGCAAGGCCGGCAAGCAGTGGGCCGGCGTGTCGCAGATCGACGGCAAGTATACGTATCCGGCCTGGGCGCCGCCCGCCGACATGTTGCGCGGCAGAGCGCCCGTCGTCATCCCCGGCGGCTCGCCGCACAATCCGATGGGCGTCGCCGCGCTGACGCTCGCCGGCGGCGAATACGCGATCCACGGCACCAACGCGCCGAACTCGATCGGCGGCTTCGTCTCCAACGGCTGCATCCGCATGTACAACCACGACATCACCGACCTTTATCAGCGCGTGCAGGTCGGCACGCCGGTGGTGGTTGTGGGGCGCTAACGTCATTGCAGGCGCGTAGCCTGCGCGTCCTAGCACCACCCCTGACGCCGGCCGCCGAGATACATCCGCGCGTGACCGGCGGCGACCAGCGCTGACGACACGTTAGCCGTCCTGCCGGTCGCGACATCGGCGACGACGCGGCCGCCGTATTTGTCCGGGCCGATGTTGTAGATCGCGACGCCGCCTTCGGCGAGCATGGCGCGCAGCGCCTTGGTCGACGCTTCGGCCTTCTGCAGCTCGGCATCACATGACGCATGCCGCTCCGGCGCGTCGATGCCGCGCAATCGCACCCGCGTATTCAGTTCAAGCCCCGGCCACAGCGCGACGCGCGCATCGAACGTGTCGCCGTCGACGGTGCGCAGCACGTCCACCGCGTGGCGGGTGTTGGGATTGCCGGCGCGCCGCCAGACCATCTCGCTGTCGCGCTCGCGCTGCAGCTCCTCGGCGGTCTTCTCCGGCAGGCCGAGGCGCGACTTCCAGTTGCCCACCGGCAGCAGCGAGCCCGCGGCCACGCCGATCACGAACGCCCAGGGCAGCACCGAGACCAGCCGGCTGCGCCAGCTGCGGCCGACGTGCGGCGTATTTATTCCGCGATATAGGAACATAAGTCTGTGTAATGCCGAATCGACCGCCGCGCAAGAACAATAAGCGAACATCGGGCAGAAAAGATCGGTCGAGGAGCCGAGCTAGAAGTCCGAGGCGATGCCCTTGCGCTCCCAGTCGCCGTATCGCGTGGGTTCGGGCCCCTTCGGACCCTGAAACTCGGGCGGCTGGCTCGGCGGCCGCGGCCTTTTCGGCCTGGGCGCGGCGTTCGGCGGCCTCGGCCAGCGCCCGCTGCGCGGCGGGCGTCAGCGGCTTGCGCGGCGGTTGGGTTTCGTTCGGTGCAGCATCGGACAGCTGTGCGCGATCGACTTCAGCCATTGCGATCACCTCTCACACATCAGCGGGACACACGTTTGCTGCAGCGGGCATGCGACTTCCCAGGGCGACACCACTGCGTCATGCGGATTCTTATATTTGGCTTAATCGGGCGATATCAATCCTCGCGATCAGTCCTCTGAAATTCAAAGCACCTTATGGTTCAATCGAAATTCGCTCCGCCGACCGACGCGCCGGGCTTTGCCGCGCGCCGGATCGCAGCCGACATCATCGACAACGTGCTGCTGCGACGCCGGGCGCTGGACGACCAGCTCGACGGCGCAGCCGCGCATCCCGCGGTGAAGACGCTCAGCGACCGCGACCGCGCGCTGATGCGCCGGCTGGTCGCGACCGTGCTGCGGCGGCTGGGCACGCTGCGCTTCGTGCTGTCGCGCCTGCTCGATCGCGGCGTGCCGGCCGATTCGCAGCGCGCGGAGACCGCGCTGCTGCTCGGCGCCGCGCAAATCCTCTGGATGGATGTGCCGGACCACGCCGCCGTCGATCTGTCCGTGCGGCTGGCGCAAGCCGACCGGCGCGCGGCGCGCTATGTCGGCCTGGTCAACGCGGTGCTGCGGCGCTGCGCGCGCGAGGGCCGCGCGCTCGCCGAGGAAGCCGCAAACGCCGCCGCCGACACGCCGCCATGGCTGTTCGAGCGATGGAGCAAACACTATGGCGAGGCTTCGGCGCGCGAGATCGCAGCCGCCATCCGCCACGAGCCGGCGCTCGACATCACGGTGAAATCCGACAGCGAAAGCTGGGCGGAGCGGCTGCACGGCGACGTGCTGCCGACCGGCAGCATCCGCACGCCGCTGCATGGCTCGGTGACGATGCTGCCCGGCTTCAACGACGGCCAGTGGTGGGTGCAGGACGCAGCGGCGGCGCTGCCGGTGAAACTGTTCGGCGACCTGCGCGAAAAAACGGTCGCCGACCTTTGCGCGGCGCCCGGCGGCAAGACCGCGCAGCTCGCGCACGCGGGCGCGGCCGTCACCGCGGTCGACCGTTCGCCGGCGCGCGTCAAGCGGCTGCAGGACAACCTCACGCGGCTCTCGCTTGGCGCCGAGATCGTCGTCGCGGATGCCGCCGAGTGGACGCACGAGCCGTTCGACGCCGTGCTGGTCGACGCGCCGTGCACGGCCACCGGCACCATCCGCCGGCATCCGGACATCGCCTGGCTGAAGCAGGAGGCGGACGTCACCACCCTCACGGCCCTGCAGGACCGTCTGCTGCGACGGGCGGCGGCGCTGGTGAAAGTCGGGCGGCACGCTGGTGTATTGCACCTGTTCGCTCGAGCCGGAGGAGGGCGAGCTGGCCATCGAGCGGCTGCTTGCGGCCGAATCAGGCTTGCGGCGGGCACCGATCGACCCGGCCGAGGTCGCCGGCCGTGCGGAACTGATTACCGCTGCCGGCGATCTGCGCACCCTGCCCTGCCACCTGCCGCATGCCGACCCGCGCATGGCCGGGCTTGACGGGTTCTACGCCGCCCGACTGATAAAGGCCTGACGGAGCTAAATTATTTGCTCCTGCCGATTTGGCCGAAGCGGCCATCTTCGGTATAAGGGCTGAGCGCTGCTTCGGGGAAGCAGGGCCAGTCACTCAAAGTTTCGATCACAGTCGCTTGCATCCCGCCTATACGGGCTGCATCCACAATTCGCTGACACAAGCGCGGGGGAAGTATCTCAAAGCCGATGGCGCGCCGATCAGTCGCCTACCACCGACGTGTTTCGGGTCTGGTCGCTACCCGTTTCGCCAGGAACGTGCTGGCGCGGGCGAGCTGGAACTCGTTCGCGCTGTGGCGCGTCTGGCCCGGGCGCACCGACCAGCTGCTGATCTCGCCGCAGGAGCTGCGCACCGCGGACGCGACGCGCGCGGCCGAAATCTATGCCGGGCGATTCGTGTTCGCCGGCAAGATCGTCACCTGCCACGGCCGCTCGGTGTTCTCGCTCGATCCGCCGTCGGAAGACTGGGAGGTGGCCCTGCTCGGCTTCGGCTGGCTGCGGCACCTGCGCGCCGCCGATTCGGCGATCACCCGCGCCAATGCCCGCTCGCTGGTCGAAGAATGGATGTCGTCGCAGCACCAGGCGAGCAAGACCGCCTGGCGCGCCGACGTGCTGGCGCGCCGCGTGATCTCGTTGCTGTCGCAGGCGCCGCTGCTGCTCAGCGACACCGACGGACGCTTCTATCGCCGCTACCTGCGCAACCTCGCGCGCGAGATCCGCTATCTGCGCCACACCATGCTGAACATCTCCGACGGGGTGCCGCGGCTGCTGGTGCTGATCGCGCTGTGCTACGCCTCGCTCTGCCTTGCCAATCACGCGCGCCACATCCGCGGCGTCACGCGCAGGCTGTCGGACGAACTGCAGCGCCAGATCCTGCCCGATGGCGGGCATATCTCGCGCAACCCTTCGGCGCTGATCGAGCTGCTGCTCGACATGTTGCCGCTGCGGCAGACATTTGCTGCACGCAACATCGCGCCGCCGCCGATGCTGTTGAATGCGATCGACCGGATGATGCCGATGCTGCGCTTCTTCCGGCACGGCGACGGCAATTTCGCGCTGTTCAACGGCATGAGCACGACGCCGAACGACCTGATCGCGACGCTGCTCGCCTATGACGACACCCACGGCACGCCGATGGCGAGCATGCCGCATTCCGGCTTCCAGCGGCTGGACGCAGCGTCCACCGCGGTGATCATGGACACCGGCGCGTCGCCGCCGCCGAATGTCAGCCAGGAGGCGCACGCCGGCTGCCTTGCCTTCGAGTTTTCGTCCGGCCCGAGCCGCATCGTCATCAACTGCGGCATGCCGGCGACCGGCCGCGACAACTGGCGCGCCTTCGCGCGCGAGACGCCGGCGCATTCGGCGCTGACCTTCCGCGAGACGTCGTCGTGCGAGTTCGTGGCGCTGTCGGCGATGAAGCGGCTGCTGCAGGGCGCGCTGATCGTCTCAGGGCCCGTCAACGTCGAGGTCTATCGCGAGTCGTTGCCGAACGGCATGCTGCTGAACGCCTCGCACGACGGCTACCTGCAGCGCTTCGGCATCGTGCACCGGCGCGCCATCATGCTGTCCTCGGACGGCAGCAGCGTCGCCGGCGAGGATTCGATCGAGGCCGCGCAAGGGGCCGGCGCAAGACTCGGCGATGGCGAGTACGCGATCCGCTTTCACCTGCATCCGTCGGTGAAGGCGAGCCGGCTCAGCGACGCGCGCGGCGTGATGCTGATGCTGCCCAACCGCGACGTGTGGACGTTCGAGACCCGCAACGACAAGGTCGACCTGGAAGACAGCGTCTTCCTCGCCGGGCCGGACGGGCCGCGGCGGACTGCGCAGATCGTCATCCGCCAGAACGTGCACAGCTCGCCGCTGGTGCAGTGGAGCTTTACCCGCTCCGCCGGCGGCGTCGCCGCCGCCACCACCCGCCGCACCGCCCAGCGCGAGCCGGAACTGCCGCTGTAGGGCGAGCCCTGCCCTTAGTTCCGCATCAGACGGCTGTGGGCCCATCCAAAAGGGCCGGTTCCGTACCCTATGAAATCATGCTACCCGGCAGCCTTTCCGGCAGGACACCTCAATGACAGACCAGTTGCGCCGCGTGACGCGGGCTTTGCTTTCCGTTTCCGACAAATCCGGGCTGATCGAGTTCGCCCGGGCGCTGGCCGGGCACGGCATCGAGCTGGTCTCGACCGGCGGCACGGCAAAGGCGATCGCCGAGGCCGGGCTGAAGGTCCGCGACGTCTCCGAGCTGACCGGCTTTCCGGAGATGATGGACGGGCGGGTCAAGACGCTGCACCCGAAGGTGCATGGCGGGCTGCTGTCGATCCGCGGCAATGCCGAGCACGACAAGGCGGCGCAGGCGCACGGCATCGCGCCGATCGATCTGCTGGTCGTCAACCTCTATCCGTTCGAGGCGACCGTCGAGAAGGGCGCCAGCGAAGAAGATTGCATCGAGAACATCGACATCGGCGGCCCGGCGATGATCCGCGCGGCGGCGAAGAACCACAACGACGTCGCCGTTGTCGTCGAGGCGGACGACTATGCGGCGGTGCTGGCCGAGCTTGCCGCCCACGACGGCGCGACGACGCTCACGCCTGCGGCAGAGACTTGCCGCAAAAGCCTATGCGCGCACGGCCGCCTATGACGCGGCGATCTCGAACTGGTTCGCGGATCAGTTGAAGATCGATGCGCCGGATTTCCGCGCCTTCGGCGGCAAGCTCGCCGAGGCACTTCGCTATGGCGAGAACCCGCACCAGACGGCGGCGTTCTATCGCACGCCGCAAAAGCGGGCGGGCGTGGCGACCGCGCGGCAGGTGCAGGGCAAGCAGCTCTCCTACAACAACATCAACGACACCGACGCGGCCTACGAATGCGTCGCCGAATTCGACGCCGCGCGCACCGCCGCCTGCGTCATCGTCAAGCACGCCAACCCGTGCGGCGTCGCCGAGGGCGACGATCTCGTCAGCGCCTATCGCAAGGCGCTGGCCTGCGATCCGACCTCGGCGTTCGGCGGCATCATCGCCATGAACCGTCCGCTCGATGCGGACACCGCGCGCGCGATCACCGAGATCTTCACCGAGGTGATCATCGCGCCGGATGCGACCGACGAAGCGATCGCGATCATCGGCGCGAAGAAGAACTTGCGGCTGCTTGCTCGCGCGCGAGCTGCCCGATCCGCGCGCGCCCGGCCTGACGGTGAAGACCGTCGCCGGCGGCCTGCTGGTGCAGACGCGCGACAACGCGACCGTCGACGAGATGAACCTGAAGACGGTGACGCAGCGCCCGCCGAGCCGCAACGAGCTGCGCGACCTGAAGTTCGCGTTCCGCGTCGCCAAGCATGTGAAGTCGAACACCATCGTCTATGCCAAGGACCTTGCCACCGTCGGCATCGGCGCCGGACAGATGAGCCGCGTCGATGCCGCGCGCATCGCCGCCGACAAGGCCGAGGACGTGGCGCGCTCGGCGAAGCTGCTGGCGCCGATGACCACCGGCTCGGTGGTCGCCTCCGACGCGTTCTTCCCGTTTGCCGACGGACTGCTCGCCGCGATCGACGCCGGCGCCACCGCGGTGATCCAGCCGGGCGGCTCGATGCGCGACGACGAAGTGATCAAGGCCGCCAACGACCACAACATCGCCATGGTGTTCACCGGCGTGCGGCATTTCCGGCATTGAGCAGCGAATAGCGGAGTAGCGAATAGCGATATGCAGGCTGAGCTGCGGCTCTATTCGCTACTCCCTATTCGCCACTTCGAACTACTCCTTCACCCGCAACAGCAGCACCAACCCAATCACGAAGAATGCGACCAGCACCACCATGCCGGCCTTCTGATTCATCGTCGCTGCCGTCACCGACGCGACCACCAGCGGGCCGATGAACGACGTCACCTTGCCGGTGAGCGCGAACATGCCGAAATGCTGCGTGATGCGCTCGGGCGGCGCCAGGCGGATCAGCAAGGTGCGCGCCGCGGCCTGCATCGGCCCGGCGGCGAGGCCGAGAAAGCAGCCGATCAGCAGATAGGCGCGCTCGGCGGGGGCGCCGAACAGCGGCCCGCCCGGCACCGGCGGCGCCACCGGCACGAACAGGATGTGGTCGCGATCGACCATGAGGATCAACGCCAGCGAGACCAGAAGGATGAGCAGGCTTCCGACGATCACCTTCTTCGGTCCGATCGCATCGTCGAGCTTGCCGCCGAGCCACGCCCCGAGCGTGCCGGCGATCGCCAGGATCAGGCCGAAGGTGCCGATCTGGATCGTGTTCCAGCCAAACGTGCTCGCCGCATAGATGCCGCCGAATGCGAACAGCGAGATCAGCCCGTCCATGTAGATCATGTTGGCGATCAGGAACGTCAGCAGCGGCTTGTTGCGCGGAAGTGCCGCCAGCGACTGCCGCAGCTCGCGCAATCCTTCGCGCACCGCCGCCGCGACCGGCCGCTTGGCCGGCAGATCCGGCGTGAACAGAAACATCGGCAGCACGAACACGACGAACCAGATCGACGTCAGCGGACCGGAGATGCGCGTGCCTTCGTGGGTCGCGGGATCGAGACCGAACAGCGGCGCAAGGCCGAACAGCGTGCGCCCGGTTTTCGGATCGCCGGCGAGCAAGCCGAGCACGATGACGAGGCTGACGATGCCGCCGATGTAGCCGATCGCCCAGCCGTTGCCGGACAGCCGGCCGAGCCGCTCCGGCGGCACCAGCGTCGGCATCATCGCGTTGTTGAACACGGCGGCGAACTCCACGCCGATGGTGGCGATCGACGTAGGCGATGAGGATCGGCACGACGATGCCTGGATCGCCCGGCTTGCCGAACCAGAGCAGCGCGGTGCCGATGATCAGCAGCAGGCCGAAGCCGGCGATCCATGGCTTGCGCCGCCCGGCCGCATCGGCGACGGCGCCGAGCACCGGCGACAGCAGCGCGATCACCAGGCCGCCGGCGGCCGCAGCAAAACCCCACATCGCCTGCCCCGACGCCGGATCGGCGGCGACATAGGTCGCAAAGTAAGGCGCGAACACGAAGGTGGTGATCAGCGTGTGATACGGCTGCGCCGCCCAGTCGAACAGCAGCCAGCCGACGACCGCCGACCGCGGCGGATACTTGTTCGAGCGCCCACGCTGGCTGCATGGCTCGTTGCCGTCATTCGTGCCCCCGGGTGATTCGCTGCTCAGAGTCTCAGCAATTGTGCAGCTGGACAAGCGTGAACAGCATGCATCGTGCGGTCATCGGACCGCCGCAAAGCTCATCACTTTCAAGTGCTTTGGCGCGGTTCAGCTTGCAAAACCGGTGTAGCATCGCGTGTGAAGCGTCGAAGACACGACCGATTGCGGAGATCGAAAATGAAGAAGACGTCGCTCCGTCTGCTGACTGCGACTGCGCTGGTTGCGCTTGGCCTGACCTCGATCGGCCACGCGCAGGAAGGCCGCAGGGCGGCTTACGCACCCGCCGCGCTCGAAACGCTGCGGCCGGTGCTGGCGAAGAACGGCATGGTCGTCGCGCAGGAGCGGCGCGGCGCCGAGATCGGCCGTGACATTCTCGCCCGCGGCGGCAATGCGGTGGATGCGGCGGTCGCCACCGGCTTTGCCATGGCCGTCACCTATCCCCGCGCGGGCAATCTCGGCGGCGGCGGCTTCATGACGATCTTCAGCGCCGAGCGCAACGAGGCGATCACCATCGACTATCGCGAGACGGCACCGGCGGCGGCGACGCGCGACATGTTCCTCGGGCCCGACGGCAAGCCCGATCCGGCGAAGTCGCGCAGCTCGGTGCTCGGCACCGGCGTGCCGGGCACCGTCGCGGGCCTGGCGCTGGCGCACGAGAAGTACGGCTCCGGCAAGTTCACGCTGGCCGAGCTGATCGCGCCGTCGATCAAGCTCGCGCGCGAGGGCTTTGCGGTCGACGACGACACCGCGGACTCGCTGCCGAGCGCGCGCAACATGTTCGCGCGCTGGCCGGCGTCGGCAAAGATTTTTCTGAAGGGCGACGGCGCGCCGCTCGGCGACGGCGACACGCTGGTGCAGGCCGATCTCGCTGCGACGCTGGAGGCGATCGCGGCCAAGGGCCGGCCGGCTTCTACGAAGGCGCGACGGCGGCGAAGCTGATCGACGCGATCCGCGCCGACGGCGGCATCATGACGCTCGATGATCTGAAGACCTATCGGCCGGTGATCCGCACGCCGGTGCGCGGCAGCTATCGCGGCTACGACATCGTCTCGATGCCGCTGCCGTCGTCCGGCGGCGTGGTGCTGGTCGAGATGCTCAACATCCTCGAAGGCTACAAGCTGAAGGAGATGGGCGCGCATTCCGCCGACACGCTGCATGTGATGATCGAGGCGATGAAGCGCGGCTATGCGGACCGCGCGCGGCATCTCGGCGACCCGGCGCTGGCCGACGTGCCGATGCAGCGGCTCACATCCAAGGAGTATGCCGAGCGGCTGCGCAGCTCGATCGACATGAAGCGGGCGACGCCGGCAGCCGACATCGCCGACCTCTCGCCACCGAAGCGCGAGGGGCAGAACACGACGCACTATTCGATCGTCGACGCCAAAGGCAACGCGGTGAGCAACACCTACACGCTGAACTTCTCCTACGGCCTCGGCATGGTCGCCGAAGGCACCGGCGTGATCCTCAACAACGAGCTCGACGATTTCACCGCGGCGGTCGGCGCGTCCAACGCCTATGGCCTGGTCGGCTACGAGGCCAACCTCCCCGGCCCCGGCAAGCGGCCGCTGTCGTCGATGTCGCCGACCATCGTCCTGAAGGACGGCAAGCCGGTGCTCGTCACCGGCACACCGGGCGGCAGCCGCATCATCACCGGCGTGCTGCAGGTGATCTTGAACACCATCGACCACGGCATGAACGCCGCGGCCGCGGTCGCCGCCCCTCGCCTGCACAATCAATGGCTGCCGGACGAAGTGCGCGTCGAGAACGGCTTTCCGGCCGAGACGCTCGACACGCTGCGCACGCGCGGCCACGCGATCGCAACGCCGCTGCCGCAGACGTCCGCCAACACGATTGCGATCACGGCGGAAGGTCTTGCGGGGGCGCCGGATCCGCGCACGCGCGGTGCGCATGCGGCGGGATACTAGAACTCACCTCGCGTAGGCGATCGCCGTCCCGATTGCATCGGCCGCGGACGCGCTCGCGTGCAGGCGGTCCGCGGCTCTCACAATTCACTTGCCACGGCGCAGTTCATATATGATATATCATAGCGACGGGAGGGCGCCATGACCGCACTTGTGAACTCGTTCGACACCGCGCTGCGCGAGCGCGCGAGCCGCGTCGTTCCGGGCGGCATGTGGGGCCACCTGCACGCGGCGAGGCTGCCGGACGGCTATCCGCAGTTCTTCGCCCGCGCGCCGAGGGCTGCCGCGCTGTGGGACGTCGACGGCGCGCGCCTATCGTCGACTTCATGTGCAGCTGGGGGCCGAACCTGCTCGGCCATCACCATCCGGAGGTCGAGGCGGCGGCGGCGCGACAGCGCAGCCTCGGCGACTGCATGAACGGACCAGCCGAGGTGATGGTGGAGCTCGCCGAGCTGCTGGTCGACACGATCGCCCATGCCGACTGGGCGCATGTTCCAGAAGAACGGCACCGACGCGACGACGACCTGCGTGACGATCGCGCGCGCCGCTACCGGCCGGCGCAAGATCCTGCTGGCAGCGCGCGGCGCCTACCACGGCGCCGTGCCCGTGGTGCTCGCCGTCGCTGGTCGGCGTGACCGCCGAGGACCGGGCGCACGCTCGTCTATTACGACTACAACGACATCGAGAGCCTCGAGGCTCGCGGCCGAGCACGCGGGCGACGACCTCGCCGGCATTCATGGTCTCGGCTTTCCGGCACGACCTCGGCCGCGACCAGGAACTGCCGACGCGCGGACTTTGCAGCGGCCGCGCGCCGCTCTGCGACGCCAAGGGCGCAGCGCTGATCATCGACGAGGTGCGGGCCGGCTTCCGGCTGCAATCTCGCCGGCAGCTGGGAGCCGTTTGGTGTTCGTCCCGACCTCGCCGCGTGGAGCAAGGCGATCGCCAACGGCCATCGCGCTCGCCGCCGTCACCGGCACGCGAATGGCTGCGGAAGGCCGCGGCGCGGGATCTTCGTGACCGGCTCGTTCTGGGGCGGCGCGGTGCCGATGGCGGCCGCCGTCGCGACGCTCACCGTGTTGCGCCGGGACGGCGTGGAACACCTCGCCACGACCGGCCTGAAGCTGCGCGCGGGCATCGACGACCTTGCGCGCGCGTCACGGCGTCGGGCTGCGCCAGAGCGGGCCGCCGCAGATGCCGATGATCCTGTTCGACGACGACGCAGACTTCCGCAAGGGCGAGCTGTTCTGCCGGGCCGCGCTGGCGCGGGGCGTGTACCTCCATCCGCGCCACAACATGTTCCTCTGCGCGGCGCATGGCGACGCGGAGATCGCAGAGGCGCTGGCGGCGGCCGATACCGGGCTCGCGGCGGTGGCGGAACTCGCACCCGCCACCTGACGCCGTTCTTACGGGTCGAAGCCTGCGAACGGCGCCGGATCGAGAAAGCGGCGCAGCGCATTGCCCGTCACCCGGCTCACCGAATTGTCGTAGCCGTTGCAGGACAACGCGCAGGCCCAGGCGATCGAGCCGGTCGAGAACACCGCGCCGCCTGCCGCCGTCGGGAAGAATGCGAGGTCGGCGCGCACGAGCGCATTCTGGTCGCCCATGATGCCGCGATGCAGGGTCCGGATCTCCTCCAGCGTCGGCACGCCGCCATAGTCCAGCTGGTCGGCGGTGGCGAGGCGCAGGAGGTGCGGCGGCGACCCGAGCGTCACCTCGACCCGATCGACCTCGAGACCTGCCGCTCCGCCGCCGCGCAGTCCGAAGTCGCCAAGCGGCGCCCCGAGTTCGACCCCTTCGACGAGCCAGGAGACGCGCGGATCGCGCGCATCCTGCAGCCACTTGTAGGGATAGGAGCGGGTGAAGACCTGAGCGTCGAAGCCGACGCCGACCAGACGTTGCGGCGCCCGCCCATGGGTGCGCCAGAGGCCGGAAGGCTCGCCGGAGAACGACAGGCCGTTCTCGCCGGCTTCGCCATCCCAGGTGCGCAGGCCGGCCATGCCGCGGCGGATCTCGATCGTGTGGGGCTGCGTCGGGTGCCAGGCGATCCGCCAGTAAAAGCCGTTGCCGCCGAGATAGATGTGGCGGCCGCCGCCGCGCTGATAGACGTCGAAAGCGTCGAGCATGTTGCGGCTGAAATATTCCGGATGCGAACCGTTGATGACGCAGGCGTAGGCGTTCAGCAGCTGCGCGCCGTGCCGGTCGATATCGCAATCGGTGATGACGTCGTAGTCGACGCCGTTGAACTCCAGCCAGTCGATGATGTGCGTGTCGTTGACGTAGTTGAAGGTGTTGCCCAGCGGACGCATGTTCAGGATCGGCCGCTTGGCGGAGGAGTAGCACCAGCCGCTGCCGTCGCTGTGGGTGTCGTAGGTCGAAAGCCCGAGCTCGCGATGCTCCTGCAGATAGACGTCGTCGCGCGAGAGCGCGATCACGCCTTCGAGCATCGCCTCGGCATGGACCTGGTCGAGCCTGAGCGCGCTGTTGGCATAGGCCAGGAACGTCGCCGTGCTGGCGACCAGCGCGAGCCGCGCGCTTCGGCCTGTCCGAGCGGGGCGCGCACGAAGAAGGAGACGTAGCTCTCGACCGGGTCGCTGCTGCCGTCGCGGGCGGTCAGGCGCAGCGCGTAGAAACCGCTGCGCCAATCTGACGGAACCGTCAGCGTCAGGTCGGGTGACCAGCCGCAATCGGCCATGTCGTCGCTGTGGAAATGGATGGCGCCGTAGAGCTCCGGCTTCTCCGTCCAGCTGCACCGCCGAGCCGTCCCAGTTCGCGCCGGTCATGGCGCGCATGGGCAGGTGGCGCAGCCGGCCATCGAGCCTGTTGGTCGAGAGGTCGCGGACGGTTTCGCCGGCCATCGCCTGCGAGAAATCCCATGCGGCGATCAGCGCGGGATCGGCCGGGGACGGCGCCACCGCCTCGCAAGCGCGGCGCAGGACCTCCTCCGACAGCACCGCGCCGAACAGACGCGGCCGGTCGATCTTGCCGTCATAATGCCCGCCGGTGAGCGGATCGGAACCGGCCTGCCGCGCATGCGCGGCAATGACGAGCGCGGTCTCTCGCCGGCCAGGCGAGGCCGGCGGGGCCCGGCCCATTGAAGGCGCCGCTGGTGTCGCGGCCCGCCTGCGGGTCGAGGCTGCGCTGGACGAGAGCTCATGGCGCCGCTCACGGCGTCATAGCTCGCGCCAACGAAGACCCATTCGCGTTCGAGCAAAGGCCGCGCGGCCCGCAGCCGGCCGGAGCCGGCTGTCCCTGCGACCTCGAAAACCAGATGGCCCTCGGCGTCGAGGCCGAGCCGCCAGCCCGCCCCGAGGTCGTCGCGCCAGCGCGAGAGAACGGTCTGCGGCCCCGTGAGCGGCGCCGTCGGCCAGAGAAAGCAGCCGAGCGAGATGGTCGGCGCCCGCAGCGACGGGGCGTCGGCAACGATCGCAGCGGAGCCCGGATGGATCGGCTGGTGGCGCAGCGCGACCTTGCCGTCGATGGCCGTGCCGGGTGCGGTGACTTGCAGCCCCGGCCCTGCCGGATCGGGATCACCACAGCGCACGCGCACGATTTTCGCGTCGGCCTGTGTCAGCGTGGCGCTGGAGAGACGGAAGGCGATCGTCTCGCCCGGCGAGACCACGAGCGGCCACGCATAGCCAAGAACGGAAGTCGTGTCTTTCATGATGCTGGCGTTCCATCGTCGAGCCGCTGCCCCGTCAGCGCTTCCCAGCGCATGGCGAACACAGCCCATTCAGCCTCGGCAAGGCTGGTGAAGATGCGGTTCGGGAAGGTCTCGACCGGCGCCCCGCGCCGGCCAGGAAGGCGACCCAGCATCCAGCGCTGGTTGGGTTCAAGGACGATCAGGACATGGCGTTTGCCAACGCCGGTCCAGCGCATACGGTGGAGCAGCTTGCGCAGGTCGTCGCTATGCGGCCCGCGCGGGTTTGCGCGCATCTCCTCGACCAGATCCAGGCGCGTCGGATCGACCGGCCAATGGGCCGCCTCGGGGTAGTTCACCAGCATTCAGCACACCTCCGCGAAGCGGCCGGCGCGGCGGAGACTGCGCCGGCGAGACGTCGAATTCGCGTTCACTTCGTCAGCCAGGTCACCCAGCGCTCGCGCAAGGCGCTGCGGTTCGCGGCCGATCCAGTCGTAGTCGGCGATGACGAGCTTCGCCCAGTTCGCCGGCCAGGAGGGGCGATAGCGCCGCTCGCTCTCGGCGCACCGAGCGCCGGGGCCTCGCGGTTGTTCGAGTCGAAGCTGACCTTCTCGCTGAAGGCGAGGTGCTCCTTGCGCGTTCTGCACGAAGAAGTCGAGGAAGCTGCACGCCGTTCTGCGTGTTCGGGCCGCCCTTCAGCACGGCCCAGTTGCCGACGTCGCGGATCGCCTGGTTCCAGGTGAAATCGAACTCGCCGCTCTTCGCGAGCGGCACGGCGCGGCTCGAATAGAGCATGGTCATCACGGCGTCGCCGCCGCGCAGGATCTGCATGGAGTTGTCGCCGCTCTTCCACCACGCCGCCGACGTGCGGCTTGATCGCGTCGAGCTTCTTGTAGGCGCGGTCGACATCCATCGGGAACAGCTTTGTCGCGCGGCCACGCCGTCGGCAATCAGCGCCGCGAGCGGCACCCACCATTCGCGGTCGCCGGTATCGGGCAGCGAGCGCGGTCCGGGAAAGCTTCTGCACGTCGAAGAAATCGGCCCAGCGACTGCGGCCCTCCGTTCGGGAAGGCCTTCTTGCTCCAGGTCAGCGCCATGCCGCCGGCGGTGCGGATGATGCCGTGCGGAAAGCAGCCATCCGGCAGGCCGTTGCGCGACGATGCCGGGCATTGCCGGCGCAGTCGAGCGGCTGCAGGAGCGTCGGCATGCTGGATCAGGTCGGGCGGGGTCGCCGTGACGACGTCGAAAGGAATGTTGCCGCTGCGCGCGCCGGCACCGCCCGCGCCCATTGGTCGGGCAGCTCGATCGGCGACCGAGCGGACCTGGATGCCGATCTCGGTCTCGAAGCGGCGGTAGAAATGCTCCTGCAGGCTGTTTCTCCATCAAGCCGCCGGTCGTGGCGATGATGACCTCGCCCGAACCGCCGCTGCTGCGCGCGGACCAGGCCCGGGAGCCGCCAGGGCCCCGACGCCGGCGCCTGCCGCGGCCAGGCAATCGCGCGCCTGCTGATCGTCTTCGCGCTTGCCTTCGTCATGTCGACTGTCCTCGGATGGTGATCCGTCAAATCAGTCACGTCTTCGGCTCCGGCGCCGGCGCGGCGCTCCAGGACGCGTTCCGAGCGCGTAGCCGAGCAGCAGCGCGACGATCGTCAGCGCCGTCAGCATCGTCGCGACCGACGGCGAGCGTCGGCGAGATGTTGTAGTCGATGTCCTCGAACATCTTCCGCGGCAGCGTCTTGCGGTCGAGGTTCGAGATGAAGAACGAGACCACCGCCTCGTCGAACGAGATGACGAAGGCGAACAGCGCCGCCGAGATGACGCCGGGCGCGATCAGCGGCAGCGTGACATGGCGGAAGGCCCGCAGCGGACCGGCGCCGCAGGACAGCGCCGCGCGCTCGAGGTTCGGGATCGAAACGATAGAGCGCGGCGAGCACGGTGAAGACGACGAACGGCAGCGCGAGGACCGTATGCGCCATGGCAAAGCCGAGCAGCGTGCCGGTCAGGCGCAGCTGCTCGAAGACGAGGAACATCGCGACCGCCAGCGCGATGTGCGGCACGATCACCGGGCCGATCACCAGCAGCTCGACCAGGCCGCTTCCCGGCAGCCTGCCGCGCACCAGCGCCAGCGCCAGCATGGTGCCGATGACCGTGGCGCAGACCGCCGCGATGATGCCCGCTTCGATGCTGAACAGCGTGGCGCTGATCCAGTCCGCGTCGGCGAAAGTATTCGGCATACCAGCGCAGCGAGAAGCCGCTCGGGCGGGAAGCGCAGGTAGCGCTCGGGCCCGACCGACATCGGCACGATCACGATCGTCGGCAGCAGCAGGAACACCGTGACCGCGTAGGCTGCAGCGCCCAGCGCCGCGTCGCCGGCGCGGCCGGCTGCGGCCGGCCGCATTGCGTCGCGAGCGGCGCTCATGCCGACCCCACGAAGCGGTCGAGCCGCACGGCGCGCTTGAAGATCAGCGCGATCAGCCCAGCACGAACACGAGCAGCACGCCGACGAGCGCGCCGGCGAAAGACCAGTCCAGCATCTCGCGCACCTGCTGCGAGACCAGCGTGGCGATCATCATCTGCTGCGGACCGCCGATCAGCGCCGGCGTGACGAAGAAGCCGAGCGCCAGCAGGAACACCATCAGGCAGCCGGAGGAGACGCCCGGGCAGCGACAGCGGCCAGATCACCTCGCGAAACGTCGCCCATGCGCGATGCGCCGAGCATCTGCGCGGCGCGCGTATAGTCCTGCGGAATGCCCTGCAGCGCCGAGTAGATCGGCAGCACCATGAAGGGCAGGAGCACATGGCTCATCGCCAGCACGACCGCGCCTTCGGTGTACAGCAGCTTCATCGGCTCGCTCGAGGAGGCCCGTGCGACTCAGCGAGCTGGTTGATGACGCCGTTGCGCTGAAGCAGGACCATCCAGGCGTAGGTGCGGACCAGGACGGAGGTCCACAGCGGCAGCAGCACGGCGGCGAACAGCAGCGCAAGCTTCAGGCCGCTTCGCGCGCGACATCACCCAGGCGAGCGGCCAGGCGAGCGACCAGGGTGACGCCACGGTGACGAGCATGGCGGAAATGCGCAGCGTGCGCCACATGACCCGCAGGTAGACCGGCTCGCCGAGCGCGCGCTGCGTAATGGTTCGAGCGCCGAGCTCGCGGCAGTGAACAGGCTCTCATGCAGCAGCGTCGCCAGCGGCAGCACGAAGACGAGGAGGGCGAGCGCAAGAACGGGGCAGCCAGCAGCAGGCTCGCCGCGGGGCTGTAATTGGCGGCCGCCGAGCAGGAAGGAGCGACGGGCGTTCGCTCATGACGCGCCTCGAAGACGCGCGCGTCGGCCGCGTCCCAGCTGCAGCGCGATCGTCTCGCCGATGCGCGGCTCCTGCAGGCCGGCGCCGGCGGGGATGCCGCAGGCGCATGCGATGGCCGCCCTGCGCCTCGAGCATCAGCGTCGTCGCATTGCCGGCATAGATCGCGTCCGTCGACGCGCGCCGGCAATCCGGCCGCGCCCGCGGCGGCGATGCGATCCGCTCCGGCCGACAGCGCGATCCTCACACGCGCGCCGGCCGGCAAGCGCCTGCGACGCGCCGTCGCCCTCGACGGCGACGCCGCCGTCGAGGGTGACGCCGACGCTTCCGCCGGGCGCGGCTGCCCTCGCGTCAGCGTCGCGTCGCAGAAATTGGTCTCGCCGATGAAGCCCGCGACGAAAGCGCGTCTGCGGGGCCTCGTAGAGATCGTGCGGCGAGCCGACCTGCTGCAGCTGGCCATGGTCGAGCACGGCGACGCGATCGGCCATGGTCAGCGCTTCGGTCTGGTCATGCGTGACGAACACGACCGTGATGCCGATCTCGCGCTGCAGATGCTTCGTCTCGATCTGCATCTCCTCGCGCAGATTCTTGTCGAGCGCCGACAGCGGCTCGTCCATCAGCAGCACGCGCGGCCGGTAGACGATGGCGCGCGCGATCGCGACGCGCTGCTGCTGGCCGCCCGACAATTGCGCGGGCTGGCGTTCGCCGAAGCCGTCGAGCCGGACCGTTGCGAGCGCGGCGCGCGCCTGCTGCTCGCGCTCGGCGCGCGGCGACGCCTGCGCATCTTCAGCGGAAAGGCGATGTTCTCGAGCACCGACATGTGCGGAAACAGCGTGTAGCGCTGGAACACCATGCCGAGGTTGCGCTTGTTCGGCGGCATCCAGGTCACGTCGTCGCCGCCGACCAGGATGCTGCCGGAATCCGGATACTCGAAGCCGGCGATGGCCATCAGGATCGTGGTCTTGCCGGAGCCGGAGGGGCCGAGCAGCGCAAGGAATTCGCCGGACTGGACCTCCAGCGACACCTCGTCGACAGCGGTCACGGCGTCGAAGCGCTTGACGATCGCCCTCGACGTCGATGCGGACGGAGCGACCTGTACGTCTCAACCGGCTGCAGCATGAGACGCCCACTTGTTCGCGACATAAACTATTTGATATATCATGTGGCACGCAAGGCGAAGTTTGCGCCGGGCCTGCCAGCAGGCGCGCATGGGCGTGCGCCGTCTCGCTGGAACCCGCAGGGATAGGCTGCGATCTGACAAATGATATGGCAGCGCATCGCAGCGGCATCCGGCTGCCGAGCGATTGGGCAGGCGAAGCGTGGGAACGAGCTGACGCGAACAGCGGCACCGAGATTGCGGCGTGGAGACGTCCAGCGCGATCGGAGCCGATGGCGCGCGATAGCCTGACGAGCATCGTCTACAACAATCTGCGGCAGGCGCTGATGGAGGGCCGCTTCTGGCCGGGCCACCGCTTCAAGATCCGCGAGCTCGCCGCTTCGATGCAGGTGTCGGAGACGCCGATCCGCGAAGCGCTGATGCAGCTCGTTCGCGCCCGCGCACTCGAGCTGCTCGACCGGGCGCTCGATCATCGTCGCGCACATGTCGCATGCCGCAGTATCTCGAGCTGCGCGACCATCCGTCTCTTCCTCGAGGGGCTTGCTGCCGAAAACGCCACGACGCGGATAACGGAACAGGGCATTGCGCAGCTGGCTGTCGTTCCATGACGAACTGATCGCGGCCGAGCACGAGAAGCGCTGGTCCGACGCCGTGCGCGCCAACTGGCGCTTTCACCACCGCCTCTACGAGGACGGCCGAGATGCCGGAGCTGCTCGCGATCCTCGACGATATCTGGATGCGGAACGGACCGCTGCTGAACTTCCTCTATCCGCACGCGCCGCCGACCTATCCGGGCCGCATGAGCACCAGCAAATCCTCGACAACCTGCGCCGTCGCGACGCCGCCGGCGTTCGCGTGTCGATTCAGACCGACATGCTGCAGGGCGGGGTCAATCTGGTAAAGCTTCTGGAGACAAGCGGCGGCACCCGCAATCTCGCCCGCGAGGCCAAGTAAGGCCTAGGGCATGATCCCGAAAAGTGGATACCGGTTTCCCGCCTTCGCGAAGCCCGCTTCGGCGGGCGAAGGAAGGTCGGATAAGATCATGCCCAAACAAAAAGATGAACGACGAGGTCTGATTCAACGAAGTTGAATCAGACTTTAGCGTTCTGTCGCAAGCTACCGTCCGACCGCATACGGCCCGCCGCGCACGAGCGCGCGGTGATAGGCGGGGCGCGCGTGGATTTTCTCCAGGAACGCCATGCATTTCGGATGGCCGTTCTCGAGCCCGCCGCGCGCTGACGCGGCTTCCAGCGGAAAGCTCATCTGCACGTCGGCGGCGGTGAACTCGTTGCCGGCAGAACCATTCACGCTTGCCGAGCTCCTGCTCCCAGAAATGCCATGTGCTGCTTCAGCCGCGGATCGACGATGGTCGCCAGCAGCTTCTTCGAGATCGTCTTCATCAGCGGTCGCATCAGTATGGGCGAACGGCGCGGCAGCATCGAGAAGATCAGCTTTTGCAGCAGCGGTGTCATGGCCGAGCCTTCCGCATAGTGCAGCCAGTAGGTGTAGCGCAGCCGCTCGGCGGTCTTCGGCGGCGGGATCAGCCGGCCGTTGCCGTAGGTGTCGACGATGTATTCGATGATCGCGCCGAACTCGGCGATGGTGTTGCCGTTGTCGGTGATCACCGGCGACTTGCCGAGCGAATGCACGGCAAGCAATTCCTTCGGCGCCAGCATGTCCGGCCCGCGCTGGTAGTGCTTGATCTCGTACGGCACGCCCAGCTCTTCGAGCAGCCACAGCACGCGCTGCGAGCGGGAATTGTTGAGGTGGTGAACCGTGAGCATCTGACACCCCGTATGAGCAGCCTTGATGAGCAGCCTTAATGAAGCAGCCTTGGCCGCAACAGACATCGACCGCACGCGAGGCGCGCGTGCGGTCGAAACGAAATGTCGCAGAAGCAGCGCCTAGATCAAGCCGCGAATGCCGGTTGCGGCGCAACGGGACCGAGATTGCCGAACCAGATCTTGCGCGGCTCGCGCGCCGAGAACGGCGGGCGGTCGTGCACGGTGCCGATGTTGTCCCAGATCAGGATATCATTGCCGCGCACCAGCGAACGCCAGCGGTGCGGCGAGGCTTCGACGATGTCCCAGAGCTCGGCCGAGCAGCTTCAGGCTTTCGTCCGCATCCATGCCCGGGATTTTCGCGTCGCGCCGGACCGAGAGATAAAGTGTCGGCTCGCCGCTGCTCGGATTGCGCACGACCAGCGGATGCGCCGGCCCCTTCTCGCGCACATCCTCCGGCAGCCGCTTCAGGTCGCGGTGCACGCCGACGGTCACGAGCTTCGGGATAGCTCGGATGAATGCAGCGCAGGCCGTTGATCTTCGTCTTCGTCGCCTCGGGCAGCTCGCGATACACGGCCTGCATGTCGACCCACGAATGCCAGGCCGGCTCCTTCGGCAACGTCTTGGTGTTGACGATCGCGAAGGCTGGCGGCTCGGCGAGACCAGCCGAGTCGTGATGCAGGATCTGCGCGGCGTCGCGATCCCGCTGCGGATCGGCATCGGGCTTGCCCGCGCTGTCGAACTGAATGATCGCGTCGAAGCCGGGAAGCCGCGGTCCCTTGTTGACCGACGGCGGGCCCAGTCTCGCGGCAATAGCGGCCAGCGATTTCGGATCGAACGGCGGCGCGTCGATGCGGATCACCAGGTGCTTCGCCAGAAGCGACACGAGTCCGTCGACGAAACCCGGCTGTGCGACGAGCGCATCGAAGTCCGTGTGCTCGATGACTGCGCCGAAGCCATTCGGCTCCACACGGGCGACGCTGGAAACATCGAACTTCAGCGGTGCGTTCATCGTGCGCGACTCCAGGCTCGGACTGCTTGGCGAGCGAATAATTTATCCGCCCGCGACCACGGGTCAAACGAACCGGGGCACGCCTGCAGTTCCGACATTCGGACCGATTAGCGCGCGGGCTGGTCGCCGCCGAGCCGCCAGCCGGATTCCTCGGCGTAGCTCTTGAAGAAGTCGAGCCTCGTAGGCCGCTTCCGGATTGGCGCGCACGCGCTTGTCGAGCAGGTGCGCGTCGTCGCCGACGAGGATGCGCCAGCGCTCCGCCTTGACGCCGTCGAGGATGACCTTTGCCGCGGCCGCTGCCGTCATCGGCGCCTCTTCGCGAAACTTCCGCGCGCGCTCGGCCGACATCTTCTGGATGTCGTCGTCGGACAGCGTCGAGACATCCGTGCCATAGGCCGCAAGCCGCTGCCGCGCCGCCGCGAGCTCGGCGGGCTGAGAGTCGCCGAACTCGCTGCCGGTCTGCACCTTGCGGGTGTTGGAGACGATCGACGTGCCGATATGTCCCGGCATCACCACCGAGCATTTGATGTGCGGCGCATTCATCCGCAGATCGCCGATCAGCGCTTCCGTAAACCCCTTCACCGCGAACTTCGCCGCGCTGTAGGCGGTGTGCGGCAGGCCCGGTCCGATCGAGGCCCAAAAGCCGTTGACGCTCGAGGTGTTGACGATGTGACCCTCGGAGGCCTTCAGCATCATCGGCAGGAACGCGCGGGTGTTGTAGTAGACGCCGCCCCAGCAGACCGCAAAGGTCTTGTCCCACTGCTCGCGGGTGTTGGTGACCATGCTGCCGCCGCCGCCGATGCCGGCGTTGTTGAACAGCAGATGGATCTTGTCGGTCGCCTGCTGCTCGGCGACCTCATCGCGAAAGCGCTGCACCTGGTCTTCGAGCGACACGTCGGCGATGTGGGTCGTGATGCGCAGGCCCTGCGGCAGCTTCTCGACCTCGCAGAGCCTCTTCGTCTCCGCCATGTTCTCGGCCGAGACGTCGCACATGGCGACGTTGCAGCCTTCTGCCACCAGCTGCCGCGCGAGTTCCCGTCCCATGCCGGTGCCGCCGCCGGTGATCACGGCGATCTTGCCTGCGAAATCTTTCATGTCGTGCGGCCCTCCCGAGGCTCTTTCAACAAGGCTCTGTGATTAAGGATCCGGAAGTCACAAAACAAAAGGCTGGACACATTGTCCAGCCTTTGACGCTCGCATTTCGCGTTCGAGTCGCCTCACGCAGCCTTGTCGGGCCGCGGCTGAAGCAGCGGCTTCACGTCTGCCGGGAGCGGAGCAGACATAGGGCGTCTTGCCGAGGCGCTCCTGGTGGTCCTTCTTGGCGCGCGCCATCAGCGTCTCGTCGGTCATGACGTCGATGGCCGTCCCGGCCATGATCTTGGCGGCATGGACCATGCCCTTGTGGGCCGCGGGCGCCTTGCCCTGGGCGGTGATCTGCCAGGAATGGCCGGGCGTTCCGATCGCATGCGTCGCGACGCGGGCCTGGATCGTCGGCACCGCCCAGCTCACATCCGCGACGTCGGTCGAGCCGATCATCACTTCGCCCCTGGCGTCGACCGGCACAATGAAGTCGCACAGCGGCGTATTCTCGCGCACGGGCATGCCGACGCGCCGATAGGCGCTGCTGATGTCCTCCTCGCTCAGGGTCGCCTGGATCTTCGCCGCGTACTCCCGATCCTTCGCGTCGAACGGCACCGGGCCGAGGCGCAGCATGTTCTGGTACATCGCCTGTTCCAGCGGCGTGTTCGCCAGCATGTTGGAGACGGCGCTGACGACGGCGACCGACACCTTGGTCTCGGTCATCAGCGCTGCGCCCTCGGCGATCTTCTTCACCCGCTCGTTCAGCGCCATCATGCCGGGGAGGTCGCGGGCGCGAATCGCGTAGCGCACCTTGGCCGTCGCCTGCACGACGTTCGGCGCGATGCCGCCCGAGTCGATCATCGCGTAGTGGATGCGCGCGTCCGACGGCATGTGCTCGCGCATGTAGTTGACGCCGACATTCATCAGCTCCACCGCGTCGAGCGCGCTGCGGCCGAGATGCGGCGCTGCGGCCGCATGCGAGGCGCGGCCGGTGAAGTGAGAAGTCCATGCGCGTGTTGGCGAGCGACAGCGCGTCGTCGACCCGGGTCATGGAGCCCGGGTGCCAGGTGATGGCGATGTCGACATCGTCGAAGCAGCCGGCGCGGACCATGAAGGCCTTGGCCGCGCCGCCTTCCTCCGCCGGGCAGCCATAGTAGCGCACGCGGCCCGGACGCCCGGTCGCGGCAAGCCAGTCCTTGACCGCCGGTGGCCGCCAGCATGGCCGCCGAGCCGAGCAGATTGTGCCCGCAGCCGTGACCATGGCCGTTCGGCTCGACCGGCTTCGGTTCGGCAATGTTCGCCACCTGGCTGAGGCCTGGCAGGGCGTCGTATTCGCCGAGGATGGCGATGACCGGCCCGCCCTGCCCCGCCTCGCCCATGACGGCGGTCGGGATGTCGGCGAGGTTCTCGGTGACGCGGAAACCCTGCTGCTTCAGCATGGCCGTGTGCTCGGCGACCGAGCGGTATTCCGTATAGGCGATCTCGGGCATGCCCCAGATCCGGTCGCTCAGGCCTTCGAACTCAGGGCGATGGCTGTCGACGAGCTGCCAGATCTTTTCGGAATTCTGCATGGGGCATGTCCTTTGCTGGGTACGGTCGCGCGCTGGCCGGGGGCCGAATAGGAATGCGTAACGTATGCAAAAAAAGTGCCCGCGGAAAAGAGCGTGCGGGCGCGTCAGCACGGCATCGATCGCATGAGTGAGGTGCCGAGAGTACTGGCCTGCACAGTACGCGCTCCCCGATGCCCCCAAAAGGGGCGGTTGTCGCTTCCACTGCGTCCGGGCCGATCGGCCTGTCAACGATGCGGCGCCACCCTCCGCCCTTGCGGATTCCGTCAGTGAATTGGCGCGTCCAGTCTCAGGTGGAACCCTGATACTCAACCGGCCTTAGCCCGGCTACGGATTCCGCAACGCAAGAAACTGCGTTGGAGAGCGAACATGCGCGCGCCAGGTGTGCCGCTATGCCGCCAGCACAAATCGATCGTCGCCAGGCTATTCCATGGTGATCATCCATGTTTGATCTCGCCGTCGTTCTGGCTCTGCTTGCGGCCGCGATCCTGATGTTCGCCATCAACAAGCCGCGTCTGGACGCCGTCGCGCTGATCATGCTCACGGCGCTGCCCTTCACTGGCGTGCTCACCATGGGCGAGGCGCTGGCGGGCTTCAGCGATCCGAACATCGTCCTGATCGCTGCGCTGTTCGTGCTTGGCGACGGCCTGGTACGGACGGGCGATCGCCCGGCAGCTCGGCGACTGGCTGGTGGCGACGGCCGGGCGCAGCGAAATCCGGCTGATCGTCCTTCTGATGGTGGTGGTCTGCGGCCTCGGTGCGACGATGAGTTCGACGGCTGTTACGGCCATCTTCATTCCGGTGGCGCTGCGCATTTCGAAGAACACCGGCGTCGGGCCGGGCCGACTCATGATGCCGCTGAGTTTCGCAGCGCTCATCAGCGGCATGATGACCCTGGTCGCGACGGCGCCGAACCTGGTCGTCAACGGCGAACTCGAACGCCACGGCGTTGAGGGGTTTGCCTTCTTCAGCTTTACGCCGTTCGGCCTGCCGGTCCTCGCGCTCGGCATCATCTACATGAGCTTCGCGCATCGATGGCTGTCTGAAGCAAGCGAGGTGAAGACGTCCCGACGAGCCGAGTTTCGCCGACCTGGATCGACGAGTACAAACTCGCCGACCGCGAATACCGTCTTCGTGTGACAGATCGATCATCGCTCGCCGGCAAGACCCTCGAAGACCTGAACCTGCGTCACTCGTCCGGCGCAAGCATTCTGGCCGTCGAGCGCACCGGCAGGTTTTCCAGGCAGCTCCTGCGCCCGACTGTGAAGATGGAGCTACGGGCAGGCGATATCCTGCTCATCGATCTGTTCGCGCACCACAGCAGCATCGAGGCGCTTCGGCAACAATACGCACTGGAAGCATTGCCCCTGAGCGGAGCCTATTTCACCGACCAGTCGCAGGAGATTGGGATGGCGGAGGTTCTTTTGCTGCCGACTTCGGATCTTGTCGGCAAAACGGTGCTCGAGGCCGGATTTCGCAGCCGATTTGGATTGACCGTGGTTGGCCTGCGACGTGGTGTCGTCGCATATGCGCACAACCTTCTGAAGGAAGCGCTGGCCGTCGGCGACACGCTCCTCCTCATCGGTCCCTGGAAGGCCATCAAGCAGCTCCGGTCCGACAATCGCGACCTGGCAATCATCCGCCTGCCCGCGGAGCTCGACGACGTGCTTCAGGTTCCGGGCAAGGCGCCCCATGCGCTGGCCTGCCTGGCGCTCGTCGTTGGATTGATGGTCAGCGGTCTCGTCCCGAACGTGCAGGCCGCGCTGATCGGGTGTCTGCTGATGGGCGCGCTGGGCTGCATTGATCTGGTCAGCGCCTATCGGTCGATCGACTGGAAAACCATCGTCCTGATTGTCGGCATGCTGCCGTTTTCAATCGCTCTTGAGAGAACGGGCGGCGTTGATCTGGCGGCCGATGGCCTGAGGGCGCTCACCAGCGGTGCCGGATCGCACATCTTGCTCGCGACGCTGTTTGCCCTGACGGCGCTGCTCGGAATGTTCATCTCGAACACGGCCACCGCGGTGCTGATGGCCCCGGTCGCCCTCGCCGTTGCGAACGAACTCAACGCATCGCCCTATCCCTTCGCCATGATCGTGGCGCTGGCGGCCTCGACGGCGTTCATGACGCCTGTCTCTTCGCCGGTCAACACGCTGGTCGTTGCTCCCGGGCATTACACCTTCGGGGACTTTGTCCGTGTTGGCGTGCCGTTTTCGCTGATCGTCATGATCGTCTCAGTCGTCCTCGTGCCCTGGCTTCTGCCGCTCTGACCAAAGGATCGCCAACTGAATTCGTGACCCAAAAAGGACCGCCACCATGAGTATCAGCCATCCCGTCGCGGCGCCGAAGAGCGCCATGCAGAAATTCCTGGATGTGGTCGAGAGGGTGGGAAACAAGGTCCCTCACCCTGCGGTGATTTTTCTGATCCTCATCGCCATCGTCGTCGTGCTCTCCCAGCTCCTGCACATGCTGGGAACGAGCATCACCTATCAGGTTCTCAATCCGGAGACCCACAAGCTCGAGACGGCAACAACCGCCGCGAGGAGTTTGCTGACGGCAGACGGGATCCGCTTCATGTACGAGCGGCTGATCCCGAATTTCATGAGCTTCACCGCGGTGGGGCTCATGATCGTCGCCATGGTGGGAGCCGGCGTCGCGGAGGAGGCCGGCCTGGTGAAGGCGCTGATCCGCAAGCTGGTCCTGGTCTCCCCGGCCGGGGCGCTGACCTACATCATGGCGTTCGTGGGCATCATGTCGAGCATCGCGGCGGACGCCGGCTACCTCGTCCTGATTCCATTGGCAGGCGCGGCCTTCCTGAGCGTGGACCGCCATCCCCTCGCCGGCTTGGCCCTGGGGTTCGCCGCTGTCGCCAGCGCGTTCACCGTGAACATGCTGGTCAAGCCGCTCGATGCTGTGCTGGTCGAGTTCACGAACGACGCCATTCATCTGGTCAATCCCAACGTCTCGATCGGTCTGACGTCGAACCTCTGGTTCTCGATCGCGTCCGTGCTGGTCCTGACGGTCCTCATCGCGTTCGTCACCGAAAGGACGATCGAGCCACGGCTGGGCAAGTACAAGCCCGAGAGCAGCGCCGCCGAGGGCGGGAGCCCACCGGCGGAGGGACGAGGAGAACTTTCTGCCGACGAGTCGCGCGGTTTGAGGTACGCGCTGTTTGCGCTTCTTGGGACTTCTGGTTGTCTTCGCTCTCCTGACGATGCCGTCAGGAGCGCCGCTGCGCAATCCGGAGACCGGCGCTCTCATCGGCAACTCGCCGTTCATGAACGGCCTGATCGCCCTGATCATGGTGCTGTTCCTGGCCACCGGAGCCGCCTACGGCATCGGCTCGGGATCGATGAAGAATCTCACGGACATCATCAAGGCGATCGAGAAGGCGTTGTCGGGCCTCGGCAGTCTTATTTTCCTTTTCCTGATCATCAGCCAATTCGTCGCTTACTTTAACTACAGCAACATGGGGACCATCCTGGCCGTGAACATGGCTGATGCTCTCAGGGACTCGAACATCGGTCCCCTCTGGCTGCTCATCGGATTTATCCTGGTCGTTGCCATCGTCGACCTGCTCATCACAGGTGCGATCGCCAAATGGGCCATCTTCGCACCGATCTTCGTGCCACTCCTGATGAAGCTTGGCGTCGCCCCCGAAGCGGTGCTGGCTGCCTACCGGGTTGGCGACTCCCCGATAAATTCGATCACGCCGCTGAACGCCTACTTCGCGCTGGTCGTCGGCTTTGCCCAGAAATACGTCGAGAGACGCAGGGGTCGGCACTGTTGTCGCGCTGATGTTGCCCTACGTCATCTGGATTTTGGCCGTCTGGACGCTGCTCTTCGCCGCGTGGCACCTCATGGGACTTCCCTGGGGATTGTAGTCGCAAGCGAAACGGAAGGTCTTTGCAAGCAGACAAACGCAGTACCGAAAGGGAGCACAAACATGAGCAACTCGACTTCGTCCGTGGACGTGAAGGCCGCCGAAGACCACTTGATGAAATTTCTGTCTGTTGAGGGCGTGACTGGCGAAGAGGCGGCCATTGCCGCCGCTGTCTCCGACGAACTCAAGAAAGTCGGCGTTCCTGCATCGGCCATACGGTTCGATGACGTCAATAAACGCATTCCGCTGCCGACGCAGACCGGCAATCTGATCGTCGACCTTCCCGGGACTCGTCCGGGCGCGCGGCTTTTGTTCGCCACGCACCTCGACACCGTACCGCTCTGTGCGGGCGCGAAGCCGAAGCGCGAAGGCAATCGAATTGTCTCTGATGGCTCCACCGCCCTCGGCGGCGACAATCGCACGGGCTGCGCGGTGCTCGTGACCCTGGCCGAGACATTGCTGAAGAACAAGCTGCCGCACCCGGCAATCACGCTCCTCTTCACGGTGCGCGAGGAGAGCGGGCTGCACGGCGCCCGCGAGTTGAAAGCGACTGACCTCGGCGGGGCCGCCATGTGCTTCAACGTCGACAGCAAACTGCCCGCCGAACTGATCACCGGCGCAGTTGGCCAGCAGAACTGGGAAGCCGAAATCCGCGGCAAGGCTTCGCATGCGGGCGTGGCTCCGGAAAAGGGCATTTCAGCGACGCTGGTTGCCGCCACAGCTCTCGTGGATGCACAGCGCGACGGCTGGTTCGGCAAGGTGGTCAAACCCGAAGGGAAAGGAACCAGCAATCCCGGCATCTTTGGCGGGAAGGACGGCAAGGCGGCCGGCGACGCGACCAACGTCGTCACGGATTATGTCTGCGTCAAAGGTGAGGCGCGGAGCGCCGACGAGAAATTTGCCGCGGCCATCGTCGCTGGATATCGGGACGCCTTCAAAAAGGCAGGGGCGACGGTGAAGGATGCCGATGGAGAAACTGCGGACGTGAAGTTCAGCGCTCAGCCGTCATATCCACCGTTCAATCTGTCGGCCAGCGAACCTGTTCTCGTGCACGCCAAGCGAGCGGCGGAATCGCTCGGCATGAAGCCTACGACCGTTTTCTCCAACGGCGGCCTGGATGCCAACTGGTTGGTCAGACACGGTATCCCGACGGTAACGATCGGCAGCGGGCAGCATGAGATCCATACCGTCAAAGAGTATGTGGACGTGACCGAATTCGCCGATGGCTGCCGTCTGGCGGTCGCCCTGGCGACGCTGGAAGCCTAGCAGGACTGGGCTCGACACCGGCGCGGGCCGCATTGCTGAATCACAAGCTTCGCCGGACGCGCCGCTTCGATCGCAACGGCGAACGAGACGACCAGATGACAGACGCAATACGGAACCGTAGCCAAACGGACGCGGGGCCCACGAACGGGAACGCTCCGGAAGCTCGTTCTCTCGTTGCCGTTGCCCGCAGCCTCGCCGATTTCCAACCGCTCCAGGCGGCCGAGGCCAAGGTCGTTGCGGGTTTGGGATCAGGAGATTTCAACAGAATCGGAAATGGTTTGTGCCCTGTGGGGAACGACCCCACGCGAATCGTGCGCGCGGAGCTTCTGCGCTTTCTCATCCTTGCTGGCGAAGGCGATCTTCGCGTGCACGAGAAGGGGCTGAGGCTCAGCGGCGCCGAGGTGACCGGCACGCTCGACCTCGAGGGTTGCCGGATTCCGCGCGATATCGCGCTGACCGACTGCCGTTTCGAGGCCTCTCCTGTGCTCCGCTCTGCCGTGATCGACAATCTGTTCCTCGACGGATCGGAATTGCCCGGCCTGCAAGCCGATCGGCTGGAAGCGCGCGGCGGACTCTCCATCTGCAGCGCGACCGTGACCGGGGAAATCCGGCTGCGCGGGGTTCGCGCCGGTGGCACGATCGAGGCGGACGGCGCGAAGATCGCCTCACCTGACGGCCTTGCTGTCGACGCCGAGGGTTTGGAAGCACGCGGCGGCATCCTGCTGCGTGGCGCCGAGGTGCGCGGAGGCATCGATCTTTCAGGGGTGCGCCTTGGTGGCGACGTCAGCGCGGTTGGCGCGCGGATCGACCGAGCCGGCGGCGTCGCTCTGAATGGCGATGGCATCGCGGCACGGGGCGACATGGCGTTGCGAGGGGCGAGCATTGCCGGTGAGGTCCGTCTGGTCGGAGCGCACTTTGGCGGCGACATGGATTGCACGTCGGCGACGTTCGCGCAGCCCGGCGGCTACGCGCTGCGGCTCAATCGCGCCAGGATCGATGGTGCTTTCTTCCTGCGACAGGAGGCGTCAATTCTGGGGACGCTCGACTTAACGGCCACGGAAATCGGCGCAATCGATGACGAGGAGGCGTGCTGGCCGCAAAGGGGCGACCTGCTGCTGAATCGTTGCCGGTACGGCGCGTTCATCGGCGGACCAATCGACGCGACAAGCAGGCTCGATTGGTTGGCGCGCCAGGTATCCGAGCGTTGGGAGGAGGATTTCTGGCCGCAGCCTTACGAGCAACTCGCGACGGTGCTTCGGGAGATGGGTCACGACGAGGAGGCTCGCGCCGTCCTGATTGAGAAGGAACGACTGCATCGACGTGCACGGCGATCGCGGGCCAGGAATCCGGTGCTGCGCACGGCGTTGGCTGTGACCGACGGCGTACTTGCCGTAACCGTCCGCTATGGACGCCAGCCGCTGCTCGCCCTGCTCTGGCTGATCCTCTTCTGGGCCATCGGCGTAGGTGTGTTCGGTCTTGCCGAAGAGAGCAACGCGCTGAAGCCCAACAGCGCAGTCGTCCTGCGCTCGCTCGAATGGACGATGTGCTCGCTTGAGCAAACCGAAAGTCGCTACATGCCGACGGCCGGACAGCTCCTTTCAGGACGTGCATCGACCGGACAGTCCCAACTGTCCTGCTTCCGGGACCAGCCCGAAGCCTCCAGCTATCCTGAATTCAATCGTTGGATGTATTCGCTGGATGCACTTTTGCCGGTCATGGAGATCGGCCAGAAGGAATATTGGAGGCCTGACCCCCGAAAACCCAACGGGGTGCTCACCCTCAATTACTACTATTTCCAATCGGTGATCGGTTGGGCCTTGAGCCTGCTGGCGGTCGCTGGCTTCTCGGGGCTCGTCAAATCGAAGTAGGCTTCTATCGCGCGAAGCAGCGGCGGCTTTGCTGCCGCAGCAGATCGAAAGCCTGATCGTCACGCTCAAGCGCGACAAGCCGCACTGGGGCGCCGCAAGATCCGCGAGCTGCTGGTGCGACGCTCGCACGGCGACGTCCGCGTGCCGGCCAAGAGCACCATCCACGCCGTGCTCGACCGCCACGGCCTGGTCAAGCGCGTCGCGCGCGGCCGCGACACCGCGCCACCGGCACGCCGCTGTCGGCAGGCCCGCGCCCAACGATCTGTGGTGCGCCGACTTCAAGGGCGAGTTCAAGCTCGGCAACGGCCGCTACTGCTACCCGCTCACCGTCACCGACCACGCCTCGCGCTTCCTGCTGCATGTGCGAAGCCCTGGAATCGACGCGCGAGGACCCCGCCATCACCGCCTTCGAGCAGCTGTTCCTCGAGCGCGGCCTGCCCGCAGGCGATCCGCTCCGACAACGGCGTGCCCTTCGCCAGCCCCAACGCGCTGTTCAACCTGTCGAAGCTCTCCGTCTGGTGGCTCCGGCTCGGCATCGCGATCGAGCGCATCAAGCCCGGCCATCCGCAGCAGAACGGCCGCCACGAGCGCATGCATCTGACCCTGAAGAAGGAGGCGACCCGACCGCCGGCATGAACAGCCTGCAGCAGCAGGCCCGCTTCGATGCCTTCGTCAGCGAGTTCAACACCGAACGACCGCACGAGGCGCTCGCCATGAAGTGCCCGGCCGAGCTCTACGCCGCCTCACCGCGACCGCTATGCACGGCCTGCCCGAGCTCGACCTACCCGCTTCCACGACCGCGACGTCCTCGTCACCGCCTGCGGCCGCATCTGCATGCATCGCAAGAAGATCAACATCTCGACCGTGCTGGCCGGCCAGACGCTCGGCATCAAGGAAGTCGACGACGGCATTTGGCTCGTCAGCTTCATGCACTACGATCTCGGATACATCGACCTGGAGCAGAAGAACCTTGCAACCCCTCGACAACCCGTTCGGCCCGAGGTTGTCACCCATGTCTTAGGTACGTTCTGTCACCTATGTGCTCCGGGCTGGACAAGAGAAAACTGGAGCGGGCGAAGGGATTCGAACCCTCGACCCCAACCTTGGCAAGGTTGTGCTCTACCCCTGAGCTACACCCGCATCCGAGAGAATTGGCGGCCCGATGAGCCGCCACGGCCCTCCTATGCCAAAACCCTTCCGCCAATGCAACCATTTGACGCCTCCGTCGGCGCAGGGCTGTGCATTGACAGGCGAATTGTTCGCTATTGCGCGGCCTGATGCGCCAGACGAGAATGGCTGTCTGCGCTGTCTCACCGAAGCTGCCGCAATCCGCCCTCCATGCCCGCCTCCCCGCAAGACCTGTTCGCCTTCCTCGACGGCCTGAACATCCGCCATGCGACCGATCACCCATCCGCCGCTGTTCACGGTTGCGGATTCGCGGGTGCTGCGCGGCGAGATTCCCGGCGGACACACCAAGAACCTGTTCCTGAAGGACAAGGCGGACGCGCTGTTTCTCGTCGTCGCCGAAGAGGACGCCCGGATCGAGCTGAAATCGATCCATCACCGGATCGGCAGCAAGCGCGTCTCGTTCGGGTCGGCGGAGCTGTTGCTGCAGCATCTTGGCGTGGTTCCGGGCTCGGTGACGCCGTTTGCCCTCATCAACGACACGTCCGGGGCGGTTTCCGTGGTGCTGGACGCCGCCATGATGCGCCACGAGGTGCTGAATTTTCATCCGCTGATCAACACGATGACGACGTCGATCGCAGCCCGTGATCTTGTGACCTTCATCAAGGCGACCGGGCACGAGCCGCGCATCCTGCAGGTGTCCGGCGAGGCCCAGGAAACCTCTCAAGCGGCCGCTCCGGCGGCCCCTCAGGCGCATTGAAAATCCCCCCAAAACCGCCATCTATGGCCCAAGCCGTGGTATGGAACCGGACCCCAAGAAAATTCGCGAGGACGACGTGACGATACTTGAAGGCAATGGCGCCGCTCCGCCGCCCGCAGGCGATCTCATCAAGGACACGACGACCCAGACGTTCGTGCAGGACGTGATCGAGGAGTCCAAGCGTCAGCCGGTGCTGATCGACTTCTGGGCGCCGTGGTGCGGCCCGTGCCGTCAGCTCACGCCGATCCTGGAAAAGGCGGTGCGCGCCGCCAAGGGCAAGGTCAAGCTCGTCAAGATGAACATCGACGAGCATCCGCAGATCCCGGGCCAGATGGGCATCCAGTCGATCCCCGCGGTGATCGCGTTCGCCGGCGGCCGGCCTGCCGACGGCTTCATGGGCGCGGTGCCCGAGAGCCAGGTGACGGCCTTCATCGACAAGCTGACCAAGGGCATGCCGGGCCCGGCGAGCGTCGGCGACCTGTTGAAGGAAGCGGAAGCCGTCATCGCCGAGGGCGATCATGCGACCGCGGCGCAGATCTATGCCGAGGTGCTGCAGGACGATCCGACCAATATCGCAGCGCTGGCCGGCCTCGCGCGCTGTTATGTCGAAACCGGCGCGATCGATCAGGCGAAGAACACGCTCGCCATGATCCCCGAGGCGAAGCGCAACGACGCCGCGGTGAAGGCGGTGCAGGCGGCGATCGAGCTCTCCGAGCAGGCGCAATCGCTCGGCCCGGTGACGGAGCTGGAGCAGAAGATCGCGGCCAACCCGGCCGATCACCAGGCGCGGTACGATCTCGCCATCGCGCTGAACGCCCAGGGCGACCGCCTCAATGCGGCCAACCATCTGCTCGACATTGTGAAGAGCGACCGCAAGTGGAACGACGACGGCGCCCGCAAGCAGCTGGTGCAGTTCTTCGAAGCCTGGGGCGGCGCGGACGAGGCCACGGTCGAGGGGCGCAAGCGCCTGTCGTCGATCCTGTTCTCGTGAGGCCTGAGCAAGGCCTGAGACTTAACAGCTGGAACCAGCGATCACGGCGCACGGTTGAATCAGACTCGCGCGGGGTGGTTCAGACATGCCGATGAATGCCAGCTACCGTGGACCGGCCGACCTCGTCGAGGTCATCGCGGTCTTTCCGCTGACCGGCGCGCTGCTGCTGCCGCGCGGACAGTTGCCGCTGAACATCTTCGAGCCGCGCTACCTCGCCATGATCGACGATGCGCTGCGCGACGGTCACAGGCTGATCGGCATGATCCAGCCGGATGCGACGCAATTCGGGCAACCCGGACAATCCGAAGCTGTTTCACATCGGCTGCGTCGGCCGCATCACCCAGCTCGGCGAGACCGGCGACGGACGCTACGTTCTCGAACTCACCGGCGTCTCGCGTTTCAAGGTGGTGGAGGAGCTGAAGGTCGCGACGCCCTATCGGCAGTGCCGCGTCGACTACTTCCCGTTCATCGACGACTTCACCGCGCGCAAGGGCGAGGACCTCGTCGACCGCGGCGAGGTGCTGCGCGTGCTCCAGGACTTCCTGAAGGCCAACAACCTGAAGGTCGACTGGGACGGCATCGAACGCGCGCCGAACGAGGCGCTGGTCAACGCGCTGGCGATGATGTCGCCCTACGGCGCGCCGGAGAAGCAGGCGCTGCTCGAAGCGCCCAACCTGAAGGTGCGCGCGGAAATTCTTGTCGCCGTCACCGAGATGGAACTCGCCAAGAAGAAGACCTCCGGCGAGCCGCCGCTGCAGTAGGAGCACTTAGAACGCAATGTCGTCAGCCGATACGGTCGATCCAAAACTGCTGGAATTTCTCGTCTGCCCGCTGACCAAGGGGCCGCTCGAATTCGACCGCGCGCGGCAGGAGCTGGTCTCGCGCTCGGCGAAGCTCGCCTACCCGATCCGCGACGGCATCCCGATCATGCTGCCGGAAGAAGCGCGGAAGATCGATTGAGGCGGCACGAGCGTAGCGTCGTAGCCCGGGCTGACCCGCCGCGAAATCCGGCTCGCTGCAGGATCTCGGGACGCATGCCCTTCGGATGCCGGGCTCCGGCTGCGAGCCGGCGCTACAACAACTCGCCGCGCAGCAACCTCGGCACCTCGCCGCTCAGGCCCGCCGCCTGCTTGATCAGCGCATTCTTCAACGGCGGCATGCGGTCGACCAGGCCGAGGCCGATGTCGCGCACGGTGCGCAGCAGATTCGAGCGGTTCGAGAACAACAGATTGAGGCCGTTGGTGGCGACGCCCATCGCCATGGTGTCGAACCGGCGCCAGCGCTGGTAGCGCTCCAGCACATCCGTCTGGCCGGGATCGAGGCCGAGCCGCACCGCGTCGACCAGCACCTCGGCGAGTGCTGCAATGTCCTTCAGGCCGAGATTCAATCCCTGGCCGGCGATCGGATGAATCACATGCGCGGCGTCGCCGACCAGCGCCAGCCGTTCGCCGATGAACGAGCGCGCGACAAAGTAGCCCAGCGGAAACGCGCGCGGCTTGCTCTCGGCGCGCAGCTCGCCGAGATGCAGGCCGAAACGCTGCTCGAGCTCGCGGTGAAATTCGTCTGCCGGCAGCGCGACGATGCGCTCGGCCTCGTCGCGCGTCTCGGTCCACACCAGCGACGAACGCTTGCCGGTCAGAGGCAGGATCGCGAACGGACCGGCGGGCAGGAAATGCTCCTCGGCGCGGCCCTTGATGATCGCGCTCATGCGCGACCGTGACGACGATGCCGGACTGGTCGTACTCCCAGCCATGCACCGCGATGCCGGCGCGCTCGCGCAAGGCCGAGCGGCCGCCGTCGGCGGCGACGAGCAGGCACGCCTCGAGCGTTTCGCCGTCGGCGAGCACGACGGACATCGCATCGCGCCGGTTGTCGAAACTCGTCACCGCGCTGCGCGCGCAACGCAACGCCTTCGGCCTCGCAGGCCGCGACCAGCGCATCGATCAGGAAGCGGTTTTCGATCATGTGCGCGAACGGCTGCTGCGGGGCCGCGGCCTCGCCATCTGCGTGCGCGCCTGCGGACGTTGCCACGTCACCCGCAAAGGTCAGGAACACCGGCCGCATCACGTCTTCGAGGCGGCTGTCGGTGACGATCATGTCGAGGATCGGCTGCGCGTTCGGCGCGACCTCGCTCCAGATGCCGAGCGCCTCGAACAGGTTCCGCCCCGCGGCGATGATCGCCGACGCCCGCGGATCGCGGCTCGGCCGGGTCGCCAGCGCAGGGTCGGCGACCACGATATCGAGCGCGGGCCCAAGACCCTTGCGCAACGCGAGGGCGAGCGCGAGGCCGGCAAAGCCGCCGCCGCCGATGATTATGCGTTTTTGTTCAGCCATCTGCGCAATTTATGCCCTGGCGCCCTCCCCGCCAACCCTTGCCACGGTGGGTCCGCTGCGCGACATAGGGTCCATTCCTTTGTTTTGCGCATGATCTTGTCCGAAAACCGCTTCACACTTTCGGGATCATGCGCCTGCCCGCCGGAACACCGATGTTTGAAGAGCCGATCGAACTGTTCAAGCTGCTCGACCTCGAACCGATCGAGGTCAACCTGTTTCGCGGCATCAGCCCGCAGACGAAGTGGCCGCGCGTGTTCGGCGGACAGGTGATCGGCCAGGCGATGGTCGCCGCGTGCCGGACGGTGGAGGAACGCCTGCCGCACTCGCTGCACGCCTACTTCATCCTGCCCGGCGATCCGACCGTGCCGATCATCTACGAGGTCGGCCGCCTGCGCGACGGACGAAGTTTCACCACGCGCCGCGTGACCGCGATCCAGCACGGGCAGGCGATCTTCTCGATGATCGTGTCCTTCGCCAAGCCGGAGAAGGACAGTTTCGTGCATCAGGAAGAGATGCCCGACGTGCCGCCGCCCGAGGCGTTCTCGCCGGAAAAGATGGCCGGCCACCCGCTGCTGCAGAACGCGCCGCCATTCGTGAAGGCGTTCTTCGAAAGCGACCGGCCGTTCCGCCGCCGCCCGGTGGAAATGCGGCCCGTCGAGTTCGAGCGCTACCTCGGCGCGAAGGCGCCGGGCGGGCGGATCAACTTCTGGATCCGGGCCAATGCGGAGCTGCCGGACGACCCGACCATCCACCAGTGCGCGCTGGCCTATGCGTCCGACATGGCGCTGCTCGATTCGATCGCGGCCCGGCACGGACGGGCGCTGTTCGAGGAAAACATCATGGCCGCCAGCCTCGACCACGCCATGTGGTTTCACCGCCCGTTCCGGGCTGACGAGTGGATGCTCTATTCCCAGGACTCGCCCAGCGCCAATGGCGGCCGGGGCCTCGCCCGGGGCATGATCTTCACCCGCGACGGCGTCCATGTCGCCACGGTGGCGCAGGAGGGCCTGATCCGGCTGCGCACCCAGCCGCCGACCTCCCTCCGCAACGCCTAGGGCGGATGTCGTCCCGCTCTAGTTTGATATGATTTGCCCTGAAAACTTGCGGACAGCCTAATAAAAGGGCTGACAGCACGCTTAACTCATGCGCAGTCTGCCGATAAGCTTGGCAGAGTGAGGCGTTCGCCGATCGAGCAGCGATCGGCCAAAGAGGCGTGCCATGAAGTTGATTGTAGCGATCATCAAGCCGTTCAAGCTCGACGAGGTCCGCCAGGCGCTGACGAACATCGGCATCCACGGCATGACCGTGACCGAGGTCAAAGGCTACGGGCGGCAGAAGGGCCACACGGAAATCTATCGCGGCGCCGAGTATGTCGTGAACTTCCTGCCGAAACTGCGGATCGAGGTCGCGGTCGATTCAGACATGGCCGACAAGGTGATCGAGGCGATCTCTTCGCAGGCCCGCACCGGCCAGATCGGCGACGGCAAGGTCTTCGTCACAAAAATCGAAAGTGCGTTGCGAATACGCACCGGGGAAACGGACAGCGACGCGCTGTAAAGCCGCGACGATCGCTGCAAGCTGGGGGGCTTCAAGATGACGGCGTTCTTTGGCCGCGCGATTGGCGCGGCGCTTGTTTGCGTGGTCTCGGCGACACCGGCTTTCGCGCAAGCCCCGCAAGCTGCCAAGATCGACCCCGCCGACACCGCCTGGATGATCGTTGCGACCGCGCTCGTCCTGATGATGACGATCCCCGGACTGGCGTTGTTCTATGCCGGCATGGTGCGCAAGAAGAACGTGCTCGCGACCATGGCGCAAAGCCTCGCCGCCGTCGCGCTGATCTCCGTGCTGTGGTTCGCCTTCGGCTACTCGCTGGCGTTTGTCGGCGAGGGCCCGTGGATCGGCACCCTCGACCGCGCGTTTCTCATGGGCATGACGATGGAGTGCGCCCACCCGGCCGCCAAGACCATTCCGGAAGCGCTGTTCGCCCTCTACCAGATGACGTTTGCGATCATCACCGTGGCGCTGGTTGCGGGATCGGTCGCCGACCGCATGCGCTTCTCGGCTTACATTTTGTTTTCCGCGGGCTGGCTGATCTTCGTCTACGTGCCGATGGCGCATTGGGTCTGGGGCGGCGGCTTCCTCGCCACCGCCGGACTGCTCGATTTCGCCGGCGGCACGGTGGTCCACCTCAGCGCCGGCATCGCCGGCCTGGTCGCAGCATTGGTGATCGGCCGACGGCAGGGCTACGGCTCGGACAATCTTTCGCCCTATGACCTGTCGCTCGCCGTCATCGGCACCGGCATGTTGTGGGTCGGCTGGTTCGGCTTCAACGGCGGCTCGGCGCTCGGCGCCAACTCCCGCGCGGTCTACGCCGATCGCCGCCACGCATCTGGCGGCCTGCGCCGGCGCGCTGACCTGGGCCGCGATCGAATGGGCGACGCGTCGCAAGCCGTCGGTGCTCGGCATGATCTCCGGCGCGGTCGCCGGCCTCGGCACGATCACGCCGGCCTCCGGCTATGTCGAGCCGTGGCACGGCCTCGTCATCGGCATCATCGCCGGCGCGCTCTGCTTCTGGGCCTGCACCAGCCTGAAGCAGCGGCTGAACTATGACGATTCGCTCGACGTGTTCGGCGTCCACGGCATCGGCGGCCTGACCGGCACGATCCTGGCCGGCGTGTTCGCGACCGCGGCGATCGGCGGCACCGCCGGCTGGATCGAGGGCAATCCGCAGCAGGTGGTGACGCAACTCTACGGCGTGGCGGTCACGCTGGTCTGGTCCGGCGCCGTCACCTTCCTGCTGCTCAAGCTCGTCGGCCTGTTCACGCCGCTGCGCGCGTCCACGCAGCAGGAGCTCGAAGGGCTCGACATCACCCAGCATGGCGAGGCGTTGCAGTAGGCGCTGCGGCAGCGCCCCGCCAAATCGGTGGCCTGCTACCCTGCTACCGGATTTTTGCCTTGCGCCTAGGCACGATTGTGGTCTGCGAATTGTCGTGCACGCAAAACAAGCATGACTGATTAGTATTTAGGCGGCAAGCGAACATGGCGGTGCCGTCGCAGGCACCTGCACAGCGAAATAAGCGTGCATTCATAAATCGTTAGGAAACCGCGGCGAACTGGCACGCCATTTGATTCCCCCAACTCGGCTGTGCCCGCGGGATGTTCGTCGCGTGGTCATCTCAGTCGGGAAGCCCGGTCCGCGTGTGGTCCGGGTGTAAGCGGGGAAAAACCCATGAAAATAGTTATGGCGATTATCAAGCCATTCAAGCTGGAAGAGGTCCGTGACGCCCTGACCGCCATCGGCGTGCATGGCCTGACGGTGACGGAAGTGAAGGGCTATGGCCGGCAGAAGGGCCACACGGAGATTTACCGCGGCGCTGAATACGCGGTGAGCTTCCTTCCGAAGATCAAGCTCGAGGTCGCAGTTGCCTCCGACCAGGTCGACAAGACCATCGAGGCGATCACGACAGCGGCCAAGACCGGCCAGATCGGCGACGGCAAGATCTTCGTGATCGGCCTCGATCACGCTGTGCGCATCCGTACCGGCGAAGCCGACGCGGCCGCCCTCTGATCCGCGCAACCTCATCCAAGCAGGAGCTATACAAATGAGTTTCAAGCGTCCCCTCAGCGCGGGGTTGATTACCCTCGCCGCCGGCCTGTTCGCCGCAACCGCGGCCTACGCCGAGCCAACCGTCAACAAGGGCGACAACGCCTGGATGCTGACGTCGACAGTGTTCGTGCTGTTGATGACCATCCCCGGCCTTGCGCTGTTCTACGGCGGCCTCGTCCGCTCCAAGAACATGCTCTCGGTGCTGATGCAGGTCTTCTACACCGTTTGCGTCGTGGTCGTGCTCTACGCCCTGTTCGGCTACAGCCTCGCCTTCACCGGCGGCTCGGACTACATCGGCGGCTTCTCGAAAGCCTTCATGTCCGGCATCACGGTCGACTCGAAGGCGGCGACGTTCAGCGTCGATGCCAACATCTCGGAGCTGGTTTACTTCTGCTTCCAGATGACCTTCGCCGCGATCACGCCCGCGCTGATCGTCGGCGCGTTCGCCGAGCGCATGAAGTTCGCTGCGGTCGTGCTGTTCGTGCCGTTGTGGCTGATCTGCATCTATCTGCCGATCGCGCACATGGTCTGGTACTGGCCCGGCCCAGACCTGATCCAGGACGCAGCGAAGGCGGTTGCAGCGGCAGCGGACGCTGCAGCGAAGACCGCGGCACAGGCCAAGCTTGACGAGGTCAATGCCGACGCCGGCTGGCTGTTCAAGGTCGGCGCGATCGACTTCGCCGGCGGCACCGTGGTGCACATCAACGCAGGCATCGCCGGTCTCGTCGGCGCGCTGATCATCGGCAAGCGCATCGGCTACGGCAAGGACCTGATGGCGCCGCACTCGCTCACCATGACCATGATCGGCGCTTCGCTGCTCTGGTGCGGCTGGTTCGGCTTCAACGCCGGCTCCAACCTCGAAGCCTCGGGCGGCGCTGGTCTCGCCATGGCCAACACCTTCGTTGCGACTGCAGCGGCGGCGCTGTCGTGGATGTTCGCGGAGTGGATCGTCAAGGGCCATCCCTCGCTGCTCGGCGCGTTGTCGGGTGCGATCGCCGGCCTCGTCGCGGTCACCCCGGCCGCGGGCTTCTCCGGCGTCATGGGCGCGATCGTGCTCGGCCTGATCGTCGGCGTGGTCTGCCTGGTGTTCTGCACCGCGATCAAGAACGCACTCGGCTACGACGACTCGCTGGACGTGTTCGGCATCCATTGCGTCGGCGGCATCGTCGGCGCGATCGGGACCGGCTTCCTCGTCAACCCCGAGTGGGGTGGAACCGGCGTCATGAACTACGAGACGCTGAAGGCCGGCCTATGACATGGGCCCGCAGGTGATGTCGCAGCTCAAGGCCGTCGGCTTCACCCTGGTGTGGTCGGGCGTCGGCTCGGCGATCCTGTTCAAGATCGTCGACGTGATCGTCGGCCTGCGCGTCACCGCCGAGAAGGAGCGCGAGGGCCTCGACGTCACCGAGCACACCGAGCGCGCCTACAACATGTGAAAATTCCCGCGGCGCCCCGGCGCCGCGGTCCCGTTCTTGCATAGTCCAGGACAACGGTTGGGGCACAAACCCGGCAATGCCCTGTCCGTCGAGGGGTTCCAGCGCAAGCTGGGACCCCTCAGTCTTTTGCGGGGCCGGCGGGCGGAAATTCCCCGCACCGACCGATGGTTAATCGGGTCTTAACCTCGTCCTACCTATGGTAATCTGGACTCCCCGGCGCACGTCGCGCCGGGCGAGCGCTGGCGTCTTTACATGTCCATGACCCAACCCGTGCCCCAGTCCACAGCCTCCGGCCCGAAGGAGGCCGCCGAGCGGTCGCCGTTCGCGCGCCTGGCCGAGCTGCTCGCCGGGCATGAACCGGGCAAACCGCTGATCAGCCTGTCGCTGGGCGAGCCGCAACATCCGGTGCCGGACTTCGTGCAGTCGGTGCTGGCCAAGCATACCGCCGACTTCGGCCGCTACCCGGTCGCCAAGGGCATCGAGCCCTTCCGCAAGTCGGTCGCCGACTGGCTCGGTCGCCGCTTCCGCTGCCGCGCGCCGTCGACCCCGAGAGCGAGGTGCTGGTGCTGAACGGCAGCCGCGAAGGGCTGTTCTTCGCGGCCATCGCGGCGGAGCGGTTCGTCGGCCCGCGCCGTGGCCGGCCCGCGATCCTGATGCCCAACCCGTTTTATCCGGTCTATGGCGCGGGCGCGCGCTCGGCCGGCTGCGAGCTCGTCTACCTGCCGACTGGGCCAGCGAACGACTTCCTGCCTGACCTGGACGCGATCAGCGACGACCTGCTCGCCCGCACGGTCGCCTTCTACATCGCCTCACCGGCAAATCCGCAGGGCTCGGTCGCAAGCCGCGAGCTACTTCGACAAGCTGAAGACGCTGGCGGACCGCCACGGCTTTCTCATCTTCAGCGACGAGTGCTACTCGGAAATCTACACGATGACCCCGCCCGGCAGCATGCTGGAAGCGGCGGGCCCCGATCTCAAGAACGTCGTCGTCTTCCAGTCGCTGTCGAAGCGCTCGAACCTGCCCGGGCATGCGGGTCGGCTTCGTCGCCGGCGACAAGGCAGTTCCTCGCTGCGTTCCACGAATTGCGCAACGTCGCGGCACCGCAGGTGCCGGTGCCGCTGCAGCAGGTGGCCGTCGCCTGCTATGGCGACGAGGCGCATGTGGAGGAAAACCGCCGCCTCTACCGGCTGAAGTTCGATCTCGCCGACCAGATTCTCGGCAACCGCTATGGCTACAAGCGGCCGGCCGGCGGCTTCTGCGTCTGGCTCGACATCCGCGCGCTCGGCACCGAAGAGGAGCTGACGCTGCGCCTCTACAAGGAAGGCGGCGTCCGCGTCATCCCCGGCAGCTATCTTGCACGGCAGCAGCCGGACGGCAGCAATCCCGGCAAGGGCTACATCCGTCTCGCGCTGGTACAGGACTCGGAAACGACGGCCGAGGCGCTGCACCGTTTGGTGACGGTTCTTGGCTAGCATGCGGCGAAACGAACGAGGGGCAGACTAGGCGTGGCGGCGACTGAACGCACACTTCCCTTGATGAGCCGACTGCCGGACCAGGTCCGCGAGATGCTGTCCCGGCGGCTGCGCGAGCTTGCGGGACTTGGGCTGATCGCGCTCGCCTGCACGGCTGCGCTGGCGCTGGCCACCTGGTCGGTGCAGGACCCGAGCCTCAGCCACGCCACCTCGAAGCCCATCCGCAACATCTTGGGGTTTCCCGGCGCGGTCACCGCCGACCTGTTGATGCAGACGTTCGGCCTCGGCGCGATCATGCTGCTGCTGCCGGTGTCGATCTGGGGCTGGCGGATGCTGACGCATCGTCATTTCGATCGCGAAGCGCTGCGGATCGCCTTCTGGATCCTCGCCACCGTGGCGTGCGCGGGCTTTGCCAGCTGCTGGCCGCGCACCGGCACGTGGCCGCTGCCGACCGGGCTTGGCGGCGTCACCGGCGACGCGCTGCTGCGGCTGCCGGCCTCGCTGATCGGCGCCGACGGCTTCTTCACCCGCCTCGCGCTCGGCATCGTCTTCGGCGCGGCAACCGTCGTCACCTTTGTGATCGCGAGCGGCTGGGGCTCGCGCGAAAAGCCGGTCGTCGAGGATTTCGACGACGAGGAGATCGAGGAGGAGGAGGACGAAGACGAGCCCGTCGAGCGGGAATCGCGCAGCCTGGTCTCGCTCGGTCTGATCTCCCATGCGATCCTCAGCCTGCGCGCCCGCCTCGGTCTGTTCTTCTCGGGCCTCTTTGGGTGGCTGTCCGGCCGCTCCGAGCCCCGCGCGCAGCCTTTCGATCGCCGCGAGCCGAACCTGGGCAGGACGCCTCGGCGCGGGCCCATCGATTGTCCCTGCAAGCGTCGATGAGGAAGAGGACGAGGAAGAAGAGGACGAAGAAGAAGACGAGGACGACGAGGAGCCAGCCTCCCGCAGCCGCGCAAGCGTGCAGCGAAGGCGCCCGGCGAAGAAATCATCAAGCAGCTTCGTGCTGCCGCCGATGTCGGTTTTGACCCCGCAGCCCAAGGCATCCGAACGCAAGACGCTGAGCAACGAGGTGCTGCAGCAGAATTCCAAGGCGCTCGAGGCGGTGCTGCAGGATTTCGGCGTGCGCGGCGAGATCACCAATGCGCGGCCGGGACCGGTCGTCACGCTGTACGAGCTGGAACCTGCGCCCGGCATCAAGTCGTCGCGCGTGATCGGCCTTGCCGACGATATCGCCCGCTCGATGAGCGCGATGGCCGCCCGCGTCGCCGTCGTCGCCGGCCGCAACGCCATCGGCATCGAGCTGCCGAACGAGCACCGCGAGAAGGTCTACCTGCGCGAGCTGCTCGCCGCCAAGGAAAACATCGAGTCGGTCGCGAAGCTGCCGCTCTGTCTCGGCAAGACCATCGGCGGCGAGCCGGTGATCATCGACCTTGCGCGCACGCCGCACATGCTGATCGCCGGCACCACCGGCTCCGGCAAATCGGTCGCCATCAACACCATGATCCTCAGCCTGCTCTACCGGCTGCGGCCCGACCAGTGCCGCCTGATCATGGTCGATCCGAAGATGCTCGAACTGTCGGTCTATGACGGCATCCCGCATCTTTTGACGCCGGTCGTGACCGACCCGAAGAAGGCGGTGGTCGCGCTGAAGTGGGCCGTGCGCGAGATGGAAGAGCGCTACAAGCGGATGTCCAAGCTCGGCGTGCGCAACATCGACGGCTACAACGCGCGGCTCGCCGACGCCAAGGCCAAGGGCGAGGAGCTGACCCGCACGGTTCACACCGGCTTCGACAAGGAGACCGGCAAGGCGATCTACGAGGAAGAGAAGCTCGATCTCGAGCCGCTGCCGTTCATCGTCATCATCGTCGACGAGATGGCCGACCTGATGATGGTCGCCGGCAAGGACATCGAAGGCACGGTGCAGCGGCTGGCGCAGATGGCGCGCGCCGCCGGCCTGCATGTGATCCTCGCGACGCAGCGGCCATCGGTCGACGTCATCACCGGCACCATCAAGGCGAACTTCCCGACCCGCATCTCGTTCCAGGTCACCTCCAAGATCGACAGCCGCACCATTCTCGGCGAGATGGGCGCAGAACAGCTGCTCGGCCAGGGCGACATGCTCTACATGGCCGGTGGCGGCCGCATCAGCCGCGTGCACGGCCCGTTCGTGTCGGACGACGAGGTCGAAAAGGTCGTGCGCCACCTGAAATCGCAGGGCCAGCCGGAATATCTCGAGGCGGTCACGGCGGAAGAGGAGGCCGAGGAGGACGGCGCGGTGTTCGATGCGACCGGCATGGGCGGGGGCGGCGAGCCCGACCTGTTCTCCCAGGCCGTCGCGATCGTCAAACGCGACCGCAAGGCCTCGACAAGTTACATCCAGCGGCGGCTGCAAATCGGCTACAATAAAGCTGCCTCGCTGATGGAACGTATGGAAGACGAGGGAATCGTCGGACAGGCAAATCACGCCGGCAAACGCGAAATCCTGGTGCCGGAGGAAGAGGGGCGGTTTTAGAGCATGATCCGGGAAAGCTTGCCCTCGACCCGATCGGGTGGCACCGGTTTTCCGAAAAGATCATGCTCAAACAAGAAGCTGCAGCGATCACGATCGTGAAATCGATCGGACGGGCCGCGAAATAGCCACACGAACTTCGGAAGCGGAACACGGGCCATGGGCTTAGCCCCGCTGGACAAACAGATGAACGGGACGGCACTACGTTGAGAATGCGCCACGAAAGTCGCCTCTCAGGGTCGCACAGGCCGCTTGCCGCGGTCGCGATCGCGGCTGTCCTGGGCCTGGCGGCAGTCGCCGGCGATTGCCGAGACGGTTCCGTTGCCGCGGCCGGCGCCGAAGGAACGGGACGCAGGCGCAAGATCCGACATCACCGGAACGCCGCTGGTCGGCACGCCGCCGCCCGCGTTCCAGCCGCCGCCGACGCCTATCCTGCCGGATCCGCGCATGCGCGCAGCGACCGACGGCACCTTCGACGCCAGCCAGCGAGCCCAGGTGTCGAAGATCTCGAGCTACCTGTCGGGGCTTTCGACGCTGGTCGGAAATTTCGTGCAGGTCGCACCGAACGGCGCCCGCACCACCGGCGAATTCTACATGCAGAAGCCCGGCAAGGTCCGCTTCGCCTACGATGCGCCAACCCCGATCGACATCGTCTCCGACGGCTCTTCGATGGTCGTCCGCGATCGCAAGCTCGCAGACGCAGGATGTCTATCCGTTGTCGCAGACGCCGCTGCGGTATCTGTTGTCCGACCGGATCGATCTGTTGAAGGACACCAACGTCGTGTCGGTCTCGTCCGACGACGTCTTCATCACGGTGACGATCGAGGAGAAGCAGGCCCTGATCGGCACCAGCCGGCTGATGCTGATGATCGGCACGAAGGACAATCAGCTCAAGCAGTGGACCATCACGGACCCGCAGGGCTACGACACCACCGTCGCGATCTACAATCTCAACGCCCAGAAGAAGCCCGATCCGGATCTGTTCAGGATCGACTTCACCAAGTTCGACGACGGCCGCGGCGGTTGACCGGCGGCAGCGTCCCGGTCAATTGATGTTGCATGCGCCTGACCGTCACGACCTGGAACATCAATTCCGTCCGTTTCCGCATCAATCTGGTCGCGAAGTTCATCAAGTCGGTGCGACCGGACGTTCTCTGCCTGCAGGAAACGAAGTGTCCCGATGACGCCTTTCCGCTGAAGCGGTTGAAGCGGCTCGGCTACGAGCACGTCGCGCTGCACGGACAGAAGGGACACCACGGCGTTGCGATCGTCTCCCGGCTTCCGTTCGATCAGACCGATATCCGCACCTTCTGCGGCAAGATCGACGCGCGGCATATCTCGGTGTCGCTCGGCGACAAGGCCGGTCTGCAGACGCCGGTGATCCTGCACAATTTCTATGTGCCGTCGGGCGGCGACATCCCCGATCCGTCGCTCAATGCGAAGTTCGAGCACAAGCTGTCCTTCCTCGACGAGATGGCGGCCTGCGAGCCGCTGCATCCGAATGGCAGCGACCGGCACATTCTCGTCGGCGACCTCAACGTCGCGCCGCACGAGCACGACGTCTGGTCGCACAAGCAGCTGCTCAACATCGTCTCGCACACGCCGGTCGAATGCGAAAAGCTGCTCGCGGTGAAGGCGCGCGGCAACTGGATCGACATCGCCCGCGCGCGCATTCCCGAACCGGAGAAGGTGTACACCTGGTGGAGCTATCGCGCCGCCGACTGGACACTGTCGGACCGCGGACGCCGGCTCGATCACATCTGGGTGTCGCAGGCGCTCGGCGACCGCGTCAGCGACTTTGCGATCGCGCGCGACGCGCGGGGATGGGCAAAGCCGTCGGATCATGTGCCGGTGACGGCGACGCTGGAGGTGTGACAGCCAAGGAGGATAGCTCGCAGCGGATCAGCCGCGCGGGTCAACTCGCTTGCGCATCCAGATATGCGGGTATCCCCGCGTCCATCTCGACTTCGCCCTCCTCGCGGTACCCAAGGCGACGATAGAAATCGATGGTCTGGATCTGCGCGTGCAGCACGATGTCCCGGCCGCCCTTCTCGGAAATCAATCGCATGGCGTGTTCGACCATCCGACTCCCGAGCCCCTTGCCGCGAAGCTCGCGCCGCACGGCTACGCGTCCGATCTTGTCCGCGGTCCCCATCGGCGTGATGCGAAGCGTCGCGACAACGCGCTCACCGATCGTGGCGACCAGGTGAACGGCGTTTGCATCTTCGTCGTCGACTTCGATCTCCGGAGGCACGCCCTGCTCGTCGACAAACACCTCTCGGCGCACATCAAGCGCGCCGCGCATCAGCTGGCCGTCGAACCCGACCGAGGTGATCGTCTCTTGATCCATGTCCGCCCGTTCATACGAGGACGTTGCCCTACGGCGCGAGCTTGCCGCTCGCGATCATCATGTCGCTCGCCGCCTGGCTGGTGCGGCCGGCGAGATCGTCGCGCAGGCGGCGCGCAGCATCGGGATGACCTTCGAGAACGCGCTGGAACATGCTGCGGGAAATGCGGAGCACGGACGATTCCGCCAGCGCGACCGCAGTCGACGGACGCTGCATTTCGACCACCAGCGCCAGCTCGCCGATCAGCGTTCCGGGGCCGGCGACAACGTCGCGGTAGCCGCCTGCATCCTCGCTCGACACACGGATCGAACCGGACTGCACCACAAAGCCTGCATCTGCGGTATCGCCGGCGTGAAACAGCGCCTCGTCGCGGCGCACCCGGCGTGTTTCCGAGCCGATGGCAAGCACCCGCAAAGCTTCGATGCCCAACAGCTTCAATGTCGGCACGCTTGCGAGCAGCTTGACGTCATCCTCAATCGACATTCGAAACCGCGGCGGATGAGCTGGTGCCAATGCACCAGCACGAATCGATCCTCAAACTCTATCACGGCACCAGTTTGTAGCCGCCGGATTCCGTCACCAGGATAGCGGGACTGGCGGCGTCGAGCTCGATCTTCTGGCGCAGGCGATAGATGTGCGTCTCGAGCGTGTGGGTGGTGACGCCCGAATTGTAGCCCCACACCTCCTGCAGCAGCGTCTCGCGCGACACCGGCGACTGACCGGCGCGATAGAGGAACCGCAGGATCGCCGTCTCCTTCTCCGTCAGCCGCACCTTCTTGGCATTCGCGCCGAGCAGCATCTTGGAGCCGGGACGGAAGCTGTAGGGACCGACCGAAAACACCGCGTCCTCGCTCGCCTCGTGCTGACGCAGCTGTGCGCGAATGCGCGCCAGCAGCACCGCGAAGCGAAACGGCTTGGTGACATAGTCGTTCGCGCCCGATTCGAGGCCGAGGATGGTGTCGGAATCGGTGTCGTGGCCGGTCAGCATGATGATCGGGGCCTTGAAGCCGGACTTGCGCAGGCTGCGGACGACTTCGCGCCCGTCGGTATCCGGCAATCCGACGTCGATGATCATCAGATCGGGCGAGCTGGTCTTGGCCGCCTGGGCGCCCTTCGCGCCGGTATCGACCGCCGACGCTTCGAACTCCTCGTGCAGCGCAAGCTGCTCGACCAGTGTGTCGCGCAGATCGTCGTCGTCATCCACGATCAAAATCTTGCGGGCGGTAGCCATCAGTTGGGGTCCTTGCGACGGTCCGAGGGAGTAAACACCGGCCTGCCAAAAAAATGCAGCGTGACAGCAGTTTAGCGGGCAGAATCGGTCCGCCGGTGGACGGCGGTGGCAATGCGAAATAAAGCATTCCACCAGTGCAGCGCAAGCACGGGTACGCCAAATTAATGAGAAAGCTCAATTTTCCAATGACTTACAAACGACGCACGTCAGACGGAGGGCTGACCGCGCTCACCGTCCGGCGACGCGCCGGCGAACCGACCCGCGGCATCCTCATGCTCGATGGCCAGGCCAGTCCCGGTGGCGCTCGGGCGCGGCGGCCTGAAGGCGAACAAGCGCGAAGGCGACGGCGGCACGCCGATCGGCACCTTCCACCCGCTTCGCCTGTGGTGGCGCAAGGACCGGCATGCACGGCCCAGGCACGACGCTGCCGGTGCGCGCGATCCAGCCGAGCGACGGCTGGTGCGAAGACCCGGCCAACCGGCGCTACAACCAGCCGGTCCGGCTTGCCGCCGAGAGCAACGCCGACCGCTTGATGCGCGCGGACCATCTCTACGACTTCATCGTCGAGATCGATCACAACGCGCGGCCGCGCGTCAAAGGACGCGGCAGCGCGGTCTTCCTGCATCTCGCACGGCCAGGCTTTGCGCCGACCGCCGGATGCATCGCGATGACGCAAGGTTCGATGATTCGGCTGCTGGCGAGGCTGAGCCGGCGAACGCGGATTGTGGTCGGGTAGCAGTCGGCCAGCGGCCTACGCGCCGTGCAGTGCCGTCGTGCGATGGCCGAAGATCGCCGAGCCGACACGGATGTGGGTCGCGCCCATCTGGATGGCGGCGGGGAAATCGGCGCTCATGCCCATCGACAGCAGCTTCAAGCCGTTGCGCGCGGCGATCTTCGCCGTCAGCGCGAAGTGCGGCGCCGGCGCATCCTCGACCGGCGGAATGCACATCAGGCCCGAAATCTTCAGGCCGAAATCCTTGCTGCATCTCGCGATGAACGCGTCGGCTTCGGCCGGCGCGATGCCGGCCTTTTGCGGCTCCTCGCCGGTGTTGATCTGAACGAACAGGGTGGGCGAACGCCCCTGCTTTTCGATTTCCTTGGCTAACGCTTCGCAAATGCTCGGACGGTCGACCGAGTGGATGGCGTCGAACAGCGCGACGGCCTCCTTCGCCTTGTTGGATTGCAGCGGCCCGATCAGGTGCAGCTCGACCGCGCCCGAGCTTGCCATGATCGCCGGCCACTTGGCCTTGGCCTCCTGCACGCGATTCTCGCCGAAAACATGCTGTCCCGCCTGCAAAACCGGCACGATCGCATCCGCGCCGAAGGTTTTCGAGACGGCGATCAACTGCACCGAGCTGCGGTCGCGGCCGGCATCCTTGCAGGCGCGCGCGATCTCGCGCTCGACCGCGACAAGGCCGGATGGTGAATCAGAGATTAAAGCTGCGTCGGCCATGATGTGCGACTGAAGGTTCCGATCGATTCAAATTTTAGCGAAAGCAAAAAACCCTCCTTGAGGCGTCGACCCTATGGTGAGCGCGGGGAAGGGGAATTTGCTATGTCTGCTATCAGTCTCCGGCGCTACCTGCCAAAACTCAAGACCATTTTCGACGTCCGCGCCCGCCTGGTGCTGGTGGCGCTGATCCTGGTCGTTCCGCTGATGTTCGACCGGGTGCACATTCTCGAAGCCAGCCGCGCCAATCAGATCAAGGCGGCCTCGGCCGACCTTGCCGATATCGCGCGCCGCGGCGCCCAGGCGCAGCGCGAAATGGTGAAGACCGTCGAAGGCATGCTGCGGACCGCAGCCTCCATTTATGTGCATGCGAACCGCCTCGGCCGGCCCTGCGCCCTGCTCGAGTCCGGCTTCAAGGTGAACATGCGCGGCATCGGCAACATTTCGGTGGCCGGCACGAACGGCCGCGTGCTCTGCTCCACCTTGCCGCATCTTGTCGGCGTCGATGTCACCGACCGTCACTATTTTCATGACGCACTGGCCAAGCGCCAGTTCGTGCTCAGCGATTACGTGATCGGCAAAGCCTATGGCGATCCGATGATCATCGCCGCGTTCCCGACCTCGGCGATCAATGCCGACACCGAGGCCGTCATCATCACCTCGATCTCGCTGAGCTGGGTCCAGGAACTGATCGGCCGAACCGCCGCGACCGAAGGCATGACCCTCACGCTGGTCGACGGCGGCGGCGCCGTGCTCGCCTCAAAGCCCCCGGCCGACACCTCTGCCGACCAGCCGCGCGGTGATCACGCAGGCCATGGCCAAAGGCGGCGACGAAGCCGCCGGCTCCGTCCATACAGGTCAATCGGACGACGGTCGCATGTTCGCTTCGGCGCGCGTGCCGGAGACCAACGCGCGGCTGATCGTCAGCATCGACGAGCGCGCCATGCTCGCTTCGATCAACCGCGAGATTCGCGCAGCCTATGTCCAGCTTGCGCTCGGCGGGCTGTTGGTGCTGATCGGCGCCTGGTTCATGAGCGAGCGGCTGATCATCCGGCCGATCCGCCTTCTCACCAGCGCGGCGACGCGATTTGGCGCAGGCGACCTCACCGCGCGCAGCGTGCAGAGCGGCTTGCCGCCGGAGTTCGCGCCGCTGGCGCAGGCCTTCAACGGCATGGCCACGCGGCTTGCCGAACGCGAACGCGAACTGATGAACGCGAACAGCCAGCTGTCCGTGCTGGCCTCCGTCGACACGCTGTCGGGCCTTGCCAACCGCCGCGCATTCGACAGCCGGCTGAACTTCGAATGGCTGAAGGCGGAACAGGAAAGCGGCAAGCTCGCGCTGGCGATGATCGACATCGACCACTTCAAGACGTTCAACGACACCTACGGCCACGTCGACGGCGACACCTGCCTGACCAAGGTCGGCGACGTCCTGAGCACGATCGCCAACGAGGTGAAGGGCTTTGGCGCACGCTACGGCGGCGAGGAGTTCGCGCTGATGCTGCCCGGCGCCGACGCCGCGCGGATGGCGGACGTGGGCGAAATGATCCGCGCCCGCATCGAGGCGCTCGCCATGCCGCACAGCGGGGCACCGCTCGGACGCATCACCGTCAGCGTCGGCATTGCCGCGACCTCGCCGGTCACGGGCCAGAACCCGCTCGACCTGATCGAAGCCGCCGACGCCGGGCTCTACATGGCCAAGCGGCGCGGCCGGAACACGGTGGTCGAGCACGGCGACATCCGCTCGGTCGACCAGCTCATGGCGCTCGCGGTCTAGAGCCGATCTTCGCAGATTTTATCAGAAATTCCTTGCCGGCGCGAAGCCGGCTTGCGCGAATTGTCGGGAAACCGCGTCACACTTTTCGAGATCGTGCGGCTAGTCCGCGTTCTGCCTTGTTTGCAGCACAAAACGTTGACCCTGCGGGGTATTTCGTGGCCTAGTCGGCCGCCTTTTTGACCTGCGACAAACTGACAATTCGATGACCACCGAACGCTACAACGCCCGCGACGCCGAGCCGCGCTGGCAGAAAATCTGGGACCAGCGCGGCATCTTCAACACGAAGAACGACGACCCGCGGCCCAAAGTACTATGTGCTCGAGATGTTCCCGTATCCGTCGGGGCGCATCCATATGGGCCACGTCCGCAACTACACGATGGGCGACGTGGTCGCGCGCTACAAGCGCGCCAAGGGTTTCAACGTGCTGCACCCGATGGGCTGGGACGCGTTCGGCCTGCCGGCGGAAAACGCGGCGATGGAACGCAAGGTCCATCCCCGGGCCTGGACCTATCAGAACATCGGCGCGATGAAGGCGCAGCTGCAGGTGATGGGCCTGTCGCTCGACTGGTGCGCGCGAGATCGCGACCTGCGATCCGAGCTACTACAAGCATCAGCAGAAGATGTTTCTCGACTTCATGAAGGTCGGGCCTGGCCGAGCGCGAGAAGCGCAAGCTCAACTGGGATCCGGTCGACATGACCGTGCTCGCCAACGAGCAGGTGATCGACGGCCGCGGCTGGCGTTCGGGCGCGCCGGTCGAGCAGCGCGAGATGAGCCAGTGGGTCTTCAAGATCACGAAGTACTCGCAGGAGCTGCTGGACGCGCTCGACACGCTGGATCGCTGGCCCGACAAGGTGCGGCTGATGCAGCGCAACTGGATCGGCCGCTCCGAAGGCATGCTGATCCGCTTTGCGCTGGATCCTGCGACGGCGCCGAACGGCGAGGCCGAGCTGAAGATCTTCACGACGCGGCATGACACGCTGTTCGGCGCGAAGTTCATGGCGATCGCGCCGGATCATCCGCTGGCGCAGGCTGCGGCTGCGAAGAATCCGAAGCTGGCCGAGTTCATCGCCGAGACCAAGCGGCACGGCACCGCGCAGGAAATCATCGACACCCAGGAGAAGCAGGGCTTCGACACCGGCATCAAGGCGATCCATCCGTTCGATCCGAACTGGAAGCTGCCGGTCTATGTCGCGAACTTCGTCCTGATGGAGTACGGCACCGGCGCGATCTTCGGCTGTCCGGCGCACGACCAGCGCGACCTGGACTTCGTCAACAAGTACGGCCTCGGCAACGTGCCCGTGGTCTGCCCGGAAGGTCAGGACCCGAAGACATTCGTCATCACCGACACGGCCTATGACGGCGAAGGCCGCATGATCAATTCGCGCTTCCTCGACGGCATGACGATCGAGGCGGCGAAGGAAGAGGTCGCAAAACGCCTTGAAGGCGAGACGCGCGGCAATGAACCGGTCGGCGAGCGGCAGGTGAATTTCCGCCTGCGCGACTGGGGCATTTCGCGCCAGCGCTACTGGGGCTGCCCGATCCCGGTGATCCACTGCCCGACGTGCGATGTCGTGCCGGTGCCGGACGAGGACTTGCCGGTCGCGCTCCCCGACGACGCGACGTTCGACAAGCCCGGCAACGCGCTCGACCATCACCCGACCTGGAAGCACGTGACGTGCCCGAAGTGCGGCGGCGAGGCGCAGCGCGAGACCGACACGATGGACACGTTCGTCGACTCGTCGTGGTATTTCGCGCGCTTCACCAATCCGTGGATCGAGGATGCGCCGACCAACCGCGCCGACGTCGACGCCTGGCTGCCGGTCAACCAGTATATCGGCGGCGTCGAGCACGCGATCCTGCACCTGCTGTACAGCCGCTTCTTCACCCGCGCGATGAAGGCGACGGGTCATGCCGGCCTGGACGAGCCCTTCGAGGGCATGTTCACGCAAGGCATGGTGGTGCACGAGGTCTATCGCAAGAAGGACGGCACGTTCGTCGCGCCGGCGGAGGTGAAGATCGAGACGGTCGGCGACAAGCGCCGCGGCGGTCGCTGCTCGCCGGCGGCGAAGAGGTCGAGATCGGCGCGATCGAGAAGATGTCGAAGTCGAAGCGCAACACCGTCGATCCCGACGACATCATATCGACCTACGGCGCCGACACCGCACGCTGGTTCATGCTCTCGGACTCGCCGCCGGATCGCGACGTGATCTGGAGCGAGGAAGGCGTGCAGGGCGCGACCCGCTTCGTGCAGCGGATCTGGCGGCTGGTGAATGCGGTCGCGCCGTTCCTGCCGCCGCCGGGAAAGCATCGCGAACACGGACGGCCATGCCGAGGCCAAGGCGCTGCGCGCGCTGGCGCACCGGACGCTGGCGGACGTGTCGAACGGCATCGAGCGGCTGCGCTTCAACACGGCCATCGCCAAGCTCTACACTTTCGTCGGCGCGCTGGCGGAGATTGCGGACAAGCCGGAAGCGGCTCGGCAGCGATGCCGGTCTTCGCCGGCGCCGTGCGGGAGGCTTTCGACATCCTGATCCGGCTGATCTCGCCGATGATGCCGCACCTGGCCGAGGAAAGCTGGGCCGCGCTCGGGCACAAGGAACTGGTTTCGCTGGCCGACTGGCCCCAAATTGAGCCCGATTTGCTGGTAGAGGACAGCATCACCCTGCCCGTTCAGGTCAACGGCCGGAAAAGGGCGGAGGTGACGGTGGCCCGGGACGCCGGACCTCAAGGAAATTGAGGCTGCCGTTCTGGCGCTCGATGAGGTAAAACGGGCCCTCGACGGCAAGCCGCCGCGAAAGGTCATCGTGGTGCCGCAGAGGATCGTGAATGTCGTTGGTTAACGGTCGTATCGCTGGAAGGCTGCTGGCAGTCGCCCTTCTCGGCGCGCTGACGGCCGGCTGCTTCCAGCCGATGTATGCCGAACGCACGGTGACCGGCGAGCCGGCGCTGCGGGAGAAGCTGTCGGCCGTGGACGTGACCGACATCACGACGGCCCAGGTGGCGGATGCCCGGCTCGGGGTCGAGCTGCGCAACGGCCTGCTCTTCAGCTTCACCGGCGGCAGCAGCGCGGCGCCGCCGACGCACAAGCTGGTGGTTCGGATGTCGACCTCCCGCACCTCGGCGATCGTCGACCTCACCACGGCGCGGCCCGACATCGAGAACTACGGCATCGACGTCACTTACGAATTGCGCGAGATCGCGACCAACAAGCCGGTCATGCGCGCGACCACCTTTGCGCGGGTGTCCTACGATATTCCGGGACAGGAGCAGCGCTTCGCGCGTATCCGCGGCCTGCGCGACGCCGAGAGCCGGGCGACCAAGCAGATCGCCGAGAACATCAGCCAGCGCCTGTCGGCGTTCTTTGTCGCGGGCACCTGAAGCTCGGGCTTCGTTACAGTCGTGGTCGGCGGATCAGCCACGTCGCGCGAGATCGAACTCCTACATCGCCAAGCCGAACCCGGCGCATGCGATCATTCTGCTCTTCGGCGCCGACGTCGGCCTCGTGCGCGAACGCGCCGACACGCTGATCGCCGCCGCAGTCGACGACGTCAACGATCCGTTTTCGCTGGTGCGGCTCGAGGGCGACGATCTCGCCTCCGAGCCGTCGCGACTTGTCGACGAGGCGATGACGGTGCCGCTGTTCGGCGGACGCCGCGCGATCCGCGTGCGCGCCGGCGGCCGCAATTTTTCCAGCGGCGTCGACGTGCTGCTGAAGGAGCCGCCGAAGGATTGCCGCATCGTCATCGAGGCCGGCGAGCTGCGCCGCGATTCACCGCTGCGGGTGATGTGCGAGAAGGCGAAGACCGCGGCGGCAATCGCCTGCTACGCCGACACGGCGCGCGATCTCGGACGACTGATCGACGACGAGCTGAAGCTTGCGAACCTGCGCATCGCACCGGATGCGCGCGCAGCGCTCACCGAATTGCTCGGCGGCGACCGGCTGGCGTCACGCAACGAAATCCGCAAGCTCGCGCTTTACGCGCACGGCACGGGTGAGATTTCGCTCGACGATGTCGCAGCCGTCGTGACCGACGCATCGAGCCTTGCGCTCGATCCGGTCATCGACAACGCGTTCGCGGGCAAGCCGGCCGAGCTCGAGACGCTGTTCGCCAAGGCGATCGCCGCGGGCATCAATCCGAACGCGATCATGTTCGCAGCAGGGCGGCAGGCATCGCAGCTGCACAAGGCGCGGCTTGCGATGGACGAGGGCCAGCCGCTCGAGATGGCCAGCGAGCGCGCGTTTCCGCGGCTGCATTTTTCACGCAAGCCGTTCATCGAGCCGGCGCTGCGCAATCTTTCGGCCGAGCGGCTGTCGCAGGCGATCATCCAGCTCGGCGAGGCGACGCTCGAAGTGCGGCGCCGGCCGCAGCTTGCGGAAGCCGTCGCGCAACGCGCGCTGATGGCGATCGCGGTGAATGCGCGGAGGCGGGGGTAGAGCTGAGCCGCAGAGCGAGCGACAGCGGCCTGTAAGTCCGGATACGCCATAGCCGATGCAAGCATCGGCGCCTAGAAGCGCGAGGCCGCATGCATCCGGGCTCAGTCGCGCGCCCTACCCGCTCTTGCCCGCGATCCGGCGGACGATCTCGTCGAACTGCTCGAGGGTGCGATAGTGGATGTGCACCGTGCCGGCGGGATCGCGGTGGTCGACGGTGACCTTCAGACCCATCGCATCGCTCAGGCGCTTTTCCAGCGCCAGCATGTTCGGATCGGCCTTCGACTTCTCGGTTCGCGCCTTCCTTGCGCGACGGCACGCCGGCCTCGTGCGCGAGCGCTTCGGTCTGGCGCACGCTCAGGCCTTCGGCGATGACGCGCGCGGCAGCATGCGACGGCTCGCCGACGCCGATCAGCGCGCGCGCGTGACCTGCGGACAGCTTGCCCGATGAGATGAAATCCTGCACGTCGTTCGGCAGCTTCGTCAGCCGCATCATGTTGGCGACGTGGCTGCGGCTCTTGCCGACGGCCTTCGCGACATCCTCGACGCTGTGCTTGAATTCGTCGACCAGCAGATGATAGCCGCGCGCCTCTTCCATCGCGTTGAGGTCTTCGCGCTGGACGTTCTCGACGATCATGATCTGCAGCGCGTCGTTGTCGCTGACTTCGACCGGCACGATCGGCACGTCGTGCAGGCCCGCGCGCTGCGCCGCGCGCCAGCGCCGTTCGCCGGCGATGATCTCGAAATTGTCGGGCACGCCGCGCACCGGTCGCGCGACGATCGGCTGGATCACGCCGTGCTGGCGGATCAATTCAGCGAGCTCGTCGAGCTCGGAGTCGATGAAACTCTTGCGCGGATTGCGCGGATTGGGTTTCAGGAATTCGATCGGCACGCGGCGCTGCGCGCGCGCACGCTCCGCCTTCGCCGATTCGCCACCGACGTCGCCGATCAGACTTGCAAGACCCCTGCCCAATCGCGATCGCGCTTCCTCCGCCATCGCAGCCTCCCTCGAACTCAAAGCATGCACTCCCGTACGCGAATTCAATTCCAGAACTTTTTCGGCATCATGCTGCTGCGCAGCTCGCGCTCGCGCTGGATCACTTCGGTCGCAAGCTTGAGATAGGCTTCGCTGCCGACGCACTTCAGGTCGTAGACCAGCACCGGCTTGCCGTAGGACGGCGCCTCGGAAATGCGGACGTTGCGCGGGATCATGGTGTCGTAGACCTTCTTGCCCATGAACTGCCGCACGTCGGCGACCACCTGGTTGGACAGGTTGTTGCGCGAATCGAACATCGTCAGCACGACGCCGTGAATCGTCAGGTTCGGATTGAGCGTCGAGCGCACCTGCTCGACCGTCTGCAGAAGTTGCGACAGGCCTTCGAGCGCGAAGAACTCACACTGCAACGGAACGAGGATCGCATCCGACGCCGCCATCGCGTTGACGGTGATGAGGTTGAGCGACGGCGGACAATCGATCAGCACATAGGTGTAGGCCGGCTCGGCCGGGTTGTTGCCGTTCAGCACGGCGAGCGCATTGCGCAGGCGATAGGCGCGATCGCGTTCGGTGCCGAGCTCGAGCTCGAGCCCGGACAAATCCATGGTCGACGATGCGATATGCAGACGCGGCACCGCCGTCGGCAGCACCGACTCGCGCAGCCGCGCTTCGCCGATCAGCACGTCGTAGGTCGAGCATTCGCGGTTCTTGCGGTCGATGCCGAGACCGGTCGATGCATTGCCTTGCGGATCGAGGTCGACGATCAGCACATGCTCGCCGGTCGCCGCGAGCGCCGTGCCGAGGTTGATCGCGGTCGTGGTCTTGCCGACGCCGCCTTTCTGATTGGCGAGCGCGATGATGCGCGGCCGCACCGGCCGCGGGTGAGGCTGCGGCTGCTCATCGTTGAGCATCTGCAGATTCTTGATGATGTCGTCCGTCATGGCCGCTTGCGCCGGTCAGTCGCCGGCGCTCCTTTTGCGAAAACTTGATCGATCTCGACAACCCGGCTGTCCATGCTGGTCCGGCTTGGATGAAGTTTCGCCTCAACAGTCCAATATTTTGTAGCTTCGGTCAATTCAGCCTCTACATCTTGACCTTTGAGGAACAAGGCCTTGGCTCCTCGGGAGATGAGTGGCGCAGTTAAGGCTTAACAAGACATTAAGCGGAGCCAGCGCCCGCGCGGTGACGTAATCCGCCGCCGGCGGATCACTATCCACGAAATTCTCGATATCCGCGAGATGAACCGTGCCGCGCGCGCCCGTCACCCGCAGCGCCTCGCGCAGAAACGCGGCCTTCTTGGCGTTGCGCTCGACCAGGTGGACGATCGTCTCGGGCCGATCGGCGAGGGCGCAGGCGAGCACGATCCCGGGAAAGCCCCCGCCGCTGCCGATATCGATCCAGGTCTTTCCGGCCGGCGCGATGTCGAGAAGCTGCAGGGAGTCGGCGACGTGCCGGGTCCAGATCGCCGTGAGCGTGGAGGGCGCCACGAGGTTGGTCTTGGCCTGCCATTCGAACAGCAGGGCGATGTAGCGATCCAGCCGCGCTTCTGTTTCACGTGAAACAGGACAGAGCCGGAGGGCGGCTGCCTTGTCGCCGGCGAGACCGGCGGACGCCGCCTGCCCCGGATTCCGATCTGCGACCGCCTTCGCCATGGAGATTGCCCCTTCCTCGCCGGCCTCAGCCGACGGCTTGCCTCGGTGCGCCACGCGGCTTCCGCCGCAGATGGGCAATCAGAAGCGTCAGCGCGGCCGGTGTGATGCCGTCCAGGCGCGAGGCATGACCGATGGTGGCCGGGCGCGCCGTCGTCGAGGCGCTGGCGGGCTTCGTTCGACAGGCCGTTCACGGTCGCATAGTCGATCGCGTCCCCGAGCTTCAGGTTCTCGTCCCGACGCAGCGCCGCGATGTCCTCGACCTGGCGCGAGACGTAGACGTCGTACTTGGCCTCGATCTCCAGGTGGGTCGCGATCGCGGGATCGAGGTCGCCGAGCTGCGGCCAGATCCTGACGAGATCGGCGAGGGCGATGTCCGGGTAGGCGAGCAGCTCGAAGGCCGTCCGCCGCTGTCCGTCGCGGTTGAGCGCCAGCCCATGGCGCCCGGCCTCGTTCGGGGTCACCGAGAGCTCCCGGGCCATGGTCTTGGCGGCGTCGAGCGCGGCCATCTTGCGGGTGTGGAAGGCGGACCGGTCAGCGCCCACACATCCGAGTTCGATGCCCCGGTTGGTCAGCCGCTGGTCCGCATTGTCGGCGCGGAGCGACAGCCGAAACTCCGCCCGGGAGGTGAACATCCGGTACGGCTCGGCGACGCCACGTGAAACGAGGTCGTCGATCATCACCCCGAGATAGCCGTGGGCGCGGTCGAACACCGTGGTCTCGCCGCCGGAGGCGCGCCGCGCGGCGTTGATGCCGGCAACGATCCCCTGGGCCGCCGCCTCCTCGTATCCCGTGGTGCCGTTGATCTGGCCGGCCAGGAAGAGCCCGCGCAGGCGCTTGGTCTCCAGCGCCGGCGTCAGTTCACGTGGATCGACGTAGTCGTATTCGATGGCATAGCCCGGCCGGACCATCCGGGCCTTCTCCAGGCCCGGGATCGTCGTGAGGATGGCCAGCTGGACCTCCTCCGGCAGCGAGGTCGAGATGCCGTTCGGATAGACCGTCGTATCGTCGAGGCCTTCCGGCTCGAGGAAGATCTGGTGGCCGTCGCGCTCGCCGAAGCGGACGATCTTGTCCTCGATCGACGGACAGTAGCGCGGCCCGGTGCTGCGGATCTGGCCGGAGTACATCGGCGAGCGATGGACGTTGGCGCGGATCACCTCATGGGTGGCGCCGGTGGTCCGGGTGATGCCGCACTGGATCTGCGGCGTGGTGATCTTCGACGTCAGGACCGAGAACGGCTCGGGCGGATCGTCGCCCGGCTGCATCTCGACGGCAGCCCAGTCGATGGTGGTGCCGTCCAGCCGCGGCGGCGTGCCGGTCTTCAGACGTCCGAGGGCGAACCCTGCCCGCTCGAACGACGTCGACAGCCCGAGCGCCGGCGCCTCCCCGACCCTGCCCGCCGGCCAGTTCTTTTCGCCGAGATGGATCAGCCCGCGCAGAAACGTACCGGTGGTGATGACGACGGCGCCGGCCGTCAGCCGTGCGGCCGTCGGCCAGGACCACGCCCTCGATCCGGCCGTCGACGATGGACAGATCGTCGGCCTCGCCCTCGATGACGGTGAGGTTGGCCGTCTCGCGGATCGCCGTCTGCATGGCGGCCGCGTAGAGCTTGCGGTCGGCCTGGGCGCGCGGACCGCGGACGGCCGGACCCTTGCGGCGGTTGAGCAGGCGAAACTGGATGCCGCCCTGGTCGGCGACGCGGCCCATGAGGCCGTCGAGCGCATCGACCTCGCGGACGAGGTGGCCCTTGCCAAGACCGCCGATGGCGGGGTTGCAGGACATCGCGCCGATGGTCGCGAACTTGTGGGTCAGCAGCGCCGTGCGCGCGCCCATGCGCGCGGCCGCGGCCGCGGCCTCACAGCCGGCGTGGCCGCCGCCAATGACGATGACGTCGAAGGATGCCTGGTTCATCTGCGCACGTGTTCTGCGATGGGCGATCTTCTAACCCCAGACCGCCAAGGGTCAAAGCTGATTCGGCTGACCGGCTGCCGAATCTGTTTCACGTGAAACAGAGGTAAAAATGAATTAACCTCCATTTCTACAGGTCACTTACCGATGCAGAAGTCCTTGAAAATCTTGTCCAGGATGTCCTCGACATCGACCCTGCCGAGCAGCCGTCCCAGAGCATGAGCCGCCAGCCGAAGCTCCTCCGCCAGGATCTCGTCGGCACCCGCCTGCACCTGCCCGGCCCGGCGAAGTGCGGCCACCGCAGTTTCCAGCAGCGCCTTCTGACGCGCGCGCGTCACCAGCGCTGATTCGCCGGCGGCAAAATACGTCGGCCGCGAATTCGCCGAGCGCGTCCGTCAGCTCGGCGATGCCCTGCCCCGCCTTCGCAGAAATCTCGAACGTCGGTCCGGCAAACGCCGACGGCCGCGCGAGGTGATTGCGCGATCTGCGAGGTCGATCTTGTTGAGCACCCGCCAGGTCGTGCCGGCCATCTCGGGCTGACCCGTGTCGGCCATTGGCTCAGTCAGCCAGAGGACCAGGTCGGCGTCGGCGGCGCGCTCGCGGGCGCGACGCACGCCCTCCTCCTCGACCGGATCGCTGGTGTCGCGAATGCCGGCGGTGTCCAGCAGCACCACCGGATAGCCGTCGAGATCGAGATGCACTTCGATGACGTCGCGCGTGGTGCCGGCATAGCGGCGAGACGATCGCGGCCTCGCGCCGCGCCAGGCGATTGAGCAGCGTCGACTTGCCGGCGTTGGGCGGACCGGCGATCGCAACCACCAGCCCTTCGCGCAGACGTTCGCTCCGCGCGGACGCGGCCAGCGTGTCGTCGATCTCGCCGCGCAAGACGCGCGATCTTCTCGCGCGCCGGCGCGATCAGTTCGTCCGGCACGTCGCCTTCGTCGGAGAAATCGATCCCCGCCTCGACCAGCGCCGATGCCTCGATGATCTGTCGCCGCCAGTCTTCGGCGCGCTGGCCCAGCAGTCCCTTGAACTGCCGCAGCGCCTGCCGCCGCTGCGCTTCGGTGTCGGCGTGGATCAGGTCGTCGAGGCCTTCCGCTTCGGTCAGATCGAGCTTGCCGTTCTCGAATGCGCGGCGCGTGAACTCGCCCGCTTCCGCCGGGCGCATGCCGTCGATCCTGCCGAGCTCTTCGAAGAGCGCGGCGAGCACGGCGCGGCTGCCGTGCAGCTGCAGCTCGGCGACGTCTTCGCCGGTCGCACTGTGTGGCTGCGGAAAGTAACAGCGCGACCGCGTCGTCGATGACCGATCCCGCAGCGTTACGCAGCGTCGCGAAGGTCGCGACACGCGGCGCAGGAATGCGGCCGGCAAGCTTTTCCAGCGCGCGTTCGCGCGGCCGGTCCGGATATCCGCACGATGGCGATCGCTGCCGGCGGACGTCCGGTGGACAGGGCAAAGATGGTGTCGCGCGCCATCGGCTTTCGCAAACTTATCCGCCGGGCTGAAACAGTTCGATCGCGTTGCCGGACGGATCCTCGCACAGGATCTGCTTGCCGCCCGGACCGACGACGATGTCGTTGCGAAACTTCACGCCGGCCAGACGCAGCTCGGCGACCGTGGCGTCGAGATCGTCGACCTCGAGCACGAACCTGTTCCAGCCGCCGGCTTCCGGCTTGCGTCCGTCGGGCATCGGACGCGCCGCCGAGGCGCCCGGCCCTGCCAGCCACAGCCGCAAATCGTCATGCTCCATGATCGCCATCGCCGCGCCGAACTGCTGCTCGAGCTTGAAGCCCAGACGATCGCGATAGAAAGCGACGGCGCTGTCGACGTTGTGCACCAGATACCTGATCGCCACCATCGCACCCTCGCCTGCACGTGCGTCGACTGGATCGCGACGTGCCAAGTATGGCGGCTTCGACCGGCGTCGTCAGCGAAAATATCAGCGACGCAAGCTGCGAGCGGCAGGCGCCGAGCAATTGCTGCCACCACTCCGCATGCCGGCGCAGGAATATCCCGTCCGGAAACGAATGACGCGCGACATGCTCTTGCGGAACGCTATCCCAGCCGGTGTGGGTCACGGTGATCCGCGTCTCGTCGCCGACCGGTTCGAACAGCACGTCCACATGCGTCATCTGGTCCGGCGCGAAGGTCGCCTGCCGCCAGGTCAATGCGAGACGTGCGCCGGGTTCCCAGCGTGGTGACACGGCCGATCTCAAAGACCTTGCCGTTGTCGAGCGTCTCGGTGAAGCGACCGCCCTCGCCTGCCTCCAGCGCGATCCGTCCCGGCGATCGCGGCGTGAACCGAAACAATTCGTTCGGCTGCCACCACGTGCCGATCTCGCGCGTGAACACCTCGAACGCCCGCAGCGGCGTTGCGGCTACACGCAGCGAGACGATCACGCGCGAATTCATGGTCGGGATCATGCGCTGGTTTCCACATGCGCCTTGAACGCAGCGAGCTGCTGCGTCCAGAGCCGTTCGGTGTCGTCGAGCCAGCTTTTCAGCTGCGCCATCGGCTCCGGCCGCAGCCGATAGATGCGCACGCGCGCGTCGAACTCCGGATGCGATTCCTCGACCAGACCAGTTTTGCGCAGCGCGCGCAGATGCCGGCTCATGGCCGGCGCGCTGAGCCCGGCCGCGCTCGCAAGCTCGCCGGCGCGATGCGGCCGTTCACGCAACAGGTCGACGACACGCCGGCGCGCGGGATCGGCCAGCGCCGCCAGCGTGCGGTCGATGGCGAGCGCCTGCGTCAATGCCAACCCTCGATCTTCAAGCCGCTGGCTTTCTCGGCATCTTCGCGCGAGACCTTTTGAACGGTCTGGCCAAAGCTCCAGACATGGCCTTCGAGATCGCGCGCCGAATAAGTCCGGTCGCCATAGAACTGATCCTCGAGCTCGCGGACGATGACGGCGCCGGCGGCCTTGGCGCGCTTGCAGTGTGCGTCGATGCCACTCGGCGAGATGGAGATGGATCGACTGGGTGTTGCGGCCGCCGGTGGAGGCCGGGCTTGCGACATAGTCGGTCCATTCCGATGCCGACCATGATGTGGCCGCCGCCCAGCTGCATCTCGGAGTGAGCCAGGTTTCCGTCGTTGTCGGTGATCAGCATGGTCCGCTCGAAGCCGAAGGCTTTTTCCAGCCAATCGAGCGCGGCCATCGGGTCCTTGTAGAAGACGGCGGGTATCAGGGCCGGGCGGCCGAACGGATCGTCCATGGCAAGCTCCTTTCGCTATATGATAATATTTAACGCTATCGACAACTATTTAGTCAAGAGGGCCCGGGCGGCTCGATTGTCCAGGGTCCGGAAACGTGAGCTATTCGGTTCTGGAACCAAATCAGCACGATAGCGTCAGAAGCAGGCCGCTCCCGGAGTGCCTTCATGAGCCATGTTGCAGCGCACACCAACCGGCTCGCGGCGGAAACCAGCCCCTACCTGCTGCAGCACCAGGGAAATCCGGTGGACTGGTGGCCCTGGGGCCCCGACGCCCTGGCCGAGGCGAAGCGCACCGACCGGCCCATCCTGCTGTCGATCGGCTACGCCGCCTGCCACTGGTGCCACGTCATGGCGCACGAAAGTTTTGAGGACGCGGCGACCGCGGCGGTCATGAACGAGCTGTTCGTGAACATCAAAGTCGACCGCGAGGAACGTCCGGACATCGACCAGATCTACATGAACGCCTTGCATCATCTCGGCGAGCCGGGCGGCTGGCCGCTGACGATGTTTCTCAACTCCGATGGCGAGCCGTTCTGGGGCGGCACGTATTTTCCGAAGACCGCGCAGTTTGGCCGCGCGGCGTTCGTCGACGTGCTGCGCGAAGTGAACCGCGTCTTTCGCGACGAGCCCGCGCGGGTCGCGCAGAACCGCAGCGCGCTGTTGGCGCGGCTGAAGGATCGCGGCGAGGCCAAAAGCGCCGTGTCCATCGGCCCGAGCGAGCTCAACAACATTGCCGAATCGATCGCGCGCGCGACCGATCCCGGTGCATGGCGGCTTACGCGGCGCGCCGAAATTTCCTCAATGCACGATGCTGGAGTTCATCTGGCGCGCCGGCCTTCGCACCGGCGACGAGCGCTTCCTCAAGACGACACAGCTTGCGCTCACGCAGATGAGCCAGGGCGGCATCTACGATCACCTCGGCGGCGGCTACGCGCGCTACTCGGTCGACGAGAAATGGCTGGTGCCGCATTTCGAGAAGATGCTCTACGACAACGCCCAGATCCTCGACCTGCTCGCGCTGGACTACGCGTTGACGAAGAACCCGTTGTATCGCCAGCGCGCGATCGAGACCGTCGGCTGGCTTGACGCGGGAGATGCTGGTCGCGGGCGGCGGAGTTCTCGTCGTCGCTCGACGCCGATTCGGAAGGCGAGGAGGGCAGATACTATGTCTGGTCGCTTGCCGAGATTCAGGAGGTGCTCGGCACGGACGACGCGGCGTTTCTTGCGGCAAAATACGACGTCACTGCCGGCGGCAATTTCGAAGGCCACAATATCCTGAATCGCCTCAACGCCATGCTGGACACGCCGGAGGAAGCCGCGCGGCTTGCCGTCCTGCGAGACACGCTGAAGCAAAGACGCAGCGCGCGGGTCAGGCCGGGCCTCGATGACAAAGTCCTGGCGGACTGGAATGGGCTGACGATCGCAGCTCTCGCCAACGCGGCGGTCGCGTTCGAGCGGCCGGACTGGCTAACGATCGCCAAAGCCGCCTTCAGCTTCGTGGCCGGCACGATGACGCGAGGCGAACGGCTCGGCCATTCGTTCAGGGCAGGGGCTTTGTTGTTTCCGGGCCTCGCATCCGACTATGCGGCGATGATTCGCGCCGGCCTTGCGCTACACGAGGCGACAGGCGAGGGCGCCTGGCTCGCGCAGGCCGTCAAATGGCAGCACGTGCTCGACACCCATCACGCGGATGCGGATGGCGGCTACTTCCTCACCGCCGACGATGCCGAAGGCCTGATCATCCGCCCGCATGCAACCGTCGACGACGCGATCCCGAATCACAACGGCCTGATCGCGCAGAACCTCGTGCGCCTTGCGGCGCTGACCGGCGACGACACCTGGCGCGCCAAGGCCGACGCCATGTTCACGGCCATCCTGCCGCGCGCGGCCGACAATCTGTTCGGTCATCTCTCGCTGCTGAACGCGCTCGACATGCGGCTGACCGCGTCGGAGATCGTCGTGGTCGGGCAGGGCGATGAGGCCGATGCACTGCTCCGCGTGGCGCGAGGCCTGCCGCATGCGAATCGGATCGTGCTGCATGCGAGCGATGGCGCGGCGCTCGCCGACAATCATCCGGCAAAGGCAAAGCTCGCCGCGGTCTCAGGCGCTGCCGCGTTCGTCTGCCGCGGCCAGAGCTGTTCACTGCCGGTGACCACGCCGGATGCCTTGCGTCAGCTGGTCAGCTTCCAGCCGAGCAGCACGTCCGGCTCCTTCTCTTCGTTGTCGTAGCCGTCGGTCTGACGCATCTCGGCCAGACCGTGCTTGCGATAGAACGCACGCGCCATGGCGTTGCGCTGAAACGTCCACAGCCGAAAGCCACCCGGCAGGCGTTGCTTTGCATCGTTCAGCAGCGCCGAGCCCGCGCCGGTTCGCCACGAAGCCGGATCGACATAGAGATGTTCGACCCAGCCGTCGGTCAGCGCGATGAAGCCCAAGGGCAACATCATCGCCGGTGGCGACGATGACCTGCTGTTGCGCCAGGACGACATTCGTCATCCAGGCAAGGTCTTCGTCCGTCGTGTGGAGAAGCGGCAGCCACGGCATGGCCGCCACACGCGCCTGCGCGATGAATGCGCGCCAGCAGCGGTGCATCCTGCGCCGTCGCCGACCTCAAAGCGAATGGCACGCTCATGGCCGTCACGACGCCGGCGAGAGCAGGGAAATCCATGCCTCGACGAAATTGACAGCGTCGGACCGCGACATCGCGCCCTTCAGCGCGGTCATGCGGATCTTGACGAACTTGTTGTTCCAGGACGTCAGGCACAGGTAGCTGTCGACGTCGAGGTCGCGCTTCTCGCCGCGCAAATAGCTGAAGGTCGCGCAGACAAATCGCGTCCGGCCGCTGCGGCCGATCGTGAACTCGCTGCCTTCCCGAACATTGCCGTAGCTGCCGCGCCGCCCGAGCTCGAAAATATCGCCCTTCGCGCGCGTGAGCTGCTCCCTGACGACGCTCGATTCGATGTCGTCGGGAATGAACTTCAGCTGGAAATCGTAGATGTAGGCATCGACGATCCAGCCGGGCCGGGACGGAAAGCGGATCGAATAGCCGAGGCCCGGCGACTTCGCTTCGTAGTCGTTCAACTGTCCGCGGGCGAGGCCACCGATGAAATCGGGAATCGTCAGCCCGTAGATCTTGACCGGCTGCTGCGCGAACGCCGCAACGCACAGACAGCACGAAGAGGCCGATTGCGAGAAGGCCGAAGCCAGGTGTTTCTCGCAATCCTGGCCATCTGCGTCAGGTGTTCATCGAACTCGAAGAACTCGCCGTTGGTCTTGGTGTTGCGCAGCTTGTCGAGCAGGAAGTCGATCGCATCCATCGTCCCCATCGGATTGAGGATACGGCGCAGCACGTACATCTTCTTGAGCTGCTGCGGATCGGTGAGCAGCTCTTCCTTGCGGGTGCCGGAGCGGGTGATGTCGATCGCCGGGAAGGTGCGCTTGTCGGCGACCTTGCGATCGAGGATCAGTTCCGAGTTGCCGGTGCCCTTGAACTCTTCGAAGATGACTTCGTCCATGCGGCTGCCGGTGTCGATCAGCGCGGTGGCGATGATGGTCAGCGATCCGCCTTCCTCGATGTTGCGCGCGGCGCCGAAGAAGCGCTTCGGCCGCTGCAACGCGTTGGCGTCGACACCGCCGGTCAGCACCTTGCCCGATGACGGCACCACGGTGTTGTAGGCGCGGCCGAGACGCGTGATCGAATCGAGCAGGATGACGACGTCGCGTCCGTGCTCGACCAGGCGCTTGGCCTTCTCGATCACCATTTCCGCGACGGCCACGTGCCGCGTTGCCGGCTCGTCGAAGGTCGAGGATACGACCTCGCCCTTCACCGAGCGCTGCATGTCGGTGACTTCTTCCGGCCGCTCGTCGATCAAGCAGCACGATCAGATAGCATTCCGGGTGATTGGCGGTGATCGCGTGCGCGATGTTCTGCAGCAGCACGGTCTTGCCGGTGCGCGGCGGCGAGACGATCAGCGCGCGCTGGCCCTTGCCGATCGGCGCGACGATATCGATGACGCGGGCCGACAGATCCTTCTTGGTCGGATCCTCGTGCTCCATCTTCAGCCGCTCGTCGGGATAGAGCGGCGTCAGGTTGTCGAAGTTGACCTTGTGCTTGGACTTCTCGGGGTCCTCGAAGTTGAGCGAGTTGACCTTCAGCAGCGCGAAATAGCGTTCGCCTTCCTTCGGCGAGCGGATCTGTCCGTCGAGGGTGTCACCGGTGCGCAGGCCGAAGCGGCGGATCTGCGATGGCGAGACGTAGATGTCGTCCGGACCGGGCAGGTAGTTCGCATCGGGCGAGCGCAGGAAGCCGAAGCCGTCGGGCAGCACCTCGACGACGCCTTCGCCGATGATGTCGGTTTCCTGGATCGCGAGCTGCTTCAGGATCGCGAACATCAGCTCCTGCTTGCGCATCGTCGGCGCGTTCTCGACCCCCGACTCTTCCGCGAACGACACAAGTTCGGCGGCGGATTTGGCCTTGAGGTCCTGAAGTTTCATTTCCGGCATGGGGGTAGTCCTGTGGAGATTTTTTCGGCGCCGGGAATGCGAGAGGGTGATGCGGCGCGGGAAGAGAGGAGGGAGGGGGTCGCAGAGTTCTGGATGCAGTCGAGCTTTGGGAGTTCCAAGACCAGGTCTTAGGTGATCAGTCCCGAAGGGCTTTGAACCTGATGCAACAGCCGGTCCGCCAAAAGGGACCGCGCCACATCCGCCTGCGTTCGGAGGGATACGAGGAAAATATATTAAATCAGTACGACTTACGCAAGATGGGGAAATCCGGGATTTCCCCGCTAAAATGGCTTTACGATCACCAAAATGACAATGCCGACCATCAGCACAGCCGGCACCTCGTTGATAATACGATAGAATTTCTGGCTGTCGGGTATTCCGGTCCGCCTCAAAGTCGCGCCAGTAGCGCACCAGCAGGCCGTGCAGGGCCGAAAGCAGGATCACCAGCGCGAATTTGGCGTGCATCCAGCCGCGCGGTGTGCCAATGGCCGAGCCAGACCAGCGTCAGCCCAAGCACCCAGGTCAGGATCATCGCCGGGTTGATGATCAGCCGCAGCAGCTTCCGCTCCATGACCTTGAAGGTCTCGGACTGCTTTGAGCCGACCTCGGCCTCGCAGTGATAGACGAACAGGCGCGGCAGATAGAGCATCCCCGCCATCCAGGAGATGACGGCGATGACGTGAAACGCCTTCACCCACTCGTACATCTTGGCCCGCTTTATTTTGTTTGGAGCATGATCTTTTCGGAAAACCGGTATCCACTTTTCCGGATCATGCTCTAACCGCGCACGCGCTTCAGCATCTGCTCGACATGCGCGATCGGCGTCGGCGGCAGGATGCCGTGGCCGAGATTGAAGATGAAACGGCCGTCGCGAAAATCGTGCAGGATCGCGTCGATCGATCGGTCGAGCGCATCGCCGCCGGCGAGCAGCGCCAGCGGATCGAGATTTCCCTGAACCGCGACGCGGCTCTGTACCCGCTCGCGAATGAATTTGCGATCGGCCATCCAGTCGATGCTGACGGCGTTGACCGGCACGCGATCGACGTAGTCGCCAAGCAGATGTCCGGCGCCGCGCGGAAAACCGATCACCCGCGCATTCGGCACCTTCGCGCGAAGGCCCTCGACGATGCGCGCCGCGGGCTCGATGCACCAGCGCGCGAATTCGTCCGGCGGCAGCACACCGGCCCAGGTGTCGAACAGCTGTACGGCGTCGACACCAGCCTCGAACTGCTTGGCCAGATAGGCCACCGAGTTTTCGACCAGCCGATCGACAAGCCGGCCGAAGGCCTTTGGATGCTCATAGGCAAACATCCGCGCCGGCGCCTGGTCGGGCGTGCCTTGCCCGGCGATCATGTAGGTCGCAACCGTCCACGGCGCTCCGCAAAAACCGATGAACGCCGTCTTGCTGTCGAGCTGCGGCCTGACCTCTCTCACCGTCTGGTAGATCGGCGCAAGGATCGCCTGATCGACGGTCTTCGGCAGCGCATCGATCGCCGCTTCGCTCGTCAGCGGATCGAGGCGCGGACCTTCGCCGGCCTCGAACCTGACGGTCTGGCCGAGCGCATGCGGAATGACGAGGATGTCGGAGAACAGGATCGCCGCATCGAAACCAAATCGGCGGATCGGTTGCAGGGTGATCTCGGCGGCAAGTTCCGGCGTGAAGCAAAGCTTCATGAACGAGCCGGCCTTCTCCCTGCAGCGCACGATACTCCGGCAGATAGCGGCCCGCCTGCCGCATCATCCATACGGGCGGCGTTGCGGACCGTTGTCCGTCCAGCACTGTCAGGAAAGAACTGCTCACCGAGATATCCTCAATCCCTCTTCCCTTAAAACTATCTAGTTCTAGATTCTAGTTAGTAGTTACTTGAGCGTGGATTTGACTCACGACTCGAAGCCAGCAACTTATCCAGCGATCATCCACAGCCGGTCCGGGTTGTACCCATAGTCAACAAGCCGGTCCTGAGCCAAATAACATCGGCTTTATCCGGCGAAGTCCGACTTCCCGATTTGATTATCAAGAGACAAGTCCACATAACCTCACTATCATGCTCACGAGGGTCCAGAACTATCCCGCGAGGCTGTCTGTGTACGAAGTCGCCGCTTATCCCGCCGCTGACGTCCGGCTTGAGGATTTGCGTCGTTTGCTCAACACCAATCCACAATCGATACAGAGGGACGAGTCGGCGGCAAATGGATGTCGTGCTTCCATGATCGTCTCGTCCGGCAGTTACTTCCACTTGCATATGGTGTCGGATTCGACCGGCGAGACGCTGATCACCGTGGCGCGCGCCGTCGCCGCCCAGTACGCCAACGTGACGCCGATCGAGCATGTCTATCCGCTGGTCCGCAGCCAGAAGCAGCTTGACCGTGTCCTGACCGAGATCGAGGAATCGCCGGGCATCGTGCTGTTCACGCTGCTGGATGACGAGCTGGTCGATCGGCTGCAGAAGAAGTGCGCCGAGATCAATGTGCCGAGCCTGTCGATCATCGGCCCGGTGCTGCAGCTGTTCCAGGCCTATCTCGGTGCGGAAACCTCGCACCGCGTCGGCGCCCAGCACGTGCTGAATGCGGAGTACTTCAAGCGGATCGACGCGCTGAACTACACGATGATGCACGACGACGGCCAGCATACCGAGGGGCTCGAGGAGGCCGATGTGGTGCTGGTCGGCGTGTCGCGAACGTCGAAGACGCCGACGTCGATCTATCTCGCCAACCGCGGCGTCCGCACGGCGAACATCCCGCTCGTTCCGAACATTCCGGTTCCGCCGGAGCTGATGACGCTGACGCGTCCGCTGGTGGTCAGTCTGCATGCAACGCCGGAACGGTTGATCCAGGTGCGGCAGAACCGGCTTCTCGGCCTTGGCGCACAGATGGATGCCGATTCCTACATCGACAAGCAGTCGGTGACCGACGAGGTGATGTTCGCGCGCAAGCTGAGCGCGCGGCATGGCTGGGCGCAGCTCGATGTGACGCGCCGCTCGATCGAAGAGACCGCGGCCGCCATCATGAAGCTTCTGTCGGACCGGCAACGGCAGCGGAGCGCGCAATGACGCTGTGGGTCGGCGACAAGCCGCTCATCCTCGCCTCGCAAAGCAAATCCCGGCAGGCGCTGCTGCAAGCGGCCGGCATCGATTTTGAAGCCATCCCGGCCGACATCGACGAGCGCGGTATCCAGGCGGCTTCAGGGCTGAAGGATCCCGCGGCGATTGCGGCGCTGCTGGCGAAATCGAAGGCGCTGCATGTGGCGCAGCGACAGCCAGGCCGCGTCGTGGTCGGCGCCGATCAAACGCTTGCGTTGCAGGAGCGGCTTTTCAGCAAGCCGGCCGGGCGCGAGCAGGCGGCCGGCCAGTTGCGCGCACTTGCCGGCAAGACGCATGAACTGCATTCTGCGATTGCCGTGGCGAAGGACGACAAGATGCTGTTCGAGCATGTGTCGGTGGCGCGAATGACGATGCGCGGCATGAGCGATGCGACAATCGAACGATACCTCGATGCCGCCGGGGCTGCGGTGACCACCAGTGTCGGCGCCTACCAGCTCGAAGGTCTTGGCGTGCATCTGTTCGAGACGATCGAGGGCGACCACTTCACGATTCTCGGCCTGCCGCTGTTGCCGCTTTTGGGTTGCCTGCGCGGCTTGGGTCTGGTTGCGGAATAAAGCATGATCCGGAAAAAGATCATGCTCAAACAACTAAGCGGAACAACAAGAACACGAGAAGCTGATGCGGATCATCGGACTGACCGGGTCGATCGGGATGGGCAAGTCGACCACCATGCAGCTGTTCGCCGAGCAGGGCGTTCCGGTCTATGACGCGGACGCGGCGGTGCATGCGATCTATGCCGGCGAAGCGGTGCCGGTGGTGGAGGCTGCGTTTCCCGGCACCACCGCCGACGGCAAGGTCGACCGGCAGAAGCTGTCGGCACGGGTGCTGGGCAATCCGGAGGCGTTGAAGCAGCTCGAGCAGATCGTGCATCCGATGCTGGGCGCCCACCGCCAGAAATTCCTGGAGGATGCGGAAAAGTCCGGTGCGCCGGTGGCCGTGCTCGATGTGCCGCTGCTGTTCGAGACCGGTGGCGAAAAACGCGTCGATGCGGTCGTCGTCGTGTCGGCGCCGGCGGATATCCAGCGCGCCCGCGTGCTGGCGCGCGAGAACATGACGCAGGAGAAGCTCGACGCGATCCTGGCGCGGCAGACGCCGGACGCCGAGAAGCGCAAGCGCGCCGACTTTGTCGTGGATACGTCCGCCGGACTCGATCCGGTGCGCGCGCGGATTCGCGACATCCTCGCCGAAGTCGTTAAGATGCCGATCAAACGGCAGTGATTCGGTGAGATGCGCGAAATTGTTCTCGATACGGAAACGACCGGGCTCGATCCGCTGCGCGGCGATCGACTGGTCGAGATCGGCTGCGTCGAGATCTTCAACCGGATGCCGACCGGCCAGACGTTCCACCGCTACATCAATCCCGCAGCGCGACATGCCGCGTGAGGCCTACGAGGTGCACGGCCTCTCGACCGAGTTCCTTGCCGACAAGCCGTTGTTCTCCTCCGTCGCCGATGACTTCCTGGCCTTCGTCGGCGACGCGCCGCTGGTGATCCACAACGCGTCGTTCGACATCGGCTTCATCAATGCCGAACTGGAGAAGGTCGCGCGTTCGCCGATTCCGCGCGAGCGGCTGGTCGACACGCTGCTGCTGGCGCGCCGCAAGCATCCCGGCGTCTCCAATCGGCTGGACGATCTTTGCTCGCGCTATGCGATCGACAACTCACACCGCACCAAGCACGGCGCGTTGCTGGACGCGGAGCTGCTCGCGGAGGTCTATATCGACCTGATCGGCGCGCGGCAGTCGCAGCTGATCCTCGCGGAGAGCGTGCAGGTTCGCGTCGCGAGCCACGCAGATGCGCCGCGCCGCCAGCGCGCAGAGCCATTGCTGCCGCGGCTGTCGGCGGCCGAACTCGCGGCTCACGCGGCCTTCGTCGCGACGCTCGGGGAAAAGGCGCTCTGGGGCGAGTACGCCCCAGCCTGAACCAGTAGTTGTTAGAGTCCTTAGTGGGCATGATCTGGTCCGAAGACCGGTACCCACCCCCGATCACGTCGAGGGCAAGCTTTTCGGGATCAGGCCCTCAACTCGGCTGCTGCTGTTGCTGCGCCGTCTGGTTCGCCAGGTTCTGCCGATAGAGACCGACGAAATCCACCGGGTCGAGCAGCAGCGGCGGAAATCCGCCGTCGCGCACGGACGTGGCGATGATCTCGCGGGCGAACGGGAACAACAGCCGCGGGCATTCGATCATGACCACCGGATGAAGGTTGTCCGCCGGAACATTCTGGATGCGGAACACGCCGGCATAGGCCAATTCGAAATTGAACAGCACCATGTCACCGATCTGGGCCTTGCCCTCGATCGAGAGGGTGACCTCGTAGTCGGTCTCGGCGACGGCATTGGCGCCGACATTGATCTGGATGTTGATCGCAGGCTGCTGCTGCTGCGGACCCAGCGAGCGCGGTGCGTTCGGGTTCTCGAACGACAGGTCCTTGGTGTACTGCACCAGGACATTGAGCTGGGGCGGCGGAGTTTCAGTTGGGGGCGTGCCGTTGCCGTCGGTCATCAGATGGTCTCCTCGGGCCAGCGCCCCTGATTTCCGGCGAGTGGCTAACATAGGGCTCGGGTCGGGGACAAGGATGCGGGCCCCAGACCGGCGCCAAAACGTTGGCCATCGCCGCCGGATCGGTCTACAATTTGGCAGATTTGGCGCTCATACCCTCGAGGGATAACATCGGCCGTCGCCGGAGCCCATTGAAAACGCGTCAATTTGCGCAGCCGACATGGACCAATCGCCGGGCTGCGGGGTTGGCTCAGTCAGAGTTCAGGCTTACATGGGTGTGCTGCGGATGGCCTGAAGCGGATCGCATTGTCTGCTTCAGGTCCGCAATGCCGAGTGGAAGGTGCACGCGACGTGGATATCTACACCATCATCTTTCTGGCGCTGGCCGTCTTCATCTTTTTGCGGCTGCGCAGCGTGCTCGGTCAGCGCACCGGCGGCGAGCGGCCGCCCTATGATCGCGCCGCGCGCGACGTGCTGCAGGGACGTGGCGGCGATGCCGGCCGCGGCGACAACAATGTCGTGCCGATGCCGGGCACCATCATCGACCAGGCGCCGCTGGCGCCCACCGATCCGGCGCCGACGTCGGAGCGATGGAAGGGAACGGCGGAGCCGGGCTCCGACCTGGCGCGCGGCCTCGACGACATCGCCAAGCAGGACTCCTCGTTCGATCCGAAGCATTTCGTCGTCGGCGCGCAAGAGTGCCTATGAAATGATCGTGATGGCGTTCGCGCAAGGCGACCGGCGCACGCTGAAGGACCTGCTGTCGGGCGAAGTGTTCGACAGCTTCGACGGCGCGATCCGCGACCGCGAGCAGCGCGGCGAGCGTATCGAGCGCAAGTTCGTCGGCATCGACAAGGCGGAGATCGTCGGCGCCGAGATGCGCGGCCGCGTCGCGAGCCTCACGGTGCGCTTCGTCTCGCAGATGATCTCGGTGACGCGCGACAAGGCCGGCGCGATCGTCGATGGCAGCCCTGAAACGATCACCGATGTCACCGATGTCTGGACGTTCTCCCGCGACATGGCCTCGCGCGATCCGAACTGGAGGCTGGTTGGCACCGAAGGCGGGCAGTGAGCGCCTGGCCTCCGCACGTCGTTGACGTGCCGACTGCCGGCCTGTGCTCGGCCTGATCCTGTGCGGTTCGCTCTTCGTCTCACCGCCGCCCTTGCCAAGCGCGGCGGCGCGCCGACGCCGCTTGAAATCAACAACAGCCAGTACGAACCGGTGAAATGGACGGACATCCCCGGCTGGGCCGAGGATGATCAGCTGGCGGCTTTTGGTGCGTTTCTCGCAAGCTGCAAGCCGATCGTCGCGCAGCGCGAGCCGCCGAAGGAGCCGAAGGCGCTCGGCCTGTCGCTGCGCGAACCATGCCAGGCGGCGCAGGCGGCAAAGGTCAGCGACAGCGCGCAGGCGCGCGCGTTCTTCGAGCGGCACTTCACGCCGGTGCGTATCTCGCGCCTCGGCGAGCCGGAGGGTTTTGTCACCGGCTACTACGAGCCGGTGCTGGAAGGCTCGCGCACCTACAGCGAGCAGTTTCCGGTGCCGGTGCTGCGCCGGCCATCGAACCTGTTCGTGCGCGGCGTGCGGCCTGCGAACGCAAGCCTGCCGAACAAGGGCGAGGTGTTCCGCAAGATCGGCCGCCGCAAGCTCGTGCCTTACTACGACCGGGCGCAGATCGAGGACGGCATCCTGAGCGGGCGCGCGCCTCGAGATCTGCTATGTGCGGAATTTCACCGAGCTGCTGTTCATGCAGATCCAGGGGTCGGCGCGCGTCAAGCTGGAGGACGGCTCGACCATCCGCATCAACTACGACGCCCACAACGGCCAGGCCTATACGCCGGTCGGCCGCATCCTGATCGAGCGCAATCTCGTCGCGCGCGAGGATATGTCGATGCAGCGGATCCGCGACTTCATGGCGAGCGATCCCGAGGCCGCGAAAGAGCTGCGGCGGCAGAACAAGTCCTACGTCTTCTTTCGCGAGGTGCAGCTGTCCGACAAGGACGAAGCCGTCGGCGCGCAGGGCATTCCGCTGACCGCGGGCCGCTCGATCGCCGTCGATCGCATCCTGCATGTCTATGGCACGCCGTTCTTCATCGAGGGCCGCCTGCCGATCGAAACGGAGCGGTCGCAGACGCCGTTCCGCCGGCTGATGGTGTCGCAGGATACGGGCTCGGCGATCGTCGGTCCGGCGCGGGCGGACATCTATTTCGGCGCCGGCGCCGAGGCCGGCCGCATCTCGGGCCGGCTCAAGCACGGCGCGCGCTTCGTGATGCTGGTGCCGAAGAGCCTCGATCCGGTGGCGGCGGGCAAGCGGATGATCCTGCCGGACGCGCGGCCGTCGGCGAAGATCGCAAAGCTGTTTCCGCCGGCCAAGCAGCCGCCGAAGGAGAACGCGAAGGATGCTCCGCCGAAAGGCGAGGCCAAGCCTTCAACCGACAAGCCTCGCAGCAGACGGACGAGAAGGCGAAGGACAAGAGCGCGGCGGCAACTTCAGCGCCTGCGGTTGTGCCGCTGCCGCACGCGCGGCCCGACGTTCCGCCGCCGCGGCGCAAGAAGTATCGCCGCTACCGCCGATGAAGAAGGTTTTGCCGCCGCCGTCTCGCAAGCGCGCACTGAGCGAGGAAGAGAAGGCGCTTTGGCACGCGGTCGCGAAGTCGACGATGCCCTTGCGCCGGCGCAAGCGAGTCGTTGCCGAGGACGATCATCGCGAAGATCGCGGATGTGCCGCCGGCCGATCCCGTCAAGATCAAGCAGCCGCGTCTGTGCGACCACGCCAGCTGCGAAAACCGCACCGCCGCCGCTTGCGCCGCTCGGGCGTCGGGAGCGGTCACGGCTTGCGAAGGGACGCAACGCGATCGATGCCAGGCTCGACCTGCACGGCATGACACAGGCGCGCGCGCATCGCCGGCTGATCGCGTTCCTGCACGGCGCGCATGCCGACGGCGCGACGTTCGTTCTCGTCATCACCGGCAAGGGCCGGGCGTCCGCCGCCGAGCACGAACGCGGCGTGCTGCGCCGCCAGGTGCCGCTGTGGCTGGCGCTGCCGGACCTGCGCGGCCTGGTGGTCGGGTTCGAGGAAGCGCACATCGGCCACGGCGGCGAGGGCGCGCTCTACGTGCGGCTGCGCCGGGCGAGGTAGTGTAGAGCAGGCAGAGGAGGTCGCATGACAATCCCGTTGAGAAGGTCAAGGCGCGGTTGCTGGCCGATCCCAAGGTCAAGGCCGAGTAAGAGGCACTCGCGGATGAGCTTCGTGCCGAGGTGGACAAGGGTATTCAGTCGCTTGACGCGGGCGAGGGGCGCGAACTGGATATCGAGGAGTTTCTTGCGAGGAAGCGGTCGTCGCGTCCTACAGACTAAACCGGCTCGGCGCCGTAGCCCGGATGAGCGAAGCGATATCCGGGTTCTATCGCGAGCTCTGCCCGGATGTCGCTTCGCTCATCCGGGCTACGGGTTCGCGAGCCTCAGAGAATAAACCGGCTCAGATCCGCGTTCTTCGCGAGATCGCCGACGTGCTTGTCCACGTAGGCGGCGTCGATGCGGATGGTGTCGCCGTTGCGGTCGGGGGCGGCGAATGAGATTTCGTCCAGCACCCGCTCCATCACGGTCTGCAGCCGCCGCGCGCCGATGTTCTCGACCGTCGAGTTGACGCTGACGGCGACGTCGGCGATGGCGTCGATGGCATCGTCGGTGAATTCCAGCTTCACGCCTTCGGTCTGCATCAGCGCCACATACTGCTTGATCAGCGAGGCTTCCGGCTCGGTGAGGATGCGGCGGAAATCGTCGCGGGTCAGCGCCTGCAGCTCGACGCGGATCGGCAGCCGGCCCTGCAGCTCCGGCAGCAGGTCGGACGGCTTGGCGATGTGGAAGGCGCCCGATGCGATGAAGAGGATGTGATCGGTCTTCACCGCGCCGTGCTTGGTCGAGACGGTCGTTCCCTCGATCAGCGGCAGCAGGTCGCGCTGCACGCCCTCGCGCGAGACGTCGCCGCCGATGCGGCCGTCGCGGGCGCAGATCTTGTCGATCTCGTCGAGGAAGACGATGCCGTTGTTCTCGACCGCGTGCATGGCTTCCTGCACCAGCTGATCGGTGTCGAGCAGCTTGTCGGATTCCTCGGCGACGAGGATCTCGTGCGATTCCGCAACGGTGATCCGCCGCGTCTTGGTGCGGCCGCCGCCGAGCTTGCCGAAGATGTCGCCGATGGAAATCGCGCCGATCTGCGCGCCCGGCATGCCCGGAATCTCGAACGTCGGCATGCCGCCGGTCGGCCTGCATCTCGACCTCGATCTCCTTGTCGTCGAGCTCGCCGTTGCGCAGCTTGCGGCGGAACGAGTTCGCGCGTCGCGGCGCTCGAATTCGCGCCGACCAGCGCGTCGAGCACCCGCTCTTCGGCGGCGACTTCCGCGCGCGCCTTCACGTCCTTGCGCTTGCGCTCGCGCGTCAGCGCGATCGCCACCTCGACCAGGTCGCGCACGATCTGCTCGACATCGCGGCCGACATAGCCGACCTCGGTGAATTTCGTCGCCTCGACCTTGATGAAGGGGGCGCCGGCGAGCTTGGCCAGGCGGCGCGAGATCTCGGTCTTGCCGACCCCGGTCGGCCCGATCATCAGGATGTTCTTCGGCAGCACCTCTTCGCGCAGGCTGCCTTCGAGCTGCAGCCTGCGCCAGCGGTTGCGGAGCGCAATCGAGACCGCGCGCTTGGCGTCGGACTGCCCGACGATGAAGCGGTCGAGCTCGGAGACGATTTCACGGGGAGAGAAGTCGGTCATGTCGGCCTAGGTATTGTCCGGACGCCGTTTCCGCAAGCGGCCAGATGAAGCAGCTAGATGATCGGCGGCCCGCTCTGCCACTGGCGTATGGCGTCGTTCGGGTAGATCAGCATGATGATGTTCAGGAGCAGGTTGTCGCGGATGTGCAGGCCGACGGCGATCTCGAAGATCAGCGCGAGCGCGACGGTGACGACAACCGGCAGCTTCATCGCCAGCAGGAAGCCGATCATCATGAACACCATGTCGGCCACCGAGTTGACGATGCTGTCGCCGTAATAGTCGAGCGACATCGGTCGCTGCGCGGTAGCGGTCGATGATGAAGCTCGAATTCTCGACCAGCTCCCAGCCGCCCTCGATCACCATCGCGATCAGCAGCCGCGTGGTCCAGGCCGAGCGCGGCAGCACGAAGCGCGTTGCCGCATAGAACAGGAAGCCGTGGATCACATGCGAGAACGTGTACCAGTCGGCGAGGTGCTGGGAGTTTTCGGACGACTGCACGACGCCGTGCCACAGCTTTACGGTGCCGCAGGCGCAGATCGGCAGCCGGCCCATGGCGTACAGCAGCACCGCCTGCAGCACGAGCAACGCCGCGACGGCAACAGCCGTTTGCGTCAGGTTCGGTTCACGGGCGGGCGCGTCGATCGCGGTTGAATTCGCCACGGCCTATCCCGCCGACAGCGTTTCGATGGTGAGATTGCGGTTGGTGTAGACGCAGATGTCGGCGGCGATATCCATCGCCCGGCGCACGATCGCCTCCGCGTCCTTGTCGCTGTCGGCCAGCGCGCGGGCGGCGGCGAGCGCATAGTTGCCGCCGGAGCCGATCGCCATCACGCCGCCCTCGGGCTCGAGCACGTCGCCGGTGCCGGTCAGCACCAGCGACACGTCCTTGTCGGCGACGATCATCATCGCCTCCAGCCGCCGCAGGTAGCGGTCGGTGCGCCAGTCCTTGGCGAGCTCGACCGCGGCGCGGGTCAGTTGCCCCGGATACTGCTCCAGCTTGCTCTCCAGCCGCTCGAACAGGGTAAAGGCGTCGGCGGTCGCGCCGGCAAAGCCGCCGATCACGTCGCCCTTGCCGAGCTTGCGCACCTTCTTGGCGTTGGACTTGATCACGGTCTGGCCGATCGACACCTGTCCGTCGCCGCCGATCACCACCTTGCCGCCCTTGCGGACCGTCAGGATGGTGGTGCCGTGCCACAGCTCGGATGGGCCTGAATTCGATGCCTGCATGGAGGGTCCTCTTCTGTGCGGCCAATCTAGGCAATGCGCCGGCAGTTTCAATCGCAAGGCGTGCACCGGAATCCGGTCACCATAGCGCGAAATGGGTCGCAAAATGCGGCCGGCGGCGGTGGCGAAAGCCGGTTTCGCCTGTTACAAGGGCCGCGTTTTCGGCCCCAGCAAGCGAGTTTTCATGCGCAAGGCGACGATCAAGCGCAAGACGAAAGAGACGGATATCGAGGTCAGCGTGAACCTCGACGGCACCGGCGTGTCCGCTGCCGCGACCGGTATCGGCTTCTTCGATCATATGCTCGACCTGCTCGCCCGCCATTCGCGCATCGATATCACCGTCAAGGCCGACGGCGACCTGCATGTCGATCATCATCACACCACCGAAGACGTCGGCATCGCGCTCGGCCAGGCGGTGAAGCAGGCGCTCGGCGACATGAAGGGCATCACCCGCTACGCCAGCGTGCATATGCCGATGGACGAAACGCTGTCGCGCGTGGTGATCGACATTTCGGGACGGCCGGTGCTGGTGTTCAAGGTGGACTTCGCCCGCGACAAGATCGGCGAGTTCGACACCGACCTGGTGCGCGAGTGGTTCCAGGCGTTCGCGATGAACGCCGGCATCACCCTGCATGTGGAGACGCTGTACGGCGACAACGGCCATCATATCGCCGAGTCGTGCTTCAAGGGGCTGGCACGGGCGCTGCGGACCGCGGTCGCCATCGATCCGAAGGCCGCCGGCGAAGTGCCCTCGACCAAAGGCTCGCTCGGCAACTGATTGCTTGCGTCGACGAGTTAGCACTACATCCGAACCCTGTTCGGTCGTGCCCCGTTTTTGAAGGCCAAGCCCATGCCGGTCTACACAGTTCACGCACCCGCCGATCCGTCCTCGCGCGAGGACACCGACAAGTTCGTCTTCCTGCGCGACGGGTTTCACTTCTGGGCGATGCTGTTCGGTCCGCTCTGGCTGCTCTGGCATCGCCTGTGGCTGGTGCTGCTCGGCTATGTCGCGGTCGGTGCCGTGGCCGGCGTCAGCCTGGCGCTGCTCGGCGCACCGGCGAGCGTGCGCATGCTGGTGTTCCTGCTGCTGGCGATCCTGATGGGCCTGGAAGCGGCGAGCCTGCGGCGCTGGAGCTACTCGCGCGGCAACTGGCGGCAGATCGATTTCGTCGTCGCCGACGACGAGGAGGCGGCCGAGCGGCGCTTCTTCGATCGCTGGACCGAGCACCGCGACACAGGTCCCTCGCCGTCCCACGATGTGCCGACGACGCCCTATCAGCCGCGCGCAACCACGGCTGCACCGCAAGGCATCATTGGTCTGTTTCCGGAACCGGGAGGGTCGCGATGACGGTCGCCATCATCGACTACGGGTCCGGCAACCTGCACTCGGCAGCGAAGGCGTTTGAGCGCGCCGCGCGCAGCATGGAGCAGCCGGAGCCGATCCTGGTGACGCGCGATCCGGAGCGGGTCTGGCGCGCCGACCGCGTGGTCTTGCCGGGCGTCGGCGCCTTCGCCGACTGCAAGAAGGGCCTCGATTCCCTCGACGGCATGGTGCAGGCGCTGAACGAGGTGGTGCGCGACAAGGCGCGGCCATTCTTCGGCATCTGCGTCGGCATGCAGCTGATGGCCGAGCGCGGCCGCGAATATACGGTCACCGAAGGCCTCGGCTGGATCGCCGGCGACGTCGAGAAGATCACGCCCAACGACGAGCACCTGAAGATCCCGCACATGGGCTGGAACACGCTCGATCCGCTGCGCGAGCATCCGCTGCTGGAGAGGCTGCCGCTCGGCGACAAGGGCCGTCACGCCTATTTCGTGCACTCCTATCACCTGAAGGCCGCGAACGAGGCCGATGTGGTGGCGCGCGCAAGCTACGGCGGACCGGTGACCGCGATCGTCGCGAAGGACACCGCCGTCGGCACGCAGTTCCACCCGGAGAAGAGCCAGCGCCTCGGCCTGGCGCTGATCGCGAACTTTCTGAAGTGGAAGCCGTGATCCTTTTTCCCGCCATCGACCTGAAGAACGGCGAATGCGTCCGGCTGGAGCAGGGCGACATGGCGCGTGCGACCGTGTTCAACACCAATCCGGCCGCGCAGGCGCTGGCGTTCCAGAGCCAAGGCTTCGAATATCTGCACGTGGTCGACCTCGACGGCGCCTTTGCCGGCAAGCCGGTCAATGCGCATGCCGTCGAGGCGATGCTGAAGGCCGTGTCGATGCCGGTGCAGCTCGGCGGCGGCATCCGCGACATGAAGACGGTCGAAGGCTGGCTCGCCAAGGGCATCGCCCGCGTCATCATCGGAACGGCGGCGGTGCGCGATCCGTCGCTCGTGCAAGGAAGCTGCGAAGAGATATCCCGGCCGCGTTGCCGTCGGGCTCGATGCGCGCGACGGCAAGGTGGCGGTCGAAGGCTGGGCCGAGACCTCGCAGGTCACGGCGCTGGAGATCGCGCAGCGGTTCGAGGACGCAGGGGTCGCGGCGATCGTCTTCACCGACATCGCCCGCGACGGGCTCTTGAAGGGGCTCAATCTCGACGCGACGATTGCGCTGGCGGACGGCATTTCCATTCCGGTGATCGCGTCCGGCGGACTGGCGTCGCTCGATGACGTCAAGGCGATGCTGGCGCCGCGGGCGCAAAAGCTTGCCGGCGCCATCTCCGGCCGTGCGCTGTATGACGGCCGCCTCGACCCGGCACAGGCGATCGCCCTGATCAAGGCGGCGCGCCGGACCGGCGCGTCGTGATGGCGGCCCGGCAGAATACCAAGGTGGACCGGCTGGCGCTGACGTTCCAGCAGGCGATGACGCCGATCTTCGTGTTCGCGCTCGTCGACCGCGGTCGTCTGCTGGACGGCGGCGTGGGTGTTCAAGGAGACCTACGTCTTTTCCGCAACGCTGCTCGGCCTCGGCTGCCTGCCGATCGTCGTTGCGATCTGTGCGTACTTGCTGGTTCTGGTTCACAAGGTCGAGCGCGAGAGCTGAGAATGTTCAAGGTCCGTGTCATTCCCTGCCTCGACGTGAAGGACGGCCGCGTCGTCAAGGGCGTCAACTTCGTCGACCTGCGCGACGCCGGCGATCCGGTCGAGGCGGCGATCGCCTATGACGCCGCCGGCGCCGACGAGCTGACCTTCCTCGACATCACCGCCAGCCATGAAAATCGCGGCACCATGCTGAATGTCGTGCAAGCGCACGGCCGAAGCCTGCTTCATGCCGCTGACCGTCGGCGGCGGGGTGCGCACCACGGAAGACATCCGCGTGCTGCTGGCCTCGGGCGCCGACAAGGTCTCGATCAACACGGCGGCCGTGCACCGGCGCGAGTTCGTCAAGGAAGCGGCCGAGAAGTTCGGCGACCAGTGCGTCGTCGTCGCCATCGACGCCAAGCGGGTGAAACGCGCCGGCGGCTCGGACCGCTGGGAGATCTTCACCCATGGCGGCCGCAACGCCACCGGCATCGATGCGATCGAATATGCCCAGGAGGTGGTGTCGCTCGGCGCCGGCGAAATCCTGCTGACGTCGATGGATCGCGACGGCACCCGGCAGGGGTTCGACATTCCGCTGACCCGCGCCATTGCCGACAGTGTTTCCGTACCGGTGGTCGCCTCCGGCGGTGTCGGCAACCTCGACCACCTGGTGGAGGGCATCCGCGACGGCCACGCCACGGCGGTGCTCGCGGCGTCGATCTTCCATTTCGGCGAGTACACGGTTCGCGCGGCGAAGGAACACATGGTGCGCGCCGGCCTGCCGATGCGGCTGGACCCTTAGGACCTGCCTGGAGAGGATCTAATCCGAAACCCGATCCCCGCTTTCTGCGACCCAGCCCAGATTCTTTAATCCTGTCCGGACTTTGCGCTCCCCGCCGAGGCGACGGAATGATAAAGACATCTCGATGACAAAGTTCACGATCCACGACCTTGCCGCGACCATCGACGCGCGCTCGAGTGCGAGCGGCGACGCGTCGTATACGCGAAAGCTGCTCGACAAGGGTCCGGCGCATTGCGCGCGGAAGCTTGGCGAGGAGGCGGTGGAGACCGTCATCGCTGCGGTCGAGGGCGACAGGGATGCGCTTGTCGCCGAAAGCGCAGACCTTATCTACCACCTGCTGGTGCTGCTGAAGTCGCGCGGCGTCGCGCTCGCCGACGTCGAGGCAGCGCTGGCGAAGCGAAGTGGCACGTCGGGCCTCGAAGAGAAAGCAGCGCGGCAGCGCTAACGAGAGTGACGCACTCATGGATGTGAGAGCCGAGCAGGACTTTGCGCCGTACCGCATCTTCTCGCGCGACGAGTGGGCGGCCAAACGCGACGACACGCCGATGACGCTGGCCGCCAGCGAAGTCGCGGCACTGCGCTCGCTGCACGACCGGCTCGACATCCGCGAGGTCGAGGAGATCTACCTGCCGCTGTCGCGCCTGCTGTCGCTCTATGTCGAGGCGACGCAGCAGCTGTTCGTCGCGCAAAAGGAGTTCCTGCACTCGGACGAGCCGAAGATGCCCTACATCATCGGCGTCGCGGGCTCGCCCGCGGTCGGCAAGTCGACCACCGCGCGCGTGCTGCAGGCGCTGTTGAAGCGCTGGCCGCCGAAGCCGAAGGTCGATCTGGTGACGACCGACGGGTTTCTGTTTCCGACCGCCGTGCTCGAGCGCGAAGGGCTGATGCAGAAGAAGGGCTTTCCCGAAAGCTACGACCTGCCGACGCTGCTGTCGTTCCTGAGCGACATCAAGGCCGGACGCCGCCCGGTGCGCGCGCCGATCTATTCGCACATCACCTACGACATCGTGCCGAACGAGTGGGTGGAGATCGACCGCCCGGACATCCTGATCGTCGAAGGCCTGAACGTTCTGCAGGCCGGCCGGCTGCCGCGCGACGGCAAGGCGATCCCCTACGTGTCCGACTTCTTCGACTTCTCGGTCTACATCGATGCCGACGAGCCGGTGCTGCGCAAGTGGTATGTCGAGCGCTTCCTGGCGCTGCGCGACACCGCGTTCCATGATCCGCGATCCTACTTCCGCCGCTACGCCAACCTCTCGGACGAGGAGGCGACGGAAGTCGCGCTGGGGATCTGGACGGCGATCAACCTGAAGAACCTGCACGAGAACATCCTGCCGACCCGCCCGCGCGCGACGCTGATCCTGAAGAAGGGCGGCGATCACGTGATCGAGACGGTGTCGCTACGAAGGTTGTAGGTCGGCGTCATCCGGGCTGCGCGCTGACGTCAGGCCGCGTGCCTCGTCGCGTCGGCGCCGAAATGCTCGATGTAGCGCGCCGAGATCGCCGACACCGGCAGGATCATCAGGACATCCGTCGTGCCGAACTGGTGATCGATCACCGCGCCGTTGCCGACGACGGCGCCGAGCCGCAGGTAGCCCTTGATCAGCGGCGGCAGCTCACGCAGCGCCGTCTTCGGGTCGATCGCGTCCTTCGCCATCCGGTTCATGTCGACGCGCCGGTGCGGCAGCGCGTCCGCGCGCCAGTCTTCGCCGGCGCGCGCGAAGTGATGCAGGAACGACAGCGGCAGCGCCAGACGATTCGGATCGGTGCCTTCGAGGCTGGCGCAGCCGATCATCACGTCGAACTTGTTCTGCCGCACATAGCTCCAGATGCCGTGCCACAACAGTTCGACGGTGCGCTTGTTGCGGTAGGGCGGAAGAACGCAGGAGCGGCCGAGCTCGAGGAAGCGCAAGCCGCGGTGGCGCTCGACCAGGCTGGCGACGTCGAACTCGTTCTCGGTGTAGAAGCCGCCGTGTCGCTCGGCCGCTTCCTGGCGGAAGCAGGCGATAGGTGCCGACGACGGGAGGCTTGCGCCGCAGCCGCGCTTGCACCGGATTGGTGGCGGCGTGGTCGATCACCAGCAGATGATCGCAGACCTTGTCGAACGCATCCTTGTCGCGCCGCGCCAGCATGGTCGCGGCATCGGCGATCGCATGGCCGTCGCGATAGAACACCTTGTAGCGCAGCTTTTGCGCGCGCTTGATCTCCTTGCGCGCGCCGGCGAGACGGACCTCGAGCGCGCCGATGCGGCCGAGCGTGGGCACGGGACGCGCTTGCGGCAACAGGATGCTGCTGGCGGCCTGCCACTTGGGCTTCAGCCAGGCCGCCGGTTCGGTGACGGCAAACGGCTTCAGCCGATCCATTAGAGCGCGATAGCGATTCTTCGAATCGCCATCACGCTCTACATTCTTTTTTGGAGCATGATCTTTTCGGAAAACCGGTTTCCACTTTTCCGGATCATGCTCGAAGCGGAGCGGTGTCCCAAGCTGATCACGGTTTTGCATTAAATCCCCTGCGACGGCTCACGGTGCCGCCGATTTCAAGCTCCCGCACCGCATGTGGCGATATGGAAACTCTCGATCGAAAAGCGGCACGAACGAATCGGCGACGCTTTGCAAACCGAGCCAATAAACATGCTCTGTCTACGGAATTGTGACAGCCGCTCCAAGGGCAAATGACGGCGTAAAGTAGCGTTAAGCAGCGATGTGCGCAGCGACCGCGACGCCGGCAAGCGCCTCGGCGAGCCGTTCGCGATCCAGCGGCTTGATCAGGTGGCCGTCCATGCCGGCCGCAAAGCAGGCGTCACGGTCTTCGACCAGCGTGTTCGCCGTCAGCGCCAGGATGGGCGTGCGGCGGCCGTTGCGTTCGGTCTCGTGGGCGCGGATGCGCCGGGTCGCTTCGATCCCGTCGACCTCCGGCATCTGCACGTCCATCAGCACCACGTCGTACGGCGTGCCGGCGCTCTCGGCTGCGATCCAGGATTCCACGGCCTTGGCGCCATCGGTGACGACCACCGGCCGATGTCCGAGGCGAACGAGCAGCGATCGGGTCAATAGCGCGTTGATCTCGTTGTCTTCGGCGACAAGCACCGACAGCGATTGTTCCGGCTTTCGCTCGGCGGCGGGGTGGGTGCGAGCGCAGCGGCCTCGTCGGGCGCGATCGAGAACAATGACTGCTCGGCGCCGAGGCGTGCGGCAAGCGAGGCCGGGCGCAGCGGCTTGACGAGGTAGTCGCCATAGCCGAGCTGCTTCAGCGCCTCGAGCTCGTGACGGTCTGCGGGCGCGATCATGACGATGCTGCGGCTCGCATGATGTTTCGCGGCGTCGGCAAGGCGCTGCATGCCGGCGGCGCCGATATCGTGGTCGACGATCACCGCGTGCCACATCCGCTCCGGCAGCAGCGCAAGTGCTGCGTCCACATCCGACACGGCACAGGTCGGCGCGCCCCATTCGCCGAGCCGGCGCGCGATCAGCGAGGCCTCGATCTCCTGGCGCGACACCAGCATGACCGGCCGGCCGTGCAGGTCGGGCGCGGTGAAGCCCGGCGACGCGTCCGCGGCTGCGGTCAGCGCCACCGACACGGTGAAGGTCGAACCCGCGCCCGGCGTGCTCTGCAGCGTGATCCGTCCCCCCATGTGGCGGACGATGCGTTCGCTGATGCTGAGGCCGAGCCCGGTGCCGCCGAAGTTGCGCGCGGTGCGGTCGTCCGCCTGCTCGAACTCGCGGAAGATGCGCTGCTGCGCGTCCTCGGCGATGCCGATGCCGGTGTCGCGGATGATGAAGTCGATCGCGTCGGGCCAGCTGCCTGGCTGCACGATCAGCGCCGCGCCGCCTTGCGCGGTGAACTTGATGGCGTTGCCGGCGAGGTTCAGCAGCACCTGGCGCAGCCGCGCCGCGTCGCCGGTGACCATCGCCGGCAGCGCGTCGTCGACATAGGCCGCGATCTCGAGCTGTTTTGCCTGCGCGCGCGGCGCCAGCAGTTCGACGATCTCCTCGATCAGCGGCCGCAGCGCGAACGGGCGGTTTTCGAGATCGATGCGGCCGGCCTCGATCTTGGAGAAGTCGAGGATTTCCTCGATCAGGCCGAGCAGCGCGTCGCCGGAGGTCTTGATGGCGCGGGCGTAGGTCGTCTGCTCGGGCGAAAGCTGCGAAGTCGAGCAGCAGGCCGCTCATGCCGATGATGCCGTTCAGCGGCGTGCGGATCTCGTGGCTGGTCATCGCCAGGAAGCGCGACTTTGCGCGGTTGGCCGCGTCGGCCTGGTCGCGCGCCTGGGCCAGCGCCTGTTCGGTCTCGGCGCGGTCGGTCACGTCGCGGCCGACGCACTGCAATTCAGCCGGCGCGTTGACGTCGAGCCGCACCAGGCTTTCGTGCCAGGCGATCCAGCGCGGCCCGAGCGCGCTTGCGATCTTCTGGTCGTGCGCCCGCGTGCCGTGAGCGTCCATCGACGTCGGGCCCTGCTCGAGCGCCTCGAGCTGGAAGTCGCTGCCGATCAGCCGCTCGCGCGGCTGGCCGGCGAGTTCGCACCAGGCATCGTTGACGAAGGTGATCCGATCGTCGCTATCCCGGCGGACGACGAAATCGCCCTGCGTCTCGAACAGGTGGCGGGCGCGCTCCTCGGAGTCCTTCAGCTCCCAGTTCCGGTCGGCAAGCGCCTCGTTCTGCGCGGCGATCTTGCGCACCTGCCGGCGCAGCCAGCGGTAGCGCATGTGCTGGATGGCGAGCGCGGTGCAGGCGACCGCGAACAGGAACTGACGCGCCGACGGCGAAGGTGTGCGGATTGTAGTCTTGCGAGCGGGCGCCGGTGATGAAGCCGAATGCCGAGCCGAAGGCGACGGAGAAGTAGAAGAACGCGCGGATGGTAGCGTTCAGGCGCGGATAGCGTCGGGTCAAGCGGCGCAGGAGCAATCTCGCGCGAAGGCCTGGCGTCATGCGCTTGCTTCCCGGACAGACGAAGAGTGGCGCTGAAGGATCGCGCAGCGCTGTTGCGAACTGCTTGAGGAAAGCCGGCTGCCGGCTTTGCGCTGCAAACAGGGTTGAGAAAGTCTTAACGTAACGAGCCGGTGTGAAGTGCGTCGCCGGAGCGCTGCCAGCGTCGTGTGCCCGCCGCGCGCGCTGACGAGCAGGGCGGCAGCCGTCTGCGACCGAGATCTTCGCCGAATCCACGTAGATGCGATAGTCCGCAGCGCCCCTCGCGGGTCAGGTGAATGACCGGGTCGCCGGGAACAGGCTCCGCGCTGATGGTGACGAGCCGCGCCACGTCATGGATGCCGCACGCCGGCGCCTCGGCCACGTCGACATCGTCGGCGATCGCGAGATCGGCCAGCTCCGCGCTCTCGACGATCTGCACTCTGACGGTGGCGGCCAAGGGATCGTCGGTGAAGGCGACCGAGCGGCTCGCCGGCGCGATGATGCCAGCTGCGGCGCACTGCCGGGCCGAGACCGCGCTCCAGTCATGGGCCACACCGCCCGCAAGCACGAGCGGAACCACCGACGACAAAATCGACAAACGCAACATGATACGCACCACGAACTCGGACGGACCCACAACGGCCCGCGCTTATGGTTCGCAAAGCGTAAAGGAAAGGAGTTACCGGAGGGTTTATGGTGGCGCGGTACGGCGAAGGGGTGAGGTTCGTCACGCGCCTCGTCGCTCACGCCGCCTGCAGCCCACCCTCCGCCAGCGCGCGATACGACAGCGCTTCGGCGAGATGCAGCCGGCCGACGCGCTCGGCCTCGTCGAGATCGGCGAGCGTGCGCGCGACGCGCAGCACGCGGTGATAGCCGCGCGCCGTGAGGCGCATGGTTTCGGCGGCGTCGCGCAGGAGTTTCAGGCCGGCGTTGTCGGGTTTGGCGACGTCTTCGAGCACGGAGGCGGGCGCTTCCGAATTGGTGCGGACGTGCGGCATGCCCAGCTCTGTGTAGCGCCGGCCCTGGATCGCGCGGGCGGCGGCGACGCGGGCTGCGACTTCGGCTGAGCCTTCCGACGGCGGCGGCAGGATCAGGTCGGCGGCGGTGACGGCTGCGACCTCGATGCGCAGATCGATGCGGTCGAGCAGGGGACCCGAGATGCGGGTCTGGTAGTCGGCGATGCAGCGGTCGTTGCGGGAGCGCTTGCAGGTGTAGCCCGGATCGTAGGCGTGGCCGCAGCGGCAGGGGTTCATCGCCGCGACCAGCATGAAGCGCGCCGGATAGGTGACGCGGTGGTTGGCGCGCGAGACCGAGACCTCGCCGTTCTCCAGCGGCTGGCGCAGCGCATCGATCACCCGCGGCTCGAACTCCGGCAGCTCGTCGAGAAACAGCACGCCGTTGTGCGCCAGCGATATCTCGCCGGGCTTTGCGCGGATGCCGCCGCCGGTGAGCGCGGCCATGCTCGCCGAATGATGCGGCGAGCGGAACGGGCGGGCGTTGGTCAGCGCGCCGCCGTCGAGCTCGCCCGCGACCGAGGCGATCATCGAGATTTCGAGCAGCTCTGGCGGCGACAGCGGCGGCAGGATCGACGGCAGCCGCGCCGCCAGCATCGACTTGCCTGAGCCGGGGCTGCCGATCATCAGCAGGTGATGGCCGCCGGCCGCGGCGATTTCCAGCGCGCGCTTGGCGCTCTCCTGGCCCTTGATGTCGCGCAGGTCGAGCGACGACGCCTCGGCCTCGCGCACCTGCGGCTTCGGCCGCGACAGCACCTGCGTGCCCTTGAAGTGGTTGGCGAGCTGGATCAGCGAGGACGCGGCGACGATCGGAATGTCGGGGCTGGCCCAGGCGGCCTCGGAGCCGCAGGCGGCCGGGCAGATCAGTCCCTCCTCGCGGCTGTTGGCGCCGATCGCCGCCGGCAGCACGCCTGCGACCGGGGCAATCGAGCCGTCGAGGCCGAGCTCGCCCGAGCACGGTGAAGCTGGCCAGTGCATCCGGCGGGATCGCGCCGATGGCGGCCATCAGGCCAAGCGCGATCGGCAGGTCGTAGTGGCTGCCTTCCTTCGGCAGGTCGGCCGGGGCGAGGTTGACGGTGATGCGGCGGGCTGGAAGGGCCAGGCCGGACGCGGTCAGCGCCGAGCGGACCCGTTCGCGCGCCTCGGACACCGCCTTGTCGGCGAGGCCGACGAGGTTGAAGCGCGGCAGCCCGGGCGCGACCTGGACCTGCACATCGACGGCGCGCGCCTCGATGCCTTCGAATGCAACCGTGGAGACGCGCTGAACCATCCCGCCCTCATTCCGGGCAGTAACGATACCGGGAACAAGTTCCCGAAGCAAGAACATTAAGTGAACAGAGCGGCGAGTTACGCCGGCGCCAGCTCAGGCGCGTCGATGCTCGCGTCGCTTGGGCCGAGCGCGCGCCGCCCATCCAGCCGCAGCGCGAACACGTGGGCGAAGCGGATGATCTCGGCCTCGATATCCGTGCGCCGCCGGCCAGCCGCATGACGGTGCCGTTGGCGGCCGGCGGATGCAGCTTGAAGCGCAGCTCGAGCCCCTGAAGCCGTTGCAGCTGCTTCAGGCGCAGGTTGCCGGTGCTGTCGCGGAAATCGAGAAGGTCGCGCGCCGCGTCGTTCATCATCACGACCCAGCCGTCGGTCACCTCGCCCATCTCGTTGGCGATCGGCGACGCGATCAGCATGGCCTCGCGCGAGGTCTGGAACAGATGCTCGCAGACCTCCGACTGGTGGCTGATCAGTTCGGTGTAGCAGACGAGAAGCACCGTGCCGGGCGCAAGCTTGACCGGCAGCACCAGCCCCTGCCAGATCTGCCGGCTGTTGCGGGCGCTCGAGAAGCGGACAAAGGACGGCATCAGCGTCTTGGCGGCCTGGCGATAGACCGCCGAGCAGGTCGCGGGCGACCGGACTTTCCGATGTCGACAGCAAGCTGGCCGGTGGGATTGAAGCGGATGATCGCCTGGATCGCGTCGCCGACATACATGTAGACGAAGTCGTCGCCGGCCGAGAGCATGTAGGTCGAGTTGGCGCGGAGCGGGTGGCTGGACTCTTCCGTCAGGCGCTGCAGCGACAGGCCGTTGGTGGCGTTGAGCGTCTTCCACTTGGCCCACAGGAATTCCATCGCCCCGCTGGAGAGCTCGCGGGGAATCGATCCGCCCTGGAAAACCTCGATCGCCATTAATCCGGCCTGGCCGATTTCTTCTTCAGGCCAAACGGCCGTGACGTCCGGCCACTCTGCCGGACGCTAAATACAGTATCGGCCTGTGGTAACCGCGGCGTTAATCGGCGAGCTGCGTCAGCTTGCCGCTTGGCCTCGATGCAGTCCCACACCTTGGCGGCGATGTCGGGGCCGCCGAGCCGGGCGATGGCGCGGATGCCGGTCGGGCGAGGTGACGTTGATCTCGGTCAGGTTGCCGTCGATCACGTCGATGCCGACCAGCAGCAGGCCGCGCTCGCGCAGCGTCGGGCCGAGCCGCTCGCAGATCTCGCGCTCGCGCGGCGACAGCTCGGTCGATTGCGCCGCGCCGCCGCGCACCATGTTGGAGCGCAGGTCGTCGGCCGCCGGCACGCGGTTGACCGCGCCGGCGAACTCGCCGTCGACCAGCATGATGCGCTTGTCGCCGTGCTTCACCGCGGGGAGGAACCGCTGCGTCACCCACGGCTCGCGGAACGTGATCGGAGAACATGTCGTAGAGCGAGCCGAAATTGAGGTCCTCGGCGGTGATGCGAAACACCGCGCCGCCGCCGTGGCCGTACAGCGGCTTCATCACCACGTCGCCGTGCTCGGCGCGGAACGCCTTGATCTCGTCGAGGTCGCGCGAGATCAGCGTCGGCGGCATCAGGTCGGAGAACTCCATCACCAGCACCTTCTCCGGCGCGTTGCGCACATGCGCCGGATCGTTGACGACCAGCGTCTTCGGATGAATGCGCTCGAGCATGTGCGTGGTGGTGATGTAGGCCATGTCGAACGGCGGATCCTGCCGCAGCAGGATCACGTCGAACGACGGCAAGGTTCTCGCGCTTTGCCTCGCCCAGCGTGAAGTGATCGCCCTCGGTGTCGCGCACGCTGAGCGGCTGCACGGTCGCGAAGACGTCGCGGCCACGCTGCGCCAGCCGGTCCGGCGTGTAGTAGCTGATGGCGTGCCCGCGCTTTTGCGCTTCCAGCAGCATCGCGAAGGTGGAATCGCCGCGGATGTTGATGCGGGCGATGGGGTCCATCTGGACGGCGATCTTCAGGCTCATCGGATTTCCAGGCTCAGGGGCAGGTCGCGGAGCGGCAATCTGGGCGATCCGGGACGATCTTTCCAGCGCCATTTGCGGAAGGGCAGGCAAGCGGCGATCACTATTGCTGTCGCATCGAACGCCGCCATCAGGTGGCGCGGCAGGTGGCCGGGCGCGATCAGCATGGCGTCGAAACGCAGGTCGTCGTTGCCGTATTGCGGATGCGTCGCGAGCCAGGCTTCGGCCGCGGCGATGATGCGCCGCTGCTGATAGCGGCGTGATCGCATAGGCCGCGTCGTCCAGTGTCGCGCGCGCCTTGACCTCGATGAAAGCGGTGACGCCGCGGCGGCGGGCGATGATGTCGATCTCGCCGGCGCTGCGAGCGAAATCGCCGCGCGATGATGCGATAGCCCTTGGCGATCAGCCACGCCGCGCAGCGGCTCTCGGCCGACAGGCCGTTTTCGAAACGCGGCGATGCGTTCCGGCGCGGCCTCGCGCGGCGGATCAGCCGTCGGATCGTCATCTTCATCGTCCGGTCCCGAAGACTGCTTCGCGAGCTCGAGCGCGCGGGCATACACCTCGCGCTTCGGCCGGCCGGACAGTTCGACGGCGTGCGCGACCGCGTCCTTCACGCTCTGCGTCTTCATCGCCGCTTTGAGAATGTCGTCGATCTCGTCGGCGCTGAGGCGGCCGGCGTCGGCCGCCGGCGGCGCGATGACGATCACGAACTCGCCGCGCGTTTCGAGAGCCGGCGCCTCCGCTGCCAGCACGCGCAGCGGCGCGCGGCGGATATCCTCGTGCAGCTTGGTCAGCTCGCGGCAGACCGCGCCGTCGCGCTCGCCCAGGGTCTCGGCGAGATCGTGCAGCGCATCGGCAATGCGCGAGCCGCCTTCGAACAGCACCAGCGTCGCATCGATGCGCGCAAGCTCGGCGATGCGGGCGCGCCGCGCGCCCTGCTTCGGCGGCAGGAACCCTTCGAAATAGAAGCGGTCGGTCGGCAGGCCCGCCACGCGTCAGCGCGGCAAGCACGGCGGAGGGACCCGGGATCGCCGTGACGGCATAGCCCGCGCCGGCGGCCTCGCGCACCAGCTTGAAGCCGGGATCGGAAATCAGCGGCGTGCCGGCATCGGAGACCAGCGCGATCGCTGCCACCTTGCGCCAGCCTTTCCAGAAGCTTCGGCCGGGCGGCCTGGGCGTTGTGCTCGTGATAGGGTGTCAGCGGCGTCGCGATCAGAAACTTCTCGATGCAGGCGGCGCGTAACTCGGGAGTCCTCGCAGGCGATCAGGTCGCAGCCGGCGAGCGTCTCGAGCGCGCGCAGCGTGATGTCGCCCAGGTTCCCGATCGGCGTCGCCACCAGATAGAGGCCGGGCGAGGGACGGGACACGGTGACGGTGCTTTGCGCGACCGTGAACGTGCGCGAGCGTTCGCTGGCGGACGCAGGAACTGGCTTGTGATGCGGATCTCGGGAACAGGCTTGGCGCGCATCGGTGCAATCTAGCTGCTCGCGCAGCGAACGTCATGACGCTGCATGCACGGTTTCGTTCCTGCGTGCCGCGCCGCAACTCCGCCGCCAAAATGCTGTTTCTGGCTTGGTTAACCATTGGACGACAATATGCCTGAATTGATATCAAGATGCTCATGCTCGAGCATGACCGGGGGACGGGCGAGTAGACGAAGTCCGGTCCAGCGAAAGAGCCGCGATGGTTGGTCCGTTAGAGTTGTTACCCCAGCGTACCGGGGCCACCCGCCGCGCGGCGCTCGGGCTGATCCTTGCTGCGCCGGCCGCCGGCTGCGCGGCCGTGCAGTCGACCATCTCGAATTTCTCCACCTATCTGCCGGGCCAGGGTGCGGGTCCGGCACCGGCGCCCGCCGGTCCGCCGCAGGAGCCGTCCGCGGTCGGCACCGGCGTCGATCCGCGTCGGGCTGCTGCTGCCGCTGTCGGGCGCGGGCAATGCCGGGGTTGCGGCGCAGTCGATGCGCAACGCCGCCGAACTGGCGCTGATCGAGTTCCAGAGCCCGAACATCCAGCTCCTGGTCAAGGACGACGGCAGCAGCCCGCAAGGCGCGCAGGCAGCAGCCCAGCAGGCGATCGATGAAGGCGCGGAAATCGTCCTCGGGCCGCTGTTCGGCCTTTCGGTGCCGGGCGCGGCGCAGGTCGCGCGCGGCCGCAACATCTCGGTGATCGCCTTCTCGACGGATTCGAGCGTCGCCGGCCGCGGCGTCTATCTGTTGAGCTTCCTGCCGGAGACCGACGTCGAGCGCATCGTCAGCCATGCGGTGAGCACCGGCAAGCGATCGATCGCCGCCATGCTGCCGGAAAATGCCTACGGCAACGTCGTCGAGGCCTCGTTCAAGCAGGCGGCGGCGCGGCGCGGCGCGCGCGTCGTCGCCTTCGAGCGTTACGGCCCGGATCGCGCGCAGATGCAGGGCCCGGCGCGCAACATCGCGCAGGCGTTGCCGCAGGCGGATGCGCTGCTGCTTGCCGACGACGGCGAGGCGCTGGCGGGACTGACCGAGTCGCTTGCGGCTGCGGGCGCCAACCTGCGCAACGTGCAGCTGCTCGGCACCGGGCTGTGGGACAATCCGCGGGTCTTCTCCAATCCTGCGCTGCAGGGCGGCCTGTTCGCCGCGCCCGATCCGGCCGGCTATCGCTCGTTCGCCGGGCGCTATCGCGCCAAATACGGCCAGGAGCCGGTGCGCACCGCGACGCTTGCCTACGACGCGGTGGCGCTGGTGGCGGCGCTGGCGAAGACGCAAGGACCGCAGCGTTTCTCGCCGGAGGTGCTGCAGAACCCGTCGGGCTTTGCCGGCATCGACGGGCTGTTCCGCTTCAAGGGCGACGGCACCAACGAGCGCGGCCTTGCCATCATGCGGGTCGGCTCGAACGGCGCGCAGGTCGCGGCCGCAGCGCCGCGGAGTTTTGGCGTTTAGCTCTGACTTCTTGTTTGGAGCATGATCTTTTCGGAAAACCGGTTTCCACTTTTCCGGATCATGCTCAAGCCGCGAGGTCGGCGACCACCGCATCGAGCACCGGAAAGCCCTCTTGCGTGACGCGCAGGCGGCCGTCGCCGTCGACGGTGATCGCGCCTTCCTGGGCGAGCAGATCGATGCGGCCCTGGTCGAGCGTGCGGCCGGCCAGCGCGCGATAGCGCTGCGGATCGATGCCTTCGCGCAAGCGAAGACCCATCAGCAGGTATTCGTCGGCGCGCTCTTCGCTGGTCAGCGCATCGTCGGTGACGACGCCGTGGCCGAGCTGCTCGACGCGCATCAGCCAGGCCTCGGGCCGCTTTTCGGTCGCCGTTGCGCGGCGCGTGCCATCGATATCGATGCGGCCGTGCGCGCCGGGGCCGATGCCGGCATATTCGTCGCCGCGCCAGTAGACGAGGTTGTGCCGGCATTCCGCGCCGGGCCGCGCGTGGTTGGAGATCTCGTAGGCCGGAAGCCCGAGCGACGCACAGATCTCCTGCGTCGCGTCGTAGAGCGCGCGCGCATTGCCTTCGTCGGGGATGACCAGCTTGCCGGCGGCGTAAAGACCAGCGAACGGCGTCTCGGGCTCGATGGTGAGCTGATAGAGCGAGAGGTGTTCGGCGGCCTCGGTGATCGCCAGCCGCAGCTCCTTGCTCCACGCCTCGACCGTCTGGTCCGGCCGCGCATAGATCAGGTCGAACGAGTAGCGCTCGAAAGCGCTGCGCGCGATCGCCACCGCGTCGAGCGCCTCGCGCGCGGTGTGCATGCGTCCGAGCGCCTTCAGCGAGGCGTCGTCCAGCGCCTGCACGCCGAGCGAGACGCGGTTGACGCCGGCCTGTGCGATAGCCGTGAAAGCGCGTGGCTTCGACGCTGGTCGGATTGGCTTCCAGCGTCACCTCGACGTCGCGGGCGACGCTCCAGTGCTTGCCGATGGCATCGAGGACGGCGCCGACCGTCTGCGGCTGCATCAGCGAGGGCGTGCCGCCGCCGAGAAAGATCGACGACACGGTGCGGCCGGGCGTCCGCGCCGCGGTGGTTTCGATCTCGCGGGCGAAGGCGCGCACAAAGCGCTCCTCGTCGATCGCCGCATGCCGCACATGGCTGTTGAAATCGCAGTACGGGCACTTCGACAGGCAGAAGGGCCAGTGCACGTAGACGCCGAAGGCCGCGGGCTCAGGTGCGGACAAGGCATCTCTCCGCAAGCTTCACGAAGGCGCGGGCACGGTGCGACAGGCCTTTTCCGTGCGGCGGCAGTCCGTGCTTCTCCTCGGCCGTCATCTCGCCGAACGTCTGCGCATGACCGTTCGGCAGGAAGACCGGATCGTAGCCGAAGCCCGCGGTGCCGCGCGGCGGCCAGACCAGCGTGCCGTCGACCCGCGCCTCGACCTCCTCGCAATGTCCGTCCGGCCAGGCGACGCAGAGCGCCGACACGAAGTGCGCGCCGCGTTTTGCCGGCTCGGTCGCGCCGCGCTCCTGCAGCAGCCGCTCGATCCGCGTCATCGCGCCGTTGAAATCCTTGGTCGGTCCCGCCCAGCGCGCCGAGTGGATGCCCGGCTGACCGGCCAGCGCATCGACGACAAGGCCGGAGTCGTCGGCGAAGGCGGGAAGCTTTGCGGCCTGCGCCGCGGCCTCGGCCTTGATCCGGGCATTGGCCTGAAAGGTGGTGCCGGTCTCTTCCGGCTCGCCCAGGCCGAGTTCGCCCGCCGAGACCGCATCGATGCCGTAGGGCGCGAGCAGGTCGCGCATCTCGGTCAGCTTGCCGGGATTGTGGGTCGCGATCACGAGCCGGCCTTCGATTCGGCGGTGCAGGGTCATTCCGGCGTTGTCTACCAGATTCTGGGTTCAGGCGACCGCGATCTTCTGCAGCTCGCAGAGCCGCCCGATGCCCTTCTTGGCCAGCCCCATCAGCGCCAGGAACTCCTCCTGCGAGAACGGTTCCCGCTCGGCGGTGCCCTGCACCTCGATGATGCGGCCGTCACCGGTCATGACGAAATTGGCGTCGGTTTCGGCCTCCGAGTCCTCGGCATAGTCGAGGTCCAGCACCGGCGTGCCGTTGTAGATGCCGCAGGAGATCGCCGCGACGTGATCGCGCAGCACGTTGTTGCCCTTCAGCATGTTGCGCGCCTTCATCCAGTTCAGGCAGTCGGCCAGCGCCACCCAGGCGCCGGTGATCGACGCGGTGCGCGTGCCGCCGTCGGCCTGCAGCACGTCGCAGTCGACCGTGATCTGCCGCTCGCCGAGCGCGACCAGATCGACCGTGGTGCGCAGCGCGCGGCCGATCAGGCGCTGGATCTCCACCGTGCGTCCGTTCTGCTTGCCGGCCGAGGCCTCGCGCCGCGTCCGCTCCAGCGTCGCGCGCGGCAGCATGCCGTATTCGGCGGTGACCCAGCCGCGGCCCTGACCCTTCAGCCAGGGCGGCAGCCGCTCCTCCAGCGTCGCCGTCACCAGCACATGGGTGTCGCCGAACTTCACGAGGCACGAGCCTTCGGCATATTTGACGACGCCGCGCTCGAGCGTGACGGCGCGCAATTCGTCGGGCGCACGGCGGCTTGGCCGCATGGGTAGTCTCCGCAATTGAAGGATTGTCGCGGGTGCTTTTAGGCGCGCAGTACCACTGCGGCAAGGGCTCGGAGCCACGCATTGCCGGTCATGCTGCTTGAAACGAACCCCCAAGATGGACAATTCTGACGCGGAACGGAGGCCGAATTGGCTGGAAGCGATCCGAAAGCACATCTGATCACGCCGCACGCAGGGCTTGCGCAGCTCAACGAGCGCTCGCGCGATATTTTCCGGCAAATTGTCGAGAGTTATCTCGCGACCGGCGAGCCGGTCGGCTCGCGCAACATTTCGCGCCTGATCACCGTGCCGCTGTCGCCGGCCTCGGTGCGCAACGTGATGTCCGATCTCGAGCAGCTCGGCCTGATCTATGCGCCGCACACCTCGGCCGGTCGGCTGCCGACCGAGCTCGGCCTGCGCTTCTTCGTCGACGCGCTGATGCAGGTCGGCGATCTGACCGAAGCCGAACGCCAGTCGATCCAGACCCAGCTCGCATCCGTCGGCCGCGCGCAATCGGTCGAAGCGGCGCTGAGCGAGGCGATGACGCGGCTGTCGGGTCTGACGCGCGCGGCCGCCGTGGTGCTGACGGCGAAAGCCAACGTGCGGCTGAAGCACATCGAGTTCGTGCGGCTCGAGCCGGAGCGCGCGCTGGTGGTGCTGGTGGCGGAAGACGGCCAGATCGAGAACCGCGTGCTGCCGCTGCCGCCGGGCGTGCCGATGTCGGCGCTGACCGAAGCGTCGAACTTCCTCAATGCGCGCATCCGCGGCCGCACGCTCGCCGAGGCGCGCGCCGAGCTCGAGCAGGCGATGGCGCAAAGCCGCGACCGAGCTCGATCAGCTGACGCAGAAGGTGATCGCAGCCGGGCTTGCCAGCTGGTCGGGCGGCGACAGCGACGATCGCCAGCTGATCGTGCGCGGCCATGCCAACCTGCTCGACGACCTGCATGCCATGGAGGATCTCGAGCGCGTGCGGCTGTTGTTCGACGATCTCGAGGCCAAGCGCGGCGTGATCGACCTGCTCGGCCGCGCCGAGCGCGCCGACGGCGTGCGCATCTTCATCGGCTCGGAGAACAAGCTGTTCTCGCTGTCCGGCTCCTCGACCATCGTCGCGCCCTATCGCGACAGTGCCGGCCATATCGTCGGCGTGCTCGGCGTGATCGGCCCGACCCGGCTGAATTACGCGCGGGTCATTCCGACGGTGGACTATGCCGCGCGCATCGTCAGCCGGATGCTGGGCGGGTAGCGATGATCCCGAAAAGTGTGAAGCGGTTTTCCGGCAAGATCATGCGCCAACAAAGGGCCGACCCCGCTCAAATGCCTTGATTTTCCGGGCCAAAGCCCCGATATGCCGGCTATCAGATTTTAGTGAAGGTTGCTTTCGAATGACCGATAACAACGGGCAAAAGAACGGGCTTGAGACGCCGGCACAGGACAACGAGCCGAAGGTGTCCAAGCCGTACATCATGCCCGACGATCCGGAAGAAGGTTCAGTCGAGGCGCTCGCCAAGGAGCTTGCCGAGGCGCGCGATCGGACGCTGCGCACGCTTGCCGAGATGGAGAACCTGCGCAAGCGGACGACGCGTGAGGTCGCCGATGCGCGGACCTACGGCATCACCGGGTTTGCACGCGACGTGCTCGACATCGCCGACAACCTGCAGCGCGCGCTCGACGCGGTTCCCGCTGAGGCGAAGGCGGCCGCCGATCCGGGCCTGAAGGCGCTGATCGAAGGCGTCGAGCTCACGGAGCGTTCGCTGCTCAACACGCTGGAAAAGAACGGCGTGACGACGTTCAACCCCATGGGCGAACGCTTCGATCCGAATTTCCAGCAGGCGATGTACGAGGTTCCCGATCCGTCGGTGCCCGCCGGCACCGTCGTGCAGGTGGTGCAGGCCGGCTACAAGATCGGCGAGCGCATTCTGCGCCCGGCGCTGGTCGGCGTGGCGAAGGGCGGCGCGAAGCCGGCGCCGGTCGCGCAGCAGGCGGATAGCGACTGTCAGTCGAATTGCAGGCAGGATCTGCATTGATCAGCGCCGGTCGATGCCGTCGCGCACGGCGCGGAAGCGCGTGAACATCTCCGGCCATTCCTCGCGCGTGGAAGCTGCGATGATCCGCAGCGTCGCGCCGCCACCGAAACGCAGCCACTGCACCACGGTGACCGGCTTGTTGTCCTTGACGCTGGTGGCCTCGACACGGGTTTCGTAGCCGGCAGTGCCGCCGATCCGCATCGGTTCGGAAGTGGTGATTCGCCCGTCGACGATACCGGGGATCGTGATCGCAAGCTGGCGGGCGATCCGCTCCCGGCCTTCCGCCTGGTCGGCGGAAATGCGCGCAACCGCGATCAGCACGTAGGGCGCGCCCGACAGCGCCTCCTCCTCGTCGCCGTCGAGCAGCATCACCGCTTGTCCAGGCACGAGCGTGCGAACCTTCTTGAAGCCGGACAGCTCGGAGACCTTGAACGGCAGCGAGTGCGAGCTGCTCCTCGGCCGGCACCTCGGTGCGCAGGGTCGTCGAGGCCAGCATCTGGCGGATCGCCTGGTCGGAATAGTCTTTCGCCGCGGCCTCGGGCACGTCGACGGCGATGTAGCCGGCGATCTTTCCGTCCGAGACGATGATCGCGATCCGGTTGTTTTTCGGCCCGCTGTTCGGCCCGCCGGCGCGGCTGAGATAGGCCTTGCCGGCGGCCGTCGTGATGGTCTCGGGGTTGTCCATCGCCGTCGGCAGCGGCTTGCGTTCCTTCAGCGCCGTCTCGACGGCCTCGTAGGCCGACGCCGGCATTTCCCGAAAGGAGACGACCAGATTGTTGTCCGGGTTCTCGAAGCCGGCGCCGTTCTTGAGCGGAATAATTCCGTTCAGCGGTACAAGCCCGATCCGGGAGCCGGGCGGGTAGACCACGTCATTGGCGAAGGCTGAGCCCGCGAAGAGGATGAGAAGAGCCAGCGGTGCGGCCAGAATGGATCGCAAGGCGGTCGGTCCGATGCGCATGGGGGTGTTCTGGGTCCGCTTTTGGGCCGTTTGATGTTACCCGCAGGCCATAGGCGGCCTCGGCCGCCGTTCTATAGGGACGCCGATGCTTCGCATCGGCCGGGTCAGCTGGCTTAACCGGCTTGGTAAAATCATGAAAGTGCGGTCGCGGATTCGTGACCAAATGTCTTGCGGCGGGGTGTCGCTGTCTTATATCTCCCGCGGACGCTCCAAGCGGTTGGGGCGCAAACGTATTTGGGGGCCGTACAGGTCTTTGAGCGGGCAATGGCCTGCCTTGGACCTCGGGTGCCTAGACAGGGCCCGGCTGGCTCGCCGCAGAGAAAGGGTTAGAAGACATGGGAAAGGTCATTGGTATCGACCTCGGCACCACGAATTCGTGCGTTGCCGTAATGGATGGCAAAACGCCGAAAGTCATTGAGAACTCCGAAGGCGTGCGGACGACACCTTCGATCGTCGCCTTCACCGATGACGGCGAACGCCTCGTCGGCCAGCCTGCAAAGCGCCAGGCGGTCACCAATCCGGAAAAAACCTTCTTCGCCGTGAAGCGCCTGATCGGGCGCCGCTACGACGACCCGATGGTGGAGAAGGACAAGCAGCTCGTCCCCTACAAGATCACCAAGGCAAGCAACGGCGACGCCTGGGTCGAGGCCGACGGCAAGACCTATTCGCCCTCGCAGATCTCCGCCTTCATCCTGCAGAAGATGAAGGAGACGGCGGAAGCCCATCTCGGCCAGAAGGTCGAGCAGGCCGTCATCACCGTGCCCGCCTACTTCAACGACGCGCAGCGTCAGGCCACCAAGGACGCCGGCAAGATCGCGGGCCTTGAGGTCCTGCGCATCATCAACGAGCCGACGGCGGCAGCGCTCGCCTACGGTCTCGACAAGTCCAAGACCGGCACCATCGCCGTGTACGATCTCGGCGGCGGCACGTTCGACGTGTCGATCCTGGAGATCGGCGACGGCGTGTTCGAGGTGAAGTCCACCAACGGCGACACGTTCCTCGGCGGTGAAGACTTCGACATGCGCCTCGTCGGCTACCTCGCGGACGAATTCCAGAAGGAGCAGGGCATCAACCTGCGCAACGACAAGCTCGCGCTGCAGCGGCTGAAGGAAGCCGCCGAAAAGGCGAAGATCGAGCTGTCGTCGACGACGCAGACCGAGATCAACCTGCCGTTCATCACGGCCGACCAGTCGGGTCCGAAGCACCTGACGATGAAGCTGACCCGCGCGAAGTTCGAGGCGCTGGTGCAGGACCTCGTCGACAAGACCATCGAGCCGTGCCGCAAGGCGCTGAAGGACGCAGGCCTCTCCGCCGGCGAAATCACCGAAGTCGTCCTGGTCGGCGGCATGACCCGCATGCCGAAGATCCAGGAAGTGGTGAAGCAGTTCTTCGGCAAGGAGCCGCACAAGGGCGTCAACCCGGACGAGGTCGTGGCGATCGGCGCTGCGATCCAGGCGGGCGTGCTGCAGGGCGACGTCAAGGACGTGCTGCTGCTCGACGTGACGCCGCTGTCGCTCGGCATCGAGACGCTGGGTGGCGTGTTCACCCGCATCATCGAGCGCAACACGACGATCCCGACCAAGAAGAGCCAGGTGTTCTCGACGGCCGAAGACAGCCAGAACGCCGTCACCATCCGCGTCTTCCAGGGCGAGCGCGAGATGGCGGCCGACAACAAGGTCCTCGGCCAGTTCGATCTGATGGGCATTCCGCCGGCCCCGCGCGGCATGCCGCAGATCGAGGTGACCTTCGACATCGACGCCAACGGCATCGTCAACGTGTCCGCCAAGGACAAGGCGACGGGCAAGGAGCAGCAGATCCGCATCCAGGCGTCGGGCGGCTTGTCGGAGACCGACATCGACAAGATGGTCAAGGACGCCGAGGCGCACGCGACCGAGGACAAGAAGCGGAAGGAGGCCGTCGAGGCGAAGAACCACGCCGATGCGCTGGTGCATTCGACCGAGAAGGCGCTCGCCGAACACGGCTCGAAGGTCGGCGAACCTGAGCGCCGCGCGATCGAGGATGCCGTCAGCGACCTGAAGGAAGCGCTGAAGGGCGACGACGCGGAGGCGATCAAGGCCAAGACCAACACGCTGGCGCAGGCTTCGATGAAGCTCGGCGAAGCGATGTACAAGCAGCAGCAGGCGGAGGCCGAAGGCGGCGCCGCCGGTGCTGAGAAGAAGGACGATGTCGTCGACGCGGAGTTCACCGAAGTCAACGACGACAAGAACAACAAGAAGTCTGCTTAAGCGAGGGACACGATGGCCTCTCATCCTTTCAAGACGCGTGGTTAGCGCTTCTGATGAGGATGGGGGGTCATTTTCTTTAAGCGAACAGGCCGCATCTTTTCAGATGCATTCTTTCAGGAATGCTCCTCGAAGGATGGGGCTTGAGGACCGGGCGGGTTTTGACGGATGTCCACCAAGCGCTGTTACTACGAGACGCTGGAAGTCGAACGTTCCGCGGACGAGCCGGGCCTGAAGTCGGCCTTCCGCAAGCTCGCGATGAAGTGGCACCCGGACAAGAATCCGGGCGATCAAACCAGCGAAGTCCGTTTCAAGGAAATCAACGAAGCCTACGAGATCCTGAAGGACCCGCAGAAGCGCGCGGCCTACGATCGCTTCGGCCATGCGGCGTTCGAGCAGGGCATGGGCGGCGGCGCGCGCGCACGGCTTCGGCAACGACTTCGGCTCGGCCTTCAGCGACATCTTCGAAGGCATCTTCGGAATGGCCGGCGGGCGGCGCTCCGGCGGCCGCGAGCGCGGCGCGGACCTTCGCTACAACATGGAGATCACGCTCGAGGAGGCGTTCTCCGGCAAGACTGCACAAGTGCACATTCCGACCTCGGTGACCTGCGAGGCCTGTTCGGGCACGGGCGCGAAGGCCGGCTCGAAGCCGAAGAACTGCGGCATGTGCGGCGGTGCGGGCCGCATTCGCCAGGCGCAGGGCTTCTTCCAGGTGGAGCGCACCTGCCCGACCTGTCACGGCCGCGGCCAGATGATCGAGGATCCTTGCACCTCATGCACCGGCTCCGGCCGCGTCATGCGCGAGCGCGCCCTGTCGGTGAATATTCCTGCCGGCGTGGAGGATGGCACGCGCATTCGTCTCTCCGGCGAAGGCGAGGCGGGCGTGCGCGGCGGACCGCCGGGCGACCTCTACATCTTCCTGTCGCTCGCGCCGCATGACTTCTTCCAGCGCGACGGCGCGGACCTGCATTGCCGCGTGCCGATCTCGATGGTGACGGCAGCACTCGGCGGCGAGTTCGACGTGCCGACCATCGAGCGCACCAAGACCAAGGTGAAAGTGCCCGGCGGGACACAGTCCGGCCGTCGATTCCGCATTGCATCAAAAGGCATGCCGGTGCTTCGTTCGCGCCAGGTTGGCGACATGTACGTGCAGGTCGTGGTCGAAACGCCGCAAAATCTCACGAAAAAGCAGAAAGATCTGCTCGCCGAGTTCGACAAGCTGTCATCCGGCGAGACCCAGCCCGAGGCCGACGGCTTCTTTGCGCGGGTCAAGGACTTCTTCGGCGCGCGTGCCTAGTACCCTGTTTCGAAGTTCGGCCCACAACGCGGCACACCCTCTGCGAACTTCGACTAACTGACTCATTTGCTTGACCGATTTGCCGCGGCTCTATACGTCTATGACGGGTCTGTGACACCCGTCTGGTGCGAAATGCCTTTGCAGTCCTCTTTGCGCGTTCAAAAAAAGCCGCTGCGTCTCGACGACGAAGTTCGCTTTCTCCGCTCATGGATTGAGAAGCCGCTGCACATGGGGGCTGTCATGCCCTCGAGCAAAATGCTCGCGCGGACGATGGCGCAATTCGTCGATCCCAATGCGAGCGGCCCGATCATCGAGCTCGGCCCCGGCACCGGCGCGATCACCAACGCGCTGATCGAGCGCGGCGTCGATCCGGCGCAGCTCGTTCTGGTCGAATACAATCCCGGCTTCTGCGCGCTGCTGCGCGATCGCTATCCGACGGCCACGGTTGTCCAGGGCGATGCCTACTCGCTGCGCGAGTCGCTGTGGCAGTCGTTGAAGACGCCGGCGTCCGCGGTGGTCTCCGGCCTGCCGCTGGTGACCAAGCCGATGCGCCAGCGCGTGAGGCTCCTGCGCGAGGCGCTGGCGCTGTCCGATCCGGGCGCGCCCTTCATCCAGTTCACCTATTCCGTCGCGCCGCCGATCCCGAAATCGCTGTCGGGCGTGACGACGCGCGCCTCGGAACGAATCTGGTTGAACATTCCGCCCGCGCGGGTCTGGGTGTATCGCAAGGGCTAGCCTATCGTGCGATAGAGGCGCGGCGGGCTGATTTGCATCCGCCGGCAACTCTTTCGACGAACCGATGGCCACCGTCAAAATCCTGATCATCCCGGGCTCGCTCAGAACCGGCTCGCTCAATGCGAGGCTTGCTGCGGTCGTCGCCAAGGAATTTGCGCTCGCCAATGTCGATGTGACGCGGCTGTCGCTCGACGACTATCCGCTGCCGATCTATGACGGCGACGTCGAAGTGAAGTCGGGTGTTCCCAAGAGCGCGCTCAATCTCGAGCGCATGATGAGCACGCACCACGGCATCGTGTTCGTCACGCCGGAATACAATTCCTCGCTGCCGCCGCTCCTGAAGAATGCGATCGACTGGGTGACGCGCGTCGAGGAGCGCGGGCGAACGCAGGGCCAGGTGTTTCGCGAGCGCGCGTTCGCCATCGCGTCGGCATCCGAAGGGCGCTTCGGCGGCTCGCGATGTCTCGCGGCGCTGCGGCTGATCCTGTCCGGTTGCCGCGCGACCGTCATTCCGAACCAGCTGGCGCTGTCGTTCGCCAGCGAGGCCTATGACGATGCGGAAAAGCTGAAGCACAAGGCCGACAGCGACGCGCTGCGGGCGATGGTCACGCAATTGATCGATGTTGCACAGCACATGACGAGGGGCGCATGATGGCGGCGAGAGCTCACGCGAGGATTGTCGAGGGAAGCGAGATGGATGACGAGGTCAGCCCCCGCGATCGCCTGATCGTCGCGCTCGATCTGCCGTCACTGGCCGAGGCCGAGGCGATGGTCGCCCGCCTCGGCGACAGCGTCTCCTTCTACAAGGTCGGCATGGAGCTGACCTACGCCGGCGGCCTGCCGCTGGTCGAGCGGCTGGTCGGCGACGGCAAGAAGGTTTTCGTCGACCTGAAGCTGCACGACATCCCCAACACCGTGGAGCGCGCCACGCGGCAGATCGCCAAGCTCGGCGCGACCTTCCTGACCGTGCACGCCTATCCGCAGAGCCTGAAGGCCGCGCTCGCGGGAGCAGCGGGCTCCAGCCTGAACCTGCTCGGCGGTGACCGTCATGACCTCCTACGACGACGCCGATCTGGTTGCCGCCGGATACGCGCTGAGCGTGAAGGACCTTGTTGCGCGCCGGGCGCTGCAGGCGAGAGAGATCGGCATTCACGGGATCGTCCTCTCCCCCGAAGAGGTCGAAACCGTCCGCGCGCTGGTCGGACCTGGCATGAGCCTGGTCACGCCGGGCATTCGCCCTGCAGGCGACCGCGATCGGCGATCAGAAGCGGATCATGACGCCGGCGCTGGCGATCGCCGGCGGCGCCGACCACATCGTCGTCGGCCGCCCGGTGACCGAGGCGGCCGATCCGGTCGCAGTCGCCGAGCAGATCGTCGCCGACATCGCGTCCGCACGCGCGATCGTCGGCAAGACCAACAAGAAGCGCTGACTGGAGTTGAGGATGGCAAAGGGCTACTGGATCGGCCGCGTCGATATTCACAACATGGATGGCTACCGCGCCTACATCGAGGGAAACGCGGAAGTGTTTCGAAAATACGGCGCGAAGTTCATCGTGCGCGGCGGCCAGCACGAGACGCGGGAAGGAACGTCGCGCGGACGCAACGTCGTGCTCGAGTTCAAGGACTACGCCACCGCACTCGCCTGCTACAACTCGCCGGAATACCAGAAGCTGGTCGCGATCCGCGCACCGCATTCGACCGCCGACATCGTCATCATCGAAGGCTACGACGGCCCGCAGCCGTGATTACTGCCGCACATTCTCCGGCACGATCAGCGGTACAAAACCGAACACGCCGGGCAAGTCCGGATCGACGATCACGCGCACGGCGTGGACGTCGTCCTCGCCATAGACCATCAGCTTCAGCACGTTCGGGATCGGCCGGCCGCGGCTGTTGCGCATCGGCTTCAGCTCGATGAAGTGCTCGTCGCCGTTGACGACCAGCACAGGCTTGCCGAAGGCGCGTGCGCCGCGCTCGATCGCGTCGAGCACGGATGCGAAGCCGGACTGGCGCGGCATCGCGCCGTTCGGAAAGCGCGCCTGATCGAATTCCGCCTGCATGAAGACGACCACGGCCTTTGCGTTCGTCTCCTGCGCGCGCTTGAAACTGTCATCGATCCAGGCGACATTGGCCTTGTCGCGCGCGAAGAATTCGGTCGCTGCAGCAGGGTCCTGCGCCTCAAAACCGTTGTTCGAGCCGACGACGTGCACGCCGATGAACTGCACGTCGTTTTTCGCAAAGCGTGAATTCTCGACATAGGCTGCGTGAGGCGGGCATGGCCTGCGCCTGGCTTTCGATGTCCATCGGCGCCTTGCCGAGGGATTTCGCGGGCTGCGGGAAAAACATCGTGCGGAGTTTCGTGAGCCGCTCGCGCGGATCGAAGCCGCCGGCCTCGCGGCGATGGCAGTCGGTCCATTCGTTGTCGCCCGGCGTGTAGACGACGGCGCCCTCAAAAGTCTGGATCTGGTCGAGCGCGCGCTGCAGCTCGGCGTCGGAGCAAGGCGTCGAGCCGCCCTTGATGTCGCCGACATGGAGCGTGAACGAAGGTTTCAGCTTGTTCACGGCCGCGATCAGCCGATCGAATTTCGGAATGTCGTCGGGGAGCTTGTAGGGCATGTCGCCGAGCGCGACGAAGGAGAACGCCCGGTCGCCGCCTACGGTTTCGGCAGCCAGGGCCGGCACGGCCAGAAGGCTGATGGCGAGTGCGGCAAGCCGAGGGAACATGTGCGAACTCCAGAGCTTGGATATTGGCGGCTGAGGCCGGCCCCTGGCGGCTGCCGAGTTGCCGCGCGCGGCGCGCGCAGCTATACCGCAAGCGTTACGGAGGACCAAAGGCATGTCCGACATGCGCTTGATCGTGGCCGGTGCCGGCGGCCGAATGGGCCGCGTGCTGGTGAAGACCATCTCGCAGACCAAGGGCGCGGTGCTGACCGGCGCGCTGGAAGCGCCGACGTCGCCGCTGCTGGGGCAGGATGCCGGCGTGCTGGCCGGGCTTCCGGCCAACGGCGTCAAACTGTCCGCTGATCTCTGGGAGCTGTCGAAGGATGCCGACGGCGTGGTCGATTTCACCGTGCCCGCGGCGACCATCGCCAACGTCGCCATCGCCGCGCAGCGCGGCCTCGTGCATGTGATCGGCACCACCGGCCTGTCGGACTCCGACCACGCGGTGATCAAGAGCGTCACCTCGCGCGCCATCGTCGTGCAGTCCGGCAACATGAGCCTCGGCGTCAACCTGCTGCAGGCGCTGGTCAGGCGCGTGGCGCAATCGCTCGACGAGGATTTCGATATCGAGGTGCTGGAAATGCACCACAACAAGAAGATCGACGCGCCCTCCGGCACGGCGCTGATGCTGGGCGAGGCGGCGGCCGAGGGACGCGGCGTGAAGCTCGGCGAGCGCTCGGTGCGTTCGCGCGATGGGCACACGGGCGAGCGCCGCGCAGGCGACATCGGCTTTGCCACGCTGCGCGGCGGCACCGTGGTCGGCGATCACACGGTGATCTTCGCCGGCGCCGACGAGCGGATCGAGCTGAGCCACAAGGCCGGCGACCGCGCGTTGTTCGCCAGCGGCGCGGTGAAGGCCGCGCTGTGGGCGCGCAATCAGAGAGCCGGGCTTCTACACCATGGCCGACGTGCTCGGCCTGAAGGACTTCTAGGATCTGATCTGGAGTAACCTGGAATGAGCGAGCGTCTTCTCGTGCTGGTGCGTCACGGCCAGAGCGAATGGAATCTGAAAAACCTCTTCACCGGCTGGCGCGACGTCGATCTCACCGAGCAGGGTGTGAAGGAGGCGCGCGAGGCGGGCCGCAAGCTGAAGGCGCAGGGGCTCACCTTCGACGTCGCCTACACCTCGGCGCTGAAACGCGCGCAGCGCACGCTCGATCTCGTGCTGGAGGAGATGGGCGCCAGCAACCTGCCGACGGCGAAGGACCTGGCGCTGAACGAGCGCGACTATGGCGACCTGTCGGGCCTGAACAAGGACGACGCGCGCAAGAAATGGGGCGAGGAGCAGGTGCTCATCTGGCGCCGCTCCTACGACATCGCGCCGCCGGGCGGCGAGAGCCTGAAGGACACGCTGGCGCGCACGCTGCCGTACTATGTGCAGGAAATTCTCCCGAGCGTGCTGCGCGGCCAGCGCACGATCGTCGCCGCCCACGGCAACTCGCTGCGCGCGCTGGTGATGGTGCTGGAGCGGCTGTCGCCGGAGGGCATTCTCAAGCGCGAGATCGCGACCGGCGTGCCGATCATCTACCGGCTCAATGCCGATGCGACGGTGGCGTCGAAGCTCGATCTTGCGGCGTCAAGCTTGTCGGCATCAGGCCGTCTGCGGGCTCATCGCGCGCATTTGCGCGGATGGCGGCGTGTAGGGCTGCACGAACAGCGCGACAAAGCTTGCGGTGAACGCTGCAAGCGCCAGAGCCGACATCAGCGTGCGCAGCGCGTTCCACATCACCCACGGCTCGTAGTAGTCGCGCCAGATCTGCGCGGCGTTCTCCGGTGTCGGCGTGACGGTCGCGAGGCCCTCGTTCAGCGGCACGCTCAACAGCAGCGTCACCATGAATGCGCCGATGCCGTAGATGGCGGTGCCCGCGAGGGCAAGCACCAGCGGCCAGCCACCGGCGCCGATCAGCAGGAAGATGGCGATGGCGCCGAAGGCCAGCGTTCCGAAGAAGGAGAAGGCGAAGGTGCCGTTGCGCACCACCGCGTTGATGCCCTGCATCGCCTTGATCGCGGTTTCCGGATCGGTGGCGGCCAAGCCCGGCATCACCGAACAGAAGTAGGCGTAGAAGAATCCGGAAATCAGCGCCGACGCAAAAATACAAAGCGCGAGGGAAGACAGCCGTACCGATCGCGTCGACATGAGAGCCCCATCCGGATCGTTATCGCTTGCACGCGACGATAAAAGTCCGGATGGCGGCAGTCATGTTACATTTTGACAGGTCCGGCAGGCTTCTACGCTGAGCCGCTCACTTGTCCGGCTTCCCAGCCGAGCATCGCCTGCTTGCGGGTGACGCCCCAGTGATAGCCGGTGAGCGCGCCGCTCTTTCCGAGCACGCGATGGCAGGGCACCACGAACGAGACCGGGTTCTTGCCGACCGCAGCGCCCACCGCGCGCGACGCCTTCGGGCTGTCGAGACAGCCGGCGATGTCGGAATAGGTGGTCGCGCGGCCCATCGGAATTCTCAGCAGCGTCTCCCAGACCCGCACTTCGAAGTCCGTGCCGATCAGCACGACGCGCAGGGGCTGGTCCTGCTGCCACAGCTTTGGATCGAAGATGCGTTGCGCGAGGCCGGCGGTGCCGGCGTGATCCTCGACATAGGTGGCGCGCGGCCAGCGCCGCTGCATGTCGGCGAGCGCTGCGTGCTCGTCACCCGGATCGGCGAAGGCGAGGCCGGCGAGGCCGCGATCCGCTGGCGATCACGATGGCCGTGCCGAACGGCGAGGGATGGAAGCCGTAGCGCAGCGTCATGCCGGCGCCGCCGGTCTTCCATTCGCCGGGCGACATCGCCTCGTGCGTGACGAACAGGTCGTGCAGCCGGCCCGGCCCCGAGAGGCCGCTGTCGAGCGCGGCATCGAGCACGCTCGCCGAGTCGCGCAGCAGGTTCTTGGCGTGATCCAGCGTCAGCGCCTGCATGAACGCCTTCGGCGTCAGCCCCGCCCAGCGGCGGAACAGGTGGTGCAGTTCGTCCGGCGTGACCGAGGCGGCGTCGGCGATCGCTTCGATCTCGGGCTGGCTGCGCCAGTTTTCCGAGATGAAGGCAATCGCGCGGCGCACGCTGTCGTAGTCGCGCAGCGCGGCGTTATAGGGACCCGGCTTGGCCGGGCGGTGATTGGTCATGGCGAGGTTCATCATCATGGGATCGATGTAGGGCTTTGATGCCATGCGAACCACCCGATTTCAGACTGCGCCGTTAGGCTGGGTTCCGATCGATCCCGCGTTTCGCCGAGTTGAGCGCAGCTGTTAAGGCTTTGGCAAAGCTATGCTTTTCGTCCGGGCCGAGGAAGCTTGCGATGCTCAGGCTGCGCCCGTGGGACACCAGCGCCAGCCGTTCCACGCCGAATTCGTCATCGGCCTCAACGTCGAGCCGCACCCAGAGTGGATTGAAGGTCCATTCGGACACGGCGCCGAGATGCGTCACCCGCCGCACATGCAGCGCCGAGGGCGTGACCGAGATCTCCTCGTAGGCGGTGGCGCGATGAAAATTCACCTTGAACGCCCAGTAGATCGCCAGCACGTCGAGGCCGAAGAAGCCGAACACCGGCCATGCGCCCATCGACAGAAAAATGAGTCCGGCGACAAAGCTGACGATGACGACGAACGCCATCAGCAGGACAAAGCCGGTCCTGTTCAGCGAGCGATGCGGTGTGAGCAACGCGGAAAACAGCGCCGGCTCGTCGTCAAAGGAATTGCCTGCGGTCATGGCCCTTCACTATACCGGGTCATGGCCAAAAAGACGATTTCAGCAGCGAAAAAGGCGAGGGTCCGCCCTGCAAAATTGCCGCTCAAGCCGAAGGCGAAAACCCCAAAGCCGAAAAAGCTGAGACCCAACAAGCTGAAGCGCTGGACGCCAGAGGAAGTCCGGGAAGCGTTCCAGCGCTTTCAGAAGGCCAACCCCGAACCGCGCGGCGAGCTCGAGCATCTCAACCCGTTCACGCTCGTGGTCGCCGTCGCGCTCTCGGCGCAGGCGACCGATGCCGGCGTCAACAAGGCGACGCGCAATCTCTTTCCCGATCGCCGACACGCCGCAGAAGATGCTGGCGCTCGGCGAAGAGAAGCTGCGCGAGTACATCAAGACCATCGGTCTCTATCGCAACAAGGCGAAGAACGTCATCGCGCTGTCGCAGAAGCTGATCGACGAGTTCGGCGGCGAAGTGCCGCGCACGCGCGAGGCGCTTCAGTCATTGCCGGGCGTCGGGCGCAAGACGGCGAACGTCGTGCTGAACATGGCGTTCGGCGAGCCGACCATGGCGGTCGATACGCATGTGTTCCGCGTCGGCAACCGCACCGGACTGGCGCCGGGCAAGGACCCGCTCGAGGTGGAGCTGGCGCTCGAGCGCGTGATCCCGGCGGAATTCATGCTGCACGCGCATCACTGGCTGATCCTGCACGGCCGCTACATCTGCGTCGCGCGCAAGCCGCGCTGCGAGGTTTGCCTGATCAACGACCTCTGCCGCTGGCCGGAGAAGACGGTGCCGGCTTAGGCTGCTGGTTCACATCTCCCCGCAAGCGGGAGAGAGGGAGCGCGTTGTCTTCGTGGCCGGCGCAATCTGCACAACGATCTGGTCTATGCCGCAGTCGGCGGCGTGCTCACCGGCTCCAGCAGCTCCGGCCGCGGGCCCGACAGCCGCTTGTGCATGTGGACCATGAAGGCGGTGCCGAACAGCGGCGTCGCGAGATTGACGATCGGGATCGAGACGAACGCCGCGATCACGCAGCCGGATGCAAACACCGTCGATGCGTGCTCCTTGCGGAACGCCTTCGCCTCCTCGACCGAGCGGAATCGCATCGCCGCCAGCAGGAAGTATTCGCGGCCGAGCAGGTAGGCGGCGATGATGAAGAACACGATCACGCCGACGCCTGCGAAGAAGAAGAACGGCAGCGCCACGAGATACAGCAGCACCGCGAGCAGCGCCGTCTTGATGCCTTCGACCAGCGCGCGCGTCAGCGGCAGTGCCGTGCCTGGCCGCTCCGCCGGATAGTGCACGCGCTCGACCTCGTCGGCGACCTCGTCGACGAAGATCGAAGCAATCAACGCGGTCACCGCGGGCATCAGGAAGACGGCGCCGATGACGATGCCGACGGCTGCGGCGATCGAGAGGATCCAGGCCAGGATGTCGACGGGCGTGTTGTAGGTCGGACCCAGCACCGTGCCGGCCCACTGCTCGCCGGAGGTGGTGAGCCAGCTCAACAGGCGCTGCAAGCCGATCGCCACCACGGCGACCAGCCCGAGCGCGAGCGCGACGGACCGCCACAGAATGCGGCGCATCGGCGGCGACAGGATTTGCGACAGCGCCTTGGCGGCTGCGTCGAACATGGCGGATGGTCCTCCAGCAAAAACCTGCGCAGAGGTAGCCATGCCGCCGAGGCGGCTGCAAGGGGTGCAGGGAAGGACGGGTGGAGCTAGTCGCGCGTGAGCTCTGACGTCCGGCTGTGGAAGCGGATGCGCCGCGACAGCATGGCGCGCGCCTTCATCTGCTCGACCGGCGACACGACCTCGGTCACTTCCGCAAAACCAAACGCTTCTTCCGCTTCGTCAAGCGTCTCAGGAACCAGCGGCGGCGCTTCGACCGGACATGGAAACGGGTCAAAGGTGCCCGCCACCTCCTCGAGCGGCTTCGGCTTGTCGGCCCAGTGCAGGGCGGTGTAGTCGAATCCTTCCTCGATGGTCGGCTTGACCACCGCGAAGTAGGGCGAGATGTCGAAGTCGCGCGGCATGTACAGCGACGAATCGCGGATGTGCAGGATCGCGCGGCGCGCCTTGCGGCTGCCGGCCTGGGTGACCTTCGGCAGGATCGGATAGCGCACCGCCTCGAAGGCCTGCGCGATCAGCGCCGAGCAGATGATCCGGGTCGGATCGCCGGAGCCCATGGCGATCATCTGCCGCCGCCACTTCTGCGGCACCGGCATCGGAATGAGGTAGCGCATCAGGTCGACGATGTTCTTGGTGTCGTAGCCGAAGCCGACGCGGTTGATGGCGTAGCGGCAGACCGTCGTGCGGTCCTCGTAGGACAGGCCCGACCGGACGGCAGACGCGGGTGTGATAGGCAAAATACTTCGACAGCGCGCGCGGTGACGACGCCTTCGCCGATGTTGGCCTCGATCATCACATGCTGCTCGCCGTTCGGCTCGAACGCGCCGTCGATCGGCCCGACATACAGCGCGGCATGCGACCAGGTCGACTGCGTCAGATACTTGATGACGCCGGAGATGCGGTTGTTGCCTTCGACCAGCAGCACGTCGCCCGGCTGGATGACGGTCCGCAGATGTTCCGGATCGCTCGGCGTAAACGGCTCGAAACCGATAGCTTCGTGCTGAAGATACCGGGCGATCAACTTTCCGACCGTGTCGAGCATGAAGCCCATGATCGTTCCCCAAGCGGCTCGTTCTGGCCGCCTTTCCCCCTGATATGGTGGTCTAAAGCGTTTTCAATTTAGTTCATGCAAGACCTGAGCAAAATAATCAAACATTCACCATGAGGCGTTGCCGCAACGCCCATGATGGGGCAAGTTCGCGCGATGTTCTCGTTTTAACGGCTCCTTCCCGCTGCTTCGCAGATTTTTCGGAAACCATGAGATGACATTTTCGCGCCGCGACTTCCTGGCCGCGTCGGTCGCCGCCATGGCCTTCCCGGGCGCCGCGCGCGCCGCGGCCGTGCCGCTGCCGAAGGACGCCGAGATCGTGGTGGTGGGCGCGGGCGCGGCCGGCATCGCCGCGGCGCGACGTGTGCTCGGCGCCAACCGCAAGGTTGTGGTCGTCGAGGCGTCCAACCGGATCGGCGGACGCTGCTGGACCGATACCGAGACCTTCGGCGTGCCGTTCGACCGCGGCGCACGCTGGATCTATTCGCAGAACGCCAATCCGGTGGCGCGGCTGGCGCGTTCGGTGGCGATGGATGTCTACGCCGCGCCGCAGGCGCAGAAGATCAGGGTCGGGCGGCGCAACGCGCGCGCCGGCGAGACCGAGGATTTTCTCGCAACGCTTGTGCGCACCAATCGTGCGCTCGGCGATCCCACGCGCAAGGCCGACCTGCCGGCGCTGGACGCGATGCCGAAGGACATCGGCGACTGGGCGAAGACGCTGGAATTCAACCTCGGGCCCGCGACTGCGTCCAAGGACCTGAAGGAGGTCTCGGCGCTGGATCTGTCGCGCCTCGAGCCGCGCGATGCCGGCGCGTTCTGCCGGCAGGGTCTTGGCGCGCTGGTGGAGAAGCTCGCGGAGCCCGTGCCGATCGTGGTCGGCCAGCCCGCCGCGCGCATCGTCTGGAGCGGGCGCGATCTTGCCGTCGAAACCGCGAGCGGGCGCATCACCACGCGCGCCATCATCGTCACCGTGTCGACGAATGTGCTGCTGTCCGGAAAGATCAGGTTCGCGCCCGACCTGCCGAAGCGGCACGCGGATGCGGTGGCAAAGCTCTCGCTCGGCAGCTACGATCACATCGCGCTGGAGCTTCCGAGCAATCCGCTCGGCCTGCAACGCGACGACGTCATCGTCGAGAAGAGCGACACGAACAGGACGGCGCTGCTGCTGGCCAATGTCGCCAACTCGCCGCTGTGCGTCGTCGACGTCGGCGGCAGCTTTGGACGCGACCTGAGCGCCCAGGGCGAGGCGGCGATGGTGGCCTTCGCGGTCGAGTGGCTGACGAAGCTCTACGGCAGCGACGTCAAGGCTGCGGTGAAGCGGTCGGCGGTGACGCGCTGGAATGCGTCGCCATTCGTGCTCGGCGCGGTGTCGGCTGCAGCGCCCGGCGCGCAAGGCTCGCGGAAGATCCTGATGGAGCCGCTCGGCGGCCTGTTCTTCGCCGGCGAAGCGGCGCACGAGACGATGTGGGGCACCGTCGGCGGCGCCTGGGAATCCGGCGAACGTGCTGCAGAGGCGGCGCTGCGCCGCATCGGCGCACTGGCGCCGGAGCCGAAGGAACAGCCGGCGACCAAATCGAAGCGCAAGAAACAGTGACAACTCGACCGAAGGCGCTGATCTCCTGGTCGAGCGGCAAGGACAGCGCGTTCTCGCTTTACGAAGTTCGCCGCGCCGGCGAATTCGACGTCGTCGGCGCGCTGACGACGGTGACGGAGAATTTCGGCCGGGTGTCGATCCATGGCGTGCGCGAGGAGATTCTGCACGCACAGCTCCAGGCCGCGGGCTTGCCGCCGACCGTCGTGCCGATCCCCTATCCATGCCCGAACGAGGTCTACGAAGCGCGAATGGGCGAGGCGATCGCGCGCGCGAAGGCAGACGGGATCACCCACATGATCTTCGGCGACCTGTTTCTCGAAGACATCCGCAAATATCGCGAAGAGAAATTGCGCGGCACGGGCATCACGCCGGTGTTTCCGCTCTGGCTGCGTCCGACGCCGCAGCTCGCGCGCGACATGATCGCAAGCGGCCTTGAGACCTACATCGCCACGGTCGATCTCAAGAAGATGCCGGCGGCGTTCGCCGGCCGCAGATTCGACGCGCAGTTGCTCGAAGACCTTCCACCGGGCGTCGACCCGTGTGGCGAGAATGGCGAGTTTCACACCTGCGTCACCGGCGGGCCGATGTTCGCGCACGCGTTGCCGGTCGTCGCGGGCGAACGTGTCGAGCGCGACGGCTACGCCTACTGCGATCTTTTGCTTAGCGCCCCAGCAGCGGATCGAGCGCGGGCAGGCTGACGAGCGCTGCGAGTGCGATCAGGCTGTAGCAGATGCGCCGGAACAGCGTCTCGCTGGCAACGCCGAACATTTGCGCGCCAATGAACAGGCCGAGCCCGTACACCGGACCGACAAACAGGGCCAGCTTGACGATCTCGAGGGTCAGGATGCCGCTGGCCGAGTAGGTCACGAACGAGATCACGTCGGTCATTGCAAAGTAAAGGATGATGTTGGCGCGCGCGATCGCGCCCACGATCGGCTGGCCAAGCCAGTAGGCCACCACCGGCGGCCCGCCGGTCTGCGCCAGGCCGCTGCAGAAGCCGGCGAGGCCGCCGACGCCGACGGTCGCGGCCGGATGCGCCTTGCCGTGATAGCGCCAGCCCGAGACGAGCAGCACCAATAGCGCTGCGACGAACGCCGAGATGATCCATCGTGTGGTGACGGAATCGAACTGCGTCAGCGCGTAGGTGCCGAGCGGCACGGTCACGAGAGCGCCGAAGGCCATCAGCGCCGTCGCCTTGCGGTCCGCCTGCTTCCAGGCGTTCGGCGCAAACGGTGCGGCGGCGATGAGATCGATGAGCAGGAGCAGCGCCGCGACGGTGCGCGGGGCAGCGACAGTGCTCGCCAGCGGCATGAAGATCAGCGCGGAGCCGAAGCCGGAAAAACCGCGCGCGATGCTTGCGACCAGCGCCACCGCCATCAGGGCCGCCAGCGCAAAAGCGCTGACGCCGGGCGGCAGCAGACTGGAGAGGTCGCTCATCCCCGCAACGTGCCGCCGGTCTTCTTCGTGACCTCGGCGACGATCTTCGCGCCGACCGCGTCGATCTCCTGATCGGTCAGCGTCTTCTCGCGCGGCTGCAGGGTGACGGCGATGGCGATCGACTTCTTGTCGGGGTCGATGCCCTTGCCTTCGTACACGTCGAACACCGTGACGCCGGAGATCAGTTTGCGGTCGGCGCCTTGCGCGAGGCGGACGATGTCGCCGGCCTTCACGTTGCGGTCGACGATGAAGGCGAAGTCGCGCGACACCGGCTGGAAGGCCGAGAGCTCGAGCAACGGTTTCGCGCGCGTCGGCTTGGCTTTCGCGTCCGGAATGCGATCGAGGATGACTTCGAAGGCGACGATCGGGCCCTCGGCGCCGAGCGCCTCGAGCGCCTTGGGATGCATTTCGCCGAAATAGCCGAGGATGTTCTGCGGCCCCATCTGGATCGTGCCGGAACGGCCCGGATGCAGCCACGAGGGGCCGCCGGCGACGACCTGCAACGCCTGCACGGACGCGCCTGCCGCGGCCAGCACGGCCATCGCATCGGCCTTGGCGTCCAGCGCAGTGGCCTCTGCCGAACCCGTCCAGTGACGGCCAAGGCCGTTCGACGACGCGAGGCCGCGCCGCACGCCGCTCGCGGCGATGAATTGATCTTCGGGCCGGTCGCCCTTGAAGATCTGGCCGACCTCGAACAGTTCGCTGTCGATGAAGCCGCGGTCCGCATTGCGCTGGCTCGCCGCAACGAGCCCCGGAATGAGGCTCGGCCGCATGTCGGAGAGATCGGACGCGATCGGATTGGCCAGCGCAAGCTCCGCCTGTCCGCCGCCGAACAGCTCGGCCTGCGGCTTTGCGACGAACGACCAGGTCACCGCCTCGACCAGGCCGCGCGCGGCGAGCGCGCGCTTGGCGCGGCGGGTGCGCACCTGGATCGGCGTGAGGATCGGCTTGCGCGGCGCGTCGCCGCGATCGAACGGCGCGAGCGGAACGCGGTCGACGCCGACGATCCGCACGATCTCTTCGACGATGTCGGCCTTGCCCTCGACGTCCGCGCGCCACGACGGCACCGCGACCTTGATGACCGGACCGTTGCCCGCAACTGTGAAGCCGAGATGGCCGAGGATGCGCCGCATCTCGACCAGCGGCACCTCGATGCCCGCAAGGCGCTTCACCTCGTCGAGCGGGAAATCGATGATGCGGTCGTCGCCATAGGTCTTGCCGACGACGACGGCTTCCGACGGCGTGCCGCCGCAGATGTCCATCACCAGCTTCGTCGCGAGCTCGAGGCCCGGCACCATGAAGGCCGGATCGACGCCGCGCTCAAAACGATAGCGCGCGTCCGAATTGATGCCGAGCTTGCGCCCCGTGTGCGCGATGTTGATCTCGTTCCAGAGCGCCGACTCGATCAGCACATCCGTGGTCGTCTCCGAACAGCCGGACGCTTCGCCGCCCATGATGCCGGCCAGCAATTCGACACCGTGGCTGTCGGCGATGACGCAGATGGTCTCGTCGAGGGTGTAGGTCTTGCCGTCGAGCGCGAGCAAGGTCTCGCCGGGTTTGGCGCGGCGAACGGTCAGGTCGCCCTTGACCTTGGCCGCATCGAACACGTGCAGCGGCCGGCCGCGGTCGTAGGTCATGTAGTTGGTGATATCGACCAGCGCGTTGATCGGGCGCAGGCCGATGGCCGTCAGCCGCTTCTGCATCCACTCCGGCGAAGGGCCGTTCTTGACGCCGCGCACCAGGCGGAGCGCGAAGCCCGGACAAAGCTTCGCGTCTTCCACCGTCACCTTCACAGGCGAGGGGAATTCGCCCTTGACCGGCTTGATCGCCGGCTCCTTCAGCGTGCCCATGTCGGCGGCGGAGAGATCGCGGGCGATGCCGTGGATGGACGTGCAGTCGGCACGGTTCGGCGTCAGGTTGATCTCGATCACCGGATCGCCGAGCTTCGCCCATTCGGTGTACTGCACGCCGACCGGCGCATCCGCCGGCAGTTCGATGATGCCGTCGTGATCGTTGGAGAGCTCGAGCTCTGCCGCCGAGCACAGCATGCCGCGGCTTTCGACGCCGCGAATGGTGCCGACGCCGAGCGTGATGTTCTTGCCCGGGATGAAAGTGCCCGGCGGCGAGAACACGCCCTTCATGCCTGCGCGCGCATTCGGCGCGCCGCACACCACCTGCACCGGCGCGCCGCTGCCGGTGTCGACCATGCAGACCCGCAGGCGATCGGCGTTCGGATGCTGCTCGGCGGAAATCACGCTGGCGATGGTGAAGGCGGAAAGCGCCTTCGCCTTGTCGTCGATGTGCTCGACCTCGAGCCCGATCATGGTCAACTTCTCGGCGAGCTTTCCAGCGGCTCGTCGGTGTCGAGATGGTCCTTCAGCCAGGACAGGGTGAACTTCATGACACGGTTTCCGAAGCTGCGAAGACGTCGATGAGGCGGAAGCGCTCGCACATCAGCATCATGTCTTCGCTGAATTTGCCCAGACGGGAGAAATATTGCCGATGCGCCGAGCGCCAGTAGGCAAGGCTACGATCGCCTTCGCCTTCCTCATAGGCGAACGCGGCGTCCACCTCCGGAAAGCGGCGATAGGTCACCTCGAGCGTCTCGATCACGCAGCGCGGTGTGCCGCGGCCGTCGCGAACGATCCACTTTCACCTGGCGTCGGGGTGTTCGGCTCGTCCTCCGTGCTGCAGGTCGCGGTCTTGAGGCCCTTCAGCACAAGGTCGAGCAATTCGTCCGCCAGCGCCGGATTATCGCCGAACGCGAACGAAGGCAGGTGCCGATATTTTTCGGGCACGGCTTCGTCGGTCACGCGCAGCCCTCCGGCCAGCGTCGGGATCTCCAGCGGCTTGAAGCCGTAGTGGTTCAGCCAGCGCACGTCGGATTCGAACATCTGCCGCAGGTCGGCGATGCCGTATTTCAGCATGGCGATGCGGTCGATGCCCATGCCCCAGGCGAAGCCCTGGTAGACGTCGGGATCGATGCCGCAGTTGCGCAGCACGTTCGGGTGCACCATGCCGCAGCCGAGAATCTCCAGCCAGTCCTCGCCTTCGCCGAAGCGGATCTCGCCCTTGTCGCGGCGGCACTGGATATCGACCTCCAGCGACGGCTCGGTGAAGGGGAAGAACGACGGGCGGAAGCGCATGTTGACGTTGTCGACCTCGAAGAACGCCTTGCAGAATTCCGCGAGAATCCATTTCAGGTGACCGAGGTGCGAGCCCTTGTCGATCACGAGGCCTTCGACCTGATGGAATTGCGGCGTGTGCGTCGCGTCGGAATCGATGCGATAGGTGCGGCCGGGCACGATGATGCGGATCGGCGGCTTCTGCGCCAGCATCGCGCGCACCTGCACCGGCGACGTATGCGTGCGCAGCAACAGGCGCGAGCCGTCCGGCTTCGGATTGAAGAAGAACGTGTCGTGCATGTCGCGCGCCGGATGGCCTTCCGGGAAATTCAGCTTGGTGAAGTTGTTGTCGTCGGTCTCGATGTCCGGACCTTCGGCGATGGCAAATCCCATGTCGGCGAAGATCGCCGTCAACTCGTCCATCACCTGGCTCAGGGGATGGATGCGACCCTGCTCGGCTGCGCTCTCGCGCACGGGCAGCGTGACGTCGACCGTCTCGGAGTTGAGCCGCGCATCGAGCGCTGCCGATTTCAGCACCTCGCGCCGGGCCGCCAGCGCCTCGGTGACCTTGTCCTTGACCGCGTTGATCGCGGCGCCCTTGGTCTTGCGTTCCTCGGGCGCCATCTTGCCGAGCGTCGCCAGCAGCGCCGAGATCGAGCCCTTCTTGCCGAGAGCCGCGACGCGGACGTTTTCGAGCGCGGCTTCGTCTGCTGCCGCGGTCAACGGCTGCCAAAATTTCGGTTTCGAGGTGGGTGAGGTCCGACACGCGAAAATCCTTAAATTTCAAGGCCGCCGGTTGTCACCGGAGCCATGCGACAGGTCAAGTGGGTCTCGCCGAACCAATACGCGTGGCTACGGAGACCAAGCGTGATCGCCTTGCCGCTCCTGGAATGCACCATGAAACTGCCCGTCATCGCCGCCCTCTCGGTCCTTGCGTTCTGCGCCCCATCGCTCGCCACCGCTGCCGATCTCGAATGTCCGGTCCAGTCGCTGGCACACGACGACATCGAGAAGGCCATTAACGACGCGCCGACCTGTGACGCGTCGCTCGCGATCGTTCCAGCGCTGCGGCTCCGCCGCCAGCGGCGATGTCAGCCTCGGCAGCGTCGTCACCGGGAAATGTGAGGCCGTGTTCGCAGGCAAGCTTTCCGCCGCCCAGGATCGTGCCTACAGCCGTGCGAAGACCGTCTGCGGGAAGAAATACGAAGAGGAAGACGGCACGATGTACCGGTCCTTCGAAGCGTTCTGCTACGCGCAGGCGGCGCATCGCGTGGCGAAGCAGTTTTCCCTGAAGGTCCCTGCGACGCCAGCGAAGTAGCGCGGTGCAGCCTTAGGCTGCCTCGGCCACCTTCGGCAGCGCGGCCTTCGCCTTCTCGACGATCGCCTGAAACGCTGCGGGCTCGTGGATGGCGAGATCCGACAGCACCTTGCGATCGACCACCAGGCCGGACTTCGCAAGGCCGTCGATAAATCGGCTGTAGGTGAGACCGAACGGACGCACGGCCGCGTTCAGGCGCTGGATCCAGAGCGCGCGGAACGTCCGCTTCTTGCGCTTGCGGTCGCGGAAGGCGTACTGGCCGGCCTTCTCCACCGCCTGCTTGGCGGCGCGGATGGTGTTCTTGCGGCGGCCGTAATAGCCCTTGGCGGCCTTGTAGACTTTCTTGTGCTTGGCGTGTGAGGTCACACCGCGTTTGACGCGAGCCATGACTGATCTCCTTCAAAAAGAATGCGAATTGAGGGTTCGGATGCGCCGTGTGAGCGGCGCGATCAGCCGTTCGGCAAGAAATACTTCTTGATGTTGTCGCCGTCGGTCTTGAACAGCACGTTGGTGCCGCGGAGCTGACGAATCTGCTTCGGCGTCCGCTTGATCATGCCGTGGCGTTTGCCGCGCTGGGCGTATTTCACTTTACCCGCGGCGGTTACTTTGAAGCGCTTTTTAGCGCCCGACTTGGTCTTCAGCTTGGGCATTTGGCTCTCCTAATGCCGGCACGCAGATGACGCCCGCAAGCGGGCGTCCGGCCGGTAAATGCTCGTTAGAGCGTTGAAATTGCTCGACTATTTCGAAATCGAAACTGTCGGCATGGTCGCCGCCACGGCAGCCCTTATTCAGCCGGGCGACGAAGGTCGGGCTTATGACAGAGGAACGGCGGAAAGGCAACGGTCTGGCGACGACTCTTCGAGCTTGAACTTTTCATCGCCCCGTCGCGACTTTGCGAGAGGAACTCCTCGTCAGCCGCTCATGCCCAGGGATCCACGATGACCCGATCAGCCTCCCTCGCGCCTCTTTCGAAGCTGCGCTTTGCAGCGCCCCTCGCAGCCCTGACGCTGCTGGCGGCGATGACTCCCGGCAAGACATTCGCCGCCACGCCCTTCGACGGCTACTGGAACGTCTCGATCATGACCCAGTCCGGCGCCTGCGACCGGTGCTACAATTTTGCCGTCAGCATCGTCGATGGCCGGCTCGACGGCGCCAACGGCGCGCTGCTCGGCACGGTCAACAACAAGGGCGGCGTCAACGTCCTGATGGGCGGCGGCGACCGCCGTGGCACGGCGAGCGGCCGGCTGGCCGGCAATTCCGGTTCGGGCCGCTGGAGCGGCAGCGCCACCGGCGCGTCCTGCAGCGGCCGCTGGACCGCGCAGCGCGGCTGACACCCTCGACTGGTAATCTGCGGGGATTGCTGTAGAGCGACGGCTTCGATTTGGCTAAGCACGGACCGGTTCAGCAGAGCTGAACCAGTCCTCGATTGGCCTGACGGACTGATTCAGCAGAGCTGAACCAGTCCTATGGCAGGAGCCCCGCCGCTTGAAGATTTCCGGCTTCACCTTCGCGCGCAACGCGGTCAAGCTGCAGTATCCGATCGTCGAAAGCATCCGCTCGATCCTGCCGATCGTCGATGAGTTCGTCATCGCGGTCGGCCAGGGCGACGACGACACGGCCGGGCTGATCCGCAGCATCGGCAGCCCGAAAATCCGCATCATCGATTCGCAGTGGAATCCGAATGTGCGGAGCGGCGGCTACGTGCTGGCGCAGCAGACCAACGTGGCGCTGCTCAACTGCACCGGCGAATGGGCGATCTACCTGCAGGCGGACGAGGCGATCCACGAGCGCGACCATGCGCGCCTGGTCGAGCTGATGACGCAATACCGCGAGGACGATCGCATCGAAGGCATGCTGATGCAGCGCATCAGCTTCTTCGGCGACTACGACACCGTGCTCGACGTGCATCCGTTCAAGAGCGACCTGGCCTGCCGGGTGGTGAAGCCGCATCGCTTCGTGCTGTCGCGCGGCGATGCCGCAGGCTTCACCGTGCATCCGAAGTACAAGGAGCACGGTCATCGCATCCGCGTCGTCGATACCGGGCTCGACGTCTTTCACTATTGCGATGTCAGGCCGCCGTCGGTCTCCGCGCAGTTCCAGGACGAGAAGAACAAGTTCTGGACCGACGAGGCGAAGCCGGCGGACTACTATCAGAAGATTCCGCGCGGCTTCCTCGCACGGTTTCGCGGCAGCCATCCCGCATCCATGCGCGAGCGCATTGCAGCCTACGATCAGCCGCTCGATCTGGCCTCGCCGCGCTGGCGCACGACGCTGACGCCGAAAGAGCGCCGGCAGAAGTTGCGGACACGGCTGATCGACCTGTTCGGCTATGGGGCCGCGTCCGGCCGGACCAGCCGGAAAATCGTCGCGAGCCATCGCGCGACGAAGCACCATCCCGATATCGGTGAGTGAGTTGAGTAGAGGGGCGCCGAAAATTACTTCGGCGCCAGCACCATCACGACCTGACGGCCTTCGAAGCGTGCGTCCTGCTCGACCTTTGCGAGCGCCGCGACGTCGGCCTTGACGCGATCGAGCAGCCGCGTGCCGATCTCCTGGTGCGCCATTTCGCGTCCGCGATAGCGCAAGGTGATCTTCACCTTGTCGCCTTCCTCGAAGAAGCGCTGCATGGCCTTCATCTTCACGTCATAGTCGTGATCGTCGATCATCGGCCGGAGCTTGATCTCCTTGATCTCGACGACCTTCTGACGCTTGCGCGCTTCGGCGGCTTTCTTCTGCGCGGAATACTTGAACTTCCCGTAGTCGAGAAACTTGCAGACCGGCGGATTGGTGTTCGGAGAAATTTCGACAAGATCAAAACCGGCCTCAGCGGCCATCTGGATTGCGGCCTGAGTCTTCACGACTCCAAGGTTCGCTCCGTTCTGATCGATCAATTGGATTTCGAGGTTGCGGATGTCCTCGTTGACGCGGGGCCCGTCTTTCTGAACGGGCATTGGCGCTCTGGAAGGTCGACGAATGGGTGCAGTCTCCTAAATTGTTGATGATAGAGCTAGTTTGAAGGATTTGCCGTGCAACGGCAAGCACGCAAATCGCCACCAATGAAAACGCTCAAATGCGCGCTAACTTTGGCCGCTTTCGTGCTTCGCACAAATAAAGGTAGAACCCCGGTTCCGCAAGGCGCACGGCAGTGCTGCAGCAAATGCAGCAAAGGGATGAGGTGACGGTACCATGACCGCTTCCGCCGAAGGGGAGGTCGTCTTCGCAGAGGTTGGACCGGCCGAAGCGCTGCGGCGCATCGCGGTCCGCGCCAGGTCCGGCGCGGGACCCGGGGTGTTCTGGCTGTCCGGGTTCAATTCCGACATGCGCGGCACAAAGGCGCAGGCGCTCGACGCATGGGCCGGCGAGAAAGGGCGCGCCTGTGTACGGTTTGACTACTCCGGCCACGGCGAGTCCGGCGGCGCTTTCGTGGACGGCACCATCAGCCGCTGGCTGGAGGAAAGCCTCGCCGTGTTCGACCGCTTCTGCGCCGGGCCGCAGGTCGTGGTGGGTTCCTCGATGGGGGGCTGGCTCGCGCTGCTGCTGGCGCGACAGGTTGCAAAACGCAAAGCCGAGGCTGGACCTGGCGGAGGCGCGCTCGCCGGGCTGGTGCTGATCGCGCCGGCGCCGGATTTCACCGAAGAGCTGATGTGGAAGGGTTTTCCTGCAAAAGTCCGCGAGGAGATCGAGACGAAAGGGCTTTGGCTGCGCCCGTCAGATTATGGCGATCCCTATCCGATCACGCGAGCGCTGATCGAGGACGGCCGCAAGCATCTCGTGCTCGGGAGCTCGATCAACGTCGGCTGTCCGGTTCGCATCCTGCAAGGCGCGCAGGATGCTGACGTGCCCTGGCAGCATGCGTTCGCGCTGACGGCGCAGTTGCCGAGCGACGATGTGGTGCTGACGCTGATCCAGGACGGCGACCACCGCCTGTCGCGGCCGCAGGACATCGCGCGGCTGATCGCGGCGGTTGAGGAGCTGTAACCTTACTTCGACATCGCAGGGGTTTTCGGCGGCGGCACCGCGCTCGTCGTGGTGCGCTGCGCCAGTGCTGTGACGCTCGAGGTGCCGATGTGGCCCTGTTCGTCGTAGAGGCGGCATTCGGCGATCGCGACGCCGTCGGTCGCGCCGTGATCGGTGACCTCGTAGCCGATCCACTCGCGTCACCGGCTGGCGATGCAGGTAGACGGTCACGTCGCTGTTGATGTAGCGGAGCCCCGCATCGCCGGCATTCGCGAACGGGCTCGCGAAGTCGGACGATACGGCGACGCGGGTGAACGGCGTCAGCGGAATGCCTTCGACCAGTTCGCGCACCTCGCTCATCCAGATCTTGCGCGGCCCGAGCGTGCCCATCCTGCCCTCGATCGGCCGCACCGCCCACATGCCGTTCATTCCGGCCTGCGGATTGTCGGGTGGCGGCAGATCTTCAGGACGCGGCGCGCTCCAGTCCGGCCGCGACCAGACTTTTCCCGGCGGGATTCTCGGTGCGCAACAGCAGCTGCGATGTGGCGCGCGCCATGCTGACGCCGCCTGAAAAGAATTCCGCGTCGATCACCTTGATGCGCTTGCCGTCGCGCACGATCCGCGTCGTCACCTCGGCCGGCGAAAAATCCGGCAGGCGATACATGTCGACCGTCAGCCGCGACGGCATGTAGTCGGGCCCGCCGTGCCGCCGCTCGATCTCCTGACCCAGCAGGCCGATGACGATCCGGCCGTGCATGAACTTCGGATCCCACGGGCTGCGGCCGGCAGGTGTCGGAAGGTAGCGGTCACCGTCTCGGGTGAAGAAGGGTTCGTTTTTCATGGCCGCGGACCATGCTGGATCGGCTGCCAAAAATCCAGTGGCCGTGCCGCGGCCGGCCGCGCATGCGAGGCATGATTTGGGTTCGAGTGCGCAGCCGTCAGCTCTTCGCGGACGGCCGGATCGGTTTCGCGCGCAAGCCGTGATCGCGAAATATCGCCGAAGGCATCCTGCGGCATCAATTGCGCCAACGCCCATGCAGCGGCGCCGCGCACCAGCGCGCTCTCGTCGTCGAGCAGGCGCGTCGCATGCGGCGCCAGGTCGGCATCGCCCGAGTTGCCGATGGCGATCAGCACATTGCGGACGAAGCGATCGCGGCCGATGCGTTTGACCGGCGACTTTGAGAACAGCGCACGAAAGGCCGCATCATCCAGCTGCGACAGGTCGGCGAGCGACGGCGCGCGCAGCTCCTCGCGGGCCTTCAGCTTCATCTCGCGGCCTGCTTGCGCGAACTTGTTCCACGGACAGACCGCGAGGCAATCATCGCAGCCATAGATGCGATTGCCGATCGCCTTGCGAAATTCGTGCGGGATCGGTCCCTTGTGCTCGATGGTCAGGTACGAGATGCAGCGCCGTGCATCGAGCCGGTAAGGTTGCGGAAACGCCTCGGTCGGGCACGCATCGAGACAGGCGCGGCACGAGCCGCAGCGGTTCTCGTCAGGTGCGTCCCGCGGCAAGATCGAGCGTCGTGAAGATCGAGCCGAGAAACAGCCACGAGCCGAACTCGCGGCGACACGAGATTGGTATGCTTGCCCTGCCAGCCGAGGCCTGCGGCCTCCGACAGCGGCTTCTCCATCACGGCGGCGGTATCGACGAACACTTTTACGTCGCCGCCGGCGTTCGCCACCATCCAGCGCGCCAGCGCCTTGAGGCGGCTCTTGATCAGGTCGTGATAGTCATCGCCCTTTGCATAGGTCGAGATCGCGCCGCGGTCGCGCTGCGACAGGATCTGCAGCGGGTCGTCGTCGGGACCGTAGTTGACGCCGAGCATGACGATGGAGCGCACGTCGCTCCACAGCGTGCGCGGGTCGGCGCGGCGCGCGGGATTTGCCGCAAGCCAGTCCATGTCGCCGTGCGCGCCATCGTCGAGGAAGTCCTGCAGCCGCGGCAGCGCATTCGGGATGGCGTCGGGCGCGACGATGCCGAACGCGTCGAAGCCGAGCTGCTTTGCTTCGCGCGCAATCGCCTCGCGCAGCTCGCGCGAGCTCGCTCAGAAGTCGAGGTCCACGTAGTTCGGCGAGGCCGGCACGCCCGCCAGCCACTCCGCCAGCAGCTGACGGAACGACGGTCGCGACTTGATCCGCGCGTACCACGCCTTTGCTGCTTCGTCTTCGCTCCATGGCACGTCGCCCAGGTAATCGATTGCCGACAGGTGCGCCGCGGCGGCAAGGTCGGCATAGGTCAATCGCTCGCCGGCGAGGAAGTTTCGCGTGCCGACCAGCCAGCCGATGTACTGCAGATGATAGCGGACATTTGCCTTGGCGGCACGGATTGAATCCATGTCCGGCGAGCCGCCGCCTTCACTGGAGGACATGAAGCGCTTGTAGATGCGCTCGGTGACGAGCGGGCCCGACACCTCGTCGAAGAACTTGCCGTTGAACCACGCCAGCAGCCGCCGCACCTCGATGCGGTCGTTGATGTCCTGCGCAAGCAGGCGGTGCTCGCCCATCTCGCGGCCAAGGGTTTCATCGAGAAATTCGCAGATCACCGATGCGCCGGGAATGGCCGGCGCGCCGTCGGTCACCAGCACCGGCGTCGTGCCCGCCGGATTCATCAGCAGGAATTCTTCGCGCCGCGCCCACGGCCGCTCTTCCACCAGCCGTACCTCGACGCCATGCTCGGCGACGGCAAGACGGATGAAGCGCGAGTGCGGGCAGAAGGGATGATGAAACAGGGTGAGCATGACAACCTGATGTGCAGCGAAGATGTACAGCGAATCCAAAACGTCCTCGCTATGCGCCAAACTACTCATAAGTGTGGCGGAGGCAACGTCTCTTGCGAGTTTTTTGGCATTGCGGCAGGGGAGCTAATGGGTCACAAGGGCGCGCCCCCAGCTCTTTGTTTGCGCATGATCTCGTCCGAAAACCGCTTCACACTTTTCGGGATCATGCGCTAGCCACTCCGGACCGCACGCAATGTCCTTCGATCTCTTCAAGGCTTTCGTTCTCGGCGTCGTCGAAGGACTGACCGAGTTCATTCCGGTGTCCTCGACCGGGCACCTGCTGCTGGTCGAGCGCTTCTTCGGCTTCGACGACGATGCATTCGGCAAGACCTTCGTCGTGCTGATCCAGCTCGGTGCGATCCTGGCGATCCTCTCGGTCTACTTCGCGCGGCTGTGGCGCATCGCCGTCGGCATGTTCTCCGATCCCGCCGCGCGCCGCTTCGTGATCGGCGTGCTGGTCGCCTTCCTGCCTGCCGCAGTGATCGGCGCCGCCGCCGGCGGTTTCATCAAGGGCACGCTGTTCAACCCGTGGGTCGTCTGCTTCACGCTGATCGTCGGCGGCGCGATCCTGCTGTGGGTCGACCAGCTCGACCTCAAGCCGCGCTATCATGATGCGACGGCGTTTCCGCTGCCGATGTATCTCGGCATCGGCCTCGCCCAGTGCGTGGCGATGATTCCGGGCGTGTCGCGCTCCGGCGCGACCATCGTGTCGGCGATGCTGTTCGGCTCCGACAAGCGGTCGGCGGCGGAATTCTCGTTCTTCCTGGCGATGCCGACCATGGCCGGCGCGTTCACCTACGACCTGCTCAAGAACTACAAGCTGATGACGGTCGACAACCTGACGATCGTCGCCGTCGGCTTCATCACGGCCTTCGTCGCGGCGCTGATCGTGGTGCGAACGCTGCTCGACTACGTGTCGAACAGGGGCTTTGCGCTGTTCGCGTGGTGGCGCGTGATCGTCGGCACGGTCGGCCTGATCGCGCTCGCGCTGGGCGCTTCGCTGACTCGAACGTGCAGCGGTTCGACAGACTGCGTGCAGCTTCGACGCCTGGTGCGGAACTGGCCGGTGCGGCGGAAGCGCCAGAGCCAGGAGGGCGCCAGCTTCTCGAGCGACGCCGGCGCGATGCCGAGCCCCTGCAGCGTCAGTCCGGCCTCCTTCGCCGCCTGCGAGACGACGTTGTCGCTGCGCAGCAGCTCGACCTGATCGGGCGTCAGCTTCAAGGGACCGGGCGCAAATTGCAGGAACATCGCCTGGAGCTTCGCCAGCGGAAACGGCAGCGGCACCAGCAGCCGCGAGCGCTCGATCGTCTTCAGCACGTATTCCTGCACCTGACGCAAGGTCAGCACCTCCGGCCCGCCGAGCTCATAGGTCGAGCCGGGCCGCGCCTTGCCCTCGACCGCGTCGGCGATCGCGGTCGCCACGTCGCCGACGAACACCGGCTGCAGCTTCGTTTCGCCGCCGCCGATCAGCGGCAGCACCGGCAGCGCGCGCGCGAGCGCGGCGAAGCGATTGGTGAACTGGTCCTCGGGACCGAACACCACCGACGGGCGAAACACCGTGGCCGACGGAACGGCGGCGAAGACCGCCTTCTCGCCGGCGGCCTTGGTGCGCGCATAGCCGGATTCGGAATTCTCGTCGGCGCCGATCGCCGACATGTGCACGAGGCGCGCGCCTTCCGCGGCCGCCGCCTGCGCGATCGCCGCAGCACCCTCGGCCTGCACCGCGTTGAATGTCTGTGCGCCGCTCTCGGCGAGAATGCCGACCAGGTTGACGACGACCTGCGCGTCGCGCGCCGCGGCTGCAACCGAGTCCGGATAGCGCACGTTTGCCTGCACCGGCATGATCTGGCCGACGCGGCCGAGCGGCTGCAGATGGCCTGCGAGATCGGGCCGGCGCACCGCGACGCGGATGCGGAAGTCGCGCTTCGCCAGCGCCCGGATCGTGTGCCGCCCGATGAAGCCGGATCCGCCAAAGACAGTGACGAGGGTGTCGATGTTGGACGGCATTTCTTGTCGAAGCTCCGAAGGCTTAAGAAGGATGCTCTGGCGATACGCCAAAGGGCGTTTTCTGTACAGCGGATTTCGCCGGCCGCCAGGCCCTTTCCGGGCGCAGGCCGCCCGCCCATGACATTGATAAGAAAATGCAAATCCACCCTGTGTTGCAATTGCACGGTGGCCGGCCGCGGCCTATGGTGCGCAGCGTCGTTGGCCTGTAAAATGGAGCCCTCGGCCGCATGGGCGCGATTTTGGCCGAGACTGTGCTTGGGTCGAAGACTTGCGCGGGTCTGATTCCTCACGCGTATGAATTGAACGGGACATGAGCATCCGGTCGCGACGAGAAGCCCTTCTTGCGGGCATCGCCCTGCTGGCGACACCGGCCGTGCTGCGCGCGGCGCCGACGCGGATGCGGATCGGCCACGGCTTGCCGCCCACTCATCCGGTGCATCCGTCGATGCAGCATTTCGCCGACATCGTGCGCGACCGCACCGGCGGCGCGCTCGAGATCGCGATCTTTCCCGACGGACAGATCGGCCAGGAGGCGAACCTGCTGGCGCAGGTGCAGGCCGGCAAGCTGGATTTCGTGAAGGCGAGCGCCAGCGTGCTGGAGCGGGCCGCGTCGGCCTATCGCGTGTTCAGCCTGCCGTTCGTGTTCCGCGACCACGCGCACTGGACGCGCGTCACGACCAATTCGGTCGGCGAGAGCATCCTGGCGTCGACCGCGTCGATCGGTCTCGTCGGCCTGACCTACTACGATGCGGGCGCGCGCAGCTTCTATGGCCGCAAGGCGATCAACCATCCCGACGACCTGAAGGGGCATGAAGATCCGCATCCAGCAGTCGCCGACCATGGCGCGGATGATGCGCCTGTTCGGCGCCCAGGGCGTCGAAATGGCCTGGGACCAGGTCTACACCGCGCTGAAGCTCGGCCTCGTCGACGGCGCGGAGAACAACGTCGTCGGCGCTCGTGGTCGGCCGGCACGGCGAGGTGGTCACGCACTATTCGCTGAACGAGCACACCATGGTGCCGGACGTCTTCCTGATGAGCGCGCAGCGCTGGCAATCGCTCACGCCGACGCACCAGACGATCGTGCGGGAGGCGGCGCGCGCGTCGTACGACCGGATGAACGAGCTGTGGGGCGCCTTCCAGGGCGAGGCCCGCGCGGCCGCCGAACGGATGGGCGTCATCTTCACGCAGCCGGACAAGAAAGCGTTCACCGAGCGCGCGGCTGCGCTGATGGCCGACTATCGCCAATGACCGGCCTTTGAGCGACCTGATGCGCCGGGTGGCCGATTCCTGACGGAAATCAATCGCATTCCGCCGGTTGACAAGGCGAAAGCCGACCCTCTATGTGTCGCCCGTTGCCCAGGTGGCGGAATTGGTAGACGCGCTGGTTTCAGGTACCAGTGGTGCAAGCCGTGAAGGTTCGAATCCTTTCCTGGGCACCACGCTCGCCTTCGGCTACGCGTGGCGCAGCCCTCAGCCGAAGACGCGTGGCGTAGCTCAGAGCGAGACCTCGCTGCTCGCCCCGTTAAGCTTTGAGCGATATTTCGGCCCGATTCGGAAATTCCGTTAGGCTTTGAGGATATTTCTGCCCCATGACCATTCGCCTGCATCGCGGTGACCTGCCGGATCTCTCCCGCTTCAAGGGTTCGGTCGCCATCGACACCGAGACCATGGGTCTCAATCCGCATCGCGACCGGCTCTGCGTGGTGCAGCTGTCCTCCGGCGACGGCTCGGCGGACGTGGTGCAGATTCCGCCCGGCCCGGTCAACGCGCCGAACCTCACGAAGCTTCTCGGCGATGCGAGCATCACCAAGATCTTCCACTTCGCGCGCTTCGACCTCGCCGTGCTCTATCACGCGCTCGGCGTCATGCCGCAGCCGGTCTACTGCACCAAGATCGCATCGCGGCTGACGCGCACCTACACCGATCGCCATGGCCTGAAGGACCTCGTGTCCGAAGTGCTCAACGTCAACCTGTCGAAGCAGCAGCAGTCGAGCGACTGGGGCGCGGATAACTTGAGCGAGGCGCAAGTCGCCTATGCCGCCTCCGACGTTCTGCATCTGCATGCGCTGCGCGAGCAGCTCGACGCAATGCTGGCGCGAGACGGCCGCACCGATCTCGCGGCGGCCTGTTTTACCTTCCTGCCGACGCGCGCGAAGCTCGACCTGCTCGGCTGGGACGAACAGGATATTTTCGCGCATTCGTGAGCGGATCGGACAGCAGCGCGCTATTCAGCGCAGCAGTTCGCCCTGTTTCGGTCACACTGATTGGTCCCTTTTGCCCCGGGGGCGGTGCGGTATGATGGCCTTGGTGGCGGGCCTTGATCGGGGCCTTGGGGCGGCCGGTACAGGCAAACGTGGCGTTGTTTCAACCTTGCGGAGTAGCGGGTGCACTCGGTTCGCGACCCGGTTTATCTTGCGGCGCTCGAGGCGCGCTTTGCGGCTGCGGACCGGCACTCGAAGCTGGTGCGCGTCCTGCGCAAGGCCGTGCCGGCGGCAATCGCCGTGTCGATGCTGGTGATCGTCGGCGTCTCGGTCTTCAATCCGTTTCGAATGCTCTCAAAACTGCCGTTTGACGTCGGCAACGTCGTCGTCTCGGGAACGAAGATCACCATGCAATCGCCGCACATGGCTGGTTTCACGCCGGACCGCCGGCCCTACGAGGTGACGGCGCGCACGGCGGCGCAGGACGTCACCAATCCGAATTTTATCGAGCTCGAGACGCTGAAGGCCAAGATCGAGATGGAAGACAAGTCGGTCGTGCTGATGGATGCGCGCAGGGGTTACTTCAAGAACCGCGAGCAGGTGCTCGACCTGCATGAGGACGTGATCCTGAGGTCGACCACGCTATGTGGCGCGGCTGTCGGAAGCGACCGTCGACATGGCCAAGGGGACGGTGGTGTCCGACAAGCCGGTGAACGTGCAGATGGCCGACGGTACGCTCGATGCGCAACGGCTCGAAATCACCGGGCGCGGCGAGCTGATGATCTTCTACGGCGGCGTGACGATGCACTCTGAAGCCGGTCGACCAGTCCGCCCAGCCTGCCGCCAAACGATGAGCGCGTCGCGGATGACTTGCCGGCTGTATCTCGCTGTTGCGATCGCCTTTGCGCTTGGCGGTCCCGCGACCGCGCAGGCCCAGGGCGCGCCGAAGGACAGCACAACGTCGTCGTCGACGGTGACCGGTCCGCCGAATGCGCTGCAGGGATTTTCGCAGAACCGCGACAAGCCGATCCAGATCGATGCCGCGCGGCTCGAGGTGCGCGACAAGGACAAGGTCGCGACCTTCTTCGGCGACGCCAAGGCCGACGTGAAGGTCGTGCAGGGCGACGTCACCATGCGCTCGAAGGTCCTGGTGGTGTTCTACGAGCAGGACGAGCCGGCGAAAGCAGGAGCAGCCAAGACGGCCAAGGCCGCGGCGCCGGGCCCCGGCGGCAGCTCGCAGATCAAGCGGCTGGAGGCGAAGGGCAACGTCGATCGTCACCCAGAAGGACCAGACCGTCACCGGCGAGAACGGGCTGTTCGACATGAAGTCCAACACCGTCACCATGACCGGCAGCGTGATCATGACCCAGTGCGACAACGTGCTGAAGGGTGACCGGCTGGTGGTCGACCTGACGACCGGCGTTTCGAAGGTCGACGGAGGCCGGGTGACGGGCCTGTTGCTCCAGTCCAAGACCGGCTGCGGGAGTGCGGCCACCCCGCCGGCGCCTGCGCCCGGAGCCGCCAAACAGGCCCCAAGCGCGCCAAAAGGCCCGCTTCCGCTCAGCGGCAGCCGCTAAAGCGCGATGGCGTTTGGTTGAACCGCCATCACGCTTAGCTCCTTGTTTGAGCATGATCTTTCGGAAAGCCGCCCATCGGTCAGGGCAGCTTGTTCCGGAACATGCTCGCCGATCTCCGAAAACCGCTTCGGGATCAGGCCCTAAACGGCCTCCGGGGCGCCGTTTTCGCCTTCCAGGGACGGGTTGTGCTAAGGACGGCGCGGGGTGAATCGGCGTGACGGGGCGGGGGCCCGCTTCGCGGCCAAGAGGGATTGTTCGACGCGGGGATGGTGGATTTCCTGAACATGTTCCGGCGGCGGAACGGCGCCGAAGCGCCGCGGCTTCGCGCGCGAGCCGATGGATATCGAGCTCGCTCGGCGGCCGCATCGGCAACTTTCTGCGAATGCCGCTGCGCGAAAAGCCGCCGGCGCCGGCCGGCGAGCGCATCGATGCGCCGCCGCTGGCGCCACCCTTTACGCCGCCTGCGCTGCGCCGCAGCTCCCCGTCCGGCTCCGGCCAGTCCGGCAAAGCGGCCGGCAAGCGCCCCGTCGCGGGCGGGGTTCCTCGCTGCCCATGCGGTGGAAAAGAGCTTCGGCTCGCGCAAGGTGGTGCGCGGGGTCAGCATCTACGTCCGCCGGGGCGAGGCGGTCGGCCTGTTGGGGCCGAACGGCGCCGGCAAGACGACGGTTTTCTACATGATTACCGGGCTCATCAAGGCCGACAGCGGCCGTATCGAGCTCGACGGCCACGACGTCACCCAGCTGCCGATGTATCAGCGCGCGCGGCTCGGCATCGGCTATCTGCCGCAGGAAGCGTCGATCTTTCGCGGGCTGACCGTCGAGCAGAACATCCGCGCCGTGCTCGAGGTGATCGAGCCCAGCCGCAAGAAGCGCGAGATGGAGCTCGATTCGCTGCTCGACGAGTTCAACATCACGCGGCTTCGCAAGTCGCCGTCGATCGCGCTGTCGGGCGGCGAGCGGCGGCGCGTCGAAATCGCCCGGGCGCTGGCGACGCGCCCCAACTACATGCTGCTGGACGAGCCGTTCGCCGGCATCGATCCGATCGCCGTGGGCGACATCCAGGAGCTGGTGCGCCACCTGACCAACCGCGGCATCGGCGTCCTGATCACCGACCACAATGTGCGCGAGACGCTGGGCCTGACCGACCGCGCCTATATCGTCTATGCGGGTGAGGTGCTGACCGAGGGACATCCGGACGACATCGTCAACGACCGGGACGTGCGCCGCCTTTACCTTGGCGAGGAGTTCCGGCTCTAGGCATGATCCGGAAAGTGCCCTCGAGGTGATCGGAGAAGCGGCCCCTTATCTTGTGCGCTGCACAAGTCAAGCCTGTACAAGCGCTCCCAAAGTGCTAAGCAAGAATCGGACCAAAAATACACGGGATCGGTTCTTGCCCCAATGGCGCTGACACAACGCCTCGAGTTTCGGCAGACGCAGTCGCTGGTGATGACGCCGCAGCTGATGCAGGCGATCAAGCTGCTGCAGCTGTCCAATCTCGATCTCGTGGCGTTCGTCGAGGAAGAGCTCGAGCGCAATCCGCTGCTCGAGCGCGGCGGCGATGACGGCGATACGCCGGAGCGGAACGAACACAGCGAAACGTCCGACGGCGGCGACGAAGGCAGCTTCTCCGACGACGCGGGCTTCAACGCGCAGGAGGCGCGCGACGGCGGCAGCGACTTCGACGCCGAGCGCCGAGCAGTGGATGGATCGCGATCTCGGCAGCCGCGCCGAGATGGAGCAGACGTTCGACACCGGCCTCGAGAACGTGTTCTCCGAGGAGCCGGCGGAGGCAGCCTCGCGCGCAGCACAGGACGCCGCGCCGACGTCGTACACCGAGTGGGGCGGCAGCGCCTCGGGCGACGGCGACTACAATCTGGAATCATTCGTCGCGGCAGAGACCACGCTTGCCGATCATCTGGCCGAGCAGCTTGCGCTTGCGATCACCGATCCGGTGCAGCGCTTTATCGGTCAGTATCTCATCGATCTCGTCGACGAGGCGGGCTATCTGCCGGCGGACCTCAGCCACGTCGCCGAACAGCTTGGTGCTGCGCCGGCCGACATCGAAGGCATTCTGGCGGTGCTGCAGAAATTCGATCCGCCGGGAATCTGCGCGCGATCCTTGAGCGAATGTCTCGCCATTCAGCTGCGCGAACGCGATCGCTACGATCCGGCGATGCGCGCGCTGGTCGAGAATCTCGATTGCCTGGCGCGGCGCGATGTCGCTTCGCTGCGCAGGATCTGCGGCGTCGATGACGAGGATCTCGCCGAGATGATCACCGAGATCCGCCAGCTCGATCCGAAGCCGGGATTGAAATTCTCGTCCGCGCGGATGCAGACCGTGGTGCCCGACGTGTTCGTACGCTCAGGGCCGGACGGCGGCTGGCTGGTCGAACTCAACAGCGACACGCTGCCGAAGGTTCTGGTCAATCAGACCTATTACAGCGAACTCGCCGGCAATCTGCGTAAAGGTGACGACAAATCGTATTTTGCCGACTGCCTGCAGAACGCCACCTGGCTGGTGCGCGCGCTCGACCAGCGCGCCCGCACGATCCTGAAGGTCTCGACCGAGATCGTGCGTCAGCAGGACGGCTTCTTCCAGCACGGCGTGGCACATCTTCGACCGCTCAATCTGAAGGTGGTGGCAGACGCGATCCAGATGCATGAGTCGACCGTGTCGCGGGTGACGGCCAACAAGTACATGGCGACGCCGCGCGGTATCGTCGAGCTGAAATACTTCTTTACCGCAGCGATCGCCTCGGCGGACGGCGGCGACGCGCATTCGGCGGAAGCCGTGCGGCATCGCATCAAACAGCTGATCGATGGCGAAAATCCTAACGAAATTCTCTCCGACGATGCCATCGTCGAAATGTTGAGAGCGGCGGGTATCGACATCGCCCGGCGTACGGTGGCAAAGTATCGCGAAGCCATGCGTATTCCGTCATCGGTGCAGCGACGTCGTGACAAGAAGTGCATGCCGGGGAACGAAGCGGTCGCTGCAGCAGTTGCTGCAGGTTAACGGCCGGCGGTTCGGCAAATCGCAAATCTCACCAGATCAAGTCTCACCAGACAGTACGCGAGGAACGACATGACGATCCGGGTGTCGGGTAAAGGCATCAGTGTCAGCGAGGCGCTTCGCGACCGTATCAGCGATCGCACCGACGACGTCCTTCGCAAATATTTCGACGGCAACTTCTCCGGCCATGTGACGATCGGCAAGGACAAGTCCGGCTTTCGCACCGACTGCATGCTGCATCTGGATTCCGGCATGACGCTGGAAGCCGATTCGACCGCGACCGATGCCTATGCCAGCGCCGATCAGGCGCTGATCCAGATCGAAAAGCGGCTGCGGCGCTACAAGAGCCGCCTGAAGGACCGTTCCGCCCGCAAGATCGCATGCCGCGAATGCCGCGCTCGCAACCCTCGATGTTCCAAGCTACGTGATCGAGGCGCCGTCCATCGCCGACGACGAGGAGGTGGACGCCTTCAATCCGGTGATTATTGCGGAGGCAACGAAGTCGCTGCGGCGGCTGTCGGTCAGCGAGGCGGTGATGGAATTGGACCTGACCGGGGCGCCGGTGGTGGTGTTTCTGCACGGCACCAGCGGCCGGGTTAACCTCATCTACCGGCGGGCGGACGGCAACATCGGCTGGGTCGATCCGCCGGCGGTGAATAGCTGAAGGTTCGGCATTGACGCCATGAAGGCACCTCCCTATGGTCCGCCGCCTTTGAGGCTTGGGGGCCTCGCCCGGTCCGCGCTTGGCGCCCGGCGGCCACGCCCCCATATTGCAACCCTGACGGTTCCAACCTTTCACTCTCGGTACGCTAAATGACGATTACGGATCTCGTCGCGCCCGAGGCGATCATTCCCGCGTTGAAGGTCAACAGCAAGAAGCAGGCGCTGCAGGAACTGGCTGCGCGCGCGGCCGTGCTGACCGGACAGAACGAACGGTCGATCTTCGAAGTGCTGCTGCAGAGGGAAAAGCTCGGAACCACGGCCGTCGGCTACGGCGTCGCGATCCCGCACGGCAAGCTGCCCAAGCTGGAAAAGATGTTCGGCCTGTTCGCGCAGGCTGGAGCGCGGAATCGATTTCGAGGCGATGGACGGCCAGCAGGTCGATCTGATGTTCCTGCTGCTTGCGCCGGAAGGCGCCGGCGCCGATCACCTGAAGGCGCTGGCGCGCGTGGCGCGTCTGTTGCGCGATCAGGATGTCGCCAACAAGCTCCGCGCCTCACGCGATGCGGAATCGCTCTACGCGGTGCTTGCGCTGCCTCCCGCGACGGCGGCTTAACTCTTAACCACCGCGCGGAAGCGCTCAGATCATGCCGGCAGCGTTAGTGGACGCTGACAGGCTGCAGCTCGTTGCTCCAGGCATTGGCGAGCGCGGCTTCCAGGCTGTCCGTCAGCATGATCGGCATGCCGTTCGCCGCATGCAGCGCGAACAGCTTCAGGCCGGGCGACATCTGCGGCGCCGACGGAAACAGTCCGGGCACATCTTCCGAACGGATCTGCTTCACGTAGGCGATGTGACCTTCGCCCAGATGAGCCAGCGCCTCCGCCGTCATCTGCGGGGCTGAATTCAAGACATTGTCTTCGGTCATGGTCCTCGACTCCTAGGGTTACAAGCGGTCGAGTCCGCTACTGTTCCATTATTCGTGTTCATTGATGGCTATCGTCTTAACGATCCGCTCAGGTTCCGGCCGGGCGAGATCGACAGACAGCAAGCCATTTCGCAAATCCGCACCCAGTACCTCCATGCCCTCCGCCAGCACGAAGGTGCGCTGGAAGTGGCGTGCGGCGATGCCGCGATGGATGTACTGCCGGGTCTTGTCGTCCTGCTGCCGCCCACGAATGACGAGCTGATTTTCCTCAGTCGTCACATCGAGTTGGTCACGGGTAAAACCCGCGACCGCGAGCGTGATGCGCAGGCGTTCCGGCTGTCCGTTGCTGCGGACGAGGCGCTCGATGTTGTATGGCGGATAGCCGTCGGCGCCTTTGACGACGCGATCGAGCACGCGCTCGATTTCGTCGAACCCCAGCAGGAACGGGCTGGATAGCGAAGGAACACGAGTCATTTTCTCAAAGTCCTCTCGAAGCGACTTTGGGTCGGGGCCCGGGATGGCACCCCTGCCGCCCGGCGATTCGCATCGCCAGACGATGCGAATCATATGGGGAGACGGAACCGGCTTTCAAGAACCTTCTGGAACCGTTGGAGAAAATCGGCTTTTTGGCCTTAACGGCAGGGAAATCGCAGGCCTCGGCCGCGCTATCGGACTAGAGGTCGATCCGCCGCCGCCCGTCGCCGGCAAACACGTGCAGTTTCGCCCGGGACGCGATCGCGGTGATCTCTTCGCCGATCGCCGGCGCGCTCTCTCCCGGCACGCGGACGAGGATTTCGCCGGCCTCCTTGTGATGGCCGTAGACGAAGGTTTCCGCGCCGATGCGCTCGACCGCCTCGACCTTCAGATCGAGCGCCAGGCCGCCGTCCGGCCTGCCGCCGGTGCTGAACGTCAAGTCCTCCGGGCGGACGCCGACGATGCCGGCGTCCGCCGGCAGCCCCGAGATGCCGCCGATCGCGGGCGACTGCTTCAGCGACAGCAGATTCATCGGCGGGGCGCCGATGAAGGATGCAACGAACGTCGTCTCGGGCCGGCGATAGATCTCGATCGGCTTGCCGATCTGCTCGACCATGCCGCCGTTCATCACCACCAGGATGTCGGCGAGCGTCATGGCCTCGAGCTGATCGTGGGTGACATAGACGGATGTGGTCTGCAGCCGCCGCTGCAGCTTGCGGATTTCCACGCGCATGGCGATGCGCAGCTTGGCGTCGAGGTTCGACAACGGCTCGTCGAACAGGAACACCTTCGGCTGGCGGACGATGGCGCGGCCCATGGCGACGCGCTGGCGCTGGCCGCCGGACAGCTGTCGCGGCTTGCGATCGAGCAGCGGGCCGATTTCCAGGATCTGCGCGGCTTCGTTCACGCGCGTCTTGATCTCGTCCTCGGCCATCGAACGGTTGCGCAGGCCATACGCCATGTTGTTGTAGACGGTCATGTGCGGATAGAGCGCGTAGTTCTGGAACACCATCGCGATGTCGCGCTTGGCCGGTTCGATGTCGTTGACGATGCGTCCGCCGATATCGATCTTGCCGGAGGTCGTGGTCTCGAGGCCGGCGATCATGCGCAGCAGCGTGGACTTGCCGCAGCCGGACGGGCCGACCAGCACGCAGAATTGCCCGTCGCCGATGTCGAGGTCGATCCCCTTGATGGCTTCGACCCCGCCCGAATAGGTCTTGCGTACATCGCTCAGCGTGACATTTGCCATCGCGGTTCTACTTCTCCGTCTCGACCAGGCCGCGCACGAACAGCCGTTGCATGAAGATCACCACGGCGACCGGCGGCAGCATCGCCAGCACCGCGGTCGCCATCGCCAGCTGCCATTCGGCGAGCGCATCGGTGGTGACCAGCATTTTCTTGATGCCGGTGACGATCGTCTGCATCGAATCCTGCGTCGTGATCAGCAGCGGCCAGAGATACTGATTCCAGCCGTAGATGAACTGAATGACGAACAGCGCGGCCATCGTCGTCATCGACAGCGGCAACAGCGTATCCTTGAAGAAGCGGAACGGGCCCGCGCCGTCGATGCGCGATGCTTCCAGCAGTTCATCCGGCACGGTCATGAAGAACTGCCGGAACAGAAGCGTGCCGGTCGCCGACGCGATCAGCGGCAGGATCAGGCCGGTGTAGGTGTCGAGCAGACGCAAGTCGGCGACCACCTTGTAGGTCGGATAGATTCGCACTTCCACCGGCAGCATCAGCGTGACGAAGATGATCCAGAACGCGGTCTTGCGGAACGGAAAGCGGAAGTAGACGACGGCGTAGGCGGACAGGATCGAGATGAAGATCTTGCCCAGCGCAATGCCGATCGCCGAGACGAATGAATTGAACAGCATCGAGGCGACCGGCTCGCGAATTTGCCGCGACGCGCCCTGGACCACGATCCGGTAATAGTTGTCGACCATGTGCTCGCCCGGCAGCAACGGCATGTTGCCGTTTGCGACGGTCGCCGCATCATGCGTCGATGCGATGAAGGCGAGATAGACCGGGAAGGCGACGATCAGCACGCCGATCGAGAGGATGAGGTAGGCGAGGAAGTCGCTGAACGGGCGGTGCTCGACCATCAGTACTGCACCTTGCGCTCGACGTAACGGAACTGGATCGCCGTCAATCCGATCACGATGATCATGAGGATCACCGATTGCGCGGCCGAGCCGCCGAGATCGCCGCCCAGGCGTCCGTCCGCGTAGACCTTGTAGACGAGCGTCGTGGTTGCGCCGGCCGGGCCGCCGCCGGTCACGGCGTCGATGATGCCGAACGTGTCGAAGAACACATAGACGACGTTCACCACCAGCAGGAAGAACGTCGTCGGCGACAGCAGCGGAAAGACAATGGTCCAGAAGCGCCGCATGCGGACCCGCGCCGTCGATCGCGCTCGCTTCGATGACGCTGCGCGGGATCGACTGCAGGCCTGCGAGGAAGAACAGGAAATTGTAGGAAATCTGCTTCCAGACCGCCGCCATCACCACGAGGCCGAGCGCGTGGTTGCCGTTCAGCATCGGGTTCCAGTCGAAGCCCGGCGACGCGAAGCGGCCGCGACCAGCGTGCCGAGCGAAGGATGAAACATGAAGATCCAGAGGACGCCGGCAATCGCAGGCGCAACGGCGTACGGCCAGATCAGCAGCGTCTTGTAGCCCTGCGCGGCCTTCAGGTTCTTGTCCGCCTGCGACGCGAACAGCAAGCGCGATGCTGAGCGAGAACGCCTGCCACGAGGACGGAAAACACCACCGTCACGACCATCGCATGGTAGTATTCGGGCTGGGCGAACAGCGTCTGGTAGTTTTCAAACCCGACGAACTCGGACGACAGGCCGAAGGCATCCTCCCGCAGGAAGGACTGCCACATCGCCTGTGTCGCCGGCCAGTAGAAGAAGATGAACGTGATGGCGAGCTGCGGCGCCAGCAGCATGTACGGCAGAAATTTGCCGTTGAAGGTCGTGCTCTTTTCCATTCCGCTGTGATCGGACCCGAATGAGGAACCGGCCCTGACGAGGTGTCAGGGCCGGTGTGATGACGACTAGCGGGTGACGGTCCGCTCGAACTGGCGAAGGGTCTGGTTGCCGCGCGAGACCGCGGCATCCAGGGCTTCCTTGGCGGACTTCTTGCCGCCGAGCGCCGCCTCGATTTCCTCGGACCAGATGTCGCGCATCTGAACCATGTTGCCGAAGCGGAGCCCGCGCGAATTTTCCGTCGGCTCCTTGTTGGTCAGTTCCTTCAGCGGCGTCTCGAGGATCGGGTTCTTCTCGTAGAAGCCGTCCGCCTTGGTCTTCGCGTAGGCCGCCTTGGTGATCGGCAGGTAGCCCGACTCCTGATGCAGCTTCGCCTGGCGATTGGTGTCCGACAGGAAGGCGAAGAACTTGGCGACGCCCTTGTACTCTTCGGGCTTCTTGCCGCCCATCACCCAGAGCGACGCGCCGCCGATGATCGAGTTCTGGGGCGCGCCTGCGACGTCCGGATAGTAAGGCATCGGCACCGACACGAAATCGAACTTGGCGCTGTTCTTGGCCGTGGCGTAGTAGCCCGACGAGGTGAGGAAGATCGGGCACTCACCGGAGCTGAAGCGGCCTTCGCTGGCGCTGGTGCGGCCCGAATAGTCGTAGGTCTTGTCCTTCTGCAGCTCGATCAGCGTCTCGAGGTGCTTGATGTGCAGCGGCGAGTTGAACTTCAGCTCGGTGTCGAAGCCGTCGAGGCCGTTGCCCTTGGTGCCGATCGGCACGTTGTGCCAGGCGGAGAACTGCTCGATATGCGCCCAGGTCGCCCAGGCGTTGGAGAAGCCGCAGGTGGTGAAGCCGGCCGCCTTCAGCTTCTTCGCGGCATCGAACACTTCCGGCCACGTCTTCGGGATCTCGGCGATGTTCGCCTTCTTCAGCGCATCCTTGTTGACCCACATGACCATCGACGAGGAGTTGAACGGGAACGACAGCATCTCGCCCTTGGCGGTCGAGTAGTAGCCGGTGATCGCCGGCAGATACGCCTTGGGGTCGAACGGCTCGTTCGCGTCCTTCATCAGCTCGTGCACCGGCTTGATCGCGCCCTTGGCGCTCATCATGGTCGCGGTGCCGACCTCGAACACCTGCATGATGTGCGGAGCCGTGCCGGCGCGGAACGCGGCGATGCCGGCGTTCATCGTGTCGGGGTAGGGGCCCTTGAACGTCGGGACGATCTTGTAGTCCTTCTGCGACGCGTTGAATTCGTCCGAGAGGCGGTTGACGATGTCGTTGTTGCCGCCGGTCATCGCATGCCACCACTGGATTTCCGTCTGGGCAAGCGCGGGTGTGGCAACGGCGATGGCGGTTGCTGCCGCCAACAGGCGGATCGAATGGATCATGAATACCCCTCCCGGTTCGTCATCGGCTGAATTTGGCCGCCGGAGGTTCTATCGGCGGCGGATGACGGTTTTGTAGCGCGGATGGTATGGGGGACGCGATGGGCTGGAAAGCCCCAATTGGTTGAAGGCGATGCTTCGTGATGCCGCTGGCCGCAAGACCAGCGCACGCGTGCATTGCAAATGCCGGTCAGCCTGCCGGCTAAGGATCAGCCTGCGCCTTGGGCGAGCTGACCACCCCGGATGCAACCAGGTCGTCGATCTCCGCCTGTGCCAGCCCGGCCTCGGTCAGGATTTCGGCTGCATGCTGGCTGAAGGCCGGCGGGGCATGCCGGACGCTTGCCTTGGAGCGGTCGAACCGGATCGGCGAGGCGACGCCCTTGTACCAGTCCTTCTTCACGACGATGCCGCGGTGCTTGCTCTGCTCGCTGTTCAGCGCCTTGTCGATCGACTGGATCGGCCCGGCCGGCAGGCCCGCGGCCAGCAGGCGGTCGCAGAGCGGATCGCGGTCGAACTTCCGGAAGACCTCCTCCATCTCGGCGCGCAGCGCGTCGCGGTTGGCGATGCGGTCCTGGTTGCGGAGAAAGCGCTTGTCGGTGCCGAGCTCCGGCTTGCCGACCTCCTGGCACAGTTTGCGGAAGGTGCCGTCGTTGCCGATGCCGATGAAGATCAGCCCGTCGCGGGTCTCGAATGATTTGTAAGGCGCAAGGCTCGGATGCGGGTTGCCCGTCGGCACCGGCGTCTTGCCGGTGAAGAAATAGTTCGACGCGTGCGGATGCATGATCGCAAGGCCGGTCTCGAACAGCGTGGTTTCGAGGAACTGGCCGATGCCGGACTTCTGCCGCTCGTTCAGCGCCATCAGGATGCCGACTGCCGCATAGAGGCCGGTGGTGAGGTCGACCACCGGAATGCCGATGCGCGTCGGGCCGCCCTCGGGCGAGCCGTTGGCGGCGATCATGCCGGCCATCGCCTGCACGATGGCGTCGTAGCCCGGATTGCCGCCGCGCGGACCGTCGGCGCCGAAGCCGGAAATCCGGCAGTGGATCAGCCGCGGAAACTTCTCGCGCAGGAAGGCGCTGCCGATGCCCCACTTGTCGAGGGTGCCGGGCTTGAAGTTCTCGATCAGCACGTCGGCGTCCTTCAGCAGCGTCATCAGCACCTCGCGCCCGCGCGGCTTGGTGAGGTCGAGGCCGATCGATCGCTTGTTGCGGTTCGCGCCGTTGAAGTAGGCGGAGCCTTCCTTCGCCGTCACCGGCGCCCACTCGCGCGTCTCGTCGCCCGCGGGCGGCTCGAGCTTGATGATCTCCGCACCGTGGTCGCCGAGGATCTGCGTGCAGTAAGGTCCGCCAAGCACGCGCGTAAGATCGATCACGCGGAGGCCTGCAAGGGCGCCGAAGGCCGATTGGGACGTCATGGGTGAGTGTTTTCTTTGTTGTTGATGAGCGTGTTGAGACTCAGAGCCGCTTCTTGGCAAACGCCCTGCCCGATCCGGATTTGAGATATCGTTCAAACTCGACGGCCCGTGCTTCGTCGCTGAAAGCGATGTAGGTATTTAGCCGCCAAGGCCTGAACTTGGAAGTGTGAGGAACCTCGCCTGCGTTGTGCTTGGCCAACTCTCGCGCGAAGATCATCAGTGAGCCCGACGTAGAAATGTTCGGCGTAGGCGCTTCGAAGGATGTAGACGTACTTCAATCAGCTCGCCTTGGCGCCGCTGGCTTGCCAGGCCCGCCTTCGCTCTTCGAGCTACGGCGCGGCAGCCTTCGCTTGCTTCGCTACGATAAGCACTACCGGGCTTGCCAAGCCGTAGCTTGCGAAGCAAGCGAAGGCTGGTGGAGCCAGACGGGATCGAACCGACGACCTCGTGAATGCCATTCACGCGCTCTCCCAACTGAGCTATGGCCCCAACCGGTTGCCGCCGCTATGGGGTGCGGCTGGCTCTCAAGAACACACTTCTATCGTGTTCTCAAGGTCGTTCTTAGCTCTCCTCGTCGTCCGACACGTCGCCGATGATGTCGGTGACGTCGTCTTCGCCTTCTTCTTCCTCGGCGATGAAGGTCGAATTATCGTCCTCGTCATCGAGCGTCTCATCGACTTCGATATCGTCTTCGGTCTCCGGCAGATCGGTCTTTGCCTTGCCTGTGGCCTCGGCGTCCGCTTCCTCCAGCGAGACCGTCTCCAGCTCCGCGGCCTCGGGCGCAGCTTCCTCGGCGGCTGCCGCAGCTACGGGCGCGCCGCGACTGCGCGACGGCGCCGGCGGCGCAATCGGCACCACCTCGCCCGTATAGGGAGAGATCACCGGGCTCTTGTTCAGGTCGTAAAATTTCTTGCCCGTGGTCGGGCAAATGCGTTTGGTTCCGAGTTCGGACTTGGCCACGTGCAGGAATCCTGGGATTTTTCTGAAAAGCGGTGCTTCACTTGGCTAGTTGAAACGCTGCTGTCAATAGCGCGTTTGCATAGCCGGATATCTGCTCGTGACGCGGCCCGGCGGGGCTGCTAGGACCCTGACCGCGCACGGAGATTTGTCCATCTTGTCCCATTCAGAGCCGAAAACGCCGCTTGAAGCCCGAAAGAGCGCGGCCCTGTCCGGGCGCGTCCGGGTGCCTGGCGACAAGTCGATTTCCCACCGTGCGCTCATTCTGGGGGCGCTTGCGGTCGGCGAGACCCGGATTTCGGGCCTTTTGGAGGGCGAAGACGTCCTCAACACGGCCAAAGCCATGCAAGCCCTCGGCGCCAGGGTCGAGCGGCAGGGCGACGGCGTCTGGTCGGTTCGTGGCGTCGGCGTCGCAGGATTTGCCGCCCCGGAGAAACCGCTCGACTTCGGCAATTCCGGAACCGGTTGCCGCCTGGCGATGGGCGCCGTTGCGGGCTCGCCGATTGCGGCGACGTTCGACGGCGATGCGAGCCTGCGCACGCGGCCGATGCGGCGGATCCTCGATCCGCTGGAGCAGATGGGCGTGCGCAGCTGCAACGGCGCGGAGGGCGGCCGCCTGCCGCTGACGCTGGAAGGCGCGCGCGACCCGATCCCGATCGTCTATCGCACGCCGGTCGCCTCGGCGCAGATCAAGTCCGCCGTGCTGCTGGCGGGGCTGGCGGCGCCCGGCGTCACCACCGTGATCGAGAAGGAGTGGAGCCGCGACCACACCGAATTGATGCTGACGCATTTCGGCGCCGAGGTTGTCTCCGAGCCGGACGGCGCACACGGGCGGAAGATTTCGCTCAAAGGTCAGCCGGAGCTCAAGGGCTCGCAGGTGGTGGTCCCCGCCGATCCGTCGTCGGCCGCGTTCCCGATGGTCGCGGCGCTGATCGTGCCGGACTCCGAGATCGTGCTGTCCGACGTGATGACCAATCCGCTGCGCACCGGCCTGATCAAGACCTTGCGCGAAATGGGCGCACAGATCGACGAGCTGGCGACGGCGCGCCGATGCCGGCGAGCCGATGGCGGAATTCCGCGTGCGCAGCTCGCAGCTGCGTGGCGTCGAGGTGCCGCCGGAGCGCGCGCCGTCGATGATCGACGAGTATCTGGTGCTCGCGGTGGCGGCGAGCTTCGCCGAGGGCACGACGAGGATGCGCGGTCTGCAGGAGCTGCGCGTAAAGGAGTTGGATCGGCTGGAGGCGACGGCGGCGATGCTGCGCGTCAACGGCGTGAAGACCGAGATCGTCGGTGACGACATGATCGTCGAGGGCCGCGGCTACGTGCCGGGCGGCGGCTTCGTTGCAACTCACATGGATCATCGCATCGCGATGTCGGCATTGATGATGGGGCTCGCCTCGGATGCGCCGGTGCGCATCGACGACATGAGCTTCATCGGCACGAGCTTCCCGGACTTCGTGCCGATGATGCGGCGGATGGGCGCGGAGTTCGCGTAGCGTCGCCGCGATTGCGATCGAAGGTCAACGCTGCGCGTAAAGGTCGGCGCGCGTCGGCGGCAGGCCGGATGCGCCGCGGTGACGCTTCGATGCCACGGTCTGGTAGATCCTGATGCTGTTCCGCTCGAACGCGAGCGAGCAGCCCGCCAGATAGATCAGCCACAGCCGCGCCTTGACGCTTCCGACTTCGTCGATGGCCGCCTGAAAATTCGCTTGCAGGCGGTCGTGCCAGTGGCGGCAGGTGCGCTGATAGTGCTCGCGCCAATCCTCCACGTCGTGCACCTCAAAACCGTGACGCTCGAGATCGGCCACCGACATGCCGATATGCGCCAGTTCGGCGCCGGGGAAGATGTAGCGGGTCATCGCCTGATATTCCGGCTTCCTGCGGCGAAACGCAGCGTCGCTGGCCTTCGCAGGCCGCGTGATCGCGTGGTGCAGATAGATGCCCGTCGGCGTTCAGCAAGCGGTCGATCGTTCTGAAATAGGCGGATTGATTGGGGATCGCGACATGCTCGAACATGCCGATCGAGGCGATCTTGTCGAAGGTTCGGTTCAGCGCGGAATAGTCGGTCAGCTCGACCGAAACCTGGTCCTGCAGGCCGAGCCGCGCGATCTTCTCGCGCGCCAGGCTGAATTGCTCCTCGGCCAGCGTGACGCCATGCGCGCGCACGCCGTAGTGCTTCGCGGCATGGCAGATCAGCGCGCCCCAGCCGCAGCCGATGTCGAGCAAGCTCTCGCCCGGCCGCAGGCGCAGCTTGCGGCAGATCATGTCGAGCTTGGCGCGTTGCGCGGTGGCGAGGTCGTTGCTCCAGTCCGTGAAGTAGGCGCAGCTGTAGACCATCTCCGGATCGAGAAACATGCGAATAGAACTTGTTGGAAACGTCGTAGTGATGGCTGATGTTCTGCTTGTTGGTCGCCGCGTTGCCGTCGCGGCGCGCACTGTCGTCTTCGAAGCGATCGAGCGGTCGCGGCCCTCCGGCAGGCGCCAGCAGAAAGGCAAGCGCGGTCTTCATCACCAGCGGCTTGTCCAGTTGACGAAGGAAATCCTTGGTGCGGACCTTGGGCCTTCGCGCGACCACGTCGAAAAACGTGCCGTTGCGCAGGTCGATGCGTGATGTGACCCACAAATTGAGCAGCGTCTCGATATTCGGCCGCCGGAGCAGCGACGCGACCGTGCCCGGATCGGCGAAGGCGATGGCGAGTTCAGACGGAGGGAGATCCTCCGGAACGGTCGAACCGTCCCAGAGGACGAATCCGACATCGAGAGCCAGCTTTTCCCGCACGTGCCGGAGGAATTTCTGCAGGACCGTAGCGCGCCTGTCCGCGACCATTTGATTTCCCAGGGTTTTGATTTGCGGCGCGTGGCCTGCGTAAAAGATCGACAGCCTTCTTTCTCGTAAGCCGCTTGACCCCTCGGGGCGGCCTGTCGCAGATGATAGCATGATCATCGCTATCGACGGACCCGCGGCGTCCGGAAAAGGCACACTCGGCAAGCGCCTCGCCGCACATTATGGCTATCGCCACCTCGACACCGGCTTGATTTACCGTGCGGTGGCCAAGCGCTGTGCTGGATGCCGGTCATCAGTTGACCGACGAAGCGCGTGCGGTGGCGGCTGCGACCGCGCTCGATGCGGGTCAGTTGGGCAATCCCGTGCTCAAGACCGATGCCATGGGACAGGCGGCGTCGGTGATTTCGGCCTATCCGGGCGTGCGTGCAGCCCTGTTCGATTTCCAGCGCGATTTTGCCAGCCACCCGCCGGGGGCGGTGCTCGACGGCCGCGATATTGGAACCGTGATCTGCCCCTACGCCGAGGTGAAGATCTTCGTCGTTGCCTCGGCCGAGGTGCGCGCCCGCCGCCGGGCGCTGGAGATCGCCGGCCGAGGCGAGCCGGTCGACGAGGCCGCCGTGCTGGACGACATCAAAAAGCGCGATGAACGGGACAAAAATCGCGCTGCGGCGCCGCTGAAAGCTGCTGCGGACGCGCACATGCTGGATACGTCCGCCCTCGATGTCGAAGGTGCGGTCCGTGCGGCGATCGCCATTGTCGAAACGGTCCGCGCGCAGCGTTAGCGCATGATCCCGAAAAGTGTGACGCGGTTTTCGGACAAGATCATGCGCAAACCAGGATCGGCGCGCGGGTTTGATCGCGAGGCCCTGTCAGATTGCGTCGAAGCTCTCGATCGGCAGATTCTGATTCACCAGGATAATCGCCGCCGGCGAGAACGCCTCGGCAACGGTGCGCGGTGCCACCGGCGCAGGCACCGATGCGCGGCCGACCACCGCTCCGAGGGCGAACATGGCCAGACGCCGAAAGAATGACGATCTTTTTCATGCCTATTCCCTTCCCTGTCGTTGATGGCCGTCATCCTTAGGCACGGCCGGCTAAGGACGGTTCAATGCGGCGGCCGGGCTGGGCGGAATCTTGGAGAATGCGGTCAACGACTTGGTAATTCTGGCCGTTCATCAAGCATTTACGCTGTCCTGGCGGCCGGGAACCTGGCAGGGGCGCGCATCGAAACACTTGCTCGTGATGCCGACCGGGCGGTATATCCGCGCCGTCCGGGCGCCAAGACATTGTCGAGGCCGTCCGAGCGGGCCGGTAGCGGGTTCAGCCCCTGCCGTCGTTGGAGGATCAGCCCGCTCCCTGCTCTCGAAAGACGCTCCGGGCAACAGATCATCATCGTAACGATCATGCCGGCTTCGCGCCGGTCTGCTGCGCATTCGCTGCGCGGCAGTCGCGCAGGGTGTGCGGACCCTGCGCCCGGCACGGCCGTTACGCCATCAACCCCAACATGCCGGCGTCACCGCATCACTGGAGAACAAATGGCTTCAACGTACTGCGAATTCCTACAACCCCTCCCGCGACGATTTCGCCGCGATGCTCGACGAGTTCTTCGCCGGCGGCAACCTGCAGGAAAGCTCCGTCATCAAGGGCACGGTGGTTGCGATCGAGAAGGACATGGCCGTCATCGACGTCGGCCTGAAGACCGAGGGCCGCGTGGCCCTGCGCGAATTTACCGGCCCGGGCCGTGAGAGCCAGCTCAAGGTCGGTGACGAGGTCGAGGTGTTCCTCGACCGGATCGAGAACGCACTCGGCGAAGCCGTGCTGTCGCGCGACAAGGCGCGCCGCGAGGAGAGCTGGGGCAAGCTCGAGAAGGCGTTCCAGAACAACGAAAAGGTCAACGGCGTCATCTTCAACCAGGTCAAGGGCGGCTTCACCGTCGACCTCGACGGTGCAGTGGCGTTCCTGCCGCGCTCGCAGGTGGACATCCGCCCGGTGCGCGACGTCGGCCCGCTGATGAACAACTCGCAGCCGTTCCAGATCCTGAAGATGGACCGCCGCCGCGGCAACATCGTCGTGTCGCGCCGTACGGTGCTTGAAGAGACCCGCGCCGAGCAGCGTCAGGAGCTGGTGCAGAACCTCGAAGAGGGTCAGGTCATCGACGGCGTCGTCAAGAACATCACCGACTACGGTGCGTTCGTCGACCTCGGCGGCATCGACGGCCTGCTGCACGTCACCGACATCGCCTGGCGCCGCGTCAATCACCCGAGCGAAGTCCTGGCCATCGGCCAGACCGTCAAGGTGAAGATCATCAAGATCAACCACGAGACGCACCGCATCTCGCTCGGCATGAAGCAGCTGCTGGACGATCCGTGGCAGGGCATCGAGGCGAAGTATCCGCTTCAGTCCAAGATCATCGGCCGCGTCACCAACATCACCGACTACGGCGCGTTCGTCGAGCTGGAGCCGGGCATCGAAGGCCTGATCCACGTGTCGGAGATGTCGTGGACCAAGAAGAACATGCACCCCGGCAAGATCGTCTCGACGTCGCAGGAGGTCGAGGTGCAGGTGCTCGAGGTGGATTCGGTCAAGCGCCGCATCTCGCTCGGCCTCAAGCAGACCATGCGCAATCCGTGGGAGCTGTTCGTCGAGCGGTATCCGGTCGGCGCCGTGATCGAGGGCGAGGTCAAGAACAAGACCGAGTTCGGCCTGTTCCTCGGGCTCGACGGCGATGTGGACGGCATGGTCCATCTCTCCGACCTCGACTGGAAGCTGCCGGGCGAGCAGGTGATCGACAACTTCAAGAAGGGCGACATGGTCAAGGCCGTGGTGCTCGACGTCGATGTCGAGAAGGAGCGTATCTCGCTCGGCATCAAGCAGCTCGAAGGCGATCCGTTCGCCGAGCCGGGCGACGTCAAGAAGGGCGCGGTCGTGACCTGCGAAGTGCTCGAAGTGAAGGAAGGCGGCATCGAGGTGAAGATCGCCGGTACCGACTTCACCACCTTCATCAAGCGCTCCGAACTCGCGCGCGACCGCTCCGAGCAGCGCTCGGAACGCTTCGCGGTCGGCGAGAAGGTCGACGCACGCGTCATCCAGTTCGACAAGAAGGCGCGCAAGGTGCAGGTCTCGATCAAGGCGCTGGAAGTCGCCGAGGAGAAGGAGGCCATCGCACAGTACGGCTCGTCCGATTCGGGCGCGACGCTGGGCGATATTCTCGGCACCGCGCTCAAGCAGCGCAGCGGCGACAAGTAACCGCAGCCTCAGGCCCAGGCCTGTCTGAAGCCAGGCTCGAGCCAGCACGACAACAAAGGCCCCGGTCATCCGGGGCCTTTTCCTTTCCGGCGGCTTGTCCTTGTTTTGTACATATTGAATTGTAATGAGCGGCAGGGAGTTACGGCCTATAAAGGCCGTGCGGGCCACCACACCGCGCCGATCGCTGCCCAACGCTTGCAAGAGGATTCTTCAAGATGCCCTCCGATGCCGATCTGATCGTCGATCGCCGCCGCATGCGTCGCAAGCTGACGTTCTGGCGGGTGGCCGCAGCCTTGATCGCGATTGTGGCGATCGTCGGCGTCGCTTTCCTGGCGACGCCGGCCGGCCGGCGCTCGATCGCCGGCGAACAGGCGATCGCCCGCGTCAAGATCGAAGGCCTGATCCGCAGCGACAACGACCGCGTTGCGGCGCTGGAGCGGCTCGGGCGCTCCTCGGTGAAGGCGGTGATCGTGCACATCAACTCGCCGGGCGGCACCACCGCCGGCGCCGAGCAGCTCTATGATTCGCTGACGCGGCTGAAGGAGAAGAAGCCGCTGGTGGTGGTGGTCGACGGCCTGTGCGCGTCCGGCGGCTACATCGCGGCGCTCGCCTCCGACCACATCATTTCGCAAGGCACGTCGCTGGTCGGATCGATCGGCGTGCTGGTGCAGTTCCCGAATTTCTCGGAGCTGATGAAGACCGTCGGCGTCAAGGTCGAGGAGATCAAGTCGTCGCCGCTGAAGGCTGCGCCGAACGGCTTTGAGCCGACCAGCCCGGAAGCGCGCGCAGCGCTCGATTCGCTGGTGAAGGATTCCTACGCCTGGTTCCGCGATCTCGTGAAAACCCGGCGCAGCATGGACGAAGCGACGCTGGAGCAGGCCGCTGACGGCCGGGTTTTTACCGGCCGGCAGGCGATCGCCCTGAAGCTCGTCGATCAGCTGGGTGACGAGAAGACGGCTGTTGCCTGGCTCGTTGCGCAGAAGAAGATCGATCGCGAGCTGCCGGTGCGGGATTTCCGCATGTCGCCGCGCTTCGGCGACATGAGCTTCATTCGTCTTGCGCTGAGCATGACGCTCGATGCGGTCGGGCTGACGACCATCGCGCGCCATTTCGAAGAGGCGGGTGGCATTCAGGCCGTCGATCAGCTCGGCCTGCAAGGCCTGTCTGGCGTTGTGGCGTCCGTCCGTGACCGAATAGGGTTCTAGTATCACTGTGCGAAACGCGTGCGTTCGACGGCAGGCTGGCCCAGGCCTGTTCCGGCCGTCTTGTCACGTGCCTTTCAGGAGCCTTGGCTTCGATTTATCGTCTTGACAGTGCAGCATCTTTTCACAGAAATGGGTTCAATCATTCACAGGCACGCGCCCCGATGATCAAGTCTGAGCTTGTTCAACGCATCTCCGAGCACAATCCGCATCTCTATCAGAGAGACGTCGAGAACATCGTGAACGCCATTCTCGATGAGATTGTCGCGGCGCTGGCGCGTGGTGATCGGGTCGAGCTGCGCGGTTTTGGAGCGTTTTCCGTCAAGCACCGCCCCGCACGTTCGGGCCGCAATCCCCGCACAGGCGAGCATGTGCCGGTCGACCAGAAGAGCGTCCCGTTCTTCAAGACCGGCAAGGAAATGCGCGAGCGGCTGAACAAGGCCAATGGCGAGGACGTCCTCGCACTAGAGCCTGGCCGGGGATCTCAGCTTGCGTCAGAACGGCTTGCCTCGGGAGACTTGCTCGGGAGACTTGCCGATGCTCCGGAAAATCTTCAACGGTCTGGTGCTGCTGCCGCTGGCGATCGTGTTCGTCACCTTTGCGGTTGCCAATCGGCACATGGTGCGGTTGTCGTTCGATCCCTTCAATGCCACCGACCCGGCCTTGAGCCTGAACGTGCCGCTGTTTGTCGTGATCCTGCTGGCGGCGATTGCCGGGGTTGCGGCCGGAGGCTCGGCGACCTGGTTCCGGCAGCGCCGCTGGCGACGCGCAGCCCGCCGGCACGAGGCGGATGCGCGCGAGGCCCGCAGCCAGCTCGATGACCGCAAGGGCATGCGATTTGGCTCCCCGCTACCGTCGTCGAACGCCCTGCTGCGGCCCCCGGGCTGACCGGATTTCCGGGGTCTGGATGGGGAGACAAGGGCCTCCCGGCGTTGTAGAAGCCGCCCATACCCCCGATCAAATCCGACTGCGTTTGAGGCCATGTCCCTGATCGTCAAAATTTGCGGCCTGTCCACGCGCGAGACGCTCGATGCAGCGCTCGACGCCGGCGCGGACATGGTCGGCTTCATGTTCTTCGCCGCCTCGCCCCGCCACATCGCGCTGGGCACGGCGGAGGACCTTGGCCGGCAGGTGCGGGGCCGTGCGCTGAAGGTGGCGGTGTCGGTCGATGCGGACGATGCGGCGCTGGAAAACATCATCGAGGCGCTGCGGCCGGACATGCTGCAGCTGCACGGCAATGAGAGCGTGGCGCGCGTGCGCGACATCAAGGCGAGGTTCAGGCTGCCGGTGATGAAGGTGATCCCGGTTGCGACCAAGGCCGACCTTGCGGGGCTTCCTGGCTATGCCGCGGTGTCGGATCGCATCCTGTTCGATGCGCGCGCGCCGAAGGACGCGACGCGGCCGGGCGGTCTCGGCGTACCGTTCGACTGGCACCTGCTCGAGGGGCTTGACCTGAAAGTTCCCTTCATGGTCTCAGGCGGCCTGAACGCGGCCAATGTCGCGGATGCGATGCGCATCACCGGCGGTGGCGTCGATGTGTCCTCCGGCGTCGAAAGCGCGCCGGGGGTGAAGGATCCGGACAAAATCCGCGAGTTCATTCGCGCCGCCCGTGCGGCCGAGGAGACCGCGCAAGCACGAATGGCGAGTAGCTGATGGCGTTGCCCAAACCAAATTCATTCCGTACCGGCCCGGACGAGCGCGGGCATTTTGGCACGTTCGGCGGGCGCTTCGTCGCCGAGACGCTGATGCCGCTGATCCTCGATCTCGAGAAGGCGTATGCGGAGGCCAAGGTCGATCCGGCGTTCCGCAACGAGATGGACGCGCATCTGAAGGACTATGTCGGCCGTCCGTCGCCGCTCTACTACGCCGAGCGGCTGTCGCAGCATCTCGGCGGCGCCAAGATTTATCTGAAGCGCGAGGAGCTCAATCACACCGGCTCGCACAAGGTGAACAACGTGCTCGGCCAGATCCTGGTCGCGCAGCGGATGGGCAAGAAGCGCATCATCGCCGAGACCGGCGCCGGCCAGCACGGCGTCGCGACCGCAACGCTCTGCGCGCGCTTCGGTCTCGAATGCATCGTCTATATGGGCGCGGTGGACGTGGCGCGGCAGGCGCCGAACGTGTTCCGCATGGAGATGCTCGGCGCAAAGGTCGTCGCCGTGCAGTCCGGCACGCGCACGCTGAAGGACGCGATGAACGAGGCGCTGCGCGACTGGGTGACCAATGTCGACAGCACCTATTACTGCATCGGCACCATCGCCGGCCCGCATCCCTATCCGATGATGGTGCGCGACTTTCAGTGCGTCATCGGCCGTGAGACGCGTGAGCAGATGCTCGCAGCCGAAGGCCGCCTGCCGGATTCGCTGATCGCCTGCATCGGCGGCGGCTCGAATGCGATGGGCCTGTTCCATCCGTTCCTCGACGATCCGAGCGTGGAGATTTTCGGCGTGGAAGCCGCCGGCCACGGGCTCGACAAGCTGCATGCGGCGTCGCTGACCGGCGGCAGGCCGGGCGTGCTGCACGGCAATCGCACTTATTTGCTGATGGACGACGACGGCCAGATCCAGGACGCGCATTCGATCTCCGCGGGTCTCGACTATCCCGGCATCGGCCCCGAGCACTCGTGGCTGCACGAGACCGGCCGCGTGACCTACCTGTCGGCGACCGACAAGGAGGCGCTCGACGCGTTTCAGCTGCTGACGCGGCTGGAAGGCATCATCCCGGCGCTGGAGTCGGCGCACGCGATCGCCAAGGTGACCGAGCTCGCGCCGAAGCGGCCCAAGGAGCACCTGATGGTGGTCAATCTGTCCGGCCGCGGTGACAAGGACATCCCGCAGGTCGCCGAAATCCTGAAGGGCAAGCCGTGAGCACTCGTATCGACACCCGCTTCGCCGACCTGAAGCGCGAAGGCCGCGCCGCCTTCGTCACCTTCGTGATGTGCGGCGATCCCGACATCGAGACCTCGCTCGCGATCATCAAGGCCTTGCCGAGTGCCGGCGCCGACGTGATCGAGATCGGCATGCCGTTCACCGATCCGATGGCCGACGGCCCGTCGATCCAGGCGGCCGGCCTGCGCGCGCTGAAGGCCGGCACGACGCTGAAGAAGACGCTCGACGTGGTGCGGCGCTTCCGCGAAGGCGACAATGCGACGCCGATCATCCTGATGGGCTACTACAACCCGATCTACATCCACGGCGTCGACAAATTCCTGAGCGACGCGAAGACCGCCGGGGTCGACGGGTTGATCCTCGTCGACATGCCGCCGGAAGAGGACGACGAGCTGTGCATCCCGGCGCTGAAGGCCGGGCTCAATTTCATCCGTCTCGCGACGCCGACGACCGACGACAAGCGCCTGCCGGCGGTGCTCGCGAACACCTCCGGCTTCGTCTACTACGTGTCCATCACCGGCATCACCGGCAGCGCCTCCGCCGACTCGGCGAAAGTGTCGCAGGCGGTCAGCCGCATCAAGCGCCACACGCAGCTTCCCGTGTGTGTCGGCTTCGGCATTCGCACGCCGGAGGCGGCGCGGACGATCGCGTCGCACGCCGACGGCGTGGTGGTCGGCACCGCGCTGGTCGATGCGATCCGCAACAGCCTCGATGCCGAGAACTGCGCGACGCCGAAGACCGTCGCCGCCGTGGCCGACATGGTGGCGTCGCTCGCCGAAGGCGTGCGCGGCGCGCGGCAAGCGGCGGAATAGCGCGTTTGCAAGCGCAAAGTTTGCTTTAAGCGGCATTGCCCCTCTGCGCCGGGGCGGCCATATAAGCGCTCGGGTGTTCCCTTAGGTCGGCGGCCGTCCGGCAGCCGAAGGAGCCTTGCATGAACTGGATCTCAAACGTCGTCCGGCCGAAGATTCGCAGCATCCTCAATCGCCGCGAGACGCCGGAGAATCTGTGGATCAAGTGTCCCGATACGGGCCAGCTGGTCTTCTTCAAGGACGTCGAAGCCAACCAGTTCGTCATCCCCAATTCGAACTATCACATGCGCATGAGCGCGGCGGCGCGCCTGAAATCGATCTTCGACAATGAGACCTGGTACGACGTCGCGGTGCCGGCGGTCGCCGCCGATCCGCTGAAATTCCGCGACGAGCGGAAATATGCCGATCGCATCAAGGATGCGCGCACCAAGACCGGCATGAACGACTCGGTCAAGGTCGGCTACGGCAAGCTCGAGGGCGCCCCCGTCGTCGTCGGCGTGCAGGATTTCGACTTCATGGGCGGCTCGCTCGGCATGGCCGCAGGCGAGGCGGTGGTGAAGGGGCTCGAGCTTGCGGTCGAGAAGCAGACGCCGTTCATCATGTTCGCCGCCTCCGGCGGCGCGCGCATGCAGGAAGGCGTGCTGTCGCTGATGCAGATGCCGCGCACCATCGTGGCGGTGCAGATGCTGCGCGAGATCAAGAAGCCCTACATCGTCGTGCTGACCAACCCGACCACCGGCGGCGTCACCGCGTCCTACGCGATGCTGGGCGACATCCACATCGCCGAGCCGGGCGCGCTGATCGGTTTCGCCGGCGCGCGGGTGATCGAGCAGACCATCCGCGAAAAGCTGCCGGAAGGATTCCAGCGCGCCGAATATCTGAAAGAGCACGGCATGGTCGACATGGTCGTGCACCGCCACGAGATGCGCGCGACGCTGGCGCGGCTGTGCCGGATCCTGACCAAGGCCGAGGCGATCAAGCCTGTTGAAGCCGCGCCTGCCGAACTCCCGGCGCCCGTACTGCCGGACGCGGCCGAAGAGCCGGCGTCTCAGTCGCCGGCATGACGGCGTCCTCCGCCAGGAAAGTCGAGCCATTGGCCGCGATCCAGGAGCGGCTGATGGCGCTGCATCAGCGCAAGATCGACCTGACGCTCGATCGCATGCTGCGCATCCTGAAGCTGCTCGACCATCCCGAAAAGCGGATGGGGCCGGTCATCCATGTCGCCGGCACCAACGGCAAGGGATCGACGGTCGCTTACCTGCGCGCGATCCTGGAAGCTGCGGGCCTGCGCGTGCATGTGTTCACCTCGCCGCATCTGGTTCGCATCAACGAGCGCTACCGCATTGCCGGCGCGCTGGTGTCCGATGCCGAGCTGCTCGACGCGCTGGAGCATTGCGAACGGCTGAATGCCGGTGAGCCGATCACGGTCTTCGAAATGGAGACGGCGGCCGCCTTCCATCTGTTCGCAAAGCAGCCGGCCGATGTCGTGCTGCTGGAAGTCGGCCTCGGCGGTCGCGGCGACTCCACCAACGTGATCGAGAAGCCGCTCGCAGCAGTGATCACGCCGGTGGCGATGGATCACATGGAGATGCTGGGCGATACGCTCGGCAAGATTGCCGCGGAGAAGGCCGGCATCATCAAGCGCGACGTGCCGCTGATCTCCGCGATGCAGCAGGCGGAAGCCGAAGCCGTCATCGAAGCAGCGTGCAAAACAGCTGCGTGCGCCGATGCATATCGGCGGCCAGCACTGGCAGGTGAGCGTCGAGCGCGGACGGCTGGTGTTCCAGGATGAGCGCGGCCTGCTCGATCTGCCGGCGCCGCGCCTGTTCGGGCGGCATCAGTTCGACAATGCGGGGCTGGCGATCGCAACCCTGCGCGCGATCGACAGCCTGAAGATTCCGATCGACGCCTATGAGACCGGCATCACCAAGGCCGAATGGCCCGCGCGCATGCAGCGGCTCGGTTCAGGCGCGCTGGTGAAGCTCGCGCCCGCGCAGTCCGAAGTCTGGCTCGACGGCGGGCACAATGCCGATTGCGGCCGCGTGGTCGCCGCCGCGCTCGGCGATCTGGAGGAGCGGGTGTCGCGGCAGCTCGTCGTGATCATCGGCATGATGGCGAACAAGGATGCGGGCGCCTTTCTCGCCAATTTCGCCGGCATGACGCGCCACATCATCGCCGTGCCGATCCCCGATCACGAGAACGCCTATACGCCGACGGCGCTCGCCGATGCCGGCCGGCATCTCGGCATGCGGATCGAGACCGCACCGAGCGTCGCCGATGCGCTCCGCTCGATCGCGGCTCTCGCCTATGAAACGCCGCCGCGCATCCTGATCACCGGCTCGCTCTATCTTGCGGGCGAGGTGCTGCGCGAGAACGGGACGTTCCCGAGCTGATTCGGCGGGAGCCGCGGCCGATGAGATTCGCGGCGATCGCCGATGTGCATGGAAATCATCTCGCGCTGGAAGCGGTGCTGGATGACATTCGCGCGCAGGGCATTTCCGGCATCGTCAATCTTGGTGACGCCGCCAGCGGTCCGATGGACGCGGCGCGCACCATCGATCTCCTGATCGCCTGCGGCGCCGTCAGCATCCGCGGCAATCACGACCGCTACCTGATCGAGCGCGCTCCGGACAAGATGGGCTCCTGGGACAGGCCAGCCTACGAGCAGCTCGAAGCGTCGTCACTTCGATTGGCTGCGCGCGCTGCCGCCGACGCGGCTCTTCCTCGACAGCGTCTTTCTCTGCCACGGCACGCCGGCAAGCGACGAGACCTACTGGCTCGAAGCGGTGCTGCCGGATGGACATGTGGCAGCTTGCATCGACCGACGCCATCGCGCGGGCGGCCGACGGGATCGCGCAGAAACTCATTCTCTGCGGCCATACGCATCGGGCCCGCGCGGTTCGGCTCGCCGACGGTCGGATGATCGTCAATCCGGGCAGTGTCGGTTCGCCGGCCTTTCGCGACGTGGATCCCTATCCGCATGTGATGGAGGCCGGAACGCCGGACGCCTGCTACGCCATTCTCGAGCTTCGAGGCGGGCCAGTGGCGGGCGACGTTCAGGCAGGTTCCCTATGATCATCGCGCGATGGCGAAACTCGCGCGGGAGAAACAGCAAGCGGATTGGGCCAGCGCGCTCGAGACGGGCCGGCTGCCGCCGACGGTTTGAACGCGTGATCGCCTCATTGAAGTCGCGCGCGCCCTTGACCTGTAGTATGACTTACATCATTTTATAGCGGGCTGACGCCAAGGAGCGAGCGAGACATGCGCAAGGCGATCGTTATCGGTGTCGGCCCGGACCGCGGCCTCGGCGCGCAACTGTGCAAGCGTTTCGCCGCGGAAGGGCTGCAGGTCTATGTCGCCGGCCGCACGCAGTCCGCGCTGGAGGCGGTCGCAGCCGGCATCAAGTCCGCCGGCGGCAACGCCGTGCCGGTCGTTGCCGATGCGACGAGCGAAGCCGACATCGTGTCGCTGTTCGATCAGGCCGGCGACGGCCTCGAGCTCGCGATCTACAACGCGGGCAACAACACACCCGGCCGCATCGTCGACATGGAGGCGAGCTATTTCGAACAGAGCTGGCGCACCGTCTGTTTCGGCGGCTTCCTGTTCGGGCGCGAAGCCGTGCGGCGGATGATCAAGAGCGGCGGCGGAAGCCTGCTGTTCACGGGCGCGAGCGCGTCGCTCCGGGGACGCTCAGGGTACGGCGCCTTCAATTCATCGAAGGCCGGCCTTCGCACGCTGGCTCAGGCCATGGCCAAGGAATATGCGGCGGATGGCATTCATGTCGGCCACGTCGTCGTCGATGGCGGCGATTGGCGGCGAGAAGCTCAGCCGCCGCTTGACCGACTTCGCGAGCCGGATGGAGCAGGGCCAGCTGATCGAGATCGAAGGGATCGTCGACGCCTTCGCCTTCCTGCACAAGCAGCCGCGCAACGCCTGGTCATTCGAGCTCGACGTCAGGACCTCGAAAGAGTCCTGGTGATCTCAGCAGGAGTGAGCGCAGCAAAAAGCCGGCGAGATCGTCGCCGGCTTTGCAAATCGCAATAACGATCAGGTCGGCGGTCAGACCGCCGTGTTGATCCACTGCTGCAGCTTCTGCTTCGGCGCTGCGCCGACCTGGCGCGAGGCCATCTCGCCGCCCTTGAAGATCATCAGCGTCGGGATCGACATCACGCCGTAGCGCGAGGCGGTCTCCGGGTTCTCGTCGACGTTGAGCTTGACGATCTTGACCTTGTCGCCCATCGCGCCGGCGATCTCATCGAGCGCAGGCGCAATCATCCGGCAGGGGCCGCACCATTCCGCCCAGAAGTCGACCACGACCGGCCCGTTCGCTTTGAGAACCTCTGCATCGAAATTGGCGTCCGAAACCTTGCCGACACTCATGGTCAAACCCTCATGTGCTGCGCGGAACTTGCGCGGGAATCGCGGAAGAAATCTAGGACGAAACTATGAACGCCGCCTTGCCCGGTCAAGCCGCATCACGGTGAGATGATCCTGGTCATCTCATCGTCGAGCACGGCGGCCGGAATCTCCATGATTTCAGGCGTTTCGGTCCAGACCAGCGCCGCGCGCACGGCCCTGCCGGGATAGAGCCGCTGCAGCAGGGCGCGGTACAGGGCGAGCTGCTGGCGGTAGGCCGGTGGCACGCCGGCAAGCTCGCGCGGCGGCCCGTGATTGGTCTTGTAGTCGGCGATCAGGATTTCACCGTCCGTCATGATCAGCCGGTCGATCTGGCCGGAGACGCTGAGCGGCGTGCGGCCTGGCCGCGCGATGCGGCCGACCAGCGGCACCTCGGCGCGGCTGCCTGCGGCAAACAGCTCCGCAAATCGCGGATCGGCGATCAGGGCCATCGTCTGCGACATCGAGCGCGTCGCGTTCGGCGTCGGTCCAGTCGGCGGCGTTGCGGGCGAGATAGCGGGCCGCGGCATCGCGGCGTCGATCCGGCCGCGATGTCCGGCAGCGATTGCAGCAGGCGATGCACGAGCACGCCGCGACGCAGGGCGCGCTGCCGATCCTGCGCCGATTCGCCTCGCGCGAGGCGATGGCCTGTATCGTCGCTGTCCGACGGCCGCCGCAGCTCGAACCGCGGCGCAACCGGCGCGGCTTTCGCGTGCAGCCAGGGCGGTGGGAGCAGCAGCTGCGTCTGGGTCGGCGCCTGCGCGGCGCCGGCCGGCGCGAACACGTCTTCAGGCCGCGTGAAGCGGCGCACCGCGCCGTCGCGGGTTTCGATCGCGCGCTCGGCCAGTGCCGAATTCTCGAGGCCGTCGAGGACCAGCTTGTACCAGGAGCTTGGCGGCACATCGTTGCGATTGCCGGGCTGCACGCCGCCGATGATCAGCCGCTCTGCCGCGCGCGTCATCGCCACATAGAGCAGGCGCCGGTACTCGTGCTCGATGTCGTCGACCATGCGCTGGCGCGCCTGCCGCACGGGCAGGGGATCGTCGGCCTTGCGTCCCGCCCAGACGACGCAGTCGGGCGGCGCCGTGGTGTCGGCGCCGGACTGAAAGCGGATCAGGCTGAGACGCACGTTGTCGAGCGGCGTCGACGTCGTGTCCATCAGGAACACGACCGGCGCCTCGAGTCCCTTGGCGCCGTGCACCGTCATCACGCGGACCTCGTCGCGCGAGATTTCCATGTCGCGCTTGATCTCGATGTCGGTGGCGCGCAGCCAGGCCATGAAGCCCTGCAGGGTCGCCGGCTCGCGCTGCTCGTAGCGCAGCGCAAGCTCCAGGAACTCGTCGAGCGCGTCGTTGGCCTCGTGGCTGAGGCGGCCGAGAATGCGCGAGCGGCCACGGTCGCTGCCGAGCAGCCACGAATAGAAGGCAAAGGGCGACGCGCTGGCGGCCATGGTCTCGCAGGCGCGAAGCCGGTCGTGCGCGGCCTTGAACGCTGTGTCCGCTGCCGCATGCTCGGTCAGCGCCGCGCGCAGCGTGCCCTTTCGTCCCTGCGCCAGCGTGAACAGCTGCTCTTCGGTGATCTCGAACAGCGGGCTCTTCAAGGCGACCGCCAGCGCGAGGTCGTCCGCCGGCAGCAGGATCGCGTCGGCAAGGTTCATCAGGTCGATGATGGCGATGTGCTCGGTCAGCTTCAGCCGATCGGCGCCGGCAACCGGAATGTGCGCGCGCTTCAGCGCCTGCAGCACGGCGTCGAACAGTTTTCCGCGCCGCCGCACCAGTACGAGAATATCGCCGGGCCGCAGCGGTCGCCGCTTGTCGGCGCGGCCCGTCGGCTCCTGCCGGTCGATCAGCTCCTTGATCGCGTGGGTGATGCGCGCCGCGAGCTTGGCCTCCGCGCCCGTTTCCGAGACCGCGTCGAACGGCGCGGACCAGCCTTCGATGTCCTGGCGTTCATCGGATTCCGCAAGATCCCAGAGATCGACGATACCGGGCGCGGCGTCGGCCAGCGCTTCGTGAATTGGACGTGCCGTTCGCGGCGGTGTGGATGCTTTGATAGATCGTCTCCTTCTCGAAGACCCGATCGACCGCGTTCAGGATCGCGAGGCCCGAGCGAAACGAGAAGCTGAGCCGGATGTCCTTGTCCCATGCGAGCTTCGCCTTTTCGAAGGCGCGGCGGAACTGCCGGTGCCAGCGGTCGAACTCGTGTGGCGCTGCGCCCTGAAACGAGAAGATCGACTGCTTCTCGTCGCCGACGGCAAAGATCGTGCGGGTCACGCCGCCGCGGGCGCCGGCGCCTGTCGCAAAATCCTCGGCGATATGCGAGACGATCTCCCACTGCCGTGGGCTCGTGTCCTGCGCTTCGTCGACCAGGATGTGATCGACACCTTGGTCGAGCTTGTAGTGAACCCAGCCCGACGCCGTTCGCCGCAGCATGTCGAGCGTCTTGTCGATCAGGTCGTCGTAATCGAGCAGGCCGCGTTCCTGCTTCTCGCGGCGATAGTTCGCCGCCACCGCCGACGCGATATGGATCAGCGCGCGGCTTCGCTCGGCGATCGTGACGGCGCGGCGCCGCTCGATCAGCCCGGCAAGCCTGTCGGCCTCGCGGTCGAATGATGCGGCGATGTCGGGTCGAATTTTGGCGATGCGCTGGGTGACGAACGATTTCCGAAAATCGCGGGCCTGGGTCAGGAACAGCGACAGATACTCTTCGACTTGCGCGGGACCGGTCAGCGTCAGCGCCGTGCGCAGCGCTTCCGCCTGCTGCTGGTCGCTCTTGCTGCCGCCGTCGAGCACGGCTGCGACCGCCGGCCACCGGGCCAGCGGCAGGTGCGGCCCATCGACAATCTCGCGTTCGACCGCGGCAAGCTGCTCGTCGCCGTTCGAGGCCAAGCGTCGCGTGCATTTGCGCCAGCGCCTGCCCGGCGTCGCGGCCGATCCATTCCAGGAAGCCGGTGTTGCCGAGGCAGGCATCCTGCACGACGTCGCGAAACGTCCGGTCGGCGGAACTGGTGATCGCGGTGGTGAGCGCCTTGCCGATGGCGCTCTCCGGCTTCGATGCGGCATCGAGCAGCACGTTGAGGATCGCGCGCTCGATGATCTCGAACTGATCGCGGTCGTCGAGCACCGTGAAGCGCGCCGGCACGTTGGCTTCGAACGGGAACTGCTGCAGCAGCCGCGTGCAGAGCGCGTGGATGGTCTGCACCTTCAACCCGCCCGGCGTCTCCAGTGCGCACGAAAACAGTTCGCGCGCCCGCGCCCGCAGCTTCGCATCCACATGCGCCACGCCGGACAGCGCAAGCTGCTGATCCAGCTGCGCGTCGTCCAGCGTGATCCAGTGGCCGAGCGTGTCGAACACGCGCTCGGCCATGTTGGCCGCGGCCGCCTTGGTGAAGGTGATGCAGAGGATCTTTTCCGGCGGCGTGCCCGCGAGCAGCAGGCGAATGACGCGGTTGACGAGCACGTGGGTCTTGCCGGCGCCGGCGTTGGCCGAGACGAACGCCGATGTGCTGCGGATCCGATGCGCGCAGCTGCGGCGCGCGGACGGCGTCGGGGACGGTGCGGAGCGCCTTCATGGGATCTCCTCGATCGTCCCCTGCGTCGCCGACCACTCCTTGATCCGCGCAAGATCGTCATAGTCGCCGTAGCGCGTGCGCCACATCGAGAGGTTCAGCGAGTTGTAGGGCTGGCTCTCGTCCTCGAACCGGCGGACGAGCTGCTCGAGCTTCTCGCGCGCTTCGCGCGCAGCCTCGTCGGGCGGGATCGGCGGATCGGTCCGCTTGTCGCGCAGCTCGACCCGCCGCGGCTCGCCCGGCGGCGTGTTGCCGCTGAGCCTGACATAGGTGAGCTCGGAGACGGACGAGCCTGCATCGATCGTGTCGAACCCGCCGGCGCGCAGGATGGCGGCGGTCAGCGTCAGTTGCGGCGCGAGGCCGATGCGCACCTGCTTGTCGGTCGGCGGCGCGCCGGTCTTGTAGTCGAGCACGGCAAAGCCGTCCGCGCGCTCCTCGATGCGGTCGGCGCGGGTGGACAGGCGGAACGCGCGACCGTCCTCCAGGGGAATCGACAGGGAGCCGCGCTCCTCGGCCAGGATGCGCAGCAGCCCGTCGCGCCGCGACTGCTCCCAGGTGGCAAACCAGCCGGCGATGCGCAGGAAGCGCGGCCACCACAGCGCCCGCGCCTCGGGGCGGTCCATCAGCGGCGCAAACCGCTGCGCGCCGATCTCGCGCAGCAGCCTTTCGGCGTCGGCGGGCAGCGCTTGCGGAAACGCCTGGGTGAAGTCGCCGACCGCGCCGTGGATCGCCGAGCCGCGATCCGCGGCCGACAACGGCATGTCGACCGGATCGAGCGGCGCCAGCTTCAGAATGTGCCGCGCGTAGATCGTATAGGGATCGCGCAGCCAGTCCTCGATCTCGGTGACCGACAGCGGCTTGCGGGCGAACGCTGCGCGGCGGCTTCGGCGCAGGCTGCTCGATCGGCTTCGCGGCCGCGGGCGGCCGGTCGAGCTCCTCGGCAAAGCGCAGGTAGTCATGGCCGGCCTTGACGCGCGTCGTCCCAGCGTTCATCGCCGGCGACCGCCTTCAGCCGGTGCAGGAAGCGCGAGGCGACCGCGGGCGCGCCGCCGACCTTGGCTGAGTGGGTCAGGATCACTTCGCGCGCGCCCAGCAGCTGCGCGAAGTCGTGCGCGGAAAGGCCGATGCGCCGCTCGGGCAGGTCGAGGCCGATTTCGCGCCGCATCGGCCGGCTCAGCCACGGATCGCTGCGCGTGTCCGGCGGCCACACGCCCTCGGTCAGCCCGCCGAGGATCACCCGGTCGCAATGCGACAGACGCGCCTCGAGCTGTCCGTAGATGTGCAGCAGGGCATCTGGCTTTTCCGCGCGCCTGACGGTGCGGCTGGCGAAGGCGGTTTCGAGCAGCTCGCCGTATTCCTCGAGGCGGACCCGGAGGCTTTTCGGTGCGTCCTCTGCCAGCGCGTCGTCGTCGAAGGCCGCGAGCAGGGCTTCGCCGTCGGGACCGTCGAACGCAAGCACGACGCCGTGCTCGTCCGCCGACAGTTGCTCGAGGGTGCCGCGATGAAGTCTGCGTGAGCGCGCCGAAATCGTGCGCCGCGTTGCCGTCGAGATTGGCCAGCGGCGCGAGCGCGCGGGCGACGTCGGCGAGCAGCGCGTCGACCGCGTCGAGCCGCGGGTCGGACATCCGCGTGCGCTGTTCCGAGCGATGCAGCAGCGATGCTTCTTTTCGCTCGCAACTTGCCGAGTTCGGCGCGAAAGCTGTCGAAGGCCCGTCGCAGGCCGTCGAGGCCGGGCGCCGGGCGTGTTCCGCGCAACAGCGTCAGCTCCAGATCGGCGACCGCCCTGCGCAAGGCTCCGCTCGGGCCGGCCGAGCCGGAACAGCGGATGCTTCAGCAGCGCCAGCAGCGACGCCGGCGCCAGTTGCTCGGCGACAACGGTCGCGAGCAGGCGCGCGAACAGGCCGGCGCGCGTATCCATCAGGGAATCGCCGCCGGAGTCGTTGCAGACGAGATTCCAGCGCTCCAGCGCGGCGAGCACGCGCCGCGCCAGCGCGCGATCCGGCGTCACCAGCGCGGTGCGTCGTGTCCTTGTGCTGGGCCTCGCGCATCGCAACCGCAATCGCCAGCGCTTCCATTTCGACGTTCGCGGCTTCGATCACGGTGAGGCCTTGCATGCCGCGGGTGATGCGCTTGGAAACGCCGGCGGCGTTCAGCCGCTCGCGCCAGAGCGCGGTCGAATCCGACGGGCGCATGGTTTCGGACGTCAGCACCTCGCGGTCGCGCGGCAGATCCGGCGCGAGGGATGTCACGGCCCGGCGCGAGATGCCGAACCTGCCGAGCAGGGCATGCATGGCGAACTGGGGATGCCCGGAGGCCGGCGAGATGGTGAAACCGCCTGCGCCGTTCTTGACGCCGCCGATCATCGCCCAGGAGTCGTCGTCGAGCTCCGTGTCGAGACCCGGCAGCACGACCGCGCCCTGCGGCAGCCTTGCGATCGCATGCAGCAGCGCCGCGGTCGACGGCATCGATCCGGTGGAGCCTGCGGCGATCACCGGGCCTGCATGATGCGTGGCCAGGCGCTCGGCTTCGGCTGCGATCAGCAGGTCGCGGCGCGCCGACGGATCGATCTTGCCGATTTCGCGCAGGTGCGCCGGCCACGCTTCGCGCGCGACCTTCAGGAAGCCGAGCGTGAGCTGCCAATACTTGTCGTGCTCTTCCGGAACCAGCGAGTCGAGCGCATCCCAGGGCACGTTGCGCGTCTGCATGTCGTCCATCAGCCGCGCGAGATCGTCGGCGAGCGCCAGCGCCGACGCCGGGCCGCTGATGACCAGTGGAGACGCGGTCGGGTCGCCCGGCTTCAGCCGCGCCGCCCAGGCGGCGATCAGCTGCGCGAGCGTCAGGCGCCGTTCGAGCCCGTCGATGGCCGGCGGCAGCTTCGAGCGCGCGCCGCGTTCGACGCCGCCTGCGCAAAGATCAGCTCGTCTTCGTCGATGTCGCCCAGCGCCACCAGCCGCGGCAGGATCGCCGCCTCGCTGTTCAGCACATCGAGGAACACGTCGCGCGCCAGCCGCGTGGCGCGCCGGGTCGGCAGGTAGATGGTCGCGCGTGGCGAGATTCTCCGGGCGTTCCCGCGCCTCGAATCCGTCGACGAGCCGGCCGTCAACGAGCGCGGCGATGACCGTGCGCAGGAAAGGCGCAGAAGCTGGAACATTGAAAACGTGCATGCTCGGCCCGCTTGGAAGGCGGGCTTATCACGACATGACGGTCGGCAGCAATAGGCTCAGGCCACGCTTTCGAGCACCGCGCGTTCGGCCTCGGCGATGGCGTCGGGCGTTCCGACATGCATCCACGTGCCTTCGAGGCGCAGCCCGAACAGCCGGCCGGCTTCCTCGGCGGCATCGAACAGTTTCGGCAGGCCGAACTCGCCGTGCGGAGCTGCGTCGAACAGCTGCGGCGACATGATGGCGGCGCCGGCATAGACGAACGGCGCGATCTGCTTTTCCTTGCGCTCGCTGCAGGGTGCCGTCGGCCGCCATGGTGTAGTCGCCGCGTCCGTCGTAGCCGATGCTCGCGGCCGTCGGCGCCATCAGCATCAGCATGTCCATCTGCGCCGGGTCGAAAGCTTCGGCGAGCCGGGCGAGGTTGGAACGCACGCCGTCGATCCACATGGTGTCGGCGTTCATGTGAAAGAACGGCTCGGCGCCGAGTTGCGGCAGCGCCTTGACCACGCCGCCGCCGGTGCCGAGGATTTCGTTGCGCTCGTCGGAGACGACGATGCGCGGATGCTGGCGATCAGCGACGTGGTCGGATGATCTGGTCCGGAAGGTAGTGAACGTTGACCACCGCCTTCTCGACGCCGGCCTCGGCCAGCTTGTCGAGCACGTGATCGAGCAGGGTCTTTCCCGCCACCTGCACCAGCGGTTTCGGAATGGTGTTCGTGATCGGACGCATGCGCAGGCCGAGGCCTGCGGCAAGCACCATGGCGGTCTTGGGCTTCACCGGCATGAAGGGAGTGGTCTCGAAGGCTTGCGAGTTCAGTTGCAGCATCCGGGCTCCTACGAACGACTCATAACGTGCCCGGATAGTCCCTCAACATTACAGGCGCCAAGACACACATTCCAGCGGCAAAAGCAGGCCCGAACGGCGGGTTTCACGCGTCGATCATCTGGGCGCCGGTCGAGCGGCGGCCCTTCTTCTTGTCGGTGTGCTTCAGGAACGTCGCGCCGACCTGGTCGCCGTTGACCCAGGCGAGCTCGCAGCGGCGATAGGCGAGGCCGGTCGACGACAACAGCAGGAAGAATTCCTTCAGGTTCAGCCCCTCGACCGAGCCTTCGACGGTCAGCCGCGCGCCGGTCTCGGAGATGTCCTCCATGATGCAGTTGCGGCGCCAGGTGCCGTCGATTCCCATCATGTGCGCGTTGATGCCGCGCTCGAAGCTGACGCGTTCACCCTTCCGGCGTTCCGAGGCCATGCTGTGCTCCCGCTTCACCTGTCATCGAACAAGGACCGCGGCCCTTGGGCGGCGATCCGGGAAATCGACAAAATCCAGGTTCAGATTATTCGGGGTCTGGCTAACAAGCGGTAAAGACGCCGATGCCGAAATCACGGGGCGGCGGGACATTGGCCTCAAACCAGGCACTGACATCGGCAAGGGAGGGGTGGGCCAGGCTCCGTTGCAGATAGCCCCAGATGCGCGGCTGGTGCCGCAGGTAGTGCGGCTTGCCGTCGCGCCGGTTGAGCCGCGAAAACACGCCGAGCAGCCGCGTATTCCGCTGCGCCGACATCATGGCGTAGGATTCGGCGAAGGCCGCCGGGTCGAACGCCGGATCGTCGCCCCTGCGGCCGCGCACATAGCGGGAGACGAGCGCGATCTCGAGCGCCTCCGGCATGTCCACCCGGGCGTCCTGCGCCAGCGACACCACGTCGTAGGCCGGCGGCCCCAGCACCGCGTCCTGAAAATCGATGATGCCGACGCGCGCCATGCCTTGCCGCTCGGCGAGCCAGATCAGGTTCGGCGAATGAAAGTCGCGGATCACCCATGTCGCCGGCACGGCCAGCGCGCGGTCGAGATGCTGCCGCCATAGCGCCAAAGAATTCGTCGCGCATCGCCGCCGTCACCGTCGACGCCGCGATCCGGCAGGTACCAGTCGAGCAGCAGGCTGACCTCGATCAGCATCGCGTCGGTATCGAAGGCAGGGATGGCGTAGTCCTGCCGGCCTTCGACCGGCAAGGTCGTCGGCAACGGCTCCTTGTGCAGCGCGACCAGCACGTCGGCCGCGGCGTGATAGCGCTCTTCGATCGGCGCCGGCGGCGTTCCGGTCAGGACGCCTTCGCTGCCGAGATCCTCGCAAATCAGGAATCCCTCATCGAGGTCGGTTTGATGGATGACGGGGACCGAGAGGCCGCGCGCGTGCAAGCCCCGGCCGATCGCGACGAACGGCACGATGTCGTCGGCAAGATGCACCGCGGCGAGGTAGGACTTGCCGCCGTAGATCAGCTGCGTGTCGGCTCTCGGCGGCGAGTTCATCAGGATCGTCGAGCGTCCGTCGGCGACGAGCCGCGCGTAGGAGCGCGTCGATGCGTCGCCCGCCATGCGCTTGCGCGTCGCCTGCATCGCGCCGGACCGTTCGAGGAAGGCGCGCAGCGCCGACAGGCGTTTGACGGTTGCCTGCGCCGCGCCGTGTCCGGTCACGGTCGCGACGCGCGCGTCGGCGTCGCCGCTCGCGCTGGCCTGAAGCGCGATGTCGATGCGGTCGGCCGGCAGCAAATCGCCGGCGCGATCGGGCCACTCGATCAGCACCAGCGTGTCGTCGGGAAACGGCGCGAGGCCAAGCTCGTCGAGTTCGCTCGCGTCGTTGACGCGGTAGAGGTCGACATGCAGCACGGGCAGCGAAAGATCGTAGGCCTGCGCGAGCGTGAAGGTCGGGCTCGGCACTTCGAGCGTCTCGTCGTCCGCCAGATAGCGGATCAGCGCTCGCGCGGCGGTGGTCTTGCCCGCGCCGAGGTCGCCCGAAAGCGTGATGATATCGCGGGCGCCGATCAGGAGGGCGAGATCGGCCATCAGCGCGGACGTCGCCGCCTCGTCGGCGAGATCGGCGGTGAAGGACCAGGAGGCCGTCATTCGGGAGCGCTGCGCACCGGCGGCTCGGCGGGGAACTCGCAGGTGACGGTGGTGCCGCGGCCGACGGCCGAATTCGATCGTGATCGTGCCGCCATGCATCTCGACGAACGAGCGGACCAGCGAGAGGCCGAGCCCTGCGCCGCGGTGGCGCGAGCCGTTGGCGTTGGCTTCGAACCAGTCGAACACCTTGCCCTGGCTTTCCGGCGGAATGCCCGGGCCATGATCGGTCGACCGCGAAGATCGTCCGGTTGTCGCGCTGGGTCGCGGTCAAGGTGACGGTTCCGCCCTGTGGAGAGAAGCCGACGGCATTGGCGAGCAGATTGTACAGCACCTGCACGACGCGGCGCTCGTCGGCGATGAACGGCGCAGTCGCGCCCGACATCTCGACATCGAGGTGGATGTTGTCGGTGGCGAGGCGATCCTGCACGCCGGCCGCGGCCTGCTCGATCGCCTTGCGCACGTCGACCGGGCCGAGGCTGAGCGACATCGCGCCGGCATCGATGGTGGCGAGGTCGAGGATGTTGTTGATGATCGCCAGCAGCGCATTGGTCGACGACGTGATGTAGGAGAGGTACTCGCTTTGCTTCAGGGTCAGCGGTCCGGTGGACGGATCGCTGAGGAAATGCGCAAAGCCGATGATCGTCGTCAGCGGCGAGCGCAGTTCGTAGGATACGTGGTGGACGAAGTTCACCTTCATCCGGTCGGCAGCTTCCAGCGCTTCGTTGCGTTCGCGCAGCACGCGCTCCACATTCACCGTATCGGTGACATCCTGGAACGTCAGCAATGTGGCGCCGTCGGGCAGCGGCATGGTCATGCAGTTGAGGACGCTGCCGTCCTTGCGCTCGATCTGCATCACCACCGAGTTGCGGTTGTCGATGCCGGTGATCGTTGCGCGAAGCTGCTCCCACGCGCGCTCGTCGTCGAACAGCGGCGGCGCACCACTCCTGTACCGTCTTGATGTGCGGCTGCTGTTCGAGCGCGTCCGGCGACAGCTGCCACATCTTCGCGAACGCCGGATTGAACAGGCGCGCGCGGCCGTTGCTGCCAAACACCGCAACCGCCTCGGCGAGGTTGTCGAGGGTTGCGCGCTGCACGCGGATCAGCGCGTCGAACTGCCGCTCGAGATCGAGGCTTTCGGTCGCGTCGTCGAACAGATAGGTGACGCCGCCTTCGGGATTGGGCGTCGAGATGACGCGCAGCGTGCGTCCGTCCGGCAGATGCCATTCGTCGCTTCTGGCCTCCGTGGCGCGATAGGCCTCGTGCAGGCGGGATTTCCATTGCCGGAAGTCGTGCTGCTCCGGAATTTTCCGCGTCGCGCGCAGCTGGTCGAGGATCGCCGAATCGCTCGGGCTGGTGTCGAGAAACGCCACGTCCAGGTTCCACAGCCGGCGATAGGATTCGTTGTAGAATGTCAGCCGCTGCTTGGTGTCGAACACGGCCACGGCGGACGACAACTGGTCGAGGGTGCGCCGGTGCGCATCCGCCATGCGCGACAGGCTCGCACGCAGGCTCGCGGCTTCGCTGGCGTCGATGGCGATGCCGGCGCTGCCCGAGCGCAGCGCGATCGCCTGCACGTCGAAGATCTTGCGCTCGCCGCGCACCACCACCGGCAACCGCTTGGCGAACGCCGCCTGCTCGGACAGCGCACGCGCCATTTCGTTCCGGTCGGGGCTGTCGAGCAGGTCGAGGTTGCGGCTGATCGCGTCGGCGCTGGAGGTGGCTTCGGTCGCGACCGCGTAGGCGGGATTGGCGAACGCCAGCGTGCCGTTGGCGCGGCGCGCCCACACCGGCGCCGGGATGGCGGTGGCGAAACCGCGCAGGATCTCGGTTTCTTCCATCAGCGTGTTGTAGCGCAGCGTCATCTCGGCGAGTTCCCGCCGCAGGCCGCTCAGCTCGCGAAAGCGCACGATCGCCTGGCCGCCGACGACCCGGCCCACCGCCTCGATCGCCGCGACCGGTCGAGGTCGCGAGGTTCAACACGAAGCTCTCGGCGTCGTTGCGCAGCGCTTCGACGGCGCGTTCGAGCCGCAGCGACGGTTCGGGCGCGAGCCAGGTTCCGAACGCCAGCACGCGCTGCGGCGGCCCGTCGGCCAGCAGCAGCGACGTGTCGCCGGCAACCTGCGGGCGGTCGTCGCCGGCGCGCCAGGACACGACGACCTGCGGCTCGCTCAGCAGCAGCGCGTTGCTGCGATCGTTCTCGGCCTGCAGCGCCTGGATTTCGGCGTGCAGGCTGCAGCTCGTTCTCGGCCGCGCGCGTGCGCGTGCGCATCAGCAGGATCGCCGCGACGACCGAAAAGCCGAGGATCGCCAGCGCCAGCGCGAGCGCGACGAATTCCTGCCGGTCGAGGCCGCCGAGCGACGCCAGCATGCGGTCGAGATCGAAGTTGTCCTGCGCGCTGGCGCGTGCCTGGATTGAGTGTGAGACAGGACGGAGAGTGCAGGCGCGATATGGCGGGGGCTGATGCAGGACGTGAACGTCCGACGCATCGCATGGATCATGCCCCCCATGGCCTGCACCCCAACACTTGCTCTGCCATGCCGCGAATCCCAACAGCCACCGCCCGCGGCCGGCGGGCGCGACTTCATGCAGAAATTCGGACATTCCGGATGACGCGCGACGGTCCGGATTCGTCGGCGCACCCCGCGCGCCCTTCGCTCATCGCGAATCAAACCAGAGTATCCCCAACAGGACTCAGCCGGTAAGAGTCCAGATCGTGAACGGGGCTGCGCGCGGAATCGAAATTGCCGCGACCGCAGGCATGTCGCCGCGATTCGGGTGGAGCAATCTCAGCTTCGCGCGAGGCCGAGTGTGGTCGCGCGGTTGGCGAGCGTTTCCACGGTGACCGAGCGCAACGCACTCGCAAGCGTGCGTTCGGCCGGATCGAGGCTCGGGCATGATGACCTTGGCGACCACCGGGTTCTTGCCGAGGAACGGATGCGAATCAGTCGCGCTTGCAACTGCGGCACGGAAGATTTCTTCGACCGTGAGCTCTGATGGTGGCTTCGCCAGGCGGTAGCCACCGTGTGGACCGCGAATGCCGCGCAGGATGCCGACCTGCACCAGCATCTGCAGCATCGGCTCGAGATAGCGCGGCGCGAGATTGTAGCGCGCGGCAAGCAACTTGGCGGAGAGGGGACGTTGGTTTGCGTGGGTGGCGATATCGACGACGGCGAGGACGGCCAGGAGGCCACGCGGGGGAACGAAGGACATTTCAAGGCTACCGAACTTTCGCCATCATTGGCGGCGGTAACCTAATAAGGTAATTTAGTGTCGTCGAGTGGACAGTTCCCTCAATTCGGAGAACTTTTATCTCCCGGTCGAGCCAAATCCGCCCGAGTTGCGGCCGGTTTCGGCGAGAGTCGCCGCGACGTTAAGTTGAGCGCGCGAGACCGGCGCTACGATGAGTTGAGCGATCCGCTCGCCCCGGCGGATCACGAACGGGTCGGCGCCGTGATTGATCGAGGATGACGCTGACCTCGCCACGATAGTCCGCGTCGATGGTGCCGGGCGAATTCAAGCACCGTAATTCCGTGTTTTAGCGCCAGGCCCGAGCGCGGACGCACCTGTCCCTCGAAACCCGGCGGCAGCGCGATCGCAAGGCCGGTCGGCACCAGCGCGCGCTGGCCGGGCGCAAGCGTCAGCGGCGCAGCTTCGGCGACTGCCGCCAGCAGGTCGAGCCCCGCGGCGTGCTCGGTCTGATAGGCCGGCAGTGCGAGCCCTTCGCCGTGCGGCAGGCGCCGCACTTCGACCACCACATCGGCGCTCATGGCTGCGTCCCCGTCAATGCGCCGGCGATGCGCGCCACCAGCGCGACGGCGACGTCGTCCTTGTCCATCGCCGGCCACGATTCCACGCCGTCGCGGGTGACGATGTGCACGGTGTTGCGATCGCCACCCATCACGCCGCTCTCCGGCGACACGTCGTTGGCGACGATCCAGTCGCAGCCTTTTCGCTTGAGCTTGGATTGCGCGTTGGCGATCAGGTTTTCGGTTTCGGCGGCGAAGCCGACGACGAGGCGCGGACGCCGGTCGGACAGATGCGCGACCGTCGCCAGCAGGTCGGGGTTCTCCACCAGCGTCAGCGATGGGGTCGCGCCGGCCTGCTTCTTGATCTTCTGCGCGCCGGCATCGGCGACGCGCCAGTCGGCGACGGCTGCGGCGAAGATCGGCGCAGTCGGCCGGAAGCGACGCCTGCACCTGCGCCAGCATGTCGCGCGCGCTTTCAACGCGGGTGACGTCGACGCCCGGCGGGTCGGGCAGATCGACCGGTCCTGAAATCAGTTTCACCTCGGCGCCCGCCGCTGCGGCTGCCGCGGCGATGGCAAAACCCTGCTTGCCCGACGAGCGGTTGGCGATGTAGCGCACCGGATCGATCGGCTCGTGGGTCGGTCCTGCGGTCACCAGCAGCCGCGCGTTGCGCAGCGGACCAACGACCTTCGGATCGAGCAGCTGCTCCGCCGCTGCCGCGATCTCCAATGGCTCCGACATGCGGCCGACGCCGGCTTCGCCGGCTTCGGCCATCGCGCCTGAATTCGGGCCGACGAGGTGCGCGCCGCGCTCGGCCAGCAGCGCCACGTTGCGGCGGGTCGCGGCGTTCGACCACATCAGCGGGTTCATCGCCGGCGCCAGCATGATCGGCCGGTCGGTCGCAAGCAGGATGGCGGAGGCGAGATCGTCGGCATGGCCGTTCGCCATCTTCGCCATCAGGTCGGCGGTCGCTGGCGCGACGACGATCAGGTCGCAGTCGCGCGCAAGACGGATATGGCCGGCGTCGAATTCGCTCTGCGGATCGAACAGGTCGGTGTAGCAGCGCTCGTCGGCCAGCGCGCTCGCGGCCAGCGGCGTGACGAACTGCTGCGCGGCGCGGGTCAGCACGCAGCGCACATGCATGCGCCGGTCCTTCAGGCGGCGGATCAGATCGAGCGCCTTGTAAGCGGCGATGCCGCCGCCGATGATCAGCGTGACGCGGTGGGTCGCGCCTGTTGACGCGCGCACGATCTGCCGGAGTGGGGCGGAGAGTTCAGGTGCGGCCAGGTCCTGCTTTGCGTCCGACGCCGCATCGCGCAGGATGAAGCGGACCTCGTCCTCGACCGAGCGGCCGCTCCGCGCCGCGCGCAGCCGGAGCTGGGCCTTCAGCGCCTCGTCGAGCTTGCGGATTGTCAGGCTGGCCATGGCATTCACGCGAAGTGAGTGGCGATGATTGCAATGATATCACTTGAATGATGTCATTGCAATCAAATCTAGGTCGGCTCAGCGAAGGATCCAGACCGCAGCGAAAAGCGCGATGGCGATCGCCCAGATGCCGGCGGTCAGCCAGCGGCTCTGCCGTCCCTCCGCCCGGCCGATGGCTTCCACGGTCTCCGGCGCCAGCAGCAGGCCGTTGCGGGTGATGACCTCCGAGCGCTCCAGCAGCGCGACGCTGCGGGCGGCGATGCCGGGCAGGCCGGAGACGATCTTGCCGAGGTCGCCGGCGCCGGTGACCACGCCTTCGATGCGGCCGACCGGTCCGAGATTGCGCTCGATCCACTCGCGCACCACCGGCTCGGCGGTGGTCCAGATGTCGAGCTTGGGGTCGAAGGAGCGCGCGACGCCCTCGACCACCACCATGGTCTTTTGCAACAGCAGCAGCTCGGGCCGCGTCTCCATGTCGAACAGGCTCGTGACCTCGAACAGCAGGGTCAACAGCTTCGCCATCGAGATTTCCTGGGCGGTGCGCTTGTGGATCGGCTCGCCGATGGCGCGGATCGCCTGCGCGAAATTCTCGACCGAATGGTGCGGCGGCACGTAGCCGGCCTCGAAATGCACTTCGGCGACGCGCAGATAGTTGCGGGTGATGAAGCCGTAGAGGATCTCGGCGAGGAAGCGGCGTTCGCTCGCGCCGAGCCGGCCCATGATGCCGAAATCGACCGCGACCAGCCTGCCCGTGTTGTCGACGAACAGATTTCCCGGATGCATGTCGGCATGGAAGAAGCCGTCGCGCAGCGCGTGGCGCAGGAAACTCTGGATGATCTTGCGCCCGAGATCGGGCAGGTCGACATGCGACGCGGCGAGCCGCGCGTGGTCGTTCAGCGAGATGCCGTCGATCCACTCCATCGTCAGCACGTCGTGTGCCGGTGAGGTCCCACTCGACCAGCGGCACGTGAAAGTCCGGATCGTCGCGGGTGTTCTCCGCCATCTCCGACAGCGCGGCGGCCTCCAGCCGCAGGTCCATCTCCATGGCGACCGAGCGGGAGAGGGTGCGGGCGATCTCGGTCGGCCGCAGCCGGCGCGCGTCGGCGGACATCGCCTCCATCTGCCGGGCGGCGAACATGAACGCATCGAGATCGACCTTGAAGCTGTGCGCCACGTTCGGCCGCAGCACCTTGACCGCGACGACGCGGCGAACGCCGTTGCTCTCGATCTCGGCGCGATGCACCTGGGCGATCGAGGCTGCGGCCATCGCCGGGCCGAAGCTCGCATAGGTCTCGTTCAGCGGGCGGTCGAACGCAGCGACGATCGCGGCTTCCGCTTCGGCCTGCGGGAACGGCGGCATGCGGTCCTGCAGGCTCTCCAGGTCGCGGGCGAGCGCCATGCCGACCACGTCGGGACGGGTCGCCAGGAACTGGCCGAGCTTCACATAGCTCGGGCCGAGATGGCGGAGCGCCGCCGAAATGCGGCCGATCGACTTGTCGGTCTGCGGCGCCTCGATCAGCCGGCCGAGCCGCAGCGCGAATTGCGCGCCGGACGGCAGCCCAATCGGATCGACGATGCCGAACACGCCGGCGCGCGCGAACACGTAGCCTGCACGCGTCAGCCGGACGAGATGGATCAGCTGTGAGATCACAAACGCCAGCCCGAATGCAGCGCGACGATGCCGCCGCTCATGACATCCCATGTCGTCCGCGCAAATCCGGCCTCGCGCATCATGTCGGCGAACGCATTCGGCCGCGGGAACTGGCGGATCGATTCGACGAGGTAGCGGTAGGATTCGGCATCGCCCGTCACCATGCGCCCGAGCTCGGGAATGACGTTGAAGGAGTAGAGCTCGTACAGCCGGTCCAGTCCCGGCATGTCGACGCTGGAGAACTCGAGACACAGAAAGCGGCCGCCCGGCCTCAGCACGCGATGGATCTCGCGCAGCGCCGCGTCGATCCGCGGCACGTTGCGGATGCCGAAGGCGATCGTGCAGGCGTCAAAGCTCTTGTCCGCGAAGGAGAGCTGCTCGGCATTGCCTTCGACGAAGCTGACGCGATCGTCGAGATGCTTTTTCGACGGCGCGCTCGCGGCCGACTTCGAGCATCTGCGCGTTGATGTCGCAGACGATCGCCTGAAAGCCTGTTCCCGCAGCACTGGCTGCGCGAAAGGCGATATCGCCGGTGCCGCCCGCGAGATCGAGCAGCTTGAAGGTCGCCTCGCCGCGCGGCGGATTGAGCTTGGCGATCATCGCCGCCTTCCAGGCGCGATGCACGCCGGCCGACATCAGGTCGTTCATCAGGTCGTAGCGGCGCGCGACGCTGCGGAAGACGTCGTCGACCATCGCCTGCTTGTCGCCAAGCGGCACGTCGCGAAAGCCGAAATGTGATGTGTCTGGGCTCTCTTGAGCCATTCCAATCTCTCCGAACGGGCCGACCATAGCCTGCCGCATCGCACCGCGCTACAAGCCGAAACCACGGCGAAAGCGGCGAAACGGCTCGCCGGGGCGATGGTTAATCCGCGTGCGCGAGGCCTGCAATGGCAATTGATTTCGTAAAGGTGATCCCGCTCTTGCGGATTTTCTCGGTCGAGAAGGCGCAGGAGTTCTACATCGGCTACCTCGGTTTCAAGGTGGATTGGGAGCACCGGTTCGAGCCGTCAGCTGCCGCTCTACATGCAGGTCTCGCGCGACGGCCTGTCGCTGCACCTGACCGAGCACCACGGCGACTGCACGCCCGGTTCAAAAGTGTTCGTCGAGATGACCGGCGTCGCCGAGTTTCATGCCGAACTGAAGGCGAAGAACTACAATTACCTCCGGCCCGGCCTGGAGAAGGCGCCCTGGGGCGCGACCACGCTGACGGTCACCGATCCGTTCATGAACCGGATCACTTTCAGTGAGCCCGACCAGAAAAGCGGGTGATAGCTGACACATTCCGGCAGCATTCTGTGCTAGGGCACGTGCCGTGCCTGAACTTCCCGAAGTCGAGACCGTCCGGCGCGGCCTGCAGCCGGTGATGGAAGGCGAGAAGATCGCCCGCGTGGAAGCGCGGCGCGGCGATCTGCGCTTTCCCTTGCAGAAGGATTTCCTCGCCCGGCTCGACGGCCAGATCGTCACCGGGCTCGGCCGCCGGGCGAAATACATCCTCGCTGATCTGTCCTCCGGCGACGTGCTGTTGATGCATCTCGGCATGTCCGGATCGTTCCGGGTGGCCGAGGGCGCGAACGGCCAGCAGCCGGGCGCTTTCCATTATCCGCGCAGCGAGGATCGCACGCACGACCACATCGTCTTTCACATGGCGAGCGGCGCGACCGTGTCGTTCAACGATCCGCGCCGCTTCGGCTACATGAAGATCGTGCGGCGGACGGAGATGGAGCAGGAGCCGTTCCTCAAAGGTCTCGGCCCCGAGCCGCTCGGCAATGAATTCGACGCAGCCATGCTGGCGCGCGCCTGCGCCGGCAAGAAGGCGAACCTGAAGGCGGCGCTGCTGGATCAGCGCGTGGTCGCCGGTCTCGGCAACATCTATGTGTGCGAGGCGCTGCACCGCTCGCACCTGTCGCCGAAGCGCGCGGCGTCGACGCTGGCGCAGCGCAGCCTGGCGCCGACCGATCACGCCAAGCGGCTGGTCGGCGCGATCCACACCGTTCTCAACGCCGCGATCGAGGCCGGCGGATCGTCATTGCGCGATCATCGGCGCACCGACGGCGAGCTCGGCTATTTCCAGCACTCGTTTCGCGTCTACGACCGGGAAAAGCAGAAGTGCCCGACGCCAAAGTGCGGCGGCACCATCAAGCGTTTTACGCAAGGCGGCCGCTCGACGTTCTGGTGCCCGAAGTGCCAGAAGTGACGGCTTCGCGGTCATTGCGAGTCCGCACCGGCCGTGGGCGGCCCCGAAATCGCAGGCCAACCAAATTCTGTCAGTAGCCTTTCGATTTCGCTGAATCAGAAATTGAATATCCTAACAAATAGGAATATACAGTTCTTGTCCGGTCCCGATGGGAGAGCGAGTGCGCTAATCGTCAGCGCCTCGGGGCGGGATGCGACGGGTCCGTCGCGGTGCCGGCCCAATTTGCGTCGCGGTGAGGAGCCACGGCGCCGAAAGGGATGACGACCGGCGCCGAGGGCGGACGGCCCAAGCGGTCCAGCAATACGGTGAGGTCTTCCGTATTTGGTCAAGTGAGCCGGGCCTGGCTCCGCTGGAATCCGGCAAGCCGTTAATCCGGCGCGTGCGGAACGCAGGCGAAGGCTTCGTCTGTGGTCCGGTTCAGCTCAAGCGTTTGGGCTGAGCCATCACTACAAATTGCCCGGATGCGACAAGCATACGGGAGCCGCGGGCGCGGCCTTTCGCCCTGTGTTCCGCACGCCCTCTTTCCAAGGGAAGTGCAAAGAAATGACCGGCATGCCCTGGGGCCGGACGAAACACGGGGCGACGACGCGCGTCTGAAGACAGGCGCGTGCCCGCCGTAGCTCGAAGAGCGAAGGCGGGTCGCAATGACGGAGTTCTACTTCCGCACGCAGACGACGCGCAGCACTGAAGCCTTCGCATCGGCCTTCTGGCCGGACGTCGCGGTCACGGTGTTGGCTTTCAGGAACTCCATCACCTGATCGGCAGGAACGAGGGCCGCGTCGTTGCCCGCGGCCGGCGCGGTCGTCGCGACGACCGCAGGCTTCAGCAACGTCACGCCGGCAAACGCGCCGTCGGCTGTCCGTCGCGGCGGCTCCGGCAAAGCCGATCCCGGGCGCCGGCGACAGCGCCGTCGCCGACAGGGTCGCGTTCGTCGTCGTCACCGTCGCGCCGCCGCCCTGATTCTGCGGATCGGCGATGCCGGTGAGCACGAGGCTTTGCTTCGAAGGCGTGCCGGCGAACGCGATCGGTTTCAGATCGCGCGCGCCGTAGATGCGCAGCAGCGCGAGGTCGCGGGTCTTGTCCTCGGCGATGCGGTCGGCGTTGCCGTGGCCCGGCACGACGATGAACTGGCAGCCGTCGACGGCCTGACGGTCGGTGACGATCGCGCCGTCGGCGCTGACGACGATGCCGGTCGCGTACTCCACCTTCTTGCGCGGCGGCGGTGCGTCCGCCTGCGCCGCATTTGTCGGGAACGGCGTGAACGCGCTCGACATGGCGATGACGACCGGCGCCATCGTGCCTTCGGTCGCCTGATCGTAGAGGATGGTCAGCCCGCGGACTTCGTTGCCGCTGATCTGCCCGCGCACATAGAATTTCTTCAGGCCCTGCAGGCCCGACAGCACGAAGAAGTCCGGCCGCACCACGCTGTAGTCGATCTTGCGGCCGGCCGGCTCGTTCTTCTCGCGCTCGGCGACGGCGGCGAGCGTCTGCGGCGCGCAGCCGCCAGGTCTCGATCTGGATCTGGCCCTGTGCGGACTGCCATTTCGATCCGCTCACATTGCCGATCGAGCTCATTTGCGGCACGAGCTTGGTCGGGACGCCAAGCCGGATGCCGTTGATCGGATCGGTGGCGATCTTCCAGCCGACGTCGTTCTGCAGCTTCTTTGCGGCGGCGGCGAGCGTCGTGCGCTCCTGCGGGTTGAGCACGCCGGTCTGCTTGGCGGCGATGTCCTTCTGGTAGGTCTTGATCGCATTGATCATGCGCTCGCTGACCTCACCGGTGATGGCGCCGTTGTAGGCGCCGACCCAGGCGAGGTCGGACTGGATCGCCGTGCGCTCGGCCTGCGCCATCGCCTTGGCGGTGTCGGCAGGCGTCTGCGGCGCGGCGGGCCGGATCGGAATGGTCTTCACCGGTCTTCGGCGTGACGGGGGTATTCTGCGCGAACGCAGGGCCAAGCAGCGCGGCAAGCAGCAACGGGGCGACGGCCAGCGATTTCATGGGGCAATCCCGGCGTGGATTTGGCGGAGCAGATAACCATAGATGCTTGGTCAGAAAAAGCGGCCAACAGGTTCAGCGTCCGGGGCTTGACCGGACCGGCTGCCGCAGCGCGTGATGGTGCGCGAAAACGAGGAGCTGATGCTGAATTCTGAAGAACTCGAGCGCTACGCCCGCCACATCGTCATGCGCGAGGTCGGCGGGCCGGGGCAGGCGAAGCTGAAGGCCGCGCGCGTGCTGGTGGTCGGCGCCGGCGGGCTCGGCGCGCCGGCGCTGATGTATCTGGCCGCCGCCGGCGTCGGCACCCTCGGCGTCATCGATGACGACACCGTGTCGCTGTCGAACCTGCAGCGGCAGGTGATCCACGCGACCGCCGATGTCGGCCGCGCCAAGACCGACAGCGCGCGCGAGCGCATCGCCGCGATCAATCCGCATGTCGCGGTCCGCACGCACAATGAGCGGCTCGCTGCGAACAACGCGCTGGCGCTGCTCGCCGGCTACGACGTCGTCGCCGACGGCTCCGACAATTTTGCCACGCGCTATCTCTTGTCGGACGCGTGCTATCTCGCGAAGAAGACGCTGGTGACCGGCGCGCTCGGCGTGTTCGACGCCTCGCTGACGACCATCCGCGCGCACGACAGGAACGCCAAGGGCGAAGCCAATCCGACCTATCGCTGTCTCTTTCCGGAGCCGCCGCCGGCCGGCACCGTGCCGACCTGCGCGGAGGCCGGCGTGCTCGGCGCGCTCGCCGGCGTGCTCGGCTCGATGATGGCGCTGGAGGTCATCCGCGACATCGTCGGCTTCGGCGAGTCGCTGGTCGGGCGGCTGTTGATGATCGACGCGCGCGCAATGCGCTTCGAGACGCTGAGCTATGCGCGCGATCCGTCAAACCCGCTGAACGGCGACAAGCCGACGATCAAGGATTTGAGTGCGCACGCGTGAGCGCTACGATTTCGCAGCCTTCGCCCGTTCACGCAGTATGCGGCGGCGCTCGAGGCTTTCCGGCGACCAGACGCTCGTCGCGTCGTAGTATTCAGGAACGGCCTTTGCGCCGGCCGGCAACGTGAACCAGGGCTGCTTGGACGACGTGAAGATGTGGATATCCGGCGGCAAGCGGTCCGGCTCGTCGAGCGTGCCGACCCGGACGAAACGGACGGCATCGCCCGCGCCCGCATAGTTGCTCCAGATGGCGACGCGGCAGTTCGGACAGCGCGCGATCCGTCTGTCCCTTGCCGCTTGCGGACGGCGTCACGATGATCTCGGGCTCGCCCGCGAGGTGCTCGACGCGCTCGGCCTCGTACATGGCGTTCTGCGCAAAAGCCGTTCCGGTCTCGCGCTGGCACCAGCGGCAATGGCAGGCATGTACGATGAGCGGCATGCCGCTGCAGCCGGTAGCGAACATGCCTGCACGTGCACCCGCCTTCCATGTGTCCTACCTCTATCCGACCCCCGGCAACACGCGGTCCGGCGGCTTGTGTCCGTCGAGGAAGGTGCGGATGTTGATCATCACCTTCTCGCCCATCTCGACGCGGCCCTCGATCGTCGCCGAGCCCATGTGCGGCAGCAGCGTCACCTTGCCGGTCTTGGCGAGCCGCAGCAGTTTCGGGCTCACCGCGGGCTCGTGCTCGTAGACATCGAGGCCGGCGCCGGCGATGTCGCCGCTCTCGATCAGTTTTGTCAGCATCGCCTCGTCGATCACCTCGCCGCGCGCGGTGTTGACGATGTAGGCGTCCTTCTTCAGGAGCTTCAGCCGCCGCGCCGACAACAGGTGGAAGGTCGCCGGCGTGTGCGGGCAGTTCACCGAGATGATGTCCATCCGCGCCAGCATCTGGTCGAGGCTCTCCCAGTAGGTGGCCCCCAATTCCTCCTCGATGCTCGGCGCGACCGGTTTGCGGTTGTGGTAGTGGATCTGCAGGCCGAAAGCGTGCGCGCGCCGCGCCACCGCCTGGCCGATCCGGCCCATGCCGATGATGCCGAGCCGCTTGCCGCCGATGCGATGACCCAGCATCCACATCGGCGCCCAGCCCTGCCAGTCCTTGCCGTCGGTCAGGATCGAGGCGCCTTCGATCAGCCGCCGCGGCACGGAGAGGATCAGCGCCATGGTCATGTCGGCGGTGTCCTCGGTCAGGACTTTCGGCGTGTTGGTAACCATGATGCCGCGCTTGTGCGCCGCCTCGACATCGATGTTGTCGACGCCGTTGCCGAAGTGGGCGATCAGCTTCACCTTCACGTCCGGCTGGTTGATGATCGCCTCGGTGATCTCGTCGGTCACGGTCGGCACGAGCACGTCCGCCATCCGCATGGCGTCGGCGAGATTTTCCGGCGACATCGGCTGGTCGTCGAGGTTGAGCCGGGCATCGAACAGTTCGCGCATCCGCGTCTCGATGCTGTCGGGCAGCTTCCGCGTGACGACGACCAGAGGTTTCTTGCGAACCGTCATGTTTAGCTTCTCAAAACCTTGATCGAGCCAATCCGCAAGGCGTTAGCGTTAATCAGTAGGATTGTTCAGACCTCATTAACCCGGCTGAATGAAACTGCCGCTTCACCGCAGCCGGCGGCAGGTTTTAGGCCTCTTTCAGCCCTCTCTAGCAGAAGGCCGGGCCAAGACAAGAAGCCGGCCCGCGTCAAACAGGGTCATAGCCGTTCGAAGAACGGCGTCGCTTCGCTCGCCTATGAAACAAGCGACGGGCCGGGGGTCAGTATCGATGCGTTTCGTCCGCTACTTCGCCGCGGCCATTCTGGCCGGAACCACTTTGATCCTGCCGCTCGGGCAGGTGTCGGCAAAAGACGGCAATCCGATCACCAGCGGCCTGCCTGTGCCGCGGTACGTCAGCCTGAAATCGGATCATGTGAACGTGCGCGTCGGTCCCACCAAGGACAACGACGTGAGCTGGATCTACACCCGCTCCAGCCTGCCGGTGGAAATCACCGCCGAATTCGAGAACTGGCGGCGCATCCGCGATTCCGAAGGCTCGGAAGGCTGGGTCTATCATTCGCTGCTGTCGGGGCGCCGCACTGCGGTGATCACCGCCAAGGCGAAGGACAATCTGACGCCGCTCTATGATCGCGCCGATGCGACGAGCGCTGTGGCAGCGAAACTCGAGCCCGGCGTGCTGGCGACGGTTCGCCGCTGCGCCGGCGGCTGGTGCCGGATTTCAGGTTCCGGCTTCGATGGATGGATCGAGCAGCAGCGGCTGTGGGGCGTCTATCCCGACGAGAAGATCGAGTAAGGCCGCATAGCGGCGACGCAAAAATGCCCGCAGAAATGCGGGCATTTGCAAAAAGCGAAATATCTTGCTGGACCGATCAGCGCTTCTTGCGCAGGCGCACGACCATGTCGATGCGGGCGATCTCGTAGCCTTCCGGCGCCTGCGGCATGTTCTGCACGACAAGGTTCGAGTTCGGAATGTCGACGAGCTCGTGCTTGCCTTCGATGTAGAAATGATGGTGCGCGCTGACGTTGGTGTCGAAATAGGTCTTGGTGCCGTCGACGCTGACCTGGCGCAGCAGGCCCGCTTCGGTGAGCTGATTGAGGGTGTTGTAGACGGTCGCGAGCGACACCGGGACCTTGGCGAGCGTCGCTTCCTCGTAGAGCATTTCGGCGGTGAGGTGACGCTCCCCCTTGCCGAACAGGAGCCAGCCCAGCGCCATCCGCTGCCGGGTCGGGCGCAGGCCCACCGATTGCAACATTTCGTTGACGTCATGCCACGGGCAACCGGTCAGCAGCGGCGCGCGGCCGTGGCTGATGGTATCTTCATCGCTCTTTCGCGGGGCGATTTGTTCACTCATGCGACACTGACTGCGGGCCCGAGCCCGCCCTTCAATTCGGGGCCTTTTCACATTTCACTATAGAAACTCAATGGGATAGATGCAAGTATTTCGCAACTGGGGCGGTCCGGGCAGGGCCCCATGTCCTGAGCGTATGGCGGCGGCGGTTTTGCCCGCCGCGCGGGCTTTGTGATACAGACCGCTTCAATTCGGCCGGCGGGGCCGGCAACGGGAACTGGACGAGATGACCGAGCGGCGCAGCAGTTTCGAATATGAAGACCTGCTGGCGTGCGGCCGCGGCGAGTTGTTCGGGGCCGGAAACGCCCAGTTGCCGCTGCCTCCCATGCTGATGTTCGACCGGATCAGCGAGGTTTCCGAAACAGGGCGGCGAATTCGGCAAGGGCTTCATCCGCGCCGAGCTCGACGTGAAACCGGAACTCTGGTTTTTCGGCTGTCACTTCAAGGGTGACCCGGTGATGCCTGGCTGTCTTGGCCTCGATGCGCTCTGGCAGATGGTCGGGTTTTTCCTAGGGTGGCTTGGCTCACCCGGCCAGCGGCCGCGCGCTTGGCCTCGGCGAGCTGAAGTTCTCCGGCCAGGTTCTGCCGAGCATGCGCAAGATCGTCTACAATGTCGACTTCAAGCGCGTGATGCGCTCGAAGCTTGTGCTCGGCATCGCCGACGGGTGGCTTTCCGCCGATGGCGAGATTATCTATCGCGCAAGCGATCTGAAGGTCGCCCTTGTTCGGCAAGCAGGGCGATGCAGCCCGGGACGTGATCGGTCTGCATCGGTTGGTCCCGGGTGGCCGCGGGCGGGTCGGATGGCCGATATCTGGAATGCGATAATCAAGGCGAGGCGAGCATGAAACGGGTTGTCGTCACCGGGATGGGCATCGTCTCATCAATCGGCAACAATACGCAGGAAGTTCTTGCCAGCCTCTATGAGGCGAAATCCGGCATCAGCCATGCCGAGGAATACGCCAAGCTCGGCTTCCGCTCGCAGGTCTATGGCACTCCGACGCTGAAGCCGGCCGAAGTCGTCGATCGCCGCGCCATGCGCTTTCTCGGCGAAGGCGCCGCGTGGAATCACGTGGCGATGGAGCAGGCGATCCGCGACGCAGGCCTCGAGGAGAAGGACGTCTCCAACGAGCGCACCGGCATCATCATGGGATCGGGCGGCCCCTCGGCGCGCGCCATCGTCGATGCCGCCGATATCGCCCGGTCCAAGGGACCCAAGCGCGTCGGCCCGTTCGCCGTGCCGAAGGCGATGTCGTCGACCGCCTCGGCGACGCTCGCCACCTGGTTCAAGATCAAGGGCGTGAACTATTCGATCTCGTCGGCGTGCGCGACCTCCAATCACTGCATCGGCAATGCCTACGAGACCATCCAGGTCGGCAAGCAGGACATCATCTTCGCCGGCGGCTGCGAGGATCTCGACTGGACCATGTCGGTGCTGTTCGACGCGATGGGCGCGATGGCGTCGAAGTACAACGCGACGCCGGCGACCGCGTCGCGCGCCTATGACGTGAACCGCGACGGCTTCGTCATCGCCGGCGGCGCCGGCGTGCTGGTGCTGGAAGAGCTCGAGCATGCGAAGGCGCGCGGCGCGCGTATCTACGGCGAGGTGGCCGGCTACGGTGCGACCTCGGACGGCTTCGACATGGTCGCGCCGTCGGGCGAGGGCGCCGAGCGCTGCATGAAGATGGCGCTGTCCACGGTGAAGGCGCCGATCGACTACATCAATCCGCATGCGACCTCGACGCCGGCCGGCGATCCGCCGGAGATCGGCGCGATCCGCAACATCTTCGGCAACGAGAACAAGTGCCCGCCGATCTCGGCGACGAAGTCGCTGACCGGCCATTCGCTCGGCGCGACCGGCGTGCAGGAAGCGATCTATTCACTGCTGATGATGAACAACGGCTTCATCTGCGAGAGCGCCCACATCGAGGAGCTCGATCCGGCGTTCGCCGACATGCCGATCGTGCGCAAGCGCATCGACAACGCGAAGATCGGCGCGGTGCTGTCCAATTCGTTCGGCTTCGGCGGCACCAACGCGACGCTGGTGTTCAAGCGGCTCGATGCCTGACGCGTGACGCGGCTTGTCGACTGACGACTTCAACTGGCACGACGGCGTTCTCGTCGATCTGCAGTTTGCGGGCTTCGGCGGCGAGCAGCCCGAAATCCGCTGACGGTGGATCTCTATCCCGACAGTGATCCGCAGACCGAGCGCCGCCGCTACCTGTGCGTCGGCGAAGAGCCTCTCCAGCATTCTTCGTGAAAGGGGATATGCCGAAGCTGCTGGATAACGCGGCATCAGGCAACATCGACTGGATGCGGATGGATTTTACCGAAGACGACCGAAGATGGTCGTGCTTCTCCTGTGTTCGGCGGCATGCTTGAAGCCGAAGCTGCTACGTTCACGCTGACGGAACTGAATTCATGACGAAGCTGATGCAGGGCAAGCGCGGGTTGATCATGGGCGTCGCCAACGATCATTCCATCGCCTGGGGGATCGCCAAGACGCTTGCCGCGCACGGCGCCGAGCTCGCCTTCACCTATCAGGGCGACGCGCTCGGCAAGCGCGTCAAGCCGCTGGCGCAGTCGGTCGGCTCGAACCTGATCCTGCCCTGCGACGTCGAGGACCTGGCCTCCGTCGATGCGGTGTTCGAGCAGCTGCGCGGCGCGTGGGGCACGCTCGACTTCCTCGTGCACGCGATCGGCTTTTCCGACCGCAACGAGCTGAAGGGCCGCTACGCGGACACGACGCGGCAGAATTTCTCGCGCACCATGGTGATCTCGTGCTTCTCGTTCACCGAGCTCGCCAAGCGCGCGGCGGAGATGATGCCCGAAAGCGGCGGCGCGATGCTGACGCTGACCTATGGCGGCTCGATGCGGGTGATGCCGAACTACAACGTCATGGGGCTGGCGAAGGCGGCGCTGGAAGCCTCGGTGCGCTACCTCGCCAACGATTTCGGGCCGCGCGGCATTCGCGTCAACGCGATTTCGGCCGGCCCGGTGCGCACGCTGGCCGGCGCCGGCATTTCCGATGCCCGCTACATGTTCTCGTTCCAGCGGCGGCACACGCCGCTGCGGCGGACCGTGACCATCGATGAGGTCGGCAATTCCGCGCTCTATCTCCTGTCGGACCTGTCGAGCGGCGTCACCGGCGAGGTCCACTTCGTCGATTCCGGCTACAACATCATCTCGATGCCGCGCGCCGAGGCGCTGAAGCTGATCGACGAGGCGGAAGCCGCCACGGAGAGCGCGGATAAGCGGGACGAATAGCTAACCATTCGCCAGCTTCAGCGCGCGCTGGAATGCGGGGCGCTGCTCGCAGGCGTCGATGTAGCGATCGAACGACGGCCGTGACGGCACCATCTTGAACAGTTTCACCATGGCGTGCACCTCGGAACCGATCATGACGTCGGCGGCGGAGAACGTCGTCGCCGAGGATCCACGGGCCGCGCTCCAGCGCCTTGTCCAGCACGTCGAACACCTGCGTGGCGTCGCCCCAGCCCGCGGTGCGGGCAGGGATCTGGAGCTTGGTGAAGATCTGCGTGATTGCGGGTTCGATGCAGCCCGGCGCGAAGAACAGCCAGTAGAGGATATTTCGCGCGTAGCGGGATCGCCGAGCGGCGGCGCAAGCCCGGCATCCGGATATCGCTCGGCGACATAAGCGCAGATCGCCGCCTGCTCGGCGAGCGTTGCGTCGCCGTCCTTCAGCGCGGGAACCTTGCCCATCGGATTGATCGCGAGATATTCCGGGGTCTTCTGCGCGCCGGTGTCGATGTCGGTCAAAACCCGCTCATAGGGCTTGCCCGTCTCCTCCATCATCCAGAGCGCGGTGAACGAGCGCGTGCGCGGCGACCAGTACAGCTTCATCATCCCGCAGATCCTTTCTTCCAGCGATAGTATCGCATCATCAACCCGTCCGGATGCGGCGCTTCCCTCTCGAACACGAAGCCCTCGCGCTCGTACCAGCGCCAGGCCTTCTCGTTCTGGCTCACGCATCGCAGCCATATCTCGTCCGGCAAATTCTTGCGCGTGAACTGCAGCAACATCTTGCCGACACCTTGACCTTGGTAGGCGGGGTCAACAAAAAGCTGGTCGAGGTAGCCATCGCGCAGCCGGAACGCGAGCATGGCCGCAATCCGCCCCGCGTCGTCGGCGACGTAGAGGCTCCAGCCGGCGGCGATCTCTCTTGGAACACGCGCACGCAACAAGGCGAGCATCTCGTCGCTCGCGTGCTCGAGGCCGACGGAGACCCAGCTCTCTGCCCAGACCCGGGCGACCTCGTCGTATTCGTGTGCCTCTGCCGGTCGAATCGTCAGCGCGTTCATTGCGGTCCTCAACACATGCCTGCCATGTCGTGAATTGCTCAAATGCGATCGAATGTCCGGCACGCGAATGAATTTGCTTGCACAACAAGACGTTTATGCGGTCCGAAGGATTCGCAACGCAGAATATTCGCAGTGCAGCGAAGCTGCGAGCGGCTGTTGACGCGTTTGCTCACGCGATTGTCAGTCACGCGATCGCGGCTCCATAATGCCGTCGCGCGAAGCAGAGGCCAAGTCGGGGAGCAATGACATGAATGCAAAGAAATATGCTGCGGAAGCGATAGGCACGTTCTGGCTGACATTTGCGGGCTGCGGCAGCGCCGTTATCGCCGCGGCGTTTCCGCAGGTCGGCATCGGCCTCGTCGGCGTGTCATTGGCGTTCGGACTGAGTGTCGTGACGATGGCCTATGCGATCGGACATATATCCGGTTGCCATCTCAATCCTGCGGTGACCGTCGGCCTGGCTGCGGGTGGCCGCTTCCCGGCGGGGCAGATAGCGCCGTACATCATCGCGCAAGTGGTGGGAGCCGTTGCGGCTGCCGCGCTGCTCTATGTGATCGCGAGCGGCGCTGCCGGTTTCGATGTCAGCAAAGGTTTTGCATCGAACGGCTTTGGCGAGCATTCACCGGGCAAGTACAGCCTGCTTGCGTGCCTCATCATGGAAATCGTGATGACGATGATGTTCCTCTTCATCATCATGGGCGCGACGCATGGCAAGGCTCCGACGGGCTTTGCGCCGCTGGCGATCGGACTTGCGCTGGTCATGATTCATCTGGTCAGCATCCCCGTCACCAACACGTCGGTCAATCCTGCGCGCAGCACGGGTCCGGCGCTGTTCGTCGGTGGATGGGCCATCAGCCAGCTCTGGCTCTTCTGGGTTGCGCCGCTGGTCGGCGGCGCGCTCGGTGGCATCATCTACCGATGGCTCAGCGAGGAACCGGGCAGCGCCGTTACAGGCAAGTAGCAGCCAGCCTGAAAGCAGACTAGCGGCCAAAAAAGGGGCGGCGTTCCAGGTTGTTCTGGAACGCCGCCCTGATTTCTTGTCGAGGGCTGTGCCTTTAGGTCAGGCGAGGTCGAAGCGGCCGAGGTTCATCACCTTGGTCCACGCCGCGACGAAGTCCTTCACGAACTTCTCCTTCGAGTCGCTGCACCCATAGACTTCCGCGAAGGCGCGAAGCTGCGAGTGCGAACCGAAGATCAGGTCGACGCGGGTGCCGGTCCACTTGACCGCATTCGTCTTGCGGTCGCGGCCCTCGTACACGCCATCGGAGCCGGAGGCCGGCTGCCACTACGTGCTCATGTCGAGCAGGTTGACGAAGAAGTCGTTCGTCAGCGTCTCCGGGCTGCTTGGTGAAGACGCCGTGCTTGGACTGCCCGGCGTTGGCGCCGAGCACGCGCAGGCCGCCGACGAGGACCGTCATCTCCGGCGCCGTCAGCCTCAGCAACTGCGCCCGATCCACCAATGCCTCTTCAGGCAGCATGAACTGATGCTTGCCGCTGATATAGTTGCGGAAGCCGTCGGCACGCGGCTCGAGCGGCGCGAAGGATTCGACGTCGGTCTGCTCCTGCGACGCGTCCGTGCGTCCCGGCGTGAAGGGGACCTTCACGTCGACGCCGGCGTCCTTCGCCGCCTTTTCGACCGCCGCGCAGCCGCCGAGAACGATCAGGTCGGCGAGCGAAACCTTCTTGCCGAAGTCCTTCTGGATCGCTTCGAGCTTCTGAGGACGGTCTTGAGCTGGGCCGGCTGGTTGACCTCCCAGTCCTTCTGCGGGCTGAGGCGAATGCGCGCGCCGTTCGCTCCGCCGCGCTTGTCGGAGCCGCGGAACGTCGACGCCGACGCCCAGGCGGCCGAGACGAGCTGGGATACCGTCAGCCCTGACGAGAGGATCTTCGCCTTCAGCGCGGCGACGTCCTGCCTCGCCGATCAGCGGATGATCCACCGCGGGGATCGGGTCCTGCCAGATCAGCGTCTCCTTCGGCACGAGCGGGCCGAGGTAGCGCTCGATCGGACCCATGTCGCGGTGCGTGAGCTTGAACCAGGCGCGGGCGAACGCGTCCGCGAACTGATCCGGATGCTCGTAGAAGCGCCGCGAGATCTTCTCGTAGGCCGGGTCGAACCGCAGCGACAGGTCGGTGGTCAGCATGGTCGGCACGTGCTTCTTCGACTTGTCGAAGGCGTCCGGGATCGTGGCTGCGCGCCTTTGGCCTTCCACTGCTTTGCCCCGGCCGGGCTCTTCGTCAGCTCCCATTCGTTTTCGAACAGGTTCTTGAAGAAGTGGTTGCTCCACTTGGTCGGCGTCTGCGTCCAGGTGACTTCCGGGCCGCCGGTGATGGCGTCGGCGCCGATGCCGGTGCCGTACTTGCTCTTCCAGCCGAGGCCCTGATCCTCGAGGTCGGCGCCTTCCGGCTCCGGACCGATCAGCGACGGATCGCCGGCGCCGTGGGTCTTGCCGAAGGTGTGGCCGCCGGCAATCAGCGCGACGGTCTCTTCGTCGTTCATCGCCATGCGGAAGAACGTCTCGCGGATGTCCTTGGCCGCCGCGAGCGGGTCCGGATTGCCGTTCGGCCCTTCCGGATTGACGTAGATCAGGCCCATCTGCACCGCGCCGAGCGGCTCCGAAAGCTGGCGCTCGCCGCTGTAGCGCTCGTCGCCCAGCCACGTGCCCTCAGGACCCCAGTAGAGCTCTTCGGGCTCCCAGACGTCGGCGCGGCCGCCGGCGAAGCCGAAGGTCTTGAAGCCCATCGAACTCGAGCGCGACGTTGCCGGCGAGGACCATCAGGTCGGCCCAGGAGATTTTCCGGCCGTACTTCTGCTTGATCGGCCACAACAGCCGGCGCGCCTTGTCGAGGTTCGCGTTGTCCGGCCAGCGAGTTGAGCGGCGCGAAGCGCTGCTGGCCGGCGCCGGCGCCGCCGCGGCCGTCGGTGATGCGGTAGGTGCCCGCGGCGTGCCACGCCAGGCGGATCATCAGTCCGCCGTAGTGGCCGAAGTCGGCCGGCCACCACTCCTGCGAGTTCGTCATCAAGGCATGCAGGTCCTTGATCACGGCGTTGAGGTCGAGGCTCTTGAACTCCTTGGCGTAGTCGAACGCCTCGCCCATCGGATCGGACAAGGTGGAGTTCCGATGGAGGACCGAAACGTCCAGCGTCGTCGGCCACCAGTCGCGGTTCGCGTGTCCGCGGCTGCCGCCCGTGAACGGGCACTTGGTTTTGTCATCCATCACTCGTCTCCTCTGGTCGTCTCGTGTTCCGGTTAGAAGCACTCTAACGCCATGCGTTCTATCAGGTAAAATTGACTTTGATGATCGCTGCAATAAGATATTCTGATGATCAATGTCACGTTCAAGCAGCTTCTCTATTTCGATGCGCTGGCGCGTCATAGCCACTTCGGACGCGCGGCAGCGAGCATGTGCGATCTCGCAGCCGGCCTTGTCGATGCAGATCAAGGAACTGGAGGACGCTCTGGGCGGCGTGCTGCTCGAGAGAGGCGCGCGACAGGTCGGGCTGACGAAGTTCGGCGAAGAGGTCGCCCGACGCGTCCGCGACATCCTGCGCTCGGTCGACGAACTGGCAGACTTCGCGCGCGCGTCGCGGGACCAGCTCGTGGGCCGGCTGCGCATCGGCATGATCCCGACGATTGCGCCCTATCTGCTGCCGACGGTCATCGGCAACCTCACGCGAATGCATCCCGAGCTCGACATTCACGTGCGCGAGACGCTGACGCCGAAGCTGATCCAGGAGCTCGCGGAAGGCCGGCTCGATACGGCAATTGTCGCTCTGCCGGTGTCCGAACCTTCGCTGACCGAGGTCGCCCTGTTCACGGAGAACTTCCTGCTGGTCCGGCCGGGCGAGGATGAGGGAACGCCGGTGCCCAGCAGCGAAATGCTGCGCGAGATGAAGCTGCTTCTGCTGGAAGAGGGGCACTGCTTTCGCGATCAGGCCCTGTCGTTCTGCAATATGCAATCGTCGCCGCCGCGCGAGATGCTGGATGCGAACTCCCTGTCGACGCTCGTTCAAATGGTCAGCGCCGGCATCGGCGTCACCTTGATCCCGGAAATGGCCGTGGCGGTGGAGACACGCTCGGCGTCGGTGTCGGTCGCTCGCTTCAAGGACCCGCAGCCCTCGCGAACCATCGGCATGGTCTGGCGCAAGACGAGCCCGCTGACCAGACAGCTTCTGCAAATTTCCGAAGTGGTCTGTCTCTCGGCCGACGCGCTGCGCGAGCAGCAGATCCGCGAACTGTCTTCGCGCGATCCGGGATGTGAACGGACGTTCGGCGGGGGGATACGCGCTGGCGTACCCCGCCCGCTCGTTCGTTGTGGCTTGATCAGACGCCGAGCGTGCCGGCCTTCGCCGCGGCGTAGCGTTCGGTGATCTTGGTCCAGTTCACCGTGTTCCACCACGCATTGAGATAGTCGCCGCGCCGGTTCTGGTAGTTGAGATAGTAGGCGTGCTCCCACACGTCGTTGCCGAACAGCGCGCGCTTGCCGTCCATGATCGGGTTGTCCTGGCCGGGCCGCGTCTCGATCGCGAGCTTGCCGTCCTTGGTGACGGTGACGAACACCCAGCCGGAGCCGAACACGCGCAGGCCCGCGGCATTGAAGTCGCTCTTCATCTTGTCGACGCCGCCAAGATCGCTGTCGATCGCCGCGAGCACGTCGCTCTCGGGCTTGCCGCCGCTCGGGCTCATGATCTCCCAGAACATGCTGTGGTTGGCGTGCCCGCCCATGTTGTTGCGCACGCCGGTGCGGATCGCTTCCGGCACGGCGCTGAGATTGCCGAGCACCTCGGCGACCGGCTTGTCGGCGATCTGCGGCGTGTCCTTGGCGAAATTGTTCAGGTTGGTGATGAAGGCCTGATGATGCCGGGTGTTGTGGATTTCCATGGTCCGGGCATCGATGTGCGGCTCCAGCGCATTGAACGGGTAGCCGAGCGCCGGAAGCTTGAACGGACCGGCCGGCGCGGCCGGAGCCGCAGCGGGGGCAGGCGCCGGGGCGGCCTGGGCGAACACGAGGCGCGGCGCTGCGGCGGCCGCGGCGAGGCCGGCGGCAGCGCCAAGCAGATGGCGGCGGGAGATCGGTGACATCGAAATCATCCTTGGGTTCGGTTGATCGGTGGTCGGCGGCTGTCGTCACGACCGTGGAAAACCGTGAGATGCTCCGGTCAGCCACGGTGCCGGGCAAACTGGCACCGGAAGGTTGCCACCAGATTACGATCGAAAGCACCTCACGGTTTCGTTTGCGGCGTCGTGACGCGCAGCAAAAAGGGCGACTCCATGGGAGCCGCCCTTTGCAAGAACGTCGTATCGGCCAGGTTACTCGGCCGCGGGCTCGACCTTCGTCTTGGCTTCGAGGTCCTCGCCGGTGGTCTGGTCGACCGCCTTCATCGACAGCCGCGTCTTGCCGCGATCGTCGAAGCCGAGCAGCTTGACCTTCACCTTGTCGCCTTCCTTGACGACGTCGGAGGTCTTCTGCACGCGGTTCGCCGCGAGCTGGCTGATGTGCACCAGGCCGTCCTTGGCGCCGAAGAAGTTCACGAACGCGCCGAACTCCATCACCTTGACGACCGTGCCTTCGTAGATCAGGCCGATCTCCGGATCGGAGGCGATCGACTTGATCCAGTTGATCGCCGCCCGGATCGACTCGCCATCGGAGGAGGCGACCTTCACCGTGCCGTCGTCCTCGATGTTGACCTTGGCGCCGGTCTTCTCGACGATCTCGCGGATCACCTTGCCGCCGGTGCCGATCACTTCGCGGATCTTGTCGGTGGCGATCTTGAAGGTCTCGATGCGCGGCGCGTATTCGCCGAGCTCGGCACGCGCCGAGGTCAGTGCCTTGGCCATCTCGCCGAGGATGTGGATACGCCCGTCCTTCGCCTGGCCGAGCGCGACCTTCATGATCTCCTCGGTGATGCCGGCGATCTTGATGTCCATCTGCAGCGAGGTGATGCCCACCTCGGTGCCGGCCACCTTGAAGTCCATGTCGCCGAGATGATCCTCGTCGCCGAGGATGTCGGAGAGCACCGCGAAGCGCTTGTCTTCGAGGATCAGGCCCATGGCGATGCCCGCGGTCGGCCGCTTCAGCGGCACGCCGGCGTCCATCAGCGCCAGCGACGCGCCGCACACGGTCGCCATCGACGACGAGCCGTTCGACTCGGTGATCTCCGAGACGATGCGCAGCGTGTAGGGGAACTCGTGATGCGGCGGCAGCACCGGACGCAGCGCGCGCCACGCCAGCTTGCCGTGACCGATCTCGCGGCGCTTGGTGCCGCCGAGACGGCCGGTCTCGCCGACCGAGTAGGGAGGGAAGTTGTAGTGCAGCAGGAACGTTTCCTTGTACGTCCCCGACAGCGCGTCGACATACTGCTCGTCCTCGCCGGTGCCGAGCGTGGCGACGACCAGCGCCTGCGTCTCGCCGCGGGTGAACAGCGCCGAGCCGTGCGCGCGCGGCAGAACGCCGGCCTCGGCGACGATGTTGCGGACGGTCTTCAGGTCGCGTCCGTCGATGCGCTTGCCGGTGTCGAGGATGTTCCAGCGGACGATCTTGGCTTCCAGCTCCTTGAACACGCCGCCGATGCGCAGCTTGTCGTATTTCGGCTCCGCGCCTTCGGGGAAGAAGTGCGCCATGACCTTGGCCTTGACGGCGTCGACCGCGGCGTAGCGCTGCTGCTTGATCGGGATTGCGTAAGCCGACGCGCAGCTCCTGTTCGGCAAGGCCGAGCATTTCCTTCTCGATCGCGGCGTTGTCGACGGTCGTGACCTCGCGCGGCTCCTTCGCCGCCTTCTCGGCGAGCTTGATGATCGCGTCGATCACCGGCTGGAAGTGCCGGTGGCCGAACATGACCGCGCCGAGCATCACTTCTTCCGGCAGTTCCTTCGCTTCGGACTCGACCATCAGCACGGCGTTGTTGGTGCCGGCGACGACGAGGTCGAGCTGCGTCTCGGCCATCTCGTCCAGCGTCGGGTTGAGCACGAATTCGTTGTTGATGAAGCCGACGCGGGCGGCGCCGATCGGGCCCATGAACGGCGCGCCGGAGAGCGTCAGCGCGGCGGACGAGGCGACCATCGCCAGCACGTCCGGATCGTTTTCCATGTCATGGGAGAGCACGGTGACGATCACCTGCGTCTCGTTGCGCCAGCCATCGGCGAACAGCGGACGGATCGGCCGGTCGATCAGGCGGGAAACCAGCGTTTCCTTTTCGGTGGGGCGGCCTTCGCGCTTGAAATAGCCGCCCGGTATGCGGCCCGCTGCGTAGGTCTTTTCCTGATAGTCGACGGTCAGGGGAAGAAAATCGACGCCTTCGCGCGGCGTCTTCGCTGCGACCACGGTCGCGAGAACGACGGTCTCGCCATAGGTCGCCATGACTGCGCCGTCTGCCTGGCGCGCGATTTTTCCTGTTTCAAGTTTGAGGGTACGTCCACCCCAGTCGAGTTCTACGGTTTGAATATTGAACATAGCGTCTTTCTTTCATGGACCCGCGAAAACAACGAAGGCCATGTGCAAGACGGCAAAATGCTGATCCCGACGGCTTGCTCGTCAGATCAGAATTTAGCGATCCTGCCATGGCCCTCTTTCCCTCGCGGGAAATGCGGACAGTGTTGGTCCGCGCAAGACGGGTATCCTCCCGTCACCGCCCGATTGCCGGATTGCCATCGGACGCAGCCAGCGGGCAACAAACAGCCCGCTTCACTCCTGATCCGGGTGTGATCTCATGCGAGGCTTTGCTCGCAGTTCTAGGATCGTGCCCGGATCCTCTTTGCGCGTAGTCCGATTTCTTCAGAATACGCGCGTTCCGCGCGAAGCGTGATGCTCGCGCGCCATGCGTCAGCGGCGGATGTTGAGCCGCTCGATCAGCGCCTTGTAGCGCTTTTCGTCAGTCTTCTTCAGGTAGTCGAGCAGCGAGCGCCGCGTCGACACGAGCTTCAGCAAGCCGCGCCGCGAATGGTTGTCCTTCACGTGGGTCTTGAAGTGCTCGGTGAGGTTATTGATGCGTTCCGAAAGGATCGCGACCTGAACCTCAGGCGAGCCGGTATCGTTGGCCTTGGTAGCATTCGTCTTGATGACTTCCGCTTTGCGATTCGCGGTAATCGACATCGTCAAACACCTTCATGTCGGAGCGGACTGGCGACCAGCCCGTTCAGGTTGAACACGCGCTTGGGGATGAGTTCGCCATTGCCAAGTTCGGCGAGGGCCAGAAGCCTTCCGCCGACTGTGACATAGACTGTGCCGCTCGAATTGGGCGCATCCCGTCCGCGCAACAAGACGGCCTGGCCCCTGTGGAGCCTTGCCGCATCAGCCCGTGTGACGGCCAGTGCCGGGATGTCGTCCAGCGCGGTCTCAACGGGCAATAGCGCGTCGGCGAGGTTCCCCTCGCCGGACGCGGCTCTATGACACACCGCCTCCAGTTCTTCCAGCGGAATCATGTCCCGCTCGTCGAAAGGACCGCAAGCGGTCCGGCGCAGCGCGCTGACATGGCCGAAGCAGCCGAGCAGGCGGCCGAGATCGCGCGCCAGCGAGCGCACATAGGTTCCCTTGCCGCATTCGGCCTCGAACACCGAATGATCGTTATCTTCTTGTTTTGCAAGGATTAATTCGTGAATTTCGACCGGGCGCGGCGGCAGCGGCACGACCTCGCCCTCGCGCGCCAGGTCGTAGGCCCGTTCGCCCTGGATCTTGATGGCGGAATACTGCGGCGGAACCTGCTCGATCAGCCCGATGAAGCGCGGCAGCAGGGCCTGGATGGCGTCGGCCGATGGACGGTCGTCGCTGGTCGCGACCGGGCGCCCTTCCGAGTCGTCGGTGTCGCGCTCCTCGCCCCAGCGCACCGTGAAGCGGTAGCGCTTGCGGCCGTCCATCACGAACGGCACGGTCTTGGTCGCCTCGCCAAGCGCAATCGGCAACCCGCCGGAGGCGAGCGGATCGAGCGTGCCGGCGTGCCCGGCGCGCTTGGCCGAAAACAGCCGCTTCACCACCGCGACCGCATGGGTCGAGGTCATGCCGACCGGCTTGTCGAGGATGACCCAGCCGTGCACGTCGCGCTTGTCGCGCTTCTTCTGCGCGCTGCCGCTCGCCGCCCTCGGCAGGCGGGCGGGTGAGGCTTTCGGTGTCGTCGTCGATCATTCAGGCTTGTCCAGATCTCTCTGCACCGCGGGCGTGCGCAGCAGCTTCTCGATGCGCTCCGCTTCCTCGAACCGCTCGTCGGCGCGGAAGCGGATGTCGGGCGCGAACTTCAGGTTGACCCGGTGCGCGATCTCGCCGCGCAGGAATTTCTTGTTGCGCTCGAGCGCCGCCACCACCTCGCCGACGTCGCGTCCGCCGAGCGGCATGACGTAGATGGTCGCAAGCTTCAGGTCGGGGCTCATGCGCACTTCCGGCACGGTGATCAGATGCCCTTCGAGCACCGGATCGTGCACGTTGCCCTGCGAGAGAATGTCGGAAATCGCGTGACGCACGAGCTCGCCGACGCGCAGCTGCCGCTGCGAGCCGTTCGGCGATGATGCAGATGTCTTGCCGCGTTGATGGCGGGGCATGTGTCCTAATCCAATGACTGTCATCGTCCGCCGAAGCGGACGATGTGCCGGGCATCCACGTCGTTCAGTTCGAAGATATAGTCGTGGATGGCCGCGACTATACGCCCGGCCACGACGAGTTCAGTTCGAGATTCAGGCGCGCTGTGAGACTTGGACTCACAGCGAGCGCTGAATGGTCTCCACGCGATAGCACTCGATCACGTCGCCGGCGCGCATATCCTGGTAGGTCTCGAAGGACATGCCGCACTCCTGTCCGGCGGTGACTTCCTTCGCGTCGTCCTTGAACCGCTTGAGCTGCGACAGCTTGCCTTCGTGAATGACGACATTGTCGCGGATCAGGCGCACATTCGCGCCGCGCTCGACGTTGCCGTCGGTGACGCGGCAGCCGGCGATCTTGCCGACCTTGGAGATGTTGAAGATCTCCAGGATCTGCGCATTGCCGAGCATGGTCTCGCGGCGTTCCGGCGTGAGCAGGCCGCTCATCGCCTTCTTCACGTCGTCCACGAGGTCGTAGATGATGTTGTAGTAGCGGATTTCGATGCCGTCGCGCTTGGCCAGATCCGCGGCTTCCTTGTGCGCGCGGACGTTGAAGCCGATGATCGCCGCGTTGAAGCCGCCGGCGAGCGTCACGTCGGACTCGCTGATGCCGCCGACGCCCGCATGCAGAATGCGCGCGCCGACTTCCTCGGTGCCGAGCTTCTCCAGCGAGCCGATGATCGCCTCGAGCGAGCCCTGCACGTCGGCCTTGATGACGAGCGGGAAGTCCTTGCGGCCGGCGGTCTTGAGCTGGCTCATCATCTGCTCGAGCGAGCCGCGCATGCCGGTGGCGCGCGCGGCCTGCTTCTCGCGCCGCTGGTGCGCGCGATAATCCGTGACCTGGCGTGCGCGCGCTTCGTTCTCGACCACCGCGAGACGGTCGCCCGCTTCCGGCGGACCGTTGAAACCGAGCACTTCGACCGGCACGGCCGGTCCCGCCTCGGTGACGGTTTCGCCCTGATCGGAGATCAGTGCGCGAACGCGGCCCATTTCGGCGCCTGCGACGATGATGTCGCCGACGCGCAGCGTGCCGCGCTGCACCAGCACGGTCGCGACCGGTCCGCGGCCGCGATCGAGCTTGGCTTCGATCACCGTGCCTTCGGCCGGACGATCGGGATTGGTCTTGAGGTCGAGCAGTTCGGCCTGCAGCGAGATCATCTCGAGCAGCTTGTCGAGATTGGTCTTGTTCTTGGCCGAGACCTCGACGTCGACGACGTCGCCGCCCATCAATTCGACCTGAACCTCGTGCTGCAGCAGGTCGGTGCGCACGCGCTCGGGCTTCGCGTCGGCCTTGTCGATCTTGTTGATCGCGACGATCATCGGCACCTTCGCCGCCTTGGCGTGATTGATCGCTTCGATCGTCTGCGGCATGACGCCGTCATCGGCGGCCACCACCAGCACGACGATGTCGGTGACCTTGGCGCCGCGCGCGCGCATCGCGGTGAACGCGGCGTGGCCGGGCGTGTCGATGAAGGTGATCTTGCCGCCCTGCGGCGAGGTCACCTGATAGGCGCCGATATGCTGGGTGATGCCGCCGGCTTCGCCGCTGACGACGTTGGCGGAGCGCAGCGCATCGAGCAGCGAGGTCTTGCCGTGGTCGACGTGACCCATCACGGTGACGACCGGCGAGCGCTGCACGGTGTCGGTCACATGATCGTCGGCGACGTCGAACAGGCCTTCTTCCACGTCGGATTCGGCGACGCGCTCGCACCGTGTGGCCGAGTTCCTCGGCGACGAGCTGCGCCGTGTCGGCGTCGATCACGTCGGTGATCTTCACCATCTGGCCCTGCTTCATCAGCAGGCGGATGACGTCGACCGCGCGTTCCGACATGCGGTTGGCGAGTTCCTGGATGGTGATCGCTTCCGGGATCGTGACCTCGCGGATCAGCTTTTCCTTCGGCTCGTCGCTGTGATGGCCCTTGAGGCGCTGCGTGCGGCGGCGGAACGAGGCGACCGAACGCTCACGGACTTCGTCGGCGGTCAGCGCGGTCACGAGCGTCAGGCGGCCGCGGCGCTTTTCCGCCGTCGGGCGGCGTCGCGACCTTCGGGGCTGCTGCGGGACGCGCGGGGCTGCCGGGGCGGCGGATCTGACGCGGACCTTCGTCTTCGTCGGCCTCGGTGGCTGCGACGGCAGCGCGCGGCGCGACGGCAGGCGTGCGTGGTGGTCGTGGTGCGCGGCCTGCGCGGCCTTCGTCTCGTCGTCGCCGAAGCGCTTCTTGGCTTCCTGCTCGGCCTTCTTCTTCGTCTCGTCGTCGTGACGGCGGCGCTCGTCCTCGGCCTTCTTGCGGGCCTCGGCGGCTTCGCGTTCGGCCTTCTCGATGCCTTCGCGGCTGGCGCGGCGCGCGGCTTCCTCTTCGGCGATCCGGCGCTCTTCGACTTCGCGAACCTTGGAGTCGGCAAGCGCGCTCGCGCGCGCGTTGCGCTCCTCTTCGGTCAGCGTGCGCAGCAGCACGCCGCGCGCCGCGTGCTGCGCGGCCGGCTTCGGCCGGTGCGGCGGGGCCTGCGGTGCGGCAGGCGCAGGCCGTGCCGCCGCGGGAGCGGCAGCCGGCTTCGTCTCGACGACGACCGGCGCATCGCCGGGCATGCGGCGCTTCGGCTTCTTCTCGACCACCACCTGCTTGGTGCGGCCGTGGCTGAAGCTTTGGCGCACGGTGCCCGTCTCCGTCCGCGGCTTGAGCGACAGAGTTTTCGAGCCGACGCTGAGCGTCTTGTCGCCGGGAGTTTTCGTTTCAGCCATCCAGAAGTCCTAAATCCTTATCGGGCGCGGTCGCCCGCGTCTTGCTACCTGAGTTTTCGTTTACCGTCTCGCCGGGCGCATTGGCCCGGAACCGGGCGAGGGCATGGCAGCGCGACAGGAAAGTCTTGCCGGCCGGGCCAGCAAGCAGCGCTGCATGTATCACATTTGCCCTAGTCGAGTGCCAAATCCAATTCGGCCGAGGTCAGGGCCGTTAAAATCGGAAAATCCCCCTGAATTCCGTCCGATGGCGTTAACCCCGTCCGTCCGATCAGGCCGTCGAGCTTGCGGATGCCGTCGGCCGCGCCGTCCGAGGCGTGGATCAGGGCCGTCGGCCTCCCCCCGCCGCAAGGCGCTTTCGACCTTGGAGAAGCCGGAGACCACTTGCCTGGCCTTGGCGGCCATCGCCAGCGCCTCGATTGCGCCCTGCACCATCAGCCGCTCGGTGTCGTCGGCAAATGTCGGCGAAAGGCGGACCTGGCGCTTGAATCCCTTGCTGAAAATTCCGCGCTTGACGGCCTCGGCGAGGGCCGCGCGCGACGCCGAAATCCACAAACCGCGCCCGGGCAGCTTGCGCTTCAGATCGGGGGCGACCTCGCCGGACGGCGCGACGACAAAGCGGATCAGTTCGTCGATCGGCCGCACCTGCCGCGTGAGCGCGCACATCCGCGCGGTCCCGGGCTTTGCAGTCCGGGGGCCGCCGTCGAGATTTGCGTCGTCCACGCTGGCAAGCATTCGTGTGGCATCTCCTTAAGCCGTTGCTTCGGATGCTTCGGCATCCGCAGGCGCTTCGGGCTTGGCGAGATCGGCCTCGGTGATCCAGCCGGCCGCGAGCCGCGCCTGCATGATCAGCGCTTCGGCGTCTTCGCGCGACAGCTCGAACCCGTCGAGGATGCCCGCCTGGCGCACGTTCTCGCCGTCCTTGCGCTCGGTCCAGCCGAGCAGGTCGTCGGTGGCGCAGCCGGCCAGGTCCTCGACGGTCTTGATGTCGTTCTCGCCGAACTTCACCAGCATCTTCGAGGTCACGCCCGGCACGTCCTTCACCGCGTCCTCGACGCCGAGCTCCTTGCGGCTCGCTTCGATCTCGGCCTCGATCTGGTCGAGATACTCGCGCGCGCGCGCCTGCAGCTCGGTCGCGGTCTCCTCGTCGAAGCCCTCGATGCCGGCGAGGTCGCGGATATCGACCAGCGCAAGCTCCTCGACCGACGAGAAGCCTTCCGACGCGAGCAGCTGGCCGACCACCTCGTCGACGTTCAGCGCTTCCATGAACACGCGCGTGGAGTTCTCGAAGTCGGCCTGGCGGCGCTCCGATTCCTCCTGCTCGGTGAGGATGTCGATGTCCCAGCCGGTCAGCTGCGACGCCAGCCGCACGTTCTGGCCGCGCCGGCCGATCGCAAGCGACAGTTGGGAATCCGGCACGACGACTTCAATACGCTCGCGGTCTTCGTCGAGCACGACCTTGGCGACTTCGGCAGGCGCCAGCGCGTTGACGACGAAGGTCGCGATGTCCTGCGACCACGGAATGATGTCGATCTTCTCGCCCTGCAGCTCGTTGACCACCGCCTGCACGCGCGAGCCGCGCATGCCGACGCAGGCGCCGACCGGGTCGACCGAGGAATCGCGCGAGATCACGCCGATCTTGGCGCGCGAGCCCGGGTCGCGGGCGACCGCCTTGATCTCGACGATGCCGTCATAGATTTCCGGCACTTCCTGCGCGAACAGCTTTGCCATGAACTGCGGATGCGTGCGGGAGAGGAAGATCTGCGGCCCGCGCGTCTCGCGGCGGACGTCGAACACGAAGGCGCGCACGCGGTCGCCGTTGCGGAACACCTCGCGCGGCAGCATCTCGTCGCGGCGGATGATGGCTTCGCCGCGTCCGAGATCGACGATCACGCTGCCGTATTCGACGCGCTTGACGGTGCCGTTGACGATGTCGCCGATGCGGTCCTTGAATTCCTGATACTGCCGGTCGCGCTCGGCCTCGCGCACCTTCTGCACGATCACCTGCTTGGCGGATTGCGCGGCGATGCGGCCGTATTCCAGCGGCGGCAGCGTGTCGGCGATGGTGTCGCCGATCTGCGCGCCCGGATTGAGCCGGCGGGCGTCGTCCACCGAAATCTGGTTCGACGGGTTCTCGACCAGCTCGACCACCAGCATGTGCCGCGACAGGCGAAGCTCGCCCTTCTTGGCGTCGATCTCCGCATGCACGTCGGTCTCGCTGCCGTAGCGGGCGCGCGCCGCCTTGGCGATCGCGTCCTCCATCGCGGCGATGACGATGCCGCGGTCGATCGACTTTTCGCGCGCGACGGCGTCGGCGATCTGCAGCAGTTCGAGCTTGTTGGCGCTGACAGCGGCCATCTTCAGTCTCCTTTGTGACGCCTGCTGCTGCCGTCGTTTGCCGGCGGCGAGGCGGTGTTGCTTGGTCTGATGCGTGGTTTTCTTCGGATTCTTGCTGGCGTGCGGCGGCGGCGCCTTCTCGAGCCCCAGTTCCTGGCGCAGCGCGCGCTCGGCCGCCTTGCCGCGCCGCATGCGATTCGGCGATCAGCGCGTCGGTCAGGACCAGCCGCGCCTCGGCGATGTCCTCGATCGTCAGCAGCACGTCGGCCGGCTCGCCGCCCTTGACGTCGTCGCGGCGCAGATGCGCGCGGTCGCCGTCGACGCCGAGCAGCGTGCCGCGGAACCGCTTGCGGCCTTCGTGCATCACCGCCATCTCGACCTTCACGAGATGCCCGGTGTGCGCGCTCGAAGTCGGAGCGGCGCACCAGCGGGCGGTCGATCCCCGGCGACGAGATTTCCAGCCGGTAGGCGCGCTCGATCGGGTCGGCGACGTCCATCACCGGCGACAGCGCGCGCGAGACCGCCTCGCAGTCCTCGATCAGCATCGTGCCGTCCGGCCGCTCGGCCATGACCTGCACCGTGGTGCCGGCCTCGCCCGAAACCCGCACCCGAACAAGCCGATAGCCCATGCCGTTGAGCACGGGTTCCGCGACCGCGGACACGCGCGCGGCCAGCCCCGGCTCGACCACGAGCCGTGGTTCATTCAGCAGGTCGGCAGTCGAGCTGCCAGTGGCTTCGTCGTTCATCAAGCTGTTGCGATGTCCGTCTGCAGTTGCGTCTTGCCGGTGTCAGGTCTCCCGGTCCGCTGCCCCGGCTGCTTCAGACCCGATACTTCAGGTCATGAGCCCCGGTGGTTCAGGTAATAAAAAAGAGCGGCTCCGGGAGGGGCCACTCTCAATCGGCGATCAGATTAAACTGACCGATATGAGAAACCATCAGTAAAGCCAATATAGCCGTTTAAGCCCGCGCCAGCAAGTGGCAGGGGCGAAGCAATTTCAAGGGGATAGGAGGGGCTGCCGGCGGCTGGTGCCGACGGCTAACCGTTCCTTCATTGCCTGTCTCTAACGTGCTGGCTGAACGCGAACAACGTCTGCAACAAACCCGATGCTCGCCGCCAATTTGCCGCTTCCAGACCTGGATGAGCTCGTCAGGGACGTCAGTCCCGAGCGGCGGGCGGACGCTGTGCGCAAGCTCGGCGCGCTGTTTGCGGCAGGTGCGGAGAATTTCAACGCGCAGCATGTCGCGGTGTTCGACGGAATTCTCAAAGGCCTGCTGCCGCAGACCGACAGTGAGGTTCGCGCCGATCTTGCCAACCGTCTCGCCTCGCTCGTCAATGCGCCGCCGTCGATTGTGCGCGAGCTGGTCAATGACGATGCGATCAGGGTGTCCGGGCCGCTGTTGAGGGTCTCGCCGCTGATCGACGAGCGCGATGCTGATCGAGATCGCGCGCATGAAGGGACAGCCGCATCTGCTGGCGATCTCGCAGCGCGCGGCGATCTCCGAACATGTCACCGACGTGATCCTGCGCCGCGGCGAGCGCGAGGTGGTGCGCAGCGTGGCGCGCAACCTGACCGCAGCGTTCTCGCTGCACGGCTATTCGAGCCTCGTGCAGCGTTCGGCCGACGACGGCATGCTCGCCGTGGCCATGGGTCAGCGGGAGGATTTGCCGGCGCCGCTGCTGCAGCAGCTCATGAGCGAGTCCGTCGATCTGGTTCGCCGCAAGATGTTTCAGGCCGCAAGCCCCGCGCGCAAGGCCAAGCTTGCGCGGACGATGGTGGAGATGGTGGCGGACGGCGACACGCAAAGCGCGCACCGCGACTATGCGCCGGCACAGAAGACGATTGTCGAGCTGCACACGACCGGCGGCCTCAATCAGGAAGCGCTCGCGAAGTTTGCCCGAGAGCGCAAGTTCGAGGAGACGGTCGCAGCGCTCGCGGCGATCTCCGGATTGACGGTCGATGCGGTGGATCAAATCCTGTCCGGCGGCAAGCGCGACTCGATCCTGATTCTCGGCCGTGCTCTCGGCCTGGATTGGGCGACCGTTCGCCCGCTGCTGGCGCTGCGCCTTGCGCTCGGGCCGCAATCCGTCGGCGACCGACGTGGAAGAGGCCCGCGTCAGCTTCGAGCGCCTTGCGCTCTCGACCGCGCAGCGGATGCTGAAGTTCTGGAAAGACCGCGCAGTAGCGTCTGACTGAGCAGTCTGGATTCAGCCGCGCGCCGCCTGAAAGATCAAATACGTCGCGCGGCGGCCTTCGCGTTCGGCCTTGCGGCCGTAGCGCGTCATCGTGTAGCCGGGCCAGGGTTTTAGCCAGTCGTCGGCGCGTTCGGCGGTCCAGGAAAACTCCGCCGAGTGCTGAAAGTGCATCAGCGTCCATGCATTGTAGTCGTCGATGTCGCTGACGAAGCGAAACTCGCCGTCGTCGGTCAGCGCGCGCGCCATCGCCGCAATGGTCTTGTCCTGAACGAAGCGGCGCTTCCAGTGCCGTCGCTTCGGCCATGGATCGGGATGGATCAGGTCGATGCGCTGCAGTGACGTCTGCGGCAGCCATGCGACGAGCTCTGCTGCATCGCCTGCGAACAGCTTCACATTGGGCCGATGCCGCTCGTCGAGCTGCGCGAGGATCTTCGCCATCCCGTTGACGTAAGGCTCGCAGCCGATGAAGCCGGTGGCGGGAAAGGCGTCGGCTTCGGCAAGCAGATGCTCGCCGCCGCCGAAGCCGATCTCCAGGCGCACCGACGTGACGTTCGTCGTCGAACAGACGTTCGGCGCGTTCGGGAGCCGGTTGATCGATGTTGATCGCAAGCCGCGGCAGCAGCGAGGTCATCAGGTCGGCCTGATGATGACGCAGCTTGTGTCCCTTGCGCCGGCCGAAGAACGAGCCTTGCGCGCGGATCTTGTGGATGGATCTTCAGGAATCATCGCGGCTCCCGCCATCATGCGGGCGCGAAACTACAGCAGATGGAGATGTAACGATCAGCGGACGCCAGCAATTGCAGCGATGATCAGCGAGACAGATCTAGCGCCGGTCCGACTGCTCGCGTGCTGCGATCTGCTCGACCAGGTCGACGATGCTGCGGCGAAGCTTCGAGTCGTTGATGCGCGTGAAGGCGCGCGTGAGCGCGAGGCCTTCCGACGTCGCGAGAAAATCGGAGACGTAGGCCGGCGAGGGCGCTTCGCTCAAGCCGTTCGCGTTGATCGCTCCGCCGGGGCCGCCTTCGAACAGGAACGAGACCGGGACCTGCAGGATTTCCGAGATCTGCTGCAGGCGGCTCGCGCCGACGCGATTGGTGCCTTTTTCATATTTCTGGACTTGCTGAAACGTCAGCCCGAGCGACTCGCCGAGCTTTTCCTGACTCATGCCGAGCATAATGCGCCGCATGCGAATCCTGCTGCCGACATATTTGTCGACGGGATTGGGCGCTTTCACCGACATCGGCTTCTCCCCGGGGCTGGCTATGATTCATGGCTATCACCCGTTTTAAAAAATCTACATACAACTATGCGGATTGCACAGGCCAGGTCAAACACTGGCGCTCGGCTTCCGAAGTTGTGATCGCGCTGCTTCTGATGTCGAAGTTTCTTGGAACCAGCTTACTGCAGCTGGGGCGAGAACTTCAAATGCGTACTGCAGACCGGCAGTGTTGCGAAAAGCGTAACTGTTACAAACTTTTATCGAGACGTAATTGAACATGTACCCTATCAAGATACCTTCAAATCGGCCAAATCACCCCGATCCTGCGAGGCGCCGGCCGACTTCTTAACAAGTTATGATTGCGCGCTGCCGCGGCGGCTCGTCAGGCCTTGGAGCTCGCCCGTCGCCGCAAGGCGATCGCGAGTGCCAGCACCACCAGGATGGCCGCCGGGATGTCGCCGGTGCGGCTGTAGATCGTCGGACCGATCGCCGACGGCAGGCTGGCGTCGAGAACGCCTTCGGTGCCGAGCCCGAGTTGCGCGACCATCCGCCCCAACGGATCGATGACCGCCGAAACGCCGGTGTTGGCCGCGCGCACGATCGGCAGTCCTTCCTCGATTGCGCGCAGGCGCGCTTGCTGCAGGTGCTGGTACGGGCCCGGTGCTGTTGCCGAACCATCCATCGTTGGTCACGTTGACGATCCAGGCCGGACGTTCGTCGCGCGCGGCGATGTCGCCGGGAAACACGACCTCGTAGCAGATCAGCGGCAGCACACGCGGCGTGCGCGGCAATTCGATCGGTCGGCGCCGCGTGCCCGGGATGAATCCGCCTTGCACCTTCGTCAGCTGCGTGAAGCCGAGCTTCTCCATCGCCGATCTGAAACGGCAGGAATTCGCCGAACGGCACCAGGTGCAGCTTGTCGTAGACCGACAGGATCGTGCCGTCGTGATCGATCACGTAGATCGAATTGTAGGCGCGGGTCACGGGTCGTCCGGGCGGCGCGGCATCCGGCGGGCGCACGGCGCCGGTGATCAGGATCGTGCCTTGCGGCAACAGGTCGGCGATCTGCGCCATCGCGTCGGCTTCGCGCGCAAGGAAGAACGGGAACGCCGATTCCGGCCAGATCAGTATGGTCGCGTCGCGCACGCCCGCAGATTGCGGGCCGGTCGAGCGGTCCGACAGCGCGAGATATTTGCGCATCACGTCGGCCTTGGCGCCGTAGTTGAACTTCGCGTCCTGCGGCAGGTTCGGCTGCATGATGCGCAGCTTCACGGCCTCGACCAGACGCGTCGGCTCGCGCGCGAGGCGGAAGCTGCCGTATGCGCCCATGACCGCCAGCGCGATCAGGCCGAGCACCGGCGCGAGCCATGCGCGCCGCGCCATGGCCTTGTCGTCGATCAGCGTGGCGGGACTGGCGAAGATGGCCACGGCCAGAAACGTCAGGCCCCACAGTCCGATCAGCGAAGCGGTCTGCGCCAGCGCGAGCGGGCTCGACAGCGCGTAGCCGAACGCATTCCAGGGAAAACCGGTGAGCACGTGCCCGCGCAGCCATTCGCTGGCGGTGAGCGCACCGGCGAAGCGCCAGAATGCGCGATGGCGTCCGTCGTCCAGATCAGCCGCGCCAGCAGGAAGCCCAGCGCCATGAAGATGGCGAGACCCGCGGGAAGGCCCGCCACGGCGAACGGCAGCAGCCAGCCGAAGGTCGGCGCATCGACGAGGAGCGCGTTGCCGATCCAGTAGAGGCCCGCGAGAAAATAGCCGAAGCCGAACCACCAGCCGGTCACGGCGGCCGCAGGCCATGCCGCCGAGCTTGCCTGCGCCCGCGCCGTCGATCAGCCAGACGGCCACCGGCAGCGTCAGGAACAGCACCGGCCACAGGTTGAACGGCGCCATGGCGAGCACCGACAGGGCGCCGGCCGCGAATGCGATCAGAAGCGCGCCGCCAGCCCCACGACAGAATGACGGAATGGGCGATCCGTGTGAGCGTCACGTTTCGCCCGTGCCATCGTTGGACGGTTTGCGGTCGCTGTCCGCCGTGGCGTCGTCCGACGGGCCCGGCGCGGTATTCGGCGCCGCCGTGCGGCGGCGTTGCGCGCGGGCGCGGCGGCACGGGCAGCTCCTTGCGCACGCTGATGCGCAACAGCTTCAGCCGGCGCGGATCGGCGTCCAGCACCTCGATCTCGAAGGGGTCCGGGCCCGGAGATGATTTCGCCGCGCACCGGCAGCCGGCCGACCTGCGCGACGAGATAGCCGCCGATGGTGTCCACTGTGCTCGCCGCGTCGCCCGGATCGAACGTCGGCCCGATCACCGCGATGACGTCCTCGATCGGCGCCCGCGCGTCGGCGATGAACGAGTTGTCCGGCTGCTTGACGATCGACGGCGGCGTGTCGTCGTCGTGCTCGTCGTCGATCTCGGCCCACGATCTGCTCGACCAGATCCTCGATCGACACGAGACCGTCGGTGCCGCCGTATTCGTCCACCACCAGCGCAAGGTGCATCCGTGTCGCCTGCATCTGCGCCAGCAGATCGATCGCCGGCATCGACGGCGGCACATACAGCAGCTTGCGAACGATGCCCGCATGGGCAAGCGGCATCGAAAGATCGATGCTGCGCAGATCGAGATTGGCGGGGAGCGGCCGCTTGCGCCGGGTGTTGGCTTCGGGGTCGACCTGCGAGCGCGACGTGATGTAGGCGAGCAGGTCGCGGATGTGCACCATCCCTTCGGGATCGTCGAGGGTTTCGCGATAGACGACCAGCCGCGACAGCGCCGCACTCTCGAACAGCTTCATCAGGTCGCCGAGCGAAATATCCTCTCTGACCGCAATGATGTCGGCGCGTTGCACCATCACGTCGGCGATGCGGCGCTCGCGCAGGTCGAGCACGTTGCGCAGCATGGCGCGCTCGGCGGTCGTGAAGCCGATCTCGTCGGGAGGCGATGTCTCGAGCACCGTTTCGAGGTCGGCGCGCAGCGACCCGGATCGCCAGCCGAGCAGGGTGCGGATCGCCCGCGCCAGCCAGTTGTCGCCGGAAGACTTTGCAGCATCCGCCTCGCGCGCCGGTGCCGTCAGCTCATGCGGCTCACCGGCGGCGTCACGGTTGCTACTGGCAGGGTCAGATGACACGGCGTCGCTCACGCATAGGGGTCAGGTACGCCGAGGCTTGCAAGGATCTTCCGCTCAAGATTTTCCATCGTCTCGGCGTCGGCATCGTTCTCATGATCGTAGCCGACGAGATGGAGAAATCCGTGCACGGCAAGGTGACTGAGATGATGGGCAAACGGCTTGTGTTCGCTCTCCGCCTCACGGCGGGTCGTCTCATAGGCGATCGCAATGTCGCCGAGCATCGGCGGCTGCGCGTCGTGGCCCGGGATGCGGCTTGCGGGAAATGAGAGCACATTGGTCGGCTTGTCGATCCCGCGCCAGTCGCGGTTGAGCGTTCTGATTCCAGAATCATCGGTCAGCACAATAGCAACTTCGGCGCCCCGTGCCGAAGCGGAAGCGTGTTGTGCCGCAGCTTCGATGGCGCGCTGCACAAGCGCCTCCGCCGCAGGTTCCGCCTCCCAGCAGGCGGCGGTCACGAGGATATCGGCCGTCAAGGGCGCGATGGAAGGCATGTTGTTCGCCGTGACCTCGTTTGTCAGGGCCGGCCAGGAGTCCTGTCCCCAGCCCTGTCGGTGGCTTTGGCCGCGGCCTTCTCGTAGGCCGAGACGATCCGCTGCACCAGTTCGTGGCGGATCACGTCCTCGGCGGCAAAAGTCACCTGGGAAATTCCCTCGACGCCGTCGAGCAGCCGCGCCGCTTCCGCGAGGCCCGACGGCTGGCCGTTCGGCAGGTCGACCTGGCTCGGATCGCCGGTGACGATCATGCGGCTGTTCTCGCCGAGCCGCGTCAGGAACATCTTCATCTGCATCGACGTGGTGTTCTGCGCCTCGTCGAGGATGATCACCGCATTGGTCAGCGTGCGGCCGCGCATGAAGGCGAGCGGCGCGATCTCGATCTCGCCGGTCTGCAGCGCGCGCTCGACCACCCGCGCATCCATCAGGTCATAGAGCGCGTCGTAGATCGGGCGCAGATAAGGATCGACCTTCTCGCGCATGTCGCCGGGCAGGAAGCCGAGCCGTTCGCCGGCTTCGACCGCCGGGCGCGACAGGATGATCTTGTCGACCTCCTTGCGCTCGAACAGCTGGGCGGCATGTGCAACCGCAAGCCAGGTCTTGCCGGTGCCGGCGGGGCCGACGCCGAACACCAGCGAGTAGCGTTTCAGCGCGCGAATATAGGCGTCCTGCGCAGCCGTGCGTGCGCGCACCGGCCGCTTGCGCAGGTTGATTTCCTCGAACGCGGATCGCGCAGCCTTCGGGTCGAAGTCGAACAGCGAGCCTTGCGCGATCACCGCGCGGATTGCGCCGTCGACGTCGCCCTGCGTCAGTTCGTGCCCCTGCAGCACCTGCTCGTAAAGTTCCTCGAGCACGCGCCGCGCCGCCTCGCAGCCGTCGCGCGAGCCCGCGATCGTGACGTGATTGCCGCGCTGGTCGGCGACCACATTCAGCCGGCGCTCGATCAGGGCCAGGTTCTGCCCATACTGTCCGACCAGCGAGGACGCCGCGCGATTGTCGTCGAAGGCGAGCTCGATGTGCTGATCCGGCGTCTTCAGTTCCCGGTCGAGCTTGCGGCCGGGGGCGAGCGATGGCGAGTCCGATGCGCTTTTGGGCAAGTGGGTTCAGGCTCCAGTCGTTGCAGTCAACGAAGCGTGGTCTCGATGTGACGCGGCCGCCGGCGCATGCTCCGCCGGAAGGTCGCCGAAAAAGCTGTAGCGTTCGAGGCCGGTCAGGGTCACCGGCAGCACCTGGCCGACGATGTCGGGTGAGGCCATGACGTGCACAGGCTGCAGGTAGGCGGAGCGGCCGACGAGCTGGCCGGCGCGACGGCCCGCCTGTTCGAACAGCACGTCGAGAGTCTTGCCGATGCAGCCGGCATTGAACGCCGATTGCTGGCTGTCGATGAGCTGCTGCAATTGCGCGAGACGCTGGTCCATCGTCGCGGCGTCGATCATCCCCTGCATATCCGCCGCCGGCGTGCCTGGCCGCGGCGAATACTTGAACGAGTAGGCCGAAGCGTAGCCGATTTGCGCGACCAGCGCGAGGGTCGCCGCAAAGTCCTGATCGGTTTCACCCGGAAATCCGACGATGAAATCCGACGAAAACGCCATGTCCGCGCGCACGGCCCGGAATCTGTCGATGACGCGGTGGTAGTCCGCGACCGTGTGCTTGCGATTCATGCCGCCAAGGATGCGATCGGAGCCGGATTGGACCGGCAGATGCAGATAGGGCATCAGCGCCGGAAGGTCGCGGTGGGCGGCGATCAGGCTGTCGTCGACATCGCAAGGATGGCTGGTCGTGTAGCGCAGGCGCGCGATGCCCTGGATGCCGGCGATGTGATGCAGCAGCTTGCCGAGCGGCCAGGGTTTTCCATCCGGACCTTCGCCATGAAAGGCGTTGACGTTCTGGCCGATCAAGGTGATCTCGCGCACGCCGTTGTCGGCGAGGCGGCGCACGTCGTCGACGATCTTCGCAACCGGCCGCGAGACTTCGGCGCCGCGCGTATAGGGCACGACGCAGAACGTGCAGAACTTGTCGCAGCCTTCCTGCACCGTGACGAACGAGGTGATGCCGCGTGCGCGGATGGCTGCGGGCTGCGGCGGGGCAAGCGACGTGAATTTGTCCTGAAGCGGAAACTCGGTCTCGATCGCGCGGCCGTCGCGCGCGGCGCGGCGCAGCAGGTCGGGCAGGTGATGATAGCTCTGCGGGCCGACGACGACATCGACCACCGGCGCGCGGCGAACGATCTCGGCGCCTTCGGCCTGGGCGACGCAGCCGGCGACGACGATCTTCATGTCGCGGCCCGCGCCTGCGGCATCCTCTTTCGCTTCGCGCAGCCGGCCGAGCTCGGAATAGACCTTCTCGGACGCCTTCTCGCGGATGTGGCAGGTGTTGAGGATCACAAGGTCGGCGTCGGCGGCATTGTCCGTCTCGACGAAATTCTCGCGCGCCAGGGTGTCCACCATGCGTTGCGCATCGTAGACATTCATCTGACAGCCGTATGACTTGATATGCAGCTTGCGCGGCGCGTTCATCGAAATCCTGGAATCCGGCGGCCGCAAGGGCCGCATGGCGCATCAGATATAGGTAAAGCTGCGCGAAATCCAGTAAACGGCGAGCGTCCAATTCTTTCTAAATACCGATACCAGCTCGGCTTTTCGCCCGTTAAAGCATGATCCGGAAAAGTGGGAACCGATTTTCCGACAAAGATCATGCTCAAACAAGGAGCTAAAGCGCGATGGCGATCATCGCGCTTTAGCGGGCGATATCCGGTGAAATGAGTTCGGCCAGGCGGCGCATGTCGTCAAAAACCACTGTCGCGCCCGCCGCGCGAAGCTTGTCGCTGTCGCCAGCAACACAGTGACTGCCGCCGACAAAGCCGAGCACGGTCATGCCGGCGCTGACGCCGGCAGCAACGCCCGACACGCTGTCTTCGATGACGACGGTCCTTTCTGGACTCGCATTCATCGCTTCTGCGGCAAAGAGAAAAAGGTCGGGGGCCGGCTTGCCGCGGCTCACCTGCGAAGCAGAGAAGATGTGCGGCGCCAGCTTCTCGTACAATCCGGTGCGCGACAGCGTCGTGAAGATCTTGTCCCGCGTGCCGCTGGATGCGACGCATCGCGGTACCGCGATGGCATCAAGCACGCCGTGGATATGCGGGATCGGCTGCACCGATTCCCGCAGCGCCTGCAGCAACGCCGCGACCCGCTCCGTTTCGAAAGTCGGCGGCAGCGGCCGGCCCATCTCGATCTCGACTTCGCGGTTGTTGTCCGCGGCGGATTTTCCGAGGAAGCGCTCGCGCAGTTGGTCGGTCGAGATCGGATAACCGTAGCGTGTCAGGGCTTCGGCATGAACGCGACAGGAGATGACCTCGCTGTCGACCAGCACACCATCGCAATCGAAGATGACGAGGTCGTAGCGCCTAGCTGTTGCTGTCATCTTCCAGCGGCACGCAATAGAGCTCGAGCCGGTGGTCGACCAGCTTGTAGCCGAGCTTGCGGGCGACTTCCGCCTGCAGCTTTTCGATCTCGTCGGAGGTGAATTCGATCACCTTGCCGTCGCGCAGGTTGATCAGGTGGTCGTGATGGGTTTCGCGCATCTGCTCGTAGCGCGCGCGGCCCTCGCGGAAATCGTGACGTTCGATGATGCCCGCATCCTCGAACAGTTTGACGGTGCGGTATACCGTCGAGATCGAGATCTTGTCGTCGATGGCGACGCAGCGGCGATAGAGCTCTTCCACGTCCGGGTGATCGGTCGCGGCCGCGAGCACGCGCGCGATGACGCGGCGCTGTTCGGTCATGCGCATGCCGGTCGCGGCGCAGCGCGCCTCGATGTCGCCGGCCTTCGTCATTCCTTCTTTCGCAACCCTGTCGGTTGCAACCCTGTCGCTCGCAGGCCTGTCGCTTGGAAGCCTGTCACCTGCAGGTCTATCGCCGGTCTGTGTCGATGCGGAGATGGGTTTCACGGCAGCCATCGATCGTTCTCTTCGCAATTGATCGGGACTTCTCGATTTCCAGTCTGGATGTTCTGACACCGCTTGCGCGTCAGGACAAGTCTCGTTGCATGATCAGCGCGTTCAATTTGGTGCCGCTCGCGTCGCGATAATACTGTTCCCGGCGCCCGACGGTTTCGAATCCGGCGCGCTGATAGAGCCGGACCGCGGGCTGGTTGTTCTCTTCCACTTCGAGGAAGACGCGCCGGATGCCGCGCCCTGCGAGATGGCCGAGATGATTTGCCAGCAGCGCGCGGGAGTAGCCGCGCCCGCGTTGCGCTGTGTCGACAGCGACCGAGAGAATTTCCGCCTCATCGGCGGCAAGACGCGAAATGATGAAGCCGATCGTCGTGCGGCCGAGCATCAACCGCTGCGTGAAGGTGTTGCGTTCGGCCAGCATGGTCTCGAATTCGCCCTGGCCCCAGCCGCGATGAAATGACGCGCGATGCAGCTGCGAGAGCTTTGCCGCGTCACGCATCGCCGCGGGCTCGATGCTGGTCGTTGGTGGCGCGAACAGGCGGGAAAGCCAGCCGATCATGGGGCCGCCGACAGAGCCGGCTGTGCCGCGGCTTGCGGCTTTGCATCCGGCGGGCGGAGGTAAAGCGGCCGCGGCTTCGAGGCGGCCGGATTTGCCGCGACGCCGAGCCACGCCACCCAGGCGATGTCGGGCGCAGCCTGCTGCTCGACGCCTGCAGGCGCGGGCAGTGTCCGCGGGCCAGCGATCGGCGACGAGGCGCGCGGCGTTGCCGACCAGGCGCGGCGCGCCGAACGCCGCCTGCGCGAAGACATCGGCCACCGGCGCGACGCGCGGTCGCACCAGCGCCGCGCCGTCGCCGCCGACAACCTGCATGTAGACGTGGTCGTGGCGCGCATCGATCAGCGAGATGATCGGTCCGCCGGCCTCCGAGAGGTAGGGTGCGGCGTAAGCCGACAGCGTGGTGACGCCGACGACGGGCTTTTCCGCGGCGAGCCCCAGTCCGCGCGCCGCCGAGATGCCGACGCGCAGGCCGGTGAAACTGCCCGGGCCGACGGTGACGGCGATGCGGTCGAGCGCGGTGAAAGGCAGCGCGGCCTGCTGCATCACCCGCTCGATCATCGGCATCAGCGCTTCCGCATGCCCGCGCGCCATCGCCTGCGATTCATGCGCGCGCAACGCGTTCGCTTCTGCGTCGAGGACGGCCACCGCGCACGCTTCGAGCGCGGTGTCGATGGCGAGGATCAGCATGCGGCGATCATAGCATTGCGGCCATGATTTCCCGCACCAATGTGCGGCGCATGGGAGCAATCCACAGTGGCGTCAGAAAAGGCCTGCGGTGCGCGAATCAGACCGCCGTCTGCTGCACTTCGACCACGTCGGGCACGAAGTGTCGCAGCAGGTTCTGGATGCCGTGCTTCAGCGTCGCCGTCGAGGACGGGCAGCCGGCGCAGGAGCCCTTCATGTCGAGATAGACGATGCCTTCCTTGAAGCCGCGGAAGGTGATGTCGCCGCCGTCGTTGGCCACTGCCGGGCGCACGCGCGTCTCGATCAGGTCCTTGATGGTTGCAACCGTCTCGGCATCCTTTTCGTCGAAGAACTCCTCGGCGTCCGCCTCGGTGGCGCCATCGGCCAGCAGCGGCGCGCCGGACATATAGTGTTCCATGATCGCGCCGAGGATCGCCGGCTTCAGGTGCTGCCACTCGCCGTCCGCCTTGGTCACGGTGACGAAGTCCGAGCCGTAGAAGACGCCCGTCACGCCCGGGATGCCGAACAGCTTGCCGGCCAGCGGCGAGCGCTCCGCCGCGTCGCGGTCGCGAAATTCCATCGTGCCTTCGCCGAGCACGGTTCGGCCGGGCAGGAACTTCAAGGTTGCAGGGTTGGGGGTCGCTTCCGTCTGGATAAACATGATCGTCTCCGGCGCATCGCCGGTTCAAGGCCGGCGCGGTCAGGTGAATTTGGACAGCATCTAACAGATAAAGCTCGAAAAAAGCACCTTCAAGGGCGCTTTTCAGGGCTGCAGCAGGCTGACGGTACCCGCGTCAGGAGAGGCCGTCGATGTCCTCGTCCGTCAGCGTACCCGGCACGACGACCACGGGGATCGGAAATGCACCGGCGGTCTTGGCCGTCGAGGTCACGATCGGACCCGGGCCCTCCGCGCCGGCGCTGGCGGCAAGCACCAGCATGGAGATGTCGACGTCGCCCTCGATCACCTCGAGGATTTGCTGGGCTGGCGCGCCCTCGCGAATGACGCGCTCGGGCGTGATGCCGGCGAGCCCGTTGGCGCGGCCGGATGCGCGGTCGAGCGCCGCGTTGGCTTCATCATGCGCCTCGGCGCGCATGATGTCGGCAACGCCGCGCCATTCCTGGTTGCGCTGATCCGACTCGATCACGCGCAGCATGACGACGCCGCCGTTGCTTCGCTTGGCCCAGCGCGCGGCGTAGTAGACCGCGCGATCGCACTCGGCCGTGTCGTCGATGACGACCAGGCATTTCGGTTTATGGCCGGATTCGTAGCTCCGACGTTTCGTGCTCATATGTGCCCCGGTTCCGCTCGCGCCGTCGTCGGCGCGCACCATCCATGCTGATGCTGCCACGGCAACGGACGCGCCGACAAGCGCGATAAATTTCGCGATACGTCGCCGCGCCAATTGTGGCGCTGCGATGGAGGCGTCAGCGCTTGTGGATGAAGCCGACGATGTCCTTCGTCTTGCGCATGGTTTCGGCGGCGATCACGCGCGCGCGGTCGGCGCCGTCGATCAGGATCGAATCGACATGGCCGGGATCGGCCATCAGCCGCTTCATTTCGCCGGCGATCGGCGACAGGCGGGCAACGCAAACTTCGACCAGCGCGTTCTTGAAGCTGGAGAATTGCGCGCCGCCGAATTCCTGCAGCACGTCGGCCTTGGATTTGCCGGTCAGCGCCGCGTAGATGCCGACCAGGTTGTCGGCCTCGGGGCGGCTTTCGAGACCCTTCTCCTCGCTCGGCAACGGCTCCGGGTCGGTCTTCGCCTTGCGCACCTTCTGCGCGATCGTGTCGGCGTCGTCGGTCAGGTTGATGCGCGAATAGTCGGACGGGTCCGACTTCGACATCTTCTTGGTGCCGTCGCGCAGCGACATGACGCGCGTCGCCGGCCCCGTGATCAGCGGCTCCGGCTGCGGGAAGAACAGGCCCTCGTTGAAGCCGTGGCTGCGGATCGAGTCGCCGAAATCGTTGTTGAACTTTTGCGCGATGTCGCGCGCGAGCTCGAGGTGCTGCTTCTGGTCTTCGCCGACCGGCACATGCGTCGCGCGATAGACGAGAATGTCGGCCGCCATCAGGTTCGGATAGGCGTAGAGCCCGACCGACGCGTTCTCGCGATCCTTGCCGGCCTTCTCCTTGAACTGGGTCATGCGGTTCAGCCAGCCGAGGCGGGCGACGCAGTTGAACACCCAGGCGAGCTCGGCGTGCTCGGCGACCTGGCTCTGGTTGAAGACGATGTGCTTCTTCGGATCGATGCCGCTGGCGATGAATGCCGCCGTCACTTCGCGGATGGTGTGCGTCAGCTCGGCCGGCTCCTGCCAGACGGTGATCGCGTGCATGTCGACGACGCAATAGATGCAGTTCTGGCTGTCCTGCAGCTTCACGAAGTTGACGATCGCGCCGAGGTAATTGCCGAGATGCAAATTCCCGGTCGGCTGCACGCCGGAAAAAACCCGCTGGATCAACGCCATCTTGCCGTTCCTGAAATGTCTGGCTGGTTGCGGCGCGTCTTTGCCACGGCGGGGGTGCGCGCGCAAGTTTTCGCGTCAGAAGCGCCTGGCGAATGACGCGGAAGTTAACCACGCCGAACAGCCGCAAGGCAGGCGCGCGTAGACGAGCAGGCCGAGCGCGATCAGCGTGCCGAGCGCGCAGGCGCGGGCCAAAAAGCTGCCGGCGTCGGCGACGGGAATGATCCCTTGCGCGGCGGCGACCGCTGCGCCCATGAGCGCGCTCGCAAGGATGATGAATGCGAGGTTGCGCCCGCCAGCCGCGCCGAGGGCGAGTTCGTTCTTCGCGGCGAGCACGGCGCCGAGCCAGATCGCGCTCAGCCACGCGCCCAGCGCGATCGCCGCTGCGACACCGGCAAATCCGTAGCGCGGATGCGCGACGGCTGCGGCCGACAAGCGTGACCGCAAGGCCGGCGAGCGTCGCGAGCACCGGCTGGCGCATCTGTTCCCGCGCGAAGAAGATCGCGGCCAGCGGCTTGGTCAGCGCAAAGGCCGGCAGCGCGCCCGCCAGCACCGTCAGCGCCAGCGCGGTCGCCTGCGTGTCGCTCGCCGTGAACGCGCCGTGCTCGAACAGCAGCGCGACGATCGGCGTCGCCAGCAGCGCAAGGCCGACCGATGCGGGCAGGGCAAGCCCGAGCGTGAGCTGCAGCGCGCCGGATGAGGTTTCGCGGTCGGCGCGCTGCTCAGCCTTGGGATCAGCACCGCGCCGGTTGCGGCGCTGACCAGGCCGAGCGGCAGTTCGACAAGGCGGCTGGCGAAATAGATCCACGACACGGCGGCGGGCGACGCCGAGGCGACGACCGCGCCTGCGACCAGCAGCAGTTGCGGTCCGCTCTGCGCGATCATCCCCGGCAACGCGCGGCAGAACAGCGCGCGAATTTCCGGATCGAGCGAGACGCGCACGGGCCGTGCGTATCGCGTGCCGGAGAAGCCGAGGAAGATCAGTTGCAGACACCCGGCAGCGCCCACGGCTGCAGCAAGGATCAGCGCCGATTGCGTCGCGCTTCTGTCCGCGATCAGCAGCGCAGCAACAGTTGCGATCATCACCACGTTGAACAGCACCGGCGACAACGAGGTCAGCGCCACGCGGCCATGGGCATTCAGCGCCGCCGCCATCACCGCCACCGGACCGACGAAGGCGAGATACGGCAGCATCAGCCGCGCCGTGTCGACGGTGAGCTGAAATTCGGGCTGCCGCGCGAAACCCGGCGCCAGCGCCGCGACCGCATAGGGCGCCGCGATGCCGAGCAGAAGCGCCGCAGCGATGACCGCGAGGCCGATCGTACCGAGCGCGCGTCCTGCGAACGCCGCGGCTGCGGCGTCGCCCGCACCGGTTCGGATGCGCAAGTAAGCCGGCACCAGCACGGCATTCAGCGCGCCCTCGCTCAAGAGCCGGCGCGCGACGTTGACGAACTGGAACGCGAGCAGGAACGCGTCGGCGATGCCGCCCGCGCCGAGCAGCGCCGCGATCAGCGCATCGCGCACGAAGCCGGAAAGCCGTGAGCCGAGCGTGCCGGCGGAGACGAGGGCGACGGGGCGGATCATGCGTCGCCTTATAGGGGGCGAATCGGTTACTGTCGCTTGCATCTGAGCAGTCGACGCGTGTCCCGGCCGCGACGTTGTCGCGCCGGCGAGATGGGGTTTCCGGTGATGCCGTTTCGGGGTTTCGCTGGATAGCTGGACACTGAGGTCGGGGCGAGGATCGCCGTCAATGGCTCCGCCCGCCCTGAGACACCATGGAGATCGTCATGGAACAGATACTGATGAATCTTGTTGCGGGCGCCCTCGGCGGTAACGCCGCTGGCAAGGCATCGCCGTCGTTCGATCTCGGGACACTCGGCAACACGCTTGCCGGTCTCGCCGGCGGCGGTATTCTCGGTCAGCTGATCACGCTGCTGCTGCCGGCGGTAACGGCGGCGGCGAGCTCCGGCGATCTGAGCATCGGCAACATCGTGACACAGCTCGTCGCCGGTGGCGCCGGCGGCGCGGCGCTCACCGCGCTGATCGGATTGGTCAAGAACAAAGTCGCCTGATCAGCGCTCGAGCGCCGTCCCGATGGCGCGGATTTGAGCGGCCGTGCAGGTTTGATTTGAGGGCCAATTGCGGCTAGGGCATTCGGACCCGCCCTTCACCGCAATCCCGGATCTGTTTGATGACCTCAGCGACCTACGACGTTCTCGGCATCGGCAACGCCATTGTCGACATTTTCGCGCGCACCGACGATGCCTTCATCGTCGACGCAGGGCATGTCCAAGGGCAGCATGTCGCTGATCGACGAGGCGCGGGCGGCGGCGATCTACAAGGCGATGGGACCGGCGGTTGAAATCTCCGGCGGCTCGGCGGCGAACACCATCGTTGGCGTCGCGGATTTCGGCGCGCGCGGCGCCTTCGTCGGCAAGGTGAAGAGCGACCAGCTCGGCGGTGTGTTCAGCCACGACATCCGCGCCGCGAAAGTTGCGTTCGACACCAGGACCGCATCCGACGGTCCGGCCACCGCCTGCAGCTACATCCTGGTGACGCCGGACGGCGAGCGCACCATGAACACCTATCTCGGCGCCGCGCAGAACCTTCATCCCGACGATATCGATGCGGCGCAGATCGCGGCGTCGTCGGTCACCTATCTCGAAGGCTACCTGTGGGATCCGAAGGACGCCAAGGACGCGTTCGTGAAGGCGGCGACGGTCGCGCATGGCGCCGGCCGCAGCGTCGCGCTGACGCTGTCGGATGCGTTCTGCGTCGGCCGCTATCGCGGCGAGTTTCTCGACCTGATGCGCAAGCGCATCGTCGATCTCGTCTTCGCCAACGAAGCGGAGCTGACCTCGCTCTACGAGACCGCCGACTTCGACACGGCGCTCGCGCAGTTTCGCAAGGACGTCGCGACCGGCGTCGTGACGCGCAGCGAGAAGGGCTGCGTCGTCGTCTCGAAGGACGGGACGGACACCGTGCCCGCATTCCCGGTGGAAAAGGTGGTCGATACCACTGGCGCCGGCGATCTGTTCGCGTCAGGATTCCTGTTCGGGCTGGTTCGCGGATTTGCGATGAAGAAGTCGGCCCAGCTCGGTGCGCTGGCGGCGGCGGAGGTGATCCAGCATCTCGGAGCCCGGCCGCAGACCTCGCTCAAGGAGCTGGCGCAGGCGAAGGGCTTGCTGGCGTAGCTTTCGTTTGGTGAAGCAATTGTGAGGAATACCCTCGGCGATTTGATTCAAGTCAGGTGCGTCGCCGGTATTGAGTATTAAGTTAAGTCGCGGATGGTGACGGGATCGCCGTGGATCGGGAACCGATGTGGCCCGATTGCGTTCGTGCAGTGGCCTTGCGAGTTCCTTTGCAGGTCTGGATTGAGAGAACGAGATGATTGGGCGTTGGACGGAGTGGAAGCGTTTTCCCAGGGCAGAACGCGGTGAGCACGTCGAAGCGCCGATCGGTCCCGGCATCTACGAGGTTCGCGAGGCCGTCGACCGGCGCGCTGTTCGCGTTCGGTTCGGCCGACAGCGTCGCCCAGGCGCTGGCCGCGCTGGCAAGCCCGCCGCGGTCGTTTACGTCGTGGTTTCGGTTTGGCGGGCCGACGGCCAGCCCCAATCTGGAATATCGCACCTGCGCGACCTCGACCAAGGCCGAGGCCAAGATCGCCGCCGAAGGCATGATCGACCGCCGCGAAACTTCTTGCGCGGCGCGGCCGTGAAGAACCTCTCCGTCGATTGTGATCTGACGGGTCGCGCTGCGGCGCGATCTGCTGCGCGTCCGGCCGCATTGATGTTTGACCGCAACGGCGTAAAAAGGGCGAATAGCGAATAGGGATTAGCGAACAGGGACGCAGAGCCCTTCTCGCTATTCGCCATTCGCTACTCCCTATTCGCCCCTTCCTCGAGGAGCCCATCATGACACCGACCGCACCCGCCCGTGCCGATGCACGCGAATCCGTTTCGTTCGCCGCCCGGCTGAAGGATCCCTCGCTGCTGCGCGACCGCTGCTTCATCGACGGCGCCTGGATCGGCACGCCTGCGACGCCGGTGACCAACCCGGTGAACGGGATCGAGCTGGCAAAAGTGCCGCGCATGTCGACCGACGAGACGACCGCGGCGGTGGAGGCCGCCGAGCGCGCGTTCCCGGCCTGGGCGAAGCTCACCGCCAAGGAGCGCTCCAACATCATGCGCCGCTGGTTCGATCTGATCGTCGCCAACCGCGACGACATCGCGCTGATCCTGACCTCCGAGCAGGGCAAGCCGCTGGCGGAAGCGCGCGGCGAGGTCGACATCGGCGCGGCCTATATCGAGTTCTATGCGGAGGAAGCGCGCCGCGTGTACGGCGAGACGATTCCGACGCAGCGCAACGACGCGCGGCTGCTGGCGATCCGCCAGCCGATCGGCGTCTGCGGCGCGATCACGCCGTGGAATTTCCCGTGCTCGATGATCACGCGAAAGGTCTCGCCGGCGCTTGCCGCCGGCTGCACCGTGGTGCTGAAGCCCGCCAACGAGACGCCGCTCACCGCGCTGGCGCTGGCGGCGCTGGCCGAGCGCGCCGGCATTCCGAAGGGCGTGTTCAACGTGCTGACCGGCAACTCGTCGGCGATCGGCAAGGTCTTGTGCGCGCACCCGGCGGTGCGCTTCGTCGGCTTCACCGGCTCCACCGAAGTCGGCAAGATCCTCTATGAGCAGGCCGCGGTCGGCGTGAAGAAGCTCGGCCTCGAGCTCGGCGGCAATGCGCCGTTCATCGTCTTCGACGACGCGGATATCGATGCCGCGGTCGAGGGCGCCATCGTCTCGAAATACCGCAACATGGGCCAGACCTGCGTCTGCGCCAACCGCATCTACGCCCAGGACAAGATCTACGACGCCTTCGTCGAGAAGCTGTCGAAGAAGGTCGCGGCGATGAAGATCGGCAACGGCACCGAGGACGGCGTCGTGCAGGGCCCGCTGATCAACATGGAAGCGGTCGACAAGGTCGAGAAGCACATCGCCGACGCGGTGAAGCGCGGCGCCAAGGTCGTCACCGGCGGCAAGCGCCATGCGCTCGGCGGCACCTTCTTCGAGCCGACGGTGCTGTCCAACGTCGCGCCCGATGCGCTGGTCGCCAACGAAGAGACGTTCGGCCCGCTCGCGCCGGTGTTCCGCTTCAAGGACGAGCAGGACGTGATCAAGCTCGCGAACAACTCGCCGTTCGGGCTGGCGTCGTATTTCTATGCGCGCGATCTCGGCCGCGTCTGGCGCGTCGCCGAAGCGCTGGAGTCCGGCATGGTCGGCGTCAACACCGGTCTCATCACCACCGAAGTCGCCCCGTTCGGCGGCGTCAAGGAATCCGGCCTCGGCCGCGAAGGCTCGCGCCACGGCATGGAGGAGTATGTCGAGATCAAGTACGTGATGATGGCGGGGATTTGACGCGTAGCGTCATTGCGAGGAGCAAAGCGACGAAGCAATCCAGTCTGAGCCGCTGCGGCTCTGGACTCGCTTCGCTTCGCTCGCAATGACGGCTGACTTCGACTACGCCAACTGCTTCTTCGCCGCAGCCCGCACCAGCTTGCGGATCGCGGGCGCGGCCGCGACCGTGCCCTTCTCGGCGAACGCCTCGTGGTTGCTCTCGATTTCGTCGAGGGCATAGAGGTAGTTCACCATCAGCCCGTGCGACTGCTGCAGGCCTTTCTCCGACAGATCGCCGAGGAAATTCATCTGCTCCAGCCGTGCGCCGTTGCCCAGATGGAAGCGCGCGACCGGATCGATCTGGCGTCCGCGGCCATCCCGCGCCACGAGGAAATAGTGCGCGGCTGCGGGGAGCATGACGTCGCGCAGCCGGTGCGCCGACGCTGCGTCGTCCCACCAGCCGTCCTGATCGAGCAGCGCCAGCGTCTCCTTCTGCGCGGCGTCGAAGATGCCGTCGTCGCGCTCACGCTCCTTCGCCAGCCAGCCGGCAAATCCCGGCACCGGCGACAGCGTCACGAAGGTCTGCAGGTTCGGCAGGTCCTGCTTCAGCTCCTCGACCACCTGCTTGATCAGGAAGTTGCCGAAGGAAATGCCGCCGAGACCCTTTTGCGTGTTGGAGATCGAGTAGAACACGGCGGTCGTCGCGTCCTGCGCGGCGATCACGCGGCGCGACTGGTCGAGCAGCGGCGCGATGGCGTCGGGGATGGTTCTTGGTCAGCGCCACCTCGACGAAGATCAGCGGCTCGTCGACCAGCTGCGGATGGAAGAAGGCGTAGCAGCGCCGGTCCGCCGGCGCGAGGCGGTTGCGCAGGTCGTCCCAGTCCTCGATCGCATGCACGGCCTCATAGCGGATGATCTTCTCCAGGATGTGGGCCGGCGTCGTCCAGTCGATCCGTCGCAGCACGAGAAATCCCCGATTGAACCAGGAGGCGAACAGGTGGACGAAGTCGCGGTCGACCGCGCGCAGCTCGCCGTCGCCTGAAAGCAGCGTCAGCAGCGCCTCGCGCATCTGCACCAGCGCGGCCGTGCCGCCCGGCGCGAGGTTGAGGCGGCGGATCAGCTCCTGCCGCCGCGGTTCGGCCGCCTGATGCAGTTCGCCGATCGCGTTCGTATCGCCCGCGCGGTAGGCATCGATCGCGGCATCGAGGCGGTCGTGGTCCGCGCCGAACCGGTCGGCCAGCGATTTCAGGAACAGCGCGCGGTCTTCCTCGGAGGCCGCGGCATAGCCGGCGAGCAGCGAATGGGCCAGCGCGACGCCGGTCGCTTCGCCGCGCCGCGACAGCAGCGTCTCGCCGAGCTGGATCAGCTCCTGGTGGGACAGCTTTGCCGTGCCGTTGCTGGAAAACGTCCCGCGCAGCAGCGCGCGCCCGCGTTCGGTCAGGGTCGACAGCAGGTCGCTCAGGAACGCCGGGGTCAGGTCCAGCCGCCGCGCAGGTTCTTGTCGGCTCATCGACGCTCCTTTATCGACACCTAAGGATCATGTGGTCGAGCAGGCGGATTGTAGCAACAGTTCACCTTACCTTTTTTGCGACTTTATGATGAGTGATGGTGATAGAATTCTTTCAAGGACGAACGGGAAGGAGCGGACTGATGGCAAGACAGGTCGTGGGCGGAGCGGGGCAGGGTTTCAGCAACGCCATCGAGGTGAGCGGGCCGCAGCGCACGCTCTATATCGCGGGGCAGGTCGCAATCGACGCGAGCGGCCACATCCCCGGAAACATCGAGGCGCAGTGCCATCTCGTCTGGGACAAGATCGAGAAGCTGCTGCAGGACGGCAAGATGACACTGAAGGATGTCGTCAAGACGACGGTGTTCCTGACCTCGGCCGACTATATCGAAGGTTTTCGGAAAGTGCGCGCCCAGCGCCTCGGCGACGTCGCGCCGGCCTCGACGCTGGTGATCATCACGGCGCTGGTCCGGCCGGAGTTCAAGGTCGAGGTCGAGGCGATCGCCAGCAAGGATGCCTAGCCGTCATTCCGGAGCGCCGCGCATAGCGCGGCGATCCGGAATCCAGAGGTTGTTGAAACTCCGAGAACTCGTCACATCGGGATTCCGGGTTCGCGCTCTTCGCGCGCCCCGGAATGACGAAAACTACTTCCCCTTGAACTTCGCCGGACGCTTCTCCAGGAACGCGCTCACGCCTTCGCGGAAATCCTCGGCGCCGCCGGCGACCTTCTGCATCTGCACTTCGAGGTCGAGCTGATCCTCGTAGGAGTTCTGCGGGCTCTCCCAGTAGAGCTTGCGGATCAGCGACAGCGCGATCGTCGGGCCGTTGGCGAGGTCGGTCGCGAGCTTCTTCGTCTCCGCCGCGAGCTCCGCGTCATCGATCACGCGGTTGATCAGGCCCCATTCCAGCGCCTTCTCCGCCGGCAGCCGTTCGCCGAGCAGCGACAGTTCGACGGCGCGCTGCCTGCCGACGAGGCGCGGCAGCAGCCAGGTCGAGCCGCAGTCGGGCACGAGGCCGATGCGGCGGAACGCCTGCAGGAAGTAGGCCGACTTCGCCGCAAGAATGATGTCGCCCATTAATGCGAAGCTCATGCCGGCGCCGGCAGCCGGGCCGTTCACCGAGGTGATCAGCGGGCAGTGCAGGTTGCGCAGGCGGCGCAGGAACGGATGAAACGCCGTCTCCAGCGTCGAGCCGGCGCTGCGGCGGGCCGGGTTCTTCTGGTCGTTGCGGCCTTGAAGATTGGCGCCGGTGCAGAAGGCGCGTGCCCGCGCCGGTCAGCACCACGCAGCGCACCTCGCTCTTCTTGTCGTCGATTTCGCTCAGCGCATCCTGCAGCCCGCCGAGCATGTCGACCGAGACGGCGTTCATGACTTCCTGATGATCGAGCTTGATGGTGGCGACCAGGGAGTCGATCTCCAGCGTGGTATGTTTGAACTGCATCGTTTCCTCTATTTGTTTGCGGCGCCGGGTTTCGTATGATGGCGATCATAGAGGCAAAGCGCGGCGAAAGGCATCCGTTTGATTTCGCCGGGCCGATTGTCCATGCTGCATGACGAGCTGATGTTTCGCTGCGCGAAACAAGGCTAGCAAAGGGAAGAGAAACGATGAGCATGTTCGATCTGTCGGGCCGCGTCGCGGTCGTCACCGGGGGCAATGGTGGTATCGGGCTCGGCTACGCGCAGGGGCTCGCGGCGCAGGGCTGCACGGTGTCGATCTGGGGCCGCAACGAAACGAAGAATGCGGCGGCGCTCGAAACCATCACCAAGGCCGGCGGCAAGGGCGAGGCGCGGGTCTGCGACGTCAGCAATCCCGATGCGGTGAAGGATGCGATGGCGCAGGTCGTCGCCAAATACGGCCGCGTCGACGGCTGCTTCGCCAATGCCGGCATCGGCGGCGGCGGACGAAAGCCGTTCATCGATCGCACCGAGCAGGAGTGGCGCAACATGTTCGCCACCAATCTCGACGGCGTGTTTCATGTGTTTCAGGCGGCGGCGCGCCACATGACCGAGCGCGCGGCGAAGGGCGACAAGTTCGGGCGGCTGGTCGCGACCTCCAGCATGGCCTCGCTGTTCGGCACGGCGCAGAACGAGCACTACGCCGCGACCAAGTCGGCGATCAACGCGCTGATCCGCGCGCTCGGCGTCGAGCAGGCGCGCTACGGCATCACCGCGAACGCGATCCTGCCCGGCTGGATCAAGAGCGAGATGACGGCGGGCGCTTTCTCCAACGACAAGTTCGTCGCCAACACGATGCCGCGCATCCCGATGCGCCGCTACGGCGATCCGGAGGATTTTTCCGGCATCGCCGTCTATCTGATGAGCAAGGCGTCGTCGTATCACACCGCCGATCTGTTCGTGATCGACGGCGGCTATTCGGCGTTTTGAGTCTTTGTCCGAGCGTTCCGAAGACCCTGCGGGCGAGGAGCCGCGCAGACCCGGCGTCTCGAACCATGTGGCCGCTCAGAGCACATCAGCTCGGCATCCTCCGGGTCGACGCTTCGCGTCGCCTCCGGAATGACGAGCGACTTGGTGCAGCTACCGCTCCAACTGCTCCAGCAAGAACCCCAGCCCCGCATTCGCAAACGCCAGCATGTTCTCGAGCCGCTCGCCCTTGCCGGTCTCGAGCGTCATCGTGCGCTCGCTGATGCTCATGCCGACCTTGCCGACCACCGCAAAGCAGCTGTGGCCCGCGGCGTCGCCGTAGGTGTTGCCGAGGCCTTGCGCGTTCGGCGGGCCGGCGGCGCCGGCCTCCGCAAATCCCCACGTGGTGTCGAACTGCTCGCGGATGCGGTTGGCGTGGATCAGCACGTAGGGCTCGGTCGATGAGCGCAAGCCCGGGCGGCAGGCCTTCGAGCCCCAGCAGGTTGCGCCGCGCATGGCGCGTGTAGACCACCGCGCCGCCCATGAAATATTTCGATGCGCCGGGCACGGCCAGCAGCGCCGCCGAGATCAATCCGCCGGCGGAGGATTCGGCAACCGCGATCGTGTGCTTCTTCTCGAACAGTTTTGCCGCGACTTTTTCGGCGGCCGGCATCAGCTCTTTCATGGTTTGTCCTTGTTGTTATTGCGAGCGGAGCGAAGCGTAATCCAGTGCTGACTAGTTCGCTCGCAGGTGCAGCGCTGGATTCGCTTCGTCGCTGCGCTCCTCGCAATGACGATGATCAGCAACTCTCGCGCAAGCCGGTGAGATGGCTCTTGTCCGGCTTGCAGCTCGCCGCGCTCGACCTTCTTGACGATGTCGGTCAGCACCGCGTTCGCGGGCGTGGCGATGCCGAGCTCCTTGCCCTTCTCGACCACCAGCCCGTTCATGAATTCGATCTCGGTGCGGCGGCCCTTCACCATGTCCTGGCCCATCGACGGACGATGCTCGCCGCCGCCGGGCTTCTTGATCGAGTCGAGGCGGTTCTCGTCGTAGATGCGTTTTGCCTCCGCGTCGCCTTCGCCGGCGCGGGCGATGATCTCCGGATCGAGGTGATACATCTCCTCCAGCTTGTGGCCGAGCTTCTGGCCGACGCGGATGCATTCCGAGCCGAGCCGCGCCATGAACTGCCGGATGCGGTCGTCGGCGATCGAATCGCGGCTCTTCTGTCCGGTGCAGGCGGAGACGCCGTTGCCCATCACGTTCAGCGTCAGTTTGGTCCAGCGCTCGGCGCCGAGATCGTTGGTCATCAGCGCGCTGTCGGTCAGCGCGACCAGATCGCACACCTGCTTCACGCGATCGGAGATCTTGCCGTCGGGCTGGCCGACACGGAACACCGTGTGCGACGCGCCGCTCTTTCCCGCGGCGCGAAACACCTGTCCGGGACCGGTCAGCTCCACCGTGATCGAGCTTGCGATCGAGCCGAGCGTCCTGTCCTCGCCGACGATGCCGGCGATCACCGGCTCGTTGATGCAGTTCTGCAGCGAGACGACATAGCCGTCAGGCGCCAGATACGGCTTGATCATCGCCGTCGACCACGCGGTGTCGTACGACTTCATGCAGATGAAGGCGATGTCGATCGGCTTTTCCTTGGCGAGGCCCTGCACGTCGGTGATGTTCAGCGCCCGCACGCCGACGTTGAACGGCTCGACGTCCTTCAGATGCGTGATGGTCAGCCCGTCCTTGCGCATCGCCTCCACATGCTCGGGCCAGCCGTCGATGAAGGTGACGTCGTGGCCGGCCTGCACCATGTGCGCGCCGGCGTAGCCGCCGACCGCGCCCGCGCCTACGATTGCAATACGTGGTGCCATGTTTGCAACTCCCTGCACTCTGTCGGTGCTTAGCTTCTTCATGAAACTCTTCGAACGCCGTCTTCATCGACGCGTGCCAGCGCGACAATGCAGGCCGGTTCTTGATCAGATCGTCTGCCGCCCATTGCATGCGCCGCTCGTCCATCGCCCGCGTCACGTCGTTGTCCGGGCAGAGGATGTAGAAGTCGCCGCGCGCGATGCTGTCGAGCATGAAGTCGACGACCTGCTCGGCCGTCCAGGCGCCCGCGCGGCTTCTCGGCGACGCCGGTGATGCCGGTGAAGGTGAAGCCCGGCACCAGCAGGTGCGCGCCCACCTGGCAGCCTTCGATGTTGCGCAGCTCGTGCGCGAGCTGCTCGGTCAGCGCCTTCACGCCGGCTTTCGAGACGTTGTAGGCGGGATTGCCGGGCGGATTGGTGATGCCCTGCTTCGAGCCGGTGTTGATGATCAGCGCCGGGCTCGCCTTGCGCGATCATCTCGCCCGTGAACGCCTGCACGCTGTTGATCACACCCCAGAGATTGACCTCGAGCAGCTTGCGCCAGTTCTCGGCCTCGCTCCACGCCGTCGTCTTCAGCGAAATGCCGGCATTGTTCATCAGCACGGAGACGCCGCCGAAATCCTTGAAGGCGGTCTACTTCAGGCTCTGCAAATCCGCGAGCTTGCTCACATCGGTCGGCACGGCGCGAACCTTGTCGCCGCTGCCCGCGAGCGCTGCGACGTCTGCCAACGCCGTGTCGAGCTTGTCCCCGGCAGATCGGCGAGACACACGCTCATCCCGGCGCGCGGCAAAGCGCTTTGCGGCCGCGAGGCCGATGCCGCTGGCGGCGCCGGTGATGACGGCGACGCCACCGGGCGCAAATGCCGGGTGAGCATCAATGTTCTGATCTGGCATGATCTACGCTCCACTGGTGGCGTGCGGCTGCTTCAGGCGCGCTGCGCCCGGTCCTTCTTGTTCTGCGCTTCGATCCGTTCGCGCGCCGCCTGCCAGTCGCGCGTCGCTCCAGTTGCGCAGCTCGTAGAAGCCGGCGCCGGTGGCGAGCGCCTGCGCGCCGTCGAGCGCGATGGTCTCGCCGCTGATCCAGTCGCAGCCGCCGGAGATCAGGAAGGTCGCCAGGTTCTCCAGTTCCTCCATGGTGCCGACGCGCCCCAGCGGGTTGACCTTCTTGGTGCGCGAGCCCGGCTCCTCGCCCGGGTTGAGCCGCTTGCTCATGCCTTCGGTCGGGATTTCGCCCGGCGCGATCGCATTCAGGCGAATGCCGTAGCGGCCCCATTCGGTCGCAAGCGACATGGTCATGGCGTGGATCGCCGACTTGCTCATGGCCGAGGGCACCACGAACGGGCTGCCGTTGCGCACCCAGGTGGTGACGATCGAGACGACGTTGCCGCGGTGATTGCCGGCGATCCAGCGCTTGCCGACGGCATGCGTGACATAGAACGTGCCGTGCATGACGATGTTGGCGACGGCGTCGAAACCGCGCGGCGAGAGATCCTGCGTGCGCGAGATGAAGTTGCCGGCGGCGTTGTTGATCAGGTCGGTGAGCGGACCGGCCGTCGTGAAAATCTCCTCGATCATGTGATCGACCGCGGCGGCGTCGCGGATGTCGAGGCCGTGGCTGACCACCTTGCCGCCATGCGCCTTCATCAGTTCGGCGGCGGTCTCGTCGCAGACCATCTTGCGCCGGCCGCAGATGTGAACTTCGGCGCCCAGTTTCAGAAAGCGCGAGGACATGGCCTTGCCCAGACCAGTGCCGCCGCCGGTGACAAGAATGCGTCTGCCTTTGAGCAGGCCATCCGCGAACATGGGCGTCTCCGTTTTGGTTTGTTTGGCTGATTGACTAAATCGCACCAAAACCGTTCTGTGAAGGCACAAAGTTGAACAACGGGGAGACGTGCCGAAGATCCATGAACGACCGCATTGCTGTCTCGATGTCCGACGGCGTCGCCGACGTGCGGCTGACGCGCGCCGACAAGATGAATGCGCTGGATGCGGCGATGTTCTCCGCGCTGGTCGAGACCGCGGACCGCCTGCGCGGCGCGAAGGGGCTGCGCGCGGTGGTGCTGTCGGGCGAGGGCCGCGCGTTCTGCGCAGGCCTCGACATGGGCCGCTTCGGCCAGATGCAGGAGGGCAACAGCGCTTCGACCAGCGGCCGCGATCTTGGCGCGCGCACGCGTGGCGCGGCCAACGACGCGCAGCAGGCGGTATGGGGCTGGCGACAGCTGCCGGTTCCGGTGATTGCGGCGGTGCACGGTGTGGCGTTCGGCGGCGGCTTTCAGCTCGCGCTCGGCGCCGACATGCGGTTCCTCGCGCCCGATGCGCGCATGTCGATCATGGAGATCAAGTGGGGCCTGGTGCCGGACATGGCCGGCACGCCGATCCTGAGGCAGCTCGTGCGCGACGACGTGCTGCGCGACCTGACTTTCACGGGACGCATCTTCTCGGCGCAGGAAGCGCTGGCGTGGGGCCTTGCAACGCGCATATGCGACGACCCGCGTGCCGCGGCACTCGAAGCCGCGCGCGAAATCGCCGGCAAGAGCCCCGAGGCGATCCGCGCCGCAAAACGCATGCTGAACGATCTGATGGGCGATCCGGCGCCGGCGCTGCTCGCGGAATCGGTCGAGCAGGCAAAGCTGATCGGCAAGGACAACCAGCGCGAAGCGGTGCGCGCGAATCTGGAAAAGCGCGCGCCGAAGTTTGCGGATGTGTGAGCCGAGGCAGTCAGCAGGCGTCATTCCGGGCGCGCCCCCTCGATCCCGCTTCGGGAGAGGGCTGGGGTGAGGGGCACATGCACATCGGATGTCCGGGACCACGCCTCACCCGGCTCGCTGACAGCGTCGGACCTCTCCCCTACGGGGAGAGGTGAAGGGAAGCCTACGCCATCACGCTCGCGCCGAGCGACTTGATCGCCGCTTCCGTGCCGCCGGCGCCGTGCGGAATGTTCAGCGCGGTCAGCGCGACTTCGGCTACGCCGAGCACGCCGAGGATCATCGGCGCGTTGACGTGGCCCATATGCGCGATGCGGAACGCCTTGCCGCTGAGGTCGCCGATGCCGGCGCCGATCACCACGCCGCACTTCTTGTTGCAGAACTCGCGGAACGCGGAGAGCTGCTTCGGGTCCTTCACCAGCACGGTGGTCACCGTGTTGGAGCGCTCGTCCGGCTCCTCGATGTTGAAGGTCAGCTCCTGGCCTTCCGACCATTTGCCGACAGCCGCGCGCACCGCGTCGGCGAGCAGCTGGTGCCGCGTGAACACGTTCTCGAGCTTTTCGTCGAACAGCATGTTCAGCGCCTGGCGCAGGCCGAACAGCAGGTGCATCGGCGCCGTGCCGGCATACTTGTTGTAGTGCATCTCGCCGTCGCGCGACCCCCAGTCCCAGTACGGCGTGCGCAGGCCCGCAGTCTTGCCGATCTCGCGGGCACGATCGTTCGCCGCGGCGAAGCCGAGGCCCGGCGGCGTCATCAGGCCCTTCTGCGAGCCCGAGACCGCAACGTCGACGCCCCATGCGTCCATCTCGAACGGCACGCAGCCGAGCGAGGCGACCACGTCGACCATGAACAGGCGCCTTGTGGCCCGATGCCTTGATCGCCTTGCCGATCGCCTCGATGTCGTTGCCGACGCCGGAGGCGGTGTCCACTTGCGTCACGAGGATCGCCTTGATCTCGCCGGTGGTGTCCTTCCTCAAGCGCGCCTCGACCTCGTCGGGGCGCACCGCGCGCCGCCAGCCGGCCTTGATGCTTTCGACCTGGACGCCGAGCCGTGCGGCAAACTCGCCCCAGCCGGCGGCGAAGCGTCCGCTCTCCAGCACCAGGATCTTGTCGCCGCGCGAGAGCACGTTGGTCAGTGCGCCTTCCCAGGCGCCGTGGCCGTTGGAGATGTAGACGTAGGCGCGGCCTTTGGTGCCGAACAGCGTCGGCAGGTCGCGCATCAGGCTGTCGGTGATGCCGAGCAGTTCGCCGGAGTAGATGTCGATCGCCGGGCGATGCATCGCCCGCAAGACCTCGTCGGGAATAACGGTGGGGCCGGGGATCGCCAGAAATTCACGCCCCGCTCGAACGGTCATTTGCCTGCTTCCTTTTGGATTTTCTTGCCCTTGCCCAAGGCATGATCCCGAAAAGTGGATACCGGTTTTCGGATGGAGATCATGCCCAACAAATAGATCGGCCATACTCGCATGGCCGCGCGTTCCGGCAAAGCATGCACGCATTCAAAAATGTGATGGAATCGACGCGTTTTGCTTATCGGTCAGGCAGCGGGATGAACTCGGTCTCGTCCGGCACCTTGGCGAAACGCCCGGTTTTCCAGTCTTCCTTGGCCTGCTCGATCCGCTCCTTGCTGGAGGAGACGAAGTTCCACCAGATATGCCGCGGGCCCTCCAGCGCGGTGCCGCCGAGGAACATCATGCGTGCATTCTGCGTCGCGCGGACCGTGATTCGGTCCCCCGGACGGAATATCAACAGTCGCGGACCGTCAAATTTGTCCCCGGCGATCTCGATCTCGCCTTCGACCAGATAGATCGCGCGCTCCTCGTGGTCGGCATCGAGCGGCGCGGTGAGCCCGGCCGCAAGCGTGACCTCGACATAGAACCAGTCGGACACCATCGCCACCGGCGACGCCGCGCCGAACGCCTTGCCCGCGATCACCCGCGCGCGCAGGCCGTTGTCGGTGACGGTCGGCAGACTGGTCGGCCGCGTAGTGCTGGAACGACGGCGCGATCTCTTCGCTGCCCTTGGGCAGCGCAATCCAGCTCTGCAGGCCGAGCATGTGCTGGCCGTCGCGGCGCGGGACCTCCGGCGTGCGTTCCGAATGGGCGATGCCGCGCCCGGCGGTCATCAGGTTCATCGCGCCGGGCGTGATCTCCTGGATGTGCCCCTCGCTGTCGCGATGCATGATGCTGCCGTCGAACAGGTAGGTGACGGTCGCGAGCCCGATATGCGGATGCGGCCGCACGTCCATGCCGTGCCCGGCCAGAAACTGCACCGGCCCAAACTGATCGAAGAAGATGAACGGCCCGACCATCTGCCGCTTGCCGTGCGGCAGGGCTCGGCGCACGAGAAAGCCATCGCCGAGATCGCGCGTGCGCGGCACGATCACAAGCTCGAGCGCGTCGCAGGATTGCTTGTCGCCGAGGATCGGGTCTGCGGAAGGTTGCCAGCTCATGATGATACTCCTGCGACGTCATTGTCGCTTAGCCGCGCAGACTCGTCCTCGCCGGCTATGACCCGGCGATCCCGCTTAGGAGGGCCTGCGTCGCTGAGCGGGGCCACCGGGTCAAGCCCGGTGATGACAGCCACGTGCGAGCGATAGCTAAATCGCGTCCCAGTTGAACATATCCGCGGACCGGTCGAGCGGATAGAACGATGATTTCATCGCCGGCATGCCGTGCTGGGCGAGCGAATCCACGGTCCAGCCCTCGGCACGATGCACCGAGCGCAACGGGCGCGACTGGCTCATCAGGAACACCTCGTTCATGCGCACCGCAAAAATCTGCCCGGTCACGTCCTTCGCCGCGTCGCTGAGCAGATAGCCGACGACGGGCGCGATCTTCTCCGGGCCCATCTGCTGGATCTTTGCGACCCGCGCCTGCTCTTCCGGCGTCTCGGTCGGGATGGTGCCGATCAGCCGGCTCCAGGCGAACGGCGAGACGCAGTTGGAGCGCACGTTGAAGCGCTGCATGTCGAGCGCGATCGATTTCGACAGCCCGACGATGCCGAGCTTCGCCGCCGCGTAGTTCGCCTGCCCGAAATTGCCGACCAGGCCGGACGTCGAGGTGAAGTGCACGAACGAGCCGCTCTGTTGCTCGCGGAACAGCCGGGCTGCTGCGTGCGACGACATAGAACGAGCCCATCAGGTGCACCTTGATCACCTGCTCGAAGGCATCGACGCTCATGCGATGGAAGATCGCGTCGCGCAGGATGCCGGCATTGTTGACGACGCCGTCGAGCCTTCCGAACTTGTCGACCGCCATCTGCACGATCTTGCTCGCGGGAATGGCCTCGGCGACGCTTTCGAAATTCGCGACCGCCGTGCCGCCGCGCTTGGCGATCTCCTGCACCACCTCTTCGGCGGGCGCGGCGTTCGAGCCGGAGCCGTCGGCGGCGACGCCCGGGTCGTTGACCACCACCTTCGCGCCTTCTGCCGCGCACAGGATCGCGATCTCGCGGCCGATGCCGCGGCCGGCGCCTGTGACGACGATGACTTTTCCTTCGAGCGATTTGCCGGCCATTGAGTTTTTGATCCTTGTTCTTGAGCATTGCGGGGCTGCAGTCCGGCACGCGGTACGCGCCGAATCAAGGTGCTATTGATCGGTTCCGCAGGCTCCGTGCAATGCCGACTTTTGGTCGAAAATAATCCATTATAATACAATAGGATAGATGCGTCTTGACATTCGTTGCTGCGATGCACCATATAGAGATGACTAGGGATTCAACGCTTCCTCGAGGGCTGACCATGAGGAGCATGACGAATGAGCGAACTTCAGGTTGCCAGCCGGGCGCGGCCAACAGGTGCCGTGCGGGTGCTGAAGCCAGGCGAGATGCCGCTTCTGCGCGACCATCTTCTTAGGCTCGATCCGGCCAGCCGGCGCGATCGCTTCAACGGCGTCGTCGACGACGATTTTCTGAAGAAATATGCCGCAGGCTGCTTCGGCGAGGGCGTGATCGTCATCGGCTACATCGAGAACGGCGAAGTTCACGGCGCAGCCGAACTGCACGAGCCGCAGCGCACGGCTGACTCCACGCCGGAAATCGCCTTCAGCGTCGAGCAGCATTTGCGGCGTCAGGGCGTCGGCAGCGTGCTGTTCAAGGCGTTGCTGGCCGAGGCCAAGCGCAACGGCTTTCAGCGGCTGCGCGTCACCACCGGCGCGCAGAACGACGCCATGCGCGCGCTCGCGCGCAAGTTCGGCACCAAGCTGAACTTCCGCCACGGCGAGCTCTCCGGCAGCATCGATCTCAGCAACGTCAAGCTGTCGAAGATGGACGTGCCGGCGCTGAACGTCAGCCGCGATCTCGCGCGGGCGATGATCGGCTTCAACCAGGCCTTCTGGAATCCGCTGCTGCAGATGTACGGCGTGATCCCGCCGCGGAAGCAAAGCGAGAAGGTGTGAGTTGCTCGCCGTCATTGCGAGCGAAGCGAAGCAATCCAGCGCGCGCGATAGCGCGCAAACATAAAGCGCGGCAGTTGCAGCGAACTCATCGCTTTTATGGCGCGCTACGCGCGCGCTGGATTGCTGCCGTCAGCTGCGCTCCTCGCAATGATCGCTAGCGCTCGCAATGACGGACGGCTAAAACTTGCCCGTCACCAAATACATCGCGATCCACGGCTGCCACACGACCGTCACCAGGCACACGATCATCAGCAGGATGAACGGCACGGCCGCGCGGCACAGCAGGCCGAAGTTCTGCTTGAAGGCGCTCATCGCCACGATCAGGTTCAGGCCCGACCGGCGGCGTCAGGTAGCCGATCTCCAGGTTCAGGATCATGATCAGGCCGAACAGCACCTTGTCGTAGCCGTAGGCGGCCGCGAGCGGCGCCAGCAGCGGCGCGAGCATCAGGATCGCCTCGCCCGTCGTCATCAGGCAGCCGACGATCAACAGCAGGATGTTGACCAGCAGCATGAACGTCAGCGGGCTCGAGATGTAGCCCTGCATGAATTCGACCAGCATCTGCGGCGCGCGATGCTCGGTCAGGATGATGTTCAGGCTCAGCGCCACGGCGAGCAGCGGGAAACAGCGAGCCGCCGAGCTTGGAGGTCTCCAGCACCACGCCGTAGAAATCGCCGAGCTTCAGCTCGCGGTGAATGAAGATCTCGACCAGGATCGCGTAGCAGAGCGCGACCGCCGCGGCCTCGGTGGCGGTGAAGTAGCCGCAGTAGATGCCGCCGAGCAGGATCACCGGCAGCAGCGCCGCCCAGATGCCGTTCTTGAAGGCGACCCAGAACTCGGCGAAGTCGAAGCGCTCGGTCGGCATGTGCCGGTTGAACCAGACCGAGTAGGTCGACAGCACGAGGGTGAGCAGGATGCCCGGGCCGAAGCCCGCGGCGAACAGGTCGGTGACGATGGTCTCCGTCACCAGCGCGTAGATGATCATCGGGATCGACGGCGGGATGATGATGCCGAGCGTGCCGCCCGACATGATCGCGCCGAGCGTGAACTTGATGTCGTAGCCGGCCTGCCGCATCGCCGGATACATCACCGAGCCGATCGCCAGCATGGTGACGATCGACGAGCCGGAGATCGCGGCGAACACCGCGCAGGACAGGATGCAGGCCACCGCCAGGCCGCCGGGCAGCGGTTTGGTGATCGCGGCCAGGATGCGGATCAGCCGCTGCGCGATCGAGCCGCGCGTCATCACGTTGCCGCACAGGATGAACAGCGGGATCGACAGGATCACTTCCTTGTCGAGCCCGACCCACATGTCCTCGATGATGAAGTCGAGCTTGCCCTGGCCCCACTTCAGGTGAACGCAGCGCGGCGATGGCGAGCAGGATGACCAGCAGCGGCTGCCGCAGCGCCAGCAGCGCGAAGATCATGCCGACGATCAGGAAGCGCGGTCATTCCTGGAACTCCGGCGGCTGCGGCCTGATCGCGGGCCAGGCCGCGTACATGAAGTAGCGCCCGGCCGCCGACAGGAAGCCGATCGGGATCGCGAGCTGGATCGGCCAGACGCTCCAGTCGAGCACCGGCGCGCGCAGGTCGGTCGACATCGACGAGTCGACGAACTTGAAGCCGTAATAGGCGACGCCGACCAGAAACAGGCCGGTGAGCAGATCGGCGAGGCGGTTGAACCAGGGGCTCCCAGCGCGCCGGCACCCAGCCGAAGCCGACGCGCGGCACGAGATGGCTTGCGGTCGCGGTGGCGATGCCGATGCCGGCGAAGCTGCCGATCACCAGCGCGAAGATCGACAGCTTCTGCGAGGCGAAGATGCCGGTGGCGGCCGGCGGGAAAGCCGAGCAGCCGCAGCATCGGTCCGAGGAGTTCGCGGCCGAGCACGTCGAGCAGCAGAATGATGGCGATGAAGGCGAAGGCGGCGACCGCGACCCAGCACTCGACCTGGTGCCAGCGCTCGGCGATCGCCCGCGCGCGCGGAGCGGCGGCCGCCGCAATTGCAGGTTCAGGATTGGACTGCATCAGCCAAGGCGCCCCGCACCGTTCGGTTGCGCTCTCAGCTCTTCTTTTCGCAGGCCTGTCGCCCGGCTTCCATCTGCTTGAAGAAGCGGTCGCCGTCGGCGCCGAGGTCCTTCACCATCGCCGGCCATGCGGGCTGCAGCGCCTTGCGCCATTCCTCGCGCTGCGCCGGCGTCACGTCGACGACCGTGCCGCCGCCCTTGACGTGCATCTCGCGCAAGGTCGCCTCGAAGCCGCGGATTTCCTTGCGCAGCTGATCGGCCGAGCGGCGGGCGACCGCGCGATCCAGCGCTTCGCGCTGATCCTTCGGCATGCCCTCGTACTTGGCCTTGTTCATCATGATGATGCCGGGCGCGTCGGACAGTTCGACGCGGGTCAGGACCGGCGCGACCTTGTTCAGGCCGGACGGAAGATAGAAGGTGACGACCGTGGACTGCACGTCGACCAGGCCGCTCTGGAACGCAGAGGCGATTTCGGTGATGCCGATCGCATTCGGATTGGCGCCGAGCGCCGACCCATGTCGCGGCGGAGACCTTGTTGGAGGCTGCGGCGGCCTTCAGGCCGGCGACATCCTTCGGCGAGACGAACGGCTTCTTGCCGATCACGTCGGCGGTTCCGACCTCGGTCCAGCCGAGGAACTTCACGCCCTTCTTCGCCAGCGCATCGTGCACCGGCTTGGTCATGTGGTTGTCGAGCGTGCAGTCCTGTTCGGCGGTGTCCTTGAAATAGAACGGCAGGCCGAGCAGCGAGATTTCCGGCGTCAGCAGCGCGACGGCGCCGTTCGAGAAGCCGCCCATGTCGATGCGGCCGCGCGCGATCTGCTGCGCCGTGTCCTGCTCGTTGCCGAGCTGGGCGGCAATGAACTGGTCGATCTTGAGCCCGCCCTTGCTTTCTTCCTCGACGTCCTTGGCGAAGCGCTCGAGCTGCATCACCCAGGGTGTCTTCGGCGGCGCGCCGGTGGTGTAGCGCAGTTCGAGGGGCTTCTTGTCCTGCGCGAGGATATCTGTCGCGCCCGCAATGGCGAGCGCAGATCCTGCGACAGCCAGGCAGGTCAGCTTGCGAAGCATCTGCATATCGGCCTCCCGAAAATTCGCTTGTTCGTTAAGCGTTCTTCCCTGCCCGGACATCTTTGCGCCGGTTGCTCGGGCCAACTATGAGAACAATTTTCCGAAGATGCAACCGGGGACGGCTGCGACGTTCTTTCCGCGGTGCACGCGCGAGAGGCTTGCTCGCGCGCCGGCGCGGCCAAGCGAATTCAGCCTCTCCCCGGGTAGCCGGGAGAGGCGTTCTGCATGTAGGTGCGCGCGAGCTACTCCGCGGCGGCCAGCGTCGCTGAGGCTTTGCCGAGCAGCAGCGGAAGCTGACGCGGGCCGCGCACCGTGCCCTCGGACCAGGTGACGGTGCCCTTGGGGTCGAGGTTGAATTCCGGAATGCGCTTCAGCCACTCTTCGAGCGCGACCGTCATCTCCATGCGCGCGAGGTTCGAGCCGACGCAGCGGTGAATGCCGAGGCCGAACGCGGCATGGCGGTTTTGCTTGCGGTCGATGATCACCTTGTCGGCGTCCTCGAACATCGCCGGATCGCGGTTCGCCGCCGGGAACGACAGCAGCACCATGTTGCCGGGCTTCACCGGACAGCCGCTCACCGTCGTCTCCTTCATCACCTCGCGCGCCATCGTCACCGGCGAATAGGCGCGCAGGAATTCCTCGATCGCGAACGGCATGAGCTCCGGCTCGGCGACCAGGCGCTTGCGATCGGCCGGGGTCTTCGACAGGTGCCAGAGCGAGGCGCCGATGGCGCTCCAGGTGGTGTCGATGCCGGCGATCAGCAGCAGCCGCACCGATCCCATCACATGCATGTCGGAGAACGGCTGGCCGTCCGGGCCCTTGGCGCGGATCAGGTCGGAGATCAGGTCGTCGCCCGGATTCTTGCGGCGGGCGTCGATGTAGGGAAGGAAGTAGGCGGCCATGTTCTGCGCCGCCTGCATCAGGATCTCTTCGTTGGTGATGCCGAGCTCGAGGATCTCGTGGATCCACTTGATGAACAGGTCGCCGTCCTTCTCGGGGATTCCCAGCATGTGGGCGATCGCGCGCACCGGAATGTGCTTGGAGTATTGCGCGGCGGCGTCGCAGGTGTCGTCGTTGATGAACTGATCGATCAGCTCGTTGCAGATCGCGCGCACCCGCGGCTCGAGCTTCTTCATCGCATCGGGCGTGAACGGCGGCAGCAGCGCCTGCTTGGCCGGCTTGTGATGCGGCGGATCGATGTTGATCGGCGGCGTCGGCTGAATGTTTTCGGGCCGCGCGTTGCGCACGATGATGCGGCGGGAGGAGAAGCTGTCGGTGTCGTAGGCGATCTGCTTCACCGCCTCATAGGTCGTCGGCAGGTAGACGCCGAGAAAGCGGTCGGTGTGCACGACCGGACACTTGCCGCGCAATTCCTCCCAGATCGGAAACGGATTTTCCGTCCACTTCGGATCGGTGTGGTCGAAATCGTTGACCCAGTCGGTTACGGGGACGTTGCTCATGAATCTCTCCTGATATCTGCCGATCCGTGTTTCGACACGTGATCCAATGGCAACGAGCCGCGCGGCCTTGCGGCCCGCTCACTCCTCGATGATGTCGATGGCCAACTCGGGACAATTCGATTTGGCGAGATACGCCTTCTCGACCAATGCGTCCGGCACCGTGCCGTCGCCGATTTCGTGGGCGTTGCCGAATTCGTCGAGGTCGAACAGCTCCGGCGCAAGCGACTTGCAGCGGCTGTGACCCTGGCACTTGTCCTGATCGACGTGCAGTCGGATTTTTCCTGGCATCGCAACCTCCCTTGAGCTTTCCCCCAGCCGCGCGAAGCGCTGCGGCCGGCGGTGACGATCGCTGTTCGCCTTTGGATGCGGCGTTATTATTCTTGTTCTAAATTATAGCCGCGACTATAATATAGTTGTCAATATAATTTTGCGAGACGACCGTTGACCGAGATGTCGCAGACCGCCGGATGGCCGCTGGTGCAGGATTTGCCGGGCATTTTGCCCACCCGGCAGCGGCGCAGCCAGGAAACCACGGTGGCGCTGCTGGAAGCCGGCGCCGAATTGCTGCGCGATTGCGCCTTCGATGAACTGTCGATCGACGAGCTCTGCGCCCGCGTCGGCGTCACCGTCGGCGCGTTCTACGGGCGGTTCGAAAGCAAGGACGCATTCTTCGGCGCGCTGGTGTCGCTCGCGCACCAAGCGCTGCCTGCTGGCCATCGATGAGGCGATCGCCAATGACGATCGCCTGAACGCGAGTCTGCAAGCGGCGTGTCGCGACGTGGTCGCGGTGGTGACCGATGTGATCCGCCGCAACGAGGGCGTGCTGCGCGCCGCCATGCAGTACAAGGCGGTGCAGCCGGCGCGCTGGGTGACGGTGGCCGAAACCGGCGCCGCCATCGTCGAGCGTTCGACGCCGTTGCTGCTCGCGCGCATGGGCCGCGGACGCCAGGCCGCGAAGCAGCGCGCCATCGGCTTCGCCTTCCAGATGGTGTTCGGCACGCTGATCAACGCCGTGCTGAACAAGCCGCGCCTCGTCGGGCTGCACGAGGAAGAAATGATCGACCGCCTGTCGCTGGCGATGTGCCTGCAACTCGATCACGAGGCCAAGCCGAAGCGCTAGCCGTCATGCGACGGGCCGAGGGTTGCGCTGGCGATATTGCTCCCTGCCGCGCTTGTCGTCTTATGACGTCAACCAACAACACGGGCCGGGAGAGAAACAACAATGACAACAGTGCAGACGGTGACCGGGCCTATTCCGGTCGAGCGGCTCGGCCGGACGCTGATGCACGAGCACCTGTTCATCGCCTTTCCCGGCGCTGAATTCGATCCGACGGCCAAATTCGATCGCGCCGGCTTCATCGACGAGGCCGTGCGCCGTCTCGTGCAGCTGCGGACCGAGCACGGCGTGCGCAGCTTCGTCGATCCCTGTCCGATCGAGCTCGGCCGCGATGTCGAGGTCATGAAGGAGATCTCGGAAAAGTCCGGCATGCACATCATCTGCACCACCGGCTTCTACTTCGAGGACATGGGCCTGCCGGTGTACTGGCGGGCGCGCACGGTCGACGAAATCGCCGAGCTGTACATCCGCGAGATCACCCACGGCATCGGCGAGACCGGCATCAAGGCCGGCGCGATCAAGGTTGCGACCGGCGCGCCGGTCGTCACCGCATTCGAGAAGAAATTTCTGGCCGCGGCCTGCCTCGCGCAGAAGGCCACCGGCGTGCCGATCATCACCCACACCCAGGACGGCTGCGCCGGCCCGGAGCAGCAGAAGCTGTTCGCCGAAGGCGGTGTCGGCGCGCATCGCTGCCTGATCGGCCATTGCTGCGGCAACGCCGATCCCGCCTATCACCGCCAGGTGGTCGACGGCGGCTCCTATATCGGCTTCGATCGTATCGGCCTGACGCGCTTTCAGCCGGACGAGGTCCGCGCCGACAATCTTGCAAAGCTGGTGAAGGACGGCTTTCGCACGCAGATCATGATGAGCCAGGACCGGCACTGCGGCTGGCTCGGCAAGTTCCCGCGCCAGCTCAGCGCGGAAGAACTTTCAAAGATCGAGCACCTGCGCTCGCAGGGCCGCTATCCGCCGCCCTACACCTACATGTTCACCGATTTCATGCCGATGCTGCACGCCCGCGGCGTCAACCAGGCGGACATCGCCTCGATCCTCGAAGACAACCCGCGGCGCTTCTTTGCGGGCGAGGTTTTGCCGGGTGGCTGAAGCGATGATTTCAGATTGCGCCAGCCGTCCTTCTCAGTGTCGTCCCTGCGAAAGCAGGACCCATAGCCTCCGAGTTTCGAACGGCAACGTGCGCCTGCCACCTTATGAACGACACGGCGTATGAATCCCTGCTTTCGCAGGAACGACGCTGTGTGAGTGGCTAGCGCCGTCTCCAACCCAAACTCATTGTCACCTAGTTTATCGCGGTCTGGTGCGATGCTTGCGCAGGAAATCGAGGAAGGCTTGCAATGGCGGCGGAATCTGCCGCCGGCTCGGATAATAAAGAAACGGTCCGGGGAAGGGCGCCTGCCAGTCGTCGAGCACGCTGACGAGCCGTCCTTTCGCGAGATCGTCCGTCACATAGCCATCGAATGACGCCCAGAAGCCGGCGCCGTCGAGCGCGGCTCGCCGCTGCAGGGCGATATTGTTCGAGATCAGCGCGGCGGGTGGATCGATGCGTAGTGTTCGCCCGCGCCGTTCGAATTCCCATTGCATGGTGACGCCGTTCGGAAAGCGCTGGCGGATACAGGGCCGGGTCAGTAAATCTTGCGGCGTGCTGACGGGACCGGTCTTGGCCAGCAGATCTGGCGCGACGACAATGACGTAGCGTTGCGCGGAGCCGAGCGGCACGGCGATCATGTCCTGGGCGAGATCCTCACCCCAGCGTACGCCGGCGTCGAAGCCGGCGGCGACAATGTCGACGAGCTGCGGCTCCCCCATCACTTCCAGCCGCACGTGCGGGAATTCCTTCAGGAACAAGCCCGCGATGGGAGCCAGCACCAGCTCGATCGCCGGCGGCGGCGCATTGATGCGGAGCGGGCCCGCGACCACGCCGCTCGCCGCGGGAAACTGATCGAGCGCATCGTGCAGTTCGGTCAAGGCGGGCGCGATGCGCCGGAGCAGTGCCGCGCCGGCATCGGTCAATGCGACACTGCGGGTGTTGCGGTTGAGGAGCCGCGTGCCGAGCCGCTCCTCGAGCTGGCGAATGGTGTGGCTCATCGTCGAGGGGGAGAGGCCGGTGGCCTTCGCAGCTCCGCGGAAGCCGCGCCGCTGCGCCACCGCTGCAAAGACCTCGAGATCGCTCAGGCGGGCGTGCGGCATTGTACGAAAATCCGAACAGGCTGTTCGGATTTATACGGATTATCGCACACTGCGCCAAGGGCTAGATAGCGCCCGCCACCTCAAGACAGGAGATTTCGATGATCACACGTCAATTGGGCAAGAGCGGCCCCATGGTTTCCGCGATCGGGCTCGGCTGCATGGGCATGTCCGACCTCTACGGCCCGGCCGATCGCAGCGAGAGCCTGGCCACCTTCGACGCCGCGCTGGAGGCCGGCATCACCTTGCTGGACACCGGCGACTTCTACGGCATGGGGCACAACGAGATGCTGATTGCGGAAGGGTTGAAGGGCAAGCGCCGCGAGAATGCGCTCGTCAGCGTCAAGTTCGGTGCGCAGCGCGGCCCGGGCGGCGGCTGGATCGGCTATGACGCGCGCCCGAATGCGGTGAAGACCGCGGCGGCCTACAGCCTGAAGCGGCTCGGCACCGACTACATCGACATCTACCGGCCGGCGCGGCTCGATCCCGCGGTGCCGATCGAGGATACGATCAGTGCGATCGCCGATCTCGTTCGTGAGGGGTTCGTCCGGCACATCGGCTTGTCCGAAGTCGGCGCCGAGACGATCCGCCGCGCGCATGCGGTGCATCCGATCGCAGACCTGCAGATCGAATACTCGCTGATCTCGCGCGGCATCGAAGACAGCATTCTTCCGACCTGCCGCGAGCTCGGTATCGGCATCACTGCCTATGGCGTGCTGTCGCGCGGGCTGATCTCGGGCCACTGGTCCGGCACGGCCGGTGCCAGCGACTTCCGCAGCCACGGTCCCCGTTTTCAGGGCGATAATCTCGCTCACAACCTGAAGCTGGTCGACGCGCTACGAACTGTCGCTGAGCGTCGCGGCGCAAGCGTCGCGCAGATCGCAATCGGCTGGGTGATGGCGCAGGGGACCGACATCGTTCCGCTGGTCGGCGCGCGCCGTCGCGAACGGCTTTCGGAATCGCTTGGTGCGTTGACGTTGAAGCTTACGAAAGAAGACCTGGCCGAGATCGAAGCCGCAGCGCCAAAGGGCGCAGCCAAGGGCGACCGCTACGCCGCGGCGCAGATGGCAGTGCTCGACAGCGAACGATAGTGCGAGGCGTCGTAGCCCGGATGGAGCGAAGCGAAATCCGGGGCGGCCTCTGAGACTCTACGGAATTCAGCCCCGGATGTACGCTTCGCTCCATCCGGGCTACGGGCCGTCAATGACGTCAACCGAGCTTGGCCACCACGACCATCCGCTTGACCTGGCCATTTTTGTAGGCCCGCACGAACGCGCTGTAGTCCTTGAACGACACGCAGCCGTTCGAGTCGCCGCGCGGGCCGAGCAGATAGCTGTGCGCGAGCAGGCCGGTTCGTCCGAAGATGCGGTCGTTGCCGCCGACCGGCGTCATGCGCAGCGCCTCGTCGCCGTGGAACAAGGCTTCGCGCATCGTGAGATCATAGACATGCGGCGGCGTCGCGCCGTTCATCTTCACATGCACCTGCCGCGGATCGTCCATCCGCTTGCCGAGACCGGAATGCGCTTCCAGCTCCGTCCCGTCCGGCATGTAAACCTTCTTGGCGCTGATGTCGTAGACCGCGGTCCACTGATCGTACTTCGGCATGCCGTCGAACAGGATGGTTTGCGTGTCGCTGGCGACGCCGCCATCGGTCGAGGCATAGGCGAGCATCGGGCCCGCAGGCTTCGGCTTGCCGAACAGTTTCTGGAACAGCGAATTCTTGTTGGACGAGATCAACGCCAGCACCGTGGCCTTGTCTTCCACCATGCACCTTCGGCGTGGCCGCAGCCGGCGCGGATGCGGCCGGTGCAGGCGCTGTCGGGCTCTGCAGCGACGCGAGCATCGTCGGGCGCGCAGCCGGCATCGGCACGGTCTGCGCAATCTGCACGCTCTGACGCTCGGCCTGCGGCTGAACGTTCTCCAGCAGCCGCGCTGCGGCCGACCTGATCGGTGCAACCAGATGTTCGGCGAGCGCCGCCGGCTTGCCGCCGGACAGAGTTGCCGGCGTGACGCTCAGATGCCGGGCGTCGAAGAGGTTGGCGTGGCTCTTGCGTTGGACGGTCGAGATGGTCGGGACGGTCGTTTCCTGGAGAGCAGCAAAGCTCTCATGGATCGCCGGCCGGCGAATGGAGGCGGTGACAACGGTTGCGGGCGCGGAGAAACGCTCGGCGACGATCGGTCCAGCTTCACCATCGCGAACGTGCGAATAGACTGTCCAGAGGCAGCTGGTCGCCACGAAGGCGAGCGCCAGATGCGCGAGCATGTTCTGCGGGAGCGCCCGGGATTTGAGAGCGATGGCTTGAGGAGAGATGCGTCGCGGATCGTGTGCCGCGAAGCCATAGAGCGCGTCGGTGCCAGAACTCATTTACTCTACGCTACTTACAACGATTGACTTCGGTGTGGCTGCTGCGCGGGTCCCCCTCCCGTACGGCCGCAACACGATCGAACGCAAAAGCTGCATCATCCCCACCCCTGGTTCCGAAGATCCGGAGTAGCCTCTCGCAGTTTCGCGGGCCGGCATTAAGACGGCATTTTAGTTAAATGCGGATTAAGTGCGGGCAGATGTATGGCATAGGTGTTCCTCCCCAAAACGCACGTCCCAAGTGCGTCCCAAGCGCAGTCCCAAGTGCAGCGCCACCCCCTCCGTCCGATGCAATGACGGCCAAAGCATGGCTCTGACCTGCCTGAAACGCTCTGGCAGCACCGTGCCGTGCGTCGGTTACGATGGCGATAACCATAATTCTGCAACCGGGGAGTGCGCCGTGGACCTCACCTACGGGCCGGAGCATCAGGCCTTTCGCGACGATGTGCGGGCCTTCATCGCCGCCAACCGTCACCTCGCGCCGAAATCCCAGTCGGTCGCATCGCGCAATTCGCCGGAAACGCTGAGTATGGCAGGCGCTGCTGCTGCAGCACGGCTTTGCCGCGCGCACCATCCCGAAACAGTATGGCGGCTACGGCGCCGCGCCCGATCCGCTGAAGACGCGCATCATCGCCGAGGAGTTCGCCGACGCCGGCGTGCCGCCGGCGCTCGCCGGCATCGGCATCTCGATGCTGGTGCCGACGCTGCTCGAGAAGGGCACCGAGGAGCAGAAGCAGAAGTGGATCGCGCCGACGCTGCGCGGCGAGGTCGATCTGGTGCCAGGGCTATTCCGAGCCGAACGCCGGCTCCGATCTCGCCTCGCTGACGACGCGCGCCGTCGTCGACGGCGACGACTTCGTCATCAACGGCCAGAAGATCTGGACCTCGCGGCGCACGCTACGCCGACATGATGTTCTGCCTCGTGCGCACCGAGCCGGACAAGCCGAAGCACCTCGGCATCAGCTACCTGCTGATCCCGATGACGACGCCGGGCATCGACGTGCGGCCGCTGAAGACCATGACCGGCCGCGCCGAGTTCAACGAGGTGTTCTTCACCGACGTGCGCGTGCCGGTGACGCAGATCGTGGGCGGCAGCGCGGCGAGGGCTGGGCCGTCGCCAACGCCACGCTGAAGCACGAGCGCGGCATGCTGGGCGATCCGAACGCCATCGCGGCGGCGGCTGACCATGCTGATCGAAGCTGATGCAGGAGGAGACGATCGACGGCCACCGCGCCATCGACGAGCCGGCGCTGCGCGACCGGCTGATGCAGCTCGCAGGCCCGCGTGCTGGCGATGCAGTTCACCGGCATGCGCAACGCAGACGGCGGCTGCGAAGAAGGAAAGCCCGGGCCTGGCCGGGCTGATCATGAAGCTGCAGGGCTGCGAGCTCAATCACCAGCTCTCGACGCTGGCGATCGATGCGCTGGGCGAGCTCGGCGTGCTCTACGACGACAGCCCGCACCTGCGCGCCAAGGGCAACTGGCAGTCGTCAGCTACGATGTTCGACCTCGGCCTGATCATCGGCGGCGGCACCGCGCAGATCCAGAAGAACATCATCGCCGAACGCGGCCTCGACATGCCGCGCGAGCCGAAGGTCGCGAGCGACTGATCATGGAATTCGCACTCTCCGAAGACCAGAAGATGATGCAGGACAGCATCGACGGCGCGCTGGCGAAAGCCTGCCCGCTCGATCGCGTGCGCAAGGCCGCCGACGGCGGCGAAGCCGTCGCCGACGATGTGTGGCGCATGCTGGCGGAGCTCGGCGTCGCCGGCGCTGCTCGTCCCCGAGGAGCATGGCGGGCTCGGCCTCGGCCTGCTCGAGGCGGCGCTGATCGTCGGAGGCGCTCGGCAAGCACGTCGCGCCGGTGCCGTTCCTCGGCACCGCGGTGATGGCGCCGCTGGCGCTGATGCTGGCGGGATCGCCCGCGCAGCAGAAGCGCTGGCTGCCGAAGCTGGCGGCGGGCGAGGCGCGGGCTTCGGTCGCGGTCTCCGAGCACGCCGGCGGCGCGCGCGAGAACGCCGGCGTGACGGCGAACGGCGGGCAAGCTCTCCGGCAAGGCGCTGTTCGCGATCGACGCGCCGGCGCCGACATCCTGATCGTCGCCGACCGCGACCGGCGGCCTGCACCTGGTGGAGGCGAGCGCGAAAGGCCTGACGACGCGCGCGCTGCCGACCATCGATCGCACGCGCGCCGCTGGCGAGCTGGTGTTCGACGGCGTCGCGGCCGAGCCGCTCGCGTCGCGACCGAAGCCGTCATCGCGCGGCTGCTGCGACGCGGCCGGGTGATGCTCGCCGCCGACACCCTCGGCGCCGGCTGGGCGATGATCGACAAGGCCGTCGCCTACGCCAAGGAGCGCAGGCAGTTCGGCCGCATCATCGCCAGCTACCAGGCGGTCAAGCACCTGTGCGCGGAGATGGCGGCGCAGCTGGAGCCGGGGCGGGCGCTGGTCTGGTACGCCGCCTACGCGTTCGATCAGCGGCCGGACGAGGCGCCGCTGATCGCGGCGCACGCCAAGGCGCTATCTCGGCGAGATCGGCCGCTTCGTCGCGCGCACCTCGACCGAGGTGCACGGCGGCATCGGCATCACCGACATGCTCGGCCTGCACTACTGGTTCAAGCGCATCGGCGCCAACCGCCCGCTGCTCGGCAGCCCCGAACGCATGCGCGAGCACGCCGCGCGGATCCATGGGTTTGTGTGGTGAGCGCCAGTCAGCTGTAGCCCGGATGCAGCGACGCAGAAATCCAGGATCTCGCGCGCAGCATGTCAGTCCCGCAGTTCGTCGCTCCGCTGGCACTGCGGAGCTCGACGGCGACGAGCTAGTACAGCTTCGTCACCGCCGGATCGACCGGCACGTCGATCAACACCGGCCCGTCCGTGCGCCACGCGTCGACGCAGCGCCTGCTCCAGCGACGCAGACGTCACCGACGCGCAACGCCGCGCAGCCAAAACCCTTCGCGATCTGCACCGAGTCGATGCCGGGCAGATCGATGCCCGGCGGGCCCTTGACGTTCAGCGTCTGGCTGAACGAGCGCATGGCGCCGTAGCCGCCATTGTTGATGACGACGACGGACAGCGGCAGGCGATGCTGGGCCGCGGTCCACAGCGCCTGGATCGAATACATCAGCGAGCCGTCGCCGATGATGGCAGATGACGCGCCGGTCCGGCTTCGCCAGCGCGACGCCGACGGCGGCGGGCAGGCCGTAGCCGAGCCCGCCGCTCGCCATGGTGTAGAACTGGCCGAAGCCGCGGATCGGCAGATGCCGCTGCAGCGCCGGCCGGTGCGACGGCGCTTCCTCGACGATGATGGCGTCGGCCGGCATCGTCGCGGAGATCATGTGCAGCAGGAATTCGGCCGGGATCGGATCGCGGGCGAGCAGGTGTCTCGGCGCGCGGGCGCGGCGGCGGCATCGTCGCGGCTGCTGTCGGCGGCACGAGCCGTGTCAGCGCCGGCAACGCGAGACGCAGGCTGCCGACGATGCCGGTGCCCATCGACGCTGAGGCGGCCGCTTCGGCATCGGTGGTCAGCTGGAACAGCTGCGCGCCGCTGCGCGGCAGGTTGAAGTCGCCCGCGACATGAAAGGTGAAGACCGGCGCGCCGAGCACGACGATGAGATCGTGTGCGGACAGCGTCGCCGCGATCGGCTGCGGCGCTGCCGGCAGGAAGCCCGCGAACAGCGGATGCTGTTCCGGAAAGCTGACCGCGGCTCGAGAACGGGCTGACCAGCACCGGCGCGCGGATGCGTTCGGCGAAGCGCGACGGCGGCGTCGCCCGCGTCTTCGCCGTCGACCTCCGGTCCGATCACCAGCACGGGCCGCTTCGCCGCGGCGAGCGCGCGCGCGAGCGTCTGCGATCAGCTCGGGATCGGGCGCGATGTCGCGGCTGACGGTGCGTGCGGCCGTCGGCTCGGTCGCGACGCCCCAGTCGTCCATCGGGATCGAGACGAAGGTCGGCCCGCACGGCCGCTGCATCGCGGTGTAGTAGGCGTGCGCCAGCGCGGCCGGCACGTCTTCCGCGCGCGCCGGCTCGCAGCTCCATTTCACGTACGGCTTTGGAAAGTTCGCGGCCTCCGTGGCGCCGAGGAACGGCTGGCCCGACAGCAGGCTGCGCGCCTGCTGCCCGGCGGAGATCACCAGCGGCGTCTGGTTGCGGTAAGGCCGTGAAGACGCTGCCGAGCGCATGGCCGATGCCGACCGCCGAATGCAGGTTGCAGAACGCCGCGCGGCCGGTGGCGCGCGCAAAGCCGTCCGCCATCGCCACGACGGACGATTCCTGCAGGCCGAGGACGTAGCGGAAATCGTCCGGCCAGTCGTTGAGGAACGGCAGCTCGGTCGAGCCCGGATTGCCGAACACGGTCGTCATGTCGAGACGGCGCAACAGATCGATCGTCGCGTCGCGGACGGTGAGCTGCGGCGGTCGCCGGCGCCTTCGATTTTGTCATGCTGCTCTGTGCGCCAGTTTCCTGTTGGGCTCAACCGCCTTCGGCCTTGATGCCGGCCTCGCGGATAACGACGCCCCAGCGTTCCGTCTCGGCGCGCATGTGGGCGGTGAGCTCATCCGGCGTCGAGGCGACGATGCGGGCGCCGAGATCGCCAAGCAGCTTCTTCGCTGCATCCTGTTGCAGGACGGTGCGCACATCCGCCGCGACGCTGTCGACGATATTGCGCGGCGTCTTTGACGGATAATAGAGCGCGAACCAGGAACCGACGTCGAAGCCGGGCACCGTGTCGCTGATCGGCGGCACCTCGGGTAGCGCAGGGATGCGCTCCTTGGTCGAGACGCCGAGCGCGCGGATCGTGCCGCCGCGGATCTGGTTCATCGAGACCGTCGCGGTGTCGAACATCACCTCGATACGTCCGGCGATCAGGTCGTTCATGGCGGGCGCTGCGCCGCGATAGGGCACATGCTTGATGTCGACGCCGGCGGATCGCTTGAACAGTTCGCCGATCAGATGCAGCGAGGTGCCGATGCCGGCCGAGCCGTAATTCAGCGCGCCCGGCTTCGCCTTGGCTTCCGCGATGAACTCGGCGACGCTGCTTCACGGTCGATGCCGCAGGCACCACCATGACGTTGGGAATGATCGCGACCAGCGACACCGGCGCGAAATCGGCGACCGGATCGAACGGCAGCTTCTCGAACAGGAAGCGGTTCACGGCGATCGCGCTCGAGGTGATCAGCAGGTGATGACCGTCCGCATCGGCGCGCGCCACGTCGGCCGTGCCGATGTTGGCGCCGGCGCCGGGCTTGTTTTCGATATAGACCTGCTGGCCCCACATCGTGCGAAAGGCGCTCGGCGATGACGCGCGCGATGATGTCGTTGGCGCCGCCGGCGGCGAACGGGACCACCAGCCGGACGTTCTTGGTCGGACGCCAGGCGGGCGTCTGCGCCTGCGCGGACTGCCGGCCGATCAGCGGACAGGCACATTGCGGCGCCGGCAAAGGTCAGCATCGTCCGGCGGCTGGGGCGGGAAATAGCGGTCATGATGCACGTCCTCCCTGGTTTCCTCGAAAGGCCTGCGCACCTCGTTGGGCGGGCGCGCTGTCGAGGCGGAAGGTAGGACGGTCAGCGAATGCGGCAACATTGGACGCGTCAGGGAAAAGATTGCATGAAGCCGCGAGTTCCGGCCGCTCTGCGCGGTTCCAGAAAGCTGGGCGAGGGCCAGCGCTATGGGCTACACGTCGACGCTGGCGGACAGCGCGTTGTCCTGGATGAACTCGCGGCGCGGCTCGACCACGTCGCCCATCAGCTTGGTGAAGATGTCGTCGGCCTCGTCGACCTCCTTCACCTTCACCTGCAGCAGCGAGCGCGCGTTGATGTCCAGCGTGGTTTCCCACAGCTGCTCCGGGTTCATCTCGCCGAGACCTTTGTAGCGCTGCATGGAAATGCCCTTGCGGCCGAAATCGGTCACGCGCCTCGAACAGGCCGACCGGACCGTGGATCGGCGTCTCGGTGTCCTTGCGGCGCAGGGTGCCGATGCGCGGATAGGTCTCCTGCAGGCTGACCGCGAACTCGTCGAGCTTGCGGGCATCGGCGGAGCCGAGCAGCGCCTCGTCGATCACCGCGTATTCCTTGACGCCACGCACGGTGCGCTCGAAGGCAAAGCCTTCGCCTTCGGTGTAAGAGGCCGATCCAGCCGCGCTCGACCTCGTCGGCCAGCGCATCCAGTCGCCGCGCGATGTATTCGGCCGCGGCCTTGGCGGTTGCCGGATCGGCCGTGACCTTCGGGTTCAGGACGCCGGCAATCGCCGCCTGCTCGACCACGCCGCGATTGTAGCGCGAGTGCAGGCCATGCAGCACGCCGCGAATGACGCGCGCATCCTGCACCAGCGCCCGCAGGTCGCGCCCGGCGCGCTCCGAGCCGTCCGCGAGCTTCAGCACGGAATCCTCAAGGCCCGTGTCGATCAGGTAGTCCTCGCAGCGCGCGCTCGTCCTTCAGATACTGCTCGGACTTGCCGCGCGACACTTTGTAGAGCGGCGGCTGCGCGATGTAGAGATGGCCCGCGATCGATCAGCTCGGGGATCTGCCGGTAGAAGAACGTCAGCAGCAGCGTGCGGATATGCGCGCCGTCCACGTCGGCGTCGGTCATGATGATGATGCGGTGATAGCGCAGCTTGTCCAGCGTGAAGCGGACGCCGCGTCCGCGGGATTCGAATCGTCCTCCTTCTGTCCGCCGATTTCGATGTCCGACGCCGAGCGCGGTAATCAGCGTGCCGATCTGCTCCGACGACAGCATCTTCCCGGCCTGCACGCGCTCGACGTTCAGGATCTTTCCGCGCAGCGGCAGCACGGCCTGGAACTCGCGGTTGCGGCCCTGCTTGGCGGAGCCGCCGGCCGAGTCGCCCTCGACGATGAACAGTTCGGACTTCGCCGGGTCCTTCTCCTGGCAGTCGGCGAGCTTGCCCGGCAGCGACGAGACGCTCAGCGGGTCCTTGCGGATCGAGTCGCGCGCCTTGCGCGCGGCCTCGCGCGCGGCCGCGGCCTGGATCACCTTGCCGACGACGATCTTGGCCTCGGACGGATGCTCCTCGAACCAGGCCCGCAGCGCTTCGTTGATCACGCTCTCGACGACCGGGCGAACTTCGGACGACACCAGCTTGTCCTTCGTCTGCGACGAGAACTTCGGGTCGGGAACCTTCACCGACAGCACGGCGGTCAGGCCCTCGCGGCAGTCGTCGCCGGTGAGCGAGATCTTTTCCTTCTTCGAGATGCCGCTGGTGTCGGCATAGCCGGTGACCTGCCGCGTCAGCGCGCCGCGGAAGCCGGCCAGATGCGTGCCGCCGTCGCGCTGCGGGATGTTGTTGGTGAAGCACAGCACGTTCTCATGATAGCTGTCGTTCCACCACAGCGCGCATTCGACGGTGATGCCGTTCTGCTCGGCGCGCAGCGTGATCGGCGCCGGCACGATGCCGGTCTTGTTGCGGTCGAGATATTTCACGAACGCCTCGATGCCGCCGTCGTAGCGCATCTCCTCGCGCTTCTCGACCGCGTGGCGCATGTCGGACAGGACGATGCTGACGCCGGAATTGAGGAAGGCCAGCTCGCGCAGGCGATGCTCCAGCGTCGCGAAGTCGAACTCGATCATCGTGAAGGTCTGCGGTCGAGGGCAGGAAGGTCACCTCCGTGCCGCGCTGGCCGTTCGCGTCGCCGACCACGGCGAGCGGCGCAACCGCCTCGCCATGCGCGAACTCCATGGCGTGTTCCTTGCCGTTGCGCCAGATGCGCAGCTGCAGCTTGGTCGACAGCGCGTTGACGACGGAGACGCCGACGCCGTGCAGGCCGCCGGAGACCTTGTAGGAGTTCTGGTCGAATTTTCCGCCGGCGTGCAGCTGGGTCATGATGACCTCGGCCGCCGAGACGCCTTCGCCCTTGTGGATGTCGGTCGGAATGCCGCGGCCGTCGTCGCGCACGGTCACCGAGCCGTCGGGATTGAGCACGACAGTGACCGCGGTCGCGTGGCCCGCAAGCGCCTCGTCGATCGCGTTGTCGACGACCTCGTAGACCATGTGATGCAGGCCCGAGCCGTCATCGGTGTCGCCGATATACATGCCCGGACGCTTGCGGACCGCGTCGAGTCCCTTCAGCACCTTGATCGATTCGGCGTCGTAGGCCGGCGACGTCGTAGGCGTGGTTTCGGCGGTCGTTTGCCGGGCAGGTTCGGTCATGCAAAGGCCTTCGGGAGCAGCGCCGAATCGAGGTGCGATTCAAGGCGCGCAGAGACATCGATTTGTGCCACGAAAGCGAGAGGCCGTACAGGCCAATCTCTCACCTTTTAAGCTCTTGAATAAATGGTATTTTTTAGCGCTTTTTCAAGCCCCGAATCGGCCCTGTGGAAAGGCGTTGAAAAAGTGCGATTCGCAAGCGCGAAACTGCTCTGATTCGCGCCGCCCGGATTCGGGCGTCATTTTTTCTGCGCAACGCGGCCCGATTCGACGTCGAAAATCTGCGCGCGCGAGCCGACGGCGGTGAACGCAAGCGGATCCGCGCCGGTCATCCAGACCTGCGCGCCGAGACGCTCGAGCTCGTCGAACAGCGCGGCGCGGCGGCCCGGATCGAGATGCGCCACCACCTCGTCGAGCAGCAGCAGCGGCGTGATGCCGGTCATCTCCGCGACGAGGCCCGCATGCGCCAGCACGAGGCCGATCAGCAGCGCCTTCTGCTCGCCGGTCGATGCATCCTTCGCCGGCGTGTTTTTCGGCGCGTAGATGACGTTGAGGTCGGTCAGGTGCGGGCCGTCGAGGGTGCGGCCGGCCGCTGCATCGCGCGGCCGCGCCTCGCGCAGGATCGCGCGGTAGCGGTCCTCGACCGCGAGCGCCGGCTCGCTCAGGAGCTCGATTTCCATCCAGCCGTCGAGCGTGATGTCGCGGTCGGAAATGCGGAACCCTCGCCGCGGGCGGTCAGTGCGGCCTGCAGCCGCGTCACGGTTTCGCTGCGCATGGCTGCGACCGCGACCGCGAGCTGCGCGGTTTCGTGCTCGATCGCGTCGAGCCAGTGCGTGTCGGCGCGCGCGTCCTCCAGCAGGCGATTGCGCGAACGCAGCGAGCGTTCGAGCGCGTTCACGCGCGCGGAGTGGCCGCTGTCGATGGCCAGCACGAGGCGATCGAGGAACCGGCGCCGTTCGGAGGCGGCGCCGAGGAACAGGCCGTCCATCGCCGGCGTCAGCCACACCATGCGCAGGTGATCGCCGAACGCGGCCGCCGACGAGACCGGCTCGCGGTCGATCCGGCAGCGGCGGGTCGTGGTCGCCTCGTCGGCCGGCGGGGCGTCGATGCCGGTGCCGAGCGTGGCGAGCCCGAGCGCGCCTTCGACTTCGGCGGCGACCGCCCAGGAGCCGTCGCCCTGGTTGTCGGCGACATCGTCGAGCGTGGCGCGGCGCAGGCCGCGTCCCGGCGAGAGAAACGAGATCGCCTCGATGCAGTTGGTCTTGCCGGCGCCGTTCGGCCCGGCCAGCACGACCAGGTCGCGCGCGCACATTGACGCTCGCCGCGCGATAGTTGCGGAAGTGCGTGAGGCTCAGGCGCTGGATGCGGGAGACGGTCATGGCGAGCGGCCGTCATACGCGGGCTTGACCCGCGTATCCATCTTCTTCGGGGAATGCCCATATTGAGAGCGATGGATTGCCGGGTCAATAGGCGAGCGAAGCGACGCCGTTCTTCGAACGGCTATGCCCGGCAATGACGAAGGTGCCTCACACCCGCATCGGCATCAGCACGTAGAGCGCGCCCTTGGCTTCCTTGTCCTGGATCAGCGTCGGCGATCCGGGATCGGCGAGCCTCAGCACCGCGACCTCGCCTTCGATCTGGGCTGCGATGTCGAGCAGGTAGCGCGAGTTGAAGCCGATATCGAGCGCGTCGGCGGCGTAGTCGACCTCGAGTTCCTCGGTCGCGCTGCCGGAATCCGGGTTGGTCACCGACAGCACCAGCTTGCCGTTGGCGAGCGCCAGCTTCACCGCGCGGCCGCGCTCGCTGGAGATGGTCGAGACGCGGTCGACCGCCTGTTCGAAGTCGCGCTTGTCGACGATCAGCTGCTTGTCGTTGTTGGCGGGGATCACGCGGCCATAGTCGGGGAAGGTGCCGTCGATCAGCTTCGAGGTGAGCACCACGTCGCCGATGGTGAAGCGGATTTTGCCCTGGCTCAGCTCGATCGTCACCGTGGCCTCGGTGTCCTCGATCAGCCGCTGCACCTCGCCGACGGTCTTGCGCGGCACGATCACGCCCGGCATGCCGTCCGCGCCCTTCGGCAGCGCGAGGTCGATCTGCGCCAGCCGGTGGCCGTCGGTGGCGACGGCGCGCAGCGTTGCGGCCTTCGCGGAACCTGCGCTGTGCAGGTAGATGCCGTTCAGGTAGTAGCGCGTCTCTTCGGTCGAGATCGCGAACTGCGTGCGGTCGATCAGCCGCTTCACGTCGGCGGCGCCGAGCGCAAAGGTGTGCGTCATCTCGCCCGCGGCGAGATCGGGGAAATCGCTCTCCGGCAGCGTCTGCAGCGTGAAGCGCGAGCGGCCGGCGCGGACCGCCAGCACGGCGCGGTCGCCGGTCGCCTCCAGCACGATCTGCGACGCCGTCGGGCAGCTTGCGCACGATGTCGTAGAGCATGTGCGCCGGCACGGTGGTCGAGCCGCCGGTTGCGACTTCCGCGGCCAGCGTCTCGGTGACCTCGAGGTCGAGGTCGGTCGCCTTCAGGCTCAGGCGGGAGTTCTCCGCCCGCAGCAGCACGTTGCCGAGAATGGGAATCGTGTTGCGGCGTTCGACGACGCGATGAACGTGGCCCAACGACTTCAGCAGTTGCGCGCGCTCGACGGTGACCTTCATTACCCAAACCCGCCCAGTTGATTTGTGGGCCGCGGCTGCTCACAGCGAAGCGCCACGGCGATTTGCTGGCGGGTTCCCGAATGCCCGCCGAGGGGATCGCAGGGTGGCGCGGATAGCGAACGAGCGCAAGAGCTTGCGCTCTTGCGCCCGCGGCATTTTCACAGCGATTTCTTGGCGTTTTAGCCGGCGGTTCCGCGCCGGTCCCTCACTCCTGGAGCTGGCGCTTCAGCAGTTCGACCTCGTCCGCCAGCACCGGGTCCTTGCCCGACCAGCGCCTCGATCTTGCGCACCGCGTGCAGGACGGTGGTGTGGTCCCTGCCGCCGAACCGGCGGCCGATTTCGGGCAGCGAGCGCAGCGTCAGCGTCTTCGACAGATACATCGCCACCTGGCGCGGCCGCACCACGTTCGCCGTCCGGCGCGACGACAGCAGGTCGGAGCGGCTGACATTGTATTGCCGCGCCACCACGCGCTGGATGTCCTCGATCTTGACGCGCTTCGGCTCCTGCGGGCGGATCAGGTCGCGCACCTCCCGCTCGGCCATCTCCAGCGTCACCGGCTGCCCGCTCAGGGTGTTGTGCGCGAGCAGGCGGTTGATGGCGCCTTCGAGGTCGCGGCCGTTGTGGGTGATCGACTTTCGCCAGATATTCGAGCACCGCCTGCGGCACGTCGAAGCCGTGGTGATGCACGCGCACGGCCGCGACGCGGGACTTGAGGATCTCCAGCCGCAGTTCCTCACCGAGCGAGCCCATCTCGACGACGAGGCCGCCGGCAAGCCGCGAGCGCACGCGATCGTCGAGGCTCTCGAGATCGGACGGCGGACGGTCGGCGGCGATCACCACCTGCCGGCCGGAATCGATCAGCGCGTTCAGCGTGTGGCAGAACTCGGCCTGGGTCGACTTGCCCTGCAGGAATTGCAGGTCGTCGATCACCAGCACGTCGATGCCGCGCAGCGTGTCCTTGAAGGCCAGTGCAGTCTGGCTCTTCAGCGCCTGTACGAAGCCGTACATGAACTTCTCGGCGGTGAGATACAGCACCTTGCGCTGGCCGCTCGGCGTTGCCGGCGAACGTCACCGCCTGCAACAGGTGCGTCTTGCCGAGGCCGACGCCGGCGTGGACATAGAGCGGGTTGAACATCACCGGATCGCCGCGGCGGCCTTCGGCCACCTGCTTGGCAGCCGCATGCGCCAGCGTGTTCGAGCGGCCGATGACGAAGCTGTCGAAGGTCAGCCGCGGATCGAGCGGCGAGGGGCCGAGCGCATCGGCCGTGTCGGTCGATGCTCGACGGGCCGTTGACCGCGTGCGCCAGTCAGCGGCCGGCGTGCCGTTGCGATCGACGCGCAGCTCCTCGACCGGAACCTTGTTGTCCTTGCAAAGCGCCGCCTGCTGCATCGGCGTGCGCACGGTGAGGTCGACGCGCTGCAGCGTCGGCATCTCGGCCTGCCAGCAGGAGAGAACGCGGTCGGCATAGTGCGACTGGATCCAGCTCTTCAGGAAGCGCGTCGGCACCGACATGTGCGCGGCGCCGTCGCTGACGCTTTCGAGGTCCATGCGCGCGAACCAGCTCGAATAGACATCCTCGCCGACGTTCGTCCGCAGGCGTCCCTTAACCCGTGACCAGCACTCGTCATCATTGTTCGCCATTTTCTGCATGTCTTTTCTGTCTGAGCCCTGAAGAGATGATGTGAGAAAAATTGCGACGCCCGCTCCTAGTTGGGGGAACGTCACGACCCGTCGCAGCGGCTGCCTGATTTCAGGAGACGAAATCTCGTCCGGCGGATCAGCCGGCGCAGAATTCGAACGAGAAGCCGAGCAGCCCTGAGCGAAAGGTCAGCAGGGACTCGGCGGCTTGAAACTGATGGAACGGATGACTGCGCACGAAGCAGGGGAGACGGAATCCACGTTCAGTCGGCAAGCGTCAAATGACCTTGCGCCGATCGACTGAAGGGCTGGACGGCGGTGTGGTGATAAGAGCCCGCTCGGTCAGTTTGCTTCGCATAATAGAACCCCTCGCCTCCCGCGGCATGGCCGCGGCAAGATTATTAAATCGCCAGTTTGTCCAGATTCAGATTTCCGATGCTTGCAGCGATCGCCCGTGCCGCCAGGGCACGGTCATCCTGCAAGATCGTTACGCCGCGTACGCTACCCCTGCCACCTTCAACCCGCATTTCCCGCCTGGTACGCAAGACCCACTCCAACTTGACGACAGACACACTACGACTGTTCTCATAAACGCATGAGCTACAAACTCATCGCCGACTGGAATCGTCGCTTAACGCGCTCGCCGCCACTGATTTGCACGTTCGCCCGTCACTCGAGGATCGCTTCTGCTTTCCAACGATCGCGGGCGTCGCGAACAGAACTTAAAAAATCATAAGCGCCATGCCCTCGCAATGACTTTTCTGCAACGGTTTTTGCGCAGCGTGCGCTTAGAGATTGTGACGCGTGGCGTGCAGTGCGCAAGGCAATGCAAAGCAACAGGTTGAATCTGCGCGGGTAATCTTTGTGTGACAGTGAGAGTCATCGTAGATGTCAGCGCCAAAATATATTTCTTAAAAATGTCATCGCGTACTTGAGCGCTCAGCGACGTTTTCCAACTACTGCTTTCAACTATCCACCTAAGTAGTTCTTGGTTCGCAATTTTTCTTGCGCAGAAGATGCATCCAACTTTTCTGCGACGTTGCGAGCTATTGCGAGTGCGTGCGACGGATGCGAGCGAACGGCTCTCGTGCAACGCAGTGCAACGTCGACGAACAGACTGTCGACGACTCGGCGACGTCAGCGTGCACTGCGGCAGATGCCAATCGCGTCGCACGACTATCGTCGATGCAGCAAATAAAAAGCCCGGCGGAGCCGGGCTGCAAGCAGAATTCTGTTTCGACGCAAAACTTATTTTGCGAGCTTCGCGATCTGGTGTGCGAGGCGCGACACCTTCCGGCTCGCGGCGTTCTTGTGAACGATGTTCTTCTGCGCCGCGCGCATCAGCTCCGGCTCGGCGAGCTTCAGCGCCTTGAGCGCCGCATCGCGGTCGCCCTTGGCGACGGCCTGCTCCACGGCGCGCACCGAGTTGCGCATTCCGGTGCGCCGCGACTTGTTGATGGCCGTGCGGCGGGCAATCTTGCGGGTCGCCTTGCGGGCGGAAGTCGTATTCGCCATTCTCTCGTTATCCTTCGGACGGCAGCCGCGCGCGCGATCGACTGCATCGACCATGCGCGCGGCTTGCGTGTTTCAAACTGTTCCTGAAAGAACATCGGCGGCAGGATTTCAGCCCGCCGCCATTTCGCCGGCCTTATAAGGGCGCCCCCTCGCCATCGTCAACGCCGGACAGGGCGGCGGGCCGTCTCGTTGCCGGCAGCCGGCGCCGCGCCAGGCGGCCGTTTTGGTTGAAATCACAAGGGGTCGGCGGCTATTTCGGGGTGGGGAGCCAATCTGGGGTGGACGCATGATCCGGGGTCTGTTCCGTTTTATCGGGGTGTTGCTGCTCGCCGCAGGCTTCATCTTCCTGATCTATGACGGCCAGCGCTCGATCGCCGATCAGACCGTGCGGCTGACCCGGCTCGGCGAATTCTGGAACGACATCCACCAGTCGAGCCAGCAGTCGCTGCAGGTCATGCTCGAGGCGAGCGCGCCCTGGCTCTGGAACAGCGCCGGCAAGTTCATCCTGAACCAGCCGACCTGGGCGGTGCTCGGCGTGCTCGGCATGCTCTTGATGCTGCTGTTCCGGCCGAAGAAGCGCCTGATCGGCTACGCGCGGGACTGATGACTTTGATATGATCGGCGCGCAGGTCCATTCGGCCGCGGCCTCATTATATATGGCTATCGTGCCAGATCAGGCGAAGGAGATGACCGATGTGGTTCACGCGCAAGTCCCTGGAGTTGCCGACGGCTGCCGAAGCGCTGCCCGGACGATCCGACGCCGATCCCGACCGCCAAGCTTCACTTCGTCAACGGCCATCAGCTGCAGCCGCCCTACCCGAAGGGGCTCGAGCAGGCGGTGTTCGCGATGGGCTGCTTCTGGGGCGCCGAGCGCAAGTTCTGGGAACTCGGCGAGGGCGTGTTTACGACCGCGGTCGGCTATGCCGGCGGCCACACGCCGAACCCGACCTATGAGGAAGTCTGTTCGGGACGCACCGGCCACACCGAGGTGGTGCTGGTGGTGTTCGATCCGGCGAAGATCTCCTACGAGAAGCTTCTGAAGACGTTCTGGGAAAATCACGACCCGACGCAGGGCATGCGCCAGGGCAACGACGTCGGCACCCAGTATCGCTCGGCGATCTACACCTTCGGCGACGCGCAGAAGCAAGGCCGCCGACGAGTCGAAGGCGATGTTCGCGAAGGCGCTGGCGGCGAAGGGCTATGGCGCGATCACCACCGAGCTCGCGCCGGCGGTCGAGTTCTATTTCGCCGAGGACTATCATCAGCAGTATCTGGCCAAGAATCCGGCCGGCTATTGCGGTCTCGGCGGCACCGGCGTTTCGTGCCCGATCGGCGTGGCGTGCAACGGCCTGAATTTCGGCGTCTTGCGGCGCGTTTCAACACCGTTTATTAACCATAATCGGCGCAAATCGGACTTGTTCTCTTTTCGGGGATCAGAGTCCGGTGCCGGTATGTCGCGCGTTCTTAAGGTTTCGTTGACAATTGCGCTCGCCGCCCTGGCACTGTCCGGGTGCATGCAGCGGCGCGGACCGGTGGCTTACGCGCCGCGCTACGCACCTCAATATGCGCAGGTCGCCGGTCGTCGCGCAGCCGATTGCGCCGGTTCGCTCCGATCTCGATACGATGGCTTACGGCAAGGGTCCGGTCTATCGCGCCGCCGCCCGCCGTTGCCGTCGCGCCACCGCCGCCGCAACCGATTGTCCCCGCGCGCCGCCGCCGGTCGTCATCGCGCAGCCCGCCGTGCTGCCGCCGCCGCGTCCGGGCGCGACCTCACAAGCCCGGCCTGCTGAGCAATCGTGCTTCCGCAAGAACCAGGGCGTTGCGGTTGCCGCCGCTCGCGCCGGTTGCCGTCGCAGCTCCCGTGATCCTGCACGATCCGGCCTATCGCCTCGATGCCGGCGACCGCCTGCGCATCGTCGTGTTCGGCCAGGAAGGCCTGACCAATTCCTATTCGGTCGATGCCGCCGGCGTCGTCACCCTGCCGCTGATCGGCTCGGTGCCGGCGCGCGGCGCCACGCCGGCCGAGCTTGCCGCGGCGATCACCTCGCGCCTGCAGGGCGGGTTCATCCGCGAGCCCTATGTGGCGGTCGAGATCGAAGCCTACCGGCCGTTCTTCATCCTCGGCGAGGTCGCGGCACCCGGCCAGTATCCCTACGTGCCGAACATGACGGCGGAGGCCGCGGTGGCGATCGCCGGCGGCTTCACGCCGCGCGCCAAACGCAACGTCGTCACCATCACCCGCAACAACCAGATGGGCCAGACCCGCATCGTCGCCTCGCCGAATGCGCCGCTCTCGCCCGGCGACACGATCACCATCGGCGAACGCTGGTTCTGAGCTCGGCGTCACGACTGCAGAACAAGAAAGGGCGGCCGTCGAGGCCGCCCTTTTCGTTTCGACCGGCCACCGCCGCTGTGCCAGTCACTTCAAATGCTTGGCGAAGAAATCCATCGTGCGCTTCCAGGCGGTCTCGGCGCTCTTCTTGTCGTAGCTCGCGCGCTCGTCGCAGTGGAAGCCGTGCTGCGCGTTCGTCGTAGACGAAGATTTCCGCATTCGGATGCTTCGACTTGATCGTCTCGACGTCGGGCATCGGGATGCCGGCGTCCTTCTCGCCGAAATGCATCATGGTCGGCACCTTCGGCTTCTTGTCGACATTCTTGGCGATCTGTCCGCCATAGTAGGCGACCGCGGCGCTCAGGCCCGACGAGCTCGGCGGCCGCGAGAAACGTGATCGTGCCGCCCATGCAGAAGCCGGTGATGCCGACCTTGCCGACGCCCTTGACGGCATCGATCGCCGCCTGCGTGTCGCGCAGCATCGCGGGCCGAAGTCGGCCTTGCCGACCATCTCCCGCCCTTGGCCATGTCGTCGGGCGTGTAGCCGGTCTGGAAATTCTTCTCCATGCGATCGAACACCGCCGGCGCGATCGCGACATAGCCTTCTTCCGCGAGACGATCGGTCACCGCGCGGATGTGGTGATTGACGCCGAAAATTTCCTGGATCACGACGACGGCGCCCTTGGGCGCACCCTTCGGATCGGCCCGATAGGCGCCGAGCTTGAAGCCGTCCGACGACGTGAGCGTCACATCCTGTCCCATGAGATATCCTTTTGATTGCGTGAGGCGCGGGGTAGGCGGCGGGGGCCGGAAAGCTTCGTTCCGCGAATGGAAGGTTCGACTTTCGCGGCCTGTACAGGCCTAGCATAGGCAACTAGAACATTTTTTGAAGGCCATTTCGTCCCGCGGCACGGTCCGAAAAGCAACGCGCGGTCTGCAATTCAAACATAAGGAAAAACCAATGCAGAAAGTCCTGGTGGAGAACAACGCCGACGGCACCACGCTGATCACCATGAACCGGCCCGAGAAGCGCAACGCGATCTGCGCCGAGACGGCGCTGTTGCTGCAGAAGGCGTTTCAGCGAGTTCGAGGCCTCGCACACCCAGAAATGCGCGGTGCTCACCGGCGCCGGCAACGACGCGTTCTCCGGCGGCGCCGACACCGGCAACTTCCCCGAACTGTGGCGCTGCATTCCGACCGTGGGCTTCCAGACCGAGAAGCCGATCATCTCGGCGGTCGCCGGCTGGTGCGTCGGCGGCGCGCTGGTGCTGTCGATGATGTGCGACCTGACGGTCGCCGCCGAGAACACCAAGTTCGCCTATCCGGAAGCGCGCATGGGCTTTACCGGCGGCCTGATCGCAGGCCTTGCCGCGCGCATTCCGCACAAGATCGCGATGGAGATGATCCTGCTCTGCCGCAACATCGATGCGCAGCGCGGCTACAATGTCGGGCTCTGCAACGAGGTGGTGCCGACCGGCAAGCAGGTCGAGGTCGCGCTGACGATGGCGCGGGAGATGACCGAGTTCTCGCCGCTGGTGCTGAAGACGCTGAAGCGCTTCGTCACCGAGACCGTGCTGCCGAAGGGCCCGTCCGAATATTCCGGCCGCGCGCAGCGCTCGCTGGTCGCGGTGCGCGAGAACGAGGACGCGGCCGAGGCGATCGCCGCGGTCAAGGAAAAGCGCAAGCCGAAGTACAAGTCCTGGTAAGGCGGAGCGCTCTACTCCCACATCCAGTTGCGGCCCCAGTCGCCTTTCCAGCCGGAAAGGCGGCCGGCGCGGAATTGCAGGAACAGCCGCGCGCTCGCGGTTGATGTAGACCGGGCTCGGCCGCACCGCGGCGAGCACCTCGTTGCCGGGCCTGCCGCTGACATAGTCGAGCGGAACGCCGAGCGCGGTTGCCGCCTCCTGCGCGCTCATGCCGAAGACGAGCGGCGTGGTGTTCGACAGGCTCTGCGTGAACGGCACGCGCTGCGGCTGCTCGGTTGCAGCAATCGGCGTCGCCCATGCGGCGAGCGACAGCGCAATCGCAATCGACATTCGTTTCACCGCGGCACCTCCGGCATCACATGCTCTCGGCATGATGTACAGCGAAATCCTGAGGTCCGAAATCGGCCAGACACATGGTCGCGCGACGATCTAGCTCTGCAGCGACAGAGGAGATCATCATGACCGATGCCGACATGCAGGAATTCGTCACCAAATTTGCCGCCGCCTGGGCCACGCGCGACGCCGAGGCGTTTCTTGCGCTGTGGCACCCGGACGGTCTGCTGCACCACGCGATCCTCGACCGGCCGCTGAAGGGCTCCGAGCTCGGACGGCTGGTCGAAACGCAGAACGAGCTCGCGCCCGATCTCGTCTGGCAGCTGCTCGACTGGACCTCGCGCGGCGACGTCGTGATCGTCGAGTGGCAGAACACGCGCTTCATCGACGGCAAGCGCATGGCCTATCGCGGCGTCGACAAGTTCCGCTTTCGCGACGGCAAGATCATCGAGGAGCGCGTCTACATGGATACCGCGCCGCTGCGCGCGATGCGCAGCGGCGAAGCGCTGAAGCCCCTGATGCGGTTAGAGTAACCGCGCGCCCTCGTGCTGCAGCAGCCAGCGCTTGCGCTCGATGCCGCCGCCATAGCCGGTGAGGCTGCCGTTGGCGCCGATCAGGCGATGGCACGGCACGATCACGCTGACCGGGTTGGCGCCGTTCGCGGCGCCGACCGCGCGGATGGCATTCGCCGCGCCGATGCGCGCGGCGAGCGCGCCGTAGGTCTCGTCTTGCCGGCGCCGATCTTGCGCAGCGCCCGCCAGACCTTCTGCTGGAACGCCGTGCCGCCGGTCGCGACCTCGATCGGCGTCGATGGCGTCGAGCTGGCCCGCGAAGTAGGCCTCGATGCGCTCGCGAATGGAGGCAGGCGCGCGACCTTTGCGCAGCGCGTAGCCGCCTTGCGCTCGCGTAGCTCAGCCGCAGCGAGGCGATGCATCCGTTCTTCGTAGTCGTGAAAGTCCGCCGCACGCAGGCTGGCCGTCGTCGTCGCTGACGATCAGCATCGCGCCGATCGGCGTTGCGATGCGATCCAGCGTGAACGCATTTGCTCTGGTGCTCAGCCCGCACGGGCCAGTCGCCTGCGTCGCGCGCGGCGCCTTGCGCAGGCGCTGCGGTGCAGGCTTTGCGAGCGCGTCGGCAGCACCGGCCAGCAGATGCGCCGCCGCATAGGCGCGCCACGGCCGCCAGCGCTCGGCGCGGCTGCGCAGCTCGGCGGGCGAGATCATGCCGTGTCCGGCCAGGCGGGCGATCGCGCCCGCAGCCGTCCGCTCGCCGGGTCGAACGCGTCGTAGGGCGGATTGTCGTCTTCGGCGTTCGCCGTATCGTCCCACGGGCCCGGCACGCGCAGGCCCGGCCGCTTGCGCACCAGCGGCGCGAGCAGGGGATCGTCGGCCAGCTGCTTGCCGATGACGATCGGGTCGGCGGAGAGGTCGAACACGCGGCGGATGCGGCGGACGATCGCCGGCAGCGCGGCTACGGCGGGAAAGCGGATGGTCGCCCGCAGCGCGCCTTGCGGTGCGTCGGCCATGCCGACCTCGACGGTGCCGCTCGCGCCGTCGAGCGCGACCTTGCGCCGCCAGCTGCCGTTCTCGATCGTCTCGAGTCCGCCATCGCAGCGCGCGGCCAGCGCGCCGAGCATGGCGTTCCAGTCGTAGGGCGGTGCGAACGGCAGCGTCAGCACCAGCGCCGAGGCACATCTCCGTGACCGCGCTCGGACGGCGCGCGCCGGAATTTGCCGGGCGGCCGGCCGTAGAGTTTCTGGAACACGGCGTTGAACCGCCGCACGCTGCCGAAACCCGATGCCAGCGCGACGTGCGCCAGCGGCATGGCGGTCTCGGCGATCAGCTGCTTGGCGAACAGCACGCGGCGGGTCTGCGCGACCGTGACCGGCGAGGCGCCGAGATGCTGCTGGAACAGCCGCCGCAACTGCCGCTCGCCCATGCCGAGCCGTTCGGCGAGCTGCTCGACGCTGGCCTCGTCGCCGTCGAGCGCGCCGTCGGCGATCAGCGCCAGCCCGCGCGACACCGTGTTCGAGGTGCCGCGCCAGATCGCCAGATCCGGCGAGCATTCGGGCCGGCAGCGCAGGCAGGAGCGGAAGCCCGCCTCCTGCGCCGCGGCGGCGGTCGAGAAGAACACGACGTTCTCGCTGCTTCGGCGTCCGCGCCGGGCAGATCGGACGGCAATAGATTCCCGTCGTCTTCACGCCGGTGAAGATGCGGCCGTCGAACCGGGCGTCGCGCGAGGAGACCGCGCGGTAGCAGGCGTCGTGGTCGAGGTTCATGGCGCGATCATGCCAGACGAGCGATGGCGAAATCTCGCCGTTTTCGGACATGACAGAGGTGTCGCCACCCGTCTCGAGCCTCAGAAATCCCGGTCGACGATCCGCCGCAGCGGCGGATTGTCCGATCCGAAGAACGCCGGCTGGCCGCCGGTCAGTTCCAGCGAGCGCACCTTGATGGCGCCGATCTTGCCGTCGGTGGAGAAGATCAGCGACACCTGCTCGTCGCCGCAGTCGAATGCGGCTTGCAGCCATAGACGCGGATGAACGGCACGCCGCCGATCATCATCCCTTCGTCGATCGACAGCGTGACGCCGTCGAGCTTGTAGAGCCAGGCCGCATGCGCGAATTCCTGCGGCAGCATGGCCTGATAGTTGCGGAACAGCGTCGGATAGCCCTTCGCCAGATCCTGGATGAAATCGATCGCCCCCGCCGGCGTGCCGCAGCACGCCAGCGCGATTGCGAATAGCCATGACCGGAGACCTTTCATGGCGCTCCTCCCGACGCGACGGCGGCATTGCTTCAGGCCGCGGGAAGCTTCTCGACGAAGCCCACGATGGCCTCGTTGAACGCCTTCGGCTGGTCGATGTTCGAGGCGTGACCGGCGTCTTGTATCACGACTTTCTGCGCGCCGGGAATCTTCGTCGCCATGTAGTCGGAGGCGGCGATGAACGGCGTGTCCTTCGAGCCGACCACGACCAGCGACGGCACCTTGATGTTCGGCAGGGAGTTGATCACGTCGGCGTTGCGCTGCGCCAGCATGCCGCGCGCCGCCCCTGCAAGGCCGAGCGCGTCGCGGTGCACCGCATAGGCGCGTTCGGCGCTGCCGGTTTTCAGCGTCGCGAGGCCTTCCTTCTCCAGCGTGTCGGCGCGGTTGCGCGCATTCTGGTTCCAGGCCTCGCGCGCGTCGTCCTTCTTGAAGCCGGGGCCGGTGTCGATGATCAGCAGCGAGCGCACGCGCTCGGGATGCTTGTTGTAGAAGGCGAGTGACATGTAGCCGCCGAGCGACAGCCCGCCGACGATGGCCTTCTTCGCGCCGGCCTGATCCAGCAGCGCGGCGATGTCGGCCACCGTGTGCTCCTCGCTGTAGGCCGCCTGGTCCGCCGGATAGTCGCTCTGGCCGTGGCCGCGCATGTCCCACAGGATCAGCGTGTGCTTCTTCGACAGCGGCTCGATCTGGCCCTTCCACATCTGCGCCGTCGCCGAATAGCCGTGGCTCAGGATCAGCGCCGGGCCGGTGCCGTGCACCTCGTAATAGATGTTGACCCCGTCGCGGTTGAGTTTGGCCATGTCGCTCCCTCTGTTCGTTTTTTTGAAAATTGGGAGCGTCTAATGACCGCATCCTACCGGCTTCCGGCGGACGCCCAAGGAAACGGCGCGAGCGAAGGGCATCCGGACAGGTCTGCCTGCAATGCGCGAATGTCGCGGCACCCGGAACGATGCCCGAGGCGCCGGATTACGTTCTTGTAATGATCGCGACGCAGCGCCGCATCCGCGCGACTTGAAGGAGGCCTGGCCGAATAATTACCTGTTGCTGCAGGCAGTTGGGACTGATCCCGGCTGCCATGAGGAGAGGACAATGAGTTATTTCCGGACTGCCATCCTGCTCGCGGGCCTGACCGGCCTGTTCATGGGCGTTGGCTATCTGATCGGCGGTGCGTCCGGCGCGATGATCGCGCTGGTGGTCGCGGCCGGCATGAACCTGTTCGCCTACTGGAATTCCGACCGCATGGTGCTGTCGATGCACGGTGCGCAGGAGGTCGATGCGCGCTCGGCGCCCGATCTCGTACAATCTCGTCGCCGAGCTTGCGCGCAACGCGCAGCTGCCGATGCCGCGCGTCTTCATCATGCATGAGGACCAGCCGAACGCGTTCGCCACCGGCCGCAATCCGCAGAACGCCGCCGTCGCGGTGACGACCGGCCTGATGAACCATCTGAGCCGCGAGGAGCTCGCCGGCGTGATCGCGCACGAGCTCGCGCACATCAAGAACCACGACACGCTGATCATGACGATCACCGCGACCTTCGCCGGCGCGATCTCGATGATCGCCCAGTTCGGCATGTTCTTCGGCGGCAACCGCGACAACAACGGCCCGGGCATCATCGGCTCGATCGCGCATGATGATCCTGGCGCCGCTCGCCGCCATGCTGGTGCAGATGGCGATCAGCCGCACGCGCGAATATGCCGCCGACGACATGGGCGCGCGCATCTGCGGCCAGCCGATGTGGCTCGCCTCGGCGCTGGCGAAGATCGAGAACGCCGCGCATCAGATTCCGAACCCGCAGGCCGAGCGCAATCCGGCGACCGCGCACATGTTCATCATCAACCCGCTGTCGGGGCAGGGCATGGACAACCTGTTCGCGACCCACCCCTCGACCGAGAACCGCATCGCCGCGCTGCAGCAGCTCGCCGGCCAGTTCGGCGGACGCGGCGGCTTTGCGAGCGCGGCGCCGCAGACGCTCCGCGCGGCCCGTGGAATGGCGGCGGCCGCCGCGGTCCCTGGGGCTAAGCCCAATCTTCGGCAAGTCGATCAGCGCGCGCCCGTCAAACGGCGCGCCCTTTTCTTTTCGCGCGATCAGTCGCGTTCAGAAGACATTGTAACCCGGGGCGAGTGTGCCCAGCGGATCGTAACGCCGCCTGGCGTCGTGCAGGAGCGACCACTTCGGCCCGAAATGATTCTTCCAGTCGTCAGGCGACGTGGGGAAGGCGCCGACCGGATACTGGACGCCGCCGACGCTGCGAATCCGCTCGTACAGCGCGCGGTTCCTGGCAACCGTCTGCTCTGCCTTGGCCACGTCGTTCGACGCCGGGATCTGGATGAGATTGAACGGGAAGGCGATGGGTTGATCCGGCAACCGAAGTAACGGCGTGCGCAGCGCCTCGGTGCGGATGGGATAGTAGGTGATCCGCCCGAACGGACCGACATCCTCGTTGGTCAGGCTGCTCAGAATGTCGTCGGCGGTCTGCTCTGCGTCGGAGCCGCGAAGGAATGTCAGCAACCAGGGATGCGGATTGGACCACTGGCCATTCGACCGAAGCAGGCTTTCGAGGCGTGCGAACACGCTCGCATCTTCAAGGTAGGTCAGGTCGGTGACGACCGCAGCAGCCCGCTGATCCGACAAGCCACGCAACACGGCCTTGTCGTCGGGTGCCGTGCGGCCGTCATGATACAAAGCCCCCTCCAACTGGTATTTCCAGCCGCCGGCACCGTCGGGAAGAATGGCGCCTTGCAGCTGATCGAAACGGCCGTCACCGAGCGCGATCCGCTGGTCCGCGCTCAAGGCGCGCAGGTCGCCGTAGAACAGCTGGTATCGCCGGACCCGCTCAGGCGCTCGCATCAGGCGCAGCGTCGCCCGCGTGATGATGCCGCAGTGGCCGAGCCCGGCGCGACCGGCGTTGAACAGGTCCGCGTTCGCACTTGCCGAACAGGTCAGCTCACGGCCGTCGCCCGTCACGACAGTCAACGCGAGGACATTGTCGGTCTGCATGCCGTGACGGGATGTCGTCCCGCCAATTCCACCGACGGCAAGCGTGCCGCCGACCGACAGCTCGAGATAGTTGGTGAGCACGGGCGGCGTCAGCCCGTGCGCCAGCGCCGCGTTGAGAACCGTCTTCCAGCTCGCTCCGGCATCGACGACGATGTGATCTGGCTGAACGTCGTGGACCGTACTCATCGTTGTCATATCGACCACGACGCCACCGTCGGCCATCGCGCGGCCGTAGATCGAATGGCCATGCCCGCGGGCGACGACCTTCAAGTCTTGGCTGCCGGCCCATTGCAGCAGGCCCACGATGTCGGCTACCGACTTCGGTTTGAGAACGGCGCGTGCCTTCTTCCCGATCAGGTGGCCAAAATCTTTCGTCGTTGCCGCGAGAGCCTGCGTATCGCAGCTGAACTCGCCGCCGACGGACGGCGCCCCGCATGAATTGGCCATGCCGCTCGCCTGCGTCACAAGTGCCGTAGATGCCGAGAGGCCGGCGCGCAGCAGTGTGCGCTTGTCGATGGTCACGGAACTCTCCTCTATCGTGAGCGGCCAGATCGATGGGCTCGATATCGGGTCCGTGCCGCCTGAGACAATCCGCGTTCGGCGGCATAAACTCTCCCGAAAATCGGGAGAGTTGAGATGGACCGAATGGACGATCTCACCGCCTTCCTGGCTATCATGGAGAGAGGAAGCCAGACGGCGGCAGCCCGCCACCTGCGGCGGTCCCTGCAGTCGATCAACCGCTCGCTGACGGCACTCGAGCGCAGCGTGGGGGTGGAACTGATCAACCGCACCACGCGGCAGTCGAACGCAACCGAAGCGGGGCTTGCGTTCTATCGCCGGGTCAAGCCGGCGCTGACCGAGATCAACGAGGCCAGAGTAGAGGCTGCCAGCAGGCGCGCCGAGCCCTCAGGCCTGTTGCGCATCGGCGCCCCGGTGTTGTTCGCGCCCGCTTATGTGGTGCCTGTGGTTTGCGAGTTCCTTGAGCGCAATCCGCAGATCGAAATCGAGCTCACGGTCTCGGACCAGCGCGTGGACATTCTGGAGCAGGGGCTCGACCTCGCCGTGCGTATCCGCAAGATGCCGGATTCGGAGTTCAAGGTCCGCCGCATCGGCGAGTTGCGCATCGTGGTTTTTGGCGCGCCCGCCTATTTCGCCAGGCACGGCCGGCCCAAACATCCCGATGAGCTGGCGCAACATCAATGCATCCTTCGCGCCGGCGACGATTCCGACAGTGAACGATGGCCGTTCCGCATCGGCGGCCGGCGCAAGTCTGTGCGCGTCCGCGGCCGCTTTCGGACCGATGGTGCGGCGGCGGCCCACGCCGCGGTCGCAGCCGGGCTCGGATTAGGGCTGGCTCCGCTCTGGCAGATCCGCAGCATGGTCGATGACGGCGTCGTCGAGGTCATTCTCGAGGAGTTCGAAACCACCAAGATGCCGATCCAGGTGGTGTCGCCGCCGACCAAGATACCGTTGGCGCGGACTAAACTGTTCACGGAGTTCCTGACGGCGCGATTGAAGGGCGCGCGCTTCTAGAAGCCGCGGGGAATCAGAGCGCCGTCCCGGCACGATCCCGAAAAGTTGATGCCGGATACCATGATCCGATGAGGCCCCAGCGGAGACAAAAGACGAGGGGATATACCTCGACCAGGCGAGCCCGGCTTCGTTGTGACCTAGATCACAGGTGGAACCGGAACTGCCCGCTACGGTCGAGCATCGAAACCTTTTGAGGTCATCAGATGCTCAAACGATCTCTTTTCGCATCCATGCTGATCGTCGTTGCAACACTTGCCGCATCGGCGCGCGAACCCGTGGTCATCAAGGCCAAGGCAACGGCCGAAAAGGACCAGAGCCGGATCGTCAGCGATCCGTCGCTGAAGCCGCAAAAGTTCACGGACTTTGTGGCGGCGGAGCAGCCGTAGGTTCTAACCACGCCCTCGCCGTCATTGCGAGCCAACGGGTCCGCGCGAAGCGCGGCCCGATGACAGGCTCCGCGAAGCAATCCAGCGCGCGCGCCAGCGCGCCACCAAAAACGGCTGAACTCGCAGCGGCTGCCGCGCTCTTTTGTTTGCGCGCTTGCGCGCGCAGCTGGATTGCTTCGCTTCGCTCGCAATGACGAGCTTATTCAATTGTCAAACAGCCCGACGCGCGCCTGTCTCCAGACACACGTCACCCGCCTTCGCTCTTCGAGCTACGGCGTGCCAGTCGCCCCTGTTCTTTGTCCGGCCTGGGGCTGCCGGTCGTCTGTTGCCTTCCCTCGCCCGAAAGGGCGTGCGGAACGACTGGGCGAAAAACCGCGCCCGCGGCGCCCGCATGCTTTTGGCATGCGGGCATCCGTATGCCGTTTCGCGACGTCATACGGATAAAGAGTGGTCCAGCGTTAAGCTGAACCGGCCTTGGACGCAGTTCTTCGCCTGCGTTCCGCACGCGATGGATTTTTCGGTTTGCTCAATGTCCCCAGGCGTCGTCACTTCCGCTGACTTCGCCCGGTTCGTGCGAACTGTCGCCCGGACACTCACTTGGACCGTTCGCCCGTGTTGCCGGCGTCTGTTCCTTCTTCGCCTCGGGGACTTACCCTTGGCGTCGAAGGACCGGCATCGTGGCGAACCACCGCATCCTGCTCCGCGATCGAAAGACGGTTCGAACGCGCCCTCACATCGGAGCGGGATGAGGGAAGGATAATCCGAAATCTGTTTCGGAAAAAGAGAAATATAATAGCCTGTTCATGGCCTGTTGAAGGTTTGGGTAAGGCGCGGATGAGTCAGCCGTTTTACTCCTCGTCATTGCGACCCGCCTTCGCTCTTCGAGCTACGGCGGGCAAGGCGAAGCGACTTGTCCGCCGTAGCCCGCAGGGCGAAGGCGGAAGCAATCCAATCTGAGCTCGCGGCGGCTACTGCCGTTTTTTTGGCGCGCTACGCGCGCGGCTGGATTGCTTCGTCGCTTCGCTCCTCGCAATGACGGTGGGGTGTGCACAGCGCGCGCCCTCTCCCCGGCGGGAGAGGGCGAGTAAGAGACGCTACTGGCAGAAATCTTCGCCGTTGATGCGCAGGCAGCGCGGGGCGGCGGCGATCTTCAGGGTTGCGCAGCCTTCGCGGGCGTCGATCTTCTTCAGCGCGCGCAGCGCTGCCATGGTCGGGCGGTGCCAGAGGTAGCGGTCGTCGGTCAGAAGTGACGCTCGGCGCAGGCCCTGAATGGTCGCGGCATCGAACGCGCCGCTTGACTGCGCGCTGCCGCAGTCGAGCCGCGTCAGTTGTCCCTGAATTTCCCGGACCAGCTCGCGGCCTTCGTAGGTCGGCCCGGCGCTGTCGAGAGCAAACACCTCGCGCAGCTTTGCGGCGGCGTCCTGGGCTTCAGTCGCCTCGGGTGTTCCGGGAAACAGCGCCGCGACCAGATCGTAGGCTTCGGCGTTGCGGACTTGCCTTGCGCGTTCGAGCACCAGCGCGGCCGTCGGTTGCAGCGGTGCCGCGGGCGCGGCCGGCTGTGTGCGGCGCAGCTCGGCCGACACCGTTCGTGCTTCCGACGCTTCGGCGCTGTCGGGGAATTTCTCCAGCAGCAGATCGAACAGCCCGAGATTGCCGGTCTCCTTTGCCGCCGCCAGCAATTGCGCGGCGGGCGCCGGCAACGGTTTCGGCGGCACAAAATAGAAGTCGAGCTCGAGCGAGGTGGACTCCCACGGAATCTGCCGCTCGTCGGTGGCAAGCCGCACCTGCCGCCGCACGCTCTTGAACACATCCTCGAGTTTTTCGCCCGGTGCAGTCAGCGCATCGGCCAGGGCCCGCGTATAGGGGCTGTGGTCGTCGTCGCCATCGAACGCGGCCTTGCCGGAGGCGGTGGACGAGGCGATGAATACGCCGAACACCGCCCCCATGGGCACGAGCCCGAGCATGGATGGAGCGGCCAGGCGTTTTCGGGAAACGGATTGTCGCGGCAGGCGTCGATGATCAGGATGTTGAGCTGGCCGCCCGCGGCGGAGAGCCGGTCGGCGATGTGCTTTACGCTAAGCGCCTGGCCGCGAATGTCGGCGCGCTTCTTGATGTCGGCATTCACCGGCACGAGGTAGTTGACCCCGTCGTTCTCGAGGCCATGGCCGGCATAGAACACTGCCGACACCGTGTCGCGTCCGCCCTGCTTGATCCGCTGCGCGAAGGCATCCACGTCCTTCGACAGGCTTGCGAGGTCGCGGTCGAAGGCTTCGATCACTTCGAAACCGAGCTCCTTCAGCTTCAGGGACATCAGCCGCGCGTCGTTGCCCGGATTCCTGAGTTTGGTGAGCTTCGTGTAATTGGTGTTGCCGATCACCAGCGCGATCCGCGGGGCGTTGTCCTGCACCGTGCGCCGCACGTCCTCGGCGGCCGCGAATGCCGGTGCCGCCGCGGCCATTGCGCCCAGCGCAACCGCCGCAACGAACAGAAGCAGAGATTCAACAATCCGTCGCATGCATCATCTATACAGCCAAAGCGGCACGAGTTTTACCATGGATAGCGCGGCGCCGCAGCATTGACGGTGCGCCGACCGTCGTGCGAGCCTTGAAGCTCACACATATTCATTTTTGATAGCCCGCCTGCCGGGGACATTTATAGAGCCGTGCGTCCCGCAACCTTCCGAACCTTCCTTTGGCTCATCCGCATGGCGGCGCTGGCCCTGCCTTTTGCGATGTCGCCGGCGCATGCCGAAGTCCTCAGCGGCCGCGATTTTCAGAACCTGCTGGCGGGCGGGGCCGACGGCACGACGATCGTCTTTCAGGGCGGCACCGACAAGGTGTTCTATTCGCCCGCATTGAAGAACACTTTGCGGCGTAGCGCGGAGCTGGGCGCGGAATTCCTGAAGCGCAAGGTTCAGCACAACACCATTGCTGAAGGCACCTTCGTCAGCGCCATGATCGAGGGCGGCCGGTGGCGAACGATCAGTGGCATCGCCGGGATCGCCGCCGACCAGGAGACGGGTCATGGCGTGCTGACGCTGATCCAGACGTTTCCCGACGACCGAAGCATCGCCGCCTTCCAGAAGAAGGACCGGCTCTATGCCGTGCTGATCGTCGAGGAAACGCCGAGCGGCATCCTGTGCCGCCGCTCGCGCTGGGAAAAGCTGTTCGCGTTCAAGGGCGAACACAGGATGGGGTCGGTGCCTTGCGAGTTCACCGTCGGCAACACGATCACGCCGGCCGGCCGTCAATGACCTGCCGCACAGAAGGCGAGACATCCCTGGCGTCAAGTGAAACGAGGGCACGTCTGGGGGCAGGGGGCACCATGTTCATCCGCTTTGGATTGATTCTGCTGCTCGCGGTGTTGCTGGCGGCGCCTTCCGGGACGCCAGCGCACGCATCGGGTGCGGCGGCCGCCAGCGCCGGCCTTGACGCGTGCAGCAGCAGATCGGGAAAGGACCTGCACAACTGCGTCGCCGACGTGCTCGATAAGCTGGCCGCGCAAAATCCACGCGTTCCGGACACGCAGAGCGCTTTGCTTCGTGCGGCCTCCGGCCTGCGTGCTGCGGCCAACAAGGCCCAGGCGCTGCTCGCGCTTACCCAATGCCAGAACGTCATCAGCGCGGCGCTGAAGCAGGCCTCCGCCAGCGGAGCCAGGGTGCGCGGCATGGGTGGCGCCGAAGGGCTCGGGCACATTGCCGGCGTGATCGCGAAGGCCGTGCGCCTGATTCAGGCCAAGGGGTAACGCGCGCGTTCGCCGAACGCGCCGCCAAAAGAGGGGGTTAGCATGCGACCGTTTAGACCGTTGACGAGCCTGCTGCAGGTCGTCGCGTTCTGTTTCGTTTTCGTTGCCGGCGCGGCTATCACAACGTCGCCGGCTGCGGCCTCGACGGTCTTGATCGCCGCGGCCGAGCAGGCCAACGCCGGCCTGTCGGGATGCAACAACCTGAGCGGCACAGCGCTCTATGGCTGCGTCGCGACCGTGCTGGAGCGGATGAATTCGGAGATCTCGCCGGCGAATGTGTCGGAGACCCAGCGGGCCATCTCGACCGCGGTTTCGGGCTTGCGCGCCGCAACGACCAAAGTGCAGGCGCTGGCCGCGATCAGCCAATGTCAGGGCGTGGTCGCCAACGCGCTGCGGATGGTGAAGGCGGCCGGCAACGGCTACGTGCGCGGCTGGGGCGACACCGGCCTCACCGCGATTGCCGGCGTGCTCGCGCGCGCGGCGCGACTGATCCAGGCCAAGGGGTGAGCAATGAGAAGATGTCGTCGCTGCGTCGATCGCCGGTCCATCATATCCTGCAGATCGTCGCGATCTGCATCGCGCTCGTTGCTCCGACGCTGGCCGTCACAAGGCCGGCGGCGGCGGCCGCAGCCGTGATCGCGGCAACAGAGCGTGCCAACGCCGGCTTATCGGGATGCAGCAACCTGAGCGGCACCGCGCTCTACGGCTGTGTCGCCAACGTGCTGGAGCGGATGAATTCGGAGATTTCGCCAGCGAGGGTGACTGAAACCCAAGGTGCCATCTCGACAGCAATCTCAGGCTTGCGCGCCGCAACGAATAAAGCGCAGGCGCTGGCCGCCATCACGCAATGTCAGGGCGTGATCGCCAACGCGCTGCGGATGATAAAGACGGCCGGCTACGTGCGCGGCTGGGGCGGCCCCCATCTCCCCAAGATCGCTGCGGTATTGGCTCGGGCCGCGCGGCTGATTTAGACCAAGGGATGAGCCATTCGGTTCATTCGACGCGATTTATTCGAGCGACGTAACCGCGCGTTAAACCCGTCTCGAAGATGGACAAAGTTTTAAACGCATCGCAATTCGCATCGTCTAGAGAAGGCGCTCTCGACGGTGGAATTCATGAACAAGAGGCTCGTCACGCGCGCCGATGTGTTGCGGCGCACCGCCGGAATCGTTGCGCTTTCCGTGGGCGCGACGCTGGTTATCGGCGGGTTAATGACGGTGGTGCTGTTTGGCACCGATCCGGATGCGAGCGTGCGTGCCGGATTTGCAACCCTGTGCATGCTCGCGACGGGCGTTGCTCTCTGGCTGCCGCGCTGGCGGGCGGGCTCAGCTATCGTTCCGGCCGGCTGTTGCAGGAGCTGACGCGGGCGCAGACGGACCTGCTGCGCGTGTCCCGCACCGATCAACTCACCGGTCTGCTCAATCGGCGCGGATTTGACGAAGCCGCGAGCGCGATCCTGGCCGATGCCTGCGAGGCCGATCTGCCCGCCGTCGCGCTGATGTGCGACATCGACCATTTCAAGACCATCAACGACCGCTTCGGCCATGAGTTCGGCGACGCCGTGCTGGCCCAGATCGGCGAAGTCCTGCGATTGTTCGCCGCCCAGAACAACATTCCGGTTGCGCGCCACGGCGGCGAGGAATTCTCGGCGCTGATGATCGGCGCGACCATCGATCAGGTGTCGCTGTATGCCGAGGGCCTGCGCCTGATGTGCGCGGCGAGGGAAATCTCGCACAAGGGCACGTGCATCCACGTGACGGTGAGCATCGGCATCGCCGGCTCCCGCGGCGGGGCCGACCTCGCAAAGGTCATGCGGTCCGCCGACAACGCCCTCTATGCCGCCAAGCGCCGCGGCCGCAACTGCGTCGTGCAGATGGAAGCCGACGCCTTGGCCGCTTGAAGATTCGGCCGCGTGAAGGTTTGGCGGCGTAAACGGCATCTCGTTCGGCCGCGCACAAGCATCCACGCCGCCATGCCAGCTGCATGGCGTTGCGTCCAACCCTTGCGCGTTTCGAACCTGTCGAAGGTAGCGCCTCGCGCGTGCCCGTGAGACCTAGGTCTCGCCCTCGAACTTGAAGGACAGCTTCACCTTGGCACGATAGGCTTCGATCTTGCCGTTGTTCAGCTGCACATCGAGTTGAGAAATCTCCGCCACGCGAAGATCGCGAAGCGTCTTTCCGGCCCGTTCCACGGCGGCCGCAGCCGCCTTCTCCCATGATTCCGAACTTGTGCCGACCAGTTCGATGATCTTGTAAACGCTCTCGCCCACTTAAGCCTCCCATGTCAGGAGTTACGCGTCAGCTCTGAGCCTGCGCGTCCTTGTTTTTGCGGATGCGCACCGCACATTCTAGGCGATGGAGGTTACGGCGTCGATAAAATGAAGCCTGCTTCGCAAATGCTGCAACAGCGACAGATCCCAATTCTTTGAACCGGCAGAATCGGAAAGGACGTCAAGATGGACAATCACGTCTATAAAATTCTGGAATTGGTGGGCTCGTCCGACAAAAGCATCGAGGACGCAATTCAATCGGCGGTGACGCGCGCGAAAGCCACCATCAGAGGCATGCGGTGGTTCGAGGTGATGCAGACGCGCGGCTATATCGAGAACGGCACCGTGCGCAACTACCAGGTCACTCTCAAGGTCGGCTTCACGCTCGAGGATTGACCGGACCGACGGCTTGCGTCTCGACCGATTGATTTTTCAGCGCAGTACGCCCGACGTACCGACGTCGGTCGAGACGCCACCGCCGATGCGGATGCAGGTGTCGGAGCCGGCAAGCCGATAGAAGCCCGCGCCATATTCCGGGCAGGCCTTCATGCCGCTGGCGCGGTCCTTTGGTTTCGGCGCCGGTGCTTCGGGCTTCCTGCCGAGCGCCTTCGCGTCGAATGATTGCGCGTGCACTTGCGAGAAGGGCGCCATCAGCAGGGCCAGGAGGGCGAGGGTCAGACGCATGCGACTATCTCGAAGAGGGCTTTGTTTGTGAGCGACGAGTGGCCGACCGGTGTGTTCGTTTAATGTCATTTTTCAATGCGCTGCCTTGACCTCTGCCTGCCGCCGCTCGAGCAGCAGGACTCCGCCCGCCACGATCAGGGCGGCACCCAAAACCGTCGCAGCGCCTGGAATGTCGCCGAACGCAAGGTAACCGACAAGGGCCGCGCCGATCAGTTCCAGATAGACCAGCGGCGCCAGGGTCGATGCATCCGCATGGCGGAATGCGGTGATCGACAGGATGTGGCTGACGGCGGAGAGGCCGCCGAACATTGCGAACAGCCACAGATCGCTCAACGCCGGCGTCGACCAGGTCGACGATGGCTTGCGGCGTCAGCAGCAATGCGCCGATGACGCACTGGAACGCGAGCGTCTTGACCGGATCGCTCGCCTGCGCCGCCTGCCGCGTCGCGACCAGATAGAGTGCGAAGAAGAGACCTGAGCCGAGCGCCAGCAGGATTCCCGGATCGAGCGTGGCGCCGGGTTGCAGGATGACGATCGATCCGGCGAAGCCGAGCACAAGGCTCGCGATCCGGCGGAAGGTCACGCGCTCCTTCAGGACAACGAACGACAGCGCAACCGCAACGATCGGTCCGATAAAGAAGGCGCTGATCGCGGTCGCAAGCGGGATCTGCGCGATTGCGAGGAAATACAGCGTCATGGCGATGACGAGGCACACCGTCCGCAACACGTGCGACATCCGCCGTTCCGCCGGAAACACCGACGGTCCGTGGCTTGCGGCCGCCAGTGGCAGCACGATCAGGCAGGCGACTGCATAGCGCGCCCAGGCGAGAAACAGCGGCGAGTAGCTGCCGCTCAGATACTTGGCCAAGCCATCGACGGGCGGAACGGACAACATCGCCGCGACCATCAGAATGATGCCGAGCGTCGAGGAATTGACCGGAAGCCCGTTGACCGAAAGCATTGGCATGATCGCTGCGCCGATCCGTCAGGCCTCGGCCAGGCCGACCGACCAAAGCGCAAACGCGTAGCCGATCGCCACCTCGTCGAGACGGCTGAAGCGGCCCGAGGCGCCGCCATGGCCGGCGCCCATGTTGGTGCGCAGGAGGACGGGACCGCCGCCGGTCATGGTGGCGCGCAGGCGCGCGATCCATTTCGCGGGCTCCCAGTAGGTCACGCGCGGATCGGTCAGGCCGGCCATGGCCAGGATCGCCGGATAGGACTTTGCCGCGACGTTCTCGTAGGGCGAGTAGGCGAGGATGGTGCGGAACGCCGTCTCGTCGGTGATCGGGTTGCCCCATTCGGGCCATTCCGGCGGCGTCAGCGGCAGCGTGTCGTCGAGCATGGTGTTCAGCACGTCGACGAACGGCACCTCGGCGACGATGCCGGCGAAGAGTTCACTTGCGCGATTGGCGACCGCGCCCATCAGCATGCCGCCGGCGCTGCCGCCATGGCCGACGATCTTGCCCGCGGCGGTGTAGTTCGCATCGATCAGCGCGCGGCCGGCGGCCGCAAAATCGTCGAAGGTGTTGGTCTTCTTCTCGCGCTTGCCGTCGAGATACCAGCGCCAGCCCTTGTCGGCGCCGCCGCGCATGTGGGCGATGGCGTAGACGAAGCCGCGATCGACCAGCGACAGGCGGTTGGCGGAGAACGACGCCGGCATCGCATGGCCGTACGAGCCGTAGCCGTAGAGCAGCAGCGGCGCCTTGCCGTCGCGCGCAAAATCGCGGCGATGCAGGATCGACACCGGCACCTCGGCGCCGTCGTGCGACGTCGCCATGATGCGCCGGGTGACGTAGTCGGCCGGATCGTGGCCGGACGGGATCTCCTGGCGCTTGCGCAAGGTGCGCTCGCGGCTCGCCATGTCGTAGTCGAACACCTCGCTCGGCGTCGTCATCGACGAATAGGCAAAGCGCAGCCGCGTCGTGTCGAATTCGTAGCCGCCGATGGTGCCGAGCGAGTAGGCCTGCTCGTCGAAGGCGATGGCATGCTCGCCGCCGGTGCTCAGGTCGCGGATGACGATCGAGGGCAGCGCGTTGGCGCGCTCGAGCCGCACGAGGTGGCCGGCATAGAGCTCGACGTCCGAGGATGTAGACGCCCTCGCGATGCGGCGATCAGGTCGCGCCAGTTGGCGCGGGCCGGTGACGCCAGCGGCGCGCGCGCGATCTTGAAATCGATGGCGTCGTCGGCGTTGGTGAGGATGAACAGTTCGTCGCCGCGGTCGTAGACCGAATAGCGGATGCCGTTTTCGCGCGCGGTGACCAGGCGCGGCGTCGCCGTCGGATCGCGAAGATCGATCAGATACTGCTCGGAGGTCTCGTGGTCGCCGCCGGCGATGACACAGAAGCGGCCGCTGGCGCTCTCGTGGATATGCGTGAACCAGCCGGAATCCTTCTCCTCATAGATCAGCCGGTCCTCGGACTGCGCGGTGCCGAGGCGGTGCAGGTAGACCTGCAGGGGACGGTGGTTGGCGTCGAGCTTCACATAGAAGAACGCGGTCGAGTCGGCGTTCCAGACGACGTCGCCGCCGGTCTGCTCGACCAGGTCGTCGGTGTCCTTGCCGGTCGCCCAGTCGCGGACGCGGATGGCAAAATACTCCGAGCCGTTGACGTCGGCGCTCCAGGCCTCGAGGGCGTGATCGAAGGAGTGCCGCGCGCCGCCGAACCTGAAATAGTTCGACTGCGCGGCGAGCGCGTCGCCGTCGAGCAGGATCGTCGTCTCGCTGCCGTCGCGGCGCGAGCGGCCGATCATCTCGTGCTGGCCGCCCTCGCGATATTTCTGGAAGTATTCATAACGGCCCGTCCGGCGACGGCACGCTGGAGTCGTCTTCCTTGATGCGCCCGCGCATCTCGGCCACGAGCTTCGCCTGCAGCGCCGCGGTGTGGCCGAGGATCGTCTCGGTGTAGGCGTTCTCCGCCTCGAGGTAGCTGCGGATATCCGCATCCAGCAGCGACGGGTCGCGCAGCACCTCCTGCCAGCGCGCGTCCTTCAGCCAGGCGTAGTCGTCGGTCAGCGTGATGCCGTGCCGGGTGAAGGTGTGCGGGCGCCGCGGTGCGACCGGCGGCTGGGGAAGTTTGGGAACGATTGTCATGAGGACTTGCTCTTGCGGCGGGCAGGGGCATTGCGCGCATATAAGGGGTTGAAGTCACGTCGTAATTCAGCAGGCCGGGTTGATCCCTGTCCTTATCAGGTCCGCGCGGCCGAAGAACGACCGCCCCGCGGGTTTCAACTTGCGTGGCCCCGGCGCGGGAGGCAACCCAGAAAATATCGCTTGACGAAATATCGCGCGCGATATAAATCGCGGCCATGAACCGGTCGAACGCCCCACACGCCGAGAAGCCGAGCCCCGGCATGCTCAGTCTGAACGTCCAGCTTTGCTTCGCGCTCTATTCGACGCTGCTCGGCGTGAACAAGGTCTATCGCAAGCTGCTGCGTGAGCTCGACATCACCTATCCGCAGTATCTGGTGATGCTGGTCCTCTGGGAGCGGGATCACGTCAACGTCTCGGACATCTGCGAGCAGCTCTACCTGGAGACGACGACCCTCACGCCGCTGCTCAAGCGCCTGGAAGCGCGCGGCTTGATCCGTCGCGAGCGGTCGGCGTCCGACGAGCGCCAGGTGATCGTCACGCTGACGAAGGAAGGACGCGCCTTGCGCGAACGCGCCAAGGCCATTCCCGAGTGCGTCGCCGAGGCGGTCGGCTGCTCGATGAAGGACATCAACGACATGCGGCAGAAGCTCGTCAGGATGCGGACGAGCCTGTTCAAAGCCGCCGCCTGATCGAACCAGCTTCAGGAAACCGACAATGCAGAGGTCAGCCTGCGCACAATTTTCACCAGATATATCGCGCGCGATAAAATCGCTGGCGATCTATAGCCGAACCGGCGCCCGGCTTTGAACTGGCGCCTTCCGTTTCGTCACTCGCAAAAGGAACTGTCATGGCAATCGAAAAAGTTCTCTACCGCGCCAACGCTCGTGCAACAGGTGGCCGTGACGGCCGCGGTGCCAGCAGCGATGGTCACCTGGACGTCAAGCTCACCACGCCGAAGGAGCTCGGCGGCGCAGGCGGCGAAGGCACCAACCCCGAACAGCTGTTTGCGGTCGGCTACAGCGCCTGCTTCCTGGGAGCGATGAAGTTCGTCGCCGGACGCGACAAGCTGCCGATGCCGGCGGACACCAGCGTCAACGGCACGGTCGGGATCGGCAAGCAGGGCAACGGCTTCGGCATCGAGGTCGATCTTGTGATCAGCCTGCCCGGTGTCGAGCGCGCGGTCGCCGAGACGCTGGTCGAGCGGGCGCACCTTGTCTGCCCGTACTCGAACGCCACCCGCAACAACATCGACGTGCGCCTGTCGGTGGCCTGATCGGTCGTGGTTGGTCTGTTCTGCCATCGTCGCGGCCGCGGGTCGCGACGATGGCGAACAGTGCTTATCCTCAACTGTCCGACCACACCGCGAATTCATAGCCGTCCGGATCGGTGAAGTGGAACCTGTGGCCGCCCGGGAAGGCGAAGGCGGGCTTGACGATTTTTCCGCCGGCGCGCGCGATCCGTTGCTCGGTCGCGGCGAGGTCGCTGGCGTAGAGGATCACCAGCGGGCCGCCGGCGGTCTTGATCGGGCCGCCGGGATTGCCTTCGCCGCCGAGCGCAAAGCCGCCGGTCAGGCGGCCGTCATTGAACTCGCAATAGCTCGGGCCGTAGTCCTTGAAGGTCCAGCCGAACGCCGCGCCATAGAATGCGCGCGAGCGGGCGATGTCGGCGACGGAAAGCTCGACATAGTCGATGCGCTGATCGTTGTTTGAGTTGGCCATGTGTCGCTTTTCCTTTCGCAAATTTATGGATCAGCGCTCGAGCAGCGCCTTGAGCGTGTCGAGATCGCGCGCCACCGCAGCCGTGTCTGCCGCGAACGCCTGCTCGGTCATCGGCGGAATCCTCAGGACCGTGAGCATGACCTCCGCGCCGGTGGCGTTGCCGACCACGCGCATGGCCATGTGGACTTCGGTGCCGGCCGCGACCGTGACGATGTGGTCGAGCACGCCGAATGCGTTCGGCGGCGAGAAGCGAATGCGGATCGGCTGGCCGTCCGGACCCTTGGCCGTCCACGCGTCGCCGGATTTCGCAAAGCCGCTGCCGAGGCCCGCGGCCCAACGCGGCCAGTTCTCGGGGATGGAGAGGAAGTCATAGACTTCGCGCCAGTCGCGGTCGATCGAGACCGTCATGGTGCGGGCCGGATAGATCGTCATGGTCGCCTCCTTTCAGTTGCAGGCGAACATCTAGGGAGTGACGCGGCCGGGGTCTTGAACAAAACGGCCAGATCAAGCGTCATGCTGTGCGAGCAGCACTGCCGGCGAGAAGCCGGACAGGCGCCGCACCTCGCGCGTCAGATGCGCCTGATCGGCATAGCCGGCCGCAAAGGCAAGCGCGGCAAGGCGCGGTGCTTCCTCCTGTCGCGCGAGCTTGAGAAAACGCTGGAAGCGGAGGATGCGATCGAGCGTCTTCGGGCCGTAGCCGAACGCGGCCTCGCAGCGGCGGCGAAGCGTTCGCGGGCTGACGTCGAGCCGGTCGAGGATGATGGCCATGCCGGGACCGGCAGATCCGGTTTTGAGCGCATTGAAGACGAAGCCCATGTCCGGCGGCGGCGGCGCGAGGTCCGGCGCCATTCTGCACAGCGCCGTCTCGAGAGCCCGCATTCGCGCAGATGTCGTCGCGTCGTCACCGATCATTCCTGCAAGCTCGCGGGCGCGCGCGCCCCAAAAATTGTCGAGCGCGACGCGGCTGTCGACGATCTCCGACATCGGCAGGCCGAGCCACGTCTGCGCAGCGCCGGGACGGAAGCGGATGCCGACGATGGTGCCGTCGCGGGTGACCGACGAGATCGCGACGGACACATCCGGCCCCGCCACGGTCAGTTCGCCGTCAATCCAGATGATGTCGACGCAGCCGTCGGGAACGACCGCAAGGCGGTGATCCCGGTCGCGCGCAGGCGCATTTGACCAGGTGCACTGGAAGTGCGCATCGAGCGCGGCCGCGGGGCGGAGCTCCTGGTAGCCGCCGCTAGCGTCGGCAAGGACAAGTGGTCGTCGTCCGATGTCACCGCTGCTTTCCCGTTGCGATGGCTACTGCATGCAGTGGTCGTCGTTCGTCCGCAGCCAACGATCCTTGGCGCCTGTTGTTCCGGACGGGCCGCGCGGAAACCCGTAATCCGAATGGAGGACGCGTGGCTTTCTTCAGCTTTGTATATCGGCTGGACGTCACCCGATATGGAAGAGGGAGTTTGAAAATGAATAACTCGCCCGAAAGTCATGTTCTGCCGAAGAGCGTGGCCCTCATCGTCCCGCAAGCTCTTGCCGATACGACGAGTCCGATCGAAGGGCTCGTGACGAGAGTCTTCGCTGCATCTTTGCTCGCTGTGATTTCGATTGCCGTGCCGTCGGCCGCGTACGCCAATTGCACCATCTATCAGCACAGGGACTACCGCGGCTCGCACTACAGTCTGGGCGACGGGGATGGGATGAAAATGGTGAACGGCGAGACCTTGTGTCACTCGGTCAGCCACGGCTCCGGGGGTGGTTCATGCACCTATTTCGAGCCGTCGTGGAACGACGAGGTCTCTTCGTTCAAGGTGACGAATGGATGCACGCTGACTCTCTGGCAGGATGTCGGCAAGCGCGGCGCCCGCTTCCGGTCAGATCGCAGCTACAAATTCGTCGGCAGCGGCTGGAATGATGTGGCGTCCGAAGCGAGCTGCTCGTGCCGTTGAGTCTCGGCACCGGTGGATGACGGCAAGTGTCCGAAGGGACCGCGCGTGATATTGGCTGAAAGCCCGGGGCGGGCCGCCCCGTTGGGGGTCAGCTGGGCGGCCCTTTGGAACGCCGGCGGGCTCGTTGGGGGCGGAAGCCCCGTCTGCGTGCCGATTTCAGTGTGTGCCAAACGCGGCGCGCCGCAAATCTAACTTACGGCTTACCCCTTTCGGTAGACCCACGGGCGGCGTGCGCTCGATTACCGCCGAAGCGAACGCGGGCGCCGCAAGTCGCGAGATTAAGCAGGAACGTAGGTCAACCTGATCACGTCCTCGCCAATCCGATCATTGGTCATAAGGCGGAGCGGCGGCCGGGGTCCGGCGAAATATGGCTTGCCGTGACCAAGCACGACGGGGTGCAGGTAGATTCGATACTCATCGATCAGGCCAAGTTCGGTGAGGCTTTGCGCCAAGTCCGGGCCAGCAACTTCGATCTCCCCGTCGCGCTCGGCCTTCAGCTCGCGGATCGCGCCCTCAAGATCATCCTCAACAAGCCTGGCGTTGGGGCCGACCGACTTCAACGAGCGCGAGACGACCCATTTCGGCTGGCTTCCGCCACGCCGCCGCGAAGGCGCGTCGCTCTGCATCCCATTCAGGATGATCGTCGTCCCAGTAACGCATGATCTCATACATTTGGCGACCGTACACACTGCCCGCCTGCCGCTGAGCCTCCTCGATGAAGTGGCGGAAGAGCGTGGGGCTTGGCGCAAACGCCATATGGTCGACGTAGCCGTCCAGGGACTGGTTCATTCCGAACACGAGCTTGGCCATACCCACTTCCTTTCCTTACGCGGTACATCCGCGCGGTTCTGGTTGCGTTATGCAATCGGTTGTAAGCTAGATCGACTGATTTCATATCGCAATTGGTTTTTGGAGTGCGCATGAACGCCCCACGCTCGAGCTGCCCGATCAATCTGGCTCCGGCGCTGGGGGATCGCTGGAGCCTGATTGTCATCCGCGACCTGATGTGCGGCGACCGCCGTCACTTCCGCATGTTGCCCAGCGTGACGAGAAGCTCGTCCAGTTGCTCGAACGTGCTCGCCCATCGCATCCGCCGCCCCGGTGCCGGCAGCGTCGAGAGCTTCCTTCGAGGGATAGAGCTCGTGCATGACCAGCAGCGTCTTGCCGCCTTTTTCCTCGAAGGTCACCGTGGTGACGGGTCCACCGTCACCACCTTCCTCATTGGTCCAGACAAGGCGCGAGTACGGTGTCACTTCGATGTACGTGCCGAAGAACGCCATCGAGTTCGAGGCATCCGTGTCCGAACTCCAAACGGTACCTGCCCCCGACACGAACATCCATCTCGCAGGAAAGCAGGGACATGCCCATCGACTTCGGCACCCACCACCGCTTGAACAGCTCGGGCTTGGTCCACGCCTCGAACACGATGCGCGCCGGGCCGTTGAAGGTTCGCGTAACGACGAGCTCACGCTCGGACTTCCGTTCCACCGTCGTGCGATTGTTCATGGGGCTGGGTTCACTGCTTCTTCTTTCGTCCATCGACTTTCTCCTTGCGTTTCAATTCCTCGACAACCTTGTCCAACGCGTCGAAGCGTGCGTCCCAGAGCTGGCGGTGTCTCTCGATCCATGCCGCCTCTTCCTCCAGTCGCGCGTAGGCCGAGCTTGCAGGTCCGCACGCGCCCGACCTTCTCCGTGGTGACGAGCCCCGCCTGCTCCAAGACGCCGACGTGCTTCTTCATGCCCGTGAGGGTCATGTGGAACTTCTCGGCAAGGTCCGTGATCGAAGCGTCCGCACGTCCGAGCTGCTCCAGAACGCCGCGTCGGGTGGCGTCCGAGAGCGCGGCGAACGAGGCATCGAGGCGGGCTCTCGTATACTGAACCATTCGGTTCAGTATGTAGCGCACGGATTGGCGGCATGCAAGGGGAGGCCGAGCACGCGCTGCGTCGCCGGCCGCCCCCTAGATCGACCCCATCTCGACGCAGATTCGATCGAACTCGGCGATCCCCAGGCCCTGTAGCCATTCCGCCAGAAGCGATTCGAACTTTTCTGCCGTCCGGGATCGCCGAACTAACGATATCTAAGAGTGTTCCGATTTCCGCCGTCGTAGCCAGTACGGCTTTGTCGTAGTTTCAGCGACTTGCGGCGGGGAATTGGCGCGCCACGGCCGATGAAGATGGGCACTATGGCTTCGCCGTGGCGCTATGATTCCATAGCCGGCGATACGCTCCAATTGGCAAGTCTGGGATGCTCTGCGATCCAGCACTACGCCTCTTGGATCCCCGATTTCGCAGGGTGGTCCGGTTACCCTTCGATGACGGCCTCAGCCGAGGCCACTGGCAGGTTCGCCTTGGATCAATCGCGTCGGTCACTGCCGAGCGAACCGCTTCCGGTCTGCCGCTCGGACCGGACCACCTGTGCCGCGGTCCGGACTTCGCATGCGGGCCAGAAGCTGACGTGATAGCGCCATCGACTGAGGGTGCCCTCGCCGTCACGCATGCACTCGCGCAACGAGAATTGGTAGAGAGAACAAACGATAAGCGGGCGATGAACGTTTTACACGGCCAATCCGACTAAGCTCGTGACGAGCACCTGAGTTGCAGGGCTCTCATTGAGGTTGGAATCCGGCAATGAAGCGTCGAACGAAAGGTGTTTTGCTCGTCAGCGGCTTGGCTGTCGTGACGGCCGCCGCGACGGTCGGGGTTCTGACGGCGGCCCTCGCAAGGGCCATCGATCCCCGGCCTCATTGCGAGGCCGGTTTTTCAAAATTGATCAATTGCACCTACCACTGGTCATCGAGAACCACCCACCAAGGGACCCCGGACCCGGCATTCACTACCCCGTCGAGCCCGCCTCCCGCGTTCCCGCTGGGCTACACCTACACCGACGTTACATCATGGGCCGTTGTCGATTGCCCCAGAAATTACATCGCCAGGCGCTTGCTCTGCGCCGCCTCGGATACGACGACCGCACAGGCCGCGGACGACGATTTCGTCACCGGTCTGCCGCGGCCCAAGCCCTGGTTGCTCACGACGGCGAAGGATACAATGTTCATCAAGGCGTTTCACGTCGAGACGCCGCTCGCTCTCGCTGCCGTGCTCCGCTTCTATCGCCTCGAGTTGAGCAAACGCGGCTGGTCGGAGAATGGCGGCGCGGTCGTCGGGCCTGATGGCGCCGTGATCGCCTTCACGACATCAGATGGGCCGGCGCTGCTCCGGCTCACCCGACAGGAGGACAGGACGATCGCCGATCTGTCGCTGCGCAAGCCTGCCGACCCGAAAGGCGCCATCCTGCCGATGCCCGGGCAGGTGAGGCTGTTGCTCGGCAACGCCACGGATGAAGAGGCCGTCGTCACCATCAACGAGCAGACCATCAAGCTTGCGGCTCGCGCCGAGTTGACGGAAGCCCCCGCAACCGGACGCAAATCGCCCGACAGCCAGGAAATCAATCTGCCGCCGGGCAAGTACAAGGTCACCCTCAAGCTCGCGAGCGGCGCGGCGCAGAACCGGGAGTTCGAGGTCGCTGCCGACGAGACCTGGGGCCTGCTGGCCGGTCCGGCCGGCGTCCCGCTCCCCGTGCACCTTTATTGACATGCGAGGTCCGAGTTGCGCCAGAAGCTGGCCTGATCGCGCCATCGCCGCAGGGTGCAGAATTACGGTGACACTTAATAGTCATCGCAACTCACTGGAATTGTAAGGCCGCCTGCGGATGCAACCGGACGCGCCGGATAGGGAAATCGGCGGCTTTCGGTGGCGACATCGTGTTCGGAAGTGGCGCGCCACGGTCGATGAAGATGGGCACTACTCCTTCGCGATCGCGCTATGATGTGGGAGCCTACGACACGCCGCCCTAGCTGAAAAAGCGAAGGCCTACGATTAAGCGCTACGCTTCATCACCGCGATTGCGGGCTCCACACGCAGTCACGGTGTGCCCCATCTGCGATCACGGGCCCGCGCCCACGCCGATGGCGGAAGTACCCCAATAAGCAAGCCCTATTTGCCGCGGAAAGACACGGCGCGCGGAGCAGTTGCCCGGCCCATGCGTTATTTCGACCTGGCGGCTAAGGTAGTGGGCCCTCCGGGGCGAGGCCGCTAGGGGCGCTTGCTACGCTTCGCCGTCTCGCACTGTTTGTTGCAGCCGGCATCGAGCCGCTTGCAGCGATTCCTTTATGCGACTCGCCATGGCGTCAACCGCGGAATCCAGCGCGGCACATTAGTCCGAAAGCTCTCGTACTCCGGGCCGAATGTTTGCTTGAGCGTCGGTTCTTCGATCATCACCACCCAGACATGAAAAAAGAGCCAGAGTAGCGCGCCGTACCAGAGGAGACGCAAGTCACCAAACAAAAGGGCCTGACCAAAAATGACTGCGACGACCGCGATGTAGATCGGATTTCGCACGTAGCGATAAAGGCCCGTCACTACGAGCTTTTGTGGCGGCGCGATCGGGGCCGGCGTTCCCAGCCCGTCCAGCGCAAAACGGGCAAATGAATCCACAATTCCGGGTACTCCGACGACGATCAATATACCGCCGAGGATGCGGGTTAGATCGACGCCGAAAAAAGCGGGCCGAAATTCCCACTGCGTGACCCACCAAGGGATGAAGCCTGCCAGCATCAACGGCGCAATGACGAAGAACAGAGCGGAGCCCAAGACGGCAATTGCTTTCGACATTGCGTGCTCCCACGACCCGACAAGAATAGCTTAGCAAATCACTTTCTGCATACCGCGATCGTTTTCCGCACGGCACCTCCTTCCCGTCCTGTCGCAATGTTAATGCAGCCATGTCCGGTCAGCGCGTTCAGCGGTTGAATCGCGACGGCCTTGCGAAAGCGTCTCGACCAAGCCCACAGTCCAGCACATCGGGCATCCGCGTAGCGCGACGAGGGCGGCAACGCCCGCGCCCAAGGATAGCCAAGGGTGCGCGGTCTGGTGGACGATGGCCCAAGCGAGTAGCGCCGCCGCAGCTGCGCCGCGCATCAGGTGTGCGCCCAGGAAGGCGCTCCCGAACATGCCGACTCCACGAAAGTAATTCATGTGCTCTCTCGTCCGCTGTCCTTTGTGCCGAGCAGGTATTCGCGCACCAGTGCGCGGGCGCGGCGCAGGCGGCTTTTGGCCGCTTCGCGCGTCACGCCGAGCCGCCCGGCGATTTCCCCAATCGTCAGATCTTCGAGATCTCGCAGCAGCAGCACTTCGCGATGGGACGGCGAAAGCGACTCGATCGCATTGACCAAGTCCATGCGTAACTCGTCCGGCGGGACCTTTGCGAGCTCGCGTGACTCTTCCAGGCTGGCGAGCTCCTCGACTCCGCGCATCAGCATCAGCGCCGGCAGCATGCAAAGGCGCGCGATGACGGTCAGCAGCCAGCCGGCGAGTGCGGCTGGACTGCGGATCGTGCCCACGCGCCGGTACACGACGATGAGTGCTTCTTGCACCACATCTTCGATGACCGAGGTGCGGTGGCAATGGCGCCGGGCGTAGCGTCGAATGTCCGGCTGCAGCGCCACCAATAGCTGTGTCAGCGCGTGCCGGTCACCCGACTGTGCCGCGAGCAAGAGATCGTCTGATACGCGCGCCAAGGCGGTCACCCCTTCAGTGGCTCGCGCCCGGCGATGGCGCAGGCAGGGCAATAGCCGAACACGCCGGTGACCAGCGTCACGACACCCGCGCCGCTGAGCAGTAGCCCGAGCGGCGAAGCGTGCAGCGCAACCACGCCGCAGATGAGCATCAAGCCCCCGCCGATCAGCCTGGCCGCGCGCTCCCACCCGCCAACGTTCTTCCTATACCACATGGTTCTGTGCTCCGGTTCGTGACGCGCCGCTATGGCGCATTCACCCAGACAAGAGGGCGCAAACCCGGCGCCGGGGTCGCGGCACAAAAAATAATTTGAGGGGGTGGCAGCTTCAGCAGGCTGGCGTGGGCGTCGGGCGCGGGCCTGGGCCGCTGAGGAACGCCGGCATCGGGTCGCCGGACGCGAAAGAGGTTCGCATCACGGGATCGAAAAGCGTGCTCCTGCGCACGCTGGTCGCCGCGTCCGGCGCAAAATCGGCAGGTTTTGGAGCGCCCAGTTCTGTACCGAAGTGGCGCACCCGACACGATTCGAACGTGTGACCTTTGCCTTCGGAGGGCAACGCTCTATCCAGCTGAGCTACGGGTGCGTCGGAGGTGATTTAGCGGATCGGATCGGCGCGGGCAACCGGGTTAAGGTGTCGGCTGCGCCAGAACGGCTGATGCCGCGTGACCGGCCGTCACCCATCTCACGGGCTGACCGCCGATCACGCCCCGCCTGCCGCAGGTGTAGCGATAGAGTACTCCTTGCCGGGATAGTAGAAGGGGAACGTCATCCAGACATCCGAGAAGAACCGCACGATATGAAGCCCAATCAACACCGCCGTAACCAGGCTGGCATCTTTGTATAACGTAGGATCGGGGACATTACTCAAGTGCTTCTGAGTCAGATAAAGAGCGCCGAGAGACAGGGCATTCAAGACAAACCAGGTCCAATGCGCTCTGGAGGCGACCGAATTCGACCCCCCGATTCGCGCAAGCTGGATCAAGAGCAGGATCAAGTCGGCAAAATACAGGATCATGAGAAATGCAATGAAGTCTGACTGCGCCTGGCGCAGCAGATCGATGCCGATTGTGGGAACTTTGCTGGTTGTGACGGGCAGCAGGTTGGCAACTATGCCGAACCACGCAGCCGTGCCGAGCAAGCTGATGACATCCCACATCAGACCGACCCACTTCGGTGCGCGCTTGCCGACCTCAAGATATCGTACGTCGAGCAATCGCTCGGCCCCGAAGATGAAGAGTATCAGCAGCGAGAAGAATGAAACAATCAGCGAAGCCAGGATGAGGTACGCTTCCATCGGAGGCGCATCCGGGTCGAGGTTTCTGACGTTCGCGACGACGTTGGTCAGAAGCGTTATCGTCGCGAAGCCGACCATGACTGTATAAAGACGCTTCACCTGGTCGATCGCGCGGGTCCTTTCCATGAGGACCAGCGCGTCTTTGCCATCCAGGATGGTCTTGGCGGTTTCGCCGACAGCTTCGACTTTCTTGCCGACAGCGTCAACTCTCCCCTCAACCTCCTTCAATCCGGCCGCAATATCCGCTGCCTTGGCCAGTTCGGAGATCAATTTGTCGTCGGTCGCCTCAACCTTCAGCGTCAATATAGCCATGGCGCGCGCTCCCCAGAGGCGGCGAAAAAATGTCGTCTTGAAACTGCGAGCTTGACCGCAAGGCTAGCACAAACGCCCGTAGCGCCAAGTCCGATGATCCGCGAGCGCGCCACTGGTCTGTCTTGCGGCAAAGGTCGGAAAGCGCGACTATTCATGCCGGATCCATTTTGAGGTCCGGGATAATCGTGCAGCGAGGAAACGATGTTCAAGATTGTTGCAACAACTGCACTTCTCGTTCTGCTCGGCTCGGCAGCGCAGGCGCAGCAGGCGCCGGTGCAGCCTTCGCCGGTCAAGCGCACGATCCTGCAGAAGTCCGACGTTCCCGGCACCAACCTCGAGATCATCTACGCGACCGTGGAGATCGCACCGGGCTTCAAGGCCGGCCGGCATTCGCATCCAGGTTTCGTGATGGCGCAGATCATCGAGGGCGAGTTCTGGTTTGCCCCGGATGGCCAGCCGGAGCAGGTTTTGAAGGCTGGCGAGTCGCTGACCGTTCCGGACCGCGCCATCCATAACGAAGGCGCGGGCGACAAGGGCGTGAAGCTCACTGCCGTCTACGTGCTGGAGAAGGGCAAGCCGCTGGCGTCACCCGCACCGTAGTCGTTCGAAGAACGGCGTCGCTTCGCTCACCTATGGTCGTTCGAAGAAGCATTCACGAAGGGCAGGCTTCGCATACAACGGCATGCCAAGCCGGCCTCGATTGTCATTGGCGAGCGATGCGATCGATATCGCAACGAGAAATGCCGATATCCTTCAGATCCCGGTCGCTCATGGAACGCAGCGTCTCGATGTTGGCCAGCTGTTCGCGATACTTGCGATAGCGCAAGATCATCTTCGCGAGGCCATCGACCAGCCTGAGGACGATCGGGATTCTATCGACCTCGAAAAAAGTAACTCCGTTAGCGCGCATTTCAGATCTCCAGCGTTGGATGTTGGACTCAACGCTGATGAAGTCTCCCGAAAGGCGTTTTGGTCTCATGACCAGGACGCTGTCTTCATTTGCAGAGACGCCAGAGCCGTTTCGTCATCGTCGCGGCGGAAAACGCCGCCTACGACCCGCGACGTTGCGCCAGCAGCGGCATCGTGTAGGTGGTCGCGGTGCCGAGAACGCACGGTTCGCCGTCGGCATTGTGGATGGTCGTTTCCAGCTTGCAGATCGGCTTGTCGTCGCGCACGTGCACGACCTTGACGGTGGCGGTGATCGTCTCGCCGACGCGGACGGCCTTCACGAAGCGCCAGTTGGTTTCGAGAAAGACCGTGCCGGGCCCGGGAAGGTCCTCTGCGACGACGGCATTCAGCAGGCCGGTGGTGACGCCGCCTTGCACGATCAGGCCGCCGAAGCCTGACCTCGTTGCCAGCTCCGCATCGTAGTGGATCGGATTCCGGTCGCCGGTCATTTCGGTGAACATCTCCACGTCGCGCATGGACGTCGTGCGGCTGCGCTGCGCCTCGGCGCCCACGACGGCTGGCCGGCCACAGTGCGTTTCCAGAGCGAGTCGGTTGTCGTCATGCTCGACACTCCTATGCGGCCGACGGTCTTCGGTTTCGACAGCTGCGCGATATGATCGCCTTCGGCCCGCATCGAGGCACTGAGCTGGGTGTGCAGGGTCTTCACCTCGTCGAGGTCCCAGCGGAACGACGTGATCGCATCGGTGACGTCGAACAGTTGCCGCGACAGTGCATCGCGCTGTGCCTGAAAGGCGTCGAGCTTGCCATCGAGGAAGGCGCGGACCAGCAGCTCCGCGTCCCGCAGTGCATCGGTGATCCCGTGCGCGGTCAGCGGGTCCTTGAAGTAGCCGGCATCGCCGACCAGCATCCAGCCGGGACCGTGCGCCTGCCGGAAATGGCCCGGGACGCCGGCAAAGCCACGCAGGCGGCCGACCAGGCGAGCGCGGCGCACATCGTCCGCGAGCTCCGGCGAGTTTGCTGCGAGGATGCGAAAGAACCCGTCCTCGACATTGCCGCGGAACGTCGTCGAGAACAGCAGCGCTCGGCACACTTGCGGCCACGCAGTGCTGCGCCTCGTTGGTGGGGATGATGCTGGCCGCTGCGTCTCTGGCGAAATGCCAATGGAAGCCATCCCGGTCCAGGTTCTCGTAATAGCCGTAGACGTAGCCGGACCATGTCTCGCTTCGCAGATAGGTCTCGGCGTCGACGAGCCGGGCCACGGTGGACTGCCTGCCGTCGGCACCGATGAGCATGTCGCAGCAGGACCAGGCGTGCTGTGCCGGCCTCGTCCTTCAGCCGTGCACCGATGACGCGATTGTTCAGATTGAACGCGATATCCGAAAGCACGACGCCGTGACGCACCTCGGCGCCGGCGCTGCGCGCTGCATCGACCAGGATGCGATCCAGAACCGTGCGGCGCGGCGCGCAGAGAAATTCGACGCCGTGCTCCGGCTTTATCTTGATGCGAAGCGGAATCGTCCTTGCCATAGTGAAATGTCGTGGAGCGAATTTCCGGCGTTCCCGCGGCCATCACCGCCGGCAGCAACCCCCATCGCTGCAGCTGGAGAACGCCCGCCCGCATCAGGGCATGCGTCGACATCGTGTCCGAGCCGTAGGCCTGGCGGTCGATCAGCAGAACCTTCGCGCCGGCGCGCGCCAGCAGCAGGGCCGTGGCGGCGCCGGCACAGCGCGCACCGACGATGATCGCGTCGTAGTGCGGCTGGAAGGTGTAGAGCTTTTCCATGACTGGTTTCTCCGTCAGGCGGCGGCGCGATCGAGGCGGTGGTTCAGGTGCGCGGCGAGATCCGCGGCATCGTCGCCGGCGCCGTCGATGAACGAGGATTTGCGGCGGCGCAGGAACGGCAGGCCCATGACGTACATGCCGGGCGCGCTGACGACGCCGCCGTCGTGCACGATGCGGCCCTTGCGATCGAACACCGGCACGTCGAGCCAGGAATAGTCCGGACGATATCCCGTCGCCCAGATCACCGTGCCGATGCCGCTGTCGTTCAGGTCGAGGCTGAGCCTGGCATCTGCGTACCGATGTCCGTCGGCTCGATAGCGGCATGGCGCGGCGAAAGCTGCCGTCCTGCCCGCTTTCGGACACCCACGCGTCGATGCTTGTCAGCAGCCGGTTCATCTTCAGATCGGCCAGCGCGCACTGACTTGGCGAGCGAGCCGGAGAACTGCGCCTTTCCGTCACGCAGGCCGACGAGGCGGCCGACGATCTCGACGCCGCTTGGCGCAGGCTGTTCAGATCGATCGAGCGCGCGCTCGGGCGTGCCGATCAGCTGCAGCGACGGCAGACCGCGCGCCCGCTTGAGGTCGTCGACCTCGTCGTAGCGCATATCCATCGCGCCGATGACATCCATCCACCACTTGATGTCGCGGCCGCGGTAGACGCGCGGCACGCGAACGTGCTCGCCGGCCGACGAGCACGACGTTGCGGCCCGAGGCCTGAATCTCGCTCGGCAAGCTGCACGCCGGTCGCCGAGGCGCCGACGATCATCACGCCGCCGTCCGGCAACGCCGCCGGATTGCGGTAGTCCATCGGCGTGAGGCTGGCGATCGATGCGCGGCAGGCCGTCGGCCAGCGACGGTACGGTCGCGATGTTGCAGGCGCCGCTGGCGATGACCAGCGTCTGACACCGCCAGGCCCCTGGTCGGTCGTCACCTCGTAGCCGTCGTCGGTCTTGGCTGACGCGCGTGACGCGCGTGCCGGTTTGCACCGGCGCGCGCACGATGATCGGCATAGCGTCTGCAGATAGCCGACGACCTCGGACATGCTCATGTAGCCGTCCGGGTCGTCGCCGTCGTAGGCAAAGCCGGGCAGCCGGCTTTGCCAGTTCGGCGTGAGCAGACGAAGCGAGTCCCACCGTTCCGTCGCGCCACGAGTTGGCGACCTCGCCGCGCTCGAGCAACACATGGTCGATCGAGCGGTCGGTGAGGTGCCTGCTCATGGCGAGTCCGGAGTGGCCGGCGCCGATGATGACGGTCGTCACGTAGCGTCACGACACTCGCTCCTGCAGCGTCCTGCCGTCAGTTCACGGTGACGAAGACGTTGGTCGGGTTGGTGATGATGTCGAACACGGCCGAGCGCTTCTGCGACTGGGCGACCAGCGCCTTGATGTCGTCCTGGCTTGCATCGGCCTTGATGTCGAAATGAACGCGGATGGCGCCGAAACCGTTGCGGACGTCCTCATCGATGCCGAGGATGCCGTGCGAGATCCATGTCGGCCTCGAGCGGTCGCCTTGACCGAGTGCAGCTGGATGCCGCGGCGCTGGGCGACGGCGGCAATGCCGGCGGTGAGGCAGCTCGCAAGGCCCGACAGGACGAGCTCGACCGGCGTCGGCGCGAGGTCTTCGGATGCGAAGACCTTGGGATGATCGGCCTCGACGCGTGAACGACTTGTCGCGCGACTGCTCGGCGCCGAGCCCGAAGAAGCTGTCGATGACGGAGCGGCTGTGCGTGCCGTTCACCCATTCGCAGGTGGCGCGCCACTTGAACTGAGCCGCCTCGGGCGCCTGCTCCAGCGCCTCGCGGGCACCGAGGAGTGCGTCGACGTTGACGCCGTTGTTGACCTTCGAGGTGTTCGCATTGGCGGTCGTGGTGGTCATGTGTCCTGCCTTTCGTGTGTTGTTTTGTTCGCGCGTACGTCGTTGCCCCTGTGGCTTGGGCAGGCGCAGTGGTTTTAGGTTCATTCGGAACCGAACTAATTTTCACCGTAAAATCAGCGGCTTGTGTCCGTTCCGGACGATCCGCAACAATTGGCAGACGCCGGGACAAGAACGTCGAGAAGCGCGCCGGCCGCGTAACGACGGGTAGAAGCGCTCCAGTGTGGATCGGAAAAGCAGCGCCACGCGCATTGTCTTTTCGCATGGCATGCGGAAAAATCCCCCCGACCGGTAAGCGCATGCAGGGGGCTCAACGCGTGCGCGCTGCCGGAGCGTCGTTCGATTTCCTCAAATGTGCTGGTCGGCACCTGTCCGTGATCTGGTTCTCGCCATCCCGGACAGTATGCTGGTACGCATGACGATGCGTGTTGCCGACTTGGGTCGACTGGGACAGAGTTAGGGGTCGTCCATGATGTGGTTGGTGATACTCGCCTGGATCGTCCTGCTGGGTGCGGCGGCGTTGTTTGCCCAGGCCTTCGGCTTCAATCTGGATGAGGCGCCGAAGCTTTTCCTGGCGTTGCCGGCGCCGCAACAGATCACGTTCGCCATCGCCGCAATCGTGGCGCTGTTCCTGATCGCCGCCTCGGTGTGGCAGGCCGAAGCCCTGACGCGGCGAACCAAAATCTCCAAAAGCCTGCAACGCACCGTCGACGGGCTGCGGAACGAGACGACGCGAGCCGATGACGCGCAGCGCAATTTCGAGGCCGCCGGCGAGCATCTGAACGCCATCGACCCCGTGGACGTGATCCAATCGCTGCAGACACGGCTGACCGAGTCCGAGCAGCGCGTCGCATTCCAGAAAAGCCGGAACGAAAGTGTCGATCTGCGCGAACGCCTGCAGGACATCCGGCTTGCGGCAGCAGGCGCTGCGCAAGCAGATCGGCGAAGTGGGCGAGACCCGGCGGACGATCGAACCCATTTTCGGCGAGCTCAAGGAGCGGCAGGGGCAGCTCGAGCAGTCGCTGGCGGACATCGAGACCGACGACAACAAGAACAGCCTTGCCGGCCGCCTGAAGCAGGTGAGCGGCGACGTTGCGCAGATCCAGGCACGGTTGAAGGCGCTGATGGAGTCGTGGGAGACATTGACGCGATTCAAGGAGGAGTTCGGCGCGTCGCAGACGCAGCTCGTGCGCCTGCAGGCGCCTGACGAAGGCCTCGCGGCGATGATCAATGAGCTGCACGCACGCCGCGATCAGCTGACGCAAACGCTCGGCGCGCTGGAAACGCATGGCGAGGAGAAACTCGCCGCGCGCGTGGAAGCGCTCGCCAGGAGCAAGCTCGAGACCGAGCAGAGAATTGCCAGCCTCGATGACTGCTTCGCAATCCTGAACACCGTCCGACAGGGATTTTGGCGAGCTCGAGGAGCGCCGGGCGCATCTCACGCAGGCCCTTGCGGAGGTGGAGACGGATTCCTCCGGCAGGAAGCTTGCCGACCGCCAGACCGAGCTGAACGAGTTTGCGGCGCAGACGCGCGTTCGCGTCAGGGTTTTGCAGGAACTCGTCGACGGCGCTGAGCGGATTCAAGCAGGATATCGACAAGTCGCAGGCGGCGCTCGTGCCGCTGCAGTCCACGGTCGACGGCATCGAGGCGCTGATCGCCGATCTGCACGGACGTCGCGACCGGCTGGTCAGGAGCCTCAGCGAGATCGAATTGCACGGCGACGAGAAGCTGAGTGCGCGCGTGGAAGCGCTCTACAGAAGCAAAATCGAGACCGAGCAACGCGTTGCGCAGGTGGTCGAGCAATTCGCGAAGCTCGATTCCATCCGCAGCGAGATCGGCGGGCTGTTTACGAAGTTGAACGGTACGCTCGATCGACTACGGTAAGGGTCGTCACGCCCGTTCGACTGGTTTTACGGTTGCGTTGCAACCGAGCTGGCAGACTGGACGCGCAATCGGGCAGGGCTCGCATTCAGACGGGCGATGCTTTTCTCCATAGCCGTCGCGTCGATACCGCCTCGGGTCGAGGCCGTCAGCGCGCAATCGAACATGCGGTAGAATTGCAGGCCATCGTAAGCGACGAGCAGCAAGTCCACGCCCGCATTGAGCGCTTCCACGACCGCAGGGCAGACGCCATACTGATAGATGGGGCCCATGACGAGGTCGTCAGTAACGATGATCCCCTCAAAGCCCCATTTGCTCCGGATCAGATCGCCGACGACCTGTCTGGAATGCGATGCTGCCCGCCCGGCATCGATCGCGGCGACGGCCACGTGCCCCACCATCAGCCAGGCGCTCGATTGCGCCAGGGTTTGCCGAAACGGGACCCAGTCGGAGGCTTCCAGTTCGACGACCGGAACGTCGAGCTTCGCGCGAAAATGGTGCGTGTCGTTGCGGATGCGCCCGAGGCCGGGAAAATGCTTCACGGTCCCGGCGACGCCAAATGCGTCCAGGCCACGCAGGTAAGCAACCGCGACATCCGTTGCGACCGCAGGATCGGCGGAGATCGCGCGGCGGCTGATCAGGCTATGGAAGTCGAACGGGTTGCGAGATCCTTGGCGCAGCAGATCGACGACCGGGGCAAAGTTCAGCGTGACGCCGAGGTCTGCAAGTTCGCGCCCATGGATTTGACCGAAGTCTTCGGCCTTCCTCGCTCGCTCTTCCGCGGGCAATGCGGTCAGCGTCGACAGCGCCGGAAGCGATGTCAGTTTTGGCGAGAGGTGAGAGACGATGCCTCCCTCCTGGTCGGCGGCGACGATGAGCGGCGGAAGAGCGGCTGCGCGGCGGATGGCCTGCAGGCTTGCGATTTCCGATCGCAAGGCTTCGACGGTGCGGCCCCTGATATTGCGATGGGTGACATAAATCCCGGCAACCAGCCCCCTGGCCGCCAGCGGAGCGATGTCTTCGTAGGATGAATAGCCGACGATGAAACGCCGCCCCAGCTCCTGCGCGCGGGGGCCTTCCGCCTGAAGCACGCTGCGCTTGTGAAGCTGCAATGTCGTCGTTGCCGATGCCGCGGCGATCGGCGGCAGGCACCATAGCAAGACAAGCAGTTTTCCAGCGATCCCTCTGCGACCCCAATGGCCGCAGACCAGCAAGAGGACGAGCACGGCAAATCCGCCGAGCAGCATCAGCGTAACAGTCCGACCGCGGATTGTCGTCAGATAAGGATCGTACAGGTTGAGGCTCGCGAAAACGAACGCGCCTCCCGCGATCCAGAGCAAGGCCGTGACGATCCATTTGCAAGTTTGACGAAGCGACATGGCTGCAGAATCCGACAAGGCTCATGGGTGCGATGAGCTCGGTACCAGCGGTTTGTGGCGCTCGCGAGCGAAAATCCGCGTCTGCACAAAATCTGCAGAACAATCCTGAAATTCTGCCCGGCTTCGCCGCAGGCGCTGCACGTCTCGCGCCCATAAGCGCAGGCGGTCACGACGGATCTCGCTTCATGACAATCCCGACACGGCTCGCAACGACGGATGGTGGCTGTGCGCCGATTTGGCGGCGTCACGTACCGCTGCCGCGTCGACACATGGCAACAGACAGAACTTGGCAACAAGACAGAACTTGGCAACAAAAGAGAATTTCAGATGACGAACGCGCCTGCTTCGGCCATTCCACTGCCTGCCTTTCTCAACAGCACATGCCGCAGGCTGCTCGTCGCCGCCGCTATGACAGCTGTTGCGGACTGGCTGCTCTATGGTCACCGGCCCGGTCTGTCGCTGGCGCTCTTCCTGCTGTCCCTTGCCGCGCTTTCGCTGCTGACCAACCGCATTACCGCCAGCCGCCGTCACATCCTTGTCGGCCTGGCGTCACTCCTCGCCGGATTGCTGCCGATCGTTGAAAGCCTCAATCCGCTGTCTGCGCTTCTTGGCGTGCTGGCGACCGCCACTGTCATTGCGTCCCTGACAAACCCGTTCATCACCGATCTGTCGGATCACATCAGAGCGGTCCTGCTGCTTCTGTTGTCAGGTCCGATCCGGCTGTTCAAGGATGCGAAGAGGCTGTTCAGGGGCCGCTTGTCGCTGAGCACGTTCAGCGTCTGGATCGTACCTCTCGCCTTGAGCGGGGTCTTCCTGCTTCTGTTCGCGTCGGCAAATCCGCTGATTGAAAGGTGGCTTGCCGCCCTCGATCCCAGGACGGCCGTCGCGAGACTGGATGTCATGCGGCTGCTGCTCTGGATCGCGGTCGCGATCGCGACGTGGCCGTTCGTTGCGCTGAGGTGGAAGCGGAGAGCCGCTGTTGCCTTGCAGGCGCGGCAACCGGCGCCGCCGGCTGAAGACGCGGGTCCTTTTCCCGGCAGCATCTTCGGGCCCGCAGCGATCCTGCGCTCGCTTGTCCTGTTCAATCTCCTGTTCGCCGTGCAGAGCGTGCTCGACGTGACCTATCTCTGGGGCGGCGTCGCTTTGCCTGACGGAATGACCTATGCGAGCTATGCCCATCACGGTGCCTACCCGCTGATCGTGACGGCCTTGCTCGCGGCCGCTTTCGTCCTGGTGGCGATGCATCCGGGTGGCCCGGCCGAACGGGTCCCGATCATCAGAACGCTGGTGTTCGTCTGGGTTGCCCAGAACGTGATGCTCGTCATCTCATCGATCCTGCGTCTCGATCTCTATGTCGAAATCTACTCCCTGACTTACTGGCGCGTGGCGGCCTTTATCTGGATGGTGCTGGTCGCGGCCGGTTTGCTGCTGATCGTTGCACGGATCGCGCTCCGCCGCTCCAATCGCTGGCTGATCCTTTGCAATCTCGCCACGCTGACGCTGGCCGCCTACATCTGCACCTTCGTTAACTTTTCCGCCCTGATTGCCGACTATAACGTCGCGCACAGCAAGGAGATCTCAGGCCAAGGCGTGAACCTCGATTTCTGCTACCTGGTGCGGCTCGGTCCGCAGGCGTTGCCTGCCATCGACCGCTACCTGCAGCATGCGCGAGGCGCCGGCGACGCCCCCCAAGGAACGGACAGTTCGAGGCTTGCGCACATGGATGAACGGCGCGCCCGTCTCGTCGACATCCAGCGCGCCGGGCTTTCGTCCTGGCGGGGATGGAGCTTCCGCAGCTGGCGGCTGCAGCGCTATCTTGACCGGGTGGCGGTGAACCTGGCGGGCATGCCCGCAGTCGAATAGAGGTCGGTCGTCCGGGAGGCACGTTTGGCTCATCGCATTCTTGTCGTCGACGACGATGCGCATATTCGGGAAGTCATTTGCGTCGCCGTCCGCAAGGCGGGCATGGTCGCGTCGGAGGCGCGCGACGGCAGCGAGGCGCTGGCCTGCTTTGCGCTGGAACAGCCGTCGCTGATCGTCCTCGATATCGGCATGCCCGAACTGGACGGGCTTGATGTTTGCCGCGAGGTCCGCAAATCGTCCGATGTGCCGATCCTGTTCCTGTCGGCGCGCGATGACGAGATCGATCGCGTGCTCGGCCTGGAGATTGGCGGTGACGACTATGTCACCAAGCCGTTCAGCCCGCGCGAGCTCGTGGCTCGGATCAATGTGATCCTGCGCCGTACCGCCCTGCGCGGTCAGGAGGCCGGGGGGCGCACGAGCCAGTTGAGCCGGGGTGGATTGAGCATCGAGCCGCTGCAGCATTCGGCGCAGTTCGACGGCAAAAGCCTGGCGCTGACGGCGATCGAGTTCGAGATCCTGAAGACGCTGCTGATGCGTCCGAGCGTCGTCTTCAACCGCGAGCAGATCATGAATGCGGCGTATCAGATGAACATTCAGGTCTCCGATCGCACCATCGACAGCCACATCCGCAACATCCGGGCGAAACTGTCCACCGCCGGCTGTGACAACGCGATCGATACCGTGCACGGGGTGGGCTTCCGGCTGGGGCGTTGCGAGTCCAGATCATGAAGCGCGTTCCGAAAGGCGACAAATGGCGCCCCACCCTGGGGCTGATCGTCTTTGCGGTGCTGTCGACAGTGATGGCATTGCCGTTGCTGGGCCTGTTCTTCTTTCGCCTCTACGACAACCAGCTCATTCGTCAGACGCAGGCCGAACTGATCGCCCAGGGCGTCGTCATCTCCGCGATTTTTGCGCGGGAGGTTGAGCAGCGATTGGCAATGGACATCCAGCTCGGAGCCGAGGTTGCTGCGGACTCGCGCCCGAACCCAAGCGACAAATTCACGCCGATCGCGCCGCGCCTCGATCTCGCGGGAGACGATCTGCTCTCGCGCCGGCCGGATGCCCGCACGTCGAGCCATCAGATCGATCCGGCCTATCTCGAGATCGCCGCGCGGCTGCAGCCGATCGTCGATGAAACCCAGAAGGTCACGCTCGGCGGTTTCAGGATCCTCGACCCGCACGGCACCGTGATCGTGGGGCGGCAGGAAACCGGACTTTCGCTGGCGCACATCGAGGAGGTGTCGGCTGCCTTGCGCGGCTATTACCGTGGCGCATTACGCACGCGCGTTCCCGACAGCCCGCCGCCGCCGATCTATTCGCTCAGCCGCGGAAAGGGCCTGCTTGTTTTCTCCGCGATGCCGGTCGTCGTCAACGACCGGATCGCGGGGGTGGTCTACATATCGCGAACGCCGAACAGCATCTTCAGGCACTTCTATGAGGAACGCGGCAAGTTCATTCTCGCGGCCATCGCCGTGCTCGGCGCCACGCTGGTGATCGGCTTCATCTTTTCGCGAACCATTACCCGGCCGATGTACCAGCTGATCGAGCGCACCGCCGCGGTCGGTCGCGGCGATCGTGATGCATTTCATTCACCGATGCACTACGGCACGCGCGAATTCGCGCTGCTGTCGCGCAGCTTCGTCGACATGGCGGCGCAGCTCTCGCATCGCTCGGACGTATATCGCCACCTTCGCAGCGCACCTCACTCACGAACTAAAGTCGCCGCTGACCTCCATCAAGGGAGCGGCCGAGCTGCTGCAGGATTCGGCCCAGGCGACAGGCGGAGGGCTGACGGAAGCCGAGCAAAAAAGCTTCCTCACCAATATTCTGAGCGACACCGAGCGCCTGGAAGCGCTGGTGCACCGGCTGCGCGAGCTGGCGCGTGCGGAAAGCGCGCAGCACGAGGGAACCACAACGCTCCGCCCCGTGATCGCCGATCTGCAGCGGCGCTTTCCCGCGATCGGATTCAGCGCGACCGGCAACCTGGATCGGGCGTTCGGCATGTCGGAGGAAAATGTGCTGATCGTGCTGTCGCATCTTGCCGACAATGCCGCGCGGCACGGCGCATCTGATGTGAGCCTGCATGTCTTGGATGACGATCGCGGCATCAGCCTCACGGTCCACAACAACGGCGAGGTCATCTCGGAGCACAATCGCGACAGGATCTTCGACGCATTCTTTACCACCCGCCGGGATGAGGGCGGAACCGGCATGGGTCTGGCGATCGTGCAATCGATGCTGCGGACCATCGGTGGCTCGATCCGGCTGCTGCGGCCCAGGTCCGGTGTCGCGTTCGAAATCCGGTTTGTCGCCGGTTAAATGGCATCGGGCTTCTTCTTGCGGCCGGGCGCGATCTGCGGTTGGGTAAATGGACTTCGAAGCGACTATCGGAGGTTACCTGACATGACCGAGACACGAAGGATCGAGTTCACGGGGGCCTCCGGCGACAAGCTGGCGGCCCGGCTGGATTTGCCCGCTGAGCCGCGCGCGTTTGCGCTGTTTGCGCACTGCTTTACGTGCGGCAAGGACATCTTCGCCGCGGCGCGGATCGCCGAAGGGCTTACCGCGCGCGGCATCGCCGTGCTGCGTTTCGATTTCACCGGTATCGGCAGCAGCGAGGGCGAGTTCGCCAACACCAACTTTTCGTCAAATGTTCAGGATCTGCTGGCGGCGGTCGAGCTACCTCCGCGAGAATTTCTCGGCGCCGGCCCTGCTCATCGGCCATAGCCTCGGCGGGGCCGCGGTTCTGGCCGCCGCGCCCGCAGGTTCCGGAGGCGGTCGGCGTCGTGACCATCGGCGCGCCGTCCTCGGCGGCGCACGTCACGCACAACTTCGCCGCCAACATCGATGAGATCAAAACCAACGGCACGGCAACCGTCACGCTTGCCGGCCGGCAGTTCACCATCACGAAGCAGTTTCTCGACGACGTCGCCAACCAGAACTTTCTTGCAGGCCTGGCGCAGATGAAGAAGGCGCTGCTGGTGTGCCACGCGCCGCGTGACGAGTATGTCGGCATCGACAACGCCACGGCGATCTTCGTCGCCGCGCGGCACCCGAAGAGCTTCCTGTCGCTGGACACCGCCGACCATCTGCTGCGCAAGCGCGAGGACGCCATCTATGTCGCGGACATGATCGCCGTCTGGTCGTCACGCTATCTGCCCGCAGTCGCGGCGCAGTCGAGCTCATTGCCCGCCGGCATCGTCGAAGTCAGCGAAACCAGAGCGGGCCCGCTGGCGCAGCTCGTGCGCGCCGGACGACACCGTCTGCCGGCTGGTGAACCCGTCGAGGCCGGAGGCGACGATGCCGGCCCCGGTCCTTACGATTTCCTGCTTGCAGCGCTTGGGGCGTGCACGTCCATGACGATGCGGCTCTATGCCGACCGCAAGAAGATTCCCGTCGAACGATTTGCCGTGCGCCTGGCGCATCGCCGGATCCACGCCGAGGATTGCGTGGACTGCGAAACCAAGGACGGCGACATCGGCGAGATCACGAAGGAGATCTCCATCATCGGCGACGTGCCGGAGGAAGCGCGCACCAGGCTGCTGCAGATCGCCGAAAAGTGCCCGGTTCACAAAACCCTGACGCACGAGATCAAGATTCGATCGCGCCTGATGCCGTGAGGCGTAGGGACAAAGCCCCAGGCGCGGTCGATGTGAACCCCGATTGACGTCGAGGGCGCCGGCGATATCCTGAGGCCCTGTTGGGGAGCGAGAACGGCCCGCGCCCTTGTTCCAGCTCAATCCGAAATCCCGAGGGAACCGTAACTCTGGCTGCAGCTTTCTTATACGACGCGACAGGAGCGGAAGATGGCCTTCCTGAAACGAGAACTCTATCGGCGTACCACCGGGCCCGAAATCACGCACGCTGATCGCTGGGCGCTCGTCTTCGATACGGACAGCAAGAGCCTTTATGTCGAGCATGACGAGGCGCACCTGGAGGCGCAGGTCGGCGGAACCGTCGCCTTCCAGACATCCCGGATGGATATCGCGGACTATCTTCGCTGCGGCGGGCAGACTGCCGGCCACCGTGAGCTGTGGCGCTTGCTGCGGGCGATGTTCGATGCGGATCGTGATGCTGCCGGCGAGGCGGCGGAGCCAAAGCCGGTGACGGATCGTTGCGACTGTCCGATCACGACTTGCGCAAAACCATGCATGCGCCGCCGGCCGCGCGGAGCTGCGCGCACAGGCCGTTGGCCTCGGTGCGGGTCTCGGCACCGACGCTCACCTGATAGAAGGCGCGCGTGCCGCGGCTTCGCAGCAATCCGCTGTCGATGATCGGATCGCGATTGCCCAGCACCTTCGAGAACCGGTCGATCGTCTGCGCATATTTCGTAAGGGCGCGCGGGCGGGAAAATCCAGCCGCGAGCTGAACGCTCCACGGTTGCCGTGTCGCGCGGCTCACGCGCTCCTCGAGCGAAGCCATATACGAATTCATGTAAGTGTCGGGCGATCGTTTGACCGAGGCCATCATCTGCGCGCAGTCCACGGGCTCGGCGCGAAAGCCGTCAGTCGTCACGCCGCGCGCCCATTCGTCGATGGAGCGGCCGGTGATCGCGAGCACGTAGCTGCGCGTCTCGGCGGGCATGAAGCCCGTGCCCGCGAGCCATTCGCTCAGGCGGCGCGGTCCGGCATTGTAGGCGGCGGCCGCGAGCCCGAGATTGCCGAACCGGTCGCGCAACTCGCGCAGGAACTCGGCCGCTTTCGGCAGCGCCTGGATCGGATCGCGCGGGTCGAGCAGGCTGCGCTCGGCGGCGGTGCCCGGCATGAACTGGGCGATGCCCTGCGCTCGCTCGCCGCTTCGCGTGCGCGGACCCTCGGCTTCGGCCCTGAAGCTGCTCTCCTGCCAGATCAGCCGGGCGAAGAATTCCAGCGGCAGATCATGCTTGCGCGCCGCCGACTCCAGCATCAGGCAGATCGAATCCTGCACCGTCGCGGTCTGGGCGTGAGCCCGTTCCGGACCGAGCGAGGTTCCAAGCACGAGGACTGCAACGGCAAGGACGCTGCGGAGCATCCGCCCCATATAGGGTTGGAAAATCCGCCGTCGAGTCCATTACCCGGCGAGCAGGTTGCCCTCGCGGATCGAGCAGCTTTGGCCGCTCACTGACGTCGACAGGATTTCGTACATCCGGCCGTCCAGGCCCTTCCGGCGCATCTGCCCGCCTTCGCGCCCGAGCGACACATCGACCGTGCAGCTCGAGAACCCCGCGCCGAAGCTGACGGTGAATTGCACGGCGCCGGCTGGATACGCGACATTGCCGACGAGGCGGTCACCCGCGAAGCGCATGCCTGCGGCTTCGCCGGTCTTGCTGAAGCGCCTTGTCGCCGGGACCGAGCTCGCTCGTTCCGCTGCATGCGTCCGGAGGAACGCGTCGCCCGCTGGAACAGGCGGCCGTTGCTGCTGACGTAGATGGTGCGGTTGAAGTTGAGCTGTCGCGAAACAGTCTGGCCGTCCGGTGCGCGCTGGGTCAGGCTGGTGGTCCAGCTCATGACCAGGCTCTTGTTCAGGAGCTGTGCCGGCGCTGCGTCCACGGAGAGGCCGGAGCCGACCAGGGCCGCAGCCGCCAGCGCGGCGATTGTCGAAGGCATGCGCAGTTGCGTCATCGTCACTCTCCCGCGAATGGATTGCCGGCGCGAACCGAGCAGCTCTGGCTGCTCACGCTCATGGACTGGATCTCGTACATCTTGCCGTCGAGCCCGCGCCGGCGCATGCCGCCGCCGTCGCGGCCGTACACGACGCTCAGCGAGCAACTCGAGAACGAGGCATCGAAGCTGACGGTGACCTGGGCGGCGCCTTGCGCAAACGCGACGTTGCCGACGAGGTTGTTGCCTGCAAACCTCAACCCCATGGCTTCGCCGGTCTTGTTTGCGGTCGCGCCCGGAGCGTAGTCGCCGCCCTTCTTCAGGCCCAGTTTCTGGTTCGCGCGCGAGCCGCGCATGAACAGCCGGCCGGCGCTGCTCACATACACCGTCCGGCTGGCATCGATGCGCGGTCTGACGACCTGGCCGTCGGGCCCGCGCTGCACGACCTCGGTCGACCAGTTGAACTGGACCGTCTTGTTGAGCAGTTGCGCCGGCGCGGCCAATGCGGTGCCGGCAGTTCCGGCGAGGGCAAGCGCCGCCCAAAGCAGGGGCTTGTGCACGAAGCAAGGCGTCCTCCTCCGGATACCGTCGACCAACGCGTTCGATCAACAGCCCGTGTCGTTTACCCTGGTGTGATCTTCGTCACATACGGGGCTTTGATGGGTGGTTAAAATGCGGTATTTTATTGGCAAATTCCAGAGAGTTCGAATGCGGGCGCTCGTTTTCATATTTTTGGTTATTGTCGCGAGCCTGTCGGGCCTGCGCGACGCGCAGGCGTCGAAGCGCGTTGCGCTGATCGTTGGAATCTCGTCGTACAAGCACGTCCCGCGCCTCGCCAATCCGGTGCGCGATTCCGAAGCCATCGCCGCGGTGTTCAAGAGCGCAGGTTTCGAGGTCGTCGAAACGCGCCGCGACCTCGGCGTTGCGGATCTGCGGCGCGCCGTCCGCGATTTTTCTGCGATCGCATCCGATGCCGAGACGGCCGTGGTGTATTTCGCAGGCCACGGCATCGAAGTCGACGGCACCAACTATCTCGTTCCAGCCGACGCCAAGCTCGAAAGCGATTTCGATGTCGAGGACGAAGCGGTCTCGCTCGATCGCGTCCTGAAATCGCTCGATCAGACAAAGCGCCTGCGGCTCGTCATCCTCGACGCCTGCCGCGACAACCCGTTCTCCAAGACGATGAAGCGCACGGTCGCGAGCCGCTCGATCGGCCGCGGTCTCGCCAAGGTCGAACCGACGGTCTCGGGAACACTGATCGCCTTCGCCGCCAGGGCAGGCGCCGTGGCCAGCGACGGAGACGGCGCGAACAGCCCGTTCACCATGGCGCTGGTGAAGCACATCGCGCAGCCGGGGCTCGACCTGCGTCTCGCCTTCGGCAAGGTGCGCGACGACGTGATCAAGGCGACCAACAACAAGCAGGAGCCTTTCGTCTACGGCTCGCTCGGCGGCGACACCATGTCGCTGGTGCCGCCGCTGCCGGTGGTGCCGGCAACGACCCGAAAGCCGAGGCGCGCAAGGAGTACGAGTTCGCAGCCCAGATCGGCACCAAGCAGGCGTGGGAGTCGTTCCTGAAGAGCAACAAGTCGGGCTTCTACGCCGACCTCGCCAATGCGCATCTCGAGAAGCTGGCGGCGGCCGAGCAGGCCAGCGCCAAGGCCGCCGACGCGCGGCGCCAGGCCGAGTTGCAGGAAAAGGCCAAGGCCGACGAATTCCGCCGGCAGCTCGAAGAGCATGGCGCCCGCCAGGCCGAGGAAGCGCGCCGCCAGGTTTCCGAAGAGGTTCGCCAGCGGCTTGAAGAAGTGCGCCGTCAGGGCGCAGAGCAGGCGAAGCGCGAGCTCGATGAAGCCCGCCGTCAGCTCGAGGCCGCACGAAAGCAGGCCGACGACGCGCAGTCGCAGATCGAAGCGGCGAAGCGTGTCGCCGTGGACGACGCCCGCCGGCAGCTCGAAGACGCGAAGCGCGAGGCCGAAGCTCGCGCCAAGGCCGAAGCGCGCGAGCAGATAGCTGCGCTTTCACCGTCCGACAGCAAGCCGGCTGCGGCGGTCGCGCCAGCTGCGGCCGCTGCCGGCGATGGATCCGTCCGATATTGCGCGGCTGCTGCAGGCGCACCTCAAGCGCGTCGGCTGCGACCCCGGCTCGCTGGACGGCAACTGGAACGACGGCTCGAGCAAGTCGCTGCAGCAGTTCAACCAGAACGCGGGCACCAAGTTCAACGTCAAGGTCGCAAGCCTCGATGCGCTCGATGCGGTGCGCTCGAAGACCGCGCGGGTGTGTCCGCTGGTGTGCGCCAAGGGCCAGAAGGCCGAGGACGACAAGTGCGTGCAGATCAGCTGCGACGCCGGCTTCTCGCTCAGCCCGCAAGGCGTCTGCAGGAAGAACCCGCCGCCGGCGCCTGCGCCCGCGAAGACCGTGTCGCGCCAGCAGCAACCGAGCGCAGCCCCGGCCGCCCCGGCGGCCAGGGGAGGCGGCAAGTGCTTCTCGTTCAACGGCCGTCAGTATTGTGAATAGAGGCTCGTCCCGTTGAGCTCCTGCATCTCGGCCTGGAGGATTGAAGATGTTGCGCACCGCGATGACGGCCGCTCTGGTTCTGGTGTGCGGAGCGCAAATGGCGTTTGCGCAATCGCCGCAAGCAGCGGGCAGTGCGTCGGTCTGCGTCTATCACGACCGAACCTACAGCGAGGGCGCTGCGATCTGTCCGCAGGCGCGCTTCATGCTGATCGTGCTCGGCCGACGCAGGGCAAGCTGATCTGGCGGGCGGTCACCGACCGGTCGCTGGCCGACCGATGCGTGGTGCCGACGGTGGTCGCCGAACGCGTCCGTCACCGGCAGCCTCCGCGCATCCAGCGCATTGCGCGCACGATAACAGCGCCGGCCGCCGATCCGGCGGCCAAGTGCTTTGTCTTCAACGGCAAGCGCTACTGCGAATAGTCATCGGGCGCATGGGAGGGGCAGCATGACAACATCGCAGGCTGCTATCGACCGCAGCCGTTGGAATGCTTGCTGCGCTTGTGCCTGTTCGGGCGCCTGCACAGGACGCGCCGTCACAGCTGCATGGCAAATCGATCGTGCTGGGCTGGACAGAGACCAGGATGCAGCGACGCGCCGGTTCGGGAGGCGAGTATCAGTCGCGCGCCATCACCCAATCGCTGAGCGTCTACGTCTCGTCGCAAGGCAGGCTGTTCAGCCGTCGCACTGCCGACGAATCCGAAAGGTGGCGGCGGCAAGCGGGAGGGCGTCGGTGAGACGGGCCAATCGGCAACGGGCGGATTGCGAAACTCGAGATTTCTGGGAGGCAATCTCGTCGTCAGCACCGAGCTTGCCGGCGGAGCCCGGTTGGTCACCGTGTCCTTCGGCGATGGGTTTTCGAGCTGCACGGCAAGCGTGACGATCGCGCGCGAGGCCGGACGGCAGACGATGCAGGTCAAGTCGTTTGCAGACGGCGGCATGATCGAAGTTCAGTCGGTGACCGCGAGCGCGCCGTCGTGCGCGGTCAGAGCGGGCAATGTGTTCGGCGAGTAAACCGTTAGGAGCATGCAATGCGAGTCCTGGCTTTATCTCTGACGGTCCTTCTCGGGTCGACGACGCTTGCGTCGGCGCAGATGCCGTCGGCCATCGTCGAGAGCGTCAAGGGGCAGGTCGCCGGCGCGGAGTTCATGGACTATGTGACGCCGGGCCAGGTCATCAAGCTCGGTGCGAATGGCTCAATCGTGCTTGCCTATCTTGCATCCTGCCTGCGCGAGACGATTATCGGCGGCGTGGTCATTGTCGGCGCCGACGAGAGCCGGGTTTCGCTCGGCGACATCAGCCGCGAGAAGCCGATGTGCGATACCGCGCAGGTCAAGGTATCGGACAGTGCGACCTCCGGCGGCATGGCCTTTCGCAACTCACCGCGCCGCCAGGAGGTGGCCGCCGTCCCGCAACTGACCATCTATGCGCTGTCGCCGGTGATCGAGGTGACGGAGCACGGCAAACTCTTGATCGAGCGCGTCGACAAGCCCGGCGAGCGCTATGAAGCGACGCTGTCGAAGGGTTCGCTGGTGAAAGAGAGGTTTCACGACCTCGCGGCAGTCAGCACGCAGTTGAAGGCCGGCGGCGTGTATGCGGTGACGCTCGGCTCGCGCAAGACCGTGTTCAAGGTCGATCAACTGGCAGCACCGGCGGGTCCGCTGCTTGGACGACTCGTGCGGCTGTAGGGCCGCCGCTTCTCATTTTCCTTCCAGGTTGCAGACGGCTTCCCAGTCCGGTCCCGGCGGATGCTGCGCGAGCTCCCTTGCGCGCGCGAGAAACAGGGCGGCCGGCGGATCGTCGCCGGCGATCTGTGCAAGGCAGGTTGCGGCGCCCTCGAAAATCACGCGCGCGCCAGCGCGCCAGCGCGTCCGCATAGATGGACGCGATCCGGGCCTGATCCGGCGTCTCGCGGCCGGCTTCGGCGAGCGGCTCGTAGATCCTGACCGGATGCACGCGCCCCTGGACGCGGATCGCGTCGAGCTCGCGCCATGCGAACAGCGCCGCCGGTCAGCGCCACGGTCATCTCCGACGCCATGATCGACGTCGCGAAGTATTTGTTGGCGCCTTCCAGCCGCGAGGCGAGGTTCACGGCGTCGCTCATCACCGTGTAGTTGAAGCGGCGCCGCGAGCCGATATTGCCGACCAGCGCCTCGCCGGAATTCAGCCCGATGCGATGGCTCAGGCTGCTGTCCCTGAAACGCGGCCGAGGTCCCGTTGAGCTCTTCGAGCCGGTCGCGACAGCGCAGCGCCGCGCGAACGGCGTTGTGCGCATGGTTTGCGATCGCTGACCGGCGCGCCGAACACCGCGACGATCGAATCGCCGATGTACTTGTCGACGTAGCCGCCGCACTCCTCGATGATGTCGGTCATCGCCGAGAGATACTCGTTCATCAGCTGCACCAGCGCGTCGGGCGACGAGCTTCTCGGCCGTCGATGAAAAGCCGGCCAGGTCCGAGAAGAACACGGTGACGTCGCGCATCTCGCCGCCGAGGATCGGCAGCTTGTTCGAGGCCATCATCTGGTCGATGACCTGCGGCGCGAGGTAGAGGCCGAAGCTCGCCTTCAGGAATCGCTCTTCCTTGTCGGCGACCATGTAGCGGTAGCCGATCATGGCGACCGTGGCGATGAAGCCGGCGATGAACGGTTCGCTCAGCGGCAGGGCGAGCGAGCGCGGTGAACAGCGCGGTGGCGGCGAGCGTGAAGGCGGCGGCGAGGCCAAGATAGGCGAAGGCCGCGAGCGCCGGCGCGAGCAATGCGGCGACGAGCGGCCGCAAGCAGCGCGAAGGCGATCGCGATCAGCGCCACCTGCCAGCGCGGTCAGCTCGCGGACCGTCGTCGCCGCGCAGCAGATTGTTGACCGCGGTCGCATGCACATAGACGCCGGCAATGGTCGTGCGCCTGAATTGTCCTTCCGCGGACGGCCGGCGGCAACGCGCAGCGCGGCGCACGCGCGCCCTCGAGCCCGGTGGCAAAGCGCTTCGAGGTCAGCTTGCGGTCATCGAGATTGAGCAGGGTGCCGATGATGACGATCTTGCCGTCGAACTCGCGCTTGAAGAATTCGCTGTCGCCCTTCTCGACGCAGGCGCGCAGGTCGGCCAGCGAATAGGTCGGGATGTCGTCGGCGCCGCCTTCGAAGTTGAGCGTCAGCGTGCCCGGCTGGCTGCCCGCGATGCGGCGTCCGGCGAATGTCAGGTCGCCGTCCTGGTCGAATGCCGGCTGCACGTTGGCCGGCGCGCGCCGCCAGCTCGACCGCCATCGACGGAACGCGGCGGGTGTCGACCGCAAACGACAGCGGCAGCCGGCGCACCACCTCGTCGCGATCGACATAGACGTTCAGGGCGCGGATGTTCTGTTGCTGGCGGACGGCGATCCTCTGGCCCTGCGACGGGCGTGACCGAGATGTCGCGCTGATGGATCTCGCCGAGCACGAGCTTTGCCGCTCGATGCGCCCGACGCCAGCGCGCGCAGATAATCGCGGTCGAAGCCGCGCATCCGCGTGCCGACGACGTTCGTCGCCGAACGGGATCTCGGATTGCTCGATCGAAGTCGGAAAGACGATGTCGAAGCCGACCACCCTGGCGCCGCCATCGAGGACGGCGGTGAGGACACGGCCGATTTCACGCGTCCAGGTCAGCGTCGGCGAGTCCTTGAACGGCGGTGTCTGATAGGCTCTCCTCGTCGATCGCGATCGACGACCGTGGGCGACGCGGCAGGCCGTGCCGCTTCGATCCGTAGAGCTCCGAGCGCAGCGCGGTCAGGACGTCCAGCGACAGTCCGTGCGCGACTTCCAGCAGCGGCGAGGCTGGCGACCAGTCCCGAGATCAGGGCGATGGCAATCGCAACGAGCGTATCGCGCCTGGTGATGCGGCCCATGCAAGGCGCCTTAAGGCTTCTCCCGAAACCCTTACAGGCGCACCAGCCGGCCGACGATCGGCGTTGCGCCCGGTCTTGCCATCGGATCGACCTTGAAGACCGTCTTGCTGCGATCCGAGCGTCGCGGCATAGGTGCCGCCCGGCATCAGCGATTTGCCCGCGGCGGCGAGGTCGTAGAACTTGCCCTTGACCAGCGATTTCGCCGTGACGGCGCTTTCGATCCGCTCGCCCGGCAGGTCGATGCGTTCGATGACGAGCTTGCCCGGCTTGGCCAGTTCGATGACCGGCGACAGGCCGTAGATCACCGGCTGCGACCGCGGCCGGCTGCCTGCTTCGCCCGGCCGATGCTGCGGAATGTCGTCGCCGCGCTCTGGGTCGCTTCGCGGTCGGAGAGTTGCGCGCGGCCCGTGTCGCAGCCGACTTTCTCGCGGCTCACCTCGCCGAGCGAGGTCTTGCTTTCTTCGGTTCCGACGATCGCGACGCCGCCGGTAATCGTCTCGCGCCAGCAGGAGGTCAGGTAGCCGAGAACGACCACGCCGTTGGCGCCGAGCTTGATCACCGTGCCCGGCGCCACATAGTCCATGAACTCCACGCCGATCGACCTTGCCCTTGACGTCCTCGACGATCGCGACCGGCGATTGCGCGGCGGCCGACGTGATCCCTGCAGCAACCATGGCGGCGGCAATGATCGAGGTTTGCATCTGATGACCCTTCGACGATCGAATAAACAAAGCTATTGGCCTGTTTGTATATCACCCCAAGGATTTGCGGAACATCGGTCTCGGAACGTCATACTCGTTAACGCTACCGGTCACGGGGCATGCACCGAGCTGTGAAATGCCGTGAACGAGACGTGCGCGCCAGGCCGCACATTCGACCGTTTTCCGACGATGTTGGGCTGCACCATCTGACGGATCAATCAGCAGCTCAACGAGGCAGGTTTCCATGCGCCGGACATCGCGGCAACGACGCTCCCCCATCATGCTCTCGGCGGTCTTCATCGTCGGCTCCCTGGTCGAGGGAGCGCGGGTAAACGACCTGCACACGCAGGTTGCGCTGGCGCTGCAGGACGACACGCCGCTGCAGGCCGTGCAGTTCGTGTCCATGTCGGCCGCGGAGGACGTGAAAACCGCGCGCGCAAAATGCGCGTACCAGGGCGAGAGCTGATCCTCAAACCATTCCGTCGACGACGATGTCGATCAGCATCGGACCGCCGGCGCGGCGATAGGCCGACTTCAGCACGTCGGCGAGTTCGGTCCGGCTCGGTGACGCGCACCGCCTTCATGCCCATCGATTTCGCAAGCCCCACCCAGTCGAGCGCCGGGTCCTTGAAATCCATGCCGATGTAGTGGTCGTTGCCGTGGAAGGCCTTCAGCCGCTGCTTGATGATGCGGTAGCCGCCGTTGTTGCAGATGACGTAGGTGATCGGCAGCTTCTGGTTCGCCGCGGTCCACAGCGCCTGCACCGAATACATCGCCGAACCGTCGCCGGAGAGGCAGGTGACCGGCCGGTTCGGATGCGCGAGCTGCACGCCGATCGCCGCCGGCAGCGCCCAGCCGATGCCGCCCGCGGCGTTGCCGTGCATGGCATAGCGGTCGCGGATAGGCGAACAGGTTGCTGACGAGCCGCGCCGAGGTGATGCCCTCGTTCACCAGGATGCCGTCCTTCGGCATCGCCTCGACGAGGCGATGCGTCATCCAGTCGCCGTGGATCGGCTTTGCGCTCGCAGAGCTTGTTCGCGCCGGCGATCGGCCGCCTCGCGCTTCGCCGTCCAGTTCGTCTTCGACAGCGCGGCGATGCCCTTCTGGGCGCGCTCGGCCAGCGCCGTGCCGCCCTTTCTGCTTCAGCACCGGGATCAGCGCCTTGATCGTCTCGCGCACGTCGGCCTTCACCGCGAACTCCGCCGGATAGTTCTTGCCGATCTCCCAGTCGACGAGGCCGACCTGGACGATGCGCAGGTGATCGGGCTTCGGATCGATCTCGCTCCACACCGACATGCGCAGCACGTCGGAGCCGAGCACGATCATGGTGTCGTAGGGCGTCAGCGTATCGCGCACCTGCTTCTGGTCGCGGCCCAGGCGCGCCGACGAAGCAGGGCCGCTCGGACAGGAAGTGCGCGCCGTAGGAGATCGTCGACTGGAACGCCGGGCAGCCGAGCACTTCGGAAAGCTGCGCGGCTTCTTCCAGCGCATTGCTCTTGACGATCTCGTCGCCGCACAGCAGCACCGGCCGCTCCGCCTTCAGGATGCGATCGGCGAGCGCGTCGATCACCTCGTCCGACGGGCCGCACGCGCGTATCGATGCGCGTCACCGAGGCGAGATCGATGCCGGCCTCGTTGTTGAGGATGTCGCCGGGCAGCGAGATGAACACCGGCCCGGTCGGCGGCGTCATCGCCACCTTGGCCGCGCGGCGGACGATGCGCGGCAGGTCCTCGAGGCGCGTGACCTCGACCGCCCATTTCACCAGCGGCTGCGCGATCGGCACCAGCGGATCGTAGAGCAGCGGCTCGGTGAGGCCGTGGCCCTGTTCCTGCTGGCCGGCGGTGAGGATGATCGGCGTGCCGGTGAATTTCGCGCCGATAGAGTGCGCCCATGGCGTTGCCGAGGCCCGGCGCCACGTGAACGTTGCAGGCCGACAGGCGGCCCGAGGCGCGCGAAAAGCCGTCGGCCATGTAGACGACCAGGCTCTCCTGCATGCCCATCACATAGGTGAGGTCCGGATGGTCCTTCAGCGCGTGCATGATCGGCAGTTCGGTGGTGCCCGGATTGCCGAACAGGTGCGTGATGCCTTCGTCCTTCAGCAGTGCAAGAAATGCGGAGCGGCCGGTGATCGAATTCAGCGCCATGCTAGGCGTCCTCCCGGTTCTTTGCCTTTTGCCACTTGTAGCCCGGTTCCGAAGTTCGTGAAACCACGGCTCCAGCCGGATTTTCAGACGCAGAAAAGATCGGCGGGGCTTCAACGATGCTTATGGCAACGGGGGACGCTGATGAAGGCAGTTGGGACGATCGGGCCGCAATAGTCGCTTCTTCGGAAGCGGTGCGCATCCGTCGTGAGCGGGCCGGAGCCCGCGACGACGCATCGAACCAGCGCATAAGGGCTTTGCGCGCGGGTTCTTCGAGGAGATGAAACAGCAGCGCTGCCGAGATCAGCGCCACGCCGGTGGCGAGGCAAAAGAAAAGGAACGGCATTGCTGCAAGCTGCGAGCCGAGCGCGACGCGGTCGATGGTTCGCAGATATCAAATCGACCGGCGAATGCACGAGATAGAGGGCGAAGGAAATCTGCCCGAGCCACACGAAATCCGGTCGGACCAACGGTCCCGAGCGGGAGTTCGCCGCCGCCAGAATGAGCGGCGCGTAGCAAATTGCGGCGAAGCCGGTCCTCAACACGTTCTCCGGCACCCAGGCAGCCACAGCGACAATGATCACGGCTGCCACGCCCGCCGCCGTGTATAGCGGGGCCGGCGAAATGCGATTCCCCTGCCGCTGCCACAGGCCGTAGAGACCAATCCCCGCGAGGAATTCCGGAAGGCGCGTCAGCGGAAGATAGGTGAAGAGCTGCATCAGCCACGCGCCATCGGGATCAGATTCGAACGTCACCGTTTTCATCTCGGCCAGCGTTCGGCCGGACGCTGTCCAGATATGCGTCTGAACAATCCAGATCGCGACCATCACGACGCAGGCCGCAAGGATCGCGAGAGTCGGCCGCCGATAGATCGGCGCAAAGACAAAGGGGAACAGCAGATAGAAGAATGCTTCCGTGGAAATCGACCAGTTCGGACAGTTCAGCGAGCAGGCTGCGCCGGGAATCCAGGCGTGGACCGCCAGCGGCGACGTGATGGCCCAGAGCTCGCGATAGGCCTGGTCCGCAACGCCCGACTTGAAAACGAGCACCGGGAACATGACGAGGATCGTGACGATATAAACCGGATAGACGCGTGCGAACCGCGCCAGATAGAACCTGCGACGCCCGCCTTTGCGGAAGCTGCCGGCCTCGTCGTAGCTGTAAGACAGGATAAATCCTGACAGCAGGAAGAAGAACGTCACGCCGGATTGACCCAACTCGATGAGCAGTGGGCGGAAGTCGGCGAGTTGGTAGGAGGTCCAGTAGTGATAGATGACGACGTAGATCGCCGCGAAGAACCGCAACGATGTCAGCGACTGAAGCTGTTGGCGACCGGCCAGAGCTGACATGTGCAAGTCTTGCATTCCCACCTGTACGCGCCGCGTACGTCACGGCGCGTAGTTGCTGCGTCCTTCGCCTCTCGAAAGGGAACTCGGTGAGGTGCGAGTCGTCACAACTTCGGATGAAGTGACACATGCGTTGCTGATCGTCCAATCTGAAAAAGAGACATTCTTGCTATGCTTAATACTTCGCATTCTAATTGCTGAACGAGCAGGAAACGAGGATCGGTCAGCCCGCCGACTTGCGCCCCCGCGCCGCGCTGATCTCGCGCAGCTTGCCGACGATGCCGGTCGGGAAGAAGTAGACGCTGAGCACGAACAGGATGCCGAGCATCAAGCAGCCAGCGGTCCGGATGCAGCAGGCTCGACAGCAGCGGGATCGCCTCGGTCGCCTTCGAGGCCGTGGCCATCAGCTTCTGCAGGTAGTTCTGCGCCAGCACGAAGATGGTCGCGCCGCAGACCGCGCCGTACATCGTGCCCATGCCGCCGATCACGACCATCAGCAGGATGTCGAGCATGATCGCGAACGACAGCGTGGTGTCGGGGCCGATGTAGCGCAGCCAGAGCGCATAGAGCGCGCCGGCGAGCACGGCCATCGCCGCGGCGAGACAGTTGGCGACCGTGCGATAGTAGACGACGTTGTAGCCGAGCGCCTCGGCGCGAAAATCGTTCTCGCGGATCGCCTGCAGCACCCGTCCGAACGGCGAGTTGACGATGCGAAGCGCGGCCAGAAACAGCGCCAGCGCGCCGGCGAAGACGAGGTAGTAGACGACGACGCGGCCGGTGATCGGCGTGCCGAAGATCGGCGTTTCCAGCAGGCGCGTGGTCGGGCGCAGGATTTCCGGCGTGCGGAACGAGCGGCCGTCCTCGCCGCCGGTGAACGACGACAGCTGTCCGGCCAGGATCGCGAAGGCGGACGCAACGGCAAGCGTGATCATGGCGTAGAAGATCGCGCGCACGCGCAGCGACACGAGGCCGATGACCAGCGCCAGCAGCACGCCGACGATCAGCGCGATCAACAGCCCGCCGCCGATCGCCGGCCAGTTCGGCCCCCAGTTGTAGAGCGCAAGGCCGACGCCATAGCCGCCGATGCCGAAGAACATCGTGTGCGCGAACGAGACGATGCCGGTGTAGCCGAGCAGCAGGTCGTAGCTCGCGACCAGCACGATGAAGACGCAGATTTTCGCGGCGGTGTTGATCGCCTGCGCGCCGCCGAACAGGAACGGCGCCAGCGCCAGCACGATCAGGATCGCCGAGCAGCGCCACGGTGAGGATCGGGCTGCGCGGGGTATCGTCGGAGAGGATGGCGTTGAACATGGCGTTATCGCTTCGCGACCGGATAGAGGCCCTGCGGCCGCCACAGCAGGATCGCGACCATCAGGAGGATGTTGGAGGCGAGCGCGACCTTCGGGGCGACGTAGCCGGTGTAGTTCGCCATCATCGCCACCAGGATCGCGCCGAGGAAGCAGCCGCCGATCGAGCCGAGCCCGCCGATGATGATGACGATGAACACCAGCACGATCACGTCGCTGCCGATGCCGGCGGTCAGCGTCTCGCGGTAGAGCGCCCACATCACGCCGCCGAGTCCGGCGAGCGCCGAGCCCGCGACGAACACGCCGACGAACAGCCGGCGGATGCGGTAGCCGAGCGCCTCGACCATCTCCTGGTTCTCGACGCCGGCGCGGATCAGCAGGCCGATCTTGGTGCGATTGAGCACCAGCGCCATCAGCCGCGTAGACCGCGAGGCCGACGATCACGGCCAGCAGGCGGAATTTCTCCAGCGCGACGTCGCCGAACAGGATGGCGCCGCGCAGCGCCGGGCGGCAGCGCCATCGCCTTCTGGTCGCCGCCCCACACCACATGGATGAGCTGCTCGGCGACGATCAGGCCGCCGGTGGTGATCAGGATCTGCTTCAGGTGCTGGCCATAGACCGGGCGGATGATGACCCGCTCGAACGCCCAGCCGAGCGCGCCGGTGCCGATCATGCCCGCGAGCGATGGCGAGCGCCAGCGCGGCGAGGTTGAGGCCAAGCGAATCCGCGGTGGCCCAGCCGCCGAGCAGTCCCAGCACCGACAGCGCGATATAGGCGCCGACGGCGATGAAGGCGCCGTGGCCGAAGTTCAGCACGTCCATCAGCCCGAACACCAGCGTCAGCCCGCTCGCCATCACGAAGATCATCATGCCCATGGCGAGCGCTGCGATCGTCAGCGTGATCCAGGTGGTGAGGTTGCCGACCAGCGGCAGCGCCAGGATCGCCATCAGCGGCACCAGCAGCAGCGGCAGATAGTCGTAGCGAGCTTTGGCAGCGCGTCGGTGGATGAGGTCGGGGTCGTGGTCACGGTGCTCATCGTTGCGCCTACTGATGTTCGCCGAGCGACAGGCCGAGCAGGCGCGTCTGCAGCGCCGCGTCGGCGGCAAGCTCCGCCATCGTGCCGTTGTGCACGATCCGGCCGTCGTCCATCACCGCGACCGTGTCGCCGAGCGCTGCGGCGAAGCGGAAATTCTGCTCGACCAGCAGGATCGTCGTGTTCGAGCGCTTCAGCTCCTGGAAGGCGTGGATCATGTTCTCGATGATGGCCGGCGCGATGCCCTTGGTCGGCTCGTCGACCAGGATCACCGGGCGCGGCTCGACCACGGCGCGGGCGATCGAGAGCATCTGCTTCTGTCCGCCCGACAGCACGCCGGCGGGAAAGTGCCAGAACTTCTTGAGCGCCGGGAAAAATCCGAAGATCCAGTCGAGCCGTGCCGGGTCCGGCGGCCCGTGCCGTGCCGCAAGCCGCAGGTTTTCCGCGACCGTCAGGTCGGAGAACACGCCCATCGTCTCCGGCACGTAGCCGATGCCGCCGAGCGCAATGTCGGGCGTGGCAACGCCGCCGATGTTGCGGCCATCGAACGTGATGCGCCCGCTGGCACGGCTTCCACAGGCCCATGATGGTGCGCAGCGTGGTGGTCTTGCCGGCGCCGTTGCGCCCGAGCAGCACGGTGAGCGCGCCGCGCGGCACGTCGAGGTCGACGCCCTGCAGGATGTGATACTGGCCGATGTGGGTGTGCACGCCCTGGAGCTGCAGCAGGGGATCGCTCATGCGCGTTGCCCTTGCGTCGGCGCGCTGGGCATTGCGCCGAGATAGGCTTCCTGCACCACCGGTGAGGCGATCACGGTCGCCGGATCGCCGTCGGCGACCAGCTTGCCGTTGTGCAGGACGATGATGCGGTCGGCGAGGCTGCGCACCACGTCCATCTTGTGCTCGACCAGAAGGATGGTGCGGTCGCCGGCTGCCTTGAGTTTCTTGATGAGATCGAGGATCACCGGCACCTCGTCGATCGACATGCCGGCGGTCGGCTCGTCGAACATGAAGACGTGCGGCTCCAGCGCCATCATCAGCGCGACCTCGAGCTTGCGCTTGTCGCCGTGCGGCAGGGCCGCGGTGGTCAGGTGCCGCTTGTCCGCCAGTGCGACCTCTTCGAGAAAGTGCTCGGCGCGGTTGATCCATTCGACGTGCTTGATCCAGCGGCTCCAGAGGTTGGCCGCGCTCGCGCTCTTCGCCTGCACGGCGAGGCGGACGTTCTCGCCGACGGTGAGGTTGGCAAACAGGTTGGTGATCTGGAACGCGCGGCCGATGCCGCGGCGCGCGCGCTGCGACGCGCTGAGGCGGGTGATGTCCTCGCCGTCCAGGTGCACCGTGCCGGCGGACGCTGGCAGCTGTCCGGACATCAGGTTGAAGTAGGTGGTCTTGCCGGCGCCGTTCGGCCCGACGATGGCGGTGAGCGTGCCGGCTTCGAAAGCTGCAGCTGACGCCGTCGACGGCCACATGGCCGCCGAAGCGGATGGTCAGGTCGCGCGTCTCGAGCACCGGCGCGGACATCGCTTGTCGCTCCGCGCGATCGCAGGCTTATTTCTTCGGCACGGTGATCGGCAGCGGCATGTCCTTCGCCGGGATGGTGGCGACGAGCTCGAGCATGTCGTTGTCCTTGCCGTCCTTCTTGATGCGCCAGTGATACATCTCCTGCATCGCCTGGTGATCCTCCTTGCGGAAGGTCATCGATCCCTTCGGCGTGTCGAAGGACAGGCCTTCCATCGCCGCGATCAGCTTCTCGGTGTCGGTCGAGCCGGCCTTGGTCAGGCCTGCGACCACCGCGGAGGCCGCGGCAAAGCCGCCGGCGACGAAGAAGTCCGGCGGCGCGTTGTAGCGCTTCTGGTACTCCGCCTTCAGCCAGTCGTTGATCGGGTTCTTCGGGAAGTCGTAGTAGTAATAGATGCCGCCCTCGGCGCCGGCGAAGCCCTTCCAGGCGTTCATCACGGGGAGGATGTTGCCGCCCGGCGCCAGCGTGATGTTGAAGCGGTCGGGCTTCATGTCGACGAACTTCGCCATCGGATGCGCGCCGGCCCAGATGAAGCCGATGATGCGCTTGCCGGGCTTGTCCTTCAGCGCGTTGAACAGCCGCTCGGCGAACGGCGTGAAGTCGGCGGTGTTGCCTGCGGCATATTCTTCCGCGACCACCTTGGCCTTCGGGCGCAGCGCGGTGAGCGCGTTGGTGAACGCCTTCACGCCGTCGCGGCCGAAGGCGGTGTCGAGGCCGAGCATGCCGATCGCCACGTCCTCATTGGCGGGAATGGCCGCGGCGGCGGCCAGCGCGTCCTGATAGGAGGAGCGGCCGGTGCGGAAGACGTAGCGGTTCCACTTCTCGCCGGTGATCGAGTCGGCGACCGCCGGCTCGACGATCAGCACCTTCTTGCGCTCCTCGGCGACCGGCAGCATCGCCAGCGCGATCGGCGAACCGGTGGTGCCGACGGCGAGGTCGACCTTGTCGTCGTCGTAGCATTCCTCGAGCAGCGACTTGCCGCGGTCGGGCTTCAGCTGATCGTCCTTGACGATCACCTCGATCTTGTCGGCGCCGATCTTCATCGTTCCCTTGGTCAGGAACTCGAGCCCCATCATGAAGCCGGCCTCGGTCTGCTTGGCATAGGCTTCCAGCGGTCCGCTCTTGCCGGCGATCAGGCACACCTTGATGTCCTTGGCGAAGGCAGCGGGGCTTGCAAGCGCGAGTGCGGAGCCTGCGAGCACGGCCAACGCAAGGCGTCCGCTGCGCGCCGAAGACGATACGATTGGCCTCATGAATACCTCCCGTTTCGATCCTTCGGCAGAACTCGCCGTCCAGATCATGCTTTGTTTCAGCTGGCCAGAAACCCGTGACTGCGTCAAGACAATCGCTGTGGCACACGAATCCGGATTGTCGCACGGCAGCGGTATGCGGCGGCGGGGATGAGTTAACGTCGGCTGCCGCGTGCGTAGGCAGTGCCTCACGCCGCAGCGATGTCGCTTTCGAGGTCGCGCTCGGTCAGCACGCGATTGCGGCCCTGGCGCTTGGCGAGATAGAGCGCGCGGTCGCAGCGCTCGATCAGGCTCTCGGCGGATTCGCCCGGGCGGAATTCGCGCGACGCCGACCGAGATGGTGATGGAGGCGATTTCCTCGCCGGTGGTGCGGCGGCGGATGCGCCGTTCGGCGATCACGCCGCGGATGCGCTCGGCGATCTGCCGGCAGGCCTCGAGGTCCGCTGCCGGGAAGCACGGCGATCAGCTCCTCGCCGCCGTAGCGCGCCGCCAGATCGTTGTCGCGCACGTGCTCGCGCAGCACCGCGGCCATCAGCTTCAGCACCTGATCGCCGACCGGATGCCCGTAGCTGTCGTTGAACGTCTTGAAGTTGTCGATGTCGATCAGGAAGCGCGCTCAGCGGCGCGCCGTTCTCCATCGCGCGGATTTGCTCGAGCCTTGAGGAATTCATCGAGCGCGCGGCGGTTGGCGAGGCCGGTGAGCATGTCGGTCTTCGAGCGCTGCTCGGCCTGCTCCAGCGAGTCGCGAATCTTGTCGAGCTCGATCGGAAGTCTTCGCGAAGTTGGCTTCGAGCGCGGTCGCGCGATGCGCGGCCCTGGACAGCTCCTGCACCAGGCTTTCGATCAGCCGCCGCGGATCGCCGTCGTTCGACACCTCGGCGCATACGCCGTCGAGCGCGCGCATCTGCATGCGGTTGTCGTCGATCGCGGCGGCGAGAAACTGCTGCGCACCCGACATCAGCGCGGACAACTGCTCGGAGACGCCGAGATCGACGGCGCGCTCGCCGCCTGTCCGCCGACATAGGCGCGATAACAGGTCGCGGTTGGTCGCGGCGTCGAACTCGCGCTTGTTGCCGATCAGCACGTCGATCGCCTGCTTCAGTTGCGGCGACGCGCCGAGCGCGTACTTGAACCACACTGCAAAGTTGTCCGGCGTCGGCGGCACACGGTGCTGCGCCATCAGGGCCTGCGCCTGCTGGGCAACCGACGTCGCATACTCGAAATCGATGTCGTCCAAGGCCGAGACAGTGGCCGATACAGTCATGGCTAACGATTTCGAGGATTCCGTGAGAAATGCTTGCGCGATGCGGCAGCGGCGGCCTTGTCGCATGGAGTTCTTAAACTTTCTTCAAAGCTTTCGTGCGGATTCGGTTGCAAATCCGCAGCATCGCCACGTGCAATTCGCTCTGCTGTTTCAGCGATAGCCGCGAAAGAATGCGCGCATGTCGGCGATCAGCATCTCGCCGTTCTCCATCGCCGGAAAATGCCCGCCGCGATCGCTGATGTTTCGCTGTGCGAGATTGTAGGCGCGGCGAATCCAGGTTTCCGGCGCAGGCGAGAACGAGATCGTTCGGAAACAGCAGCACGCCGGTCGGCACGTTGACGTACTCTCCGGCCTTCAGCGCCGCGGACGTGCCCTCGACGATCGACACATAGATCCAGTTCGCGGCGTTGATGCCGCCGATCCAGTACAGCATCACGTTGGTCAGCAGGCGGTCGATGTCGAACGGCGGCGGCTGCGTCCTCGTCCGGGATCGTCCAGCCGTGGAATTTTTCCAGGATCCATGCGGCAAGGCCGGCCGGCGAATCGGTCAGGCCGTAGGCGAGCGTCTGCGGCTTCGTGCCCTGGATCTGCTGATAGGCGGTGATCTGCCCGCGCCGCGCCTGCGCGCGCTCGATCCAGGCTCTTCTCCTCGTCGCTGAGCGGCGGCGACTCCTTGCCGACGAACGGCCGCAGCCCGAGCATGTTCAGGTGGATCGCCTGCAGGTTCTTCGGATGATCCAGCGCAAGCCATGAGGTGATGATGGCGCCCCAGTCGCCGCCCTGCGCGACGTAGCGCTCGCAGCCGAGCACCTCCGTCATCAGCGTGCTCCAGATCGGCGGCGATGTCGCGCGGGCCGATCGGCGCGTCGGGCGGATCGGAGAAGCCGTAGCCCGGCAGGCTCGGCGCGACGACGGTGAAGGCGTCGCGCACGTCGCCGCCGAAGCGTTCCGGATGCGCGAGCTTCTCGATGATGTCGAGAAACTCGACGAACGAGCCGGGCCAGCCGTGGGTGATCAGCAGCGGCATCGGATTGTCGCCGGAGCCGCGCTCGAGGATGAAGTGGATCTTCTTGCCGCCGATCGTCGTCTTGTGGTGCGAGAACGCGTTGATGCGCGCTTCCCACGCGCGCCAGTCGTAGCGGTCGCGCCAGTGGTCGACGACGTCGCGCATGTAGGCGAGGCTGGTGCCGTAGCGCCACGGCGCGCCTTCGGGCTCGGTGTCCGGCAGGCGGGTGCGCGCCAGCCGCTCCTTCAGGTCGGCAAGCACGCTGATCCGGCACATGCAGCGTGAACGGCTCGACCGGAAACGGCGCGTTCGCGAATGTGGTGCGCATCGATACCTCCCGTCGTGTCTGTGCTTGTCGAGCGTGGCAGCGTGCGCAGCGATGTCCAGATACCATCGACTCAAAAGCGAGTTGAACAGCCTCGCGCTTCGCCCCTACGATGCAAGGCAACAATGCGAGTATCCAGGAGCGGGTAATGGCCGGGGATGGATCGCGCGAAGACGGCGCAGGCGCGGCGAAGATCGGGCCCTATATAAAGGACTCGACGCCGTTCTGGCCTGCGCCGCCGCGTGCGCCGAAGGGCGCGCCGAACATCCTCGTCGTGCTGTTCGACGACGTCGGCTTCTCCGATTTCGGCTGCTACGGCTCGCCGATCGCGACGCCGACCATCGATCGGCTGGCGGCGCGCGGCCTGCGCTATTCGGGCTTTCACACCACGGCGATGTGCTCGACCACGCGCTCGGCGCTGCTGACCGGACGCAATCACCATTCGGTCGGCGTCGGCTGCCTCGCCAATTTCGACAGCGGCTATCCCGGCTATCGCGGCAAGATCGCGCGCGAGGCCGGGACGATTGCCGAGATGCTGCGGCCGCACGGCTATCGCAACTACATGCTCGGCAAATGGCATGTCACGCCGCTGACGGAATCGGGCCCGACCGGCCCGTTCGACGGCTGGCCGCTCGGGCGCGGGTTCGATCGCTACTACGGCTTCATGGATGCCGAGACCGACCAGTATGCGCCGGAGCTGATGCGCGACAACTCCAGCATCCCGCCGCCGGGCACCTATGAGAGCGGCTATCACCTGACCGAGGATCTCGTCGATCAATCGATCCGCTTCGTCGCCGAGCACATCGCGGCGCGGCCCGACCAGCCGTGGCTGACCTGGCTTGCGCTCGGCGCCTGCCACGCGCCGCATCAGGCGCCGCGCGATCTGATCATGCAGTACGACGCGGTGTTCAGCGAAGGCTGGGATGTCGAGCGCGAGCGGCGCTTCGCGCGGCAGAAGCAGATGGGACTGGTGCCGCCGGACACGAGGCTGCCGCCGCGCAACGACGGCGTGAAGCCGTGGGCGCGAGTACAGCGCCGACGAGCGGCGCGTGTTCACGCGGCTGCAGGCGGCGTTCGCGGCGATGCTCGATCATGCCGACCGGCATCTGGCGCGGCTGATCGCGTTCCTCGAGACCGCCGGCATTCTCGACGACACGCTGGTGCTGGTGCTCTCCGACAACGGCGCCAGCCAGGAGGGCGGGCCGCTCGGGTTCATCAACGCGATGGGCCCGTACAATCTCAAGCCCGAGCCGATCGCCGAGAAGCTGCGGCGCATCGACGACATCGGCGGGCCCGACACGCACTCCAACTTTCCGCATGGCTGGGCGATGGCGTCGAACACGCCGCTGCGCCGCTACAAGCAGAACACCCATGGCGGCGGCATTCGCGATCCGCTGGTGATCGTCCTGGCCGAACGCGCTTGCCGCGCGCGGCGAGATCCGCGACCGGTTCTGCCACGCCTGCGATCTGGCGCCGACGCTGCTGGAGCTGATCGGCATCACACCGCCCGAGGTGATCGCCGGCGTTGCGCAGCAGCCGATCGAAGGCGTGAGTTTTGCGGCGAGCCTGAAAGCCGCCGGCGCACCGCCGCGTGACAAGCCGCAGTATTTCGAGATGTTCGGGCATCGCGGCTTGTGGCAGCGACGGCTGGAAGGCGGTGGCCTTCCATCCGCCGGGCATGCCGTTCGAGAAGGATCGACTGGGAGCTCTACCATCTCGACCGCGATTTCTCGGAGACCGACGATCTCGCGCGAACGGGAGCCGGAGCGGCTGAAGGCGATGATCGCCGAGTGGTGGCGGCAGGCGGAGGCGCACAAGGTGCTGCCGCTGGACGACCGCTTCGGGCCGCGCTTTGCGGAGAATGCGGCGCGCTCGCACCATCGCCGGCAGTTCATCTTCCATGCCGGCGTCGGCCATATCCCGACCGAGGTCGCGCCGGACGTGCGCGGCCGCTCCTATCTGATCGAGGCGCATGTCGACGGTCAAGGCCGGCGACAGCGGCGTGCTGATCGCCCATGGCGATGCGACGTCCGGCTACAGCCTTTATGTCGAGAACGGCTATCTGGTGCACGACCTCAACATCGGCGGCGAGCATCAGATCGTCCGCTCGGACCGGCCGGTCCCGCCGGGCGACCGCGTGCTCGGCCTGCACATGACGCAAGGCGCGCAGCCGATGCGGCAACGCGCGCCTGCTGATCGACGGCGAGCCGTGCGGCGCGCTCGACTGCAAGTTCGGCTTCTTCACGCTGATCTCGTGGTCCGGCCTCGACATCGGCTGCGACCGCGGCAGTCCGTTTCGCACTATGCGGCGCCGTTCACCTTCACCGGAACGCTGCGCAAGGTCGTCATCACCATGAACCCGGACCAGGCGCTGGACGGCGATGCGGTCGCGCGCAGCGAGATGGCGCGGCAGTAGCGCTACGACGGCGAAAAAATCCGCACCTTCGCTTCCACCCCGCGCAGCGCATGCTCGCCGAGATCATCCAGCTTGCAATCCAGATGCCGCGCCGCGGCCTCGGTGATCAGCAGGCTGCGGCCAAGCGTCTTCTGCAACGCCTCGACCCGGCTCGCCTCGTTGACGGCCGAGCCGATCACCGTGAAGTCGAGCCGCTCCGGCGCGCCGATGTTGCCGAAGAACACGTCGCCTTCGTGCAGGGCGATGCCTGTGCGCAGCGGCTTCCAGCCGTCGAACGTGTCGAGCGGCGAGGGCGCTTCGCGTTCAGCCTGTCGAGACTCGTCAAGCGCATCCTGCGCCGCAGCCACCGCCGCGCTCGCGGCCGTCTTCGCATCGTCCGCGCCTTCGAATCGGAAACACGGCCAGCAGGCCGTCGCCCATGAATTTCAGCACTTCGCCGCCATGGCGGAGCACCGCGCCGGCCAGGCACTCGAAATAGGCGTTCAGCAGCGCGATCATGTTGGCGTCGCCGAGCCGGCCGGACAAGTCGGTGAAGCCGCGCAGGTCCGAGACCCAGATGATGGCGCGCATCGGCTCGCCGGAGCCGCGCTTGATCGTGCCGCGCAGCACCTTTGTCGCCGCGGTCTCGCCGAGATAGGCATTGAGCGCGTTGTCGGCGATGCGCAGCGCGATGTGACGTTCCACGTGCAGCGCGAACAGGTCGAGCATCCGCCGGATGGTCGCGAAGTCGGCTTCGCTGAAGCCGCGTCGCGCTTGGTCGCGACCGTCATGGCGTTGTGATAGATGCCGCCGCCGTTCATCGGCATGGCGATGTATTCGGACAGGCCCTTGTCCGGCGAACTCCTTCATGATCGGGAATTCGGCTTGTGCGGCCGGATCGCGCGTCTTCCGCCGCACGGTCTCGCCGAGCTCGAGCACGCGATAGAGCGCGCTCCTGCGTGTAGCTGTCGGTGGTGTTGGTCGCCTCCGCGACCTTCACCTCGTCGCACAGGCCGTCATTGATCAGCCAGTTCCAGGCAAAGCCGATCAGCTGCGGATGCAGCGTGCCGATGTGGACGCTGGCGCGGTCGAGCGGCAGGCCGGCCGCGACCATGCGCCAGACGAAGGATTCGAACAGCAGCACCATCTCCGTCTCGCGCGCCGCCTCGCGCAGCAGCCAGTGCTCGAGATCGGCGACGGTGAGTGAGGCGGGAGCGGCGCGAGGCGCCACGCGCCGAGCGCCGCACCAGCGTCACCGCCGTGGCGTATTGCCGGGGTGCGGGATCGAGGGGTTGGTTCGCAATTCTTGTCACAGTCGGCTCAAAGAAAATCGGCAGGGACACTAATGTTGTCCCTGCCGTTCACTTTCGCAATACGTCGCCGTGTTGCGGCGATCAGGCCTTCTTCTTCGCGGCCGTCTTGTCGAAATCCGGGGCGTTGCTGCCGGAGGCCGCAAAGCGGTTGGAGCGGGTCACCGCCAGTGCTGCGGCGGCCTTGTCGTTCTCCATGATCTTCGCCATCACCGCCTTGCTGGCGCGCTCGAACGACTCGCGGTTCTCGATCACGTGCTTCTGCGAGCGGCGCAGCGCGTTCACATAGCCGTTGATCTCCGGAATGACGTAGCGCGCGACCATCTCCCAGCTGCGGAAGGTGTTCTCGATGTTCGCCCAGTCATGGGCGAAGCCGACGATGGTGCCGAGCCCGCCGGACATGTCGATCACGTTCTTGATCGTCTTCACCAGATCGTCCGGCGTGCCGATGGTGGCGGCCGATCCGGGGCCGGACGAGGTCTTCTCGAGCGCGTCATCGATCGACTGTGAAGGCGCTTCGCGCCCGGCCGCTGCAGCGTGCCGACGATGTATTCATTGTGCCAGCGCATCAGGCCCTTGCCGGCTTCCTCCTGCGCCTTCTCGCGCGTCTCGGCGATGTGCCAGCTCAGCAGCACGCGCCAGTCCTTGCGGTTGACGGTCTTGCCGTGCTTCTTCGCGGCTTCCTCCGCAAACTCCCACTGCGGTCGGCAGCGCGGTCAGACCTTCGGTCGACAGCGAGCCGATCGAGATCACGCCGATGCCGTGCTTGCCGGCAAGCGTCATGCCCGACGGCGAAATCTGCGAGGCGGTGACGAACGGCATCTCCTCCTGCAGCGGCAGGATCTGCAGCGCGGCGTCGCGCAGCGTGAACCACTCGCTCTGCGGCGGTGACGCGCTCGCCGGCCATCAGCCGCGGATGACGCCGATCGCTTCGTCCTGCCGGTCGCGCTGCACCATCGGATCGATGCCGAGCACGTAGGCGTCCGACGACAGCGCGCCGGGGCCGGAGCCGAAGATCGCGCGGCCGCCGGTCATGTGGTCGAGCTGCACCATGCGCTGCGCGACGTTGAACGGGTGGTGATAGGGCAGCGAGACGACGCCGGTGCCGAGGCGGATGCGCTTGGTGCGCTCGCCGGCGGCGGCGAGGAACATCTCCGGCGACGCGATCATCTCCCAGCCGGACGAGTGATGCTCGCCGCACCAGAATTCGTCGTAGCCCAGCTTGTCGAGATGCTCCGCGAAGTCGAGGTCGCGGCGGAATTGCAGCATCGGGTGTTCGCCGATGGGGTGATGCGGGGCCAAAAAGGCGCCAAAGCCGATGCGGGCCATGAAATTTTCCTCGATTGTCTTTTTTGCTGGATTGCCCGCAAGGTTACGTGGCCGGCCCATTCTCCGCAACGAATAAGCATCGCGCGTCGCGCCTGCATGATCGGCATTCCCGGAATGGCGGGTTTCGCTGTGCGGTCCAGGAGGCGGATTGATCATGACGACCCTCATCACCGGCGGCACCAAGGGCATCGGCTTTGCGATCGCCGAGCGACTCTCGCGGCCGGGCGAAAAGCTCGTGCTGGCCTATCTCGCCGACGATGCCAATGCGGCCAAGGCGAAGCAGCGCTGCGAGGCGAAGGGCGCGCAGGTCACGACGCTGCGCGCCGATGTCTCGACCATCGAGGGCTGCGAGAGCCTGATGCGCGAGATCGAGAAGCTCGGCGGCGGCCTGCAGCACATCGTTCACTCGCGCGGCGATGGTCTATCCGACCAACATGCTCGATGCGGATCTCGCGAAATTCACCCGCGCGATGCAGGCGAACGGCCTGTCGCTGTTCTATCTGGTGCAGGACGGCGATGCCGATGCTCGGCCGCGGCAGCAGCATCGTCTTCATCTCGTCGGCCGGCGCGCGCACGGCGCGGCCGGGCTATGCGGCGCTCGGCGTCGGCAAGGCGCTGGCCGAGGCGGTGATCCGCTATCTCGTGCCGGAGCTGGCGCCGCTCGGCATCCGCATCAATGCGGCGGCGCCCGGCCTCGTGCATACGCCGTCGGTCGCCAGGATGACCGGCAGCGAGGAGCTTGCCCTGAAGCGCGTGCAGCAGGCGGCCGCCGCCAATCCCTCCGGCCGCGCCAGCCGCGACAGCGACTACACCTCGCTGGTCGAGTACCTGCTCAGCCCGGACGCCGAATTCATCCAGGGCCAGGTGATCCATGCCAATGGCGGGGTCTATGTGGGCGTGTAGCCGAAGCGCCACGATCGGCCGTATTCCGCCTCAAGGGCAGGTGACAGCGGCTCCGTTCGGGGCTAAGAAGCCGCGCCATGATCAACGCGTCCAGCCGTTATTACTTTTGGTTTTACGGTTTCCAAAGCCCCTGGCAGAGGAAGGGATGCGCTTGATCTGACGACGTAACGACAGACAACCCCCGACAAGCTGCCAGTCCTGCTGGCGGCTTTTTTTGTGCCTCCGGCGGACTCCAACCCAAAGGAGTATCCCGTGTCAGGCATCACCGACGACATACGTATTCGCGAAATCAAGGCGCTCATCACCCCCAACGAGGTCATGGGCGAGTTCGCCGCGACCGGATCGCGCGGTTGCGACCGTGACGGCCGCGCGCAGCGCCCTGCACGACATCGTGCATGGCCAGGACGACCGGCTCGCGGTCGTGATCGGCCCGTGCTCGATCCACGATCCGGACGCTGCGATGGACTACGCGCACCGCCTCAGCCGCGTGCGCGACGAGCTTCAGGACGATCTGGAGATCGTCATGCGCGTCTACTTCTCAAAGCCGCGCACCACCGTCGGCTGGAAGGGGTTGATCAACGATCCCGATCTCGACGGCTCGTTCCGCATCGACGACGGCCTGAGGCTCGCGCGCAAACTGCTGCTCGACATCAACAATCTCGGGCTGCCGGTCGGCTGCGAATACCTCGATATCGTCGCGCCGCAATACGTCTCCGATCTCGTCGCATGGGGCGCGATCGGCGCGCGAACCACCGAAAGCCAGGTGCATCGCGAGCTGGCGTCGGGCCTCTCCTGTCCGATCGGCTTCAAGAACGGCACCGACGGCAAGGTGAAGATCGCCATCGATGCGGTGAAGGCGTCGTCGCAGCCGCATCACTTCCTGGCGGTGACCAAGGAAGGCCGCTCGGCGATCGCATCGACCACGGGCAATCAGGATTGCCACATCATCCTGCGCGGCGGCGAGTGGCCGAACTACGATGCGCCGAATGTCGTCCGCCATCTGCGGCGAGCTGAGGAAGGCCGGCCTGAACTCCAGCGTGATGATCGACGCAAGCCACGCCAACAGCGGCTACGATCCCGAGAACCAGCCGGTGGTCGTCGATGCGGTTGCGCGGCAGGTCGAGAACGGCAACCGCTGCATCATCGGCGTGATGATCGAAAGCCATCTCGTCGGCGGGCGGCAGGATCTCGTGCGCGGCAAGCCGTTGACGTACGGCCAGAGCATCACCGACGGCTGCATCGACTGGGACACGTCGGTTGCGGTGATGCAGCGCCTGGCGCAGGCGGTCAGGGCGCGGCGCGCGCGGGGAATCGACGGCGAGCGCGGCGCCCCGCGGAAATTGCGTTTTGACGCGGAGGTGCGATAGCGTTCGGGCAACGACGGAGCGGGAGAGGAAGCATGAAGCTCGCAAAACCGCGCATCGATATCGGCTTCGCGACCAACAACGCGGAGCCGTGCCTGGACTTCTGGCAGAACGAGGATCGGCCTCCCGTTCGAGTACATGCAGCCGATCAGAACGGGGCACAAGCAGTTCCGCTACGATCTTCTCGGTTCGATCCTGAAGATCAACCGGATGTTCGAGCCGATTCCGGATCGGCCGCCATCCGGCTATCGCGAGCTTCTGATCGCGCGGGAAGGGCTTGCCTCGCCGGAATCGCTGACCGATCCGGACGGCAATCGCGTCACGCTGGTGCCGAAGGGCACGCACGGCATCGAGCGCATCGGCATCCGCCTCGCGGTGCGCGACGTCGCGGCGCACCGGAGGTTCTACAGCGAGGCGCTCGGGCTTGCCGGAAGGGCCGCAGGCGGGAGACGCTGCGACGTTTCTCGCTGGCGACACGGTGCTGCTGCTCGAGCAGTCGGCCGACGCGCCGTCGGATTCCGGCATGGAAGGCAAGGGCTGGCGCTACATCACGTTTCAAGTGTTCGAGGTCGATCGCGAGCATGCGCATGTGCTCAGCCATGGCGGGCGCGAGGCGCGCGCGCCGGTGACGCTCGGCACCACCGCGCGCATCTCGATGGTGCGCGACCCCGACGGCAACTGGATCGAGCTGTCGCAACGCGCGTCGATCACGGGGTCGCTGGAGGTGAAGACGTAGTCTGGCGATCCCGTCGGCACGACCGGAAAGCACGCGATCAGAAAGTACGCGATCAGCAAGTACTTGGCAGTGCCCCGCCGTTGCGGTGAAAATGGCCCCGCCGATCGGAAGGCTTCAGTATTGCACGGCGATTTTCGAAAATTGAGGGCAGTGCATCATGCGCGCAATGTATGGACGGCGGCTCTTTCGATCTCCTTTGCGGTCGGGTTCATGCCGGGCGCGTCCAACGCGCAGCAGGCGACACCGATCCCAGGATGCTCAAAAAGGCGACGCTCAGAAGAGCGCGCCCGCGCCCGAGGCAGCCAGGCCGGACCCTGATGCGGTGAATGCGCCGGAACAGCTCCGCGGCCGATCTGTCATCATCAGCTACACCGAAACGCGGGTCGCGCGGCCGGACGGCGGCGGCGCGTCGAAAACCCGCAGCGTTCCTTTCCGGATGATCGTCTACATCAGCAGCGAAAAGCGCGCCTTCAACCGGCTGGTGGCCGGCCGCGCCGGCAGCTCGGACCAGGTGCGTGGCGCAAAGGATGCCAAGGGAGCGGCGGCCTCAAAGGACATCACCGGTTTCGCCGAGCGCAACGTCGTGTTCGACGGGCTGAAGATGACGGTCGCCAACACATTCGGTGCGCGCAACAAGGGCGGCAAGGGCCTGCGGGAAATCTCGGCGACGTTCGACGAGGGTTTCTCGAAATGCACCGGCAACGTCGTCACCACGATCGACGGTGAGTATGCGCGTCGGCGGGTGATGAGCGGCGGCTTCGAGGAAGTCCTGTCGGCCAAGGCCGACGGCTTCAGCTGCACCATTCACGACGGCAACGCGCTCGCTGGAAGCTCGTAAGGCGACTTGCCGCCTGATCCGGTCGAACGCAGCCGCGAGTCCTCGTCGATTCGCGGGCCGGGCCTGCGGATGATCGCGGCCTCACACCTTCCGCTTGATCACGCCGTACCAGCCAAGACCCCGGTAGGTTTCGTAGCCGGGCGTCGCGTGAAACGCCACCGTCGATTGATCGGCGGCGACATAATAGCCGCTTCTGCGCCCGGCGGCGTCGAGCACAACGGAATCGCTCAGGCTGTGCTGGTCGTCGCTCGATGCGATGATGCGCTGCTTGGCGTCGACGATCATGACCGTGGTCTTGGCCCATTCGTCGGCGTCGATCCTGGCGCCCTTGACGATGGTGCGGGCTTGCGGCGCCCAATCGAAGTGGACGGCGAGCACGCCAAGCGGCCGGCCCCTGCTTTCGCCGCCCGCGCGAACGGACGCGGCATAGGTTGCCACCTGGGCGTTGTCGAGCGGTTTGCACAGGCTGATGTCGGCGGCCGTATAGTCGTCACCGGACGGCGAGCGCCGCGGCGCGCGCAAACCACGGCTCGCGCGAGACGTCGAGGCCTTTGACGTTGTAGCGCTCGGGGCGGCCATTGGCGATGATGCGCCCATCCATGTCGCACAGCCACAGATCGAGATAGACGGTGTACGCGCTCAGGATCACGCCGAGACGCTTCGACGCGTAGCTGCAGTGGCTGTCGCTGGCGTCCGCCGCGGCATCGACGATCGCGCTGTCGGTCGCCCACCAGCGCACGTCGCAGGTTCGCTCATAGAGATTGCGGTCGATGATCTCGATGGCGTTGAGCGCGAGATCCACCAGCCGGCTCCCGACCGCGGCATCCGCCATGCTGGCGGTCGCCTGGCTGAGGTCGTCGATCTGCGTCGCGAGCTCCGCCCGGAGCTTTTCGCGAGATGTCCTCGACCCGCGTGGCGATTTCCCGCACTTCGGCCGCGACGACCGAGAAGCCGCGGCCATGATCGCCGGCGCGCGCGCTTTCGATCAGCGCATTCAGCGCGAGCATCCGCAGCGCGCCGGTGATCTTCTGAATCTCGGTGATCTTTCCGGCAGCGGTGTCGCGCACGAGGTGGGTGCGGGAGATTGCGTCGGCGATGATCTCGGTGAGCTTTGCGCCTTCGGCTTCGGCATGGGGCGCTGCGTGCGCGAGGCTCATGTCTTGAATTCCGCTGATGGCTAAAAAATGGGCAGGCGTGGAAACTGCCGTCGATATTGGCGATTTATGATTAAGCGCAGGTTAAATCGGCTGCGCGGCGCACGCGCCGCGGACCGCATCAAAGTTCAGGCGTGTTTGAGCCGTCAGTCGAGCTTGAAGCCGAGCGCGATCAGCGCTGCTCTGATCCGGTCGCGGCCGTTGATCGACTTTGCGTCGCGCCAGCGCGCACTTCATGGCGCCGGTCCAGCCGACTTCCTTCAGCTTCTCGGTGCGCTGGAACGCCATCAGCGTCGCGTCGTAGCTGTCGAGCGCCTCCTGCGGCAGGCTCGGGTCGTAGTGCTCGCGATGCAGCACCACGCGCTGCGGCAGCCGCGGCTTCACGTTGAAGGGGCGCGCCGGATCGGGCGTGCCGACGCACATGCCGAACGCGGCGACGACGTTCGGCGGCAGCTTCAGGATGCGCGCGACCTCTTCCGGGTTGTTGCGCAGCGCGCCGATATAGACCATGCCGAGCCCGAAGGATTCCGCGGCGACCGTCGCATTCTGCGCGGCCAGCGCCGCATCGACCACCGAGACGATGAAGCTTTCGAGAAAGCCGGTGGCATCGGTCGGATAGCTGTGCCGCTCGCCGATCTGCTTGGTGCGCGCGAGATCGGCGCACCAGACCAGCAGCACCGGGCATTCCTCCATGTGCTTCTGGCCGTTGGCGATCTTCGCCAGCGCCGCCTTCGTCTCGGGGTTCTCGACCGCGATCACCGTCCAGGCCTGCACGTTCGACGAGGACGACGCCGATTGCGCCGCGGCGACCAGCGCTTCGAGCGTGCCGGGCGGCAGCGGATCGCTCAGGAAGCCGCGCACCGAGCGATGGCTCAGCAGCAGGTCCATGGTGTCGTTCCAGGCGAGCGGCACGTTGGCTTCGGCGGCGCCGTAGCGCGCGGCGACCGAGGAGGTGACGTCGCAGCTCACCGGCGTGGCCGTTGTCGGCGTCTTGATGTTCTCGTTCATGTCCTGCCCCTGGTTGTTGTTGGTCCGGCGCCGTGTCAGGCGCCGACGATAAATGGATTGGTCTGTCGTTCGTGGCCGATGGTCGATCCCGGGCCGTGGCCGCAGATGAAGCTGACGTCGTCGCCGAGCGGCAGCAGTTTTGTCTTGATCGAGTTGATCAGCGTCGCATGATCGCCGCCCGGCAGATCCGTGCGCCCGACCGAACCGTTGAACAGCACGTCGCCGACATGGGCGAAGCGCATGTCCTTGCTGACGAACACCACGCTGCCGGGCGAGTGGCCGGGGCAATGCAGGATGTCGAATGTCAGTTCGCCGATCTGCACCGTGTCGCCGTCGTTCAGCCAGCGATCGGGCGTGACGTTGCGGAAGCCGTCGACGCCGAAGCGCTTGCCGCTCTCGACGAGGTTGTCGAGCAGGTATTTGTCGGCGATGTGCGGGCCTTCGATCGGCACGCCGCCGAGCTTCTCCTTCAGCTCGGCCGCGCCGCCGGCGTGATCGAGATGGCCGTGCGTCAGCCAGATCTTCTCGACCGTGACGCCGGACTGGTCGATCGCGTCCTCGATGTTCGGCACGTCGCCGCCGGGATCGATCACCACGGCGCGCTTGGTCGCCTCGCACCAGATCAGGGTGCAATTCTGCTCGAACGCCGTGACGGGAATGATCGCCGCCCGCGCCTTCGGCTGCGCGGTGGCTGCCTGGGTCTCGTCTGCCATGCCCCTCACATGGCCGATTTTTGCGCGCGCGGAAAAGGGGAAACCCGGCGCCCAGGGGGAAGGGCAGGGTTGAAAAATGCGGCGAAATTTTAGGCTCGTGCTGGCCCGCGGTACGCGACGCTTCTCCTTGCCCTCTCCCCGGCGGGGAGAGCGTCGCTCCTCGCAGCGGGGCGAAGGCGGGTGAGGGGCAGTTCATCGCATCGAGTGTCACGGCCCCTCACCCCAGCCCTCTCCCCGACAGGCGAGCGAGGCGACGCCGTTCTTCGACGGCTATGCGGGGAGAGGTGCGTCGCGCGGAAGGCATCGGTCTACCGCTTGATCTGCGCCTTCAGCGTCGCTTCGACGGCGGTGTCGAACGAGCTGGCGCGCTTTGGTGCGGCTTTGCGCTTGTCGGCCACGAACGCGTCGCGTCTTGGCGACGAGCGCGCTGAGCTTCTCGTTCAGGGCGTTGCGTTCCGACATCTGCGTGTCGATCTTCGCCTGCCGCTGCGGCGCCGGCAGCTTGCGCAGCTCCTCGGGCAGCTCGCTCTCGGCGACCGCTCGAGCGTCTTGCGGCCCGACTTGACGTCGCTGACGAGATCGCCGTCGCCGGTGACGGCTTCGCCGGACACCTTTGCGCGCTTGTTGATGAAGCTCGCCATGTCGGAGGCGGACGCCGGCGCGGCGGCTGCGACCGAGGTCACCTGCCGCACCTTGTCCTCGGCGCGCCGCTGCATCGGCGGCGGGCCGTACGGCAGCACCGTGCGGCCGATCTTCTGCTGCAGGATGATGATCTCTTCATCATACGGCGTCTCGATGATGAGGACTTCGCCGCCGTCCTGCGGGATCGGGATGAAACGGCCGCCGCCGAGCTGCGCCACCTCGCGCCAGACGCGTTCGGTGTCGCGCGCGCCGCCGGCAAGCACCGCGTTGACGAGGATGTCCTTCTGCCGGGCGACCTTCAGCGTCTGCGGATATTTCGTGTCCTGCGCATAGTCCATGTGCGGCGGCGCGTCGCCGACCAGGAAGACGATGCGATGCACGTCGTCGCCGCTGCTCCAGGCGAGCTTGTTGACGGCGACGTCGAGCGCCTCGTTCACGCTTTCCGGCCAGTCGCCGCCGCCCTTGGCGCGCAGCTCCAGCAGGCTGGCGTAGAGGTCCTGGATGTCGGTGGTCAGCTCGAACTTGCGGGTGACGTAGTCGTCGCCGATGTCGCGATAGGCGACGAGGCCCATGCGGATCTGCGCGTCGGGATTGGCGTCGAGGATGGCGGTGGCGATCGACCAGATTTTCCGCTTGGCGCCTTCGATCAGCGGCCCCATCGAGCCGGTGGTGTCGAGCACGAAAGCCACTTCGACCGTCGGCCGCGCATGCGCGGCGGTGGTCATCAGCGCAGCGGACGGCATCAGCGCAGCGGCGAGCGCCAGGGCTCGCCAGTTTCGGCGCGTCATATTTCCCCTCCAGGATACGCTCCCAGCGGAACCGATGGTTCCATGGCTTCTCGACGCCGCGAGGCCGAAATTGCGGCGGCGCCGGAACGAATTTGCGGCTCGCCGGAATCTGCTAGACTTCCGCCATGAGTCTTTACGCTCTTGCCCGAAGCCACGATCCTGCCGCTGGATCGGCCGCCAGTCCGAGACCGCGCTTGCGGTGGCGCGCGGCACCTCGCGGCTGTTGCGATCGCTGGGGTTTTCGACGGTGGCCGAACTGCCGCTGCCGTCCGGACGGCGCGCCGACCTCGTGGCGCTGAACGAGCGCGGCGACATCTGGATCGTCGAGATCAAGTCGTCGCTGGCGGATCTGCGCGCCGACAACAAGTGGGAAGACTATCGCTTCCATTGCGACCGGCTGTTCTTCGCCTTCACCCGCGACCTGCCGTGCGAGATCTTTCCGCCCGACACCGGACTGATCGTCGCCGACGCCTATGGCGCGCACATGCATTGCGAGGCGCCGGAACATCGGCTGCCGGCCGCCAACGCGCAAGGCGATGCTGCTGCGGTTTGCGACGCGACCGCCGCGCAGCGGCTCGGCGGCGGCTGGCCGATCCGGACGGGTTTCTGGAAGGGGTAGCGTCATTGCCGGCGCTGACGCGTTACGCGCGTCCCGGAATGACGATTACGCTCGATCTCGATCGCGCGGCTCGGCACCAGCGAGCCGAGCAGCGCGGCGACGTAGTTCAGCGTCAGTCTGCGGCCGGGAACTGGGCACGGCCGCGGACCCTGCACGCGCGGCGGTGAGAAATTGCTGACCGGCCACTCGATCGCGTAGTCCTCGACCAGACCGTGGCGCTTGGTGGCTTCGAGGCGGGAGGAGATCGCGAGATGACGGGCCTTGCGCATGCGTGACACCGGGAGTTCAGAAGGGAATCACGGCATCAACTTAGGCGCTTCGCATCCGTTCCATATGACAAGGTCAAGGACGCGAAAATTTATTCGGCGCGCGCGTCATGCTTTTGTCACGAACCGAAGATCAGCGCGGCGCGCGCTTGGCGAGGATGCGCTGCAGCGTGCGGCGGTGCATGTTGAGCCGGCGCGCGGTTTCCGAGACGTTGCGGTTGCACATCTCGTAGATGCGCTGGATGTGCTCCCAGCGCACGCGGTCGGCCGACATCGGATTCTGCGGCGGCTCGGTCTTCGACGAACCGGTCGCGAGCAGGGCGTTGACCACGTCGTCGGCGTCGGCGGGCTTGGCGAGATAGTCGACGGCGCCGAGCTTCACCGCGGTGACGGCGGTGGCGATGTTGCCGTAGCCGGTGAGCACGATGGCGCGCGCGTCGGGCCGCTGCCGCTTCAACGCCGAGACCACGTCGAGGCCGTTGCCGTCACCGAGCCGCAGGTCGACGACCGCGAACGCCGGCGCCGCGCGCGCGATCTGCGCCAGCCCGTCGGCGACGTGTCGCTGGTGCGGACGATGAAGCCGCGCGCTTCCATCGCGCGCGCGAGGCGCTCGAGAAAGGCCTTGTCGTCCTCGACGATCAGAAGGTTGCGATCGGCCAGGCCGAGGATCGCAGGCGAGGCGGTCACCGGGGCTGTATCGAGGCTGCTCAAGGCGGCGCTCCTGTTTTCAACTCGACAAGATATGGCGCTTTGGCGACGGCCTGCCAAGGGCTCGATTCGGGCGGCAAGCCGACCTGTCCAATCGTTAATTCTGCCGGCGTTAATTTGCCGCCTCGGCTGCGCTCCTCGATCTCGAAGGCCTCGCGCGGCCAGATGACATGGACGATGGCGCCGTGCGCCGGAAACACCCGGTTGCGGAACGAGACCTTTGCGCCGCTGCGCTCCAGCAGCGTGCGGGCGATGAAGATGCCGAGCCCGAGCCCGCCGGAACCGCTGTCGGGCGGACGGCGCGACAGGTAGGGCTCGCCGATCTTGCGCAGGATGTCGGGGGCGATGCCCGGCCCGTCGTCGGCGATCACGATCTCGACATTGCGCGAATCCCACCAGGCGTCGACCTCGACCGTCTCGCGGGCGAAGTCGACCGCGTTCTCCAGGATGTTGCCGAGGCCGTAGAGCACCGCCGGGTTGCGGCGGGTCACCGGCTCGTTCTTGCCCGGCGCGGTCTGGCGGATCCTGATGGCGATGCCGAAATCGCGGTGCGGCGCGACCGCCTCCTCGACCAGCGCCGACAGCCGCATGCGGTCGAACGGCGCGCCGGCCGACGACAGCTGCGTCAGCTTGGCGAGGATGTCGCGGCAGCGCTGGGTCTGCTCGCGCAGCGTGCGGATGTCGGCTGCGATCGGCGACGCCGGGTCGAGCGTCTTTTCCAGTTCGCGCACGATCAGCGTGATGGTCGACAGCGGCGTGCCGAGCTCGTGCGCGGCGGCGGCGGCGAGCCCGTCGAGCTGCGTCAGATGCTGCTCGCGCGTCAGCACCAGTTCGGTCGCGGCGAGCGCGTCGGACAGCTTGCGCGCCTGCTCGGTCGCCTGGAAGGCGTAGAGGCTGGTGACGCCGATGGCGACGATGGTCGAGAGCCAGCACCGCGACGGTGTAGGTGATCGGCAGCACCAGCGGATCGCTCTCGGTCCACGGCAGCGGCAGGTGCCAGAACGCCAGCGCGGTGGCGCTGGCGGCGGCGAACGCGGCGAGCGCCAGCGTCAGCCGCGGCGGCAGCGCGGTCGCCGCGATCAGCGTCGGCGCCAGCACCAGGATCGAGAAACGGATTGTCGATGCCGCCGGTGAGGAACAGCAGCGCGTCGAGCTCGGCGATCATCAGCGCGAGCAGGCCCGCGGCATGCATCGGCTGCGAGCCGCTGCATCGGGTTGAAGGCGATCTGCAGCGCGATGTTCACGCTGGCCGAGAACGCGATCACCGACAGGCAGGGGATCAGCGGCAGCTCGAAATCGAGCGCCCTGCTCGACGACGAAGATGGTCGCGAGCTGGCCGAGCACGGCGAGCCAGCGCAGCCGCAGGATCGTGTCCAGCCGGACATGCGGGCGCGGTTCGCGGAAATCGGTGGCGGCGGCGTCGGACATCGGCCGGCTATATTGCCCTTCAGGCCCTCTGTTAACATACGGCTGTCGATCACTGAGCGGCCGCGCTTTGCGTTCGCGGTCGTTGTCGCATATCGTCGCGCCTCGACAAGTCGCTTCAAGCCGTGAAGTTTGACCCCATGCACGACCCCGCAGCGCAGCCCGCCATCGACGTCGATCACCTCGTCAAGATCTACAAGACGACGCGTGCGGTGGACGACATCTCCTTTCAGATCACGCGGCGCAGCGTGACCGCGCTGCTCGGCGGCAACGGCGCCGGCAAGACGACCACCATCGGCATGATCATGGGCCTGGTGCGGCCGACGTCGGGCTCGGTGCGCGTGCTCGGCCACAGGATGCCGGACGAGAGCGCCGAGGTGCTCGGCCGCATGAATTTCGAAAGCCCGTATGTCGACATGCCGATGCGGCTGACGGTGCGGCAGAACCTCACGGTGTTCGGCAAGCTCTATGCGGTGAAGGATCTGCGGGCGCGGATCGACCAGCTCGCCGCCGATCTGGACCTGAAGGATTTTCTCGACCGGCCGAGCGGCAACCTGTCGGCCGGGCAGAAGACCCGCGTCTCGCTGGCGAAGGCGCTGATCAACGATCCCGACCTGCTGCTGCTCGACGAGCCGACCGCCTCGCTCGATCCCGACGCCGCCGACTGGATCAGGCGGCATCTGGAGGATTATCGCAAAGCGCGCGGCGCGACGATCCTGCTCGCCTCGCACAACATGCTCGAGGTCGAGCGGCTGTGCGACCGCGTCATCATCCTGAAGCGCGGCCGCATCGACGACGACGACACGCCGACCGGCATTCGCGCGCGCTACAATCGCACCACGCTGGAAGAAGTCTTCCTCGACGTCGCGCGCGGCCGCGTGCAGGAGGCGTCATGACCGTGCAGACTGTCCGGTTCCGGCACGGCATCGGCTGGCACCGCATCGGCGCGATGCTGCTGCGGCACTGGTATCTGTTGACGTCGTCGTGGCCGCGGCTGCTCGAGACTGGTCTACTGGCCGATGCTGACGCTGATCTCATGGGGCTTTCTGCAGAACTACATCAACGGCAACGCCAGCTACTTCGCCAAGGCCGGCGGCATGCTTCATCGGCGCGATCATCCTGTGGGACATCCTGTTCCGCGGCCAGCTCGGCTTCTCGATGTCGTTTCTCGAGGAGATGTGGTCGCGCAATCTCGGCAACCTGATGATGAGCCCGCTGACGCCGATCGAGTTCCTGCTGTCGCTGATGATCATGAGCCTGATCCGGCTCGCCATCGGCGTCGTCCCGATGGCGGTGATGGCGTCGCTGTTCTTCGACTTCAACCTGTTCGGCCTCGGCCTCGCGCTGGTGGCGTTCTTCTGCAACCTGATCTTCACCAGCTGGTCCGTCGGCATCATCGTCTCGGGCCTGGTGGTGCGCAACGGCATGGGCGCGGAAAGCCTCGCCTGGACGCTGATGTTCATCCTGCTGCCGCTCGCCTGCGTCTACTATCCGGTCTCGGTGCTGCCGGTGTGGCTGCAATGGGTCGCGTGGCTGCTGCCGCCGACCTATGTGTTCGAAGGCATGCGGGCGCTGATGATCGACAAGGTGTTTCGCAGCGACCTGATGATCGCAGGCGCTGGCGATCAACGCCGTGCTGTTCGTCGCCGCGATCGTCGCCTTCGTCGCGCTGCTGAACAGCGCGCGCAGCGCCGGCAAGCTGATCCAGTCCGGCGAATAGCCGCTGGCGCGCCTGTCAGCTTCGATTGCGGCCGAATCGGCCGCGGAAACCGTTGGCTAACCTCGTTACATGAACGTGAGGCGCATTGACGCGCCTGAAACCTGTGGCCATATATGCTGCGCCGCAGAAGGGGCTTTGGGAACATATTATGCCGATTGGTGAATTTGGCGGCGCGCCGGCCGCAGTAAGCGAAGGCGCACCGGCTATTACGACGCCGCTCTACTGGATGTACGAGATGGGGCAGGCGTCGCTCAATCCGGTTCGGGCCATGACCGATGCGACGAAGCTGCTGTTTCAGAATCCGCTCAATCCGCTCTCGCACACCGAGTTCGGCAAATCGATCGCGGCCAGCTGCGAACTGTTCGAGCGCACCACGCGGCGCTACGGCAAGCCGGAATGGGGCATCAAGGATGTCGAGGTCGCCGGCATGCGCGTGCCGGTGCACATCCATTCGATCTGGGAGCGGCCGTTCTGCAAGCTGCTGTATTTCGAGCGCCTGATCACGCGGCCGCCGCGCAAGCCGCAGCCGCGCGTGCTGATCGTCGCGCCGATGTCGGGCCACTACGCGACGCTGCTGCGCGGCACGGTCGAAGCGTTCCTGCCCGATCATGACGTCTACATCACCGACTGGGCCGACGCGCGCATGGTGCCGATGTCGGCCGGCCGCTTCGATCTCGACGACTACATCGACTACGTGATCGAGATGCTGCAGTTCCTCGGCGGCAACATCCATGTGGTCGCCGTGTGCCAGCCGTCGGTGCCGGTGATCGCCGCCGCCGCGCTGATGGAGGCGTCGCAAGGATCCGTTCGTGCCGCTGTCGATGACGCTGATGGGCGGACCGATCGACACGCGCAGCAATCCGACCGCGGTGAACAATCTCGCGCAGGAGCGCGGCATCGACTGGTTCCGCCACAACGTCATCACCCGCGTGCCGTTCCCGCATCCGGGTTTCATGCGCGACGTCTATCCGGGCTTCCTGCAGCTGAACGGCTTCGTCAGCATGAACCTCGACCGCCACATCGACGCGCACAAGAACCTGTTCCGCCATCTGGTGGAAGGCGACGGCGACTCCGCGCAGAAGCATCGCGAGTTCTATGACGAGTATCTGGCGGTGATGGATCTTGCCGCCGAGTACTATCTGCAGACGGTCGACACGGTGTTCGTCAAGCACGCGCTGCCGAAGGGCGAGATGACCCATCGCGGCAAGCCGGTGGACCTGACCAAGATCGAGCGCATCTCGCTGATGACGGTCGAAGGCGAGAAGGACGACATCTCCGGCATCGGCCAGACCGAGGCCGCGCACCGCCTGTGCTCGTCGCTCAGCGCCGACAAGAAGGTGCACTACATGCAGAAGGGCGTCGGCCACTACGGCGTCTTCAACGGCTCGCGCTTCCGCTCCGAGATCGTGCCGCGCATCTCCGACTTCATGCTCAACGCCGCGCAGGGCCGGAAGCTGCACGTGGTCGGCGGACGGTAGCGTCGTCCGTCATCGCCGGCCGAGTACGCGCGCTTCAACCTGCGAGACGGGTCGGCTTCGGCGCCGGTACGATCGACTGCGCGAATGCTCCGCGCTATACTCCGCGCATGAGTTGCGATGAACCGCATGGCTTGAGCTGGCTGCCGCTCCTGCGCGGAACCCGGCGCGATCAGGCGCCCGCCGCGCAGCGTCGCGCCGCACGCAGATCATTGCCGTCGAAGCCAACGGCGAGACCTACGACGTCACCGTGCGCCGGCATCGCCGCGCCCGCCGCTACACGCTGCGCATTCATGCCACCCGCCGCGAGGCGATCCTGTCGATGCCGATGCGCGGCAATCTCGCCGATGCGAAGGATTTCGCGCAGCGCCACGGTGCGTGGCTCGCCGAGCGGCTGCGCAGGCTGCCGGACAGCATCGCTTTCGTCGACGGCGCCAGCCTGCCGTTGCGCGGCGAAGCGGTTCGCATCGTCCATCGCCCGCGCGCACGCGGCACCGTCTGGCGCGAATGCGGCGACGATGGCGCGAACATGCTGTGCGTCGCAGGTGACGCCGCGCACACCGCCCGCCGCGTCCGCGATTACCTGAAGCGCGAGGCGCGGCGCGATCTCGCCGTCGCCGTCCGCCACTACACCGACGCGCTCGGCGTGAAATTCAAGCGCATCAGCGTGCGCGACCAGTCGAGCCGCTGGGGCTCGTGCAACTCGGACGGCGTGCTGTCGTTCTCGTGGCGGCTGATCCTCGCGCCGCCTTTCGTGCTCGACTATCTCGCCGCGCACGAGGTGGCGCATCTGGTCGAGATGAACCACTCGGCCCGCTTCTGGCGCGTGGTCGCGCGCATCTGCCCCGAGATGGATCGCGCGAAGGCGTGGCTCAACGCCCACGGCAACGATCTGCATCGCTATGGGGTGGGCGAGTAGGCGGCGCGCCTCACCGTCGCCCGAGCAGCCTGTCCATCAGCCAGCCGTCGATGCCGGCCTTCGGCGACGGGGCGCTGCGACGATGGCTGCGCCGAGGCGGTGCGCGCGCTGACGGCGCCGGCGGCGGCGCGTGCTGCGGCGGGCCTGATTGCGCGGTCGTGAAGTTGGAGAAGAAGCCGCCGCCACCCGGCAGCGCGGCCACCGGCCACGCCCTGATGCGCGGTGCGCATGAAACGGGTCCAGACTTCCACCGGCAGTCCGCCGCCGGTGGCCTTCTTCGTCGGCGAGTTGTCGTCATTGCCGAGCCAGACGCCGGTGACGAGGTTGGCCGTGTAGCCGATGAACCAGGCGTCGCGGAAATCCTGGCTGGTGCCGGTCTTGCCGGCGGCGGGCCAGCCCGGAATCTCGGCCTTGCGCGCGGTGCCGGACAGCAGCGTCTCCTGCATCATCGCGTTCATCATGCCGACCGGACGCGCGATCGACCACCTGGCCGAACAGCTCCGCCGGCCGCTTGTAGAGCGTCTTGTTGCCCTCGGCGGTGCGGATCCGCTCGCACCACATGCGGCGTCGCGCTCTGGCCGCCGTTGGCGAACGGCGCGTAGGCGCCGACCAGCTCGAGCAGCGTGACCTCCGACGTGCCGAGCGCGATCGAGGCATTGGCTTCGAGCTTCGAGGCGATGCCGAGCCGGTGCGCGGTGCGCACCACGTTCTTGGCGCCGACCTCGAGGCCGAGCCGCACCGCGACCGTGTTGAGCGACATCGCCAGCGCCTGCGTCAGCGTGACCGGGCCGAAATATTCCTTGGTGTAGTTCTCCGGCGTCCAGCCCTTCACGTTGATCGGCGAATCCTGGCGCACCGTGTCGGGCGTCAGCCCGTGCTCGAGCGCGGTGAGGAACACGAACGGCTTGAACGCCGAGCCCGGCTGGCGCTTCGCCGTCACCGCGCGGTTGAACTGGCTGTCCGCATAGTTGCGGCCGCCGACCAGCGCGCGCACCGCGCCCTGCGGCGTCATCGCCACCAGCGCGCCCTGGCGTGACGTTGAACTTCACGCTCTTGGCCGCGAGCTCGTCGATGATGGCGGCTTCCGCCACGCTCTGCAGTTTCGGATCGATCGACGGTCTCGACGATGATGTTCTGGTCGACCTGGCCGACGAGGTCGTCGAGCACGTCGATGATCCAGTCGGCGACATAGTTGATGGTGCCGGCGCCGGCGGGCTTCACCGCATAGGCGGGATTGCCGATGGTCGCCTTTGCCTGCGCCTCGCGTGATGAAGCCGGCATCGGCCATCGCGCTCAGCACGGTGTGCGCGCGCCGTTCGGCGCCGTCCGGATTGCGGTTCGGCGCGAGCCGCGACGGCGACTTGACGAGGCCCGCCAGCATCGCCGCTTCCGCCAGCGTCACGTTGCGCGCGGACTTGCCGAAGTATTTCTGCGCGGCGGCTTCGACGCCATAGGCGCCGGAGCCGAAATAGACGCGGTTGAGATAGAGCTCGAGGATCTCGTTCTTGGAATATTTGTGCTCCAGCCACAGCGCCAGCTCGACCTCCTGCAGCTTGCGCATCATGGTGCGCTCCTGCGTGAGGAAGATGTTTTTGGCGAGCTGCTGCGTCAGCGTCGAGCCGCCCTGCGCGACGCCGCGATGCATCACGTTCGCCGCCGCGGCGCGGACGATGCCCATCGGGTCGACGCCCATGTGCGAATAGAAGCGGCGGTCCTCGATGGCGATGAACGCCTTCGGCAGATGCGCCGGCAGATCCTTCAGCGAGATGTTGGTGCCGGCCATCTCGCCGCGGGTGGCGAGGATGCTGCCGTCGAAGCCGGCGATCTGGATGGTCGGCGGACGCTTCGGCACCGCCAGCGACTGGATCGGCGGCAGGTGCGCGCCGACCCAGATGATGACGCCGATCGCGCCGATCACGGCCCAGAGGCCGAGCACCGCGCTCCAGTAGAACGACGTTGCCGAAGAAGCCGCGGCCGTGCCGCGACCGCTTTTTCTTGCGGCGGGCTTTTTCGCGCGCTCGCTCGCGCGCTGTCGGCCTCTCGTCGTCGTCGTCGTCGGCCTTGCGCTTGCTCATGGCCGGCGGCGCCTTGCGTCTCGTCGGGCGCCGGCGACGCGGTCCTCGCGGTGACAGGCGCAGGTCGAACAGCGAGCCGGTGAAGCCGAATCGCGGTTCCTTCCGCGAAGCCTTGTCTCGCCGCCCCCAGAACATACGCCAACAAACCCTGAGTCAAGCCGCCTGCGCCCCATCGCGGCACGCTAGCGTTCCGGGTTTAAGGGCGAGTTAAGCAGAGGTTAACGGGGCTTTATGGCGCGGCGGCGCGCGAGCGCATAGTCGCTGCGGCAAAAGTCAGGAGGACTTCGTCATGACCGGCTACATCGATCCGACCAAGGAAACCTTCGCCGAGTTCCGCGAGAGCGATCGGCCGGGGCCGATCCACATGCTGAACCTGGTCCGGCTGCATGCGCAGGCAAAATATCCGGACGGGCGCAAGGTGAGCGGCGCCGACGCCTACGAGGCGTATGGGCGCGAGAGCGGCCCGGTGTTCATCCGCCTCGGCGGCACCATCGTCTGGCAGGGCAAGTTCGAGCTGATGCTGATCGGTCCGCGCGAGGAATACTGGCACCACTGCTTCATCGCCGAGTATCCGAGCGTCGCCGCGTTCGTCGAGATGATCCGCGATCCGGTCTATCGCGAGGCGGTCAAGCACCGGCAGGCGGCGGTGGAAGACTCGCGGCTGGTTCGCATGGCGCCGCTGCCGGTCGGCAAGACCTTCGGCGAGAACGCGTATCAGGGATCGCCTATCTGAAGATCCACAGCAGCGCGAGCGCGACGATGGCCGGCAGCGCCTGCACGACGAAGATGCGCCGGCTCACCGAATACGCGCCGTAGACGCCGGCGACGATGACGCAGCCGAGAAAGAACGTCTTGATGTGCAGCGCCGACAGCGGCCACTGGTAGACCAGCGCCCCAGATCAGGCCGGCGGCGAGGAAGCCGTTATAGAGTCCCTGATTGGCGGCGAGCACCGCGGTGTCGCGCGCCTGCTCCGGCGTGTTGCGGAAGGTCTTCAGGCCGATCGGCTTCTCCCAGAGAAACATCTCCAGGATCAGGAAGTAGACGTGCAGCAGTGCGACGACGAGCACCAGAAGATCGGCGACCAGAGCCATAGATGTTTCCCCATTCGTACCGCTGCATTCGCCCAGCAACGTGCCTGCCCCCTCTCCCCGTTGGGGAGAGGGCTGGGGTCGAGGGGCTCTGGGCCCACGAGAGTCTGTAACCCCTCACCCCAACCCTCTCCCTTCGGGAGAGGGGGCTCGCTTCAGCGCGCGGCAACGCCTCAGTTCAATCAGATAATCACTTACCTCACGCCGCCGGCTTGCTGCGTCTCGCCGTTCTCGGAGAGCAGATGGATCAGCGCGCGCTTGATCGCGGCCTGCCGCGTCGGCGCGGTGATCTGCGCGCCCAGCAGGTCGGTGACGTAGAACACGTCGCGGGCCCGCTCGCCGAAGGTCGCGACGTGGGCCGAGGCGATGTTGAGGTTGAGCTTCGAGATCGTGGTGGTGAGCTGATAGAGCAGGCCGGGACGGTCGAGGCCGGACACCTCGATCACCGTGTAGCGCTCGGACCACTGGTTGTTGATCGTCACTTCCGGCTCGACCGTGAACGGCCTTCGTCCGCGCGCGCGTGGTGGCGCGGCGCGCGACCACTTCCGGCAGCCGCACCTTGCCTTCCAGCGCCTGCTCGATGGTCTCGCCGATGCGCGTGGCCCTGCGGCCCTCGTCCTCGTCGCGGTCGTATTCGCGCGACACCGAGATGGTGTCGAGCGCGAGCCCGTCGGTGGTCGTGTAGATCTGCGCGTCGACGATGTTGGCGCCGGCCGACGCGCAGGCGCCGGCGATGATCGACAGCAGCCAGGGATGGTCGGGCGCGAGGATCGTCAGTTCGGTGACGCCGCGCGCCTCGTCGTAGCCGACGTTGACCGCCAGCTTGTGGCCGGCCTTCTCGCTGTTGGCGATGAAGCGGGCATGGCGGAGCTTCTGCGCGAGGTCGACCTTGAGCCAGTAGGCCGGATAGTGCCGCGCCACATAGGCGTTGACGCTCGGCCTCCGGCCATTCCTTGATCGCTTCGCGGAATTCCGCCTGCGCCATGGCGATGCGCTGGCTGCGATTGACCTCGGAGAAGCCGCCGGTCAGCACCGGCTCGGTCTCGTAATAAAGCGTGCGCAGCAGTTGCGCCTTCCAGCCGTTCCAGACGCCGGGTCCGACGCCGCGGATGTCGGCGGTGGTGAGGATGGTCAGCAGCTTCAGTTGCTCCAGCGACTGCACGACGCCGGCGAAATTCTCGATGGTGCGGCGGTCGGACAGGTCGCGCGATTGCGCGACCGTCGACATGGTCAGGTGCTCCTGGATCAGCCAGGCGACCAGTTCGGTGTCGGCGGCGCTGAGGCCGAAGCGCGGGCACAGCCGCCGCGCAACGCGCGCGCCTGCGATCGAGTGATCCTCGGGCCGGCCCTTGGCGATGTCGTGCAGGAAGACCGCGACATACAGCGCCGGGCGGTGCTCCGGGCGCATCTTGCGGATCAGGTCGCTCGCCAGCGCGAACTCGTCGTTGCCGCCGCGCTCGATGTCCTGCAGGATGCCGATGCAGCGCAGCAGGTGCTCGTCCACCGTGTAGTGATGATACATGTTGAACTGCATCATCGAGACGATCCGGCCGAAGGTGCGGATGAATTTTCCGAGCACGCCGGTCTCGTTCATCCGCCGCAGCACGATCTCCGCGTCGTTCGAGGTGAGGATCTCGAGGAACAGGCGGTTGGCTTCCTCGCTGTCGCGGAGCTTCTGGTCGATCAGGTGCAGCGAGCGCTTTGCGGCGCGCATCGCATCCGGGTGAAACGCCAGATTGTGCTTCTGCGCGAGGCGGAAGATGCGGATCAGATTGATCGGATCGTGCTGGAACACGTCCGGCACCGCGAGATTGATGCGGTTGTAGTCGACCACGAAGTCGTCGCTGTCGCTCAGGCGGCGCTTCGGCGAGGGGCGGAACTTCGCCATCATCCGGCTCAGCACCGGCGCGGGCTTCGCCTGCTGGTCCTCCAGCTTGGCGCAGAGGATGGCGGTCAGGTCGCCGACGTCCTTGGCGATCAGGAAGTAGTGCTTCATGAAGCGCTCGACGTCCTGCATGCCGGGATGGCTGGTGTAGCCGAGCCGCACCGCCATCTCGCGCTGGATGTCGAACGACAGCCGCTCCTCCGCGCGCTTGGCGATGAAGTGCATGTTGCAGCGGACCGACCAGAGGAAATCCTCGCAGCGGCGGAAGGTGCGGTACTCCTGCGCGTCGAACACGCCGTGCTCGACCAGCTCGCTGGTCTCGCGCACGCGGTAGACGTATTTCGAGATCCAGAACAGCGTGTGCAGGTCGCGCAGGCCGCCCTTGCCGTCCTTGACGTTCGGCTCGACCAGGTAGCGCGACTGGCCGGCGCGGCGATGCCGCTCCTCGCGCTCGGCGAGTTTTGCGGTGACGAATTCGGAGGCCGTGCCCTGCACGACCTGCTTGTCGAAGCGCGTGACCAGCTCGTCGTAGAGCGCGCGGTCGCCGACCAGGTAGCGGGTCTCCAGCACCGCGGTGCGGATGGTCATGTCGGCGCGCGCCTGCCGGATCGACTCGTCGATCGAGCGCGTGGCGTGGCCGACCTTCAGCCCCATGTCCCAGAGGCAATAGAGAATGGCTTCGGCGACCGACTCGCCCCAGGCGGTCTGCTTGTAGGGAAGCAGGAACAGCAGGTCGATGTCGGACTCCGGCGCCATCAGCCCGCGGCCATAGCCGCCGGTGGCGACGATCGCCATGCGCTCGGAGTCGGACGGCACCAGGCTCTTGTAGAGATGGCGCGTCGCCGCCTCGTACAGCAGGCCGATGATCGCATCGTGCAGATAGCACAGCCGCTCGGCGCAGCGGCGTCCGTGCCGGTCCTTCAAGCAGCTGCGTCTGGGCGGCGGCGCGTCCCTTCGCGAGTTCGCCCTTCAGAAGCTGGGTGATCGCTGCGCGAAAGGCGTCGTCGCGGCCCTCGAACTTGGCGGCCAACGCCTCGATCTCGGCGCCGATGCGCACGGGATCGAACTCCGCCTCGACCGGCGGGGGCTTGTTGGCGACGACCGTATCCATGCGCAATCGGATAACGGACGGTTTGCGCGGTGTCATCAGCCTTTAGGTGGGGCGCATGGCGACCGGTGCGAATGGCTTCGCGATTTTGTGTGATTTGGGGGCGGCACCGGGATCGTGGAGCTCCATCCGGGGGCGTTTTTCACGCGGCTCCAGCAACTTAATACATTGAAAAATAAGCAGAATTTGCGTGCCGCGGGCGCGGTCGCAACGCGTGCTGCCATGACCGCAGCCAGGATTGCCCCGGTCGCCTGCACCCTTCATGAAGGGCGCAGGGATGCCCTAAGTCGTGCGAGGGCACGAGACCAAGGCATTCGATGTTTCCCGAACCGCTGTTCTGGCTGTTGCTTGTCCTGAAGATGGCCGCGACCGCGGGCGTCGTCGTGCTGGCGTCCTTTGCCGCGGAACGCGCCGGCCCCGTCGTCGGTGCGATGATCGCCACGCTGCCGCTCTCGGCAGGCCCGGCCTATGTCTTCATCGCGCTCCAGCATGACGCGGCCTTCGTCGCGCAGAGCGCGCTGGCGAGCGTCGTGGTGAATGTCGTCAACGCGATCTTCGCGCTCGTCTACGCGATGCGGGCGCAGCGGCATGGCGTGATCGCGAGCGTGCTGCCGACGATGGCGATCTGGCTCGTCCTGGTCTCGGTGATCAACGCAGTGCCATGGTCGACGATGACAGGTATCGCGTTCGCCGCCGCTGGTCTTGCCATCTGCATCGCCATCGGCAACCGGTTTCCGCACGTGCATGTCCCGCCGGTGCCGCGGCGCTGGACCGACCTGATGATGCGGGCGCGATGGTGGCCGGGCTCGTTGCCGTCGTCGTCACGGCGAGCCAGGTGGTCGGTCCGAAAGTGACGGGCATTCTCGCCGTGTTTCCGATCGTGCTCCTGAGCCTGATCTTCATCCTGCATCCGCGCATCGGTGGGCCGGCAACGGCAGCCGTCTTCTCCAACATGCCGCTCGGCCTTGCGGGATTTTCGCTGAGCTGCCTGACCGCGCATCTTCTGGTCGAGCGGGTCGGCGCGGCCGCGGGCCTCGCCATCGCGCTCGCCGTGTCGATCGCCTGCAATCTCCTGTTCTGGGCGATCCGACGGCGGCCGCGGCCAAGGCTGCGCAATCCTTTGCAAAGGTGATCAACGCTGAACGGCCCTTGCGCCATCGACCATTTGGCGCACAATCCGCTGCGGTGCGGACGTTCCTAAGGAGGGCTTAGGTCATGCGGCTTTTTGGACGCTCATCGGTTCCGCCAACATTCGTCGCCGAAGCAATCGACACGCAACCGAGCCGGCGCGCCCTGCTGCACGCCGCATGTGCGTGCGGCGCGCTCGGGCTGCTGCGGCCTGTCGCAGCACTGGCGCAGATGCAGCCGGCCGCGGCCGCAGGGCCGACGCGCGCGATCCACGGCGCGCTCGATCAGGCTGCGCAAGCCATCGAAGCCAGGATGATCGCCTGGCGGCGCGACATCCACGCCAACCCTGAACTGGGCAACCAGGAGAAGCGGACGGCCGGGCTGGTTGCGCAGCATCTGAAGTCGTTAGGCTATGAGGTGCGCGAAGGCGTCGCCGAAACCGGCGTCGTCGGCCTGCTGAAGGGCGAAGGTGGTCCGGGGCCGGTGATCGCCTTGCGCGCCGACATGGATGCGCTGCCGGTCTCGGAAGAGGTCGACCTGCCGTTCGCCTCGAAGGTCAAGACGCAGTGGGGCGGCGAGACCGTCGGCGTGATGCACGCATGCGGGCACGATTGCCATGTCGCGATCCTGATGGCAGCAGCCGAGGTGATGGCGAAGATGCGCAAGGACCTGCGCGGCACCATCAAGTTGATCTTCCAGCCAGCCGAGGAAGGATTGCCGCCCGGTCAGTCTGGCGGCGCACGCGTGATGGTCGAACAGGGCGTGATGGAGAACCCGAAGCCGGACGCGGTGTTCGGCCTGCATGTGGGATCGGCCTTGCCGGTCGGCGCGCTGGCCTACCGGCCCGGTGTGTCGACGGCCGCCAGCCGATGCGATTTCGCATCGTCGTGCGCGGCAAGCAGACCCACGGCGCGCGCCCATGGGCCGGGGTCGATCCCCGTCGTCATCGGCGCTTCGATCGTGACGGCGCTGCAGACGATCGTCAGCCGGGAGACCGACGTGATGCGCGAGCCCACGGTGGTGACCGATCGGCGCGTTCAAGGGTGGCGTGCGCAGCAACATCATTCCCGATATGGCCGAGATGCAGGGCACGCTGCGCACGTTCGGCGAACAGCAACGCACGCGCGCCAAGCGCCGCATCGGCGAGATCGCCGAGAACATCGCGCGCGGCATGAACGGATCGGCCGCGGTGTTCTGGGGCGGCACCTCCTATCCGTCGGTGGTCAACGATGCCGCGCTGGTCGAGCGGATGGCGCCGTCGCTGGCGCGCGTGGGCGCGAGGACGATCCTCTCGAGCGTGCCGGGCAGCGCCAGCGAGGACTTCTCCTATTACGGCCAGGTCGTGCCCGGCATGTTCTTCAATGTCGGCATCGCGCGGCCTGGCGACAGCGACGCCGCGCCCAATCACTCACCGCGGTTCCAGGTGGACGAGGCAGGCCTGATCTACGGACTGCGCGCGATGCTGCACGTCGTCGCCGACTTCACCGGCAGCGGGACGGCCTAGCCCAGCGTCTTCTTCAGCGCATAGAGCGCGTCGAGCGCTTCGCGCGGCGACATGTCGTCGGGATGCAGCGCTTCGAACGCCTTCAGCAGCTTGTCCGCGGGCGTCTCGATCTTCGCTTCCGCGGCCGCGCGCGAGGGCGTCGCGAACAGCGGCAGGTCGTCGGCCAGCGCGCGGGTGGTCGAGGAGCGGTCCTGCGCTTCGAGCTTTGCCAGGATCGTCTTTGCGCGCGCGATGACGCCGGCGGGGAGGCCTGCGAGCTTGGCGACCTGGATGCCGTAGGAGCGGTCGGCGGCGCCCGGCATCACCTCGTGCAGGAACACGACGTCGCCCTGCCATTCCTTCACCCGCACCGTGGCGTTGAACAGGCGCGGCAGCTTGGCGCCGAGCGCGGTCAGCTCGTGATAGTGCGTGGCGAACAGCGCGCGGCAGCGGTTCTCCTCATGCAGATGCTCGATCGCCGCCCAGGCGATCGACAGGCCGTCGAAGGTCGCGGTGCCGCGGCCGATCTCGTCGAGGATGACGAGCGCGCGTTCGCCCGCCTGGTTCAGGATCGCCGCGGTCTCCACCATCTCCACCATGAAGGTCGAGCGGCCGCGCGCGAGATCGTCGGCGGCGCCGACGCGCGAGAACAGGCGGTCGACGATGCCGATGCGGGCGCGCTTCGCCGGCACGAAGCTGCCGATCTGCGCCATCAGCGCGATCAGCGCGTTCTGGCGCAGGAAGGTCGATTTACCGGCCATGTTCGGACCGGTGACGATCCAGATCTGGCCGAACGTCTCGCGCGCGAGCGGCGACAGATCGCAGGCATTGGCGATGAACGGCTGGCCGTCGCGCGACAGCGCCTGCTCGACCACCGGATGCCGTCCGCCTTCGATGACGAAATCTTTTGACCCATCGACCTCGGGCCGTACGTAATTTTGGTCCGAGGCGAGCTTCGCCAGCGCGGTCGCGACATCGAGCGCCGCGAACGCCTGCGCCGCCGCGTGCAGTTCGTCGCATGCCGCGATCGCCATCGCCGCGAGCTTCTCGAAGATCTCCAGCTCGAGGGCGAGCGCGCGGTCGGCGGCGTTGGCGATCTTCGCTTCGGTCTGGCCGAGCTCGGCGGTGGTGAAGCGGACTTGGCCCGCCAGCGTCTGGCGATGAATGAAGGTCGCGTTCAGCGGCGGCGACATCAGCTTGTCGCCGTGCTGCGCGGTCACCTCGACGAAGTAGCCGAGCACGTTGTTGTGGCGGATCTTCAAGCGCCTTGACGCCGGTCTCGTCGGCGTAGCGCGCCTGCATCGCCGCGACCACGCGGCGCGACTCGTCGCGCAGCGCGCGGGCTTCGTCGAGCGCCGGCTCGTAGCCTGCGCGCACGAAGCCGCCGTCGCGCTTCAACAGCGGCAGTTCGTCGGCGAGCGCACGCGGCGAACTCTTGCGCCAGCGCGCGCGGCGGCTTGCGCAGCGCTGCGGCAGCGATGGAAATTTCCTGCGGCAGCGTCCGGCATCGCTGCCAGCCGCGCAAGCACCTCGTCGGCCGCGGTGATGCCGGCAGAGAGCGCCGCCAGATCGCGCGGGCCGCCGCGTCCGACTGACAACCGCGCCAGCGCGCGCGCCATGTCCGGCGCGGCATGCAGCATCCGCCGCAGTTCGTCGCGCGCGCCGGAATCGGCGACGAACGCGCTGACCGCATCGAGCCGCCGGGTGATCACGGCGGCGTCCGTCAACGGCGCGGCGAGGCGCTGCGCCAGCAGCCGCGAGCCGGCCGCGGTCACCGTGCAGTCGAGCGCTGCGAGCAGCGAGCCGCGCCGCTCGCCCGACAACGTGCGCGTCAGTTCGAGATTGGCGCGGGTCGCAGGATCGATCGCCATGGTGGTGCCGGCGGCCTCGCGCGCGGGCGGCGAGAGCGGCGGGCGCTTTCCCGACCTGCGTGCGCTCGATATAGGTCACGCAGGCGGCGGCCGCGGTCGCCTCCAGCCGCGTCAGCGTGCCGAATGCGTCGGTGGTCGCGACCGCAAAGTAGTCGCAGAGCCTGCGCTCGGCGGTGGCGCTGTCGAACACGTCGCGCGTCAGCGGCGTCACCGCCGGCAGTTCGCGCAAGTACGGCCCGAGCGTCTCGTCGCCGAACAGCGCGTCGGCGACGATCACCTCGTTCGGATTGATGCGGGCGATGGTCGCCGTAAGTTCGGCGGCGGCGCATTCGGTGACGATGAATTCCGACGTGGACATGTCGATCCACGCCAGCCCCATGCGGTCGCCGCCGGCCGACGCACGCGACCGCGCCAGCGCCAGCAGATAGTTGTTGGCGCGCGCATCGAGCAGGTTGTCCTCGGTCAGCGTGCCGGGCGTGACGAGGCGCACCACGTCGCGCTTCACCACGCTCTTGGCGCCGCGCTTCTTGGCTTCCGCCGGATCCTCGGTCTGCTCGCAGACAGCGACGCGGTGACCCTGCGCGATCAGGCGGTGCAGGTAGTCCTCGGCGCGCTCCACCGGCACGCCGCACATCGGGATGTCGTCGCCGGCATGCTTGCCGCGCTTGGTGAGCACGATGCCGAGCGCGCGCGAGGCGATCTCGGCGTCCTCGAAGAACAACTCGTAGAAGTCGCCCATCCGGTAGAACAGCAGGAGGCCCGGATTGGCCGCCTTGATCTCCAGATACTGCTCCATCATCGGCGTGACGCGGCTGGCGCCGTCCGGGCAGCGGGCGGTGTCGGCGCGCGGAGCCGCCTCGCGCGGCGAAGGCGGATCGTCGGTCTCTTGCAGGAGCGCGCGCGGAATGGGCTGGGGAACTGTCATGCAACCGGTGACGTGGCTGGCGGGACCGGCACGCTAGCAAAGTTCACGACCCGTTCCTACGCGTCGCGCGGGCCTGTCCCCAACGCGTCGTCCCGCGCGACTGTGGCGTCAGTTGGCCTGCTTAGTTGGTCTTCTTCGGCGCGGTCTTGGCCTTGGCGCCGCTGCCGGCGGTCTCGGTGCCGCGCATGTTGCCCCACGGATCGACGGGCTTGGCGTCCGGCACGCTCTTGATGGCCGACTTGTAGGCCTCTTCGGTCTTGCGGCGCTTCTCGGCCTGTTCCGGTGAAACTTCCTTTTCCTGGTTCAAGGGAATGCCCGTGCCCAGCGTCTGGGAAAAGGCGGGCGCGGCGATGATCGTGACCAGGAGGGCGAGAATGAAAGTACGCATGGATTGTCCCTGAAGAGCTGCGGGCATGACGCCAGTTCAAGCGCGAAAATGGCAAGTCGTGGTTGCTCACATTGATGGCACTCTCTGGCAGATGCATGGCTGCAGGTATGGCGTTGCATGGCTGGCCGGGCGAAAATGCCCCGAAACCCTATTTGACCTTGCCGTGAGCACTTTCTAAAAAACGGCCAAGATCAATCAGACCGTCAAGTCATTCAACAGTGCGCCCATATGGTCACGGGCGCGGGAGGAGCAGCCACCATGCGTGATGTGTTCATTTGCGATGCGGTCCGGACACCGATCGGCCGCTTTGGCGGCTCGCTCGCGAAAATCCGCACCGACGATCTCGGCGCCGTGCCGCTGAAGGCGCTGAAGGAGCGCAATCCGAACGTCGACTGGTCCGATCTCGACGAGGTGTCGTTCGGCTGCGCCAACCAGGCCGGTGAGGACAACCGCAACGTGGCGCGCATGGCCGTGCTGCTGGCGGGCTTCCCGGATTCGATTCCGGCCAGCACCGTGAACCGGCTGTGCGCCTCGGGCCTCGATGCGATCGGCAGCGTGTCGCGCGCGATCCGCGCCGGCGAGATCGATTTCGGCATCGCCGGCGGCGTCGAGTTCGATGACGCGTGCGCCGTTCGTGATGGGCAAGGCGACGGAAGCGTTCTCGCGCTCGTCGGAAATCTACGACACCACCATCGGCTGGCGCTTCGTCAATCCGATGATGAAGGCGCAGTACGGCGTCGATGCCATGGGCGAGACCGGCGAGAACGTCGCCGAGGAGTTCCAGGTCTCGCGCGCCGATCAGGACGCGTTCGCGATCCGCTCGCAGGAGCGTGCGGGCAAGGCGATCGCCTCGGGCTATTTCGCCGAAGAGATCGTTCCGGTGACCGTCCCCGGCGGCAAGGCCGGACCCGTGACCGTCGACAAGGACGAGCATCCGCGGCCGGAGACGACGCTGGAGGGGCTCACCAAGCTGAAGCCGGCGTTCCGCAATCCGGGCACGGTGACGGCGGGCAATTCCTCCGGCGTCAATGACGGCGCAGCGGCAATGATCCTCGCCTCCGCCGAAGCGGTGGCGAAGCACGGCCTGAAGCCGCGCGGAAAAATCCTCGGGCTTGCCTCCGGCGCGGTGCCGCCGCGGGTGATGGGCATCGGCCCGGTGCCGGCGGTGCGCAAGCTGATGGAGCGTCTGGGCCTGAAGATCAGCGACTTCGACCTGATCGAGCTGAACGAGGCCTTTGCCTCGCAAGGTATCGCGGTGCTCCGCCAGCTCGGCGTCAAGGAAGACGCCGACTTCGTCAATCCGCACGGCGGCGCGATCGCGCTCGGCCATCCGCTCGGCATGAGCGGCGCCCGCATCGCGATGACGGCGCTGCACGGCATGGAAAAGCGCGGCGGCAAGCTGGCGCTGGCCACCATGTGCGTCGGCGTCGGCCAGGGCGTCGCGGTCGCGATCGAGAAGCTGAACTGAGGCGATGCTTTCACCTCTCCCCGCATTGCGGGGAGAGGTGGCGCGCTGATCGGTGCGGCTTGAGCCAGCGCATGTCTTATCCGTCGGAACTCTTGCGCGGCGCCCGGGATGATGAAACTTGGGGCCACCCTTAAGGAGGACGTCCTTAAATGAGCACCGTCTATCCAACCGACAGCAAGAAGGCGAACCCGCCTCTTCTGTATCCCGACTACAAGAGCACCGTGCGTCGCGCGCCGGTGAATCCGCTGATCATCGTTCCGCACACCCTGTCGGAACTGACCGGGCCGGTGTACGGCCACGACGCGGTGCGCGAAGCGGACGCCGACCTGACGCGCCAGCACGCGGCCGAGCCGATCGGCGAACGCATCATCGTGCACGGCCGGGTGGTCGACGAGGACGGCCGCGGCGTGCCGGATACGCTGGTCGAAATCTGGCAGGCCAATTCCTGCGGTCGCTACGTCCACGTCAACGACCAGCATCCGGCGCCGCTCGATCCGAATTTTACGGGCTCGGGGCGCGTGGTGACGGACGCGCAAGGGCACTACAAGTTCACGACCATCAAGCCCGGCGCCTATCCCTGGCCCAATCATCGCAACGCGTGGCGGCCGGCGCACATCCACCTGTCGCTGTTCGGCACGGCGTTCACCTCGCGCCTGGTGACGCAGATGTATTTCCCGGGCGATCCGCTGTTTCAGTATGACCCGATCGCCCAGTCGATCCCCGAATTCGCGCGCGACCGCCTGATCTCGTCGTTCGATCTGGAGACCACGGTGCCGGACTGGGCGCTCGCCTATCGTTTCGACATCGTGCTGCGCGGCCGCAACGCCACGCCTGAGGATCCGGACTGATGAAGGGAATTACGCCGTCGCAGACCATCGGGCCGTTCGCCGCGCCCTGCATGACGCCGAACGAGCAGGGCAAGACCAACTACCCGTGGTCGCAGCTCATCAATGGCGATCTCGTGACGCCCGACGCGGTCGGCGAGCGCATCCGTATCGAGGGCAGGATGTTCGACGGCGACGGCGCGCCGATCGACGGCATCCTGTTCGAGATCTGGCAGGCGGACGGGCAGGGGCGTTACGCCCACCCGCGCGACCCGCGCCGGACCAACGCATCGTTCAAGGGTTTCGGCCGGGCCGAGAGCGACACGACCGGCACCTTCGTGTTCGACACCGTCAAGCCCGGCCGCGTGCCGGGCCCGAACGGCGCGCTACAGGCACCGCACATCCTCGTTGCGATCCACATGCGCGGCATCCTGCAGCACGTGTTCACGCGGATCTATTTTTCCGACGAGGCCAGCAACGCGGACGACCCGATCCTGAAGCTCGTCCCGGCCGGCCGGCAGCAGACCCTGGTCGCGACCCGCGACCCGGCCAAGCCGCTCTACCGCATCGATTTTCGCATCCAGGGCGACCGGGAGACGGTGTTTTTCGATATTTGAGCCCCTGCCGGACTGCCGAATATTGACGAATGGCCCAATCCTGCGCATATAGCCGCCCATGACTTTCGGCAGCACCATCCTCCGTCGTCGCCGTCCGACCCGCACCGCGCGGGAGTGATGACGGCTGCATAAACGCACCGAAAGTCGCTCGAAGCCGCGCCCGAACCGAAGCGCGGCTTTTTTGTTGTTACAAACCCCACATATAACCGAAGCCCTGACAGCACCGAGACACGCCATGGCCACGACCACTCTGGACAAGCCCGGCTCCGCCACCAAGACGGCGACCCCGGTCATCTTCATCGACGGCGAAGCCGGCACCACCGGCATCGAAATCCGCGACCGGCTGGCGAAGGTCGCCGGCGTCGAGATGCGTTCGATCGATCCCGAGAAGCGCAAGGACCCGGCCGCGCGCAAGGCGCTGATGGCCGAGGCCGACCTCGTCGTGCTCTGCCTGCCGGATGAGGCGGCGAAGGAAGCCGTCGCGCTGGCCGCCGAGCTCGGCGACAAGGCGCCGCGCATTCTCGATGCCTCGTCGGCGCACCGCGTCGCCGACGGCTGGACTTTCGGCTGGCCGGAGATGGACCCCGGAGCAGCCGGACGCGATCGCCAAGGCGCAGAAGGTGTCGAACCCCGGCTGCTATCCGACCGGCGGCATCGCGCTGATCCGGCCGCTGATCGACGCAGGCCTGATGCCCGCCGACTATCCGGTCACGGTCAACGCCGTCTCGGGTTATTCGGGCGGCGGCAAGTCGATGATCGAAGCCTACGAGTCCGGCAAGGCGCCCTGTTCGAGCTCTACGGTCTCGGCTTCGAGCACAAGCATCTGCCCGAGTTGCAGAAGTATTCGAAGCTGACGCGGCGGCCGATCTTCGTGCCGTCGGTCGGCAATTTCCGCAAGGGCATGCTGGTGTCGGTGCCGCTGCATCTCGACACGCTGCCCGGCAAGCCGAAGGCGCAGGACGTCGAGGCGGCGCTTGCCGCCCACTATGCGGGTGCAAAGTGGGTGAAGGTGATCGGATCGGACGATCCGTCGGTCAAGGCAGGCAAGCTCGATGCGCTCGCGCTCAACGACACCAACCTGATGGAGCTGCGCGTGTTCGGCAACGAGAAGCACCGCCACGCGGTGCTCGTCGCGCGGCTCGACAACCTCGGCAAGGGTGCGTCGGGCGCGGCCGTGCAGAACATCGGCTTGATGCTCGGCGTCGAGACCTGATTCAGCGCGCGAGCCCTGCGCGAAAATCCCCATAGCGCGGCGACCAGCCGAGCGCTTCGCGCGCGCGGCGGTTGCGCAGACGAAATGACGGGAAGCGCGGCGGTCCGCCGGCTTGTGGCGGCGGGCCGCCGGACGCGGCGGCGATGTAGCCGAACAGGTCGCGCCAGCGCATCGGTGTGTCGTCGGCGATGATCAGCGCCTGGCGTGACGGCCAGCGCGAAAGCGCGGCCACGGTTGCATCGGCCATGTCGGCGATGTGCAGCAGCGTGAGGTAGTCTTCGCCGTCGCCCGGCAGCCGCAGCTTTCCGGCTTGCGCGCGCGAAAACCAGTCGTCGTCAAAGCCGGTGCCGGGCCCGTAGAACAAGGCGCCGCGAAAAATCGCCCAGTCGAGCGACGTGGCTGTCACCGCGGCCTCCATATCGCGTGCCGCAGCGATGGCGCGGCCGGCGATGCTGTCCTGTGGCAGCGGGATAGAACGTCTCCTCGTCGGCCCATGCGTCCGCGCCGCCACCATGGATCATGGCGATGCTCTGCTGCAGCACGCGCCCGACGCCGGCCGCCTCGCATGCGGACAGAAAGATCGGCACGCCTTCGCGGCGGAGGCGATCGTTCAGGTCGAAGTCGCCGCCGGCTCTGGCCGGCGAGGGCAGGGCGGTGGCAAGGTTGATCGCCACATCGCAACCCGAGAGCCCGGCGCGAAGCGAAGCCGCCGTCGAAGATGTCGGCTGCGCGCACCTCGGCACCGCAAGCGGCCGCGAATGCCGCGGCCTCGGGCCTGCGCACCAGCGCGCGCACGCGAAAACCTGACGCGACCAGCCGCGGCACCAGATGCCGTCCGTAAACTCCGGTCGCGCCGAGAACGGCAATCAAGGCAGACATCGTATCGCTCCGGCTCAGGTCATCGCTCGCGCCGCCGCAGGATATGGCGGCCGTTGCGCTTCAAGCCAGATTGCTAGATCGAACAGCCGCCAGTTATCGGCAGTATTGTCCGCGGCTCACTCGGCCGGTTCGCCCTGCGGCTTTTGCGGCGGCGGATGCTGCGGCGGCCGCGGCGTGGGCGGCGGCGCTTTCGTCCGCTCGAGGAAGGTGGCCTTGGTCTTGCCGATGACGAAGGCGACCGGCAGCGCGCACAGGGCGAAGAACGTCAGCAGGCGGAAATCGTTGGCATAGGCGATGATCAGCGCCTGCATGTTCAGCATCTGGTCGATCATGGCGCGGCCGCTGTCGGTCGACATGTCGATCACGTTCGCCACGTCCGGCATCTTCAGCGCGTCGTTGAACGGATTGACGAAGTCGCCGAGCTCGGCGCGCGAGCGGCGGGCGCCGTCGGACAGCTGCGCGATCACGACGGAAATGCCGAACGAGCTCGAGACGTTGCGGATCAGTGTCTGGAACGAGGCGCCGTAGGTGCGCAGGTTGTCGGGCAGGGTGAGGAAGGCGACGGTGTTGACCGACACGAACACCATGCCGAAGGCGAAACCCTGCAGCACGCCGACAAAGAAGATGGTGCTGGCCGCGGTGTCGTTGGTGAAGGTGGACATCAGGTAGAGCGTATAGGCGGTGATGCCGAGGCCGACCATCATGGTCGTGCGCGCCTCGATGTAACGCATCGACGAGCGGATCGTCATCATCGCGAAGAAGGTGCCGACGCCGCGCGACGACAGGATGATGCCGGCCGACAGCACCGGATGCCCCGAGACCTGCTGCAGGAACGGCGACACCAGCGCCATGGTCGAGAACAGCACCACCGCCATCACCGCCATGAAAGATGCAGGACGAGGCGAAGTTGCGGTCCTTGAACAGGTCGAAGCGCACGAACGGCTCGGGCGTGGTCAGCGAATGCGCGAGGAAATAGTAGACGCCGACCACCGAGACGATCGCATAGGCGATGATCTCGTTGGAATCGAACCAGCCGACCTGCTCGCCGCGGTCGAGCGCGAGCTGCAATGCGCCGATGCCGATCGCCAGCGCGGCGAAGCCGAACCAGTCGAACTTCAGCCGCGTGTTCGGCGGGCTCTCTTCCATGAACAGGAACAGGCCGACGGTCGCGATCAATCCGAACGGCACGTTGACCAGGAACACCCAGTGCCAGGAAAACTGGTCGGTCAGCCAGGCGCCGAGCGTCGGCCCCATGATCGGGCCCAGCATGATGCCCATGCCGAAGATCGACTGCGCCTTGGTTCGCTCATGCGCGGGATAGAGATCGATGACCAGCGATTGCGACAGCGGAATCAGCGCTGCGCCTGCGGCGCCCTGGATCAGGCGGAAGCATCACGAGCTGGGTCAGATCCTGCGACATGCCGCACAGGATCGAGGCGGCCGTGAACGTCGCGGTGCAGGTCACGAACAGCCGCTTGCGGCCGTAGCGCGCGGCAAGCCAGCCGACCGGCGCCGTCATGATCGCGGCAGCGACGATATAGGAGGTCAGCACCCAGTTGACCTGATCGAGCGAGGCCGAGAGCGAGCCCTGCATGAACGGCAGCGCCACGTTGGCGATCGTCGAATCCAGCGTCTGCATCACCGAGCCTGCCATCGCGCAGGTGACGATGATGGCCCGCCGCGGCCCGGGAGCATTCGCCGGTGCGGCGCGGATGCTCATTTTGTTTTTTCTTGCGCCGGCGCCGAAAGCCCAACCAGCGCCGCCAGTGAACGGCTGCGACCGGTGTCGACCGAGACATACGCGCTCATCCCCGCGCGCAGCTTGCCGGTGTTCTCGTCCGGATCGAACGAGATGCGGATCGGCACGCGCTGCACGACCTTCACCCAGTTTCCGCTGGCGTTCTGCGGCGGCAGGATCGCGAACTGCGCGCCGGTGCCGGGGCTGAGCGACGTGACGCGCCCCTTGAAGGTGTGGTTCGGGAATGCATCGACGACGATCGTCACGCTCTGTCCGAGCGTGACATAGGTGAAGTCGGTCTCCTTCGGATTGGCGTCCACCCACGGATGCGCATCGTCGATCACGCTCAGCACCGGAGTGCCGGCGTTGACGTAGCGGCCGAGCTGGATGTTGTCGACTTGAGTGGCGTTGCCGGCGAGCGGCGCGCGCACGGTCGTATGATTGAGGTCGCGCTGCGCCTGGTCGAGCGCGGCCTTGGCCTGCATGTAAGGCGGGAATTGATCGAGCGGCAGCTCCGGATTGCCGAGGAGCTGGTTGCGGATGCCGGCCTGCTGCTGGCTCAGCTGCTCGATCTGCGTCTGCGCGACGACCAGCTGCGTGTGCGACGCATCGAGGTCGAACTGCGAGCCGCTGCGATTGGCCATCAGCGTCGATTTGCGTTCGACGTCCTGACGCTTGAGATCGGCGGTCCTTTGCGCAAGCTCGATCATGCGCGACATCGCCTTGTCGTTGGTCAACAGGTTGGCGTGCTCGGTGCGGACGGTGGCGACGCGCGCCTCCGCCTGCGTGAGCGCCAGCCGGAACGGCTCGGCGTCGATCTCGAACAGCACGTCGCCGATCTGCACGCGCTGGCCTTCGCGCACCACCACCTTGGCGATCTTGCCGGAGATATCCGGCGTCACCAGCACCTTCTGGGCGCCGACATAGGCGTTGTCGGTGGTCATGTAGCGGCCGCCGGAGAGATAGACGGCAAGGCCCGCAATGCCGGCAATGGCCGGGATGATGACCAGCAGGATCAGCCGGCGCGTCTTGTTGAGGCGGCCCGAGAGCGGCTTCTTCTTTGCGTCGGGGGCAGGCGCCGACTGCTCGCCGGGGAATTTGAGCACCGGATCAGCCATTGCGCCGCTCCTTGCTCTTTTTCGTCTCGCATCCGGCCTTGTAGGCGGCGCGCACATTCTCCTTGATCAGCTCGAGCTGCATCAGCAGGCGGTCCGCCTCGGCGGGCTTCAGGTGTGCCAGCGCCGTCTGGTTGATCTCGTCGCGCAGCGAGCGCAGCTTCACCATCAGCGGCCTTGCTGCCGGCGTCAGGTAAAGGCGGTTGGCGCGGCGGTCGTTCTCGTCGGCGCGCCGTTCGACCAGCCCGCTGGAGCAGAGCCGGTCGATCAGCCGCGTCAGGGTGATCGGCTGGATGTCGAGCAGTTTTGCAAGCTTCGCCTGCTGCAATCCCTCTTCCTTCTGCAGCTTCGCGAGCACCGCCCATTGCGAACGGGTGATGCCGTGCCGCGCGGCCTTCTGGTCGGCATAGGCGCGGACCGCGCGCTGCAGGTCGGCGAGCGCGAACATGAAATGGTGGTCGGGATTACGTGCGAGCATTTTTTGTTATCGTTTCAAATCCATGAACAATGGATACGATAAGCTAGCTCATGAAATTGAATACGGAGTATATCGCGCAGCCCTTGTGCGAATTGCGCATGCATGTTGCGCCGCAAAATGGGGATTTGGTTGAGACTCGGTTAGCGGCCGGGGAGCGGGCCACGATGGAGGCGCGCCCGTCTCAAGCCCACTCGACGCCGGATTCGGCGGCGACATCGATGCTCGAGTGGACGCCGATCGCCTCGAAATGCTGGTCGAGGAAGCGCCGTGCGGCGCGCTGGCCGGTCCGCTGCAACAGGTCGAAGAGCTGAAAGTCGGTGTTGAGCTTGGTGGACGGGCTGAGCCGCGTGCCCAGGCCGCCGAGATGGATGCGGTGGATGTTGAGGCGGCGATAGCGGTTGGCGCCGACGCCCTGGGACAGCTGGCCGTCGTCGATCAGGCGATTGACGAACTCCATGCTGCGCATCTCGGCGATCAGCGCCGAGTTGAAGGTGATTTCATTGAGGCGGTTGACGATCTCGCCGGACGTGCGCGGCGTCGTCTTGCGCTCCACCGGGTTGATCTGGACGATGATGATGTCGTCGGCTTCCGTCGTCTGCAGGAACGGAAACATCGGCGGATTGCTCATGTAGCCGCCGTCCCAGTGCGGCACGCCGTCGATCTCGACCGCGCGGAACAACAGCGGCAGCGCCGCGGACGCCATCACCACGTCCGCGTCGATCTTCTCGCGCGGGAAGATGTGCGTGCGCCCGGTGTGCACGTTGGTGGTCGAGATGAACAGGTCGAGCTCGCCGCCACGCACGGCGTCGAAATCGACGAAGCGGTCGATCAGGTCGCGCAACGGGTTGATGTTCAGCGGATTGAGCTCGTAGGGCGAGAAATAGCGCGACATCGCCTCGAACCAGCCCTGCACCGGCGAAGTCGCGAACGGCAGCAACGAGAACAGGCGGTCGGCGACCGCGCGCTGCACCGGCGGCAGGTCGCCACCTGCGCTCGCCGCCCGCCAGAACGCCGCGAGCCGCTTGCGCGCTTCCTCAGGTCCGCCCCGCGCCAGCCCGTCGGCGATCATCACGGCGTTGATGGCGCCGGCCGATGCGCCGGAAATGCCGGCGACCTGCAGCCTGTCGTCGGCGAGCAGGTGATCGGCGACGCCCCAGGTGAACGCGCCGTGCGCGCCGCCGCCCTGCAGCGCGAGGTTGATCTTCTTCCGCCCGCGCCGCTTCGGCCGCTCGCGGCCCGCGTCAAAGAACGGGTTCGTCAGACCTTCGAGGTAGGATTTCAGGCTCGGCAATGGGCATTCCTCGACATGCGGGGTCCCGCAGGGGGCCTCGCGTCTACCGTCGAGATAAGGTCAAATTATTGCAATGCAACAATTACGGTTGTGCAGCACAATATTTGCGCATAGACGCTGGGGCGGACACAATATTGTCGTCACGCATCCGCTGCGTCGCGGGTGTGTGAATCAAATACAACTGTGATGCGTGCGCCATCATCAATGACTAAATAGCTGCAATGCCCCAGTCCGCACCGCCAGTCTTTCATGAACCAGGCCACGATCACGCCCGCTGCGCCGCGGATGCGATCGCGCATGCGGAGACGATCTGCGAGCAGCGCGGCCAGCGCTTCACACCGATCCGCCGTCACGTGCTCGAGGCGCTGCTGTCGTCGCATCGCCCGCTCGGCGCCTATGATGTGATCGAGGAACTGGCGAAGCGGGTCGCGCGGCCGGCGCCGATCACCGTCTACCGCGCGCTCGATTTCCTGATGGAACAGGGCCTCGTGCATCGCATCGAGAGCCGCAACGCGTTTCTCGCCTGCGCGCACAATCACGATTCATCGAGCTCGGTCGCGTTCCTGATCTGCGAGCGATGCGGAGCGGTCGGCGAGGTCGCGGCCGCAAGCGTCACCCAGCCGCTGATCGACGGCGCACGCGCCAGCGGCTTCTCGCCGAAGATGACGGTGGTGGAGATGACCGGCACCTGCGCCAACTGCGGCAAGGCCGGTTAGGACCAAAAAAATCCATGGCAGCAATAACCGAGGCGGCGCACCCGCCCGCGCGCCCGCTGAGTTTCCTCGCCATTTCCATCATGCTGCTGTTGTGCCTGAGCTGGGGCATCAACAACGTCATGGTGAAGCTGGCGCTCGCCGAAGTGCCGCCGCTGATGCAGGCGACGGCGCGTTCGGTCGGCGGATTCGTCATCGTCCTGATCGCGTCATATCTGCGCGGCATTCCGCTGTTTCGCCGCGACGGCACGCTGCGCGCCGGGCTATTGATCGGCACGGTGTTCGCACTCGAGTTCGTGGTGATCTTCTTCGGCCTGCTCTATACGACCGCGAGCCGCGCCGTGATCTTCATGTACACCGCGCCGTTCTTCGTCGCGTTCGGCGCCGTCAACCTGCTCGGCGAGAAGCTTCGAGGCGACCAATGGGCCGGCCTCGCGCTCGCCTTTGTCGGCATGATCATCGCGATCGGCGTGCCGCAGGCCGACGTCGACAGCCGCGTGATCCTCGGCGACGTGCTCCTGATCCTCGGTGCGCTCGGCTGGGCGGGCACCACGCTGATCTTCAAGGTGAGCAAGCTGTCCAAGGCACCGGCCGAGAAGACGCTGCTGTACCAGACCGGCGTGTCCGCGCCGTTGCTGGCGCTCGGTTCCTTCATGCTGGGCGAGACGCTGACGCAGATGCCCGGGCCGGTGGCGCTGGCCTCGCTGACCTACCAGACCGTCTGGGTGGTCGGGATCACCTTCCTGCTCTGGTACATGCTGATGAAGACGTATCCGGCCAGCAAGCTGTCGGCGTTTACCTTTGTCACCCCGCTGTTCGGGGTGGCCGCCGGGCACATCGTGCTTAACGAGCCGATTTCGGTAACCTTCGCGGTTGCCGTCGCGTTCGTGATTGCCGGCCTGTTCCTGGTTAACCGGCCAAGGCGAGGAGCTTGAAAGTTCTGTGACCAAAGTTCTGTGATGTGGGTCGCGGAGGCCGAAAAACCCCTCGGCTAAACAGTGATTTGCAACGAATCCGGCGCCTGTTTCGGCGGGTTTCGGCAGGGTCTGCCCTGCCTTGAACCATTCGTTGTTGAAGTTCGCCATATAGGACTGATATTCAGGCCTCAGATAAGCCCCCAGGAACCGACGATGAACAAGATCGCGAATGTCGCCGCTGATGTCGATATTGCCGGCCCGAGCCCGCGCCGCGTCAGCGTCCCGGTGATCGTCGGCGGCGTGCAGGTCGGCGGCGGTGCCCCGATCGTCGTGCAGTCGATGACCAACACCGATACCGCCGACGCGCAGGGCACGATCGCCCAGGTTGCCGCGCTTGCCCGCGCCGGCTCCGAGCTCGTGCGCATTACGGTGGACCGTGACGAGGCGGCCGCGGCCGTTCCGTACATCCGCGAAGGTCTCGACAAGCGCGGCATCAACGTGCCGCTGATCGGCGATTTCCACTACATCGGCCACAAGCTTTTGGCCGACCATCCGGCCTGCGCCGAGGCGCTGTCGAAATACCGCATCAATCCCGGCAACGTCGGCTTCAAGGACAAGCGCGACACGCAATTCTCGACCATCGTCGAGATGGCGATCAAGTACGGCAAGACCGTGCGCATCGGCGCCAACTGGGGCTCGCTCGACCAGGAGCTGCTCGCCAGGATGATGGACGAGAACGCGGCGTCGGCCAATCCGAAGGATGCCCGCGCGGTGATGCGCGAGGCGATGGTGCAGTCGGCGCTGCTGTCGGCCGCGCGCGCGGAAGAGATCGGTCTCGCGCGCGATCGCATCATTCTCTCGGCGAAGGTTTCGGCGGTGCAGGATCTGATCGCGGTCTATCGCGAGCTTGCGCGTCGTTCCGACTACACGATTCACCTCGGCCTCACCGAGGCCGGCATGGGTTCGAAGGGCATCGTTGCCTCGTCGGCAGCGCTCGGCGTGCTGCTGCAGGAAGGCATCGGCGACACCATCCGCGTTTCGCTGACGCCGGAGCCGGGCGGCGATCGTACGCTTGAAGTGCAGGTCGGCCAGGAAATCCTGCAGACCATGGGCTTCCGCACCTTCGTGCCGCTGGTCGCGGCTTGCCCCGGCTGCGGCCGGACCACCTCGACCGTGTTCCAGGAGCTCGCCGGTCAGATCCAGGGGTTCATCCGCGACGAGATGCCGACGTGGAAGACGAAGTATCCCGGCGTCGAGGGTCTCAACGTCGCCGTGATGGGCTGCATCGTCAACGGCCCGGGCGAGTCGAAGCATGCCGACATCGGCATCTCGCTGCCGGGCACCGGTGAATTGCCGGCCGCGCCGGTGTTCGTCGACGGCAAGAAGTTCCGCACGCTGCGCGGACCGACCATCGCCGCCGACTTCAAGGAGATGGTGATCCAGTACATCGATCACCGCTTCGGCGCCGGCAGCAAGACCGCGGCGGAGTAGGCGCTCTTTCGTCGCAGTCAGCGCACGAAATACATGACGCTCTCTGGTGTTCTTTAGACGATGTGCCGGCGGTTTCCGCCGGCCATCAATAAAGAACGGAGGGGCGTCATGGGAAGGATCGCAGCTGTTCTGGTCGCGGTGGCGTCAACCGCATTCGCAGCCAGCGCATACGCTCAGCAACCGATCGATTTTGCCCAGGTCGGCATCAAGACCGTTGAGCTTGGCCAGAACACCTATCGGCTGGAAGGCGCAGGCGGCAACATCACCGTCGCGGTCGGCACCGACGGCATCATCGTCGTCGACAGCCAGTACGCGCCGCTCTACGAGAAGATCAAGTCGGCGATCGCTGCCATTTCCCCGCTGCCGGTGAAGTATCTGATCACGACCCATTATCATGGGGATCATACCGGCGGGGTCGAGCGATTCCAGAACGATGGCGCGATCGGTGTGGCGCAGGACAACATCCGCGTCCGTCTTGCCGCCGGAACGATCAACGGCGTCACCGGCAACAAGACGCCGCCGCGCGCCGAGGCCGGCATCCCGAAGCAGACCTACATCGGCGGCACGATCACGGTCGAGACCGGCGGACGCAAGGCGCTATTGACCCACGTCAACAACGCGCACACCGACGGCGACACGTTCGTCTATTTCGCGGATGCCAATGTGCTCGCAACCGGCGACCTGTTGAGCAACACCAAGCGCTATCAATCGATCGACTTCGCCAACGGCGGAGATATTCGCGGCGTGATCAAGGCGATGGACGCGATGCTCGCGGTGGCCAACGCCGAGACGAAGGTCGTGACGGGTCACGGCGCGCCGGCGACGCGCTCCGATATCGCCGAATACAAGGCCATGCTGGTGGTCGCGCACGAGCGGATCGAGAAGCTCTTCAACGACGGCAAGAGCGAAGCAGAGGTGCTTGCCGCGCGGCCGCTGAAGGATCTCGACGAGAAGTGGGCCGCAAACGACACCGCCGCGGCCGCCTTCCTGAAGATGGTCTACAACTCCTACAGGCGGTCGTGATGCGGCTCGCTCTTCGCGTGCCTCACACCATGCTTCCGTCCACCGGCAGGCCGAGCAGGATGCGGCCCGCGAGCTCGTAGGTCGGCGCCGCGACCATCATGTGCTGGGTGATCACGTGCACGTCGCGGAAGCGGCGCTGCAGCGAGCTTGCGCGATACACCGACGTGCCGCCGCCGAGCGTGTAGCAGGAATCGACCGCGCGCACGGACGCATCGACCGCATGGGTCGACGCAAGCCGCAGCGCCGAGCGCCGCTCGAGCGGGATCGCGTCACCGCGGGCGGCGGCGTCCCAGCTCTTGCCGATTTCCTCGACGCAGCCAGGCGCGGGCGGACGCCACCTGCGCCTCGGCCTTGGCGACGTCGGCCTGCACCTGCGCGCGCTCGGCCAGCGTCCGGCGCGACAGCGTCGGCGTCTTCGCGCCGGCGAGTTCGCGGATGTCTTCGATGGCGCCGCGGGCGATGCCGAGCGCCACCGCGCCGCAGCCGATCGCGAGCAGGCCGAACAGCGGAAAACGATAGAGCGGACCGTCGCACCACGGCTTGCCGGAGATCATCGACAGCGTGTGGCCTTCCGGCACGCGCAGGTTCTCGACCGTCATGTCGCAGGAGCCGCTGCCGCACAGGCCGGACGAATACCAGTTGTCATGCAGGCGGATCGACTGCATGCGGAAAATACATGGTGCGCACGTCCGGCACGCCGTCGCGCAGCATGCGCGGCTTGCCGTCCTCGTAGACGATGCAGCCGCCCTTCATCCACTGGCAGTGGCTGGAGCCGCTGGCCCATTGCCAGGTGCCGCTGACGACATAGCCGTTGCCGTCCTTCACGGCTTTGCCGCGCGGCGCAAAGATGCCGCCGGTCACGGTGAGCGGGTCGCCGTGGATTTCCTTCGCGAATTCCGGCGCGAGGTAGGCGGCGGTGACGCCGGAGGTCGCGCTGATCATCAGGCACCAGCCGGCCGCGCTGTCCGCCTGCGACATCTCCTCGATCGCGGTGACAAGTTCGAGCGCCGTTCCCTGCACGCCGCCGATCTCGCGCGGCACGCACAGCTTGAAGGCGCCGGTCGCGACCATGCTGTCGGCGATGTCGCGCGGCAGATACCGCGTCGCCTCGATCTCCTCCGAGCGGCCGGCGATGCCCGCATGCAGCGCGCGAAGGTTTTGGACAACCGTGGCGCCATCCTTCGCGGCCATATTCCGGTCCTCTAGCTCGCCAGCCGCGCCAGCGGCCGGCCGATGATCTCGCCGCGCAGCTGCGCGCAGAACAGCTCCGGCAGCGCATCGAGACCGTCGACCACATGCTCGCGGTACTTCAGTTCGCCGCTCTCGATCCAGCCGGTCATGTCGGCATGGGCCTTCGCGTAGCGGTCGGCGAAGTCGAACACGACCAGCCCTTCCATGCGCAGCCGCCGGCCGATGAATTCATGCACCCGCCGCGTGCCGTAGCGCTGGTCGGGCGCGGCGTTGTAGTCGGCGAGCTGGCCGCAGACGACGATGCGGCCGCGCTGCTTCATCGCGCCGATCGCGGCATCGAGCACATAGCCGCCGACATTGTCGAAGTAGACGTCGATGCCGTCGGGGGCAACGGCGGCGATCCGCGACGCCGAGCTGCTCGATGTCAGGGGTCTCGCGCCGGTCGATCACGGCATCGAATTTCGCCTCCTCGCGCAGCCAGCGATGGCGCTCGTCGCCGCTGGCGATGCCGATCACCCGGCAGCCCATGATGCGCGCGATCTGGCCCGCGGTCGCGCCGACGGCGCCGGCGGCGGATGAGATCAGGACGGTCTCGCCGGCTTTCGCGGCGCCGACATCGCGCAGGCCGAAATAGGCGGTGAGGCCTGGAATGTTGAGGATGCCGGCCCACGCGCTGAGGTGCGTCGTGTCCTTCGGAATTTTCTGCATGCCGCGGCCCGAGACCTGCAGATGCTCGGCCCAGCCGGACAGGCCCCAGAGCAGGTCGCCGACGGCGAAATCCTTGTTCTTCGATTCGATCACCCGGCCGATCGCCGGACCTTCCATCGTCTCGCCGATGTTGAGCGGGCGCGCATAACCCGCGCCGCCGCTCAGGCGGCCGCGGCTGCCGGGATTGGCGGTGGTGTAGAGCACCTCGACCATCACCCGGCCGTCGGCCAGCGGCGGCAGCTCGCGCGTCTCGACGCGGAAGTCCGCCGCAACCGGCGCACCCTCCGGCCGCCGCGCCAGCACGACATGGCGAGATTGCATGATGATCCTCGCGCTTCCCGTATGTGCCGCCCTGACCGGGCTTGTTGAGCGCGAGTGTAGGCCGAGCGAACTTGCCTCAGCAAGAGCGGCTGCGCATGATCCGGAAAGTGGATACCGGTTTTCCGAAACGATCATGCTCCAGCAAGAGGTGAGAGCGTGATGGCGCTTGAAGAAACGCTATCACGCTCTAAAGCTGCTCGCTGTGCTCGCGATTGCTGATGCTCGCCTCTTCGAGGTCGAGGTCGAGCTCGATCCGCCGCCGCGTTTCGTCGGTGATCCTGCCTTCGCGCAGCATGGTGTGCAGGAAGCGCGCGCTCCTCGGCGATCAGCTCGCGATGCATCTTGCCGCTGAGCTGGAACAGGTCGGCTGCGATCTCCTTGTCCGGATCGGGCAGCTGTCGCGCACGATGCTCGTGCCGTGCATTGAGCTGTTCGACAATTTCGTCGGCAATCTTGCGGTTGTCGACGATGTCGAGCACGGTCCGGCGCACGCAGTCCAGCGCTTCGCGGCGCGCGGCGATCTCGGCGAGCCGCTCGCGCTTGTATTCGTCATTGCCGAAATGGCTGATGCCGAGCAGCTTGACCACCAGCGGCAAGGTCAGGCCGAGCCCGACCAGCGGTGACGAAGATGACGCCGAAGGCGACGAACAGGATCATGTCGCGATAGGGAAAGCCTTCGCCGCCCGGCAGCGCCAGCGGCAGGGCCAGCGCTGCCGCCAGCGAGACCGCGCCGCGCACGCCGGTGAACGCGATGACGAACACCTGCCGCCAGGGCGGACGCGGTTCGCTTCGCCCGAGCTTCCGTTCACGAACCGCGCCAGGTATGTGCCGGGGAAGACCCAGGCGAAGCGCGCGACGACAACGACGGCGGAGACAAGCGCGATGGCGATCAGGATCTCGTTCAGCGGAAACGCCTTCGACTTCTCGATCAGCAGCCGCATCTGGAAGCCGGTGAGCAGGAACAGCGCGCCCTCGGTGAGATAGATGACCAGGTCCCAGAAGAAGATGCCCTGCAGCCGCGTGGCGGACGAAATGAACAGCGGGCCATTCCACGAGACGTAAAGCCCGCACGCGACGGTCGCGAGCACGCCGGAGCCGCCGAAATGTTCAGGCACCCAGAAGGCGATGTAGGGCGTGAGCAGCGAGAAGATGATTTCCACCTTCGGGTTGTCCGCCCATTTGCGCAGGCGCAGCGACAGCCAGCCGACGGCGAGGCCGAACACGACCTCGGCGATGACGATCGCCGCGAAGGTCGCGCTCGCGCGCGGCAGCGAGAACGCACCGGTGGAGATCGCGACGACGGCGAAGCGGTAGAGGATCAGCGCGGTGGCGTCGTTGGCGAGCCCTTCGCCTTCGAGAATGACCAGGACGCGCCGCGGCAGCCGCAGCCGCCGGGCGATGGCGAGCGGGGCGACCACGTCCGGCGGCGCGACGATGGCGCCGAGCAGGAAGCCGACGCTCCAGGGCAGGCCGATCAGGTAGTGCGTCGCGGTCGCGACCGCGCACGCGGTGAAGATCACGCAGCCGATCGCGAGCAGCGCGATCGGGCGCAGGTTCGCCTTGAAGTCGCGCCAGCTCATGGCGACGCTCGCCGAATAGATCAGCGGCGGCAGCATCAGCAGCAGCACGAGATCGGGCGGAAGCTCCAGCCGCGGTACGCCGGGAATGAAGGCGAGGCCGATGCCGGCGACCAGCAGCAGGATCGCCGGCGCGGTGTCGAGCCTCCTGGCAAGCAGCGAAACGCCCGCAAGCACCGCGAGCAAGACGAGAAAAATCTGAAAGCCTGCTTCCACGTACGAAATGTCTCCCGCCGTTCATTGGCGCGAGTAGGCGCCGTGGTCAATGCGTCGCCCGGCGGGGGTCGGGGCAAGCCGTGTCAATCCCCCAAGGCACTGATTCCAATAAAAATTTGATGCCTCCTGCGGGGACGTTGAACGCGCATTCGTCGCTGGCCGCATCCGGCTTCGGAAACGGCCGCAACGAATTTGTGACCGAAAAGCCGGCTCGCAGCGAAACCGTGCCGTTCGACGCCCCGTATCAGCCGCGATCCCACGTGTGCGGCGCGGCAAGACAAGAGGCACGACCAATGAGCAGAAAAGGCAGCCACGCCGTCGTCATCGGCGCCAGCATGGGCGGGCTTCTCGCCGCCCGGGCGCTCGCCAATCACTTTCAATCGGTGACGGTCCTCGAGCGCGACGTCTTTCCGGCCGACGATATTCCGCGCAAGGGCGTGCCGCAGGGCCGCCACGCGCACGGTTTGCTCGCGCGCGGCTGCGATGTGATCGAGGGCTTCTTTCCGGGCTGGACCGATGAAGTGGTCGCGGCCGGCGGATTGTTCGGCGACATCGCCAACGACGTGCACTGGGTCGGTCACGGCGTGCGGCTGAAGGCCGGGCCCGAGCAGTCTCTCCGGATTGCTGGCGAGCCGTCCGGTGCTCGAGGGTCATGTCCGCCGCAGGCTGATGGCCTTTGCAGGCGTGCGTCTCGTCGACGATTGCGACGTGGTCGAGTTGCTGGCGGAGGGCGACACCGTTCGCGGCGTGCGCGTCAAGATCGGCGGGCGGTGTGAAGAGATCGCCGCCGATCTGGTCGTCGATGCCGGCGGCCGCGGCTCGTCGAGCCTCGCCTGGCTGAAGCATCTCGACTTCGACGCGCCCACGGAAGAGAAGATCGAGATCGGTGCCGGCTACACGACACGGATTTACCGGCGCAAGCCCTCCGACATCGGCGGCAAGCTCGCGGTGGTCGTCGCCGGCAGCGCGCCGAGCTGGCGCAACGGCGTCGTGCTGGCGCAGAGCGAGGATCGCTGGATCGTCAGCATCGGCGGCTACCTCGGCGACCACGCGCCGACCGACGAGCAGATGTTCGCCGCCTACGCAGCATCGATGACCGCGCCGGAGATCCATCAGGTGGTGACGAGCGCGCAGCCGCTCTCGGATTTCCTGACCTATCGTTTCCCCGCGAGCCAGCGCCGCCGCTACGAGCGGCTGGCGCGGTTTCCGCGCGGGCTGTCTGGTGTTCGGCGACGCGATCTGCAGCTTCAATCCGGTTTACGGTCAGGGCATGACCGTGGCAGCGCAGGAAGCGGTTGCGCTCGACACCTGCCTGAAACAGGGCTTCGACGATCTGGCGCGGCGTTTCTTCAAGGCGGCGGCAAGCGTCGTCGACGTGCCGTGGGACATCGCGGTCGGCAACGACCTGCGGCATCCGCAGGTCGCGGGCGCGCGGCCGGCGTTCGTGCGCTTCATCAACTGGTATATCGGCAAGCTGCACATGGCGGCGCAGCACGATGCGAAATTGGCGAACGCCTTCCTGAGCGTCGCCAATCTCGTTGCATCGCCTCCGACGCTGCTTGGTCCATCGGTCGCGCTGCGGATCCTGCTCGGTAATCTCAAGGGACCGGCAACGCTTGCGCCAGGGCAGATGTGGGCCAAGCCGTTCTGAAGCGCTTGTCTCGGGATGGTGCCTAAAGCCTGCTGGCGGCGATGTTCACCATCAGCGCCAGCAGCGCCGTGTTGAAGACGAACGAGACGATCCCGTGCGCGGTCGCCGTGCGGCGGATGCCGCGATCGGTGATCGCGACGTCGGAGACCTGGGCGGTCATGCCGATCACGAACGAGAAGTAGACGAAATCCCAGTAGTCGGGCTTGTCTTCGTCTGGAAATTTCAGCCCGCCGGGCACGCGCGGTCGATAGTAGTCGTGCGCGTAGTGAAGCGCGAAGCTCGTGTGCACCATGGCCCATGACAGGGAGATGGTCGCGATCGCCAGCAGGATCTGCGGCGTGCCGCGGGTGGCTTCGCCGATCTCGGCGATGATGGCGACCAGGCTTGCGAGCGCCGCGCCTGCCGTGAGCACGAGGATCGCAAAGCGTCCGTCGTCGGTCTCGATCGCATGCCGGCGAATGTGCGAAGCGTCGCGTGCGCCACATCAAGGTATAGGCGGCGACAAGGTAGAGCGCGGCGGTGACATCCCAGGCAATCAGTGCGCGGCTTGACCAGCGCAAGTCCTGCGGCAGCAGCGCGAGCGTCACGAGGCCGATCGCGATGGCGATGAACAGACGGATGCGCGCCCGCAGAATGCGGATCGGGCGCGGCAGGGTGTGAAAGCGGTCGAGACTGCGTTTGTCCTGACCGCCTTCGTTCATCTAGTTCTGCCGCTCGGCCACGAACCTTGCGGTGGCGCGCAACACGTCGGCGCGGCCGGCAAAGCCTGCGAGCGCGCTGTCTGCCTGCGCGACCAGGTTCTTCAGGCGTTGCCTCGCGCCATCGGCGCCGAGCAGGGTGACGAAGGTGGTCTTGCCCATCGCGTCGTCCTGTCCGGCGGGCTTGCCGAGCGTCGCTGCATCACCTTCGAGATCGAGCAGGTCGTCGGCGATCTGGAAGGCTTCGCCGAGCGCGCGGCCGTAAGTGTCGAGCGCGGCATAGTCCTGCTTCGACGCCTGTCCGAGCAATGCGCCGGCGATGCAGCCGAAGTGCAGGAGCGCGCCGGTCTTCATCTGCTGCAGCTTGGCGACGTCCGGCGGCTCCTTGTCGCCGAAGCGGCCTTCACCGGCGAGGTCCATCATCTGGCCGCCGGCCATGCCGCCGATGCCCGACGCACGCGCGAGCGCCCGGGTCAGCGCCAGCCGCACGCTCGCCTCGCGGTGGATTTCGTCGCGGGTGATGATGTCGAAGGCGATCGTCAGCAGCGCGTCGCCGGCCAGGATCGCGGTGGCGTCGTCGTACGCCTTGTGCGTGGTCGGCCGGCCGCGACGCAGATCGGAGTTGTCCATCGACGGCAGGTCGTCATGGATCAGCGAATAGCAGTGGATGCATTCGAGCGCCGCGCCCGCGAGCAGCGCCGCCTTGTGCGGCACGTCGAACAGCGCGGCACTTTCGACCACGAGAAACGGCCGCAGCCGCTTGCCGCCATTCAGGCTGCCGTAGCGCATCGCGTCCAGCAGCCGCTTCGGCCGGACGATCTCGTTCTCGAGCGGCTTGTCGGTGAGCAGGTCGAGCAGAAGCGCCTCGGTTGCGGCCGCGGTGGCCTCGAGGCGCTCGACAAATGGTTTTGCGGAGTTGGCGTTCATATCAAACCGTCGTGAGATGTGTTCGGGGCGGACATTCGATCATGGCGCGGAACTCGTCAATTCTGGCGGAAGGCTTGACTTTCAGCACCGTCAGCCCTTCCGATCAGACGGTTAACCCGCTCAATTCCTCATCGGTCGGCGAGTGTCCCGAATTTGAAGTTCGCACCACCGTGCGGCAGGTTTTTGCGAACTTCAAATTCGATAAGGACACTCGCAAATCTATGATTCTAGTGTGGTTTGTGGTTCAGAAGTTCGCTTGATGGACTCGCGGCAAGGGTTAAGCGAACTTCTGAACCACCACACTAGGTTTCGTCGGATATGGCTCGTCGACTGCGCAGCGTGATCCGGACCGTTTTCGTCGTCGTTTTGGTCCTGCTGGTGCTGCCTTATGTGCTGGTTCCATTCTATCGCGCGGGCCATCCTGTTTCGACGCTGATGCTCGGCCGCTGGTTCACGGGGCAGAATGTCACGCGCCAGTGGCTTGATTTCGCCGAAATTGCGCCGGCGCTGCCGCTGACGGCGATTGCCGCCGAAGACGCCAGATTCTGCACCCATCGCGGCGTCGACTGGGATGCCCTGCAGGAGGCGATCGAGGATGCCCAGGACGACGGCGAGGCCGCGCGCGGCGGCTCGACCATCACCCAGCAGACGGCCAAGAACCTGTTTCTCTGGTCCGGGCGGAGCTTCGTCCGCAAGGCGCTGGAGTTTCCGCTGGCGCTGTGGATCGACCTGGTCCTGCCGAAACAGCGGGTGCTGGAGATCTACCTCAACATCGCCGAGTGGGGCCCCGATGGCCAGTTCGGCGCCGAGGCTGGCGCGCAGTACGCCTTCGGACGCTCTGCCAGGGGCCTGTCGCCGCAGCAGGCGGCGCTGATGGTGGCGATCCTGCCCAATCCGGTGACGCGCAGCGCCCGCAATCCCGGACCCGGCGTGCGCCGCCTGGCCGGGCGCTACGTCGGGAGGGCACGCAGCGCCCCCGAGATCGCGACCTGTCTGCGGTCATCCGGGGGTCGCGACAGCCGATAGGCCCGATTTCGGGCCAATCCACCGCCAGAACGGCTGTTCCAGGGCTAGAATTGCGCGCGGCCATCCTCTATAAGCGCGGCTCATTTCCTCATTTTCGATGCGCGCAGGAAGCGCGAGCACGAGTTCAAGGACACTTCGTTATGGCCGTTCCCAGACGCAAAACCTCGCCGTCCCGCCGCGGCATGCGCCGCTCCGCCGACGCGCTGAAGAAGCCGACCTATGTCGAGGACAAGGATTCGGGCGAGCTGCGCCGTCCGCACCATCTCGATCTGAAGACCGGGATGTACAAGGGTCGTCAGGTTCTGAAGAAGAAGGAATCCTGATCGCGCGATTTGCGCGGTCGGCGTTCGTTGAACTGTACGACAAGAAGCGGCGAGGGGCCGGCGGCCCCGGCTCATGCAATCCCTGATCGCTGAAGAAGGCCGATGATCGGATTTCCGCTGCTGCTGATTCCGCTGGCGATCGTCAACATCGTCGTCTTCCTGATGGGACTCAGGCTCGACCGGCTGCAGGAGCCGGTCATCACGGTCGGCCTGCCCTCGCTGCAGTCGTGGACGATCACCTTCAGCGACGTGCTGCTGGCGTTCGGCCTTTTGCTTCTGTTCTTCGAGGTGGTGAAGTCCGCGCGTCCCGGCGCGAAATACGTCACCGACCACCTGCTGTCGTTCATCGTCTTCGCGGCCGCGGCCGCAGAATTCCTGCTGCTGCCGGAGTTCGCGCATTCCACCTTCTTCCTGTTGATGCTGATGGCGTTCACCGACGTGATCGCCGGCATCACCATCCGCGCGGTGAGGCCGAAGCCGGTCGCAGCGCGCGCGGCGCCTGCTCCCGTCGACGAGCGCCCGGTCAGCAGGCCGGTGGCGCCGGAACCTGCACCGCCACCGCTCCCGCGGGCGGAGCCGGTGGAGACCCGCGCGGTCGAGCCGCAGCCGAACGAGATGCCGGCCACCGCCGAGCAGCGTGACGTGCCGATCGCGCCAAACCAGGAAATCCTGCCGCCCGAGCCGACCGGGCCGCGGCGCTAAATCAAGCCACCCGCGAGAGCGCGGCACCGTTGGCGGCGATGGGCGCCCTGTCGCGCGCGGACGCGTCCGCATAGGTCGTCACGACATCGTCGATCGCCGCGCGGCGATGAGTGCGCGTCTGCGGCGCACGGGTGGCCGTCGCAATCAGATGGACCACGAAGCGGGCATCGGGCCGGAACGCCGGTAACGGCGCATGCGCTGACGCGGGCATGGTTAACGGCACCAGCGCACGGCCTGTTTCGGCAGTTCGATCCGGGACACTCGGGTCACGCGATGGCTCCGAAAATGCGTCTGGCATTGCGATTCTGCCTCGAATTGGGACAAAGTCCGTCCGACAGAATCAGTTTCGCAATCCGCATGCCGCGCGCTTCCGGGTTGTCCGCTGTGCTGAAATACCTGCGTTTTCCGAAATCTTCAGGAAGCGCAACTACCATACCGAAAACCGACAATGCCCTGTGTCTGTGGCGGCATTCTTGAAACGAGGCGTTCGTGGCCCCTTCCGATCCCGTTCAGGCCGACCGCATCCTTGCCTCGATCGAGCATGCCGAATTCGTCTGGGATATCGCCGCCGATGTGATGACCTGGGGCGCGGGCGTGAGCGCGCTGCTCCCGGATTTCCCGCCCGAGGCGCTGGCATCGGGCACCGAGCTCGCCAAACACATCGAGCCCAGCCGCTCGGTTCGCGCCGACGCCATCATGAATGCGTCGCCGCCACCTGAGAGGGGCCAAGGTATGCCCTATCAAGGCGTTCCCTATCAGGTCGAATATGGATTGCGGCTCGCCGCGTCCGCGCCGCTGGTCTGGATCGAGGAAACCGGACGCTGGTTCGCGGGCGCCGACGGCAAGCCCGCGCGCGCCCACGGCGTCATGCGCGCGATCAACGAACGGCATGCCCGCGACGAGCAGTTGATGCGGCTGTCGCAGCAGGATCCCCTGACCGGCGAACTCAATCGCACGCGGCTGATCGCAGCGCTGGCGGAAGCGATCGAGGAAGCGCAGCGCTTCCGCAACTCGTTCTCGTTCATGGTCGTCGCCATCGATCATCTTGCCAGGGTGAACGATTCATTCGGCTTCGACGTCGCCGACGAGGTCATTCGCGAAGTGGCCGTTCGCCTGCGCGCACGGCTGCGCGGCGGCGACGTGATCGGCCGTTTCTCGGGCAACAAGCTCGGCCTGATCCTGAAGAACTCGTCCGTCGATGAAATGAAGATCGCCGCCGAGCGCTTTCTTGCCGGCATCCGCGACGAGGTGGTGCCGACGAAATCCGGGCCGGTGTCGGTGACGGTGTCGATCGGCGGCATCAACGTGCCGCGCTATGCCCGCACCGCCGACGACGTCGCAAGCCGCGCCCAGGAGGCGCTCGAGGCCGCCAAGGCAAGGCGCGCCGGCTCGTTCCTGGCATGGCTTCCGAACGTGGAGCGCGAGGCGCAGCGGCGCGTCAACATCCGCGTCACCGACGAGATCGTCACCGCGCTGAACGACCGCCGCCTGGTCATCGCCTTCGAGCCGGTGGTCCGCGCCGACACGCGCGAACCTGCGTTCTACGAGAGCCTCGTGCGCATGCGCCACGATGACGGCTTGATGCTCGCGCCGGACATCGTGCCGGTCGCCGAACGGCTCGGCCTGATCCGGCTGGTCGACCACCGCGTGCTCGAACTGGTGCTGGCGGAGCTGGCCGCATCGCCCACCGTGCAGCTCAGCCTCAACATCTCGCCGGACACGACCACCGATCCTGATTGGTGGAGCAGCATCGAATCGTGCCTGCGCGCCAATCCGCAGGTTGCGCAGCGGCTGATCGTCGAGATCACCGAGACCGTCGCCATCCGCGACATCGAGGATGTGCGCGGCTTCGTCACCCGATTGAAGAATCACGGCTGCCGCATCGCCATCGACGATTTCGGCGCGGGCTACACGTCGTTTCGCAACCTGCGCAAGCTTGGCGTGGACATCGTCAAGATCGACGGGGCGTTCGTGCAGAACGTCGTGCGCTCGTCGGACGACCGCGCCTTCGTGCAGACGCTGATCGATCTGGCGCGCCGGCTCGAGCTGAAGACGGTGGCCGAGTGGGTGCAGGATGCGGAAGCAGCGCAGCTGCTGCGCGACTGGGGCTGCGACTACATTCAGGGCCGCTTCATCGGTCTTGCGACGGACGAGCGGCCGTGGCTCGCGGGTGCGGCAAAGCCAGCGATTAGCGGCGCGGTTTGAGTTCAGCGCTGTAGCCCGCATGAGCGAAGCGACATGCGGGACTGAGTCAAATCCCGGATGTCGCTTCGCTCATCCGGGCTACGAATGATGCGCCCTCAGGCTTTGTCTTCCTTCGCCATCCGATCGAGCTTGTCCTGCATCTCCTTCATCTGGCGGCGCAGGGTTTCCATGTCGTCGGTGGTGCCCTTGGCGTCTTCGGCGGGCTTTTCTGCAACGGCTGGCGTATCGGTCCGTCGCGGCGCGGTGAACGGCTTGAACATCGAAAACGTCTGCTGAAACAATTCCATGTTGCGGCGGACCTGCTCTTCGAGCGGGCCGAACGCGCCGACACCGCCGAAGGCCTGCGTCATCTGCGTGCGGAATTTCTCCTGCTCGCGCGTCAGCGTGTCGATCGATTGTTCGAGATAGCGCGGCACCAGCATCTGCATGCTGTCGCCATAGAAGCGGATCAGCTGGCGCAGGAACGTCGTCGGCAGCAGGTTCTGTCCCGCCTTGTTTTCCTGCTCGAAGATGATTTGTGCGAGCACCTGGCGGGTGATGTCGTCGCCGGTCTTGGCATCGTAGACCAGAAATTCTTCGCCGCTCTTCACCATGGTGGCGAGGTCTTCGAGCGTCACATAGGTGCTGGTGCCGGTGTTGTAGAGTCGCCGGTTGGCGTACTTTCTTGATGGTGATGGGCTCGTCCGATTTCGCCATGGACACTCGCTACAACAAGAGGGACGGGAACCCGTCCGGGAGCGGTCCGGGCAGCGCTTTAGTGGCGCGCTGCAATAAAGTAAGCACTTTCAAGAGCCTTCGGCTACCGTTTTGTGCAGGACGGGTTAACGGCGAGGCAGGGGCCGCGCCGTCACCATGGCCGGTCGCCTCTGGCGGGATTATCTGTTAAGCGATTGACACGCACTCGCTGGCTTCACAGGATGCGGTGACCATTCCCGGCGCCGGGGCTGAGCCAGCCCAAACAGACCCCAAGCCTTAACCTGAGGCCTCAGACCTCAAGCCCTCTTTAGGAGTTTCCCATGAAAGACGATGTCGTCATCGTCGGTGCGGCCCGCACCGCCGTCGGCAGCTTCAACGGCGCATTCGCCTCAACGCCCGCGCACGATCTCGGCGCGGCAGTCATCAAGGCCGCACTCGAACGTGGCGGCATCGAAGCCGGCCGCGTGTCCGAGGTGATCATGGGCCAGATCCTGACCGCGGCGCAGGGCCAGAATCCGGCCCGCCAGGCCTCGATCAAGGCCGGCGTCCCGAACGGTTCGCCGGCGTGGATCGTCAACATGGTTTGCGGCTCCGGGCTCCGATCGGTGGCGCTCGGCTACCAGGCGCTCATGAACGGCGACTCGGACATCGTCGTCGCCGGCGGCCAGGAATCGATGACGCTGTCGCCGCATGCACAGTATCTGCGCGCCGGTCAGAAGATGGGCAGCCTCGAATTCGTCGATACGATGATCAAGGACGGCCTGTGGGACGCCTTCAACGGCTACCACATGGGTAACACCGCCGAGAACGTCGCCAAGCAGTGGCAGATCACCCGCCAGCAGCAGGACGAGTTTGCGGTCGCACTCGCAGAACAAGGCCGAGGCCGCGCAGAAGGCCGGCAAGTTCAAGGACGAGATCGTCCCGTTCACCATCAAGGGCCGCAAGGGCGATGTCATCGTCGACGCGGACGAGTACATCAAGGCCGGCGTCACCGTTGACAGCGTGTCCAAGCTGCGCCCCGCCTTCGACAAGGACGGCACGGTCACCGCCGCGAGCGCCTCGGGCATCAACGACGGCGCCGGCGCCGTGGTGCTGATGCGGGCGAGCCAGGCCGCCAAGGAAGGCCGCAAGCCGCTGGCGCGCATTGCCTCCTGGGGGCAGGCGGGCGTCGATCCGGCGATCATGGGCTCCGGCCCGATCCCGGCCTCGCGCAAGGCGCTGGAGAAGGCCGGCTGGAATGCCGCCGACCTCGACCTGATCGAGGCGAACGAGGCGTTCGCGGCGCAGGCCTGCGCGGTCAACAAGGACCTCGGCTGGGATACCTCGAAGGTCAACGTCAACGGCGGCGCGATCGCCATCGGCCATCCGATCGGCGCCTCGGGCACGCGCATCCTGATCACCCTGCTGCACGAGATGCAGAAGCGCGACGCCAAGAAGGGCCTCGCCACCCTCTGCATCGGCGGTGGCATGGGCATTGCAATGTGCGTCGAGCGGTAACGCCGGCGTCATGAAGGAATGCGACATGCCCGGCCTTGCGCCGGGCATGTTTGTCTCCGGACTGAACCTTCGCGCTTGACAGGAGGTTTGGACGGAGTGAGCAGGCAACGTACTGTTCACGGGTAACAAAACGAGTGGGAGGAAAGTCATGGCACGGGTGGCACTGGTCACGGGCGGCACGCGCGGCATCGGCGAGGCGATCAGCAAGGCGCTGAAGGACGCGGGCTACAAGGTCGCCGCAAGCTATGCCGGCAACGATGCAGCGGCTTCGAAATTCAAGGAGGCGACCGGCATCCCGGTGTTCAAGTGGGACGTCGGCTCGTTCGAGGCCTGCGGCGACGGCATCAAGAAGGTCGAGGCGGAGCTCGGCCCGATCGAGGTGCTGGTCAACAACGCCGGCATCACCAAGGACACGCCGTTCCACCGCATGTCGCTCGAGCAGTGGAATGCGGTGATCAACACCAACCTCGGCTCGCTGTTCAACATGACGCGCCATGTCATCGAGGGCATGCGGGCGCGAAAGTTCGGCCGCATCATCAACATCTCCTCGATCAACGGCCAGAAGGGCCAGTTCGGCCAGGTGAACTACGCGGCGGCGAAGGCCGGCGACATCGGCTTCACCAAGGCGCTGGCGCTGGAGGCCGCGCGCGGCGGCATCACCGTCAATGCGATCTGCCCGGGCTACATCAACACCGAGATGGTGCAGGCCGTGCCGAAGGACGTGCTGGAGAAGAACGTGCTCTCGCAGATCCCGACCGGCCGGCTCGGCGAGCCGGAGGAGATCGCGCGCGCGGTGGTGTTCCTTGCCTCCGACGACGCCGGCTTCGTCAACGGCTCCACCATGACGATCAACGGCGCGCAGTATCTGACGTAAGCCGTCGGGCCCGGCCGGAACCGGGCTGCGGATAAGGTCGTTATCCCTGCTGCTTGCCAGGGAGAACGACATGAATCCGGAACGACATGGCGTGCATGCGAAGATCGCGCGCATCTGGCGCGGCCGCACCACGGCCGCGCGCGCCGACGAATACGCGGCCTACCTCTACGAGCACGGCATCAAGCCGCTGGAGAAGAAGGCGCTCGGCGTACAGCTGCTGCGCGAGGATCGCGACGGCGAGAGCGAGTTCGTGACCATCTCCTACTGGGAGAGCGTGGAAGCGATGTCGCGCTTCGCCGGCGCCGATCCCCGGCGCATTCACCATCTGGAGCGGGATGCGGAGTTCCTGATCGAGCTGCCCAAGGCCGTGCAGATCCTCGACATCGCCGCCAGTTCCGGCCGGACCGGCTGAGGAAATGCCTCGCGGCTGTTAACCGCCTTCGCGCCCTTGCTGCGGCGTAAAACCGTAGCTCAGCGGCCTTGTCTGGCGGGCGAACCTCGCATAGAACGGCCCCGCAACCGGACGGGGAACCGTCCTGATCACCGCTTCGGAGAGGTGGCAGAGTGGTTGAACGCACCGCACTCGAAATGCGGCATAGGTGCAAGCCTATCGGGGGTTCGAATCCCTCCCTCTCCGCCAGCCTTCGCTCGTTTCGCGAGCTACGGCTTGGCAAGCCGGCAGTGCCTTTCGTGAGCGAAGCGAGCGAAGGCTGTCACGCCGTAGCTCGAAGCAGCGAAGGCGGACCGGTTCGAAGCTCTCCCGAAGCGATGCCCGGAAACTGGCGCCTGTCGGACATTCACATTCGCGAAGTGAACGAGACGTGCACCTGCGGCGTTAGCGCGCGGTAGCGCGCGGCCAGGAGGAATGCATGAGTAAACAAGAAGGTCCTGCCATTCCTGCACCATCAATGTGCGAGCCTGTCGGAGAGTTCGAAGTCGTCTCCAAGGAAGTCTGGAATGAGGCGCGCAAAGAGCTTCTTGAGGAAGAAAAGGCGCTGATGAAAGTCAGGGACCGATTGATCGCCAAGCGAAGGCGATTACCTGTCACAGAAGTGGATCGTGGGTATCGCTTCATTGGCCCGGAGGGCGAGACCGACCTGCTAGGGCTTTTTCAGGGGCGTCGGCAATTGATCGTCTACCGCTTTTTCTACGCTCCCGACGTGGAGAATTGGCCGGACGGAGCTTGCAGCGGCTGCTCAATGTTTGCCGATACAATCGTGCATCCGGCACACGTTGCGGCGCGCGACACGACGTTGGCCTTTGTCGCCGCTGCTCCGATGGACCACATCGAACGGCTGCGGGAACGCATGGGATGGGGTCACATTCCGTTCTATTCTCTACCGGATGACCGTTTTTCCATAGATTTCGATGTCGAGGAACTCTTCGGCCTAAACGTCTTCATCCGATGCGATGGGCGAGTGTATCGGACCTATTTCCTCAATGGTCGCGGCATCGAGGACATAGGATCGACTTTCTCATTGCTTGATCTGACACCTCTGGGCCGACAGGAAGAATGGCAAGACGTTCCGTCGGGTCGGCCGCAAGGCGAACCATACACTTGGTGGCGGCTTCATGATCACTATGGGCAGGTTGCCGCGTCCAGTCCCGGTTGCGCGTAAGGCTGAATTGCGAACGGCCGCAGTGGACCACTGCGCATCTGCTCGCTTCGCGAGCTTCGGCTTGGCAAGCCGACGATGCCTTTCGCAGCGAAGTAAGCGAACGCGGGCACAGCCGGGCAAATTCGACCGGCTCCCGCTCCCCGCAGCGATGCTCACAAGCTGGCACCTATCGGATATTCACATTCGCGAAGTGAACGAGACGTGCACCTGCGGCGTTGACCGCTGTAGCGCGCGGCAAAAATGGCCTCACGTTGGAGACGTTTGTGGATCGACGAAGCATTTTCTGTTTTGGGAGATGACCATGGCCATCAACTTCAATCATACGATCCTTTTGACCCACGATAAAAAGGCATCGGCAACGTTCCTGGCCGAGATGCTTGGTCTGCCAGCCCCGCGGCGGTGGGGGCCGTTTTACATGGTCACCACCGGAAAACGGTGCCAACCTCGACTACATGGACACCGATGGCGACATCACTCCGCAGCACTATGCATTTCTGACCAGCGACGCCGAGTTCGACCAGATCTTCGGCAGGATCCGGGAACGCGAGCTTCCCTACTGGGCTGATCCTGGACAATCTCAACCGGGCAAGATCAACCACCATGACGGCGGGCGTGGCATCTATTTCAAGGAACGGAACGGCCACCTTCTTGAAGTCATCACGCGCGAATACGGCAGCGGCGGCTGGAATCCTTAAGCGGTTCAGGATGTCCGTCGGAGTTCACCTCTGCTCCCGCTAATGTGACGCCGCTCACATTCTTCACAAGCGGCTCCCCGTAGCTTTCCCCGCACTTGCTCGGGGACTTCCATGGACGACAACGATCTGAAAATCGGCGACCGCGTTCGGCTGACGCCGCTCGGCGAACAGCGCAACGGCGGACTGACGGACGCGCACCGGCGTCATCAAGGGACGGACCAGAGGCAACGGCTATTACGTGCTGATGGACGGCAACAAGACCGCAAGCACGCTTCATCGCAGCTATATCGAAGTCGAGCGCGGCGCTTGCTGAGGTTCCTGACGTGGATTTCGCAGTCCGCCACTGGTCCGCCTGAAGCGGCCGAATTCCACCGGCAGCTCGCTTCGTCGAGAACATCCGCTGCAGCATCAAGTCGGCGATCTCGCTCTTGAAGTGCGACAGGTCGGTCCAGTGCGAGAGATCGTCCGCGAGCCAGGCGGGCGCGCTGAAATCCCACACATCCGTGAGCTGATTGATCCGCGCGATCGTGTCGTCCAGGTGTCCGGGCACGTAGCCGGATGCGTTGGCGCGGGTGAGGGGATTGATGGCGACGGTGAGCTCGATGCCGTTCTGCTGGCACAGGCGGATGAACCGCTCGAGGTCGGCCATCTGCGCCTCGAGAAACGGCTTGCGCGACCGGCTCATGCGCTCGAGTCCGTTCCGCGGGATCCTCGATCTGCATCGCGATCGTGTCACGTTGCGTGGCCTTGTCCGGCGCAGCTTCCACGACACGCACGCGGTCAAGCCGCAACGGCTCGACGGTCTTGTCGACCGCATTCGATGATGTCCTGGGCTTTCCGATCCAGCCGGCCGCCAGCCAGGCCTTCGCGCCAGCTCTTGTACTGCAAGGCGAGAAGGTAGCGCAGCCAGAATCGCAGCCTGGATTCGCCACTGATCTCGGGCGGCAGGAAGCTGTCGAGGTTGGAGTTCGTCCACGGCCTGGTCCCGAAGAAATCAGGATCGAGCAGGAGCAGGACCTTGCGGATCCTTTCGCCATGCGCGGCCTTGTCGCGCAGCACATGCTGCAGGAACGGCAAGTGATCCGTCATGGCGCCGGCCGGCACGGCGAAGGACGCGACGTCGTTGAGCCCCATCGACTGTCGCCATCGCAGGCATGTCGAAGGCCGTGCCGCGGGAGTGTCGAAAACAGCAGGCCGTCGACTTGTCGCGCGTCGCGTTCATACTCGTGAAAGCGCCGATAGCGCTCGTTCGGATTGGGATGCGCCTGAACGATGCCGAGACGGAACACGTACTGCGGATCGATGACGACATTCGCAGCATGGTGCCGAGAAGCAGCAGCGCACAGCTGGCCAACAATGCGAACGAGAATGTCCTGGTGCTGAGGGTCATCGGCGGCACTAGAACTGATAGTACAGGAATTCGGTGAACTGGTTCAGCCTGGCGAACACGATCGCAAACAGAACGACGGTTCCGGTCAGCCACACGACGTTCGGTTGCCAGCGCACGAAAGACGGTCCGGCGCCAGTTTGTGTGCGGCTCGTTCTCGCGATAGTCGGCAAACTCCATCGTATCCGGTGCGAGCATGGCGACGGCGAGCGCGGCGGCGGTGATAAGCGTCGCCGAGATCGACCACTGCGCGCCAAGCCATGTCCGCAGGAAGGCCTCCGATACGTATCCCTTGCTGATGTACGAAAAGTCCGCGCCCGGATTGAAGCCCACATCGGATGCGCCGGGGCCGAAGCCGGCCATCGCCTGCAGCAGCGATGCCGCCGTCTCGATGTTGGCCGAACGGAACATCGTCATGCCGACGGCAAAAGCGAGGAACGTCAAAATCCATCCGACGCTGCGCGATAGCAGCGTCGATTGCCGTTCGCCGCGCAAAAAACGCCAGGCATGATTGATGGTCAGCAGAACGCCGTGGAAGGCGCCCCAGGCGATGAACGTCCAGTTCGCGCCGTGCCAGAGGCCGCCGATCACCATCGTCAGGAACAGGTTGGTGCTGCGTCGCAGGCCGCCGCCGCGACCGCCGCCGAGCGGCACGTAGATGAAGTCGCGCAGGAAACGCGACAGCGAAATATGCCAGCGGCGCCAGAGGTCGATGATGCTGGTCGCGCGCGAGCGGTGCTGCGAAGTTGACCGGCAGCCGGAGGTTGAAGAGCAGGCCGAGCCCCACGGCCATGTCCGAATAGCCGGAAAAATCGAAGTAGAGCTGCAGCGAGTAGGCGATCGAGGCGCCCCATGCTGCCGCGGCGCCAATCGGCTGCCCGGCAGCGGCGGCATCGAAGACCAGCGCCACATACGGCGACAGCTGATCGGCGATGAGGATCTTCTTGGCGAGACCCAGGATGAAGATCGTAAGGCCGCGCGCAACGTTGTCCCAGTCCACGCGATAGCGTGCAGGATCGTCGAGTTGCGGGCCGAGCTCGGTCCAGCGCACGATCGGGCCGGCGATCAGGTGCGGGAAGAACGCGACGAACATCGAGTACTTCGGAAACGACACCTGAACCGGCCGCCGCGCCAGCTCGACCAGGAATGCGACCTGCACGAAGGTCGTGAACGACAGCGCCAGGGGCACGTCCGGGGCAGCCGCTGGACGCTGCTCGAAGATCGACAGGATGAAGTCCGCGTACTTGTAATAGCCGAGCACGAGCAGGTTGCCGACGACGCCCGCCAGCACCAGGGCGCGCCGTCGTTCCGGCTCGGTGGCAAGGATCTTCCTGGCGAGCAGGAAGTTCAGGACGATCGATGCGATCGGCAGCAGCACGAAAGGCGGCTTCCACCAGGCGTAGAAGATCAGCGACGAGACCGTGGTGACGATGACGGCGAAGGAGACACTCCAGCGGGCGGCCAGAAAATGGGCCGTCAGCGCCAGCGGAAGGAACAGAAAAATGAACTCATAGGAATTGAACAGCATGCCTGCCTGCCATCGGGCGTGGCTTATTGTTTAGCTTCAGACCGCCGATGTGTTCAACACCTGTTGAGAATGGCGTGGACGCGGCCGGCTGTGTCTTTTACAAATGGCGCGGCGGAGCTGAGATGGGGCAGGGGCCTTCATCATGGAGAGGCGGCAAGGCAACCACGGCGTCAGGATCGCGCGGATCAGCCGCGCAGCTCCTGCTGTGCGCAGGGCTTGCCGGCTGCGGCCTTTCGGATCAGTTCTCGTTCATGCCGGCGATCCTGCGGTACCCCGCCTCGGCGCCGGCCACGCAATCCTATCCGGACATCATGGTGCTCGCCAGGACGTATGGCCGGTCTCTCTTTGCCCATCGTCCAAATCAAATCGAGATTTCGACGCTGCTCTATAGCGAGCAAACGAAAGTCTATACGGCCTGCGCGCGGGTGAACGATGGTTCGCAACACCCGATGATGCTGGCCATGGTGGCCCCAAACGGCTTTTACGCCAGACGGCGAGCCGAGGCGAACGATGGCTGCGCCGGCCAGGAGTTCTTTGTCGTGGACGTCGACTAGTGAACGAGCTTGCGGGATTTGTAAAGCGCGCGCGCTGTCGCTATCAAAGACAAGACCGAAATCTGCCAACAGAGCAGGAGAGATCGCATGGCTGTCGTCGAAACCGAGCGTCAGGGGCAGGTCCTGATCGTGCGCATGAACCGGCCGGAGCGGCTGAACGCGCTGAACACCGAGATGCGCGAGGAGCTCGCCAAGACCTGGACCGCGTTCCGGCACGACAAGGCGCTCGAGGTTGCGATCTTCACCGGCACCGGCCGCGGCTTCTGCGCCGGCGAGGACATGAAGGAGACGCTGACCACCGGCGTACCGGGCGGCACACGGCTGAAGATCACCAATCCGTTCATGGACGGCACGCTGGAGAAGCCGGTGATCGCCGCGATCAACGGCTTCGCCATGGGCGGCGGCTTCATGCTGGTGGAGCGCACGGATCTGCGCGTCGCGGTGCCGGAGGCGGTGTTCGAGGTCTCGGAGGCGAAGCGCTGGCTGCTCGGCGGCTACAACCACGGCCATCTCGCCAACATGCCGTACCCGATCGCCATGGAGATGGCGCTCGGCTTTCGCTTCACCGCCGAGCGGTTTCACCAGCTCGGCTTCATCAACCGGATCGCGCCGCAGGCCGAGCTGATCCCGACGGCGATGGCGATGGCCGAGCACCTGCTTTCGCTGCCGCCGGCCTCGCGCGTCAACACCGTGCACATGATGCGGCAGATGCGGCCCGAGCCGTCGCGACGCGCAGCAGGCGCTCGCCGAAAAGCTGCACGACCACGGCGACAAGGGCGACCTGATGGAGTCGCGCGCGGCCTTCGCCGAAAAGCGCAAGCCGAATTTCAAGGGCTGGCTCGATCCGGAGGATCGCTATCGGATGCCGAAGCTGTAGTTGTCATTGTGAGCCAACGGGTCCGCGCGAAGTGCGGCCCGATGGTGGGTCCTATTTCGGAAGGCATTCCACATCAAAGGCAATGATGATCTGTTCCGGGCCACCCTTACCGATACTCTTCAAGTCTTCCAAACCACTTTTCATCTTGGCTCCCGCCTCCTTTAAGCTGTCCTCAAGCTTCGACTTGGCCGACCTGCATCGCTCTTCATTCGTGAATTCTTGAAGACACGCACCGTTGGGAGGAGCCTCCATTCGGCCCTGATCGGTTGTCGCAGCCGGACTGACTGAGTAGGAGAAGACGTACATCAGGATCCACATCGGCTGGCTCCAGTTGTGTTGCATGTACTGTTGTCATGCGGAGCTTGTTCAGGAAGTTTTCCGCCTCGACTGCTTGATCTCCGCGCGCCAACGCCGGCGTTTGAAATCTGCTTCACGCATCTCATCGTCATTTGCGCAGGGACAATACTCACCCGGCAGGGCCCTCGCTTGGTTGACCCAGATCAAGGCCGCCATGGATGCGCAAAGCGCATGGTCGTGAAAGCTTGGCTTGTCGCCCGTGCCGACAAGATGTTGCGGCGCAAACCGAGATATCGCATCGACGGAAACGGCAGTGCTGCAGAAGCTCAAACAAAATAGTCCCGCTGGCTTCAGCGCGATCGCTGGTTTGCGAACACTCGTTGCGTGGAACTCGGCTGTAATTTGGACAAATGGACGCCTGACGACACCCGACCGCCCATGTGCTCGGTCATGAAGCGGAGGCGTACAACGACAGCCTAAATCACCTTCCGCGCCTTCAGATCCGCGATCTCGGCCGCGCTGAAGCCAAGGCCGCCCAGCACGTCATTGTTGTGCTCGCCGAGCTCCGGCGCGATGCCGATTTTGGCCGGCGTCTCCGAGAACTGCCACGGCGTGCCGTGCACCTTCAGCCGCTTGCCGTATTTCGGATAGTCGACCTCGGCGACATAGCCGTTGGCGATCACGTCCGGATCGTTGGACGCCTCGAGCATCGTGTTGATCGGCGCCGAGACGATGTCGCCTCCGCGCAGTCGCGCGACCCACTCGTCGCGTGGGCCGGTGGCGAACAGCTCGCCGAGTTTCTTCAGCAGCGCCTCGCGGATCTCGTCCGACTCCATCGCGACGCCGAGCTTGCCGAAGCCGGCCTGCTCCATCGCGTCGTGGAAGCCCAGCGCCGTGAGCGCCTTCGTCCAGTCGTCGCGCGCAAGCTGAAGCACGAACGGCTTGCCGTCCTTGTCGTTGAAGCTTGCCGACATCGCCGGCCGCTCGCGGGTGCCGGCGACGCGCGCCTGGCCGGTGACGGGATCGCGGTTGCGCCACATCGCCGTCGTCAGCGTCCAGCCCATCAGCCGAATCTGCCCGCCGAGCAGCGAGCAGTCGACTTTCTGGCCGACGCCGGTGGTGCGCGCATGCGTCAGCGCGGCGAGCGCGCCGCCGAAGGCGAGGATGGCGCAGGTCTCGTCGGCCACCGACACCACGCCGGTCTTCAGCGGCTGGCCGGGCGTCGCGTAGGCCTGCGCGATGCCGCCCAGCGCCTGCGCCATCGAGTCGGTGCCCGGCAGATCGGCATGCGGCCCGTTCGGGCCGTAGCCCGAGATCGACATGTAGACGAGCCTTGGATTGATCTTCTTCAGATCCTCCCAGCCAAATCCGTTCTTCTCGGCGGCGCCCGGGCGAAAATTCTGTCCGAAGATGTCGGCGGTCGCGACGAGCTTGTGCAGGATCGCGCGCGCCTCCGGCAGTTTCAGGTTCAGCGTGACACTCTTGACGCCGCGGTTGTTGGTTTCGAAGAACGTGCTCGGCATCTCCGGCAGCACCGAGGCCACGCGCGATAAGTCACCGCCGTCCGGCGTTTCGATCTTGATGACGTCGGCGCCGAGGTCGGCCATCAGCATGTAGGGCACCGTGCCGGCCTGCGCGGTGGAACAGGACACGACTTTTACGCCCTGCAAGGGCCCGTGCGGCTCGCTCACTGAAGATGTTCCCCCGGCATTCCTTCGATCATCAAGCCTTCGACGGCGACCAGTTGTAGATCTTCGTGAGGCTCAAGCCCATCAGCTTGGCGCGGTCGCTTTCCGACAAGCGGTCGGTGAGGCGGAAGGCGTCGACGGCCGGCTTGTAGTCGACCACCGCCGCCGCGCGCGTCCAGTCCGTGCCCCACATGCAGCGATCGAGGCCGAACGCGTCGAACACGCGCGCCAGCGGGTCCCAGATGTCCTTGTACGGGAACGGCTCGTGCGACAGCGTGCATGCGCCCGAAACCTTGATGCTGACGTTCTTGTGCGCGGCGAGCTTGAGGACCTTCGGCAAGACCGCCCAGGCGTCCTTGGGTGCAGGCGGATCGTGTGGCTGCTGCACGCCGAGATGGTCGATGATGAGCGATGTGTCGGGGTTGCGCGCGGCGATCTGCTCGGCCTGCTCCACGCGTCCCCACGCGAGCAGGTTGACGGGCATGTTGTGTTTCGCGGCCGCGGTGAGCACCCGGGTGATGCCGGGGTCGGCAGGGTCTTCCGGCAGGTCGCGGTTCATCATGATGCGGACCGCGACCGTGCCCTTCTTGGCCTTCCAGTCGGCGATCGTCTCGGCCACCGCGGGATCGCGCGTATCGACAGGCTTGATGAGCGCGAAACGCGTCGGGTATTTCGCGTAGAGCTCGAGCGCGTAGCTCGCGTCGTATCCGTACAGGCTGAACGGCGAGATGTTGATCGCGCCGTCGACGCCGACCGCATCCATCGCCTTGACCATCTGGTCGGCGTTCGCCTCCGCCGGCCAGTTCGGCACGTTCAGCCACGGCCGCTCCGGACGGTTGCGTTCGTAGGCGTGCACCTGGAAATCGATGATGAGCATGGCGTCCTCCCCCTTCGTATCGCGCTTGCAGCGAAATGTTAGTGGAGTGTCTTGCGCAGCGCTACTGCGATCGCGGCTGAAGTAGAGCGTGTTGTACCCGATGGCGGAACGGAGACGGCCGTCGATTGTCGAGCGAAGCGAGAGCAAACCGGATGATCCCGGCCAGCGCGCCATAGCCGTTGAGCCGGCGGCGACTTCCGCTCGCCTTTGGCCGGGATCCTGCGCCGTGTCGCCAAGCGGTGGATTGCGCGTTGACGCCGTTCAGAAGGCAACGGCCACGTCGTCTCATGACACTCGCGGCGTATGGGTCGCTTCGCTTCTCGCAATGACGGCTTAGGTCACGCGGGCAACGCATCTTCCGCACACACAATTGATGCGAAGTTTCTTCGCTGCATCGGGAACTTTTCGCCGGTTCCATTTTCGCGGAATCTCGTTGCTGCCCGCTGCGCGACACAAATTGTGCACGATTGGTGAACAGAACGCGGCCGGGCGTCTACACACAACCACATCGGGGATAACAGAGTTGCGCATTATTTTCGCGCTGACGATAGCGCTTGGCGTTTCCGCGCCGACGCTCACGAGTCAGCACAACAAATGCAGTCAGCATCCGCACCGACGATGTCACACCCGACCTTCGGGCGATGCAGCCGCAGCACGTATCAAAACCTGTCGGCGATATTGCAATCGAGACGAACGATCGCGATGCCGTCGATGCAAGTCGAGCACGCGAGGCGATGCTCCAGGACCCGGCTACGGCGAAGGTCGAGGAGCCCGTCGCGGCGAAAGTGGAGGAGCCGGTCGCTGCACGCGACGAGGAGGAGGATGACGATGATGATCTTCCCGTCACCGTGCCGATCGAGCAGGTCTGCGAAGCGCTGGCGGATGCGGCGGTCGCGCACAGCTTGCCGATCGGCTTCTTCGCGCGGCTGATCTGGCAGGAAAGCAAGTTCGATCAATGGGCGCGCAGCCCGGTCGGTGCCAAGGGCGTCGCGCAGTTCATGCCGCCGACCGCGGCGGAGTATGGCTTGCGTGATCCGTTCGATCCGATCAAGAGCGTGGCCGCGTCCGCGCGCTTCCTGCGCGAACTGCGCGAGCAGTTCGGCAACCTCGGGCTTGCCGCTGCTGCCTACAACGCCGGCGGTGGCCGGATCAAAAAATGGCTGAACGGACAGTCCGGCCTGCCGGAGGAAACCCGCAACTATGTGAACATCGATCACCGGCCACCCGCCGAAGCGCTGGACGGTGCAGAAGCCGCTGGAGGTCAGCGTTGCGCTGCCGCAGCGGGCGCCGTGCGACGGCGTCGAAGGCCTGTCGCGCGACGCCGACCCTGCGCAGCACGAGGTGAAGCTGACCGGTCTTGCCGTCGAATTGATCGCGCAGGCGGAAACGGCTCGTCAGGCCAAGCTTGCCGCCGCCCGGGCCGCGCGCAACAAGCGCTACGCCGCGGCCAAGGCCAAGGGGCGGAAGGTCGTCGTGTCCCGCCTCGCCGCAAAGGCAAAGGGGAAAGTCCGCGTGGCGATGGTGTCGGCACGTTGAGGGAAGGCCTGAATTCGCGAAGGCCTTCCCTGCGGTAATGCCCCTTCCGCGCCTTGCCGTCCTCCCGTAGTCTTGGTTCCGGTAAAGCCAGAACCAAGAACAGAACGGAGGGCGCCATGACTGCTGCCGCGCGCAGAAGCGAACGATCCGACACCACCGAGCCGGTGCTGGTCACCGCGGCCCTGGCGGAAAAGGCGGCAAACCTCCGCTACGACGATCTGTCGCCCGAGGCGCGGACCGTCGCCGGCCACTGCTTCATGGATTTCTTCGGCGTCACGCTCGCCGCCCGCCACGAGCCGCTCGCCAATATTCTGGCCGAGCAGATCGCCGAGGACGGCGGCGCACCGCAAGCGACGATCATCGGCCGCGGCACCCGCGCCAATATCGAGCAGGCGGCGCTGTTGAACGGCGCGATGTCGCACGCGCTCGACTTCGACGACGTCAACTTCAACATGGGCGGCCACCCGACCGTGCCGATCGCGCCGGCGGTGCTGGCGCTGGCCGAGCATCGCAAGCTCGACGGCAAGCGGCTGCTGGAGGCGTTCGCCGCCGGCTTCGAGACCGAGTGCCGCGTCGGCAAGCTGGTCGGCCGCACCCACTACCAGCGCGGCTGGCACACCACGGCCACCGTCGGCGCGATTGGCGCTGCGGCGGCCGTCAGCAACATGCTGCGGCTGGATGCGGCGACCACCGCGCATGCGCTCGGCATCGCTGCGACCCAGGCCGCCGGGCTGAAGAGCGTGTTCGGCACCATGTGCAAGCCGCTGCATCCGGGCCGCGCCGCGGCGATCGGCCTGCAGGCGGCGCGGCTGGCGCAGCGCGGCTTCACCTCCAATCCGGCGATCCTCGATGTCGAGCAGGGGTTCACCGCGACGCAGTCGGAGGATCCGAATCCGCAAGCCGCGCTCGCCGACCCGCCGGGCGGCTTCTTCCTGCCGCAGACGCTCTTCAAGTATCACGCGGCCTGCTACCTGACGCATTCCTCGATCGAGGCCAGCAACATGCTGCGGCGTGAATTCGCGCTGCAGGCCGACGCGATCCGGAAAGTGACGCTCAGCGTCGACGAGGGGCACCTGCGGGTCTGCAACATCGAGAAGCCGCAGACCGGGCTGGAGGTGAAATTCTCGCTGCGCGCCACCAACGCGCTGGCGCTGCTCGGCGAGAACACGGCGAACGATGCGACCTATTCGGACGCGACCGCGAAGCGCGGCGAGGTGGTCGACCTCTGCAGCAAGATCGACGTCGCGACCTGGAAGCAGAAGTCGCACACATTGAGTGAGGTCGCGGTGCATCTGAGCGACGGCCGCGTGGTGCGCAAGGAGTTCGATGTCGGCATTCCACTGACCGATCTCGCAGCGCAAGGCACGAGCCTCAGGCAGAAGTTCATGGGCCTCGCCGAGCCGGTGATCGGCGCGGAGCGGGCAGGGCAGGTCGCCGACATCAGCGGCAAGCTCGACAGCGTCAAGGACGTCGGCGACGTGCTGGCGCTGGTCGCGAAGGCGGATTGACAGCCAAGACTGAAGAAGAAACGAGGAACGTATGGAAAGCCTTCTGTTCACGCCGATGGATTTGCGCGGCGTCCGTCTGCGTAACCGCATTGTCGTTTCGCCGATGCTGACCTATTCGGCGAAGAACGGTTATGCGGACGACTGGCACTTCATCCACTACGGCCGCTTCGCCACCGGCGGCGCGGGATTGATCTTCGTGGAGTTCGACCAAGGCCGATCCGCGCGGCTGCACCACGCCGCGCGATCTCGGCCTGTGGAAGGACGAGTTCATCCCGCCGCTGAAGCGCATCGTCGACTTCTGCAAGTCGCACGGCGCGGCGATCGGCATCCAGCTCGGACACTCGGGACGCAAGGCGCGCAACCAGCTGCCGTGGGAAGGCCGCAAGCAGCTGCAGAGCCATCCCGGCGTCGATCGCGGCGAGGAGTGGGAGATCATCGGCCCGAGCGCGATCGCCCAGGGCAACGGCTATTTTCAGCCGCGCGAATTGACGCGTCGGTGATATCCAGAAGCTGGTCGAGGAATACGGCAAGGCGACGGACCGCGCGCTGCGCGCGGGCTTCGAGGTGCTCGAGATCCATGGCGCGCACGGCTACCTGCTGCACCAGTTTCTCTCGCCGGCGGCGAACCAGCGCACCGATGCCTATGGCGGCACGCCGGAAAAGCGCATGCGCTTTGCGCTCGAGATCGTCGAGCACGTGCGCAAGCGTCTGGCCGGCGGACAAGCCGCTGTTCTATCGCATCTCGGCGGTCGACGAGGCCGGCTGGAGCGTGGAAGAGTCCGCCGGCTTCGCCAAGGAGCTCGCCGCCCACGGCGTCGACGTGATCGACTGCTCGTCCGGCGGCATGACCGGCCGCTCGATCGTCGACCCGGAGCAGCCGCCGGGCTACGGCTATCAGGTGCCGTATGCGGAAGGCGTGCGCAAACTCTCGGGCGTCAAGACCATGGCGGTCGGCCACATCATCCACGCCGACCAGGCCGAGCAGATCCTGCGCGACGGCCAGGCCGATCTCGTCGCCATCGGCCGCGAGTTCTTGCAGAACCCGAACTGGCCGGTGGATGCCGCCGAGAAGCTCGGCGTCGCCAAGGCGTTTGCGACCGTGCCGGAGCCGTACGGCTACTGGCTGGACAAGCGCGCCTCGGCCGGCTTTGGCGGCCGGCCGTCGACCTGGCAGAACGGGATCAATTCGTAGCGGTCGCCGCGTCAATCCGGCGATTTGAAGTCGAGCCGGTCCTGTGCAACACCCTTCGCACGGACCGGCTTTTTCTTGATCTCCAGAGGATTGTTGTGACCAACCATCGCTTCGCGCTCGTTGCTGCCGCTGCCATCGTCCTCGCGTTTGCGAGTCCCGCCCGCGCCGACCGTTGCGACGATCTCGCCGGTCAGCTCGCCAAGCAGATCGACGGGTTGAAGATCGGCCGCACCGTCGCCGGTGTCGTCTATCTGACGCACCCGGCGGTGAAGCAGGCGTCGCTCGGCTGCTCCGCGCGCAACAAGCAGAACGAGATCTTCGCGTCGTCGGCGGCCCGCAAGCCGCCGAAGGAATTCTTCGACTTCATCGCCAGCGCCACCGCGCTGGTGTTCACGATCCCGAAGGGCGATGCGCTGCGCGGCGCGCAACGCTGCGCCAACCGCATCGGCTTCCTGCGCGGCAAGAACATCGTCACCCGCTATCGCAAGCTCGACATCCGCTGCGCCGGCTCCCGGGAAGGCACCAGCGTCACCGTGTCGCGCGAGCTGGATAACAAGAGCTGATCTAGCGCGGCTGGGTCCAGGCGCAGATGCCGCCGCCGGTGCAGGGCCAGGTCTGCCGGCGTGTGTCGCGCGCGTAGGAATCGAGCGGATTTGATTTCGGCTTCCGCGCAGCCACTGCCGTTTTTTGTCGTGGTTTGGTGTTAACCATCTTGCGCGGTGCGCGCGGCTGGACGCCTCGATTTCGCAACGGCCGGCGCGGCCTCGGCCCTTGCGGCAACGGCCGGTGGCTCAAACCTTGATGGCGGCCCAAGCGGTGTCGGCGAGAGGATGGCGGCCTTCAGGTCGAAGGAGCCTCCCAGCATGCTGCGCGGCTGTTCCTGCGCAGACGCAGCAGTCGCGAACACGGCAACTACAAAAGGTAACAACTGCAATCCTTTGACGGACATCACGGCCTCCAGACGCGCATCCCCTTTGGATCAAAGACATATGATCCAGGTTCAAGCCGGCAAGGGCATCTTTCCGTCACATAACGAGGTATTTTGCGGCCATGTCCTCGTCTGATGCCATTGCCACCGCCGCGGCGCCCGCCCCGGCCAACAGGCCCATTCGCGCCGAGCTGATCGAAACGATCCGGCTCGCGATGCCGATTGCGCTGACGCAACTCGGCCAGATCGCGATGATGACCACCGACCTCGCGCTGATCGGCCGGCTTGGCGATGCGGCGATCGCGGCCGCTTCGCTCGCGCACACGATCTTCTTCGCGGTGTTCGTGCTCGGCATGGGCGTGATGTCGGCGGTGGCGCCGCTGGTCGCGCAGGCGTTCGGCGCGCGCGATCCGCGCACGCTGCGCCGTTCGTTCCGTGTCGGCCTGTGGCTCGCGGTCATCATGACGGTGCCGCTGACGCCGGTGCTGTTGCAGGGCGAGCCGATCCTGATCGCGCTCGGCCAGGCGCCGGACGCGGCGAAGCTCGCCGCGCGCTATCTCGAAGGGCTGACCTGGAGCCTGCTGCCGGGCTGGTGGTTCATCGCCATCCGCGGCTTCATGGGCTCGGTCAACCGTCCGGAGCCGGCGCTCTGGATCACGCTGATCGCGATCCCGGCCAATGCGCTGCTCGGCTACGCGCTGATCTACGGCGAGTTCGGCTTGCCGACGTTCGACCTGCTCGGCGCCGGCCTTGCGACGACGATCGTCAACATCGGCATGTGCATCGCCGGATTCTGGATCGCGCATGCGCGCCGTCCGTTCCGCAAGTTCCACCCGCTCAGCAACTTCTGGCGGACCGACTGGCCGTTGATGAAGCAGCTCATCGCCGTCGGCGCGCCGATCTCCGGCTCGTTCCTGCTCGAATACGGCCTGTTCGCGTCGGCCGCGCTGCTGATGGGCTGGATCGGCACCACCGAGCTTGCCGCGCATCAGATCGCGCTGCAGACGGCGGCGGTCCTGTTCATGGTGCCTTACGGCATCAGCATGGCCGCGACCGTGCGTGTCGGCCAGGCGGTGGGACGCGGCGACGCCGGCGCCACGCGGCGCGCGGGTTTTGTTGCCATCGCGCTCGCCGGAATGTTCATGGCGATCATGACGCTGGTGGTGATCGCGACGCGCTTCGAGATCGCGCGCTTCTTCCTGGGCGCCGGGCGACCGCGGAGTCGTCGGCGACGACGGAGATGGTGGCGCTGCTGTTGATCGTCGGCACGACGTTCTTCATCTGCGACGGCCTGCAGACCTCGGCTGCAGGTGCGTTGCGCGGGCTGAACGACACGCGCGTGCCGCTGATGTTCGCCGCGCTCAGCTTCTGGCTGATCGGCTTCACCGCGTCGTATGTGCCTGGCATTTCCGCTGCGGCTCGGCGCAGTCGGCGTCTGGATCGGCTTCTCGTGCGGGCTCGTCGTGTTCGCAGCGTTGCTGATCCTGCGCTTCCGCTGGCTCACCGGCCGCGGCTACATGCCGGAGCTGGTGCGGGCTTAGATCGTCATTGCGAGCGACGCGTAGTCATGGCCGGGCGATCCGGCGCCCGAAAAGTGGCGCACCTGCCGCTATTCTGCGCATCTCGTAGGCAGCATGCCTGCGACGCGCAGCTGGACAGCCGTTCGCTGAAGCGTCGAGCGCTAAATCACGAGCTCCGTGCGCACGCGTCGCACGTCGACCTCGAACTCCATGTCGCTGACCGGCGGCCAGCCGGGATACCAGGCGACGCCGATCTGGCTGATCTTGAGCTCGGCAGAACAGGTCCTCCAGCACCGGGCGGAAGTCGTGCACGGTGTAGACCTGCGATGCGGTGATGCCGCCCCAGTCGCAGCCGAGCGCATCGACGCGCGAGCGCAGGCCGTCCATCGACAAAGCGCGCCTTCGCGGCGAGACCCTTCAGCGACACGTCGCGGCCGCCGAACGTGCGCTCGCCCGCGGGCGCGCCGAGCTTGATCTCCGGCAGGCCCGAGATCAGGTAGTCGCCGGACGCATTCGCTTCCGGCACCGTGTAGGTGAAGGCGAAGAAGCTCGAGCCTGACGGCACCTCGGTGATCGGCGCGATGTTGCTGCGCGCCGGCGCATTGATCTCGCCGTGCGCGGCATCCCCATTCGTGCAGCGTCTTCAGGTACTCGCGGTTGAACTCCTGAAATTCCGCCACGCTCATCGGCTTCGGCGAGCGCAGCTCGCAGGCGGCGAGCGCGGTGACGGGGCGTCCGAGCTTCTCGAGGTGCTGCTTGATGCGCGCAAAGCCGTCCAGCATCGGCACCGGCCGTGCGAACCGCGCGCGATGCAGCGCGAAATCCCTTGTTGGCGCGGACGCCGGCGGAGAACGGCCCGCCCGGCGCCACCAGGAAAGAAAAATCGCCAGCCTTGAAATCGATGATCTCGGCCATCGTTACCTCGCGATGCAGGGAAGGGTCAGTGCGTGGATGTGACGCCGAAGGTTCTAGCGCATGACCCGAAAACTGTGAAGCGGTTTCGGACAAGATCATGCGCAAACAAGCGCGTTTCGCGACGCGTGACGCGGTGCGAGCGAGATGCTATTGAAGCGAAGAATTCTGCGATTGCTTCAGCTGCGCGCGCACATCGTCCATGGTGCGGCGGATGCGCGCTTCGCGCTCCTCGTTCAGCCTCATCTGGAACGCGCGATAGCTCGCGAGGCGCCGCTCCATCTCCTCGCGTGTCGCGCGTGAGACGGTCGGCGTGGTGAGCGACGAAGGGGTCAGCGCGTCGACCGGCTCTGCCGCCGGACCTCGGCTCGGCTTGCGGGCGAAGCGCCTTGGCGAAGTCGAACACATCGCGCTCGGCCTCGGCCGGCGCGGTGCTCACCTCGCGCGCAACGCGCAAGGCCTGCTCGACGGTGGCGTCATACGGCGCCTTGCCGTCGTAGACGTCTTTCGGCGTCTTTTTGGTGAACCAGAATTTCATGGCCGCCCTTTGCGATCATTGCACCAGCCTGCCATGATGTCGTCAAGATTGATGTCCCCGCGAGGTTAACATGGTTACGTGTACGCGCATGGTGCTCGCAATGGTAGCAATGCTGACCATTTTGCCTGCGCGCGCCGATGACCGGATCGAGATCTTCGACGCGCATCTGCACTACAACTGGGAACCGAAGGCGTTCTATTCGCTGGATCAGGTGCTGGCGCTGTTCAAGCAGCACAAGGTGACCGGCATTCTCGCGACCAGCCGACCCGAACGACGGTACTCACGCACTGGTGGCCGCAAAGCCCGAAGGATTGTGGGTTGTGCCGTTCATCCGTCCCTATCGCATCCGTGCGGACATCGGCAGCTGGTTCGGCGATCCGTCGATCTACGAGCTGGTGCAGGACGAGTTCAAGCGCGGCTACTATCGCGGCATCGGCGAGTTTCACATCTCCGGCCGCGCCGCAGCGAGCGAGTGGGTCAAGAAGACTGTCGATTTCGCCGTCGCCAACGATCTGTTCCTGCACGCGCATGCGGATGCCGAAGCGGTCGAGATCCTGATGAGTCACAATCCGAAGGCGCGCATCGTCTGGGCGCATACCGGCTTCGGTCTCGAGGCCGAACGGGTCGCTGCGATGCTGACGAAGTATCCGCACGTGTGGGGCGAGCTCTCCTATCGCTCAGGCATCGTCGACGGCGGCGGCAAGCTCACCGCGGAGTGGCGCGCGCTGTTCGAGAAATTCCCCGACCGCTTCCTGCTCGGCTCCGACACCTGGATCAACGAGCGCTGGGCGACCTACGGCGACATCATGGCCGGCTATCGCGCCTGGCTCGTGCAACTGCCGCCGGATGTGGCGAACAAGATCGCGCACGGCAATGCGAAGCGGTTGTTTGGCGGGAGTTAGCGAGTGCTCGGCGCCTTACCCTCCCGCCACCGCTTCGCGCGGAGAGAGCGTGCGCGCTCGCTGCGAGACGCCTTCCGGCGCTTTCATATCTGCGCGGCGATCCGGCCGATCTCGGCATGAACAGCGTTGCGTTCGTCGTTCGAAATGCCGGGTATCTCTGCAATAGGCGGCGACGATGATCGGCGCGCGACTGGCGGCCACACGACCGCGATGTCGTTGTTGTTTCCGCTCTTGTTGCCGTTGGTTCCGGTCTTGTCGCCGACAAGCCAGGTCTCCGGAAGGCCCGCCCGCAACCGGGCGTCGCCCGTCTTGTTGGTGATCAGCCAGGCGGCGAGTTGTGCGCGCGAGGAGCGTGAGAGCGCGCTGGTGAACAGAAGTCGCCGCAGATTCTCGATCATCGCCGCGGCCGTCGTGGTGTCGCGGATGTCGTCCGGGCCGTCGTGCTCGTTCAATGCGAGCTCGAAACGGTCGAGTCGCGAGACGTCATCACCGAGTGTGCGAAAGAAGGCGGTCAGCGCCGCTGGTCCTCCGAAACTGGCAAGAAGCAGATTTGCTGCCGCATTGTCGCTCTGCGTCACGGCCGCATCGCAGAGTTCCGCCATCGTCATGGTTGCTCCGACCCGCGTTTTCGCGACGGGCGACCAGCCCGCGAGATCGTTCTTTGAGACCTGGATACGTCTGTCGAGCTTCTCTTGCCCCTTGTCGACGCGAGCGAGGACGAGGGCGGCCGCCATGGCCTTGAAGGTGCTGCACATCAGGAAGCGGTCGTTCGCACGGTGCTCGACACGTTTGCCGCTCCCCAGATCGAGGATGGCCACGCCAATCCGCCCGGGATGTTTGCGCTCGAGCTCAGCGAGCTGAGCCTCTGCGGCCTGACCGTTCGGAACCTGTGCCTCCGCTTTGAGTGCGGCGAGGGCCGGGACCGCAAGCAAACTGCCGGCAAGGGCCCGCCGGCGTGACAATAGGGTTGTCATTCCTGTCTTCCATTTTTCGGGTTGGTGTCAGAGAGGGTGATTTGCCGGCCGGCAGCTCTCGGAGGACCGTACGGGCCGACAAATGCCCTAGACAAATGATCAGTTCTGCGCTGAGACCTGAGAAAATCTTGGTCTCGGACGATGGATATCTCACAACTGCCGCTGAATGCCCTGCGCGCCTTTGAGGCGTCGGCACGGCATTGCAGTTTTACGCGCGCAGGCTTGGAACTTCGGGTCACGCAGACGGCGATCAGCCATCAGGTGAAGGCGCTCGAGGACATCCTGGGCGTCACGTTGTTCAAGCGCTTCTCGCGCGGCCTGGCTTTGACCGACGAAGGTCACGCCTTGTTGCCGGTGCTCACCGACGCGTTCCGCCGCATGAGCGTGACGCTGAGCCAGTTCGAGGAAGGAAATTTCCGGGAAATACTGACCGTCGGTGTGGTCGGCACGTTCGCGATCGGCTGGCTGATGCCTCGCCTCGCATCGTTCAAGGAACAGCATCCTCTTGTCGACCTGCGTCTCAAGACCAACAACAATCGCTCCGACATTCTGCTGGATGGCCTGGATCTTTTCATCCGCTTCGGCGATGGCGCGTGGCACGGGACGGAAGCGATCCACTTGATGGACGCACCGCTCTCTCCGGTGTGCGCGCCGGCGCTTTCCGAGCGGCTTCACACGCCGGCGGACCTGATGGGCGTGGAGCTGTTGAGGTCCTACCGCATCGATGAATGGTCGCTCTGGTTCAAGGCGGCAGGCGGCATCGAGCCGCCAAATCTGCGCGGCTGGATGTTCAATTCCTCGCTCACGCTGGTGGAGGCTGCGGCGCGGGGCGTCGGCGTCGCGCTCGTTCCGGTCGCCATGTTTCGTCAGGAGATCGAAGCGGGCGGATCGTTCAGCCCTTCGATATCACCGCGCACACCGGCAGCTATTGGCTGACGCGGCTGAAGTCACGGGCGGAGACAGCGTCGATGAAGGCGTTTCGGCAATGGCTTCAGGCTGAGAGCGGCGGAAAGCTGTAGCCCGGATGAGCGAAGCGACATCCGGGAGCTGCGATTGCGGCGAGCTCTGTCCGCATGTCGCTCCGCTCATGCGGGCTACGAAGAATGATCCAGCGCCATCTGCCAGAAATCCGCTTCCAGCCGTGAGGCTTTCGCGAAGATCCCGCACAGCTCCGGAAACCGCTCCGCGGTCATCGACTTCGCCGCCAGCCGCGTCAGCTGCTCGCGTGCGCCTTGCGCTACGCCCTGATACGCGTCGCCCGCATACTCGCCGATCCATTCGCGATAGGGATGGTTCGTCAGCGGCTGCTTGATGTTGGCGACGAGTTGCTTGGCGATCTCCGCGTAGCCGATCACGCACGGCGTCAGCGCCACATGCAGGTCGAGCAGGTCGCCCGACATGCCGCAATCGAGCACGAAGCGCGTATAGGCGACCGTCGCCTGCAGCTCGGGCGCGGCTTCGAGCTGCGCGGGCGAGAGGCCCCAGCGGCCGCAGAGACGCACGTGCAGGTCCATCTCCACATCGAGGATGGCGGCGACGCCCGCGTGCGCCGCGCGCATGTCCGCCAGCGTGCGGCTCTTGTAGATGGCGAGCGCATAGGCGCGGGCGAACTGGATCAGGAACAGATAGTCCTGCACCAGGTAGGTCCGGAACGCGGCCTCGGGCAGCGTCGCATCGCCAAGCTGGCGCACGAACGCATGGTCGACATAGCTCGACCAGTCGGCCGTGCATTCGCGTCGCAGCCTGTCGAAGATGTCCACGGGCTTAGCCTCGATCAGTCCTTGCTGCGGAAATACGGCTCCACCGGACCCGAGACCTTGATGGTCATCGGATTGCCGTAGCGGTCCTTGGCGTTGCCCGCGGTCATCCGCACCCAGCCTTCGCTGACGCAGTATTCCTCCACATTGTTGCGGTCGACGCCCTTGAAGCGGATGCCGACGTCGCGCGCGAGCACCTCGGCATTGTAGAAGGGGCTCGACGGATCGGTGGAGAGGCGGTCGGGAGGGGTAGATCGGGAGGGATCTGGCTCGGACATGGTCTGTACTCTCGTCTTGCGCGCTCAATTCAGTTGAACGCGCCTTGATCCTATCCTGCCGCGGCCTTGCGATAAAGCACGTGGCGGCGCAGCGGATGATGCTCTGCGATATTCGGATGATCGAAGTCGTCGGCCGGATCACGGGTCATGCCGATCTTCTCCATCACCGCGCGCGAGCGGACATTGTCCGGGACGGTGAAAGAGACGATCTGCGGCAGCTTCACCACATCAAACCCGTGCCGCAGCGCTGCCTTCGCGCCCTCGGTGGCATAGCCCTTGCCCCAGTGCGCCTGCGCGAGCCGCCAGCCGATCTCGACACACGGCGTGAAGTGGGCGTCGAACCGCGGGACTGACAGGCCGACATAGCCGATGCACGCCGCGCCGCCCTTCACCTCGGCGGCCCAGAGACCAAAGCCATACGTGGAGAAATGCTGCTCGATCCTGTCCGCGAAGGCTCTCGACTGCTCTTCAGTCAACGTGCTGACAAAGAACTCGGCCACGTGCGCGTCTCGCGTTCATCGCGGCAAAGGCCGGAAAATCATCCGGCCGCCAGCGCCGCAGGATCAGCCGGTCGGTTTCGATTTGCTGCGTCAGCATTCTGGATTCCGCAATTATCAATTGCAGACCGTAGCTATTCGGGCACGCTGCACAAGACCCTAGGTGTCGCCGCGAGGCGGGACGTTCCGCCGGACATCAAGGGACACACGGCCATGACCGATCTCAAACTCTCCCGCCGCTTCGCATTGACTGCGACGGCTGTCGCGCTGACGACTCTTCCAGCACATTGCACCGCAAGCAGTCGCCCAGACCACCGGGGTTGCGGCATCTCGCGACACCGATGCGGCCGAACTCGGCAGTCACGCGCCATCGCACGGCGAAGATCGACGGCATCGATATCTTCTATCGCGAGGCTGGTCCGGCGGATGCACCGGTGGTCGTGCTGCTGCATGGCTTTCCGACGTCGTCGCGGATGTTCCGCAACCTCATTCCGGCGCTATCCGACCGCTATCGCGTGATCGCGCCGGATTATCCGGGCTTCGGCCAGAGCGCGGTGCCGGACCCGAAGACGTTCCAGTACGGCTTCGCGAGATTCGCCGAGCTGGTGGACGGCCTGCTTACGCAGCTCGGCGCCAGGCAATACGCGCTCTATGTGATGGATTACGGCGCGCCGGTCGGCTTCCGTCTGGCGCTGCGCCATCCCGAACGCGTCACGGCGCTCGTCGTGCAGAACGGCAACGCCTATGACGAGGGGCTGAAAGGCTTTTGGGATCCGATCAAGGCCTATTGGGCCAATCCGAGCGCGGAGAACCGCAACGCGCTGCGCAAGGGCCTGACGCCGGATTCGACAAAATTCCAGTACGTCGACGGCGTCAGCGATCCGTCGCGCATCGATCCGGACAGCTGGGTGCACGACCAGGCGTTGCTCGACCGGCCGGGCCTCGCCGAGATTCAACTCGACATCTTCAAGGACTATGCGACCAACGTCGCCCTGTATCCGAAATTCCAGGAGTTCTTCCGCACGAGGAAGCCGCCGACGCTGATCGTATGGGGCAAGAACGACGTGATCTTCCCCGCGGACGGTGCGCTGGCCTATCGGCGCGATCTGCCGAACGCCGAATTGCATCTGCTCGACACCGGCCACTTCGCGCTCGAAGACAAGGGCGACGAGATCGCGGCACTGATGCGCGATTTTCTGGCGCGCAATCTGAAGCGCTAGCCGTCATTGCGAGGAGCGAAGCGACGAAGCAATCCAGCCGAGATTGCCGCGATGTCGCACTGGATTGCTTCGCTTCGCTCGCAATGACGAAAAGAAAGCGCCCGCGAAAAACGCGGGCGCTTCGCTGCTGTGCATCGACGCTCGAACGACCTTACGGATCGACCCGCGCGATCGCGTTGCCGGAGACCACTTCCTTGCCGTCCTGATTGACGGTGGAGATGGTGAGATCCACCAGGTGCTCGCCGTTCTCCTGGCGGATCGCGGCCACCGTCGCCTTGGCGTCGAGCGTGTCGCCCGGCCAGACCTGGTTGGTGAAGCGCACGCCGAACTTCTTCAGCCGCGCGTCGCCGACCCAGTTGGTCAGCATCTTGCCGGTGAGGCCCATCGACAGCATGCCGTGCGCGAAGATGCTTTTGTAGCCGGCGACCTGCGTCGTGTAGACCTCGTCCGAATGCAGCGGGTTGTAGTCGCCCGACGCGCCCGCATACTGCACGATCTGGGTGCGCGACAGGTTTTCGCAGACGCGCTCGGAATGCGTGTCGCCGACCTTCAGTTGTGATGCCTTCAAAGCCATTGTTGCTTCTCCTCAACGCCGCGTCCACGGGACGCTCGGTGGTGACGCCGACGCTGCGCGCGGTGACGACGAGCTCGCCGTTCGCATCGCGATGCTCGGTGATGCGCTCGCGGAAGATCAGTTTGCCGGCGCGCTTGCTTTCCTTCTCCCACACCGCGCCCTGCTTCACCTCGGAGGTCAGCACTTCGCCGGCACGCAGCGGCCGGTGATAGGTGTATTCCTGCTCGGCGTGCAGGCCGCCGCTCGAGGCGGGCTTGCCCTCGATGCCGCTCGGCGGTCTTGCCGGAGCCGAACCACGGCTGGCCGGGCTTCGGCCGCAGGTGATACTCCGGATCGAACTGCGCCATCGCCTGCACGAAGGTCGGCGGCGCGATGACGCCCTTGGCCTCGGTCTTCTTCGCGGCTTCCGCGTCGTGGTAGACCGGGATTGGTGTCGCCGATGGCGCGCGCGAACATCATGATGTGCGTCGCTTCGACGGGAAAGGTTATTTTTGGCACGTTGTTCCTCCCTAACGAATAAGTGGCGAAACGTTAGGTCATCGCCGTGCGCCTGTCGAATTCCGGGTCGTCGTTCCGCGCATGGGCTTTGTGCCAAAATGCATGCGGCCAGCGAGCGGCGCAGGGGCACCTTCGGCCTATCGCGAGCGGGAAAATTCTTCTATCCATCGGTACAAACGCGGCCGTGCGCCGCACACTCTCCCATTGGGACGGAATACGTCGAGGCATTGAAAAAGAATGGACAGTCTTCTTGATCCGGCCACCGCGATCGAAGCCGTCGATCGCGGGCTTGCAGAGGCCGGATACATCGCCAGCCGGCAGATTTCGACCGCGGTGTTCCTGGCGCAGCGGCTCGACAAGCCGATCCTGGTCGAAGGGCCTGCCGGCGTCGGCAAGACCGAGCTCGCGAAGTCGATCGCCACCTGGCAGAACATCAACCTGATCCGCATGCAGTGCTACGAGGGCCTCGACGAGGCCAAGGCGCTGTATGAGTGGAAGTACGCCAAGCAGCTGCTCTACACGCAGATCCTGAAGGACAAGCTCGGCGAGGTGATCGGCCAGACCGAGACGCTGCCGGCAGCGCTGGCAAAGCTGAACGATTTCGGCGACATCTTCTTCTCAAAGCAGTTCGTCGAGCCGCGGCCGCTGCTGCAGGCGCTGGAGCAGAAGGACGGCTGCGTCCTGCTGATCGACGAGATCGACAAGGCGGACGCCGAGTTCGAGGCGTTCCTGCTGGAAATCCTGTCCGACTACCAGATCACGATCCCGGAGATCGGCCGCATCAGTGCGGTGACGAAGCCGATCGTCATCCTCACCTCGAACGCCAACCGCGATCTCGGCGACGCGCTGAAGCGCCGCTGCATCCACCTGCACATCGGCTTCCCGGAGCCGCGGCTGGAGGCGCGCATCATCGAGACGCGCGTGCCGGGCGTCTCCACCGAGCTGCGCAAGAAGATCGTCGCCTTCGTGCACGAGGTGCGCACCCTCGACCTGAAGAAGCTGCCGTCGGTCAGCGAGACCATCGACTGGGCGCGCGTGCTGCTGCTGCTGCACACGTCGTCGCTGTCGACCGAGGTCGTGCGCGATACGCTGAACGTGCTGTTGAAGTACGAGGTCGACATGGAGACGGTGACCCCGCAGGTCTCCGAGCTGATCGACAAGGCCGAACGTGCTTTCGTCCCCGGCTGAACAGGCGCCCGACGACCTGCTGCTGCGGTTCTTCCGCGCCGCGCGCGGCGTCGGCTGCCGCATCTCGCCGCCGGAGAGCATGGATGCGATGAGCGCGGTCGCCGCCGTCGGCTATGCCGACAAGGCGCGCGCTGCGCGATGCGCTGCTGCTGACCATCGCCAAGACGCAGGAGGAGAAGGACGCGCTCTCCGAAGTGCTTCGACATCTTCTTCAAGAGCCCGGAGCCGCGCAACCTCGAAGAGGCGCAGAGCGAGGCTGAGGACGACGCCGGACAGCGAGTCCGGCGAGGACCAGAGCGAAGGCGAGGCGAAGCCGGCAGCGAGCAGTACGGCGAGCTCGCGCGCATGCTGATGTCCGGCGACCGCGGCGCGGTGCAGGCGGCGATGACCGCGGCAGCCGACGCTGCGAACCTGTCGCGACATCCGCTTCTTCACCCAGCGCGGGCTCTTTTCCAGCCGCATCCTCGAAATGATGGGCATGGCGCGGCTCGAGGACGACATCGCCGCCCAGCAGGCGGCCGGCAACCAGCCGCAGCGGCTGATGAATGCGCGCGACGGCCTGCGCGAGGCCGTGCGCGACATGGTCAACGACGCCATCACGCTCTACACGCGCGAGGGCACCGAGGCGCTGCGCAACGACATCCTGCGCAACGTGCCGCTGAACCGGCTGGAACGGCAGGACATCGAGCGCACCCGCAAGCTGGTCGGCGAGATGGCGCGGCGGCTGCGCGACAAGTACAACAAGCCGAAGCGGAAGAAGAACCGCGGCCGGCTCGACACGCGCAAGACCATCCGCCGCAACGCCAGCTGGGGCGGCATTCCGTTCATCACGGTGTGGAAGCAGAAGCGGATCGACAAGCCGAAGATCGTGGCGCTGTGCGACGTCTCCGGCTCGGTCGCGCGCGTCGCGGAATTCCTGCTGCTGTTCCTCTACAGCCTGAACGAGGCGATCTCCGACATCCACACCTACGCCTTCTCCGGCCGCCTGGTCGACGTCAGCGACATTCTCGACGGCAACGCGATCGACAAGGCGATGGCCGAGGTGATGAAGACGGTCGGCTACGGCTCGTCCGACTACGGCAAGTCGTTTCAGGATTTCGAAGACGATTTCATGAGCGGCGTGACCAACCGCACGACCGTGATCATCCTCGGCGACGGCCGCAACAACAACCTCGATCCGCGCACCGACATCCTGCGCAGCATCTCCGAGCGCGCCCGCCGCGTGATCTGGCTCAACCCCGAGCCACGCTTCGCCTGGGGCACCGGCGATTCCGAGATGCCGCGCTATCAGCCCTACTGCACCTTCACCCGGCCGTGCGGCACCGTGCGGCAGCTCGAGCGCGTGGTGGCCGATCTGCTGGAGATGGACCGGCATTAGGCAAGCGCCGTCGCCGCAGCGAGGAGCGAAGCGACCAATCCGGCGCTGACTCGCGCGTTGCAGCTCGACTGGATTCGCTTCGCTCCATCGGCAACGACTGACTTCCTCTTCCACTCCCTGAAATCCGCTCGCACGGCCTTCTCGGCGCGATCCGCCGCTTCATGCAGCCAGCCGCCCGGGCGTCGGCGCAGATCCTTCGCGATCGCCTTGGCGTCGTCGCGCTTGCTGCCGTGGAACGATCCGAGATCGAAACCCATGGCTTCGAACAGGCCCCTCTGCAGCGCCTTCTTCGGCAGGCTGTCGAGCTCGATCTTGATCGCGTCCGCGGCGATGCGGCGGACGATCAGGCGCTCGTCGGCGTTCAGCCAGGGATCGGGCGAGCGATGTCTGCTCCGCGCGGCTTCGAGAAACCTGGAACGTGCCTTCGCCTTGTCGTGCGCCCAGTCCCAGGCGGACGGCACCAAGGCTTTCGCCTCTCGGACGAGATGCCCGCCTCGCCAGTGCGGCCAGCGCAACGAAGCGCGGGCGGCCGAGGCTGCCGACACCGGCCGTACGGGCCGCAAATCGGAGCGTGCTCGCGCTTTCCGGATAGCTCGCCTCCAGCAATCTGCATCGTGCCGCGCGGAATGTCGTCGTGGCTGTCTTCGAGCTTCAGCACCTTCTTCCAGAACTTCTCGCGCTCCTCGTCGGTCGTGCCGACGAATTCGCGCATCCACGTCTCGTGCTCGTCGAGCAGCGTCGGGCGCGGCTCGTCGATGCCGCGCCGGTAGCCGGCAAGCACGGCGCGCGCGATCGTCTTGCTCGGCGACGCGCATGCCGGGCGCGAGCCGCGCGCTGACGACGAGCCGGACCAGATCGAACGCGTAAGGCATGCGCGCGGCCTCGTCGAAATCGTTGATGCCCCAGACAAGGCGCCCTTCGACGTCGCGCCAGGTGCCGAAGTTTTCGATGTGCAGGTCGCCGACGGCGAGCACTTTTGGCGCCTTCGCGAGTTCGGGGCAGAGCGCTCGATGGTCTCGCCCAGCGGAAGTAGGTTCCGCGCAGAAACGCAAACGCGCTTTCGCGGATCGCCTCGTGCTTGGCTGCCAGATCCCTCTCGACGACGTCGCACTGCTCGGCGCAGCCAGCGTCTCGTACGCCTTGTTGTCGTCGTTGAAGGTCATGACCGCCCCTGATCGCCGTCTCGCAATCAGGGATTGTATCAGTTCGCCGGTGCCGGTTGAATGACAAGCGTCGGCACGCCGAGCGCGCCGGTGCGCACCGTGAAGACGCGCGTGCCCGGCCGGCGGCCGGTCCTGATCTCCGACACATCGAGGCCGGATGACGCAAGCCGCGCCTGCGCGGCGTCGATGTCGGCGACGCGCCAGCTCAGGCCCCACAGCTTGTCGGGGTCCGTCGTCCGCTCTCGTTCAGGCGATGCACGATCTCGACCACCAGATCGCCGCAGCGGAAGAACATCAGCCGCGCGCCCCAGTCCGGCCGCGACAGATCGAGCGTCATGTCGAGGCCGAGCCGCGCGCCATAGAGCGCTGCCGCGCGCTCCGGCTCGTCCGTCGAGACGACGACATGATCGAGGCCGATGATCGGCGCGCTGGCGGTCGGCCTGCGAGCGCGGCCGCTCGCCTGCGAGCTCGAGGAAGAACAGCCGCGTGCCATGGGTCGCCTCGACCGCGGTGCGCGTCCGCTTCCAGGACAGCGTTGCGCCGTCGATCGCGTTGCTGCTGCCGGACTGCGCGACGTCCTCCGGCACGAGGCCGAGCCGCTTCAGCCGGCGCTGAAATTTGTCGATGCCGTCGACCCGAAAGCAGATGCTCGCCAGCCCTTCGCCCTGTTCGTCGAGCCGCGCGCGCACGCGATCGGCGGTCGCGCCATCGCCGGACGGCGCCATGATCTCCAGCGACATGTTGGCAAGGGTGAAGATCGCGGTCTCGACGCCGTCACCGCTGCGTGCGCCACGCGACCTTTTGCGCGAGCAGCGTCTCGTAGGCGCTGACGGCGGCGCCGATGTCGCGGGCGAGCAGGACGATATGGTCGAGGCCGGTGATCATGAGGAGGCGAATAGTGAGTAGCGAATAGCGAATAGAATGCAGCACTGGTAATGGCTCCCTATTCGCTATTCGCTACTCGCTATTCGCCTATTCGCTACTTCGCGGCCAGCAGGATCCCCGCCATCAGCTTCGCCCGCTCGGCGAGGCTGTCGACGATGATGTGCTCTTCCAGCGTATGCGCGCCGTTGCCGCGCACGCCGAGGCCGTCGAGGGTGGCGACGTCCATCGGTCCGGTGAAATTGCCGTCGGAGCCGCCGCCGGAGCTCTGGTGCGTCAGCTCGAACCCGAGCCGCGCGGCGATGCCCTTCGCGGTCTCGTACAGCGCCATGGTCTTGGCGTTGGGCTCCCAGACCGGGCGGGTCACGCCGCGCGTGACGATGAACTGCCCGTCGTTGCGGTTGTCCTTCGACAGCGCCAGCATGCGCTCGACGCCCTGGTCGAGGTCTTCCTGCTTCTTGGCCATCGACAGCGCCTCGCCGGTGCAGGAGCTGGAGACGCAGTTCACCCACTGCCCGCCATGGACGACGCCGACGCTGAAGGTGCAGTCGGACGTGGTCATGCCTTCGATCTGCGGGATCATGTCGGCCATGATGCGGATCGCCGAGCGGCCTTCGGCGAGGCGCGCGCCGGCATGGCTCGGCCGGCCGACCGCTTCGAGATTGAAGCGGGCGATGGCGTAGCGGCCCGTGACCACGCCGCCGTTCGGCCGCGCCGGCTCCGGCACCAGCACATATTTGTGCCGCGCGGCTTCGGCCTCGATCAGGTCGCGCGTCGAGGGGCTGCCGACCTCCTCGTCGCAGGTGAACAGGAAGGTGATCGGCAGGTGGATGTCGGCGCCGACGCGCAGCAGCTGCCGCACCGCTTCGAGCGCGGCATAGTTGCCGCCCTTCATGTCGAAGATGCCCGGACCGAAACACTTGTCGCCCTCGCGCCGCCACGGCAGCTTTGCCAGCGTGCCGACCGGGTGCACCGTGTCGAGATGCCCGAGGATGAGGATGCCGGGCTTCGACGCATCGCCGGTGGCAAAACTCGCGCGCACGCAGTCGCCAAAACCCATGCGGCCGCCGATCCGCTCGATGCGCGCGCCGATCAGCGCCAGGTCGCGCGCGGCGACATCCATCATCGCGCCGATGCGTGCGGTGTCCCAGGTCGGGCTCTCGCATTCCACCCACGGCCTCAAGCCCGCGAGCATCGCTTCGGTGTCGATCGGCAGTTTTGTGACGTCCACGGGCTTGTCCCTTATGGTTTGCGTGTGCTGGCCGGCTCCAGCAGGATATGCAGCTCGGTCTCGCGCGCAATCGCTTCTTCGGAATAGATGAGCGGCACATAGGCGCGCTCGGACCACAGCTTGCCGTGGTCGTCATAGTGCTTCGAGCGCACGTCGCCGGATTGCCCGGGCGCGTTGACGAACAGGCTGTTGTCCCATTCGCCGACGTCGGCCACCATCCGGAACGATGCGCCGGTGATCGCGCGGCCGTCGCTCAGGCGGTAGCCGTTGCTCATCACGGTCTGGGCGGAGCCGCCCTGCCGCAGCGGGCCGACGCTTCGCAAGCCTTGCGGATGCACGTTCGCGAGCGGATGCTCGAAATAGCCGTGATGCCAGCCGGACCATTGCCATGTGCCGGCATCGTTGCCGTAGCGCCGCCGGCAGTCGGCCACGGCCTTGCCGAGCGTCGCGAGCAGGACCTCCGATCGCTTCGCCGCGGGCTGCGGTCCGAAGATCGGCGCGAGCTCGTCGAGCCAGTTCGAGCAGCGTCACATGATCGCCCGGCGCAAGCAGCGGCCGCAGTTTTGGGTCGGTGCTGACGAGGTCGAGCATCCCCGGCTTCAGGTGCCGCATCCACCACACCTCGAACAGCAGCGCCGCGGCGCTGTCGTCGGCGAGGTGATGATCCCAGCCCTGCAGCAGCGACAGGCCGAAGGCCGTGTCCTTGTCCGCCGAGGTGAGCCCCGCGAGATGCGCGCAGACGCGGCGCGCCGGGATCGACAGGTCGTCGCATTGCAGCCTGCAGGAGTCCTCCAGCGTGTGCTTCGGTTTTGCGTCCAGCACCTCGCGGCTGCGCTGCGCGCGGAACGGGTCGGTGAACTCGTAGCCGATATTCAGCTCCTGCGCCGGGCCCGGCGGCAGGTTCATCTCGTTGGAGCTGGCGACATAGCCGCGCGCGGGCGCGATCTCGCGCGGAAACGCCTTCTGCGAATGGAAGCCGTCCCATTCATAGCGGCCGTCGCCGGGCACCGGCGTCATGCCGTCATAACCCTTGCGCACCGGCGCTTTGCACGCCGGCGTCCAGGCGATCTTGCCATTCACGTCGGCATAGATCTGGTTGGTCGCCGGCACCGACCAGCTTTGCAGCGCCTGCTCGAACGCCTCGACCGATGAAGCATCCTGATAGCCGAGGCTCGACAGGTACGCCGCGCCGCCCGGCTCCAGCCAGACGGTGCGAACGCCGTAGGCGAGGTTGCGCGCGCGGTCTTCATGGACGATCGGCCCGTGCCGGGTGAATTTCAGCGTCACCGTCTGGTCGGGATGGCCCTTCACCGCGACCCGCTCCTCGACGATGCGCATGCGCTCGAAACCGTCGCCATAGGCGTAGCAATCCGGATCGTCCGGTTTGGTCCGGTAGACGTAGAGGTCTTCCTGGTCGATCGGAAAGATCGTCAGGCTGAACGCGGCCTTGTCGTTGTGGCCGATGGAAATGCCGGGCAGGGCGGGTTCGCCGGCGCCGATGACGTCGAGCCCCGGCGCGCGCAGGTGCGCCACATAGCGCAGCGACGGCATCAGATAGGCGCGGTGCGGATCGCTGGCCATGATGGCCCGGCCGGTCGCCGAGTGCGACGGCTGCGATCGCCCAGTTGTTGGAGCCCTCGCTCGCCGGACGCCGCGATGATCTCGCCGAGGTCGTCGGTGACGGCCCAGCGCTCGACGTCGGCAAGCGTCGCGGCGAGGCGCTCCTTGCTGAACGTCACCGGCGCGATCGCAAGAAAGTAGTCTTCCAGCACCTCCTCGCCGATCGCGGAAAAATCCACATCGTCCGGCACGAACGGCGTGTGTCCGAGATCGACGGAGCGCCGCGCGAGGTCCTGCTCCGGCGTGCCATGGCCGAGCACGCGGGCGCGGTCGTATTCGACTTCGAGGTTGCGCCCCCTCGCGTGGCTGCGGACGCGCACCACGTCGGCGGCTTCCCAGCGCGCGGGCTTTGCACCGGTCAGCGCGAACTCGGGCGACAGCAGCGACGGGATCGCGTTCGGTGAGATCGATGAAGGCGTTGATGCCGGCGACAAAGCGTTCCGTCGTCTCCTGCGCATCGCTGACGCCGTACGATGCCCATTCGGTCGCCATGTCGCCGCGATAGACGAACAGGCGCGCCGCGCGGTCCTGCGCGAGATAGCCGGGGCCGAAGTCGGCGGCGAGCTGGCCGAGGCCGCGCTTGCGCCAGATGTCGATCTGCCAGAGCCGGTCGCGCGCCGCATTGAAACCCTGCACGAAGAAGGCGTCGCTGCGCGAGGCCGCCTTGATATGCGGCACGCCCCAGCGGTCGACCCGGATGTCCGCCGGCGCTTCGAGCCCATTGATCGTATGGCGGACGGTCTCGGGCGCACCGGCACGAGACTGCTGAGGAGAAGTCGTGCCGGTGTCGTTCATTGCGCTTTGTCTGCCAGCTGTTTGCGGAATTTGCGGTCGCGTTTCAGGTGCCACTCCCGGCTCATGGCCTCGGCCCGGGTCGCAAAGCTCTCCGAATGCAGCAGCACCCAGGCGCGGCCCTTGGTCGTGCGCGCGCCCTTGCCCGCATTGTGCTGGGCGAGGCGGCGCGCGAGATCGGTGGTCCAGCCCACATAGGTGAGAGTAGCGGCCCTTGTGGGCGCAGCCGAGGACGTAGACGAAGCCTTCCATGCCGTCTTTTGTCTCGCGCCTTTTTGCCTGGCGCAAGCGCATCGTATTAGACCACCGCTGCCTTGTGCAGGGCCGCGACCTCGTCCTTGCTGTAGCCGGCCTCGGCCAGCACCGCGTCGGTGTGCTCGCTCAGCGCCGGCGCCATGCGGTCGAGCTTGCCGCCGCCATGCGCCAGCCTGAAGCCGGAGCCGGCAAAGCGCAACGGCCCGAAGGGCGTGTCGACCTTCTGCATGGCCTTGCGGAATTCGATCTGCGGATGATCGATGATCTCCTCGATCTTCCAGATGTTGGCGCAGGGCGCGCCCGCCGCGTCGAGGATCTTCTCCCACTCCTTCGGGCTCTTGGTCGCCAGCACGTCCTCGATGATCTTGCGCAGCGCCGGCTCGTTCTCGTTGCGCAGGAACCAGTCGGCGAAGCGCGGATCGGTGAGCACGTCTTCGCGGCCGAGCGCCTTCATCAGCGCGGTGTACTGCTTCTCGTTGTTGACGGCGAGCAGGATGAACTCGTCCTTGCCGGCCTTGAACAGATTGGCGGTCGGGCGGCGGCTGACCGCCTGGTTGCCGGAGAGCTTCTGATGGTGGCCGGCGACGGTGTAGTCGGCGACTTGCCCGGAGAGGAACGCGATGGTCGCTTCCAGCATCGACACGTCGACCAACTGGCCCTTGCCGGTGTGCGTGCGCTGGAACAGCGCGCTCGACACGCCGAACGCCGCCGTGGCGCCGGAGAGCACGTCGCAGACGGCAAAGCCCGCGCGCGTCGGTCCGGTCTCCTCATGGCCGGTGATCGCCATGATGCCGGACATCGCCTGGATTTTTCCGTCATAGCCGGCGCCGAGCCGCTCCGGTCCGGTCTGGCCGAAGGCGCTGATGCAGCAATAGATCAGCCGCGGGTTGATCTCCGACAGCGCCTCGTAGCCGATGCCGAGCTTGTCCATCACGCCCGGGCGGAAATTCTCCATCACCACGTCGGCGCTCTTGGCGAGGCGCTTGACGATCTCGATCGCCTCCGGCTTCTGCAGGTCCAGCGTCAGGCTGCGCTTGCCGCCGTTGATCGCCATGCCAGCCCGGCGCAAGCCCGCGCTCGGCCCACTCCTTGCTGAGCGGCGTGCGGCGCATGTCCTCGCCCTCGCGCCGCTCGACCTTGATGACGTCGGCGCCGAGCAGGGCGAGCTGATAGCTGGCATAGGGCCCGGCAAGCACCTGCGTGAAGTCGAGAATCCGCACGCCTTCGAAAGGTCTGGTCACGCAACGTCCCTCTGTTGTCTTCTTGTTCGGCGCTAGCTTTTGCGATGTCAGGCTCACGCGCAGGCCGCGCGCGACTTCCTTCTGCTTGTCGAATTCGGCGCGGCGGCGGGCGAGCTCCTCCGGGCTCATGGTCTCGATGTTGTTGTAGTCGAGCTTCCACTTGCCGTCGGCGTTCCAGCGCAGCGGCGACTGCATCGTCGTGCGCGGGCCGATCGCGGACTCCAGCACGCGCAGCGCCAGCTCCAGCGTCAGCGCCTGCGACTCGACGTCATGCGGCTTGCCGGCCGAGTTGCCGAGCGGGAAGTCGCTGAACAGGAAGCGCGGCACGGCCGCGTGCTCGATGATGTCCTTGGCGCAGCCCATGACCACCGTCGGGATGCCGTTGGCCTCGAGGTGGCGCGCGACCAGCGCGGTGGTCTGGTGGCAGACCGGGCAGTTCGGCACCAGCACCGCGACGTCGACCTTGTCCTCGCGGCAGCGCTTGAGGATCTCCGGCGCATCGGTCTCGATGGTGACGCGGTGGCTGCGGTTGGTCGGCGCGCCGAAGAAGCGCGGCGCGACCTCGCCGATCCGGCCCTTGGCCTTGGCCTTGATCAGCTGCGGCAGCGGGAACCAGGTGCCGGAGTCCTCGGCCGTGGTGTGGATGCGGTCGTAGCCGATGTGCGAGATGCGCAGGTCGTGCTGCTTCGACGTGTCGCCGTCATAGACCGGATAGAATTTGGCGCCGCCATTGTACTTCGCGCCCGGGCCCTGGTCGCCCTTGGCCGGATCGTAGGGCGCCGCGGTCGAGATGATGGTGACGCGGGATTGCGCCAGCGGCTTCTTCAGCGGCTGGAACGGCGCGTCGAGATAGTGCGCCCAGCGATACGGCGTCGTGTAGCCGATCGCCGTGTAGTAGTCGCGCGTGCGCTTCATGTAGGGAACCGGCGAATCATAGTCCGGCGCGAAGCCGAGCTGCGCGTCGATATTGTCGGTCATGGCGTTTTCTCCTGATGGTCGCGCAGCCGAAGCGTCTCAAGGCGCGCACGCGAGGCTTTTTATGACGCTCGTCAGGCTAGGAGTTTGCCGAAGGTCCTGTCAAGCAACGTCCTTGCAGTGCCCGCCTGGCCGCAACCGGCGGCATTGTTGTTGCCGGCATCGCACCCAAGTCACGGCCAGTCTGCCCGCACCAATTTGCGAGCGGTCAACATTTGGCGTGCCCGAGGGCCGGCGCCAACGGAGTATTCAGGATTTAACGGTAATAAATCACCTTCAGGAGCGGAAATATTTCAGAATCCGCTGGGGGGATTCGCCATGTCATTGCGCACGTCATTGTCGCGCGCCATCGCATTGTTCGGCGCCATTACCGCGGCCGGCTGCATCGCCGTCCTTCTGACCAGCCAGGTCGCGCTGAACCAGCTCAAGGTCGGCGGGCCGCTCTACGACAAGATCAAGCTCGGCAACGACCTCGATCGCCGACGTGCTGCCGCCGCCGTCCTATGTCATCGAGTCGTTCCTCGAGGCGACGCTGGCGATGGTCGACGTCAAGACGCTGGCCGAGCGGCGCAGCCGGATCGCCGAACTGCGCAAGAGCTACGACGAGCGCAAGGTGTTCTGGAAGGACTCCGACCTCGACGCGCCGCTGAAGCAGCTGATCGTCACGCGCTCCGATGCCGAGGTGCAGAAGTTCTGGACCGAGGTCGAGCGATCGTTCTTCCCGGCGCTGCAGAAGGGCGACAAGGACGCGATCGCCAAATCCTACGCCGCGGTCACCGCGCACTACACGGCGCATCGCAAGATCATCGACGAGATCGTCAAGCAGGCGACCGATCTCAACACCGCCTCCGAGGCCGAAGCCCGGCGGCAGATCTCGTTCTATTCCATCGTGCTCTGGGGCGTGTCGATCCTGGTGCTCGGCGTGCTTGCCGCCGGCGTGACGTGGATGGTCCGCGGCGTCGCAAAGCCGGTCGCGCAGATGACCGAGGCGATGAAGCGGATCGCCAACGGCGAGTTCGACTGCGAGGTGCCGGCGCGCGAGCGCAAGGACGAAATCGGCGCCATGGCCGGCGCGGTCCAGGTGTTCAAGGAAAATGCGCCTGCAGATGCAGGCGCATGGAGGCCGAACAGGCGGCGCTTGCCGACAAGGCCGCGCAGGATCGCAAGGCGACGTTGCAGTCGATCGCAAAGGATTTCGAGCAGGCCGTGGGCGGCATCGTCGACAGCGTGTCGTCGGCCGCGAGCAGGATCGAGGCGACCGCGAATTCGCTCTCGACGACGGCCGAGAAGACCCAGCGGCTGTCGCTGACGGTTGCGACCGCCTCGGGACAGTCGTCGTCGAACGTCCAGTCGGCGGCGGCGGCGTCGGAAGAGATGGCAAGCTCGGTCAACGAGATCGGCCGTCAGGTGCAGCAGTCGCAGCAGGTCTCGGAACAGGCGGTGACGCAGGCGCAGAACACCAATCAGCGGATCGACGCGCTGTCGAAGTCGGCGAGCCGCATCGGCGAGGTGATCAAGCTGATCGCCGACGTCGCCGCGCAGACCAATCTGCTGGCGCTGAACGCGACCATCGAGGCCGCGCGCGCCGGCGAAGCGGGCCGCGGCTTTGCCGTGGTCGCGCAGGAGGTCAAGGCGCTCGCCGCGCAGACCGCCAAGGCCACCGAGGAGATCGCCTCGCAGATCGGCGAGATTCAGGTTGCGACCTCGGACACGGTCTCCTCGATCGAGGAGGTCTGCAAGACCATCACCAGCATGTCGGAGATCGCAGCGGCGATCGCCGCGGCCGTCGAGGAGCAGGGCGCAGCGACGCAGGAGATCGCCCGCAACGTTCAGGAGGCCGCCCGCGGCGCAGCCCAGGTCTCAGGCAACATCGGCGATCTCAGCCAGGGCGCGCAACAGACCGAAGCCTCCGCCGTCGAGGTGCACGGCTCGGTCCGCGGCCTCGCCACCGAAAGCCAGCACCTGCGCGACAGCGTGCAGAGTTTCCTCGCAAGGCTGCAGGCGGCGTGAGGCCGCTCATTGCGAGCCTGAAGCGAAGCAATCCAGCGCGCGCGTCATGCCCGCGCAGACGAAAATCGCGGCAGTTTCGGCGAACTCAGCCGCTTTTGATGGCGCGCTACGCGCGCAGCTGGATTGCTTCGCTTCGCTCGCAATGACGACTGCGTGGCGGTGCTCGGCGAAAACTATCGCCCTACCTCCCCACCCACTTCGGCGCGCGTTTCTCGATGAACGCCCGCGGGCCTTCCTTGTAGTCCTCGGTCGCGGCGACCTTGCGCGAGGCCACGGCGCTCACTTCGCGCAGCTCTGCATCCGTCAGGTCCAGCGCCTGCTTCGCGACGGCGAGGCTTTCGCGCACCGAGATCGGTGCGTTCTCGCAGATCGCCCCCGCGAGCTTCAGCGCTTCCGGCATCAGCTGGTCGCGCGGCACCAGGCGGTTCACCAGTCCGTAGCCGAAGGCGCGCTTCGCGTCGAAATGCGCGCCGGTCATGATCAGCTCCAGCGCGATCGCCTTCGGCAGCGCGCGCGGCAGCCGATAGAGCCCGCCGGCGCCAGCCACCAGTCCGCGTTTGACCTCGGGCAGGCCGAATGCCGCCTCCTCGATCGCGACGATCAGGTCGCAGGCGAGCGCAATCTCGGTGCCGCCCGCCAGCGCAAAGCCGTTGACCGCGGCGATCCACGGTTTCGTCCGCGGCTGATGCACGAAGCCGGCAAAGCCGCCGCCCTTGGTGCCGAGGCTGCCGCCGCCGCCCTGCGACACCGCCTTCAGGTCCGCGCCGGCGCAGAACGCCTTGTCGCCGGCGCCGGTCAGGATCACCACCCAGATGTTCGGGTCCTTCTCGGTCTCGAACACCGCGCGCTCGAGCCCCTGCGCGACGTCGCCGTTCACGGCGTTGCGCGCGTCCGGCCGGTTGATCGTGACCAGCATGACATGCTCGGCCACCTGCTTCGTGAGAACGGCGTCACTCATCGGTTTCTCCCTGGGTTTGATTGTTCATCCGTAGCTGGAGCGCGATTGCAGGCCCCATCGGCCGTCGATCTCGGTGACGGTGTAGAGCGAGTGATGCACGCCGATCGCCGAGCCGTCACCGCGCCAGCGCGTGAACCAGACGTCGAAGTGAACCTTGTGCGGCCCGGCGAGCACCACGCGATGACCGTCGATCGACGAGCGCACCCAGCCATCCGGCCCGACACGGTTCTTGAAGTCCTGCAGCGTGAAACTTTCAGGCGTCGGCGAATACACGACCTTGCCGCGGTTGAACGACACATGCGGAAAGTGAAACGCCGCCCGCACGCCGTCGACGTCGCCCTTGTTCAAGGCGTCGATGTAGGCGCGGATCGGAACGAGGGCTTTGTCTTCGTCGGTCATTATTTTTCGCCTGCGGTCACTTCCGGGGCGTCGCGAAGCGACGGACGCGGAGATCTCGACGTGCCAGTCCGCTGAATTCGCCAGACCTCTGGATTCCGGGGTCTGCGGGCTTGCGCCGCGTCCCGGAATGACAGAACGTCACGCCGCCTTCCATTCCTGCATGCCGTCGCCGGCCTTGGTGATGGCGCCGGCCGAGCCGATCGGCGAGCGATCGAGATCGAGCAGGCGCGCGAGCGTCGCCTTGTCGCCTGCCGGAACGCGCGCAAGCGTGCGTTCGTTCTCGGCGTTGCGCAGGATGACGACGCCGTGCTTCACCTCGCCGTCGCGGTCGTAGATCACCGTGAAGCTCTCGACCTTCGCCTTGCCGCTGGCCTCGGGATTGAACTTCGGCGCTTCGCCGCGCTGCTTGTCGGCGATCGCCTGCACGCTGACGCTGTCCGACAGCGGCTCTGCCTGTGCCTTCGGCGCCAGCACCAGCGCGTGGTGTTTTGTGACGAAGCCGCCCTGGCCATACAGCAGGCCGAACTTTGCGCCGTCGCGCACGCGCATGAACCATCGCGCAGGCGGCGTGGGTCATGTAGCTGTTCAGCGGCGCGCCGAAGAAGGTCAGCCCGCCGGTGACGGTCGGCTGCACGTCGGCACCGAAGCCGAGCGTGCGCCGCGCCATCTTCGGCACGCAGGGAAAGCAGCTGTAGAGCTCGATGGCGTCGAAGTTCGTGCCGTCGCCGCCGGCGAGGTCGATCACCGTGTTGAGCACCGCGTTCTGCGCGTAGCTTTCGACATACTGGTCGCGCAGCAGATAGTCGCGCGGCTCCTCCGCCGAGGCGCCGCCGACGAAATAGACCATGCGATCCTCGCGCACGCCGGCCGCGCGCGCCTTCGCCAGGCTGGTGACGATCAGCGCCGCGCCCTGATTGACCATCGGGTTCGCGACCATCAGCTTGTTGTAGGGCCAGGCGATCAGCCGGTTGTCGGCCGTCGGCGTCATGATCGCCTCCGGCTCGAACGCGCGCTTCAGCCACGAGTGCGGATTCTTCGCAGCGACGCCGGAGAAGGTCGACCACAGTTCGCCGGACTCGCGCAGCGCCTCGCGCGGCGTCTGGCCCCAGTGCGCGGCGGTCGCCGCATCATAGAACGGATACACCGTGATCGGCTGGAACACGCCGAGCGCGATGGCGAGCGGATGCTGCCAGCTGGCGCTGCGCACCGACTGCACGCCGTGCTCGGCAAACGGCGTCCACGGCAGTTTGACGCCGGCCTTCTCCGCCTTGTTGACGGTGCTCTGCGCCTCGGCGCCGCAGACGGCGCCGACCACGCTTTCGCCGCGCTGGATGCGCAACGCCGCCTCGTGCAGGAAGCGGATCGGCCCTTCGCCGCCGACCGGCCCGTACACCGCGCGCTTCGGCGCAATGCCGAGCCGCTCGCACAGCTGCCGCGCCGGGTCCTCGTAGCGCCAGCTCACCAGGTTGACGAGGTCGATGGAGTCGATCTCGGCGACAAGCTTTGCGCCCGCATCCTGCTCGGCGCGCTTCAGCGCCTCCGCCATCAGCGCCAGCGGCTCGAGCCCCTCGGCCGGATTGGCCGGCTTGTCGGTGATCTCGCCGACGCCGACGATGACCGGAATGCGGCTGTCATTGCTCATGGGGTTGCCCTTGTTCTTGCCGTTTCGTCCCGTTGCTTTGCATTCGACCTTTCCAGAGATGCAGCGCAGGCGCAACTCGCTGAATTCGGCATGGGGCGATGCAGAATCCGCTTGGCAATGAAACTTTCACATGTGCCCGGCCGTTAGCAGGTCCCGCGGCAAGAGTATCCCTGTGCCAGACATGCTGGACGAGCGCGCCACCGAACAGCTCGACCTGCGCGGCGGCGAGCCACCGTGGCGCGCCGGTTTTCAGCGGCTCCATAGTCAGGCTTTGAACGCCGATCTGCGTTGCGACGTCCTGGTCGTCGGCGCGGGGATCACCGGATCGCTCGCGGCCGAGCATCTGACGCGCCGCGGCCACGAGGTCGTGGTGATCGACCGCGAACGACCCGGACACGGCAGCACCGCAGCAAGCACGGCGATGCTGCTCTGGGAGATCGATCGCTCGCTCGCTGAACTGTCCAATATTTATGGCTTCGACCGCGCCTCGCGGACCTACCGCCTCAGCCTTGAGGCGGCCCGTGGCATGGTCGCGTCGATCGAAAGCCTCTCGCTTGGCGCCGGACTGCGTCGGCGCAATGCGCTGTATCTCGCGCCGCCCGGCGCCGGCGAGTCCGAGCTGCGCGAAGAGCACGCGTTGCGGACGCGTGCGGGATTGCCGGGCCGGTTTCTCGACGGCGCCGCGGTGCGTGACGAGTTCGCGATGATGCGGGAGGCCGCGCTCTGGTCGCCGGATTCCGCCGAGGCCGATCCGCTGCGCCTCGCGCAGGCGCTCTTGCAGGTTGCGATCGCGCAAGGCGCGCGCGTGTACGACGCGGAGGCAGTCGGTTACGACTGCGCGAGCCGCTCGGTGGGCGTGCAACTCGACAACGGGCATTGCGTCGAGGCGCGACACGTCGTGCTGGCCACAGGTTACGTGATGCCGGACTTCCTCAAGCTGGACTCGCATCGAATCGTGTCCAGCTTTGCCATCGCCACGCTGCCCGAGAGGCCGGAAGCGCTTTGGCGCGACGGCACGCTGATCTGGGAAGCGTCGGAGAACTATCTCTATGCCCGCACGACGACCGACGGACGCATCATCGCCGGCGGCGAGGACGATGAAGAGGCGATCGAACCGGACGAGCGCAACGCGCTCATGCCCGCGAAGGCCGATGCCATCGCTCGCCGCATGTCGGCGCTATGGCCGCATGCGGACATGGCGACGGACTTCGTCTGGTCCGGCGCGTTCGGAACGACAGAAGACGGCCTGCCGCTGATCGGCCGGGTGCCCGGCCATCCCGGCATCTACGCGGCGTACGGCTACGGCGGCAACGGCATCACCTTCAGCTATCTCGCTGCGCAGATGATCGGCGAACTGATCGCCGGCCGCGACCGGCCGTGGTTCGACGATTTCGCGATCGATCGCGAAACGCCGAAATACCTGTGAGCGGATGCTAAGCGCGCGCTTCGGGCGAGAACGCGCTCATGCCGATGCGGCCGAGGCCCGGCAGCTTGATCGCAGGCCGGCGGATGTCGAGGCCGACCACGCCGCCGAGCAGGCTGAGCTCGATGCCTTCGATCCAGCCGACGGTCAGCGTGAGGTAGCCGCCGAGCGTCGCGCGAAAGCCGGTGGCGGTCGGATGACAGCCAGTTGCGGTCATAGGGAAAATCCTTGCCCACGGCGGTCGGCGGCAAGGTGGTGCGCATCTCCGGCACGGCGTCGATGATGGCGGCGACAAAGGTGTTGGAGTTCGGTCCCGGCCAGGCGCGATAGTCGCCGTAGTTGCGATACTCGTAGGCCGCGATCGCCTGCTTGATCTTCGGGATCAGCTTCTCCGCCTCCGCGCCGTCGGCGGCGAACACCGTTTCCGGAACTTCACCGAACCAGCGTCCGTCGGCGGCAAAGCCGTTGACGCGGATCGGCTCGCCCCAGGCCGTGTAGTCGTAACGCGTGTAGCTCGGCGCACCGTTCTCCTTGAACACGATCCAGCTATGGACGGCGAAGATCTGCTTCCAGCGCACGGTGCGCGCCGCGTAGATGCGCACGGCGGCCTCCGGCTTTGCCGCGGGCTGCGGCAACAGGCCGGCGCTGGAGCGGTCGGCGATCTGCCAGTTCTCGGCGCGCGCGCTGAACGCGTAGAGCGTTGCAGACACGGCGATAGGCGCGGCCACGAGGGCGAGGAAGAGGATCAGGATCATTCGCGAAAGGCGCATGGCCTGAACGGTGATGCGGAATGCATGAGCGCCTCAAGATTTACTTCGAGGCGTGCGGCAAATCCAGATCGGACGCGATCACTTAAGCTTTAGGTGCCCTGTCGGCCGGTTGATGAACTGCCTGCATGTGATGCTGCGGTTCGCCGGTCAGGAACGAGCGGCCGAAAATCGGGATGCTGGCGTCGATTGCCTCTTTCAGCGGCAGCTCCTCCCATTTGCGGATCAGCAGCTTTTGCGCGACGAGCGCCTCCGCGCCGCATTCGAGCAGCTCGCCGAGCAGCTTCTCGACCTCCGCATCGAGCTTGTCGGGCGTCGTCACCGCGTCGACGAGACCCCAGTTCAGCGCGGTCGCGGCGTCGATGGTCGCGCCCGTCATCACCATCCAGCGGGCGCGCGGCGTGCCCATCACCCGCGGCATCATCGCCGCGTGGATCACCGACGGAATGCCGACCTTGACCTCGGGCATCCCGAACTTCGCCTGATCCGAGGCAATGCGGAAATCGCAGCAGATCGCGAATTCGAGCCCGCCGCCGAGGCACCAGCCGGGAATGCGCGCGATCACCGGCTGCGGAAAGTTGCGCGCGGCTTCGCAAAGGTTGCGCAGGTTGGTGATGAAGCGCTCGCCGCTGGCCTGGTCCAGCGTCGCCATTTCCTTGATGTCGGCGCCGCCGATGAAGGCCTTTTCGGTTTCGCCGCGCAGCACCAGCGCGCGAAGCCCCTTCTGCTGGCCGAGCTCCTCGATCGCGCTGGTCAGCGAGGCGATCACCTGCGAGTTGAGGATGATCATCGAGCCGGCGTTGCAGATGGTCAGCTGCGCGACGCCGCGGCTCGTCGATCTCGATCGTGCAGTGCGCGTTGGAGATCGCCATGTTGGTGGCGTCAGCCGGCCGCAACCGGCAGGAACAGGTCCTTCACGGCATGCGGCGTCGCGCGCAGATACTGCTTCGGCGCAGGCACCTTGGCGCCGAGCTTCGCAGCCGCGTGCCAGGGCCAGCGGGCGTCGTAGAGCATGCCGCGCGCGAGCGCGACCATGTCGGCCTTGCCCGAGGTGACGATCTCGTTGGCGTGCTCGGCTTCGGTGATGAGACCGACCGCCATCGTCGGCACGTTGGTTTCGCGCTTCACGGCTTCCGCGAACGGAACCTGATAGCCCGGTCCAAGCGGGATCTTCTGCTCAGGCGTCATGCCGCCGCCGGAGACGTCGAAGAAGCTGCAGCCGCGCTTCTTCAGTTCAGTCGCATAGGCCAGCGTCTGTTCGAGATCCCATCCGCCTTCGAAGAAGTCGGTGGCCGAGAAACGCAGGCCGAGCGGAATGTGCGGCGGCACCACCTCGCGCACGGCCTCGAACACCTCCAGCGGGAAGCGCAGGCGGTTGGCGAGCGAGCCGCCATACTCGTCGTCGCGCTTGTTCGACAGCGGCGACAGGAATTCGTGCAGCAGGTAGCCGTGCGCGCTGTGGATTTCGATCGCCTCGAGCCCGAGCCGCACGGAACGTTCGGCGGTCTTGCGGAACGCGGCCTTCACCCGCGCAAGGCCATCGCGGTCGAGCGCGCGCGGCGCTTCGGTGCCCGGCTGAAACGGAATGGCCGAAGGCGCATGCGTGAGCCATCCGCCGTCGGCGAGCTTGATCTGGCTGCCGCCCTCCCACGGGGCGCGATGCGAGGCCTTGCGCCCCGCGTGTGCGATCTGGATGCCGATCGGGTTCGTCGCGTGCGCGCGCACCTGCTCGAGCACGCGGCGCAAGCCGCTTCTCGTTGTCGTCGGACCAGAGGCCGAGATCGCGCGGTGTGATTCGACCGTCGGCTTCGACGGCGGTCGCCTCGATCACCAGCAGGCCTGCGCCGGACAGCGCCAGATGACCGAGATGGATCGTGTGCCAGTCGGTGGCGGTGCCGTCCGGCGCGGCGGAGTACTGGCACATCGGCGCGATGATGATGCGGTTGGAAAGTTTGAGGCCCGCGAGCTGGATGGGATCGAAGAGATGCGCCGACATTGGGAGGCCGTCCGTTTGTTCGATGTGTTTGCTAGCGATGATTACTAGCAACCAGCGCCCGTGTGGAAGACGCCGCATCTTGCAGGTCGTCATCTGCGCCACGCCGCGCGTCTCGGTCCGGCCGGATCGGGTGGGTTCGAGGCCATCTACGCACTGCTCTTGGGCGCTGCAAGCGGTTGCGTTGCGGGAACCCAGACCAGATTCGTGATCGAATTCGACGGTTAAGAAATCACTGCTGCCGGTTTCTGGCACGCAAATCCAGTAGTAATTTCAAGGCGAAGCCTCGTTTGCGAGGCTCGCGTTCCCTATGTTAATGTAATTCACATTATCACTATTGCATCGCAAATTTGTGATCACTGACGATTATTGACATTCGTCAGTAGTCAGGCTTTTCTCTCCGCGTACTACCGGAGCATCCGCCATGACCGACCAGACCAGCGACCAAATCAGCGAACAAACCTCTTATCCCAACAGCCGGATCCCGAGGCCGTTCATTGCGTTCGCGCTGCTCGCCCTCGTCTCCCTGGTCCTTGCCGGCTGCGACAACAGCCAGGCCCGGGAAGAGGCCAAGCCGGACCGTCCGGTCCTCACCATCAAGGTCCACTACGAGCCGCAGACGCCCGACCGCAGCTTCGTCGGCACCATTCGCCCGCGGATCGAGAGCGATGTCGGGTTCCGCGTTGCCGGCAAGGTCGCCAAGCGGATCGTCGAGGTCGGCCAGGTGGTCGACGCCGGCGAGCCGCTGGCGCTGCTGGACGAAGCCGACCTGAAGCTGCAGGCCGAGCAGGCCGAGGCGGAGTTCAAGGCCGCCTCCGGCGTGCTGGTGCAGGCGGCCGCCTCCGAGCGCCGCGCGACCGAACTGAAGGCCAAGGGCTGGACCACCGACGTGCAGCTGGACCAGGCGCGTGCGGCCGCCGATGAAGCCCGCGGCCGTGTCACGCGTGCCCAGCGCTCCGTCGAGCTGACGAAGAACAATCTCTCCTATGCGACGCTGACGGCCGACGCTCGCGGCGTGGTGACGTCGACCTCCGCCGAGCCCGGCCAGGTGGTCGCCGCCGGCCAGGGCGTCGTCCGCATCGCCCGCATCGCCGAGAAGGAAGTCGTGGTCGCCGTGCCCGAGACGCTGGTCGCCCGCGCGCAGAGCGGCAAGGCACAGGTTTCGCTGTGGTCGGATCCGGACAAGAAGTACGTCGCAAAACTGCGCGAGCTTGCGCCGGCGGCAGATGCTGCGAGCCGCACTTATCTGGCCAAATTCTCGATCCCCGACGCCACCGACGACATCAAGCTCGGCATGACCGCGACGCTGACCCTTGCAGAGCCCGCGAGCGGAGCGAGTCGCGCGCGTGCCGCTCTCGGCCATCTACAATCAGGGCACCGGCGCCGCCGTGTTCGTCGCCGATGAAAAGACCGGCCGGATCGAATTGAAGCCGGTGGAAGTCAAGGCCTACGAGACCCGCGACGCCCTCATTACCGGCGGCGTGCTCGACGGCGAGAGCGTCGTTGCGATCGGCGTGCACAAGCTCGACACGGCGCAGAAGGTTCGCGTGGTTTCCAACCTCGCTTTTTGACGCAACGCGGTTTGACGCAACTCCTTAAGACATAACGGGGACGAGCCATGCGCCGCTTTAATTTGTCTGAGTGGGCGGTTCATCACCAGGCGCTGGTGCTGTTCTTCATCATCGCGCTGACGCTCGGCGGCCTGTTCTCCTATCAGCGGCTCGGCCGTTCCGAAGACCCGTCCTTCACCATCAAGCTTGCCGTCGTCTCGATCCTCTGGCCCGGCGCGACCGCGCAGGAGATGCAGAGCCAGGTCGCCGAGCCGATGGAGAAGAAGCTGCAGGAGCTTCCTTATTTCGATCGCGTGCAGACCTACAGCAAGCCCGGCTTCTCGGCGATGCAGGTCTTCTTCAAGGATTCCACGCCGGCGAAGGAGGTGCCCTACCTGTTCTACCTGACGCGCAAGAAGCTCGTCGACATGCAGGGCGAGCTGCCGCAGGGCGTGATCGGGCCGATCATCAACGACGAATACGGCGACGTCGATTCGATCCTCTACATGCTGACCGGCGACGGCGCCGACTACGCGCAGCTGAAGAAGGTCGCCGATGCCCTGCGCCAGAAGACGTTGAAGGTTCCGAACGTCATCAAGGTCAATCTCTACGGCATTCAGGACCAGAAGATCTTCGTCGAATTCTCGCATGCGAAGCTCGCAACCCTCGGCATCACGCCGCAGGTCGCTGTTCGATTCGCTTGCCAAACAGAATGCGGTTGCCCCCGCTGGCGTCGTCGAAACCTCGTCACAACGTGTTGCTCTGCGTGTGACTGGGGCTCTCGACGGCGCCAGAGCGGTGGCGGAGACGCCGGTCGAGGCCAACGGGCGCGTGTTCCGCCTGGGCGACATCGCCACCGTCACCCGCGGGTTCGAGGATCCGTCCGATTTCATGGTCCGCCAGCGCGGCAAGGCCGCGATCGGCGTCGGCATCGTGATGGCCAAGGGCGGCAACCTGCCGCAGCTCGGCGAGGACCTGAAGAAGTCCACCGACGAGTTCATGAAGACGGTGCCGATCGGCGTCGATATCGAGCAGATCGCCGACCAGCCGCAGGTGGTCGAGCACGCCATCAAGGAATTCCTCCGCTCGTTCCTGGAGGCGCTCGCGATCGTGCTGGCGGTCAGCTTCCTCTCGCTCGGCTGGCGTACCGGCATCGTGGTCGCGACCTCCGTGCCGCTGGTGCTGGCGATCGTCTTCGTCGTCATGAACTTCATGGGCATGGACCTGCACCGCATCACGCTTGGCGCGCTGATCATTGCGCTCGGCCTGCTGGTCGACGACGCGATCATCGCCGTCGAGATGATGATCGTGAAGATGGAGCAGGGGGTCGACCGGCTGAAGGCCGCATCGTTCGCCTGGGATTCGACCGCGTTCCCGATGTTGACGGGCACGCTGATCACGGCGGCGGGCTTCCTGCCGATCGGTCTTGCGGCATCCGGCGTCGGCGAATACGCCGGCGGCATCTTCTGGATCGTCTCGATCGCGCTGCTCGCCTCATGGGTCGTTGCCGTGATCTTCACGCCCTATCTCGGCGTCAAGCTGTTGCCGAATTTTGCCGCGCATCGACCCGCTGAACGACAATCCGCACGCGATCTACGAGACCGGGATGTACAACCGCCTGCGCCGCGATCGTGCAGTGGTGCGTCGATCATCGCATCAAGGTGGTCATCGCCACCGCGATCGTGTTCGTCGTCTCGATCGCAGCCTTCGGCCGCGTGCAGCAGCAGTTCTTCCCGCTGTCCGAGCGTCCCGAGCTGTTCCTGCAGCTGCGCATGCCGGAAGGCACCGCCATCAACGTCACGTCCGAAACGGCGAAGAAGGCGGAGAAGCTGCTCGACGGCGACAAGGACATCACGACCTACACCACCTATGTCGGCCAGGGCTCGCCGCGTTTCTGGCTCGGCCTCAACCCGCAGCTGCCGAACGAGTCGTTCGCCGAGATCGTCATCCAGTCGAAGGACGTCGAGGCGCGCGAACGCATCAAGGCGCGGATCGAGAAGGCGGTTGCCGAGGGCGCCCTGATGGAGACGCGCGTGCGCGTCGACCGCTTCAACTTCGGTCCGCCGGTCGGCTTCCCGGTGCAGTTCCGCGTCGTCGGTCCGGATACCCAGAAGGTGCGCGACATCGCCTACCAGGTGCGCGAGGTGATGCGCACCGACAAGCGGCTGATCGAGCCGCAGCTCGACTGGAACGAGCAGACGCCGTATCTGAAGCTCGTGGTCGATCAGGATCGCGCCCGCGCGCTCGGCCTGACGCCGCAGGATGTATCGCAGGCGCTGAGCCTGTTGATCTCCGGCGTGCCGGTCACCACCGTTCGCGACGGCATCGAAAAGGTGGCCGTGGTGGCGCGGGCGGTGGCGCCCGAGCGGCTCGATCTCGGCAAGGTCGGCGACCTGACCGTCACCGCGCGCAACGGCGTCGTCGTGCCGCTCTCGCAGATCGCCAAGATCGAATACAGCCACGAGGAATCGATCCTGTGGCGGCGCAACCGCGACATGGCGATCACCGTCCGTTCGGACGTCGTCGACGGCGCGCAGGCGCCGGCGGTGTCCAGCGCCATCTGGCCGAAGCTGAAGCCCATCAGCGACAAGCTGGAGCCCGGCTACCGGCTCGAGATCGGCGGCGCGATCGAGGAATCGGAAAAGGGCAATTCCTCGATCGCGGTCCTGTTCCCGCTGATGTTCGCCATCATGCTGACGCTGCTGATGGTCCAGCTGCAGAGCTTCTCGCGGATGCTCCTGGTGTTCGCGACCGCTCCGCTCGGCATCATCGGCACGTCGCTCGCGCTCAACCTCACCGGCCTGCCGTTCGGCTTCGTCGCGCTGCTCGGCCTGATCGCGCTGGCCGGCATGATCATGCGCAACTCGGTGATCCTGGTCGACCAGATCGAGACCGAGGTGCTGCACGGCATGACGCGGCGCATCGCGATCATCGAGGCGACCGTTCGCCGCGCCCGGCCGGTGGTGCTGACGGCGCTGGCGGCGATCCTTGCGATGATCCCGCTGTCGCGCTCGCCCTTCTGGGGGCCGATGGCCGTCACCATCATGGGCGGACTGTTCGTCGCGACCTTCCTGACCGTGCTTTTCCTGCCCAGCCTCTACGCCCTTTGGTTCCGCAAGAGCCTTGACGACAGCATCGCGAAAGCGGACGGTAACGAAAAAGCACGTAAATCGTGAGGAAGCGCGGCCGGAGATGTCGATGGCGGCGGAATAACCGGACGCTTATATAGAAGACCATGTCGCTCGTTCTTGAAAACACCGAAACGGACACCCGTACGCGCATCCTGCTGGTCGCGGAGCGGCTGTTCCGTGAGATCGGCTATCAGAAGACCACCGTGGCGGACATCGCCAAGGTGCTGAAGATGAGCCCGGCCAACGTCTATCGCTTCTTCGATTCGAAGCCGGCGATCCACCAGGGCGTGGCCACGCGCCTGATGGGCGAGGTCGAGGCGGCGGTGGCGACCATCGTCGAGGAGCCGCTGTCGCCGAAGGATCGGCTGCGCGAGATCATGGCGACCGTCCATCACATGAACGCCGAGCGTTATGTCGGCGACTCCAAGCTGCACGAGATGGTGGCGCTGGCGATGGAGGAGAACTGGGACATCTGCGACGCGCATATCGCGCGGATCGGCGAGATGGTCGGCCGGGTGATCGCCGAAGGTGTCGCGGCGGGACAGTTCAAGCCCTGCGACCTCGAGCTGACGGCAAAATGCGTGTGCATCTCCATGTGCCGTTTCTTCCACCCGCAGATGATCGCCCAGTGCGCCGACAAGCAGATCGATGTGCCGCTGGACCAGATGATCGATTTCGTGATCGGCGCGATTTCCGTTCCGAGGTAGCGCTAGTTGCACTCCGCAGCCGTTCAGCCGTCGATTGCCGCGGCTTGACCCGGCAATCCCGCTTAGGAGGGCACTGCGTCCCGAAGCGGGATCACCGGGACAAGCCCGGTGATGACAGCAACGAGGCGCACCAGCGATCGCCACCGACCCACGGTGCATACTTGCACCCGCTGCGTGCGCCGATACCCCTTGCTTTCGCATTTCAGACCGGGAATCACTGACCTCGCTCGCCGGAGCGTCAAGTCATGCACCTGTTTACCCTGCCTGAGGATCAGATCGCGCTGCGCGACACCGCGCGCGCTTTCGCGGCCGAAAAGATCGCGCCGTTTGCGCTGAAATGGGACGAGGAAAAGCATTTCCCCGTCGACACCATCCGCGAGGCCGCGACGCTCGGCATGGGCGGCATCTATATCCGCGACGACGTCGGCGGTTCCGGCCTGACCCGGCTCGATGCGGCACTGATTTTCGAGGCGCTGGCGCAGGGCTGCCCGACGGTCTCGGCCTACATCTCGATCCACAACATGGCCGCCTGGATGATCGACGCCTTCGGCTCGATCGACCAGCGCACGCGCTTTCTGCCGAAACTCTGCAGCATGCAGCATCTGGCGAGCTACTGCCTGACCGAGCCCGGCGCCGGCTCGGACGCGGCGGCGTTGCGGACGACGGCGAAGCGCGACGGCGACGTCTACGTGCTGAACGGCACCAAGCAGTTCATCTCCGGTGCCGGCGCGGGTGACCTCTATGTCGTCATGGTGCGCACCGGCGGCGAGGGGCCCGGCGGCATCTCGACGCTCGTGGTCGAAGGCAACACGCCCGGCATTTCGCTCGGCGCCAACGAGCGCAAGATGGGCTGGAACGCGCAGCCGACCCGCGCGGTGATCTTCGACAACGTCCGCGTGCCGGTCGCCAATCGCCTCGGCGATGAAGGCATGGGCTTCCGCATCGCCATGGCCGGCCTCGACGGCGGCCGGATCAACATCGGCGCGTGCTCGCTCGGCGGCGCGCAGGCCGCGCTCGACAAGGCGCTCGCCTACACGCGCGAGCGAAAGGCGTTCGGCAAGCGCCTCGACGAATTCCAGGCGCTGCAGTTCCGCCTCGCCGACATGGCGACCGAGCTCGAAGCTGCGCGCGTCTTCCTTTATTCGGCGGCTGCCGCCTACGACCGCGGCGATGCCGACGTGACGATGCGCTGCGCGATGGCCAAGCGCGTCGCCACCGACGTCGGCTTCGAGGTCGCCAATCAGGCGTTGCAACTGCACGGCGGCTACGGCTATCTCTCCGAATACGGCATCGAGAAGATCGTGCGCGACCTGCGCGTGCACCAGATCCTCGAAGGCACCAACGAAATCATGCGGCTGATCGTCGCGCGCAAGCTGATCGAGGCGCAACGATGACGGACACCGCCGTGCTGGAGAAGGAAGACGAGCTGATCGCCACCACCGAGGGTTCGCTCGGCGTGATCCGGCTCAATCGGCCGAAGGCGCTGAACGCGCTGACGCTCGACATGGTGCGCTCCATGAGCGCCGCGCTCGACCGGTTCGAGACGGATAGCTCCATCGGCGTGATCCTGCTCGAGGGCGCGGGCGAGCGCGGGCTGTGCGCGGGCGGCGATATCCGCAGCCTTTATGACAGCATCCGCGCCGGCGGCGATCTCGGAAACGTCTTCTGGCGCGAGGAGTACATCCTGAACGCGCGCGATCGCCTCGCTGAAGAAGCCTTACGTCTCCTTCATGGACGGCGTCGTCATGGGCGGCGGCGTCGGCCTCTCGGCGCACGGCGCGCATCGCGTGGTCACGGAGAAGACCCAGATGGCCATGCCCGAGACCGGGATCGGCTTCTTTCCGGACGTCGGCGGCACGTGGCTGCTGTCGCGCGCGCCGGGACAGCTCGGCACTTATTATGGGCTGACCGGGCAATCGATGACCGGCATGGACGCGATCCGCCTCGGCCTTGCCGATGTGCTGATCCCGCAGGAGAAGCTCGGCGAGCTGCGGCAGGCGCTGGTGCGGCTCGGGCCGGCGCCAACAACGGCATGGTGCGCGGCGTGCTCGCGCACTACGCGCTGCCGCGCGGGCCCGCGCCGGTCGACGAGCACCAGAAGATGATCGATGCGGCGATGGCGCGCGACAGCGCGGCCGACATCGTCTCCGCCTTCGAGCGCGATACGTCGGAATTCTCGCAGAGCGTGGCCAGGACATTGCGCAGCAAGTCGCCGACCAGCCTGAAGCTGACGCTGCGGCTGCTGCGCGAGGCAAAAGTCTCCACGTCGTTGCGGCAGTGCCTGGTGCGCGAATACGGCGCGGCGCTGGAGATCTTCATCAGTCACGATTTTCCGGAAGGCATTCGCGCCGCGGTGATCGACAAGGACAGGTCGCCGAAGTGGTCGCCGGCGACGCTCGATGACGTGACGCCGGCGATGATCGATGCGTACTTCGTTCCGCGCGGCGTGGATGAACTGGTATTTCCGGCAAATTCCGCACGGGAGGGATGACATGAGCAAGACCATCGCGGTGATCGGTCTCGGCAACATGGGTGGGCCGATGGCCGCCAACCTGATCAAGGCCGGGCACAAGGTGCACGGGCTTCGATCTCGTCAAGGCGTCATGCGACGCGGCGAAGGCCGACGGCGTTGCGATCGCGGCCTCGGCGGTCGAGGCGGCGAAGTCCGCCGACGTCGTCATCACCATGCTGCCGGCGGGCAAGCATGTGCATGTCGGTATGGGCGGAGCTCGTGCCGGCGGCGCGTGACGGCACGCTGCTGATCGACTGCTCGACCATCGACGTGGAGAGCGCGCGCAAGGCGCATGCGCTGGCGGCGGCGCGGAAACTGCCGTCGATCGATGCGCCGGTGTCGGGCGGCGTCGGCGGCGCCAAGGGCGCGACGCTGACCTTCATGGCCGGCGGCAGCAGCGACGCCTTCGCTGCGGCGAAGCCCGTGCTCGAAGCCATGGGCAAGCGGATCGTCCATTGCGGCGAGGCCGGCGCCGGTCAGGCGGCGAAGATCTGCAACAACATGATCCTCGGCATTTCCATGATCGGCGTCAGCGAGGCGTTCGCGCTCGCCGAAAAGCTCGGCCTGTCGCACCAGGCGCTGTTCGATGTGGCCTCCACCTCGTCCGGCCAGTGCTGGTCGATCACCAACTACTGCCCGGTGCCGGGCCCGGTGCCGGCGTCACCCGGCCAACAACGGCTACAAGCCCGGCTTCGCCGCAGCCCTGATGCTGAAGGACCTGAAGCTGTCGCAGGAAGCCGCCAAGGCCGCCGGCGCCGCAACGCCGCTCGGCGCCCACGCCGAAGAGATCTACGCCGCCTTCAACGCCGCCGGCCACGACGGCGACGATTTTTCCGGCATCATCAACCACGTGCGCGGGTTGAAGCGGTAGTTGTCATTCCGGAGCGCGCGGACGCGCGAAGCCGGAATCCGATAGCGCCGCAGCGTCGCGAGAGACAACGTGCCGCAGTGCTGACGTCCGCGACTGCTCGCTGTCGCGCGGCGATTCCGGGCTACGCTTCGCGCGCGATGACGGCACTCACTCATCCACATCCCAGCTGAACACGTCGCCCGTGCGCTCCAGCGGCGTCAGCGAGCTCTTCAGCATCTGCGGCAGCTGCTCGGCGAGCTTCTGCGGCGGCCAGCCGCCGGAGCGGAACAGCGTGCGCACCGGCCGCGGCTGGTTGTAGAGATAAATCTCCGGACCGCGTGCGCCGAAAATCTGGCCGCTGATGTCCTTGCGCCGCGTCGCTCAGCAGGAACACGGTGAGGTTGGCGATGTGCTCCGGCTTCTGCACGCGCTGGCGCCGTTCGATGCGCGCGGCCATCTCCGGCGTCTGGTTCGGCGTCGCGTCGATCATGCGGCTGTGCGCCGCCGGCGCGATCGCGTTCGAGCGCACGTTGAACACGCCCATGTCGATGGCGATCGAGCGCGACAGGCCGTGGATGCCGATCTTGGCGGCGGCATAGTTGGCCATGCCGAGCGTGCCGACGAGGCCGGCGGTCGAGGCCATGTGCACGAACGCGCCGCTCTTCTGCTCGCGCATATGCGGCGCCGCCGCGCGGGCGACATAGAAGCTGCCGTTGAGATGGACGTTGATGACGTCCTCCCAGTCCTTCGGCATCATCTTGTGGAAGCTCGCCATGCGGATGATGCCGGCGTTGTTGACCACGAGGTCGATCTTGCCAAACGTGTCGCGCGCGCCTGGACGATCTTCTGCGCCGACTCCCAGCTCGAGACGCTGTCGCCGTTGGCGATGGCCTGGCCGCCCGCGGCCTTGATGTCGGCGACCACCTTCTGCGCCGGGCCGAGGTCGTTCTGGTCGGTGCCGAACACCGAGCCGCCGACGTCGTTGACGACGACCTTCGCGCCTTCCTTGGCCAGCAGCCGCGAGATCGCCCCGCCGATCGCGCCGCCTCCGCCCGTGACGATCGCGACCTTGCCCTCGACGATCCCTGCCATTGTCGCTCTCCCGATGTTGTTGTGTTTCAGATGCGCGGCAGCTTAGCCACGCGTCATGCCGGCGCGTCCATTGCGTTTGCGAATGCAGGGTATGCGCGCTCTCGTGCGCGACCCGTTATGAATGTCGGAACACAGGTGGCGCCGGTGCTGGATTCATGCATTGCACAATTGCGCATTTTCGAGTGCCATCGTGCTGGCGTGCGGCTTTCGTCGTGGCGGCATATCAAGCTAAGAAGACAGCAAGGGTCTTGATCGATCTTCGAGGAGGCGCCTATGTCGGTCGCAGTCGCACACGACGAACATCAATCGGACGACGGCGAGCTGCTGCGGCTCCTGCGGGATGCGGCGGCGACGTTCGCCAGGCGCGGCGGCCTCGAGCGCTCGCGCGCGTTGCGCACGACACGGCCCGGGCATGGATGCGGCGGCCTGGAAGCAGATGGCCGAGCAGGGCTGGCTCGGCATCATCGTTCCGGAGGAGTTCGGCGGGCAGGGCCTCGGCTTCGCCGAGATGGCGGTCGTCGTCGAGGAGCTGGCCAAGACGCTGAGCCCGGAGCCGGTCGTTGCGTCGTCGGTGCTGTCGGCGAGCCTGCTGATCGCCAGCGACAACGCGGCGTTGAAGAAGGCGCTGCTGACGAAGATCGCGTCCGGCGAAGGCATCGTCGGTGCGGCCGTCGCCGGGCGCTTCTCGGACGCCATCGGCGTCACCGCGAAAGCCTCAGGCGCGGATGCCGTGCTGAACGGCGTCGCCCACCATGTCTATCCCGCGTTGAGCGCGACCGATTTCATCGTTGCGGCGAAGGGCGCCGACGGCATTGCGCTCTATCATGTGCCGGCGAATGCGGCCGGGCTTCGCCATCAAGGACGAGCTTCGCGCCGACGGCACGTTTGCCGGCAACGCTGACCTTCAAGGACGTGAAGGCGGGCGAGCCTGGTCGCCAGCGGCGACGAAGGCCGAGGCCGCGCTGCGCCGGGCGACGGATGCCGCGACCATCATGACCTGCGCCGAGCTCTACGGCTGCATGCAGCAGGCGCTGGAGATCACGCTCGGCTACATGCGCACGCGCGTGCAGTTCGGCAAGGCCGATCGGCAGCTACCAGGCGCTGCAGCATCGCACGGTCGATCTCTGGATCCAGAAGGAGCTGTCGATGGTGACGCTGGCCGATGCGGTGCGCGCGCTCGACAATCCGAAGACGACGCCGGACCAGCTCAGCATGGCGGCGAGCCGCGCGAAATCGCGGCTGGGCGATGCCGCGCACACCATCGGCCGCGAGACGATCAAGCTGCACGGCGCGATCGGCTTCACCGACGAATACGACGTCGGTCTCTATCTGCGCCGCGCCATGGCGCTGAACGCCTGGCTCGGCAATCCGGCCGAGCACCGCCGCCGCTACGGCAAGCTGCTTGCAGAAGACCGGCGGGCAGGACGCGGAGAAGCGCGAGAGCGTGCCGTTCTCGGCGGTGTTCCTGCAGGACGACAAGGCCGACGTGGACTGGAATTCGTTCAGCGACGAGGAATTCCGCGCCGGCGTGTTCGCGTGGTTCGACAAGAACTATCCGCACGACATGCGCCACATGGGCCGCCGCGGCAGCGCGCAGGAGATGAGCGCCTGGATGAAGGTGATTGCGCGCAAGGGCTGGATCGCGCCCGGCCTGGCCGGTCAAGTGGGGCGGCATGGGCCTCTCGCCGGCCAAGCAGATCATCTACATCGAGGAGCGCGAGCGCGTCGGCGTGATGCGCGATCCGGACATGGGCATCGTCATGTTCGGCCCGATGCTGATGCGCTGGGGCACGGAAGAGCAGAAGCAGAAATACCTGCCGCGCATCGTCGCCAACGAGGACATCTGGTGCCAGGGCTATTCCGAGCCGAATGCCGGCTCCGATCTGGCCGGCCTGCAGACCACCGCCGTGCTCGACGGCGACCACTACGTCATCAACGGCTCGAAGATCTGGACCTCGTCGGGCCACTGGGCCGACCACATGTTCCTGCTCGCGCGCACCGACAAGGACGCGAAGAAGCAGGAAGGCATCACCTTCTTCGTGCTCGACATGAAGACGCCGGGCCTGACGGTGCGGCCGATCATGAACATCGGCGGGCATGAGGAGTTCGCGCAGGAGTTCCTCGAGAACGTGCGCGTTCCGAAGGCGAATGTCGTCGGCGAGGTCAACAAGGGCTGGACGGTGGCAAAGAGCCTGCTCGGCTTCGAGCGGCTGAACTCCGGCAGCCCGCGTCCGGCGCGCGCCGCGCTGATGGCGGTCGAGAAGGTGGCGAAGGCGACCGGCGTCTGGGACGATGCGGAATTCCAGGCCAAGTATGTGCGGATTCATCTCGACATCGCCGATCTCTCCAGCGCCTACAAGCGCTTTGCCGATATCATGAGCCTCGGCGACAATCCGGGACCGGAGCTGTCGCAGCTGAAGATCGTCGTCGCCTCCGCCACCCAGCTCGCCAGCGAGCTGTTGATGGAGACCGCCGGCGGCGAAGGCGCCAATCTCGGCTATGCCGACATCGAAGGCGATGCGGTCAACCTGACCGGGTCGTTCTTCCATCATTTCGGCTCGATGATCGCGTCCGGCACCAACGACATCCAGCGCAACATCATCGCCAAGCGGATATTGAATTTGCCGTGAGCTGAGTTGGCAGTCGCCGCCATATCTCGGCGAGATGTCACCCGCGAAGCCGGGCGGGTGCGGGGCATGGCCAGATTCAACGCAAGCCTGCTACCGGATGGCACCATCCCCTCACCAACCGCTCTCCGCGCAACGGGGAGTGGGCGCTCGTCGACGAGCGCTGACTGCTGAGGTCGACGCTAGTCAGGCTGGGGGCACAAAAAATGTCCGACGACGAAGACCTGAAATTCACCGTGCAGCGTCCGCCCGCCTATGGCGAGCTCACCGACGTTCTGCCGGGGCTGTTCTGGGTGCGGCTGCCGGTGCCGCTGCGGCTCAATCACGTCAACTGCTGGCTGCTCGACAACGGGCCCGGCTGGACGCTGATCGACTGCGGCATGAACACCGACGACATCTTCGAGATCTGGGACAAGCTGTGGCGCGGGCTCTTGCGCAGCCGGCCGCTGCAGAACCTCACGTTGACGCACGCCCACATCGACCACATCGGCTTCGCCGGATACCTGGTGAAGGAATCGAAATGCGCGGTGCGGCTGCCGTTCGCCGAATGGTTGAACGGCTGGATGATGTGGCATGAGCGCGAGGAGGGGCTGAACGAGCAGTTCGTCTCCTACATGAAGCGCAACGGCGCGTCCGATGACGATACCGCTGCGATCGTCGGCGCGCAGCGCCCGTCGAAATATCTGGGCTTGAAGCCGCCGCGCGAGTTCACGCGCATCAAGGACGGCGACGTCGTCAGCATGGGCCAGCGCGAGTGGCGCGTCATCACCGCCGGCGGGCATTCGCCCGAGCACGCCTCGTTCTATTGCGAGAAGGACAGGATCCTGATTGCGGGCGACCAGGTGCTGTCCCACATCACGCCGTCGGTGATCGTGCCGTCCGCGCAGCCGGACGCCAACCCGATGCAGGACTATCTGGATTCGCTCGCCCGCTTCGAAGAGCTGCCGGCCGACACGCTGGTGCTGCCCTCGCACGGCCTGCCGTTCCGCGCGCTGCACACGCGGCTCAGGCAGTTGCGCGAGCATCACCAGCTGCGGCTGGACGACATGGCCTCGTTCGTCACCGAACGCACCAGCGCGTTTGCGATCGCGATGGAGGTGTTTCCGCGCGTCCTGCAAGAAAACCCGCGCCAGGCTTTTGGCAAGTCGCTCGCGCACCTCAACATGCTGGCGTCGATGGGCAAGCTGACAAGGGATGTGGACGCGAACGGCGCGATCACGTTCGCGCCGGTGTAGTCGATCGAGGCACGGCGCCGGCCGTCATTGCGAGGAGCGAAGCGACGAAGCAATCCAGCCGCGCGCGCAGCGCGCAACAAAAAGGCGAGGCAATAGCGGAAAACTCAGTCGCTTTTAATGGCGCGCTGACGCGCGCGGCTGGATTGCTTCGCTTCGCTCGCAATGACGACGGGGTAAGCGCCTTGCCTTACGCCCCCACCTGCTTAAACCGCTGCACCACCGGCTTGCCGTCCATGAACGCGCCCATGGCGCGGCCGAGCGTCTTGAAATACTCCGTGCCGCGATGCTCCTCGACGGCGGCGTCGTTGGCGTAGCGTTCCAGGAACACGTACGTATTGGGCTCTTCGCCGTGATAGAGCTGGTACAAGAGGCAGCCCTTCTCGTTCTCGTTGACCTTCTTCACGAGCTCGGTCGCGACCTTCTCGAATTCCGCGCCCTGGCCATCCTTGACCTTGATCGTTGCGACAACTCCAAGCATCGGCGTTACTCCCTTGTTTTTGCGTGGGCGATTTTTGCGAAATTCCGATCATGATTGCAACAACGCTATCCTCTGGCGAGGTGCCAACCATGCATGGACGAGGCATGACCGCTCGCTCAACGCAGGGCTGGCTTCCCGCCTCTGGCGCAGCAAGTTTGGATGCGTATAGAGTGTTCCATAGACAGCCAGAAAGGCTGCCTGGGAGGACTAATGGATCTCTCGCTTTCCGAAGAACAGCGGCTGCTGGGTGAGGCTGCTGGCCGGTTCATCGCCGGTCGCTATTCGTTCGAAGCGCGCCGCGCCATCCTGCAATCGAGCGAAGGGTTCAGCCGCGAGATCTGGCGCGAGTTCGCCGATCTCGGCTGGCTCGGGCTCTCGATCCCGGAAGAGTATGGCGGCCTCGGTGCGAGCGCCGTCGAAACCGGCATCGTCATGGAGGCGCTCGGCCGCGCGCTGGTGGTCGAGCCGTATCTGCCGACCGCGGTGATTTCCGCGCGGCTGATCGCCGAGCTCGGCTCTGAGGAGCAGAAATCCGAGCTGCTGCCACCGATTGCCGAAGGCAAGTCGCTGCTCGCATTCGCCCATGCCGAGCCGCAGGCGCGCTTTGCGCTCGAAGATGTCGCGACCATGGCGACGCGCACGGACGAGGGCTGGCACATCTCCGGGCGCAAGGATGTCGTGCTCGGTGCGCCCTGGGCGGACACACTGCTGGTCGCCGCGCGTATCTCCGGCAACCAGCGTGAGCGGTCGGGCATCGGCGTGTTCGCCGTCCCCGCGACGTCCGAAGGGTTGACCATCACGGCCTATCCAACCCTGGATGGCGGCCGCGCCGGCAATGTCGAGCTTGTCGAGGTCGCAGTGCCTGCCGGCGCGCTGCTCGGCGACAATGCGGATGCGCTGCCCGCGATCGAGAAGGTGGTGGATTACGCCATCGCGGCGATGGCGTCGGAGGCGACCGGCTGCATGCAGGTGCTGCTCGAGACGACCATCGCCTACACCAGACAGCGCATCCAGTTCGGCAAGCCGCTGGCGGACAATCAGGTGCTGCGGCATCGCATGGCGTCGATGGCCGTCAAGATCGAGGAGGCGCGCGCGAGCGCGCTCAATGCCGTGCTGATGGCCGACGCCGATCCGGCGACGCGGGCGCGCGCCGCGTCGTCCGCCAAGGTGAAGGTCGGCCGGGCGGCGCGATTTGTCGCGGAGCAGGCGGTGCAGCTGCACGGCGGCATGGGTGTCACCGAGGAGCTGAATGTCGGCGCCTATTTCAAGCGTTTGATGGCGATCGAGATCATCTTCGGCTCGCCGGAGTTTCATCTGCAAACGGCACGCGCGGCTGTCGCGTCAGCAGGTCGACGCAGCTTAAGGGAGACGAACATGGATCTGTCCTTCTCGAAGGAAGAGCTCGCTTTCCGCGACGAGGTGCGGGATTTCATCGCGAAGAACCTGACCGAGGATGCCAAGCGCGGCCAGCGCCTGACGCCGTCGGCGCTCACGGAAAAGCCGGTGTTCGATAGCTGGCACTCCGCGCTCTACAAGAGGGGCTGGGTCGCACCGTACTGGCCGAAGGAATATGGCGGCGCCGGCTGGACGCCGGCGCAGCGCTACATCTTCGAGAGCGAGTGCAGCCGCGCCGGCGCGCCACGGCTGTTGCCGTTCGGCGTCCAGATGGTCGGGCCGGTGATCATGAAGTTCGGCTCGCAGGTGCAGAAGGATTTCTATCTGCCGCGCATCCTGTCGGGCGAGGACTACTGGTGCCAGGGCTATTCGGAGCCGGGCTCCGGCTCCGATCTGGCGTCGCTGAAGACGCGCGCCGTGCGCGACGGCGACGAACTATGTGGTCAACGGCACCAAGATCTGGACGACCCATGCGCACTTCGCCGACCGCATGTTCGCGCTGGTGCGCACGTCGGATACGCCGAAGCGGCAGGAAGGCATCAGCTTCCTCCTGATCGACATGAAGACGCCGGGCATCTCGATCCGGCCGATCCTCACCATCGGCGGCGACCACGAGGTCAACCAGGTGTTCTTCGACGACGTGCGCGTGCCGGTCGAGAACCGCGTCGGCGAGGAGAACAAGGGCTGGACCTACGCCAAATATCTGCTGGAGTTCGAGCGCGGCGCAGGCTTTCGCGCGACCGGACTGCGCCGCCAGGTGAAGGAGCTGCGCGAACTGATCGCCCGCGACGGCGCCGGCTCGGTCGCGGACGACGACAGCATCGCCACGCGCATGTCGGAGATCGAGATCGACATCGACGCCATCGAGATCATCGAATTGAAATTGCTGTCGGACGTGCAGGCCGGCCGCAATCCGGGCCCGATCTCATCGGTGCTGAAGCTGCGCGGCACCGAAGTGTTTCAGGCCATCACGCGGTTGGGCGTCGACGTCATCGGCTACAACGCGCTGGTCTGGGAGCCGCGGCGGCCGCTCTACGGCCTGAACGAGGCGGCAGTGCTGCCCGAGGAAGAGCTGGCGATCCTGCCGGCCCACCTCGACGGCCGCGCCCACACCATCTTCGGCGGCACCTCCGAAATCCAGCACGAGATCATCGCCAAGCAGATGCTGGGGATCTAGCGCCTCTTCCCCTCTCCCCGGCGGGGAGAGGGTGCCCGAGCAAAGCGAGGGCGGGTGAGGGCCAGTGACACCACATCGATAGGCCGAGTGCCCCTCACCCCAACCCTCTCCCCAACGGGGAGAGGGGGCGCGCAGTGCGCACCCCGCCGTCATTGCGAGGAGCGAAGCGACGCGGCAATCCAGCTGCGCGCGCAGCGCGCCACTAAAAAGCGGCTGGGCCCGCCGCTGCTGCCACGCTTCTTTGTTTGCGCGCTACGCGCGCGGCTGGATTGCTTCGCTTCGCTCGCAATGACGAGCGAGAAAAACGCCAGACCTGTCCGAGCCTTACCCCAACCTTCAACAGGCATTGAACAGGCTCTCAAATTTCTCTTTTTCCGAAACGGATTTCGGATTATCCTTCACTCGTCCCGCTCCGATGTGAGGGCGCGTTCGAACCGTCTTTCGATCGCGGAGCAGGATGCGGTGGTTCGCCACGATGCCGGTCCTTCGACGCCAAGGGTAAGGCCCCGAGGTATTGGAGGAACAGACGCCGGCAACACGGGCGAACGGTCCAAGTGAGTGTCCGGGCAACAGCTCGCACGAACTGGGCGAAGTCGGCGGCAGCGACGACGCCTGGGGACATTGAGCAAACCGAAAAAGCCATCGCGTGCGGAACGCAGGCGAAGAACTGCGTCCAAGGCCGGTCCAGCTCAGGCTGGACCACTTTTATCCGTATGCCGTCGCGAAACGGCATACGGATGCCCGCATGCCAAAAGCATGCGGGCGCCGCGGGCGCGGATTTTCGCCCAGTCGTTCCGCACGCCCTTTCGGGCCGAGGGAAGGCAACAGAAGACCGGCAGCCCCAGGCCGGACAAGGAACGGGGCGATGACGCGTGCCTGGAGACGGGCGCGCGTTGGGCTGTTTGACAATTGAATATGCTCGTCATTGCGACCCGCCTTCGCTCTTCGAGCTTCGGCGGGCAAGGCGAAGCGACCTGTCCGCCGTAGCCCGTAGGGCGAAGGCGGAAGCAATCCAGCTGCGCGCGCAGCGCGCAAACAAAAGAGCGCGGCAGTCGCGGCGGCTCAGCCGCTTTTCAGTGGCGCGCTGACGCGCGCGCTGGATTGCTTCGCTTCGCTCGCAATGACAAACAAAAAACGCCGCTCCGAAGAGCGGCGTTTGAAACTTTCGAACTGCGTCTGTGCCGCTAGTTCTGGTTCCGGCTGAAGCTCACCGAGAACCTGCTTTCCTTGCTTGCGCTCGGCCGGCTTCTTCGGGGGCTTGTCTTCCGCCAGGAAGCGCTCGAGCTTGGTGCGGATGCTTTCCTTCACGGTGTCCGGTCCGCGGTCGCTCATGTGATCGTGCTGGAAGTCGGTCTTGACCACTTCGATGCCGGCGTCGTCGCACATCTCGTCGGTCGGGACGACGCCCGGATCGGGCTTCAAGTCTGCTCGAGCGGAACGACAGGATCCGCGACTTGCCCGACATCAGGAACGGCACGCGCAGTTGTCCAGCGTGACGATCTTGTTCACGAGGTCCGGATGTGGCCGGCGAAGATACATGGCGATGTCGCCGCCTGCGAGTGACCGAACATGGTCACGTTGGCGTAGTTGAGATTCGGATAGACGCTTCTTGATCTCGTCGATGGCGAAGAGGATGTTCTTCTCGCCGCGCTCGATACGATCGGCATGCCGGCCGACGATACGGGAAGCCCTGACCATCGACAGCGGCGGATCGCCCTTCAGGTCGTGCTGGATGCTGACGACCAGGTAGCCCTGGGTGGCGAGCACGTCGCCGATGAAGTTGTATTCGGTGTGATTGACGGTGTTGCCGTGGTTGACGATCGCCACCCGCGGCTTGAAGCCGAACATCGCCTTGATCTCGGCGCGGCGGCTGATCGCGAGCTCGACCGGCACATCGCGGTTGCGCGAGGCGTCGTGCAGCGCCAGAGATGCTCGCGCCTGATGTCGTATTTGTCAGGAAGAGATAGCCCCAGACGACGGCGGCAACGGCGGCAATTCGCCAGCAGCGAAAGCAGCAGCTTGTTCTGCGTGTCATTCTGTTCCTCAGCCACGGGCCGCTGTCCCGCGGCCCTTCTCCCAATTAGTATTTATGGAGAACGTTCGCGTTGTCCAGAAAATGAGTCACGTTGGGTGACAAGATGGCAAACAATCGATGACTAATTGCAGTTCCTTGTGCAGTGCAAACGGGCAAGCGGTACCGAGATCGATACAAATCTGACGATTTGCTGCACCGCATCAGCGGGCGTGCCCGGATGAGCCGCGAACCGCGGCGTGCAACGGCCGGCGGCCCGGCGCGCCGTGTTATCGTCACTGGCCAACGGGAGGAAATTTGCATGCGGCCAGAGGACATTCGCGCGGACAAATCTCGCCCGTTCACCGGCGCGGAGTTCCTGGAGAGCCTGCGGCAGGGCCGGGAGGTCTACATCAACGGCGAGCGGGTCAAGGACGTCACGACGCATCCGGCCTTTCGCAACTCGGCGCGCTCGATCGCGCGGCTCTATGACGCGCTCCACGATCCGAAGACCAAGGACGTCCTGACCGCGCCGACCGATACCGGCTCGTCCGGCTACACCCACCGCTTCTTCAAGGCCGCGCGCTCGCGCGACGATCTGCGCGCGCAGAAGGAGGCGATCGCGGCCTGGGCGCGCAAGACCTACGGCTGGATGGGCCGCACGCCGGACTACAAGGCGTCGCTGATGAACACGCTCGGCGTCAACGCCGAGTTCTACGGCAAGTTCGCGGACAACGCGCGCGCCTGGCACAAGCGGGCGCAGGAGCCGGTGCTGTTCATGAACCATGCGATCGTCAACCCGCCGGTCGATCGCTCGCTGCCGACCGACCAGGTCAAGGACGTGTACGTCACGATCCAGAAGGAGACCGACGCCGGCATCATCGTCTCCGGCGCCAAGGTGGTGGCGACGTCGGCGGCGCTGACGCACTACAACTTCCTCGGCCAGAACGCGGCGACGGCGACCGACGACACCGATCTCGCCGTCATGTTCATGCTGCCGATGGATGCGCCGGGCGTGAAACTGTTCTGCCGCAACTCCTATGAGGAGATCGCCAGCACGGTCGGCACGCCGTTCGACTATCCGCTCTCCAGCCGCTTCGACGAGAACGATGCGATCTTCGTGCTCGATAACGTGCTGGTGCCGTGGGAGGACGTGCTGGTGCATCGCGACGTCGAGCGCATCAAGATGTTCTATCCGCGCTCGGGCTTCCTCGAAGGCTTCTGCTTCCAGGGCTGCATCCGCTACGCGGTGAAGCTCGACTTCATCGCCGGCCTCGTCGCCAAGGCGCTGCACACCACCGGCGGCGACGTGTTCCGCGGCAACCAGGCGATGCTCGGCGAGATCGTCGGCTGGCGCAACCTGTTCTGGTCGCTGGCCGACGCGATGGCCAACGATCCAAAGCCATGGGTCGATGGCACGGTGCTGCCGAAGCTGGAGGCGGGGCTGACCTATCGCCTGTTCGGCGGCGACGCCTACGGCCGCATCAAGGAGATCGTCGAGAAGATCGTCGCCTCCGCGCTGATCTATCTGCCGTCCTCGGCGCGCGACTTCGCCAATCCGCAGATCGAGCCGTATCTGGCGCGCTTCGTCCGCGGCGCCAACGGCATCGGCCACCGCGAGCGGATCAAGGTCATGAAGCTGCTGTGGGACGCGATCGGCACCGAGTTCGGCGGCCGGCACGAGCTCTACGAGCGCAACTACGCCGGCAACCACGAGGAGATCCGCCTGCAGGCGCTGGTCTCCTCGCAACGCTCGGGCCAGATGCAGAAGATGCAGGACCTCGTCGACCAGTGCATGGCCGACTACGACGAGAACGGCTGGACCACGGACGAGTGGGTCGGGCCGGAAAGCCGCGGCGCGGGCGGCGGAGTAGCGACGCATGCTGTACAGGTGCGCGGTCTGCAGCCCGGCCGCCGAACGTGGCGGCGCGCAGACCGATCCGGCGCCGGGTCGACAAGAAGTGGCGCACCATCGACATTCATTGCCACTGCATGGTGCCGGAGGCCAACGCGCTGGTCATGCAGGCGACCGGCGTCGCCGGCGGCGGCGTCGACGTCAACGCCAACGCGCATGTCAACGATCTGACGCGCAGCATCATGCAGCGAGCGCAACAAGATCGATTTTCCGCGGCTGACGGATGTGGAGACGCGGCTTGCCGACATGGACCGGCTCGGCATCGACATCCAGGTGATCTCGCCGTCGCCGGGCCACTTCGTCTACGCCGCGCCGCCGGAGGTCGCGCGCGACAGCGCGAAACTCGTCAACGATCACATCGCAAGCCTGGTTGCGAAGCATCCGGACCGGCTGATGGGAATGGGCACGGTGCCGCTGCAGGATTGCGACATGGCGGTCGCAGAACTCGAGCGGACGGTGAAGGAGCTCGGCTTTCGCGGCGTCGAGATCTGCACCAACGTCAAAGGCGTCGATCTCACGCGCGCCGGCCTCGAAAAATTCTTCGCCCGCGTCGAGGAGCTCGGCGTGCTGATCTTCATGCATCCGTTCGGCACCAGCCTCGTCGGCCGGATGAGCGATCACTACTTTCCGAACACGATCGGCCATCCGCTGGAGTCCGCGCTGGCCGTCGGGCAGCTGATCTTCGACGGCTATCTCGAAAGATTTCCCGAAGCTGAAGGTCTGCATCGCCCATGGCGGCGGCTACATCCCCGCCTATTGGGGCCGCTTCGATCATGCCTACGCGCACCGGCCGGACTGCCGGGTCAATATCAAGAAGCCGCCGTCGCATTACCTGAAGAAGCTGCACTTCGACACGGTGGTGTTTTCCGAGCAGGAGCTGAAGCACCTGATCGAGACCTGGGGCGCCGACCGCGTCATGCTGGGCACCGACTATCCGTTCGACATGGCCGAGCCGGACCCGGTCGGCTTCCTCAACCGCGTGAAGGGCGTGAGCGGAAAGGACATGGCGCTGGTGGCGGGCGGCAACGCGCAGCGGCTGCTGGGCATCAGGCCTCTGCGCAAGACGGCGGCGAAGAAGAAGCCACCGAAGACGACCTGCCCGCGCCCGACGGCGCTAGAACGGCAGCTTGTCCGCGCACTCCACCGACAGCGCCTCGCGCTCGATCAGGCGCAGGCGTGACATGCATGCGCGTCTCGCTCTGCGGCGGTTCGATCTCGAACCGCATCGGCACCGTGATCACCGCGGCGCAGGGCTCGATACGGCGTCTCCTGCCGGACATAGAACTTGAAGGCCGCAAAAATCCGCTCGAAGGCCACCGACACGAAGGTGCGCGTCTGCGGGTTGTTCGGAATGTCGAGCTCCAGCGTGCCGAGCGGGTTCTGGCCGTTGGCCTTGAGCGCGGACAGGGTCTCGCGCCAGCGGCATCGGCACGCTTCAGGTCCGAGCCATGGGCGAACGGCAGGCGGTCGGTCGGCCGGAACCACGGGCCCGGCTCGCCCTCGCGCAGCGCGCGGCCTTCCGCATCGGTCTGCGTGAAGCGCACGCCGTCGTCGGCCTCGACGGACATGTCGGCGTGCACGGCGAACACGTTCGGCAGCGCGACGTTGATCCGGCCCAGCCGCCCCGTGCGGCCATAGCTCGGGAACGGCCCGGAGAAGTTGGCGAGCTTCAGCGGCTGGCCGCTGTCCTCGGCCTCGATGACGAACTTCGCCGCGGCAGGCGGCTTGGCGAGATCGAAGGATTTCAGCGCCAGGCTCTGCAGCCGGGCCTCGACCGAGCTGCACGCGCCGCTCGGCCTGGCGGATGGCGTCGTCCTTGTAGGCGAGGTCGACGATACTCGGCGATGCCGACGATCACGATCAGCCAGATCAGGACCTGCGAGATCGGCTTCAGCAGGTTGAACTGGTTGCGGCGGGTGAAGATCACGCCGGCGACGCCCAGCGTCATTGCGGTCAAGACGATGATGTAGCTCATCGGACCTCTCGACTGCCGGGTGCGGGCTGAATTCTCGCGGGCAATTTAGCGCAATCATCGCTGGCCCGGCAGTCCCGTCGGGCAAACTTTTGCACCCGGCGGCCGGCGCGCGTTATCGTCTGATTAACGAAGGCCGTTCATCTTTAGGGGCATGAACGATCCGACCGACGCACGCTCCAAGGCCGAAGCCAGCCACCGGCTGGCCGAACTCGCCAAGACCCCGCGGGCCCGCGAGCTGTTCCGGCAGTTGGCCGAGGAATACGAGAGCCGGGCGCGCGGCGAGCCGGTCGAGCTGATCCAGCAGGCCGGCGCCGTCGATCGTGCCGCTCATGTCGGCCGACAGCCCGCGCCGGACGAGGCGTCGGCCGACGGTCGTGCGACCGTCCATCGTGCCGGCTGCCCCGCGGCACCGCCGATGGCCGAGACGCAGCAATGGCTGACAAATCTGGCCGCGGTCCGCGAAGAATCCTGATCGCGCTCGCTCACGCAAATCGCGGCATCACCTTGGTCCAGAACGCCTCGGTCGACTTCATCAGCGTCTTGTGCGGCACCAGCGCGTTGTAGGTGTAGCAGAACAGCCAGTCGACCGGCTGCCGCTTGAAATTGGCTTCGAGCGCGCGCGTCACGGTGTCGACCGTGCCGACCAGCGCGTGACCGAGTTCGATCGATTCCTGCGCGGTCGAGAATTTCTTGGTGACGGGATCCATCGAGCCGCGGCGGAAGCCGAACGGCTCGAACCAGGCCTTGCCGGAGAAGCGGCCGGAATCCTCCCAGAGCTTCATCGCCTCTTCGTCGGTGTCGCAGATGATCACGTCGCGCAACAACCCGGTGCCTTGCCCGCGCGGCCTGCCGGAGACCTCGGCGTAGAGATCGTACAGCGGATTTTCGTAAGCCGCGTGCATCGGCGGCAGGATTGCGGTGACGCCTTCCGTCGCCGCCCAGCGGATGCTGTTCGGCGACGAGGCGAAGGGCAGGAACACCGGCGGGTAGGGCTTCTGCAGCGGCTTCGGCACCACGCCGACGGCCTTCAGCATGCCGTTCTCGACGCCCTTGCCGTAGAGCTTCGTCGTCTCCGAGATCCCACGGCGTCGCGCCGGCCGGAATCTTCCAGAACTTGCCGTCGAAGGTCAGCATCTCCTCGGTCCAGCATTTCTTGATGATCTGCCAGTTCTCCTCGAACGCCTCGCGGTTCACCTTGTCGATCTCGTCATGCTGGTGCGGCAGCGTGCCGGAGACGCCGTGCGTCTGCTGCGCCATCACGTCGACCCAGCGCCGCTGGTAGCCGCGCGCAAAGCCGGCGCAGGCGCGGCCGCCCGTCATGTGGTCGAGCATGGCGATGTCTTCGGCGACGCGGATCGGGTTCGCCGCCGGCAGCACGATGCCGAGCTGGCCGACGCGGATGCGCTTGGTCTGCATCGCGAAATAGAGATCGAGCAGCACCGGATTGTTGGAAAGCTCGAAACCCTCGATGTGGAAGTGATGCTCGGTGAAGCTGACGGAATCGTAGCCGAGATCGTCGGCGAGCTTGACGAGCTCGGTGAGCTCCTTGAGCATCTTCTGGTAAAGCTCGGGCCGGGTTGCCGCCATGCCGGCTTCGATGTCGGCGCGCGAGCCGACGCTGGGCAGGCAGAAGATCGAGGCTTTCATTCTGTTGCTTCCTTCCCTTGCTGTTTTGTTGGAGCAACAGTAGCCGACGCGTGTGGCGTTTCAAAAGTCCCGTTCGTGACGGGCAGCCATCGGTTAGCCGAACAGGTGGCTCTCCTTCTGCACCTCCGAAGCGATGAAATCGCAGGCGACCCGGACCCGGACGAGGTTTCGCGTGTCGGCGTGTACCACCAGCCAGAACGTGCGCGTCAGCTCGATCGCGTTCGGCAGCACGCACTGCAGCTCGGGATGCTGGCGCGCGAGGAAATTCGGCAGGATGCAGATGCCGGCGCCGGCCAGCGTCATTTCGAGCTGCGCCACCAGCGTCGAGCTCTTCAGCGTGGCGCGGATGTCCTTGCCGGCGAGGCGCAGGTAGTCGAGCTCCGGCGCGTAGATCAGGTCGTCGACATAGCCGATGAAGCGGTGATCGGCGAGGGCCGCGACGGTGCGGATCGGCGGATGCTTCGCCAGATAGGACGGCGCCGCATACATCTTCAGGCAGATAGTCGGTGAGCTTGTGGCCGTGCAGCCGCTTCTCCTTCGGACGGCTGAGGCTGATGGCGATGTCGGCCTCGCGCTTGGTCAGGCTGAAGATGCGCGGCAGGGCGATCAGCTGCACCTCGAGATCGGGATGCGCCTGCGCCAGCTGGCCGATCCGCGGCCCGAGGAAGTGCGAGCCGAAACCGTCGGGCGCGCCGATCCGCACCATGCCGGAGACGCTGAGGTCGGAGTCGGTGAGGTGGCTTTGCGAGGCAAGCGCGATCGCCTCCATGCTCTCGGCCGAGGGCAGCAGCTTTTCGCCGTCCGCGGTGAGCTTGTAGCCGCCGGGTTCCTTGTCGAACAGCCGCGCGCCAAGCGCGTATTCGAGCGCGGCGAGGCGTGCGGCTGACGGTCGAATGCTCGACCTCGAGCCGGCGCGCGGCGGCGGTCAGTTTCCCGCTGCGCGCGACAGCAAGAAAATACCGAAGATCGGACCATTCGAACGGAGGTTTAGCCATGTGAAATCCCGCACATTCGATGTGCGAATATACCGATTGCTGTGCAAAAACAAACGGGCCATAATCCAGGTCTCCCAACAAGCGCCAGGGTGGAAAAATCATGCGTGAGATCGGTCATTTCGTCGGCGGCAAGCAGGTCAAGGGCTCGGGCCGCACCGCGGATGTGTTCAATCCCGACACCGGCGAGGTGCGCGCGAAGGTGGCGCTGGCCTCGAAGGCCGAGGTCGAGCAGGCGATCGCCAACGCCGCAGGCCGCGCAGCCGGAATGGGCCGCGACCAATCCGCAGCGCCGCGCGCGCGTGATGTTCAAGTTCCTCGAGCTGATCGCCAAGGAGAACGACTCGCTCGCGGCGATGCTGTCGTCGGAGCACGGCAAGACCATTCCCGACGCCAAGGGCGACATCCAGCGCGGCGTCGAGGTGGTCGAGTTCGCCTGCGGCATCCCGCATCTGCTGAAGGGCGAGTACACCGAAGGCGCGGGTCCCGCGATCGATCTCTATTCGATGCGCCAGCCGCTCGGCGTCGTCGCCGGCATCACGCCGTTCAACTTCCCGGCGATGATCCCGATGTGGAAGTTCGCGCCCGCAATCGCCTGCGGCAACGCCTTCATCCTGAAGCCGTCGGAGCGCGATCCGTCCGTGCCGATGCGGCTTGCCGAACTGATGCTCGAAGCCGGCCTGCCGCCGGGCATCCTCAACGTCGTCAACGGCGACAAGGAAGCCGTCGACACGCTGCTGATCGACGCCGCGCGTCAAGGCGATCGGCTTCGTCGGCTCGACGCCGATTGCGTCCTACATCTATGCCACCGGCTGCGCGCACGGAAAGCGCGTGCAGTGCTTCGGCGGCGCCAAGAACCACATGATCGTCATGCCGGACGCCGACATGGACCAGGCGGTCGATGCGCTGGTCGGCGCGGGCTACGGCTCGGCGGGCGAACGCTGCATGGCGATCTCGGTCGCGGTGCCCGTCGGCAAGGCGACCGCCGACAGGCTGGTCGAGAAGCTGATCCCGCGCGTCGAGGGCCTGAAGATCGGCCTCTCGAGCGATGCCGGCGCCGACTACGGACCGATGGTGACGCGCGAGGCGGTCGAGCGCGTCAAGAACTACGTCGACATCGGCGTCAAGGAAGGCGCGAAGCTCAAGGTCGACGGCCGCGGCTTCAAGATGCAGGGCTACGAGAACGGCTTCTTCATGGGCGGCTGCCTGTTCGACGACGTGACGCCGGACATGCGCATCTACAAGGAAGAAATCTTCGGCCCCGTCCTCTCGGTCGTGCGTGCGAAGAACTACGAGGAGGCGGTGCGGCTGCCGTCCGAGCACGAGTACGGCAACGGCGTCTCGATCTTCACCCGCGACGGCGACACCGCGCGCGATTTCACCAACCGCGTGCAGGTCGGCATGGTCGGCGTGAACTTCGCGATCCCCGTGCCGCTCGCCTACCACACCTTCGGCGGCTGGAAGGCGTCAGGCTTCGGCGACCTCAACCAGCACGGCCCGGACTCGATCCGCTTCTACACCAAGACCAAGACCGTCACCTCGCGCTGGCCCTCGGGCACCAAGGACGGCGCCGAGTTCACGATCCCGACGATGCGGTGACGTTGCGACCTAAGCCCGCGCGAGCTTCATCGCCTCGATCGCGCTGGTCTTCTCCAGCGACATGATCGCGTCGGCAAACGCCGACGCCTTGTTGTCGAGCACCGGGCGCGCGAGCAGCAGGAACTTGTCCAGCATCGCGCGCGGGGCGGGGAAGCGGTCCGGCTCGCCGGACGGATCGTCGACCATGCGCTCGATGACGCTGCCGTTGCTCTTGATCTTCACATTGGCGCCGAACGGGTGCTGGCGGCCTTCGAGCCGCTCGTCGCGCACGACGTTGATGCGGTCGGCGATGGCGGCCAGCGCCGGGTCCTTCAGGCGGGCATAATCGTCCCAGCCGAACTGGCCCTGGTCGAGTGCGACCGCGCCGGTGAAGAACATCGAGAACTGGCCGTCGACGATGCTCTTCGGCCGCCGCTTGGCCTCGGGCGGATCGGCGGTGAGCGTGATGCCGTTGCGATGCAGGCCGACCTCGACGCTCTCGATCTGGCTCGGCGCAAGCTTCAGCTCTTCCTTGATGGCGATCATCGCATCCAGCGCCGCATGGGTGTAGCGGCAGCTCGGATACGGTTTTACGCCGACCTTCATGGTCTCCCACACCTTGCCGAGACCGGCCGTGGCGGCCGCAGGCTTGGCGTCGTCGCTGTAGCCGACCAGCAGGCCGTGCTTGCCTTCGACCGCCTCGATCGCGCCCTTGAAACCTTCGCGCGCCAGCGTCCCGGCGATCACGCCGTTCATGGCCGCAGCGCCCACCTGCGAGCGCTTGTTCCACGAGCCGTTGACCAGGAACTGCAGCGAGCCCGCGGCCTGGCTGCCGGAGACGCCGAACGCCGAGACGATCTGGTCCGGCGACAGCTTGAACAATTTTGCGACAGCCGCAGCCGCGCCGAACGTGCCGGCGGTGGCGGTCGGATGGAAACCCTTGGCGTAGTGCGAGGTCGGATCGAGCGCGTTGCCGAGCCGGCAGCAGACTTCATAGCCGGCGACGATCGCGGTCAGCACGTCACGCCCGCTCGCGCCAACCAGTTCGCCTGCGGCAAGCGCCGCGGGCACCACCGGCGCGCTTGGATGCAGCGATGAGTCCGCATGGGTGTCGTCGAAATCGAGCGAATGGCCGAGCGCGCCGTTCAGCAGCGCCGCGACGGCGGGCGTATAGCCTTTGCGGTCGGCGCAGACCGTCGCCACGCCATCGCCGTCGAGCGACAGCGCCTTCAGCATCGCCAGGATCGACGGCGTCGATTCGGCTTCCTTGCGGGCGCGCACGGCGCTGCCGAGAAAATCCAGCGTCAGCGTCTTGGCGCGCTCGATGACCTCGCGGCGGAATGGCCTCATATTTCAGCCCGGCGACGAAGGCGGCAAGTGTTGCGGTTTCGTTGGCCATCTTGTTGTTTCCTCAGGCAGGCGTCGGTCTTGAATTGCAGGCGATATCTATCACGCAGCAGCGGCTTTTGCGCCGTCGACAATGGTGGACAGGGTTGCAGCATCGGTGACGGTGCGGATCAGCATCGTTTCGTTGCGGCCGCGGATCGACGACTTCCGTCGCGGGCAGGGCATCGTCCGGCGAGGCCGGCCCGGATGCGCACCTCGTCCGACAGGATCACCTCGCAGGAATGCGCCTTCGTCATGTCCTGCAGCCGCGCGGTGACGTTGACCGGATCGCCGAGCGCGGTGAAGACGATGTGCCCCGGCGAGCCGATGTCGCCGATGATCACCTCGCCGCCGTGGATGCCGATGCCGAAGCGCAACGGCTCCTTCAGGTCGCCGCGCAAAAACTCGTTCAGCTCGGCGATGTTCTGGGCGATGCGCCCCGCGGCCATGATCGCCTGCCGGCAGGCGGTGGCCGGGATCGCTCTTCAGTCCGAACAGGGCCAGCTGACCGTCACCGACGAACTGGTTCGGCTCGCCGCCGCTCGCGACCACGGCCTGCGACACCGCGGCGAGGAAGCGGTTGATGATGAACACGGTGTCGAACGGCAGCCGCGTTTCCGCGAGCTTGGTCGAGCCGCGCATGTCGACGAACATGCTGACCAGGTAGCGCTCCTGGCCGTTGCGCGCGGGGACGCCGGCGCGCATCAGCGACACCGATGTCTGCGGCGGAAAGATCCGGAAGAACGACAGGTCGCGCTGCGGCCGCAGCTGGCAGGCGAGGCGGACGGCGGGATCGGCGCCCGCGCCGACGCGCTCCAGCACGAACGCTTCGCGCCGCGACGGTTCGGGCAGCAGGCTGACAGTCGCCGACGATGCGGATGCGGCAGGTGGAGCAGCGCGCGCGTCCGCCGCAGACGCTGGCATGCGGCACGTTGTGCAGCAGGCTCGCCTCGAGCACGGTGAGGTCCTTCGGCACGCGCACGGTCTTGCCGTCGCCATAGGAGAGCCGGATCAGTCCGGCGTGCCGCTCGCGCAAGGCGCGCACGCCGCGCGCGGCCAGCACCAGCACGCAGCAGGCCGGCATAGCCGATCAGGAAGCCTTCGGTGATCCGGTCGAGCGCGGCGCGATGCTCGCGGCGTGCCGACATGCTTGACCGAGAGATTTTCCGCGCGCCATTCCGGCGACTGGGCCAGCTGGCGCACGGTCTTGGCGCCCTGATAGAGGCCGAGCGCGGCGGCGGCCGGCAGCAGCACCGCGAGCGCGAGCAGCAGCGGCGCGATGCGCTTGAACCAGGGCCGCAGCCGAAACCAGAAATACAGCCCGATGCAGCCGTGCGCCCATGAGACGATCAGCACGAGGTACTGGACCAGCGCCATGTAGGTGCGCGAGTCGGTGTAGAACGCGAACAGCTGCGAATAGTATTTCTCGTTGCCGTAGAGATCGTAGGCCAGCCGCGCGTCGGCGACGTGGGCGATGATCAGCGCAGGAATGCTCAGGCCCAGCACGAGCTGCGTGGCCTCGATCGTGCCGTAGCGAAACTGCCGGCGCTCGTAGAGCATCCAGATGCCGAGCGCCATGTGAATCGAGCGCGGACAGATAGAAGATCGTCCTTGACCGGCTGGCCCTGCCAGAAATTGTGATGCGTGTTCAGCGCCTCTTCCATCGCTTCGAGCGAGACGTTGCCCATCGCATGGTTGAGGAAATGGCTGATGAGGAAGGCGAACAGGACGATGCCGGTGGCCAGCCGCAGCTGGCGGACGCCGAACATGCCGCGCAGCAGCGCGGTGAGTTTCGCAGGCTGTATGGTCGCGGCGGTGTCGGTCATGGCGCAAGTCTAGCATCGTTCGCGGCGCGCTCAATGCATGCGTCGCGCCGGCCGGATGCGTTGCAGGAGCGGGGAGCAAGCAGGACCACGCGCGCCGGCGGCGCTCGCCAGCACGGCCCAGTAGACGTAGCGGAATTCGGAGGCGACCCCGAGCGGCAGGTAGCTCAGCACGTAGAGGGCCGCCGAGCCGCAGACGCCGAGCACGAACGCGCCGTCCGGCGTCGCTGCCGGCGCCGCCATGCCAGCGCGCAGAGGAGGACGCAGGCGACGAGCCATGTGCCCATGCGAAACAGCGGCGTCGGCTGCAGGGCGTCATGAAGTCCCTTCAGCGTCATGAAGGCCGGGCGATCCTCGAAGATCGTCTTCGGCGGATTCTCGATGTCGGCCGTCCACATGGTGAGATGGGAGTCGAGCAGGAAGGTCCGGAAGAAGGCGAGGCGGTGCTGCAGGTAGGCGATCGGGATGCTTGACGATTGCATCCACCCAGGCGCGCGACAGCGCGGGCGTGCCGAAGATCTTCTGCTCGCCCTCGAGCTTCGCCATCACGAACTTGCAGTCGCCGTTCCAGTAGACGTTCCAGTAGGACGGGTCGTAGCAGCGGCCGCGCAAGCGCTTCGGTTTCCTGCGCGGACCATGTCACCGGAAACTGGTTCTCGCCGGAGAAATAGGTGACGCCGCCGAGGTCGAACACGGCGATGGAATGCAGCGGATGCTGCCGCGTCGCATTGAGCGCGCCGTAGTAGACGAGTTGCACGATCGCATAGAGCGCGATCATGATCGGCACGAACAGCAGCGCCGTGCGCTTCCAGGAGAATTGCCGCGGCCAGAGGATGTAGGCGATCAGCACCGGCGCGGCGGCCAGCGCGTTCGGCCGGATCAGCACGCCGAGCACGATCAAGCCGAGCGCGATCGCCTGCACGACGATCGGACGGTCCGTGGCGCCCGCTCGCGGCGTAAACACCAGCGCGGCGGCGAGCAGCAAGCATGCGGCCATCAGCACGTCGCGCCAGATGATGCCGACGAAGGCGAACAGCGGCGGCGTCAGTGCGAGCAGCGGCAAGCGCGATGGCCAGCGCGCGCGAGCGGCGCGCGAGTGCCAGTCGACAGCGTGCCGATGCCGAGCCAGTAGAGCGCGGCGATCAGCAGGAACATGCTGGCCGAGCCGGGCGCGATCGGATCGATCGTCTTCCAGAGCCAGGTCATGACCGGCGATTGCCAGTCGCCGTAAAAGCCCTTCAGGCCGTCCAGATACACGTACCGCGCATCGTAGTTCATGATGCCCGGATAGAAGACATGAAGGGTCAGCGCGAAGCCCGCGGCGGTCAGCAGTGCGGGCAGGATCAGCGCCGATCGCCGCGCGGCTGGTGCCGCGATCTCAGGCGAGGCGGGCATAGACGTCTCCCGAGTTCGCCTCATGCGGAAGCGCGAGGAGCCAATTGCTTCAGCGCGCCCGCCGCGATCCACTCGTCGTGCGCAAAAGCCTGGCTCTCGCCGAGCGCGGCATTGAAGCGCGCGATAGCCGAGCGCTCTCGCAGTGCGCGATGGCCGACAAGCGCGACATCGCGCTGGATGGTCGTGAATTCGAACGACAGCGCCGCGGACCGGCTGCGACAGCCCGGCCAGTGCCTCGGCCTCAAAGCCTTCGACGTCGATCTTGATGAAGGCGGGCATGCCGTGCCGCGCGATCAGCGCATCGAGCGTGGTGGCCTGCGACGCGGATCGATCGGGTCCAGCGCTGCTCGCGCCAGCCGGAGGCGTCCTCGGCGGCGCGGATGAAATCCGTCGAGGCCGTGGAGACCGTCGGATTGTCGACATTGATCATCAGCTCGACCGAGCCGGGTGCGCGGGCGATCGCCGCCTGCTCGATGGTGACATGTCGATCGAGGGCAAACAGCGACGCGAAGCGAGCGCGCCAGCGCCGGCTGCGGCTCGAGCGCGACGACGCGGGCGCCGAGACGGCGGAAGCAGGCGACGCGGTCGCCGACATGCGCGCCGATGTCGAAGGCGAGGTCGCCGGGCCGGACGAACGCGCCGTAGAATTCGTCCATCGCCGCGGCGCGCGCCCGGCCGCCGTAGTAGATGCGCAGCGAACGCAGCACGCCGCGCGCGGTTCGCCAGGCGTCGATCATTGTGGGCGATGCGCGGCGTCGATGGCAGGCAGCGCGAGCGCGCGCAAGCAAGCGGGAGGCGCGGTCTCCTCCGGCAGGCGGCCGATTCCATAGCGGGTCAGCAGCCGGCCGGTGGCGGGCAGCGCGGTGATCACGGCCAGCGGGATCGACAGCGCAAGGCCGCCGGCGAGAAACAGCGCATAAGGGATCGCGCCGGGATGCGTCGCTGCGAGCAGCGCCAGCGCGCCGGCGCCAAGCAGCGTATGCGGCCAGAACGTGCTGACGGCCTGTGCGAGCGAGATCGAATGGTCGTCGCGCACCTGTCCGGCCCATTCGATCGGGCGTCCGAACGGCAGGCTCGCGATCAGCAGCGCATGGCCGAACCACATGATCTGCGACAAGCAGGATGAAGAAGATCGTCTCGGTCACGACACTCGTCACAAAGCGCCACGTGCCGCCGAAGATGTTGCGCGCGTCCGCGCGCGTCAGGATGTTGGCGACGGTGGCGATCTTCGGCGCAAACCACATGGTCAGCACGGCGATGAAGATCGCCAAGCCGGCGTCGGCGCGGATGAAATTCGCCGGCGTGTCGGTGAAGGCCAGCGCCAGCGTGCCGACGATCAGCAGTCCGATCCAGCCGGGCGAGCCGAGGAACATCAGGATCGCGAACAGGAGCTGGCAGCGGCTGACGAACTTCAGGCCCGGCAGGCTAAGAAAGCGCCAGTACTGCAGGTTGCCGCGGCACCAGCGCAGGTCGCGGCGGATGAACTCGATCAGGTTCGGCGGGTTCTCCTCCCAGCTCTCGTGCTCCTCCGGCACGACGCGGACGTCGATAGCCGCCGCGCCGCATCAGCACGGCCTCGATCTGGTCGTGGCTGAGGATCGTGGTCTTCGCCGGGCTTCGGCGGCGGAAGCTGCGCGTGCTGCGTGAACGGCTTCAGGCGAAGCAGCGCGTTGTGGCCCCAATAGGGTCCGCAATCGGCCTGCCACCAGGCGCTGCCGAGGGTGTAGGAGCGCATGCCGAGCCGCATGCCGAACTGGAAGATGCGCGTGAACGCGCTGGTCGAGGGCAGGCCGACGACGAGGCTCTGCAGGATGCCGAGCCGCGGATCGTCTTGCGCGATGCGCACCAGGCGCAGGATCGCATCCGCCGACATGAAGCTGTCGGCATCGAGCATCAGCGCGAATTCGTGGTCGCTGCCCCAGCGCGCGCAGAAGTCGCCGATGTTGCCGGCCTTGTAGCCGGTGTTGATGTCGCGCCGGCGATAGGTCAGCGGCAGGCGGTCGCGCCATTGCGCCGCGAGCGCGGTGAACTCCTGCTCCTCGACCTCGGCGACCTGCGGGTCGTTCGTGTCGCTCAGCACGTACACATGAAAGCTGTTCGCGGCGCCGGTCGCGGCGAGGCCGGCCATCATCGCCTGCAGGTTGCGCACCAGCCGCTGCGGGCTCTCGTTGCGGATGCAGAGCAGGATCGCCGTCGATGCATCGATCGGCGTATCGTCGCGAACATCCGCGGCGCAGGGGATTGTCGTCCGCAGCGGATCGGCGGCGAAACGGGCGATCAGGAAGCCGAGCGCCGCGTTCCAGAAGCCGACCGCCATCCAGGGCAGCGTCAGCGCGAAGCAAAACAGCAGCAGCGCATCGACGACGCCGAAGCCGCCGGGCGACAGTGCGATGACAGTGAGCCACAGCATGGCGACGATGGTCGCGCCGACCAGCGCCCCAAACAGCGCCCGGCGCCCGGCAATGCCTTCCCGGACATGGCCGGTTGTTGCTATATCCGCAGGGGAACGTTCGAGCACGCTTCTCAGGTCCGATGAGCGAGATGTCAGGTATTACGGGCAGTCCGCCCAAGAGTCCAATCCGGTGAGTGTGCTGAGCAGCCAGACGAAAGATATCGCGCGCAGCCTCTGGTATGTGGAGCCGGGCCGCGCGGAAATCCGCGAGGAGGCGCTGCCGCCGCCCGCGGCCGGCGAACTGCGCGTCCGCAGCGCTGCACAGCGCGATCAGCCGCGGCACCGAGGCGCTGGTGCAGGCCGGGCGCGTGCCGCGAAAGCGAATATGAACGGATGCGCGCGCCGGCCATGGCCGGGAGCGTTCCCGTTTCCGGTGAAATATGGCTATGCCGCGGTCGGCCGCGTCGAAGCCGGGCCGGACGGACTTGCGCGGCAAAACCGTGTTCGCGCTGCATCCGCATCAATGCGCGTTCAACCTCGCCGCGGACGCGGCGTTGCCGTTGCCCGAAGGCGTGACGCCGCAGCGCGCGGTGCTCGCGGCCAACATGGAGACGGCGCTGAACGCGGTGTGGGACGCGGCCGCCGGGCCTGCGGACCGGATCGCCGTCGTCGGCGCGGGCGTGGTCGGCGCGCTGGTCGAGCTATCTGTGCGGCAGGCTTGCAGGCGCCGAGGTGACGCTGGTCGACATCGATCCGTCGCGCGCTGCCGTCGCAAAGGCGCTTGGGCGTCGGCTTTGCGGCGCCGCCGAAGGCGCCGCGCGATTGCGATGTCGTCTTTCACACCAGCGGCAACGCGCAGGGGCTTGGCGATGGCCATCGATCTTGCCGGCAACGAGGCAAGCATCGTCGAGATGAGCTGGTACGGCACCGGCACGGTCGGCCTCGCGCTTGGCGGCGCGTTCCACAGCCGACGGCTGAAGCTGATCTCGAGCCAGGTCGGACAGGTGGCGCCGTCGCACCGTCCGCGCTGGACACACAAGCGACAGACTCGCCGGCGGCGCTTGCGCTGCTGGCCGATCCGACGCTCGACGCGCTGCTCGCGCCGGCCGTCGCCTTCGACGACCTGCCGGCGGAACTGCCGCGCATCCTGAAGCCCGGCAGCGGCGTGCTCTGCCAGATCGTCAACTACTGAAGAGGGTCCCTTGTTCGCAGTCGAGGTTCGCGATCACATCATGATCGCCCATTCGTTTCGCGGCGAGGTCTTCGGGCCGGCGCAGGCGCTGCATGGCGCGACGTTCGTCATCGATGCCGCCTTCATCGCCGACACGCTCGACGACGAACGGCATCGTCGTCGACATCGGCCTTGCGCATGAGGTGCTGAAGGAGATCGTCAAAGCCCTGAACTATCGCAACCTCGACGACGTGCCGGAGTTCAAGGGCGAACAACACCACCACCGAATTCCTGACCAAGCATGTCTTCGACCGCCTCGCGGAGGCGGCGAAGGGCGGCAAGCTCGGCCGCAGCGCCAGCGAATTGAAGGCGATCCGCGTGACGCTCTCCGAATCGCATGTGGCGCGCGCGTGGTATGAGGCGCCGCTGTCGTGAAGCGCGCGGCGTTCGCGGTGCCGGGCGACCTCGATACGCCGACCGGCGGTTACGCCTATGACAAGCGCATCATCGCCGAACTGCGCGCGCTCGGCTGGCAGATCGACGTGATCGATCTCGGCAGCTCGTTTCCGAACCCCGACGCTGCTGCGCGCGAGCGTCGCGCTGGCAAGACTTCTGGCGGTGCCCGAAGGCTTGTCCGATCGTGATCGACGGCCTCGCCTTCGGCGTGATGGCGGAGGAAGCGCGCAAGCTTGCGCGAGCGCAATCCGCTGGTCGCGCTGGTGCATCATCCGCTGGCGCTGGAAACCGGCATCGACGCCGGCGACGGCGCAGGCGTTGCGCGAGAGCGAACGCGCCGCGCTCGGCTGCGCGCGGGCGGTGATCGTCACCAGCGAGCCGACGGCGGAGATCGTCGAGCCGCGACTACGCTGTGCCGGCGGATCGCATCGCGGTCATTCGCCCGGGCGTCGACGTTCCTTCGCACAAGCCGCGCCGGCAAGACGGTGACGACGTCGCATCTGCTCGCGGTCGGATCGATCACGCCGCGCAAGGGTTACGACATCCTGATCGAGGTGCTTGCAAGCCTGAAGGCAGTTGCCCTGGCGCCTCACCATTGCCGGCGACACGACGCGCAACGCCGACGGCGTTTGCGCAGCTGCAGGCCGATGTCGCGCGGCTTCGAGCTGCAGGATCGCGTCGTCGATCGCGGGCGCAGTGACCGGCAGCGCGGCTGGCCGAGCTCTACGCAGATGCGGACGTGTTCGTGCTCGCGTCGCTGTTCGAAGGTTATGGCATGGTGTTCGGCGAGGCGATCGCGCATGGGCTTGCCGATCGTTGCGACCGCGGTCGGCGCCGCCGGCGAGATCGTGCCGGCGGATGCCGGGCGTGCTTGTTGCGCCGGGCGATGCGCATGCATTGCGCGACGCGCTGCGGCGTGTGATCGAGGACGCGGATGCGCGCACGCGCGATGGCGGAAGCCGCGCGGGAAGCCGCGAAGCGCCTGCCGCGAGTGGCGGCAGTCGGCGACGGCATTCGCGCGCGTGCTGGAGCGAGTGACATGAGCGGCTTCTCGGCCGAATGGCTGGCCTTGCGTGAACCGCTCGATCTGCGGGCGCGCAATGCGCGAGGTGCTCGATGCTGTCGCAGCGGCATTCCGGGACAGGCACGCGCTCTCGATCGTCGATCTCGGCAGCGGCACCGGCTCGACGGTGCGGGCGCTCGCGCCGCGGCTGCCGAAAACGCAAAGCTGGAAGCTGGTCGACAACGATCCGGTGCTGCTGGCGGAAGCGTTCGCGCGGCGCGGCCGGCCGGCGTGGCGGTCGAGACGCAGCAGTTCGATCTCAACGGCGATGTCGGGCCGCTGTTCGATGACGGCGCCGATCTGGTCACGGCGTCGGCGCTGCTCGATCTCGTCTCGGAGCCGTGGCTTGCGAACTTCGCCGCGGCCGCGGCCGCGCGCTCGCTGCCCGTCTATGTCGCGCTGACCTATGACGGCCGCGTCAGCTTTCGGCAGCGTCGATCCCGACGATGCGGCGGTCATCGCCGCGGTCAACGCGCATCAGCGCGGCAACAAGGGCTTTGGTCCGGCGCTCGGTCCGCGTGCGGCGGAGTCTGCGAAGAGAATCTTTCGCGCGCTCGGCTATTCGATCGTGCAAGGAAAATCCGACTGGGTGCGCCGAGGCGGCCGACGCGAAATTCCAGACTCGAACTGCTCGCAGGCTGGCTGCAGGCGGCGCGCGAAATGGGCGAGCCTGTCGCGCGACGCGCTGGACGGCTGGTTCACGCGCCGCTGTCACGCGGCGGAGGCCGGCAAGCTGACCCTGACTGTCGGCCATGTGGATTTCTTTGCACAACCGCGAAACGATAGGCAGCAGCGCGGGCGGTTTGCCGGGTATATGCTTGGACATGCCGAATCGCAGGCAGGGACGATTGCAGATGTCGCAACCGCCGAGACGACCCAGAACCGACAACCGATGCCCGCAGCGCCGCCGAGGCCGCCTTCAAGGCGGTGACCGCGCCGCGCGTCGAGGCGCCGGTGCAAGAAAGCCGCTGTTCCCGGCGTCAAGGAACAGGTCACGCTCCGGATCGACCAGGACGTGCTGGAGTATTTCCAGGAGGGCGGGCCGGGCTGGCAGGACAGGATCAACGACGCGTTGCGCAAGGCCGCCGGAAAATAGAGCTTTCGTTCGCGCAGCGACTGCACAAAGCGATCGATCGCTGCGCAACCGCTCAATGCAGCCATCCCGTTGCCGCCGTTGCGGAGAGCCCCAATCTGACGCAAATGAAAAGGGGTGGTGCGCGGCTCCGGCCGCTGCACGGGAGGTCGGGAGCCAAAACGGCCGATGTCGAATATTGCGCAGTTCAGGGAAGTCTTTTCCCGCTATCCGAGCGGGCGTCGTCATCGTGACGACGCGCGACGCCGACGGCACCGCGAAGGGCTTCACGGCGAGTTCATTCACGTCGGTCTCGGCCAATCCGCCGCTGGTGCTGGCGTGCCTCAACCTGACCGCCGAGTGCTATCCGATGTTCACGACCGCCGAGAAGTTCGCCATCAGCATCCTGCGGCCGCATCATCAGGAACTCGCGGAACTGTTCGCGCGCCGCGGCGCGGAAAAATTCATCGACGGCCATTTCGTCGATTCGCACCACGGCCTGCCGGTGGTGAAGGATGCGCTGGCGACGCTGATCTGCAAGAAGGCCGACCACTTCCCCGGCGGCGACCACGTCATCATCGTCGGCGAGGTCACCGACAGCCTGCTCGGCGATCCCGGCCACGGCATGGTGCACTACCAGCGCAAGTTCTGGGGCGTCGGCGACAGCGCGCGTCGAAGTAGCTACGTCCTCACGAAGCCGAGCGATTCGCGCTCGCTCGCTGAGCGGCGTCGAAGTTCGTTGACTGGGGCTACTCCTCATCCTCCTGCGCCATCAGCGCCGCGTTGCCGCCGGCGGCGGCTGTATTCACCGTGATCGTCTGCTCGGTCGCAAACCGCGCGAGATAGTGCGGGCCGCCGGCCTTCGGGCCGGTGCCGGACAGCCCGTGGCCGCCGAACGGCTGCACGCCGACGACGGCGCCGATCATGTTGCGGTTGACGTAGATGTTGCCGACCTGCAAGCCTCGCAACGATGTCGTCGACGGTTTCGTCGATGCGCGAGTGAATGCCGAGCGTCAGCCCGTAGCCGCTGTCGCGCAATCGCTTCGATGACCCGCGTCGAGCTCGCTCGCGCGATAGCGGACGACGTGCAGGACCGGGCCGAAGACTTCCTCGGTCAGTTCGCCGGCGCGCTTGAGCTCGAAGATGTGCGGCGCGACGAAGTTGCCGGTCGCCGGAGCCTCGCCCGCGAGATGCACGCGCGCCGACGTCTTCATCCGGGCGATGTGCGCGTCCAGCCGCTCCTTCGCCTCGCGGTCGATCACCGGACCGATGTGGGTCGCGATCGTCGCGCGGATCGCCGACGACGAGTTCGCGGGCGCTGCCGGCGATCATCTCGATCATGCGGTCGGCGACGTCGTCCTGCACCAGCAGCAGCCGCAGCGCCGAGCAGCGCTGGCCGGCGGAGCGGAAGGCGGAGGTGCAGACATCGTCGGCGACCTGTTCGGGCAGCGCGGTGGCATCGACGATCATGGCGTTGATGCCGCCGGTCTCGGCGATCAGCGGCACGATCGGGCCGTCCTTGGCCGCCAGCGCCCGGTTGATCTTGCGCGCCACTTCGGTCGAGCCGGTGAAGACCACGCCGGCGATGTCGGCATGCGCGACCAGCGCTGCGCCGATGCTGCCGTCGCCGGGAACGAGATGCAGCGCGGACGCCGGAACGCCGGCCTCGTGCAGCAGCCTCACGGCTTCGGCCGCGATCAGCGGCGTCTGCTCGGCGGGCTTGGCGACGACGGCGTTGCCGGCCATCAGCGCCGCCGAAACTTGGCCGAGGAAGATCGCCAGCGGAAAATTCCACGGCGAGATCGCGACGATGACGCCGCGTCCGCGCAGGCGCAGCACGTTGCTCTCGCCGGTCGGGCCCGGCAGCGGCTGGTCGCTGCCGAACAGCTTGCGGCCCTCGGCGGCGTAGTAGCGGCAGAAGTCGATCGCCTCGCGGACCTCGGAGAGCGCATCGTCGAGCGTCTTGCCGCCCTCGCGCTGCAGCAGCGCGATGAACCGGCCTGCCGCTGCTGCAGCAGATCGGCGGCGCGCTCGAGCATGGAGGCGCGGCTGGTCTGCGCGGCGTGGCGCTCCAGGCGGAAAAGCCGGCCTTCGCGGCGACGACGGCGCGGTTCGCCTGCTCGCCCGTCGCCTTCGATGACGGTGCCGACAACCGTCGCCATGTCGATCGGGCTGACGACATCGCGCGACGGGCCGGCGAGCGTCTTGCCGTCGATCAGCGGCGCTGCAGCCGCCTCGGCTGGCATGCGGCGGCGACGTCGCGCCAGCAGGCTTTCCAGCGCCGCGCGCTCGCCGAACTCGACGCCGCTGCGAGTTCAGCCGCTGCGGCGAAAACAGATCGCGCGGCAACGGCAGCTTCGGATGATGCGCCTTGTCGGGCGAGCCGATCATGTCGGCTGGCCGCCGCAGCAGCTTTTCGATCGGCACGGACTGTGTCCGCAGCGACGGCGACGAACGACGAGTTGGCGCCGTTCTCGAGCAGCCGCCGCACCAGATAGGCGAGCAGGTCGCGATGGCTGCCGACCGGCGCATAGGTCCGGCAGGCAAGTTCGGGGCGGTCCTCGCGCAGCTGCTCGTACAGCGCGTCGCCCATGCCGTGCAGCCGCTGGAATTCGTAGCCGTCGGTGCCTGCGAGCTCGAGGATCGTCGCCACCGTCAGCGCGTTGTGGGTCGCGAACTGCGGGAAGATGCGCGGCCGCAGCGCCAGCAGCTGCCGCGCACAGGCGACGTAGTTGAGGTCGGTCATCGCCTTGCGCGTGAACACCGGATAGCCGTCGAGCCCGCGCTCCTGCGCGCGCTTGATCTCGGTGTCCCAGTACGCGCCCTTGACGAGGCGGATCATCAGCCGCCGGTTCAGCCGCTGCGCCAGTTCGTCGAGATAGCCGATCACGGCGCCGGCGCGCTTCTGATAGGCCTGCACGGCAAGGCCGAAGCCGTCCCAGCCGGCGAGCGACGTGTCGGCGAGGACGGCGGCGATCACGTCGAGCGACAGTTCGAGCCGGTCGGCTTCCTCCGCATCGACGGTCAGGTTCAGGTCGAAGCCCTTCGCCTGCTGCGCGAGGCCGATGACCAGCGGCACCAGCTCCTTCATCACGCGCGCCCGGCTGGTCGCCTCGTAGCGCGGATGCAGCGCGGAGAGCTTGACGGAAATGCCGGGACGGTCGGGCAGGGCGCGGTTGCCGGCGGCGCGGCCGATCGCGTCGATCGCGTTCGCATAGGCGTCGAGATAGCGCCTCGCGTCCGCCGCCGTGCGCGCGCCTTCGCCGAGCATGTCGAACGAATAGCGCTCGGCATGCGCTTCGCCGGATTGCGCGCGCTCGAGCGCGGCGTCGATGGTCTCGCCGAGCACGAAGTGGTTGCCCATCAGCCGCATCGCCTGCCGCGTGGCGATCCGCACCGCGGGCAGGCCGATCCGCTTGACCAGCCGGCCGATCGTGCCCTGCGGCGTCTCGCCGGGCTGGATCACCGCCGCCGACAGGCCGAGCGCCCAGGCCGAGGCGTTGACCGCCAGCGCGCTCGATTTCGTCTGGTGATGGGCGAAGTCGCCCTGTTCGAGCTTGTCCTCGATGAAGCGGTCGGCCGTCGCGGCATCCGGCACGCGCAGCAGCGCCTCGGCCAGCACCATCAGCGCGAGGCCTTCCTTGGTGGAGAGCGCGAACTCGCGCAGCATCTCCTCGACACCGCCGACGCCGCTGCGCTCGGCGCGGATCGCCTCGATCAGCCGCGTCGCGGTCCGGTCGATGCGGGCTTCGCTGTCGGCGGGCAGGCGCGCGCGGTCGAGCAGCGCCCGTGCAAGGTCGCTGTCGTCGGGCGCGTAGGGAGCGCTGAACGGCGGAAAAGGATCACGCTCACGCGAAGACGCCCAAGATGGGCGGCAACACCTTCTTCGTCCAGCCCGTCGCTTCTTCATAGGCGTTGGCAAGCTGCATCACCGCGTGCTCGGCGCGCATCGGTCCGACGATCTGCATGCCCATCGACAGGCCCGGCGGCGTTGAAGCCGACCGGCACGCCGAGCGACGGGCAGCCGGACATGGTGATCGGGATCACCACCTGCATCCAGCGATGGTAGGTGTCCATTTTCTTGCCGGCGATTTCCTTCGGCCAGGGGGTCTCGACCGGGAACGGAAACACCGACGCGCTCGGCAGCGTCAGGTAGTCGTAGCGCTTGAACAGCTCGCGCACCACGCGATACCAGGCGTTGCGAACGTCCGAGGCGGCCGTGAGGTCGTAGGCGGAGAGCTTGTAGCCTTCCTCGACCTCCCACTGCGCGTCCTGCTTCATCAGCTTGCGCGTTTCCGGATTGTCGTAGAGCGGACGCAGTCTTCCGCCCGCCATCCAGGCGCGCAGCACCAGCCAGGCCTTCCAGACCGCTTCCGGGTCGAAGTCCGGCGTCACGTCCTCGACGATGCAGCCCATGCTCTCGAGCGTGCGCAGCGCGTCGCGGCACAGCTCGCGAACGCCGGCATCCATCGGCAGGTTGCCCCAGTCGCCGATCCAGCCGATGCGCTTGCCCTTGACGTCGCACTTCAGCGACGTCGACCGCATAGGTGTGCGGATCGGCGATCGACAGCGGCACGCGATCGTCGTAGCCGGCCTGCACCGACAGCAGCATCTGCAGGTCCTCCACCGTGCGCGCCATCGGTCCCTTGACGCTCAGGCCGGTCAGGAAGAGGTCCTCGTGGTGATGCGGCACGCGGCCGTAGGAGGTGCGGAAGCCGAGCACGTTGTTGAAGGCGGCGGGATTGCGCAGCGAGCCACCGTGATCGCTGCCGTCGGCGACCGGCAGCATGCGCAGCGCCAGCGCGACCGCCGCGCCGCCGCTCGATCCGCCGGACGTCTTGGTCTGGTCGTAGGCGTTGCGCGTCAGGCCGAACACCGGATTGTAGGTCTGCGAGCCGAGGCCGAATTCCGGCACGTTGGTCTTGCCGATCAGGATCGCGCCGGCGTTGCGCGCGCGCTCGACGATCAGCGCATCGGCGTCCGGGATCGTGTCCTTGTAGATCGGCGAGCCTTGCGTGGTGCGGAATGCCCTTGGTGGCGGCGAGATCCTTGATCGCCTGCGGCATGCCGTGCAGCGGACCCATGTCCTCGCCGCGCCTGAGCTGCTCGTCGCGCTGCGCGGCTTCGGCGATCAGCTCCTTGCGCTCGCGCATGGAGATGATGGCGTTGACCTTCGGATTGAAGCGATCGATGTGATCGAGATAGGCGTTCATGACCTCGACGCAGGACAGTTGCTTCGCGCGCAAGGCGCGGCCGAGCGGCAGCGCGTCCATCATGACGATGTCGGAAATGGCGGGCTCGGCCTTGCGTGCGGCTTGTGGTGGGGTCATGGGATGCTCCTCTTGTGTAGCTGATCGCACCAGCAAGGTTGCGCCAGTCGCGTCGTAGCCCGGATGAGCGAAGCGATATCCGGGTTCTATCGCAGCTCGGCCCCGGATGTCGCTTCGCTCATCCGGGCTACGACGTCGCTTCCCCTTGTACGGCGCGAACCAGCCGAGCCCGTCCACCGTCTTGCCGCGCGGGCGGTATTCGGCGCCGACGTAGCCGTCGAAGCCGAGCCGGTCGAGTTCGGCGAACAGGTACGGAAAGTTCAGTTCCTCGCCGTCCGGCTCGTTGCGCGAGGGCACGCTGGCGATCTGGACATGCCGGGTGATCGGCATCAGCCGCGCCAGCGCCGTCGACGACGTCGCCGTGGATGATCTGGCGGTGATAGATGTCGAACTGCAGCCAGACATTCGGCAGCGCCAGTTCGCGGATGATCTGTTCGGCGAGGTCGAAGTTGTTGAGGAACAGGCCGGGGATGTCGCGCGGGTTGATCGGCTCGAGCATCACCTCGACGCCCTCGGCGCCGAGCGTTTCCGCGGCGAACGTGACCGACTTCTTGAAGGCCGCGACCGCGCGCGGATCGTTGCGATCGGCCTTGCCCGAGACGAGGTGAAAGCGCTTGACGCCGGTCGCGCGCGCATACGTCGCGCGCCGTCAGCACGGCCTGCTGCAATTCGGCAAAGCGATCCGGCAGCGACGGCGAGGCCGCGATCGCCGGCCGCGCCGTTGCCCGAGGCCATGTTGAACAGGGCCGGCGTCGAGCTTGTTGCGCGACAGGCGCTCGGCGATCACGTCCGGCGGAAGCTCATAGGGAAACAGCACCTCGACCGCGGTGAAGCCGGCATCGCGCCGCCGCATCGAAGCGATCGGCCAGCGGCCACTCCTGGAACATCCAGTTCAGATTGGCGCCGAAGCGGGGCATGACGTTGACGTTCTAGCTCGAGGACTTCTGACGGCCGCGTAAACTGCACCGCTGTTGCCGCCACCGCAAGGCTTGCGCCGAGCACCAGGAACACGCTGGCGACGCCCATGGCGGCCGCGAGAAGGCCGGCAAAGAACGGAATGATGACCTGCCCGAGCCGCGTGCCGCCGGTGCGCAGCGAGTTGGCGGTGCCGCGCACGTCGCTGGAGACCAGTCGCCAGCAGGCTGGAGATCGCCGTGGTCACCGCGACGCCGAGCGCGCCGCCGAGGATGGCAATCGAGACGAACATCAGCGGCAGCGAGATCGGCGCGGCCAGCGCGCCGAACGCCAGCGCGCCGGCGATCGTGCTCGACACCATCAGCTTCGTGCTGCCGAGCATCATCGGTGAGCTTGGCGAAGAACAGGCGCGAGAACACCGCCGCGAAGGCGCGCACGGCCAGCAGCGAGCCGATGACGTCGACGGCGATGTTCCGCTCGGTGCCCATCAGCGGCAGGTAGACCACGATCAGATCCTGCGCGACGACCGACACGACGCTGACCGACCAGATGAGGGCGAAGCCGGGGCTGCGGATGATGTCGCGCACCGGCACCGGCTTCGCGCCTTCGCACATGCGGCGCGCGCTTGTGGCCCGAGCGCAGGAACAGGCTGCTGACGAAGGCGAGTACGGCGATCGCAAAGCCGATCCAGAACAGCGGCTGCGTCGGCGGGATCGCGGCCGAGCCGCCGACCCAGCCGACGACGGCGGGGCCTGCGCCCTGTCCGACCGCGGTCGCGACCATGTAGTTGCCGAGCATCCGCTCCATCACGCCGGGGCCCGGCTGCTGCGCGCACAGCACCTGCAGGCCGATGCTCAGGAACAGGTGGCCGATGCCGAGCACCGCGGTGAAGAACAGCAGCGGATAGATCGACGGGAAGAAGCGCCATCCCCGCGCAGCCGACGACCAGCAGCGCCGGTGCCGGCCCAGATCATCTTCACGTCGTTGCCGCGGTCGATCGCCCGGCCGACCTTCAGCGCGAAGAAGACGGGCAGGATGGCGAAGGCCGCGGTGAGGATGCCGATCCAGGTCGCCGACAGGCCAAGCTCGATGGCGCGATAGGACGTGGTGACCCGGATGATCGAGATGACCGACAGTTCGAAGAACGCGGTCGCCATCATGGGAACGAGAAATCGGTAGTTCATCTGCGTGCGCGCGACCGTTCCTCTTGTCCTGTTCACCCATGGTGACGGGATTCGAGCCTAAAGCAACACGCGCTGCCGCATGAGGCAATCGCGTGCACGTCAGGGCAGGGATGCTGTGTACGGAGCCCGTAGCCCGGATGGCATAGGCGGCCTTCAGGCCGCCGTTCTTCTAAGAACGCCGATGCTTTGCATCGGCTATGGCGACATCCGGGATTCTAGACTAGCCGATCGGGTCAGCCCCGGATGTCGCTTCGCTCATCCGGGCTACAAGAAACTACCCCACCGCCCTCGCGTTGCGCAGCTTGGTGATCTCGGCGTCATTGAATCCGTGCTCGCGCAGGATTTCGTTCGTGTGTTCGCCGATCGACGGCGCGACCGCGGGCGGGCGCTTGGTCTCGCCCTCGACGTTGAACGGGCTCGAGATCGTCTCGCCCGAGCCGTCGGCGAACGGCACGATTGCGCCGGCATGCCGGGTCTGGTCGTCGTCCAGCAGATCGTCCAGCGTGTTGACGACGCCGAAGGTGATGCCGGCTGTGTCGAGGATCTTCCGCCAGTCATCGAGCGTCTTTTCCGAGAACACCCTGTCGTAGATCTCGATCAGCTCCGGCGAGTTCTTCTGCCGGTCCATCTGCACTTCGTACTTCTGCGTCAGATGATCGAGCCCGATGGCCTTCATGAACGGCGCGTATTGCCGCGCTTCGTTGACCATCGACAGGATGAACCAGCGCCCGTCCTTGCAGCGGTAGGCATTGCTGAGCGGGTTCAGCACATGCGTGCGCTTCGGGCGCGGCGGAAATTCAGCGCCGATCAGCTTTGCCTGTACGAGATAGCTGTTCGACCACAGGCCGTTCGCGACCAGCGACGAGTCGACGTGACCACCGCGGCCGGTCCTCTCGCGCCGCCACAGCGCGGTCATGATCGCGCCGAACAGCGCCATCGCGCTCGGATGATCGCCCATCCCCGGCGCCGAACGCGCCGGCACCGCATCCGCGTCGGGCCGCACCATGTCCATCAGGCCGGAGCGCGCCCAGTAGGCGGTCGAGTTCGAAACCAGTCTTCTCCGCTTCGGGTCCGGTCTCGCCGTAGGCCGTGAAGGAGGCATAGATCAGCCGCGGGTTGAGGTGCGCCAGATCCTTGTAGCCGGTCCTGAGCTTGCGGCGCACCGGAAACGGCATGTTGGTGATGAAGATGTCGGCCTTCTCCACCAGCCGGCTCAGCACCTCGTGGCCGCGCTCCGATTTCAGGTCGAGGGCGAGGCCGCGCTTGTTGCGGTTGTCGAGGATCCAGGCGTAGTCGCGGTTCACGCGCGGCGAACCGGGGCGCGTATGCAGCGAGCGATAGAGGTCACCTTCGCCGGTCGGCTCGATCTTGATCACGTCGGCGCCGAAGTCGGCGAAGATCGTCGCCGCCGCAGGGGCCGCGATGAAGCTCGCGCAGTCGATCACCCTCAGTCCGGCGAAAAGCCCTTCGGCCATTGAGTCCTCAACTCCTAAAAAGAAGACCCCGGAAATGACTTCCGGGCGTGCCGCTGCATCCTAGAACGAACAAGGGGGAAGTGCCAAAGCGCTTCCCCCTTGCGCATGATCCCGAAAAGTGTGCAGCGGTTTTCGAATAAGATCATGCGCAAACAATAGGTTCGTCAGCGCTGGTTGGTGAAGATCACCGTGCCGGAGGCGGCGAACATGCCGCCGACGCCGTGGCAGACCGAGATCTTCGCGTTCGGCACCTGCGCTGCGGCCGTGCCGCGCATCTGCCGCACGCTCTCCTGCAGCGCGTACATGCCGTACATGCCCGAGTGCATGTAGGAGAGGCCGCCGCCGTTGGTGTTCAGCGGCAGCTTGCCGCCGGGGCGCGTGTTGCCGTCGGCGATGAACTTGCCGGTCTCCTCGTGCGGCATGAAGCCGAGGTCGTCCAGCCCGTAGAGCGGCAGGTGCGCGAAGGCGTCGTAGATCATCAGGTGATCGACGTCCTTGTGCTTGATGCCGGCTTCCTGGAACGCCAGCGGTCCCGCCACCTTGAACGCGCGCGAGGAGTTGAAGGTCTCCATCTGGCTGACCATCGGCGTTTCCACGCTTTCGCCGGTGCCGAGGATGTAGACCGGCTTGGTCTGGAAGTCCTTGGCGCGATCGGCGCTGGTCAGGATCAGCGCGCCGCCGCCGTCGGTGACGAGGCAGCACTGCAGGATGCGGAACGGATAGGCGATCATGCGCGAGTTGAGCACGTCGGCGACCGTGATCGGATCCTTCATGGTCGCGCGCGGGTTCTTCGCCGCCCATTCGCGCTGCACGACGGACACCATCGCCAGCTGTTCCTGGGTGATGCCGTACGTCTTCAGGTAGCGCAGCACCGGGATCGTGAACATGCTGGGCGGGCCGGCGACGCCGAACGGCATCTCGAACTGGCCGTTGAGGCTGTCGGCGCCGACGCCGCGCGGCGGACGGCCGATGTTCGACTTGCCGCTTTCCGCGTGCGTGATCAGCACGGTCTTGCACAGGCCGGCCTCGATCGCCGCCGCCGCATGGCGGACGTGGATCATGAACGAGCAGCCGCCGACCGAGGTGTTGTCGACCCAGGTCGGCTTGATGCCGAGATAATGACAGACCTGCTGCGGCTGTTCGACCGCGGTCGCAAAGCCGTCGATGTCCTTGATGGTCAGTCCCGCATCGGCGATCGCGTTCAGCGCCGCATCCGCATGCAGCTGGATCTGCGACACGTCGGGAATGACGCCGAGCTTGGTGGTTTCGGCCGCGCCGACGACGGCTACCTGGTTTCTACGCATGGTACGTCAGCCCTTCGCCGGCACGAACAGGGGAAGCGTGATCTTGTCGTCGAGCTTCTCGAACTTGACCTGCACCTTCATGTCGAGCTGCAGCGCTTCGGGCGTCTGCGGGCAGTCGACGATGTTGGTCATCATGCGCGGGCCTTCCTCGAGCTCGACCACGGCGATCGAGTAGGGCGGCGTGAAGCCGGGCACCGGGCGGTGATGGATGACGTAGCTGTAGAGGAAGCCCTTGCCGCTCGCCTTGAACACCGTCACTTCGCGATGGCCGCATTCGGGACAGAACGGGCGCGGCGGGAAATAGGCCTTCGAGCACTTGTTGCAGCGCTGCAGGCGCAGTTCGCCGGCCTGCGTGCCGTCCCAGAAGTGCTGGTCTCCGGCGTCGCTTTCGGACGCGCGCGTTGCGGTTCAGCCATTGAGGCAGTCTCCCCCTTTAAGGATGTTCGTTGTGGGTGGTGTCCTTGTTAGTGGAATTATTCACCGGGGCAAAGCCGCGGTCCAGCGGAACGGCCTGCCCCTGGCGCAGGTACGCATGCGCACATTTCATCTCTTAAATTCGCGCGTCTCTTGCGTTCGCGCGGCTGTTCGGTCGCGGCAATCGGCTCGGCCTCGCCTGAAATCGAGGCAATCTCGTTTTCATCGAGCGGAACGCTGCGCTGATCGCCGTGCACCCGGTCGGCTTTCCTCAGGTCCGGGAAGGTAGAACGCGATTGCCGCAACCACGAGCAGCGTGCCGAAGCCGCCGACGACGGATGCAGCCGCAGCACCCATCAGGCTTGCCATCACGCCGGACTCGAAGCTGCCAAGCTGGTTCGATGCGCCGATGAACACCGAGCTGACCGCGCTGACGCGGCCGCGCATGACATCCGGCGTCGTCATCTGGATCATGGTCTGGCGGATCACCACGCTCACCATGTCGGAGCCGCCGATCACGATCAGGGCCGCGAGCGAGAGCCAGAAGTTCGTCGACAGGCCGAAGACGATGGTGGCAAGACCGAACACGACCACCGACCACAGCATGGTCTTGCCGGCGTGGCGATGAAGCGGAAACCGGATCAGGCCGATGCCGACCAGCAGCGCGCCGAACGTCGGCCCGCTGCGCAGGATGCCGAGCCCGGCCGGGCCGACTTGCAGGATATCCTGGGCGAAGATCGGCAACAGCGCGGTGACGCCGCCAAGCAGCACCGCGAACAGGTCGAGCGACATCGCGCCGAGGATCAGCTGGTTGCGGCGGACATAGCCGAAGCCGGCGATGGCCTTCTGCCAGGCCGAACCATTGCCGCTCTGTTCGGCACCCGGCGGCGCCTGCACGGTCAGGATCAGCAGCGCCGCCGCCGCCGGAAAGGCGACCAGCAGCAGGAAGATGTCCTCGGCGATGGCCGCGTAGACGAAGCCGCCGATCGCCGGGCCGACCATCGCGGCGAACTGCATCGATGATGACGAGAAGGCGATGGCCTGCGGAAACTGCGCGCGGGTGACGATGTTGGGCAACAGCGATGCCGTCGCCGGCATCGAGAACGAACGCGCGCCGGCGATCACCATCGCCATCAGGTAGACCGGCAGCATCCGGGTCGGCATGAAGTGCACGCAGGCATAGAGACCGAGCGCGCCGATCGCCTGCACGGCCTGCGACAGCATGATCACCTTGCGGCGATCGAAGTGATCGGCGGCATAGCCGGCCAGCGCGAGCAGCGGGATCGCGGGCAGGAATTGCGCGAGGCCGATCAGGCCGAGGCTGAACGCGCTGCCGGTCTGCGCATAGACGAACCAGCCGAGTGCAACGGCCTGCACCTGCATCGACAGCACGATCATCATTCGCGTGCAGATGAAGCGAAGCAGGTTGGGTTGCGCGTAGACCGCGGTTGACGTCATCGTCCCTTGAGAGTTCCTCGGCCCCGCATCCGGCGTTATTGCTCTTCTTTCTGCGATTTTCCTGCTTCCGGCGCTGTGCCGCAAGCGCGTTATCGGCAAGAATGTCTGCAATGCGTTGGCACGCGGTGCGCATAGCCTTACGCTTTGCGATCATGTGCCGTTCAATGGCACGGCAAGAACGAATCACAAAGGGGACGACATGGCCGAGGGCAGCGTAACGAGCGGCGACGTGGTGCGCATCGAGGATCACGGTGTCGTGCGCGTCATCAGCATGAACCGGCCGGACAAGCTGAACGCGCTCAATACGGCGTTGCTGGTGGCGCTTGCGCGATGCGCTGCAGGACGCGGATCAGGACGATCGCGTGCGCGCGCTGGTGCTGACGGGCGAGGGGCGCGGATTTTCCGCCGGCGCCGACTTGAGCGAATTTCGCGGCGAGCAGACGCCGGACAGCGTCAAGCGCAATGCGCTGCGCTCCAGCCTGATGTCGGGACTGCAGGTGATGCTGCGCACCTTGTCGAAGCCCGTGGTTGCCGCCGTGCATGGCGCGGCGATCGGCGGCGGCGCGGCGTTCGCGATCTGCTGCGACATGGTGGTGGTCGGCACCAACCTGAAATTCGGCTATCCGGAATTGAAACATCACCTGACGCCGACCGGCGTGCTGACCAGCCTCGTGAAGCAGGTCGGGCCGAAGGCCGCGTTCGAGATGATCAGCCTCGGCGCCAACTTTGGCGCCGACGACGTCATGCGCCTCGGCCTCGCCAACCGCGCGGTTGCGCCGGAGGCCGTGCTGCCGACGGCGATCGAGATCGCGACGGCCTGGGCCGAGAACGACGCAGCCCAGCTCGCCGCGACCAAGAACATGTTCTACCGGATGACGGAGCTGTCGTTCGAAGGCGGGCTGGCGCTGGGCAAGGACGTCTCGGCGGCGATGCGCGCCCGCGCCGCTGCGGCGACGAAGTGACGCGCGTAGTCAGAAAGAGAAGTGAGGGCGCAAGTCCCGGTGAATTTGCGCCGTCAATCGCTCAGGTGTAAGCCGCGATGCAACTGCGGTACGTGTCGTCCCGCCACTTGATCGCAAGCGATGCCTTGATCGCGCGGCCGAGCGGGGTTGCAGCCTGTTGGGCTTGCGCGGCCTTGATGTCGTAGACCTTGCGTGCGTTGGTGAGGCAGGCGCTGCCGCCGGGTCGCAGGTCGGCCGCGGCCTCGTTAACGATACCGAAAGTTGAAAGCGTTGCAGCGAAGGCGAGAGCAAGATTGTCGATTTGCGCATTGTCGTGTCCCTGATGTCCCAGCCGCAGGCTGCGGCGTGTGCAGATAGGAATGCACCAGGATGGTCGATCCGCACCGTGATCATGGTCACGCCGACAACGCGGCGAGCGCGCGGCGCCTTCACGATCATGTGCCGTCGAGCGGCACGGCGCGCATAGCCGGTCGAAGGATTGTCAACGCTCGCGAAAACAGGGAAAACAGCTGCGATGATTCATTCAATCACCGGCGCTGCAACGACCGGTTCCATAAGGGAGACTTCACAATGTTGAAGCTGTCGCGTTTCGCGTGGCTAGCCCTCGGCGCGCTGCTGTTGCCGACGGCGGCCGTCGCCCAGGACTTCCCCAGCCGGCCGATCAAGCTGATCGTTCCGTTCCCGGCGGGCGGTCCGGCGGACACGATCGCGCGCATCTATGCCGAGCGCATGCAGGCGCTTCTCGGCCAGACGGTGATCGTCGACAACCGCGGCGGCGCCGGCGGCATCACCGGCGTCGACGCGACCGCGAAGGCCGAGCCGAACGGCTACACGATCGTGCTGTCCAGCCCCGGCGCGCTCGCGATCAATCCGAGCGTGCAGACCAACATGCCCTACAACGTGCAGAAGGACCTGAAGCCGATCAGCCTCGCCGTGCAGGGTGCCGGAAATCCTGGTGGTCGCGCCGACCGTGAAGGCCACGACCGTTCGCCGAGCTGCTGGCGCTCAGCAAGGCGCAGGACATCAACTTCGCCTCGACCGGCGCCGGCAGCATGCCGCATCTCGCGGCCGAGCTCTTCAAGCTGAAGTCCGGTGTGAAGTCGCAGCATATTCCCTATCGCGGCGCTGCGCCGGCGGTGAACGATCTGCTCGGCGGTCAGGTGCAGTGGATGTTCGCCGACATCCCGGTGCTGCTGCCGCATGTGAAGGCCGGCACGTTCAAGGCGATCGGCATCGGCTCGACCAAGCGCTCGCCCGCGCTGCCCGACTTGAAGACCTTCGTCGAGCAGGGCCTGACCGAGGTGCTCGCCGACAACTGGTACGGCTTCCTCGCGCCGATCGCGACACCGCCGGACGTCATCGCCAAGCTCAATCGCGTCGTGAACGAGGCGGCCAAGTCGAAGGACGTGATCGACAAGCTCGCGAGTTCAGGGCGTCGATGCCGAAGGCTCGACACCGGAAGTCTTTGCGAAGATGATCGACGACGAAACCAAGAAGTGGGGCGACGTGATCCGCGCCACCGGCATCAAGCTCGATCAGTAGGCGCGTCACAATGGCAAGCTGGCATCAAGGAGCGGTCAAGCTCCGCTACACCGTCGACGGAACGACGGGACCGAGCCTCGTGCTGCTGCACGAGCTCGGCGGCAGCATGGACAGCTGGGACGGCGTCGTCCCGGCGTTCGAGAAGGACTTTCGCGTCCTGCGCTACGACCTGCGCGGCGCGGGGCAGTCGGAGGTGCCGCCGGCCGAGTACACGGTCGAGAACGGGCACTTCGTCGATCTGCTGGAGCTGCTGAAGGTCACCGACCTGAAGCCGCCATATCATTTCGTCGGCGCTGCGGCGGGTTCGCTGATCGCGATGACGTTTGCGCTGAAACATCCGGAGCAGACGGCGTCGGTCACGCTGATGGCGGCCGCACTCGGCATGAGCGATCCGGTGCGCAAGCAGGCGTTTCGCGATCGCTCGAAGCTGGCGATGGAGAAGGGCATGGCGGTGGTGACCGATGCCGCGCTGATCGAACTCCTATCCGGAGATCGTGCGCCACGACAAGGCGCGGTTCGAGCGCTTCCGCGAGACCATGCTGAAGTCCGATCCGCGCGGCTGGGCCTATTGCAACTATGCGCTGTTGAACTCGAACCTCGAAGAGCACTTAGGCGAACTGAAGGTGCCGGTGCAGTTCCTCGCCGGCAAGCATGATGCGCTGCGGACGCCGGCGCTCGTCAAGGAGCTCGCGGATCAGGTGAAGGGCGCACGCTTCGAAGCGATCGAGAGCGGCCACTTCATGCATGTGCAGACGCCGGCGCTTGTCGCCGGCAAGCTGCGATCCTGGATCGACGCTCACGCGACGCGCCGGAGCGGCGTGAGTGGCGGGACGTCTGCAGGGCAAGATCGCGCTGATCGTCGGCGCGGGTTGCGTCGGGCCGGGCTGGGGCAACGGCCGCGCCGCCTGCGTGCTGTTCGCGCAGGAAGGCGCAAGGATCTTCGCCGTCGACCGCGACATGGGGCCGATGGAAGAGACCGTCGCGCGGGTGAAGGAGGCCGGCGGCGAGATCGCCACGCATCTGTGTGACGTGACGCAGCAAGCGTCCGTCGCCGCGATGGTGCAGGCCTGCAAGGACAAATACGGCCGCATCGACGTGCTGGTGAACAATGTCGGCGGCTCGGCGCCGGGCGGCCCGGTCGAGATGGCCGAGGAAGCCTGGGACGCGCAGATCGACCTGAACCTGAAGAGCATCTTCCTCACCTGCAAGCACGTGCTTCCGGTGATGGAGGCGCAGGGCGGCGGCTCGATCATCAACACCGCGTCGGCCTCCGGCATCCGCTGGACCGGCGCGGCGCAGGTCGCCTATGCCGCGTCGAAGGCCGGCGTGATCCAGTTCTCGAAGGTGGTCGCCGTGCAGTACGCGCCGAAGGATATCCGCGTGAACACGATCGTCCCGGGCCAGCTGCACACGCCGATGGTCGAGGTGCGGCTGGCGAAGACCCGCGCCGGCGGCGACGTGGAGAAGCTGCTGGCGCAGCGGCAGGCGCGCATCCCGCTCGGCTTCATGGGCGACGGCCGCGACACCGCGAATGCCGCGCTGTACCTCGCGTCGGACGAATCGCGCTGGGTCACCGGCACGGAGATCGTGCTCGACGGCGGCATGAGCGCGCGGTGTGATTGAGCGCATTGCTGTCATGCGCGAAGCGAGCATCCAGTACACGCGCAGCGTTTGCGCACAGATAGCTGCGCTCGGGAATACTGGGTCTACGCCTGCGCGGGGACGATCGCTGCCATCGTGAGCCTAATGCAGCACCGGCCTCGCGCTCACATGCTTCAGCTTGTCCGGATTGCGCACGACGTAGATCGCCGTGATCTTTCCGTCGTCGATCTCGAAGGCCATGGTGTGCATGACCTCGCCGTTGTCGATGACGACGATGCCCGGCAGGCCGTCGACGATCTCGTGGCGCCAGCTGATGGCCACTGCGCGCCGGCCTTGCGATGCGACGCCGGCGATGAACCGCGCGACGTTCTCGTCGCCATAGATCGGGTTGAGCGCGGCGACGCGTTTGCCGCCGCCGTCGGAGTAGAGGATCACGTCCTTCGCCAGCAGCGCCTGCAGCGGCGCGACTTCGCCGCTGCGCGAGGCGTCGAAGAAGGCTTTTGCAAGGTCCGCGCCCTGCTGCTGGCGATACGGGAAAGCGCGGCTTCGCCGCGCGCACGTGCTCGCGCGCGCGGCTCGCGAGCTGGCGGCAGGCCGCGGGATCGCGCTCGATCGTCTGCGCGACCTCGTCGAAATCCTGGCCGAACACGTCGTGCAGCAGGAAGGCCGCGCGCTCCAGCGGCGACAGGCGCTCCAGCGCCATCATCAGCGTCAGCGTGATGTCGTCGGCTTCATCGGCCTCGGTCGGCTTCGATCATCGGTTCGGGCACCCACGGGCCGATATAGGTCTCGCGCTTGACGCGCGCGGATTTCAGATGGTCGAGGCAGAGCCGCGTCACGGTCTTCGACAGGAACGCCTTCGCGATCGGTCACCGTGCGCGCGATCCGCGCCGTGCCAGCGCAGATAGGCGTCCTGCACGATGTCCTCGGCTTCCGCGACCGAGCCCAGCATGCGGTAGGCAATGCGGGTCAGTCGCGGACGCAAAGGCGCAAACGTCGCGGCTGCGTCGTCAGGCTGCTGCTGCATTCTTCGCTTTCATCGGATGGACGCGACGGAAGCCGCACCGCGAACCGGTTCCAGCGCGTTGATCGTGTTGATGAGCAGGGTCAACTCGACCATCTCCTCCTCGGTGAAGCTCGCCTTCAGCGTCTGGTAGACATCGTCGGGCGCACCGGTCTGCGAGATCAGCGTCAGCGCCTCGGTCCAGGCGAGCGCCGCCCGCTCACGTTCCGTGTAGAGCGGCGACTCGCGCCAGGCGTTGAGCAGATACAGCCGCTCCTCGGTTTCGCCGGCCGCGCGCGCGTCGCGCGTGTGCATGTGCAGGCAGAAGGCGCAGCCGTTGATCTGCGAGGCGCGGGTCTTCACCAGCTCCTGCAGGCTCTTCTCGAGGCCGGAATTGTTGACGTGGGTCTGACAGGTCCATCATCGCCTTGAGCACGCCGGGCGCCGTCTTGAAGGGGTCAAGTCTCGGTTTCATGTCGATCTCCTGAAGATGCCGGCCCTTGTGGCCGTATGCACCCAAGACGAGCGAGCTTTGGCCGTGTGACATCCGGAACCAGCTTTTTCGGATTATTTCTCTGGGCTGCCTTTCCGGCGAATTTGGTGCGGTTTCCTCGTCCCGTGCGCGGGCCGCATGAGTCCCGTGCAGGGCCTTTGATTGCGCCCCGGTTCCGGCGCAGCTAAGGTTCCTTGCAGAACAAGATGATAGCCGGATCAGCCGGTGGGAGGCGTTGCGTTCATGACTTCGGTCATTCCAGGCGGGATCGACTGCGACCTGCACCCGGCGCTGCCCGGGCTGCAAAGCCTGCTTCCTTATCTGAGCGACTACTGGAGCGACCAGGTCACCAACCGCGGCATGATCGATCTGGTCTCGGCCTCCTATCCGCTGAATTCGCCGATCACGGCGCGGCCGGACTGGCGCCCGAAGGCCGGCAAGGCCGGCTCGGTGCTCGCCGACCTGACGAAGCACGCGCTCGATCCGTACGGCACCAAATTCGGCATCTGCAATCCGCTCTACGGCGTGCAGATGGTGTTCTCGGAGGACATGGCGACGGCGTTCTGTTCGGCGCTGAACGACTGGCTGGCGAAAGAGTGGCTGGACCGGGATGCGCGGCTGCGCGGTTCGATCGTCATCCCGGTGCAGAGCACCGAGAAGGCGGTCGCCGAGATCGAGCGCTGCGCGAGCGATAGGCGGTTTGTGCAGGTGCTGATGCTGGTGTCCAACGACAACCCGCTCGGCCGGAGGGTCTACTGGCCGATCTACGAAGCCTGCGAACGGCACGGCCTGGCGCTCGGCGTGCATGCGGGCAGCAACTACCACAACGCCCCGTCGTCGGTCGGCTGGGGCTCGTACCACACCGAGGACTATGTCGGGCAGAGCCAGGCGTTCCAGACCCAGCTCACCAGCCTGATCGTCGAAGGCGTGTTCGCGAAATATCCGACGCTCAAGGTGGTGATGCTGGAGTCCGCTTCACCTGGCTGCCGAAGTACCTAGGCGCCTGCACAAGTTCTGGGGGTACGGAGAAATATCTGCAATCCGCTCTACGGCGTGCAGATGGTGTTCTCGGAAGACATGGCGACGGCGTTCTGCTCGGCGCTGAACGACTGGCTGGCGAAGGAGTGGCTGGACAAGGATGCGCGGCTGCGCGGCTCGATCGTCATCCCGGTGCAGAGCACGGAAAAGGCGGTCGCCGAGATCGAGCGCTGCGCGAAGCGACAAGCGGTTCGTGCAGGTGCTGATGCTGGTCTGCAACGACAACCCGCTCGGCCGGCGGATCTACTGGCCGATCTACGAGGCCTGCGAGCGGCACGGCCTGGCGCTCGGCGTGCACGCGGGCAGCAACTTTCACAACGCGCCGTCGTCGGTCGGCTGGGGCTCGTACCACACCGAGGACTATGTCGGGCAGAGCCAGGCGTTTCAGACCCAGTTGACCAGCCTGATCGTCGAAGGCGTGTTCGCGAAATACCCGAGACTCAAGGTGGTGATGCTGGAATCCGGCTTCACCTGGCTGCCGACCTACCTCTGGCGGCTGCACAAGTTCTGGCGCGGGGTGCGGATGGAAACGCCGTGGGTGGACCGCGCGCCGCAGGAAATTGTGCGCAGCAACGTGCGCTTTTCGCTGCAGCCGGTGGATGCGCCGCCGGACCCTGCGATGCTGAACCGCGTTATTGACCATATGCAGTCGGACGAATTGCTTCTATTCTCAACCGACTATCCGCATTGGCAATTCGACGGCGAGAAGGTGCTGCCGGAAGGGATTTCTTCGGATCTCGTGCGCAAGATCATGATCGACAATCCGCTGGCGACCTATCCGCGTCTGAATGCCTGAAGGAGAGACCGCGCCATGAACATGCAGTTCCGCCCCGGCGAGCAGCAAGGCACCGAGGCCGTCGTCAAGCAGGCCATCGCCGATTGCGACATCCATCCGCAGCGCAAGGACCCGAAGGGCCTCTACCCCTATCTGGAGAAGCGCTGGCGCGATCATCTCGATGCAGTACGGTGCGCTGGTCTATCAGGGCATGGTGGTCGGTCCGCTCTATCCGAAGGGCCAGCCGAACGCGTCGCGCCGCGATGCCGTGCCGCCGGAAGGCGGCGTGCAGGGCTCGTCGCTGAAGTTCATGCAGCAGCAGCATCTCGATCCGAACAACGTCACGCTCGGCATTCTGTGTCCGCTGTCGCTGCAGGGCTTCCGCAACCTCGATCTCGCCGCCGCATTGGCGCACGCGACCAACGACTGGCAGGTCGCCGAGTGGTCGGGCCAGGACAAGCGCCTGCGCGCGTCCGTGGTCGTCGCGAACGAGGATGGCGAAGGCTCGGCGAGGGAAATCCGCAGCCGCGCCGGCGACAAGAATTTCGCGCAGGTGCTGCTGATGAGCCGCAACACCGAGCCGCTCGGGCAGCGCCGCTACTGGCCGATCTACCAGGCCGCGGAAGAGGCGGGCCTGCCGATCGGCATCCATGCGTTCGGCAACAGCGGCCATCCGATCACGCCGGGCGGCTGGCCGAGCTACTACATCGAGGAGATGGTCGGCCATTCGCAGTGCCAGCAGTCGGCGCTGGCGAGCATGGTGCTGGAGGGCGTGTTCGAACGCTTCCCGAAATTGAAAGTCATCTCGATCGAGGCCGGCTTCGGCTGGGCGCCGTCGCTGGCGTGGCGGATGGACAAGCATTTCGACCGGCTGCGCAGCGAGCTGCCGCATGCTGAAGAAGAAGCCGTCCGAATACCTGCGCGAGCATGTGTGGTGGTCGACGCAGCCGATGGAAGAGCCGGACGATCGCGCGCATCTGCTCGACGTGATCGAGTGGATCGGCTGGGACAGGCTGATGTTCGCGACCGACTATCCGCACTGGGACTATGACGAGCCGTCGCGGGTGCTGCCCGCCGGCGTCTCGAAGGACAATCGCGACGCCTTCTTCCTCGGCAACGCGCAAAAGGTGTTCGGTATCGCCGCATGACGCGTCACGTTGTTGCCCCGGTGGACGAGCTGCCGCCGGGGTCGCGAAAATTCCTGACCATCGACGAACGTCCGATCGCGATCTTCAACATCAAGGGCGAGTTCTTCGGCCTGTTGAACCGCTGTCCGCATCAGGGCGCGGCGCTGTGCGAAGGGCCGCTGATTGGCCTCGCGGAGGCGGATACGCCGGGCGAGATAAGATACACGCGGCGCGGCGAGATCCTGCGCTGCCCCTGGCACGGCTGGGAGTTCGATATCCGCACCGGGCAATCCTACTGCGATCCGAAGAAATTTCGCGTGCGCGCCTATGACGTCAATGTCGAGCCGGGCACGAACGTGGTGAAGGGCCCGTACGTGGCCGAGACGCTCGCCGTGTCGGTCGAGAACGACTACGTGGTGGTCGATCTCTAATCAAAAAGAAGAAGGGGCGGAGCGTGCTGCAGGAAATCACCGACTTCCATGAGGAAGGCAAGGAGCTGCGCGGGCTGCTCGCGACGCTGCAGGAGGCCGACTTCGCAGCGCAAGACGGCGTTCAAGGACTGGACCGTCAACGACGTGGTGCTGCATCTGCATTGCAGCGACATCTCCGCTGCCGCCTCGGTGCGCGATCCCGCCGAATACGAGGCGCTCCGTGCGCAGATCGCCGAGAAGCGCAAGGGCGGCCTGTCGATGATCGAGGAATCGCGCCAGCGCTTTCCCGACCTGAAGGGCAAGGCGCTGCTGACGCGATGGTGGGATCAGCTCGAGACGCTGTGCGAGCTGCTCGCTGCGAAGGATCCGTCGGCGCGGCTGAACTGGGCCGGGCCCGGAATGGGCGTGCGGATGTTCACCACCGCGCGGCAGATGGAGACCTGGGCGCACGGCCAGGAGGTCTACGACGTGATGGGCAAGGACCGCGTCTTCCACGACCGGTTGAAGAACATCGCGGTGATCGGCGTGAAGACGTTTGGCTGGACCTTCGCCAACCGCAAGCTGCCGGTGCCCGCGGACGTTCCCTATGTGCGCGTGACGGGACCGTCGGGCGAGGTGTGGGAGTGGAACGATCCCGCGAGCGGCACGTCGGTCGAAGGCGATGCGGTGGAATTCTGTCAGGTGGTCGCGCAGACGCGCAACATCGCCGACACGAAGCTCGTCATGAAGGGCGAGACCGCGCAGCGCTGGATGGCGATCGCGCAATGTTTCGCAGGCCCGCCGAACGATCCGCCGGCGAAGGGCACGCGCTTCAAGGCGAAGGCGGCTTAGGCCGCATCGACACGGCGAAAGCCGTTCAGCATCGCCGTTGCCGCGCCCGAGGTCAGCACCTTCAACAGCCGCTCGTCCTGGAAGTTGCCGTTCAGCGACAGCCGCGGCAGCGCGGTCATGTGATCGGCATTTTCCGCATACAGCATTCCCGGCCGGGTGGTGACGGCCGTCCGGAAGCCGAGCTTGCGCGCGATGGCAAAGTCGCGCGCAGCGGCCGCGCCCTTGTCGCCGTAGGGAAAGGCGAAGTGCATCGCCGGCCGGTCGAGCTTCGCCTCGATGCTGCTGCGGCTCGCGGCGAGTTCGCGCTCGGCTTCTTCCGAGGCGCACTTGGCGATGTTGCAGTGGCTCACCGTATGCGCGCCGATGGTGACCAGCGGGTCGGCGGCGAACGCCTGCAATTCGGTCCACGACATGCAGAGCTCGCGCGCGATGCCTGAGTCGTCCAGTCCGTGGCGGCGGCAGAGATCGGTGACGATCCGGTTGACCTCGGCATGCGACGGCAGGCTGCGCAGCCAGTCCTGCATCACCGCGAAGGCCTCGCGCTTGGCGCTGGCATCGCGGCAGTCGAGCCGGGTCGTTTCGCCGCCGATGGGCGCTTCGATGACGTCGGCCTTGGCGATCAGCCGTTCGAGCGCCACCCACCAGAGCCTGCCGGTTCCGGATGCGAAGTCGCTCGTGACATAGACGGTGAACGGCGCGCCGAACTCACGCATCAGCGGCAGCGCGAAGTCGCGGTTGTCGCGGTAGCCGTCGTCGAAGGTGAAGCAGGCAAACCGCCGCGCGAAATCCCGCTCGCGCATCCGCCGATGCATTTCGTCGAGCGTGACGATGTCGACGTCGAGGTTGCGGACATGCGTCAGCGTCGCGCGCAGGAAATCGGGCGTGATTTCCAGGAGGCGATTCGGCTGGAACGCGGCCTCGGAGGCCGGCCGGACCTGGTGGAGCATGAAAATGGTGCCGACGCCTGCGAACAACGGTCGCAGCAGGTGGTGGGCGCCACTGAAATAGAGTGCCTCGAGCCCGGCGCGGTAGATGCTGGTGCGTAGCTGGCTCATGCTCTCGAAGGCTGATGCGATCCCGGAAGGTCCCCGACCGTGATCTAGTGCCCGGTTTTTGAAGTTCGTGCTACGGCGCAACTCGCCGCAGGTTGTGCCGGAATTTCAAACTAGCGGCGCTGCCGCCAAATCCCAGAAAGCGTTGAAGAAACGGTTAGCTTTGCGCTAAATCCGGACCGCTCCGTTAACCTTTCATTTGCAGTTTGACACGCTCCGAGGGGTTTGTTTTGTGGTGAGCGGTCGTGGGTATCTGTCTTTATGCGCACATTGGTAAGAGTGGTTCGTAAATGGTGGCCCGGGTTGCTGCCTTTGGCGATCCTTTGGGTGCTTGCGGCGTGGTTCAATACGGTTCCGTTCGAGACCAATCTTGCCGGCCGGACCGCGCTTTCGCTGCGCGAAACCATCCTCGACAAGACCCGGGTCGACGCCGCCGGCCGCGATCTGACCGTTTCGGCCGACGCCTTCTCGGAGGACGGGCGGCGCAGCTCGATCGCGATCGCCGAGGCCGTGGCCGGCGTCCGGCTGGTGCGCGACCAGACGCGCATCATCGACGAAGCGAAGCCGTTCGCCTGGTCCGCGGAAAGAAACGTCTCGCGCCTGACGCTTGCGGGCAACGTCTCGCTTCCCGCCGTCCGGGCGCGGCTCAACGAGGCCGCGCGCGGCATCGCCGGCGGCGTCGAGGTCGCCGACCAGATGTCGTTTGCGCGCGGCGTGCCGCAGCGCTTCGAGGCCGCGGCGCTGTTGCTGATCGAGCAGCTCGGCAGGCTGCGCGACGGCAAGGTCGGCCTGACCGACAACGCCGTCCGCCTTTCCGGCATCGCCCGCGACATCGGCGGCCGCGAGGCGATTGCCGCCGCGCTCAGGAACCTGCCGGACGGATATACGGTCGCGGAGAATGCGGTCAGCGCGCCGCCCTATATCTTCCAGATCAACAAGGATCCGGTGGCCGGGACGCTGACGCTCAACGGCTATGCTCCCGACGCCACCGTGCATGCCGCGCTGATCGAAACAACCCGACGAAAATTCCTCAACGAGAAGATCATCGACAACCTGAAGATGAGCGTCGGTGCGCCGACCGGCTTTGCCAATGCCGCAACCGCGGCACTCGGCGCGCTGTCGCGGCTGTCGACCGGATCGCTGACGATGTCGGACCGCGAGGTCAAATTGTCAGGCGACGCCTTCTACGATGTCGCCGCCGAAGAGATACGCAACGGGCTTGCGAGCGAGCTGCCGCAAGGCTGGCGCGCCAACACCGAGGTTTCCACGCGTCCGCCCGCCAGTGCGGTGGATGCGACCGTCTGTCAGCAGCTCTTTTCGGAATTGCTGGCGATCGGAAAAATCCGCTTCCTGTCCGGACAGGCCAACATCGACAGCGACTCGCGCGGGCTTGATGGATCGGCTGGTCGAGATCGCGCTCCGCTGCCCGTCGTCCAGTCTCGAGATCGGTGGTCACACCGACACCGACGGTGACGAGGAAGCCAACAGGAAGCTGTCGGAGCGACGGGCGCAGGCGGTGCTCGAATACATGCTGCGCGCCGGATTGCCGGGCGATCGCCTGTATGCGGTCGGCTACGGCCAGACGGTGCCGGTGGCATCGAACGACACCGCCGAAGGCAAGGCGCAGAACCGCCGCATCGAATTCACGGTGAGGTAGCACGATGCTGTTTCTGGCGGAATTTCACTGGGGCTGGCTGGCGGCGGCCGGGGTCATCGGGCTGCTGATGGGCTGGGTCGGCGTCGTTCATCGCGGCGGCGGGTTGTCCAAGCGCGGCCTGCAATGGATTGCGCTCATTCTCGTGGTGGCGATGGCCAGCGCCTTTGCGCGGATTGTTCCCGGGCGGTTCGGCTACTGGCTGGACCTTGGGCTGGCCCTGTTCGCTGTCTATATTCTGGGCTGTGCCATCGGCGCCTGGTTGCGCGAGCTGCTGGTCGCGGACCACCGCTCGATGTGACGCGCTGGCGCTGCCTGGCGGCCGAAACGTCAGAAAAGCTACCGTTATGCGGCCGGCCAGCGCTTCGATATGTTCACCGGGGACGTGCCCGCTTTGAAGGCAATGGCCTGAAGCCAGGTTGTGAACCGGGCCTCGTTCGCCGATGTCAAGCCGTCCAAACTGGGTGTGCAGCGGCCCGTTGCCGCGCTCGCGAAGCGTCGAGCATTCTGCTAGGAACCGGCGAACAGTCGTATAAAAGGTAATGATAACGCAGGGTGGATTGGCCGCGCATGTCCGGCACGCATAGTACTGAAATGCCGATGCTGGGATCGATCCGCAAGACGATTGCGTTTCTTCGCGAGAAGCAGATTTTTCACAAGCTCGGCCTGCTGCTGAGCCTGACCATCATCGCGATCGCCTGCTACGTGCTCTATCACATGCTGCGCGATCTCGAATTTCGACGATCTGGTCGGGCGCTGCAGGCGAAGCCGGCGCACTCGATCGCTCCTGGCGATGCTGTTCGTCGCCGCCGGCTATTTCACGCTGACATTCTACGATCTGTTCGCGCTGCGCACGATCGGCCGCAACGACGTGCCCTACCGTATCGCCGCGCGTTGCCGGCTTCACCAGCTATTCGATCGGACACAATGTCGGCGCCAGCGCGCTGACCGGCGGCGCCGTGCGCTATCGCGTGTATTCGGCATGGGGCCTGAATGCCGTCGATGTCGCCAAGATCTGCTTCGTCGCAGGCCTCACCTTCTGGCTCGGCAACGCCGCAGTGCTCGGCATCGGCATCAGCTATCATCCGGAAGCAGCATCTGCAGGTCGATCGCCTGCCGGTCTGGCTCAATCAGATCGTCGCCTTCATCACCCTTGCGGTGCTGGCGGGCTACGTCGCCTGGGTCTGGGTCAGCCCGCGTGTCGTCGGTCGCGGTCAGTGGTCGTGACGCTGCCGGGCGGACCGCTGACGCTGTTGCAGATCGTCATCGGCATCGTCGATCTCAGCTTCTGCGCGCTGGCGATGTACATGCTCATGCCGGATACGCCGTATGTCGACTTTGTGACGGTGGCGGTGATTTTCGTCTCGGCGACGCTGCTTGGATTTGCCAGTCACTCGCCGGGCGGACTTGGCGTGTTCGACGCAGCGATGCTGGTCGGCCTCTGGCAGTTCGACAAGGAGGAGCTGCTGGCCGGCATGCTGCTGTTTCGCGTGCTCTATTACATCACGCCGTTTGTGCTCTCGCTGTCTGATACTGGCCGTGCGCGAAGTCCTGCTCGGCCGCGTTGTTGTCGCTGCTCCCGTCGCAGAACCGTCACATCTGCCGCCTGCGGCGAGCGATGTCATCGCCGGAAGCCTTGACGAAGCCGCCCAGACACGGTCAGTGGTGCGAGAAGAACGCCGCGCCTGACGCGACGGCGGTCTCTCTTGCCGGAGGGCAGGCAGTGGCTGTGAATGCTTCTTCCCTTGCGGCGCCCTGGTCCGATCGCATCAAGCGCGCGGCGATCATTCTTCTCGTCACCGCGCTGGTGCTGGGCGGTCTCGTCATCCTGACGGACCTCAGTCTCGCGCGCGGCATCTTCGCATTCCTCTGCATCGCCGCCGCGGCGCTCGTTCCATGGCAACTGCATGACGGCGCCCGTTCGCGCGAGGCGGAGCCGCGCGTCGATCCGGTCGACGCCGCGGTGGTCCGCTCGCTGGTGGCGGGTCTGCCCGATCCGTCGGTGCTGCTCGATCGCTCCGGGCGCGTGCTGCACTTCAATCCGGCTGCGGCGGAACTCGCGCCGGCGCTACGCCGCGGCGAGCTCGCGCAGTCGGCATTGCGCTCGCCGGAGATCATCGCGACGCTGCGGCAGGCGCTTGCGACCAACAAGCCGCAGCGAACCAACTATGTCGATCACGTGCCGCTCGATCGCTGGATGGAGCTGGTGGTGACGCCGATACCGGTCCCGACCTCGTTCGGCAACTGCCGACACCTGCATGCTGATGACGTTTCACGACCAGACGCCGCTGCGGCGGGTCGAGGAAATGCGCGTCGATTTCGTCGCCAATGCCAGCCACGAGCTGCGCACGCCGCTCGCCGCGCTGTCCGGATTCATCGACACGCTGCAGGGGCCGGCAAAGGAAGATGCCGGCGCGCGCGAACGCTTTCTCGGCATCATGCGGACACAGGCGACGCGCATGGCGCGGCTGATCGACGACCTGCTGTCGCTGTCGCGCATCGAGCTCAGCGCTCATGTGCGGCCGAGCGATCCGATCGACCTGACCCCGCTGTTGCATCAGGTGGTGGACGGGCTCGAGCCGCTGGCGCACGAACGTGGCGTGGTCGTTTCCGTGGATATTCCCGAGCTGCCGGTGGTCGTGCCGGGCGATCGCGACGAGCTGCTGCGGCTGTTCGAAAACCTGATCGAGAACGGGCTGAAATACGGCGCCGCGGGCGGCAAGGTCGACGTCGCGCTGACGGACGTGTCGGCGTCGGAGAGCCTGAAAGAGGTGCGGGTGATGGTCAAGGACTACGGCCCCGGCATCGCGCCCGAGCACCTGCCGCGGCTGACCGAGCGCTTCTATCGCGTCGACGTCGGCGACAGCCGGGCGCAGGGCGGCACCGGCCTCGGATTGTCGCTGGTCAAGCACATCCTCAACCGCCACCGCGGCCGGCTGATGATCGAAAGCGTGCCCGGACAAGGGCGCCACCTTCACCGCCATTCTCCCGAGAGCCGCTGCCCCCGAGACGCGATAGGGCGCCGTCGAGGCCTCCGCTATGCAAATCAGGATCGCGGGCAAAGGCGACTGCCAGCAGATCGCAGAGATCTACGCTCCGATTGTCGAGCACACCCATATTTCATTCGAGACTGTTCCGCCTGCCGCCGACGAAATCGCGAGGCGGATGACGGCCGCACTTGAAAATCATGCCTGGCTGGTTGCCGAGGAGGCGGGTCGCGTCGATGGATACGCGTACGCCAGCGCACATCGCGATCGGGCGGCCTACGGATGGTCCACCGACACGACCATCTATGTCCGAGATAGCGCGTGCGGCAAGGGAATCGGACGATCGCTCTATTCGGCGCTATTACGGATACTGGCTGCGCAAAATTATCGGCGCGCTTTTGCGGGGATTGCATTGCCGAACGCCGGCAGCGTTGCCCTGCACGAGGCGGTGGGCTTCACGCACATCGGAACTTATCCCGACGTGGGGTTCAAATTTGAACGCTGGTACGATGTCGGCTGGTGGGCGTTGCCGCTCAATGATCGCAACGGTCCGCCTGCACCGATCGTGCCGTTGAAGGACCTCGGTGATCTTGGGAAACTCCTCAGGTGATGGCCGCATCACTATTTCGATATTTCTGGAAATACGGTTGACAGGCCCGGGGACTGCGGCTATGTTGGCAGCATGAAGATCGATGACGCCGCCGCCCGCCTCGAAGCCCTTGGCAACCCCACGCGCCTGCGGATCTACCGCACCCTGGTTCGCGCAGGTGGTGCAGGGTCGAGCGTCGGCAAGCTGCAGACCAAGCTCGACCTCGCCGCCTCGACGCTGTCGCACCATCTGAAGTCGCTGGTCGCGGTCGGGCTCGTCGTTCAGGAACGGCATGCCACGACGCTGATCTGCCGGGCCAACTACGACGTCATGCGCGGCATCGTCGACTTTCTGGTGGATGAATGCTGCGTCGAATCCAGCTGCGAGACCGCTGCCGAACCCGCCCAGGTCGCATGAAGCTTTACAATGTATTTCGATATTTCTAGAAGGAGCGTCCAATGAGCAACTCTCCCAGCCAAGTCGGTCGCCGTCATCGGGGCAGGGCCGGTCGGTCTTGCCGCCGCCGCGCACTTGCTGGAACGCGGCCTCGATCCGGTGGTGCTCGAAGCCGGCCCGACGATCGGCCATGCCGTCCGGCAATGGTCGCATGTCAGGCTGTTCTCGCCATGGGAATATGCGACCGACCAGGCCGCCGTGCGCCTGCTCGAACCAACGGGCTGGAATTCACCCGATCCGCAGGCCTATCCGACCGGCGGCGAGTTGCTGGAGCGCTATCTCGAGCCGCTGGCCACGCGCACGTCGCTCAAGGCGCATATCCATACGTCTGCGCGCGTCACCGGCATCGGCCGCGTCGGCTTCGACAAGGTGAAGACCAAGGGGCGCGAGGCCGCGCCGTTCGAGGTGCGCTACCGCAACGGCGCCGGCGACAAGGTGATCCGCACCGACGCGGTCATCGATGCGTCAGGCACGTGGTCGTCGCCCAATCCGGCCGGCAGCAGCGGCCTTCCCGCGATCGGTGAAGACGCCGTGCAGGCCAGGATCGCCTACGGTATGCCGGATGTGCTGGGCAGTAGCGCGCGATCGCTATGCAGGCAAGCGCATCGCCGTGCTCGGTGCGGGTCATTCCGCCGTCGGCACGTTGATCGAACTGGCGGCGCTTGCGCGATCTGCACCCGGCACGGACGTCATCTGGCTGATCCGCGGCGATGACCCGGCAAAATCCTTCGGCGGTGGCGTCAACGACAAGCTCGTCGAGCGCGGTGCGCTGGGAAGCCTGCTGGCGCGCCTCGTGGCTGAGGGCGCGATCCGCGTCGAGACCGGCGTCCGCGTCACGCATCTCGATGCAACGGCGGCCCGGCTGCGCATCGGCGCCGGCTCCGCCTGCTGCGGACGCGAGGTGGTCGTCGATGAGTTGATCGTCGCAACCGGCTTCCGCCCCGATCTCGACTTCCTGAGCGAGCTTCGCCTCGCGCTCGATCCGGCGCTCGAATGCCCGCCGCTGCTGGCACCCCTGATCGACCCGAACGAGCATAGCTGCGGCACGGTGCGCCCGCACGGCGCCTTGCGAGCTGGCGCAGCCCGAGCCCGGCTTCTACTTTGCCGGCATGAAGTCTTACGGCCGCGCACCGACCTTCCTGATGCTCACCGGCTACGAGCAGGTCCGTTCGATCGCGGCTGAGCTCGCAGGCGACATCGAAGCCGCGCGGCGCGTCGAGCTGGTGCTGCCGGAGACCGGTGTGTGCAACGGGCCGGGCCTGACGGAGAGCGCGGGCTGCTGCGGCGGGCCGGCAAAGGCGGACGCATCCGCATGTTGCGCCGCGGATGAAACGGCCAAGAAAGCTGGCGCGTCCGGCTGCGGGTGTTCATGAACCAATGGAAGAGCGACTACACGTGGAGTAGTCGCAATCTTGGAATCGTCACCGCGCTCGGCACTGCGCAGACGCTCGCGTGGGCCTCGAGCTACTATCTGCCCGCCATCCTGGCGGCGCCGATCGCGCGCGATCTGAACATCGCGCCGACCTTCGTGTTCGGCGCGCTGTCAGGCGCGCTGGTCATTGCCGGCGTGCTCGGCCCGCGCGTCGGCCACACCATCGACACGGTCGGCGGCCGCGGCGTGCTGTCGATCTCCAACGTCGTCATGGCAGCGGGCCTCGGTGCACTGTCGCTCGCAACCGAGCCGATCCTGCTCATCGCCTCGTGGTTCGTGCTCGGCGTCGGCATGGGTCTTGGCCTCTATGAGGCCGCCTTCGCGACGCTCACGCGGATTTACGGTCCCGCTGCCCGCAAGCCGATCACCGGCATCACGCTGATCGCAGGCTTCGCCAGCACCATCGGCTGGCCGCTGACCGCCTGGCTCGAGGCCAGATACGGCTGGCGTGTTGCCTGCCAGTGCTGGGCCGTGTTCCATCTTGTGATCGGCCTGCCGCTGAACCTAACTCTGCCGCGCGTCTCCACGGAACCAGTTGCAAGCGCGCCGCCAAAACCCGAACCTGTGGCCGGAGCGAGCAGCAAGTCCTTCGCAATGATCGCCGTCGCCTACGTGTTTGCGGCCACCGGTTTCGTCAGCTCGGGTCTCTCGGCGTTGTTGCCGACAATGCTGGTGCATTTCGGTGCCACGACCACCGCCGCGCTGTTTGCGGGCGCATTGGTCGGCCCGGCCCAGGTCTTCGCGCGCATCGTCGAGGCCGGCTGGCTCAGCCGCTATCATCCGCTCGCATCGACCCGTCTTGCGACACTCATGAACCCGCTCGGTGTCGTCGCGCTTGTGGCCGGCGGCCCGGTGCTCGCGCCGCTGTTCGCCGTGCTCTACGGCGCAGGCAACGGCATCCTCACCATCGCGCGCGGCACGCTGCCACTGGCTCTGTTCGGCCCGCATGGATTCGGACGCCGCGTCGGCTTCCTGTCGCTGCCCGCGCGCGTCACCGGCGCCATGGCGCCGCTGGCCGTGGGTCTGATGGTCGAATATTTCGGCACCGGTGCGCTGTGGTTGAGCGCGCTGGCGTCGCTTTCGGCGTTCGTCATGCTGATGTTCCTGCGCTCCGGGGCGAACGGCATGACCGACGCTGCAATCCCGGCAAGCGCGCGACGCTTCATCTGGTCGATCGTGATCGCCCAGGTGCTGGTGCAGATCGGCGCGTTCTCGCTGCCCGCACTGCTGCCCGACTACATTGCGGCGTGGAACCTGTCGAAGACCGAAGCCGGCTGGCTGGTCGGCATCTTCTTCGCCGCCTACGTGGTCGCAGTGCCGGTGCTTGTCTCGCTGACCGACCGCGTGCCGACGCGTCGCGTCTATGCGGTCGGCGCCGCGTCTGACCGCGCTGTCGCATCTCGGCTTTGCCTTTCTCGCCGACGGCTTCTGGTCCGCGCTCGTCCTGCGCGCGATGGCCGGGATCGGCTGGGCCGGCGCCTACATGCCGGGCCTGAAGGCGATCGCCGACACGCTCGAAGGCAACGCCCAGTCGCGCGCGGTCTCGCTGCATGCGGCGGGTGTCGGCGTCGCAGGCGCGAGTTCCTTCGCGGTGTCCGGACTGATCGCGAGCTGCGTTCGGAACGAGCGCCGCGTTCCTGTTCGGCGGTGTTGCGGCTGTCGCCGCGCTCGCGCTGGCCTGGGTCGTGATGCCCAAGGGCCCGCCGCATCATGCCGGCAGGCGATCCGCGCGGGCTGCTGGATTTCCGCCCCGTGCTCCGCAACCGGAAGGCGATGGCCTGGATCGCGGGCTACACCGTTCACACCTGGGAGATGGCGGCGCTGCGCGCCTGGGGCGTGACGTTTCTGACGGTGACCGCGGCGCAGGCCGGATCGCCGGCGTGGCTGCCGAGCCCGCCGATCCTGTTCACCATCGCGGGCTTTGTCGGGATCTTTGTCTCGGTCTCCGGCAATGAACTCGCTCAGCGGTTTGGTCGCGTCCGCATCGTCACTGCCGCAATGCTCGTCGCCGCCGTCTTTTCACTGGCGACCGGCTGGTTCGTCGAAGTGTCGATGCTGCTCGCGACCGCTCTGGTGATCGTGTGGCTCGCCGCGATCTTCATCGACAGCTCCGCACTCACTGCCGGCACAGTTCAGGCGGCCGATCCAAAACTCAGGGGCGCGACCATGGGCCTGCACAGCATGTGCGGTTACGCCGGCGGGTTCGTGGGGCCGCTGGGGGTCGGCTTCGCGCTTGATCTTGCCGGAACCAACGTTGAACTCGGCTGGGGTCTCGGCTTTGGCCACCTCGCCGTCGTCACGCTCTTGGGTTTTGCGGTGCTGCGTTGGCTGGCGTCTTCCCCGAGCCGGCAGGTGGCATAATTGCCGCAGCGCGCGACAGCAACAATCGAGATGACAACAGGATCAAAGCCCGGGGAATGACAGCCTTGCGATTGGCTGTCATCAAAGTGATATGTTCAGCTAACATCGTGCCGCCACTGGGATTTCGAGGGGATCGAGCATGACTGCCTGGACCAAGACAATATTCGCAGCCGGCCTCGCTGCGGCTTCGCTGATCGGGGCGACCTTGAGCGCGAGCGCGCTCGACGCGCGCTTCAAGGACGCCGACGGCGACCTGGTCGCCGACGCGCCGACCGACCCGAGCAGACCTGATCGACCCGCCGACGCTGATCTTCGCCTACACGCCGGTCGAGGACCCGGCGGTCTACGCCAAGGTCTGGGACGGCTTCCTCAAGCACATGGAGAAGGTGACCGGCAAGCGCGTGCAGTTCTTCCCGGTGCAGTCGCAACGCCGCGCAGATCGAGGCGATGCGCGCCGGCCGCCTGCACGTCGCCGGCTTCAACACCGGCTCCAACCCGCTCGCGGTCGACCTGCGCCGGCTTCGTGCCGTTCACGATGATGGCCTCGAAGAAGGACGAGTTCGGCTACGAGATGGAGATCATCACCTATCCGGGCTCGCGGCATCGAGAAGGTCGAGGACATCAAGGGCAAGAAGATGGCCTTCACGGCCGAGACGTCGAACTCGGGCTACAAGGCGCCGTCGGCGCTGCTGCGCGCAGAAGTTCGGACTGGAGGCCGGCAAGGATTACGAGCCGGTGTTCTCCGGCAAGCACGACAACTCGATCATCGGCGTCGCCAACAAGGACTATCCGGCGGCGGCGATCGCCAACTCGGTCAAGGAGCGCATGATCGCGCGCAACGTCGTCAAGGCCGATGCACCGAAGGTCCATCTACAAGTCGCAGACCTTCCCGACCACCGGCTACGGCTATGTCTACAACCTGAAGCCGGAGCTGGCGGCGAAGGTGAAGGAGGCCTTCTTCACCTTCCACTGGGAAGGCACCGAGCTGCTGAAGGAGTTCGAGAAGTCCGAGCCGCCGCAGGAGAAGTTCCTGCCGATCACGTTCAAGGACGCATTGGGAGGTGGTGCGCGAGATCGACAAGGCCATGAACGTCAGCTACGCCTGCAAGTGATCGCCGCCTGCCGCGTGCGGCGGACGGTCCTTGCTGGAGCCTGCATGCTTGTCATCGAGGACCTGACCAAGCGCTACGCCACCGGCGATCTCGCCGTCGATCGGCGTCAACCTCGCGGTGCCGGCCGGCCAGGTGGTCGGCCTGATCGGCCCCTCGGGCGCCGGCAAGTCGACGCTGATCCGCTGCGTCAACCGGCTGGTCGAGCCGACCGCGGGCCGGATCTTGCTCGGCGACACGCGAGCTGATCGGACGCTGTCGCGCGGCGCGCTTGCGCAGGCGCGCCGGCGCATCGGCATGATCTTCCAGGAATACGCGCTGGTCGAGCGGCTGACGGTGATGGAGAACGTGCTGTCCGGCCGGCTCGGCTATGTGCGGCTTCTGGCGCTCGTTCTTCCGGCGCTTTCCGCAGGCCGACATCGACCGCGCCTTCGCGGTGCTGGAGCGCGTCGGGCTGACCGACCAGGTCGACAAGCGCGCCGACGCGCTGTCCGGCGGCCAGCGCCAGCGCGTCGGCATCGCGCGCGCCCTGGTGCAGGAGCCGGAGCTGCTGCTGATCGACGAGCCGACCGCGAGCCTCGATCCCGAAGACCTCGCGCCAGATCATGCGGCTGATCGTCGAGGTCTGCGCCGAGCGCGGGCTCGCGGCCATCGTCAACATCCACGACGTGGCGCTGGCGCAGATGTTCGTGCAGCGCATCGTCGGGCTGCGCAAGGGCCGGATCGTCTTCGACGGACCGGCCCGACGGCCTGACGCCGGAGGTCCTCACCGACGATCTACGGCGAGGAGGACTGGACGCGCGACCATCCGCAAGGCTGACGAGGACGACGGCGTCGACGCCGAGCATCGTCAGCCGACAGCTGGCGGTCGCCGCGATGACGCGCGGCGCGCGCGCTGGCGCCGTCCGCCGCTGATCGCCAATCCGCGCGCTGCGGTTCGGCGATCTACGGCGGCGCGCGCGCTCTATCTCGTCGCTGGCGCTCGGCACCGATCGACGTGAACTGGGCGCGCGTCGCGGAAGGGCTGCGCGCGCGCCGGCCGCTTGCTCGCCGGCTTCCTGCAGCCGGATTTCACCTGCCGCTGGAGCGACATCGGCACGGCCTGCGGCGAGAGCCTGACCATGACGGTGACATCGACCGTGGTCGGCATCCTGCTCTCGATCCCGTTCGGCATCGGCGCCGCGCGCAACCTCGCGCCGCTGCCGGTCTACGTCTTCTGCCGCGGCATCATCGCGGTGTCGCGCAGCCTGCAGGAGATCATCATCGCGATCCTGTTCGTGGCGATGTTCGGCTTCGGCCCGTTCGCCGGCTTTCTCACGCTGTCCTTCGCCACCATCGGCTTTCTGGCCAAGCTGCTGGCGGAAGACATCGAGGACATCGATCCGGCGCCGGCTGGAGGCGATCCGCGCGACCGGCGCCGGCTGGTGGCAGACTGCTGAACTACGCCGTGCAGCCGCAGGTCACGCCGCGGCTGATCGGCCTTTCGCTCTACCGCGTCGACATCAACTTCCGCGAGTCGGCGGTGGTCGGCATCGTCGGCGCCGGCGGCATCGGCGCGACGCTCAACACCGCCATCGACCGCTACGAGTTCGACAGCGCCGCCGCGATCCTGCTGATCATCATCGTCATCGTGCTCGTCTGCGAATACGTCGTCGGGCTTCATCCGCGCCAGGGTCCAGTAGATGCCGGTCTCGCTGGCCGACGATGGGCACAAGGTCTGGCGGCGCCGAACCAGCTCGGCCGAATGGCTGCGGTTTGCCGGCTGGCTGCTGCTGGTCGCCGCTGTTCGTCTTCTCCTGGCAGGTGATGACGCGCGGACACGATCTGGGCGTTCGTGCTGGATGCGCCGCGCCAGGCGGCCGATATCGGCTCGCGCATGGTGCCGCCGCGCTGGTCCTACATCCACGAGCTGTGGCGGCCGCTCTGGGACACGCTCAACATCGCGACGCTCGGCACGCTTGCTCGCCATCGTCATGGCGCTGCCGGTCGCCTTCCTGGCGGCGCGCAACACGACGCCGAGCGCGGCTGTTCGTGCGGCCGGTCGCGCTGCTGTTGATCGTCTCGTCGCGCTCGATCAACGCGCTGATCTGGGCGCTGCTTCTGGTGACGATTCTCGGTCCCGGCGTGCTCGCCGGCATCATCGCCATCGCGCTGCGCTCGATCGGCTTCATCGCCAAGCTGCTCTACGAGGCGATCGAGGAGATCAGCACCGAGCCGGTCGAGGCGATTCGCGCGACCGGCGCGTCACCGTGGCAGGTGCTGACATGGGGCATCTGGCCGCAGATCACGCCGGCCTTCGCCGGGATCAGCGTCTTCCGCTGGGACATCAACATCCGCGAAGCGACGGTCCTCGGCCTGGTCGGCGCCGGCGGCATCGGCGTCAATCTCGAAAGCTCGCTGAACACGTTGGCCTGGCCGCAGGTGACGCTGATCCTGCTCGTGATCCTGTCGACCGTTGTCGTCAGCGAGTGGGTGTCGGCGAGAATCCGGCACGCCATCATCTAGGAGCTCGGTGATTGCATCCGCTCACAAACCCTGCGCGCCACGGAACTCTGCCTTCCAGTAGGCCTTGATCTGGCCGACCAATGCGGGCGGCAGCGGAACGTAGTGCAGGGACTCCGCCTGTCCCTGGCCGTTTTCCAGCGCCCACTTGAAAAAGTCCATGGCGATTGCGGCGGAGCCGGGATTCTTCGGCTCCTTGTACATCACCATGAAGACGCTGGCGGTGATCGGGTAGGCGGCCTCTCCTGGAGCGTCGGTCATGACGAGGAAGAATTCCTTCGCCTGCGCCCAGTCGGCGGTTTGTGCGGCGGCCTGGAAGCTCTCGATCGTCGGCCTGACGAAAGCGCCCGCCTTGTTCTGCACAAGCCCGTACGACATCTTGCCGAGCTTGCTCCGCAGCACGTAGGCGTACTCCACATAGCCGATCGCGCCATTGATCTGCTCGACCAGTGCTGCCACGCCGTCGTTGCCCTTGCCGCCGACTCCGAGCGGCCAGTCGACGGTGGTGCCTTCGCCGACCTTCTGCTTCCATTCCGGGCTTACCTTCGAAAGATAGTTGACCCAGTTGAACGTCGTTCCCGATCCGTCGGAGCGGTGAACGACGGTGATCGGTGCGTTGGGTAATTTGAGTTCGGGGTTCAGCCTCTTGATCGACGGATCGTCCCATCGCCTGATCTTGCCGAGATAGATGTCGGCAAGCAGGCCTCCGGAAAAGCGGATGTCGCCCGACTTGAACCCTTCGAGATGCACCACGGGGACGACGCCGCCGATCACGAGCGGGAATTGGCCGAGGCCATTTTTCTGCAGCTCTTCGGGGCTGAGCGGCTTGTCGCTCGCGCCGAAATCCACGGTCGCGGATTTTATGTTGCTGATGCCCGAGGCCGGATCCGATCGACTGATAGGTGATGCTGTGTCCGGTTTTGGCGCGATAGGCTTCCGCCCATTTGGAGAGGATCGGGTAAACAAAGGTCGAGCCTGCACCCTTCGTCTCTCCCGCAGCCGCTGCGCCGCTCATCGTCATTGCGACCAAAATGCACGCTACCCGTAGCCGCATTGACGTTCCTCCCCGGCTGAACTAGATATGTCGATATATCCAGATGTATCGACAGATTGCGACGGGTTTGTTACCATGTTCAAGGACCGGCCGCAAGTCATCGGGACGTCATTCGGTTTGCTGAAGACTTCGCGCTGCGCTGCGCCATGCCGGGAGAATTGCAAGCTTGAACACCCTTTTTGTCCATCTGTCCGGATCGGCCGAAGAGACCACTGCCATCGAGGCATTCGGCTCGCTCAGCCAGGCGACGCGGCTTGCGGTCGTGCGCCATCTGCTTGTCGATCCATCCCGAGGACACTTGGCGCGGGCGAGATCGCAAGGCTGTGCGGCGTCCCGCACAACACCATGTCGACGCACCTTTCGAATCTGACGCGGGCCGGACTGATCGCCGTCGAGCGGCAGGGCCGGACGATGAACTATCGTGTCGATCTCGAGGGCTTTCGCGGCCTGGTCGGCTTCCTGGCGCGCGACTGCTGCCAGGGCCGGCCGGAGCTTTGCGCCGACGTCCTGCTGGCCGGCGAAGGCGGAGCCGGTCAAGAGGCAATCTTCTGCATCCCGCATTCAACGTGCTTGTTCCTGTGCACGCACAATTCCGCGCGCTCCATCATGGCCGAGGCTGTGCTGGAGAAAATCGGCATGGGGAAATTCAACGCCTATTCGGCCGGCTCGGATCCGGCTGGCGAACCCGTGCCGGAAGTCATCGAGCGACTGAAGGCGATGGGCCACGTGGTCGGCAATCTGCGCTGCAAGTCGTGGAATGAGTTCATCGGCCCCAACGCGCCGCGCATGGATTTCGTGATCGCGCTTTGCGACACCTTGCACGGACAGACCTGTCCCGATTTCGGCGACAAATTCGTCACCGCGGCTTGGCCGCTTCCGGATCCGGCCAAGTTCATGGGCTCGGCGACTGAGCGCGCGACGCTGCTCAACGAGCTCTACGCGATGATCCGCCGGCGGCTGGAAATCTTCTGCAGTCTGCCGTTCGCTTCGCTCGACCGCATGGCGGTCAAGGCGCGGCTCGACGAGATCGGGGACTCGAGCTGGATGTCGGCGTGAAGGGAGCGGGGTGATGGGGATCGGAATCAACGGAATGGGTCGCATCGGACGGCTTGCGCTGCGGGCTGCGCGGGGTGGAATGCCGCGTCCAGAAAGCGATCCACGACGCTCCAATCGCCTCGATATCGTTCACGTCAACGAGGTGAAGGGCGGCGTCGCGGCGACCGCGCATCTGCTGGAATTCGACAGCATCCACGGCCGCTGGCATGGCTCCTTTCTGCGGCGAGGACGGTGCGTCACTCTCCGTCGACGGGCAGCGGATCGGCTTCAGCGAAGCGGCAGCCCCGGGCGACGTGCCGTGGGGCGATCTCGGCTGCGACATCGTGCTGGAATGCACTGGCAAGTTCCTCAAGGCGGATCAGTTGAAGGCCTATTTCGACCGCGGCGTGAAGCGGGTGATCGTCGCGGCACCGGTGAAGGAGGAGGCCGCGCTCAACATCGTCGTTGGCGTCAACGACCGTCTTTACGATCCCTCACGCCACCGGCTGCTGACGGCGGCGTCCTGCACGACGAACTGTCTTGCGCCGGTGGTCAAGGTCGTTCACGAGGCCATCGGCATCCGTCACGGCCAGATCACGACCATCCACGACATGACGAACACCAATGTGGTGATCGACGCGCCGCACAAGGATTTGCGGCGCGCCCGCTCGGCCATGACGTCGATGCATCCGACGACCACCGGAAGCGCCACCGCGATCGCGCTGATCTATCCGGAATTGAAGGGCAAGCTGAACGGCCATGCCGTGCGCGTGCCGGTGTTGAACGCGAGCCTCACCGATTGCGTGTTCGAGTTGCGCAGGCCGACGACGGTGACCGAGGTGAACGAGCTGTTTGCCGCCGCCGCCAAGGGCCCGCTGGCCGGCATCCTTGGCGTCGAGCACCGCCCGCTCGTGTCGGCGGATTTCAACAACGATCCGCGCAGCGCGATCGTCGATACGCTGAGCACGATGGTGACCGACGAGACGTTGCTGAAGGTCTACGCGTGGTACGACAACGAGGTCGGCTATGCCTGCCGCATGGTCGACCTTGCGGTCCTTGTGCAGAGAGCGGGAGTGTAACGCCATGGTGCGGAACTATCTCATCGTCACGGCATCCTATTGGGGCTTCACGCTGGTCGACGGCGCCTTGCGCATGCTGGTGCTGCTGCATTTCTTCCAGCTCGGCTACACGCCGTTCACGCTCGCGTTCCTGTTCCTGCTTTATGAAGCCGCCGGGATCGCTGCCAATCTCGGTGGCGGCTGGCTCGCTTCGCGCTTCGGCATTCCGAGGATGCTCGCCGTCGGTCAATCGCTTCAGATCGCGGGCCTTGTCATGCTGTCGGCGCTTGATCCCGCATGGAGCGCGGCCGCATCGGTCGCCTGGGTGGTGTGCGCGCAAGGCCTCGCCGGCGTCGCCAAGGACGTCACCAAGACCGCGTCCAAGTCCGCGATCAAGGCGACCTCGGCCGAGGGCAGCGGTCAGCTGTTCCGCTGGGTCGCGTGGTTCACCGGCTCGAAGAACGCGATGAAGGGCATCGGCTTCTTCGTCGGCGGCCTGCTGCTCGATCTCGTTGGCTTTCGGTATGCGCTCTGGCTGATGGCGGGATTGCTTGCGATCATCCTCGTTGCCGGATTGCTCTCGCTGCCGGTTCAACTCGGCAAGGCGAAGTCATCGAAGAGCGTGCGCGAATTGTTCGGCAAATCGTCCGGCGTGAACCTGCTCGCGGCCGCGCGCATCTTCATGTTCGGCGCGCGCGATGTCTGGTTCGTGGTCGGCCTGCCGGTTTTCCTCTACGCCAATGGCTGGCGCTTTATCGAGGTCGGCGGCTTCCTGGCGCGCGTGGACGATCGCCTACGGCGGCGTGCAGGCAATCGCGCCGTCGCTGGTGACCCGCAGCGCCGACGGCTTGAGCAGCGAAGTTCCTGCCTCGCGGATCTGGGCGGGCCTCCTCGCCATCGTTCCCATCGCATTGGCGCTCTTGATTCAGGTGCCGGGAATCGGGCGACCCGATCTCCTTGTTGTCGTCGGGCTCGCCTTGTTCGGCATACCCTTTGCGGTCAACTCGTCGCTGCACTCCTACCTGATCCTCGCCTATGCCGGCTCGGAGAAAGCCGCCGAGGACGTCGGCTTCTATTATGCGGCGAACGCCACCGGTCGCTTGATGGGAATCATGCTCTCCGGCCTGCTCTATCAGGTCGGCGGCATCACCGCCTGCCTGATCGGCTCTGCGGTCATGCTGCTGATCTGCTGGCTCATCACGTTCCTTCTGCCGCAGACGACGGCAACGCATGCTGCAGGTCACCAGGCAGCCTAGGGCGCAGTCTATGGACGAAAATCGTGCCGTAATCGGATTCGGCGCCCTTGCGCAGGACAAGCGGCTGAGCATCGTTCGTCTGCTGGTCGAGGCAGGAGCGGCGGGCGTCGCTGCGGGCGATATCGCCGAGGCCGTCGGAATCTCCCCGTCGAACGTATCCTTTCATTTGAAGGAGCTGGAGCACGCCGGATTGGTCCGCCAGCGGCGCGAGGCCCGGTCGATCATCTACGACGCAAACTACGACGGATTGCGCGACCTCACGGTCTTCTTGATGAACGACTGCTGCGGCGGAAAGCTCGAAATCCGTGACATATCGGCCGGGCCACAAGAAACTGCGAACGCGGCAAGCAACGTCATCATTTATCACAATCCCGATTGCGGCACCTCGCGCAACACGCTTGGTCTGATACGCAACGCCGGCGTTGAGCCGCACATCGTCGAATACCTGAAATCGCCGCCGTCGCGCGCGTTGCTGAAAGAGCTGCTCGCGAGGGCGGGCCTTTCGGTGAGAGCCGCGCTGCGTGACAAGGGCACACCCTATGAAGGAGCTCGGCCTGGGTGACATGTCGCTGAGCGACGAGGCCTTGCTTGACGCCATGATGGCCCATCCCATCCTGATCAACAGGCCGATCGTCGTGACAAACAAAGGCGTGCGCCTTTGCCGTCCATCCGAAACGGTGCTCGATCTCCTCCCGCCGCAGCGGGGCGCCTTCAGCAAGGAAGACGGTGAGCGCGTGGTGGATGCGCAGGGACGGAAGGTCGTGGACGCATGACGGATGCAGGTGTGCGGTGCGCGAAGGGAGGCCAGTCGACAGCTTCCTTCGACCTTCGCCGTCGTCTCGTCGCTGAAGGTCTCGGTACGGCGCTTCTCGTCGCGACCGTCGTTGGCTCCGGCATCATGGCGGAGACGCTGACGAAGGATGTCGCGCTGGCGCTTCTTTGCAACACGCTGCCGACCGGTGCGATCCTTGTCGTCCTGATCACGTTGCTCGGCCCGATCTCCGGTGCTCATTTCAATCCGGCGGTCTCGTTGGTCTTTGCCATCAGGAAGGAGCTGCCGGCGAACGAAGCAGTTCTTTACGTCGTCGCCCAGATCGCCGGCGGCATCCTGGGAACCATCATCGCCCACATCATGTTCGACCTGCCGCCGCTTGGCGCATCCCTGAAGGTGCGAAGCGGCGCCTCGCAATGGTTTTCGGAGGCGGTCGCTGCTTTCGGGCTCGTTGTCACAATTCTTGGCGGCATTCGCTTTGCGCGTGACAGCGTGCCATGGCTGGTCGGTCTCTACATCACAGCGGCTTACTGGTTCACAGCCTCCACGTCCTTCGCGAACCCCGCAGTCGCAATCGCCCGCTCGCTGACCGACACTTTTTCCGGGATACGCCCGGCAGATCTGCCGGGCTTCATCGGCGCTGAAGTCGCAGGTGCCCTGCTAGGCCTCGCGCTGATGAGATGGTTGCTATTGCCGCCGACAGTTGAGCGGCGTTGAGTGGCGCGGCGAGCGCGCGACCCTTGTCTGTTGCCGGCTTCACTCTTCTCCCCAGGTCAAAATCGCCAACGCGAGCGAAAATTCGTTTAATGTCAGATGCTTACCTGTGTCATCCGACTGTCATCAAACTCTCATAAATCCATGACGGGCGCGATCTAGACCGGCCCCGCCGCAGCAAGGGTTAACGGTTCCCAAAGACGGGAACCGACCGCGGCAGCGAGCCACCGAGATCGTGGGCAACTTGGCGCCCGGCCAGCGCGTTCTCACCGCACGGCGGTGAGCGCGCTTCAACGATGGAGAGAGCCAGTGAATTTCCTAAGGACAACCCTCGCCGCCGGCCTCGTCGCCGCGACGGCGTTCAGCGCGCAGGCCGCCGACATCACGGGTGCCGGCGCCACGTTCCCGTTCCCGCTCTATTCGAAGTGGGCTGACGCCTACAAGAAAGAGACCGGCAACGGCCTGAACTATCAGTCGATCGGCTCCGGCGCCGGCATCAAGCAGATCCAGGCCAAGACCGTCACGTTCGGCGCGACCGACGCGCCGTTGAAGGCCGAGCAGCTCGAGAAGGACGGCCTCGTGCAGTGGCCGCAGGCCATGGGCGCGCTGGTGCCGGTCCTGAATCTCGACGGCGTCAAGGCAGGCGAGCTCGTGTTCACGGGCGAACTGCTCGGCGACATCTATCTCGGCAAGGTCACCAAGTGGGATGACCCGGCGATCAAGAAGCTGAACCCGAACGTGAAGCTGCCGTCGACCGCGATCGCGGTTGTGCGCCGTTCGGACGGCTCGGGAACCACCTTCCTCTGGACGGACTACCTGTCGAAGGTGAACGCGGAATGGAAGTCGAAGGTCGGTTCCGGAACGGCGGTCGAATGGCCGGTCGGCGTCGGCGCCAAGGGCAACGAAGGCGTTGCCGGCAACGTCGGGCAGACCAAGAACTCGATCGGCTACGTCGAGTATGCCTACGCCAAGCAGAACAAGCTCACCTACGGCGCGGTCATCAACAAGGCCGGCAAGACGGTTCAGCCGACCATCGCCGCGTTCCAGGCCGCGGCGGCGAACGCCGATTGGGCGAAGGCGCCGGGCTACCACGTGATCCTGACCGATCAGCCGGGCGACCAGTCCTGGCCGATCACCGGTGCGACCTTCATCCTGATGCACAAGCAGCCGACCGACAAGGCGGCCGCTGCGGAAGCGATCAAGTTCTTCACCTGGGCGTTCGAGAAGGGCGACAAGATCGCTGAAGAGCTCGACTACATCCCGATGCCGGACGGCGGTCGTCGATCTGATCAAGAAGACCTGGAGCGCCGACATCAAGAGCTGATCGGCTCCGGCATGATCCCGAGAAGGGCCGGTAGCGCAAAGCGGATTCGGTTCGGATCGTGCCCAACAAATCCGGAGGAGAGGACACCCTCTCCTCCGGCTGTTGCTTCGGCAGGTAGCGGGTTGCAGCAGTCGCAGGCGCGTAGTGAGATGTAAGTGTTGGGGGATCGCGTGGCAGAGATGGCCGTTCAGGGGGGATCGTTGGAAGCGTCGGGGCCATTTGATCGCGCTCGTGCGCTCAACGCGTTCAAGCTCAGCGACAACCTGTTCTATTGGGCGACGCCGCATCGCGGCGCTATCGGTGCTCGGCATCCTCGGCGGCATCATCCTTTCGCTGATCGTCGGCGCCTGGCCGGCGATGAAGGCCTTCGGCTTCGAGTTTCTCTGGACGCAGCGCTGGGCGCCGTCGGCGCAGCCGCAGCCGGTGCTCGGCGCGCTCGGCCCCATTTACGGCACGCTGGTCACGTCGTTCATCGCCATGCTGATCGCGGTTCCGGTCGGCCTCGGCATCGCGATCTTCCTGACCGAGCTTTGCCCGCAATGGCTGCGCCGGCCGATCGCGATCGCGGTCGAACTGCTCGCCGGCATTCCCTCGATCATCTACGGCATGTGGGGCTTCTTCGTGCTGGGCCCGTTCCTGGCCAACACCTTCCAGCCGTTCATGATCGGCATCTTCGAGGGCGTGCCGGTGCTGGGCGCGATCTTCGCCGGCCCGCCGTCCTATCTGAGCCTGTTCAACGCCGCGCTGATCCTGGCGATCATGGTGCTGCCGTTCATTACCGCGGTCTCCAAGGACGTGTTCGACACCGTTCCGCCGGTGCTGAAGGAGGCCGCCTATGGCGTCGGCTGCACGACCTGGGAGGTCGTGCGCAACGTCGTGATCCCCTACACGCGCGTCGGCGTGATCGGCGGCGTGATGCTGGCGCTCGGCCGCGCGCTCGGCGAGACGATGGCCGTGACCTTCATCATCGGCAACTCGTTCCGCATCTCCTCGTCGATCTTCGCGCCCGGCACGACGATTTCGGCGGCGATCGCCAGCGAGTTCGCCGAAAGCGACGGGCTGCATCAATCGGGGCTGATCCTGCTCGGCCTGTTGCTGTTCATCCTGACGTTCTTCGTGCTCGCCGCGGCGCGGCTGATGCTGATGCGGCTCGAAACCAAGGCGGGGAAGTGACGCCATGACGACGCTCACCGACAACGCCCCGGCCATCAACCCGATCTACGCGCGCCGCCGTCGCACGGACATCATCATTCGCCTGCTTTGCGTCGGCGCCGCGCTGTTCGGCGTCACCTGGCTCGCGCTGATCCTGTTCACGCTGTTCTGGAACGGCCTGTCCGGGCTCAACGCGCAGATCTTCACCGAGATGACGCCGCCGCCCGGCTCGAACACCGGCGGCCTGCTCAACGCCATCGTCGGCTCGCTGATCATGACGCTGATCGGCGTCGGCATCGGCGCGCCGCTCGGCATGCTCGCCGGCACCTTCATGGCCGAGTACGGCCGTCACGACCGGCTCACCTCGGTGGTGCGCTTCATCAACGACATCCTGCTCAGCGCGCCGTCGATCATCATCGGCCTGTTCATCTACGGCGCGGTCGTCGTTCCGATGGGCGGCTTCTCCGCGATCGCGGGCGCGCTGGCGCTGGCGGTGATCGTCATTCCCGTCGTGGTGCGCACGACCGAGGACATGCTTCTGCTGGTGCCGGGTCCGCTGCGCGAGGCGGCCTCCGCGCTCGGCCTGCCGCGTTCGCTGGTGATCCGCCGCATCGCCTATCGCGCCGCCCGGGCCGGCATCATCACCGGCATTCTGCTGGCGACCGCGCGCGTCGCCGGCGAAACCGCGCCGCTGCTGTTCACCGCGCTCAGCAACCAGTTCTGGAGCCTCGATCTCACCAAGACGATGGCGAACCTGCCGGTCACCATCAACAACTTCGTGCAGAGCCCCTACGAATACTGGAAGCAGCTCGCCTGGGCCGGCGCGCTGCTGATCACGCTTGCAGTTCTGACCCTGAATATCGGTGCGCGCATCCTTGGCGCCGAGAGGACGACTAAATGAACAACCTCAACGTTTCCGTCGAACTTCCGACACGCGTCCGGCCCCGCCGCCGATGTCAGTCGCGGCAGGCCCGCCGAAAATCACCGTGCGCGACCTGAATTTCTACTACGGGCAGAGCAAGGCGCTGAAGAGCATCAACCTCACGCTCGGCACTCAACCGCGTGACGGCCTTCATCGGCCCGTCGGGCTGCGGCAAGTCGACGCTGCTGCGCGTCTTCAACCGCATGTACGACCTATATCCAGGGCAGCGTGCGGAGGGCCAGGTGCTGCTCGACAAGAACAACATCCTGGATCCGAAGCTCGATCTGAATCTGCTGCGGGCCCGGGTCGGCATGGTGTTCCAGAAGCCGACGCCGTTCCCGATGACGATCTACGAGAACATCGCCTTCGGCGTGCGTCTCTACGAAAAGATCTCCAAGTCGGAGATGGACGTCCGGGTCGAGAAGGCGCTGCGCGGCGGCGCGCTGTGGGAAGAGGTCAAGGACAAGCTCAATGCCAGCGGCCTCAGCCTGTCCGGCGGTCAGCAGCAGCGCCTGTGCATCGCGCGCACGGTCGCGGTGCGCCCCGAGGTCATCCTGTTCGACGAGCCGTGCTCGGCGCTCGACCCGATCTCGACGGCCAAGATCGAGGAGCTGATCAACGAGCTGAAAGAGGACTACACGATCGCCATCGTCACGCACAACATGCAGCAGGCGGCGCGCGTGTCGGACGAGACCGCGTTCATGTATCTCGGCGAACTGGTCGAGTTCGACTCCACCAGCAAGATATTCACCTCGCCGTCAGACCGGCGCACGCAGGACTACATCACCGGCCGGTTCGGCTGATCCGCGCTTCCGGAGAAAGTTAAGGCAATGGCTTCAGAACACACCACCAAGGCCTTCGACGTCGATCTGCAGGAGCTCGGACGGCTGGTCGCCGAGATGGGCGGCCTGGCGGAGCGGCAGATCGTCGATTCCGTCGACGCCCTGGTCCGCCGCGACGTTGCGGCCGGCCGGCAGGTCGTGGCGCTCGACGTCGAGATCGACAAGCTGCAGCACCAGATCGAGGAGCGTGGCGGTGCTGACCATCGCGCGGCGCCAGCCGATGGCGGTGGACCTGCGCGAGATCGTCGGCTGCGCTGCGCGTCGCGACCGATCTCGAGCGGATCGGCGACCTCGCCAAGAACATCGGCAAGCGCGTCGGCCAGCTCGACGGCGATTTCAATCCGTTGAAGCTGATCCGCGGCCTGCAGCACATGACCACGCTGGTGCAGTCGCAGGTCAAGTCGGTGCTCGACGCCTACGCCGCGCACAACCTGCCGGCGGCGATGACCGTCTGGAAGGGCGACGAGGAGGTCGACGCGATCTGCACCTCGCTGTTCCGCGAGCTGCTCACCTACATGATGGAGGATCCGCGCAACATCTCGTTCTGCATTCACCTGATGTTCTGCGCCAAGAATATCGAGCGGATCGGCGATCACGCGACCAACATCGCCGAGACCGTGTTCTACATGATCGAGGGTCAGCAGATTCAGAGCCAGCGCCCGCGCGGCGAGCCGTCGAACTTCGCGCCGTCGCGCCCGGAATTAGGCCTGCCCGGAAGCACGGTTCGAATCAGGTAAGCAGGTTGCAGGAGAACCATGAACGCACGGATTCTGGTTGTCGAGGACGAAGAAGCGCTGACCACGCTCTTGCGCTACAATCTGGATGCCGAAGGCTATGAGGTCGAGACCGTCGGCCGTGGCGACGAGGCCGATACCCGATTGAAGGAGCGGGTCCCCGATCTCGTGGTGCTGGACTGGATGCTGCCCGGCCTGTCGGGCATCGAGCTGTGCCGCCGGCTGCGGGCCCGCCCCGAGACCCGGCAGTTGCCGATCATCATGCTGACGGCGCGCGGCGAGGAGAGCGAGCGCGTGCGCGGTCTCGCCACCGGCGCCGACGACTACATCGTCAAGCCGTTCTCGGTGCCGGAGCTGCTGGCGCGCGTGCGCGGACTGTTGCGGCGCGCCTCGCCGGAGCGGATGGCCAACGTCCTGTCATGGGGCGATCTCGAGCTCGATCGCGAGAAGCGGCGCGTGTCGCGCGCCGGCGAGCCGATCGAACTCGGCCCGACCGAATATCGCCTGCTCGAATTCTTCCTCGAGCATCCGGGCCGCGTGTTCAGCCGCGAGCAGCTGCTCGACAGCGTCTGGGGCCGCGACATCTATATCGATGAGCGCACGGTCGACGTGCATATCGGCCGCTTGCGGAAGCTGCTGAACTCCGGCCGCGCGATCGATCCGATCCGCACCGTGCGCGGCGCCGGCTACGCGCTCGACGACCGCTTCGGCAAGGTCGAGCAGTCGTAGCAAAGTCGAGCAGTCGTAGACTCCGTCATTTGCCGGGCGTAGCCGTTCGACGAACGTCGTCGCTTGGCGCGCCTGGCAATCCACCGTCTTCGGTGGACCCTCGAACCAGCCTGGAAAACAGACGGAATTTGGCGCCCGGCCGAAGACTGTGGTGCTGCCGCTGATGCGAGCCCCACCCGACGCCGCTTAATTGTAGGCTCCCACAATTCCGCTTAAAGTCCGACGCCGTCGCAACGGCTCGAGCTGAAAACGTTCAAAAACGATCTTCGGGAGGCAACATGACGGTTTCGCGCCGCAGGTTTACGGCTGGCCTTGGGACGATGGCGGCGTTTGGCCTGCTGCCGCGGCAGGCGCTTGCGGCCTACCCGGATCGTCCGATCCGTCTGATCGTACCGTTCGCCGCGGGCGGAAATGCCGACGTGGTCGGCCGCCTGATCGGCGAACAAATCGCCAAGGCGCTGAACCAGACGGTGGTGGTGGAAAACCGCGGCGGCGCCGGTGGAGGCATCGGCGCCGAATTCGTCGCGCAGGCCGAGCCGGATGGATACACGCTTCTGGTCGGCTCAAACGGTCCGCTCACCGTCAACCCGTTCGTGAATGCCAATCTGAGATACTCGCTCAAGGATTTTGCCGCGGTGGCACTGACGAGCTACGTGCCGCACGGGATCGTCGTCGGAAAAGCGATCGAAGCGAAGACCGTCGCTGACCTGTTCGCCCTGTCGAAGAAGGCGCCGGTGACGATCGCCACGGCCGGCGTCGGCAGCGCCACGCACATGTCGCTCGAGCGGCTGAAGGCCGCCACCGGTGCAAACCTGACGCATGTGCCCTATCGCGGCGGCGGCAGCCTGATGCCCGATGTGCTCAGCGGCAACGTCAATGGCGCAATGACCGAGCTCTCGACGGCGTTGCAGCTGCACAAGAGCGGTGACGCGCGCATTATCGCGGTGGCTGCCTCGCAGCGCTCAAAACTGGCGGCGGATATCCCGACATTCGACGAGGGCGGCGTGAAAGGTTTCAAGGCGCAGAGCTATATCGGCATTCTGGCGCCGGCAAAGACGCCGGGTAGAGATCATCGGCACGCTACAGCAGGCAATCGAGAAGGGTCTTGCCCCGGGAAGCTCCGCGGTCGAGCGCCTCGCCGGCATCGGCGCGGAAGTGGCCACGCCCGAACAAATGACATCGAAGGGTTTTGCCGCCTTCATCCAGGCTGACTACGAGGACATGCGCCAGGCAGCGAAGGCAGCCGGTATCACGCCGCAATAACTGAGGGCATGATCCCGAAAAGCATGCCCTCGACGTGATCGGGGGTGGATACCGGTTTTCGGATAAGATCATGCCCAAACAAAAAGATAAGCGACGATGTCTGATTCGAACGCAAGTCGAATCAAACTCTAAGCGGCGTTGCCTCTTCGTCCGTCACCGCGGCTTCGGCGAGCTCCGCCGGCGATCGCCCGCCGGCTGATAGGCGATGCGCGAGTGGTGCGCGCAGTAGGGCAGGCTCTGCAGCGACTTGCCGCCGCAGAAGAAGAAGTCCGGGCTGCCGGGATCGCCGACCGGCCAGTGACAGGTGTCTTCGGTCAGCTCCAGCAGCGTCTTGCGCTGACTCATCGGCACGACGTTGTCGAAGGGAACCGGATCCGCCTCGACTTCCATCTCGAATGCGTGCGCGAGCGCCGTGTTGCCGCGCGACACCGGACGGGAGATGCGCATCATGTGCTGCGCCGGGCGCGTCTTGCGCGGACGCGGCACCGAAGATGACGAGGGGCTCTTCGCGCGGCCGGAGAGGCCGAGCCGGTGCACCTTGCCGATCACCGCGTTGCGGGTGACGTTGCCGAGTTCCGCCGCGATCTGGCTTGCCGAAAGTCCCGCCTCCCAGAGCTTCTTCAGTTGCTCTACGCGAGCTCGGTCCGGAATCCTGTCATCGCTTCTTCCTTGTCTAGTCGGGTTCGCACTGATGGCTGGTGCGACTTGAAAGCTCCGGCGCCCAACGCCGCTCCGCCGCTGAATCCTTCCTCCCTCGCCGGAATCGTATTTAACGACCGGACGTTACGCCTGACTGAGACGACTTAAGGGGGCAGAACCACTGCACGAGATGTCGTGTCTGATGAGCCAAACGCTACAATATGGCGTGACTCGCGCGCAAGAGTCCGAGGCTGTGAATTGCCACATGAGCTGTGAAGAAACCCGCAAAATAGGCTTTTTCTGCGACTCCGTGGCTGTGGCGCACGCCGCCGGCGCGCAAGGCTGCGCCGGTGCGGTGCGAAAACCTCGTTTAAGATCAAGCGGGAAGCAGGAAATCGGCGCGGCCATCGCCCTAGCGCCCTGCGCCGCTGTTGACAGATTGCCGCCCGCCAATAGAATGCTTCGTGCACGTGCCGCCTTGGAAGGGCGGCACTTTTATTTCGGGCCTACGCCAAGCCGGGCGCAACGGCCGGAGCGCGGTGCGCCCTGAATTCAAAGCCAGAAGCAGACGCAGGTCGCCATGAGCCAGATTTCACAGTCTCATCTGCTTCCCGTATTCGCGAGGGTCGACGTCGCCTTCGAGCGCGGCGAGGGCGTCTGGCTGATCGCGACCAACGGCGAGCGCTATCTCGACTTCGGCTCGCGGCGTCGCGGTCAACGGCCTCGGCCACTGCCATCCGCATCTCGTCAAGGCGATGACCGAGCAGCTCGGCAAGGTCTGGCACGTCTCCAATCTCTACAAGATGCCGGACGGCGAGAAGCTCGCCGACGCGGCTTTGCGAGGCGAGCTTCGCCGACGTCGCGTTCTTCTGCCAACTCCGGCGCCGAGGCGGTCGAGTGCGCGATCAAGATGGCGCGCAAATACCAGTATGCCAGCGGCAAGCCGGAGCGCTACCGCATCATCACCTTCGAGGGCGCGTTCCACGGCCGCACGCTCGCGACCATCGCCGCCGGCGGCCAGGCGAAATATCTCGAAGGTTTCGGCCCGCCGGTCGAGGGCTTCGACCAGGTGCCGCTCGGCGACCTCGACGCGGTGAAGAAGGCGATCGGCCCGCAGACGGCGGCGATCATGATCGAGCCGGTGCAGGGCGAGGGCGGCGTGCGCGCGGTGTCGCCGCAGTTCCTCAAGGCGCTGCGCGAGCTGTGCGACAAGAACGGCCTGCTGCTGATCTTCGACGAGGTGCAGTGCGGCATGGGCCGCACCGGCGAGATCTTCGCCTACAAGCGCACCGGCGTCACGCCCGACATCATGCCGCTGGCGAAGGCGCTCGGCGGCGGCTTCCCGATCGGCGCCTGCCTTGCCACCACCGAGGCGGCCAAGGGCATGACCGCCGGCACGCACGGCTCGACCTTCGGCGGCAATCCGCTGGCCATGGCGGCCGGCAACGCCGTGCTCGACGTGATGCTGGCGCCGGGATTCCTCGACCACGTGCAGCGCATGTCGCTGCTGTTGAAGCAGAAGCTCGCCGGCATCTGCGATCGCTATCCGGACATCGCCAACGAAGTGCGCGGCGAGGGCCTGCTGATCGGCATCAAGGCGGTGGTTCCCGCCGGCGACCTGTCGAACGCGATGCGCGACGAGAAGCTGCTGACGGTCGCCGCCGGCGAGAACGTCGTGCGCATGCTGCCGCCGCTGATCGTCAGCGAGGCGGAGATCGAGGAGGCCGTGAAGCGGATCGAGCGCGCCTGCGCGCGCGTTGAGCAGCGCCGCTGAAGCGGGGAGCGGCCTGATCGTGACAGCCGCTGCGCCATTTCCTCGACATCAGCGCGCTGCCGACCAGCGACCTGCGCACGATGCTCGACGCCGGCGCGGCCTTGAAGCAGAAGCGCAAGGCTGCGAACGGCGCCGCCGCTGACCAGCCGCTCGCCGGCAAGACGCTGGCGATGATCTTCGAGAAGCCGTCGACGCGCACGCGCGTCTCGTTCGACGTCGGCATGCGCCAGCTCGGCGGCGAGGCGATCATGCTGACCGGCGCCGAGATGCAGCTCGGCCGCGGCGAGACCATCGCCGACACCGCGCGCGTGCTGTCGCGCTATGTCGACGCCATCATGATCCGCATCCTCAGCCACGACGCGCTGCTGGAGCTCGCCGAGCACGCGACGGTGCCGGTGATCAACGGCCTGACGCGCCTGTCGCATCCCTGCCAGGTGATGGCCGACGTGATGACCTTCGAGGAGCACCGCGGACCGATCAAGGGCCGCACGGTGGCCTGGAGCGGCGACGACAACAACGTGCTGGCCTCCTGGGTGCATGCGGCGCAGCGCTTCGAGTTCCAGCTCAATGTCGCGACCCCGCCGGAACTCGCGCCGAAGAAGCACCTGAAGGACTGGATCAAGCTCAACAACGCGCCGGTGCAGCTGCACACCGATCCGGAAAAGATGGTGCGCGACGCCGATTGCGTGGTCACCGACACCTGGGTGTCGATGGGCGACAAGGATGGCGAGAACCGCCACAATCTGCTGCGGCGCTATCAGGTCAACGCCCAGCTGATGTCGCTGGCGAAACCGGACGCGCTGTTCATGCATTGCCTTCCCGCGCATCGCGGCGAGGAGGTGACCGACGAGGTGATCGACGGTCCGCAGTCGGTGGTGTTCGACGAGGCCGAGAACCGCCTGCATGCGCAGAAGGGTATTCTGGCCTGGTGCCTTAACGCAGCGATGCCGTAATGGCGGATGAAAGTACCGTTCGAGCGCCGTCGGCGGCTCCGCTGCACGACGCGCTGCTTCCGTTCGAGGTCGCCTCCCTCGATCTGCGCGGCCGGCTGATCAAGCTCGGCCCGGCGCTGGACGAGATTCTCGCCAAGCACGCCTATCCGCCGCAGGTCTCGAAACTGCTCGGCGAGGCGATCGTGCTGACGACGCTGCTCGGATCGTCGCTGAAGTTCGAGGGCCGCTTCATCCTGCAGACCCAGACCGACGGTCCGGTCTCGATGATCGTCGTCAATTTCACCGCGCCCGACAGGCTTGCGCGCCTATGCGCGCTTCGATGCCGGCCCGGCTGAAGTACGGGCCAATCGTCCGGCCGAACTGCTCGGCCGCGGCCATCTCGCCATGACCATCGATCAGGGCGCCGACATGAGCCGCTATCAGGGACTGGTCGCGCTCGACGGCGGCGATCTCGAGGCCGCGGCGCACGAGTATTTCCTGCGCTCCGAGCAGATCCCGACCCGGGTGCGGCTGGCCGTCGGCGAGGAGCTGCGTGGATCCGGCGGCCCGCGGCATCGCTGGCGCGCCGGCGGGCTGCTGCTGCAGTTCCTGCCGAAGTCGCCGGAGCGCGCGCGCCAGGCCGATCTGCATCCGGGCGATGCGCCGGAAGGCACCGTGCCGCATGTCGTCGGCGAGGACGATGCCTGGGTCGAGGGCCAGTCGCTGATGCAGACGGTGGAAGACGTCGAGCTGATCGATCCCGAGCTGTCGGGCGAGCGGCTGCTGTTCCGTCTGTTCCACGAGCGCGGCGTGCGGGTGTTTGCCGATGCAGCCGGTGCAGGCGAAATGCTCCTGCTCGCGCGAGGCGGTGTCCGCCATGCTGGCGCGCTTCACGCCGGCAGGATCGCGCCGACATGATCGAGAACGGCAAGGTGGTCGTCACCTGCGAGTTCTGCTCGTCGGTGTACGAGTTCACGCCGGAAGAGGCCGGGGCGGTTTGATCGGCTTCGCCGTCAATTCAACGTCCGTCGCCGCACTCGGGCTGTCGAGCGAGAACGTCGGAATGTCGATCTCGAAGCGCTCGCCGCGGTCGGTGACCATCTGGTAGCGGCCGGTCATGAAGCCGGACGACGTCGGCAGCGGAACCCCGCTGGTGTATTCGAACGTCTCGCCGGGGCCCAGCGTCGGCTGCTCGCCGACCACGCCTTCGCCCTTCACCACCTGCTCGCGTCCCGTGGCGTCGGTGATGATCCAGTGCCGCGTCTTCAGCTGGACGGTCTCGGTTCCACGATTGACGATGACGATCCGGTACGCCCAGAAGTAGTAGTGCTTCTCCGCCGACGAGCGGTCGGGCATGAAGCTCGGCTCGACATTGACCTCGATCGCGCGGGTAACGGCCTTGTACATTTCTGCAATGTTCCTGAAGTTCAGCGTCCATTATAGCTGACGACGGCGATGTGAACGAAAGCGCCGGCTGCGGCTCGTGCGCTCTGAACTTTCGGTGATAGGCAGCTGCGCAAATCTGTCACGCGCGTACCGGATCGCGATAGCACTTGTGCCGCTGATTTGAAATTCCTGCACGACCCGTGGACCGTTTCGCGAATGACGCTTGCCGCCACCCAGGACGCGATACCGCTGCAGCGAGGCGCTGCACGGTCGCGCCGCCGGTCGCCGAGCGCGAGCTGCGGCTCGACCTGTTTCGCGGCCTGGCGCTGTGGCTGATCTTCATCGATCACCTGCCGGCCAACGTGCTGACCTGGTTCACGCTGCGCAACTACGGCTTCAGCGACGCGACCGAGATCTTCATCTTCATCTCCGGCTACACCGCGGCCTTCGTCTACGGCCGCGCCATGGCCGGATCGCGGCTTCGTCGTCGCCAGCGCCCGCATCCTCAAGCGCGCCTGGCAGATCTATGTCGCGCACATCTTCCTGTTCACGATCTATCTCGCCGAGATTTCCTACGTCGCGACGCGGTTTCGAGAATCCGCTCTATGCCGAGGAAATGAACATCCTCGATTTCCTGCAAGCAGCCCGACGTGACGATCGTCCAGGCGCTGCTGCTGCGCTTCCGGCCCGTCAACATGGACGTGCTGCCGCTCTACATCGTGCTGATGGTGTTCTTTCCGCCGGTGCTGTGGCTGTTGCGCAGGAAGGCCGACCTGGCGCTGGCGCTGTCGGTCGGCGCTCTATGCGGTCACCTGGGAGTTCGAGCTGGCGCTGCCGTCGTATCCGAGCGGCTCGTGGTTCTTCAATCCGTATGCCTGGCAGCTGCTGTTCGTGTTCGGCGCCTGGTGTGCGCTCGGCGGCGCCGAGCGCATGTCGCGCATCCTGACCTCGAAGATCACGATCGGCCTTGCCGCCGTCTATCTGCTGTTCGCCTTCGGCGTCACGCTCACCTGGCACTTTCCGAGGATCGATTTCCTGATGCCGCACGTGCTGTCGACGCTGGATGTACCCGATCAGCAAGACCGATCTCGACGTGTTAAGATTTGCTCACTTTCTTGCGCTGGCGACCCTGACTATCTATTTCATTCCGAAGGGCTGGCCGGGGCTGAAATCGGTCTGGCTGTGGCCGATGATCCTGTGCGGCCAGCATTCGCTGGAAATCTTCTGCGTCGGCGTTTTTCTGGCCTTTGCCGGCCATTTCGCCATCGTCGAGCTGGGCGGAAGTGCCTGGATACATTTCGTTATCAGTGTCGCCGGAATCGTCCTGATGTGCGCCGCCGCGTGGCTGCTGGCGTGGTATAAGGGCGTGGCGGAAAAGAGCGGCTCGCGGGCCGCAAGCCGGAGCTTCGGAAGGAGTGCCATGAGGGCCATCCTCGCTGCAGTGGTGATCGCCGGCCTTCTGGCCGCGGCGCCCGCCTGCGCGCAGGACAAGCCCGCCGACGGCCAGACCTGCGGAAGTCCGCCGCAGAAGAAGCCTGCGAGGTGCCGGCCGACCTGCTCGCGTTCGGCGACAGCGCGCTGGACAAGGTCGCAGCCGCGGTGAAGGACGACAAGAAGCTCGATGTGCTGGTGGTCGGCTCCGGCTCGTCGAGCCTCGCCAGTCCGGACGGCGCGGCGATCGCCTATCCGGCGCGGCTCGAAGCGAGCTTGCGCGAGAAACTGCCCGGCGTCGCCGTGACGGTGACGACCAACCTGCAGCCGAAGCGGACGGCGGAGGAGGTGGCGGAAACGCTGCCGGCGCTCGTCGACCGAGCGCAAGCCGAACCTGCTTGATCTGGCAGACCGGCACGGTCGACGCGATCCGCGCGATCCATCCGGACGATTTCCGCAATGCACTCGACGAAGGTATCAGCGCGATCAAGGCCGCGGGCGCGGACGCCGTGCTGATGAACCTGCAATACAGCCCGCGTATGGAAACCATGCTCCCCACGGCGCCGTATCTGGACAATATTCGCGCCGTGGCGCAGCAGCAGGATGTTCCCTTGTTCGACCGCTATGCGATCATGCACAACTGGAACGAGACGGGTCAGTTCGACCTGTCGCATTCGTCGCGCAGCTTTGCGCTGGCGAAGGGCGTGCATGATTGTCTCGGGCGCGCACTGGCGAGCCTTGTGATCGCTGCGGCCAGGCTCGATCCGGCGGAGCCCAAGGTCCAGAACTGATGTGCAAGCCATGTCGTCTCGAAACTGGCGGCGCGCGGCGCCGCTCTGATGCTGTGCGCTGTCGCTCGCGGCAATCGTCGCCGTGGCGCATTCGCGCAAGCTTCGCGCAGCAAGGCGCGCCGAACGTCGCCGCGGCAAATCCGCAAGCGCCGGCAAAGAGCCTCGGTGAGCGCGCGAAGGAGAGCGCCGGCGGCGCCGTCGAGAAGCTCGACGACCTCGTCAAGCGCGCCGCCGACATCTTCAAGCGCGTGCCGTGCGCGACCAAGGGCGTCTATCTCGAAGGCTCGCTGCCGAATGTCGCGCGGAAGCTCGCCGCCAACCAGCCGGTGACGATCGTCGCGTTCGGCTCGTCGTCGACCGTCGGCTACGGCGCGACGTCGCCGATCTTCTCCTATCCCTATCGGCTCGCCGATCAGCTGCGGCGGAAATTTCCCGCAGGCCGACATCACGGTGCTCAACCGCGGCATCGGCGGCGAGGATACGCCGGCAGATGATGGAGCGGCTGAAGGTCGGCGGTGATCGATGCCAAGCCCGATCTCGTGATCTGGCAGGTCGGCACCAACACCGTCATCAGGGGCGACGATGCGGCGGTCGCGCGCACCGAGGCGCTGGTCAGCGACGGCATCGACCGGCTGAAGGCGACCGGCGCCGACATCGTGCTGATCGATCCGCAATATGTGCCGGCGACCGCCGAGCAAGGACAAGCAGGAGAAGACCAACAAGATGGTCAACCTGCTCGGCAACATGGCCCAGACCAAGCAGATCGCGCGCTTCCCGCGCTTTGCGGTGATGCGCAAGTGGCACGACGACCAGAAGCTGTCGTTCGACGAGTTCGTCATTCAGCGACGGCCTGCACCTGAACGACTGGGGCTATGCCTGCTTCGCGCAGCTGCTCGGCGACACCATCATCGACACCGTCGCCCGCGTGCAGGCCGGCACCGACGTGCCGCCCGACGTGCTGATGATCCGGCCGCAGTAGGTGTTCTGCAGTCGTTGTCGTCATTGCCGGGCTTGACCCGGCAATCCCGCTTGAGGATCGGCACGTGCATCCAGACGTCGAAGCGTCAGTGCGTCCGCTGAGCGCTGGATTCGCCGGGTCAAGCCCGCTGCTCGCAAGGGGAGTGGGACGAGCGCTCACGCCTTCTCCAGCGCCGCGTACAAGATCCTCGATCAGATCGTCCGCGTGCTCGAGGCCGGCGGAAAACCGGATCATGCCTTCGGTGATGCCGAGCTCGGCGCGCGCCTCCGGCGGTCAGCCGCTGGTGCGTGGTCGTGGTCGGATGCGTGACCAGGCTCTTGGCGTCGCCGAGATTGTTGGAGATGCGCGTGATCTTCAGCGCGTTCAGCGTGCGGAAGGCCGCCGCGCGCTCGCCCTTCACCTCGAAGGCGACCAGCGACGAGCCGGCGCGCATCTGCTTCTTGACGATCGCCGCCTGCGGATGGTCGGCGCGGCCCGGATAGATCAGCTTTGAGATCTTCGGATGCTTCGCCAGGGCTTCGGCGACCTTCGCCGCATTCTCGGTCTGCTGCCGCACGCGCACGCCGAGCGTCTCCAGCCCCTTCAGCAGCACCCAGGCGTTGAACGGCGACATCGACGGTCCGGTCTGGCGCAGGAAGTTGTGGATGTGCTCCTGGATGAAGTCGTTGTTCGACAGGATCACGCCGCCGAGGCAGCGGCCCTGGCCGTCGATGTGCTTGGTCGCCGAATAGACGACGCACGTCGGCGCCGAGCGACAGCGGGCTCTGCCAGATCGGCGTCGCGAACACGTTGTCGACGATCAGCCGCGCGCCGCCGCTTGTGCGCGATCTTGGCGATCTCGGCGATGTCGAGCACCTCCAGCGTCGGGTTGGTCGGGCTCTCCAGGAACAGCGTCTTGGTGTTCGGCCGCATCGCCTTCTGCCACTGGTCGAGGTCGAGGCCGTCGACCAGCGTCGAGGTGATGCCGTAGCGCGGCAGCAGGTCCTCGACCACGAAGCGGCAGGAGCCGAACATCGCCTTCGCCGCCACCACATGGTCGCCGGCGCGCAAGCGGCGCCAGGATCGCGGTCGTCACCGCCGCCATGCCGGTCGCGGTCGCGCGCGCGGCTTCGGCGCCTTCGAGCTCGATCATGCGCTGCTCGAACATCGACACGGTCGGGTTGGCGAAGCGCGAGTAGATGAAGCCCGGATCGGTGTTGGCGAAGCGCGCGGCGCACTGCTCGGCGGTGTCGTAGACGTAGCCCTGCGTCAGGAACAGCGCCTCGGACGTCTCGCCGAATTGCGAGCGCAGCGTGCCGCCATGCACGAGGCGGGTTTCGGGACGATAGTGACGGGTGCCGGCCGGAGCGGCGTTGCGGGACTCGGACAACGTGACCTCCTTCGTGGCCTTTCTGGCCAATAAAAAACCGGCCTCGGAAGAACTCCGACAGGCCGGGATCACTCGTGTCCCCGGCCTGTTTAGCGACTTGTTTAACGTGGCTGCAAGCCGGCCGGCTCAAATCACCACGGGATAAGTCATGCTCTTAATTAGGTCACGCCCTTTCCGTCAAGACGGGCATCGGCTAACCGGAAAAAGGTGCTAAAAATACGGGACTTTTCACCTGCAGGACGACCACGTGCCGACCGCGCTGCCGCCCGACGCGAAAGGAATTCTGCCCGACCGCATGATCGCGGCGATGGCGGATGCCGGCGCGATCCTGCCCGCCTATCCGTTCGTCGAGAGCCAGATCCAGCCGGCGAGCCTCGACCTGCGGCTCGGCGACGTCGCCTATCCGCGTGCGCGCGAGCTTTCTGCCCGGCCCCGGCGCCACCGTCGCCGAGCGCATCGACGACCTGAAGCTGCACGAGATCAGCCTCGCCGACGGCGCGGTGCTGGAGACCAACTGCGTCTACATCGTGCCGCTGATCGAAAGCCTGGCGCTGCCGCCGAGCATCGCCGCCGCCGCCAATCCGAAAAGCTCGACCGGCCGGCTCGACGTGTTCACCCGCGTGATCGCCGACGGCACGCGCCGCTTCGACATGATCGATGCGGGCTATCACGGGCCGCTCTATGCCGAGATCAGTCCGAAGACGTTTCCGGTGCTGCTGCGCGAAGGCTCGCGGCTGTCGCAGATCCGTTTCCGCCAGGGCGAGGCCGCGCTCGACGGCGCAGCGCTCGCGGCGCTGCATGCGCGGAGCGGCTGGTCGACAGCGATGACGCGGACCTCGTCGAACGGCGCTCGCGCTCAGCGTCGATCTGTCCGGCAAGGGCTCGAACGGCTTCGTCGGCTACCGCGCCAAGCGCCACACCGGCGTCATCGATGTCGATCGCCGCGCCGGCTACGCGGTCGAGGAATTCTGGGAGCCGATCAAGGCGCGCGAGGACGAGAGCCTGATCCTCGATCCGGGCGAGTTCTACATCCTCGCGTCGAAGGAAGCCGTGCAGGTGCCGCCGGACTTCGCCGCCGAGATGGTGCCGTTCGATCCGCTGGTCGGCGAATTCCGCGTGCACTATGCCGGCTTCTTCGATCCCGGCTTCGGCTATGCCGGCGCCGGCGGGCAGGGCTCGCGCGCGGTGCTGGAGGTGCGCTCGCGCGAGGTGCCGTTCATCCTCGAGCACGGCCAGATCGTCGGCCGCCTCGTCTACGAGAAGATGATCGTCACGCCCCGACGCGCTCTACGGCCAGCGCATCGGCTCCAACTACCAGGCGCAGGGCCTGAAGCTGTCGAAGCATTTCAAGGTGTAGCCGGAAGCGGCGAATAGCGAATCGAAAGCAGCGAATGGAGCGCTGAGCCGCGAACCGGTAAAGCCCTCTATTCGCTACTCACTATGTCGCTGCTTTACATCTCCCGGTACACCGCCGTCTCGAACTCCTGGAACAGCTTCAGCGACTTCACGTCGCAGAACGGCAGGATCTGCGTCGCATACACGCCGGTGATCTTCTTCACCGGATCGATCCAGTAGTACGAGTTCATCAGCCCCGCCCAGGCGAGCGAGCCGGCCGAGCGTCCGCGTCGCCAGCGGCTGCGGGTTGATCAGGAAGGTGAGGCCCCACTTCATGCCGTCGATGAAGTCGACGCTGTTGGTCAGCGTCGGCACGATGGCCGGCAGCCGCCGCACGTTCACGTCGCCCATGGCGTTCTGCGACATCAGTTCGACGGTCTCGGGCTTCAGCACCTGCACGCCGTTGAACGTGCCCTTGTGCAGCATCATCTGCGCGAACTTCGTGTAATCCTGCACCGTCGAGAAAAGCCCGCCGCCGCCGCCGTCGAATTCCGGATTGTCCGGCGGCTCGCGCGTGAACGGCGTCAGCCCTTCCAGCTTGCGCAGGTAGAGCGATGCGAGCCGCTGCGCGCTGGCTGTCGCCGATGCGAAAGCCGGTGTCGGGCATGCCGAGCGGGTCGAACATGTTTCGCTTCATGTAGTCGGCGAGCTTCAGCCCGGAGACTTCCTCCACCGCGCGTCCCGCCCAGTCGATGCTGATGCTGTATTCCCACTTCTCGCCGGGGTCGAACAGCAGCGGGATCGACAGCGACGACAGCAGGCCGGAGCCGAGCAGCGGCGTGTCCGACTTGGTCCGGTACTCGCCGATCGTCGCGTTCCAGATGTCGTAGGTGTGGCCGGAGGTGTGGGTGAGCAGATGCCGCAGCGTGATCGGCCGCTTCGGCTCGCGCAGGCGCGGCTTGCCGTCGCTGTCGTAGCCTTCCAGCACCTTCACCGCGCCGAGCTCGGGCAGCAGCGGCCCGATCGGCTCGTCGAGCTTGAGCTTGCCCTGTTCGACCAGCTGCATGGCGCAGGCGCCGGTGATCGCCTTGGTCATCGAGGCGATCCGCACCACCGTGTAGATCGTCATCGCCGCGCCGCTGGCGAGATCGCGCTTTCCGAACGCGCCTTCGAACGCCACGCCGTCCGGCGTCGCGACCGAGACGGCGACGCCGGGCACATCGCCGGCATCGGTGGCGCGCTTCAGGAGATCGGAGACGGATGAAAAGCCGGGCATGAATTCCCCAAAAGAGCCCGGCATTCGTTCGGATGCGGCCGGTTGCGCGACAGCCTAAAGCAGCCGCTGGCGGCAGCGCAACCTTCGCGAATGCGATGTAGAGATGACGGGCGGGGATCAGCAGTTGCGGATGCCGACGAACGCCTTGCGGCTTTCCCGGACCGGCAGTCTGGCCGCTGAAGCTCACCTGCGTCAGCGCCGGATCGCCAATCTTGACGGTAGGATACTTTTCGCGCGCGACGCCGCGGACCGTGTCCCAGCACAGCTCATTGGCGCTGGCGTTGCGCAGGCGCTCCAACGGGTCGGCCGCCGCGGAGGAGGCGGCAAGCAGGCTGGCTGCGATGATGAGCGCGGTTTTCATGCGGGATTAAGCGGCCGTGGGTCGGAACGTTCCCGAAACGACCCTCTGCCGACCTCCCAATCGCGTGAGAGCTTGCGACCATAAGGCCGCTCGGCTACGTTGCGTCGCAATAAGCGGGCGTAGTTCAATGGTAGAACGGCAGCTTCCCAAGCTGCATACGAGGGTTCGATTCCCTTCGCCCGCTCCAGTCGCCTCCTCGACCTAACGCCGCAACGGCGGTCATCAGCGGATCTCGGACATCAGTTGGCGAGTGCGGCCAACCACCCGTTCTCAGTGAGGTTAGGCTGATCGTTTGCGAAGGCGGGATCGAAGCCAGCCTCCCAGGGAAAACGCTCCAGTGCGATCGGGCCATACGATCTGCAAGCACGGAAAATCGTCGCCGCGGTAGAACCATCGGCTCCATCCGAGGTAGTCAGCATAGTGACGCTTTGCGACAGGAAAGGCGTATGCGGCGAGATTGGCGAACACCTGAGCTGTGCGTGTGCCGACAGGCAGGGCTCGATCGCTTTTCGCGTCCGGAACAAGTCCCAGAACACGTCATGGGCGATCTCATCCTTCATGCTGAACATGATGACTTCGGGCGTCCGGGTGTTTAGCCAAAAGCCGGTGGTGAAAGAGAAAGCTGGCCCTTCGGCGTCACCCCGCACACCCGTACGAAACCAGCCATGCTCCCGGACCTTCGCGACGAACGACTGCTCGACTTGGTCGAGTAATTCGGGTGGAGCGTCGAGGGCGGTGCGCATCCTCAAAGTATGTCACCGTGTCGAATCGTCCACCACGCATATCAGGCTCTTCGTCCGCTCCGATCCGCTTGTCAGCTTGCTGCGCGTCCCTTGCGGTTCGGGTCCAAATCAACTTTTCCAATTTCCGCACTTTGCAATGCAAATAGTTTAGGCTAGAAGCTCCGACAAAGACTGAGGACCAAAACAAGCGGCCCAAGTCTAATGAGGGGATTGCCCTGAGCCGGAGTTTTGCAGCTCCGGCTTTTTCTTGCCGCATTCAGACACGTCTTCCAAAGCGCGCCATGCAGACGACGGTATTGTGTTGCTTCGCGCGACCATTGGCGTGCCGGCGCGAGGAACGATTCCGTGCGAAATCGTTGCCTTTAATGCAAAGCGCAACGAAATCCGTGAAACTGCCGGAGGCAGCGAGTGGCTTGAGCTGTCCCGTAGTTGACACTGGCGAAAAGATCACAGGTCGAATTAAAGTCACAACAAAGTTGTGGGTTCGTCATTGAATTGTAGTTTCTCGCCATGCTCTCGTCGTAGCATTTGAGACTTCTCACAACAGTCTGGGATTTGCCCATGAACGATCTCCAAGCCCGACTGGAAGTCACCCTGTCGCTAGCGGCCCAATGCGAACGTGAGGCCAGTGTTGCGACAGACGATGTGAAGCGAAAAAATTATCGTGTCCTGGCGGCGTTCTATGGAGGCGTCGCGGAAGACTTGCGGGACAGCATCGCGGACACGGCGAACGGCGCAGAGCGAATGCGGAATTGAGCTGGCGGCCGGTACGCGGCGTGTTCTGTAACGCCTCGAACCGACGCGATCAGAAATACGGATTCTTCGGCCGCGTCAGCCCGAGGTGATCGCGCAGCGTCGTGCCCTCGTAGTCGGCTCGGAATAGCCCGCGCTCCTGCAGGATCGGCACGACCAGGTCGACGAAATCCTCAAAGCCTTCGTGGAAGTACGGCGGCATGACGTTGAAGCCGTCGGCGGCGTAGCCCTCGAACCATTGCTGCAGCGTGTCGGCGATGTGCTCGGCCGAGCCGCACAGCACCCAGTGGCCGCGCGCGGCCGCGGTGAGGTTGTAGAGATCGCGCAGCGTCATGTTCTCGCGCCGCGCCTTGGCCAGCATCACGCGGGCAAAGCTGTGATAGCTGTCGGGCAGCGCGATGTCCGGGATCGGCCCGTCGAGATCGTAGGCCGACATGTCCTGGCCGAACCGGTCGGACAGGATCGCCAGCGCATTGCTGCCGCTGACGAAGCTTTGCAGGGTGGCGAGCTTCTCGAACGCCTCCTTGGTCGGTGCGGCCGACGATCGGCATCACGCCCGGCAGCACGGTGACGTCGCTCGTCGGCGCGGCCGAATGCGGGCAGGCGCTTCTTCAGCGAGGCGTAGCCGGCCTTCGCTTCGTCGATGTCCTGCACCACCGAGAAGACGATGTCGGCGGTGCGCGCGGCGAGATCCTGGCCGGCTTCCGATCCGCCGGCCTGCAGCACCACCGGATGGCCCTGCGGGCTGCGGCCGATGTTGAGCGGTCCCTTCACCTTGAAGAACGCGCCGTCATGGTCGATCGCGCGCAGCTTTGCCGGATCGATGTAGAGGCCGCTGCCGCGATCGGCGACGATCGCCTCGTCCGACCAGCCGTCCCACAGTCCCTTCACCACGGTGAGGAACTCGTCCGCCATCTCGTAGCGGCGGGCATGATCGGGATGCGTCGTGCCGAAGTTGGCGGCGGTCGCGGCATTTGCCGTGGTCACCGCATTCCAGGCGGCGCGGCCGTTGCTGATGTGGTCGAGCGACGCGAACACGCGCGCCACCGAGAACGGATCGCTGTAGGTGGTCGAGACGGTCGCGCCGAGCCCGATGTGCGCGCGTCGAGGTCGACAGCGCCGCCAGCATCGTCAGCGGCTCCAGCCGCAGCGTGTAGGACGGGATGCGCCTGCGCATCGGCATAGAGATTGTCGCCCATGAAGATCAGGTCGAATTTGCCGCGCTCGGCGGTCTGCCCGATCTGCTGGATCGCCGGAAAATCCTGAAAGCTGTCCACCGCGCCCGGATAGCGCCAGCCCGCCACATGGCTGCCGGTGCCCAGGATGAACAGGCCGAGATGCATCTGTCGTTTCACGGCGCTCATGTCCAGAACAGGATCCTGCGTTCGATGAAGCTGATCAGGCCGAAGAATGTCAGGCTGATTGCGGACGCGACGAAGATCGCCGACCACACCTGCACGAAATCGATCTGCAGCACGGCCTGGTAGATGATCCAGCCGAGCCCGCCATAGGCGCCGAGCATCTCGGTGACGATCGCGACGATGACGCTGCGCACGGTCGAGACCCGCATGGCGGCGAGCATCAGCGGCAGCGCGGTCGGCAGCCGCAGCCGCCAGAGGATGCTGAGGCGGCCGGCGCCGAAGCTGCGCATGAGGTCGACGGCGCGGCGGTCGACGCGGTCGAAGCCGGCCAGCGCGCGAGAGGAACACCGTGAAGCTCACCGCCATCGCCACCATCACGATCTTCGAGGCGACGCCGATGCCGAACCACAGCAGGATCAGCGGCGAATAGCCGACCACCGGCACCGAGTTGATCGCGGTCGCGATCGGCAGCAGCACGCCGCGCACCGGCGGCAGCATGGTGATGGCGACCGCAAGCGCGATGCCGATCACGCAGCCGATGCCGTAGCCCGCCAGCGCCTCGAACAGCGTGTAGGTGGCGGCCTGGGCGAGCAGCGCGCGCGTCGACCAGATGCTGGCCAGGATGTCGCTCATGGCAGGCAGCACGTAGGACGGCAGCTGCAGCCCGCGCGCGAGCCCTTCCCAGGCGGCGATCAGCAGCACGGCGCCGAGGACGCCGCGCTGGGCGGCAAGCGAAGGTGAAGGAAGCGTCGCGACGCTCATTGCTCGGCGCTCCAGAACACCAGCTTGCGCTCGGCCGCTGCGACGCAGGCATAGAAGCCGGTGCCGAGCAGCGCCGAGGCCAGCAGCGCGCCCCAGATCGCGACGACGTTCTCGGTGTACATCGCCTGCAGCAGCAGCACGCCGAGGCCGGTGGTGTCGCCGAACCATTCGCCGACGATCGCGCCGACAAGGCTGAGCGACGACGCCAGCCGCAGCGCCACGAAGATCTGCGGCAGCGCGGTCGGAAGCTGCAGGCGCAGCAGCAGCTGTCCGCGCGAGGCGCCGAAACTGCGCATCAGCGCCACCTGCCGCGGATCGACGGTCTCGAGGCCGAGCAGCGTGTTCACGGTCACCGGGAAGAAGGTGAGGTAGAAGGCGATCACCGCCTTGGCGAGCAGCGTGTTGCCGAACCACAGCACCACCAGCGCGCCGAAGGCGATCACCGGAATGGTCTGCGAGACGACGAAAATCGGGAACAGCATGTCGCGCACCGCGCGCAGCGCGGAAGAACGCGACGCCCATCAGCACGCCGAAGGCGCCGCCGGTGACGAAGCCGATCAGCGTCTCGGCGAGCGTCCTGAAGAATCCGTCGACATAGGCGCGGGGCGTGGCGGCGATCGCCGCAAGAATGGTGCTCAGGCGCGGCAGGTAGTGCGGCTTGATGCCGAACAGCACCACCGCGCCCTCCCAGACCAGTGCGGCGACGGCAAGCCCGAGCAGCAGGCGCAAGAGCTTGCGCGCCCACGCATGCACGGGGCCCGGCCGGCTGGCCGCGCCCCGGTTTGCAACGGACAGTGTCGCCGAGCCAAGGCTCACGGCAGCCGGTCCGCCGCCGGCAGGCTGTCGATGAACTTCGCGTCGTAGGCGGCGGCGAGGTCGACCGGCTTGGAGATCACGCCGTACTTCAGGAAGAAGTCATGCGCGGTCTTGATCGCGTCGGCGTCGACCATGAACAGGCCGCCCTTGGCTGGCGTTGCCGGCGGTCATCAGCCGCTTGATCTCGGTCAGCATGAACTCCTGATGCGCGCGGTCGAGCGTCGGCGCAATCGCCATCACCGCATCGACGCCGCCCTTCGGGTCGGCGAACGCGTCCTTCCAGCCCTTGATGGTCGCGCGCAGGAACGCCTTCACCAGCTCCGGCTTCTCCTTGGCGGTGGCTTCGGAGACGATCAGCGTGTCGCGCGGGAAGGTGATGCCGTAGTCCTCGGCGACGAAGGTCTTCAGGCTGTCCTTCGGCATCCGCGCCTGGATGGCGTAGAACTCGTTGTAGTAGGTGGCGGTCACGACATCGACGCTGCCGTCGACGAACGGCGTCACCGAGACCTGCTGCGGCTGGATCTTCAGCTCGTCGGGCTTGATGCCTTCCTTGGCCAGCATGCCGTTCAGCACATGGTTGGCGCCGGTGAACCAGGTGGTGACGGTCTTGCCCTTGAAATCCTGCAGCGTCTTCACCGCGCCGTCCTTGCGCGTGACGAAGATGAACGGCGTGATCTGGTGCGCGACGCCGATGCAGACGATCGGCAGGCCCTTGTCGCGCGCGGCGAACACGCTGTCGGTGCCGCCCGACAGGCCGAAGGTGTCGGCGCCGGTCGCGACCAGGTTTTCCGTGAGCAGGTTGGGGCCGCCCGGATTGATGGTGAGGTCGATGCCTTCCGCCTTGTAGTAGCCCTTGGCGAGCGCGACGTAGAAGCCGGCGAACTGCGCCTGCGGCAGCCACTTCAACCGCAGGCTCGCCTTGGTGAGCTCGGCGGCAGTGCCGGGCGCGGGCAGGGCGGCCGCAAGGGCAAGGGCTGCGGCTGCAGCGAGGACGTGGCGTCTGGTCAACATGAGGTTACTCCTGCTGTCGGGATGAAAAATCAGTTGCGATAGGACGGATCGGTGCGGTCGAGCTGGCGCATCAGCGCCGGCCATTCGCGTTCGCCGGGGATGAGGATGTCGCCCTGCAGTTCCCAGAATTGTCGCGCGGCCTTCTCGCAGACCTCGTGCGGCGGCATCACCAGCTTCGCGCCGGCCGCGGCGGCCGCCTGCATCTGCAGCTGGATGCGCGCGGCGCGCTCGAAATAATAGAGCAGCATGAAGGCTTCGCCCGGCGTGCGGCCGACGGTGAGGATGCCGTGATTGCGCATCAGCATCACCTTGTGCGGGCCGAGATCGCGCACCAGCCGGGTCTGCTCGTCGAGATCGATGGCGACGCCTTCATAGTCGTGGAAGGCCTGGCGGTCGTAGAAGCGCATCGCGAACTGGCTGAGCGGCAGCAGCCCCTTCTCCTGGCCGGAGACGGCGACGCTGGAATCGGAGTGGGTGTGCAGCACGCAGGCCGCGTCGTGGCTCGCCGTGTGGATCGCCGCATGAATGACGAAGGCCGCGACGTTGACCGTGTGCGGCGTGTCGTCGAGCTTCTCGCCGGCGAGATTGATCTTCACCAGGCTCGAGGCGGTGATCTCGTCGAACAGCAGGCCGTACGGATTGATCAGGAACTGATCCTCATGTCCGGGCACGCGCGCGGAAATGTGGTTGTAGATCAGGTCGTCCATGCCGAGCTTCGCCACCATGCGGTAGCAGGCGGCGAGCTTGACCCGCGCGTCCCATTCCGCCGGATCGATACTTCGCTTGTCGAGCGAGACGGGCTGATGGGTCGACGCTGCGCTCACGAGCGCTTGCTCCCGCACGGTGGAGGACTGGAACGACTTCATGCTCTCCTCCTCGATGGCTTCGAGCAGGATGCGCTTGAGGCGGATGAATTCCGGCGAGGTGACGATGTCGGGCTTGCGCGGGCGCGGCAGGTCGACCACCTGCTCCAGCTTCACCGAGCCCGGGCGCGCGGTCATCACCAGCACGCGGTCGCCGAGGAAGATCGCTTCGTCGACGTCATGGGTGATGAACAGGATGGTGCGCCGGTGTTTCTGCCAGACGTCCAGCAGCCAGCGCTGCATCATCGCCCGCGTCAGCGCGTCGAGCGCGCCGAACGGCTCGTCCAGCAGCATCAGGTCGCGCTCGAACAGGAAGGTGCGCATCAGCGCCACGCGCTGGCGCATGCCGCCCGACAGTTGATGCGGATACTGGCTCTCGAAGCCGGTCAGGCCGAACTCCGGCAGCATCTGCAGCGCCTTGGCGCGCGCCTTCGGGCGCGGCACGCCCTCGACCTCCAGCGCCAGGATGGCGTTGTCGACCACGTTGCGCCACGGCAGCAGCAGGTCCCGCTGCGGCATGAAGGAGACCTGGCCGAGCAGGTCGGCCGCATGGCAGCTGCGGCCCTCGAAACGCAGGATGCCGCCGGCATCCGGCTCTTCCAGGCCCGCCACGATGTTGAACAGCGTGCTCTTGCCGCAGCCGCTGGGGCCGACGACGGTGACGAACTCGCCGCGCGCGATCGTCGCGTCCAGGCCCGCCAGCGCCGTCACCTGGCCGAATGTCTTGGTCAGCGCGCGCAGTTCGAGAAGGGGCTCGGCTTGAGCCGCAGCCTTGGGCCTGGGCCGATTCAGCGGGGCCGGTCGTCTCGGTCTTCAAAGCAGCCTGCACCCGGCGTCCTTCTCGGTTGTATAATGGCGGCCAATTCGCGCATACGATCGGGCCGCATCCGAAAATCTCTTAGCAACTCGTGTGCCAGAGCCGATTTCGCGATTTCAGGCATGAAATTTGCCGAGCGATGACGTCTAATGCAGGTGAGTCGAAGCCTCCTGGAGGCTTCAAAGCGGCAAAATCGGCATTTGATGTATACGCTAGTGGTGATCGGAGAAACATCTTGGTCGATCTGAGTGCACAAAACGACGGCAATCGCGCTCAAAATGGGCACGAGATGCTTCCCGAGGCCCCCGGAGAGACGCTGGCCGAGCGCCTGCGCCAGACGCTGGAGCAGGCGATCGCGTCCGGACGGCTGGAGCCCGGCAGCCGGCTCGACGAGCAGGAGATCGCCCAGCGCTTCGGCGTGTCGCGCACCCCGGTGCGCGAGGCGTTCCGGCTGATGGCCGCCAATCATCTGGTCGAGCTGCGCGGCCGCCAGGGCGCGACCGTGCGCGCCATCAAGGCCCCGGCGCTGATCGAGATGTTCCAGGTGATGGCCGAGCTCGAGGGGCTGTGCGCCAGGCTTGCCGCGCGGCGGGTCTCAAAGGCCTGGGGTGGCGAGATTTCCGCGATCCACCAGCGGCTTATCGCTGCCGGGCAGGCCGGCGACATCGACGCCTTCTACGACATCAACCAGGAGTTCCACGAGGCGATCTACGAGGCCTCCCGCAACACCTTCCTCGCCGAACAGACCCGAAAACTGCGCAACCAGGTGGCCGGCTATCGCCGCCGCGTCACCCATATGCCGAACCGGATCGCCGACACCATCCGCGAGCACGAGGCGATCATGCAGGCCATCCTGTCCCACGACGCCGAGCGGGCGCACAGCACCATGCGCGACCATGTAAATCTGCTCGGCGACAACCTGCTGGACTTCCTCGCCGCCTTCGAATGAGCGTCCACCGCTCTTGGTATGCAAATTGCTTGATCGTGTATATCAAGTTTGCATTTTCGGAGATTTGGCGTGGAACTCAACCTGAAAAACAAGACGGCCCTGATCACCGGAGCCTCGAAGGGGATCGGGCTCGCGGTGGCCGAGGTCTTTGCGGCCGAAGGCTGTCACCTGCATCTGGCCGCCCGCAACGCGGACGCCATGGGCGAGGCCAGGACGAAGCTCGAGGCGGCGCACGGCGTGAAGGTCACGGTGCATGCGCTGGACCTGTCGAGCACCGCGGCGATGGAGAAGCTCGCCGCCCGGGTCGGCGACATCGATATCCTGATCAACAATGCCGGCGACATCCCGGCCGGCTCGCTCGAGGTGCTCGACGACGCCGACTGGCGGCGCGGCTTCGACCTGAAAGTGTTCGGCTACATCACGCTGTCGCGTCTCTATTACCCGCGCATGAAGGGCAAGGACGGCGTCATCCTCAACATCATCGGCAACTCCGGCGAGAACTGGGATGCGAGCTACATCGCCGGCAGCACCGGCAATGCGGCGCTGATGTCCTTCACCAAGGCGCTCGGCGGCGCGAGCCTCAACCACGGCGTCCGCGTGGTCGCGGTCAATCCGGGCCCGGTCGCCACCGACCGCATGCTGAAGATCATGAAGCGCAAGGCGATCGACATGCTCGGCGACGAAGGCCGCTGGGAAGAGCTGTTCGACAAGTATCCCGGCAAGCGCCCGGCGACGTCGGAAGAGGTCGCCGATCTGGTGGCGTTCCTCTCCTCGCCGAAGGCCGGCTACATCACCGGCACCGTGGTGACGATCGACGGCGGCATCGCCTCGCGCGGCTCGGTGATCTGAGACGCCGATGTCCACAGCTCTGATCCGTAACCGCTACTTCGACGAGCTCACCTCGACGCCCGGACTCTTCTGGCTCGGCCAGAACACCAACCACATCGAAAGCCATCCCGCCGTGATCGAGGCGATGGTGCGTTCGATTCGAAACCGGCGAGTTCAATGCCTATGCGCCGCCGCTCGGCTTCGAGGCGTTGCGCCGCGCCATCGTCGCCGATCTCGGCGTCGCCGGCGTCGAGGCGCTGGTGACCGAGGGCGGCGTCAACGCGCTGGCGATGATCTGCCGCGCGCGCTGCAAGCCAGGCACGACCCTCGTCACCACCGATCCGACCTGGAAGTGGCCGTGTCTGTTTGCGCGCCAGCAGGGCGCCGAGGTGATCGAGATCCCGATCTACGATCCGGCCTGCAACTACCGGCTGACGCCCGCGGCGCTGAAGGCGCACGTCGATGAGCGCACGGCGATCATCTATCTGGTCGATCCCAACAATCCGCTCGGCATCCGCTACACCCGCGAGGAGATCGAGAGCTTTGCTGCGATCGCCCGCGATTGCGGCGCGCTGCTGGTGCACGACTGCACCTATCGCGATTTCGCCGACGGCCACTACCCGGCGCTGCATGCGGCGCCGGAAGGCGCCGTGGTGTCGATGAGCTTCTCCAAATGGCTCGGCCTCGCCGGCTTCCGCATCGGCGCGCTGGTCGCAGCGCCCGCCTTGTTCGAGGAGTTCGCGAAGACCTCGACCAGCGTGCTCGGCGCCAGCGTCGTCGCGCAGCGCGCGGCGCAAGCCGGGCTTGAGCGTGAAGCCGGAATGGATGCGCAAGGTGCGGGCCATCGACGGCGCCAACAAGGCCATGATCCGCGAGGCGGTCGGCAAGATCGACGGCTTGCACCTGCCGATCTTCCCGTCGCACGGCAATTTCCTGGTGCTGGAAACCATCGACGCCGGCATCCGCCCCGAGGCGCTGGTCGAATGTTTCCGCCGCAAGGGGATCATGATCCGCCAGGGCACCTACCACACCGAACGTTTCGGCGATCGCTTCGTGAAGATCAGCACCTCGGTGCCGTCGGCGTGGGTGGAGAAGCTCTGCGCGCTGCTGCCGGAGATGGTCGCGCAAGCCCGCACGCTCAATGAACTACCGCCGCAGTTCTGAAGCGATGATGAGATCAACCCAACCTCAGCGTCGTGCCCGCGAAAGCGGGGATCCAGTACGCCGCAGCGCTAGCGGTTCAATCGCCGGCGCTCTGGAGTACTGGATCCCCGCCTGCGCGGGGATGACGCCGGAGATTGGGGCTATGTAGAGGAGCCGACCGATGCCCATCGTCACGAAAGACGGCGTAAAACTGCACGTCGAAGAAGCCGGCGAAGGCACGCCGATCCTCTTCATCCATGAGTTCGGCGGCAATCACCTGAGCTGGGAGCCGCAGCTGCGCTATTTCAGCCGCCGCCACCGCTGCATCACCTACGCCGCGCGCGGCTATCCGCCGTCCGATGTGCCCGAAAACGTCGACGCCTATTCGCAGGCGCAGGCCGCCGACGATGCGGTCGCCGTGCTCGACGGCCTCGGCATCGACAAGGCGCATATCGTCGGCCTGTCGATGGGCGGCTTCTGCACCGTGCATTTCGGCTTGCGCACGCCGCAGCGCGCGCTGTCGCTCACGGTCGCCGGCGCCGGCTATGGCTGCGAGAAGGAGTTCGAAGATTATTTCCGCGGCGTCTCGCTCGAGGTCGCGGAGCAATTCGAGAAGCTCGGCGCGAAGGAGTTCTCGAAAATCTATGCGCTCGGCGCGAGCCGGGTGCAGTTCCAGAACAAGGATCCGCGCGGCTGGCAGGAGTTCGCCGATCTGCTCGCCACGCATTCCGATCGCGGCGCGGCCAACACCATGCGCGGCGTGCAGGCGCGGCGGCCGTCGTTCTACGATCTCGAGGCCGAGCTCAAGCAGATGAACGTGCCGACGCTGGTCGTGGTCGGCGACGAGGACGATCACTGCCTGCAGCCGGGCATCTTCCTGAAGAAGACCATCCCGGCCTGCGGGCTGTCGGTGTTTCCGAAGACCGGCCACACGCTCAATCTCGAGGAGCCGGCCGCCTTCAACGCGCTGCTCGCCGAGTTCATCGCCCAGGTCGAAGCCGGCCGCTGGCTGCCGCGCGATCCGCGCGCGCTGCCCGGCCAGATCATGCGCACGACGTGACGCGATGGGTCGGCCGCTGATCGACGCCGATCGTTTGTGGGCGCGGCTGATGGCGCTCGCCGAGATCGGCGCCACGCCGGCCGGCGGCGTCAACCGCCAGGCGCTCAGCGACGGCGAGATCGAAGCCTGGCGTCGCGTGATCGGCTGGGCGCAGGATGCCGGCCTGTCGGCTGCGACCGATGCGGCCGGCAACCTGTTTCTCATCCTTGCCGGCCGCGATCGCGCGGCGCCGCCCGTTCTGCTCGGCAGCCATCTCGACAGCCAGCCGACCGGCGGCAAGTTCGACGGCGCCGCGGGCGTGCTGGCGGCGTTCGAAGCGGTCGTCGTCGCTGGCGGAGCGCGGCGAGACGCCGGCGCGCGACCTCATCGTCGTCGCCTGGATGAACGAGGAGGGCAGCCGCTTTGCGCCCGGCATGATGGGCTCGGAAGCTTTTGCCGGCGAACGCAGCCTCGATGCGATCCGCGCCGCGCGCGATGCCGACGGCGTCAGCGTCGGCGAAGCGCTCGACCGGCTGCACGCGGCCTTCTCCGCGCTGCCGCGCAAGCCGCTCGGCTTTCCTGCCGCCGCCTATCTCGAGCTGCATATCGAGCAGGGGCCCGATTCTGGAAGCAACGGAACATGTGATCGGCGTCGTCACCGGCATCCAGGGCAAGAAGACGTTCAAGGTCGTGGTCGAGGGCGCCGAGGGACACGCCGGCACGCTCGCACAGAATGAGCGCCGCGATGCGCTCGCCGCCTTCGCGCGCATGGCAAGCGCGCTCGACGCCGAGATCGGCGCGATCGACGCGGCGATCAAGTTCACCATCGGCCAGGTCGTGGTCGAGCCCAACGCGCCCTCGGTGGTGCCGTCGCGCGTCACCTTCAGCATCGATTTGCGGCATCCGGACAACGCCGTGCTCGACGCGGCCGGCGCACGCATTGCCGTTCTTTGCCGCGAGCACGCGCCGCCTTGCGCGGTCACCGTGACGCCGCTGGTCGACGCGCCGTCCAATATGTTCGACGCGCGCCTGCGCGAACGCATCGCACGCGCCGCGCGAGAGCAGAACCAGCCTGCCATGGCGATCTTGTCGGCCGCCGGCCACGATGCCCGCCATCTCGCAAAAGTCTGCCCGGCGGCGATGATCTTCATTCCCTGCCGGGACGGCGCAAGCCATGTCGAGCACGAATGGGCGGAGCCCGCGCATGTCGCGGCCGGCGCGTCCGTGCTGGCGCAGGTCCTGCATGAGCTGGCTTTCGACGGCGTGAGGAGAACGAGATGCTGGATAAGATCGACACGACCGATCGACATGGCCGACCTGCCGGTGCAACTGCCGAGCAATCCGGCGGATGCGGCCGCCGCTCGCGCGCGCTTCTTCAATTCCGGCAATGCCTTCAACATCAAGCTGCCGCCGGTGCCTGGCCGGGTCTTCGTCGATGAGCCGGCACGCGCGCTGGCAGGCGACGCGCCGACCGGCTTCGTCGTTTGCGATCAGGCCCCGGAAATGGCCTGCGCGTTTCCGGCGACCACGCCGTTGATGCTCGCCCGCTATGCCACCATCGAGGCGGGGCGAGACGCTCGTCTCCGATTTCGCGGCCACCGGTTCGGTCTGGTACGTGATCGCAGGGCGCGGCAGCAGCGAATGCAACGGCGAAGAGCTGCGCTGGGGCGCGGGCGATGTCTTCGTGCTGCCGGGCGGCAGCGCCGCGACCCATCGCGCGGCCGAGCGCGCGGTGCTCTGGCTGGTCAGCAACGAGCCGCAGCTCGCGCGTCGATGCCGCCGTCCCGCGCTTGCCGGCGAACGGTCCGATCGAGCCGGTGCACTATCCGGCCGCCGAGATCGAGCGACAGCTCGGCATCATCGCCGCGACGAAAGCCAACGAAACCACCTCCGGTCTTGCGCTGATCTTCTCATCCGACCGGCATGGAAGCGAGCCGCAACATCATGCCGACCTTGACGCTGTCGCTGAACACGCTGCCGCCGGGCGAGCATCAGCGCGCCCACCGGCACAATTCCGCGGCGATCACGCTGGTGCTGCGCGGCGACGACTGCTTCTCGATGGTCGACGGACAGCGCTGCGACTGGCAGCCGTGGGCGACGCTGGTGACGCCGCCCGGCGCGCCGCACTCGCATCACAACCAGGGCAACGGCGCGCGCGCTGTTCCTGATCGTCCAGGACGGCGGCCTGCACTACCACGCCCGCACCATGGGCTTTTCGTTCCTGGAGTGAGTCGCCTAGTCTATCTCTCACGAGTTTCGTGAACACGCATGAAGGCTCGCGCAACTTTGCGGTATGCGACAACGAATTTAAGTAACCATTGAGCGGGAGGCGGTATGGTGGTCGCGAAAGGAAACTCTCACATGACACCCGAATATCAGGCCGGCCGCTTCAGGCGCATTCTTCGCATCGTGATTTGCCTTGTCTCGATGGGATTCGTGTTCCCGTCGGCGCTTATGGACGCTGAAGACGAGCGAAAAGCCGCAATCCAGAAGATGCAGAATATCGAATAGTCCAAACGAAAGGCCGCCTTTCAGCAAAGGCGGCCTTCCACAGCGGCGAGCGTGCAGTCGGATGACTGCCGCCGTCAGACAAGCCGCCTCACTCGACCGGAATCTTCGCCTTCTCGATGATCGCCTTCATCTTCGCGCTCTCGCTGACCAGAAACTCGGTCAGCTTCTCGCCCGGCATCGGCGGCAGGATGGTCGAGCCGGTGTCGTCGTAATACTTGATCGTCGCCGGCTCCTTCATCACCTCGGCGAAGGCGGCGATGAACTTGTCGGCGATCGGCTTCGGCACGCCCTTCGGCATCACCACCGTCGACCACGGATTGAACACGACCTCCGGATAGCCGAGCTCGACCGTGGTCGGCACGTCCGGCAGGCTCGGCAGCCGCTTGTGCCCGCTGACGGCGAGCGCACGCAGCTTGCCGCCGTCGATCATCGGCTTCAGCACGATCGAGAAGTCCCACATGAAGTCGATGGTGCCGGACATGATGTCGGCCAGCGCCGGCGGGCGTCGCCTTGTAGGGGATGTGCACGACGTCGGTCTTGGTGCCCATCGCAAACAGCTCGCCCGTCAGGTGCTGCGCGGCCGCCGTGCCGATCGAGGCGAAGTTGAGCTTGCCCGGATTCTTTTTCGCGTGCTCGACGAATTCGGCGAACGTCTTGTAGGGCTTGTCCGCGGAGATCACCATCACCAGCGGCGACGCCGCCATGCCGTAGAGCGGCGTGAACGACTTGATCGGGTCGTACGACATGGTCTTGCGTGTCGCCGGGATCGTCGACATCGGCCCGGACGATGCGTACAGCAGCGTGTAGCCGTCGGGCTTGGCATTGGCGACGTATTCGGAGCCGACGATGCCGCCGGCGCCCGGCTTGTTCTCGACCACCACCGGCTGGCCGAGCCGTTCACTGAGGCTCTTCGCCGTGAAGCGCGCGGCATTGTCGGTCACGCCGCCCGGCGCGAACGGCACGACCCAGGTGATCGGCCGGTTCGGATAATCCTGTTGGGCGAGGGAGGGCGTGGAGAGCGCGAAAGCGAGGAGTGTCGCGCCAAGCAGGCTGCTCGAGAGCTTCATTGCAGTTTCTTCCCCTTCTTGTTCTTTGCGGTGTTTCGCCCGCGTGGTCAGCCACTCTAGAGACGGCAGCCCCTAAATCAATCGGCGAAGTGCCTGACGATTCGCGCGTGCATCGATGTGCGACTACACCCGCGGCTATCTGCCGAGGGAAAATGTTCCTTGCAGCGGTTCCGCCATGAGGCGTCGGCATGCGCGCCAATCGTTCCACGACAATACGATTAAAATTCCGGAACGTTGTCGCGCTCGCGCTGTTAGCCCGCGACGACAGAACGAGAGGAACGCGATGATGAACAAGCTTGTAGTTTCACTTCTGGCCGGCGCGGGCGCGCTGGTTGCAGGCAGCGCGCAGGCCGCGCCGCTGAGCCCGGTTGCGCCGGCGCTCGACAACGGCATCGAAAACGTCCGCATGGTCTGTGACGAGTACGGCCGCTGCTGGCGTGAGCGTGGTCCGCGCCGCGTGATCATCGAGCGCGATTCGTACAACTACGTTGAGCCGCGTTACGGCTATCGCCGGCACCACTCATCAGCAACCGGGCGTGCATTTCAACGCGCCGGGCGTGAGCATCGGCGTCGGCGGCGGACACCGCTGGTAACGATGTGAGATCGTAAAGACGAAGGGGCCGCAGCAACCGCTGCGGCCCTTTTCGCATTTGGCGTGTCATACGCGGGCTTGACCCGCGTATCCATCTCTCTTGAAGGAGTCTCTGCGAAGACGATGGATTGCCGGGTCATAGGCGAGCGAAGCGACGCCGTTCTTCGAACGGCTATGCCCGCAATGACGACGGAAACTACTGCTGATTTATCGTGACCTGTTGCCCGGCAACCGTCGCGACGGTCGGCGGCGTCAGCGCATACAGCAACCCGAACATCATCATCACTGATAACGCGACCACGGCCACGACTGCGCCTGCCACGCGATCACTCTTCGGCACGATCCGCCCAACCTCGCGTTCCATGCGTCAATCCCGGCTCATGCCCGTCGTGCCCTTTTCAGGCGCGGACTGGCTCACCCTCGCCTGCGGCACATCCTTGCCGCCTGCGTCCTGGTCGGCGGGAAACAGCATGTAGAGAGCGGCGAGCGCGGCGATGCCGAGCACGGCGAAGGCCGTGATGATCGCGCCAGAGCCCCGGTCGGTCTCGAAGTCCCTGTGGTCGATGTCTCGATTGCTCATGTGCCTCTCCGTGCCCGTTGGGAAACGCAGCGGAGAGGGGCCTGTTCCGGTGGTGCAAACGGTCCCCGTTGCCGGTGGGCCTGGAACGGCTTTCAGCCGAGACTGCACAAATTCTGTGCGTGGAACCCGCACGACCGTGCGGAATCACAAATTCAAATCCGCACTGTGGCCGCCAAGTCACGGATTTTACCGCTGCGCCGCGCTAAAGGTTCTGCTGCGGGTCCGGCTGGATTCGCTGGAATTGGAATGGGAATGGGGGCTTTCGTGAAGCGCTTGGCAACTCTCGCAGCCGGGACGTGTGTCCTGTTGTCCGGTACGGCCTTTGCAGCCGACATCCCCCTGAAAGCGCCTCCGAAGCCGGTCTGGACCGACAGTTGGGCCGGCTACTACTTCGGCATCTATTTCGGCGCGGGCGCAGGGCGCGCCACCGAGGATTTCACGCAGGTCGAAGCAAACTCATCGCTTTCGGTTTCCGCGACGACCGTGAGAACCCGCAACAGCCCTTCGAGCGGCTTCGGCAACCTCTCGGGCGGCGTGACCGGGTCGATGGTCGAGCTGTTTGCGGCCACAACTGGCGGATCGGCAATTTCGTGGTCGGCGCGCAGGTGGAAGGCACGGTCTTCAGCGATGTGTCGCTGAAGATGACCGGGACCGGCAACAATGCGCAAACGACAACCGTGGTGCAGACGACTGGCGGTGTCACGACCACCGACGTCTCTTCGTCGACATTCGCTTTCTCGGCCGAGCGCTACGATCAGCTGCGCTCGAACGTCGGGGTGATCGGCCGGTTCGGCTATCTCGTGACGCCTGACGTGCTGCTCTATGGTCTCGGCGGCCTTGCTCTCGGCCACTTCGCATCCGCCGACGGCGAAAACCTGTTCGGCGGCCGGAACAACAAGTGGGTGGCCGGATACACCGCGGGCGTCGGCGGCGAGTATCGCATCGACGACCATTGGTCGCTCCGTGCTGAATATCGCTACCTGCATTGGGACCTCAAGCGCAGCCAGTCGACGGCAGGCACGGTGCGCGAGGTCTCGGCGACAAGCACGTTTACCTCCTCTAACAACTTCAGCTCGGCGCGCCAGGCCGACGTCGACCTGCATGTCGGCAAGGTGGGCCTGGTCTATCGCTTCGGGCCGGACGGGAGCCCGAGGGCAGCCATGGCGGCGCTGCCGTCCGCGCTCGCGAGCACCGACAGCTGGGCAGGTCTCTACTACGGCATCTATTTCGGTGCCGGTGCGGGGCGCGCCAACGACAGCTTCACCACGACCAACTCAGGTTCCGATCTCTTCACCGCTGCAAACGGAGACACCAGCAGGTCGATCTCCTTGCAAAACCGGGTGGGCGGCGGCGGCGGCGACATGACCGGCTCAACGGTCGATCTGTTCGCGGGCTACAACTGGCGCTTCGGCAGCGTCGTCGCCGGCGGCCAGGTCGAGGGCACGCTGTTCAGCGACCTGACGATCAAGCGGACCGGCATCGCCCACACCAGCTCGACCTTCACGTCGATCGACACGGTCGGCGGCGTGTCGACGTCGTCCTCATCCTCGTCCGTGAGCTCGTTCACTGACGAATACCGCCAGCAGCTCCGCTCCAATGTCGGGGTGATCGGCCGGGTCGGCTTCCTGGTGACGCCGGACATCCTGCTCTACGGCCTCGGCGGCCTCGCGCTCGGCCATTTCGTCTATCCGGACGCCGCCGAGGACGACGCGATCGGTGGCAAGAACGGCAAGTGGGTCGCCGGATACACGGCCGGCGCCGGCGGCGAGGTCCAGCTGAACGGCAACTGGTCGCTGCGCGCCGAGTATCGCTTCCTTCATTACGGTTTCGGACGTGACGAGGGCATTGATCAACGCGGCACGTTTGTCGATGCCGGAGGCGTCTCCGTCAGCCGCGAGATCAACAACACTGCCCGGCGGATCGATGCCGATTTCCACATGGGCAAGGTTGGCGTGGTCTACAAGTTTGGGCCCGGCGGCAACCCGTTGTCGGCCATGGCGGCGGTCCCTGCCTCGCTCGCGGAGACGGATAGCTGGGCCGGCTTCTATTTCGGCGTCTATTTCGGGGCCGGCATGGGCCGCGCGAAGGAAAGCGCCACCGAGAGCGGTGCAGGCGAGAGCCGATTCGTGTCGGGGGCGACCAACTCGAGGACGACCACATCGTTCAGCGCCTTCAGCAACGGCTCCGGTGACGTAACCGGCTCCACGGTCGATCTGTTCGTCGGCCGCAACTGGCGTTTCGGCAGCTTTGTCGCCGGCGGCCAGGTCGAGGGCACCGTGTTCAGCGATGTCGGCCTGAAGACCATATCGTCGAGAACGTCGAGCAGCAGCAGCGTGAGCGTGAACCTGAACAACGGCGTGATCACGTCGTCGTCGACCGGCTCCGGAGACGGCATGGACAGCCGCAATGATCAGTTGCGCTCAAACCTCGCCGTAATCGGCCGCGCCGGCTTCCTGGTGACGCCGGACATCCTCCTCTATGGTCTCGGCGGCCTCTCGCTTGGTCATTTCGTCTCGCCTGACGGAGAGGATTTCTTCGGCGGCAAGAACGGCAAGTGGGTGGCGGGCTACACCGCCGGCGCCGGCGGCGAGGTGAAGCTGAACGACAACTGGTCGCTGCGGGCCGAATATCGCTACCTGCATTTCGACTTCGACCGCAACGAGGCGACCAGCAGCACGAACACCTCCACGTCGGCCACAAGCCTGTCGTCGTCCGTTGAAAACCAAACCCGTGACAGGAATATCCGCGCCGACTTCCACACCGGCAAGGTCGGTGTGGTCTACAAGTTCGGCCCGGGTGGCGGATCCAGATCCGCCATGGCCGCGCTTCCGAACGCACTGGTCCCGGGCGACAGCTGGGCCGGGCTCTATTTCGGCGCCTACTTCGGTGCGGGACAGGGTGAGGCCGACACGAGCGTGGTCGATACCCAGGCCGGCACAACTCGCTCGGTCGCTGCCAACGGCAACACCACCCGGACCTCGTTCAACTCGCTCCGGACCGGCGGACTCTCAGGAGACGTGACCGGATCCACCGTCGATCTGTTCGTCGGCCACAACTGGCGCTTCGGCAGCTTCGTGGCGGGCGGGCAGATCGAGGGCACGCTGTTCAGCGACGTTACGCTGAAGACCCTCGGTCAAGGGTCGTCCGCGTCGATTTCCACCAGCACAAACATTGCCGGCGTCACCACGACGACGGGTCAGACCACCCAGACCTTTACGACCGAGTACCACGACCGGCTGCGCTCGAACGTCGGGGTGATCGCCCGGGCCGGCTTTCTCGTCACGCCCGATGCGCTGCTCTACGGATTGGGCGGCCTGGCGCTGGGCCACTTCGTCATCCGGATGGCTTCGATCCGTTCGGCGGCAAGAACGGCAAGTGGGTGGCGGGCTACACCGCCGGTGCCGGTGGCGAATTGAAGCTGAACCAGAACTGGTCGCTGCGGGCCGAATACCGCTATCTGCACTTCGACGTCGAGCGGGACGAGGTCACCGCCAGCTCGAGCGTCAGCCGCAACGTGCTGACGGGCGCAACCTCGTTCAGCACCCAGAACATCGCAAACGCGCGCAACACCGATGTGGCCTTCCACACCGGCAAGGTCGGTATCGTCTACAAGTTCGGCGCCAGGTAGCAGCAGACATCGCCTCTTTGGGTGGAGAACGGGGCGGCATTGCCGCCCCGTTTGCGTTACGGCCTCCCTTTCCTCGCCTTCTCGTATAGGCTCGCCTCGCCGAGCAGCCCAAAGGGAGCAGCCGATGACGATCTACAGCGGTCCGGTTTTCGATATGGCGGCGAAGCAGTTCGGCGTCATCGCCGACTATCTCGAAATCCCGATCGATCAGCGCGACCGCCTGCTGCTGCCGAAGCGCGCGGTCACCGTCGCCTGTCCGATCCGCCGCGACGACGGCACCATCGCCGTGTTCGAAGGCTACCGCGTGCAGCATCACCTGACGCTCGGACCGACCAAGGGCGGCACGCGCTTTGCCGCCAATGTCGATCTCGGCGAGGTCTCGGCGCTGGCGGTCTGGATGAGCTGGAAGTGCGCGGTCACCGGCCTGCCTTACGGCGGCGCCAAGGGCGGCATCCGCGTCGACACGAAGACGCTCTCGCGGCGCGAGCTGGAGATGATGTCGCGGCGCTACATGCAGGAGCTGATCCCGTTCGTCGGCCCGCACATCGACGTGATGGCGCCCGACATGGGCACCGACGAGCAGGTGATGGCGTGGTTCATGGACACCTATTCCATGCATCAGGGCCGCACGGTGACCGAGATCGTCACCGGCAAGCCGGTGAGCGCCGGCGGCACGCTCGGCCGGCGCGAAGCGACCGGGCGCGGCGTCGCGCATCTGGCGCGGCGGGTGATGAAGGACCGGCAGATCAAGGAGAGCGGGCGCCACCGCGGTGGTGCAGGGCTTCGGCAATGTCGGCTCGATCGCGGCGCTCGAGCTCTACAATGCCGGCGTGAAGATCATCGCGGTGAGCGATCACACCGGCGCGCTGCACCGCCCGGCCGGCCTCGACGTGCCGAGCCTGATCGCGCACACGGCGCAGCACGGCAGCCTCGCCGGCTATTCGAACGAGCTTGCGCTCGATCCGGACGAACTGCTGACGCTGCCGTGCGACGTGCTGGTGCCGGCGGCGGTGGAGCAGGTGATCGATGCGAAGGTCGCCGACCATCTGCGCTGCCGCGTGCTCGCCGAAGGCGCCAACGGGCCGACGACGCCGGATGCCGACCTGGTGCTGCAGCGCCGCCGGGACGAGATCTTCGTGATCCCCGACATCATCTGCAACGCCGGCGGCGTGGTGGTCAGCTACTTCGAATGGGTGCAGGACCTGGCGCAGTTCTTCTGGGGCGAGGACGAGGTGATGCGGCGCCAGTACCAGATCCTCGACGCCGCCTTCGACCAACATGGTCGACCGCGCCCGGCGCGACAACGTCTACAACCGCACCGCCGCGATGGCCACCGGCGTCGAGCGCGTCCGCGACGCGAAGAACACGCGCGGGCTGTTTCCGTGAGACAATCGCGTCATTGCGAGGAGCGCGACGCGCATCAGCCGCGCGAAGCGCGACGAAGCTGCGCCGCGGAGGCTCGCAGCTCGGTAGCGCGCTAGCCGCGTGGATTGCTTCGCTGCGTCGCGAGCTACGGCCGCATGTCGCGTCGCCTCGCCGGCGCGCGGCTCGAAGAGCGCAGGCGCTTCGCAATGCGCCGGAATGACGCGCGTCATGCCTCACGCCGCCTGCGGCACCTGGTCGAGGAAGCCGGTCACGCTCTTGATCTTGCCGTCCTTCGATCGCCGCAAAGTCCGAGCCCTTGATCGGCGCGTCGCAGCGCCCTTCGGACCGAGGCCCCACGAGAAGCGGACGTTGTCGCCGAAGCCGTCGACCTTGCCGATCAGCGCAAAGCTGAAGTCCGGAAAGCGCTGCTGCACGCCGCCGATCAGCGCGCTGATCTCGTCATGCGCCCTGCACGTCGCCAGCGGGTCGGTGTAGCGCGCGTCGCCTGTCCAGTTTGCGGCGAGAATTTCCGCGCGGCGCTTTGCGTCGCGCTCGTTCCAGAGTTCGATGTAGCGGTTGGCGATGGTTTGCGCGTCGGTCATGAAGGATCTCCTTGGTTCGATTGACCAGCGGATGATGATGCGAGAGGAGGGAAGCGATTACGTGGAGGTAATGGCGACGGCGAAAGCGATGTAGCGAATAGCGAATAGCGTCTTCAAGCCGCGTTCGACTCGTCCACTCGCTCGCTACTGCTACTCGCTTTCGCAGGCGCCACCGGCGCTCGCGCCGTCACCCCACGGCCTTCGCCGCGGCGCGGCCGGCGTTGCGGCCGGAAAACAGGCAGCCGCCGAGGAACGTGCCTTCCAGCGAGCGGTAGCCGTGCATGCCGCCGCCGCCGAAACCTGCGGCTTCGCCGGCGGCGTAGAGGCCCGGGCATGATCTCGCCGTTCGTGCCGAACACGCGCGCGTCGAGGTCGGTCTCGAAGCCGCCGAGCGTCTTGCGCGTCAGGATGTTCAGCCGCACCGCGATCAGCGGGCCGTGCGCGGGATCGAGAATGCGATGCGGCTTCGCGGTGCGGATCAGCCGGTCGCCGATGTAGCGGCGGGCATTGTGGATGCCCATCACCTGCATGTCCTTGACGTAGGGGTTGTCGATCTCGCGGTCGCGCGCCTCGATCTGGCGCTGGATGTCCTCGAACTTGAGCAGCTTGCTCCCGACCAGCACATTCATCGCCTCGACCAGGTCGGCGAGATTGTCGCGGACGATGAAATCCTCGCCCCGGCTCTTGAACGCTTCGACCGGCGCCGGCGCGCCCTTGTTGGTCGCGCGCTGCGCCGTCATGCGCCAGCTCTTCGAGGTGAGGTCCGGGTTCTGCTCGGAACCCGACAGCGCGAACTCCTTCTTGATGATGCTCTGGGTCAGCACGAACCAGGAATAGTCGTAGCCGGTCGCCATGATGTGCTCGAGCTGGCCGAGCGTGTCGTAGCCCGGATAGAGCGGCGACGGGCAGGCGCTTGCCGGTGGCGTCGAACCACATCGACGACGGCCCGGGCAGGATGCGGATGCCGTGGCCGGGCCAGATCGGGTTCCAGTTGTGCAGGCCCTCGACGTAGTGCCACATGCGGTCGCGGTTGATCAGCCGCGCGCCGGCCTTCTCGGTGATGCCGATCATGCGGCCGTCCACATGCGCCGGCACGCCCGCCACCATGCGCTTCGGCGGCTCGCCGAGGCGCTTCGGCCAGTTCTGCCGGACGAGGTCGTGGTTGCCGCCGATGCCGCCGGAGGCGACGATCACGGCCTGCGCGCGCAATGCAAATTCGCCGACCGCCTTGCGCGAGGAACTGACGCCGCGCGGTTCCGCCGACGGCTCGAGGATGGCACCGCTGACGCCGTCGACCACGCCGTTCGTCAGCGACAGCGCGTCGACGCGGTGGCGGAACTTGAAGGTGATCAATCCGCGCGCCGCGGCCGCGCGCGCGCGCCGTTCGAACGGCTCGACGACGCCGGGGCCGGTTCCCCAGCTGACATGAAAGCGCGGCACCGAGTTGCCATGGCCCAGTCGCGTCGTAGCCGCCGCGCTCGGCCCAGCCGACCACCGGGAAAATGCGGTGGCCCATCGCGCGCAGCCAGCCGCGCTTTTCGCCTGCGGCGAAGGCGACATAGGCTTCCGCCCAGCGCTTCGGCCAGTGATCTTCCGTGCGGTCGAAACCGGCGGCGCCATACCAATCCTGCAGGGCTAGTTCGAAGGAGTCCTTGATGCGGAGACGGCGCTGCTCGGGCGAATTGACCAGGAACAATCCGCCGAACGACCAGAATGCCTGGCCGCCCAAATTTTGCTCGCCTTCCTGATCAAGAACGATTACGCGTTTTCCTGCGTCGGCGATTTCGGTGGCGGCGACGAGGCCGGCAAGGCCCGCGCCTACGACGATGACGTCGGTATCATGTGACATTGCGTTTCCCCGGCCGTCGCAATTGAAGCGCCGGGGCTGGAATGGGGTCAAGGGGGTGCGGGGCAGGCCGGTCAATGCCATCGAACTATGAGCCAGGTCACATTCGGCGTCAGCCGGATCGTGCCAAATCGGGAAACCGGCGCGGGATGTGCATCTTCCGCGCAACAGTGGATTTGAATCTTGTTCGAGCGATCAGCTCGATCTGGACAAATCTCAGGAGTCGCAAGAAGTTCGACGGTGCCCCGGACGGACATCACGAAGTCGAATCGGGGCACACAGGGCAGGACATGAAGATCGTAACGGGGTTGCTCGCGGCGGTTCTCCTTCTGGCAGGTGTCGCCTCGAGCCATGCCATGGTGCGGATCGCCGATGACCGCGGCGGCCGGATCGGCACCTACATCGACAAGTACCAGAGCCTGCGCAGTTCCAACGAAAGCATCATGATCGACGGCCTGTGCGCCTCGGCCTGCACCATCGTGCTCGGCGCCGTCTCGCCGGACCGGATCTGCGTCACCCGCGCGCCAACCTCGGCTTTCACGCCGCCTGGGATTTCGGCGCACGCGGCCAGGCGGTGACCAACCCGGAAGCGACGCGGATGCTGTTTGCGATGTATCCGCCGAACATCCGCCGCTGGATCAACCAGCGCGGCGGGCTGAAGGCGCGCATGATCTTCCTCTCGGGCCGCCAGCTCGCGAGCATGTACCGCCCCTGCTACATGGACGCCCAGGCCTCCTCGCGCGGCCGCAACTAATCACGATAATCCGGGATTATCGGGTGCCGGAAGCCGGCTATGCGCTTGCCCGCGATTTGCGCGCGGCCTATCTGATGGGCTGGCGAGCGGGCTTGCCCGGTTCGCGCGGAGCCTATCGCGTGCCAACTTCGCAACCATCAGACGGCCTCCGAGCTGCTGCCGCGCGCGGCGCGCGCCGCTCGTGCTCGCTGGCGGCTATCGCGCGTCGCGGCCGCGCTGCTGATCGCGGCGTCGCTGCTGTGGGCGCACTACGGAACGACGGTCTTCTTCGAGATGATCGCCGCCGGCATCGCCGCCTGCTTCTGAACCGGTCAGCCCCATGAACGAACAACTGTCCCGCCCGCTCATCATCGTGGCCGCCTTTGCCGCAAGCCTCGCGATCGGGCTCGCCGCTGACGTTGTGGCTGCTCGGCGGGCCGCGCGTCGTGACCGCGGCGTCGGCGATCGGCGGGCCGTTCCAGCTGGTCGATCAGGCCGGCCAGACCGTCAGCGACAAGAACCTGCAAGGCAAGCCGACGATCATCTTCTTCGGCTTCACCCACTGTCCGGACGTTTGCCCGACCGCGCTGTTCGAGATGTCGGAGATCCTGCGGGCGATGGGCGGCGATGCGAAGCCGCCTCAACGCCTTCTTCGTCTCGGTCGATCCGGAGCGCGACACGCCGGAGCATCATGAAGAGCTATCTGTCGAGCTTCGATCCCAACCTGAAGGGCCTCACCGGCAGCCCCGACGCCGTCGCCGAAATCGTCTCGGCCTATCGCGTCTATGCGAAGAAGGTCCCGCTGAAGGACGGCGACTACACCATGGACCACACCGCGCTGATCTATCTGATGGATCGCGACGGCAGGTTCGTCGCCCCGTTCAACATCAAGCGCCGCCCGGAAGAGGCGGCCGCGGATTTGAAGAAGTATCTCTAGACGTGTGCCTGCGGCCCGGCGTAGCCCGCAATGCGGTCGAAGCCGGGTATAAGCCGCCCTATGCTGCCTGACGCTGTCCAAATTCATCCTCGCGCTCGGCCTGCGTGCTCGCATCGCTGGCGTCCGGCGCTCGCGCACGCCCAGGTCCCTGCGCCGACGGCCCGCCGTCACCCCGCCGATCGGCGGCGCAGGCCGTGCCGGGCTTCTGGGATCCGCGCCGCCGCCCGGACCGGCCGGACCTGTCGCGCATCACGGTGATCCGTTTCCTCACCGAGACCGACTATCCGCCGTTCAACTTCACCGGGCCGGACGGCAATCCGGCCGGCTTCAACGTCGATCTCGCGCGGCTGCTGTGCGCCGAGATCAAGGTGACCTGCACGATCCAGATGCGGCGCTTCGAGACGCTGCTGGATTCGCTCGCCGCCAACCGCGGCGATGCGGCGATCGCGTCGATGGCGCCGACGCCGGCCATTCGCCAGCGCGTCGATTTCACCGATCCCTACTACCGCGCGCCGGCGCGCTTCGTCGCGCGCAAGGATGCGGTGCTGCCGGAGATCCGCCCCGAATATCTCGAGGCGAAGAAGGTCGGCGTGATCGCCGGCTCCTCGCACGAGGCCTATCTCAAGGCGCTGTTCACCGATGCCGAGATCGTCAGCCAGCCGAACGACGAGGCGATGCGCCAGGCGCTGCGGCGCGGCGAGGTCGATTTCATCTTCGGCGATTCCATCTCGCTGGCGTTCTGGATCAACGGCACCGATTCCGGCGATTGCTGCGCCTTCTCCGGCGGCCCCTTCACCGAAAGCCGCTATTTCGGCGAGGGCATCGGCATCGCCGTGCGCCGCGGCAACGACGTGCTGCGGCAGGCCCTGAACTGGGCGATGTTCCGCGTCTGGGAAAAAGGCCAGTACACCGACCTCTGGCTGCGCTATTTTTCGGTCAGTCCGTTTTGAGCATGTCATTTCGGCGGGGCGCGATCCGGATGATCTCAACAGGCATGACGACGACGATCGGAGCGGATCGCCGCGATCGTGCTCGCCTGCGTCGGCCTGTTCGCGCTCGTCCTGCAGTACTACCTGCTGCTTCAGGTCACCGGCGGGCAGGGCCTGTCGTGGGGCAAGGGCACGCTGCGCTTCTTCTCCTACTTCACGATCCAGGCCAACATCCTCGTCGTGCTGATGCTGCTCTCGTTCGCGCTCCGGCCGAAGATCGAGGAGTGGACGGTGCATCCGTTCGAGCGCTCGGCGATCGCGAGCTACATCGCGGTCGTCGCGCTGGTCTATCTGGCGACTGTTGCGGGATCTGTGGGCGCCGCAGGGCGCGCAGTGGCTGGCGGACGTGCTGCTGCACTACCTCATGCCGCTCGGCTATCTCGCCTTCTGGCTGTTCGTGATGCGCAAGGCGGGCCTGCGCTGGTACGATCCGCTGCTGTGGCTGATCTATCCGGTGTTCTATCTCGGCTTCGTGCTGGTGCACGGCCGCTTCACCGGCTTCTACCCGTATCCCTTCATCGACGTGAGCAAGATCGGCTACGGCAAGATGGCGCTCAACGCGCTCGGCATCGCGGCGGCGTTTCTGGTGGCCGGCTACGTGGTGCTGATCGTCAGCCGCCTGCTGGCGAAGCGCGAACCGGTCTAAACCCGCGCAAAAGTGCCTTAAATTGCGGCTATCCCTTTGACGGACGCGATGCGAGACCCTAGAGCAGGTCGCATCCGGAGAGAGTGATGATCGACACCTTGAGCCCGCCGGCGATCTGCGCAGCTTTGCCGAACAATCGAACGCCTGGCCGTTCGAGGAAGCGAAGAAGATCGTCGCGCGGCTGAAACGCAAGCCGAAGGACGAGGTGCTGTTCGAGACCGGCTACGGTCCCTCGGGCCTGCCGCATATCGGCACGTTCGGCGAGGTCGCGCGCACCACCATGGTGCGGCATGCGTTCCGCGTGCTCACCGACGACAAGATCAAGACGCGGCTGCTGGCGTTCTCCGACGACATGGACGGCCTGCGCAAGGTGCCGGACAACGTGCCGAACAAGGAGATGCTGGCGGCGCTATCTCAACAAGCCGCTGACCAGCGTGCCGGACCCGTTCTCGAACGAGTATCCCTCGTTCGGGCACCACAACAACGCGCGGCTGCGCGCGTTCCTCGACTCGTTCGGCTTCGACTACGAGTTCGCGAGCTCGACCGACTACTACAAGACGGGCAAGTTCGACGCGACGCTGCTGAAGATGCTGGAGCGTCTCGACAAGGTGATGGCGATCATGCTGCCGTCGCTGCGCGAGGAGCGGGCGGCGACCTATTCGCCGTTCCTGCCGATCTGCCCGCGCACCGGGCGGGTGCTCTATGTGCCGATCGTCGCGCACGATGCGAAGAACGGCACGATCTCCTACGACGATCCGGAGACGAAGGAGCGCATGACGCTGCCGGTGACCGGCGGCCACTGCAAGCTGCAGTGGAAGCCGGACTGGGCGATGCGCTGGGCCGCGCTCGGCGTCGACTACGAGATGTCCGGCAAGGACCTGATCGACTCGGTGAAGCTGTCGGCCAAGATCTGCTTCGGCGATCGACGGCACGCCGCCGGAAGGCTTCAACTACGAGCTGTTCCTCGACGAGAAGGGCCAGAAGATCTCCAAGTCGAAGGGCAACGGCCTGACGATGGACGAATGGCTGCGCTACGCCTCGCCGGAATCGCTGTCGCTGTTCATGTACCGCGAGCCGAAGTCGGCCAAGCGGCTGTACTTCGACGTGATCCCGCGCAACGTCGACGACTACCAGCAGTTCCTCGACGGCTATCCGAAGCAGGAGATCGAAGCAGCGGCTCGCCAATCCGGTCTGGCACATCCACTCCGGCAATCCGCCGCAGGCGGACATGCCGGTGACGTTCCAGATGCTGCTGACGCTGGTGTCGTCGTCGAATGCGGAGAACGCCGAGACGCTGTGGGGCTTCATCGGCCGCTATCGTCCGGGCGTGACGCCGCAGACGCATCCGAAGCTCGATGCGCTGGTCGGCTACGCGATCAACTATTTCCGCGATTTCGTGCTGCCGGAGAAGAAGTTCCGCGAGCCGACCGACGGCCGAGCGGACGGCGCTTGAGGATCTGCGCAATGCGCTGGCGCAGTTGCCGCAGGACGCCAGCGCCGAGGACATCCAGAACGTGGTCTACGAGATCGGCCGCCGCGAGCCGTTCCTCGATCACGTCAAGAAGGGCAAGGACGGCCGGCCGGGCGTTTCGCTCGACTGGTTCAACATGCTCTACCAGGTGCTGCTCGGCCAGGAGAAGGGCCCGCGCTTCGGCTCGTTCGTGGCCGTCTACGGCGTCGGCAATGCGGTGGCGATGATCGATGGGGCGCTGAAGAGAGGCGAATAGCGAATAGCGAGTAGCGAATAGCGGAGCCGACGAGCCGTCCGTACCTTCTATTCGCTACTCACTATTCGCTATTCGCCAGCTCTTACTGGCTCGCCCAGACGATCCTGGCGATCCACTCGATGTCCTTGTCTGGCGAACGTGCGGTCGCGGTGGCTCGGGATTGAGCGAGCCGAGCTCGATCGATTTCGCCGAGCGGCGGCGCAGTTCCTTGGCCATGACCTCGCCGTCCTTGGTCTTCACCACCACGCGGTCGCCCTTGCGGATCGGTCGCGCCGGGCGAAACGATGATGATGTCGCCATCGCGATAGGCAGGCCTCATCGAATTGCCGGAGATCTCCAGCGCATAGGCATGCTCGTCGTTGACGCCGATGGTCGCGATTTCGTCCCAGCCCTTGCCGACCGGGAAGCCGCCGTCGTCGAAGTAGCCGCCGCTGGCCGGCCTGGGCGAGGCCGATCAGCGGCACCGTCTGCGCCGCGACTTGCTGGTGCCGTCGATCAGCTCGACGAACGTCTCGATGCTCGTGTTGGTCGCGGCCAGCGACTTGGACACGGATTCGGTCGAAGGCCAGCGTTGACGGCCGTCCGGCGGTGATGCGCTTCGACTTGTTGAAGGTGGTGGGATCGAGGCCGGCGCGCTTGGCGAGGCCGGAGGCGGAGAGGCCCGAGCGCGCGGCAAGGCGGTCGAGGGCGGTCCAGACCTGATCGTGGGTCAGTAGGCGGGCTTTGGGTGGCACGGGGGATACTCGGCTGTTGGGTTCGGGAACGGGCGGCGAGGCAATCTGATGCTGCTAGGAATACTAGCCTGCACTAGGGCGGTCATGCAATCAAAACACGCAAGATAATCCACGAGAAATCGTCCGGGCTTGAACGCGACCCCCGCCGCCGTTACGGTCGGCGCGCGAATGGCCGGAAATGCGACAATCAAAACGTGTAGCGGTGCCCACAATCTACAAAATCTGCCCGGCTTCGGCCTGGCGCGAGGCCGAACGGCAGGGCGCCTATCGCGGCAGCGCCGACGATGCCCGCGACGGCTATATCCATTTTTCGACCGCTGCCCAGGTGCCCGGCACCGCGGCGAAGTATTTCGCAGGGCAAAAGGGGCTTTTTCTGGTCGCCGTCGACGCCGACGCGCTCGGCGACCAGCCTGAAATGGGAGCCGGCGCGGGGCGGCGAGCTGTTCCCGCATCTCTATGGCGAACTGGACTTCGATGCGGTGATCTCGGTGACCGACCTGCCGCTGCGCTCCGACGGTTCGCACACCATTCCGGACCTGCAGCCGTGATCCGCGCCTTCGACGCCCTGACGCTGCCGCTGCTGCGCAAGCTCGATGCGGAATATGCGCATGGCCTCGCGATTCGCGGCTTGCGCTTCCTGCCGCCGCCGCGCCGCCGCCGGCCGGACAGCCCGCGGCTGGCCGTGCGCGCCTTCGGCCTGAATTTCCCGAACCCGGTCGGCATGGCGGCCGGCTTCGACAAGAATGCGGAAGCCTCCGACGCATTGCTGCGGCTCGGCTTCGGCTTCGTCGAGATCGGCTCGGTCACGCCGCTGCCGCAGACCGGCAACCCGCGCCCGCGGCTGTTCCGGCTGGAACGCGACCAGGGCATCGTCAACCGCATGGGCTTCAACAACGACGGCTCGGACATCGTGCTGCGGCGGCTGGCCGGCGCGCGCCCATCACGGCGGCATCGTCGGCGTCAATATCGGCGCCAACAAGGATTCGGTCGATCGCGCGGGCGACTATGTGCGGCTGATCGACACGTTCGCGCCGGTGGCGAGCTATTTCACCGTCAACGTCTCGTCGCCGAACACGCCGGGCCTGCGCAATCTGCAGCAGGCGGCGGCGCTGGACGACCTGCTGGCGCGGGTGATCGACGCGCGCGAGCGGGTGCGGCGGAACGCGGGCGAGACGCCGGTGCTGCTGAAGATCGCGCCGGACCTGACGCTGGACGAACTCGACGACGTGGTGCAGATCGCGCGCCGGCGCAAGGTGGACGGGATGATCGTCGCCAACACGACGCTGTCGCGCCCGCCGCCTTGCGCGAGCAAAGCCGGGCCGACGAGCAGGGCGGCCTGTCCGGCCGGCCGCTGTTCAAGCTGTCCACGCGGATGCTGGCCGAAACCTATGTGCGGGTCGAAGGCGCGTTTCCGCTGATCGGCGTCGGCGGCATCGATTCCGGCGGCTCGGCGCTGATGAAGATCCGCGCCGGCGCCAGCCTGATCCAGCTCTATTCGTCGCTGGTCTACAAGGGGCTCGGCCTCGTCGACGAGATCAAGACCGACCTGCTGTCGGTGCTGCGCCGGACCAACCGCGAGCAGCTGTCGGAGATCGTCGGCGCCGACGCCGCGCAGATCACCGCGGAAGACTGGCCGGTTTGAGCCGCTTGACCGGAACGTGAGTCTATTCGAAAACGGTGTCCATATTCCGGAAGCGATGACGCTAGAGCTCGACGACCATCCCGTCGCTGGCCGCGGTGTGCGGCAGCGAGCCGATCCGCGCCAGCATGTCGTCGCTCATGTGGGTGAGCACCAGCTTCTTCGGCGCGATGCAGCGACAGGTGCTGCTTCCAGCGTCTTCAGGCTGAGATGGTTCTTGACGATGCGGTCGTAGTAATAGGCCTCGCAGATGAACAGGTCGGCATCGCGCGCTGCCGGGATCAGCGTCGTCGGTCCATTCGGTGTCGGCGCTGTAGGCGATGGTGCGCCCTTCGGCTCTCGATGCGATAGGCAAGGAACGGCCCGCCGGACTCGCCGTGCACGACCGGAAACGGCGTGACCTTGAACGTGCCGAAATCCTTCGTCTGTTCCGGCTGCAGCGCGACGACGGAAAGATCGAACTTCTGCTTCGTTTTCGACGAGTTCTCGAACAGCGCCTCCATCGCCTGGGTCGAGGCGCATCTCGATGCCCTCGGGCCCGGCGATCAGTCAGCGGCCGCGTGCGGCGCGTGAACTGGGCGTCGAGCAGGAAGAACGGCAGGCCGGCGAAATGATCGCCGTGGAAATGCGTGATCAGGATGACGTCGATGTCCTCGCGCGCAATGCCGAAGCGCTTCAGCGCGACCAGCGACGACGCGCCGCAGTCGATCAGGAAATTGGCGCGCTCGCCCGTGACGTGAAAGCAGGTGTTGAAGCGCCCGCCGGAGCCCAGCGCATCGCCGCAGCCGACGAACTGCAGTTGCATGTCAGCGCTTCGGCGAGTTCATGAGCCGCGTGATCAGCCAGATCGGCACGACGATCACTGCGCCGAGCAGGAAGTAGCGCCACACCCAGTTGATCGCGTCGAAGCCGAGATTCCAGATGCTGAGGAACAGGCGGCGGATGCTCTCGATGATGTTCCACGGGTCGAAGCCGACCGCGGACAGCACGACGCCGACCAGGATCGACAACAGGACCAGGCGCACCGCCACGGCCAGCGGCGTGCCGCCGAGAAAGCGCGACAGATTGTCCGTGCGTGCTGCCGGCAATTCCCTGACGTCGTCTGGCATTCGTCTGTCTCCTCGCGACCAAGCTTGCCGCGCATTGTAGCACAGCAAATGGGAAAGCGGTTCCCCGCGCGTCAATGACTACGCAGTCTCACGCCGTCAGCATTTTCTCCAGCGTCTCCAGCCGGTCGGCCTCGCGCGGCGGCTTGTCCCAGCGCAGGCGGCTGATGCGGGGAAAGCGCATGGCGACGCCGGATTTGTGCCGCGTCGAGCGCTGCAGGCCCTCGAACGCCACTTCCAGCACCAGGCCCTGATCCGGCTCATGCACCACATCGCCGCACCGGGCCGAAGCGCTCGGTGGTGTAGCGGCGGACGAACTTGTCGATCTCGATCAGCTCCTCGTCGGTGAAGCCGAAATAGGCCTTGCCGACCGGCACCAGCTCGTCGCCGGCGTCGCCCGCGGTCCAGACGCCGAAGGTGTAGTCGGAATAGTAGGACGAGCGCTTGCCGTGGCCGCGCTGGGCATACATCAGCACGGCGTCGATCACATGCGGATCGCGCTTCCATTTCCACCACTGGCCTTTCGGCCGTCCCGGCACATAGGCCGAATCGCGCCGCTTCAGCATCACGCCTTCGACCGCCTCGGCATCCTCGCCGGCATTGGCGCTGGCCGGATCGGCGCGCGCGGCGGCAAGTTCCTCCCAGGAGGCTGAAGGGGATCTGCAGCGACAGATCGACGCGCGGATTGTTGAGTTTTGCGACGAACGCCTCGAGCCTGTCGCGCCGCTCCTCGAACGGCAGCTCGCGCAAATCGTTCTCGCCGTCGCCGAGCAGGTCGTAGGCGCGCAGGTGGATCGGAAAGTCCTTCATCAGCTTCGGCGTCACGGATTTCCGGTTGAGCCGCTGCTGCAGCACGTTGAAGGTCTGCACGCGCTTGTCGCGCAGCACCAGCAGCTCGCCGTCGATGGCGCCGGGCAGGTGCAGCGCCGGAAGCAGGTCGGGAAAGGCTGCCGGTGATGTCTTCGCCGGTGCGCGAATAGAGCCGCGTGACGATGGTGCGGTCCTCGGCGCGTCCGCTCACCGCCTGCACGCGGATGCCGTCCCACTTCCACTCGGCGGTGAAGTCGTTCGGATCGAGGCCGGCGAAATCGCTGTCCTCGATCGCGTGCGCGAGCATCACCGGACGGAACGGCGCGACGGATCGCGGTTGACCGGCTTTTCGGCGCGTCCTTCGAGCCAGGCGAACAGGTCGATGTAGGGCGGCGCGAGCCCGGCCAGAGCAGCTCGACCTCGTGCGCGTCCTTCTCGCCGAGCGCCGCGGCGGCGGTCTTCGCCAGCCGCGCCGAGACGCCGATGCGCAGTGCGCCGGTGACGAGTTTCAGCAGCGCCCAGCGGCCGGTCTCGTCGAGTTCGTCCAGCCACTGCGCGAGCTGGGCGGGCAGCTCCTTCTTCGGCAGGCTGTCGAGGGTGGTGACGACCTCGCCGAGCGACGGTGGCGGCGGCGAGTTGGTCAGCCGGTCGGAGCGCGGCCACATCAGCGCGACGGTCTCCGACAGGTCGCCGACATAGTCGTAGGAGAGCGCGAACAGCGCCGGGTCGCTGCGCGACGCGATCAGGTCGCGGATCGAGCCCGGCCTTCGCGTGCTTGAACGACAGCGCGCCGGTCATGGCGGCGAGCGCATAGCCGCGATCGGGATCGGGCGTGTCGCGGAAATAGGCGGTGATCAGCCGCAGCTTGTTGTTGCGGCCAGGCTCGTAGGAGAGGCGGTCGAGCAGCTCGGCGAAGCGGTTCATGCCTTCGCCTCGTCGCTCGCAGGCAGCGCCGCCTCCTCGTCCTCCTCGCCGTAGCCGACCAGCGCCAGCGGCCGCGCGCTCAGGCCTTTGCTGGTCGCACCAGTGCACCAGCGCGTCTTCCTGTCCGTGCGTGACCCAGATTTCGCCGGCGCCGGTGGCCGTGATCGTCGCGCACAGGCCGTCCCAGTCGGCGTGGTCGGAAATCACCAGCGGCAGCTCGATGCCGCGCTGGCGCGCGCGGGCGCGCACCCGCATCCAGCCCGAGGCAAAGGCCGTGAGCGGATCGGGAAAGCGGCGCGTCCACAGATCCGCGGTCGCCATCGGCGGCGCGAGCGTGATGGTGCCGGCAAGCTCGGCCTTCTTCGCATCCTTCACCAGCCGCAGCTCGCCAAGCGCGATGCCGCGGCTCTCGTAGTAGCGGGTGATGGTTTCCATCGCGCCGTGCAGATAGATCGGCGCGTCGTAGCCGGCCTGCCGCAGCATGGCGATCACGCGCTGCGCCTTGCCGAGCGAATACGCGCCGACCAGATGCGCCCGCTCGGGAAACACGGCGACGGAATTGAGCAGCTTTGCGATCTCGGCCGCAGGATTGCCGTGCCGGAACACCGGCAGGCCGAACGTCGCCTCGGTGATGAACACGTCGCACGGCACGGTCTCGAACGGCGCGCAGGTCGGGTCGGCGACGTCCTTGTAGTCGCCCGAGGCGACGATGCAGAGCTTTCCGCAGGTCACCGCGATCTGCGCCGAGCCGAGCACGTGCCCTGCCGGATGAAACTTGACCTGCGTGGTGCCGAGCCTGATCTCCTCGCCATAGCTGATCGCCTGGGTCGAGCCGGCGAAATTGTCGCCGTAGCGCAGGCGCATCATGTCGAGCGTTTCCTGCGTCGCCAGCACCGCGCCGTGTCCGGCGCGGGCGTGGTCGGAATGGCCGTGCGTGATCAGCGCGCGCGCCACCGGTCGCACCGGATCGATGTAGAAATCGCCCGGCCTGCAAAAGAGGCCGTCCGGCTGCGGGATCAGGATGTCGTGCGGGCGCATTGTCGCTATATAAGGCGTGCTCATCACGCCAAAAAGTGTCAGCAGCTGAACGATCGACGCCTCATGCAGCCGTTCTTTGTCACCTCCGGAAACATGACCGCCGACCGGCGCTACGAGTTCGCGCAGCAGTATTTCAAGCGCGGCGATCTGGATGCTGCGGCGGACGTGATGGCGCAGGCGGTGGAACTGGCGCCGCATTTCGCCGCCGGCTGGTTCGCGCTGGGCGAGATCAACGACGCGCGCGGCCGGCGCGAGGAGGCGATCGCGGCCTTCCGCAAGGCGCGCGACCACGACCGCGACGATCGTCACGGCGCCACGCTGCACCTGATGCGGCTTGGCGCCGAGCAGATGGGCGCGATGCCGGAAGCCTATGTGCGCACGCTGTTCGACCAGTACGCACCCGAGTTCAACAGGGCCCTGCTGGAGACGCTGAACTATCGCGGCCCGCGCGTGATCCGCGATGCCGTGCGAGACGTGCTGAAGGCCGAGGGGCGCGACGAAAAGTTCCGCCGCGCCATCGATCTCGGCTGCGGCACCGGCCTTGCGGCCCGCGCCTTTGCGCGCAGCGCCGACGAAATCATCGGCTACGACCTGTCGCCGCGGCATGATCGAGCAGGCGCGCAAGCTCGATCTCTACGATCGCCTCGAGGTTGCGGACATGGTCGCGGCCCTGCGCGGCGAGGCGGATGGCAGCGCCGATCTGATCTTTTCGGCCGACTCGATCGTCTACCTGTCGGACCTCGCGCCGCTGTTCGGCGAGGTCGCGCGCGTGCTGGCGGTCGATGGACTGTTTGCCTGCACGCTGGAGACCCATGACGGCGAAGGCGTGATCCTGGGCGCCGGGCTGCGCTATGCGCACAGCGCCGAGCTATATCGGCGACGTGTTGGCCGGCGCCGGTTTGCGGCAACTGCACCTCGCAAAAGTTTCGACACGGGACGAGAGCGGGGTGCCGGTCCCCGGCCTTGTCGTCGTCGCAGCGCGCAATCTCTAGCCACTTTCGCTCTCGACGGTTCGGGGAAGAGCGCTTACCTCTTCGCCTGTGCTGACGCCCGCGCCCGAGCTGTTGCCCGAAAAATTCCTGCGCTGGTTCGAGGCGCGAGGCTGGTCGCCGCGCGAGCATCAGCTGGCGCTGCTGGAGAAAGCGCGCGTCGGGCGCTCGGCCCTGCTGATCGCGCCGACCGGCGCCGGCAAGACGCTGGCGGGATTTCTGCCGACGCTGGTGGAGTTGGATAGAAGCTCAGCTGCGTCTCGCGGTGACGAGCGTTCGCCGCGCGCGAGGTCTGCTCCCCTCCCTCCCGCGAGCGAAGCGAGTGGCGGGGAGGGGTCGGGGGTGGGGGGCGCCGCGAACGCAGGCCTCTCCGATGTGGCGACGGCGAGTCACGGGCAAGGAACAAACCGCCTTCGACTTCGAAGCGCCGCGGCCCCCCACCCCCGACCCCTCCCCGCCACGCGCTGCGCGCGCGAGGGGAGGGGAGAAGAGCGGTAACGCGTCCACAAGCCACACCGCATCCACGGGCCGCGGTGTGCAACGCTCCGCCGGCCTGCACACGCTCTACATCTCGCCGTTGAAGGCACTCGCCGTCGATATCGCGCGCAATCTCGAGCGGCCGGTCGCCGAGATGCAGCTGCCGATCAAGGTCGAGACCCGCACCGGCGATACGCCGGTGTCGCGGCGGCAGCGGCAGCGGCGTTATCCGCCGGACATTCTGCTGACCACGCCGGAGCAGCTTGCGCTGCTGCTGGCATCGGCCGACGCGCCGTTCCTGTTCTCGTCGCTGAAGCGGATCGTGCTCGACGAGCTGCATGCGCTGGTCACTTCCAAGCGCGGCGATCTGCTGTCGCTCGGGTCTCGCGCGGCTGTTCAAGATGGCGCCGAACATCACCGCCATCGGGCTGTCGGCGACCGTCGCCGAACCGGAGTCGCTCAGCCGCTTTCTCGTGCCGCAAACGCCGGGCGAAAGCGCCGGAGCGGATCTGGTCGTCGCCACCGGCGGCGCGGCGCCGATCGTCGAGATGCTCGACACGCGCGAACGCCTGCCGTGGGCCGGACATTCCGCGCGCCACGCGCTCGGCGAGATCTACGAGCTGATCAAGCAGAACAAGACCTCGCTGATGTTCGTCAACACCCGCAGCCAGGCGGAGATGCTGTTCCAGGAACTGTGGGCGATGAACGACGACGGCCTCGCCATCGCGCTGCATCACGGCTCGCTCGATGTCGCGCAGCGCCGCAAGGTCGAGGACGCGATGGCGGCCGGCCGGCTGCGCGGCGTGGTGTGCACCTCCTCGCTCGATCTCGGCATCGACTGGGGCGACATCGATCTCGTCATCAATGTCGGCGCGCCGAAGGGCGCCTCGCGGCTGATGCAGCGGATCGGCCGCGCCAACCACCGGCTCGATGAGCCGTCGCGGGCGATCATGGTGCCGGCCAACCGCTTCGAGGTGCTGGAGTGCCACGTCGCCATCGATGCGATCGCCGAGAACGCGCAGGACACGCCGCCGCTGCGCACCGGTTCGCTCGACGTGCTGGCGCAGCACGTGCTCGGCTGCGCCTGCGGCGAGCCGTTTCTCTCCGATGACCTCTACGATGAGGTGCGGACCGCCGCGCCCTACGCTGATCTGGCGCGCAAGGATTTCGACGACGTGGTCGATTTCGTCGCCAGCGGCGGCTATGCGCTGAAATCCTACGAGCGCTTTGCGCGCATCCGGCAGGGCGCGGACGGCAAGTGGCGCGTCGCCAATCCGCGCGTGCGGCAGATGTACCGCCTCAACGTCGGCACCATCGTCGAGGAGCAGATGCTGAAGGTGCGGCTCGTGCGCTCGCGTCGCGGCGGTGCCGGCGTGACCGGCGCCATCGCGCGCGGCGGACGCGTGCTCGGCCAGATCGAGGAATATTTCATCGAAGGGCTGGTCGCGGGCGACACCTTCGTGTTCGGCGGCGAGGTCGTCCGTTACGAGGCGCTGGCCAATGACGAGGTCTATGTCTCCCGCGCCTCGCGACAAGGATGCGAAGGTGCCGTCCTATGCGGGCGGCAAGTTTCCGCTGTCGACTTATCTCGCCGATCGCGTGCGGAAGCTGCTGGCCGACAAGAGCGCCTGGCGCGGCCTGCCGGAGCAGGTGCGCGAATGGCTGGCGATGCAGGTTCTGAAGTCGCGGGTGCCGGGGCCGCGCGAGCTCGTGGTCGAGACGTTTCCGCGCGGCGGCAAGACCTATCTCGTCTGCTATCCGTTCGAAGGCCGGCTGGCGCACCAGACACTCGGCATGCTGGTGACGCGGCGGCTGGAGCGCATGCGCGCGCGGCCGCTCGGCTTCGTCGCCAACGAATATGCGCTGGCGGTGTGGGCGGTCGGCGACCTCTCGGCCATGATCCGGCAGAACCGGCTCGATCTCAGCGAGCTGTTCTCGCCGGACATGCTCGGCGACGATCTCGAGGCGTGGCTGGCCGAATCGGCGCTGATGAAGCGCACCTTCCGCAACTGCGCGATCATCTCCGGCCTGATCCCGCGCCGCTTTGCCGGCGAGGAGGAGAAGTCACGGCGGCAGATGCTGTTCTCGACCGACCTCGTCTATGACGTGCTGCGCAAGCACCAGGCCGACCATGTGCTGCTGCGCGCCGCGCGCGCCGACGCTGCGACCGGCCTGCTCGACATCAAGCGCCTGGGCGACATGCTGGCGCGCATCCAGGGACACATCACCCACAAGGAGCTGGACCGGATCTCGCCGCTGGCGGTGCCGGTGATGCTGGAGATCGGCCGCGAGGCGGTCTACGGCGAGGCGTCGGACGAGCTGCTGGCGGAAACCGCCGAAGAGCTCGTCAGGGAAGCGATGGGCTAATCCTTCGCGCCGTCGGCGTGCAGCGACTGCGTCACCCGCACCAGCCAGCGGCGGATCGTCCGCTGCTCGGCATCGCTGAGGTCCTTGACCAGCAGCTTCTCGAAAGCATCGGCGCGTGTCCGGCACTTGCTTCGCAACTGGCGGCCCCTGGCCGTGCGTCTCGATCCTGATCACGCGGCCATGCACATCGTCCGGCGTCTTGACGATCAAGCCGTCGCGCTCGAGGTTCTTCACGATCAGGTTGATCGTCTGCGGCGTCAGCAGCGTCAGGCGGGCAAGCTCCGCGCCTGACACGCCGGGATAGGTGTCGATCATCGTCAGCACCGAGAATTGCGGCACCGTCACTTCAAGGTCGGCGAACGACCGTTCCAGCGCGAGGCGGACGGAAGCGTTGGCCTGCGCAAGCAGGTAGGGCAGGTGGCCTTTCTCGCCCCGCATGCCTTCGCCCGGCGTTGGAACAGGACGGGCCGCATTCGCATCCTTGCGTGACATATCAGAGCTCTTATATTATATTCGAGCTCGAATATTATGCGGGTTCCGTTGAGCGAACAAGGAGGACAGCATGCAGCCTCAACACGCGCCGATGCTTTGGCGGCATCTCGAGGCCGAGAATGCCCACGATCTGGAGGGCACGCTCGCGACCCTGCATCCGCGACTGCGTCTTTCAGGATCACGCCACCGGTCAGGTCTGGAACGGACGCGAAGGCGCCGCCGCGCACTATCGCCAGTGGTGGGACTGCTTCGACGTCGAGGTCATCCGCAAGCAGGGGCAATCCGCCGGCTGGCTCGGCGAGGACGTCTATGCGGCGGAGGCGACCTGGATCGGCACCCATACCGGCAGTTTCCTCGGCATTGCCGCAACCGGCCGGCCGATCACGCAGCCGTTCGTCGTCTTCGTCGCCTTCAAGGACGGGCTGATGAGCGAGGAGCGCTTTCATTACGACCTCGCCTCGCTGATGCGCCAGATCGGCGTCGATGCGGTTCCCTCGCTGTCGGAGCTTCCCTATCGCATGAGCGATCGGCGGATCCAGCACTTTTCTGTCGCGGCATCACATGCGACAAGCGCGTGACCGCGACAGAGGGGATCGATTCGGAAATGCACGCCAGGGTCGCCAGCAGCAACGACGACCGTTCTGCCGTTGCCTCGCTCGATGTCGCAGGCGCGCAATTCACCGCCGACGCCTCCGGCGCGTTGTTCTGGGACGACGAGCAGCTCCTGGTCGTCTCCGACCTGCATCTGGAAAAGGGTTCGAGCTTCGCCGCGCGCGGCATCCTGCTGCCGCCCTACGACACGGCGGCAACGCTGGCGCGGCTGGCCACCGTCGTTGCCCGCTACAATCCGCGCCGCGTCATCGCGCTCGGCGACAGCTTTCATGATGCCGAGGCGCATGCCCGCGTCGCCGACACTGACCGGGACGCCATCGCGGCGATGCAGGCGGGACGCGACTGGATCTGGATCGCCGGCAATCACGATCCACTGCCGCCGGCGACCTTGCGCGGATCGGTCGCGAGCGAAATCGTCATCGGCCCAGTCTGCTTCCGCCACGAGCCGACCGGCGCGGCAGGCGAGATCGCCGGCCATCTGCATCCGAAGGCCCGCGTCGCGACCCGCGGGCGCTCGATCGAGCGGCGTTGTATCGCCAGCGACGGCGTGCGCGCGGTGATGCCGTCGTTCGGCGCCTATACCGGCGGCTTGAGCATCCGCGATCGCGCCTTCGCAAAAGTGTTCGCGACGCTTGCCTTCACCGTGCATCTGCTCGGCGACAACCGCCTGCACATGATGCCGGCGGCGAGGTGCTACTAAGCCGTCTTCAGCTACGCAGCTTTCGCCGTCGTCGTGTCGCAGAACTTCACCAGTTGATCGGCGAGGCGCAGCGTCGCCGGGCTGGCGTCGGGGCCCGCCATCAGCGCAAGCTCTGTCCTGTCGATCGGGCCGAAACCTTCCTTCGCCGTCAACACGCGATGGTCGGGCTGGATCGACATTTCGGACAAGATGCTGAGGCCCAGTCCTGCGCCGATCGCGGCCTGGATGCCTGCGAGGCTCGAACTGGTATAGGCAATGTGCCAGGAGCGTCCGGACGCCTCGATCGCGTGAACCGCGCGGTTTCGGTACAGGCAGCCCGTGGGGAAGAAGATCAGCGGCACTGAATCGGCGCCCGTATCGACCGGGTGGGTCTTGCTCGTCACCCAGTGGAGCCGCTCGGGCCATGCGGCGATCACGCTGCCCTCGCCGGCGTCGCGCTTCAGCAATGCGAGGTCGATTTCACCCCGATCGAGATCGCGGCGCAGGTCGACGCTGAGGTCGCAGCGCACGTCGAGGCGCAAGCCCGGCCGCGAGCGCGAAAAGCTCGCCAGCATCTTGGTCAGCCGATAGGCGGCAAAGTCTTCCGGGATGCCGAGGCGCACCACGCCTTCGCCTTTCGGCCGCGCCAGCACGTCGCGCGTTTCTTCGGCAAGCGCCAGCAGGCGTCGCGCATAGATCAGCAGGCGCTCGCCGTCTTCCGTCGGTACGACGCGCTTGCCGATGCGGTTGAGCAGGGGGCGTCCGAAGTCTTCCTCCAGCCGCTTGATCTGCTGGCTCACCGTGGATTGGGTGCGATGGACGCGCTCACCGGCGCGTGTGAAGCCGCCGGCATCCACCACCGAAACGAAGCTGCGCAGCAGGTCCAGATCGAGCATGGCTTTGATCCAACTGTACTATTTGATTTTTCAACTGATCATGAGTTTATCATTTAATTTCCAAATGACAAGGCCGGGAGCCTAGATCGGGGACAAAGGAGACATTCCATGTCCGTCACCCCGTCCGCAGCGATCCCTCGCGCCACCTTCAATTCGTTGCCGATCTATATCGCTGTGTTCTGCCTGGTGTGGAGCTTCGCGTTCGTCGCGGGCAAGATCGGCGTGACCGACTGTCCGCCGCTCATCTTGCTTGCGGCCCGCTTTACGCTCGCCGGTGTCCTCATTTTCGCGATCTCAGCGCTGCGCGGTGATGCGTGGTCGATCGAGCTGGCGCGACGTCGCCGTCTTTTCGGTGCTCGGTCTCGCCAACAATGCGCTGTATCTCGGCTTCGGCTATGTCGGGCTGCAGACCGTGTCGGCCGGAATAGGCGGCCTGATCGTCAGCGCGAACCCGGTGTTCACCGCTGTGCTCGCCGCGCTGTTTCTCGGCGAGGAGCTGACATGGCGCAAGACGGCCGGTCTGCTGCTCGGCGTCGCCGGCGTGACCTTCATCGTCTGGCATCGGATTTCCGCAGGAGCGGACAGCCTGCACGGCATCGTCTTTACGCTTGCGTCGCTGGCGTCGATCGTGGCCGGCACGATCCTGTTCAAGCTGCTGTCTCCGAAGGGCAGCCTGTGGCTCGGCAACGGCATCCAGAATCTGTTCGCGGGACTGGCGCTGACGCCGTTCGCGCTGACGCTGTCCAGCGTGAGCGACATCGTGCCGAGCTGGCGGTTGCTGGGCGTCTTCGCCTTCCTGGTGCTGTGCGGCTCGATCCTCGCCTACATGATCTGGTTCCACCTGCTGACCGTGTGCGGAGCAACCGCGGCGAGTGCCTACCACTTCCTGATGCCGCCGCTCGCCATGGTGTTCGCCTGGATCGTGCTCGGCGAGCATGTCGCGCTGCGCGATCTGCTTGGGATCATTCCGGTTGCGCTCGGCATCTATCTGGTGACGCGTCCGGTCGCCCGGGCGGAACCTAGTCCTTCCTGAAGATCACCGACGCCAGCCAGCCGGTCACCAGCGCCATCAGCGCCGTCACCAGGCCGTACAGCAGGCCGTTGCGCCGCGCGGCCTCGGCGACGAACTGCTCGAAGCCGACCTTGACGATCTCGAAGGCGGTCTCGGTGCGGGTGATCATCGCGCCTTGCGAGAACAGCTTGATGTCGATGTCGTAGGTGCCGGTCGGCACTTCCGGCGGCAGCGGGATGCCGGCGCGGAACAGCGTCGGTGTCAGGAACGTCACGGCATTGCCAGCCTCGCGATAGAGGCCGTCCTGCGTGCGCAGGCGGATGAAGGCGGAGCGGAACGGATCGCCCGGGACGACGTCGGCGAAGTCGCCGGAGCTGACCCGCTGCGTCAGGATGAAGTTGTTCAGCCCGAGCTGCTGCCTGCGCTGGATCTCCGCCGCGGCAAGCGTGTTGATCGGGCGGTTGGAAAACACGGCGAGATAGGCGGGGACATTGATGAACTCGCGCGAGTCGGCGTTGACCCAGATGCCAAGCCGCTTCTGCTTGCGGCGCGTCACCATGGTCATCCGCGGCCCGGACACGGTGACGACGAGGTCGTAGCTGGTGCGGTTTGCCGGCGTATCGGCATCGCGCTCGATCGAGCCGAACAGCACCAGCTCGTCGCCGGAGTAATCGGGCGTGATCGTCACGCGATGGTTCGAGACCGACGCGATCAGCCGTTCGGCGCGCGCGTCGGTCGCTGGCGCTGCGGCCAGCAGGCAGGCAATGAACGCTAATCCCGTCAGGATCCTCATGCGCCGGGCTCCAGCGCGCGAATGGTGAAGAGTTCCTCGGGGCGGATGGTCAGCTCGACCGCGAAGCGGATGCCGACCGAGAGGATCAGGAGGCCCAGCAGCAGGCGGAGCTGCTCGGAGGAGATGCGCTGGCCGGCGCGGGCGCCGAACTGCGCGCCGATCACGCCGCCGACCATCAGGATCAGCGCCAGCACGGCGTCGACCAGGTGGTTGGTGGTGGCGTGCAGGATGGTCGCGAACGCCATGGTCACCAGCGTCAGCACCGACGAGGTGCCGATCACCGTGCCGGTCGGCACGCGCAGCACGTAGATCATGAGCGGGATCAGGATGAAGCCGCCGCCGATGCCGAGGATCGCGCCGACGAAGCCGATGAAGATGCCGATGGCGACGATCGGAAAAACTGAAAGATAGATCTTCGACTTCTTGAAGCGCAGCTTCAGCGGCAGGCCGTGCACCCAGTTGTGGGCGCCGGGTCGCCGCAAGGTCACCGGCTGGCCGCGCCGGGCGCGGATGATGGCGCCGACGCTTTCCCACAGCATTGCCCCGCCGACGCCGGAGAGCAGCACCACGTAGGACAGCGCGATCGTGAGGTCGAGCTGCCCGAAGGAGCGCAGCAGGGTGAACAGCCAGACGCCGGCGAGGGTGCCGAGCATGCCGCCGATCAGCAGCACCAGCGCCAGCGCGGGATCGATCGCCCGCCGCCGCCAGTAGGACAGTGCGCCGGAGAACGACGAGGCGGCGATGTGGCCGGCGACCGAGGCGACGGCGACCGCAGGCGTGATGCCGACGAAGATCAGGAGCGGCGTCAGCAGGAAGCCGCCGCCGATGCCGAACATGCCGGAGACGAACCCGACCGCCATCCCCATCGCAAGAATGAGGAAGATGTTCACCGGAATGTCGGCGATGGGCAGGAAGATCTGCACGGGCGTCCGTTCGGCTGATTGAGGTCGTTTTTCGGCGTTGGGTAGAGCCCGGGCCGACCTTTGCTTACCGAAATCGAGGGCCGGAAGCGACAGTGAATCTTCAGGATCGCGTGAAATGGAAAACGCCGCGCTCCTGTCGGGCGCGGCGCGTTAACCTTTGGATTTTCGTGTGCTGATCAGCGGACCGAAGCGCTCTTTGCGGCGGACTTCGCCGGGCGCTTGCCGGCGGGCGCTGTCGGTGCGCTGTCCCATCCGCCGTTCGGGGCCGCGACGCTGATCGCGTCGCTCGGCTGCCGCTCCGGCGTGAAGGTCTGGATCGCGAGCTTGGCGGCCGCCAGCGACTGCTGGTCGAGGCGCTTGGCGATGTCGTCGCGCTTGCGGCCCGCATCGGCGTCGCCCTGCGAGGACGCCAGGCTGAACCACTTGAACGATTCAGCCAGGTTCTGCTCGAGGCCGATGCCGCGCGCATAAAGGATGCCGAGGTTGTACTGGCTGTCGGCGATGCCGCGCTCGGCCGCCTTCTTGAACCAGGTCGCGGCAGCCTTGTAGTTCGGGCCCTTGCCGCCGCCGTCGGCGTCGAGCACGGCCAGATTGTGCATCGCCTTGGCGTTGCCTTGTTCGGCCGCCTGCAGGTAGTAGCGGCGGGCGGCGTCCGGATCCTTCTTCGTGCCGAGACCCTTCTCGAGCAAGGTGCCGAGGCGGAACATGGCGAGCACGACGCCCTTGTCGGCGGCGCGTCCGTACCACTTGATCGCTTCTTCGTAGTTGACCTGGGTGCCGCGCCCTTCGGCATAGCGTGAGCCGACTTCGTAGGCCGCGGCCGGGTCGCCCTTCGCCGCTGCCGCGCGCAGCATCGGACCGGCCACCGCGTCCGGAATCTTGTCGTTGACCGGCGACAGCGCCGCCATCGTCGGTGCTGGCCGCGACTGGTGCCGGTGCTGCGACGGCTGCCGACGGCAGCGATGACCGAGCCGGTAACCTCCGCCGGCCGGCTTTCGCTCGTCGGCATCGGCATCGGCGCGGCGTTGGCCGGGGCGACGAAGGAGTGGCGCTCGACGGCGGTTGGCGAGGTCAGCAGCGGAATGCTTGCGGGGATCTCCGCCTTCGGGGCCGGCGCAGGCAGCACGGCAGGCGGCGGCATGATCGAGGTCGGCGCCGCGGACTTCTCGATGGTCTGGGCCGGCGGATGGTCGCCGCCGTCGAGGAAGGTCAGCGCCATCTTGAAGGCGCCGATCACGATCACGACGACGCTCAAGCCGACCAGGATCGAGCGGACGCGCGACGGCTTGGCGGATGTGTCGGTCGCATCCGCGCCGGCGGCCGTGACCTTGGCGGTCGCTTTCGCGGCGGCGTTGCGGGCGGCTTCCGTGAGCGCAGTGACGCGGCTGGGCTTTTCGTTGGTGGCGGCTGCCGCGGCCTGCGCCGCGCGTCGCGCGGCAGCAATGAAGTTCGACTGGCCGCTGCCTTCGGCAGGCGGCGCCGCGTCGTGGCCAAGTCCGATGTCGGATGCAGCGATGGCCTCCGCGCGGTTGCGCGCGCCACCGGGCTCGAGCGGGAAGTCCGGCGGCAGGTTCGGGTCGATCGGCTGGCGTTGCGCGATCTGCTGCCACAGCGGCACAGGCGCGGCCTCTTCGTCGCGGAACATCGCGGCCGGAGGCGCGGCGGCGGTCGGAATCCGCACGTCGCTCATCTGCGGCTGCACGGGATTCGACAGTTCGGGGCGGATCGCAGCCGCCGGCGCATACGGTGCAGGCTGTGCGATTGCCCGCGGCTCGGGCGCAGACTGCACGCGCCGCAGGTCGCCTTCGATCATTGCAAGGCGGTCGACCACGTGGCTCAGGGTCGAATGCAGCGCTTCCAGCGTGTCCTGCGTCCGCCGCTCGGTCGCCGACTGGCTGTTGCGGACGTCGGACAGCTCGCGCTTGATGGTATCGACCAGGCCGAGCGCATCGGCGTCACCGCCGCTGGCCGTGGCGAAGCTGGTGCGCTGATGCTCGAGCTGCCGCAGGATGTCGGACAGGCCCTGCTCGATGCGGCCGAGGTTGCCGTTCGACGACTGCGAGCCTTCGATACGCTCGAGCAGATAGGCGATGCGCTGCTCGACATGGGCCATCGCAGCGGAGTTGCCGCCGACCGACAGGCGGTCGAAGCGTTCGGACAGCGCGCGGATCGCGCCTTCGAGGTGGCTGGAATCGGCTGCCGGCGCCACCGGGCGGCCTTCCATCGCCGCCGTCAGCAGCGCGATGCGCTGTTCCAGCGCCGCGAGCATGTCGCTGCCGCCGCTCTGCGCCAGATGATCGACCTTCTCGCCCAGCGCGCGGATGTGATCGCTCATGTGCGCGATCGCATCGTTGGAGGCGACGTTGGCGGCGATGTTGCGCAGCGCGCCGATCGCGTCCTCGAGCTGCTGGACGATGTTGGAATCGGGGTTGGCGCGAACCAGCAGATCGATCTTGCTGGACAGGTTCTGGATCGCCGAGTCGTAGCCCTGGAGCTGCTCGGCCGGCGTCAGCGTCCGCACGGCGCTGTAGATTTCGTTCAGCGCGCGCTCGATGCCGCCGAGCGTTTCCTGATCGCCGACGGTGTCACGGCTGCGCTCGATCTTCTGGCCCAGCGCACGGATCTCGGTCTCGAGCGAATCGATCGCCTGGCGCGGCAAGGCTTCCGTCAGCGAGCGGCGGATTTCGGCCAGTTCCTCGCGGAAGGCGGCAATCGACTGGTCGAGATGGTCCGGGCGGCGCAGCGCCTCCATCTGGCTGGTCAGGTTGTTGAGCTGCCGCTCGATGCCGGACAGATCGACGGGCGCCGGCGGTCGGCGCATAGGGCACGGCAGGGGCCAGCGGCGGCGCCGACTGCATGAACGGGTTCGGCGTCGGCATGTGCATCCCGCCGGAATTCAGCGAGTGCCGCCTCGCGGTGATCTCGGCAACCGCCGCATCGAAGCCGTTCGGGCTCAGCGGCGGCGACGTGTGATAGGCGGCGCTCTGGCGGATTTCCGCGGCCGCGCGCTCGATGTCATAGGGCAGGGGTTGGGCTTGAACCTGCTGCTGGACCGGCTGGCGTGCCGGCTGCGCGGACAGGTTGGACAGCCGCATGTCGAGGCGCGAGATCGCGTCGTTCAGCTGATTGGCGAGCCCGGACGCCGACGGCGCTGCGGTCATGCCGGCGCGGCGCTGCGACATCTGGTCGATCTGCCGGGTGATGCCGTCGAGCCGCTGATGAATTTCGTCGAGGCTGTTGGCGGCCTGCGCAGGCATGTGTGCAGGCATGGCGTGTGAGCTGCTGTGGCGCAGGCGCGTAGGCAGGTGCTGGGACGGCTGGACGGGAGCGGTCTGGGCAATTCTCGCGTTCAGCCACTGGCCGAGGGGCATCCCGGCAGGACGGGCGCCGGCCATACCTTCTGCATTTCCACCCGACGGTACGCGCGATTTCATGCCAGATCCGGGTTCGTAAGCGATTGCATCATGCATCGCGCCTCAAGCCCCGCCCGCGCCCTTGAACAGACAAGCAAATTCGTGCGACGGCGGCGTGCTCCACCCCCGACTTTTCAAGGTTACGGTAAATAACCGGTTAAGAATTAAGGGCGAGCCCGATTCAAATCGGCGGAACGAGCCAAGGCTGGCCCGTGGGCCTCCGCGAGCCGTTCTCGGCGCGACCCGGGCGTGCTGAGAAAACGTGGCGGACGTCAAGAATAAGAGCCGCGCCAGGTGATCAAAATCCCAATAAGCACTGCCGCGCGCGTAGTGCCCTCTGCCGCATTCGTACCGACCGGCAGCGGCTTTTGGCCCATATTGGACACCCAGTTTCATCAGACTCCGGTCGCAGGCGATGTTGACTGATAGCGACCGTCTGAAGGGCCATTGGACCTCGGTCCAATCAACCTGACCGCCTCTCTTATGTACCGTCGTTCTTCGCTGCCGCCGGGCACAACGACGCCGCCAATGACATGAAGCCTCTCCAGGAGCCCCTGTTTCATTTTGTTGTTGCCGGTGCCGTCCTGTTCGGCGCCTACGCCTTGTTGAGTCGCGGCGAGGACACCGCTGCTGCGAACAAGCCGAATCAAATCCGCATCGGTCAGGGCGAGGTGCAATGGCTCACGGAGACCTGGATGCTGCAGCGGCAGCGCGAGCCGACGCAGGACGAGCTGCGCGGGCTCGTCGCCGAATTCCTGAACGAAGAGTTGCTCGCGCGCGAGGCGCGCGAGATGAAGCTCGATGAGAACGACACGATCGTGCGCCGTCGGCTGGCCCAGAAACTGAACTTCCTGATCGAGGGCACCTTGCGCGCGGTCCGAGCCGAGCGGAAGCCGACCTGCAGCGGCTTTACGAGGCCCGTCCCGAGCGTTTCCGGACCGGCGCACGCGTTTCGTTCGCCCATGTCTATTTCAATCCTGCGCAGCGAAAGGATACGGTCGTCGGATGCGAACGACGCGCTGGCGGATCTGTCCCGGTCCGGCCGGCGGACCGACGGAAGCGATCGGCGACCGCTTCCTGCTCGCCTCGGAATTCAGGGAGGAGAGCGAGCAGACGGTGACGGGCGCATTCGGACCCGAATTCGCGCGCGCGCTGTTCGCGCTCAAGCCGGAGGTGTGGAGCGGCCCGGTCGCATCGGGCTATGGCATTCACCTAGTGCGCGTGTCGGCGCTGCAGCACGAACAGTTGCGTCCCTTCTCCGACGTGCGCGCGCAGCTTCTGGAAGAGTGGCGCTACGATCAGGAAAAGACCGCCAAGGAGCGTTATCTCGCCGAGCTGCGCAAGAAGTACGACGTCGTGGTCGACGACAGCGTGAAGCCGCTGCTCGCGCCCGCGGTCAAAACTACGAGGCGGCGCAATGAGGCGGCGTAGTCTCGCCGATCTTCTTCGCGCCGGGTTCGCCAGGAGCGCAGCGATTTTGCATTGCGTCGCTCGGCCTGTGCTGGTCTGACGGCAACAGCTTCGGCGCATGAAGTGCGCCCGGCTTATCTCGAGCTGCGCGAAGAGGCCCCGGACGAGTTCAGCGTGCTGTTCAAGACGCCGATGCGCGGCGAGTTGCGGCTGGCGCTGGCGCCGCGAATTTGCTGGCAGGACCGAGGCGCTGACACCGATCACCGGGCGAACGACCGGCGATGCAGCGTTGCAGACCTGGCGGCTGCGGGCGCTCGATCCGCTGCGCGGCCGCGCGGTGCGGATCGCAGGGCTCGACGGCACCATGACCGACGCGCTGGTGCGGATCGAATTTGCCGACGGCACGTCATGGACGCAGCGCCTGACGCCTCAGCAGCCGGCGCAAGCGTTCCGCAAGCGCAGAGCGGCTGGACCGTGGCCGGCATCTATCTCAAGCTGGGCATCGAGCACATCCTGCTCGGCATCGACCATCTGATGTTCGTGCTGGCGCTGTTGTTCATCGCGCGGGGCACCTGGCTGCTGGTCAAGACGATCACAGCCTTCACGGTCGCGCACAGCCTCACGCTGGCGCTGGCGACGCTCGGCTTTGTTCATGTGCCGTCAAGACCGGTCGAAGCGGTGATCGCGCTGAGCATCGTGTTTGTCGCAGTCGAGATCGTGAACGCGTCGCGGGGCCGGCAAAGCCTGGCGCAGCGCGCGCCCTGGATCGTGGCCTTCGCGTTCGGGCTGCTGCACGGGCTTCGGCTTTGCCGGCGCGTTGAGCGAAGTCGGGCTGCCGGAGCGGCACATCCCGGTGGCGCTGTTGTTCTTCAATCTCGGCGTCGAATTCGGCCAGTTGCTGTTCGTCGGCGCCGCCCTTGCTCTCATCGCAATCGGTGCGCGTTTCAGGACGGCGTTGCCGCACTGGGCGAACCTCGCGCCGGCTTATGCAATCGGCAGCATCGCGATGTTCTGGCTGTTTCAGCGTGTCGCGGTGTTCTGATATGCGCAGACGACCACCCGTCGCTGCGATCACAGACTCGCGTCGAGGCTTGCATGCGTCGCAGGCCTCTGCGGCGCTGGTGTTGACATCGGAAGGCCGCGCCTGCGGCTTTCACGACGACGTCTCGATCGCGCGCGGGGCCTTGAACTGGACCTATCCGGACGCGCTGCATGTCATCGGCGCGATCTCATCCGCGGTCGCGCAGAAGCGATTGCGCACCGGGCATCCGACAACGACGGCGTCTGATCTATTCGGCTCGCGATATCACGCGACGGCGAAGGCGCTGGAGCGGTTTGCCGAATTGCTCGGCGGCGGTTCGGATGATGCGCCGGCATTGTCGTTCTCGCTCGTTCTGGTCGAGCCGATGCTGTGGACGCATTTCGAGGCCGGTCCGCGCGGTCCACGCGCGCAGGCGCATGTGTCCGGTCCGCAGTCGGATCAACTGGTTCTGGTCTCCGGCCAGAACGTGATCCGTGCGATCGCGAACAAGGAACTCGGCATTGCCGAGGCGGACAGGCTCGGCCTCATTCGTCTTTATGGCAGCAGAGCAGCAGATCGCTGCGTTTCCGCGATGTTTCAGGGACGTGGGGCACCAGCCTCGCGGCGTCCAGGATCAAACCCGCCGCGCATCCGATACCGGATCGCGTTCAGCGGCGAGCAATAAAGGGAGGATGTCATGCGTGCAGAATTGCTGAAAAAGTCGGCGCTCGCGCTTGTGCTGGCGCTATGGTCTCGGGATTCCGGCGATGGCGCAGGACACCGGCCCGCTCGACAAGGACAAAGGCCGAGGCCGCGCACAAGCGCGCGCCGGTCTATTCGCCCTATGCGGACCGCGATTTCCCGACGCGGCCGTTCTTCGGCGACACGCATCTGCACACGTCGTTTTCCATGGACGCCGGCGCGTTCGGCGCCCGCGTCGACCCGCGCGATGCGTATCGCTTCGCGCGCGGCGAGCAGATCACCGCGTCGAGCGGCCAGCCGGTGAAGCTCTCGCGCCCGCTCGACTTCCTGGTGGTGGCCGATCACTCCGACAATATGGGTTTCTTCCCCGATCTGTTCGCCGGCAACTCCGACATCCTTGCCAATCCGACCGGCCGCAAATGGTACGACATGGTCCAGTCCGGCAAGGGCGCGGACGCCGCGATCGAGATCATCGTCGCGTTCTCGCAGGGCACGTTCCCGAAGGATATCTATGTATGGGCCGGGCAAGCGCGCCTATCGCAACGCCTGGCAGGAGACGATCGCGGCGGCGGAGACCTACAACGAGCCGGGCGTGCTTCACCGCCTTCATCGGCTATGAGTGGACCTCGAATACCGGCGGCAACAACCTGCACCGCAACGTGATCTTCCGCGACAATGCCGACAAGGCGAGCCAGGTCGAGCCGTTCACCGTCTATCCGCCTCGGCAGCGACAATCCGGTCGAGCTGTGGAAATGGATGGACGCCTACGAGAAGAAAACCGGCGGCAGCGTGCTGGCGATCGCGCATAACGGCAATCTGAGCAACGGCCGGATGTTTCCCGTGGTCGAGGCGTTCGGCAAGAAGCTCGACCGCGAATATGTCGAGGAGCGCGCGAAATGGGAGCGGCTCTACGAGGCCACGCAGACCAAAGGCGACCGGCGAGGCCCATCCGTTGCTGTCGCCGAACGACGAATTCGCCGCTTTCGAGCTCTGGGACAAGGGCAATCTCGACGGCAGCGTCGCGAAGAAGCCCGACATGCTCGAATTCGAGTATGCCCGCTCGGGCCTCAAGAACGGCCTGAAGCTCGAACAGGAGCTCGGCACCAATCCGTACAAGTTCGGCCTGATCGGCAGCAGCGACGCGCATACCGGGCTGGCCGCGATGGAAGAGGACAATTTCTTCGGCAAGACCACGCCGCAGGAGCCGAGCCCGCATCGCCTGACCGCGACCTTCGTCAACAATGACAAGACCGGCGTGAAGATCATGGACTGGGAGGTCGGCTCCTCGGGCTATGCCGCGGTATGGGCGAAGGAGAACACGCGCGCATCGCTGTGGGATGCGATGCAGCGCAAGGAGACCTATGCCACCACCGGCCCGCGCATGATGGTGCGGTTCTTCGGCGGCTGGGATTTCGATGCGAAAGATGCCGAGAACCGGCTGCCGGCGGCGGTCGGGTACGGCAAGGGCGTGCCGATGGGCGGCGATCTGAGCAACGCGCCGCAAGGCAAGGCGCCGACATTCCTGATCGCCGCGCTGAAGGATCCGATCGGCGCCAATCTCGACCGCTACCAGATCGTCAAGGGCTGGCTCGACCAAGGACGGCAAGCTGCGAAGAGAAAGTCTATGACGTCGCCTGGTCGGGCAACCGCAAGCCCGGCGCCGACGGCAAGGTGCCGGCGGTCGGCAACACCGTCGATCTGGCCAACGCCACTACGCCGATGCTTACGTCCTGGCCAGTTGCTCGCCCATCAGCCGATGCAGCAGGTTGATCGCCTTGAGCGGGCGCACCATCACCTTGAAATGGGTGATGAGCTTGCCGTCATCGCTGAAGCGGATGATGTCGACGCCGTTGATGGTGATGCCTTCGATCGTGGTCTCGAATTCGAGGACGACGCCGTTCTCGCTCTGCCATTCGCCGACGAAGTTGAAGCCGGGCCCGCCCAGCACCTGTTCTGCGCCGATCAGATATTTGAAGGTGATGTCGCGGCCACGCTGCGGCGTATGCACGACGGGGCTTTCGAAAACCGCGTCGGGATGAAGGGCTTCCCATAGTGCTGCGCGGTCATGCGACTTCACGAACTCGGACCAGGGGTCGCTTGCGGTCTTTCGCATGGAATGTCTCCCGTATTGCTTCAACCGGGGTTTTTGATGCCGAGGACGATCAGAATGAGCGCAACGGCCATCAGCATCCAGCCGGGATGGAAACTGCGCGTCCCCCAAAGATTGCCGAGGGCGCCGAACAGGTAGAGGCTTCCGACAAACAGGCCGGTCGCGAACCTTGCGTCCCGCCCGAACCAGCTTGCAGCGGCGATCAGGGCGAGCCCGCCGACGAACCAGGCGATGGTGCTGAAGTGCAGGAGCAGCGGCACGATCCTTCGGATCGGGGCGGACATACGTCCGTCCGCCAACTCCTCGAACGGTTTGACCATGAGCCGTTGCACAAGGATGCCGTGAAACACCGCTACGCTGCTGCCGATGATCCCGGCCGTTCCCTAGCGCTGCGTTCTGCCAATTCATATCCGCACCTCTCCGGTCGGATTCTCAGGCTGCGGCCTGACGGCGGCATCGTATGCGCATTGACGTATATGCAACTTTATGCATAAAGTCAACGAAAGCTGAGACAGGGCTTCAGGGCCTGGCTTCAGGGCATGGAGGATCGCGAATTGGCGCTCGGTGACGCAATTCTTGCATGCCTGACCGAACATCCGATGACGGGCTACGAGCTCGCCAAGACGTTCGATTCATCCATCGGCTTCTTCTGGAAAGCCGACCACCAGCAGATTTATCGCGAGCTCGCGCGCCTGCGCGATCGCGGCCACATCAACGGCCGCGAGGTCGTGCAATCAGGCAAGCCCAACAAGCTGGTCTACAGCCTCACCAACGAAGGCCGCGCGGCGCTGAGGCACTGGGCGGCGCGGCCGAGCAGCCCCGCGTCGATCAAGGACGATCTGCTGGTGCGGTTCTATGCGCTCGACAGCATCGAGCTTGAACCCGATGCGCGCCGACCTGATGGCGCGGCTGGAATATCACCGCGACCGTCTGGCGCGCTACGAGCGCATTCTCAAGAAGCGTTTCCCGGACGGCACCGCGTCACCCGCGGATACCGGCAGGCTGCTCCTGCTTCGCATGGGTCTTCGCTACGAGCGCAACGTCTCGGAGTGGTGCGAGGAAGCGCTGGAGACCCTGTCGGCAACCGCCGACGCCACCAACGTCACGCCGATCAACAGCAGCGCGCGCGAAATGAAGGGATGACCTGGTCGTTCGCGACCAGTCGCGTCGCGCATGTTCGAATTTCGCTTCAAACAAGCAACGCCTTTTCTGCTATCTTCCCTGCGGAAGCGCCGCTTCCCGACCAGCCGAGAGCCATCTCATGCCGAGCTACAGAGCCCCCGTCGAGGACGTGAGCTTCCTCCTCAACGACGTGTTCCATTTCGACAACTACAACAACCTCCCGGGCTTCAGCGACGCGTCCGCCGACGTGCGCGAAGCGATCCTCGATGAGGCGGCGAAGTTTGCCGAGAACATCATCCAGCCGCTGAATCGCGTCGGCGATCTTGAAGGCTGCAAGCGGCACGACGACGGCCGGGTGACCACCCCGACCGGCTTCAAGGATGCCTTCAAGCAGCTCGGCGAGGGCGGCTGGCTCAGCCTGGTGGCGCCGGTGGAATACGGCGGGCAGGGCCTGCCGATCACGCTGTCGCAGGTGGTCGGCGAGTTCTTCGTCTCGTCGAACATGGCGTTCTCGATGTATTCCGGCCTGACGCAGGGGGCCATGGCGGCGCTGCTGGTGCACGGCACCGACGAGCAGAAGAAGACGTTCATTCCGAAGATGGTGACCGGGCAGTGGGCCGGCACCATGAACCTCACCGAGCCGCATTGCGGCACGGACCTGGGCCTGCTGCGCACCAAGGCGGTGAAGCAGGCGGACGGCAGCTACAAGATCACCGGCACCAAGATCTTCATCTCCGGCGGCGAGCAGGATCTGACCGAAAACATCGTGCATCTCGTGCTCGCGCGCATCGAAGGTGCGCCGGCCGGCGTGAAGGGCATCTCGCTGTTCGTGGTGTCGAAGCAGACGATCAATGCCGACGGCTCGCTCGGTGCGCGCAATGGCGTGTCGTGCGGCTCGATCGAGCACAAGATGGGCATTCACGGCAACTCCACCTGCGTGATGAACTACGACAACGCCACCGGCTGGCTGGTCGGCGAGGAGAACAAGGGCCTCAACGCCATGTTCGTGATGATGAACGAGGCGCGGCTCGGCGTCGCCGTTCAGGGCCTGGCGCAGTCGGAAGTCGCCTATCAGAACGCAGTTATCTACGCGAAAGAGCGCCTGCAGGGCCGCTCGATTTCCGGCGTCAAGGAAAAGGACAAGCCGGCCGATCCGATCATCGTGCATCCGGACGTGCGCCGCACGCTGCTGACGATCAAGGCCTTCAACGAGGCCGCGCGCGCCTTCGTGGTCTGGACCTCGCTGAAGAGCGACGTCGCGCACAGGTCCGGCGACGCGAAGGAGCGCCAGGCTGCCGACGATCACATGGGGCTGATGACGCCGGTGCTGAAGGGCGTGCTGACCGATGTCGGTTTCGCCAACGCCGTCTCCGCACAGCAGATGTTCGGCGGCCACGGCTACATCGCCGAGCACGGCATGGAGCAGTTCGTGCGCGATGCGCGCATCGCCATGATCTACGAGGGCGCAAACGGCATTCAGGCGCTCGACCTGGTCGGCCGCAAGCTCGGCCGCGACGGCGGCCGCGCGATCACGGCGTTCTTCGCCGAGGTCACCGGCTTCGCCAAGGATAATGCCGGCAACGAGGCGATGAAGCCCTACATCGCGCCGCTGTCCGCATCGCTGCAGCATCTGCAGCAGGCGACCATGTGGCTGATGCAGAACGGCCTGCAGAAGCCCGACAATGCGGGCGCGGCGTCCACCGACTACATGCACCTCTTCGGCCTGGTCGTGTTCGGCTACATGTGGGCGCGCATGGTGAAGGTCGCGCAGGAGAAGCTCGCCGACGGCAGCGGCACCGAGCAGCACAAGACCAAGCTCGTGACCGGAAAGTTCTTCATGGAACGGATGCTGCCGGAGACCGCGCTGCATCTGGCGCGCATCCAGACGGGCGCCGACACGACGATGGCGCTTGCCGCCGACGCGTTCTGATCACCATGGCCGCCGCGCAGCAAACATTGACCGGTGGCTGCCAGTGCGGTGCCGTCCGCTATGAATGGCTGCAGAAGCCGCGTTTTTCGAGCGTCTGCTATTGCCGCATGTGTCAGAAGGCGAGCGGCCAGCCGTTCATGGGCTATACCGGCGGCAAGCGCGAGCACTTGCGCTGGACGCGCGGCGAGCCATCTGTGTTCAAGAGCTCGAACATGGCCGAGCGCGGCTTTTGCAAGGACTGCGGCACGCCGCTCACGTACGTGTTCGAGGGCACGGGCGATATCAGCGTCACCATCAACAGCCTCGATGATCCCGAAGCGATGCCGCCGTCAAAGCAGTTCGGGATCGAAGCAAGGTCTCGTGGGTCGACGGCATTCACGCCCTGCCGGCCGAGTCAACTGACGACTGGCTGAAGGACGGCGGATCCCTGGTCAGCAACCAGTATCCGCCCCGGGCCGGTTCGTGATAATCGTCCGCTGACGTGACGAACGAAGGAAACGCCCGATGACTGTCCTGTCCGTTCCGCCCCCGTCATGGATGACCGAAGACCTCTCCATGCTCGAGGAGCAGACGCGGAAATTCCTCGCCGCTGAGCTCGTGCCGCATCTCGAGGAGTGGCACGAGAAGGGCATCATGGACCGCTCGGCCTGGAACAAGCTCGGCGAAGCCGGGCTGCTGTGCGCGGCCATTCCGGAGGAATACGGCGGCGCCGGCGGCACCTTCGCGCACGAGACCATCATCAATCGCGAGTTCGCGCTGGCCGGCCTCGATTCGATCGGCGCGCCGCTGCATTCGGGCATCGTCGCGCCCTACATCCTCAACTACGGCACCGAGGAGCAGAAGAAGAAATGGCTGCCGCGGCTTGCCACCGGTGAACTGGTCGGCGCCATCGCCATGAGCGAGCCGGGCGCGGGCTCGGACCTGCAGAGCGTGCGCACCACGGCGGCGAAGTCGGGCAACGGCTATGTGCTGAACGGCTCGAAGACCTTCATCACCAACGGCCAGCACGCGAACCTGATCATCGTCGTCGCCAAGACCGATCCCACCAAGGGCGCCAAGGGCACCTCGCTGATGGTGGTCGAGACCGACGAGACGCCGGGCTTCCGCCGCGGCCGCAAGCTGAAGAAGCTCGGCCTGGACTGGGCCGACACCTCGGAACTGTTCTTCGACGATGCGAAACTGCCGGCCGAGGCGCTGCTCGGCACCGAGGAAGGCCAGGGGTTCGTGCAGCTGATGCGCGACCTGCCGCAGGAGCGCATGATCGTTGCGACCAGCGCGGTCGGCATGATCGAGCGCGCGCTGGGCCTGACGATCGACTACGTCAAGGAGCGCAAAGCCTTCGGCAAGCCGATCGCCGAGTACCAGAACACGCAGTTCGAGCTTGCCGAGTGCAAGACCGAGGCGACCATCGGCCGTGTGTTCCATGATCATTGCATCGATCGGCACCTGAAGCGCGAGCTCGACACGACCACCGCGTCGATGGCGAAGTACTGGCTCAGCGATCTGCAGAACAAGATCGTCGACCGCTGCCTGCAGCTGTTCGGCGGCTACGGCTTCATGGACGAGTATCCGATCTCGCGCATGTATCGCGACGCGCGCGTGCAGCGCATCTACGCCGGCACCAACGAAATCATGAAAGTGGTCATCGCCCGCAGTCTCTAAGGAGAGTGCGGCAGGAAGGAGAATCCCATGGCTGATGCATTCATCTACGATCACGTGCGCACGCCGCGCGGGCGCGGCAAGGCCGACGGCTCGCTGCATGAGGTGACCGCGCTGGCGCTCGCGACCGCGCCGTTGAAGGCGCTGAAGGAGCGCAACAATCTCAACGTCGGCGATGTCGACGACGTGGTGCTGGGCTGCGTCGATCCGGTCGGCGAAGCCGGCGGCGACATCGCGCGCATGGCGGCGCTCAGCGCCGGCTATGGCGAGACGGTGCCGGGCGTGCAGATCAACCGCTTCTGCGCCTCCGGCCTCGACGCGGTGAATTTCGCCGCGGCGCAGGTGATGTCGGGTCAGCATTCGCTCACCATCGGCGGCGGCGTCGAGTCGATGAGCCGGGTCGGCATGCTGTCGTCGGGCGCGGCCTGGCCGATGGATCCGTCGATCGCGGTGCCGTCGTATTTCATGCCGCAGGGCATCTCCGCCGACCTGATCGCCACCAAATACGGTTTCTCCCGTGACGACGTCGACGCCTATGCGGTCGAGAGCCAGAACCGCGCCGCCAAGTCGTGGGAGGCGGGCTACTTCAAGAACTCCGTCATCCCGGTGAAGGACATCAACGGCCTGACGATCCTCGACAAGGACGAGCACATGCGTCCCGGCACGACCATGCAGTCGCTGGCGCAGCTGCAGCCGTCGTTCGTGCAGCTCGGCGAGATGGGCGGCTTCGACGCGGTCGCGGTGCAGGCGCATCCCGAGGTCGAGAGCGTCATTCACGTGCATCACGCCGGCAACTCGTCCGGCATCGTCGATGGCGCCGCCGCCGTGCTGATCGGCTCGAAGGAAGCCGGCGCGAAGGCAGGCTTGAAGCCGCGCGCAAAAATCCGCGCGTTCGCCAATATCGGCTCGGAGCCGGCGATGATGCTGACCGGCCCGGTCGACGTGACGAAGAAGGTGCTCGCACGCTCCGGCATGAAGCTGTCGGACATCGACCTGTTCGAGCTCAACGAAGCGTTTGCCTCGGTCGTGCTGCGCTATCAGCAGGCGTTCGACATCGACTCGTCGAAGATCAACGTCAATGGCGGCGCGATCGCGCTCGGCCATCCGCTGGGCGCGACCGGCGCGATGATCCTCGGCACCGTGCTCGACGAGCTGGAGCGGCGCAATCTCAAGACCGCGCTTGTCACGCTGTGCATCGGCGGCGGCATGGGCACGGCCACCATCATCGAGCGCGTCTAGTTCGGCGAGAGCCCTATGCCCAGGATCGACATCGCCGCGCTGCCCGTCGTTGCGACCACGTCGTACCCGGAGCCGTTCCGCGCCATCGTTGCCGGCCGCTCGTGGAAGCGGCTCGGCGCGGCGGCGGACCTGACGCAGTTCGGCGTCAACCTCGTGACGCTCGTGCCGGGCGGGGCATCGTCGGCGCGGCACTGGCACGAGAAGGAGGACGAGTTCGTCTACATGCTCGAGGGCGAGCTCGTGCTGATCGAGAATGAAGGCGAGACCGTCATGCGACCGGGCGATGCGGCCGGCTTCAAGGCCGGGGTCGCCAACGGCCACCATCTCGTCAACCGCACCGCGCGCGACGCGGTCTTTCTGGTGGTCGGCACGCGTGCGCCGAACGAGCGCGCGCACTATTCCGATATCGATCTCGCCATCGCGTTCGACGGCGAGACCAAGCGCTACACCCGCAAATCCGGCGAGCCTTACTGAGGCGCCTTCAAGGAGACGGCAATGAAGAACTTCAAGGTCGAGACCGACGCCGACGGCATTGCGCTTGTCACCTGGGACAGCCCCGGCAAGTCGATGAACGTGTTCGATGTCAGCGTGATCGAGGACCTCGACAAGATCGTCGCGGACACCACCGCTGACGCGAAGGTGAAGGGCGTCGTCATCACCTCCGGCAAGGAGGCGTTGTCCGGCGGCGCCGACCTGACGATGCTGGATTCGATGCGCACGGTCTTCGCCGACCTGCTGAAGACCAAGGGCAAGGAGGCCGCCAACGAAGCGCTGTTCAAGGAGGCGGGCCGCCTCTCGCTGATCTTCCGCCGCATCGAAACCTCGCGGCAAGCCGTGGGTCGCCGCGATCAACGGCCTCGCCCTCGGCGGCGCGTTCGAGCTGACGCTGTCGTGCCACTACCGCGTCGCCTCCGACAATCCGAAGACGCGGCTCGGGCTGCCCGAAATCCAGGTCGGCCTGTTCCCCGGCGCGGGCGGCACGCAACGGCTGGCGCGCATGCTGCAGCCGACCGACGCGCTGATGATCATGCTGAAGGGCGAGCAGCTGAAGCTCGACCGCGCGAAGTCGCTCAAGCTGGTCGATGCCATCGTGCCTGCCGCCGATCTGATCAAGACGGCGAAGGACTGGATCAAGGGCGGCGGCAAGGCGACAGCACCCTGGGACGAGAAGGGCTTCAAGCTGCCGGTGCCGGTCTATTCCAAGGCCGGCATGATGATGTTCCCGGCGGCGAATGCGCTCTACCGCAAGGAGACCTACGACAACTATCCGGCGGCGCGCGCGATCATGCAGAGCGTCTATGAGGGGCTGCAGCTGCCGATGGACGCGGCGCTGCGGGTCGAGACGCGCTACTTCACCCACATCCTGCAGACCAAGGAGGCGGCGGCGATGATCCGCAGCCTGTTCGTCTCGATGCAGGAGCTGAACAAGGGCGCCCGGCGTCCGCAAAATGTGCCGCCGACCAAGGTCAAGAAGCTCGGCGTCATCGGCGCAGGCTTCATGGGCGCCAGCATCGGCTTCGTCTCGGCGCAGGCCGGCATCGACGTGGTGCTGATCGACCGCGACCAGGCCAGCGCCGACAAGGGCAAGGCGCATGCAAAGAGCGTGATCGACGGCAACATCGCCCGCGGGCGGGCGACCGAGGCGGAACGCGATGCGATGCTCTCGCGGATCACGGCGACCGCGGACTATGCCGCGATCAAGGACTGCGACCTGATCATCGAGGCCGTGTTCGAGGATCGCAAGGTGAAGGCCGAGACCTTCGCCAAGGCGCAGCCGGTGCTGAAGGACGGCGCGATCTTCGCCTCCAACACCTCGACGCTGCCGATCAATTCGCTGGCCGAGGAGTGGAAGGACCAGTCGAAGTTCATCGGCATCCACTTCTTCTCGCCGGTCGAGAAGATGATGCTGGTGGAGATCATCGTCGGCAAGAACACCGGCGACGTCGCGCTCGCGACCGCGCTGGACTATGTGCGGCAGATCCGCAAGACGCCGATCGTCGTCAACGACTCGCGCGGCTTCTTCGCCAACCGCTGCGTGCTGCGCTTCACGGCCGAAGGCCTGGAGATGCTGAAGGAGGGCGTGCCGCCGGCGATGATCGAGAACACCGCGCGGATGGCCGGCATGCCGGTCGGGCCGCTGTCGCTGTCCGACGAGGTCGCGCTCGATCTCGTGCTGAAGATCATGAAGGCGACCGAGGCTGATCTCGGTCCGAACGCGATCGATCAGGAGCAGAAGAAGCTGCTGGTCGAGATGGTCGAGAAGCAGGGCCGCTTCGGCCGCAAGAACGGCAAGGGCTTTTACGACTATCCGGAGAAGGGCAAGGGCAAGAAGGCGCTGTGGCCGGGCACTTCGGCGCTGCAGCCAAGGCAGCTCGATCCGGACGAGCTCGATGTCGAGGAGCTGAAGCAGCGCTTCCTGGTGGTGCAGGCGGTGGAAGCCGCGCGCACGGTGGAGGATCACGTCATCACCGATCCGCGCGAAGCGGACGTCGGCTCGATCCTCGGCTTCGGCTTCGCGCCCTACACCGGCGGCACGCTGTCCTACATCGACTTCATGGGCGCGAAGAATTTCGTCGCCCTCTGCCACAAGCTGGAAGCAAAATACGGCTCCCGCTTCACGCCGCCGAAGCTGCTGGAAGAGATGGCCGCCAAGGGCGAAACCTTCTACGGCCGCTTCGCACCGAAGAAGGCGGCGGCTTAGTTCACCACTGTCATTCCGGACGCCGCGCAACGCGCGGCGATCCGGAATCTCGACATTGTTTTACTCATCTCGGGATTCCGGGTTCGTCGCTCGCGCGACGCCCCGGAATGACGCTACGCCGCCTTGATCAGCCCTTCCGCCAGCATCGCTTCCTTCACCTTCGGCCGCTCGCCGACGCGGTCGAAGTAGGCTTTCAGGTTCGGGTACTGCGCGAGGTCGAACTTCAGCCCGATCGCCCAGCGCAGCATGGTGAACAGGTAGCCGTCGGCGACGGTGAACTGGCTGCCCATCAGGTAGTCCTTGCCCGCGAGCCTGCCGTCGATGTGGCTGAAGGTCTTGCCGAGCTTGTCGCGGAAGATCGCCTTGGCTTCGTCCGGCATGGCCGGGTTGAACAGCGGGCTGAACGACTTGTGCAGCTCGCTGGTCAGCATGTTGAGCCATTCCTGCAGCTGGTAGCGCTCCGCCGTGCCGTGGGCGGGCGCGAGCTTCGCATTCGGCGCCTTGTCGGCGATGTACTGCACGATCGCCGGCCCCTCGGTCAGCACGCCGCCGCCGTCGAGCCCGAGCACCGGCACCTGGCCGCGCGGATTGACCTGCAGATAGTCGTCGCCCGCCTCGGTCTTCTTGTCGCGAGGTTGACCTTCACATAGTCGGCGGTGAGGCCCGCTTCCGCGAGCGCGATATGGGGCGATAGCGAGCAGGCTCCGGGGGCGAAATAGAGCTTCATGGGTGGTTTCCTTCTCGTTGCTGATACGGCTTGCAGAATAATGCCAACGCATTATATGCAATTGCATACAGTTGGTGCTTGCGCCGGACTTGTCAAGATCGATGCAGTTGCATCCAATAAGCTAGACTACGCGGCAATAAAATGCGAGTCGTCATATTATGAAACGCAAACCCTCGGCAGAAACGACCGCCGCCTGGATCCGCCTCGTGCGCATCCAGAGCCGGGTGCTGGGCGCGGTCGAGCAGGATTTGAAGAAGGCCGGTTTTCCGCCGCTGTCGTGGTACGACGCGCTGCTGGAACTGTCGCGCTCGCCCTACGGCGCGCTGCGGCCGGTCGAGCTCGAGAAGCAGATGCTGCTGCCGCAATACGGCCTGTCGCGGCTGATCGACCGGCTGGTCGACAACGGACTGGTCGCCCGCAAGATTTGCGAGGTCGACAAGCGCGGCCTTGTCGTCGAGATCACGGAAAAGGGGCGCGAGTTGCAGAAGAAGATGTGGAATGCGTACTCGGCCGCGATCGAGCGCCATATCGGCTCGAAGCTTTCCGACAGCGATGCGGCGAAGCTCTCGGCGCTGCTCGATCAGCTCGGCGTGTCGTGCGACGCGGTCAACGCGTCTCAGCGCGCAAAATCCGCCTGACCGTAATGTGCCGGTCACATTTCGCCGGGCGCCGTTGCGCGCTTCGATGTTGCTCAATCCGGCCACGCGTCTATAACGTCGCGCCGCTCAAGTCGGCGGCAGTTATTCGGGTATCCCATGGCGCGTGACCAGATCGATATGACGCCGCTGACGTCGCGCGACGAACTGGTCGCGTGGGTTGCCGCGGGCGAGAAGCGGAAAGACCAATTCCGGATCGGCACCGAGCACGAAAAGACGCCGTTCCACGTCGCCGATCATTCTCCGGTTCCCTACGAAGGGCCGCGCGGCATCGGCGCGCTGTTGAACGGCATGCAGCACCTGCTCGGCTGGGAGCCGATCATGGAGCGCGGCAACATCATCGGCCTTTACGATGTCACCGGCGGCGGCGCGATTTCGCTGGAGCCGGGCGGACAGTTCGAGCTGTCGGGCGCGCCGCTGCAGACCGTGCACCAGACCCGTTCCGAGCTGGTGGCGCATCTGGCGCAGGTGCGCGAGGTCGCGACCCCGCTCGGCATCGGCTTTCTCAGCCTCGGCATGACGCCGTCGTGGTCGCGCGCGCAGATTCCGATGATGCCGAAGGGCCGCTACCGCATCATGACGAACTACATGCCGAAGGTCGGCCACCTCGGCATCGACATGATGTACCGGACCTGCACGGTGCAGACCAATCTCGACTTCTCGTCCGAAGCCGACATGGTGAAGAAGCTGCGTGTCAGCCTCGCGCTGCAGCCGGTCGGCACGGCGCTGTTCGCCAATTCACCGTTCACCGAAGGCAGGCCGAACGGCTTCGTGTCGTTCCGCTCGGAGATCTGGCGCGACACCGACAACGCGCGCTCCGGCATGCTGCCGTGGGCGTTCGAGGACGGCATGGGCTATGAGCGCTATGTCGACTACGCCCTCGACGTGCCGATGTATTTCATCAAGCGCGGCGACGACTACATCGACGTCGCGGGCTCGTCGTTCCGCGACCTGTTCGCCGGCAAGCATCCGGCGGTGCCGGGCGAGCACGCGACATTGTCCGACTGGGCCAATCACGTCTCGACGATCTTTCCCGAGGTGCGCTTGAAGCGATACCTGGAAATGCGCGGGTCCGACAACGGAACGTGGGACCGCATTCCGGCGCTGGCGGCGTTCTGGGTCGGTCTGCTCTATGACGACGCCAGCCTCGACGCCGCCTGGCAGATGGTGAAGGGCTGGAGCGCGGCCGAGCGCCAGCAACTGCGCGACGAGGTGCCGCGTCTCGGCTTCAGGGCGAAGATCGGCGGGCGTACGCTGCTTGACATTGCGGCGGACTGTCTCGTGCTGGCGCGCTCGGGCCTGAAGCGCCGGAATATGCTCGACCGCGAGGGGCGCGACGAAACGCGCCACCTCGAGCCGCTGGACCACATCGTCGCAGCCGGGCAGACACCGGCCGAGCAAATGCTCGCCAAATTCCATGGAATCTGGAACGGCTCGGTCGACCCGGCCTATCGCGAATACGCGTTCTAGGCGCATAAGCTCTGGATTTGAGTGACATTTTTGCGATGTAATTTTGTTCATCGACCGTACAGGTCGAATAGCGTTTTGATGACGGACCTTTAGCGGTCACGCACACCTGTGACCAAATCGCTGGAAACGTCCGAATGTCCCGAGCCTGCCTCGCAATCGTCTTTGCGCTGTTGGCGGTCGTCGTGCTCAACGCAGGGCGTGCGCATGCGCAGGCGAATTTCGACCGGCCCGGCGGGGACTATCAGCAGCTCGCCGTGCCGTCCGCCGATCCCGCGGCCTGCGCGCTGCTTTGCGAACGCGACCGGCGCTGCCGGGCCTGGTCGTTCAATTATCCGCGAGAAGGTGACGGCACCGAGAGCGCGGCGTGCTGGCTGAAGAATTCGGTTCCGCCGCGCGTTGAATCCACAAACAGCATCTCGGGCGTGCGCGGCGCCGGCGTGGTCGAGCGCCGCAACAGCAACATCGAGACCTCGATCGACCGGTTCGGCGGCGACTATCGCAGCTTCGGCATGGCGACCGAGACATCGGGCGAGGCGTGCCGACGGCGTGCGAAGGCGACCAGAAATGCCGCGCCTGGACCTATGCCCGTCCGGGTTACGCCGGCCGGAGCGCCCGCTGCTTCCTCAAGAGCACCATCACGCCGCCACGCCGCCGGCCCGGCCTGATTTCCGGCGTGGTCAGGTAGCGTCCCGCTCTCCCGTCAACGGCTTTTGCGCGCAGCTTTCGCAGGCGGCTTTTTCGGTGCAGTCGCCGGCGCTTCGCCGAATGCCGCATGAAGCTTCTTCGGCGCGATCTCGAACCAGCGACGCCGCAGGAACGCCTCGACCGTTCCAGGATCGGCACGCGACAGGCGCATCAGCACATAGCGCGAGTTGCGGTAGTGGTCGGTGATGTAGAAGACGTCACCTTGCGTCTCCATCAGCATGTCGCGCTCGTCGAAGCCGATGCCGCCGATGACGATGCTGTCGCCGTCCTCCTTGACCCAGGTGAAGAACTTTCCCTTCACCTTCAGCGACGGCCGTCCATAAGAACTCGACAGCTCGACCCCGGGCCAGCCGAGCAGCATTTTCTCGACGGCGGCGTAAGTCATCGAACGGTTATGTTTCGGCATCATTCGGTATCTGGTGCGGCATTCGAACCATATCCCAATATCCGGGTTATCGGCTAAAATGGCGTCCAATCAGGAGGGGCCCATGCGACGCTTCACCTTGGCAAGTGCCGTGATTGCCGACCGTTTCGGCGATGGCTGCGGCTGCATACGCGCATCACGGGTGGGGCAGCTACGACGCAGCCAATCCGATTACGGTCGCGGGACGGATCCAGACGCTGAAGTTCGAGAACCCGCACGCGGAAATCGCCGTGAAGGGGACCGACCAGGTCTGGACGGTGACGCTGGCGCCGACGTTTCGCATGACCTCGCGTGGTGCGACAGCCGAAGTCGTCGCCGTCGGCAAGACGGTCTCGGCCTACGGCTATCGCTCGACGGTGCAGAAGGACGAGATGCGCGCCGAGCGCATCACGGTCGACGGAAAGACCTACGAATTGCGCTAGCCCGACTCCATTCTCGAGGATGCCGCAGGTGACGCGCAATGACTGATGCTGCCCCGGCGATCTTCGTCGCACTGGAAGCGAGCGGGCTCGGCGCCGCGATCCGCCAGTCGACATGGGCCTATATGACGGCCAATGTCGTTCACATCCTCTCGCTGATGGCGTTCGCCGGCTCGATCGCGGTGATGGATCTGCGCATGATGGGCGCGTTCGCGGCGACCTCGCCGGGGTACATCCTGCGCAAGGCCCGCTGGGCGGCGGTGATCGCGTTTGCAGGTCTCGTGCTGTCAGGCCTCACGCTGTTCACCGCGGAAGCGAGCCACGTCGTTCTCAACCGCGTCTTTCAGATCAAGCTCGGCCTGATTGCGCTCGGCCTTGCGAACATCGTCGCCTTCGAAGTCTGGGTTACGCCGAAGGTGCAGAATCTCGCGCCGCTGAAGCCGCTGCCGGACGCAGCCCGGCCGATCGCGATCGCCTCGATCGTCATCTGGTTCTGCGTCGCCGCGTGCGGGCGGCTGATCGCGTATTTCTAAGGCATATCCGAAAAGCTGCCTCGACGTGATCGGGGTGGACACCGGTTTTCGGAAATAGATCATGCCTCAGATTCCGGTGAAAACTATATCAAGTGCGGCGATGATCGCGTCGCGCTCGTTCGACAGGTTCGCTACTGCGCCTTGGTTCAGCATACGCTGGTCGATCGCGAACAGTTCATGCGTGGCCAGCCAATATTCGTTGCCCTCGACGAGGACGACAGGATTGAGACGTCGCGCGCCTTTCATCTGTCGCAAGCGGCACCAGCGGCGCGACGACGATCGACCTCAGTTCGCTGATGAGATCCGATTGAAGGTTGATCAGATAGGGTCGGTGTGCCGTTTCCAACGGGTCAGGATTGGCGACCACGTCGAACTGCCGGATCATCGGCGCAAGATCCCGAAAAGCCTGTCCTCGACCGTGATCGGGGGTGTGTCGCGGTTCTCGGACATGCGCAAACTAATTGTCGGGCCGATACCGAAGCCGGCTCGACAGCAGGCCGTGGTTGTCGATGAATGTGTTGATAGAGGCGAAGGCCTCGCGATTTTCTTCGAGCCAGCGCTTTTGCTGTTCGGCGCGCACGATGTTGCGCAGCCTCCGTTCGAGCGTGTCGGAGACGTTGATGCCCATGCGCTTCGCCTCGTCGAGCAGTTCTGCATCGACGAAGAGATTCACCGCGCGCTTCTTCGGCACTCGAGGGGACAGTGTTCCCATGCGCCCTCCATATGCGCAAGGCTAATGCGCATCGCATGGAAGTACAAGTCGAAAATGGCGGGCGAGATCGGAAAACCGGCCGCTCAGGGGCCTGCTCCGACCTCCGGGGCGATCACCGTCAACTCCGGCCAGAGTGATTTCCACCGGGCTGCCTTCTGCGCATAGCGTTCCGCGGAAAAGTGCGGCGTGGGGTTCGGCGTCACCTGAAGGTTGGCGATGTCATCGAAGCCGTCCGGCGCATAGACGCAGTCGCCTGCGCGGGTGCGCTGGATGCCGACCTTGGTGTTTCGCGTCAGGAATTGATCGATCCCGTCCCTGGAAGAGGTCAGCGGGGGATAGGAATAGCCAAACCTCGACGGATACCAGAGGTGAACGCGCGCCTGATTGCGCGCCTCGATCGGTACGTTCAGCCTTGCCGCAGCGTCAGACAGCGACTTGATGACGGCGTCCTCGGCGCTCCCACGACGTGTCGGCATCGAAATAGAACACATCATAGTCGTTGATGCCGTAGTCGACCGGGCGGCCGGTCAAGACGTTCCAGGCCGTTTGAACGAGGCAGCCGGACACCAGCCACGCGTCGTGCAACTCCAGTCGCAGCAATTCGTCCAGAATGGCGTCGTTCGCCGGATTGCGAAGTGCGATGGCGACGAAGTCATCTGCATTCATCGTCGCTTGTATCGCCTGCCGCCGCTCTAGTGGACCGCGGTAAAGAAGCGCGCGGTGCGCAGTCCCGACAACCAGGTCGAGATGGGTTGGCTGCGCAGGCCGAGATCCCAGGAGCCGGCGATGGCGTCGACCCGCCCCATCAGGTTTTCGACCGGAAGCAGGCCGACCCCGCCGTTGGCAACCGGGACACGGCTGTCCGCCGAGCGGTCGCGGTTGTCGCCGAGCACGAAGAGGTGGCCGGCCGGGACCGTGACTTCGGCGGTGTTGTCGAGGTCATGAGCGGCCTCGACCTTGAAGATCTCATGGTTGCGCCCGCCGGGCAGCGTCTCGATATAGCGATACACCTTCGTCTTGGAGCCGTCGTCGTTCTCCGACTCGCCCATTCCATCGGCCCGCAGCGGCGCCGGTTGTCCGTTGATGAACAGCTGGCCGCGGCGCATCTGCACGCGCTCGCCCGGCAGTCCGACCACGCGCTTGACCCAGGTTTGCGAGATGTCGCCTGGCCAGCGGAACACGACCACATCGCCGCGTTCGGGCAGCGCGCCGAAAACCCGCGGTGTCGTTCCGAGTGTGATCGGCATCGGTACGGACGCCATGCCGTAGCCGTAAGGATACTTCGAGGCCACCAGCGCATCGCCGATCAGGAGGGTCGGCTCCATGGAGGCTGAGGGTACGTAGAATGGCTCCGCGACGGCGCCCTTCGCGACCAGGACGACCAGCACGATCGCCGGCCAGCTCGACGAGGGCAATCGACCAGCGCTGGATGGATTTCATCATCGTTGCCTCGCTCGTCGCAAGATGCGGGCTGAGAGGATCAGCCCGTGCCGCCGACCGTGATGCGGTCCATGCGCAGCGTCGGCTGGCCGACGCCGACCGGCACGCCCTGGCCGTTCTTGCCGCAGGTGCCGATGCCGGTGTCGAGCTCGAGGTCGTTGCCGACCATGCTGATGCGATGCAGGTCGGTCGGGCCGTTGCCGATCAGCATCGCGCCCTTCAGCGGCGCGCCGACCTTGCCGTTTTCGATCCGGTAGGCCTCGGTGCACTGGAACACGTATTTGCCCGAGGTGATGTCGACCTGGCCGCCGCCGAAGTTGACGGCGAAGATGCCGTTCTTGACCGAGGCGAGGATCTCCTGCGGGTCGCTCTTGCCTGCGAGCATGTAGGTGTTGGTCATGCGCGGCATCGGCACATGCGCGTAGCTCTCGCGCCGTCCGTTGCCGGTCGGCTTCATGTTCATCAGCCGCGCGTTCTGCCGGTCCTGCATGTAGCCGACGAGGACGCCGTCCTCGATCAGCATGGTGCGGTTGGTCGGCGTGCCTTCGTCGTCGATCGACAGCGAGCCGCGGCGGTTCTGGATCGTGCCGTCGTCGACGACGGTGACGCCTTTGGCGGCGACCTGCTGGCCCATCAGCCCTGCGAAGGCCGACGTCTGCTTGCGGTTGAAGTCGCCCTCGAGCCCGTGGCCGACCGCTTCATGCAGCATCACGCCCGGCCAGCCCGGGCCGAGCACCACGTCCATTTCGCCGGCCGGCGCCGGCACGGAGTCGAGATTGACGATCGCCTGCCGCAGCGCCGAGTCGGCCGCGTTGCGCCAGGCCTTGGTCTCGATGAAGCGCTGAAAACCTTCGCGCCCGCCATAGCCGTGGCTGCCGGTCTCCTGCCGGTCGCCGGTGCCCGCCACCACCGAGACGTTGACGCGCACCAGCGGACGGATGTCGCGATAGGTCTCGCCGTCGGGGCGGACGATCTCGACCACCTGCCAGGTGGCCGCCAGGCTGACCGAGACCTGCCGCACGCGCGGGTCCTTGTCGCGCACATAGGCGTCGATCTCGCCGAGCAGCTTCACCTTGGCCTCGAAGCCCGGCGCATCGAGCGGGTTGTCGTCGCCATAGAGGCGGACGTTGGTGCGGCCGGGCGCGGCCGCGAACGATCCGGAATAGCCGGCGCGCACCGCGCCGACCGCATCGGCGGCGCGGATCAGCGCCGGGACCGACACGTCCGACGAATGGGCATAGCCGACCGCGTCATTCTTCACCGCGCGCAGGCCAAAACCCTGCGCCGTGTCGTAGGTCGCCTGCTTCAGCCGGCCGTTGTCGAACATCAGCGCTTCGGACTGCCGGTACTCCAGGAACAACTCGCCGTCGTCCGCGCCGGCAAGCCCGCGCGCGATCTCGTTTTTCACGGCATCGCGGTCAAGCCCGGAGCGGTCGAGGAGGGAGGAGGTGGCGAGATTGGTCATCGGCGTTCCCTGACGATTTGTTTCGCGACTGTCGCGCGCAGGCAATCATGTCCGCTGAATGAGCGGAGCGCTGTCATCTGGACGTCAAGATAGTTGCGAAAGCGGGCCAAATCGAGAGGCGATTGGCGGCAATTCACGTCAAGCAATTCGCCTCACGGCAGCTTGTCGTAGCCCTCGCCGATGCCTTTCAGGCTGAGCGGGAAGCCGATGCCTTCTTCCGGCGTCTCGAAGATGATGAAGGTCGCGGTCTTGGCGGTCTTCAACTGGCCGAGCAGAGTGTCGTCCATCACCACCTCGGCGACGCAGCCGTTCGGCAGGCAGCGCACGAATCCGGCGCGGCCGACATCCTTTTCGTCGAGCTTCAGCCCGAGCCCGGACGGCAGCAGCACGCCGAGCGGCGCGACCACGCGCATCAGCTTGCTCTTCTGGTCGGCGGTTTTCAGGATGATGACGGTGAGGCCGGCGTTGGAGCGATCCTCGGCGACCACGCTCTGGATCAGCGCGCACTGTTCGCCCTGCGCGCCCGGCGGGGTGTCGCAGCGGATTTGCCAGTCGCCGGCAACCGCCTTGACCGCGCCCTGAGCTGCCGCAGGACCAGCGCCGACCAGCAGGCCGAGCATGAGACCGGCGGCCGCGAAGCCCGCGGCCCTTCGAAGATGTTCAAAACCACCCATCGGAATCTCTCTGGGTTGCCCCGGCTCTTGATAACGCCTTTTGCGTTAATTTTCGTATAGCTGGCCCCACCGGAACTGCAATCGCAGGGGCCTTCGACGCTTTTGCAGCTTGAACTGCGGCAGCTTGAAGGCGCTTTCGCGCGGCGTCTGCAACCGGTCGGGACATCGCGAATCAGATCGCGCCATCCGTCCCGCCCATGGGGACCATCCGCTGTCGCGAGCGTCAAGCGGGTGTCGCCGATTTCCGTTTGGAATATCAGGCGAATCATCAGCGCTGCCGCTCTGCGTTTCGGGCTGCGCTCCCCTGTTGCAAAGGCCTAGAAGGTGCATTGCGATAGGCTTTGAAGTGTGGTTTGAGAGGCTGGATTCTTCGACCCGTTCTAAGCCCGTTTTCGGGCTTTCGCAGCGTGTCGGTGGCGTGGGGACTTGGTGCGTGAGGGACTTGGTCTGGGACTTGGCGCCGGGGTACCGGCAGGGGCTCGCACCATCCGGACGCCGATTTCGGACTTTTGAGGGAGCGTGGGCGGCATGAAGATGTCGATGAGGCGGATGGGCTTGTTGGGCCTCATGGGATTGGCGGTCTCGTTTTTGGCGCTGTCCTTGGCGCAAGCGTGGGTTGGGCCGCTCAGCCCGAGCCGTGGAAGCTCGGCTTGCAGGAGGCGGTCACGCCGGTGATGGAAGACATCACCTGGTTCCACACCATCCTGGTCTGGCTGATCACGATCATCACGCTGTTCGTGCTGGCGCTGCTGGTGCTCGTTGTCGTCAAGTTCAACGCCAAGGCCAATCCGGTTCCGTCGAAGACCACCCACAACACCCTGATCGAGGTGGCCTGGACGATCATCCCGGTGCTGATCCTGGTCGGCATCGCCGTGCCGTCGTTCCGCCTGCTGTTCTTCCAGCTCGACCTTCCGAAGGCCGACCTGACGATCAAGGCGACCGGCAAGCAGTGGTTCTGGACCTACACCTATCCCGACAACGGCCCGTTCGAGTTCGACTCGCTGATGCTGCAGGACAATGAGCGCAAGCCCGGCCAGCCGCGGCTGCTCGCCGTCAACAACGAGGTCGTCGTGCCGGTCAACAAGGTGGTGCGCGTGCAGACCACCGCCGCCGACGTGATCCACGCCTTCGCCGTGCCTGCCTTCGGCGTCAAGATCGACGCCATCCCGGGACGCCTCAACGAGACCTGGTTCAAGGCGACCAAGGAAGGCATCTATTACGGACAGTGCTCGGAACTGTGCGGCAAGGACCACGCGTTCATGCCGATCCAGATCCGCGTCGTCAGCGACCAGGCGTTCAGCGCCTGGATCGAGGACGCCAAGAAGAAATTCGCGAGCGTGCCGGACAACAGCAAGCTTGCGGACTTGAGCGCAGCGAGCCGCTGACGCGGCGTCGGAAGAAGGGCGACGGAACCAGTCAAGGTTCGAGGGACGAAGATTATGGCGACTTCAGCGGCACATCACGGCGATCACGCCCATCACGAAGACCACGGGCATCCGACCGGATGGCGCCGGTTCGTCTATTCGACGAACCACAAGGACATCGGCACGATGTACCTGATCTTCGCGATCGTGGCCGGCGTGATCGGCGGCGCGCTCTCGGTCGGCATGCGCATGGAGCTGCAGGAGCCGGGTCTGCAGTACTTCTCGAATGGCAATTCCTTCAACGTGTTCGTCACCGGCCACGGCCTCATCATGGTGTTCTTCATGGTGATGCCGGCGATGATCGGCGGCTTCGGCAACTGGTTCGTGCCGCTGATGATCGGCGCGCCGGACATGGCCTTCCCGCGCATGAACAACATTTCGTTCTGGCTGCTGCCGGCCTCGTTCGCGCTGCTGCTGATCTCGATGTTCGTTCCGGGCGAGCCCGGCGGGCATGGCGTCGCCGCGGGCTGGACGCTCTATGCGCCGCTGTCGACGACCGGCCATCCGGGGCCGTCGGTCGACTTCGGCATCCTGTCGCTGCATCTGGCCGGCGCCTCGTCGATCCTGGGCGCCATCAACTTCATCACCACGATCTTCAACATGCGCGCGCCGGGCATGACCCTGCACAAGATGCCGCTGTTCGTGTGGTCGATCCTGGTCACCGTGTTCCTGCTGCTGCTGTCGCTGCCGGTGCTCGCCGGCGCGATCACCATGCTGCTGACCGACCGCAACTTCGGCACCACCTTCTTCTCGCCGGACGGCGGCGGCGACCCGATCCTCTACCAGCATCTGTTCTGGTTCTTCGGTCATCCCGAAGTGTACATCCTGATCCTGCCCGGCTTCGGCATGGTCAGCCAGATCGTCTCGACCTTCTCGCGCAAGCCGGTGTTCGGCTATCTCGGCATGGCCTACGCGATGGTCGCCATCGGCGGCATCGGCTTCGTCGTCTGGGCGCACCACATGTACACGGTCGGCATGTCGTCGGCGGCGCAGGCCTACTTCGTCGCCGCCACCATGGTGATCGCGGTGCCGACCGGCGTGAAGATCTTCTCGTGGATCGCGACGATGTGGGGCGGCTCGATCGAGTTCAAGTCGCCGATGCTGTGGGCGATCGGCTTCATCTTCCTGTTCACCGTCGGCGGCGTCACCGGCGTGGTGCTGGCGAATGCCGGCGTCGACCGCTCGCTGCAGGAGACCTATTACGTCGTGGCGCACTTCCACTACGTGCTGTCGCTCGGCGCCGTGTTCGCGATCTTCGCGGGCTGGTACTACTGGTTCCCGAAGATGTTCGGCTACATGTACTACGAGCCGCTCGCCAAGCTGCATTTCTGGGTCACCTTCATCGGCGTGAACCTGGTGTTCTTCCCGCAGCACTTCCTCGGCCTGCAGGGCATGCCGCGCCGCTACGTCGACTATCCGGATGCGTTCGCCGGCTGGAACTACGTCTCGTCGATCGGCTCCTACATCTCGGCCTTCGGCGTGCTGATCTTCCTGTTCAACGTCATCCAGGCGGTCATTCGCAAGGAAGCTGCCGCGAACAATCCGTGGGGCCCGGGCGCGACCACGCTGGAGTGGACGCTGACCTCGCCGCCGCCGTTCCACCAGTTCGAAGTGCTGCCGAAGATCAAGTGAGCGTTCGCGCGGCGCGAATGCGCGCCGCGCTGATTCCAGGGAAGCGGGTTTCGCTTTGTCGATGATCGTCGATAACCATCCGGCCGAGCTTGCGCCGCACATCTCCGAGGCGACGGTCGGCGACTATGTCGAGCTGCTGAAGCCGCGGGTGATGTCGCTCGTGATCTTCACGGCGCTGGTCGGCATCGTCATCGCGCCGGGACACATGCACCCGGTGATGGCGTTCACCTCGCTGCTCTGCATCGCGGTCGGCGCCGGCGCCTCCGGCGCGCTCAACATGTGGTACGACCGCGACATCGACGCGGTGATGCAGCGCACGGCCAACCGACCGATCCCGTCGGGTCGCATCACGCCGGCCGAGGCTCTGACCTTCGGCATGACGCTGTCGTTCTTTTCGGTGTTCACCCTCGGCATCCTGGTGAACTGGTTTGCGGCCGCCTTGCTCGCCTTCACGATCTTCTTCTATGTCGTGATCTATACGATGTGGCTGAAGCGCTCGACCCCTCAGAACATCGTCATCGGCGGCGCGGCGGGCTCGCTGCCGCCGGTGGTCGGCTGGGTCGCGGCGACGGGATCGCTGTCCGTCGAGCCGGTGCTGCTGTTCACGATCATCTTCCTGTGGACGCCGCCGCACTTCTGGGCGCTGTCGCTCTACCGCACCGAGGATTTCATCCGCGCAAAGCTGCCGATGCTGCCGGTCGTTGCCGGACCCGACGCGACGCGGCTGCAGATCCTGCTCTACACCATCGCGCTGATCGTGGTTGCGGTCGCGCCGTGGCCGCTCGGCTACTTCGACCGCGCTTACGGCATTGTCGCGACCGTCGCCGGCGCGGCGATGCTGTGGTTCGCGGTCCAGGTCTTTCGCCAGCGCGAGGGCGCAGCCGGCGAGCTTGCCGCGCGGCACCTGTTCGGCTTCTCGATCGTCTATCTGTTCGTGCTGTTCGCGACGCTGCTGATCGACGCGCTCGCGCCGCTCGCGATGCATGTTGTTGGCCGGGCATGATCACAGCGATGGACAAAAAGGACGAGCCGGACGGGATCGTGCTGACCGAGCAGCAGCAGCGCAGCCGCCGCCAGCGCTCGATCGCGATCGCCGTGATCCTGGTGGCCCTGGTGGTGCTGTTCTTCGCGGTGACGCTGGTCAGGGGACCGGCGGTGCTGATCCGGCCGATTTAGGAGCCATTGGGAAGTGACGGAAGCCACGCACGTCAAACCGCGAAAGCCGCGCATCGGGCGCGATGTGGCGGTTGCGGCTGCGTGCGGGGTGTTCGTCGCGTTCATGGTCGGCGCCGCCTATGCGGCCGTGCCGTTCTACAACTGGTTCTGCCGCGTCACCGGCTTCAACGGCACCACCCAGGTGGCGACGCAGATGCCGTCGGGCGTGCTCGAGCGCAGCATCGCCGTCCGCTTCGACGCCAACGTGATGGGCGGGCTGCCCTGGAAGTTCGAGCCGGAGAAGACCGAGATCAACGTGCGGATCGGCGAGGTCGTCACCGCCTACTACACCGTGACCAACCTCGCGGCGCGGCCGACGCTCGGCCAGGCGTCCTACAACGTGACGCCGCTGACCGCCGGCATCCACTTCCAGAAGATCAACTGCTTCTGCTTCACCGAGCAGCGCTTCGCGCCCGGCGAGAAGCGCGAGATGGCGGTGGTGTTCTACGTCGATCCGGCGCTCGCCGCCGACAGCGAGCACGACCAGCTCTCGACCATCACCCTGTCCTACACCTTCTATCCGATGCGCGACGAGCCGAAGCCGGTGGCGGCGCAGGCCGCAGACAAGCGCAATGGGAGCCTGTAACATGACTGCAACGACGCGGCTTGGCCCGCGACGGCTACGGAGACGGAGACGCTAATTATGGCTGACGCGCACGCCAAGCATCACGACTACCACCTCGTCAATCCGTCGCCGTGGCCGATCGTCGGCTCGATCTCGGCGTTCATCATGGCGATCGGCGCGATCGGCTGGATGCACCACATGTACACCGGCGCGCCGCTGGTGTTCGGCATCGGCGTCATCGGCGTGCTCTACACGATGGTGGCCTGGTGGGGCGACGTCATCCGCGAGGCGAACGGCGGCGACCACACCCGCGTGGTGCAGCTGCATCACCGCTACGGCATGATCCTGTTCATCGCCTCGGAGGTGATGTTCTTCGTCGCCTGGTTCTGGGCCTACTTCAACTCGGCGCTGTTTCCGAACGACGTGCACCAGGTCGCGCGCGACGCGCTGTTCGGCGGCGTCTGGCCGCCCGAAGGGCATCGAGACGTTCGATCCCTGGCACCTGCCGCTGTTGAACACGCTGATCCTGCTCACCTCGGGCACCACCGTCACCTGGGCGCACCATGCGCTGCTGGAAGGCGATCGCCAGGGGCTGAAGTGGGGACTGATCCTGACGGTCATCCTCGGCGCGGTGTTCACCTGCGTGCAGGCCTACGAATACAGCCACGCGGCGTTCGGCTTCAAAGGCCACATCTACGGCGCGACCTTCTTCATGGCGACCGGCTTCCACGGTTTCCATGTGCTGGTCGGCACGGTGTTCCTGATCGTCTGCCTGCTGCGCGCCTATGCGGGCGCACTTCACCCCGAAGCAGCACCTCGGCTTCGAGTTCGCCGCCTGGTACTGGCACTTCGTCGACGTGGTCTGGCTGTTCCTGTTCGTCGCCATCTATGTCTGGGGCTACGGCGGTCCGATGGCGGCCGGAGCCGGCGGCGGCGGACATTGATCGTTACGCCGCGAGGTTGAAGAAGAGGGCGGCCGCTGCGCCGCCCTTTTCGCTTTTTAGGAGCTTATCATCGAGCGCTCCATCTGCACTGTCGCAGACCATCCTGCGCGGGCTTGCCTGCAAATGCCCGCGCTGCGGCGAGGGGAAAGTGTTCGCGGGCTTCCTGTCGCTGCGGCCTGCGTGCAGCGAATGCGGTCTCGACTACGCCTTCATCGACGCTGGCGACGGTCCTGCGGTGTTCATCATCCTGATCGCCGGCTTCATCGTCGTCTTCTGCGCGCTGATCGTCGAAGTGATGTACCGGCCGCCGTTCTGGCTGCATGCGGTGCTGTGGGTGCCGCTGATCCTGTTGACCACGCTGGCGCCGCTGCGGCCGATGAAGTCGCTGCTGATCGCCTTGCAGTATCACCACAAGGCGCAGGAGGGGCAGCTGATCGATCGGGACAGGCCATGAGCGAGGCTGCAGCTCGGCGCGGCCTGCTGATCCCGATCGCGACGACCGTCGTCATCGTTGCGGTGCTGCTGTCGCTTGGCGTCTGGCAGCTGGAGCGCCGCGTCGACAAGCTGGCCTTGATCGCCGCGCTCGACGAACGGCTCGCGGCCGCGCCCGTCGCGCTGCCGCCGGCGGCAAGCTGGGGCGAGCTCACGCCGCAGAAGGACGAGTTCCGTCGCGTCACGTTCAGCGGCGTGCTCCAGGCGAGCGAACCGGCACAGGTGTTCGCGTCGCCGTCACCGTTGCGGAAGGACGTCTCCGGCACGGGCGTGTGGTCGTTCGCGCCGGTCAGGCTCGCCAGCGGCGAGACGATGGTCGTCAATCGCGGTTTCGTCCCGGACGGACAGGACGCCCGGCCGGCATCGAACAGCCCGGTCGCGCTGACGGGTTACATCCGCTTCCCGGAAGTTCCCGGCTGGCTGACGCCGCACGCCGACCGCGGCAAGCGCCTCTGGTTCCTGCGCGACCACCTGGCGATGGCGCAGGCGCTGGGCTGGGCCGAGCCGCAGCGCGTTGCGCCGTTCTACGTCGATCTTGAGGGCCCGGTGCCGCCAGGCGGCGTTCCGAAGCCCGGACCGCTGCAGGTCAGGCTGAAGAACGACCACCTTCAATACGCCGTGACCTGGTTCCTGCTGGCCGCCGCCGTGACCATCGCCTTCGGTTTCTGGCTGAAAGGCCAGCGGAACGCATGATTTCAGACCCGTGCGGGGCAGGTCGATCGGCCCGAGGCTCTTCCTCGTCCTTGTAGAGCCCGAATCTTCCGAATATTGTGCCGAAACCGCTTCGCCGATGCGGAGCGTCGTTTTCCCGTTATATATCAAAGCCTTGTAATGAATTGCGGGCTTTGGAGGATCGGCCGGTGCGCTATATCTCGACCCGGGGCGAAGCCCCGGTGCTCGGTTTCTGTGACGTGATGCTGACCGGGCTTGCCCGGGACGGCGGCCTGTACGTGCCCGAAACCTGGCCCCAGCTCGAGGCGCAGACGATCGCCGGCTTCTTCGGCAGGCCCTACCCGGAAGTGGCCGTGGAGGTGATTCGCCCGTTCGTCGACGGCGAGATCTCCGACGCCGACCTCGCCCGCATGGCGAACGAGGCCTACGCCACCTTCCGCCATCCGGCGGTGGTGCCGCTCGATCAGGCCTCGCCGAACCAGTTCATCCTGGAGTTGTTTCACGGACCGACGCTCGCCTTCAAGGACGTGGCGATGCAGCTCCTGTCGCGGCTGATGGATCACGTGCTGGCCAAGCGCGGCGAGCGCACCACCATCGTCGTTGCGACCTCGGGCGACACCGGCGGCGCGGCCGTCGACGCGTTCGCCGGCCGCGACAATGTCGACCTGTTCGTGCTGTTTCCCGACGGGCGCATTTCCGACGTGCAGCGGCGGATGATGACCACGGCGAATGCGGCCAACGTGCATGCGCTCGCGGTCGAGGGCACCTTCGACGACTGCCAGGCGCTGGTGAAGGCGTTGTTCAACCACCACCGCTTCCGCGACTCGGTCTCGCTCTCCGGCGTCAACTCGATCAACTGGGCGCGCATCGTCGCCCAGGCGGTCTACTACTTCACGTCGGCGGTTGCGCTCGGCGCGCCGTCGCGCAGCGTCGACTTCACGGTGCCGACCGGAAATTTCGGCGACATCTTCGCGGGCTACGTCGCCAAGCGCATGGGGCTGCCGATCGGCCGCCTGCGCGTTGCAACCAACATCAACGACATTCTCGCCCGCACGCTGTCGAGCGGCGCCTACGAAGTGCGCCAGGTCCATGAGACGACATCGCCGTCGATGGACATCCAGGTTTCGTCCAACTTCGAGCGGCTGGTGTTCGAGGCGACGGATCGCGACAGCGCGGCCCTGCGCGGCCTGATGGCATCGCTCGGTCAGTCCGGCCGCTTCGTGCTGCCGGCCGGCGCGCTGCGCAACATCCGCGAGCAGTTCGATGCGGGCAGGGCGGACGAGGACGAGGTCAATGCGGCGATCCGTGCGGCGTGGCGCGAAAGCGGCGACCTGATCGATCCGCACACCGCAGTGGCGGTCGCGGTGTCCGAACACGCGACGGCGACGCCGAACGTTCCGAACATCGTGCTTTCGACGGCGCATGCGGCAAAATTTCCCGACGCGGTGGAAGCGGCCTGCGGGGCGCGACCGGCGCTGCCGGCCTATCTCTCCGGGCTGATGACCAGGCCGGAGAAGATCACACGGATGCCGAACGATCGCGCCGAGCTCGAGCGTTTCATCCGCTCGGCAAGCCGGGCCGCCAAAGAACCTGCTTGAACAACAGAGTTGCATAGAGAGTTGCATGAGCGTCAATCTGACCAAGCTTCCATCCGGCCTTACCGTCGTCACCGATACGATGCCGCATCTCGAGACGGCGGCGCTCGGCGTCTGGACCGGTGTCGGCGGCCGCGATGAGCAGGCGAACGAGCACGGCGTCTCGCATTTCCTCGAGCACATGGCGTTCAAGGGCACGAAGACGCGCTCCTCACGGCAGATCGTCGAGGAGATCGAGAATGTCGGCGGCGATCTGAATGCGGCGACCAGCACCGAGACGACCGCCTACTACGCCCGCGTGCTGAAGGCGGACGTGCCGCTCGCGCTCGATGTGCTGTCCGACATCCTCGCCAATCCGGTGTTCGAGGCCGAAGAGGTCGAGCGCGAGAAGAGCGTGATCGAGCAGGAGATCGGTGCGGCGCAGGACACGCCGGACGACGTGATCTTCGAGCACATGAGCGAGCTCGCGTTTCCGGGCCAGCCGATGGGCCGCTCGCTGCTCGGCACGGCCGAGTCGCTGAAGGCGTTCACCGGCGACACGCTGCACGGCTATCTCGCCAAGCATTACCGTGCGCCGGACATGGTGGTCGCGGCCGCCGGCGCGGTCGAGCACGACATGGTGGTCGCGGAAGCGGCCAAGCGTTTTGCGACCTTCTCCGGGCCGGCCGCGCCGTCGCCGGTGGCGGCGAAGTTCGGCGGCGGCTCGCGCATCGTGCGCCGCGATCTCGAGCAGGCGCATCTGACGTTCGGGCTCGAGGGAGTGTCGCAGACCGACCCGGCGCTGTTCAGCCTGCAGGTGTTCTCCAACATCCTCGGCGGCGGAATGTCGTCGCGGCTGTTCCAGGAGGTGCGCGAGAAGCGCGGGCTCTGCTATTCGATCTACACCTTCCACATGCCGTATTCGGACACGGGCTTCTTCGGCCTCTACACCGGCACCGATCCGGCCGACGCGCCGGAGATGATGGATGTGGTGGTCGACCAGATGAAGGCCGCGGTGGATACGCTGACCGAGACCGAGGTGCAGCGCGCCAAGGCGCAGATGAAGGCCGGCCTGTTGATGGCGCTGGAAAGCTGCGGCGCCCGCGCCGAGCAGCTCGCGCGGCACATCCTGATGTTCGGCCGGCCTTTGACCAACGCCGAGATGGTGGCGCGGATCGACAACGTGACCCTCGAATTCGACGTGCGCCGCGGCGCAGGCGTTGCTGGCCCGCAGCCGTCCCGCGGTGGTCGCGCTCGGCAGCGGCCGCGGACTTTCCAAGGCCGTCAAGTTCGCAGAAGGCTTGACGGAAGCGCCGGATCGGGCACGCTATCACTAGAGCAGGATGACGTTCGTCATCCCGCTCTAATCTCTGATTTGCGCATGATCTTGTCCGAAAACCGCTTCACACTTTTCGGGATCATGCACTAGGTTATCTTGATCCGCCCGCGGCGCGGGCCGGTCGATTGCTGCAGGGGTTTTTACGTGGCCCTGTTTGGACTGACATCCTCGTCTCCGCCGGATCTGGCGCCGCGCGGCCACGGGCTGTTGCTGCGCCCGCCGCAGATGAGCGATTTCCCGCAGTGGGCGAAGCTGCGCGAGGACAGCCGCGCGTTCCTCACCCCGTGGGAGCCGATCTGGCCGTCCGACGACCTGACCCGGGCCGGGTTTCGCCGGCGGCTGCGGCGCTATGCGGAGGACATTTCCGCCGACCGCGCCTACCCGTTTCTCGTTTTCAGGATGGCGGACCAGGCCCTGGTCGGCGGCGTGACGCTGGCGAATGTGCGCCGCGGCATCGTCCAGGCCGGCACCATCGGCTACTGGACCGGCGAGCAGTTTGCGGGCCAGGGCTACATGACCCTCGTCCTTGAAGGTGCTGCTGCCGTTCATCTTCAGCGAATTGAACCTGCACCGCATCGAGGCCGCGTGCATCCCGACCAACAGGGCCTCGGTGCGGGTGCTGGAGAAATGCGGCTTCGTCCGCGAGGGCCTCGCGCGCCGCTACCTCTGCATCAACGGCGTCTGGCAGGATCACTACCTGTTCGGGCTGCTCAACGAGGATTTGAAGGGGTAGGGCGGTACTCGCCGGCGTTAACTTTCTGCGTTCGGCGTCTGCGCCTGCGACCGAACGCGCCTTTGGTCCGCCGCTTTTGATTTGATATAACCGCCTGGGGAATAGACCGGGACTTCCAATGTTGCGTTTTGACCATCCGGGCCGCAGCCGCGGCACGACAACGAATGCCTTGCTACGCGGCGGGATTCTCGCCGCAGCGAGCCTTTTGCTCGCGAACTGTGGCGGCGGCGGCGGAATGTCCTCGATGGGCGATCGCTTCAGCCAGCTGTTCGGGAGTTCGTCGGGCTCGTCGACCCAGGCGCAACTGGTCGGCACGCCGCCTGCGCCGTTCGGCGGCAGCAGCGGCGGCAACGCAGCCGCCGGGCAGGGCGGCGCCGTATCAGGATTGTCCGGGCGTCGCCATCCGCGAGGGCGCTTCCACGCTGCAGATCGGCGCGAAGCCCGGGCCCGTCACCGACAACAACGAGGTCCGCTATCAGGGCACCATCACCCGCAACGCGCGCGACTGTACGCTGTTTGGCGGACAGGTGAATGCGCGCGTCGGCATCCAGGGCCGCATCATCGTCGGTCCCGCGGGCGCGCCGCCTGCGGTCGATGTGCCGATCCGCGTCGCGGTGGTGCAGGAGGGCGTGCAGCCGAAAACCGTCGCGACGAAGCTTTATCGCACGACGGTCGATCTTGCCGGCCAGGACAACGTCCCGTTCTCGTTCGTCGCCGAGGACATGGCCTTCCCGGTGCCGTCGCCGGAAGCGGTCGCCTCCTACGTGATCTACATCGGCTTCGATCCGGAAGGCGCCCGCGCGGCGCCGCCGCGGCAAAAGGGCAAGGCACGCGGTTGATCGCGGCCGTCATGTTCGCTACGCGCAGCACCAAAAGAAAAAGCCGGCCCAAGGGCCGGCTTTTTTCATCTCGTTTGATCTGAACCGATCAGTTCAGCTTCTGCCGGACTTCGGCGATACCCTGCGTCAGCAAGGTCGTCGGCCGTGTCGCCCTTCACGGTCTGCGACAGCACCCTCGCCGCGGCCGCGACGGCGGCGTCGGCTGCTGCTGCGCGGACGTCGGCGACGGCCTGCGCTTCGGCCTGGGCGATCTTGGTCTCGGCCATCTTGGTGCGGCGGGCGACGAAGTCTTCCATCCGCGTCTTGGCCTCGGCCGCGATGCGCTCGGCCTCGGACTTGGCGCCGGCGACGATCTCTTCGGCTTCCTTCACCGCGCTCTCACGACGGGCGCGATACTCGGCGACGAGCTTTTGCGCCTCGTCCTTCAGCCGGCGCGCATCGTCGAGCTCGGCCTTGATGCGGGTCGCGCGATGATCGAGCGCCTCGATGACCTTCTTGTGCACGCCGAGATAGACGAAGCCGTCGATCAGGATCACGAACGCGACGGCGGACCAGAAAGTTGCGTCAAACTCCATCTGCTCAACCCTTCAGCGTGGCGTCGACGGCGGTCTTGACCGCGTTGGCGTCCGGCGCGATGCCGGAAAGCCGCTGCACGATCGCTGCAGCCGCATCGGTCGCGATCGCGCGAACGTTGCCCATCGCGGTCGTGCGGGTGGCGGCGATCGATTTCTCGGCATCCGCGAGCTTGGCCGCCAGCCGGTCTTCGAGCAGCTTGCGCTCCTCGTCGGCCTGCTTGTTCAGCTTGTCGCGGATGTCGCTGCCGATCGCCTGCGCATTGGCGCGGGCGGTCGCAAGCTCGGTTTCGTAGGCCTTCAGCGCGGCGTCGGATTCGCTCTTCAGCCGCTGCGCTTCCGCGAGGTCGCCTTCGATCGTGCCGAGGCGCGCGGCGATGATGCCGCCGACGCGCGGCAGCGCGAACCGCGACACGATCACATAGAGCAGGACAAAAGCGATCGCGAACGAGACGAGCTGCGAGGCGAAGTGTCTCCTTCTGGAAGGGCGGAAACGCGCGCCTTCTGCGGAGCTCCGGTCGAGCTGGTCGTCGTCGGCGTCGCCGCCTGCGCGGGAGTGATGATCAATCCCATCAGCGCACCTTCAAGAGATCGTGCCTTAGAAGGAAGTACGCCGGCGCAGGCCCTTTAAAGAGCCGGCGCGGCGGCGTGATCAGAGAGCGAACAGCAGCAACAGCGCGATCAGCAGCGAGAAGATGCCGAGCGCTTCGGTCACGGCGAAGCCGAAGATCAGGTTGCCGAACTGGCCCTGGGCGGCCGACGGATTGCGGATCGCGGCTGCGAGGTAGTTGCCGAAGATGGTGCCGACGCCGACGCCCGCGCCACCCATGCCGATCGCCGCGATGCCGGCGCCGATGTACTTTGCTGCGACTGGATCCATTTTATGCTCCTGTTTGGATTGGTCGATTGAAGGAAACGGAAAAGCGTTCAGTGCCCGCCGTGAATGGCGTCGTTGAGGTAGATGCAGGTGAGGATCGCGAACACGTAGGCCTGCAGGAACGCGACCAGCAGTTCGAGCGCGGTCAGCGCGACCGTCAGAGCCGAGCGGCAGGATCGCGCCGACCCAGCCGACGAGGCCGAAGGCGCCGAGCATGGTCACGAAGCCCGCAAACACTTTCAGGGCGATGTGGCCGGCCAGCATGTTGGCGAACAGACGCACCGAGTGCGACACCGGCTTCAGGAAGTACGACAGCACCTCGATGAACACGACCAGCGGCAGGATGTAGACCGGGATGCCGCTCGGAACGAACAGTTTGAGGAAATGCAGGCCGTGCTTGTAGAAGCCGTAGACGGTCATCGTCGGAAGACGATCAGCGCCATGCACAGCGTAACGATCAGGTGGCTGGTGACGGTGAAGGTGTAGGGGATGATGCCGATCAGGTTGACGACGGCGATGAACATGAACAGCGAGAACACCAGCGGGAAGAACTTCATGCCCGCGTCGCCCGCGTTGCTTCGCAACATATCGGCGACGAATTCGTAGGACAGTTCCGCCATCGACTGGAAGCGGGTCGGGATCAGCTGCTTGCCGGCGCTGCCGCCGATCATCAGCAGCGAGATCACGCCGACGGCGGCGAACATGTAGGCGGAGGAGTTGGTGAAGGCGATCTCGTGGCCGCCGATATTGCCCAGCGAAAACAGCTTGTGGATTTCAAACTGGTGGATCGGATCGGAAGCCATGTCTCAGTCTCGACCGTAAGAAAGTCTTCGTTTGTCCGAGCCGGAGGATCCGGCAGGAAACGCTCAGCTTTTCGGGGTGTTTTTCAGCCGCTCGGACTGTTTCGCCATCGCGCCCGCCGACCGCATCACGTTCATCACGCCGGCGGTGAAGCCGAGCAGCAGGAACACGATAAGACCCCAGGGAGACGTCGACAGAAAGCGGTCGAAACCCCAACCAAGAAGCGCTCCGACGAGGACGCCTGCCACCAGTTCGGAGGAGAGGCGTAAGCCCACGGCCATGGCGGATGCCCTGGCGTGTGCCGCCTGTCCCTCGGCTCTCGGCCTGGCTCTTCTCGAATTCGCGGTCTTTCCGGAGGTGGGAAAGTCGCTGATCCAGATGAGTCAGCCTTGCGGAGAGCGCGGCTTCGTCGGTCGACGGTTGGTCGCCTTGTCGATTCTTGCCCGGTCCGTCGTTGCGTGTGTCCACCATGTTGCCGACACCCGAACTAAACCATTGGCCTGAATAGAAAAAACTCCGCCACCCTCAAAAGCCGCGCGGACCATACTGACCGCATTCCGCCAAGTCAAGAATTCCGCAACTGCACAACAAATAGCTGATTTTGCTGGGCTTATCTGACGCCGCAAAAGGCCGCGCACAGCTTCTTTGGCATTCGTCGCAAGCGATTGCTTGCGCCTGCTCGAAGGCCTCTGTTGGGATGCCGTGAAAGTGGCGCCGAGCGGGACGCGAAGATGGCACGACAGATCGACTATTATTTTTCAATGGCATCGCCCTGGGCCTATATCGGCCACGCCGCTGTTTCAGGACTTGGCGCAGGGCCACGGCTGCAAGGTCGCCTACAAGCCGGTGTTTCTCGGCGAGCTGTTTGCCGAGACCGGCGGCCTGCCGCTCGCCAAGCGCCATCCTGCGCGGCAGCGCTACCGGATGATGGAGCTGCAGCGCTGGCGCGAGAAGCGCGGCCTGAACTTCCACCTGCAGCCGCAGCACTGGCCGTTCGATCCGAAGCTCGCCGACGGCGTCGTGATCGCGGCGGTCGAAGCGGGCCTCGATCCCGAACCGTTCATGCGGCTGGTGTTCAAATCCACCTGGGAAGACCAGCTCAATCTCGGCGATCCGGCGACGATCACCGATCTCGCCGAACAAGGTCGGGCCTGCCGGGCGAGAAGCTGGTCGCACGCGCGACGTCTGCGGAGATCGCTGACGCCTATGAACAGAACCGGCAGGACGCGATCGCAGCCGGCGTGTTCGGTTCGCCCGGCTACGTGCTCGACGGCGAGGTGTTCTGGGGCCAGGATCGGCTCGAGCTTCTGGGCGATGCGTTGAAATCCGGCCGAGAGCCTTATCGCGCCGCGTAGCGGCTGCCACACTGCGCGCCTATATTCATCGCAAAGGATTGCAGGCGGAGGCTTCGCCATGCCGGGACATCTGCGATACATCGCGCTTGCGTTGCTCGCAGCGACGTTCGCGCTCGCCGCGCCGGCGTTCGCGCAAGCGACGCCGGACTCCGAGAACGGCCGCTACACGTTTTCGCCGACCGCCGACGGCGTGCTGCGGCTCGATACCCGCACCGGCAGCCTCGCCAGCTGCCACAACCGCGTCGCCGGCTGGTCCTGCTACTCGGTGCCCGACGAGCGCGCGGCGCTCGATGCGGAGATCGGCAAGCTGCAGCGCGAGAACACGCAGCTGAAGGACAATCTCGCGCGCTTCAAGGACGAGCAGGCGCGGTTCGACCGCGACATCGCCGCGCTGAAGGAGGCGCACCTGCGGCTCGATGCCGAGCGCATGAAGCTGAAGGAAGAGCTCGACAGGCGCGAGGCCGCGGCGCCGGCGCCGAAGATCGACGCGCCGCTGGCGAAGGAAGATTCGCAGAAGAAGGGCGCCGCGCGCGATGCCGGCCGCAGCAACAAGCTCGAGCTGCAGTTGCCCGACGACAAGGAGGTCGAGCGCGTCATGGCGTTCATGGAGCGCGCCTGGCGGCGGCTGATCGAAATGGCAAACCGGGTGCAGCGGGATGTCTCGGGCAAGATCTGAGCGTCTCCCGCTCGCCGCTGGTCGCCGTCCCGATCGATACCGCCGTCTCCTGCGACCCTCACCATCGAAACCGACGGCGAGGGCTTCGTCGACTTTTCCGAAGACGTGCGACGCTTCGTCGCCGACGCCGGCATCGTCTTCCGGCATGCTCACGCTGTTCGTGCGCCACACCTCGGCGTCGCTGACGATCCAGGAAAATGCCGATCCGGATGTGCTGACCGACCTGCGCACCGCGTTGGATCGCCTGGCGCCGCGCGACGGCGGCTGGATTCACGATGCGGAGGGGCCGGACGACATGCCCGCGCATATCCGCACCATGCTGACGGCGACATCGCTGCAGGTGCCCGTGATCGACGGGCGCCTCGCGCTCGGCACATGGCAGGGGATTTATCTGATCGAGCATCGCGCACGGCCGCACCGGCGCGAGGTGGTGATGCAGGCGATCGGGTCGCGTTAGCGCATGATCCCGAAAAGTGTGAGCGGTTTTCGGACAGATCATGCGCAAACTATAGGCTAACGCAGCGTGTGCTGACGCGCGACCAGGAAGGCCAGCGTGGCAAAGCCGATCGCCCAGATCAGCGCGGTCTGCAGGCTGGTGCCGAGGATCAGGAAATTCAGCACGAAGATGAAGACGGCTGCGCCGACCGTGTGCAGGGCCCTGTAGCGGAGCTTGTCCATTTCGGCCTCGCGGAAAAATCAGATCGTCTTGAAAGACCGGCCGGGTATCGCTCCCGGCCGGCAGTTTTCGAAAACACAGCCGGCTGGCGCGGGGCCAGCCGGCACTTAAATCACTTCGTGATGTCGACGTCCTTCGTCTCGGGCAGGAAGATCACCCCGATGATGAAGGTCGCGATCGCGAAGATGATCGGATACCAGAGGCCCGCGTAGATATCGCCGGTCGAGGCGACGATCGCGAACGAGGTCGCCGGCAACAGGCCGCCGAACCAGCCGTTGCCGATGTGATACGGCAGCGACATCGAGGTGTAGCGGATCTTGGTCGGGAACAGTTCGACCAGCATCGCGGCGATCGGCCCGTAGACCATCGTCACATAGACCACCAGCACGAACAGCAGGCCGATGATCGCGGCGACGTTGGCTTTGAAGATGTCGAACGGATGGTTCATCTTCACGATCGCTGCATCGTTGGCCTTCGGATAGCCCGCCTCCTGCAATGCCGCGAGCGCCGGAGCGTTCGACGTCGCTGCGTTGGTGTAGGGGAAGTCCTTGCCGTTGATGACGATCTTCGTCGGCGCGCCTGCGGGCGCAGCGACAGTCTCGTACTTCACCGACGACTGCGACAGGAAGGCGCGTGCCGGTCGCAAGGCGCGGTGAACACGCGCGTGCCGACCGGGTTGAACAGATCGCCGCAACCTGCGGGATCGGCCACGACCTGCACCTTCACCGTCTCGATGGCCTTGTCCAGCGCCGGGTTGGCGTTGGTCGTGATCATCTTGAAGATCGGGAAGAAGGTCAGCGCCGCGATCAGGCAGCCCGCCATGATGATCGGCTTGCGGCCGATCTTGTCGGACAGCGCGCCGAACACGATGAAGAAGCCGGTGCCAAGCAGCAGCGACCAGGCGACCAGCAGGTTCGCCGTGTAGATGTCGACCTTCAGGATCGATTGCAGGAAGAACAGCGCGTAGAACTGGCCCGTGTACCAGACCACGCCCTGGCCCATCACGCCGCCGAAGAGCGCAAGCAGCACGATCTTGGCGTTGCTCCACCTGGCGAAGGACTCGGTCAACGGCGCCTTGGAGCCCTTGCCTTCATCCTTCATCTTCTGGAACACCGGCGATTCGTTCAGCTTGAGCCGGATCACCACCGAGATGCCGAGCAGGAAGATCGAGACCAGGAACGGAATGCGCCAGCCCCAGTCACGGAACGCCTCTTCGCCGGTCATCGTGCGGGTGAAGAGAATGACCAGCAGCGACAGGAACAGCCCGAGCGTTGCGGTGGTCTGGATGTACGAGGTGTAGTAGCCGCGCCGGCCGGGCGGTGAATGCTCGGCCACGTAGGTCGCCGCACCACCGTACTCGCCGCCGAGCGCGAGGCCCTGCGCCAGCCGCAGAACGATCAGGATGATCGGGGCTGCGATGCCGATGGTGGCGGCGTTCGGAAGCAGGCCGACGATGAAGGTCGACAGGCCCATGATGACGATGGTGACGAGGAAGGTGTATTTGCGGCCGACCAGATCGCCGACGCGGCCGAACACGATGGCGCCGAACGGGCGGACCAGGAAGCCGGCGGCGAATGCGAGCAGCGCGAAGATGTCGCGCGTGCCGGGAGGATAGGCGCTGAAGAACTGCGCGCCGATGATCGCGGCCAGCGACCCGTAGAGATAGAAGTCATACCATTCGAACACGGTGCCGAGCGATGAGGCGACGACGACGAAGCGTTCGTCCTTCGTCATTGCCTGTCCCTTTCGGGACACATCTACAGTGGTGGTTGTCGCGGTCATTTGTCCTCCCCCAGAAAAAATTCTTGATTCGGTTTTGGGGCAAATGACCCCGTGCAAACGCTTAAGGAGCGCGGAGGCGGAACTGTCTTTGCGTCAATCGTATATTAGGCGAAAGGTGGAGGACTGACTATACAAACTACTGATTTATCGATGGATATTATGATTTATATAGTGCCGGCATGGTTGCCATGTTCGCCTATTTGCCGAGACGGCAATCGGCGATGATCGAGGTGCGAACGACGACAGGGCGTCGCCAATGTCGCGTGATGTGTGGTGGAAGCAGTTGCAGAATTCCCCGGTCAGTGTGCGTCCTGCGGTGATTGCGGCATGCCTGTTCATGATCGCCGTCTTCACCGCCGCGCTTGCGACGCTGTCACGGGTCGTGTCGATCGAGCACGTGACGATCGTCTATTTGATCCCGGTGATGGTCGCAGCGACGCGCTGGGGTGTGGTGCCGGCCGTGATCACGGCGCTGGCGGCGATGGCGGTTTCCGCGTTCTTCTTCTATCCGCCGATCTATGATTTTCGCGTCGACAAGGTCGAGCATATCGCCGACCTCGCCCTGTTCGTGCTTGTCGCGGTCGTGATGGGCCGGCTGGCGACGACCGCGCGCGAGGCGGAGATGCGTGCAGAGGCAGAAGCCTTGCGCGAAGCGATGATCGGCGCGGTGTCGCATGAACTGCGCACGCCGCTTTCGTCGATCGTCGGCGCCGTGTCGGTGCTGGCAGCGTCGCCTGAAATCGCGACCAACGCGCGGCTTGCGCCGCTCGTGAACGGCCTGCATGACGAGGCCGACCGGCTGAACGAGCACATCCAGAACCTTCTGGATGCGACACGGATCAAGACCGACGGCATCCGGCCACGCGTCGAGTGGGTCGATCCCGGCGACATCGTCAGCGCGGCGCTCGACCACAAGGCGGGTTTGCTGGCGAAACATCGCCTTGCCGTCAAGGTGGTGCCGGACCTTCCGCTGATCCGTACCGATCCTGCGCTGATCGAAAAGGCGCTCGGCCAATTGCTCGAGAACGCGGCCAAATATTCGTCTGCTGGCTCGGTCATCGAGGTCCGCGTCGAGCAGCGCGACGCGACGGTGCGTGTCGCCGTGTGCGACCAGGGTGCGGGTTTTGCGCCCCACGAGCGCGACATGATCTGGGAGCGGTTCTATCGAAGTCCGCTGCATCGCGACCGGTTCGCCGGCTCCGGGCTTGGGCTCTGGATCGCGCGAGCGCTGGCGAGCGCTTGCGGCGCGGAGGTGGACGCCTACAGCGCGGGGCCCGCCTTGGGCGCGACGCTTCTATTTGTCGCTGCCGGTGCATCCCAACCCCGATCCGGATCGTCTCGAGGATTCCGATGAGTGAATCCCGGCCCGTTGTCCTGATCGTCGACGACGAGCTGCAGATCAGGCGCTTCCTGCGCGCCGGCTTCGAGATGGAGCAGTTTTCCGTGCTCGAAGCCGGCACCGCGGAAGACGGCCTGCGCGAGGCGACGCTGCGGCCGGTCGACCTGCTCGTCGTCGATCTTCAACTGCCCGATCTCGACGGTTCGGAGATCGTCAAGCGCCTCAGGGTGTGGTCGACGGTGCCGATCATCGTTCTCTCGGTGCGATCGAGCGAGGCGGAAAAGGTCCGCATGCTCGAGCTCGGCGCCGATGACTATGTGGTGAAGCCTTTCGGAATGGCGGAGTTGCTGGCGCGTGCGCGCGCTGCGCTCCGCCGGCAATCGCGCGGCAGCGGCGGCGAGCATCTCGTCAAGGCCGGGCGCCTGACGATCGATCTCGCCACGCGCAATGTCCTGATCGGGAGCGAGCGGATACAGCTGTCGCCGAAGGAATACCGGTTGCTGCAGACGCTCGCCCAGCACGCCGGCAACGTCGTCACCCATCAGCAACTGCTGAAAGAGGTGTGGGGCATCAAGCATCAGCACCGCGCGCACTACCTGCGAATCTTCGTGCGCAAGTTGCGTCAGAAGATCGAGGAAGATCCGACCCAGCCGCGGATTCTCATGACAGAACTCGGCGTCGGATACCGGCTCGCGCCACCCGCGGAATCTGAGCAAAGCCCGTAAATTGGGCACGCGATTACGCCAATAGTCGAAGGCGTTTACGCCGAATTTACGCGGACCGATCGCTTCGATACGAGTTCGTTTATCGGCACCTCCGGTAGCTTCGCCCCGCATCAGGCATGGCGAATCTCAACCGGACAGTCCCGTGGCCAGCAAAGCGCTAACGAACAATTCCTCAGCCAAGCGGGAGCCAAGCCAGCGGCAGCGCGTCGAAGGCATCTTGCGGCAGCGCGAACGGCTGATCGCGGAAGTGCAGGGCCTCAGCGCTGTCGAAGGATGCGCGGAGTCCGCAAAGAAGGCCCAGCAGCTTCTCACCCGCTGGTGGGCAAAGGCGGACTGGAAGGCGCGCGAGGAACTGCTCCGGGTCGCTGAGTGGGTTATCCGGGTCGAAGCTACCGGTCGGGCCTGAGGGTCTTTGCAGAGCGCGCCACGCACCGCCGGAAGCGGTGACGATGGTCAATCCGATGGAAATCTTGCCGATCCTGCTGATGGCGCTTGCGATCGTCTGCATCCCGCTGCTGAGCAACGGGCCACCGTCGCCCTGAGCAATCCGTGCGGGGACGAGCTCAGAATCCGGCAATCGAAAAGGCCAGGGCGATCGCCCACATCACGATCGAGACGATCGCCGTCCAGCGCGCGAACGTGAAGTAGGTCTCGCGCATCACCATGAAATTGCCGGTTGCGCGAAATTCTTCGCCGGGCGCAGTTCCTTGGACAGATAGAGCCACATCTCGGTGCGGCGATGATCCTTGGTGCGCGCTTCGGCGGCCTTGAAGACAAGGACGCGCGGTCATCACCATCGTCAGGAATCCGCCGGCCTGAAACGCCGAGCGCGGCAGGAACGACAGTCCGATCATCACGCAGAAGATCGCAAGCGACGCGAAGCCGCACGCGCGCAGGACCGTCTCGTAGGCAATCCGGCGGAGGTCGTCCACCTGGTCGCTCCATCGGCAGGAGATCCCGCCGATTTATGCCGCCGGTCCGGACGGGTTGTGAAGCCCGCCGCATGCGCCGGGTCTCTCACAATCTGGTGTGCGCCGGTCGGCGATCGGCAGTGCGGCAGTAACGAGGCCCAATCAGAGGCCGAATGTGAAGAAGTTTCCGATCGCAGGCAGGGTCAGGATCGCGGTGCCGGCGAGCCAGATCCACAGCGATACGTCGTTCGAGTTCGATGCGCCGGTCAGCCGTTCGTAGATCGCCGCCGGAATGCCTCCCAGGATGACGGTGGCGGTCGAGACCATCAGCGATGCGAACATCAGCGTCAGCGACACGCTGCCGAACAGCAGCGGTCCGGCCAGCGGCTGCACGTAGAGCAGACGCGAAGACCAGCGCGATCTGATTGAAGATGCCGTTGATCATGCCGAAGAAGGCGATGCCGATGAAATAGAAGTTGCGGCTCATGACGCTGCTCCGCTCGCGCGCGGCGCAAGGTTCAGCAGCAGCAGCGTGTAGTGAAACGCGACGCGCAGCCAGAACAGCCAGACGAAGCTGAACAGCCACAGCACGACCGGTGCGGTCGCCTTCGGCGTCACCGTCGCGAACACGGCAATGACCGGGTCGGTGATCCGGCAGAAGAACCGCCAGATGTAGTTCGGCGAGTCCGCATCGACCATGAGGCCGAGCAGCGCCCGGCCGAGCATGGTGTACATCAACGCCGCCAGCACGAAGTTCGGCAGATGGAAGTACCAGTAGGTCGCAAGTGATGTGGCGGTGTCCAAGGATCGGCGCTCCCTGTTGGACAATGACAAGGGCTTGGTTGGCAGGCAAGGGACGGTCAGCGGCGCAAAATGAAAACGGGGCCCGGAGGCCCCGCTTCCCACGTGTCGAGATGCCTCTAGACGGTCTTTTCCTCGAGCACCGTCCTGCCGCGCGGCTTGCGGATCTCGTCGATGTAAGGCCTGCATTTCCGTCGACGGCTCCTTGGTAACGAGGCTGACGACATAGATCACCAGGAAGCCGAGCGGCATCCCCAGCAATCCGCAGTTGATGTTGTTGAGGTCGAACCAGCCGACTTTGTTGGCCATCGGGTTCGCCGCGCTCGCGGGTACGTCGGCAAGCCACTTTGGATCGGCCATGACCTGGGCGATATTGATCAGTGCCTTACCCGTCTCGGGTTCAGCAGCGACGTCATGCCGAAATACGTCACGCCTGCCTGCGGGAAGTAGCGGCTCGTCACGAGGTAGAACAGGCATATGCCCCATCCCGCGATGATGCCGCAGATCGCACCGGCGGTCGTGGCGCGTTTCCACCAGATGCCCATCATGAGCGCCGGGAAGTTACCGGCCATCGCCAGCGAGAACGCCCAGCCGACCATGGCCAGGATGTCCGCTGGTTTGGTCGCTGCCAGCGCCGCCGACGCCACGGCGACGAAGAACAACAGCACCCGGGCCACCGTCAGCCGACGGATCGTCGGCGCGTTCGGATCGATCATCTTGTAGTAGACGTCGTGGCTGACAGCGCGTTGGCGATGGCGAGCAGGAGCCCGTCGGCGGTCGAAAGCGCGGCGGCGAGACCGCCGGCGGCGACCAGGCCCGAGATCACGTAGGGAAGGCCCGCGATCTCCGGAGTGGAGAGCACGATCACGTCCGTGTTGATCACGAAGTCCTGGAACCGGAGCACGCCGGGATGGCCTGCGATCGCTTTGCAGGCGGCGAGGACCGCGTCGAGGTTCGCGGCGTTCTTGCCGCAGATCTGGATCAGCCCAAGCTCGCCCCACTGGAACAGCCAGGGCCGGATGGTCGTCAGGTCCCTGCCGATGATGTTGGTGTAAACCTCCAGCTTCGAGAACGCCGCGTAGGCCGGCGCCGAGAAGTAGAGCAGGAAGATGAACAGCAGCGACCACGCCACCGAATCCCGCGCTTCCTTCACCGACGGCGTGGTGAAGTAGCGCATCAGGATGTGCGGCAACGACGCCGTGCCGACCATCATGCAGAAGATGATGCCGAAGAAGTTCAGCGGCGTGTAGTTCATGAACGGCTCGATGTGGGGTCGCAACGTTCCCGGAGGACAGGCTTCCTTCGTGCACAGGATCGCCAGCCCGTCCTTCAGCAACTGCCCTTCGCGCGCGGTGATTTCCGCGATCGCTGCACCGTAGGTCAGTTGCGGGATCGGAATGCCGAACTTCTGGGTCGACAGGATGATGATCGGCACCAGGTAGGCGACGATCAGCACGATGTACTGGGCGATCTGCGTCCAGGTCACCGCCCGCATGCCGCCCAGCATCGCGCACAGCAGGATGCCGACGAGGCCGGCGAACACGGCCAGCTCGAAGGCCATGCCGAGGAAGCGCGAGGCGATCAGGCCGGTGCCGTAGATCTGCGCGGTCACGTAGGTGAACGAGCAGCAGACCAGCACGATCACGCCCAGGAAGCGGGCGAAGTTGCCGCCGTACCGGAACGCCAGGAAGTCAGGCACGGTGTAGGCGCCGAACTTGCGCAGGTACGGTCCGATCAGGATCGACACCAGCACGAAGCCGCCGGTCCAGCCGAGCACCCAGGCAAGCCCGTCATAGCCGAGCAGGAACAGCGTGCCGGCCATGCCGACGAACGAGGCCGCCGACATCCAGTCGGCGCCGGTCGCCATGCCGTTGTAGAAGGCCGGAACACGCCGGCCCGCGACGTAGTACTCGGAGACTTCGGCCGTTCGCGTCATCACGCCGATGACGGCGTAGACCGCGAGCGTGAAGAACACGAACAGGTAACCGAGGATCTTGTTCGGAACCCCGACCTGTTCGAGGATTGCAAGAAAGACGATGAATGCAAGAAATCCGCCGGTGTACGTGCCGTACATCTTGCCGAGGTTCTTGATGAAGTCCGTCGTAGAGGCGGTCGCCATGTCGATCTCTCCCTCAGTCTTCGTCGTCTTCGGCGAAGCCGAATTCGCGATCGATCTTGTCCTGCTGCCTCGCGAACATGAACAGCATGACGACGAACACGATCAGTGAGCCCTGCGCGGCCATGTAGAAGCCGAGCGGAAAGCCGAGGATCGGAATGACGATCTTGTTGAGCGGGACCACGAACATGTGGATGACGTAGCCGAAGAAGAACCAGACCCCGAGATGCGTGAGCATCAGGTTGGTGGTCTTCTTCCAGTGCGCTTCTTCTCTTTCAGTCGAGCTTGAGACTTGCGTTTGAAACTGAGCGGTTGACTGAGCCATGGGTCGCCAGAACCTCCCTCAAAACACCGGGCTTGCATGAGCGCCGGATTTCAATTTTCGAGGGGAGCGGGTCCCAACTTTGCGGCACTCCCCAGTTGCCGCTGCTCCATCCCGCAATCTTGCATGTCGGTTGAGGAGCAACGAAAAAAGTAACATTAGGAATCGCAGCGCGCATAATAGTACTTTCGACCAATAAGGCGCGCCTATCTGCATTGAACTTGCTGGAATTTTCAGGAGCATCTTGTCTCTGTAAACGAAAGTCGAAGCAGTGCTGCGAGGCCGGACATGAAGTTGTTGGACAGGCTTTTCCGCAAGCGCCCGCCGGTTGGCGATGCGTCGGGAATTGGCCGATTTCATCGACGAGCAGTGCCGCCTTCCTGGTCCAGAAAGGCATCTTCGAGTATTCCCGCGCGCGCGCGGGCCACTATTCCAAGGTGCTGTTCTCGGAGGAGTCGTTCGTCGAATCGGTCGAGCTGTCGCGCTGGAGCGCCTATCCGCTTGGGCTCGCCATGGTGGGCGAGATGGTCGAGGGCGTGTTGCGCCATCAGGCCGGCGAGCACCGGCGTATCGTGCTCGACCGGCTGATCGATCTCGTTCTTTCGGTGTTCGACCGCTATCCCGTGCCGCCATCGATCGGCCCGGCCGCCTGGCGCGACATGCGCGACGAACTGGCAAAGCGCCTCGACCTCGTCGGAGGTCATGCGCCCAAGCGTGTGATTGACATTCCCGAGCCGCTGGCGGAGGCTTACTTCGCGCTGATGCCGATCCATGAAAAGCTGCGCGGGCGCGATTTCCCGACCACGCGGAACTATCTGCGGGTCAATCTCTGCAATATCCACGACGAGCTGGAGAGCGCGCAAATGCGCCCGCCATCGTCGAGGACCTGCTATCGATACCGGCGTAAGGGAAGGAATTGCAGCTCGCCACAGATGCCCGTGCAGACGCTAACGACGATGCCGGGCTCTGGCTGCAATGCACAATTGCAGCGTCGCTAACTTTAGTTGCAGGCTAGGCCCGTTCCGCTTGCAAGAACGGAGGCGGCGGTGAACAATTGATTTTTCAGAGCATGATCCGGAAAGTGGCGTACCGGTTTGCCGAAATGATCATGCTCAATAAGGGTCCAGTGTTCTCGAGTGGCGCGACTGAAAAATGCTGCAGCTTCATAGACCCGCAAAGCATATGACCACCCGTACCCGCCTGATCATCGCCGACGATCACCCGCTGTTTCGGGATGCGTTGCGCGGCACGGTGGCGAATGTCGTTGCCGTCCGCGACCATCGAGGAGGCCGGATCATTCGACGAATTGACGCGACGGCTCGAGACGGACGCCGACGTCGATCTGGTGCTGCTCGACCTCTCGATGCCGGGCGTCAGCGGCTTTTCCGGACTGATCTACCTGCGCTCGCAGTATCCGGCCGTGCCGGTGGTCATCGTGTCGGCGAGCGACGATGCGGAGACCATCCGCCGCTCGATGGATTTCGGCGCGTCCGGATTCATTCCGAAGCGCTTCGGCGTCGAGACGCTGCGCGAGGCGATCACCCAGGTGCTCGCCGGCGACGTCTGGGTGCCGGCGGATGTCGATCTCTCCGGCCGGCCGATCCCGATACGGCAAAGCTGCGCGACCGGCTGGTGACGCTGACGCCGCAGCAGGTGCGCGTGCTGATGATGCTGTCGGAGGGCCTGCTCAACAAGCAGATCGCCTACGAGCTGAAGGTGTCGGAGGCGACCATCAAGGCGCACGTCTCCGCGATCCTGCAGAAGCTCAACGTCGAAAGCCGCACGCAGGCGGTGATCGTCGCCGCACGCATCGCCGGCCATCAGTGGCGCCGCGACGATCTGCCGTCGGCGACGCAGTAGCTTTCCGTCATTGTAAGGCACAGTTTTGTAGCCCGGATGGAGCGAAGCGAAATCCAGGGCTCTTGTCGCGAGCTCAGCCCGGATTGCGCTTCGCTTCATCCGGGCTACGCGCATCCCGATGACGACGCCTGTCACTCCGCCGCGACCAGCCGCTGCTTGCACCACTGGCCGATGATCGCGCGCAGCGACGCCGGCTTCACCGGCTTGTTCAGCATGTTGATCTGCGCCGCGCGCGCGGCTTCGCGCACTTTCGGGCTGCGGTCGGCGGTGATCAGGATCGCCGGAATGTCGGCGCCATACTTCTCGCGCAGGTCGCCGATCGCGGCGATGCCATGGCCGCGGTCGAGGTGGTAGTCGACGACGAAGCCGGTCGGCGTGCGGCCGTCGCGTTCGATCGCCTGCGCGGCCGTGATGGCGTCCGGCTCGGCGATCACATCCGCGCCCCAGCCGGTGACGAGCGTGCGCATGCCGTCGAGGATCGCCGGCTCGTTCTCGACCACCACGATCAGCGCCCCGTGCAGCGGCGTGCGCGAGGCCGAGATCACGTTGGCGATGCTGCCCGCATGGGTGACGATCTCGGTCGTCGGCACCGTCACCGAGAAATGCGACCCGCCGCCCTTGTTCGCGTCCAGCGTCAGCCCGTGATTGAGCACGCGCGCCATGCGCTGCACGATCGACAGGCCGAGACCGAGGCCGCGCGCGATCCGCGCGCCCTGGTCGAGCCGGTGAAACTCCTTGAAGATTTCCTTGCGCTTGAGACCGGGATGCCGATGCCGGTGTCGTAGATGTCGATCTGCAGCGACCGGCCGCGGCGGCGGCAGCCGACCAGCACCTTGCCCTGCGGCGTGTACTTGATCGCGTTGGACACCAGGTTCTGCAGCAGCCGCAGCAGCATCGTCTTGTCCGAATGGATCGGCTGCGACGACAGCACGAAGGTCAGCTCGAGGCCCTTTGCGCGCGCGATCGGTGCGAATTCGACCTGCCAGCGTGCGCTGCAGATCGGAGATGCGGAAGCTCGTCAGCGACGGTTTCAGGGCGCCGGCATCGAGCCGCGAGATGTCGAGCAGCGCGCCGAGCAGCTGCTCGATCTGGTCGAGCGAGCCGTCGATGTTGCCGACGAGGCGCGCGTCTTCGCCGCCGATCTGGCGCTCGACCAGGCTCGTGACGTAGAGCCGCGCCGCATTCAGCGGCTGCAGCAGGTCGTGACCGGCGGCGGCGAGGAAGCGGGTCTTCGACAGGTTGGCTTCGTCCGCCTCGCCCTTGGCGCGCGCCAGCTCGGAGTTCAGCCGCGTCAGCTCCTCGGTGCGCTCGCGCACCCGCCGCTCCAGCGTCGCGTTGGCGCGCTCCAGCGCCTCGGCCGCCTCGACGCTCTGGGTGATGTCGGAGAAGGTGATGACGACGCCGTCCGGCATGCGGTTGGCGCGCACCTCGACCACGAGGTTGCGGTCCGCGAACCGCTCGAGATGCGGCGTGCCCTCGGTGGTGTAGGCGGCGAGCCGCGTCGCGACGAAGGTTTCGTCGTCGACGGGCGGGATGCGGCACCTTCGGCTTGATCGTCTCGAGGATTTCCTCGAGCGTGACGCCGACCTGCATGATCCGCGGCGGCAGGTCGAGGATCTCGCCGAACTGGCGGTTGGAGCAGATCAGCTGGTGCTCGCGGTTGAAGACGGCGATGCCCTGGCGCACGTGATTGAGCGCGGTCTGCAGGATCTCCTGGTTGTAGTGCAGCGCCGCGTGCGCATCGTCGAGCAGCTTCAGCGCCGCCTTGCCCGACACCGTCCGCTTGCGCAGCAGCAGCGACAGCACGAGGCGCGCCGAGGCGACGCCGATGGCCGAGGCGATCAGATGCTCGGCGTGGCGCAGCAGCTGGAAGTCGGCCGGCGTGCCGCGCTCCAGCGCGATGCGGTTGGCGCTCGCGAAGGCTTCGAACGATGCGCGGGTGCGGTCGGGGCCGAGATACTGGCCGACCGTGCTCATCAGGTCTTCGACCGTGACCGTGGTGCGCCAGCGGCGGAAGTTCGGCGCAGCCGGCGCCAGCTGCTGCGGCACGAACAGGTCGGCCTGCAGCTGCTCGATCGACGACGGCTGCCGCGCGAACGAAACGATGACATAGGCGGCGCAGATTGAGCAGCAGGCTCCACAGCACGCCGTGCATCAGCGGCGGCAGGTCCAGCCCGAACAGCGCCTGCGGCCTGAGCGCCGCGATCCCGAACGGACCGTCTTTCAGCACGTCGGCGCCGATCAGCACCGCGTCGGCAAAGCTCGGCAGGAACAGCGTGTAGGCCCAGACCAGGAAGCCGACGATCATGCCGGCCAGCGCGCCGAGCGCGGTGCCCCGGCGCCAGAACAAGCCGACGAAGAACGCCGGCGCGAACTGAGCGACTGCCGCGAACGACAGCAGGCCGATCGAGGCGAGCTGCGCGCCGCCGGACTGGCGATAATAGAAATACGCCAGCAGCAGGATGCCGAAGATCGCGACGCGCCGGATCTTCAGCAGCAGGCTGGCGACGTTCTGGGTGTTGGCCGGCGAGGCGCTGCTTCGCTGCAGCACCAGCGGCATGACGATGTGGTTGGAGACCATGATCGCCAGCGCCACGCATTCGACGATCACCATCGCGGTCGCGGCCGACAGGCCGCCGATGAACACCGCCACCGTCAAGAGCGGCGAGCCGCCGGCCAGCGGCAGCGCCAGCACGAACATGTCGCTGTCGATCGCCGCCTTGCGGGAACACGACCAGGCCTGCGAGCGCGATCGGGATCACGAACAGGTTGATGGCGATCAGGTAGATCGGAAACAGCCAGCGCGCGCGCCGCACTTCATCGTCGCTGGCGCTTTCCACCACGCCGACATGGAACTGGCGCGGCAGCAGCACGATCGCGAAGAACGACAGCAGCGTCATGACGGCGAAGTTGCCCCATGACGGCGCATACTCCAGCGCGCGCCGCGCCTCCGGGCTTTCGGTCGCCTGCTTCAGCAGCTCGGTCGGGCCGAACATCCAGAACGTGACGAACGCGCCCGACGGCGATGAAGGCGAACAGCTTGACGATCGACTCGGTCGCGATCGCGAGGATCAGGCCGTTCTGGTGCTCGGTCGCGTCGGCGTGGCGCGTGCCGAACAGCACGGCGAACATCGCCATCGCAAACGTCACGATCAGCGCCACGTCGCCGATCACCGGCTGCACCGCGCCGGCGGAGCCCATGACACGGTCTCCAGCGACGACGCGACCGCCTTCAGCTGCAGGGCGATGTAGGGGATCGAGCCGATCAGCGCGATGATCGCGACGGTCGCCGCCACCGCCTGGCTCTTGCCGTAGCGCGCGGCGATGAAGTCGGCGATCGAGGTGATGTTGTGGGTCTTGGCGAGGCGCACGACGCGCATCAGCAGCGGCGTGCCGAAGCCGACCATCAGGATCGGGCCGGCATAGATCGCCAGGAACTCGATGCCGGTGCGGGTGGCGAGGCCGACCGAGCCGAAGAACGTCCACGAGGTGCAGTAGATCGCCAGCGACAGCGGATAGATCAGCACGCCGGCGCGGCCGCGCGGCTGGCCCGACACGCGGTCGCCGTAGCTCGCGATGGCGAACAGGAGGCCGATGTAGCCGAAGGCGGCAACGATCACGACCCAGTTTGCAGCATCGGCCGCGTTTCCTCTGGTCCCCGGCGCGTCTTTGGGCGACGTCAGGTTGACGTTAGCGCCGGATGGCTCCGCGCGCGATTGGATTTTAGCCGGGGGATTAATGGCCCAGCCGCGCAACCCTCCGCTGTCATCCCGCGAAGGCGGGGATCCAGTACTGCAGCATCGCGATCACTGGCGCTCTGGAATCGTCCCGCACAAGCTGCTGGAAGTACTGCGGTTCGCCGCCTATCGCGGGGACGACAGCCGAATTCGTTGAAATTCCAAGGCTTTAGCCGAAGGCGCCAGCCCAATGCCTACTCCGCCGCCAGCGGCTTCGCCTTCAGCGGCAGGCCGAGCCGGTCCCAGACGTCGACCAGGGCTTCGGCGAGGCGGTCGATCAGGGCGTCGTCGTGGTAGGGCGAGGGCGTGATGCGCAGCCGCTCGGTGCCCTTGGCGACCGTCGGGTAGTTGATCGGCTGGATGTAGATGCCGTGTTCTTCCAGCAGCAGGTCGCTCGCCTGCTTGCAGCGCTCCGGGTCGCCGACGAACACCGGCACGATGTGCGTCTCGTTCGACATCACCGGCAGGCCGGCGGCGGCCAGCACCGCCTTGACCCGCGCGGCGCGGTCCTGGTGGCGCTCGCGCTCCCAGTTCGAGGATCTTCAGATGGCGGATCGCCGCCGTCGCCGCGGCGCAGACCGGCGGCGGCAGCGCGGTGGTGAAGATGAAGCCCGGCGCGTAGGAGCGCACCGCGTCGATCACGTCGGCCTTGCCGGCGATGTAGCCGCCGAGGCAGCCGAACGCCTTGGCCAGCGTGCCCTCGATCACGTCGACCCGCTGCATCACGCCGTCGCGCTCGGTGATGCCGCCGCCGCGCGGGCCGTACATGCCGACCGCATGCACTTCGTCGACGTAGGTCATCGCGCCGTAGCGGTCGGCGAGATCGCAGAACTCGCGCAGCGGCGCGACGTCGCCGTCCATCGAATAGAGGCTTTCGCAGGCGATCAGCTTCGGCCGCGCCGGGTCGTCCGCGCGCAGCAGCTCTTCGAGATGCGCCGCGTCGTTGTGACGGAAGATCGCGTACTCGCAGCCGGCCTGGCGGATGCCCTCGATCATCGAGTTGTGGTTCAGCGCGTCCGACAGGATCAGGCAGTTCGGCAACAGCTTGGCGATGGTGGCGATGCCGGTCTGGTTCGACACGTAGCCGGAGGTGAACAGCAGCGACGCTTCCTTGCCGTGCAGGTCGGCGAGCTCATGCTCGAGCTGCACCAGCGGATGATTGGTGCCGGCGATGTTGCGGGTGCCGCCCGCGCCGGTGCCGATGCGGGTGGCGGTTTCCACCATCGCGCCGACCACCTTCGGGTGCTGGCCCATGCCGAGGTAATCGTTCGAGCACCAGATCACCACGTCGCGCTTGCCTTGCGGCGAGTGCCAGATCGCATGCGGGAACCGTCCGGCGATCCGCTCGAGGTCGGCAAACACGCGGTAGCGCCGCTCGTCGTGCAGGCGCGCCAGCGCTTTGGTGAAGAAGGTGTCGTAATTCATCGTTCCGAACCCAGCATCAATTACGGGCGGTCCCCAGCCGCCGTTTCGAGTGCTTTTTAGATTGGTTCCAGTCTGGCTGTCGAGGTCCAAATGGATGACGTCACGCGGCCTTGAAGCGCATAACGCCGTCTTTTTGGGTTTCCCTGGTCAATTCGCCGCGCGACAGCATGTAGTTGATGTGCGCGATCACCTCGCCGGTGGCGAAGCCTGCCTGGTGCGCGTCGAGCGGACGGTGGAAAATCAGCGGCACCATGTCGGAGGCGGTCAGCGGCTTCTCGCGCGCCGCCGTGGCGATCATGCCGCAGCGCTCGACGTGATGGTCGAGCAGCTGCTGGATGCGGGTCTTCACGCCGAAGAACGGCACGCCATGCCCCGGCAGCACCAGCACGTCGTCGGGGATGTCGCGGGCCAGGCGCTGCAGCGAGGCGATGTACAGGCCGAGCGAATTTGCATCCGGCTCCATCGCCCACACGCTGACGTTCGGCGAGATCTTGCTCAGCACCTGGTCGGCCGAGAGGAACAGCTTGTCGGCGCGCGACAGCAGCATCATCTGCTCGAGCGCGTGTCCGCCGCCGGTCAACACCTCGAAGCTGCGCGCGCCGACGGACAGCGTGTCGCCGTCCTTGGCGCGGAAGAACGACGGCGGCAGTCCGGTGGTGCGCGTCAGGTAGTTCGAGCCGCGGCCGAGCAGGGCGTTGATGCCTTCCTCGCCGATGCCGTGGATGCGGTAGAACTCGGCCTGGTCCTGCACCTGGATTTCGGTGCGGCGTGTCTGATGGAACAGGCCGTGGAAATATTCGGTCTGCGTCATCGTCAGCGGGCACTTGAATCGCTCGGCGAGCCAGCCTGCGAGTCCGATGTGGTCGGGATGCGAATGCGTGACGATCAGGCGCGTGATCTTCGCGCCCTTCAACGGGCCCGCGAACACCGCGTCCCAGGTCGCCTTGGTCTGGTCGGTGCCGATGCCGGTGTCGACCACGGCCCAGCCGCCCTCGTGCTCGATCAGGTAGATGTTCACGTGATTGAGCTGGAACGGCAGCGCCAGCCGCAGCCACAGGATGCCGGGCGCGACCTCGGTCAGTTCGCCGGGTTTCGGCGTGACCGGGTGAGGATAGACCAGCGGATCCGTTGCCGCTCCATGCATGGGTTTGTTCTCGCTGCCGGCTCAAAGGGCCAGTTACGGGCTTAGCGGCCCGCCACCCCCCGCGCCAGCAGAAAAAGCAGGTGTACCCATGCGCCGGCTACATGCGGTGGTTCATATGTTAAGGAGCATACAATAACGCTGTCTAAACGTCGTCATTGCCGGGCTTGCCCGGTGATGACGCGCGGAGATGCGTGGTTTGCTCTGAACTCAGGCCGCGCGCATCTGCGCCAGGAACGTATCGATCTCCTGCCGCAGCGTCTCGGCTTCCTTGCGCAGGCCGGCGGAGGCGGTGAGCACGTCGGCGGCCGAGATGCCGGCCTCGGACGAGGCCTGGCTGACGCCGACGATGTTGGACGACACCTCGGTGGTGCCGGACGCCGCCTGCTGGATGTTGCGGGCGATCTCGCGCGTCGCCGCACCCTGTTCCTCCACCGCCGCCGCAATCGCCGTCGTCACCTCGTTGATCTCGGCAATGGTCTGGCCGATGTGGCGGATCGCGCCGACCGCATTGGTCGTCACGTCCTGCATCGAGGCGATCTGCGCGCGGATCTCGTCGGTGGCCTTCGCCGTCTGATCGGCGAGGCTCTTCACTTCGGAAGCAACCACCGCAAAGCCGCGGCCGGATTCGCCGGCACGGGCCGCTTCGATGGTCGCGTTCAGCGCCAGCAGGTTGGTCTGCGAGGCGATGGTCTGGATCAGGTCCACCACCGTGGAGATGCGGGCCGCCGAGTCGGCCAGGCCCTGCATGGTCGAGTCGGTCGCGCTCGCTTCCGACACGGCCTTGGTGGCGACTTGCGTCGAGGACGACACCTGCCGGCTGATCTCGTCGATCGAGGACGACAGCTCCTCGGTGCCCGACGACACCGTCTGCACGTTGACCGAGGTCTCTTCGGCGGCAGCGGCGACTGCGCTGGCCAGCGCGCTGGAGCGGTCGGCGCTGGTCGACATCGCCTCCGCCGTGGTCTGCATCGCATTGGCCGAGGCCATCAGCGTGTCGAGTGCGGAACGCACCGTCTCCTCGAAGTTGGCGATGCGCGCCTCCATGCGTGAGGTGCGCTCGGCCTTGGCTTCGCGGTCCTTGTCCTGCTCGGCGGCGAGGGTCTTCGACTGGATCATGCTCTCGCGGAACACCTCCAGCGACTTCGCCATCTCGGCGACCTCGTCGCGGGTCTTGCGAGGCCATCACCTCGGCCTGCGAGGTCGCCCTGGGCCAGGCGCTGCATCACGCCCTGCAGGTTGCCGATGCGGCGCAGGATGTTGCGGCCGACATACAGCCACACGAACAGCAGCGAGCCGATGAACGCTGCAGCTCCCATCGCAATCATCACCACGATCGCGAACGACGTCAGGCTGTGTGCGTTCTGGGTTGCGGCGTCCGTTCCCGATTGAACCTTCGCGACCAGGTCCTTCACGCCCGAGTCGAGTCCGCTGGACAGCTTGCGCGCTTCCTCCAGCGAAAGTTCGGCGTATTCCGCGTCGTCGATTTCCTTGGAGCGCAGCGCATAGATGCTGGTCTTGCCGGCGCCGAACGCGATGCAGTTTGCCGACGCGGTCCTTGATCTGGGCGTCGACGAAGGAGTCGCCGAGCTTCGAGACTTTGTCCTCGATCCGCTTGCGGATGTCCTTCTGCTCGTCCTTGTATTTCTCGATGGTGTCGGTCGACGTCGCCAGCGGCGCGGCGGTCATGTTGCCGGACAGGAGGTTTATGTCCGCGAGCAACGTGCTTCAGCGAATCGAAATTTCGCATGGCCTCCAGCGCCTGGACGGAACCGGCGCCGGCACTGGAATCCATCAGCGCGGTGTCCAGGTCGATGCGGGCGTTGGTGATGGCGGTGTCGACCGCGCCAATCGCCGCCACATGCGCCGCGCGCATCGCCGTGAACTGTTTCTCGCGCGTCGCCACCGTCTCGAGCTGCTCGCGCGCTGCGCTGTTCAGGCTGTTGATGATGGTGTCGAGGTTTTTGACGTTCTCTTCGAGCCCCGCGACGATCGTCGCGTCGGCGCCGAGCGCGGCGAGCTCCTTGATCTTGCCCAGGGCTTCGGCCTGCGTGCTCTTCAGCCGCTTCAATTGCTCTTCCCGCGCGGCGTCAGTCTTCGCCTGCACCAGCGCCGGCGCGCGGGAGGCAAGGCTCTCGGCCAGGGTGGACAGCTGCTGGCTCGAGGCCATGCGCGGAATTTCGCGCTTGCTGAGGTCGGTGGTGATGGCATCGAGCGAACGCAGCAGATAGCTCGCGCCGCCGGCGATCACGATCGAGGTGGCGGCAATCGCCGTGAAGGCCAGAAACAGGCTGCCGCGGATGCCGAGCCGCGAACGGCGTTCGGTCTTGGCGGGCCGGGACGGCTTGAAAAGCTTGCCGAGCCCGAATGGGATCGCAACCATGATTCCCCCGTGACAATTATTGAAAGCCATGAAAACGCGGGGGCAGTATCCCTTTGGAGAGTTAAGATTTTCGGCAAATTTGTGCCGCGCTGCCCGATTTCGCGGCAGGGGCGGCAGGGTGCCCTCCCAGGATACCGTTGAGCACAGTGCTGGTCATTGCCGGGCTTGACCCGGCAATCCCGCTTCGGAGGGCAGTGCGCACATGACATCGACATGCAGTGCGTCGCTAAGCGAGATCACCGGCACAAGCCCGGTGATGACGCGCGGAGAGCGTGGTTTGCTCTGAACTCAGGCCGCGCGCATCTGCGCCAGGAACCCATCGATCTCCTGCCGCAGCGTCTCGGCTTCCTTGCGCAGGCCGGAGGAGGCGGTGAGCACGTCGGCGGCCGAGATGCCGGCCTCGGACGAGGCCTGGCTGACGCCGACGATGTTGGACGACACCTCGGTGGTGCCGGACGCCGCCTGCTGGATGTTGCGGGCGATCTCGCGCGTCGCAGCACCCTGTTCCTCCACCGCCGCCGCAATCGCCGTCGTCACCTCGTTGATCTCGGCGATGGTCTGGCCGATGTGGCGGATCGCGCCGACCGCATTGGTCGTCACGTCCTGCATCGAGGCGATCTGCGCGCGGATCTCGTCGGTGGCTTTCGCCGTCTGATCGGCGAGGCTCTTCACTTCGGAAGCAACCACCGCAAAGCCGCGGCCGGATTCGCCGGCACGGGCCGCTTCGATGGTCGCATTCAGCGCCAGCAGGTTGGTCTGCGAGGCAATGGTCTGGATCAGGTCCACCACCGTGGAGATGCGGGCCGCCGAGTCGGCCAGCCCCTGCATGGTCGTGTCGGTCGCGCTTGCTTCCGACACCGCCTTGGTGGCGACTTGCGTCGAGGACGCCACCTGCCGGCCGATCTCGGCGATCGAGGACGACAGTTCCTCGGTGCCCGACGACACCGTCTGCACGTTGACCGAGGTCTCTTCGGCGGCGCTGGCCACGGTGCTCGCCAGTGCGCTGGAGCGGTCGGCGCTGGTCGACATCGCCTCCGCCGTGATCTGCATCGCATTGGCCGAGGCCATCAGCGTGTCGAGGGCGGAACGCACCGTCTCCTCGAAGTTGGCGATGCGCGCTTCCATGCGTGAGGTGCGCTCGGCCTTGGCTTCGCGGTCCTTGTCCTGCTCGGCGGCGAGGGTCTTCGACTGGATCATGCTCTCGCGGAACACCTCCAGCGACTTCGCCATCTCGGCGACCTCGTCGCGGGTCTTGCTCGCCATCACCTCGGCCTGGAGGTCGCCCTGGGCCAGGCGCTGCATCACGCCTTGCAGGTTGCCGATGCGGCGCAGGATGTTGCGGCCGACATACAGCCACACGAACAGCAGCGAGCCGATGAACGCTGCAGCGCCCGTCGCGATCATCACCAGGATCGCAAAAGACGTGAGGCTCAACGCCTTCTCGGACGTCAGCGCCGTCGTGGTCTGCACGCTGCCGACGAGGTCCTTCACGCCCATGGCGAGAAACGAATTGAAGCGGTGCGTGTCGTCCAGAATGCTCTGGCCGGCGTCGACGATCTGCAGCTCCTTGCGGCGCAGGTCGAAGATGCCGTCGCGGCCTTCGCCGAACGCGATCAGCTTGGCCGTGCCGTCCTTGATCAGCGGGGCGGCGAACAGCTCGCGCACGATTTCGACATTGTCGAGCATGCGCTTCTTCGTCGCCTTGAAGGTCTTCTCGGCGTCGTCGATCGCCTTGACGCGCGTCGCGGCGGCCGCGGCGCTCAAGGCGCCGGCGATCAGGTTGGAGTCGGACATCAGGTTGGCGAGCGAGTCGGCCATCCGCACGGCGGCAAGCGCTTCCTTCAACGCGCCTTGCGTCATCACCGCGGAGTTGAGGTCGGAACGTGCTTCGGTGATCGCCGCCTCGATCACGCCCAGGAAGGCCTTGTGCGCGTTGCCGACCGCGTCGAGTTGCTTCTCGCGCTTGGCAAACGTCTCCAGCCGCTGCTTCGCTGCGCTGTCGAGGTTGTCGGTCATGCCGGCGATGTTCTTCAGGTTCTCTTCCAGCGCCGCGACGATCTTCGCATCGGTGCCGAGTGCCCGGAGGTCGCTGAGCCGCGACAACGCCGAGGCCTGGGTCTCCTTGAGAGACTTGAGCTGCTGCTGGCGCATCTGTTCGGTTTGCGCGTTCAAGAGCGTCGGGCCGTTGGCGGCGAGGCTCTCGCTCAACTCCGAAAGCTGCATCGCGGTGGTCAGCCGCGGAACGTCCTGTTCGGTGAGCGCCCTGTTCATGTTGCTGAGCTGGCCGAGCAGCAGGCTCGCGCCGGCGGCGATCACCATCGAGGTCGTGGCAATCGCCATGAAGGCCAGGAACAGGCTGCCGCGCAGACCGAGGCGCGGCTTTCTGCCTGACGCGTCGCTGGCCTTTTTCGAACGGCCCAGGCGGCCGAGCTTGAGCAGAGCCATGATTCCCCCGCGACTTCTGTCATCGTTTCTGCGTCTGCGGAGTATCGCGATACCTGGTTAAGGAAGTTTGGAAAATTTGAACGATTTGGGCGATCCGTAGGCACGAGTGTCGTGCAGAACACCGGCATCTGGCGTACGGTTCTTGCCTGTAACCGGCGCGCGCACGTTTCGGCCTCATCGCAAAAGTAAACGCGCGTTAACGTCTTGGGCGTGCCACATATGCGGCTGCATGGGCCCATGCGCCGCAATTGAGCCGCGAAATGGTTCAGATCGAATGTTGAACCGCGTCCGGTCGTGATGCGCCCCGTGAGGCGCCGGACACGTCATCACAACATCGGAGATCTGAATGCGGTTTGTTCGAGTATGCGTGCTTGCGTCGGTTGTTCTGCCCACCGTCTCTCTCGCCACGGCGCAGGCTCGGCCGCGCACACCGGTGCTGGCTCCCGAATGCAACGTCTCCATGGCCTGCGATGTGCCGGTCGGCACCAGCGTCGCGCCTTCGCGCAATGACAGGGACGAGCGACGCGCGCACCGCGCGAAGATGCGCGAAGTCCTTCGCCTATGCGTCCCCGACCGCGCCGGTCGAGCAGGAAAGTGCATCGCCGAGGGGGAGCACTTCGGTGTCGGGGATCGTGCCGGCACTGGCCGCCAAGGTCGCGCAGATCCAGTCGGCCTGTCCCGGTGCGCATGTCATCTCGGGGGTCCGGCACACCCGTATTCGCGGCAGCGGCCGCATGAGCCTGCACGCCACCGGCGAGGCCGTGGACATGCGCGGCAATCCGTCCTGCGTCTATGCGCAGCTGCGCGACTGGTCGGGCGGCTACTCGACCGACTACGGCCGCGTCCAGCACGTCCATATTTCGCTGGCCGCGAACGGTCGCGAGGCCGGGCTGCGGTTCACGCATGGCGGTGGCAAGAGCCACAGGCATCGCCGCTTTGCCAAACGGTAACGTCCAGCGATTACACTAGCGGACGACCGCCGCGCTTTTTCCGGAAAGTTCCGGTGAAGCGCGGCGGTCGTCCGGCAGCAGAATTCCAATGCGTCAGCAATGGGGTGAAAGAAGAGGCCGGGCGTTCATTTCAAAGTGAATTGGAATTAACGCGCAAGCGTGGTGGTTAGCCTCGCTTCGCTTTGCATCACCGGCCCATATGCGTCGTCGCCTGCTCCCCATCCTGCTCGTCGCCTTGCTCACCTCGGCCTGTTCGTTTTCGGGCATCGGCGAGCCGTCGGCCGATCCGCTGCCGGATCAGGGCGACATGCGCGAAGCCTACAAGGCGATCCACAAGGCGTATGCCGGGCTCAAGCTGTCGGGCAATCCGGAGATGTCGAGCGTGCACCGGGCGCGCGGCGGCTACCTCGCCGAATGGGCGATGTGCGTGCGCAACGACGATGCGAGCAAGCGCCAGCACTACACGTTCTATTTCAAGAACCGCAAGATATCCGAGTGGCGGCTGTCGGCGATCGTCGAAGGCTGCGAGCGCGAGGCGTTCACGCCCTTGCCGCCGGCCCCGCCGAACCGTCTTCCGAGAACCGTCGCTAACATCGATCCCGGCGTTCGCGAGCAGCACCCGTGCAGCACTTGCCGCCGCCCGCGCCATTGACGGATCGCCGCGCACCATCGCCATCGCGATCGCGCCGTCGACCAGAAGCGCCAGCTGCGTCGCCAGCTGCTCCGCGTCCTTCGCGCCGATCGCGATCAACCGCTCGCGAAACCACAGCCGGCGGTTTTCCTTGAAGTCGACGGCGATCTTTCGCGCCGCGCGGTCGTCCTCGCCGAGCTCGGCGACGGCGTTGACGAAGCGGCAGCCGCGGAAATCCTTTGCGGCAAACCCCTTCTCCAGCCGGTCGAAGGTCCTGAGGATCTGTTCGACCGGCGGGCGCTCGGACGGATGCTGGACGTAAAAGCCGCGCTTCAGGTAGGCCGCGATCAGCGCGTCCTTGGACGGAAAGTGATTGTAGAGCGTGCGCTTGGAGATGCCGACTTCGGCGGCGATGGTGTCGACGCCGGTCGCGCGAATGCCGTGGCGATAGAACAGCCGCTCGGCGGTGTCGAGAATCCGCTCCTTCATCGGCTGCTTCTGCACGGCTGCTTCTGCAATGCCTGCTTCGTGAGCTGCTTCTGCGGCGGCTGCTTGTGCGCGCGTTTCGCGATGGCTGCCATGTAAACAGACCTGTGTAATGCGCTTGACAGCGGAACCGGCAATTCACTCTAATACACAGGTCAGTGTAAGCAAGCGCACAACGCTTGCGCCATGTCAGCGTCGGCGAAACAAAGAGCAGGGCGTGGTCCGGACCGGATCATGCCCAAAGACACTTGAGGAAGCCGGCCCATGGCAGACTTGCGCGCGCTTCGGCCGGTCTATCCGATCCTGCTCGGTGCGGCGCTGATGCTCTCGCTGAGCCTCGGCCTGCGGCAGAGCCTCGGCCTGCTCGCGCCACAGCTCACCCGCGACCTCGCCATCTCCATGTCGGACTTCACGCTGGCGATCGCGATCCAGAATCTTGCCTGGGGTTTGCTGCAGGCGGTCGCCGGCGCCATGGTGGTGAAGCACGGCTATCGCCCGCTGATGCTGGGCGGCGCCGTGCTCTATATCGTCGGCCTCGTGCTGCTGGCGACGGCGCAGGGCCTCGTGTCGGTGATCATCGGCGCCGGGCTGTGTCTTGGCTTCGCGATGTCATGCACTGCGTCGGCGCTGGCGAACTCGGTCGCTTCGCGCGCGGTCCCGGCGCATGTGCGCAGCATCGTGCTCGGCATCGTCACCGCCGTCGGCTCGCTCGGCGCGATGATCGCAGCACCAATCGGGCAGGGGCTGTCGGAAGCGTTCGGCTGGCGCGCCGGCGCCATCGGCTTCGTCATTCTCGCGCTCGGCATGATTCCGGCCGCCTGGTTCGCCAGCAAGGTCGACAAGATTCCGCTGCCGCCGGCCGGCAGCCACGAGATCGGCAACGCCACGGTCGGTCAGGCGCTGCGGTCGGCCTCGCGGCATTTGCCGTTCGTGGTGATGACCTGCGCCTATTTCGTCTGCGGCATGCAACTCGTGTTCCTCACCACGCATCTGCCGTCATACTTGTCGCTGTGCGGCATGGACCCGATGCTGAGCGCGCAGGCGCTCGGCACCATCGGCGGCTTCAATATCCTCGGCAGTCTTTTCTTTGGCTGGGCGGGACAGCGCTGGAACAAACTCGCGTTGCTCGGCGGGCTCTACATCACCCGCTCGATCGTGCTGTCGTTCTATTTCGTCGCGCCGCCGACGCCGACCACGACGCTGCTGTTCGCCGCCATCATGGGTTTCCTCTGGCTCGGCGTCAGCCCGCTCACGGCAGGCGCGATCGCCGAGATGTTCGGCTTGCGCTGGCAGCCGATGATCCAGGGCATCGCCTTCGTCAGCCATCAGCTCGGCAGCTGCCTCGGCGCGCTCGGTGGCGGGTTGCTCTACGATGCGCTCGGTTCCTACACGCTCGCCTGGCAGATCGGCGTCTCGCTCGGATTGACCGCAGGCATCGTGCAAGTGGCGTTCGCCCTGTGGCGCCCGCCGTCGCAAGCCGTCGCGGTGATGCGGTAGTTCCGCGCGCGCGGTTCCACTGAACGATTTGGTTTTCGCCGCGTTGCTCCTTCGCAAATCCGCGAAAGCAAGGAGCATGTCATGGCACAAGCAGTGCAACCCTCCCAGATCAAGGAACATATGGACGTGATCGCGTCCGACGGCGCGAAGATCGGCACCGTCGACCACATGGAGGGCGCGAACGAGATCAAGCTCACCAAGCATGACGCGCCGGACGGCAAGCATCACCTCATTCCGCTGAACTGGGTGGATCACGTCGATCAGAAGGTCCACCTGAACAAGGCGGCGAACGACGCCAAGGCGCAGTGGAAGGCCGCATAGCCATCCTTCTGCAGAGCCCAGTTGAGTCAATCGGGCGTCGGCCATGCCGGCGCCCGATTGCTGTCTTGGTCCGGTGCGACTATTCGTGGCCTTCATCGGAAGGGCGACGGGTGGCCGGGATCGATCTGCTGCGTGCACTGTTGAGCAACCGCATTTTCGCGGCGGCGCCGGGCTGGAATGACGACAGCTGGGGTTTTGCCGAATTCGCCTGCACGCCGGCCGAATGCGCCGAGCTGTTTCAGCGCGGACTGATCACGGCCGTGCCGGTAGACGATTCCAGACGATGTGCTCGCAGCCCATGGACAGAGCCGCGACAACCTCGGGCCGATCACCCATGAATGGCGGCTGACCGAGGCCGGCCGCGCGCTTGCCGCCTCCGCAAACCCTTAACCATCCCGGCACGGGCAGCACTCCAGGCGGCCAAAACGGCGCCAACGTCTAAAATTTGAATGAAATGCTTGAGGGGTTTTTGCATTGCGGTCGCCATGGTGGCCGCATGAACGACCCCAGTATCGCATATCTCGTCGTCGAGTTCTTCCGGCAGGACCCGTTCCGGGCACTTGGCCTGGTCGGCCTCACCTGCGTCGCGATCTCGATGACGACCGATTTTGATCTGCTGCAGCTGCTCGGCTTCGTCGAGGTTGCCGAGGAGCAGGATCGGGAGACCTCCGCTGCCTGACCTCTATCTCTTTCCGCCCTTCATCTCGACTGGGTCACGCGCGATCCGTTGAAGGCGCTTGCGGTTGTTGCCTGTCTCTGCTTCGCCCTCTGGGGCGTGCTCAATTGCGACGGCGCCGGCGATGCCGATGGCGCGTCGGATGGCGGCGACGGCGGCGGCGACTGATCCTCATCTCTCCTGAGCCCATGCGCCGAAGCATACTTGCGCCGCGGCGTTCATCAGCTAGAACGGCCCTGATCACTGCGAACACACGCGTCAGGGAGAGACACCGTTCATGGCCCGCATCGAATATGCCGATCCGGCAAAGGCAAGCGAGCGCACCCGCGAAATCCTCGGCAAGAACCGCAACGCGAACATCTTCCGCATGATGTCGCATTCGCCGAGCTATTTCGAGCAGTACTGCCGGCTCGGCAACGCGATCCGCTTCAAGGGCGAACTCGACCCGATCGTGCGCGAGCTCGCGATCACGCGCACCGGCATCCTGTGCGAGGCGCCGTACGAGGTCGTCGCCCACAAGCGCATCGGCAAGGGCGTCGGCGTCACCGACGAGCAGAACGAAGCGCTCACGAACTGGAAGGACGCGACCTGCTTCAACGACGTGCAGCGCGCGGCACTCGCCTTCACCGACGAGATCGTCGCCATGCACAAGCCGACTGACGCCACCTTCAACGCCATCGCGTCAAAGCTTTCGCCCGCAGCCCTGATCGAGCTGCAGCTGTCGGTCGGCTTCTACATCATGACGTCGAAGTTCCTGGAAACGTTCGGCGTCGACCTGCAGCCGGCGACGGACGTGGTGTGACCGGCGGCCTCAGGCGGAGCGGGTCCTGCGGCTCTCAGAGCCTGTGTCACCGCTCAAAGCCTGTGCCATCTCGCGATGTGTCTGGCGGAGCTGTTCGACCGCCAGATCGATATCGATGTCCGCTTCCCTGATCTGCACGATGGCCGTAAGCCGTGAGCCTAAGCGGCAATGGTAGAGGCGACGTTGTGAAGGCATGCGCAGGTTCGAACCATGTGGAACGCTTGCGCGCGCACGCTATTTGCCGAGGCGAAAATGTAGAATGCAGCTTGGCGCGCACACTTTTCAGGCGACCACGGACAGGCAAACGTAACGAAGCGTTTAGCAGTTTCACATTATTTGGTGCGGGCAGATGTCACACGTTTCCTCAGTGACGTCGCGATCGGCCTGGAATGACCTTGCGCGCAAATCCTCCGCTCGTCGAAAGACCCCGGCATTCAAGTGGGTCGGCTTGCGCGCAGGAGTGGGGCGAATGGGCTGGCTGAACAATCGCAAAATCGTTTTCAAGATTGCACTTCTCGTGCTCGTGCTGGGCGCGACATCGATCGGGGCCATCGCATTCGCTTCTTACAGAATGCAGACCATCAACGAAGCCTACACCGATCTCGTCTCACGTGTGGACAAGTCGGCCACCATGAGCGCTCGCGCCGGCCAGCGCGTGGAAGCCTACGTCGGTAACGCATACCAGCTCGCGGTGGAGACCACGCAGCAAGGCAACAAACGGCTGTTCGCTCAAATCGGCGCGGACCGTGATGGGTATCTCGGCCTTATGGATCAGGCGTTGAAGGCTCTCCCGGAGAAGGCTGGTTCGATCGAACCGCTCATCGCTCAGTTCAAGAAGGTGTTTGCAGCCTGCGACGTAACGATCTTGTTCGCATCGGAGGTGACCACGGAGGAAGAGGCCTCTACTGCGATACGCCGGCTGAAGAAGGAATGCGTGCCGGAAACGGTCTCTGCCCTCGAGAAGCATCAGGCACTGGTCGATGACCTTGTAAGATACGCTGCCTCGGAGGCGAACGAACTTCGCGCCGAGGTAGACCGCACAATCTGGACTGTCGTCGCGGCCTCCGCGACCGGCCTGGTGCTCAGCCTGGCGCTCGCCGCGTGGATCGGGATTGCCGGCTTGTCCAGGCCCATCGCGCGGCTGAAGGTCGTCATGGAAGCGTTTGCGAAGGAACGACCTTGCGCACGACGTGCCGGGCATCGATCGCGGCGATGAACTCGGCGAGATGAGCCGCACGGTCGAGATATTCAAGATCAATGCAGCCGAAGTCGAGCGCATGCGCGCTGAACAGCAGCAGACCGAGCGCCAGCGTGCCGAGCAACGCAAGGCGGACATGAACCGGCTGGCGGACAGCTTTGAAGCGGCTATCGGCGAGATCATTGAAACGGTCGCCGGCGCGGCGACCGAGCTCGAGGCATCGGCGAACACGCTGACGCACAACGCGTCAACCACAGAACAGTTGTCCACCACGGTCGCAGCGGCTGCCAATCAGGCCTCGACCAACGTTCAATCCGTCGCATCGGCCAGCGAGCAGATGGCTGGATCCGTCAACGAGATCAGCCGGCAGGTCCAGCAGTCGGCGGGTATCGCGCGCGATGCCGTGACTCAGGCCGCGCAGACCAACGAAAGGGTTGTTAATCTCTCCGAGGCGGCCGCGCGCATCGGCGACGTCGTCGAGCTCATCAACACCATCGCCGCGCAAACCAACCTGCTCGCGCTGAATGCGACGATCGAGGCCGCCCGCGCGGGCGAAGCCGGTCGCGGCTTCGCAGTGGTCGCCTCCGAGGTGAAGGATCTCGCCAACCAGACCGCCAAGGCAACGGGTGAAATCGCCGAGCAAATCAAAGGCATCCAGACGGCTACAAGCCTGTCCGTCGACGCGATCAAGCAGATTTCCGGAACGATCGGTCAAATCGCGGAAATCAGCTCGTCCATCGCTTCGGCCGTCGAGGAACAGGGAGCCGCGACGCAGGAGATCACGCGCAATGCCCAGCAGGCAGCTCAGGGCACCAGCCAGGTCGCGGCGAATATCAATGAGGTGCAGCGCGGCTCGAGCGAGACGGGCGCGGCATCCTCACAAGTGCTTTCTTCCTCGCAGGCGTTGTCTGTAGAGAGCGTTCGACTTAAGGGCGAGGTGGACAAGTTCATGGCGACCGTGCGCGCGGCGTGAACGCGCCTTGCACAGGCTCGACAATTCGCGGGAAGCGCACGGGGCGAGTTCGTCCGTGCGGTGGTTTGTGCCAACTGGAACGCTTGCGCGAAACATTAAACCGCGGGGATCGGCGGCCGTCAGGGCATTCGGGCTATCGAAGGACTGGTGCTGCCAGACAGGATTGAACTGTCGACCTCTTCATTACCAATGAAGTGCTCTACCACTGAGCTACGGCAGCGTACCGAAATCGCGGGAATCAAAGGCAAAAGGCCCGCCCGATGCGGCGTTCATTGCCATAAGCGGGCGGCTCGCGCAAGCAATTGTGGCCCTCCGTGTTGCCCCAAATGCCGCCGTCATCCCCGCGCATGCGGGGATCCAGTATTCCAGAGCTTCTGAGATTCCATCACAATGGCTGCGGCGTACTGGATACCCGCTTTCGCGGGTATGACGGCCTTGGGTTTTGAGAGGCTTAGGCCTTACTTCAACCTCGCCAGATGTTCCTTCGCCTCCGCCGTCGCATTCTGCTTGTCCGCCAGCTTCACCAGCACGCGCTTGATCCGCTCTGGCGCAAAATCCTGCTGCGCCAGCGCCATGCCGCGGTCGAAGACTTCGCCGTAGCGCTTGATCAGCCCGCCATCGAACTTGAAGTGGCCGACGCCTTCGAACACCACCGGCTTTCCCTCCGAGCCCGGCATCTTCGAGGCATAGCTGAAGCGGTAGCGCGCGTAGCCGGTCTTGCCGTCGCTCAAGGCGTCGAAGAAGTCCCAGCGAAAGTTCGTTCCGGTGTCGTGAAAATGCTGCAGCATCTTTGCGATCGCCTCGCGCCCCGCATATTCGCCGAAGAAGCCGTCGTCGTAGACGCCGTCGGTCGCAAACAGCGCGGCGAGGCCTTTGCCGTCATTGGCGGCGACGGCTGCGGCGAAACGTGACAGCATGCTCTCGAATTCGGTCATGGCGGCGTTCCATTGCTGGCTGCTAAAGCCTATTTTAGCCGGCATGACCCAGCCGGCAAAACCCTCATTTGCGATCCGCGCGGCGCGCCCAGCCGATGCGGCGGCGGCGTGCGAGGTGGTGCGGCGCTCGATCATCGAACTGTGCGTGCTGGATCATCAGAACAATCCGGAATGGCTCGCCGACTGGCTGGCCAACAAGACACCTGAGAATTTCGCGGCCTGGATCGCCGATCCCGGGAGCCGGATGTTCGTCGCGGTGTCCGACGACACGATCCTCGCGGTCGGTCTCGTCCGCACGAGCGGCGAGATCGCGCTGAACTATGTGTCGCCGGATGGCCGCTTCCAGGGGATCAGCCGGGCGATGCTGCGCACGCTGGAGGACACCGCGCGCGAGCTCGGCCATCGCAAGGTCGCGCTGACCTCGACCATCACCGCACACGCTTTCTATCTCGCCGCGGGCTACACCGATGCGAGCTGCGAGGCCTAGAAGGCCGCGACTGGCCGCGCGGGATGGAAAAGATCAGTAACTATAAGGTCTGCGCATGAACGAGCGAGACGAAGCGCGGAAGAACCGCCTCGCCGCAGCGCTCAGGGAAAACCTGAAGCGGCGGAAGCAGCAGATCGAGGGGCAGGGCAGGCGGCGCGCCGCAGACTGGAACCGCCGAGCGCGATGCGCCTGCCGAGGACGGCCGCACCGTTCCCGCGGAAAGATGCGGGTAAAGATCCCGCTAGACCCGACTTTCGCCTCATTGCATTGGAACCGTGCCGCTTCGGGCGGGGGTTTCTCAACAGAATCCACACATCAAGGCTTTTGCAATCACTCGCGCTTAAGCCTAACCCAGTCACGCTTCAGTACGATTTTCGGGGGCACCATGGATCGCATTCGCATCACCGGCGGCAACAAGCTCAACGGCACGATCGCAATTTCCGGCGCGAAGAACGCCGCGCTGCCGCTGATGACGGCGGCGCTGCTCACCGACGAGACGCTGATCCTCGACAACGTGCCGCGGCTCGCCGACGTCGCCCAGCTGCAGCGCATCCTCGGCAATCACGGCGTCGACATCATGACGTCGGGCAAGCGCTCCGGCGACAGCGAGTATCAGGGCCAGACCCTGCACATCTCGGCCAAGACCATCATCGACACCACCGCGCCCTACGAGCTCGTCTCGAAGATGCGCGCGAGCTTCTGGGTGATCGCGCCGCTGATCGCGCGCATGGGCGAGGCGAAGGTGTCGCTGCCCGGCGGCTGCGCCATCGGCACGCGGCCGGTGGACCTTCTGATCATGGCGCTGGAAAAACTCGGCGCCGCGATCCAGATCGACGGCGGCTACGTCATCTGCAAGGCGCCGAAGGGTCTGAAGGGCGCGACCATCAACTTTCCGAAGGTGACGGTCAGCGGCACCCATGTGGCGCTGATGGCCGCGACGCTGGCGAAGGGCACGACCATCATCGACAACGCCGCGCGCGAGCCGGAGGTGGTCGACGTCGCCGACTGCCTGAACCGGATGGGCGCAAAGGTCTCCGGCGCGGGCACCTCGCGCATCGTCATCGAGGGCGTGGCGAAGCTGAACGGCGCGCGCCACCCCGTGCTGCCGGACCGGATCGAGACCGGCACCTACGCGATGGCCGTGGCGATGACCGGCGGCGACGTGCAGCTTGCCGGCGCGCGGCCCGAACTGCTGCAGTCGGCGCTCGACGTGCTGGTGCAGGCCGGCGCGGTGGTGACGCCGAACAACGACGGCGTTCGCATCACCCGCAACGGCGCGGGCCTGAGCCCGGTGACGGTGACCACCGCGCCGTTCCCCGGCTTCCCGACCGACCTGCAGGCGCAGCTGATGGCGCTGATGACGCGGGCGAAGGGCGCCTCGCACATCACCGAGACGATCTTCGAGAACCGCTTCATGCATGTGCAGGAGCTCGCCCGCTTCGGCGCGCGCATCGCGCTCGACGGCGAGACCGCCACCATCGAAGGCATCGACCAACTGCGCGGCGCGCCGGTGATGGCGACCGACCTGCGCGCGTCGGTCTCGCTGGTGATCGCCGGCCTCGCCGCCGAAGGCGAGACCATGGTCAACCGCATCTACCACCTCGACCGCGGTTTCGAGCGGCTGGAGGAAAAGCTCTCCGCCTGCGGCGCCGATATCGAGCGGATCAGCGGGTAGCTGTCATTGCGAGGCATAGCCGTTCGAAGAACGGCGTCGCTTCGCTGCCTATGGCGACGAAGCGAATCCAGGCGCGCGTAGCGCGCCATAAAACAGCGGGGTTTGCCGCAACCTCAGACTGGATTGCTTCGCTTCGCTCGCAATCGACGGGCAACGTCACCTCCCCCTCGCCATCGCCCGCGCCATCCGCCCAAAGAAATCCCGCAGCACCGCCGTCGAGGCGATCTGCAGCCGTGCGCCGAACTTGACGCTGGCCGCGTCGCTGCGGCCGACCGCCTCGCGCAGGCCGCTCTGGATCTCCGACAGCAGCACGCGCAGATTCGTGTCGCGAACCATTCGGCGCAGCGCGATCCAGGATTTTTCCGAATTCCTTCTGCGCTTGCCCGACGGCGGCCCAGTCGAGCTCGGTCGCGGACGCGAGCACCACCAGCTTGAACGCCGCATAGGTGTGCAGCGAGACCTCGAGCGGCGTCCGCCGCATCTGCGGATCGCATGCTGGTGACGATGACCTTGAAGGCTTCCGTGGCGGCAAGCGCGGTGGCGGTGAGGTTGCCGCTGGCCTCGGCCGTTTCCATCTCGTTGATCCGCGCTCTCGAGCGCGGCAGCGGTCTCGTCCTTCAGGAGCGGGCGCAGCCGCGTCAGCTCGCCGCGTGCCGAGGCGAGGTTGAGCCGGACGGCGGGCGCCCGGTCGGTCAGGCACAGGTTGATGATGTCGGCATAGGTCGAAGCGGCTTCCGAGAGCAGCATCGCCGCCCGCGCCATCTCGCGGGCCTGCTTGCCCCGGCCGCGCGGCGTCTCCCCGGTCACCTCGTCCGGGGGCGGCGTCTGCGCCGCGGCGGGCGACGCGCTCGACACAGCCAGAACCAGCGCCAAGATCGGCGCAACGACCGCGGCCATCCCCTTCGGCATCGTTTCCTCCCGCCAACCGCCCTTTTACGACCGGAATCGCTTCCGAGCGCGGCAGCCCTCGACGGACAAACGTCGATTGCCGGTCCGTGTTCCAGGCCTCGATCGTCGCATCCGGCAAAGCCGCCCTCAAGTCCGGCACAACGATCTGAAGCGGCTGTGCTATTCTGGCGAGCCTTGACGGCGTTTTCGGCTCGCGTCATTGAGCGGGGAGCATGCCCAGCAAGCGAATTGACCGGTCCCGGACAAGACTTCCCCGGAAAGAGTTAATGCCGATCCGTCTCGACAGCCGCGACAGCGATTTTGCCCGCCGTTTCGACGATTTCCTCAGCGCCAAGCGGGAGGTCTCCGAGGACGTCGATGCGGCCGCGCGCGCCATCGTCGGCGACGTGATGGCGCGGGGCGACGCGGCGCTGTTCGAGGCGACCAAGAAATTCGACCGGCTCGAGCTGACCGCCGACACCGTGCGGGTCTCCACCTCCGAGATCGTCGCGGCCGTCAAGGCCTGCGACCGCGAGACGCTGGACGCGCTGACGCTGGCGCGCGACCGCATCCAGGATTTCCACCGCAAGCAGCTGCCGAAGGACGAGCGCCACATCGATGCGCTCGGCGTCGAGCTCGGCCACCGCTGGACCGCGATCGAGGCCGTCGGCCTCTATGTGCCGGGCGGCACCGCCGCCTATCCGTCGTCGGTGCTGATGAACGCGGTGCCGGCGAAGGTCGCCGGCGTGCCGCGCGTGGTGATGGTGGTGCCGACGCCGGACGGCAAGCTCAATCCGCTGGTGCTGGCCGCGGCCCGTCTCGGCGGCGTCACCGAAATCTACCGCGTCGGCGGCGCGCAGGCGATCGCGGCGCTTGCCTACGGCACGGCGAGCATCGCGCCGGTGGCGAAGATCGTCGGCCCGGGCAACGCCTATGTCGCCGCCGCCAAGCGCATCGTCTTCGGCAAGGTCGGCATCGACATGATCGCCGGCCCCTCCGAGGTGCTGGTGATCGCCGACAAGGACGCCAACGCCGAATGGATCGCCGCCGACCTTCTGGCGCAGGCCGAGCACGACGACGGCAGCGCAGGCGATCCTGATCACCGACAGCGACGAGCTGGCCGCCGACGTCGCGCAGCGCCGTCGAGGGCCAGCTGAAGACGCTGCCGCGCCAGGACATCGCCGCGCCTCGTGGGACGGTTTCGGCGCGATCATCCGCGTCGGCGATCTCGACGAGGCGGCGACGCTCGCCGACCGCATCGCCGCCGAGCATCTCGAGATCATGACGCGCCGCGCCGGACAAGCTCGCCGCGAAAATCCGCAATGCCGGCGCGATCTTCCTCGGCGGCCACACGCCGGAGGCGATCGGCGACTATGTCGGCGGCACCAACCACGTGCTGCCGACGGCGCGCTCGGCGCGCTTCTCGTCGGGCCTCGGCGTGCTCGATTTCATGAAGCGCACCTCGATCCTGAAATGCGGCGCCGACCAGCTGCGGGCGCTGGGACCGGCGGCGATCGCGCTCGGCCAGTGCGGAGGGGCTGGAGGCGCATGCGCGCTCGGTGGCGATGCGCCTCAACATGCGATGAGCAAGAAGCCCGCCAATCCCGACGCCGAGAACCGCATCGTCGCGGTGACGCTGGACGAGGAGTCGATCGGCCGCTCCGGGCCCGACATCGAGCACGAGCGCGCGATCGCGATCTACGATCTGGTCGAGAAGAACCTGTTCGCGCCGGAGGGCGGCCACGCCGGGCCCTTCACGCTGCACATCGGCATCACCGGCAACCGGCTGATGTTCGACATCCGCAGCCAGGGCGGCGAGCCGGTGATCGCGCACCTGATGTCGCTGACGCCGTTCCGCCGCATCGTGAAGGACTACTTCATGATCTGCGACAGCTACTACCAGGCGATCCGCACCGCGACGCCGGACCGCATCGAGGCGCTCGACATGGGCCGCCGCGGCATCCACGACGAGGGCTCGCGCACGCTGATGGAGCGGCTCGACGGCAAGGTGCGGATCGATTTCGAAACCGCCCGCCGCCTGTTCACGCTGATCTCCGTGCTGCACTGGAAGGGGTGAGGGCGTGCGTGGCGTGCCTGCACGCGCGTCTTCACCTCTCCCGTGGGCAGAGGTCGCCCTGCGGCCGAAGGCGAGGCAGGGCGGGTGAGGGGCGTCTCGGATTCCGGTGCCCCTCACCCCGACCCTCTCCCCACGGGAGAGGGGCGGCTTCGCGCGTTGCCCGAGGCTGACGCATGGCCGAGCCGCGCCCGCCAGAAAATCCGCAGGCGGTGCTGTTCGCGTGCGGCATGAACAGCGTGCGCTCGCCGATGGCGCTGGCGCTGATGAAGTCGATGTTTCCGAAGATCTACGCAGCGTCCGCCGGCGTCCGCAAGGGCGAGCTCGATCCGTTCGCGGTCACCGCGATGGAGGAGATCGGCCGCGACATCGCCAAACATCGCCCGATGACCTTCGAGGAGCTGGAGGACTGGGAAGGGCTGAACTTCGACCTGATCATCACGCTGTCGCCGGAGGCGCATCACAAGGCGCTGGAGCTGACCCGCACGCTCGCCGCCGACGTCGAATACTGGCCGACCGCCGATCCGGTCGGCCTCGAAGGCTCGCGCGAGCAGCGGCTCGACGCCTACCGCGCCGTGCGCGACAGCCTGATGGACCGCATCCGCCGCCGGTTCGGTGGCGCGACCAAGGCGCGGGATGTAGCCGGACACCGCAGGCGCATTGCATCTTGCAGCACACCATCCGCCGCGCCATAATCGGCGCATGCGCAACGGTCTCTACTCGATCCACATGCGGATGGTGGATGCGCCCGGCAAGGGCGCGGCGTGTTCGTGCTGTGTGACGGCAAGATGCTCGGCGGCAACGGCTACTCTGGTTTGCCGGAAGCTACACCTTCGACGACCGCGGCCGCTGGAAGGGCGAACTGATCACCGAGCCCTATGCCTTCATTTCCGATCCCTCCGTCGTGTTCGACAACCAGACGTCAGCATCGGCTTTCCCGGCACCTACACCAGCGACAAGGCGGACAGCTTCAACACCGGTTTCGTGGGCAAGCGGTCGATCGCGTTCCATCCACCATGCGCTGGCTTGCGGAGGCGTAAGCCATTCGTCATTGCCGGAGCGCACCGAAGCGTGCGACCGCGGCACCCAGAGGCTGTGCTTCTCAGAACGTCCGCAGCATCGCGCATTCGCGGCGTTTGCGCCATAGCCGTTCGAAGAACGGCGTCGCTTCGCTCGCCTGTGGCGCGCCCCGGAAGAGCTCCTGGCAATGAGTCGGCTACGCCGCCTTGGCGCTCTTGCCGCGGCGCACCTCGGCGAGGAAGCGGCTCATCGCGCCCTTCAGGTCCAGCGAGTGCCGCGTCATGTCCTGCGCCGCGCGCAGCGCGCTGCTCCATCGAGGCCGAGGCGCCGCGCGCCTTGTCGCCGACGTCGGCGATGTGGTCCGACACCATCTGCGTGCCGGAGGCGGCAACCGTGGTCTGGCTCGCGATCTCGTTGATCGCCCCGTGCTGCTGGCCGATCGTGCGTGGCGATCGACGATGCGATCTGGTCGATGTCGTCGATCGACCGGCCGACCTGCCGAGATCGCGCCGGTCGCCTGCTCGGTCGAGGCCTGGATCGTGCCGATCTGCGCGACGATGCTTTCGGTCGCCTCCGCCACCTGGTTGGCCAGCATCTTCACTTCGCTCGCGACCACGGCAAAGCCGCGCCCGGCGTCGCCGGCCCGCGCCGCCTCGATGGTCGCGTTCAGCGCCAGAAGGTTGGTCTGCCGGGCGATGCCGTTGATGACGTCGACGACGCTGCCGATCTGGCCGACGGACGTCGACCAGCGACGACGACGATCGCGCTGGTGCGCGCGGTGTCGCCCTTGGCGCGCCCGGCCATCTCGGCGTAGCGGTTCACCTGCGCTGAGATTTCGTTCAGCGAGGCGGCGAACTGCTTCGTCGCGCCGGCCACGCTCTGCACGTTCTGCGAGGTCTCGCCCGACGTCCGCGTCGCCGCATCGGCGCGCGTGGAAATGTCGCTGACCACGTCGCGCACGTCGCCGGCGTTGCGGTCGACGTCGCGGGCGCCGGCGAGCACCAGCTCGACCGCCTTGCCGACCTCGGTCTCCAGCTGGCTCGCGACGTCGAGCAGCAGGCGCTGCCGCTCGGCCTCGCTCTGCTCGCGCTGGGCCGCCTGTTGCTGCGGCCAGCGCGCGGTTCTCGGTCATCTTCTGATGGAACACCGCGAACGCCTGCGACATCGCGCCGATCTCGTCGCTGCGACGGCTTTTGCCGACCTCGATGTCCAGGTTGCCGGAGGCGACCTGCTGCATCGCCCGCGCCATCGCCGACAGCGGCCGCGAGATGCGCCGGCCGAAATAGATCGCAAGCGCCGACCGTCAGCACGATCGTCAGCGCGATCGCCGCCAGCATGTTCTGCCGCACCGTTTCGGCGAAGTTCTTCGCCTCGCGTGTAGCGCTCCATCGACGCCGTGCGCAGCTCCACCAGCAGCGGCCGGCCGCGGCCGTAGACCTGCACCAGGTCCTCCGGCTTCCTCGTTCAGCGTCGATTGCGCCGAGCATGAAGGCGAGGAAGTCGCGCTGATAGTCGTCGATCAGCTTCTCCAGCTGGGCGCGCACGTCGTCGGCGACGCCCGCCTCCTGCATCGCCGCCTTGAACTCGACCACGCGCTTGCGCAGCTCGTCGCCGTATTTCTCGTCGCCGCGCAGCATGAAGTCCTTCTCATGCCGCCGCATCATCAGCATCTTCACCGAAAGCTTCGGCTGGTCGAACTCGTTCAGCCGCTTCTCGACCGCGTGCACCGCGCCGCGCAGCTTGCCCTGCAGGCCGTCGTTCTCGGTGAGCCCGACCTGGCGCTGCGCCGCCACCACATTGTTGAAGCGCGTGGCATAGAGGTTGACGGTCGCGCGCAGCCCGCTGGTGTCCTTGATGCGCGTCGCCTTCGGGAAAGGCGGCGACGATGGCTTCGATCTCCGACGACGTTGCCGCCGATCGTCTGCATCATCGCACCGTGCCGCGCGACGATGTCCTCCTTGCGCTTCTGCAGGAATTCGGTGGCGAGCTGGCGCGCCTGCAGGAAGTTCTCCGACAGCGCCGAGGCGTTGGTCGCCAGCGCGGCGCTGGTGTCGGCGGCCGCTTGTGAGCTCGCTTCGAGGCGCAGGCCGAACAGGCAGATCGCGCCGAGCGCAAGGACGCCGGAAAGGCTCAGCGCCGCCACCTGGAATCTGTATGCCCCACGCCGGCAGCGCCGGCACGCGCCGGCGCAGCCAATCGAAGCCAATGCCCGGAGCAATCGCATCGGGGGAATCCCATAATCGATTTCAATAAAACTGCCTGCGAATTTAGCCAGTCGATGCTGAAGGAAGAGCAAACGGAACCCGGTGCGGCGCGAAAAAGGATGGCGCGCGACAGCGGTGCGCGCGACAGACCGGCTCGATCGACTCCTGCCGCACGCACGGTTCCGTGCTGGCGGACCGCTTGGCACGATTGATGCACTACACCCTTGAGCCGGGGATGCGTCGCGTTGATCGCGCTGACTTGTCGCAGCGCCGATCGAACGCGCTTGCGGAGAGATCGGATGATGCTCAGAACCGGATGCCTCGTTGTCGTGTCGTTGCTTTGCGTGGGCGCCGCACTGGCACGCGACGACGGCCGCTATGCTCAGTCGCCACTGAAGAAGTGGTTCGACAGCCTCGCCAGCAAGCGCGGCCCGTGCTGTTCGGATGCGGACGGTTTTGCAGTGTCGGACGTGGACTGGGAAAGCAAGGACGGCCGCTACCGCGTCCGCCTCGAAGGCCAGTGGTACGACGTGCCGGAAGACGCGCTGATCACCGAGCCCAACCGCGTCGGCCGCACCATGATCTGGCCGATCAAGTACCCGGACACGATGCACATCCGCTGTTTCATGCCGGGGGCGATGACGTAAGCGACGGCGACATAGGCGAGCAGCGAAGCAGCGAATCAGCGAGCGTAGCGAGCGCAGAAGGCGCGGCATACCGGCGAAGGCCGCGCTATGTCGCGATTGCGCTACATCCGGCTATTCGCTACGCTTGCTACCGCTCATTCGCGAACTTCAGCCGTCCCGTCGCCTTCAGCGTGCGCGCGTCGAACGTGCGGATCTCCAGCGCGCCGCCGGCTTCCACCGTCACCACCAGCCGGTCGCCCGCGACCGAGGTCGAGGTGATGCGCGCGCCCTTCGGCAGCATCTCGGTGAGGTCGCTCGGCGCCGCGTTGCTCGCCTCGCCGCGGTAGATGCGATAGCCGACGACGATCAGGATCGCCGACATGCCGAGCGCGGTGGTCAGCGCCGCGATCATCATCATCCGCCGCACCCGCGCCATCAGCGCTGCGGTCTGTTCGGCTGTCGGTTCGGTCGCGGACAGGTTCGGTCATGGGGGCGCGATTATCACGGGCTGGCGAGGCGATGCCCGCCTGACCGCATCCCGCTCGGGACCGTAGTGCCAACATGCTCGGCATGGCCGGGTCAGAGTCCCGCCATGGCGAGCAGCGAGCGCATTAGCCAACCACGTCACCGGCGGCAGCCGGTAGCCGCCGTTCAGGATCGCCGGCTTCGGCAGGTAGGCCCGCAGCGTCATGGTGCAGGGGCCGGCCGGCGCCGGCAGCCAGTTCGACTCCCGCTCCGGCCCCGGATTGGCGTGGCCGATCCAGATATCGAGCGAGCCGTCGCCGTTCGTCTTCAGCCCCGCCGTGCGGTCGCCGATCGCATAGCGATTGAGCGCGTTCGGCGTGAAGAACGACTGCCCGTCCGCGGTCCGCTCGTACATGGTCAGCGACCAGAACGCATCCACCGGCGGCAGCTTGCCCGCGTCGAAATGGATCCGCCACGCCTTGCGGCCGTCGTAGAGCGCGTTGCCGTTCTCGCCCGTGGGCCGCATGTACATCGCCTCCTCGCGCGGCAGCGCCGCGAGGCCGGTGCGCGCGACGACGGCGCGGCGCGACATAGTCCTGGCCGAAGTTGCCGAGGCTCGCGCCTGGATAGTACCAGCCGTCGACCTCGTTGCCGCGAAAGCGCGGATCGATCACGAGCGCGCGCGCCTCAGCGACGCCAGCCTCGATCGCCGCCTGTTCGGCGGCGAAAACTTGTCCGGCGCAAACTGCGCGTCGGGCCCGAGGCCGAGCGGCGCGATCCGCTTCAGCATGGCGAGGTCCGTCGCCGGCGGGCGATGCTCGGTCAGCAGCCGGTTCGCCTCGCGCAAACGCGTCGCGCCACGACGCATCGGCCGCGCGGCCCTTCGCGCCGGCAGGGTCCACCTTCGCCTCGACCTTCGGCCCTGTGATCGTCACGCCGCTCTGCGCCTTGTTCGCGGCCTCGAGGTCCTGCGGTCCGTCCACCAGCGTCCGCGCCAGCGCCCAGACTTTTGCCGTCGGCGCGCGGACCACGTTGCGCTGGCCGCGGCCGTCACCGCGTCGTTCGGGCCGACAAGCGTGAACGTGTCGGCAGCGCTGCCGCCGTCGTGCGCGTGCCGAGCACCGCAAAGCTGTTGGTGTAGAAATCCATCAGCTGCAGCGAGAAATAGCGCTTGCCGAAGTCCGGCAGCGTCACCGTCACCGGACCCTGCGAAAGGTCCAGCCAGGCGCTGGCGTAGAGCGTGTCGTTGTTCGGCGAGGTGACGCCGCGGCTCGTATGGTCGGCCAGGATCCGCCGCGCATAGATCGTGTTCTGCTGCGCGCCGGCGGCGGTCATCCGCGCCCGCACCGTCTCCATCTCGATCAGCGGCAGCAGGTAGAGGTAAGCGTCGCGGGCGATCGGCCGCAGGTCGCCCTCGCTGGCGAAGGCCGGCACGCGCACCACGGCGGCGGCCGCCGCCCCCGCTGCACGAACAACAACAACTACGCCAACGCCGCGCCCAACGCCACGGCGGCGGCGGCGAACTCGATGCTCGGCGAGGCGATCGACCCGAGCTCGCAGCTGACGTGACGATCGGCGACTACTACTACGACTCCGGCATCGAGCTCGTTCAAGATCAACCCGAACGGCCGGCAGCCCGGCAACAACTGGACGCTGGCCCAGGCGACGGTCGACTCGGCGCGCCGTCCGACTTCGCCCAGCTCCTCGGCATCGTACACCTGAACACGACGGCCATGGCGACGGCCGCCCACCGGCCGCGCGACACCGTCATCGTCGTCGACTTCTCCGGGTCGATGCGGTTCGAGAGCATGCTGGGCGGCCCGCACGGCGGGCTCGCGCACCGGCGTCCATGAACCCGGACACGGTCTACCCGACTTCGGGCACTACACCGGCAACTCGTCGTGCTCACGTACAGCACACGACATGACGGTCCGTCGCGGCGAGGAGATCGGCAAGGCGAACGTCGTGGTCACGACGACCGCCGCCGCCCGGCACGGTGATCTCCGGGTTCTACGCCGACACCGCGCCGTTCGGCACGACGACGCCGGCGTTCACGGCGGCCTCGTCCGGCTACGCCACCACGCCCGGCGGCGACGTCCCGCTGAAGGCGAACAAGGGCAGCGGCCGACCTACGCCAAGAGCGTCAGCGAGCACGTCGACAACAGCACGACGACCGGCCGCGACTGGCGCTGGGAGCTCGACGGCTACGCCGCCTACTCCGGCCGGCGGCGCAACGCGACACACGATCGCGCGCGACCGACTACACCGACGTGCCGTTCAACGGCTACACGCAGGGGCCGGGTACTGGGGCAAGACGTTCTTCAACTGGCCGCCCGACCGCGCGTCCCGCTGACGACGACGTACTACTCGCACCACCAGACCAGCGACTCAGATCCACAGCACGTGCAGCAGTTCCTCGGGACTTCGGCTACACGGCGCGGACTTCAACAACACCTGCCCGTGCTCGACGACGCTGACCGGAGCCGTCCACCACCACGGTGAGCGCGGCGATCAACGTTGCCCGCGCCACGGCGGGAATTTCCCCGTCCGTCGCCCCGTTCAAGGTCATGGTTGGCAACGACCAGCGGGACGGCCCCGAACATCACGTTCTTCGACGCCAGCGGCCTGGAAATCATGAAGGTGACTGGCGGTCTCGGGGAACACCTGGACGGTGCAGCGCGGGCCAGGACGGCAGCGACCGCCTCGATGACCTTCACCTCCGGGAAAGTCCATCGGCCTGCTGACCGCGCCACCACTCTACGGTATCTACACCAGCCGACACCAGCCACCAGCGTCTCGCCGGCCGGGAAGCTCCCGACGGCAGCAAGCGTCTGGACCTCCTGGACCGACGCCACGGCGCTGGGCACCTATCTGACCGGCAACGTGTACAAGCCCGGCACTCACCGGGAGCCAACCGCAAGACCAAGCTCACCACCTCGGACGCGGAGTACCTGCCGGCTCATGCGGCTGTACAACCGCACGGGGGCCGGGCATGCCGAAGAACGGCGCGGGCACGGCCGTCCCGGCGACTGGCGGGCGCGGTTCTTCAAGACGCCCGGCGGTGACGCCGCTGACTGACAACACCAGACTGTACGGCACCGATGGCAGTCGTGGCGCAAGGCCCCTAGCACGACCTACCTGATCAACTACGACGCCATCCTCGACTGGATCAAGAACAGCGGCACCAACCCGTTCCCCAACCAGCTGCGGGCCGGCGGCATCGTCTACTACACGGCGATCCCCTCGACGATCAACACCGGCACCTTCCCGCCGACCGACCCGCAACCAGCGGTTCTGGAAGGAGTACATCGACGAGGTGCTCGGCGTTCGAGCAGACGAGCGGCACCGGCCGAGCCCGGTGTACACGACGACGTGACCGCCAAGACCGGCTACGGCGACGACTTCCGTGGGGCACGGCGTCGTCGTCCGGCCAGCCCAGCGGCTGGCCGGCCAACGCCCGGCCAGCTTCAGCGCCGACGTCGCCGACACGACCGAGCTACACCGACAACCCGAAGCGGCCGAAGCTGCGGATGTGGTTCGGGCCGCTGATCGATGATCGACTTCATCGGCAACTACAACGCCTGCGACCCGAGCAACAACTGTCGCGGCTGTGGTGGCCGGGCACGGTGCCGGAGACGCCGACGTACCAGACCAAGCTGGCGATCCAGGCGGCGGTCAAGGACATCATCCTCAACCACCCCAACGACAACGTGTCGCTGATCTACTTCAGCTCGCCCAAGAGCAGCGCGCACGGGACCGGCTACTACAACTACGGCCCGCGCGCCGATGGGCCGCGACCACGAGCGATGATCAACTGCGCTGTGGTTCTCGCCCAAGGTGATCACGACGAACAGCGAGATCAGCGTCTACAACTCGTCCGGCGTCAACCCCGGCGACATCTACGACGTGCCGCGGGCCAACGGCGGCACGTGCTACACCATGCGGCTGATGCTGGCGTACAACCAGTTCAGCTCCAACTCGGCCCTGGTGAACTACACCGCCAACGCCGCTGCCGGGCACGGCCGGCGGGCTGGGCCGCAACGGGCGCGCCGAAGCTGCTGATCTTCGAGTCGGACGGCATGGTGAACACCGGCGGCGTCGGCGACGCTTGACGTCGAGCACCAACGGCCAGGGCTACTACAGGGTCCGCGTCGGCGACGCCAACAACTGGTCGGCCGGCGGCGACGGAGTTCCCCACCGGCGTCAGCGAGCGTGACGTTCGCGACTGGGGCGTCGCAGTCGCAGGCCCTCGCCACGCAGATCTGCGCCAACCTGTCGGCCGGCGGGTTCTCGACGACCCGCAAGCCGGTGCTGATCCACTGCATCGCCTTCGGCAGCCTGTTCGAGCCGTCGAACACCTCCACCAACAAGACGAACGCCCTGGCAGAACCTCGCGGCGCTGGAGGTGATCGGCAAGGTGCAGACGTCGGCGCGGCGACGCACGCTGCGCGTCGAGCAAGATCATCGTCGGCGACTTCAACACGCGGATCAACAACCTGCAGAGCCGCCTTGAGCAGCATCATGCAGGACGGCGTTCAGGTAACTCTGATCTCCTCCGGCGCGGGCAAGCCGTGATCGGTGTGCTGAAGGCACCTCGGCTCGTTCAAATGAAGGTGAGATGTATGACGTTCAATCCTAGACTCAGAACCTTCGCGGTTTCGCTGATCCTCGGGATCCCCGTGTGTCTGGCCGCGGCCGCGGGGTGCGCAGACGCGCAGACGCGACGACAAGCAGGCCGCCTCCCCTTCCGCTGCTCGGCGGAGGAGTGGAAGAAGACCTTCGAGGTTCGCGCCGACCTACAACCCGGCCACCGGCAAGCTGACGTGGGTGCTGGAGGCGAAGAAGGCGACGCGGCTGGGCCGGTACGAGGCCTCGCT
>CAWJKJ010000007.1:0-317351 GCA_963843435.1 uncultured Alphaproteobacteria bacterium
AAACCAAGAAACGCAATGCACAATAATAATGGGAGGTTTTCATGCTGGAGCGTAAAGCTGCCCGTCTTTTGTTTGCGTTCATGGCCGCGGCAGCGGTGCTGGGGGTCGCGACTGCGGCCAGCGCCCAGGAGAAAAAGATCAAGATCGGCGTGATCTACGACCTGACCGGCCCGCTCGCCGGCGGCGGTTCGGAGCTGCAGTATATCGGCGCCAAGATCATGCTCGACCATTTTACCAAGACCGGCGTCGAGGGCTACAAGATCGAGGCGGTCTACGCCGACGCGCAGAGCAAGCCGGACGTCGCCATCAACGAGGCGGTCCGCCTGGTCGAGCAGGAAAAGGTCGACATGCTGCTCGGCTTCTATTCGTCGGCGCAGTGCGTGCCGGTGGCCGGCCGCGTCGAGCAGCTGAAGAAGTTCATGTGGATCACCACCTGCATCTCCTCGGCGGTGCTGGACGGCAAGAACTTCAAATACGTCTTCCGCCCGCAGGCGAGCGGCGACCAGTTCGGCTCGATGACCATGGACTTCATCGCGGCGAACTCGAAGGAGAAGCTCGGCAAGGAGCCGAAGGACCTGCGCGTCGCCATCATCCATGAGGACGGCGCCTACGGCGTCGACGTCGCCAAGGGCAACGAGGCCGGCGCCAAGAAGGCCGGTTTCAATGTCGTGATGAAGGAAGGCTATGCGGCCACGGCGCCGGATCTGTCCGCGCTGGTGACAAGCTGAAGCGCGCGCGGCCGGATGTGATCTTCCACACCGGCTACAATCCGGACATCACGCTGCTGCTGCGCCAGGCGCGCGAGCAGGGGCTGAAGATCGCGGCCCTCGTCGGCCACGGCGCGGGCTACGGCGTGTACGAGAAGCTGAAGGAAGGCCTCGGCTCGGACGTGAACTACGTCTTCAACACCGATCCGATCTCGATCTGGCTCGCCAACGAGAAGGGCCTCGATCCAAAACTGCCGCCGGTGATCAAGATGATCGGCGAGGAGTTCGACAAGGTGAAGCCGGGCGTGGCGATCCGTTCCGCCCACGTCGGCATGGCCGCCTCGAACACCTACCTGTTCATGACCGAAGTGCTGCCGAAGGCGATCAAGAAGTACGGCGGCGTCGATCCGGATGCGCTCCGCAAGGCCGCGCTCGAGGTCGATGTCCCCGAAGGCGGCACCATGCTGGGCTTCGGCGTGAAGTTCTACGGCGAAGGCCAGCCGATGGCCGGCCAGAACGAGCGCTCGTTCCCGGTCGTCATCCAGTACATCGACGACAAGTCCTACGTCGTCTGGCCCAAGAGCCAGGCCCAACGCGAAGCCGTCCTGCCGCTGCCGGCGGGGACGACGTACAGCAATAAGTAAGGGCAGGCCGGCGTCGCGTGCGATCGCACGGCGGGCATGTCCGCGCGCTCCCTCCCCCGTTGGGGAGAGGGTAGGGGTGAGGGGCTCTCGCGCATCGATAGGCCAGTGCCTGCACCCCAACCCTCGCGCCGCCGGAGCGGGGGCAGGCATCCGCGTGGCCAATGCACAAGCGCAACGCTCGTTGCAAAGCGAATAAAGGAATCCCCGTGCTGGTCGTGGAAGGCCTGGTGAAACGGTTCGGCGGCTTCAAGGCCGTCAACAACGTGTCGTTCAAGGTGGCGCAGGGCGAGATCCTCGGCCTGATCGGCCCGAACGGCTCGGGCAAGAGCACCATCTTCAACATGCTCTCCGGCACCTTCCCGCCGACCTCCGGCTCGATGAAATTCCAGGGCCAGGAGCTCGCCGGCCTGCCGCCGCACAAGATCATCAACCGCGGCATCGGCCGCACCTTCCAGATCCCGCGGCCCTTTCGTCGCCTGACGATCTTCGAGAACGTCGCGATCGCCGGCTACTTCGGCCAGGGCCAGGCCAGCCGCAGCGACGCGGAGGAGGCGGCGGAGCGCGCGCTCGCCATGGTCGGCCTGCCGACCGATCGCGAGACCTTCGTCGATGGCCTCGGCGCCGCGGGCCTGAAGAAGCTCGAGCTCGCCAAGGCGCTCGCCACCGGCCCAAAACTCCTGCTCGCCGATGAAAGCCTCGGCGGCCTCGACGACACCGAGATGGAGCAGGCCGCCGACATGCTGCGCAAAATCCGCGACGAGCTCGGCATCACCATCATCTGGGTCGAGCACATCATGGGCGTGCTGATGCGCGTGGTCGATCGCGTCATGGTGCTGGACCACGGCGAAAAGATTTCCGAAGGCCTCCCCAGCGAAGTCGCCGGCGACCCCAAAGTCATCGAAGTCTATCTCGGCACCGACGCCAACGCCGTCCAGGCCGCAGCAGCAAGAGTGCGAGGGTGAGGGGAATGGCAGCGTGTCGCCAGCAGAACGTCGCCGCCGCACTCAGCGCAGTCCCCTCTCCCCGGCGGGGAGAGGGCTAGGGTGAGGGGAGCTGGGAGCCAGCGATTGCCTCAAGCGGCCCCTCACCCCAACCCTCTCCCCAACGGGGAGAGGGAGCGCGCGATCGCGGACAGCCCTCATGCTCGAACTGAAATCCGTCGACGCCGGCTACGACACCTTCCAGGCGCTGTTCGGCGTCAGCCTCGATGTGAAGGCCGGCGAAGCCGTCGGCGTCATCGGCCCGAACGGCGCCGGCAAGACCACGCTGATGCGCGTCATCTCCGGGCTGATCCGCCCGCGCGCAGGCCACATCACTTTTGAGGGCACCGACGTCGTCAAGACGCCGGCCCACCGCATCGTCTCCCTCGGCATCGCCCACGTGCCCGAGAACCGCCGCCTGTTCCCGCGCCTGACCGTGGAAGACAACCTCAAGATGGGCGCCTTCATGCCCGAAGCCCGCAAGCGCTTCGCCGAGCGCCTGGACTTCGTGTTCGACCTCTTCCCCCGCATGAAGGAACGCCGCAACCAGCTCGCCGGCACCATGTCCGGCGGCGAACAACAAATGTGCGCCATCGGCCGCGCCCTGATGTCCGACCCAAAGCTGTTGCTGCTCGACGAACCCTCCGCCGGCCTGGCCCCGGTCGTCGTCCAGCAGGTGTTCGAACTCGTCAAACGCATCCGCGAAAGCGGCCTGACGGTCCTGATCGTCGAGCAGAACGTGCAGCAGGTGCTGAAGGTCGTCGACCGCGCCTACTTGCTGGAAGCCGGCTCCATCCGCGCCAGCGGCACCTCCGCCGACATGCTCGCCAGCGACACGATACGACAAGCGTATCTGGGGGTGTGAGGATGATGAACCGCACTCGCACTCCCACCGTCATCCCCGCGAAAGCGGGGATCCAGTATCCCAGAGCACCAGCGCTTCAATCGCAACCGCTGCGGCGTACTGGATGCCCGCCTTCGCGGGCATGACGGGCAGGGCGCTCGCCCCACCCGTCATTGCGAGGAGCGAAGCGACGCGGCAATCCAGCCGCGCGCGAAGCGCGCCAACAAAACGCGCTTAGCCCGCCGCAACCTCAGACTGGATTGCTTCGCGGGCCTGTTCGGGCTGCGCTCGCGCGCCGTTGGCTCGCAATGACGGGCTTGGCGACCGCTGCGGCAAACTCAGGCAGGTGACCCGATGGAAAGCTTCCTCGAAATCTTCGACATCTACCTGCTCGAAGCCGTCATCAACGGCATCCTGCTCGGCGGCCTGCTCGCGCTCCTCGCGCTCGGCCTCAACCTCATCTTCGGCGTCATCGACGTCACCTGGATCTGCTACGCCGAGCTGGTCATGATCGGCATGTACGGCATGTACTTCCTGGTCCAGTACTACGGCCTGCCGTATTACGCCGCAGCCCCCATCGCCATCCTGCTCGTCGCCGGCCTCGGCGCGCTGCTGCACATCGTCGTCATCGCGCCGCTGCTCGAATTCCGCGCCCATCAACCAGCTGCTCGCCACCGGCGGCGTGCTGTTCGTGCTGCAGAGCTTCGCCACCGTCGCCTTCGGCATCGACTTCCGCAACCTCGGCATCCGCCTGCCGGTGCTGCGCTTCGCCGAGATGCACTTCTCCTACTCGCGCCTGCTGGCCTTCGTCGCCGCCCTGATCGGCATGGTGCTGGTGTTCCTGTTCATGAAGCGCACCTTCCTCGGCACCGCCATCCGCGCCATCGCCCAGGACCGCCAGATCATGCCGCTGATGGGCGTCGATGCCGGCAAGATCTACGTCATCACCTCGGCGATCGGCGGCGCGCTCGCCGGCCTCGCCGCGTGCCTGCTGGTGCTGCAATACGACATCCACCCCTTCGTCGGCCTGTCGTTCGGCCCGATCACCTTCCTCATCTGCGTGCTCGGCGGCCTCGGCAACTTCGTCGGCGGCTTCGTCGCCGCCTTCGTGTTCGCGGAGATCATCTCGCTCGGCGGGCTTTTCTCCGATCTTGAATGGGGTTACGTGCTGGCCTTCGCCTTCTTCATCATCATGATGTTCATCCGCCCCGCGGGCCTGCTGTCGAGGCGTTCATGACCCTGCGCCAGGTCGTCCCGTGGATCGCCGGCGCTGCGCTGATCGCGCTGCCGTTCGTCTATCGCGATCCGTATCACCTGCACATTCTGATCCTCATCCTGATCTGGGCGTTCGCCTATACGTCCTGGTCGATGATGGGACGCTTCGGTCTCGTCTCGCTCGGCCACGGCGGCTTCATGGGCGTCGGCGCCTATGTCACCGCGCTGATGTGGAACCATCTCGGCGTGACGCCGTGGGTCGGCATTCCGCTGGCGATGGCCTGCGCCGCGCTGCTGGCGGTGATCGTCGGCTATCCGTGTTTTCGCTTCCGCATCACCGGCCACTATTTCGTGCTGGTGACGCTGGCGCTCTCCGGCATCGTCCTGCAGGTCATCACCGCCACGCGCAATTTCACCGGCGGCTCGCTGGGTTACACGCCAAACCGCATCCAGGGCGGCAGCTTCTGGGCGCTGCAGTCCGACAGCAAGACCGTCTGGTACCTGATCGCGCTCGTTCGTCTGGGCCGTCGGCCTTTTGATCTGGCGCTAGGTCGACCGCAGCATGGACCGCCTGGCCCTCGAAGCCATCTCCGAAGACGAAGACGCCGCAGCCGCCGCCGGCGTCAACGTCACCTGGGAAAAGCTGAAGATCACCGTCATCAGCGCCATCATGACCGCGCTGGCCGGCGCTCTTTATTGCCAGTACCAGATGTTCATCTCCCCCGACACCGTCAGCGGCATCGCCGTCTCCCTGCAAATGGTCTTCGCCGTCATCGTCGGCGGCCTCTACGTCTCGCTAGGGCCCACAGTCGGCGCCATCATCACCATCATGCTGGCCGAAGTGCTGCGCATAGGCTTCGGCACCAAAGCCGTAGGCTGGGACAACCTCGTCTACGGCGTGCTCCTGGTCGTCTTCATCATCTTCCTCCCCAAAGGCATCCTGGGCAGCATCCTCGAACGCGTCCGCAAACTCCGCAAGGCGTGACTTGGCGCCAAGCGCCCGTTGCTGTCATTGCCGGGCTTGTCCCGGCAATCCCGCTTAGGAAGGGCAGTGCGTCCATGAACACCGCAGGCACTGCGCCCCTAAGCGGGGTCACCGGGACAAGCCCGGTGACGACAGCGATTGAGGCTGTGCAGCCCACCACCGTCATTGCGAGCGAAGCGAAGCAATCCAGCGCGCGCGCAGCGCGCAAACCAAAAACCGTCAGTAGCCACCGCAACCTCAGACTGGATTGCTTCGTCGCTTCGCTCGCAATGACGGAAAAAACCAGTGCTGCCAATACGTTACCCCAACTTTCAACAGGCCTTGAACAGCCTCTCAAATTTCTCTTTTTCCGAAACCAATTTCGGATTATCCTTCCCTCATCCCGCTCCGATGTGAGGGCGCGTTCGAACCGTCTTTCGATCGCGGAGCAGGATGCGATGGTTCGCCACGATGCCGGTCCTTCGACGTCAAGGGTAAGCCCCGAGGCGCCGAAGGAACAGACGCCGGCAACACGGGCGAACGGTCCAAGTGAGTGCCCGGGCGACAGTTCGCACGAACTGGGCGAAGTCAGCGGGAGCGACGACGCCTGGGGACATTGAGCAAACCGAAAAAGCCATCGCGTGCGGAACGCAGGCGAAGAACTGCGTCCGAGGCCGGTTCAGCTTAACGCTCGGGCCATGATTATGCCGTATGCCGTCGCGAAACGGCATACGGATGCCCGAATGCCAAAAGCATCCGGGCGCCGCGGGCGCGGTTTTTCGCCCAGCGTTCCGCACGCCCTCTCTTTGGGCAGAGGAGCAAGACGACCGGCGAACCCCAAGCCGAACCAGAGAGCGGGGAGGAGGACGTATGTCTAATCGTGGAGCCACATCGGATGCAACAAGCGAAGCGCATCGGCGTTGATGCCTCGCAAGGTGAGCAAAATCGCACGCGCATGATCCGACGTGATGGCGATGTGATGGGTCCGAGGGTGGAACTACATCCGCCATCGCCACGTATAGATGAGAGTGAAGTGTGATTATCATCGCAGAGGAGAGCGGACGGAAATATGTTTAATCTTCCGTTAATGCAACTCGTGACAGCGTGTCTGGAAGCGTGGCAGCGATGCCACAATAGCCAGCATTATGAGGAAAAAGGCGCCGTCGCGGTTCCAATCGCTCATTTTCAAGGCATTTGCCTGCCTTCTAAATCGCTCGGTGCCTGTGTTGTGCGTTGCAAAATAGCTAGTCGAAGCGTGCACTACGGACCAATGTTGCTGATGCTGTTGTGTGATTCGAAAGCGGGCAGGCTTTCGAATGAACCGCACCAAAGGCGTGCCGCAGCAACAAGTGGCTCTGCACGGCGTTGACAGCCGACCAAGTGAGCAAAATCGCACGCGCATATGATCCGACGTGATGGCGTTGTGATGTGTTCCGAGGGTGGAACTACATCCGCCATCGCCACGTATAGATAGAGAGAAGTGTGATTCTCATCGCAGAGGAGGCGGAGGGATTATGTTTAATCTTGCGTTAATACGACTCGTGACAGCGTGTTTGGCAGCGTGGCGCGGATGCCACATTAGCCAGCATTATGAGGAAAAATACGCCGTCGCGGTTCCAATCGCACATTTTGAAGGCATTTGCCTGCCTTTAAATCGCTCGGTGCCTGTGTTGTGCGTTGCAAAATAGCTAGTCGGAGCGTGCACTACGGACCAATGTTGCTGATGCTGTTGCGTGATTCGGAAGCTGGGCAGGCTGTTCGAATGAACCGCACCAAATGCGTGCCGCGCAGCAGCAGGACAGCTGAACCGTACACGGAGAGGGACCATGTACAACGATTCCCTGTTCAATGCGTTCGCTCGGACCTTCGAAGCGCGCAGCGAAGCCGACATGTCGATGGCGGAGTATCTGGAGTCGTGCCGAGACGACCCGATGCGATACGCCAACGCAGCCGAGCGACTGCTTGCGGCGATCGGCGAACCTGAGTTGATCGACACGGCCAGGGACGCGCGCCTTGGCCGTATCTTTTTGAACCGCACCATCCGCTCGTATCCAGCGTTCGCAGACTTCTACGGCATGGAAGAGACGATCGAGCGCATCGTCGCCTTCTTCCGCCACGCCGCGCAGGGTCTCGAAGAGCGCAAGCAGATCCTCTACCTGCTCGGGCCCGGTCGGCGGCGGCAAGTCCTCGCTCGCCGAGCGGCTGAAGGCGCTGATGGAGGTGCAACCCGATCTACGTGCTGAAGGCCGGCGACGAGATGAGCCCGGTCTTCGAAAGCCCGCTCAGCCTGTTCGATCCCGAGACGCTCGGGCCGATGATCGAGGAGAAGTACGGCATTCCGCGCCGTCGTCTCACCGGTCTGATGAGCCCGTGGTGCTACAAGCGGCTCGACGCGTTCGGCGGCGACATCTCGCGCTTCCGCGTGGCCCGCATCCAGCCGTCGCGGCTGCGCCAGATCGGCGTCGCCAAGACCGAGCCGGGCGACGAGAACAACCAGGACATCTCCTCGCTGGTCGGCAAGGTCGATATCCGCAAGCTCGAGACCTTCGCGCAGAACGATCCGGACGCCTACAGCTACTCCGGCGGCCTCAATCGCGCCAACCAGGGCATTCTCGAATTCGTCGAGATGTTCAAGGCGCCGATCAAGATGCTGCATCCGCTGCTGACGGCGACGCAGGAAGGCAACTACATCGGCACCGAGAATATCGGCGCCATCCCGTTCACCGGCATCATCCTCGCCCACTCGAACGAAGCCGAGTGGCAGAGCTTCAAGGCGAACAAGAACAACGAAGCCTTCATCGACCGCATCTGCGTCATCAAGGTGCCGTACTGCCTGCGCGTCGCCGAAGAGCAGAAGATCTACGAGAAGCTGATCCAGGGCTCCGAGCTCGCCGCGCGCGCCTTGCGCGCCGGCGACGCTGGAGATGCTGGCGCGCTTCTCGGTGCTGTCGCGCCTGCGCAAGCACGAGAACTCCACCATCTACGCGAAGATGCGCGTCTATGACGGCGAGAGCCTGAAGGAGATCCGATCCGAAGGCGCGCAGCGTGCAGGAGTACAAGGACGCCGCCGGCGTCGACGAGGGCATGGACGGCATCTCGACGCGCTTCGCCTTCAAGGTGCTGGCCGCGACCTTCAACCACGACACCGACCGAGGTCGGCGCCGATCCCGGTGCACCTGATGTACATGCTGGAGCAGTCGATCCGCCGCGAGCAACTGCCCGAGGAAATCGAGAAGCGCTATCTCGAGTTCATCAAGGCCGAGCTTGCGCCGCGCTACGCCGAGTTCATCGGCCACGAGATCCAGAAGGCCTATCTCGAATCCTACGCCGACTACGGGCAGAACCTGTTCGACCGCTACGTCGACTACGCCGACGCCTGGATCGAGGACCAGGACTTCAAGGATCCGGACACCGGCCAGCTGCTCGATCGCGAGCTGCTCAATCAGGAGCTGACCAAGATCGAGAAGCCGGCCGGCATCGCCAACCCGAAGGACTTCCGCAACGAGGTGGTGAAGTTCTCGCTGCGCTCGCGCGCGCACAACGGCGGCAAGAACCCGTCGTGGACCAGCTATGAGAAGATCCGCGAAGTGATCGAAAAGCGCATGTTCTCGCAGGTGGAAGACCTGCTGCCGGTGATCTCGTTCGGCTCGAAGAAGGACGGCGAGACCGAGAAGAAGCACGGCGAGTTCGTCGAGCGCATGGTCGAGCGCGGCTACACCGAGCGCCAGGTCCGCCGCCTGGTCGAGTGGTACATGCGCGTGAAGCAGGCGGGCTGATTTGCAAGGGCAACTGCCAAATACTCGGCGTCGTCCCCGCGAAGGCGGGGACCCAGTATTCCAGAGCGTCAGAAGTTCCACCGTTGACGCTGCGGCGTACTGGATGCCCGCCTGCGCGGGCATGACGAGGAGGCCTGAAGCATGTACATCGTCGACCGGCGCCTGAATCCATCCGGCAAGAGCCTCGAGAACCGGCAGCGGTTCCTGCGCCGCGCCAAGGCGCTGGTGCAGGGCGCGGTGAAGAAGTCCTCGCAGCAGCCGCGACATCAAGGACGTGCTGGAGGGCGGCGAGGTCGAGATCCCGCTCGACGGCATGAGCGAGCCGCGCTTCCGCCGCGCCGGCGGCACCCGCGACATGGTGCTGCCCGGCAACAAGAAGTTCATCGAAGGCGACATCCTGCCGCGCTCCGGCGAGGGCGGCGGCGGCCGACGCGGGTCGGAGGCCGGCAGCGGCGACAGCGAGGACGCGTTCCGCTTCGTGCTGACCCGCGACGAATTCATCGACCTGTTCCTCGACGACCTCGAGCTGCCGGACCTGGCCAAGCGCAAGCTCGCCTCGACCGAAGGCGAGGGCCTCCAGCGCGCCGGCTTCACCACCTCGGGCTCGCCCGCCAACATCTCCATCAGCCGCACCATGCGGCTGGCGCTGTCGCGCCGCATGGCGCTGCGCCGGCCGCGGCCCGCGGAGATCGAGGAGCTGGAGGCCCTGGCCGAGGCGGAGACGGACGACAAGCGCCGCGCCGAATTGCTGGAGGAGGTCGCGGCGCTGAAGGCGAAGATGAAGCGCATCCCCTACATCGATCCGATCGACATCCGCTTCCGCCGCTTCGAGACGGTGCCGAAGCCGGTGGCGCAGGCGGTGATGTTCTGCCTGATGGACGTCTCCGGCTCGATGTCGGAGCACATGAAGGATCTCGCCAAGCGCTTCTACATGCTGCTCTACGTCTTCCTCACGCGCCGCTATCGCCACGTCGACATCGTCTTCATCCGCCACACCGACCGCGCCGAGGAGGTGGACGAGGAGACGTTCTTCCACGGCCCCGCATCCGGCGGCACGCTGGTCTCGTCCGCGCTGGTGGCGATGCACGAGATCGTGCGCGAGCGCTACTCGCCGAGCGACTGGAACATCTACGCCGCGCAGGCCTCCGACGGCGACAACGCGCTATTCCGACTCCGAGCTCACCGGCCAGCTGCTGACCGACCTGATCCTGCCGGCGACGCAGTTCTTCGCCTATCTCGAGGTCTCCGAATCCGCGCCCAGCATGTTCGAGCAGATGCCGGACTCCTCGCTGTGGACGCTCTATGAGCGGCTGCGCTCGAGCGGCGCGCCGCTGTCGATGCGCAAGGTCTCCGAACGCAGCGAGATCTATCCGGTGTTCCACGACCTCTTCCAGAAGCGTCAGAAGTCAGGAGGCCGCACCGTGACGGAGAGCGGGAAGGGGCTGCTGTACACCGGCGTCGACTGGGATTTCTCGACACTTCAGCGCATCCACGACGCCTGCGAGGAGATCGCCCGCGGCGAGCTCGGGCTCGACGTCTATCCGAACCAGATCGAGGTGATCACGTCCGAGCAGATGCTCGACGCCTATTCGTCGGTCGGCATGCCGCTGTTCTACAAGCACTGGTCGTTCGGCAAGCAGTTCGCGCATCAGGAGGCGTTCTACCGCAAGGGCCTGATGGGTCTCGCCTACGAGATCGTCATCAACTCCTCGCCGTGCATCTCCTACCTGATGGAGGAGAACACGGCGACGATGCAGACGCTGGTGATCGCGCACGCGGCGTTCGGCCACAACCACTTCTTCAAGAACAACTACCTGTTCAAGCAGTGGACCGATGCCGACGGCATCCTCGACTATCTGGAATTCGCCAAGAGCTATGTCGCGCAATGCGAGGAGCGCCACGGCCACGTCGCCGTCGAGCGCACGCTGGATGCGGCGCATTCGCTGATGTCGCACGGCGTCTACCGCTATCCCGGCAAGAAGACGCTCGACCTGCGCGCCGAGGAGAAGCGGGCGCGCGAGCGCCGCTCGCATGAGGAGACCGCGTTCAACGACCTGTGGCGCACGGTGCCGACCGGCCCGTCGAAGACCGCAACCGAGCTGAGCTCCGAGCGCCGCCGCGCGCTGCTCGGCCTGCCGCAGGAAAACCTGCTGTACTTCCTGGAGAAGTCCGCGCCGCGGCTGCAGCCCTGGCAGCGCGAGTTGCTGCGCATCGTCCGCCACATCGCCCAGTATTTCTATCCGCAGGGCCAGACCAAGGTGATGAACGAGGGCACGGCCACCTACGTGCACTACCGCATCATGAGCCGCCTGCACGAGCAGGGGCGGATCAGCGACGGCAACTTCCTCGAATTCCTGCAGTCGCACACCAACGTCGTGTTCCAGCCGGACTTCGACAACCCGCACTTCTCCGGCTTCAATCCGTATGCGCTCGGCTTTGCGATGATGCAGGACATCGAGCGCATCGTCACCGATCCGGACGACGAGGACCGCGAGTGGTTCCCGGACATCGCCGGCACCGGCGATGAGATGGCGGTGCTGCGCGACGTCTGGGCGAACTACCGCGACGAGAGCTTCATCAGCCAGTTCCTGTCGCCGCGGCTGATGCGGCACATGCGCATGTTCCACCTGCACGACGACCCGGCCGTCACCGAAGGCATCCTCGTCGACGCCATCCACGACGAGCGCGGCTACCGCCGCGTCCGCCGCGAGCTGTCGCGCCAGTACGACGTCGGCGTCATCGACCCGAACATCGAGGTGGTCGACGTCGACCTGGCCGGCGACCGCCGCCTGATCGTCCACCACACCGTCGTCAACGGCGCCCTGCTGCAGGAGCACGACCTGAAGCTGGTGCTGCAGAACCTCGCCGACCTCTGGAGCTACGACGTAACCCTGAAAGAAATCGACGCCACGGGCACAGTCCTGAAAGAACACGGCGCAAACCCCAGACCGATCGTGGCGGTCGCGGCCTGACGTCGCCGTCATTGCGAGCGCAGCGAAGCAATCCAGCCGCGCGCGCAGCGCGCAAACAAAAACGCTCACGGCTACGCGCCGCAATGCCTACCGATGCTTCATCTCGTAATACCGCACCATATCCTTCGCACTCAGCACCCGTTCCGATTTCCGCCCGAAGAAATAAACCCCGCTCGCCGCATCGGTCTTCGGTCCCGGCTTCGCAAACCTGTCGATGAACCGCACCCAGAAGAACGGCATCGCCACCAGCGTCGCCATGCGCGTGCTGAGGCCCAGCGACAGCGCCGCGTACCGGATCGACCACACCAGCGCCTTGCCGGCGCCGCCGACCGCGCCCGCATCGATCTCCTCGAAGCCGCGGAACAGCCAGCGGTGGCCGCTCAGCGTGAAGCGGGTGAAGTCGTACGCCTGCTCGTGCACCTGCTGCATGAACGGCGTGTCCGCATAGGCGAGCCCGTTCGGCTTCAGCACGCGATGGATCTCGGCGACCACCGCGGGCGGATCGAGCACATGCTCGAGCACCGCCTGGATCCAGACGGCGTCGAACGTGCCGTCGCGGAAGGGCAGGAAATGGCCGTCGGAGACGACGCGGGTGTTGGGCGAGGCATACACATCGGTGCCGACCACGCGGACGTTCGGATCCGCATACAGCGCATCGGCGCCGGCGCCGATCGCGCCGCCGCCGATCACCAGCACGCGCGGCGCAGGGGTCTGCGCCATCAGCCGCTCGATCATCTCGCGCGATTTGCCGGGCGTCACCGGGTTGCCGCCGGTCAGCAGCCTGCGAAGCCGCACCGCGAGGCCGCGGCCGCTGTCGTCGCGCCGCATCACCGATCCGCGATCGTCGCCGTAATTCCCGCGATCGAAGATGCTGCGCTCGAAGTCGACCAGCACGGGCTGGCCGCCGGCGCGCGGAAAGCCGTCACGCGAATAGGCGCACTCGGCATTGGTGCAAACGATAGGCTCGCGCTCGAAATGCAGCGACGAGCGGCAGCGCGGACAGCACAGCAACGCATTCACGTCGAGCGGCGCGCTCGGCCGCTGCTCGGCGCTCCGCGCGCGACTGAGCGTTCCGGATCCGCCGCCGGCATGCTGTGTCCTGGCGATGCTGTCCCGCAGGCGCAGGTCGCGCCGATGTCTGATGCCAATGTCCCGGCTTGTCATGCAGGGCCTCGAAGGACGACCGAGCGCGAGGCGTCGGACTTTCGGAACGGAACTTGTCGCACTTTGGTCACTGTCGAGGCTCCTTTGCGGCTTTTAGGCCTCCGGATGTTCGATCGCCTGACGATGTTTGCCGAAAGAATGCGTCAGTCGTTTGAGCGCGATGCACAAGATGTGAGCGTGCAAGATGTGAGCGTTTGCAACTTTAGCGATCCTCTTCATTCGCAATCAGTCATCAACTCACACACCGACAGGCATCGACATACTCATTGCGTGTCTTCGCGTTATCGCCACTCGAGCCACAAAAAGACTTCAAAAGGAGTAGGCGATGGCCGGTGTATTCGCGATTCAGGGATTCGGATTCCAGTCGGACTGGAACGGGCAACTGGTGACGCCCGCGGCGCGCGAAGCGCTGGGCGAGATCGCCGAAACCAATGCCAACGCGGTGTCGATCGTCCCGCGCATCTTCACCGAGGAGCGCACGTCCAACCAGGTCTTCTCGCATGCCGGCAAGACCGAGAGCATGGCGAACCTTGCGAGCACGATTGCCGATGCGCACGCGCAGGGGCTCTCGGTGCTGCTCAAGCCGGCGCTGACGCCGCTCGACGGCGCGGGCCAGATGTCGCTGGCGCCGACCGACGTCGCGGCCTTCTTCGAGTCCTACAAGGCGAAGATCGTCGAGTTCGCGCAGCTCGCGCAGGACACCGGCGTCGCGCAGCTGTCGATCGGCAACGAGATGAGCTCCCTGTCCGGCGCGGAGTATCGCGCCTACTGGCTCGACATCATCGACGCCGTGCGCGCGGTCTATGATGGAACCGTCACCTACGCCGCGGCCACCGACGAAGCGAACCATGTCAGCTTCTGGGACGCGGTCGACGTCATCGGCGTCAACGCCTATCCGCCGCTGACGACCGAGCTCGATCCGACCGTGGACGAGATGATCGCCGCCTGGCACAGCGTGTCGGCGAACGACTACTGGGCCGCGGTGATGGACCACAAGTCGCCGGTCGAGTTCTTCCACTCATTGGCGGTGGAGCACGACAAGCCGGTGCTGTTCACCGAAACCGGCTATCGCAGCCTCGACGGCACCAACATCCGGCCCGGCGGCTGGAACGTCACCTCGACCCAGGACGTGCAGGAGCAGCGCGATGCGTTCGAGGCGTTCTTCGCGGTGTGGAGCGGGGAGGGGAGCTGGTTCCAGGGCGCGCACATCTGGAACTGGGATCCGAGCAACGTCTACGCGCCGACCGGCTATTCGCCGATGGACAAGCCGGCCGAGCAGCTGATCAGCGAATGGTTCGACGGCCAGCATCGCGCGACCGTCGCGCACGGTCGACGGCTCCCCGGACGCCGACCTGATCGATGTCGGCGGCGGCGATGACCGGCTGTCCGGCGGCCTCGGCGACGACACGATCCGCGGTGGCGGCGGCAACGACACCATCGTCGGCGGTCCCGATCCGATCCCGCGGCTTGCGACGACGACGGTCACCGTCACCGGCTTTGGCTCCGTGGTCGACGGCGTCGGTGCAAGGATGCAGGTGCTGGTGAACGGTCAGCCGGTCGGCGACGTCGTCGAGTTTCACGGGGCTGCGACGGCCGCGGACTATCAGACCTTTACGTTCACCTTCGACAATCCGGCGGCGGTCGACTCCCTGAGCTTCGCCTTCATCAACGATGCGCGCACCGACGGCGGCGACCGCAACCTCTACATCAAGGACATCACCGTCAACGGCGAGCATCTGGTGGCCGCCGACGCCGTCAACACCAGCCATCCCGGCACCTGGAACCTCTACCACAACCGCTCGATCGACTACGACATGAGCGACCGGCAGGCGCTGTTCTTCGGCGCGCCGACCGACAACGACGTGCTCGACGGCGGCGCCGGCAACGACACCATCACCGCCGGCGCCGGCAACGACACGGTGCGTGGCGGCGAGGGGCGGGACCTCGTCAACGCCGGCAGCGGCAACGACGTCATCGACGGCGGCGCCGACATCGACAAGCTCTACGGCGACGACGGCAACGACGTGATCGCGGGCGGGGAGGGCAACGACTACCTGTTCGGCCTGAACGGCGCGGACGTCCTCACCGGCGGCGCCGGCAACGACTACCTGCACGGCGGCAACGGCTCCGACACCTTCATCTTCGGCCCAGGCTTCGGCCGCGACATCGTCGGCCAATTCCACGACGGTGCCGGCACCGAGGACGTCATCCGCTTCGAGGGAGGTGTCGGTCGCCGACTTCAGCGAGCTTCACATGGCCCAGGTCGGCACCAGCGTCGTCATCACGCTGGAGACCGGCGACACCATCGAAATCCAGAAGGCGAACCTGGCGTTGTTCGGGGCGGACGATTTTGTGTTCTCGTAAGCCCGTAGCCCGGATGAGCGAAGCGACATCCGGGATTCTGCCGCAGCGTCGGCCCCGCATGTCGCTTCGCTCATGCGGGCTACGAAACTACTGCCCCTTCTCAAACACATACGGCTCCAGCGTCTCCTGCGCCGCTTTCCGCATCGCGTGCCATTTGTCCGGCCCGCCGTAATACGCCAGCGACCCGGGCTCCGCGTTGCCCTCGCCATTATAATACGACAGGCAATCCCGGAACGCCGCGGTCCTCACATCCGCCTCGCGGCAGTGCGCGGCATAGGCGATCTCCGGCTCCTGGCTTGATGTCGACCACGCCCGCGCCGCGCTCGCGCATGGTCTGCAGCATCCACACCACATAGTCGGTGTGCGCCTCGATCCCGCGGGTGAAATTGAACTGGCCGCCGCCGCCCTGCGGGCCGGAGCAGATGAACAGGTTGGGAAAGCCGTGGCTGTGCAGGCCGAGGAACGTGCGCGTGCCTTCGCTCGTCCACTTGTCGCGCAGCGTGCGCCCGCCGCGGCCGCGGATCATGTTGAAGGTCGACGTCGCCATCCACTGGAAGCCGGTCGCATAGATCAGCACGTCGAGCGGATACTCCTTGCCGTCATGCACCACGCCCTTGCGCGTTGATCCTGCTGACGCCGTTCGGCGCCGTGTCGACCAGCGTCACATGCGGCAGGTTGAAGGTCGGCAGGAATTCGTCGTGGAACGTCGGCCGCTTGCAGCCATAGGGGTAATACGGCTTCAGCGCCGCCGCGGTCTTCGGGTCCTTGACGATCGCATCCACCCGCGCGCGGATCTGCTCCATGATGCGGAAGTTGGTGTCGAGCTGCTTGGCCAGCAGCTCCTCGCCCGACAGCTCGCGCTCATGCTGCTTGCGCGGCTTGAACACGTCGATCTTGCCCGACAGGAAGTCGTCGTTCGCCTGCAGCGCGGTGCGGCCGGCCGAGATCGTCGCCAGCCGCTCGCGCCGCGCCTTGGCCCAGTTCGGCTGCTTCGACCACTCGGCGATTTCCTCCGGCTTGGTCGCGCGCTGGTCGCGCACGTCGATGGTCGAGGGCGTGCGCTGGAACACGTACAGCTCCTTCACCACCTTGGCGATCTCCGGGACCACCTGCACGGCGGTCGCGCCGGTGCCGATGATGCCGACGCGCTTGCCGGTGAGGTCGATGTTGTAGTCCCAGCGCGAGGTGTGGAACGACTTGCCCTTGAACGTCTCCATGCCCTCGATGCGCGCAAGCTTCGGCGTCGTCAGGATGCCGTTCGCCAGCACGACGAAGCGCGCGCGCATCGCGTCGCCGCGGTCGGTGAACACGGTCCAGCGCGCGGTGGCTTCGTCCCATTCGGTCCGCTCCACGGTCGTGTGGAACAGGCACTTGTCATAGAAGCCGGATTTCTCCGCCATCGTCTGCGAGTATTCGAGGATCTCGAACCCCGAGGCGAACTTCATGGTCGGGTAGTAGCCCATCTCCTCCAGCAGCGGCAGGTAGCTGTAGGCCTCGACGTCGCAGGCGATGCCGGGATAGCGGTTCCAGTACCAGGTGCCGCCGACGTCGCCGCCCTTCTCACAGAAGCGCACGTCCTCAAAACCCGCATCGCGCAGCTTCCACCACAGCAAGCAGGCCGGCAAAGCCCGCGCCGATCACCAGCACCTCGCAGCTGTCGGTCAAGGGCTCGCGCTCGATCGGCGGCGCCGAATAGACGTCGTCGAGGTAGCGGGAGAACTCGCCTTCCATCGCCATGTAGTCGGCCGCACCCCGCCGCGCCTCCTTGAACGCGCGGTATTTCGCCTGCTCCTCGGCATTGAACACCGCGCCCGGCGGGGGCGGGGGCAGCTCCTTCAGCGCCTGGTCGTCGATCGCCGAATAGCCCTTGCCGGTGATCTTCTCCGTCGCCTTGGCGGCGCGGGTGTTGAAGAGCTTCAAGCCGGTGATTGCGTGCGTACGGATGGGCGCCGTCATGGTGGGTCCGCTCTCTCCCGCTGGATATTTTCAGACAGGATAGGCTGCCCGGACGGAGTCGGGAAGCCGCGGAGCCCTGCGTCAGGGGGCCTGCGCGTATGCAATCCCGGACCGGCCGGTCAGGCGGCCCGCATTGCGCAGGCGCGAGCCTCTGCCGCTATCCTCGGGCCAACAACAACAGGAGACGCGCCATGGGAAACTGCATCGTCGTCGTCCAGTTCGATCTACCGAAACGCACCGAAGAGCAGGCGATCAAGGGCGGCACGTCGTCCGCGCCGACCTATCGCGGCCTTGGCTCCAAGGGCCTCATCCGCAAGGACTATCTCAACGGCGACGCCGGCACCGGCGGCGTCTATCTCTGGGAAAGCCGCAAGGCCGCGGAGGCCTGGTTCACCGAAGAGCGCATCGCCGACCTCACGACCCGCTTCGGCGCCCGCCCGAAACTCACCTGGTACGACACCCACGTCACCGTCGATAACCTCAAGAACGAGACAAGGGTCAACGGCAAGGCGCTGGCAGAAGCATAAGGTCATGAACGCCCACAACACCCCCACCTACGACCCGCGCACCTTCAAGGCGCTCACCTTCCACGACGCCGTCGCCAAATTCCGCGACGGCGCCGACACGCCGCGCGCCTATCTCGAGCGCTGCCTCGAAACCATCGAACAGCGCGAGCCGGTCGTGAAAGCCTTCGCCGCCACCAACGTGCCCGCCGCGCGCGCTGCGGCCGATGCCAGCACCGAGCGCTGGAAATCCAACCGCCCGCTGTCGGCGATCGACGGCATGCCGATCGGCATCAAGGACCTGCTCGAGACGAAGGACATGCCGACCGAGCAGGGCTGCGAGGCCTATCGCGGCAGCTTCCCGAAGCGCGACAACGCCGCGGTGTGGGCGCTGCGCCAGGCGGGCGCCGTCATCCTCGCCAAGACCGACGACGGCCGAGCTCGGCGGCTCGCATCCGCCGGCCACGACGCAATCCGTTCGATCCGACCCGCACGGCCGGCGGCTCGTCGTCCGGCTCGGCGGCGGCCGTTGGCGCGCGCATGCTGCCGGCGGCGATCGGCACGCAGGTCGGCGGCTCGATCATCCGCCCGGCCGCCTTCTGCGGCAATTTCGCGCTGAAGCCGACGCAGGGCGGCATCAACCGCGGCGAGCGGCAGGCGACCAGCATGAGCACGCACGGCTGCACGCCGGCTGCATCGAGGACATGTGGCAGGTCGCCATCGAGATCGCCTCGCGCGCCGGCGGCGATCGCGGCTGTCGCGGCCTCTCGGGCGCCATGACGCCGCCGCCGGCGCAAAAGCCGCAGCGGCTGATGGTGCTCGAGACCGAAGGCTTTGCGCGCCTGGACGAGCCGACGCAAGCCGGCCTTCGCGCAACTGCTGGAAGCGATCGAGCGCGCCGGCGTCACCCTCGTCACCCGCCGCACCAGCGCCGCGGTCGAGGCGATGGAGCGCGCCATCGGCAACGCGACGGCTGTGGCGAGCGGCATCACCGGCTGGGAAAACCGCTGGGGCACGCGCAACCTCGTCGACCAGCATCCGGACGGCGTCAGCGAACGCGCCAAGGCCGTGCTCGCGAAGTCCGAAGCGATGTCCATCTCCGACTATCGCGCGCTGCTGCTCGAACGCGAGGTCGCGCAGGTGACGCACGCAAGCGTCGCCAACGTCGCCGACGCCGCGATCACGCTGGCCTGCCCGGGCCCGGCGCCGCTCTGGCCCGGCGACAAGCCCGGCCAGCCGCTGCTGCCGCGCCCGACCGGCGACGCCGTCTTCAACTACCCAAGCTCGATGCTGTTCGCGCCGGTCGTGACCGATGCCGCTGATGGCGGTCGGCGGCATGCCGGTGGGGCTGCAGATCATGGGGCAGCAGTGGCAGGACGAGCGCATCACCGGCATGGCGCGATGGATTGCAGGCAGGTGGCGCCGGTTGTGGTTGGCTGATCCCAACCCAAATCCGGCGAACCGGAGCCGTCATGGGAAGCGCCATCACCAAACTGCTGATTGCCAATCGCGGCGAGATCGCGATCCGCATCGCCCGCACCGCCGCCGACCTCGGCATCGCCACCGTCGCCATTCATCCGCAGGATGACGCGCAGTCGCTGCACACGCGGATGGCCGATGCCGCGGTCGAGCTTCCCGGCACCGGCGCTGCCGCCTATCTCGACGCCGCCGCGATCATCGCCATGGCGCGCGAGGCCGGCTGCGATGCGGTCCATCCCGGCTATGGCTTCCTGAGCGAGAATGCTGCCTTCGCGGCCGCATGCAAGAAGGCCGGCCTGACATTCGTCGGTCCGCGCCCCGAGACGCTGGAGCTGTTCGGCGACAAGGCGAAGGCGCGCGCCTTCGCCACCCGGCACCGCGTGCCGGTGATCCGCGGCACGTCGGGTCCCACCACGCTCGACGAAGCCCGCGCGTTCATGGACTCGCTCGGGGCAGGGGCTGCGGTGATGGTGAAGGCGATCGCCGGCGGCGGTGGCCGCGGCATGCGGCCGGTCACGGACATCGCGCTGCTTGCGGAGGCGATGGAACGCTGTCGATCGGAAGCGGAGAAATCCTTCGGCAACGGCGATGTCTATGTCGAGCGGCTGTTTCCGCGCGCGCGTCACATCGAGGTGCAGATCATCGGCGACGGCACCGGCGCGGTGACGCATCTGTGGGAGCGCGAGTGCAGCCTGCAGCGCGAGCGGCAGAAGATCCTCGAGATCGCGCCGGCGCCGTTCCTGCGGCCCGCGGTCCGCGACCGCCTGTTGCAGGCGGCGACGGCGCTTGCCGGTGCTGCGAAGTATCTCAACGCCGGCACGTTCGAGTTCCTCGTCGACGCCACGGAGGATACCGACGACGCGGCGATTGCCTTCATCGAAGCCAATGTGCGGCTGCAGGTCGAGCACACCGTCACCGAGGAGATCACCGGCATCGACCTCGTCGAGGCGCAGCTGAAGATCGCCGCCGGCGCGCGCCTTGCGGACCTCGGACTTGCGCAGGCCAACGTCGCGGCGCCGTCGGGCTCGGCGATCCAGGCGCGGGTCAATCTGGAGACGATGCAGGGCGACGGCTCGGTGCGCGCGGCCGGCGGCATGATCGGCGTCTACGAGCCGCCATCCGGGCGCGGCGTGCGCGTCGACGGCTATGGCTACGCGGGCTACCGCACCAACCCGCGCTACGACTCGCTGCTTGCAAAGGTCGTCGTGCATGCGCCGGCCGGCGGCTTCGCTGAAGCCGCCGCGAAAACCGAACGCGCGCTCGCCGAATTTCGCCTGTCCGGCGTGCCGTCGAACATTCCGTTCCTGCGCGCGCTGTTGCAGGACGCAGGCGTGCTCGCCGGCGGCATGCACACGCGCTTCATCGACGAGAACGTCGCGACGCTGCTTGCGGCGCAGCCGGATGCCGCGCGCTACTTCGAGCCGCAGGCTGCTGCCGCGTCGGCCGCGCAGCGCCGCGCCGGCGCAAAACTCGAGACCAACGATCCGCTGGCCGTGGTGCTGTACGGCAAGGCCGGCGCGCCGGCGCAGGTCGACGCCGACGTGGTGGACGACGCCGGGCCCGAGGGCACCGTTCCCGTCCGCGCGCCGATGCAGGGCACGATCGTGTCGCTCAGCGTCGAGCCGGGCGCCACGGTGCTGGCCGGGCAGGAGGTGCTCGTGCTGGAGGCGATGAAGATGCAGCACACGGTGACGAGCGCGGTCTCCGGCGTCGTGCGGGCCTTCACCGTCGCTGCCGGCGACACGGTGTTCGAGGGCCATCCGCTGGCCTTCATCGAGGAGCGCGCCGAGCTCGGCAGCGGCAGGGCCAAGGAGGAGGCGATCGATCTCGACGTCATCCGCCCCGACCTGAAGGAGGTGCTCGACCGGCGCGACCGCGCGCTCGACGCCGCGCGGCCGAAGGCGGTGGCCCGCCGCCGCGCCAGCGGCCAGCGCACCGCGCGCGAGAACATCGAGGACCTGTGCGACGCCGACAGCTTCGTCGAATACGGATCGCTGGTGCTGTCCGGCCGCCGCCGCTCGGTGCCGATGGAGCAACTGATCGAGGAGTCCCCCGCCGACGGCCTGATCATGGGGCTGGCGCAGATCAACGGCGACAATTTCGGCGAGGAGAAAAGCCGCGCCGTGGTGGTCTCCTACGACTACACGGTGATGGCCGGCACGCAGGGCCACATGGGCCATCACAAGCAGGACCGCATGTTCGAGATGGCCGAGCGCTGGCGGCTGCCGGTCATCATCTTCTGCGAGGGCGGCGGCGGCCGCGGCAGCGACACCGACAATCTCGTCAATTTCTCCGACACCTTCTATCGCCTGCCGCGGCTGTCCGGGCTGGTGCCGCTGGTCGGCATCGCCTCGGGGCGATGTTTCGCCGGCAACGCGGTGCTGCTCGGCTGCTGCGACGTGATCATCGCCACCGAGGGCTCGACCATCGGCATGGCCGGACCGGCGATGATCGAGGGCGGCGGCCTCGGCGTCTATCGGCCGGAGGAGGTGGGGCCGATGTCGGTGCAGGTGCCGAACGGCGTCGTCGACATCCTGGTGAAGGACGAGACCGAGGCGGTGAAGGTCGCGCGGCAGTACATGTCCTACTTCCAGGGCCGCGTCGAAGGCTGGTCCTGTCCCGATCAGCGCAAGCTGCGTCACGTGGTGCCGGAAAACCGCCTGCGCGGCTACGACATGCGCGCGCTGATCGACACGCTCGCCGACGACGGCTCGGTGCTGGAGATCCGCCGCGGCTTCGGCCACGGCATGATCACCGCCTTCATCCGCATCGAAGGCCGGCCGCTCGGCGTCGTCGCCAACAATCCGATGCATCTTGGTGGCGCCATCGACGCCGATGCCGCGGACAAGGCGGCGCGCTTCATGCAGCTTTGCGACGCGCACGACGTTCCGCTGCTGTCGCTGAACGACAATCCCGGCAACATGGTCGGGCCGGAGGCGGAGAAGACCGCGCTGGTGCGCCATTGCTGCCGCACCTACTTGATCGGCGCCAACCTCGAGATCCCGACCTTCTTCGTCATGACGCGAAAATCCTACGGCCTCGGCAAGCTGGCGATGACCGGCGGCTCGATGCGCGTCGGCATGTTCGCGGTCGCCTGGCCGACCGGCGAGTTCGGCGGCATGGGCCTGGAAGGGCAGGTCAAGCTCGGCCGCCGCCGCGAGCTCGCGGCGATCGAGGATCCCGCCGAGCGCCTCGCCGCCTATGAGCGCATGGTCGCCGAACTCTACGAACGCGGCAAAGCCCTCAACGCCGGCAGCCTGTTCGAAGTCGACGAAGTGATCGACCCCGCCGACACCCGCCGCTGGATCGTCGCGGGCTTGCGCTCGCTGCCGCCCCAGCCCGTGCGCCAGGGCAAGCGAAGGCCGTGCGTGGATGGGTGGTGACGGCTAATGCACCACAAATTGCGTGCCGCACAATTCGACTGCGTTGCCCTTGACCGGAATACCTTCCGCCCGCGCCGCCGCGAGTATCCGCCCTGCATCGCTCGCCTTCACATGCACCGCCGAAAGCCCTTCGCCGCGTCCGTCGTTGTCCGGCGACGAACCGCGCAAAGCCCAGTTCCAGCTTCATCACCGGCGTCCCGTCCGCCTCCGCTGACAACGGCCGCTCGAAGATCGCGCTCCAGCGCTTCGCCAATGCTGCGGGATCGTTCGACTGGATGTCGCAGCCGAGCACTGCGCTCACCGGCTCGGTCTTCACATACTTCTGCCAGTCCGGCCCGGCCCAGTGGTAGCCGCCCATCAGGTTCTCGCCCGATCCATGCGTGCCGATCGACAGGATCGCGCCGCCGGTGTCCTTCGGGTGCAACTGGAACGACTCCACCGGCGCAGCGCCTTCCTTCCTGTTCTCGGCGACGATGCGCACGCCCATCGCCTTCACATGCTCGCGCCGCGCTCGAACATTGTCGCAATCGACGATGAACATGTAGCCGCCGTCGCCCTTGCGCCGTTCGAGATAGCGCTCGGCGGTGGTGTTCGGCTGCACCGGCGCAACCACCTCGAGGAACACCGGCCCGATCGGCAGCAGCGCATTCTCCAGCCCGTGCCGCGCAATGCCCGGATCGCGGAAACAGACCTCGATCCCCAGCACCTTGCGCAATTGCTCGAGCACCGGCTCCAGCTCCCGGGCCACCAGTGCGATCTGCCGAAGTCTCAAATACATGTTTGCTTGCTCCCGTGCCGCTTCCCATGGCGCCTGCGGTTGGTCCGTGGACGCAGCATATGAGCGACCACGGTCGCGAACGTCCACCGGTGGACGCGGCACGACATTCGTGCAGGGCCGGACTCCTGGTGCGCTTGCGCGCACCATTAGCCGTGTCGATGTCGATAGGACGGCGCCGCCGCAATTACCGGCAATAGTCCCAAAAACCCTGCCGCCGCGACGGATCGGTGTAGTACCAGCACGCGCCCCGGAACGGAGGCGGGCCGGCCCATGCTGCGGCTGTCGTTGCTGCGACGAGCCCAATCGCCGCACCTGCAGCGATCGCGCCGCCGCGCCGCCAGTAATAATTCCCTGGCCGCGCCCATCCCACAGGCCCCGGACGTACGACCGTCGCGCGGCGGACAGCGACGCCGCCGGCGGGGCCGCGGACAACTGTGGTGCGACGCACGACGCGTTGCGCGCTCACATCAGTGTCGTCGAGTGTCGACGCCTGAGCGGCGCCGGCAGCGATAGCGGAGGATGGTGGTGCTGCCATCGCGGTGGAGCATCCCAGTGCCAGCGTCAGCAGGGTGGCTTTCAGGAAAAAGCGCGTCATCGAATTGGCCTCCAGTACAAGGGACAAACTAGACTGCTCGTGGCGCCCGCAGGCGAAGCGCAAGAAGACAAGAAGAGGTGCGTGCGGCGTCGCCGGATACTCCTTGGAATTAGTCAATCAACAAAGGCTGGTCCCGTCAATTCGCCGGAATCCAGCGCTATTTATCGCGGTCGCAGCGCAAGATGTGAATAATATCAGTTACTTTCACGTGCTTGTGATGCCAGGGTTTGCCGCGTCGCCCAGTTGTTGTCGGACAGATGCTACGATCAACCGTTCGCTGTTCTGCACCGCGCTTTGAGGCTCATGCTGTTACATCACCTCAGACCGACTTCTGACCTTGGTCCTGTGCGTGTTCGCCCTCGCGCTCACATCCGCGCGGGCGCAAAACCCGGCCGATCTCGTCAAGGTCAAATTGCTGGCTGAGCCTGCCGCGATCGTGCCGGGCGAGCCGTTCACCGTCGGCATCAAGCTGTCGATGAAGGAGCACTGGCACACCTACTGGCGCAATCCCGGCGATTCCGGCGAGCCGACGCAGGTGACATGGAAACTGCCGCAAGGCTTTACGGCCGGCGATCTTGAATGGCCGGCGCCGTCGCTGATCCGGGTCGGGCCGGCCGCGAGCTTCGGCTACGAGGGCGAGGCGATCCTGCTGGCGCGCGTCACGCCGCCGCGCGATCTGCAAGCCGGGCACGAGGGTCGCTCTCGCCGCCGACGTCGCCTATCTCGTCTGCGAGAAGATCTGCATCCCCGGTGACGCGTCGGTTTCGCTCCTGCTTCCCGTATCGGAGCCGGGCGCGCCAGCAGCAGGCCAATGCGGCCTTCGACGCCGCACGCAGCCTGCTGCCGCAGCCATCGCCGTGGAGCGCGACGCTTCGGCAGCCGATGCAAAGACAATCACGCTGTCCCTGCGCGCGCAGGATCTGCGCGGCGATGCCATCCGCTCGGCGACGTTCTTTCCGTATGACAACACGCTGATCGACAACGCCGCGCAGCAGACCCTGCGGACGGACGGCGAGACGACGCGGCTCTCGATCGAGCGCAGCCAGATTGCGAAGTCCGTTCCGCAGCGCATCGACGGCGTGCTGGTGCTGGAGGAGGATGTCGGCGGCAAGCTCGCCCGGCATGCGTTCGCGATTCAGGCTGCGCCGTCTGCCGCGCTCGGAGCAGGAGAGGCGGATGACCCTGCTCTATGCCGTGCATGTTCGCGCTGATCGCCGGCGTCATCCTGAACCTGATGCCCTGCGTGTTTCCGGTGCTGTCGATCAAGATCCTGCACCTGACGCAGCACGCAGGCGGAGACGCCGCGCCGCGTGCGTCTGCACGGACTAGCCTACACGCTGGGCATCCTTGCCTGCTTCACCGGTCTGGCAGGCGTGCTCTATGCCCTGCGCGCCGGCGGCGCCGAGATCGGCTGGGGCTTTCAGTTGCAGTCGCCGCTCATGGTCGCGACGCTGGCGTTCGTCCTGTTCGCGCTTGCGTTGAGCCTCTCCGGCATTCTGACCATCGGCACGTCGCTGACGCGGGTCGGCGGCATCCGGCCTCCTGCAGCGGGGCGGCTTGTCGGGGTCGTTCTTCGCCGGCGTGCTGGCAACCGTGGTGGCGACGCCGTGCACCGCGCCATTCATGGGCGCGTCGATCGGCTTTGCGCTGACCCAGCCGTTCGGTGTCGGGCTTGCCGTGTTTCTCGCGCTCGGGCTTGGGCTCGCGTTGCCGTTTCTGGTTCTCGCCTTCGTGCCGGGCCTGCAGCGGCTGCTGCCGCGGCCGGGACGCTGGATGGAAACGCTGAAGCAGTTCCTCGCCTTCCCGCTCTACGCGACGGTGGCCTGGCTGATCTGGGTTCTCAGTTTCCAGGTCGGCGCGTCGGGCCTGCTTGCCGCGCTCGCCGCACTCGTGCTGATCGCCTTCGGCGCATGGGCCTAGGGTCTGTCGCAAGGGCGGACGACTGGCTCAGCGCGCGCCCTTCAAGGCATGGCCGCGGTCTCGGTTGCCGGCGTCGTTGCGCTGGCCATCGTCGATCAACCTGTATCGACCGACCGAGACGGCCGCGCAGGAGGCCTCGTCCACGGCCGGATACGAGGCGTTCAGTCAGCAGAAGCTCGACACGCTTCTCGCCTCCGGGCAGCCCGTCTTCGTCAACATGACGGCCGCATGGTGCATCACCTGCCTCGTCAACGAGCGGACCGCGCTGTCGACAGAGCGCCGTGCGTGAGGCCTTTGCCGGCAAGCAGGTCGCCTATCTGAAGGGCGACTGGACCAACCGCAATCCGGAAATCACACGCCTTCTTGAGACGTTCGGCCGCAGCGGTGTGCCTCTCTATGTGCTATATCGCGGCGGTCGCGAGCCCGTGGTGTTGCCGCAGATCCTGACACAATCGCTCGTGCTGGATGCGCTTCGAACAAATCTGAAAAGTCGCGTTGCATTGGATGGAGAAAGACATGAATAGACGTACGTTCGCAACGATGTTCGCTTCCTCTGCCGCCGTCTTGCTTCTGGCCGTCGCCCCGTCGCAGGCGGAGGTGAAGGTCGGCACGCCGGCGCCCGCATTCTCGGCCGTGAACACCGAGGGCAAGACGGTCAATCTCAACGACTATCGCGGCAAGACGGTCGTGCTCGAGTGGACCAACGACGGCTGTCCGTATGTCCGCAAGCACTATGGCAGCGGCAACATGCAGGCGCTGCAGAAGAAGTGGACCGGTGAGGGCATCGTCTGGCTGTCCGTCATCTCGTCGCCGCCCGGCGAGCAGGGTTTTGCCGACGCCGCCCGCGCCAATTCGCTGACCACCGAACGCAAGGCGACGCCGACCGCGGTGCTGCTCGATCCGAAGCAACAGGTCGCGAAGGCCTATGGCGCGACCTCCACGCCGCACATGTACATCATCAAGCCGGACGGCATGCTCGCCTATGCCGGCGCGATCGACGACAAGCCGACGTCGCGTCCGTCAGACATCACGGGCGCGAAGAACTACGTCGACGATGCGCTCGCCGAACTGAAGGCCGGCAAGCCGGTCTCGATGCCCGCGACGCGCGCCTATGGCTGCGTGGTGAAGTACTCGTCATAAGGTCTCGACGCGCGCCCGCCGCGTCAGTGCGGCGGGCGAGCTGCGCCATCGGCATCACCGACTGGGAGCTCCGGCCTGTGAGACGGCGGAAGCTCCGGCGGCACCACTTGCCCGCGCGGATCAGGGCCCGCCGCGCCAGAATGCGGTTTGCAGCGGCAACTGATGCTTGATCATGGCGGTGCCGTCGACCACCTTCAGCCCGCGCGCTGCGGCGGCCTGCATGAGCTCGGTTCGGCGCGCGGCGATGATGTCGAACACGGCGCAGTCGCCCGGCAGCGTTGCCGGATCCATCGGCAGCGCATCCGTCGGGTGAAGCCCCAGCGGTGTTGCGTTGACGAGCAGACCGACATCGTTGAATCGCTGCGCGCGGTCGATCTCCAGGTCGGGAAATCGCGTCTTCAGTCTCGACGCCAGGGCGTCGATCGGCTCGGGCGTTTCGTTGAGGATGCGGAGATAGCGTATGCCTGCCGCAGCAAGGGCGTGGCAGATCGCTCGCCCGGCGGCGCCGGCGCCAATGACGAGGCAGCGGCGGTTCGGATCAAAGATACCCTCCGCCTGCGCGGCATCGAGAAAACCGCCGCCGTCGAAGGAGTCGCCGATCAGGCGCCCGTTCGATTCAATCCGGATCGTGTTGACCACGCCTTCGAACTCCGCCGCCGGGCCGACCGCGTCGCAAAGCGCGTAGGCCGCCGGCTTGTGCGGCATGGTCAGGTTGAAGCCCGCGACGCTCTTTGATTTCGTGAGCACGCGGATGGCGTCGGAGAAGTTCTCCGGCGCGACGTCCAGCGGCACCATGTGCCAATCCAGCCCGGCGTCATGGAAGAAGGGCGTGTAGTAGCGTGGCGCGACGACGTGGGCGGCCGGATGAGCCAGGATGAAAACGAAGCGCGACGCGCCGGTCGGAAGATCCATCGCTCCATCCTTTCACCACGAGATAACGCCGCACCGCAGCGAAGCTTGTCATGCGGCCGCAGGTGCCTGAGAATGCGGAGGCGTATCAGCTTCGTCAATTGCACACACCGCCGACGCAAGGAAACGCACCAATGAACAAGATCAGCCGCCGTTCCATGCTCGCCGGCACCGCCGGCCTGTTCGTCGCTCCCCATCTCACCAGGGCGCAGACCGCCAAGCCGCGCCTGACCGCGATTTCGCAATGGTCGGCGGGCAGCGATGGGGCGGCCATCACGGCGCTCGGCAAGAAATTCGAGGAGAAGGGCGGCATCTGGCAACACTCGCCCGTTCCCGGATTCACGACCGAGATGATGAACAAGCTGCGCGCTCAGATCATGGCCGGCGATCCGCCGGCCTGCTCGCAACTCAAGGGTCCGGAGATTGCGGCCTGGTCGAAGATTGCTCCGACCGTCAACCTCGACGCCCTGGTCGCCGCCGCCGGTTACGAAAAGGTTGTCGCCCCGGATCTTGCGCGACTGCACAAGCCCGACGGCAAGTGGATTTCGCTGCCATTGCAGATCTACAGCACCAACATGCTGTTTCTCTCAAAGCGCGCCATGGACAAGGCGAAAGCCGACAAGGTTCCCGTCACATGGGCCGAATTCAACGCCTTGGCCCAAAAGATGAAGGAGGGTGGGGTCGCATATCCGATCGCCAATGGCGGGACCCGCCCGGATGACGGGCAGAAATTCGAGGCTGCTCTCGCCGGCATCAGTCCGGCCGCATACCGCACCGCCATCATGAATCTCGACGCGAAGGCCTTGAAGGGCCCCGAGGTGAAGGCTGCCTTCGCACAGGTCCGCAAGATCGCCGACTGGATGGACCCCAACACGGCCGCGCAGCACTATTCGACCAACCTGCAACGCTTCATCGCCGGTGACATGGGCATGATGATCCAGGGCGGCTGGGCGCAGGGCGTGCTGCTCAACGCCGGCTTCAAGCTCGACGACTTCATCATCGCTCCGGGTCCCAGCGAAAACACCAAGCCGGTTTTCCTGCTGAACGCCGACGCTTTCATCTTCTGGCAGCGCAAAGAGCCCGATCTGCAGGCCGGTCAGACGCTGATGGCCCAACTCGTCATGGATCCGGCGATCCAGACCATGTATTCGCAGATCACCGGTTCGATACCCGTGCGTACCGATGTCGACCTCTCCGGTGCCGGCTGGTCGGATGGTCAACGGCGGACTGCGGCCGCGCTCAAAGAGGCTGTCGCCAGCAATCAGGCCGTCCTCAGCGTCGCGCACAACATGGCGCAGGAAAACGGTATGACCGCGGCGATGATCGACGTGATCACCGAATACGTGAAGAACAAGGCGATCACGCCGGATCAAGCGGTGACGCGCCTCAGCGATGCCGTCGAGGCGGCGCGTTGACGCACGCCGTTCCTGCAACAACGCGAACGGGGCGGGTGCTGCGCCGCCTCCCGGAATATCTGACGATCTGGGTGCCGCTGCTGTTGTCCGCCGGGCACCTCGTTTCGTTTGCGCTGTGGACGATCTGGATTTCGTTCACGCCGTCCACGCTCGTTCCGGTCTCGGGGTGGGTGGGTCTGCGCAACTACACCGCGGTCATGGCGACGCGGAATTGGAAGATTGCCTTCGACAACCTGTTGCTGTTCGGCTCCGGCTTCGTGCTGCTCAGCTTGTTGACCGGCCTGCTGCTCGCGATCCTGCTCGACCAGCGTATCCGCGGCGAGAATGTGCTGCGGTCGATCTTCCTCTACCCCATCGCCGTCTCCTTCGTCGTAACCGGCACGGTCTGGAGCTGGCTGCTCAATCCAGGCATCGGTATCCAGAAGCTCGTCAACGACATTGGCTGGACCTCCTTCCGGTTCGACTGGCTGATCGACGGCGACATGGCAATCTGGACCATTGTCATTGCTGCCGTCTGGCAATCCTCGGGCTTCGCCATGGCGCTGTTTCTCGCCGGCCTCCGTTCGGTCGACGCCGATCTCATCAAGGCTGCGCAGATCGATGGCGCCGGACCGGTCCGCATGTACCGGCGCGTCATTCTTCCCACGCTCTGGCCGATCACCGTAACTGTCGTGGTGATCCAGCTGCAGTTCGCCATCACGACCTTCGACCTCGTCCGTGCGCTTGACCGGCGGAGGTCCCGGACTTGCGACCCAGCTGCCAGCCCTCGTCGTCTACGACTTCATGTTCCAGCGAGGCCAGCTTGCGCGCGGCGCGGCGGCGGCGGTTCTCATGTTGCTGATTCTTCTCGCGGTATTGCTGCCCTATGCAGCGTGGCGATATGTCCAGCGCAGGCGGGCCGCCCATGCCTGACCGAAGCTTCGCGCCGAGCCGCATGCTGATCTATCTCGTCGTCTGGTTGATCGCGGCGATCTATCTCGCGCCATTGCTCGTCGTCGTGCTGAACTCGCTCCGCACCGCGCAGGAGATCGCGCAAACCTCGATGATCGGCTGGCCAAAGCAGTGGGCCTGGAGCAACTACGCGACCGCCTGGGCCGACTTCTGCGTCGCTCAGACCTGCGCCGGCATCCGGCCCTACATGCTGAACTCCGCGATCGTTACCATTCCCGCAACGATCATCTCCACCATGCTTGGTGCGGTTGCCGGCTACGCCATATCGCTCTGGCGCTTTCGCGGTGATCAGTGGATCTACGGAATCGTGACCCTTGGCATTTTCCTTCCACAGCAGATGCGCTTGCTTCCCTGGACCATCGTGCTGCGTGACATCGGTCTCACCAACACGCTCACCGGGCTGGTGATGATCCACACGATCCAGGGACTTTCCTTCACCACGCTGTTCTGCCGAAACTACTACATCGCCATCCCGCCGGAGCTGATAAGGGCCGCGCGCATCGATGGCGCGGGCTTCTTCCGTATTTTCTGGCGCATTGTGCTGCCGCTCTCGCCTCCTATCCTGATCGTCACCGTGATCTGGCAGTTCACGCACATCTGGAACGAGTTCCTTTATGGCGTGACATTCACGACCGGCCAGCAGCAGCCCGTCACCGCCGCGCTGATCGCGCTCTCCGCCTCAATCGCCGACATCCCGCAGCACGGCGTGCAAAGCGCGGCGGTGATGATCGCGGCCCTGCCAACCTTGCTGATCTACGTGCTCGGTGGCCGGTATTTCGTGCGCGGCCTGACCGCCGGCGCCGTAAAGTAGGGGAGGCGCATGTCGGCTCTTAGCATCCGCGATGTGTACAAGAGGTTCGGCTCCAGCGAAGTGCTGAAAGGAATCAAGCCTCGAGATGGGCTCGGGCGATTTCACCGTCCTGGTCGGGCCATCCGGCTGCGGCAAGTCGACGTTGCTCAACATCATCGCCGGCCTTGATCGGCAAAGCTCCGGCAGCATCGAGATCGGCGGGCGCGCTGTTGACGACATTGCGCCAAAAGATCGCGATATCGCGATGGTGTTTCAGTCCTACGCGCTCTACCCGTCGATGACGGTGCGCCAGAACATAACGTTTGGCATGGAATGCCGTAACGTCCCGCGTGCGCAGCGCGAAGAGGCGGTCTCCCGGGTGGCAGGACTTCTGCAGATCGAGGCTTTGCTGGACCGCAAGCCCGCCCAGCTTTCCGGCGGCCAGCGCCAGCGCGTCGCCATGGGCCGGGCCCTGGTGCGCGACCCGTTGCTGTTTCTTTTCGATGAGCCGCTGTCGAACCTCGATGCCCAGCTCCGTGCCGAGATGCGCATGGAGATCAAGCAACTGCACCAGCGTCTTGGCTCAACGATCGTGTATGTCACTCACGACCAGATCGAGGCGATGACGCTGGCCACGCGCATCGCCGTGATGCGTCAGGGCGTGGTCCAGCAATTCGCCGACCCGGAGACCGTCTACAACCGCCCGGCCAATCTCTTCGTCGCCCGGTTCATGGGCGCGCCGCCAATGAACACACTCCCCGCCCGACTCGAGGCATCCCCCGGCGGGACTGTGGCCGTCATCGGACACGGCGAAGCGGAGATCCGGCTGCCCGTACCGGCGGAGGCGAAAGGCTGGGTCGGCCGCGAAGTTGTGCTCGGGATTCGGCCCGAATGCATCACCGAGCCGACGCGACATTTTGGCGACGCGCCGGACACTGTGCTTACCATACCTGCTTCGGTGGAAATGATCGAGCCAACCGGGGCGGAGACGATCGTTGTGCTCCGTCTTGGCAATGAGCGCGCGCTCGGCCGGGTGTCGGCTGACCTTCGCCCCCGTTTGAACGAAATGGCTCGCTTTGCGATCGATGCCCGCAAGATCAACCTGTTTGATCCTTCGACTGGTGATCGCATCGCGCCTTGAGATTCTATACCCTTGTCAGGCCCATTGCATGCAGCGTGAGCGGTCGGTGTCTGGCGGGCGAGGTGTCGGCGACGGAGAACATTCGAACGCCCCGCAGGGAGATCGCTGAGCGAACGCGGAGACGCCGCCGCACGGTGCGGCTAGATTCGAACTGAGCAACTAGCTATGCGGCCGTTTTCGTTTACTTCCGATGGCACAGCGTTGCGAGATGAGCGGGCGCGGGTTGTAGATGTTCCAGGGGACTTGTCAGGCGAGGACGCTTTGCTATCCAGGTACTTCGACGCGCTTGGGTAACCCGAGCACTTCGGCGCGAATCGGGATGCCTTCGATGATTGCCTGCGAGATTCATCCTGGATCAAGGAGCGTGAACTCGTTCTCGATCATCGAGTCAGACCGCATAAGTCGAGCCCGAAAGACCAACAAATCTGAAACGAGGTGCGCGCTAATGCTGGCCAGGATTGGAAGGCTGGCGAAGCCAGATGTCGTCGCGCATTCGATCCTGTCTGCGAGTTGAAGCTGAGGGCGATGGCGCGTAGTCGCTAGAAGGCTGGACGTTCGTGAGGCAAGGATGCTGACGTCTAGCGAATGTTTGGTGGACCTCAAAGGAGAATTCCGACCAGGTGTATCAGGCAGGCTCGCGAAATCGATATGGACTAAGCGAGTTATCGATCCATCGAGGGAGAGATAATAGTCGCAGACAACGGCATCGGAATGGATGCAGATGATTTCGAGAAGGGCTTTCTGACAATTGCTGGAAGGACAAAGCTCGACAGCACTCGTCGCTCGCCTTGGTTTAAGAGGCGGTATACTGGAGAAGGGGGTCGGGCGCCTTGCTGCGCACAAGCTCGCCAAGAAACTGATCGTTGTATCGCGAAAATGGAAGGGTGAGGCGCGAGATGAGGCGACCGGATTTTCCGCGGGCAGCGGTCTAAAAGCTTCGATCGATTGGGAAGCGGTAGAAAAGCTGGAGACGCTGGCCGATGTCGGAAAATCACAAGCCGTCAAAGTCGAAGTATTGCCGAAACCGGAAATCAAGAACCGAAGTTCTGGCACGAGGTTAGTTCTGTCCAACCTAAGGCAAGCCTGGACCAAGCATACTCTAAACTCGTTTTACGAAGAAGTTTCCACCCTAACCCCTCCTAGCTTGCTCATTTCTCCGTTTGCCAACGGATTGTTGCGTGAAAAGACAATACTGCACGACTTACAGGTACGAGACGCGAGAAGTGAGGCTGGATTCGAAATCTCGTTTGCCGAAGATCTTTCAATACAAGAATTGGAATTGGCTGCCTCTCCTGAGGGCGCCTCTTGGCTAATCGAAGTCTCGTGTGACGCTGAAAGCAGAAATTTAAGCGTTCTCGTCGCGCCAACAAGGAAGGGTATTGCAGACTTTCCAAACAGTGAAGCGTTCCGCATGAAGCGAAAGCTTCCTGCGGGAAGTTGCGCGATCGGCTTTCAGGCCAGAATATTCCAGCGCCAAGGCGCAGCTTGGCCAAAGGCAATAGCGGGAGTGCGGGTGTACTTTGAAGGCTTTCGCGTCTTCCCTACGGCGACCCGTATGACGATTGGTTGGAGCTTGAAAGGGATTACCGTTCGCGAGGGAAGGGAGAGCTTGGAAGGTTACGCCAATACGCGAAATGGAATTTCCCAGAGGGTGATGAGCGCGAGGGCCTTGTCATTCAGGGAAATAGACAGTTTTGCGGTGCAGTCTTTCTGACGAAAGAAAACGCAGGTGATCTACGGATACTTGTGAATCGCGAAGGTTTTCTGCCCGGACCGAGCTTCACATTTGTTCGGGATATGGTGCGGCTCGCAATTGATCTTCAAATTCGGCAGAACTCGGCCGCTCGTCAGGAGGTGTTAGAGGCTCGGAAGTCCGATAGGCATCGCCAACAGCGAGCTGCTGCCCGCTCGGACGCATCGGAGCCGCCCTCAGCTTTCCTCGTTACCTCACTTCAGAGCGAAGCTTTGACCTCGCTTAAGGAAGCCCGCGCGGCGCTGTCTCGCGGCGATGCAAAGACTGCGCAATCAACCCTTCGCTCTGTCGAGCAGAATATAGAGCACGCTCGCGAGATTTTCAGGCGAAACGGCATCCGAAGCGACGATGTTTCGCGTTTTGGCGTCGATGGGTATTGAGCAGGCCGCCTTCATTCACGAAGTGAACGCAATTTCAGTCCTGGCACAGGGCGTCGCCCAGTCGCTCGAAGCCATGGTGAAGGATACCAAAGATCAGAAACTGAGTAGGCGACTGAGCGCTATAGCGGCCGAGGCGCGGGGCATTCGCGAGCGGTTGCGGCGAAACGCAGTATATCTAACAGATATGACGGGCATTGAAGGACGTCGTCGAAGATCTCGCCAAGATCTGCTTGAGCGTCTGTCGAAGGTAATGGATTTCTATGCACCAGCGATCGAGCGGCGCGGCATTCGAACGGAGGTTCAATTCACCAAGAGCCTGAGAACGCCGCCGATGTTCCCTGCGGAAGTGTCGGCAATTCTTACCAATCTCTTGAGCAATGCAATCAAGTTTGCCGGGGAGGAAGGTAGTATTCATGTCTCAGGTAAGGTCGAGGATGGCGAGTTAGTTATTCGTTTTGAGAATACTGGCGATAGAGTAGATCTTCGGATGGCTCACAAATGGTTCGAGCCATTTCGGTCGTCTACAATTGACGTAGATGAAGCCTTGGGACAGGGAATGGGCTTGGGTCTAACCGTTACAAGAAGTCTCTTGGATGAGTATGGAGCGACCATTGAATTTGTCGTGCCATCGCCGGAGTTCGCAACAGCGCTTGAGTTACGGATACCAACCAAATGAATAAGCTTATCGTGGCTATCGATGACTCAGAAGAGGATCTGAGACCAAGCGTTCCCGATGATTTCGAGCTGGAAGTGATAGATCCCGGCGACGAGCAACTGCCTACTCTACTTGCGGACGCAATTGGCAAAGCATCATTGATCTTGTTGGACCAGAAGTTCAATCCCGAGCCGCAACCATTATCCCTTACGGCTGCCGACGGGGCGAGTTTTGTTTCTCACCTTCGAGCTTGGTCCCGTCAGCACGCGAGCGGACTTGCTCCCGTCGTACTCTTTACGAACGATAGTGAAGCGTTCGAGAACGAGATACCGGCTGTGGGTGCTTCGGTGGCGTTGAAGGGCAGTTTTGTTGGGCGGGAATTTCAAATAGCGCCAGCGCTCGACGTCGAATGGGTGCAGTACAAGGCGGAGGACGGCGTAAAGGAAAGAATTAGCGGACTTGCCAATGCTTCGATCCAAGCTGAGGAGAAGATCGGCAATGACGGCGCAAGTCTTGCTGATCTTGAGTTGTTTTTATGCTTGCCGGAGGACGCGGTTTGGAGCGAGAGTGCGCAGGAAGGTTTAAGGAATTCGCGACCGCCTATCAGCCAGAAGGCGGACGGCACGTCAAAGTCGTGCGGACCCTCGCAAGTCATTCGATGGATGTGCCATCGCGCGTTGCCGTTTCCCGGCCTGTTCTTCTCCGATCTATACGCCGCCTGGGCTCTTGGTTTGGACGTCGACACGTTTCGAGAAATGACCTACTTGAATGTCGAAACGGAGTGGCTCCAAGATCTTCAGGAGGCAGAGTATTGTGGGCCTTTGAATGAGTTTCTTGGTCGTAGGTGGTGGCGTGCAGGCATCGACTATCTGGTTTGGAAGCTTGATCAAGAAGCCGTTGCTCAGAACGATCGCTTGCAAGCTCTGAAAAAGCTAGCGCTGGGCCTTGAGGTGAACAACCTAACGTCTTCGTCGACGCATGTTGTCGTGTGGTCGCCCGATTTGTTGGAGGAGGACGTTGCTTCGATAGAAGAGGCCGCGCAGCTCCATCCGCCTGGGTGGCCCGCCGAAGCCCTCGATCCTTGGATACTTAAGGACGATCTTGAGAATGATGAGATCCTTCGAGCAATGATTGAGCAATCTGATTTGCCTTAGGGGCTTGGCAAGTGTCCGTCGTTGTAAACATTCGTTCGATGCGTGCCGATTTGACGGCCTTCGGAAAGGCCGCGAAGTCGTTCCTTCGTAACTCTCAGCGCTTGGGGGAATTAGAGCGCCAACTGCAGAACGCCGCAGCTGAAGCAAAAAAATCCAATCGTGAGGTGGTGTGGAGTACTGATATTGGCACGGGGGGGCCCATCTGTACCATTGTCAGCGCTAGTCATAGAGGGGAAAAGCAACGCGGCAAAAAGATGCTTGCGGAACTTTCTTTCAAGTTTTCAGGGGTGCTTGATCAAGCTGATGATAATCGCCTGATAGTGCGATCGGGTGGCACAGAGGTCAAGCTAAGTTGGGAAGATGGTGCAGACGTCACGCTGTACCACTTTGACATACATCCTGACGCGGCGGGTCATCCAGTGTTGCATGTACAGTTTAGCGGGCCAATTAGCGGTATTCCGAGACTCCACTCGTTTTTTGCTCATCCGTTGGACGTACTGGAGTTTACATTGATGGAGCTATTTCAGGCGAACTGGAGACAATCGCGAGTTGATGCACGGTTCATCAGTGAACTAAAGAAATTTCCAATCAATCAGAGAAGGCGGTTGTCCGCACTCTTTGTGCGATATCAAGGCTGGATTGGATCGAGCGATCCGGCATTGATGTCGTTGCAGACTTCTCCGAGGATTCCGTTGGAATTGTATCCTTAGTGGCTGGAGTTATCGCTTGAGACTGGGTCGCATTAGTGCGCAGCGTTCCGCGTTGATGGCGCGAGTGAAGAGCAAAAACTCGAAACCCGAATTGTTCGTGCGAAGCTTGGTTCATCATCTCGGCTTTCGCTTTCGGCTTCACTCGAACGCGTTGCCAGGTAGTCCGGACATCGTTCTTTCGAGGCACAAGAAAGTTATCTTTGTTCACGGATGCTTTTGGCATAGACATAAAGGTTGTAGTCGGACCACAACTCCGAAAACTCGTGCGAAGTTTTGGAGCGACAAATTTACTCGAAACGTTGAGCGCGACAAGTATGTAGCTTACGCGCTTCGTCGGCTGGGGTGGCGTTCGCTAGTTGTTTGGGAGTGTGAGACTTTTGATCGCGACAAATTATCAAGAAAGATCGAGAGGTTTCTCTCTGCACGCAGTCGATGGCCGACGAAGCGATCCTGAAACAATCCCGAAACCAAATTCTCCTGACCGCTTTCCGCCTTCTGCTCGACCAAAAGTCAAAAGGAGACGGCCATGATTGAAGTTGGTTCAAAAGAAGAAATCGCCTTGCTGCTCGCACTCTTTGGCGTGCTTGACCGGCCTGTGTCGGCGCCGAAAGGCTCGAAGCGACGCAGGTAGCGTTTCCCCGGGGCGCATTGTCGTTGGCGGGAGAGGGGTGCTCTACCCATCGCTCCCGCATCGCCACCCGGGCATCCCCGTGATGCGGTCGATCAACCCTATGACCCGCGCGCGGATGCCTTCCGGCGCAGGATGGTAGTGACGGGACTGTCTTTCCACGCCTGAATCTCGCCGCGAGATGTGCGTACCAGCGCATAGACAATCCATACGTCGTCCGGCGAGCCGATGACCTCGTCGACCCGAAGTACCCCTCCGGTGAAGGCCGTCTTGCGGGCCTGAGGGCGTGCTGGAAGTCATAGGACTATTTCTAGGGATAGTCCTATGACGAACGTTCCGGTTGAGGTGATCACGTCGGTTCAGCGGCGACGGCGCTGGTCTTCGGAGGAGAAGCGTCGGATCGTAGCTGCAGCAATCGAGCCTGATGCTGTGGCATCAGAGGTTGCACGAGCCGCCGGCATCCACGTGAGTCAATTGTTCCGCTGGCGGCAACAACTGTGCGGGCCTGCGCGAGGGGCGCCGGCGTTTGCTCCAGTCGCGGTTGTGCCGGATGCGGCGGCTTCGAGCTTGATCGAGGTGGAGTTTGCGAACGGCGCTCGCCTGCGGATCACGGGCGCGGCAGATCCGGCAACGGTCTCGGCGATCATCAAGACGCTGGCGAAGGACGTCGAACGGCGATGATCCCGCTCCCGAGCGGCGTACAGGTCTGGCTGGCCACGGGCCACACCGACATGCGCAAGGGTTTTGATGGCCTGGCGCTGCTGGTGCAGGAGACGCTCAGGCGCAATCCGCACAACGGCCACCTGTTCGTGTTCCGCGGGCGCCGCGGCTCGCTGATCAAGGTGCTGTGGCACGACGGCCAGGGCATGTGCCTTTACGCAAAGCGGCTGGAACGTGGCCGCTTTGTCTGGCCATCGACCACGCCGCGCGAAAGCGCGGACAGGACGGTGACGATCACGCCGGCGCAGCTGGGATATCTGCTCGAAGGGATCGACTGGCGGCTGCCACGGCAGACCTGGCGCCCGCAAGCGGCGGGCTGAACGTGACATTGTGAATCACTGCGCGATCGAAGGCTCACAAGTGCGTCGCCTTGTGATTCCATCGTTGCCAATGAGCGCTGATTCCCTTCCCGATGATGTCGAGACGCTGAGGCAGTTGCTGCTCGCGCGCGACGCCGAACTGGCACGGGCGCGCGCGCAGGCCTCGAGCACGGAGGTGCTGATCGCACATCTGCGGCTCACCATCGAGAAGCTGCGGCGGGAGATGTTCGGTCCGCGCAGCGAGCGCCAGGCGCGGCTGCTCGATCAGATGGAGCTGCAGCTCGAAGAACTCGAAGCCGCCGCTGCCGAGGACGAGTTTGCGGCCGAGCAGGCCGCGGTATCGACGACCGTTCGCGCCTTCGCCCGCCGCAAGCCATCGCGCCAGCCGTTTCCGGCGCATCTGCCGCGCGAGCGGGTGGTGGTGCCCGGCCCGAGCGCTTGCGCCTGCTGCGGCTCGAGCAGGCTCGCCAAGCTTGGGGAAGATGTGACCGAGACGCTGGAGGTGATCCCGCGGCAATGGAAGGTCGTGCAGCACGTGCGGGAGAAGTTCACCTGCCGGGACTGCGAGAAGATTACACAAGCGCCGGCGCCGTTCCACGTCCTGCCGCGCGGCTTTGCCGGGCCGAGCCTGCTGGCGATGATCCTGTTCGAGAAGTACGGCCAGCATCAGCCGCTCAACCGGCAGGCCGAGCGCTATGCGCGCGAGGGCGTCGAACTGAGCCTGTCGACGCTCGCCGACCAGGTCGGCGGCTGCGCCATGCTGTTGCAGCCGCTCTGCGACCTGATCCGTGCCCAGGTGCTCGCGGCCGAACGCCTGCATGGCGACGACACCACGGTGCCGGTTCTGGCCAGGCACCAGACGCGCACCGGCCGGTTATGGACCTATGTCCGCGACGACCGCCCGTTTGCCGGCCATGCGCCGCCGGCCGCGCTGTTCTTCTACTCGCGCGACCGTACGGCCGAGCATCCCGAGCGCCATCTGTCCGGCTATGCCGGGATCCTGCAGGCCGACGCCTATGCGGGCTTCAACGGACTCTATGCATCCGACCGATCCGCGGGAGCGATCACCGAAGCGGCCTGCTGGGCGCATGCGCGACGCAAGTTCTTCGTGCTCGCCGACATCACCGCCAAGGCGAGCGGCAAGCTCGCCGTCGTCGCGCCGCTCGCCTTCGAGGCGGTCAAGCGCATCGACCTGATCTTCGACGTCGAGCGTGAGATCAACGGCCTCGCCGCCGACCAGCGCCTCGCGGCTCGCCGCGCCCGCGTCGCTCCGCTCGTCGGCGATCTGGAGGCTTGGATGCGGAGCGAGCGCGCAAGGCTGTCACGCCACTCCGAGGTCGCCAAGGCCATGGACTACATGCTCAAGCGTTGGGACAGCTTCACTCGGTTCCTCGCCGACGGCCGCATCTGCCTGACCAACAACGCCGCCGAGCGGGCGCTGCGCGGCATCGCGCTCGGTCGCAAGTCATGGCTGTTCGCCGGCTCCGATCGCGGCGGTGAGCGTGCTGCCGTGATGTACACGCTGATCCAGACCGCAAAACTCAACGACGTCGATCCGCAGGCCTGGCTCGCCGATGTGTTCGCCCGTATCAACGATCACAACATCCAAACGCTCGATCAGCTTCTGCCCTGGAACTGGAAGGCCGCGCGGGCCAGACTTGCCGCCTGAGGCATTCCGCGGCCTTCACCGGATGGGCACACCCGAACACGGTCGGGATGCATCCTGGCGTAATCGAGATAGACCAGTGCCGAAGTCGATTTTGCCTGCGAGCAGATCTTCGAAGATCAGCGGAAGCGACGTGCCGCTGATTTTCCGTTCCCATTTGTCCAGATTGACGTAACTCTCGGTCGCGGGCGCCAGCAAGCCGATCGACTTCGGCTGTTCGATCTCCTTGCGCGTCAGAACCGCAAGCTCCCGGCTGCAGGATATGAAGCAGTCGACGGCAAACATCTTCCGGAAGTTGGTGCCGAGGGTGCTGGGTGTATCGGGGTGGACAGCGCACTGGACGACAAAGTCGTAACTCCCGCGCAAAAGCCCGTCAGCCGCAGTCTTGAAGTCGGATACCAGCTCAATATGGGCGTCGTCGATCTTGTGCAGGCCGATGTATCTCCGCGTTACGAACTCGTGGTTCGTTCCCGCAGGACCAAGGGTCGCAAAAATGATCATTGACTATTGCTCCTCGCAAGCGTGCCGAGCGCCTCGAACACCAGCCGATCGATCTCCAGCCCCTCGCGAAGCTTTCGTTCGCGCGTGCGAAACGCCCGCTCTGACGGGATGCGGATCTCGTCGACGCCCGTCTGGCGTGGCGTCGCCTTGATGCGGTCGATCAGCTCGGTCACCCGCGCGTTGAAGACATCCGCTGGCCCGATGAGGTCGGGCTTGAAGGCGATGAACAGGTAGCCGGAATCTCGCCCTCTGCTGCTCCGAGCTCGGCGCCGGCGAGGACGCCGAAGGCCTGGACCATCAGCGCCAGGCCAAAACCCTTGTAGCCGCCGAAGGGGAGCAGGGCGCCGCGCCGTGCCAGCGCTGCGTCGCGGGTCGGCTCGCCGTCGGGGCCGATGGCGACGCCTTCGGGAAGCAGCTCGCCCAGCCGCTCGCGCAGCATCACTTCGGTCATCATGAAGGCGGAGGTGCCCATGTCGAGCACGATCGGCCCGCGCGCCGACGGAATGGCGATCGCGATCGGGTTGGTGCCGAGCACCGCCTCGGTGCCGCCGGGCGGGGCGACCAGCCGCGAGCTCGCCGCGGTGTGGATCGCGACGAGGCCGGCCTTGGCGATCATCTCGACATAGTAGGCGCTGCGGCCGCTCATCCAGGAATCGGTCACCGACACCAGCGCGATGCCGTGTGCCGCGGCTTTCTTGATCGTGGCTTCTGCCGCGTAATAGAGCGCCAGCATGGCGTTGTTGTTGCCGCCGTCGAAGGCGAGGGAGACGGGCGTCTCGTGCATCACCTGCATGGGGCGGCGCGGCTGCTTGAACTGCTCGGTCTCCGGCAGGTTGAGGATTTTGGCCAGGCCGGAATATTCGTAGCCGCACAACGCGGCGTCGATGCAGTGATCGGCGAGGATGCGGGCTTCGTCGTGCGTCGTAGCCGATGCCGCGCAGTGCGCCTTCCGCGAGGTCGCGTGCGTCGGCGACGCTCAATTTGATCCGTTCTGGCGTCATGACGCGTGTCTCCAAGTTCGATTGACCGACCGCCACCACGCTGCTCGAGCCGTCATCCCCGCGAATGCGGGGATCCAGTATTCCAGAGCGTCAGCGATTTAACCACTGAGGCTGCGGCGTACTGGATGCCCGCCTTCGCGGGCATGACGGCGGAGGTTGGATTGGGCTCACAACACCCTACGCCGCGTTCAGCGCCTGGGCGATGTCGGCGATCAAATCGGTCGGGTCTTCGATGCCGATCGACAGGCGGATCGTCGAGTCGAGGACGCCGATCTTGTGGCGGATGTCGGCGGGGACGCCGGAGTGGGTCATGGTGGCGGGGAGGCTCGCGAGCAACTCGGTGCCGCCGAGGCTCACCGCCAGCTTGATGATTTGCAGCGCGTTCAGGAATTTGACGGCCGCGGCCTGGCCGCCGGCGATGTCGAACGAGAATGTCGAGCCCGCGCCGGTGCATTGCCGCGCGAACACGCGGCCGGCGGGGGAGGCCGCGTCGTAGTGGGCAAGGTAATGCACCTTCTCCACTTTCGCGTGGTCGCGCAGATAATCCGCCACGAGCAGCGCGTTCCTGTCGGCTTTCTCCATGCGGAGGCTCAGCGTTTCGAGCGAGCGGCTGATCATCCAGCAGGAATGCGGGTCCAGCTGGGTGCCGATGGCGCCGCGCAGCGCCTTGATGTCTTTCATGATGGCCTTTGAGCCGAGCGCCGCGCCGGCGATCAGGTCGGAATGGCCGCCGATATATTTCGTCAGCGAGTACAATGAGAGATCCGCGCCGTGTTCGATCGGCCGCTGAAACACCGGCCCGAGCAAGGTGTTGTCGCACGCGACGATCGGCGTGTGCCCCTGGGCCTTGCCGATCGTCTCGGCGACGCGCCGGATCATCGCGACATCGACGAGGCCGTTGGTGGGATTTGCCGGGGTTTCGATGAAGATCATCGCAACCCGGCCTTTGCTCATGGCCTCGTTCGCCGCGAGGCTGACTGCAGCTTCGTCGATGCCGTCGGCAAAGCCCACGGAGCCGATCGAGAAGCCCGCAAGCGTCTTCGCAAACAGGGTTTCCGTCCCGCCATAGAGCGGTTGCGAGTGCAGGATGACATCGCCGGGACGGACGAAGGCGAGGATCGTGGTCGCAATCGCCGCCATGCCGGATGAGAACAGCGCGCATTTCTCGGTGCGCTCGTAGATCGCGAGCCTGTCCTCGACGATCTCGCTGTTGGGATGATTGAACCGCGAATAAACCAGGCCCGCGCCCATCCCCTCGGGCGGCTCGCGCCGGCCGGAGACGAAATCGAAGAAGTCCTGTCCGTCCTCGGCGGTTCTGAAGACGAAGGTCGAGGTCAGGAACACCGGCGGCTTGACGGCGCCTTCCGACAGCTGCGGATCGTAGCCGTAGTTCAGCATCAGCGTTTCGGGATGCAGCATGTGGTTGCCGATGTGGGTTTTTGACGGAAACGGTTTCACCATGGCTGCCTCGCTGTCTGGAGTCTCTCGCCTTGCCAGGGTGTTTCGCAATGGCAAGGCGATAAGGGCCGGCGGATGCCAGGACCAGCGTAGCAACATCCCAGACTGACTTCACCACATGGGCAGCGAATTTATGAGGCACACGCCGCCAACTCGCGACTATTGCAGCTGCAGCCGCTGCGCCGGGATGTGGTCGACGTAATACGACCAGGGGTTCGGCACACAATAGCCGCCGCCCGAGAAGCCCGAGCCACGGCATTGTTCGATCGTGTAATAGTTGCACCCCGACGCGCCGCCCGACAGGAAGCCGCCGGTGCGACACCATGCATAGCCACGGTCCTGGCCGCGATCATCATAGAAGCGAACGGCGCCGTTCGGGTCGCGCCGAACGCTTGCCGCGCTCGCGGGCTCGGCGAGCAAGCCAATAGAGAGCACTGCCGCGACGGCGCAAGCCGCCGCGATCACATTGCGGATTCCGGTCGTCATATTATCCTCCTGCGCGACACGATGGGTCCGCAGTCGGAACCGGTCAGCGCGTTGTGGTCACAACGGTCAGCTAGGCGCGCTCGACTTCACGTGCCATCACATCCGCGTCACGTTGACCATGCTGCACCATCCTGTGATCAGCGGAGGAGAAACGTGATCCTCGCAAGCTGGCAGCAAGTCCTGTGGAAGATAATCCCACGCGGTTGCGAGGTTCAGGAACTCGCTGGCACGGCGCTCACAGGAACCGTGCCAAGGCCTTAGCCGAAATCTGATCCGCACCCTTTTCGCCGCGTTTGCAGCTGTTCGGCATGGCTTTCGCTGCCGGCGGCACGGCCGCCGGAAGCAGGTCGCGCGCGAGCAGCCAGTCACCATCGATCAACACGGCGCAGCCAAGCAGTGACGCGATCACGAGCGCCGAACTTCCGAAATATGCGAGGTATTTCATCGGTCCATCCTGGGGGCAGGGACACGCCTTCGTGCCCAACGCGGCGGTGGGTTTGCACGGATCGAGGCGGGAGGTCAGTGATCTAGATCACAGTCTGACGAGGGCCAATGAACCCAGCTTGCACTCGACGCTACGACGGCGGCCTCGCGAAGCGCTTCACCGTCCACGTCCTTTGCTATGCCCAGCGCGTGCGTGCCCTATTTGAGGTCGAGCTCGAACTGCTGCTGGAGCACGACCTGATCAGCGCGCTCAACCCGATAGGTGGCTTTGTAAATACCCCGATCCCAGCCGTTCGAAGGACGCTTCTTGCCGGCGAACAGCATGGTTTGCGCCCTGTTTCGGTCAAGCGGTTGAGCCTGGTTCCTGGCGATGACTTGTCCGGCCGGCGCTCTCAGCTCCAACGATTCTCTGTCTCCGGTCTTCAGGCCGATGATCCGTACGAAGGCAACGATCGCTCCGGCGCCGTCCGCTGACGAAATCCTTTCGGTTTCCTCCTGCTCGATTGCCTCCATCGTGACCGCGCCAGCTGCGAAGCCGGTGTTCAGGACGGTGCGGTCCCGGTATCCGAGGTGCTCCCTGGCCGCGCTCTCCCAGAGAATCTCTCCGCCGGTGCAGGCGCCGGCAGGCGCGCCATGTGCAAAGGGGTCCGCGATCTTTCCGCGATGACGCACCGTAAAATGCAGATGCGGGTATTCCGTCAGGCCCGAGAGACCGATCAACCCCAGCGGTTGCCCTGCCTCGACCGTTTGCCCCGGTTTTATCCGCAAGCTGCCGCGCGCCAGATGGCAATACTGAGTTTCCCATTCGTCGGAATGCGCAATCACCACGCCGTTCCCGCATTCCGACCCACTCACGGATTCTCGACCTTTCGTGCGAACCGAGACATCTGCAACGTCGTCGCGCACGCGCGCGACCCGCCCCGCGGCGGCGGCAAGAACGCTGACGCCGGTGCGCTGGACCCGCATGGAGGGGAGCCGGAAATCCGTTCCGTTGTGGCCGTCATAGCTCAGCGTTCCGCACCGATAATCCGTCGCAGAAGGCGAGGCGTCGACATCGACATAATTCTGAATAAAGCACGTTCGTCCCAGCTCACAGGCAACAGGCAGTTTGAGCTGAATGCTCTCGGCAGACACCGCCGTCACCCATCCGAGGACGGCGGCGAATGTCAGGACGTGGCAGGGGCGACGACCTGAGCTCACCACGCGCTCCAATTTCGTGATCGCCGCATGGGCCGCTCCGATGCAGAATGGCGATTGCGGTTGCCGCTGTACGTCTTCGACGGAAACGGTTTCCACCATGGCCTGTCTCGCTGTCTGGGGGCTTCCGCAACGGTGGGCGGCAGGAAGCGGTTGATGTTTGCCGGTATCAGCGTAGCAACATCGGGGACTGATTCCACCGGGCTCCCGGATTTCTCAGCGCTTATCTGAGCTGCTGGTTCCAGCCGGTGCGCTTGTCAAAGACCAGGAGCGCGATGGCGATTCCATCTGATCCTATCGCGCTCCAGGCCTTTCGTTGTTCTCTCATCCGTTCGAAGGATGCCGGCGCCGGTCGCTTTGGTTAGTTCTGTGCAGGGACGGCGTGCGCGGACTATTGGCATCCGGACAGCGCTCCAGCGCCGACGCTCGTTGACCCAAACGTACCAGCTGGATGCGTGCACCTCGATCGCCAGCAGCCCTTGAGCAAATAGTGATCGCAAGTGGAAAGAAGGAGCATGTGCTGACCATGCTCTCACCTGCGTGAAACACCGCGATCGCGTGAAACACCCCGATCGCTGGGCAACACAGAAGGAGGCATCCCATGAAATCAATGTTGAGGTTGCCGGCAGCAATTTTACTGCCAGGCATAGTCGCTGCTGCGCTGTGGGTTGCGCCCGCACGCGCCGATGTCGTCACCGACTGGAACGTGACCGCGAACACGGTCATGACAGCCGAGAATGTCGGCAACAATCCCATGTCGCGCACCCTGGCCATGATTCATGTCGCAATGTCCGACGCGATCAATTCGGTGCAACCCCGCTACGCGCGCGTCGTCGCGACGGTGCCCCTCGCGCCGGGCGCGTCGCCCGAGGCGGCGGCGTCAACCGCGGCGCGGCAAATCCTGAATCAGCTCTACCCGAAACAGAAAGAGAAAATAGAAGCGGCCTACGCGGCATCGCTCAAGGGCATCGCCGAAGGGCCGGCGCTGAACCAAGGCATTGCGCTGGGCGAGCAGGTGGCCGCTGCCGTCGTGGCCGACCGCGCCAATGACGGCACCGACGCGCCTGACACCTACCGGCCGTCCGCCAGCCCGGGCGTCTATGTGACGACCGCGCCGCCGCTGTTCGAGCAATACGCGCGCGCAAAACCATGGGTCATCGCGAAGGCCGACCAGTTCCGGCCCGGCCCACCGCCGCAATTGTCGAGCGCGGCCTATGTCCGCGACTACAATGAGGTGAAGGCGCTGGGCGGCACCAGAAGCACCGCACGGACCGCGGATCAGACCGACGCGGTGACGTTCTGGCGCAATGCCAATTTCGGCCCCACATGGCAGCAGGCGGCGCGCGACCTGGCGGCCGCGAAGGAGCTCCCGCTTCCCGAATGTGCGCGCCTGTTCGCGCTGCTCAACATGGGGCTCGCCAACAACTACATTCTCAACTGGGATGCGAAGTTTACCTACCTCATGTGGCGGCCGGTCACCGCGATCCGCAACGGCGACAGGGACGGCAACGACGCCACCGAGATCGATCCCGCATGGACCTCGTTGAACGTGACGCCGCTGCATCCGGAATACCCCTCGCAGGCCGCGATCAATGCGACGGTAGCAGCCGCGATTCTGGAATCGGTGTTCGGTCCTGTCACGACGATTCCCTTCACGGCAACCGATGTCGCGGATCCCAAGCGAACGCGGCAATTCAAGAGCATCGCCGACATGGCCGAGGAGCACAAAAACGTCCGCGTCTGGGGCGGCGTCCATTTCAGGACCGGCCTCGATGTCGCGACGGATATGGGTCAAAAGATCGCGGCCCACATGATCGAGAATTCGCTCAAGCCCGCACGTTGATGGCTCTATCTGTTTGGAGCATGATCTTTCGGAAAACCGGTATCCACCCCCGATCGCGTCGAGGGCAAGCTTTTCCGGATCATGGTCTAGGTCGGTAACAAGGCGAAGCCCCGGATTCGCATGCGAGTCCGGGGTTTTCGTTACCAACGAAGTCAGCGAAGGCTGTCACGCCGAAGGTTGTCTGTGACATTGCTGTGACATTCTTGCTTCCCTATTCTTCGGGACCCGATGTTCTCGGCCGGGTCGGGCAGGAAAACGTTCATCAGCTCGAAAGCATGAAAAATGTGAGCTGAGAGTCGGCTACCGAACGGACGCCTGCGACTTTAGTAGGGCACATTAGCTTTCGCGGGGTGTAAGGGGCACTCATCGGGATCGATCCGGCACCAATACATCGCGAAGTCGGCCTGGCGGAAGGACGGACGGGCCTTCAGCGTCCACCTGTCGCCGGGCAAAGGAGGCTTGCGTCGAACGCGCGGTTGCACGGCAAGTTCGAGGCAAGCGACGGCAGTAGATATGAAAGGAATGGAATCCAGTGAACGACGTCAATGCGAATGTCGAAGCAACAATCCGAAGAATGTCAAACCGGAGATCAACGAAAAGCAAACAGCTGAAATGTCGCTGTTCGAATGGCCTAGAATGGCAATACCGTTCGCCTTCCGCGGGCTCGCCGAACAAGGCGCGCAGCGCGTGAAGGAAAGCTCCGAGAAAATGAAGACCGTCTCCGAGGAGATGACCGGCGCACTCAGCGAGAGCTATCTGACCACGGCCAAGGGTGCCACAGACTACGGCCTCAAGGTGATCCAGATCGCAAACGTCAACGCAGCTTCGGCGCTCGATTTCGTCGGCGAACTGATGACGACGAAGTCGATGCCGGAAATGGTGCAGCTTTCCACCGCACAGGTGCGCAAGAATCTGCAAGGCGGCGTCTGCACAGAATGTGGAGCTGTTGGCGCTTGTTCAGAGGGTCGCGACCGAGACCGCCGAGCCGATCAAGCAGGTCGGCAGGGCCTTGAACAAGGCCTGACCGGCTTAAGCGGAAGGTCGGGGCGGCAAACCCGTTTCTCCTCACAAAAAAGGCGGCGCATTCAGACCGACGCCGGTGCGTCGGTTTGCGAACAGAAACAAAAAGAGGGAGGTTCCGGTGGGAATAGTCATGATTCGATGCCCTCGGACAGGGCGTGCCATTCCGACCGGCATGAAGGCCAACCGCGAAGCCTTTCGATGCAGTCCGGTGTTTTTCGGACGTACGCGATGCGCGGTTTGCCAAACCAATCACGAATGGTTTTCAGGAGAGGCCTGGATCTACGACCGAAGCGAGAAGGATAGAACCGCGGCCAGGTCTGTTATCCGTTAGCCGGCCGCTGACGGCAAGACACAGCTTGTCGTCATATGACGGGAGGTTTGACCGGCACGGCCTCGCGCTCTCCCTTGCCGGGGGATGGCTTCAGCGTTTGCTGTGAAAAAATGAGCTCGATGTGACGGCGTATGATGCCGTAGCACTCGCATGCTCCTTCTTCCAACCGCGGCCTGTCGACAACCTCGATCATGGCACGCCGGGTAACGAACCGCGCCCGACGCCCGCAGCTTCTGTACGGCTTGCGTCACGGTTGTTCGTCGCACCCCCAGCAGCTGTGCAAGCGTCTCCTGGGTTATCGGCAGCACGTTGGTTTCCATTCGATCGTGGATGTGAAGCAACCACTTGGCCATGCAATTCTCGACAGGATGCAGTGCATTGCAGGCGGCGACCTGCTGGATCTGTGCAAGCACCGCCCGGGCATGGATCTCGACCATCTGTCGGATGGCGCGGCTTTGACCGACGGCGATATGAAATCGCGATGCGGAAATCTGCGAGGCTACGCCGGGCGAACGTACGACGGCCGATGTGGTCGAGCGCGACGGTCCCAACACCGACAGGGCGCCCAGGGCTCCTTCGCGCCCGACGATCGCACATGCGACAGTCTGTCCGTTCGGCATGTCGACCATGAAGGAGACCGTCCCGCTGTGCGGAAAGTAGACGTGCTCGATACGGTCTCCGGACCGCATCACCACGGCGTCCTGCTTGAGCGCTACCGTCTGCAAGTGGGGAGCGAGCAACACAAGGTCTTCCTCCGGCAACATGGCTAGCAGCCGATTGTTGACGTTGGCGAGGCGATCCATCATGGGAAGCTCCTTCCCTCGACGGAACGTACGCTGATCGCATAACTCCCTGACGCCACGGCGCGCACAAAGACCCGAGCAGGCATTCGTTGCTTTCGGCCCGTCATGCGGAACGCGGACCAGAGGCGAAAGTTCCATGCGGAAGAGAATCGGCACGGGCGCGCCAATGCGCCGGGCTGAGTCGCCAGGCGCCTCCCGATCACCAGCCTGCGAACGGCTGCTCTTCCTATTGCACCGTCGCGTGCGTCACGTTGTGCCACTCGGCGGCGTAACTGCGCAGGCGCGCGAGGTCGCTTGCGACGCGCTGCTTCACCCGGCCTTCGGGCAGGAGATCGATCGCGAGCTCGCGCTGGCGAATGCTTTCGCCTAGGCAGCGCTGCGGCGTATGCGGTAGGCTCGATGCCTGGCTGCCGGAGCAGGCCCATGATGCGGCGCTTGTCGTTCTGCGTTGTTGCGATGCTCAGCCTTGCTATGCTCAGCCTTGCCCCAGGTCCGGCAGGCGCCGCCGAGCTGTACGACTTCGACGGACAGACGATAGACATCACCGTCGCGCCCACCTGGCCCGCACCTCCCGGGCTTCGCAGGCAGCCCGTGCTGTTCGTGCACGGACACGCGGAGGACACTTCGGGCGATCCCAACTACAAGAGAAATTTCTGGGCCGAGCCCGCGGGCCTGACCCTGACATCGTTCAGGCGAACGCTCAACGACAACAGCGGCCTCGACATCGAACCCTATTATATCCGCTTTGCCGACCGCACGCGCTCGATCACCGATGATGCCTTCGAGATCGGTGAAGCGATCGACTACATCGTCCGGCGTCACAACGAAGCTTTCGAGCCCTCGAACGCGACGTCGGTCCCGCCGGTCCAGGTCGCCATCATCGCCTACAGCAAGGGAACGCTCAGCAGCCGGCAATATCTCAAGAGCCTGCTGCAACAGGTGCAGGACAACGGTGGCATTTCGATGCCGGCGCCGCGGCCGGGCTATCGGCCGGTATCGGAGTTCATCGCCATTGCGCCGCCCAACCACGGCATTTCATCGCTGGCCATCGCTCTCGGGGGAGGCGGCCAGATCTCGGTCCAGCAACTGCACAACGGCATGCGGCCCGACCCATTCTGCAGCGATACGTTCTCCAATCCGTTCCCGCAGGCGGCGAATTTCATCGAGACGCTGAACGGCGAGTCAGTGATCGATGGCACGGTTTCCAACACGGCGCCGGCAGCCGGCCGAAGCGCCCGGTTCGCGCGCCAGCAACCAGGGGCCGCACAGCGGGACGCTCTATGTGGCGCTGTACGCCGATGCCAGCACGCCTGATGAGCTCGTCGGCGGCGACAGCCCGTCGAACGATTGCGGCGGGCGGGTGTACGCGCGCAATCTTGCGCCGGAGGCGATCAACATTCCGATCGTCATTCCAGGCGCTGCCGCCGACGTGCACGCGAACACGGTGCACGCGCCGGACGTCATCTGCAAAGCGCTGATTGCCGCGTCCCACCATCGCTCGCCAGAGACACAGGCATGCAATGGCACGGTTCCGGCCATTCCGCTTCCGCAGCCGGCCGCCGCGATGCTCGCGCTCGACATCTCCGGCAGCATGCTGGCGCGCCAGTGCGCGACGTGTCCGACGCGCTACGACATCCTCAAGCAGGCGGTGGAAATCTTCGCGCAGCTGTGGTCCCAGATGGGGCGCGCGAACGATCGTCTCGGCGTGACCTATTTCCGCACGACGGTCGACGAACCGTCGATCGGCGGCGAGCGCTTGCCGGTGCTTTCCGGAAACGTCGCGACACTGATCGGCGATGTGAACGGGCAGGACGTCGTGCCGGCCAATCTCACGGCGATGGGCGGCGGACTGCAGCGTTCGCTCGACACGTTGCGCGCGCTGCCGCCGGACCAGGCCGCGGCGCGGCATGTCATTCTCTTTTCGGACGGGATGCAGAACGTCAACCCGATGGTGGTGCCGCCCCAGCATGTCGAGATCAACGACGTGCCCGGCCGGCCGAGTTCGGGCGTACCCGTGCCAGGCTCGCCCGTGCGCCTCGATGCCCAATCCCCGCTCAAGATCGATACGATCGCGGTCGGGGCCGGCGCGTTCGTCAATGTGCTTGCGGATATCGCGGCGCACGGACAAGGCCTCGCCCAGCAGACGCTGGATGCAGACGATCTGCGGCAGTTCTTCGTCGAGCAACTGATCGATACGCTGCGGGACGGAAGTCCGCAGCTGATCGGCTACCGGCGTGGTGCGCTGGCGGGAAGGAGCGCGACCGAAGCGTTCGGAGTGAACAAGGGCGCGCGCAAGCTTCTGTTCAAGGTGAGCTGGCGGCCACGGGCAGCGCCTCGACGTGCGCCTGTTCAAGGACGGGGTGGATATGACCGGGTCGGCCCAGGTGGTGGCGGGCGAGTTCTACCGCATCCTGGCGATCTCCGCATCGAACGGCGGGCGCGACCCGGCGAGCGGCGAGTGGCAACTGCGCATTTCGGGCAAGCCCGGGACTTCGTACGAGGCGGCGGCAATCGTCGACGAGAAGGAGCTGCACTACCAGGCGCGGCTGGAGCGATTGCCGGACGCGAGCGCTCGGTCTCGCCGTCCAGGTCGGCAGGGGTCGACGGCCCATCGACGGCTCGGTCGCCGTCACGGCGACGATGTCGCGGCCGCGCGTCGACATCGGCAATGTGCTTGCCACGGTGAAACCCGTGAAGGCTCGGAAGCCGCGGCACGGAGCCTGGCATGACGGACGCCGAGCGTCGGGTCGCCGCGCTGCTGCAGGATCCGGGTGCACGCAACAAGCTGCGGCCGGTGACCGAGACCATCCGGCTCGAACCCGACAATCGGGGCGGCTTCCGTGCCGTGCTGGCGAACGCCAGCGTTGCCGGGCATCTATCGCGCCGAGGTGCGCATCGTGGGCGCGGATCGCGCGCTTGGTCCCCTGGAGCGCAGCCGGACGGTCAGCACGACGGTACGGTTCGGCGAAGCCGATCCTGCACGGAGCGCGATCACGCTGCGCGGTCTGCCGAACGGCCGGCTCGTCGAGCTCACGTTGCGACCCGCGGACCGGCGCGGAAACCTGCTCGGTCCGACCTTTGCCGGGCTGATCGCACTGGAGTTGTCGAACGGCCAGATCAATCGCGGGCCGGAGGATCTCGGCGACGGTCGCTATCGTTTCGTTTTCTCCCCGCCCGAGCGGCACCGATCCGACACTCACGTTGAGCGTCGGCGGGCGGCCGCTCGTTCGCGGCACGATCAAGGAGCTCCGCGACAGGCTTCGAAGCCGAGGTGGCTGAAGACGCGATAGGGTAGGGCGGCGCGTCGCCCGCGCCCTAGATCATTCCCGGCGAACTTCAGCCTCGTTGCAAATGTTGCGATACACGGTCGCCGCCACTGAATTGGCGCTGCCATTGACGACATACGCGTCACCTTCCTTCACGAGATACAGGAACGGCCTTTCGCCGGTGTCCTCGCCTGACGCATTCTTTCCTTTGACGTAGCCGCAAATGGTGTCGATGGGTTGCCCGAGGGTATTCTTCCGCCTGGCCCGCTTCATGTCTCGAAACTCGGCAGACTGCCGGATTTTCCATCTTCGCAGCAATCGCGGTCTTCGCGCTTGCCATGACGGGATCGGAGGTCTCAGCGGGCTGATTGGTCGGGGGATCCTCGACCTTGGCTGCAGCCGCGGGTCTTGCCTTCGCAACGCACGACCTTGTCGCCGGTCCTGGCAGACGAAGGACTGTTCTTCTTCGGGAGCGTGGACCTCACGTCCTTTTTCGGGAAAGAGGCCTTGATTGGCAGTGGCTTTAGTTCGATCGGCACGCCGGCAGTCGTGTCAAACAGAGGGGCCATCTGTTGCCTGCACTCACTCGTCTCGCCTGTTGCGTGACAAAGCAACTGCAGCCGACCAAGGTTGCGGCCAGAGCACCAACAAGAAGCGCTCTCATGCGATCCCTCCCGCAGGGGTGTCGCGCGCATTTCTTGCTGCGATATAGATCTGATGCTGATCGCTTATCTTTTGCGCAAAAGCGTTACGCTCCTGTTAAGCGTTCGGTCCTTGCGGCAGCAGGCTCATGCATGGTTAACGGAAGCATGCTGAGCCTGCGATCTCCATTGCGCCTGGTCAACGGCGATCTGGCTGGACCGCACTTGCACCTTTCCGTGATTGCCTGCCGCGCTTGTGATCCGAGGGCGGAAATGCGTCGAGCAATTCGGAGAGACGACTCTTCAGCCGAGGTGCGGCGAAATCCAGAAAGGCGCGCAGCTTGATCGGCATGAAGCGGTTGGATGCATAGACGAGACTGACCGGCAGCGGCGCGGGCTGGAACTCGTGCAGAAACGGCGATCAGTGTCCCTTGCTTCACGGATTCAGCGACGTGGTGGGAGAAGGCGACCGTGACTCCGACGGCCGCCCGCGCAGCGTCGCAGGCGGACTCGGCACTGCTGACGACAAGCCTCGAGCGCACCGGAACAACGTGCTCGGCTTTTTCGCGCGCGAACGTCCACGCGCTCGGCGTGAGCAAACCTGTGTAGCTGACGCAATCGTGCCTCACCAGATCGTCCGGGGTCTTCGGCGTGCCGTGCGTCTTCAGGTAATCCGGACTTGCGCAGGCGACGCGACGAACTTCGCCGACGCGAACCGCGATGAGGCTCGAGTTCGGCAAGCAGGCCGATGCGCAGCGCCACGTCCTCATGCTCCTCGAGCAGATCCGCCACCTTGTCCTGCAGCGAGAGGCGAACGTCGACGTCCGGATACGCCTTCAGGAATTCCGCAAGGACCGGGATGAGGTGGATGCGGCCGAGGCCGACAGGCGCGGTGATGTTCAGCTCGCCGCGCGGCGCGCTGTATTCGCCTGAAGCGGTGCGCTCGGCTTCGGCGACGTCGGCCAGGATCCGCTTGGAGGCGGCGACGAAGGAGCTGCCGGCGTCCGTCAGCACCAGCGCGCGGCTCGAACGGTTGAACAGCTTGGTCCGCAGGTGCTCCTCGAGCTCCGACACCTTACGGCTGACGGTTGCGAGCGGCGCTTTGCGCTGACGCGCGGCCGCGGAAAGGCTGCCGGTTTCGGCCACCGCCAGCACGATCGACATGGCTTCCAGGCGATCCATGGTTCGTGTTCCATTTATTGGAAGGATACTTCTCGATTTTGCCAGATATGCGTCAATTTCGGAAGGGCGTAGATGTCGCGCAGCCGATCACGGCCAAGCCATCACAGGAGCAACGCCCATGACTGCCATCGAAACGCCTGCCATCGAAACCAAGGGAACCGCCCTCATCACCGGCGCGTCGACCGGAATTGGCGCGGTTTATGCCAATCGCCTCGCGCGGCGCGGCCATGACCTGATCCTTGTCGCGCGCAACAGCCAGAGGCTTGCGGCCCAGGCCCGGCGGATCGTCAACGAAACCGGCCGGGCTGTGGAGACGATCTCGGCCGACCTCAGCGACCGTGCCGCCCTCAATCGCGTCGAGGACCTGCTCCGCAGCGAACGCCGACATCTCGCTGCTGGTCAACAATGCCGGCGTCGGTGCCACAGGGCCGCTGCTGGGATCGGACGTCGACAAGATGGAGGACATGATCAACCTGAACGTCACGGCACTGGCCCGCCTCACCTATGCGGCGGTACCCGGCTTCGTCGCGCGCGGTCACGGCACGATCATCAACATCGCGTCGGTCGTGGCGGTCTCGCCTGAAACGCTCAACGGCGTCTACGGCGGCTCGAAGGCGTTCGTGCTGGCGCTGACGCAGTCGCTCAAGCACGAGCTCGCCGACAAGGGCGTGCGCGTTCAGGCGGTGTTGCCGGGCGCGACGGCGACCGAGTTCTGGGACATCGCAGGCCTGCCGGTGCATCAATTGCCCGCGCAGATCGTCATGTCGGCGGAGGATATGGTCGACGCAGCGCTGGCCGGCCTCGACCTCGGCGAGACCGTGACCATTCCCTCGCTTCCGGACCAGGCCGAATGGGATCGCTACGACGCCGCGCGTCGCGACATGTCCAACCGACTGTCGAGCGCCGTCCCGGCTCACCGCTACAACATTCACCAACGCGAAGCGGTGAACGCGTAGGGCGAGCCCGCCGCACTCTCACCGTCATGCCCGCCAGCGGGTCCGCGCGAAGCGCGGCCCGATGACAGGCTCCAGCGGGCATCCAGTACGCCGCAGCGTTCGCGGTTGAATCGCAGCCGCTCTGGAATACTGGATCCCCGCTTTCGCGGGGATGACGGCCGAGATTGGGTTTGAACTCATCGAGTACTGCACCAAAGACATCAGCCATGACCGCGCCGGCTCCACTCACGAAAGACAAGATCCTGTTCCTGGTCACAGCCCTGGGCGGGTCGCTGCTCGTCGGCACGTCGGCGCAGTTTGCGTCCGCCAACATCGCCGACATCCAGGGTGGCCTGTACGGGTCGGCCGATGAGGCCTCATGGATGCTGACCGCCTACACGATGGCGAGCTTCGCAGGCATCGTCATGTCGGGCGTCTTGTTCAGGACCTTCAGCATCGGCCGTTACCTCGTCGGCATCAGCGTCGTGTTCGCAAGTGCGGCACTCGCGTGCGCGATCACCGATAACCTCACAACCGCCATTGCGCTGCGGGCGATCCAGGGCTTTGCGGCCGGAGGCTTCAACCCGGCAGCCTTCGTTGCCGTCTTCATGGTGACGGGCGGACCGCGGCTTGCCGGGGGCGCGACGCTTCTCGCATTCGTCCTTCTGTTTCCCGGCACGCTCGGTCCCGCGGTGTCCGGCCTTATCGAGGACAGCCTCGGCTGGCGCTCGCTGTTCCTGATTCAGGCAGCGATCGGCGTGGCGGTCGCAGTTGCGGCCTACGCCTTTGCGCCACGCCAGCGTCCGGACCTGACGGCGCTGAAAACCGATTGGACCGCGCTCGTCCTTTTGTCGATAGCGCTCGCTGCTCTGATCCTGGTGCTCAACGAGGGCACGCGGCGGTTCTGGCTCGAGAGCGACATCATCGTCTGGGCGGCCGCCGCCAGCGCCGGCGCACTGGCCGGGTTCGTCTTCGTCGCGCGCTTCTCGCCGATCAAGATCATGGCGCCGGCGCTCTGCTGACGCGATCGTTCGGTCTTCCGGTCTGGCTCAATCTGGTGTTTCGCGTCGGGCTCGTCGTGACGTCCTGGCTCGTGCCGCAGTTCCTCGCGCGCGTGCATGGTTATCGCCCGCTGGAAATCTCCGAGCTGATGCTGTGGGCGGCCATTCCGCAGATTGCGACCTTGCCCCTGGTCTGGAAGCTGATGCATCTCCTTGAAAGGCGGCTGGTGATGGCGCTCGGCCTGCTGCTGTGCGCCTTCGCCACAGTGCTGCTCGTGGATGGAACGGGCCTCTCGGCCGCGGAAGATTTTCGCTTGACGCTCGTCATCTTCGCGGTCGGCCAGCTCGTGTTCCTTGCCCCCGTGCTGGTGGCCGGCACGTCAGCGCTGAAGCCCGCGGATCTTCCCACGGCTTCGATTGCCTTCAACGTCTCGACAGTCGGCGGCACGACACTGGGCGTCGGCCTGATGTCCAATCTGGTGACGGAACGGGAGAAGTTTCACTCGAACGTCATCACCGAAGCCGTCTCGCTCTACAACGCACTCGATGCCGATCGTGTCGCGAACGTCGCGGCCGTGTTCGCCAACCGGATCGCCGACGACGCAACGGCGGCGGCGAAGGCCGCTGCAGTGCTGGCGTCGCTGCGACCCGGCAGGCATGGGTGCTTTCCTTCAACGACGCCTTTCTCGTCATCGCGATCATCCTCGGCCTCAGCGCGCTCGGAGTGGCGGTGCTCAACAAGTCGCCGCCGCTTCGTCGGCAGCAGACCATTGGATAAGGAGGACCAGCCATGAGCAGTCTAGGAAAAGTCTGGGATCACGTTAAGTCGGTTGCTGCGTTGGGGGGATCCGCAGGACAGATGACGCTGTTCTCGGCCGGCCTCGGCGGCATCGTCATCGCCGGCGCCGTGTTCGCCGCGGCCCCGATCTCGGTGGCGCCGGAGCGGCTGCTCGGCGCCATCCATGCGGTCTCGACGGACAACGCCTACCTGCAGGGCGACATCACGCCGATCAGCCCGAAGATCAGCGGCTACATCGCCGAAGTCGCGATCCGCGACAACCAGGAGGTCAAGGCGGGAGATGTGCTGTTGCGTATCGACGCGCGCGACTACCAGGCGCGGGTGGATCAGGCCGCGGCCGGCGTCGCCACCCGCCGCGCGGCGCTCGCGAATCTGGCGAGCCGCATCGAATTTCAGCGGGCCGCGATCGAGCGAGCCGCCGCGAGCGTGAACGGCTCCACGGCGAATGCATTGCGTGCGACGCGCGATTTCGGCCGCGTTCGCGAGCTCACCGACAGCGGGTGGGCCTCGCAGGCGCGGCGAGATCAGGCGGAAGCGGATGACCTGCAGGCGCAGGCCAGGGTCGCCGAAGCAAAGGCCGACCTCACCGCCGCGCGCCGGCAGCTGGACGTGCTGGAAAGCCAGCGCCCGCAACTGCAGGCGGACATCGATGCCGCCGCGGCGACCTTGAGGCTCGCCCAGATCGATCTCGACGACACCGTCGTGCGCGCGCCTGCGGACGGCCGGGTCGGCGAGCGTCAGGCGAAGCCTGGACAATACGTACGGCCCGGCACGCTCGTGCTGGCGATCGTGCCGCAAGAGGTCTGGGTCGTTGCCAACTTCAAGGAAACGCAGATTCCGGACATCCACATCGGCGACGAGGTGACCGTTGCCGTCGACGGGGTTCGCGGCGTGCGCTTTGCGGGGCGGGTCGAGAGCTTCTCGCCCGCCAGCGGCGCAAAGTTTGCCCTGCTGCCGCCGGACAATGCGACCGGCAACTTCACGCGGATCGTCCAGCGCATTCCTGTGAAGATCACGCTTCTTCCGGGACAACCGTCACTGGACGATCTCCGGCCCGGAATGTCCGCCGTTGTGAAGCTGACGTCGGCAGGCGATCATCCGCAGCCGGCGCGCATGGCGAGCGCGCGCATCGCACATCAACTGATCGATGCTCGCAAGCTTGCGGACGGCCAATCGTCCTACTGCAGCGTTTCGTGCGGCACGTTGTGCCATTCGGCGGCATAAATGCGCAGGCGCGCGAGGTCGCTTGCGACTTTCTGCTTCACCTTCCCTTCGGGAAGGAGCTCGATCGCCTGCTCACGCTGGCGAATGAGTTCGCTGATCTCGTCGGCGGTTTGATACGCGGCGGAGGGAAGGGCATTCTGTAAACGACGCATCGCTAGTCCCCTGTGATGACGGGGCGGGAGCGTTACTATCTCTCAGTCACCGATGTGCCTTGGGTGGGACGGTGATCCGTCGATCATATGCGCGGCCGAATTTTCGCCGCTACTCATTTTCTTTGCTGGCTGAGGCCATTCGTCTCAGCGCGTTGCAGCATCCGCGGCTGCCGCGTCGTTTGGCAGAGAGAACGCGTGCCGACGATTGAGGCAGGTGCGGCATCACCGCCGCATCGAAAGCCCGAAATGCATCGCCATCGATTTGCCGACCGCGACCGCGCTTTTTGAATATTTCCCGGAGGCGAAGGCCGCGTCGGCGACGTACAGGACCAGGACACCAGCCAGAAGGCTCAAGAAGAAACGCATGCTTCCCTCCCTTGTCGCGAGGTTCGCTTCATTTCCGGTTCGCATTATCGGCGATTCGACATCGCCTATCTGTCGACTGTTGCACGCAGCGCATGTCGGTTTTTGGCAAATGTTTTGGTTCCGCCCCCTTTCGCGCTGCACGCTCTTGGAAACATCTGGCCAACAAGGCACGACGAGTTACACAATCGTTCTTCGACGGCTCACCTGACGGATCTGATCTTGGCCAAAGATTTCGACATCCAATATCGCAGCGCTGCGCGAGGCGCGCACGACGGCACAAACGAAGGCGCTCGAGCATCTGAAGCACTATGTCGGGCATCGAACCGCGGCGTTCGAAGCGTTCAACCGGATCGATCCCAACTCGCAGGCGACACGAGACGCGCGCGAGCGTCTTGAAAAGGCGCAACGCGACTACGAGGCCTTTGCACGATCGATCGGCGTCACGCTCGATAGCCCTGAAGCGCCTGTTAATGAAGGCGAGACCGAAGAGGCAGGTCACGACCCGAACCAGTCGACCACGGACGAGGGATCTGATTGATCCACCGCATCCGCGTGTCGTCCCTGCCGACGCGGCCCGGAACGCCGGCGGCTTCGACCCGCCTGCGACAGTATTCACCGCGTTGCCCCCGATGTCGTCCTCGTCGCTTGAGCCCTGCCCGAAAGCAGTCCATTTTGACCTTCGAACTGCCTGGCGTCGCATGTGGCGGGTGCAAATCATGGACGCGACTGAGCTGAAGCGGCTGCGCGAAAAATACGCGAACGCGCATGGCGGCGATGTGTTCGACCCGGAGTTTCGCAAGGTCGCCGAGCGGTTTTTCAATGCGTCGGGCACGCGCCGCGCGCCTTACTCCGGCCTTCCCACCTTTCTGTCGTTGCCCTATCGCGAGATCAGCCCGGCGGCGCCGGATTTCGGCGACTTGCAGGTCGCGCTCGTCGGCGTTCCCATGGATCTCGGCGTCACCAACCGCAGCGGCGCGCGCTTCGGGCCCCGTGCACTCCGCGCGATCGAACGGATAGGTCCCTACAACGATGCGCTGCGCTGTACACCGGTTGCCGACCTGCGCGTGGCCGACATCGGCGATGTGCCGTTGCGCAGCCGCTTCAGCCTGGATACCGCGCATGCGGACATCGAGGCGTGGTTCGGCAAGATCGTCGATGCCGGCGTGCTGCCGTTGTCGGTCGGCGGCGATCACTCGATCAGTTCCTCGATCCTGAAGGCGGTCGGCCGCAAGCGGCCGGTCGGGATGGTGCATATCGATGCACATTGCGACACCGGCGGACCTTACGACGGCTCGAAGTTTCACCACGGTGGTCCGTTCCGCCTTGCCGTGCTGGACGGGGTGCTCGATCCCAAACGGACGATCCAGATCGGCATTCGGGGCTCCTCCGGCTACCTGTGGGAGTTCTCGACGGACTTCGGCATGACGGTCGTCGAAGCCCGCGACATCGAACGCCTTGGCATTGCGCGGATCGCCGAGATGGCGAGGGAGGTCGTCGGCGAGGGGCCCGTCTATGTCTCGTTCGATATCGACAGCCTCGATCCGGCGTTTGCGCCCGGAACCGGCACGCCGGAGGTGGGCGGCCTGACGACGCGCGAGGCGCTGGCGCTGATCCGCGGCCTGAAGGGCCTCGATGTGGTGGGCGGCGATGTGGTCGAGGTGGCGCCGCAGTATGACGCGACGGCCAATACCGCGCATGCCGGAGCGCAGATTTTCTTCGAGATCCTGAGCCTTTTCGTGTTCAGCCCGACGCTGAAACGCCAGGCCTAAGCGAGGCCCGACGCCCTTCCATTGCAGCGCAACATGGCTTAAACGCCGCGCAACGTCCTTCAACGCGCGCGCAGCAAATGATCCGTCTCGACAACATCTCAAAACAGCTCGGCCACCAGATCCTGTTCATCGAAGCCTCCGCCACGCTCCTGCGCGGCGAGAAGGCTGGCCTGGTCGGGCCGAACGGGGCCGGCAAAACCACGCTGTTCCGGATGATCAAGGGCGAAGACCAGCCGGACGAGGGGCAGGTGTCGGTCGATCGCGGCATCACCATCGGCTATTTCAGCCAGGACGTCGGCGAGATGGCGGGCAAGAGCGCCGTGGCCGAGGTGATGGACGGGGCGGGGCCGGTCAGCAGCGTCGCGACCGAGCTGAAAGAGCTCGAGGCGGCCATGGTCGATCCGGACCGCGCGGACGAGATGGACGAGATTCTCGAGCGCTACGGCGAGGTGCAGGCGCGCTTCGAGGAACTGGACGGCTACGCGCTCGAGGCGCGGGGGCGCGAGGTGCTCTCGGGGCTCGGCTTCAGCCAGGAGATGATGGACGGCGACGTCGGCGCGCTCTCCGGCGGCTGGAAGATGCGCGTGGCGCTGGGGCGCATCCTGCTGATGCGCCCGGACGTCATGCTGCTCGACGAGCCGAGCAACCATCTCGATCTGGAAAGCCTGATCTGGCTGGAGCAGTTCCTGAAAGGCTTCGAAGGCGCGCTGTTGATGACCTCGCACGACCGCGAGTTCATGAACCGCATCGTCACGAAAGTGGTCGAGATCGACGGCGGCACGCTGACGACCTATTCGGGCAACTACGAATTCTACGAAGGCCAGCGCGCGCTGAACGAGAAGCAGCAGCAGGCGCAGTTCGAGCGCCAGCAGGCGATGCTCGCGAAGGAGATCAAGTTCATCGAGCGCTTCAAGGCGCGCGCCTCGCACGCAGCCCAAGTGCAGAGCCGGGTGAAGAAGCTGGAGAAGATCGAGCGGGTCGAGCCGCCGCGCCGGCGCCAGACCGTGATGTTCGAGTTTCAGCCGGCGCCGCGTTCCGGCGAGGACGTGGTCAACCTGAAGAACGTATATAAAGGCTACGGCAGCAAGCGCATCTATGACGGGCTCGACTTCTCGGTCCGCCGCCGGGAGCGCTGGTGCATCATGGGCATCAACGGGGCGGGCAAGTCGACGCTATTGAAGCTCATTGCGGGCGCGGCCGAGCCGGACGACGGCACGGTGGCGCTCGGCGGCAGCGTCAAGATGGGCTACTTCGCCCAGCACGCGATGGACCTGCTCGACGGCGAGCGCACCGTGTTCGAGGAGCTGGACCACGCGTTTCCGCAGGCCGGGCAGGGGGCGCTGCGCGCGCTCGCCGGCTGCTTCGGCTTCTCCGGCGACGACGTCGAAAAGCGCTGCCGCGTGCTCTCCGGCGGCGAGAAGGCGCGCCTGGTGATGGCCAAGATGCTCTACGACCCGCCGAATTTTCTGGTGCTCGACGAGCCGACCAACCATCTCGACATGGCGACGAAAGAGATGCTGATCGCGGCACTCTCCGAGTACGAAGGCACCATGCTGTTCGTCTCCCACGACCGGCATTTTCTGGCGGCGTTGTCCAACCGCGTGCTGGAGCTGACCCCCGACGGCATCCACAAATACGGCGGCGGATATACGGAGTATGTGGAGCGCACGGGGCAGGAGGCGCCGGGGTTGCGGAGTTAGCTCGTCATTGCGGGAGCGAAGCGACGAAGCAATCCAGCTGCGCGCACAGCGCGCAAACAAAGAAGCGCGGTAGTGCTGGCAGGCTCAGCCGCTTTTCAGTGGCGCGCTACGCGCGCGCTGGATTGCTTCGCTTCGCTCGCAATGACGGCGATGGATCATCGCCGCGCCAGCACACCATCACTCGCGTGCACGCGCCACGTCCTCAAACCGCCTGCACCGTCCCGTCCGATACTGCGGCGCTGCGTCGGTCACCGACGTCGTGCTGGTAAATCGCCCCGTCGTCCGGTCGATCACCACCGTCGACACGAAAATGCTCACCATGCCCAACACCGGATCGAAATCACCGTGATGATCCTCGCCGATGATCGCGTAGCGGGTGTTGGCGAGTAGCCGATAGCGCGGGACGCCGAGCGGCTGCTCGCTCAGGATGCCGTCCTTCAGCGATGAGCTCGAGCGGAAACCGGCCCGGCTCGTGTGTCGCATCGGTGCAGACCCAGACCTCCGCCGGTGCGCCGATGGGCGAAAAATCCTGGGCAGCCGCCTTGTCCGCAACCACGCCTGCGAGCAGGCCTGCGACCGCTCCTGCCATGATTGCACGGTGGGCAAATTGGTTCATGGCGTCAGTTGGTAGGCCGTGTGCCGGACTTCAACATCCTCCAATCGGAGGACATGGAGAGCGCCCGCGCGCCGCTTGCCTGTTTGGAACCGCTATGCTTCATTCGAGGCAAGCGACGGCTCAACAACAAGCATAATGAATATCGGGAGAAAACGTATGCGCCTGGTTCGCTCTCTCACCGTTGCCGCGAGCCTCGCGGTCTTGTCCTCACGCCCTATCCGCCCGCGCAAGATGTCATCAAGATCGGCGCCAACCTGCCGATGAGCGGTCCGAATGCCGAGTACGGCGAACTGTTCGGCGCTGCCGCCAATCTCGCGGTGGAGCACATCAACGCCGACAAGATGCTGTCGAAGAAGCTGGTGATCCAGTTCGAGGACAGCCAGGCGACGCCGCAGCAGGGCGTGGTGGCGATGAACAAGCTGGTCAGCGTCGAGAAGGTGCCGTTCGTGCTGTCCGCCTTCACCGGCGTCTCGAAGGCGATCGCGCCGATCGGCGACAAGGCGAAGGTCGTCAGCGTCAACGGCGGCGGCATCGGGCCCGATCTGGCCGAGCTCGGCGACTACTTCTGGAACGTGATCCCGCTGGTCAATCTCGAAATTCGTGTGGCGGCGCCATATTTCGTGCAGGAGCGCGGCTTGAAGAAGGTCGCGCTGATCTATGTCGACGATCCGGCAGGCGAGGCGATCAACAAGGAGCTCGCGGAGAACGTGCCGAAGGCCGGCGGGCAGATGGTCGCGCAGCTGCAGATCCCGCGCAACGCGCAGCAGTTCACCTCGATCGCCGCCAAGATCCGCGAGTTCGAGCCCCGATCTCGTCTTCATCGCCTCGTTCGGCGCGCAGCAGGCGCAGATCGTCAAGCAGCTGCGCGACAACGGCGTCAGCCAGCAGCTCGCCAGCTATTCGGCGTTCTCGTCGCCGACGGTGACGGCACTGCCGGAGGCCAAGGGCGCGCTGTTTCCGACCCAGTCGGTGGACTGGGCGGCCAAGGGCATGAGCGAGCGCGTCGCCAAGGACTGGAAGGCCAAGACCGGCAAGGAGCTGAGCGCCTATGTCGCGAACTACTACAACGCCGTGATGGTGTTCGTGACACTCGCGCAGGCGCTGGAGAAGAGCGGCCAGCCGATCACCGGCGAGAACCTGCTGAAGCAGCGCAAGGCGAACGGCACGTTCGATCTCGTCGGCGGCAAGATGGAGTTCCTGCCGAACGGCTCGGTGTCGATGCCGATCCAGATCATGGAGATCGACGGCGCCGCCGGCAAGATGGTCAAGGCAGGGACCATGGCGAAGTAGCGCGAGAAGCGCGATGGCCTTGCGTCCACACCTCCGCCGTCGTCCCCGCGAAGGCGGGGACCCAGTATCGCCAGAGCGTCATGCGAGTTCAGACTCGCTGATGCTGCGGCGTACTGGATGCCCGCCTTCGCGGGCATGACGGAGAACGTCTCGCACTGATCTCATCACGCTCTAGCAAGTCCTTCCCCGTGCTGCTCCTCCAGCTCCTCATCAACGGCCTGCAGCTCGGCGCGATCTACGCGCTGACGGCGGTCGGCTTCTCGCTGATCTTCGGCGCGACAAAGGTGTTCCACGTCGCGCATGGCGCGGCCTTCACCATCGCCGCCTACCTGTTCTGGTGGATTTTCTCGGTGCTGCAGGTCGGCTGGCCGCTGGCCGTGCTGGCGGCGGTGGTCGCGGCCGTGGTCTTCGGACTTGCCATGGAGCGGTTCGTCTATCGGCCGATCCAGCGGCATGAAGGCGCGTTCTTCACCGTCTTCATCGCCGCCTTCGGCGTGCAGATCATCGTCCAGAACCTGATCGGCACGATCTTCGGCCGCGGCTTTGCATCGGTGACGACCAGCCTCAGCCGCTCGGTCGAAGTGCTGCCCGGACTGTTCGTCGCGCCCGTGGCGTGGATCTCGATGCTCGCGGCGCTGGTCGTGTTCGTCGTGCTCTCGTTCTATCTCTCGCGCACCCACACCGGCATGGCGATGCGCGCGCTGTCGGAAAATCCGGACCTGATCCGCGTGTTCGGGCTCGATCCGGGCCGGGTGGCGCAATACGCCTTCGGCATCGGCTCGGCCATCGTGGTGCCGAGCGCGATCCTGACCGCGATGACCGCGGGCCTCAACCCGTCGATGGGCGCGCACGTCATGCTGATCAGCCTGGCCGCGACGATCGTCGGCGGCATCGGCTCGCTGCGCGGCGCCGCCTGCGGCGGCTTCCTGCTGGGGCTGGCGGAGAACCTGGCGCTGTGGCGGTTCGATCCGCAATGGAGCGAGGCGGTCACCTTCGTCGTGCTGTTCCTGTTCATCATCTTCCGGCCTGCCGGCTTCTTCGGCCGGCCGCACGCGGCGAAGTGAGGCGGCAGCGATGTGGGCCTATGTCGTCAATCTGCTGGTGCTGATCTCGATCAACGCGATCCTCGCGGTGACGCTGAATTTCATCCTCGGCTATGCCGGCATCTTCTCGATGGCGCATGCGCTGTTCTTCGGCGTCGGCGCCTATGCCGCGACCTTCGCGGCGATGAAGCTCGGCGCCGGCTTCCTCAGCGCGACCGCCTTCGGCATGCTGCTGTCGGCGCTGATCTCGCTGGCGCTGGCGCTGCCGGCGCTGCGCGTGCGCGGCGAGTATTTCGTCGCAGCTTCCCTCGGCCTGCAGATGCTGGCGATCACCGTGTTCACCGAATGGAAGTCGGTCACCGGCGGCATCGGCGGTCTCACCAACATCCCGGCCGCCAGCTTCTTCGGCTTCAAGCTGACCGAGCCCGAGCACTACCTGGTCCTGTCGCTGGTCTGTCTGGTCGCGATCATCCTGATCATCCGCGCGCTGGTGCGCTCCAGCTTCGGCCGCAGCCTGAAGGCGATCCGCGACGACGAGGTGGCTGCATCCGCCTTCGGCAAGAACGTGGCGGTGATCAAGACCACGGCGGTGGTGGTGTCCTCGGCGCTGGCGGCGATCGCAGGCTCGCTCTACGCGTTCTATCTCAGCTTCATCAATGTCGAGAGCTTTGTGCTCGAGACCTCGATCCAGCTGATGGCGATGGTGATCATCGGCGGCACGGCGACTTTATTCGGTCCCGTGATCGGCACGGTGCTGATCCTGCTGCTGCCGGCGGGGTTGAGCTACATTCCGTATCTGCCGCCCACCGAGATCGGCTCGATCCAGCAGATCATCTACGGCCTCGCCATGGTGCTGCTGATGATCTTCCGTCCCGGCGGCCTGTGGGGCTTCCAGGAAAAGCCGAAGGTCGAAGCATGAGCGAGCCGCAAGACATCCTGCTGCAGGTGACCGGCGCGTCGAAGACGTTCGGCGGCCTGAAGGCTGTCGACAACGTGACGCTGGCGCTGCGCGCCGGCATCGTCACGACGCTGGTCGGGCCGAACGGCGCCGGCAAGACCACGCTGTTCAACCTGATCACCGGCCAGCTGGTGGCAGACCAGGGCGAGGTGATCTGGCTCGGCCAGTCCATCATCGGCTTGCCGGAGTGGAAGATCGCGCGCCTCGGCATCGGCCGCACGTTCCAGGACCTGAAGCTGTTCACGCACATGACCGTGCAGGAGAACGTCACGACCGTCACCGAGCGCGGCTCGTGGCTGTGGCAGCCGGGCGGGGTGGCGGCGCGGCAGTCGCGGCGCGAGGGCATCGAAGCGCGTGCTCGAAGCGACCGGGCTGAAGGACAAGCGCCACGCCCGCGCGATCGATCTCGCGTTTGCCGAGCGCAAGTTCCTGAGCCTTGCGCGGGTGATGGCGTCGGGCGCGCGGCTGTGGCTGCTCGACGAGCCGGCGTCCGGCCTCGATCCGGGCTCCTACGAGCGCTTCCTGTCGCTGCTGCGCAAGGCGGTCACCGGTGGCGTCACCATCTGCATCATCGAGCACAACCTCGACATCGTGCAGGGCATCTCCGACCGCATCGCCTTCCTCGACCAGGGCAAGCTGCTGGCGGAGGGCGATCCGAAAACCATCCTGTCGGATCCGGCGCTGGCGGCGATCTATTTTGGCGAGCGGGCGGCATGAGCGCGGCGGCGGTGCTGAAAGCGGAGAACCTGAGCGCCGGCTACGGCGGCAAGCCGGTGCTGCTCGACGTCGGCATCGAGCTGAAGCCCAACGAAGTGCTCTGCGTGATCGGCCACAACGGCGCGGGCAAGAGCACCTTGATGCGCGCGCTGTTCGGCCTGGTTGCGCCCGAAGCGCGGCAGCGTGCTGGTCGACGGCGTGCGGCTCGGCCGCCACGTGCCGCGCGTGCTCGCCGCGCATGGCATCGCCATGGTGCCGGAAGGGCGCGGCATCTTTCCCGGGCTGACGGTGAAGGAGAATTTCGCGCTCGGCATGTGGTCCGCCGGCGTGCCGGCCGCGCAGCGCGCCGAGCGCGTCGAGTGGGTGCTGTCGGTGCTGCCGCCGGTGCGCGATTTCTACACCAAGCGCGCGGGCCTTCTCTCCGGCGGCCAGCAGCAGATGGTCTCGATCGGCCGCGCCATCCTCGCCCAGCCGCGCTGCCTGTTGATGGACGAGCCGTCGATCGGGCTTGCGCCAAAACTGTTCCAGGACCTGATGCGGCCGATCCGCGAGCTGCAGCAAAGCCGCGGCATGAGCATCCTGTTGATCGAGCAGAACGTGCGCGAGGCGCTGAAAGTCTCCGACCGCGTCGTCGTCATGAAGGCCGGCGCCATCATCCTCGAGGCGCTGCCGGGCGAGCTGAAGGACAACGCCCGGCTGATGGAGCTGTACTGAGGCGGGGCCGGGTGCCGGGCGACGGCACAGCAGATTCATGCCAGCTATTCGGTGTGGAAGCACAAATTTCTTCCGCCAGACGTCATTTGCGGGTGATAATATCCTCCCGGTAACCGAGGGGACGTTGATGATCGGCGGCAAGGGTTTGTGATGGCGATGCTGGATACGCTCCGCGATCGCCTGCCAGCCGGCGCCGAGCTGGCCAGGCAAACGGCTTCGAAAACGATCATCGCCCTTTTTCCCGGTATCGCGCTCGCCACAGTTCTCGCCCTTGTCGCAGGCCGGATTGCCGCCGGCCTCGGCGAGCCGCTGTCGCGCAATCCGGTGCTGGTCGCCATGATGTTCGGCCTGCTGCTCGGCAACACCTTCGTGTGCCCCGACAGGTTCAAGCCGGGCCTGGATTTCACCAAGCGCTATCTGCTGCGGCTGGCGGTGGTGCTGGTGGGCTTCCGCATCAGCGTCGGGCTGCTGTCCAATCTGGGCCTCGCACCGCTGATCGTCGCCGGCGTCGAGCTCGTCGCGGTGCTGCTCATCCTGAACTGGCTGGCGCGGCACGTCCTCAAGCTGGACAAGGAATTGGCGCTGCTCATTGCGGTGGGCACGGCGATCTGCGGCGCGGCGGCGATCCTTGCGGTGGCGGCCGCCACGCGCGCCCGCGATCAGTTCGCGAGCATTGCCATATCGCTCATCACCATCGCCGGCACGGTGGCGCTGCTGGTCTATCCGGTCGCGTTCACGCAAGGCTGGCTGCCGGCTCTCGACGATCGCTTCTACGGCGTGTTCGTCGGCGCCAGCATCTATGAGCTGGCGCAGGTCTATGGCGCGGCGATCGCCGTGTCCGAGGCCGCACTGGAAACGGCGACACAGATCAAGCTCAGCAAGGTGCTGATGCTCGTGCCGCTGCTGATGGTGCTCGCCGTCATGCGCCGGCGCAGCGACGAAGACTCGAAATCGGTGCCGGTGCCGTTCCCGTGGTTCATCGTCGCCTTCGTCTTCGTCATGCTGCTGAACTCGTCGATCACGCTGCCTCCGCTGGCGCGCGACGCCATCCTGGCCTTCGACCAGTTTCTGTTCCTGATGGTGATGGTGGCGCTCGGCCTCACCACGCGGCTCTCCATGCTGCAGGAGGCCGGCGGCGCATGGCGCGTCTCGGCGCCGGCGTGATCGGGCTCGTGCTCTCGACGCTTGATCACCTACGCCCTGGTGGCGCCGCTGGCGCCTTAGCCCCCTACGACTTTTCTGCGCGGATCTCCGCGAACACGCGCTTCGCCACCAGCATCGCGCCGCGCACCAGCGGCAGGCCGATGTAGCCGGTGAGGTGCAGCATCGCTTCGCTCAATTCCTCCTCGGTCCAGCCCTGGCGCAACGCGAAGCGCAGATGAATGGCAAGCTCCGGCTCGCGCCCGGTGGCGACGTCGGAGACGACACAAATCATCGTCCGCGTCTTGAGATCGAGGCCCGGCCGCGTCCACAGCGCGCCGAACACGTTCTCGGTCGCGACGTCGAGAAACTTCTTCATCATCGGATCGGTGTAGGTGTCGCGGGCGGTGCGCTCTGCCGCCGCTTCGCCATAAAGCTCCCGCCGCATCGCTGCGCCCCTGGCGTACGTTTCGCTCTCGGTCATCGCCGATCCTCCCGTTGAAAACGCTGTGTTTTCCGCATTGTGCCGGAGCCGCCGCATTTGTCCATTGCCGCAAAGGAACATCAGCCGCGCAGAACCGTTAGCGGCGCGCGATGGAGGCGCGTTCCCATGAAAGCTAAAATCGTATCGAGATCGTCCGGGAAGACTCATGTCGTGGTGCTCGACAGCGGTGCAGAAGCATTCTCCGGCCTGACGCGCTACGCCAACGAGATCGGCATCGGCGGTGCATCACTCTCGGCGATCGGCGCCTTCGAGCGCGCGGTGGTCGGCTGGTTCGACTTCGACAGCAAGACCTACAAGAAGATCGCAATCGACGAGCAGTGCGAAGTGCTCTCCGCGCTCGGCGATTTCGCCGTCGGCGACGATGGCAAGGCGAGCCTGCACGTCCATATCGTCCTCGGCCTCGCCGACGGCTCCACCCGCGGCGGTCACCTGATCGAAGGCAAGGTGCGCCCGACGCTCGAAGCCGTCATCACCGAGACCGAAGCCAACCTCCGCCGCCGCAAGCGACCGGAGCTCGGCATCGCGTTGATCGATCTCGGCGCCTAGACGACGAAATCAAATCGCGCGAATTTCCCGTCCGCCGCTTCGGTGATGCGCATCAGCAGCCGCTGGTCGAACAGCCCGTCGCGGCGATTGAGCGGCTCGCCGGGAAAGTAGAGCTGCGTCGTCAGCACGCGCGCGCCCGGCCTCTGCACCTTGACGTGGATATGCCGGGTGCGGCCGGGGTAGGCGGCGGGCACGATGGTCGAGAACCACCAGCGGCCGCGATCGTCCGAGAATTGATGGCCACGCAGCGTGAAGCCGGCATTGTCGTAGGCGCCGGTCTCGTCCGCCTGCCAGATCTCGATCTGCGCCTTCGGAACCGGCTGGCAGTTGGTGCCGAGCACCAGGCCTGCGAGGATCATCCGCTCGGCTTTCGGCCGATCGGCGAAAAGGTCGCGCTTCAGCGGCGTATTCGGCTTGAAGTAGGGGCCCTCGGTCTGCGCGGCTGTTGCCTGCGCATGACCGTCGCAGGCGGGGGTGAGGTCCAGTCGCGGCGCGTCCTGAGTTTCGCCGGCGAGCACGCCGATCAGCGGCAGGGTCGAGGCGCCAAGGAACGTGGCAAGAATGGTGCGACGGTCGAACATGCAACAATACTCCCTCTCGCCCCGGCCAAAGCTTGCGCCGGGGTATTCCGGCGAGCAAATGAACTCATTGAGAGTGCGGATGAAAAGCCTCCCGAAATTTGCGGGAGGGGCATGAGTTTGCAACGCGGCGAAGGTGTGCGAGAAGTCGAAGCAATATCGGGAGGACGAGACCATATGAATACCGCGGCATTCCGCAGCGTGCCCAAGGGCGCACCGGTCGAGCACTTCGACGTGCTGATCGTCGGCGCGGGCATCTCCGGCGTCGGCAGCGCCTATCAGCTGACGAAGCAGCTACCCGAGCTGAGCTACGTCGTGCTCGAGACGCAGGAAAGCTTCGGCGGCACCTGGTTGACGCATCGCTATCCCGGCATCCGCTCCGACAGCGACCTGCACACCTTCGGCTACAGCTTCAAGCCGTGGGTCGGCCCGCCGATCGCCAGCGCCGCGGAGATCAAGTCCTACATGGGCGAGGTGATCACCGAGAACGGCCTCGACAAGCACATCCGCTACAAGCACAAGATCCTGTCGGCGAGCTGGTCGAGCGTGGAGAAGCTCTGGACCGTCGAGGCGACGCGCACCGACACCGGCGAGACACTGTACTTCACCTGCAACTTCCTCTGGATGTGCCAGGGCTACTATCGCCACTCGGAAGGCTACACGCCCGAGTGGGCGGATATGGACAAGTACAAGGGCCGCATCGTCCATCCGCAGACCTGGCCCGAGGACCTCGAGACCGAGGGCAAGACCATCGTCGTGATCGGCTCCGGCGCGACTGCTGCGACGCTGTTGCCGGCGATCGCCGACAGGTGCGGCCACATCGTCATGCTGCAGCGCTCGCCGACTTACTTCCGCACCGGCCGCAACGCAATCGAGCTCGCCGAGGAGTTGCGCCGGCTGCAGGTCAGCGAGGAGTGGATCCACGAGATCGTGCGGCGAAAGATCCTGTTCGAGCAGGATGCGTTCACCCGTGCCTCGTTCGAGAAGCCGGAGAAGGTGAAGGCCGATCTGCTCGGCAACATCCGCAACCTGCTCGGTCCGGACTACGACGTCGATACGCACTTCACGCCGAAGTACCGGCCGTGGCGGCAGCGCATCGCCTTCGTGCCCGATGCCGACCTGTTCCAGGCGATCAAGAGCGGCAAGGCCTCGGTCGTCACCGACGAGATCGACCGCTTCACCGAGAAGGGCATCCTGCTCAAGTCCGGCAAGGAGCTTAAGGCCGACATCATCATCACCGCCACCGGCTTCAATCTCTCGGTGATGGGCGACATCGCCTTTACGATCGACAACAAGCCGCTCGATTTCGCCGAGACGGTCACCTATCGCGGCATGATGTTCACGGGCGTGCCGAACCTCGTCTGGGTGTTCGGCTATTTCCGCGCCAGCTGGACATTGCGCACCGATCTCGTCGCCGACTTCGTCTGCCGCCTGCTGCCGCACATGCGGAAGAAGAACGCCCATTCCGTCGCGGTCGCGCTGCGGCCGCAGGACGGCAACATGCCGATCTCGTCGTGGATCGACCCGGAGAACTTCAACCCCGGCTACCTGATGCGCGACATACACCTGCTGCCGAAGCGCGGCGACAAGCGCGAATGGCAGCACACGCAGGACTACTGGCAAGAGAAGGACGAATTCCCGGCGATCGACCTCGACGACGCGACGTTCCAGTACGCCTAGCTAGCCAGCCTTTCCAGCGAAGGTGTTCAGTCGCGCCAGCGAAAGGACTCCATTATGCAAATCAATGGTGTCGCCCACACGTTCATCACGGTCGGCAATTTCGAGGCCGCACGCGCGTTCTATGCGAAGCTATTGCCGTTCCTGGGTCTCACGATCGTGGCGGATACGGCGAACACCTTCTACGGTGTGGGCGGCCGTACAGGTTTCGGCATTCATGCGCCGGCCCCGGAGTATGCGGGCCAACGCTTCCGCCAAGGCTCGGTTGGATTGCATCACCACTGCTTTCGTGCCCGGGAACGTGCGGATATCGACGAGGCATACGAATTCCTGCTTGGGATCGGTGCGTGCATCATTCACACGCCACGAGAGGACCGCTTTGCCCCCGGTTACTACTCGGTGCTGTTCGAAGATCCGGATGGAACGAGGCTGGAGATCAACCACGTCCCAGGACAAGGCCTGCTTGCACCCGGCACTCGGATCGGTGGCGGGTATTCTGACGGCACGCAGAACGGCTGAAGCCGGGCGATCAGCTCCGCTGATGCCGCCGGCAACTGCTAGGACGGATTGGCCGCGGCGGCTGCGATCCGGTTCAGCGCCATGCGTTCGGCAATGATCGCGGTGGTCTCGCCGGTGTCGGCGGACTGCGCGAGCACGTCGCGCAGCGTCTGGCCGAGCGTGGTGATCTTGCCCTTGACCCAGGCCGGATCCTCGATGTTCAGGATCTCGGACGCCACCGAGCAGATGCCGCCGGCGTTGGTGATGAAGTCGGGTGCATAGGCGATGCCGCGGGCCTGCAGCCGTTTGGCGTCCTCGATCGTATCGAGCTGATTGTTGGCGGCCCCGCAGATCAGGCGGGCCTGAATCTGGGGAATCGTGCCGGCGTTCAGAATGCCGCCGAGCGCACATGGTGCGAAGACATCGCACTTGGCGGCATGCACCTCCTGCACATCGACAACGCTGGCTTGAAACGCCTCGGTTGCAGCTTTCGTCTTGCGATCGTCGACATCTGCGACGATCAGCCTGGCGCCGCCTTCGTGCAGCAGCTTGCAAAGCCCCATGCCGACGTTGCCGAGACCTTGCACGGCGACCTCCAGCCCGGACAGCGATTTGGCTCCCCAAAGCTGGTCGATGGCAGCTTGGATGCAGACCGCGATGCCGAATGCGGTGATGGGTGAGGGGTCTCCGCTGGGGTGCGCGCCACCGGCCCGGCCGGCAACGTAGCGCGTGCGCGAAGCGACGACTTCCATATCGTCGACGTTGGTGCCGACATCCTCGGCTGTCCAGTAGCTACCGCCGAAGGCATCCACCGCGTCGCCGAAGGCTTCCATCAACCGACGCCGGTCGAAGCTCCCCTTCGGCCGCATGATGACGGCCTTGCCGCCGCCCAGCGGCAAGATCGGCGGCAGCGTTCTTCAACGACATTCCGCGCGACAGGCGCAATACGTCGGCGAGCGCATTGGCGCTGGAGGCATAGTCCCACATGCGGCATCCGCCGGCAGCCGGACCGCGCACGCTGGAGTGGATGGCGATGATCGCCCGCAAGCCCGCGCGCTCGTCCACCACAAAAGACACCCGCTCATGATGGTCGAATGCGTGATGCTCGAAGATCACCGGGTGGCTCCCGTATCAGGTCAAGTCCGCAATGCAGGCGTCTTGTCGCGGACCGCGGGCCTCTCTTCTATGTAGTCACCTTCCGCGCGCCTTCCAGTATTATGCCGCAGGCGCAATCGGCTTGCCGCCGCTGAGACGGCGGATCAGCACGTAGAACACCGGCGTGAAGATCAGGCCGAACAGGGTGACGCCGATCATGCCGAAGAACACGGCGACGCCGACGGCCTGGCGCATCTCCGAGCCTGCGCCGGACGAGATCACCAGCGGCAGCACGCCGAGGATGAAGGCGAACGACGTCATCAGGATCGGGCGCAGCCGCAGGTGGCAGGCTTCGATCACGGCATCGACCGTCGACTTGCCCGTCGCCTCGATGTCGCGGGCGAACTCGACGATCAGGATGGCGTTCTTGGCCGCGAGTCCGACAAGCACGACGAAGCCGATCTGCGTCAGCACGTTCACGTCCTGCGACATCAGCCGGACGCCGATCAGGCCGGCCAGGATGCACATCGGCACGATCAGGATCACGGCCAGCGGCAGGCTCCAGCTGCCGTATTGCGCCGCCAGCACCAGGTAGACGAACAGCACGCAGATCGGGAAGATGTAGAGACCCGTGTTGCCGCTGGTCGCCTCCTGCAGCGACAGGTCGGTCCATTCGAACGAGAAGCCGCTCGGCAGGATCCGGTCTGCCATATCCTTCACGATCGCCAGCGCCGTCGCCGAACTCGTGCCGGGCGCGGTTTCGCCCTGCATTTCGGCCGCCGGATAAAGGTTGTAGCGCGGCACCCGGTCGGGCGCCGGCGACGTCCTTGAAATCCATCACGCTGCCGAGCAGCACCATGTCGCCGGCCGCGTTCTTGGTTTGCAGCCGCGCGAGGTCGGCGGTGTCCTTGCGGAATGGAAGATCCGCCTGCGCGGTGACGCGATAGGTGCGGCCAAGGATGTTGAAGTCGTTGACGTAGGCCGATCCGAAATAGGTCTCGACCGCCGTATTGACGTTCTCGATCGGCACGCCGAGTTTCTGCGCACGCGTGCGGTCGATCTCGACATGGACCTGCGGCGTGTTGGCGCCGTAAGGTGAGAACACCGCGACCAGCCGCGGATCGCGCTGAGGCTGCGGCGACGAGCTCGGCGGTCGCAGAGGCGAGCAGATCCGGTCCGCGTCCCTGGCGGTCCTGCACCCGCAAGGTGAAGCCGCCGCCGGTGCCGATGCCGGGAATGGCGGGCGGCGGAATGACGATGATGAAGGCGCTCTGGATCACCGACAGGCGCTTGCGCAGTTCGGCGGCGATGGAGGCCGAGGTGAGGCCCTTCTTGGCCCTGATCTCCGGCGCCTCGAACACCGGGAAGAGCGCGGCGGCATTGCTCGACAGCGTGCGGGTTGCGCCGGAGAAGCCGGCGAAGGCGGGGGCCGCGACCACGCCCGGTGTCCCGAGCGCGATCTTCTCGATCTGCTTCACGACCTCGGTGGTCCGATGCAGCGACGCAGCGCCCGGAAGCTGCACGGCAACGACGACGTAGCCGCGGTCCTGCGCCGGAATGAAGCCCTTCGGCGTGACCACCAGCAGCCACACGGTGCCGCCGATCAGGATGAGATAGGCGAGGATCATCAGCGGCGAATGGTGCACGACGAAGCCGGCGGTCCGGCCGTACGCGCGCGACAGCCAGTCAAAGCCGCGGTTGAACGCCTCGGAGGCGCGATTGATCGCGCGCATCACCGGGTTCGATGCAGGCGTGTGATCATGCGGCCTGCAGCAGCAGCGAGGCGAGCGCCGGCGACAGCGTCAGCGAGCAGAAGCAGGAGATGACGGTGGCAACCGCGATCGTGACCGCGAACTGGCGGAAGAATTGGCCGGTGATGCCTTCGAGGAAGGCGGTCGGCACGAACACCGCGGCCAGCACGAGTGCAATCGAGACCAGCGCGCTGCCGACCTCGCTCATGGTGGCGAGCGCCGCCTCGCGCGCGGTTTTTCCCGCCGCGAGATGCCGCTCGACGTTCTCGACGACGACGATGGCGTCGTCGACGACGATGCCGACCGCCAGCACCAGGCCGAACAGCGTGAGGTTGTTGACCGAGTAGCCGAGCGCCGCCATCACCGCGAAGGTGCCGACCAGCGACACCGGGATCGCCAGGATCGGGATCAGCGCGGCGCGCCAGCCCTGCAGGAACACCAGCACGACGATGACCACCAGCAGCATGGCTTCATAGATCGTCTTGATCAGCTCGTTGACCGACTGGGCGATGAACTCGGTCGGATTGTAGGCCATGTTGTACTCAAGGCCTTTCGGGAACTGCGCCTTCATGCGCTCCATGGCGTTGGTGACGCCCTTCATCGTGCCGAGCGCGTTGGAGCCGGGCCGCTGCGAGATCGCCAGCGCAACGGCCGGTTTCTCGAGCAGGTAGGAATTGGTGTTGTAGGACAGCGCGCCGAGCTCGACGCGCGCGACGTCGCGCAGGCGCACCGTCCGCCCGTCGTCACTCGCCTTGACGATGATGTCCTCGAACTGCGCCTGCGTCGCCAGGCGGCCGGTGAAGGTGAGGCTCAGCTGCGCGGCACGATCGGTGATCGGCGGCGCGCCGATCTGGCCGCCGGCGACCTGCTGGTTCTGCGAGCGAACCGCGGCGATGACCTCGCCGGCCGTCATGCCGAGCGTGGCAATCTTGTCGGGATCGAGCCAGAGCCGCATCGAATAGTCGCGGGCGCCGAAGATCTGGATGTCGCCGACGCCGTCCAGCCGCAGCAGCTGGTCCCGCACCTCGCGCAGCGCATAGTTCGAGATGTAGAGCTGGTCGTAGGTGTTGTCGGGCGACAGCATGAAGATCACGGCGAGCAGGTCGGGGCTGTTCTTGCGCGTGACGACGCCGATGCGCCGGACTTCCTCCGGCAGGCGGGGAGTTGCGGTCGCGACCCGGTTCTGCACCAGCACCTGCGCCTGGTCGAGATCGGTGCCGAGCTTGAAGGTGACGGTGACCGTCAGCGAGCCGTCCGAGGTCGACTGGCTGTAGACATAGAGCATGTTCTCGACGCCGTTGATCTCCTGCTCGATCGGAGTAGCGACGGTGTCGGCCACGGTCTGCGCGCTCGCGCCCGGATACTGCGTGGTCACCGAGATGGTGGGGTTTGCCACCTCCGGATATTCCGCGACCGACAGGGTGAAGTAGGCGATGCCGCCGACGATCAGCAGCACGATCGACATCACCATCGCCAGGACGGGCTGCCGGATGGACAGATGACCGAGGTTCATGAGCCGGCACCCTTGGCCACCTGCGGCGTGACCTTTGCGCCGACGCGCGCGCGTTGCAGTCCGTCGACGACGACGCGGTCGTCCTTCTTCAGTCCTTCGCGGACGACCCGCAGGCCCTCATCGAGCGGACCGAGCGTCACGGGGCGCATCTCGACCATGTCGTCCTTGCCCACGACGAAGACCACTTTCCGCGACTGGTCGTTGGTGATGGCGGTGTCCGGCAGCAGCAGCGCCTCATAAGGCGCGCTGCCGATCACCCTGATCCGGGCGAACTGGCCCGGCAGGATCGACAGGTCGGTGTTGGGCACGATCGCGCGGCCGCGCAGCGTGCCGGTGGCGACATCGAGACGATTGTCGACGAAGTCCATCGCGCCTTCGTGCGAAGGCTTTGTCTCGCCGGAGAGCGTGATCTGCACCGGGTTGGCCGTGTCGCGCGAGCTCGGCCGCCGTCCTTCGTGCCAGAGGCGGTTGTTCCGGAGGTAGGTCGCCTCGTCCATGTCGAAATAGATGTGGATCGGATCCATCGACACGATCGAGGTCAAAAGCGTCGCTCCGCCGTCGGCGCCTTGCACCAGGTTGCCGACCGAGACGAGATGCCGGCTGACGCGGCCGGCGATCGGCGCCGTGACCTTGGTGAAGCTGAGGTCGAGCTCGGCGCGCTTCAGCGCGCCGTCGGCCTGCTGGACCGCGGCTTGAGCCACTTCCGACTGCTGCCGGCGCTGGTCGACGACGGCGTCGGACACGGCCTGCGTCCGGTTGAGCTCCATCGCGCGCGCAAGCTCGCGTTCGGCCAGATCGACCTTGGCCTTCGCATCGGCGAGCTGTCCCTGGGTCGTCAGCAGCGCCGCGGAATAGGGGCGGGGGTCGATGACGTAGAGAAGGTCGCCGGCCTTGACGATGGCGCCATCCTTGAAGTCGACGCTGTCGACGAAACCGCCGACGCGTGCGCGGATCTGCACCTGCTGGATCGCCTCGAAGCGGCCGACGAACTCATCCCAGTCCGTCACGGTGCGGGCCGTCGGCGTCGCGACGGTGACCGCGGGCGGCGGTGGCGCCGCCGCCTGCTCGGATGCCTTGCTGCATCCCGCGGCGATGACGGCGAGGACGGACAGGGCCGCGAGATGCCTCGGTCTGAAAAGGAGTCCCTGCTTGCGCACGTTGCTTTTCCCTCAAGTGATGGAGACGTATCAATGCGTCCGCTTTGCGGCAGCATCGCGGAACCGGTCGATGGTGAACAGCTCCTGCGGGCGTTCGACGCCGCGCAGCGCGTAGCGGCCGACCGACACCAGCCGCGACCGGTCGGCGCTTCGGACAGCCGTGTTGAATTCGGTGGAGGCGAGAGTCAGTTGCCCGGCGGAGCGGCACATGGTGCCGATGCGGTTGACCTCGTTCACGGCCGGTCCGATCACCGTGAAATCGAGGCGCTGGTCGCTGCCGATATTGCCGTAGAACACGTCACCGACGTGCAGGCCGAGATAGACGGAGGTGACCGGCTTTCCCTCCGCCGTACGCCTCGCCGACAGCTCACCGATCCGTTCGCGCGCGCCGGCCTCGGCGTTCAGGGCGGCGCGGCAGGCGTCGGCGATGGATTTTCCCGTGAAGATCGCCAGCACGCCGTCGCCCATCAGCTTGAGCACCTCGCCGCCCTGGTCCTGGATCGGCGAGATGACGGCTTCGGCATAGTCGTTCAGCAGCGGGATGATCTCTTCCGGCGCGATCTGCTCGGAGATCGAGGTGAAGTCGCGCAGGTCGGAATACCAGAGCGCGGCATGGATGCGCTCGGCGACACCGCGCGACATCTGCCCTTGCAGCACGCGCTGGCCGGTCTGGTGGCCAAGATAGACGTCGACCAGTGTCGCGGCGACGCGGCCGAGCGATATGCACTTGATGGCCAGCGCGATCGACGGCACGAGGTCGCGCAGCGCCTGCAGGCCGTCCTCGTTGAAGCCGGCTTCGATGTCGGTGGTCCAGTGCGAGTACACCGCATCCATTTCGCCGATCGTTCCGTCGCGTGTCGAAGCGATTGACGAAGGCGATGTAGTCGGTGTGTCCGCTGTCCTTCAATCGCTGGAGATTGGTGAAATCGAGCGGGTCGCCGTGGCCGATGCGTGATCTGAACTCGCCTTCTCCGCGCTCCAGCAGATGAAAGAAGGGGGAGCGGCGCCAGTTCTCGGCGGCTTCGCCGACGTTCGTGGGGCCGTACTCGATCAGGGGACTTTCGTTGGTCGGCGTCACCTGCCAGCGGAAGGCGCGGCCTTCATAGGTGGGGTGAAGCGTATCGATGATGACCAGGCCATGGGACAGCAACAGTCCGGCTTCGCGGCATTTGACGCAAAAGCCATGCAACAGGTCCGTCTCCGAACAGCCGGCGAGGCCGCGCGCCACCACCCAGCTCTGGATTTCATCGATTGTTGCAGGCTGGATGTTCACGAGACGCTCTTGGCCTTTGATCACGGCACTTTTACAACAAATATCATCAGTTGTGGCCAGGCAGGCGCACATTGGTTGGGCGTTTGCATCACATTTCGCGAAGGGCGTGGACCGCCCTCGTGACAGTTTTGCTGCTGCCGCCGTGATTTGTATCGTTCTGGAAGGCCGTTGGAGCTTAGGAGGGGGCGGGCGACTCTTTCAAGAGCGCCGGGCTCTTTGAGATGGGATCCGCGCAGGCGTCAGACAAGGCCCGCTCGCGCAGCGCCCTATTCAACCATCGTCCGGCTTGAACTGACCGACAGGCCTAGGCCCTGAGCGCAACGTGCTGGAAGGCGCGCACCAGCGCCGGCTCGAGCTTGCCTTCCATCTCGCAGACGATGCCGTAGGCCTTGGCGCGAGCCATCGGCGGTCGATACGGCCGCGCCTCGATGAGGGCGGCAAAGATGTCGGCAACCGTGAGCAGCCTGACGATGTCCGGAATTTGGTCGGCGGAGAGGTGATCCGGGTAGCCCGTTCCGTCCAGATACTCGTGGTGATGCCGGATCGCGTCGAGCACCTCCGGCACGATGCCGTCGATCGCCTTCAGCGCTTCGTAGCCGTGAACAGGATGAAGCCGCATCGTTGCTTCTTCCGTCGGGTCGAGCTTGCCGGGCTTGTCGAGGATGGCGAGTGGAATGCGCGCCTTGCCGATATCGTGAAGGGTCGCGGCCATTCCAAGCCGCTTCACGTCAACGCGGGGAAAAGCCGAGATTCAGCGCGAACCCGACTGCCACTCCCGTCACCAGCAGACAGTGCTGGAACGTGCCTTCGTGATGGCGGCGGACATCGTCGAGCCAACTGGTCAGGCCGCATTGAGTGACGCCTGTTATGACCTGATGGGTCGCGGTTTCGGCATCGGCCAGTCTCACCGGCGCATCATTCAGGACCGCGGGAAAGATCGACGCAAAGGCCTGCGCGCAGCCCGACATCTCGGCCGGAGCGGTCGCCGCGCGTTCGCTTCGCGCCATGGTTTCCAGTTGCGTGATATGGCCGACGATCTCGCGCGCGTTGGATACGATCCCGGTCGCGCCCAGCGCATGCGCCTGAACGACCATGGCGCGCATGCTCTTCTCGACGACGAACAGCTTTTCGCGAATTTCGCTCAGTGCGAGCAGGTTCTTTTTGATGTGTTCGATGCAGTCGGGCTTGCGCAGGTCGGCGTCGACCATGACGACGCCTTCGGGCCTGACGCGAATATCGTCGCTGCCGACCAGCGTCGGCTCGATGCGATGCTGCGGTTCCAGCAGCGCGCGCATCTTCGGTATCTTGTTCGGCTCGTCGGTGAGAAAATGTACGTACATGAAGTGGTCTCAGCCGCCGCCAATGGCCACCGTGCGGGCGTCGACGCCGCACTGAAACGCAGTCCGCTGACTTCTCCTCGGGCCCCTAACCATCGGCCTTACTCGGCAAGCAATTGCAAAAGTGAATCAGGCAACGCCCGCTGAAAACCGGGCGCGAATATCGGTGGTCAAAATACGTCGAGACGGTGTTGAATTACTTAAGATAGCGCGAGGTTCCATTCTCAACCTGGGCGAGAGGTATTATGATATTGAGGCTCCGGTGGGATCAACCTTCACTGCCGGGGAATTGCTCACGCATCCAATTGCGAAAGGCTTGCAGGCCCAAGTCGGCCGCACGGTACGGTCGATAGACGATGTACCAGGCGCGGTCCTTCGGCACGGTGAGCGGGAAGGGCGTGACGAGCCGGCCCGAGCGGATGTCGTCCTCGACGTAGGAACGCATCGCGATGGTGACGCCGAGGCCGTCGACTGCCGCCTGCAACGCCATGCCATAGTTGTCGAAGGTAATCGCATGCGCGGTGGCCGGCAGGCTTACGCCGGCGGAATCCAGCCACAACGCCCAGTCTTCCGGCGCATGCACGACGTGAAGCAATTTCTCCTTCGCGAGCTGAGATAGATCGGTGAGGCGCTGGGCGATTGAAGGCGCGCAAACCGCGATCAGCTCGGCCGAGAACAAGAGCTCCGCCGTGTAGCCTTCCCAGTTGCCGGTGCCGAGCAGGATTCCGCAAGTCCAGTCGTCGTTGAATGGATTGATTGCGCCGCCGGTCGCGAGCCGCACTTCGATTTCCGGATTCTTCTCGTGGAAGCTGCCAAGGCGCGGGATCAGCCAGCGCACCGCAAATGACGGGCCGACGCCGATCGTGAGCACCGGTGCGGACTTCATGGCGATCACCTTCGCCATGTGATCGGCAATCGCGTCGAATGCCTGAGTAAGACCGGGCTGCAGCATCTTTCCCTGCGGCGTCAGCGCGAGCCCGTTCGGGCGCCGCTCGAACAGCTGCAAGCCAAGCCGCTCTTCGAGCAGTCGCACCATGCGGCTGACCGCGGCCTGGGTGACGTTCAGCTCATCGGCCGCGCCGACGAAGCCACCGTGGCGCGCCGCGGCTTCAAAGGCGCGCAATCCGTTCAGGGAGGGAAGTCTGCGCATGTCGACACCCCGAGGTTGTTGGGCCAAAGTTTTGTTGGCCTATGGCCCAGGTAAACGCGTTTGCTCGATTGAGCGGGCAAGCGCACGAGAATGGCAGTCGAATTCGTGGAGGCGTCCATGATCAGTCTGCCATTTGCCACTATCCTCGCCGCCTCGGTGCTGGCGACGTCCTTCATCTCCGGTGTGTTCGGGATGGCGGGCGGGATGATCCTGATGGGCATCCTGCTCGCGTTGATGCCGCTCGCCGCCGCGATGGCTCTGCATGGCGCGACGCAGGTCGCGTCCAACGGCTGGCGCGCCTGGATGTGGCGCGAGCACATCCACTGGCAGCTGGTGTGGCGGTACGCGGCCGGCGCGCTCGCAGCGCTTGGCGTATTTTCGTTCGGCGTCATCGCGCTGGACAAGTCTCTGGCCCTGATCGCGCTCGGCCTGACTACGTTCACAGGGCTGTGGCTGCCGTCGCGGCTTGCACCGAACATCCTTGGGCGCGGGCAGGCGGCCGGTGCCGGGCTGTTGTGCACCACCCTGCAATTCATCTGCGGCGTGTCGGGGCCGATCTTCGACGTGTTCTTCGTGCGCTCGGAACTGTCGCGGAAGCCTCTGGTTGCGACCAAGGCCGCGATCCAGACCATCGGCCACTCGCTGAAGTTCCTCTATTTCACGAGCATGCTGCTTGCGAGCGGCGAGGCCATTGCGCCTGCAGCGGCGCTGCTGGCGATGGCGCTGGCGCCGGTCGGCACGCAGCTGTCGGCCCGCGCGCTCGATGCGATCACCGACGACCAGTTCCGGCTGTGGTCGCGGTGGCTGATTGCGGCGCTGGCAGCCTTCTACCTGATCAGCGGCTTTGCGCTGCGGCTTTGATGCAAGCGTCGAAGGAGGCCGCCGTGCGATCATTTCTTCTTGCCGTTGCTCTTGCCGTTCGGTTTGCAGGCGCCGTTGGCGAGGATGTCGCCCATCCACTCGATCTCGGCGTCGTCGTCCCAGTCGGCGCTCGGCGCGAACACGTAGCGGGTGACGAAATAGCCGATGTTCATGCACTGGATTGCACGCGCCAGCGTCTCGATGTTGACCTCTTTGCGGATGGTGCCGGCGTCCTGCATGCTTTTGAGCCCACCGACCAGCGGCTGGCGGATGTGCACCTGCCAGAGTGCTGCGACAGCGGTGCGCAGTTCCTCGTTCTCGACGATCTCCATCAGCACGGTGCGCGTCAGCGGCGGGTTCTTGCTCGCGACCGCAAGTCGGGTGGTGGAGAAGGACTTGTACCAGTCCTTGAAATCGGGGTTCTTCTGCTTGAGCAGCGCTTCCAGCGCCTCCCAGGAGCGGTTGAGCCCATCACGCAGCAGCGAGGGAAACAGCACGCGCTTGACCAGGTCAGCCTTCGACGGGAAGTAGCGGAACAGCGTCTTCTCGGTGACGCCGGCGACCTTGGCGATTTGCGCCGTGGTTGCGCCGTCGATGCCGCGCTCGCCGAACAGCTTCACGGCGGCCTGGATGATCGCCTTTTCCTTCTCGGTGGCGGGCGCGAGGAAGCGCTCGTTCTCCTTCTCCAGGTCACGCAACGACAGGCGAACTTTCTTGGTCACGGATGGGGTCCTCGAGGTTCAACGTCCGGAGCCAATATACATCAAAGTATAGTGGCCGCTATACCGGCCGCTCATGGCCGGTATGTATAGTGGCCACTATACCGCATGAGTATAGTGTGCACTATACCGACACACTGCAGCGCCGAGCGCTCGCGGGAACCACATTTCAGAGAGGGAGCGATGTACCGGAAGCGATTGATCATTCTTATGTGTAGTGCGGCCGGCCTGCTGGCGGCCTGCGAGGAGCAGCGGCAGGAAGCGCCGGAAATCCGTGCCGTGCGCACCATGGTCGCCGATCCGAAGCCGATCGCCGACGACCGGCGGGCGATCGGGGAAATCCGCCCCCGGCACGAGAGCGAGCTCGGCTTTCTCGTATCGGGAAAGATCGTGCACCGCGCCGTCGATGTCGGTGCGGTGGTCAACCGCGGCGAGGTGATCGCGCGCGTCGAGGATACGGACTACCGCAACAAGCTGAAGGCGGCCGAGGCCGACCATGCCGCGGCCGACGCCGCCGTGGTCGAGTCGCGCGGCGCCGAGGACCGCGCGCGAACACTGCTGGCGCAAGGCTCGACCACGCGGGTGATCTACGAGTCGGCGGTCAAGAACCTGCGCTCGAACGAGGCCAAGGTCGAATTCGACGAAGGCGTCGCTGGAGCTTGCGAAGGACCAGCTGCGCTACACCGAATTGCGTGCCGAATTCGACGGCGTCGTCACCGCGATCGGCGCCGAGGTCGGGCAGGTGGTGAGCTCAGGCAAGATGATCGTCAAGCTCGCGCCGCCGGAAGCGAAAGACGCGGTGTTCGCGATCGCCGAATCCGTATTCGGCGACGGACGGTCCGACGAGCGGCCGGAGCTGGCCGTCTCGCTGCTGAGCCATCCGGAGATCATCGCCGAGGGGACGGTGCGCGAGATCTCGCCGATCGCCGATCCGAGCACGCGCACTTATCAGGTGAAGGTGGCGCTGAAAGACCCGCCGGAGCAGATGCGCTTCGGCGCCAGCATCGTCGGCCGGCGCAAGGGCTCGTCGGCGCCGTGCGTGGTGCTGCCCGCCGGGGCCTTGTTCGACAAGGCCGGTGAACCCGCGGTGTGGGTCGTCGGAGAAGACCGGTGAGCTCAAGCTGAAGACCGTGACGGTCGCGCGCTACGAGACCGATCGGGTTGTGATCAGCGAGGGCCTGGCGAAGGGCGACGTCATCGTCACCGCCGGCGTGAACAGGCTGCGCGAGCGGCAGAAGGTGAGGATCGCACAAGGAGGCTCGCTGTGACCAGTTTCAATCTCTCCGACTGGGCGCTACGCCACAAGAGCTATCGTCATCTATCTCATGCTGATCGCGGCGGTCGCAGGCGTGTGGGCCTGGGGCAAGCTCGGCCGCGAGGAGGACCCGGCGTTCACCATCAAGACCATGGTGGTGAAGACAACCTGGCCCGGCGCAACCGCGACCGAGATGCTGCAGCAGGTCACCGACCGAATCGAGAAGAAGCTCGAGGAGCTTCCCAGCCTCGATTTCGTCCGCAGCTATACCAAGCCTGGCGAGTCGGTGGTGTTCGTCAACCTGAAGGACACCGTCTCGGGCGATGCCGACCAAGCCGCTCTGGTACCAGGTGCGAAAGAAGATCGACGACATCCGGCACACGCTGCCGTCCGGCGTCAACGGTCCCGTCTTCAACGACGAGTTCGGCGACACCTATGCGCTGATCTTCGCGCTGACCGGCGAGGGCCTGACGCCAGCGCGAGCTGCGCGACCGGGCCGACCTGATGCGGGCGGAGCTGCTGCGCGTCAAGCGACGTCGCCAAGGTCGAGCTGGTCGGCGTGCAGGACGAGAAGATCTATCTCGAGTTCTCGGCCCAGCAGATGGCGGCGCTCGGCATCGATCGCCAACTCATTGATGTCAGACGCTGCAGGCGCAGAACGCGCTGGCGCAGAGCGGCGCGGTCGACGCCGGCCCGGAGCGGATCGCGATCCGCGTCTCCGGCTCGTTCACGTCGGAAGAGAGCCTGAAGGCGATCAACTTCCGCTCCAACGACCGTTTCTTCCGCCTGAGCGACATCGCCACGGTGAAGCGCGACCTATGTCCGACCCGCCGCAGCCGATGTTCCGCTACAACGGCGAGCCGGCGATCGGCATGGCGATCTCCATGACCGCGGGCGGCGACGTGCTGGCGCTCGGCAAGAACGTCAAGGCGCGGATGGCGGAGCTCGCGCGCGAGCTGCCGGTCGGCATCGACGTGCACCTGGTCGCCGACCAGCCGCATGTCGTGCACGAGGCGGTCGGCGAGTTCACCAAGAGCCTGATGGAGGCGATCGCCATCGTGCTGGCCGTGAGCTTCCTGGCGCTCGGCTGGCGGCCGGCATCGTCGTCGCGATCGCCATCCCGCTGGTGCTGGCGATCACGTTCGTCGCTGATGGAGCTCGCCGGCATCTCGCTGCAGCGCATTTCGCTCGGCGCGCTGATCATCGCGCTCGGCCTGCTGGTCGACGACGCCATGATCGCCGTCGAGATGATGATCACCAAGATGGAGGAAGGCTACGACAAGATCAAAGCCGCGACCTACGCCTACACCTCGACGGCATTTCCGATGCTGACCGGAACGCTGGTGACGATCGCGGGCTTCGTGCCGGTCGGCTTCGCCCAGAGCGGCGCCGGCGAGTACTGCTTCTCGCTGTTTGCGGTGGTCGGCATCGCGCTGGTCGTCTCCTGGATCGTGGCGGTGCTGTTCACGCCGCTGACCGGCGTGCTGATCCTGCCCGACAAGCTCAAGGCGTCACGGCACGGCCACGGCCGTCGCGCATTCTCGCGCTGGCTTCCGCGCGCTGCTCGACATGGCGCTGCGCACAGCAAGTGGACGGTGCTGGCGGCGACGGCGGGACTGTTCGTGCTGTCGCTCGTGGCGCATGCAGCTTCGTGCCGCAGCAGTTCTTCCCGAAGTCGGACCGGCCGGAGCTGATGGTCGATCTGACCCTGCCGCAGAGCGCGTCGATCAAGGCGACGCAGGCGGTGGTCGAGCGGGTCGAGAAGCTGCTGAAGGACGATCCGGACGTCGATCACTGGAGCTTCTACGTCGGCCAGGGCGCGATCCGCTTCTACCTGCCGCTCGATGCGCAGCTCGCCAACGACTTCTTCGCGCAGGCCGTGGTCGTCACCAAGGGCCACGACGTGCGCGAGCAGCGTGCATGGCCGGCTGGAGCAGGCGTTCGCGACCGGACTTCGACGCGCTGATGGCGCGGGTGACGCCGCTGGAGCTCGGGCCGCCGGTCGGCTGGCCGCTGAAGTTCCGCGTCAGCGGACCCGATCCGGTCAAGACGCGCGAGCTCGCGCAGGCGTTCGCGCAGGTGCTCGGCGAGAACCCCAACACGCGGAACATCAACTACGACTGGAACGAGCCGGCCAAGGTGATCAAGGTCGAGGTCGACCAGGATCGCGCGCGCGCGCTCGGCATCACGCTCGCAGCAACTCGCCAACAACATCAATGCGGTGCTGTCGGGCACGCGGATCACGCAGTTGCGCGACGGCACGTACCTGATCGACATCGTCGCGCGCGCGGTGCCGGAGGAGCGGGCCAAGATCGAACGCTGCGCAACCTGATGCTCGGCGACGTCGGGCGGCCGGCAGCGTGCCGCTGGAGCAGGTCGCGACGCTGTCCTACGCGCTCGAGCCGCCGCTGATCTGGCGGCGCGCAGCGCCTGCCGACCGTGACGGTGCAGGCCGACGTGGCGCCGGGCGTCGAGGCGACCACGGTCGTCGAAGCAGCTCGACGGCGGCGATCGCGCGACGTTCCGCGCGAAGCTGCCGGCCGGCTACAGCGTCGTGCTCGGCGGCGTCATCGAGGACAGCGCCAAGGCGCAGGCGCAGCATCTTCGTGGTGTTCCCGCTGATGCTGTTCCTGATGGTCACGATCCTGATGGTGCAGCTGATGAGCTTCCAGCGGCTGTTCCTGGTGCTGCTGACGGCGCCGCTGGCGCTGATCGGCGTGGCGGCGGCGCTGCTGCATGTCGCGGCGCGCCGATGGGCTTCGTCGCGATCCTCGGCGTCATCTCGCTGATCGGCATGGTGATCCGCAACTCGGTGATCCTGATCGCGCAGATCGACCAGCACATCGCCGACGGCGAGCAGCCCTGGTCGGCGGTGATCAGCGCGACCGAGCATCGGCTGCGGCCGATCCTGCTGACGGCCGCGGCTGCGATCCTCGGCATGATCCCGATCGCGCCGACGGTGTTCTGGGGGCCGATGGCCTACGCGGTGATGGGCGGCCTGGTGGTCGCGACGCTGCTGACGCTGGTGTTCCTGCCGGCGCTCTACGTGGCGTGGTTCCGGATCACGCCGCAGGCGCCGGTCGAAGCCGGCATGACCGATCAAGACTGACGCCGCGGATCTCTCGCTCGCGGCGGCGTGAAGCAACCTTCAAACAGTGACAAAAGGAAGCTATGATCATGTCTCAAGTAACGACCCTGACGCTCCCTGCGTCACCCCGGCAACGGGTCTCATCGACCAATGCCTTCAGCCTGCTGCTGCTCATCAACGGAATAGCACTGGCAGCGACCGGCTTCATCCAGTCGATGTTCGATCTCGGCGGCTACTTCCTGAACAAGGGACCGCTCGCGGCATCGCTGCATGGCAACCTCGACAGCCTGGCATTTCTCGAAGCGCACGGCCTCGCCGTCATCGTCGGCATTTTGTTGATCGTTCACCGCGATGCCGCCGACGCGCGCTGGCACTGGATTGCAGGTGCGACCCACACGCTGCTCTGGGGCTGCGAACTTGATGTTCTGGCCGATCTTCGCGCGCTATAATCTTGTGCCGATGGGCATCGTCGCGACCGCGATGCACAGTACTTCTTCGCTGTGACGCAGTTTGCAGCGGCGTGCCTGCGTACGCCCGGCATGGTTACAGGGCCGGGCTCGAGCTTCAAGATGGCAACGCTGTTCACGCTCGCGGTCGGCATGCTGCTGCATCTCTCGGGCCTGGTGCTCGGCAGGGACGTGTTCGTGCAGCGGATATTCACGCCAACCTTCGACATCCTGTTCGCGGTGCCGATGACATTCGCCGGCATCGCCGGCTGGCTGTTATGGAAGCGGGTGCAGTTTCGCGCGATGTGGGAGAAGGCAGCCTACCTGGCCATGCTGGTCTACTTCACGACCAGCATCGTCCTGCATCTGCGCACCTTCGTCACCTGGGATACGAGCTACGTGCCTGGGCATTCCCGGACTGGTACGCGTGCGGTTCTGTGGCTGATGGTGCTGATGGCAGTGTTCACCGTGCGCCTCAGGTTCGAATAGATCATGCCGAAGGGCTCTCTTCCCAGAGGCGAGCGAAGCGAGCTGTTCTTCGAACGTACGGGCGAGCGAAGCGACGCCGTTCTTCGAACGGCTATGGGGAGAGAGCGGCTAAACTTAATCATCCTCGAACAGCCTGATGCGCGGCGACTCCGCGAAGAAGGAACGGACCACCGGCTCGCGTTCGCGCTCGGCCTGCCTGACCTTCTCCGCGACCCCGTTCATTTCATCGATCTTCTGCAGCTCGCGCTTGCGCCGCTCGGCCCATTTGCGGCGCTCCTCCTTGCGCCGCTCGGCGGCCATCGCCCGTCTTGTTTCGGCTTCCTGAGCCCTGACATCGGCGTCCTGCGCCCTCGCCATCGCCTGTTCAGGCTGCGGCTGCAGCTCACGTACAGCTGGCGGGGCTGGTGCGGGGGTCGGCGGTGCAACTGTCTGCTGCGGTGCAGGCGCGGCGGCGGGCAGTGGTGCGGCGGCTTGCGTTTCGGGCGCGGCGGCGACCGGCGCGCTCTGCGCGGTCGTAACAACTGGTGCAGTCGATTCCGACAGCGGCGCGGCGCGACGTTCCGTGAGTGTCGGCGGGTTCTCGCTCTTGCCGACGAACGCATCGGTCATCAGCACACCTGCGCCGAACCCGATCGCGATCGTCGCAACCACGGTTCCGACGCCGGCGAAATAGGAAGAAGCATGCAAAGGCATCGCAGGGCTCCGTCGTTAACCATAATTCTTGCGGTATTCCAGGCATTGCTAGCGCTTGTGGAATGCGCATGCTCGCCAACGCGGCCGCGGACTCGTCCGTTCCGCGTGACATGATTGCATCATCGGCTCGTGATTTCGCGAGCGCAGGCGGGTTCCGGACCGGGAACCGGAATAGAATCTTTTCTCAACTCCGCATGCAGGTTACAAATATTCACGCATCACGGACTCGTTGGGGCAATCAGAATGAGACAGGTGCTGTGTGCGATCGCGTTGGCGATCGGCGTGTGTCCATCTGCATTCGCGCATCATGCGGCAAAAGTCGTCGCGCCGCCGGCGCCAAGTCACCGGACCATCGAGCGGGACGTCCGGGCAGAATCACAAGGCTACTGTCTGACATTGGCGATCTACTTCGAGGGTGGATCGACCTTCGAGCCGGAGATCGGGCAGCGCCACATCGCGCGCGTCATTCACGAGCGGGCGCGAGCAAACTTGCGGAAGTGGGGAGGCTCCGACATCTGCGATGTCGTCTTCTACATGCGCAAGGGCGTCTGCCAGTTCTCGTTCACGTGCCTGCCGCTCGCACGGCGGACGCCGCGACACGGCGAGGCCTGGCACAAGGCGCGGGAGATCGCCGAGCAGGAGCTTGAGGGAACGAACGAGCTGTACGAGCGCTCGATCCGCTACTACATGAATACCGCGCTGACGCCGCTGCGCAACGCCTGCCGGTTCAGGAAAGAGTTCGTGAAGGTCGTCGACGCCGGTCGGCATGAATTCTTTCGCGAGCCGACCGCACAGGAGCTGGCCGAGCTCACCAACGGCAAGTTCGAGGAGTGCGAGCGCCACGCCCAGCAGCTGCGGGAGCAGGAGGCGAAGCGCAAGCGGCTTGCGGCGCTGAAGAAGAAAAAGCTCAAGCGGGTGAAACTCGCCGGGCGCTGATCTGCTCGAAGCTACCAGAAGAACGGCCGCGCGAAGGCGAGGCCCATCGGCTGATCGCGATGCCAGGCGTCGGGAAGACGGGCAACGTCGTGATCGATCATGTCGCGCTGTCGCTTGATCTTGCGCTTTGCCACCTTCTGCCGGTGGCTCGGCTTGGCGGTTGGTGCGCCGGTCATCTGAGCGTGAGCCTGCATCGCGGGGGTGGCAGTTTGCGTCGCGTCATTCGCCCGGGCGTCGAAATCGACCACGGTCATTGGCGGCGGCGCCCCGAAATTGTGCGTTTCGCCGCTGAACATGATGGCCTGTGAATCGGGATGCGGCGCCGCTGCGATCGCAATGTTGTAGGAGTGGGGCGCCTCGGTTCGCTGTGGCTGCTTCGGCAAATAGAAATCGGCCATCAGCAACAGCGCAAGAAGGCTGCCGCCGACCCACATGAAGTATCTCAAGACCGGCATCGGCAACCTTGCGTGCGTGCACGGGCATTCCGCCGTACCAACTCATATAGGTGGCGGCTTGTTCCACGCTAGCAAGTCAACTTCACAGGAACGTCAAGGGTTTACCTCGGAGTGGAGGCGATATTGTCTCGAATGCTCGCCGCCAGGTCCGGCACGGGCTTCTGGAAGTAGAAGCTGACGAGCGCGATGAGCGCGAACAGCGTCAGGCCCGCAACAAGGCCGATGCCAATCCGAGCCTCCCTGTCTTGCTGTTGTTCCATTTTGACACCTCCGTTGTTGGGGCAACGCCAGGCGGCGGTTCGGGTTCCGAGGCCGGCCCGTCAATGGAACCAACGCCGGCGCCGCGCGGTTTGCCCGCGCGAGGAACAGACATGTCGGCCACCGAACAGATCATTTCCGCCAGCTCCGAAAGCGCATCCGCCGGCAGTGCAAAAGCTGACCCGGCAATTCGGCTTGCGGGTCGGGCATCAGGCCGACCTGACCATACGTCGCCTCAAGCGCGGCAATGGATACGCCTTTGTGAACGGCGACGGGCGGGCGATCAGGGATGCTGCGACGCTGACGCGGCTGAAATCGCTGGCAGTGCCGCCGGCCTATAGCGATGTCCGCTATGCGAAGAAAGCGAACGCACACCTTCAGGCCGTGGGTCGCGACGCGGCGGGCCGGCTGCAATATCGCTACCACGCCGATTGGGAAAAGGTGAGGGAGGTCCGCAAGGCGCGCCGGCTGGTGCGGCTGGTCGCGGCATTGCCGAAAATCCGCCGCAGCGTCGGCCAGCGGCTCGCCGCGGAGCAGCCGACCCGCGAGTTCGCACTGTCAGCCGTGATCGAGCTCGTTGCGCGGACGGCGATCCGCCCGGGCAACAACTCCTATGCCAGGCTGCATGGCTCACGCGGCGCGACCACGCTGTTGAAATCGCATGCCGCGATCGAAGACGATTGCATCGTCCTGTCGTTTCGCGCCAAGGGCGGCAAGGTGGTGCAGAAGGAATGCAATGCGCAGCCTTTGGTTCGCGCCTTCGCGCTGCTCTGCACGCTTCCGGGCAAGCGGTTGTTCCAGTATCTGGATGAGGGCGGACAGGTGCGCCCGGTGACATCGGCGCAGGTCAACGCCTTCCTGCGCGAGATCGCGGGCGTGCGCATCTCATGCAAGGATTTCCGCACCCTGATGGCCTCGGCAGCGGTGATGGAATCGCTGGCGCGTGTGACGCCGGCGGGCAGCGCACGCGGGCGCAACCGGCAGATCATGGAGGCGGTGCGGGCCTCGGCGGACGAACTCGCCAATACGCCTGCGATCTGCCGCAAGAGCTACGTGCACGAGACGATCGTCACCGCATTCGAAGATGGATTACTGGAGCGCTTTTCATCGAAGCTGAAGGGCTGCCGGTCACAGGCGAAGCGAGAGCAGGTGCTCCTGAAGGTGATTGCCCTGACGGCGGACGGCAAGTAGCGCCTGCGTCAGCAACGTTCCTCTGCAAGCGTATCCCGGATCTTGCAGCCCAGAACAGTGCCGACCAGGCTGGCGCCGGTCGCATTGGCAATGACGATGATGAGATCGCCGATGGCGATGCCATAGGCGATCCAAAGCGAGAGCCCCGTGAACAGCGTCAGCAGCATTTTTCGCGAGAGATCGCCAGTCGAACCGCGCGGCAAAACCTTCCGCAGCTGCGGTATGTACGAAAGCGACGTCAAGGCGGCTGCCGCGAGGCCAAGCAGGCTCGTGAGATCAGGCATCCGTCCGTCCGTTGTGTTGCGGCTTCATGGTCAAGTACGCCACCCGCTTCCGGTTCCGGGAACAGGGGCTTGGTGCGGCGCGTTCCCTGTTCAATGACCGCTCATGCCCCCCAGACCTTCGAACGCCTCAGAGTCCTGACCTACAACGTCCACGCCTGCAAAGGCCGCGACCGGGTCATCTCGCCTTCGCGCATCGCCGAGGTGATCGCGTCCGTTTCGCCCGATATCGTTGCGCTGCAGGAGCTGGATGTCGGTCGCAGGCGCAGTGACAGGCTCGATCAGGCCGAGCTCGTCGCGCGCGAGCTGGGAATGAGCTTTCACTTCTCGCCGGCCATGCGGGTGATGGAGGAAGAGTTTGGCGACGCCATCCTGACGGCCTTGCCGATGCGCCTGGTCAAGGCCGGCGCGTTGCCCGGCATCCGCTTTCCCGTGCGGCTGGAGTCCCGCGGCGCGCTCTGGGCTGAAATCCGGGTCGGGCGAGCCAATGTTCAGATGCTGACCACGCATCTCGGGCTCGTGCGGCGCGAGCGGAGAAACCAGGCCGGCGCGCTGAGCGGGGCGGACTGGCTGAAGCATCCGCACTGCAGCGATCCGGCGATCCTTGCCGGCGACTTCAATTTCCTGTCGCGCTCGCGCACCTATGCGCGCATCGCCACTCGCCTCAACGACGCACAAAGGCTCGCGCCGTCCCGGTCGGACGCGACTTTTCCGGCACGCTATCCGCGTTTTCGGATCGACTACATCTTCGTCTCGCCGTCGATCCAGGTCGACCGGGTCGAAACGGTGCGAACCGCGGCGACGCAGGTCGCGTCCGACCATCTGCCGGTGGTCGCGGACTTGCGGATACCCGTGGCGGCCCATGCGCCGGAGCAGATCGCGGCAGGCCAAGGTGCTCGATCATGTCTGACCAGCCGCATCGGTTTCTGGAAACACTGCGCCAATGGATCGGACCGTTTATGGCGGCGGTGGTGATCGGCCTCGTGGCGATCCTGGCCTACCGCATCCTCAACGAGTACCGGTGGGCCGATATCTCCGAGGCGATCGCCGCGATGCCGGCAGCGTGGATCGTGCGCGGCGCGATTTTTGCGGCCATGAGCTACCTTTGCCTGACCTTCTTCGACTGGATTGCGCTGCGCTGCGTCGGCCGGCCGCTACCCTGGCGCCGCGCCGCGCTCGCGTCCTTCACGCAGCCTGTCGATCGGTCACAATGTCGGCTTCGCGGGTTTGAGCAGCGGCGCCGTCCGCTATCGCTTCTACGCCCGCTGGGGTCTGTCGCTCGAGGATGTTGCGAAGCTGGTGATCTTCTGCGGCATCACGGTCGCGATGGGGCTCGTTACCGTCGCCGGGTGCTCGTTGCTGCTGAACCCGTCGCTGGTCTCGTCGCTTGTGGGCCTCGATCCCGGCATCGTGCGTGCCGCGGGCGTCTCATTGCTGACGATTCCCGCAGCCTATGTCGGGCTGACATTCGTCAGGACGTCGATCACGCTGTTTCGCTGGCGCGTGCAACTGCCCTCGACCGGAGTTGGCCGCGGCGCAGGTTGGCGTCGGTAGCTTGAATTACCTCTGCGTGGCGGCTTGCCTGCATCAGTTGCTCGGCGGCAGCGGCTCGGTCGGATATTTCGAGGTCGCCGCGGCCTACGTGCTCGCCAACACCGGCGTGATCGCAAGTCACGTGCCGGGCGGCATCGGCGTGCTGGAGAGCATTATTCTGTCGCTGCTGCCCGGGGCCTCGGTGCTTGCGGCGCTGCTGATGTTCCGCGTGGTCTATTACCTCGCGCCGCTGGCGCTCGGCCTAGCCCTTCTCGCTCTGTCGGAAATATTGCTGAAGCCACGGCAGGCGTGGCCGGCTCCAGCGGCGGCGAAGGCTTCGCTGCAGAAGCCATAGCGGCTCGATCGGTCGCCGCGGATCGAGCATGAAGGTTGCCCAGACCGGTCGCGTCGGCCCGCGCGGATTCAGACGGATGCTCCATCAGCCGGCGCGCCGTGTGGTTCAGCCGCTCGATGCCGATCAGCAGCGAGCGCTCGCACTGGGCCGTTTCGCGAGCCTTGTCCGCGGTGGTGCCGAGGTGCTCCGCCATCAGCCGCTCGCGCACCTTGCAGATGGCGTCGCGGGTGACGTCGTCCTCAGCCTCGACGACGATGTCGCACTCCGTGTCCAGCCCCATCGAGCGATTGTTGAGGTTCGCCGAGCCGACCCGCAGGATCCGGTCGTCGATGATCATCAGCTTGGCATGCACGTGGATCGCCGTCTCGGCCTCGTCTTCGAAGACCGCCGGATAGTAGACGCGCAGCCGCTTGTGGCGATCGGCACGCGCCAACCGGCGCAGCAGCCGCTCGCGATTTCGGCCCATGACGAATTGTTCGGCGCGGCCGCGCGACTCCTTGGTGACGATGATGACGACATCCGGACCGTCGTCCTGGGTCAGCTTCCTGGCCAGCGCCTTCGCCACGTCGGGGGCGGTGAGATACTGGGCCTCGATGTAGATGTAGGTGCGCGCCGCGAGGATCGTATCCTGGGTCAGTGCGTCGATCTCTTCGATCCGCGGATGCTGCTCCCAGGGCGGGAAGGTCCGGGCGAGGGCGAGCCGCACGCCGGTGAAATCCGGGACGAGCGCCGGCGGCCAGAGAGGCTCGCAGCGCTCGGCTCGTTTCGGGGGCGCGAGCGCTGCGCGCCGCCAGCGCTCCCGGACGATCTCGGCGAGCGCCACGGCCGCTTCGCCTTGCACCGCCATTTGAACGTCATGCACCGGCCCGTACGGCTCGCCCCCAGGGTCGCGGCGAACGGGGTCGCACGCGCGATGCTCGGTCGAATCCCACCGCATCACCGTGAGGTCCATGCCACCGGAAAACGCGAATGTGTCGTCGATGCAGACGATCTTCTGATGATGCGCAGCATAGATCGGATGATGCGTATCGAGGTGCAGGCGAATGCGCGGATGCTCCTGCCAGCTCTCGCCGAGCAGCAGACCTGCGGGCGAACTCGGCGCGTGCCAGACCGCGACGCTCCAGACCAGGATATCGATATGGAGCTCGGGATTCTTCTCGACCAATCCGCGCAGCATGTCGCCCAGCGTCGGGCAATCGTCATCCTGCGGCCGCAGCTTGATCCGGCCGTCAAAATCCCAGCCGAGGATCAGGATGGATCGTCTCGCGCGCTGCAATGCATCGTGCAGGTGCGCGAAATAGTTCTCGCCGTCCACCAGCACCGCGGCGCGGTCAGAGGCGCAGATGCGCCAGCAATTCCTGCCTTCCCGTAGAACTGCGGCCTCATAGGGTTTCATTGGTCGAGACTATCTGCGTGGACCTGAGAATTGACTTGCGGAGAGAACGCACAGGTCTGCGCGCGGGTTCCCCACCCGGAACTCGTCTCGTGTTCATGCGAGGCAACAACTTAAGCCGGCGGCGCGGACGTCGCCGGCTGATGAAATGCGGGTAGGTCGATCCAATCGATCTACAGCTGCGCCAGCAGCGAACGCAGAACCTCCGTTGCGATCGCTGCCAGCACGACGGCGATGCCTGCATCGAGCATCACATCGCCGATGCGCTCATCCATCCTGACGATCCATTCCCAGATCGCGCGCGGCATGCTCGCCCGGCTACTCGGCCGCCTCGCGATGGGCTTCGTGATTGACCGTGCTCTCGGCGAGCTTGCTCAGGTCTTCGTCGGTCTCTTCCTCTTCTCCGAGCGTCTGCTTCAGGAGCTTGCCGGCCTGCGTCAGGCCGAGCTCGTCAGCCCAGGTCGCCAGCGTGCCGTAGCGCGCGATCTCATAGTGCTCGACCGCCTGCGCCGCGGAGATCAATCCTGCGTCCAGCGCCGGTGCACCCTTGTATTCCTTGATGATCTCCTGGCCTTCGGCGAGGATGCCCATGATCGCGTCGCAGGTCTTGCCCTGCGGCTTCGCGTCGATTTCCGCGAACACCTCTTCGAGCCGGCTGACGTGTTCTTCGGTCTGGTCGTGGTGCTTTTCGAAGGCCGCCTTCAGCTCTTCGTTCTGCGCCGCCTTCGCCATCTTCGGCAAGGCCGCCAGGATCTTCTTCTCGGCGAAGTAGATGTCCTTGAGCGTGTCGTGGAACAGTTCGTCCAGGTTCTTGGTCTTGGCCATGCTGATTTCCCCTTTGGCTGAAGTGAGATGGACCAGCAACTCGCCGGGGATGCCGGCGTTCCACAGCACGGAGAAAAGCGTTGCGCCACGAGCCGGAGGCTCGGACGCATCCAAAACCAGCGCCGACTTGCGCGGCGCGACTTGGCGGGGGCTACGCCGCCTGCGTTTTGAGGCGCGCTTCGGCTTCCTCGATCAGGCGATGATATTCCGCGGCGCGCTTTCGACTTTCCGCGCGCACGGCCGGATCCGTCGCGAGACTCGCGAGCAGCTCGCAATCGGCCGCCTTGGCGCGCAGGTCTTCAAGACTGGTGTGGATATCTGTCATCGTAGCAACCCACTCATAGCGGGCGGGAGCGCAATGGTCCCTCAGCCACCGACGCCCTAGTTCACTGCCGGTGGTCGCAGGAGTTTCCATCCAATCGAAACGCTTGGCGAGTCCTATTTTCAGGAAGGCGGCCCTGACGGTATTGCAGGGAGAAGGATACCGCTCGACCGGTCAAAAAATGGAGAAAAAGTCTCTCCGCTGCCAGCTGACTTCTGTACAATTGTAGACACGCCGCATAGGCGTGCGCAGATGCAAAAAGGCCGCCCGGACGGGCGGCCTTTTGAGCATCGCTAGACGGCGACGCCGTAGTATTCGTTCACCGCGCGCGTGCGCGCCGTGTCGGCCCAATTCCAGGCGTTGTCGTTCTGGTATTTCGGCGCGCCCTTGAGCTGTGCCTCGGTGATGCCGGTGATATAGCCGCCAAGATTCGTGTCGTATTTTAGCGACTGCCACGGCAGCGGATAGTGATCGTCGCCGATGCCGAGAAATCCGCCGAAGCTGAGCACGGCATAGGACACTTTGCCGCTGACCTTGTCGATCATCACCCGCTCGATCGAGCCGATCTTCTGGTTGTCGGCGCCGTAGACCGCCGTTCCTTCGACCTTGTCGCTGCCGATCAACGTTCCGGTTTCGCGTTGTTCGATTGCCATGTACCTCTCCTCTTGCTCTTGTCGAGGGGCAACAGGCTGCGCGCTCCAACGTTCCGGACGCGGCGCTATCCATTTGTCAGGGATGATTGAATCGAAGCAAGTGTGCACTTTTTGACATCCGGCCCGAGAATTGTCACAGCTAGCGATGTTCGAGCCGGTGATGGATATAACGTCGCGCCTTCGCAAACTTCGTCATGACCCGCTGCTGGGGTTGCTGGTGGCGCTTGGCGTGTTTGCACTCGCGCTCGGCCTGCGGATGGTGACGCCGGGCGACGGCACTCCGTTCGTGACCTTCTATCCGGCGGTGCTCATTGCCGGCTATCTCGCCGGTGCGGTCCCGGGGCTGCTGGTGGTGGTCCTGAGCGAGGCGGCGGTCTTCTTCATGTTTTCGTCACGGCCGATGTTCCTCGGCTACGATGCGCCCAATCCCGCGCTGCCTTTCGTCCTGTTCGCGGTCACGTCGGTGGTCGCGCTGGCCTTCATGCATCTTTTGCACCGGACGGCCGACAAGCTCTGGATCGAGCGGGAGAAGAGCAACGCGATGTTCAGCGAGCTGCAGCATCGCGTCGCCAACAACATGCAACTGGTCGCGAGCGTCCTGCAGCTCGAGCGCACCACCGACCGCTCGAAGGCGGAATCCCTGCAGGCGGCACAACGGCGGCTCGAGCTGCTCGGCGGCATTCACCGCCGCCTCTACGATGCCACGGCGAGCAATCAACCGGTCACGACCCATCTCGCGACGCTGTGCGACGAACTCGTGCGCGCGGAAGGACGCAACGACGTGACGATCGACGTGGAGCCGTCGGCGCTCATGCTCGGCCCGGAACGGCTGATCATCCTGTCGCTGCTGACCGCCGAAATCGTCACCAACTCGCTGAAGCATGCCTTCAAGGCAGGCGGCGGCCGGATTGCCGTTCGCATCGACAGCCTCGCCGATCCTTGCGAGCTGACGGTGTCGGACAACGGTAGCGGCATGCTTCCGGGCGAGGAGGCGCTCGGATCCTCGCTGGGCCGCAGCATCATCAACGGCCTCGCCGCCAACCTGCGCGGCCATGTCGACTACGTCTCGAACGACGGCACCACCGTGAAGGTCACCTTCGAGCGCGAGTGAGACCGGAGCCGCACGTTGCAGGTGCGAAACTCGGCACGAAAGATCGATAGTTCTGGTGCGGGCTAACGATGGGTTAACCGTTTCCGTCAGCCTGCCTGTCTGTTCGATCGGTTTAACGGAACCGAAAATGGAACCTGTGATGGTCCCGGTATGGGAGTGCGGGGATCACATACGACAGGCGGCGGGGGCGACGTCCCGGAACAGCCATCCGAACAGATCGATGCCGGTGGCATCGACGGCCAGCATGGCGTTGACTTTGCGATCGGCGACCTGCACGAGGCCATCAGCCAGCTTGCCCGTGGGCATCACGGTGCAGGACGATCGCGGGCGATTTCTGTTCGTCAACGAGGCCGCAGGCGCTCACTTCAATCTTGCGACATTCTCGACCGAGGCTCCGCACCTGTTTCCATATCAGGAGCTGAAGCGACGGCAGGCGCTCTGCGTCGAGGCGCTGCGCGCCGGCCGTTCCACGACCAGCGAAGAACGTGTCGTCGGCCTGTCGGGCGAGCGCGAACTCTTGTCCTCGCACCAGCCGCTCAAGGTCGCGGACCGGTCGCTGCTGCTGACCAGCACGGTCGATGTCACCGCGCAAAAGACGCGCGAGCGGGAGCTGATCCGTCTCGCCTATTATGACGAACTGACCGGGCTTGCGACGCGGCGGCTGGTCGAAAGCCGGGTCAATGAGCTTCTGGCCGTCGACAGCCCGAAGAAGTTCGCGCTGGTCTTTCTCGACGTCGACAACTTCAAGAACATCAACGACTATTACGGGCATTCGGTCGGCGACGCGTTTCTGAAGCATTTCGCGCAGCGCATCGGCTTCCACCGGCGCGATACGGACCTGTTGGGCAGGATCAGCGGCGACGAATTCCTGCTGCTGCTCAATCCGGTTCAGGACGACGCCGAAATCGCGGAATTCATCTCCGACCTGCTGGAGCGGCTCAAGGCGCCCTACCTCATCGACGGATCCGAGGTGTTCGCCTCGGCGTCGATCGGCGTCAGCTGCTTTCCGGAGCACGGCCGCACCTATGAAGCGCTGTGCCAGAACGCCGACATCGCCATGTACCGGGCCAAGAGCCGGACCAAGGGGACATTCGCGGTTTTCGACGCGAGCATGGAGCGCGAAACCGCCGAGCGCATGCAGAACGAGCAGGCGTTGCGGCTCGCAATCCAGGATCGGCAGTTCTGTTGTGCCTTCCAGTCCAAGGTCGATATTCGCACGCAGGAGGTGAGGGGCGTCGAGGCGCTGGTCCGGCTGCGCAACGAGAACGGACTGCTGCAGGCGCCCGGCACCTTCATCGGGCTTGCGACCGAGCTCGGCCTGATCGACAGGCTGACGCATCTGGTGCTCGACGAAATCATGGGCTCGATCGACCAGATCAACGCCATGTTCGGCGCGCACGCCGGCATCAGCATCAACGTCGCCGCGAAGCAGGCCGGGAATTGCGAGTTCATGCGCTCGTTCGCGCATGCGCTCGATGCGACCGGTTGCGCGTCGCGGTTCATGATCGAAGTGACGGAGGATGCGTTTCTCGAGAAGTCCGAGTTCCAGACCGATATCCTTCCGCTCCTGCGCCGCATCGGCGTCGGCGTCTCGATCGATGATTTCGGCGTCGGCTATTCGTCGCTGTCGGCGCTTGCCGACGTCACCGCCGATGAGATCAAGATCGATCGCTCATTCATCACGGACATCCACAAGCGTCCGCGCAGCCAGAGCATTCTCAAGGCGATCGAATCCCTGAGCGAAGCATTGGGCATGGTCGTCGTCGCCGAGGGCGTCGAGACGTTCGAAGAGCTTGCCTACCTGCAGGCCGCAACGAAGATTCGATATGCGCAGGGCTTTTATTTCGCCAGGCCGGTTCTGCTCGACAAGGGCGAACTGCGCGCAACGATCACGGAAAGTCCGGGCCGGTCGATGCCGGACAGCCGCAGCCTGCAGGGCCCGCGCGCAGTCAGTGCCGCTCGCGGTTGAGGCGGAAGGTCACGGCTTCGGCTCGTACACCGCCATCTCCACGTTCAGGCCGCGAAGCTTGACCGATGCCCAGCGGATTGAGCCGGTCCTTGCCGAAACGTTCGGCCGCGCCTGCGCCGATGCAGATCGTCGAACCGAGATCCTTGTTGGCGGCCTCCAGCCGCGCCGCGATGTTGATCGCGTTGCCGTGCGCGGTGTAGTCGAGCTTTGCGGCGATGCCGACGTCGCCGACCACGGCGTCGCCGGTCTCGATGCCGATCCGCGTCTTGCCCATCTGCGCCGCACGGTTCTCCGGCGACGCCCGGAACGCCTCGGTCCAGCTCCTGATCTCGATGCCGCACGCGATCGCGTGGCGCCAATGCTCGCTCTGGTCCAGCGGTGCATTGAAGAACGCGTGCACCGCGTCGCCGACCAGCTTGTCGATCATGCCGCCGTGCTTCATGACGATCGCAGCCACGCCCTCGAAGTAGCGGTCGAGCAGCGACACCAGTTCCTGCGGCCCGAGCCGGTCGGTCATCGTCGTGAAGCCCTCGATGTCGGTGAACAGCGCGGTGATTTCCCGCCGCTCGCCGGTCAGCTTCACGAGGTTCGGATCGGACACGATCATGCTGACCACCTGGGGCGCGAGGTGCTGGGCGAACCGCTGCCGAACCCGCGCCTCGCGCTGCTGGGTGATGGCGAAGTTCGAGCGTCGAGACCACCGCGAACACTGTAAACGCCATCACCGTCGGCAGCAGCGGGTCGATCAGAAGCTGCGGCCTGCGCGGCGAGCGCGATCGCGCCGGACCAGATCAGGGCGGACAGCATCGCGATGCTGAGCGCCGCTGCCAGCGGCCTGAGCCAGAGCGCGGCGGCGAGCGCGGCGAGCGCTGCGAGCAGCAGGCTGGCAAGCTGGAAGGTGGCGGCAAGCGCCGGCGGGCGGGGCAGGTAGCCGCGCATCAGTTGTAGAAATGCGTCGGCGTGCACCAGCACCGACGGCGTCAGCGGGTCGAACGATGTCGCGCGAAGCCCGCCGAGCTCGGGCGCCGAGCCGCCGATCATGACCACGGACTTCGCGAGCACGGCCGGATCGAAGCGGCCCGACATGATGTCCGTGGCCGAGACGATCGACACGCTCGCGATCCCTTGCGCCGACCGGCGAAAGCCGCAGCATGGCGTTGCGTGCGAGCGGCAACTGCAGGTCGGCCACCTGAATGGTCTCGGTCGCAGCGTCGATGATGTAGTTGGAGGCGCCGGAAAGGACGCGGACGCACTCGAGGGCGAGGCCCGGATAGGGCCGGCCGTCCGCCGCGACAAGCAGCGGCACGCGGCGGACGATGCCGCTCGCATCGCCCAGCAGCGCGAGCGCGCCGAGTCCGCGCGCGGCGTTCGTCAGCTCCGCCGGCGGGCCGATGACGCCGGCGCCGCGCCAGATGTCGGCAAGTCTCACGTCTCCGCGGGCGGTGATCGGCGGCGCAGGTATGCTGCCGCGCGTCGCGGGATCGAGCACAAATCCAAGCACGGCGGCGGTGCTCTGCAGGGCGGCGCCGAGGCGCTTGTCGCCGTCGGGCAGGGTGTCGGCCAGCGCCGTGAGGTCGCTTCGTCCGAGACGCGGCTCCGAGCTGTCGCGCCAGTGCTGCCGGCGAATGGCTGTCGGCGTTCTCGAACAGGATGTCGATGGCGACGACCGACGGCGCCGCCGCCGCGATCCTGTCGACGAGCATCGCGACGGTTTCCCGCGGCCACGGCCAGGCGCCTACGCTCATCGATGCTCCTGGAGTCGATGTCGACGACGACCACGGCAGGCGCTGTTCGAGGTTTCTCGACGAAGGAATTGGCGGCGCGCAGGACAATGTCCCTGGTCGGCTCGATCAGGCGATCGAGCAGGCCTTGACCGGCTGTGAGAAAGCCGGCGGTCAGGAGCGCAATCGTCAGGAGTCCGCCGAGCAGCGGCGCCATCGTTGCGAGGCGCCACCTAATCATCGGTCTTTTCGGCGATACGGGCCAGAATGGCGGGATCGCAGAACAGCCGATCCGATGTGCGGCCGATGGCGCCGGCCTCTTCGAGGATGCCGAGCGCGAGGTTGACCTTCGGCCGGCTGGCGCCGAGCAGTTGCGCAAGCTCGCCCTGCGAGAAGCCAAGCTCCAGCGGGATGCGCTTTCCGCTCTGGGCGCTCTGGCCCTTGAGCGCGACCAGCAGGAACCGCGCAAGGCGGACTTCGACGGGATAGAGTGCAATCAGTTCGAGCTGGTCGGTCGTATCGCGCAGCCGCTGGCACAGAAAGTCGATGGCGTTTCGCGCCAGTTGCGGCTCCTGCAGGAGCAGACGATCGAGATCGGCGCGCGCCAGCGAGTTCGCGGTCACCGCGGTAAGCGCCACCGCGGTCGCCGTGCGCGGCTGGCGGTCGAGCACCGCGATCTCGCCGATGATCTCGCCGGCTTTCGCCACGCGGACGCTCAGTTCGCGCCCGTCGCCTGTCACCACCGAGAAGCGGATCTGGCCGCTTCTGATCAAGTGCAGTGCGTTGCCCGCGTCGCCACGCTCATAAATGGTCTGGCCGCGCTTGAACTGCACGGTGTGAAACCGGCTCGCAAGCTGCGCGACGGCGTCGGAGGACAGCGCGCCGAAGAGCTCGGTCTTCGCCAGCAGCGAGGCCAGATTGTCGGAAGTCTGCGTCACGACATGCTCGAGTTCACGATACGCTCGCGAGCGCGAGGCGGATGCGCTCCTCGCCCCAGCGCGTCGGCGCGGTCGGCGCAGCGCCTCGTCTGGCGAGATCCGTGCCAAGGCCGTCGGTGAGCTGCACGGTTTTTCCGCCGGCCGTGACGGTCGCGTTGCCGTGGACGACGAACACGCCGAATACGCCGCGGCTGGGACCTGCGAAGATGCGGGTTCCGCGCACGCTGATCAGGCCGAACGGGGAGCGAATGTTGACCGGAGGCGAGGTCTTCGGCTTGTCGAGCAGCAACGGCCCGGCATTCAGCTGGATGGTGCCGCCGGCGTTGACGAGGAAGCGGTCGATCTTGATGCGCGCCAGTTCGCCCAGCCGCAGCAAGGTCTCCTGGCCGAGCTTCATGCCGAGTTTCGATGCGCTGCCGGTCGCGACCGTGTCGCCGACGAACACCGTCTCCTGCACGGCCAGCGGCTTTTGCGGCTGCCGGCCTTCGACCGTGACAAGGCCGATCGCTTCGTCGACCTTCCCGGCGACGTTTTCCGACTGCGCGAGGGCGGCGTGCGGCGAAAGGCTGGCGATGGCGAGGCCCGCAACGAGAACGCGACGATCGATGCCTGGCATGGTTCTTATTCCGATTTGGTGACAAGAGTTGCACAGGCCGGACGCACGGCAAAGGATATTGCAGCGCCCGGCAGGGCTGTTAGGCATGATCCGAAAGGGTCGTTTCCGGCTTTCGGATTCACGCCCGATTTAGTCTAACGGCCCAGGTTTAGGTTCAGCGATTCGCACTCTTTATTCGATATAGGCGGTTCCGCGTGCGATTTGACTATCCCTTGCCGGTCCATGACATTGCGGCCTCGGAATTGAAGGTTGAACATGGCTCTTCTGCCACGCCCGCGTGCTCCAGCTGATCCGGTCCGGGCCGCCCTGCGGTCCAATCGCCGCGCGCTCTGGGGCGTCGGCATCTTCAGCGCGATCATCAACATCCTGCTGCTGACCAGCCCGATTTTCATGCTGCAGGTCTATGACCGGGTGCTGACCAGCCGCAGCCAGCAGACGCTCATCGCCTTGCTCGGCGTCGCCACGCTGTTGCTGGTCCTGATGGCGATCCTCGATCAGCTGCGTTCGAGTATCCTGATCCGGATCGGGCTGTCTCTCGATCGCGCGTTGCGCGAGCATGTCTTCAACGGCGTGATCGAGCAGCAGCTGATGCGGCGGAGCAGCGGCGACGGCCAGCAGCCGGTCCGCGACCTCGACGTGGTGCGGTCTTTCCTTGCCGGCCCGGGTCCGATCGCGCTGTTCGACCTGCCGTGGATGCCGCTCTACGTCGCCATCTGCTTTCTCCTGCATCCGTTGCTCGGGGCGCTTGCGATCGCCGGCGCGGTGATCCTGATCGGCCTGACGGTCTGGGGCTACTACGCCTCGAAGGAGCCGACCCGGCTGGCCGTCGAGCATGCGTCGCGGCGCAATGCCTGGATCGAGGGCGGGCGCCGCAACGCCGAATCGCTGCGCGCGCTCGGCATGCTGGGGGCGATCCGCTCGCGCTGGACCGAGGCGCATCTTGCGACGCTGATGGCGCAAATGCACGGCGCCGACGCGGCGGGACGGATCGCGGCGTTCGCGAAAGCCTTCCGGATTCTGCTGCAGTCGGTCATCCTGGCCGCGGGCGCCTATCTCGTGATCGAGCAATTGGCCACGCCCGGCGTGATGCTGGCGGCGTCGGTGATCGCCGCGCGCGCGTTGCAGCCGATCGAGCAGGTGGTCGGACAGTGGCGCCCGTTCCTGCAATATCGCGATGCGCGCGCGCGTCTGGCCAATCTGGCGGTCGAGCCCGAGGCCAAACGCACGTCGTTGCCGCCGCCGGCCCGCGAAATCTCGCTCGCAAATGTTGCGATCGCCCCGCACGGCGCGCGCAACACCACGCTTGCAGGGATCAACTTCAAGCTGAATGCCGGGCAGGCGGTGGCCGTGATCGGCCCAAGCGGCGCGGGAAAGTCGACGCTGGCGCGCGGACTGGTCGGCGTCTGGCCGATCGTTCGGGGCGAACTGCGGCTCGACGGTGCCATGCAGGACCAGTGGCATCCGGACGACCTTGGCCGGCTGATCGGTTACCTGCCGCAGTCGGTCGAATTGTTCGACGGCACCGTGACCGAGAATATCGCGCGCTTCTCCGAAGGGCGCGAGGACGCGGCCGTGGTCGCCGCGGCGGAGATGGCCGGCGCCACGCAAATGATCCTGAAGTTGCCGCAGGGCTTCGACACGCCGATTGGCGACGCCGCGGTGGCGCTGTCGGCCGGACAGCGCCAGCGCATCGGCCTTGCGCGCGCACTCTATAACAATCCGTTCCTGGTCGTGCTCGACGAGCCCAATTCGAATCTGGACGCCGAGGGCGAAGCCGCGCTCGGCAAGGCGATCCGCGCCGTGCGCCAGCGCGGCGGCATCGTCGTCGTGATGGCGCACCGGCCGAGCGCGCTGGCGGAAGTCGATCAGGTGCTGTTCGTGCGCGACGGCACGCAATCCACGTTCGGACCGCGCGACGAGGTGCTCAAGCGCGTCGTGGTCAATCCCGAGATCGCGGGCCGTTCAGGAGGCATCACGGCGAGATCATGAGCGATCCGAACCATCCAGGGACCACGTCGATCGATACGCAGGACGCAAACGTCCGCCGCGGACTGAAACGCAGGTTGCTCGCGGGTTACGTCGTCACGGCGATCTTCCTCTTCGGCATCGTCGGCTACGCGGCGCTGGTCGAAATCCGCGGTGCGGTGATCGCGCCGGGCAACATGGTGGTCGAGGGCAATATCCGTCGCATTCAGCATCAGGACGGCGGCGGCGTCGCGGCGATCCTCGTGCGCAACGGACAGAAGGTCACCGCCGGCGATCTCCTGGTGCGGATGAACGAAACCCAGGCGCGCGCCGAGCTCGGCGTGGTGATGGTGCAGCTTTATGGGCAGCAGGTTCGCGCGGCGCGGCTTGCCGCCGAACGCGACGACCAGCCGGCCATCAAATTTCCGGCCCCGCCCGCCGAAGGTGGGGTCGATAAGGACTCCGCCAGCACCATCAACATCGAGAATGAGCTGTTCAACGCGCGCAAGCGCGCGCGCGACGGCGAGGTGTCGCAGCTGCGCGAGCGGATCGACCAGATCAACCAGGAGATCGAAGGTCTGACCGCGCAGCAGAAGGCGATCGAAGGTCAGGCGACGGTGGTTCGCGATGAGCTCACCGGGCTGGAAGCGTTGCTCAAGCAGGGCCTGACGCAGCTCTCGCGCATCAATCCGCAGCGGCTTACGCTCGCGCAACTCGAGGGACAGGCTGGCGACATCAAAGCGCAGATCGCCCGTGCCCGAGGCCGCATCAGCGAGGTTAACGTGCAGATCGCTCAGGTCGGCAAGCAGACGCTGAACGAGGTCGCGCGCGATCTGCGCGAAGCCTCCGAGAAGATCGCCGATCTGCAGGAGCGGCGGCTGGCGGCCGAAGCCAAGCTGCAGCGGATCGAGATCCGCGCGCCGATCACGGGCCTGATCCATCAGCTTGAGCATTTTCACGATCGGCGGCGTGGTCGCGCCGGGCGAGACGGTGATGCAGATCGTTCCCGAGAACGAAAAGCTGCTGGTCGAAAGCCGGATCGAGCCGGCCTTCATCGATCAGGTCAGCGTCGGCCAGGATGCGCTGATCCGCTTCTCCTCGTTCGATCAGCGCAAAACGCCGGAGCTCGCGGGGCGCGTGGTGTTCGTCTCCGCCGACCTGGAGCAGGACCAGCAGCGCCAAGCCGCGCCGTATTTCCGTGCCCGTGTCGAACTGAAGTCGGGCGAACTCGAAAAGCTCGTCGACCAGCGCATCATCTCCGGATTGCCGGCGGAGCTTCACCTGCAAACCCGCGAGCGGACGATCCTGAGCTACATGATGAAGCCGCTCACCGACCAGATTTCGCGCACGTTCCGCGAGCGGTGAAACGAAAGGACCGCCGGAGTGGGACGTCTCCGGCGGTCCAGATCATCGTCGTTGTGGGACAATCAACGCATCGATGACGTGGATGCAGCATGCCATCGTCGGATGGATGCCGCTGTTCCCGGGGGAACAGTCGATGCGCGTTTTGCCAGGGGCTCGATCAAGTGCTGGTGATGGACGGCTGTCACCTGAGAAACAGCGGTCATGCGGGCCAACGGGCAATATCCACCCAGGCTGATCGCGGCGTTGACTGTCCCACAACGTCGATAGCCCTTAGGACCGCCAGAGCCGTTCCTCCTCTGGCGGTCCTTTGCTTTTTAAGCACCGAATTTCAGACGAGCCGGGCCGGGACCGCATCCGCCCTGAGTGCACTTTTATACAATTGAACGGAACCAACGACCGTCTGCGGAGTCTTGAAATCAAGCCCCGGGGGCCGTGAGTCAGTAGAATGATCGGCAAGGACTATTTCAAGCGGCAGGCAACGACGCTCCGCAAAATGGTCGGCGTGGCGCCGGATGAGGCGGTTGCGGAGCGGCTGACGCATCTTGCTGCCGATTTCGAAGCCAAGGCGGGCGGGGGTCCCGATCCATCCGAAAAGCCGGCGCGGGAGCAGGGCGGCGGAGAGGCCGGTAGCGGACGCAGTTGACGGCACGGCCGTCAACTCCTCGCATTGATGGCGCTGGAGGATTTGACGCTTCCGGCATGGAACCAAATGCCGCCACGGCGCGTTCAAGCCATGTTTTGGCCTCATTCCCTGAACGCCAGGCCTTTTGAACGTCAAGCCGACCGCAAAGGAATTCTTCCCTGAATACGACCCGGCGCCGCCGAGCTGAGGTTCCCGCATCGCGTGCGGCAGGACCCGACCGTGAATCTCAAATCGACAAACGCCGCCGGCCAATTCGACATCTGACCAAACACGTCCGGACTCGTATAGGCTAGTCCGGGCCGCATCATCGTTTGAGGATCGCCATGCCGAATACCGCCTCCAAGGTTTCTCCCAACGGTCGCGGCGCGCGGTCGGAAACCACCGGCGAGGCCTATCCGCTTCCCGCACTTTTCAACGCGCTGCAGGCGATGAAGAACGGCGACTTCTCGGTGCGGATGAACAGCGCCGACGCCGGGCTTGAGGGAAAGATCGCCGACGTCTTCAACGAGATCGTCGCCGCCAACCAGCAGATGGCCGACCAGCTTCGCCGCGTCGGCCAGTCGGTCGGGCGCGAAGGCAAGACCCGCCAGCGCGTCAAATTCGGTCTCGCCGGCGGCTCGTGGGGCGACATGGAATCCTCGGTCAACGGCCTGATCGACGATCTGCTGTGGCCCACCACCGAGGTGACCCGTGCGGTGACCGCCGTGGCGCGCGGCGACCTGATGCAGACGGTGCCGCTCGACGTCGACGGGCGGCCGCTGAAGGGCGAATTCCTGCGCTCGGCCAACATCGTCAACACGATGATCAAGCAGCTCAGCGTGTTCACCTCGGAGGTGACGCGCGTGGCGCGCGAGGTCGGCACCGAAGGCAAGCTCGGCGGTCAGGCGCAGGTGTCCGAAGTGACGGGCGTCTGGCGCGACCTCACCGAGAGCGTGAACTCGATGGCCAACAACCTGACCGGTCAGGTCAGAAACATCGCCGAGGTGACCATCGCTGTCGCCAACGGCGACCTGTCGAAGAAGATCACCGTCGACGTGCGCGGTGAAATCCTGCAGCTCAAGGAAGCCATCAACACGATGGTGGACCAGCTGCGCTCGTTCGCCTCGGAAGTGACGCGCGTGGCGCGCGAGGTCGGCACCGACGGCAAGCTCGGCGGTCAGGCGATCGTGCCGGGCGTGGCCGGCACCTGGAAGGACCTGACGGACTCCGTCAACGCCATGTGCGGCAACCTGACGGCGCAGGTGCGCAACATCGCGCAGGTGACCACCGCCGTGGCGCGCGGCGACCTGTCGCGCAAGATCACCGTGGACGTGCGCGGCGAAATTCTCGAGCTGAAGGACACCATCAACACGATGGTGGACCAGCTCAACTCGTTCGCCTCGGAAGTGACGCGCGTGGCGCGCGAGGTCGGCACCGAAGGCAAGCTCGGCGGCCAGGCGGGCGTTCCGGGCGTCGCCGGCACCTGGAAGGACCTCACCGACAGCGTGAACTTCATGGCGGGCAACCTGACCGCCCAGGTGCGTAACATCGCCGACGTCGCTACCGCCATCGCCGGCGGCGACTTGTCGAAGAAGATCACCGTCAACGTCTCGGGCGAAATCCTGCAGCTGAAGGAAACCATCAACACGATGGTCGATCAGCTGAACGGCTTTGCCGGCGAAGTGACGCGCGTGGCGCGCGAGGTCGGCACCGAAGGCAAGCTCGGCGGCCAGGCGCAGGTGCCGGGCGTCGCAGGTACGTGGAAGGATCTTGACCGACAACGTCAACTCGATGGCCTCGAACCTGACCGGCCAGGTCCGCAACATCGCCGAGGTGACGACCGCGGTGGCGCAGGGCGACTTGTCGCGCAAGATCACGGTGGACGTGCGCGGCGAAATTCTCGAACTGAAGAACACCATCAACACGATGGTCGATCAGCTGAACGGCTTTGCCGGCGAAGTGACGCGCGTGGCGCGCGAAGTCGGCACCGAAGGCAAGCTCGGCGGCCAGGCGCAGGTGCCGGGTGTCGCCGGTACGTGGAAAGACCTCACCGACAACGTCAACTCGATGGCGTCGAACCTGACCGGCCAGGTCCGCAACATCGCCGAGGTGACCACTGCGGTCGCGAAGGGCGACCTGTCGCGCAAGATCACGGTGGACGTGCGCGGCGAAATTCTCGAACTGAAGAACACCATCAACACGATGGTCGATCAGCTGAACGCCTTTGCCGGCGAAGTGACGCGCGTGGCGCGCGAAGTCGGCACCGAAGGCAAGCTCGGCGGTCAGGCGCAGGTGCCGGGCGTCGCCGGCACGTGGAAGGACCTGACCGACAACGTCAACTTCATGGCGTCGAACCTCACGGCGCAGGTGCGCAACATCGCCGAGGTCGCGACCGCGATCGCCGGCGGCGACCTGTCGAAGAAGATCACCGTGGACGTGCGCGGCGAGTTGCTGCTGCTGAAGGAGACGCTGAACACGACCACCGAGCAGCTGCGCTCGTTCGCCGCCGAAGTGACGCGCGTGGCGCGCGAGGTCGGCACCGACGGCCGCCTCGGCGGCCAGGCGGTGGTGCCGGGTGCCGCCGGCACCTGGAAGGATCTGACCGACAACGTCAACCTGCTGGCGGCGAACCTCACCACGCAGGTCCGCAACATCGCCGAAGTGACCACGGCCGTGGCGCGCGGCGACCTGTCGCGCAAGATCACGGTGGACGTGAAGGGCGAAATCCTCGAGCTGAAGAACACCATCAACACGATGGTCGACCAGCTCAACGGCTTTGCCTCGGAAGTGACGCGCGTGGCGCGCGAAGTCGGCACCGAAGGCAAGCTCGGCGGTCAGGCCGAGGTGCCGGGCGTCGCCGGCACGTGGAAGGATCTGACCGACACCGTCAACTTCATGGCGGCGAACCTCACCGAGCAGGTGCGCGGCATCGTCAAGGTGGTGACCGCGGTCGCCGACGGCGACCTGAAGCAGAATCTCACGGTGAAGTCGAAGGGCGAGGTCGCGGCTCTTGCCGACACCATCAACAACATGACCGGAACGCTGGCGACCTTCGCCGATCAGGTGACGACGGTGGCGCGCGAAGTCGGCGTGGAAGGCCGCCTCGGCGGCCAGGCGGCGGTGCCAGGCGCCGCCGGCACGTGGAAGGACCTCACCGGCAACGTCAACCTCCTGGCGGCGAACCTGACCAACCAGGTGCGCGCCATCGCCGAGGTCGCGACCGCGGTGACCAAGGGCGACCTGACGCGGTCGATCCAGGTCGATGCGCGCGGCGAGGTGGCCGAGCTGAAAGACAACATCAACACGATGATCGACAACCTTCGGTTGACGACCGATCGCAACACCGAGCAGGACTGGCTGAAGACCAACCTCGCGCGCGTCACCGGCATGTTGCAGGGCCAGCGCGACCTGACGACGGTCGGACGGCTCTTGCTGAACGAGATGACGGAGCTGGTCGAAGCGCAGCTCGGCGTGATCTATCAGATGGAGGGCGACGACGCGCAGAAGCTGAAGCTCCTGTCCGCGCATGCGGACGACGTCGCGCAGGGCCATCCCGAAACCATCAGGATCGGCCAGGGGCTGGTCGGCCAGTGCGCGCTGAACAAGCGACGCGTGCTGATCGAGGAATTGCCGGCGCACGCCGTGCCGATCGGCTCGGCGCTGTTCAAGGTGGTGCCGCAGAACGTGGTGGTGCTGCCGGTGGTGTTCGAAAGCCAGCTCAAGGCGGTGATCGAGCTTGCCTCGGTCAAGGCGTTCACGCCGCTGCAGATCACCTTCCTCGAGCAGCTCACCGCCTCGATCGGCATCGTGCTGAACTCGATCGAAGCGACCATGCAGACCGAGGCGCTGCTCAAGCAGTCGCAGAACCTCGCCGGCGAGCTGCAGTCGCAGAAGCGCGAATTGCAGGACACCAACGACCAGCTCGAGCAGAAGGCGCAGCAGCTCGCCGAGCGCAACGTCGAGGTGGAGCGCAAGAACCAGGAAATCGAGCAGGCGCGCGGCGCTCTGGAAGAAAAGGCGAGCGAGCTCGCGCTGACCTCGAAGTACAAGTCCGAGTTCCTCGCCAACATGAGCCACGAGCTGCGCACGCCGCTGAACAGCATCCTGATCCTCGGCCAGCAGCTCACCGAGAATCCGGAAGGAAACCTCTCGGCCAAGCAGGTCGAATTCGCGCGCACGATCCACGGCGCGGGCACCGACCTGCTCAACCTGATCAGTGACATCCTCGACCTGTCGAAGATCGAGTCCGGCACCGTCACGGTGGACGCGGAGGAGATGGTGGTCGGCGGCCTGCTCGACTCGGTCGCGCGGCCGTTCCGGCACGAAGCCGAGACGCGCGGGCTGTCGTTCGAGGTCGCGATCGAGCCGGGCGTTGCCCGAACGATGACGACGGACTCCAAGCGCCTGCAGCAGGTGCTGAAGAACCTGCTGTCGAACGCGTTCAAGTTCACCGCCCATGGCGGCGTGAAGATGACGGTGTCGCACGCGACCAGCGGCTGGAATCCGAAGCATCCGGTGCTGGACGCGACCGATGCGGTCATTGCCTTCGAGGTGGCCGACAGCGGCATCGGCATTCCGCTCGACAAGCAGCGCATCATCTTCGAGGCGTTCCAGCAGGCCGACGCCTCCACCAGCCGCAAGTATGGCGGCACGGGCCTCGGTCTCGCCATCAGCCGCGAGCTCGCCTCGCTGCTCGGCGGCGAAATCCATCTGCGCAGCACGCCGGGCAGGGGCAGCAACTTCATCCTGTATCTGCCGGCGAAATATGTGGGTGCGTCCAATCCGCAGGTGGTCGATCCGCAGGCGGCGCGGCCGAAGATTTCCCGCTCGATCGGCGAAGGCGCCGATGCCGCGAGCAAGCCGGTGGAGCAGGTCGCCGGACGACCGCAACGCGATCGAGGCCGGGGATCAGATCCTGCTGATCGTCGAGGACGACGTGCACTATGCGAAGATCCTCGCCGACCTTGCCCACAAGAAGGGGTTCAAGGTTCTGGTCGCGACCAAGGGCATCGATGCGCTGGAACTGGCCAAGCAGTTCCAGCCGTCGGCCGTGTCGCTCGACGTGTTCCTGCCCGACATGCTCGGCTGGACCGTGCTGAGCCAGCTCAAGCAGAACCCGCTGACCCGGCACATCCCGGTCCAGGTCGTCACCCTCGACGAGGATCGCCAGCATGCGCTGGCGCGCGGCGCCTTCTCGTTCGTCAACAAGCCGTCGACCAGCGACGGGGTCGAAGACGCGATCGAGCGCATCAAGGACTATTCGGCGCAGAAGCGCCGGCGACTCCTGATCGTCGAGGACAACCCGTCGGAGCAGATGAGCATCGCCGAGCTGCTCGGGCACGACGACATCGAGATCGAGACCGTCGGCAGCGGCGAGCATGCGCTGAATGCCATGCGCAGCAATCCGGTCGATTGCCTCGTGCTCGATCTGAAGCTGCCGGACATGTCCGGCTTCGAGGTGCTCGAGGAGATGCGGGCGGATACGGCGCTGGCCGATGTTCCCGTCGTCGTGTTCACCGGGCGGGAACTCTCCGCGCAGGAGGATGCGACGCTGCACAAGATGGCGCGCAGCATCGTCGTCAAGGGCGTGGAGTCGCCGGAACGTCTGCTCGACGAGACGTCACTGTTTCTCCATCGGGTGGTTACGGATTTGCCACCCGAAAAACAGAAAATGCTGGAACGTCTGAACTCGTCCGACGAGGATCTGGTCGGACGCACGGTGCTGCTGGTCGACGACGACGCGCGCAATATCTTCGCGCTCTCCAGCGTGCTGGAGCGGCGCGGCATGAACGTGCTGACCGCGACCACGGGCCGCGAGGCGATCGGCCTGCTCGAGGCGACGTCGAATGTCGCCATCGTGCTGATGGATATCATGATGCCGGAGATGGACGGCTATCAGACGATCGCGGCGATCCGGCAGAACCAGGCATTCCGCCGCCTGCCGATCGTGGCGTTGACGGCGAAGGCGATGAAGGGCGACCGGGAGAAGTGTCTCGACGCCGGCGCGTCGGACTATCTCGCAAAGCCGGTCAATACCGAACAGCTGCTGGCGGCGCTGCGCATGTGGCTGCATCGCTGATGCGCACGCCAGGAGAGCCGGAAGGCAATGGCCGAAAGAACTGGCATGACTGACGGCGACAAGCTCAACATCCTGCTGGTGGACGACCAGCCGGGCAAGCTCTTGAGCTATGAGGCGATCCTCGGGCCGCTCGACGAGAATCTGATCGCGGTCCGCTCGGGCCGCGAAGCGCTGGAGTGTCTGCTGCGCACCGAGGTGGCGGTCATTCTGCTCGACGTCAACATGCCGGAGCTCGACGGCTTCGAGCTCGCGGCCATGATCCGCGAGCATCCGCGCTACCGCAAGATCGCGATGATCTTCATCTCGGCCATCCATCTGTCCGACATGGATCGCCTGCGCGGCTACGAGATGGGCGCGGTCGACTACGTGCCGGTGCCGGTGGTCCCGGAGGTGCTGCGCGCAAAGGTGAGGATCTTCAGCGAGCTCTACCGCAAGACACGGCAGCTCGAGCAGCTGAACAGCGAGCTCGAGCAGCGCGTGCGCGAGCGGACCGCCGAGCTGGAAGCGCAGACGCTGCGGCTGATGGAAAGCGAGCGGCGGCGCAGCCTGGCGCTGGCGGCGGCGCAGATGGGGTCCTGGCATTGGGACACGGCCTCGGAGAAGTATCACTGGGATGCCGGCCTGTTCCGCATCTTCGGCGTCAACGTCGCCTCGTTCACCCCGACGCCTGCGAACATCCGTCCGCTGATCCAGCCGGATGACTGGCCGAAGCTCGACGAGGTGATGGGCCAGCTGCTGGCCGGCGGCGAAGCGCATCATATCGAGTTCCGGATCCGCAGGCCGGACGGCAAGATCCGCTGGTGCCTCGGCAGCGCTGCTTCGACCCTGAACGAAGCCACCGGCGCAACCCATATCAGCGGCGTCATTCTGGATATTTCCGACCGCAAGGCCGATGAGGATCGGCAGACGCTGCTCGCTCGCGAGGTCGATCATCGCGCCAAGAATGCGCTCGCGCTGGTGCAGGCGCTGGTGCGGCTGACCCGGGCGACCAGCATCGAGGACTTCGTCGCCGCGGTCGAGGGACGTATCCTCGCGCTCTCGCGCGTGCACTCGATCCTGTCGCAGTCGCGCTGGGAAGGCGCGGACCTGGCGAGCCTCCTGCACGACGAACTGGCGCCGTTCGACCTCGGCAATACGACGAGGATCGTTGTCGAAGGCCCTGATGTGCTTCTGGATTCCTCGACGGCGCAGACGCTGGCGCTGGCGCTGCACGAGCTTGCGACCAACACCGCAAAATACGGCGCATTGTCGCTGCCCACAGGTCATCTCGACGTGCGCTGGCACATGGAGGGGCGTGAGCTGGTCATCCGCTGGCAGGAGCAGGGCGGTCCGGTGGTGTCGCCGCCGGAGCGCCGGGGTTTTGGAACGTCCGCTATCGTCGCCGGCGTCGAGCACCAGCACGGGGGCAAGGTCACGTTCGACTGGAAGCCGGAAGGTCTCGATTGCCTGCTCCGGATTCCGTTCAGGGACGCCTTCGCCAGCAACCGGCCGCGCAGGAGCCAGGGGCGCCGCGAGCGCCACCGGTGTGCCGCAGCACGGCGCCGCGGGTGATGATCGTCGAAGACGAGATGCTGGTCGCGCTCGATTTGCAGGAACAGCTCAGGTCGCTCGGCTATGCGGTCGTCGGCCCCTACGGCCGGCTGTCCGAGGCGATCGAAGGCGCCGCGGCCGAGGCGATCGACTTCGCCATCCTCGACCTGAACCTGAACGGAGAGATGACCTACGATCTGGCCGAGCAGCTGCAGAAGCGCGGCATGCCCGATCGTGTTCACCACCGGCTACGAGTCCGAGGCGGTCAAGACCCGGCTCAGCGACTGCCGGGTGCTGAACAAGCCGGTCGTCAAGGACGCGCTCGAGAGCGTGCTGAAAGAGCATTTCGAGCCGCAAGCGCCGCCGCAGAAGGCCGCTGCAGCGCGCTGATCTGTCAAGACTATATTGTAGGCCACTTCCACATCGGCGACGCGGATGTAATCGCCGTTTCATCACGATGTCATCTCTACCCCGTTGAACTGCGCTCCGGTCCGCGATCCGGGTGGGGTTCAGGGTTCAATGGTTTTCCGAAACGTCATCAGCCGCGCGATCGTCACCGGGCTTGCGGTCGTTGCCGTCCTGACATTCGTTCTGAACCTGCTGGCGCTGGTGCTGCCGGTCTACATGCTGCAGGTCTATGACCGCGTTCTCACCTCCGCCAGCATCGACACGCTCGCCTATCTGACCCTGATCGCGGTGGCGATCCTCATGGTGCTCGGCGCGATCGAAGCCATTCGCCAGGTCGTCGTGCAGCGGGTGGGGACGCGGCTGGAGATCGACGCCGGCGAGAGGCTTCTGGTGGTGTCGCTGCGCGCGAGCGGCCCGGCCCAGGACCCGACCGGGTCGATCCGCGATCTGGCGCAGGTGCGGTCGTTTCTGGCGAGCCCGGTATTCTCGGCGCTGATCGATGCGCCGTTCGCGCCGCTGTTCCTTTGGATCGTCTTTATGATTCACCCCGCGCTGGGCGGCCTGGTGCTGGCCGGCATCGCGATCCTGCTGTTGCTGACCATCATGAACCAATGGGCGCTGAGCGGGCCGAACCGGAAGAGCGGCGCCGCCGCCGCGAACGCGCGGGCAATCTGGTGATCGCCTTTGCCCGGAGCGGCGAGGCGCTGCGTTCGATGGGCATGGCCCGCGCCGCGATCAATGCCTGGGGCGCGACGACCGCGGAGGCCTTGAACGCCCAGGACCGCCTGACGTCTGCCAATGCGGTGTTCTCCGGCATGTCGCGCTCGATCCGCCTGATCGTGCAGCTCGGCATCCTCGGCCTCGGCGCCTACCTGACGCTCAAACAGGAGATCACCGCCGGCATGATCTTCGCGACGTCGCTGGTGGCGGCGCGCGCGCTGGCGCCGGTGGACAACCTGATCGCCGGCTGGAAGGGGCTGCTGCAGTCGCTGTCGAGCCTCAAGCGCATCGACCGGGTCTTGCGTGTTGCGGGAGCCGAGATCGCAGCGCACGCGGCTGCCGGCGCCGAAGGGTCACCTGCTGTTCGAGAAGGTGCTGTATGCACCGGAGGGCGCGGCCGAGCCGACCATCAAGGGCATCGTGCTGACCGTCGAGGCGGGGGAGGCGGTGTGCGTCGTAGGTCCCTCGGGCGCGGGCAAGTCGACCTTCGCCAAGCTTGCCGCCGGAGCCTTGCAGCCGTCGCACGGCACCATCCGCCTCGACGGATCGGATCTCGAGAACTGGGATCCGGATGAGCGCGGACGGCATCGTCGGCTACTTGCCGCAGGATGTCGAGCTGCTGCCCTATTCGATCGCCCGCAACATCGCCCGCCTCGACGACACGGCGACGCCGGAGGAGATCATGTCCGCAGCCGATCTCGCCGGCGTGACGGAGCTGGTCAAGAAATTGCCGGACGGCTTCGACACACGGGTCGGTCCGGGCGGATTGCCGCTGTCCGGCGGACAGCGCCAGCGCATCGCGCTCGCGCGTGCCGTCTTCCGCCGTCCTCGCGTCGTCGTGCTGGATGAGCCCAACGCGCATCTCGACACCGACGGCGAGGCCGCGCTCAACCGTACCATCGCCCAGCTGAAGAAGGGTGGAACGACAGTGATCGTCGTCTCCCAGCGTTCCGGCGTGCTGCAGAGCGTGGACCGGGTTCTGTTCATGCGCGATGGGCAGATCGCCGCCTCGCAGAGCCGCGAGGAGGCGCTTGCGCGCGTCTCGCCCGCCGTGCGCGCCGCCCAGGCTTGATGAGGCAACGCCATGCAAGCTGATGCTCAATCGTCGTCTCAAGCCCAAACGCAACATTGGTCGAGCCGCATCAGGACCTCGCTGCTGGTTCCGGTGCTGATGACGCTGGTGTTCGCGGGCGCCGGCCTCGGCGGCTTCCTCGCCTGGGCCGCCACTGCGCCGATCGCAGGCTCCGTCATGGCGTCGGGCCATGTCGCCGCCAACGGCGAGAACCAGACCATCCAGCATCTGGAAGGCGGGATCGTCCGCACCATCCACATCCGTGAGGGCGACGTCGTCGAGGCCGGCCAGCCGTTGATCACGCTCGACTCCACGCTCGTGCAGGACGAACCTCAATCGCGCGCGCAATCAGCTGTCGATCCTGAGGATCGAAGCCGCGATGCTGCGGGCGGAGATGTTCGATCAGGACGACATCGTCCTTCCCGCCGACGTCGAGCGCGCGACGTTGAACCCGTCGGTGGCCGAATTCCTCACCGCCAAGAGCACCGAATACACGCTGCGCAAGCAGCGTTTCCGCAATGAGATCAGCATTCTGGCGCAGCGTCTTGCGGGTCTGGACGAGGAAATCGCGGGCCTGAAGGCGCAGCGCGAGGCGATCCTGAAGCAGATCCCGATGATCCAGGAAGAGCTGAAGGACATCGACTACCTTTTCCAGAAGGGGCTCGCGCGCAAGGAGAAGCTGCTGGCGCTGCAGCGCACGGAGGCCGACCTCGAGGGGAAGGCGGAGGCCCTGGCCGCCACGAGCGGCAAGGCGCGGCAGACGAATGCGGAGGTGCTGCAGCAGATGGAGAAGATCTGGCACGACCGCCGCAGCGACGCCGGCACGCGGATGTCGGACGTGCACAATCGCATCGCCGACACGCTGGAGCAGATCGTCAGCCATGAGAGCGTGCTCTCGCGCATCGTCGTCGCAGCGCCGGCGTCGGGCACGCTGCGTTCGGCTCAACGTCAACACGGTCGGTGCGGTGATCTCGCCGGGCCAGGCCGGTGGCGGAGTTGCTGCCGAACGGCGTCGATCTCGTCGTCGAGGCGAAACTTCAGCTCACCGATGTGGACGCCGTGCAGGTCGGAGGTGCGGCCAACGTGCGCCTGTCGGCGCTGAACCAGCGCACCACGCCGGTGCTGGACTCGAAGGTGACGTACATCTCGCCGGACCGGCTGACGGACAAGGCGACACAGCAGCAATACTATCGTGTCAAATTGACCCTCGATCCGCAGCAACTGCCGGCCTCGCACAGGAAGCTGCTGACGCCCGGCATGCCGGCCGATGCTTTCATCAAGACGTCCGAGCGCACCATGCTGCGCTATCTGTTCCGTCCGATCGAGGACAGCCTCGCGAAGGCCATGCGCGAAGAATGATCGTCGTGGCATGACGTTCGCTTATTCCCGATCAGGGAAGTTTTCCGCAGAAATTTTTCAGCATGCCGCGCGCGTGCGGTTTTTTGCTGCTGTCACGTGCTTGTTAGACAGTCATCCTAAAGCTTAACGCGGGGTTAACATCTCACCGCCTTCCGCCCGGAAGGTTTTTTGTCATCCACCACATGGCGTTGCGCGTGTCCACGCGCAGGGCCGCGTTCACTCGCGGCGTGCTTTCGCGCGCCGATTTTCGACGCAACATCTGGAGATCCGTCACATGGCACTCGGACCTGGCTCTATCGCTTTCACCGGCTTCAACTGCCGATGGCAACGACAACCTGTCCTTTGTTGCACTTGAGGAAATCGCAAGCGGCACCGTCATCCACTTCCAGGACAACGAGTGGAACGGGACCGCGTTCAACACCGGCGAATCCGCGTTCAGCTGGACCGCGACCGGCACGATCGCCGCCGGCACCATCGTCACCATCGACAACATCGGCAGCGGAACGATCGGCGAGCAATCTCGGCACGGTCGTCTTTGCCGACGCGTCGAATCGCGGCATCGCCAACAGCGACGAAATCGTCTATGCCTTCATCGGCGCCTCCGCGTACGACGCCGACCGCGTTCCTGACCGCGGTTCGCCAACAGCGGCTTTACGGTCAGCAGCGCGCTCGCTGACCGGAACCGGCCTGACCGCCGGCGTCAACGCGATCGATCTCTCCGGCCGTCGACCCGGGCGCCGATATCGCCGCGTTCAACGGCAGCCGCGGCAACCAGGCGAGCTTTGTCCGACTACGCGGCGGTGATCAACAACCCGGCAAACTGGATCTCGCAGGACGCGTCCGGCGACCAGTCGGCCGACGGCACGCCGCCCGACGTTCCGTTCTCCACCACCGCTTTCACGACCACCGGCGGTGGCGCGCAGACCGTGCGGTTTGCGGATGCTCGCTGTCGGTCGTCGCAGGCCGAAGGCAACGCCGGCACCACGGCCTTCGTGTTCACCGTCGAGCGCACCGGCGGCACGACCGGCGACGTCGACTTCACCGGCCAGGTGACGTCGACTGCTGCAAACTGCGCAGGATTTCGCCGGCGCGCCCGTGCTGCCGTTCGCTTTCAACGGCACGATTCCGGCCGGCCAGGACTCCGTCACGGTGACCGATCAATGTCGCGGCGACGTCGATGTCGAGAGCTGCCGAGAGCTTCACGCTCGACGCTGCAGACGGCGAGCAACAGCCTGTCGGTCCCGACCACGATCGACGCGGCGCAGGACGAGGCGACCGGCACGATCCAGAACGACGATGCGGCGGCAACGCCATCACCATCCTCGCAGAAGCCGAGTCGCTGCAGGGGCAGGCCGGCACGCCGACGGCGACCAACGCCATCGAGCTCGTGCGGCTCGGCTCGTTCGCCGCGACCGGCGGCAATGCCGAGGTGGTCTCGTTCGATCCGACCTCGGACCAGCTCTATATTCTCAACACCCTCGGCAACAAGATCGAGATCGTCCAGATCGGCGCGACCGGCTCGCTCACCAAGACCGGCGAAATCGATCTTTCGACGCTGCCGGAATTCGGCGGCGCCAATTCGGTCGCGATCAAGAACGGCGTCGTCGCCGTGGCCTACGGCAATGCGACGCCGGGCGAAGCGGGGCATGTCGCGCTGTTCAATGCGGCCGGCGTGCTGCAGACCACCGTCGAAGTCGGCGTCCTGCCGGACATGCTGACCTTCACGCCGGACGGCAGCCGCATCCTGGTGGCGAACGAGGCCGAGCCGGTCTCGGCCGGCAACAATCCCGCCGGCACCATCAGCATCATCGACGTTGCCACCTTGGCCGTCACCAACACCATTTCCTTCGCCTCGCTGAACGGCAGGCGACGAGAGCGGCGCTCGATGCAGCGCCGGCCTTGCGCTGTTCCCGGGCCAGCTGGCGGCGAACGACATCGAGCCCGAATACATCTCGGTGTCGCCGAACGGCACGCGCGCCTATGTCACGCTGCAGGAGGTCAACGCGGTTGCCGTGATCGACCTGACCAATCCGGCAGCGGACCGGCCGCTGTCGATCCTGCCGCTCGGCATGATCGACCGCTCGCTCGTCGGCAACGAGTTCGACGGCTCCGATCAGGACGGCGCCGGCACCGCCGGCAGCATCCAGATCGAGAATCGATCCGGTGTTCTCGCTGCTGCAGCCCGACGCGATCGCGAGCTTCGTCGTCCGGCGGCGTCACCTACTTCGTCACCGCGAACGAGGGCGACGCCCGCGTCGTGTTCGGCTCGGAAGAGGTGCGGCTGAACAGCGGCCGCCTACGATCTCGACGACACGGTGTTCCCGAACGCGGCCGCTCTGAAGAACAACGACGACATCGGCCGGCTGAACGTCATCAACCACGAAGGCGACACCGACGGCGACGGCGATATCGACCAGATCGTCACCTATGGCGGCCGCGGCATCTCGATCTTCCGCCAGAACGACGACGGCACCATCACCAAGGTGCGCGAGACCGGCGGCGAGTTCGAGAAGATCCTCGGCAACCAGCCGAACGCGGCAACGAACTTCAACAGCGAGAACACTGCCGGCACGCTTCGACACCCGCTCCGACAACAAGGGTCCGGAGCCGGAAGGCGTCACGGTGCAGGCGATCAACGGCAAGCTCTATGCGTTCGTGACGCTCGAGCGCGCCGGCGGCGTCATGGTCTACGACGTCACCGATCCGGCCAATGCCTCCTTCGTCAGCTACGAGCCGCCGGCGCCGTTCTCCGGCGGAACGCCGATCCCGGCCGACAACGCGCCGGAAACCGTGATCAGCATCAGCGCCGCCGACAGCCCGATGGGCGTGCCGCTGGTCGTCACCGCCAACGAGGTCGGCAACGCCACCACCGTTTATGCGGCGGTGACGACGATCCCGACCATCCAGGGCACGGGTCACACCTCGAGCTTCGTCGGCCAGACGGTGACCACGCTCGGCGTGGTCACCGCGGTCGACACCAACGGCAGCCGCGGCTTCTACATCCAGGATGCGAACGGCGACGGCGATGCCGCGACGTCGGACGCGATCTTCGTGTTCCTCGGCGGGTCCGGACCTTTGAGCGTCAGCCCCGGTCAACTCGTCAGCGTCACCGGCCTGGTCGGTGAGTTCACGCCGAACGGCGCGGCGCCGGGCGCCTTCTCCGGCACCCAGATCGACGCACGTGCCTCGGCCGGCGGCGTGATCAACGCGCTCGGCACGGGCCCGGCGATCGAGGCGGTGGTGATCGGCGGCGAGGACGGCCTGCAGGTGCCGTCGACCAGCTTCGCCGATGCCTCGGCCTTCTATGAGAGCATGGAGGGCATGCTGGTGACCGTGAAGGAAGCGGTCGTCATCGGGCCGACCAACGACTTCGGCGAGATCTATGCCGTGGTCGACAACGATGCGGACCGCGGCAACGGCGTCAACGGCGCCGAGCTCAACAGCCGCGGCGCGCTTCTCCTCGAAGGCGGGGCAGCCGGACTTCGGCAACATCGACCTTGCCGGCGGCAACTTCCATCCCGAACGCCTGCAGGTCGACGACGACAACGGCGTGCTGGCAGGCTTCATTTCGCCCGACGCCAACGTCGGCGCGCAGCTTGGCGACGTCACCGGCGTCCTCAACTACGACTTCGGCAACTACCAGATCGTCCCGACGCAGACCTTCACGGTCGAGACGCCGAGCACGCTGGTGAAGGAAACGACGGCGCTCGTCGGCACAGCCGACCGGCTGACGGTCGCAAGCTACAACGCCGAAAATCTCGATCCGAACGACGGCGCGGCGCGCTTCAACACCATCGCGCAGGAAATCATCAACAATCTCAAGACCCCCGACATCATTGCCCTGCAGGAGGTGCAGGACAACGACGGTCCGGGCAATGCCGCTAGCTCAACGGTGACGAGTGCAAGCACGACGCTGCAGATGGTGGTTGATGCGCTCAACGCCGCTGCGCCGGACGGCGTGGAGTACGCGTTCATCGACAACCCGTTCATCGGCGACGACACGAACGGCGGCGAGGGCGGGGGCAATATCCGCGTCGCGTTCGTCTATCGCACCGACCGCGTCGATTTCGTCGAGGGTTCGCTGCGCACGATGGCCGCGGACGGCACCGCGATCAGCGATCCGGCCGGCAACACCGACCAGCACACCAATGCCGACAACCCGTTCTTCACCTCGCGGCCGCCGCTTGCGGCGACGTTCGAGTTCAACGGCGAGGAAGTCACCGTCGTCAACAACCACTGGACCTCGAAGGGCGGCAGCGGCGCGCTGTATGGCTCCGACGAGTCGCCGATCAACCAGGGCGAAGTGCAGCGCGCGGCGCAGGCGCAGGCGGTCAACTCGTTCGTCGACGGCATCCTTGCCAACGATGCCGATGCGCGGGTCGTGGTGACGGGTGACTTCAACGACTTCCCGTTCGAGCAGCCGCTGGCCGTGCTTCGCGGCGAGGCCACGCTCACGAACTACGACGGAACCGGCACGCCGACGGCGACCTTCACGCCGGGCGGCACGCAGGTGCTGCACGACCTGGTGGAGACGCTGCCGGCGGACGAGCAGTACGACTACGTGTTCGAAGGCAATGGACAGACGCTCGACCACTTCCTGGTGAGCGAGGGCCTGCAGGACGGCGCGCAGTTCGACGTCGTCCGCATCAACGCCGAGTTCGCCGACCAGACCAGCGACCACGAACCCCTGATTGCAAGCCTGGAGATTCCCGCCGTGCCGCAAACCTTCACCCTGCAGCTGCTGCATCTTTCCGATGGCGAAGTCGGGCCTGCTGGCCTCGGACACCGCCCCGAACCTGGCCGCGCTGGTCGACGCCTTCGACGACGACTTCGCCAACACGCTGATCCTGTCGAGCGGCGACAACTTCCTGCCGGGTCCGTTCCTGGCCGCCGGCACCGATCTCTCGGTCACGCCGACGCTCAACGCGGTGACCGGCTCCACCATCGCCGCCAACGCGAACATTCCGATCGGCGCGGTCGACATCGCGATCCTGAATTCGATCGGTGTCGAGGCCTCGACGCTCGGCAACCACGAGTTCGATCTCGGCTCGCGCGTGCTGCGCGACGCCTTCACGCCGAACAGCGTGCCGGGCTGGGTTGGTGCGAACTTCACCTACCTGTCGTCCAACCTCGACTTCTCCGGCGACGCCGACCTCAACCCGCGCTTCACCAACACGCTCGACGGCGGCACCGGCACGCTGGTGCCTGAGGCCAGCACGCTGAAGGGCCGGATCGCGCCGTCGGTCGTGATCACCGAAGGCGGCGAGAAGATCGGCCTGGTCGGCGCGACCACGCAGCTTCTGGAGTCGATCTCGTCGCCGACCGGCACCGAGGTGAAGGGCTTCCCGACCGGGCCCGGCGCCAACGGCGAAGTCGACGACATGGTGCTGCTGGCGCAGCAGCTGCAGCCGGTCATCGACGAGCTGATCGCCGAGGGCGTCAACAAGATCATCGTGCAGTCGCATCTGCAGAGCATCGCCAACGAGCAGCAGCTCGCGACGCTGCTGCGCGGCGTCGACATCATCATCGCCGGCGGCTCGAACACGCGGCTCGCCGATGCGGACGACGAAGCTGGTGGCGTTCCCCGGCCATGACGCCGTTGCGAGGGCACCTATCCGATCGTCACCGAGGGTGCCGACGGCAAGACCACGCTGATCGTCAACACCGACGGCGAGTTCACCTATCTCGGCCGCCTGGTGGTCGACTTCGACGCCCAGGGCGACATCATCCTCGACAGCCTCACGGCGAACCAGGCGATCAACGGCGCCTATGCCTCGACCGACGAGAATGTCGCCGAAGCCTGGGGCACGACCGTCGACAATCTCGACAACACGGCCTTCGCCGACGGCACCAAGGGCGACAAGGTCGAGAAGCTGACCGACGCGGTGCAGAACGTCATCAACGTCAAGGACGGCAACATCTTCGGCTTCACCGACGTCTATCTCGAAGGCGAGCGTGCGATCATCCGCAACCAGGAGACCAATCTCGGCAACCTCACTGCCGATGCCAACGCGTGGCGTGGCGGACCAGGCGCTGGGCGACGCGACCCTTCGTCGTGTCGCTGAAGAACGGCGGCGGCATCCGCGCCCAGATCGGCACCGTGTCCGAGCCCGATCCGGTCACCGGCGAGATCGACAAGCTGCCGCCGGCGGCCAATCCCGATGCCAACAAGCCGGAGGGGCGATCTCGCAGCTCGACCTCGAGAACTCGCTGCGCTTCAACAACCGCCTGATGGTGTTCGACACCACGCCGCAGGGCCTGCTCAACATCCTCAACTGGGGTGCGGGCCTGCGGCGCGAACAGCGGCGGCTTCCCGCAGATCGGCGGCGTCCGCTTCTCGTTCGATCCGGATCTCCCGGGCAACAGCGGCGCCAACGCCCGGCTCGCGCATCCGCGACGTCGCGCTGGTCGACGAGAACGATCAGGTGATCGCGCTGATCGTCGACGACGGCGTGGTCGTCGCCCGGCGCGCCGTCGCTGATCAGCGTGGTGACGCTGAACTTCACCGCCAATGGCGGCGACGGCTATCCGGTGAAGGCCAACGGCGAGAACTTCCGTTACCTGCTCGACGACGGAACGCTGTCGGCGCCGGTCAGCGAGGCGCTCGACTTCACCGCGACGGCCAACGTTCCGGCCAATGCACTCGGCGAGCAGCAGGCGTTCGCCGAGTTCCTGCGAGGAGTTCCACGGCACGCCGGAGACCGCCTACGACAAGGCCGACACGCCGATCACAGGCGACACCCGCGTCCAGAACCTCAACTTCCGCGACGACACCGTGCTCGACTCGGCGCAGCTGGACGGCACCGCCGGCGACGACGACATCGAGGCCGGTCCTGGCAACGACACCATCAATGCGCTCGCGGGCGATGACCGCGTCATCGCCGGTAACGGCAAGGACAAGGTGATCGGGCGGCGAAGGCGACGACCTGGTTGACGGCGGCGCTGGCGACGACGAGATCAACGGCGATGCCGGCAACGACATCCTCGAAGGCGGAACCGGCAACGACAAGCTCAACGGCGGCGAAGGCGACGACCGCATCTTCGGCGACGACGGCGACGACATCATCGCCGGCGGCACGGGCAACGATCGCCTGAACGGCAATGCCGGCAACGACGTGTTCGTGGTCAACAACCCGCTCACCGATGGCGCCGACAAGTACGACGGCGGCGCCGGTGTCGACACCATGGACTTCAGCGCGTCGACTACGGCGATCAACCTCACCCTTGCTGAAGGCACGACGACCTTCGGGTCCGACACCATCGTCAATGTCGAGAATATCTTCGGCGGCTCGGGTGCCGACCGGTTGTTCGGCAACAGCCAGGCCAACGAGCTGCGCGGCGGTGACGGCGCCGACCGGCTCGAGGGCATGGGCGGCAACGATCGGCTGTTCGGCGGTCTCGGCCTCGACGTGATGCGCGGCGGCGAGGGCGATGACTATCTGGAAGGCGCCGAAGGCGACGACCAGATGGAAGGTGGTGCCGGCAATGACACCCTCAAGGGCGGTGCCGACAACGACGCCCTGAATGGCGGTGACGGCAACGACATCCTCGAAGGCGGCGCCGGCAACGACAAGATGGAAGGCGCCGCCGGCGACGACCAGATGTTCGGCGAGGCTGGCAACGACACCATGCGCGGCAGCGCCGGCAATGACTTGCTGGATGGCGGAGCCGGCAACGACTCGCTGGAGGGTGGTGCCGACAACGACGTCCTCAAGGCCGGGGAAGGCGACGACTACCTCGACGGCGGCGCCGGCAACGACCGGCTGTTCGGTGGCGATGGCGTCGATCTGCTCAAGGGCGGCGCCGGCAACGATCTTCTCGTCGGCGGCGTCGGCAACGACACGCTGACGGGCGGCGCTGGTTCCGACCAGTTCGGCTTCAACACGGCAGCCGACGGCATCGACACCATCACGGACTTCAGCGTGAATGGCGGTGCCCAGGATCAGATCGTGCTCGCAGCCGGCATGTTCCAGGGCTTTGGCGGCAGCGACGCTTTCGGCCTGATCGGCGGCGGCTTCCTGCGCGCGCAGGTCTCCGGCGGTCAGACGAACATCCAGATCGACGTCGACGGCGGCGGCGACAACTACCAGACGCTGGCGATCGTCAACGGCAGCCTCACCAACGGCACGCTCGCCGATCACCTGATCGTGGTGCAGGACCCGATCGTATAAGGCGGGCGGCTCGCCCGCTGGCATTGCTTGCGACGACGGCTGCGCTCTCGGGCGCAGCCGTGTTCTTGAGAATACGGCTCCCGCTCCCAACTCGGAGATCAGACGATGGATACCAACATCCGTGTGGCCACCTTCAACGCATCGCTGAATCGCGCCACCGAAGGTGCGCTGATCAACGATCTGAGCACGCCCGACAATGCGCAGGCGAAGGCCGTCGCCGAGATCGTTCAGCGCGCAGCACCCGATATCGTCCTGATCAACGAGTTCGATTTCGACACCGCCGGCCCCGACGGCAGTTCGCTCGCGGCTCAGCTCTTCAGCCAGAACTATCTCGCGGTCAGCCAGAACGGCGCCGCCCCCGCCGACTATCCTTATTTCTATATCGCGCCATCCAATACCGGCATCGCGTCGGGCTTCGATCTGAACAACAACGGCGTGGCGGTCACCACGCCTGGCGCGCCGGGATATGGCGATGACGCGCTCGGCTTCGGCGCATTTCCCGGCCAGTTCGGCATGGTGATTTTCTCGAAGTATCCGATCGACGTGGACGATGTCCGGACCTTCCAGAACTTCTTATGGAAAGACATGCCCGACGCGCGTCTGCCCGACGACTCCGCGACCGCACAGGCGCAGGATTGGTATTCTCCCGAGGAACTCGCGGTACTGCCGCTCTCGTCCAAGAGCCACTGGGACATCCCGGTCAACATCAATGGCGAGACGGTCCACATCCTCGCGGCACATCCGACACCGCCGGTGTTCGACGGTCCCGAGGACCGCAACGGTTTGCGCAACGCAGACGAAATCCGCTTCTGGGCCGATTATGTGACGCCTGGAGAGGGCGGCTACATCTATGACGATCAGGGTGGGACAGGCGGTCTTGCGACAGGCGAGCGCTTCGTCATCGTCGGCGACTACAACGCCGATCCGAACGACGGCGACAGCGTCGACGTGGCCATCCAGCAGATTCTCTCCAATCCCTCGGTGGATGACAGCGTGGTTCCGACGAGCCAGGGCGGGCCTCAGCAGTCCGCGCTGCAGGGCGGCGCAAACGCCACCCATACCGGCGATCCGGCGCAGGACACGGCCGACTTCGCGGACGGCACGCCGGGCAATCTTCGCGCCGACTATGTCTTGCCGTCGCAGACCGGCATCGACCCCATCAGCGGCAGTGTCTTCTGGCCGCTCAACACCGATCCGAACTTCTCCTTGGTGGGAACCTTCAATCCCGCTCTCCCCGGCGGCTTCCCCAGCTCCGACCATCGGCTGGTGCAGATGGATCTCCTCATCCAGGACGACAACATTGAGGGCACCTCCGACGACGACGACATCGAAGGCAGCGTCCGCGACGAGACCATCGATGCAAAGGAAGGCGACGACCGTGTCCTCGCCGGTGGCGGCAACGACATCGTGCTCGGCGGCGCCGGTGAGGACCTGCTGAAGGGTAATGACGGCGACGACGAGATCGACGGCGGTGCCGACGACGACGTGCTGGAAGGTGGCGATGGCGACGATGAACTCGACGGCGGCGAGGGCGACGACCGGGTCTTCGGCGACGATGGCGACGACAGCATCATCGGCGGAACCGGCGACGACCGGCTGAACGGCAATGCCGGCGACGACCTGGTGGATGGCGGCGACGGCGACGACCACCTGAAGGGCGACGAGGGTGACGACCGCGTGCTCGGCGGTGCCGGCCATGACCTGCTGGAAGGCGGTGCCGGTGACGACCGCCTGGAGGGCAACGAGGGTGACGATCGCGCGCTCGGCGGTGCGGGCCACGACCTGATCGAAGGTGGTGCCGGCCACGACCTGCTGGAAGGCGGCGATGGTGACGACCGTCTGGAGGGCGACGACGGTGACGATCGCGTCGTCGGAGGTGCCGGCCACGATCTGCTGGAAGGCGGCGACGGCGACGATCGCCTGGAGGGCGGCGAGGGTGACGACCGCATGCTCGGCGGTGCCGGCCTCGACCTGCTGGAAGGCGGCGACGGCGATGACCATCTGGAGGGCAACGAGGGTCACGACCGCATCCTGGGCGGTGCCGGCAGGGACCTGATCATCGGCGGCATCGGCAACGACCTCTTGGAGGGCGGCGAAGGTGACGATGCCGTTCTCGGCGGCGCGGGCGCCGACCTGATCACCGGCGGCGACGGCGACGACATCCTGGCGGGCGAGGAGGGCGACGACCTGCTGAACGGCAATGCTGGCATCGACCGATTCATCGTCACCGATCCGCTCACCGATGGCGCCGACCACTACGACGGCGGGACCGGCGTCGACACGATCGACTTCAGCGGCTCGACGCAGGCGATCCTGCTGACGCTCGCCGAGGGCACGACGGCGTTCGGCTCCGACTTCATCACCAACGTCGAGAACATCTTCGGCGGCTCGGGTGCCGACCGGTTGTTCGGCAACAGCCTCGCCAACGAGCTGCGCGGCGGCGATGGCGCTGACCGGCTCATGGGCCTTGGCGGCGATGACCGTCTGTTCGGCGGTCTCGGCCTCGACGTGATGCGTGGCGGCGAGGGCGATGATTATCTGGAAGGCGCCGAAGGCGACGACCAGATGGAAGGTGGTGCCGGCAATGACACCCTCAAGGGCGGTGCCGACAACGACGCCCTGAATGGCGGTGATGGCAACGACATCCTCGAAGGCGGCGCCGGCAACGACAAGATGGAAGGCGCCGCCGGCGACGACCAGATGTTCGGCGAGGCTGGCAACGACACCATGCGCGGCAGCGCCGGCAATGACTTGCTGGATGGCGGAGCCGGCAACGACTCGCTTGAGGGTGGTGCCGACAACGACGTCCTCAAGGCCGGGGAAGGCGACGACTACCTCGACGGCGGTGCCGGCAACGACCGGCTGTTCGGTGGCGATGGCGTCGATCTGCTCAAGGGCGGTGCCGGCAGCGATCTTCTCGTTGGCGGCGTCGGTAACGATACGCTGACGGGCGGCGCTGGTGCCGACCAGTTCGGCTTCAACACGGCCGCCGACGGCATCGACACCATCACGGACTTCAGCGTGAATGGCGGTGCCCAGGATCAGATCGTGCTCGCAGCCGGCATGTTCCAGGGCTTTGGCGGCAGCGACGCCTTCGGCCTGATCGGCGGCGGCTTCCTGCGCGCGCAAGTCTCCGGCGGTCAGACGAACATCCAGATCGACGTCGACGGCGGCGGCGACAACTACCAGACGCTGGCGATCGTCAACGGCAGCCTCACCGACGGTACGCTCGCCGATCACCTGATCGTGGTGCAGGACCCGATCGTGTGATCTCACATACGATCCGAACCGGTCCGTCTGCGGATCGACTTCGGAATTGCCACGGTTGCGGGCCGGCTGCGCTTCAAAGGCGCGGTCGGCTTTTTCATATCGGTCAGCATCCGTGCTGAGGATCAATCGATCAGCGCGAAAATCACCGAGACGTAAAGCTTTCGTCACACCCCAGTCAGCGAGTTCATCGATGTTCCCGCCGGGAACTCGGCCCCTCAAGCTAAAGCGCGATGATTTCAGGTCGAATATTGGCAAAGGAGATTAGAGATGAGCAACAACTGTGACAACGACGACTTGGTGACCGGTGGCCCCGGCGATGACACCCTGAATGGCGGAAGGCGCGACGACCACATTGTCGGCCTGGCCGGCGACGATGTGATCAACGGCGGCCGCGGCGACGATGAGCTGGAAGGCAACGATGGTGACGACCTCATCCTCGGCGGTTCCGGCGATGACGAGATAGAAGGCGGCGCCGGCGACGACCGGATCGAAGGCGGCAACGGCGACGATGAGCTGGAAGGCAACGATGGTAACGACCTCATCCTCGGCGGTTCCGGCGATGACGAGGTGGAAGGCGGCGACGGCCACGACCGGATCGAAGGCGGCAACGGCGACGATGAGCTGGAGGGCAACGATGGTGACGACCTCATCCTCGGCGGTTCCGGCGAGGACGAGGTGGAAGGCGGTGACGGCGACGACCGGATCGAAGGCGGCAACGGCGACGACGAACTGGAAGGCAACGACGGTAACGACCTCATCCTCGGCGGTGCTGGCGAGGACGAGATTGAAGGCGGCGACGGCGACGACTACCTGGAGGGCAACGCGGCCGATGACTACATCAGCGGTGGTGATGGCCTCGACTTGCTGCTCGGTGGTACCGGCGACGACCGCCTGCGGGGCGGCAATGATGACGACGCGCTCTTCGGCGAGGCCGGCCGCGACAAGCTGTTCGGCGGCGCCGGCAACGACTATCTCGAGGGCGGGGACGGCAACGATGTTCTCGTCGGTGGTACCGGCAACGATATCCTGGTCGGCAGCGGCGGCCGCGATCTCTTCGGCTTCAACAGCGCCAGCGACGGCATCGATACCATCGCCGACTTCACGCTGACCGGCTCCAACCAGGACAAGATTGCCCTGTATGACAACATGTTCCACGGCTTCCGCGGCTGCGATGCCTCGGACCTGATCAGCGGTGGATTCCTGCGCGCGCAAATCTCGGGCGGGCAGACGAACATCCAGATCGACGTCGATGGTGGCGGCAACAATTTCCAGACGCTGGCCATCGTCAACGGCAACTTCAGCAACGGCGTGCTGGCCGATCACACGATCGTCGTCCAGGACCCGATCGTTTAAGCAGAGCCATTTTTGCGAGTGACACGGCTGCGCCCCCGGGCGCAGCCGTTTTCGTTTAATACCGCTTGTCGCGCCAGAACCTCGAACGTCTTGGCGATGGTGTCGACCGCGCGGTCGTAGGTCGCAAGCGCAAGGCAGGCGATCAGCGCGTCGACGATCGCGAGCTGGGCGATGCGGCTCGTCATCGCCTCGGTGCGAAACTGCGTCTCGCGCGCCATCGTGTGCAGCACGATGTCGGTGTGCGCCAAAATCGGCGACTTGCCGTAGTTGGTGATGCAGATCGTGGTGGCGCCGGCTTCCTTGGCGAGCCGCGTCGCCGTCACCGTCTCGTGCGTGCTGCCGGAGTGCGAGACGGTCAGCACCGCCACGTCGCGGTCCGGTCAGCGAGGCCGAGATCGCCTGCACATGCGAGTCGATCACGGACTTCGATTCGATGCCGATGCGCAGCAGCCGGTAGTTCGCGTCCTCCGCGATCGGCGCGGCGCTGCCGATGCCGTAGACTTCGACGCGTTTCGCGTTGACGATCGCCTTCACCGCCTTGCCGAGCGCATTGGTGTCGAGCACCTTCAGCGTGTCCTGCATCGCCTGCATGCCGCTGTGGAAGATCTTGCTCGCGACGGTGCCGACGTCGTCGCCGCGCGCGAGATCCTCGTGGATGAACTGCACCGGCTGCACCAGGTCGCGCGCCAGCGCGATCTTCAGCTGCTGGAAGCCGCGCGCGCCGATCTGCTGGCACAGGCTGACGACGCTGCCTTCGCTGGCATCCGCCTGTTCGGCGACTTCCGTTACCGACATGTGCACCACGTCGGCTGCGTGCTTGAGCACATAGTCGGCGATACGTTGTGCGGTCGGCGCCAGGCTCGGCCGGATCGCCTGCAGCCGGTCGCGTACGCCGTCAGGCACTCGGCTCGACCAGGCGCACGCCGTGGCGGGTCTTTTGCCGTGAGCTGCGTGCCATCGTTCAGCCTCCCGCGAACACGTCGTCGGGTTTCAGGTGCGGCGAAGCCTGCCGGCGCGCCACCCAGTCGTCGATGTGGACGAAGCTCATTCCGGTGCGCAGCGCGCCGCGGCCGTCCGTCTCCACATTGTCGCCGATCATCACGGTGTCGGCGGCTTCCGTGCCGAGCAGCGCCAGCGCCTTCCAGAACATCGGCGGCTCGGGCTTGCCGATGATGCGATAGGCGACCTCGCCGGTGCAGGCGAGGAGCGCGCTGAGCAGCGCGCCGGTTTCCGGAACGACTGTGCGGTCCTTGCCGGGATGGGTTCGGTCCGGATTGGCGACGATAAGTTTCGCGCCATCGCGCACGGCATTGGCGGCTGCGGCGAGCCTCGCGAAGTTGAACTGCCGGTCGCGGCCGAGCACGACCACGTCGCCGCCGGTCTCGACCAGCTCGATGCCGAGGCGCCGCGCATAGGTGCGCAGCACGGTGCTTGCCAGCAGCATGACGCGCGCGCCCCGCATTTCGCGCGCCACAAGGTCGACGGTCGTGGCGCCTGCCAGCACGATCCGCTCAGGTGCGACATGCAGGTTCATCGCGCGCAGCGAGCGCGACAATTGTTCGGGCATGTGCTCGGCGTCGTTGGACAGCACCACGAAGCGGCCGTCCAGGCTGTTCAGCAGCTGTGCTGCGAAGGGAAGCGCCGCGCCGCCGCGGATCAGGGTCCCGTCGAGATCGACCAGGTACGCACTCGGTGATGGATGCCGCTGCAAGCTCTGTCTCGCGATTTTGTGACGCCTCAATAAGTGTGCTGAAATTGTCTCAGTGTCAAACTCAATGGATTTCTGAAACTTTCACATGTCTGTCACGGAACGCTGCTTAACGTCGCCCCGAAGGAGACAGGGCGATGGCATCGGTTCGGCTGCGCGAGATACGAAAGTCTTTCCGCGACACGCAGATCCTGCACGGCGTCTCGCTCGATATCGCCGACGGCGAGTTCCTGACGCTGGTCGGCCCCTCCGGATGCGGCAAGAGCACGCTGCTGCGCATCATCGCCGGCCTCGAGCAGCACGACGAGGGCGAGGTGATGATCGGCGAGCGCCCGGTCGATGACCTGCCGCCGAAGGCGCGCGACGTCGCCATGGTGTTCCAGAGCTACGCGCTCTATCCCTACATGACCGTCGCCGAGAACATCTCGCTGCCGCTGGTGATGCGGCGCATGAATGCGTGGCAGCGGCTGCCGTTTCGTCGGGCGTCGTGCTGCCGGGCACCGCCGCACGACGCCGCGCGATCGCGGACGAGACCGACGCGGTCGCGCGCATGCTCGGCATCGCGCAATTGCTCGAGCGCCGACCCGGGCAGCTGTCCGGCGGCCAGCGCCAGCGCGTGGCGCTCGGCCGCGCCATGGTGCGCCATCCGCAGGCCTTCCTGATGGACGAGCCGCTGTCGAACCTCGACGCCAAGCTGCGCGTGCACGCGCGCGCCGAGATCGCCGACCTGCATCGCCGGCTGGGCGCGACCTTCATCTACGTCACCCACGACCAGGCGGAAGCCATGACCATGTCCGACCGCGTCGCGGTGATGATGGGCGGGCGGCTGCTGCAGGTCGCGCCGCCGCAGGAGATCTACGATCAGCCGGCGACGCTCGAGGTCGCCCGCTTCGTCGGCACGCCGGAGATCAACGTGCTGCCCGGCCGTGTGCGCGGCGACGGCGCGCTCGAGATGTTCGGGCGCGCCTGGCCGGTCGAAGTGGACGCGGAGGCGGGGAGCGCGGTCCAGGTGGCGATCCGCCCCGAGGCGTTTGCGCTCGATGCCGCGGACCAGCGCGGGCGAACGCCGCCGCTGGCCGGCGCCATCTGCAATATCGAACGGCTCGGCTCGGAAACACTCGTCCATGTCGGCGATCGACCAGCTTGCCGCTCCGCTGATCGCGCGTGTCGATCCGGCCAGCGCGGCAGCGCTGTCGTTGCAGCGAAGCGTGGCGCTGACGGCGTCCGCCCAGGCCGTGTCGGTGTTCGATGCCGCAGGGCCAGCGCCTTGCGCGACGCCATGCCCAGCCGGTGCGGCTCGCCGAGATGGCCCATGGCTAGCGCGATGGCGAGCGTCGCCGCAACCGCGCCGGCCGGTTTCGCAGCGCCGCCGAAGCGGCGCACCCGCGCGGCGGCTCTGCCGGAACTGCTTGCCGCCTGGACGCTGGCCGGTCCCGGCCATCGCGGCGATGTGGTTGCTGCTGCTCGGCCCGGCACTTGCGGTGATCGCGCTGTCGCTTGACCGACTGGACGTTCGGCGCACCGACCATCGCCTTCGTCGGCCTCGAAAACTACGTCGAGATGTTCGGCGACGCGGTGTTCTGGACGTCGCTGCGCAACACGCTGGCCTATGTCGCGTTCGTGGTGCCGGTGTCGGTCGCGCTCGGACTTGGCGCGGCGCTGCTGATCGAGGCCGGCACCAGCCTGCGCGGCTTCTATCGCGCGGTCTATTTCCTGCCCGTGACCTCGACGCTGCTGGCGATGGCGCTGGTGTTCCAGTTCGCGTTCCATCCGACCGTCGGCCTCGTCAACCAGGTGCTGTCGGCGATCGGCCTGCCGACCACCGACTGGCTGAAGAACCCGGACACGGCGCTGTATGCGCTCGGCGTCATCGGCATCTGGCAGAACCTCGGCCTGAACATGGTGCTGTTCCTCGCCGGCCTGAAGACCGTGCCGCGCGACCTCTACGAGGCGGCCGCGGTGGACGGCGCCGACGGCGCCTGGGAGCGGTTCCGCCGCGTCACCTGGCCGATGCTCGGGCCGGCCTTCGTGTTCGTCGTGACGATCACCGCCATCCGTTCCTTCCAGATCTTCGACACCGTCGCGGTGCTGACCGACGGCGGGCCGAACAAGTCGACCAGCGTGCTGCTGTACCAGATGTATCAGGAGGGCTTCTCCTTCCTGCGCTCGGCCTATGCGGCGGCGATCACCTGCGTCTTTCTCGGCTTCGTTCTCGCGATCACGCTGCTTCAGGTGAAAGTCCTGGAGCGGCGCGCGCACTACGGGTGAGAGCGATGCGCAGCGCCAACCTCTCGCTCGCCATCGTTGCTCAGGCGGCGCTGCGGCATCGCGATCCTCGGCCTCGGCGCCGTGGTGATGCTGGCGCCCGTTCGTGATGATGGTCGCGATCAGCCTGAAGAGCCCCGGCGAGGTGTTCGCGCCGACGTTCAAGCTGCTGCCCGACGTCTGGTGGGCGCACCAGAACTATGCGGACGCATTCACCAAGCAGCCGCTGGCGCGCTACCTGCTCAACGGCGTCATCGTCGGCGCCGCGATCTTCTTCTTCCAGGCGCTGATCGCCGTGCCCTGCGCCTATGCGCTGGCAAAACTGCGCTGGCGCGGCCGCGAGACCACCTTCGTGTTCGTGCTGCTCGGCCTGCTTGATCCCGCCGCAGGTCACGGCCATCCCGCTCTACATCGGCATCTGGCGGCTCGGCCTGCTCGACACCTATGCGGCGATCATCCTGCCGTCGACCATCTCGGTGTTCGGCATCTTCCTGATGCGGCAGTTCTTCCGCACCGTGCCGGACGACCTGCTGCATGCCGCGCGGCTCGACGGGCTGTCGGAGTTCGCCATCGTCTGGCGCATCATGCTGCCGATGGCGGTGCCGGCGATGGTGTCGTTCGGCATCCTGTCGCTGATCTGGAACTGGAACGAGTTCTTCTGGCCGCTGATCGTGATCCAGTCGGAGCACCTGGCGACCCCGCCGCTCGGCGTCAGCTTCTTCTCCAATGCCGAAGCCGGCACCAACTACGGCGTGCTGATGGCCGCGGCCGTCAGCAGTCAACGCGCCGCTGATCGTCGCATTCCTGTTCGCGCAACGCTGGTTCATCGACGGCGTCACCATGAGCGCCGTCAAGTGAAGTCCTCAACCCGGAGGAGTCCGCCATGACAAGTCACACGCCGCAATCTCCTGAAAGGCGCCGCCGCTGCCGGCGGCACGCTGGCGATGCCGTCCTACCTGCGCGCGCAGTCGGCCGAGCACGGAGATCAGCGTGCAGTATTCGATCCCGGTCCTGTTCAAGGAACTGCAGGAGAATATCGCCCGCGAGTTCATGGCGAAGAATCCGAAGATCAAGGTGACCTTGCGCGCGCCCGAGCAGGGCTACGAGGAAATCCTGCAGCGCAACCTGCGCGATGCGATCACCAACAACCTGCCGGACGTCGCCTTCCACGGCCTGAACCGGCAGCGCACGCTCGAAGAGCGCAACATCCCGGTCGACCTGAAGACCTTCATGGATGCCGATCCGCAGACCAAGGAGCTCGGCTTCTCGCCGTCGCTGCTGTCGCTCGGGCAGGTCGGCGGAAAGCAGACCGGCATCGGCTTCTCGCTCTCGACGCCGATCCTTTATTACAATGCCGACCTGGTCAAAGCCGCGGGCGGCGACCCGGACAAGCTGCCGTCGACCTGGGACGACGTGCTGAAGCTCGCCGCGGCCATGCACGATCCGGCCAAGAACCAGCACCGGCATGTTCTTCGACTGGACCATCACCGGCAACTGGTCGTGGCAGGGGCTCGTCTTCTCGCACGGCGGATCGATGCTGGATCCGACCGAGACCAAGGCCGCCTTCACCGAAGAGCCGGGCGTCAAATCGATGCGCCTGCTGCGGCGCATGGTCGACGATGCCAAGATGCCCGACATCAAGCCCGACACCATGTTCCAGGACATGTTCGGCGGCCGCATGGGCATCTCGATGCAGTCGACGGCGCAGCTGGCGCGCTACAACCGCGAGATCGGCGGGCGCTTCCGCCTCGTCTGCGGGCGCTATCCGCTGTCGGCGCCGAACGCGCGGCTGCCGGCCGGCGGCAACGTCGCGATGATGTTCACCAAGGATCGCGGCCAAGCAGAAGGCCGCCTGGGAGTTCATCAAGTTCGCCTGCGGCCCGACCGGCGCGACCATGATGGTGAACGCGACCGGCTACATGCCGGCGACGACGATCCCGGCCGAGCGCGAGGACATGCTCGCGAAATTCTACCGCGACAATCCGAACCACCTGGTGTCGATCAAGCAGCAGGACGTGATCACCGGCTGGTACGCCTTCCCGGGCCAGAACGCGCTGCGCATCACCGACGTGATCAACGATCATCTGCAGACCGTGGTCGCCAAGCGCGGCGAGGCCGGATGCAACGCTCGCGAGCATGGGCAAGGCCGTCAGGACCTGCTGCCGAAGCGCGCCGGGTTGACAGACTGCGCTGCGATAGAAACTGACGCGGCGTCGACAGCGGCGCCGCGTCCGATCCGGAGAGGTTCCATGGTCACACCGCATCGCCGTCGTTGCCGACATCCACCACGGCCGCGACACCTTCACCAAGCGCGGCACGGCCGCGCTCGCCGCTGCTCGATGGGTTCATCGACAGCGTCGAATGCCGGAAGCTTCGATGCGGTCATCGATCTCGGCGATCGCATCTCCGACGAGACCGCCGAGCGGGACGCGGCGCTGCAGCGCGAGGTGGCGAAAGGCTTCCGCGCCTCGGCAACAAGCCGCGCCACCATGTGATCGGCAACCACGATCTCGCCATGCTGTCGGCGGAGGACAACGCCGCCATCCTCGATGCGCCGCTGCGAGACGCCGCGCGGTGATCGTCGGCGACATGCGCATCGTCTTCTGGCAGCCGGACGTGCAGCCTCACCCCCGAGCGCGGGTTTCATCTCGCAGGAGGGCGATCTCGACGCGCTCGAAAAGCTGCTCGAACGCCGACGACCGGCCGACGCTGCTGGTGACGCACGTGCCGCTGTCCGGCCACGCGCAGACCGGCAACTACTACTTTGAGCGCAATCCCGGCCACGCCACCTACGCCGAGATCGCCGAGATCCGCGGCGTGATCGCCAGGGCGCCGTGCCCGCTGATCGCGCTCGCCGGCCACGTGCACTGGAACACGCTGACGATGGTCGACGGCATCGCCGCACCTGACGCTGCAGTCGCTGACCGAGACCTTCACGACCGGCGAGCCGGCGGGCAGCACGGCGGTGATCGAGATCGACGGCGACGAGTTTCGCTGGACCGTCGGCGGGCTCGACCGCGTCGCCATGACGCTGCCCTGGCCGAAGGCGCGGCCGCAATGGCGGCCGCCGCTGAAGGCGTTTTCCGCGATGAAGGTCGATCCGACGTCGGCGCACGCCGCGTCCGACTGAAGGCCCGCCTTGTCGTTGACTCTGCCCGCTGGTGGAAAATGATCCCGCGCAGCGTTCACGTGGTGGACAGGCATGGCCGCGGTGAAGATGGTCCGATCGGTGGAGCGCGGCTTCCAGGTTCTGGAAGCGCTCAACCGTCGCCACGGCGCAAGCGCGCAAGAGCTATCGCGTTCGGTGAAAATTCCACGCCCGACGGTTTATCGGTTGCTCGAAACCATGCGCCGGCTGGGCTACGTCACGCGCAGCGAGACGGACGAATGCTGGCACCTGACGGCGCATATCAAGACGTTGAGCGCCGGCTTCCACGACGACGTGTGGGTCACACGCATCGCTGCGCCGCTGCTGCACGATCTCGGCCGAAAAGTCCTCTGGCCCGTTGACCTCGTGACCTACGAAAACGGCGCGATGGTCATACGCGAGACCACGCATGCGGAAAGCCCGTTTTCGATCGATCGGGGAATGGCGGGCACGCAGCTGCCGCTGCTCGAGACATCGGGCGGCCGTGCGTTCCTGGCGTTCAGCCCGGCGGCCGAGCGCGAGGTGGTGTTGCAGGGCTTGCGCAGGTCGAAGAAACCGCACGATCAGGTGGCGCGCGATCGCGACTATGTGGAGCAGCTTCTGGAGGGAGATCCGGCGGGCGGCTATGGATCGCGAAGCGAGGGCTTCAATCCGCACACGTCGAGCATTTCGGTGCCGGTCGTCGTCGATGATCGCGTCAAGGCCTGCATCAGCATGATCTGGATCAAGAAGGCGCTGACGATCGATGAAGCAGTCCGCCAGCATCTCCAGCCGATGAAGAAAACCGCAGCCAGAATTGCCAGGGAAATGTCCGCCGAGGCGGAACGGTCACGCGGGTAGGCGAGTGCGGTCGCACGGATCGAGCAGGCCGGCGAGCTTTTCGGCAAAGGCGAATTGCTCCGACGGCAGGAAGGCGCCCGCAACGTAGCGGTCCGGGCGAACCAGCATGATCTGGTCGCGGTGGGTCTTGATCGGCCGGCCGATCGGATCGCGCATCGTGAAGGACGGAACGAAGCCGGTGGCCTCACTTCCGTGCTCGCAGAGGTGAACTGCGGTCGCCTTCAGGCGCTGCCAAACCGGGTGGGTCATCGCCTTGAGCGCCGCCGCACCGCGGCGTCCTGCGCAATCAGCGAGAAGCCGCTGCCGAGGCAATCGTCCAGTTTCTGCACCTCGTTGGCCGCGTTCAGGACATCCGGCTGCGGAATCATTTCGCCGACCAGCGACGCTTCGTAGCGCTGCGCCGACAGATCGACGAACAGCCCCGCGTCGTAGCGGGGCTTCGGCTTGAAGCGCATCTGCAGGAAGTAGTCCTGCACACCCGGGAACGGCTCCAGCGCCTTCAAGAGCATGTCGCGAAACGCGACCTGGCTCGTACCCTGGGGCATGACCACCTGTCCCATGGCGACCGCCAGCTGGATCATGGCCCATGCGGGCGCCCGGCGCTCGGCGTCATAGCTGTCCATGATGGACTCGTCGGCTGCGCCGCTCAGGACCAGTGCCAGCTTCCAGGCGACATTGTGGGCATCCCGCAATCCGGAATTCATGCCTTGCCCGGCGAAGGGCGGCGTCACATGCGCAGCGTCGCCGAGCAGCAGCACGCGGTGCTTGCGAAACGTCGAGGCGATCCGCGCATGGAACGTGTAGGTGGTGCGGCGGGTCACGTTTTCGGCCCGAAACGCGCAGAACGGCGCACAGAGGCGGGCGAGCGATGCATCGCTGAGCAGGTCGGCCGTGTCGTCGCCAGGCTGCACCATGAATTCGTAGCGGCGTCCGCCCTTGGGAGCCGGGACGCTGACGCTCGGACGTTCGGTGCTGCAATAAAACTTCGAGAAGTTGCTTGTGTCGTCATCACGCGCCATGTCGAGCACGATCCAGTCCTGCTCATAGGTGCTCCCTGTGAACGTGATGCCCAGTGCTTCCCGCACCGGACTGCGCGCGCCGTCGCAAGCCAGCAGCCAGTCGCAGGTCAGCCGGGCGTGGCCCGGCCGGGAAAGGGTTTCCAGCGCGACCGATGCAGCGTCCGCGTGCACGAGGCGAACGGTTTCGGAAAACCTGACTTCCACGGATGGAAAGCGTGCGAGGTGACCGAGCAGGAACTGCTCGAACTCGTGCTGGTGAATGAAGTGCCGTTTCGCAAAGCCGTAGCTGCGCGGGCCGGCGCCGACCGTGGCGAAGCAATTGCCGTCGTTGTCGTAATACCGTGCGCCGTCGCCCTCGACCGCCTGCCGGATGTATGCTGCGGCGCCGAACGCCTGAATGGTGCGCGCGCCTTCGTCGTCAAGCACGATCGCGCGCGGATGGGCGACCGTCGCGGGATTGCGCTCGAGCACCAGCGTCCTGATCCCGGCATGGCCGAGCAGATTGGCCACGGTGAGACCGACAGGGCCGGCACCGATGACGACGACGGGGACGTGGGTTGACTGCGGCATGGGACATTGGCTTGCGCCATCGGCCGCGCCGGCGCAATCGGATGAAACAGGGCCGTTCACCAGGTGGACACCTGGTGCCGGACGCTTGAGCTGCCATCGGGCGGGCGTAAAGTCGCGCCAGCTTCGGCAAACAAGAACTGCGAGAGGAGGCCCATATGGAGATCGGTGCGTTGGGATATGTCGGGCTCCGCACGCGGAAGCTCGAGGACTGGGCCACCTACGGCACGCGCTTCCTGGGCATGCAGCTCGTCGATCGCAGCGCATCCAGCCTGACGTTCCGGATGGACGACCGGCAGCAGCGCGTCGTCGTGACGTCGGAAGATGGAGAGGACGCCGCGTTCTTCGGCTGGGAGGTCGATGACGCGTCCGCGCTCCATCGCATGGCCGCGCGCCTCGAAGCGGCCGGCGTCCGTGTCGAGCGGCTTCCGCAGGCGCTCGCCGATCAGCGGCGTGTGCGCGAGCTCATCATGTTTTCCGATCCGCTCGGCAATCGCCTGGAGGTGTTTTACGGCGCGGAGATCGCGTCCGAACCGTTCCGCCCGGGCAGGTCGATTTCCGGCTTCCGCACCGGACCGCTCGGCATGGGCCATGTCGTGCTGCATGTGCAGCACATCGATCAGGCGCTGGCGTTCTACCGGGATGTCGTTGGTCTGCACGTCAGCGATTATTTCTTCCAGCCGTTCAAGGCGTATTTCATGCACGTCAACGCGCGGCATCACAGCTTCGCCATGATCGAGACGGGCCGCAGCGGGCTGCATCATGTGATGATGGAGCTCTACATGCTCGACGACGTCGGCCAGGGCTACGACCTCGCGCTCGGCGAAAAGGGGCGGATCGCCACCACGCTCGGCCGGCACATCAACGACCAGATGACCTCGTTCTACTCGCGGACGCCGTCGAATTTCCTCGTCGAGTATGGCTGGGGCGGCCGTTCGATCGACGTCGATAGCTGGCAGCCGGAGGAAGTCTCGCGCGGGGCGAGCCTGTGGGGACACGACCGCGACTGGCTGCCGGCCGAACAGCAGGCCGAAGCACGCGCGCTCAAGCTCAAGGCGGCGGAAGAAGGACTGCGCGCGCCGGTCAATGTTCAGGAAGGCAATTTCAAGCTCTCTCCCGGCGAGTGCGCCTGGTGGGACAACGTGCGCCAAAGCGGCTAAGTGACGCTACGCCGTCGCCTTCGCCTGCTGGATAAAGGCTCGCCAGCCGCCGAATTCGGAGATGTCGCGCGCGCCGTCGAAGGCGGCGGGCTCGGCCACGAAATCCCTTCACCTCGCTGCCGTCGTCGAGCCGCAGGGTGCCGATCGCCATCGGCGGCGGGATGTTGTTGACGAATTGTCCGAACCCGTCGGCCGTCAATGCCCAGATCTCCAGGGCGATGCGGGCGCCTGCGCCGCGCTCCACCGCGCATCAGTCCCGGCTTCGGCGGCACGGTGCCGCGCAGCGCAAACAGCCGGTAGTCGGCCGCTGTCGTCGTGGTCCTGAGCAGGCGCGCATTCAAGGCGCGCAGCTCGCCGTTCAGCGGCATGCCCGAGAGATGCGCGCCGACCACGGCGATGGCGATTTCTCCGGCCTGCAGCGCAGGTGAGGCGGCCGCGCAGCGGCGGCACGGGACTCATCGCTCGCGCCAAGCTTCAGGCCGCTCGCGCATGGAACGCAGCGCCGATCGAAGCCAGTTGCATGTCCCGGCCCGCCGGTGCGAGCAGCGTGACGCCGAACGGAACCCCGTCCGCACTCAGCGATGCCGGAACCGCAAGGCCGCAGAGGTCGAGCAGGTTGACGAAGTTGGTGTAGGTGCCGAGCCGGCTGTTCAGCGTCACCGGATCGGCGAGAAGCTCGTCGACCGTGTAGGTCGCGGGCGCGGTCGGCACGACCAGCGCGTCGATCGAGGCCAGCGAGGCGTCCGCGATGCGTTTCAGCTCGCTGCACGCGATAGAAGGCCTTGAAGGCATCCGCCGCCGACAGTTGCGCCGCCACCGCCGACGATCTGCAGGATCACCGGATGCAGCGCGCTCGGATCCTTCTCGATCAGTGGCTTCGCCGTCAGATAGCGCTCGGCGACCCACGGCCCCTCATAGAGCAGCCGCGCCGTTTCATAGAACGGCTCCAGGTCGATCTCGACCAGCGTCGCGCCCATCTCGGCAAAGCGCGCCAGCGCCGCCTCGTAGGCGCTCGCTGCGCGCTGTGTCGCCGAAGAACTGCCGCTGGCCCGGGCGCGGCACGCCGAGCCGCAGGTGCGGCGGACAGGCGCCAGGAGCGGAGGGCGGGAAGCTGCGCGAATACGCATCCTTCTCGTCCAGCGCGGCCATGACGTTCAACGTCGCCACCGCGTCGTCCACGGTCAGCGAGAACACCGAGACGCAGTCGAGCGTGCGGCAGGCCGGCACGACGCCGAAGGTCGAGACCAGGCCGAGGCTCGGCTTCAGCCCGACGATGTTGTTGAGCATCGCCGGCACACGCCCGGAGCCGGCCGTGTCGGTGCCGAGCGCGATCGGCACCAGCCCGGCCGCCGACCGCGACTGCCGATCCTGAGCTCGAGCCGCCGGGGACGAGGCCGTCCTTGATGGCGTTGCGAGGGATGCCGTAAGGCGAACGCACGCCGACGAGGCCGGTCGCGAACTGGTCGAGATTGGTCTTGCCGATGACGATCGCGCCGGCCGCGCGCAGCCGTGCCACCGCTGTCGCATCCACCGTCGGGCATATAGGAGAACGCCGGGCAGGCCGCGGTGGTCGGCAAGCCGGCGACGTCGATGTTGTCCTTGACCGCGACCGGCACGCCGAACAGCGGCAGGTTCGCGTCGCGGCTCTTCAGCGCGCGCGCCTCGGCGAGCGCATCCGCCTCGTCGCGCAGCGTGATGAAGATCGCCGGATCGTCGTGCGCGCGGATGCGCGCATAGGTCTCGGCGACGGTCTGTTCCGGTGAAGCGGCGCCCGAGCGGTGCGCGGCGACGATCGATGCAACGGTGCGGATCACGGGTTTCTAGGCCTTCCCCGCATAGGTCGCATACTCCTTGCGGACGGTGTCGATGTGCCCGCGCATCGCCGCGATCGCTCCCTGCCGGTCGCCCTGCAGGATGGCGAGCACGACGCGGTCGTGCTCGGCATGTGACTTCGCCAGCCGCCCGACGTTGCGGAACTGGGCGCGGCGGAACGGCTGCACGCGCTTGCGCGTGGCGAGCGCGAGCTCGGCGAGATAGGCGTTGTGCGCGCCGGCATAGATCGCGTTGTGGAACGCCTCGTTGACCTCGTGAAAGCGCTGCGGGTCGCCGAGATAGCTGATCGCGCGCAGTTGCTCGTGCAGCGACTGCAGCGCGTGGCGCTCCGACACCGTCATGCGCTCCGCGGCCATGCCGGCGCAGAGCGCCTCGAGCTCGGCCATCGCCTCGAACATGCCGGCAAGGCGCTCCGGGTCCGGATGCGCGACCACGGCGCCGCGGTGCGCGCGCGCATCGACAAGGCCGCTGGCGACGAGCTGGCGCAGCGCTTCGCGCACCGGCGTGCGCGACACGCGAAAACGGCGCGCGAGCTCGGTCTCGTCGAGCGGCGCGCCGGGCTCGAGCTGGCCGCTGACGATCTCGTCGGCGAGCATCAGCCGCAGCTCTTCCGCGCGCGTGATCTTGCGCGCGGTGACGACGCGTCCGGCCGACGTCGACGGCCAGGCCTGGCGCTCCTCCGGCGGTTCGGTCTTGTTCGGCGTATAGCCTCGTGTCCGCCGTCATCGCAGCTCGCCCTCGGGCGTCGGGATCAGGCTGACGTGGGCGGCGACGACGCGCCAGCCTTCCGGAAAGCGGGCCCATGACTGCATCTGCCGCCCGGTCTTCCCAGGGGCAGAGGCGCGAACGAATGTGATCGCGGTGGTTGCGAAGTCGCGGCCGTAGGTCGTGATGTTGGTGCGCAGGACCTCGCGCGCGAGATTGATCGCCGGGCGGTTGTTGCGGAACTTGCGGATCTCCTCGATGCCGAACAGGTTCTCGGCGATACCGAAGCGCACGGTCTCGTCGGCCGTGCGAAACAGTTCGTCCAGCGTCAGCGTGTCGTTCGTCACCAGCGCCTTTTCGTAGCGCGCGAACGCGGCGGTGACCTCGGCCAGGACATCGGGAATATTGATCTGCATGGTGTCCTCAACCAACCGGCGGGGAGGGCGCTTTCGCAACGCCCGAATCCGCCAAGTATTGCGCAATTCTTAGCACGATGTCCTCGCGCCATGGCGCGGCGATGATCTGCACGCCGATCGGCAGCGGCGACAGCGGCACAGGCACGGCCGCGACCGGAAGCCCGATGAAGGAAATCGGTTGCGTGTAGATGCCGATGTTGGCGCGAAGCGGCATCGCGACGCCCTCGATCGTCAGTGTCTGTTCGCCGAGTTTTGGCGCGACGCAGGGCGTTGCCGGCGCGATGATGGCGTCGACCTGTCTCGAACAGCTCCAGCATTCGTGCGCGATACCAGCGGCGGAATTTCTGCGCCTTGTCCACCAGCGGCGCCGGCACCATCGCGCCGGCGATCAGCCGGTCGCGCGTCGCCGGATCGAAATCCTGCGGCCGCGTGCGCAGGCGGTCGAGATGCAGCGAGCCGCCTTCGGTCGTCGTGATCACGTAGGCTGCGGCGCGCGCCCGCGCGACTTCGGGGAGTTCGAGCTCCTGCGTCGCGTTGAGCGCTTTCGCGATCGCGGCTGACCGCCTCGATGCCTTCGGCGCCAGAGACCTTTGCGGAAGTATCCGCCGGCAACGGCGATGCGAAGCCCGCCGATGCCCTTGGCCAGCTCCGGCGTGACCGGCTCGACCGGCCGCTCGGCGCAGGCGCCGTCGCCGGCATCAAAGCCCTGCATCGCGTCGTAGCTCAAGGCGAGGTCGCGCGGGGTTGCGCGCCAGCGGACCCAGGTGATCGAGCGCGAACACGAACGGAAACGAGCGGGTGCGCGGCAGGCGTCCGTAGGTCGGCTTCAGGCCGAACAGGCCGCAGAACGACGACGGCACGCGGATCGAGCCGTTGGTGTCGGAGCCGAGCGACAGCGGCACGAGACCGCCCGCGACCGCGCCGCCGGAGCCGCCGGACGAGCCGCCGGTCATGCGCGTCGTGTCGTGCGGGTTGCGCGAGGGACCGTCATGGACGTTTTCGCCAGTGAAGTCATAGGCGTACTCGCCCATGTTCAGCGCGCCGACGAGAATGGCGCCGGCCGCTTCCAGCCGCTCGACCAGCACCGCATCGCGCGCGGCGGGTGCCAGCTCACGATTGATCTTCGAGCCGGCGCGCGTCGGCAGTCCCTTGACGTCGAACAGGTTCTTCACCGCGAACGGAACGCCGGCGAGGGGGCCGACGGACTTGCCGCTGGCGATCGCCTGGTCGATCTCCTTGGCGCGGTTGATCGCGCGCTCGGCGGTCACGTCGGTGAATGCATTGAGCAGCGGATTGCGCTCGGCGATCCGCGCCAGCGTGTCGGCGACGACGCTTGCGGCGCTCAAGCGGCCGCCAGCGACCGCCTGCGCGATCTCGGCGGCGCTCATGGATGCGCTGTCCACGCGCTCAGGCCTTGAAGATGCTGGCTGGTTCATGATCGTCGGGCAGGGGAAATTCGTCGACAAGCTTGCCGAGGCGGAGTGAGACTTCGAGATTGGCGCGCACGGAGGGTATCCATGCCGGCTCGATCTTCAGGCCCAGCATGTGCGAGCCCGCGGCGATGGCGGTCAGCAGGGGATCGTTGTCGTCAGAAGCCATCTGATCACCTCACGCCGCCGGCACATGCGGGATCGCTTCGAGCAGCTCCCGAGTATAGGCGCTTTCCGGGCGCTCCAGCACCTTTTCGGTCAGGCCCTGTTCGACGATCTGGCCGGTCTGCATGACGATCACCCGGTCGCACAGCAGCCGGACGACGTTGAGGTCGTGCGAGACGAACAGGTAGCTCATGCCGAGCTGCTGTTTCAGGTCGTGCAGCAGGTTCAGCACCACGGCCTGCACCGACACGTCGAGCGCTGCGGTCGGCTCGTCGAGAATGATGAGGTCGGGATGCAGCGCGATCGCGCGCGCGATGCCGACGCGGGCCTTCTGGCCGCCGGAGAGCTGGTGCGGAAAGCGGTCGAGCAGTTCGAGCGGCAGGCCCACCTGCGTTGCAAGCTCCTCGCAGCGCGCGCGCAAGCGATCGCGGCCGCGGATGTCGCCGAGCTGCAGGATCGGGTCGACGATCGCGCGCGCCGCGGTGAAGCGCGGGTTGAGGCTGTCGGTCGGATCCTGGAACACCATCTGGATGCGCTTGCGCTGCGGCAGTCGCGCGAAGGATTTGGCCGGAATGTCGGCGATGTTTTCGCCGTCGAAGACGATGCGCCCGTCGGTCTGGTCGAGCAGGCGCATCACCATCATCGAGGTGGTGGACTTGCCGCAGCCGGATTCGCCGACGAGGCCGACGCTTTCGCCGCGCATGATCTGGAACGAGATGCCGTCCACCGCGCTGAACACTTCGGTTTCGACCGGCGGCCCGCGGCGGAACACCTTGCTGAAGCGTCGAGGCTGCGCCCTTGCGCGGATATTCCTTCACCAGCTTCTCGACCGACAGCAGCACCTCGCCGGTCGCTGCAGCCGCGGCGGTCTCGTGCACCACCGGCTTGGCGGTTGCGGCTTCCTCCTCCGGCAAGCAGGTCGCGCAGGTTCATGCCCGGCCGCGGCGTCGCGCGCATCAGCTTGCGGGTGTAGGCGTGTTCGGGCGCCCTGAAGATCGTCTCGGACTTCGCGGTCTCGACCACTTCGCCCTGGCGCATCACCACCACGCGGTCGCAATAGGCGGCGGCGAGGCCAAGATCGTGGGTGATCAGGATCGTCGACATGCCGCGCTGGCGCGTCAGCTCGGTGACGAGGTCCATCACCGCCTTCTGCGTCGTGACGTCGAGGCCGGTGGTCGGCTCGTCGGCGATCAGGAGCTGCGGATTGCAGGCGAGCGCCAGCGCAATGACCACGCGCTGGCACATGCCGCCGGAGAGCTCGAACGGGTAGGCGTGGTAGCGCTCGCGCGGGCGGGCGATGCGCACCTGCTCCAGCGCCTGGATCGCCTTTTCGCCGGCGTCGGCGCTGGTCGCCTGCGCGTGCCGCTTCAGCACGTCCTCGATCTGGTCGCCGACCTTGCGGATCGGGTTCAGCGCCATGCGCGGGTTCTGGAAGATCATCGAGATTTCGCGGCCGCGCAGGTCGGCCATCGCCTCGTCGCTGGCGTGGCCGACGTCGATGCCGGAGAAGGTGATCGTGCCGCCGGCGATCTTGCCGGCGCGGTCGAGGATGCGCATCACCGCGTAGGAGGTGACCGACTTGCCGGAGCCGGACTCGCCGACGATGCCGACGGTTTCGCCCTTGGCGACGGAGACGTTGACCGAGCGCACCGCGGTCACCGTGCCGCGCCGCGTCGCGAACTGCACGGTCAGGTCTTTCACGTCGAGCAGGGGGACGTCGGTCATGCTCAGGTCCGCCGCGAGGGATCGAAGATGTCGCGCAGGCCGTCGCCCAGCAGGTTGAAGCAGAACACCGCCGTCATCAGCGCGGCGCCCGGGAACAGCGCGATCCACCATTCGCCCGACACCATGAAGGCCGCGCCCTCGGCGACCATGATGCCCCATTCCGGCGTCGGCGGCCGCACGCCAAGCCCGATGAACGACAGGCCGGCGGCATTGAGGATGGCGTAGCCCATGGTCAGCGACATCTGCACGATCATGATCGGCATGATGTTCGGCAGGATATGGCCGAACAGGATGCGGAACTCGCCGTTGCCGGACAGCCGCGCCGCCTGCACGAAGCCGGCCTCGCGCCGCACGTTGGCCTCCGCGCGCGCGACGCGGACATAGAGCGGGAAATTGACGATCGCGGTGGCCAGGATGATGTTCTGCACGGTGTTGCCGAGCGCTGCGACGATGCCCATGGCCAGCACGAACAGCGGAAACGCCATGATGGTGTCGGAGATGCGGCCGACGATGCGGTCGGTCCAGCCGAGGAAGAAGCCCGAGGCGATGCCGGCGATGCCGCCCATCAGGAACACCAGCGCGACGGAGGCGACCGAGATGAACAGGTCGAGCCGCGTTGCGACGATCACGCGGCTGAACACGTCGCGGCCGAGCTGATCGGTGCCGAACCAGTGGCTGCAGCGACGGCGGCTTCAGCGCCACCGACGTGTTGCTCGCCAGCGGATCGTGCGGCACCAGCCAGGGCCCGAACACCGCGGCGACGACGATGACGACCAGCAGGCCGAAGGCGAAGCCGGTGACCGGGTTGCCCGAGATCACATAGCGCGCGTGGCCGAGCGTTGCGGCAAGCCGGTTCTGCCTTGCCGGCGGCTTGCGGGCTCGGCGTCGCCACGGGCGCGGCTTGCGGCAGGACTGCGTCGTTCATCCTTCAAGCCTCACGCGCGGGTCGATCACGCCATAGAGAATGTCGATGATCAGGTTGAGCAGCACGTACATCACCGCCATGGTCAGCACGAAGCCCTGCACCGGCGCGAAGTCGGAGGCGATCAGCGCCTCCACGGCGTAGGAGCCGATGCCGGGCCAGGCGAACACCTTCTCCACCAGCACGTTGGCGCCGAGCAGGAACGAGAACACCATGCTCAGCGTGGTGATCACCGGCAGCATGGCGTTGCGGAAGGCGTAGGTGACGATCACCGTGAAGCGCGACAGGCCGGAGGCGACCGCGGTGCGCACGAATTCCGACGCCAGCACCGCCAGCATCGACGCCCGCGTCATGCGCGCGATCGGCGCCAGCGAGAAGATCGCCAGCGTCGCTGCCGGCAGCAGCAGCTGGCTCAGCGCCGAGCGGAAGGTTTCGAGCTGGCCGGCGAGCAGGCTGTCGATCAGGTAGAGGCCGGTGACATGCGGCGGCGCCGAATAGAACACGTCGAGCCGGCCGAGCGGCGCAGGCGCCCAGCCGAGCAGATAATAGAAGACGTAGACCAGCAGCAGCCCGGTGAAGAACACCGGCAGCGAGACGCCCGCCGTGGTGGTCAGGCGACAGAGGTGGTCGATCCACGAATTCGGCCGCGTTGCCGCCAGGATGCCGAGCGGCAGCGCGATCGCCATCGAGATGAACAGGCCGAGCAGCGTCAGTTCGGCCGACGCGGGCAGGCGGTTCTTGATCTCGGTCGCGACCGGCTGGCCGGTGGTCAGCGACGAGCCGAGGTCGCCGCGGGCGAGATCGGCGACATAGCGGCCGAACTGCTCGGGCAGCGTCTTGTCGAAGCCGAGCTTCTTGCGGATCTGCTCGATCGCCTCCTTGGTCGCCGCGGGTCCTGCGAAATACGCCGCCGGATCGCCCGGCAGCGCCCGCGTCAGCAGGAACGTGACGATCACGACCCCGATCAGGCTCGGGATCGCAAACATCAGCCGCTTGGCGATCAATGCCAAGCATGAGACTTCCCTCGCGCTCTTAGCCCTTCACCAGCGCGCGGTAGTCGAGCCGGCGGTGGAACCAGTACTGGTAGCCGGACACGTTCTTCTGCATGGCGACGTTGGAGTAGGGCTGGAACAGCGGGATGCGCGGCATGTCGGCGTAGGCGAGGTCGACGAAGCCCTTCACGTCCTTCTCGTAGGTGGCCTTGTCGCCGATCGCGGCGGCATCGACCGCGCCGTCGATCATCTTGTCGAGCTCCTTCGACTGGTAGCTCATGGTGTTGAAGATCGAATTCTTGCCGTGATAGCACCAGATGAAGAAGTATTCGGGATAGTCGAGCCAGCCCGAGAACACGTTGGTGTAGAGCGGCAGCACCTTCTTGTTCAGTTCGGTGCGCCAGTTGGCGCCGGTGATCTTGTTGATGGTCGCCTTGATGCCGATCTGCGCCAGGCTCTCCTGCACCAGCACGCAGAGCGGCTCGTTGACGGTCGCGAAGCCGAGGTCGAACGACAGCGTGGTCTCGAAGCCGTTCGGATAGCCGGCCTCGGCCAGCAGCTGCTTCGCCTTGGCGATGTCGGTGTTGAAGCCGTGCTGCTGCGGCCAGGCGACTTCGGTCGGCTTGCCGGCGGCGCCGCCGAACATCGGCTTGCCGAGGCCGTAGAGCACCGCGTCCATGATCTTCTGGTACGGCACCGCGTAGGCGACCGCCTGGCGCACCTTGAGGTTGTTGAACGGCGGCTGGGTGACGTTCATGCCGAGATACTGGATGCCGTTCGAGAACGGCGTCGAGACGATGTTGAGCTTGCCGGCGTCCTTCAGCTCGACGAAGTCCTTGTTCGGCAGCTCATAGGAGATGTCGGCGTCGCCGCGCTCCAGCAGCGCGCGGCGGTTGCCCGCCGACGGCACCATGCGCCAGACGATGCGCTTGACCTTCGGCAGCGGCCCGCCGACCCACTTGTCGTTGCGCTCGAGGATGACCTCGGTGCCCGCGGTCCACTGCACCACGCGGTAGGCGCCGCTGCCGGCGGTGTTCTGCTTGGTGTATTCGAGGCCCCACGGGTCCTTTTCCGAGGCGTGCTTCTTCACCAGCTCGGAATTGATCACGCAGGGCACGATCACGGCGAGATCGGGGATCGTCAGCCGGTCCTTCTTCAGGAAATCGACGCGCACGGTGTGATCGTCGACGACCACGAACTGCTCGGGCTTGGTGAGCGAGCCCGCGCTCATCTGGAAGGTCGGGAAGCCGCCGACGCTGACGGCGCGGTCGAGCGACCATTTGACGTCCTTGGCCGTGACCGGCGTGCCGTCCTGGAAGGTGGCGTTCTTCTTCAGCTTGAAGGTGGCGGACATGTCGCCGACGTTCATGTCCTCGGCGAGTTCCATCTTGAACTTGTCGCGGTCGTAATATGGCGTGCCGTTGACCGTCTTCATCTCGTGGCTGATCAGCCGGTCGTAGCAATTCCACGACACTTCATATCCGGGCACGTTGGTGCCGACGCCGTGGATGTCGAGATTGTTCGGACCGCTTTCCGAGACGATCAGCAGCGTTTCCGATCGCGACTGCGCCTTCGCGCTCGACCAGATCGCGGGCATCGGCATCATGCTGCCTGCGACCGCGCCCGACACCGATTTCAGAAAATCGCGACGCTTCATCTTCCCCTCCGCACAAACGGGACCAGCCCCGTTAACGAATTCGCAAGGATCGTGCCAACGATTGCGAAGAGGGACGCGCGGGGCGTAGCTGACTGAAATCCTTTCGCTTTAGGCGATTTGGGGCCGTTTCGGCACCATCGTCCGACGAAAAGCCTCATTGCATACAATGAGAGCTATTTTGCTCAACAAATAGGCGAAATTTCGAGGCGACTAGTTTTTGTCACGGCTGATCCGGCAGGCCCCCGTCAAGGGAAATTGCTCGTCGGAACCATAGTTTCCAACTGGACAGGGAGGGCCAGAAATTCTGGACTTGGGGTACGGGCCTGGCCCGAACCACCGTCAATTTCGACCGAATCAGGACTATGATCCCATGGATACCGCCAAGGGTATGAGGACCCTATCGCCGAACGTGCGCTCATCGCGCCACGGTTCGTTCACAACCGTTTTGCAGCCGGCACAGGCTTTAAGGCGGCTGCGATGCTGGGCGATATGTCCGGTCCCGGACGATCTGGAGCTTGAAGACTGGATGGTCGCGGGCTCGATCGACGGGTGATGGACCCCGCGTTATCAGTTTCAGGCAAAGCGGCCGTCCGGCCCGTTCGACGGGCTGGACCGCATAGCCATGTTTGCAGCGATGCTCGAAAAGGCCGGCGAATTCGGCAGATTCAGCGGATCCAGTAGAGGCGGTCGTTCATCGCCAGCTGCGGGCTGGCCTTGTCCGACTTCGCCTTCTCGAGCTTGGCGACGCTCGCGTGCGCCGGCGTCGCAAGAATGACCGAGCGGAATTCAAAGGCGACGATGCCGATGGCGACGATGACGGTCATCAGCAGTGCCGGTGCGAGATCGCTCATATCGTCGTGCATTGTCCCAACTCTCATGGCTCCGCAGCCGGCTGGCGCGGTGATTTAACGGCTGCTTTGAATGGACTTGTTCCTGAAAGGCGGGCGGGCCGAGGGGCCTTGCGGCGCCTTTCATCGATTAAGTCGCGCAATGGCCGAGTTCGGTTCAATGCGCGGCACGCATCAGTGAGGCAAGGAACCTTCAGAACCGAGGCAAAGAACCTTCAAATTTGCAGCGAATGCGCGGCTTTGCCGCCGGACACGTCTTTGCGATTTGACAGATCGTCGACATTTGTCAAAATTGTCCAATGAGCTCACGGGAGCGGATCCTGGACGCCGCCATGGAAGTGTTCGCCCAGTTCGGATACCGGCGCGCGTCGATGGACCAGGTCGCCGAGGAAGCCGGGCTGACCCGGCAGGCGCTCTATCATTACTTCAGGAGCAAGGCCGATCTGTTCCGCGCCTCGGTCGAGGCGCTGCATGAGGGCGCGCACGAGGCCGAAGTCGAGGCCGGCCGCGCGGCCGAGGAGGCCGGCCGCGGCCTGGCCGATATTCTGGCCGACGCAGATCGATGCGCGCTTTCGCTACCTCGTCGAGTGCCTGGAGGAGACCTCGCAGCCCGGCGAGCTCCTGTCCGAGCGGCAGGCGCAGACCCGCGACCTGATCCAGAGTTTTCTCGAGCAGAACGTCAAGCTGCACACCGAGACCATCGAGCGCGTCTCCCGCGCACAGGGCCTGGCGCTGCGCGATGGCATGACGGCGCCCGATCTCGCCCGCGCGATCCAGATCGCGGTCAGCGGCTTCGACGACCTGCAATTCAAGATCAGCTTCCTCGACGACCTGCAGCGGGTCGTCCGGCTGATCGTCACCGGCGCGGTGATCGCCGCGCCCAAGTCGCAAGAAGAGGGCAAAAGCTCCGGTCCGAAGGAAATCCCGCATTCGAAAGTGAGGCTTGTCATGAGCAGCGTCACCATCAACGGCCGTCCAGCCACCTTGCCAGACGATCCAGATGCGCTTCTGGCCGACGTGCTGCGCGACGATCTCGCACTGACCGGCACCAAGCTCGTCTGCGGCGCGGGCGTCTGCGGCGCCTGCACCGTGCTGCTGGACGGCGTGCCGGTGGTCAGCTGCCTGACGCCGGCGAAGGCGGTCGCGGGGCGATCGATCACCACGGTCGAGGGCATCGGCGCGACAGTCGCTGCATCCGGTGCAGAAGGCGTTCATGGCGCTCGATGCCCTGCAGTGCGGCTTCTGCACGCCGGGTTTCATCGTCGAGGCGGCGGCCTTTCACGACGGCTGGCGCAAGACCAAGGGCACGGCCGTGCCGTCGCGCGAGGAGATCGGCGCGGCGCTGTCGGGCCATCTCTGCCGCTGCGGCGCCTATGAGAGCATTTTGCGCGCGGTCGCGGATGCCTGTGCCGGCCGCTTCGATGGCGAGAGCCGGGCCTCGCCGCGGATCGAGGCCCGCGACAAGGTCACGGGCGCGGCCAAATACACGCTCGACATCCGCCACGAGGGCCAGCTCGAAGGGCTGATCCTGCGCTCGCAGGCGGCGCATGCGAAGATCGTCAACATCGACTTCGCGGCGGCGCTCGCCATTCCCGGCGTGAAGGCGGCGGTGTCGCTGCTCGGCGAGGACAAGACCGTCCGCTTCGTCGGCGAGCAGATCGCCGCTGTCGCGGCGAAGGACCGCAAGACGGCGCTGCAGGCGCTCGATGCCATCAAGATCACCAGCGAGACGCTGCCGTCCGCGATCGGGCTCGACGCCGCGCGAAAGCCGGGCGCGCCGGAGGTGTTTCCGGGCAAGCGCAAGAATCCGGGCAACGTGTCGGAAGGCGCGGGCGGTCCCGCGCCGTGGAAGGGCAACGTCCGCGGCCCGACCAACGCGTTCTCGCACAAGGCGAAGAAGGCCCGCACCTGGGTCGACGACGCGCGCACCGCGCGCGATCCGCTGCTGGTCGAGGGCGTGTTCCACACCGGCACGCAATCGCACACCTGCCTCGAGCCGCATGCGGCGGTGGCGCGCTTCGACGGCGACCAGCTCACCCTGCATGTCTCGACCCAGGCGGTGTTTCACCTGAAGGAACTGGTCGCCAAGCGCTTCAAGTTCGATGTCGCCAACATTCGCGTCATCGCCGAGCATGTCGGCGGCGGTTTCGGCTCGAAGGCCTCGCTCGGCAACGAGACGATCGCGGCGATCGAGCTGGCGCGCGCGGCGAAGGCGCCGGTGCGCGTCGCCTTCGACCGGCACGAGGAACTGACCGTCACCGGCTATCGGCCCGCGGCGGAGATGAAGATCGCGCTGCTGCCGTCGGCCGACGGTGCGCTGAAGGCGGTGACCATGGACTCCAGCGCCGACACCGGTGCTGCGATCAACTCCACCATCTCCGGCCTGGCCCGGCTGATCTATCCGGCGGAGGCAAAGCATCTCGCCGACTTCGATGTGGTGTCGAACCTGCCGCCCGGCGCCGCCTTCCGCGGCCCCGGCGGGCCGCCGATGGCGTTCGCGCTGGAGCAGGCGGTGGACGAGGCCGCGCTGCGGCTGAACACCGATCCGATCGCGCTGCGCAAGAGGTGGGACACCAACCCGAACCGGCAGCGGCTCTATGACTGGGCCCTGCAGCTCGACGCCTGGAAGACCGCGAAGGCGCGCAGCTCGAAGAGCGGGCGCTATCGCTACGGCATTGGTGTTGCGACCGGCTACTGGCTCTATCTCTGGCAGCCGAAGTCGAAGGTCGAGCTTGCGATCGAGAACCATCGCCTCGTCGCCAGCGTCGCCGTCCAGGATATCGGCACCGGCACCCGCAGCGTGATCGCCAACACGGTCGCGCGCGAGTTCGATCTCGAGCCGCACGAGGTCGACGTGCGGATCGGCGACTCGAAGCTGCCGGAAGGTCCGGCCTCCGGCGGCAGCCGGGTCACGGCCTCGGTGATGCCGCCGACGCTGATGGCGATCGAGAAGCTGAAGGCCGAGATCCGCAGCAAGGCGGCGCGGCCGCCGGCCACCGGCTCGAATGCGCCCTGGCGCGACCTGATCGCGGCGTCGCCGGACATGCGCGTCCTGGCCACGCGCGGCGAGGACGGCAAGAACCTTGCGCCCGGCGTCCGCTCGCCGCTCAAGGAGGCCGGCTTCATGGGCATCATCTTCGGCTGGATGATGCGCTGGTTCTCCAACATCGCCGTCGGCGCCGGCGTGCCGAGTTCGGTGCAGGTGGTCGAGGTCGAGGTCGACACCTGGCTCGGCCACGTCAAGGTGCTGAAGGTCCACACCGGCATCGCCGTCGGCAAGGTCGCAGCGCCCGATCTCGCGCGCAGCCAGGCGACGGGATCGGTGGTGCAGGGCATCGGCTACGCGCTGTACGAGGGGCGCGAGGTCGATCCGGTCAGCGGCAACATCCTGACCGTCGGGCTGGAGGACTATCGCATCCCCGGCATTGCCGACACGCCGCTGATCGACGTGCATTTCGACGAAGGCGGTTTCGGTCATGTGATGGGCGGCAGCGTCGGCATCGGCGAGGTCGCGACGGTGCCGACCAGCGCCGCGATCGCCAACGCGATCCGCAATGCCGTCGGCGTGCGGCCGCAGGAGATACCGATCCGTCCCGACCGGCTGCTGGAACTCTTGAAGGGGAGGGCCGCGGCATGAGCGCCTCGACCGCAGTCAACGAATTTCGCGCCGCCGGCACCGATCTCTCGGAGCGCCGCCGCACCGGCGTCTCGCGCGGCGCCATCATCGACCTGGTCCCGTCGCCGGAGACGAGCGGCATCGTCTGGGGCGCAGACGGCGCGGCCCGCATCGGCGCATCGACGAGCATCGCAAGCGTCGCGGCCGATGCGCAGATCGCGCGCGCCTATCCGGGACTTGCGGCAGCGGCCGGCGGGCTTGCGACGCCGCAGATCCGTCATCTTGCGACGGTCGGCGGCAATCTCGCGCAGCGGTCGCGCTGCTGGTATTTCCGCAATCCGCATTTCAGTTGCTACAGGAAGGGCGGCTCGGATTGTCCGTCGCGCGCCGGCAATCATCTTTACGGCGTCGCGTTCGATCTCGGACCCTGCGTCGCGCCGCATCCGTCGACGCTCGCGGCCGCGCTGCTGGCCTATGACGCGACGGTGACGACCGACAAGCGCAGCGGGCTTTCGATCGGCGATGTGCTCGGCGACGGCTCGCATGCGGCCAGCGATCACATGCTCGGCGCGGGCGAGATCGTCAGGAGCATCCAGCTGCCGCCGCCGCTCGCCGGCGAGCGCGCGTTCTACAAGCGTGCGATCAGCCGGACCCATGCCGAGTGGCCGCTGGTGGAAGTGGTCGTGCGCGCGACGGTGTCGGGCGGCAAGTTCGACGTGCGTTCGCGTGACGGCGGGCGGCATCGCGCCGGTGCCGCTGCGCCTGGCCGGCGTCGAACGCGCGGCGACCGGTGCTGCTGCGACGGCGGCAACGGCGGACGCCGCTGCGCCGCATGCGATCGCCGGTGCAAAGCCGCTGCCGATGACGGGCTACAAGCTCGATCTGCTGCAGGGCCTCGTGCGCGATCTGCTGGGCCGGTTTGCCGCGTAGGCGGTGAAGCGGCTATATTGCCGTCATTGCGAGCGAAGCGAGCATCCAGCGCGCGCGTCAGCGGCCGAAGCATTCTTGGCGCGCTGCGCGCACGCCGGATTGCTCGCTTCGCTCGCAATGACGCGGAGGCACAGCATGCGCCCGCTGGAATTCGGTTGGTACCTGCCGACGCACGGCGACACGACGGCCTACGGCGTTGCGCCGGCGCAGGTCGCGGGCTCGCCGGAGCTGTGCGATCGCGTCGTTGCGGCGGCTGAGGCTGCGGGCTTCGAGTATCTGCTGATCCCGGTCGGCTCGACGTGCTGGGAGGCGTGGATCACCGGCGCGTTCATGGCGGCGCGCTCGTCGAAGATCAAGCCGCTGATCGCGGCGCGTCCCGGCTACATCAATCCGGTGCTGCTGGCGAAGATGATCTCCACCTTCGACCAGATGTCGGGCGGGCGCATCTGCGTCAACCTGATCGCGGGACAGAACGAGAGCGAGGTCGAAGGCGAGGGCATCCGCTACCCCAAGGAGGCGCGCTACGACCTGATGGAGGAGGAGGTGTCCATCCTGAAGGCGCTGTGGACCAACCAAAGGCCCGGTCGACTTCAAGGGCCGCTTCCACACGCTGACCAAGGCGCACATCCGCCCGCGCATCCTGCAGCAGCCGTATCCGAAATTCTATCTCGGCGGCGGCTCGCGCCAGGCGTGGGAGATTTCCGCAAAGCATTCCGACGTGCATCTGTTCTGGGGCGATACGCCGGAGCGGATCGCGCAGAACATTGCCGAGATCCGCGCTCTGGCGAGGGCGCACGATCGCGAGGACAAGATCGGTTTCGGCATGCGCCTGCAGGTGATCTGCCGCGAGCGCGAGGCGGATGCGTGGGACGCCGCCGAGACGCTGGTGAAGGATGCGACCGAGAGGCAGAAGCAGGACATGAAGACGCAGTACACGCGCTCGGCCGCGAACCAGCGGGTGCAGGAGCTGGCGAGGGAATACGGCGACCTGATCATGCCGCATCTGTGGACCGGCATCACCCGCGTGCGCCCCGGCGCCGGCATCGCCGTGGTCGGCGATCCGCAGCAGTGCGCTGCGACCTTGCAGCAGTTCATCGACGCGGGCTGCCATTCGTTCTGCCTGTCGGGTTATCTGCATGACGAGGAGGCCGAGCGTTTTGGCCGGCTGATCCGGCCGCTGCTGGTGGAGCGCAATCCGGGGCGGCTTGCGGCGTGAGAGTCGGCCTCGCGGCGATTTCGGCGCGCTCCCTCTCCCCGTTGGGGAGAGGGCTGGGGTGAGGGGCACTCGGCCGTCATGGTGAAGCGCAGAGCCGAACCGCACCGATCAATGCATTGGTGTTGCCGTCACGCTCGACAGGCGCGCCTCACCCTAACCCTCTCCCCAACGGGGAGAGGGCACTTTGTCGAATGCGCGGCTATCGCGTGACGCACGGTTCGCACAATTCGATTTGAACTCTCGTGCTTTAGCAGGTAGGCTCCTCGCAATGACGAATAGAAGAGGAGGAAACCCATGTCGCGGCAGCGCAAGATGATCCTCGGGGCCGTCGTGCGCGGGCTGCCTGGCTGCATCGCCGGCTGGCGGCATCGGGATGTGTCGGTCGAGACGCTGAAGGGCTCCGTCGGGCCTCGACTACTACACGCACCTCGCCGGGATCGCCGAGCAGGCAAAACTGCATTTCCTGTTTCTGGCGGACTCGCCGACCGTCACCTACCTGAACTATCCGTACCTGCTGGAGCACGCCGCGCAGGACTATTACCTCGAGCCGACCACGATGCTGGCGGCGATGATCCCCGGGACGAAGCACATCGGGCTGGTCGGCTCGATGTCGACCACCTACAGCGATCCGTACACGGTGGCGCGGGTGTTCGCTTCGCTCGACCATTTGAGCAATGGCCGCGCCAGCTGGAACATCGTCACCACCGGCAATCCGACCTCGGCGCAGAACTTCAGCCACGACGTGCACCCGGACAAGGGCGACCGCTACAGCCGCGCCGAGGAGTTCGTGCGGATCGTCAAGGGCCTGTGGAACTTCTACGAAGACGACGCCTTCCTGCGCGACCAGAAGGCGGGGCGCTTCCTCGACCCGTCGAAGATGCACGCTCTCAACCACAAGTCGGAGAATTTCAGCGTGCGTGGCCCGCTGAACGTCGAGCGGTGCCCGCAAGGCTACCCGGTGATGCTGGTCGCCGGCGCATCCGAGCGCGGCAAGGAGCTCGCCGCGGAAACCGGCGACGCGCTGTTCACCGCCCAGCCCGACAAGGCGCAGGGCAGGGCCTTCTACAAGGACGTCAAGGCGCGCCTGGCGAAGTATGGCCGTTCGCCGGACGACCTTCTGATCCTGCCGGGCGCGATGATCATCGTTGCGAAGACGGACAGCTGAGGCGAAGGAGAAGCGCGAGTACCTGCGCTCGCTGATCGATGTGGAGTTCGCCGTGCAGTACATGTCGTCGCTCGCAGGGACGGACCTGTCGCACCTGCCGCTCGACAAGCCGTTGCCGGATTCGCTGCGCAGCCAGCCGGTGTGGTCGCGGCTGGAGCTGATGATGGATGTGGCCGAGCGCGACCATCTGAACTTCCGCGAGCTCGCCATCCAGTACACGGAGACCTACGGCCACCAGTTCATGGTCGGCAGTCCCTCGAGCATCGCCGACGAGCTGCAGGACCTGTTCGAGAGCGAAGTCGCCGACGGCTTCCTGCTGCGCTCGCCGATCTATCCGAAGGGCCTCGAGGACACGGTGAGCCTGCTGATTCCGGAGCTGCAGCGGCGCGGGCTCGCGCAGACGGAGTATGCGGGGAAGACGTTCCGCGAGAATCTCGGCCTGAAGCGGCCGGTGCATCCGGCCGCGGCGCGCAGGGGGATGGCTGCGGAGTGAAGGTTGGCCGGCATTGGGGCGCCTGCGTAGCCGTCATTCTGAGCGTCAGCGACCGGGCGAAGCAATCCAGCTGCGCGAGGCAGGCGTCGCTTACGATCGCGCTGAGGTTGCCGCTTAGGCCCGCTCTTTGCTTCGCGACGCTAGCGCGCGCAGCGGGATGGCTCGCGTCGCTCGCAATGACAGCAGGGCGGTCGTGTCGCCACTCGCTAATTCAATTGTCAAACAGCGCCAAACTCCAGACATGCGTCATCGCCCCTGTTCTTTGTCCGGCCTGGGGCTGCCGGTCTTCTCTTGCACTTCCCTCGCAAAGAGGGCGTGCGGAACGACAGGGCGAAAGGCCGCGCCCGCGGCGCCCGCATGCTTTTCGCATACGGGCATCCGTATGCCGACGCGTCGGCACACGGCAGTGAAGCGTGGCCCAGCGCTGAGCTGAACCGGCCACAGACGCAGTCTTCGCCTGCGTTCCGCACGCGATGGATTAACGGTTTGCTGAATGTCCCCAGGCGGCGTCACTTCGGCTGACTTCACCGAGTTCGTGCGAACTGTCGCCCGGACATCACTTGGACCGTCCGCCCGCGGCGCCGGCGTCATTCCTGCCGGCCTCGGGGTCTCACCGGCGTCGAACAGGACCGGCATCGTGACGGACCCTCGCATCCCGCTCCGCGTCGCAGACGGTTCGCACTCGCTCTCCCATCGGAGCGGGACAGTCGGATAAATATTCCTAGCATCAGAGAATGTCAAGCGTCTAGGCACGAAATCTTATTGCTTTCTTTTCTGATAACCAGAAAACAAATCTGACGACTGCTTTCACTTTCCGTTTGCTGGTCCGGTTCTTCGCTTGCTAAAATCATCATCGGACAATCCGCCCGCGGCCGCCAGCAGCGGCTCGCGGGCTTTGCCTACAATCACGGTCTCATCGAGGTCAGCCGGAATGCTCACGCAAGATATATCATCATTGACGACCACACGACCATCGTGCGCGGGAAAGCCGACGCGGGCGGCTGGAAGGATGCCGAGCACGTCGAGATCGCGCTGCCCGTCAGTTCCTGGATCGCCGAACTGCGGCCCGAGTTCAAGGCGGAGTTCTTCGACGCCGATGGCGAGATGATCTGCGGCAACGGCAATGTCGATCTGGTCCAGGCTCTGCTCGCGGGACGGGAGATATTGCGGAACCCGTGACGGCCTTGATGGGTTGAGCCGTGGTAGAAGCGAGCGGGCCGGGGAACAAGCAGAACCAGCTTCAAAGCGAAAGGGACACGGAATGGCCATGGCCAAGAACACGATTTGCGTCTGGTACGACAAGGACGCCGAGGCTGCCGCCCGCTTCTACGCCGAGACCTTTCCCGACAGCTCGGTGGGCGCCGTCCACCGCGCGCCCAGCGACTACCCGTCCGGCAAGACAGGGCGATGTGCTGACGGTCGACTTCACGGTCGCCGGCATACCCTGCATCGGCCTCAACGGCGGTCCCATGTTCAAGCACAACGAAGCCTTCTCGTTCCAGATCGCCACCGACGATCAGGAGGAGACCGATCGCTACTGGAACGCCATCGTCGGCAATGGCGGCCAGGAGAGCGCGTGCGGCTGGTGCAAGGACAAGTGGGGCGTCTCCTGGCAGATCACGCCGCGCGTGCTGACCGAGGCGATGGCGGCCGGCGGCGCTGAAGCAAAGCGCGCGTTCGATGCGATGATGGACATGAAGAAGATCGACGTCGCCGCGATCAAGGCGGCGCGAAGGGGGTGATGGTCCTGCGTCGCCGTCATGGCCGGGCTGGGCCGGCCATCCGGCGTAGGTAGGCACTGCCTATCGCCGTCATTGCGAGCGCAGCGAAGCGACCATAGGCGAGCGCAGCGCGCCATTCAACGAACGGCGATGGCAGTCCAGCTGAGCCGCACGCAATGCCGCTGTTAGCTTGGCGCGCTACGCTGCACTGGATTGCTTCGCTTCGCTTTCAGGCTACGGCGGACAAGTCGCTTCGCCATGGCTCGGCGTAGCCCGCAGGGCGAAGCCGGGTCGCAATGACGCGAGCTCACCTGCGAACGACGGCCTTCAGCGAGTTGACGAACACCCAGACGGAGGCGGCGAAGAGGCCGACGTCCTTGAGGAGGAATTGGCCGGGCGCGACGTGATCGCAGGTATCCCGAGCTCCGGCACCACGACGCCCGGCGTCGAGATCATGAAGCTGAGGGTCGTGACGAAGAGGCCGGCCGAGAGAAGACCGCCGGCGACCGAGAAGATCGGGTTCACCAACCGGAGGACGATCAGCAGCCCGATGCTGAGCTCGACGAAGCCGAGGAAGGTGGAGAAGCCGCGGACCGAGAGCAGGGCATAGAACCAGCTCACGAGCGGGCTGTTCTCCACGAGCGGCACCAGCCCCTGGGCTTCGTAGTCGGTGAACTTCATCCCGCCGAACCAGGCGATAGACGATGCCGAGCGAGACGTAGAGGCCGATCCGGCTGATCGGTTCGGCGTGACGAGCAGGCGCTCGGCTTGCGCGCGCCAGTCGACGATTGGGCCGAGTGCCGGGGCGGCGATGGGCGATGCGCTAAGCGCGATACTCTTGGCTTGGATCGAGGTCATGTCGGTCTCCTGGAGTTGGCGGTTGTTGCTACCGCCGTCCTGATAGACCGTTCCGAAAATGCTGGGTATCCGGGAAAACTGGGAGATATCCTTCCACCGGATGGAAACATCGGGTGGACCGTTTCGGAGCCTCTTCGCTCGATCGCGGACATGGCCGCAAGCAGAAGACCAATCTCCCCACACTGATATGTAGCGCGCAAGGGGCTTGCTTCAAGACCCGGGTCATCCCGTAGAAACGCCGACCGAAGCTGGAAACTACGGAGTGACGAAATTGACCAATCATGCGGTGGTGATCGTCGGCGGAGGTCCGACAGGGTTGATGCTGGCGGGCGAGTTGGCGTTGGCGGGCGTCGACGTTGCCATTGTCGAGCGGCGCGACAGCCAGGAGCTCGCCGGGTCGCGCGCAGGCGGTTTGCACGCACGCACCATCGAGGTCCTCGATCAGCGCGGCATCGCCGATCGATTCCTCGCGCAAGGACAAACGGCTCAGGTCGCGGGGTTCTCCCTGATCCCGCTGGACATCAGCGACTTTCCCACCCGGCACAACTACGGGCTCGCCCTGTGGCAGAACCACATCGAGCGCATCCTGGCCGACTGGATCGGCGAGCTGGCGGTCAAGATTTATCGCGGACGTGACGTGACGGGTTTCGCGCAGGACGACACCGGCGTCGACGTCGCGCTGTCCGACGGCCAGTCGCTGCGGGCGGACTATCTCGTCGGGTGCGACGGCGGACGCAGTTTGATCCGCAAGGCCGCCGGCATCGACTTCCCGGGATGGGATCCGACAACCAGCAACCTGATCGCCGAGGTCGAGATGGCCGAGGAACCGGAATGGGGCCTTCGCCGCGACGCCCTCGGGCTGCATGGCCTCAGCAGGATGGAGAATGGCGGGCCGGTGCGGGTCATGCTGACCGAACGGCACGTCGGAGCCACGACCGAACCCACGCTGCGCGATCTCAGCGAAGCGCTCATCGCCGTCTACGGGACCGATTACGGGATCCACAGTCCCACCTGGATCTCGAGGTTCACCGACATGACCCGGCAGGCTGCGGCCTACCGCAAGGGACGCGTGCTGCTGGCCGGCGACGCTGCACACGTGCATGCCCCGGACGGTGGACAGGGCCTCAACACCGGTGTGCAGGACGCGGTGAATCTCGGATGGAAGCTGGCCCAGGTGGTCAAGGGGACGTCGCCGGAAAGCCTGCTGGATACGTACCATGCCGAGCGCCACCCGGTCGCGGCCCGCGCGTTGCGCAGCACGATGGCGAGTGTCGCGCTTCGCCGCACGGACGAACGCACGAACGCGCTGCGCGACATCACGTCCGAGCTCCTCGGAATGGACGAGCCTCGCAAACGATTGGCCGGGATGATGTCGGGTCTGGACATTCACTACGACCTCGGCGAGGGACACCCGCTGCTCGGGCGCCGCATGCCCGATCTCGACCTGGTCACCGCGAATGGCCCGCGACGTGTCTTCAGCCTGCTGCACGATGCCGTGCCGATCCTGCTCAACCTCGGTGAGCCCGGCGGCCTCGACATCGCGCCGTGGGCCGATCGGGTCCGGCTGATCGACGCCAGATGTGCTGGCAAGTGGGAGCTTCCGGTGCTTGGCGCGGTCACCGCGCCCGACGCCGTGCTCATTCGGCCCGACGGATATGTGGCCTGGGTCGGTGACTTGACCCAGCGGGGGCTTACTGACGCGCTGACCACCTGGTTCGGACCGCCGGCCGCGACGTAGCGGCGTAACCGCTGAGACCGCCGCGACCTCGGCGCGCGCCCTCTCCCCGCATGGCGAGCGAAGCGACGCCGTTCTTCGAACGGCTATGGGGGAGAGGGTAGGGGTGAGGGCCACTCGGACTCGATAGTGAGCGCAACGCCAGCTCCGACTGCCGATCGCGGATTTCGGTGTTGCCATCGCGTTCGACAACTGGCGCCCAGAGCGCTCACCCTAGCCCTCGCCTCAACGGGGAGATGGGGACATTGTCGAGTTGCCGGCAAGTCTTCGTCGACACAGGATCTCACAGCGGGCGGAGTTCGGCATGCAAGCAGCTACCGCATGCCTTCGCCGGCGTCGTTCAGGTATGAGCGCACATTGTCGTGGGCGCTCGATCGGCGCCTCGCGCAAGAAGATGCGCGCATGACAGAGCCGTCCGTCCAGCCCGGACAGGTCTTCTATCGCGTCATCCGCGAGAATGGCGGGCCGCTCGACTGCGTACGTAATGGCATGCCCGTCAATGCATGAACGAGTTTAGTCGAATCTCCGCCGTCATGCTCGCGCGACAGCTGTTGCGATGAGTGGCGCATCGCCTCCGCTGCGACGCCGCCATGCGACAGGGCATCTCGAGTACTCAACGGCTAGGCGTTCCACGCGGTTGAATTGGGCCAGCCGCTCTGGCGATACAGTGTGATCCGAGCCGACCGGTAGTCGCTCGGAATGACACCGACAATGCGGCGAGTGGATCCAACGGTCAGGACTCAGAAGATCTCGCCCTGCCTCCTACAGTCGCAATAACATCGGTTGCCGAGCGGCACTGGATGTCACATCCAGGTATTCTACCGGCGTCAGGCCCACGCAAGGATCGCGGCCGCACGACTGCGTACGGTACGGCTGCCCTTAAGTGACGGTGTGAGCCGGAACGCGTTGCCGTTTGCCGCGGTCGGGAGCGGGAGTATATTGGCCCGATGGCACTCAGCTCGCCCGATCTGAAAGCGTTCCTGCTCGCCACGCCGTTCTTCGGTGGCCTCTCGGACGCGAGCCTCGATCTCCTGGTCTCGATGCTGGTCGCGCGCCGCTTCGACGCCGGCGCCACTGTGGTGGCGGAAGGAGAGGAGGGGCGCTCGATGTTCATTGTTCACACAGGCGAGCTCGTGGTGAGCAAGCTTGCCGGGGCGGGGCGCTCCATTCGCATGTCGGGGCTCAAGCCTGGTGATTTCTTCGGCGAGATGACGCTCATCGAAATGCAGAACCGGTCGGCCACCGTCGTCGCGGAGAGCCCGACCGTGCTGTACGAGCTCACGGCGCGAAATCTCTACACGTTCTACAAGGAAGACATCCACGCGTATGTGATCGTGATGCACAACATCAACCGCGAGCTTTGCCGGCGGCTGCGGCGTGCGGATAATCGCATTGCGGAGTTGCAGGTGCCGGATGAGGGGGAGTGATGCAGGGTCGCTTCACCTCTCCCGTAGGGAGAGGTCGGATTGCGCAAGCAATCCGGGTGAGGGGTTAGGGCGCTCGAGAGTTCCGAGTGCCCCTCACCCCAACCCTCTCCCCGCATGGCCGAAGAAGGGGTCGCCTCGCGCGCCGAGATCGCTGCGCCGGTGCGTGAGGTGGAATAATCTCAAGCTTCAAGGGAGAACCAGTCTTGAAGATCGTCGATCTCAGTCGCGAGCTTTATCATCGCACGCCGAGCTATCCGGGGCATCCGCCCGTGATCCACGGCGTCTGGAAGAGCCACGAGGACTCGTTCGTCGAATCCGGCAACGTGCACGGCCTCATGTCGATGTTCATCTCGATGCCGGACCATGCCGGGACGCACATCGATGCGCCGCGGCACTTCGGCAAAACGGGCATGCCGATGAACGAATATCCGCTGGAGCGGTGCATCGTGCCGGGGATCTGTATCGATCTGCGCCATATCGCGCCGCGCGCCGAGATCGGGCCCTCCGACCTCGAACGGGCGGTGGAGAAGGCCGGCGTGCCGGTGCCGAAGGGCGGCACGGTTCTGCTCTGCACCGGCCACCATGAACGCACGTTTCCGCGCAAGGAATATGCGACCGACAATTCCGGCGTGAATGTCGCGGCCACCGAATGGCTGGCCGGGCAGGGCGTCGTGCATTTCGGCATCAACTCGATGCGGCCCGGGCCTGAGGGCAAGGTGAACTCGCTCGTTCACAAGGCGTGTCTCGACCTCGACATCACGCATATCGAGAGCCTGTGCAATCTGGAAGCGTTGCTCGGCAAGGGACGGTTCACGTTCATCGGCCTGCCGATGAAGTGGCGGGACGGGACGGGTTCGCCGATCCGCGCGGTGGCGGTGTTTGATTTGTGACGTTTCGCCGTCATTGCGACCCGCCTTCGCTCTTCGAGCTACGGCGGGCAAGGCGAAGCGACTTGTCCGCCGTAGCCCGCAGGGCGAAGGCGGAAGCAATCCAGCGCGCGCCGGCAGGCGCGCCTCAAGAAAGCGCTTCTTTGAGTGGCGCGCTTCGCGCGCGGCTGGATTGCTTCGTCGCTTCGCTCCTCGCAATGACGGCTGGGGTCTCTTTGCCCTTTGACCGCTCTCAGCCCGCTATTTCGCCTTCGGTAGGTTTTGTCCAACGCGCCACAGGACGCCGGTCGGGTCGACCAGCACGAAATCTCGCATGCTGCCCTTGTTCGATGGCGCTTCGGACGTAACGCCGTACTTGGCTTGCAGGCCCTGATCTTGAATGTGCTGCCACCACGCATCGACATCCTCAACCAGCAAATGCATCATGAAATTCCCGGCGTGGACCTCATTATAGAAATTCTGCAACAGGAAGGCCGAGTCGCCGTGGCGAAATTCAGCCAGGTGATCGTCGGCCCATGCGAGGTCAAATCCGAGATCGCGATAGAAGCGCTTCGACAATTCGAAATCCTTCGCAGGAACGAACGCTTTTACTTCGATCGTCGTCATGTCGGCCATCGTTCGAACCCTTCGCTGTCAGTCCATCTCGCGGTACAGCGGCTGCGCTTCGATTTCTTCCTTATAGTTCATGTCGCTGTGTAACAGGAGGAGACATTCGTCCTTCCACCTCCTCACAAGACGGGTGTAGTCTGTTCCCGCAGCGCGTCCAGCCGGATTGCATGTCCGTGACATAGGGCAGCGCACATCGTGGAGGGAGCGTCATGAAATTTCCCCGCCGCACATTCCTGCAACTGGCCATGGGTGCCGCTGCGTTGCCCGCCGTGCCCCGCATGGCCCGGGCGCAAGCCTATCCGTCACGGCCGGTGCGCATCATCGTCGGCTTTCCCGCCGGCGGGGCCACCGACATCCAGGCGCGCTTGATGGGGCAATGGCTGACGGATCGCCTCGGCCAGCAATTCATCGTCGAGAACCGCGCCGGCGCCAGCGGCAACATCGGGACCGAGGCGGTCGCCAAGGCGCCTGCGGATGGCTACACGCTGCTGCAGGTCGTGACCCCGCATGCGATCAATGCCGCGCTCTACACCAATCTCAGTTTCGACTTCATCCGGGACATCGCGCCGGTCGTCTGCGCCGCGCGGCTGGCCTACGTCGTCGTGGTGCATCCGTCGGTCCCCGCCACGACGATCCCCGAGTTCATCGCATATGCCAAGGCCAACCCGGGCAAGATCAACTACGGGTCGGCCGGCAGCGGCACGCCGCAAAACATTGCCTGCGAACTCTTCAAGATGATGACCGGCGTGAATCTGGTCCACGTTCCGTATCGGGGCGGCGCGCCTGCGACCACCGATCTGGTCGGCGGTCACATCCAGGTGATTTTCAGCTCCGGTGTCGGAGTCGATCGAACACATCAAGGCCGGCAAGCTGCGCGCCCTGGCGGTCACGACCGCGTCCCGACTGGACGTGTTGCCGGACGTTCCAACGATGGCAGAGTTCGTGCCTGGTTATGAGGCCAGCGGTTTTGCGGGCATTGGCGCGCCCAGGGACACCCCGGCCGAAATCATCACCATGCTGAACAAGGAGCTCAATGCCGGCCTCGCCGACAGCAAGGTCCAAGCCCGTATCGTCGAGCTGGGCGGCACGGTGCTCGGGGGCACGCCTGCGGAATTCGGGGCGATCATCGCCGAGGCCACGGAAAAGTGGGCGAAGGTGATCAAGTTCGCGGGCATCAAGGCTGATTAGGGGTCCTGTGCAAATCCATGCCGCGTTGGTCAGTTGCGGGAGCCGGCTCAGCAATCCGCATGGTGGCAGTGTTTAATTTGCGAGAGCGCAGTTCTCGCCAAAACGCGTGATCAGGTTGCGTCAGCCATCCGCTCGGCGTCGTCCATGCGAAGGCAGGGACCCATAGTCCCTGAGCCAATTGGTGGCGCCAGCGTCGGTTGTCTTAAGGCAACTAGCGCTCGTCGCATCATTCAAGACACGGCGTATGGGTCCCTGCTTTCGCAGGGACGCGCTGAGCAGGAAGTCGAGGGCGAAGGAGATAACGACGGCCGCCCCAGGTCATTCAGAGGTTACGAGCCGTCGCTCCCACTGTGCCGCAAGATCCTTGATCTGCTCGAACTTCAGGATATCCGGTTCGCCTTTGCGGACGATTGTCGCCCGCTTGCGTTCCTTGGGCAGCAGCAGCATCGCTCGCGCTACCGCCGAGGACAGTTTCATAGTGCCGTGATTTGTCAGGGTGACGACTTCTTCCGGGTCAAAGGCCATTTGCTCACGCCCACGCTACGGCCGGCCTGTAAGCCAGCACACGCGCCCCCGAAATGCCCAATTCAGGCTAAACCAACCCCGGTTAAGACTTAGTTCCTTTGTTCCTCAATATGAAGGGCGTAATCAGATCGACGGTAACGATACACCGAAGGCGATCTCCTCGACGCCGTCGAACGGTACGTCGATGCAGCCGGACTATGGTGGAGGCCGTCATTGCGACCCGGCTTCGCCCTGCGGGCTACGCCGGGGCAAGGCGAAGCGACTTGTCCGCCGTAGCCTGAAAGGCGAAGGCGGAAGCAATCCAGCCGCGCGCGGCAGGCGCGCACTCAAAGAAGCGCTTTTTGAGTGGCGCGCCTGCCGGCGCGCGGCTGGATTGCTTCGTCGCCTTCGGCTCCTCGCAATGACGGCTGCGTTGCGCCTACACCCGCCGCACCATCGCGGGGGTCAGATCCTTGAGGGATGGCGCGCCGAGTTGTTGCATGGCGAGGCGGGTTTCTGTGCGCAGGATTTCGAGGACGCGTTCGACGCCTGCCTGACCGAAGGCGCCGAGGCCCCACAGGTAAGGTCTGCCGATGCACACGGCGCGCGCGCCGATCGCCAGCGCCTTGACGATGTCGGTGCCGCGACGGAAGCCGCTGTCGATCAGCACCGGCATGCGGCCGCCGACCGCCTCGACGATTTCCGGCAGCATCTCGATCGTCGAGGCGACACCATCTTCCACGCGTCCGCCGTGGTTCGACACGATGATCGCGTCGATACCGGCTTCAGCGGCGCGCTTTGCGTCCTCGAAGGCGAGAATGCCCTTGAGCACGAGCTTGGCCTTGGTCATATCGCGCAGCCGCTTGATGCTGTCCCAGGTCAGGTTGGTGACCACCGTGCTGTTCACGCCGCCAAGATCGATGCCGGAAAAATTCGGCTTGCGCGCCAGATAGCCTTTGCCGGCGTGACAGCTCCCGCAGTCGCTCGTGTCGGTCCGCTGCAACCGGGCAAAGGTTTCCCATTTCGCCGGCGATGACACATCGAGCGTCACCGCGATCACCGGAGCGCCCGCGCGCTCGGCGCGTTTGACGAGGGCTTCGGCGATCTCCCAGCGCTGCGTCGTATAGAGCTGAAACCATATCGGCGCGCCGCGCACGGCGATCGCGTCCTCGATCGACGTCGTTGCGACCGTGGACAGGATTTGCAGATGGTTCCAGGCCCCGGCCGCCCTGGTCACGGCGATCTCGGCATCGGGATGAAAGGCCCGGTTGCTGCCCGTGGGCGCGATGACGATCGGGCTGTCGTAGATCGTGCCGAGGATCTCGGTCGTCATGTCGATCTTGCTGACATCGACGAGCCGCCGCGGGCGCAGCTGGAATTTACCGAAACCCTCGCGATTGGCGCGCAGTGTCAGTTCGTCGTCGACGCCTGTCGCCATGTAGCCGAAATGAGCCGGCGGCACGTTCTTCTGCATGACCAGCTCGAAATCGAAGACGTCGCGCGCCTGTCGGGGGTTGGCGATCAGTTTGTCCAGGTCGCGCGGCGCCCAGTCCATCGGATCCGACGATCGCTCCTTCCGCCAAGGCTCCTTCAGCGAACAAGGCAGCTTGAGCGAAGAGGGGGCTGGCCGCGAGATACTGCAGCAAACGGCGGCGGCTGACGGTGCGAATGTGCTCAGGCGACATGCTTCCTTGCCTCGGTCAGGTCATTCGATCTTCAGATTGGCGTCGCGCACCACCTTGCCCCACTTCTCCATCTCCAGCTTGATGCGCGCGGTGAACTCGTCGGGCGTGTTGGCGACCGGCGTGAAGCCGAGCGCCGCGAGCCGCTGCCTGACGTCGGGCTGTGCGGCGGCTTTGGCGATCTCGCGCGAGAGCAGCTCGACGATCTCCTTCGGCGTGCCGGCGGGCGCAACGATGCCGGTCAGCGTATCGGCATCCTGGTCCTTCACGCCCTGTTCGGTGAAGGTCGGCACGTCGGGCACTCGACGGCGCACGGGTCGCAGCGGCAAGGCCGATCGCGCGGACCTGGCCGCTCTGGATCGCCGCAAAGGAGGAGGGCAGCGCGGTGAAGGCGATCGGCGTGTGGCCGCCGACGGTCGACTGCACGGCGGGCGCCGCGCCGGTGAAGGGGACGTGGACGAGGTCGAGCTTGTAGGTCAGGCGGAACAGCTCGGCGCCGAGATGCGGCGTCGAACCGATGCCCGGGCCGGCGTAGCTGTACTTGCCGGGATTGTCCCGGATCAGCTGCACGAGCTCCGGCAGCGTTTTGGCCGGGACCTGCGGATTGACCACCACGACGTTCGGCGAGACCGCAACCAGGCTGACGGCGGCGAAATCCTTGAGCGGATCGTACGGCACCTTGGCGTAGAGGCTGGGGTTCACCATGAAGCCCGTGCTGATCGCCATGATGGTGTAGCCGTCGGGCGTGACGCGCGCGACATGACCGGCCGCGGTGTTGCCGCCGGCGCCGCCGATGTTCTCGACGACGAACTGCTGGCCGAGACTGTCGGACAGTTTCTGCGCGACGAGGCGGGCGATGACGTCGGTCGGCCCGCCGGCCGGAAAGCCGACGACGACGCGCACCTGCCGGTTCGGATACGCTTGCGCCCACGATGGCGCGACGCCGGTCAGCAGCAGCACGGCGGCGAGAATCCCATGCAAAACGGGCATCGTGGCGCTCTCCCTGGACGTGGTCTTGTTGGCGCCATCATCGGCGAGGACGGCGCGTCGGAACAAGGACAAAGCGATCTGGTTAGCGGCGTCACCCGGTTGTGCGATGCACTGAGCGTTGAGAGGTCGTGAGCGCAAGCAGACCGAGATGCGATTTGTTCACTTGAAGTGCATCTTGCGGCTCAACTACCATTCTCTTGAAAACCTAGGAGACGCGCCATCCGCAATTGATTGAATGATCGATGCCAGTTCTTGCTGGACAGCCGGAAGTTCGTAGATTCCGTGCCGCAGGCTCGTTGTTTCAACGTCTTCGAGATTACCGAAGAATTTGATTGAACATTCTTGATTGGGAGGTGCAGCGTCAACTTCAACCGTCGCCGGCCATGATCGAAAGTTAGTGAAACCAACCACGAATGCGATCAAAGCGTAGCTGCAAAAATACATTAGACCGGCGGCGCAAGGGCGAAAATGAGTATCAAGAAGCTATTCTGCCACGCGTAAGAGAGATAATCACCGGCTACCCATTTTGCGGTGTCGAAACCGATCTTCAAGAAAGCTGCAGCGAGCCCAATCCAAAGGAAGTTGCGCAAGCCGGAGGGGATGCTTCGGTCGTTTTGAAAAACACGGTAAGCGGTTTGGGAGAGCGCGTGTAGCGATTGAACAAGACCGATGGCAAGTGCGGCCTCATCTCGCGTTGCTCTTATCAAAAATATTGGAATAGGTGGATTGATGGCCGGAAGGAGGGAGCTGGTCGTTGACTGTAGAAGATCTGAACCAAACAAATGGTGCCGAAGCCAAACCGGGGCCAAGGAATGCCAAAGCGAGAACAATCCGACGGATTGAATTCAGGCGCCGCAATCCACCCTGGGATGAAGGCAATGGCGATGAGTGCTGTAATAATTGAACCGGTCGCGCTGAAGAATAAGAACTCGTCCCGTCCGCTAATGGGCGACAGGTAAGCAAAAGGCGTAGCTAGACAAACCAGCGCTTTGATCCTGCACTCACCTCGCATCCACAACGAGCGGGAGGCGATAGCCTCGGCGGCCACGGTCCCTCCGTGGCTATGTGCGATGATAATGTGCATGGTCTCTGGGCTCTCTCTCAGAGACTTGTCGAGATGATTGTCGAACGCGGTAGATGCCGTCCGTCTAGCAGAAAATGAGTTGCGACCGGACCATCGGAATTCTCGAAAGTGTACTTCGCAATTCACTTGGCTCTCGATGCTCTTGCGCACCGCGGAGCCATTCTCAAACCATGCCTTTTTATCTGCGGATGATCGTCGGAATGGCCCGAATGGCCATGTCCCGTGTACGAGATGCACCACCATGGCGCACGGCGCTGACATGAACATCTCCTTGTCCGGTATTCAACAAGCGTAGCCTAAATGGAGCGATAACAATATCGGTGTGGCGTGCACCGATGTTGGCCTTGTAACAGGGGCCAGGGGCTATCCGCGCGGCGGCTTCTTGATTGAATCCGTCCATTGCTCATAGTCTTGGGCGAGGGGGAGCCCAATGCGCAAAGTCATCCTCGGTCTTGCTGCACTGTTGCTGTCCGACTCGTCCAGCATGGCGGAAGAGTGCGACCGCAGGGGCGGCTACTATCTCTCCCACGACGCGAACTATCCGATGTTCATCACCATCAAGGCCGGGACAACCTGCGAAGCAACCTTCAGGGCGCGTGGAAATCTGGTGTTCAAGCGGCTGCTTCTGGTGTCAGCCCCCGCACGCGGCAAGATCAGGCTGAGGGAAGGTGGCTTCTACATCTACTCGGCGCCGCCGTCCGCCGGCTCCGACAAGTTCACCCTGCGCGTCTGCGGCAGCGAGAACAATTCCAACGGCTGCGCCACGCTGGATTATTCGGTGACTGTGCAGTGAGTGGTTCGCATGGGCCGGCCGTTCGATTTTTGTGCGGAGCGCCGCTGCACGGCGCGCCAGCATGAGAAAGCGCTCTTGCAAGCGCGCCTGCTGGCGCAGCAGTCTGGATTGCTTCACAGCCTATCGCAATTCAGGCTGCGGCGGACGGATGCCCGCTTCGCTCGCAATGACGGGGACGGCGAACGCTCCCCTCAAACCCTCACCCTGAGGAGGCGCGCAGCGCCGTCTCGAAGGGCGAGGCCCTGGAGCGTGCCGCTAGTCACCAGCCGCATCCTTCGAGACGCGGCTTCGCCGCTCCTCAGGATGAGGGTTAGGGGCGGTAGTCGCAGGCCGTTCATGGGTCACGGCGTTGGCCAGCCTCCCGAAAAGGCGTATGCGCGCGCCAGGCACCAAAGCCAAGGCGTCACGGCCTCACATACGCCCAGCCCTGCTCCTGCAGTTCCATGACCCGCACGACACCGGATTTCACGAGTGACGCCTCGGTGACGAGCGGAATGTCCTTCTCCTCGGCCTTGCTCATGTTCGCCTGGGTATTGCCGCAGGCTTTGAACGAGATCGACGGTGTGCTCTTCGCCATCGACGCGATCCGCGCCTTCACCGGCGACGTATCGTCGCGCAGCATGTGCAGGCCGGGACCGAAAGTGACGACCTCGATCGTCACGTTCTCGCCGAGGTCCTTGTAGTACTGCGCGACGTTCGCCGCATTGTTGAGCGCGAGATTCATCACGGCAGGTTCGTTTGTATTCACCTGCAGGACGAGGCGGTGCGGCTTGCTGTCGGCAGCTTTATCGGCTGCTGTGTCGGCAGTCTTATCAGCAATCTTGGCCGCCGCAGTTTTGACGGCAGTCCTGGCTGCAGGTTTGACTGCAGGTTTGGAAGCGGTTTTGACGGCGATGGGCCGCTTTGACAGCTGTGGTGTTGCTTCGGACGTTTTGCTGCGCTGCCGATGGCAGCGAAACGATGAGCAGCGCTGCGATTGCCGCCGCCAGTGTTCGTTGCCGTGCTTCCAAACCTGACCATGACGCGTACCTCCCGTGACTGGTTTCTTGTTTGATGACCATCAATTGCGTTGTCTCGATACGGCGTGCGGCCATCTGCACGCTGCCGATACCTTGTCTCGCACCATCTTCAGTCCGCTGAGCAAGAAATACCCGTCGAGAACTGCGCCCGCTCGGGTGAAGAGGCGGATGGCGATGCCGCCCTCTTCGGGGAGCGACTGCAACAGGCGCACCACATCGCCCCTGAACGCGGCGCCTGTTCCGAACGATGGCGAGGCTGCAGCCAGCTGCACCGGTTGCTCGTCGTTGATGCGATAGGAAATTGCGTAGTCCTCGCCGCTGCGGGTGACGCGCCGGTCCCGTGACCACCAGCTCGGTGCGGCCGCCGCGGCAATGAATGGAAAGCTGCATCGAAGAGCCGTCCGCGCCGCGGCGGTAGGAAGCGGTCGCGGTAACGATCGGCGTATAGTCCACCGGTGACGTGGTTTCGCTGACAATCCAGTTGTCGGCCCCGTTATCGGCCTGTGGCGCCTGGCGAAGCGCGGGCGCAATGTCGCGCGACAGCTTGTCCAGACATTCCAGCCGCTCCGCATGCTCCATCGCCGAGCACGCGCGAAGCTGGGTCACCGGATCGTTCGTGCCTTGTGCGTGCGCCGTCGCGCTCGCGACGGCGAATGCAACAGCCAGGTGAATCGCAGGGGTCTTCATTGCGATGCCTGAGCCCGGCGCGGCTGACGATCCAGCCAGTTCTGCGCCGCCGAGAAGCGGACAAGTCCGGGGACCGTTGCCGCGAGATTGATCGACTTCCATTTCGGGTCGAAGCCCGGCGCCTGCAGCCTGTCGATCCGGGAAAACAGATAGTCGACGAAGCGCGCGACGCGCTGATGGCGGTTGGATTGCACCGGCCAATTGAAGGCGACCAGCACGGTCGGCACGGCAATCGTCGACACGCGTTCGCCCGCCTTGATCAGGTTGGGGTATTCGCCCGTCTCCAGGGACGCGGGAAGATAGTAGTCCTCGAACTTGGCTGTCGTAGGTCACCGGGAGAAACTTGAAGCCGGCCTCCCACCGTCCGCGCAGGAAAGCGTCAACCGGCTTCGACGTGATGAACACGACGGCCGCCATCTCGCCTTTCCGCAGCTGCTCCAGCGCGACCTGATGCGGAATGAACGTCTTGTCCACATCGACGCCGAGGCGGCTGAAGATCAGCGGACCCGAATAGGCGGCGGCGGTGCCCTGGGTGTTGAAATTCACCTTCTTGCCGGCGAGGTCCTGCAGGCTCTGGATCTCCGGCCGAACAAAGATGTGCAGTTCCGACGGGAAGAGATTGAGAAGATAGGTGATGCGACGCCGGATTTCCGGCACCTGGATCTTGTACTCTTCGAGTGCGTCGGAATTGATGATCGCCGTGTCGACGCCGCGCAGGTAGAGGAGCGAATTCAGGTTCTCCGTGGCGCCCCGGGTGACGATCGGCAGGACATGCATGTTCGGCCCATCGTCGACGACGCGGGCGATCTCCGCAGCCAGACGGATCGGCGCGCCCTCGAGCAAGCCGCCGGCGAGACCGACCGTCCAGGCGTTCATCGTCACTTTCGCTGTTTCGGGCGACGCACGCGCGCGGCGAACGGACGCTTTGCGTCTGTGCATCGACGTCGGCGGGCTGAATGAGCGGCGCCAATGCGGCGCACAGGAGCAATGACCTGAGGATCTTGTTCATCGATGAACTCCCTTCTGGAGGCGCCTGAAATCCTTCTGGAGGCGCTGAATATCGAGACGTCACTCTTTCACTGTTGCAATGCGTTCAGTCGTTCCTTTGCGTTCTTGATGCCGCCGGCATGAGCCTTCGCATAGAGCTCGCGTGCTCGCGTCGGATCGCCGCGTGTTCCGTAGGTGCCCCACGTCGAGAGGACGAGGGGATCATATGTTTCCGCAAGCGCGAAGCTCGCCCGGGCGCTGCCCGTCGCGGTGGCGTGCTCGAGCACGATCCGCGCCGCGCCGATATTTCCGTTGTTGAGCAGCGCGCTGGCGCGCGCCAGCAGCCTTGCTACGTCCGGACTGTCTTGCGGCTCGGCCGCCGGTTGCTCCACCGCAGCGGTCTCCACGGCCTGTGTCACCTGTGCGATCGTCGTCGGCTCAGGCGCATTGCGCTGAGCAGCCAGGCGGCGGGTGGATGTCAAGATCTCGCGCCAGCGCCTCGGCCCTGTCGCGCTCCTGTTGCAGGGACTGTCGCAACTCCGCCGTGGTGCTTTCCGCGGCCTTGATCTGTGCCGCGCATCGTCGCTCGCCTTGCCTCGCCAGCGCTGCGTACATGTCGATCTCGCGGCGCGCTCTTGCGAGGGTCTGTGCCAGCGCCTCGGCCTTGTCGCGCTCCTGCTGCAGGGATTGTCGCAACTCCGCGATGGCGCTTTCTGCAGCCCGCTTCATTTGTGCCGCGTCGTCGCCCGCCTTGCTTGCCAGCGCTTGCGTACTTGTCGATCTCGCGGCGCGCCGTTGCGAGGTCTGTGCCAGCGCCTCGGCCCTGTCGCGCTCCTGTTGCAAGGACTGTCGCAACTCCGCCGTGGTGCTTTCCAGGGCCTGCTTGATCTTTGCTGCGTCGTCGCCCGCCTTGCTTGCCAGCGCTGCGTACTTGTCGATCTCGCGGCGCGCTCGTCGCGAGAGTCTGTGCCAGCGCCTCGGCCCTGTCGCGCTCCTGTTGCAGGGACTGTCGCAGCTCCGCCGCGGTGCTTTCCGCGGCCCGCTTGATCTGTGCCGCGTCGTCGCCCGCCTTGGTTGCCAGTGCGGTGTGCTTGTCGATCTCGCGTTGCGCTGTCGCGAGAGACTGTGCCAGCGCCTCGGCCTTGCCGCGCTCCTGTTGCAGGGACTGTCGCAACTCTGCCGTGGTGCTTTCCGCGGCCCGCTTGATCTGTGCCGCGTCGTCGCCCGCCTTGCTTGCCAGCGCGGTGTGCTTGTCGATCTCGCGTTGCGCTGTCGCGAGGGACTGTGCCAGCGCCTCGGCTTTGCCGCGCTCCTGCTGCAGGGACTGTCGCAACTCCGCCGTGGTGCTTTCCGCGGCCCGCTTGATCTGTGCCGCGTCGTCGCCCGCCTTGCTTGCCAGTGCGGTGTGCTTGTCGATCTCGCGTTGCGCTGTCGCGAGGGACTGTGTCAGCGCCTCGGCTTTGCCGCGCTCCTGCTGCAGGGACTGTCGCAACTCCGCGGTCGCGCTATCCGCGGCCTGCACCGCGTATGAAGTGACCGGCACATCCGGCGTGCCGGTCCGGACGACGTCCTGCCGACCAGCGTATTGCTTCAGATAGGCAACGACATCGGTGCGGAACGACGTTGCGACCAGCGCCGCCACGACAACAGTTGCGAACGAGAGAGCTACAAGACGCCGCCGCGCCCGCGGCGCGCGCTTGCTTTTGACCGGCACGGTCGGCGTCTCGATTGGATCGGCTTGCGCCGCGTTCGCAGCCGGCCGAGTGGCGTCGCTGGCTTCCGGCCGTCGTGGCGCAGGGCGGCGCGCGGAGAAGGGAAAGAATCCAAAGCGGCGCCTCCGCGACGGCGCGGGAGCCGAGCGGAGAGAGGGCGCCCAATTCATTGTCCTCTTGCGGGTGATGTTTCTCGCCCGGCATTGGATGCCAATGCGTCGGCACGATCTTGATCGGCTCGCCTTTTTCCCCGATCCAGTCGCCCGCCTCGACCGACCAGCGGGCGACAGCATAGCTCCCGCTCGAATCATCCTCGAGAATGACAAATTTCCCATCGCTGGGTACGGTCTCGATCGTTTGGCGCATGGAACGACGACGCCTGTTCTGATGGTCTTACCGGCCATCTCTTCCCCACTTCGTGGCACAAACTGTATGCTACCGATGGCGAGCGCCTGCGTACTCCTTTGGTGCATCGACGTACTCCTTTGGAGATACGCAAATGGGACTCAACTCCAGAGTTCAAAGATCGTGTGCCCAACCTGTGGCATGGGGAAATTTGCCCAATTCCGTCGTACGCGAGTTCCGCATGCGGAACGCTAATCGATCGAAAGGTTAGCGATGCGGCGTCGAACCGACGCTTGGGCCGTGATGTGCCAGGTGTCACGCCGAGTCGTCATGGACTGAACGCGCACCTTTCCGATCAAGTCCGAAGACGTTCCACGATCGGAACTGCCTACGCGAGATTGGTAGGGGATGGCTCGGCCAGGCGTCGGTACGCGGCCAGGCGATCCGCGTAGGGCGGCGCGCGGTCGACGGCGACATCCGCCGCGGCGGCGCCGAGCTCTGCCGCGAAATGGCAGGCCACGTGGTGGTTGCCGCCGAAGTCGGTCAGGGCCGGCTCCTCCTTGCGGCAACGCTCCTGGACATGCGGGCAGCGCGTATGGAAGCGGCAGCCGGACGGCGGCGCCAGCGGGCTCGGGATGTCGCCTTCGAGCAGCGTGCGCTTGCGCGTCAGCGTGGGATCCGCCACCGGCACGGCCGACAGCAGGGCGCGGGTGTAGGGATGGCGCGGCATGGCGTAGAGCGCGCGCTTGGGGGCGAGCTCGACGATCTTGCCGAGATACATCACCGCCACCCGGTCGCTGATGTGCTTCACCACGGCGAGGTCGTGGGCGATGAAGAGATAGGCGAGGCCGAACTGGCGCTGCAGGTCCTGCAGCAGGTTGATCACCTGGGCCTGGATCGACACGTCGAGCGCCGAGACCGGCTCGTCGCAGACGACGAGCTTCGGCCGCGAGGCGAGCGCGCGGGCGATGCCGATGCGCTGGCGCTGTCCGCCGGAGAATTCGTGCGGATAGCGCAAGCCGTGCCAGGGCGAGAGGCCGACGGTCGACAGCAGATTTTCGATCGTGCGCCGCAGCTCGGCGCCGCTGGCGAGGCCGTGCAGGCGCAGCGGCTCGGCCAGGATGTCGCCCACGCTCATGCGCGGGTTGAGCGAGGCGTAGGGGTCCTGGAAGATGATCTGCATGTCGCGGCGGAGCGTGCGCAGCGCTTCGCGGTCGGCCGCGCGCACATCGCTTCCCTGGAAGCGGATCTCACCCGCGGTCGCCTCGATCAGGCGCAGCAGCAGACGGCCGGTGGTGGATTTGCCGCAGCCGGATTCGCCGACCAGCGCCAGCGTCTCGCCGGGGTACAGGTCGAACGACAGGCCGTCGACCGCCTTCACCGCGCCGACGGCGCGCTGCAGCACGATTCCCTTGCTGACGGGGAAATGCTTGACGAGGTTTTTGACCTCGAGCAGGGGCGCGCTCATGTGGACCTTCCGACGGCGGGCAGGACCAGCTCGAGCGGCGCCTTCCAGCAGGCGCTGCGATGGCCGGGCTTGATCTCGACCAGGGGCGGGGCCTTGCTGCGGCAGCGCGCATCGGCCAGCGGGCAGCGCGGGTTGAAGCGGCACCCCGCCGGCATGGCGTAGGGATTTGGCACCATGCCGCGGATCGCGGCCAGGCGTTCCTCTTCGCCGTGCAGCTTCGGGATCGAACCCAGAAGGCCGAGCGTGTAGGGATGCTGCGGGTCGCCGAACAGCGCCCCGACCGTCGCCTCCTCGACGATGCCGCCGGCATACATCACCAGCACGCGGTCGGCGATCTCGGCGACGACGCCGAGATCGTGGGTGATCAGCACGATCGCAGCTGCCCGTGCGCGTGCGCAGGTCGCGCATCAGGTCGAGGATCTGCGCCTGGATGGTGACGTCGAGCGCGGTGGTCGGCTCGTCGGCGATCAGGATCTTTGGATCGCACGCCAGCGCCATGGCGATCATCACGCGCTGGCGCATGCCGCCGGAGAGCTGGTGCGGATAGTCGTCGATGCGCGTCTCGGGCGAAGGGATGCGCACCAGGCGCAGCATGTCGAGGGCACGGCTGCGCGCCTCGGCGCGCGAGATGTCGCGGTGAAGCTGGATGGTCTCGATGATCTGCTCGCCCACGGTATGCACCGGGTTGAGACTGGTCATCGGCTCCTGGAAGATCATGGCGATATCGTTGCCGCGGATCTTGCGCATCGCGCCTTCGGGCAGGGGCAGGATATCGCGGCCGTCGAACCGGATCTCGCCGGCTGCGACGCGGCCGGGCGGCGACGGCAACAGCCGCATGATCGACAGCGACGTCACCGACTTGCCGCAGCCGGATTCGCCGACGATGCCGAGCGTCTCGCCGCGGGCGACGCTGAAGCTGACATTATCGACCGCGCGCACGACGTTGCCGCCGGAGCGGAACTCGGTCACCAGATTGCGGACCTCGAGGAGTGCGCTCATGCGCCTCGCCCGGGAGCAGCGAAGATGCTCATTAATTCACTGCTCATGAAGTCACTGCTCATCAAGACATTACTCATCAAGACATGGGCCGGCTCTGGGGAAGCCGCTCCTTGGTCGTGATCACCGGCGGCGCCAGCTGCTCGGCGGTCCGCTGCGCCCAGTCGCGCTGCGGCGCGCTGGCCATGCGCCGCCGCTGGCCCGCGACCAGGCGATCGGTCTCGGCCTCGATGTCGACGGTGAGGACCTCGCCGTTTCGCACCACCTGCACGCCGTCGATATAGACGTCGCGGATGGCGCGCTCGCTCGCCGAATAGATCAGGCTGCGCAACGGCTCGTAGGCCGGCTGCATGTAGGGATGGGCGAGATCGACCAGCGAGAAGTCGGCCTTGCAGCCCGTGGCGATGCGGCCGAGATCGGGCCGGCGCAGGATTTTTGCACCGACGATCGTGGCCGCCTCGAACACATGCCGCGTCGTGCCCATCTTGTAGTTGCCGGTGAGGATGCGCGCGGCGTAGCAGGCGAGCCGCATCTCATCGACCATGTTGTGCGGGAACGTATCGGTGCCGAGCCCGACCGGAATGCCGGCGTTCATGTAGCGGCCGATGGTGTTGAGCGCGATGCCGCGGCGCGCGAACACCGTCGGGCAGTGCGCCACGGCCGCGCCGGAGTCGCGCAGGCGGGCGAAATCGTCGCTGTGCGGCCAGTGAATCTGCGGATGGTCGTTGAGGAAGATGCCGTGGCCGATCACCAGGTCCGGTCCCAGCACGCCGATCTGGTCGAGCCACTCGATCGGCGTCTTGCCGTGCCGGCGCACCATCTCGTTGAACTCGACGATCGCCTGGCAGGCATGGGTCTGCAGCGGAATGTTGCGCCGCTGCGCCTCGGCCAGGCTGTCCTTGAACAGGCCCTCGGTGCAGGTGTCGATCTGCGCCGGGCCCATCATGCCGGAGAGCCGGCCGCTTGGATGCTCCGCGGCGCGGTCGATGGTCTTCAACGCCGCGGCGAACGCCGCTTCGCCGGCTTTCTCGTCCCAGGCATAGCCCACTTCGTGGCCGTTCTTCGTGTACCAGTAGCCGGAACGGTACATCGGGCAGACCACGGCGCGGATGCCGGTCGAGGCGAGATCGTCGAGCCAGCTCTCGCGATTGACCGAGAGGTCGGTCACCGTGGTGACGCCGCTCTTCAGCAGTTCCGAGATCGCCACCCGCGATGAGGCGCCGGCGTCCTGCGGCTCCATGCCGAACACCGGCAGGTATTCGTAGAGCGAGCTCTGCCCGAGCTTGTCGCTGGCGAACTCCTCGGTGACGCCCTTGTTGCCGGGCTCGGAGAAGGGATGGCTGTGGATGTTGACCAGTCCAGGCATCGCCATCAGCCCGCGGCCTTCGATGGTGACGTCCGCCTGGCCGGCGAAGCCGGGGCCGACATGCACGACCTCGTTGCCGGTGAAGGCGAGATCGGCGTTCCGCAGGTAGACGTGCTTGCCGTCCGACTCGTCCCAGGCAACGATCAGGTCGAGGTTGCGGATCAGCGTGGTTCGGGCCGTGGTAGGCTTGGCAGTCATGGCATACACTCCGAAAAATAGAGGGAGCGCGTGCTGCGCACGCGCTCCCCGCGCATGATCATGCCTACTTGAACTCCAGGCCGAGCCCCTTGTACAGGCCGCAGCCGTAGTTGCCGTGCGCGCGAACCGGCTTCAGCTTGGTGCCGGCCACGACGTGCAGCGGCTCGTGATAGAGCGGGATCCAGACCGCCGCGTCATGCACCTTCGCCTGCACCTGGGCATAGGCGTCGCTGCGCACCTTTGGGTCGGTTGCCTGCGAGCCCTTGTCGAGCAGCTCGTCGGTCTCCTTGTCGTTCCAGTTCATGCGGTTCGGCGCCGGCCGGTTGGCCGAGCGGAAATAAAGATTGAGCGCGTCGCCGGCGCTGACATAGGGGAAGCTCATGCCGAAGGCGTCGAACTCCTGCGTGGCGAGCTTGCCCCAGGCGACGGTGGCGTCGAACAGCTGGATCTGCAGCTCGATTCCGATTTTGCGCATCTCGCCCTGAACCGCCTCGGCGACTTCCTTGAACGCGCCGGCAATGCCGTAGACGACCGGGGCGAGCTTCTTGCCGTCCTTGTAGCGGAACTTGTCCGGGCCCATCTTCCAGCCGGCGTCGTCGAGCAGCTTGTTGGCCTCGGCGAGGTTCTCGCCGTAGACGTTGCGATCGACCTTGTCGTTGAAATCGAGGATGCCGGGCCGCAGCATGGTGACGGCCGGCTCGCCGAAGCCGAAGGTCACAGCGTCGGTGATCGCCTTCTGGTCGACCGCGAGGTTGATCGCCCGGCGCACGCGCACGTCGTTCACCATCTCCTTGTCGACCTTGAAGCCGATGAAGTAGGTCCAGAAATAGTTCTCGGCGCGCGAGACCGAGAGCTGCTTGTTGTTCATCAGGTCCTGCAGCGACCAGTAGGGCACGTACTGGCTGACGTCGGCCTGGCCGGCCTGCAGCGCGGTGACGCGCGTGTTCTCCTCCGGCACGACCTTCCAGATCACGCGCTCGACCTTGGCGCTGGTGTTGGGATAGAAGGACGGGCCCCACTTGTAGGCGGCGTGGCGGACCAGCACGGTCTGGTCGCGCGGCGTCCAGCTCTCCATGCAGAACGGGCCGGTGCCGTCAAAACCCTTGATGCCGTAGTCGGCGCCGAGCTGCTTTGCCTGCTCGATGTTGATGATGGTGTGGAAGTACTGCGTCATCTGGTAGAGCAGCTCGGAGAACGGCTTCTTGAGCTTGTACTCGACCGTGGTGTCGTCGATGGCGGTGATCTTGTCGACGTCTCCCATGCGCCACTTCACCAGGCCCTTGGTCTCCGGATCGAGCCAGCGCTCGTAGGTTGCCACGACGTCCTTCGCCGTCATCTTGCGGCCGCTGCAAAAGCTCACGTCGTCGCGCAGCTTGAAGGTGTAGACCGTGCCGTCGGCCGACACCGTCCAGCTCGTGGCCAGGCCCGGCGCCAGCGTCTTCATGTCGAAGTCGAGATTCACCAGGGTGTCGCCGACCATGTACATGACCTCGGCGTTCGACCGTGCGGTCGATTTGTGCGGGTCGTAGCGGTCGGTGTCGATCTCGCGCACCACGGTGACGGCGCGCTGCTGTGCGGACGCGGTGGTGTTCGCGAGGGTCGCGCCGGCGAGCAGTGCTGCACGCCAGGATCAGCGTGCGTGTAAATGCGGTCATGGTCCCGTCAACTCCTTGCAAATTGGCTCATTGTCTCAGTTTCGGATCGAGCACGTCGCGCAGCGCGTCGCCCAGCACGTTGAAGGCGAGCACCACGAGGAAGATCGCCGTGGCGGGCACGGTGGCGACATGCGGGAAGTTGGTGAGGAATTTGCGGCCGTCGGCGGCCATGCTGCCGAGCTCGGCGGTCGGCGCCTGCGCGCCGAGGCCGAGGAAGGAAAGTGCTGCGCCGAGCAGGATGATCTGGCCGAGCTGCAGGGTCATGTAGATCAGGATGGTCGAGCCGCAGTTCAGCGCGAGGTAGCGCCAGATCAGGGCCGCATCGCCGAGGCCCACGGCACGGCCGGCCTCCATGTATTCCTGCTGCATCACCACGGTGGCGCCGCCGCGTGTGATGCGGGCGATCACCGGCACGGCGGCGATGCTCAGCGCCAGAACGAGGCTCGGCAGACCGGGCTTGAGGACGGCGGCGATCGCCAGCCCGAACAGGATCGACGGGAACGACAGCAGCACATCGACGAGGCGCATCAGCGGCGTCTCGAGCCGGCGATAGTAGGCCGCGAGCAGGCCGATCAAGGCGCCGATGGTGCCGCCACACAGCACGGCGGTGACGCCTATGGCGAGCGTCGAGCGCATGCCGAACAGCAGGCGCGCGACCATGTCGCGGCCCTGGTTGTCGGTGCCGAGCAAATAGAAGACGCCGTCGCGGCCCTCCGTCCATGGCTTGGTGAAGCGCACCATCAGCTTGTTGGCATAGGGATCGGCGGGCGTGATCCACGGCGCGAGGATCGCTGCCAGCACGACCAGCACCAGGAAGGTGAATGCGAGCAGCGCCGGGATGTCGCGCAGCAGGCGGCGCCAGATCGCGTTCTTGCGCCGGACCATGTCGAGGGCGATGGCATCGGCGTCCGGCGCCCGGTCGAGGATTGTGTCGGTCATCGCCGGGCGATCCTGGGATCGAGATAGGCGTAGAGCACGTCGACGATCAGGTTGATGGCGAGGAAGGCCACGGCGAGCATCAGGATGGCCCCCTGGGCGAGCGGGAAATCGGTGGAGCTGATGGCGCCCACCGCCATGCGGCCGACGCCGGGCCAGGCAAACATCGTCTCGGTCACCACCGCGCCGCCGAGCAGGAAGCCGATCTGCAGGCCGATCAGGGTGACCACGGGAATGAGCGCGTTGCGCAGCGCGTGGCGCATCACGACGCGCCATTCCGACGCGCCCTTGGCGCGCGCGGTGCGGACATAGTCGGCGCCGAGCGTGTCGAGCACCGACGTGCGTGTCATGCGCGCCACGGGGCCGATGAAGACCAGGCCGAGGGTGAGCGCCGGCAGCACGATGTGGCGCAGGCCGTCGGAGGTCCAGAGCGGCCCGCCGCGGCCCTGGAAGGGCAGCAGCCCCGCGCCGCCGACATACTGGATCAGCAGCAGGCCGATCCAGAACACCGGCATCGACACGCCGGCGACGGACACCGCCATGATCAGCCGGTCGACCCAGGTGCCGCGCTTGCGCGCGGCGAGCGTGCCGAGCGTGATGCCGGTCGGCACGGCCCAGACCAGGCACGCGAGCATCAGCTCGACGGTGGGGCCGATCGTGCTCGCGATCTCCTCGATCACCGGCCGGTTGGAGATCATCGAGCGCCCGAGATCGAACTGCAGCACGCGGCCGAGATAGAGCGCGAATTGCAGCCAGAGCGGCTCGTTCAGGCCCATCTGCTGGCGGATCGCCTCGATCTCCGCCTGGCTCGCCGTCGGGCCCGCGAGCACGGTTGCCGGGTCGGTCGGCACGACCTGCAGCAGCAGGAAGCCGATCAGCAGCACGCCGAGCAGAACCGGGATCGAGATGATCAAACGATGGGCAATATGCCGCGTCACACCCGGGCTTTCCCTACGCTGTGATCAGGTTCAAACCCCCGCAAGCAGGAAACGTACCACCCGTTCCATCAGGGCTCCAGCGCCTTGTCCGGTCGCAGCGCGCTTGGCACCAATGCTCCTGCGGCGGACAACTGGCTGGGCCGCAGACGAACCGCTTCGCCAGTCGTCTCGGTTGAGATGATCGCAACCATTTTGCTCAGCGTCGTCCCTGCGCAGGGACGACGCTGAGTGAGTTGGCTGGCGCTTTTCCAACCTGAACTCATCACGCGATAGAAAAAGGGCCCGGCTTTCGCCGGGCCCTTCATGTCGTTACGTGCTGATCAATCTCAGCTGTAGATCTCGAACAGGCCCGCGCCGCCCTGGCCGCCGCCGATGCACATGGTGACGACGCCCCACTTGGCCTTGCGGCGGGCGCCTTCCTGCAGGATGTGGCCGGTGCAGGCGGGCGCCGGTCATGCCGAACGGGTGGCCGATCGCGATCGAGCCGCCGTTGACGTTGTACTTGGCCGGATCGATGCCGAGCTTGTCGCGCGAGTAGAGGCACTGGCTGGCGAACGCCTCGTTCAGCTCCCAGATGTCGATGTCGTCGACCTTGAGGCCGTGACGCTTCAACAGCTTCGGCACGGCGAACACCGGACCGATGCCCATCTCGTCCGGCTCGCAGCCCGCGGTCGCCCAGGCGACGAAGCGGCCCATCGGCTTGAGGCCGCGCTTCTCGGCGTCCTTGGCTTCCATCAGCACCACGGCGGCGGCGCCGTCGGAGAGCTGGCTGGCGTTGCCGGCGGTGATGAACTTGCCCGGGCCCTTGACCGGCTCGAGCTTGGCGAGGCCTTCCATCGTCGTGTCCGGACGATTGCACTCGTCCTTGGTTGACGACGTAGTCGACGATGCTCTCTTCCTTCGTGTCCTTGTCGACCACCTTCATCTTGGTCTTCATCGGGACGATCTCGTCCTTGAACTTGTTGGCCTGCTGGGCGGCCGCCATGCGGCGCTGCGATTCCAGCGAGTACTCGTCCTGGTATTCGCGGCTGAGCTTGTAGCGCTCGGCGACGATGTCGGCGGTGTCGATCATCGCCATGTAGATGTCGGGCGCATACTTCAGGAGGTCGGCATCCAGCGCATCCTTCGGAATGCCGCCGCCCGGGATCGAGATGCTCTCGACGCCGCCGGCGACGATGCAGTCGGCGCCGTCCGAACGGATGTGGTTCGCGGCCATCGCGATGGTCTGCAGGCCCGACGAGCAGAAGCGGTTGACCGACACGCCGGCGGTGGTCTTCGGCATGCCGGCGAGCAGCGCCGCCTCGCGGCCGATGTTGCGCGCGCCGTGCGCGCAGTTGCCGAGATAGCAATCCTCGACGTAGTCCTTCTCGACGCCGGAGCGCTCGACGGCATGCTTGATCGCATGCGCCGCCATCGTCATCGGCGGCGTCATGTTGAATCCGCCGCGGCCGGATTTCGCGAGGCCCGTGCGGGCATAGGAAACGATGACAGCTTCACGCATTTTTTTGATCTCCTTGGGGAAGTGGGGCACTATGGCCCGCCCGCGGCACATGACAATTCGCTTTTTCATGGCCGCGGGGCGGGGTGGTTTTCGCTCTGCGGTACTAGCTGCATGGCAGGCGTTCATCCTCGCGTGGATGCTCCCCTCACCCGGCGGGTGCGAGGTTGCGCTCTGGTGATGCCCTCTCCCGCAAGGGGAGGGCCGTGATGCGCCGCGATGAGAGGCGCTCTGCTAGCTCGACCTTCGACACCGTGTTCCGCGGCACATCGCGGAACGGCTTGTTGGCGAACTTGTCGGATTCCTTCGGCATGTTGCAGGATGCGTTCGGCGATGATGTTGCGCTGGATCTCGTCGGTGCCGCCGGCGATCGAGGTGGCGGGGACCGAGACCAGGATCTCGGCGATCACGCCGTCCATGCGTGCCGTCGCTGCCGGTCAGCATGGCGTTGGCGCCGTCGATCATGGTGTGCACGCGCGCCGCGGCGCGGGCGACATGGCTGCCGAGCAGCTTGCCGAGCGAGCCTTCCGGTCCCTGCGGGCGTCCCATTTCCTGGGCGGCGCGCGCGCGCATGGCGGTCCATTCGGCGGACTTCGACAGCACCAGCACCTTTGCGAGTTCCTGACGCACCACCGGGTCGTTGATCTTGCCGGTGGCCTTCGCGCGCTCGAGCAGCAGATCGACGCGGCCGGCGCGCTGCGGATACCACTTGTAGGGCTCCATCGTGGTGGCGATCTCGGCGTTCTCTTCCTCGTAGATGCGGCCCTTGCGCTTCGACGGCACCGCCCAGGTGCGCAGCGCGCCGGCGCCGCGCCGCTCGTGCATCAGCGTCGTGGTGGCGATCTTCCAGCCTTCGCCGTTCTTGCCCATCTGCAGCTCGGGCTCGATCTCGGCGTCGGTGATGAACACCTGGTTGAACGAGGCGTGGCCGTTCATCTGCTTGAGCGGCTGCGCGTTGACGCCGGGCTGACGCATGTTGAGCAGGAAGTAGGAGAGGCCCTTGTGCTTCGGCGCGTCCCAGTCGGTGCGCGCGAGCAGCAAGGCCCAGTCGGCCTTGTGGGCGCTGGTGGTCCAGACCTTCTGGCCGTTGATGATCCACTTGTTGCCCTTGAAGTCGGCGCGGGTGGTCGCGGCCGCCATGTCCGAGCCCGAGCCCGGCTCGCTGAACAGCTGGCACCAGGTGTCCTCGCCGGTGAGGATGCGCGCCAGGAATTTCTCTTTGTGCAGGTCGCTGCCGTGATCGAGGATGGTCGCGGCCGCGAGCGTGCGGATGCCGGCGCGGCAGACGGTGACGGCGCCGATCTTGCTGAACTCGTCGTCGACGATGACGTTGAATTTCACCGGCAGGCCGCGGCCGTGCCATTCCTTCGGATAGTGCGGCGCGCCCCAGCCGGACTCGATCAGCTTCAGCCGCCATTCGACCAGGCCGTAGTCGGGGCTCCAGTTCGCCTTCAGCCAGGCGCTGACTTCGGCGCGGACGTCTGCTTCGGTGAGTGTCGTCATCGTGTCAGATCCTTCGAAGTTCCTTACGCTGGCCCAACGCTGCATCATCAGCTCGCGATGATAGTTCGCATCACCGAGAAACACTTCCGAGCTCTTGGCCCGCTTGAACCAGAGGTGGGTGTCTTCGTCCCAGGTGAAGCCGATGCCGCCGCGGCACTGGATCGCGTGGATGGCGGTCTGCAGGTAGGCGTCCGACGCCGAGCGCCTTGGCGAGCGAGGCGACCGCCGGCAGGTCCTTGGCGTTGTCGTCGAACGCGGCGGCCGCGTAGTAGGCGGCCGACTTCGCCGTCTCGACATCGACCAGCATGTCGGCCTGCTTGTGCTTCATCGACTGGAACGCGGCGATCGGCCGGCCGAACTGCATGCGCATCTGCGCGTATTCGAGCGTGGTCTCGCGCAGCTTGTCGGCGCCGCCGGCCATCTCGTTGGCGAGGCAGACGACGGCCTGGGTCATGGTTTTCGCGAACGGCTCGCCGGCCTTGCCGGCTTCGCCGAGCAGCTCGCCCTCGACGTCCTTGAACTCCAGCCGCGCGAGTCTTGCGCGTCGCGTCCATGGTCTTCAGCAGCGTGCGCTTCAGCCCCGGCGCGTCGCCGCGCACGGTGAAGAGCGACAGGCCGTTGTCGCCGGCTGGTGCCGGGCTGGCGCGCGAGCACCACGATCAGGTCGGCGGTGTGGCCGTCGACGACGAAGCTCTTCGTGCCGTTCAGCTTGTTGCCGCTTGGCGGTCATCGCCACGCCGGACGAATCCCAGCAGGCCGTTGTCTTCGGTGAAGGCGAGGGTGGCGATGGTGTCGCCGCTGGCGATGGCGGGAAGCAGCTTGCGCTTCTGCGCATCGGTTCCAGCATTCAGAATGGCGGTCGCGCCCAGCACGACGGAGGAGAAGTAGGGGGCGCAGAGCAGCGCCCGGCCCATCTCCTCCAGCACGATGCCGAGCTCGACGCAGCCGAAACCCTGGCCGCCATAGTTCCTCCGGGATGTGCACCGCGGTGAGGCCGAGTTCCTGGTTGAGCTTCTTCCAGCTGTCGCGGTCCCAGCCGGCGTCGGTCGCCATCAGCTTGCGGACTTCGGTGGAGGGCGAGCGGGCGGTGAAGAAGCGCCGCAGGATGCCGCGAAAATCCTCCTGCTCGTTCGTGAAGCTGAATTGCATGCGGAACCCCTCCCGGACACTCATTATTATTGGGCCCTGTCGGCCAGGATTGCGCCGACATGGAAACGATTTAGCACGCCCGGATGGCCCGTCCATGGCGTCCGGCGCATATCTGGAAGAAACGGATGCGGCTCAGTCGTCATGAGCCGCGGGCTTGTCCCGCGCCATCGACGTCCGTGAATCGCGCTCTAATGCACGCGAAGGCGATGGACTGCCCGCCACAAGGCCGGGCATGACGGCCTCGGCTCACCCAATCCCGACGTTCCGTCGCGGCGCTGCGGCAAGCGCGTCCGGATCGACCACGGCCTGCGAGTCCCGCACGGCGCCGTTGAAGACGCCTTTGGCCATCAGCGTCGGTCTCGCCGGCGGCGCGCTGCTTGTTGACGTCGATGCGGGTGCGGTGGGCGTCGGCGTTGTCCGGCTCGGCGCGGACGGCGAATTCGGCGAGGTGGCCGGCGAGGCGGAGGTCGCCGCTGGCGGCGAGTTCCTTGGCGCGTGCGGCCAGTTTCGAGGCGCCGCCGGCGAGCTTTGCGAGTTCGGCGGCGAGGTCCGCGGCGGGCGCGGGCTTCAGGTGCGCCGGGTCGCCGTCCCACCAGCCGCCATAGAGCCGCCAGATGTTGCGGATCAGGAACTCCGGATCGTCGTAGGTCGGCTGCAGGTAGGGGCGCGTCAGCAGGTCGGTCGGGATCTTCACCGCCTGGACGATCTCATCGAGCGTCTTGCCCTCGTTCATCAGCGCCAGCACCTGGTCGTGCATGGTGTCGAGGAATTTCGCGCCGTCGGCCAGCAGGGTCGCGACGCGATCGGCGCCGAAGATCGCGGGCCCGTGGCCGGGGACCAGCGCCGTGGCCTTCTTCGCCGCCATCGCGCGAAACGCTTCGGCCCACGGCTTCGTGTAGCGCTGCACCTTTTGCGGGTTGCCGCTGTTGGGCGCGGCCCAGATGACGAAGTCGCCGGAGACGATGACCTCGCGGTCGGCGATCCAGGTCCAGGTGTGGTCGTCGGTCTCGCCGAGCCCGTGGTTGAGCTCGAAGGTGACGCCGCCGACCGTCAGCACGAGCCTCTCGTCGTAGGTGAGGTCGGGGGTGCGGAACTGTTTCGGCCACTGGAAATCCGGCACGCCGAACTGGCGGCCGTTGATGTTGGTGTTGAAGCCGGCTGTCGCCGTGTAGCGGGCGAAGCGCGCCGGCATGTTGCGCTGGCCGACGAAGCGGATCGGCGGATGCTTGCGCTTCTTCGCTTCCTCCTCGAACAGGAACGCGCCCATGACATGGTCGACATGGCCGTGGGTGAAGATCACCGTGTGGATCGGGCCGGCAGTCCCAGCCGCGCAGGGTGTCGTAGACCTGGCGCGCGGTCGACAGGCTGCCGGTGTCGAACACGACCAGGCCTTCTTTCGTCCGCACGGCGGTGACGTTGCCGACCACGCCGCGGGTGGCGATGTAGACGATGTCGTCGGCGACCGGCGTGACCTTCGAGGTGCCGATGGCGCGCTGCCAGTCGGGAAAGCGGAACGAGGTCCAGCAGGCGTCGCCGATGGCGCGCAGGTCGTCGGTCATGATGTCCTCCTTACTTCGCCAGCCGGTGCACGGTGACCCAGGAATCCAGCAGGATCTCGCGGCGCTGGGCGAACAGGCCGCCCCAGACGTTGCGGTTCGGCTGCAGCTCGTCCGTCGGCTTCGGCTTCCAGTAGCGGCTGGCGTCCCAGGCGGCGAGGCTCGGATAATAGACGATCATCAGCACGACCGCTTCGCCGTTGGCGTTGCGCTCGCGGTCGAGCCAGAAGCCGGCGATGCGCGCCTCGGTGTCCGCCTCCATCGTCTTCCAGGCCTCGACGCTCATGTCGGTCAGCGCCTGGACGTTGTCGGGCGCGACGATGAACCAGCGGTGGGTGTAGACGCCGTCGGCCGTGCAGGGCTGCTGCCCGCGCGCCAGCGTGTCGAACAGGCGGGTGCGGACGCCGACGATCTTGTCGTCCTTGTAGGCGGCGGCCTGGCGGCTCGCCGGTCCAGTTGGTGATCGCCGTGACGACGTTGGTGCTGACGCCGATCATCGGCAGCCAGACGCCGAGCGTCTGCGATCCTGCCGCGCCGTTCGCCTTGATGCGCTTTGGCGACCTCTTCGCCGCGGTTGCGCTGAACGGTGATCTCGTCGAAGCGCAGCGCGCGATAGTTCATGTCTGACAACGTGTACTCCCTGGAGTCCTTGAAAGTCACATCGATTGACCGGCGCTCGGCTTGCGTCGAAGCCGAGCGGGTGGTGGCAGGCGGCGAAGTGATCGGGCTCCGATGCGGTCGAGCTGCGGCGGCTCGACCGCGCAGCGTTCGCTCGCTCGGGTGCAGCGGGTGCGGAAGCGGCAGCCGCTCGGCGGATCGATCAGCGAGGGCAGGTCGCCGCTCAGCACTTCCTCGTCGGGCAGCTTCTGGCCGGGCGCCAGCACCGAGCCGAGCAGGGCCTTCGTGTAGGGATGCTGCGGGTTGCGGTAGACGTCCTCGGTCTTGCCGATCTCGACGATCCTGCCGAGATACATCACGGCCACGCGGTCGCAGATGTTGCGGATCACGGCCAGGTCGTGGCTGATGAAGATCATGCTGAACGAGCGGCGGCTCTTGATGTCGAGCAGCAGGTTCAGGATCTGCGCCTGCACCGAGACGTCGAGCGCCGACACCGGCTCGTCGAGCACCAGCACCGTCGGCTCCAGCATCAGCGCGCGCGCAATGGCGACGCGCTGGCACTGGCCGCCGGACATCTCGTGCGGCCGCCGCGACCAGACCGTGTCGGCGTCGAAGCCGACCTCGTTCAGGGCGTCGGTCACGCGCTGCCGGTTCTGCTCGGCGCCGCCCATGCCCCAGATCTCCAGCGGCTCGGCGACCACGTCGGCGATGCGCCGGCGCGGGTTGAGCGAGGAGATCGGGTCCTGGAACACCATCTGCAGCTTTCGCCGCAGCTCGCGCCGCGCAGACGCCGACTGGTTCGACAGGTCCTCGCCGGAAATCTTCACCGTGCCGGAGGTCGGCGGCGGCAGCTGCATCAGCGCGCGCGCCAGCGTCGACTTGCCGCAGCCGGACTCGCCGACGAGGCCGAGCGTCTCGTCATGGGCGAGCGTGAAGCGAGACGTCGTCCACCGGCGTCACCACGCGCCGGTCAGGCCGGCGGAAGTTGCGCACGAGGTGCGAGACTTCGAGGGCGGGCGGTGTCGGTCATGCGACGCTCAGCGAGCGGGTGGAAGCAGGCGTAGCGGCGGTCGCTTAGCGCTGTCATCGGCGGGACGCTCTGCAGGCAGTCGGGCTGCTGGTGCGTGCAGCGGGCGGCGAACGAGCAGCCGGGCGGCAGCGCGGTGAGATCGGGCGGGCGGCCGGCGATCGCTTCGAGGCGGGCGCCGCGCGGCGCGAACGGGTTCGGGCGCGCCTTCAAGCAGCGCTTCGCAGTAGGGCATCAGCCGGCGTCTTGAAGAACGCGTCGGTCGGCGCCTGTTCGACGAAGCGGCCGCCATACATCACCGCCACCTCGTCGGCGATGCCGCCGACGGCGGCGAGGTCGTGGCTGATGAAGATCATCGCCATGCCCGTCTCGCGCTGCTGGCGCTTCAGCAGCACCAGGATCTGCATCTGGATGGTGACGTCGAGCGCGGTGGTCGGCTCGTCGGCGATCAGGAGGCGCGGGCGGCAGGCGAGCGCCATGGCGATCATCACGCGCTGGCGCAGGCCGCCCGAGAGCTGATGCGGATATTCCCTCAGGCGCTGCTCGGCGGCGGCGATGCCGACCGAGCGTGAGCAATTCGATGGTGCGCTGCCGCCGCGCGGCGGCGGCCAAGCCCGAGATGCAGCTCCAGCACCTCGCCGATCTGCTGCTCGATGGTCAGCACCGGATTGAGCGAGGACATCGGATCCTGGAAGATCATGGCGATGTCCTTGCCGCGCACCTTGCGCAGCTCGGCTCGCCGAGCGCGGCAAGGTCCTTGCCGTCGAACAGGATCTGCCCGGAGCGGCGCGAGGTCGCCTCCGGCAGCAGCCGCAGGATCGCGCGCGACAGCACGCTCTTGCCGGAACCGGACTCGCCGACGATCGCCAGCGTCCGGCTCGGCATCAGGTCGAAGCAGACATTGTTCACCGCGTGCACGAGGCCGCGCGGCGTGTCGAAGCGGATCGAGAGATCGCGCACTTTCAGCAGCGGTTCGGTCATAGCGATTGCGCCCTGATGTCGAACAGGCGGCGCGTCGCCTCGCCGAGCCAGTTGATGGCGAGCACGGTGAGGAACATCACCGCGGCCGGGATGAACACCACATGCGGCGCGTCGGCGAGGTTGCCGCGCTCGGCGGCGATCATGCCGCCCCAGCTCGGCCGCGGCGGCCGCACCGAGAGGCCGAGGAAGCCGAGGGCCGCTTCGGCGAGAATGGCGACGCCGAGCATGACCACGGCGTAGGACAGCAGCGCCGGCATCAGGTTCGGCAGGATCTCGCGCACCAGGATGCGCGGCAGTTTTGCGCCGAGCGACTGCGCGGCCAGCACGAACTCGCGGCTGCGCAGGCTCGAGCGTGTTGGCGCGGGCGATGCGGGCGAATGCCGGGATGAAGATGACGCCGATGGCGAAGGTGACGTTGCCGACGCTGGGGCCGAGGCTGGAGACCAGCGCGATGGCGAGGATGATGCCGGGAAAGCAGAGCAGCACCGTCATCGTGCCCATGATGAGGCGGTCCGGCCAGCGCCCGAAATAGCCGCCGACGAGGCCGAGCGTGCCGCCGAAGGCGAGGCCGATGCCGACGCTGCCGAGCGCGACGGTGAGCGAGACCTGCGCGCCATAGACCGCGCGGGCAAAGGTGTCGCGCCCGAGCGAGTCGGTGCCGAGCCAGTGCTCGGCGAGGGCAGCGCCAGGATCTCCAGCAGGTCGCCTTCGTCGGGGTTCTGGATGCCGACATAGGGGGCGAGCAGCGGCCAGCGCGATCACGAGGATCATCCACGCCAGCGCGAAGGCGACGCCGAGCTCGATGCTGGCTGCGCTTGCGCGGGCGCTGGAGCGCGGTGGTGTCAGCTATCGACGCCATGACGCACCCGTGGGTCGAGCAGGGCATAGGCCATGTCGACGGCGAGATTGATCAGCACGAAGCCGGTGGCGACCACCAGCACCACGCCCTGGATGGCGAAGTGGTCGTGCTGGTAGACGGCGTTCACCAGCATCTGGCCGATGCCGGGAATGGCGAACAGCGTCTCGATGATCACCGCGCCGCCGACCAGGCGGCCGAGGTTGATGCCGATCACCGTGACCAGCGACAGCGAGGAGGGGCGCAGCGCGTGGCCGACGAGAATGTCGCGGACGCCGAGGCCCTTTGCGCGCGCCACCAGGATGAAGTCCTGCTGCAGCGTCGCGATCATGTCGGCGCGAAGCAGGCGCATGTAGACCGGGAACTCGGCCAGCGCCAGCGTCAGCGCGGGCAGGAACATGCTGTGCAGGTTGCCGAGGATGCCGTCGCTCGGCCGCACATAGCCGGACGCCGGAAACCAGCCGAGCGCGACCGACAGCGTGTAGATCAGGCCGATGCCGATCACGAAGGCGGGCGTCGACAACAGCCCGATCGAGACGCCGCCGAGCGCATGATCGATGCCGGAGCGGTTGCGGTAGGCGGCGATGATGCCGGCCGGGACCGCGAGCCCGAGCGCGATGATCTGGGTGATGATGATCAGTTCGATCGTCACCGGCAGGCGCTGGGCGATCATCGTCGCGATGTATTCGCGCGTGCGGTAGGAGCGGCCGAGGTCGCCGGTCAGCGCGTTCGACGACCCAGTCGACGTAGCGCACGACCAGCGGCCGCTCGAGGCCGAGCTCGGCGCGCAGCGACTTGATCTCGGCTTCGGTCGCCGTGTCGCCGAGGATCGCCACCGCCGCGTCGCCCGGCAGGATCTCGGTGACGGCGAACGTCAGCGCCGTCGCCGCGAAGACGATCGCAACGAGCGTCAGGACCTGGGTGCGGATGCGGCGCGCGGCCTGCGCGCCGATCATTTGTCCTTCCACACCGAATGCATGCGGAGCAGGCCGTCGGGAATGGGCGTCAGGCCCTTCACCGCGGGATTGGCCAGCGCGATGTTGTCGAAATACCAGAGGAACAGGTACGGCAGCTCCTTCGCCAGCAGGTTGTTGACCTGGCGGTAGATCTTCAGCCGCTCGGCCTGGTTGGTGGTGGCGCGGCCGGCGTCGAGCAGCTTGTCCATCTCCGGATTGTTGATAGTCGACGCGGTTGACCGTGCCCTTGGAGTGGAAGAACTGGTGCACGTTCTTGTCCGGATCGGCGCCGCCGGCCCAGCGATAGAGCATCACCTGATAGTCGCGGGCGGCGGCGGTGCGGACGAGCTGCACCTGCTCGAGCGGGATGATCTCGGTCTCGATGCCGACCTTCTTCCACATCTGCTGCAGGGCCTGCGCCGCGAGCGTGGTTGACCGGCGACGCGTTGATCGACAGCTTGATCTTGATCGGCTTGCCGTACTCCTCGACCAGCTTCTTCGCCTTGGCCGGATCGTAGCCCGGATAGCCGTCGACCTGCTCGTGCGGGAACAGGCCCGGTGCCGAACGGCGTGTTGGCGATCTTGTAGAGGCCGCGGTTGAGCGCCTTGTTCAGCGCGACGCGGTCGAGCGCATAGGCCAGCGCCTGCCGCACGCGGATGTCGGACACGTCCGGCGCGCCCAGGTTGATCTGGATGAAGCTGGTCGCGAGGCTGCCCGGATTGAGGATCTGGAACTTCTTGCCCTGCTGCGCGTCGATGCACGTCGCGCGCGGCCGCGTTGGTGACGATGTCGAGGTTGCCGGCCTTGCAGGCTGGCGTAGCGGGTCTGCTCGTCGGGCATCGGCCGCAGCACGACTTCGTCGAGGTAGGCGCGGCTTGCGCCAGTAGTCCGGGTTGCGCTCGAAGATCACCTGCGCGCCGCGCCGCCATTCCTTCAGCTTGAAGGGGCCGGCGCCGATGCCGTAGTTGCCGAAGTCGGCGCCGTACTTTTCCGACGGCGGCCGGCGAGGCGACCATGCCGGCGACGTCGGCAAGCGCCGCGGGGAAGTGCGCCGACGGCGACTTCATCTTGATCACGACCTCCAGCGGCCCGGTCGCTTCCAGCGAGGCGATGGTCGAGAGATCGGAGACGCAGCGGCAGCGGTTCTTCGGGTCCATGATCCGCTGGAAGTTCTTCACCACGGCTGCGGCGTCGTAGGGCGTGCCGTCGGAGAACTTCACGCCGCTGCGCAGCGTCAGCTTGAACGTCATCACGTCTTCCGACGCGTCGATCCGTTCGGCGATGTTGGGGACGATGTTGCCCTTGGGGTCGATGTCGAGCAGCGTGTCGTAGAGCAGGAGGCCGGCGTTGCGGTCGTTGAACGACGCGAAGCCGAGCGGATCGAGCGTCGGCAGGTCGGACTCCATCGAGATGCTGACCGAGCCGCCCTTCTTCGGTTCCGCGGCGCGCGGCGCCTCAGTCGATATCAACAGGGCCAACGAGGCTGCGACGAAAGTCGTAAGGCCGATCGGTTCGTGCGCTGGCGCAGGCCGGGCGGGACCGCGTCATGAGCTCCTCCCTTAACTGATTGCTACTGTTTTTTGGCGCTTTTGCCGGTTGTTGTTTGGCGGGGCTTTTCCTCACCTGTGGCAAAAATATTAAATCTCATAAAGAAATGCAAATAGATTGGACTTTGGTCTTGCGACGCAGCGGCGTCGGCAGTATCAGCAGGCCGTCACGGAGTAGGGGTAACGACGGCTGATCACCGCGCGAATTGCGCGGCGTCGGCAACTCCGGGACTTGCGACAATGCTTCTTGCCCAGGCCAAACTGGTTTTCGTTCGAGCGAGCCGCGCCACGGCCGACCTCCTGAAGGTGTTCGAGCGCCGCTACGAACCCTCCAAATACTACATGCGCGGGCCCGGCCCGAAAGCGCGCGAAGCGGAACTTCGCAGCGAGCGCACGGGCGGGACCGAGGCTTCGGCGCACGGGTGATTTCCTTGTGTATGCCGGCGTACGCAGCAGGGGCTGCGTAGCGCTCGGCCAAAGAAAAATCCCGGCCTGTGGGTGACACAAGCCGGGACTTTCAATCTCGCTTCACGCTCCAGAGCGCTTATTGCGGCGTTGCCGACTTATCCTTGCTCGGCGGGGCCGGGGGTGCCGGCGGAGAGGTTGTCGAAGAGCCGGTCGTCACGCCCGGCGCTGTGTTGACGGCCGTGCTGGTGCGCTCGTCCGTATTCATGAAGAAAAAGAAGCCGAGCGCCACAGCGATCGCGAGACCGGCGAGCAGGCCGATGGCGCCAAGGCCGGCGCCGCTGTCGTCGTTCACGTCGCGCATCTCCCGACGCATCATCGGGTTGTCAGGGTCAAACTCTCGCATCGTGTCCTCCTTCCAAAATCCTTTGCGTCAATCCTCGCCCATCACCTCGTGGAGCTTGTCCTTGGCGCCGCCCACGGTGTTCTGAACCTTGCCTTCCAACTGATCGGCGCGACCTTCCTGCTTGGTCTTCTCATCGCCCGTCAGCTCGCCGGCGGCCTCCTTGGCCTTTCCCTTGATCTGCTTTGCAGAACCTTCAATGCGGTCTTTGTTCATCGCGTACCTCCGTACGGCGAGACAACGCATCGCGCGCAGCGATGTTTCGCGAGGAACCGGTGGAACAAATCGCGCTGGAAGCGCTGGAAGGTCAATGAAGCTAGTTTAACCGCGTCATCACGAGAGGCGTTTTCGCCGTCAAACTTCAGGTCGAAGTAAGCGCGAGGGATATAAGCCAAAGTGCGATGTGGCCTCGGTGCTCCAAAAGGAGCATAATATCCTATGGCCAATTCAACGCAGCGCACTTGCGAATGCGGCGCGATCTATTCGCGCAGTGAATCCATGGCCCAGACGCGGGAATTCAGCAGCTTTGAATGTGCGGTCTGTGATCGGACCATGGAGAGTTGGAACTCAGCCTGGGTCCCGACTTATCGGCTGTTATCTCGCCCGATGAAAGCAGCGACTCGCTGAAAGCGGTTCATCGCTAATCCGGGTTACGCTCCCTTGTCCTGGGCGGGAGCACGACACTCTCAGTCACCGGTAGTTGCCAAGGAAGGGCGGTGATAGATGTTAGCTATCAGCCTAGCTGAGGGTGTGCTGCACATTTCTGGAATTTGGCCGCCTCGATTGGCGCTGCCTGCCGGCGCGCATGGGCCGGATCGGCTCTGTATCTCAGTTCGGCATTTGCGGAAATTCGATCTTCGGGCGCGGGCTGACCTTGAGGAGCAGATAGGATACAGATTTCGTGAGTTGCTCAATCGTGTAGGGCTTCGGAAGAAAGAGATAGGGATCGGTGAACAGAGCCTGCATTCCCGCATTTACGGCTGCGCCTGTTGTATAAATGACCGCAAGCTTGGGCCTGTTAACTCTAGCGTATTGAGCAACTTTCAGTCCGGCTTCCAGATCTCCGCCCAAGGCAAGGTCGATAAACAAAACGTCGATTGATTGGTTCTTGTCCAGAACGGCTTGAGCGCCTTCCGCGCCTGTTGCCGCTAACACGCTATGGCCTGCGTCCTGCAAAGCAGAATTCGGCAAGAACGCGAACCTGTTCGTCGTCCTCAACAACAAGGACCATCGCCATTGGACAGACCCTCAAGCGCCTAGCTGAGTATGCTTACCGTCCGGCCGGGCGCGAGACAAGGCACGCAAGATGCCGAAAGGCCCGAAAGAGAGCATCCCGGTGACGTCGATGACCTCCCGCGAGATCGGGTTCGCCAGGGGAAAATGACGTCCTTTCCTGCCCGCTGTCATTTTCGCTGATCTTGCCTGCGATGAAACAGGAAACGGACACGTTCAAACTCCGGACGCTTTCAACCGCAGCGCTTCTGATCGCGGGCACAGCCAGACGGCTTTCGCTCTGTTCACTATTGAACATTCGCCTATGCACAGGAAAGGACTCTTCGCGGCGGAAAATCGTGTTCAGAACATATTCAGGCGGCGCACACTACAGCGAATGAATCTTCGGCATGTAGGCATGGAATGAGTTCCTTCGACCCGATGGCCGCCGCGATCGATTGGCTTGATGCGTATCGCGCGGCCTCTCTTTCGATCGTCGACCTCTACGACGACAGCGCGTCGCTGGAGTGCGGCTGCGGCGGTTACAAGGTGATCGTCGGCAAGCCGGCCATCGCCGAATATTGGCGTCACCGGTTCGCCGACCAGCCGGCAGGTGAACTGGAAGATGTGTACGCCGCTGGGCAGCGCCATCGCGGTCCACTATCGCGCACCGAGCGGGACCGTGCAGGCGATCCTGAATTTCAACGACGCCGGAAAAATCGAGCGCAGCCGCTGCGGCCCGAGTGGTGCCGAGGTGATCAGACTGGGCCGACGCGCCTGGGCGTCAGCCCTGAGCCCGCCGTGGCTCTTCGCAGCTTCGGCGCGGCAAGCCTCAGCTCTACCGCTTCGACTTCCCCTTCGCCTCGTCTTCCATCTGCGTCAGCGCGGCGGCGAGCAGCAGGGCCAGCAGCTCGCGGCTTTCGGCGAGGCTGCGGGCGGGGTAGGTGCGCAGCGACTGCCACATCTCCCAGTCGACCAGGGTGGCGATGGCGATCAGCCATTTTTTGCGGCTGGCATCGGAGAGGGCGTCGAGCTCGGCGGCGAACCAGGTCTCGACCACGTTGCGGTAGCGCTGGCGCACCTTGACGCGGTGCTCCTGCAACAGCTTCGAGGTGGCGATCATCGAGTTGGCGGCGCGGCGATGCGGCGTCAGCGCCCTCGAGCTGGCGGCAGCGGATTTCCAGGAATTTTGCCATCCGCGCGTCGAGCGCGCTGTGGGTGGCGAGCTCCGGCGGCGGCGGGTCGACGCGGTTCAGCCGGGTCAGCTCGTCCAGCACCGCATGGGTCAACTGGTGCTTTTCCGGAAAGTGCTGGAACGCGGTGCGCAGCGACACGCCGGCGCGCTCGGCGATCTGCTGCATCGACGGACGCATGTTGCCTTCGTTCTGCAAGGCGATCGCCGCGTTGACGATGTTGGCGCGCGTCACCTGCGTGCGCTGCCGGCGGCCGTCAATGCGTTCTTCGGGGGCGGATTCGGAGGACATGCGGAGTGCTGGCTTTCCTGGTCTTGCGGCTCACGGCTGGAGCTTGCGGCGACTTTACAAGGCTGCGCGCGGGCCACTATATTGCATAAAAGTGTGCGATAATATTGTGGCCGGGAAGCGTTACCATGAGTGGAACGGAACGGTACCGCGTGATCGGCGGACCGGGCTCACCATACAGCTTCAAGATGCGCGCTGTCTTGCGGTATCGCCGGATTTCACACGATCTGGGTTGTTCCTCCCAAGTTTCGTGATCCTGAAGGGGAGCTTGCCAAGGCAGGTAAGGGCATCATCCCGGTGATGCAACTGCCCGACGGCCGATATTGGGCCGACTCGACGCCGATGATTCTCGCATTGGAACAGATGCATCCGGGTGTCCGCAGCGTTCTGCCCGACGATCCGGCGGACCGGTTCCTGGCGCTGCTGCTGGAGGACATCGCCGACGAGTGGCTGGTGTTTGCGATGTTCGATTTTCGCTGGGCGGAACCGGTCGATCAGGAATTCTGCGCGCGGCGGCAGATGGCCGGCTGGTTCGGCGCGATGCCGGGCGATGAGTTCGACAAGGTGGTCGACGTCTTCCGCAACCGGCAGGTCGGCATGCTGGCGCGTGCCGGCGACCTCAGCACCAACCGTCCGCTCTGGTACGAAGGCTACGCCGAGTGCTGCAAGGCGATCGAGCTGCAGGTCCAGCACAGCCGCTTCTTCTTCGGCGGCCGGCCGTCGATCGGCGACTTCGGCCTGTACGGCCAGCTCTCGCAGCTCGCGGTCGACCCGACGCCGTCGGCGATCATGCGACGCGACGCGGTGCGCACCTATCAATGGCAGCACGACCTCGACGACGCCTCGGGCATCGAGGGCGAGTGGCGCGATCCGCATAGCCCGCTCGGCGCCGGGCGTGGTGGCGCTGCTCGAACTCGCGGGCGATACGTATCTGCCGTTCCTCGTTGCGAATGCGGCCGCGATCGCCGCAGAGCACCAAGACCTACGACCTCACGCTGCGCGGCAAGAGCTATCCAAACCCGACGCGCTCCTACAAGCGGCGCTGCCTGCTGTGGCTGAAGGCTGCGCTGGCCGAGGTTCAGGGCGAGCCGCGCGCGCGGCTTGAAAAGATCCTCAAGCGGTACGATTGCTGGGAGCCGCTGCAATTCTCGGCCGGCGAGGAGAAGATGGTCCCGCCGCTCGTGCCGCTTTAGGCCCGCACGATGAACTGGGATGTCGCGCTCGCGTTGCTGATTTTCCTTGCGCTGGCGCTCGCCGGCGCGGGCGGCGGCGCTTTGCTGGCGCGCTATCGTCTGCGCTCGACCATCGGCGACAATCCGGACGAGATTCAGATCGGCGCCTGGACCACCAACAAGCTCGCCGGCTCCGCCGCCGCCAACGCGCTGACCCGCGCGCGCATCGCCATCCACGGCATTCTGGCGATGCACCGGCAGGAGACGATCTATTTCTTTGCGTCGAAGGACGATCTCGGCAATCTGCTCGATCCGGATCTCGACTGGGAGATCACGGGGCAGGGCGTTCGATTGCCGCTGGTGGTCGTTCACGCTGTACGATGAAGAGTACCAGCTGATCGAAAGCCTCTCGCGGCGCTACTCGGTGCACAGCGACAACGTGCGTGCCGGAGCCGGACGGCAGCTACCGCATCGTCATAGCCCGCGGCAATCCCGGCACCAACTGGCTCGCGTCCGGCAACGCGCAGGCGGCTGATGGTGACGATCCGCCTCTATAATCCGTCGCAGGCGATCCTCGACGACGTGCGCAGCGTCGCGCTGCCGTCGATCCGCCAGATCGAAAAAGGGCGGGCCGCGGCATGATCATCCTGGCCGGACTTGCTCGCGGGCGCGATCCTGTTCGGTTTCTCACCTATCGGCTGGTGCTGCACCGCGTGCCGATCAAGCTGATGGACGGCGCCGAGAAGCGGCTGCTGTCGATCCGCAAGACCGGGCCGAACACGTTCCATCACGGCCGCGCGCCGACGCACACGTCGCGGCAGATCGTGATGCCGTCGCCCGATCTCGTCTATTCGTCCTGCGTCTACGATCTTGCCGCGGGCGACCTCGTCATCGCCGGCGAGCTGCCGCCGGAAGGCCATTACTGGTCGCTGTCGCTCTATGCGCACAACACCGACAACTACTTCGTGCTGAACGATCGCGAGCTTCCCGCGCGCAGCTTTGCGATCGTCGTGCGCGGCGAGCGGCGGGCCGTCGCCTGCGGGCGCGACGACCGTCGCAAGCCCGACACGGACCGGGATTGCGCTGATCCGCATGATCCAGCGCAAGGCAGGACGATCTGCCGATCATTCAGGCCTCGCAGCAGTCGATCCGCTGCGGCGTCGTGAAGGCTTGAGCCGCGCCGCGACGGCGCGCACACTGGACCCAACAAGAAGGCGAACGCGACCATGGATTTCCGGTTTTCCGACAAGAGCAGGGCGCTGCAGGACAGTCTGGAGGCGTTCTTCCGCAGCGAGGTGCTGCCGCGCAATCGCGAGTGGCATGCGCATATCGCCAAGTACGAGACGACACCGCCGTTTCTCGAGACGCTGAAGGCGGAAGCGCGCCGGCGCGGCTTGTGGAATCTCGGCCTGCCGGACCTGCAGCCCGACCAGCCGGGCACGCGGCTGACCAATCTCGAATTCGCGCCGCTGGCGGCGATCATGGGCCGGCTGCCCTGGGCGCCGATCGTGTTCAACTGCAACGCGCCGAACGTGCCGAACATGGAGATCCTGCAGAAGTTCGGCACACCCGAACAGAAGCGGCAATGGCTGGCGCCGCTGCTCGACGGCAAGATCTGGACCGCCTTCGGCATGACCGAGCCCGACGTCGCCTCGTCGGACGCGCGCAACATCCGCACGCGCATCCGCAAAGAGGGCGGCGACTATGTGATCGACGGGCGCAAGTGGTTCATCTCCGGCGCGGGCCATCCCGACTGCAAGATCGTGCTGGTGGTCGGCGTCACCGATGCGGAAGGCTCGAGCGCGGCGAAACATTCGATCGTGATCGTGCCGAACGATACGCCGGGGCTCGAGATCGTCCGCGCAGCTGCCGATCTTCGGCCGCGGCGAGGATTTCGGCGGCGCGACCGAACTGGTGCTGCGCAATGTGCGCGTGCCGCAATCCAATCGTCTCGGCGAGGAGGGCGCGGGCTTCGCGATGGGGCAGGCGCGGCTCGGCGTCGCGCGCATCCATCACTGCATGCGCAGCCTCGGCAGCTGCGACGTGCTGATCCAGCTGATGCGCGAGCGCTCGGCCACGCGCCGCGCCTTCGGCCGGCCGATCGGCGACTACGCCAACATCCAGGATTACATCGCGCTGTCGCGCATCGAGCTCGAGCAGGCGAAGCTACTGGTCTACAAGGCCGCGTGGCTGCTCGACGAAGGCGGGCCGGAGGCGGCGCGGCGCGAGATCTCGATGATCAAGGTCGCGGTGGCGCGCACCTACAGCGCCATCGCCGACCGCGCGGTGCAGATTTTCGGCGCGATGGGCGTCACCGATGACTCGCCGGTGGCCGCCGCCTACACCGCCGCGCGCGCCATGCGCATCTATGACGGCCCCGACGAAGTCCATCTGCGCACGCTGTTCCGGCTCGAGCCGAACGAAGTGGTCGGCGAGAGCGCACATTATCTCCTCGGCGAACGAGGGCTTTGAGGCCAACAATGACAACAAGAAACTCGCTCGAACTCGCTGTTCCGTCCGAAATCGATCGCCGTGATCGGCGCCTCGGGCACGCCGACCAAGATCGGCGGCGTGCCGATCGCGCACCTGACGCGCTACGGCTATCGCGGGCCAGATCTATCCGATCAATCCGCAGTACGAGACGATCCAGGACCTGCGCGCCTACAAGAGCGTCAAGGACGTCGGCAAGGAGATCGATCTTGCGATCGTCGCCGTGCCGGCGGCGATCGCGCTCAACGCGCTGACGGAAGCCGCCGAGGCGAAGGTGAAGTCGGTCGTGCTGTTCACGTCCGGCTTTGCCGAGATCGGTGAAGCCGGCGCGAAGGCGCAGCAGGAGATCGCCGAACTGTCGCGCACGAGCGGCATGCGCATCCTCGGCCCGAACTGCCTCGGCGTGATGAGCGGCGCGAGCGCGGTCTACGCGACCTTCAGCCCGGTCGCGGCGACGGGCATCGCCAAGGTCGGCAGCATCGGGCTGGTCAGCCAGTCCGGCGCGTTCGGCGGCTTCGCCTATTCGCTGGCGCGCGAGCGCGGCCTCGGCCTCAGCCACTGGGTCACCACCGGCAACGAAGTCGACATCGAGCTGGCCGACTGCCTCGACTGGCTGGTGGACGACGACGCGACGAAGGTGATCCTCGCCTACATGGAAGGCTGCCGCGACGGCGCAAAGCTGCTCCGCGCGCTGGACAAGGCGCGTGCGGCGAAGAAGCCGGTCGTGATCGTCAAGGTCGGGCCGCACCGAGCTCGGCGCCGCGGCGGCGGCCTCGCACACGGCGGCGCTGGCCGGCGCCGATGCGATCTACGATGCCGTGTTCAAGCAGTATGGCGTCTGGCGCGCGGGCACGATCGAAGAGGCCTTCGACGTCGCCTATGCGGTGTCGGTCGCGGGCGTTGCGCGCGGAACGTCGATCGGCATGCTGACCGTGTCCGGCGGCGCGGGCGTGATGATGGCCGATGCCGCGGCGAGCCTCGAGTCTCGACGCGAAGCCGATGCCGGAGGCGGCACAGAAGCAGATCCTCGCGCGCGTGTCGTTTGCGTCGGCGCGCAACCCGGTCGATGTCACCGGGCAGATCGACCAGCGATCAGGAGGTGATGCCGCTGGCCTACCGGCTGATGCTGGAGGACGGCGACTACGACAGCCTGGTCGTGTTCCAGTCGGCCGCGGGCCTGTCGGCGCGTGGGACCGGAGCTGGTGCAGCAGGCCGTCGACATGCGCGCGAAGTATCCGGACCGGGTGATCGCCGTGTGCAGCCTGTTCACGCCGGAGCTGCACAGAAGCTCGACGAGGGCCAGGTGCTGGCATTCGCCGATCCGAGCCGCGCGGTGCGCGCGATCGCGGCGCTGGCGTCCTATGCAACGACTGCGCGCGCCAGCGGCGAAGGCGGCGGCGCTTGCCGAAGGTCGAGCTGCCGCGCGGCACGCTGAGCGAAGCCGGCGCGCTCGCGAGCCTGAAGGCCGCGGGCATTCCGGTGATGCCGCATCGCGTTGCGACCAGTGCCAGCGACGCCATGGCTGCGGCGGAGGAGTTCGGCTTTCCGGTGGTCGCCAAGATCGTCTCGCCGGACATCCTGCACAAGACCGAGATCGGCGGCGTCGCGCTCAACCTGCAGAACAAGGATCAGGTGGCGAAGGCGTTCGACGACCTGATGTCGCGGGCGAAGGCGGCGAAGCCGCAGGCGCGGATCGAGGGCGTGCTGATCGCGCCGATGATCAAGGGCGGCGTCGAGTGCATCCTCGGCGTGCAGCGCGATCCGGTGTTCGGTCCGGTGGTGATGTTCGGGCTCGGCGGCGTGCTGGTCGAAGCGCTGCGCGACGTCAGTTTCCGCCTGGCGCCGTTCGACAAGGCCGAGGCGCACCGCATGATCGACAGCATCAAGGCGCGCGCCGTGCTCGACGGCTGGCGCGGCGCGCCCGCGGCCGACATCGACGCGCTGGCGGATGCGCTGGTGGCGCTGTCGCGCTTTGCGGCGGCGGCCGGCGAGAAGCTGGAGAGCATCGACATCAATCCGTTCGTGGCGATGCCGAAGGGCAAGGGCGCGATGGCGCTCGATGCGGTGCTGGTGGTGAAGGATTGAGAAGCAAATTCTGCGTCGTCATTGCCGGGCGTAGGCCGGGCAATCCCGCTTAGCCGAGCGCACTGCGACTTGCGCTAAGCTCGGGGTTACTGGGTCCAAGCTTCGCGGGGACGACAGCAGAGAGATGGAATGAAACAACAAGGGGAAGCGTCATGACCATTCAATACAAAGGCACCATCGGGCGCACGATTCCGGAGTCGAAACCGTGGTGGCCGGACTATCCGCGGCCGCGGGAGGGGGCGCCGAATGTGCTGGTGGTGCTGTTCGACGATCTCGGCTTCTCGCATCTCGGCTGTTACGGCTCCTCGATCGAGACGCCGAACATCGATCGGCTGGCCGCCGGCGGCCTGCGCTACACGAACTTCCACACCACGGCGCTGTGCTCGCCGACGCGGGCGGCGCTGCTGACCGGGCGCAACCATCACTCGGTCGGCATGCGCGGGCTCGCCAACTGGAACACCGGCTTTCCGAACTGCACCGGCACGGTGGCGAAGAGCGCCGGCACGATCGCGGAGATGCTGCGGCCGCACGGCTATTCGACCTTCGTCGTCGGCAAGTGGCACCTGACGCCGATGGAAGAGACGTCGGTCGCTGGCCCATTCGACCAGTGGCCGCTGGCGCGCGGGTTCGACCGCTACTACGGCTTCCTGCAGGGCGAGACCGACCAGTTCTCGCCGGAGCTCTATTGCGACAACCATCCGGTCGATGCGCCGCGCACGCCGGAAGCAGGGCTATCACCTGAGCGAGGACCTGGTCGACCAGGCGATCGGCATGGTGCGCAGCCAGAAGTCGGCGATCCCGGAAAAGCCGTTCTTCCTCTATCTCGCCTTCGGCGCGACGCATGCGCCGCACCAGGCGCCGCAGGCCTATGTCGACAAGTATAAGGGCCGCTTCGACGCGGGCTGGGACGCGATCCGCCAGCAGTGGTACGAGCGGCAGAAGCAGCTCGGCATCATCCCGAAGGACACCGAGCTGGCGCCGCGCAACCCGGGCGTCGAGCCGTGGGACAAGCTGCCGGAGACGCAGAAGAAGCTTGCGCTGAAACTGCAGGAGGCGTTCGCGGCGTTCCTCGATCACACCGACGCGCAGATCGGCCGGCTGGTGAACTTCCTGTCGGAGATCGGCGAACTCGACAACACGCTGATCCTCTTGATGTCCGACAACGGCGCGAGCCAGGAGGGCGGGCCGCTCGGCGTCATCGATACGTTCAAGTATTTCAACGGCATCCCCGAGACGCTTGAAGAGATTTCTTCGCGGATGGACGACATCGGCGGGCCGAAGTCGCAGACCAACTATCCGTGGGGCTGGGCGCAGGCGGGCAACACGCCGAACAAGCGCTACAAGCAGAACACCCATGGCGGCGGCATCCGCGATCCGTTGATCGCCCATTGGCCGAAGGGCATCTCGGACCGCGGCGGCATCCGCCACCAGTTCCACCACGTCACCGACATCACGCCGACGGTGCTCGACGTGCTCGGCATCCAGGCGCCGGAGCAGGTCAACGGCGTGGCGCAGATGCCGGTGCACGGCACGAGCCTCGCCTACACCTTCCCGGCGGAGGCGAAGGCGGAGCCATCGCGCAAGGCCGTGCAGTATTTCGAGATGTACGGCCACCGTGGCATCTGGGCGGACGGCTGGAAGGCCGTGGCGTTTCATCCGCCCGGAAAACCGTTCGATGAGGACCAGTGGGAGCTCTATCACCTCGACAACGATTTTTCGGAGTGCAAGAACCTCGCGAAGGAGAAGCCGGAGAAGCTGAAGGAGATGGTCGACCTGTGGTGGGCGGAGGCCGACCGCTACGGCGCGCTGCCGCTGGACGACCGCCGCGCCGAGCTCTGGCGGCCGACCCCGCGTTCGCTGACGCCGCGCAACCGCCGCCGCTATGTGCTGTATCCGCCGGTCGCGCACATGACTGGCGAGGTGTCGCCGGCGCTCGGCAACCGCAGCTTCATCGCCACGGCAGAGGTCGATCGGCCGACGGCGAAATCCGAAGGGGCGATCTTCGCGCTCGGCACCGGCAACAACGGCATGGCGTTCTACGTGCTCGGCGACCGGCTGGTGTTCGACTACAATCTGTTCACAAAGCACTGCAAGGCGATCTCCGACCGGCCTGTTCCGGTGGGCAAATCGATCCTGTCGGTGTCGGTGGAGAAGATCGGCGACGCAGGCCGAGCGACGGTGTCGATCGACGGCGTCGCCTGCGGCAGCGTGGAGATCCCAAAGATCCTGCGCATGATCTCGTCCAACGGCATGGACGCCGGCTGCGATGCCGGCTCGGCGGTGAGCGACGACTACTCGGCGCCGTTCAACTTCCAGGGCAAGATCGCGCGGCTGGTGTTCGACATGCCGGGACGGCCTGCGAAGGACGAGGCAGAGGCGATGGCCGTGAAGGCGAAGGTGGAGATGTCGCGGCAATGAGCGAAGCGCGCGCGTCCTGTTGCGGGCCGCAGGCGGCCGCGGGTGCGCGCGCGCGCGACACGGCCATGCCGTCGGAGCGCCGCGATTGCCGGCGAAGACGACAACGATATGGCGATCGTGCCGGCGGGCACGTTCGCCTACGGCTGCGACCGGGGCGAAGGGCATGCTTCCGACGGCGAGGGGCCGTCGCGGCTCGTGCATGTCGATGGATTCAAGATCGATCGCTGCGCGGTCAGCAATGCGCGCTTCGCCCGCTTTGTCGAGGCGACAGGCTACGTCACCGATGCCGAGCGCATCGGCTGGTCGTTCGTGTTCGCAGGTCTGCTGCCGGACGATTTCGAGGAGACGCGCGGCGTCGCCGCGGCTCCCTGGTGGCGGCAGGTTTTTGGCGCGAGCTGGCGCCAGCCGGAGGGACCGCACTCGGACCTTGCCGGGCGTGACAAGCTGCCGGTGATCCATGTGTCGCACGCGGATGCGCTGGCCTTCTGCGCCTGGGCGGGCAAGCGGCTGCCGACCGAAGCGGAATGGGAGAAGGCGGCGCGCGGCGGCCTTGAAGGCAAGCGCTTTCCGTGGGGCGATGACGAGACGCCGGATGGCGAGCATCGCTGCAATGTGTGGCAGGGGACGTTTCCGAGCGACAACACGACGGCGGACGGCTTCTATGGCCTCGCGCCGGTGGATGCGTTCGCGCCGAACGGCTTTGGCCTGCACAACATGGCCGGCAATGCCTGGGAATGGTGCAGCGACTGGTTCAGGCCGACGATTTGCGCGACGCGGCTCGCCGTCGTCAATCCGCAGGGCCGAGCGGCACGCACCGGGTGATGCGCGGCGGCAGCTACCTCTGCCATCCGTCCTACTGCTGGCGCTACCGCACCGCCGCGCGCTCGGCCTCGACGCCGGATACGGCGACCGGACATGTCGGCTTCCGATGCGTCCGCGATCTCGAACACATCAAGGACCTGGATATGCGTCCGCTTGAAGGACTTCGCGTGATCGACCTGACCCATGTGCTGGCCGGGCCGTTCGCCACGCATCAGCTCTGCATGATGGGCGCCGAGGTCATCAAGATCGAGAAGCCGGGCGAGGGCGACCAGACGCGCGGCCTTGCGCTGCGTCCCGAGCTGAAAGGCCTCGCGCCGGGTTTTGTCGCGCTCAATTCCGGCAAGCGCTCCGTCGTCGTGAACATCAAGACCGAGGAAGGCCGCAAGGTCATCGAGAAGCTGGTCGCGACCGCCGATGTGTTCGTCGAGAATTTTCGTCCCGGCAAGGCGGCGAAGCTCGGGACTGACGCCCGAGCGGCTGCAGGCGATCAATCCGAAGCTGATCTACTGCTCGATCTCCGGCTGGGGACAGGTCGGGCCGAACTGCGCCGCGACCCGGCCTACGATCACGTCATCCAGGCCGCGACCGGCATGATGTCGCTGCAGGGCGACGATCCGAAGGCGCCGCCGATCAAGGTCGGCTTTCCGGTGATCGATATCGCCACCGGCATGTCGGCGGCACAGGCGATCCTTGCGGCGGTGCTGCGCCGCGCGCGCGGCGATGACGGCGAAGATCGTGCTCGACGTGTCGATGGTCGATGCGTCGCTGCTGCTGATGGGCAGCATGGTCGCGAACTACTGGCTCGCCGGCACAGCGCCGCAGCGCGTCGGCAACCGCGGCTTCGTCGGCAGTCCGGGCGCCGACACGTTCCCGACCTCGGACGGCTGGATCTCGACTGCGGCCAACACGTTCGGCCAGTTCGAGAAGATGTGCGCCGTGCTCGGCCGGGCCGACATCATCGGCGACCGGACGCTGATGCCGACGATCCCGCCGAGCAAGGACAGTTTTCTGAGCGGCCTTGCCAGCGACGTTCTGCGCGATGCACTGGTGAAGGCGTTTGCGGCGGATACGTCGGCTGCGTGGGAAGAGCGCCTGACGGCGGCCGGCGTGCCGGCGTCGAAGGTGCACACGGTGGCGTCGTATCTCGACGGTCCATATGCTGGAACAGGCGGCATCGGTGCGCAGCTTCCGAGCATCCGCTGCAGCAGGGCAAGTCTGCGCAGATCTTGAACGAAGGCTTCCGCTGGACCGGCGAAGCGCCGGTTGCGGCCGGTGCGCCGCCGCTGCATGGCCAGCACACGGAGGAAGTGCTGCGGGAGCTGGGTTATTCGGCCGAGGATATTGCGAGACTTCGGCAGTAGACGTCTGGCCATGACAGCGCTGAGGGTTGACGAGACGACCTTCGCTGCATTTGATGCCGCCGCGGCCGCAAGCAGCCGCCAACGCGAGCAAGAGCAACATATGACAATCAAAAATCGCGCGTTCATCGTCGGCGCGTATGAGCATCCGACGCGGCATGCGCCGGACAAGTCGCTGGTGCAACTGCATGCGGAGGTGGCGATCGGCGCCATCGCCGACGCCGGGCTCAGCAAGAACGACATCGACGCCTATTACTTCGCGGGCGACGCGTCGGGCCTCAGCACCATGTCGATGGTGGACTATCTCAATCTGAAGGTGCGCCATGTCGACTCGACCGAGACCGGCGGCACCTCGTACCTGATCCATGTCGCGCATGCAGCGCAGGCGATCGCGGCGGGCAAGTGCAACGCCGCGCTGATCACGCTCGCGGGGCGGCCGCGCTCGGAGGGCTCGAGCGGCGCCGTGCCGCGCGCGACCGCCGACGCCTCGCCGGAAGCGCAGTGGGAAGCACCGTTCAGCGCGACCACGGTCAATCTCTACGCGCTGTGCGCGCAGCGGCACATGTACGAGTTCGGCACCACGCCCGAGCAGCTCGCCTGGGTGAAGGTCGCGGCCTCGCATCACGCGCAGCACAATCCGAATGCGATGCTGAAGAACGTCGTCACGGTGGAGGAGGTGCTGGCCTCGCCGATGGTGGCTTCGCCGCTGCACCGGCTCGACTGCTGCGTCGTCTCCGACGGCGGCGGCGCGCTGATCGTCGCGCGGCCGGAGATCGCCAACGCGCTGAAGCGGCCGAAGGTCGCGGTGATCGGCGCCGGCGAGGCGATCAAGGGACAGAACGGCGGCGAGATCGACCTGATGACGTCGGGCGCGGCGGTCGCGGGCGCCGCGGCATTCGCGGAGGCCGGCGTGAAGCCGTGCCGACATCAAGTATGCGTCGATCTACGACAGCTTCACCATCACGGTGGTGATGCAGCTGGAGGACCTCGGCTTCTGCAAGAAGGGCGAGGGCGGCAAGTTCGTCGCCGACGGCAATCTGATCTCCGGCACCGGCAAGCTGCCGTTCAACACCGACGGCGGCGGACTGTGCAGCAATCATCCCTCCAACCGCGGCGGCATGACCAAGGTGATCGAGGCGGTGCGGCAGCTGCGCGGCGAAGCGCATCCGGCCGTGCAGGTGAAGAATTGCGATCTCGCGCTGGCGCAAGGCACCGGCGGACGGCTCGGCAGCCGTCACGGCAGCGCGACCCTGATCATGGAAAGGCAGTAAAGCGATGAGCAAGATTCCATCGCCGGCGGTGACGACCGAGACCGCAGCAGTTCTGGGCAAAAGCCAACGAAGGCCAGCTCACCGTGCCGCAGTGCAAGGCGTGCGGAAAGTTTCACTGGTATCCGCGCGCGAACTGTCCGTTCTGCACCAGCGACAAGGTCGAGCTGAAGCCGGCCAAGGGCACGGGCAAGCATCTACAGCTACAGCGTCGCGCGCCGCGGCAAGGACTCCTACGTCATCGCCTACGTCACGCTCGACGAGGGGCGTGACGATGATGACCAACATCGTCAACGCGGACGGGGCGAAGCTTGCGATCGGCCAGACGGTGCGGGTGGCGCTGGTGGAATCGGAGAACGGCCAGCGCGTGCCGATGTTCGAGCCGGCGCTGAGCCGATCGCTCGAAGGTCGCGCGACAGACTGCCGCGAGACGACGGCTATTGGCCGCTCGCGCCGCATGTCTGCATTATAATTCTTGTATCGGTTTTCGGCGCGAATTATGCTGCAGAGGCAGGGCAATTGCCGCCGTATGGCTGACCTTGCCGAAGGCAATCGCCGCTGACACACAATAATAAATGTCCGAGTAGGGGAGACGTTCATGACACATCGCATTCTTTTGCCCGGTTTGACGCGCCGCGGCCTTTTGACCGGGGCGGCCGGCGCCGCGACGCTTGCCGTCGCGCCGCAACTGCGTTCGCCGGCGATCGCGCAGAAGGCGCCGCTGAAGGTCGGCCTGATGCTGCCGTACACCGGCACCTTCGCGAAGCTCGGCACAGTTCATCGACAACGGCTTCCGCCTCTATGTCGAGCAGAAGGGCGGCAAGCTCGGCGGCCGTGAGATCACCTTCGTGCAGGTCGACGACGAGTCGAAGCCCGAGGCCGGCACCGACAACATGAACCGCCTGGTCGGGCGCGAGAAGGTCGACGTGGTGGTCGGCACCGTGCATTCCGGCGTCGCCATGGCGATGGTGAAGGTCGCGCGCGACAACAACACGCTGCTGATCATTCCGAACGCCGGCGCCAACGACGCCACCGGGCCGCAGTGTGCGCCGAACATCTTCCGCACCTCGTTCTCCAACTGGCAGCCGGCCTTCCCGATGGGCAAGGTGATGTTCGATGCCGGCCACAAGAACGTCGCGACCATCACCTGGCGCTACGCGGCCGGCGCGGAATTGATCGCATCGTTCACGGAGAACTTCACCAAGGCCGGCGGCAAGGTCGTCGAAAATCTGGCGCTGCCGTTCCCGGAGGTGGAATTCCAGGCGCTGCTGACGCGGATCGCGACGCTGAAGCCGGACGCGGTGTTCTGCTTCTTCGCCGGCGGCGGCGCGGTGAAGTTCGTCAAGGACTATGCGGCGGCGGGCCTGAACAAGACCATCCCGCTCTATGGCTCGGGCTTCCTCACCGACGGCGTGCTCGATGCGCAGGGCGAAGCAGCGAACGGCATGAAGACGACGCTGCATTACGCCGACAACCTCGACAATCCGGAGAACAAGGCGTTCCTCGCAGCGTTCAAGGCCAAGACCAAGCAGGACGGCGACATCTACGCCGTGCAGGGTTTTGACTCCGCCGCGCTGCTCGATATCGGCCTCACCGCGGTCGGCGGCGACGACAAGGCGCGCGACAAGCTGGTCGACGCGATGGCGAAGGCGAAGATCAAGAGCCCGCGCGGGCCGCTCAGCTTCAACAAGGCGCACAACCCGATCCAGAACATCTACCTGCGCGAGGTGAAGAACGGCCGCAACGAGTTCGTCAAGATCGCGCATGAGAACCTGGACGATCCGTCGCGCGGCTGCCGGATGGCGTGAGTCTGCGGAGCAGGGCACTGTCATGCCCGCGAAAGCGGGCATCTCAGTAAGCCGCAGCGGTCGTCCTCGCAATGATCGCGGCCGATGCGCCTCTTGACCACTGGGTGCCCACGACACGACGCGGTGACGGCGCTTGCTAATGCTGGAATGACATCGATCGCAGGCTGAGCGTCCTGCTGGCTTGGGGACGGATTTCTTCATGGACCTTGCGACGTTCGGCGTTCAGCTTCTGAACGCCATTCAGTACGGAATGGTCCTGTTCCTCGTCGCCAGCGGCCTGACGCTGGTGTTCGGCATTCTCGGCGTCATCAATCTCGCGCACGGCACGTTCTACATGCTCGGCGCGTATCTCGCCTACGGCATCGCGACTGCGACCGGCAGTTTCTGGCTGGCGATGATCGGCGGCGTCGCCATCGCCTTCGTCGCCGGCCTCGCGCTGGAGAACGTGTTCATCCGCCGTCTCTATGGCCGCGATCACCTGGCGCAGGTGCTGCTGTCGTTCGGCCTGATCCTCGTGCTCGACGACATCCGTCAGGTGGTGTTCGGCAAGGACGTGCATTCGGTGGCGGCCGCCGCGAGTTCCTGTCCGGCTCGATCCAGCTCACCGACAACATGTCGTATCCGGTCTATCGGCTGGCGATCTGCGTGCTTTTGCTCGCGGTCGCCGCGGTGATCTTCTTCGTCATCCAGCGCACGAAAATCGGCATGATCGTCCGCGCCGGCGCCGAGAACCGCGAGATGACGCGTGCGCTCGGCATCAGCTTCGACCAGATCAACCGCTATGTGTTCGCGGTCGGCATTGCGCTCGCAGCCCTCGGCGGCATCGTCGTGTCGCCGATCTCGACGGTGTTTCCCGGCATGGGCGACGGCATGCTGATCCTGTCGTTCGTGGTGATCGTCGTCGGCGGCATCGGCTCGATCACCGGAGCCGCGATCGGCGCGCTGCTGATCGGCCTCACCGACACCTTCGGCAAGGTGTTCTTTCCGAGCGTGTCGAGCGTGCTGATCTATGTGCTGATGGCCGGCGTGCTGCTGTGGCGGCCGAACGGCATTCTCGGCCGGCGCGAGGTGTGAGCGATGGCTGGCGCCCGCACCTGGCTCGTGGCGGCCGTGCTGCTGGCCGCCGCCGTCGCGCTGCCGTTCGTGGTGCCGACGTATTACGTGCAGTTCGCCAGCAAGGTGCTGATCATGGGCATCCTGGCGATGGCGCTCAATCTGGTCGTCGGCTTCGGCGGCCTCGTCAGCATGTGCCACGCAGCGTTCTTCGGCCTCGGCGGCTACATGCTGGCGCTCGCGACACCGAAATACGACCCGGCCTCGTTCTGGGTGTCGTTTCCGCTTGCCGTCGGCGTCGCTGCGCTCGCGGCGTTGATCATCGGCGCGCTGGCGCTGCGCACCCGCGGCGTCTACTTCATCATGGTCACGCTCGCCTTCGGCGAGATGCTGTTCTTCCTGTTTCACGACACGCGATCGCCGGCGGCTCCGACGGCGCCTTCATCAACTACAAGCCGGAAATCGCCATTGCCGGCGAGATGCTGATCAATCTCGACAAGCCGCTGATCTTCTATTTCACGGTGCTGGCGTTTCCTGGTCGCGACGATCGCGCTCCTGACGATGCTGGTGCGCTCGCCGTTCGGCCACGCGCTTGCGGCGGCGCGCGACAACGAGCGCCGCGCGCGTTCGCTCGGCTTTCCGATCTTCCGCCTGCGGCTGATGGCGTTCGTCATCTCCGGCGCGATCGCCGGCGTCGCGGGTTACCTCGCCGCCGCGCAGTTCGGCTACGTCGCGCCGCAGATGCTCGGCTGGCATGTCTCGGCGACCGTACTGGTGATGGTGCTGATCGGCGGCCTGCGCTCGGTCGCGGGCCCGCTGGTCGGCGCGTTCGTGTTGCTGGGGCTCGAGGAGTGTGCTGAAGTCGGCGACCGAATACTGGAAGCTCGTCGAGGGTCTGGTCGTCATCGCGATCGTGCTGGCGCTGCCGGACGGCGTGCGGCATCTGCTGACGGCGGTGTTCGGCGCGCCGCAGAGAGCGGCGGATGATCAGACGCCGGTTGCCGGGGCAAAACATGTCTGAGCCGCATGCATGCGCAGATGCGTCATTGCGGGCAGCGTCGCTGTCGAAACATTTCGGCGGCCTGCGCGCCGTCGCCGATGTGTCGCTCGACGTGCACACCGACGAAATCCATGCGGTGATCGGCCCGAACGGCGCCGGCAAGTCGACGCTGATCAATCTTCTGTCCGGCGACATGCATGTCAGCGGCGGCTCGATCACGCTCGACGGCCGCGACGTGACGCGGCTTGGCGCGGAGCGCAGGGCAGGGGCGGGCATCGGCCGCTCGTATCAGAAGACGACGATCTTCGCGCAGTCGTCGGTGTACGAGAACGTGCGGCTCGCCGCGCAGGCGCATTCGAAGGCGCCGCTGCGCATGTTCGGCAGCGCGCGGTGCCGGACACAGCCGTCAACCGCGCCGCGCACGAGGCGCTGGAACGGACCGGGCTTGCGCGCGCGCGGCTGCAGCGCCGGCGAACAAGCTCAGCCACGGCGAGCAGCGCCAGCTCGAGATCGCCATGGTGCTGGCGACCGGGCCGCGCATCATCCTGCTCGACGAGCCGCTTGCCGGCATGGGCCTGCAGGAGGCGCGGCGGATCGTCGACCTGATCGCAACGCTGCGCAAAGGCCATGCGGTGCTGCTGGTCGAGCACGACATGGACGCGGTGTTCGAGCTCGCCGACCGCCTGACGGTGATGCAGGACGGCCGGGTGATCGCGTCGGGCCTGCCGAAAGACGGTGCGGACCGATCCGGCCGTGCGCGCGGCCTATCTCGGCAATCACTGGAGACGCGGCGTGAGCGCGCTGTTGAAAGCCGAACGGCTCGAAGCGTTCTATGGCGCGAGCCAGGTGCTGCACGGCATCGATCTGGAATTGCAGCGCGGCGAACAGATCGCACTGATCGGCCGCAACGGCATGGGCAAGACGACCTTGCTGCGGTCGTTGATGGGGCTGGTCGCCGATTGCCGCGGCCGCGTCACGCTTTGCGGGCCGCGACATTGCAGGTGCTGCGCCGGAGGCGGTCGCGCGCGCCGGCGTCGCGTTCGTGCCGGAAGGGCGCGGCGTGTTCGGCTCGCTGAGCGTGGTCGAGAACCTCGTGATGGCGGCACGCGCCGGGACCGACGGCCGCAGCGATCTGGACGCTGGAGCGGATCTTCGAATTGTTTCCGCGCCTGCGCGAACGCAAGGACAATGGCGGCCTGCAGCTGTCCGGCGGCGAGCAGCAGATGCTCACCATCGGCCGTGCGCTGATGACCAATCCCGACCTGATCCTGATCGACGAGGCGACCGAAGGTCTCGCGCCGATGGTCGCGCAGGACATCTGGCGCACGCTGGAGACGATCAAGGCCGAAGGCGTGGCGGCGATCGTCGTCGACCGCGATTTCCGCAGCCTGTCGCGGATCGCCGATCGCACGATCCTGCTGTCGAAGGGGGCGGTGGTGTTTGCGGGAACGCCGGCGGAGCTGGCCGCGCAGCCGGAGTTGCTGGATCGGTATCTGGGCGTGTGAGGCTGTCGTCTGCAACGCGTTCTGAACGGCTAGGGGCGACTCAGCGCGCTGCGCTGACTCTCGCAGCCGGCTCTGCCTTCGCTACCACCGGCGCAACTGCTTCCGCCAGCCGCGCCGCGGCCTGCTCGACACTCAGCCCCGCCGTGTCCACCTGCGCCGCCGCGCGCGCGTACAGCGGCTCGCGGCTCAGCAGGATCGTGCGCAGCTCCTGCATCGCCGAGCGATCGTCGGCCATCGGCCTCAGGTCGCCCTGGCTGCGCACGCGCGCCATGTGCTCTTCCGGCTCGGCCTTCAGCCACACCGTGTAGAACGACGACAGGATCAGGTCGAAGGTCAGCGGCTCGGAGACGATGCCGCCGCCGGTCGCAAGCACCACCGGCTCCTTGCGCGCCAGCGTCTGCACCAGCGCGATCTGCTCCATGCGGCGGAAGCCTTCCTGGCCGTACAGCGCGAGAATCTCGGCGACGGACAGGCCGTTCTGCTGTTCGATTTCCTTGTTCAGTTCGACGAAGGTCCAGCCGATGTCGGCGGCGAGGCGCTTGCCGAGCGTGCTCTTGCCCGCACCGCGCAGGCCGATCAGCGCGATGCCGGTGAACGCGAACTTGTGCTGCGGCGGCGAGACGTGTGCCCGACAGCGCGTCCTTCGCCTGCGCGATCTGCTGCGGCGTCGCCTTGCGCGCGAGCGCGCGCAGCACCGGCCATTCCGCCGAGCCGCCGCCGTCGGGAATGAGATCCTCGAGCGGCGCGCCCATCGCATGCGCGAGACGCCGCAACAGCACGATCGAGACGTTGCCCTTGCCGCTCTCGAGCTGCGCGATGTAGCGCTCGGAAATTCCCGACACCTTCGCCAGCACCTTGCGCGACATGCCGTGCAGGCCGCGCATCGTGCGGGCGCGCTGGCCGAGTTCGCGCAGGAAAACGTCGTCGGAATCCGTTGGCTCAGTCATGCTCTATATGGCGATGCCTGACCTGAACCATAGTGCCGAGCCTGATTGACAGCAAGGCAAGCCGGTGGCTTTATCTGAATTATAATTCCAAGCGCGAAGAGGGGAGCGCCGCATGAGCGAATCCGATCGCTACAACGCGGTGACGTATCTGCTCGACCGCAATATCGATGCGGGCAGGGGCAACAAGCTCGCCTTCACCGACGGCACCTCCGAACTCAGTTACGGCTCGCTGCAGACGCAGAGCCGCAAGCTCGCGAATTTGCTGAAGCGGCTCGGCGTCCGGCGCGAGGAGCGCGCGGCGATGCTGATGCTCGACAATGTCGAGTTTCCGATCGTCTTCTCGGCGCGATCCGTGCCGGCGTGGTGCCGGTGCCGTTCAACACGCTGCTGACGGCAGACCAGTACGCCTATGTGCTGGCCGACAGCCGCGCGCGCGTGCTGTTCGTTTCCGAGGCGCTGCTGCCGGTGGTGAAGGATCTGCTCGGCCGCATGGCGGATCTCGCGCATGTGGTTGTCGTCGGCAAGGATGCGCACGGCTATCTGAAATTCGCCGACGAGATCGCGCGCGAGAGCGACGCGTTCGAGACGGTGGCGACCCATCGCGACGAGCCGGCGTTCTGGCTCTACTCGTCCGGATCGACCGGCATGCCGAAGGGCGTGCGGCATCTGCATGCGAACCTGCAGGCGACGGCGGAGACCTACGCGCATCAGGTGCTCGGCATTCGCGAGAACGACATCTGCCTGTCGGCGGCGAAGCTGTTCTTCGCCTACGGCCTCGGCAACGCGCTGACGTTTCCCGATGTCGGTCGGCGCGACCACGGTGCTGTATCCGGATCGTCCGACGCCGGCGGCGATGTTCGGCCTGATGCGCAAGCACAACGCGACGATCTTCTACGGCGTGCCGACGTTGTTCGCGGCGATGCTCAACGACGAAGCGTTCAAGAACGAGCCGCGCTTTCCGAAGCTGCGCATCTGCACGTCGGCCGGCGAGGCGTTGCCGGAAGCGGTCGGCAAGACCTGGAAGCAGCGTTTCGGCGTCGACATCATCGACGGCGTCGGCTCGACCGAGCTGCTGCACATCTTCCTGTCCAACTCGCCGAACGACATCAAGTACGGCTCGTCCGGACGTCCGGTGCCGGGCTATCGCGTGCGGCTGGTCAACGACGCCGGCGCCGACGTTGCCGACGGCGAGGTCGGCGAACTGCTGGTCGATGCGCCGTCGGCGGCGGAAGGCTACTGGAACCAGCGCAGCAAGAGCCGGCAGACGTTCGAGGGCGGCTGGACGCGCACCGGCGACAAGTACACGCGCGATGCGGACGGGCGCTACACCTTCTGCGGCCGCGCCGACGACATGTTCAAGGTGTCCGGCATCTGGGTCTCGCCGTTCGAGGTGGAGAGCGCGCTGATCACGCATCCGGCGGTCGCCGAAGCCGCGGTGATCGCCGCGGCCGACCCGGAAGGCCTGCTGAAGCCGAAGGCGTTCGTCGTGCTGAAGCCGGGCGCGTCCACGGACGGCCTGCACGACGCGCTGAAGGAGCACGTCAAGACCAGGATCGGGCCGTGGAAATATCCGCGCTGGATCGATGTGGTCGACACCCTGCCGAAGACGGCGACCGGAAAGATCCAGCGTTTCAAGCTGCGCAGCGGCGACGCTGCTTGACGAGGACGACGCCATGAGTGCGTGGAACAGCGACGGCCGTCTGGCGATCGGCGCAAGCGAACTCGAATATCGCACGATCGGGCCGGCGCCCGATCAGGCCTCGACCATCGTCATGCTGCATGAAGGTCTCGGCAGCGTCGGCCTGTGGGGCGACTTTCCCGACCGGCTGGCGGCGGCGACCGGCTGCGGCGTGTTCGCCTATTCGCGCGCGGGCTATGGCGCATCGAGCCCGGTGAAGCTGCCGCGTCCGCTCGACTACATGCATGTCGAGGCGCTCGAGGTGTTGCCGAAGGTGCTCGAGGCGATCGGCTTTCGCCGCGGGCTGCTGGTCGGTCACTCCGACGGCGCGTCGATCGCGGCGATCTACACCGGCGGCGTGCAGGACCATCGCATTCGCGGGCTGTCGCTGATCGCGCCGCACTTCATCGTCGAGGACATTTCGGTGTCGTCGATCGCCGGCGATCAAGCAGAACTACGAGCAGGGCGATCTGCGCGCAAAACTCTCGCGCTGGCACGGCGACGTCGACAACGCCTTCTACGGCTGGAACGGCGCCTGGCTCGATCCGAAATTCCGCGACTGGGATATCTCCGAGTATCTCACCTACATCCGCGTGCCGGTGCAGATCGTGCAGGGCGACGGGCGACCAGTACGGCACGCTGCGTCAGATCGAGGTCGCGCAGGAGGAGTGCTACTGCCCGGTCGACGTGGCGATGATCGCGGACGCCGCGCACTCGCCGCATCGGGAAGCCGCCGGACGCGACGCTCGAGGCCGTCGCCGGCTTCGCCAACCGCATCCTGCAGGGCCATGGCGAGGGCGTTCTGCGGACGGGCGGCCTAAGCCCTTGGTAGTGCATAAAAATGCCGAATCGCTGCACTATAGGGCTGGATCAATCTCGCCGAATATGCATTATAATGCATATTCGTTCACGCTGACCGTCAGGATGCCGCGATGGCCGCTGAGGACCGCAAGCTCGCCAATGGCGCGAGCCACATCGACTTCCAGACCGATCCGTCGCGCTACCGGCACTGGAAGCTCGCGGTCGACGGCGAGATCGCCACGCTCACCATGGACGTGGACGAGAACGGCGGGCTGTTCGAGGGCTATCAGCTCAAGCTGAATTCCTACGACCTCGGCGTCGACATCGAGCTTGCCGACGCGGTCCAGCGGCTGCGCTTCGAACATCCGCAGGTGAAGACCGTGCTGCTGCGCTCGGGCAAGAACCGCGTGTTCTGCGCCGGCGCCAACATCCGCATGCTCGCGGGCGCGACGCATGCGCACAAGGTCAACTTCTGCAAGTTCACCAACGAGACGCGCAACGGCATCGAGGATTCGAGCGCGAATTCCGGCCAGCGCTTCATCTGCGTCGTCAACGGCACGGCGGCGGGCGGCGGCTACGAACTCGCGCTCGCGACCGATCACATCATCCTGGTCGATGACGGCTCGGCCGCGGTGTCGCTGCCGGAGGTGCCGCTGCTGGCGGTGCTGCCCGGCACCGGCGGGCTGACGCGCGTCACCGACAAGCGAAAGGTGCGCCGCGACCATGCGGACTACTTCTGCACGTTCGAGGAGGGCGTGAAGGGCAAGCGCGCGGTGCAGTGGCGGCTGGTCGACGAGATCGCGCCGAACTCGAAGCTGGAGGCGCGCGTCGCCGAGCGGGCGCGCGAGTTTGCGGCGGCGTCGCCGCGCAGCGCGGCAGGGCGAGGGCGTCAAGCTCACGCCGCTGACGCGCACGCATCGACGGCGACAGCATTCGCTACGGTTTCGTCAGCGTCGATATCGATCGCGCAGGGCGCACCGCGACCATTTCGATCAAGGCGCCGGATGCGCCGCCGCCGGCGGATGCCGCGGCCGATCAAGGCGCAGGGCGCGTCGTTCTGGCCGCTGCAGGTCGCGCGCGAACTCGACGACGCGATCCTGCATCTGCGCATCAACGAACTCGAAATGGCGGTGCTGGTGTTCAAGTCCGACGGCGATCCGGCGAGCGTGCTCGCCTATGACGCGCTGCTCGACGCGCACAAGGACGACTGGTTCGTCAACGAGGTGCGGCACTACTGGAAGCGCGTGCTGAAGCGCATCGACGTCACCTCGCGCACGCTGGTGAGCGCTGATCGAGCCGGGCTCGTGCTTTGCCGGCACGCTGGCCGAACTCGTGTTCGCGTCCGACCGCTCCTACATGCTGATCGGCTCGCGGCAGGGCGACAACCGCGCGCCGCCGAAGCTCGCGCTGAGCGCGATGAATTTCGGTCCCTATCCGATGAGCCACGGCCTGACGCGGCTGGAGTCGCGCTTCCAGGCCGATCCGTCCGACCTCGAGGCTGCGAAGGCGCGTCAGGGCGAAGCGCTCGATGCGGAGGCGGCCGAAGAGCTCGGCCTCGTCACCTTCGCGCTCGACGACATCGACTGGGACGACGAGGTGCGCGTGTTCTTCGAGGCGCGCACCAGCTTCTCGCCGGACAGCCTCACCGGGCCTGGAAGCGAACCTGCGCTTCGTCGGGCCGGAGACGATGGAATCGAAAATCTTTGCGCGGCTGACCGCGTGGCAGAACTGGATCTTCCAGCGGCCCAATGCGGTCGGCGAAGCCGGCGCGCTGCAGCGCTACGGCACCGGCGAGCGGCCGCAGTTCGACATGACGCGGGTTAAGGAGAGACGACCATGAACATCATGAACGTCGATTACACGACCAAGATCCCGAACAACGTCAACCTGACCGAGGACCGTCAGGTGCTGAAGGCGCTGGAGGGCTGGCATCCGGGCTATCTCGACTGGTGGAACGACATGGGGCCCGAGGGCTTTCAGGAAAGCCTCGTCTATCTGCGCACCGCGGTGAGCGTCGATCCGAAGGGCTGGGCGAAATTCGATTACGTGCGCATGCCGGAATATCGCTGGGGCGTGCTGCTGGCGCCGGAGGAAGAGGGCCGCCTCGTCAACTTCGGCCAGCACAAGGGCGAGAAGGCCTGGCAGGAAGTGCCGGGCGAATATCGCGCGATGCTGCGCCGCCTGGTCGTCATCCAGGGCGACACCGAGCCTGCGTCGGTCGAGCAGCAGCGCCATCTCGGCAAGACCGCGCCGTCGCTCTACGACATGCGCAACCTGTTCCAGGTCAACGTCGAGGAGGGCCGTCACCTGTGGGCGATGGTCTACCTGCTGCAGAAGTATTTCGGCCGCGACGGCCGCGAGGAGGCGGACGACCTGCTGCGCCGCCGTTCGGGCGACGCGGACTCGCCGCGCATGCTCGGCGCCTTCAACGAGGCGACGCCGGACTGGCTGTCGTTCTTCATGTTCACGTTCTTCACCGACCGCGACGGCAAGATGCAGCTGGAGAGCCTGGCGCAATCCGGCTTCGATCCGCTGTCGCGCACCTGCCGCTTCATGCTGACCGAGGAAGCGCACCACATGTTCGTCGGCGAGACCGGCGTCGGCCGCGTGCTGCAGCGGACCTGCGAGGCGATCAAGGCGGCGGGCATCGATGATCCGAACGAGATCGACAAGGTGCGCGCGCTCGGCGTCGTCGACCTGCCGACGATCCAGAAGAAGGTGAACCTGCACTATTCGCTGTCGCTCGACCTGTTCGGGTCCGAGGTCTCGACCAATGCCGCGAACTTCTACAATGCCGGCCTGAAGGGCCGCTTCCAGGAGACGCGGATCCAGGACGACCATCGCCTGACCAGCGACATCTATCCGGTGCTGAAGCTGGTCGACGGCAAGATCACCTGGTCGACGAGCCGGCGCTGACGGCGCTGAACATGCGGCTGCGCGACGACTACACCAGCGACTGCGCCAAGGGCATCGAGCGCTGGAACAAGATCATCGAGAAGACCGGCGTCAACTTCCAGCTGGAGCTGCCGCACACGGCGTTCCATCGCCAGATCGGCGAGTTCAGGGACGTGCAGGCGACGCCGAAGGGCGTGCTGGTCTCCGATGCCGAGTGGGCGAAGGTGCGCGACGGCTATCTGCCGTCGGTCGCGGACGGCGATTTCATCGGCTCGCTGATGACGCCGGTGAGCGAGCCCGGCGAGTTCGCCGGCTGGATCGCGCCGCCAAAGGTCGGCATCGACAACAAGCCCGGCGATTTCGAGTACGTGAAGATCGAGGCCTGACCGCGAGGGTTTGGAGCGGGCAATGAACGCAATCGCGCATTCCGGCGTGCTCAAGCAGCATGTGATCGATCCGGAGATCTGCATTCGCTGCAACACCTGCGAGGAGACCTGCCCGATCGACGCGGTCACGCACGACGACAACAACTACGTCGTCGATGCGTCGATCTGCAACCACTGCATGGACTGCATCTCGCCGTGCCCGACCGGCGCGATCGACAACTGGCGCGTGGTGACGAACGCCTATTCGCTGGAGGACCAGTTTTCCTGGAGCGACCTGCCGGCGCAGGAGGAGCTTGCCGGCGCGGACAGCGCGCGGTCGAGGCGCTGGAAGACGAGATCGGCGCGCTTCTGGAAGAGGCGCGCAAGGGCCTCGGCGGCAAGGCGGTGGCGCCGGCGTCGGCCAGCAAGCCGACGGTCAATCTCTACAACCGCGGCAAGCCGGCGGTCGGCACCATCACCGGCAACTACCGGCTGACCGATGCGGGTGCGGAGTCCGACATCCGCCACATCATCATCGATTTCGGCGACCAGCCGTTTCCGGTGCTGGAGGGGCAGAGCATCGGCATCGTCGTTCCCGGCGAAGACGCTGACGGCAAGCCGCATGCGGTGCGGCTTTACTCGGTCGCGAGCGCGCGCGACGGCGAGAAGCCGAACGCGAACAATCTCTCGCTCACGGTGAAGCGGGAGCCGGGCGGGGTGTGCTCGAACTATCTGTGCGACCTGCCGCGCGGCGCGAAGGTCGAGATCACCGGGCCGTTCGGCGCGACCTTCCTGCTGCCGAACGATCCGGCGGCGAACATCATCATGATCTGCACCGGCACCGGCTCGGCGCCGTTCCGCGCCTTCACCGAGCGCCGCCGGCGGACGATGCCGGATGCGCCGGGCAAGCTGACGCTGTTCTTCGGCGCGCGGCGGCCGCAGGAATTGCCGTATTTCGGACCGCTGCAGAAGGTGCCGGAGAAGCTGCTCAGCAAGCACCTGTGCTATTCGCGCGTGCCGGACCAGCCGCGGGTCTATGTGCAGGATCGCCTGCGGGATGAGGGCGCGAAGATCGCGAGCCTGCTCGGCGATCCGCAGACGCACGTCTACATCTGCGGGCTGAAGGGCATGGAGAGCGGGGTCGACGAAGCCTTTGCCGACGTCTGCCGGCATGCCGCGATCGACTGGTCGGCGGTCAAGCCGGCGATGCGCGACGGCGGCCGCTATCACGTCGAGACATATTAAGACGACATAGAAGCGTCGAACGTTGAAGGGGAGGGAGTTCGATGCAGGTCGCCGCAACGCGCGAGGACCAGATCTGCGAGCTGTTCGCGACGCCGTCGGTGACGTCCGACGCGGCGCGCCGACGGCTCCATTCTGGTCCGGTCGACCGTGCCGCTCGGGCCGCGCCAGCGTGCGGTCGGCGAATGGCTCGAGCGCTGGGCGAACGAAACAGCCCGACAGGGTGTTTCTTGCCGAACGCGCCGATACGCGGCGTCCGTGGTCGACCCTCAGCTATGGCGAGGCGCTGAAGCGCGTGCGCGCGGCGGCGAGCTGGATGATCGCGCAGGGCCTGAGCGCGGAGCGGCCGCTGGCGATCCTGTCCGACAATGCGGTGGAGCACGCGATCTTCGCGCTCGGCGCGATGCATGCCGGCGTGCCGGTCGGCGACGATCTCGTCGGCCTATTCGCTGGTGTCGAAGGATTTCGAGAAGCTGCGCGCGGCGATCACGCTGCTCGACCCCGGCGCGATCTACGTGTCGGACGCAGCGCCGTTCGGGTTCGCGCTCGCCGCCATCAAGGCGAACCATCGCGCCGTCGTCGTTGCCGGCAAGAATGCCGAGAAGGGATGCGGCATCTCCTCGGCGGAGGTGCTGGCGACGCCCGACAGCGAGGCCGTGACGCGGGCGTTTGCCGCGGTCACGCCGGAGACGATCGCAAAGTTCCTGTTCACGTCGGGCTCGACCGGCGCGCCGAAGGCGGTCATCAACACCCACGGCATGCTGACCTCGAACCAGGCGGCGAAGGCGCAGGTCTGGCCGTTCCTGGAACGCAGCGAGCTGGTCGTGCTCGACTGGCTGCCGTGGAGCCACACCTTCGGCGCCAACCACAACTTCAACATGGTGCTGCGCAACGGCGGCACGCTCTACATCGATCAGGGCAAGCCGGCGCCGGGGCTGTTCTCGGCCTCGCTCGACAACCTGCGCAGCGTGATGCCGACGGTCTATTTCAACGTGCCGCGCGGCTTCGACATGCTGCTCGGCGCGTTGCGCGAGGACGAGGCGCTGCGCCGGAAATTCTTCGAAGAGCGTCCGCTTCGCGTTCTACGCCGCGGCGGCGCTGCCGCAGAACGCGTGGGACGCGCTGGAGGAGCTGTCGATCAAGACCACCGGCCGCGCCATTCCGATGGTCTCGGCCTGGGGCTCGACCGAGACCGCGCCGCTTGCGACCGACTGCCATTTCCTTGCCGGCCGGCCCGGCAACATCGGCGTGCCGGTGCCGGGCACCGAGCTGAAGCTGGTGCCGTCGGCGAAAAGCTCGAGGTGCGCGTGCGCGGACCGAACGTGACGCCCGGCTACTGGAAGGCGCCGGACCTCACGGCGAAGGCGTTCGACGAGGAGGGCTTCTATCGCATCGGCGATGCGGTGAAGTTCGCCGACCCGGCGCGGCCGGAGCGCGGCCTGTTCTTCGACGGCCGCATCAGCGAGGACTTCAAGCTGTCGTCGGGCACGTGGGTGACGGTCGGCATGCTGCGCGTCGCAGCGGTCGCAGCGCTTGCGCCGCTGGCGCAGGACATCGTGATTGCCGGACACGACGAGGACGAGGTTCGCTTCCTCGTGTTCCCGAATGTCGTGGCCTGCCGTGCGCTGTCGGGCTTGCCGGAGACCGCGGCGCTCGCCGACGTGCTCGCGCACGCAAAAGTGCGCGAGGCGGTCGCGCAGGGGATGGCGAAGCTGAAGGCGCAGAACGGCGGCTCCGCCGGCCATGCGACGCGCGCGCTGATACTGGCCGAGCCGCCGTCGATCGACGGCGGCGAGATCACCGACAAGGGCTACATCAACCAGAGCGCGGTGCTGTCGCGGCGCGCGGATGCGCTGGCGAAGCTTCGCGACGATGCGTCGACGGAATGGATCGCCTGCGGCCGGCTCGCTTAGCCCGCGCCCGCATAGTTGATTTTGCGCAACACATTCGCCGGCTGTGATCCTGCGGGCCTTCGAAATCGCGCCGCTTTCGTATAAGCGTGGGCGGTGGGATTGGAGCAGGGCCGAACATGCATGTGCTGAAGGTGTTTGCGGTTGCGGCGTTGCTGGCGTGCGCGACGAGCCAGGCACAAGCTGCCGAACGCTCGGATTTCACCGGCGTCTGGATGACCGACAAGGGCGACGGAGCGGCGGAAATCCGGCCCTGCGGCGAAGGCCTGTGCGGCTACATCTATTCGATCCTGGCGGTTCCCGATCCCTCGCTGCCGGTGCGCGACAACCGCAACGAGAAGCCGGAACTGCGCAAGCGTCCGCTGTGCGGCCTGCAGATCATGGGCGGACTGAAGAAGGTGTCGACGGACGCCTTTGGTGACGGCTGGGTGTACGATCCGGAGACCGGCAAGCAGTATTCGGTCGAGATCACGCTGAGCGGCAAGACGCTGGCCGTGCGCGGCTATATCGGCACCAAGCTGATGGGCAAGACCGTGCAGTGGTCACGCCCGGCAAGCGCGCCGAAGAAGTGCACGCCGCCGGCGTGAAGCGCGCGGCGTTCAGAACACGCCCGGGATGAACCGCGCGGTCCGGCCCATATAGGCGCGGTAGCCGTCGCCGAATGTCTGCAGCATCATGCCTTCCTCGCGCGGAACGCGGATGGCGAGCAGGGTGGCGAGCACGAGCGGCGCGGCAAGGCCGACCACCCAGTTCGGCAGCAGCATGGCCTGCGCGATGGTCCACAGCAGGAATGCCGCATACATCGGATGGCGGATGTAGCGGTAGATGCCGTTGCTGACGAGCTCGTGCTCGTGGCGGATCTCCAGCGTGTAGGAGAAGGAGCGCCCGAGGTCCTTGTGGGCGCGGTAGATCATCCAGATGCCGCAGAGGAACACCAGCGTGCCGATGACCACGAACGGCGGAAACCACGGATAGTTGGCAAAGCTTGGCACCTTGAACAGGATGTAGGCCAGCGGCAGCACGCCGAACGCGACTTCGCCGATGCGCAGCAGGATGAAGTCGCTCGCCGGCGGCACGCTGAGCTTCACCGGATCGCGTCGCGCCCGGCGGATGTGCGGCAGGCGGATCGCCATGAAGATGAGGGCGCATACCCACCAGACGTTTTCGGCGATGATCTGGGACCAGGGCAACATGTCGGTCGCTGCATTCGAGGATCAAGGACGAGAGGCTAGGCGATAAGCGGCAGTCGCGCCAGCCATGTCCCTACGCGCGGCAGGTTGACGGCGCATCGGCGCGGTGAACTATAGCCTTCAGCTGCGTCCCGCCACCTTGGGGCGCGCTTCGTGCGTTGGTGTGGGACCGCCGGCAGACAACGATGACTGAACCGCTTCGCGTTCTGCTGGGTGCATTCGGCACGCTCGGCGAAATCCAGCCGGTGCTCGGCGTCGGTGCGACGTTGCGCGCGCGCGGGCACGAGGTGCGCATTCTCGCGCCGGCGATATATGCGAAGAACGCAGAGGCGCTTGGGCTGGATTTCTCCCCCTTGGGTGAGGCGGAAGCGTTCAAGCGGTTCGTTTCGCAAAGATGGCTGTGGCATTCGTCCACCGGCTATCCGCTGCTGGCGCGCGGCATCGCCGGCATGATCGAACCGGCTTTTGACGCGGTGCGCCAGCATCATGCGCCGGGACGAACCGTGCTGGTGCATTCCTGGATGTTTCTCGGCGCTCGCATCGCGCGCGACGCGTTGCAGATCCCGACGGTGACGATGCATCCGTATCCGACGATCTTTCGAAGCCGCCTCGATCCGCCGCTGCTTCCGCCGGTGCCGCTGCGAAGAGCAGGCGCCGCGCTGGAACGGTTTCTGGTACGGCGTGACCGATCTCGTGATGGATCGGCTGCTGGCCAAACCCGTCAATGAACTTGGTGCGCGGCTTGGGTTGCCGCGCGTCACGCACGTCATGCGGGATTTTGTCCATTCGCCGGATCGCGTGATCGGCTTGTTTCCGGACTGGTACGCGCCCCTGCAGGACGACTGGCCGAAGCAGACGGTGCTGACCGGCTTCCCGCTCTACGACGCGGGCAAGGAGGCGCCGCTCTCGGCCGGCCTGCTTCGGTTTCTCGATGATGGGCCGCCACCGGTCGTGTTTTCCTCAGGCACCGGCATGCGGCACGCGGCCCGGTATTTCAGCACGGCCGTCGAGATCTGCCGTGCGTCCGGCCGGCGCGGCGTGCTGCTGTCGTCGTTTGCGGAGAATTTCAAGGCGACGCTGCCGCCCTTCATGCACAGCGAGGCGTATGCGCCGTTCAGCCAGTTGCTGCCGCGATCGGCCGCATTGTTTCATCATGGCGGCATCGGCAGCGTCGCGCTGGCGCTCGCCGCGGGCACGCCGCAGGTGGCGGTGCCGGCCGCCTACGATCAGCCGGACAACGGCGTGCGCATCGAACGGCTCGGCGTCGGAGTTGCGATCGCGCCCGGCAAATTCAACGCGTCGCGCGGAGTTGCTGCGCTCGAGCGCGTTCTCGGCGAGAGCTATGCGCGCGCCTGCGCCGACGTGAAGCTGCGGTTTGCGAACGCCCGGACGCTGGAGCGGACGGCCGATCTTGTCGAGCGCACGTTCGCCGAACGCAATCGCTCAATGTCGGCCGCTTGACCTATCAGGACGGCGGAGCTGCCGGCGTTCGCTGCCGCAGGCTGTCTGCGCGGACCGGGACGGCCGACGGCCGACGCGACATGGCGGAGGATCAGGTTATGAACCGCGTCCACCTTGTCGATGCTGAAGTGGCCGACCAGCGGGTCCTTGCCGAGGTCCATGTTGACCAGCTTGCCGTGAAAGCCCGGACCTTTGGTGAGCGCGCCGGTCCTTGCATAGAGGTTGAGGAAGGTGCCAACGCGCCCGCCGGGGATCGGAACCGACGCGATGTCGAGGGTGACGGCAAGCGCAACCGGCACGCCCGCCTGTCCGAGTCCTTCGACCAGGTCGATGACGGCGTTGCCGCCCTGCGAGTGGCCGATGATGACGATCGGCCGCGTCTGCCCGCTCTTGTATTCAGCCGCGATCTCTCCGACCAGGCGGCGCCAGCTCGTGTGATTGTAGACCTCGGCGCGGATGCCGCGCTTTTCGATCTTGACCTCCAGTTCGTCGAGGCCGAGCGAGAACACGTTGAGGAAGCCGCGCAGCAGGTAGACTTTCGGGCCGCGGTCAGGCGCGGCGAGGGCGGAACCCGAGACCGCAACAAGCATGACCAGCGCCATTGCCAGCAGGGCCGCGCGTCGCAAGAGTGTCACAGGATCGTGCGCGGTACCCAAACGTTGCATCACTCGCTGCATGTCGTCCCCCACTGGCTTCTTCCCGCGGCGCCCGCTTAGCACAGGCGCCGTTTCATCTCAACGCACCCGGTCTCATGCAGCAAGCGGCGCGAGCTCGCGCATCAGCTCGCGCCGGAAATCGTGATAGTCCACTTCGATGGCGTGGCGCGGCGAGGGATCGAAACGCCAATGCGGCGTCGTCACCTCGCGCTGGATGCGGCTTGCGATATCCGCAGGCCGCTGCAGCCGCCCCTTGATCTGCTGCGCCGCGATCCGCGCCTGATAGTCCGCAAGCTGCCAGATGCAGCCGATCGGCTGGAACAGGCCGATGAAGAACAGATTGCCGATCGATCTGATGCATCATCTTCAAATACAGCGGCGGCGTCTTCGTCAGGTCCCAGCCGGCGATCGGTTCGCTCAGGAACGGGAAAGTCGTGCGGAAGCCGGTCGCCATGACGATGGCGTCGAACGGCTCGTGGGTTCCGTCGGTGAAATGCACCTCCGATCCGTCATAGCGGTCGAGGCCGCGGCGCGCGGTCAGCCGGCCGTGCCGCAGCGCCTCGAGCACCGTGGAGTTCAGCGTCGGATGCTTGGCGAGCGGCGGGGTGGTCGGCGTCTGCAGGCCGTAGTCCTCCCATTTGCCGATCGCCAGCCGCAGCGACAGCTTGAAGATCGACTGAAACAGCGGTTTTGGGATGATGCCTTTCCAGAAGGCATAGACGACATCGACCGGCTGGCCGAACATCAGCTTCGGAATGAAGTAGGTGCCTTCGCGCATGCTGAGCGCGGTGAGGGCAGGCGACGCGGGAGATATCGACTGCGATATCGGCAGCCGAGTTGCCGGCGCCGACCACCAGCACGCGCTTGTTCGCGAAACGGATCGGGCCGCTTGTAGGCGGAGGAGTGCGTGATGGTTCCAGCGAACGCTCCCGGATAGTCGGGAACGAACGCCTGGCGGTGGTGACCGGAGCACACGACCAGCCAGTCGAACACTTCGTCGCGTGCTTCGCCGTTCGCGGTGACGCGAACCGTCCAGCGGCCGTCGTCCGTGCGCGTGCAGCGCTCGACCTTCGATTTCAGGCGAACATGAGGTTCAAGATCGAAGGCTTTGGCGTAGCTCGTGAAATACGCCAGCAGCTGACGGTGCGAGGGGTAGTCCGGATAGTTGTCCGGCATCGGAAAGTCGTCGAACGACGACATGCGCTTCGACGAGATGATGTGCGAGCACTCGTAGACGCTGATCCGCTGCGGGTCTTCCGAGTAGGCCCAGTTGCCGCCGATGCTGTTGCTCTCGTCGTAGCAGACCACGTTCCGGCAGCCGGCCTGAAGCAGGTTCTTCAGCGCCGCCAAGCCGCACGGCCCCGCGCCGATCACACAAATGCGAGGCTCAGTGGATGGTCGTTGCTTCGGCCAAGCGGCAATCGCTCCGACTTTCCTCGAACATCAGTCCTTTTCGCTCCCGCCGGAACGGCCAAAGGCGGCATTTCGGAGGAAATCAGACCACTGCTGCGAATTTGCAACAATGATCGGCCGCGTAGCGGTGCAAGCGCCGGACAACCGAGGCTCGACACAGCAAATCTCTAGAGTTGTCAGTCGGATGCACTCAAAATCATATCGCATCGCCGCACATTGCAAGTATTCCAATCAATGTCGTAGGTTAGCCTTCCTTAAGGCTTGGGGTGAAGGCCGGAACTGTTTGCAGAATTTGGCGCCGCGCGTGCGCGGACGGTTGAAACCGGCGGGGGCCGCGCGGGCATGTCAGCTTTACCTTGTCGCATTTGGGCGTTCCGGAACGACCGCGGGCTTGAAGCGACCGAAATTGCCCTGCTCGATGCCGAGGAAAGCGCGCAAGCCGCCCGGCTGAAAGCCAAGGTCGATCGCGACGCGTTCATCAAGACCCGCGCGGCGCTGCGCAGCATTCTCGGGCGCGAGACCGGCGTTCCGCCGAAAGCGCTCACCTTTCGCTACAACCGCTGGGGCAAGCCCTCACTCGATACACCGCGGCAGGCTGCGGTCGACTTCAGCGTCTCGCACACCAAAGGGCTTTCCGTCGTCGCGGTCGCGCAAGGCGTGCGTCAGTCGGCGTCGACGTCGAGCCGTATCGTCCATGTCCGGACCGGATCAGGATCGCCGCCGACGTGTTCGGCCTTGAGGTGGCCCAGCAGTTGCTCGCGGTCGACGCAGGCCGGCAGGACGCGGTCTTTCTGCGGACTGTGGACCGCGGGCGAAGCGTTCGTGAAGGCGCGCGGCCTCGGATTTGCCGGGATGAACGGCAAGGTGCCGGTGCGGCTCGCAGAGCCTGGATCGGAGCGCGTGGTGTTGCGAGATGACGTGAAGGACGACTGGTCGCTGACGCCACTCGAACTGGGTGACGAATTCGCAGGCCATGTCGCCGTCGGCGCGCGAGCGGGGGAGCGCGCGCACGACGGTGCGATCGAGTTGCGGATGGCTGCGGGTTTCGGGTCGAGGTAGGCGCAGCATGCAGCAGGACGCGGTCGTTTCCGAATTCGGCGCCGGCATCGCCATTGTCGGAATGAGCTGCATTCTGCCGGGCGGCGTCCGCTCGCCGCAGGCGCTGTGGGAATTTCTCTGCGAAGGCCGCGACGGCATCAGCGAAGTCCCGGCCGACCGCTGGAACAACGCCGCCGTCTTCGATCCGGATCCCGGCAAGCCGGGCAAGACGCCGACCAAGTGGGGCGGCTTCGTCACCGACATCGCCGAATTCGACGCGGCCTTCTTCGGCATCTCGCCGCGCGAAGCCGCCGTCATGGATCCGCAGCAGCGCATGCTGCTGGAGACCGCGTGGCGCGCGCTCGAGGACGCGGGCGTGCAGATCGACAAGCTGCCCGGCACCGACACCGGCGTCTTCATCGGCATCTCGCACAGCGACTATCACGGCATCCAGAAATTCGGCCGTCCCGACATCGACGTGCACACCTCGACCGGCGGCGCGCTGAGCATCGCCGCCAACCGCCTGTCGCATCGCTTCGACCTGCGCGGGCCGAGCCTGTCCGTCGACACCGCGTGCTCGTCGTCGCTGGTGGCGCTCGATCTCGCCTGCCAGGCGATCCGCAACGGCGACTGCGAGATGGCGCTGTGCGGCGGCGTCAACGCGATCCTGACGCCGGACGTGACGGTCACCTTCAGCCGCGCCTCGATGCTGTCGCCCGACGGCCGCTGCAAGGCGTTCGACTCCCGCGCCAACGGCTATGTGCGCGGCGAGGGCGCCGGCATGGTGGTGCTGAAGCCCGTCACGCGCGCGATCGCCGACGGCGACCGCATCCACGCGATCATCCGCGCCACCGCCGTCAACCAGGACGGCCGCACCACGACCATCACCGTGCCGAGCATGGACGCGCAGATGGCGATGCTGCGCGAAGCCTGCCGGCGCGCGGCGATCGCGCCGGTGCAGGTCAACTACGTCGAGGCGCACGGCACCGGCACTGCGGTCGGCGATCCGATCGAGGCCGAAGCGATCGGCCGCGTGTTCGGCAAGAGCTCCGGCAAGAACAAGACCTGCGTGATCGGCTCGATCAAGACGAACATCGGCCACCTCGAGCCTGCGGCCGGCATCGCCGGCCTGATCAAGGCCGCGCTGTGCGTCGAGCACGGCCAGGTGCCGTCGAACCTGCACTTCCAGAAGCCCAATCCGAACATCCCGTTCGACGAGCTCGGCATCCGGGTCAACAACAGCCTCGCGCGCGTTCCCCGGCGACGGCGCGACGCGCCTCGCCGCGGTCAATTCGTTCGGCTTCGGCGGCACCAACGCCTGCGCGATCCTGCAGCAGCCGCCGACGCGGCTGCCGGTGCAGGGCACGCAGACCGTCGAAGGCGATTTCCCGCTGGCGCTGCCGCTGTCGGCGCCGAGCCGCGCCTCGCTCGAAGCGCTCGCCGGCGATCTCGCCGCGACGCTCGAAAGCGGCAAGGTCGCGCTCGCCGACGTCGCCGGCACGCTGGCGCTGCGTCACTCGCATCTCGAGCACGGCGTCGTCGTGCTGGCCGACAGCGCCGAGCAGGCGGCGGCGAGCTTCCGCGCGTTCGAGCACAAGGAGCCGCGCGCCGGTGTCGTCAGCGGCCGCCGCGGCGAGCGGGCGCGCACCGCGTTCGTGTTCACCGGGCAGGGCGCGCACTGGTGGGCGATGGGACGCGGCCTGCTCAAGGGCGATCCGGTGTTCCGCCGCAAGGTCGAGGAGTGCAACGAGATCTTCCGCGGCCTGTCCGGCTGGTCGCTGATCGAACGAATTGCTGGCGACGCAAGAACGCTCGCGCGTCGACCAGACCTTCGTGACGCAGCCGACGACATTTGCGCTGCAGGTCGCGCTTGCCGCGCGCTGGAAGGCGTGGGGCATCGAGCCCGAAGCCACCATCGGCCACAGCATCGGCGAGATGGCGGCGATGCATGTCGCCGGCGCGATCTCGCTCGAGGACGGCGTCAAGGTCGTCTATCACCGCAGCCGGCTGCAGGAGCAGTCGCGGCTGCTCGGCGGCATGGCGGCGATCGGGCTGTCGGCGGACGAAACGCAGAAGCTGCTCGACCAGATGCAGATCGACCTCGAGGTCGCGGCCGTCAACGGACCGGAGCTGGTCGCGGTCGCCGGCCGGCGCAGCGAGGCCGAGCGCCTGGTCGAGGAGCTGAAGCTCGCGCGCAGCGATGTGTTCGCCCGCCTGCTGCACATCGACTACGCGTTCCACTCCAAGCAGATGGATCCGTTCGAGAGCGAGCTGCGCGCCAGCCTGAAGGCGATGACGTCGCGCGAGCCGGCCGTGCCGGCCTATTCGACGGTCACCGGCAAGCTGATCGAGGCCGGCGAGCTCGACGCCGACTACTGGTGGCGCAACATGCGCTATCCGGTGCTGTTCCGTCAGGCGGCGGAGGCTGCGATCGGCGACGGCTTCAACACCTTCGTCGAGCTCGGCGCCCATCCGGTGCTGACCGGACCGGTGCGCGCCTGCCTTGCCCATTGCGGACGCGAGGGCACTGTCGTCGGCTCGCTGCACCGGGAGGAGAAGGATCGCGATTACATCTCGCGCTCGCTGGCCGACCTGCATCTTGCGGGCGTCGCGGTCGACTGGGCGCGCGTCGCGCCGCCAAACTGGAATTTCGTCGAGCTGCCGCGTCAACGCTTCGAGCGAAAGACGTTCTGGTCGGAATCGGAGGAATCGCGCGACCGCGCGCTTCTCCGCGCCCGTGCATCCGCTGCTCGGCTATCGTCTCGGCAGCGCCGTTCCGTCCTGGCAGGCGCACATCAGCGCCGAGGCGCCGTCGTACCTCGTCGATCACGTCGTCAACGGCAGCGCGGTGTTTCCCGGCCGCAGGCTACGTCGAGCTGATGCTGGCCGCGGCACGCGAGACGCTGCCGGACCAGGCGTGGGAGCTCGAAGAGATCGCGTTCCACGACGCGCTGATCCTGTCGCGACGACGCGATCCAGTTCGTGCAGACCTCGGTCGATACCGGGCGCGGCATCGTCGAGATCAAGAGCCGGATGCGCAACGAGGACGGCGACTGGGTGCTGCGCGCGTCGGGGCGTCTGCGCGCGTGGTCCGGCGCCGAACCGAAGCTGAAGCCGTGGACGCCGGAGATCGAGCCGCCGGCGCATTTCGAGCGCACGCGTTTCTATCGCGAGCTTCGCGCGGAAGGACACGAGTTCGGCCCCGCGTTCCAGGGCGTCGAGACGATCTGGCGCGAACGCGGTCAGGTGCTCGGCCGCATCGGCCTGCCGCAGGCGGCCGGAACGGGCAGCGACTACCTGCTGCATCCGTCGGTGCTCGACAGCTGCTTCCAGGTGATCCGCGGCTTCCGCGATTTCGATCAGAAGGAAGAGCACAGCCACACGCTGGCGCTGCCGATCGCGATCAGGCGGCTTCGCTTCTTCCGCAAGCCGGGAGCGGCGGTGTACAGCCGCGCCGTCGCGGCGGAGGAGGACGACGGCGAGAACATCATCGCCGACATCTCGATCATCGACGAGGCCGGACGGCTGGTCGCGCTGATCGAGGGCTTCACCTGCAAGCAGGTCATCCAGCCGGCGCAGCAGCAGGCGGCCAGCGGTCCTGCGCATTATCAGGAGCAATGGGTCGAGCTTCCGGCGCCGGAGGCAGCAGAGACCGAGCGGCCGCCGGAGGGAAGCTGGCTGATCCTCGCCGATCGCGGCGGGGTCGGTGACGCGCTGGCGGCGCGCCTCGCGCGGCAAGGCATCAAGACCGTTCGGGCTGTTGCCGGCAGCCGAGTTCCGCCAGCGCGACGACGACAAGCTTCGAATGCGCGCCGGATGCGGACAGCTTTGCGAAACTGCTGGAAGCCGCTGTCGCCGGCCGGCGTGTCGCGGATCGTGCATCTGTGGGCGCTCGATGGATCGGACGCCGCTGTTTCGGCCGCACGCGATTGCCGAGGCGCAGAAGCTCGGCTCAGAAGCGCTGATCGCACTGGCAAAGGCCGCCGCGACCGCGGCACTGCCGGTGCAGATCGTGACGGTCACGCGCGGCACGGCCGCCGTGCGGCGAGGCCGCGCGCAGCGAGCAGAGCATGCTGCATGCCGGCATCCCCGGCGTCGCGCGCACGATCGGCAACGAGTTTCCGGATTTCAAGCCGCTGGTGATCGACCTCGATCCGGCCGATCGCTCGGCCGACGCGCTGGCCGCGGAGTTGCTCGGCGCGGCCGGCGAGACCGAGATCGCGCTCCGCGGCACCCGGCGCTTCGGTGTCCGTCTGGAGCGCGTGCCCGACGAGGCGTTGCCGAAGCGGCGCATCGCCTGGGACCTGGCGAACCGCAGCCCCGAATTCCGCCTGACCATGAGCAGTGCGGGCGTGATCGACAATCTCCTGCTGCGCGAGATGCCCGCGCGCACAGCGGGCGACGGCGAGGTGCTGGTCGAGGTGCACGCCGTCGGCCTGAACTTCCGCGACGTGATGGCGGCGACGGGCCTGCTGCCGGCGGAGGCCGAGGTCGGACCGGCCTGGGAGCGGCTCGGCTTCGAATGCGCCGGCATCGTCCGGCAGGTCGGCGCCGGCGTCGATCCCGCGCTTGCTCGGCAAGCGCGTGGTCGCGGTCACGAGCGGCGCGTTCGCCTCGCAGGTGGCGGTGTCGGCGGCGCTGGTGTTCGAGATCCCGCAGAACTTCACGTTTGCGCAGGCGTCGGCCATCCCGACCGCCTATGCGACCGCGCAATACGCGCTCGCGACGCTCGGCCGCATCCAGAAGGGCGAGAAGGTCCTGATTCACGCGGCGACCGGCGGCGTCGGCCTCGCGGCGATTTCGGTCGCCCGGCGTCACGGCGCGGAAATCTATGCGACCGCCGGCAGCGACGAGAAGCGCGCCTACCTGCGCAAGCTCGGCGTCCAGCACATCTTCGATTCCCGTTCGCTCGATTTCGCCGACGGCGTGCTTGCGGCGACCGACGGCTACGGCGTCGACCTCGTGCTGAATTCGCTGCCCGGTCCGTTCCTCGAGAAGGGCCTCAACCTGCTTGCCTCGGGCGGCCGCTTCCTGGAGATCGGCAAGCGCGACATCTACGCCGACACGCCGATCGGCCTGCGCGCGCTGCGCAAGAACGTCTCGTTCTTCGCCATCGATCTCGCGCGGCTGGCCGAGGAACGTCCCGACCGGCTGCGCGACGAGCTCGAAAGCGTGCTGTCCGATCTCGGCAGCGGCCGTCTCGATCCGTTGCCGGTCGAGAACTTCCCGCTGTCGCAGGTCGCCGACGCGTTCCGGCACATGGCCAAGGCGCGGCACATCGGCAAGATCGTCGTGTCCTATGACGCGCCGGCGCCGCAGGTCGAAACCATCGGCGGCGTGGCGCAGATCGTGCGCGCCGATGCGACCTATCTCGTGACCGGCGGCTTGCGCGGCTTCGGACTTGCCACCGCGAAATGGCTGGTCGACCTCGGCGCCAGGAACCTGGTGCTGGTCAGCCGGTCGGGCGAAGCGCCGGCCGAGGAGCTCGACGTGATGCGCGCCGCAGGCGCGCAGATCGTCGCCGTCGCCGCCGACGTCGCAACCCGCGAAGGCGTTGCCGCCGCATTGGCGCAGGGTGGCCGAGCTCGGCGTGCCGCTGCGCGGCGTCATTCATGCCGCGGGCGTCATCGACGACGCGCTGGTCGCCCAGCTCGAGCTCGACCGCATTCGCCGCGTGTTCGAACCGAAGGTGCTCGGCGCCTGGCATCTGCATGAGCTGACGCGCGACGCGCCGCTCGACTTCTTCGTCGCTTACTCGTCCGTCGCAGCTCATCTCGGCTCGATGGGGCAGGCGCATTACGCCGGCGCCAACCGTTCGCTCGAAGCGCTGGCGGAGCTGCGCCGGGCGCAGGGGCTGCCGGCACTGACGGTCGCCTGGGGCGCCATCGGCGAGACCGGGTTCCTCGCGCACCATGCGGATGTCGCGCGCTTCCTGTCGCAGTCGGGCGTCAGCCTGATCCCGGTCAAGGAGGCGCTCACCGGCCTCGGCGAGCTGCTCACGCGCGATTGCGCGAGCGTGGTCTATGCGGACGTGCGCTGGCCGACGCTGTCGCGCGCCAATCCGATGCTCGCCGGCGTTCCGCGCGTCGCAGGTCTGATCGGCGACGGCCAGGACGAGAACCGCGGCGGGCAGCATCTGCGCGCAAAGATCCTCGCCACCGACGAGGAGGCGCGGCCGCCGATCGTCATCCAGTTCCTGCGCGAGCAGATCGCGGCGGTGCTGAAGGTGACGCCGGCGTCGGTCGAACTCGACCGGCCGCTGTCCGACATCGGCCTCGACTCGCTCACCTCGTTCGAGCTGAAGAACCGCGTCGAGGCGCAGCTCGGCATCGCGCTCGCCATCGGCTCGTTCCTGCAGAAGCCCACGGCGCAGGACATCACCAAGGCGATCCTCGACAAGATCAATTCGTCCGCGGCCGGATTCCTCGGCGACCGCGATCCGCCGGCGGCGACAGCTCCGGTCCGGTCATGTCGATCGGCCAGGAAGCGCTGTGGTTCGTGGAGCATTTCGCGCCGGGCAGCCCGGCCTACGGGCTGGCGATGTGCATCTCCGTCCGCCCGCATGTCGACACGGAGCAGCTCGGCAACGCATTCCAGCAGGTGGTCGCCCGCCACGACAGCCTCACCGTCTCGTTCCCCGCCGACGCCAACGGCCCGGTGCCGACGGCGCTCGATCCGTCGGAGTTCAAGGTTCGCTTCGAGGACATGACGGCGTGGAGCGAAGCCGCGGTTCGCGCGGAGATCGACCGCGAGGCCAACCGGCCGTTCGATCTCGGCGCCGGTCCGCTGGTCCGCCTGCATCATTTCCGCCGCGCCGACGACGATGTCGTGCTGCTGCACGTCCACCACATCGTTGCCGACGCGACGTCGATCGCGATCATGGTCGAGCAGATGCTGGAGGCGTATTTCGCGCTGCGTGCGGGCGCGCAGGTGCGCTGGTCGGCGCCGGCGCGCTCCTACGCGAACTTCGTCAACTGGCAGAACAGCGTGTCGTCCGGTGCGACCGGCGCGGGTCATCTGGCGTTCTGGTCGGAGGAACTGGCTGGCGCGCCGATCGGCACGACGCTGCCGACCGACTATCCGCGGCCGCAGAACCAGCGCGGCCCCGGCGCCTCGCGCAAGATCTCGATTCCGAGCCTGCTCAGCCGGCAGCTGATCGACACGGCGCAGGAGCAGGGAACGACGCTGTTCTCGCTGCTGCTGTCCGCCTTCAACGTGCTGCTGCACGACCTGACGGGCGAAGCTGATTTCGTCGTGGGCGTGCCGGTCGGCGGGCGGATCAAGCCGGAGTTCGAGGACAGCGTCGGCTACCTGGTCAATCCGGTGCCGATCCGCACGCGGCTCGATCCGGCGCAGAGCTTCAAGGCGCTGCTGGGCAGCGTCGATGAAAAGGTGCGGAACGCGCTCGAGCATCAGGAATATCCGTTCGCACGCATCGTCCGCGAGCTGCAGTTGACGCGCGACCCGCGCCGCTCGCCGGTGTTCCAGGTGATGTTCGCCATGGAACGCTCGGCGTCGCTCGACTCGAACGGCTTTGCGGTGACGCTGCTCAACACCGAAGGCGCGGGCCTGAACGTGCGCGAGTTCAGGATCGAAGCGCTGGCCGCCAAGCGCGACCGGGCGCAGTTCGAGCTGACCTTCCTGCTCGAGGAGTTCGGCGGCGAGATTTACGGCGTCGTCGATTACCGGACGGATCTGTGGGATGCGGAGACCATCGATCGGTTCGTCGCGCGCTATGAGGCGATCCTGCAGGGCGTTTCGCGTTCGGTGGAGGCGCCGATCCCCGACGTCGCGCCGCGGCCGGGCCCGGCGCGGGCGATCACCGGTCCGGTGCTTGCCGACTATCCCGACGTTTGCGACGCGATCCGGCAGGCGGCCGCGGCCAATCCGGACGAGATCGCCGTCGAAGGCGTGGACGGCGGCCAGACCTATCGCGTGATGATGCAGCGGATCGACGCGATCGCCGCGGCGCTTGCGCTGCGCGAGGTCGGGCCGGGCGCGCTGGTCGGCATCTGCATGTCGCGCTCGGGCGCGCTCGTCAACGCGATGCTCGGCGTGCTGGAGACCGGCGCGGCCTATCTGCCGCTCGACCTGTCGCATCCGCCGGCGCGGCTTGCGCAGATCCTCGCCGACGCCGCGCCAAAGCTGATCATCGCCGACGAGAAGTCCGCGGCGGCTGTGCGCGCATTTGCCGGCTGCCCGGTGATCACCGTGGAGACGCTGACGCAGTTCGCGCCACGGGGCGCGGTCGAGCGCAAGAAGGGCGATCTCGCCTATGTGCTGCACACCTCCGGTTCGACCGGCAAGCCGGTCGGCGTCGAGGTTCTGCGCGGCGGGCTGTCGAACTTCATGGCGGCGATGGCGGCCGAGCTTTCGCTGACGCCGACCGACACGCTGCTGGCGGTGACGACGATCGCCTTCGACATCGCCGGGCTCGAGCTGCTGCTGCCGCTGACGCTGGGCGGGCGTGTGGTCGTTGCCGACGAGGACATGCTGCGCGATCCGCGCCGGCTGGCCGCGCGTCTCGACCAGGGCGACATCACGGCGATGCAGGCGACGCCGGCGACCTGGCAGACGCTGCTCGACGCCGGCTGGGACGGCGCGCGCGATTTCACGGCGCTGGTCGGCGGCGAGCGGCTGCCGCGCGCCCTGGCCGATGCGGTGGCGGCGCGCGTCGACACGCTGTGGAACCTGTATGGGCCGACCGAGACGACGATCTGGTCGACGGCGGCGCAAGTGACGGCCGATAGCGGATCGGTGCCGATCGGACGGCCGATCGCCAACACCATCTGCTACATCGTCGACGAGAACCTGCAGTGCGTGCCGGAAGGCGTGCCGGGCGAGCTCCTGATCGGCGGGCAGGGCGTGGCGCGCGGCTACCTGAACGATCCCGAGCGGACCGCTGCGCGGTTCGTTGCCGATCCGCTCGATCCGAACGGCGCATTGTGCTTCCGCACCGGCGACTTCGTCCGGCGCGGGCACGATGGCGCGCTGATCTATCTCGGCCGGCGCGACCAGCAGGTGAAGATCCGCGGCTTCCGCGTCGAGCTCGGCGAGATCGAGGCGCGGCTTGGTGCGCATCCGTCCGTGCGCGCGGCGGCCGCCGTGGTGCACGGAAGCAATCTCGCCGACGCGCGCATCGGCGCGTATGTCGTGCTGGAGCAGGGGGCCGTCGCCGACCCGCAAGGGCTGGTCGCGCACCTGAAGGAAGCGCTGCCGAGCTACATGGTGCCGGCCAACGTCGCCATCGTCGAGGCGCTGCCGCGGCTGCCGAACGGCAAGATCGACCGCGAGCGGCTGGTGGCGGGCGCTGTCGCGATCGCCGGCAAGCGCGAGGCGCGCGTCGCGCCGCGCAACCCGGTCGAGGAAAAGCTGCTTGCGGTGCTGAAGGACGTGATCGGCTCCGACGACGTCGGCGTCGAGGACAATTTCTTCGAAGCCGGCGGCACGTCGCTGCTCGGCATGCGCTATCTCGCGCGCGTCAGCGACGTTCTCAATGTCGAGCTTGGACCGGCCGACCTGATGCGGGCCGCTTCGGTCGTTTCGCTTGCCGAATGCATCGCCGAGAAGACCGCTGCCGCGGCCAATACGGCGGCGCTGGCCGATGGCGCCGCGGCGGCGACAGGGCATTCCTACTGGCGGCCGCTGCCGCTGGTGCGGGCCGAGAGCGGACTGGCGCGGGTCGATGCCGCGGCCATCGCCTATCTGCCGGACGAGATCGTCTCGTCGCCGCTGTTCAGGGCGCAGTTCGCGGCGCGCAAGGACGACGCGCAGCCGTTCTGGACCGGCGTCGGGCACCTGTCGACCGGCTCTATCGCGCTCGTCGTCGTGCCGAGCGGCGCGCGCGAGTTCTTTGCCGATCCCGACAAGGCGCGAACCAGCATCGACCAGGCCGTCGCCTATGCCGGACGGCTGGGCGCGCAAACCGTCTCGCTCACCGGCTTGATCCCGGCGGTGACCGATCTCGGCCGTGCGCTGAGCGGCGACAGCGGCGCGGCGCTGACGACCGGTCATGCGGCGACGGCTTCGGCGATGGGGCTGACGCTGCAATCGGTGCTGTCGGCCGCGCGGCGCAATATCCGCAAGGAGCACGTGTGCTTCGTCGGCCTCGGCGCAATCGGCACCGCGACGCTGCGCACGGTGCTCGGCTGCATCGATCATCCGGAGCAGATCACGCTGTGCGACGTCGTCGCCAAGCGCGCCGAGCTGGAGAAGCTGGCGCAGGAGGCGAAGTCCGTCTTCGGCTTCCGCGGCGAGATCCGCGTGCTGACGACGACCGGGCCGCTGCCGCGCGAGGCCTATGATGCCGACGTGTTCGTCGGCGCGACCAACGTGCCGAACGTGATCGCGGTCGAGCAGCTGCGGCCGGGCGCGATCGTCGTCGACAATTCATTCCCGCTCTGCTTCGATCTCGCAACGGCCTTGCGGCGCTTCCGCCAGTCCGGCGACATCCTGTTCGTGTCCGGCGGCTCGGTGCAGGTGCCGGGCGGCGTGAAGTGGGATATCGCGCTGCCGCCGGCGATCCCGGGCTTTGCCCGCAGCCGCATCGCCTCGGCGCTGCTGCCGTCGGAGCGGATGATCACCGGCTGCATCCTGTCCGCACTGCTGCCGCAGGCGAACGGATTGAAGCCGACGATCGGCGAAGCAAGCCTCGACGATTGCCGCGACTATTTTGCCGCGTTCGCGACCATGGGCATCACCGCCGCGCCGCTGCATTGCGGCGGCTGGTTCCCGTCGGCCGACGACATCGACCGCTTCCGCGCCGCAGCGGTGCAGTCGTCCGCGACGGCGGCGGAGTAATTCGGCTTAGCGGCAATGCCTGGCGACGAAGGCGCCGATCTCGGCGCAGCGCGTCGCGGCTCTGCGGCATCATCTCGCCGAAGCCGTGGAAGTTGTGGTTCATGTCGGGCCAGGTCCGGCACGTCACCGGCGCGCCGGCGCTCTTTGCGCGCCGGGCAAACTGCTCGATCATGTCGCGGGCGATTTCCGCTTCGCCGGCGTGGATCAGCACCGGCGGCAGGGCGGCGAGGTCGCGGACGTCGGGCCATTCGGTGAGGCTGGCATTCTCCGTGAATTCGGGTCCGGCCCAGCGCGCGAGCTGATCGCCCATGGCCGGTGACATCCAGTCGAAGGCGCTGTTGGTCGTGACGCTCGCGCCGCCGTTGCGCGGATCGGTCCATGGCGAGATGGCGACGGCCGCCGCGGGCTTCGGCAGGTCGTTCAGCGTCAGCAGCAGCATCAAGGCGAGGTGGCCGCCGGCCGAGTCGCCTGCGAAGACGATCTGCGAGGGCGGCGTGCTCTCGAGCAGCCATCGATAGGCGTCGCGCGCGGCCGCGAGCTGCGCGGGAAACGGATGTTCCGGCGCGAGCGGATAGTGCGGCACGAATGTGCGTCCGCCCACGGCCATCGCCACGGCGGCGACGATGTTGTCGGTCATCTTCGGGTAGAAGGCATAGCCGCCGCCGTGAAAGTAGAGCACGGTCGGGCCCGGGCGCGGGGCGATGAACCATGCGCCGGGCAGGCGAGCTTCGGCTTCGATGCGAACCTCGTTGAGGGCGGGGCGGTAGAACACCAGGCTGTCGGCGATGGCGCGGCAGCGCGCGATGTCGCCGGATGCTGCGACCGAACGCACGCGTGCATCCTGCGCCTGGAAGAACCGCGTCGCGATCTCGAATGCAAGGCTCCAGGACGGCCGCAACGGCCCGCGCGAGAGGCGGCGCAGCACAACGGCGATGGCCGAACGCGCGAGCAGCAACGAGGCTCGCGGCGCGCAATCCGATTGATCCGTGCAGGCTGAGCGGCTTAAATGACATCTTGAGGGGACATTCGCACGGCGGACTGACCCGCACAATTCGGCGAGGAACTCTTGGCGTCTCCGCGCATCGTGGCAGTGACCGGCGGATCGGGACAGCTCGGCACCCACGTGCTGCGGCGGCTGCTCGCCGATCCGGGCATCGAGCGCGTGATCTCGATCGACCGGCGCCCGCCGTTCATCAGCTCGCCGAGGCTGCAGGCGATCGTCGGCGATGTATGTGATCCGGAGTTTGCGCGCCACCTGCAGGGCGTCGATGCGCTGATCCACTGCGCGTTCATCATCAATGGCGGCGAGCGTTCGCCGATCTATCGTGCGGTCAACGTCGAGGGCAGCAAGAATGTCTTTCGCGCCGCGGCCGCCGCCGGTGTGAAGACGATCGCGTTCGTCTCCTCGGTCACCGCTTACGGCTGCGTGCCGGGTCATCCGGTGCCGATCGTCGAGACGACGCCGCGGGTGCGGCAGGCGGATTTCGCGTACGCGTGCTGCAAGTACGACGTCGAAGCCTTTCTCGACGAGGTCGAGCCGCAGCATCCGGATATCGCCATCAGCCGCATCCGCGCCAACGTCCTGATGGGCCGGCAGATGCCGCACCTGCTCGGCATGGTGCTGCGGATCGGCTGGATCCCGGATTTCGGCGGTCATCCGTTGCCGATCGTCTGGGACGAGGACGTCGCCGATCTGCTGGTGCTGTCGGTGCGCGCGCGCGGGCGGGGCGCCTTCAATGCGGGGGCGGACGAGCTGCTGCCGTCGTCGGAGCTGGCCGAGAAGACCGGCGCTACGGCGGTGAAGACCTCGCGGGTGCTGCTCGGCATCCATACGGCACTTTACGAGCTGACGACGCGGCTCAACCTGCATGTCCTCTCCGATCCGTCATGGGCCACGCGGGCGGTGGCGCCGCTGATCCTCTCGAGCGAGCGCGCGAAGCGCGAGCTTGGCTGGTCGCCGCGCTATCCGACCGCGGTGTCCGTCGTGCAGCGGTTTCGCGAGGTCTCGCCCTGGCGCCTCGACGTGAAGCTGCTGCTGGTGTTGTGGATGCTCGGCCGCGCCACGCGCAGCGCGCCCGGCGGCCTGGCCGGACGTTCCGGCCGGCTGTTCCTCTGCCTGAATGGACCGGTCGGCGGTGATTTTTCGCTTGTGGTCGAGGACGGCCGAATGAAGGTCCGTGCCGGCGCGCTGTCGTCGCCGACCAGCACGGTGACGATGGACGCTAGCTTGTTCCGCGATCTTGCTCGCCGGGCGGGCGTCGTTCGACGAGGCGTTCGCGTCCGGTCAGGTCGACTGGTTCGGCGTGGATGCCGACCGGGACCTGTTCAAGCGGATCCTCGCCATTGCGAGCGAGCGGCAGGGCAACGGCTGGCGCGGGGCGGCGGCACAGATCGCGGCGCGATGGCGGTGAGCGGTATGCCGGGCTGACCCGGCAATCCATCTGCCCGCAAGAGCTTCGAAGCGATGGATCGCGGGTCAAGCCCGCGCACGGCAGCCTCAATGCTTCGATGCCGCCACCAGCGTCTGCTGCTCGCCGCTTTCCGGCTTCTTCTGCGGCGCGGCTTCATCCCTGCGCATCATGAACCGCACCACCTCGCGGAAGTAATTGTCCGACTCCACCTGATGATAGAACGAATCCTTCGGCAGCGCCGCGGCGATGCGCCGGTGGGCTTCGGGCATGTTGTGGTAGGGGATCTTCGGAAACAGGTGATGCAGCGCGTGCAGGTGGAAGCCGAGCGGCGCCAGGATCGAGGTCACAAAAGAATATTTCGGGAAGTTGAAGGAATCGAGCACCTGCTCGATGCGGTCCTGCGGCTCGCCGTTCGATTCATAGCGATGCCCGACCATGATGCGCAGCGCGTGGAAGAGCAGCAGCACGCTCATGATGGCGTAGAACTGCATGAGCGAGCTGATGGTCGTCACGCCCGCAAGCAGCAGCAGACCCATGACGCCGAGATAGACGAAGCATGCGGCTTCCTGCACGCGCCAGGAGAAGCGTTCGTCGGCGGTGGGCGGCGGACGGCGCGACAGGCCGAGCACGCCGAGGCCCGACGCGCGCGTGTCGACCCAGGCGCGGATCTTCGGGCTCAGCCAGGCGAGCGGCGGCAGCACCGAAAACCGCGCGATGTAGAGGAGCGGCAGGATGGCGCAGACCGCGACCAGCGTCACCGCGCCGCGCCACCCGCGCTGTTTCGGCGCGAAGTATTCGATGTCGGACTCGGTGCCGAAGCCGCGCACCGAGTGATGGTTCAGATGATCGTAATAGAGGAAGGAGGGGATCAGCAGCGGAATGCCGATGCACAGATTCCAGCCGATCTCGAAGCCTGGCAACTGGCGCGCCTGATGCGACAGTTCGTGGTTGAAATAGGATGCGCGGTAGAGCGCGAGCCCTGCGACGACGATGCCGGCAATCGCCGGGATCGAGCCTTGCAGGACCGTGTCCGGAAACGGCGTCGACAGATAGAGGCCGAGCACCGCCAGCGCGAGGCAGCCGAACAGGTCGCTCCAGTAGATGAGCGGGCTCGGCCGGTGCAAATCCTTCACCAGCGGGGCGAGCAGCTTCAGTGCGCGCAGTTCTTCCAGGCGGTCGGTTCCGGCCACGCTGTCCCCAAGAGTCCAAGGGTTCGCTTGCGCGGCATTAGAACCGAGCGATTATGGATTTACAAGTTGCCGCGGCACACGAGTTCGGAATGCGTCTAAAACTGTGTTTTTGCTGCATCATTCACATTTGACCGAAGTGGCCGAATGCCGTTTGATCGGGTGGCGTTCGAGATGCTAAATGCTGATATCCTCGGCGGCTGGAGGGGGCGCTCCGGCGCGGGATGGGGACCAGGCATGAGCCGCGAAAGATCAGCCAAATTCCGGGAGGCTTACCGGGCGCGGATCGTCGGCTGGTACAACGGCTACTTCCACGCGTTCCTGGTCTATGCCACCGGCCTGTCGGTTCTCTATGTCTGCGTGCAGCACATCGAGAACGTCTCGTGGCTCGAGTGGCTGACGGTGCCGCTCGTGTTCCTGGTCACCAACTGGTTCGAGTGGGACCTGCACAAGAACTTCATGCATCAGCAGTCGTCGATCAAGGCGCTGCAGATCATCCATCGCTACCACATGCTCAATCATCATCAGTATTTCACTGATGAGGATATGCATTTTCACGACCATCGCGACTGGCGGATCACGATCTTCCCGCCTTACGTCATCACCATCCTGATCCTGATCACGATCCCGTTCGCCGCGCTGGTCGGGATTCATATTCTCGCCGAACTGCGGCTGGCTGTTTCTCGCCGTCGTCGCCTCGATGGCGATGATCTACGAATTCATCCACCTGTGCTGTCATTGCGAAGAGAACTGGTTCGTCAGGAACTGCCCGCTGATCAACACCACGCGCCGGCATCACACCGCGCACCACAATCCGCGCATGATGACGAACGTGAACATGAACGTGACCTTTCCGATCGCCGACTGGCTGTTCGGCACCTCGGATCTCAATCGCGGGCTGCTCGGGCATCTGTTCAACGGCTACGACAACCGCCATGTGAAGCAGGGGCTTCCCGTCACGGCGATGCCGGCCGATGCTGATGCGCACGCCGAGGCAGACCGCACCGGCGGTCACGCAACCGAACCGGCAAGCCGCGTCTGACCGGCGGCGCGATTTTCCAGGCAACGAGGCGCGCTACGATGTCGATCGCCATGAAGATCTTCTTCACGGCGATCCTCGTGGCTCTGGCTGCTGCGGTTTCGCTGTGGAGCGGCTCGCCGGTGCGCGCCGATCAGGTCTGGCTCGTGGTCGTGATCGCGGCCGGCATGATCACGGTGATCTGGACGTTTCCGAAGGCCGGCTTCTAGAGCCCGAGCGGTGTCCGGTCGGTCAATTCAGCTCGCGACGCGTACCGGCTGCTCCGCAAATGCTGCCGCTCGCGCATCCGCCGTCTGCTGCCGCAACGACGGCAGGCGCTGCCAGTGGCTCAGCGGCGCCGCGATGTTCTCTTCGAGCATCTCGGCGACGGTTTTCGAGAACGGCCCGAAATGCAGGTAGAGCGCCGACAGCTTCACCACCGAGATGAACGCGTACGGATTGCGAACGGCGCAATGGAACAGGGTGCGCCAGAATTCGAAAGCCGCGCCGCGCATGCGCGACAACGCCCAGATGATGCCAATGACGTCCGACAGGCCCTTCTTCGGCGCGAACGGCGTGCGATGCTGCGAGCAGTCGAGCGCCAGCCCGACGCGGCGGACGCGGGCGAAATAGGCGCGGCGCATTATAGATGTCGCGGACGATGCCCTGGCAGTCGCGCAGGATTTCCTGGCGCGGCCGGGTCGTCTCGAAGTTCAGCCCGAGCGAGCATTGATCGCCGGCCTGGTTGACCATCACGTCGTGATTGGGGAACAAGCGGCCTTCCTTCGCCAGACGGCGCGTCAGCTGCGTGTTCGGCAGGGCGTAGAGCAGGCCGACCATGCAGATGGGAATGGCGGCATCCTCGATGAAGGCGGTGATGGCGCGGCCGGCGCCGCTCTTCTCGCCGTCGAAGCCGACGATGAACCCTGCCGTCACGAAGATCCCCGCGGCGTAGATCTTGTGGATGCTGGCGACGAGGTCGCGGCGCGTGTTCTGCTTCTTCGACGTCAGCACCAGCGTGTCGGGATCCGGGGTTTCGATGCCGACGAACACGGCGAAGAAGTTCGCTGCGCGCAGCATGCCGCAGAAGCTCGTCGTCGTCCGCGAGATTGACCGATGCTTCGGTCGAGAACTCGAACGGATAGCCGCGCTCCTTCTGCCAGGCGACCAGCTCGGGCAGAAACTTCTTCAGCGCCTTCTTGTTGCCGATCATGTTGTCGTCGACGAAGTCGACGTGGCCGCGATAGCCGCAGGCGTAGAGCGCGTCGAGCTCCTTGAGCATCTGCGCATTGGTCTTGGCGCGCGGAACGCGGCCGTAGAGCTCGATGATGTCGCAGAACTCGCAGGTGAACGGGCAGCCGCGCGAGAATTGCACGCCGACGTGCAGGTAATGGTCGAACTTGAGCAGGTCGAACCGCGGCACCGGGCTGGTGGTGACGTCGACCTGGAATTTCTCCGCCTCGAACCGACCCTGGCGTTCGCCGCGCCGGATCGCCGCCACCAGATCCTTGATGATGTCCTCGGCCTCGCCGATCACCTTGAAGTCGGCCTGCTCGTAGACATGCGGGCTCGACGAGATGTCCGGCCCGCCGACGGCCACCGGCTTGCCGTGCGCCTGGATCAGGTCGATCAGCTCGAGGGTGTCGAACTGCTGCATCAGCATGCCGCCGGTCATGACGACATCGGCCCATGCGATGTCGGCGTCGGTCAGCGCCTCGGTGTTGCGATTGATCAGCCGCAGGTTCCATTCGGCGGGAAGCAATGCAGCCAGTGTGATCAGCCCGAGCGGTGCTGCGGGATAGCGCGCGCCAGTGGCTTCACAGGTCGCCTTGTAGTTCCAGAACGACTTGTCGAGGAAGCGCGGATAGACGAGGAGGACGTTCAACGAGGACGCCTGAGCATTCTGCATTCGTCGTATCCCCCAAGGATCAGGATCGAGCAGGCGAGCAATGCAAGCAACGGCAAATCGCGAAAGCCGCAACAGACTACCATGTCAGGGGCAAATGACCATAAGATTGGCCCTTGTGGGGGCGCTTCGTCGCGCAATATTGTCCGTCCGTTATTGACCCTGATCGCTGTCGGGAACACCAATTCGCCATGAACGCGCAGTACCTGCGATACCTGCTCGGCAGTGCGGCGATGATCGCGGCTCTGGCTGCGATTTTGAGCGGCGGCGCGCTGATCTGGATCGTGACGATCGCGATTATTGCGATCGGCGGCCCTGCGGACGAAGCGCTGGGCGATGACGAAAGCCGCCTCTCGGAGGCGCAGCGCGCATTCTTCAACGCAAACCTCTACGCGACGCTGCCGCTGCTGGCCCTGATCACGCTTGCGATGCTGCATCTGGTCGCGGTCGAGTACCAAACCGGGCTTGCGGCCGGCCTGCCGCGATTGCTGCCTGAGGCGCTTGCGAGCTGGAGCGTCGCCGACAAGGCGAACGTCGCCGGCGCTGTCGTTCTGACCGGCTATTGCTACGCGGTGTTCGGCGCCACGGTCGGACACGAGCTCACGCACCGGACCGGCGTGATGCCGGCGTATCTGTCGGCGCGGGGACTGTTCGCCTTCACCTTCAACACGTCGTTCACGACGTTTCACGTGCACGGCCATCACCGGCAGGTCGCGACGTTCCGCGACCCGGCAACGGCGCGGCGCGGCGAATACATCCTGGCGTTCGTCGTGCGCACGACCGCCGGCCAGTTCATGGATGCGCTGGTGTTCGAGGCGGCGCGCGCACGCCGGCTTGGCTTCGCGCCTTACGGCCTTCGCAACCGGGTGGTCAGCGGACAGCTCTACTCTTTGGGCGTCATCGCCGTTGCCGCGGTGCTGGCGGGCTTGCCCGGCGTGATCGCTTTCCTTGCGGCCGCATTGCTCGGGCGCCTGCTGCACGAGCTCGTCAACTACGTGCAGCATTTCGGCCTGGTGCGCGCCGACGATCAGCCGGTCGAGCAGCGCCACACCTGGGATTGCAAGCGGCTGATCTCCAACGTGCTGCACTACAATCTGCCGATGCACGCCGACCATCACATGTTCGCGGCCAAGGCGTTCTGGCAACTGAAGGTGTCGCCCAAGGCGCCGCTGCTGCCGTTCGGCTACCAGACGATGGTGTTCGTCGCGCTGATCCCCGCGCTGTGGCGAAAGACGATGCGGCCGCTGCTGGCCGAGTGGGACAGGCTTGCGAGCGAGCAGGAGAGGGCGCTGATCCGCCAGCGCGGCTGGGAGGGCGTCGTCTAGACGCGATGAGATCGGTTTTGCAGAGGCACACCTTCTCGGCGTCGCTTCGCTCGCAGATTGCTCATGTGCTTGACAACCGCATCAGCGTGTTCTATCTTCCGCGCGGTTCGTAATGAATTTGGAAGTGCCAAATGATCCGTACCATCTTGCTTGCGGCGGTCGCTATGGGTGTGACCGTTGCCAATCCAGCGCTTGCAGAATGAATGCAAGGACGGCAATGCCATAAAATGCTCCAACAAGTTCCGTTCAAAGCGCCAATAAGGGCAATCCAACAACGGGCGGTAAGGTGCGGCCGCTCGGACTTTACCGACAGGTGGTACGAAGGGATGGGCCGTCTGCCATCGATTGCGCAGGGGTTTGTCACTACAGCCAAGCTAACTTCTAAGACGTTTTCTCCGGGACCGGTCCGGGCTCCTGCCACGACTGCCACGCCTGCTTCATCAATGCCGAAATGCTGATGTCCCTGACGGCGCCGTGGATGTAGGTCAGCTTGGCGATCGCCTTCTGCGACAGCATGAACGGATAGAGGTCCGGCTGCCCCATGCTGCGGTTGATGTTGTTCAGCGCGAACGACAGCGGCAGCCACGCATCGATGATGCTCTGGAAATTCTTGATGCGGTAGGGATTGAAGTCGATCGTTGTCTCGAGCTCGCCGGTGTCGTCGAGCACCGGCTCGACCTTGATGCCGAATGCGCCCGCCATCTCGATGGTGTCGACGATGTGCAGGTAGTGCGCCCAGGTTTCCGCAAAATCCTCCCACGGGTGCGCGGTCGCATAGGCGCTGACGAAATTGTCCTGCCAGTTCGCCGGCGCGCCCTGCGCGTAGTAGGTCTGCAGGGCTTCGACATAGTTGCGCGTATGGTCGCCGAACATCTCGACGAAGCTTGCCTCGCCACCCGTGTCGCGCACGAGCAGATTCCAGAAATAGTGACCGACCTCATGGCGGAAATGCCCGAGCAGCGTCCGGTAAGGCTCGCCCATCTGCGAGCGCCGCCGCTCGCGCTCGACGTCGTCGGCTTCAGCGAGCGCCAGCGTGATCGTGCCGGTGTCGTGTCCGGTCATGATCCGCTCGTTCGGATTGAACGGCGAATCCGCGAGAAAGTTGAAGACCAGCCCTTCGGAATTCTCGTTGCGCGGTTGCAGGGGCAGATTCAGGCGAAGCAGGGTGTAGATCAGCCGGTGCTTGGCGATTTCGATCTTCTGCCAGCTGGCGACGTTTTGCGGGTTGCCGAGGTCCGGAATGATGCCGTTGTGACGACAGGCGAGGCAGTAATCGTCCTTCGATTCAGCATCGATCAGCCAGTTGCAGGCCGCGTGAGCCGCGTTGGCGCAGAACTTGTAGGATTTGCCGGCGCGGCCTGCGAGGGTCCAGAGCTGATCGCTTGACGGTTCACCTGGCTGTTCGCCTGGGTCGAGCGCGACGAGGCGGTTCTGCACAGGCTCATAGCCGAGCGTGTGCTCGCATTTCTCGCAGCGCGTGTTCTCGAAGTAGAGAAGCTGCGCACAAACCTGACACTTGAACAGTCTCATTGATCGACCTGCCGGATAACATTAGTACGTGACGATGGGTTCCATGCGCCAAGCGAGCGTTGCGCGCAAATTAGCCTGTCCGCGGCCATTGCGTGAGCAAGTTGCCAAAAAATCTACCATTTCCGTCACTTAGGCCTTTAACCTGTCTGCCGGTCCGTTGACAGCGCAGGCAATGCGCAGGACGCTCGCGGCGGCCCAAATTCTTGGGCAGAGGGCAGGGTCCGCGTGTCGATTACCGTCGCACTTCGTCATCTCACGCGCTACCGCTACGACCGCAAGATTGCGCTCGGCCCGCAGATCATCCGCCTGCGGCCCGCGCCGCACAGCCGCACGAAGATCCTCAGCTATTCGCTGAAGGTGACGCCGGCCGACCATTTCATCAACTGGCAGCAGGATCCGCACGGCAACTGGTTCTCGCGCCATGTCTTTCCCGAGAAGACCGACGAGTTGAAGATCGAGGTCGACCTGATCGCCGACATGTCGGTGGTCAATCCGTTCGACTTCTTCGTCGAGTCCTATGCCGAGCAGTTTCCGTTCGCCTATGAGGCGGACATCATCGAGGAACTGGCGGCCTATCGCACGCCCGAGCCGGCGGGTCCGCGGCTCGCGGCGCTGATCGCATCGCTGCCAAAGGCCGCTCCGCGCACGGTCGACATGCTGGTCGAACTCAACGCGAGCCTGCAACGGCAGATCCGCTACGTGATCCGCATGGAGCCGGGCGTGCAGGAGCCCGAAGACACGCTGACGCTCGCGTCCGGCTCCTGCCGCGACACCGCGTGGCTGCTGGTGCAGATCGCGCGGCACCTCGGTCTCGCGGCGCGGTTCGTGTCCGGCTATCTGATCCAGCTGAAGGCCGACATCGATCCGCTCGACGGACCGCAAGGCACGCGCGTCGATTTCTGCGACCTGCATGCCTGGGCGGAAATCTATCTGCCGGGCGCGGGCTGGATCGGCTTCGATGCCACCTCGGGGCTCCTGTGCGGCGAGGGGCATATTCCGCTGTTCGCGGCACCCCACTATCGCTCCGCCGCGCCGATCTCGGGCGGCGTCGAACCGGCGAAGACCGAGTTCGAGTTCGATATGAGCGTGACGCGCATTCACGAAGCGCCGCGGGTCACCCGGCCGTTCTCGGACGAGATGTGGCAGAAGCTCGACCAGATGGGCGAGCAGGTCGACCGCGACCTCGTCGCGCAGGACGTGCGTCTGACCATGGGCGGCGAGCCGACCTTCGTCTCGATCGACGACTTCGAGACTGCGGAATGGAACACGGCGGCGGTCGGCCCGACCAAGCGCATCCGCGCCGACGAACTGGTGCGGCGATTGCGCCGGCGCTTTGGACCGAACGGCTTCCTGCATTACGGGCAGGGCAAGTGGTATCCCGGCGAAAGCCTGCCGCGCTGGGCCTTCGCACTCTACTGGCGCAAGGACGGCATACCGATCTGGAACGATCCGGACATCGTCGCGGATGAGGGCAACGGCAACGGCGGCGACGCGGCGCAAGCCGAGCGATTGCTCGCGGGCATTGCCGGCAATCTCGGCGTGAGTGTCGAGAACGTGCTGCCGGCGTACGAGGATCCGTCGCACTGGCTGCTCAAGGAGGGCGCGCTTCCGGTCAACGTCGACGCGCTCGATCCGAAGATGGAGGAGGCCGAGGAACGCAGCCGCATGGTGCGCGCGTTCGAGCGCGGCCTGACCAAGCCTGTCGGCTACGTGCTGCCGATCCAGCCCTGGAATGCGCAGGCACGCGAATGGAGGTGGAAGAGCGAGCGCTGGCAACTGCGGCGCGGCAAGCTGTTCCTTATGCCGGGCGACTCGCCGGTCGGATTGCGGCTGCCGCTCGGCAGTCTGCCGTGGATGCCGCCGATGGATTACCCGTACGTCCATCCGCAGGATCCGCTCGAGCAGCGGCCGCCGCTGCCGACGCGCGAAGAGCTGGAGAAGCTTTACACGCAGCCGCGCGCGCCGGGGCCGCGCATGCCAGGTCCGCCGCCTGTCGACGCCGCCGACGTCGGCGGCTACGTCCGCACGGCGCTGACGATCGAGCCGCGCAACGGCATCCTGTGCGTGTTCATGCCGCCGGTCGAGCGGCTGGAAGATTATCTGGCGCTGATCGCGACCATCGAGCGAACCGCGCATGAGATCGGCGCGAAGGTGCATATCGAAGGCTATCCGCCGCCATACGATCCGCGCCTCGACATGATCAAGGTGACGCCCGATCCCGGCGTGATCGAGGTCAACATTCATCCGGCCAGCAGCTGGCGGCAGGCGGTCGAGACGACGACGGCGGTCTACGACGACGCACGGCAGTCCCGGCTCGGCACCGACAAGTACATGATCGACGGACGGCATGTCGGCACCGGCGGCGGCAACCATGTCGTGCTCGGCGGCTCGACGCCCGCCGACTCGCCGTTCCTGCGCCGGCCCGATCTGCTGAAGAGCCTGATCGTCTACTGGCAGCGGCATCCGTCGCTGTCTTACCTGTTCTCCGGGCTGTTCATCGGTCCGACCAGCCAGGCGCCGCGGATCGACGAGGCGCGTCACGACAGTCTCTACGAAATGGAGATCGCGCTGTCGCAGGTGCCGGGGCCGAACGGAGGCACTATCCCGCTGTGGCTGGTCGACCGGCTGTTCCGCAATCTGTTGACCGACGTCACCGGCAACACCCATCGCGCCGAAATCTGCATCGACAAGCTCTATTCGCCGGACGGTCCGACCGGCCGGCTCGGCCTGATCGAATTCCGTTCGTTCGAGATGCCGCCGGACGCGCGCATGAGTCTCGCGCAGCAACTGCTGTTGCGCGCGCTGGTCGCGTGGTTCTGGCGCGAGCCGCAGCAGGGCAAGCTGGTGCGCTGGGGCACGGCGCTGCACGACCGCTTCATGCTGCCGCATTTCGTCTGGCAGGATTTTCTCGACGTGCTCGCCGATCTGACGCGCGCGGGCTACGCGTTCGATCCGGTCTGGTTCGAGGCGCAGCGCGAGTTCCGGTTTCCGTTCTACGGATCGGTGCAGTATGGCGGCGTGACGCTCGAACTGCGCCAGGCGCTGGAGCCGTGGCATGTGCTGGGCGAAGAGAGCGTGGCGGGCGGCACCGTGCGCTTCGTCGATTCCTCGGTCGAGCGGCTGCAGATGAAGGCGACCGGCATGGTGCCGGGACGGCACGTGGTGACCTGCAACGGCCGCAAGCTGCCGATGACCGCCACCGGCACGTTCGGCGAGGCCGTCGCCGGCGTCCGCTTCAAGGCCTGGATGCCGCCGTCCGGACTGCACCCGACGATACCCGCCGCATGCGCCGCTGACATTCGACCTGCTCGACCTGCTGGAACGGCCGCTCGCTGGGCGGCTGCGTCTATCATGTCGCCCATCCGGGCGGCCGCAGCTACGACACTTTTCCGGTCAATTCCTATGAGGCGCAGGCGCGGCGGCTGGCGCGGTTCCAGGATCACGGCCATACTGCCGGGTCCATCGATTCCCCTGCCGGACGAGGCCAGCGGCGAGTTCCCGCTGACGCTCGACTTGAGGAGGAGCTTGCAGCGGCTAAGGCTATGACATTCGCAAGCGAATGGCATGAAGAAGCCAGTGACGATCACCGACGGCTGGTCCGCAGCGTTTGCGGACTACAAGCCGTTGCCTGGCGTGCCGGACGAGTTCATCGGCGCGGACGGCGCGCCAAAAGCGCAGTGGCTGCAACTGGATGGAGCGCGTCTCCTCGCGCGACATCGATCGCTCGCTGGCCGTCGCCGAACGGCACATCCGCGATCTCGGCATTTCCTATCGCGTGCACGGCGAGGCGAAGGAGCGCACCTGGCCGCTGAGCGGGCTGCCGCTGCTGATCGACGAAGACGAATGGGCGGAGATCTCCGCGAGCATCGTCCAGCGCGCATCGCTGTTCGAGGCGCTGCTCGGCGACGTCTATGGCGACGCCTTTCTGGTCGCCGACGGCGTCCTGCCGGCCGCCGTCGTCGCCGGCAGCAAGGACTTCCTGCGGCCGATGGTCGGCGTCAAGCCGCCCGGCGGACGCTGGATGCATCTCTATGCCGCCGATATCGGCCGCGGGCCGGACGGCCGCTGGTGGGTGCTGAACGACCGCGCGCAGGCGCCGTCGGGCGCGGGCTATGCGCTGGAAAACCGGCTCGCGATGTCGCGCGCCTATCCGATCGACCTACGCGCAGATGAACGTGCGAGCGGCTGGCGCCGTTCTTCCGCGCCTTCCGCAACGGCCTGACGGCGATGGCCGAGCGCTCGCAGCCGCGCATCTGCCTGCTGACGCCGGGCCCCTACAGCGAGACCTATTTCGAGCAGGCGTATCTGGCACGCTATCTCGGCTTCCTGCTGGTCGAGGGCGACGACCTCGTCGTGCATGACGGCCAGGTGCATGTGCGCACCATCGCCGGGCTTGAAGCGCGCCGACGTGCTCTGGCGGCGCGTCGACGCCGACTTCGTCGATCCGATCGAGCTGAACGGCGCCTCGCGCCTCGGCGTGCCGCGGCTGCTGTCGGCGATCCGCGACGGCAACACGGTGGTCGCCAACATGCCGGGCGCGGGCTTCGTCGAGTTGCGCGCGCTGCTCGGCTTCATGCCGCGGTCTGCCGGCATCTGCTCGGCGAAGACCTCGCCATGCCCAACATCGCCACCTGGTGGTGCGGCCAGGCCGAGCGCGCGCGCGAAGGTGCTGAGCGATCTGTCGCAGATGTCGATCGCCGGCGCCTTCGCCGAGCGCGTGCCGGGCTTCGACGCCGAGCAGCATGTGCTGCCGGCGACGCTGCCGGCGGCGGACGGCGCGCGGCTGCGCGCGGCGATCGAGGCGCGCGGCGTCGACTATGTCGGCCAGGAGGTCGTGCGGCTGTCGACCACGCCGGTGTGGGAAGACGGACGGCTGCAGCCGCGGCCGTTCGTGCTGCGCGTCTTCGCCGCGGCGACGCCGGACGGCTGGCAGGTCATGCCGGGCGGCTTCTGCCGGATCTCGGAGAAGGCCGACGCGCGCGCCGTCAGCATGGGCGAGGGCGTGCAGTCCGCCGACGTGTGGGTGCTGTCGCGACAAGCCGGTGGTGCTGGAGACGCTGCTGCCGTCGCAGCGAGGAGGTCAGCATCCGCCGCATCCTCGGCAACCTGCCGAGCCGCGCCGCCGACAACCTGTTCTGGTACGGCCGCTATCTCGAGCGCGCCGAAGCGACGCTGCGGATCGTCCGCTGCCTGTGCGGCCGCAGCGTCGACTCGACCTGATGGGCGCCGACGGCCTCGAGGCGCTGCGGCGGCTGAGCCGGCATGCTGGTCGCCTGGGGCGCGACGCCGGCCGAGCAAGGGCGACGTCGATATCGCTCGGCGCCGTGCGCAACGCGCTCGCTGCCGAGGAGCACTACGGCTCGGCGCTCGTCGAACGTGCGCATGGCGCTACGGCGCGGCCTCGGTGATCCGCGAGCGCCTGTCGATCGACAGCTTCAAGCTGATCGGCAGCCTCGACCGGCAGCTGAGCGTGCCTGCGGACAAGCTCGCCAGCGACGGCCGAAGCGTTCGAGATCGCCGACCGGGCGCTGGTGTCGCTTGCGGCGATCTCCGGCCTCGCGCAGGAGAACGTCAACCGCGTCGCCGGCTGGCGCTTCCTCGACATCGGCCGCCGCATCGAGCGCGCCATCAATACCTGCCGCTTCGCGCGCAACTTCGCCGGCGAGAAGGCGACGGCCGACGATCTCGACGTGCTGCTCGACCTGATCGATTCCCAGATCACCTATCGCTCGCGCTACCTGACCGGCGTCGCGCTGGCGCCGGTGCGCGACATGGTGCTGCTCGATCCGTTCAATCCGCGCTCGGCGAGCTTCCAGATCGAGCAGATCCGCCGGCATCTCGACACGCTGCCGACGCTGAACGAGGACGGGATGCCGGAAGAGCCGAAGCGGATCATCGAACTGGTCGGCGGCGAGATCGCCAGCGCCTCGGCGCGCGATATCGACGGCTCGAGCATCCTCGCCCTCGAACAGAAGCTGATGAAGTTCGCCGACGCTCTGGCGACGCGCTACTTCCTGCAACGGCCCGACGGACTGAAGACCAGGAGCGTGAGTGGCCTTGCGTGATCTATGACATCCGTCATGTGACGAGCTACGCCTATGAGTTTCCGGTCTCGTCGGCGACGCTGTCGCTGCGCGTGACGCCGCGCTCGGGCTTCGGCCAGCGCTGCCTCGATCATGCGCTGATCATCGAGCCGCAGCCGAAGACGCTCCGGGTCGAGCAGGATTTCTTCGGCAACTCGGTGACGATGGCGACGATCGAGACCGGGCTGATGGCGCTGAAGGTCGAGGCGCGTGCGCGGGTCGATGTTGCCCGGCCCGTGATCGTGCCGGATGGCGCGAGTCCCGACTGGAAGGAGATTGCGAGCCTGGCGCTGGAGCAGGCCTCGCTCGGCCCCGACGCGCCGTCGCACTTCCTGTTCGCAAGCCCGCGCATCGCGCTTGCCGCGCGCGGTGACCGCCTATGCGGCGATAAGCTTTCCGCCGCAGCGGACGATCGCCGACGGGGCGCGCGATCTGGCAAAACGCATTCGCGCCGACTTCGCCTATTCGCCGCAGGTGACGGACGTCTCCACGCCGCTCGACGAAGCCTTCGCGCAGCGGCGCGGCGTCTGCCAGGATTTCGCGCATATCATGATCGCAGGGCTTGCGCGGCCTCGGCCTGCCGGCCGCTTATGTCTCGGGCTACATCCGCACCATCCCGCCGCCGGGCAAGCCACGCCTGGAAGGCGCGGATGCGACCCATGCCTGGGTTTCGGTCTGGTGCGGCGCGGAGATCGGCTGGCTCGGCGTCGATCCGACCAACGCGATCGATGCCGGCAACGACCACATCGTGCTGGCGGTCGGACGGGATTTTTCCGACGTCTCGCCGATCTACGGCGTGTTCGTCGGCTCCGGCGCGCAGGAGCTGGATGTCGGCGTCGATGTCGTGCCGGTCACAGCGACGGCGTGACCGGCACGGGCCCCTAGAGCGTGATAGCGTTTCTTCAAATCGCCATCACGCTCTAACCTCTTGTTTGGAGCATGATCTTTTCGGAAAACCGGTATCCACTTTTCCGGATCATGCTCTCGCTCAGTCGAGCCGAATGTTCGCCTTGTCGATCACGCCCTTCAGCTTTTCCATATCCTTGATGATGAAATCGCGGAACGCTTCCTTCTTGATGCCGACCATCAGGTTGGCGCCGTTGTCGTCGGCATACTTCTGGATGCTCGGTTCCTTCAGCATCGCCTCGAAGGCGTTGGCGAGCTTGTCGACCACTTCCGGCGGCGTGCCGGCCGGTGCGATCGCCGACGACCAGGCGGTCAGCCAGACGCCGGGATAGCCTTGCTCCTCGACGGTCGGCACGTCAGGCAGATGCTTGAGCCGCTTGCGTCCCGGTGACGCCGATCGGGATGAGCTTGCCGTCCTTGATCAGCGACGTGACGACCACCGAGTAGTCGAGCACGAGCTCGATCTGGCCGCCCATCAGGTCGGTGATCTGCTGCGCCGAGCCCTTGTAGGGCACGACGGTGACCTTCATGCCGGCCGCCTGCTGCAGCATTTCCATGAACAGGTGCGAGCCGGATCCCATGCCGGTGGTGCTGTAGTTCACCTTGTCCGGGTTGGCCTTGGCGTAGTCGACCAGCTCCTTGACCGTTTTGAATTTGGAGTTCGGCGTGACCACCATGATCATCGGCGATTCCGACAGGCCGTGAACCGGGATGAAGTCCTTCAGTGGGTCGAACGACAGCTTCTTGTAGAGCGAGGGGTAGGAGCCGAACGGGCCGCTGGTGCCGTTGAGAAGGGTGTAGCCGTCGGGTTTCGCCCGGGCTACCGCTTCGGTGCCGATGATGCCGCCGGCACCCGGCTTGTTGTCGATGACGAACTGTTGACCGAGCTTTTCGGCGAGCACCTTGGCATAGGTGCGCGAGCCGATATCGGTCACGCTGCCGGCCATGCCGGTGACCACCCAGGTGATCGGCCGGTTCGGAAAGTCTTGCGCTGCAGCAATGCCGGACGACAATGCGACTGAAAACGCGACGGCAACGCTCAAGCGCGCGGTGCGGCCTTCCATACGTTCCTCCATCTGCTTCTTGTTTTGTTGGCGACCGGTTCCTTGGCGAGGAGTGGTCCGAGTCGGATGCTAGTTTAGAGTGTGTGGCGGGGCCACCGCTTTACATCCGGATGCGTGCGTCATTTGCGTATTGGCGCTGTGCGTGGTTTGCGTAACATGCCGCTTGCCGGAACGACGGGCAGGGGTCTGCGGGTGATAGACGAGACGTTTCAGTGAGCCACGACGTGCAAAAAGTTCGCTCGTTCGACCATCCGGGGGAGGGACGCAGGCGAGCCAAATCGACGCCCAAGGGCCGCCAGATCGATCCGGTGGCTGCACAGGAGATCGAGCTTCTGCTCGGCGACCGGCCGCGCCGCCGCGATCTCCTGATCGAGCATCTGCACCTGATCCAGGACACGTATCATCAGATTTCCGCCGCTCACCTCGCGGCCCTTGCCGACGAGATGAAGCTGGCGTTTGCCGAAGTGTTCGAGACCGCGACCTTCTACGCGCATTTCGATGTGGTGAAGGAGGGCGAAGACGGACATCGCGCCGCTGACCGTTCGCGTTTGCGATTCGCTCACCTGCGCCATGATGGGTGCGGAAAAGTTGCTGCACGAGCTTGAGCGCGGGATCGGCCCCGGCATTCGCGTGGTGCGTGCGCCTTGTGTCGGCCGCTGCGACACGGCGCCGGCAGTCGAGGTCGGCCATCACTTCGTCGACCATGCCACTGCGGCAAGCGTGCTTGCGGCGGTGAAGGATGGCGATACCCACCCGCATCTGCCCGACTACGTCGACTATGACGCCTATGTTGCCGGCGGCGGCTATGTGTTGCTCGATCGTCTGCGCTCCGGTGAACTGGCCAGGGACGATCTCCTGAAGGCGCTGGATGATGCATCCTTGCGCGGTCTCGGCGGCGCGGGCTTTCCCACGGGGCGAAAGTGGCGCGCGGTGCTCGGCGAGCCCGGCCCGCGGCTGATGGCGGTCAATGGCGACGAAGGCGAGCCCGGAACGTTCAAGGATCGCTGGTATCTCGAAAGCGATCCGCATCGCTTCCTCGAAGGGATGCTGATCGGCGCCCATGTGGTGGAAGCCTCGGACGTCTACATCTACATCCGCGACGAATATCCGGCCTCGCGCGAGATCCTCGAACGCGAGATCGCAAAGCTCCCGTCAGGTGGACCGGTGCTGCATATGCGCCGCGGCGCCGGCGCCTACATCTGTGGCGAGGAATCCTCGCTGCTCGAAAGCATCGAAGGCAAACGCGGGCTGCCGCGGCACAAGCCGCCTTACCCGTTCCAGGTCGGGCTGTTCGGCCTGCCGACGCTGATCAACAATGTCGAGACGCTGTGGTGGGTGCGCGACATCGTCGAGAAGGGCGCAGACTGGTGGAAGAGTCATGGCCGCAACGACCGTCACGGCCTGCGCAGCTATTCGGTCTCGGGCCGGGTCAAGAATCCCGGCATGAAGCTCGCGCCGGCCGGGATCACGGTGCGCGAACTGATCGACGAGTTCTGCGGCGGCATGGCCGATGGCCATACGCTTGCACGCCTACCTGCCGGGCGGCGCGTCCGGCGGCATCCTGCCGGCGTCGATGGACGACATCCCGCTCGATTTCGGCACGCTGGAGAAATACGGCTGCTTCATCGGCTCGGCCGCGGTCATCGTCATGTCCGAACAGGACAGCGTGAAGGATGCGGCACTCAACCTGATGCGCTTCTTCGAGGCCGAAAGCTGCGGCCAATGCACGCCGTGCCGGGTCGGCACCCAGAAGGCCGCACTGTTGATGGAAAAGCCGGTCTGGGACCGCGAACTGCTGGGCGAATTGGGCCAGGTGATGCGCGATGCGTCGATCTGCGGTCTCGGTCAGGCGGCCGCCAATCCGCTCACCAGCGTGATGACGTATTTTCCCGGCGCGTTCATGCCTGACGAGGCCGCGACATGACGAAGGTCCAGTTCGAACTTGACGGCAGGCAGGTCGAGGCCAAGCGCCGGCGAGACCATCTGGCAGGTCGCCAAACGTCAGGGAACGGACATTCCGCATCTATGCTACGCGCCGGAGCCGGACTACCGGCCGGACGGCAATTGCCGCGCCTGCATGGTCGAGATCGAAGGCGAGCGCGTGCTCGCGGCGTCCTGCAAGCGGACGCCGAGCGTCGGCATGAAGGTGAAGTCGGCGAGCGCGCGCGCAGTCGCGGCGCAGAAGATGGTGATGGAATTGCTGGTCGCCGATCAGCCGGCGCGTGCAACGTCACACGATCCGCAATCGAAATTCTGGACCTGGGCGGAGAAGGTCGAGGTCACCGAAAGCCGCTTCCCCGCAGCGGAGCGCTGGCAAAGCGACACCAGCCATCCCGCCATGAGCGTCAATCTCGACGCCTGCATCCAGTGCGGCCTGTGCGTGCGCGCCTGCCGCGAGGTCCAGGTCAATGACGTTATCGGCATGGCCTATCGCAGTCACGGGTCCAAGATCGTGTTCGACTTCGACGATCCGATGGGTGAATCGACCTGCGTCGCCTGTGGCGAATGCGTGCAGGCCTGCCCGACCGGCGCGCTGATGCCGTCGGTGATGCTCGATGACAACCAGACCCGCGTGACCTATGCCGACAGGAAGGTGGACTCGCTGTGCCCGTTCTGCGGCGTCGGCTGCCAGGTCACCTATCAGGTCAAGGACGAGAAGGTCATCTACGCCGAGGGCCGCGACGGCCCCGCCAATCACAACCGGCTCTGCGTCAAGGGGCGTTTCGGTTTCGACTACATCCATCACCCGCATCGCCTGACAAAACCGTTGATGCGGCTGCCGAATGCGAAGAAGGACGCCAACGACCAGGTCGACCCGGCCAATCCCTTCACGCATTTCCGCGAAGCATCGTGGGACGAGGCGCTGGACGTCGCAGCCAAGGGCCTCGCCAAAATCCGTGACGAGAAGGGCGTCAAGGCGCTCGCCGGTTTCGGTTCGGCCAAGGGATCCAACGAGGAAGCCTATCTGTTCCAAAAACTGGTGCGCACCGGCTTCGGCTCCAACAATGTCGATCACTGCACGCGGCTGTGCCATGCCTCGTCGGTTGCGGCCTTGATGGAGGGGCTGAACTCGGGCGCGGTCTCCGCGCCGTTTGCTGCCGCCATGGATGCGGAAGTGATCATCGTTATCGGCGCCAATCCGGCCGTGAACCATCCGGTCGCCGCGACCTTCATCAAGAATGCCGCGAAGCGCGGCGCCAAGCTGATCGTCATGGATCCGCGCGGGCAGGCCCTGTCGCGGCATGCCACGAAGCATCTCGCTTTCAAGCCCGGCAGCGACGTCGCGATGCTCAACGCGATGCTGCACACGATCATCACCGAGGGCCTGACCGACCAGCAATACATCGCCGGCTACACCGAAGGCTTTGACGAGCTGAAGGAGCGCATCAAGGAATTCCCGCCGGAGAAGATGGCGCCGATCTGCGGCATCCCGGCGGAGACGTTGCGCGAGGTCGCACGGATGTATGCGAGTTCGCGTGCCTCGATCATCTTCTGGGGCATGGGCATCAGCCAGCACGTCCACGGCACGGATAACGCGCGCTGCCTGATCGCGCTGGCGCTGATCACCGGGCAGATCGGCCGTCCCGGTACCGGCCTGCATCCGCTGCGCGGCCAGAACAATGTGCAGGGCGCCTCCGATGCGGGCCTGATCCCGATGTTCCTGCCGGATTACCAGCCGGTCGGCCGCACCGATCTGCGCGAGCCGTTCGAGAAGCTCTGGCATCAGGACCTCGATCCGGTGCGCGGTCTCACCGTGGTCGAGATCATGAACGCGATCCACGCCGGCGAGATCAGCGGCATGTATATCGAGGGCGAAAACCCCGCGATGTCCGACCCCGACCTGCAGCACGCGCGCGAGGCGCTGGCCAAGCTCGATCATCTCGTGGTGCAGGATCTGTTCGTCACCGAAACCGCGTTCCATGCCGACGTGATCTTGCCGGCGTCCGCGTTCGCCGAAAAATCCGGCACCTTCACCAACACCGACCGCCGCGTGCAGCTGGCGCGCGAAGTGATCAAGCCGCCCGGCGACGCGCGGCAGGACCTGTGGATCATCCAGGAAATCGGCAAGCGCATGGGCCTGGACTGGACCTATGCCGGCCCGGCCGACGTGTTCGCCGAGATGACGCAGGTGATGCCGTCGCTGAGGAACATCACCTGGGAGCGGCTGCAGCGGGAGGGGGCGGTGACCTATCCGGTCGACGATCCGCAGCGGCCCGGCAACGAGATCATTTTCACCACGGGTTTCCCGACCGAGAGCGGCCGCGGCAAGATCGTGCCGGCGCATGTCATCCCGCCGGACGAACTGCCCGACGCCGACTATCCGATGGTGCTCTCCACCGGCCGCGTGCTGGAACATTGGCACACCGGCTCGATGACGCGGCGCTCCCAGGTGCTCGACCAGATCGAGCCGGAGGCGGTGGCGTTCATGTCGCCCAAGGATATGCGGCGACTGGACGTGTGGCCCGGCGACTTCATTCGCCTGCAGACGCGCCGTGGCGCGGTCGAGGTGAAGGTTCGCACCGATCGCGACGTGCCGGAGAACATGGTGTTCATGCCGTTTTGCTATGCGGAAGCGGCGGCCAACCTGCTCACCAATCCGGCGCTCGATCCGTTCGGCAAGATTCCGGAGTTCAAGTTCTGCGCCGTGCGGGCGGAAGCGGTGCGCGAGGCCGTCGTCGGATGATACGGGGCCTGTGAGACTGCCGGCAAGCCCGTAGTTCCGCACTGCGAATATTCCCGTCTCATACTTTCGACGGCTGCGGTGTTTTGCCCCTGCGGGCCGGTCTTGAGGGCTGCACAAATCTTGTTCGCCGCCCGGTGACAGGGCACAGGCGCGGCCTATAATCGGTTTCCAACGGCCGCCGGACGGCCGGATTTAGGCATGATTTCGGAGGCCCCTCCAATGACCAATTACGGCAAATTTGCCATCGCGCTGCTGGCAGCGACGGCCCTGGCGACGGCGGCGGCCGACGCGCGCTCGCTGAAGTGGGCGCGCTCGGGCGACTCGCTCACCCTCGATCCGCACGCCCAGAACGAGGGTCCGACGCACGGCCTCAACCACCATATCTATGAGCCGCTGATCCATCGCGACACCCAGGGCAAGGAAGTGGCGGCGCTCGCGATCTCATGGAAGGTCACCGACGACGCGAATGTCTGGGAGTTCAAGCTCCGCCCGAACGTGAAGTTTCACAACGGCAACGCCTTCAACGCCGACGACGTGGTGTTCTCGCTGGAGCGCGCGCGGCAGCCGACCTCGGACATGAAAGGCCTGCTGACGTCGGTCGACAGCGATCACCAAGGTCGACGACCTGACCGTGCAGATCAAGACCAAGGGACCGAACCCGCTGCTGCCGAACAACCTCACCGACCTGTTCATCATGGACAAGGAGTGGGCGGAGGCGAACAACGTCCAGAAGCCGCAGGACTTCAAGAACAAGGAAGAGAACTACGCCGTCCGCAACGCCAACGGCACCGGGCCGTTCTCGCTGGTCTCGCGCGAGCCGGACGTGAAGACGGTGATGAAGCGCAACGACAGCTACTGGGGCATCGGCACGTTCCCGCTGGAGATCACCGAGCTGGTCTACATCCCGATCAAGGCGGATGCGACGCGGCTCGCGGCGCTGCTGTCGGGCGAGGTCGACTTCGTGCAGGACGTGCCGGTGCAGGACATCGAGCGGCTGAAGAGCCAGCAGAACCTGCGCGTCAATATCGGGCCTGAGAACCGCACCATCTTCTTCGGCATGGACGTCGGGTCCGCCGACCTGAAGGGCGACAGCGTCCAGGGCAAGAACCCGTTCGCCGACAAGAAGGTGCGTCAGGCCATGAACATGGCGCTGAACCGGCAGGCGATCCAGCGCGTCGCCATGCGCGGGCAGTCGGTGCCGACCGGCGCCATGGCGGCGCCGTTCGTCCACGGCTGGACCAAGGAGCTCGACGCGGTGCCGACGGGCGACGTCAACGCGGCCAAGAAGCTGCTCGCCGACGCCGGTTATCCGAACGGCTTCACCGTCACGCTGCATTGCCCGAACGACCGCTACGTCAACGACGAAGCGATCTGCCAGGCGGCGGTCGGCATGTGGGGCCAGATCGGCGTCAAGGTGAACCTGGTCTCGCAGTCGAAGTCGATCCACTTCCCGCTGATCCAGAAGAATCCGCCGGAGACGGAGTTCTTCCTGCTCGGCTGGGGCGTGCCGACGTTCGATTCCGAATACACCTTCTCGTATCCTCTATCACACGCGAGACGCCAAGTACGGCAGCTGGAACGCGCTTGCGCTATTCCAATGCCGAGGCCGACAAGATGATCGAGTCGCTGTCGAGCGAGACCGACAAGGCCAAGCGCGACGCGACGATCGCCAAGCTGTGGGCGCTGTTCAGGGAGGAGACGCTCTATCTGCCGGTTCACCACCAGACGCTCGCCTACGCGATGAAGACCGGCTTCGACATTCCGGTCGACGTCTCGAACCAGCCGAAGCTGAAATACGTCTCGTTCAAGACCAACTGATCGGATAAAACGGCCTGCGGGAGCCGATCCGGCTCCCGCAGGCGTTCCGGAATGATCGCGCACCTCATTCGCAGCCTGCTGCAGGGCATCCTCGTCATTCTGGCGGTTGGGCTCATCGCCTTTTCCATGTTCCGCTTCGTCGGCGATCCGATCGCGAGCCTCGCGGGCCAGGAATCGACCGATGCCGACCGCGCCGAGCTCACCGAGCGGCTCGGACTCAACGATCCGTTCCCGATCCAGTTTGCGCGGTTCCTCGCGCACGCGGCGCGCGGCGACTTCGGCATCTCCTACCGCCAGGCGCGGCCGGTCGCGGACCTTCTGACCGAGCGCTTGCCCGCCACGCTCGAGCTCGCCGTGCTGTCGGCGCTGTTCGCCTTCATCGTCGGCGTCGCGCTCGGCGTCTATGCGGCGATCAACCGGCGCGGGATGGTCGCCAACACGGTCATGGTCCTCTCGCTGGTCGGCGTGTCGTTGCCGACCTTCCTGATCGGCATCGGCCTGATCTATCTGTTTGCGGTGGAGCTGCAAATGGCTGCCGTCGTTCGGCCGCGGCGACGTCGTCCGCTTCGGCTGGTGGACCACGGGGCTGTTGACGGAAACCGGCCGCAAATCGCTGGTGCTGCCGGTGCTGACGCTCGGCTTCTTCCAGCTGACGCTGATCATGCGGCTGGTGCGCGCGGAAATGCTGGAGACCATGCGCACCGACTATGTCCGCTTTGCCCGCGCGCGCGGCATTCCCGAGCGGCGCATCCAGTTCCGCCATGCGCTGCGCAACACCATGGTGCCGGTCGTTACCATCGTCGGCCTGCAGCTCGGCTCGGTGATCGCCTTTGCCATCGTCACCGAAACCGTGTTCCAGTGGCCCGGCCTCGGCGCGCTGTTCGTCAACGCGGTCCAGTTCGTCGATATCCCGGTGATGGCGGCGTATCTGATGTTCGTCGCCTTCGTGTTCGCGGCGGTGAACTTCATGACCGACTTCGTCTATGTGCTGATCGATCCGCGGCTGCGGAGCCTGAGGTAGGAAACACATGAGCGTCGTATCGCAGCCGCAGACGGTGACCAGGGCCCAGGCCCTCAAGGGGCTGTTTGCGCGCGCATGGGATTCCGATGTCGGCTACTCGTTCCGGACCTCGCCGGTGGCGATCGGCGCCGCAGCCGTCACGCTCATCATTATTCTTGCGACCACCTTTGCCGGCTTCATCACGCCGCAGGACCCGTTCGACGCGGCCACCCTCAACCTGATGGACGGCTTCACGCCGCCGGGCGAGGCCGGCGCCGGATCGGGCATGATCTTCAGCCTCGGCGCCGACAGCCAGGGCCGCGACATGTATTCGGCGATCCTGTTCGGCTCGCGCGTGTCGCTCTTGATCGGCACGGCGTCGGTGATCTTCTCGCTGCTGCTCGGCGTGACGCTCGGCCTGATCGCGGGCTATGTCGGCGGACAGATCGAGGCGCTGATCATGCGCATCGCCGACATCCAGCTGTCGTTCCCGGCCATCCTGGTGGCGCTGCTGGTGTTCGGCATCGCCCGCGGCCTGATCCATCCCTCGCTGCACGAGCAGATGACGTTCATCGTGCATGACGGTGGCGATCGGACTTTCGAACTGGGCGCAGTATGCGCGCACGGTGCGTGCCTCGACGCTGGTGGAGAAGCGCAAGGAATATGTCGACGCCGCGCGCGTGATCGGGCTGCAGAGCATTCCCGGTGATGATCAAGCACGTGCTGCCGAACGTCGCCGGCCCGGTGCTCGTCATCGCGACGATCAATCTGGCGCTGGCGGTGCTGGAAGAGGCGACGCTCTCGTTCCTCGGCGTCGGCATGCCGCCGACCCAGCCTTCGCTCGGCACGTTGATCAGGATCGGCCAGCAGTTCCTGTTCTCCGGCGAGTGGTGGATCCTGTTGTTCCCGTCGCTCGCGCTGGTGACGATCGCGCTGTCGATCAACCTGTTCGGCGACTGGTTGCGCGACGCACTGAATCCAAGACTTCGATGACAAGGTTTCGATGACCGAACCGCTCCTGTCCGTCCGCAACCTGCGCGTCGAGTTTCCGACGCGACGCGGCATTCTGACGGCGGTCGACGGCGTGTCGTTCGACATTCAGCCTGGCGAGGTGCTGGGCGTGGTCGGCGAGTCCGGCGCCGGCAAGTCGCTGACCGGTGCCGCGATCATCGGACTGCTCGATCCGCCCGGCCGCATCGCCGGCGGCGAGGTCCGGCTGAAGGGCGAACGCATCGACAATCTGCCGCCCGAAGCCTTGCGCAAGATCCGCGGGCGGCGGATCGGCATGGTGTTTCAGGATCCGCTCACCTCGCTCAATCCGTTGTTCCGCATCGGCGAGCAGCTGATCGGAGACCATCCAGATTCACACCGGCATGAACGCGGCGCAGGCGCGCGAGCGCGCGATCTCGCTGCTGGTCGACGTCGGCATTCCGGCCGCCGCGCGGCGGATCGACGCCTACCCGCATCAGTTCTCCGGCGGCATGCGCCAGCGCGTGGTGCTGGCGCTGGCGCTGGCCGCCAATCCGGAACTGATCATCGCCGACGAGCCGACCACCGCGCTCGACGTCTCGGTGCAGGCGCAGATCATCGCGCTGATGAAGCGGCTTTGCAGCGAGCACCATGTGGCGATCATGCTGATCACCCACGACATGGGTGTGATCGCCGAGACCGCCGACCGGGTCGCTGTGATGTATGCCGGACGCATCGCCGAGATCGGACCGGTGCGCGACGTGATCAAGCACGCGCATCATCCCTACACCCGGGGTCTGATGGGCTCGATCCCGACGCTGACCGCGGATACCGAGCGGCTGACGCAGATTCCGGGCTCGATGCCGCGGCTGACCGCGATCCCCGACGGCTGCGCCTTCAATCCGCGCTGCCCGCACGTCTTCGACCGCTGCCGCGTCGAGCGGCCGGACCTGCTTCCGGCCGAGCGGTCGCTCGCCTCCTGCTGGCTCTACGCCGCCGATGCGAGGGCCAGCGCATGAGCACCGTGATCGCCGAACCGCGGGACCAGCCGGGCGCCGCAGCATCCGCACCGCTCGTGAAGGCGGAGCACCTCACCTGCGTGTTCGACGTGTCGCGGCCCTGGCTCGAACGCACGCTGGCCGGCGCACCGAAGCAGTCGCTGACCGCGGTCGCCGATCTGTCGTTCGAGATCGCCCGGCGCGAGACCTTTGCGCTGGTCGGCGAGTTCGGGTTCCGGCAAGTCGACGGTGGCGCGCATGGTGGTCGGGCTGCTGCCGCCGACCGCGGGACGAGGTCAGCATCGACGGCATCTCGATGTCCGACCCGCGCCTGAGCGCCGCGCGCGAAAAACTGCGCCGGCGCCTCCAGATGATCTTCCAGGATCCGTTCGCGAGCCTCAATCCGCGCTGGCGGGTCGATCGCATCATCGCCGAGCCGATCCGCGCCTTCGACCTCGCGCACGACGATGCGGAGGTCGAGCAGCGCGTTGCCGACCTGTTGAAGCTGGTCCGGCTCGATCCCGCGGACGGCCGCAAATACCCGCACGAATTTTCCGGCGGCCAGCGCCAGCGCATCGCGATTGCGCGCGCATTGTCGGCCAATCCGGAATTCATCGTCTGCGACGAGCCGACCTCGGCGCTGGACGTCTCGGTGCAGGCGCAGATCCTCAATCTGATGCGCGACTTGCAGGATCAGTTCGGGCTGACCTACCTGTTCATCTCGCACAACCTTGCCGTCGTCCGCCACATGGCGACGCGCATCGGCGTCATGTATCTCGGGCGGCTGGTCGAGGTCGCGCCCGGGCGCGAGATCTTCACGCACCCGCGCCATCCCTACACGCGCATGCTGCTGGACGCCGTGCCGGATCTGGCGATGGTCGGCCGGCAACGCAAGGCGGTCGACGGCGAAATACCCAATCCGATCTCACCGCCGCCGGGCTGCACCTTCCACCCGCGATGCCCGTTTGCAGCGGATCGCTGCCGGACCGAAGAGCCGCGAACGATCGTCAGCGGGCCCGCCGCGGTCGCTTGCCATGCGGTCGAGGAAGGCCGGATCTAGAGCATGATCCGGGAAAGTGGATGCCGGTTTTCCGAAAGATCATGCTCCAACAAGATGATAGAGCGTGATGGCGATTCGAAGAAACGCGATCACGCTCTAACGCCGCAATCTTGAGATCACCGATGACTGCTCCTGCCAAAAAGCCATTCGCGATGATCCGTGAATTTCATCTCGCGGATTGGTTCACATTGGGAAATGCAGCTTGCGGTACCGGCGCGATATTCGCGGTCATGCGCTACCTCATCAGTGTCGAGGTGATTTATCTCTACCTGGCTTGCGGTCTTGTGGTCGCCGCGCTGGTGTTCGACGTTCTCGATGGACGCATCGCGCGCTGGCGGCAGAAGACTTCGGCGATCGGCCGGGAACTCAACTCGTTGGCCGATGTGATCTCGTTCGGGGTCGCGCCTGCGGCTATTGCCTATGGCTGCGGCATGCGCGGCTTGTACGACATCGCCATTTTGACTTACTTTGTCGCTTGTGGCGTATCGCGACTTGCGCGTTACAACATCACCGCGGAAGCGCTTGCCGGCGAGAAGGTCACTCATTTCGAAGGTACGCCGATTCCGACGTCGGTGATCCTGGTGCTCATGCTGGCGTCGGCGTCCGCATTGGGCGCGACCGGCGCGGATTTGTGGGGCGGCGAGCTGTCGTTTGTCGGCTTCACCCTGCATCCGATAACTCTGCTCTTTGCCGTATCCGGCTCCCTTATGATCAGCCGATTGCGCATCCCGAAGCTTTGAGCCTCGGCTGCAAGCCCCGCGATTGCGGCGCTCGCGCATCGGTTTCTCCCACATTTGCAAAGATTTCACCTTTGCCTTTAACCGATGATGAAGGATCGCGTGCGATTCAACGCGCGGTTTAACCTCGCCCAGATCAAGCTCACATACGTGTACCGGCGGGGAGAGACACATGATCCGCCTGACGGATGCAACGCCGGAAGCGGTCCGGCCATAGCCGTCGGCTCGCCTATGGACGGTTCGCGGCCGGCCGCCGCGGGCTGGGGCCGGACGTCCTTTGCCATCCTGTTCATCTGCTTTTGCTTCTGCAGTATCTCCGCCTGGATCATCTTCGACGCGCGGCAGGCGGCCTGGAAGCATGCGGGCGTGGTCGGATCGACGGTCGCAGCCGCCGTGGCCGCAGATATCGCCCGCAACGTCGAGACGCTCGATCTGTCCGTCATCGGCGTGATCGAAAACCTGACGCTGCCCGAGATCGAGGATGTTCCGCTCGCAGCAGGCGGCATCTCCTGCTGTTCGACCGGTCCGTGACGGCGCGCCATCTCAGCGCGATCATCGTCGTCAACGAAGACGGCCGCCTCCGCTACGATTCGAGGACGATCGAGCCATCGACGGCCGACCTCTCGGATCGCGACTATTTCAGGATCCACAAGCACAATGATTCCGTCGGTCTGTTCATCGCCAGCCCGGTCGTCTCGCAGGATCACGGGCCTGACGCTGATTCCGTTCAGCCGGCGCCTCGCCAAGCCGGACGGTTCGTTCGACGGCGTCGTCGTGGGCTCGATGCGGCTCGACTATTTCGAGCAGATCTTCAAGGCCATTGCGCTCGGCCCCGGCGCGACGGTGACGCTGGCGCGCAGCGACGGCATCGTTCTCGTGCGCTCACCGGCGGACTCCGACTTCATCGAGCGCGACAGAAATCCCGGGCGGATCATCGATCTGTTCTCGGAAGACGCCGGTCGGCCAGTTCGAAACGACCTCGATCGTCGATGGGACCCACAAGCTGTTCAACTACAGCCAGGTCGGCGACTTCCCGCTGGTGGTCGCGATCGGACAGACGACCCAGGATATCTTCGCCCAGTGGCGGCCGCAGGCCTTCGCGATCGGCGCGCTGATCGCAGCGCTCGCGGCGTCGACCATCGCGCTCGTCGCGTTCCTGAACCGGAATCTCAGGCTGCGGGCGCGTGCCGAAGCCGAACTCGCGGCGCTGGCGACGACCGATCCCTTGACGGGGCTTGCCAACCGCCGCTCGTTCAACGACGCGCTGGACCGGCAATGGCGCGATCGCCGCGCGAACCGCAGCGCCGGTGGCGCTGCTGATGATCGATTCCGATCACTTCAAGCTCTACAACGACACGTTCGGCCACCAGGCCGGCGACAGGCTGTTGATGCAGATCGGCGAGGCGATCGCCGGATCGCTCAAGCGGCCCAGCGATCTCGGCGCACGCTATGGCGGCGACGAGTTCGCGGTGCTGCTGCCGGGATCGCGCGTCGAGGAGGCGGGCGCCATGGCGCAGCAAATCCGCCATGCCTTCGTCACGGCCTGCTACGCCGAAGGCATCTCCGGCAAGTATTCACGGCTCAGCATCGGCGTTGCCAGCCTCGTGCCGGGCGCGGGAGGCCAGATGCGCGACCTGATCACGGCGGCCGACGAAGCGCTTTACCGGGCCAAGGAGCTCGGCCGCAATCGCACGGAGCTGCAGACGCAGCCGCTCGTGCAGGAAGCGGTGCTACAGCAGGGTGAAGCCTTAAGCTTCACCGCTGCGCGCTTGCTTCGTCTAAATCAAATCGCCACCCGCGGCCGATGCCGTCGTGCCGTGCTTCTTGTAGGCCTTGATGACGTTGCGGCCGATGGTCCACTTGTGGACCTCGTCCGGCCCGTCGACCAGGCGCTGCGAGCGGATCTGCGTGTACCAGCGGGCCAGCGGCGTGTCCTGGCTGTAGCCGAGCGCGCCGTGCAGCTGGATCGCGGTGTCGACCACCTTGTGCACCATGTGGGCGAGGAAGATCTTGGCGATGGAGTTCTCCTGCCGCAGGTCCATGCCCTTCTCGGCCTTGTAGGCGATGTGCAGCAGCATCAGCCGCGCCATGTAGAGCTCGCTCGCGCAGTCGGCGAGCATGAACTGCACGGCCTGGCGGTCCGCGAGCAGCGTGCCGAAGGTCGAGCGCGTGGTGACGCGGGCGGTCGCCATGTCGAGCGCGCGCTGCGCCATGGCGATGTTGTGCATGCCGTGCCGCAGCCGTCCGTAGGCGAGGCGATGCTGGCCCATGTTGAAGCCGTTGCCTTCGCCGCCGAGCAGGTTGTCGGCCGGCACCTTCAGGTCCTTGATGTCGATCTCCGAGTGGCCGCCGGAGAGCTTGTCGTAGTGCGGGCCCTCGATCGCCATGTTCTTGACGTTGCGCTTGATCTGGTAGCCGGGGTTCGGCAGCTCGACGATGAAGGTCGAGAACTGCTGGTGGCGCGGCGCGTTCGGATCGGTCTTCGCCATCACGATGGCGATGTCGGCGACGCTCGCCGACGATGAGAACCACTTCTCGCCGTTGAGGACGTAGTTCTCGTTGCCGTCCTTGACCGCGCGTGGTCTGCATGCCGGTGGCGTCGGCGCCGGCGGCCTTCTCGGTCATCGAGAAGCAGACGCGCTTCTCGCCGTTCAGCAGCGGCTTGAGGAACTTCTCCTTCTGGTACTCGGTGCCGTGCGCCAGCAGCGTCAGCATCGAGGCGTCGTCCGGGCCTTGCGTGTTCATCGACAGCGCGCCGAGCGAGCTCTCGCCGAGCTCCATCTGCACCAGCGCGTTGGCCAGCGGGCCGAGGCCCATGCCGCCATATTCCTTCGGGATGAACGGGCACCACAGGCCCTGCGCGCGCGCCTTCTTGCGCAACGGTCCAAGCACCTCGTCGAGCGACTTGCGTGTCCAGCTCCTTTTCGGCCGGGATGCATTCCTCCTGCACCCACTTGCGCACCTTCTCGCGGATGGCCTTGGCCTCAGCCGGAATCTCGAAATCGATCGACATGGCGTTTCCTCGTTCTTTGTCGTTCTTTTGCTGACTGAATGGCGAGGTCTTAGCGGAATTTGCCAGCCCCGACAAAAGCTTTGCCGCGTCGCAAAGCAGCCCTGAAAATTTGCAACCTGAGGCGACGCGACGACGCGCCTTTGACTGTTGCGGACGGTCGTGAAACCCTGACACATAAAGACGAATACTCGGGGAGTATCACATGCGTGGACTTGCGGGACGCCGGGCCATCCTCACCGGTGGCGCCAGCGGGATCGGCCGGGCGACGGCCGTTCGCCTCGTCGAGGAGGGCTGCATCGTCGGCATCTTCGACCTGAATTTCGCGGGCGCGGAAGAGACGGCGCGGCTGTGCGCGGGCAAACCCGGTCGGGTGCTGATCTACAAGGTGGACATCACCGATCGCGATGCGGTCGCGACCGCGACCGACGTGTTCGAGAACGACGCAGGACCCGTCGAACTGCTCGCCAACGTCGCCGGCTGGGACATTCCGATCCCGTTTCTCGATACCGATCGCGCCTTCTGGGACAAGGTGATCGGCATCAATCTGTACGGGCCGCTGAACCTGCATCATGTCGTGGTCAGGCGCATGGTCGAGCGCGGCTTCGGCCGGGTCGTCACCGTGTCGTCCGATGCCGGCCGTGTCGGCTCGTCCGGCGAGGCGGTCTATTCCGCCTGCAAGGGCGGCGTCATCGCCTTCACCAAGACCATGGCGCGCGAGCTTGCGCGCAAGAACGTCGTGCTCAACGTCGTCTGTCCCGGGCCGACCGACACGCCGCTGTTCGACAACTTCAAGGCCAGTTCGCCCTCCGGCGGCAAGCTCGCCGAAAGCCTGGCGCGCGCCATTCCGCTGCGCCGCCTCGGCACGCCGGACGACTATCCGGGAACGATCGCCTTCCTGCTCAGCGACGACGCCGGCTTCATCACCGGGCAGACCATCAGCGTCTCCGGCGGCCTGACCATGCACGGCTGACGCCTTGCCGGCGCTGCGACATCGAACAGCTCACAACACAAGGAAAGAAGAAAATGGACATCGTTGGTCTCGGCCTGTTCTACGAGGACTTGCCGCTCGGGCGAAAATTCAAGACCGTCGGCCGCACCATCACCGAGACGGACATCGTCAACTTCGTCAACTGCACCGGCATGACCGAGGTGCTGTTCACCGATCTCGAGTTCGTCAAGAAGGAATCCGACATCAAGGGACGGCCGGCGCCGGGCGCGCTGGTCTACTGCTTTGCCGAAGGCCTGCTGATGCAGGCGACCATGCAGCACACCGGCTTCGCCTTCCTCAACATGCAGCTCGACGTCAAGGGACCGATCGTCGCCGGCGACACCATTCATGTCGAGTGCGAGGTGATCGAGGCGCGCCGCAGCAAGAACCGGGACAATCGCGGCCTGGTGCGGACGCGCAACATCGTCGTCAAGCAGGACGGCTCGCCGGTGATGGAATACACGCCGCTCCGCCTCGTCGCCGCGCGCACCAAGGCTTGAAGCAGACACAAGCAAGAACAAGGGGAAACACCATGGGTGCTTACGATCTGAAGCTGCTCGACATCGAGATCACCGACCATGTCGCCGTGGCGACGATGACCAATCCGCCGGTCAACGCGCTCAGCCGGCAAATGCAGGACGAGATGGCGCTGGCGTTCGACCTCATGTCCGACGACGACAACGTGCGCGTCGTCGTGCTGACCGGGCAGGGCAAGCTGTTCTGCGCCGGCGCCGACATCAAGGCGCGCTCCAGCGGCGAGGCCGCAGCCGGGCGGTCCGCGCGGCCATCTGCGCAGCGCGCGCGAATGCTTCCATGCCATCGTCGAGTGCAAGAAGCCGGTGATCGCCGCGATCAATGGCCCGGCGCTCGGGGCAGGGCTCGCGATCGCCGCGTCCTGCGACATCCTGCTGGCGTCGGAGCAGGCCTCGCTCGGCATGCCGGAGATCGACGTCGGGCTGATGGGCGGCGGGCGTCATGCGATGCGGCTGTTCGGCCATTCGCGGGTGCGGCGGATGGCGGTGACCGGCTATCGGGTTCCGGGGCCGGAGCTGTATCGGCTTGGCGTCGTCGAGGCCTGCGTGCCGGCGGCCGAGCTGATGCCGGCGGCGATGACGTTCGCCAAGGACATCGCCTCCAAGGCGCCGCTCGCGGTGCAGCTGTTCAAGCAGTCGCTGAACGCGATCGAGGAGATGAGCCTGCGCGACGGCTATCGCTACGAGCAGGACATGACGGTGCAGATCGGCAAGACCGAGGATTCGAAGGAGGCGATGCGGGCCTTCGTCGAGAAGCGCAAGCCGGTGTTCCAGGGGCGGTGAGGGCGGGGCACGTCATGCCCGGCGATCAGTTTTCAGGGCGCTAGGCAGTGCCCTGCCTTGCGTTTCTGCTGGCGCGAGGGCGCGGCCAAAGCAGAGCCAAGCCCTTGAAATCAATGTGTTTGACGGGCTAATGACGGTCTGATGACGGACTTCGCCACGGCGTCCGAAGAAGCAAGCAAGAACGCCTGACCAGTCCCACGCCTGACCAGCCCAGAGGAAACAAGAATGTCTGCGCTTCCGCTCACCGGCATCAAGGTGCTCGATCTGACGCGCGTGCTCGCGGGCCCGCTGTCGGCCCAGATGCTCGCCGACCTCGGCGCCGAGGTGATCAAGATCGAGCGTCCGGGCGGCGGCGACGATGCGCGCATCTTCGGACCTCCCTATCTGGTCGATCCGGAGGGCAAGGCGAACAACAACAACTCGTTCTTCCTCTGCGCCAACCGCAACAAGCGCTCGGTCGCGGTCGATCTCGCCAAGCCCGCGGGACAGGAGATCGTTCGCGAGCTCGCGAAGTCCGTCGACATCATGATGGAGAACTTCAAGGTCGGCGACCTGAAGCGCTACGGCCTCGACTACGAGATCGATCAAGAAGATCAATCCCGGCATCATCTACTGCTCGGTGACCGGCTACGGCCAGACCGGTCCGTACAAGGCGCGTCCGGGCTACGACGCGATCTTCCAGGCGGCGGGCGGCCTGATGAGCGTCACCGGCCATCCGGACGGCGAGCCGGGCGCAGGACCGATGAAGGTCGGCCCCAGCATTGCCGACGTGATGACCGGCATGAACGCCTCGATCGGCATTCTCTCGGCGCTGTTCCATCGCAAGGTCAACGGCGGCGAAGGCCAGCACGTCGACGTCTGCCTGATGGACACGGTGATCGCCTCGCTGACGCACTATGCGCAGATCTATCTCGTCAACGGCGAGACGCCGCCGCGGCGCGGCACCTCCGGCAACGGCGGCGTGCCGGCGCGCGTGTTCACCTGCGCCGATCAGGACATCATGCTGGTGGTCGGCAACGACTCGCAGTTCGAGAAATGCTGCGGCGTGCTCGGCCGCCCCGAGCTCGCCAAGGACCCGCGCTTCGTCAAGAACAACGACCGCGTCGTGCATCGCGTCGAGCTGATGAAGATCCTCGAGGATCTGTTCATCACCAAGCCTGCGAAATACTGGCTCGACGAGCTCGAGCGCGTCGGCGTCCCGGCAGGCCCGATCAACGACTTCCAGCAGGTGTTCGACGACGAGCAGGTGAAGCATCGCGGCATGGAGGTGAAGGTGAAGCACCCGCTGCGCGACGACCTGTCGCTGATCCGCAACGCGCTGACGTTCTCCGGCACGCCGATCAAGGATTACCGCGCGCCGCCGCTGCTCGGCCAGAACACCGACGAGGTCCTGAAGGGCAAGCTCGGCTACGACGACGCCAAGCTCGCCGAGCTGCGCAAGGCTGGCATCATCCAGCAGGCGGGGTGAAAGCCCAGGTAGGCGCAACGGCGCCCACGCATCTTCTGATCCGCTACCGCCTCGTCGGTTCACGGTGACGCGAAAGCGTTCGCGCGAGAATCGAAAAGCACATCGCGACAACGGCAATTGCAGTCCGTCCGGCGGCACATCACGCGAGTGCTTTCGATGCGGACGGGCGTTGCCGCGCGAAAGCGCGGGGCATTGAAGCGGCATGACTGCGTCGCTGTCACTTCACGGTTAATCGAACGTCAAACTTCGCTGATTAGTTCCGCGCGAAGTCGAAGGCAGCGTCCGCTGTCGTCGATTGGCTGATTTCGTGTTCTCACCAACCGGCCACAACAACAAGAAGATCAACTCGCCCGCGCTTCTCTCTCGCTAGCAGCCTTCCCCGAACCCTTTCATTCACCCAACGCGAAACCGTCAGGTTTTCGCGAACGGTCCTTCGCGCTCTTTTTCTGGAGACTTCCCATGCCCCTCGCTGCCGGTTCCATCGCTTTCACCGCGTTCAACGTCTCGATGAACACGACCTCGCAGTTCAATTTTGTCGCCCTGGAGGCGTTGTCGGCGGGCACCACGATCACCTTCACCGACAACAACTGGAACGGCTCGAGCTTCACCACGAACGAGGCAACGTGGACCTGGACCGCGACGAGCGACATCGCGGCTGGCACCATCGTCACGCTCGAAGACCTGATCCCGGGCAATTTTAGCGGCACGGCCCACCCTGCCAGCAATCTTGGCACGGTGACCTATTCCGGCAACCAACCGGTTCAGCAATACCAGTTCGCAGGCGAAACTCTTTATGCCTATACCGGCGACAGCGGCGAATCCGACGTTCCTGACGGCCTTTGCCACCGGCAACCTGACCGGCAGCGAGCTGACCAATACCGGCCTCATTGAAGGCGTGAACGCGATCTCGCTGAACAACACCGTCGAAGGGTCCTACTATCCGGTGATCTCCGTCTACGATGGTCCGACCTCCGGCTTCAGCTCCTTCGCCGATTATCTGGCGGCGCTGCACCAGCCCGACAACTGGACCGGTCAGCGCAATTTCCCCGATGCCGGTGACGACGACGTTCATCCCGACCTGCCGCTGCCGAGCGATCCGTTCGTCGTCGACCCGACTGTGCAGACCATCGGCTTTGCGCCGCCTCGGTTCGTGTGACGGTCATCGAGGGGCAGGACGGCGAGAGCAGCGTGTTCACCTTTACTGTCGTACGTTCGGGATCGACCGAAGGTGCGATCGACTTCACCGGCTCGCTCGTTCCTGGCGCCGGCATCGACGCCGCGGACTTCGGCGGCACGCTGCCGAACTTCTCGGGCACGATTGCAGACGGGCAGACATCGACTGTCGTGACGATCACCGTCTCCGGGGACATCCGCTACGAGAGCAACGAGAAATTCGACATCGTTCTTCAGGGCGGTTCGAATCCCGGCCACGCAGTCGTCGTCGGCGGCAGCGATACTGCGCATGCCACGATCACCAATACCGATCAGCCCCAGATCATAGGTTTTGCCCAAGCGTCTCAGAGCGTCCAGGTCACCGAAGGCAATTCGGGCGAAGTGACGCTGACCTTCACCGTCGAGCGGACGGGCGGAACGCTGGGCGATACGACTTTTACAATCGTCGCTCCGGCGGGCGGCAGCAGTGCCAATGGCGACGATTTCGACGGTGTTTTCCCGTTCACCGGGACCATCCTGGATGGCCAGAGCGCGGCGACGTTTACGCTCACGATCAACGGCGACGTCCGCGCCGAGTTGACCGAGCAACTTCGTTTGCAAATTACATCCGTCGGCAACGAAGTGGTCGGCGCGGTTATCGGCAGCGGAAACGCATACGTGACGATCACCAACGATGATCCCGCCTTCAGCGGCAACGTCATTGGCGCGGGCGAGATCGTCGAGACTCCACTCACGGTCGCGGGCGGCGGTCAGTTCACGGTGGAATCGGGTGGCAAGCTCGATGTCCCTGACAACCAGGTCGCACTGCAATGGAGCGGCCCGAATACCCATCTCGTGGTTGAGAATGCCGGTCTGATCAAGGCCGACGGAACAGCGATCAGCAGCACCTCCGACGCGAGCGGGTCCCTCATCATCAATAATCTTGAAGGCGGCAAGATCGAGGGGACGGTCAGCACGGGCAAATTGTTTACGGGGTCTTCGGTCACGCTCAACAATGCCGGCACGATCGAAGCGCGCAACGCGGTCGTCAACTTTGCCAACGCCGCCGACAACGGCGCGTCTGTCTATATCAACAATCTTGAGGGTGGCGTCATTCGGCAAACCGACGGCGGCGAGGTCGGTCATGCTGTACCTTGACACCAAGCGGCTCGGGGGAGCCATCGTCGTCAACAATTCCGGTCTGATCATGATGGAGGAAGGAAACGTCGGGGGCGGCGACGTGATGGACTTCGACGAGAAGCTCGATGGCGTGGTCAACAACTATGCCGCCGGTCATATCGAAGGCTCGCGCCATGCGGTCACCGGCGAGCGGGCCATCACCGTCTACAATGAAGGCACGATGATCGGCCGCAATGGCTCGGCGGTGAATATGGATACCTCTGGAACAGAGGTGGTCACCGTTACCAATCGCGGACGGATGGAGGGTCGTTCGGCCGATCTCACCGATAGCGATGGCGACGCCATCGACGTCGATTCTCTGCTGACCCTGGACAATTACGGCTTTGTCGGCGGAATGGGCCATGAGGGCTATCACAATGGCGAGCCGAATGTGTCCGAAGGCGTTGCGATCGGCGGCGGCACGATCCGCAACCATGCCGGCGGCGAAATCTACGGCTATGGCCGCGCCATCCAGGTCGACAATTCGAGCAACGGAAACGCCTGGGCCGCAACGACCATCGTCAATGCCGGACTGATCCGCGGTGACGGACACCAGCCGGAAGGGGTTGATCCCGAGGACCTGGCCGGCTTTGACCTGCGCGGCAATGAGGCGGTCAACCTGATCAATGACTTGAACGATTCTCTCACCAACACCGGCACTATCATCGGCGGCGTATCGATGGGGAGAGGCGACGATCTCGTCGCCAACAGGGGCACGATGACCGCCACCGGCGGCTCGGCGGTCAATCTGGGCGAGGGCAACGACACGTTCGAGGCGCACGCCGGTTCGACCGTCACCGGCCTGATCGACGGCGGCGAGGGCGACGACACGCTGAAGCTGACCGGTCCCGGCGTGGGTTCGCTCGGCGCCACTGCGAACGTCGAGGCCCTCGAGGTTCAGAGCGGCACGTGGTCGGTGGCTGCCGAGCGAGGCTTACGACACCGTCACAATCGAGAGTGGTGCGGTGGTGACGTCTCAGATCAACCTGAGCGGAGCCGACAAGCTGATGATCGAGGAAGGCGGCGCGCTGAATGTGAACGCCAACAACACCAATAGCGTCGCAATCTCCGGTGTTACGACCGACCTCGTGATCGACAATGCCGGTCTTATTCACAGCGGCCCATCGACCGCTAACGCCATCAACGGATGGCTCGGCTCCGACATGCAGTCGATCGAGATCATCAATCGCAGCACCGGCGTCATAAGCGCCGAGTGGCAGTCGGCTCTTGCGTTCGACTCCGATTATGAGGTCCCGCCGACAGGCACCATCAAAATCGAGAATGCGGGGTTGATCGAAATCCACAAATTCGAACGCGGTTCGGATGCAGGATGTCTATGGTGTGACAGTCACGATCGACAATCTCGCCGGCGGCGTCATTCGCAGCACCGACCGTCAGGACACGATGCGCCTGGGTGGTACAGCCACACTGAACAACGCCGGAACGATTATCGCGACCGACACCGGCGAGAATTTCGGCGATGCCGTGGACTTCCAGAGCTCCTCAGGCGGCGGCGTCAATAACCTTGCCGGCGGTCTGATTGAAGGCTCGCGTCACGGTGTGACCGGTTCGGGCAAGGTGACGGTCACGAATGCGGCAGAGGGCATCATCATCGGCCGCAACGGTTCGGCGGTGAACATCGACAATGGCGGCTCTGAAGAAGAGAAGGTCTTCATTACCAATCGCGGTATCATGGAAGGCCGCTCGGCGGAGCTGGACGACAGCGATGGCGATGCCATCGATACCGACGGCCTGGCACAGATCCTGAACTATGGCCGCATCGCAGGCCTGGGTCACGAAGGCTATCACAGTGGCGAGCCGAATATTTCCGAGGGCATCGCCATCGGCGGCGGCACCATCGTCAACAGCGGCAATGCCGAGATCTACGGCTACGGCCGCGCTATCCAGGTCGACGACAGCGAGAATGGTCCGGCCTTCGGTGCGACCACCATCGTCAATGACGGCCTGATCCAGGGCGACGGTCATGGTCCGGAGGGGGTCGATCCCGAGGATGCGGCAGACTTCGACCTGCGCGGCAACGAGGCGATCAACCTTGTCGGCGACTACGAGGACTTTGTCGGCAACAACAGCACCGGCCGGATCATCGGCGGCATCTCGATGGGCGGTGCCCGGGATACGCTGAACAACTCCGGGCTGATCAGGGCCACCGGCGGCTCGGCGATCGACATGGGCGCCGGCAACGACCAGGTGAACCTCTATGTCGGCGCGGTGGTCGAGGGCACGATCCTGCTCGGCACCGGCGATGACGTGGCGCTCTCGACCTCGGCCGGCGGCTTTGTGATCGATGGCGGCGACGGCAACGACACGATGGCCATGGATTCCACGTACGGTGGGGATGACGTCCTCATCGGCGGAGTCGGCAACGACCACCTCTACGGCGGCGCAGGCGACGACCGCATCGACGGCGGTCGGGACAACGATACCCTGAGCGGTGAGCGCGGTGCCGATGTGATCGAAGGCGGCGACGGCGACGACATGATCGACGGCGGCGCCGACAATGACGTGATCTTCGGCGATGCCGGCAATGACACCATCATCGGCGGCCTCGGCAACGACACGATGAAGGGCAATGCCGGTGACGACAAGTTCATTGTGCTGAGCCTTTCCGACGGCGCCGACAAGTATGACGGCGGCGACGGCAGCGACACGATCGATTTCAGCGCAACGACCAAGGCCGTATTCTTCACGCTCACGGATGGTCCGGTGACGGTCGGATCCGATACCTTCGTCAACTTCGAAAACGTTTTCGGTGGCTCCGGCAGCGACCGGCTGGTTGGCAATGGCCTCGCGAACGAACTGCGCGGCAATAGTGGCAACGACTGGATCGAGGGCTTGGGCGGCAACGATCGATTGCTGGGCGACGCAGGCCGCGATATCTTGCTCGGCGGTGAGGGCAACGATTTCCTCGCGGGCGGCGATGGCAACGACACGCTCGAAGGCGGCAACGGCAATGATGCGATCGATGGTGGTGCCGACGTCGACCGGATGCTCGGTGGCGCTGGCAACGACATTCTGAACGGCGGCACGGGTGATGACCTGCTCGAAGGCGGCATCGGCGACGACAATCTTGCCGGCGGTGCTGACAACGACGTGCTCCGCGGCGGTGACGGCATCGACGTTCTCGATGGTGGCGATGGTGTGGACTCGCTCGATGGCGGAACTGGCAACGATCGATTGAGTGGCGGAGCAGGCAACGACATCGTGTTGGCCGGCACCGGCAACGATCTGCTCGTCGGCGGGGGTGGCAACGACACCCTCACGGGTGGCGCTGGCGTCGACCAGTTCGGCTTCAATGTCGCGTCCGACGGCATCGACACGATCACGGACTTTGCCGTTACTGGCAGCGCCCACGATCAAATCGTGCTTGCAGCCGACATGTTCCAGGGCTTCGGCGGCAGCAACGCTTTCGGCCTGATCGGCGGCGGCTTCCTGCGCGCTCAAATCTCCGGCGGCCAGACGAATATCCAGATCGACGTCGACGGTGGCGGCGACAATTACCAGACGCTGGCGATCGTCAACGGCAACCTCAGCAATGGCATGCTGGCCGATCACCTGATCGTCGTGCAGGATCCAATCGTCTAGCTCGGATCCAAAAACGCGGCCGCTACTGGGGCGGCCGCGAACAACGCGATCAACACCATCGGGATTCCGGATCAGCGCTTTGCCCGGTCCGGAATGACGGCGTCAAACCGGCAAGTCCTTCGGGAAGTCCGGTTTGCGTTTCTCGCGGAACGCCGCCACGCCCTCGCGCGCTTCCGGTCCGGTGAAGCCGAGGAACTCCAGCGCCAGCGACGCATCGAACGCCGGACCCATCTGCCGCAGCCAGTTGTTGAGCGAGTACTTCGTCCAGCGGATCGCACTCGGCGGCCCGTCGGCGAGCCGGGTGGCGATCTCCAGCGCCTTTGCGTCCAGCTCGCTGTCTTCGACCGCAAGCGAAACGAGGCCGATCCGTTCGGCCTCCTCGCCGCTCAGCGCGTCGCAGAGCAGCAGATAGTATTTCGCCTTCGCCAGACCGCAGAGCAGGGGCCAGACGATCGCCGCGTGGTCGCCGGCGGCGACGCCGAGCTTGGTGTGGCCGTCGATGATGCGGGCCTTCTTCGCGGCGATCGAGATGTCCGCCAGCAGGCCGCACACGAGACCGGCGCCGACCGCCGGTCCGCGAATGGCGCTGACGACGGGCTTCGAGCAGTTGATGATGTTGTAGACGATGTCCTTCGCTTCCTTCCAGTTCCGCGCGCGCGCCTGGAAGTCGTTCATGATCGTGTCGATCATCGCCATGTCGCCGCCGGCGGAGAATGCGTCGCCGGCGCCGGTCAGCAGCACCGCCGAGACATCCGGATCTTCGTCCACGTCGCGCCAGATCGCGCCGAGCTCGCCATGCATGGTCTGGTCCGCGGCGTTCAGCTTGCCGGGATTGTTCATGCGGATGCGCAGCACGCGCGGCGCCGGCCAGTCGAACTGCAGGCGCTGGTAGCGGGCGTAGCGGTCGGACAATGGCGTCATCCCGTGGTCAGAGGATCGGCGGCGCGTACTGGATGCCGCCGATGTTCCAGAGCTGGTTGAGGCCGCGCGGAATGCCGAGCGGCGACTCGCTGCCGAGATTGCGCTCGAACACCTCGCCGTAGTTGCCGACGTGGCGGACGATGCGCGCGGCCCAGTCCTTGGTCAGCCGCATGTCCTCGCCGTAAGCTGCCCTCGGTGCCGACGAAGCGCATGACCTCCGGCTTGGTCGACTTCATCGCCTCGTCGATGTTCTTCGAGGTGATGCCGAGCTCCTCGGCGTTCAGCATCGCAAAGAACGTCCATTTCACCAGCAGCAGCCAGTCGTCGTCCTTGTGGCGCACGACCGGCGCCAGCGGCTCCTTCGAGATCACATCGGCGCAGGATGACGTGGTCGCCGGGCTTCGCGAGCTTGAGGCGCTGCGCGTAGAGCTGCGACACGTCGCTGGTGACGACGTCGCACTGGCCGGAGTCGTAGGCCTTCACCACGTCCTCGAGCTTGTCGAAGCGCACCTCCTGGTACTTCATGTTGTTGGTGCGGAAGAAGTCGGCGAGATTGCGCTGCGTGGTCGTTCCGGTCTGCATGCAGATCTTGCTGCCGTCGAGCTCGAGCGCGGTGTCGACGTTCTTCGCGCGGCGGACCATGAAGCCCTGGCCGTCATAGTAGGACACGGCGGCGAAGTGCAGGCCGAAGCCGAGTTCGCGCGAGCGATTCCAGGTCGAGTTGCGCGACAGCACGTCGACCTTGCGGTCGCGCAGCTCGCGGAAACGCTCGCTGGCGTCGAGCGGCACGAACTTCACCTTCTTCGGATCGTCGAAGATCGCAGCGGCAACGGCGCGGCAGAAGTCGACGTCGAAGCCGATCCAGTTGCCCTGCGCGTCCGGATTGGAGAAGCCGGGCAGGCCGGTGTTGACGCCGCAGAGCAGCTCGCCGCGCGCGCGGACCTTGCGCAGCGTGTTCGCGTCGTAGCGGATGTAGGTCCAGGCGGCGGCGATCACCGCCACCGCAACGGCAAGTCCGATCGAGAGGCCGGTTCGAAAAGTCTTTTGCATGGAAATCTCGCTTGCGATTGTCTGTCCGATTGCCCCGTCGCCGCGATTGCAGTGCGCGATCAGAGTTCGGGCCGCTGCCGCACGACGACCTTGGTGCCGACCGGCACGCGTTCGAACAGGTCGATCACGTCGTTGTTGACGAGGCGGAAGCAGCCGGACGACACGGCGCTGCCGATCGTCTGCGGCTGGTTGGTGCCGTGAATGCGGTAGACGGTGGCGCCGAGATAGAGCGCGCGCGCGCCCATCGGATTGCCGGGGCCGCCGGCCATGAAGCGCGGCAGGTAGGGCTGGCGCTCGATCATCTCCGGCGGCGGCGTCCAGTCCGGCCATTCCTGCTTGCGCGAGATCTTCAGCAGGCCCTGCCACTGAAAGCCTTCGCGGCCGACGCCGATGCCGTAGCGGATGGCGCGGCCGTTGCCCTGCACGAGGTAGAGGAAGCGCTCGTCGGTGTGGACGATGATCGTGCCGGGCGGCTCGGTCGTGCGGTAGAAGCACCATCTGCCGCTGGAATTGCGGCTGCAGCTGTTCGTCGGCCTCGTTCGGAACGACGCCCGGCTGGTCCTCCAGATTGGAGTAATCGCGCTGCGCCGAGGCGGGTGTGAGCTGCAAGGTGAGGGCGGTGATGCAGGCCGCCAGAGCGAGGAAGCCTCGTCCAAACTTGATCATTTCGGTGTCTCGCGTTGAGGTCGCCTGAGAGGTTCGTGTTGCCGCCCCGCCGATGCCCCGAGGGTCAACAAATCGCATCCCCGGCAGGCTGGCAAGCCTATATCACGATTGACAAAATCTGGAATGTTGGACCCTGGGCCCGATATCCGGATTCCATCGCTGGAATTGCTGTAGACAGCGCCGCCTCCTGGCCCCTACCTAGATCGGTCCGCTCGTCGATTTTGAAGCAGAACATCGCCATGTCCGGCCGTCCGCTGGTTCTCACCTTGTCCTGCCCCGACCGGCCGGGGATCGTCGCCGCCGTGTCCGCGTTTCTGTTCGACAACGGCCAGAACATTCTCGATGCACAGCAGTTCAGCGACGTCGAAACCGGACGCTTCTTCATGCGCGTCGTGTTCGAGGCGGCGACCGACGCACCGTCGATCGAACAGCTGCGCGAAAAATTCCAGGCCGTCGGCGGCGCGCTGCAGATGGAGTGGCAGATGCGCGACCGCGCGGTGCGGCGGCGGGTGATGCTGCTGGTGTCGCGCTTCGATCATTGCCTCATGGATTTGCTCTATCGCTGGCGCATCGGCGAACTCGAAATGGATCCGACCGCCGTCGTCTCCAATCATGCGCATGGATGCGCACAACGGCCTGCAACTGGCCGGTATCCCGTTTCATCATTTGCCGGTTTCGAAAGCGACGAAGGACGCGCAGGAAGCAGCAGCTCCTGCAGCTGATCGAAGCGACGCAGACCGAGCTGGTCGTGCTTGCGCGCTACATGCAGATCCTTTCGAGCGGCTTCGTCGCCCGCCTGCACGGCCGCTGCATCAACATCCATCATTCGTTCCTGCCGGGCTTCAAGGGCGCGCGGCCCTATCATCAGGCGCACGAGCGCGGCGTGAAGGTGATCGGCGCGACGGCGCATTATGTCACCGGGCAGCTCGATGAGGGGCCGATCATCGAGCAGGACGTGGAGCGGATCAGTCACCGCAACTCGCCGGACGACCTGATTCGCAAGGGGCGCGATATCGAGCGCCGGGTGCTGGCCCGCGCCGTGCGCTATCACCTGGAAGACCGCATCGTCCTGAACGGCCGCAAGACAGTGGTCTTTACCGACTGACCAACGAGAGCAGGCCAGGTACGACCGGCTAATAGCTGGGCGAAAGTCGCTGTTGGCGGCCTGAAACTGGCGTTTTGGTGGGCATTTTTGATCGGATTGCCACGTGAATCCACCCTGCCGCGGGGTGATTTCGAACCTGGCGCGGCCGGGGGTGTTCCCGCAGGCTCAGCGACGACGCCTCTAAAATGCATGTAACGCACTGAAATATTTAATATTTTTAACCTTTGCCGGGCCGGTCGTGTTGTTCCTACAACACTTGTTCCTAAACGACTTTCAGTGCGCGCTACCGTACCGACAAGCAAAGTGCACGCTTGAGAGGCATGGGCGATGGTTTTTTTGCGACAGAGGGGGGCATCCCAAGTCGTCCCGTCAGGGTTTCGCTCAAGTCGCTCGCGCTGAAGCGGGGGTCCGAGAAGCGCGAAGCGAGATGGGTGGACAGAGCAAACTTGGAGGTTTGAGATGAAGATGGTTAAGAGCCTACTCCTCGGCTCGGCGGCGGGACTGGCCGCTCTGACGGGGGCGCAGGCAGCCGATCTTCCCGTGAAGGCCAAGCCGGTCGAATACGTGAAGATCTGCTCTCTGTACGGCGCGGGGTTCTACTACATCCCCGGGACTGACACGTGCATCCGCATCGGCGGTCACATCCGTGCGGAGGTTTCGTTCAACAGCCGCGGCACCGGCATACCAGACGCTGGAACGTACGGCGACGGCAATGCGACGCAGGACCCGCGATCGGGACTTCTTCTTCACCCGTTCCCGCGTGTTCACCAACGTCGACACGCGCACGCAGACGGCGTTCGGCACGTTGCGCACCTTCTCGGTGGTTCGCGCCGAGACCAACACGGGCCGTCGGCCTGGCGCCAGCGGCGGGCTCGATCGGCATCGACGCCGGCATCATCCAGTGGGGTGGCTTCACGATCGGCCGCGCCGGCACGTCGTACTTCGACAATCCGTGGGCAGTATGCGTTCAAGTGGGGTCGAACGGCTGGCTGGCAATCCGGACACGGCGGGCGGTCGCTTCGTTGCGGCCTACACGCATCAGTTCGGCAACGGCATCTCCGGCACGCTGTCGCTGGAAGACAACAAGGAGCGCAAGCGCGGCATCTATAACGGCGCCAACGCGTTGATCGATCATCGGTGTGGGCGTGCCGGGCGGTGCCGGGACCGACACCCGCGGCGGCAACACCTGGCCTGAGATCGTCGGTCAGCTGCGCATCGACCAGGCCTGGGGCGGCTTCCACCTCGCGGCGAACGTGCTCAACAACCACGTCGCCTACAACTGCGGCAGCGCATCGGGCACGACGACGGTTGCGGCCGGCGGCTGCTCCGAACTCGCCGGCAATCCGTCGCGACAAGGTCGGCGGCGGCGTAACGCGGCGCTTCCGCTTCAACGTCACCGACCGGCGTCAACGATGCATTGTACATCGGCGGCACGTGGTCGAAGGGCGCGACGCACGACGTGGTTCGCAACATCGGCCAGGGCTCGATCGTTCGCCATCTACGGCGGTTCGAACGGCAGCGCCGCTGACCTACGGCACCATCACCGGCAGCCTACTCTGTTCGACTCGGTGTACACCTCGACGCCGGCGCGCACCGGCGCAGGCATCGAGCTTGTTGGCCCGGTCGGCCAGCAGCTGACGACGGCGTATGGCGGCTCGATCGCCTTCGAGCACGGCTGGAACGCCGAATGGCGGACCTCGGTGTTCGGTGGCGCGCAGGTGATCGACTACAATCGACACGCCAACGCGATCCTGTGCTCGCGGTTTGCCGGCAGTCCGGTACGCTGAACGCGGCTCGGCGCCAACGTCCACAACACCGACCGCCTGCAACTGGGACTACCGCGTCGTCGGCGCCGGCACCCGGACCTTCTGGACCCCGGTTCGCGATCTGACCATCGGTGTCGAAGTTCCAGTGGACCAACCATCACGTCGCCACGGCGACGGTGTCATCGTACAACCAGCCGGTCATCAACGGCTTCAAGCCGAACGCCGCCTACGAGGTCCGCGACCAGAACGTGTTCTCGGGTCTGTTCTCGGTTCGCCGCTTCTTCTGATCGGCGCAGCCTGAAGCTCAAAAGCATCATCCCCGGCAGGGCAACCTGCCGGGGATTTCTTTTGCTCTGCGCGGGATCGCGCAGCATCTGGCGCAGCGCAATTCGCTCCGTGTCCAGGCTGCCAGGATTGAGATCGCGGGCGGCTCGTGCCGCAATTGCATCGGTGGCTTTGGAAGCGGCGCGCTACCAGTTCGGATCGATGCGATACTCGTAGTGCGTCATGGCGCGTTGCCATGCAAAACCGGTCATCGATGATCTTGTAGCACTCGCACGCATGCGTCTTGAGGGCTTCGCGGCTGACGATCTTCAGCGCGCCCCTGGTCTTGGAAATGACCCCATCCGCCTCGAGCGCGGCGAGCGCCTCGGTCACGCCTGCACGGCGAACGCCCAGCATCGTGGCCAGCAGATCATGGGTCACAGGCAGCTGGTTTCCGGCGACCCTGTCGTGTGCCAGCAGCAGCCAGCGCGCCAGGCGCTTGTCGATGTCGTGCTTGGCATTGCACAGCGCGACCTGCGCCTTCTGGTTCATCAGCAATTGCACATAGCGCAGCAGGTGATCCCTGATCGCCGGATTCTTCGTCATGATCGCTTGCAGGTCGCTTGCAGATATGCGGAGCGCCAGCCCTGGAATCTGCACGACGGTGCGATGCAAGGCGATCATCGTGCCGAGAATGACGGAGAGGCCGACGAGGCCGAAGCGTCCGACCAACGCGACCTCGACCGCACCGTCAGCCTGCGTTCGCGCGACGCGCGAGATTACACCGCTTTCCACGAAGTAGACCGCGTCGACAGGCTTGTTGGCTTCATGAATGATCGCGTGCCGTTTCAGCTCCACGGTCCGCAAGAACGGCCGCAATTGCTCGAAGTCCGCCGGAGGCAGCGTCGCAAGAAAATGATTCTGCACGATTCCGGCCTTGGGCGGCGCGTCAGTCGTGCGATCCTTGATCTTTGAGCATTCATGCACCCCCCCATAGCCACGCAGTCGGCGATTGTACGGTGTCGTACAGAGCGTTTCGCTGCACGCAGGACGCCCTTTTCTTTTTGTCAGGCTAGGTACGAAACCGTTCCATTGCTCCGTGACCTAGTGGCGCACCGCTGTTGGCCGCGGTTTCGATCAAGTCAGCACACCTGCCTTTGATTTGGCAAGCAACGCGACTGATCGTCCGCCAGTCGGCGACCGCCGTCAAGGCAACGCCGGCAAGTATCCCGATAACGAACAGCTGTGCTGATTGACTGCAACGCCGCTCGCGGCTGCGGCGAGTGTTGTTGCCTTGCAAAAAGCGATTAGGATTCGACACGATTTTCTCGACGACTAAGATCAAGCGACGTTTCTCTCGCGGCCGCGGCGATGTGCACGACGTCCGGGAGTTCAGCCGATCCTGCAAGTCTCAGGCCTGACGAGGTTCGCGTGCCGTTACTGAGCTGATCGGGCGGTTCAACGGACTCGGTGCCCAATGAAGTCCGGCTGCCGCCTCCCAAACCATGGAGGAAGGACCAATGAGCCGGTTTGTCTTCAGGGCAGCGCTCGCATCTGTCGCGCTGACATTGTTCGCGAGCGCCGCCGCCGCGCAGGAGTATCCGACAAGGCCGATCACCTTCATCGTTCCGTGGGCGGCGGGCTCGGGCACCGATCTCGTGATGCGCGCGCTGTCGGAGGCCGCATCCAGGGATCTCGGCCAGCCGATCATCGTCGAGAACAAGGCCGGCGGCGGCGGCACGGTCGGGCCTGCGACGATGGCGGCGATGTCGAAGGGCGACGGCTACACGATCGGCCAGATTCCGATCAGCGTGTTTCGCTATCAACTGGTGCAGGGCACCGCCTACGACTCGGTCAGGGATTTCACCTACATCGCCAATCTCTCGGGCTATGTGATCACCGCGCAGGCAGGGACGCACAGCGGCTTCAAGGCCTGGAGCGATGTGATCGACTATGCCAAAGCCAATCCGGGCAAGGTGACGTATGCGACGTCCGGCGCCGGCACGTCCGGCCATATCGGCATGGAGTTGATGGCGGCGAAGGCCGGCGTGAAGTTCTCGCACGTTCCGTTCAAGAGCAACGCCGAGGCCAATCTTGCAGCCGTCGGCGGCCATACCATGCTGAGCGTCAGCGGCCTGGAATCGAGGCCGATGGTCGAGGCCGGCAAGCTCGTGTTCCTTAACATCTGGACGGCCAAGCGCAATCCGAAGATTCCGGACGTGCCGACGCTGAAAGAGCTCGGCTATCCGTATGTGTTCGAGTCACCCTATGGCATCGCCGGCCCGAAGGGGATCGATCCGAAGATCGTCGAGAAACTCCAGAACGCCTACAAGAAGGCGCTGGACGACCCAGCCGTGATCTCGCTGATGGACCGCTACGAGATGCTGCGCGGCAGCTTCCTCACCAGCGCCGAGTACACCAAGTTCGTGGCCGACTACATGGTGTCGGAGAAGGAGAATCTGAGCCAGCTCGGATTGATCAAGAAGGACTGAAGCTTCGTCATACCGCGCGGTTCAACGCTGCTCGATCTTGCCCAGCGTCACGGCGGTGCGCCAGACGTCGATCTGCTGCTTGTTGAATGCCGCCAGCTCGTCCGGTGTCGATGTGACGAGATCGTAGCCTGCGGCCTTGAGCGCCTTGACGATGTCGGCCTCGCGATAGGCGGCGAGCACCGCCTTGTTGAGCTTGTCGACGATCGCCGGAGGCAGCTTTGCCGGACCATAGAGCGCGGCCCACGAGTTCAGCACCAGCTCGTTGACGCCGGCTTCCCGCATGGTCGGCAGTGTCGGCACGAGGTCTGAGCGGCTGCCGCCGGTGACGGCAAGGCCGGTCAGCCTGCCGTCCTGCACCAGCGGTGCGGTGTTCGCCTGGTCGCCGAATGTGATCTGCACATGGTTTGCGAGCAGGTCGGCCACGGCGCGCGGCGCCGATGCATAGTTCACCCGCACGACGTCCAGCTCCTTCAGCGCGGCGAGCCACGCCATCGCCACGGTCGATGTCGAGTTTGCGGTCGCATAGCTGAACTTTCCGGGATTGGCCTTGATGTGCCTGACCAGCTCGTCGACGGTCTTGACCGGCAGCACCGGGTTCACCGCCAGGATGAACTGCCCGGATGTCAGGCGGCTGATCGGCGAAAAATCCTTGAGCGGATCGTAGGGCAGGGACTTGAACAGACTGACATTGGCGGCCTGCGAGGTGTGCGTCGTCACGAACAGGGTGTAACCGTCGGGCTCAGCCGCGATCACGGCTTGCGCCGCGATCTGTCCCTCGGCGCCTGCCTTGTTCTCGACGATGAATGGCTGTCCCAATCGCTGCTGGAAATCCTTGGCGAGCACGCGCGCCAGAAGGTCGGTCGAGGAGCCGGCGGCGAACGGCACGACGATCTTCACGGGCCGGGCCGGATAGTCCTGTGCGCTCGCGGGCCACCAGCCGGCGAGCAGGGCGCCTAGCGCGACGATCGCTTGCAGAATGCGCATGCTGTTTCCTTTTCTTGTTCTGCGCCTAGAAGCGCTTGAAGTCGGGGTCGAGCGTCTGCCCCTCGTCGAGCTGCACACCAAACGTATTGAGGAACATCGAGACCTGCGTGTACTGCCCGGCCGTGAACACCACGTCCATGCATTGCTTCTCGGTGAAATTGTTCCGCAAGGCGGACCATGTCGCATCACTGATGAAGTGATCGTGGTGCAGCTCATCGCTGGCTTTCAGCAGCGCCGCCTCGGCCGCGCTCCAGCCGGGAGCGCCGGCGCCGATCTTGATGCGCGCGATCTCGTCTGCGCTCAGTCCGGAATTCAGCGCGATGCGCGTGTGCTGCGTCCATTCGTAGCCGGACTTGCACAGGAAGCCGATGCGCAGGATGACGATCTCGCGCTCGCGCGGGGGCAGGTCGTTGCGGCGCGACAGGACATAGTTGGCCCAGGCGAAGAAGCCCTTGGCCGCCTTCGGTGCGGCGATCATGGTGCGGAAGACGTTCAGCACCGGGCCGTTCTTCTTCATCGGCGTGAGCAACTCGGCCTGGTCCGGCGTGAGATTGTCGTCCTGATACGGGCGCGATGCGGGGCTTTGCCAGTCTCATGTGTCGTTCCACCCTGATTGTTCTTGTTGAGGCCTTGTTACGGGCGGCATTCTGCACAGGGGCGCGGCCAAGGAAAGAGTGCAATGCGGTTCTGGTCATGAGGCTTGCGTGGCCTGCAGCGTCAAGGACTCCTCATTCCGCAATCCTCTTGCTAGCCTTCGGCCGGCAAGAAGAGCCCGGCGCATTGCACGGGCCGCAACAGGAAGGGAGCGAGCGATGGTGTCCTCGAGCGTCGTTGTGCCGAAGAGCGGTCTCTACGCCGATCCGCGCGCAGATTGGCTCGCCCAGTATTCGGAAGAGATCATCGATCCCCAGCGCCGCATTATCGATGCGCATCATCATCTGTGGGACCGCCAGGGCGGCCGCTATCTGCTCGAAGAGCTCACCGACGACATCGCCTCGGGCCACAACATCGTCGCGACGGTCTATGTCGATTGCCGTTCGATGTACCGGGCAGGCGGACCGGAGGCGTTCAAGCCGGTCGGCGAGGTCGAGTTCGCCAACGGCGTCGCGGCGCAAGCAGCCAGCGGCGGCTACGGCACGTGCGCGATCAATGCGGCGATCGTCAGCCACACCAACCTGCTGCTCGGCGACGATGCGAAGGCCGTGCTCGAGGCGCAGATCAAGGCGGGCAACGGCCGCTACCGCGGCATCCGCCATTCGTCCGCCTGGGATGCCGATCCGGCGGTCGCCGGCGCCTATGCGACACGGCCGAAGGGGCTCCTGGCCGACCCGCAATTCCGCAAGGGTTTTGCCTGTCTCGGCCCGCTCGGATTGACGTTCGATGCCTGGCTGTTTCATCCACAGATTCCGGAGCTCGTCGATCTCGCGCGTGCGTTTCCGAACCAGCGCATCATCATGGATCATTGCGGTGGCCCGGTCGGGCTCGGCGTCTATGCCAACCGGCGCGATGAGATATTCAAGATCTGGAAGGCATCGATCACGGACATCGCAAAATGCCAGAACGTCGTCGTGAAGCTCGGTGGGCTGGCGATGATGCTGCTTGGTCATGATTTCCACGCGCGGCCGAAGCCGGTTTCGTCGGAAGAGCTGGCAACTGCCTGGCGGCCCTACATGGAGACATGCATCGAAGCGTTCGGGCCGAACCGCTGCATGTTCGAAAGCAATTTTCCGCCGGACAAGGGCCAGTGCAGCTACCAGGTGATCTGGAATGCGCTGAAGCGTATCGCCGCCCGCTACAGCGACGCCGAGAAGGACCGCATGTTCGAAGGCACCGCGGCGGAGGTCTACAAGATCAGCCTGTAACGGCTCCCGGCACCGGCTGCGGCAGCGGAGGAAGCAGATGGCAGACAAGACACCGCTCGCGCCGGCTCTCGTCAACGAGTTCGTCGGCAAGGCCCATGGCGATCTCGACCGCGTCCGGCAGTTGCTTGGACAGCATCCGGCGCTGGTCAATGCCGCATGGGATTGGGGTGACGGCGATTGGGAGACCGGCCTTGGAGCCGCCGCCCACGTGGGGCGACGGGACATCGCGCTTTACCTCCTCGAAAGCGGCGCGCGCATGGACATCTTCGCCGCGGCCATGCTCGGATACCTGGACGTCGTCCGCGCCACGCTGGACGCCGTTCCGGGAGCGCGGACGTGGCGGGGACCGCATGGAATAGCTCTATTGGCCCATGCCGAGGCGGGAGGAGCGGCGGCGGCGCCGGTCGCGGATTTCCTGCGCCGCTTAACCGCCTGAATAGATGCAATAAAATTGAACCGCCTGCCTCTTGCGGTTTTTGCTCGTGTTGAGGACAGTGCATTCCGCCGGCCTGCTGTGTATGGGAGCCGGAAGCGTTGCCGAAGGTCGGCAGCGCATATGTCCTTGTGCTGAGGCTCGGTCGGTCGATGCAGTGCCCGCGGTGTCAGGCCTCAAGTCCTGAGGGCAAGAAGTTTTGCGGTGAGTGCGGAACGCCGTTGACCGGCGCGGTCGCGCTGTTGCCGATGGAGATTCCCGCAGATATCGAGGGCGCGCGCGACGCCGTGCTGCGCGCCGTTGCCGAACAGCGCCTGGCGCTGGAAGACTATCGCAAGCTGTTCGAGGGCTCGGTCGATGGCATCTACGTGACCACGCCGGAGGGGCAGATCCTCAATGCCAATCCGGCGCTGGCGCAGATGATGGGGTACGATTCGCCGCAACAATTGATCGATGGTGTCGCCGACATCTCGGAGTCGATCTACGTCGATCCGGCAGCGCGGGATGAGTATCTCCTGCGCATGCGGCGCGACGGCATGGTGCGCGAGTTCGAGTATCAGGTGCGTCGGCGCAACGGCGACATCCTGTGGCTGTCCGACAGCGCGAGCGCTGTGCGCGACGAGAGCGGCCGGGTGATCCGCCACGAGGGCACGGTGCGCGATATCACCAACCAGCGCCGCGCCGAACAGGCGCTCGGCGAGAGCCGCCGCCAGCTGCAGACAGTGATCGATACGGTGCCGGCGGTCATCGCCATCAAGGATACGAAGTTCCGCTATCTGTTCATGAACAAGTATATGGCGCGCGTCTTCGACGTCGATCAAGAGGAGGCGGTCGGGCGCACCACCAACGAGATCATGGCGCGCTATGGCGCATCGAAGGACACCGTCGGCGACCAGACGGTGCTCGCCACCGGCGAAGAGCTCGGCTTCTACGAGGAGGCGTACTTCGATTCGGCGCACCGGTTGCGTCATTGGATGGTCAACAAGAGGCCGGTGAAGAACGCCGAAGGCAAGGTCGAATACATCGTCATGGTCGCGCTCGACATCACCGACCGCAAGCGCGGCGAGCAGGAGACGCAGCGGGCGCGTGACTCGGCCGAGAACGCGCTCAACAACCTGCGCGCGACGCAGAACTCTCTGATCGAGTTCGAGAAGCTCGCAGCGCTCGGCCGGCTGGTCGCGGGCGTCGCGCACGAGGTCAACAATCCCGTCGGCATCGGCGTCACGGTGGCAACCGCGCTGCAGCGGCGCTGCCAGATGTTCGCCGAGGAGATCGCTCGCGGCGAGCTGAAGCGGTCGAGCCTGACTGCATTCGTGCAGGCGAACTTCGATGCCGCAGCCCAACTGGTGTCGAACCTCAACCGCGCCGCCGAGCTGATCCAGTCGTTCAAGCAGGTCGCGGTCGATCGCAACGTGCCGGACCGGCGGCAGTTCAATCTCGCCGACCTGACCGAGCAGATCGTCACCAGCCTGCGTCCCGGCTTGCGAACCCGCAACCTGACGCTGATCGTCGACTGCGTCCCGAACATCGACATGAACAGCTATCCCGGGCCGTACGGCCAGGTCGTCACCAACCTGTTCCTGAATTCGGTCGCGCACGCGTTTCCGAGCAATGCGGCGGGCGAGCTCAGCATCGTCGCGCGCGAGGCCGGCGACGAGTTCGTCGAGATCGTCTACTCGGACAACGGCGTCGGCATGACCGACGAGGTGCGGCGGCATGCCTTCGATCCGTTCTTCACCACACGCCGCGACAAGGGTGGCACGGGGCTCGGTCTGAACATCGTCCACAACATCATCATCAACCGGCTTGGCGGGCGCATCGACCTGACATCGGAGGTCGGCAAGGGCACGCGCTTTCACATCGTGCTGCCGCGCGTCGCGCCGCTGGAGCGTGCGGCCGAGTAGCGCCGTATTCGCCTGCTTTTCTGCAGCCAGTATCGTTAACGTATCCCGCCGCGATGCTGACACATTGGAACGGTTTTAAGCGCGCGGCTGCAACGTTCTGGCGACCGACTTTGTGATATAAATCACGGTGTTTACATTTGCTGCCGATGCATTATGTAGCCAACGAAATCGCCGAGCCAATTGAACATTTCCCGATCTGCGGACGACAAATGCGAGCATGAATCCGAGCCGATAATCGCGTTATTCGCACGCCCCAGACAAATCTTCTCCCATCACTCACCCAGACAAAACGAAACGCATGAGCGCCTTTAACAAAGAGCAAGTTCTTTCCGTGCGTCACTGGACGGACTCGCTGTTCTCCTTCACCACGACACGTGATCCCGGTTTCCGGTTCCTCAATGGCCAGTTCACCATGATGGGCCTCGAGGTTAACGGCCGGCCGCTGCTGCGCGCCTACTCGCTGGCGAGCGCCAATCACGAAGAATCGCTCGAATTCTTTTCGATCAAAGTGGCCGACGGTCCGCTGACGTCGCGCCTGCAGAAGATCCGCGAAGGCGACACGATCCTCGTCGGCCGCAAGGCGACCGGCACGCTGATCACCGACAATCTGCTCGCCGGCTCCCGGCTGCTGCTGCTCTCGACCGGAACGGGTCTGGCCCCATTCGCGAGCCTGATCAAGGATCCGGAGGTGTATGATCGCTTCGAGAAGATCATCCTCGTGCACGGCTGCCGGCAGGTGTCCGAGCTCGCCTATGGCGAACAGCTTGTCGCCAATCTGTCGATGGACGAATTCTTCGGACCGGTGCTGGCCGATAAGCTGGTCTATTATCCGACCGTGACGCGCGAGCCGTTCCGCAATCGCGGCCGTATCACCGACCTGATCACCACCGACCGCCTGTTCGCCGACACCGATATGTCGTCGCTCAATCTTGAGACCGACCGCATCATGCTGTGCGGCAGCCCGAGCATGCTGGAGGACCTCCGCGTCATTCTCAAAGGCCGCGGCTTCACCGAAGGCAACCACAGCGAGCCGGGTCACTTCGTGATCGAGAAGGCGTTCGTGGAGCGGTAATGTCACCGCGAGGCGCGTAGCCCGGATGAGCGCAGCGACATCCGGGAACCGACTCTGCGGCACGATCCCCGGATGTCGCTACGCTCATCCGGGCTACACCATCTAAGCAAACGCCGACCAATCCACCTCGCCGCGCACGTAGCCGTAGCGCAGGTTGCTGCGGGCAGGGCCGTTGCGCTCGTACTCGTCCTTCATCAGCGCGAAGCGGTCGCGGTTCGGACCGATGTCGGTTCGCTTGGCCATGTCGAAGTTGTAGAGCTTGGCATTGGTGCCGCCGAAGATCATGTTCTTGATCGGTCCGTCGGCGGCGCCGAGCGGCTTGAAGCCATGGGCCTTCTGCATGTCCTCGGGGATTTCCAGCCGGCGCAGCGCCTCGATCTGCCACTGCGGCGAGCCGGTCCAGACCGCGTCCGTCCCCCACACCACACGCTCATAACCCATGCCCTTGCCCATGATGCCCATCAGCGCCGCGCCAAGGCGCGGCTGCGCCACGACGCTCTGGGCGAACAGCTGGCCGACGTCGGCATAGACATTGGTGACGCCGAATTTTTCCGGGATCTCGGCCAAGTCGCTCACCCATGAGACGCGCCCGGTTTGCTCGAACTCCGTCCATCCCGTGTCGGCTGAACCGCCGCCGGCATGGCGGTAGCCGCCGTGATAGATGATGAAGTTGAGCTGCGGCCAGTCCTTCGCAGCCTTGCCGACGTCGTTGACGTCGGCGTAGGCGAGCAGATGCGGCCAGCGCCTCGCGGTCGCCTCCGGAAACAGGCCCTTATGCACGCAGATGTTCTTGATGCCGTATTTCACGGCGAGCTCGTAGCCCTTGTAGGTGATCTTCTCGTCGTCCATCCGCCAGGGATGTCTTGCCTCGTCCTTGTTGGTGTTGTCGCCGACCGTATAGCCCTTGATCGACTCCGGTTTGCGCGCCAGCGAACCTTCGAGATGCTCGAGCCAGCCGGGCCAGCCCGGCGTGAAGATCGCGTGCGCGAACATGCGCCGCGCATTGGCCTCCTTGTTCACCTTGTCGCGCGCCTCGATCATCATCTCGTTGGTGAGGAACCAGTCGCGCGGGATTTCCGACGGCGACGATGAGATCAGCGCGATCTTGGTGTCGCTGTCGAGGTAGATTTCCTTGAAGTAGTTGTTGAATTTCAGGTCGTCGAGCGTCTGCGGCTTGTCGACCAGCGACGGATTCCAGCCGGCCTTGCCGACCGCCTCGCGCGCGCGCACGAAACCCTCCAGTCGCGTGTCGTCGCGCAGGAAGTGCGTGTGCATGTCCATGATGAACTGGTCTTTCAGCGAATTGGCGCGCTCCTGCGCCATCGCCGGCGTCGCGGCCTCGGCGCGGCTCGCATCGAACACCGCGCCAAACGTGTCATTCAGTGCGACGAAGCCCGCGGCCATGCCGGCCGCGCTCTGGAAGAACTGCCGGCGGCTGAGACCCTGCCTGCCGCCGAGTTCGTCGGCCATCGACAGCAGCCGCGCTTCGACCTCGCGCTGCTGCTCGCTTTGCGGCGGTGGCGTATATTCATCGCTGGAGACGATCTGCGTCGGGATCGGCGTCGGGTGCGGGAGCAGCTCCGACGGGTTGAGCTCGTTGATCTCTTGCTCGGTCAGGAAACCCATCTGCAGCCTCCCATTTTTTTGCTCGTGCCGGGAAGCTAGCAGATTTGAGCGGGCGGAGCAGCCGCGGCCCGCGGTCGAATATGCAGTGAGCTTGGGGAATAAAGCGCCTAGAGCATGATCCGGAAAAGTGGATACCGGTTTTCCGAAGAGATCATGCTCCAAACAGAGGGATAGAGCGTGATGGCGATTCGAAGAAACGCTATCACGCTTTACGGCGCGGTCTTGGCCGCGAGCGCAGGCGAGGGCATCTTCACGTCGGTGGCGAGCCCCAGCACCATCAGGACACGCAGCGTCAGCCAGGTGAGGTCGAACTCCCACCACTTGTGCCCGTGCATGGCCGAGTTCGGGTCGGCGTGGTGATTGTTGTGCCAGCCTTCGCCCGCGGCCAGCAGTCCGATCAGCGGATTGTTCCGGCTGTCGTCCGGTGTCTGGTAATTGCGATAGCCCCACATATGGGTGACCGAGTTGACCGCCCACGTGGTGTGCCAGACGAACACGGTGCGCGCCGCGCCGCCCCAGATGAACAGGCTGGCGCCGAACTGAAAGGCATCGGCGAGCCGCTCGCCGGTCGCCAGTGCGCCCAGAAATCCGGCAATGAAGAACGCCAGCCAGCACCCGACGCCGACTTTCATCCAGTTCTTCCGCGCCTCCAGCCAGGCGCAGAGCGGGTCGCGCATCAGGTCGCGCGCATAGCGCTCGGTCATCACCTTGGCGCGCATGTCCGGCAGGCGCACCAACAGCCAGCCGAAATGCGCCCACAGGAAGCTCTTCAGCGGCGAGTGCGGATCCATCTCCTCGTCGGCATGATGATGGTGGCGGCGATGGACCGCGACCCAGTGCGCGGGCGAGAACTGCAGGCTGCAGGTGCCGAACACGGCAAGCGCATGCTCAAGCCACAGCGGGCAGACGAAGCTGCGATGGGTCAGCAGCCGGTGAAAGCCGAGATTGATGCCCAGCACGCCGAAGACATAGATGCCGGCGATGAAGACGGCGACGCCGGTCCAGCTGAAGAACCACGGCACGAAAGCCAGCACCGCGATCAGGTGAATCGCGATGAAGCCGGCAAGATTGTCGGCCTTCAGCCGCGGCTTCTCCGCGGCAGGGCTGGCCACAAGCGGGTCGGCGTCGGCGGACATGGAATTGTCGCTCCTGAACGTGAACGCGCCACAGCCACAGCCGTTCTGACTTTGCAAAACTGACGGATCGGGCCACGCCCCTTGGCCCATCACTTCGCCCGTGATTTCGCCCTTATCGGCCTTTCGCTTTGCCGTGTCAAAGCAGGCGAAAAGCCGACCGATAGAACCATTCGAATGCGCACTTTTTATGCGTCGAACCCTTTTGGCGGCACGAAACCGCCGAACTTCTGCTCGATCAGTTCCGCGAGCTTCAGCGGTGTGCGGTCCTCGAGCCACGGTCCGATGATCTGCACGCCGATCGGCAGATCGTTGGTCGAGAAGCCGACCGGGATCGATGTCGCGGGAAGGCCCGGCAGGGTCGCGACACCGGGCCAGATCAACTGGTCGGAGTAGGGATGGGGCTCATTGTTGATGATGATGGTGCGCGTGCCCTGATCCGGTGAATGGTCGTGCGGGTAGGCCGGCGTCGGCATGATTGGGCAGATCACCGCATCGTATCTGTTGAACAGCGCTCGCCACTGCGCGCGCAGCATATTGCGCGCGCCGTTTGCCGAGCACCCACTCACGATGGCTCAGCACCATGCCGCGCAGCCGCTCGGCGGCCAGGCTTGAATCCTTCGGATCAAGCTTCGCTGCATTCTCCTGCGCGCGCGCCAGCGCGTCGGGCGGAAAGGTGGCGGCGAGGAACGACAGCAGCAGTCGCATGTAAAGGCGAGCCGAGCCTCGGCGAGATCGGGCAGCAGCTGGCTCTGCGCGCTCGACCTTGGCGCCCCTGCTTCGCGAGGCTATCGGCGAGCGTGCTCGATCGCAGCGCGCAGACCTGAGCCGCGTCGGCAGCAGCGGGTGGATGTCGAGCACCAGGACGCGATAGTCCTTCAACTCGGTGTGCCGTGCGGCGGGCAGTGCCAGCCGGTAGCCGACGCCCGCTGTCGAGTTCGTCGGGGCCGGCGATGACGTCGAGCAGCAGCGCGAGATCGGCAGCCGAGCGCGCCATCGGACCGACGACCGCGAGGTCGTGCTCTACCGGCAGCGGCGGCAACGGCGGTGGCGTATGGCCGCGCGAGGGGACCAGCTGCAGCGTCGGCTTGTGCGCATAGACCCCGCAGTAATGCGCCGGCACGCGCAGCGAGCCGCCGATGTCGGAGCCGAGCGATAGCGGTCCGTAGCCCGCGGCCAGCGCCGCCGACGAGCCGCCGGAGGAACCGCCCGGCGTGCGGCCGGGTCGTACGGGTTGTTGGTGACGCCGTAGATCGCGTTGTAGCTCTGCCAGTCGGCGAGCCCGATCGGCACGTTGGTCTTGCCGACGATCACGGCGCCGGCAGTCTTGACCCGCTGCACGCTCAGCGCGTCGTCCTTCGGGATGAAGTCCTTTTGCGGGACGAAGCCCCAGGTCGTCGGCGTGCCGGCGAGATTGAAGGATTCCTTCATCGTCATCGGGATGCCGAGCAGCGGCCTCGCTCGCCGCGGGCAATGGCCGCGTCTGCGGCACGGGCGGCCTCCAGCGCGCGGGAAAAATCACGCACGCAGATCGCGTTGATTTTTGCGTCGTATTTTTCGATCCGGTCGATGGTCGCCTGTGTCAGTTCGACAGCGGAGACGGATTTCGCGGCGCAGCGCCGCCGCAGTCTCGGACGCGGTCTTGAAGGCCCATTGCGAAGCAGCCACGGCATATCTCCCCACGCGAGCGGATTTCTGATTAGAATGACAATGATGCGCGGTTCCTGTGTCGGTCGCAAGACTGGCAGATTCAGGGCTGGCAATTCATGACAGCCGCATCAAACTGTGCTGCGGACATGCAGAAACTGAGAAACAGGCTGGAAAAGACATGGCATTCTCTCTCGATCACGTCGTCATCGCTGTTTCCGATCTCGAATCCACGGTCACCGACTATCGCGCCCTGGGTTTCACGGTCTATCCGGGCGGCGTGCACCACGGCGGCGTCTCGCACAATGCGCTGGTGGTCTTCGCCGACGGGTCCTATTTCGAATTGATCGCCTACCGGCAGGCGGCGCCCGACGTGCGCTGGTGGCAGGTGCTGTCGAAGGCGGGCGAGGGGTTCGTCGATTTCGCGCTGCTGCCGGAGAATGCCGAGCGCGATGCCACCGCGGCGCGCGAGCGCGGCCTCGATCTCGATGGCCCGATGGCCGGCGGCCGCTTGCGGCTGGACGGCGCGCGGCTCGACTGGCAGACCGTTCGCCCGAAGACGAATGACCTGCCGTTCTGGTGCGGTGACGTTACGCCGCGGTCCTTGCGGGTTCCGGAAGGCGACATGCGCGTCCACGCCAACGGCGTCACCGGCGTTGCGTCGCTGAAGGTCGCGGTCAGCGATGTGGCGAAGAGCGCGGCACGCTATGCGGCGCTGGCGGGGCCGGCTGCCGTGAGCCAGAGCAACGGCAGTGCGCGCGTGACGATCGGGGCTGCGACATTCGAGCTTGTCGGCGACGATGCAGCCCGTGCGCACATTGCGCGGCGCGGCGAGGGGCCGATGTCGCTGGTTCTGCGTGGCAGTGCCGGGAAGACCCTTGATGTGAAGCTTGCGCATGGTGCGCCGCTGTCGATCGCGCCGTAGCCGGCGGGACATGCTCGCAAGCTATTGTCGCGATTCGTACCTGTCTCGGGGATTTGTGGTCTCCGAGCCGATCTTCGACGACCAGTGGCTGGCCCGGATCGGCGAAGCTGTCGACGCGCTGCATCGCCGCGCGCTGGCGGGTGAGCCTGAGCTGGCATCCATAAGTGTTTTCGAGAAGGATTTGCCGGCGAAAAAGCGCGGCGGCGTTGAAATCGAGCCGACGCAAAATGCGGTCTTCATCCTGCCTGACCCGTCGCGCTTCGATCCGCTGTTCCTGTCGGTGTTCGCGCAAGACGCCTTGATCGCGATGGTCAAGGATCTGCTGCAAGCAAGCGAGGTGGAAATTCACTTCGCCAACATCACGACGAAATCACCATCGATCGGCAGCGGCGTCAGCTGGCACCGGGATTTTCCGAACGAGTACATCTGCCCGGAAACACCGCAGATGCTGCGAACGATGATTTGCGTCGACGGCATGGACGACGCGAACGGCGTCACGCAGTTCGTAGCGGGCACGCATCTCGATGCGGAGGCGCAGGGCAAGACCATCTCCGCCGATGACGGCCGTATCGTCGCCGCGAGTTGTGGCGCAGGCGCCGTCGTTGCCATTCACCCACTCGTCCTGCACGGAGGTCTGCCTAATTTCTCGCGCAAGCCGCGGCGAAACATCGTCATCCAATGGGGCAAGCGCGGCGTGCCGCTGGTCACCAGCGCTCGCGAATCGATCACCGGTCTCGGCGATGCTGAGCTCGTCGCGCGGGCGGGAGAAGCGTCGCGTGGGGAAGGCGTTCTACACCTCGGTCGACAATCCGTCGTTGGCGTAGCGGGCATAGTGCGGCTCGATGACGCAAAAAAAGAACGATTTCTTCGGCAAGCCGCGCAGTGAGCGCGCTCAGCAATTCCTCTCAAAAATCCTTCAGCATTGAGCAACCGAACATGACCACAAGTTTGCCGGCCACCGTCGGAATGCGCCTTGAGGAGCTCGACACTCCTTGTCTCCTCGTTGATCTGGACGCCTTTGAGCGCAACGTCGCCGTCATGGGGAGATTTATAAAGGAGCACGGGGTTCGCCATCGGGCGCACGCCAAGACGCATAAGTCTTCGGACATAGCGGCCTTTCAAATTGAGAAGGGCGGCGCGTGCGGGATTTGTTGCCAGAAGGTGAGTGAGGCGGAGGCCCTGGTCGACGCTGGAATACGTGACGTCATGGTCTCAAATGAAGTCGTCGCACCCAGGATGATCGAGCGTCTCGCGGCGATGGCGACGCGGGCTCGCATTCTTGTCTGCGTCGACGATCTGGATAACGTCGATCATCTCTCAGCCGCAGCGCAGAAGTACAATGCGTTGATTGAATGTCTGGTGGAAATCGACGTCGGCGCCGGTCGCTGCGGCGTCGCGCCAGGTGTGGCAGCTGTGGAGATCGCGATGAGGATTTCCGCCGCTCTAGGTCTCAAATTTGCTGGGCTCAAGCATATCATGGAAGTGCTCAGCACATCGGCGACTTTACCGAACGGAAGAGGGCGATAGGCGAAGCCGTCAAGGCCACGGCATACACCGTCCAGCTTCTCAAGGCCGAAGGCCTGGAATGCGATATCGTCGCCGGGGCAGGAACCGGCACGTATGCGATGGAAGGCACGAGTGGCGTGTACAACGAACTACAGTGCGGATCCTATATCTTCATGGATGCCAGCTATCAAAGAATTCGCGATGAGAGCTGGCAATTCGTCCGTGAGTTCGAGAACAGCCTATTCGTCTATGCGTCCGTCATGAGCAAGACGAGGGATGATCGAGCCGTCTGCGATGCAGGCCTGAAGGCGCTAAGCGTCGACAGCGGCATGCCTGTCGTCCATGGACGAACGGATGTGGAGTATCTGCAAGTGCTCGGACGAGCACGGCGTCATCAGCGATCCGAATGGCGCCTTGAAGCTGAACGAGAGGCTGATGCTGATCCCCGGACATTGCGATCCGACCGTGAATCTCCACGATTGGTTCGTCGGGGTTCGGAAGGCCGCGTCGAGACGGTGTGGCCGGTTACCGCCCGAGGCAAGATCGTGCTAATTCGGCTCACCACGCCAGCTCGAGCATTTCCATCACCTGGGCCGCCGTCGTCACCGGCTTCGGGTTGGTCTTCATCGGCGGATCGCGCAGCGATTTTGCGGCGATGTCGTCGAGTTGCTCGCGCTTGATGCCGACGTCGCGCAACCGCGTCGGCACGCCGAGCTTCGTCGCAAAGGCGAGGATCGCGTCGGCGAGCTTGTCGCCGGCGACGCCGATCACGGCGCCCGCATGCGCCTGGCGTGCGGCGTTCGCATCGTAGTTCCAGCGCAGCACCGACGGCAGGCAGACGCCGGTGGTGTGGCCGTGCGGCACGCCGTAGCCGCCGATCACGTGGCCGATGGCGTGGCTGGCCCCGACCGGCACGCCGCTGGTGCCGCCGAAGATCGACAGCCACATGCCGAACTGACAGTCCATCCTGAGTTTCAGATCGTCGTTCGGCCCGCCGAGCTGCGGCAGCGACGTGTAGAGCAGTTTCAGCGCCGACACCGACGCGGCATCCGCGAGCGGCGGCGCCTCGCACGGCGCACAGCCGCTCCACGGCGTGGTCGACCGCCTTCATGCCGGTCGCGAGCAGGTGCGGGATCGGCGAGGCGAGGGTCGGCGGCCGGATCGAGCACCACCACCTGCGGCACGAACAGCGGGTTGGCGAAGGATTCCTTCACCAGCCGCGCGGGCTCGGTGACGCCGGCATACCAGGTGAACTCGGCGGCCGAAAACATCGTCGGCACCGCCAGCATGCGGATGCGGCTGGCCGCATCCGCCGGCCAGTGGCTCGGGTCGCCCTGCCGCCCGCCGCGATAGGCGTCCATCTCCTTCGGATCCTTCAGCCCGTGCCACAGGCACAGCAGCATCGCCTTGGTCGCGTCCACCACCGAGCCGCCGCCGACGGCGACGCAGCAGATCGGCATTGGCCTCGCGCGCAGCCTGGCGGCGCCCTCGATCACGCACTGGCGCGGGGTGTGTGCGGTGATGCCGGAATAGAGGCCGACGAATTTGTCGCCGAGCGCCCGGCCGATCTCGCGGGGCAGGGCGTTGTCGCCGGCGAGCGAGCCGCTGGTGGTGATGAAGATGCGCGACTTGCCGAGCTTTTGCGCCTCCTCGACGATCACCTCGGCCGCCGGTCGGCCGTGCACGACGCGCTCCTGCAGGAAGTTGCGCTGGGTGCCGGGCGTCAGCGAGGCTGGCGGTTTGTCGAGCATGACGGCGTTTCCGTCTCATTGGTTGCCGGCGATGATGCAGCAAGCCTGCGAGCGCGCCAGATGTTCGCGGCAGGGGAGACAAACGAAAACGCCCGGTCTGCACCGGGCGTTTTCCAAGCGCTCGAGCGGAAGGCGGCTCAGAAGCCCATCTTCTTCTTCAGGTCCTGGTCGATCCAGAGGCGCGAGTAGATCGGCCACGGGCCGCACCGCGCCCGCGGTGTGTTCGCCGTTGTAGTTCTTCACCCACGGCCACCAGGCCGTGAAGGCCTTCGCCGTCGGCATCCAGATGTGCGGCGCCTTGTCGAGGATTTCGCGCGTCAGCTCGCGGATCAGCGACCTTGCGCTTGTCCTCGTCCGGCTCCTGGTTGGCCGCCTCCATCTTCTTGTCGAACTCCGGATCGGAATACATCGACGGATTCCAGAGCTGACCGCTGACGAAGTTCTTGAAGATGGCGAGCAGCGGATTGCTGTGGCCGATGTTCATGAAGTAGCCGGCCGCATGCGTCTTGGTGCTCATCACCGACAGGAAGGCCGCATACTCCAGCGGCTGGATTTCGATCTTGACGCCGACCTGCTCGAGATAGGCCGCGACCAGCGGCAGCAGGTCCATATGGCCGCTGTTGGCCGACGCTCACCTGCACCTTGAAGGTGAAGCCGTTCGGGTAGCCGGCCTCGGCCAGCAGCTTCTTCGCCTTCTCCGGATTGTAGGTGAACAGCTCCTTCACCGAGTCCGGCATGGCGCTGAGCGGCTCGTAGTAGCCCTCATAGGCCGGATGCATCGGATAGGCGAACAGTTCGGCGTTGCCGTTGTAGAAGGTCTTGATGATCTCTTCCTTGTTGACCGCCATGTTGAGCGCGCGGCGGACGCGGATGTCGTCGAACGGCTTCTGGTCGGTGCGCAGCACCATCATGGTGCCGTAGAAGCTGATCCGTTGCTTCGACTTGATCTGCGGGCTCGATTTCTTCAGCGTAGTCCATGTTCTCCCAGCCGAGCGTCTCCAGGATGTCGAGCTTGCCGGTGCGGAACGCGGTGAGGCGCGTGGAGTCGTCCCGGATGATGCGATAGACGACCTTGTCGACGAACGGCAGCTTGAACTCGGCCTCGCCGATCTTCTCCTTGTCCCAGTAGTCGCGGCCGCTTGCTGTAGGTGTGCGAGTTGCCGGGCGACGTATTCGGTGAGCGCGAACGGACCGGTGCCGTTCAGGTTCTTCCAGTCGGCGGCGCCGGCGTCGGCGACCTCCTTCGGCATGATCGACGCGTTGTAGCCGTAGCCGAGCCAGAACGGCCAGTCGGCGACGTACTTCTTCATGTGAAAGGCGACCGTGTGGCGGTCGAGCGCCTCGACCTTGGTGAACTCGTCGATGATGCCGGGCGGCCGCTTCGGGCTGTTCTGGCGATAGTTGTAGCTGAACACGACGTCGTCGGCGGTCAGCTCGCGCGCCTCCATCACGCCGGGCTTGGCCGGAAACATGATGCCCTTCTTCAGCTTGATGACGACGGCCAGCGGGTCCTTCTGGACCTCCCAGCTTTCGGCCAGTTCGCCCTTGATCGCGTCGGTCGGGATCCAGGCGTCGGCGTGAAAGGCATGCTTGCCGCCGGCGCGCGTGCCCTTGGAGAGGTCGGCGGCCAGCAGCTGCTCGTAGATGCCGCCGGCGTCGTGGTTGATCTTCCACGGCCAGTCCTTGTGATCCCAGCTCAGCGCCGACAGCGTGGCGAAGATGGTCGAGACTTCAAGCGTGCCGCCATATTGCGGCTTCTCGGCGTTCTGCGCGAACGCGCTGCCCGACAACAGGATGGCGGCGCCGAGCGCACCGGCCCTGAACCAGCGATCGAGTGTTGGCGACATCGATTCCTCCGTAGACGATTTCCTTGCGCCCAGCTCGTCAAAGGCGGTCGTTGCGAGCGCGAGCCGAGAGCGCGGCTCAGTAGCCCATCTTCTTCTTCATATCCTGATCGATCCAGATGCGCGAATAGATCGGCCAGGGCCGCACCGCGCCGGCGGTGTGCTCGCCGTCGTAGTTCTTCACCCACGGCCACCAGGCCGTGTAGGCCTTTGCCGTCGGCATCCAGATGTGCGGCGCCTTGTCGAGGATCTCGCGCGTCATCTCGCGGATCATGACCTTGCGCTTCTCCTCGTCCGGCTCCTGGTCGACCGGCTCCATCTTCTTGTCGAACGCAGGGTCGGACCACATCGACGGGTTCCAGCGCTGGCCGGTGATGAAGTTCTTGCGGATCGCGATCAGCGGATTGCTGTGGCCGATGTTCATGAAGTAGCCGGCCGCGTGCGTCTTGTTGCTCATCACCGAGAGGAAGGCCGCATACTCCATCGGCTGGATTTCGATCTTGACGCCGACCTGCTCCAGATAGGCCGCCACCAGCGGCAGCAGGTCCAGATGCGCCGGGTTGGCGGCGCTCACCTGCACCTTGAAGGTGAAGCCGTTCGGATAGCCGGCCTCGGCCAGCAGCTTCTTCGCCTTCTCCGGATTGTAGGTGAACAGCTCCTTCACCGAGTCCGGCATGGCGCTAAGCGGTTCGTAGTAGCCCTCATAGGCCGGATGCATCGGATAGGCGAACAGCTCGGCATTGCCGTTGTAGAACGTCTTGATGATCTCTTCCTTGTTGACGGCCATGTTGAGCGCGCGGCGCACGCGGATGTCGTCGAACGGCTTCTGGTCGGTGCGCAGCACCATCATGGTGCCGTAGAAGCTGGTCCACTGCTTCGACTTGATCTGCGGGATTGGACTTCTTCAGCGAATCCATGTTCTCCCAGCTGACAGCCTCCATGATGTCGAGCTTGCCGGTGCGGAACGCGGTGACGCGCGTGGAGTTCGTCCCTGATGATGCGGTAGACGACCTTGTCGACGAACGGCAGCTTGAACTCGGCCTCGTTGATCTTCTCCTTGTCCCAGTAGTCCGGCCGCTTGCTGTAGGTGTGCGAGTTGCCGGGACGTAGTCGGTGAGCGTGAACGGACCGGTGCCGTTGAGGTTCTTCCAGTCGGCGGCGCCGGCGTCGGCGACTTCCTTCGGCATGATCGACGAGTTGTAGCCATAGCCGAGCCGATACGGCCAGTCGGCCACGTACTGCTTCATGTAGAAGGCGACCGTGTAGCGGTCGAGCGCCTTCGACTTTGGTGAACTCGTCGTTGAGACCGGCCGGCCGCTCGCGGGCTGTTGTGGCGATAGTACCAGCTGAACACGACGTCGTCGGCGGTGAGCTCGCGCGCCTCCATCACGCCGGGCTTGGCCGGAAACATGATGCCCTTCTTCAGCTTGAAGACGACGGCCGAGCGGCTCCTTCTGGACCTCCCAGCTTTCCGCCAGCTCGCCCTTGATCGCGTCGGTCGGAATCCAGGCATCGGCGTTGAAGGCATGTTTGCCGCCGGCGCGCGTGCCCTTGGAGAGGTCGGCGGTCAGCAGCGTGCTCGTAGATGCCGCCGGCGTCGTGGTTGATCTTCCACGGCCAGTCCTTGTGATCCCAGCTCAGCGCCGAGAGCGTGGCAGAAGATGGTCGAGATCTTCGAGCGTGCCGCCGTATTGCGGCTTCTCGGCGTTCTGCGCGAAGGCGCTGCCTGACAGCACAAGATGCGGCGCCAAGCGCACCGGCCCTGAACCAGCGATCAAGCGTGGTCGACATCAGTTCCTCCGTGTATGGCTTCTCGCGGCCGCTCTTGAATGGCGGCGTTCTCGGTCGCGAAGATTAGGCCTTGAGGCGAAGATCGAGGAAGGCCCTCGCGCGTCGAAATTCCGGCAAGATGTCGCAGCGACAAAAGCCTCAGGCTGTTCCGCGCTGCGGAAGAGAGAGCTGCGCCTGAAGCCCGCCGCCTGCGCGGTTCGACAGCGTCAAGCTGCCGTCGAGCGTGATCGCGAGCTGCTGGGCGATCGCAAGCCCGAGGCCGCTGCCGCCGGTGTCGCGGCTGCGCGATTGCTCCAGCCGAAAGAACGGCTGCAGCACGCTCTGCAGTTTCTCCGCCGGAATCCCGGGACCGCGATCCAGCACCGAAACGGCGATGCTGCCGGAATCCCGCATGATCGTCACCTCGACCTCGCAGCCGAACTTCAGCGCGTTGTCGATCAGGTTGGTGACGACGCGGCGCAACGCGCGCGGTCGCGTCATCACCGGCGCGCCGGCGTCGCCGGTCAGGCGGACGTTTTCGCCGGCGTCGGTGTAGTCGCAGATCAGGCTGTCGAGCAGCGCATGCAGATCGGTGGCGCAGGCAGGCTCGGCGCCGTCCCGGCTTGCGCGCGCAAAATCGATGCCCTGTTCGACCAGCACCTGCATCTCATGCAGGTCGTGGTGCAGCTTGCGCCGCAGCGCCTCGTCGTCGAGCAGGTCGGCGCGCAGCCGCATCCGCGTGATCGGCGTTTGCAGGTCGTGCGAGATCGCCGCGACGATGCGGATGCGCTCGGCCAGGTGATCGGCGATCCGCCGCTGCATCGCATTGAAAGCGCTGGCCGCGCGCGCGACCTCGTTCGGACCATCTTCGGGAAGCGGCGCGCCGTTCAGGTCGGGACCGAGCGCATCGGCGGCGCGCTGCAATCGCGCCAACGGCTCGGTTGCGATCCTGACCGCAATCCAGGTGAACAGGGCGAGCAGGGCGAGCTGCAGCGTCAGCGCGCCCGCCACCCAGGGCGAAACCGACATCTTCGGCGGCAGCAATTCGACCGTCAGCGGCGTCCCGTCCAGAAGCTGGGTGTGCAGCTGCAACTGCAGAGGTTCGGTGGCGCCAGCCGGCGCGCTTGCCGTCACCCGGTAGCGGCGGCCCCAGCTGACCTGCGAGCATCGTCAAGATCGTTCCGGCCTGACTCGAGCTCGCTGCGCCTTCCCGACGCTCTGCACCAAGCACGTAGCGATAGTTCGGCCGGTCAAGCAGCTTCAGCCATTCCTGGCGTTCGGCGGGTGGGGCGCGCTCGAGGATCGCGATCGATCCAGCCACGTCGCGGACCAGATAGGCGATCATCATGGCGTTGCCGGCCTGCGCGCGCTCATACATCACGAGCGCGAAGGACAGGATGTGCGCGGCGGCGAGCCCGGCAAACAGGATCAGGGCCACCCGGCCGAACAGCGAGCGCGGCAGCAGGCGCGAAAGCGTGTGCGCTCATGGCGTCGTCCTGCGAGCGCCGCGCGAGGCTCGACGGCGGCGGCGAACACATAGCCTTCGCTGCGCACGGTCTTGATATAGCGCGGCTCGCGCGCGTCGTCGCGCAGGCGCTGGCGCAGCCGGCTGACCAGCAGGTCGATCGAGCGGTCGAACACGTCCGCTTCGCGGCCCTGCGTCAGGTTCAGCAGCTGATCGCGGTTCAGCACGCGCTGCGGATGATCGAGGAACACGCGCAGCAGGCGATACTCCGCGCCGCTCAGCGCGACCATGGTGCCCGCGGCATCGAGCATGCTGCGTTCGACGGTGTCGAGCCGCCAGTCGCCGAAAGCGAGCACGCGCATCGGTTCGCTGCCGCGCAGGTTCGGCGGCAGCATCCGCGTTCGCCGCAGCACGGCGCGGATGCGCGCCAGCAGTTCGCGCGGCGCGAACGGCTTGCTCAGGTAGTCGTCCGCGCCCATCTCCAGGCCGACGATGCGGTCGGCTTCCTCGCCGCGCGCGGTGAGGATCAGGATCGGCGTGGCTTCGTGCCCGCCGGCGCGCAGGTCGCGGCAGAGCACGAGGCCGTCGTCGCCGGGCAGCATCAGGTCGAGGATGATGAGATCGACCGGACCGTTGCCGAGCACGTCGCGCATGCGACGGCCGTCGGCGCTGCGGTGACGCGATAGCCGTTCTTCTGCAGGTACTGGGCGATCAGCTCGCGCAGGTCGCGGTCGTCGTCGACGATCAGGATGTGGTCGGGCCGTTCCATCGCTGCCTCAATACCTCGGAGCGGCCATGTGCGCAGGACACTTTTTTGTAACATAGTGTGTCGCGCCGCCGGCCGGACACGTCATGTTGCAAGACCTGCAGCCCGCGGACACATCCCGGATACAGGCCACTGGTCAGAGAGCTCCCTGCGACGAGGCGACCGGCGCCTCGCGAACAAGGGACCGGCCAGCATGATCAGACAACTTCTCGCAACCGCGCTTTTGCTTGGCCTCAGTGGGGCTGCGCACGCGCAGACCGCCCCGCAACTGCCGCCGCCGGAGAAGACCGATCCGGTGGCGCTGCAACTGATGCAGGGATTTCCGCCGCCGCCCGACAAGGTCATCACGCTCGGTACGGTTCTGAAGCCGCCGAACGGGCGCTGGGCCTTTCACCATTTCCGCGAACTCGGGCCGACGGTTGCGGTATGGCGCGGCGCCGGCGGGCCGAGCGCTCTGAAGTCCGCGCCGCGCGATCTCGACGCGATCGCCTTCGACGACGACAAGGCCGCGCGCACCACACTCGCCGACTGGCAGAAGAACACGTTCACGGATGGCCTCCTGGTCATGCACAAGGGCGCCGTCGTCTACGAGCGCTACTATTCGGGCATGCAGGCGCACGTCCCGCATGTGCTGTGGTCGATGACCAAATCGTTCACCGGCCTGCTGGCGGCGCTCGCGGTCCACGAAGGCAGGCTCGATGCGAAGGCGAAGATTTCGCACTATCTGCCGGAACTCGCCGAATTCCGCCTGGGGTGACGCGACCGTGCAGCAGGCCCTCGATATGACGACCGGGGTGCGTTACAGCGAAGACTTCGCCAATCCGAAGGCGGAAATCTTCCAGTATCTGATCTCCAACGGTCTCGTGCCGGCGCCCGCGAGCTATCCGGGACCGCGCACCATGCTCGCATTCCTCAAAGGTTTGCCGAAGGAGGGCGAGCACGACCTGGGGTTTACCTACAAGAGTGTCGATACCGAAATCCTCGGCTGGCTGTTGCAGCGGACGTCGGCCAAGAGTTTCGCCGACCTCGTCTCGGAAAAGATCTGGCGCGGCATCGGTGCGGAGGAGGACGCTTATGTCTGGGCCGACCCGACCGGGGCGCAGGTGACCAGCATCGGCCTCAGCGCCACGCTGCGCGATCTCGGCCGCTTCGGCGAGATGATCCGTCAGGGCGGCGAGCTGAACGGAAAACGCGTGCTGCCGAAGGCCGTGATCGACGAGATCCGCAAGGGCGCCGATCGCGAGAAGTTCAAGGCCAGCGGTCAGGCGCTGCGCGCCGGCTACTCCTATCACAATCATTGGTGGATCTCGCACGATGCGGCCGGCAGTTTCGAGGCCAAGGGACTGAACGGGCAGCACGTGCACATCAATCCGGCGGCCGAGCTCGTGATCGTCAAGCTGTCCTCGCATCCGGCGGGGAACACGATCTTCACCCACAACCTCGACCGCCGCGCGTTCGAGGCGGTGGCCAAGGCTCTTACGGTCAAGGCCGTCGCGAAATAACGCACGTCTCAAAGCGCAAGGCGAGGTCCGT
>CAWJKJ010000008.1:0-233002 GCA_963843435.1 uncultured Alphaproteobacteria bacterium
CGTGATGGAGGTTGAGGAAGCCAAGATTGCGCTTTCCGACAAGCGCCAGGCCGACATCCCGCTGGAGTGGGTCGCACCAGGCCTCAACGCCGTCATCGGCCGACCCGATCTTGTGCGCCATACGGCGCGACTGGCTGAGCGCATCGGGGCCCGCATCAACGTCTGCCTCGCGCAGGCAAAATTGTCCGCGAGCGACATCGACGCGGTGTTCCTGACCGGCGGGTCGGTGAGACTTGACCATGTCCGCAAAGCCATCACAAAGGCCTTGCCGTCGGCCCGCATCGTCGAAGGCGACGCCTTCGGCGCGGTCGGCAAGGGTCTCACCCTCGAGGCAGGGCTAAGATACGGGCCGGGCGCTTGAGATCGGGACGGCACGTTACTCTCGTACACGCTCCAGCTTCTGCAGGCAGCGGGTCGCGCGAACGACGGCCGGGACCTCCTCGTCCGGAAAGCTCGTCCGCCAGTTGGTGACGCCGACCTCGCCAACATAAATGTCGCCTCTCGAAGTCCAGCGCGATGCCGTGCGGCGCCAGAAATTTTCCACTCTCGAGTCCCGGGCCGTTCTCGCCGCCGAGCCGCGCGATGCGCTTGCCGGTCGCGTCGACGATCGATAGCCGCGGACCGAGATTGGGTACGTTGCGGTTGACGGGCATGCCGGGCCCAAGCTCACCGATGATGAAGGTCGGATGCTTGCCGCCGCAACGACACAGCGCGCAGGGGCGGTGGAGATCGTGCCACTGCGCCTCGTATTTGCCGTCGCCATCGAACACCTGCACGCGATGGTTCTCGCGGTCGGCCACATAGACCCAGCCGTCATCGTCGGTGACGATGTTGTGCACGATGTTGAACTGCCCGGGGTCGGTGCCGGGCTCGCCCCAGCTCTTGATCAGCTTGCCGTCCGGCGTGAACTTGTGGACGCGCGCATTGCCATAGCCGTCGGAGACGTAGATCTCGCCCTTTGGCGACAACGCGGTATGGGTGCAGCGGTGGAACGGCTCGCCGCTCATGAACGGCGCGGGCTTCTCGGGAATGCCGATCGTCAGCAGCACCTTGCCGTCGGGCGTGCACTTGCGGACGGTGTGATCGCCGTCGTCGGTGCAATAGAGATTGTCGTCGGCGTCGACGAAGAGTCCGTGCGGACGGGAAAACAGGCCCTCGCCCCAGCTGCGGATGAAATTGCCCTCGCGATCGAGCACCACCATCGGATGGTCGCCGCGGTTGAAGACAAAGATGCGATCCTTGCTGTCTACCCCGACCGACGCGACGTCGGTGAGCGTCCAGTTGTCGGGCAGCTTTGCCCAATTGTCGACAACACGGTAGCGGTGCTCGCCTGAGCCGAGAACGGCTGACATTCGGGTCCCCTCCTTTTGAGCTCACTATTCCGGAGCGTATCATTTGCCGCGGCCACACGCTGACATTCGCGTATAACTGCGCCGCAGGACAGCTATTTTACGCGCGTCATTCTGCCCGGAGAACCCTGATGGTCTCGTTCGACGACGTCTTTCGCCGGCAACTGCGTGAGCTGTTCGTGTGGCGTCGCGATGTACGGCGCTTTCGTCCCGATCCGCTCCCGAGCGGCGCCATCGAGCGGCTCATCGAGATTGCCTGCCTTTCCCCATCGGTCGGCCTGAGCCAGCCTTGGCGGTTCGTCCTCGTTGAGGACAAGACGCGACGCCGCGCCGTGATCGAGGATTTCAAGGCTTGCAACGCCGATGCGTTGCAATCCTACTCGGGCGAACGCGCGGCGCGGTACGCGATGCTCAAGCTTGCCGGCCTCGAAGAGGCGCCGGATCATCTGGCCGTGTTCGCCGACAAGGCAAGCGACATGGGTTGTGGCCTCGGACGCGCAACGATGCCGGAAACGGTCGAATATTCCGTCGCCGCGGCCATTTGCGCCATGTGGCTCGCCGCACGCGCCGAGGGCATCGGGCTTGGCTGGGTGTCGATCCTGAACCCGGCCCGCATCCATGAGGTTCTTGACGTGCCCGAGTCCTGGAAATTCATCGGCTACCTTTGCATCGGCTACCCCGAGGCGGAGTTTGATCTGCCCGAACTCGAGCGGGCTGATTGGGAGTTTCGGCGAGCCCCGGAGCAATTTACGACGCGACGTTAAAGTGTGATGATCTCGCTCGCACGCAACCGCAAGTCCAACGGCAATTGTTCCAGAACCCACCATGCAGCCTTCTTCCATGACACCTTCGCAAGTCCGCAGCGCGTTGTTGCTGCGCGAAGAGATCGCGCTCCTTGACTTGAGACATGAGGCGGCCTTTGCCATCGGCCACCCGCTGTTCGCCGCAAACATGGCGGCGGACCGGATCGCGCTCGAAGCCGAGGCAAGATTGCCGCGCAAGGATGTGCCGATCGTCCTCTACGATGCCGGCGAGGACCTCGTGCCGGCAGCGAACGAGGCGTTCGCCGCGCTGGGGTACGGCAATATTCGCACACTCGACGGCGGGCTGACGTCCTGGCAGGACGCAGGCTACGAGGTCTTTCAGGACGTCAATTCCTACGCAAAAGCCTTTGGTGAACTGGTCGAGTTCCGCCGACACACGCCCTCGCTGCCGGCCGACGACGTCGCCGCGCTGATATCGTCCGGCGCCAACATTGCCATCCTCGACGTCCGGCGTTTCGACGAATACGCAACCATGAACATTCCGGGCTCGGTCAGCGTGCCCGGCGCCGAGCTGGTCCTGCGCGCCGGCCAAGCCGCACCGGATCGCGAGACGACCATTGTCGTGAACTGCGCCGGCCGCACCCGTTCGATCATCGGCACGCAGTCGCTGATCAACGCGGGCGTCCCCAACAAGGTCGTTGCGCTGCGCAATGGCACGATCGGGTGGACGCTGGCGAAACACGGGCTCGAACACGGCGCGGCCAGGCGCGGCGCAATCGGACCTTTTCAACGCGCCGATGCCAATGCGCGGGACGTCGCCTATCGCGCGGGCGTTCGGCGCATCGGCATGGAAGACTATTCCGCGCTGCAGATGCAGCAGCACCGCACGCTTTACCGCTTCGACGTTCGCGATGAGGCCGAATATGCGACCGGCCACATCCCGGGCTTTCGTCATTACCCGGGCGGACAGCTGGTGCAGGAGATCGACATGGCCGCACCTGTCCGCGGCGCGCGCATTGTGCTGACCGACGACTTGAGCATTCGCGCCGACATGACGGCGTCCTGGCTCGCGCAGATGGGCTGGGAAACCTACGTGCTCGACGGCGGCTACGACAGCGCCCTGGAAGCCAGTCCGCCGGTGATCCTGCCGAAGCCCTCCCCCGCGCATCGTTACCGGCGTCCGTACGAAGGCATGGACGCTTCACCTGAAAAAATGCAGGCCTATCTTGATTGGGAATTCGGGCTCGTCGAACAGCTCAGGCGCGACGGCACCCATGGCTTCTTCGTGATTTGAGACATTGTCCGACAAGCTTGAAAGGTTGGTAGCGGAGGAGCGCTACCAACCTTTTCACGCACCAGTCTCACGCATTCTCGGTGACGCTCAACGCCGGATAGTCGGTGTAGCCTCGTGCCCCAGGCGTGTAGAAGGTCGACTTGTCCGGCGCGTTAAGCGGCGCGCCCTGCTGGAAACGTTCGGGCAGATCCGGATTGGCGAGGAAAGCGCTGCCAAAAACCGCGGCGTCGGCACCTCCCTTGGTCAGCGCAGCCGCGGCCGCAGCCTGATCGAGGCCGCCGCCGATCAGATACGCGCCATCGAACCGGGGCCGCAGCAGCCCGTGGTAGTCCGTCGTTGTGCCGAACAGGCCGACGTGCAGATACGCGAGGTTGAGCCGGCGCAGTTGATCGACCAGATAAGCGTAGGTCTCCTGTGGCGCGGCGTCGGAGATGTCGTTGAAGCCCATCTCCGGCGAGATCTTGATGCCGACGCGATCGCCGCCGGCTTCCGTCACCATCGCCTCAAGCACTTCCAGTGCGAAGCGGGCGCGGTTGGCGACCGAGCCGCCATATCGATCGTCGCGCCGGTTGGTGCTTGACGAGAGAAACTGCTCGGGCAGGTAGCCCGTCGCGCCGTGCAGTTCGACACCGTCGAAACCTGCTTCCAGGGCGCGGCGCGTCGCTGCACCATAACCCGCGACAACATCAGCGATCTCGGTCACGCTCAGTGCACGGGGCGTGACGAAATCCTGCGGACCGCTGTCGGTCCACGCCTGTCCGGCCGGCCTGATCGCCGACGGTGCCACGGGCAGCGCACCGCCCGGCAACATCGAGGGATGCGAGATCCGCCCGCAATGCATCAGCTGCATGAAGATGCGGCCGCCCTCGGCGTGCACGGCCTCGGTGACGCGCTTCCACGCGGCTAACTGCGCGTCGGTCTCGATGCCCGGCGTGCGCACATAGCCCTTGCCCATGGTTGTCGGAAAGACGCCCTCGGTGATGATCAGTCCGGCGCCGGCGCGCTGGGCATAGTAGGTGGCACTCAGATCGCTCGGCACGCCGGCGTCGTCGGCCCGTGAGCGGGTCATCGGCGCCATGACCAGACGGTTGCGAAGCGTGGTGCGGCCGATAGCGACCGGGGTGAATAGGGAATTCATGCTGCTCTCCTTTGCTGAGGGCAGTGTCCACCAACTCAAAAATGGGATAAATCCTGTGAAACTGAATTCACTGATCCATTTATGGAGCAATTGGCGTGGACCATCTGAACGACATGAGCTTGTTCGTCGAGGTCGTGAAGGCCAGGAGTTTTCGGCGGGCGGCCGAGGCGATCGGCATGCCGAACTCAACGCTGTCGCGGCGGATCAGCGTTCTGGAGAAGGCGATCGGGCTGCAGGCTCTTGCACCGAACGACACGCAAGATCGAGTTGACCGAGGCCGGCCAGCTCTACTTCGAGCGCAGCAAGCGCATCGTCGACGAAGCGCGGCTCGCGCATGAGCAACTCGGCGAGATGCTGGCCCAGCCGAGCGGCGTGCTGCGCGTCTCGCTGCCGGTGGATTTCGCAACCTTCTACCTGACGCCGCTCGTGGCCGAGTTCGCCCGGCGCTATCCCGGCATCAACTTCGAGTTCGACCTGTCGCCGCGCAGGGTCGACCTCGTGACCGACCCGGTCGACGTGGCGATCCGCATGGGCGAGTTGCCGAACTCTGACCTTGATCGCGCGGCCGCTCGTCGCGACTGCCACGCTACCTCTACGCCTCGCCGCGATACCTGGACCTCGCCGGTGACGCCAAGCCAGCCGGACGATCTGGCCCAGCACGAGTGTCTGCGCTTGCGGACGGGGGCGGCCGATCTGTGGCGTTGCACCATGCGGACGACAAGGTGGAGGTCGCCGTTGGCGGTCGCTTCCTGCTCAACAGTGTCGGCATGATCCATCGTCTTGCCACGCTGAACCTCGGCATCGCGGTGCTGGCCGAACAGCTTGTCGCCGACGACTGGCCGAGGGCCGGTTGCGCCGCGTGCTGCCGCAATGGCAGGCCTCTCCGATCACCGTCTACGCCATCACCGAGACGCGCCTGCTGCCGGCGAAGACGCAGCGCTTCATCGAGTTCCTTCGGGAGCGCCTGGGCGGGTCCCACGACGGCGCGGGGCACTGAGCCCCACCCTCCTCCCGCGCGCGGGAGGAGGAGCGATGGAAGGTCCGTCGCGCCAAACTTATTCAATTGTCAAACAGCCCGTAGCCTGTAGCCCGCATGAGCGCAACGATATGCGGGACTGAGCCTGCCGCACCGCTGACCCGGATGTCGCTTCGCTCATCCGGGCTACAGACACACGTCATCGCCCCCGTTCCTTGTCCGGCCTGGGGCTGCCGGTCGTCTGTTGCTTTCCTTCGCCCGAGAGGGCGTGCGGAACGCTTGGGCGTTTCACCGCACCCGCGGCCCCGTGTGCAAAAGGGGTAGAAAGAACGCACACGAGCTCCTGACGAACGCAGATCAACGCCTGCGTTCCGCACGCGATGAGTTTATTCGGGCTTGCTGCATCACGCCTCTGGTGGGCTCGTAGCGCCGGCACCTTGTTGACGAAGCAACCACGCGAAGCCGTTCGCGTGGGGATGCACTTGGACCCGATCGCCTGCACCGGGTTCGCCGGCCTCATCCGCCACGGGATCGACACACACCCGCCCTCGGTCCAGGCCTCACCAGCGCAAGCAACCATCGCATCCCGCCCCACAAGCCATGGCGATCTAGACTTACCCTCTCACCGGGGCGGGATCCGTCTGTATATTCCTACGAGATGGACACGTCAACAACTAATTTCGGCAAAACCGAAAATAATTCGACGAGGCGCTTGCTGGTCCAGTTCGACCGTGCTAAAAGGTCATCGTCCGCGACATCCGCCCGCAGCGCCCTGAACGGTGCGCTTTGCGGGTTTTTTCTTGCGTCGTGGCGCCGCTGCCGCCGGAAAAACGCGCGGCCTTCAAACGACCAGAACCAGCAGGAGACAACAATGCGCGATTCGTGAACCCCGTCCGCGTGCGTATCTGCACCCACTATGCCGGCGAAGCGATCCGGACGCTCTGAAGGTCATGCAGCGCGACGACATCTCGCCGGCCGCACGGTAGAGGCCGCGAAAGAAGTGCTGCTCTGCATCCGCGGCGTGCTGCCGGTGATGGAAGCGCAAGAGTTTCGCAACACCATCTTCCAGAGCGTCCATGAGCGGCAAAGCAGCCGAGCGTCGCGGCGAGAGAACTTCGCGCGCCGGCGCGCCGAGAAAGCGGCGCGGCGGCGGGAGGCGGCGAGTCGCGACGCAATTTCGAGCAGGCTCGCGACAAAGAGCAGTGTGAGCGCCGCGGCAGCAGCAATAGCTGCTCGTGGCAGCCTCGCATAGTTTATTTACCAAACACTGCAAATTAGCAGAAACCACGTCGCCTAACCCAGGCTCAAGACATTTTGCGCATGCTTTCCGATGAACAGGGGAATGGCTGTTCCGCGGCTGATTGTGATTCTTCGTGCGCGATCATGCCGCAACGCCTTTGCAGTATGTCGGAGTTCTCGCAGGTTGAGGGGGGTGAATGAAAGTGACGCAGCTCTACTGTGTTCGCGACTTGCCTCTCGTTACTTGCAGTCTTGTCGGCGTGGCATTGCTGGCTATCGGCGCGATGCAGCGTTGGATCTGCGCGCTTCGATTCGGAAAGGTGGTATCTACCCAGGAGACAGCCGGCGCTCTCCAGCTCGCGCTCATCATCGGCAATGGCAGTTATCCGGACGCCGCCGGCACAAACCAACCCATCAACGACGGCAGCGGTCTGGCGTATCCGATGCAACGCCACGACGGATTCGATGTCGATGTGGTGCAGGATGCCACAAAGGCCGGAATGGATCGCGCGGTCGAGCGGCTAAAAACCAGGATCATTCCCGGATCAGTCGTGATGTTGTTTTTCGGTGGCTATGGAGTGCAGTCTCGCCACGAAACCTACATGATCCCGACCGACGCCGTGATATGGAAGGAAGGCGATGTACGCCACGAGGGTATGTCCGTCGAAGCCGTGCTCCATGCAATCAAGGATCGGGGCGCTCGCGCCACGCTGGCCGTCCTCGACGCCTCTCGACGCAATCCCTATGAACGCCGTTTCCGCTCCTACTCTCACGGGCTTGCGCCAGTCAACGCGCCTAACAACGCGCTCATCATTTCGTCCAATACACCTGGCAAGGTCGCCGATGACACAAACGGCAAGCACAGCGTGCTCGTTACTGAGTTGCTCAACGAGCTCAATGCGCACGTTAACGCTGAAGGCCTCTTCAACAAGACCCGTGTCGCCGTCTTTCGCGCCTCCAGTGGAGCGCAGATGCCGTCAGTATCCTCCTCGCTTTTGGAGGACGTGCACTTCAGTCCCAGCAATGATCCCGACTTGACGACGGCATCCATCGCGCCAATTACCACCGAAAGCGCTTCGCTCGTAGCGCAGAAGTAAAGCCACCGCCTCAGACAGCGATTGATTTCGCTCAGCTCTCGTCAAGCGGTCCTCAGCGTTAGACCTCAATCAGTGGGTCTTGTCGCCTCCACCATCCGAACGCGCAACAAACGGGCGCTTCATTTGCATTGTCGCCGGCTTATTCCGGCTGAATGCCAGCGCGTTCTATGATGTCTTTCTCCTTCAATTTCTTCGCCGCCAGCCACGAAGCCAGCTTTTCCTTGTCCATGTCCTTTAGGGGTGTGGATCCCGCTTCGGCGTAAGCCTCGATAATGCTCGGCTCCGCGAGGGTTTTGCCCAGGGCATCGGACAGTTTGTCGACGATTGGCTTGGGCACGCCCGCAGGCGCGACGACAACGGCGCCCACAACGAGATCCATGCCCGGATAACCCGATTCGGCAAAGGTCGGCACGTCGGGCAGGCTTGCAAGTCGCTTGGACCCTGTAATCGCGAGCGCCCGCAATTTGCCTGCCTCGATCATCGGCTTCATTGTTGAAGCGAAGTCGAAGATCATTTCGATCGTGCCTCCCAGGAGATCGGCTGTAGACGGCGCGGCCCCCTTGTACGGGATCGCCGTCATCCTGATATCAGCCTCGCGCTGAAACAATTCGCCGGCGAGTTGCTGTATCGAACCGGTGCCGGCCGTTGCGTAGTTGATCTTCTCGGGATTCTTTCTTGCGTGATTGACGAAATCGGCGAGCGTCTTGTAGCTCGAGTCGGCGCGAACCATCAGCATCGTCGGAGTTTCGCTGAGCACACGAACCGCTACCAGCGCCGTCTGCGGATCGAAGGAAAGCTTCTTGAAGACGAGCGGCCAGGTCACAAGCGCAGCGTGGACGTTGTACATGATCGTGTATCCATCCGGTTTCGCACTGACCACGTATTCGGTTCCAACGATTCCGCCTGCACCTGTCTTGTTCTCTACGACGATCGGCTGACCAAGCTTTTCCCCCAGCACCTTTCCAACTCGACGCGCCGAGGTATCCATCGCCCCACCGGCCGGAACGGGAACGACCATCGTTATGGGGCGGGTCGGATAATCCTGCGCTGAAGCGTATGATGTGAAAAGCACCAACAGGCTTGCAGCCGAGCAACTCAATGAGAACTTCACGGGCTCCTCCTGTGTTTGGCTTGCCGGCCAGGGCCGGTCAGATTGGCTGACATGAGCGTAGCGATGCCGGCGGTGCCGCCGGGACCGACGACATCGAGCGTCGCGTAGAGTTCCGGTTGGCGCGCCGGCTCAGCGACGGTTTCGATCGCACTCATGCGACGTTCTCCGTAAGGCAAGGAAAAAGAGCGCCGGGCGTCAGGCTTTGCGGAAGTCGAAGTCGTATTTGGTACCCCACGTCGTCAGCGTGTTGCGCTGCCAGACCTGGGGTTTCAGCGGCAGGGTTTCGTGCCAGGGCCGCGGCTCGAACCAGCGCAAGCTCGGAAATGTAGATGTCCATGTCGGCGTAGAACTCGACCAGCACTTGATCGGGATCGAAATGATACGAGGCAAGGTTGTGACCGGCGGTGTGCCGCGCCGGCCCCCACACAATCGGAATGTTCGCAGCGCTCAACAGGTCGGCAGCCTCGTAGTGCTGCGCGCGCTCGCGTAGCTCGAAGGCGATGTGGTGCAGCTTGCGGAACGGCGCCTCCACCACGTTCAGAACGTGATGATCCTTGTTGCAGGTCAGGAAGGTCGCTCCGGGATCGAGCTCGTCGGTGACGTGGAATCCCGAGCACCTCGTTGAAGAACTTCACCGAGCGGGCGGCTTCCGGAGTCATGATGGCGATGTGGCCGAGCTTGTTCGGTACGATCCCGCGCTTGCCGAAGCCAGGCGCCGGCATGCTCATCTCCGTATAGAGCTCGAGCACATGTCCACCGGGTTCGGTCATTTCCAGGAGCTGGGCCATGCCCGCGCGGGCATCGCTTTTCGCCCGCACCTCGACGACCGTGCTCGCGTATCCGCTTTGCAGCGTCCTCCAGCGAGACATCGGCCGTGATCTGCAGCCCGAAGCAGCGCATGCCCGCCTTGTCGGACGGACGCACAATCACATTGTGGTGGTCAAGGCCGAGGCTGAGATAGGCGGTGCCGTCGCTGCCACGCTCGGTTTCGGTCGCACCGATCACCTCGGCGTAATACTTCAGTTCAAGCTCCGGCTGCGGCGTACCGAACTCGACATAGCCCAGCTGAAAGGCTCGAGACATCTGCTTCCTCCAAGTGTTTTTGTTCGCGCCCGTCACCAGCCGGTCAGCTTGCGACGCCGGACGGCTGGCCAATTATCCCCGCATCGAAACCGAAGATGGCGGCACGGCGGGGCGACAGACCGGCCTGCGCTTTCATGTCAGCGTCGCGCTGGCGCTGTTCAGGCCCGTCGGCGAGGTGGAAGGTAATCGAGTTGCCGCGCGCCGCCGCCTGGATCGAGGCGGTTCGCGGCTTGCGCAGCGTCTCGTAGCGCTGCAGAGCGGGCGCGATATCCGCGCTGGAGATGCCGGCAAGACAGGCCGCCAGCGTCGCGCCGTCCTCGATCGACTGGGCCGCACCCTGCGCCATGTAGGGCAGCATCGGATGGCAGGCGTCCCCAAGCAGCGTGATGCGGCCGACGCTCCATTGCTCCAGCGGAGCCCGGTCGAACAGCGCCCACTTGAACGTCTCGTCGACCGCGCCAAGGATGTCGTGAATTTGCGGATGCCAACCCGCATAATATGCGCGCGCATCCTCGATGCGGCCGCGATCAGTCCAGGATTCCCGCTGCCAGTCCGCCTGCTCGGTTACGGCGACGAAATTGACGAAGCGGCCGCCTCCCACGAAGTAATGGACGAAGTGCCCACCGGGGCCCATCCAGTTGTTCGACGTGTGGCGCAAGCCGAGATGCGCCAACCGCTCCGCCGGCGCGAGGCCGCGATAGGCGACGTTGCCGGAAAATCGCGGCCGCTCGGCGCCGAACAGCGTCTGGCGAACGGTCGAATGAATGCCGTCGGCGCCGACCAGAAGGTCGGCCTCGGAAAACGACCCGTCCTCGAACTCCGCACGAACACCGGTTGCGGTTTGCGTCACGTCGACGCAGCGCTTCGCGGTCTGCAGAACGCCCGCCGGCAATGCGCCGCTGAGGACCGCCAACAAGTCGGCACGGTGGAAATGATAGTATGGCGCGCCGTACGCGCTTTCCATCGCATCGCCCAACGGCTCCTGCGACAGCATCGCACCATTGTCCCAGCGGCGGATTTCGATGGCCGCCGGCCGGACGGCGAGCGGCTTCAAGGCCTCGCCCAACCCATAGCGCTGCAACAGGCGTGTTGCATTCGGGCTGATCTGAATTCCGGCTCCGACCTCCGCTTTCACCTTGACCTGCTCGTAGACGCGCACGTCGCAGCCGATGCGGGCGAGCGCGAGTGCTGCAGCGGTGCCGCCGATCCCTCCGCCAATGACGATGACTTTCAAGCTCATCGCGCGCGCTCCCAACCCAGTGCGCGGGCGAGAACGTTCCCGGCATCGATCGCCGAGCGTTTCAGTACCCCGCCAGGCAATATGCTGATCGGGCCGGACGAGAAATGCGTTGCGCCCGTAGATCCCTTCAAGCGCCGGTTCTCGCAGCGACAGAACCTGCAACGGCACCCCTGCCCGCTCGGCCGCGGTTACGAACCGGCGTCACATCCATCGCGCCGAAGTTCACGAGCGTGAACCACGGACCCAGCCTGTCGAACAGCGCGCTGCCGTCCTGCAGAAAAGTGCTGGGAAGCCGTGCGCCAGGCATGGTCGTCGGAACATAGCGCAGCGGATCCGATGGCGGCACGATGCCGGCTTCGTCAGTCACCACGGGCGAGCCATGATAAACGTAGCCGAATTCGATGCCGGTGCTCTCGTTCTCGGCATTGCCCAGTCTTGCAATCGCCGCCGAGAGCTCGGCGCGCCGCGCGTCGCTCGTCGGTGAACCGCTGTCCAGGTCGTCGCTGTGAGGCTCGATAGGCTTCAGCAATCGCGATCCTGACCTTGGTGTGGCCGGCGGAGGCTTCGCGATTCCTCAAGCCGACCGGTCGCCGCTCCGTCTCATAGGATGGCAACAGCGCGGGACCGCCGAAACCCGCGAGTGTCGCGGCGAGCTTCCACCCGAGGTCGACGGCGTCGCCGATCCCGGTGTTCATGCCATAGCCACCGGTCGGAATGTACTGGTGGGCCGCATCGCCGGCGAGAAACACGCGCCGGCGGCCGTAGGATTGTGCCAGTAGCAGATGCGGCGTCCAGGCGTTCGCGACCAGAACCTCGTGATCGAAATCAGCGCCCGCGAACTTGCGGACAAGCGCGGACGGATCGATGTCGTTCGGCGGCACATCGTCCTTGAAGCGGGCGTGCAGCGTCCAGATGTCGTCGTCGTTCTGCGCAATCAGGGTGCCGAACGGCGACTGATAATGCCAGGCGATACCCCACCGCTGCAGAACATCCCGCGCGGTCGAGCGGAAGTGCACCATGAAGCGCTGGGCCACCTTTGGCGTCCCGTCGAGCGCAATCTGCAGCAATTCGCGCACGCGACTTCCGCCGCCATCGCATCCGGCGAGATATTCGCAACGCACTTCTTCGGTGTCGCCGGTCGCAGAATTTCGCAACGTCACCGTGACGTCGTCTGCATTTTCCCGGAAATCTTCCAGCGCCATCCCGAAACGCACGTCGACAATCGGGCAAGATTCCGCCGCACGCTTCAAGACCGGTTCGATCTCGACCTGCGAGACACGCATCGCGGGTTCGCGCGACTGTGTGCCATCGTTGTTGGCGATGATCAGGTGCCGGGCCTCCACCACGCTTGGATAGCGGAAGCGATGCAGCTCGTGCCCGGCCATCGACGTCACCCAGGACACATCGAACGGATGATGTTCGGGCACCGCGGCCTTGCGCAAGGCATCGACCAGTCCGAACTTGCGGAACAGCTCCATGCTTCGCCCGTTGGTGATGTCCATCTTCGGATGGCGGGTCGTGGCTGCATTCCGCTCGACCAGCATCGTCTTGACGCCGAAACGCCCGAGCACGATTGCAAGCATCAGCCCGACAGGTCCACCGCCCGCGACAAGAACCTGTGTGTTCCTCATGGGATCCCCAATCGAACGATTACGGGAAGGATCGACGTCTCTCGTTCAGGCGGCGCGGGCTTTTTCCTGTTCGGCAGCGACCGGATTCGACAATGTGCCAATCCCCTCGATCGAAACCTCGACGACATCGCCGGGCTTCATCCAGACCGGAGGCTTTCGCGCGGCCCCGACGCCGGCCGGCGTTCCCATCACCAGCACGTCGCCAGGCTCCAGCGTCATGCAGGCCGAGAGAAGCTCGATCAGTTTCCGCAACTCCGAAGATCATATCGCGCGTGTTGGCGCTTTGCATGACCTGCCCGTTGAGCCGGGTTTCGATCGTGAGTCCCGAAGCGCCGGGGGGCAGTTCGTCGCTTGTCACGAAATCAGGACCGAACGCGCCGCTGCCGTCGAAATTCTTTCCGACGGTCCATTGCGGCGTGCGGAGCTGATAATCGCGAACCGATGCGTCATTGAAGATCGAGTAGCCGGCGATGTAGTCGAGCGCTTCCTCTCTCGTCACACGCCGGGCTGTCCGACCCACCACCGCGACGAGCTCGCCCTCAAAATCGAGCGATGCGGACTGCAAGGGCCGCACGATCGGCTGGCCGTGCGCGACCAGAGATGTGTTGGTCCGCAGAAAGACCACAGGAAAATCCGGACGCGCCTGCTTCGACTCCGCTGCGTGGTCCGCATAATTCAGGCCGAGGCAAAGAACCTTTCCGGCGTTTGCAATCGGCGGCAACAGGCGCACCTCGGCTTCGTCGACAACCTTGGTGTGGGAGGCACGATCCAGCGCCTGTTTAATCTGTCCGAAAGCCTTCGGCTGCAGCGCAAGCAACGACGGCAAGTCGCTTGGACGGCCCGGCATCAAGTCCGCGAGTGGCACAATGCCATTAAGGGAACGGACGCCCAGCTGCCGTTTCGCCGACAATTCGTAGTTGATCAGCCGCATGCCCCCACCCTTCGACGTTTTCAGTTTCCAGCTAAAAACATCGATTTTATCCGAGTGTCAACACATAACATCGATTTTACTTGGATACCGTCGATGGCGGATACCGGCGGGCGACTTCGCCGACGAGCTCTGTTGTGAAGCTGATATGCGCATTCAACAATCGCACCGCCTCCGCTGTGTCACGCGCCATCACCGCGTCCGCGATCGCCTTGTGCTCGCTCGGTACATCACGATCGACGCGCGAATGCGTTGACAGCGCCCGATAGCGGGCTGCCTGTTCGAACAGCACCGCATCGAAATCGATGAGCCGTTGCGATCCGCAGCTCGCAATGAGGCATGCATGAAACGCCCGGTGCCGCTTCTCCCACTCCGGATTGATCTGCTTCGGATCGTCCGGATCGCGCGGAGGTGTGCGCGAGAGGCGGTGCAGCGCAACGACGATCGCTTCGTCCGATTCCTCGCTGGCGCGCGCAATCGCCTCACGCAGGGTGATTTCATTGAGCAGGCAACGGGTGCGCGTCAGCTCCTTGAGCTGATCCTCCGAAACCGGCGGAACGCTAAAGCCGCGTTGATCGGATTGCTTGACCCACCCCTCGGCCGACAAGCGATTAAGCGCTTCGCGCACCGGGCTTGCACCCACGCCATAGCGCTCCCGCAACGCATCGATCGCAAGCTTCTCACCGGGCTTGAAGACCGCAGATACCAGGTCGCGGCGAAGACGCTCTTCAACAGTCGAAGTCAGCGTCGTCCCTCGACGATCGGCCGCCCCCGTCTCAACCGCTTGCCTTGCTGGTGACATTCGACTTTCTGCTTCGCGCCTTTATCATTACAAATTAGGGCACGAGCACAGATTATCGATTATCTGGAAAAGATGCCAGAAGAATTGATTATCTGCAGCATCAGGAATGGAGCCAGCTTGCGCACGATCCGGGCTTCGAGAATTGAGTGATCGAGAGCGAGAGGACGGACGTTCCGCGCCTCCTCAGACTATGAACACTGTCGATCCCGTGGTCTTGCGAGCAGCCAAATCGGCATGAGCCTTGGCTGCATCCTTGAGTGGATAGGTCTGGTTGATCTCGATCTTGACCGCGCCCGACTTCACCACCTCGAACAACTCGTTGGCCATCGCCACCAGGTTTTCGCGCTTCGCACCATAGGTGTTCAGCGTCGGCCGCGTCACGAACAGCGAACCCTTCTGCGCGAGCAGGCCAAGATTGAACGGCTCGACGCCGCCGGAGGACTGGCCGAACAGCACCGCGACTCCGGTCGGAGCCAGGCAATCGAGCGACTTCAGGAACGTGTCCTTGCCGACGGAATCGTACACGACCGGCACCAGATTGCCGCTGGTGATCTCCTTGACGCGCGCGACAAAATCCTCGCGCGTGTAAACGATCGTATGCGCGGTGCCGTGATCCCTGGCGAGTTTCGCCTTCTCGTCGGTGCTGACGGTGCCGATCACGGTCGCGCCCAAATGCTTCGCCCATTGGCTGAGGATCAGTCCGACGCCACCGGCCGCAGCATGCAGCAGGATCGTGTCACCGCTCTTGACCCGATAGGTCTGGCGAATGAGGTACTGGACCGTCAGGCCCTTCAGCATCATGGCCGCAGCCGTCTTGTCGTCGATGCCGTCGGGCAGCTTGAGGAGGCGGTCGGCCGGAATCAGCCGTTCCTCGGCATAGGCCCCGAGCGGAGAGCTGCCGTAGGCGACGCGATCGCCTGGTTTCAGGTCGGCGACCCCGGACCCGACTTCTTCAACAACCCCTGCGCCTTCGCTGCCAAGACCGCTCGGAAGCGGCGCAGGATAGACGCCCGCGCGATTATAGATATCGACGAAATTCAATCCGACCGCGGTGTGACGGATCCGCACTTCGCCAGCACCGGGTTTGCCAAGCTTGACCTCCTCCCACTTCAGAACCTCGGGTCCGCCTGCTTGATGGAAACGAAAGGCATATGTCATGAGGCAACTCCTGCAGTGAGAAGACAGGTGAAGGTTGAACGATGGGGACGATCCGTTTTCGCCGCGGCAGACGATATCGGTCTGCGGCATCACGGCAAGCGCCGGCCCCGGTCACCTTGCCGTGAACCCTCGCCGATAGCGGAATCCTCCAGGCCAACGCATACGCCGCGTACATCGAGGCGTCGCCTTCGCTCAAACTGCGGCGATGCGGGGACGCGGGTGCGGCACAGGGTCGACACCGGCGACACCTGACGGGATCGACGCCAGCAGCGACCGGGTATAGGGCTGCCGGGGGTTGTCGAAGATGTCGCGTGACGGTCCCCTGTTCGACGATGCGCCCGCGGTGCATCACCGAGACGGTGTGGGCGAGCTGGCGCACCAGGGCCAGGTCGTGGGAGACGAACACATAGGTCAGGCCCAGGTTGGCCTGCAGCGAGAGCAGCACTTCGACGATGTCGGCCTGGACGCTGACGTCGAGCGCGGAGGTGGGCTCGTCGAGCACGATCACGTCCGGCTTGAGGACCAGCGACCGGGCGATGGCCACGCGCTGGCGCTGGCCACCTGACAAGCGCTCCCGGCCTGCGGGAGAGCAGGTGCTCGCCGAGCCCGACGTCGGCGAGCGCCTCGCGGACCAGCTCGGCACGCTCCCTGCTGGTCCCGATCTTGAACCGGTCGAGCGGCTCGCGCACCAGCTGCTCGACCTTCCAGGTCGGGTCGAGCGAGGTGAACGGGTTCTGGTAGACGAGCTGAAGGTGGCGCCACACCGCGCGCAGCGACTCGGGCGAGCGGCCGGTGAGCTGCTCGCCGGCGACCGAGATGCTCCCGCTGTCGGGCTCCTCGAGCCCGAGCAGCAGCCGGATCGCCGTCGTCTTGCCCGAGCCCGACTCGCCGACCAGCGCGTGCGTGGTGCCGGCCGGGACGATGAACGACACGTCGTCGACGGCCGTCAGCGCCTTGCCGTCGACGGTGAACGTCTTCGTGACGGCGCTGACCTCGATCTTCGGTGCCTCGCCGGCGTCGGCCTTGAGGCGACGGAAGCCGGGGTCGCGCAGCCCGGCGTAGCGGTCCGGGTTGAGCGCCGGGACGTCGGCGTGCAGCTTCCTCGCGTAGGCCGACGCCGGCGAGGAGAAGACAGCCGCGGTCCTGCCGGCCTCCTGGATGACGCCGTCCTTGAGCACCACCAGCGAGTTCGCGCGCTCGGCGGCGATCGCCAGGTCGTGGGTGATGAGCAGCAGGCTGATGTCGAGATCGTGCTGCAACCGTGAGAGCAGGTCGAGGATCCGCTTCTGGATCGTGACGTCGAGCGCGGAGGTCGGCTCGTCCGCGACCAGCAGCGCCGGCCGCGGCAGAACCGCAAGGCCGATCAGCACACGCTGCAGCATGCCGCCGGACAGCTGGTGCGGATAGGAGTCGTAGACACGCTGCGGGTTGTCGAGCCCGACCTGCGCGAACGTCTCCAGGATGAGCTCCTTGCGGCGCGCCTTGTCGGGCTCGTCGAGGAGCGCGGCCGCCTCATGCGCCTGCGACGCCGATCGTCCGCACCGGGTTGAGCGCGTTGCCCGGGGTCCTGCGGGACGAACCCGATGGCACGTCCGCGCAGCGGCCGGAACCGACGCTCGGACAGTCCCAGCACCTCCTGGCCGTCGAATTCGACCCGGCCGGTGGCGTGCGCCTCCGCTCGGGAGCAGCCGCAGAACCGAGCGGGCGATGGTCGACTTGCCCGAGCCGGACTCGCCGATGAGCGCGAGGCTCTCGCCGCGACGGAGTTCGAACCCGACGTCGGTAACGACCTGGTTCGGCCCGTAGGAGACGGACAGGCCCTCGACCCGAAGCAGCGGGGCGGTGCTGCTGCGGGCTCGGCGCGGTAGGTCTCGGCGCGGACAAGAGTGGCGGTCAGTCTGTCTTGCGAAGCCATCGGCTGATCCTGTTCACGGAGAGGACGGTCGCGATCGTGACGAGGGCGGGCGCGTAAACCAGCCACGGCCATTTGAGGTAGTCCTTGCCGATCGCGATCAGCAGGCCCCAGTCGGACGCGGGCGGCGGGTCGCCGTACCCGAGGAAGGCAAGGCCGGCGATCACCAGGATCGACAGGCCGAACTGCAGCACGGCAAGCGAGAGCACCGAGCGCGACGCGTTCGGCAGCACGTGCCGCAACAGGATGTGCCAGCGCGAGCCGCCCAGCAGGAACGACGCCTCGACGAACGTCGCCTGCCGGATCTTGATCACCTCCGAGCGCATCACCCGGGCGAAGACGGCCACCGCCGACACGCCGGTCGCGATGGCGGCGTTCGTGGTGTCGAAACCGATCGCGGTGACGACGATGACCGCCAGCAGGAAGTTCGGGATCGCCAGCAGCACGTCCACCAGGCGCGCGAGCACGATGTCCACCCAGCCGCCGAGGAAGCCGGCCAGCGAGGCCGATGAGGCCGCCGGCGACGACGCCGATGACAACGGCGATGAGCGCGCTCGTCACGGAGGAGGCCGTGCCGAAGACGACGCGCGCGTAGAGGTCGCGACCCAGGTGGTCGGTGCCGAACCAGTGCTGAGCGCTTGGCGCGAGCAGCTTGTCGGCGGGGACGCCGCTGACCGGGTTGTGGCTCGTGAACAGGCCAGGGACGAGCGACCAGGCAATCACGAGCGCGATGACCGCGAAGCGAGAGCGCGACGGTCGGCGGCACGCGCAGGGCCGTCAGCCGGCTGATCGCCGTGACGCGCGAGGAAGAGGAGGCGGAGGCGAGGGTCATGATGTCACCGCCGGAGATGTGCCGGCAGGAGTTTTCGTCAGCGGTGGTCGGGCGGCGCTTCGGACCGCCGATGAGCTTCACGCGCGGATCGAGCAGCGGGTAGACGAGGTCGGCGATCAGGTTGACGAGCACGAAGACCACCGCCGCCAGCGAGACGACCGCTTGCAGCACGGGCAGGTCCTGCGTGCTCACCGACCGCTGCACCAGGCTGCCGACACCGGTGCGTCCGAAGACCGTCTCGGTGATCAGCGAGCCGCCGAGCAGTTCGCCGATGGCGAGTGCGATGACGGTGACGACCGGGAGCGAAGACGGCTTGAGCAGGTGCTTGGCGAACAGGCGCGCCTGCCCGAGACCACGGCCGCGCGCGACGGCGGCGTACTCCTGCTGCGACTCGTTATCGAGGTTGGCGATGAGCACCTCGGCGATCCGTGCGGAGACGGGAATGCCGAGCGCGATCGCCGCGAACAGGGTCGCGCAGAAGCTGTCCGGCTCGATCACGCGGAAGAGGCCGAGCTGGAAGCCGAAGGCGTGGATCAGCACCAGGCCGATCACGAAGTTGGGCACCGACAGGAACAACGACGGGAAGCCCCGCAGCAAGCCCTGACCGAACCGCTTCGGAAGGAACTGGGTGCCGTAGGCGATCGCCGCCGCCAGCAGCAGCGCGACGCCGAGACCCGTGGACGCGAGGACCAGCGTCGAGGGAACGCACCTCGGCGATCAGCGTTGCCACGGGTCGGTTGGACCGCATCGACAGGCCGAGGTCGCCGGTCACGAAGTTGGACAAGGACGTCCACAGCTGGACCAGGACCGGCTGGTCCAGGCCCTGGGCGGCGATGATCTCCTGGATCTGTTTCTCGGTGAACCCGTTCTGCGGGTCGCGCAGGACGTTGGAGATCGGGTCGCCCGGCAGGATGCTGACAACGACGAACGTGAAGACGTAGGTCAGCAGGATGACGACGACAGCCTGGACGAGGCGCTTTGCGGCGTAGGTCAGGTAGGCATTGCTCATGCCGGTCCGCTCCTCACGTTGCTCGGTTGCACTGCGGGCTACTTCGCTTTTCGTGGCCGTGTAGTAGCTGGCGTAGGCGATGCCGTTGTAGATCTCGCCCTTGAGCTTCGGAGACTGCACGTAGATGCGCTGGACGATCTGCGTGCGCGGGATGAAGTAGCCCTGCTCGAGGATGTACTTCTGCAGTTCGTCGAGGAGCGGGTCACGGATGTTGGCAGAGCCGGCGCTGGCGATCTTGTCGCGCAGGTCGTTGAGCTTCTTGTCGCTCTCGCCGAGGGCGAACCAGTTCTCGCCGTTGTTGGCGTCGGTGAGGATGCCGGCCACTGTGCCGGCGTCGATGAAGCTGCGCGTCACCTCGTAGCCCGACACGGCCGGGCCGCCGAACTTGACCTTCTCGCCGTAGGTCACGACGTCGTAGGCCCGGATGTTGACCTTCCAGCCGATCTTGCCGAGCTGCTGGGCGATGAGTTCGTCGACCGACTTCGACGTCGCGAGGTAGGGATTGGAGTGGAGCGTCAGCGACAGCTGCTTGCCGTCCTTGGTGCGGATGCCGTTGGAGCCCTTGATCCAGCCCGCCTCGTCGAGGAGCTTCTCGGCCTTGCCGGGATTGTAGGCCAGCAGGTCCGCTGTGGTCGGTCGCACCGGGCACGTTGCTCTGGATGAACGACGTCGCCAGCTTCCAGTCAGGCGTGTAGACGGTGTCAATGATCTCCTTGCGGTCGATTCCCGCCTGCAAGGCCTGACGTACCTTCACGTCGTTGTACGGCTCCAGCCTGGTGTTGATCGCCAAACCGTTGACGAAGCCGAGATAGCGCGGTGTCGCGATGGTGAAGCCCGCTTCCTTGAGGGATTTCAGTTCCTGCGGTGAGGCGTTGTAGGCGACGTCGGCCTGACCGGACTGAACAGCGGCGACCCGCAGCGATGGCTCGGACACAAGCTTGTAGGTGATCGAGTCGAGGTAGGCCGGGCCGGTGTGGCCGACTGCAGCGGGACCCCAGTTGTAGTCCTTGCGCTTGACCAGCTTGACGAAGTCGCCCTCCTTCCAGGACTCGACCACGTACGGGCCGCTGCCGGATGTCTTCGACAGGTTGGCCTGCTGGGCTGGCGGGCTGCGCGATGGTCTTCGGCGAGATGAGGATCGAGCCGTGGTAGCCGAGAGTCGGGATGAAGCCGAGCGTCGGCACCTTGAAGAAGACCTTCACTGTGGTTGCGTCGACCGCCTCGGCGCGGTCGTAGGTCTTCGGGAAAAGGCCGATCGGGTTGATGCCCTCGTTGCGGCGGCCGGCGTGCCAGATGTCGAGATTGGCGACGACGGCCGACGCGTCGAGCGGCGTGCCGTCGGAGAAGGTCACGCCCTTCTTGAGGTGAAGGGTGAACTCGGTGGCGTCGTCGTTCTGCTCCCAGCTCTCGGCGATCCAGGGACTGGTCTTGCCGTCGGCGTCGACGTAGACGAGCTTGTCGGTGACGTGGCCCCAGATGTGGCCCTGGAAGCTGGAGATCGCGCTGTTGTTCGGGATCCAGGTGTTGCCCAGCGAGTCGATGAGGAAGATGATGTCACCGCCATTCTTCGGAACGTCGGCACTCAGGGCCGGCGTCAGACCCGCCCTTGCCACCAAGGCGGCGGCTGCCACGGCGAAGGTGGTGATCAGCAGACGGCGCCGGGAAAGCAGACGTCGGCGGCTCAGTGAGCGAAATGAAGACGGCAACACCATTGTACAGATCCTGTTTGCTGGTCACGGCCAATGCCGGGAAAGAGACGGTTGCGCCGGGAAAAAGAGCCACAACGCTTATGAGAGACCTTCCGCGATGGAGACGCGCTCGAGCTGCCGGCTTCGCATGAAGCGTTCGCCTTCCGCTTCGATGGGGACATAGCGGCCGTTCCAGTAGGCCAATGCGCCGCTTCCCACGGAGGTTTGCAGCTCGAGCACCCGACCGATGACGATGACGTGTGAGTGCCGATGGATCACATGCTCGACCTCGCAGTCGATCGCCGCCAGCGCGCCGCACAGCAGCGGCACGCCGGACGCCAGCACGATCCAGTCGTTGCCATGGAAACGCTGAGGCCCGCTCACACCTCCCTTGCCGCTGAAGCGATCGGGCGACCGCCACCTGGTCGGCCGCCAGAACGCTGGCGCCGAACACGCCGCGCTTCTGAATGAGCGGCCAGGATGACGACTGGCGGTTGATGCCGACCATCACCGTTGGCGGATCGAGCGACAGCGACACGAAGGACGACACCGTCATGCCGGAAATGTCGTCGTCGCGACCCGCGGTGATGACGGTGACGCCGCCGGGAAGCTGCCGCATCGCCGCCTTGAAGGCTTCGACATCGACAGCTTCATCGGCACCGAAATCGGTCAATCCACTCATCGTCCCCTCGACACTCATTTGGAGCGGCTATTCAGCCGCGACCTTCGCGCGCTGGCGCTCGGCGACGAGCTTGCGCGTCAACGGAATGAGCTCGCGGCCGTATTCGATTGCGTCGATCAGCGGGTCGAAACCGCGGATCAGGAAGATGTCGACGCCGAGCTCGTAGTAGTCGAGGAACGCTTCTGCGACCTGCTCCGGTGTGCCGACCAGCGAGGTGGAGTTGCCGCGCGCTCCGGTCAGGTTGGCGATGCCGGTCCACAGCCGCTTGTCGAGGCGGCTGCCCTGGGCTGCGAGCGCCAGCAGGCGCTTCGATCCTTCGTTCGGCGGTCCATTCTCGGCGCGCTTGAAACCGGTCTTCTCCTGCAGCGCCCTGGCCTTCTCGAGGATCGCGTCGGCCTTCGCCCAGGCTTTCTCCTCGGTCTCGGCGATGATCGGACGGAACGACAGGCTGAAACGCGGCGACGGTCGGCCGTTCTTGGCCGAAGCCGCGCGCACGCGCGCGATCACCTTGCGCACCTCGTCGTAGGTCTCACCCCACAGAGCGAAGACGTCCGCATGCCGGCCGGCGACCTCGATTGCCGGATCCGACGCGCCGGCAATGAACACCGGAATGCCGTTCGGCTGATACGGCTTGATCTGCGAGAAGCCGCCCCGCACCTGGTAATATTTCCCGTCGTAGTCGAACGGCTTCTCGCTGGTCCATTCCGCGCGCACCACGTCGAGAAACTCGCTGGTGCGGACGTAGCGCTCGTCCTTGTCCACCACCGTGTTGCCGTCATGCACGAGCTCGGCGTGATCGCCGCCGGTGATGACGTTGAGCGAGACCCGTCCCTTTGTCAGGTGATCCAGCGTTGCGAACTGACGCGCAAACACCGTCGGCGCGGTGAAGCCCGGCCGCTGCGCGATGAAGACGTTCAGCCGCTCGGTGACCGATGCGGCGTGCTGCGCCACCTGCAGGCAATCCGGCAGGTCCGAGTGAAAGGCCAGCAGCGCGCGATCGAAGCCGGAGTTCTCGTGCGCCTTGGCGACGGTCTCGACGTGGTCGATGTTCAGAACAGGGCCGCTGCGCGGAATGATCTCGGAGGAGTTGGTGTTGCCGATGTAACCGATGAATTCGAGTGACATGGTGTTCTTCCTGGTTCTGCTTGAATGAAGGTCAGGGTTGCAGCGCGGCACGGCCGGCCGCGCTCCTGATGGAATTGTCCTGCGGCGTGTGAATGCGGCCGCACAGCACGTCGCGGTAATGGCGCTCGAGCGGGTTTGTGCGCGACAGTCCGTGATTGCCTGACAGCGACAGCGCGGCCTCGACCACGGCGATGGCGTTGTTGGTGACCGTCAGCTTGACTGCATGAGCCTCCGCCGTCGGCACCAGCCGTCCGCTGTCCTGATCCGAGGCGACGCTGTCGATCAATCTGGTGTTGATCGCGAGCCGCACCTCGATGTCGCCGACGATCTCCTGCACCCGCGGCAAGCTGGCGAGCGGCGCGCCGAGGTTGGCGGGCTTGCGGCTTTTGAGGAATTCGACGAGCCAGGTCTTGGCCGACCGCGCAATGCCGTCATAGATCGCGGCGACGAAGATGCTGTGGATCGCATTCTGCACGACGTCCGGTCCCTTCCAGGCGTCCGGCAATCGCACATCGATCTCGTGATCGAGCGGAACGACGACATCCTCGAAGATGACGTCGTGACTGCCGCTCGCCCGCTGGCCGAGATGATTCCAGGTCTCGACGATGCTGATGCCGCGCAGGCCCGCAGGCACGAGGAACGAACCGACTCGTGGCTGCGGCTCGTCGGTCCTCGCCCACAGCACGTAATATTTCAGGATCGGCGCTCCGGTCGAATAGATCTTGTGGCCGCTGATCCGCCATCCGTCCTCGGTCTTTCGCGCCGTCGTCGCCGGCAGCCCGCCGCGCGCGGGAGAGCCCAGGTCGGGCTCCACCCGCAGGGCGTTGATCAGCGCCACGCCGCGATTGGACGCCGACGACAGCTTCCTCGCGAGGTGAAGCGGAAAGCGATCACTGCGAGCGATGACGAAGTGCTGGATGTAGTGCATGGCCAGCACGAGAGCCGTCGCCGGATCGCCTTCGGCAATGATGCCGAGCACCTTGGCGACCTCACGCGCGCCCGCACCGCGGCCACAGAACCCCTGCGCCACCGTCAGCGACAGCAGGCCGGCGTCCGAGAGCTTCTCGAAGTTCTCGAACGGAAAGCTGCCGTCGCGATCATGCTGTTCGGCTCGCGTCGCGAAATCGGACGCGAGCAGACGTGCCTTGTCCAGCGTAGTGGTTGTTGCATCCATGTGGGGCTTCCGTCAGCTCGCATCGGGCCAGAACGAGCCGAGAATCTGCGAAATTCGCTTCGCTCACGTTCGTTGATGCGTGAAATGATGGGCGCGGCCAGGCGCAGCGTCAATGAAATGGATTTCCGAATGTCTTGCGCAATGGAGATGATGCGCGCTGAGAATGTTGCGCTACACAACAGCGCATTTTAGCCGGGAATGGTTTTGCTCGGCCGACCGGCCTGAAGAGAAAAACAAACTCGCGCCTCTGCTCGGCCCGCGCGTCAGCCGGAGATGGTGCGGTCAACCACTCTCAGCAGATCCGCCTTCACGGAATCAATGTGCTGCTCAAGATAGCGGCAAGCCTCACCGATCTTTCGCTCTTTGCACAAGACGATGAGATGAGCGTGTTCCTTTTCGGCGATGCCCATGGCGGTCGTGTTCGAGAGCTGCAGGCGTGTATAGCGGTCGCTCGTTTGCAAGAGGGACGCAACAATGCTCTGCGTTCGTGGTTGCTGCGCGCGTGCGTACAGCGCCATGTGGAATTCGGCGTTGAGCTGGCCCCATTCGCTGATGTTGCGCTCTGCAATCGCTCGCTCGAAGCGGCGGTGGATATCGTCCAGCACGGCGAAATCGCCGGCGATCATGCGTGGTCCGGATTGCGCGAGCATGCGCGGCTCCAGCATCCGCCTGAGCTCGAACACGTCGTTGATTTCATCGAGCGACAGTTCCGAGACGATGGCGCCCTTTTGCGGGACGATCCGCACCAGGCCTTCGGCCTCGAGCTGGAAGAGAGCCTCGCGCACTGGAATGCGGCTGACACCGTAGGCTTCGCCGAGCGCATCCTGCCGGAGCTGCGCGCCGGCGCGGTGCGTGCCGTCGAGGATCGATTGCCGCAATTGATCGGCGATCATGGCCGAGAGGGTCCGGTGCTTCAGCGGCGCGGTCATTGATTCTTCAGCCTTTTTTCTCTGCCCCGTCGGCGAGAGCAGCCGTCGTCCCCCTTGCCCACGATGCTCAGGAGCGGTGCAGGGGCGCGAATTTGTGCAAATCGCTGTTTGACTCGCAGATTGTATAAATTATACGATCTCAAAAAGCATCATGATTTTGAGAGCTTGGGGGCTTGATGAGTGAGCCGAGGAGTCCTCGCGCCCCGGCCATGGGGTTCAGCCGGAGCGCCATTATTCGGACCGTCATAATAAAGGCTTCGAGCCTGCTGCTCGCCTTTGAGCGGCTGGCGCTGATGGGCCTGATGTACCTGCTGACGGCGCTGATCCTGGTGAACGTCGTCACCCGCTATTCGCACTTCCCGATCTACTGGATCGACGAATCCGCGGTTTACTCCGTGGTCTGGCTCACCTTCATCGGCGCGTCCGCGATGACGCGGCTGCGGCTCGATTTTGCGGTCACCATGCTGACCGAACGCCTCTCTGCGCAGAATCAGAAGATCGCCAAGGTGATCGCGACCGCCATGGTCATCGTCTTCGGCGCCAGCCTGATCGCGACGTGCGTGCTCTGGATGGACCCGATTGGCCTCGCCCGCGCCGGCTTCGACGCGCGCAAGTTTGCCGGCGAGACCTTCAACTTCCTCTACACGGAGCGCACGCAGACGCTGAACTGGCCGACCTGGGTCTTGTACCTGACGCTGCCGATCTTTGCCGTGTCGATCACCATCCACGGCATCGCCAATCTGCTGGAGGATCTCGAACTCGTCCCGCGAATGTCGCCCAAGGGCTTCCAGCTCTCCGAACTCGACGGCGTCAACTGATGATCACCTCGGCCGCCTTCATGGTCATCATGCTGGTCGGCGTGCCGATCGGTATCTGTCTCTGCCTCGCCGGCTTCGTCTACATCATCGCGTCGGGCAATCCGGTGCTGTTTCAATCCTATCCGCTGCAGTTGTTTGGCGGCGTCGACAGCTACGGGCTGATCGCGATCCCGCTGTTCATTCTGATCGGCGAGATCATGAATGGCGGCGGCATCACCAGGCGCATCGTCGACATGGCGATGGCCTTTGTCGGCTCGCTGAAAGGCGGGCTGGCTTACGTCAACATCCTCGCCAACATGTTCATCTCCTCGATCCTTGGCTCGGCGACGGCGCAGGTCGCGATCATGGCGCAGATCATGGTCCCGGAAATGGAGAAGAAGGGCTACGACAAGACCTTCGCCGCCGGGTTGACCGCCTATGGCGGCATGCTCGGCCCGATCATTCCGCCGTCGGTGATGTTCGTCGTCTACAGCGTGCTGGCGCAGGTCTCGGTCAGCGACATGCTGATTGCCGGCATCGTGCCGGGCGTGATCCTCACGGTGATGTTCTGCCTCGTCATCGCGCTGATGGGCTACATCTACAACTACCCAGGCGCCGAGTATCAGACCCCGCGGCAGCGCGTGGCGACGATCCTGCGCACTTGCCCGACGCTGCTGATTCCGATCGTCATCGTCGGCTCGATCCTCGGTGGGCTGGCCAACGCGACGGAGTCCGCCGCCGTCGGCGCGGTCGCGGCCGCCCTGATCGGAAAATACTGGACCAGGGAGTTCGAATTCTCGCAGCTGCCGCAGATGATGCTGCGCGCCGGCATCTATTCGGCCATCGTGCTGTTTCTGGTCGCTGCCGCGGCCGTGTTTTCCTGGGTGCTCATCTTCGGCAAGGTGCCGCAGCAGACCGCGGCGTGGATCCAGACCGTTGCCAAGGATCCGGTCAGCTTCATGCTGATCTGCAACGTCATCCTTCTGATCATCGGCACCGTGATCGACGGCATTCCCGGCCTGATCATGACCGTGCCGATCCTGCTGCCGGTCGCCACCGAGATCTATCACATCGATCCGCGGCACTTTGGCGTGGTCGTGGTGATCAATCTGGTGCTGGGGCTGCTGTCTCCGCCGGTCGGCCTTTGCTTTTTCGTCGCCGCCGCCGTCACCGGCGCCAAGCCCGGCAAGATGTTCATGGTGACGCTGCCGTTCTTCTTCATCTCCTGCGTCCTGCTGGTCCTGCTCTCGCTCTATCCGTCGCTGTCCCTCGTCCTCATCAAGTGAACCGTCAAACTCAAGGAGTGTTGCCATGACTATCTCCCGCCGCCGATTTCTTGCCGCGAGCGCGGCCGTGCCGCTGTTCGCGCCCTCGCTCGCATTGGCACAGGCCAAGGAATTCCGGCTCGGCCTCATCACGCCCAACGGACATTCCTGGAACAAGGCGGCGCTCAAGCTGGGCGACGATCTGAAGGCCGCCACCAATGGCCGCCTGACCATGACCGTGTTTCACTCCGGACAGCTCGGCAACGAACCGGCGATGATGCAGCAGCTGCAATCCGGCGCGCTCGATATGGGCTTTATCCAGGCCGCCGAACTGGGCTCGCGCGTCGCGCATATCGCGGCGATCAATGCGCCCTATATCGTGCGCTCGACTCCCGCCGTCGCCAAATTCGTCCGCCACCCCGCTGCCGTCAAACTGTTCGACGTGCTGCCGCAGGAAACCGGAACGATCGGTTTGGGCTGGGGCATCACCGGCATGCGCGCGATCTTCTCGGCGAAGGACCTGACGAGCCTCGCCGATATTCGCGGCATGAAGCTGCGCATCAATCCAACGCCGGTCTATCGCGATTTCTATCAGTCGCTCGGCGCAGCACCGACACCGATCCCGACGCCAGCGGTGTTCGACGCCATGTCGAATGGCCAGGTCGATGGGCTCGAGGCCGATCTGGAATTCTCGTGGAACCAGCGCTTCGACAAGGTTTCCAAGGTCATTCTGCAGATGAACGCCGTCTTCATGCCGATGGCGGCGGTGGTCTCCGGTCGCGTATGGCAGTCTCTGCCGGCCGCCGACAAGGAGCTGATCACCAAGACGGTCAAGGCAACGCTTGATGCGCAGATCGACGAACTCGCCGGCAACGAGCCGAAGCTGATCGAGAACTTCCGCAATGCGCCGATCCCGATCCGGCAGGTTGCGGCCGCCGATACCGAGGCTGTGATCGCCGAGTTCGACAAGATCTGGCTGCCGAAGGCGCCGGTTCTCGCCGAGCTGCGCAAGGTCGGCGCGACGCTCTGACCCTCACTGCACGTCCTGTCCTGACAACGGTCGGCACGATCAACGTGCCGACGATCAATCGGAGCTATTCAATGAGTCCCCGCATTTCCTGGGAAGGCGTCTTCCCGGCTGTTACGACGCAATTCCATGACGACCTGTCGCTCGACATCGACTCGACGGCGAAAGTCATGGACGGCTTGATCCGCGATGGCGTGTCCGGACTGATCGTCTGCGGCTCGGTCGGCGAGAACACGTCGCTGGAGCGCAAGGAAAAGGTCGCCATCATGGAAGCGGCAAAGTCGGTCGCGGCGGGCCGCGTGCCGGTGCTGTGCGGCATCGCCGAATTCACGACGGCCTTTGCCGTCGAAACGGCGAAGCAAGCCGCACGAGTCGGGATCGATGGCATCATGGTGATGCCCGCGCTGGTCTACTCGTCCAAGCCGCACGAGACCGCCGCGCACTTCCGCGCAGTCGCCTCGGCGACCGATCTGCCGGTGATGCTTTACAACAACCCGCCGATCTACAAGAACGACGTGACCCCCGACATTCTCGCCACGCTGGCCGATGTCGAAACGGTGGTGTGCTTCAAGGACTCCTCGGGTGACACCCGCCGCTTCATCGATACGCGCAACATGGTCGGCGACCGCTTCGTGCTGTTCGCAGGCCTCGACGACGTCATCGTCGAGAGCGTCGCCATGGGTGCGGTCGGCTGGGTGTCCGGCATGTCCAATGCGTTTCCGCGTGAGGGCGAGACGCTGTTTCGTCTCGCCAGGGCCGGTCGCTACGCCGAGGCCATGCCGCTCTACGAATGGTTCATGCCCCTGTTGCATCTCGATGCGCGGCCGGATCTCGTCCAGTGCATCAAGCTGTGCGAGCACATCATGGGCCGCGGCACAGCCTTGACTCGTCCGCCGCGCCTCGCGTTGTTGCCGCACGAAAAGACCGAGGTTGAGGGGCTCATGGCCAAGGCGCTCAGGCACCGGCCCATGTTGCCGGATGTCGGCCTGAAGGCAGCGTAACCCCAGCAGACATCCGTCGCCGCGGCGCAAGCCGCGGCGACGTCGCCAACAGTCCCTTCTACAGATGCTCCCGAAAATGCGCCGCCACCGAGGCGTATGCCCGGCGCCGGTGATCCGGCCGGATAAAGCCGTGCCCTGCATAGGTGAAGCGCTCGTAGGCCACCTTCTTCTGCCGCAGCGCCAGGGCTTCGCTGAACTGCTCGCTTTCGTGCATGGGGACGCGCGGATCGCGGTCACCGTGCAGCAGCAGCATCGGCGCCACCACGCGGTCGATGTGATGGATGGGCGAGATTTTCCGGAACAAGTCGTCATTCGTGCCCGGGAAACCGTATTCGCGGGCGCGATGGTCGCGCCGCCAGGGCGCGGTGCGCTCCAACAGCGTGACGAAATCGGCGATGCCGTAGTAATTCACGGCGGCTTTCCAGAGATCCGGTTGCAGCGTGACCGCCGCCAGCACGGCCCAGCCGCCGTAAGATTGACCCATGATGCCGATGCGGTTGGGATCGATGTTCGGCTGAGCCGCGAGCCAGGCGCGACCGGTCGCGAGATCCTCCATGAAATCCGGCCGCTTCTCCACCTCGTCGGCCAGCATAAAGGCACGGCCGTAGCCGGTGCTGCCGCGGGCATTGGGCATCAGCACCGCGAAGCCCTGGGACAGCAGCATCTGAATGTCGGGGCGGAAATTGGCGCGGGTTTGCATGGCTGGACCGCCATGCACCCACATCACCGCCGGGAATCCGCCGGCAGGCGCGGGACCGCGCGGTTGCGCGTACCAGCCGGCAATGCGCAGGCCATCGAAGCTCTCCCATTCCACCAGCATGGGTTCGATCAGGCTGTCCCGATCGATGCCGGAAGCGGCCATCGGGTCTACGCACGGAACAGGTGCAGCCCCCGCGCCGTTGCGCCACAGCCAGATGCCGGGCGGCGTGGTCGGCCCCTCGACGGTGAAGGCCAGCGCCGCATTGTCTGGCGCCCAGTTGAGATCGGCCACAATGCCGGCGGGCAAGCCGGTGACAACAGGCCGCTCGTGACCTGCGGGACCGATGCGCAGCACCGCATAACCGCGATCATTCTCGACCGTCGCCAGCATTGTCTCATCAGGCGACAGCGACCAGGCTTCCACGTCGCGGCCTTGAGCCTCGAAGACCACGGTGCTGGTGCCGGTTTCCGGGTCGATGCGACAGAGGCGCATCATGTCCGCGCCGGCATCGCTCAATCCCATCAGCGCGGCGCCCTTCTCCACCCATCGCACTGAGGCAAAGCGCGCGGGCGCGGTGCGAGGTAAGGCGCGGGTGACGCCGGTGGCAGCGTCCATGATCCAGAGCCTGGAATCCGAGCTGCTATGATCCTCGATCACCACCAGTCGCGCCATATCCTTGGTCCAGCCCGGCACGGTCAGAATGCTGCTGCCTTCCAGCAGGCGAGCGCGTGCGCCGGTGGCCAGATCCATCACGCTGATGTCGTAGAAGCGTTCGTCGCGGTCGTTTGCGGCGTAGGCGATACGTGCGCCATCGGCGGACCAGACGCCGAAATCATGGATCGCGTCGGGCGCTTCAGTCAGGGCGCGAGGCTCAGTGCCGGGTTCAAGCAGCCAGAATTGCTGCCGCTCGTCGCCACCGGCATCGATGCCCCAGATGAGCCGGTCATCGGTGGGGCATCGGCGCAGGAAAGCGACTTTCTCGTCGTGATGGCTCAATTGGCGGACATCGCCGCCATTCACATCCATGGCCCAGACCTGTCGCAGCCCGGCGCCGCGCAGATGGAATAGCGTGCGCCCGTCCTTCGAGAAGACGGGCGAGGTGGCGGCGCCGATTTTCACCCAGGCATCGGTTGGAACGGGCATGCGGTGTCCTTTTATGGAAGAGGCCGATGCTATTCGTCGGCCTCAATCCTTGCAACGAAGCCGGCCAGGCCCTCATGGCCAAATTGCGCAAGCACCAATCGAACGAACCACAGCTCGGGATTGGCTTTGGCCCCTACGCCTTGGGCAGATCCTTGCGATCTGCTGTTCGACTGTCCGATCATGCGCCGTCGGCGTGCATCCACGGAATGGGAGAGATGCTCCACGCACATCCGCCCGCGCTCACAACCGCGCCTTCGTGAAGGCAGCCCCTGTCGGGTCGGACTGGCGTGGCGTGAAATTTGAATGCATAGTTTGCGTTTCAAAATTGGGAGAACGCTATGGCTCGCGCCTTACGTGCCGCTGTTGCGTCCATCGTGCTGTTGCTGTCGGCTGGGGGTGCGCAGGCGGCCACGCCGCGCGATACGCTGGTCATCGCGTGGAATCTGGATGCGTTGATCACCTTCGATCCGCCCCAGATCGGCGAGGTGAACGGGGCCGACATCATTGTGGGCAATGTCTGCTCCACGCTTGTGCAGTACGATCCGAAGGATACTTCCAAGATCATTCCGGGGACGGCGGAAAGCTGGTCCAGTTCGCCCGACGGGTTGACGCTGACCTTCAAGCTGCGGACCGACCTCAAATTCCCGGACGGCACGCCGGTGACCGCTGAGGATGCCGCGTGGTCGCTACAGCGGGCCGTGCTGCTGGGGTATTTCGCCAGCGCGAACTTGACCCAATGGGGCTTCAACAAAGACCAGATCGCCGATCAGATCCAGGCTACCGACGCCTCTACGCTGGTTCTGAAGCTGTCGAAGCCTTACCCTGTGCCGCTGCTGCTGTCCGCCGCCTTCGCCAACAACAGCGTCGCCGTGATTCTTAGCAAGGCCGCCGGGCTGAAGAACGCGAAGACCGTAGATGGGAAGTCCGATCTGGCCAACGCCTTCTTCAAGACGGCGCCGGTTTGCGTTGGCCCGTACCGCGTCACGCGGTGGGACGCCAACGACGTCGTCATCCTGGAGCGGAACGATAACTATTTCGGCGCCAAGCCTGGCCTGCGACGCGTCATCATCCGCCACGTGCCGGAATCCAGCGCGCAGCGGCTGCTACTGCAGAAGGGCGATATCGATGTGGCCCGCCTGCTGAACACGGACGATCTGAAGGCACTGCAGGCCAACAAGGACATCCATATTGAACAGACGTTGATGCAGGGCATGAACTATCTCGCCTTGAACACCAACGACCCGATCCTGGGCAACCCGAAGGTGCGCGAAGCCATCCGCTATCTCATCGACTATGACGGGCTGGCCAACACCATCCTGCCCTATAAGGGCAGGCCGCGCGCCGATCTGGTGCCGGAAGGCGCATTCGGCGCGCTCGATCGCAAAGAGGGACAGCCCTTCTCGCTGGACCTTGCGAAGGCCAGGCAATTGCTGACCGAGGCCGGCTATCCCGACGGCTTCAGCAAGAAGTTGATCCTGTCGGCCAACGACATTGCTCCGTCGATCGCCCAGCATATCGCCACTAACGCGGCCAAGGTCGGCATCAAGCTGGAGCTCGAGCAGATGGCCGATGCCAACTTGTTCACCCGCGGCCGCAACCGCGATTTCGAGGTGCAGTTGGTGGGCTGGTACGCCGGCTATCCGGATGCAGATGCCATGGTCTCCCGCCACGCCGCCAATCCGGACCCGCGGCTGGAGGCGAAGCTGGTGGGCCTTCCGGTGTGGCGGACGGGCTGGCAGAGCACCGACATCAACGCCAAGGCGGAAGCCGCACGGCTGGAGCAGGACCCGGTCAAACGGGCCGCCATCTACAAGGATATCCAGCAGTACATGATGCACAACGGTCCGATGGCCTATATCTACCAGACCATCCGCCCGATCGCCGTCCGCACCTCCGTGAAGAACTTCGTGATTGCGCCGTTCTCCGTGAACTATTCCAGCGCTTCGAAGTAAATTCGATGCATCTGTCGATACTCAAGGGGATCGCTCGGCAGGCGAGTTCGGTGTCGACAACGCTGCTGGGCCTGCTCGCGCTGACCTTTTTCATGGGCCGCATGCTGCCGATCGATCCGGTGCTGTCCATCGTGGGCGATCAGGCGGACCAAGCCACCTACGACATGGTGCACCGCCAGCTGGGCCTGGATAAGCCGCTTTACGTGCAGTTCTATCTGTATATGCGCTCGATGCTGTCAGGCGATTTCGGCAATGCGCTGTTCACCGGCCATCGCGTCGCCGACGACCTGTTGAGGGTGTTTCCGGCCACGGTCGAACTGGCAACCTTTGCCATCATGATCGGAGTGGGCATTGGCGTGCCGCTGGGCGTACTGGCGGCGGTGTATCGCGGCAGCATCATCGATCATGTCGCCCGCGTGGTCGGGCTGCTGGGCTATTCCAGCCCGACCTTCTGGCTGGGACTGATGGGGCTGATCCTGTTCTACGCGACCCTGGATTGGGTGGGTGGCCCCGGTCGTCTGGATGTGGCCTTCGTGGACAGTGTCCCGACCCGTACGGGCTTCATGACCATTGATGCGCTGTGGGAAGGCGACATGGACGTGTTCTGGAATGCGGTCAGCCATATCGTGCTGCCCGGCTGCATCCTGGGCTACGGCTCCATGGCCTATATCAGCCGCATGACGCGCAGCTTCATGCTGGAGCAGCTGGCTCAGGAATATATCGTGGCGGCGCGGGTGAAAGGCCTGTCAAGCTGGGCGGTGATCCGCCGCCATGCCTTCCGCAACATCCTGGTGCAGCTCGTCACGGTCATCACGCTCGCCTACGCGTTCCTGCTGGAAGGCGCGGTGCTGACCGAGACCGTGTTCGCTTGGCCTGGCTTCGGCCACTACCTTGTCGCCGGCCTGCTCGCGGGCGACATGAACGCCGTGCTGGCCTGTGTGCTGATCGTCGGCGTCATCTTCATCGGCCTGAACCTGATCACCGACCTGCTGTACCGTCTGCTGGACCCACGCACGCGATGAACGCTACTTTCCGCATATGGCTGACCGCCGACGTCACCACCTCGCCGTGGCAGGCGCGGCTGCAGCGGGCCTATTTCGGCTGGCGGCGCCTGAGCGGAAACCGGTTGACGATGTTCGGGCTAGCGGTGCTGGTGTTCCTGGTGATGGTTGCCGCGCTGGCGCCACTGATCGCGCCGGAGGGATACGATGCGCAAGACTTGGCGAGGCGGTTGGCCGCGCCCAGTGCGGCGCATTGGCTCGGCACCGACGATCTCGGACGCGACGTACTGGCACGCATGGTCTATGGCACGCGCGTCACGCTGATGATCGCCTGCCTGGTGGCGCTGATCGCGGCGCCGCTAGGCCTGCTGATCGGCACCGCTGCCGGGTATTTCGGCGGCTGGGTGGACATTGTACTGATGCGCATCAACGACGTCTTCCTGTCGTTTCCCGGCCTTATCCTGGCGCTGGGCTTTGTCGCCGCGCTGGGGCCGGGCATCCGCAACGCCGTCATCGCCATCGCACTGACCGCCTGGCCACCCATCGCGCGACTGGCGCGGGCGGAGACGCTGACCTTGCGCAACGCCGACTACATCGCCGCCGTGCGCATCCAGGGCGCGTCTGCCTTACGCATCATCCTCCGCCATATCGTACCGATGTGCCTGCCATCGGTCGTCGTGCGCATTACGCTCAACATGGCCGGCATCATCATCACAGCCGCCGGGCTGGGCTTCCTCGGCCTGGGAGCGCAGCCGCCGATGCCGGAATGGGGCGCGATGCTCTCCAGCGGCCGCGCCCATCTGAGCGGGGCGTGGTGGATTTCCGCCGTGCCCGGCATCGCCATCCTGATCACCAGCCTCGCTTTCAACCTCCTGGGGGATGGGCTGCGGGACGTGCTGGATCCGAGGTCGGACTCGTGACCGCGCAACTGGTGGTCGAGGATTTGCAAGTGCGCTTCCACACCGCGCGGCGAGTGGTGGAAGCAGTGCGCGGCGTGTCCTTCACAGTGGGGCGCGAGAAGGTGGGCGTTGTCGGCGAATCCGGTTCCGGCAAATCAATGACCGCGCGGGCCATCCTGCGCCTGTCGCCGCCACAGGCGCGGGTGACGGCGAAGACGCTGCAATTCAATGAGATCGACCTGCTGGCCAGCACCGAGCGACAAATGCTGAAAGTGCGGGGGCGGCGCATTTCCATGATCATGCAGGATCCGAAATTCGCGCTGGACCCGGTGATGCGCGTGGGCGACCAGATTGCCGAGGCCATCCCGGCCGAGCGCCGCGGCGGCCGCGCGCAGGATCGCGAGCGCGTGCTGGCCATGCTGGACTCCGTGCATATCCGCGACCCCAAGCGGGTGTTCGAGCTGTATCCGCATGAGGTCTCCGGCGGCATGGGCCAGCGCATCATGATCGCCATGATGCTGATGCCCGAACCATCTCTGCTGATCGCGGACGAACCGACTTCCGCTCTGGACGTCACGGTGCGGATGCGCGTGCTGTCCATTCTCGACGAACTGGTGGCACAGCGCGACCTCGGCCTGATGTTTATCAGCCACGATCTCAACCTCGTCGCCTCGTTCTGCGACCGCGTGCTGATCATGTATGCCGGTCGCATCGTCGAGGAATGCGTGGCCAGCAAGTTGGCCCATGCGCAGCACCCCTATACGCGCGGGCTGCTCGCATCCCTCCCCCGCGTGGGCGACACGCGCGCAAGGCTGCCGGTGCTGACGCGCGACCCGGCCTGGCTGTCCTCGTGATCACCGTAAAAAACCTGCGCGTCGGCTTCGGCGCGATGCGCGCGGTGGACGACGTTTCCTTCCACGTGGACGCTGAGGAGACATTCGGCTTGGTCGGCGAATCCGGCTGCGGCAAATCCACACTGCTGCGCGTGCTCTGCGGCCTGAACCGCGACTGGCAGGGCGAGATTACCATCGCCGGCGAGGTCATCACGCCCAACCGCAGCCGCGCCTTCTTCAAGAGCGTGCAGATGGTATTTCAGGACCCCTACGGCTCCCTGCACCCGCGCCACAGCGTGAACACCGTGCTGACCGAGCCGCTCTCCATCCATCGCATGGACCGCGCTGATGCGCGCGTCGCCGAGATACTTGATCAGGTAGGTCTTGGCGCCGCTTTCCGCTACCGCTACCCGCACCAGCTCTCCGGCGGCCAGCGCCAACGCCTGGCCATCGCCCGCGCACTGATCCTGGAGCCAAAAGTGCTGCTGCTGGATGAACCGACCTCGGCGCTGGACGTATCGGTGCAGGCGGAAATTTTGAACTTGCTGTCGGAAATCCGGCAAACCCGGAGGTTGACCTGTATCCTGGTCAGCCACGATTTGGCGGTGATCTCGTATATGTGCCAGCGGATTGGCGTTATGAACAACGGCAAGATCCTCGAAGAGTTATCGGCCACACAACTGAACAGCAACACCGGCCACCATCGCTACACCGTGCAGTTACTGACCGCGAGCCGGGGCTATGACCATGCGCTCGCAAAGGAGTTGCCTGACTGACGACGGACGCGCCTCAGTTGGGTGTTGGCGCGCTGGGATCGAGCAGCTTTTCGCTCTTCAGCTCGCTCCAGAGCTCGACCGGAATCTTCGCCGACAGGCGGGCGATATTCTGCTTCGCCTCAGTGACGCTGAGCGCTCCCGGGATCACCGAGCACACGGCCGGATGGAACAGCGGAAACTGCATGGCGGCCGCCCCCAGCTCGACGCCGTGGCGCTGGCATATCGCCTCGATCTTCTGTGCCTTCTCGATCAGGTGCGCGGGCGCCGCGGCATAGTCATGGGTGGCGCCGGGCTTCACGCCGCCGGTGAGAATGCCGGAGTTGTACGGCCCGCCCAGGATCACCGACACATTCCGCTTCACGCATTCCGGCAGGAACGCCGCGAGCCCGCCTTGTTCGAGCAGCGTGTAGCGGCCGGCCAGCAGCATGCAATCGAAGTCGCCGGCCTGGATGAAGCGCAGGCTGGTGTCCGCCTCGTTGATGCCGACTCCGATGGCGCCGATGACGCCAGCCTTTCGCAACTCGTCGAGCGCCTTGAACCCTCCGTCCATCACCGTCTTGAAGCGCTCTTCGAGGACGGCGCGATCCCCGGTGGTCCAGAAATCGACGTCGTGGATCAGCGCAATGTCGATGCGCGCCAACCCGAGCCTCAGGTGCGAATGCTCGAGCGAGCGCATGACGCCGTCGTAGGTGTAGTCGAACACCGGCGCAAAGCCCGGCAGTCCGTTGTCGCGAAAATCGGCCGGTGGCTTCTCGCCAGGCCGCATGGCGTGCATGACGCGGCCGATCTTGGTCGACAGCACGTACTCATCGCGGGGCTTTTCGCGCAGCGCCGCGCCCATGCGCAACTCGCTGCGGCCATAACCGTAGAACGGCGAGGTATCGAAATAGCGCACGCCGCCTTCATAAGCGGCATCGGTCAGCGCCATCGCCTCAGTGTCGGAGATCGTCGCGCGAAAACCGCCCATCGGGGCGCCGCCGAGGCCGAGTTCGGTGACTTCGAGCTTCGTGGTGCCGATCTTGCGTCGCTTGAGCGTCGTCATTTGGGCCTCTCGCGCTGGACTTTGGCCCGTCGAGTGTGTCGTTTAACGCCGTCGTCGACAATCGCGAACTTGCGTGAAGTCGCATCCGTCTCAGCGGGATCTCAACGCGGGCTGCTCATGTGGGCGATGACGCCGGGCGACGGCCGTCGTCACTTGCCGCCTTCAGCTGACACTGCGCTCGCGATTTTCCCAGAACGGCTTTCGCAGCTCGCGCTTGAGAATTTTCCCGGCCCCGGACAGCGGTAGCGGCGTTGCACTAATGTCGACGCTACGCGGGCATTTGTAGCCGGCAACCAGCGTCTTGCAGAACTCGATGAGATCGTTCGGCGAGACCTGCATGCCGCTCTTGGTGACCACGATCGCGTGCACCTGCTCGCCCCACCGCTCGTTCGGGATGCCGATCACCGCGCACTGTGCAACGGCGGGGTGCTGTGCAACAGCGTTTTCGACTTCGACCGAGTAGACGTTCTCGCCGCCGGAAATGATCATGTCCTTGACCCGGTCGACGATGTAGACGAATCCGTCCTCATCCATGTAACCGCCATCGCCCGTGTGCATCCAGCCATCGACGATGGCCCGCGCGGTCTCCTCGGTCCGCTCCCAATATCCCATCATCACGTTGCCGCCGCGGACGACGATTTCGCCCACCGTGCCGTAGGGCACAGGCTTGTCGTTGGTGTCGACGATGCGAACCTCGCAGCCGAGCGTGGCGCGGCCCGCCGCGCGGTGGCGGCCCTTGGCACGGCCATCGCCGATGTGCTCCTTCCAGTGCAGCACGGTGGCGATCGGCGACAGCTCGGTCATGCCGTAGGCTTGCGTAAACCGCACGTTCGGCAGCGCCGCCATCGCCCGGCCGAGCACCGCCTCGCTGATCGGAGACGCGCCGTAAACGATGTTCTTCAGCGACGACAGGTCGTAGGATTTCAACTCCGGATGATCGACCAGCATCTGGATCATGGTCGGAACGATCAGAACGTCGGTGACACGCTCGTTCTGGACCGCGGCCATCATACCCTCGGGCGTGAAGCCCTGAATGATCACGTTCGAACCGCCGCTGAGCAAGAGCGAATACATCGCCGCGCCGTTGGCGAGGTGGAACATTGGGGCTACGTGCAGATAGACGGACGTGGCCGGGAACAGGCCCTCACCCAGCGCATTCAGCGCGTTGATCATCAGATTGCCGTGGCTGAGCATGACGCCCTTCGATCGGCCGGTCGTGCCGCCGGTGTAGAAGACGCCGGCCAGGTCCTCGCTCTTGCGGCCGGCATCGGACATCGGCTCGCTTGCCTCGATCAGATCCTCGAAGCGCCGCATGCCTTCGGGCGCCTCGCCGTCGTCGGCATAAACCAGCACCAGGCCGGGAATGGCCTTGGCAAGAACCGCTGCTGTAGCCGAAAACGCCTTGTCGACGACCAGGACGCTGGCCCTGCAATCACGCAGCGCATCCTCGTTCTCGAGCAGACTCCAGCGGATGTTGAGCGGTACGATCACAGCACCAGCCCACCCCGTCGCAAGGTAGAGCTCAAGATAGCGTTCCGAGTTGAGTGACAGTATCGCCACGCGATCGCCGGTATCGACGCCGAGCCCGCGAAGCCCTGCGGCAAGGCGCGACACGCGGTCTCCAACCTCCCGCCAGTTTCGCCGCCGCCCGCCGCAAGTGACGGCATGGCCGTTCGGATTGATCTGCAGCGCACGCCTCAGCCCATGGGTAATGTTCATCGCTTCCCTCCAGACGCTCGTTTGGTTTTGCCGGGCGCTGCTTGCGCTCTTCTTCTCATCGGTCCCTTCGCGAGACCCTCGGTCAGCCGAATGGCAAATTCAGTCGCGACTGCCTCCGCCGACAGCTTGCCGTTGCGCTGATACCAGTGACCGATCCAGTTAAGCGAACCGGCGATGGCGAACGCCGAAAGCTTGACATCGCAGGGCTTGATCGAGCCGTCGGCGATGCCGGCGCTGATGTAGCTGCGGAAGGTCCCGTCGATGCTCTTCTTCGCGGCGCGCACGATCCTGCTGTTCTTGTCAGTCAGGTCGCGCAGATCGAACCGCACCAGACTGGCGCCAAAGTCCGTTGCCATGATCTTCGCATAGGCGTGCACCAGCTTGCGTAGGCGCATCAGGCCGCTTCCGCCGGCATCTTCGATCTCGGCGATGAGTTCACCGACACGCTCGTGTCCCAACGCCCAGCATTCGAACAGGATGTCGTCCTTGCTGCGAAAGTAGTTGTAGAGCGCCGGCTTGGTGATGTGCAGCCGCTCGGCGACCTCGTTCAGGGTCGCACGATGATAACCCTGCTCCAGGAACAGCTGCACCGCGGTCCGCAGCACCGCCTCACGCTTTTCGTCGCGCGCGCGGCGGCGGCTTTCGAACGGCATCCATGGCGACTGGTCGGCGGCAGGCGTTCGAGCGTCCATTGACGGATTCCGCTTCTGGCCGATTGACGGATCGGTGATCGCTATATATTACCCATGGGTAACTAGAAGTCCAGCGGGTCATTTTCTGTGGGAGGAAACAGCATGACTTCTCGCGCGTATGTTGCCGGCGTCGGCATGATCCCGTTCGTGAAACCCGGGGCCAACGCGCCATACCATGTGATGGGTGCTGAAGCTGCGAAGCTCGCCCTGACTGACGCGGGCCTTGACTACGGCCTGATCCAGCAGGCTTACGTCGGCTACGTCTATGGCGACTCGACCTGCGGGCAGCGGGCGCTCTATCCGGTCGGCATGACCGGCATTCCGGTCATCAACGTCAACAACAACTGCTCGACCGGCTCGACCGCGCTGTTCCTCGCGCGCCAGGCAATTGAATCGGGAGCCGCCGATTGCGTGCTGGCGCTGGGTTTTGAGCAGATGAAGCCGGGCGCGCTGGGTGCGGTGTTCACCGACCGTCCGAGCGCCTTCGACGATTTCGACGCGGCCGCGAACAAGCTCGTCGATGCCCCCGGCATTCCCCTGGCGCTGCGCTATTTCGGCGGCGCCGGCCTGAGCCACATGCAGAAATACGGCACGCCGCTTGCGGCCTTCGCCCAAGTCCGCGCCAAGGCGAGCCGGCACGCCGTGAACAATCCGCTCGCACTGTTCCGCAAGGAGCTCACGACCGAGGACGTGATGAACGACCAGATGATCTGGCCCGGCGTCATGACGCGGCTGATGGCGTGCGCGCCAACGTGCGGCGGCGCGGCCGCGGTGCTGGTTTCGGAGAAATTTGCCAGCCAGCACGGGCTGGACAAGCGCGTACGGATCGCCGCGCAGGCGATGACCACGGACACGGCATCGACACTTCGACTCCGGCGACATGATGAAGGTGGTCGGCCTCGACATGGCGCGCGCCGCCGCCGATCGCGTCTATGAAGCCGCCGGCATCGGGCCCGACGATCTCGACGTCGTCGAGCTTCACGACTGCTTCGCGCACAACGAGCTGATCACCTATGAGGGGCTCGGACTGTGCCCTGAGGGTGGCGCCGACCGCTTCATCAGCGACGGCGACAACACCTACGGCGGCAAAATCGTGACCAATCCGTCCGGCGGCCTCCTGTCGAAAGGGCATCCGCTCGGCGCTACCGGCCTTGCCCAATGCTACGAGCTGACGCGGCAGCTGCGCGGCACGGCCGCGGCAACCCAGGTCGACGGTGCGAGGCTGGCGCTGCAGCACAATCTCGGCCTCGGCGGCGCCTGTGTGGTCACCCTTTACGAGCGCGCGTGAGGTTCGGCCATGGTCGATCAGTCCGCGGTCGGGCGCAGCTTTACGCCCGTCACCGCACGAGTTGAGCCCGGGCGCCTGCGCTATTTCTTCGACACGGTCGGCGAGCAGAATCCCGTTTACAGAAGCGAGCAAGCCACGCGCGCCGAGGGCTATTCGGCGACGCCGATCCCGCCGACCTACCTGTTTTGCCTCGAGATGATGGATGCCGCCGAGCCGTTCGAGTTTCTGACGGCGCTCGGTATCGATCTCGCCCGCGTGCTGCACGGCGAGCAGAAGTTCACCTATCACGCGCCCGTGGTCGTCGGCGATACCCTGACATTCGCGCCCCGCGTCACGGCCGTCACCGACAAGAAGGGTGGCGCCATGACGCTGGTCGCCATCGAGACCGCGGTGATGAACCAGCACGGCACACATGTCGCCGACGCGGTCCGCACCATAGTCGTGCTGAATCGAGGCGCCCCATGAGCGAGGCGGCAAATCGTCGTCCGGCGATCGGCGAACGTATCGTCCACAAGCAGTTCCCGCCGATTTCGCGTCACACGCTCGCGCTCTATTGCGGCGCGTCGGGCGACCACAATCCGATGCATGTCGATCTCGACTTCGCCAAGGCGGCGGGATTTCCGGACGTGTTCGCCCACGGCATGCTGGTGATGGCCTATCTCGGCCAGGCACTCACCGATGTGGTGCGCCCCTCCAGCATCCGCTCCTTCTCGACACGATTTGCGGCGATCACACAGCTTGGCGCGCGCCTGACCTGCGAAGGCCATGTCGCGGAGCTGATCGAGGACGGCAGCGAAAGGCGCGTCAGGCTTGCGCTGACCGCGAAGGATGAAAGCGGCGAGGTCAAGCTGATGGGCGAAGCGATCGTCGCACTTTAATCAAGGATAGGTCATGACCAAGCTCACGGGCAAAGTTGCGCTGATCACCGGATCCGGGCGAGGCATCGGCCGCGCAATCGCGCTGAAACTCGCGCGCGAGGGGGCGAAGGTCGTGGTCAACGATCTCGATTCGGCGCCCGGCGACGCGGTCGTCGCGGAAATCAAAGCCGCCGGTGGCGAGGCGATCGCCGTCAACGGCAGCGTTTCGGAGACGGGATTTGCCGATCGTCTCGTTGGTGCGGCGATGGAAACGTTCGGCGGCATCGACATCATCGTCAACAATGCCGGTTACACGTGGGATTCGACGATCCAGAAGATGACGGATGAGCAGTTCCAGGCGATGCTCGACGTACACTTGGTCGCACCGTTCCGCATCCTGCGCGCGGCCGCCGAGCCGATCCGGATCCTGGCCAGGAGGGAAGCCGAGCAAGGCCGCGAGGTATTCCGCAAGGTGGTCAACATCTCGTCGATCGCCGGACTTATGGCAACGCGGGGCAGGCAAGCTACGCCTCGGCGAAGGCGTCGCTGGTCGGCCTGACGCGCACGCTGTGCAAGGAGTGGGGGCGCTACAAGGTCAACGTCAATTGCGTGGCATTCGGCCTGATCAACACCCGCCTCACCCAGCCGATCGAGGCCCAGCAGAAGACCATCGACGTCGCGGGACGAGACATCAAGGTCGGCGTGCAACCGCAGATGCTCGACGCCATGGCGCGCATGATCCCGCTCGGCCGCGGCGGCACGCCGGAAGAGGCCGCCGACGCGGTCTATCTGTTCTGCAGTCCGGAATCGAACTACATCAGCGGCCAGGTGGTCGTCTGCGGCGGCGGCCTCATCATCTGAGGTGATGTGGGGAGAGATGGTAGCGGGAGAGGGACTCGAACCCCCGACCCCAGGATTATGATTCCCGTGCTCTAACCAGCTGAGCTACCCCGCCAAACGTTCGCCTCGACATGTCGAGCACCGCGCGGGCGCGGTCAGCGAACGGCCGGCATATAAGGAGCGGGGCAAATGCCTGTCAAGCAAAGGAAACCTGCGGATTTTCCCGTTTGCCGCATTTTCCGCGGCGAACCGGTGTCCACGTCGCCGGAAAATGCTCGGCGCCCTATTTCGGCCGCAGGCTCGGATCGCCGCCGGGGCTGCCGGGCGGCGGAAGCACCGGCGTTCGCCCTCCGTCGGGCGCGTCCTTGTGCATCTGCGGATCGATGTTGGACGGCGGGCACATGACGCCGTCGGATTGCGCCAATCTGTCGCTCAAGGGCTCGCGCGATTGTCCGGTGGTCTGCCCGGCGGGGCGCCCTTCCCTTGCTCCGCTGCATTCGGCGGCTGAACCGGCGCGCATCGCACCGTGGCCTGTGACGACGGCGCCGGCTGCGGATTCGTCGGCGGCGCCTGCGCGTGCGCCGAGGCCGCCGTGAACAAGAGAAGTGTGATCGCGTGCGCTCTCATGCCTTGAGAACGAACGGCGGAAGCTCCGGTTCCCGCAGAAACGGCGATTAGTGCTTGCGGTAACGGATCAGCGAGAAATGCCCGAGCGGCGGCATCGGCGTGCGCTCGACCATCGTCACGCCGCCGTGACGCTTCTCCCAGTTCACCAGCCGTTCCCAGGGAAACTCCGGCCGCCAGCCGAGCCGGCGCGCAACCGGCGCGAACGCCGCCTCGGCCAGCTTGCGCGGACCGCTCTCGGCGCCGATGTGGTTGACGAGGATCGAGTTCGCCGCCGGGCTTCAGCACGCGGATGAAATCGTCGAGCGTGCGCTTCCGGATCCGGCACCGTGGTGATGACGTATTGCGCGACCACCGCGTCGAACGAGTTGTCGGCGAAGGCGAGGATCTTCGCGTCCATCACCGCCAGCGTCTCGACGTTGGTGAGGTTCTGCGCCTTCACCCGCTCCTGCGCCTTGCGCAGCATCGGCTCCGACAGGTCGACGCCGCACAGCCGCGTGGTCGGCGCATAGTCGGACAGCGACAGGCCGGTGCCGACGCCGACATCGAGCACGCGCCCGCCGAGCCGGTCGGCGGCCGCGATCGACGCGCGCCGCCCCTTCTCGAACACCGCGCCGAACACCAGATCGTAGATCGGCGCCCAGCGCGCGTAAGCCTTCGCGACGCCGTCGCGATCGATATCGTTGCCCATCCCCAGCCCCGATGAAACCGTATCTTCAGGCGCGCGACGCCGCGAGCGGCTGCGCGATCCTTGTCGATGCGATCGAGCATCGGCACGGTGCGCGCGATGAAGCCGCCGCCGAGCACGCGCGCCTGCCCGGCCGGCGCATCGTAGAACACGCAGGCCTGACCGGGCGACACGCCCTCCTCGCCGTCGATCAGCTCGACCTCGCAAACGCCATCGGCCGACCGCAGCCAGGCCGGCTGCGCCGGACGCGTGGAGCGCACCTTGACGAACACCTCGCGGCGATCGTCGCCGCGCGGCAACGCACCGTCGCCGATCCAGTTCACCTCGCGCAGCGTGATGCTGCGCGTGCGCAGCGCCTCGCGCGGGCCGACCACGACACGCCGCGTCGTTCGCATCGAGCCGCACCACATAGAGCGGCTCGGCCGCAGCGATGCCGAGCCCGCGCCGCTGGCCGACCGTGAAGTGCACGATGCCGTCGTGCCGTCCGAGCACGCGGCCGTCGAGATCGACGATCTCGCCGGGCTCGACCGCATGCGGCTTCAGCCGCTCGATCACGTCGGTGTAGCGGCCGGTCGGCACGAAGCAGATGTCCTGGCTGTCGTGCTTGTCGGCGACGGACAGGCCGAAGCGGCGCGCGAGCTCGCGCGTCTCGGCCTTGGTCATGTCGCCGAGCGGAAAGCGGACGTCGGCGAGCTGCTCGCCCGTGGTCGCAAACAGGAAGTAGCTCTGGTCGCGGTCGGCATCCTTCGCGCAATGCAGCGCGCGCGAGCCGTCGGCGAGCGCGCGCGATGCGACATAGTGGCCGGTGGCCAGCACGCGCGCGCCGAGCTGCCGCGCGGTCGCCAGCAGCTGATCGAACTTGATCGAGCGGTTGCACTCGATGCACGGCACCGGCGTCTCGCCCGCGGCATAGCTGTCGGCGAAACGCTCGATCACCGCCTCGCGAAAGCGATCCTCGTAGTCGAGCACATAGTGCGGAATGCCGATGCGCTCGGCGACCAGGCGCGCGTCGTAGATGTCCTGCCCGGCGCAGCACGCGCCCTTGCGGTGGGTCGCCGCGCCATGGTCGTAAAGCTGCAGCGTGACGCCGACCACGTCATAGCCCTCGGCCTTCAGCAGCGCCGCGGTGGTGGAGGAATCCACGCCGCCCGACATCGCGACGACGACGCGGGTGTCTTGCGGGCGGCCTTCGAGGTCGAGGCTGTTGAGCATGGGTCCGGCTGGCTGAGGGGGTCGAAAAAGGCCGCTCACGGCGGCCCCGTCTCGTACTTATAGCCGCCGCGGCGGCCGCGCAATCATGCAGCACGGCGAAACGGCCGCGTCGGGCAATTCTTGCCGCCTGGGCAAAACGAGCCGCTGGAACAACCGCTTTCGCGACGACCCAAGCCATTGAAATTAATACATTTTATCAATGGCCCGCTCCTTGCTGATCAACAGGCAGGTCCCTCTATAGAGTGTACGAGGCGAGCAGTGTCCAGCGCCGTAGCCGAAGCCAATTCGCAAGTCCCCACCCCGAACGCACGGCCGAAGACCGGCCAGGGCGGCCAGTCGTCCTCCGGCGACGCGTTTTCCGGGATGGTGGACGGCAACCTTGCCGCGCACCGACACCGGTGAAACGTCGTCGACCGAGCGGTCGCAACGGTCTGCGCGCAACGACGGAACCGAGCAGCAGCCCCCGCGCACCGGCATTCGACGAGAAGCCAGAAGCAGCCAGACGAACTCGGCGCGCCAGGCCTCGACCGAGCAGGCCGCAAACGACACCCGTCCGGCCGAAGCCAACGCCGGCGAAGAGGCAAACGCAACGTCGGCCCTGCAGGTCGTCGTCAGCACCGGCATCGTCACCGCCGAGTGTCGCGCCGGAGCAGGTCGAGACCACGTCGGACGCCGAGAGCGACGACGCATCGGTGCCGGCGGCAGCGCCGGTCACGGTCACCACCGGCATCGTTGCCGCCGCGGTGACGGTGCAGATCGAACTCGCAAGCGAGGCTCCCGCGTCGGTCATCGACAGCGGCGATGCGCTCACCATCTCCAATCCGCCGGCGACGATCGTCGCGGCACCGGCAGAGACCGCAGCGAACGCGCTCGCGCGCGTCGCGCTCGATACCGGCGACACGCAAGTCGCCGCGCCGCACTGAGACCGATGCGCAGGCCCAGACCGCGACCAACGTCACGACCTCGCCCGCGACCACCGAAACCGCGCCGACCGCGACGCACGGACGCAAACGCGACCGATGTCGCGGCCGACGCCGACGCAGCAGTCGAGACGGCCGTGCGCATCGAAACCGCCACCGCCGACGCGCAGCTGGAGGCGAAGGCCACCGTCGAGCTCTCCGCCGCAGCAAAGGCCGTCGATCCGTCGAAGCCTGTCGAAGAGCCGAAGCCCGATCAGATCATCGCAAGCACCGAAGCCAAGCCGGCACAGGCGCCGCCGACGCGCGCGCCGCGGCCGAACCGCCGCCGCCGGCACCCAAGCCGGAAGCGCAGAACGATCGCCGCGTCGAAGCCGACACGCGCACTGAAGCGCAGCCGAACAAGCCGGCCGAGACCGAGGCGCGTCCGACCCAGCGCCCCGCACACGAGCCTGCACCGGCGGCATCGGCACACGCTCAGACCACCGCCTCCGAGCAGCCGCAGCCGACAGGCTTCGGCGTCGTCGCAGACGGCGACAGCTGCACATGTCGAACGTCGCCATCGCGCAGCTGACCGCCATTCCGGCCGCAAACGTGGCCGTTCCGGTCAACGGCCTTGCGGTGGAGATCGCGGCCAACCTGCAGATCGGCCGCAGCCGCTTCGAGATCCGCCTCGATCCGCCGGAGCTCGGCCGCATCGATGTCCGTCTCGACGTCGACAAGCAAGGCCAGGTGACGTCGCACCTGATCGTGGAGAAGTCCGCGACGCTCGACCTGCTGCGCCGCGACGCGCAGCAGCTCGAGCGCGCGCTGCAGGATGCCGGACTGAAGACCTCCGACAACGGACTGCAGTTCTCGCTGCGCGACCAGCAGCAGCAGTCGGGCCGCAACGACGACAACGGATCGGGGCGCAACGCCCAGCGGCTGATCGTCGCCGACGAAGAGACGATTGCCGCCGAGACCACCGCACGCAGCTATGGCCGGATGATCGGCCAGCGCGGCGGCATCGACATCAGAGTTTGAGAGGCGAACATCATGGCCGTCACCGCAACCATGCCGACTATCCCGGTCTCCGCGCCGGCGCAGACACGTCGTCATCGTCGAGCTCCAGCAGCACGAGCTCGACCAACAGCGCGACGCTGGCGAGCAACTTCCAGACCTTCCTGACGCTGCTGACGACGCAGCTGCAGAACCAGAACCCGCTGGACCCGCTGGACACCAACCAGTTCACCCAGCAGCTGGTGCAGTTCGCCCAGGTCGAACAGCAGCTCAAGCAGAACGACCAGCTCGCCGACCTGATCGCCATCCAGAAGACCACCCAGGCGACCCAGGCGCTGAACTTCGTCGGCTCCAAGGTCGTCGTCGACGGAACGACTGCCGGGCTGAAGAACAGCATCGCGACCTGGAGCCTGACCGCGCCAAAGGACGTCAGCGCCACGGTCAACGTCATCAACAAGACCGGGCAGACCGTCTACACCGGGACGTTCAACATCAATGCCGGCAAGCACGACTTCGTCTGGGACGGCAGGGGCAACGACGGCGTGCAGTGGCCGGACGGCGACTACAAGATCCAGGTCGTGGCCAAGGACACCGCCGGCCAGACGACGATCGTCGAGTTCGAACTCGCAGGGATCGTCGATGCCGTCGACCTGACCGCCAACCCGCCGCTGCTGTCGATCGGCACGCAGACGTTCACGGTCGATCAGATCAAGCGCATCGTCGCCGGCAACAGCGTCTGACCGTCATCCGGCTGATCGCGGTCCAATCGATCGCCGCGAAGATCGCGTCGATCGTGACGCTCTCCCCGCAATGCCATCACCGCCGGCAAAAACGCCGGTGAGTTTCGCGGCCCCTTCGAGATGCTGCCGCATCAGGGCCGCCGCGGCCACGCAATCTCCCGCCTCGAGCGCAGCGAGAATTCCAAGATGCTCGCGGCAGGAGACGACCACGCGCTCGTGGCCGTGCGTCCAGTCATAGTTCGCAAAACGCCGCAGGCGGTTCTGCTGCTGGATCGCGACCAGCAGGTAGCGGTTGCGCGCGCCGGCCACGAGGCCTTCGTGGAACTGCGCATTCATTTCGTAGAGCGCGATACTGGTCGTTTCGCTCCACGGCGTGGCGATCATCTCCTCATGCTTGCCGCGCATCTCATCGATCCACGCGGGTGAGAGCCGATAGCCCGGCTCCATCAGCGCGGCCGGCTCGATGATTTGCCGGAAGCGGTAGCTCTCCCCGCGTCCCTCCGGATCCGAAATGGTCGGCAGGAAGCGCCAGCCATGTCCCGGCTTGCGCTGGACGGCGGCAACCTCGCCGAGCCTGAGCAGCACGCCCTGCACGGTGGGGCGCGTGACGTTGTAGCGCCGCATCAGGTCGCCTTCGGACACTTTTTCGGGCAGCCGTCCGATGCGCCGGTCGTGCGCGATCGCCAGAAACAGGCGATCGGCGTCGCTCGGTCCCGGACGCGGCGGCGCCTTGCGCACCTGGCGGCTGCGCGGCGGCGACGACATAGCCGCGAGCGCCTGCCGCGCTGCACCAGTCCCCGCTGCGCCAGATGGTTCAGCGCCGCACGCACCGGCGTGCGCGAGACGTGCAGCCGTTGCGCCAGCGCGACCTCGCCCAGCCGGGCGCCGGGCGCGAGCGAATCCGCCCTGATGACGTCGAGAATGCCCGTCAGCAGCTCGCTTTGCAGGCGCGAAGGAGTTGCGCGCCGGGGCTGGATCTTTTTTGTTTCATGACATGACAAAATACATTAGGCTCGCCAGATTGCAATCCGAAAGCAGGCAGGCGTCGATGGTCGAACCGTTCCCCCTGATCGAGATTTCCGGGCCGCCGCACGAGCGCGGCCGCCAATACGGCCAGAAGGCCGCCGACCGCATCGCCAAGGGAACGTCGCACTACCTTGCTCAGCTGAAAGGACTTTCGCTCGACGCCAGCCGGCGTCTCGGCGCTGGTTCGCGACTACCTGCCGGTGATCGAGGCGTTCGAGCCGACCTATGTCGAGGAGATGCACGGCATCGCCGAGGGCGCGAACGTGCCGTTCGAAGACGTGGTGCTGCTCAATGCGCGCACCGAGATCCTCAAGCTTGCAGCGCGTCCCGACCTGCGCGCGCGGCTTGCCGGCGAGGATGATCCCGACGGCTGCACCGGCGTCGTGGTGCTGCCCGCGGCGAGCAAGAGCGGGCGGCTGATCCACGCGCAGAACTGGGACTGGAAGCGCGAATGCGTGGAGACCGCAGTCGTGCTCAAGGTGCGGCGCGACGACGGACCGGACTTCCTGATGTTCACCGAAGCCGGCGCGCTTGGCCGCTGCGGCTTCAACGCCGCCGGCATCGCCATCACCGCGAACTATCTGGAGTCCGACCGCGACTATCGCACAGTCGGCGTGCCGCTGGCGCTGATCCGCCGCAAGGTGCTGGAGAGCGAGCATCTGGCGATCGCCATGCGCACGGTCTACTGCACGCAGAAATCAGCCGCCAACAACATGATCGTCAGCCATCGCGACGGCGTGGCGATCGACTTCGAATGCGCGCCCGACGAGACCTTCCAGGTGCAGCCGGATCGCGGACTGCTGGTGCACGCCAATCACTTCGTCAGCCCGGTCGCGCTCAGCAAGCTGAAGGACACCGGCATCTTCAATACGCCCGACAGCCTCTATCGCGACATCCGCGTGCGGGACCTGCTGCAGCCGCAGATCGGCGCCATCACGCCCGACACGGTGAAGGCCGCGCTGTTCGATGACTTCGAAACGCCATGGTCGGTCTGCCGCCCGCCGCGGCGCAATCTCACCAACAATCTCAGCGCCACCGTCGCCATGATCGTGATGGAGCCGGAGCGCGGCATCATGGAAGTCGCGCCGCTGCCCGCGCTGAACCGGCAGTTCACCACCTATCGGCTCGATGTTTCGACTGCGGGCCGCGCGGACGCGGACAAGGACACTGTAGCGAGGGCGTCATGAGGCAGACCGGACGATCATCGACCGCACTCGCCGCCGCATTGACGTTCGCCGTGACCTGCCTCGCCGCTCCGTCCGCCGACGCCACCGGCGGCGGAACTCTGCGGACGCGCATGAATGCCGACATCCGCTCGACCGATCCCGGCACCAATCGCGATGGCAACACCGACGGCGTGGTGGCGCATATGGTCGAGGGCCTGGTGGCCTTCCGCGAAGACACCTCGATCGGGCCGATGCTGGCGGAAAGCTGGACCATCTCCGAGGACGGCAAGACCTACACGTTCCCCCTGCGCCGCGGCGTCAAATTCCACAACGGCGCGACCATGACCTCCGACGACGTCGTCTGGTCGTTCAAGCGCTGGCTCGATCCGGCCACGCAATGGCGCTGCCTCACCGAGCTGAACGGCAAGGGGTTCGCGAAGATCGAAGCGGTCGAAGCGCCCGACGCCAACACCGTGGTCATCAAGCTCGACCAGCCGACGGCGCTGTTCCTCGGCACGCTGGCGCGGCCGGACTGCGGACAGACGGCCGTCATTCACCGGGATTCGCTCGGTCCCGACGGCAAGTGGATCGCGCCGGTCGGAACCGGCCCGTTCAAGTTCGGCGAATGGAAGCGCGGCCAGTACATCGATCTGATACGCTTCGACGGCTATTCGTCCCGCACCGAGCCGCGCGACGGCTACACCGGCGCCAAGACAGCCGGAGGTCGACAAGATCCGCGTCAATTTCATTCCCGACAGCTCCGCCGCCAAGGCCGGCCTGCTCAGCGGCTCGCTCGACATCATCGCCAGCCTGTCGATTCCCGACCTCGACGACCTGAAGGCGCGCACCGACGTGCAGGTCAGCGTCACGCCGGCGCTGGGCCTCACCGGCATCCTGCTGCAGACCACCGATCCGCTGCTGCAGGACGTGCGCATCCGCCGCGCGCTCGCGCTCTGCCTCGACACGAAAGAGATCGCCGACGTGGTGATGCAGGGCACGGCGCGCGCCAACAATTCGGCGCTGCCGATCGGCAGCCCGTTCTACAGTGCCGTGCAGGCGCAAGGTTACACGCAGAATATTGCGGAGGCCAAGAAGCTGCTGGCGGAAGCCGGCTACAAGGGCCAGCCGATCAAGATGATCGCCAACAAGCGCTACAGCTCCGTGTTCGACGCCGCGGTGCTGGTGCAGGCGATGGCGCAAGCCGTCGGCATCAAGATCGACATCGAGGTGCTCGACTGGGCTGCCCAGCTCGACCGCTACAACAAGGGCGACTACCAGGCGATGGCCTTCATCTACTCGGCCCGCCTCGACCCGTCGCTCAGCTTCGAGATGCTGACCGGACCGAAGGCGACGCAGCCGCGCAAGGTGTGGGACAATCCGCAGGCGCACGAGATGCTGCGCGAGTCGATGCTGATCGTCGACACGGCCAAACGGCAGGCGCTGTTCGACGAGATGCATCGCCGCTTCATCGCCGACGTGCCGATGATCGTGCTGTTCAACGGCTCGGAGCTCGCCGGCCTTCGCAGCAACGTGAAGGGCTATTCCGGCTGGCTGTTTCCGCAGCCGCGCTTCTGGGGCGTGAGCCTGCAGTGACGCAGTCCCGGGGACGCCGCCGATGCTAGGGTATCTCGCCAGACGCCTCGCAATGACCGTGCCGACCCTGCTGCTGGTGGCGGTCGCGGTGTTCACGCTGGTACGGCTCATTCCCGGCGATCCGGTGCAGGTGATGCTCGGCGACACCGCCGACCCCGGAGCAGGTGGCGCTGTTGAAGCAGCAGCTCGGGCTCGACCAGTCGATCCCGGTGCAGTTCGTCTACTGGCTCGGCAAGGTCATCGTCGGCGACCTCGGCCATTCGATCACCAACGGTCTCGCCGTGCTGCCGCTGATCCTGGAGCGCTTCCAGGTCAGCGCCACCATCGTGCTCGTCGTCCGTCGCCATCGCCACCTGCATCGCCGTGCCGGCCGGGCTGATCGCCGCGTGGCGGCAGAACAGCGCGCATCGACCTCGCGGTGGTGGGCGGCGCGACGCTGCTGCTGTCGATCCCGAGCTTCTGGCTCGGCCTGCTGCTGCTGCTGTTGTTCGGCCTGAAGCTCAAATGGCTGCCGGTGATCGGCTATGTGCCGTTCACGCGAGAATTTCGGACAGGCGCTGGCCTTCGTCGCTGCTGCCGATCGCTCACGCTGACGCATGATCGAGATCGGCGTGCTCACCCGCATGGCGCGCGCCGCCTCGATCGAGGTGCTGCGGCTCGAATACGTCACGCATGCGCGCGCCAAGGGCGTGCCCGAATGGCTGGTGCTCAGCCGCCACGTGCTGCCGAACTGCGTTCGCGCCCGACCTGGACGCTGATCGGTCTCGTGCTCGGCCATCTGCTCGGCGGCATCGCCGTGATCGAGACCGTGTTCACGCTGCCGGGGCTCGGCCGCCTGCTGGTCGATTCGATCTTCGCCCGCGACTATCCGGTGGTGCAGGGCTGCCTGCTGTTCACCGCGGTGATCTACGTGGTCGTCAACCTGATCGTCGATCTCTGCTATCCGTTGTTCGATCCGCGGGTGGCCGCCGAATGAGGATGCGCGCCAACACCGCGATCGGCGGCTTCCTGATGACCGTGCTGCTGGGCACGGCCGTCATCGCGATGTTCTGGACCCCGTTCGATCCGCTCCGCGTCAACCTGCGCGCCCGGCTGCAGCCGCCCTCCGCGCTCTACTGGCTCGGCACCGACGAATTCGGCCGCGATGTGCTCAGCCGCCTCATGGCCGGCGCCGGGACGAGCGTCACCGTCGCTCTGCTCACCGTCGCCTTCGCGGTGATCATCGGCGCAGCGCTCGGCGTCATCACCGGCTACGTGCGCGGCTGGACCGACCGCGCGATCATGGCGGTGAACGATGCGCTGCTCGCCTTTCCCGGCATCCTGCTGGCGCTGGCGGTCATGATCGTCGTCGGCGCCAACAAGTTCGGCATCGTGCTGGCGCTCGGCCTCGCCTACATCCCGTCGGTGGTGCGCGTCGTGCGCGGCACCGTGCTGTCGATCCGCGAGAAGGAATACGTCGAAGCCTCGCGCGTGATCGGCAACTCCGAAGCCTATTCGATGTTGCGCCATGTGCTGCCCAACAGCCTGGCGCCGGTCGCCGTGCTGGCGACCAGCATGTTCGGCTGGGTGCTGCTGGCGGAGAGCGCGCTCAGCTTCCTCGGCCTCGGCGTGCCGCCGCCGGCGCCGACCTGGGGCAACATGCTGTCGGCGAGCCGGCCCTATATGGAGTCCGCCGCCTGGCTCAGCATCGCGCCGGGCCTGTGCATCGCGCTGACGCTGCTCGGCATCAACCTGCTCGGCGACTCGCTGCGCGACCGCCTCGACCCGCGGATGGCGCACGGATGACCGCACCGCTGCTCACGGTCGACGACCTGCGCATCGCAGGCCGCGCGCACCGGCGTCGCCGTGGTGGACGGCGTCTCCTTCCATATCGAGCGCGGCGAGTTCCTGGCCGTGGTCGGCGAATCCGGCAGCGGCAAGACGGTGGCCGCGCGCGCCGTGCTCGGCCTGCTGCCGCCCGGCCTGCGCGCAGACCGGCGGACGCATCGTGCTGCGAGGGCGAGGACCTCGCGACGGTCTCGCCCAAGCGCCTGCGCGCCTTGCGCGGGCCGACGGTCGGCATGGTGTTCCAGGAGCCGATGGTGTCGCTCAATCCGGCGATCAGCGTCGGCGAGCAGATGGCCGAAGGCCTGAGCCTGCATCAGCGGCTCTCCAAGCAGCGAGATCAAGGCGCGCTGCCTCGACATGCTGGAGCGCGTGCAGATCCGCGATCCCGCTGCACACCTTCAACGCCTATCCGCACGAATTCTCCGGCGGCATGCGCCAGCGCATCATGCTGGCCTCGGTCATGCTGCTGAAGCCGAAGCTGCTGATCGCCGACGAGCCGACCACGGCGCTCGACACGCTGACGCAGCGCGAGGTGCTCGACCTGATGGTCGAGCTCGCGCGCGATCACGGCACCTCGGTGATGCTGATCACCCACAATCTCGGCCTGGTCGCCCGCTACGCGCAGCGCGCGGTCGTGCTGCAGAAGGGCAAGGTGGTCGAGACCGGCACCGCGCGGCAGATTCTGCTCGGCGCCGCGCGAGGCCTACACCCGCGATCTCGTCGATGCGCTGCCGCGGCGCGGCACAGGCGCGAGCCAGCGGCGCGCCGGCGAGCCGCTGATCAGCGCGAGCGGCCTCAAGGTCGAGTTCGGCGGGCGGCAGCGCTTCTTCCGCGCGGCAGCCCGGCGTGCGCGCCGTCGACGGCGTCGATCTCGACATCCGCGCGGGCGAGACCGTCGCCGTCGTCGGCGGCAGCGGCTCGGGCAAGACCACGCTCGGCCGCGCGATGCTGCGGCTCATCCCGGCCAGCGGCAGGCGAAATCCGCTTCCGCGGCAAGGACGTGCCGGCACGCGGCCGGCAAGGACTTCCGCCTCGTCGTCGCAACTGGTGTTCCAGGATCCCTACTCCTCGCTCGATCCGCGCATGCGCGTCGGCGAGATCGTCGCCGAGCCGCTGCGGCATGTGCGCGCAGCTGACGCACGGCCGAACGCGCGAAGCGCGTCGAGAAGATGCTGGACGAGGTCGGCCTCGCCGGTTTCGCCGATCGCTGGCCGCACGAGCTCTCGGGCGGACAGCGCCAGCGCATCGCGATCGCGCGCGCGATCGTGCGCGACCCGCTGTTCGTGGTTGCCGACGAGCCGGTCTCCGCGCTCGACATGACCATCCAGGCGCAGGTGCTGAAGCTGTTCGAGCGCCTGCAGGCGCAGTACGGCTTCGCCTGCCTGTTCATCAGCCACGACCTCGGCGCCGTCGAGCAGGTCGCCGACCGCGTGGTGGTGATGCAGGGCGGCCGCATCGTCGAGCAGGGATCGCGCGACGACATCTTCGACCGTCCGCAGCACGACTACACCAAGGCGCTGCTGGCGGCCGCGCCGATCCTGGATTTTGAAGGGCCGGAAGAGCGCGCACGCGCGTAGAGCATGATCCGGAAAAGTGGATACCGGTTTTCCGAAAAGATCATGCTCCAAGAAGATAGAGTTGGAGCGAGTACATGAAGCGTCTCGTTGCTGCTTGTCTGTTGACGCTGGCGCCCGTGTCGATCGCCCACGCCGAAAGCGCGCTGCGCACCATGATCACCACCGACATTCGCGGACTGATGCCCGGCATCAGCCCGGACGACAACACCGGCCTGGTGCTGCAGAACGTCTATGAAGGTCTGGTCGCCTGGCGCACCGATGGCACGGTCGCGCCCATGCTGGCGAAGGAGATCGCGACATCGGCCGATGGACGCACCTACACCTTCACCCTGCGCGACGGCGTGACATTCCACAACGGCGCGCCGCTGACATCCGCCGAGGTCGCCTGGACCTGGGGACGTTTCCTCGATCCGAAATCCGGCTGGCCGTGTCGCGCCAACTTCGACGGCACGCGGCAGATCAAGGTCGTCGCGGTCGAGGCGGTTACGCCTGCGCAGGTTACGTTCCGGCTCGCCGAGCCGAACGGCGCGTTCCTCAGCATGCTGGCGCGCGCCGACTGCGACAGCACCGGCATCGCCCACCCGGATTCGGTCGGCGCCGACGGAAACTGGAAAGCTGCGATCGGCACCGGTCCGTTCAAGCTCGCCGACTGGCGGCGCGGCCAGTACGTCGAGCTGGTGCGTCACGACGCCTATGCCTCCCGCAGCGAACCGGCCGACGGCCTCGCCGGCGCCAAGCAGGCCAAGGTCGACCGCATCCGCCTCACCATCGTGCCGGAGCCGTCGACCGCGAAGACTGCGATGCAGTCGGGCGATCTCGACCTGTGGGGCTCAATCGACCCGAAGTACGGCGCCGAGCTCAAGGCCGCCAGGATGGAAGTGGCCTCCTCGCCGGTCGCCTCGATCAATGCGGTGGTGATGCAGACCAATGATCCGCTCCTCAAGGACAAGCGCATCCGCCAGGCGATCAACGCCGCGATCGACTATCAGAGCATGAGCGAGAGCCTGACCGATGGTTACGCCAAGCCGAGCACCTCGCCGGTGCCGCTATCGAGCCGCTACTACGGCGCGGTCGAGCGGAACGGCCATCGCTACGATCCCGCACTCGCCAAGAAGCTGCTCGCCGAGGCCGGCTACCGCGGCGAGCCGATCAAGATCACCACCAATTCGCGCTTTGCCGTGATGAACGACGTCGCGGTGCTGGTGCAGGCGATGGCACAGCAGGCCGGCATCAACATGACCGTCGAGACGGTCGAGTTCGCCACGCAATTGAGCCGCTATTTCAAGGGCGACTACCAGCTGATGGTGTTCAACTACACGCCCTATCTCGACCCGATGTTCACCTTCGACCGTTTCACCGGCGACAAGACCCGGCAGGCCGACATCGTCTGGGGCAATCCGCAGGCCGTCGCCCTGTTGGCGAAGCTTGCGGAAACGCCGGCGCCGGAGGCACGGCAGCCGATCTTCGACGAGCTCCACAAGATGTTCATCGACGATTCGCCGATGATCGTGTGGAGCTCGGGCGTCAATGTCTCGGCCTACGCCAAGGCGGTGCGCGGCTACGCACCGTGGCCGGGCCGCAAGCCGCGCTTCTGGAACGTGGAGGTGGTGCGATGACATCACTCGCCCAACGCACCCGGCACGCCTGGCCGGACGGCGCGCGCTGCGTCGTCGGACTGACGCTCGATTTCGACGGAACCGCGATCGAGTGCGGGCGCAATCAATTGCCCTACGGCGCGCGCTCGCATGGCCGCTACTCGGCCAAGCGCGGCATCCCGCGCTTCGTCGACATGTACACGCGCCAGAAGGTGCCGTGGACCTTCTACGTCTCCGGTTACGACGCCGAGGTGAGCCCGCAGCTCGTGCGCGAGATTTCACAGTCCGGGATCGAGATCGGCGCACACGGCTATCTGCACGAGGGCGTCGATCCGGGCGATGCGGAGCCTGAGCTGCTGGAACGCACGCACAAGCTCCTGACCGAGATCACAGGCATCGCGCCAAAGGGCTGGCGCTCGCCGTCCGGCCACAAGACCACGCGCACACTGCACAAGCTGCGCGAGCTCGGATACGTCTACGACTTCGAGCGACAAGGATTTCGACCTCCCCTATCTCGCGCGTTATGACGGCCGGGAGCACGACGACTACGTCTGCCTCCCCAACAACACGTCGAGCCTGGACGACTTTCCGTTCTACCGCGTCAGCTACACGCCGCCGTCGGAGGTGCTGACCCAGTGGATGCAGGAGTTCGACGCGATCTATGCCGAGGGCGGCTACTTTAACCTGACCGTGCATCCCCGCGTCGGCTACGGCTCGGGCTCGCCGGCACGGGTCGCGATCGTCGAGAAGCTGATCGAGTACATCAAGCGCCATGACGGCGTCCGCTTCGTCGGCATGCTCGAGCTGGCGCAGTGGTGCCTGCAGCATCCGGCCGACTGGCGCCGGGACTGGAGCGGCCAATGAATTCTTCGATCTGTCCCGTTGCGGTGACCGTCAACCTGCAGGGCACGACGGTCGAGCGTCAGCAGCTCGGCGAGGACGCGCTGTTCGGCCGCGCCTCCTACGGCAAGTACGCCTATGCGGTCGGCTGCGATCGCCTGTTCGACCTGCTCGACCGCCACGGCATCAAGTCGACGGTGTTCGTGCCGGGCGCGGAAGCCGAAGCCAATCCCGACTATATCGCCGCTCTCGCCCGCCGCGGCCACGAGATCGCCGCGCACGGCTGGGCGATGGAGGAGATGGACGCACCGGGGGTCGACGAAGGCGCGCTGATCGCGCGCACCCACGCCACGCTCGCACGGATCACCGGCGCCGCGCCGCGTGGCTTCCGCGCACCGCACGGCAAGCTCACCGAGCGAACGCTCGGCCACCTTGCGGCACTCGGCTATCGCTACGACGCCAGCTTTCAGGACGACGACCACCCCTACCCGCTCGATGCCGACGGCGGACCTGGCATGATCGAGGTGCCGCAGGCGGAAATCCTGATCGACACCACGCTCTATGCGCAGCGCCAGACCCAGGACCGGGTGATGAAGACCTGGCGCGAGGAGATCGAGGCGATGCACCGCGAACGCTGCCTCATCACGCTGACGCTGCATCCGCGCAGCGACTACGGCAGCGCGCGCGCCAGCCGGATCGCGGCGCTCGATGGCACGCTGACGTGGTTGCGTGGTCTTGCCGGCGTCACGTTCATGACGTGCGAGCAGATCGCGGACGCTGCGCGAGTCTAGCTCAGGCCAGATCGAAGCCGGGCCAGTACTCTTAGATGCGTAGTCTACATGCCCCACCGCAGCGCGGCCGTGTGCACCGGCGCGTCCCAGAGACGCGTGAGCTCATCGTCCAGGATGCTCACCGTGACCGAGCATCCGGCCATTTCGAGCGAAGTGACATAGGAGCCGACAAGATAGCGCGCAGCCTGGATGCCGGCCGCATCGATGATACGCTTCGCCGCATGTGCCATGAGGTAGAGCTCCATCAGCGGGGTGCCGCCGAAACCGTTGATGAGGAGCAGACAACGACTGCCGCGCGCTGCGCCGAGATCGCGCAGCACGGCGCCAACGATCTCCGCCGCGATGCCGTCAGCCGTCGCCAGTGCGACACGTCGACGGCCGGGCTCGCCATGGATGCCGACGCCCATCTCCATTTCATTGTCGGCCAGTGTAAAGGTTGGCTTCCCTGCCGCCGGCACCGTGCACGAGGTAAGTGCCACGCCCATTGAGCGGGTCCGGCCGTTGACCTGCTTGCCGAGCGACTGAAGCTCGGCAAGCCCTCGCCCCTCTTCGGCAGCCGCGCCGACGAGTTTTTCCAGGATCAGTGTGCCTGCAACCCCGCGCCGGCCGGTCGAAAAGGTTGACGCTTCAACCGCCACATCGTCGTCTGTGACGACAGTTGCGACGGTGCCGCCGGCCATTTCGGCGGCCATTTCGAAGTTCATCACGTCGCCGGCGTAGTTCTTGACGATGAATAGACATCCTCCGCCCGTATCGACCGCCTTGGCGGCGGCGATCATCTGATCCGGTGTCGGTGAGGTGAACACCTGCCCCGGACAGGCGGCGTCAAGCATGCCGTGGCCGACGAATCCGCTGTGCAACGGCTCGTGGCCCGAGCCGCCGCCCGAGATCAGCGACACCTTGCCGGGCTTCAGTGCACGGCGGCGCACGAACTTGTGCTCGGCCCCGAGCGTCACGATATCCGCATGCGCGGCACAAAAGCCGTCAAGACTTTCCCGAACCACCGCCTCCGGCGCATTGATCAGTTTCTTCACAAATGCTCTCCCTTGTCAGTCGTGGTCGCCCGACAGGCGCGCAAGGCGACGCGCGAAATCGGCCAGCATCTCGTCAAGCACGCGGTTCTTCTTGGCGTCACCTAGATCAGGCACCGAGACACTGATGGTCCGCAGGCGATGGGGATGACTGCCCGGGTTTTGCTTGCGGCGCGGATGGGCGCGCGCATAGGCCTCGAGGAACTCGCGTCGATCTTCATTTGAGAAATGGCAGATTTCGAAAACGGTCGACAGATGCGGTGCCGGGATCGGCACCGTGTAGGACGGATTGGTGATCTGCGATATGAAGGAGCGGTTCTTGCCGAGCGCGACGGCGAGACGCTGGCGCGTTCCCGACGGGCGCTTCTCGAGCACGCGCCGCAGGATATTCTTGTAGTCGGCAACGGCTGAAGCCGACCTGGCGCTGACCTCGTCATCCATCGCTTTCAGCCTGCGAACGCAGGCGCTCCCGGCGCGCTGCACTGGGTTGGCCGAGATCGAGCGCAGCGATCGCCGCCTTCGTGCGGCCGAGGGCGATGGGCGCAACTGAGAGCGCGCGCAGCCCGGCACCGAGCAACGCCGGCACCACGGCGGGATCGCCGCCGGCGTCCCCGCAAAGACTTACCTCCCGTCCGGATTCGCGCCCGTGGCGCGCGACATTTTCGATCAGTCGCAGGACCGCCGGATGCAGCGGATCGGCAAGATCGGCCACGGCTTCGATGTCGCGGCCCGCCGCGGTGACATATTGGGTGAGGTCGTTCGAGCCGATCGAAAAGAAATCGGCATCGAACGTCTCGATTGCAATCGCGGCCGCCGGCACCTCGACCATGATTCCGAGCGGTGGCCGACGCGCGGGGATGCCGGCGCTCGCCAACGCAGCAACTTCCTCCTCGAGAAGCGCCCGCGCTGCGACGAGCTCACCCGGCACGGTGATCATCGGCAGCATGATTTTGACGGAACCGTGCACGGCGGCGCGAGCAAGTGCCCGCAACTGCGTGCGGAAAATCACCGGCCGCAGGAGCGACAGGCGAATCCCGCGCACGCCAAGGAAAGGATTGCTCTCGCCCTCAGGCGTGAGACCTGCAATCGGCTTGTCGCCGCCTGCGTCCAGGGTGCGGATCGTCACGGGCCTGCCTTCTGCCCACGTCACGATCCGGCGATAGGCGGCGTACTGTGCCTCCTCGTCGGGCAGGCCGGTACTGCGATGAAACAGCAGTTCGGTGCGGACAAGGCCGATGCCGTCGCAGGTCGCAGGATCAAGCCGGTCGAGTTCGCCCGGATCTGACACATTGATATGCACGGCGATGTGCACCCCGTTGCGCGTGACGGCCGGCTTGTCGAGCAGCTTTGCGACCGCGGCATCGCTCGCCGCCTCGACCTCGCGGCGGCTCTCGAACAAACGCTCCGTTTCCGGGCTCGCGTCGACGACAGCCTCCCCGGTGCGGCCGTCCACCAGCGCCTCGCCACTTAAGGCGAGGGCCGCTGCACCGAGCCCGACGATCATCGGCACGCCGCGTGCGCGCGCCAGCATGGCCACGTGGCTTGTCGGACTGCCGCCCGCCAGAATGATCGCACCACCCTTCGACCAGTCGAGCGACAGGAAGCGGGAGGGTGCGAAGTCACGCGCTGCCACCACCGCACCGGGCGCGATGGGTTGGCACTGCTCGTCGCCGGCGAGACAGGCAAGCACGCGATCGCGCAAGTCCTTGAGATCTGCGGCGCGGGCCCGGAAGTGCTCATCGGTAGCCGACGCGTAGTCGGCCATCTCGGCCTCGAGCACCGCGCCCCAGGCCTCGTCCGCTGTCGCGCCGGCTGCGATCCTCGCGAACGCCGGTTCACGCAGGGCATCGTCCTCGAGCAGGGCGAGCTGGAAATCCAGAATATCAATGCCGGATCCAGTGACGCGGCTGCGCAGATCCGTGAGCTGCGCTGCGGCGGCGACAAAAGCTGCACGCAGCGCTGCGCCCTCCTCGGCGGGATCGCGACTTGCCACGCGACGATGCTGGCGCGGCTGGAGCGCAACCAGTGGTCCCCGCGCGAAGCCGGGCGCGGCTGGGCGGCCTCTCAGGCGTATCTCACCCACGCGCGGGTTCTCCGGTCTCATGTTCGTCTTCGTCGAAGCGGCGGTCGACCAGTGCGATCAGCGAGGCGATGGCGTCGCGGGCATCGGCCCCTCGCGCCCGGAAATACAGCACTGCGCCCTTCGGCGCCTTGACGCGCATGATCTTCACCGGGCTCTTGGCGTCGACCCAGGGCCCCTCGCGATGCAACGCCAGCTCGACGTTCGAGGCGAAGGACTTGGCAAGCTGGGTCAGTTTCACGGACGGGCGCGCGTGCAGGCCGATCGTGTTGGTCAGCAGTGCCGAGGCGACGAGGGCGGAGTTGGGCATGGCTTGTTCCTTCCTGGTGCCCTTATTGCGCCGATAGCTCTTCGGCGGTGCGCTTCACGACCTCGAGCGGCGAGCCGCCCGAGGCCTCGGTCGCGGCCATGACTGCTCCCTCGACGACAGGCGCGTTGCACACCACCACGCCGGCCCGCCGCCCGTGATCGAGCAGTTCGATCGCCATCTCGCTGTTGGTCTCGGCTCCGCCAAGATCGACCAGGACCGCGACGCCGGCGCTCGACCAGGCCCGGTCGATCGCGGCCATGATCGCGGCCACGTCGGTGCCAAGTCCTCCGTCCGCATTGCCGCCCGCGTAGGCGAGCGGCACCGTGTCACCGACCATCTGCCGCACCATGTCGGCGGCTCCTTCGGCGATCTTGGCCGAGTGCGATACGATGACGATTCCAACATTGGGCACGGGCTCAGCCTCCGATGACGTCGCAAATGGCCGCGACCATCAGACAGGACGATCGCGCGCCGGGGTCCATATGGCCGATCGAACGCTCGCCGAGGAAAGAGGCGCGGCCGCGCAAAGCTTTCATAGGCGTGGTCGCGGCGGCGGCGTCGAACGCGCGGCGCCGCAGCCGCGCCGCAAGCTCCGTGCCGCCACATGCCAACTCCGCCTGCACGGGCGCGAGCACGTCAAGCATCGTCTTCTCTCCGGTCTCGGATTTGCCGCGCGCCTTGATCGCCGCGATCGCTGCACCGAGAGCCCGTGCAACCTCCTCCGCCGACGGTTCTGCCGGCAATTCCTTGCCGAGCGTCATGAACAAGGTTCCATAGAGTGGACCGGAAGCGCCACCGATCTTCATGAGCAAGGCCATGCCGATCGCGCGTAGCGCATCGGGAAGCGGACTTGTCACCAGCCCGTCGATGTCGGCGAGCACTGCCTCGAAACCGCGCTTCATGTTGATGCCGTGATCGCCATCACCGATCGCCTGATCGAGGCTGGTCAGCTCCTCGGCGTGGGCGATAACAGCCATCGCCACCGCCTCAATCAGTTGGCGTTGCAGAGCCTGGTCCATCGTTCTCATGCCTGTCCTCCGCGTCACGCCGCGACCCGATTGCCGGCGGTGTCGAAGAAAAGTGGCCGCACAAAATCAATTGTAACAGAGTCGCCGACCTCGAGACCCGATTCCGGGTCCGCCAGTGTGACGAGATCGTCCTCCCGGACCGCGACATGAAGGTAATTGCGATCGCCCAGATGCTCGATCCAGGTGACCTTGCCGATCGCTGCGCCGTTCGCGGCCTTGTGAATGCGGGTATGCTCCGTGCGCGCCCCGATGACGGTGGCGGCTGGCGGCGCGACCGCGTCCGGGAACAGCGAGCGGGCCAGGAGGTTGATGCCCGGGCTGCCGAGACGTGTCGCCACATAGGCGTTCACTGGCTCCTCATAGATCTGGCGCGGCGTTCCGACCTGCACAAGGCTGCCGCTGGTCGATGACGCCGATCCGCGCCGCAAGCGTCATCGCCTCGATCTGGTCGTGCGTGACGTAGAGAATGGTTGCGCCGAGGTCCGCCTGGATGTGCTTCAGCTCCACACGCAAGTCGGCGCGCAGCTTGGCATCGAGCGAGGACAACGGCTCGTCCATCAGGTAGATCGCAGGACTGCGCACCAGCGCGCGGCCAAGCGCCACGCGCTGCATCTGCCCGCCGGACAGATGCGTGGCGCGGCTGTTCAGCTTGTCCTCGATCTGCAGCAGGCGAGCCGTCTCCCGCACTCTGGCTGCGACTTGCTGTTCCGGCATCCGCCGGGCCGGCGAGCGCAACGGAAAGGCGATGTTGTCGAACACGTTGAGGTGCGGATAGAGCGAGTACTGCTGGAATACGAAGGCAACGTCGCGCGAGGCCGGCGGCAAACCGCCGACATCTCGCCCGCCGATCACAAGCTTGCCGGTGTCGGGCTGCTCCAGACCCGCGACGAGGCGCAGGGTGGTGGTCTTGCCGGCGCCGGTCGGGCCGAGCAGGACGACGAACTCACCATCGTGGATGGTGAGCGAGAGATCCCGCACCGCCTCGGTCGCACCGAAGCGCTTGCTGACGGTCTCGATCGCGACTTCAGCCACGCGAGCCTCCATCGTGCAGCGCGGTGCGGAGCGACCGGCCCGAAACCACATCAAAGATCGACATCTTCTCGGCGCGGAAGCCGAGGCCCACCTGCTCTCCCGGGCTCACCCGCGCCTCTGACGCAATGCGGGCTTTCACGTTCCCGCGGTCCGTCGTGATGGTCACGATCTGGGTCGTGCCGAGATACTCGGTGCTGAACACCTGGCCGCGGAGGGGCGACGCGTCATGCAGAACGACATGCTCGGGTCGAACGCCAAGCGCGATCTCACCCTCGGCGATGTCCTCTCGCAACACGGGAATCGCCAGCGCGTGTCCGTCGAGCGCAATGGTCCGATCGCCACGCTTGAGCTGAGCGTGCAGTCGCAGGAAGTTCATCGGCGGCGAGCCGATGAAGCCCGCCACGAACATCGAGGCCGGCCGGTCGTAGATTTCCTGCGGCGGAGCGAGCTGCTCGACGACGCCATTGCTCATGACCGCGATCTTGTCGGCCATCGACATGGCTTCGAGCTGATCGTGCGTGACATAGACCGTGGTCGCGCCCAGACGATCGTGCAGCGCCCGCAGCTCGCCGCACATGATGTGCCGGAACTCTGAATCGAGCGCACCGAGCGGCTCGTCCATCAGGAAGGCGGCCGGCCGCCGCACGATTGCGCGCCCAAGCGCAACGCGCTGGCGATCGCCGCCGGACAGGCCGGACACCGATTTGTCGAGCAGGTCGACGATATGCAGGATACGGGCGGTCTCCTCGACGCGGCGCCTGATCTCGCTCCGCGGCCGGCCCTCGCACTTGAGCGGAAAGCCGATATTGGCACGGACGCTCATGTGCGGATAAAGCGCGAACAGCTGGAACACGAAAGCAATGTCCCTCTGCGAGGCGCGCTTGGCGGTCACCTCGTCGGACCCGAGGAAGATCTGACCGGACGTCGGCAGCTCGAGCCCCGCGATCATGCGCAAGGTCGTCGTCTTGCCGCAGCCCGAGAGCCCCAGCAGGCAGAAGAACTCACCATCCTCGATCGTGAAGCTCGAATTCTGCACGGCGACGAAATCGCCGAAGTTCTTCCGCAGATTTTCGATCCGGATCGTCGCCATGTCATCACTCCGGAAGCTTCGTTGCGATGGTGAACACCACCGTGCCGGCAAGCACCGTTGCGAAGGACCAGCCGTACAGCGCGAGCGAGAACGGCTGCATCAGCATCGCAACGCCCAGTGCGATCAGGGTCGTGCCGGTGCCTTCCCAAAGGCTCCGCCGCAACCAGCGCCGGCGGATCGGCTCGTGCGGCCTGGCACTCATTTTCGCACCGCTCCAAAGGTGATCCCGCGCAGCAGGTGTTTGCGCAGCAGGATCGTGAAGGCGAGAATCGGGATCAGCACGATCGTCGTGCCTGCGGCCACCGCCGGCCAGTCCTGTCCGCCCTCGCCAATGATGATCGGGATGAAAGGCGGCGCGGTCTGCGCCTCGCCGGACGTGAGCAGGACCGCGAACGCGTACTCATTCCAGGCGAAGATGAGGCAGAAGATGGCGGTCGCGACGATGCCGGTCGTTGCTTGCGGCAGCACCACTTTGAAGAAGGCCTGCAGGCGGGTGTAGCCGTCGACCATCGCGGCTTCCTCGTATTCGCGTGGAATCTCGTCGATGAAGCCCTTGAGCAGCCAGACCGCGAGCGATGCGTTCACCGCGGTGTAGAGCAGGATCATGCCGAGCCTGGTGTCGGAAAGCCCGAGCTCGCGATACATGAGATAGATCGGGATCGCCACCGCGATCGGCGGCATCATGCGCGTCGACAGGATGAAAAACATCAGGTCATCCTTGAAGGGCACCTTGAAGCGCGAGAAGGCGTAGGCGGCGGCCGTGCCGAGCAGGACGGATAGCGCCGTCGAGCCGAAGGCGATGATGAGCGAATTGACGAAGCGCGGCGAGAAGTTCGATGGCCCGGCCACCACCATGTTGCGCGAGCGGGCAACGTCGTCGCACCGGCTTTCAGCCGGCGGCAAGGTGGCGATGTACTCCGCCGTTTGCCGCGACCGTGTGGTGAAAAGGTTGCAATAGCCCTCGAGCGAGGGCTGGAACAGTATCTTGGGCGGATAGCTGATCGAATCCGGCGGCGTCTTGATGCTGGTCAGGAAGATCCATGCCAGCGGCACCATCGAAACGATGGCGTACAACACCACGATCGTCGCGGCGATGCGGCGCGATCGGGCGCTTGGCGCGACGACCGAATGAGCGGTGGTGGTGGTCATCGCTGTTTCACCCGGTTGAGCGCCTTCACATAGATATTGGCAAGACCAAACACCGTGACAAACAGGATGATCGCAAAGGCCGACGAGAAGCCGGTGCGCCATTTCTCGAACGCCTCCCGCTTCAGGGTGATGGAGGCGACCTCGGTGGTCGATCCCGGTCCGCCCGAGGTGAGCAGGTTGACCATGTCGAACATCTTGAAATTCTCGATGCCGCGGAACAGCACGGCAAGCATGATGAACGGCAGCGCCATCGGCAGCGTGATCGACCAGAACTGGCGCCAGTAGCTCGCGCCGTCGACCTCTGCGGCTTCGTAGATGTAGTCGGGAATCGATCGCAAGCCCGCGAGGCAGATCAGCATCACATAGGGCGTCCACATCCAGGTATCGACGATGATGATCGACCACGGCGCAAGCCTGACGGACCCGAGCATCTCGAACGAGGATGAACCGATACCTGCGACGAAGGCGACCGCATAGTTGAACAGTCCGATCTGCGGCTCGTAGAGGAATTTCCAGAAGTTGCCGACCACGGCCGGCGACAGCATCATTGGAATCAGGATGACGGTGGTCCAGAAGCCATGACCACGGAACTTGCGGTCGATCAGATAGGCAAGGGAGAAGCCGATCAGCGTTTGCAGGACGATGGTCCAGAACACGAAGTGGGCGGTCGCCTGCATCGCTGCCCAGATGTCCGGGTCGGTCAGGATCGAACGGTAGTTGTCGATGCCGATGCCGCGAACCGGCGCATTCGGCCGGTTGGCGCGGTAGTTCGTGAATGAAAGCCAGATCGTCCATATCAACGGAAAGATGTTGATCGCGAGGAGCAACAGGATCGTGGGCGCGATGAACAGCCACGCGATCGCCCGATCCGACAGGCCGCGGACGCGTCGGTTAAGGCTCTCGGGAGTTGCGAGAGCGGCCCGCTGCAAAAGAGGGAGGTCGTGGCGCATCTCGTTCATCCTGAACCCGATTTGCTCCGGCTGAGAAACCTCCTGCGCGCCCTGGCGCGCAGGAGAAGTAGTGACGGCAGGATCATCGGGAGGTCAGATCTTGCCGTCGTCCTTGAAGACCTTCTGCCAATCCTTGATCAGCAGATCGAGCGCTTCCTTGGCGGTGCCCTTGTCGGCCACGACGTACTCGTGCACGCGCTTTTGCATGGCCAGCAGCAGTTGAGCATAGGAAGGCTCGGCCCAGAAATCGGAAACCTGGCCCATTGCGGTCAGGAAGTCAGCGGCGAACGGCGCGGTCTTGACGAAGCCGGGGTCGTTGAGCACGCCCTTGTGGCAACTATAGCCGCCGAGCGACCACCACTTCTTCTGCACGTCGAGACTGGCGAACCACTTGATGTACTGCAGCGCCTCGTTTCGGTTCGGCGAGTAGGAGACGACCGAGATGCCCTGGCCGCCGAGCTGCGAACCCTGGCCGGTCTCGCCAGGGTTGACGAAGAAGCCGATCTTGTCTCCGCCCACATTCTCGTCCTTGAAGAGACCGGGGAAGAAGGCGAACCAGTTCATCTGCATGGCCACCTGGCCGGATTTGAAGGCATCGAGGCCTTCCTGCATGTAGGCATTGGTGTAACCCGGCGGCGTGCAGCACTTGTAGAGCGCCTTGTAAAACTCAAGCCCCTTCACCGCACCCTCGGAGTTGACGAAACCCTCCATCTGATAGGGCTTTTGGGGATCCTGATACTTGAAGCCAAACGGATAGAGCGCGTTGGTCACGCCCATTGTGATCCCTTCCGATCCGCGTTCGGTGAAGATCGCAGCGCCGTACACCTTTTTGCCGTTGATCTCGCGGCCCTGGAAGAACTCCGCGATCTGCTTGAGCTCGGTCTGCGTCTTCGGCGGCGCCAGATCGCGACCGTGCTTCTTCTTGAACTCGGCCTGGATGTCGGGCCGGGAGAACCAGTCCTTGCGATAGGTCCAGGCATTGGCGTCGCCCATCGCCGGCAGCGCCCAGTAGTTCGGCGTACCCTTCGGCCACTCGGAATAGCCCCGGACAGTCGCCGGCATGAAGTCATCAATCTTGATGCCCTCTTTGGCGAAGAAGTCGTTGAGCTTCACGTAGTGACCGTTCTCAGCGGAGCCACCGACCCACTGGCTGTCGCCGATCATCAGGTCGCAAAGCCGGCCCTTCGAGTTGAGTTCGTTGAGAAAGCGGTCGGCGAAGTTCGGCCAGGGCACGAACTCGAACTTCATCGCAATTCCGCTCTTGGCGGTGAAATCTTTCGACAATTCGACCAGTGCATTGGCGGGATCCCAGGCGGCCCAGCACAAGGTGAGCGATTTGGACTGAGCCTGGGCGATGTTCGGGGCAACCGCGACGGCGGCAAGCGCAAGTGCGCTCGCGAAGAGTCTCTTCATTGAGGTTCCTCCTGTTGGACTGGCGCGCGCATGGTCGCTCAGGCTCGCAGTCGAGCCTGCTCAAGCGAAAAAATCCGCTGTGCGTGACGATCCGGTTGGCGTTTCCCTTCCGCGCCGCTTGACCTCTTGCGTGGGTCGACGGGAGCCGAAGTGAAGTTTAGTGAACTCTCGAATACTAAACATGTCAAGCTAAACATTCCCGTCGCTACCTCGAGCTGGCCGAGCAACGATCGCGCAATGGTCATGTGCATTTATTCCACCAAGGATAGCTCGACGAGTGGCGGTCGCACTTCCGCTTCGCGGGGCGTTGCGAATTCGCTCGGAGGGGAAGGATTTGGTCGATCCGAAGTTCAAGGGCCAAGGCCGCGGTCCTCGACGTGCCCGCGATCTGCGACATTCGCGTCTGCCCAGCGCGCTAAAGGTGCGCTTCACCGGCATTTTGGGTTGTGGAGCCACCGCACCGCAGCCGGTTTCCCGCATGATTCCAAGGAGAATCGTATTGCAACCTTGGGCTTAGCCAAATTTTAAGCCGGTCGGCGTACTGTTCCTGACAACGTGTTCAGTCAGTAGAGTTTGTGAGTACGCCATGACAGAACCCCATCGCCCGAGGGTCAAGTACGTCATCGGGCCTGACGGAAGTCCGCTCACCATTGCGGATCTGCCAGCGCCCGGCACCAAGCGGTGGGTGATCCGCCGCAAGGCTGAGGTTGTCGCCGCCGTTCGCGGTGGCCTCCTGTCGCTGGAAGAGGCGTGCAGCCGCTACACCCTGACCGTGGACGAGTTCCTGTCCTGGCAGTTCTCGATCGACCAGCATGGTCTCGCCGGGCTGCGCACCACCCGAATTCAGCAGTATCGCCAGTAAATCGGCGCCTTCCATCTCGCAGATCTGGCCCGCGCCGGTTCGTCAAAAGCGAGCCGGCGTCGTCGTTTTTGCACACTTGTTACCATCCGTTAACCATATCGAAACCATCCCATGGGCAAATTTTGCCCAGTGGCGGCGCGCGCCGAATTGTCAGGGGCTGGTTCGTTGCAGGGTCTGGTTGGGATTTCTTAAGAGGTCTCGGGGCGGCACGCCTGATGGCCATGGTCGCCGTCACGACGGCGATGATCGGCTTTTTCGGCTTCCTCATCATGCGCGTCACGACGCCGCAGCTGACGACGCTGTTCACCGACCTGTCCTACGAAGACTCCTCCGCCATCATCAAGGACCTGGAACGCCAGGGCATCCCCTTCGAGATGCGCAACGACGGCGCCATCCTGATGGTGCCGAAGGACCGGGTCACGCGGCTGCGGATGAAGCTTGCCGAGTCCGGGCTGCCGAAGGGCGGCGGCGTCGGCTACGAGATCTTCGACAAGTCCGACGCGCTCGGCGCCACCAGCTTCGTCCAGAACATCAATCACCTGCGTGCGCTCGAAGGCGAGCTGGCCCGCACCATCCGCGCCATCGACCGCGTGCAGTTCGCCCGCGTGCATCTGGTGCTGCCGGAGCGGCCGCTGTTCTCGCGCGAAACGCCGGAGCCGTCGGCCTCGATCGTGCTGCGGGTGCGCGGCGTGCTCGAGCCGGCCCAGGTCCGCGCGATCCGCCATCTCGCGGCCTCCGCCGTCAACGGGCTGAAGCCGCAGCGGGTGTCGATCGTCGACGAGCGCGGCAATCTGCTGGCCAACGGCGCAGCCGACACCTCCGCGGACGGCGCGACCGGCGAAGAACGGCGCGTCGCCTTCGAGCGCAAGCTGCGCGAGCAGGTCGAGGCGATCGTCTCGTCGGTGGTCGGCTCGGGCCGCGCCCGCGTGCAGCTGTCGGCGGATTTCGACTACAACCGCATCACCCAGACCTCGGATCGCTACGATCCTGACGGCCGCGTGGTGCGATCGAGCCAGTCGCGCGAGGAGCAGACCGGATCGGACAACCGCGAGGCCAGGTCACCGTCAACAACGAGCTTCCTGGCGCCGCAGCAACAGCAGCAGCAGCCGGCCACTCCGCAGCGACACCAGCAAGAAGACCGAGGAGATCGTCAACTACGAGATTTCCCGCACCACCAAGACGGAGGTGATCGAGGCGGGCCGGGTCAATCGCATCTCCGTGGCCGTCCTCGTCGACGGCATCTACGGCAAGAACGAGAAGGGCGAGAGCACCTATCTGCCGCGCGCGAAGGACGATCTCGACCGCATCGCCACGCTGGTCCGTTCGGCGATCGGCTTCGACGGCAAGCGCGGCGACCAGGTGGAGATCGTCAACCTGCGGTTTGCCGATGCACCGGTGGAGCTGCCGGCCGCCGAACCGACCACCTGGCTCGGCAAGCTGCAGTTCACCAAGGATGACATCATGTACGTCATCGAACTCGGCGTGATGGCGTTTCTCGGCCTGATCGTCCTGTTCATGGTGGTCCGGCCGCTGGTCAAGCGCGTGCTGTCGCCCGAATTCGCTGGTCGACCGCCGCGCTCCGCGCCGCCGGCGCGCTGCCGCGATCGGGACCGCGGTCGCAGTCCCCGGACTCGGCCATCCCGAACCTGATCGACGTCGCGCAGGTGCAGGGCCAGGTGCACGCCCAGTCGGTCCATCGCGTCGGCGAGCTGGCCGACAAGAATCCGAGCGAAACCGTCTCCATCATCCGCCAGTGGCTCTCCGAGCCTGAAGCCTGCAACGCACTGACAACCATGGCCACGCCGCAAACCACGCAAAACGACATCGCCGGCACGATTGCCACCCTGGCGACAACGCCAGGCGGCGCGACCGCAAGACGGCCAAGGTCAGCGGTCCGAAGCGCGCGGCCATGCTGATGCTCGCGCTCGGCGAACAGTATGGCGCAAAGGTCTGGCAGATGCTGGACGACGACGAGATCCGCGAGCTGTCGATCGTCATGTCGTCGCTCGGCACCATCGAGGCCGACGTGGTCGAGGACCTGCTGCTCGAATTCGTCTCGCGCATGTCGGCATCGGGCGCGCTGATGGGCAACTTCGACGCCACCGAACGCCTGCTGCAGCAGTATCTGCCGAAGGAACGCGTCAACGGCATCATGGACGAAATCCGCGGGACCTGCCGGCCGCAACATGTGGGAGAAGCTCTCCAACGTGCAGGAAGAGGTGCTCGCCAACTACCTGAAGAACGAATACCCGCAGACCATCGCCGTGGTGCTGTCGAAGCTGACTGCCGAGCACGCCGCGCGCGTGCTGGCCATCCTGCCCGAAGACCTGGCGCTGGACGTGGTCGGCCGCATGCTGAAGATGGAGGCGGTGCAGAAGGAAGTCATCGAGCGCGTCGAGCAGACGCTGCGGCTCGAATTCATGTCGAACCTCTCGCAGACCCGCCGCCGCGACGCGCACGAGGTGATGGCGGAAATCTTCAACAATTTCGACCGGCAGACGGAAACCCGCTTCATCACCGCGCTGGAAGAGGAAAACCGCGAATCCGCCGAGCGCATCAAGGCGCTGATGTTCACCTTCGACGACCTGGTCAAGCTGGACACGGCTTCGGCGCAGACGCTGATGCGCCATGTCGACAAGGAGAAGCTCGGCGTGGCGCTGAAGGGCGCCAACGAGGACATCCGCACCTTCTTCCTCGGCAACATGTCGAGCCGCGCGGCGAAGATGCTGCTGGACGACATGCAGGCCATGGGCCCGGTGCGGCTGCGCGACGTGGACGAGGCGCAGGCGCTGCTGGTCAACCTCGCCAAGGATCTCGCCGCCAAGGGCGAGATCATGCTGGCGAAGGGCCGCGCCGACGACGAACTGGTGTACTGACATGGGCGCTCCCGCAAAATTCCTGTTCGACCAGGACTTCTCCTCGATCGCCGCGCGGCGACGCCGCGAACGCGGCCGACGTCGCCCGCAAGGTGGCGGAGGCCGAAGCGCGCGGCTGCGCGCACCGGCTATGCCGCCGGCCAGGCCGACGCCGCCGCGGAGACCGTGCGGCGCAACGCCATGGCGATGGAGGAGATCGCGCGAACGCTCGGCGGCATCGCCGGCCAGTCTCGGCCAGGCCGAAGCGCGGATCGAGGCGCGAGGCCGTGGACATCGCTGTCGCCGTGGCGCGGAAGCTCTGCGCCGAGCTGACCAGCCGCGAGCCGCTCGCCGAACTGACGGCGCTGGTCACCGACTGCCTGCGTCACCTGGTCTCGACGCCGCATCTCGTCGTCCGCATCAACGATGCGCTCTACGACGACGCGCGCGACGCGCATCGAAGCGCTTGCGAGGCAGAGCGGCTTCGAGGGCCGGCTGGTGATCCTGTCCGATCCCGACATCGCCCACGGCGACTGCAAGCTGGAATGGGCCGACGGCGGCGTCACCTCGGATCGCGCTGCGACAGAAGCGAAGATTGCTGAACTGGTGGGCCGCTACATGGCGTCCCGCAACACGGCGGAGAGCGCACGATGAGCGACACCGACTCACAGGTACCGCTGCCGAACCTCGACAATGCGGGCGCGATCGCGCCCGACGACATCGAGGCCTACAGCCCCGACGAGCAGGGCGCGCGCATCGCCGCCGATCTCGAGGCGGTGTTCGACGTGCCGGTGCAGGTCTCGGCCGTGCTCGGCCGCTCGCGCATGGACGTCGGCGAACTGCTGCGGCTCGGTCCCGGCACCGTGCTCGAGCTCGACCGCCGCGTCGGCGAGGCGATCGACATCTACGTCAACAACCGCCTGGTGGCGCGCGGCGAAGTCGTCCTGGTCGAGGACAAGCTCGGCGTCACCATGACGGAAATCATCAACTCGAACGAACGCGGATAAACGCAAACGCCTTCGCGCCTGGCGCGCGGCGTCAATAACAGGAGCAAGACATGCGGCTTCTCATCGTCGGTACGCTGAAGGGCCAGCTCACCACAGCGACCAAGATCGCCATGGACAACGGCGCCACGGTCACCCACGCGGCCGACAGCGAACAGGGCATGCGCGTGCTGCGCAGCGGCAAGGGCGCGGACCTGCTGCTGGTGGACGTCGGCCTCGACATCCGCGACCTGGTGATGCGGCTCGAGGCCGAGCACATCCATGTGCCGATCGTCGCCTGCGGCATCACCAACGACGCGCGGGCGGCGGTCGCCGCCATCCACGCCGGCGCGAAGGAGTACATCCCGCTGCCGCCGGATCCGGAGCTGATCGCCGCGGTGCTGGCGGCGGTCGCCAACGACACCCGCGAGCTGATCTATCGCGACGACGCGATGGCCAAGGTGATCAAGCTGGCGCAGCAGATCGCCGGCTCCGATGCTTCGGTGATGATCACCGGCGAATCCGGCACCGGCAAGGAGGTGCTGGCGCGCTACGTGCACACGCGTTCGAACCGGGCGAAGCGGCCGTTCATCTCGGTGAACTGCGCGGCGATCCCGGAGCACCTGCTGGAGTCCGAGCTGTTCGGCCACGAAAAGGGCGCGTTCACCGGCGCGATCGCCCGCCGCATCGGCAAGTTCGAGGAGGCCACCGGCGGCACGCTGCTGCTCGACGAAATCTCCGAGATGGACGTGCGGCTGCAGTCGAAGCTGTTGCGCGCGATCCAGGAACGGGTGATCGACCGGGTCGGCGGCACCCGCCCGGTGCCGGTCGATATCCGCATCCTCGCCACCTCCAACCGCAATCTCGCCGACGCCGTGCGCGAAGGCACGTTCCGCGAGGACCTGCTGTTCCGCCTCAACGTGGTGAACCTGAAGATCCCGGCGCTGCGCGAGCGGCCCGCCGACATCATCGAGCTCGCCCAGCATTTCGCCAAGAAGTACGCGGAGGTGAACGGCGTGCCGCTGCGGCCGCTGTCGACCGACGCGCGGCGCGTGCTGACGACCAACCGCTGGCAGGGCAACGTGCGCGAGCTGGAGAACACCATCCACCGCGCGGTGCTGATGGCGAGCGGCGACGAGATCGGCGCCGAGGCGATCCTGTCGCCGGACGGCGACCGGCTCGACACGCGCGAGGACGCCGCCGGTGGTCGCGCACGCGACCATGGCCGCCGAACAGGTGACGCGCGCGCTGGTCGGCCGCACGGTCGCCGACGTCGAGCGCGACCTGATCCTGGAGACGCTCAAGCATTGCCTCGGCAACCGGACCCATGCCGCGAACATCCTCGGCATTTCGATCCGCACGCTGCGCAACAAGCTGAACGAATACGCCGACGGCGGCATCCCGATCCCGCCGCCGGGCCAGGGCGAGGTGCGCTTCGCGGTCTGACATCAGCGAGTCCAGCATTGCGCGGAAACCTCACGCCGGTCGCCTTCGTTATGGTTCCATGACGGAGGACACGCCATGGACGACGATCTGGAATCGCTGGACCGCAATGCGCTGATCGGCGAGGTCAAACGGCTGCGTCAGGCCATTCGCGCACATCGCGACAGCTCCGGGCACGAGCTGTGCTGGCACCATCCGCAGCTTTGGGCGCTGTTGCCGGAGAAAACCGATCCGCAGCCGGTGGTGCCCGACTGGCCGCAATTCATGCGCGGCTGCATCCGCTATCGGCAATCGCTTGATGAACAGCTCGCGCACGCGCCGCGCACGCACAGGGAATTCCAGGACGACAGCTAAGCTATCCGTGCTTCTTCTCGGCCACCGGCCACTCGCGCTCGAGCGCCTCGGCGAGCGTCTGGGGCTCCCGGCGGCGCTCGGACACCTGCGCCGGTCGTCAGCTCGAGCGGCTCCTCGCCCCCGACCACGGCCGTCCGCGCCTCCTCGCGCATCGCCTGCGCCTCGCGGTAGAAGCGCCGCGCCCAGCGGCCCTGGTCCTCGGCGCCTTCGCGGACGAACGGGCGGAAGAAATAGCTGCGCAGCAGCGCGCCGGTTGACGAACCGCGCCGGAAACTTCAGCGGCCGCTCGAAATCGATGAACAGCACCACGCGGGTGTGGCCGCTTTCGTTGCGCGCCTCATGCTCGTAGGTGTCGTCGAAGATCAGCGCCCGGCCTTCCTCCCAGTGGTGCACCGCACCGTCGATGCGGATGGCGACCGCTTCGCGCGGCTCGGGGATGATCAGCCCGAGGTGCAGCCGCAGCAGGCCGTTGTAGGGACCGCAATGCGCCGGCAGCCGCGCGCCCGGCTCGAGCACGGAAAACATCGCGCTGACGAGGCCCGGCACGCGCTGCACCAGCCGCCACGTCTCCGGGCATTGCTCGATGTTGTGCTCATGGCGGCGGAAATAGTTGGCAAGGATGAAGGTGGTCCAGCCGCGATCCTCGCCGATGGTCGGCGACGAACGGTCGCCCGGCCCGACCAGCGCATCGCGGCGCATCATCAGCTGCGCGAGCTCGCCGCGGATCGTCGTCCAGCTGCTTTCGAGTTCCGCCGCCCACGGGAAAATGCGGCTGTCGTAGATCTGCGGATTGCCGTGGACGGCGCTGGCGAGGTTCCGCCGCTCCGCCCATTGCACGGCATTCATGAACCGGCGCGCGAGCTTGCTGCCGCTGCGATGCCAGCGGCGGCCGCGCTTCACGGATTGTTTTCGTTCGCAAACGGTCGCGACGGCATCGTCACCATCGACGGTGTCCGCGCTGAACTGTTTTGCGCCATGATGTCGTCCCCAACATAAGCGCGGCCGAAATGATTCGACGCCTTGCTGATTAGACTCCGCAAGGCGACTTTTTCCAGCGCTATTTTGCACTCATGGCGAGGATAAGGCACGCTCACAATTTCTGCGCGGTATTCACAAGTATCGATTCTTGCTCAGATTAATTCAACTGAACGCAAAGTTTGCGGCAGATTGTTTCGCGCTGACGGCATGCTTGCGGAACAGATCTGCGTCAGCGGCCCGGCCTGAGACTCATTTTCGACTGGATCGACGTCGCTGCTCGCCGCCGGCAAGTCGATTCGCATGCCGTCGTATCCGACGGCCCAACGCTTGCGCGAGCGAACGGCGTCGACCCCATCGAAGTAGGCAAGTTGCAACGGCCGCTGCATCAGCGCCGGAACGAAGTGCGTGTAGACCAGAAGCTGCACGCCGGCGTCGTTGGCGGTCTCCGCCGCCTCGACCGGGCTCGCATGATAGTCGCCGATGTCGTCGAACAGCTTGGCGACGCGAGCGTTGCCGGCGTCGCGCGCGGCATCGGCCAGCACCTGCCGCAACGGCTGCGACATCGCATCGTGGATCAGCACGTCGGCGCCGGACGACGCCCTGGCGACCGCCGCAAGCTTCTTCGTGTCGCCGGAAATCACCACCGAACGGCCGCGATAGTCGAAGCGGTAGCCGACCGCGGGCGCGGCCGGAGAATGATCGACCTCGAAGGCGGTGACGGTCAGTCCGTCGCTCTCGAGCACGGTGAACACGATCGCCGCCCGCCGGAGCGTCGCGAACGGCTTCGCCACGAGATCGGCGCCGGACAGCGGCATGATGTCCGCGCCGTGATGCGCCTCGCGATACTTGTCGTCGAGCGCATAGGCCTGATTGAAGCCGGCCACCACCTGCTCCACGCCGGCCGGACCGTAGCACCGGCAGCGGCCGCCTGCGGCCGCCGACCCAGGTCTGCATCCTGAACTCGCCGAGATCGCCGATGTGATCGGAGTGGAAATGCGTCAGCAGGATCGCCGCGATCCGCGCGCCCGGGAAATTCAGCAGGCCGAGCGTCTTCCAGGACTCCGGCCCGGTATCGACCGCATAGGCCTTGCCGCCGGCGACCACCACGACGCAGCTCTTGGCCCGGTCCGGATCGGGCAGCGGCGAGGACGTGCCGCACAGGATGACGCGCAGCGCGTCGTCGTCGAACAGGTCGGACTTCGCCAGCGGATTGGCGAACCGCGCGCGGATCGCTTTCGCAAACCGCGCTTCCATGCGCCGCGCAGCCGCGCGCCTCAACCGTGCAAGCAACAGCGCCTCCCCCTCCGGCCGCCGTCCGGACCGCGGCAACTTTCTGCATATTATTGTGCAAATAAGTGACCGCCGCCACGACCGCTGTCAATCCCGCGCCTGCTCGCATTTGGCTGCGGCGACACCGCCCTGCGCGCTATTTCTTGCGCCGCGCACTCTCCATCAGCGTCACGCAGGCAGCGAGGCAGGCGGTACGGATCTTCAGCGAGAGCGCACTTGGCTTGCGGTTCAGGCGGTTCATGACCAGGCTGTGCAGCATCATCACGATCGGATACGCGGTGTCCATCGCGCGGGTTTCATCGACGCCGGCCTTCACGAGCTCGCGTGCGAAGCCGGCGATCTCGGCGCTCTGCGCTTCCGGCGTCACACGCTCCGCCCACGTCCGCCCGTAGAGCAGCTCATAATCCCTGCCGTGGCGCTCGCCGTATTCCAGGTATCGCGCGCAAAGGTCCTTGAAGTTCGCCGCCTGCGTGAGATGCGCGACGAATCGCAGGTAGGCGACCGAGCGAAGCGCAACGAGCAGCGCCTCGCGGTCGGCGTAGTAGCTGTAGACCGTCGGCGTCGTGGTCTTTGCGGCCGCGGCAACGCCGCGAATGGTGATGCCCTCCTCGCCCTTCGCCTGCCAAAGCGCGTCGGCGGCCTTCAGGATGCGGTGCGGCAGGTCGGGATCGGCCGGGCGTGGCATGAAATCTCTTGCTTATACGTTGTATAAGTTATACCCTGTACAAGTAATAGCCGAACCGGTGGAGCTGCGGAATGAAAATTTCTCCGAAGTTCATTGGACTTGCCATCGGCCTGATCACCGGCGTCGTCACCTCGACCGGCATGACCTTCATTGCATTGGCGATCAATTACGGCTTTCAGCCCGACTTCCTGCTGCGCTGGCTGAAGGCGGCAGCACTTAGCTACGTGATGATCGTGCCGGTGGTGATGTTCATCGTGCCGCCGATCCAGCGCATCGTGTTTCGCATGGCGGGCATCGATCCGCTCACCATGCAGCCGCGCTAGCCGATCGAAAAGAAAAACCCCGGCGTGAGCCGGGGCCGAATGGTTCGCAGTGCTCCGGGTTGCGCCCCGGATTGGTATTTATGTCTCGCTTACTCCGCCGCCTGCACCTTCGGCGTGGCGGGAGTCGATGTTCTTCATGTTGCCGCCGTAGCGCTCCTTGAAGGCGGTGGTGTCGATTTCCTCGAGCTCGATCTCGCGGTTCAGCACCTGCTCCTTCCACTTGAGCAGCTTCGGATGCGCCTCGTGGAACTCCGGCATCACTTCCTTGGCGAACAGCTCGAGCGATTCGCAGATGTGCTCGTGCGTGTTCTTGCCGGCCTGGTTCAGCAGCACGACCTGGTCGATGTTGGACGCCTGGAACTTGCGCAGCTTCTTGCGGATGGTGTCCGGCGAGCCGATCAGGCCGCCGCGCAGCGCCGCTGCGTGGGCCTCCGGATTGGCCTTCTTCCACTTGTTGTACTCGTCCCACATGTTGACGGTGCCCGGCGGCGGACGCTGCCGGCCCGACGATGCGCCGTAGTAGTTCAGCGAGAACTGGAAGAACGTCTCGCCGTCGGCGCGCTCGCGCGCTTCCTCGTCCGTCTTCGCGCACATGAAGAACGACACCAGCGCGATGTTCGGGTTGGTCTGGTAGTCGGCGAGCTTCTTCTGCCGCTTCACGAACGCGTTGTAGTAGGCGTGCACCCAGGCGTGCGCGGCGTCGGCCGACACGAACTGGAAGCCCAGCGCGCCCATGCCCCACTCGCCGCACTTGGCCAGCGTGTCGAGCTGCGAGCAGGCCACCCACAGCGGCGGGTGCGGCTTCTGATACGGCTTCGGCAGCACGTTGCGCAGCGGCATGTTGAAGTACTTGCCGTGATGCTCGGTGCCGCCATCCTTGAACATCGGGATGATGGCCTGCACGGCCTCTTCGAAGATCTCGCGCTTGTTCTCCATCGTCACGCCGAACGGCTCGAGCTCGGTCGTCGATGCGCTTTCGCCCATGCCGAACTCGCAGCGGCCGCTCGACAGCAGGTCGAGGCAGGCGACGCGCTCGGCGACGCGCGCGGGATGATTGGTCGTGACCTGGTAGATGCCGTGGCCGAGGCGGATCTGCTTGGTGCGCTGGCTGGCGGCGGCCAGGAACGATTCGGGCGACGGCGAGTGCGAATATTCTTCGAGGAAGTGATGCTCGACTTCCCACGCGTAGTCGTAGCCGAGCTTGTCGGCGAGTTCGACCTGGCTCAGCGCGTTCTGATAAAGCCTGTGTTCGTCGCCCTCTTTCCAGGGGCGCGGCAATTGCAGCTCATAAAAAATGCCGAATTTCATTCGCGCTTTCTCCCACTGACTTAATCTTGGATTGACTGCATTTTACTGTGCGAAATTCGTTCGTCTATAGCCGCAGCGCCGCGGCTCCATGCATTGCTGCCGTAAGCATGCTCGAAAAATGAAACGATCCGGCGCAACTGCCTGTATAGGTGGACGCTCCGGGCCTCGCGATTCGTGTTGTTTCCGCCGCGCCGCCTGTGTGCATTAACCAACTCACGCCGATCCGTTCCGAATACTGAAACATGACCGCGTTCACGCCGCATCAGGACATCGCGCTGAAAGCCGTCGCCGACTGGCTGCGCGCCAAACCCGGCCAGCGCGGAACGCCGCAGGTGTTCCGCCTGTTCGGCTATGCCGGCACCGGCAAGACGACGCTGGCGCGGCATATCGCCGAAGGCGTCGAGGGCGAGGTGAAGTACGCCGCCTTCACCGGCAAGGCGGCGCTGGTGATGCGCAACAAGGGCTGCGACGAGGCCTCCACCATCCACTCGCTGATCTATCGCGCCCGCGAGACGCGCGACGAGCAGCCGACCTTCGAGCTCTGGGACGACGCGCCGGCCTCGAAGGCGAAGCTGATCGTGATCGACGAATGCTCGATGGTCGATGCCGAGCTCGGCCGCGACCTGATGTCGTTCGGCTGCCCGCTGCTGGTGCTCGGCGATCCGGCGCAGCTGCCGCCGATCCAGGGCGGCGGCTTCTTCACCAGCGCCGAGCCGGACGCGATGCTGACCGAGGTGCACCGCCAGGCGCAGGACGACCCGATCGTGCGGCTGTCGATGGATGTGCGCGAGGGCCGCGGGATCGAGGTCGGCGACTACGGCGAGACCGCAAGTGGTCCGCCGCGACGAACTCGACCCGACACGGGTGATGCAGGCCGACCAGGTGCTGGTCGGCCGCAACAACACCCGCAAGGCCTACAACATGCGCATCCGCGAGAAGCAGGAGATCACCGATCCCCTGCCCGTCGCCGGCGACAAGCTGGTGTGCCTGCGCAACAACCGCAAGAAGGCGCTGTTCAACGGCGGCCTGTGGCGGGTGAAGGCGCGCGCGCAATCGAAGTCGCGCATCGTCACCATGCGCCTCGTTCCCGACGAGGAGCTCGCCGCCAAGGCGGTGAAGGTGTCGGTGCGCTCCGACTGCTTCGAGGGCGGCATCGAGAGCATTCCGTGGGAACAGCGCAAGCCCTACGACGAGTTCGACTTCGGCTATGTGCTGACCGTGCACAAGTCGCAAGGCTCGCAATGGGACGACGTGGTGCTGTTCGACGAGAGCTTCGCGTTCCAGGAATCGCGCGCACGCTGGCTCTACACCGGCATCACGCGCGCGGCGAAGCGGCTGAGCATCGTCGTGTGATGTGATACTCGGAATGGTCGGCTGCTATCCGAACGTTTGGAGACCTCGCGTGCCGTCACCGCCGAAAACCATCTCGATGACGCTGCTGGTCGTCTCGCAGATGTGCGCCATGAGCCTGTGGTTTACGGCTGCGGCGATCATGCCGGACATGATCCGCGAGGGCGCGCTCGACTCCACCCGGCAGGCGCTGATGACCAGCATGGTGCAGGCGGGATTTGTCGCAGGCGCGCTCGCCATCTCCATCAGCGGCCTCGCCGACCGCTACGATCCGCGCATCATCGTCGCCCTCTGCGCACTCGGCGCGGCGGCGGCCAACGCCGTGCTGCTCACCGCCAGCATCGGCGGCAACGCCGCGATAGCGGCGCGGTTTGCGACCGGCGCGCTGCTCGCCGGCGTCTATCCCGTCGGCATGAAGATCGCCGCCGGCTGGGGCCTGCGCGACCGCGGCACGCTGGTCGGCATTCTCGTCGGTGCGCTGACGCTCGGCACCGCATCGTCCTATTTCGCGGCCTTCCTCGGTGAGAGCGACTGGCGCAGCGTCGTGATCGTCACATCGCTGGTCGGCGCGGCCGGTGCATTGCTCGTGCTCGGCTCCGGTCTCGGTCCGCATCATGCGCGCGCGCCGCGCTTCACGCCGGCGAGCGATCCTGCTCATCTTCACCGAACGCCGCATCCGCCTGCCGTTTCTCGGCTACCTCGGCCACATGTGGGAGCTCTATGCGATGTGGTCGTGGGCGGCCGCGATCGCGTCCGCCTCCTACGCCACCAGCCTTGCCTCGGCGCAGGCCGTCCAGCTCGGCAAGCTCACCGCAGCGCTCGCCATCGCGCTCGGTGGCCTCGCCTGCGTGCCGGCCGGCCTGTTCGGCGACCGGATCGGCAAGGCCGAAGTCACGATCGTCGCCATGGTCGCAAGCGGCCTCGGCGCGCTGTTGACGGCGGCGAGCTTTCGGCGGCCCGGTCTGGCTGACCTTCGCGCTGATCATTCTGTGGGGCATCGCGATCGTCCCCAACTCGGCGCAGTTCTCGGCGCTGATCGCCGACGCCTCGCCGCCGCATCTGGCCGGCAGCCTGCTCACCTTCCAGACCGCGATCGGCTTTGCGCTGACCATCTTCACGGTGCAGGTCACGCCCGTGGTCGGCAGCGTGGATCGGCTGGCCGCTGCTGCTTTGTATTCTGGCCATCGGCCCGGCGTTCGGCGTCGCGGCCATGTGGGGTATGCGGCGCGCGGCGACGTAGCTTCAGTCGCAGCTCGCCCGGGCGCAGGGCATTTTTCACGGTTTCGTGTGCCCCGGGCCGGTAACGGGGCGGCCGCAATCGCGTATCTTCCAAGCGACTTCGAGAACCCGAGGAAAACCCATGCGATCTCTTCTGAGCGGCCTGAGCCTTGCGACAGCACTTGTCCTTGCACCGCTCGCGGCCACGCCCGCGCTGGCGTCGTCCGAGCCGGTGACGATCCCCGCCCCCGCCGTCGACATGACCGAAGCGGACGGGATCAAGACCGCGGTGCTCGCCGGCGGCTGCTTCTGGGGCGTGCAGGCGGTCTACCAGCACACCACCGGCGTCGTGAACGCGGTGTCGGGCTATGCCGGCGGCGCCAAGGAGACGGCAAACTACAAGCGCACCAACTACGGCGACACCGGCCACGCCGAAGCGGTCGAGATCAAGTACGACCCGAAGAAGATCAGCTACGGCAAGCTGCTGCAGATCTACTTCTCGGTGGTGCACGACCCGACCCAGCTCAACCGCCAGGGCCCGGACGTCGGCACGCAATATCGCTCGACCATCTTCGCGCAGAACGACGAGCAGAAGAAGGTCGCCGACGCCTATATCGCGCAGCTGAATGCGGCGAAGGTGTTCAAGGCGAAGATCGCCACCACGATCGAGAGCGGCAAGCCGTTCTACATCGGCGAGGACTATCACCAGGACTACGCGACGCTGAACCCGATGCAGCCCTACATCCTGATCAACGACAAGCCGAAGATCGGCCACATGGCGAAGTACTTCCCCGACCTCTATCGCGCCAAGCCGGTGCTGGTGAAGGACGCGAAGGCGGCATCGAACTGAAGCTGCTGCCCGGGGTGACCGGGCGCCCCTTCTTCTGCTAACGTCCGGGCAACTCCCCGGGCGTTTCTCTTTTCAAACGGCGAGAACAATCATGAGCGACACCAAGGCCGACAAGGTCATCAAGAGCGAAGCCGACTGGCGCAAGGAATTGACGCCGATGCAGTATGCGGTGCTGCGCGAGAAGGCGACCGAGCGGCCGTTCTCGGGCGAGTACGAGCACGCGACGGCAAAGGGCACCTACGTCTGCGCCGGCTGCGGCCAGACGCTGTTCGAGTCCGACACCAAGTTCGATTCCGGCTGCGGCTGGCCGAGCTTCACCGCGCCCGCGGTCGACAGCCACGTCGATGAGGAGCGCGACGTCAGCCACGGCATGATCCGCACCGAGGTGCTGTGCTCGAAATGCGACGGCCATCTCGGCCACGTGTTTCCGGACGGTCCGGGGCCGACCGGCTTGCGCTATTGCATCAACTCCGCGGCGCTGAAGCTGAAGGCGAAATAGCGTTTTGCGATGCAGGCTATGATACCGGCGGGCGCGTAACATCATTGCTGAAAATCGCGCATGGGGAATGAAAAATTCGCCATGCGAACACTGGCATTTCGACTAGGCAACTTTCCCCGTTTGTTCCGTTAACTTTCCCGTTTTTCGCGAGTCCCGCATGCGAAAGTAGCGGTCTGAATTGCACTTCTTCTCTCGCAATTGCAGCAATCAGACACTATATTATTGTCATGAATTCGGGGACCGTTTCGCCGCTAATGGCGTGTCCTCGCGCGAACCCCAATACGCACAGACAGGATTTGAAGGCGTCCAACCATGTCCGCATTCAATTACAATCGCAGCGCTGAGCTGTTCCCGGCCCCGATCCGCAACAAGAAGCGCGCAGGCTTCACCTATCGCCGCTTCGACAACGCGGCCGAGGCCATCCGCTTTGCGGTGGAGCAGCTGCCGACGGACTCGCTGAACGGCGCCTATCTCGAGGTGAACGAAAAGCGCTTCGACCAGGCCGGCATCCGCGCGCTGTACAACAGCCCGGACTTCCCGCTCGAGCGCAAGAAGGTCGCTGCGTAAGCGATCTCGCACGCGAAGATTTCCGAAATGGCCGGGCTTGTCCCGGCCATTTTGATTCTGATTGCTGGCGGCGCCTACCGCTGCTTGTCCATCCACTTGCGCAGCAGGCGAACGTTGCGGACGTTGGCCTTGAAGGCGACGTCGAAGGCGTCGCCGATCACCGGCACCACGCCGACCGCGCCGTCGATCGCCACATTGCGCCAGCATCCGCGCCACGAGATAGCGCGGCGCGCCGAGCGCGCGCGCCTCGCGCACCACCCACAGCGCGATCGCCGTGGTGATGATGTCGCCGACGATCGGGATCAGGCCGATCAGGCCGTCGATGCCATAGCGGACGTTGGTGCCCGGCACGATGAACGCCATGTCGAGCAGGTTGGCCAGCGCCTCCAGCCGCGCGAAACGCTGCTCGCGCGTCAGCGGCGCGGCGTTGAAGCCGAACGCATGAAACTCGAACTGCGGCGCGTCGCCCCGAAGCGCCGTCGCGCAGCGTCTCCGGGCGCACCTCGCGGCCGTCCTGGTCGATGATCGGGCCGCCTGCAGGCGGCCTGCGCATGTGTCTGGGTGCTCATGGTGCCAAAGATGGGCCGCGTCGAAAGCCTGACGCAAGCGGCTGCGTCACGTTGACCGGGCGGTGGAACGCCGATCGAGCCGCAGCGTCAGGCACGCCGCCGAGCCGCCGCTCTGCAGGAAGGTGTCGAGCGGCGTCGCGACCACCTGATAGCCGCGGCGCTCGAGCCGCTTGCGCAAGCGCATCCGAGCAGCGCGACATGACGATGGTGCGGCCGACGCAGACGGCGTTCGCCGAGAACTGCGCGGCTTCCTCGTCGCTCAGCACGATCCGCCTGCTCTCCGGCACGCGCGCGGCGATCGCCGTCCGCCCTTCGTCGGTGAACGCGCCGGCGTGGTAGATCACGTCGCCGGTCGGCAGCGGGCAGAACGCCGTGTCGAGATGATAGAAGCGCGCATCGAGCAAGCTGCAGCGGCACGCACCGCCAGGCCGAACGTCGCGCTCGACCGCGTCCGCCGCGCGCCGCTCCGAGCGGTGGCCAAAGCCCATCCAGAACAGGTTGCGCGCCTCGTCGAACAGGCAGTCGCCGGCGCCTTCCATCACCACGCCATCCGGCAGCGCGACGACACGCTCGATCAGGCCGCGCTCGCGCAAGGCCTCGAACGCCGCTGCGAACACCGGCTCCTCGCCCTGACGCTCCGGGTGGCGAAAGCGCGCCAGCAGCGCCGTGCCGTCGTGCACCACCGCGGCATTGGCGGTGAACACCAGATCGGGCAAGCCTGCCTGCGGCACGACGTGCTCGATCGCAGCACCGGTCTGCTCGAGCGCGGCGTGCAGCGCCGCCCACTGCCGCACGGCAATGGCGTGCTCGTCGGAGGCCCAGTTCGCCGGATCCATCCAGGGGTTGATCGAGTAGCTGATCGCGAAGTGTTTCGGCTCGCACATCAGGAGCCGCGGCTTGGTCACCGCAGCGCTGTCAAAGACGCGATTCCTGCCACGAGCTTGCGGATGAACTTTCTGTAACAATTCAGATCACCTCACCGGCCTGTACCAGCTTATGTGATTCTCTCGTCGGATATGGCCCGTGAGCTGTGGAAATCAATGCCGGAAAAAGGTCGCCGGGCGCTCCGCCCGGCGAGTGACGTTTCGAGGCTGGCAGCGCCGGCGTTAGCGGCAGCGCCGCACGCTCTTGAACACGACCGTGCCGTTCGGGCGAACGACGCGCTCGCGCTCGGTGAAACAGCGCGGGCGCGGGTCCATGGCGAAGCCCGGCGTGCAGACACGCCGCTCACGCCAGACCACGGCGCCGCCGGGCCTTCGGATGCGCTCGCGCACGGTGCGGCAGGCGACCTGCTCGCTCGCCGACGGGAGCTTGAGGCCGGGGTCGGCCATGCGCGCGCTTGCGGGAATTGATGTTGCGAGAATGCCGCCGACCAGTGCGACCGCAGCAGCGGCCGTGCAGAGTAGTTTCATCTTGATTGTCTCTTTCCTTGGGTGTTGCCCCACGGCGCCAACCGCTAGCGAGCGATTGCGTTCCGCGCGCGGAAAGACGATGGCGACGCATGCCCCAAGCCTGAATGTGCGTTCAGAAACGGCATTTTTGCTTTGACACGCGCGGGTCCAAAGAGAGAAAAGCCGCGCATGCCGAAAAAACCCGGAACCAATCCGAAGGGCGAGTTCGCCTTCTTCAATGTCGTCTACGAGGACGGCTCGCAGCGCTCGAACCGGCGCGTGCCGAGCGAGCTGCTCGGCGGGCTCGAGGGCGACGAGCCGGCGCGCGGCTTCATCATGGAGCAGGACCGCGAGATCGCCGAAAAATCCGGCCGCCCGGTGCTGCAGATCAAGAGCATCGAGCGGGTCGGCGTGAAGAAGAAGTAGAGCCGCGCGGCATCACTGCCCGCTCAACTGATCGGCGAAATACGCGATCGTCTTGCGATAGACCACCGCCCTATTCCACTCGCGCATCACTTCGAAATTCGGCGTGCCTTCGCCGTAGGGCTGGCCGGCTTTCCAGCCGTTGACCTTCAGCAGGTTCGCGGTCGAGGCGAGCACGTCGGGGAGGCTGCGGCGGAGGTCGACGTGGCCGTTGCCGTCGAAGTCGACGCCGTACTTGATGTAGGACGACGGCAGGAATTGCGTCTGGCCGATCTCGCCGGCATAGGCGCCGACCATCTCGCTCGATCGGCAGGTCGCCGCGCTGCACGATCTTCAGCGCCGCGAGCAGCTCGCGCTGGAACAGCTCGGTGCGGCGGCAGTCATGCGCCATGGTGGCCAGCACGCGGAATACGCTCAGCTTGCCCATGTCGGCGCCGTTGTCGGTCTCCAGCGTCCAGATCGCGACGATGATCTCGCGCGGCACGCCGAAACGCTGCTCGACCCGCGACAGGATCGAGGCGTGACGCTGCAGCATCGCGGTGGCGCGCTTGATCCGCGCGGCGCCGACGCGGGTGGCGACATACTGCTCGAAGGTCTTGTTGAAGGTGCCGCGCTGGCGCCGGTCGAAGGCGAGCACGGCCTGGTCCTGGCGTGACGCCGCCGAGCGCCTGGGAAATCACCGCCTGCGAGACTCCCTGCGCCTGCGCCTCGCGCGAGATGGCTGGCGATGAAGGTCTGGAAGTCGCCGCCACACTGGGCGGCGAACGCGGGCGTGGCCCATGTCATCGGGGCCAATGTCAGGATCAGGAGAAATGCGGCGAGCGGGCGCAGGATCATGATCGCGTCGGTCCTCTTGATTGCACTGCAATCATGCCACGACAGATGTGTTCAAACAACGACCGCGAACCCGCACGACGGCCGCTGCGACAAAAGGCGGACGGGCCGAATCCTCGGCCGCTGGTTAAGCGACAGGCGCCGATCTTGCCTAAGATGCAAATGCCCGACCGCCCTCCCCGAGAGCCGCTATGACCTGTATTTCCGCGCCGGCCGGAGCATCGGCTTCTACTTCCACAACGACAATCACGGCGTGACGCTGACGGCCGAGCGGATCAACTGGACGTTCGACGGACAGGACGACGGCGCGCCGTTCAAGAACATCCGCTCGGTGCATCTGCAGACCGGCGGCGACTGGCGCGACCCGGTCCACACCTGCCTGATCACGTTTGCCGACGGCTACCAGCTGGTCGTCATCAACGCCGACGGATATGGCGCCGGCACCGACGAGGCGCGGCGGCCGGTCTACCGCGAGTTCGTGCGCGACCTGCATGCGCGGCTCGCAGCGCGCCGGAGACGTCGACCAGCTTCACCGCCGGCCTGCAAGGGCGTTCGCTATCCGCTGATCATCGTCCTCTCGGTGCTGATCGGCGCCGTCAGCATCGTCGTGCCGGTCGTTGCCATGATCCTCTCGGGGAGCATCGGCCCGATCGCGACCCTGTTTGCCGGCGTCGGCCTGTACTGGCCGCTGATGAAGATGATCGAGAAGAACGCGCCGCGCAGTTATGACCCGCGACGATCCGCCGCGAGGAGTTGCTGGGGTAGGTCGTTGCCCGCCAAGCCGTCATTGCGAGGAGCGAAGCGACGAAGCAATCCAGCGCGCGCGTTAGCGCGCCACCAAAAAACGGCTGGAGCTTGCCGCGCCTACCACGCTTTTTTGTGCGCGCTACGCGCGCAGCTGGATTGCTTCGCTTCGCTCGCAATGACGAGCTTATTCAATTGTCAAACAGCCCAACGCGTGCGTCTCCAGACACGTCACCCGCCTTCGCTCGTCGAGCTACGGCGTGCCAAGTCGCCCCTGTTCCTTGTCCGGCCTGGGGCTGCCGGTCGTCTGTTGTCTTCCGATCCCCAGAAAGGGCGTGCGGAACGACTGGGCGAAAATCCGCGCCCGCGGCGCCCGCATGTTTTGGCATGCGGGCATCCGTATGCCGTTTCGCGACGGCATACGGATAAAGAGTGGTCCAGCGTGAGCTGAACCGGCCTTGGACGCAGTTCTTCGCCTGCGTTCCGCACGCGATGGCTTTTTCGGTTTGCTCAATGCCCCCAGGCGTCGTCGCTGCCGCCGACTTCGCCCAGTTCGTGCAAGCTGTTGCCCGGGCACTCACTTGGACCGTTCGCCCGTGTTACCGGCGTCTGTTCCTTCAGCGCTTTGGGGCCTTACCCTTGGCGTCGAAGGACCGGCATCGTAGCGACCACCGCATCCTGCTCCGCGATCGAAAGACGGTTCGAACGCGCCCTCACATCGGAGCGGGGACGATTGATGAATATTCCTAGGGATTGGGAAAATCAATTTCTGAAAGTGCGAAAATCGAACAAGCCTGTTCAAGGATCTGTTGAAGGTTGGGTAAGGTGCTGCCCCGGCGGCGCTTTTTCTGCCCTCCCTGCCGGCCGTCTGGTGCTGGATGCTTCGCTTCGCGCGCAATGACGGCTAAGATGGGCCCGGGTCATGGGCTGGTGGGGTATTCTGGCGGGTATGGGCGTAGCGTTCGAAACTTTCCTGAGACGCGCCGTGTTTGGCGCGGTGCTTGCTCTTTATGCAGCTTGTGCAGCGCCTTCGGTTGCGCAGGAGGCTGCGCGCGAGTTCGTGATCGATCTCTCGGTCAATGTCGATCCGGTCAAACTGAACGGCAGCCCGTGGGACGGGCTTCCGGCGATCGGCGGCCGTATCCTGTTTCCGGATGAGAACAATGCGCCGGACATTGCCGTGTGCGTCGTGCTGACGAGCGGGCCGCCGGAATGTGTGTGGCGGGCGGACGGCACACGGCGTTTTTCGCACTGTCCGAATGCGGACAAGTGCACAATTCCCGGAATGCGCATCCCGAGCCTTCCGGTCGGGCTGATCTTTCTGGACGTCGATCGCTTCGGGCATGACCTGATCGACTTCGTCATCCTGACGGGCGGTGCGAACGCGGCCGGCGAGATCGAGAAGATCGAAGCGAATCTGCACGCGGCGATGGCCAACCTGACGCCTGGCAACACCACGGCCGACCGGCAGCGGCGGCAACGCAAGGCGACGGTGCTGCCGATCGAGCAGTGCACGGGAGCCGCCGCGCGGTGCGATCTTACCCAGTCGCGCTTCAAACTTGAGCGGCGCTAGGCTGCCCGGCCCGCAGCGCGGGCGTAGTTAACCGGCGCTTAACAGCTAATCTACAATGTGAGACCTGCGAAATGTTTCTCGCAGAGGATTTCGACTGGAACTGCCGTTTCGAGGGAGGCCGGCACCACGGCGTCACTGCGATGATTGAACCCATTTTTCGCGAGAGGATGCCGTCATGCTGCTCAAGCTCTCCATTCGACTGAAGCTGATCGTCGTCATCGCCTTCCTGCTCGCCGCGCTGGTGGCCATCGGCGGCTTCTCGTTCGCTGCAGATGCGGACGATCAACATGGCCGCCCACGACATCCAGAGCAGCTGGCTGCCGAGCGTCAGATGGCTCGGCGAGATGCGGGTGCAGGCTGCACGCTACCGGGCCGTGCTGCGCGACTACCTGATCGTCGCCGAGAGCGCGCGCCCCGACGTCGACAAGAACCTCGCCGCTCGCAAGGCGGACTACGAGGCAGCGCGCACGAAATTCGAGCGGCTGATCTCGTCGCCGCAGGAGCGGCAGCTGTTCGCCGAGGTCGAGGAGCTGTGGAAGACGTTCGTCAAGGGCGCCGAGGACGTGCAGGCGCTGGCGCGCAAGGGCGACGTGGAAGCGGCGAAGGCCGCCAATGCCGGCAAGGTGGTGCCGGCCGGCCGGGCGATGGACGCGACCATGTCCAAGCTGACCGAACTGAACGACAACGGCGCCGAAGCCTCGGCGCGCAACGCCAACGAGACCTATGCCAGTGCGAGCAGCATGATGGCTGTGATCTTCGCCATCGCCATGATCGGCGGCCTCGCCGCCGGCGCCTATCTCGTGCGCGACATCGCCCGCGGCATTCAATCGGTGCTGACGCCGATCGAGGCGCTGGCCGATGGCAACCTGGACGCGACGGTCCCCTCGCTCCCGGCGCACACCGAAATGGGCAAGGTCGCGACGGCGCTGCAGGTGTTCAAGGATGCGCTCACCGAGAAGAAGCGCTCCGACGACCAGGCCAAGCTCGAGGCCGGACTCAAGACCGCACGCGCCGAGCGCATCAACAAGGCAACCGGCGAGTTCGAAACCGCGGTCAGCGAACTGATCGGTACCTTCACCAGCGCGTCGGTGGAGCTCGAGGCTTCGGCCGGCACGCTGACGAAGACGTCGGATATGACGATCGAAATGTCCGGTTCGGCGATGGCCGCCGCACAATCGATGTCCGACAACGTGCAGTCGGTGGCCGCTGCCGCCGAAGAGATCACCTCGTCGGTGCACGAGATCGGCCGCCAGGTGCAGGAATCCAACCGCATCGCCGCAAGCGCCGTCGAGCAGGCGGGCAACGCCGACCAGAACATCGCACGCCTGTCGCAATCGGCCGCGCGGATCGACAACGTCGTCAAGCTGATCACGGCCGTTGCCGAGCAGACCAACCTGTTGGCGCTGAACGCCACGATCGAGGCGGCGCGCGCGGGCGAAGCCGGCCGCGGCTTTGCGGTGGTTGCGTCGGAGGTGAAGAACCTCGCCAACCAGACGGCGAAGGCCACCGACGAGATCACCGTGCAGATCGCCGACATGCAGGCGGCCACGTCCGAGACCGTGGCGTCGATCAACGAGATCAGCGCGACGATCAAGCTGATCTCGGAAGTCGCAACCGCCATCGCCGCCGCGGTGGAGGAGCAAGGCGCGGCGACGCAGGAGATCGCCCGCAACGTGCAGCAGGCGGCGCAATTCGGCAGCGAAAGTTTCCGACGAGGTCACGGTGGTCAGCCGCGGCACCGATGAGACCGGCTTTGCCTCGTCGCAGGTGCTCACCGCCGCAAAATCGCTCTCGTCCGAGAGCGTCCGGCTGAAGACGCAGGTGGATGCGTTCCTGGGCGCGGTGCGGGCGGCGTAAGGCCGGCGTTCCCGCACACTCAGCGTCGTCCCTGCGAAAGCGGGGATCCATAGTCTCACGAGCGATCGTTCTGACCGGCGCTGCGGCCTGGCATTGCGCGTTCGCTCGCAATGACGACAGGGCGTATGGGTCCCCATCGCGCGGGTACCGCGCCCATCCCGGGACGACCGCAGTTGCTGGCGGTGAGGCATGGCGCGCTCCGTACGGAACTCCCATATGACTGCCAGCGTTCATGATCGCTGGAGGATCTCATGTCCCATTCCGTCGCGCTGCATCGCCTGCGCATCGCCGCCGTCCTCACAAGCCTCGGCCTGCTGCTGTCCGGCTGCGGCGTGAACACGATCCCGACGCTGGAGGAACAGGCCAAGGGCGCGCTGGAGCGACGTGCAGAACCAGTATCAGCGGCGCGCCGACCTCATTCCGAACCTGGTCGAGACGGTGAAGGGCTACGCCAAGCAGGAGCAGGAGACGCTCACGCGGGTGATCGAGGCACGGGCGAAGGCCACATCGGTCAAGGTGGACGCATCGACGATCACCGATCCGGCGAAGTTCAAGGAATTCCAGGACGCACAGAACCAGCTCTCCGGCGTGCTCGGCCGGCTGATCGCCATCACCGAGAACTATCCCGACCTCAAATCGAACCAGAACTTCCTCGCGCTGCAGTCGCAGCTCGAGGGCACGGAGAACCGGATCTCCGTCGCGCGGCGCGACTATGTCAACGCCGTGCAGGCCTACAACACCGAGGTCCGCACCTTCCCGGGCATGCTGTGGGCGAAGATGTTCTGGGGCGCGAAGCCGATGGAGACGTTCACTGCGGCGCCCGAAAGCCAGAAGGCGCCGTCGGTGAAGTTCTGACGCCGCCGACCATGCGCGGCCTCAAGGGCGCTAGCTTAGTCCTGCTCGCCGCGGCGATCGTGGTGCTGGCCACGATCGCCGCGCAGGCCTTGACGTTTCCGCCGCTGACCGGCCGCGTCGTCGACGAAGCCGGCATTCTCGACGAGGCGACGCGGCAGGCGATCACCGACAAGCTCGCCGCGGTCGAGGCGAAGAGCGGCGACCAGATCGTCGTCGTCACGCTGAAATCGCTGCAGGGCACGACGATCGCGGACTACGGCTATCAGCTCGGCCGCGCCTGGGCGATCGGCCAGAAGGACAAGAACAACGGCGCGTTGCTGATCGTCGCGCCAAGCGAGCGCAAGGTGCGCATCGAGGTCGGCTATGGCCTGGAGGGCGCGCTCACGGACGCCGTGACGCAGCTGATCATCCAGAACGCCATCCTGCCGCGCTTCCGCGCCGGCGATTTCGCCGGCGGCATCAGCCGCGGCGTCGACGACATCATCCAGGTCGTCTCCGGCGATGCGGAGGACTTTCAACGCCGCGCCGCGCAGCGCCCCGACAATGCCCCGCCGGCAGTCGACTTCGCGACCGATCGTTTTCGTCGTCATCATCCTGTTCATCGTCTTCATGATGATGCGCAACCAGGGCGGCGGACGGCCGATGAGCCGCCGCGGCGGCGGCTATGCGGGTCCGATCTTCATTCCGTCAGGCGGCTCCTGGTCGTCGGGATCGTCGGGCGGAGGCGGCAGCGACGGCGGCTTTTCGGGCGGCGGCGGATCGTTCGGCGGCGGCGGATCGTCGGGGAGCTGGTGATGTTGTCCGATATGGATCGCGCACGCATCATCGAGGCCATTCGCGCAGCGGAGACGCGCACGTCCGGCGAAATCTATTGCGTGGTCACGCGCGCCTCGAGCGGCTATCGCGTGTTTCCGCTGGCCTATGCGGCAACCCTCGCGCTGCTGGTGCCGCTGCCGCTGATCCAGTTCACGGCCTGGCCGGCGGCGGTGATCTATCTGGTGCAGCTTGTGACGTTTCTGGCCGTGCTCTGGCTCACCACGCGCGAAAGCATCCGCTATCGGCTGGTGCCGCGGCGGACACGGCGCGAGCGGGCGCACCAGGAGGCGTTGCGCCAGTTCGGCGCGCATGGCCTGCAGCACACCGAGCTCAGGACCGGCGTCTTGATCTTCGTCTCGTTTGCCGAGCGATATGCGGAGGTGATCGCCGACGCCGGCATCGACAGCAAGGTGTCGGACGAAGTCTGGGACGAATGCGTCGGCACGCTGATCGCGGACATCAAGGCCGGCCGGATTGCGGACGGCTTCGTTACGGCAATCGGAAAATGCGCCGACGTGCTCGCGGAGCATTTCCCGCCCGGCAAGGTCAATCGCGACGAGCTGCCGAATGCGATTGTCGAGTTGTGGCCGTTGAAGCGGTAGCTGATTGCCGTAGCCCGGACGGCATAGGCAGCCTCCGGCTGCCGTGTCTACCAGCGCCGATGCTTCGCATTCGGCTATGGCGCGCTACGCGCGCGGCTGGATGCTCGAGCCAGGACTACGGCGGACTAGTCGCTTCGCTTCATCCGGGCTACACTCGCGTGAGGGCGCTTGCGCTATCGTGCCACTCCAAGGCGACGTAATCTCTCATTCGACAGGTTGAACTTCTCGACCTCGTGACGATCGTCTCATGAGCGGGGCCGTTCAACGATGTCCGACGCGCGCACCCTCGCCGGCTCCGCCGGCACTCCGCCGGGGCTGCCGATTGCCTTGATCGTGTGGGCGTCGCTCGGCATTGCGCTGAACATCGGCATCGCCCGCTTCACCTATGGCGTGATGCTGCCGTCGCTGCGGCGCGACCTGTCGATCGACTATCTGGCCGGCGGCGCGCTGAACGCGGTTCACCTTCTGGGTTACCTGATCGGCACGCTGGCAGCGCCGCGGATCGCGCGCCGCATGGGCATGGTGAGATTTTCCACTGTGGCGCATGGGGTGATCGCAGTGGGCGCCGTGATCTGCGCGATTGCGCCGCAGGCGGCGGGAGGACCGCTTGTGCTCGGACTTGGACGGCTGATCACCGGCCTTGGCGCCGGCGGCGGCATCATGGCTGTGATCGTGCTGGCCTTTGCAGCGGTCTCCGCCGAACGGCGGCCGCTGGTCGGCGCCGTCGTCTGGTCAGGCATGGGCGTCGCCACGATCATCAGCGGCCTCGCAGCGCCGTTCCTGCTTGGCAGCGACACCGGATGGCGCACGACCTTCGTCGTCTCTGCGTTGCTGGCGCTGTCGATCGCCGTCGTTCTTTCCACCGCGCGGCGCTGTCACCGACGTTCCGCAGCCGACCCCGGCGGCGCACTCGACGTTCGGCCCAAAAAACCTCCTGACCGGGCGCTGGTTCTTCCTGCTGGCGAGCTACTTCCTGTTCGCGTTCGCCTACATCGCCTGGTCGACCTTTGCCGGCGCACGGCTCGCCGCGACCAACGCGCCGATGGCCGTGATCCAGATGACCTGGATCGTGTTCGGTGCGGCCACGATCGCCGGCGCCGCGCTGACCGTGCCGCTGGCGAACTCGACCAGCCTGCGCCGCCACGCCTTGTCGATGTCGTTCATCCTGGCGGCGCCAGGCGCGCTTATCTCCGCATTCGACGCAAGTGCCGCAGCGCTCGCCGGCGCGCTGCTGGTCGGCCTCGGCGCCGGTGCAACGCCGACGATCGTCACGGCTTCCGCACGCGACCGCTGCAGCGCCGATGATTACGCGCGCGCCTTCAGCTTCGCCACCGCCGCGCTCGGCATCGGCCAACTGCTGGGCCCGGTTGTGGCCGGGCAGTTCGCGGATGTGTTCGGCACGGTGGCGGCGCCGTTGCTCGCGGCGGCGGTGTATGGCGCCGGCGCGGTGACGGCGATGCTGGATGGGAAGCAGGCGGCGCGGAAGGCGTAGGCGGCCATCGCATCGCCCCGCCGTCATTGCGACCCGCCTTCGCTCTTCGAGCTACGGCGGGCAAGGCGAAGCGACTTGTCCGCCGTAGCCCGCAGGGCGAAGGCGGAAGCAATCCAGCGCGCGCGTAAGCGCGCAAACAAAGAAGCGCGGTAGCAGCGGCAAGACTCAGCCGTTCTTAGTGGCGCGCTACGCGCGCGGCTGGATTGCTTCGTCGCTTCGCTCCTCGCAATGACGACGAGCTCGCAATGACGAGACGTCGGCGCGGCGAAGCTATCGCTCGCGATCGTCGCGCGCTGTTCCCTACGTAACACGCCATACGTCCAGAAGTTATTGCGCAGCGTCCGGCTGCGTTGTTTCTCAAGGGATAATCCGACTGAACCTAATGCCGATGTCGCTGCCGAATGTGCGGGACATCAAATGCAGACACGTCTGCACACTGCGAGAGGTTCACGTCACATGGCTATTCGCAGCAGATTCATTCCGGGCACAGGCATGCTGGCGACGTTCGGCGACGATCTGGACAACAACATCGTCATCAGCCGCAACGCCGCCGGCCAATTGCTCGTCAACGGCGGCGCGGTCGCCATTCATCGGCGGCACGCCGACGGTCGCCAACACCGCCTCATCCAGGTGTTCGGCCTGGGCGGCAACGACACCATCACGCTCAATGAAGCGAACGGCGCGCTGCCGCGCGCCAACATCTTCGGCGGCGCCGGCAACGACATCATCACCGGCGGTTCCGGCGGCGACAGCTGTTCGGGACAAGCGGCAACGACACGCTGCTCGGCAAGGGCGGCTTCGACTTCCTGTTCGGCGGCGACAGGCAACGACATCCTGACCGGCGGCGACGCCGACGACCAGGTTTTCGGCGAAGGCGGCAACGACCGCATGATCTGGAATCCCGGCGACGACACCGACCTGTTCGAGGGCGGCGCCGGCAACGACACGGCGGAAGTCAACGGCGGCAACGGCGCCGAGACAGTTCACCGTCACCGCGAACGGCACGCGCGTGCGTTTTGATCGCCTCGATCCGGCACCGTTCAGCCATCGATATCGGCACGACCGAAAACCTCGTCGTCAACATGAACGGCGGCGACGACAGCTTCAGCGCAACCGGAAATCTCGCCGCGCTGATCAGCGTGACCGTCGACGGCGGCGCCGGCAACGACACGATCCTCGGCAGCAACGGCGCCGACACGCTCATCGGCGGCGACGGCAACGACTTCATCGACGGCCAGCAGGGCAACGACGTGGCCCTCCTGGGCGCCGGCGACGACGTCTTCCAGTGGGATCCGGGCGACGGCTCGGACACGGTCGAAGGTCAGGACGGCATCGACACGATGCTGTTCAACGGCTCCGACGGCGCCGAGAACTTCGAGGTCTCGGCGAACGGCGAGCGGGTGCTGCTGACCCGCAACCTTGGCAACATCGTCATGGACTTCAACGACATCGAGAAGATCACGATCAACGCGCTCGGCGGCGCCGACAACATCGATCGTCAACGATCTCAGCGGCACCGACGTGACGCGAGGTGAACGTCAACCTCGCCGGCACGATCGGCGGCACGACGGGCGATGGCGCAGGCCGATAACTGTCACGTGTCGACGGCACCAACGGCAACAACGATCATCGACGTCTTCGGCGCGGGCACCAGCGTTTCAGTCCTCGGTCTGTCGGCGCAGGTCAATGTGACCAACTCCGAGGGCGCCACTGGACCGGCTCGACAGTGCCAGGGCCTCGGCGGCAACGACGACGATCACGGCCACGACGCTTGCCGGCCGGCGTCATGCAGCTCACGCTCGACGGCGGCGCCGGCGACGACACCCTGTTCGGCAGCCAGGGCGCCGACGTGCTCATCGGCGGCGACGGCAACGACTTCGTCTTCGGCGACAACGGCAACGACGTTGCCTTCCTGGGCGCCGGCGACGACGATGTTCCAGTGGAATCCGGGCGACGGCAACGACACGGTCGAAGGCCAGGACGGCTCCGACACGCTGACTCTTCTTCGGCGCCAACGTCAGCCGAGAACGTCAACATCTTCGCCAACGGCGGACGCGCCCTGTTCACGCGCGACGTCGCCAACGTCACCATGGACCTGGACGGCGTGGAATCGATCGATTTCCGCGCCCTCGGCGGCGCCGACAACATCACGGTCGGCGACCTCAGCGGCACGGACGTCACCGAGGTCAACATCGATCTCCGCGGGCCGAACGGCGGAGGCGACGGCGCGGTCGATATCGGTCACGGCGAATGCGACCAACGGCGCCGACGTGTTCGGCGTCACCGGCGATGCCGGCGGAGTTCAGGTGTTCGGCCTGCAGGCCACGACGAACATGTTCTTCACCGACGCCGACGGCACCGATCGGCTGACGCTCAACGGGCTCGGCGGCGACGACGTCATCAACGCGTCCAGCCTCGAGGCCGGCGCCGTGCAGCTGACCATGAACGGCGGCCTCGGCGACGACGTGCTGATCGGCAGCGAGGGCGACGACCTGATCAACGGCGGCGACGGCAACGACACCGCGCTGATGGGTGCGGGCGACGACACCTTCGTCTGGAACCCGGGCGACGACAACGACACCGTCGAGGGCCAGGACGGGCCTCGACACGCTGCAGTTCAACGGCGCCAACGTCGCCGAGAACGTCACGCTCTCCGCCAACGGCGGACGCGCGCTGTTCACCCGCGACGTCGCCAACGTCGACGATGGACCTCAACGACGTCGAGACGGTGAACTTCGACGCGCTGGGCGGCGCCGACACCATCACGATCAACGACATGTCCGGAACCGACGTGACGCGGGTCGGCGATCGACCTTGCGGTGCAGCTGCGGGCGGCGGCGATGGCGCGATCGATACGATCATCATCAACGCCACGAACGGCGACGACGTGGTGCTGGTCACCGGCGAGAACGGCACGATCTCGGTGCTCGGTCTCGGCGACCCAGATCGACATCTTCCACTTCGAGGCGCAACGACCGGCTCATCATCAATACGCTGGGTGGTGACGACGTGATCGAAGGCTCCGGGCTTGGTGCGGGCCTGGCGCTGATCGCCGACGGCGGCGACGGTGACGACATCCTGATCGGCGGTGAGGCAAGCGACACGCTGTCCGGCGGCGCGGGCGACGACGTGCTGGTCGGAGGCCTCGGGCTGGATATCCTCGACGGCGGCCTGGGTGACAACGTGGTGCTCCAGTAAGCGAAGGCTGAGAAGCAGGAGCATGCAGGCGGCGTGGAAGCGTCGCCTGCATGCGCTTTCTCGTCATTGCGAGCGAAGCGAAGCAATCCAGTCGCGCGCGCAGCGCGCAAAACAAGAAGGCGCGGAGATTGCGGCGAGTTCCGCCATTTTAGTGGCGCGCTACGCGCGCGCTGGATTGCTTCGCTTCGCTCGCAATGACGGTTACTCCGTAAAGTGAAAGTCGCTGTCGCTGCCCTTCAGGATGTGGGCCAGCGTCGCCAGCGCTTCGCGCAGTTGCGCGATCGACGGCTGCGCCAAGGCCAGGCGGATGGCGTTGGGGGCGTGGCCGGGGTTTACGGCGAAGGCGCTGGAGGGCGTCAGCGCGATATCGTGGCGGGCGGCGGCGGCGACGAAGGTTTGCGAGCGCCACTGCTTCGGGCAGCATCAGCCACAGGTGATAGGATTTCGGATTGGTCTGCACCTGCAGGCCTTCGAGCAGCTCGACCGCGATCAGCTGGCGCTCTTTCGCGTCGCTGCGTTTCAGCGCGGTGATCTCGGCGGCGGTGCCGTCGCTCATCAGCCGCTCGGCGGCGGCGAAGGCAAAGCCCTGCGCGATCCAGCCGCCGGAACGCACCGCGGCGATGATGCTCTCGCGCAGATGCTGTGGGCGCGGCGATGAAGCCGAGCGACAGGCCCGGCGCAATGCGCTTGGAGAGGCTGTCGATCACCACGCAGCGCTCGGGCGCTTCCGCCGCGAGCGGCGGCATCGTCGTCGAGGAAACCGTAGATGTAGTCCTCGACGACGACGAGATCGAGCTTTTCGGCGACGCGCAGCAGATCGGTGCGCCGTTGCTGGGGCATGGTCATGCCGAGCGGATTGTGGATCACCGGCTGCACATAGATCGCCGACAGCTTCCCCTCGCGATGCGCCTTCTGCACGGCGTCCGGCCGCACGCCGTGCTCGTCCATCGCGAGCGGCACCAGCGTGATGCCGAGCTGCGCGGCGACACCCTTCGCGAACGGATAGGTGATCGCCTCGATGCCGCAGCGGCCGCCGGTCGGCACCAGCGCCGCGAGCACCGCGGCGATGCTTTGCCGGCCGTTGCCGGTGAACACCAGTTGGCCCGGCCGCGGCGACCATCCCTCGACGGCAAGAAACTCCGCCGCGACCGCCGCACGCGCGCGGTGCCGACGCTGGTGGACTGCTGCAGCGCCGCCTGCAGTGCATCGGCGCGGACGAGCCCTTCGAGGCTCTTCGTCATCAGCGCCGCCTGCGCCGGCAGGATCGGAAAGTTGAACTCGAGGTCGATGCGCGAGCCGCGCGGCTCGCCGGCCGCCGACGCCATGCCCGCTGCGCGCCGCATCGCCGGACACGAAGGTGCCGCGGCCGACCTCGCCGACCACGAGCCCCCGCCGCAGCAGCTCGCTGTAGACGCGGCTGGCGGTGGAGACGGCGATGTTGCGGGCATAGGCGAACTGCCGCTGCGGCGGCAGCCGGTCTCCCGCCTTTAGCGACCCCGTCTTGATCTGCGCCGCGAACTCGTCCGCAAGCGCCATGTAGTCGCCGGACATAATTGCACCGAGAGCAATGTTTCTATTGTACCGAGACATTTATCAGGTATTTTGAGCCCTCAGCAAGCCCGTATTGCACCGAGGCAATCGAAGAGACCGCTCCGAAGGGGCGTTTGTCTCAACGGCCCCGGCTGCCTTTTCGGGAGAGACAGAGGGAGAGTTGAGATGATTGCGATTTTGTTGAGTAGCCCGGCCGGCCAAGCCGGGAAGTCACGATGCCGCAGCCTTTGCGGGCTGGATCGTGCGCCTGATCAAGGAGTGGCACTACCGGCCGACATCCACAAGCTGCACGGCATGAGCGACCGCCAGCTCCGCGACATCGGGCTCGGCCGGTCGCAGATCGAGGAAGCTGTGCGCGGCGAGATGCCGACGAAGGGTGAGCCGGTGGGGAAGTTGAGGACGGTGTTGCATCGGTGATGCCGTCGCGCAGCTGGATTGCTTCGTCGCTTCGCTCCTCGCAATGACGCAAGAGGCCTAGAGCGCTCTCTGCAGCTTGCGTCAGTTCGGGGCCCAGGTAGCTGCGAAACCGCGGTTCTTGCACCAGCGCCGGGAAATCCGGATAGCGGGTGACGCCGCCGTTCGACACCAAAAGGAACTGCTCGGCGATCTCGGCGAGGATTTCGAGGTGCCAGGTCGCGGTCGGGTGCAGGCACAGGACCACGAGGCGGCCTTCGGTGCGCAGCTTGCGGAAGAAATCGAGCATGAAGCCGATGTAGCCGTCCTGCAGGTTGAACTGCGGCTCGTCGAACAGGTGCACCATCGGCGCCGTGGTCGGCGAATGCGCCAGCAGCGCGGACGGCACGAGTTTGCGGAAGCGGCGCACCTGATAGGACTGGTGGTAGTGGATCGCGAGGCGATCGCGCTCGCGATATTTCACGCGATGGATGTCGGTGCCGGCGACGTAGACATGCCCCGCGGACGGCGCGTTCGAGCCGGTCATCATCTCGAACAGTGTGGTCTTGCCGGCGCCGTTGGGACCCACCACGCCGACGATCGCCGGCCGATCGATGACAAGGTCGGCTTCGAGGGTAAAGGTCGGGCGGCGCACGATGCGCCCCCGCGAATAAACCTTGCGGACACGGTCGAGCACGAGCAGCGGCGCGGCCATCACTGCACCCCCAACAAACGCCGGCGCAGCGCCTCGTCGTCGCGCAGCGTGGCGGCGTCGCCCGCCCAGGCAATCCGGCCGCGGTCGATGACCGCTGCTTGATCGGCAACCGACAAGGCCACCTCGGCGTTCTGCTCGACGATCAGCGAAGCCACCCCCTCCTCCCGCAGCCTGCGGATGGTCGCCAGCACATCGCCGACGATTTTCGGCGCCAGGCCCTGGCTCGGCTCGTCGAACAGGATCAGCCCGGGCGCGCCGACCAGCGCGCGTGCGATCGCCACCATCTGCATCTCGCCACCCGACAGGTTCTCGCAGTCGCGTTCCATCAGATATTCGAGCGGTGAGAAGATCTCGCACGCCTCCTTGATCGACCAGTTGCGGAAGCGCGTGCGCTTCTGCGCGATGGAAAGATTGCGGCGGACCGTCAGCGTCGGACACAGCCGCCGGTCGTCGGGCACCCAGCCGACGCCGGAGCGGGCGATCTCGTGCGTGGGCTTGCGTGTGACATCGTGGCCGTCGAAGCGGATCGCGCCGCGGCGCGGCCGCGTCAGGCCCAGGATCGAGCGAAGCATCGTGGTCTTGCCGGCGCCGTTCGGCCCCAATAGCGCGAACACTTTTCCGCGCTCGACCGCCAGTGACGCGCCGAACAGCGCCTGGGTCTCGCCGTAGTAAGTATCGACTGCGTGGACTTCGAGGATCATGCGAACCGTCCGAGGTTGGAACGGCGGACCCATTCGTTCTGCTGCAATTCGTGCGGCGTGCCGCGGGCGACCACCTGGCCCCAGTGGATCACTGAAATGCGGTCGGCCAGCGAGAACAGGAATTCCATGTCGTGCTCGATCGCGACGATGGTGAGCTTGCCTTTCAGGCGCCCGACCAGCGAGGCGAGCCGCTGCACGCCGTCGGACCCAAGGCCTGAGGTCGGCTCGTCGAGACAGAGCAGCCGCGGGCCCTGCGCCAGCGCCACCGCGATCTCCAGCGCCCGGCGATCGCCATAGGCGAGATCTTTTGCGCGAACATCGGCCTTGTCGGCAAGTCCGACGGTGGCGAGCACTTCGCTCGCGGCGTCGGCAAAGGCGCTGTCGCCCGCCGCCGCACGGCGCATATCAAAACCGCGGGCCCGAAACGCCGGCAGCCCTACCGTCACGTTCTCGCGCGCGGAAAACTCATCGAACAGCGTCATGATCTGGAACGAGCGGGCGACGCCCTTTGCGGCGATCCGGTGCGGGCTCAGCCCGGTCACGTCCTCGCCGGCGAGCCGGATCGCGCCGCGGCTCGGCTTCACCCGTCCGGTGAGGACGTTGAAGAAGGTGGTCTTGCCGGCGCCGTTCGGTCCCATCAGGCCGTGGAATTCGCCCTCGCCCACCGCAAGGTCGATGCTCTCCAGCACCACCCGATCGCCGAAGCGGACGTGCACGCCCTTGGCCTCGATCAGCGCCATCGTTCGCCTCCGAACAGCAGCCGCATCGCCGAGTGTCCCTGCTGGCGGATGGCGGCAAGCGCATGCTTCTGGAACGCGGCGGTGAAGGCGCCGGCGATCCCCTCGGGCCGGAACAGGACGATGGCAATGAACAGCAGGCCGAAATACAGCATCCACGCGTTGGTGAGCGCGCCGATCACATCGCGCGCGATCAGGAACACGAACACGCCGATCACCGGACCCCAGAAGCTGACGAGGCCGCCGCCGACCAGCGTCATCATGACGATGTAGCCGGATTGATGCAGGCTCATCACATCGGGGAACGCGGCGAGCTGCGCCATCGCGAACAGGCCACCGGCAAGCCCCGACACCGCGGCCGACAGCGTGAAGATGGATGCCTTGTAGAGCCAGACGTTGTAGCCGAGATGGGCGGCGCGGGTTTCGCTCTGCTTGATGGCGGCGACGACGCGGCCATAGGGTGAGTTCACCAGCCGCCACAGCGCGATGACGGCCAGCGCAAACACCACCAGCACGAAGTAATACAGCGCGACGTTGTCGTTGAGATCGAACGAGGCGACGCCGAGATCGGCCGGCAGCCGCGCGATCTTCAACAGCCCGTCCTCGCCGCCGGTGATGCTGTGCGACTTGATCGCCACGGTCCAGAAGATCTGGCCGAAGGCGATGGTCATGAAGGCGTAGTAGATGCCGCGGCGATGCGAGATGAACAGCGCCACCAGCGCGCCGGCGAGCCCCGCCGCCAGCAGCGACGCGGCAAGGCAGACCCAGAGGTTGGCGACGAGGTTGAACTGACAGAGGCCGAACGCATAGGCGCCGATGCCGAAATAGGCGCCGTGACCGAACGACGGCAACCCGGCCGTTCCGAGCACCAGATTGAAGGCGAGCGCGTAGAGCGACCAGATCAGGATCTCGATGCCGAGATACGGATAGAGGCCGACACGACCGATCCACAGCGGCACGGTGGCGAGCACGAGCCAGAGCAGGATCATCGTCGGCGTCACGAGGCGCGCGGCATCGGGCGACGTCTGCGGAGATGTGGTCATGCCTCAAGCACGCTCTTTTTGCCCCACAGGCCGCGCGCGCGCACGGTGACGACGGCGACCAGCAGGATGTACATCGACAGCAGCGACCATTCCGACGCATAGGCGCCGCTGAGGCCCACGCAGAGACCGACCAGAAGGCCCGCCACGACGGCGCCCCAGAAACTGCCGACGCCGCCGAGCACGATGACGAGAAAGGCCGGGATCACCGCGTCGACGCCCATGTGCGGACGAATGCCCCAGATCGGCGCGACGATGATGCCGGCGACGGCCGCGAGCATGGTGCCGAGCACGAACACCAGCAGCCGCAGCCGCGTCAGATTGATGCCGAGCGCGCGCACGATCTCCGAGTCATGGGCGCCGGCCTTGACGGTGGCGCCGAACGGCGTCTTCTCGATGATGAGCCAGACGAGACCGATGATCGCGGCCGCGATGCCCGCGGCATAGAAGCGGTAGGTCGACCAGACGAGATCCTGAAACAGGAAGCCGCCGCTGACGCCTTGCGGCACCTGCAGGACATAATCGCGCGTGCCCCAGACCAGCCGGATCGCTTCCTCGATCACCATGGCGACGCCGAAGGTGAGAAGCAGACCGTACAGCGGGTCCTTGCCGTAGGTGCGGCGCATGCAGAATTCGATGAGCGATGCCGACGAGACCGACCGCGATCGGCGCGATGACGAGCGTCGCCGCGTAGCGCCAGCCGAGCGGAAGGGCCAGCCACGCGCTGGCGAGGCCCGCGGGAAGCGGCGGCCGCGGGCCGGTGAGCTGCATGGCGAAGTAGGCGCCGAGCGCAAACAGCGAGCCGTGCGCGAGGTTGATCTGCTCCATGAGGCCAACGATCAGCATGAAGCCGAGCGCGATCAGCGCGAACAGGAGTCCGAGCGTGAGGCCGTTGAGGAGGTGTGGGAGGAGGTCGAGCACGTATGGGTCTCGTATTCTGTCGTCATTGCGAGGAGCGCAGCGACGAAGCAATCCAGCGCGGCATCTGCCGCAGGCTCAGACTGGATTGCTTCGCTTCGCTCGCAATGACGGCTTAGGAATCCACCGACGGCACCTGCTCGTAGGGCGTGAGCTTGCACTTGGCCGCGGCGTCGGTGTCCGCCGCCGTCTTCGGCTCGGTCCAGCTGATGATCTCGAACAGGTCGGTGTTGTCGGCCGGCTTGGCGTTGCGGCGCGCCAGGTAGATCGTCTGCTGCATCTGGTGCGTCACCGGGATCCATGTAGGCGTCGTAGTGCTGCATGCGCTCGGCGGCCGGGATCTTCAGGTTTTCGAGCTCCTTGATGATCTTGACGTTGTTGGTCGAGCCCGCGCGCTCCATCGCGCGCAGCAATTCGCGGGTCGCCATGTAGCCGTTGTAGGAGACGTTGCCGGGGACCGGGATGGCGCCGCTGTCCTTGTTGGCGGCTTGCCACTTCTTCACGAAGTCCGCGACGCCGGGCAGCTCCAGCTTGTGATACCAGGTGGTGCCGAACACGCCGAACAGGCTGTTCGGAGAACCCCAGACGTCGGGCCAGTCCTGCTGGTTGTTGATCCAGGCCGGCTTGCCGTCGAGCTTGAGCTGGGTGACCTGCTCGCGCAGCGCCTTGATGTCGTCGCCGCCGATCGCGGTGGCCACCACGTCCGGCTTGGCCTGCTGGATCTTCAACAGATAAGCGGTGAAGTCGCGCGTGTTCTGCGGCACCAGCAGGTTGTCGACGATCTTGCCGCCCGCACGTTCGACCAGCGTCTTGGTCGCAGCCGACGTGGTGTGGCCCCAGACATAGTCGTTGGTGAGCAGCATCCAGTTCTTGCCGATCGAAGAGACCGCGTTCTTGACCGACGCACTTGCGAAGTTGGTGCCGTTGCCGTCCCACACGAATTTGATGCGCGAGCAGTTTTCGCCCGCCTCGCTCGGCGCGGACGAATTGGTGTTGAGGTAGATCACGCCGTTCTTGGCGGCGACCTGGGTGATGGCGTTGGCGACGCCCGAATGCACCGCGCCGATCAGGATGGTGCAGTCTTCGCGGGTGATGAACCGCTCGGCGACGCGGCTGCCGGTCGCCGGCGTCGTCTCGGTGTCGGCGGTGATCCAGGTGACCTTGCGGCCGAGCACGCCACCTTTGGCGTTGATCTCGTCGATCGCCATGCGGATGCCGCGCATGTCGTCCTGGCCGCTGTTGCCGTATTGGCCGCTGGCATCGCAGGTGAGACCGATCTTGATCGGTTTTGCCGCGCCCTGCGCCCAGACCCGGTTCTCCTTCCAGGGGCCGAAGAAACCTCCGCCGATGGCGCCGGCCGCCAGCGTGCCCTTCAGCATGCTCCGTCGCGAGATCTGTCGCTTGGTCATCGCTTCCCTCCCGAGGCTGTTTATTTCTTGTTGGCGTTTAGAATGAACGTTCTATATAGACCTGTAAAGTGGAATATTTGAACCAAACCGCGAAAACCGCCCCGGGGTGACCGAGACGATGGACAAGCTGGCCAAGCAGGCGATGGGCTATGACGAGCTGCGCAGCGCGATTGCAGCGCGGCATCGGGCGCTGTCCGGCCGCCTGCAGCAGATCGCCGAGTTCGTGCTCGATCATCCGACCGATGTCGCGCTCGGCACGGTCGCGGAAATCGCGCAGCGCTCGAGCGTGCCGCCCTCGGCGATCGTCCGCTTCGCCAACGCGCTCGGCTTTGGCGGCTTCTCCGAGATGCAGCAGATCTTTCGCTCGCACCTCGTGGCCGGCGTCGCGCCGAGCTACAAGTCGCGCCTCGCGCGCATGAAGGACGACGAGAAGTCGACGCTCGGGCGAAAGCCCGCGGCGGTGCTCGGGCGCTTCGTCGGCGAGGCACGATCGGCGCTGGAGACGCTCAGCCAATCGGCCAGCCCGCGCGACCTCGACAAGGCGACGCGCATCCTCGGCAAGGCGCGCGATATCTATCTGCTGGGCCTTGGCGGCTCGTTCCCGGTGGCGACCCACCTCGCCTACGTGCTGCGCAAACTTGGCCGGCGCGTGGTGCTGCTCGACGGACTCGGCGGCAGCATCCACGAGCAGTCGCATCCGGCGAGCGCCGAGGACGCACTGATCGCCATCAGCTTCCGCAATTACTACCCGGACACGGCGCGGCTGTTTCCGGAGCTGGTCGCGCGGCGGGTGCCGGCGATCTCCATCACCGACAGCCTGTTGAGCCCGATCGCCGAAGGCGCTTCGGTGGTGTTCGAGATCCAGGACATGCCGGAGCCGGCGCTGCGGACGCTGGTGGCGCCGATGTGCCTGGTGCAGGCACTGGCGATCAGTCTGGATTTGGCGGCAGAGTAGCCGTCATTGCGAGGCGCGAAGCGACGAAGCAATCCAGCGCGCGCGTGAGCGCGCCACTCAAAAGGCTGAGTGCGCCGCGACGGCATATCCTTTTTGTTTGCGCGCTGACGCGCGCGCTGGATTGCTTCGCTTCGCTCGCAATGACGAAAGGGAGAATAATCATGACAAACAACGACGCGCGGATGTTGACGGGCAAGGTGGCGCTGGTGACTGGCGCCGGGCGCGGGCTTGGGCGGGCGTTTGCCGAGCGGCTGGCGAGCCTTGGCGCTGATGTGGCGATCCACGGCATGCGCGAGAACGGACCTGCGGAATATGGCGAGGGCACCACGCTGACGGCCGTCGCCGAAGCGGTGGGTGCGCAGCACGGCGTGCGGAGCATGTCCGTGCTCGGCGATCTGACCAAAGAGCGCGGACATCGCGCGGGTGGTCGAGACAACCACTCGAACGCTCGGGCCGATCGATATCCTCGTGCAGAATGCCGGCGGTGATATCGCGGCCAAGGGCGGCAAGCCCGACCCGAACGATGTCGTCAACATTACCGAGGAGGACGTACGCGCCGTGCTGGACCGGAACCTGCTCAGCACCATCCTGACCTGTCAGGCGGTGGCGCGCGGCATGATGCAGCGGCGAAGCGGCCGCATCATCACCATCGGCTCGGTCGCAGCCTTCAGGGGCCGCACCAACGGCGCGATCTATGCGGTGTCCAAGGCGGCCGTCACGCATTTCACGCGGTGTCTCGCCGACCAGCTTCGGCCGTTCGACGTTACCGTCAACTGCATCGCACCGGGCGATACGCGAACCGGCCGGTTCCTGGGCACGCGTACGGTGGATCAGGAGCGGCTTGTGGAAAGCGGCACGCTCGACCGCATCGCCACGGTCGACGAGGTCGCACGCGTGGTCGAGATGTTCGCAGGCCCGCTCGGCGCGTTCGTGTCCGGGCAGGTGCTGCGGGTCGATGGCGCGGGCCAGGGCTGGCCTGCGTAGGGCGGTGCTCAATGCATCCTCGCCGTCATTGCGAGGAGCGAAGCGACGAAGCAATCCAGCGAGCGCGCAGTGGACACAAGCGCTGACGCTGCGTGCGCACTGCGGCTACGGCGGACAAGTCGCTTCGCGCATGCCCGCCGTAGCTGAAGAGCGAAGCGCGGTCGCAATGACGGTGACGTCAGCTGCCGCCCTTGCCGGCTTCGATGATGGGGCCAAAACCGATCCAGCGTTCGCCGTCGAACTTCATCATCTGCAGCTGCTTGTTGAGGCGGTAGTCGGTGGGCGACGAGTTGATGGTGATGCCGGGCAGCGCCAGGTCGAGCACGACGTCCTTCAGGCTGGTGGTCTGCTTCATCACGTTCTCACGCGTGAGATCGTCGCCGCAGCGCTTGAGGATTTCGACCAGCAGCTGCGTGGTCGAATAGCCGTAGCCGTTGAAGCTCGACATGCGGTTGCCGTCCGGAAAGTACTTGTCCATGAAGGCCCAGAAGCGCTTCATGCCTTCGTCGTTCTGCCACTGCGGGTCGTACATGTCCTTGCCGTAGTTGACGCTGATGATGCCCTTGGAGTTCTCGGCTCCCGCCGGCTTCATCACCTCGCTCACACCGGTGGCGTTGATGTCGAGGATATGCACCGGCCGCCAGTCCATCTCGGCCATCTTCTTGATCGCTTGCGCCGCGAACTTCGGCGTCGAGGCGTTGTAGAACACGTCGGCGCCGGAATTCTTCAGCTTGACGATGTGCGAGTCGATGGTCGGTTCGCTCAGCTCGTAGGAGCTTTCCGCAACGATCATCTTCGACGCCTTGTCGCCCAGCCCCGCCTTCAGCCCGGTGACATAGTCACGGCCGAGATCGTCGTTCTGATAGAACACCGCGATCTTGCCGTCCGGATGGTTGGCCAGAATGTACTGGGCGTAGATGCGCCCTTCGGTCGGGTACGAAGGATTGAAGCCGATCGTCCAGGGAAACTGGGCGTGATCGCTGAAGCGGTCGGCGCCGGTGCCGGCGAGCAGCTGCGGCACCTTCTTCTGGTTGAGATATCGCTGCACGGCGGCGTTGCCGGGCGTGCCGAGCAACTGGAAGGTCAGCAGCACTTCATCGCTCTCGACGAGCTTGCGCACCTGCTCGACCGTCTTCGGCGGCGAATAGGCGTCGTCATACTGGATCAGGTTGATCTTGCGACCGTTCACCCCGCCCTGCTCGTTGATCATCTTGATGTAGGCGGCCTGCGCCTTGGCGATGGTCGCATAGGCCGACGCCGGGCCGGAGAACGGCGCGGTCTGGCCGATCTTGATCTCGGTGTCGGTTGCGCCGGTGTCGTATTTCTTCTGCGCGAACGCGGTCGTGGCTGAGACGGCGAGCGCTACGCCTGCGACGATCGCCAATCGCGAAAATCCGCTGATCATTGGTGTTTCCTCTGTCTGTTCTTTGGTTTTCCCGTGCCGGACGTCGAGGGGCCCGCGCGAGCGCGGGAGCGAGTATAGCTCGGTTCGTGGCGAAAAATGCGACGGAGGGAGAGTGCCAACTGGCGATAGAGCAAGCATCGCCTCCACCCATAGCCGATGCGAGGCCTCAGATCAGGTGCAGCGGCGCACCTTGACGCCGTTCACCCAGACGGTCTTGCAGACCACCACGGGCTTCGGCTTCTTCACGACCACGGCGCCGCGAGGCCCGGCACAGGCGGCGCGAACGACGCCGTCGGCGCAGACGACGGCATTGGCAGTGGTCGAGTTGAAGGTGACGGCGAAGGCGAAAACGGCGGATGCAATAAGGATAAATGAACGCATGATCGTCTCTGTTCCTTTCGAGGACTGAGTGCCGGATCGTCAGCAAGTTCTGCAAATGGACAACCGCTACTTCTTCTCAGCCGCTGTCAGCACCTTCTGGCAGGCCGGCGTCAGCTTGGCGGACTCTTTCTGCAGGCAGGCGATGATCCTGCCGCCGCCCGGCGTGACGCCTTTGCAGTATTTTTCGAAGTCACCCATGCAGGCGTCGCGTTGCGCCGCGGTGAGCTCCTGCGCGCCGGCAATCCCGGACGCGCACAGCAAGGCCGTTGTCGCAAGGATGATGCGTAGCATGATGGTCTCCCTCTCTTGAATGATCGAGCGAACGGCCGGCGGCAGTCACCGCCGGCGAAGGTCGCTCACTGCGCGGCGAATTGCGCCAGCACACCCCTGCATGCGGGCGACAGCGACGCGCTCCGCACCGCCAGGCATTGCATGATGCGGCCACCGCCGGGCGCAACGCCGTTGCAAAGGGTTTGGACGTCGGCGCCGCACGCCGAGCGCATGACGAACAGTTCTTCGCGCGGCCGCATCGGCCGCAGCACCAGCGGCGCTGGTGCGGGCGCGGCTGCAGCAGCACCCGGCGCAGCGGTCGCCGTCGCGGCCGGTGCGGCGGTGCCGCCGGTGGCAGCGTTGACAGCCTGCTGGCAGCCCGCAGAGACCTTCGCCTTGTTCTTCGCCAGGCACTGCAGCGCCGGAGCGCCGCCGGGCGACACACCGGCACAGACTTTTGGATAGTCGGACTGGCAGGCGGCGCGAACGGCCGCGACCTGCGCACTGCTCGGCTGCTTCGCCGGCGCGGTTGCCGCGGGCGCTGGAGCAGCGGACTTTGTCGCCGCGGGACTGGGCGCTGCGGACTTTGTCGCCGCAGGAGCGGGAGCGGCAGGCGCAGCCGCTGCGGCCGGGGCTTCCACCGCGCGCACCGCAGCCTGACACGAGCCCGAAAGGCTCGACATGTTCTTCTGCAGACATTGCAGCGATGCCTCACCGCCCGGCGGGATGCTGGAGCAATGCGCGATGTAATCCGAACGGCAGTCGGTTTTGATGGCTTCGCGCTGCGCTTCAGTCGGAGCCTGCGCAAATGCCGCGGTGGCTGCGATCGAGATCAGCGATCCCAGCACCAAGCAGCGTGTCGCACGTTTCAACTTGTTGATCATTTTATGAAATCCCGAGCGTGTCGGCGACGTCGCAGCCGCTTCAATAAAATCGCAATTCTTGCGCGCGTTAGCAGGACAACGCGCGCATCATTTTCGCTTTCGGGTTCCACTGCAAGCGGATTCGAATGACGACGCTAGTAATGTGAGCTAGTCGCCGACTCGCCGGAGCTGCAAGCTTACTGTCGATGCTGAAGGGCCGTGAATTCAGGTGGAATGAACGAGTTGCTGCGTTGCGAGCGGCCGAGCCTCAAAAGCGAGTACGCGAGAATTTCGCGTACCGTTGTTCTGAATTGAACACTCGCCTTCGCGCAGCTAGTCCTGTGCGATCCGCTCTCCAAAGAGACATCGGCGACAAGAACCTCTCATGGTCAGAGCGAGTTCATCGGCGGCCAAACCAATACGTCGAAACAAGAACGGCGGGCCGTTGGCCCGCCGTTCCCGTCAGTCATTACTGACTGATCAACTCAGTTATCCAGGAAGCTCCGCAGCTTCCTGCGACCGGCTCGGATGCTTCAGCTTCCGCAGCGCCTTCGCCTCGATCTGGCGGATACGCTCTCTCGTCACCGAGAACTGCTGACCCACCTCTTCGAGCGTGTGGTCGGTGTTCATGCCGATGCCGAAGCGCATGCGGAGCACGCGCTCTTCGCGCGGGGTGAGCGAGGCGAGCACGCGCGTGGTGGTCTCGCGCAGGTTCGACTGGATCGCCGCGTCGATCGGGCAGGATCGCGTTCTTGTCCTCGATGAAGTCGCCGAGGTGCGAGTCTTCCTCGTCGCCGACCGGGGTCTCGAGCGAGAGCGGCTCCTTGGCGATCTTCAGGACCTTGCGGACCTTCTCCAGCGGCATGCCGAGCTTTTCGGCGAGCTCTTCCGGGGTCGGCTCGCGGCCGATCTCGTTCAGCATCTGGCGCGAGGTGCGGACGATCTTGTTGATCGTCTCGATCATGTGCACCGGAATGCGGATGGTGCGCGCCTGGTCGGCGATCGAGCGGGTGATCGCCTGCCGGATCCACCAGGTGGCGTAGGTCGAGAACTTGTAGCCGCGGCGGTACTCGAACTTGTCGACCGCCTTCATCAAGCCGATGTTGCCTTCCTGGATCAGGTCGAGGAACTGCAGGCCGCGGTTGGTGTATTTCTTGGCGATCGAGATGACGAGGCGCAGGTTGGCCTCGACCATTTCCTTCTTCGCCTGGCGCGCCTCGCGCTCGCCCTTCTGCACGCCGAGCACGATCTTGCGGAATTCGCCGATCTCGAGACCGGTGAGCTCGGCCAGCGCATGGATCTCGCCGCGCAGGTCCTTGATGCGGTCCTTCTCGTGCGCGACGAAGTTCTTCCAGCCCTTGCCGGACAGCTTGGAGACGCGGTTGAGCCAGCGCGGATCGAGCTCCGAGCCGGTGTAGTTGCGCAGGAAGTCCTCGCGCGCCGACGCCGTGGCCGTCGCCGAGACGGAACAGGCGGCCTTCATACGAGACGAGCTTCTTGTTGATGTCGTAGAGCTGCTCGACCAGTGAATCGATGCGCAGCTGGTTCAGCCGCAGCGACTTCACCTCGAGGATGATCTCGTCCTTCAGCTTCTTGTACTTGCGCTCCTGCGACGGCGACAGCGACTCGTTCTGCAGCCGGTTCTGGATGTCCTGCTCCTGCAGGCGGCGCAGCTTCTTGTACTCGTTGGCGATCTTGTCGAAGGTCTCGACCACGCGCGGCTTCAGCTCGGCCTCGATGGCCGCAAGCGACATCGCGTTCTCGAACTCGTCGTCGTCCATGTCGGATTCGGCGGCGGCTTCGGCCGGATCCTTCTCCTCGCCGTCACCAGCATCGGCGGGGCGGAACGGCGTCGCGGCCGGCGGCGCAGCCGGCGGCGCGACCGTGTTCACGGCAGCCGCCGACAGCGTCTGCGGCGCGGCCACGCCGTTGCCGGCGGGCGCCGCTGCGATCGGCTGGCCGTCCTCGCCGACCATGGGGGCGCGGCGACGCCGCCCTTGGCCTCGGGGCCGGCATAGGTCGCTTCAAGGTCGATGATGTCGCGAAGGAAGATCTTTCCTTCGTTCAGTTCGTCGCGCCAGATGATGATGGCCTGGAAGGTCAGCGGGCTTTCGCAGAGGCCCGCGATCATCGCCTCGCGGCCGGCCTCGATGCGCTTGGCGATGGCGATTTCGCCCTCGCGCGACAGCAGCTCGACCGAGCCCATCTCGCGCAGATACATGCGCACCGGATCGTCGGTGCGCTCGCCGGGCTCGGACTTCTTGGTTTCGGTGACGGCCTTCTGCGTGACCTCGACGAGCTCGGTATCGGGCTCGTCGGCCTCCTCTTCCTTCTCCTCGTCCTCGTTCTCGGCGTCGTCGTTTTCGGAGACGTTGATGCCCATGTCGGACAGCATCGCCATCACGTCCTCGATCTGCTCGGGCGAGGTGGACTTCGGACGGCAGCACTTCGTTGAGCTGATCGAAGGTGACGAAGCCGCGCTTCTTCGCCTGCTTGATCATCTTCTTGACGGCGGCATCGGACAGGTCGAGCAGCGGACCGGAAGGCGCGTCAGCCGCTTCCTTCTCGGGGGCCTCGGCGGGCTTCTCCGCCTTGGCGACTTCCTTTCACCTGCGCTGCTGCTCTTGCCTTCGTGGCCATTCAGTTCGCTCCTGGTGCGCACGGTCCGCTGCCCACAGCGCTCAACTCAACCGCACTTGCTCGCACGCCTTAACTCGCGCGACCTTAGATCGCACATGGAGGCAATAACCCCGCCTCCGATTTGTTCATTCCGCAGCTTGACGCAAACACAAGCATGCGCCAGACGCGGAAACGGGGCGGTGCCAAGGGCGCCACCCGAATTCGTTGCCCCCTACCTATAGGGCTGAAATCTCGTTAAACCTCGATTAACCCTGTTTCTGCGGCCAAATATCAGTTTTGGCGAGTCTTTTTCTGGTTCCCGGCAGCACGAAATCCGCGTCGCTCACATACCCTTCTGCAGCCGGCCGGAGGATTCCCCGAACCCCTCGATCAGGGCCTCGGTGCCTTCCACGGCGGCGAGCCTCGTCTTCACGTCCTGCAGCCAGCCATAATTGGAGTCGGTCGCGTCCTGACCCAATGCCAGCTCGGCGTCCCTCAGTTCCCTAAGTAGGGAATGCCATTGATGATGCAAGGCAACGAGCTGCCGCCAGGTGGCCAAAACATCGTCGATCGCGGCGCCGGCTTGCGCGCCCCACACCGCGCCGGTGGTGATGGACCGCTCAACCCTTTGAAGAAGCTCGGATAATCCGGCCTTGGCGAGGTCGGCGCGGAGCTTCTCGCTCTGCTCCTCCGGCATCGGGCGAATGATGATGGTCGGCGGCCCAGGCGGCGATGATCGCTGGCGCGCAGGCGGTGGGCTTCCGGGTGGGCGAGCTCGAGGGCTGCGACCTCCTCCAGATGCTCGTGCAGCAGCCAGGGGTGGTTGAGCAGCGTCTGCAGGATCAGCGCCTCGCGCCGCGACAGCGCCGAGCGCTGGCCGCGGAGCAGCGGGCTGAGCGCGAGCTGCGGGCTCGCCGCCTGATAGGGGCCCGGGCTGAAGGCGGGCGCAGCGGCCTGTGCAAAACCCCGCGCCCGGGCCGGTCGGTCGCCGAAATTCGGTGCCGCGTGACGGAAAGTGCGGACCGAATCGCCGCCGGCGCTGGCGAAAGCCGCCTGCCCTGGCCCTGGCGTCGCCGCGATAGCTGCGGTCGTTGCCTGCCGGCTGGAACAGCGCGCTGCAGCCGCTCCTGCAGATCCTGGCGATAATATTTGCGCACGACCTCGTCGCGGATGCTCTGCGACAGCTCGCCGATGCGCGCCTCCAGCGCCGCGCGCCGCTCCGGCGTCGCGTAGCGCGCCGCCTTCGATCTCGCGCAGCCAGATGATTTCGGCGAGCGGACGCGCAGCGGCAACCACCTCCTCGATCGCGCGCGCGGCCGCCGGAGCGCGCGAGATCGTCCGGGTCCTGGCCTTCGGGCAGCAGCGCGAAGCGCAAGCGACTTGCCGGGTTTGAGATGCGGCAGCGCGAGATCGGCGGCGCGGAACGCGGCCTTCTGGCCGGCGCGGTCGCCGTCGAAACAGAGGATCGGCTCGTCGGCCATGCGCCAGAGCAGCGCCAGCTGGTTTTCGGTGAGCGCCGTGCCGAGCGGCGCGACGGCTGCCGGAAAGCCCGCGTTCACCATGGCGATCACGTCGACATAGCCTTCGACGACGACGGGCGTTGCGCCGTCGTGCGTGGCCTGGCGGGCGGCGGCGATGTTGTAGAGCGTGTCGCCCTTGTGGAAGAGCGGCGTCTCCGGCGAGTTCAGGTATTTCGCCGGCTGCGTCCTTGTCCAGCGCGCGGCCGCCGAAGGCGATGACGCGGTTGCGCACATCGGTGATCGGAAACATCACGCGGTCGCGGAAGCGATCGTAGGGAACCGGGATGTCCTCGCCGCCGATCAGCAGGCCCGCCTCGACCATGTCCTCGACCGGAATGCCGTGCTCGCCGAGATGCTCCTTCAGCGCGAAGCGCTCGTGCGTCGCATAGCCCATGCGGAATTTCAGCTGCGTCTGCGGGTCGAGGCCGCGATCGGCGAGATAGCCGCGCGCCTTCGCGCCGTTCTTCGAGGCCAGCGTCTCGGCGAAGAATTTTGCCGCGAGCTCCATCACGTCGTGCAGCGTCTTGCGGCGCTGTTCGCTGCCGGTCGGCGTCGGGCGAGGACTGCGGCAGCGCCATGCCCGCCATCTGCGCGCAGCGCTCGACGGCTTCCGGGAACGAGCAGCCTTCGGTCTCCATCAGGAAGTCGAAGATGTTGCCGTGCTTGCCGGAGGAGAAGTCGTGATAAAAGCCCTTCTGGTCGTTGACGGTGAACGAGGGCGTCTTCTCCTGCTGGAACGGCGACAGCCCCTTGAACTCCTTGCCCGCCTTCTTCAGCTTCACGCGCTTGCCCACGACCTCCGAAACCGGAAGCCGCGCACGCAGCTCATCGAGAAACTGGGGCGTGAAGCGCATGGGGCGAGGGTATCTGAGTCTGCCGGACAATCCGGCCAAGGGATTAGGCATATAGTGTCGGCGGCGGCGGATGGGAGGCCTTCGCGGCTTGTCGCGGCTTTCCACAGGGAGCGATAGGGCGTTGCGCGAGCCGAGCGGACGGCGCGCCCCCTCTCCCCAGCGGGGAGAGGGTTGGGGTGAGGGGCACTCGGACTCTCGATGGGCCGTACCCCCTCACCCGGATTGCTATCGCAATCCGACCTCTCCCCATGGGAGAGGTGAAGAGAGCGAGCGGCGGCGCTGCGCTCCACGTCTGAGGACGCGCGCAGACTCCGCTGCTTCGCGGGCGCTACGCGCGCGGCTGGATCGCTCGTCGCTTCGCTCGCAATGCCGGCGAGACTCAGTGCTCCAGGAACCTTCCCGAGGCGATCCGCGGCAGATGGGCGACCGGCCAGTTGTAGACGTAGGTCCAGGCCTGATGCGCGGCGCCGTCGAGGGTGACGGTGACGAGCTGGCGGACGTATTCGGTCGGCTCAGTCGCGCCTTCGCCGCAGCCTTCGTAGTCGTCGAGCCTCTGCAGCAGCGCGTTCGGATCACGCATGCGGAAGAGTTCGCCGAAGACCTGGTCGGCCGCATCGTCCGACAGCACCATGCCGGGATAGTGCTTCACGAGATAGAGGCGGCCCTGGCAGCGCGCTTCGCCGAGCAGCTCCGCCTCGCGCGACAGCAGCCGCGCCATCGGATGGTCGTAGCCGGACAGGAGTGTGCCGAAGACGAAGAGATGGTCGGGGTCATGCTTGCGAACCGGAGCTAGCATTTTGCCGTCATCGCCGGGCTCGCTGCACTGCCGGCGAAATGAAGCGCAGCTGCCATGGATCTGCTTAATGACTGCGCCTGACGCGCGCGGCTGAAGTTGCTTCGCCCATGCTGCTTCGAACACATGCTGCTCACCGACGCCCCGCACCTCGCCCTTCCTTCCTCACCTGCGATCACTACGGAAAGATCACGCCGCGCGCGCTCGGCGACCTCGGCGTGGCGGCGAGCGAGTGGGAGCGGCATATCGCCTGGGACATCGGCATCGGCGGCGTGACGACGCGGCTGTCGGACGCGCTCGACGCGCACATGATCGCGCAAGCGTATTCGCGGCTGGTGATCGACTGCAACCGCCCGCCGGGCGTGCCGTCGTCGATCCCCGTGCTCAGCGAGGCGACGCACATTCCCGGCAACGAGGGGCTTTCGGAGGCGGACGCAAGAGGCGCGGCGGATCGAGATTTTTGAGCCGTATCACGCGCGCCTCGCCGCGATCCTCGACGCGCGGGCGCGCGGCAGAAACGCCCGACCATTCTTGCTGGCGATGCATTCGTTCACGCCGGTGTATGCCGGCAGTGCGCGGCCCTGGCACATCGGCACGCTCTACAATCGCGACAGGCGGCTGGCGAAGGTCCTGCTCGGCTGCTGCGCGCCGAGGGCGATCTCGTGGTCGGCGACAACCAGCCTTATGCGGCGAGCGACGCCACCGACTACTGCATCCCGGTGCATGCGGAGCCGCGCGGGCTGATCCATTGCGGCATCGAGGTGCGGCAGGATCTGATCGCCGACGAAGCCGGCCAGCGCGCATGGGCCGAGCGGCTGATCGGATCTTTCGGCAGGCGGAGCGGGAGTCGGGCAGCTGGGGATGAGCGTGTCGGCATAGAGCGCTGCGAAATGAAACCGGCCCGACCCGCTCAAGCCCCTCTCAGGCGCCCTACCGCGCGCGCGTGAACGCCAGCCAGACGCCGCCGCCGATCATGAACAGGCCGGAGACGCGCGAGAGCAGTCGCTCGCGATGCAGCGAGAGGAACGCGCGCGCGCGGCCGGCCACCACCGCATAGATCGCGTCGGTGATGCCGGCGACGACCATGAAGGTCGCGCCGAGCAGCGCCACTTGCGAGAAATGATCGCCCTTCATGTCGACGAACTGCGGGATGAACGCGCCGAAGAACACCAGCACCTTCGGGTTCGACAGCAGCACCACAATGCCCTGCAGGAAGAAGCCGCCGCGCGGCGGCGCGGCCGCCGCCGTCGACGCGAGGCCGCCCTTGGCGCGCAGCATGCCGATGCCGATCCAGATCAGGTAGGCCGCGCCCGCAAGCCGCACCCAGTCGAACCAGTAGCCCATGGTCGCCATCATCGTCGTCAGGCCTGCGCCGACAATGGCGATGACGATCGCAAGGCCGAGCTGCGTGCCGGCAGAGGCACAGCAGCGCCGCGCGCGTGCCGTGCTTCAGGCCGTTGGCGATCAAGAGCGTGACGTTCGGCCCCGGCACCATCGCCAGCACGACGCAGGCGACGACATAGGCGAGATAGAGTTCGAGGGACATGCTGGGCATTTCCGTGCCAGTGCCGCGGCTTGCTCCCAGGCGAGAGGCTTAGGAGCGGGGTCCATGCAAGCGGCGACCCTCTCCGGCGAGCAAGCCCGGGTGATGACGTAGCTTAGCTCACATTCTCGCGCCACGCGCCGCTTGACATGCAACCATTTGGTTGCCTATTATCTGGACGCATGGACGATGTCTTCAGGGCGCTGGCGGATGCATCCCGGAGGCAACTGCTCGACCGGTTGCATGCGCGGAACGGGCAGACGCTGAACGAGCTTTGCGACGGCCTCGCCATGACGCGGCAGGCCGTCACCAAGCATCTCGGCATTCTGGAAGACGCCAACCTCGTCGCCACGATCAAGCACGGGCGCGAGAAGCTGCACTACCTCAACCCGGTGCCGATCCATCAGATCGGCGAACGGTGGATCAGGAAAGTTCGAGCGCACAAAGCTCGATGCGCTGAGTGAGTTGAAACGTCAATTGGAGAAGCGTGATGAGTAAGCCGGAGTTCGTCTACGTCACCTACATCGAGACCACGCCGGAAAAACTGTGGCAGGCGCTGACCGACGGCGACTTCACGAGCGCTACTGGTTCGGCATCGCGTCGCATCCGACTGGAAGGTCGGCTCGCCGCTCGCGCTGGTGATGGACGGCAAGGTGACGGACTACGGGCGTGATCCGGGAATTCGATCCGCCGAAGCGGCTCTCCTACACTTTCATCACGAGCTTCAACGAGGCGTGGCGAAGGAGAAACCCGTCGCGCGTGACGCTTCGGTGCTGGAGCCGTACGGCACGCTACGTGAAGCTGACCGTGACGCATGACGACTTCGCGCCCGGCAGCATGGTGCTGCCGAGCATCGCGAAGGGCTGGCCGGCGATGCTGTCGAGCCTGAAGAGCCTGCTCGAGACGAGACGGCCGCTGCCGCTCTCGGCGATGCAGTCGCTGGCCGACAAGGTGGGAGCGAACATCATGGACATCGCAAATACAAACCCGGCATCGTCTATTCGATCTACATCGCAGCCACGCCCGAGAAAGTGTGGCAGGCGCTGACCTCGGCGGAGTTCAGCCGGCAGTATTTCTCCGGCCTCGCGGTCGAGGTGGAGGAGAAGGATCGGCGGCGCGTTCGTGCTGCGGGCGCCGGACGGCTCGGTGCATATTTCGGGCGAGGTGGTCGAATGCGATCCGCCGCGAAAGCTGACGGTGACCTTCAACGTCAACTGGCCGGGCCTCGTCGAGGCGCTCGGCGTCGAGCTCGTGCGCTACGAGATCGAGCCCGCCGGCGACACCGTGCGGCTTACGATGTCGCAACTGCACGACCGGCCGATCAGCGACGACATCCTCTCCGGCGGCCGTGCAGGGCTGGCCGGCGATCCTGTCGAGCCTGAAGAGCCTGCTGGAGACCGGCAAGGCGCTGACCATCCCGATGCAGCCGCCGGCAAGGAGATGCTGGACGCGCTCGAAGGAGCTGGGCATCAAGGTGCCGGGCGATGTGGAAGTCACTGGCCCGGCGAAGGCGTTGCCGGGCTGCAGCGCGCAGGCGGGGTCGACGCGGTTGCGGGGCCGGTCGCGGTGTAGACGTTGCCGTCGATGCCCTTCCATGTCAGCGCGCGGCCGACCGGCGGCCGGCGATGACGGTGGCGGTGCAGCTCTGGAAAGCGCGCCGTCGAGCTGACGACCAGCCGGCTCGCGCCGGTGCCGAGCGCGAGCGTGCCGACGATGGTGTCGCCCTCGGTGCGGGGCGCGCCGTCGGCGCCGCCCGGCGCCACGTCCTTGCTCTCGCGGGCGCGGCCGGCCTGGCGCGCCGTGCGCGAGAAGACGCGCCCGGCGCTGCTGACATACATGACCTTCTGCACGGCGCGCCGCGCCGTGAGCGTCTGCCCGCGGCGGTTCGCGCCGGGATCGAGACGTCGAACTGGATGCTGCGGCCGAGCCTGTTCGATGCGGAGGACGCGTTGCGATCATGAAGCAGATCGGCCAGGACCAGTGGAGTTCGATGTGCGCGCCGAAAGCGGCAAGTGGCGCGAGGCGCTGGCGCGGATCGAGCAGCAGAACGCGCAGTACAACAAGCCGGACGCCGAGAAGAAGAAGGAGGCCGAGGCCTGCATCGGCAAGTTCGGCCCCGGAAGCGAACGAGCGCTGGGAGCAGGCCAATTGCGCGGCATGCCCCGAAAGCCACTCGAGCTGCGAGACCTACTGCCCGCAGGCACCGAAGGCTCCGGACGCCGACGAAGCGCGCTTCTTCCACTTCAACCGCAGCGACATGTCGATGGCGCGCCATGACGGGGCAAACCGCAACCGCGCGAGCTGTACTGCAATCTGCAGTACATGACGAAGCAACGACTTCGACCTGGCCAATCTGCAGCGGTTTCGGGATCTGGTGGGGTTGTTGAAGTGAGGAGGCGGTCGAACGACGACCTGGAATCCATGGCTGCGCGCCGCAGCGACGCGCCGAAAGATGAGGCCGGGTGCTTCTGGCGCGGAACTTCGGGCGCCTCGATCTTGCGCGCATCGCTTCCGTGCTCCTCGCGATGACGAGAAGCTAGGGCCCTCACCCGCAGCGCGGCCTTCACCAGGCCGCTGGCCTTGCCGAATCCATTTGGCCGGCGTACTTCGCCTTCAGCGCGCCGACCACCTTGCCCATGTCCTTCATGCTGGCGGCGCCGGTCTCCTTGATGGCGGCGGCGATCGCGGCCTTCACGTCGTCGTCCGACATCTGCTTCGGCAGGTAGGCGGTGATCACCGCGATCTCGTCGCGCTCCTGCGCTGCGAGCTCGGCGCGGCCGCCCTTCTCGTACAGCTCGACCGACTCCTGGCGCTGCTTGATCATCTTCTGGAACACGCCGAGCAGGTCGTCGTCCGACAGCGGCGGCTTGCCCTGCCCGCGCGCGTCGATGTCGGCGTTCTTGATGGTCGAGTTCATCATGCGCAGCGTGGAGAGCTTGCGCTCCTCCCTGGCCTTCATGGCCTCCTTCACGGCGTTGTTGATGGCGTCGCGCAGCATGGCGGTCTCCTTCAGTGTTGCGCGATGATTTAGGGGTTTTGCGGCTGATTCACAACAATCACCCGCGCCGTCCCTGCGCAAGCAGGGACGACGCCTACCTCCGCAACCACTCATCCAGCGCGGCAGCGGTCGCTTCCGGCTGCTCGAGCGGCGCGAGGTGGCCGCAGTCCGGCACGATCACGAGCTTCGCGCCCGGGATCATCGCCGCCATCTCCGTCGAGAACTCGTTCGAGATCAGCATGTCCCTGTCGCCCGACAGCACCAGCGTCGGCACGCGGATGTCTTTCAGATACGGGCGCGAGTCGATGCGGGCGATGATCGCGGTCTGCTGGCGGATGAACGCGTCCGGGCCGGAGTCCTCGCCGGTGAGGCGCGACATCTCCATCAGCGCCGGATCGTTGACGCGATCCGGATGCACGCTGAGCGGAAAGCCCGCCGCCCGCATCTCGGCGTAGCGGCCGGCCTTCGTCTCAGCGACGCGCTCGTTGCGGAGCTTCGTCGCCTCCGGCGTGTCGGGACGCGCGGAGGTGTTGAGCAGCGCCAGCCGTGCGACGCGATGCGGCTGCTGGCGGATCATCTCCAGCACGATGTAGCCGCCGAGCGAATGGCCGATCAGCGAGAATTTCTCCGGCGCCTCGCTCAAGCACGCGCGACGGCCATCGCCGCGATGGTGTCGTCGCGGGTCTGGTTGGCGACGAACACCGAGCCGTGCCGCCACAGCGTCGGGAGAATCGGCAGGTGGGTGCGCACCGAGCTGCCGAGGCCCGGCACCAGAACGATCGGCAGGTCGGCAGGCATGTCGGCGGCTCCCAGGTCATTTTCCTGCGAAAACAGACAGGAAATCGCAACCATCTGTCAAATCGGCGGCGTTTCCGGCCCGCGTGTGGACGGCCGGAACGCAGCGCTTTGACGGCGGCTTTCGCTGCCGCTAAGGAGTGCGCTCATGACACAAATCGATGCTGCGAACGCCTGGCCGGAACCGAAACCGACCGCGCTGCTCGTGCTTGCCGACGGCACCGTGCTGGAAGGCTTCGGCCTCGGCGCCGAGGGCAAGGCCGTGGGCGAGGTCTGCTTCAACACGGCGATGACCGGTTATGAGGAGATCCTCACCGATCCGTCCTATGCCGGACAGATCATCACCTTCACCTTCCCGCACATCGGCAATGTCGGCACCAACGAGGAAGACATCGAGGCGCTGAACATGGCCGCGCGGCCCGGCGCCTGCGGCGTCATCCTGCGCGCCGACATCACCGATCCGTCGAACTACCGCGCGACGCGCCATCTCGACCCTGGCTGAAGGCGCGCGGCATCATCGGCCTCGCCGGCATCGACACCCGCGCGCTGACCGCGCTGATCCGCACCAAGGGCATGCCGAATGCGGTGATCGCGCACGCCGGCAACGGCAGCGTTCGACCTGCGACGCGCTGAAGAAGGAGGCCGCGGCCTGGCCCGGCCTCGAAGGCATGGACCTCGTGCCGATGGTGACGAGCGGGCAGCGTTTCGTCTGGGACGAGACGCCGTGGGCCTGGGGCAAGGGCTACGGCCGGCAGGACAAGGCCGAGTTCAACGTCGTCGCGATCGACTACGGCATCAAGCGCAACATCCTGCGCCTGCTCGCGGGCGAAGGCTGCAAGGTGACGGTGGTGCCGGCGACGACGTCGGCGGAAGACATCCTGGCGATGAAGCCGGACGGCGTGTTCCTGTCGAACGGTCCGGGCGATCCGGCGGAGACCGGCAAGTATGCGGTGCCGGTGATCAAGAAGATCGTCGATTCAGGCCTGCCGACCTTCGGCATCTGCCTCGGCCACCAGATGCTCGGCCTCGCGCTCGGCGGCAAGACCGTGAAGATGCATCAGGGCCATCACGGCGCGAACCATCCGGTGAAGGACATGACCACCGGCAAGGTCGAGATCACCTCGATGAACCACGGTTTTGCGGTGGACAAGACGACGCTGCCGAAGAACGTCGAGCAGACGCACGTGTCGCTGTTCGACGACTCGAACTGCGGCATCGCGCTGTCGGACAAGCCGGTGTTCTCGGTGCAGTATCACCCGGAAGCGTCACCGGGCCCGCGCGACAGCCATTATCTGTTCAGGCGGTTCACGGATTTGATGCGCAAGCGAAGAAGAAGCGCATCGTAGCCCGCATGGCAGCGCGCGAAATCCGGGGCTGCGCACGCTGCCGACTCGCTCGCGCTGGCGACGCCGGGCTCGACGCTTCGCTCCTCGGAATGACGGTTACGGCGACCGCCTTCACGCCGTCCTTGAAGAACACCCGGAACGGCGTCGTGCCCGACGCGCTGCCGTCGACGGCGCGGTACTTGCCGTTGGTGCACAGCGTGCCGCCCTGCATCGGCACCGCGTCGAACTCGACGATGTTGTAGAACACCTTGCCGTCGGTCAGCGTCGCGGAGAAATTCGTCGAGCACTTGTCGCCCTTGATCACCGGGTCGTAGCCCTTGATGATGATGCCCTGGCCGGACGTGCTCTCGAACGTGTCGGTCAGCAGCGGCCAGGCTTCGAAGTTTTCCGGCGGCTGCGCTTGAGCGAAGGCGGGTGACGAAAGGCACGCGGCGATGACGGCCGCGAAGATGGGCCTGAAGGTCAGCATGATATTGCCCCGGTGGAACGAGTGCGTATCGCCATCATATACGGGGGCCGCGGAACCGGGTTTCACCGCCGCAGATCACGCTCATTCCCGCGCCAGAAGCTCCGTCCGCACCGACTTCAGGATCTCGTCCGACAGGCCGCGATCGGCTGGCCGCCGCCCGCGCCATCACCAGCGCGCCGATCATCGCGGCTGCGCGCGCGATCGCCGTGCGGCGCCGCTCCGCCGCCGTCGCGCCGTCGGACACTGCCGTCAGGACGTCGATGAACTGGCTCACGCCTCGGCGAAGACGTCGCGCAGCTCGTCGCCGGCGCGCGGCGCGTCGCTGCCGATCGCCGCGATCGAGCAGCCGAGCTTCGGGTGATCGCGATGCGAGCGCGACACGTAGATCTTCAGCAGCTGTTCGAAGGCCATCCGCGCCGGACAAGCCCGTCTGTCGCTGCGAGCCATTCGCCCATCGACTGATGCAGCGCCTGCCGCAACGGCTTCGGCGGCGAGCTCGTCCTTCGACTTGAAATGGCTGTAGACCGCGCCGTGGGTCAGCCCGGCTGCTTCCGCCAGCGCATCGACGCCGACGCCCTCGAGCCCGCGCTCGCGAAACAGCTTTGCCGCGGCGGCCATCACCTTCTCGCGGTTCTCGGCCGCCTTTTCCTTCGAAATGCGCATGCGTCCGCCTCCCGGTCCGTCGCCTCGCGGCATGGCTGCCCTTCCGGCCTGCGCTGGACAGGCGCTCGGATTATTAATTACGAACGTAATTATAAACATCGACCCCAGGATTTCAAGCATGAACGCCGCCGCGCCGAAGGATATTGCCGCGCTGCTGAAGGAGGAGCGCATCTACGACGTCGTGCCGCCGCACGTGCTGGCCTCGATGACCGGGCTCGAGTTCATGCAGGCGATGATCGACGGCAAGATGCCGGCGCCGCCGATCACCGGCACGATGGGCTTTCTCGTCACCAAGGTCGAGAAGGGCTATGCGCTCGCCGAAGCGATCCCGTCGTTCGACTACTACAACCCGATCGGCTCGGTGCACGGCGGCTACGCCGCGACGCTGATGGACACGGTGCTCGGCGTCTCCGTGCACACGATGATGGACAAGGGCCAGGGCTACACGACGCTGGAATTCAAGATCAGCTTCATCAAGGCGATCACCAAGGACACCGGCCCGATCCGCGCCGAAGGCCGCGTGCTGAGCTGCGGCCGCCGCGCCGCGACCGCCGAAGCGCATCTGCGCGACGCGAGCGGCACGGCTGCTCGCGCACGCGACGACGACGTGTCTGGTGTTCGATATTCCGGCTGAAGCGAACTTGCGCCCGTGGCAAGCGTTCGCACGCCGTCGAACGGCGATGCGTTATCGCTATGGCACGATGCGGCGACTCATCGCCCTTCGCAGAGACGGCTATCGCCTCGCCGCATGCCGGGCCAAGAGGCGTCCTACCTCGCGTTATCGCCGTCGGCGCGGCTGGCTTCGAACAGGAACCACGTCCGCTTCTCGGTCCGCGTCGATGAACTTCTCCAGCAGCGCTCGCGGTCGCCGGTCGTCGTGCTTGTCGGCGATGCTCGTGCGCCTCGCGCATCGCCTTCACCACCGCCTTGTTGTCGTTCATCAGCTCGCGCAGCATGTCGCGCGCCGGCACGAACGTTCTCGTCGTTGTCCTCGATGCGTCTGCAGCTTGCCGATGTGATCGATCGAGCGCAGCGTCGTGCCGCCGATCTTGCGGACGCGCTCGGCGATCTCGTCGGTGGTGCGCGAGGATCTCGGCCGCCTGCTCGTCGAACAGCAGGTGATAGTCGCGGAAATGCGGACCCGGACACGTGCCAGTGGAAATTCTTGGTCTTCAGGTAGAGCGCGAAGGCATCGGCGAGGATGCCGTTCAGCGCCGCGGAAATCTTGTCGACCGCCTCCTGCGACAGGTCGGTCGGCGTGTCGAGCGCGGGAGCGACTTTGCTGGTTCGATTCGAGCTTGACGGGCTTGTTCACGGCGAATTCCTCACGGCAAGCGGCGGCGCGCCGCAATAGACACGGGCCACGAGACCATCTAACGTCGCCCGCAGACAGAGGTTCCACCTTCCGGAACATCAACTTCACCTCGCATGACCGACGCCGCGCCGCAGATTTCCGTGGTCCTTCCCGCGCACAACGAGGAAGGCAATGTCGCCGCCATGGCGCAGCGTCTCGCCGCGATTCTCGCGCCGCCTCGGCACCTACGAGATCGTCTTCGTCGACGACCGCTCGACCGACGGCACGCTGGCCGCGATCCGCGCGCTGGCGAACGCCGACAAGCGGGTGCGGTTCGTGTCGTTCGTCCGCAACTTCGGCCATCAGGTGGCGCTGCGCGCAGGGCTGCGCCACGCGCGCGGCAGCGCCGTGATCCTGATGGACTGCGACTTCGAGCATCCGCCCGAGCTGATCCCCGAGCTGGTCGCGCGCTGGCGCGAGGGCGCAAAGGTGGTGGTGACCCAGCGCAGCAGCCCGCGCGAGGCGACATCGTTTCCAAGCGCGCGACGTCGCAACTCTACTACCGCCTGTTCAAGTCGCTGTCGGACATTCCGATCGAGCCGGGCAGCGCCGACTTCCTGCTGCTCGATCGCGCGGCGGTCGAGGCCGTCAACGCCTTCGACAATCACGACGTGTTCCTGCGCGGCCTCGTGCGCTGGATCGGCCTGCCGCTCGCGACCGTCAGCCTACACCCAGGGCACGCGCAGCGCGGGTGAATCGAGCTACACGCTGCGCCGCATGATCGACCTCGCCGTCGTCGGCATCATCTCGCACAGCATCCGCCCGCTGCGCATCGCGATCTATCTCGCGCTGCTGTTCGCGTTCGCGGCCGTTCCTGCTGTTCGTCTATTCGATCGTCAGCTTCCTCTGGATCGGCCACACCGTGGCCGGCTGGACCTCGATCATGTCGGCGATCGCCACCCTCGGCGCCGGCCAGTTCCTGGTGCTCGGCATCATCGGCGAGTATGTCGGGCGCGTGCTGCGCGAGACCCGGCGCTGGCCGCTCTACCTGATCGCGGAGACCGAAGCCTCGCAGGGCGCGAGCGGTCGAGCCGCACGCCGAGCAACATCCACCGGCTGCCCGGTTCGTCCGCATGACGGCGGTCGGCGTATCGGTCACGCCAGCGAACAGACTTCGGAACGCAGCGGAGCAGTTTCTCTGCGGCGGCTCGGACAACGCCGTGCGTGCTGCGCATCCTGGTCCTGTTCGTCGTCGCCTGGACGGCGTTCCAGACCATCTCCTTTTCCTCGGTGACGCTGCACGCCGATCTCGACCGAGATCTTCGCCTGGTCGCAGCATCCGGCCGCAAGCTACTACAAGCACCCGCCGCTCGGCGCGCTGATGGCGTATCGGCGTGGTTCTCGGTCTTCCCGGTCACCGACTGGTCGTTTCACCTGCTGGCGATGACCAACGCCGCGGTCGGGCTGTTCTTCGTCGACCTGATCGCACGCCGCTATCTCGACCGCGACAAGCGGATCTTCGTGCTGCTGTTCCTGCTGATGACGCCGTTCTACCAGTTTCACGGCCAGCGCTTCGCATCGAACCAGACGCTGCTCTCGACCTGGCCGATCGCCACCTACTGCTTCCTGCGCGCGTTCGAGAGCCGCGGCGTGCTCTGGCCGGTCGCTCGCCGGCGTCGCCGCAGCACTGGCGATGCTCGGAAAGTACTTCTCGGTCTATCTGATCGCGGCCTTCCCGGTCGCGGCGCTGCTGCATCGCGACGGCATGCGCTACCTGCTCTCGCCGGCGCCGTGGATTTCGGCGGCCGCGGGCCTCGCTGTGCTGTCGCCGCATCTCTCGTGGCTGCACACGAACGGACCGCAGACCGTTCAACTACGCGTTCCAGGTGCACGGCAACATCGGCTTCGGCACAGGCGCTGACCAAGAGCGGCAGCTACCTGCTCGGGCTGATCGGCTACGTCGCGCTGCCGTGCGCGGTCTACTGGCTTGCGGTGCGCCCGAGCCGCGCGACGCTGCGCGAGGCGTTTCTGCCCGGCCGATCCGGACCGGCGCATGCTGGTCGCGCTGTTCGTCGTGCCGCTGATCCTGCCGGCGATCATGGCGCCGATCCTGAAGACGTCGCTGACGCCGCTCTGGACGCATGCAGGCCTGGTTCCTGCTGCCGATCCTGCTGCTCGCGCCGCCGTCCGCGACGCTGCCGCGCCGCGCGATGATCACCACCGCGCATTGGCGTGTTCGCAGCGACGCTGCGTGGTCCTCGCGGCCGCGCCCGTCATCGCCTGGCGCTATCACACCGATGGCATCGGCGACAGCCGCGAGCATTCGCGACGCGCTCGGCGAGCGAAGCTCACGCGCGAGTGGCGCAAGCCGCTTCAAGACGCCGCCTTGAGCATCGTCACCGGCGACGAACGCTCGCCGGCGCCGCAACGTTCTACAGCGCCGACCATCCCGACTTCGTGTTCGTCGTCGGGCTTGTGGACGGCGCCCTGGGTGACGCCGGAACGCGCTCGCGCGCGAAGGCGCAGCGATCGTCTGCCGCGCGGCCGACCAGGCCTACTGCCATGCAGGCCGCGCAGACGCTGGGCGCGAGCGAACAGGTGCTGCAGAAGACCGAGATCACGCTGGCAAATCATTTCCTCGGCAGCACCACCCGGCCCGACAAATTCCTGATTTGGCTCGTGCCGCCGGGCAGCCGCTGCGCTGACGCACACGCTGATCGAGACATGGCAGAACAACTGGATCAGCTTCTGGAACTCGCAGCATTCGATCTATGTGAATGCGCGGCACCTCGACCTGCACTATCGCGACGTCGCCGACCGCATGCTGCAGCTGAATCCCGCGGCGCACCGCCAACGTGCTCGACTTCGGCTGCGGCGAGGCGACTCCATGCCGATCGCGTGGCGGCGCGGGTCGGACAGCTGTGGCTGTGCGAGGCGGCGTCGCGCGTGCGCGACACATCTGCGCGCGCGCTTCGGCCATCTGCCGAACGTGAAGGTGATCGGCCCCGACGAGCTTGCAGACGATCCCGGCCGGGATCGCTCGACCTGATCGTCGCGAATTCGGTCGCCCAGTATCTGACGCGCGACGAACTCGATGCGCTGCTGCGCACCTGGCGGCAACTGCTCGCGCCGGACGGGCGCCTGATCCTCGCCGACGTGGTTCCGCCCGGCGTCAGCCCGATCTCGGATGCGCTGGCGCTGCTGCGCTACGCCTGGCGCAACGGCTTTCTCCTCGCCGCCTTCGTCGGGCTCGTGCGCACGGTGCTGTCGCCCTATCGCCGCATCCGCGCGAGCCTCGGCATCACGACCTACACCGAGCAGGAGATCACCGAGCGCATCGATGCGGCGGGCTTCCGCACCGAGCGGCTGCCGTTCAACTTCGAGCACCAGCCGGCGCGAATATCGTTCGTCGCCACGCCGCGATGAGCTCGCGAGTACGCGGTTCCGCGTTAACCACCATGCAAAGCGTTAACCGAGCGCCGCTAACGACTCTTTGTCGCACGGCTGGTAACAATGCACCCGACCCGGTGGCGGAAGTGTCTACGCGAGAGCTCTGCAAGGCTCTTCATCCTGGTTCAAATCCAGGCCGGGTCTCCAATCCCTCCTCCAATTCCCATCTCTTTGAAAACAAAGGGAAATCCGCTGGTGGATGGCCCGTTTTATTCGCTTTCCCGCCTCGAAGAATCTGGTCTAGACACGGCGCGCGCGGGGAAATAACCCGCACAGGGGCTCAAGGGACGCGCGGCAAGCGCGCCCTTTTTTTGTGTGCTTTTGCCGCCTCGCACAGACGGAACGCGATGCCGAAACGAACTGACATTTCGACGATCCTGATCATCGGCGCCGGGCCGATCGTCATCGGCCAGGCCTGCGAGTTCGACTATTCCGGCACGCAGGCGGTGAAGACGCTGAAGGCCGAGGGCTATCGCGTCGTGCTGGTGAATTCCAATCCGGCGACGATCATGACCGACCCGGAGCTGGCGGACGCGACCTACATCGAGCCGATCACGCCGGAGATCGTCGCCAAGATCATCGAGAAGGAGCGCAACGTCATCCCCGGCGGCTTTGCGCTGCTGCCGACCATGGGCGGCCAGACCGCGCTGAACTGCGCGCTCTCGCTGCGCAAGCAGGGCACGCTCGACAAGTTCAACGTCGAGATGATCGGCGCCACCGCCGACGCGATCGACAAGGCCGAGGATCGCCAGCGCTTCCGCGATGCGATGACCAAGATCGGCCTCGAGACGCCGCGCTCGCAGCAGATCAAGACGCTGCCCGACGCGCTGCGCGCGCTCGACGAGATCGGCCTGCCGGCGATCATCCGCCCGTCCTTCACCATGGGCGGCACCGGCGGCGGCATCGCCTACACCAAGGCGGAGTTCATCGAGATCGTCGAGCGCGGCATCGATGCCTCGCCGACCAACGAGGTGCTGATCGAGGAAAGCGTGCTCGGCTGGAAAGAGTTCGAGATGGAGGTGGTCCGCGACAAGAAGGACAACTGCATCATCGTCTGCTCGATCGAGAACGTCGATCCGATGGGCGTGCACACCGGCGACTCGATCACGGTGGCGCCGGCGCTGACGCTGACCGACAAGGAATACCAGATCATGCGCGACGCCTCGCTGGCGGTGCTGCGCGAGATCGGCGTCGAGACCGGCGGCTCCAACGTGCAGTTCGGCGTCAATCCGGCCGACGGGCGGCTGGTCATCATCGAAATGAACCCGCGCGTGTCGCGCTCCTCGGCGCTGGCCTCGAAGGCGACGGGCTTCCCGATCGCCAAGGTCGCGGCCAAGCTCGCGGTCGGCTACACGCTCGACGAGATCGCCAACGACATCACCGGCGGCGCGACGCCGGCCTCGTTCGAGCCGACGATCGACTACGTCGTCACCAAGATTCCCCGCTTCGCCTTCGAGAAGTTTCCGGGCGCGAGCCCGACGCTGACCACGTCGATGAAGTCGGTCGGCGAGGTGATGGCGATCGGCCGCACCTTCCAGGAAAGCCTGCAGAAGGCGCTGCGCGGGCTGGAGACCGGCCTCACCGGCCTCGACGACATCGAGATCGAGGGCCTCGGCCACAGCGACGACAAGAACGCGGTGCGCGCGGCGCTCGGCACGCCGACCCCGAACCGGCTGCTGCAGGTGGCGCAGGCGATGCGGCTCGGCTGGAGCGACGAGGAGATCTTCACATCCTGCAAGATCGATCCGTGGTTCCTGGCGCAGATCCGCGACATCGTCGACACCGAGGCAAAGGTCGCGGCGCACGGTCTGCCGCCGCACGCGCGCGGCATGCGCGCGCTGAAGGCGAAGGGCTTTTCCGACGCGCGCCTGGCGGTGCTGGCGAAGAAGACCGAGGCCGAGGTCAAGGCGCATCGGCGCGCGCTGAACGTTCGCCCGGTGTTCAAGCGCATCGACACCTGCGCGGCCGAGTTCGCCTCGCCCACCGCCTACATGTATTCGACCTACGAAACGCCGTTCGCGGGCGAAGTCGCGGACGAGAGCGCGCCGTCGGCGCGGAAGAAGGTCGTCATTCTCGGCGGCGGCCCGAACCGCATCGGCCAGGGCATCGAGTTCGACTACTGCTGCTGCCACGCCTGCTTCGCGCTGCGCGACGTCGGCTACGAAACCATCATGATCAACTGCAATCCGGAGACGGTGTCGACCGACTACGACACCGCCGACCGGCTCTACTTCGAGCCGCTGACCGCCGAGGACGTGCTCGAGATCATCGACACCGAGCGCTCCAACGGCACGCTGCACGGCGTGATCGTGCAGTTCGGCGGCCAGACGCCGCTGAAGCTCGCGCACGCGCTCGAAGAGGCGAAGGTGCCGATCCTCGGCACCTCGCCGGAGGCGATCGATCTCGCCGAAGACCGCGACCGCTTCAAGCGCGTGCTGGACAAGCTGCAGCTGAAGCAGCCGAAGAACGGCATCGCCTATTCGGTCGAGCAGGCGCGGCTGATCGCCGGCGAGCTCGGCTATCCGCTGGTGGTGCGCCCGTCCTACGTGCTCGGCGGCCGCGCGATGCAGATCATCCGCGAGGAAGGCCAGCTCGGCGACTACCTGCTCGGCACGCTGCCGGAGCTGGTGCCCGCCGACGTGAAGGCGCGCTATCCGAACGACAAGACCGGGCAGATCAACACCGTGCTCGGCAAGAACCCGCTGCTGTTCGACCGCTACCTGTCGGACGCGGTCGAGGTGGACGTCGACTGCCTCGCCGACGGCAAGGACACGTTCGTCGTCGGCATCATGGAGCACATCGAGGAAGCCGGCATTCACTCCGGCAACTCGGCCTGCTCGCTGCCGCCGCACTCGCTCGACGCCGCGACCATCGCCGAGCTCGAGCGGCAGACCCGCGCGCTGGCGCTCGGGCTCGACGTCGGCGGGCTGATGAACGTGCAGTACGCGATCAAGGACGGCGAGATCTACGTGCTCGAGGTCAATCCGCGCGCCTCGCGCACGGTGCCGTTCGTCGCGAAGGTGATCGGCAAGCCGGTCGCCAAGATCGCCGCGCGCATCATGGCCGGCGAGAGCCTCGCATCGTTCCAGCTGACGCCGCACAAGCTGGCGCATATCGGCGTCAAGGAATCGGTGTTTCCGTTCGCGCGCTTCCCCGGCGTCGACACGGTGCTCGGCCCGGAGATGAAATCGACCGGCGAGGTGATGGGCCTCGACACGTCGTTTGCGATCGCCTTCGCCAAGAGCCAGCTCGGCGGCGGCACGCGCGTGCCGCGCAAGGGCACCGTGTTCGTCTCCGTGCGCGACGAGGACAAGCACCGGATCCTCGACGCGGTGCGGCTGCTCGCCTCCGCAGGCTTCAAGATCATCGCCACCTCCGGCACGCAGCGCTTTCTCGCCGACAACGGCGTGCCGACCGACAAGGTGAACAAGGTGCTCGAGGGCCGTCCGCACATCGTCGATGCGATCACCAACGGCGAGGTGCAGCTGGTCTTCAACACCACGGAAGGCCCGCAGGCGCTGGCCGACAGCCGTTCGCTCCGGCGCGCCGCCCTCTTGCATAAAGTGCCGTACTACACCACTCTTTCAGGCGCGGTGGCGGCTGCGCAGGGGATCAAGGGCTATCTCGGCGGCGATCTCGAGGTCAGAACCCTGCAGAGCTATTTTCCGGCCTAGTGCCCGAATTCGACGTTCGCGGCACGACTGGAGTGAAATTCCGGAACTTCTGGTGTATAGTTGGAACCGGTGCGCCGCTGCGCTGTTCTGTTCCGGCATCTGATGGACTGAGGATAGAGCCCTCGGGAGGGGCTCGAACCGTACAATAGGGTTTTGCTCAACCGGTTCAGAGACCGGCGCGCAGGATCGAAGGACGACGAAGAATGGTTGACAAGATTCCGATGACGCATGCGGGCTACGTTGCGCTGGAGGCCGACCTGAAGCATCGCCAGCAGGTCGAGCGGCCGCGGATCATCCAGCAGATCGCGGAAGCGCGCTCGCATGGCGACCTGTCCGAGAACGCGGAGTATCACGCCGCGAAGGAGCAGCAGTCGCACAACGAAGGCGTGATCGCCGAGCTCGAGGACAAGCTCGCGCGCGCCGACGTGATCGACGTGTCGAAACTGTCCGGCGACACCATCAAGTTCGGCGCGACCGTCACGCTTGTCGACGAAGACACCGATCAGAAGAAGGTCTGGCAGATCGTCGGCGAGCCTGAGGCCGACGCCAAGAAGGGCCGCATCTCGATCACCTCGCCGCTCGCGCGCGCGCTGATCGGCAAGAAGAAGGGCGCCTCCGTCGAGGTCGTCGCCCCCGGCGGCGCCAAGGCCTACGAGGTCACCAAGGTCGAGTGGAAGTAGCACGACGCATCCAGATCCGCTCGCTGTCGATGCCGGCGGACGCTGCGTTGTATCGCGGCATCCGCCTGGAAGGGTTGCAGCGCAATCCGGAAGCGTTTGGCAGCACGTTCGAGTTCGAGAGCGCACAGCCGGACAGCTGGTTCGCCGAGCGCCTCGCCAACTCCGAAGTGCTCGGCGCCTGGCACGGCGCCGATCTCGTCGGCGTCGTCGGGTTTCGCGTCCAGCAGGGCATGAAGGACGCGCACAAGGGCGTGCTGTTGGGCATGTACGTGCGGCCGGAGTTTCGAAAAACCGGCACCGCGAGGCGCCTGGTCGACGCGCTCATCGAGATCGCCCGCGCACGCGTCGAGCTGGTTCAGCTCGCGGTCTGGGAGGGCAACGCGGCCGCGCGCCGCCTCTATGCCAGCGCCGGCTTCGTCGACTACGGGATCGAGATCAACGCGCTGAAGCAGAACGGCGTCTACTACAACGAGGTGCTCATGGCCAAGGCTCTGACAGCTGCGACATGGCAAACAAGCTGACGCGTTTGTTATCGCTGCACAGCTTCCTTTGCGGCCAACGACGCGATATGGCCCGGCCTGCCTTTGATCAGGGCTGGAGCACTCATGCAACTCGACAATCTTCGCAACACGTGGACACCGCGCATTCTCAGCGTGCTGCGCATCATGACCGCGCTGCTGCTGCTTCAGTTCGGCATGGCAAAGCTGTTCGGCTTTCCGGTGTTCGAATATCTGAACAACGTGCCGCGATTCTCGCTTCCCTGGACCGCGGGCGTGCTCGAGCTTGTGGGCGGCGCGCTGCTGCTGATCGGGCTGTTCACCAGCCCCGTCGCGTTCGTTCTCTCCGGGCTGATGGCGTTCGCCTACTTCATCGGCCACGCGCCGCGGGGCTTTTATCCCGCTCACCAACGGCGGCAACCTCGCCGTGCTGTTCTGCTTCCTGTTCCTGTATCTCGCCTCCGCCGGCGGCGGCGCGTGGAGCGTCGATGCGTTGATGCGGAGGAAGTAGGCGCAGCGCTGCGCAAGCTACCGCAGAAAAAACACCACCGTCAGCGCAGCGCCCACCGTCACGACCACCGCGCGGATGATGTTCTCCGGCACGCGGCGCGCGATGCCGACGCCGAGATAGCCGCCGGCAACCGACGCGGCCATGGTGATGAACGCGTGCGGCCAGTGGATCAGGCCGCCGGCGATCAGCAGGCCGGCCGAGACGACCTGCACGAGGAACGCGACGACGTTCTTGATCGCATTCGACTTGTGGAAGTCGCCGCTTTCGATGATGGCGAGCGCCGCCAGCATCATGATGCCCATGCCGGCGCCGAAAAACCCGCCATAGACCGACACGATCGCCATCAGCAGCAACGCAGCGAACCGCGCGGCGACGGTGCTTGATGCGGCGAACGGCGCGATCAGGCGGTTGATCCGCGTCGACAGCGCAAACAGAACGGTCGCAACCAGCAGCAGCCACGGCACGGTCGGGCGAAAGCCCTCGTCGCCGATGGCAATCAGGAGCCACGCACCGACCGCGGCGCCGATCGCACCGAGCACCAGGAACGGCAGCATCTCGCGAAAATATTTGCGAAGCTCCGCGCGATATCCGACGACGATGGCCACGTTCGACGGCGTCAGCGCGACCGCGCTGGTGGCGTTGGCATCGAGCGCCGGCAATCCGCCGAACACCAGCGCGGCGAAGGTGAAGAACGATCCGCCGCCGGCGACGGCGTTCACCGTTCCGGCCGCGAAGCCAGCGAGGACGAGCAGGAGGATTTGCAGTGAGGTCACGGGGTCGAGGCGGCGCTACCGTGGCGCGGCCATTTCCATCGGCACGGCGGCGGCGTCCTTCGAGTTGTGCAGCACCAGCGACGTGCGCACGTTGCGGACGTGCGGCGCGGCGGTCAGGCGCGAGACGAACTCCTGGAAGGTGTTCATGTCGGGCGCGACGCATTTGAGGATGAAGTCGACTTCGCCCGACAGCATCCAGCATTCGCGCACCAGCGGCTCGTTGCGCACGAACTCCTCGAACGCGCGCAGGTCGGCATCCGCCTGGCTCGACAGATGCACCGACGCAAACACCGTCACGTCGAAGCCGAGCTTGCGCGGATCGAGCAGGCCGCGATAGCCGGAGATGTAGCCGGCCTCCTCCAGCGCCCGGACACGGCGCAGGCAGGGCGGCGGCGAGATGCCGACGCGCCGCGCCAGTTCCACATTGGTGATTCGCCCGTCCGCCTGGATCTCCGCCAGGATCTTGAGGTCGATGTCGTCGAGGTCCCTGCTCATTGCCGTCGCTTGGGCCCGTTTCCGCCCCGCCCCCTGCGTTGCATTGCAAAATCTGCAACGAATTTCCGCCTGTCATACCCCAAAATCGCAGAGATGAAGCAATTTTATTGCTGAAACTGAGGACTGAATTCTATTCCCAAGAATGTGAGTTGCGAAACTTGCATAGCTCACCAGATGACTTAGAATAAATCCGATACCCCTCCATGCGCCGCAAGCGGCGGAGCCTGTACCGGCTGCATAACCCGCACAGTTCGCATCGAGGCCAGCTCAAGGAATCGTCCGGCAATGGCCCAGCCCATTCATGCCAAGGTCGTCATCATCGGCTCCGGACCTGCAGGATACACGGCGGCGATCTATGCAGCGCGCGCGATGCTCGACCCGGTGCTGATCCAGGGCATTCAGCCGGGCGGCCAGCTCACCATCACCACCGACGTCGAGAACTACCCCGGCTTCGCCGACGTGATCCAGGGCCCCTGGCTGATGGAGCAGATGGAGAAGCAGGCGGCGCATGTCGGTACCAAAATCGTCACCGACATGGTGACGAAGCTCGAACTCGGCCGTCGCCCCTTCCGCCTGACCTGCGACAGCGGCGACATCTATCTCGCCGACACCGTCATCCTTGCGACCGGCGCGCAGGCGCGCTGGCTCGGCATTGCCTCCGAGGAGGCGTTCAAGGGCTTCGGCGTCTCGGCCTGCGCGACCTGCGACGGCTTCTTCTACCGCGGCAAGGAGGTGGTCGTGGTCGGCGGCGGCAACACCGCCGTCGAGGAAGCGCTGTTCCTGACCAACTTCGCCACCAAGGTCACCGTGATCCATCGCCGCGACAGCTTCCGCGCCGAGCGCATCCTGCAGGACCGCCTGTTCAAGAACCCGAAGATCAAGGTGATCTGGGACAGCGCGATCGAGGAAATCCGCGGCGACGAAAACCCGCGCAAGGTGACCGGCGTCGCCATCCGCAACGTCAAGACCGGCGCCATCAGCACGCTGCCGACCGACGGCGTGTTCATCGCGATCGGCCACGCGCCGGCGACCGAGCTCGTCGCCGGACAGGTCAAGATGAAGCCGTCGGGCTACGTCGAGATCGCACCGCATTCGACCGCGACCTCGGTCGCGGGAGTGTTCGCCGCCGGCGACGTCGCCGATGAGACCTACCGCCAGGCGGTCACCGCCGCGGGGCTGGGCTGCATGGCGGCGCTCGAGGCGGAACGGTTTCTCGCCCTCCATGCCACCGAACGCGCAGCTGCGGAGTAACCATGATCAGACCACGCAACGGGTTTTCGGATATGGATTGGGACAAGCTGAAAGTCTTTCACGCCGCAGCGGAAGCCGGCAGCTTCACGCATGCGGGCGAGCAGCTCGGGCTGTCCCAGTCGGCGGTGTCGCGGCAGGTCAGCGCGCTGGAGCAGGAGCTGTCGGTCTCGCTGTTCCACCGCCACGCGCGCGGACTGATCCTCACCGAACAGGGCGACCTGCTGTTTCGCACCGCGCACGACGTGTTCATGCAGCTGCAGGCCGCGCGCGCCAAGCTGACCGACAGCCGCGAGCGGCCGAGCGGTGAACTGAAGGTGACGACCACGCCCGGCGTCGGCATCCACTGGCTGATCCCGCGGCTTGGCGAATTCACCCAGCTTTATCCCGACATCCGCATCCAGCTGATGGTGACGGACGAGGAGCTCGATCTGTCGATGCGCGAGGCGGACGTCGCGATCCGCGTGCGCAAGCCGACGCAGCCCGACCTGATCCAGCGCAAGCTGTTCTCGATCGGCTATCACGCCTACTGCTCGCCGGAATACATCAAGCGGATGGGCACGCCGCGCACGCTGGAAGATCTCGACAATCATCGCCTGGTCGTGCTGAGCGACCTGCATGCGCCGGCGCACATGCAGAACCGCTACTGGCTGATCGAGGCCGGCCGCAACGGCAAGGGCCCGCGCGAAGCCTATTTCAAGGTGAACCACGTGCTCGGTCTTGCGCGCGCGTGCCAGCAGGGCCTCGGCGTGGCCGCTCTACCGGACTACCTTGTCGAGGAGCGGCACGGACTCGTGCAGCTGTTCGAGGAGAAGGACTCGATCCAGATCGACACCTATTTCGTCTATCCGGAAGAGCTGAAGTCAGTGGCGCGCGTCCAGGTCTTCCGCGACTTCATCGTGAGCAAGGCGCAACGCTGGTCCCCGAAAGAGTAATAGCTTGCGTTTTGCGGACCTCTGACATGCGAGCGCCCTGCTTGCTGCGCATGTCTGGCGCGGGCCATAGTGTGTGCAAGCTGAGCGGTTGAAGTTGCGCATTGTCCCCCTCCTCCTGCAGCTTCGGCAATTCAGTTATCCCTCTTGGAAGGTGATTGTGTCGGCCTCTCGTGGCCACAACTACAAAAGCCGGGCACTAGCCCGGCTTTTTTTTGAATCATTCCAATATCGCGGCCCGCACCGTTCCAAATACTAAAACTTTAAGCGCTGCGAGCCGCAGCGCGTTGGCGATCACGCTGACCGACGACAGCGCCATCGCTGCAGCGCCGATCATCGGCGACAACAGAATGCCAAACACCGGATACAGCACGCCCGCGGCAATCGGCACGCCGGCTGCGTTGTAGGCGAAGGCGAAGGCGAGGTTCTGGCGGATGTTGCGCATTGTCGCACGCGACAAATCGCGCGCCGCGACGATTGCCCGCAGGTCGCCTCGCAGCAATGTCACGCCGGCGCTCTCGATCGCCGCATCGGTGCCGCCGCCCATGGCGATGCCGACGTCGGCCGCAGCGAGCGCAGGCGCATCGTTGACACCATCGCCGGCCATCGCGACCTTGCGGCCCGACGCCCGCAGCCGTTCGACGAACGCGCTCTTCTGCTCCGGCAAGGCTTCCGCCTCGACCTCGCCGATGCCGAGCTGCCGCGCCACGGCGCGCGCGGTCGTCGCATTGTCGCCGGTCAGCATGACCAGGCGGATTCCGTCTGCGGACAGCGCTCTCAGAGCCTCCGCGGTGGTCGGTCGGATCGGATCGGCGATGGCGATCAGTCCGGCGGCGCGCTTGTCGACGCCGACGAAGATGACGGTTGCGCCATGTTCGCGCCGCGCCTGCGCCGCGGGCTTGAGGCTTCCCGCATCGATGCCGTACTCGCCGAGATAGGCGGCGTTGCCGATGACGACATCACGGCCGTCCACCAGGCCGCGCGCGCCTCGGCCTGTCCGCGACTCGAAATCGCGAACCTCGCCGAGGCCGAGGTTCCGCTCCCTTGCCGCAGCGACGATCGCAGCGCCCAGTGGATGCTCGCTGGCGCGTTCGACGCTGGCGGCGAGCCGCAGCGTTTCAGCCTCATCGAACCCGAAGGCTGCGTGGATGCCCACGACCTTCGGCTTGCCTTCGGTCAGCGTGCCGGTCTTGTCGATCACCAGCGTGTCGATCGTCTCCAGCCGCTGCAGCGCGTCGGCGTCGCGGATCAGGATCCCCGAACGCGCGCCGCGGCCGACGGCAACCATGATCGACATCGGCGTCGCGAGCCCGAGCGCACACGGACAGGCGATGATCAGCACCGTCACCGCCGCGAGCAGTCCGTAGGTGAAGCGCGGCTCAGGGCCGAACAGCGCCCACGCCGCAAACGCGGCCAGCGCCACCGCGATCACCGCCGGCACGAACCAGCCGGCGACCTGATCGGCCAGGCGCTGGATCGGCGCGCGCGAGCGCTGCGCGCGCGCGACCATCTCGACGATGCGGGCGAGCAACGTGTCCTTGCCGACCTTGTCGGCGCGCATGACGAAGCCGCCGCTGAGATTGAGCGTGCCGCCGATCACCTTGTCGCCCACCGCCTTGGTGAGCGGCATGGATTCGCCGGTGACCAGCGCCTCGTCGATCGACGACCGTCCTTCGACGATCACACCGTCGACCGCCACCTTCTCGCCGGGGCGCACGCGCAGCAGATCGCCGACGTGCACGGCCTCCAGCGCGACATCCTCATCACCGTCAGGAGTCACCCGCCGCGCCGTCACCGGCGCAAGGCCGAGCAGCGCCTTGATCGCGCCGGACGTCTTTGCACGCGCGCGCAGCTCCAGCACCTGGCCCAGCAGCACCAGCGTGGTGATGACCGCGGCGGCCTCGAAGTAGACCGCGACCGCGCCGTGCGCATCGCGGAAGGCCGGCGGAAACAGCTGCGGCGCCGTGACGGCGACGAGGCTGTAGAGCCATGCGACACCGGTGCCGAGCGCGATCAGCGTGAACATGTTGAGGTTGCGCGAGACCACGGAATTCCAGCCACGCACGAAGAACGGCCAGCCGGCCCACGCCACCACAGGTGTCGCAAGGCCGAGCTGGATGAGATTGGAGAGTTGCGGATCAAGCCAGTGGCGTCCGCTGAGATGCTGGCCCATGTCGAGGACGACCAGCGGCAGCGTCAGCGCGAGCGAAATCCAGAAGCGCCGCGTCATGTCGACGAGCTCCGGGTCCGGCTTGTCGTCGAGCGTGACGGTCTCGGGCTCGAGCGCCATGCCGCAGATCGGACAGCTTCCCGGGCCGACCTGACGCACCTCCGGATGCATCGGGCAGGTGTAGATCGCGTCCGGCTGGGCCTCGGGCGTCTTCGCGTCGGGCCCGGCATTTCGTCGCGCCAGATACATCTGCGGATCGGCCTCGAACTTGGTGCGGCAGCCGGCGCAACAGAAAACGTAGTCCTCGCCGCGATAGGAGAAACGGTGCTTCGCGGTCGCCGGATCGACCTTCATGCCGCAGACGGGGTCGGTCGAATGCGACGGCTTTGCCGGAGCGTGTCCGCACGAACCTTGATCATGCGCATGCGCGCATGCGCCGACGTCTCTTTCACCACCTGATCCTTCGTCCCTGTCCGCGCTTGCGCTCATATACCCTAGGGGGGTATATAGACGGCATGCGAAAGGACATCAAGGCGTCGTGCCAGAAGCGGCTGAAGCGGATCGAAGGCCAGGTGCGCGGACTGACGCGCATGGTCGATGAGGACCGCTACTGCATCGACATCGTCACGCAGATCGCCGCCGCGCGAACCGCGCTCCGCCGGGTCGAGGAGGAGATCCTGCGCGACCACGTCGCGCACTGCGTCGACCATGCGATCGCCTCGGGCGACCGCGAGGATCAGCGCAGGAAGATCGCCGAGCTGATGGAGGTGGTCAGCCGCGCGGACCGGTGACGTTCCGCCAGCCGGAACCGATAGCGGAGAATTAAGCACAAGTCGCCCTGAATATTGGGCAACCCTTTACCATTTCCGTTTCTTTGCCGGGGATAGCCGCCCCTCTTAGGGAACTTTACGTATTCGCCGCCTAGCTTCCTCGCGAAATTCGTCTCCGCGAGTGCCTTCCGATGATGAAGATCTACACCTGCATCGCGACCGCGCACGATCTGCGCCTTGTCGTGCTTGCCGCGGTCGTCTGCCTGCTCGCCTCGTTCGCCGCGATCAGCCTGCTGCATCATTCGAGGAACGCGCCGAGGGCGATGCGTCCGGTGTGGCTCGCCATCGCCGCCATCTCCACGGGCTTCGGCATCTGGGCGACCCACTTCATCGCCATGCTGGCCTACTCGCCCGGCATTGCCAGCGCCTACAACATCGCGCTGACGCTGATCTCGCTGGTCGCCGCCATCGTGCTGACCGGAGCCGGCATGGCCGTCGCCATGCTGGCGCCGTTCCGGCTGCGGCGCTGGGTCGGCGGCGCGATGGTCGGCGGCGGCATCGCCACGATGCATTACACCGGCATGGCCGCCTTCGAGATCGCCGGCACGATCATCTGGGACATCTACGCTTGTCGCCGCTTCGATCTATCTCGGCGCGGCGATCGGCGCCGCCGCCCTGCCGGTCGGACTGCATCAGCGGCAGCAACGGCCTGAAGCTCCGGATCGCCGGCGCCGGACTTCTGACGCTTGCGATCGTCAGCCATCACTTCACGGCGATGGGCGCCGTCGCGATCATTCCCGATCCGACCATCGTCCTGCCGGAGTCGGCGATCCCCGCCGGCCTGGCTCGCCATCGCCGTCGCGATGGGCAGCTTCCTCATCATCCTGTTCGCCCTGACCGCCGTCGCGGTCGACCTGCGCGAGCGGCGGCGCATCGAGCTTGAAGCAGGCCGCATGCAGCGCCTCGCCAATGCGGCGATCGAGGGCCTGATGATGTGCGACGGCACGACCATCATCAGCGTCAACAACAGCCTCGCAGATCTCGCCGGCGCCATCCCAACGACATGATCGGCACCGACATCGCCAAGTGGCTTCCGGATGCAGCGGTGCGCGAACGCCTGCTGTCGCATCCCGACACGGGGATCGAAACCGACCTGCGCGGGGCGAGCGGCCATCTGTCGCCGGTGGAGTTGATCCTGCGGCCGATCGATTTCGGCGGCCAGCCGCACCAGGCCATCGCCGTGCGCGACCTGAAGGCGCGCCGCGAGGCTGAGCGGCACATCCGCTATCTCGCCCATCACGACGCGCTGACATCGCTGCCGAACCGCTCGACCTTCAACGCGCAGGCTCGACCAGCAGATCACCGCGGCGGACGCCAGCGGCAAGCGCCTTGCCGTGCTTTATCTCGATCTCGACCGCTTCAAGGAAGTGAACGACCTCTACGGCCATGCCGCGGGCGACAAGGTGCTGCAGACCGTCTCTACACGCGTCTGCGCCCTGCTCAAGGAAGGCCAGATGATGGCGCGGCTCGGCGGCGACGAGTTCGCCGTCATGCTGCCGAACATCGCGAGCCCGGCGAACGCAAGCAGCATCGCCGATGCCATCCTCTCCTCGATTTCGACCGGCCTCAGCGACGGCGCCATCGACACGATCCAGGCCAGCGTCGGCATCGCGATCTATCCGGACGACGCGGCAGACCGTGAAACGCTGCTGACCCAGGCCGACACGGCGCTCTATCGCGCCAAGACCGACGGCCGCAATACGTTCCGCTTCTTCGAGGCCGACGATGGGCGCCGAGGTGCGCGACCGCCGGCAGCTGGAGCACGACCTGCGGCAGGCGATCGTCCGCGACGAGTTCAGTCTCGTGTATCAGCCGCAAAGCGACGTCGTGACGGGACGCACGGTCGGCTTCGAGGCGCTGCTGCGCTGGCACCATCCCACGCGCGGGATCGTCCCGCCGACCACATTCATCCCGATCGCCGAGGATTCAGGCTCGATCCTCCAGATCGGCGAATGGGTCATGCGCGAGGCATGCCGGGAGGCCGCATCCTGGCCGCAGCCGCTGACGATCGCGATCAACGTCTCGGCGCTGCAGATCTACAACGACAACTTCGTCCAGCTGATCCATTCGATCCTGCTGGAGACCGGCCTGTCGCCGCGGCGGCTGGAAATCGAGATCACCGAGACCGCGCTGGTGCGCGACCTGCAGCGGGCGCTGAACGCGCTGCGGCAGGTCAAGGCGCTCGGCGTGCGGATCGCCATGGACGACTTCGGCACCGGCTATTCATCGCTGTCCAACCTGCGCGCGTTCCCGTTCGACAAGATCAAGATCGACGGGTCGTTCGTGAAGTCGGTCAATACCAACGAGCAGGCGGCGACGATCGTGCGCGCCGTGCTCGGCCTCGGACGCGGACTGGGCCTGCCGGTGCTCGCCGAGGGCGTGGAAACCCGCGCTGAACTCGCCTTCCTGGAAAAGGAACAGTGCAGCGAGGTTCAGGGATATTTCCTCGGCCGGCCGGCGAGCATCGACATGTTCCGCACCATCACCCACGGCGAGCCGGCAGCTGCCGCGCAGGCAGAACTGCCGTTCAGGCAGGCGGTGGCGTAAGACCCGCGGGCGCAAATCCTCAGTAGACCTGCTGCCGCACGACCTTCCTCTTGTCGGTAGCTGGCGCGTAGGGATTGAAGCCCTGCTCCACGGCGAACGGGTTCGGCACGCAATACAGGCGCCGGCGCCGACGCCGACATGTCGCACTGCGGCTTGTTGAAGTAGCTGCAGTCGAAGATCTCAAGACCTCGCCTTCAGGCACCAGGCATAGCCACGAAAGCCGCCGCGCTGGTCGTAGAATTTGGCCGGGCCGCGCTGCGGTGCGGCTTCGGCGGAGACGCTGGCCAGACCGAGGACGGCGCCCAGCAGCGTCAGGGTGATGATGGACTTGCGCATAGCTTAATTCCTTTGCGGCCCCGTAAGAGGCAATACGAACCGTCCCGCCATTTAGTTGGCGAAACCAGACCGAAATTCAACGGGGGGCGATCACTTTGGTGTCAGCAGCGCGGGCTGACCTGGCGCGGCACCAGCGTTCATCCTGCTTCGCGCGGCAAATCGGCCAATCCTGCGAAGCGCGTCAGCGCGAAGCAGGATGGTACAGTTGGGTGGGCTCGAACCACCGACCTCCTGTTCCACAGACAGGCGCTCTAACCAACTGAGCTACAACTGCACGGCAAGCCACTTATCCAAGGGCTGCAATTTGGCCGGAAACTATGGGCAACGCCCTGCTTTGGCAAGCCGCCAAAACGGCTGCGTTCACCCGAAATCCGACAGCAAAAAGGCCCGGCACGGTGCCGGGCCTGACGTTACTTGAAGAGCGTTACCGCTAACTGTGCGGAAGCTCACGCAACCTTGGTGAACACTTTCGACGAGGCGGTCTTGATCGGCTCGGCGGTCTCGGCGGCAACGCGCTGACCGAGCTCGACGAGCTCCTTGGTCTGCGCCGTCATGGCCTCGTACTGGCTGCGCGCGTAGGTCGACCAGATCGCGAACACGTCAGTCGGAGACTTCACGCCCACCAGCTTCTCGGCGACGTCGAACGCAGCGTTTGCGTTGGTGCGCGCGATGTCGATCAGCTTGCCGGAATAATCCGACGCGCCCTTGCTTGCCGAAGCATAGACAGCCTCGATGGTCTCGTTGCTCGACTGAGCAACGTCCTTGAACTTCTCGTAGGTCTCGCGGGCCTGCGAAACGCCCTTCTCGGCGAATTCGCGAATCGAGCCCGGCACTTCGAACGGCACGACGGTGGAGAACGGATCTTGCGACTGGGCCATAGATAGAATCACTTTCACATCTGGAGGATTTGGAGCAGCGGCTACGGACTTGGTGATGCAGTCGTACGGGCTGGCCGGGCTTCACGCCCGGAGCTGTTCTTCTCAATTCCGGGCACATTGTATCCGAAATTTTGTGCGACGCAACATAATATTGCGCCGCGGAAGCAAAATTCTTAGACGAAAGTCTATTTTTGCTTGGTCGCGTCCATGGCGGCCCGGGTCACCGCCTGGCCCAGCTCGCTCGCCTGCTCGGCCAGCGTCCGCATCTGGTTCTGAACATGCTCGCTGTGCAGCTTCAGCACTTCCGCCATGTCCTTCGCCTTGGTGAGGCGCTCGGCGTAGTCGAGCGAGGCCTTGATGTTGGCTTCGGCGAAAGCGACAGCCTTGTTGCCAAGCTCCTTCGCGCTCGCCTGGGCGGCGGCGCCCTGGTCCTCGAACTGGCTAGCGGTCTTCTGTGCCGCGCTGATGAAGTTGTCGAACGCCTTGCGGGCCTGATCGAAGCCCGCCTCGGCCATCTCCTTCACGTTCTGGGGAATCTCGAAGTTCTTCGGGATTTCGAAACGGTCGCGCCCTTCATGCTGGTTCATGATTCAAGCTCCTGTGGTGGCGTTTCACTTCCCGGCTTGTCTCGCGCCGGTTCGACCCCCAACCGTCGCCTCAACCTAGCTGCATCTCTTGATCGCATCGTGACGTGGCTGCGCGATCTTGGATTCTTTTTGGCGGCGGTGCCGCGGTATCGGTCGGCTCACCGGCGAAGGCGGGACTTGTCCTCGCCGCTTTGCACAGCCCTTGCGCTCCGGCCCGTGGACCCTGAGCGACAGAGGGGCTAGCAAGAATCTCGAGATTCTGGCCTGCTTGTGGCGGTCGGACAGGAATTCATGAAGATCGGGATGCCCCAACACATCAATGCCGATGGGTGACTCAAGGTTCCAGTCGATTGCGGTGCGCGAACCGCGGCTGGCGTCTTACGCCGCAAGCCCGCAGCCCGCGTGGCTTTGGTCCGCCGACGGCAGCCGAATCCTCTGGTGCAACGACGCCGGCGCGGCCGCGCTCGGCATCCACGACCCGCAATTGCTGGAAAAGCCGCGCAGCCCGGCCGATCCGCACTCCCGTCAGGTGGCGCAGCTTGCGAGGCGGCTCGCCAAGGACAGCGCGACCCGCCTGGAGCGCCTGCGCGGCTTCGGCGCCCGGCTCGGCCAGCTCGCAACCTGCGCCTGCGCGTGGTTTCAAACACGCGACGGCGAGACCGCGATCTTTCTCGTTGCCGTCGAAGCCGCGGTCCGCGCCGCGCCGCTGGTGATGCCACCGCTCATGCCGACGCAGGATCCGCGTGAGGGCCGCGACGAGATCCTGGATGAGGCCGCGATCAGCGCGCCGCCTCAGGAAACGCCTTCGCCGGATATGCCAACGGCCAATGCCGGAGCCGAAGTCGCTCCGTCCACCGGCGCCTTCGTGACGGAAGATCTTCAGGCCGAGGCGTTCAGCTCGCCTCAACCACCGAGCGAGGTTGGCGAATCCATTGAGGAACACGCGCCGATGCTCGGGAGCGGCGACGTCGAGCCCGGTGACGGTGTTGCTGCCCTCGATAGGCCTGTCCCCCCTCACCCGGCTTCGCAAAGCTTCGCCGAGGCAAGCCCCGCCCCTCTCCCCGCCAGCGGGGAGAGGGAGGATGGCGTCAGTGCCGCCATCGCAATGGCCGCACCGCTCAGGTTCGTCTGGCAGATCGATTCTGCCGGCACATTTTCGCTGACGTCGGACGCGTTTCTTCGCATCGCCGGAGAACGGACGGCGCAGGTCCAAAGGCGGACGTGGACCGAGGTCGCCCAGGCGCTCGAGCTCGATCCGCAGGGCCGCGTCGCCCAGGCCATCGCGCGGCGCGAGACGTTCAGCGGCGTCACGGTGCTTTGGCCGCTTGAGCGGGAGGCGCACGGGCGGATCGAGCTTTCCGGCATGCCGGTCCTCGACGGCGGGCGCGCCTTTGCCGGCTATCGCGGCTTCGGCATCTATCGGCGCGGTGTTGTGCCCGCCGAGGAGCCCGACGTGCCGCAGCCGGACGATCCTGTCGCAGAACCGGCACTGAACCTTCCAGCAGATCATTCGACGGCCGCGGCAGTGCCTGCCGCGCCGGACAGTTTTTTCCAGGCAGAGACCGAAACCGTGGAACCTCCGCAGAACGTCGTGCCCTTTCCGCTGGCGAACGATACGCGAATGCCGTCGCTCAGCGTGGTCGAGAACCACGCCTTCGACGAGATCGCCCGCCGCCTGACGCAGAAGTTCGATGACCGCGATGAGCGGCATGAGATGAGCGCGCCGGCAGAACCGGACGCAACCGGCACATTCGACGCCCTGCCCGAGCAGCCGACTGCCGGCCCCACCACAGCCACAGCAGAGCAGCCGGCCTGGCTGAGCGCCGCAGCCGCGCCGCCGCGCGGCGCGAGCGCAACCGACAGAATGCTGCTCGACCTGGTGCCGTCCGGCATCCTGATCTACCGGCTCGACCGGCTGCTGTATGCCAACCGCGCCTTCCTCGCGCGGACCGGTTACGACAGCCTGCATGCGCTGCAGGAGGCAGGTGGCCTCGATGCGCTGTACGTGGAGCCCGGCCCGGGCTCGGAGAGCAGCGCCTCGGATGAAGGCATGCCGTTGACGATCGCCGCCGCCGATCGCGCCGCATCGGATGCACGTCTGTTTTCGATCCTCTGGGACGGCGACGCGGCGCATGCGCTGATCCTGCAGGAGGCGCAACCGCAGGCGGTTGCGCAGGCGCGGCCGGAACCTCCACCGCAAACCGTCGCGGCGCAGCCGGCCGACGGCGCCTTCGAGGCCATTCTTGAAACCGCGACCGACGGCATCGTGCTGTTCGAGCGCTCCGGCGCGATCGTGTCGGCCAATCCCAGCGCCGAGGCGCTGTTCGGCATCGGCGCGCACGAGTTCCAGACCCTCAACTTCGCCGACCTGTTCGCGACCGAGAGCCAGCGGATCGTGCTGGAGTATTTCGAAAGCCTCGATGCACCGATCGCCACAAGCCCGCTCGACCACGGGCGCGAGGTGCTCGGGTGCGAGCGCGGCGGCGGCTTCATTCCGCTGTCGATGACAATGGGACGCACAGGCATAGGCGAGCGAAGCGACGCCGTTCTTCGAACGGCTATGCACGGCGTGCGGTTCTTCGCCGTCTTCCGCGACCTGTCGCAACTGAAGAAGAACGAGACCGAGCTGTTGAACGCACGGCGCAAGGCCGAGCGCGCGACCTCGGCCAAGACCGATGCGCTCGCCAACATCAGCCACGAGATCCGCGGGCCGCTCAACACCATCATCGGCTTCGCCAACATCATGATCGAGGAGCACTTCGGCATTCTCGGCAACGACCGCTACCTGGAATACCTGAAGGACATCCGCGCCTCGGGCGAGCGCGCCATCGCCATCCTCGACGACATCGTCAACATCTCGAGCGTCGAGGCCGGCAGCCGCGACCTCAAGCTGGTCAGCCAGAACCTCAACGAGATGGTCGAGCAATGCGTCGGCGTGCTGCAGCCGCAGGCCAATCGCGAGCGCGTCATCATCCGCACCTCGCTCGCGCACGCGCTGCCGCAGGTGATGGCCGACACCCAGGCGCTGCGGCAGATCACCATGAACATCGTCACCAGCTCGATCCGCTTCTCGAAGGCCGGCGGCCAGGTCATCGTCTCGACCGCGCCGACCGACAATGGCGGCGCGATCCTGCGGGTGCGCGACACCGGACGGGGCCTGAGCGAAGCGGAGCTCGCATCAGTCATAAGCGAGCGAAGCGACACCGTTCTTCGAACGGCTATGAGCCCGCATCGCGGCAGTGCCGACCGCGGCGCCATCGACCTCTCGCTGGCGCGCGCGCTGGCCGAGGCCAACCGGGCGCAATTCCAGATCAAGACCACTGAGAACGCGGGCACGCTGATCGAGGTCGCGTTTACGAACGTGCGTGCGCTTGCAGGTTGAGCGTTTGGAACGAGTCTAATTTGTAATCATCCTAAACTGGAATCGATCTAAAGGCTGTACTTCGCGACCTTCCAGCGCAGGCGACGGCGCGCTTTCTAAGCTACAGAACCGGTCCTAAAGTTCGCATCGGCTTGCTCCGGCGCGAGCTCGGACTCTCACATCCCGGAGCATCTGCATGTCCCGCACTCGCGATATTTCCGTCGCCCTCCTCGGCGCTGTCAGCGTCGCCGCCGTCACCGCCGCGCCGGCCCTGGCGCAATCGGGCGAGGTCAACGTCTACACCTATCGCGAGACCAAGCTGATCCAGCCGCTGTTCGACGCCTTCACCAAGGACACCGGCATCAAGGTGAACGTGATCTCGGCAAGCTCCGGCCTCGAGCAGCGCATCAAGACCGAGGGCGCCAACAGCCCGGCCGACGTGCTCCTGACCGTCGACATCGGCCGCATGGACGATGCCGTGAAGGCCGAAGTCTCGCAGCCGATCAAGTCCGACAAGCTCGACGAGATCGTGCCGCCGCGCTTCCGCGATCCGAACGGCCACTGGTACGGCATCTCGATGCGCGCGCGCGTCGTCTACGCCTCGAAGGAGCGCGTGAAGCAGGACGCGATCACGTACGAAGAGCTCGCCGATCCGAAGTGGAAGGGCAAGATCTGCATCCGCTCGGGCCAGCACATCTACAACAACGCGCTGTTCGCCGCCTACGTCGCCAAGCATGGCGAGGCGAAGGCCGAGGAATGGATCAAGGGCGTCAAGGCGAACCTGGCGCAGAAGCCCTCGGGCGGCGACCGCGAGACCGCGCGCGATGTCGCGGCCGGCAAGTGCGACATCGGCATCGGCAACACCTACTACTGGGCGCTGATGAACAATGTCGAGACCGACAAGAAGCCATGGGCCGACGCGACCAAGGTGATCCTGCCGACCTTCGCCGGCGGCGGCACCCATGTGAACCTCTCCGGCGTGCTGCTCGCCAAGCATGCGCCGAACAAGGCCAACGCGATGAAGCTGATCGAGTGGCTGGCCGAGGACAAGGCGCAGCAGATCTACGCCGACATCAACTACGAGTACCCGGTGCGCACGGGCGTCGCGGTCAATCCGACGATCGCCGGCTACGGCAAGCTCAATCCCGATCCGCTGCCGATCGCCAAGATCGCCGAGAACCGCAAGGCCGCCTCGACGCTGGTCGACAAGGTCGGCTTCGACAATTGATTTCCGCGGCGGCGAGACACTCGCCGCCGCTCTTTCTTGCATTGAACGAGGCGCGATCCGGTTCGAACGGATCGCGCCGCCCGCCGGAACAGCTGTGAGTTATCAACCCCGTCCGATCGCCTCGCGCGTTGCCGAACAGTTCGCTTCGACGCTTGCGATCCTGACGGGAGTTGTCGTCGTCATTCCCGTCATCAGCATCGCGCTGCTGGCGATGCAGCCCGCGGCCGACCTGTGGCCGCACCTGCTCGCCTACGTGCTGCCGCGCGCCGCGCTCGATACGGTCCTGCTGCTGCTCGGCGTCGGACTGGTCGCGACCGTGCTCGGCGTCGGCACGGCCTGGATCATCTCCTCGCACGACTTTCCCGGCCGATCGTATCTGATCTGGCTGATGCCGCTGCCGCTGGCGATCCCGACCTATATCGGCGCCTATGTCTATGTCGAAATCTTCGAGCCGCTCGGCGTCGCGCACAAGGCGCTGGCGCTGTGGCTGACGCCGCAACAGGCGCTGGCATTGCTTCCGAGCGTTCGTTCGCTGACCGGCGCCATCGTCATCATCGGCCTCGTGCTCTACCCCTACGTCTATCTGTCCGCGCGCGCGATGTTCCAGACCCAGAGCGCGGAGTTCGCCGAGGCCGCACGGCTGCTTGGCGCGCGGCGCTGGCAGGAATTCGTCCGCGTCTCGCTGCCGATGGCGCGGCCCGCGCTCGCCGTCGGCCTTGCGCTGGTGCTGCTGGAAACGCTGAACGACATCGGCGCCAGCGAGTATCTCGGCGTGCGCACCATGACGGTGTCGATCTTCACCACCTGGCTCAACCAGGGCAGCCTCGCGGGCGCTGCGCAAATGTCCTGCCTGATGCTGTTCGTGGTCGCGGCGCTGGTGCTGCATGGAGCGCTATGGCCGGCGGGAACGCGCGTTCGCGGCGCTCGCGGAAAGCCCGCGCATCGCCGGGCGCACGCAGCTGACGGGTGCCGCCGGCTGGGCCGCCTGCGGTCTCTGCATCATCCCGCCGTTGTTCGGATTTGCGCTTCCGTTCGCATTCCTGATCCATGAAAGCATCAAGCGCAGCCTGATCGGCGGCATCGATGCGGGGCTGCTGCAGGCGCTGGGCAATTCGATCGTGCTGGCGCTGACGGCAACCGCGATCGTGCTGCTGCTTGGGCTGACCGCCAATGTCGCCAACCGCTGGCGCAACAGCGCATCGACCGCGGCCAGCGTCGGCGTGTCACAGGCGGGCTACGCGGTGCCCGGACTGATCCTGGCGCTCGGGCTTCTGACGCCGCTGGTGGCGTTCGACAATGTCATCAACGCCGCCGCGCGCGGCCTCGGCGTATCGGCACCGGGCCTGCTGATCGCCGGATCGAGCGCCGCGGTGGTGATCGCCTACGCGATCCGCTTCATGGCGGTGGCGACCGGCCTCACCCAGGCCGGTTTCGAGCGGATTCCGCGCGACTATGACGACAGCGCCAAGGTCACCGGCGCATCCGAATGGACCTGCGTGCGCAAGGTCTACCTGCCGCTGCTGCGGCCGGCGCTGTGGGGCGCGGCCATTCTCGTGTTCGTCGATTGCCTGAAGGAGTTGCCGGCGACGCTGCTGCTGCGGCCGCTGAACGTGGAGACGCTGTCGACCTCGATCTACCAGTTCGCAAGCCGCGGCAGTTTCGAGCAGGGATCGCTGGCGGCACTGCTGATCGTCGCGGCAAGCATCGTGCCGGTGGTCTGGCTCACGCGCTTCGCCGACGTACCGAACGGGCCGGTGTAGTCGTCATTCCGGGGCACGCGCGAAAGCGCGCGAGCCCGCAATGACAGGTCACGTATTCTTCAGCGCGACGCGGAACGTGGCTTCGGTGTTCGCCTTGATCTCGTCGAGGGTGACGCCGTCGGCGAGCTCGATCAGCGCCATGCCGTCCTTGCCCAGCTTGTCGATGGTGAAGACGCCGAGGTCGGTCACCACCAGGTCGACGACATTGGCGCCGGTGAGCGGCAGGCTGCAGCGATGCAGCAGCTTCGGGCCGTCCTTGGCGACGTGCTCCATCACCACCAGTACGCGCTTGACGCCGGCGACGAGATCCATCGCGCCGCCCATGCCCTTGACCATCTTGCCCGGCACCATCCAGTTGGCGAGGTCACCGTTCTCGGCGACCTGCATGCCGCCCAGGATCGACAGGTCGATGTGGCCGCCGCGGATCATCGCGAAGGAATCGGCGCTGGAGAAATAGCTGGTGGAAGGCAGCTCGCTGACGGTCTGCTTGCCGGCGTTGATCAGGTCCGCGTCTTCTTCGCCCTCGTAGGGGAAAGGACCCATGCCGAGCATGCCGTTCTCGCTCTGCAGCTGAACGTTGACGCCGTCGGGAATGTAGTTCGACACCAGGGTCGGAATGCCGATGCCGAGGTTGACGTAGTAGCCGTCGCGCAGCTCCTTCGCCGCGCGGGCCGCCATCTGTTCGCGTGTCCAGGCCATGTTGATCTCCCGAGAACTATGCCGCCGGCCGCGGGCGCGTGTTGCGGAATTCGATGCGCTTGTTGGCGGTTCCGACCTCGATCATCCGCTTCACGAACACGCCGGGCGTGTGGATGTGATCCGGATTGATCTCGCCGGCGGGCACCAGATGCTCGACCTCGGCCACCGTGACCTTCGCCGCGGTCGCCATCATCGGATTGAAGTTTCGCGCGGTCTTGCGATAGACGAGGTTGCCGGCGGTGTCGCCCTTCCAGGCATGGACGATCGCGAGATCGGCGAACAGGCCGCGCTCCATCACATACTTCTCGCCATCGAATTCACGGACTTCCTTGCCTTCGGCGATCAGCGTGCCGACGCCGGTCTTGGTGAAGAAGGCGGGGATCCCGGCGCCGCCGGCGCGGATGCGCTCGGCCAGCGTGCCCTGCGGATTGAATTCGAGTTCCAGTTCGCCCGACAGGTACTGCTGGGCGAACAGCTTGTTCTCGCCGACATAGGACGCGATCATCTTCCTGATCTGCCGGGTCTCCAGCAGGCGGCTCAGGCCGATGCCGTCGACGCCGGCGTTGTTGGAGATGACCGTCAGGTTCTTGACGCCGGATTCGCGGATCGCATCGGAGAGTGCCTCCGCGATCCCGCACAATCCGAACCCTCCCGACATGATCATCATGTCGTCTTTCAGCAAGCCTGCGAGCGCCGATTTGGCGTCCGGAAAAACCTTGTTCATGACCGAGATACCCGCGTGCCGTTGGGCGAAGTGACGCGCTCTAATAGGCGGTTTTTCAAATGGGCGTCAATCAGCGCGTTCGCCCGCGGCCGCTGGCCTTGAAAGCGTCAAGAAAACCGAGCAAGTTGCAGGCAAAGTGATGCGGTTTTGCTCGACTTCGCGTCACTTACCTCTCGGTCATCTCGGGATATCCTTTTGGCTTTACCCCACGGATTGAAACGCCTGGGACTGTCGGTTGCCGCCCTGATCGCCGTGGCGGTGCTCGCCGTGGTGGCGACCGCGCTGCTGCTCGATCGCGACGCCGTCCGTGGCGCGGTGGAGGCGCAGGTGCGCGCTGCGACCGGCATGGAGCTGACCGTAGCGGGGCAGACCCGGGTGTCGCTGTTCCCGACGCCGACCGTGACGTTTCGCGACGTCCGGCTCGGGACCTGCGAACGAGCCCGCGCTCAGCGTCGACGAGCTGACCGCGAATTTGCGGATGCTCGCATTGGCGCTGCAGCGGTTCGAGATCGCCGACCTGATCCTGTCGGACCCGCGCATCGTCGTCAGCCGCGGCGCCGACGGCCTGTCGAACTGGGAGCCGTCTGATCAAGCGCCTCGAGGCGCAAACGAAGAGCGGGCATCGGCAACACGTTCTCCGAAGTCCGCATCCGCAACGGCATGCTCACCTATCGCGACGAGGTTCGCCGCATATCCGAGGCCGCGACCGGCATCGACCTGTCGCTCGCCTGGCCGTCGATCTCGCGCTCGTTCGCCGCCACCGGCGAATTCAACTGGCGCGGCGAACGCATCGACGGCAACGTCAGCGTCGCCAACTTCACCGCCGCGCTGATTGGCGAACGCTCGGGGTTGCGCGCGCGTTTCGCGAGCGCGCCGGTGAAGCTCGCGTTCGACGGCACGGTCGTCAATCGCGACCACCTCACCGTGGACGGCAACCTGACCATCGATTCCGCGTCGCTGCGCGACACGCTGCGCTGGGCCGGTCACGACGTGCCCCCGGGCGCCGGTTTCGGACGGTTCTCGCTGAAGGCGCGCGCGAACGCGACCGAGACATCGATCGCGCTCGCCAACGTCAATGTCGAGCTCGACGGCAACGTCGCCGAAGGCGTGATGAGCTACGGCAGCGACGGGCGGCAGACGCTGCAGGGCACGCTCGCGGCCGAGGCGCTCGACGTCACGCCTTATGTTTCGACGATCCGCATGATGGCCGGCGGCGCGCGCGACTGGAACCGGCAGCCGTTCGACCTGCGCGGCCTTTCCGGCAACGATCTCGACCTGCGGCTGTCGGCGACGCGCATGACGATCGGCAAGACGAACATCGGGCGCACCGCGCTCGGCCTCAACGTCCGCGACGGCGCGCTGATGCTGAGCGTCGGCGAAGCGCAGCTGTTCGGCGGCGTCGCCAAGGGCTCGTTCAACGTGACACGCGCGGATACCAAGGCCGACGTCAAGGCGCAGTTCCAGCTCACCGATGTCGATCTCGAAGCCTGCCTCGGCGAACTGTTCGGCATGCGCCGCATCGCCGGCAAGGGAACGCTCGGCGTCACGCTCGAGGCCGTCGGCGCCAATCCGTTTGGGCTGGCGCAATCGCTCGACGGCCGCGCCACCTTGACGAGCCAGAACGGCGCCCTCACCGGCTTCAATATCGAGCAGTTGCTCAAGCGGCTCGAACGCCGGCCGCTGTCCGGCACCGGGGACTTCCGCAACGGCCGCACGCCCTACGACAAGCTCAATGTCGTCTTGCGGCTCAACGACGGCATTGCCACGACCGAGGACGTGCGGCTCGACGGCCCGACGGTGCAACTGGCGCTGACCGGGGCGGCGTCGATCCCGACGCGGGAGTTCGACCTCAAGGGCGTGGCGAGCCTGGTGCCGCCGGCCGGCGCGACACGCACGTTCGAATTGCCGTTCGTCATCCAGGGGCCGTGGGACGATCCGCTGATCCTGCCCGACTCCGAAAGCCTGCTGCGGCGCTCGCCCGCCTCGGCGCCGCTGCTGGACGCGGTGCGCGACCGCCGCGCCCGCGATGCGGTCAAGTCCGCGATCGAACGCCTCACCGGCGGCCAGCGCTCGGCCCCGGGCGCGGAAGCGCCCGAGGCGAAGAGCAGCACGGAGTAAATCCGTTTCAGGGCGTGCGCGCCTGGCCGGTCAGCCATCCAAACGTCAGCCAGGCCGCTCCGTGAGAAATCAGGTCAATCCCGAGCACCAGCCCGAGGACCCAAAGGCCTGACATCGGAAATCCGGTCAGGATGACGAGGCCGGCCAGGACGCCGAAAACGCCCGAAACAAGCATGATCCAGCCGACATCCTTCCAGTGCGTGATGCTCAACACGATGCGGATGAAGCCCGATATCAAAAGCAGCATGCCAAGCACGAGGGTCAGCACCAGCGCGCCGGCGAGAGGCTGACTGACGAGCACGACGCCGAACGCAACGTAGAGAACGCCGAGCAGAATCTGCCATAGGAATCCGCCCCAGCCTTTCGTCCAGAACGCATGGACGATCTCGAACGCGCCGACGATGATGGCGACCGCGCCGATGAACAGCGTGCTGATGAGCGTGGCAATCGCGATGTCGCCGAGCACGACAATGCCGGCAACGATCAGCACGATCCCAAGCGCAACCCGAACCCACGTAGGTGGCACTGACAGCTCGCGCTGCGGAGTTCCTGTGTGCAGCGTCGTCATGATAGTCCTCCCTTGCGCGTGAAAGCTTTCATCGTCCTGATGGAGCGGCCGCGTCGGGGAGCTTCCCGGCCGGAATGATCGACAGCAGCGCGAGACCCGCCATGATCAGCAGGCCGATCTTCAGCGCGCGCAGGCGCGCCTCGGTGTTGACGCGAACGGCTTCCTCAACCTGTTGAGGCGATGCCGTGGTCGCTTGCAGGATACTCTGCAGCCGGTCGTTGCTGACGAAGGTGACGTTGTCGAGATCGACCTGCGCCTGCACTTCCTTCGGCAACATCGGGTTTGCAGCAATCCTGCTCATCACGGCAGCGCTCAACAGGCCGACCAGCAGAGCGCCGGCCAGGGCCGTGCCGACCGCGGCGGCGAGATTTTGCGTCGTGCCGCGCAACGAGCCGACATCGCCGGCAAGCTCCTTCGGCGAGGCGGTCACCAGCACATTGAACAGAAGCGTGACCAGCGAGCCCTGACCGATGCCGAACAGGATGAGCCCGATCAGCACAGGCACGGCGCTCCAGTCGTTGCGGACGACCAGGGCCAGCCACAGGAGCGCAACGGTGCAGAGGATGAACCCGTAGCGGCCGATCTGCCGGGGCGTCAGGCGGTCGTAGAAGCGGACGACCAGCATGGCGGTGAAGAACACCGTGAGATTGAACGGCATCATGGCGACCGCCGTGGCGATCGGCGAACGGCCCTGCACGATCTGGATGTACAACGGCACCGTGAAATTCAGCGCGGCCTCCAATGCAACGACGGCGAACAATGCATAGACGGCCGCCCGCTCCTGCGGCGAATCGATGACTGCGAGGGCCAGCAGTGGCGTCTTCCCTTTGGCCTGCCGGCGGTGCGTCCAGGAGAAAAAGGCCTGCCCGCAGACGATGCCCAGCACGATCAGGATCGGCGCAGGGGAAAGGCCAAGCAGGTTGAAGGGCGCGTTTGCCGTCGCCAATCCCAGGCCCCAGCGGTTCAGGTTGTTGAAGCCGAAGCTGATGAAGATGATCGCAGTCGCCGCCAGCGCGACGCCCATGATGTCGATCTTCACATCGGGACGCCCCTCGTCGTGCTTCAGGCGAAAGCTCAGCAGAAAGACGATCGCCGACACAACGACCAGGATTGCGAACACCGGCCGCCAGCCGATAAAGGTACCGAGAATCCCCCCGATAATGAACGCAAGAACGCCGGCCGCGGCCCGCGCCGAGCCCAGCGCACCGACCGCCGTAGCCTGCTGGCGCCCGGTATAGTTTTCTGCAATGAGCGCCACCAGCGAGGGGACGATCACGGCAGCGGAGGCGCCGCACAAGGCCTGTGCCGTGATCATCAAGCCTGCCGTCGGGCTGATCGTCATCAGCACCTGCGAGATACAAAACGCGACGACCGCCGCACGAAACACGCGCACGGCGCCGAAGCGTTGCGCAAGCTTTGCGCCAAGCATCACGAAGCCCGCAACCAGCATGGAATATGCGACGATGCCGGTAGCGATAGTCGTCGGCGGAACGTTGAAGCTTTCCACCATTCCTCCCAAAGCGACCGGCAGGGAGGCAACGTTGAAGGACATGATCATCTGGCCGAGCGCGATGGCGATCATCGGCACCCAGGATTCCTGAGCCTCGGCGTGCGGATGATCGATGTAGGTGGCTTGTGCCATGACTTCCTCCAGCCGTTTGCTTCGCAAAACCGGGCGCTGCTCAGCTCTCCGCTTGCGACACGAACAGATCCATTCCGAGCTGCTGTGACAGGTATTTGGCCGCCAACTGCCCCTTCACGCTGTTGCCTGCGTCGTCGAGGGGTGGCGCGAACGTGCCGAGGCCACCCTTGCCCGGCGATACGGTGACGATGCCGCCACCAATGCCGCTCTTGCCGGGCAGCCCGATGTCGTAGAGCCAGTCACCCGACGTCTCATAGAGACCGGCGGTCGCCATCACGGCCAAAGCGTAGTGACAGACGGACGGCATCACGACCACTTCGCGGGTGATCGGATTGACGCCACCGTCGGCGAGCGTCGCGCCCATGACCGCCAGGTCCTTCGCGCTCACATTCAGCGAGCACTGCTTCGTGTAGAGGTCCGTCGCCTCGATCGGATCGCAATAGATCGTGCTTCGGGTTTCGAGCAGCCAGGCGATGCTGCGATTGCGGAAGTTGGTTTCGGTTGCCGACGCGTAGACCTCGTCATTCAGCGAAAGCTTGCGACCGGCAAACCGGGAAAGCCCGTCCTGAATGAATCGCCATTTCGCGTCGCCGTTTGCGCCCGGCACCAGGCTTGTCGTCGCAATCGCCCCAGCATTCACCATGGGATTGGTCCGGCCGTCCCGGCTCTGTTCCACAGCGGCAAGGGAATTGAACGGCAGACCGGTGGCATTCGCACCGATTTTGGTCGCGCATTTGATCCGCGCCGAGCACCTGGCATACCAACGCAAACACGAACGGCTTGGACACGCTCATGATGGAAAATTCGTAGTTCGTGTCCCCCGCCGCGATAGACCTGACCATTGGTGCCGACGAGACAAACACCGAACAGCTGGCGCGGTACGCGCGCCAATGCCGGGTAGACTTGCGAGTTCTGCCCCGCGTCGTCCGATTTGTATCTCGCATGGGCATCGCCGACCCACCGCTGAACCTGCTCGGGCGCCGGCAAATGACCCGTCGAGACATAGGAAGCGGCGGAATTCTCTATCTTCGCGGCCGAAGCGGACATGCAAGCACTCCTGTTACCCAGTCGCGAAGCTGGTGTTAGCGATGCGAGCACCGTCTTCACATCCGGGAAAACACTCAAAGCGTTTCCGGGTTTGCCGCGAACCGGCGGCTCAAAGCTTTGGCAGCAGCCTGCTCGAAGCGGCTCGAGCCCGTTCAGCTTGAGATTGGCGAGAACGCGAGCGATACTTGCGATCAACAGGGGAGGACGCAAATGGATCGCCGGGGCTTTCTGGCCGCAATGGCCGCTTCTGCCGTTGTCCGCGACTGCGGGCGATGTGCTGGCCCAGTCCGGGCCGCTGACCAAGATCATATTCCCCTTCGCTGCCGGCGCGGCGGCGACGCGCTTTGCCGGCTGATCGCGCAGAATATCAGCGAGACGCTGGGGCGTACGGTGATCGTCGAAAACCGGACCGGCGGTGACGGGCTGATCGGAATCAAATCGGTCAAGAACGCAAGTCCCGACGGCACCACGATCCTGATCACGACAGGTCCGACGATGTACCTGCTGCCGATGGTGGAGACCGCAGCCGAGCTTCGACGGCCGCAAGGACTTCCTGCCGGTCTCGCTGCTCGGCCGTTTCGATTTCGGCATCGTCGCAAGCCCGGCGATCGGCGTGAAGGATTTCAAGCAACTCGTCGACTGGCTCAGGGCCAATCCCGGCAGGGCCACCTTCGGCGTGCCGGCCAACGGCACCATTCCGCACTTCATCGGTTCGCGGCTGGAGGAGCTCCTGCGGCTGCAGATGACACGCGTCCCCTATCGCGGCAGCGCGCCGATCATGAACGACCTCATCGGCGGCCATCTGCCGTTCGGCATCGTCACCGTCGCCAACTCGATCCACCCAGCATCGCGCCGGCGGCGTCAGGATCGTTGCCGTCAGCAGCGCGGAGCGATCGCCGTTCCTGCCCGATGTGCCGACGCTGAAAGAGAGCGGCATCGATCTTGTCGCCGACGCCTGGTACGGCATGTGGCTGCCCGCCGGCAGCTTCGCCCGAGTTCGCGAAGCAACTGAGCACCGCAGCGAGCGCGGCGCTCGCCAAGGCCGGAGGTGCGCGAAAAGCTTCAGGCGATCGGCATGGTCCCGGTCGGCTCGACGCCGGAGGCACTGGCCGACGAGCTCTCCGCCAACACCGCGTTCTGGCAACCGATCGTCAAGGCGACCGGCTACAAGATCACGAACTGAGGGCCGTCAGGTCAGCTTGCTCTGGATCGCAGCCAGCTCGGCCTCATCGTAGATGCCGATCAGAATGCCGCGCCTGACCTGCAGCTGGTTGGCGGCGTAGCTGCTGATCTTTTCGTTGCTGGTGGTGATGTGTCCCTTGGGATGCAGCGCCCAATCGAACAGCTTCGCTTGCAGCCGCGCGATCACGTCTGCGCAGGCAGGATCGTCGCCACGGTCGACCAGTTCCTGCGGATCGTCTGCGAGGTCGTACAGCATCGGCCGGAAGCCGGAGGCATGAACGTATTTCCAGCGGCCGTCGAACACCATGAACAGGCGGCATTGCTCGATCGGCTGGTTCAACTTCAGCCGCACGTCCTGCATGCTGTAGTCGTATTCCGAGAAGACGACGTTGCGCCAGTCGGCGGGCGCCTCCCCGTGCAGCCAGCTCATCAGCGAGCGGCCTTCCAGGATGTGCTCCGGCGGCTTGCCGCCGAAATAATCGATGAAGGTCGGCGCGAGATCGATCGCCTCGACCAGCGCATCGCAAACCGTGCCGCGGGTGGCATCGGCCGCCTGCGACGGATCGATGACGATCAGCGGGATCTTCGCGGACTGCTCGTGGAACAGATCCTTCTCGCCCATCCAGTGATCGCCAAGATAGTCGCCGTGATCCGAGGTGAATACGATCATGGTCGTCTCGAGCAGGCCGCGCTGCTCGAGAAAGCGCATGAGCACCCCCATCTGGTCGTCGATCTGCTTGATCAGACCCATGTAGGTGGGGATGACCTTCTCGCGCGCCTCGTCGCGCGCCATGTTGCGCGAGTAGCGCATGTCCATGTAGGCGCCGAACACCGGATGCGGGTTCTGCCGCTCCCGCTCGGAGCGGATCGCCGGCTGCATGTCGCGCGCGCTGTACATGCTCGCATACGGCTCGGGCGCGATGTAAGGCCAGTGCGGCTTGATGTACGACAGGTGCAGGCACCACGGCCGGCCGTCCTGCTGCGCCTCCGCAATGAAGTCCATCGCCCGGCGGGTCATGTAGGGCGTCTCGGAATCCTCGTCCGGAACGCGCGCGGCCTTGTCGGCATGGACGAGGAGCCAGCCGTTCTGCAGCGTGCCGTCCGCGGCCATGCCTGAGTTGGCCCAGTGCTCCCACGGGTTCGAGGCCTCGTAGCCCTTGTCGCGCAGATAGCTGTCGTAGCGCGGCCGCGCCACGCCGGTCGGATGCAGGCCGTCGTCGCGCTCATAGGGCTCGAAGCCGCATTGCGACACATGCACGCCGATGATCGAGTCCGGCGCGATGCCGAGCGCCTTCATGCCTTCGACGTCGGCGGCCATATGGGTCTTGCCGACCAGCACGTTGCGCACGCCGATGTTGCGAAGATGATCCCCAAGCGTCGGTTCGCCGACGCGCAGCGGCCAGCCGTTCCAGTGCGAGCCGTGCGAACGCATGTAGCGGCCGGTGTAGAAGCTCATGCGCGACGGGCCGCAGATCGGCGATTGCACATAGGCGTTGGTGAAGCGAACGCCGCGCTGCGCCATCGCGTCGATGTTCGGCGTTGTCAGCGTCGGATGCCCGGAGCATCCGAGATAGTCGTAGCGAAGCTGGTCGCACATGATCCAGAGAACGTTCTTCGGCTGCGACATGCTGTTACCCCGGCAATTCAACAGCCGCGATGCTGCGGCATTGCCGCCCTGTTTTCAAGCCGTGAACGAAATCTAGAGCGGCGCGGCGCTTTCGCCCCTCGCCGCCGACAGCTTCGACACCAGCGAGGCGACCACGATGGTCAGCGCGACGAAGGCGACCATCAGCGTGCAGATGGCGTTGATCTGCGGTTTCACGCCGAGGCGGACTTCCGAGTAGATGCGGATCGGCAGGGTCGCCGAGCCGGGGCCGGTGGTGAAGCTCGCGATCACCAGATCGTCGATCGACAGGGTGAAGGCCAGCATCCAGGCCGCGGCGATCGCCGGCAGGATGATCGGCAGCGTCACTGCAAAAAATGCCCGCACGGGCGAGCAGCCGAGATCCATCGCCGCCTCCTCGAGGCTGCGATCGAGCCCGTTCAGCCGCGACTGCACGATCACCGCGACGAAGCACATGGTCAGCGTGGTGTGGGCCGCGGTCACCGTCCAGAAGCCGCGCCCGGCTTCGACGGCGATGAACAGCAGCAGCAGCGACAGACCGGTGATGACCTCGGGCATCACCAGCGGCGCGTGCAGCATGCCCGAAAACAGCGTCCGCCCGCGAAAATCGTCGCCGCGCGACAGGGCAATCGCGGCCATCGTGCCGAGGACAGTGGCGAGCGTCGCCGACGCGACGCCGACGCGCAGGCTCATCCAGGCGGCTTCGAGCATGGCGGTATCGTTGAGCAGCTCGGCATACCAGCGGGTCGACCATCCGCCCCAGACCGTGACCAGGCGCGACGCATTGAACGAATAGATGATCAGGATGACGAGCGGCAGATAGAGGAAGGCGAAGCCCAGCCGCGAGCGACACGATGTTGAACGGCGTCAGCCGCGTCAGCGGCGCGCGCACTCATGACCGCCCCTCGAGCTGCCTTCGCTGCAGCCGGTCGTAGGCGACGAGCGGCGCCAGCAGCACCAGCAGCAGCACCACCGCGATCGCGGAGGCGACCGGCCAGTCGCGGTTGGTGAAGAACTCGTTCCACAAGGTCTGCCCGATCATCATCTGGCCGGAACCGGCGAGCAGGTCCGGGATCACGAACTCGCCGGTGATCGGGATGAAGCACAGCAGCGCACCGGCGCCGATGCCGGGCAGCGACAGCGGCCAGGTCACCAGCCAGAACGCCCGCGCGCGCGAACAGCCGAGGTCGGCCGCCGCTTCCAGCAGCGACGCATCCATCTTCGCCAGCGTCGCATAGAGCGGCAGCACCATGAACGGCAGGTAGGAATAGACGATGCCGATATACATGGCGGTGTCGGTCGACAGCCACACCACCGGCGCGCTGACGATCTTCAGCGCGACCAGGATGTCGTTGAGCAGGCCGTCGCGCTGCAGGATGTTGATCCAGGCATAGATGCGGATCAGGAACGAGGTCCAGAACGGCACGATCACCGCGAGCATGGCGATCGCCTGCCAGCCGCGCGGCAGCCGCGACATGCCGTAGGCGATCGGATAGCCGAGCAGCACGAGGATCAGCGTGGAGACCGCCGCGACGACGACGCTGCGCAGATACGACAGGATGTAGAGATCGTCCGACACCAGCAGACGGAAATTCTCGACCGACAGCTGGCTGGCCGCGGTCTTCAGGCCCTCAAATCCTTGCGCGAGATCGAACACCGGCTCGTAGGGCGGTTGCGAGATCGCGGTCTGCGACAGGCTGATCTTCAGGATGAACAGGAACGGCACCAGAAAGAAGACCGCCATCCAGAGATAGGGCGCGATCGCAGCGATGCGCGCGGGATAGGAGAAATTGCGGCTCGTGCTCATCGCCTCTACCGGTCCAGCACGATGCAGGCGTCCGGCGAGAACGACAGCGACACACGCTGTCCCGGCGCGAAGAAGCCGGTCTCCGACCGGACCAGGTTCGCCGCCGTGACCCGCATCAGCGCGCCCGACGGCAGCCGCACGGAATAGACCGACACGTCGCCCAGATAGTTGATGTCGACGATCTCGCCGCGCAGCGCATTGGCGAGATCGCTCGACGCGGTCTCCGACGAGATGCGGATCTTCTCCGGCCTGATCGCAATCGGCACCGTCATGCCGGCGATCGGCTGCGCCGTGCTGGTGACGATGATGGTGCCGGCCTCCTCGGTCTTCAGCGTCAGCAGGCTGCCCTTCTGCGAGACCACCAGGCCTTCGATGAAATTGATGTCGCCGACGAAGTTCGCGACCCAGCGCGAGTTCGGCGACTCGTAGAGCTCGCGCGGGCTTGCGACCTGGACGAGACTGCCCTTGTTCATCACGCCGATGCGGTCGGCCACCGTCATCGCCTCGTCCTGGTCGTGCGTGACGATGATGAAGGTGGTGCCGAGCTTGCGCTGCACCTCGAGCAGCTCCGCCTTGCGTGCTTTCGCGCAGCTTCCGGTCGAGGGCGGCGAGCGGCTCGTCGAGCAGCAGCAGCCGCGGGCGCAGCGCCAGCGACCGCGCGAGCGCCACGCGCTGGCGCTGGCCGCCGGAGAGCTGATCCGGACGCCGCCGTTCCAGGCCTTCGAGCTGCGTCAGCGCCAGCATCTCGGCGACGCGAGCGGCGATGTCTGCGCGCGCTCATCCCGGCGCGCTTCAGCCCGAAGGCGATGTTGCCCGCGACATTGAGATGCGGAAACAGCGCATAGTTCTGGAACATCATGTTGATCGGCCGCTGATGCGGCGGCACGGACGCGATGTCCGCGCCATCGAGAACGATGCTGCCCTGATCGGGCGTCTCGAAACCGGCGAGCATGCGCAGCAAGGTGCTCTTGCCGCAGCCGGACGGACCCAGCAGCGCGAAGAACTCGCCTGCGCGGATGTCGAGCGAGAGGTTCTCGACCGCGACCACGCCGCCGAACCGCTTGCTGACGGACGCGATGCGCAGCAGCGGCGTGCTATCGCCGCCGGATTTGTCCGTGGCCGGCGCGTCCACTGAAGGCAACCCCTCAACCATCCCGTTGTCCCGCGGCCACGGCAGCCCGTTTTGCCGCGGCCATTGGTAGCGGCGATCAGGCGGCGGCTCAACCGCGCCGGTTGGCGAGGCCACAGGAATTGCTTGGCGAGACGGTCACACGCCCGCTTTGATGAATTCGGTCAAGGCGCTGCGGCCCTGCGGCGACATCGCAGATCCGACCTTCGAGCGCCGCATCAGCACGTCCTCCTCGGTGCGGGCCCACTCGCACGATGTCAGGTAGCGGACCTCCGCTCCGGTCAGGTCCTGGCCGAACAGCGGGCCGAGGTCGGTCAGGCTCCGCGCCTCCTCCAGGATGCGCGCGATCCGCGTACCATAGGCCGAGATCAGCCGCCGCGCGTGCGCATCGGTGAGGAACCGCCAGCGCATCCGCGCGCGATCGACCTCTTCGTCGAAATCGGCGGAGAAGTCGCCGCCGGCGAGCGGCGTCGTCCCGGTCCAGGGCCCGCGCATGGCGAAGAACGGCGCGAGCGCCGCCAGCACATCCTCAGCCAGGTGGCGATACATCAGGGCATCGCCGCCGAACACCGTCACCAGCGGCGCTTCGTGGAACGGGCGATCCAGCGCCAGCGTGCCGGCCGCCGCATCCTGCCGCCAGTTCGAGCGCGGGGAGCGCGCGCGCACGGCACAGATCGTGCGCACGACGTCGGTCGGCGCGAACTGCTCGCGGAAATAGCGGTTGGCGGCGGCACAGAGGTAGGCGATCTCGCCGGCAGTCGGCGACGCCACGGCGGGGTCGCCGGTGAACTCGTTGTCGATCATTCCGATCGCGGCAAGGCCGTCAGCATACGGGCTGACGAAGATCAGCCGGTCGTCGGTATGGCGGAAGACGTAGATGCCAGTCGTGATCGAACGGACGGCGGACGACGATCCGGCTCTCGCGCAACAGGCGGGCGCGCGGCACGGCGCGGCGCAGCACGGTCTCCGCCGTCATGTTCGTCCAGGCGCCGGTGGCGTTGACGAGCGCGCGCGCCGTGATCGTGCGGCGATGGCCGCGATCGATCACGCCGAGCCGCCATTCTTCCTCGCGATCGGCGCGGACGCAGCGGGCGCCGGTGCGAATTGAGGCGCCACGCTCGGCCGCATCGACGGCGTTGAGGACGACGACACGCGCCTCGTCGACAACGGCGCCGGTGTAGACGAAGGCGCTGCCGAAACGAGCGCTTGAGGCTGAAACCCGCCTCATGATGGGTGAGGTCGCGCGCCGAGGTGGGCGGAAACTCGCAGGCCGGCGCCAGCCGGTCATAGAGAAACAGCTCCGATCGCAGCCGCCACGGCGACCGGTCTTCCGGATGCACGGGAAGAACCAGCTTCACGGGCCGCATGAGATGGGGGGCGAGCCTTGCGAGCAGATTGCGCTCGGCGAGCGATGCGCGCAGGCGCAAGATCGCGCGACGTTCGAACTGCTCCAGATCGCCCGCAATCAGCCCTGAGGAGGCCTGCGACGCGCCCGAGGCCAGGTCGCCCTGCTCGATCAGCACGACGCTCAGACCGCGCCCGGCGGCGTCGCGCGCGACACTCGCGCCGGTCAGTCCCCCGCCGATGATGGCAAGATCGTAATCCGCCATTTGGCCGATCGTCCCCACACCACAGACGGCAGACACAAAGCCGCCACGCCCCACATGCACCTTAGGGCATCAGCAACGCGGCGTCTTGATGTCGGCGGAATGACGTTGTGATGGAAATCGCAGTCGGATTGGGAGAACTTCGAAGTCCAGTCAGCGATATGCAGCCGATCCGGCGCACGGCCTCGCCGCCGGTCCGGGCACGGCCGACGAGCTCGGCATATTGCTGGATCGGCGCCGGCTTGCCGATGAAATATCCCTGCACCTGGTCGCAGGATTCGCTCTCGAGGAACGTAAGCTGCTCCTGGGTTTCGACGCCTTCGGCGACGATCGGCACGTCGAGGCCGTGGCCGAGGCCGATCACCGCGCGAATGATCGCGGCCGACTGCGTGTTGCGGCCGAGGTTCATGACGAACTCGCGGTCGATCTTGATCTTGTCGAACGGAAACGACTGCAGGTACGACAGCGACGAGTAGCCCGAGCCGAAATCGTCCATGGCGATGCGCACGCCGAGCGCCTTCAGCCGGCGCAGCAGCGTCAGACCGCGGTCGAAATCGCCGATCAGCACGCCCTCGGTGATCTCGAGCTCCAGCCGCCCCGGCTGCAGCCCGGTCTCGAGCAGGATCGAATGCACCAGCGACACCAGATCGCCGTGCAGGAACTGCACCGGCGACAGGTTCACCGCGATCTGCAGCGGGCTGGAGCCAGGATGCGGCTTCGCGGCAGGCCGCGCGCAGGATCCACTCGCCCATTTCGACGATCAGGCCGCTCTCCTCGGCAAGCGGAATGAACACGCCGGGCGACACGACGCCCCGGGTCGGATGATTCCAGCGCACCAGGGCCTCGAAGCCGACCACATCCTTGCCGATGATCGCCTGCGGCTGATAGTTCAGCATCAGTTCGCCGTTCTTGATCGCCTGCGACAGTTCGTGATGCATGGCCCGGCGGTCGCGGATCTGCTGATCCATCTGCGCTTCGAACACGCACACCGAGCCGCGCGCCTCCGCCTTGGCGCGGAACAGCGCGACGTCGGCGTTCGCCAGCAGCGCCGCGGCATCGTTGCCGTTGTGCGGGAACACCGCGATGCCGACCGTGACCCCGACATGGATGATCTTGTCGTCGATCACGAATTCCTTCTGCATCGCGTCGATCAGCCGCTGCGCCAGCGCCCTGCCTGCCTGCGGCTGCTCGCCGTCGATGATCAGGCCGAACTCGTCGCCGGACAGGCGCGCGACCACCGCGCCCTGCGCCGCCTGCTGGATCCTGGCCGAAGCCTCGATCAGCAGCTTGTCGCCGACCTGATGGCCGAAGACGTCGTTGACCTCCTTGAAGCGATCGAGGTCGATCGACAGCACCGCGAACTCGTCCGATCCTGCGCACGCGTCGATCATCTGCGACAGCGCCTGCACGAATGCGACGCGGTTCGGCAGGTCCGTCAGGCCGTCGTGGAACGCCATGTGCGCCATCCGCGACTCGGTCTGGCGGCGGTCGGTGATGTCCTCGTTGGTCTGGATCAGGTACTGCGGCTCGCCCTGCTCGTCGAGCACGGCGACGCGGCGCGCCATGTAGAGCCGCATGCCGGTGTCCGACTGCACCGGATACTCCTCGGCGACGACCTCGCCCTTCATGCGGATCGCCGCATTGTCGCGATGATTGATGAAGGTCGCACGGTCGCGCGAATGGAACTCCTCGATCCGGTGGCCGATCATCTGCTGCCGCGACCGGTCCATGAACTTCTCGGCATGCCGGTTGACGAGCAGATACTTGCGGTCGTCCACCCGCTTCACCGCGACCGACGTCGGGATGTGATCCAGCACGAGCTCGAGGAACTTCTTGGTCTCCTCGACCTGCTTCGACAGTTCGCGCTGGTCGGTCACGTCCTCGAACAGCGTGACCAGGAACTTCGGCTGACCGAACTCGTCGCGTGCAACCACGCGGCGCGCGCCGAGGATGCGCTTGCTGCGCGCCGCGCTCGACGACGATTTCCATGCTGGCGTCGCCGGTCGGTGACGCGATCGCCTCTTCATCGGCCTCGATCACGGCCTTCGCCGACTGCGGCGTGAAGATTTCATCGGCACGATGGCCGACGATCTTCTCGCGCGGAAAGCGGCTGAACTGTTCGAACGCACGGTTGGCGAGAATGTATCTGCCGTCGTCGATGTTCTTCACGGCGACGCAGACGGGAATGTTGTCGATCACCGATTCCAGGAAGCTCTTGGTCGTGGCCAGTTGCCGCGACAGCTCGCGCTGTTCGCTGAAGTCCTCGTGCACCGAGATGAAACCGCCGCCCGGCAGCCAGCGGCGCGAAACCTTGATCTGCCGGCCGTCGCCGACATCGCGAACGGAGCTCTCCAGCTCATCGCCGCTGCGCTTGCCGGCGTGCGGATCGACGGCGAGCGTCCCGCGCGCCTTCTGCAGCTCGAGCACATCGGCGAACGGCATGCGCGAGCTGATATCCGAACGCGACAGATGATGGATTTCGAGGTACCGGTCGTTGCAGAACACCATGCGCTGGCGTGAATCGACCATGACGATGCCGTGCGGCAGGTTGTTCAACGCCGCCGACGCGAACTTCGCCCTGCGGCGCTGCCGCAGCCTGAGGCGGCGATGGGCGGAATAGATCCAGAGCAGGATCGACGTAAAGAACGCCGAAAGCACGCCGACGCCGACGGCCAGCTCCCAGTTCGTCACCGCGCTCGTGTCGGTCAGGCTGAAGGCGTGACTGGACGGCGCAACGCATGCGGACGCGGCGATGATCGCCGCGAGCCCAGCAAGACGCCGCTCGCACCTAACAATCCAGTCCTGCATGACCGCCATGACAATTTTGCCGGAGTTGGCGTATTCATTGTCAGGTTGCACACCTTTTGATCGAGTAAAGATGCTGGCACACAACCGCGCGGGTTGAATGAAATATGTCGCAATCGGGCCGCGATGGTTAGTGAAGTGTAAACGGCGTTGAGCGCGGGGCATTCCAGGCGTTAACAAAACCTCAACGCGCGGCGAACAGCGACAGGTTGAACATGATCGATTGCAAAAGCGGACGTCGTCGCCGGATCGGATCCGGAAGCCTCTCCGGGGGCGTGCGCTGATGGACCAGGTGGATTGTGTCGTCGCCGGCGCCGGCGTGATCGGCCTTGCCATCGCCCGGCGCCTGGCAAGCGACGGGCGCGAGGTCATCGTGCTCGAAAGCGAAGGCGAGATCGGCACGGTGACATCGTCGCGCAACAGCGAGGTGATCCACGCCGGCATCTACTATCCGCGCGACAGCCTGATGGCGCGCTTTTGCGTCAGCGGACGCGCCGCGCTCTATCGCTACTGCGACGAGCATGGCGTGCCGCACAGGAAATGCGGCAAGCTGATCGTCGCTGCGACCGGTGAAGAGAACGAACGGCTGGCCTCGATCGCCGAACGCGCGCGCATGAACGGCGTCGACGACATGAGGATTCTGAACGGCGCCGAAGCGCGCGCGCTCGAGCCCGCGCTGAGCAGCGCCGGCGCCTTGCTGTCGCCGTCGACCGGCATCATCGACAGTCACGCCTACATGCTGGCGCTGCGCGGCGACGCCGAGGCCGCCGGCGCGCAGTTCGCCTTTCACGCGCCGCTCGAAGGCGCAATGCCCGAGAACGGACGGATGACGCTGACGATCGGCGGCGAGGCGCCGATGACGCTCGGCTGCCGGCTGCTGGTCAACGCCGCAGGACACCGCGCGCCGGCGATCGCAGCGGCGATCGTGACGATGCCGGCGGACCGCATTCCGAAGGCTTATTTCGCCAAGGGCAACTACTTCAGCTGCACGGCGCGCGCACCGTTCTCGCGGCTGATCTATCCGGTGCCGGTTGCCGGCGGGCTCGGCGTGCATCTGACGCTCGACATGGCGGGCCAGGCGCGCTTCGGCCCGGATGTCCAGTGGATCGATCAAATGGACTATGCAGTCGATCCGAAACGTTCCGAACTGTTCTATCCGGCGATCCGAAAATACTGGCCGGACCTGCCGGACGGATCGCTGGTGCCGGCCTATGCCGGCATCCGTCCGAAGATCGTGCCGCCGGAGATCGCCGCACAGGATTTCGTGATTCAAGGGCCGCGCGACCACGGCGTCGCCGGCTTGATCAACCTGTTCGGAATAGAATCGCCGGGCCTGACATCGTCGCTGGCAATAGCCGATCACGTCGCAGAGCTCGCCGCAGCGGAGCCGTTGCGCACATGACCGGACACGCTGCCGTCGCAACGACGGAAGCTGGCCAGCTACTCAAATGTCAGATTTGAACCAAACCCGAACTAGTGGACGGTGTCGCTCGCCGCTACGCGCAGACGCTCGATTTCGTCCTTGACCTGCAATTTTCGACGCTTGATTTCGACGATCGTGATGTCATCCGTGGAAGGATGATTGAGCGCTTCGTGAAGCTGATCTTCCAGCGCTTCGTGCTTACGTTCCAGTTCCGCAAGATGAGCCTGGATCGCCATCGGCACCTCCATCTGACTTCGCTCTGGGACGGCGGAGTGTACATGACTGGCGGCGGCTGTCGATGGCGGCCTGCGAGCATCACCGAAGATTGGTTGCCAAAGGTATTCGACGCCGCTGCGGCTTGCCACAATCGCCGGAACCGCAGATAATTCCTCAGGAAACGGTGGGGTGTGGAACCCTGCGTGCACTGCAAAGGCCACCTTGTGCGGCTCTGTGCCGCTGCGCGGAAGCGGACGTTCGTTAGTTCCGTTCGCCGCCGTTTCTGGTCGCGGCGCACTCACGATTCGAATCGACTCTAAACAATGACCGACGAAGACGACCGTGAGTTCAAGGCAGAGCTTATGCGCCTGCAGCAGGAACATCGCGATCTCGATGCGGCGATCGCAGCGCTGCAATCGTCGCCGGCGTCGGATCTCCTGCAACTGCAGCGCCTGAAGAAACGCAAGCTGCAGCTGCGCGACCGCATCGCCTTCATCGAAGATCAGATCACGCCCGACATCATCGCCTGAGCGTCACCGCTCGACAGTTCGCTTGCCGCGCCGCGCCTCCTTGCGCGCATACATCGCCTGGTCGGCGCGCTCGAGCACCGTCGCCGCTTCATCGTCCGCACCCAGCACGGTGACGCCGACGGAAATGCCCGGCGAGATGCGCCGTCCCCGATATCCACAGACCGTCGCATCGACCGCGCGCTCCAGCGCCGCGGCCTTCAGCCTGCGCGTCGTGCTCGCCGAGGTTCCACAACAGGATGCCGAACTCGTCGCCGCCGAGCCGTCCGAGCATGTCGGACTTGCGGATGTTTGCGGACAGAATGCCGACGATGGTCTTGAGCAGGTGATCGCCGGCCGCATGACCGAAACGGTCGTTGATCGGCTTCAGCCGGTCGACGTCGACGACAAGCAGCGCGGCCGAGGCGCGGTATCGCTTGACGTAGGCGATGGACCGGTTCAGTTCGCGCTCGAAGCCGCGCCGGTTCGGAATGTCGAGCAGGAAATCGGTGTCGGCGTGCGCTTCGAGCCTGGCGATGTGCCGCCGCGCCCGGGCAAGCCGCCTGGTCAACGCCGCGATCGTCAGTGCCGCCGATGCGCCCTTGACGGCTGCCGGGACGCTTTGTCGCCGGCGCTTGAGACCAGCTTTGGGGCTCTTGGGCCGGCCTTGGCGACCTGGCCTTGGGGCCGGCCTTGGCGGCAGACTTGGCGCCGGATTTGGCAGACGGCGTGCGCGCGGCTATCAGGCGCGTCCGGCGTGTCGAATGACCGGCTTTGCCGCCGCTGCGCCCCGTCGCCTTCGCCATATCTTGCCGCCACCGGGCCTGCGGAAAATCGCGTTGACCATGAGAAGATATGCCGATCCAATCCGCTTGCTTCGAAAAAGTCGATCCCTATAATCCGCGCTCCTTTTTTGCAGATTGACAGCAATCATGAGCGCCCTCGTCGCCATCATCATGGGAAGCCAGTCGGACTGGGAGACGATGCGTCATGCCGCGGAGACGCTGCAGGCGCTCGGCGTGCCGCATGAGGCGCGCATCGTCTCCGCGCATCGCACGCCGGAGCGGCTGTACGCGTTCGCCAGGGGCGCGAAGGCCGCGGGCTTCAAGGTGATCATCGCCGGCGCCGGCGGCGCGGCGCATCTTCCGGGCATGACCGCATCGCTGAGCGAACTGCCGGTGTTCGGCGTCCCGGTCGAATCGAAGTCGCTGTCGGGCGTCGATTCGCTCTATTCGATCGTGCAAATGCCGGCCGGAATTCCGGTCGGAACATTGGCAATCGGCAAGGCAGGCGCTATCAACGCGGCCCTGCTGGCGGCCAGCGTTCTCGCACTGAACGACGCGGCGCTTGCGGACAGGCTTTCGGCCTGGCGACAGCAACAGACCGCCGCCGTTGCGGAGCGGCCCGAGGATCCTAAGTGACGTCCAAGACTAAGGTGAAGCTGAAGCCGGGCGACACGATCGGAATCCTGGGCGGCGGACAGCTGGGGCGTATGCTGGCGCTTGCCGCCGCGCGCCTCGGTCTGCGCTGCAACGTCTATTCCCCCGATCCGGATTCGCCGGCCTTCGACGTGGTGCAGCACGCGACCTGCGCCGAGTATGCCGATGTCGCAGCGCTCGAGCTGTTTGCGTCCGAAGTGGACGTCGTCACCTACGAATTCGAGAACGTTCCCTCGGCCACCGCGCTGATCCTCGCCGCGCGCCGGCCGGTGCTTCCCGATCCCTCGGTGCTCGAGATCACGCAGGACCGCCTCGCAGAGAAGGATTTCGTGCGGCGGCTCGGCATCGCCACTGCCGACTATGCGGACGTGCCGTCGCTCGCGGCGCTGCGAGAGGCGGTCAAAACACTCGGTCTGCCCGCAGTGTTGAAGACGCGCCGCTTCGGCTACGACGGCAAGGGGCAGTCGATCATTCGCGACGCGGGCGACCTCGAGGCGATCTGGAGCGAGCTCGGGACCAGCCTGGCGATCCTCGAACAGTTCATTCCGTTCGAGCGGGAGATTTCGGTGGTCGTGGCGCGCGGCGCCGACGGCAGCGTCGAATGCTTCGACGTGACCGAGAACGAGCACCGCGATCACATTCTGAAAACGTCGCGCGCCCCGGCGCGGATTCCGGACGCCGTTGCGGCGAGCGCACGGGAGATCGCCACCAAGATCGCCAATGCCTTCGACTATGTCGGGCGTGCTCGCGGTGGAGATGTTCGTCGTGGCGGACGCGGACGGACGACGGCTGCTGGTGAACGAGATCGCACCCCGGGTGCACAATTCCGGGCACTGGACGCTCGACGGCGCATCGGTGTCGCAGTTCGAGCAGCATATCCGCGCCATCGCCGGCTGGCCGCTGGCGCCGGTCCATCGCCACGGCGACGTGATCATGACCAACCTGATCGGCAGCGATATCGACGATTTCGGCCACTGGCTGACGAAGCCCGGCGCGACGGTGCATCTTTACGGCAAAGGCCCCGCCCGCGAGGGGCGGAAAATGGGGCATGTGACCGAGGTCAAATCCCCGTCAGCAGTCGAAAAAGCCGTAGATTTCGAGGGCGCCGCGGCGTGGTATCGGCAGTGGACAATTGCTGTTTTGTCTGATACATCCGCGCGCCTGACGAGAAGTGTCGGCCACATTTGGCCCCCTTTTTTCGTCACCCGAATTCCAAACCGATCAGCCGTTCGGCCAAAGCAAAGGATGCTGCGTGCAGGTTCTCGTTCGCGATAACAACGTCGATCAAGCCCTCAAGGCGCTCAAGAAGAAGATGCAGCGCGAGGGGATTTTCCGCGAGATGAAGCTTCGCGGCCATTACGAAAAGCCCTCCGAAAAGAAAGCCCGCGAGAAGGCGGAAGCCGTCCGCCGCGCGCGCAAGCTGGCACGCAAGAAGCTGCAGCGCGAAGGCCTGCTGCCGATGAAGCCGAAGACCGACGCACGCGGACCCGGTGGTCCGGGCGCCGGCCGTGGCGGTCCCGGTGCGGGCCCCCGTCCTCCGCGCTCCTGAGCGGCACACAAGTTTGTCTGAATGAAAACGCGGGCCCAAAGCCCGCGTTTTTCTTTGCGATCGACCTAGTCGAAGCACGCCGTTCTTCAGACGGCTATGGCCGATCTCGTCGAGGAAGGCCTGAACGGTCCGGACCGCTCCCCGCTCATCAAGATCGATATGCGTGCCGTTCTCGAACGCGACGAACCGCTTCGGCTCAGGTGCAAGCGCATACAGCTGCCGGCCAAAGGCCGCGGCAATGACCGCATCCTTTTCGCCGTGCATGACCAGCAAGGGCGCCTTCAGCGCGGCGATGCGCCGATCGGAGTGAAACCGGTCGTGCATCAGCAAGCGCACCGGAAAGATCGGATAGGCGCGGGCCGCGACGTCCACGATCGAGGTATAGGGCGCCTCCAGCACCAGGCCGCCGACAGGCCGTGTCGTCGCGATCTCGACTGCGACGCCGGATCCCAGTGAATATCCCCAAGGCACGATGCGGGAGGGCGCATAGCGGGCGCTCGCGAACTCGTAGGCGGCAGCGCCGTCATCCAGCAGCCCCTGCTCCGTCGGCTTGCCCGTCGAGCCCGCGTAGCCGCGAAACGACAAGGCGACGAGGCCGGTGCCGTCCGCGGTGAGCGCGCGAAAGCGCGGCACGCGCCAGGCCAGGATATCGCCATTGCCGTGCAGGAAGATCACCACCGGCCGGTCCGCCTTGGGCGGGACGTGCCACAGGATCACCCGCTCGCCGTCGCGGGTCGTGACGACGATCTCTTCGGCCTCGGGAAAACCGGCCGCCGCCGGTGACGTCCGCGCCGTCTGCGGAATCGGATAGAGCAGCGCGCGTTGAAACGCGTACAGCACTGCGACGGCCGCGACATAGAGCAGCACAAGACAAACGACAGTCCATCGCAGCGAGGTCATGGCGGCACGGAAGCATGGCGCGGGCCGAAGTCAAACGAAAGAAGCGGCCGAGCCGGCCGCTTCGAAGCAGGTCGCCGACGTGAAGCCTACTGCGGCGTGATCGCGCGGAAGAACGACTTCGTCGCCGACACGAAGTCGTCGGCGAACGACGGATTTTCCCCGACCCGATGGCTCGCCTGCAGGCTGAGCGGCTGGCGCACGGTCGGGATTTCGCCGGGAGGCGTCAGCCGTTCCGGCTGGCCCGGCGCAGCCTGATCGGCAACGTCGACTTGCGAGTAGCGCGGCGAGGCGATCGACACGGCCGGCGGCAGCGGCGGCGCCACCGTCGCGAGAGGCGAAGCCTGCAGTGGTTCGGGCGCAACGCGGGCCTGCTGGACGCGGACAGCCGATGCAGCGGGCTTCGCGGGCTCATCCGAGACGCGCGCGGTCTCGGAGCCGCCGCGCAGGCGCTGGATCGCGGCCCGGGCAAGCTCGTTTGCATCCTTTCGCTCGTCGGCGACTCGCGACGGTCTCCGGCGCCGGGAGCGGACGCCGGCGCGTTCGACCGGCAGTTCGGCCGCGGCAGCCGGCTGCTTCACGATCGGAATGATCCGGATGCTGTCAGGAGCGCTCGCAGCCTTGACAGGCTCCTTGGCCGGTTTGGAGGTCTCGACCGGTTTGGCGTCTCGACGACTTGGCGGTCTCGGCCGGCTTGGCGTCTCGGCGGCCTCAGCGACTTCGTCGCGGGCGCGACCGGGACGTCGGGCGCGGCCAGCTCCTCGGCCGCCGGCACCGCCTTGGCGGCCTGCTGAGCGGCGACTTTCGCCGGATCCGGCGGCGTTTTCGGGTTGATCCAGGTCGTGACGATGTACGCGCCGATCACCGTCGCCGCGATCGTCGGCAGCATCTGCAATACGAATTTTGAAAGATAACCGAGCATCATCCCCGCTCCGCGCCCGGGAACTTCTTGCGCGAGATTTTAGGCCGATTGAGGGATCAACTACGACGGATCGATGGCAAACCTCGGCCGGAACCGCGTCGGCGGCCGAATCAGCGCCTCCAGCCGCCCCATAGGCGACGGCGCGCGTTCACGCGGCGGCGAGCGGCTCACATCGCCTTGACGACGCTCTCCGACACCTTCTTGGCGTCGCCGAGCAGCATCATGGTGTTGTCGCGGTAGAACAGCGGGTTGTCGATGCCGGCATAGCCGGAGGCGAGCGAGCGCTTGATGAACATCACCGTGCCCGCCTTCCACACCTGCAGCACCGGCATGCCGTAGATCGGCGAGGTCTTGTCGTCTTCGGCGGCCGGATTGGTCACGTCGTTGGCGCCGATCACGAAGGCGATGTCGGCCTGCGCGAACTCCGAGTTGATGTCCTCGAGCTCGAACACCTCGTCGTAGGGCACGTTGGCCTCGGCGAGCAGCACGTTCATGTGGCCCGGCATGCGGCCGGCCACCGGGTGAATGGCGTATTTCACCTCGACGCCCTCCTTCTTCAGAAGGTCGGCCATCTCGCGCAGCGCGTGCTGCGCCTGCGCCACCGCCATGCCGTAGCCGGGCACGATGATGACCTTCTGCGCGTTCTTCATGATGAAGGCCGCGTCGTCCGCCGAGCCGAGCTTGACCGGCCTCGCCTCGCCGCCGGCCCCGGCTGCGGCCGCGGTCTCGCCGCCGAAGCCGCCGAGGATGACGGAGATGAAGGAGCGGTTCATCGCGTGGCACATGATGTAGGACAGGATCGCGCCCGACGAGCCGACCAGCGCGCCGGTGATGATCAGCGCCGAGTTGCCGAGGGTGAAGCCGATGCCGGCCGCGGCCCAGCCGGAATAGGAGTTCAGCATCGAGATCACGACCGGCATGTCGGCGCCGCCGATCGGGATGATCAGGAGCGCACCGAGCACCAGCGCGATGATGGTGATCAGCCAGAAGTCGATCGCGCTCTGCGAGACGACCAGGCCGTAGATGAAGAACACCAGCGCCAGGCCGAGCACGATGTTGATGATGTGGCGGCCGGGCAGGATGATCGGCGCGCCGCTCATGCGGGCCGAGAGCTTCAGGAACGCGATCACCGAACCGGTGAAGGTCAGCGCGCCGATGGCGACGCCGAGCGACATTTCGACGAGGCTCGATTTGTGGATGTTGCCGCGCGTGCCGATGTCGAACGCAGCCGGGCGCATAGAATGCGGCGGCCGCGACCAGCACGGCGGCCATGCCGACCAGCGAGTGGAAGGCCGCGACCAGTTCCGGCATCGAGGTCATCGGCACCCGCCGCGCGATCACCGCGCCGACGCCGCCGCCGATGGCGATGCCGCCGATCACCAGCAGCCAGCCGATCGAGCCGGACGGCGGCTGCAGAGGCCAGCGTCGTGGCGATGGCGATCGCCATGCCGGCCATGCCGAGATAGTTGCCGCGCCGGCTCGTCGCCGGGCTCGACAGCCCGCGCAGCGCAAGGATGAAGAGCACTCCGGCGACGAGATAGAGCAGCGCCGCGATATTGGCGTTCATCGTCAGCCCCTACTTCTTCTTCTGGTACATCGCCAGCATGCGCTGGGTGACCAGAAAGCCGCCGAAGATATTCACCGATGCGAACACCAGCGCGATGAAGCCGAAGATGCGCGACCACAGCGGGCCATCGTCGTTGCCGGCCATCGAGACGCCGACCGCAAGCAGCGCACCGACCACGATCACCGAGGAGATCGCGTTGGTCACCGACATCAGCGGGGTGTGCAGCGCCGGCGTCACCGACCAGACGACGTAGTAGCCGACGAACACCGCCAGCACGAAGATCGAAAGACGGAACACGAACGGATCGACGGCTTGCATGACATGATCCATGGCGGCGCTCCTTAAGCTGTCTTCGGCTGGAAGTTCGGATGAATGACCGCGCCATCTTTCGTCAGCGCGGTCGCCTTCACGAGCTCGTCGTCCCATTGCACCGCGAGCGCCTTGGTGGATTTGTCCACCAGCGTTTCGACGAACGAGAACAGATTGCGCGCATAGAGGCCGGACGCCGAGGCGGCGACGCGGCCGGCGACATTGGTGAAACCGACGATCTTGATGCCGCCGACATCGGCGACTTCGCCCGGCCTTGACGCCCTCGACATTGCCGCCGCGCTCGACCGCGAGATCGACCAGCACCGAACCGGGCTTCATCGACCTGACCATGTCGGCCGACACCAGCCGCGGCGCCGGGCGGCCCGGGATCAGCGCGGTGGTGATGACGATGTCCTGCTTCTTGATGTGCTCGGCGGTCAGCGCGGCCTGCTTCGCCTGATATTCTTTCGACATTTCCTTGGCGTAGCCGCCGGCGGTCTCCGCCTGCTTGAACTCCTCGTCCTCGACGGCGATGAACTTTGCGCCGAGGCTCTCCACCTGCTCCTTCACCGCCGGCCGCACGTCGGTCGCGGTGACGATGGCGCCGAGCCGGCGCGCGGTGGCGATGGCCTGCAGGCCGGCAACGCCGACGCCCATGATGAACACTTTTGCCGCAGGTATCGTGCCGGCCGCCGTCATCATCATCGGAAAGGCGCGGCCGAACGCCTCGGCGGCCTCGATCACCGCGCGATAGCCGGCAAGATTGGCCTGCGACGACAGCACGTCCATCACCTGCGCGCGGGTGATGCGCGGCATCAACTCCATCGCGAAGGCCGAGACGCCCGCATCGGCCATCATCCGCAGCGCGGCGTCGTTGCCGTAGGGATCCATGATCGCGATCGTCAGCGCGCCACGCTTGTATCGCGCGAGCTCAGCCGGCTCGGGACGGCGCACCTTCAGGACGATGTCCGCATCCCGCACCGCATCGGCGCTGATCGTCGCACCCGCCGCCTCGTAGTCGGCATCCGGCACGCCCGACTGCACGCCGGCGCCGGGCTCGATCGCGACGTCGGCGCCGAGCGCCTTGAGCTTCTTGACGGTATCGGGGACTGCTGCGACGCGCGGCTCGCCCGCCGCGGTTTCCTTAGGCACTGCAATTTTCATGACGCCTCCCGCAGCAGAATTGCTGCGCCCACACAAACCAACCGAAGCGCGATCCTATCCGAAGATCGATCCCGATCGTCCGGAGATCATGCGCCAGCCGCGCACCGTAGCGCCAGCATGAAAACGGGCAAGAAGAAGAGGATCAGGTGAGGAAGATGGCCATCAGCACGAGGAGTGCGATGATGGAAATGGTGCCCCACTTCACCAGGGCGAGAAACCCGAGATAGGTCTGCTCGTGCGCAACGTAGTCGTTGCCGTCCGCGGTCGTGTAAGCCACTTCGCCGTGATCCGCCATCAGTCCCTCCAGCCGGACAGTCCATCCATTGCCGCCGCAATTAGCGCAATCGCATGGCGAGAGCAACGCCCGGGCGTTTCTCCAAGCGAAATCGCAGGGCCGATCGGCGCTGTTCCGGCGCTTGTTCGGGCCGCTTGATTCAGAGCTTGGGCCAGTTGTCGCGAATCCAGCGCGCGAGGCTCTCTTCGCTCACCTCACCTGCCGCGAGCGCAAGGATGATAGCCGTCGCATGCGCGGGCGCCGGCGCGAAGTGGACACCATTCAAACGGAGGAACATCATCATCGCCATGAAGGCGATCCGCTTGTTGCCGTCCACAAAGGCGTGATTCTTGGCAGCGCCGAACGCATAGGCTGCGGCCAGTTCGGGCAGCCCCGCCTGCTCGTATTGCCACTTGTTGATCGGACGCTCGAGCGCTGACCGCAGCATACCTTCATCGCGCAGACCGGCGGCGCCACCGAAACGGCGCAACTGGCGGCTATGAATCGCGACCACCTGCTCGTAGCTCTGCCACGCGGGTTCTTTGATATCGGCCATTTGGCAGGCCGATCACTTTGCGAGCGTCGCGAGGGTGTCCCGGTACTCATCCATGATTTCGTCGGCGATCTTCATCGTCTTTTCGAAATCCGGGTCGAAGGGCAGCACCTGAAAGCCGCCGCCGGCCAATTCCGTGATGTGCAGTTGCTGGCCGCGCTTCAGGTCGAGCCGCTGCATCAGTTCACGCGGCAGAATAAGGCCGTCGGAATTGCCGATCCTTTTGATCTCGATCTTCAAGCTGATGCTCCCGGCGCGCGTTATACGACTTGTATAACGCCGTTGTACACATTGTACAACGGTAGATTCGCCGTAAGCCCGCCTACCCCATCGCCTCCAGTTCGGCGATCAGGTCCTCGATCACCGACAGGCCGCCGTCCCAGAAGGCCGGCTCGCGCGCGTCGAGGCCGAACGGCTTCAGCAGCTCGGAGTGATGTTTGGTGCCGCCCGCCGACAGCATCGCCAGATAGCGCTCGGCGAACCCGTCCGAGGCGCGCTCGTAGACCGCATAGAGCGAGTTCACCAGGCAGTCGCCGAAGGCATAGGCGTAGACGTAGAACGGCGAATGGATGAAGTGCGGGATGTACATCCAGAATGTCTCGTAGCCCGGCTTCAGCTCGATCGCAGGACCCAGGCTCTCGCTCTGCACGCTCATCCAGATTTCGCCGAGCCGCTCGGCGGTCAGTTCGCCGTTGCGCCGCTCGGTGTGCACGGCGCGCTCGAACGAGTAGAACGCGATCTGCCGCACCACCGTGTTGATCATGTCCTCGACCTTGCCGGCGAGCAGGGCCTGGCGCTGCTTCTTGTCCTTGGTGGTGGCCAGCAGGCGCTTGAAGGTCAGCATCTCGCCGAACACGCTGGCCGTCTCGGCCAGCGTCAGCGGCGTCGGCGCCATCAGCGCGCCGTTCGGCGCGGCCAGCACCTGATGCACGCCATGGCCGAGCTCGTGCGCGAGCGTCATCACGTCGCGCGGCTTGCCCTGGTAGTTGAGCAGCACGTAAGGATGCGCCGACGGCGTGGTCGGGTGCGAGAAGGCGCCCGGCGCCTTGCCGGGCCGCACCGGCGCGTCGATCCAGCGGTCGGTGAAGAAGCGTTTGGCGATCGCGGCCATGTCCGGCGAGAACGCGCCATAGGCGGTCAGCACCAGCTTCTCCGCGTCCGACCAGGCGATGTTGCCGGTCGGCCGCGAACGGCAGCGGCGCGTTGCGGTCCCAGTGCGAGAGCTTCTTCTTTTTGAACCAGCGCGCCTTCAGCGCGTAGTAGCGATGCGACAGCCGCGGATAGGCGGCGCGCACGGACGCGACCAGCGCATCGACCACCTCGCGCTCGACGCGATTGTTCAGGTGCCGCGAATCCGCGACGTCCTGGAAGCTGCGCCAGCGGTCGGAAATCTCCTTGTCCTTGGCGAGCGTGTTGGTGATCAGCGCGAACGTGCGCTCATTGCGCCTTGAAGGTCTTCGCCAGCGCCTGCGCCGCCGCCTTGCGCTTCGGCTCCTCGCGGTCGGCGAGCAGGTTCAGCGTCGGCTCGATGGCGAGCTCCTTGGCGCCGACCTTGAAGCGCAGCGAGGAGATCGTCTGGTCGAACAGCCTGTTCCAGGCGCCGCGACCGGTCAGCGACTTTTCCTGGAACAGCTGCTCGATGCGGTCTTCCAGCTCGTGCGGCTTGTCCTTGCGGATGTCCTCGAGCCACGGCCGGTAGTGACCGAGCGAGGGCGTCTCCATCGCCGCCTGCAACAGCTGCGTCGTCGAGCCGGTTGAGCTCCAGCGTGAAGAACAGCAGATGCACGGAGGCGGCCGTCAGCCGCTCCGACACGTCGCCGTAGAATTTCGAGATCGCCGCATCGACCGTGTCGCCGGCATGGATCAGGCCCGCATAGGAGCCGAGCCGGCCCATCAGGTCGTCGATCGCCTCATAGCGCTTGACCACGGCGGCGAGCCATTCGCCGCCGCCGTCCCTGGCGATCTCTTCGGCGAGCTTGCCCTTGTAGGCGCTCTCGAACGCGACGCACTCCTCGTCGAGCCGCTCGAGGTCGCGCTTCACCTCCGGCGCATCGATCGCCGGGTAGAGATCGGCCAGATTCCATTCCGGCAGCTTCGGCTTCGCTGCGGCTTTCGGTTTCGATGCGGACTTTGGCTTGGCGGAGGGTTTGCGGAGGGCAGATGCGGAGCGCGCGGCCATAAATGTCTCGATATTGCGATTGCAGTCGGGCGTTGCCGATAAATAGGCGGGAAAGGAACACGCCGCAACGATGCGCGATCCTTCACGGAGCCGATGATGGCCTGATGACGCGCGTTCTCGCCACTGGCGACAGCTTGTGCTCGATCGCCAGACGCTCGCTGCGCGGGTGCCATCTGCGACGACGCGTCGACGGCTATGACGTGCCCGCACCTTCGCGCCGCGCAAGCATCGGCGTCACGCCGACACCGCCACGGTGCCCGATTAATGGCTCATTAATGGGCTCCCTTCAGAGTGCCTCGATTCGGGACATTCACGGGGAAATGCCGCAAATGGTCGCCACGATACTGATTGCGGACGACGATCCGGTGCAGCGGCGGCTGGTCGAGAACATGGTGCAGCGGTCTGGCTATCAGACCGTGACCGTCGACTCCGGCGACGCGGCCATCGCGCACCTCGTCGGCGACAGCGAGCCGCGCATCGATGCCATGGTGCTGGACCTCGTCATGCCCGGCCTCGACGGCATGGGCGTGCTGGCAAAGCTTCGCGAAGCCGGCATCGCGCTTCCGGTCATCGTGCAGACCGCCCATGGCGGCATCGACAATGTCGTCTCGGCGATGCGCGCCGGCGCGCACGACTTCGTCGTCAAGCCGGTCGGCCTCGAGCGGCTGCAGGTGTCGCTGCGCAACGCCTTGAACGCGAGCGCGCTGAAGGGCGAATTGCAGCGCATCCGCCACAGCCGCGAAGGCCGGCTGACATTTGCCGATATCGTCACGCGCAGCGCGGCGATGGCGTCGGTGCTGCGCACTGCCGAGAAGGCCGCCGCCTCGTCGATTCCCGTGCTGATCGAAGGCGAATCCGGCGTCGGCAAGGAGCTGATCGCGCGCGCGATCCACGGCTCGGGCGAGCGCGCCGCAAAGCCGTTCGTCGCGGTCAACTGCGGCGCGATCCCGGACAATCTGGTCGAGTCGATCCTGTTCGGTCACGAGAAGGGCGCGTTCACCGGCGCGACCGAGCGCCACATCGGCAAGTTCGTCGAAGCCAGCGGCGGCACGCTGTTTCTCGACGAGGTCAGCGAGCTGCCGCTGGCGGCGCAGGTGAAGCTGCTGCGCGCGCTGCAGGAGGGCGAGGTCGAGGCGGTCGGCGGCCGCAAGCCGGTGAAGGTCGACGTGCGCATCATCTCGGCGACCAATCGCAATCTGCTGGAGCGCGCGAAATCCGGCCAGTTCCGCGAAGACCTGTTCTACCGGCTGCACGTGCTGCCGCTGACCGTGCCGCCGCTGCGCGCGCGGCCTGAGGACGTCGCGCATCTGTTGCGGCATTTCCTTGCGCGCTTCTGCGCCGAGGAAAACCGCAACGATCACCGCCGTCTCCGCCGAGGCGCTGGCGGCGCTGCAGGCCTTTCCGTGGCCCGGCAACGTGCGGCAGCTCGAGAATGCGGTCTACCGGGCGGTCGTCATCAGCGACGGCGGGACGCTCGGCCTGCAGGATTTTCCCTTGCTTGCAGCCAGCGTCGATACGCCGTCCGTCGCCGCATCGATCGCGTCGCCCGGCATGGCGCTGGAGCCGCTGGTGAAGCAGCATCCGCACATGGTCGGCAACGACATCCCGATCGCGCCGGCGCCGCCGGCCGCGGCACTCAACCTGCTGACACCCGACGGCGAGGTGAGGCCGATCGAGGACATCGAGACCGAGGCGATCAGGTTCGCGATCGCCCATTACCGGGGCCAGATGTCCGAGGTGGCACGCCGCCTGAAGATCGGCCGCTCGACGCTCTATCGCAAGCTGGAGAGCATGGACGGCAACGCGCCGGAGCCGGCCGAGGGCGAGTAGCGACCGGACGGCGGCCTGTCCCAGCGCGACACATTTTCTCGCCACAATTCCACCGTGGCCGAGCAGTGACAGCGGACCAGAAAGCGCGCCGCAAATCGGCGGAAAACGTTGCAAACCGGGCCGAACTGAAGTCAGTTTCCCGTGAGCTGGGTTGGCGGCACTGGCCGCTGGCCGGCCCTGTGTTATCGTTGCCAACAGAGTCGCGTTGCGTTCGCGACCAAGACGGAACCGCCACGCCGCCGTGTTCCGCAAATGGGCTGTCCCAACTGGATGATCCGGTTTGGAGACAGCCTCGCCTGAGGGGTTTTGAGAATGCGAGACGTTCGAAATGACCGTGGCGGATACGATCGGATCATCGCCGCGGCCGTAGCCGCCTTCGTCGTGATGGCGGCGACCAACGCCTCAGCCCAGGCGAACCCTGCGACATCACCGGCAGGAACTCGCGATCGACGCCGCGGTGCCGATGCCCGAGCCCGCCAACGCGCCGCCGCCCTCGCCGGCCGATTTCAGCAATCTCGCGCGCGGCCTTGTGACCGGCGAGCCCGCCAAGACCGAGCCGCAAGGCCGAGCCTGCCAAGGTCGAGGCTGCCAAGCCCGCGAGCAGCGACCCCGGTGACGACCGCGACCGCTCCGGCGAGACGATGCCAAGCCGGACGAGCCGAAGAAGGACGACGTTGCCGCGACACCGCCGGCACCGGCCGCGCCCGCGACCGTGCCGGCCGCCGCAGAGCCCGCGAAGGCGCAGCCGGCGTCGACCGTGGCAACCGCCGATCAGCCGATCGCCGACAAGATCAAGGAACAGCTCGCAGGCCGCGCCGCGCGCATCTTCAACAGCAAGGACGAACGCGTCGCCGCCGAAACCTTCTACAAGGACCGCAGCTACGCGCCGCTCTGGATCGAGAACGGCGCAGTGTCAGCGCGCGCCAAGGCGGCCGTCGCCCGGCTGAAGGCCGCCGACGCCGACGGCCTGACCGCCTCGGATTATCCGACGCCCGACTTCGCCGCCGCCTCGACGCCGGACGCGCTGGCCGACGCCGATCTGCGGCTCACCGCGAGCGTGCTCGACTATGCGCGTCATGCGCAGGGCGGCCGCATGCACTACTCGCGCGTCTCCGCCGATATTGCCTATCCGGAGCACAATCCCGAGCCGGCCGACGTCCTGTCGAAGATGGCGACGGCCAAGGACGCCGCAGCGGCGCTGGACAGCTACAATCCGCAGCACAAGGGCTACAAGGCGCTGAAGGCCAAGCTCGCCGAGCTGCGCGGCACGTCGGAGACGGCGCCGCCGAAGATCGAGGAAGGCCAGTCGCTCAAGTTCGTCAAGAACGCGAAGAACGCCAAGAAGCCGGTGCCGGTGATGGAAGACCCGCGCGTGCCGCAGCTGCGCGCACGGCTCGGCGTCAGCGAGAACGCCGACAGCGTTCAGTATGACGAGACCGTCGCCGCAGCGGTGCGCAAGTTCCAGTCGGACAGCGACCTGAAGGTCTCGGGCGTGCTCGACAATCAGACCATTCGCGTCATGAACAGCCCGAAGCGCGGCCGCACGATCGATCTGGTCGTCGCCAACATGGAGCGCTGGCGCTGGCTGCCGCGCGAGCTCGGCGAGCCGAAGCTCGGCAACGCCTATGTGATGCTCAACATTCCCGACTTCACGCTGAAGGTCATGCACAACGGCACGCAGGCCTGGACCACGCGCGTCGTCACCGGCAAGCCGGGCAAGCAGGCGACGCCGGAGCTGACCGAGACGATGAAGTTCATCACGGTCAATCCGACCTGGAACGTGCCGCCGTCGATCGTCTACAACGAGTATCTGCCGGCGCTGCAGCAGGACCCGACCGTGCTGGAGCGGATGGGCCTGCGGCTGTCGCAGAACCGCGACGGCAGCGTGCACATCTCGCAGCCGCCGGGCGCCGGCAACGCGCTCGGCCGCATCCGCTTCAACTTCCCGAACAAGTTCCTCGTCTATCAGCACGACACGCCGGACAAGCACCTGTTTGCGCACGACACGCGCGCCTACAGCCACGGCTGCATGCGGGTGCAGAATCCGGACAACTACGCCGAGACGCTGCTCGGCATCGCGCTGCCGAAGGAAAACTACTCGGCGGCGAGGATCAAAAGCATGTACGGCAACAGCGAGATCGACATCCGCTTCCCGACGCCGATCCCGGTGCACATCGTCTATCACACGGCGTTCGTGGACGACGCAGGCCACCTGCAGACCCGCAAGGACGTCTACGCCCGCGACTCCCGCCTGCTCGAGGTGCTGCGCAGCGGCGACCGGCAGAACATGGAAGTCGCCGTCAACCACGCCCAGCCGAGCTATGGCCGCCCGCCGACCACTCTGCCGCCGGGCGTGGCCGGCTCGAACAGTTTTTCGAGCAACAGCGGCAGCGGCCGCGGCTTCTTCGAGACCCTGTTCGGAGCTCCGAGCCCGCCGCCCCCGCCGCAGCGCCCACAGCGCCGCGTTCCGCAGCGGCAGGCGGCCAACTGATCCCAAGCCTCTGATATCTCAACAAAATCAAAGGCCTCTCCACCCGGAGAGGCCTTTTTGTTAACCATTTCGCCGCCCGCCGGCGGGCGTGGTAATCACATCGTTACTGTCCGGCACTTTTTTGCCATAGTCGGCACCTACTCCCGAGGGGTCACTTGGCTTGGTTCTTGGGTTGTTGGGTGGGTTCTTTGGGGTGGTTCTTTAGGGCGGTTCTTGGGACGTCCTCGGGGTCGTAAATCTCAATTAACTCTCCTGCTTTAAGACTGCGTTCATCTCTTCCGCCGTGACGGGCGACGGGTTGGGGTCTTGTCGACTTCTCTTTCACGGGAATGCACGTGACTGTTCGCGATACGCGAAGAATTGATGTGGGGACAATTTCGCGGATCGGACTGGGGCTCAGTCTGACCTCCCTGCTGCTTGTTGCGGCCGGCTCCTCGGTCAAGGACGCCACGGCGCTGAATGAAACGCGCACGCTTTCCTTCCACCACACCCATTCCGGCGAAGACCTCACCGTCACCTTCAAGCGCAACGGCCGCTACGACGAAGAGGCGCTGAAGAAGATCAATCACCATCTCCGCGACTGGCGCAGCCAGGATTCGACGACGATGGACCGCCGCCTGTTCGACATCCTCTGGGAAGTCCACCGCGACGTCGGCGCCAAGCAGCCGATCAACATCATCTCCGCCTATCGCTCGCCGCAGACCAACGCGATGCTGCGCCGCCGCTCGAGCGGTGTCGCGCGCTTCAGCCAGCACATGCGCGGCCAGGCGATCGACTTCTTCATCCCGGCGTCTCGCTCTCGGAGATCCGTGCCGCCGGTCTGCGCCTGCAGCGCGGCGGCGTCGGCTTCTATCCGTCATCCGGCTCGCCGTTCGTGCATCTGGACACCGGCAGCGTGCGGCACTGGCCGCGCATGAGCCACGACCAGCTCGCCGCGGTCTTCCCGAACGGCCGCACGGTGCATATCCCCGCCGACGGCAATCCGCTGAAGGGCTACGATCTGGCGGCCGCCGACATCGAGCGCCGCGAGAAGAACGGCGACGTCACCTCCTCGCGCGGCAGCAAGGGCTTCCTGGCCTCGCTGTTCAGCTCCAAGTCCAACAACGACGAGGAAGACGAGGCGCCGGCCAACGAGGTTGCGCCGAAGGACCAGAAGGTCGCCCAGGCCGCTCAGCCGGCAAAGGGCGAAGCGCGTTCCGCTGCCGCGCGTGCGCCCGCAGGCCGCCTATCAGGTCGCGTCCGCCGCCGGCCAGGCCCGGCAAAGCGTCCCGCCACCGACGGCCGGCCGCAGACCGTTGCCGACATCATCAATGCCCGCGGCTTCTGGGGCGACGACGTCGCCAAGCCGACCCAGGCAAGCCCGGCGCAGGTCGCAGCGCTGGCGGCCCGCGCCGCCGTCGGCGATCCGCAGGCGACCGCCAGCGTGACCGCCCGCGACCGTCCAGGCGCTCGCCTACGCGCCGCCGACCGCCCTGCTCGACCGCAGCAAGATCGTCGCCGCCAGCGCGCCGATCCCGCGCAGCATCCGGCCGCAGAATGCCGGCGCAAACCCGATGGCGGTCAACACCGTCGTCATGAAGGGCGTGCAGCCGGTGCCGACGCTGATCACCCGCGCCGTCGGCGCCAAGCCCGAGACCGACGTCTGGATGCGGGCGATGGTGCTGGCGCCGAACAGCTACCGCTTCATGCTGGCGACCGTGATCGGCGAGCCGGACATGACGGCGATGCGCACCCATTTCGTCAAGCCGGAGGCGGCGATCGCTGCGGCGTTCGCCGAAGACGCCACGCCCGGGACTTCGCTCCGACCGCTTCACCGGATCGGCCTTTGCGACCCTGCCCAAGGTGTCGTTCAGGATGCAGACGGCGGCGCTGCGCTAAGCGCGTCAGCCGTCATGCGCTCGCGCATAGCCGTTCGAAGAACGGCGTCGCTTCGCTCGCCTATGGGCGGGCAGTACGCCGCAGCATCGACGATCCAGCTCCTTACAGCATCCCCAGCGCGTGCATGTAGGTCTCGAGAATGGTCTCGTGCTCCTTGCGCTCGTCGGCGTCCTGCTTGCGCATGCGGACGATGGTGCGCAGCGCCTTGACCTCGTAGCCGTTGCCCTTGGCTTCGGCATAGACGTCGCGGATGTCGTCGGAGATCGTCTTCTTCTCCTCTTCCAGCCGCTCGATCCGTTCGATGATGGCCTTGAGCTGATCTTTGGCGAAACGCGTCGCGGGCTCTTCCGTGACGGCGGCAGGACTGGCCATCGAATACTCCAGAAAGAAAAAAGGGATTGCTGGCAAGCGGCGCACGCTCATCGAACGGCCCGTCTTGCAGGATCACCCTCATGCAGCGGGGCCGCATCGCGTCAAGCAGCGCACGCGCTCATCCACAGCGACCCACAGACGAATTCACCGCAGCGTCATCGACCGCGCTGAATTCGCTTGCGTGTGCATGGAACCGCGCGCGGTCACGCGGCGCGCAGCGGCTTCTGCCATTCCATCACGTGATGCCACGGCACACGCCGGTTGCGCGCAGCGCGTTCGCTCTCCTCGCCATGCGGCGCCGGCTCGTCGAAATAGGTCAGCGGAGATTCTGGCCGAGCAGCAGCTGCATGTAGACGCTGAGCGGGCGATGCCAGTTCTCGATCCGGATGCCGCGCCAACTGAGCCACACGGCTCTTTCATCGAGATAATTGTCCAGCGGGTAATGCAGGTACGCCCCATCGGGCCCGCGCATCCACATGACGTCGGCGCACGCGGACACGAAGCCATTCAGGTTGGCGATCAGCAGCGTGCCGCCCGGCTTCAACACGCGCGCCATCTGTGGAATGGCCTGGCGGATGTCCGGGATATCGATCAACGTCAGATAGGAGACGACGAGATCGAAGCTCGCGTCGGCGAATTCGAGCGCTTCCGCGCGGCCCTCTCGGTAGTCGCCGTCGGGATCGCGCTCGCGTGCCGTTCGCAGCAGCGTTTCGGTGGGATCGATGCCGGTGGCGGCTATTCCCCTCGCGCGCAGCATCCGGCAAAAACGACCCTCGCCGCAGCCGACGTCCAATGCCGTCTTGAAATCGCGGCCTTCGATGCGCCCCAGCATCACGCGATCGAGCACGAACGCGCGGCCGAAATCACCGTGCTCGCCCTGAGCGGCAATCCAGGCGTCAGCGGATTCGTCCCAGCCGTTCGACATCGCACGCCCCCTGTATCGCGCCTGCGGCGGGGCCGCGTTATAGCCGATGCTGCGGCGATCGCCAGCGGCGAATCACCGGTGGAAAGATCAGTGTCCCGGATGGGCCTTCGCCATCTTCGCAAGCTGATCGGCGCTCGCTTCCTTCTGGTTCTTCGCCTTCCACTCGTCGTAGGGCATGCCGTAGACGGCTTCGCGGCTCTCGTCCTTGGTCAGCGCGACGCCCTTGGCGTCGGCGGCGTCCTTCAGCCAGTTCGACAGGCAGTTGCGGCAGAAGCCCGCGAGATTCATCAGGTCGATGTTCTGCACATCGGTGCGCTCGCGCAGGTGCTGCACCAGGGTGCGGAACGCGGCGGCTTCCAGTTCGGTGCGGGTGGCATCGTCGAGCGGCATGGTTTTGCCTCAATATGCGGCGGAAGTCGCCTTCAAATAGTTAACATCCCGGATTTTGCCATATCGGCCGGCAATTGCGAAGAGTTGCACGGCAAAATCCGTAACTGTGACGACACCTGTCACGTGGAATTAACGCGAGAGTCGTTGACAGCCGAGGGACGGTTACGCGAAATCAGATGGATTCGCCTCGACTTGCGAGGCTACTGCTGCCGGACTGCATGAGCGCATTGAGCGAAATCCGATCCTCCAGAGGGCCTGCGTATCCGCCTGCCGCTGCAGCTTGGCGGCGGCGCTGATGCTGGCGATCGTCGTCCTGTGGGCCGCGCCGGCGCAGGCCGATTTCCGCCTGTGCAACAACACGTCGAGCCGCGTCGGCATCGCGCTCGGCTATAAGGACGCGGAGGGTTGGACCACCGAGGGCTGGTGGAACGTCTCGGCCAAGAGCTGCGAAACGCTGCTGCGGGGAACGCTCGTCGCACGTTATTATTATATCTATGCCATCGACTACGATCGTGGCGGAGAGTGGTCGGGACAAGCCTTCATGTGCTCACGGGACAAGGAATTCACCATCCGCGGCACCGAGGATTGCCTCGCGCGCGGCTTCGACCGCACCGGCTTCTTCGAGGTCGACACCGGCGAGCAGCGCGCCTGGACGGTGCAGCTGACCGAGGCGGGCGAGCAGAACATCCAGCGGCCGCTGCCGGGACTGCCGGGCGGCGCATCGCCGTCGGGCGGAATTCCCGGCGGGTCGCCGGTGTCGCCGTCGCTGACCCCGCCCGGGGCACCCAAGAAATGAGACGACTGCGCCGCATCAAGATCCTCGCAACGCTCGGTCCTGCTTCTTCCGACAGCACGATGATCCGCAAGCTGTTCGAGGCCGGCGCAGACGTCTTTCGCATCAACATGTCGCACACGCCGCACGACAAGATGCGCGAGTTCGTGACGACCATCCGCAATATCGAAAGCAACTACGGCCGGCCGATCGGCGTGCTGGTCGATCTGCAGGGCCCGAAACTTCGCCTCGGCTCGTTCGCGGAAGGCGCGATCCAGCTCAACAACGGCGAGACCTTCACGCTCGACTCCAATCCCGAGCCGGGCGACCGCCACCGCGTGCAGCTGCCGCATCCGGAAATCCTGCATGCGCTGAAGGCGGGACACGCGCTGCTGCTCGACGACGGCAAGGTGCGGCTGATCGTCGAGGACGCGACGTCGGACCGCGCGATCACGCGCGTCGCCGTCGGCGGACGCATGTCGGACCGCAAGGGCGTCAGCCTGCCGGACACCGACCTGCCGGTCTCCGCCATGACGCCGAAGGATCGCGCCGATCTCGACGCCGCCCTCGAGGCGGGTGCGGACTGGATCGCGCTGTCGTTCGTGCAGCGGCCCGAGGACGTGATCGAGGCCAAGAAGCTGGTGCGCGGGCGCGCCGCGGTGATGGCGAAGATCGAAAAGCCGCAGGCGATCGACCGTCTGGCGGAAATCATCGAAGTCGCCGACGCGCTGATGGTCGCCCGCGGCGATCTCGGCGTCGAGATGCCGCTGGAGCGCGTGCCCGGCCTGCAGAAGCAGATGACGCGGATGGCCAAGCGCGCCGGCAAGCCGGTGGTGGTCGCGACGCAGATGCTGGAATCGATGATCAGCAGCCCGGTGCCGACCCGCGCGGAAGTCTCCGACGTCTCGACTGCCGTGTTCGAGGGCGCGGACGCCGTGATGCTGTCGGCGGAGTCCGCGGCCGGCAAATTCCCGGTCGAGGCGGTCGCGACCATGAATCGCATCGGCGAGGAGGTCGAGCGCGATCCGACCTATCGCTCGGTCATCAATTCGCAGCGCGCCGAGCCGGAGGCGACCGCGGGCGACGCCATCGCCGACGCGGCGCGGCAGATCGCCGAAACGCTCGACCTGTCGGCGATCATCTGCTGGACCGATTCCGGCTCGACCGCGCTGCGCGTGGCGCGCGAGCGGCCGAAGTCGCCGGTCGTCGCCATCACGCCGAAGATACAGACCGGGCGGAAGATCTCGCTGGTGTGGGGCGTCCACTGCGTGGTCGCCGAAGACGCGCACGATCTCGACGACATGGTGAGCCGCGCCTGCCGCATCGCCTTCCGCGACGGTCTTGCGCGCGCCGGCCAGCGGGTGATCATCGTCGCCGGCGTGCCGCTCGGCACGCCCGGCGCCACCAACATGGTGCGCATCGCCTTTGTGGGCGCCGACGACACCGGCGAGTAGTTAGCGCACCGCCGAGGCTGAGGCCTTGAGCGCAGCCTGCGGCATCAGCTGTTCGATCGCCGCGATGACCTCGCTCGGTCGCGGCATTCTGCACCAGGTGGCCGATGCCGGGCAGCACGATCAGCTCGGCATGCGGCACGGCCTTCACGAACGGCCGCGCGTGCCTGTCGAGACGCACCGATTTGTCCACGTCGCCGTGGATGATCACCGCCGGCGCCTTGATCTCGCCGTAGCGCGGCATCTGCACGGTGACCGCGTCCTTCAGCGTCGCCATGTCCCACGCATTGGCGAGAAACTCGCGCGGCCGCAGCACCAGCGCGAGCGCCGTGTCGCGCACATAGTTCGTCAGGCATCGCCTGCGGCAGGAAAGCGCCGCGCGCGCCCGGATTGATCATCAGCGCGCCGGCCGGCAGCGCCAGCGTGTGGGCGAACAGCGGTCCGAGCACCGGCGTCGCGCCGAGATTGTGATACCAGGCGACGCCGCCGGGCCAGGGATGGGTCACCGCCGCCAGCAGGACGAGCCCGGCGACGCGCGAGGGATGCTCGACCGCCATCGCCGCCACCACCGCGCCGCCCCATGAGTGACCGACGATCAGCGCGCGATCGATGCCGAGCTTGCCCAGCGCCTCGTCGATCATCCGCGCCTGGATCGCTGGCGTGGAGGAGCTCAAGGCCTCGCGCGTGCTCCAGCCGTGGCCGGGCCGGTCGATCAGGATGACGCGATGATTTCTGGCCAGCAGATCGCCCAGCGGCTGCCGCATCGATTCGAGATTGGAGCTCGCGCCGTGGATCAGGACGATCGGCAGCGACGATGAATTTTGCTGGCCGAGCTCGACCACGTGCAGCCGCCCGCCGGTCACGTCGATCATCCGCCCGCCGGGCGCATGCGAGCGCTCGATCAGGAACACGCCGACTTGCGTGATCGCGGCGAGCACGAGCAGCGCCACGGCAACGCCGATCAGGCTCATACGGGTTTTCCGGAATTTTCCGCGCACGGGTTAGATACGCAACCCTGTGACGCCGGTTTCAACATCAGATCGGCCGGCCCTCGACCTTCTCGGTCAGGGACTTTACCGTGTCGGGCAGCTTCTCGAGATGCGGGTTGATTTCGAGCGCCTTGCGGAAGGCATCCAGCGCGCGCTTGTCGTCACCCACTTCCTGCATGATCATGCCGAGGCCAGCCAGCGCGCCGAAGTGGCGCGGCTCGCGCTTCAGCACCTCGCGGATGTCGGCGAGCGACTTCGCGTAGTCGTTCTGCAGGTAGTAGAGCGTGGCGCGGCGATTCCAGCCCTCGACATACTCCGGCTTGAGGCGGACCACCTTGTCGAGCAGCTTCAGCGCCACGTCGACCTGCTTCTTCTCGATCGCGGTCTTGGCGCGGGTCATCAGCAGCATCGTCGTGTCGCTCGACGTCTGCGTCCACAGCGCCCAGATGCGCCCCTCGACGTGCTTGGCGCTGGCCTGATCGGGCGCGGCCTTCAGCGCGCCGAACAGGAAATCGAGCCCGCGCATGCGGTCGGCGCCGACGCGCGGCAGCTTCTCCGGCGCCTCGGGGAGCTTCTTCTGTTCGGTGGGCGGCGGGCTCTCCTGCGCCTGTGCAGGGCCGGCGACGAGCGCCACAGCGAAGGCGGACGCGACGAGGAGCGAAAACTTGCGCGAACGTACGTTCCGGGAGACATGTGCCATGCACAAAGCTTAAATGCGCCGCCGCGCGCTGGAAAGCACGGAAACGCTCAAGCCTGTGTGAATTGTGGCGGTCGCTTGCGATCAGCCCAAAGCTGATCGGTCGCTGATCAGCCTTGGATCAACCCTGGCGCGCCTTGAAGCGGCGCTGGACCTTGTTGATCACATAGACGCGGCCCTTGCGGCGGACCAGGCGGTTGGCACGATGACGGCCACGCAGCGATTTCAACGAGTTACGGACCTTCATGGGTCGAATCCTAGGATCTTTAAGAAGGCCGTGCGCGGCAGGCCGTGGTGTCCAAAACAAACCGGGCGGCCAAGCCGCCCGAATTGGCCGTTCTTTAAGGCAAGGGGGGTCGAACTGTCAATCCGGGGCTCGCCCGGCCCCGCCAAAAGGCTCCGAATCCGGCCGATTTCGGTCAGATACCCACCGCTCCGGGCGGGAACTCGACCATGGCTTCGCCCGCGGCAACCACAGTGCCGCTCTGGTTCTCGACCACAACATCGATCAGCACCCAGCGGGATTTTGCCGTGGTCTGCTTGGCCTTGATGGTCCCGAACGGCTGGATCGTGTCGCCCGGCCGCACCGGCTTCAGCCAGCGCGTCTCCAGCCGGCGCTGGATACCGCCATTGGGATAGGCCCAGTCGGTCAGCATCCGCGTCAGCAGGCCAAAATTGTTCATGCCGTGCATGATGATGCCGCCGAAGCTGGTCTTGCCGAAGCTGCCCTTCATGTAGTCGTCGTCGAGATGCAGCGGATTGTAGTCGAGCGAGCCATCACAGAAGAGACGGATCGACTCGCGGGAGACGGCGAACTTCGGGCCCTCGATCTTCTCGCCCTGCGCCAGCGCTTCATAGGTCTTCATTTGCCCCTCCCTCACATCGGCCGGATCGTCTGGCCGCGGCCGGAGCAGATCACGTCGCCGCGCTGATTGAAGAAGACGTTGTCGTGCACGCAGAACAGCCGCTCCTTGCGGATAAATTTGTCGAGGGCGCGCGCCTGCAGCGTGATGGTGTCGCCGGGCCGCGCCGGCATGTTGTAGCTCCATGACTGGCCGGCGTTGATGGTGCCGGGGCTGCGCATCCAGTCGTCCGCCGGCGTGCAGGCGAACATCAGGAGGATATGGATCGACGGCGGCGCGATCAGCCCGCCATAGGGCGTCTTCTTCGCATAGGCCTCGTCGAAATAGATCGGATGATCCTCGCCGACCGATTTGCAGTAGAGCTGGATCGCCTCGATCGTGAGCAGGCAGGGAATGGTCTTGCGCGGCTCGCCGGGGACGATGTCGTCCCACGCCTTGCGGACCTTGTCGTCCTTCCAGAAATCGGTCTCAAACTGCTGTTGCTGCACGTGACCTCCCTCAAATTCTTGTTTGAGCATGATCTCTATCGGAAAACCGGTTCCCACTTTTCCGGATCATGCTTTAGTCTTTAGTCCGTTGTCGTTGGGACCTTCGGTCCAAAACTATGCCGGGTGAGTATGATGACGATCAAGGCCGTTGTCTTCGATGCCTACGGCACGCTTTACGACATTCAGTCGGTCGCATCCGTCACGGAGCAGGCGTTTCCGGGATACGGCGAGGTCATCACGCAGATCTGGCGGATGAAGCAGCTGGAATACACCTGGCTTCGTTCGCTGATGCAGCGCTTTGAAGATTTCTCCGTGGTGACGCGCGAGTCCCTGCGCTACAGCCTCGATGCGCTCGGCCTTGCGCACGACGGGGCGACCCTCGATCGGATCACGGACAAGTATCTGCATCTCGATCCTTATCCGGATGCAAAGGCAACGCTGGCGGCGCTGAAGGACTATCAGCGGGCGATCCTGTCGAACGGCTCCACCGCCATGCTCGATGCGCTGGTGACGAACAGCGGTTTTGCGCCCTTGCTCGCTGCGACGTTGAGCGTCGATGCGGCCGGTGTCTTCAAGCCCGAGCCCGAAGACCTACGCCCTGGTCGAACAGAAGCTCGGCGTCATGCCGCGCGACGTCGTGTTCGTGTCGTCGAACCCGTTCGACGTCAGCGGCGCGAAGGCGTTCGGCTTCCGCGTGGCCTGGATCGAGCGGGTGACGAACGCTGCGCTCGCCGGACGAGACGCGAAACCAGCAGGCGATCGGCCCGCTCACCATGTTCAAGGCGACGCGGCTCAGGCCCGACCCGTTCGGCTTCGATCCGGACTGGACGATCGGCGCCTTGTCAGAACTGCCGGCGCTGCTAACAAATACGCAACGGGATTGATCTCGGAGCGAGCCAAAAGACCGAGCCAAAGCTCGGCACGACAGGAATAACAGGGAGGTAATGTTCGATGTATCCAGGCGTCCATGCGAAAGCGCGAGCCGATCAACCCGCGATCATCATGGCCCAGACCGGCGAGACGATCACCTACGCCGAGCTGGAAGCCCGCACCAATCGCCTCGCGCATTTCCTTCGCAATCGCGGCCTCGATCGCCTCGACCACTACGCCATCTTCATGGAGAACAACGCGCGTTACGTCGAGTGCTGCGGCGCCGGCGAACGGGCAGGTCTCTACTTCACCTGCATCAATTCTTATCTCACCGCCGACGAAGTCGCCTACATCGTCAACAACAGCCAATCCCGCATCCTGATCATCTCGCAGGACAGCCGCGCGGTCGCGCTGAAGGCGATCGAGCAGTGTCCCAAGGTGGAAGTCGTGCTGGTCGTCAACGGGCCCGGCGACGGCAAGCGCATCCTCAACCTCGACGAGGCGACCGCCGGCCTGCCCGCGACGCCCATCGCCGACGAGAGCCTCGGCACGGCCATGCTCTATTCGTCGGGAACGACCGGCCGGCCGAAGGGCATCCTGCGACCCTTGGCGGAACAGCCGCCGGCGACGCAGCTGCCGATGTTCGATTTCATCCAGAAGCTCTGGCGCTATCGCGACGGGCTCGTCTACCTGTCGCCGGCCCCGCTCTATCACTCCGCGCCGCAGGCCGCGATCAATCTCGTGATCCGCTGCGGCGGCACCGCCATCATCATGGAGCGCTTCGATCCGGAGCGTTATCTGCAGCTGGTCGAAAAATATCGCCCGACCCACAGCCAGCTGGTGCCGACGATGTTCTCGCGCATGCTGAAGCTGCCCGAGGCCGTGCGGAACAAGTATGACGTGTCGTCGCTGGAGATCGCGATCCATGCCGCCGCACCCTGCCCGGTCCAGGTCAAGGAGCAGATGATCGCGTGGTGGGGACCGATCATTCACGAGTACTACGGCGCCACCGAGGGGCTGGGATTCACGGCCTGCGACACCGCCGAGTGGCTGGCGCACAGGGGCACCGTCGGCAAGGTCCTGCTCGGCGAGCTGCATGTGCTGGACGAGGAGATGCGGCCGACGCCGAAGGGAGAGCCTGGCACGCTGTGGTTCAAGACCGCGACCCCCTTTGAATATTTCAACGATCCGGCGAAGACCGCCGAGGCCCGCTCGGAGGACGGCTCCCTGAGCACGGTCGGCGATGTCGGCTACACCGATGACGACGGCTTCCTCTACCTCACCGACCGCGCGACCTTCATGATCATCTCCGGCGGCGTGAACATCTATCCGCAGGAATGCGAGAACCTCCTGATCACCCATCCCAAGGTCGCCGACGCCGCCGTGTTCGGCGTGCCGAACGAGGACCTCGGCGAGGAAGTGAAAGGCGTCGTGCAGGTGATGCCCGGCATCCAGGCCAACGCTGATTTGGCGAATGAGCTGATCGACTTCTGCAAGGCGCATCTGTCGCATCAGAAGTGTCCGCGCTCGATCGATTTCGAGGCGGAGCTGCCGCGCCTGCCGACCGGCAAGCTCTACAAGCGCCTGCTGCGCGACCGCTACTGGGGCGAACGCAAGAGCCGGATCGTTTGACGGCGAACGCTGCCGCAATCGCGGCGGGAAGGTCTGGAATCGTTCTTGAGTGACGCCACTGTGATTGGCGCGCTCAAGCTGCGATCAATACATCGCAGCTCAACCCGATAAGGACCACCATGCAAACATCACAAGCTCATGTCGCAACTGCTTCCGCCAGCCGCTATCTCGTTCAGCTCTGCAAGCATTGGGCGCACAAGCTCGACGTCGACTACACCAGCGAAACCGCACACATCAAGTTTGCTTCGGGCACTCTGTCGCATGACGGCCGGCGCCGACGAGCTGCTGGTGATCGATCGAGGCAGAGGATGCGGAGACGGTTACGCGCCTGCAGGGCGTCGTCGAGGAACACCTCCGCCGGTTTGCCTTTCGCGAAGACCTCGGCGCGTTCGCCTGGACCAGCAACGCACCGGTCGCATAGCGTTCGGGCATCGGATCGGCTTCTCCGGCGGCCGTCCTACCACGGCACGTTTTTCAGCTTCTGCACCAGGAAGTCGGAAAAGACCCTGACCTTCGGCGCAAGGTGCTTGCTGCTGCTGTAGGCGACGTAGACGCCGGCTTCGGGCACGCTGGTCCACTCGGGCAGCAACTGGACCAGGTCGCCCTTCTCGATGCTGGTGTGACAGAGATAGCTCGCCACGAGGCCAATCCCGCGGTCGCGCAGCGCGGTCTCGTAGATGGCTTCCGAGTTGTCCGACCGGAATTCGCCGGAGATTTTCACTTCCTCGGTCCGCTCCTCGCACCTGAAGCGCCAGACGCTGCCGAGCGCCGAGTAATGGCTGAAGCTCAGACAGTGATGCGAGGCGAGATCGGCCGGCTGCAGCGGCGTGCCGTGCCGTTCGAGATAGGCGGGAGATGCAACGACCAGCCGGCGGTTGGCGGAGATCTTGCGCGCGATCAGCGTGGAGTCCGGCAGGCAGCCGATCCGCACCACTGCATCGTAGGATTCTTCGATCAGATCGACAAAGCGATCGGTGTAGTTCGCCTCGACCTTGACCTTGGGATAGGTGTCGAGAAACTCGCTGATGATCTCGGACAGTTGCAGCCGGCCGAACGCGACGGGAAAGCTGACGCGCAAGCAGGCCGCTCGGCTCCGAGTTGAGCGACGCGATCATCGCATCGGCGTCGGCCAGATGATTGAAGATCTGCACGCACTGGGCGTGGTAGAGGCGCCCGGCTTCGGTGAGCGCGACCCGCCGCGTGGTCCGCTCGAACAGCCGCAGGCCGAGCGCATCTTCCAGCCGCGAAACCTTGCGGCTGACCGTGGATGGCGAGGTACCGATGACGTTGGCGGCGGCGATGAAGCTCAAGTGCTCCGCGACCGACACGAACGATGCAATCAGGTTAAGCCGATCCACATCGATCGACGATCTGACATTCGCAGGGGCGACAGTTCGCATGCTTGTCCCTCGTTTCTTGTTATTCCTTTCTCCCGAGGCGTTTTCCCTAGACTTGGCGTGATATACGCAAATCGCATGCCACCGCATGAGATCGAAAAGCCGCTGCGATTTCAGGCCACGGCGCCATCGATCACCGGACCGCGACCTAGTTTTTCACCAGCATTGCTGCAATTTTGCACCAATCTGCTGCAGCGAGCCGAATTAACCGGCGCACGCCGCACGACTATGGTCCGCGACAGATAACCATCGCTGCACGCGCGAGGCGTGCACCCTCCGGTTGTTGATCACGCAAGCAACAAGGACGCGCAGTCCACCTGCGCCGTCCGCAGGATCATCATGTCGACAGATCGCAGCACGGCCGGCTCTCTCGGATCGGTCGTGCTGCTGACATGCGCGCAAGGGCTCGCCGGTGCGATCCCGCCGATCATGGTGTCGCTCGGCGGACTGGTCGGGCAGATGCTCGCCCAGAACAAGGCGCTGGTGACCCTGCCCGTCAGCTCGTTCATGATCGGCACTGCGGCGGCGACGCTGCCGGCCGCCGCGCTGATGCGCCGCTTCGGACGCAAGCCGGTCTATGTCGGCGGCGCACTGATCGCTGCGACCGGCGGGCTGGTCGCCGCCTACGGCGTGCTCAGCGCATCCTTCGCACTGTTTTGCATCGGCGCCTTGCTGTTCGGGCTGAACATCGCCTGCGTGCAAAGCTATCGCTTCACGGCGGCCGACTGCGTTCCGCGCGAAAAACGCGCAAGGGCGATCTCGCTGGTGCTGGCCGGCGGGCTTGCTTCGGCGATCATCGGGCCGCAGATCGTCATCTGGACGCGCGACATGATCCCCGGCGTGCAATTCGCCGGCAGCTTCTTCGGCCAGGCGCTGCTCGCGCTGGCGACCATTCCGTTCCTGTTGCGGATGACCTACCCGAAGCTCGCCGGCACCGCGATCCGCAGCGGCGGCCGCCCGCTGCACCAGATCGCCATGACGCCGCGCTTCATCGCCGCCGCAGGCGCCGGCATCGTCTCCTACGGCACCATGAGCTTCATGATGACGGCGGCGCCGATCGCGATGATCGGCTGCGGCTTCGGCATCGGCGAAGCCGCACTCGGCATCCAGTGGCACATCCTCGGCATGTTCGCGCCGAGCTTCTTCACGGGCAAGCTGATCGACCGCTTCGGCAAGGAATGGATCACGCTTTGCGGCCTGCTGCTGACCGCGGTCGGCGCGATCATCGCGCTGTCCGGCATCGCGCTCGCCAACTTCTGGATCACGCTGATCCTGCTCGGCGTCGGCTGGAATTTCGGCTTCATCGGCGCGACCACGATGATCGCCGACTGCCACACGCCGGAGGAAGGCTCAAAGGTTCAGGGGCTGAACGACTTCATCGTGTTCGGCTCGGTCGCCGCAGCCTCGCTCGCCTCCGGCGGCATCGTCCACAGCCAGGGCTGGACGACCATCAACTGGCTGGTGCTGACGGCGGTCGGCGCCGGCATCCTGTTCCTGGCCTACGGCGCGTCGCAGCGGCAACCGGCGTGAGGCTCACGCCGTCACGTGGACGCGCGCCATCGAGCCTTCAAAGCCTTCCGCGTTGGTGGTGTGATCCTGGATGCGCGCCTGGCTGATCGTCATCCAGGACGGCATCGCGATCGGGAAATTCGGCACCTCGCGCATGACGATCTCCTGGATCTTCTTCCACTTCGCGATCCGGTCCTGCCGGTCGAGCGACACCGCGGTGTCCTCCAGAAGCGCATCGACCTCCGGATTGCTGTAGGCGGTGCCGTTCGAGAACGGCACGCCCTTGATCAGGTTCTTCGACCAGTAGAGACGCTGCACGCCCACCTGCGGGTCGAACAGGTTGCTGATGGAGGCAAGGTGAAGCGCGTAGGCGCGCTCGCCATAGATGCGCTTGACCAGCGTGCCCATGTCCTGCCCGCGAAGCTCCACGCCGATCCCGGCCCGGCTCATCGACGCGCGCAGGAACTCGGCCAGCACGCGCTGCTCTTCGCTGGTGTAGTCCAGCGTCAGCGTAAACCGCATCCCGCTGCCTGCGCGCGGATAGCCGGCCTCGTCGAGCAGTTTTGCGGCCGCGGCGACGTCGAACGGATAGGGCGACGGCGAGCTGTTGTGAAAGTCCTTGTGATAAGGGACGATCGGGGCTGCGGACGGCGTGGCGTTGCCGAAGAACACGATCTTGCAGATCGCCTCGCGGTTGATGCAATGGGCGATCGCCTGGCGCACCTTCAGGTTCTTCAGGTGCTCGTTCTCGAGGTTCGCCTCGAGGATGATGATGTTCGGCGGATCGTAGGCATAGCCCGCCTCCTCGAACTTGATCTTCGGGTTCTTCTTCAGCCGTTCGACATCGCGATAAGGAACCGGCGTGCGGTAGCCGATGTCGACGTCGCCGGTCTCGAACGCGATGGTGCGCGCGGCCGGATCGAGGATGAAGCGGCCGACCAGGCGGTCGATGTGCGGCAGCGACTTGTTCCAGTAGTTCGGGTTGCGCTCCCAGATCACATGGCTGCCGCGCACCCACTCCTTGAAGACGTAGGGGCCCGTGCCGACCGGCGCGGTGTTGTTGACGTGGGTCAGCGGATCGGCGTCGCCGTAGCGATGTTTCGGCACGACCGGGGAATTCGGCCGACGACAACGCGGTCAGCAGATAGGGCGTCGGCTTTTCCAGCCGCAGCACGACCGTATGCTTGTCCGGCGTCTCGATCGCCTTGACCTGGGCGAAGGTGGTGCGGCCGCGCGGATGCAGCTTCTTCTGCACGCCGATCGAGAACGCAACGTCCGCCGAGGTGAAATCCTCGCCGTCGTGCCACTTGACCCCCTCGCGCAGCTTGAAGGTGTAGGTCAACCCGTCCGGCGCGATCTCCCAGGCAGTGGCGAGCAGCGGCTGCGGCTTCATGTCGTGGCCGAACTCGAGCAGGCCCTCCGTGACGCGGCCTGAGAACACCAGGCTCGACGAGTTGACGAAGCCGAGCAGCGCCGGCGGCTCGCTGGCCGCGATCATGGTGACCACGCCGCCCTTCCGCGGACCTGCGGCGAGTGCGGTGGTGGACATCAGCGGAGAGCCGGCGATGGCCAGCGCGGGCAATGAGCCCAGCCCTGCGAGCACTGCGCGCCGATTGAGATCGATATCAGTCACGTTCCTGCTCCTGTGTTGGGTAAAAGGACATGCCGTCAGCCCGCCGCCTCGTCGAAGCCGTAGAGCTCCTGCGCGGTCTCCGGCGAAATCAGTTCGTTGGCGAGATCCCGTTCGATCAGCGCGGGATCACGCGCGCGCGGATCGCCGATGCCGCCGCCACCGGGCGACATGATGATGACGCGCTCGCCGGGCGGGATCAGATGCTGCCCCTTCCCTGCCAGCCGCTTGCCCGAGCTCAGGCGGATGACGCCCGCGGCGCCATAGCCGCCACCGTCGACGCCGCGTGCGGGATGATCGACGCGCTCATAGGTCGTGTTGTAGAGGAACGCCTCGTTGATGCCGTTCTCCATCTCGATCACCTGACCGAGACCGCCGCGCATGCGCCCGGCGCCGCCGGAATCCTGGCGATACTCCTTGCGCCAGACGATCACCGTCGACATCTGCTCGAACACCTCGATCGGCCCACCGCGCACGCCGCTCGGAAAGCCGGTCGCCGACATGCCGTCGCGGAACGGCAGCGCGCCCATGCCGCCGGTGGTGATCACCTGCACCTGGTAGCGCTCGTTGACTTTCGGCGGGCTGGTCTTCGGACCGAGAATGGTGATGCCCCACAGCGCGCAGGTGCTTTCCGCCGGCACGCGATCGGGGATCGCCTGCCGCAGGCAGCCGAACACCAGGTCCGGCAGCATCAGGCCGACCTGGCTGCGCGAGATGACCGCCGCCGGCTTGATGGCGTTGAGGATGCAGCCTTCCGGCGCCGACACCGTGCGCGGCTCCAGCGAGCCGGCATTGTTCGGGATATCGCGGGCGATGATGCAGCCGAGCGCATATGACGTGTAGGCGAGCGTGTAGCAGATCGGGACGTTGAAGTTGCGCTTCGACATGCCCGCCGAGCCGGTGTAGTCGACATGGATGTGGCCGTCGGAGATGGTCAGCGCGGCCTTCAATTCGACGGCTTCGCCCTGCCCGTCGAGCGACAGCGACGCGTGCCATGTTCCTTGCGGCAGCTTGGCGATTTCCGCCTGCACGGCGGCACGCGAGGTGTCGATGACGTGGTCGGCAAGCTCGTCGAGCTCGTCCAGGCCGAACTCCGTCATCATGTCGATCAGCCGCTCGCAGCCGACGTCGTTGCAGTTCATCAGCGAGTAGACGTCGCCGACGGTCTCGACCGGCTGACGGGTGTTGGCGCGGATCACCGCCATCAGCGTTTCATCGAGCACGCCGCCGTCGACGATCTTCAGGATCGGCAGGTAAAGCCCCTCCATGAAGACGTCGGTCGAGCTGACCCGATCGATCAGCCCGCCGATGTCCATGATGTGGCTGTTGCAGGCGAGAAAGCCGACCAGCCGGTCGTCGATGAAGCACGGCGTGGTCAGCGAGATGTCGTTGGTGTGGCCCGTGCCCATCCACGGATCGTTGTGGATGAAGACGTCGCCCGGCTGCATGCTGTGCAGCGGATAGTGATCGATCACGTGGCCGACGGCGAGCGCCATCGAGTTGATGTGGCCGGGGGTGCCGGTGACGGCCTGCGCCAGCATGCGGCCGCGCGCATCGAACACGCCGGCGGCGAGGTCGCCGAACTCGCGGACGATGGTGCTGAAGGCGGTGCGCTGCAGCGCCTGCGCCTGTTCCTCGACCACCGCGATCAGGCGGCTCCACATGATCTGCTTGTCGATCAGGCTGGCGCTCGTTGGCCTATCCATATTGGATACTCCCGAACCGATTCGGTGCGCACGACGTCCGTCTGCGGCAAGCCGTAGACGCTGTGCGCTGTGGAAGTCGAGATCAGCCCGTTGGCGAGGTCGCGTTCGATCAGGCCGCGGTCGCGCAGCTTCGGATCGCCGATGCCGCCGCCGCCCGGCGACAGGATGACGACGCGCTCGCCGCGGGCAATGAGATGCCGTCCTTTGCTCGGCAACGGAGCGCCCGATGCGAGGCCTACATAGCCCGGCGCGCCGGACAACCCGGATTCGTATCCGCGCGCCGCGTGCTTTATGCGCTCGAAGGCGCAGTTGAAGTAGAACGGCTCGTCGATGCCGTTCTCCATCTCGATCACCTGACCAAGACCGCCGCGCATGCGGCCGGCGCCACCGAAGTCCTGGCGATACTCCTTGCGCCAGACGATCACCGTCGACATCGACTCAAACACCTCGATCGGCCCGCCGCGCACGCCGCTCGGAAAGCCGGTCGCCGAGAGGCCGTCGCGGAACGGCAGCGCGCCCATGCCGCCGGTGGTCACGACGCCCACCATGAAGTCGTCGCCGAACCGCGGCGGGCTCGAGCGCGGCCCGCTGGCGCCGATATTCCAGAGCACGCCGGAGCCTTCCGCCGGCACCCGCTCGGGGATCGCCTGCCGCAGGCAGCCGAACACGAGATCGGGCAGCATCAGCCCGATGAGATGACGCTGCACCACGGCCGCCGGCTTGATGGCGTTGACGATGCAGCCTTCCGGCGCCGACACGGTGCGCGGCTCGAGCGAGCCGGCGTTGTTCGGGATGTCGCGGGCGACGATGCAGCCGAGCGCATATGACGTGTAGGCGAGCGTGTAGCAGATCGGCACATTGAAGTTGCGCCGGGTCATGCCGGCCGAACCGGTATAGTCGACATGGATGTGGCCGTCGGAGACGGTCAGCGCCGCCTTCAGCTCGACCGGCTCGTCATGGCCGTCGATCATGGACGACGCGTGCCAGGTGCCTTGCGGCAGTTTGGCGATTTCCGCCTGCACGGCGGCACGCGAGGTGTCGATGACGTGGTCGGCAAGCTCGTCGAGCTCGTCCAGGCCGAACTCCGTCATCATGTCGATCAGCCGCTCGCAGCCGACGTCGTTGCAGTTCATCAGCGAATAGACGTCGCCCACCGTCTCCACCGGCTGACGGGTGTTGGCGCGGATCACCGCCATCAGCGTCTCGTTCAGCACGCCGCCGTCGACGATCTTCAGGATCGGCAGATACAGCCCTTCCATGAACACGTCGGTGGACGCGGCCATGTCGCGCAACCCGCCGATGTCCATGATGTGGCTGTTGCAGGCAAGAAAGCCGACCAGCCGATCGTCGATGAAACAGGGCGTGGTCAGCGAGATGTCGTTGGTGTGGCCGGTGCCCATCCAGGGATCGTTGTGGATGAAGACGTCGCCCGGCTGCATGCTGTGCAACGGATAGTGGTCGATCACGTGGCCGACGGCGAGCGCCATCGAGTTGATGTGGCCGGGCGTGCCGGTGACCGCCTGGGCCAGCATGCGGCCGCGCGCATCGAACACGCCGGCGGCGAGGTCGCCGGACTCGCGGACGATGGTGCTGAAGGCGGTGCGCTGCAGCGCCTGCGCCTGCTCCTCGACCACCGCGATCAGGCGGCTCCACATGATCTGCTTGTCGATCAGACCGAGATTGCCGTCGCTCACGCCAGCATTCCCTTCCGTTCCATGACGATCGAGCCGAACCCGTCGATGAAGGCGTCGAAGTTTTCGGTGATGAAGGTGGAGGTCTCTTCCTCGGCAATGATCGCCGGGCCTGATAGCCGTGCCCCGGCCGGCAGCATGTCGCGGCGATAGCGCGACACGTCGATCGGTTTGCCGCTGCGACCGTCGAAGATGCGGACGATATCGCTCGTGGCCGTCGCCGGATATTGCGCCACCGCATCGATCCGTTCCGGCAGTTGCGTCACCGTCGAGACGTTCACCGACCAGGCCATGATCTCGATCGCCGCCGCCGGGATCGAGCGCTTGAACAGGGTCTCGTAGTCCGCCTCGTAGCGCGCACGGAACGCGGCGGCGTCAGCGATCGACAGCTTGCGCACCGGAAGCTCGACGGCGATCTCATGCCCCTGCCCGACATAGCGCATGAAGGCGATGCGGCGCTCGACCAGCGGCTCGCCTTGCGCTGCGGGCTCGACCCAGGCGCGGATCTCCTGCGACATCTCGCCGAGCAGCCGCGAGGCCTCCGCTGGATCGAACGCATCCAGCCGCATGTATTTGGTCTTCACCATTTCATAGGAGATCGGCGCGGCGAGGAATCCCACCGCCGATCCGACGCCGGCATTCGGCGGCACGATCACGCGGCTGGCGCCGATTTTCTCCGCCACCCGCGCCACATGCAGCGGCGCCGCGCCACCAAAGGCGATCACCGTATGCTGGCTCGCCACCGCGCCGCGCTCCACCGTGTGCACGCGCGCGGCGCTCGCCATGTTCTCGCAGACCATCTCGTAGACGGCGTAGGCCGCCATCTCCGCGCCCATGCCGAGCTCATCGCCGATCGTGCGCTTGAGCGCACTCTTCGCCAGTTCCGGATGGAGCTTGATGGTGCCGCCGGCGAAGGTCGCCGGATCGATCAGGCCGAGCGCAACGTCGGCATCGGTCACCGCCGGATTGGTGCCGCCACCGTTGTAGCAGACCGGCCCCGGCACCGATGATGCGCTCTCCGGACCGACCGTCACCCGCTTCAGCGCGTCGAGCCGCGCCAGCGAGCCGCCGCCGGCGCCGATCTCCACCATCTCGATCACCGGGATCCGGACCGGGAGCCCACTGCCCTTGAGGAAGCGCGCCGCGCGATCGACCTCGAACACGCGCGAAGTCTCCGAGCGATAGTCGTCAATCAGGCTGACCTTCGCGGTGGTGCCGCCCATGTCGAAGGCGAGCACCTTGCGCTCGCCAAGCCGGGCTGCGATCTGCGCCGCGAACACCGAACCGCCGGCCGGCCCGGATTCGACGAGACGCACGGGAAATTTTCGCGCAGTCTCGACCGACGTGAGGCCGCCACCCGATGTCATCAGGCAAAGCGCGCCGGGAAAGCCGAGCAGCCTGAGCTTGTCCTGCATGCGCTTGAGATAGCCGTCCATCAGCGGCTGCACATAGGCGTTGGCGACCGCGGTCGAGGTCCGCTCGAACTCGCGGATCTCCGGGCAGACCTCTGCCGACTGTGTGATGTAGAGCTGGGGCATCAGCGTGTGCAGCAGCTCCGCCGCCTGCCGCTCATGCGCCGCGTTCGCGTAGGAATGCAGGAATGCAATCGCGACGCTGTCGATGCCGTTGTCGCTCAGCGCCTTGGCGACCAGGTGGATATCCGCCTCATTCAGCGGCAGGCGCACCATGCCGCGCGCATCCATCCGTTCGCGCACCGTGAAGCGCAGCGGCCGCTCGACCAGCGGTTTCGGTCGCACCAGCGCGAGCTCGTACTGGTCGTAGCGGCTCTCGGTGCCGATCTCGAGCACGTCGCGAAAACCGTCGGTGGAGATCAGCGCGACCTTCGCGCCGCGCCGCTCGATGATGGCGTTGGTCGCGAGCGTCGTCCCGTGAATGAACAGATCGACATCGACGATCGACTTTTCGGCGCGGGCGAGCACCTCATCGACGCCGCGCAACACGCCCTCTTCCGGCGACGACGGCGTCGTCAGAACCTTGCCGGTCCAGCGCTGCTCGCCGCTTTCCAGCACGATGTCGGTGAACGTGCCGCCGACGTCGGCGGACAGTTTCAGCTTCGCTCCGCTCTTCACGCGAATACCTCGTTGATGTTCCGCAAACGGTCCTGAATTTCTGGCACGCGCGCGGGCGGTCTGAATACTTTCATTTTTGGAATAATCTGTTGCAGCAGCGCCTTCAAAAACCACGCAAACGCGATGGCGTCTGCGAACGTTATCTGCACATCCTGACGGCCAAGCGAATGCATCGCTGGCGATGCGTTCCGTTCGACAGCGCAACGATGCGTTCGAGAGGAGCCTGATCAGCTTGGTCTCCACCCAAAGCGTGCGAAAGGTCATGCGCAGGGTTGCCGTGCAGGCGATCCCGACCATCTTCGGGATCATCGCGCTGAACTTCCTGCTCTTGAACCTGATGCCGGGCGATGCCGCCGACGCGATCGCAGGGATGTCGGGATCGGCGACCGTCGAGACGATGGACGCCCTGCGCAAGAGCCTCGGTCTCGATCAATCGATCTTCACCCAGCTGATCGCCTACATCTCCAACGTCGCGACCTTCAACCTCGGCGTGTCGTCGAACTACGGCGTGCCGGTGATGAGCGTGATCATGGAACGGCTGCCGAACACGCTGGTGCTGATGCTGTCAGCGTTCACGCTGGCGCTCACTTTCGGCATCATCCTCGGCTGGACCATGGCGGTGTTCGCCAACCGCTGGCCCGACCGCCTGCTGACCACACTGGTGCTGCTGCTCTACTCCGCGCCCGGCTTCTGGGTCGGGCTGATGGCGATCGTCCTGTTTTCGGCCCGGCTCGGCTGGCTGCCGAGCGGCGGCAGCGAGACCATCGGCGCCTCGCTGACCGGCATGGCCTTCATCCGCGACCGGCTGGTGCACCTGATCCTCCCGGCGGCTGCGCTCGCGACGTTCTTCGTCGCGATCTACGCGCGGTTGACGCGCGCGGCGATGCTCGAGGTTCTGCGCCAGGATTTCATGCGCGCCGCGGCCGCGAAGGGCCTGCATCCGATCGTGCTGCAGTTCCGCCACGCGCTGCGCAACGCGTTGATCCCGGTGACGACGGTCGCGGGCCTGCATCTGGCGAATCTGCTGAGCGGCGCCGTTGTGGTCGAGACGGTCTTCAACTGGCCCGGCCTCGGTCGGCTGACGATGAACTCGCTGATCGCGCGCGACTTCAACGTGCTGCTCGGAATTCTGTTTCTCTCATCCGTCATCGTGATCGTGACCAACATCGTGATCGACTGGATCGTGATGTGGCTCGATCCGCGGATCGAGATCTAGGACGACGACATGACGGACATGGTAGCCGACAGCCCCGCACACTCAGGTCGCAGCCGCGAGCGCCGAGACACCGCCACCGCGCGCGAAACGACGGCCGTTACCAACCTATATGCGCGATCCATTTCTGTGGATCGCCGTGACGATCCTCGCCAGCGTGATCCTGCTGGCAGCATTCGCCGGCGTGATCTATCCGACCGACCCGCTCGACATGGTCGGTCTGCCGCTGCTCTGGCCCGGCGAGGACATGGCTCATCCGCTCGGAACCGACGCGCTCGGCCGCGATCTCACCGCCGGCATCGTGCATGGCGCCCGCGTGTCGCTCTCGGTCGGCATTTGTGCTGCGACCATCGGCCTGCTGATCGGCACCACCATCGGCGCACTGGCCGGCTATTTCGGCGGGGTGATCGACAACGTGCTGGTGCGCGTGACCGAGTTGTTCCAGACCATTCCGACCATCCTGCTCGTCATCGTCATCCTCGCGATCGGCGACCCGTCGGTGCCGCTGATCGTGCTGGCGATCGGCATCGCCTCGTGGCCGATGATCGCCCGCCTCTCACGCTCGCAGTTCATGGCGCTGCGCGAAGCCGACTTCGTCATGGCCGCGCGCGGCCTCGGCTACGGCACGCCGCGCATCATCCTGCGCGAGATTCTGCCGAACGCGCTGCCGACCATCGTCGTCGCCACCTCGGTGCTGGTGGCGAACGGCATCCTCGCCGAAGCCGGGCTCTCCTTCCTCAATCTCGGCGATCCCAACCGGGTGAGCTGGGGCAGCCTGATCGGTAGCGGCCGGACCATGCTGCGCAACGAGTGGTATCTCACCGCACTGCCCGGCCTCGCCATCATCATCACCGTGCTGTCGATCAACATCATCGGCGACCGGCTGACCGACATCCTCAATCCGAGGTCCGGTGCGCGATGAACATGCATGTGCAGCTTGCCGCAGCGGCCCCACCCGGTCCTCGAGGTACTGGATCTGCGCATCGGCTTTCCCGGCAGCGTCGCCGTGCAGGGCATCACCTTCGCCATCGAGGAGGGCAAGACGCTGGCGCTGGTCGGCAAGTCCGGCTGCGGCAAGTCGCTGACCGCATTCTCGATCCTGCGGCTGCTGCCGCCGACCGCATCGATCATCGGCGGCCAGGTGGTGTTCGACGGCCTCGACCTCGCGACCGTGACCGGCCGCAAGCTCCGCGAGATCCGCGGCAAGGGCATCTCGATGATCCTGCAGGAACCGATGACGTCGCTCAATCCGGTGCTGACTATCGGCGCGCAGATCGGCGAGGTCATCCGCCGCCACGATCGGCTGTCGCGCAGCAAGACGCGCGTGCGGGTGCTGGAGCTGCTCGACCTCGTGGGCATTCCGGACCCGCAGCGGCGCTACGACCAGTTTCCGCACAATTTCTCCGGCGGCATGCGCCAGCGGGTGATGATCGCCATGGCGGTGGCCTGCAACCCGCGCCTGCTGATCGCCGACGAGCCGACCACCGCGCTCGACGTCACGATCCAGGCGCAGGTGATGGATCTGCTCAACCGGCTGCGCAAGCAGCTCTCGATGGCGATGCTGCTGATCACTCACGACCTCGGCGCGGTGGCGCAATGGGCGGATCGCGTGGCGGTGATGTATGCGGGCCGTATCGTCGAGCAGGCCGCGGTCGATGAATTCATCGCTTCGCCGAAACACCCCTACTCGCGGGGCCTGTTGAACTCATCGGTCGGCGACGGCGACGCATTACACCAAGGGACGGCTGAACGGAGATCCAGGGCTCGATCGCCTCGGCGGCGGGCGAAAGCGGCTGCTCGTTCGCGCCGCGCTGTCCGTCAGCGGTCGCGACCTGCCGCGCGGCGCCGCCGGAACTCAAGACCATCGGCGGCGGCGTGATCCGCACCGGCTGGTCGGTGGCGTGCGGCCAGGTTCTGGCTTGAGGGATCGCCGGGACATGCCGCTGCTTTCGGTCGAAAACCTCCGCACCAGCTACACCTCGCACGGCCACACCTTGCATGCGGTCGACGACGTCTCGCTGGAGGTGAACGAGCACGAGACCGTCGGCCTCGTCGGCAAATCCGGCTGCGGAAAATCGACGCTCGGCAAGACCATCGTCCGGCTGTTGCGGCCGAGCAGCGGCGCCATCCGTCTCGACGGCAAGGATATCAGCAAGGCGGACGACAGGGCGCTGCGCGATGTCCGCCGCTCGGTGCAGATGGTGTTTCAGGATCCGTTCGGCTCGCTGAACCCGCGCCAGCGCGTGGCGACGATCCTCGATACGCCGCTGAAGGTGCACGGCATCGCCGACAGAGACGAGCGCCGGCGGCGGATCCTCGACATCACCAGCCGCATCAGCATTCCGCCGGAGGCGCTGCAGCGCTATCCGCACGAATTCTCCGGCGGGCAGCGGCAGCGCATCGGCATCGCCCGCGCGCTGGTGCTGCGTCCGAAGCTGGTCGTCTGCGACGAACCGGTCTCCGCGCTCGATCTCTCGATCCAGGCGCAGATCCTCAACCTGCTGGTCGATCTGAAGAAGGACCTCGGCCTCTCCTATCTGTTCATTTCGCACGACCTGTCGGTGGTGCGCTATTTCGCCGACCGCGTCCTCGTCATGTATCTCGGCCGCATCGTCGAGAGCGCCGATCACGCGACGCTGTGGCGCAATCCCCGTCACCCCTACACCCGCGCGCTGCTGGCCTCGGTCCCGTCGGCCAAAAAGAGCGAGGCGCCGGCGCCCGCGCTCAAGGGCGAGATCGGCCACGGCGCGCCGACCGGCGGCTGCCGCTTCCGCAACCGCTGTCCGGTCGCGGTCGAGCGTTGCGCGACCGACGATCCCGCCTTGCGAAAGCTCGCCGACGGCAATGCCGTCGCCTGTCATCTCGCCTGAACACCAACCGATCGATGCAAAGAAGAAGACCATGAACAAAATGATCGCAGGCAACGAAGCCATCGCCTTCGAGCTCGACCGCCCGATCCTGCAGACGCGGCGGAACACGAAATGGAATCAGTATGACCGGGACGTGCTGCCGGCATTCGTCGCCGAGATGGATTTTTCCGTCGCAGCACCCATCCAGGCGGCGATCGAGCGGATCGTCCGCGACGGCGACTATGGCTATCCGATGCGCGACGGCCAGAAGGCCGGTCTTGCGATTGGCGCAGCGTTCGCCGCGCGGATGAAGCGTCTGTATGACTGGGACGTCGCGCCTGAACTTGTGGTGCCGCTCTGCGACCTGGTTCAGGGCACCTATGCGCCGATCCTTGCCTTCTCCGAACCCGGCGACGGCATCATCCTGCAGACGCCGAACTATCCGCCGTTCCGCGACGCCATCACGACGACGGAACGCCGGCTCATTGCCGCTGCCCATGCGCGACGACGGAACGCGTTACAGCTTCGATCTCGCCGAGCTGAAGCCGCTGATCGACAAAAACACGCGCATATTCACGCTGTGCAATCCGCAGAACCCGACCGGACGGGTGTTCAGCCGCGCCGAGCTGACGGCAATCGCAGAATTCGTGCTCGAGCACGACCTGATCGTGATCTCCGACGAGATCCATTCCGATCTGATCTATCCGGGACACCGGCACATCCCGTTCGCCTCGCTCGGACCCGAGATCGCCGCGCGCACCGTGACGCTCAACTCGGCCACCAAGAGCTTCAACATTCCGGGCCTGCGCTGCGCGCTGATCGCGTTCGGCTCCGAACAGCTGCTGGCGCGCTTCCATCGGCGCATTCCGCCGCGGCTGACCGGTCAGGGCAGCATCATCGGTATCGATGCGACCATCGCCGCCTGGAGCGAATCCCAGGACTGGCTCGACGCCGTCATGCGTCACCTGCTCAAGGCCCGCAACCACGTCGCCGACGTGCTCGCCACTGAGGCTCCCGAAGTCCAATTCCATGCGCCGGAGGCGACCTACCTCGCCTGGCTCGATTGCAGCAAAGTCGGCCTGCCGGCGTCGGCGTTCCAGTTCTTCCTCGACAACGCGCGGATCGGCTTCAGCGCCGGCGAGACCTTCGATCCGGACTGCGCGCAGTTCGTCCGCTTCAACTTCGCCACCTCGATGCCGATCCTGGACCAGATCCTCGGCCGCTTCGTCGACGCCGTGAACCGGCGGAACGACAGGTCGGGGAACGGCTTGCGGGGCATGCGGCGGTTCTCTGATCCAAACGGCCTTTCGAAGCCTAATTGGCGATGCCGCCAAACGGCAATCCGCTTGCTTTCACTTTGCGGTCGTGTATACTTTGCAATACAAAGTAAGGCAGCCGATGCGCGACCTCGACAAAGCCCTGGCCGATATTCTCGCCATACGCACGCAGATTGCCGCCGGAACAGCCTTTCGCGGCTACGGTCCCACGGCGATGGCCGTCACCGCCGGCCTGGCCTCTCGTCACCTTGCTCGCGCAAGTCATCTGGTTCGAAGATCCGACCGCGCAGCCGCTCGCCTTTTTCTCGGCCTGGGTCGCTGCCGCACTGATTTCCGCTGCGATCGTCTTGATCGAGATGCGGGCGCGCTCGCATCGGCATCATTCCGGCCTTGCCGACGCCATGATCTATCAGGCCATCGAGCACTTCCTGCCCGCCGGCGTTGCCGGAGTCTTGCTCGGCATCGTGCTGTGGCAATACGCGCCCGAGACGCTGTGGATGCTGCCCGGGATCTGGCAAGTGCTGGTCAGTCTCGGGATTTTCGCGTCGACCCGCTCATTGCCGCGCATCGTCACCATCGTCGGGGCCTGGTATTTCGTCGTCGGCTTTGTGGTCCTGATGCTTGGGAGCCAGAGCCACACGCTATCTCCCTGGACCATGGGGTTGCCGTTCGTGATCGGTCAGTTGCTGATGGCCATTGTTCTTCACTTTGCCTCGGGAGACGACGATGGGGAAGCCTAGCGACAACGCGCCCTTCGCCTACGAAGGACTCGACCGCGTCATCCACGAGAAGGCCCGCCTCGGCCTCCTCACCTCACTGATGACGCATCCAAAAGGATTGGCCTTTGCCGATCTCAAGCAGCTTTGCGGGCTCACCGACGGCAATCTGAGCCGCCACCTACTGGTGCTGCAGGAAGCCGGGCTGGTCGACATCACCAAGAGTTACGAGGGCAATCGCCCTCACACCAGCTGCCGGCTGACGAAAGTCGGCAGACGTCGCTTTCTCGATTATCTCGCTGTCCTCGAGCAGTTGGTCCGCGACGCGGCCAAGGCTGCGGGCGAACACGATGTCCCCTCACCCGGCCGTCTCGGATCCGGCACGCGCCTGAGCGCATTTTTTTGAAAGGAAACTTTGCAATGCAAAGTGATCTCTCGAACAAGCTTCACGTCGGCATCATCATGGACGGCAACGGCCGCTGGGCAACGCGGCGGACGTTGCCGCGCTTTGCCGGCCACGAAGCCGGCGTCAAAGCCATACGCCGCGTCATGGAGGCAGCGCCGGACCAGGGCGTCGGCACGCTCACCCTCTATGCGTTCTCCAGCGATAACTGGCGGCGGCCGGAGGCCGAAGTGACGGGACTGATGACCCTGCTGCGCCGTTATCTGCGTGACGAAACGCAAAGTCTCGTCCGCAACAGCGTTCGCCTGACCGTGATCGGTCGGCGCGATCGTCTTCCCTTCGGACTGGCCGAGGAGATCGGGCGCGCCGAGACCGCGACTGCGCAGGGCGATGCCCTGCACATGCGAATTGCGATCGACTATTCGGCGCGTGATGCGATCCTCAACGCCGCAGCACACGCCTCCGGCCTCACCGATCTCACACGCTCAGGTTTCGCACAGCTCGTCACCGGTGCAGGCCGAACTGCGCGACGTCGATCTCATCATCCGCACCAGCGGCGAGAAGCGCCTGTCCGACTTCCTGCTTTGGGAGAGTGCGTATGCCGAATTGCATTTCACCGAGCGCATGTGGCCCGATTTCAACGCCGACGATCTCGCCGAAGCGCTGACGAGCTTCCACAGGCGCGAGCGCCGTTTTGGCGGCCTGGTCCCGCAGCCGTCCGAAACTGCATTGCGCGTCTGAAGATCAGGAAGGCCGCTTGAGCCCTACGCACTTTCCGGAAACAGCTTGCGAAGTCCTTCGCGGGATGCGGCGCAGACGCCGCGCTCGGTGATCAGGCCGCTCACCAGGCGCGCCGGCGTCACATCGAAGGCATAGTTGGCGGCATCCGTTCCGTCGGGCGAGATGCGAACTCTCGCGACATCGCCGGCAGCGGTGCGTCCCTGCACGTAGGAGACCTCGTCGGCGGAGCGCCGCTCGATCGGAATTTCCTTGAGGCCGTCGTCGACGGTCCAGTCGATCGTCGGCGAAGGCAGCGCGACATAGAACGGCACGTTGTTGTCGTGCGCGGCCAGCGCCTTCAGGTACGTGCCGATCTTGTTGCAGACATCGCCACGCGCAGTCGTGCGATCGGTGCCGACGATCACCATGTCGATCATGCCATGCTGCATCATGTGACCGCCGGCATTGTCGACCACGAGCGTGTGCGGCACGCCGTGACTGACCAGCTCCCATGCGGTCAGCTGCGCACCCTGGTTGCGCGGGCGCGTCTCGTCCACATACACATGCAGCGGGATGCCGCGTTCGCCCGCGAGGTAGATCGGCGACGTCGCCGTGCCGTAATCCACGGTCGCAAGCCAACCCGCATTGCAATGCGTGAGGATGTTCACCGGTTCGCCGGGCTTCTTTGCCGCAGCCATCCGCTCGATGATGGCAAGGCCGCTCCGGCCGATGCCGAGATTGATCGCGATGTCCTCATCCGCAAGCTCGGCTGCGCGGCGGTAGGCGGCCTGCTTGCGATCGGCCGGGCGCCAGCGGCAGCAGCGTCCGCTGCATATCGTCGAGCGCCCAGCGCAGGTTGATCGCCGTCGGCCGGGTCGCGAGCAGCCTTTCCCTCGCCTGCGTTCAGCGCCCGATCCGAGGGATCGACCGCGGTTTGCAGCGCGATGCCGTAGGCGGCCGCCACGCCGATCAACGGCGCGCCGCGCACCCACATGTCGCGAATGGCGGTCGCAAGGTCGTCGACATTGTCGATCGTCTCGACCCGAAACTCATGCGGCAGCCAGCGCTGGTCGATCACGTCGACCGACCGGCCGTTCGCATTGAGCCAGATCGTGCGGTAGTGGCGATCACCGACTTTCACTGGACAGGCCTCTTCGCGTTTATCGTAGCGCCGCGGCGATGTTGCCGCCGTCGACGGTGGTCACGCTCGCCGTCGTTCGTTCCGCCAGCGCCTGATGCAGGAACGCCTGCGCGACGTCTTCCGCGGTGACTTCAAGGCCGAGCAAGTTGCCGGACATGTATTGATCCGTCGACAGCCCGCGCGCCCGCGAGCGGCTTTCGATCATCTGCGTCGGTCAGCAGGCCCGACCGGATCCGGTCGGCATTGACCGCATTGGAGCGGATGCCGTCCTTGCCGTATTCGAGCGCATACTGCCGCGAAAGAAACAGCGTCGCCGCCTTCGGCAGACCATACGCGCCGAAATTCGCGCCGGGATTGGTCGCCTGCTTGGACGCGTTGAACAACAGCACGCCGCCGGTCCCCTGCGCCTTGAAGATGCGCACGGCGTTTTGCGCGACATGCTGATGGGCGAAGAAGTTCAGCTCAAAGCTCTTGCGCAGCAGCGCATCGTCGATGTCGCCGATGGCGCCCTCCCATGCGGCGCCGGCATTGGAGATCGCGATGTCGAGGCCGCCGTACTGCGCGACGACGGCGTCGAACGCCGATTGCACGGACGCTCGGTCGGTCACATCGCACGCGACGCCGATCGAATCGTTGCCGGCGCGCTTCGCGACCTCGTTCGCCCGATCGCCGTCGAGATCGAGAATGGCAACGTGCGCGCCCTGATCGGCGAACAGTTTTGCCGTCGCAGCGCCAATGGCGCCGGCGCCGCCGGTGACGACGACGACGTTGCCGGTCAGCGCCTTTGGCTTCGAAGCCGCAAGCTTCGCCTGCTCCAGCGACCAGTATTCCAGCCGGAACAGCTCGGCAAAACTGAGCGGCCGGAAACTGCCGATCGCCTCGGCACCCATCAAGGCCTCGATCCACATCTCGCCGACATCGGCGGCAATCCTTGCGTCCTTCAAGGTGCGGCCATGGCCGAACATGCCAAGCCCCGGCACCAGTGTCAGGCGCGGCATCGGATCGAGCATGGTGCGCTTGACGCTGTCCTTGGCATCGTTGTCGGCGAAATAGCCGGTGTAGTTTTCGGCGAACGCCGCCACGCGCGCGCGGATAACGTCGCCATAGCCGTCGAGAGACGCAGCGTCCGGCGCCGGCAAGACCATCGGCCCGGTCTTGATGCGGATAACCAGATCGGGCGTGCTCACGCCGCGCTTGGCGTAGTCCTCGACATTGGCAGCATCGACGAACGCGCGGATTTTTTCCGACGTCCGGAAATCGCTGATCATGCGATCGAACTTGCCGCCATCGCGGCGAACGGCGATCGCGCCCCGCAGCAACGGCGCGATCTCTCCGGGCCTGGCCAGTTGCGCGGGCAGGCTCACGGGCACCGAACGGGACCTGCCGTTCTGCGCGATAAAATCTTCGGCCAGCGTGACGAAGGCGATCATCCGCTCGTAGGCCTCTTTGGCCGTCTCGGCGAAGGTGAAGATGCCGTGCTTGTCGAGGATCAGGCCCTCGACGCTCGAATCCTGCTCATAGATCGCAGCGGCAGCGACGGCGAGGTCGAACCCCGGCATGATGTAGGGCACGAAACCGAGACGCCGGCCAAAAATCTTGTCGCAGAGCTCGCGGCTGTTGTCCTGATCGACGATCGACAGGATCGCGGTCGAATGGGTGTGATCCACGAACTTGTGCGGCAGAAAGGCGTGCAGCAGCGTTTCGACAGACGGATTCGGTGCCGCCGGGTTCAACAGGTTCGACGCGCTGCAGCGCCACCATGTCTTCGTCTGAGAGCGGCGTCAGCTTGCGCGCCTTCAGCAGCGGGGCAAGCTTCACCGCCGGCAAGCCGGCCGGCTCGATCGTCCCCATGTCCCAGCCGCTGCCCTTGACGTGCAGCACATCCCACGTATCGCCGACGAGATCGGTTGCGACCGTCTTGCAGGAGGTGTTGCCGCCCCCGTGCAGAACGAGGCGCGGATCGCTGCCGAGCAGGCGCGTGGTGTAGACGCGCAAGCGCCAGGTCGCGATCGATCCCCCGCGCCGCATAGGCGGCGACGCAATCCTCCGCGTCTCGATCTTTCCAAAGACTTTGCATCTGCCGGCCCTGTACTCAACGCATTCTAGTTTGCCTTGTCGAAGCCTGAAACCACCATCCGATGTCTCAAGGCAACGAAGCTCCGGCCTTCTCTTCAAGCACAAGGCCGCTGACCATCGCACGAACGATGAGCGCGACTTCGCGGCGCAAGACTTCGAGCGGGACAGCAACGAGTTTCTGCTCCAGCCCGAGCGCGACCATCCCGTGAACGGCAGAGAAGAGGCTGCGCGCGGTCACTCCGAGATCGACCGGCGGGCGTTCGGGGAAAAGTGCGGCAAGCGGCCGGTAGATGTGTCGGAACAGCTCCATCTGCTCTGCGGCCGCCCATTCCGGAACGGCCTTGCCGGGCTGCATCCGATGCTCGAACAACGCGCGCCAGAGTTCGGAATCCGCGGCGGCGAAATCGCAATACGCAACGGCAATGCGCGCCAGCGTTTCGACCGGCGCGAGACCCTCGCCTTCGGCGGCCGTCAGTGCTGCGTCCAGCCGCCCGAGGGTCCGGGAGCCAACGCGCAGGATCAGATCGTCCACGTCCTCGACGAGGTTATAGACGGCACCGTTGGCACAGCCGATGTCGCGCGCCAGATCCCGCGTCTTCAGCCCCGCCAGACCCGTTGCGGCGATCCTCCGCTCAGCGGCCTCGATCAAGTTCTGGCGAAGTTTTTCACGTCTTTCCAATGTCTTAGACATCGTTAATCACTTTCTTGAGCGTTGCTCAAAAATATCTTGAGCAACGCTCACAGCTCTGCTACAAACCTCCGTGAGCGATGCTCATAACAGGGAGTGACCAATGTTCAAAACGATTTTGACGCTGTTCCGCGGCTCAGTCGCAACCGCGGGAGAGGAGCTGGAGGGCCGTGCCGCTCTCCTGATCCTCGATCAGCAGATGCGCGATTCGGCCGCGGCGGTTGAGCGGGCCAAGCGGGCACTGGCGCTGGCCATCGCCCAGGACCAGCAGGAGGGCCGGCGGCTCGAGGTCATCAAGGCGCAGATCGCCGATCTCGAGGTTCGTGCAATCGCCGCTCTCGACGGCGAGCGAAACGATCTCGCGAAGGATGCGGCCGAGTCGATTGCCGCGCTCGAGGCGGACCGGGACGCCGCGGTCACGGCGCGAACGCTGTTCGCGTCCGAGATCACCCGCCTCAAGCGGCAGGTCGCCAACGCGGAAAAGCAAATCACCGAACTCGACCGCGGCCGCCGCATCGCCCGGGCTGCCGAAGCCGTTCGCGCGTTGCGCCGCGGCGGCGTCGAGGCTGCGCGCCCGTACGAGGCCACGCTGCCCGAAGCAGAGACTACGCTGAAGCGTCTGCGCGAGCGCCAGCAGGAAGCTCAAGCCGCAGATGACGCTCTGGCGGACATCGATACCGCAAGTGGACCGCTGGCGACAGCGGAGCGGCTTGCGGAACAGGGTTTCGGCCCACGGCTGAGACCCACCGCGGAAGACGTCCTTGCGCGCCTCAACGCAAAGCGTGCGCAAGAGAAAAATAAGCTCGCCTTCAACCCTCAAACAGTCATCAACAGGAGATTGTCATGAATCCGAACGTCCAGCCGCACAGCTCAGCCTGGGTCAGCTTCACCTACGCCTCTTTCATCGGCTCTTTTTTCATGGTCGCCGTCGGCGTCTTCTTCCTGCCGCTCGACCTCTGGGTGAAGGGCTACCTTGCGATGGGCATCCTGATGCTCGTTCAGTCCTGCGTAACCATGACCAAGACGATCCGCGACATGCACGAGAGCGGCAAGCTCGTGAACCGGATCGAAGACGCGAAGGCCGAACGCATCCTGATGGAAGCCTCCAAGGCGGCGTAAGGCGCTTCAGGTGCGGAAACGGGAGGGAATGGCGGCACGCCATTCCCTCCCCCCACAATCGCGATCAACGGCTCAATGCGACGTTTACCCTATGTCGGCGGCACGGCCACACCTCTCACGCCTCTTTAACGCGCTCCGACACACTTTCTCCCGCGATAGCAGTATCCTGCCTGTCGGAGAAACGCTGTGGGAACCCGTCGCGCGGAAAGCTTCCCGGGGATGCTGGCGGCCGCCGGACGGCTGCGCCGGCTCGGTGGCTTCTGGCTGAAGGCGCTCGCACAACCAACCATCGATCTGACACTGCGCACGCACGCGGGCCAGATCACGCGGATCGTCGAAAGTCCGGGGCTTTCGCTGACCGAACCGGAATTGGAAGCACTGGTGTCACAGCTCCGCGATGTCGCCCGCAAGACGTTGCCGCAGGAGAGCCTGACCTATGGCGTGTTCTCCGGCGAGCGCGAACCAATGGACCACGCCATCATCACTCTCATCTCCGACGAGACGACGGGGCAACCGCTGGCATTCAACGCCTTGTCGGTGATGGACGTCGAACTCGACGGCGAACCAACACAGGTCACCCATCTCGGCCTCGTCATGGTTGATCCCGACGTTCGTGGACAGGGACTTTCATGGGTGCTGTATGGCCTGACGGCCCTCATTCTGTTTGCGCGTGACGGCTTGCGCGCAAAGTGGATCTCGAATGTCACGCAGGTCCCGGCTGTGTGCGGCATGGTCTGCGAAACCTTCTCCGACGTATTCCCCTCCCCGCACCTCGACGCGCGCCAGAGCTTCGCCCATCTGCAACTGGCGCGCGGGATCATGCGGCATCATCGAGCGGTTTTTGGTGTCGGCGCGGAGGCGGGATTCGACGAAGGGCGCTTTGTCATTGCCAACGCCTATACGGGCGGATCGGACGCACTCAAGAAGTCTTTTGAATCCGCGCCGAAGCATCGCGACAACCGCTACAACGACTTCTGCGCTCGCGAACTCGACTACGCGCGCGGTGACGATCTCCTGCAGCTCGGCAGAATCGATCTGCCGGGTGCCCGCCGCTACCTGCTAAGCGAGGTTCCGTCCCGCTCGGTCCCTGCCCTGCTCGTCGCCGCAGCAGTTGTCGCGTTGCAGCGGCTGGCGCTCCCCATCCTTCACTGGATCGACGACACACGTCCTTTCGGCGTGCTGCGGCCCCGCGCCCAAAACCATGCGGGGCAGCGATGACGATGACTTTCGACTACGCGGCCTTCACGACGCGCAATATCGGCTTCGTCGACGACCGCGAACAGCAGTTGCTCAGGCAGGCGCGCGTCTTCGTTTGCGGCGTCGGCGGAATGGGCGGTGCGGCGTTCATGGCGCTCGTGCGCGCAGGCATCGGCCGGTTCGTCATCGCCGACATCGACCGCTTCGAAATGTCCAATCTCAACCGACAGGTCTTTGCCTTCATTGACAAGGTCGGCCAGAAGAAGGTCGACGTCGCTGCCGACGCGGCCCGGCACATCAATCCGTCCATCGAGCTTGACGTTCTCGGCGCGCACTGGACGGCCAGGCTGCCGGAGATCGCGCGACGATGCCCGATCGTCGTCAACGGCATGGACGACATTGCGGCGGGAGTTCATCTCTATCGCGCCGCCCGGGACGCCGGGGCGACGGTCATCGACGCCTATATGTCGCCCCTCCCCTCGGTGACCGTGGTCAGGCCGTCGGATCTGCGCCCCGAGGAGCGCCTGGGGTTTCCGACAATCGGCAAGGACTGGCGCGATATCACCGACGACGACAAGCGAAAGGCGATGCTGGCAGAGATCGAGCACGTGATGCTGCACTCGAGCTCGCGCCACTATGTCAACCTCGCTATCGCCGCCGAAGTGGCGGCCGGCCGCCGCAGCCGCATGTCGTTTGCGCCGATGGTGATATCGACCGGAATGCTGATGGCCTACGAGGCGATCTCGCTCGTTCTCGGCCGCCCGACCAGCGCCGACTGCCGCGGATGGTTCTTCAATCCGCATAAGCCGGCGATCGAGCGTCCGCACAACGCCGTCGTTGCCGCATTGATGCGCCCATTCGTGCGTCGTGCCATCGCCAGGATCATGAGCGCACAATGACTGCGGGCATCATTGCCGACTCCATCGTCAACATCTGCGGCGCCATCGGTCTCGCCGTGGCAATGACGACGCTTTATCGGCGCGATCCAAAGAATTCGCTGACGGCGCGGTTTCTCGCCGCCATGGGCCTGGTCGCCTTGCTGTTCCTGACCCGCGGCGTGGCATGGCTGGCCGACAGCGCCTGGCTCGATCGTCTTTCGCTCATTCCTGCGGCGTTGCTTCCGCTCGGCGCCCTGATCGTGACCGAAGGGATGTTGCGGCGTCATGCGCCTCGCCAGGCAAAGATCGTCGTCTGTCTCGTCGGCGCCGGGCTCGGGATCGGCGGCGCACTGGGATTGGACGCTTTCACCGCGCCATACTCGATGACGCTCCTGGCATTCCAACTCGTGGGGATCGGTTACTGCGCGCTTCTGCTCGCGATCCGCGACCGAACTTCGCTCACGGCAGCCGAGAACCAGAGCATCAACTACCTGGCGGTGGGCGCTCTCGCCGCGCTTCCGTTCGTTCTGACTGACTTCCGGACTTTTTTCCCGACATCCCGGTCATGCTGGGCGGGCTTGGCGCATTGCTGGTCGTGAGCGCGGTCCTGACCGCAGGCAGCGGCGCCGAAACGGCCCGCCAGAACCTGCAATTGAACGCCCTGAGGATCGCCAGCGCGGCGATGCTTGGCGCCGCCGCATCGTGGATGTCGCCGGACGCCGGTCTCGCCCAGACGATCAGATTTGGCGTGGTTGCAGTCTCCGGCGTAATCACCATCGGCCTGATGGTCGATACGTTGCGGTCGCTGTTTGAATCGCGCGCGCCAGGCATCCTGAACTCGGTTGCAAGATCCGGAGCGGCAACGCGGGAGAAGCTGATCGACGAACTGGCGCGTCATCCCATCTTTGAAAGCGCCAGGCGCTATCGCGAAGATGACATCGCCTTCTACGATCCTCCTCTTTTGCGCGATTTCCTCTCGCAAAACCGGATCCTTCGCCGCCCCGACGCCCCGTGGGGTGCGTCTCCATCGGACCCGGCCGTCGAGCGGCTCGTTTCGCTGATGAAGGCAAACAGCGCAACCCATCTGATCGTGCTTTCGCACGATCCCGTCGATGTCATTGCGTTGACCGTCCCGTTGACGTCCGCCGATCCGGCGACCGAGACCGCGCTCGCGCTGGTACGTCGGCTGCTCGTCCTCGTTCCGGAGCGTTCGTGATCGAGATCAATGGTAGACTTGCATGGCCGCTGCCATTGCCAGTCGACCAGCTGGTCGTATAGTCGTCACGGCTGCCCCCGTATCCTAAAGTAAGCCCCTTCGAATCAGGTCGTCCGCCAAGCTCGCCCTGAACGGCGCAAGTGAGCTTGAATCTAGTGAGCTGGAATAGTGACAACGCATTTCGGAACCGGCTTATCCGTGGATGATCGTATCGCCCCCACCGCCGTCTCCCTCCTGAACTCTGTTTTCGGCCTGCCCGCCTTCCGCGGCCAGCAGGAGGCGGTCGTCAATCACGTCACCGGCGGCGGCAATTGCCTGGTGCTGATGCCGACCGGCGGCGGCAAGTCGCTTTGCTACCAGCTGCCGGCGCTGCTGCGCCCGGGCTGCGGCATCGTCGTCTCGCCGCTGATCGCGCTGATGCGCGACCAGGTCGCCGGGCTGCTCGAAGCCGGCGTCAAGGCCGCGGTGCTGAACTCGACGCTCTCGTGGGACGAAGCGCAGGCGATCGAACAGCGCCTCATCGCAGGCGACCTCGACCTGCTCTACGTCGCCCCGGAACGGCTGCTGACGCCGCGCTGTCTGGCGCTGTTGAAACGGGCGAAGCTCGCCCTGTTCGCGATCGACGAGGCGCACTGCGTCTCGCAATGGGGCCATGACTTCCGGCCGGAATATATCGGACTGTCGGCGCTGGCCGAGCAGTTTCCCGACGTGCCGCGGATCGCGCTGACCGCCACCGCCGACGACCTCACCCGCGACGAGATCGCGACCCGACTGAGCCTGAATGGTGCGCCGCGTTTCGTCGCCAGCTTCGATCGTCCCAACATCCGCTACGAGATCGTCGAGAAGAAGAACGCCAAGGCGCAGCTGCAGGATTTCATCGCCGAGCGGCACGCCGGCGACGCCGGCATCGTCTACTGCCTGTCGCGCGCCAAGGTCGAAGACACCGTCATCTCGCTCGACGAAAGCCGGCATCCCGGCGCTCAGCTATCACGCGGGCATGGATGCCGCATCGCGCGCCCGCAACCAGGACCGCTTCGTCAACGAGGACGGCATCGTCGTCGTCGCCACCATCGCCTTCGGCATGGGCATCGACAAGCCCGACGTGCGCTTTGTCGCGCATCTCGACCTGCCGAAAAGCATCGAGGCCTATTACCAGGAAACCGGCCGCGCGGGCCGCGACGGCAAGCCGGCCAATGCGTGGATGACCTATGGCCTGCAGGACATCGTGCAGCAGCGGCGCATGATCGACGAATCGACTGGATCGGATGCGTTCAAGCGGGTCTCGATCGGCAAGCTCGACGCGCTGGTCGGACTGTGCGAGGCCGCCGGCTGCAGGCGCACACGGCTGCTCGGCTACTTCGGCGAGGCGATCGAGGACACGACGTGCGGCAACTGCGACAACTGCGCCGCTCCGCCTCGCCTGTGGGACGGATCCGTCGCAGCGCAGAAGGTGCTGTCCTGCGTGTACCGCACCGGGCAGCGATTTGGGGCGATGCACCTGATCGATGTGCTGCTCGGCAAGTCGACCGAGCGCACGACGCAGCTCGGGCATGAGAAGCTCTCGGTGTTCGGCGTCGGCACCGATCTGAACGAGCGGCAATGGCGCTCCGTGCTGCGCCAGCTCGTCGCGCTCGGCCACCTGCAATCCGCCAGCGAAGCCTATGGCGGGCTGATGCTGACCGAGTTCGCGCGCGGTGTTCTCAAGGGCGAGACCCGCGTGATGCTGCGCGAGGAGACATCCACAAGCACGCGGCGAAGGCGGGACTCGCGAGCAGGAGCAGCCACCGCGACCGCAACGCCCGCCGGCACCGGTCAAGCCGGAAGCGCCAACCTGCTCAACGCGCTGCGCAGCTGGCGCTCGAGCACCGCGCGCGAACACAACGTGCCGGCGTATGTGATCCTGCACGACGCCACGCTCGAGGGCATCGTCGCCGCACTTCCCAAAACCAGGGACCAGCTCCGCTCCGTGGCCGGGATCGGCGACAAGAAACTGGAGCGCTATGGCGACGCGCTGCTTCAGTTGGTGCGCGCGGATAGCGAAAGCTGAAACTGAAAATTTGATGCCGGTTGGTCCCTGAGGATCGCGCGCGCGGACGCGCGCTCGCTGCTCGTCATCGGCTGGCACCAGACGTGACGGCCTTAAGCCGTCTGCATACCCACCCGACCAGTCCGCCCCAGGCCATCACCCCTACCATGTTCATGGGATGGGACCGGACGCGGCTTCATTGCACATAGCGACCGTCCGATCCGAAACGTCCCCCTCGGATCAGGCGCAAGCCGATCGTCCCCCAAACCCCAAGGATCTCAAGAATGTCTCTCCCCCTCACGATGTCCACCGCCGCCATTGTGCTGGCGCTCTCCGTCGCCCCGTCGCAGGCGAACCGCGCCGCGGCCGATGCCTGCGCGGCCAAGCTCACCGGCGACGCCAGGCTCATCTATGCCTCGACGATCGGCGCGGTCGCGCCGGGCGTCGACATGGTCGAGACCGTGCGCGCCAAGACGCGCGAGCTCGCCATGTCCGGCAAGATCAACCGCGCGGAAGCGCAGCCCTCGGCTCAGGCCGCAGGCTCGTGCCTGAAGCAGGCTCTCTGAGCATTTCCCGAACAATTTGAAAGGACATCAAAAGTGAACATCATGACGAAGCATCCACCTCCGCTTGCTCTCCACCACGATCCTGGGCGTGCTCGCCCCGATGATCCTGGTGATGGGCAGCCACACCGCGCAGGCCGCGGTGGTCTACTGCAAGTATGTCGGCGTGCCCAAAGGCTGCGTCGTCAGGCCGGGCGTCGTCCTCGCGCCGGCGCCAGTGGTCGCGCACCGGTGGTCCGCGCGCCGGTGGTCGCCACGCCGGTGGTCGGCGCGGTGGCGCCGGCGTCGGCGCACCGGGCGTCGGCGTCCGCCCCGGCACCCCTCTCAATCGCGGCGGCCCGGTGAACCGCGTCGGCCGGCGTTGACCGATCGCCGGCGGCGCCCGGGGCGATAGCTTCTTCGCCCCGGGTGTCTTAACGTCCCGCCATGCGCCACGCAGCCCATACATAGAAAACGAAAATGCCGGGTGACGACAAAAACGTCTGCCGTATCCTGCTGGTGGAGGACGACGCGCCGGTGCGCGAACGCCTCGCCCGCATCATCGGTGACTGGCCCGGCGGCCGGCTGATCGCGGCCTGCGAAACGCTGGCCGAAGCCATAAAGACCATCGGCGCCGAGGGAATAGATCTTCTCATCACCGACCTGCGGCTGCCCGACGGCCACGGCGCGCAGGCGATCCGCCTTCTGCGCACGACACAGCCCAATGCCGAGGCCATGGTGATCTCGGTGCTCACCGACGATCGCAACGTGATCGAGGCGATCGAGGCCGGGGCATCCGGCTATCTGCTCAAGGACAGCGACCCGATCAACGTGATCGACGCGATCACCGAGCTGCTGGCCGGCCGCTCGCCGATCTCGTCCACGATTGCGCGCACGCTGGTGCGGCGTCTCGGCGGCGGGCGCGAGCCCGTGCCCGCACCGCAGGATTCCGAGCGCGCGCTGACGGCGCGCGAGATGGACATCCTCTGGGGCATCGCCAAGGGATTCACCTATGGCGAGCTCGCCGAGCGGCTGGAGATCTCCAAGCAGACTGTGCCGGTGCACATCAAGAACATCTATCGCAAGCTCCAGGCCAACAACCGGTCCGAGGCCGTGTACGAGGCCTCGCGCCGCGGCCTGATCCGCCTGTGATGTCTGCGCCGCGGACCGAATGGCTGGCCCGGCTCGGTTGGGCGGCCCTTGCGATCGCGACCGTCGCCATTGCGACGGCCGGCTTCTGGCTCGACCTGCCGGAGCCGAGCGGCGCGCTCGCGATCGATCGTGCCACCTACACGCAAGGCGAAGGCCCGACAGAGCAAGTGATGCTGCCGCACACCGTGCGCCGTCTCGGCGCGCCACCGGCCGCCGCGCGCTACGAGACGATCTTCGATCTCGCCGCCATGCCGGACACGCCGCTTTATCTCTACGTCCCGGTCGTCAACGAGGAGATGTCGATCACCCTCAACGGACATCCGCTGTTCGACAGCGGCACCCAGTCCCTGGCGAGCCCGCTCGCCGCCACCGCGACGCTGGTCCACCTGCCGCAATCCATGCTGGCCACCGGGCGGAACGAGATCGTGCTCGCTTTCTACGCCGGGCCGCTGATCCTCGCGCGGCACGTGCCGCGGCTCTATGTCGGAAGCGAAGCCGCGCTCGCGCCGAACTTCAAGCTGCGCATCTTCGTCCAGGAGCGACTGCGGACAATCGCGCTCGGCGGGCAGCTGCTGATCGGCGTCGGCGTCCTGTTCGCCTATTTCTATCGTCCCCGCGATCCGCTCTTTTCCTGGATGGCCGCACTCGTGGTGCTCGCCTCGATCGTCGCACTCGGGCTGTTCACCGGCTTTCAGCCCGAGGGCGCCGACATCTGGCCGACGATCGTGGCGCTCGCGCCCGCGGTCGGCTTTGTGCTGATCGGCGTCGCGCTGGCGCTGATCAGGCGTGCCGCCTCCCCGCGCCTTGCGGCTTCTCGCGATCGCGGTGTCGGCGATTTTGGTGACGAGCGTGGCCTCCGGCCTGCTCACGAGCCGCAGCGCTCATTGCAGCGATCAGCCTGCCGCCGATGATCGTGTCCTTCACCATCGCCTGCGGCATCATCGCCTATGGCGCGCTGTTCCGGCACAACACCGAGGCGCGGCTGCTGCTCGCGCCGTTCCTGCTGATGTCGTGGTTCGCGGCGCGCGACATGGGCGTCAGCACCGGGCTGCTCGACGGCTCCATGCTGCTGTCGGCGTATGGCCGGCTGCTCTTCCTCGCTGCCGCCACGGCCGTGCTGATGCGACGGCTCGCCCTCAGCCTCGATGAGCTCGACCGTGCGAACGAAAACCTCAGCACCAAGCTCGCCGCGCGCGAGGCCGAGCTTGCGATCCTGCATCGGCAGGAGCGGCTCGAGGCCGCCCGGCTCGTGCGCGAGCAGGAGCGGCAGCGCCTGACGCATGACCTTCATGACGGCATCAGCGGCCATCTGGTCTCGATCATCGCGATGGCGGAGCGCGCCGACACCGCCACGAAGCCGATCGAGCAGGCCGCCCGCGAGGCGCTCGACGACCTGCGGCTCGTGATCTATTCGCTCGAGCTCGGCGACCGCGAATTGCCGCTCGCGCTCGCCAATTTTCGCGAACGCCTGGTCCCGCAATTGCAGCGCATCGGCGTCGGGCTCGACTGGTCGATCGCGAGGCTGCCGGAAGTGTCCGGGGTGACGCCGGCCAATGCGCTCACCATCCTGCGCATTCTGCAGGAAGCGATCACCAACGCGCTGAAGCACGGACCGGCGCGCAACATCACCATCCGCGGCGCCGCGACCGACGGCGGCAATGCGGCGATCACGGTGGAGAATGACGGCCGCCCCTTCGCCGGCGACGGCCGGGGCTACGGGCTTCGGGAACATGCGGCGGCGCGCCGGCGCGCTCTCGGGCGAGTTGCGGCTCGAGGCGCTTGGTGCGGGCACGCGGCTGACACTGATCCTGCCAACCGCGCTGCCCGACGTGCAGGACGAGAGCGCGAAAAGCGCAGTCGTCTGAAATATTTGCGGTCAGCGAACAGGCTTGATCCAGGCAAACCAGGCGATGGTCACGACGACGATCGCGAGCGCGGCCCACGACAGTCCGTCCCACAGGCCATCGGCCATCAACGCCGATAGCAGGCCGACCAGCGAAATCGCCGCCAGAAGCGCAGGCACGGCAAAGATGCGCGACAGCGTACGCCGCCGATACGACCCCACCTGCTTCAAGATTGCGCCTTCGCCGCCCTGAGGATGGTCCCGCGACTGCGCCGAAGCACCGGCTTTGCGCGCGCGATCCACAGGTAAAGGCCCGTCACCAGAACGATGATGGTCGCGATGTCGAGCACCGCCCACAGGATCTTCAGCGGCATGCCGCCATAGTCGCCGAAATGCAGCGGCTGCGATATCAGCAGCGTCGAAACATACCAGGGCAGCTCGCGGCTGTCGGTGAAGTTGCCGGTCGCGGCATCGATCAGCACCGGCTTCAACAGGCGCGACGTCAGCGGCGTCTGGCCGCGCATGAAGATCGCGTAGTGCGCCTTGCTCGAAAAGGTGCTGCCGGGATACGCGACGAACAGCGGAATCATGCCCGGCGTCTTCTCGCGTGCGATGTCGACCGCGCTCTGGAGCGACGCTTGTTTCTCAGGCACACCGGCGTCCTTGTAGGCGGAGGTCATTTCGGCGAGCTGGTCGTACTGCCAGACCTTCAGCACCAGATCGGCCCAGGTGTTGATGACGCCGGTGAAGCCGACGACGAACGTCCACATCAGCAACACCACGCCGACGAGATTGTGCAGGTCGAGCCAGCGGACGAGGCGCGGCCGATCGCGGCGGACCGCGCCGAAGTCGAGCTTGCGCATCGACGGCGCATAAACGACGACGCCGGAGACGATCGCGGCGCAGAACAGCAAGCCCATCAAGCCGAGGAACAGCTTGCCGGGAAGGCCTGCGAACAGGTCCACGTGCAGCTTGTACATGATGTAGATGAAGCCGCCGCGGAAATCCGGCTCGTCCAGGAAGTTGCCGTTGCCGCCATCCATCCGCAAGAATTTGTTCTTCTCCGGATCGGCTTCGGCCGTCTTGGCGACGCTGAGACCGACCACATTCGGCTCGTGCCGATCCCAGATCACGAATTGCACGACCTCGCCCGGCGCTTTCGCAAGCCCGTTCGCGACCAGCTTGTCGAGATTGGCCGGCGGCGCGCCGGCCACGAGTTCGGCAGGCTCCACCTCCTCGTTCAACACGTGATTGATCTCGTGCGCGAAGATCAGCGGCAGCCCGGTCACGCACAGCAGCAGCAGGAACACCGTGCAGATGAGGCTGCTCCACTTGTGGACCCAGGCCCATTTCCTGATGGCGCTGCTTGTCATTCCCTATTGTCCCTCGAGCTAGAACTTGTAGGTCACCGACGACATGACCATCCGGCGGGTGCCGTAGAAGCAATCTCCCCGCGTCAGGCAAGTCGCGAAATAGATTTCGTCGGTGAGGTTCGACGCGTTGACCTGAAAGCGCCAGTGGGCATTCTCGTAGGCCAGCATCGCGTCGAACACGGTATGCGACGGCGTCGTGATCGTGTGCACGAGTCCGGTGACCGGCGAGACACCGGTGGACCACGATTCGCCGATGTAGCGGACGCCGCCGCCGATGGAGAAGCCCGGCACGCCGAACATCGCGAACTTGTACTTTGCCCACAGCGACGCGTAGTTGGCCGGAATGCCGTCGAGGCGCGCACCGGGGATAGTCGCCGACGCGTGATCCTCGCGTCGATATACGAATAGGACGCGATGATGCTCAGATCGGGCATGACCTCGCCCAGATATTCAAGCTCCAGTCCCCTGACCTTCGCCTCGCCGGTCTGGACTCTGGAACAGCGGATCCGGTCCGGTCATCAGACGGTTCTTTTCCGTCGTCTCGTAGATCGCAGCATTGAAGACCGACTTCGGCGTGATCTGGATACTTGAGGCCGACCTCGTGCAGTTCTCCGCGCACCGGCTTGCAGAATCCGCCGGCGGCGCAAACGTTGGAGCCGAACACCGGATTGAAGGATTCGGCGTAGGAGACGTAAGGATTGATCCCCCAGGGCGTTTCGAAGACGAGGCCGAAGCGCTTCGATATCGCTGTGTCGCTTTGCGTCTGGACTGCCTTCCAGCTCGTTGGTGACCTTGTCGTGCCGGAGTCCGGCCGTGAAGATCAGCGGCCCTGCCCGCAGCTGATCCTGGACATAGACACCTTGAAGCGACTGGCGCGCGTCGGGCAGGCGTTCCACGGGAAAGGTCGAGCCGCCCGAGAGGGCGAACGACGGCGTGTTTCCGTAGACCGGATTGTACAGGTTGAAGGGATTGAGATCGATGTCGAACCCCTGTTCGGACCTCTCCTTCAGCTGTCGCGCGTCGACGCCGAACAGCAGCTTGTGCTTTACAAATCCTGTTCCGAAATTGAGTTCGCCGTGGTTGTCGGTGGTGAAGATGTCGCGGCTCATATTCTGAACATACGCATACCGGTGCACCGTCTGCTGCGTCTCATCGAGATAGGGGAAGAACGGCAGACCGAACAGGTTCCCGTACGAGTTCGGATACATGCTGTGATACTGCAAGTCGACCTTCGAGTAGCGCGTGTTGCTACGGATCTTGAAGGCGTCGCCAAAACTGTGTTCGAACAGGCTGCTGATCGACTTGGTCGATGTATCGTACTTCTCGAACGACGGCTCGGAGGCAAAGCGGTTGATCGGAATCTGGCCGTTCGGATTCGGAAACAGCGTGCCGCTGTGCGGCAGGAACGCCGTGGACGAGCCGCTCTTGTCCTTCTGGATGGTGCCGAACACGGTCCAGTTCGTGTCATTGGTCGGACGCCAGGTGATCGCCGGCATGATCATCTGCCGGTCATACTTGATGAAATCGGTCTGATAGTCGGCGTCGCGGAAGATGCCGATGACGCGGTAGAGCCACTGACCGTCGGCGGTGATCTTGCCGGTCGAGTTCCGCCTGGATCTGCTTGAAATCGTAGCTGCCGTAACGCGCGGAAATCTCGTTGTAGGATTCAGCCTGCGGGCGCTTCGAGACCAGGTTGAGAAGGCCGGAGATGGCCGCGTCGCCATACAGCACCGAAGGCGGGCCGCGCAGAACCTCGATGCGCGACAGCGTATACGGATCGGGGCGGTATTCGCCGAACTTGTAGGTGTCGACGAGGCGCGTGCCGTCGAGATAGATGTTGGGGTCCGAGCCGCGAACCCGTGGATAGTCGCCGCGTGTATCGGGGCCGTAGCCATCCGCATAGGTGCCCGGAACGTATCGCACCGCTTCCTGCACCGTCATCGTCGCCTGGTCCTTGACCTGATCGGCGGTCACGACGGTGATCGACTGCGGAATCTCCCGCAGCGGCGTATCGGTCTTCGTGCCGCTGGCGCTGCGCGTCGCGACATATCCCTGCACTGGACCGTAGGCGGACTCTCCCGCCTGGCCTGACGCGGCCGGACGCGTCGCAGCATCCGTCGTCTGCGACTGACCCGAACGTCTTGCGGCTGTTCCCGCCCGCTTCGTTTGCTTGCTGGCAACAGGCCTCGCGCGCGGCCTCGCCTGCGGCTCCTGCACGGTCACCGGCGGCAAGGTCTGAGGAGAGGTCTGGCTTTGGGGCGCAGGTGGCGTCGTCTGTGCCAAAACTGTTTCAGCAGGAAGCGAGACAATCACCAACGTCGACAGCACAACTCGCGACAGCGAGCCGCGCTTCAAGGCATTCCCAATCACACCAACTCTCCCCAACCACCGTGAGTCCACTCACGCGATGGTTACGAGAGCCGCGACGACGAAATCAACGCGGATGATCTGGAAGAGCTATAAGCGGAACCGCAATTCTTAGAATGATTTTAGAGATGCGCGATGACGATGCGCTCTGTTTACTCATCGTGCACGATCGCGACGGATCGATCGCCTCATGGGATGGCAACATGAAGAGCAAGTCCGCGGCAGTCATCGGCTCGGTGCTGTTCTTCATCGTCACGCCCGGAACGGTCGCTGGATTGATACCGTGGCTGATCACGCGCTGGCATGCGGAGCAGACACCGTTTGCGCCGCTGTTGCAGGTGCTCGGCGCGGCGCTGTTGCGGCCGGCCTCGCCGTTCTGATCGAATCGTTTGCGCGCTTCGCGCTTCAAGGCATCGGCACGCCGGCCCCGACCCATCCCACGCGTCACCTCGTGACTGAAGGCGCTTATCGGTACGTGCGCAATCCCATGTACGTCGCGGTGCTTGCGATCATTGTGGGCCAGGCTGCGCTGTTCGCCAACGCGAGGCTCCTGACCTACGGCGTCCTTGTCTGGCTTCTGTGCCATCTCTTCGTGATCACCTACGAGGAGCCGACGCTGCTCAGCGCCTTTGGCTCCGAGTACGAAAGCTATCGAGGGAACGTTCCGAGATGGATACCGCGGTTGCGGCCGTGGACGCCGCAGCGATGACGCCGTAGCGGCCCGCCTTCGCTCTTCGAGCTACGGCGCGGCAGCCTTCGCTCACTTCGCTACGAGAGGCCGTGCTGGCTTGCCAAGCCGTAGCTCGCGAAGCCAGCGAAGGC
>CAWJKJ010000009.1:0-120754 GCA_963843435.1 uncultured Alphaproteobacteria bacterium
GTTACGGCCTTGCGGCACGCGGCATCGACAAGGCGACGCGCCAGCGCGAGGCGCAGCGCCTGCTCGACCTGGTGCAACTGCCGTCGATGGGCGAACGGCTGCCGCGGCAGCTGTCGGGCGGTCAGCAGCAGCGCGTGGCACTTGCGCGCGCGCTCGCGATCAAGCCGTCGATCCTGCTGCTCGACGAACCGTTCGCCGCGCTGGACAAGAACCTGCGGCTCGACATGCAGATCGAGATCAAGCGGCTGCAACGCGTCTCGGGCATCACCACGCTGATCGTCACGCACGACCAGGAAGAGGCGCTGTCGATGGCTGACCGCGTCGCCGTGCTGAGCCAGGGTCACCTCGAGCAATTCGGCACGCCGTCCGACGTCTACGACCGCCCGCAAACCATGTTCGTGAACACGTTCGTGGGCTCCACGAATCGTATGCCGGGCATGCTGGTGGCGGCTGACGGCTCCGGCGCGAAGGTTCGAACTCGACGCCGGCGGCGAAATCATCGCGCGACCGGCCGCGGGCGGCCTCACCGATGGCGGCCGCGTGACGGTATGCATCCGGCCCGAGCACCTGCAATTCGTCAGCGACGATACGGGATTCGCCGGCGTAGTCGGCATGTCGCTACCGCTCGGCGCCACGATCGTCCACCAAGTGAGCACCTCCGACGGCGCCGGCGTGAAGGTCTCCCAGGCGCGCATCGGCGAGACGCGCGCGCTGGAGAGCGGCGCCGCTGTGCGCGTCGCACCGCTCGCACCAGCTCTCGCCAACGTCTTTCCTGCAACAACCTAGGACCCGACACCTCATCGTATGGAGCTCGACATGATCCTTAACCGACGAAGCCTGCTGACCACCGCGCTGACACTCGGCGCAATGAGAGCCTTTCCCGGATTAAGCTACGCCCAGGCCCGCCCGCTGGTGTTCGCAACCTTCACCGGCAGCTGGGAAGAAGCGCACAAGGCCGTCCTCGTGCCCGCATTCCGCAAGGCCAATGCGGACGCGGCTATCGTGCTCGATCCGATGCTGTCGGTCGACCAGATCGCGAAGGTGAACGCCGCACGCGCCAATCCACCGATCGACGTCATGCTGCACGACCCGGGTCCGGCATTGGTCGCGATCGGCCAGGATCTGGTCGAGCCATACCCGGTCGAGAAGAGTGCGTACTACAAGGACCTGATCTCGGAAGCGCAGGAGCCGACGGGCCCCGCGCCGTTCTTCCAGGTCGTCGGCCTCACTTACAATCCCGACACGGTCAAGACGCCACCCACCTCCTGGGCTGACCTCTGGAAGCCCGAGTTCAAGGGCCGCGTCGGCATCACCAATCTCAATTCGACGCTCGGCACGGGATGGCTGGTGGAAATCGCCAAGATGCGCGGCGGGTCCGAAGCCAACATCGATCCAGCCTTCAAGGCGCTCGAGGAACTGAAGCCCAATCTCGCCGCCGTCGCCGCCAACCCGGGCGCGCTCGCGACGCTGTTCCAGCAAGGGCAGATCGACATCTCGCCCGGTAATTTCAACGCCATCCAGATCCTGAAGGCGCGCGGCGTTCCGGTCGAGTTCGTGGCGCCGAAGGAAGGCGCGATCGCCTTCAAGACGACGATCCACATCGTCAAGAACTCGCCGAACCGCGAGTTGGCCTTCAAGCTCATCGAGAGCTCGCTCGCGCCGGAGGTGCAGACGACGCTGATGAACCCGCCATATCTGATCGTGCCCACCAATTCCAAGGTGAAGATGGGTGGCGAGATCGCCAAGGTGCTGGCCAAGGACACCGACGAACTGAAGAAGAAGTTCGTGTTCCAGGACTGGAAGAAGATCAACGAGCAGCGCTCGGCCTGGATCGAACGCTTCAACCGCGAAATCAAGATCTGAGGTCATGGCCGCAGTTGCACCGGCGTCGCGCAACGTCACATCCTACGGAATCGGGCTGGCAGCACCGCTGGCGCTGTTCTTCTTCGCGTTCTTCGTCGCGCCGCTGCTGCAACTGCTTTGTTCTGTCCCTGCACAACGATACGGCCGCGACGCCGTTGGGGCCTCGGCCAGTACTTCATTTCCTCACCGATCCGTTCAGCCTGAGCGTGCTCGGCGCGACCTTGCTGCTCGGCGCGGAAGGTGACCGCCGTTGTGCCTGGTCCTCGGCTTTCCAATCGCGTGGCTCTATCACCGGGTCGGACCTCGCCGCAGACGCTCATCATCCTGATCGTGCTGCTGCCGCTGCTGACCAGTGTCGTCGTCCGCACGTTCGCGTGGATCGTCATCCTCGGCCGCCAGGGCATCATCAACTCGACGTTGCTTTCGCTCGGTGCGATCGATACGACCGCTGCGGCTTCTCTACACCCAGGTCGGGGTGGTGATCGCGCTCGCGCAGGTGCAGATGCCGCTGATGACGTTGCCGCTCATCACGGCGCTCGGCCGAATTGACCTCAACCTCGACGATGCATCCTGCTCGCTCGGCGCGGGAAGCTGGCGCACCTTCTGGAAAGTCGTCCTGCCGCTCTCCCTGCCCGGCGTGATTGCCGGATGTACGCTGACCTATGCCGCCGCCATCACGGCCTTCATCACGCAGTCGCTGATCGGCGGCGGGCAAATGCTCTTCATGCCGATGTATCTCTACCAGCAGGCATCGACCTTGCAGAACTGGCCGTTCGCCTCCGCGATCTCGATCATCTTTCCTGCTCGCGGTGTCTCGCGGTGGTGACGGCGTTCAGCATGCTCGGCCGGCTGTCCCGCGGCTATGGTGGAGCCTGACCGATGGGCCGGCCGCAAGCGCACCTGGGAGGCCATGAGCTTCGAGGTCGTCATGACCGTGATCGCGCTGATCGCCATTGTCGTGATCATCGCGCCGTCGCTCGTCGTTCTGATCGTCTCGTTCACCAGCGGATTCTCGCTCAGATTTCCGCCGCCGGGCTATTCGACGCGATGGTACGCCGAATTGTGGAATGCGTGGCAGTTGCATTTCGCCGCCCGCAACAGCTTGGTCGTCGCAATGTGGTCGACCGGCCTGTCGATCGTTCTCGGCGTGGCCGCCGCGCTCGCCATTGCACGTTCGCAGACGCTGTCGGCTCGCGTCCTCGAACTCACTGTTCATGTCGCCGCTGGTGCTTCCCGCGCTCGCCTTCGGCCTATCCGCCCTGATGCTGTTCTCGCTGGTCGGCCTGCCGGTGTCGCGCGCTGACCCTGGTCATCGGCCATACCGTTGTCTGCGTTCCCTATGTCGTGCGCAACACGGTCGCGGCGCTTGCCCAGCTCGAGCCGACGCTGCTGGAAAGTTCGGCCATTCTCGGCGCCAGCCGCTGGTACACGTTTCGAAGGATCGTGTTGCCGCTGATCCGGCCGGGGATCATCGCCGGCGCCTTCATTGCCTTCATGTCCTCGTTCGACAATGTGCCGGTCTCGCTGTTCCTGCGCGATGCGGCAACCGACATGCTGCCGATCCGGATGTGGCAGGACCTCGAGGGCAAGCTCGACGTGACGATCGCCGCATTGTCGGGCGTTCTGATCATCGCTACGGTGGTGCTGATGGCGATCATGGAGCGTGTCACCGGCCTGTCGAAGCGATTGACCAGCTGACGCGGGAGCCGGTCACGTCTGCCCCGCGAAACAGGGAATAGCCCCAGCGGGTGAACTTCATTGGCAGATGAAAATGCTCGTCCACCTCCGCAATCCTGAAGCGGAAAGGCGCGACAGTGAGGAAACTGGCGCCGGCTCCACCGCGAAAAATTCGCCGAGGTGAAAGCGAACTTCGTATTCGCCGGCCTCGATTCCCGCATCCACCGACGACCGGATGATCGAGCTGCGCCATTCGACGCAAGCCGCCCTTCGGCGATCGCGCGTCCGCGCGGGCTCGATCCGCCAGATCTCGACACGCAAGCCCTGGGCCGGACGCCCGCTTGCGACATCGACTGCATGAATGGATATTCCGCCGGCCATTTCGTCTTCCTGCCCGTTGGTGCCCTGTCTGCCAGGACTAGGCGCATGATACACGCTGCAAGGCCAGGTCGGCCAGCACTCCTGCCAGCACTCGCGGCCATGACGTGGCTGCAGGCGCTCGTGGCGCTCGCGCTGTTTGCGCCGGGCGCGTCGCTCCCTCCGCTCATCTCGATAGTCGCCAGCCTTTCGATGTTCTCTACGGCGGTATTTGCCGTCGGCGTCTGTCACTCTTTTTGGACGCGGCGGCCGATCAACCGTCTCGGCTCGCTGCGCATGGCAAGCTTCTGCGCCGGCGCGGTGGTCGCCAGCATGGCGCTTCGCGCGCTTCGGCACGGGTGCGGCGCTGCTGGTGGCGGGTCTTTGCCTTGGCCTCGCCTTCGGCCCCGAGACACCGGCCAGTACGGCACTGCTGGGCAAACTGGTTACCGATAAGCGAGCGCGCCTTCGTCTTCTCGGTGCGCCAGACCGGCAATCAGATCGGCGCTGTCTGCGGCTCTCTTGCCCTGCCCGCTATCGCCATCTCGCTTGCGCCACAGTGGTCCTACGCAGCGGTGGCGCAGCCTGCGCCTCTGCGGGATCCTCCTGTTCGAATGGCTGCGGCCCCGATATGAAGGCCTGACGCAAGCGCCGCCGCAGCTCGGCATGCGTGCAGCGGCTGGCGCTGGTAGGCTCCGACCGGCGCATCGCAGCGCTTGCCGCGGCTTCGATGCCCTTTAGCGGAATGCAGCTCGCGCTCAACACCTATTTTGTCACGCTCGGTGTACGCGAACTCGGACTGAGCCATCTCGAAGCCGGGCCGCGCTTGCCTGCGCGCAAGCCGGCGGCTTGCTGGGGCGGCTCGGCTGGGGGTTCGCTTGCGATGCGCATCGATGCTCCGCACGATGGTGCTGATCGGCCTCGGGCTGGGAATGGCCGTTGTGCGGCCATGTTCGGAGCTTTGGGGCGATATGCTCGGCAAATCGGGACAGTATGCGCTGGCTGCAGCATTCGGTCTTACGGCCAGCGGCTGGAACGGTGTATTTCTCGCGGAGGTCGCACGGCTTGCACCGCAAGACCGCATCGGCGAGACGACCGGCGCCGTGCTGACGGCGTCATATGCGGGCTGTTGGCAGACGCCCGTTCTCATTTCCGCCATTGAGCCCTTCGCCGGCCTTGCCGGCGCATTCTTGGCCTTGCCATCCTCGCTTTCGGCGGGACGGCGGCGCTCATCCGGGGAAACGCACGATGAATGCGCACGAAATCGCGGCGACCGTCTCGGCGAGGCGGCATCAGCCGAGGGAAATCGTCCGCGACGCGCTCGATCGCATCGCCGCCGCCAAAGCGCTCAACGCCGTCGTGACTATCGACACCGATGCGTCACTTGCGGAAGCGGCCAAGATCGATCGCCGCCTGCAACTCGGCGAAACGATGCCGCTCGCCGGCGTCCCGATCGTCATCAAGGACAATATCTGGGTCGACGGCTGGCGCGTGACGCAGGGATCCCGGCTTTTCGCCGACTTTGTGGCACCGCGCGACGCCATCGCCGTCGAGCGACTGAAAAAGGCCGGAGCTGTCGTTGTCGGCATGGGCGCCACGTCTGAATTCGCCTGCAAGGGCGTGACGACGTCGCCGCTGTTCGGGCCGACGCGACATCCGCTCGATCGGGATTTGACGCCGGGTGGCTCCTCGGGCGGCCCGGCAACGGCTGTCGCAGCCGGACCTTGTACCGCTGGCGATCGGCACGGACGCAGGCGGCTCCAGCCGGCGCCCTCCGGCCCATGTCGGCGTGGTCGGCTTCAAGCCATCGTATGGCGCCATTCCATATGGTCCGGGGTTCGCCGAGCCGTTCTTCGACATATCCGTGATCGCGCCCATCGCCGAGACGTCGCCGATGCAGCGCTCGCATTCGAGAGCCATGGCTGGCCCCGATCCCCGTGATCCGGACTGCGCAATCGTTGCGATCGATCGACGCGAACTCGCTGATCTGCGCATCGCTTTCTCGCCGAGGCTCGGGCTTGACATGCCAGTCGACGACGTCGTCGCCAACGGCGTCGCCTCTGCAGTCGAATGTCTCTCTGCAAAAGGCTTCCAGGTTGCCCGTCGTGACCCGGTCTGGCCCGCGGGCGCGACCGAGGAGGCGCTCATGCCGCTTCAGCATGCGGGACTCAATGCCCTCTACGGCGATGCCTTTCGAAACGATCCTGGCGTCTTCGATCCGGACATCGCCAAACAGATCGAACGAGGTCAATCCTGTTCGGGCGCAGAGGTCGCCGCCGCCTTGCAGGCGAGCAGCGACATTGCGAGGGCGTTCGCGGAGTTCTTTTGCGAGTTCGATCTGCTGCTGGCGCCAACCGTCCCCTGCGTTGCCTGGCCGCTGACGCAGCTGGGACCGAACGTTATCGGCGGCAAAGCGGTGAGCCCACGAGCTCACGCCGTATTCACGCCCTTCGTCAATCACGCCCGCCTGCCGGCGATTTCAATTCCCTGCGCCGCGAGCCCTGAAGGGCTTCCTTATGGACTACAGATCATAGCCGGACGCGGAAACGACCGCACGCTGCTTCGTGCAGCACAGGAGATTGAGGCAATCCTGGCGCATTCACCGCTCAGTGGTCCTTAGCAGGCATCCCGCTGGACCAGCAAACGGAAAGTAGCGCAGGCACAGTTTTGTTTTCTGTTTATCAGAAAATAAAGCAATAAGATTTCGTGCCTAGGCGCTTGACTTTGCCTCTCGTGTAGGAATATTTATCAATCGTCCCGCTCCGATGTGAGGGCGCGTTCGAACCGTCTTTCGAGACGCGGAGCGGGATGCGATGGCCGCCACGATGCCGGTCCTTCGATGCCAAGGGTAAGGCACCGAGGCGTGAGAGGGAACAGACGCCGGCAACACGGGCGAGCGGTCCAAGTGGGTGCCCGGGCGACAGTTCGCACGAACTGGGCGAAGTCGGCGATAGCGACGACGTCTGGGGGCATTCAGCAAGCCGAAAAAGCCATCGCGTGCGGAACGCAGGCGTGGAGCTGCGTTCGTCAGGAGCTCGTGTGCGTTTTTTCTACCCCTTTTGCACACGGGGCCGCGGGTGCGGTGAAACGCCCAAGCGTTCCGCACGCCCTTTCGGGGATACGGAAGGCAACAGAAGACCGGCAGCCCCAGGCCGGACGAGGAACGGGGGCGATGACGTGTGTCTGGAGACAGGTGCGCGTGCCCGGCGTAGCTCAAGGAGCGAAGCCGGGGGCTGTTTGAAAACTGAATCAGAGTTTGGCTAGCGTCGCTGAAGCGCTGGCTCCTGCGGCTTCGCGACCAGATACGCGACCAGCACGCCGGCCAGGACCAGCATCGCGGCCGCCAGCAGGAACGGCGCGCCGGACAGCGCGATCGGCACGCCGCTGCCGACCGACCAGGCCAGCGTCAGCGTAAAGATGCCCGGGCCGAAGAGCTGGGCCACGCTCGCCACGCTGGTGTTGGCGCCCTGCAGTTGCCCCTGCTCGCGTCGGGCTGACGACGCGGCTCATCAGCGACTGGATCGACGGATTGGAAAGGCCCCACATCGCCTGCAGCGGAATGCCGAGCCAGGACAGGTAGCCGGTCGGCGCCAGCGCATAGATCGCAAAGCCGATCGCGCCGCAGGCGAAGCCGAACAGGGCCGATCGCCGCTCGCCGAACCGCTTCACGAACGGCCCGATCAGGGCGGCCTGCACCACCATCGAGCAGGCGCCGACGATCGCCAGCGTGATGCCGACCATGGTCGCATCCCAGTTGTAGCGATAGCCGGCGTAGAGCACGAACGCGCTCGGCAGCACCACATGCGCGAGCTGCGAGATGAAGTTGACGGTGGCCAGACCGATCAGGCCGGTGTTGGACGCGCAGCAGCTTGAGCGACCCGACCGGATTGGCGTTCTGCCAGCGGAACGGCGCGCGGCGTTCACGCGGCAGCGATTCCGGCAGGACGAAAAGGCCGTACATCGCGTTGGCGAAGCTGAAGCCGGCCGCAAGCCAGAACGGCAGCCGCGGATCGATGCCGCCAAGCAGGCCGCCGACCGCGGGCCCGAGGATGAAGCCGGCGCCGAACGCCGCGCCGATCAGGCCGAAGGCCTGCGCGCGCTTCTCCGGCGCGGTCACGTCGGCGATATAGGCGAACGCGGTCGAAACGCTCGCCGTCGTGATGCCGGAGATCACGCGGCCGAGAAACAGCCAGCCGAGCGACGGCGCAAGCGCCATCAGCACGTAGTCGAAGGCGAGGCCGAAGTTCGACATCAAGCATGATCGGACGGCGTCCGAACCGGTCCGACAGCGCGCCGAACAGCGGCGAGAAGACGAACTGCATCAGCGCCCAGACCGTGCCGAACAGCCCGAACCATCGGGCGGCGGCGGCCGTGTCGTTGTCGAGGAAGCTCTCGACCAGCTTCGGCAGCACCGGAATGACGACGCCGAGCGCCATCATGTCGAGCAGCACGGTGACGAAGATGAAGCCGAAGGCGGCGCGGCCGGCCGTTGCGGGCGTTGCTTGCGCCGCCGGCTCGCCGCCCGCTTCGCTCACCTGATCTTCTTCCGCTTGTGCTCGAACGGGTTCGCCTTCTCGCGCAGGATGATGCGGACCGGCGTGCCCGGCATGTCGAACACCTCGCGCAGGCTGTTGACGAGGTAGCGCTTGTAGCTTTCCGGCACCGCGTCCGCGCGCGAGCAGAACACCACGAAGCTCGGCGGCCGGGCTTTCGGCTGCGTCACATAGTTCAGCTTCAGCCGCCGGCCCGAGACCGCAGGCGGCGGATTGGCGGCGACCGCCTGCTCGAACCAGCGATTGAGCGCGCTGGTCGGCGCGCGCTTGTTCCAGACCGCGTAGGCCTCCTCGACCGCCTTCATCAGCCGGTCGAGCCCGTCGCCGGTCAGCCCGGATACGGCCACCAGCGGCACGCCGCGCACCTGTGGCAGCAGACGGTCCGCCGTCTCGCGCAGCTTGCCGATCTCGCCGCCCTTGCGCTCGACCAGATCCCACTTGTTGACCGCGATCACCAGCGCGCGTCCTTCGCGCTCGACCAGGTCGGCGATGCGCAGATCCTGCTCCTCGAAGCGGTTCTGCGAATCCATCACCAGCACCACGACCTCCGCAAAGCGGATCGCGCGCAGGGTGTCGGCGACGGACAGCTTCTCCAGCTTCGCCTCGATGCGCGAGCGGCGGCGCAGCCCTGCGGTGTCGAACACGCGGAACGCGCGCCCCTGCCGGACGACATCGACGGCGATGGAGTCCCGCGTGGTGCCGGCTTCCGGGCTGGTCAGAAGCCGCTCCTCGCCGAGCAGCTGATTGATCACCGTCGACTTGCCGGCATTGGGACGTCCGACGATGGCCACGCGGATCGGCCGGGTCTCGGCGTCGCCCGCCTCCGGCGCGTCGGTCGTCATCCTCGAGCTCATCGTCGGGCACCGGCATGATCGCCGCCAGCGCGTCGTAGAGGTCGCTGGTGCCGTCGCCGTGCTCGGCCGAAATCGGAATGGGATCGCCGAGCCCGAGCGCGAACGCTTCTGCGGCGGCCGCCTGCCCCAGCCTGCCTTCGCTCTTGTTGGCGACCAGCACGACCGGCTTGTTCGCCCTGCGCACGAGGTCGGCGAAGGCGCGATCCTGCGGCGTCAGGCCCGCGCGCGCAGTCGACGATGAACATCAGCGCGTCGGCCGCCTCGATCGCCATCGCCGTCTGCGCGCGCATGCGCGCGGTGAGCGATCCCTTCGCGCCCTCGTCGAGGCCCGCGGTGTCGATGACCGTGAAGCGCAGGTCGCCAAGGCTCGCATCGCCCTCGCGGCGGTCGCGCGTAACGCCCGGCTGGTCGTCGACCAGCGCCAGCTTCTGTCCGACGAGACGGTTGAACAGCGTCGACTTGCCGACGTTCGGACGCCCGATCAATGCAATGGTGAAGGCCATGTCTCAACGCCGGAAGGCGCCCGCGAGGGTTCGCGGGCGAGGATGCAAATCAAACGCTTGAAATCTTAGGGCATGATCCCGAAAAGTGGGTACCGGTTTTCGGATTAGATCATGCCCGAACGAATAGTCTAGGCGACGAGCCTGATACAGCGAAGCTGGATCAGGCTCTAGCGCGGCAGCGGCGTCGGGAAAGGATTCGCCTGCTGTTCCACCTGTGGCTGTTGCGCGCGCTGGGGCCGCTGCGCCTGACGGCGCGGCGGCGGTGGCGGCGGCTCGTCCTCGACGTTGACGTCGTCCGGGGCGATCTCGACCTCGGCCGGTCGGCCTGCGGTGAACGCTTTGCCGCCGTCCTCGATCGCTTGGCCGGCGGCGGCGCAGGCTGCGTCTCGACCGGCGGCGCTGCGGCAGCGGCCTGCGCTTCGGCGGCTGCGCGCGACTCCGCGCTGCCTCGCACCATCTCCTTCGGAACGCCCTGGGAGATTCCCGGCACGCCTTCCGGGAACACCGGCTTGCGCTCGCCCGGCGCCTTCTTCTTGGTGTCGAGGAAGTCGCAGCAGGTCCGTCGGATCCCAGGCCGGCGTCGACAGGCTGCTGCAGCCGCCGAGCACGCCCACAAAGCAAAGCACGAAGACGCCTGCGATCAGGCGCGAGACGCGGCGCGGCACTGAATTGATGCGGTCAATCGGCTTATGCATCGTTCAACCCTTCGCCACCGGCGGCAGCAACGCCAGCAGCGCCTCCATGCGCGAACGCAGCGTCTGCGGCGACAGCACATCGGTGGTGATCGTATCGATCCATTGCCGCGCGGCGGTCATGTCCTTGTTGCGCCAGGCGGAGACGGCGAGCATCTCGCGCGCGCTGTGGCGATAGGTGCGGTTCGGCCCGGTCAGCGGCTCGAGCCGCGCCTTGATGTCGGCGTAGGACGCGGTATCGACCAGCAGCGCGCCTGCGCGCAGCGCCGCCAGATCCTGTTCGGCAGCGCTGGCGTTCCGGTCGGCGGCGATCTCGTCGTAAAGCTTCACGGCGCCGGGAACGTCGCGCGTGGCGAGTTCGGCGGCAGCGCGGAATTTTGCCAGCGTGCGATAGCCCTGCGGCGCCTCGTTGGCGATCTTCAGGAACGCCGCCTCGGCCTCGGCGCTCTTCTTCTGCTCGGCAAGGGTCGCGGCGGCCTCGAATTGCGCGCCCGCCTCCTGCGCCTTCTTGCCTTCCCAATAGATGATAGCCGCGCCAGCCGCCGACGCCGGCGACGATCAGAAACGCCACCGTCGACGATCAGCGTCGCGTAGCGCTCCCACAGCTTCTTGAGCTGCTCGCGCCTTACCTCTTCCTGGACTTCGTCAAATATCTCAGACACTTAGGATAAACCCATGCAACGCCGGCTGAACGACAGGCCAGTCGGCGTCCCGAAAGGCAGGCGAAACGCCTGCGAGCGCCACCCCAGTGCGCAGGCGGTTACCCTAGCGGTATGGCAAGGGCAAGGCAAAGCCTGTGGTTTCAAAGCGTTAACGCACAAGCGCTGCGCGTATGTGTGGATATCAACCCTTCGCCTCGGCCTTCGGCTTCGCCATCCCGTACACGTGCTCCGGCCCCGGAAAGGCTCGCGCGCGCACGTCGGCTGCATAGGCCTCGATCGCCGCCTCGATCGCCGGGCCGAGATTGCCGTAGCGCTTGACGAATTTCGGCGTCCACGGCGACAGGCCGAGCATGTCCTCCAGCACCAGCACCTGGCCGTCGCAGGCAGCGCTTGCGCCGATGCCGATGGTCGGCACGTCGATGGATTTTGTGATCTTCCTCGCCAGCGGTTCGGCCACCGCCTCGATCACCATCGAGAATGCACCGGCTTCCGCGACCGCCTTCGCGTCCTCCTCGATCAGGGCCGAGCTCGCCTCGTCCCGCCCCTGCGCGCGGAACGTGCCGAGCGTGTTGATCGACTGCGGCGTCAGGCCGATATGGCCCATCACCGGAATGCCGCGCTGGGTGAGGAAGGCGATCGTCTCGGCCATGCGCTTGCCGCCTTCGAGCTTCACCGCGCCACAGTGCGTCTCCTTCATGATGCGCGCGGCGGAGTGAAACGCCTGCTCCTTCGACGCCTCGTAGGAGCCGAACGGCATGTCGACCACGACCAGCGCATGCTTCGAGCCGCGCATCACCGCGCGCCCCTGCAGGATCATCATGTCGAGCGTGACGGGCACCGTGGTCTCGAAGCCGTGCATCACGTTGCCGAGCGAGTCGCCGACCAGGATGACATCGCAGAACCGGTCGACCAGGCTCGCCGTATGCGCGTGATACGACGTCAGCATGACGATCGGCTCGCCGTCCTTGCGGGCGCGGATATCAGGCGCGGTGACGCGCTTGACGGCAGTTTGCACGGACATCACTCAAACTCCGACGACGGGAACGCCGATCACGGCAGGATGGAACGCGAACACCAGCGCCACATAGGCGACACAGCCGACGACGACCGCGAGCACGTCGTTGCGCGCGCCGCCGAACGGGATCGGCGGGCCGCCCGCATCCTCGCGGCTCTTCAGCGTGATGCGGTCGAACACCGCCCAGGCGAGGAACGAGCCGAACAGGATGATCGAGCCGAGATCGCCGTTGGCGAGCAGATGCGCCAGCGCCCAGATCTTGATGGCGACGAGCATCGGGTGCTTCATGAAGCGCCAGATGTAGCCGCGCAGGTAGGCCGAGACGAAGATGATCGTCGCCGGCAGCATCAGCGCCAGCGCCAGATGCCGCATGCCCACCGGCGGATACCAGACGTTGATCCAGCCGGTCGCGCGATACTTGGAGAAGCCGTAGACGATCAGCACGAGGCCGATCGCGGACAGAACGCTGTAGGCCGAGCTTGTAGGCGCTGGCGCCATAGCGCGCGATCAGCGCCGCACGCAGATCGCGATGCGTCGTCACCAGGTGCGTGCCGAGGAATACGGCGAGCCCGGCGATCATGACGATCAGCCCCACGATGTCCTCCGCCGCCCTGCGCCCTGTCGCCAAGGCCTTCCACCCGCCCGGCGGCGCTGATATGGTTCGCGCCAGCCGCAGGGCAAGTGGCGCTCGGCTATCACCTTTGCCGGTTTGCGTGCAATGCCGCCAAAGCACGCACGCAATGCCGGAAATGAGGGGCACAGGCCTGCGGGCAACGGTTAACGACAAGCGCCAAACGGCGCAAGTTCGAGGAAACGACCGTCGTCATGAGACGCATCAGAGTATCGGCTTCTGTCCGTCGCCGCAGCGCTGCTCGCGCTGGCATCCGCCGCCAGCGCCCAGCAGGCCGAGAAGATCTGGCCGACCAAGCCGGTGAAGCTGGTGGTGCCGTTCGCAGCCGGCTCGACGCCGGACATCATCGGCCGCCTGATCGCCGAGGACATCCAGTCGCGCAACCCGGGCGTCACCGTGGTCGATCGACAACCGGCCCGGCGCCGGCGGCAACACCGGCACCGACGTGGTGGCGAAATCCGCGCCCGACGGCACCACCATCGGCATCTCGCTCGGCGGGCCGCTCGCGATCAACGTCAACCTGTTCTCGAAGCTGCCGTACGATCCGGAGAAGGACATCGCGCCGGTGACGATGCTGACGACGCTGCCGAGCGCGCTGGTGGTGCCGGCTTCGCTCGGCGTCAACACGGTCGCCGAGTTCGTCGCGCTGCTGAAGAAGGATCCGACCAAGATCACCTACGGCTCGATCGGCCCCGGCTCGCTGTCGCACCTGACGATGGAAGCGATCGGCGTGAAGGCCGGCGCGAAGATGGTGCATGTGCCCTATGGCGGCTCGCCCGCGGCGGTCACCGCTGTGATCCGCGGCGACGTCCAGGTCGCGTGCCTGCCCGCGAGCGCGGTGGTGCCGCAGCTCGGCGAGGGCAAGATCAAGGTCCTGGCGGTGTCGACGCCGAAGCGCTCGCCCTACCTGCCCGACGTGCCGACGCTGAAGGAAAGCGGCATCGACGTGGAGTCGGATGCCTGGAATGCGCTGATCGCACCGGCCGGCACGCCGCCGGCGATGATCGCCCAGATCAACGCCGAAGTGCGCAAGGCGCTGGAAAATCCGTCGGTGAAGGAGAAGCTGAAGACGCAGCTGATCGATCCGGCGCCGTCGTCGCCGGAGGAGTTGCGCGCCCGGATCGCCGCCGAGAAGAAGCTCTGGGCCGACGTCATCAAGGCGGCGGATATCAAGATCAACTAGGACCAGACGATCGGACTAACGAAACGTCATGCCCCCGACCTTCCCGTTCGAGCACAGAAACGACATCGTCATCGCCGCTCCCGCGGAGAAGATCTTCGACTACGTCACCAATCCGAAATCCTGGCCGGAATGGCTGCCGTCGTCGCATCAGATCGACTGCGAGAACCGGCCGATGCGGTTCGGCGACACCTTCCACGAGCACTGGAGCACGCGCACCGGCCGCGTCGACCTCGACTGGGTGGTGATCGCCTGCGACCGCCCGTCCCTGTGGATCGGCCTGACCAACACCAGCTTCATCGGCCTGGTCGTCGTCCAGTACAATTTCGAGCCGGCCGGCGGCGGCACGCGCTTCGTCCGCACCGTGCGCAACCCGCAGCGCCCGAAAGCGGCGACCGCGGATCAGGTGCAGCTGTTCGATGAGGAAGCGAAGCTCGGGCTTTCGAATATCAAGGCGAAGGTGGAAGGCCGCTAACTCATCGCGAGATCACACTCGCGGCTTCGCCTTGCGCGACATCATCGCGGTTGTCGATGACGCGAACGACGATCGGGCGTCCAGCGATCGCGCCGCCAAAGCTCCTGGTGAATGGCAAGCGGCACGCAGCCCTGCAGCGATTGCGTGAACGCGTCGCGATAGAGGTCGCGGGTCTTCTGGCTCACCTCGCGGCTCGCATAGGTGACGCGCGGTTCTGCCGATCAGCTTGCCGTCGCGGTTGAGCGAAAAGCGCATCGACATCTGCATGCCCGGATAGGCGTTCTCGACGGCGGGCGGCGTCCAGCAGGCGCGCAATGCTGCGAACAGGTCGCGCAGGGTGTTCAGGTCGCCGTCCGGCTTCTTCGCGTCGCCGGCGGCGCGGGTGCCGAGCGTCAGCTGCAGGTTCTCGCCGACGCCGCCGCCCTGCGCCTGGGCCTGACAACCCGGTCCGTCGAGAATGCTGCACTGGTTGGGATTGCAGCCCGGCCCGTCGAGCACGCCGCACGTGCGCGGGTCAATTTGCGCAGCGGCGGGCGTGGGCTCGAGCGCAATGGCGAACGCCAGAACGACCAGACAGGCAATGAACGTTGCCATGAATGAACGTCCGGTGATGGGTGCGTCAGACATATGCCAGAGATATTCCCTGCCGAGGCTGACGCAAGCCCGCGACCAGCGCCGGCCGGCGCACTCACGCTCGTGGCTTGACCGCCGAATTATCCCGATGGTCGACGATGCGAAGGGAGAATGGCCGCCCGGCGATGGCACCGGCAAGGCCGCTGGTAAACGGGAATGGCGTGCAGCCCTCCAGCGATTGCTGCATCGCCTCGCGGTAGACATCGCGCGTTTTCGGGGTCACTTCGGCCGTCGAATAGGTGACCTGTGGCGGACCGATCATCTTGCCCTCGCGATTGAACGAGAACCGCATCGTCATCTGCATGCCGGGGTGCGCATTCTCCAGCGCCGGCGGCTTCCAGCAGGCGCTGCATCGCCGCGAACAGATCGTTCAGCGTATTCAGTTGCCCGGCCGGTTTCCTCGCGTCTGTCGCGGGACGTGTTCCGAGCACCAGTTGCTGGCTCTGACTGGAGCCGACTTGAGCCGCGGCGAGAGCCGGCGCGAACGCAATGGCAAACGCGGCAATCGCGAGACCAGAAAAGAACTTCGTCATGAATGGATTTCCTGCAATGAGCGCCATGTCGCAAATCTGTAAACAGCGAAAGCCCGAGCGGGCGGCGCGCGCATACTACGCCTTCTTCTTGACGTCCTTCACATTGGTGAACGCGATGCCTTCGGCGCGCTCGCGCGTGTAGTCGAGATAGAACTGGTTGCGCGCCAGGAACACCGGATCGCCGTCGACGTCGTCGGCGACGCCCGAGCCGTTCGCGGCGATGAACGCGTCCAGCTTCTTCGGGTCGTCGGACGAAATCCAGCGCGCCAGCTGGAACTCGCTCTGCTCGAAGTCGACCGGCAGGCCGTATTCCGCATCGAGCCGCGCCTTCAGCACGTCGAGCTGCAGCTGCCCGACCACGCCGACCAGCGCCGGCGCGCCGTCGCGCGGACGAAACACCTGCACGACGCCCTCCTCCGACATCTGCTGCAGGGCCTCCTTCAGCTTCTTGGCCTTCATCGCATCGGTCAGCCGCACCCGGCGGACGATTTCCGGCGCGAAGCTCGGCACGCCGACGAAAACGACGTCCTCGCCCTCGGTCAGCGTGTCGCCGATCCGCAGCGTGCCGTGGTTCGGGAATGCCGACCACGTCGCCGGCAAAGGCCTCGTCGGCGACCGAGCGGTCCTGCGCGAAGAAGAACTGCGGCGACGACAGCGGCATCGGCTTTCCGGTGCGCACCAGCTTCGCCTTCATGCCGCGCGACGAGCTTGCCCGAGCACAGCCGGGCGAACGCGATGCGGTCGCGATGGTTCGGGTCCATGTTCGCCTGGATCTTGAACACGAACGCGGTCATCTTCGGCTCGTCCGCCTCGATGCGGCGGACGTTGGAGTCCTGCGCCCGCGGCGGCGGCGCGTGGCGGCCGAGGCCTTCCAGCAGATCGCCGACGCCGAAATTGCGCAGCGCGCTGCCGAAGAACACCGGCGTCAGGTGGCCCTCGCGAAACGCCTCGAGATCGAACGGCTTGCAGGCTTCCGAGACGAGCTCGAGCTCGTCCTTGATCGCCTTCGCGTCGAGGTTCGGATTCTTCTTCGCAAGATCTTCGATGGCGATCTTCTGCGCGGCGCCGGTTTTCGCGTCGGACTCCAGCAGCCGCACGCCGCCGGTGGCGATGTCGTAGGTGCCGGCGAAATCGCGGCCGCGCCCGATCGGCCAGGTCACCGGCGCGGTGTCGAGCGCCAGCGTCTTCTCGATCTCGTCGAGCAGGTCGAACGGATCGCGGCTGTCGCGGTCCATCTTGTTGATGAAGGTGATGATCGGGATGTCGCGCAGGCGGCACACCTCGAACAGCTTTCGCGTGCGCGCCTCGATGCCCTTGGCGGCGTCGATCACCATCACCGCCGAGTCGACCGCGGTCAGCGTGCGGTAGGTGTCCTCGGAAAAGTCCTCGTGGCCCGGCGTGTCGAGCAGGTTGAAGACGAGGCCGTCGAACTCGAAGGTCATCACCGAGGTGACGACCGAGATGCCGCGCTCGCGCTCGATCTTCATCCAGTCCGAGCGCGTGTTGCGCCGGTCGGCCTTCGCCTTCACCTGGCCCGGCAAGATTGATGGCGCCGCCGAACAGCAGCAGCTTCTCGGTCAGCGTGGTCTTGCCGGCGTCCGGGTGCGAGATGATCGCGAACGTGCGGCGGCGCGCGACCTCGCCCGCGAGCGAATTCGCCGGTGGCGCAGCGTTCTCCTTCAGAATCTCGGGGGCCGTGGTGTCGCGCATGGCGGCTGCCTTGTGACGGCAAAACGCGGCGGGATCAAGGGGCTACGCGCCGGACGCAGTTGCGATTTGCGGCGGAATCTCCATATATAGCGGGCAATCGATCGCGCGGGGACGACCCCACGCCAGATGTTCCCCGCAGGGACGGCCCTGCCCTTTTTCGAAGGAGGGCCGCATGGCCTGGACCATCCTGTTTCTTGCCGGGCTTCTGGAGATCGGCTGGGCGATCGGGCTGAAATACACCGACGGCTTCACAAAACTCTGGCCGAGCGTCCTCACGGTCGCCTGCATGATCGCCAGCATCGTGCTGCTTGGGACTTGCGCTCAAATGGCTGCCGGTCGGAACCGCTTACGCGGTCTGGACCGGCATCGGCACGGTCGGCGTGGCGATCCTCGGCATCTATCTCTTCAGTGAGCCCGCGACCGCGATCCGCCTGGTCTGCATCGGCATGATCGTCGCCGGCATCGCCGGGCTGAAGGCGGTCACTTGAGGACTTCAGCACGCGACGATCCCGTAGGTCACCGCGGCGATGAAGCGCCGACGCCGGGATCGTGATGACCCAGGCGACGACGATCGAGCTTGCGATGTTCCAGCGCACGGCGGAGACGCGGCGCGCGGCACCGACGCCGACGATGGCGCCGGTGATGGTGTGCGTGGTCGAGACCGGAATGCCCAAGCGCCGTGGCGGCGAACAGCGTCGCAGCGCCGCCGGTCTCGGCGCAGAACCCCTGCATCGGCGTCAGGCGGGTGATGCGCGAGCCCATGGTCTTGACGATGCGCCAGCCGCCCATCAGCGTGCCGAGCCCCATCATCGCCTGGCAGGTGATCACCACCCAGAACGGGACGTAGAACTGATTGCCGAGATAGCCTTGCGAGAACAGCAGCACGGCGATGATGCCCATGGTCTTCTGGGCGTCGTTGGCGCCGTGGCCGAGCGAATAGAGCGAGGCGGAGACGAACTGCAGCACGCGGAAGGCGCGATCGACCACGAACGGCGTCGAGCGCACCGACAGCCAGGACACGATCGCAACCAGCACCAGCGCCAGCAGGAATCCGACGAGCGGCGACAGCACGATCGCGGCCAGCGTCTTGCGTCAGGCCGGTCCAGACCAGCGCACTGAAGCCGGCCTTCGCCAGGCCGCCGCCGACCAGGCCGCCGATCAGCGCGTGCGAGCTCGACGACGGAATCCCGAGCCACCAGGTCAGCAGGTTCCAGACGATGGCCCCCATCAGCGCCGCGAAGATCACCTGCGGATCGACGACACCCGGATCGATGATGCCGGTGCCGAGCGTCTCAGCGACGTGCAGGCCGAAGAACAGGAAGGCGATGAAGTTGAAGAACGCCGCCCACGCCACCGCATATTGCGGACGCAGCACGCGGGTCGAGACGATCGTCGCGATCGAGTTCGCCGCGTCGTGCAGGCCGTTCAGGAAGTCGAACGCCAGCGCGACGAAGATCAGGCCGAGCAGGACCGGTAGGGCCAGTGAGGCATCCACAACCTGCGTCCTAAACCTGCTCGATCATGATGCTGTTGATCTCGTTGGCGACGTCGTCGAAGCGATCGGCCACCTTCTCGAGATGGTCGTAGATATCCGCCCCGACGATGAAGTCCATCGCGTTGCCGTCGCGATGCTTCAGGAACAGCTCCTTCAGCCCGATGTCGTGCAGGTCGTCGACGCGTCCTTCCAGCTTGGTCAGCTCTTCGGTGATCAGCGTGATCGTCCCGACGTTCTGGCCGATCGACTGCAACAGCGGCAGCGCACGCACGACGAGGCCGGCGCAGTCGGCGATGATCTGGCCGATCTCGCGCATCGGCTGCTCGAACTCCTCCACCTCGAACAGCATGACCGCCTTGGCCGTCTGCTCCATCTGGTCGATGGCATCGTCCATCGAGGTGATCAGGTTCTTGATGTCGACGCGGTCGAACGGCGTGATGAAGGTGCGGCGAACAGCGGTCAGCACCTGGCGCGTGATGTTGTCGGCCTCGCTCTCATGCTTGGTGACGAGCTGGCAGTATGTCTGGATATCCGGACCGCCGCGCAGCACGCCCTGCAGGGCGTCGGCCCCCGCCACGAGGGTCTGGGCGTGTTGATTGAAAAGCACGAAGAACTGCTCTTCGCGCGGCAGAATGGCCCGAAACCAGCGCAGCATCCGACATCCCCGATGCGCCGGTACGGCGCACTGTCACAAATCTGTCATACAGCTTTTCGAGGGAAGCAAGCGAATTTGCGAGCCGCCCGAGCGGCTCATCCACCGCTTTGTGGAAGCCGATTTCAGAGCGAACGGCGCAGGTAGTGGGCGATTTCGCCGATGATGCCGCGGCGGAATGCCAGCACGCAGACGACGAAGATCACGCCCTGAATCACCAGCACCCACTGGCCGAACCCGGCCAGGTACTGCTGCATGGCGATGATGACGAAAGCGCCGACGACGGGTCCGAAGATGGTGCCGAGGCCGCCGAGCAGAACCATCAGCACGACTTCGCCCGACATGGTCCAGTGCACGTCGGTCAGCGAGGCGTTCTGGGAGATCAGCACCTTCACCGCGCCGGCGAGGCCCGCGAGCGTTCCGGACAGGATGAACGCAAGCAGCTTGTACTGATCCGTCCGGTAGCCGAGCGAGATCGCACGCGGCTCGTTCTCGCGGATCGCTTTCAGCACTTCGCCGAACGGCGAATTGATCGCCCGGTAGATGACAAGAAACCCGAACAGGAAGAACGCAAGCACCACGTAGTAGAGCGTCAGCGGCTGCGACAGGTTGAGCACGCCGAACAGCTTGCCCACCGGAACGCTCTGGATGCCGTCCTCGCCGTGAGTGAACTTCGCCTGCAGATAGACAAAGTACAGGAGCTGCGACAGGGCCAGCGTAATCATCGCAAAGTAGATGCCCTGCCGGCGGATCGCGACGAGCCCGCTGATGACGCCAAGCGCTGCGGCCGCAAGGGTGCCTGCGAGAATCCCGAGTTCCGGCGGAAAGCCCCATTCCTTGATCGCGTGCGCCGTGATGTAGCCGGCGGTGCCGAGAAACATGGCGTGGCCGAACGACAGCAGTCCGCCATAGCCGATCAGAAGATTGAAGGCGCAGGCAAACAAGGCAAAGCACAGCGCCGTCATGATGAAGTACGGATAGATTCCCGTAAACGGCAGCGCGGCAAGGACCACGATCATGACCGCCATTGCGATCACATGGTCGCTGCGCGATTGCGTCGGCAGCCGGACATCGGCGTTTTCGGTGATGCTGGTCATCGCTACGCCGCCCTGCCCGTCAATCCGGTGGGCTTCAACAGCAGCACCAGCACCATGAACACGAACACGACGGTGTTCGACGCTTCGGGGTAGAAATACTTGGTCAGCCCTTCAAGCACGCCGAGCATGAAGCCGGTGACGATCGATCCCATGATCGAGCCCATGCCGCCGATCACCACCACTGCGAACACGACGATGATCAGGTCGGCGCCCATCAGCGGCCGCACCTGATTGATCGGCGCGGACAGCACGCCGGCGAGCGCGGCGAGGCCGACGCCGAGCCCGTAGGTCAGCGTGATCATGCGCGGAACGTTGATGCCGAAGGCACGTACAAGCGTGGGATTTTCGGTGGCCGCGCGCAGATAGGCGCCGAGCCGGGTCTTCTCGATCATGAACCAGGTGAGCAGGCAGATGGTCAGCGAGAATACCACCACCCAGGCGCGGTAGGTCGGCAGGAACATGAAGCCGAGATTGGTGCCGCCCTGCAGCTCCGTCGGGATGGCGTATGGCAGGCCGGACGAGCCGAAATAGTTCTGGAACAGTCCCTGGATGATCAGCGCGAGGCCGAAGGTCAGCAGCAGGCCGTACAGATGGTCGAGACCGGTGAGCCATTGCAGCATCGTCCGTTCGATCAGCATTCCGAATGCGCCGACGATGATCGGCGCAAGCACCAGCGCGTACCAGTAGTTGAGGCCGAAGATGCTCAGCAGGAAATACGCAACAAAGGCGCCCATCATGTAGAGCGCGCCGTGCGCGAAATTGATGATGTTGAGCATGCCGAAAATCACGGCGAGCCCGAGGCTCAACAGCGCATAGAACGAGCCGTTGATCAGCCCGACCAGGAGCTGCGCCAGCAGTGCCTGCGTATTGATCCCCATCGTCACGCAATTCCGATCAAAGAAAACGCCAATCAAGGCGGGACGCCCGGCAGCGGTGAGCTGCCGGGCGTCGGCAAATCCTACTTCTTCAGCAGCGGACAGGGGCTCTTGTCCACCGGCGTGAAGGCTTCGTCCGCCGGGATCGTCGAAACGAGCTTGTAGTAGTCCCACGGATATTTCGATTCCGACGGCTTCTTCACTTCGAACAGGTAGCCGGGGTGCAGCTTGCGTCCGTCGGCGCGGATGGTGCCCTTGCCGAACAGCGGATCGTCCGTCGGCAGTTCCTTCATCTTGGCGACCGACCTTGAGGCCGTCATGCGGATTGCCGCCAAGCGCTTCCAGCGCCTTCAGATAGTGCAGCGTAGCGCCGTAGACGCCGGCCTGAACCATGGACGGCATGGCCTTGTTCTTCATGCGCTCGGAGAACTTCTTGGAGAACGCGCGCGTCTGGTCGTTCAGATCCCAGTAGAACGTCTCGGTGAAGTTCAGCCCCTGCGCCGTGTTCAGGCCGAGCGCATTGACGTCGGAAATGAACAGCAGCAGCCCGGCCAGCTTCTGGCCGCCGGAGACGATGCCGAATTCGGACGCCTGCTTGATCGAGTTGGTGGTGTCGCCGCCGGCATTGGCAAGGCCGACGATCTTCGCCTTCGAGGCCTGGGCCTGCAGCAGGAACGACGAGAAGTCCGACGTGTTGAGCGGATGCCGAACGACACCGAGCACCTTGCCGCCGTTCGCCGTGACCACTGCCGACGTATCGCGCTCCAGCGCATGGCCGAACGCATAGTCCGCGGTCAGGAAGAACCAGGTGTCGCCGCCGGCCTTCACCAGCGCCTTGCCGGTGCCGTTGGCGAGCAGGTAGGTGTCGTAGGTCCAGTGCACCGTGTTCGGCGAGCACTGCGTGGTGGTCAGATCGGAAGCGGCCGCGCCGGAGTTCAGGAAGACGCCGTTCTTTTCCTTGACGACGTTGTTGACGGCGAGCGCGACGCTCGATGTCGGCACGTCGGCGATGGCGTCGACCTTTTCCACGTCGAACCATTGCCGCGCGATGTTGGTGCCGACGTCCGGCTTGTTCTGGTGATCGGCCGCGATCACGTCGATCTTCCAGCCCTTGGCCACAAGTCCGGAATCCTCAACCGCCATCTGGGCGGCGAGCGCCGAGCCGGCGCCGGTGATGTCGGCATAGAGGCTCGACTGATCGTTGAGAACGCCGATCTTGACGTTCTTGTCCATGGTTTGCGCGAACGCGCTGCTCGCCACCACCAGCGCACTGGTCAGTGTCAGCGCTGCAAGAGATCGTTTCATCGTTCCTCCTTGAGAGTTGTCGTTTATAGGCTTGTCGTTTGTCTCAGAGCGTTCAGACGCCGAGATAGGTGTGAAGCTTGTCCATATTTGCCTGCAACTCGGAATTGGCAAATGTATCAATGATCTTGCCGTGTTCCATCACATAAAACCGGTCGGCGACGGTCGAGGCGAAGCGGAAGTTCTGCTCCACCAGCAGGATGGTAAAACCCTGCTCTTTCAGTTTTGCGATGGTTTTGCCGATCTGCTGAATAATGACCGGCGCAAGACCTTCGGTCGGCTCGTCGAGCATCAGGAAGCGCGCGCCGGTGCGCAGGATACGCGCGATCGCCAGCATCTGCTGCTCGCCGCCGGACAGCTTCGTGCCCTGGCTGTTGAGCCTTTCCTTGATGTTCGGAAACAGCTCGAAAATCTGGTCGAGCGACAATCCGCCGCTGCGAACCTGCGGCGGCAGCATCAGGTTTTCGCGCACGTCGAGGGTCGCGAAAATCCCGCGCTCTTCCGGGCAGAAGGCGACGCCGAGCCTGGCAATCCGGTCCGACGACGTGCGGATGATCTCCTTGCCCTCGAAGGTGATCGAGCCGCGGCGCTTGCCGATGATGCCCATCACCGATTTCAGCGTCGTCGTCTTGCCGGCGCCGTTGCGCCCGAGCAGCGTGACGACCTCACCGCCGCGGACGTCGAAGTTCACGCCGTGCAGGATGTGCGACTCGCCGTACCAGCTTCGAGGTTGTTGACCTGCAGCACAACGTTCGCCGCGGCGGATGCCTGCGGTGCGGTTACCGTCTGCGCAGCCATCTGATTAGCCATGGCCCGCTCCAAGGTAGGCTTCCTTCACGCGCTCGTCCTTGGTCAGGTCCGCGTAGTTGCCTTCGGCCAGCACGCGCCCGCGCGTCAGCACGGTGATGATGTTGGAGAGGTTCGCCACCACGCTCAGATTGTGCTCGACCATCAGGATGGTGTGGTTCTTGGCGATCCGCTTGATCAGCGTGGAAATCTTGTCGATGTCCTCGTGGCCCATGCCGGCCATCGGCTCGTCGAGCAGCATCATCTCCGGATCGAGCGCCAGCGTGGTCGCGATCTCGAGCGCGCGCTTGCGTCCATAGGGCATCTCGACCGCGACCACGTTCGCAAACTCGTCGAGCCCGACGTCGTTCAACAGCTCGTGAGCGCGATCGTTGAAGCGGTCGAGCACCGATTTCGAACGCCAGAAATCGAACGAGCTGCCGTGCTGGCGCTGCAGGGCGACGCGGACGTTCTCCAGCGCCGTCAGGTGCGGAAACACCGCCGAAATCTGAAACGAACGGACAAGTCCGAGCCGGGCGATATCGGCCGGCTTCAGCGAGGTGATGTCGTTGCCGTTGTAGAGGATCTCGCCGCGCGACGGCTGCAGGAATTTCGACAGCAGGTTGAAGCAGGTCGTCTTGCCGGCGCCGTTCGGGCCGATCAACGCGTGGATGTGTCCCCGGCGCACCTTGAGATTGACATCGTGGACCGCAACGAAGCCCGCGAATTCCTTCGTCAGGCCGCGGGTCTCCAGAATGAACTCGCCACTCAATCAAAATCCCCTTGCAACCTCGTGCAGCAACAGCGTTGCTCGCAAAAGGTTTTGGTACGTTTCTCTTCGGCCTGCCCGTCTTGATGCGGATGGAACTTGTTCGTTCTCTTCGCCGGCCCTCGTCGGAGCGGAATATGCGTTGAAGATCAAGCGCTCCGCAAGCCGTATCGCTGGGCAATCCGACCGTTTTGACGGCCCCTGCGGTAGCCAATGGTCGCACGCCGGTCCGCCTGCATCGACGGTGCAATCATACCGCATCGCGGCCTGACATGGATGCGTCCGTACCGCCGAAGGGACGGTGTTTGTCACACCTGCGCGAAAGCCTTCCTTAATCCAGTTTCGGTAGCTGACTGGGATTGCTGATACCGGAAGCCATTGCCGACGGCGGCTGATCGCGAGCACGTGCCGTCACCACGGATCCTCTCAATGCATTTCGAAAGCGCTGCCCCTTCGGTCGTCCGGTCGGTCAAGCAACGCGACCTGCTGAACACCTGGCTGCGCCTGCGAAGCCGTTTCGGCGGCTTTCCCCCGATCGGCGCCTATCATCCCGCGCGACTTGAAGAAGAGATGCGCGAGCTCATCTACTATGTGGTGAAGCGCGAAGGCGACGAGTTCCGCTTCATCATCGACAGCAACGGCTCCACTGCGGCGCAGGCCTACGGCACAGCCCACAGCAACAATATCGGCACCGACCTGCGGGATTACCTGCAGCCGAACATGAAAGCGCTGGTGCTGCCGCTCTACGGCGAATGCGCAAGCGCGCGGCCTGCCCGCCTATCAGCATCTCGACGGTCAAGGACATCAACGGACGCTCGGTCGTCCAGGAGCGGCTGCTGCTGCCGTTCTTCAATGACGGCAAGGTCAGCCACCTCATCGCGTCGCTGAAGTCGATCAGCGACGACGGCAAGTTCGAGATCAACAACCTGTTGCGCGACCCGGACAAGCTGCCCGAATACAAGCTGCGCGCGGTGATCGATCAGGAGCTCACGCTCGGCCAGGCCGCGCGCGAAACGCGAAGCGCAGCCGTCGATTTACCCGCCGCACAGGCAGGCGACGTCGTCGAACTCTGAACCCAGCCAGTCGATCTCGAATTAACTGGCGCAAGTTCGGCCGCGTAGCAAGCCGCTGAGCGCTTCGCGGGGGACGCCATGGTTTTCGAAAGCGTCAGGCCGTCGGCCGTCAAGTCGCATCCGCCAGCGCGACTTTCTGAAGGAGTGGATCCGCCTCGATTACGCCGCGCGCGCTTCCGTGCGTTTGCCGCCTTCGAGCCGGCCGGATCGGCGACGAAATGCCGATCTGATGTTCTACGACGTCGAGGATGCGGCCGACGAGCCGCGCTATCGCGTCACGCTTCGAGGAAGTCGCCTGAGCGCTCATGGCATCACCGGGTCGGCCGGCATCTCCGGACTACGCTCAGTACCGCGCCGATGGACGTATCTCGAGCCGATCGCAGACCTGCGTTTCGATCGCGCTGCCGGTCTATTCGGCGTTCCACGTGAGCGACGCGGAAGGACGCAAGGTCGCAATGAGCGCCTGCTGCTGCCGTTCGGCGAAGCGGCAGGCACAACATCGTCGCCGATGAGGTCACGCTTCGCGCACGGCCATCTCGGTGAGCGACACGCTGCATCGATGCGAACTGTGCCACGCGACAGATCGCAACCAGTGAGCGAGCATCGTGCTCGAGATCTGCGCGGGTCATCGGCGACGTCCGATCGTACCGACGCGGCGCGCGTCCTGGCTACACGACCGGCGACGTTCCGCCGTCCACGTTGGTCGCCGTTCCCGTGACATAGCCGCCCTGATCGGAGGCGAGGAAGCAGGCGATGTTGGCGAACTCCTCCGCCTTGCCCGGACGGCCGAGCGGGATCGTCTTGGCGCGCTGCGCCATATACTCGTCGATCGGCAACGCCGGTGCGCTTGGCGGCCTGCACGTGCTGGTCGGCCTCGATGATGCCGACCAGCAGCGCGTTGACCAGCACGTTGTGCGGGGCGCCCTCGCCCGCCAGCACCTTCGTCAGCGCCATGCCGGCGGCACGCGAGATCGAGGTCGGCGCGCTGGCCGCCCGCGGCGCCTTGGCGCCGATGTTCAGGACGTTGATGACGCGGCCCCAGCGCCGCTCCTTCATCTGCGGCCAGACCAGGCGCGTCATGCGGATCGCCGCGAACAGCTTCTGGTCGAGATCTTCCTGCATCCGTTCGTCGGTCAGGGTCTCGAACGCGCCGGCGCGCGAGACGCCGGCGTTGTTGACCAGGATGTCGACCTTGCCGAAGGCCTTCATCGGTCTCGTCATAGATGCGCTTGACGTCGTCCGGCTTCGCCACGTCGCCGGCGATGGCCGGCAATCTTGCCGCGCGCGTTGCCGCCCTTCGCGGATGCCGCCTGCGCGCCGATCGACTTCACCGCCTCGTCGAGCGCTTCGCGCCCGCGCGCGCAGATCATCACGTCCGCGCCGGAGTTCACGAACCGCGTGGCGATGGCGTAGCCGATGCCCTTGCTGCCGCCGGTGACGATCGCCGTGCGGCCCGATAGCGAAATTTCCATGACGCGTCTCCCTGTACTCGTGGTTATTACGCTTCGACGTCGGCCAGCGGCGGCGTGGTCAGCACCTTGCAGCCGGGCGCGAATGTGAGCGGCGCGCCGGAGCGCTTCTGCAGCTCGTCGCGCGAAATGCCTTCGACGATCTCGTGCACGATCACGCCGGACGGGCCGATCTCCATGACCGCGAGATCGGTATAGATGCGCTTGACGCAGCGCTGCGCGGTCAGCGGCAGCGTGCACTCCTTGACGATGCGCGGTCCGCCCGAACGGGTGTTGTGCTCCATGACGATCCACACCGACTTCGCGGCCGCGGCGAGATCCATGGCGCCGCCGACCAGCGGCCCCTTGTGCGGGATCTTCATGTCCCAGTTCGCCAGATCGCCGTTCGCGGCGACTTCGAATGCGCCGAGGATGGTCACGTCGATATGCCCGCCGCGGATCATCGAGAACGACCAGGCGGAATCGACGATCGATGCGCCCGACCGCAGCGTGATCTGCCGGCTTCCGGCATCGACCAGATCGCTGTCCGCCTGATTGGCCGCCCGCCACGCGGACCGACGCCGACAACGCCGTTCTCCGAGTGGAAGAACACGTCGAGCCCCTTCGGAATGTGATCGGCGACCGCCACCGGCAAGCCGATCCCGAGATTGACCAGCCACCCGTCGCCGATGTCCTGGGCGGCGCGCCATACCATCTGGCTGCGATTGAGCTTCATGGCTTGATCTCCGACGCGACGACAACGCGGTCGACATAGACGCCCGGCAGTTGCACCTGATCGTGCGGTATCGGCTCGTCGCTGATCGACCCGCACTTCGGCGACGGAGAGCTTTGCCGCCGTCGCCATGGCGGGGCCGAAATTGGCTTGCGCATAACGAAACGTCAGGTTGCCGAAACGATCGGCGGTGTCGGCGCGAATGATCGCCAGATCGGCCGTCAGCGCGTGCTTCGAGCACGTGCTCGCGCCCGCCGAACACGCGCACTTCCTTGCCCTTGGTCAATTCCGTACCGACGCCGACCGGCGTGATAGAACGCCGGAATGCCGGCGCCGCCGGCGCGGATCGCCTCCGCAAGCGTGCCCTGCGGCAGGCAGACCAGTTCGATCTTGCCGTCCTTCCAGAGCTGCTCGAACGGCGACAGTCCCTTGTCGCGTCCGCGCGCGGCGCTGCAGACCACCTTGCGCACGAGACCGGCATCGATCAGCTCATGCGTGAACGACAGCCGGTGCGTCGCCGAATTGACGATCAGGGTCATGTCCTTCGGCGCGCGATCGCGCAGCGCCTGAATGAGGACGTTCGGAAAGCCGGCGCCGCCAAATCCTGAAATCATGACGGTCGAGCCGTCACGGACATCCGCCAGCGCCTCCTGCGCGGAGCCGACACGTTTATTGATGGGCATGATCCTCCCGCTGTCTTCTCCGGCGTGCCGGCTGGGCGCGTTATCGTTCGCTTGGATGGTCCAGCCGGGCGGCCGGAAAAGCGATGCGTGTCTTCAGGCGACCTTAGGACGGCAGTGCGGGCGCACACAAGTTCCTCTCGCTGTGCGGAATTGCATGCAGCATTGCGCAGGACAACGGCTTCGCGGCGTTGTTCCGTGCGGCGGTGCGACGCCGAGCCGCGACTATGTCTTGCCGCCGACCTCGGCCTTGTAGATGTCCGGCTTGAAGCCGACGACGAGCTTGCCGCCAAGGTCGAGCACCGGCCGCTTGATCATCGACGGCTGCTCGAGCATCAGCGCGATCGCCTTGGCCGCGGTCAGTCCCTGCTTGTCCTTCTCCGGCAGCTTGCGGAACGTCGTGCCGGCCCGGTTGAGCAGCGTTTCCCAGCCGACGCTCTTGGCCCAGCCTTCCAGCCGCTTCTTGTCGATGCCTTCGGCCTTGTAGTCGTGAAATTGATAGGCGACGCGGTGCGTGTCGAGCCACGCCCGCGCCTTCTTCATCGTGTCGCAGTTCTTGATGCCGTAGATCGTGATGGTCACGCGAAGCTCCTGTTGCGCGTCACGATTATGCCGCGACGGAACTCAGCACACAAATCGCTTGACGACGCCACGCTGTGTATATAACTCTTTGGTTATATACATTCATGGTTATGCAATGACGCCCATCTGCCCGCCTCGACGCCACGTTCGCAGCGCTCGCCGATCCGACCCGGCGGGCGATCATTGCGCGGCTCGCCTCCGGCGAGGCGTCGGTGATGGAACTGGCAAAGCCGTTCGCGATGAGCCAGCCGGCGATCTCGAAGCATCTGAAGGTGCTCGAGCATGCCGGCCTGATCTCGCGCAGCCGCGACGCGCAGCGCCGGCCCTGCCGGATCGAAGCGAAACGGCTTGAAGAGGCAAACCAGTGGCTGGAGCGCTACAGCGCGTTCTGGGAAGCGAGTTTCGACCGCCTCGATGCGCTGCTCGGCGAGATGCAGGCGGAACCGAAGCGCGCGCAAGCGGCGGAAGCAGAAATGCGCAGTGGAAGCGACGTGAGCGTTCAGAATAACGCAGAACAACGGGGCCTGGGCGGCGTTGTCGAGCAAACGGAGCATAGTCCGATGAGCAACCAAGCACTCAAACCTGTTTCAGAACTCGTGAAGGCCAATGGCGTCCGCTATCCGAACGAGTTCGGCCGAATATCGCGCCGCGCGCGATGCGCTGCTGGCCGAAGAGATCGAGCTGCGCCGGCATATCGAGCGGGTCGCCGAGCAGCGCCGCAAGCTGCCGCCGGGCGGCGAGGTGAAGAAGGCCTACGCATTCGTCGGCGAGAACGGACCGGCCTCGTTCGCCGACCTGTTCGGCAACAAGCAGACGCTCGTCGTCTACAACTACATGTACGGACCGCAGCGCGAACAGCCCTGCCCCATGTGCACGTCGCTGCTCAGCGCGTGGGATGGCGAGGTGCCGGACCTCCAGCAGCGCGTCGCGTTCGCCGTCGTCGCGCGCTCGCCGATCGAACGGCTGGTCGCGTTCAAGCGCGTGCGCGGCTGGCACCACCTGCCGCTCTACTCCGACACCACCGGCGAGTTCAGCCGCGACTATCACGCCCTCACCAAGGAGGGCGGCGACGATGCGGCGTTCAATGTCTTCACCCGCCGCGACGGCACCATCCGCCACTTCTGGGGCGGCGAGATGGGCTTCGCCCAGGCCGATCCCGGACAGGATCCGCGCGGCGCGCCGGACCTGATGCCGATCTGGACCATTCTCGATTGCACGCCCGAAGGGCGCGGCAAGGACTGGTATCCGAAGCTCACCTACTCGGCCTGATCCATCTCCCATTCCCCAACCGACAGACAGTCAACGGAGTGACGCAATGCGAAAGATCGCCCCTTGTCTTTGGTTCGACGGCAACGCCGAAGAGGCGGTGAACTACTACGTCTCGATCTTCTCGAACTCGAAGATCGACCATGTGGTGCGCTGGGGCGAAGGCTGGGGCGAGCACGGCGCCGGCAAGCAGGGCAAGGTGCTGGCGATCGACTTCACCATCGAAGGCCGCGCCTTCAAGGCGCTGAACGGCGGACCGCACTTCAAGTTCAACGAGGCGGTGTCGTTCTTCGTCGAGTGCAAGGACCAGGCGGAGGTCGACATGTTCTGGGACAAGCTGACCGCCGACGGCGGCGCGCCGTCGCAATGCGGCTGGCTCAAGGACAAGTTCGGCCTGTCGTGGCAGATCGTGCCGGTGAAGCTGATGACGCTGATGACCGATCCGGATGCAGCCAAGGCCACGCGCGTGACGCAGGCGATGCTCAAGATGCAGAAGATCGACGTGGCGACGCTCGAGAAGGCCGCGGCGGCCTGACACGTCACGCATCGCCGACGGCGCGACCGACTTGGGCTCGCGCCGTCGCCTGCGGTCATATTCGGGGATTGCACAATGAGCGAAACGACCGTCGACGACATTCTTCCGCGCAGTGTCTGGCGCAGCACGCTTGCCGTCATCGCAGGCTTTGTCGCGATCTTTGTGCTCTCGCTCGCCACCGATCAGGTCTTGCATTCGCTTGGCGTCTATCCGCCATGGGGCGAGCCGATGCGCGAGACGAGCCTGAACCTGCTCGCCCTCTCCTACCGCCTGGTCTACGACACCTTCGGCTGCTACCTCACCGCGCGGCTAGCGCCGCGCAATCCGATGCGCCACGCGCTGATCCTCGGCGGCATCGGTTTCGTGCTGAGCTCGCTCGGTGCGGCCGGCGCGATCATGGCCGACATGGGCCCGGCCTGGTATCCGATCCTGCTCGCGCTCTCGTCACTGCCGAGCGCCTGGCTCGGCGGCTGGCTGGCAAACCGCCAAGGCTGGCGCCTTCGCTACGTCTACGCAGCTTGCGCACGACGCGCCCGCAAGGCATCCAGCGAATACGCGCCGGCGCCGCGTGCCCACACGACGAGAAATGCGCCGGCCAGCGCGATATCCTTCTTGAAATGAATGAGTTGATTGAGGTCGCTGAACTTCGTGTGGAAGATGAAGGCGACGACGACGCAGAAGACCGCGAGAGCGGCAGCCGCGATCCGTGTGTGCCACCCCACCATGACCAGGAGGCCTGCCCCGAGTTCGAGCGCGATCGCTGCCGGCAACAATTCCGCCGGCACGCCGTAGGCGGTCGTGTACCTTGCCGCCAGATCGTAGGCGCTGAGCTTGCTGAACGCCTCAGCCACGAACAGCAATCCCAGCAGTGCGCGGCCGACGAGTTCGGCGCCATTCGACCACACTTGTCCGTTCATCGCCTCTCCCTCGCCTTTGGCGGAGCCGGTCGTCATTGCGACTTCGCGGACACCCGATCGATCGCCTGCTGCAGGTCCGCAAGCTCCTCGCAGCCTTGCGGGCACAGCACTTTCAGCCTGGCCAAATTCCGTTGCGCGCTGGCGACGTCGCCGATCTGGACATAGAGCTCGCCGGAATATTCCAGCGCACTCTTGTGGTCCGGGTCGAACTCCAGCGCCTTCTTGTAGAAGGTCATGGCCGTCTTCGTATCGCCGCTCTTGCGCAGGCTGAAGCCCAGAAGATTGTAGACGTCCGCATGCTGGACGCCACGGTCGATCAGACCGTTGAGATCGGTGATGGCACCCCGGTAGTCGGTCGCCTTGATCTTGGTGCGTATCGCCCCGAGGTCCGGGGCGTCGGTCGACGACGGGGTATCGACCGCAAGCGCCGTCATCGCCGGGCTGGCGAGCAGCATGGCGACCAGGAGTGAGTGAGCGCAGGCCTTTCATCATCTGCTCCTTCCTGCCACTCAGATCGTGTCGGGGACGAAGGCGTAGCCTTTGCCGTCCTTTGCAAACACGCCGGATCCGGGGAACGGGAAATGCGCGCCGCAAACCCTCATCTTCTCGGCGATGACGCGGTCCAGCAGCGCCCTTCGGGTCTCGACCGCGAGCGCGCCATCCTGATCGTAGGCGCCCTGCCACTCCGGATGCGGGGCGAGCAGCGCCGGCACATAGGCGGTGTCGTTCGAGAGCATGAGTTGCTGGTTGCCCGAAGACAGCAAGAACGCGGAGTGGCCCGGCGTATGTCCCGGCGCCTTCACCAGATGAACGCCCGGTGCGACCTCCTTCTCGCCCTCGACGAGGGTAAAATTCTTCCACGTCGGAAATACCGTGTTGATGCGCTGGCCCAGCGCCTTGCGCCCCTCGGGCAGCTTCTCGACGCGACCGGCCTCAGTCCACCACTTGTACTCGGCGGCGCTCACCACGAGCTCCGCATCGGGAAAGACCGGCTTGTTGGTCCCCTTCTCCATCAGCCCGAAGATATGATCCGGATGGAAATGCGAGATCAGGATGGTGCTGATCTTCGCCGGGTCGATACCAGCCGCCTTCATGCCGTCGACGACGCCCTGGGCGGTCGATTGCCACTGGGCGCCCGAACCGGCATCGACCATGACATGCCTGCCGTTGATGGTGAGCACGACCACCGTCAAGGGAACGGAGACGAAGTCCGTCGGCAACCTGGCCTTCGCCAGCGCCTCCTTGGTCTCTTCGACCGATGCGTTCTTGATGAACGCCGGATCGTGCGGCTTCGCCCACATCCCGTCGTACAGCGCGGTCACTTCGACCGAGCCGACCTTGTATTTGTGAAAGGGTTTTGACGGCGCGCCGGACGCGCCTTGCGCCAGCGCGGACGGGGCGACAAGCCGCGCGTTGAGGCCGAAGGCCGCAGCAAGCGCGCGTCAGGACGACGAAGTCGCGACGAAGCAGATCGGGCATGTGAATTCTCCATTGATGGACCGCCCCCGACCAAGGCATCGGGGTGGCTATCGATGAGATTCACGGCTCGCCGCGATTATTCCCGCCTCATTCTCCGAGGGCCGAGGCTCGTCTTTCTTATGCATCGGGAATAAAACGACCCGTCCCGGGATCGATATCCAAGGTGCACTGCGTAATCACCCGAGCATCGTATGATCGCACTCAAGGACTTCGAGCGGCTGGCGCTCGCGCATATGCCGGCCGCCTACAATCTCGCCTTCTGGCTGGTGCGGGATCGCGAGGACGCGCAGGATGTGGTGCAGGACGCCTACCTGCGCGCCTTTCGCGCCTACGACAAAGTGATCGGCGACGACATCAAGCCGTGGCTGCTGACGATCGTGCGGAATGTCGCCTATCGCTGGCTGTCCGCGCGCAAGCGGACTGCCAATGTGATCTCGTTCGATGGCGCGCTGTCGGCGCGCAATGACGAAGCCGATCGCGTGCTTCAGGTTCCGAGCGAGGATCCCATCGCCGAGGAAATCCTGATCAGCCGCGGCGAGCAGACGCTCGTGCGCAGCGCGCTGGCGGAGCTTCCCCCAATATTCAGGGAGGTGATCGTCCTGCGCGAGCTTGAAGGCATGACGTATCACGAAATCGCCGGCGTGACGGGCGTTCCGATCGGCACGGTCATGTCGCGCCTCGGTCGCGCGCGCGATCAGCTCAGGATCCAATTGAGGCAGCTGCTCGCCAAGGAGAGCAAGAATGCGCTGTGAACAGACCCGCGATCGTATCGGCGCGCTGGTCGACGGAGAACTTGCGGCCGGCGAGCGCGAAGCGGTGATCCAGCACGCTTCGGAGTGCGCGGAATGCGGAAGCTATCGGAACGAGCTCCTGCGGATGCGAGATCACCTGCAACAGGCCCGCGAGATCGCGCCGCCGAAACTGTTGGACCGGATATCGGCTCATCTTTCGATCGCGGCATCGGAGATGAAGTCGGATGTCGACGAGGCAGCCTGCAGGACGGGGATTTCGAAGGGCTCTCGCTGCGTTCGTCCCGTGGGCAGCCGTGGTGCTGCTCGCCTGCGCGATCTCGATCGCCGGCACATTGTGGTGGGCTCATCGGGTGGACGGGCAAGAAACGCTCTCCCGCGACGTGCTCGCGGCGCACGTCCGCTCATTGCTGCAGGACAACGCCGTCCAGATCGCGTCACGCGACACGCACACGGTCAAACCGTGGTTCGCCGGCCGCCTGGAGTTTTCGCCGGTCGTCAAGGACCTGTCGACGGAAGGTTTCCAGCTGGTCGGCGGACGGCTCGACTATGTCGATCGCCAACGTGTTGCCACGCTGGTCTACCGGCGCCGCCTGCACCAGATCAGCGTCTTCATTTGGCCGTCCGACGGCCGTTCCGCGCAGGCGGCCTATTCGGCAAAGATCGATGGCTACCATGTGCTGGGCTGGAGCAAGGCCAACATGACCTATTGGGCCGTTTCCGATCTCAATGAAGGCGAACTGCGCGAGTTGCAGGCCCTGTTCTGAGCCACAACCAAGCCGGTTATTAGTTGCTCGCCGCGGGCGATTCCGGGGATAATCTTGCGGCCTCATGCGTTGTCATGCGTGAGACACAAGAAACCTTGGAGGATCGCCATGCTCAGGGAAGCCGAATTGCGGCCGGCCGCCAACCATGAGGTGAAGACCGCCAGCGGCGGCGACGAACTCCTGTCGTCGCGGCGCATGATGCTTACCGGCAGCCTTGCGGCCATGACCGCCGCAGCCGGTCTCGGCCTGCCGCTCACGTCCAGCAACGACGTCGGCTTCGTAGCATCGGCATCCGCGCAAGGCGCCCCGGCTTCGGGCGCAGCACCCAAGGCGCCGCAAACCCTGGACTATCCCGGCAAGGACAAGGGCCTCGCCGTGCTCGGCGACCGCCCTCTGGTGGCCGAGACGCCGGAAAGCCTGCTGGATGACGACACGACGCCGAACGCAAAGTTCTTCATCCGCAACAACGGCCATATCCCTGAGGACAACAAGCAGGGCGACGCCTGGAGCTTCAAGGTCGAAGGTGAGGTCGACAAGCCGCTGACGCTCAGCGTCGCCGAATTGAAGTCGCGCTTCACGCCGCAAACGCATGCGCATGGTCATGGAATGCGGCGGCAACGGCCGCTCCTTCTTCCAGCCGTCGGCGCGCGGCAACCCGTGGACCAATGGCGGCGCCGGCTGCGCGGAATGGACCGGCGTCAAGTCTGGCGGACGTGCTCAAGGCGGCAGGGCTCAAGAGAGGACGCGAAATTCACCGGCCATTACGGCGCGGATCCGCATCTTTCGGGCGACACGAGCAAGGACGCCATCTCGCGCGGCATGCCGATCGAGAAGGCGCTCGAGCCGCACACGATGCTGGTCTGGGCGATGAACGGCGAGCCGCTGCCGCATATCCATGGCGGGCCGCTGCGGCTGATCGTGCCGGGCTGGCCGGGCTCGCTCTCGTCGAAGTGGCTGACGCGCGTGCTCGTCCGCAAGGATCCCGCATGACGGTCAGGGCATGGGCGGCACGTCGTATCGCGTGCCGACGATTCCGATCGTTCCGGGATCGAACGTCGACGGCAAGACCAACTTCACCGACATGACCTCGATGCCGATCCGCTCGATCATCACGGCGCCTGCGAACGGCGCACGCGTTGCCGCGGGCACGCGGCAGGTGCCGATCCGCGGCGCCGCCTGGGCCGGCGACAACGAGGTTCAGAAGGTCGAGGTTTCGCTCGATGCCGGTCAGCGCTGGCAGGCCGATGGACATGGCCAAGCCGAAGAACCGCTACGACTGGGTCCGCTGGACCGGCACGCTCACGCTGCCGAGCGATGGCTATTTCGAACTCTGGGTGCGGGCGACCGACTCGCGCGGCGTCGCGCAGCCGCATGTGGCGACGAACTGGAATCCGCAAGGCTACGGCTCGAATCCGTTCCATCGCATTGCGGTGCTGGTCGGTTGAGCATGCGGCGGCACAATCGCTGCGTGGCGGTCGCGTGTGCGACCGCCCTCGCCGCGGCATTCGTCACGGGCGCCGCGGCTCAGAAGCGCAGCCGCGATCGGAGGAGACCCCGGAGTCACTGCCCGACTTCAAGGGACGCGACGAAACGTTCGGCTTCTGCATCGGCTGTCATTCGTTCAAGGTCGTCGGCCGCCAGGGCATGGATCGCGCGCGCTGGGACGAGACGCTGACGCTTCATGACCGAGAAGCACAACATGCCGGCGCCGGATCCAGGAGACGCGAACGCTGCTGCTCGACTATCTGACGCAGGCCTATCCGGCGAACGCCGCGCAGGCCGGCGGCTGGGTCAGCCCGTTCGCGCCGAAGAATTGAGAGAACAGCGTCGCGTGTCACCCGCGGAGCGGCCAGCGGGCGATCGGCACATGGCGGCCCTGGCGGATCAGGCTGTCGACCAGCACAAACTCGTGCACGCGAAAGCGAACGGCTTCGATCGCACGCGGTGCTGCGATGCGGCTGTCGTACAGCAAGGTGATGTGCGGCGTGAATTGCGGCGCGATCCACTTGCTCAATCCGGCCTGCGCCATCGCCGTTGCAAGCGCGCGATGAAACAACACCAGCAGATCGATTTCGTCGGTCGACCACAAGACGAACGGCCGTTTGCCGCGCCCGCCATGGCCGCCGAAGCTTCCAGCGCAATCGAACGCGACTTCGAACTGCGGCACGCAGACGGCATCGCCCGCTTCGCACGCCGCACTCACCAGTTGCTCCGGCAGGTCGGGATAGTCGCCAAGCCCGTGCAGCGACACATGCAGGCAATCGGCCGAGACGGGTTTCCCTCTCAGTCCGGCCGCACCGCGAAGCTGTTGCCCAAGATGGAAAATCCGCGCCGCGTCCGCTGGCTGAGGAAGCAGCGCGAAAAACAGCCGATGCTTCAGATCCGCATCTGCTTCAATTCCCGGAAGACCAAGCTGCTCAGACAAATCACGCACCGAACTCGACGGAAGCAGATCAGAACATATCATGAACTTCGCAGGAAATGAACCGATGATCGTTCGCGTGGTTTGAACCTTCCGGGGGCTTGCACATACTTAGGTATGTTCCTAAGTATTGCGGGACATCGAAACCGGAGCCTTCGCGGTGCGGCCACGAACCGACAGCACGAGCACGTCCATCGACGGCGTCTTCCGCGCGCTCGCCGATCCGACGCGCCGCCATGTGCTGGAACGTTTGAGCCGCAGCCCGGCCTCGGTCAGCGAACTCGCAAAGCCTTTCGACATGGCTCTGCCCTCGTTCGTCGAACATCTGAAGATTCTTGAAGGCTACGGGCTGGTGCGCTCCGGCAAGACCGGGCGCGTCAGGACCTATCAGCTCGTGCCGAAACGCCTGCAAGAAGCGGAAGACTGGCTCGCCGAACAGCGCACGTTCTGGAACACCCGCCTCGACCAACTCGACAGCTATCTCATGGAACTGAAGGAGAAGACCACGTGACACTGCCCTCGATCATCAAGCCCGATCCGAAGCTCGACCTGGTGCTGGAGCGCTTCGTCGACGTGCCGCGCGAACTGGTGTGGAAGGCGTGGACGACGCCGGAGCATATGCGCCCTGGTTCTGTCCGAAGCCGTGGACGACAACCGACATGCGAGATCGATCTCCGGCCCGGCGGCATGTTCCGCTCGGTGATGCGCTCGCCCGAGGGAAAGGAATTTCCGAACGTCGGCTGCTATCTCGAGGTCGTGCCGAACGAGCGGCTGATCTGGACCGACGCGCTGCTGCCAGGCTACCGCCCGTCGCCGGAGCCGTTCATGACCGCCGTGCTGACGCTCGAGCCGAGCGGCAAGGGCACGCGCTACGTCGCAACAGCCATCCACCGCGACGAAGCCGGCCGAAAGAAGCACGAGGAGATGGGCTTCCAGCGAGGGCTGGGGCACGGTGGTCGATCAGCTCGTCGAATACATCAAGAAGGAGATGTGACGGATCGCCGTCAATCGCCGGACTACCCCGCGATTGCCTGTTGAGCCAAATCATCGCAAATCAGGCGCATGAAATATCTGGTCACGGGCAGTTCCGGGCATCTCGGTGAGGCACTCGTTCGCGTTCTGCGGACGCGAAACGCAGATGTCGTTTCCGTCGATGTGAATCCCGGTGCGTTCACGCAACGCACCGGGTCGATCATGGATCGCGACTTCGTCACGGCGTGCATGAAGGGCGTCGATGCCGTCCTGCATGCCGCGACGCTGCACAAGCCGCATGTCGCCACCCATTCGCGCCGGGATTTCGTCGACACCAACATCACCGGCACGCTGAACCTGCTCGACGCGGCTCGTGCCGAGGGCGTGTCGGCGTTCGTGTTCACCAGCACGACCAGCGCCTTCGGCGATGCGCTGACGCCACCGCCGGGCGGACCCGCGGCGTGGATCACCGAGGACGTCGTTCCGCGCTCGAAGAACATCTACGGCGTCACGAAGCTCGCCGCCGAGGACCTGTGCTGGCTCGCGCATCGCAGGGACCGCCTGCCCTGCATCATCCTGAGAACGTCGCGGTTCTTTCCCGAGGAGCAGGACAACGCCGCGATGCGCGCCGCCTACAGCACCGAGAACGCGCAAACGAACGAGTTCCTTCATCGCCGCGTCGACATCGAAGACGTGGTGTCGGCCCATCTGCTCGCCGCCGAGCGCGCCGCGGACATCGGCTTCGCTCGCTATATCATCAGTGCCACCACGCCTTTCGGCGAGGACGATCTGGTCGAATTGCGGACCAACGCGCCAGACGTCGTCAGCCGCTACGTCGCTTTCGACGACACCTACGCGCGGCTTGGCTGGTCGATGTATCCGTCGATCGACCGCGTCTACGTCAACCGGCTCGCCCGCGAGGAGCTCGGCTGGCGGCCGGTGCATGATTTCGCGAGCGTGCTCGGTCGGGTTCGCTCAGGAGGATCGCCCTTGAGCGACCTTGCAAGGGCAGTCGGCGTCAAAGGATATCACGCGCAGGTGTTCGAGGCCGGTCCCTACCCCGTCGAATGAGGCCGTCCTGGTACTCGTCGCCCGCGCTGCCGCTTCGCATTGAACCTTGTTGAAAGGTCCGCGCACTATTCGAGGAGAGCGGCCGCTTCCTGCATTCCGCTATCTGAAATGAAAGCGCGAATGATCTCGATCAACAGGTGGTGGCTCGGCCTCATCCTCGCCGTGGCCATGGCGGGCCCGGCCGCAGCCGCGGCGCCGGATTTCTCCACATCGACCGCATCGCATGAGCCGGCAAAGGTCATCGCCGGCGACGTCGTGCGCTACACCGTCACCGTCGTCAACACAGGCGGCGTCGGCGGCATGGGCAGGCGGCTACGCGCGTGTCGTCACGAGCCTGCCGCGCGGATACTTCATTCGCGCCGACGGCGACTGCGCCACCCTGCGCCCGACGACGACGATCGAATTGTCTGGCACGAGGGGCTGTTCCCCGCCGGCGCAATCAAGCGATGCCGCATCGATCTGCTGACCCGCCGCGACGCGGCGGGAACGCTGGCTCCGCCTCGTCACCGAGATCTCGACGCTACCCTCCGGATATCTTCGCGTCGAAACCGCGCCGGAGTTGGCGACCGCGCCGAATCCGAACGTTATCCGCATTGGGCCGACCGGGATAACCCGCGCCGGACTGGTCGTCTTCGCAGTGCTCGGCATCACGCTCGCTGGAGCGGCGATCGTCACGCGCATGGCATCGCGCAACGGCGGAGGTCGTTACATTGCAGTCAGTTCGTGGGTTGCCGTCTGCGTCTCGGCCGGCTTCATCCTCTTCTTCGTCAGCCTCGCGCATACCGATCTGCGCAGCTACACCGACTATCGCGAGGCGTCTTGTCAGGTCTTCGACTCGACGATCCGCACGATTCAAGGCAGCAGCAATAGGTCGGGCACCAAGTCGAACACCTACGCGCCCGAATTTGCCGTCCGCTACACCGCGCTCGGCACGGAGACATACTCAACGGCCGCCCCGCCGGCGAGCGCCGTCAGTGCCGGCTGGATCGGCCGTTCGCAGCGGCAGCTTGAACGCTTCGCGGTCGGTACGGTCCAGCCCTGCTGGTACGATCCCGACGACGTAAGGATGGTTCTCCTCACGCGAGGACCGGGCGGCGCCTACCTGTTCGCATTGCTGCCGCTGGCGGGGCTACTCGTCTTCGGGTGGGTGCTGCTCGGCGCGCTTCGATCAGGCGGCCGGCGAGTTCGCACCGCCTGACTTACAATCCGGCGCAGCCGACCGGACGCGCTTGCGGAGTGACCGCGGCCGAGCTTGCCGCGGCCGACGCGGCGCGCTGGCTCAGATAGACGCTGCCGATGACGAGCAGCATGCCCAGGAGCTGGATCAGCGTGAGGTCCTGCTGAAGGATGATCCAGCCGAGCAGCACGGCGGTGACCGGGCTGAGCAGGCCGAGTGACGAGACAGCCGCTGGCTCGACGCGGGCAACGCCGCGAAACCAGAGAACGTAGGTCAAGGCTGCGCCGATCAAGGTGAGATAGGCGAACCCTGTCCAGTTGGCGACTGTGAGCGCCGGCAGGCTCGGTTCGGCGATGAGCGCGATCGGAAGCAACAGAACGCCGCCGGCCGTCAATTGCCAGGCCGTGAACGTCAGTGGTGACACCGGCGGTTGCCAGCGACGGGTCAGCACGGTGCCGAACGCCATCGACACGGCGCCGCCTATGCCCGCAGCGATGCCGACGGGATCGAGCGCTGCGCGCGGCGTCAGCACGAGCAGCGCAACGCCGACGATGCCGCCAAGGGCCGCGATAATCGCCTGCGATCGCACTGGCGTTTGCAGCAGGGCGCGCGCGACAAACAGGACGATCAACGGCTGCACGGCGCCGACGGTTGCGGCCACGCCGCCGGGAAGACGATAGGCCGCAACGAACAACAGGATCCAGAAGATCGAGAAATTGAGCGCGCCCAGCACGAAGACACGGCCCCACCAGCCGGCCCGCGGAAGACTGCGCACGACCAGCAACAGCAGAAGCCCCGCCGGCAGCGCGCGCAGCAGAGCCGCGGTGATGGGATAACCGGCCGGCAGCAGCTCTGTCGTGACGATGTAGGTCGAGCCCCAGATGGCCGGCGCGATGGCGGTGATCAGAAGGTCGCTGTGGCGGCTCATGGCAGATCCTGTCGGGCAGCCGCTGGCCGCCCTTCCCTATGGTGCCTTCCCAGAATAATTCATCATCAGATATGCGATAATAAGGTCATTCAGAGATACACTTTTTACTAGAAGTGAGAGTTCAGCCGCTATGACAGCGGCGATGGGAACGCGGCCGATTTGCACTAGACGACAAGTCGCGGTTCACGAGCTGTTGAAGCGGCCGAACTTTCCTCACTGCCCGTAGTCACCATCGTCTTGCGGGAAGCTACTATGTTGTAGACCAGCCCTCGTGCTTCTCGACCAATCCGAGCTGCAATCGACAAGGAGACCACGATGACGACTGTGGCCGAGCAGTTTGCCGCGACGCTTGCAGCGGCTGGCGTGAAGCGGATTTACGGCATCGTCGGCGACAGCCTGAACGGCCTCACCGACGCCATCCGCACGCCAGGGCAAGATCGAGTGGGTCCATGTGCGGCACGAGGAGGTCGCGGCGTTCGCGGCTGGGGCCGAGGCGCACCTGACGGGCTGAGCTCGCCGTCTGCGCCGGAAGCTGCGGGCCCGGCAACCTGCACCTCATCAACGGCCTGTTCGACTGCCATCGCTCGCGCGTGCCGGTGCTTGCCATCGCGGCGCACATCCCGTCGGCCGAGATCGGCGCCGGGCTACTTCCAGGAGACGCACCCGGAGATCCTGTTCCAGGAGTGCAGCCATTATTGCGAGCTCGTGTCAGGCGCCAAGTCAGATGCCGCGCACGCTCGAGGTCGCGATCCGCGAAGCGGTCGGCAGGCGCGGCGTGTCGGTCGTGGTGATTCCCGGCGACGTTGCCCTGCGGCCGGCCGCCGATGCGCCGCCGCCCAAGCTCGCGGGCCTGCTGCCGCCGCAGCCGGTGATGACGCCGGCGCCATCGGATCTCGACCGCCTGGCGACGCTGCTCAATGGCGACGGGCCGCGTGACGATCCTGTGCGGCTCCGGATGCGCCGGCGCGCACGACGAGCTGCTGGCGCTCGGCGAGCGGCTCAAGGCGCCGATGGTGCACGCCATGCGCGGCAAGGAGCACGTCGAGTGGGACAATCCCTACGACGTCGGCATGACCGGGCTGATCGGCTTCTCGTCCGGCTACTATGCGATGCTCGACTGCGACGTCCTCCTGATGCTCGGGACGGACTTCCCGTATCGGCAGTTCTATCCGGACGGAGGCGGCGTGCGCATCGCGCAGGTCGACCTCCGGCCGGAGCACCTCGGCCGCCGCGCCGCCGGTCGACCTCGGCATCGTCGGTGACGTACGTGCCACGCTTGCAGCGTTGCTGCCGCTGCTCACAGCAGAAGCGCGACGATAGCGCATCTCGCGCGGGCGCAGCAGCACTATGCCAAGGCGCGCAAGGGGCTCGACGATCTCGCGAAGGGCACGCCGGGCAGCGGCCTGATCCACCCGCAGCAGGTCGCGAAGGCGATCAGCGACCGTGCGGCGCAGGACGCGGTCTTCACCTGCGATGTCGGCCTGCCGACCGTATGGGCGGCACGCTATCTCGCCATGAACGGCCGGCGGCGGCTGCTGGGATCGTTCTGGCATGGCTCGATGGCCAACGCGATGGCGCAGGCGATCGGCGCCCAGAAGGCGTTGCCAGCCGGCAGGTGGTCTCGCTGTCAGGCGATGGCGGCTTCACCATGCTGATGGGCGATTTCCTCAGCCTTGACGCAGCTCGACCTGCCGGTGAAGGTCGTCGTGTTCAACAACGGCGCGCTCGGCTTCGTCGAGCTCGAGCAGAAGTCGACGGGCTTTCTCGACTACGGGACCGAGCTGAAGAATCCGAACTTCGCGGCGATGGCCGAGGCGATCGGCATCCGCGGCATCCGGCTCGACCGATCCCGCCGAGGTGGACGACGGAATCGCCGCCGCCTTCGCCCATGACGGCCCGGTTCTCATCGATGCGGTCGTGAACCGGACGGAGCTCGCGATGCCGCCCGTCGATCACCGCTGGAGATGGCGAAGGGCTTCTCGCTCTACATGGTCAAGGCGGTGATGAGCGGCCGCGCCGATGAAATCATCGACCTTGCGAAGACGAATCTTTGGCGCTGAAGTGGCGCGCCGCCTGGCCTCTGATTCACGCGTTCGGTCTGATGATCGCGCGAAGGACAAGCGCTGCACACGGCGTAGCGACCCCGAAAAGCGGGAGCCCCGCTTGCGGATCGCCCATCGTCCAGAGCGTCAGGCCGCTGAGCAGCAACCATAGAATCGGGATCAGCGTAAGCAGCAGAGACGGCCAGCCGCGCACCAGGAGCAGGAGGCCGAGCGTGGCCATCGCGGTAGGATCGGGCGCGATGCCGAAGATTTCGGCGCCGGACCAGGGCCGCCCGAAAAGCGGTGCAAAAAATGGATAGGCGGCAATGCCGAGCGCCACGAGGGCGAGCCCGATCCGGCCGACGATGCCGCGCCGGTCGAAGGCGAGACCGTTGAACACTGTGCCGGCGATCAGCAGCAGGATCGCTTCGAGCGCGAAAAGCGGCGCGAAATACTCGATCGCCCAGTTTATCGCCGCATAACGATTCCACAGGAACGACCATCCGACGAAAGCCCAGAGCACGGCGAGGACGAGCACGATCCAGCGGTCGTGGCGGAGCGGCCTCAGGAGAATGACAAGCACGATCGCGATGCCGGCGGCGAGCGTCAGGGCATGCAACGGCCACAGCGCCGCGTTGTGCAGCTCGAACATCCGCCAATAGACACGCGGAGCGAATAGCAGGAAGTCTTCCAGCCGGTAGGTCCACCACTCCGTCATCAGAGATCGCGCGCGTAGGCTGCCATCCGCTCGCGCATCGCCGTATCGGGAAGCGGACCGGAGGCTGCCGCCATGTTCTCGCGCACGTGATCGACGCGGGTGGTGGCCGGGATCGCGACGGTGACGGCCGGATGCGAGACGATGAACTTCAGGATGAACTGCGCCCAGGTCGAGGCGCCGATGTCGGTTGCCCATTTGGGCAGCGGTTTGCCTTCGAGCCGCCGCGTCAGGGCGCCCTCGCGGAAGGGCCGGTTGACGATCACGGCAATGCCTCTATCCGCTGCCAGCGGCAGGATCCGCTTCTGCCTCGCGATCGACGATGTTGTAGGTAAGTTGGACGAAGTCGATCGGCTGGCTGCGCATGATCTCCTCGAAGAGATCGTGCCGCCGTCCCTCCGACGTCGTGATGCCGAGATAGCGAACCTGTCCGGCCGCCTTCATCTTGAACAGTGTTTGGAGGTGCGCCCTCCAGGCGACCAGATTGTGCACCTGGACGAGATCGAAGCGGGGCACACCCCAGTAACGTCGCGACCGCTCGATCTGGGCCGGTCCGTTCTCAGCAGAGGATGTCCAGACCTTTTCCGCCGAAAACAGCGCGTCGCGCCGGCCGAGCTTTTCGAGGCCGTACCCGATGACAGGCTGAGACGATCCGTACATAGGCGAGGAATCGATCATTCGCCCGCCCGCCTCGAAGAAGGCGGCCATCACATCTGTGCATGCGTCCCTGAGCACCCGATCATCGCCGACGTTGAAGGTGATCCAGGTGCCGAGACCGACGACCGGGATCATCTCGCCGGTTGATGGGATCTGCCGCGTCGCTGGCGTTGAGGGCTGGCCGAGCGCAAACGTCGGCATCATTGCGGTTGCTGTGGCCGCCGCCATTCTCTGAACGAATGTCCTCCGGGTCGTCACGGGCGTCTCCGTCAGACGTGGCGGCCTGTAGTGTCGAATTGGGAGCGCATCGAAACCGTTCGCGCCTGGTTGAGGCGCTCCGGACATCCCGCCATCGTTAGCCCCTGATGAACGCCAGCAGGTCGGCGTTGATGGTGTCGGCCTCGGTGGTCGGCATGCCGTGCGGAAAACCCTTGTAGGTCTTCAGGGTGCCGTTCTTCAGCAGCTTTGCCGACAGCGGCGCCGAGTTCGGCATAGGGCACGATCTGGTCGTCGTCGCCGTGCATCACCAGCACCGGCACCGTGATCTTCTTCAGGTCCTCGGTGAAGTCGGTCTGGGAGAAGGCGACGATGCCGTCGTAGTGCGCCTTGGCGCCGCCCATCATGCCCTGGCGCCACCAGTTCCAGATGATGCCCTGCGACGGCTTCGCGCCGGGCCGGTTGTAGCCATAGAACGGTCCGGCCGGCAGGTCGTAGTAGAATTGCGCGCGGCTGGCGGCGAGCTGCGCCTGCAAGCCGTCGAACACTTCCTTCGGCAGCCCGCCCGGATTGGCCGCCGTCTTCACCATCAGCGGCGGCACGGCGCTGATGATCGCCGCCTTCGCCACGCGGCTTTCGCCATGGCGGGCGATGTAGTGCACGACTTCGCCGCCGCCGGTGGAATGGCCGACATGCACGGCGTTCTTGAGGTCGAGATGCGCCGTCAGCGCCGCGAGGTCGTCGGCGTAGTGATCCATGTCATGGCCGCCGCCGACCTGGCTCGAGCGGCCGTGGCCGCGCCGGTCATGCGCGATGACGCGGAAGCCGTGGCTCAGGAAGAACAGCATCTGCGCGTCCCAGTCGTCCGCCGAAAGCGGCCAGCCATGGCTGAAGACGATGGGCTGCCCGCGAGCCCCAGTCCTTGTAGAAAATCTCGACGCCGTCCTTGGTGGTGATCGTGGGCATGACATCGGTCCTTCTCGTTGTCTCAGTTCTGGGCACCAAGGCTGTGGAAATATCGCCGATGACGAGGATCGGCGAAACTGACATTTGGTCGAAGCGGTTCACGAACGCGTCGTTTAGGGACTTCTCCGCGTCTCGTTTCAGGGTTAGGCCGTATTCCAAAGCCAGCGCCTCAATGCGTTGATTTCAATCACCGATACGGACTTGCAAGCGCCCTGCTCGCCTTCGAAACGGCGGCATAACCGACAGGAGTAACCCCATGAGGAGTGTTGCCTTAGGCCTCGCACTGGCCGCGATTATTTCCGTCATGCCGTCTGCAACTGTCACGACTCCGGCCCAGGCAGACGAACTCTCGTCGCGGGCAAGGACTTTCTCCTATTGCCTCCGCGGCGGTCCTGAAGGCGGTATGCGGTGCCGTTACACAAGCAGACAGCAATGCGTCAAATCGTCGAGCGGGCGCGGCGGCTTCTGCGTTCCCAATCCCCAGCTTCAACGCGCTCAACGCGGGTAATTCTACGCATTGCTTCGAAACATCACGCCGGAATCTCTGCTGATTCCGGCGCGTGAAGCGCATGCGAGGCTGCGACGTCGACAGGCGAGGCCAGTTCATGTCTGTGCAGCGAACGCTTATTCGCCGAGTGTCGCCGGCATGGACGGCGCTGATGGGCTCCGCAATCTGCCTGACGCTCACGGCATGCGGTGGCGAGCAGCAAGCGGCCGCACCGGAAGCGCGGCCGGTGCGCACCATCACCGTCGAAAAGCGCCAGGCGGGGATGCCGATCGCCCTTGCCGGCCGCATCCAGGCCGAGGACGAGGCTGCGCTCGGATTCCGCATCGCAGGCCGCATCATCGAGAACAACACCCGCCTTGGCGATCCGGTTCAGCCCGGCCAGGTGCTGGCGCGCCTGGAGTTCGCAGAATGAGCTGAACACGCTGCGACAGGCGAAGGCTGCTCTCGCGGCGGCGCAAGGCCAGTTGACCCAGGCTCGCAATCACTTCGAACGGCAGGAAACGCTGCTGGCGCAAGGCTGGACCACCCGGGTGAATTTCGACCAGGCCGAACAGGCGCGCCAAACGACGCAATCCCAGGTCGACGCCGCCGAGGCCCAGTTGAAGACAGCCCACGACCTGGTGAGCTTCACCGAACTCAGGGCGGACGCGCCGGGCATCATCACCGAAACAGGCCCCCGCGCCGGCGAGGTCGTCCAGGCCGGTCAGGTCATCATCCGCCTTGCACGCAAAGGGGGCCGCGACGCGGTCTTCGACATACCCGCGCAGCTGCTGCGAACGGCGCCCAGCGATCCGCAAATTACGGTCAGCCTCGCGGACGACCCGTCGGTCGTCGCTCACGGACGCGTTCGCGAGGTCGCGGCGCAAGCCAATCCGACGACCCGGACGTTCGAGGTCAAGGTCGGTCTGACGGATCCGCCGCCGCAGATGCTGCTCGGCGCCAGCGTCGTCGGACGCATGGAAATGGACTCAGCGCCGGTCATCGAAATTCCGGCCGCGGCACTGACACGTGCGAACCAACAGCCCGCCGTGTGGATCGTCGATCCTGCAAACCGCACGGTTTCGACGCGCAACGTCGATGTCCTGCGTTTCGATCAGGCGCACGTGGTCGTGTCGCAGGGGCTCGATGCCGGCGAAGTCGTCGTCACGGCAGGCGTGCAGGCCTTGCATCCGGGTCAGCAGGTTCGGCTGCTCGGGTCTGAACCATGAGCTTCAATCTCTCGGAATGGGCGCTCAAACACAGGCCGCTTGTCGCCTACCTGATGATCGTTGCCGTCGCCGCGGGCATGCTCTCCTACTCCCGCCTTGGCCGCAGCGAAGACCCGACCTTCATCATCAAGACGATGGTGGTGCAGGCCGCATGGCCGGGCGCGACGGTCGAAGAAACCCTCAAGCAGGTCACCGAGCGGATCGAGCGCAAGCTGCAGGAAACCCCTCACCTCGACTTCCTGCGCAGCTATACGAAGGCCGGCGTGACGACGATCTTCGTAAATCTGCAAGGCAGCGCCACCGCCAGAGAGGTCACCGACACCTGGTATCACGTTCGCAAGAGCGTCGGTGACATCCGCCACACCTTGCCGGCCGGGGTTGTCGGACCGGGCTTCAACGACGACTTCGGCGACACATTCGGCATCATCTACGGCTTCACGAGCGACGGCTTTACCCATCGCGAGCTCCGCGATCGCGTCGAGGCCATTCGTTCGCGGCTTCTTCTCGTTCCCGACGTCTCGAAGATCGAACTGCTCGGCGCCCAGGATGAGAAGATCTTCGTCGAGTTCTCGATGAAGGAGCTCGCGAGCCTGGGCATCGACCGGTCCGCGCTCGTGAGCGCACTGCAGGCGCAGAACGTCGTCCAGCCCGCAGGCACGATCCAGTCGGGTCAGGAAAGCCTTTCGCTGCGGATCTCCGGCGCCTTTCAGTCGGAAGCCGACGTATCGGGCATCAACTTCGCCGTCGGCGGGCGCATGCTCCGCCTGAGCGACATCGCGCAGATCCGGCGCGGCTTCGCCGATCCGCCGCAACCGATGCTCCGCGTGAACGGCGAGCCGGCCATCGGCCTCGCCATCTCCATGCGCGATGGCGGCGATATCCTGGCGCTTGGCAGAAACATCAAGCGGACGATGGCGGAGGCCCGCAAGGATCTTCCGATCGGCATCGAACCCATTCTCGTGGCCGATCAGGCCGTCACGGTCGAAGGCGCCATCTCCGAGTTCATGACGTCGCTGCTGCAGGCGATCGCGATCATCCTCGTGGTCAGCTTCATCAGCCTTGGTGTTCGCCCGGGGCTGATCATCGCGCTCTCCATTCCGCTCACGCTGGCGATCGTCTTTCCGGTCATGGACCTTGCCAGCATCGACATGCAGCGCATCTCGCTCGGCGCACTCATCATCGCTCTCGCCCTGCTCGTCGACGATGCGATGACGACGACCGACGCCACGCTCACCCGGCTGGCACAGGGCGACGACAAGGTCGAGGCCGCCACATTCGCCTTCCGAACCTATGCGTTTGCGATGCTCGCCGGCACGCTGGTGACCATTGCAGGCTTCGTGCCGGTCGGTTTCGCCGCCAGCTCGGCAGGCGAATATACGTTCTCGCTGTTTGCGGTCGTCGCCATTGCACTCATCGTCTCGTGGTTCGTGGCGGTGGTGTTCGCACCATTGCTCGGGGTGTTGATCCTCCGTCCGCCCAAGGCATCCAAGGAATCCGGCCCGGGCAGGATCCTGCGCTGGTATCAGGCGTTCCTGAGCTATGCCATGCGGGCAAGGTGGCTGACGATCGGCCTGACGCTCGCGCTTTTCGTCTTGTCGCTGCTTTCGCTTCCGCTCATCCCCAGGCAGTTCTTTCCGTCATCGGACCGTCCCGAGCTTCTGGTCGACCTCAGTCTGCCTCAGAACGCCTCGATCTTTGCGAGCGAAACGGCCGCCCAGCGTCTCGACGCCTCGCTCAAAGGCGATGCGGATGTGGCGCGCTGGAGCACCTATGTCGGCCGTGGCGCGATCCGCTTCTATCTGCCCCTCAATGTCCAGTTGCCGAACGATTTCTTTGCCCAGTCGGTGATCGTGGCAAAGGACGTCGCCGCACGCGAGCGGCTTGCGCGCGAAGCTCGAGGATTTCCTCGCCAAGGAGTTTCCAAGCGTCGTTGCAAGAATTTCTCCGCTCGAGCTCGGACCTCCGGTCGGCTGGCCCATCCAATACCGGGTCAGCGGCCCGGAGGCCGCGAAAGTTCGCGAAATCGCATTCAACGTCGCCCAGATCATCGCGGCAAACCCGCAGGCCGAGAAGGTCAATTTCGACTGGATCGAACCGGCGCGGCAGATCCGCATCCGCGTCAATCAGGATGAGGCCCGCTTGCTGGGGCTGAGCTCGCGGTCGCTGGCCGAGGTGTTCAACACCGTCATATCGGGCAGTTCGGTCACTCAGGTGCGCGACGACATCTACCTGGTCGACGTCGTCGTGCGCGCAACCGACGAGCAGCGCGTCTCGCTGGCGACGCTGCGCACTCTGCAGGTGCCGCTGCCGAGCGGACAAACTGTTCCGCTCAGCCAGTTCGCGACATTCGGTTATGAACAAGAGTATCCGCTGATCTGGCGCCGCGACCGCGTTCCGACCCTGACGGTGCAAGCCGACGTCGTGGCCGGAACATTGCCGGAGACAGTGATCAACGCGCTCGGGCCTGCGATCGGCGCCCTGGGAAAGGCATTACCCGGATCCTACAACATCGCCGTCGGCGGCACTGTCGAGGAAAGCCAGAAATCGCAAGCCTCCGTTGTCGCGGTCGTGCCGGCGATGCTGCTCATCATGTTTACCGTTCTGATGGTGCAGCTACGCAGCTTCCAGCGGCTGTTTCTGGTCCTCAGCGTCGCCCCGCTCGGCCTCGTCGGCGTGGTCGCCGCGCTCTTGCTGTCGGGCAAGCCACTGGGCTTCGTCGCCATTCTCGGCGTGCTGGCATTGCTGGGGATGATCACAAAGAATGCGGTGATCCTGATCGGACAGATCGACGCCGAACGCGCGTTGGGAAAGAGCATTCGGGAAGCCGCCATCGACGCCAGCAGCTCACGATTCCGTCCGATCATGCTGACGGCGGTTTCGACCGTCCTCGGCATGATTCCGATCGCTCCCACCGTGTTCTGGGGACCGATGGCCTACGCCATCATGGGCGGATTGCTCGTCGGAACGATCCTCACGCTCGTCTTCCTGCCCACGCTGTATGTGGCTTGGTTCGAGGCCCGCGAGCGGATCGCCGACAAGCGTTCGGCCACTCCGCCCGCCGATGGCCCGGCAACAACCGGCAGGTCGTCGCCTTCAATCGCGCCTGACCTGCGAAGCGCGTCCCTCGAAAGAAGCAACGCGTCATGAGCCTGCCCAATGGACAAATCCAACGCGACGTCGGCGGACGCCCTACCCACGCTGCCGGCAACATGATGCGCGGCGCAAGCGGTCGTGCGGCCGGATTTCTCGGATGCTGGCTGATCCTCACCGGTGGCAATCCTTCCGACCTCCCGGCGGGAACGGTTGCCGTCGCGGCAGCGACCTGGACAAGCCTGCACCTGATGCCGCCCGGGACCGGACACCTGCATCCGCTGCGGTTGGCTGGCTTTGTGTCGCATTTTCTGCGGCAAGCTGTGGTCGCCGGCTTTGACGTGGCCTGGCGTGCGCTCCACCCCCGCCTGCCGCTGCAGCCGGGCTTCGTCACCTATCAGCCTCTCTACCCGCCCGGCACAAGACGCAACGCATTCTGTGCCGTGACGAGTTTGCTGCCGGGAACGCTGCCGTCCGGGCCGACCGCAGAGGGCGGCCTCCTCATTCATTGTCTCGATCAGACCCAGCCCGTGACCGATCAACTGGCTGTGGAGGAAGCACTTCTCGCGCGGACGTTTGGAGACACGCAATGACCGACTTCCTGTTCATTGTGGCAACGTTCGTGCTCGCGACGATCGCGCTCGGCCTGTTTGGAATCTCCCGACGCTCTTCGCCGGCCGACCTCATCATGGCGGTGCAACTGCTCGGCACCGGCGGTACCGCCATCCTGCTCTTGCTGGCGGCGGCGACCGCAACGCCATCGATTGTCGATGTCGCGCTGATGCTGGCGCTGCTTGCTGCGTTCGCTGCAGTCGCCTTCGTCAGAACCGCATCACATCCGGAGGGCAGAAAGGCAACGGCCACAGATGAGTCGCGCACTTGATATCGCAACGATCGTCGCCGTGCTGGCCGGCGCCTTCTTCCTCATGGCAGGCACGATCGGTCTGCTTCGCTTTCCGGACACGCTGACCCGCCTGCATGCCCTGACCAAGGTCGACAACCTCGGCCTTGGCTTCATCGTCCTTGGCCTGTCGCTGCAGGCGAGCGGGTTTGCGGAGGCCATAAAGCTGGTTGGTGTCTGGCTGCTCGTGCAGCTGTCCGGCGCCGTCGTCACGCAGCTTGTCGCGGGTCTCGTCCGGCAAGAGGTCCACCAGCGATGACCGCACCGCTGACCTTCGATCTCGCTCTCGTGGCCCTGATACTGGCGATCGGCGGATGGATCCTCGCGATCCGCGATCACCGCGCCGCTGTCATCGGCTTCATCGTCTATGGTCTGCTACTGACCATCGCCTGGGTCAGGCTCGCGGCTGTCGATGTCGCACTGACGGAAGCTGCGATCGGTGGCGGAATGACGGGCATGCTTCTGCTCGGCACCGTCGCGCGTCTCTCGCCCCGCAGACACCAATCCAGCGCAGACCAGTACGTTTGTCCGTCTTGGGGCCGGCGTGCCCTGCGCGCTGATCTCGGTCGGCCTTGCGTATGCCGTACTCGTCCCGCCCGAAACCGCCCCCTCGCTCGCGCCGCTGGTTGTCGAGAATCTCCCGCAAAGCGGGCTCGGCAATCCTGTCGCCGGCGTTCTGTTCGTCTACCGCGCACTCGACACGCTGCTCGAAAAGGTCGTGCTGCTTCTTGCCCTGGTGGGCGTCTGGTCGCTCGCATCCGACAACATGTGGCCGGGCGTACCGGGCTTGCGCGTCTACGCCCGCCCCAGCGATACGCTGGATTTCCTTGGCCAATTGCTGACGCCGATCGCGGTCATGTTCGGCGTCTACATGTGCTGGATTGGTGCGACAAAGCCAGGCGGAGCCTTTCAGGGTGGCACCGTGCTCGCCGCGGTGTGGCTCCTGGTCATGATCGCAGGGCTGAAGCGTGTCCCATCAATCGACCGTTCCGCGCTGCGGCGGCTTCTGGTCGTCGGACCGGCATTATTCGTCGGCATTGGCCTTGCGGGGTTCGCACTCGCCGGCGGCTTCCTCGCCTATCCGCCGGATCATGCAAAGCTCCTCATCGTGACCATCGAGGTCGCGCTGACGCTGTCGATCGCCGTCACACTCGCCCTGCTTGCGGCGGGTCCTCCAGAACGGGTGCGCCAGCCATGAACTACCCTGACGCTCTTCGGCCTCACAGGCGCGGCGCTTGTCGGCCTCGGATTGTACGGGTTCATCACCAATCCCGAGCCGTTGCGTAAAATCCTCGCGTTCAATCTGCTCGGCGGCGGCGCCTTCCTGTTCTTCGGGGTCATCGCCAAAAGGGGCGCTGCTGCAGGCCTCGGCGGCGATCCGGTTCCGCAGGCGCTGATGATAACCGCAATCGTTGTAGCCTTCGCAGCCACCGCCATGGCTTTGGCGCTGGTGGTGCGGATCTCCGACAAAACCGGCCGCGTCACGTTGAGCCCCGGCGGTCCCGCAGGCACGGGACCGGATCGGGGGCCGTGATGCCGAATGCGATCCCGCCGACGGTGACAAGCGATGTGTTGCTCGTCATTGCAATCATGTTGCCGGTCATCGGCATCCTGCCGTCGCTGATGCTTGGCGGGCGCCATGCCGAACGGATCGCGATATCTGCCCTCGCCGCACTTCTTGGCGTGGCTATCGTCATTTTCGCAGAAGTCTGGCAGGCCGGTCATTCGCTGACATACATCGTCGGCAACTGGAATCCCCCACTCGGCATCACGCTGCGTGCCGACGGCCTGTCTGCAGCGATGATGATCATGAGCGCCGGGGTGATGTGCGCCATCGCCGTCTTTGCCCGGTCCGATTTCCGCACGCCGGCAGATTCCGTCGAAACCCGCGCACCGTTCGCCTTCTGGATCCTGATACTGGGTATCTCCGGCGCCATGAACGTGGTGTGCCTCGCGGGCGACCTCTTCACCCTGTACGTCGCGCTCGAGCTGTTGACGTTCGCAGCAGTGCCGCTGGTGAGCCTCGACGGCCGTGCCGAGACGCTGCAGGCAGCATTGCGCTACTTGCTGTTTGCCGTTTTCGGCTCGGTCATCTACCTGCTCGGCGCAGCGCTGCTCTACGGCATTTACGGAACGCTGGACACGCGCATGCTGTCGCGCGTGGTCCGGGCCGATTTCGTCACAATTCTCGCGGTAGCGCTGATGACGACGGGTCTCCTCGCGAAAACCGCACTGTTTCCGCTGCATCTGTGGCTGCCACCCGCCCACGCGGGTGCCCCTGCCGCGGCGAGCGCCGTTCTGTCGGCGCTGGTGGTCAAGGGGTCATTCTTCGTCGTCGTCAGGCTTTGGTTTGACGTGATGCCTGCGTTGCCTGGGCTGCAAGGCGCTCAGATGCTGGGTAGCCTCGGCGCAGCCGCCGTGATCTTCGGCGGCATCATGGCGTTGCGGCAACAGCGGCTGAAGCTGCTGGTCGCCTACTCCACCGTGGCGCAGATCGGTTATCTGTTCCTGATGTTTCCGCTCGCCTTGAGCGCTGTCTCGGAACAGCTCGAGAGCGGACCAGCGCTGGCCGGAGGCATGTTGCAGACGATGTCGCACGCCACGGCGAAGGCCGGCATGTTCCTCGCCGCGGGAATGATCTACGCCGGCCTGGGGCACGACCGCATCGCAGGCCTTGCGGGCGCCGGCCGCACACTTCCGATACCGATCCTGGCATTCGCCTGCGGCGGGTTCACGCTCATCGGCCTGCCGCCTGGCGGTGGCTTCCTGGCGAAATCGCTGCTGCTGGCGTCCCCTGTCGCAACTGCGCAGTGGTGGTGGGACTGGATCATGTCCATCGGCAGCGTTCTCACCAGTACCTATTTGTTTGTCGTGCTGCTGCGTGCGCTAGCGCCGGCGCAAGCGCCGCTCGACGCTGCGCGCGAAGGTACCCCGCGCTCAGCAAGTCGCGGCGTTGGTCCTGGCGCTGACCTCTCTGCTGCTCGGCCTCGCCGCTTTCCCCGCACTTGACGTCTTGCAGGTCGGACGGCCCGAATTGCCAACCGGCCATCCGCCAATTCCTTTTGTGAACCTGGCCGATGTGTTTGAGCCTTCGGCGATAGCAAAGGCGTTCTGGCCGGCCATTCTCGGCGGGACGCTGGCAATCGGCATTCTGCGTTTACAGCAGACAGGGCCCGGCAGTTCCAGGCAGAGCGCGGCCATCGACGGCAGACTGTTCGATCAACTGGATGGCGCCTTGCGGCAATGGCCCGTGGGCAGCGCCTCTATGCTGTTCCTGACGCTCGCGCTCGGTGCCGCGATGATCGCGGCACGTTGAAGGATGGAACATCGCCTCTCCGGGCACCGCAGCGCTCGGTCAGGGTCGAATACCCTTGCGCTGCGCACAGGTCCTGTAGGCGGTTTCCCGCTGGCTGTTGATGCTGACGTTCCCTCCGGTCGGCCCCGGGAATCGCGCCTGCGCTTCGCGGAAGCATTCCTGCCGCGCGGCAATTGCTTCGTCACTCATCTGGTCCTTGCGCTGGCCCTGGGCGTCCGCTGTCGTCGAAACGATCAGCAGAGGAAGGGCGAAGACAGCTGCGCAGTATGCACGTGAGCGGATCATGGCAACCTCCGTTGAGAAAGGCCTCGATTGAAGCGAACATCGGAAGTCGCGACGATCCGGGAAAACCCTCGTTGTTCGCCCGGAGTCCCTGAAACCATGAAAGAGAAGCCGTATTCCATTTCTGCGGGAAACCGGAGGCACCGCGGAATTGCCACGGGGCCGGTCAAAACAGCGGCGCTGCATGCAGCCGTTCGCTGAACACGTGCTCGATGGACAGTCGGCCCCCCTCGCCCGATCGATAAACTTGTACTAGAAGGCGGGTGGGTAAGCAGTCATCTTGAGCTTGTCGCGGCGAAACGACCAGGCCGCACGCGAGGCCTCAATGACCGATCCGGGCCGGACCGCTCGATCCGCTTTGTCGGAGACCGCCGCGACAGCCGGCTGGCGAGACAATCTCACGACAGGCCTCGTGCTGCTTGCAACGGCAGCCGGCCTCTTCCTTCTTTGGCATCTGGCTTCCAGCCTGCTCGTCATCTTCGCGGGCGTGTTGTTCGCGTCGTTCTTTCATGCCTGTGCGCGCGCACTCGAACCGGTCTTTCCCGCCAGCCGAAGCTGGCGGCTGGCCCTTGTCATGGTGCTCCTTTGCGCGCTCGTCGTCCTTGGCATCGTCTGGGGCGCAGGAAACCTCCCGGAGCAGACCCGATACATCGTGCGGGTCATCGATGCCCAACTGGACGTTCTGCAGACTTACCTGCTGAACTTCGGGATCGAATGGTTCGGCCCGGAAGGCGGCCGCGACTTCTCCCGCTGGTTTCCTGACCACGGCAAGCTTTTCGGGCATGCGCAAATGGCCGTCGGGACGGCATCCAATTTCCTGGCGAACACCCTCATCATCCTGTTTCTCGGAATACTCTTCGCATTCAGCCCGGGCATGTATCGCGATAGCATCGTTCTGCTCGTCAAGCCTTCGTACCGAACCCGTGTGCGCGAGGTCTTGAACGAGATGGGCGCCATCCTGCAACTCTGGCTCGTGGGACAAGTGATCCGGATCGTCCTCATGACGATATGCGTCTGGGTCGTTCTCTATTTCGTCGGCCTCCCCGGCGCCTTTCTGCTCGGCCTGCAGGCGGGGCTGTCGAACTTCATCCCGTATCTCGGTCCGATCGCCGCCGCTATTCCGATCGGGCTGGTGGCCATGCCACTCGGTCTTTCGATGCTGATCTGGTCGGTCGGCATCTACACGGTCGTACAATCGATCGAGGGATATATCATTGGCCCGCTCATTCTGCGTCAGGCCGTCGAAATCCCGCCTGCCTGGATCCTGGTCGCGATCGTTCTGCTCGGATCGTTGTTCGGTGTGATGGGAATAGCCCTTGCGGTGCCGCTGGTTGCGATCGGCCGGGTCGCGGTGCTGAGATTCTACGTCGAAGACTGCCTGCAGGACAAACCGCCCGCGCGATCCATATCTCAGGATGAGAATAGCCCTGCAGTCGGCAAGCGCGCCGGGGCGATCTTGACCGGCGAGCGCGCTCCTCCCGCGGCTCAGGCGCCCGCGATGAAGCCGATTGTCGATCCGCGCGATGGCGACATCGAGGATGACGCTTCCAGCACCAAACGCCGCTCCATGCTGTCGCTGGCGGGCAGCCTGTTTGCGGAAATCAGCCCGGCCAAGCTGGTTGTTTCGTGCACCATGCTTTTCGTTCTTCCAGGGCTCTTGCTCGGCCTCACGCCACTCATCGCGTCTGCGTGGATCATCCTCATCAAGGACAAGATCGCCTCGCCGCTCATCGGCATTTGGCCTGTCTTGCTGCTGGTGCTGGTCGCCTGCGTCGGGTTGCTGGGAGCAAGATCAATTCTCAGAATGGCGGAAAGCAGCTTCTGGTCGCTGAACTCGCTGGCCATCGAGCCGGTCTATTCCACTTGCCGCGAGGTGATGCGGCACCTTGCCGGAAAACTGTTCGAACTGCCGGCCGAAGGATCCCGGCGCGCCAGCTTCGGTGTTCTCACCTCACTCGTGGCCGGTGCTGCGATGTTTGGCGCGGCGACGGCTGTGGCGATGCTTGCCTGGCCGGCCTCGCGCTGGCTGGCCAGCATTTCCGATCTCGCCTCGCCGCATCATCTGGTGTCGATCGCCCTCGCCAACAGCGTCGTGCTGGTCGCATCCTATCTGGCGATCGCCGCCCTTGTCTGGGCGTTTGCCGACGCCTGCATGCCTCAGCCGCGCGACTTCGGCGGGTTTCCTCCAGACCAGCACGTCCGGCGCAAATGGCGCATCGCCCACTTGTCCGATATTCACGCGGTCGGCGAGCCGTACGGCTTTCGTATCGAGAGCGGTCGATCGGGTCCACGCGGCAACATTCGCCTGGAGAAACTCCTGACCTGTCTCGACAGAGTTCACGCAGACGATCCCATCGATGCTGTCCTGATCACCGGCGACCTGACCGACGCCGGCCGATCCGCAGAGTGGTCGGAGTTGCTCGATGCCTTGCGGGCCCATCCCCGGCTGCTCGAACGCATCCTGATCCTGCCGGGCAATCACGACCTCAACATCGTCGATCGCGCCAATCCCGCCCGCCTCGATCTTCCGACAAGCCCGAACAGACGCCTTCGGCGGCTCCGGTTCCTGTCGGCCGCAGATTTCGTCCAGGGCGAACGTGTCAGACTGATCGATCGCTCCAGCAGCCGGATTGGCGGCAGCCTCGCCCAGGTGCTTGAGCCGCATTATCCGGAAATTGCGAAGTTTCTCGACACCGCCAGACCATTCCTGGCCAGGCGCCTGGACGATCTCTGGGCGGCTTCCTTTCCGATGATCGTGCCGCCCGACCGCAACGACGGGCTTGGCGTCGTTCTCCTGAACTCAAATGCGGATACGCATTTTTCGTTCACCAATGCGCTTGGCATGATGACGGCCGAGCAGATGCAGGGAATTGAGATCGCGGCGACACAGTATCCGGACGCATGCTGGATTCTGGCCCTGCACCACCATGTCGTCGAATATCCGAGACCGGCGAAAGTCCTGTCGGAACGAATTGGCACGGCGCTGGTCAACGGAAGCTGGTTCGTCCGCAAGCTCCGCAACACCTCGGGCCGCGTCGTTCTCATGCACGGCCATCGCCATACCGACTGGATGGGCGAATGCGCGGGCGTTCCGATCATCTCCGCACCGTCGCCGGTCATGGAAGCCACGGATAGCGACGATACCTGCTTCTATATCCAGACGCTGGGCGTTCGGAGCGACGGCCGGCTTTGCCTGCTGTCACCGCAGCGCATTGCGATCAAAGGCGAAGTCTCGGTCTGATCTTCAATTGAAGATTACAGGGTCTTATCGCCCTCTGCTCAGGTCAAACCCGGATGGTCGAAAGATCGCCGCGACTGTGTAATGCCGTCGTGTCGAGGGGGCCTGTCAGACTGGAACCATCGTTCCGCGCACTTGAACCTGAACATGGGCACGCAGTACCCGGCCAGACGGACTGTCGTCGGGGAACTGGATCGCGATCCACGGCGGATAGCCGCGCCCGGTTCCTTTTTCCTGCAACCCGCATCGTCAAGGACAAAATCCATGAGCACCCTGATCGTACTTGGCTTCGACGGCATCCACACCGCAGACGAAGTGTTGAACAAGACACGCGCCATGCAAAAGGAGAAGCTGATCGATCTCGAGGACGCCTGCGTCGTCGAACGCACCCCGGACGGCAAGGTTCACATCAAGCAGGCGGTCAACCTCGCCGCGATCGGCGCCGCCCAGGGCGGTTCGCTCGGTGCGTTGTGGGGCACGCTGGTCGGACTGTTGCTCTTGAATCCGCTGGCCGGAATGGCTCTTGGCGCTCTCGCAGGCGCCGGCACCGGAGCGCTGTCCGGCGCCATCACCGACTTCGGGATCAATGACGAGTTCATCAAGAAGCTCGGCGAAACGATCCCCGCCGGGTCATCCGCCCTCTTCATTCAGGTCAAGGAAATGACCGAGGACAAGGTTCTCTCCGAGATCGAACCCTTCAAGCCGCGCGTGCTCAAGACGTCCATGTCGAACGCCAACGAAGAGAAACTGAAGACGGCGCTGAAGCAGGCGGCCTGACGCACGACAGAGAAGGACACACAGGCCGGGGATCTCCCGGCCTGCGCGTCATTGGGAAGCCAGGTCAGGCGCCTTCAGCCCGGCATCTTGTCGAATATCTGCAACGCCGGATCGAGGTGGTCCCAGGCGTGACCGCGCACGCCGTACGTCACCACCTGCGGCTTGAACCGGCCCGGATCGTCGAGGCTCGCAGCGTGGATGACGAACAGATCAGGCATGGCCGCAAACGTCAGATACACCGGTGATCCGCAGCTGGGGCAGAAGGCGCGGGTCTTCACGTTGCCGCTGTCGCCGACCATGTCCCAATGCTTCGCTTCGCCCTCGAGCTTCACGGCAGAGCGTGACGGGAAGGTCAGATAGGATCCGTGCCCGGTGCCGCTCTTGTGCTGACAGTCGCGGCACTGGCAGTGGTTCATGAACACCGGTTCGGCAGTGATCTCGTAGCGGATCGCGCCGCAGGCGCATCCGCCGGTAAAGGCCTCGCTCATATCTTTTCTCTCCTGTCATTGAGATTTCGGTCGCAGGTGCTGCTTCAGTCCCAGTTGCCGATCGGCGTGTCGTTCGGGAACGGGGCGCCCTTGCCGGTTTCGACGAGCGACTTCACGCTCATCAGGAAGATGGCCCACTTGGTGCTGCAGTGGTGCATGAACTCCCCCGGCTCCTTCCACCCCTGGTGCTGGAAGAAGATGAGCGTCCACTCGCCTTCCTGTTTCAGCTCCCAGCTTATCCTGGTGCCGACCCATTCCTCGGGTCCTTCGACCACTTGCCACAGCACGCGCTTGGCCGGCTCGAGCTCGAGCACCTTCATGTCGAAGCCGCCGCGCTCGCCAAACCGAAACCGGATCACACCACCGGCCTTGCATTCCCCTTGCGTATCGCTGGTCCACCAGCCGGACAGCCCTTCGAGGGTGTTGAGTGCATTGTAGACCTTGTTCGGGGACGCCTTGATTCCAACTCTGTGCAAGATATCCGGCATGTGCCGTTGCTCCTTCTGGTGTTGATGTCGAGAAATCAGGCAAGCCAGAGTGCCGGCTGCCATGATCGTCTCTCCTCCGATCGCGTTGATCATGAGATAGAATAGGCAGGCGCCGTCGATCGGCGGGAGTGACAAGTGTGACGGGATTCCGATGGATTCACTGATTACGGCGGCGGCGCGTGCACTGGCCGCGGGTGATCCCCTCGGCGCATTGAATCGCGTCGCGCTCCGCAGCGACGCGCCTGCACTCGCGCTTCGCGGCATCGCCATGGCGCAGCTGGGCGATCTCGTTCGCGCGAAGACTCTCGTGCGAAGTGCGGCACGCGCCTTCGGACCGAAGGAGGCTGTGGCCCGCGCGAGGTGCGTGGTCGCCGAGGCCGAGATCGCACTCGTTTCCCGCGACCTCACCTGGCCGACGAAGGCGCTCGAGGCGGCGCGGACGACCCTCGAATCGCACGGCGACAAGCTGAACGCAGCCCACGCGCGATATCTGCAGGTCCGGCGCCTGCTGCTGATCGGCCGCCTCGACGAGGCCGAACGCACCCTCGCCGACCTCGACCCGACGCCCTTTCCTCCTGCCTCGCGGACCGCGCACGAGCTGGTGGTTGCGGGAATTGCGATGCGACGCCTTCGGACGAAAGCGGCGCGCGCGGCGCTGACGCGCGCCGAGGACGCCGCGCGCCACGCCCGCATCCCTGCGCTGACGGCCGAGGTCGAGAGCGCATCCCGCATGCTGAATACGCCCGCGGCGCGCCTGATTGCACGTGGCACTGAGCGCCCTCTTCTGCTCGATGAGGTCGAGGCGCTGCAGACCTCGAAAGCGCTCGTCGTCGACGCGTGTCGTCATATCGTGCGCGACGCGCGCAACGTCGTCTCGCTCGCAAGACGTCCGGTGCTGTTCGTGCTCGCCCGCGCACTCGCCGAGGCGTGGCCGGCAGATGTGTCGCGAGACACGCTCGTCGCCCGCGCCTTCCGCGCCAAATCCGCCGACGAATCCCATCGCGCGCGACTGCGCGTCGAGGTCGGGCGGCTGCGCACGATGCTACGGACGCTGGCGGGCGTGAGCGCGACGAGCCGAGGATTTGCGCTGGAGCCGCGCCGCGCGGGCGAAGTCGTCGTGCTGGCGCGGCCGGTCGAAGAGAAGCACGCGGCGGTGCTCGCCTTCCTCGCCGACGGCGAGTCGTGGTCGAGCTCAGCCCTGGCGCTCGCGCTGAGCGCGAGCCCTCGCACCGTGCAGCGAGCGCTCGGTGAGCTTGCGGAAACAGGCAAGGTGCAGTCGTTTGGTCGCGGGCGGGCGCTTCGCTGGATGACGCCGCCCGTGCCGGGTTTCACGACAACCTTGTTACTCCCGGCTCCACTGCCGATCGACTAGGGTACATGCATGAAACGTTGACAGGACGAATGCATGAAACGAGCAGCAGCCGAAATTATCCGTGAGTATGGCCCCTTTCCGGGCGTCGACAGCGTGGCTGGCGTCTCACACGACGGTCAGCACGTCTGGTTTGCGTCCGGAGACAAGCTGAACGCCCTCGATCCGGCCAGCGGCGACCATACAGCGCTCGATCGATGTCGCCGCGCATGCAGGGACGGCCTTCGACGGCCAACACCTGTTTCAGATCGCCGAGAAGCGCATCCAGAAGATCGACCCGAAGAGCGGCCGTGTGCTCGCGACGATCCCGGCGCCCGGTGGCGGCGGCGACTCAGGCCTCGCGTGGGCCGAAGGAACGCTCTGGGTGGGGCAGCATCAGGAGCGGAAGATCCATCAGGTCGATCCCGAAACGGGGGCGATCCTTCGCACCATCGAGTCCAACCGCTTCGTCACGGGAGTCACCTGGGTCGACGGCGACCTCTGGCACGCCACGTGGGAACGTGACGAGAGCGAGTTGCGGCGGATCGATCCGCAATCGGGCGACGTTCTGGAGGCACTCGAGATGCCGCCCGGCGCAAACGTGTCGGGGCTCGAGGCTGACGGCGGCGACCGGTTCTTCTGCGGCGGCGGAAACAGCGGCAAGGTGAGAGCCGTGCGCCGGCCCAGGCGAGGTTCCTGATTGCGCGGGCCGGAGCACTTGCGTTCAACGATTGAACGGAGCCGTGCGCCGCACGGCTCCGTTCGACGACGGTATCAGACAAGCGCCTTCGGCTTCAGAAGGTCCGAAAGACCCACCCGGTGCAGCATCTCTGCGCGCATCCTGTCGAGCACGGTGAAGCCGACATCGGCGCCGTCCTCGGTAGGGTCGATATGCACGCGGAAGGGACGCTTGCCGAAGGGCGTATCGACGACCTTGACGATGGCATCGGCAACGAGCGCCGCATCCGCATCAGCCGGCACGATTGCCGCGAACGCCTTCTGCACCTCGTCGCCAAACCCCGCATAGGGACCGGCTTCATATTCCGCCGCGCGCGCAGCGTCGGCCGGCGTGCCGGAGTGAGCGAAGTGGTTGGTGCCGCTGGTGAAGGCGCCCGGCACAATGAGCGACGTCTCGATGCCCCAGCGCGACAGCTCACGGGCATACTGAACAGCGATCGCATCCATCGCCGCCTTGGCGCCGAAGTACGGGGCCAGATATGGCGGAGTGCCGCCTGCCGAGCTCGAACTCGACACCCAGACCAGCAGGCCCTGCTTCTGACGACGCATGTGCGGCAGCACCGCGCGGTTGACCCGCTGCGTGCTCAGCACGTTGACGTCATAGAGCTCCGCATACTGTTCCGGCGTGAAGGCTTCGGCCGGACCGAACACCATATGCCCCGCATTGTGCATCAGCACGTCGATGCGGCCGCCATCGGCGATGACTTGCTCGACCGCCTTGTGGACCGACACCTGCGACTGCACGTCGAGCTCGACGGTGCGCAAGTCGGCGCCCGTGTCCCTGGAGAATCCGGCGATCGCCTCCACGTGCGGCTTGTTGCGCCCCTTCGTGTCGCGCATCGAGGCGTAGACGGTGTGGCCAGCCCTGGCCAGCGCTTCCGCCGCGAGACGGCCGAAGCCGCTGGACGCACCGGTGACGAGAATGATCTTCTTGCTCATGACGCTTGTCCCTTCATTCGCTCGAGTTCGGATGAGTTGCGGAAACCGCTCAGACGGTCCCGCCGTTGGCGCGCAGTATCTGACCGTTGATCCATGCGCCGTCCGGGCCGGCCAGAAAGGCGACCGTGTTGGCGATGTCTTCCGGCCGGCCAAGTCGCTCGAGCGGCGCAAGCTTTGCGAAACGGTCGATGACCTCCTGCGGCTTGCCGTCCAGGAAGAGAGCTGTTGCCGTGGGCCCGGGCGCCACCGCGTTGACCGTGATGTTGCGGCCGCGCAGTTCCCGCGAGAGGATATGCGTCATGGCCTCGATGCCGGCCTTCGTGGCGGCATAGATGGCGTAGGTCGGCTGATAGAGGCCCACCATGCTCGACGACATGTTGATGATCCGCCCGCCCTCGCGCAGCCGCCGCGACGCTTCGCGCATCGTATTGATGCTGCCCTTCAGGTTGATCGCGATCTGGCTGTCGATGAGTGCATCGTCGCTCGCTTCGAGCGTCGCGAGCCGCATGATGCCGGCGTTGTTCACCAGCACATCGACGCCACCGCAGGCTTCCTCCACCGCATCGAACATGCGCTTGACCGCGGCTGCATCACTGACGTCGGCCTGCTCGGTGAGCGCCCGACCGCCCGCCTTCCTGATCTTCGCGACCTGGGCCTCGGCCTCGTTCATCTTGCCCGCATAGTTGATGACGACCGTGAAGCCATCACCCGCCAGCCGCTCTGCAATCGCCGCACCGATGCCTCGCGAGGCTCCGGTAACGATCGCGACCTTGTTGCCATCCCTGGACATTGCTCTCTCCCTTGCTTGCGCCTCTGCATGCTTCGAGCAATGCCGTGCGGCGCACGCCGGCACGATTGTACGTGCGGTGACCGCCCCTATCCGTTGGTATGAGACCGCCTTGATATGGACCGACGCACGGTCCAGCAGGCAGCCTCACATCAGGCCACGGTGAAGACGGCGCATGGCGATGCGATACCGCGCAGGGCATGCGTTCCGAGCGGTATCAGCGATACTCCGGTCTCGGCGGCGAACGTGCCCGAGACAAGCACGGCCTTGTCGAGCGGCCGGCATAGCCCTTCCAGCCGGCTGACCAGATTGACGGCGGGGCCGATCGCCGTGAAATCCAGCCGATCGGCAGCACCGATATTGCCCCACAGGATCTCGCCGAGATGCAGCGCGGCGCCGAAGGGCAGAGGCGGAAGCCCCTGCTGGCGTCGCGCAGCATCGAGATGCGCCATTCCGGCCTGCGCGGCGGAGACCGCACGCAGGGCAGCGTCGCAGGCGCTACGCGGGTGCCCCTTCGCCGACCGGGAAGATCGCCAGCACGCCGTCGCCGATGAATTTCAGCACTTCGCCGCCGAAGGCGTGGACCGGACTGGCGATGCGATCGAACCAGGCATCGAGCGCCGAGATGACCGCCGCGGGCGGATTGCTCTCGGACAGGGCCGTGAAGCCGCGCAGATCGGCATAGAGCAACGCTGCCTGGATGGTCTCGCCGATATCGCGCCGCAAAGGACCCGCCAGCACGCGCGCTGCGCTGCGCCGGCCGAGATAGGCCTCGAGAGCCGCCGTCAGCGTGGCGCGCGCCGCGAGAGCGGCGAGCGGCGCCGCGGCGAAGCGCGCGGCCTGACGCAACTCATCGGCCTCATCGGCCGTGAACGGACGCGGCCCGATCCAGCCGAGCGACGGCCCGTCCGGCCTCGACCCGACGGCGTCCTCATGCACGAGGCCGGCCGCGAGTCCCGCGAGCCAGCGCCGGCCGGCATCGCCGGGCGAGCTCGCCGCTCCCAGCGGCCGCGAGCCCTCCCGCCACGAACCCGAAGGCCTCGATCACTTCGCCGCTCTCGGCCCGCCAGAGCCAGGTGCGCCGGGCAATGAGCGGATGCGGCACGGCCAGTGTCAGCGCGCCGCCCGCGAGCGGCAGGCCATCGGCGACCAGACGTGCGCCGACCTCGGCCAGCAGCCGGTCGGCGCCCGGCGTCTCGCTGGCCGCATCGACGAGCCAGGCGAGCGTCGAAGAGAGCTTCATGGAACCGATCATCGGGTTGACGCGGCTCCCTTGTCACGCGTTATTCTCCGCGCGCACTGGCTCTGGCGCTGCCATCCGCGCAGCCGCAATCAAGGAGGCTCCGATGACTGAACCGCTCGTGGTCCGGCGTGAGACCCAAATCGCAGCCCCGCCCGCCACCGTCTTCGCGTTCCTGACCGATCCCGAAAAGATCCTGAGCTGGATGGGCACCGAGGCGAAGACCGAGCTGCATCCGGGCGGGCTCTATCTTCTCAAAGGTATCAACGAGCGCGCGGCGCGCGGATCGTTCCGCGAGGTCGTGCCGGTCCACCGCCTCGCCTACAGCTTCGGTTGGGAAGGGAGTGAGGAGGTGCCGCCGGGATCGGGCCTGATCGAGATCGACCTGATCGACCGGGACGGCGGCACTTTGCTGCGCATGACCCATAGCGGTCTTCCGAACGCGGCGCAGTGCGCCAGCCACAACAAGGGTTGGGCGCATTACCTTGGCAGGCTGGCCATGGCGGCCGCCGGCCGGGATCCCGGCGTCGATCGTGGCCCGCAACCGGGTGACGCCTAGCGCGACACCCGCGCCGATCACATCAGGCCGGGCTCGCCAAGATCAGTGCCGTCGATGAGGCGGCTGTAGCGATAGGGATGCGGATCGACGATCGGTGCGTCGCCCGTGATGAGATCCGCGGCCAGCCGGCCTGCCGCCGGTCCGATGCCGAAACCATGACCGCTGAAGCCCGCGGAGACATGCAGGCCCGGCAACTTGTCGATCGCCGAAATGACCGGCACCCAGTCGGGCGTGAAATCGATCAGCCCGCCGTATTTATGCATGATCTTCACATTGGCGAGCTCGGGATAGATCTCGCCGATGCGCTTGAGCGCAAAGCTGATCAGCTTCTCCTGCGCCGGCGGATCATAAGTCCGCATGCGCTCGAACGGCGAGATGCCGTCGTTGCTCCAGCGCATGAAGGCTTCGGGACCGTCGAAGAAGGATTTGCCGGCGCGGATGGTGATCAGCCTGTAGCGCTTCTTGAAGGTGCGCCAGAACGGTTTTGCGTACATCAGTCCCTGCGGCGTCAGTTCGAGCAGGCCGCGCCCGGCGATGCCGATGGTGTAGCCGCCGTCGAGCCGGCGCCGGAAAGCGACGTCCGGCGTCGAGAGACCGCCCGGAGTGATCTCAGGCGCCGGCGCCGTAAAGAACGACGTCGAGCGCACGCCGGCGAGCGGCATGTCGATGCCGTGATGCCGGCAGAACATCGAGGTCCAGACGCCGCCGGCGACAAGCACCGCACTGGTGCGGATCGTGCCCTTCTCTGTCACCACCGCCGACACTCGTCCGGCCGTGGTCTCCAGCCCGCGCGCCGCGCAGTCTTGATGAATGGTGGCGCCGTGCCGACGCGCGCCTTCGGCGATCGCAGGGACGGCCAGAGCCGGCTCCGCCTTGCCGTCGGTCGGCGAATGCACGCCGCCGATCCAGCCCTCGGTGCTGCCCGGCGTCATCGCTTTCGCTTCAGTGGCCGAGAGCACGCGGCTGTGCATCTGAAACGCCCGCGGCCTGTTCGCACCAGCGCGTCCCAGAGCGTCGAGATCGTCCTGCTGTGTCGTCGCATAGATAAGTCCGGCACGGCGGAAACCGGTCTCGGCGCCGAGTTCCTCGTTCAGCCCACCCCACATCTCGAGCGCGCGCTGGGCCAGCGGCAACTCGCGCAGATCGCGGTTCTGCTGCCGGCAAAAGCCCCAGTTCCGGCTCGACTGCTCGCCGGCGACATAGCCCTTCTCGACCACCGCGACGGAATGGCCCTTCTTCGCGAGGGCGTAGGCCGCGCTGATGCCGGCGATGCCGCCGCCGATCACGACGACATCGGCGGACGGCGGCAGCGCCTCGTCGCTTTGGACGCGGGTCACAGGGGGAGACATTGGGCCGCCTCTTCTCGTGGCATGGACGGCTTGAGGATACACAATTCGGCCGCGAAGTAAGGCGTTCGCTCTGCATGCTTGCATGCGTGGTCGCGGCAACTCAGTCCTGGTTGTCCCCCAATGGCGCGCGCACCGCGCCTTTCGCGGCGCTGGTCGTCAGCGCCGCATAGGCCCTCAGCGCCGTCGTGATCTTGCGCTTGCGCGGGGCCGCTGGCTTCCAGCTATCCTTGCCCTTGGCGACCATTGCGGCGTGCCGGCGCGCGAGCTCGGCGTCGTCGACCTGCAGGCTGATGCTGCGACTGAGGAATGTCGATCGCGATGATGTCGCCGTTCTCGACGAGACCGATCGCGCCGCCTTCGGCTGCTTCCGGCGAGACATGGCCGATGGAAAGGCCCGACGAGCCGCCGGAGAATCGTCCGTCGGTGACAAGCGCGCAGGCCTTTCCGAGCCCTTTCGACTTCAGATAGCTCGTCGGATAGAGCATCTCCTGCATGCCCGGTCCGCCGCGCGGCCCTTCATAGCGGATCAGGACGATATCGCCGGCCTTGACCTTGCCGCCGAGGATGCCCTCGACCGCCGCATCCTGGCTCTCGAAGATCACGGCCGGACCGGAGAAGGTCAGGATCGAGGCGTCGACGCCCGCCGTCTTCACGATGCAGCCGTCGAGCGCGATGTTGCCGTAGAGCACGGCGAGCCCGCCATCCTGCGAATGCGCGTGCGCCTTGTCGCGGATCACGCCCTTCTCGCGGTCGAGATCGAGGTCCGCGAAGCGTCGCTCCTGGCTGAAGGCGATCTGCGTCGGCACGCCGCCGGGCGCGGCGCTGTAGAAGCTGCGGACCGCCTCGCTCTGCGTCCGCCTGACGTCCCAGCGCTCCAGCGCGTCGGCGAGGCTCGCGCTGTGCACGGTCGGCAGCGAGGTGTCGATCAGTCCGGCGCGGTCGAGCTCGCCCAGGATCGCCATGATGCCGCCGGCACGGTGGACGTCCTCCATGTGCACGTTGGCGACGGCGGGCGCGACCTTGCACAGCACCGGCACGCGCCGCGACAGCCGGTCGATGTCGGCCATGGTGAAGTCCACCTCGCCCTCGTGCGCGGCGGCGAGCAGGTGCAGCACCGTGTTGGTCGAGCCGCCCATGGCGATGTCGAGCGTCATCGCATTCTCGAACGCCGCGAAGCTCGCGATATGCGCGCGGCAGCACCGAGGCGTCATCCTGCTCGTACCAGCGCCGGGCGATGTCGACGATCAGATGGCCCGCCTCGACGAACAGGCGCTTGCGGTCGGCATGGGTCGCGAGCGTCGAGCCGTTGCCCGGCAAGGCGAGGCCGAGCGCTTCGGTCAGGCAGTTCATCGAATTGGCGGTGAACATGCCCGAGCAGGAGCCGCAGGTCGGGCATGCGGAGCGCTCGATCACCTCGACATCGGCCTGGCTGACGCGGTCGTCGGCGGCCGCGATCATCGCATCGACGAGATCGACCTTCTTCAGCACGCCCTCGGCGATGAACTTGCCGGCCTCCATCGGTCCGCCGGAGACGAAGACGGTCGGGATGTTCAGCCGCATCGTCGCCATCAGCATGCCGGGCGTGATCTTGTCGCAGTTCGAGATGCAGACCATGGCGTCGGCGCAATGGGCGTTGACCATGTATTCGACGCTGTCGGCGATGAGCTCGCGCGACGGCAGGCTGTAGAGCATGCCGTCGTGGCCCATGGCGATGCCGTCGTCGACCGCGATGGTGTTGAACTCCTTGGCGACGCCGCCCGCCTGCTCGATCTCGCGCGCCACCAGCTGGCCGAGATCCTTGAGATGGACATGGCCCGGGCACGAACTGCGTGAAGGAGTTCACCACCGCGATGATCGGCTTGCCGAAGTCGCCGTCCTTCATGCCTGTCGCGCGCCACAGCCCGCGCGCGCCTGCCATGTTGCGGCCCTTGGTGGTGGTGTCGGATCTCAATTGCGGCATGACTGACTCTCTCAGCTTGATGAAGAATTCGAGCCAGGCTAGTAGCATGTTCGGCCCGGCCAAAATTGGTTTTGTCGATCCGAACCATCGGCGGACCCGATCAAGCCCGATCAAGCCGGCTGGTCCGGATATGCTAGGTTGCGCCGTTCCGCCGTCAACGGCGGTGCCGCAGGGATAGACCCCAATGCTACGCAACATCGACATCGATCTGCTGCGATGCTTTGTGACGATCGCCGAGATGCGGAGTTTTACACGAGCAGCCTCTGCCCTCTTCCGCAGCCAGTCGACGATCAGCACGCAGATTCGCCGGCTCGAGGAGCTGGCGGGCCAGACGTTGCTTCAGCGTTCGCCGCAAGAGGTCCTCCTCACCCGTGCCGGAGAGGAGTTTCTCGGCTATGCGCGCCGCATCGTCGCCCTGCACGACGAGGCGCTGGAGGTGGTCAATGCGCAGAGCGTGAGCGGGCCCGTGCGGCTCGCCGTCATGGACGACTACGCAACGATCGTGCTGCCGGAGACACTGGCGAGCTTTGCGCGGTCGCATCCCAATGTCGAACTCGAGGTCACCACCGGGTTCACGCGGGACCTGCTGAACCGGCTGGGCGAGGAGTTCGATCTCGTGCTTGCGACCCAGAAGGCCGGCGACGGCCGCGGCGAGGTCTTGCGGACCGAGCGCACCGCCTGGGCTTGCTCGGACCGTCATCATTTCGCGTTGACGGAGCCACTGCTGCTGGCTCTGCTGAAGGCGCCGAACATGTATCGCGAATGGGCGCTTGCCGCGTTGAACGACGCGGGCCTGCACTGGCGGATCCTGTTCAGCAGCTCCAGCATCGGCGCGGTTGAGGCCATGGCGGCATCCGGCGCGATCCTGACCGTCGTCAAGGCAGGTACTGCACGCTCAGGGCTGCGGCTGCTGGGCACGGCCGACGGACTGCCCGCCCTTCCCGCGTCGGAAATCGCCCTTCACGTGGCGCCAGGCCGCAGCGCCGCCGTCCGCGCGCTGAGCGCATTCCTCGTCGACGCCTTGAAGCAGGAGGCTGCGGGCGACGCCAGTTAGCCGGCGCTACTTCGTCGCTTCCGCCAGCGCGCGCTCGAGAACAGGAAAGACACGACGGTCCGCCATCTGCGCCACATTGAAACGCATGAACTCCGATGCGGATTGAGAGATGCTGAAGACGTTGCCGGGGGCGAGCACGAGGTTGTGGCGCAGCGCCGTCGCGGGCAACGTCGGCTGCGTCGCGGCCATCCGGCAAGCGACACCACAAATAGAAGCCGCCCCGGGGCATGAGCCACGGCTGAATGCCGAGCGCTGCGAGCTTCGCGCTGGCTTCGCGACGCACTTTCGACAGGCGTGGCCTGAGCGCATCCAGGTGCTTGCGGTAGCTGCCATCGCTCAAGGTGCGGAAGACCAGCTCAGTCGCGACGGGACTTGGACCGCCGAAGCTCGTCGCGACCTGAAGATCGACAAGCGCCTCGATCCAATCCGCGCGGGCGGCGATGTAGCCGCAGCGGATCGAGCCGGACAGGGTTTTGGAGAAGCTGCCGACCCGGATCACGCGGGCGAGCCCGTCGAGGGCCGCGAGGCGCGGCGACGGCTCGGGCTCGAAGTCGGCGAAGATATCGTCCTCGACGATGGTGAGGTCGTGGGCCGCCGCTGCATTCAGGATCCGGTGAGCTGTCTGCGGGCGAGATCGTCGCGCCGGTCGGATTGTGAAGCGCGGAGTTGGTGATGTAGAGGCGCGGACGATGCGCTGCGAGCAGTTCCGCGAAGACGGACGGATCAGGCCCGGTCGGCGTGTAGGGCACGCCAACGATCTTCACGCGATGGGCGCGCAGCAGGGCCTGGAAATTGAAGTAGCAGGGATCGTCCACGCATGACCGTATCGCCGGGTTGCAGCAGGTAGCGGCAGACCAGGTCGATCGCCTGCGTGCCCGAGGACGTGAGGAGAATCTGGTCTGCCCCCGCTTCGATCCCTTCCGCTGCGAACTGGCGCGCCAGAAGGCGGCGCAGTGCGAGCGCGCCACGGGTGTTGCCGTAGTCTGCGAGGACCGCGTCGTCGGCCTTGGCGAGGCCGCGGATGGCGCGGCGAATGGCTGCATTCGGCATCCAGTCGGACGGGAGCCAGCCGCATCCGGGCTTGAGCGTCTCGGCGTTGGCATCGAGCGATTGGCGCGACACCCAGAGCGGATCGATGGCCCGGTCGCGACGAGGCTCGACCTCGGCCAGTGAAAGCGGCGGCGTGGCGCCCGAGACGTAGAAGCCGGAGCCCCGCCGGGACCGGATCACGCCCTGGGCCGCCAGCCGGTCGTACGCTTCGACCACGGTCGATGGCGACACGCGCATGGAAGCGGCGAAGCTGCGGATCGAGGGAAGCTTCTCGCCTGCGGCGAGCGCGCGCGTCGCCATCTTGTGGCGGATCGCCTCCATCACCTCGCCGGTGCGTGTGCCCGCTTCGTTGGTCATTGCGAACCACCCCAAGTGTATGGGTCATCAGAGCAATACAGTTCTATCGAATTGTACTGGACTGTCCCTGTCGCGCCTAGCCCCGTCGGGCTACCTATGGTGACGTAAACCAGGGAAGAAGCCGTTGCAGCCGACGATGCAGGGATGGGGCAGCGGCCTCATGGGTGTGATCATCTTCAGCGGCTCCCTGCCCGCCACGCGGGTCGCGGTCGGCGACTTCACGCCGCTTTTCCTCACCTCCGCGCGGGCGGTGATCGCCGCAGTTCTCGGACTGGCACTGCTCGCAGTGCTGCGGCAAAAGCGGCCCGCCTCGAGCGATCTTGTCTCGCTCACGATCGTCGCGCTCGGCGTGGTGGTCGGCTTTCCGTTGCTGACGGCGCTGGCGCTTCAGCACATCACCTCCGCGCATTCGATCGTCTTCGTCGGGATACTCCCGCTCGCGACTGCGCTTTTCGCTGTGCTGCGCGGCGGCGAACGGCCGAAGCCCGCCTTCTGGCTGTTCTCCATCCTCGGCGCGGCGGCGGTTGCGGGCTTCGCACTCTCGCAGGGCGGCGGCGCGTCGCTCACGGGCGACCTGCTGATGGCGGCGGCGATCCTGGTCTGCGGCCTCGGCTACGCCGAGGGCGCGATGCTGTCCCGCCGTCTCGGCGGCTGGCAGGTGATCTCATGGGCGCTCGTGCTGTCGCTGCCGGTCATGTTGGTCCTGGCCCTGGCGACCCTGCCCGAAGTGTGGACCGGCATCGGCGCGCCGGCCTGGATCGGCCTCGCCTATGTGTCGGTGTTCAGCATGCTGGTCGGCTTCGTGTTCTGGTATCGCGGGCTCGCGCTCGGCGGGATCGCCGTGGTCGGCCAGCTGCAGTTGCTCCAGCCCTTCTTCGGCTTGTCGCTCGCCGGCCTCCTGCTGCATGAGCCCGTCGCCTGGACGATGGTCGCGGTGAGCGGATTGGTCGCGCTTTGCGTGGCGGGGGCGAAGCGGTTCGCGTAAACTAACGGCAGCATTCGGAGGTTTGACGATGACGATCCCGACCGGTCTTTCAGCATTTCCCATCACCCCGTCCGACGCCAGCGGGCAGGTCAATGTCGCGGCCCTGCGAACGCTCGTCGCCCGGCTTTGCGCGGCGCAGGTCCATTCGATCTGCGTGCTCGGCAGCACCGGCTCCTATCCCTACTTCTCGCGCGCCGAGCGGCGCCGGGCGCTTGATGCCGCCCTGAATGAATCCGCCGGGCGATCGCCGATCCTGGTTGGCATCGGCGCGCTGCGCACCGATGAAACCATCAAGCTGGCACAGGATGCGAAAGACGCCGGTGCCGCCGCCGGCCTGCTGGCGCCGGTGTCATACACGCCCCTCAACGACGAGGAGGTGTTCGAACACTTTCGCACGGTGGCCGAAGAGAGCCGCCTGCCCCTGTGCATCTACGACAATCCCGGCACGACGCATTTCCGCTTCAGCCCTGCGCTCGTTGGCCGGCTCAGCCGTCTGGCCGGCGTCATCGCCGTGAAGAGCCCGGCCCCGGAGCCGTCGGCTGTCGCCGCCCACTTGGCGGAGCTGCGCCGGCTCACTCCAGAGGGCTTTTCGGTCGGCTACAGCGTCGACTGGAACGCAGTCGAGGCGGTGCTTGCCGGCGGAGATGCCTGGTACAGCGTTGTCGCCGGTCTGTTCCCGCGCGTCAGCATGGGCCTCGTGCAGGCGGCTCGGAGTGGCGACGCTGTCAAAGTACGGGCGCTGAACGCTCGCATGGAGCCGTTCTGGGCCTTGTTCAGGGAGTTTTCCGGCCTGCGTGTGATCTACGCAAGCGCCGACCTGCTCGGCATCTGCCGCGCCGAGCCGCCGCGCCCGATCCTGCCGCTTCCGCAAGCGTCAAGGCAGCGGGTGGCCGAGGTCCTCAAGACGTTGGACCTGAGCTGATACGGCTTTGATCGACGAGGCCCGGCCGCGCGCCGGTGGCGCAGGCCTGCTCGACGCAGCGGCTGGCGCGGAGGATCTTCTCCTCCGCGAACATCGGCCCGACGATCTGCAATCCGATCGGCAGGCCTTCGACAAATCCGCAAGGCACTGACGCCGCCGGCTGGCGGCTGAGGTTGAACGGCCATGTCAACGGCGTCCAGTCGAACCACTGTCGGGAAGCGCGCCGCGTCAGGAGTGTCGATGCCGGCGGCGAAGGCGGTGATCGGAACAGTCGGCGTCAGCAGCAGATCATAATCCTGGTGGAACGCCTGCATCGTCTGGCTAAGCGTGCGCATGTCGGCATTGGCCGCCTGCAGTTCGCTCGCGGAAATAGTCTGGGCGGCCGTGACCAGCCGCAGGAACCCGGGATCGAGCGCCGCCAATTGCGCGCCGTCGAAATCGCGCACGATCGCGGCATGCGATGCGCGCCAGATCACGTCCATGGTGTGCCGCGCGCCTGAGAGATCCAGCGACACACTTTTCACATTGGCGCCGGCCTTCACCAGCGCATCGATCGCCGGCTGCATGCCGGCCACGACGGCCGGATCGGCAACGCCGAAACCGAGATCGGGCGACCAGGCGATCCGCAAGCCCGCCACGCCGCCGTCGAGCTCATCGAGATAGTCGATGCCGCGATGCGGAATGGCGAAGGAGTCACGAGGCTCCGGCCGCGTGAGCACGTTCAGCAGCAGCGCGCTGTCGGCGACATCGCGCGTCAGGCCGCCGGAGACTGCGAGCGAGCCCAACGGCCCAAGGAAATTCGGGACGACGCCGTAGCTCGGCTTCAGTCCGAAGACGCCACTGAACGCCGCAGGGATGCGGATGGAGCCGCCGCCATCGCCGCCGGTTGCGATGGGCACAACGCCGGTCGCCACCAAAGCGGCCGAGCCGCCGCTGGAACCGCCGGGCGTGCGCGAGGTGTCCCACGGATTGCGGGTGATGCCTGTCAGCGGCCCGTGCGTGATCCCCTTCCAGCCGAATTCGGGCGTCGTCGTCTTGCAGAAGAATACGGCCCCCGCCTCACGCAGTCGCGCGACGGCGGGCGTATCCTCCGCACTCGGTGTCGCTGCCGTCGCACGGGAGCCGAAGCGAAACGGCCAGCCGGCGACATGCGCGGAGTCCTTGATCGCGATCGGCACGCCGTCGAGCGGACCGCGCGGCGTGCCGCTGCGCCAGCGTTCCGCCGACGCTGCGGCCATGCGCCGGCCCAGCGGTTCGTCCAGCAGGCAGACGGCGTTCAGAATCGGATCGACCTTGCGCAGCTGCACCAGGGTCGCTTCCAGGACGTCGACCGGCGACAGCTCGCCCTTGGCAAAGCGCCGGGCCATTTCGCGCGCGGAAAGCCAGTTCAGATCGTCAGTCATGTCGCCGAGGGTACTGACACTTCCGACCATTCCAAGGCAACCGTCACTCCTTCCACACGCCCCAGGGAATGGGACGATCGGCGGCCCAGGTCTTGTAGCCGCGCACATTGGGCCGCGTCGCATCGATGTTCGGTGTCGAAGTAGCAGGCCGATGATCGGCACTGTCTCGGCCATCATCTTGTGAAGCTTGAAGAAGATTTCCCTGCGTTTGCCTTCGTCGCCCGTCTGCATGCTCTCGGCGAGCATTTCGATCGCGACGGGATCGTCCCACTGCGCCGACTTCAACTTCGACTTGTCGCCGATCACCGCGGCGTACATCAGGGCGGGATCGAGACGCGCCGAGTATCCAAACGACTGCACCTGGAAATTGCCCTTGAGGTAGTTGTCGAGCTGCGTCGCCCAATCGAGCATCTCGAGCTCGACCTTGAAGCCGGCCGCCGTCAGCATCGCCTGCGCGATCACCGAACGTTCGTACATGCCGGTGTAGCGCTTGTTGGTCTGGATCTTGATCACCTGGCCGGCATAGCCGGCCTCCTTCAGCAGCGCCGCCGCGCGCGCCGGATCGAATTTCGGCCATTCGAGGAATTGCTTGTCGAAGTAGGCGCTCAACTCGCTCACGACCGACGGATTTGCCCTTCGCCAGTCCGTCGGTGCGCGCCTCGGCGATCTGGTCGAGATCGATCGCATGGGCCATGGCGCGGCGGATCTTGACGTTCGACATCAGCGGATCCTGCGTCTGGATCAGCAGCGGCGCCCAGCTGAGGCCAGGTGTGTTCTGGACGCTCATGCCGCGCTTCTTGAGGTCATCGACGCGTGAGGTTTCAAGCGCCGGCAGGATGTCGATCGCGCCGGTGAGCAGCGCGGCCTCGGCGGCACTGGCGTCGGGAATGACGCGGAAGACGACGAGGTCGGCGTAGGCCGTGCGCGCTCCGGCATAGCCGTCCTGCTTCTCGGTCGACGGCTTGTAGCCGTCATGGCGCTCCAGCGTGATGACGTCGCCGCGCTTCCATTCCTTCATCTTGTATGGTCCGGACCCCACCGGCGAAACCCACTTGCCGTCGGGCCCGACGCTGGAGGGATGGGCGACCAGCACGTGACACTGCACGTTGGCGAGCTGCTTGAGGAAGATCGCCTGCGGCGCGGCGAGCGTATAGACGACGGTCGCCGGATCGGGTGCTTCGACGGAGAGCACCTTCAGCCCGGCACTGCCGTCGAAACTGCGCTTGCAGCCCCAGCCGGTCTGCGACATCAGCCGCTCCCAGGTCCATTTGACTTCGGCCGAGGTCACGGGCGCGCCATTGTGGAAGCGGGCGCCGTCGCGCAGCTTGAACGTATAGGTCTTGCCGTCGTCCGACACCGTCCACGACTGCGCCAGCGCCGGTCCGACGCTGAGATCGGCGCGGTGCGCGACGAGCCCCTCGAACAGGATCTGCATCACGGTGTCGGTGTTGGCGTCGCGGTTGATGCCGAGCTCGACGCTGCGGATGTCGGAGTTGAGCGCGAAGGTGAGCGTACCGCCACTCTTCTGTGCCGCGGCTGGCGAAGCGAACGACAAGGCAGCGACCGCCGCCAGCATGATTGTTCTCATTGCCCTGCTCCCAAGTGCTTTGCTGTTAAGTGTTTTGTCGTTCAGCGTGCGGCCCCGGCGAGTGCGGTCGCAAGAAAATCCGTGACCGCGGGGACCATCGGCTCGACCCAATGCGCCGCTCCCGGGCACGGTGTCGTGGCGCACGGCGATGCCGGCCGCCTCGAAGCTGGCCTTGAGCAGGCGCAGCCGGTTCTGGCGATCGCCTGCCGCGAGCTCGGCGCCATCCATCCACCAGCTGCCGCCCCGCTTCAGCGTGATCTCCCAGGTCTCGGTGTCGTTGCCGCCCACCACCATGTGAACCGGCACCCTGCGCAACGCGTCGATATCGAGCTTCTTGCCGAACACGGCCTCGAAATTGCGCACGCCGACCCAGAAATCGTGCTCGCGGTCGAGCAAGGTCACGACGCCGGGGGCGCCGATCGAGACCGCCGACAGACGCTCGGGGTGAAGATAGAAGAAACGGTGGGCGAAATGGCCGCCGCCGGAGAAGCCGAACAAGGCGAAGCGACTGGTGTCGATGCGATACTTCGCGGCGATCTCGTCGACCATCGACAGCAGGATGGCGTCGTAATGCAGCGCGCCGGCGCGCATCAGCTTGTAGCTCGACAGGTCGTCGGGCGAGGTGATGCCGCCGGGGAAAAGCGGCGCCAGCACGATGAAGCGGTGCTCTTCGGCAAAAGCGGCGAAGGCATCGCGATAGAGCGTCATCATGCGGCCGGTGCCGTGCACGGAGACCAGCAGGCGGTAATGGTGGGCGGTTGCCGGTTCGAAGGCCTCCGGCACGTAGGCGCACCAGGAGAAACGCGGGTCCGCCCGGCTCGCCCAGATCATCGTGCGCTTGCGATCGTAGAAGCTCAGCGCCGCGTTGCCACCGTCCGCCATCAGTCGTATCCCCGCGGGTCCGTCACCAACCTGAAGTCAGGCATATTTTTGTGCCGACGAAAAGCACTTTTGAAAGGCAGCGCGTTCCGGGGTAAGGTCCCGTGGCACAGGGAGGACGATTTGGCGAAAAAGCGGAGGACCGCCGGCGGCGCAACGCCGCTGCAGAACGAACTGGCCCGGCAGATCCTCGCCCACATCGGCAAGGAAGCCTTGTCCGCCGGCGCGCCGGTGCGCGAGCTCGTCCTGGCGCGCGCCTTCGGCGTCTCCCGGACGCCGGTGCGTGCGGCCCTCGAAGTGCTCGAGGGTCTCGGCTACGTGCGGCTGACGCCCGGCCGGGGTTTCGTCCTGTCGCGCAAGCTCAACGGCACCAGGAGCGCGACGGCGCGCCTGCCTCGTTCGCCGTTCGATGAGCTTGGCGCCTCCTTGCTCGCGGACCGGGCGCGCGGCCGTATTCCCGCAGAGGTTTCCGAAGCCGAGCTGATGCCGCGCTATGGCGTGTCGCGCGGCGCTCTGCGGCGCGTCCTGATGAAGCTCGCGGACGATGGACTGATCCAGCGGCAGCGTGGCCACGGCTGGCGCTTCGCCGAAGCGCTGGAATCGCGCGAGGCGGTGTTCGAAAGCTACCGCTTCAGAATGATCGTCGAATGCGCGGGCCTGCGCGAACCCACCTTCGCCGCCGACCCCGGCGAGCTCCGGCGACTGCGGGAGGCCTATCAGGCATTGCTTTCCGGAGGCCGGCCCGTCGACCCGCGCATCTGGATCGAGACCAATCGCGCCTTCCACGAGACGCTCGCAGCCTGGTCGGGCAACCGCTACCTGCTGCAGACAGTGAGCCGGCAGAACGCGCTGCGCCGGTTCGGCGAATACAGCACCTTCCCGCGCCTCGCCCCCGAACGCGTCGCCCAATCGTCAAGAGAGCATCTGGAAATCCTCGACGCGATCGCATCGGGCGATCGCGAGTGGGCCGCGATGCTCCTCTCCCGCCATCTCGATCAGACGGCGCGGATCTATGGCGGCGCCGGCGGCGCCCCCTCCTCCGAAGCCGATCAGGACAAGAAGGGATCGATCGGCGTCAGCAAGCCGGCGCGCGCCTCGATCGCGCCTGCGGCGGCAAGGCAGAGATCCTCGCGGTAGCGCCCGGCGATCAGCTGCACGCCCACCGGCAGGCCCTTGGCGACCCCGGTCGGCACGGAGATCGCGGGCAAACCCAGCACGGGCACGGCGAGCTGGGTCGACTGCGCGGTCATCATGCGCTTCGTGGTCGCTGCGTCGACCAGGTCGAGCCCGACCCTGAAGGGCAGTTCCGCGCAGCTGTGCGTCAGGATCAGCGGCCGCTCCTCGAGAAAGAGCTGCCACAGGCGCAGCAGCCGGTCGCGATCCGCGAGCGCGTCGAGCACCTCGCTTGCGGGGCGCGCCGGAAAAACGTCGCGCCATAATCCGAGCGAGGTCTTGATCGCCCGATCGCCCCATTTGGCGACCGACGGCTCCAGCCCGGCGATCACATCGTCCATGGCCATCCGGTTCCACAAGTCGATGACCGCACCGAACTCCGGCGGCGAGATTTCCTCGACGGCATAGCCGGCGTCGGTCAACCAGCCGGCCGCCTGGCGGACCGCCGCCGCGACCTCAGGCGCGACACCGCCCCGCTCGGCCGGATCGACGACCATGGCGACGCGGATCGGTTTCTTCGCCGGCGAGCCCTCGAGCGGCACGTCGACCCAGCGATTGTCGTAAGCGCTGCCGACGGCCATGGCCGCCAGCGCCGCACGGGCATCGCGCACGGTGCGCGTCAACGGTCCCTGCACGGCCATCAGCGCTGAAGAGATGGTCCGCTTGCCGGTGGCGGTGAAGTTGAACGCCGGAACGCGTCCGTACGTCGGCCGCAGGCCAACGAGGCCGCAGCAATAGGCAGGAAAGCGCACCGAGCCCGCGATGTCGTTGCCCTGGGCGATGGCGCCGATGCCCGCCGCCGTCGCGGCCGCCGCACCGCCGCTCGACCCGCCCGCCGTGTGATCGCGATGCCAGGGATTGAGAGTGGCGCCGTGCAGTTCGTTGTCGGTGAACCAGCGCATCGAGAACGCCGGCGCATTGGTGCGGCCGACGATGATCATGCCCGCCGCGCGCATGTTGGCGATCACGGGATTGTCCTGGTCCGCCATCAGGTCCTTGAAGGCGGCGACGCCGCCGTCGGTCGGGCAACCCTTCTGATCGAGGTTGATCTTGGTCGTCGCCGGCACGCCGTGCAGCGGCCCGACTGCATCGCCTCGCGCCAACGCGCGATCGGCCTCGTCGGCCGCGGCCAGCGCCTCATCGTGCAGCGCAAGCACGACGCCGTTAATCGCGGGGTTGACCGCGTCCAGGCGCGCAAGCGTGGCAGCGATCACCTCGCGCACTGAGACTTTTCGCGCGCGGATCAGAGCGGCGGTTTCCACGCCATCGAGTTTCCAGAGTTCAGTCAGCGCCAATGCTCGCCTCTTTCTTTCGAAGGTCCACCGACATTGCCCTTTCCTTCCCGATTTGAAAAGTGCATTTTGTTTGCATGATACGCACTAGGGTTCCAGAACCTGGCCGCTTCCGCCCGCTTGCATGAGGACTTCGACATGAACGTCATGACACCGCCGAACCGCAACCGCATGGAGCCCTATTGGCTGCCCTTCACGCCCAACCGGGCCTTCAAGGCGAACCCCAGGCTCTTCGCCGGCGCCGACGGAATGTATTACACAACGACGGATGGGCGGCAGGTGCTCGACGGCATGGCCGGCCTGTGGTGCGTCAATGCCGGCCACAACCAGCGGCCGATCGTGCGAGGCAATCCAGGCCGCCGCCGAGCAGCTCGACTATGTGTCCGTCCTTCCAGATGAGCCATCCGCTGGCCTTCGAGTTCGCGGCGCGCCTGACTGAAATCGCACCGGCCGGCATGGACCACGTGTTCTTCGTGAACTCGGGATCTGAGGCCGTCGACACCGCGCTGAAGATCGCGCGCGCCTATTACCGCGCCCGGGGCGAAGCCGGCCGCACGCGCTTCATCGGCCGGGCCAAGGGCTATCACGGCATGGGCTGGGGCGGCCTGTCGGTCTCCGGCATCGGCCGGCACCGCAAGGATTTCGGCCCCTTCTGCCCGGAGACCGATCATCTCAATCACACGCACGATCTTGCGCACAATGCCTTCTCGAAGGGCCAGCCCGCCTGGGGCGCCCATCTCGCCGACGAGCTGGAGACAATTTGCGCCTTGCACGACCCGTCGACCATCGCGGCCGTGATCGTCGAGCCGGTCACCGGCTCGGGCGGCGTGCTGCCGCCGCCGCAGGGTTATCTCGAACGTCTGCGGGAGATTTGCGACAAGCACGGCATCCTGCTGATCTTCGACGAGGTCATCACCGGCTTCGGTCGCCTCGGCGGCGCCTTCGCCTCGAGCGTCATCGGTGTGACGCCCGACCTCATCACCTGCGCCAAGGGCATGACCAACGGCGCCGTTCCGATGGGTGGCGTCATCGCCCACGACAAGGTGTGGGACACTTTTATGCGCGGCCCGGAGAGCATGATCGAATTGCTCCACGGCTATACCTATTCCGGCCATCCGCTGGCCTGCGCCGCCGGCATCGCCACACTCGACGTCTATCGCGACCAGCAGATCTTCGAGCGTGCCGCTAGCGCGGCGTCGCGTTGGGAGATGCGCGGCACACGCGTTGAAGGGCCTGCCGCACGTCATCGACATCCGCAATATCGGCCTGCTCGGCGCCGTCGAGATGGAATCGCGCCCCGGTGCGCCCGGCGCACGCGGCACCGAGGTGGCCAACCGCTGCTTCGAAAACGGCGTTCTGTGCGCGCGGTCGGCGATGCACTGGTGCTGTCGCCGCCCCTCATCATCGCCGACGCCGAGATCGACCGGTTGTTCACGACGATCGCCGAGGCGGTGCGGCAGGTCCAGTAACGGACTCTGCGGATCAGCGCGCCCGAGCCGGGTACCTGGTCACCTCCCCGGACGGCTGGGATGAAGCATGGGCTCCAATCATCGAATAGTGTCCGGCCGCGCCACGCTGGCTGCGGAAGTCGTCGGCAGCGGCGACCCTGTTGTCTTTCTGCACGCCGCCGTCGGCGATCGCCGCATGTGGCGCGCGCAACTGGATGGCATCGGCGCCAAGCAACAAGGCTATCGCCTACGATCGGCGGGGCTTCGGCGAGACCCGAGCGGAAAAGGAGGACTTTTCTGCAGGTCGCGGACTTGATGGCGGTGATTGACGCCATCGGCGAACGGCACGCCTGCGATCCTGGTTGGATGCTCGCAGGGTGGACGCATCGCGCTCGACGCGGCGCTTCGGCATCCATCATCGGTCCGTGCCCTGGTTCTCATTGCGCCCAACGTGAGCGGCGCGCCCGCGGCGATCTATCCGCCCGAAATCGAGGGCCTGATGGCCCAGCTGAAGAAAGCCGAAGAGGCCGGCGATCTGGATCGGGTGAACGCGATGAAAGCTCGCCTTTTTCTGGACGGTCCGCTGCAGCCCGAGGGGCGCGTCAAGGGGCAGGCTCGCGAGCTGTTCCTCGACATGAACGCCATTGCGCTGCGGTCGCCGCCGACCGGGGACGGATCTTGATGTCGCGCCCGCCTTCCAACGTCTGGGCGAGATATCCGCGCCATCGCTTGTGATCCAGGGTGATCTCGACCTTCCTCACGTTCAAGACCGATCCCGCCATATCGCAACGACGATGCCGAACGCGTCGCACCATGTGTTGACCGGCGCCGCCCATCTGCCGAGCCTGGACCGGCCGGCGGACGTCACGGCCCTGCTCGCGGAATTCATCGATCGCAGCTCCGCGCCCGGCATCGCGAGCCATGCTACGCTAGGCCGACGGGGCACGTTCGTCTTGCCGAGCGAGCCGTGCTACGATCACCACGATCTCGTACTGTCGGGCCGGAATGGACACTTTCGACTACATCATCGTGGGCGCCGGCTCCGCCGGTAGCGTTCTCACCAATCGCCTCAGCCAGAACAGCAGCACGACCATCTGCGTGCTCGAGGCCGGGCCATCCGACTGGAATCCCTACATCCATCTGCCTGCGGGCTTCATCAAGACGTTCTACGACCCCGCCATCAACTGGTGTTACTCGCAGGAGCCCGGCCCGTGGACCGGCGGGCGGCGGGTCTATGCGCCCCGCGGCAAGACGCTTGGTGGATCGAGCTCGATCAACGGCCACATCTACAATCGCGGCCAGCGCCAGGATTTCGACACCTGGGCGCAATTCGGCAACCGCGGCTGGGGCTATGCCGATGTGCTGCCGTACTTCAAACGTCTCGAGCGGCGCATCGGCGAAGGCGACGCAACCTTCCGCGGCCGTGACGGCAACCTGGTGGTGACGGATATCAGCTGGCGCCATCCGCTTTGCGATGCCTTCATCGCCGGAGCCGTGGAGTTCGGCATCCCGCGCAACCCCGACTACAACGGCACAATTCAGGAAGGCGTTTCCTACGCGCAGACGACGATCCACAACGGACGGCGCGTCAGCGCGGCCACCGCGTTTCTCCACCCCGCGATGAAACGACCGAATGTCGAGGTTCGGACGCGCGCGCACACGACGTCGATCGTCTTTGACGGCAAGAAAGGCCGTCGGGGTGCGATACGCAAAGGGCGGACGCGGCGGAGAAACGGTCGAGATCCGCGCGCGCCGGGAAGTCATCCTGTCCGCCGGCGCTTATAATTCGCCGCAGGTGTTGCAGCTCTCAGGCGTCGGCTCGCCATCGCTGCTGCAATCGCTCGGCATTCCCGTCCACCACGCGCTGGCAGGCGTTGGCGAGGGCCTTCAGGACCACTACGCGCCCCGCACGGTCGCGCGCGTCAAGAACATCAGGACGATCAACGAACGCGTGCGCGGCCTCGACCTGGCGCTGGAGGCGCATCAAGTGGGGTTTTGCCCGCCGCGGCATCCTCAGCCTGTCGCCGACGCTGGTCTATTGCTTCTGGCATTCCGGAGAGACCGCGGAAATCGTCCGACCTGCAAATGACGTTCACGCCGGCGAGCTACAAGGAAGGCGAGCAAGGCAAGCTGGAGGAGGAGCCCGGCATGACGGTCGCCTGCCTGGCAGCAACGCCCCGAAAGCCGGGGCTACGTTCGCTGCCGTTCGAGCGACCCGTTCGAGCCGCCGAGCATCCAGACCAACTATCTTGCCGAAGAAGTCGACCGGCGCGTGCTGGTCGCCGGCATGCGGCTGGCGCGCCGTCTTCTGGCTTCGGCGCCGCTTGCGCCCTACTACGCCTATGAAGATTTCCCGGGACCGCAGGCGCAAACGCACGACGAGCTGCTGGCCGCAGCAGCCCAGCGCGCGCAAACGACCTTTCATCCGGGCTGCACGTGCCGCATGGGACCGGCGACCGATCCAAATGCCGTCGTCGACGATCAGCTCAAGGTGCACGGCCTCGAGGGCTTGCGCGTCGTCGACGCATCGATCATGCCGAGGATGATTTCCGCAAATCTCAATGCGTCGACGATGATGATCGCGGACAAGGCTTCCGACATGATGACCGGACGAGAGCCGCCGCCGTCGGCGATCGTGCCGGAGGTTACGGAAGCGTCGGCGCGTGTCGTGATGTCGGTGCTCTCCACCGCGCCGCTCGACCAGCCAAACACGAAACCAGACTAGACGAAGCCTGGCAGCACGACCTCGCTGATGATGGTGTCGTTGATGCGCCCCTGTTCCCTGCCCGGCTTGTTGTAGTTGCCGCAGTGCTGCGCCACGACGAGGTCGAGTGCAGGAAAGACGTGCAGGCGCTGGCCGCCCCAGCCGATGCCGCCGACCCAGGGTTCCCGTCGCGTGGATGCGCCGGCGGCGGAAGCGCCGAGATACCAGTGAACGTAGCCGTAGCGGCGCCCATCCTCGAGCGTGACCGCAGGGGTTATTGCGCGTTTCAACCAGTCACGCGGCACGATCTGCTCGCCATTCCAGACACCGCCCGCGAGCACGAGTTGCCCGATCTTCAGGAGATCGCGCGGCAGCAGGCGCAGGCCCGAGGCTGCGCGGAATTCGCCATCCCGGCCTTTCGCCCAGTCGACGGGACCGAAACCCATTGGATCGAACAGGACACGACGGCAATAGTCGAGCAAGGGCTCGCCCGTCCCCTTCGGGATCAGGCGTCCCAGCAGCGCGGTGGCGCCGCCGCAATAGGTCCATCTCACGCCGGGCTCGCCGACGATCGGCCGTTCCAGGATGAAGCGGAAACGATCGGGAGCCGCCTCCATCGCATTCTCGGCGTTGCGCGGGTCGCCGTAGGGGATCGTGAGCTCGTCCCAGTCGAGCCCGAGCGTCATGCTGAGCACGTGATGGATGGTGAGACGATCGCGGCCGGGCTGGCTTGCGAGATCGGGATATTCCGGAAACTGCTCGTACAGCTTCGCTTCGGGCGGCGGGACCTTGCCGGCCGCGAGCGCAATGCCATAGGCGAGGCCGACCACGCTCTTGGTCACCGAGCGCAGGTCGTGCGGCACGTCCGGGGCGAAGACGACCGTGCCGAGGAGCCGCCGGCCCATCGCCTCATCCTCACCTTGCCCATAGTGTTCGAACACGAGCTTGCCGCCCTGGCTCACGAGAAGCGCGTGCAAGCCGCTGACTCTGCCGTCCTGCAGGACTTGCGAAAGGCGCTGATTGATATGCTCCGGTGACGGCGCCGCAAACGCGCGAGGTGTCGCAATCAGGCTGGCGCCAAGCGCTGCCAGAAAGTGACGGCGACCAAGGTTAGCCATTGGCATTGCAGTCAGCGGTTTATGCATGTTGTCCACCCTGTTCACGCCGGCATACTCAGCCGAGGTGCTGTTCCGGTTTGAGCAGTCGGTAGTGCAGCCGCGCGAAGCCACCGATCGTCGATTCTGTCATCGAACCCTTGTGCCTGATGCCTATATATAACAAGGTACCGTGCAATGCAAGGTAGCTGGCAACTTGTCGACGACTGCGAAGACGAATATCGCGTACCCCTTCGGCGAGGACGAGATCAGGCGCTCGTCCGGATCGTTGTCGAAGGCATCGGCGAAGAGCCCTCGCCCTCATCCAAGGGATTCTTGATAGCTGCAATTTTCGATAGGAGGCAGGATCGGCCATGTTGAAACAATTCGGTCACGAGATTTGGACCGCGGACGGTTCTGACGTCGTGGCGATGTTGGGATTTCATTACCCGACCCGCATGGTTGTCATAAGGTTGTCCGGCAGAGACCTCTTCGTTTGGTCGCCTGTTGCATTGACAGACGGCCTTCGAGCCGCGGCCGATGCGCTCGGGAAGGTCCGCTATTTGGTCGCTCCCAACTCACTCCACCACGTGTTCATCGCTGACTGGAAACGCGCGTATCCAGATGCGCAGGTCCATGCTGCTCCCGGATTGCGAGAGAAGCGCAAAGACATGGCTTTTGACGGTGATCTGGGAAGCGCGCCATCTCCTGATTGGTCCGACGAAATCGAACATGTTTTGATGCAGGGCAATGCCATAACCAGCGAAGTGGTGTTTTTTCACCGCAAAAGCGGGACCGTCATTTTCACTGATCTGATCCAGCAATTTCCCGCCAATTGGTTTTCGGGCTGGCGCGCCGTCATGGCGAAATGGGACCTTATGCTTGGCCCTGAGCCATCAGTCCCCCGAAAATTTCGCGCAGCCTTTACCAATCGCCGTGCGGCGCGGGCCTCTCTCGAACGCATCCTCGCATGGCCCGCTGAAAAAGTGCTGATGGCGCATGGAACGCCCGTGACCGAGGACGGCCAGGCATTCATAAAGCGTGCATTCAGTTGGCTGATGCGGCGCTCGCTATACGCCGGACAGTGGCCGTTCCGCCATTTCCGCGGCAACCGGAGCGTCGATCGGCGTGTCGTAGGTCATCAAGATATAGCCGAGCACAGAATAGAAGCCGACTGTCGCGATCAGGTCGAAGACCGCCTTGCGCCCAAGCGCTTCTGCAAGTTCAGCCTCGAGGCTGGCCGGCAGGCGCCGCTGATCGAACAGCGCATCGACAGCGCGGGCGATCAGCCCGTCCTCGCCCTCCGGCATCGCGCGCATCGCGGCGATGCGCTCGTCGGTCATCCCGAGTGTCCGGGCCCGGCTGACATGATGTGCCCACTCATAGGGCGAACCCATCCGGTGCGCGGCGCGCAGGATCACCACTTCGGAACGCTCCGCCCCGAGCGCGCTGTCCTTCACCACATGCTGGCGCAGCGGCGCCCAGGCCCGCAGCAGCTCCGGATGATGCGCCATCGTCCGGTAGACGTTGAGCGCGCCGGCGAAACCGGTTCTCATGTCGGCAATCAGCGCCGGCCAGTCAGCGTCTGCGATCGGTGGACAAGGAGAGGTCGTCATCATCAATCTCGTCGCTTGTTCATGGTGTCGGCGCGGCATCGTCCCGCCACGGATAGGCTCCGGCGGTATCGAGTTGGCTGTATGGGATCAGCCGCACGTCGGCCGGGCCGAGATCGGGCGTGTCGACCACGAGGATGCGGTCGGCCAAGGGCTCGTAGAAATCGCGAAAATGGGTCTTCGAGCGCAGCAGGATGACGTCGTAATCCTCGGGCCGCTCGCCGAAGATGAAGAAGGGGTCGCCATCGACCGCGAAGGCGAAGTGGGACACGACCGAGACGCGGATCCGGCCGATCTGAAGAAGCGCCGTGAGGCCGAGATCGACGAAGGAGCCGCGCTGGTAGCGCCCGGAGACGGTGAAGGATTTCTGTCCCGACCAGATCACCCGCGCGACGGCCTCGACCGGCCCGCCCGTCTCCGGCGCGGTCTTGCCGGCGAGTGCCACAGCAATCTCCGCGCCCTGCCCCCGCAGCATGCGCCTGCGCGGCGGTTTCGGGATCGAGCAGGAACGGCACGTTGACCCGCCCGACGTCGCGCTCGAGCAGGGCCCGCAGCAGATAGGTCGAGTCGTTCATCCGGTCGGCGTGCTCGAGCAGCACGATCGGCCGCCCGCGTGCCGGACGCCGCGCGAGATCGGCCAAAGCCTCGTCGACGGTCAGGATCGGAATGGCGGAGGCGATGGCGTGCCGCGCTTCATGCAGCCGGGCAGAAAAGGCCTCGGCCTTTGCCTCGGCCGCCTCCTGCCCGTCCCAATCGAGGCAGATCACCGACATGCCGGTGTTGGCGCTGTCGGCATAGGAGAAGCCGGCCATCACCGAGATGTCGCAATCGCCGGCCGTTTCGCTCGCGCGCGCGTCGGCGATGATCCCGGCGAGCGGCTGCAGCGCCGTGGCCGACATGATCGAGGGAATGACGACGCCGGGACGCGCGACCGCGAGGCCGGGACGGCGCTTTTCGCGCAGCGAGCGCAGCAACGCCCGCGCCGCCCGCTCGCCGGTCTCGCCCATGTCGATATGCGGCGAGTGGCGATAGGCAACAGCGATATCCGCGTCGCGCACGGTCTCACGGTCGATATTGCCGTGATAGTCGAGCGCGACCGCGATCGGCAGGGACGGCACCGCGGCGCGCACCGCGGCGATGATGGACCGCTCGACATCCTCATAGCCGGCAGCCCAGCAGGCCCCGTGCAGGAACAGGATCACGCCGTCGAGCGGACCGCAGCGGCCCAGCCCTTCGACGATCTCTCGCGTATAGTGTTCGACGGCCTCGTCCGACGCCGGCCCAAGCGCACCCAGCAGCGTGTGGAATAGCGGCACCAGCTCGGCGCCCTCCGCCTCGCAGACCTTCAGGCAGCCGCCCGGAACCGTGTTCGTGCCGCGAAATCTCGTGACCAGTTCGGCCCCGCGGACGCAGACCCGCTCGAACGCATCGCGGCCGGCCACCTGCGGCACGGCCGTCACCGATTCAAGATTGAAGCCGGCGAAGGCGATGCGGTGTCTCATCTCACGCCCTGGCCTATTGCAGCACCATCTCGACACGACGATTGCGTGCGCGGCCATCTTCATTGGCATTGCTGGCCAGCGGTGCGTAGCCCGCCAGCCCGGACGCGGACAGGCGTTTGCCGTCGATCTTGTAGCCGTTTGTCAGCGCATCGACCACAGCCTGCGCGCGTGCCTTCGACAGTGCAAGGTTCGCATCCAGTGCTCCCTGATTGTCGGTGTGACCGACGATGAAGACCTTCGCCGCTGCGCTTGATTGCAACACGCGCGCCATCTCGTCGAGCTGCGACTTTGACTCAGGCTTGATGATCGACTTGCCAGTATCGAAGAACAGGCCGTAGAGCGCCACCTTGCCCTCAGCCTGCAGGCCCTTTGCGAGCGCTGCCGCATCCACCGTCACCTTGCCACCGTCCATCGCCTTCGGCTCGACAATCTCCACCACCGTGGCCACGAATTTGTTGGCCAGCGCGATGGTGCCCGGCTTCGCCGACAGCACCGCCACATGCAGCGTGGTCCCGGACGCGGTCACCGTGCCGTACCAATAGCGCTCGCTCCCGGTCTCCTGCCATTGTTGTAGCAGCGTGATCGGACTCCAGCCCTCGAGCGATGCCTTGGGGAGCTGCGGATTGGCGGGCTGCTCACGCAGCGGCTTGAAGATCCGGTTGCCGCAGCTTTCGGCGCAGGAGTCCCGTCTGGACGCACCGGCCCGCTCGAGCGCCTGCTCATAGTTGCGCTGCACCTCGAGCACCGATTTGCCGGCAGGCGCAAGATAGAACAGCCGCGTGACCCGTCCCTCCGGCGCAGCCACATCGGTGCTGCCGGCCGGAAGGCTCGCAGAATCGAACTCCTTTACGTCCTGCGCGACGAGCCACGATCCGGCGTAGCGGCTCAGCACCGCGTGATCGCGGGCGTTTGGCGCGTCCGCAGGCATGCCTTGCGCCATGGCGGCGGACCCGGCTGCGACGAGAGCAAAGGCAAGCACCAGACGAACAAAATGGACACGCATCGAGACCCTCTCGCACGAGATCATAGGACGCTGATTATTGTGGAATTATTTCGGGAAGGCCCCTTCGGATCAGCAGTGGGTTCCTACTCCCACTCGATGGTCGCGCGCAACGGGTCCCGTCAGAAGGATCGTCCCAATACTTCGGGCGCACGTCTGCAGAAGCTCGTCATTCGCCCGCCCTCGTCTCCTTTACGGAAGCGGTCAGGCTTTCGACGTCATCACTTTCTGCACGATCTTCCAGGTTCCGTTCACCTTCAGACACGACAGCATGTCCGTGAAGTAACGTGGTGGAATTTGCAATTTCAACTTCAAGAGCGCGAGCTCTCTTTCAACGTCTATTGATAGGACCTGATCGTCGCGCTCGAAGCCCTGTTGCTTCGGAGCTTTCATGTTGCGGACCGCGTCTAGCCACGTCGCAATCGGCGTCACGCCCACGTTGCCGTCCTCGCCGACCTTGGTCACGGAACTCAACGGATGAAATATGGATGCAAATTTCTCAGCATCCATTTCATAGGCGGCGTCGAAATAGGTCTGCGCCAGGGTGCGCAAGGCTGGAACGTCCGTATCCATATCCATGTCCATCCTGAAAAGCTGTTTCACCCGACCCATTCATACGGCCCAGCTTATCTGTGCCGAGCGTCAAACTGGGCGAACGTGCGGAAAGCGCCTCATGTCTGCTCGCTGTGCAGCCTAGGACAAAGTGTCTTATGCGACTAGGCGTCTTGCACGGCAAGGGCTCATGAGCAATATTCATCAATGATGACAAACGAACTGAACGAACTCGCTACGTTTGCAATCGTCGCCAGTGAACGGAGCTTTACACGGGCTGCGGTCAAACTGGGTGTGTCGCAGTCTGCCCTGAGCCACACGATCCGGAGGCTGGAGCAACGGCTCGAGCTGCAGCTGCTTGCCCGGACAACCAAGAGCGTTGCACCAACCGCTGCGGGAGCAACTCTTTTGGAGGACTTGTCTCCGGCACTAGACCAAATTGCTTGTGCCCTCGACAGAGCCCGAAGCGTTCGGCACCGACCTGCAGGGCGCCTTCGAATTGTAATGTCACGGTCAGCTGCCGTGATGGTCTTGTTGCCGCGGCTCACCGCATTCGCTGAAGCCTACCCTGACATCGTTCTGGACGTTGTCACCGTCACTGGCCCCGTAGACCTTGTTGCAGGCGAGTTCGATGCCGGTATTCAGCTCGGCGAGTACATTCAAAAAGATATGATCGCGGTGCGTGTCACGCCGGAATTGCGATTGGCGGTGGTGGGATCGCCTCGCTATTTCGCTTCACGACGCATTCCCCAAAAGCCAAAGGATCTCAATGATCATCGGTGCATAACCCTGCGTCTTTCGGGCGGTCCATATCGATGGGAGTTCGCGCAGGGGCGAAAGTCGGTCACGATCAACGTGAACGGCCCGCTCATAATCGACGATACTCACCTGGTGATTCAGGCGGCGCTCGCTGGAGTTGGCCTCGGACTCGCCTATGAAGAGCAGGTCGCAGGATACATTGCGAAGCGTCGGCTTATCCGCGTCCTGGAGGACTGGACGCCGCCAATTCCCGGCTTTTTCATGTATTACCCCAGCCGTCAGCATCAGCCCGCTGCGCTGTCTGCACTCGTGAACGCGCTGCGCCTCTCATAACAACATGGTCGACGCGCGACGACGATCAGCCGCCTGTGGTCACTCTCCACGGCCAGCTTCGCTCGCATCCTGGAATGACGACTCGTCAGCCGCCGGCGATCAGGTCTCTGGCCAGCGCCATGTAAGCCGGCAGCGTCACGGGGTCGTTGGCGGCGTTTCCGGCGGCCGGGTGCGAGGCATAGCGGGCGATCACCATCTCAGCCTTCGGATCGATATAGATGCCCTGCCCGTGAACACCGCGCGCCATATAGGCGCCGTGCGCATTGTGCGTCACCCACCACTGGTTCCGGTAGGAGGCGCCCGGCAATGTGGTGTAGCCGGCCGGCTTGAACTTCTCGGGATCGCCGCCGCGCGCGATGTCCTCGACCACTTTGGACGGCACGATCTGGCGGCCGTTGAACCGGCCGTGATTGCGGATCGTCTCGCCGAAGCGGGCGAGATCGCGCAGCGTCGTCGAAAGCCCGCCGCCGCCGCTTTCGGTGCCGATGCGGTCGACATGATAATGCGCGTCCTCTTCCGCGCCCATCGGCATCCAGATCCGCTCCGACAGCAGGTCGGACAGCGTCATGCCGCTCGCCCGCCGGCAAATGAAGGCCAGCACGTCGGTATTGACGGTCTTGTAAGCAAAAGCCTTGCCGTGCTCGCCCTGCTTGCGCTGCGCGCACAGGAAATCGAAAATATTGGTCGCGCCCGTATAGCCCGGCTCGATCGGCGCCATGCCGTTCGCCCGCCGCAGGGCGAACACGCCCGAATTCTTGTCGGTATACACCTCGGTGTATTCGAGCCCCGTGGTCATATCCATCGCCTCGTGCACGCGCGCATCGCCGAAGGCGCTCGCCTTCAGCTCCGGCACATAATCCGTGACCGGCGCCTGCGGATCGATCTTGCCCTCCGCGACCAGCATGCCGGCGAGCGTACCGGTGAACGACTTGGTGACCGACATCGAAATGTGCGGCTTGTGCGGCTTCAGCGCGCCGAAATAGCGCTCATAGATCAATTTGCCCCGGTGCAGCACGGCGATCCCGTCGGCATAGGTCTCCTCGAGCATGCGCGAAAACGTCATGGGACGGCCGTCCATCGTGACCGAAGCGGACGCGCCGATGTCATGGTCTTCCCGCGGCAACGCGGACGCCGGCCCTGCGCCGCGCCAGACATTCACGGTCGGCACCAATTGGCGGATATTGCTCCACGCCCAGCGCAGTTCGGGGAAGCTGCGGAACGAACCGTCGTGGAAGGTGATGGTCTTATCCGGCGGCGGGGGAAAGCCCTGCATCGAGCCCAACGTTTGCGGATCGGTCTCGGCGGCGGTTGCGGGCGCGGTCTGGCTGGATGCGGTTGCGACTGACATGAAGGCTGACTCCGGAAAAGGCGATGCGGAAGTCGTAACATGGCGGCGCGTGGGGCACAGCCGGTGTTTAAGCTATGCTGATCGTCTTACGGATAGCGTTAGCCGCTAGAAGGCTTATCCCCGATAGTCGATTGTCACCTTGGCTGCCGCCGCTCGTGCGGCCGCTCGGGCACTGTCGGTATCGCCTGTCTTTGCAAGCGCCAGCGCGACACCCATTCGGCGATACGGCCGCGTCGTCGGCTTGTTGAAGATGCGAACATCGAGATCGATATCCGGGGCAACCGTTGTCAGCGCATCCGCCAGTCCATTGAAGACAAAATCGTCCGACTCGCGATCGGCGAGGATGACGGCTGATGCGCTCGGCCCGTGTTGCGTGATCGACGGAATCGGCAGGCCGAGAATGGCACGCGCATGCAGATCGAACTCGGTCAGATTCTGCGAGATCAGCGTCACCATGCCGGTGTCGTGAGGCCGCGGCGACAGCTCGGAGAAAATGACATGGTCGCCCCTGACGAAGAACTCCACGCCGAACAGGCCATAGCCGCCGAGATTGTCGACAACGGCCTTGGCCTGCGATTGCGCGGCTTCGATCGCCGCCGGCGACATCGGCGTGGGCTGCCAGCTTTCCTGATAGTCGCCGCGCTCCTGCCGATGGCCGATCGGCGGGCAAAAGATCACGCCCTCGCGCGTCCGAATGGTGAGAAGCGTGATTTCGTAGTCGAAGTCGATGAACTGCTCGACGATCACGCGCGTGCGATCGCCGCGCATGCCAGCGACCGCGTAGTTCCACGCTTTCTCGATATCGTCTTCGACCTTCACCGTGCTCTGGCCTTTGCCTGACGAAGACATCACGGGCTTCACCACGCAGGGAAGGCCGATCGCCGTCACGGCGGCACGCATCTCGTCGATGCGTTTCGGCGTAGCGAAACTTCGACGTCGGCAGGTTGAGCTCGTTCGCAGCGACATCACGGATGCGGTCGCGATTCATCGTCATCATCGCGGCGCGCGCTGACGGAACGACGTTGAAACCACGGTCCTCAAAATCCTTCAGCACTTCAGTCCGGATCGCCTCGATCTCCGGCACGATGAAGTCCGGTCTGTGTTTCTCGATCGCCGCCGCAAGCGCGGCAGCGTCCAGCATCGAGAACACTTCGCATTCGTCGGCGAATTGCATCGCCGGCGCTTTCGCATAGGCATCGCAGGCGATGACGTGCGCGCCGAGCCGCTTCGCCGATATCACGAACTCGCGCCCGAGCTCACCGGACCCGAGCAGCAGGATTTTCGCGATCCCTACTCCCACTCGATCGTCCCCGGCGGCTTGCTCGTCACGTCGTACACCACGCGGTTGACGCCCTTCACCTCGTTGATGATGCGCGTCGCGGTCTGGCCGAGGAACTTCATGTCGAAGGGATAGAAGTCGGCGGTCATGCCGTCGGTCGAGGTCACCGCGCGCAGGCCCACGACGTAGTCGTAGGTGCGGCCGTCGCCCATCACGCCGACGGTCTTCACCGGCAGCAGCACCGCGAACGCCTGCCAGATCGTGTCGTAGAGGCCGGCGCGGCGGATCTCCTCGATGTAGATCGCATCCGCCTTGCGCAGGATGTCGAGCTTGTCCACCGTGATGTCGCCGGGGCAGCGGATCGCAAGGCCCGGGCCCGGGAAACGGATGGCGGCCGACGAACACGTCCGGCAGGCCGAGTTCGCGGCCGAGCACGCGCACCTCGTCCTTGAACAGTTCGCGCAACGGCTCGACCAGCTTCATGTTCATGCGCGCCGGCAGGCCGCCGACATTGTGGTGCGACTTGATCGTCACCGACGGGCCGCCGGTGAACGACACGCTCTCGATCACGTCCGGATAGAGCGTGCCCTGCGCCAGGAATTCGGCGCCGCCGATCTTCTTCGCCTCCGCCTCGAACACGTCGATGAACAGCCGGCCGATGGTCTTGCGCTTCTGCTCGGGGTCGGTGACGCCGGCGAGTTCGCCGAGGAATTGCTTCGACGCATCAACGTGAACCAGCGGGATGTTGTAGTGATTGCGGAACAGGTTCACGACCGTCTCGGCTTCGGCCAGCCGCAACAGGCCGTGGTCGACGAACACGCAGGTCAGCTGGCTCGCCGATCGCCTCGTGGATCAGCACCGCGGCCACCGCTGAATCGACGCCGCCGGAGAGGCCGCAGATCACCCTGCCCTTGCCGACCTGCGCGCGGATTTTCTCGATCGCCTCCTCGCGGAAGGCGCGCATGGTCCAGTCGCCCTTCAGCCCTGCGACCTTGCGCACGAAATTGCGGATCAGCTTCGCGCCGTCCGGCGTGTGCACCACCTCCGGGTGGAACATCAGCCCGTAGTATTTGCGCTTCTCGTCCTGGATGATCGCGAACGGCGCGTTCTGCGAGACGCCTGCGACCTCGAAGCCCGGCGGCATCTGCGTGATGCGGTCGCCATGGCTCATCCAGACCTGATGCTGCTCGCCGACCTTCCAGTCGCGCTTCGAACAGCTGGCTCTTCGCCTTCACCTCGACATCGGCGCGGCCGAATTCGCGATGGTGCCCGCCCTCGACCGTGCCGCCGAGCTGCGCGGCCATGGTCATCTGGCCGTAGCAGATGCCGAGCACCGGCACGCCGGATTCGAAGATCGATCTGCGGCGCGCGCGGCGAGCCGGCCTCGTGCACCGACTCCGGTCCGCCGGAGAGGATCACCGCCTTCGGCTTCATCTCGCGGAACGCGGCTTCGGCCTTCTGGAACGGCACGATCTCGGAATAGACGCCCACCTCGCGCACGCGCCGCGCGATCAGCTGCGTCACCTGGCTGCCGAAATCGACGATGAGAATCTTGTCATGCGCCGGCGCCGTGGATGCGGCGCCGACTCAAGCTTTGCATTGGCTGGGGTCATGGACAGCAATTAAACGCATCGATGCCGCACGGCAACATGTCTGCGACCGCCGTCCCGATCATCCACATTTTGGACTGGACAAATCCATATATGTCAGTAATACTGACCTATATGGGAGGCGGCCATGAGCGACGACGCGCACCCTGACCTGATCGCGCTTGGCGAAGCGCTGGATCGCCGCCTGGAACTCACGCGATCTCGACCGCATCCTCGACGCTCTATGCCGACGATGCCGAGATGACCTCGGACGGCATCGTCCGACTGGGCTTCACGGTGCAGGGCTCGGTCCGCGGAAAGCAGAACCTGCGCGCCTACTGGAGCAAGGCGCTGGCCCTGCTCCCCAACCTGCACTTCGCGCCGAGCGGCTTCTTCACCAGCCCGAACAGCGTCGTCGTGCACTACACCAACGATCGCGGGCAGACGATCTGCGAGTACCTGCGTGTCGGCCAGGTCGGCGCGAACGCAGGTCTCATCGTGCAGGGATCAGCAAACCATCTCGAGCATGCGGCGTAACCGGTAACGCTGCGCAGCGCAGCGCTGCGATCGGCTCAGACGCCGTTGTCCTTCAGCACCTTCTGGCAGGCCGGCGAAATCTTGGTCCGGTTCTGCTGCAGGCAGCTCAGGATGACCATGTCGCCGGCATCCATCACCGGCCTTGCAGAAGCGCGAGACGTCGCGGCCGCAGGCGCGCTCCTGGGCGGCGCGCGTGTGTCTGCGCGAAAGCGGCGGTGGCAACCGAGCTGGCAAGCAACGCCAGAAGCAGAACCTTTTTCAACGTCATGTTCCTTTCTTCGCGGACAACATAACGTCGCCGCTTAACTCTAGATTAACGCCTTACGACCGCCCGGCTAATGCGGTCTTTTCAAGACAGATACGAAAAACCCGTCGGTTTTCGTCCGCTGTGGCGTCATCAACACACCTTCCGCCGGATAGCATCGCCGCATCGCGAAACGCAATCGCGCGTTCCCCAAGCGGGGCGGTGACATTTGTCGCATGGACAATTTCAAAACCCGGATGACGGGCGATGAACGCGCGAATCTGTTCACCGTTCTCCTGCGGCAGCACCGAGCAGGTGATGTAGGCGATGCGGCCGCCAGGCTTCACCAGCCGCGCGGCGCGATCGAGCACCTCGATCTGGTCCTTGCAGGCGCTGCTCCAGCGCGCCGGGACGCATGCGCCATTTCGCGTCCGGATTGCGCCGCCAGGTTCCGGTGCCGGTGCACGGCGCGTCGATCACGACGAGATCCGATGTGCCGTCGAGACCCTGCAGCGGATCGCCGTCGCGCGGCGTGCGGACGTCGGCATTGTGAACGCCGGCGCGCGACAGCCGCTCGTGGATCGGCGCGAGCTGCCGCTTGTCGCGGTCGGTCGCAATCAGGCGGCCGCGGCCGCCCATCATCGCCGCCAGCGCCAGCGTCTTGCCGCCGGCGCCGGCGCACAGGTCGATCACCTGCTCGCCGGATTTCGCGCCTGAGAACAGCGCGGCAAGCTGCGAGCCTTCGTCCTGCACCTCGATCGCCGCCCTTGATGAATTCGGGCTCGGCCTGGATGCCGGGGCTGCGCGCGTCCGCGTCGAGCTCGATGCGCAGGCCCAGCGGCGACCACTGCGTCGGCTTCCGCGCCGAGGTGGCGCAGCGAGGCGAGCGTCTTGCCCGCGCTCGGCCTTCAGCGTGTTGACGCGCAGGTCGAGCGGCGCGCGGCGCGCCATCGCGCTCGCCTCCTCGACCCGCGCATCGCCGAAGACCCTCGCGAACTCGCCGTCGAGCCACTCGGGATAGTCGCCCGCGACATGGGCCGGCGCGCCGTCGAGCGTGCGCGACGTCAGCGCCGCGTGCTCGGCCTCGCTGAGCGGCGCCGGCGCAAAGCGGCCGCCGTCGCAGAGCTTCGCGATCCGCGTCCACGTCCATAGCCGCGCTCGAGCTTCAGCATGCCGAGCAGGCGCGCGCGCGGGCTGTCGTCGTCCATCAGCCAGGCCGACGACGCGCGCCGCCGCAGCACGTCGTAGACGAGACCGGAGATCGCGGCACGATCGCCGGAGCCGGCAAAGCGATGCGCGACGCCCCAGTCCTTCAGCGCGTTCGCGGCGGGAACGCGCTGCGTGTCGATGGCGGCGATCACCTCCATCGCGGCGGAAAGGCGGGCAGCAGGAGTCATGCAGTTCCAATCGGGGATGCGACGCTTCGCTGCTTCAGACGACGCGAAGGATCTTCAAGGCGAACACGATCCACATCACCAGCAGCACCAGCACGCCGGCGAAGAACGCGAGCGAGCGGCTCTTGACGTTGTTGGAGGTGACGAAAATGCCCGCATGCACGTAGCGCGTCACCACGAACACCCACGACAGCAGCACGAACAGCAGGTCCGCCTGCCGCAGCGGCAGCGCCAGCGCAACCACCACATAGAACAACAGCGGGAACTCGAACTGGTTCTTCAGGCAGTTGGCCGAGCTGCGTCGGCTTCTTCGGCCAGTTCGGCTCGTCCAGCGCGATGTCCTTCATCTGCACCTGCGCGCGACGACCAGCGCGCCGCGCCGCTCCTTGCCCATCCAGAACAAGAGGATGAAGCACGAGCAGCAACATGCACGAAAACCGGCAGCAGGACTTCGGCGACTGACATGGTGGCCTCCCCCTAGGCGCCGTCCGGCGGCGCTCCCCGTATGTGATATGGCTCAATTAACCGTGACAATCAAGGGGTCTTGAACCTTCCCAAGCCGGGCGCCAGACCAACTGCATAAGACGCCTGAAAATTGCCATCGGGCGCTAATTGTTGCCGTTGGATCGTCATGGCCTACGTCATTGCCATTGTTGCAGGTTTTGCCGGCGCCGCGCTCGGCTGGATCGCCGCCGGGTTTGCCGCGCTCGGCATCATGCACGTGCTCGGCATGCCGCTGACGGCCAACGCGCTGCCCGACACCTTCCACCTCTTGAACCAGCTCGGCGCGATGGCCGGCTTCCTGCTGGCGATCGGGCTGACGCTGCGCCTGTCCGGCCGGGCGCGGTCGATGCGCGAAGGCGCCCAGAGCAGCCTCGTGATCGCCGCCGCGCTGGCCGTCATCTTCGCGGCCGGCTCGAACCTGCGCCTGAGCGCCATGGAACATCTCGGCCTGAACGCCGGCGCCCGCTCGATCGAATTCGAAATCCGCCTGCCCCCGGTCGATCGCCACCGGCTCGTCCAAGCGCGAAGCCCAGGTCGAACTGCACACCGACGTCAATCAGACGATCGCGCAGCTGCGCAGCGGCGAGTGGTCGGCCAGCGACGACGGCCGCGCGATCCTGAAAGGCACGGTGCCGATCGAGTTTCGCACCGCACAGCGCACGCTCGTGCTCAACATGCCCGGCCAGCCGCAGCGCCAGTTCAAGATCCGCCTCGCGGCCAATCCGAGCCGCTCCGCCGAATTCAGCCCGTGGCACCTGGTCGACTTCGTCGCCAACGCCAAGGGCGACCGCGAGCGCGCGCTGCGTCGACGACAATTTTGCGATCCGCTACCGCGTGATCTGAACTCTCCGCCATAGCCTGAGTCGGTCGCGAAGCTGGACAGCCCAGCGCATCGCTTCGCAGAGCTTCAAAGCGATTGAGCCATCACGAGACCAGGCTCCGGAAGCGGCCAAGGCGGAACTGGCCGATCATCATCTGGGCGCTCTATATCGCCGCGTTCATCACGCTCGGCCTGACCATGCTGATCGGCGCGATCATCGCCTACGTGAAGCGTCCGGAGCTCAAGGGCACGCCGGCCGAGTCGCACATGACCTACGCGATCGTGACGTTCTGGGTGACCGTCATCGTCAGCGCTGTTCGGAATGCCGCGCCGTTCGACCTCTCCGGCGTGGTCTTCGTTCCGCTGATGATCTGGCAACTGGTCCGCATCTTCCGCGGCTTTCTGCGCGCGGTCGACGGCAAGCCGATCGACAAGCCCCTTGGATTGTTCTGAAAAGCGCCGGCAGAAGGCCGTGGACACGCTCACTGGCTGACGTTAGGCTTCCTGCATATCGTTACGAATGACGACATGCAGTGGGGACAGCGCGCCATGTCGATGCAGACGACCGAAAGCGGCACCGATCCGAAGACCTGGGCGATGATCGTCTGGGGCCTCTACATCGCCTCCTACTTCACCGCCTTCATCACGATGATCGTCGGGCGTGATCATCGCCTATGTGAAGCGCGGCGAGCTCGCCGGCACGCCGTTCGAGTCGCACATGACGTCGGCGATCCGCACGTTCTGGATCAGCCTGATCGCCGGCCTCATCGGCGCCGTGCTGCTGATCGTCGGCGTCGGCATCGTCATCTGGCGTGCTCGCGTCTGGCAGGTCTTCCGCGTCATTCGCGGCATGGTCCGCGCCTCGACGGCCGCCCGATCGACGATCCGGTGGCTGGCCCTGGCGCATCCGATCTGCTCGCTCTGCGGCACGATCCGCGGCCTGGATGCGCGCCATTCAGGCAACTGGCCTGATCAGCGACAGCACCCGCGAGCGCGCTGGATGCGTAGAACTTCCGTCTCACGCCTTGTCCGGCCCGATCCGCACCAGCTGCTTGCCGAAATTCTCGCCGCGCAGCATGCCCATGAAGGCGCGCGGCGCGTTGGCGAGGCCTTCGTCGACCGTCTCGCGATGCTTCAGCTTGCCTTCCGCGAACCACTTCGTCATGTCGGTGATGAAGTCGTTGTAGCGCGAGGCGAAGTCGCTGACGATGAAGCCGCGGATGGTGAGGCGCTTGGTCAGCACGTTGCGCATCAGGAACGACATCGCCTTGCCGCCCTTCTCTTCCTCGAAGGCGTTGTATTGCGAGATCAGGCCGCACACCGGAATGCGCGCGAACGGGTTGAGCAGCGGCAGCACCGCCTCGAACACCTTGCCGCCGACATTCTCGAAATAGACGTCGATGCCCTTCGGACAGGCCGCCTTCGAGCTTCGCCGCCATGTCGGGATCGCGATGATCGACGCAATCGTCGAAGCCGAGCACGTCCTTCACGTATTTGCACTTCTCGGCGCCGCCGGCGATGCCGATCGCACGCGCGCCCTTGATCTTCGCGATCTGGCCGACCGCCGAGCCGACCGCGCCCGAGGCCGCGGCAACCACCACCGTCTCGCCCGGCTGCGGCTTGCCGATGTCGAGCAGGCCCGTGTACGCGGTCATGCCCGGCATGCCGAGCACGCCAAGCGCGGTCGAGGTCGGCGCCGCCTTCGCGTCGATCTTGCGCAGGCCCTTGCCGTCCGAAACGAAATGCGTCTGCCAGCCCGCGCGGCCGAGCACGACGTCGCCCGGCTTGAAATCCGGAATGGTTGGAGGCGACGACCTCGCTGACCGTGCCGCCTTCCATCACCTGGTCGATCTGCACCGGCTGCGGCATAGGACGCCGCGTCGCTCATGCGCCCGCGCATGTAGGGATCGAGCGAGAGCCAGATCGTCCGCAGCAGCACCTGCCCGGATCCCGGCGGACGGCACCGGCACGTCCTCCAGGCGGAAGTTCTCCGGCTTCGGTTCGCCGACCGGGCGCGCGGCAAGGACGATGCGTTGTGCGGTAGCGGCCATGGGCGTTTTCCCTTTTGCTGCCGGTACGGCCCGTCAGGCCGCGGCTTTCTGGAATCGAAGAACTGCCAGGCGGTCGCGAGCAGCAGCGCGGCCGCCATCAGCGAGTATGTGGGCGTCGTATCCGAGCGACGCAACACCGACCGTGCCGAGAAATGCGCCGCCCGCGAGGCCGACATCGTTCCAGGTCGAATAGGATGCGAGCGCGGCGATGCGATCGGTCGACTTCTCGCGCCGCCAGCACCGGACCGACCGTCGACAGGATGCCGCGCGAGCAGATGATGACGAGCGCGCCGACATAGATGTAGCCGGCCGCGACCGTGACGAGCCCGGCAATGACCACCAGCGTGCAGGGGATCAGCAGGCGATGCGCACCGATGCGGTCGGTGATCGGGCCGCTGACGAAGGCCAGCGAGATGCCGACCACATGCCGGAACGCCATGATCAGGCCGGCGCCGATGATCGCCTGCGACGTCGACATGAAGCCGGACAGCAGCACCGAGATCGTCGTGCCGAGCACGCCGTCGGCGGCAAACGCCAGGCCGAAGAACAGGATGTTCAGCGGCGTCGGCGCCCAGCGCTTCTCCGGGCGGCGCATCGTCCTTCGGCTCCGCGCGCATCGGCGGCAGCAGGAAGGCGATCGGGATCGCGATCAGGCTCAGCACGCCGTACAGCACGAACATCTGGTGCGGGCCGATGCTGACGCAGAGCGGACCGACCGCGAGCAGCGCCAGCATCGGTCCGGCGATGCTGGCCGCCCGCGCGACGCCGATGCGCTTGCCCGCGCCGCGCCCGTCGCCATAGGCGTAGGCGGTCATGGTGAGGTTGAGGATGCCCCACGCACCGCCCCAGATGCAGCGGACGATGAAGAAGCACGACGAAGCTCGTCGCAAGGCCGTAGCCGATCGTCGTCAGCGCCGCGGCGACACACGCCGCCGCCGTCAGCATGTTCGCGCCGAAGCGGCGCGCCAGCGGCGCGACCCAGCCGTAGCCGATGATGCGGACGACGCGGTTGCACGAGAGCAGCACGCCGACGAGAAGGGCGTCGAGGCCGAACGAGGCCGCATAGAGCGGCAGCACGATGTAGATCACGCCGTCGCCGAACCAGGCGATGCTCAGGCAGGCGCCGGAGATGATGGTGTTGCGATAGCCCTGCTCGGGCGCGGCCGGCTTCCGGCTCGTCGTTGTCTGTTCTTGTGCCGCCACCCGCCCCGTCGCTCCCGACCTTTGGCGCGATTGGCTCGCGCGTCTCGTTCATCAGCGGCGATCATCCGACGGCTGACTGCGATGGCAAGCGGCGCCCGCCGTCCTTACACCCCGCCCGGATAGTTCGGCGCCTCGCGCGTGATCGTCACGTCGTGCACGTGGCTTTCGCGCAGGCCCGCGCCGGTGATGCGGACGAACTCGGCCTTCTCGTGGAATTCGTCGAGGTTCTTGGCGCCGACATAGCCCATCGCCGCGCGCAGGCCGCCGACCAGCTGATGCACCACGTTGCCGACCGGCCCCTTGTAAGGCACCTGCCCCTCGATGCCCTCCGGCACGAGCTTCAGCGTGTCCTTGATGTCCTGCTGGAAGTAGCGGTCGGCCGAGCCGCGCGCCATCGCGCCGACCGAGCCCATGCCGCGATAGGCCTTGTAGGAGCGGCCCTGCCACAGGAACACTTCGCCCGGCGTCTCGTCGGTGCCGGCCAGCAGCGAGCCGACCATCGCGATGTCGGCGCCCGCCGCCAGCGCCTTGGCGAGATCGCCGGAATACTTGATGCCGCCGTCGGCGATCACCGGAATGCCGGCCTTCTTCGCCGCCTCCACCGCATCCATGATCGCGGTGAGCTGCGGCACGCCGACGCCGGCGACGATCCGCGTCGTGCAGATCGAGCCCGGGCCGATGCCGACCTTGATCGCGTCCGCGCCGGAATCGATCAGCGCCTGCGCGCCCTCGGTCGTCGCCACGTTGCCGGCCACCACCTGCACCGCGTTCGACAGCCGCTTGATGCGGTTCACCGCCTCCAGCACGCGCGAGGAATGGCCGTGCGCGGTATCGACCACGACGACGTCGACGCCGGCGTCGATCAGCTTCTCGGTGCGCTCGAAGCCGTTGTCGCCGACCGTGGTCGCAGCCGCGACGCGCAGGCGCCCCTGCTCGTCCTTGCTGGCGTTCGGATAGGCGACCGCCTTTTCGATGTCCTTCACGGTGACCAGTCCGACGCAGCGATACTGGTCGTCGACCACCAGCAGCTTTTCGAGGCGATGCTGGTGCAGCAGCCGCTTGGCTTCGCTCTGGCTGACGCCCTCGCGCACCGTGACGAGCTTTTCCTTCGTCATCAGCTCCGAGACCTTCTGGTCCGGATCGGTGGCAAAGCGCACGTCGCGGTTGGTGAGGATGCCGACCAGCTTGCCCGGCTTGCCGCCGTCGCCGCCGATCACCACCGGAATGCCGGAGATGCCGTTCTCCTTCATCAGGTTCAGCGCGTCGACGAGCTTCTCGTCGGGACCGATGGTGAGCGGGTTCACCACCATGCCGGATTCGTATTTCTTCACCTGGCGCACCTGCGCCGCCTGGCCGTCGATATCGAAGTTGCGGTGGATGACGCCGATGCCGCCGGCCTGCGCCATGGCGATCGCCATGCGCGCCTCGGTGACGGTGTCCATGGCGGAGGCGATGACGGGGATATTGAGGGCAACGGCGCGCGTGAGGCGGGAGCGGACGTCGGCTTCGGATGGAAGGATTTCCGACAGGCCGGGTTTCAGCAGCACATCGTCGAAGGTGAATGCTTCGCGAATACCGTTACGCAAGCCCTGAACACTGTTCATCGCCACATCCTCCGGTTTCGCGCTCACTTGCGAAACGATGATAGGTCCCCACCCGGCCCGCGGTGCTCCGCGGCCGAATCGAGAACCCTTCGTTTGGATTGGCGCTGGTGGTTAGCACGGGAGTTTCACCCTGCAAAGGCCGCATGCACGCCGCCGAATGCTGCAGTTTGCCGCGCATTTTCCGGCAGGCTTTTCCCAGGGATAGCAGGCCTGCAGCGACACGCCGGTGACAGGCCTCATACGGACGCCACTAGGACGACCGCGCGAGGTCGGTGCGGCCGATCATTTCATTCGCCGATGCGAAAAGAAAGAATCATTCCGCTGATCGTCGCCGCGGCCCTGTTCATGGAGAACATGGACGCGACCGTCATCGCGACGTCGCTGCCGGCGATCGCCGCCGACATCGGCACCAGCCCGCTGACGCTGAAGCTCGCCATCACGTCCTACCTGCTGGCGCTGGCGGTGTTCATTCCGGCGAGCGGCTGGATGGCCGACCGGTTCGGCGCGCGGCGCGTGTTCACCAGCGCCATCGTCGTCTTCATGCTCGGATCGATCGGCTGCGCGATGGCGCAGACCATCGAGCATTTCGTGATCGCGCGCACGATCGAGGGCATCGGCGGCGCGATGATGACGCCGGTCGGCCGCCTGGTGCTGCTGCGCTCGATCGACAAGCGCGAGCTGGTCGCGGCGATGGCCTGGGTGACGGCGCCGGCGCTGATCGGCCCGGTGGTCGGCCCCGCGCTCGGCGGCTTCATCACCACCTACTTCTCCTGGCACTACATCTTCCTGATCAACATCCCGATCGGCATCCTCGGCATCTATCATGGCGCAGCGCTATATCGATCCGATCAAGAGCGACGACATCCAGCCGTTCGACTTCAAGGGTTTCGTGCTCGCGGGCCTCGGCCTCGGCGGCATCGCCTTCGGCCTGTCGGTCGCAGGCCTCAACGATCCTGCCCTGGCCCGTCGTGATCGCCTTCATCGTCTGCGGCGCGATCTCGATGACGCTCTACGTGCTGCACTACAAGCGCGTCGCGTTTCCGGTGCTGGATTTCGGCCTGCTGCGGCTGAAGACGATGCGCGCGGCCATCGTCGGCGGCTTCCTGTTCCGGCTCGGCATCGGCGCGCTGCCGTTCCTGCTGCCGCTGTTGCTGCAGGTCGGCTTCGGCCTGTCGCCGTTCCAGTCCGGGCTCATCACCTTCGGCTCGGCGGTCGGCGCGCTGTTCATGAAGACGCTCGCCGCACGCATGATCAACACGTTCGGCTTCCGCAACATCATGGTGGTCGATGCGCTCGTCAGCGCCGTCTTCCTCGCCGTCTGCGCGCTGTTCACGCCGACCACGCCGCTGCCGCTGATCCTCGTGCTGCTGATCGTCGGCGGCTTCTTCCGCTCGCTGCAGTTCACGGCGATCAACACCATCGGCTACGCCGAGGTGGACATGGCGCGCATGAGCCGGGCGACGACGCTGGTCAGCGTCACCCAGCAGCTCGCCATTTCCGCCGGCGTCGCGGTCGGCGCCTTCTCGGTGGAGCTGACGCTGCTGATGCGCAAGGGCAGCGAGCTGGCCGCATCGGATTTCGCGCCGGCCTTCATCGTGGTGGCGCTGATCTCGGCCTCCTCGGCCATCATCTTCGCGCTGATGCCGTCGGACGCCGGCCACCAGGTCTCCGGCCGCCGCGCCAAGGAGATCTCCAGCCAGAAGGAAGTCGACAAGGCGGCGCACAAGACGGCGATCGAGGAGACGGACGACAACCGCGATCAGCGGCTTGGTTAGACGGCGAATAGCGAGTAGCGAATAGCGAATAGTAAGTGGCGAACTGATTCGCTACTCACTATTCGCTCCTCCTCGAAACCCCGTCGCCAGCAGATATCGCTCCGACGAATCCTGCCGGCTCGCCGCCGGCTTGACGTGGCGGATGGTGGTGAAGTCGCGCTTGAGCTGCGCAAGCAAGTCCGCTTCCGCGCCGCTCTGAAACACCTTCGCCAGGAATGCGCCGCCGGGCTTCAGCACCTCGCAGGCAAAGGCCGCAGCCGTCTCGACCAGGCCGATGATGCGCAGCTGATCGGTCTTGCGATGGCCGGTGGTGTTGGCCGCCATGTCCGACATCACGAGGTCGGCGCCGCCGCCGAGCATCGCGCGCAGCTTTTCCGGCGCATCGTTGGCGAGAAAATCGAGCTGCGCGAACGTCACGCCGGCAATCTCCGGCATCTCCAGAAGATCGATCGCGACGACCTTGCCCTTGCCGTCCACCGCGCCGACCTTCGCCGCCGCGATCTGGCTCCAGCCGCCGGGCGCCGCGCCAAGATCGACCACCGCCATGCCGGGCTTCAGGAGCTTGTACTTGTCGTCGATCTCTTTCAGCTTGTAGGCCGCGCGCGAGCGAAACCCTTCGCGCTTGGCGCGCAGCACGTACGGATCGTTGAGCTGGCGCTCCAGCCAGAGTTTCGAGGAGAGCTTTCGCTTTCCCTTGCTCTTGACGGTGACGTGCAGCCGGCCGGTCTTGTCCTTGGCCACGTCATGCCGTCCGCAAGAGGCCGTCTTCGCGCATCATCTGCACCAGCATGCCCTCGCGCAGGCCGCGGTCGGCGATGCGCAGGCGCGGGCACGGAAACGCGTTGCGGATGGCGTCGAGGATGGCGCAGCCGGCGAGCACCAGGTCGCCGCGCTCGGTGCCGATGCAGGCGTTGTTCACCCGCTCCTCGTAGCTCATCGCCAGCAGCCGCTGCACGGTGCGGTCACGTCGGCGTCGTTCATCCAGACGCCGTCCACCTGCCGGCGATCGTAGCGCGGAAGGTTCGAGGTAGATGCCGGCGACGGTCGTCACCGTGCCGGACGTGCCCAGAAGGTGCATGCCGTCGAGGTTGTCGCCGTGCTCCTTGCGCGAACGGCGCGAGCATCTCGGCGACCTCGTCGATCATCGCCGCGTAGGACTCTGCGCGTGACATGCACGCCGCCGCGGCGCTCGGCCAGCGTGACGACGCCGACCGGCAGCGAGACCCAGCCGGTGATCTTCGGCGCGGCCTGCGGCCTTGCCGGATCGCATGTCCAGCCGCACCAGCTCCGACGAGCCGCCACCGATGTCGAACAGGATCGCGCCGCGTCGCGTGCGGGTCGAGCAGCGGCAGGCAGCCGGTGACCGCCAGCATCGCTTCGGTCTCGCGGTCGATCACCTCGAGGCGGATGCCGAGCTCGCGGTCGACCCGCTCGCGAAAATCGTCGCGGTTCGACGGCCGCGCGGCAGGCTTCGGTCGCAATCAGCCGCGTCCGCGCCGCGCGCTTGGCGACGATCTTGTCGCGGCAGATGCGCAAAGCGCCGAGCGCGCGGTCGATCGCCGGCGTCGGAAATCCGCCCGGTCTGGGCGATGCCCTCGCCGAGCCGGATGATGCGCGAGAAGGAATCGACGATGCGAAACCCGCCGTCGGTCGGGCGCGCGATCAGCAGCCGGCAGTTGTTGGTGCCGAGATCGAGCGCCGCATACGCCGTGTCATACGGCGTTGCGGCGGGCCTCAGCAGCGAGGCGCGCCGTGCCCGTGCGCCTCATTGCGCGGCACCGCGCCTCGGCGCGGCCACGACTCCTGTTCCATCTCAAAATCCTGCGGCCGCGGACCATTGCCCAGGCGGCTCGAATGTTTCCGATTCAGGCAAAGTCTAGCAGTGCCGAAATCTCGTGCAAGGTGAGGTCCCTGCCTCAATTGCGGCAACGCATGACCACCGCCAGACCGGTACAAGTGGCATGCCGCAATCGTCATTGTCGCTGTCGCAGCAATTCGTTAGTTTGCGCTGCATACCCCCCAAAACGCACCCGAATTTCCTCTATTTCCGAGCCGGATTTCCGCAATGCAAGACCATCCGTCGTCACGTTCCGTCGAAAACACCATTGCAGCGCAAAAGTACGGCATCGGCCAGCCGGTCCTCCGCAAGGAGGACGACACCCTGGTTCGCGGCAAGGGCAAGTACACCGACGACCTGAACCTGCCCCGACAGGCCCATGCGGTGATCGTGCGCTCCACCCATCCGCACGGCGTGCTCAAGAAGGTCGATACGACTGAGGCGAAGGCGATGCCGGGCGTGCTCGGCATCTGGACCGGCGAGGACATGGTGGCGGCCGGCTACGGCAATTTCGTCAGCCGCATGCCGCTGAAGAGCAAGGACGGCTCGGCCGCTCCTGCAATCCAACAAGCCGATCCTGGCCGTCGGCAAGGTGCGCTTCGTCGGCGATCCGATCGCCGTCGTCGTCGCCGAGACGCTGGCGCAGGCGAAGGACGCGGCGGAAGCGGTAGCGCTCGACATCGATGCCCTGCCCGCGGTGACAAGCGCCGCGGAGGCGATCAAGCCGGGCGCGCCGCAGCTCTACGAGAGCGTGCCGAACAACATGGTGCTCGACTATCACTATGGCGACACCGCCAAGGTCGATGAGGCCTTCGCCAAGGCCGCGCACACCGTCAAGCTCGACCTCGACAACACCCGCGTCGCCGTGGTGGCGATGGAGCCGCGTGTCGGGCATCGGCGACTACGACAAGGCGCGCGACTTCTACACCCTGCATGTGCCGACCCAGGGCGTGGCCGGCAACCGCGTCCTGCTGGCGACGCTGCTGAAGGTGAAGGCCGACCAGATCCGCATCCTCACCGGCAATGTCGGCGGCTCGTTCGGCATGAAGTCGGTCAACTATCCCGAATACACCTGCATCCTGCACGCCTCGAAGCTGCTGGGCCGTCCGGTGAAGTGGACCGACGAGCGCTCGGGCAGCTTCCTCTCCGACAGCCATGGCCGCGCCAGCGAGGTGACCGCCGAGCTCGCGCTCGACGCCGACGGCAACTTCCTCGCCGTGCGCGTGAAAGGCTTTGGCAATGTCGGCGGCTATCTCGCCGGCGTGATGCCGAGCCCGCTCTCGCTCGGCATCGCCAAGAATATCGCCAGCGTCTACAAGACGCCGCTGATCGAGGTGAACATCAAGTGCGTGCTCACCAACACCACGGTGATGGGCGCCTATCGCGGCGCCGGCCGTCCCGAAGCCAACTACTTCATGGAGCGGCTGATCGAGCGCGCCGCCGACGAGATGGGCATCGACCGCATCGCGCTGCGCAAGAAGAACCTCGTGAAGAGCGCGCAGATGCCCTACATGGCCTCCTCCGGCCTGCAGTATGACAGCGGCGATTTCCCCGGCGTGATGGCGAACGCGCTGAAGGCGGCCGACTATGCCGGCTTCGCCAAGCGCAAGAAGGAGAGCCGCAAGCAGGGCAAGCTGCGCGGCATCGCGGTCGGCGCCTATCTCGAGGTCACCGCCCCTCCGGGCAAGGAGCTCGGCAAGATCGTCTTCGACAAGGACGGCGGCGTCACGCTGATCACCGGCACGCTGGACTACGGCCAGGGCCACGCCTCGCCCTATTCGCAGGTGCTGGCCGACCGGCTCGGCGTGCCGTTCGACAAGATCCGCCTCGTGCAGGGCGACAGCGACATCGTCCACGCCGGCAACGGCACCGGCGGCTCGCGCTCGATCACCGCCAGCGGCCAGGCCATCGTCGAAGCCTCGGCGCTGGTCATCGAGAAGGGCAAGGAAGCCGCGGCCCACGTGCTCGAGGCGTCATCGGCCGATATCGAGTTCGCCGGCGGCCACTTCACCATCGCCGGCACCGACCGCGGCATCAACATCCTCGACCTCGCCAAGCGGCTGCAGGACGGCAAGGGCAACGGCGGGCCCTCCTCGCTCGATGTCGATCACGTCACCAGCGAGATCCAGTCGACCTTCCCGAACGGCTGTCACGTGGCCGAGGTCGAGGTCGACCCGGACACCGGCACGATCGCGATCGTGAAATACACCGGCGTCAACGATTTCGGCGTGGTGGTGAACCCGCTGATGGTCGCAGGCCAGGTGCATGGCGGCGTCGCGCAGGGCATCGGCCAGGCGCTGATGGAGTGCGTCAGCTACGATTCCAGCGGCCAGCCGATCACCGGCTCGTTCATGGACTACGCGATGCCGCGCGCCAGCGACATTCCGGACATCGTGCTCGACGATCATCCCTCGCCCGCGACGACCAATCCGCTCGGCACCAAGGGCTGCGGCGAAGCGGGCTGCGCCGGCAGCCTCTCGACCGTCGTCAATGCGGTGATGGATGCGCTCGGCGAATTCGGCGTGAAGCACATCAACATGCCACTCACGCCTGAGCGCGTGTGGCAGGCGATCCAGGACGCCAAGTCGAAGGCGGCGTGAAGGGGGCGACGATGGCTCAAGCTGAAGCGAAGGCCATGCGCCCCGGCGCAGAGCCGAGCGCCGCGATGCGCGAGGTGATGGCGATCGACGCGAAACTGCGCGAAGGCAAGCCGGTGCCCGCCACCATTCCGGAAGAGCGCACCCTGCGCGCCAGCATCGGCGGCTACTGGTGCGAGGGTGCGCCGGTCCCTTACCAGACGACGGACGTCAACGTGCCGGGCGAAGCCGGTCCGGTCCGCGCCCGCATCTACCGGCCGACCGCGGCGGAAACGCACCGATGGTGCTGCTGATCCATGGCGGCGGCTGGGCGTTCGGCAGCATCGAGGAGACCGAACCGCTGGCGCGCTATCTGGCGGCCGAATCCGGCGCCGTCGTCGTCTCGACCAGCTATCGCCTCGCGCCGGAACATCCCTTCCCGGCCGGCCTGCACGATTGCGAAGCGACGCTGCGCTGGATCCAGGCCGAAGGCAGCAAGCACGGCGGCGATCCGTCACGGCTCGCAATCGGCGGCGGATCGGCCGGCGGCAATCTCGCCGCCGTCGTCGCGCAGCGCGCAGCCCGCCGGCCTTCAAGGCGCAGCTCTTGTTCTACGGCGTGCTCGGCAATTCGTTCGACACGGCGTCATACCCGCAGTTCGGCGACGGCCGCGTCGGCCTCTCGCGCGACCGCATGAAGATGTTCTTCGACATCTACGTCGGCAAGGCAGACGCCGACGATCCGGCGATCACGCCGATGAACGGCGACCTGAAGACCGATGCCGCCCGCCTGGGTCTGCGCCGCCGAATGCGACGTCCTGCACGACGACTCGGTGCAGTTCTACGAGAAGCTCCGCGCACTGCGCGGCGGCGACCAGTTCATCCTCGCCGAAGGCCTGAACCACGGCTTCATCAACCGCGTCCGCCACCTGCCGCTGGCAAAGACGATGATCGAGAGCGCGGCGGCGTTTCTGAAGGCGAAGGTTTAGCCACGGCGTCGCTCCGCTTGCGGCTTCCGAGCATGCGAAATCCAAGGGCCGAATTGAGGTCTCTCAGCCGTCATTGCGACCCGCCTTCGCTCTTCGAGCTACGGCGGGCAAGGCGAAGCGACTTGTCCGCCGTAGCCCGCAGGGCGAAGGCGGAAGCAATCCAGTCGCGCGCGCAGCGCGCAAGCAAAACAGCGGAGCCGGTCGCGAGCTCGGATTGGATTGCTTCGTCGCTTCGCTCCTCGCAATGACGGAGCACATATTCAATTGTCAAACAGCCCGTGAATGTAGCCCGCATGAGCGTAGCGACATGCGGGATTCCACCCGCAGAGTCAGCCCCGGATATCGCCATAGCCGATGCGAAGCATCGGCGTTCTCGTCTAAGAACGGCGGCCGAAGGCCGCCTATGCATCCGGGCTACAGACACACGTCGTCGCCCCTGTTCTTTGTCCGGCCTGGGGCTGCCGGTCTTCTTTCTCTCGCATCCCTTGGAAAGAGGGCGTGCGGAACACAGGGCGAAAGGCCGCGCCCGCGGCTCCCGTATGCTTGTCGCATCCGGGCAATCCGTATGCCGACGCGTGGCACACGGCGATGGTCCAGCCCATCGCTGGAGCTGAACCGGACCACAGACGAAGCCTTCGCCTGCGTTCCGCACGCGCCGGATTAACGGCTTGCCGGATTCCAGCGGGAGCCAGGGCCAGGCTCACTTGACTAAATGCCGAGGTCCCCTCGGCATGCTGGACCGCTTGGGCCGTCCGCCCTCGGCGCCGGTCGTCATCCCTGCCGGCCACCGCCTCTCAACGGCGACCGAACAGGGCCGGCACCGCGACGGACCCGTCGCATCCTGCCCCGAGGCGCTGACGAATGCGCACTCGCTCTCCCATCGGGACAGGACCAGAACCGTATATTCCTATGCGTTAGGATATGCAATTTCTGAATCAGCGAAATCGGAAGACTGCTGACAGAATCTGGTCGGCGTGCGATTTCTGCAATGATTGCGGGAATCCCGTCAGCATGCTGCGATATGCCTGTCCGGCCCGGGCTCATTTATCGATTCACATCACCTTTTTCAGGGCGGCGACCAACTCCTTCGCCAGCGGTCCCGCCGAGGCGGGATTCTGGCCGGTGATGAGGCGGCCATCGACGATCACGTGAGGTTGCCAGTTGGACGCAGACGAGTACTCGGCACCCTCCGCCGTTAACGCGTCCTCGAGTTCGTAGGGCACGTCATCGCGGGCGTAGTCATACTCCTCCTTCTTCGAGAACGACGTGAGCTTCTTGCCGCGCACGAACGGCGTGCCGTCACCGAGGTTCACTCCGAGCAGTGCGCATGGACCATGACAAACAGCGGACACGAGCTTGCCCGTGCTCCAGGCGCGCACGACGGCCTTCTGGACGTCCGCATTCCGCTGGATGTCGACCATGGGCCCGAGGCCGCCGGGCACCAGGATGGCGTCGTAGTCCGCGGCGTCCACTTCGGACAATTTGCGGCTGTGATTCAGTCGACGAAAGGCTTTGCTCTCGAGAAACGCCTTCTGGGCAGGATCTTTCTCGTCGTAGGCGTCGTACGGCGTCCACCCGCCAGCAGGTGACGCGAATTCCACCGCGATTCCCGCCTTGTCGAGCACGTCGAAAGGATGAGCGACCTCGGCGAAAAAGAAGCCGGTCTTGCGATTGTGCGGGCCGATCACGGCTGCGTTGGTGACGATGAACAGGACATGTTGGGTCATGGTTCTTCCTTGATCGAATGATGATGCGTTCAGGGTTTCGGGGTGACGGCCGTCTCGACGAAGGCGGCGACCTCGCGCGGGTGCGACAGCATCACGGCGTGGCTGCTGGCCAACTCGATCGTCCTGGCGCCGCTGCGCTTCGCCATCATTTGCTGCACGCTGGGCGGGATCATCCGATCCTGGGTCGTGACCATGTACGCCGTGGGCTTCACCTTCCACGCGGCTTCGCGGACCTCGGCCTGCACGGCGGCAAGTCCCCACGGCACCTGCGACGCGGCCATGAAGCGCGTCGTCGACTGGGGAACGTCGGCCGCGAAGGCTTCGGGAAACTTCGCGGGATCCACCAGGCGATGGCCGTCGCGGAGCGGCAGCAGCGGTGCGCGCGACTCGCCCGGCTGCGCAGCAACCTGGGACAGCTTCACCACCGACTCGCCGGGCTCCGGCGCATAGGCGGCAAGATACACCAGGCTCTTCACCTTGGGATGGACGCCGGCCTGGCTGATGATCATGCCGCCGTAAGAGTGGCCGACGAGCACGACGGGATATTTTGCGGCGTCGATGACACTGGTGACCGCTGCTACGTCCCCTTCGAGCGTGGCAGTGGAGTGCTGCGTCACCAACACTTCGTAGTTCTGTTGCGACAGCAGGTCGTACACGTCCTTCCAGCCCGAGCCATCCACGAACGCGCCGTGCACCAGTACGATCGACGTGGCTTTCTCGTTCTCAGCGGCGCTCGCACCATGTGCGGCAAACATCGCAAGCATTAGCACAACGGCAGTCATACATTTCCTGACCATGGTCGGTCCTCCTATTCAGGGTTTGTCTGCGAAACCAGCGGCGTCAGCCATGCATCCATTGGACAGCGCAATCGAAACACGGCGGCCGGCGACGGCCTGCCCTCACTCGCCTGTCAGCGAGCAGCCGTTTTCTGACGTGCGTCGCGCGCCTCGTCGAAGACGCGCTTCACGGGACCGAGCGCCTGCACGAACTCGAGCTGCTCACCCTCGCAGCCCTTGCAGTAGATCAGCCTCCATCCGTTCGACTTGCCTTCGGTGATTCCGTTGCTGTTCGCATCGATGGGCGCAGCCAGCCGATCCCGCTCCGTCGTCACCGTGATCACGCGATTGGCGCGGACCTGTGTCATGCCGCGCCGCGCCGATTCTGCCTCGAGATCGGAAATGAAGGTGTTGAAATCCACATCGTCGCGAATGTGAAAGCAGATGTGCATCATCCGCGGAAATGCGGGGCTCATGTGGTCGAGCGGTTCGGCGAAGGCGGCACCACTGCCAGCCGGCTGCTCGGCATCGCGGTACTGCAACAACTCGATCACGACATTGTCGAACTGGATGAAGCGAACATCCAGGCGCTGTGCGCCGCCTCTGAGGTCCGGTACGCCCATCGTGCGCGGATTGACGCGGCGCGCGCGGGCCTCGATCTCCTGATCCGTCAGCAGCGTGTTGTGGATGCGTTCACCCTGGAAGTCGCCGTCGCGCATCACTTCAGTGCCGCCGAGGACTTCCGTGTAGAACTCGAATGCACGGTCCATGTTCTGCACCGTAAGGCCGAAATGCTGGACGCCCTGCAAGCGAGCCCCCAGCGGGGCGCTCTTTTGCGGCGCCGCCGACGCGGCAGCACTCTGCGCCGACGCTGTCGCCGCGCCGGACACCGCCATACCGACGACCATGGCGGCTCCGGCCGCCTGCAGGACGTTCCTTCGGTCGGGATCTATTGAGTTGTTCGGCTCGGTGTCACTCATTTCGCTCACTCCCGTTTGGCTGTCATTGCGGACATGCCGCACCGGTCGCAATCCAGGCCTTGAGCAGCGCGCCGAACAGCTCCTGGGTTCCCGGGGCGGGCTGGCGTCCGTCACCGGGATGCCAGGCCCAAGCGACCAGATGATCGGTGCTGACATGCTTGTGGACGTCTGCGAGCGAGCGACCGCCGTTGCGCGCGGGGTCTTTGAGCTGGCTGCAGATCTCGCCCACAGTCCGCCCCTGCCACGCCATGCTTGCGGGCGCCAGCAGCCAGTGCTCCGCACCGGGCACCGAGCCGACGCGACTTCCCGGCACCGGCGTGTTGCTGAAGCGATGACATGACGTGCAGTTGATCCCGGCCATGCCGGTGCCCTTTGCGCCGGCCTGAATTGGCGGCATATGCGGATGCAGCGTCTCGCCCTGCGTCGGGCTGCGCGTCGGCGGGTGGCAGTTCAGGCAACGCGGATGCGTGAGCACCTTCGCGGCCTCGGTGAAGAGAGCACGCGAACGCGCCGCGGTATCGGCAATGGACTCGAACGCGTCGACCGATTTCAGCGTCGCACCTTCGTGGGCTTGCTGTGGCGCGCTTTGCGCCAGTCCACTGCTGTAGCTCAAGGCAAGCTGCGATTGCCGCGCCAAGGACAGCAAGCGCTGCGAGCGAGAACGAGCGAAGCTTGAACATGGTCAGCTCCCGGTCAGCGCGGCAGGTGCCGATGGGCAGGCTGCGAAGGCGCTTGCCGGTGGCAGCGAAAATGGCGTTCATCACCGCCGGCGCGACACCAGGGGTCGCAAGCTCGCCGACGCCGCCCGGCGCCTCGCTGCTCTGGACGAGATGGGTCTCGATCACCGGGCACTCGTTCATGCGCAACACCGGTTGGTCGTCGAAATTGCTCTCGGCCACAGCTCCCTGCTTGATCGTAAGGCGTCCGTAGAGCGCCGCGCTGAGACCGTAGATGACGCCACTTTCGACTTGCTGGCGAACGACATCGGGATTGACCGCCACCCCGCAATCCGCGGCCGCGACGATCCGCTCGACCTTGAGCGCGCCGCCCTTCCCGATCTGAACCTGCGCGACAAGCGCCGCGAAACTGCCGAATGCCGACAGCAGCGCGACGCCGCGACCACGCCCCTCGCCGGGAGCCTTGCTCCAACCAGCGCGATCGGCGGCCAGATCGAGCACCGCACGCAGTCTCGGATTCTTGGCCAGGAGCCGACGGCGATAGGTCACCGGATCGATACCGGCCAGATGCGCAGCTTCGTCGATCCCGCATTCGACGGCCGGGGCGTTGCGCGTGGCCCCGACGCCCCGCCAGTTGCCGGTCAGCATGCCGTCCGGGCCCTCGTGGCGGACGAACTCCACGCGCTTGTTGGCGATGTCATACGGCCCTTCGGCATAGTCGATGATGTCGAAGTCGACGCCATCCTTGAAGAAGATCGGCAGGAAGCGAGCCATGATCGCCGGCCCGACCACGCGGTGGCGCCAGGACATCGGCATGCCGTCCGGCCCAAGCCGAATGTTGATCCGACTGAGATTCAGATAGCGATACGAGTCGTGCCGGATGTCTTCCTCGCGGCTCCACACCACCTGGACAGGTCCATCGACCTGCTGGGCCACCCGAGCGGCCATCACCACCCCGTCATGATCGAGCCTGCGCCCGAAGCCGCCTCCGAGGAAATGATTGTGGATGGTCACCCTTTCGACCGGCAGCGCGGTCACCTCGGCCACGGCCTTGCGCGCGCGATCGGCCACTTGCGTTCCGACCCAGACGTCGCAACCGATCTTTGCGAACATGGACCGTGCAGTTCATCGGCTCCATTGCCGTGTGAGCCAGGATCGGCATGCGATACGTCGCCTCGACGCCTTTGGCGTACGCGGCCTCCGCCGCGGCAACATCACCGCTGGTGTGCGCGACAACTGCATCGCCGGCCGTCGCCGCATCGATGCGACGTTCGAGCTCGTCCGTGGTCAGCGAAGCATTGGCGCCGCGATCCCAGTTGATGTTGAGCGCCGCGAGCCCCTTTCGCGCGGCGCCGGTGTGGTCCGCCACCACGGCCACGGCGTTCGGCAGCTTGACGACCTGTCGAACCCCTTTGACCTTGAGCGCCGAACCGTCGTCGACGGCCGCAAGAGTCCCGCCAAAGGTCGGACAGATCGCAATCGCCGCGAACTTCAAGCCCGGCGGCCGCGCGTCGATCCCGAACAGTGCGGTGCCGTCGACCTTGGCCGGGGTGTCGATGCGCCGCGTTCGCTTTCCGATCAACTTGAACTCGCGCGGTGACTTCAGCGGCACGTCCTGAGGGACCGGCAGCATGGCTGCCTTCGCAGCGAGCGCCCCATAGGCAAGGCGCCGTCCGGTCGCGCCGTGAATCACGACGCCCGCCGCCGCGCGACAGGTTGTCGGCGAAACACCCCATTCCTTCGCCGCTGCGGCGATCAGCATGATACGCGCCGTCGCACCTGCCTTGAGCATCGGCTGATAGAGGCCACGGACGGTGACCGAACCACCGGTGATCTGATCGCCAAGGACGGGATGCGCATAGCGACTGGCGTCCGCCGGCGCCGGCACGGCAACGATCTGGTCGAGCGTCACTTCCAGTTCTTCCGCGAGCAGCGTCGAGAGGCCTTGGTAGACGCCCTGCCCCATCTCCACCGATGCGCTTACGAGCTCGATCTTTCCGACAGGCGGGATGCGAATGAAGGGATTCAGCGTCGCTGCGTCGGCGGCCTGCGCGATCCCGATCGATTGTCGCCCAATGACCAGGCTTCCGCCTGCCAGCAACGCGGACATGACGAAGGAACGACGGGTCAATTCCGCATGCGTTGCGGCGGCGAAAACACCCATGTCATCGCCCTTTCGTGGTGGCCGGACGGCTGGCGGCTGCTTTCTTGATCGCCGCGCGTATGCGGGGGTAGGTGCCGCAGCGGCAGATGTTGCCCGACATGACGGCATCGATGTCCTGATCGGTGGGCGCAGGATTTTCGTTGAGCAGCGCCGTCGCCGACATGATCTGGCCGGACTGGCAGTAGCCGCACTGGACCACCTCATGCTCGAGCCAGGCCCTCTGAATCAGGCTCCCCTTTGGTGTCGATCCGACGGCTTCGATCGTCGTGATTGCAGACGCGGCTGCGCTTTCGATCGTCGTCACGCAGGAGCGGACGGCATGACCATCGAGATGGACCGTGCATGCGCCGCATTGCGCGACACCACAGCCGAACTTGGTGCCTGTCAGGCCGATGACGTCACGCAGCACCCAAAGCAGCGGGGTGTCCGCGTCCACGTCGACCGAATGGCTCTTTCCGTTCACCCTGAGCGAATAGGCCATCTGAAGTCCCTCATTCCCGCTTCGCCTGCGACAGCACGGCGTCACGCGCCAATACTAGCGCCGGTCCCGCGAAGGGGCCGGTGAAAAGCGGTGAAATCTGGTTAAGCGGGCCGCTGCGTCTGCCTTCGACACAGGCAATTCGACGAAACACTGAGCGTTACTGGAAATCGCTTCGCAATCGCTCCAGCAACCGCCGGGCGCTCGAGATGTCCTTGCCCGGCGTATCGCCGGGAACCTGTCTGCACACCTGATCCAACAGCGCCGCAGCATCGGCAATTCGTTCGGCCTCGACCCAGCAGTTCGCAAGCTCAAGCGTCGCGCGGAACTGGAAGGAGAAGGCGCCGGCTTCCTCCGCCGTCTGCATGGCGCGGAGAAACAGGTCTTCGGCGCGATCCTTGTCGCCGCATCTTTGCTCCACCAGGCCGAGAATCCGCAGCAGCTCGGGGCGGCACCAGGCCTCCTCCAGACGTTCCGCGTGTGCGAGCGCGTCCGCAATGCTCGACCGGGCCAGTTCAGTGGCGCCCTGCTCCAGCGCCGCCTCCGCGAGCATGCCGAGATAGATCGGAAAGCGGATCAGAAAGTTGCTGGCAAGGATCTCGTCGGTTGCAACACGCATGCGATTGATTGCGTCAGGGTCTCCGCGCTGATGCGCGATGGCGCCGTCGAAGAAGCTGGCGAGCGGCGCCCAGTTGGCGAGATCCCTCTGGTTCAGATTATCCGTCAGGAGCGTCAGATGCCGTTCGGCAACATCCAGGTCCTGAGCCCAGAGAGCGATCGGGATGACCGCCAGCGCAAGCGCGTTCACTTGCGAAATAAGGTGCCCGATCGTCTTCGCGCCGTCGACCGAAGCCTGGGCAATACTTGCAGCCTCGAGTCTGTCGCCACGCACCCAACTGACGAAGGCCAGCGAAACGCGTATCACGACATACGGATCGGCCTGCGAGATGCGGGGCCGCACATCCAGTTGGTGGTGCTGCCTGGCAAGTTGCGTCAGGGCTTCATGCGCGCCGACGACGTCGCCATGGTAGAACTGGATCATGTGGCGAAAGCGCGCGAGCGCGGTCGCAACCGAGCGGTTGTTGGTGCGTTCGGCGAGCGCGCCAAACTTCTCGAGGTTTGCAAGTGCAGCGCGGTGGCGACCGGCGAAGGATTGCAGGGTCGCCAGCGCCCACAGCGAGCGGAGCTGATAGTCGGTATTGCCGATCCGACCGGCCATCCGGATACTCTCCAGACAAGCGGCTTCCGTCTCCGGCTCAAATCGTCCGGCGAATTGGAGGCCTCTGGCGTACGCGGTGGCCAGCTTCATCTGCACCACCGGATCGCAGTGGGCTATCGCCTTCGAGGCATCCAGCGCAGTTCGTACCATGCCCCGGGTTTCACTTGCGGACGAGAGTTCGTCCCAAAGCGGGATCGCCGCGCAAGTGAGCCGCAGTCCGGTTTCGGGAGCACCTCCTTCCCCGAAGGCCCAGTCGATCGCCTTTCGCAAATCATCGGCATGGCGGCCGAACGTGGCCATCCAGTCCTCCCGCGCACGCCAGTCGCGCTCCGCCTCCGCCCGCTCGAACAGCTGCTGCAGGTAATTGGCATGCGCTTCGCAGGCTCGTCGGCGCTCGCCCGCGAGCCGCAATCTTTCAGCGGCATAGCTCCGGGTCGCATCGAGCAGCCTGTAGTACAAACGGTTGTCGGCGAACGTCTGGGAGACGAGAGACTTTGACGCAAGGCTCTCCAGGCACGCGACGATATCGCCCGGCGAAGCCTGAAAATCGCGTGTAATGCCGAGAACGTCTTCGAGGCTGAACACACCGGCGAACACCGACAGGTGTCGCAGCAATGTCGCCTCGACCTCGGACAGAAGCCGGTAGCTCCAATCCAGAGTTGCCTGCAGCGCTTGATGCCGCAGCGGCGCTTCTCTCGGCCCGAAGTTCAGGAGTTCGAAGCTGTGGTCGAGCTGCTGCAGCAGAGCAGCCGGCTCGCTCAGCTTGAGGCGCGATACCGCGAGTTCGATGGCCAGAGGAATTCCGTCCAGCCGCCGGCAAATGCTCGCGATGACCGGGGCATCGAGATCGGTGAGCCGATAATCGGCGGTTTCGCGTGCACGCGCGACGAACAGCTCCGCGGCCGAGAAGGTCATGACCTGCTGACCGTCGACTTTCATGTCGCTTGCAGGACACCGAAGCGGCGGCAGACGGTAGACGCTCTCTCCGCGAAACCGGAGCGGCTCGCGGCTGGTCGCGATGATCCCCACCTGCGGAAGCGCGAAATGGATATGCTCGGCCACGAGGGCTGCGGACGTCAGGACGTGCTCGCAGTTGTCGAGGACGATCAGCTTGCTCGAGCCCCGCAGCGACTTCGACGATTCCAACCAGCAGATCGACAAAATTCGCGTTGGATCCAAGCGACGAGGCGATGGCTGCGCACACCAGTTGCGGATCACTGATCGCGGCGAGGTCGACGAAGCAGAATCCGTCGCTGTAACGCTCGGCGAGCTGACGCGCCGCAGTGACGGCGACCGTCGTCTTGCCGACACCGGCCGGTCCGACGACCGTCACGATACCCTGCTCGGAAACCCGCCTTGTCAGCTCAGCCACGTCATCCGCGCGCCCCACCAGGACGCTCGGCATTTGAGGTGTTCTGTCGAATCCGCCTCCCCCCGTCGCTGTCGGGCCGCTGCCGGGTTCGAAGCGGACCGGCGCGGCAAAACGGTATCCACGACCCGGGACCGTGACGATGTAAGGCAGTTCCGCTCGGTCCCGCGGTAGCGCCCGGCGCAGCGCTGCAATCGTGACCTTCAGGTTGCTTTCATGCACAAACGTGTCGGGCCAGGCGACACGCATCAGGTCCGACTTGCTGACGAGATCGCCCTGACGTTCGATCAGCGCATGAAGGAGATCGAGCGCTCGCGCGCCGACGCGGACAGGGCTCTCGCCATGCAGCAATACTCGCCGGCGAGGAAGAAATCTGTACCGGCCGAAGCTGTACGAACCTTCGCGCATCGTGCCCAACTTACTCTCCAGACGGAAACAATGAACCTAATCGCAATGCTTGCGCAAGCGGACCCGCCCGGACCCGGTCCGCCCGCCTAAACTTACTGACTTTACAACGTATTTTTCAGCGATGACGCGAGCGCATAAGCTCCGACAGCGTCAGGCGTTCGTCGCCGATCTCGCGTGATAATGGGGATCGGGACTGGGCGGTCCGCCCTCGGCACCGGTCATCATCCTTCTCCTCGGCACGTCTCCTCAGCATGCTCCGGATCGGGCGGGCCCGCGACGGACCCGTCGCATCCCGCCCCGAGGCGCAGATGAATGCGCACTCGCTCTCCCATTGAGGCTGAACCTGAACTTTATATTCCTACATGCGGGAAATTGCAATTTCTGATTCAGCGAAATCGGAAGGACTGCTGACAGAATCTTGTTAACGTCCAATTTTCTGCAATGATTACAGGAACCCCGTCATTGCGAGCCGGCTTCGCCCCGGCGGGGGTATAGCGATCTACTGCTAGGCAGGCTCTCTGATGTCCGCTGAGGGCCAATAGCGGACCTCTCCGACCTTCAAATGACCAGACCG
>CAWJKJ010000010.1:0-21602 GCA_963843435.1 uncultured Alphaproteobacteria bacterium
GACTTCTGGCGATGCCCAAAGGTTATCCGATCGTGATCGATGGGCTCGCGTTCGGCGTGATGGCGGAGGAGGGGGAAAAACTGCACGAACGCAATCCGCTGATCGCGCTGGTGCATCATCCGCTGGCGCTGGAGACGGGCATCGACCATGCTGCGGCGCAGGCGTTCCGCGAGAGCGAACGCGCCGCGCTCGCCTGCGCGCGGACGGTGATCGTCACCAGCGAGCCGACGGCGGAGATCTTGAGCCGCGACTATGTTGTGTCGGCGGATCGCCTTGCGGTCATCCGCCCTGGCGTCGACGTTCCTTCGCACAAGCCGCGACGGCAAGACGGTGACAACGTCCATCTGCTCGCGGTCGGATCGATCACGCCGCGCAAGGGTTACGACGTTCTCATCGAGGTGCTTGCAAGCCTGCGACAGCTGCCCTGGCGCCTCACCATTGCCGGCGACACCACGCGCAACCCGAAGGCATTTGCGCAGTTGCAGGCCGATGTCGCGCGGCATCAGTTGCAGGATCGCGTCGTCGTCGCGGGCGCAGTGACCGGCGCCCGGCTGGCCGATCTCTACGCAGATGCTGACGTGTTCGTGCTGGCGTCGCTGTTCGAAGGTTATGGCATGGTGTTCGGCGAGGCGGTCGCGCATGGGTTGCCGATCGTTGCGACGGCGGTCGGCGCCGCTGGCGAGATCGTGCCGGCGGATGCCGGAGTGCTTGTCCCTCCCGGCGATGCGCATGCGTTGCGCGACGCGCTGCGGCATGTGATCGAGAATGCGGGTGCGCGCGCCAGGATGGCAGAAGCCGCGCGAGAGGCCGCGAAGCGTCTGCCGCAGTGGCGGCAGTCGGCGGCGGAGTTCGCGCGTGTGCTGGAGAGAGTGACATGAGCGGCTTCTCGGCCGAATGGCTGGCCTTGCGCGAACCGCACGATCTGCGAGCGCGCAATGCCCAGGTGCTCGATGCCGTCGCGTCGGCGTTCCAGGACAAGATCGCGCTCTCCGTTGTCGATCTCGGCAGCGGTACCGGTTCGACGGTGCGGGCGCTCGGCCCGCGACTGCCGAAGACGCAAAACTGGAAGCTGGTCGACAACGATTCCGTGCTGCTGGCGGAGGCGTTCGCGACAGCACGGTCCGCCGGCACGATGATCGACACCCAGCAGTTCGATCTCAACGGCGACGTCGGGCCGCTGTTCGATGAGGGCGCCGATCTGGTGACCGCGTCGGCGCTGCTCGACCTCGTGTCGGAGCCATGGCTAGCGAACTTCGCTGCTGCTGCGGCCGCGCGCTCGCTGCCTGTCTATGTCGCGCTGACCTACGACGGCCGCGCCAGCTTCAACAGCGTCGATCCCGACGATGCGGCGGTCATCTCCGCAGTCAACGCGCATCAGCGCGGCAACAAGGGATTTGGCCCGGCGCTCGGTCCGCGCGCGGCAGAGGCTGCGGAAAGGATCTTCCGCGCGCTCGGCTATTCGATCGTGCAAGGCCGATCCGACTGGGTGGCCGAGGCGACCGATGCGAAATTCCAGACCGAGCTGCTGGCCGGCTGGCTGCACGCGGCGCGCGAAATGGGCGACCTGTCGCGCGACACGCTGGAAGGCTGGTTCACGCGACGCTGTGACGCGGTGGCGGCCGGCAAGCTGACCCTGACCGTCGGACATGTGGATTTCTTCGCGCAGCCGCGAAAACGATAGGCAGCACCGGGTGGCTTGCCGGGTATATGCTTGGACATGCCGAATCGCCGGCAAGGACGATTGAGATGTCGATACCGCCGAGACGACCCAAGACCGCAACCGACGCCCGCAGCGCCGCTGAAGCCGCCTTCAAGGCGGTGACCGCGCCGCGCGTGGAGGCGCCGGTCAAGAAAGCCGCTGTTCCCGGCGTCAAGGAACAGGTGACGCTCCGGATCGACCAGGACGTCCTGGAATATTTCCAGGGCGGCGGGCCGGGCTGGCAGGACAGGATCAACGACGCGTTGCGCAAGGCTGCCGGGAAATAAAGCTTTCGTTCCGCAGCACTGCACAAGGCGGCGATCGAGCGGTATCGGTCGCTGCCCAACCGCTCAATGCAGCTATCCCGCCACCGGCATTGCGAAGAGCCCCGATCTGACGCAAATGAGAAGGGTGTGCACGGCTCCGGCCGCTGCATGAGAGGTCGGGAGCCGAAGCGGCCGATGTCGAATATTGCGCAGTTCAGGGAAGTCTTTTCCCGCTATCCGAGCGGGGTCGTCATCGTGACGACGCGTGACGCCGACGGCACCGCGAAGGGGTTCACTGCGAGTTCGTTCACCTCGGTCTCGGCCAATCCGCCGCTGGTGCTGGCCTGCCTCAACCTGACCGCCGAGTGCTATCCGGTGTTCGCCACCGCCGAGAAGTTCGCGATCAGCATCCTGCGGCCGCATCACCAGGAACTGGCGGAGCTGTTCGCGCGGCGCGGCGCGGAAAAATTCATCGACGGCCATTTCATCGATTCCCATCACCAGCTGCCGGTGGTGAAGGATGCGCTGGCGACGCTGATCTGCAAGAAGGCCGATCACTTCCCCGGCGGCGATCACGTCATCATCGTCGGCGAGGTCACCGAGACCCTGCTCGGCGATCCCGGCCACGGCATGGTGCACTACCAGCGCAAGTTCTGGGGCGTCGGCGATAGCGCGTCGCAGTAGCTCAGTCCTCTTCCTGCGCCATCAGCGCCGCGTTACCGCCGGCTGCGGCCGTGTTCACCGTGATCGTCTGCTCGGTGGCGAAGCGCGGAAGATAATGCGGGCCGCCGGCCTTCGGGCCGGTGCCCGAGAGCCCATGGCCGCCGAACGGCTGCACGCCGACCACCGCGCCGATCATGTTGCGGTTGACGTAGATGTTGCCGACCGAAAGCTTCGCAACGATGTCCTCGACCGTTTCGTCGATGCGCGAGTGGATGCCGAGCGTCAGCCCATAGCCGCTTTGCGCAATCGCTTCGATGACCCGCGGCAGCTCGCTTGCGCGATAGCGCACCACATGCAGCACGGGGCCGAAAACCTCTTCGGTCAGTTCGCTTGCGCGCTTGAGCTCGAAGATGTGCGGCGCGACGAAGTTGCCGGTCGGCGGAGCCTCGCCGGCGAAATGCACGCGCGCCGTCGCTTTCATTTTCGCGATGTGCGTATCCAGGCGCTCCTTCGCTTCGCGATCGATCACCGGGCCGATGTGGGTGGCGATCTCGCGCGGATCGCCGACGGTGAGCTCGCGGGCGCTGCCGGCGATCATCTCGATCATCCGGTCGGCGACGTCATCCTGCACCAGCAGCAGCCGCAGCGCCGAGCAGCGCTGGCCGGCGGAGCGGAACGCCGAGGTGCAGACATCGTCGGCGACTTGCTCGGGCAGTGCGGTGGCGTCGACGATCATGGCATTGATGCCGCCGGTCTCGGCGATCAGCGGCACGATCGGGCCGTCCTTGGCCGCCAGCGTCTGGTTGATCTTCCGCGCCACCTCGGTCGAGCCGGTGAAGACCACGCCGGCAATGTCCGCATGCGCGACCAGGGCTGCGCCGATGCTGCCGTCACCCGGAACGAGATGCAGCGCCGACGCAGGAACGCCGGCCTCATGCAGCAGCCTCACCGCCTCAGTTGCGATCAGCGGCGTCTGCTCGGCGGGCTTGGCGATAACCGCGTTGCCGGCCATCAGCGCCGCCGAAACCTGCCCTAGGAAAATCGCCAGCGGAAAATTCCACGGCGAGATCGCGACGATGACGCCGCGTCCGCGCAGGCGCAGCACGTTGCTCTCGCCGGTCGGGCCCGGCAGCGACTGGTCGGCTCCGAACAGTCGCCGGCCTTCGGCGGCGTAGTAGCGGCAGAAGTCGATCGCCTCGCGGACCTCCGAGAGCGCGTCATCAAGCGTCTTGCCGCCCTCGCGCTGCAGCAGCGCGATGAACCGGCCCTGCCGCTGCTGCAGCAGTTCGGCTGCGCGCTCGAGCATGGAGGCGCGGCTGGTTGCGAGGGTGGCGCTCCAGGCGGGAAAGCCGACCCTTGCCGCAAGCGACGGCGCGGTTCGCCTCCTCGCCTGTTGCTTCCGTGACGGTGCCGACAACCGTCTTCATGTCGATCGGGCTGACGACGTCGCGCGACGAGCCGGCGAGGCTCTTGCCGTCGATCAGCGGCGCTGCAGCCGCTTCGGCGGATGCGGCGGCGACATCCGCCAGCAGTCCTTCCAATGCGGCGCGCTCGCCGAACTCGACGCCCTTCGAGTTCAGCCGCTGCGGCGAAAACAGATCGCGCGGCAATGGCAGCTTCGGATTGTGCGCCTTCGCAGCCGAGCCGATCATGTCGGCCGGACGGCGGAGCAGTTTCTCGATCTTGACCGACGGATCGGCGGCGATGGCAACGAACGACGAGTTGGCGCCGTTCTCGAGCAGCCGCCGCACCAGATAGGCAAGCAGCTCGCGATGGCTGCCGACCGGCGCATAGGTCCTGCAGGCCAGTTCGGGCCGATCCTCGCGCAACTGTTCATAGAGCGCGTCGCCCATGCCATGCAGCCGCTGGAATTCGTAGCCGTCGGTGCCTGCAAGCTCGAGGATCGTCGCCACCGTCAGTGCGTTGTGGGTGGCGAATTGCGGAAAGATGCGCGGACGCACGGCCAGCAGCTGCCGTGCACAGGCGACGAAGTTGACGTCGGTCATCGCCTTGCGCGTGAACACCGGATAGCCGTCGAGCCCGCGCTCCTGCGCGCGCTTGATCTCGGTGTCCCAGTACGCGCCTTTCACGAGGCGGATCATCAGCCGCCGGTTCAGCCGCTGCGCGAGATCGTCGACATAGCCGATCACTGCGCTCGCGCGCTTCTGATAGGCCTGCACGGCAAGGCCGAAGCCGTCCCATCCCCCAAGTGACGTGTCGGAGAGGACGGCGGCGATCACGTCCAGCGACAGCTCCAGCCGGTCGGCTTCCTCGGCATCGACAGTCAGGTTGAGGTCAAAGCCCTTGGCCTGCTGCGCGAGGCCGGTGACCAGCGGCACCAGCTCCTTCATCACGCGCGCGCGGCTCGTCGCCTCGTAGCGCGGATGCAGCGCGGACAGTTTGACGGAGATGCCGGGACGATCGGGCAGGGGACGGTTGCCGGCCGCGCGGCCGATCGCCTCGATCGCGTTCGAATAGGCCGCCAGATAGCGCCTGGCGTCGGCCGCGCTGCGCGCACCTTCGCCGAGCATGTCGAACGAATAGCGCGCGGCCTGCACATCGTCGGATTGCGCGCGCTTGAGCGCGGCATCGATGGTCTCGCCGAGCACGAAGTGGTTGCCCATCAGCCGCATCGCCTGGCGCGTGGCGATCCTGACCGCGGGCAGGCCGATCCGCTTCACCAGCCGGCCGATGGTGCCCTGCGGCGTCTCGCCGGGCTGGATCACCGCGGCCGACATGCCGAGCGCCCAGGCCGATGCGTTCACCGCCAGCGCGCTCGATTTCGTCTGGTGGTGGGCGAAGTCGCCCTGCTCGAGCTTGTCCTCGATGAAGCGGTCGGCGGTCGCGGCGTCCGGCACGCGCAGGAGCGCCTCGGCCAGCACCATCAGCGCCAGGCCTTCCTTGGTCGACAGCGCGAACTCGCGCAGCATCTCCTCGACGCCGCCAACCCCGCTCCGTTCGGTGCGGATGGCCTCGATCAGCCGCGTCGCGGTCCGGTCGATGCGGGCTTCGCCGTCGGGGGGCAAGCGTGCGCTGCCGAGCAGGGCCTGGGCGATGGCGCTGTCATCGGGCGCGTAGGGAGCGCTGAACGGGGGAATCAAGGAAGGGTTCCTCAGTGATTTGTAAGGAATAGCGCCGCAGTCGGCGTATTTCGATAGATAAATTGGTAGTATGACCAAATAATCTATGGCAAAAGCGTCAAATGACCGTTGAATTAGACAAGACGGATCGCCGCATCCTCGGCATCCTTCAGGCCGACGGCCGCATCGCCAACGTCGAGCTGGCCGAACGGATCGGGCTGTCGCCCGCCTCGGCAGGCGAACGGCTGAAGCGCCTGCAGCGCGACGGCCTCATCGAGGGATACAGCGCGCGGCTGAACCCGCATCAGCTCGGCCTGGGCCTGTTGGTGTTCGTCGAGGTGCTGCTCGACAAGACCACGCCCGACGTGTTCGAGCGCTTCGCAAAGGCGGTGCGCATCGCGCCCGAGGTTCTCGAGTGCCACATGGTCGCGGGCGGCTTCGATTATCTGGTCAAGACGCGGGTGGCCGACATGGCCGCCTATCGCCGATTTCTCGGCGACGTGCTGCTGGCGCTGCCCGGCGTGCGCGAGACGCGCACCTATGCGGTGATGGAAGAAGTCAAACGCGACGCGCCGCTGCCGTTGTAAGCGTCAGCCGTTCAAGAGCGACGGCAACACCTTCTTCGTCCAGGCGGTTGCTTCCTCATAGGCGTTGGCGAGTTGCATCACCGCGTGCTCGGCGTGCATCGGGCCGACGATCTGCATGCCCATCGGCAGCCCCGCCGCGTTGAAGCCGACCGGGAGTGCCGAGCGACGGGCAGCCGGACATGGTGATCGGGATCACCACCTGCATCCAGCGATGGTAGGTGTCCATTTTCTTGCCGGCGATTTCCTGCGGCCAGTGCGTCTCGACCGGGAACGGAAACACCGATGCGCTCGGCAGCGTCAGATAGTCGTAGCGCTTGAACAGCTCGCGCACCTCCCGGTACCAGGCATTGCGCACGTCGGAAGCGGCGGTGAGGTCATAGGCGGAGAGCTTGTAGCCTTCCTCGACCTCCCACTGCGCTTCCGGCTTCATCAGCGCGCGCTTTGCCGGATCCTCGTAGAGCGGACGCAGTTTGCCGCCCGCAAGCCAGGCACGCTGGACGAGCCAGGCCTTCCAGACCGCTTCCGGGTCGAAATTCGGCGTCACCTCCTCGACGATGCAGCCCATGCCTTCGAGCGTGCGCAGCGCATCCCGGCACAGCTCGCGCACGCCCGCCTCCATCGGCAGGTTGCCAAACTCGCCGATCCAGCCGATGCGCTTGCCTTTGACGTCGCACTTCAGCGAAGGGACCGCATACGAATGCGGATCGGCGATCGACAGCGGCACGCGATCGTCGTAGCCGGCCTGCACCGACAGCAGCATCTGCAGGTCTTCCACCGTCCGCGCCATCGGCCCCTTGACGCTGAGCCCGGTGAGGAAGACGTCCTCGTTGTGATGCGGCACGCGTCCGTAGGAGGTGCGGAAGCCGAGCACGTTGTTGAAGGCGGCCGGATTGCGCAGCGAGCCGCCGTGGTCGCTGCCGTCGGCGACCGGCAGCATGCGCAGCGCCAGCGCGACGGCCGCGCCGCCGCTCGATCCGCCCGACGTCTTGGTCTGGTCGTAGGCGTTGCGCGTCAGGCCGAACACCGGGTTGTAGGTCTGCGAGCCGAGGCCGAACTCCGGCACGTTGGTCTTGCCGATGATGATGGCGCCGGCGTTGCGCATGCGCTCGACGAACAGCGCGTCGGCCTCCGGGATCGTGTCCTTGTAGATCGGCGAGCCCTGCGTGGTGGGGATGCCTTTCGCGGCGGCCAGATCCTTGATCGCCTGGGGCATGCCGTGCAGCGGGCCCATGTCCTCGCCGCGCTTCAGCTGCTCGTCGCGCAAGGTGGCTTCAGCGATCAGCTCCTTGCGGTCGCGCATGGAGATGATGGCGTTGACCGTCGGATTGAAGCGTTCGATGTGATCGAGATAGGCGTTCATGACCTCGACGCACGACAGTTTTCGCGCCCGCAACGCGCGCCCAAGCGGCAGTGCGTCCATCATGACGATGTCGGAGATGGCAGGCTCGGAGCGGCGGGCGGCTTGCGGAGGGGTCATGGTGAGGATCCTTTTTTGATAGCTGATCACACCAGCAAGGTTTGCGCCAGTCTGCTTGTAGCCCGGATGCTGCGAAGCGACAATCGCGGGCAGCTCGTCTCGAAGAACTCAGCCCCGGCATGTCGCTTCGCTCGCAATGACGGCCGAGAGTCTAACGGCCCTTATACTTCTCAAACCATCCGAGCCCGTCCAGCGTCTTGCCGCGCGGGCGATATTCGGCGCCGACGTAGCCGTCGTAGCCGAGCCGGTCGAGCTCATCGAACAGGAACGGAAAGTTCAGCTCCTCGCCGTCGGGCTCGTTGCGCGACGGCACGCTGGCGATCTGGATGTGGCGGATCAGCGGCATCTGCTGCCGCAGCCCCGTGACCACGTCGCCGTGGATGATCTGCCGATGGTAGATGTCGAACTGCAGCCAGACATTCGGCAGCGCCAGCTCGCGAATGATTTGCTCGGCGAAATCGAAGTCGTTCAGGAACAGGCCGGGGATGTCGCGGGGATTGATCGGCTCGAGCATCACTTCGACGCCTTCGGCGCCCAGCGTTTCCGCAGCGTACGTGACCGACTTCTTGAAGGCCGCGACCGCGCGCGGATCGTTGCGGTCGGCCTTGCCCGACACGAGGTGGAAGCGCTTGACGCCGGTCTCGCGCGCATAGGTCCGTGCGGTCAGCACAGCCTGCTGCAGTTCCGCAAAGCGGTCCGGCAGCGACGCGAGGCCGCGGTCGCCGGCCGCGCTGTTGCCGGAGCCCATGTTGAACAGCGCGGGCACGAGATTGTTGCGGCGGAGACGCTCGGCGATCACATCCGGCGGAAGCTCGTAGGGAAACAGCACCTCGACCGCGGTGAAGCCCGCCTGTGCGGCCGCATCGAAGCGGTCGATCAGCGGCCATTCCTGAAACATCCAGTTCAGATTGGCGTCGAAGCGGGGCATCAGATTACGAGCTCGATGACTTCGGGCGCGTAAACTGCACTGCCGTTGCGGCCATCGCAAGGCTTGCGCCGAGCACCAGGAACACGCTGGCGACACCCATCGCCGCCGCCAGCAGGCCGGCAAAGAACGGAATGACGACCTGGCCCGAGCCGGGTGCCGCCGGTGCGCAGCGAGTTGGCGGTGCCGCGCACCTCGCTCGCGACCATCGCCAGCAGGCTGGAGATCGCCGTGGTCACCGCCATGCCGAGCGCGCCGCCGAGAATGGCGATCGCGACGAACATCAGCGGCATCGAGATCGGTGCGGCCAGCGCGCCGAACGCAAGCGCGCCGGCAATCGTGCTGGTGACCATCAGCGTCGTGCTGCCGAGCCACATGCTGAGCCTGGCGAAGAACAGCCGCGAGAACACAGCCGCAAACGCGCGCACCGCCAGCAGCGAGCCGATCACATCGACGGCGATGTTCCGCTCGGTGCCCATCAGCGGCAGGTAGACCACGATCAGGTCCTGCGCGACGACCGTACACGACGCTGACGGAGAAGATCACGGCGAAGCCGGGGCTGCGGATGATGTCGCGCACCGGCACGGGCTTTGCGCCCTCCACTTGCGGCGCGCGCTGGTGGCCCGAGCGCAGAAAGAGGCTGGCAGATGAAGGCGAGCACGGCCGTGGCGAAGCCGATCCAGAACAGCGGCTGGGTCGGCGGGATCGCGGCGGAGCCGCCGACCCAGCCGACCACGGCGGGGCCTGCGCCCTGTCCGATCGCGGTTGCGATCATGTAGTTGCCGAGCATCCGCTCCATCACGCCCGGCCCCGGCTGCTGTGCGCACAGCACCTGCAGGCCGATGTTCAGAAACAGATGGCCGATGCCGAGCGACCGCGGTGAAGAACAGCAGCGGCATAGATCGAGGGAAAGAGCGCGATCCCTGCGCAGGCCGCGACCAGCAGTCACGGTGCCGGCCCAGATCATCTTCATGTCGTTGCCGCGGTCGATCGCCCGGCCGACCTTCAGCGCAAAGAAAACGGGCAGTATCGCAAACGCCGCGGTGAGGATGCCGATCCAGGCGGCGGAGAGACCAAGCTCGATGGCGCGATAGGACGTCGTGACCCGGACAATCGAGATGACCGACAGTTCGAAGAACGCGGTCGCCATCATGGGAACGACAAATCGGTAGTTCATCTGCGTGCGCGAGACCGTTCCCTTGTCCTGTTCATTCCCATGGTGACGGGATTCGGCCTTAAAGCAACACGCGCAGCCGCATGAGGCAATCGCGTACAGGTCAGGGCAGGGATGCTTCAGGCCACCGCCTTTGCAGCGCGTATGTCTGAAATCTCGGCGTCGCTGAAGCCGTATTCCGCGCAGAAGCTCGTCGGTGTGCTCGCCGATCGCCGGCGCGGGCCTTGGTGCGGTTTTCGGTGCGCCCTCGACGCTGAAGGGGCTGGAGACAATTTCGCCCTTGCCGTCCGCGGTCGGCACGATCGCGCCCGCGTCGCGCATCTGCCTGTCGTGCAGCGCTTCGTCGATCGTGCCGACGAAGCCAAAGGTGACGCCGGCCGCGTCGAGCGTCTGGCGCAGGTAGCGCGAGATCGAACTGCGCGAACAGGTCGTCAAGCTCCGCCATCAGTGCACGCACGTTGGTGCGCCGGGCGTCCGTCGGTGACGAAGCGCGGGTCGGTGGCGAGCTCCGGCCGCCCGAGCGCGGCGACAAGAATCGGGAAATTGCTTGGCGTCGTTGACCATCGCCAGGTTGAACCAGCGGTCGTCGCGCGTGCGATACATGTTGCTGGTCGCGGTCAGCGATTCCGAGCGCGGCGGCCGCGGCGGGATGGTCGCGCCGGTCAGGCGCGCCTGCACAAGGAACGCATTCGACCACAGGCCGTTCGCGAGCAGCGACGACGACACCAGCCCGCCCTTGCCGGTAGCTGGCGCCGATAGAGGCCGGTGACGATCGCCGCATAGAGCGCGATGCTGCAGGGATGGTCGCCCATGCCCGCGACCGAACGGGCCGGCGGCGAGGTCGAGTCCGGGCGCACCTGGTCCATCAGTCCCGAGCGTGCCCAGTAGGCCGTGGAGTCGAAGCCGGTCTTGTCGGCCTCCTCGCCCTTTTCGCCATAGGCGGTGAACGATGCGTAGATCAGTTGCGGATTGCGCGGCGCGAGATCCTCATAGGAAATCGTCAGGCGGCGGCGGACCGGCAGCGGCAGGTTGGTGACGAACACGTCGGCCTTGTCGATCAGCCGGTGCAGCACGCCAAGGCCCTGCGGCGTCTTCAGGTTGAGCGCGATGCTGCGCTTGTTGCGCGCGCCATGCATCCAGGCGTAGTCGACATTGCTCTGCGGCGCGCCCGGCTTCGCATGCAGCGAGCGATAGGCATCGCCTTCGCCGGGCGGCTCGATCTTGATCACGTCGGCGCCGAAGTCCGACAGCACCGTGGCAGCGGCAGGCGCCGCGATGAAGCTCGCGCAGTCGATGACCTTCAATCCCGCAAAGAGCTGATCGGACATTGCCTCGGTTTCCCCGTGTCTTTGGCTGCGCTAGCCGACCGCCCTCGCGTCACGCAGCTTCGTGATCTCGGCGTCGTCATATCCGTGCTCGCGCAGGATTTCGTTGGTGTGCTGGCCGACGGACGGCGCGGCCGCGGGCGGCGCTTGGTCTCGCCATCGACGTTGAACGGGCTCGAGATCGTTTCCCCCGACCCGTCGGCGAACGGCACGATGGCGCCGCGCGTGGCGGGCCTGATCGTCGTCCAGCAGGTCGTCCAGCGTGTTGACGATGCCAAAGGTGATGCCGGCGGCGTCGAGGATCTTCCGCCAGTCATCGAGCGTCTTTTCCGAGAACACCCTGTCGTAGATCTCGATCAGCTCCGGCGAGTTCTTCTGCCGGTCCATCTGCACTTCGTACTTCTGCGTCAGGTGATCCAGCCCGATGGCCTTCATGAACGGCGCGTACTGCCGCGCCTCGTTGACCATCGACAGGATGAACCAGCGCCCGTCCTTGCAGCGGTAGGCGTTGCTGAGCGGGTTCAGCACATGCGTGCGCTTCGGGCGCGGCGGAAATTCCGCGCCGATCAGCTTTGCCTGCACGAGGTAGCTGTTCGACCACAGGCCGTTCGCAACCAGCGAGGAGTCGACGTGGCCGCCGCGGCCGGTCTTCTCGCGCCGCCACAGCGCGGTCATGATCGCGCCGAACAGCGCCATCGCGCTCGGATGGTCGCCCATGCCCGGCGCCGAGCGGGCCGGCGTCGCGTCCGCGTCGGGCCGCACCATGTCCATCAAGCCGGAGCGCGCCCAGTAGGCGGTGGAGTCGAAGCCGGTCTTCTCCGCTTCGGGCCCGGTCTCGCCGTAGGCCGTGAAGGAGGCATAGATCAGCCGCGGGTTGAGATGCGCGAGATCCTCGTAGCCGGTCCTGAGCTTGCGTCGCACCGGAAACGGCATGTTGGTGATGAAGATGTCGGCCTTTTCCACCAGCCGGCTCAGCACCTCGTGGCCGCGCTCGGACTTCAGGTCGAGGGCGAGGCCGCGCTTGTTGCGGTTGTCGAGGATCCAGGCGTAGTCGCGGTTCACGCTCGGCGAGCCGGGGCGGGTATGCAGCGAGCGATAGAGGTCGCCTTCGCCGGTCGGCTCGATCTTGATCACGTCGGCGCCGAAGTCGGCGAAGATCGTCGCCGCCGCCGGAGCTGCGATGAAGCTCGCGCAGTCGATCACCCTCAGTCCGGCGAAAAGCCCTTCGGCCATTGAGTCCCTAGCTCCAAAAGAAGACCCCGGAAATGACTTCCGGGCGTGCCGCGTACCTAGAGCATGATCCGGAAAAGTGGACACCGGTTTTCCGAAGATCATGCTCCAAACAAGAGGCTAGAGCGTGATGGCGATTCGAAGAAACGCTATCACGCTCTAGAACGAACAGGGGGAGTGCCAAGCGCTTCCCTGTTGTCAGCGCTGGTTGGTGAAGATCACCGTGCCGGAGGCGGCGAACATGCCGCCGACGCCGTGGCAGACCGAGATCTTCGCGTTCGGCACCTGCGCCGCCGCTGTGCCGCGCATCTGCCGCACGCTCTCCTGCAGCGCGTACATGCCGTACATGCCCGAGTGCATGTAGGAGAGGCCGCCGCCGTTGGTGTTCAGCGGCAGCTTGCCGCCGGGGCGGGTGTTGCCGTCGGCGATGAACTTGCCGGTTTCCTCATGCGGCATGAAGCCGAGGTCGCCCAGTCCATAGAGCGGCAGGTGCGCGAAGGCGTCGTAGATCATCAGGTGATCGACGTCCTTGTGCTTGATGCCGGCTTCCTGGAACGCCAGCGGGCCCGCCACCTTGAACGCGCGCGAGGAGTCGAAGGTCTCCATCTGGCTGACCATCGGCGTCTCCACGCTTTCGCCGGTGCCGAGGACGTAGACCGGCTTGGTCTTGAAGTCCTTGGCGCGATCGGCGCTGGTCAGGATCAGCGCGCCGCCGCCGTCGGTGACGAGGCAGCACTGCAGGATGCGGATCGGATAGGCGATCATGCGCGAGTTGAGCACGTCGGCGACCGTGATCGGGTCCTTCATGGTCGCGCGCGGGTTCTTTGCCGCCCACTCGCGCTGCACGACGGACACCATCGCCATCTGTTCCTGGGTGATGCCGTGCGTCTTCAGGTAGCGCAGCACCGGGATCGTGAACATGCTGGGCGGGCCCGCGACGCCGAACGGCATCTCGAACTGGCCGTTGAGGCTGTCGGCGCCGACGCCACGCGGCGGACGGCCGATGTTCGACTTGCCGCTTTCCGCGTGCGTGATGAGCACGGTCTTGCACAGGCCGGCCTCGATCGCCGCCGCCGCATGGCGGACGTGCAGCATGAACGAGCAGCCGCCGACCGAGGTGTTGTCCACCCAGGTCGGCTTGATGCCGAGATAATGACAGACCTGCTGCGGTTGCTCGACCGCGGTGGCAAAGCCGTCGATGTCCTTGATGGTCAGTCCCGCATCGGCGATCGCATTCAGCGCCGCATCCGCATGCAGCTGGATCTGCGACATGTCGGGAATGACGCCGAGCTTGGTGGTTTCGGCCGCGCCAACGACGGCTACCTGGTTTTTACGCATGGTGCTTAGCCCTTCACTGGCGCGAACAGGGGAAGCGTGACCTTGTCGTCGAGCTTCTCGAACTTGACCTGCACCTTCATGTCGAGCTGCAGCGCTTCGGGCGTCTGCGGGCAGTCGACGATGTTGGTCATCATGCGCGGGCCTTCCTCGAGCTCGACCACGGCGATCGAGTAGGGCGGCGTGAAGCCGGGGACCGGGCGGTGATGGATGACGTAGCTGTAGAGGAAGCCCTTGCCGCTCGCCTTGAATACCGTCACTTCGCGGTGACCGCATTCGGGACAGAACGGGCGCGGCGGGAAGTAGGCCTTCGAGCACTTGTTGCAGCGCTGCAGGCGAAGTTCGCCGGCCTGCGTGCCGTCCCAGAAGTGCTTGGTCTCCGGCGTCGCTTTCGGACGCGCGCGTTGCGGTTCAGCCATTTAGGCGGTCTCCCCCTTTTAGGATGTTCGTTGCGGGTGGTGTCCTTGTTAGTGGAATTATTCACCGGGGCAAAGCCGCGGTCCAGCGGAACGGCCTGCCTCTGGCGCAGGCACGCATGCGCGCATTTCATCTCTTAAAGTTTGCCTGTTCTTCGTTCGCGCGGCTGTTCTGTCGCCGCAATCGGCTCGGCCTCGCCTGAAATCGAGGCAATCTCGTTCTCATCGAGCGGAACGTGCGCTGATCGCCGTGCACCCGGTCGGCCTTCCGCAAGTCCGGGAAGTAGAACGCGATGGCCGCAACCACGAGCAGCGTGCCGAAGCCGCCGACGACGGATGCAGTCGCGGCTCCCAGCAGGCTCGCCATCACGCCGGACTCGAAGCTGCCGAGCTGGTTCGATGCGCCGACGAAGATCGAGCTGACAGCGCTGACGCGGCCGCGCATGGCGTCCGGCGTCGTCATCTGGATCACGGTCTGGCGGATCACCATGCTCACCATGTCGGAGCCGCCGATCACGATCAGGGCCGCGAGCGAAAGCCAGAAGTTCGTCGACAGGCCGAAGGCGATGGTGGCGAGACCGAACACGACCACCGACCACAGCATGGTCTGGCCGGCGTGGCGATGAAGCGGAAACCGGATCAGGCCGATGCCGACCAGCAGCGCGCCGAATGTCGGCCCGCTGCGCAGGATGCCGAGCTCGGCCGGGCCGACGTGCAGGATGTCCTGGGCGAAGATCGGCAACAGCGCGGTGACGCCGCCAAGCAGCACCGCGAACAGGTCGAGCGACATGGCGCCGAGGATCAGCTGGTTGCGGCGGACATAGCCGAAGCCGGCGATGGCCTTCTGCCAGGCCGAACCGTGGCCGCTCTGCTCGGCGCCCGGCGGCGCCTTCACCGTCAGGATCAGCAGCGCCGCCGCCGCCGGCAAGGCGACCAGCAGCAGAAAGATGTCCTCGGCGATGGCCGCGTAGACGAAGCCGCCGATCGCCGGGCCGACCATCGCGGCGAACTGCATCGACGATGACGAGAAGGCGATCGCCTGCGGAAACTGCTCGCGGGTGACGATGTTCGGCAACAGCGACGCCGTCGCCGGCATCGAGAACGAGCGCGCGCCGGCGATCACCATCGCCATCAGGTAGATCGGCAGCATCCGCGTCGGCATGAAGTGCACGCAGGCATAGAGACCGAGCGCGCCGATCGCCTGCACGGTCTGCGACAGCATGATCACCTTGCGGCGATCGAAGTGGTCGGCGGCATAGCCGGCCAGCGCGAGCAGCGGGATCGCGGGCAGGAATTGCGCGAGGCCGATCAGGCCGAGGCTGAACGCGCTGCCGGTTTGCGCATAGACGAACCAGCCGAGTGCAACGGCCTGCACCTGCATCGACAGCACGATCATCATTCGCGTGCAGATGAAGCGAAGCAGGTTGGGTTGCGCGTAGACCGCGGTTGACGTCATCGTCCTTTGAGAGTTCCTCGGCCTCGCATCCGGCGTTATTGCTCTTCTTTCTGCGATTTTCCTGCTTCCGGCGCTGTGCCGCAAGCTGCGCTATCAGCGAGAATGTCTGCAATGCGTTCGCACGCGGTGCGCACAGCCTCACGCTTTGCGATCATGTGCCGTTCAGTGGCACGGCAAGAAGAACGAATCACAGAGGGGACAACATGGCCGAGGGCAGCGTAACGAGCAGCGACGTGGTGCGCATCGAGGATCACGGCGTCGTGCGCGTCATCAGCATGAACCGGCCGGACAAGCTGAACGCGCTCAATACCGCGCTGCTGGTGGCGCTGCGCGATGCGCTGCAGGACGCGGATCAGGACGATCGCGTGCGCGCGCTGGTGCTGACGGGCGAGGGCCGCGGATTTTCCGCCGGCGCCGACTTGAGCGAATTTCGCGGCGAGCAGACGCCGGACAGCGTCAAGCGCAATGCGTTGCGCTCCAGCCTGATGTCGGGACTGCAGGTGATGCTGCGCACCCTGTCGAAGCCGGTGGTTGCCGCCGTGCATGGCGCTGCGATCGGCGGCGGCGCGGCGTTCGCGATCTGCTGCGACATGGTGGTGGTCGGCACCAACCTGAAGTTCGGCTATCCGGAATTGAAGCATCACCTGACGCCGACCGGCGTGCTGCACCAGCCTGCTCAAGCAGGTCGGGCCGAAGGCGGCGTTCGAGATGATCAGCCTCGGCGCCAACTTTGGCGCCGACGACGTCATGCGCCTTGGCCTCGCCAATCGCGCCGTTGCGCCGGAGGCCGTGCTGCCGACGGCGATCGAGATCGCCACGGCCTGGGCCGAGAACGACGCAGCCCAGCTCGCGGCGACCAAGAACATGTTCTACCGGATGATCGAGCTGTCGTTCGAAGGCGGGCTTGCGCTCGGCAAGGACGTGTCGACGGCGATGCGTGCGCGCGCCGCGGCGGCGAAGTAGGACGCATTCACGTGCCGAATCGACGCGGCACGGGCCGCGCACGCCCGCTCGAAGGATTGTCAACGCTTGCGAAAACAGGTGTAAACAGGCGCGACGATTCTCAATCGCCGGCGCTGAACGACCGGCCCGAATAAGGGAGACTTCCCAATGTTGAAGCTGTCGCGGTTCGCGTGGCTTGGTGTCTCTCGCACGTGCTGTTGCCGGCGTCGGCTGCCGCCCAGGACTTCCCCAACCGTGCCGATCAAGCTGATCGTGCCGTTCCCGGCCGGCGGTCCGGCCGACACGATCGCGCGCATCTATGCCGAGCGCATGCAGGCGCTGCTCGGCCAGCCGGTCGTGAGTCGACAACCGCAGCGGCGCCGGCGGCATCACCGGCGTCGATGCGGTCGCGAAGGCGGATCCGAACGGCTACACCATCGTCCTGTCCAGCCCCGGCGCGCTCGCGATCAATCCGAGCGTGCAGACCAACATGCCCTACAACGTGCAGAAGGACCTGAAGGCGATCAGCCTCGCCGTGCGGGTGCCGGAAGTGCTCGTTGTCGCGCCGAACGTGAAGGCGACGACCGTCGCCGAACTGCTGGCGCTCAGCAAGGCGCAGGACATCAACTTCGCCTCCACCGGCGCCGGCAGCATGCCGCATCTCGCCGCCGAGCTGTTCAAGCTGAAGTCGGGCGTGAAGTCGCAGCACGTTCCCTATCGCGGCGCCGCGCCGGCGGTGAACGATCTGCTCGGCAGCCAGGTGCAGTGGATGTTCGCCGACATTCCGGTGCTGCTGCCGCACGTCAAGGCCGGCACGTTCAAGGCGATCGGTCTCGGCTCGACCAAGCGCTCGCCGGCATTGCCGGACCTGAAGACGTTCGTCGAGCAGGGCCTGCCGGAGGTGCTGGCCGACAACTGGTACGGCTTCATCGCGCCGGCCGCGACGCCGCCGGACGTCGTCGCCAAGCTCAACAAGGTCGTGAACGACGCGGCCAAGTCGAAGGACGTGATCGACAAGCTCGCCATCCAGGGCGTCGATGCCGAAGGCTCGACACCGGAAGTGTTCCACAGATGATCGTCGACGAGACCAAGAAGTGGGGCGACGTGATCCGCGCCACCGGCATCAAGCTCGACAATAGGCGACGTCACAATGGCAAGCTGGCATCAGGGAGCGGTCAAGCTCCGCTACACCGTCGATGGAACGACGGGACCGAGCCTCGTGCTGCTGCACGAGCTCGGCGGCAGCATGGACAGCTGGGACGGCGTCGTCCCGGCGTTCGCGAAGGACTTTCGCGTGCTGCGCTACGACCTGCGCGGCGCAGGCCAGTCGGAAGTTCCGCCGGACGAGTACTACGGTCGAGAACGGCCATCTCGTCGATCTGCTGGAGCTGCTGAAGGTCACCGGCCTGAAGCCGCCGTATCACTTCGTCGGCGCGGCGGCGGGTTCGCTGATCGCGATGACGTTTGCGCTGAAATATCCGGAGCAGACCGCGTCGGTGACGCTGATGGCGGCAGCGCTCGGCATGAGCGATCCGGTGCGCAAGCAGGCGTTTCGCGATCGCTCGAAGCTGGCGATCGAGAAGGGCATGGCGGTGGTGACCGACACCGCGCTGAACAACTCCTATCCGGAGATCGTGCGTCACGACAAGGCGCGGTTCGAGCGCTTCCGCGAGACCATGCTGAAGTCCGATCCGCGCGGCTGGGCCTATTGCAACTACGCGCTGTTGGGCTCGAACCTCGAAGAGCGTCTCGGCGAACTGAAGGTGCCGGTGCAGTTCCTCGCCGGCAAGCACGACGCGCTGCGGACGCCGGCGCTGGTCAAGGAGCTCGCGGACAAGGTGAAGGGCGCGCGCTTCGAGGCGATCGAGAGCGGCCACTTCATGCATGTGCAGACGCCGGCGCTCGTGGCCGGCAAGCTGCGGTCCTGGATTGACGCGCACGCGCGCGCCGGAGCTAAGTGAGTGGCGGGACGTCTGCAGGGCAAGATCGCACTGATCGTCGGCGCCGGCTGCGTCGGGCCGGGCTGGGGCAACGGCCGCGCCGCCTGCGTGCTGTTCGCGCAGGAAGGCGCAAGGATCTTCGCCGTCGACCGCGACATGGCGCCGATGGAAGAAACCGTCGCGCGGGTGAAGGACGCCGGCGGCGAGATCGCCACGCATCTGTGCGACGTGACGCAGCAGGCGTCCGTCGCGGCGATGGTGCAGGCCTGCAAGGACAAGTACGGCCGCATCGACGTGCTGGTGAACAATGTCGGCGGCTCGGCGCCGGGCGGCCCGGTCGAGATGTCCGAGGAAGCCTGGGACGCGCAGATCGACCTCAACCTGAAGAGCGTCTTCCTCACCTGCAAGCACGTGCTGCCGGTGATGGAAGCGCAGGGCAGCGGCTCGATCGTCAACATCGCGTCGACCTCCGGCATGCGCTGGACCGGCGCCGCGCAGGTCGCCTACGCCGCCTCCAAGGCCGGCGTGATCCAGTTCTCGCAGGTGGTCGCGGTGCAGTACGCGCCGAAGGGTATCCGCGTGAACACGATCGTGCCGGGCCAGCTGCACACGCCGATGGTCGAGGTGCGGCTGGCGAAGACAGCGCGCCGGCGGCGACGTGGACAAGCTGCTGGCGCAGCGCCAGACGCGCATCCCGCTCGGCTTCATGGGCGACGGCCGCGACACCGCCAATGCCGCGCTGTTCCTCGCCTCCGACGAGGCGCGCTTCGTCACCGGCACCGAGATCGTGGTCGACGGCGGCATGAGCGCGCGGTGTGACTGAGGGTCGTCCTCGCGAGAGCGAGGGCTCATCCGCGCGCAAACGAGATGCGAAGCCTCGTTGCCTTCGATCAGTGTCGTTGCAAGCTGTCTCAGCTCCAGAGCGGGACGTTGAGATGTCACTGCGCGGAACGATAAGTCGTCCCGACAGGTGCCGCTCGGCAGCGTCGATGAAGTAAATCGCCATCTGGATAAAGGCATTCCCAGGCGTCCACTTCACGTTGCAGATGGAGGAGCCGCCTCCGCCAAAGTCGGGCGCGAGCAGATGACTTTGCTCCTGCGCGTGTGGCTCGCGCTTTTGGCGAGCGCGTTCGCTACCCGCACTGGATCGGTGCTACGAACCTGGCAACGATGCGCGGTTGAGTTTTACTTTGAAGCGAGCGAACCCGTAAAGCGGATCAGGGCGACTTCATACGGGATGACAGCGGGTCTCGATGGCAACTTTGACCGTCTGTGGCGCCGCAACCGGCTGGGTGGTTAAGTATCCGCGCTTCTGACCGGGCGCGTGGGGGTGCCGTCAAGACCGTGCTCGACTGCGGGATGACCCGCGTGCCACTTGGCGACCGGCACCGTGCATTTCACGCGCCTCAGTGCATCATCGTCCTCGCACTCACGTGGCGCAGCTTGTCCGGGTTGCGGACGATGTAGATCGCCGTGATCCGGCCGTCGTCGATCTCGAGTGCGATGGTGTGCATGCACCTCGCCGTTCTCGACGACGACGATGCCCGGCAGGCCGTCGACGGTCTCCTGGCGCCAGGTGAGCTGCTCGTTGCCGGTTCTTGGACGCGACGCCGGCGATGAAGCGGGCCACGTTGTCGTCGCCGTAGATCGGGTTGAGCGCGGCGGCGCGCTTGCCGCCGCCGTCCGAATAGAGGATGACGTCCTGCGCCAGCAGCGCCTGCAGCGGCGCGAGTTCGCCGCTGCGCGAGGCGTCGAAGAAGGCCCTCGCGAGGTCTCGGCGCCCTGTGCCGGCGACACGGGAAAGCGCGGCTTGGCCGCCGCACATGCTCGCGCGCGCGGCTCGCGAGCTGGCGGCAGGCGGCGGATCGCGCTCGATCGTCTGTGCGACCTCGGTCGAAGTCCTGGTCGAACATGTCGTGCAGCAGGAACGCCGCGCGCTCCAGCGGCGACAGGCGTTCCAGCGCCATCATCAGCGTCAGCGTGATGTCGTCGGCCTCATCGACTCTCGGCCGGCTTCGATCATCGGTTCGGGCAGCCAGGCGCCGATATAGGTCTCGCGCTTGACGCGCGCGGATTTCAGGTGGTCGAGGCAGAGCCGCGTCACGGTCTTCGACAGGAAGCGCCCGGATCGGCAACCTGCGCGCGTCGGCGCCGTGCCAGCGCAGATAGGCATCCTGCACGATATCCTCGGCTTCCGCGACCGAGCCGAGCATGCGATAGGCAATGCGGGTCAGTCGCGGACGCAAGGGCGCGAACGTGCTGGCGGCGTCGTCAGGCTGCTGCTGCATGCTTGGCGTCTTTCGGATGAACCGCGCGGAAGCCGACGGCGATCCGGTTCCAGGCGTTGATCGTGCCGATCAGCAGCGTCAACTTGACCAGCTCCTCCTCGCTGAAGTGCGCGAGCACCTCGTCGTAGTCGTCGTCAGGCGCATGCGTCTCCGAGATCAGCGTCAGCGCTTCGGTCCAGGCAGCGCGGCGCGCTCGCGCGGCGTGTAGAGCCGCGATTCGTGCCAGGCGTTGAGCAAGAAGAGCCGCGCCTCGGTCTCGCCGGCCTTGCGCGCGTCGCTCGAGTGCATGTGCAGGCAGTAGGCGCAGCCGTTGATCTGCGAGGCGCGCATCTTCACCAGCTCGATCAGGCTGTGCTCGAGGCCGGAATTGTTGACACGGGTCTGCAGGTCCATTCATCGCCTTGTAGACGCCGGCGGCCGCCTTGTAGGGGTTCAGTCTCGGTTTCACGTCATTCTCCTTGGCTATGCCGGCCGTTGCCAGCCGTCTACACCCAGGACGAGCGAGCCTTGGCGGGTGTGACATCCGGAACCAGCTTTTTCCGGATTATTTCTCTGGGCTGCCTTTTCGGCGAATTTGGTGCGGTTTTCGTCGTCCCGTGCGCGGGCCGCATGAGTCCCGTGCAGGGCCTTTGATTGCTCCCCGGTTCCGGCGCAGCTAAGGTTCCTTGCATAACAAGGTGATAGCCGGATCAGCCGGTGGGAGGCGTTGCGTTCATGACTTCGGTCATTCCAGGCGGGATCGACTGCGACCTGCACCCGGCGCTGCCCGGACTGCAAAGCCTGCTTCCTTATCTAAGCG
>CAWJKJ010000011.1:0-362689 GCA_963843435.1 uncultured Alphaproteobacteria bacterium
GAGCGAAGGCTGGTGGGCGCGACAGGGATCGAACCTGTGACCCCTACCATGTCAAGGTAGTGCTCTCCCGCTGAGCTACGCGCCCGAAACCGAATTTCGTGGGGTCGGGGTCCCTATAACGGCTGAAGACGAGGCAGGCAAGGACGGTTAGGACCGGTCCGAACCCTCGTTCCAGCCCCAGATCCTAGGCCGCCAGCATCTTGTTCACTTCGTTGACGAGATCGCGCAGGTGCACCGGCTTGGACAGCACCTTGGCGTTCTTCGGCGCCTGCGAATCGGAATTCAGCGCCACGGCGGCAAAACCGGTGATGAACATGATCTTGATGTCGGGATCGAGCTCGGCGGCGCGGCGCGCAAGCTCGATGCCGTCCATTTCCGGCATCACGATATCGGTCAAAAGCATCTCAAACGGCTCTTCGCGCAGCCGCTTGTAGGCGGAAAGGCCGTTGTCATAGGAGGAAACCTCGAAGCCGGCATTCTCGAGCGCCTTCGCCAGGAACCGTCGCATGTCGTTATCGTCTTCGGCGAGCAGGATTTTTTTGTGCATGGCGTGAGTGGCTTGCCGTCCTTGGAGGGAAGTAGGGAGTTAGCGAGCATTAGGCCGATTTCAGGTAAATTTCGGGTGAAGGTAAAGTGCCTCTTGGCAGAAGCGCTGTGTTTGACCCACAATACAGGTCTAGAGTGCTGAAAAGCCGCGAATCCAGCCGGAAGAACGCGCCACAATGAACGAATTCAGGGGCGATCTGTCCCCGCCCTTCGAGATGACGGAGCCCGGGCGCTGGCGTGCGCCCATCATCTTCAACTCGCCGCACAGCGGGACGGTCTATCCGCACGAATTCCTGATGGCCTCGCGCATCGACATGACGACGCTGCGCAAGTCCGAGGATTCGTTCATGGACGAGCTGATCGCGGGCCTGAGCGATCAGGGTTTTGCCGTGGTGCGGGTGAATTTCCCGCGCTCCTATGTGGACGTGAACCGCGAGCCCTACGAGCTCGATCCGCGCATGTTCGCCGGCCGCCTGCCGAGCTTCGCCAACACGCGCTCGATGCGGGTCGCGGGCGGGCTCGGCACCATCCCGCGCGTGGTCGGCGACGGCCAGGAAATCTATTCGGATCGCCTCTCCATCGAGGACGCGCTGCAGCGCATCGAGAGCCTTTACAAGCCCTATCACCGGGCGCTGCGGCGGCTGATCGCCAAGGTGCACCACGACTTCGGCACGGCGATCCTGATCGACTGCCACTCGATGCCGTCGGTCGGCGTCTCGCGCGAGGAGCCGCGGCGGCCGGACCTCGTGATCGGCGACCGCTACGGCACGAGCTGCGCGCCGCTGCTGGCCGACGTGATCCAGGACACCATGCAGGGCCTGGGCTACACGGTCGGCCGCAACAAGCCCTATGCAGGCGGCTTCATCACCGAGCATTACGGCAACCCCGGCAGCGGGCTGCACGCGATCCAGATCGAGCTCAATCGCGGGATCTACATGGACGAGCGCAGCCGCGAACGCGGCCCGAACTTCGCCCGCGTCGCCGCGGATATCGCAACGCTCGCCGACGCCTGCGCCGCGATCCCGCTGTCCGATCTCGGACCGTTCCAGGCGGCCGCCGAATAGCGTCTGCAAACTTTGCGAGCAGCTTCGCGAAGTGGCGCAAAAACAGTCGCCCGCGAGCGGCGAGCGACGAACGAAGCGAGAGACGAAGAAAGTCGCGACAAGAAAAAAGGGCCGCTTGTGAAAACAAGCGGCCCAAGTCTAGGGAGGAAACGCCCAAGGAGGGCAGCGGTGGTGCAAAGCACTACCGCACCGCAACAATATGCGACCGCGCCGCACAAAAGGCAAGTCCTAACAACTCATTACTCATGCGTTTGGCGCATACCGGTTCTTCGCTAGCGTGTTCCAGTTGTCGGCGGAATTCCCAAAAACCAACGACTTAGCCGCTAGCGGGCCGGCCTGCGCCAAGCGATCATTCCGCCCGCACGCGACCGAGGCTGCGGACGACGCATCGATGAGACCGAATCGCGACGCGCTGACCGAATCGCCGTTGCCGCATCACCGGCTTTCTTATACGGCCTTGGCTTGCGAGCGACCGGAGCGCACCGGCGGCGATTCTTCTCTCTTTCCTCTGAAGGAACCATCCGTGACGGTCATCGATTTCGCGGCCTTCATCGAAAAGCTCGCCACCGTCTCCGGCGAGACCATCCTGCCCTTCTTCCGCACATCGCTCGGCGTCGACAACAAGAAAGCCGGGCGCGAATTCGACCCGGTCACCGAGGCCGATCGCGCCGCGGAAGCGGCGATGCGCCGGTTGATCTCGACCAATTTTCCCCAGCACGGGATCATCGGCGAGGAGTTCGGCAGCGAACGCGCCGACGCCGAATATGTCTGGGTGCTCGATCCGATCGACGGCACGAAAGCTTTCATTGGCGGCTTCCCGGTCTGGGGCACGCTGATTGCGCTGATGCATCACGGCCAGCCGGCCTTCGGCATGATGCACCAGCCCTTCATCGGTGAGCGCTTCACCGGCGACAACGGCGGCTGCGCGCTACCGCGGTCCGGCCGGCGAGCGCAAGCTCAACGTGCGCCGCTGTGCGTCGCTGTCCGAGGCGACGCTTTACACCACGACACCACTGATGTTCGGCGAAGCCGAACGCGCGCTGTTCAGCAGCATCGAAGAGAAGGTGCGGCTGTCGCGCTATGGCGGCGATTGCTACGCCTACTGCATGCTCGCGGCCGGCCATGTCGATCTGGTGATCGAGTCCGGGTTGAAGTCTTACGATATCGCAGCGCTGGTGCCGATCGTCAGGGGCGCCGGCGGCATCGTCACCACATGGGACGGCAAACCTGCGCACCAGGGCGGCGACATCATCGCCGCCGGCGATCCGCGCGTGCATGAAGCGGCGATGAAGCTGTTGAATGCGTAGAGCCCGGTCCGCGAAAAGCGGATACCGAAACTGCTCCGCAAAGACTACGATGAAGACTGCGCGTAAGCCGGTCCGTCGTTGATCCCCGTCGCGTGTCGCTCGCCAGCACGGCCGTCGCAGCGCTCGTCGCGGCACTGGCGGGCATGTGGATCGGACAGGTCGTACGGCTGCGGCTCGATCAGGCGACGTTCCGCCGCTGGTTCTTCATCGGCCTGCTGCTGCTCGGGATTTATCTCAGCGGCGCGCCGATCGTGCGAGCGCTCACTTAAACAGCGGCGTGCCGGGCACGAACGCGTCGAATGCCGCCCAGAACTGCTCGCGATAGCGGTCCTGCTCCTGCAGCAGTTCGTGCTTGGCGCCGGCGATGACGAGGTGCGAGCCGGCGCGCATGTGATAGGCGAACTCCTCGATCGCCGCGGTCGAGACGATGGTGTCGGCGCCCGCCGCCAGCATCAGCACCGGCTGGCGGATTTGCGATGGATAGTTCGTCTCCTTGAACTTGTGCATGGCGCGGAATGCCGTATCCGCCCACGCGATCGACGGCGCGGCCAGGCCAAGCGTCGGGTCTTCCTCCAGGATGGCCGCGTTGCGCGCATAGCGGACCGGGTCGGAGGTGACGGGATTGCCGACGAACGATCCGGTGCCGACCAGTTCGCTCGTGCCGGTCGGGACATACTGCCCGCCGCGGCCGATCCAGCGCAGCGCGCGCAGCAGGACGCGCGACGGCAGCCCCGTGGTGCGTCCGGGCAGATCGATCATCGGCGCCGACAGCACGATGCGGTCGAACCAGCGCTTCTGCGAATGGGCGACGCGCAGCAGCACCGCCCCGCCCATGGAATGGGCAAGCGCATAGAATGGCGGCGGGCAGTCCGGCATCACCACGTCGCGGATGAAGGTCTCGACGTCGGTCTCGTAGTCGGCGAAATCGCGCACATAGCCTTTGCGCGGGTCGCGCAGGCGCCGCGACGAATGCCCCTGCCCGCGCCAGTCGATCATCGCCACCGCAAAGCCGCGCTGCACGCAGGTCGCGCACGGTCTCGAAGTATTTTTCCATGAATTCGCCGCGTCCCTGAAAGACGCAGACCGTGCCCTTGCGATTGAGCGGCGGCGCCCAGCGCGCGAACCGCAGCTCGGCCCCGTCCTGCGTCTTGATGGTCCCGGTCACCACGTCTTCGGGAACCGGATTGGCGGGAATGGAAACCAATGGCATGGGATCGGAAACAGCCTTGAAAATCGCGTCCCGGCAGCGCCGCGGGAAGCTCTTGAACGCAAAAGAGGCTTTCCCATATCACCGTCGTGCAGGCCACTCCACTGGCTGCACAGAACGAAAGCCCGGCCATACCGGCGGGTCTCACATATCAGTCGCTCAATGGAGGACTACCCATGCGTACTTTCGATCTCACCCCGTTTTATCGTTCGACCATCGGCTTCGACCGGCTGTTTTCGCTGCTCGACCAGGTCTCTGATTCAGCCCCCGGCTATCCGCCCTACAATATCGAACGCACCGGCGAGAATGCTTACCGGATCAGCGTCGCGGTCTCCGGCTTCGCCGAGCCCGAGCTTTCGATCGTCGCCAAGGAAAACACCCTGACGATCAAGGGCGAGAAGACCGCCAACGAAAACGGCAAGGACCAGTCCGAGGTGCTTTACCGCGGCATCGCCGCGCGCGCCTTCGAGCGCGTGTTCCAGCTCGCCGACCATGTCCTGGTGAAGAATGCTTCGCTTGAGAACGGCCTGCTGCACGTCGATCTCGTGCGCGAGATCCCCGAGGCGAAGAAGCCCCGCAGCATCCCGATCAACGGCGGAGCCAAAGCGATCGAGGAGCAGAAGGTCAACGTCGCGGCCTAAGGCCGCGACGGCCTTCAGCTTACTCGCCAAAGACAATTGCGCCCCGGCCATCGCCGGGGCGTTTTTGTTTGGACTGACGTCTATTCCATCGTCTGCACGGGCGGCAGCGGCTGGGTCGGCTGCACCACCGGCTTGTCCGGCGTCTTTTCCACCGGCTTTTGCGCCAGCGGCGGCGAGGGCGCGGCCGGCTTGGTCTCGACCGGGGCCGGAACCGGCGGCGCCTGCGCCGTGTCGGGCCGCTGCGGAGCTGCCTGCGGACGCGGTTTCGGCGTCACGAGCGGTGTGTCTGATGGCGCGCGGCTCGCCACACGCGGCACCGACCCGGGCGGCCGCGGCGCGCCGCGCTCGGGCACCGGAGGCGCGCCGAAACGCGACGCGGTACGCACGCCGTCCGGCGGCGGGAATGTCGGCCCCTGATAGACCAGCACCATCTCGTCGTTGCGCGAGGGACGGATCACTTGCTGCGCGGGCACGAACCGCACGATGCGGCCGGTATAGGCATCGATCACCAGACGGCCGTCGCCGCCATCCGGATGGGCAGCCGCGATCACATAGAAGCCGCCGCGCCGGACCGGGCCGCCGAGCGGCAGAAATCCGCGCGAGCGCATGATGGCCGCGACCTCATAGGAGGGCATCGCCTCGTATTCGGGCGCATAGACATAGGGCGGCGCGACGCGGCCGCCGTAATAGGCGCGCGTGTCGTAATGACACCGCGTCCCGGCGGCAACGGTTGCGCAATCAGCGCGCTCGTCCCCGCGAGCAGAATTCCTGCTGCCAGAATTCCTGCTGCGAGCAAGCGCAGTTGTCCCCTGCTTCATCAAATCGCCTCCTGCGACAGCTATTAGCGAGGAGGAAACTCGCGGGCAATTCCGGCCAAGCTTGGGCCGCGCCGGGGCGCAAGCCGCCCAAATTTGTTCAAGCGCACGTCGCAACGCTGCACGCAGGAATTCGTTGATTAGAGGACTTCCAGGCGCTTGTGTGTTAGACAAAATTTTGGCAGTGTGCACGTTAGGACAGCATGGCTGTCCCATTTTGCCGATGAAATCGGCATGGTGTTTGCAGCGCCAATAGTCCGGACGCACGCGACTGCGGACGCACGGCGGCAGGCAGGTCGTTTACCGAACGCGGTAACCGTCGGCGCCTGCATCTTTCTGAATTCGGCTCGCTTGGGTGCGAGCGGTGGCCTTCCAGGGTGCCGCGAACGCCCAAGGTACGGCTGGCAACCGACTGTTTCGGGGGTGCGAGGTTTGACATGAGCGGGGCCCGGTTCGATCGCGAGCAGATCGTTGCAGATGCACAGTCGGCAACCCCGGCGTCCAAACCTGTTGAACCTATGATCGTCGAGCAGCATTCGCAGTGCGGCCCGAGGCCGAAGGCCTGTACGATCCGTCGCTGGAGAAGGATTCCTGCGGCGTCGGCTTCATCGCCAACATCAAGGGACAGGCATCGCATCAGATCGTCGCCGATGCCCTGTCGATCCTGTGCAATCTCGAGCATCGCGGCGCCGTCGGCGCCGACCCGCGCGCCGGCGACGGCGCCGGCATTCTGGTGCAGATCCCGCACGCGTTCTTTTCGCGCAAGGCCCAGGAGCTCGGCTTCACGCTGCCGAACCGCGGCGAGTATGCCGTCGGCGCGGTGTTCATGCCGCGCGACACCGCCTGGCGGAAGGTGATCCGCAGCATCATCACCGACCTGGTGAAGAAGGAAAAGCTGAAGCTGCTCGGCTGGCGCGAGGTGCCGACCGACAATTCGACGCTCGGCGAGACGGTGAAGCCCACCGAACCCTTCAACATGCAGGTGTTCATCGGCCGCGGCGATCGCATCAAGACCGAGGACGAGTTCGAGCGCCGCCTCTACATCCTGCGCAAGTCGATCTCGAATGCGATCTATCAGCGCCGCGACCGCAACCTCGCCGGTTACTATCCGGTGTCGCTGTCGTGCCGCACGGTCGTCTACAAGGGCATGTTCCTCGCCGACCAGCTCGGCACCTATTACCCCGACCTCAGCGAGAAGGATTTCGAGAGCGCGCTGGCGCTGGTGCACCAGCGCTTCTCGACCAACACCTTCCCGACCTGGTCGCTCGCCCATCCCTACCGGATGATCGCCCACAACGGCGAGATCAACACGCTGCGCGGCAACGTCAACTGGATGGCGGCGCGGCAGGCATCGGTGCAGTCGGACCTCTACGGCGACGACATCAACCGCCTGTGGCCGATCTCCTACGAAGGCCAGTCCGACACCGCCTGCTTCGACAACGCGCTCGAATTCCTCGTGCAGGGCGGCTACTCGCTGCCGCACGCGGTGATGATGATGATTCCGGAAGCGTGGGCCGGCAATCCGCTGATGGATGAGCAGCGCCGCTCCTTCTACGAATATCATGCCGCGCTGATGGAGCCGTGGGACGGCCCCGCCGCGATCGCCTTCACCGACGGCCGCAAGATCGGCGCGACGCTGGACCGCAACGGCCTGCGGCCGGCGCGCTATCTCGTCACCCGCGACGACCGCATCCTGATGGCGTCGGAAATGGGCGTGCTGAAGATCCCCGAGGACCAGATCATCACCAAGTGGCGGCTGCAGCCCGGCAAGATGCTGCTGGTCGATCTCGAGCAGGGCCGGCTCATTCCGGACGACGAGATCAAGGCGGATCTCGCCAAGAGCCATCCCTATCGCGAGTGGCTCGACCGCACCCAGCTGGTGCTGGAAGACCTGCCCGAGACGGCGAACAAGAGCCCGCTGTCGAACCTGTCGCTGCTCGATCGGCAGCAGACCTTCGGCTACACCCAGGAAGACATCAACATCCTGATGTCGCCGATGGCCACGACCGGCGAAGAAGCCACCGGCTCGATGGGCACCGACACGCCGATCTCGGCACTGTCGGACAAGCCGAAGCTGCTGTTCACCTACTTCAAGCAGAACTTCGCGCAGGTGACGAACCCGCCGATCGATCCGATCCGCGAGGAGCTCGTCATGAGCCTCGTGTCGATCATCGGTCCCCGGCCGAACCTGTTCGACCTCGAAGGGCTTGCCTCCACCAAGCGGCTCGAAGTGCGCCAGCCGATCCTGACCGATGCGGACCTGGAAAAGATCCGCGCGATCTCGGAGATTTCGACGTCGCATTTCGTCTCGCGCACGCTCGACACCACCTTCCATGCGGGCCTCGGCTCCTCGGGCATGGAGCAGGTGCTCGATGAATTGTGCGGCCGCGCCGAAGCAGCCGTCCGCGAAGGCGTCAACATCATCATCCTGTCCGACCGCATGGCCGGCACGGACCGCATTCCGATCCCCTCGCTGCTGGCGACCGCGGCCGTGCATCATCACCTGATCCGCCAGGGGCTTCGCACCTCGGTCGGCCTCGTGGTCGAATCCGGCGAGCCGCGCGAGGTGCACCACTTCGCCTGCCTTGCAGGCTATGGCGCGGAGGCGATCAATCCGTATCTCGCGTTCGAGACCATCATCGCGATGAAGGATCGCCTGCCGGGCAAGCCCGACGACAAGGAAGTCGTCAAGCGCTACATCAAGTCGATCGGCAAGGGCATCCTGAAGGTGATGTCCAAGATGGGCATCTCCACCTACCAGTCCTATTGCGGCGCGCAGATCTTCGACGCCGTCGGGCTGAAGGCTGATTTCATCGCCAAGTATTTTGCCGGCACGCACACGCGCATCGAGGGCGTGGGGCTTGGCGAAATCGCCGAGGAAACCACCCGCCGCCACGCCGATGCGTTCGGCGACGCGCAGGTCTTCAAGACCGCGCTCGACGTCGGCGGCGAATACGCCTACCGCACGCGCGGCGAGGATCACGCCTGGACCTCGGAATCGGTCGCGACGCTGCAGCACGCGGTGCGCGGCAATTCGCAGGAGCGCTACCGCGCCTATGCGAAGATCCTGAACGAGCAGATCCGAGCGGCTTTTGACCATCCGCGGCATGTTCCGCATCAAGGGCGCCGAGGAAGACAAGCGCAAGCCCGTCCCGCTCGACCAGGTCGAGCCGGCGAAGGACATCGTCCGCCGCTTCGCCACCGGCGCCATGTCGTTCGGCTCGATCTCGCGCGAGGCGCACACCACGCTCGCCATCGCCATGAACCGGATCGGCGGCAAGTCCAACACCGGCGAGGGCGGCGAGGAAGCCGACCGCTTCAAGCCGCTGCCGAACGGCGATTCGATGCGCTCGGCGATCAAGCAGGTCGCCTCGGGCCGCTTCGGCGTGACGACGGAGTATCTCGTCAACTCCGACATGATGCAGATCAAGATGGCGCAGGGCGCGAAGCCCGGCGAAGGCGGCCAGTTGCCCGGCCACAAGGTCGACGCGACCATCGCCAGCGTCCGCCACTCGACGCCGGGCGTCGGCCTGATCTCGCCGCCGCCGCACCACGACATCTATTCGATCGAGGATCTGGCGCAGCTCATCTACGACCTGAAGAACGTCAACCCGGCCGGCGACGTGTCGGTGAAGCTCGTCTCCGAGGTCGGCGTCGGCACGGTCGCGGCGGGTGTCGCCAAGGCGCGCGCCGACCATGTGACGATCTCGGGCTTCGAGGGCGGCACCGGCGCAAGCCCGCTGACCTCGATCAAGCACGCGGGCTCCCCTTGGGAAATCGGCATCGCCGAGACGCACCAGACGCTGGTGCGCGAGCGGCTGCGCAGCCGCATCTCGGTGCAGGTCGACGGCGGCTTCCGCACCGGCCGCGACGTCGTGATCGGCGCACTCCTGGGCGCCGACGAATTCGGCTTCGCCACCGCGCCGCTGATCGCCGCCGGCTGCATCATGATGCGCAAGTGCCATCTCAACACCTGCCCGGTCGGCGTCGCGACGCAGGATCCGCTGCTGCGCAAGCGCTTCGTCGGCCAGCCCGAGCACGTCATCAACTTCTTCTTCTTCGTCGCCGAGGAAGTGCGCGAGATGATGGCCGCGATGGGCTACAAGACCTTCAACGAGATGATCGGCCAGAGCCAGATGCTCGACCAGAACGCGCTGGTCGCGCACTGGAAGGCGAAGGGCCTCGATTTCTCGAAGCTGTTCTACAAGCAGAAGGCGGCGAAGGGCGACACGACCTATCGCTCGCAGGGCCAGAACCATCACCTGGAAAAGGTGCTCGACCGCTCGCTGATCGCGCAGGCGCAGCCGGCGCTGGACCGCGGCGCGCCGGTGAAGATCGACGCCGTGATCAACAACACCAACCGCTCCGCCGGCGCGATGCTGTCGGGCGCGGTGGCCAAGATCTACGGCAATGTCGGCCTGCCTGACGACACCATTCATGTGAAGCTGAAGGGCACGGCCGGCCAGGCGTTCGGCGCGTGGCTCGCAAGCGGCGTCACCTTCGACCTCGAAGGCGAAGGCAACGACTATGTCGGCAAGGGCCTGTCGGGCGGCAAGATCATCGTCCGGCCGCCGGCCAATTCAGGCATCGTGCCCGAGGAGTCGATCATCGTCGGCAACACGGTGATGTACGGCGCGATCGACGGCGAGTGCTACTTCCGCGGCGTCGCCGGCGAACGCTTCGCCGTGCGCAACTCCGGCGCGGTGGCCGTCGTCGAAGGTGCGGGCGATCACTGCTGCGAATACATGACCGGCGGCGTGGTGGTGGTGCTCGGCAAGACCGGGCGCAACTTCGCGGCCGGCATGTCCGGCGGCGTCGCCTATGTCTATGACGAGGACGGCAGCTTCCCGAGGCTCTGCAACATGGCGATGGTCGAGCTCGAGCCGCTGCTGTCGGAAGAAATGGTCGCGCAGAGCGCCTTCCATCAGGCCGGCGATCTCGAAGCGCATGGCCGGGTCGACGTGCTCGCCAACCTGACGGGCTTCGACGTCGAGCGGCTGCACATCCTGATCTCGCGTCACGCGAAATATACCGGATCGACCCGCGCGACCGAGATCCTCGCCAACTGGAAAACCGCGGTGACCAGGTTCCGCAAGGTGATGCCGGTCGAATTCCGCCGCGCGTTGCTGGAAATGAAGGTGCGGGAAGCCGATCAGCCAAAGATCGCCATTGGCGCCTAGATCGTCATGCGCATCGCGGCTGTCGGTTCGGTTATGTTGATGATGCAGGCCTCGGCGGCACTCGCCGAGTGCAACGTTGCATGCTCCGCCGATCGCGTTCCGTTTGCGGGCTGCAAGCCCTCGTCGCTTGAACAGCCGGTCAAGGATCGCATCGGCGTCGTCGGCAAGGTCATGCAGATTGGCTTGAGCACATCCTGCATGGGGCGCGCTCAGGTCGAGGTGATCAAGACGTCGGCCGACGGCGTACCGCCTCACATCAACGTCGACTACGATCCGTGCGAGCGATGGGGCGCGCACGACGGCAAGGTTGTGGACTTCTACATATGGCAAAGAGCGAACCCGGATACCGGGGTTTACTCACACGCTCCTTGTCCAGGTTAGGTTGAGGATTATGGGCAAGGTTACGGGGTTTCTGGAATTCGAACGGCGCGACCGGGTCTATGAGCCGGTCGCCGAGCGCGTCAAGACGTGGACGGAATTCGTCGTTCCGCTGAACGAGCAGGACCTGCGCGACCAGGCCGCGCGCTGCATGAACTGCGGCATTCCCTATTGTCACGGCACCGGCTCGGTGCAGCCCGGCACGCCCGGCTGCCCGGTCAACAACCAGATCCCGGACTGGAACGACCTCGTCTACAACGGCAACTGGGAAGAGGCCGCGCGCAACCTGCACTCGACCAACAATTTCCCGGAAGTCACCGGCCGCGTCTGCCCGGCGCCGTGCGAGGCCTCGTGCACGCTGAACCTCGACGACAATCCGGTCACCATCAAGAGCATCGAGTGCGAGATCGCCGACCGCTCGCTGAAGAACGGCTGGATCAAGCCGGAGCCCGCCGCGCAGAAGACCGGCAAGAAGGTCGCGGTGATCGGCTCGGGTCCCGCGGGTCTTGCCTGCGCGCAGCAGCTCGCGCGCGCCGGTCACGACGTGCATGTCTATGAGAAGCACGCCAAGGCCGGCGGTTTGCTTCGCTACGGCATTCCCGACTTCAAGATGGAAAAGGACGTCATCGACGTCCGCGTCGCGCAGATGGAAGCCGAAGGCGTCACCTTCCACTACGGCGCCAATGTCGGCGCGGGCGTGGATGCGCAGGAATTGCTGAAGGGCTACGACGCGATCGCGCTGACCGGCGGCGCCGAAGCGCCGCGCGACCTGCCGGTGCTGGGGCGCGACCTCGACGGCATCCATTTTGCGATGGACTTCCTGCCGCAGCAGAACCGCCGCGTCAGCGGCGAGCCGCTGAACGGCGCCAAGGACATCCTCGCCAACGACAAGCACGTGGTGGTGATCGGCGGCGGCGACACCGGCTCCGACTGCATCGGCACGTCTGCGCGCCACGGCGCGAAGGCGATCGTGCAGCTGGAGATCATGCCGGAGCCGCCGGAGCGGGAGAACAAGCTGCTCACCTGGCCGAACTGGCCCTTGAAGATGCGCACCTCGTCGAGCCACCAGGAAGGCGCCAAGCGCGAGTTCGCCGTGCTCACCCAGCGCTTCTCCGGCGAAGGCGGCAAGGTCAAGACGCTGCACTGCGTGCATGTGGACGGCAAGATGCAGCCGATCATCGGCAGCGAATTCACCATCAAGGCCGATCTCGTGCTGCTGGCGATGGGCTTCGTCCATCCGGTGCACGAGGGCCTGCTCAAGAGCCTCGGCGTCGAGCTCGACCCGCGCGGCAACGTGCGCGCGGCGACCTCCGACTACCAGACCTCGCTGGCAAAGGTGTTTACCGCCGGCGACATGCGCCGCGGCCAGTCGCTGGTCGTCTGGGCGATCCGCGAAGGCCGCCAGTGCGCGCACATGATCGACCGGTTCCTGATGGGATCGAGCACGCTGCCGTTGTGATCGCCGCGAGAGCGTTATGAGTTCAAGCCGAACTCCGCCGTCATGCGCGCGCAAGCGGGCATCCAGTACTGACCGCGCCTAGTGATCAACTCACGACGCTCTGGAATACTGGATCCCGCTTCGCGGGGATGACGCAAGAATTCGGTGCGACTCTATCTCCTAAAGCATCGTGAAGCCGCGCGCTGCGGCGGCCACCGCAACGCCAGCCAGCATCGCGCCAACCGCGCTGCGCGTGATCGACCATGACGATGGCCGCCGCCGCGACTGCCAGCCAGATGCGTGGCGACGCGTTCAGCGTCGCCGGCACGACGATCGAAATCAGCGACCGACACCGCAAGATACTTCAGGAACGCTTCGATGCGGGGCGTGATCGCGACGAACGACATGATCCACACGCCGCTGAACCGCGTCGCGACCGTGACCGCCGTCAGCAGCAAGACCGCACCGATCGCGGCACTCTGTTCAATCATGCCGCCATGCCCCGACAATGCCGCCGGCCAGCGCACCGGCGATAATGTGCCAGCCTGCCGGCAGCACGTAGAAACCGGCCGTCGCGACGGCGGCCGCCGCGATCCATGGAAGCAGATCCGGCAACCCTTTCCACTGGCCGACGATGATCGCCGCGAAATATGTGACCATCACCGCGTCGAAACCGAAGCGCGTCAGATCGCCGAGCATCGCGCCTGCAAAAACGCCGATCGCGGTGCTGACGATCCAGATCACCCACATGGCGAGGCCGCTGCCGAGCAGGATGCCGGCGTCGACCTCGCCGCGGTCCCTTGCCGACATCGCGTGCGCGAAGTTCGCATCGCTGAGCAGAAGAAGCGCGGCGAGACGTCGTGCGAGCGGCACCTGCAACAGCCAGGGCGCAAGCGCTGCGCCGAGCAGCAGATGCCGCGCGTTGACGGCGAGGACGGTCAGCGCCATCGTCAGCAGCGGCAGCGGCGCATACCAGAGATCGAGCACCGCGAACTGCGCAGCGCCGGCGTAGACCGCCATGCTCATCAACAGGCTGACTTCGGCGTCAATTCCCTTGGCGGATGCGGCAACCCCGAAGGCAATGCCGAAGGGCACGAGAAAGACCGCGACCGGCATGATCTCGATCACGCCGCGGCGGACACCGCCCGCCGTGAAACATGGTCGAGCGGCTGGCCGGCCGCAGATCGCACCTCGGACATGAACTGATCTATTTCCCGCCGGCGGCGCCCTACTCCGCCGCCTGCTGCGCCACCGTCGGCGCATCGCCGGCGACCGTGGTGCGGCGCATGTCGCGCGGCTGGCTTTCGTCGTAGCGCCGCACGCGGTGCATGGTCTGGCGGTTGTCCCAGATGATCAGGTCGTGCAGCGCCCATTTGTGCACGTAGACGAATTTCGGCTGCGTCGCATGCTCGTTCAGGTCGCGCAGCAACAGCCGCGCCTCCGGCACCGGCATGCCGACGATGCCGCCCGCATGCGACGACAGATAGAGCGACTTGCGCCCGGTGACCGGATGCGTGCGCACCAGCCGCTGCCTGACCGGCTTGAACATCTGCTTTCTCTTCGTCCGTGTAGTCGAGGAAGCCGAGCGCGCCGCGCGAATACATCAGCGAATGTTCGCAGACGAGGTCCTCGATCTCGCGCTTCGTCTCGTCGTCGAGCGCGTCATAGCGCCGCGCGCATGTCGGCGAACTCGGTGTTGCCGCCCTTCTTGTTGACGATGCGCGCCGACAGCAGCGAATACTTCGCGGGCGTGGCGCGGAACGAGGAGTCCGAATGCCAGAGCGAGTTGCCGAGGTTGAACAGCCGCTGCCGCGAATCCCGCGCAAGCGGCTTGCCGTCCTTGCCGAGGTTCGACACGTCGTTCATGCCGGTGTCGAGCCGCTTGTCCTGCGGCTTGGTGACGTTGCCGCCGCGCGCATCCTCGAGCGGACCAAAATTGCGCGAGAACGCCATCTGCTGCTCGTCGGTGATGTTCTGGCCGTGGAAGACCAGCACCGCGTAGCGGTCCATGCCGGCTTCGATGGCTGCGACCTCGTCCGGCGCCAGCGGCTTTGTGATGTCGACGCCCGAGACCTCACCGACGAACACATCGTGAAGCTGACGGATGCTGACGGCCATGGCGATCCTCCATTGTCGCGGATCAACGGATCATCCGGCGTTCGCCCGCCGGTTCGCCGCCAGCATGCGGATTTCCATCGCTGATTGCAACGCCGACGCGGCTCCGCTTTGCAAAGCGGGAAAAGCTGGTTAGGGAACAGCTGAAGCAGAGCGAACCGGCATCGCGGATGAACGCAAACGTCAAATCGGGATTGCTGGTGGCGCTGGCAGCGCTTGTCGCCGATCAGGCATCGAAGCTGTATCTGCTGTTCGTCTACGACATCGCCACGCGCGGCGCGGTCAGGATCACGCCCTTTTTCGATCTGGTGCTCACCTGGAACAAGGGCATCAGCTATGGCTGGTTTCAGGCCGAGACCGCCGGCCGCCCAGGCGCTGCTGCTGGCCATCAAGCTCGCGGCCGTCGCGGCGCTGGCCGTCTGGCTCTGGCACGCCCATAACCGCATCACGGCGCTCGGCCTCGGCCTGATCATCGGCGGGGCGATCGGCAACGGCATCGACAGCATCGCCTATGGCGCGGTGATGGATTTCGCCTTTTTTCACCTGCAATGGGGCGAAAGCCGGCTCGACTGGTACGTGTTTAACCTTGCGGATGTGGCCATTGTTGCCGGCGTTATCGGCCTGTTGTATGATTCACTTCTTGGGGGATCACCAGCCGCAAAAGCGCCGTGATTTCAGCGAATAAGCCGTTGCCGAAATGGGGCCATCCGACGCAGGATTGGCCGGCTCTAGGAACCCGTCTCGAAGCGAAACGCGATCAGGGTGAGTTGTTCGATGCGCGATACTGAAACGATGCGCCGCCTCCTGAGCACTGTCGCCGCAGTGGCGACGGTCGCCATGCTTTCCGCAACGCCTTCGCTCGCCAATGACGACGACGAGCCCGTCCGCGATGAAGGGCTCATCGGCAACCTGATGCGCGGGCTCGGCGCCTCCGACGGATCGGGTGGGATCAACTATCGCGAGCGCTCGCCGCTGGTCGTGCCGCGGCAGCTCACGCTGCCGCCGCCGGAAAAGCGCCGGCCGACGGAGACCGCCAACTGGCCGAAGGATCCGGACGTGCTGGAGCGCCGCGCGGCGCGCGAAGCCGTCAGGAAGCGCGACAAGGAAAAGGAAAACGACCCCACCGAACAGATGCGGACGCAGGCCGAGCCGATGCTCGGCGAGGCGCGCGCGCGGACCGCCACCGCTGCGCCGCAGCCCGGCGTCAGCGAGGAGCGGCGGCTGATCAACGAAGGCAGCGGCATTCTCAGCCCGTCGCAGCTCGGCGTGACGAAAAATCTCTTCGGCCTGTTCGGCTCAAAGCGCGAAGACAACGTGCCGTTCACCGGCGAGCCGGCGCGCGAAAGCCTGACGCAGCCGCCGCCCGGATATCAGACACCGTCTACGGGCCAGGTCTACGGCATCGGCAACGCCGACCGCGTCCAGACCAACGAGCAGACTGACGAATCCGTCGGGCATTCTTGCGCCCGGAAAGTTCTAGCTTCGGCGCCGTGCACGCCGAAGATTGCCAACTCTTAAGGCAGGATCGCAAACACGTGAGTTGCGGCGGGGCGCGCCGCACTCTTAATTCCTCGCAGGGGTTCGGAACACAACAGGCCATATGACGCAATCAATCCGACCTTCCTTGAAAGCGTCATTCGCCTCCCTTGCCGTTGTCGTCGCTTTACAGACAGGCTCCGCAGCTTTGCCGTCAGGCCCGGCCTACGCCCAGTCGGGCGAGGTGCAGCGCCCGGCAAGCTTCACCCTTGCGAACGGGCTGCAGATCGTCGTCATCCCCGACCGCCGCACGCCGGTCGTCACCCACATGATCTGGTACAAGGTCGGCTCGGCGGATGAGACGCCGGGCAAGTCCGGCCTCGCGCACTTTCTCGAGCACCTGATGTTCAAGGGCACCGAGCGCTTCCCCGCCGGCCAGTTCTCGCAGACGGTGATCCGCATCGGCGGCCAGGAGAACGCGTTCACCTCGACCGACTACACCGGATATTTCCAGCGCGTGCCGCGCGACAAGCTCGCCACGCTGATGGAATTCGAGGCCGACCGCATGACCGGCCTGACGCTGAAGGACGAGAACGTGCTGCCCGAGCGCGATGTGGTGCTCGAGGAGTACAACATGCGCGTCGCCAACAGTCCGGACAGCAAGCTGTCCGAGCAGATCATGGCGGCGCTCTATCTCAACCACCCCTACGGCCGCCCGGTGATCGGCTGGCGGCACGAGATCGAGCAGCTCAACCGCGAGGACGCGCTGGAATTCTACAAGCGCTTCTACGCGCCGAACAACGCGACGCTGGTGGTCGCCGGCGACGTCGAGCCGGAAGAGGTGCGCAAGCTTGCCGAGAAGACCTACGGCCTGCAGGCGCGCCAGCCGTCGATCCCGGCGCAGCGCGTGCGGCCGCAGGAGCCGCCGCCGATCTCGCCGCGCACGGTGACGCTCGCCGACCCGCGGGTCGAGCAGCCGAGCGTGCGCCGCTACTACCTGGTGCCGTCGGCGGTCACCGCCGCGGCCGGCGAAGGCACCGCGCTCGAAGTGCTGGCGCAGATTCTCGGCAATGGCAGCAACTCCTATCTCTACCGCGCGCTGGTGATCGATCGGCAGCTCGCGATCTCCACCGGCGCCTGGTACCAGGGCTCCGCGCTCGATCACACCCAGTTCGGCGTCTCCGCCGTGCCGAAGCCGGGCGTCGGCTTCCCCGAGATCGAAGAGGCGATCGAAAAGGTGATCGCCGACGTCGCGCAGAACGGCGTTCGCGCCGAGGACCTCGAGCGCGTCAAGACCCAGCTGATCTCGGAGGCGATCTACGCCCGCGACAACCAGAGCACGATGGCGCGCTGGTATGGCGGCGCGCTGACGATCGGGCTGACGATCGACCAGATCGTCAGCTGGCCCGACCGCGTGCGCGCGGTGACCAGCGACCAGGTGCGCGACGCGGCGAAGACGTGGCTCGACAAGAAGCGCTCCGTGACCGGCTATCTGATCAAGGACACGACCGCGAAGCGCGAGGACAAGCGCTCATGACGCTCGCATTCACCCGCGCTTGCCCGCCGCCTCGGCCTTGCCGCAGCCTTCAGCCTGCTGCTGCCGCTTGGCGCGGCGCACGCCACCAACATCCAGCGCGTGGTCTCGCCCGGCGGCATCGAAGCCTGGCTGGTGCAGGACGCAACCGTCCCGATCATCGCCATGGAATACGCCTTCGCCGGCGGCTCGACGCAGGACCCTGCCGACAAGCCCGGCGTCGCCAACATGGTCGCCGGCCTGCTCGACGAAGGCGCGGGCGAACTCGATGCGAAGGCATTTCGCGAGCGGCTCGAGCGGCGCGCCATCGAACTGAGCTTCAACGACTTCGCGCGAGTATCTGCGCGGATCGCTGCGGACGCTGAAGGAGCATCGCGACGAAGCGTTCGACCTGCTGCGGCTGGCGCTGACCCAGCCGCGCTTCGATGCCGAGCCGCTGGAGCGCGGCCGCGCCCAGGTGATGGCGACGCTGCGCCGGCAGAGCACCAGCCCGAACGACATCGCCAGCCGCCGCTTCTTCGAGACCGCGTTCGGCACCCATCCCTACGCCTGGCCGCCGAACGGCACCATGGAGAGCGTGCCGAAGATTTCGGCCGACGATCTGCGCGCCTACGCCAAGCGGGTGCTTGCGCGCGACACGGTGAAGATTGCCGTGGTCGGCGACATCGAGCCGGCGACGCTCGGCGCGATGCTGGACCGGTGTTCGGCGCCCTGCCCGCGAAGGCCGATCTGCGGCCGATCGCGCCGATCGAGGCGCAGGTGCCGCCGGCGCGCGTCAACGTCACGCTCGACGTGCCGCAGACCGTGGTGCTGTTCGGCGCGCCCGGCATCAAGCGCTCCGATCCGGATTTCATGACGGCGTTCGTGCTCAATCATGTGCTGGCCGGCGGCATGACCTCGCGCCTCTATCGCGAGGTGCGCGAGAAGCGCGGCCTCGTCTACTCGATCTCGGAGACGCTGGTCTGGTTCCGCGAGACGGCGTTCGTGATGGGCTCGACCGCGACCCGCGCCGACCGCGCCAACGACACGATCGACGACCACGGAAAAGGAAATCCGCCGCATCGCCACCGAGGGCCCGACCCAGACCGAGCTCGACGAGGCGAAATCGTATCTCAAGGGCTCGCAGATGCTGTCGCTCGACACCTCGTCGAAGATCGCCGGCGCGCTGCTGCAGTACCAGATCGACAATCTCGGCATCGACTATATCGACCGGCGCAACTCGCTGGTCGACGCGGTCACCCTCGACGACGCCAAACGCGTCGCCAAACGGCTGTGGGACCAGCGGTTTTTGACCGTGGTGGTCGGCCGCGTGGCGCAGCCGACGGGGAATTGAGGACGCGCCTTAACCGAAAGCAGGCAATGCCGCCAATTCGGTCACCGCCGGATCGGACGCGCACGCGCGGAACTGGTATAAGCCTCGACGCGTTCTCGATCACGCCCACTCTGGAATATTCTGCCGATGCTTGATTCTGCCAAATCGTCGACCTCGCTCACGCAATCGATCGAGCTTGCCCGCGCCGAGAAGGTCGGCCCGCACGGCGTCGTCGCGAAGGATTTCGATGCGGCGCTGAAGCGGACCGAAGCTGCGCTCGACTGGCTGCGCGCAGGCTATGCCGACGGCAGCCTGCCGCATCTGAAGATCCCCGAGGAGCGCGGCGACCTCGCAACGATCGAGGGCGCGGCGAAGCGCCTGCGCGACGGCGCGACCGACGTCGTCTTCCTCGGCACCGGCGGCTCGAGCCTCGGCGGCCAGACGCTGCTGCAGCTCGCCGGCCACAACGTTCCCGGCCTCGGCACGCTGCGCGACAAGCCGCGCCTGCATTTCCTCGACAACCTCGACCCGCAAACCTTCGGCGAGATGCTCGGCAAGTTGCCGCTTGCGACGACGAAGTTCGTCGCGATCTCGAAATCCGGCGGCACCGGCGAAACGCTGATGCAGACCATGGCCGTGCTCGACGCGCTCAAGCGCGCCGGCCTCGAGGCGAAGATCCCCGAGCTGCTGCTCGGCCTGTCCGAGCCGGCAAAGCCGGGCGGCAAGAACGGCCTGCGCACGCATGCTGGAGCACTTCAAGGTGCCGATGCTCGATCACCACACCGGCATCGGCGGACGCTTCTCGGTGCTGACCAATGTCGGCCTGCTGCCGGCCGCGGTGGCCGGCCTCGATATCACAGCGATCCGCGCGGGCGCCGCCAGGGCCGTCGCGCCGGTGCTGGCGAAGAAGGCGGCGGCCGACGTGCCGCCGGCCGTCGGCGCCGCGCTGTCGATCGCGCTGGCGCCGACCGGACAAGAACATCACCGTGCTGATGCCCTATGCCGACCAGCTGGCATGGCTGGCGAAGTGGTACGTGCAGCTCTGGGCCGAAAGCCTCGGCAAGGACGGCAAGGGCACGACGCCGCTCGCGGCGCTCGGCCCGGTCGATCAGCACAGCCAGCTGCAGCTGTTCATCGCCGGTCCCGCGCGACAAGCTGTTCACGATCGTCACCGTCGGCACCAAGGGCAAGGGCCCGCGCATGCCGGCCGACCTCGCAAAGCTCTGCGGCGAGGACACCCTCGGCGGCAAGACCATCGGCGACCTGGTGGCGGCCCAGGGCCGCGCCACCGCCGAGACGCTGGCGAAGAACGGCTGCCCGGTGCGCACCTTCCACATCGACAGCGTCGATGAGGCGGCGATGGGCGAGCTGTTGATGCACTACATGCTGGAGACGATGATCGCCGCGCAACTGCTCGGCGTCGACGCGTTCGACCAGCCGGCGGTGGAAGAAGGCAAGATCCTCGCAAAGCGCTATATTGCGGAGAGCTGATTCCTCTTCACCGAGCGAAGCGCCATGCTGCGGATCTCCCGCGATATCGTCATCGACGAGAACGATCTCGATATCTCGTTCGTGCGCGCCTCCGGCCCCGGCGGCCAGAACGTCAACAAGCTCTCGACCGCGGCGCAGCTGCGCTATGACATCGCCCGCGCGCAGCTCCCGCCGGACGCGCACGCGCGCTTCGTCCGCATCGCCGGCCAGCGGCTGACCAAGGACGGCGTGGTCGTGATCCATGCCCAGCGCTTCCGCACCCAGGAGCGCAACCGGCAGGACGCCATCGACCGCCTCATCGAGATGCTGCGCGAGGCCAGCATCCGCCCGGTCCCGCGCCGCGCCACCAAGCCGACCTTCGCCTCCAAGCAGCGCCGCCTCGAAGGCAAGAAGCGCCGCAGCGACATCAAGTCGAGGCGCGGCGGGCCGACGGTGCTGATGATTGAAAAACAGCGCGGATAAGCGCTGCATCCGCCCTCCCCTCAGCGCCGCGCCGAACGCCTAAATTCCGCACCATGCCCGTCCGCCAGCTTCCCGAAACCATCGTCAACCGCATCGCCGCCGGCGAGGTGGTCGAGCGGCCGGCGAGCGTCGTCAAGGAGCTGGTCGAGAACGCGATCGATGCCGGCGCGACGCGGCTCGACATCTTCACCGACGGCGGCGGGCGGCGGCGCATCACCGTCACCGACAACGGCGCCGGCATGACCCGCGACGATCTGGCGCTCGCGGTCGAGCGGCACGCCACCTCGAAGCTCGACGACGAAGACCTGCTGCGCATCCGCACGCTCGGCTTTCGCGGCGAGGCGCTGCCGTCGATCGGCTCGGTGGCGCGGCTGTCGATCGCCACGCGCCATGCGAGCGAGGCGCACGCCTGGAGCCTCACCGTCGACGGCGGCGTCAAGTCGGAGGTGGTGCCGGCGGCGCTGAACGACGGCACCCGCGTCGACGTCGCCGACCTGTTCTACGCGACGCCGGCGCGGCTGAAGTTCCTGAAGACCGACCGCACCGAGGCGGAAGCGATCCGCGAGGTGGTGCGCCGGCTCGGCATGGCGCGGCCCGACATCGCCTTCACGCTGTCGGGCGAGGAGCGCGCGCAGGTCACCTGGAATGCGGCGCTGCCCGGCGCCGCAGGACGGCTGACGCGGCTTGGCGATATCCTCGGCGCCGACTTCCGCGCCAGCGCCATCGAGGTGCGCAGCGAGCGCGAGGGCGTCGTGGTCGAAGGCTTTGCCGCAGCACCATCGCTGACCCGCGCCAATGCGCTCGGCCAGTATCTGTTCGTCAACGGCCGGCCGGTGCGCGACAAGCTGATCCTCGGCGCGGTGCGCGCGGCCTACTCCGACTACCTGCCGCGCGACCGCCATCCCGTGGTGGCGCTGTTCGTGACGCTCGATCCGCGCGAGGTCGACGCCAACGTGCATCCGGCCAAGACCGAGGTGCGCTTCCGCAATGCCGGGCTCGTCCGCGCCCTGATCGTGCACGCGCTGAAGGAAGGGCTCGCGCGCGAGGGCCGCCGCACCGCGGCCAACAGCGACGGCGCGGTCATCACCTCGTTCCGGCCACAGGGCCTGCCGCGCACCGACCTGCCGCGCACGAGCTGGGACTGGCGGGCGTCGCCCGCCTATCCGACCGGCCCGGCGCCGGCGGCATGCGCGCGCCGCACCGGCGTTCGCGCAGGGCCTCGCCGAAGCCGCGCAGGCGGCCTTCGACGTCGGCGCGCCGTCCGCCGATGTCCGGCATGACGACGCTGCGTCGGCCGACCTGCTCGACCGTCCGCTCGGCGCGGCGCGGACGCAGATCCACGAGACCTACATCGTCGCGCAGACCCGCGACGGGCTGGTCGTGGTCGATCAGCACGCCGCGCACGAGCGCATCGTCTATGAGCGGCTGAAGGCCTCGCTCGAGCGCGACGGCGTCGCGCGGCAGATGCTGCTGATCCCCGAGATCGTCGAACTCGACGAGGCGACCGTCGAGCGGCTGGTCGAACGCGCCGACGAGCTGGAGAAATTCGGTCTCGCCATCGAGTCCTTCGGACCGGGCGCGGTCGCCGTGCGCGAGACGCCGGCGCTGCTCGGCAAGACCGACGCGAAGTCGCTGCTGCGCGACCTCGGCGAGCACATGGCCGAGTGGGACGAGTCGCTGCCGCTGGAGCGGCGGCTGATGCATGTCGCCGCGACCATGGCCTGCCACGGCTCGGTGCGCGCCGGCCGCCGGCTGAAGCCGGAGGAAATGAACGCGCTGCTGCGCGAGATGGAAGTCACGCCGAACTCCGGCCAGTGCAACCACGGCCGGCCGACCTACGTGGAATTGAAGCTCGCCGACATCGAGAAGCTGTTCGGGCGGCGATAGCGAGAACCATCGCGGCATGAAACTCCGCCCTGCCACGCCAGCCGACGCGCCGCTGCTGCGCTATTGGGATACGAAGCCGCATGTGATCGCCGCACGCGGCGACGATTCATTCATCGACTGGCCTACGGAACTTGCGCGACAGCTCCGAGTTCGACGAGTGGGTGATCGCGGAGGTCGATGGCCGCCCGATCGGCGTCATGGAGATCGGCGATGCGGCGCGCGAGGAGACCCATTACTGGGGCGACATCGAGGAAGGCTTCGGCGCGATCGATATCTGGATCGGCGAGGAGGCCGATCTCGGCCGCGGCTATGGCACGGCCATGATGCGGCTTGCCATTCAGCGCTGCTTCGACAAACCGGCGATGAAGGCCGTGGTCATCGATCCGCTCGCCAGCAACACGCGCGCGCACCGTTTCTATGAACGGCTCGGATTTCAGTTCGTCGAGCGGCGAATGTTCGATGATGACGACTGTTTCGTCATGCGGCTGGATCGCGAGACGTGGCGCCAGCAGGCGTCGGACGCTTGATGCAAGCCTTCAGCTACCGCGCAGGATGACGAACTCCGTGTCGTCATAGGCGCGCCGCTCGAGCTCCTCGAAGCCTTCGGGCGCGGCGAACTTCGCCGACGTCGCTTCTTCGACCACCAGCAGCGCCTGCGGCGTCAGCCAGCCGCCTTCGCGCAAGCGAGGCCAGCGCCTGCTCCGCCAGGCCCTTGCCGTAGGGCGGATCGAGGAACGCCAGCGAGAACGGCTCGAGCGGATGCGCCGGACCGAGGCCTGGTCGCGTCGCGGCGATACACCTTGGTCACGCCGCCGAGCCCGAGCGCCTCGACATTCTGCCGCAGCAGCGCGCGCGCCTCGGCGCCGTTGTCGACGAACAGCGTGAACGCAGCACCGCGCGAAACCGCCTCGATGCCGAGCGCGCCGGTGCCGGCAAACAGGTCGAGCACGCGCGCACCGCTCGACCGGATCGCCGTAGGCATGCATCAGGATGTTGAACAGCGACTCGCGCAGGCGATCGGCCGTCGGGCGAATGTCGCGCGACGACGGCGAGGCGATCGTCCGCCCGCGCAGCCGTCCGCCGACCACGCGCATCCGGAAAGTGGACCGGTTCCGCTTCGCTCCGGCGCGCGGCCGCGCTTGCCCTTGTAGCCCGCCGGGCGGCTTGCGGCGCGGCTTGTCGTCGCCGTCATCGCCACGCGCCGGAGCGCTCGACCAGCACACGGCGGCCCTTGCTGTCGGCGATCAGGCCTGCGCGCTTGCGCGGCTTCTCGGCGCGCAGCGGCTGCGCGTTCTTGCGGCTCGTCCTCTTCGTGCGCCGGCAGGCTCGAACTCGGCGCCGGCGGCGGCCGCGATCCGTTCGCCGAGCTGATCGCGCAGCAGGCGGCTGCGCACCTCCTGCACCTCGCCCTCGGCGACTTCGCCGAGCTGGAACGGGCCATACGACACGCGGATCAGCCGGTTCACCTCGAGCCCGAGATGCGTCATCACGTTGCGCACCTCGCGGTTCTTGCCTTCGCGGATCGCGAACAGGATCCAGACGTTGGCGCCCTGGTCGCGCTCCAGCGTCGCCTCGATCGGCCCGTACTTCACGCCGTCGACCTCGACGCCCTTGCGCAGTTCGTCGAGCTTCTCCTGCTCGATCGACGCCATGCGCGCGCACGCGATAGCGCCGCAGCCAGCCGGTGTCCGGCAATTCGAGCACGCGCGCGAGCCCGCCGTCGTTGGTCAGCAGCAGCAGGCCTTCGGTGTTGAAGTCGAGCCGGCCGATGCTGATCAGCCGCGGCAAGCCTTCGGGCAGCGACTCGAACACGGTCGGCCGGCCTTCCGGATCGGCATGCGTGGTCACGAGGCCTTTCGGCTTGTGATAGAGGAACAGCCGCGTGCGCTCGCGCTCCGGCAGCGGCGCGCCGTCGACCAGCACCGTGTCGTGCGACGTCACGTCGAGCGCCGGCGAGGTGATGATGCGGCCGTTGACGCTGACCCGGCCCTGCCTGACCCACTCCTCGGCATCGCGGCGCGAGCAGAGCCCCGCCCGCGCCATCAGCTTGGCGATGCGATCGCCGGCCTTCTTCGGCTTCGCCGGTTCCGCTTCGACCTCGCGCCTGCGGAAATCCCGCTCCGGCTTGCGCTCGCGATAGTCGCCGCGCCCGCCAAACGCCGGACGCCGCTCGTAGCTGCGCTCGCTCCGCTCATCGGCGCCTTCGCTCTTCGGATGCTCGCGCCAGGCGTGACTGGTGCGTGTGACGTGATCCTTGCGCGGACGCGCCGCGCGCGGCCGCTCGCCCTCGGACGCTCGTCGCGATCGCGCGAGAAGCGCGGACGGTCACCGCCGGGCCTTGCATCGCGCGGCTTGCCGCCGAACGGCCTGTCTCCGCGCGGCCTGTCGCCACGCGGCCGATCATCGCGCTTGAAATCGCGGCGCGGCGGACGCTCGCCATCGCGATTGAACTCACGACGAGGTGGCCGGTCGCCATCCTTGCGGAACGAACTACGCTGCGCGTCGCCGCGCGGACGGTCGGCGCGCGCCTCGCCGCCTCGCTCGTCTCTGGCCTTGAAATCGCGCTTCGGACGGTCATCGCGGTTGAATTCGCGGCGCGGCGGACGATCGCCGTCACGCTTGAAGTCACGGCGCGGCGGCCGGTCCCCGTCCTTGCGGAACGGAGGACGTCGCCGCATCGCTGCGCGGACGGCGATCGGCGCGCTCGCCGCCACGCTCGTCCCGGTCGCTGAAATCGCGCTTCGGCCGATCCTCGCGGTTGAACTCGCGACGCGGCGGACGATCGCCGTCACGCTTGAAGTCACGGCGCGGCGGACGGTCCCCATCCTTGCGGAACGGGGGACGCGGCGCATCGCTGCGGGGACGGCGTTCGGCGCCCTCGCCGCCGCGTTCGGCACGATCGCTAAAGTCGCGCTTCGGCCGATCGTCGCGGTTGAACTCGCGACGCGCGGGCCGCTCGCCATCCTTGCGAAAGCCGCCCTCGCCCTTGCCGTACGAGCGCTTCTCGCCAAAGCTCTTGGCCGCCGGCTCCGCTTGTCGCCGAAGCGCTTTGCCGCGGGGCGATCGGCGCGGCCCTCGCCGCGTGCGTGCGCCGTCCCGATCCTTGCGAAACGAACCGCCAGCGCGCGCCTCGCGCGGCTTGAAGCCGCCGCCGATCCTTGCCGAAACCGCCACCGGCCGGGCCGCCGTCGCGCTCCGCCGGCCTCCGCCGCGCGACGGCGGGCCACGTTTGCCGGGCGGCCGCCGGTTGCTTCTGTCATTGTCGCGGGGCATGGAAAATCTCGTGATCATGCTGGTTGGGGCATGATCTAATCCGAAAACCGGCTATCCACTCGTCGGGATCATGCCTTTGGGGTTGCGGGGCTGATAACAGAGTTTGTGGACGGACACGAGGAAAGATGTCGCAATCTTTCATGGATCTGGCGCTGGAAGAGGCACGTGCGGCGCAAGCGGCCGGCGAGGTTCCGGTCGGCTGCGTGGTCGTGCGCGGCGGCGCCGTGATCGCCAGCGCCGGCAACCGCACCATCGCCGACCGCGATCCGACGGCACATGCGGAAATGCTGGCAATCCGGGATGCGGCGCGGGCGCTCGGCAGCGAGCGGCTGACCGACTGCGACCTCTACGTCACGCTGGAGCCCTGCGCCATGTGCGCCGGCGCCATGTCGTTTGCCCGCATCCGCAGGCTTTACTATGGCGCCAGCGACCCGAAAGGCGGCGCGGTCGACAACGGCGTGCGCTTCTTCGCGGCGCCGACCTGCCACCACAGGCCGGAGGTCTATTCGGCAGTCGGCGAGGAGGCGTCGGCGGCGCTGCTGCGGGACTTCTTCAAGGCGAAGCGCTAGAGCTTCAGCTTCATCCCCTCGTGCGACTTCTCGAAGCCCAGCTGTTCGTAGAACCGCTGCGCATCCTTGCGCACCTTGTTGGTCGTGAGCTGCAGCACTGGGCGCAGCCGCGCTCGCGCGCAATGGCGATCACCGCCTCGATCATCTTGCTTGCCGAGACCCGTGCCGCGCTGCGAGCTCGCGACCCGCACGCCTTCGATCTGCGCGCGCCACATGCCCTGCTGGGCGATGCCCGGAAGCAGCGTGAGCTGCAGGCAGCCGACCACCTCGCCGCCCTCGTCCCAGACATACTGGTGTTGAGCGGATCGGCGGCGATGGCGTCGAAGCCCTTCAGGTAGGGCGTCAGGTCGCTCAGGTCTTCGCGCCCCTTGCCGAGGTCGTCGTCGATCAGCATCTCGACGATCCGCCGCACCTCGTCCCGCCGCGCTTCTCGCAAACCCATCGCACGATGCTCCTAGAACTTCAGCGCCTTCGCCTGCTTCACATGCGGCAGGGTCAGCATCTTGCTCAACACGTCGGCCGGCACGTCGCCGTCGACCTCGACCAGCGCGATGGCGTCGCCGCCCGGCTTGTTGCGGCCGAGATGGAAGGTCGCGATGTTGACCTTGGCGTCGCCGAGCAGCGAGGCGAACTTGCCGATGAAGCCCGGCTTGTCCTCGTTGGTGACATAGATCATCGACTTGCCGAACTCGGCGTCGACACGGATGCCCTTGATGTCGACCAGCCGCGGCTTGCCGTCGTGATAGACGGTGCCGGAGACCGAGCGCTCCATCTGCTCGGTCGCCACCGTGACCGTGATCAGGCTTTCGTAGTCGCTGGCAGCGGCACGCGTGATCTCGTCGACGATCATGCCGCGCTCCTTGGCGACCACCGGCGCCGAGACGACGTTGATGTCGCCCAGCATCGGCCGCAGCAGGCCGGTCAGCGCCGCCGACGTCAGCGCCTTGATCTTCATCTCGGCGACCGCACCCTCATAGGTGATGGTCACCTTGCCGATGTTGCTCTCGGTGAGCTGGCCGGCGAACGAGCCGAGCTTCTCGGCCAGCTCCACGAACGGCTTCAGCTTCGGCGCCTCTTCCGCCGTGATCGACGGGAAGTTCACCGCGTTGGAGATCGCGCCGGTGAGCAGGTAGTCGGACATCTGCTCGGCGACCTGCAGCGCGACGTTCTCCTGCGCCTCGGTGGTCGAGGCGCCGAGATGCGGCGTGCAGATCACGTTCGGGTGGCCGAACAGCACGTTGCTGGTGGCCGGCTCCTCGACGAACACGTCGAACGCCGCGCCCGCGACATGGCCGGCGTCGAGCGCCGCGCGCAGCGCCGCCTCGTCCACCAGGCCGCCGCGCGCGCAGTTGATGATGCGCACGCCCTTCTTCATCTTGGCGATCGCGGCCGCGTCGATGATGTTCTTCGTCTTCTCGGTCAGCGGCGTGTGCAGGGTGATGAAATCGGCGCGGCGGAACAGCTCGTCCAGCTCGACCTTCTCGATGCCGAGGTCCTTGGCGCGCTCCGGCGACAGGAACGGGTCGAAGCCGATCACCTTCATGCGCAGGCCCTGCGCGCGGTCGATGACGATCGAGCCGATGTTGCCGCAGCCGATCACGCCGAGCGTCTTGGCGGTGATCTCGACGCCCATGAAGCGGTTCTTTTCCCACTTGCCCGCCTGCGTCGAGATATCGGCCTGCGGGATTTCGCGCGCCAGCGCCAGCATCAGCGTGATCGCGTGCTCGGCGGTGGTGATCGAATTGCCGAACGGCGTGTTCATCACGATGATGCCCCTGGCCGTCGCCGCCGGGATCTCGACATTGTCGACGCCGATGCCGGCGCGGCCGATCACCTTCAGCTTCTTGGCCTTCTCCAGCACCTTCGCCGTGGCCTTGGTCGCCGAGCGGATGGCGAGGCCGTCATAGTTGCCGATGATCTCGGCGAGCTTGTCCTTGTCCTTGCCGAGGTTCGGCTGGAAATCGACCTCGACGCCGCGATCCTTGAAGATCTGCACGGCGGCCGGAGACAGCGCGTCGGAAATGAGAACTTTGGGTTTGGACATGGGTGCGTGATCCGTTGGTGGATCGTTGCCGTTTGATGGCGTCACCCGCGGGCTCTGACCCGCGGGTCCATCGCCGTCGAAGATGGATGGCCGGGTCAAGTCCCGGCCATGACGGAGATGAAGGTCAGGCAGCCTCGAGCGGCAGCCACGCTCGACGGGCGGAGCCGGATCAAGCAGCTCGATGCCGTCGGGCTCAAAGCACCGAGAACGCAGCCCGGCCATGACGGTGTAGAAAATGCTAGGCTGCCTTGGCGAGCTGCGCTTTCGCTTCCGCAAACGCCCAGTCGAGCCACTGCGTCAGGATCTGCACGTCCTTGGCTTCGACGGTGGCGCCGCACCAGATGCGCAGGCCCGGCGGCGCGTCGCGGTAGGCGCCGAGGTCGAAGCCCGCGCCTTCCTTCTCGATCACGTCCACCAGCGCCTTGGCGAAGTCCGCCTGCTTGTCGGCGGGCAGCGCCGTGATCTGCGGGTCGACCACCTTCATGCAGACCGAGGTGTTGGAGCGGATCGCCGCATCCTTGGCGAGGAAGTCGACCCACGGCGTCTTCGCCGCCCAGTCGCTCAGCACCTTGGTGTTGGCGTCGGCGCGCGCCATCAGCCCCTTCAGCCCGCCGACCGACTTCGCCCAGCTCAGCGTGTCGATGTAGTCCTCGACGCAGAGCATCGACGGCGTGTTGATGGTCTCGCCCTCGAAGATGCCTTCGTTGAGCTTGCCGCCCTTGGTCATGCGGAAGATCTTCGGCAGCGGCCACGGCGGGTTGTAGCTCTCGAGCCGCGCCACGGCGCGCGGCGACAGGATCAGCATGCCGTGCGCGGCCTCGCCGCCCAGCGCCTTCTGCCAGGAGAAGGTCACCACATCGAGCTTGGCGAAATCGAGCGGCTGCGCGAATGCGGCCGAGGTGGCGTCGCAGATGGTCAGCCCCTCGCGGTCGGCCTTGATCCAGTCGGCGTTCGGCACGCGCACGCCGGAGGTGGTGCCGTTCCAGGTGAACACCACGTCGGACGCCGGATCGACCTTGGAGAGGTCCGGAAGCTCGCCGTAAGGCGCCTTCAGCGTGACCACGTCCTTCAGCTTCAATTCCTTGGCGACGTCGCCGACCCAGCCTTCGCCGAAGCTTTCCCAGGCCAGCATCGTCACCTTGCGCGGGCCGAGCAGCGACCACAGCGCCATCTCGACGGCGCCGGTGTCGGAGGCCGGCACGATGCCGATGCGATAGTCCTTCGGGACCTCGAGCACCTCGCGCGTCAGATCGATCGCGAGCTTGAGCTTCGCCTTGCCGATCTTCGCGCGATGCGAGCGGCCGAGCGCTGCGTCCTTGAGGTTTTGCGGGGTCCAGCCGGGGCGCTTTGCGCAGGGGCCGGAAGAAAAATGCGGCACGGACGGCCGCATAGCGGGCTTGGTCGCCATAATAATCTACCCTTCCAGATAGCTGCCTCTCGGTGGGGAGAGGTTTCCCGCCGGCGGATGTATAGCAAAGCGCCCCGCTTCGCAAGGCGGCTGAATCCCACTCACGCGCTGCCGCAAGCGCTTGGGCAGACAACATTTCGTGCGTTCAGCGCGCCTTGATGGCCCGCGCCATCGTCTCGGACCGATTCGTCCAGACGAGGCCGCCGAACGCCTCCGGCACCAGGCCAACCTGCGCCTCGGCGTCGATGCCGGCGCTCGCACCGCCGCTCCAGGGTCCGAGCAGGATGACCTCGGTCCCACCCGCCTGCATGCGCGAGACGAAGCGGTGCGGCCAGCCCCACATCCAGCGCGCGATGTTGACGGGCAGCGCCAGGATCGTGTTGCGGCATGCCGACGGGACATATCCGCTCCAGCCGAGCGCCGCGTAGCGGATGATGCACGCCTTCAGCGACTCGCGGTCGTAGCCGCGCAGGCCCGGGACCTCCGCGATCGCCGCGCGGGTCGGCTCCGTGCCGCCATAGACGCCGAAGATGCGATCACGAAACTCGGGCCGCGCGGCAAGGAGCGAGGCCAGCGCCGTGCCCTCCTCCGCCCGCCGGCTCTTGTAGTTGACGAGAAACTTGCGGTCGGCGAATGCCTCGAACACCTCGGTCAATTCCGGCATGAGCCCCTTGCCCCGGCCGCGAAAGGGAAAGCTCTTGCCGCCGTCGGCGCTGTAGCCGTAGCCGATGTCGAGGGTCTTCAGGACGGCGAACGGCGTCTGCTCGGTGACGCCCGATCCGTCCGTGCGGCACTCCAGCGTCCAGTCGTGGAACACCGCGAACTTTCCGTCCGGCGTCAGGTGGACGTCGAGCTCGACGACATCGGCGCCGCTGTCGAAGGCGGCGCGCATCGAGGCGATCGTGTTCTCCAGGAACGCATGACGCGGCGGCGCGATCAGCGTCGCGGTGCAGCTGTCGTTGTCGAGGCTTTCGGTGGGGAACGTCTGATGGACGCCACGGTGCGCCAGCACCCGAGGTTTGCGCGCTCGGCTTGCGGTCCGTGCAGGATGGAGGAGTTGTTGAGCCACACGCCGGCGGCGATGACCAGCATCGCCCCCACGACCGTCAGAAATTTCCTGGACATGCGCCTCCCCGTTGCGGAGGCGTAACCTAGTGCTGATTCAGGCGAAACAAGGTCCGTCGCGACGGCCTACAGCCCCAGCGCCTTCTCGCTGTCGGCGATCCAGCGCCGCAGCGCCTTGTAGCCTTCGAGGTGAAAGCCGCCCTCGTGCGCGACCCGGGTGTAGGCCAGCAGCGCCACGTCCGCGAGCGAGAAGCTGTTGCCGGCGAGGAAGCGCGTCAGCGCCAGCTGGTGCTCCATCCGCGCCAGCGCCGCATAGCCGCGCTTGATCTTCTCCGGATCGAGGTCGCCGACCGACTTGCCCAGATAGACCATCTGGAAGCGGCAGACGGCGATGTAGGGCTCGTGGCTGTACTGTTCCCAGAACATCCACTCGTCCATCTTCGCCGCGTCCCAGGCGACGGCAGGCATCATGTCGGTGTCGCGCGCCAGGTAGCGGATGATGGCGTTGGACTGCGCCAGCGTGCGGCCGTCGTCGAACTCGACCACCGGCACCTGGCCGGCGCCGTTGAGCTTGAGGAACTCGATGGTGCGCGACTGGCCCTTCATGATGTCGATGTCGATCCAGCGATAGGTCAGCGCGAGCTTGTCGCACACCCACTTCACCTTCAGGCAGTTGCCGGACTTGGTGTCGCCGTAGATCTTCATGGCTCGCTCCTCGGCTGGCTGGAGCACAAGCCGAACAGCGGAAGCCTTGGCTGTCAAGCAAAACTGCGATGACGCGCGGTCGCGCGGTGCGCGCCGATCGGACGCCTAGAACTTCGCGCCGAGACCGACCCGCGCGGTGTTGAGCTGGATGATCGTGTCCTTGGCGAGTCGGCAGCTGCGCGTACTCGTATTCGGCGCGAACGAAGATGTTCGACATGAGCATGTATTCGAAGCCGAGGCCGGCGGTGAAACCGAATGTCAGCAGGTTCTTCTGGCTCTCGGCCTTGGTCTCGGTGCTGTCGCCCAGCAAGATCGTCGTGTGGAACACGCCGAAACTGCGTCCTGCGTACAAATCCCACGTTCGTGACGCGCGCGCTTGCGGCGCGATCGATATCGACGAAGGCCACCGCCAGACCGGCGAACGCATAGGGCATGAACGACCCCATCGAATATCCGCCGCGCGCACGCAGGGTCAGCGAGATCGTTGACGCGAGCAGACGCATTGCCGCTCAGGGTGACGTCGTACTCATACGTATGACCGGCCGGCGGAGTGACTCCGTCGCGGATTGGCGACGGTCCGGCTCAACGAAGCGCTCGAACTTCCCGACCTTGCCGGCGAAGTGGGTGTAGTTGGCCTCGATGCCGATGATGGCATCCTCGAACTGCGCATTGTAGCCCACGAAGCCGCCGAAGCCCGAGCTGCGCTGGTTGGATGAGCCGAGCAGCTGCCATTCGCCGACAGATCGCGGCGAGAACCGACTCGCGCATCAGGAATTGCTGCAGCCCCGTCGGTCGTGCTGCTGAAATCGAAGTCGTGGCTCGAGTAGCCGTCGTGACCGCCGACGTAGACGCCCTGCCAGTTGGTGCGATAGGCCTTCGGCGCTTCGTAGTAGGAGCCGCGCAGGATCGGGACATCGGCCGGATCGGCGGCGTGGGCGCCGTGCGCCGCAACCACGATGAAGCCTGCAACCAGCAAACGACGCATGAGCGAACTCCCGGACAACAAACTCAACCTGGCGTCGATCATCGCTTGTTAACCTTAATCAATCGTTGTCGCGCGGTGATGCGCGGCAAAGAAAACGGCGCGGACTTTCGTCCGCGCCGCCGTCGTTCGAAGCGAATTTTGTCGATCAGCCGCGGCGCATCAGCACCGGCGCGGACGGGCGCTACGGGCTCGCAGCAGGTCCAGCGCACGCCGAGCTTCACGTCGTGCGAGGTGATGCCGTTGAAGTGCATCGGGTTGTTGACGTTGTTGATGCCGTCGAAGGTCCGCAGGTCGCCGGACAGCGCGTCGCCGAGGTGCACGTAGCGGTAGGCGAGTTCCATCGTCAGGTTGTTGGAGACCTTGTAGCCGAGACCGGCGTGCAGGGCGTAGGCGAAGTTGTACTTCGATTCGTCCTTGGCGAAGGCGACGCCGTCGTTCGGCGTGTTGATGTCGACGAAGCTCGAGATCGTCGTCTTCACGCCGCCGATGCCGACGCCGATGAACGGCGTGATGCACCACCAGGTGCCGAGGTCGGCGTAGAGGTTGACCAGCGCCAGCCACTCTTCCTTGTTGCCGGGTACTCGTCGGTGCCGATCGGCACGCCGTTGAAGCTGACGATGTCGAGGCCGTGGATGCTGGCCTTGGCGCGATATTCACCGGTCACGTCGACGCGGAACCAGGAGCCGAACTGGTAGCCGACGCCGACACCGAACAGCGACGCGCCGCTGAAGCCTGCGCCGAGCGTCTGCACGCTGGTGCCGGGCGCTTCGTACAGCACGTTGAAGAGGCTCTTCACCTTCTGCTGCGTCAGGCCGACGTCGCCGCGCAGATACCAGCCGACGAACTCGTCGGCGACCGGCGGCGGGGCATAGGCTGCGGCGGCGGCATAGCCCGGAGGCGGAGCATAACCGTAAGGCGGCGGCGGAGGTGCGATCGGCACGTCGGCAGCAAACGCCGTGGTGGACAGCAATGCCACCGCTCCTGCAACAACAACAGACTTAACGCTACGCATCGGCTTCGTCCTTTTGTCCGGTGCGGCCAGACGAAATGCGGCCACACTTCTGAAACCCACGGGCGGACGATGGCAGCAAAAACTTAAGCGGCGCTTAACCCTAATTCTTAACCGTGATTTTTAATCGATCGCGACGGCGCACGCGCGCGCACGAATGTGGCGAGCGAGCACCTCGCCGCCACAGTTGCTAACGGAGTGTTGAGATTTGCCTGAGCGCGCTCAGGCCTTCGCGGGCTTCGGCATGTTCGGCAGCAGGAAGCCGATCAAGCCCATCGCCGGCAGGAACGAGCAGACGGTGAACACGAACTCGATGCCGTGGATGTCGGCGAGCTTGCCGAGCGCAGCCGCGCCGAGGCCGCCGACGCCGAACGCGAAGCCGAAGAAGATGCCCGAGATCATGCCGACCCGGTGCGGCATCAGCTCCTGCGCGAAGACGATGATCGCCGCCGTCGCCGACGAGATGATGAAGCCCGCGGCCGCGACCGCGATGGTGCCGCCGATCAGGCCCGCATGCGGCATCGCCAGCGCGAACGGCAGCGCGCCGAGGATCGACAGCCAGATCACGTATTTGCGGCCGATGCGGTCGCCGAGCGGCCCGCCGAAGAACACGCCCGCGGCGTTCGCGGCCAGGAACACGAACAGGTAGATCTGCGCGGCCTGGGTCGAGACGCCGAACTTCTCCATCAGGTAGAACGTGTAGTAGCTCGACAGGCTGACGGTATAGAGCGCCTTCGTGAACGTCAGCAGCGCCAGCACGACGAGACCGACGATGATCTTGCGCGACGCCGGCAGGTTCGCGGGCATGCGCCGCGAGCGCGTCCTTCTTCGAGACGATGCGCGGCTTGTACCAGCGGCCGACGTTCCACAGCACCGACGATCGCGACGAAGCGCGATCAAGGAGAACCAGGCGATGCTCGGCTGGCCGAACGGCACGATGATGGCGGCGGCGAGCAGCGGGCCGATCGCGGTGCCGATGTTGCCGCCGACCTGAAACACCGCCTGCGCAAAGCCGTAGCGTCCGCCGGACGCAAGCCGGGCGATGCGCGCGGATTCGGGATGGAACACCGCCGAGCCGAGGCCGACGGTCGCCGCCGCCAGCAGGATGAATCGCGAACTGGCTGGCGACGCTCAGCATGATCAGGCCGGCGAAGGTGAAGAACATGCCGATCGCGAGCGAATAAGGCTGCGGCTTGCGGTCGGTGACGATGCCGACCACCGGCTGCAGCAGCGACGTGGTGAACTGGAACGCCAGCGTGATCAGGCCGATCTGGGTGAAGTCGAGCGCGTAGTTCGCCTTCAGGATCGGATAGACCGACGGGATCAGCGACTGCATGGTGTCGTTGAGGAAGTGCGAGAAGCTCAAGCCGCCGATCACCGCATAGGCCGGCCCGCTCGACGCCGCTTGCGCAGCCGACGCGGCCGGCAGCGCCGGCGAGACGACCGGGGCGGCAAGCGCTTCCTCGGTGACGATGACGGGCTTGTTCACGGCTGCTGCTCTGGCGTTTCGATCATCGCTTCTGGTAGGGGCGAAGCGGCCGATTTGGCCAGCAGCATAAGGCGATGGCTGCCTTGCGGCGTGCCGCAGGCCGATGCGGCCAGGCTTAGGCGCTGTCGCTTGCGCAGCAGGTAGCGGTGGCGGCCTTCGAGCACCATCACGCCGTTCTGGTTGTGCACGGTCGAGCGCAGGCCGACGACGCCGGTCGAGCGGTTCGGCGACAGCTCGTCGACCTCGAGCACGGGATAGAGCGTGTCGCCGACGAACACCGGCGCCGAGAAATTTGCTCGACTGCTCGATGAAGGCCTTGAGCGAGTCCTCGACCAGGTGCGGAAACAGTCCGGCGCCGGCCGCGGTCTGGATCAGCACCTGAAAGCCGTGCGCCAGCATGTGCGGCATGCCGTGCCGGCGGCAGTATTCGACGTCGTAGTGGACCGGATGGTTGTCGCCGCTCGCCGCCTGGAAGGCGAGGAAGATCGCCTCCGTCATCGTCCGGCTCGGCAGCACGAAGCGTTCGCCGAGCTTGAAGTCCTCGAACCAGCGCTGCTCCTGCGACAAGCCGATGTGCGGCCGGATCGAACGCAGCGTCCTTGCCGCTCACGCCGCCGCGGCCTCGCCGACCGCGGCGCACGATCGCATCGACGACATCCTCGACCAGGTCGCGGTCGTCGCCCTCGCCCATCACGCGGATCACCGGCTCGGTGCCGGAGGCGCGCACCAGCAGGCGGCCGCAGCCGTTCAGCTTGCCTTCGGCGGCGGCGATGACCGACTTCACCGACGGATCGTCGAGCGGCTTGCCGTTGCGATAGCGGACGTTCTTCAGCACCTGCGGCAGCGGATCGAACCGGTGGCAGACTTCGGACACCGGGCGGTTGAGCTTGCGCACCACCGACAGCACCTGCAGCGCCGCGACGAAGCCGTCGCCGGTGGTGTTGAAGTCGGACAGGATGATGTGGCCGGACGCCTCGCCGCCGACATTGCAGTTCTGCGCCAGCATCTGCTCCAGCACGTAGCGGTCGCCGACCTGGGTGCGGATCAGCTTCAGGCCGATCTGCGCGAGATAGCGCTCGAGGCCGAGGTTGGACATCACGGTCGCGACCACGGCCGGCTGCGACAGGCGGCCGTCGTCCTTCCAGCTTTCGGCGATCACCGCCAGCAGCTGGTCGCCGTCGACGACGTGGCCGCGCTCGTCGGTGATGATCACGCGGTCCGCGTCGCCGTCGAGCGCGATGCCGATGTCGGCGCGCATCTCGCGCACCTTGCGGCCGAGCGCCTCCGGCGCGGTCGAGCCGCAGTCCTTGTTGATGTTGAAGCCGTCCGGCTCGACGCCGATGGCGATGACGTCGGCGCCGAGCTCCCACAGCGCCTCGGGCACCACCTTGTAGGCGGCGCCATGCGCGCAATCGACGACGATGCGCAGGCCTTCGAGGCTGAGCGATGCGCGACAGCGTGCGCTTGGCGAATTCGATGTAGCGGTCGTACGCGCCGTCGATGCGGCGGGCGCGGCCGATGCTGGCGCTGTTGGCGAGCTTGCGCGTCAGATCCTCGTCGAGCAGCTGCTCGATCCGCATCTCGACGTCGTCGGACAGCTTGTAGCCGTCGGGACCGAACAGCTTGATGCCGTTGTCGTCGAACGGATTGTGCGAGGCGGAGATCATCACGCCGAGGTCGGCGCGCATCGAGCGCGTCAGCATGGCGACGGCCGGCGTCGGCATCGGACCGAGCTGCAGCACGTCCATGCCGACCGAGGTGAAGCCCGCCTGCAGCGCGGACTCGATCATGTAGCCGGACAGCCGCGTGTCCTTGCCGATCACGACGCGATGACGATGATCGCCGCGCAAGAACACCAGACCGGCCGCCTGGCCGACGCGCAACGCAAGCTCCGGCGTGATCACGCCGTTGGCGCGACCGCGGATTCCGTCCGTTCCGAAATATTTGCGAGCCATCGACATACCCCACCTCGCCGCCGACAACCGGCGCGAGCACCCCTGTGGTCGAAGGGGCTTATAAAGGCTTTCCGGACCTAGTTGAACCTCAAAATATATATAGGAAAGTTACCGGCGGCGCGCCGAGCCGCCGATATTCTTCAAAAATATCAAATGGTTAACTGAAGCCAGCGTATCCGGCGCTCGGTTCCCGTCTGCGGCTTGTCGTGCTTCGACGGCGCGGGCTGATGACGCTGACCGGATCGGAGCGGAAACGTCTCGCGCAGCCCTCGTCCAGCGCCTCCAGGTGCGCTGCGGTCGGCCAGTCGTCCTGTCGCGTCGCTTCGGCATGCCCGCGCTAGCCGGCCTTTCCTTTCGCTTGATGTCCTTGTCGTGCTTCGACGGCGCCGGCTGCGTCACGTTCACCGGATCGGAGCCGGAAAGGTGTCCTCCAGCCCTTGTCCAGCGACTTGTCGACCTGCGTCTTCGCCTTCGGCTTGCCGACTTGTCCGCGTGCACGTCCTTCGGCGCGGGATTGAATTTGCTCATCGCACTCCTCCTCCTGTTCGCGGAGATAACGGCGGTGCAGCGAGCGCGTTCCATCACTTGCACCGCTGCGGAATACCTGCCTTCTGCCGATTTGGCGGGCAGGAATGGACATGCTACAGGTTCTGCGAAAGCAGACGTGACGGGGAGCGAACGAACGTGAAAGACATCACCTGCATCGAGGATTTGCGCGAACTGCACCGGCGCAAGGTGCCGAAGGCGTTCTTCGACTATGTCGATCACGGCTCCTATGCCGAGCAGACGCTGCGCGCCAACCGCGCCGACCTCGAGGCGCTGAAATTCCGCCAGCGCATTCTCGTCGACATCTCGGTGCGCGACCAGAAGACGACGATCCTCGGCGAGCCGGCGAGCATGCCGCTGATCCTGGCGCCGGTCGGCTCCACCGGCATGCAGATCGGCGACGGCGAAATCCTCGCCTGCCGCGCCGCGCAGGCCGCCGGCATTCCCTACACGCTCTCCACCATGTCGATCTGCTCGATCGAGGACGTCGCCGCCAATGTCGAGAAGCCGTTCTGGTTTCAGCTCTACGTGATGAAGGACCGCGGCTTCTGCAAATCGCTGATCGAGCGGGCGATCGCCGCCAAGTGCAGCGCGCTGGTGCTCACCGTCGACCTGCAGATCCTCGGCCAGCGCCACATGGACATCAAGAACGGCCTGTCGGTGCCGCCGAACCTGATGCGGCTGAAGAACATCATCGACTTCGCCTCGAAGCCGCGCTGGCTGATGAGCATCGCGCGCGCCAAGCGGCGCGACTTCGGCAACGTCGTCGGCCACCTGCAGGGCGCGCAGGGACCTCAACTCCACCGCCACCCGCGTCTCGCAGCAGTTCGATCCGTCGCTGAGCTGGAAGGACGTCGAGTGGATCCGCTCGATCTGGCCGGGCAAGATCATCCTCAAGGGCATTCACGACGTCGAGGACGCGAAGCAGGCGGTGAAGACCGGCGCGCACGGCATCGTCGTCTCCAACCACGGCGGCCGGCAGCTCGACGGCGCGCCGTCGTCGATCTCGGTGCTGCCGAAGGTCGTCGATGCGGTCGGCTCGCAGACCGAGGTGATCTTCGACGGCGGCATCCGCTCGGGCCAGGACGTGCTGCGCGCGCTGGCGCTCGGCGCGAAATCCTGCATGATCGGCCGCGCCTACATCTACGGCCTCGGCGCCGGCGGCCAGGCCGGCGTCACCAAGGCGCTGGAGGTGATCAGCAAGGAGCTCAGCGTCACCATGGGCCTGTGCGGCGTCAACAAGATCGAGGACATCAACCAGAACATCCTGGTCGGCTATCAGAACTGAGCGCCGGCATCTCGCGTCAGCCGCGCAGGCGAGCTCGTAGCGCAGCCCTTGCGTCAGCCGATGGACGGTCGCCTCGCATGACGACGGAGTCTCGATGACCAGCCTGCTCTATCACGACGGCAACCGCGCGCTGCAGGACGAGTTCGGCTCACGGCCGCTCGCCGACCGGCTGGAAGAGAAGCTCACGCGCACGGCGTTCACCGCCGACGACAAGGCCTACATCGAAGTCCTGCATCTACTTCTTCCTGGCGACGGCCGACGCGCGAGGGCCGGCCCGACTGCTCGTTCAAGGGCGGCGCGCCGGGCTTCGTGCGCGTGACCGGACCGTCGGAACTGGCGTTTCCCGACTACGACGGCAACGGCATGTTCAAGAGCCTCGGCAACCTCGCGGTCAACCCGCATGTCGGGCTGCTGTTCATCGCCATGCACGACAAGCCGAAGCGGCTGCGCGTCAATGGCGAGGCGCGGATCGTCGCGCGACGATCCGCTGCTGCAGGAGATCGCCGGCGCGCAGATGATCGTGCGCGTCACGGCCGCGCGCGATCTTCCCGAACTGCCCGCGCTACATCCCGCAGCTGACGCTGAGCGAGCCGTCGGTCTACGTGCCGCAGACCGGACGCCGCACCGGTCGAGCCGGCGTGGAAGAGCTTCGACATGTTCAAGGACGTCGTGCCGCCACGCGCGCCGACGGCGGGGTAGGCCGGCGGCGCTTTTCCGATTCAATTGTCAAACAGCCAGCTTGTAGCCCGCATGCGCGAAGCGCCATGCGGCTTTCCGCTCGCGCGTCGCGCTCCGGATATCGCGCATAGCCGATGCGAAGCATCGGCGTTCTCGTCGAACGGCGGCCGACGGCCGCCTAGCATCCGGGCTACAGACACGCGTCATCGCCCCTGTTCTTTGTCCGGCCTGGGGCTGCCGGTCTTCTCTCTGCACTTCCCTTGGAAAGAGGGCGTGCGGAACACAGGGCGAAAGACCGCGCCCGCGGCACCCGTATGCTTGTCGCATCCGGGCAAATCCGTATGCCGACGCGTGGCACACGGCGATGGTCCAGCCCAAACGCTTGAGCTGAACCGGACCACAAACGAAGCCTTCGCCTGCGTTCCGCACGCGCCGGATTAACGGCTTGCCGGATTCCAGCGGGAGCCGAGCCCGGCTCCACTTGACCGAATACGGAGGACCACACCGTATTGCTGGACCGCTTGGGCCGTCCGCCCTCGGCACCGGTCGTCATCCCTTTTCGCACCGCGGCTCCTCACCGCGACGCAAATTGGGCCGGCACCGCGACGGACCCGTCGCATCCCGCCCCGAGACGCTGACGATTAGCGCACTCGCTCTCCCATCGGGGCGGGACGGGTGAAGAATAATCCGAAATCTGTTTCGGAAAAAGAGAAATATGAGAGCCTGTTCAAAACCTGTTGAAGGTTTGGGTAAGGCTCGGATAGGTCTGTCGTTTTTCTCTCGTCATTGCGAGCGCAGCGAAGCAATCCAGTCTGAGGTTGCGGTGGCTACTGACGGTTTTTGGTTTGCGCGCTACGCGCGCGGCTGGATTGCTTCGCTTCGCTCGCAATGACGATGGGGTGAGCCCCGGCGCCCCCTCGGAGAGGGAAAGGAGCAGTCACACCGGCACGCGCACGGTGGCGCGGAGGCCGCCGAGCGGGCTGTCGCCGAGGAAGATGTCGCCGCCGTGCGAGCGGGCGATATCGCGGGCGATGGCGAGGCCGAGGCCGCTGCCGCCTTCATCGACGTTGCGCGCGTCATCGAGCCGCAGGAACGGCTTGAACACCTCCTCGCGCATGTTCTGCGGAATGCCGGGACCGTCGTCGTCGATCGTCACCGTCAGCCAGCGATGGTCGCGATGGCCGGTGATGACGATCGCGTCGCCATGACGTGCCGCATTGGAGACGAGGTTGCCGATGCAGCGCTTGAACGCGGCCGGCTTGACGATCACCACCGGCTGGCCGGTGAAGTTGACCGTCGCCTTGTGATCCTGCCGTTCGGCCTCGCCGCGCAATTCTTCCAGCAGCGAGGCAATGTGGGTCGGCGCCGCCTGCTCGCTGGAGTCGCCGCGGGCGAAGGCGAGATAGCCTTCGAGCATGCCGTTCATCTCGTCGACATCCTTGCGCATCGCCTCGACTTCGGGACTGTCGCCGATCAATGCCAGCTCCAGCTTGAAGCGCGTCAGGATGGTGCGCAGGTCGTGCGAGACGCCGGCAAGCATCGCCGTGCGCTGCTCGATCGAGCGCTCGATGCGCGTCTTCATCTCGATGAAGGACTGCGCCGCCTGGCGGATCTCGCGCGCGCCGCGCGGCCGGAAATCCGGCGCCTCGCGCCCCTTGCCGAAACTCTCCGCGGCATCGGCAAGGCGCAGGATCGGCCGGATCTGGTTGCGCAGGAACAGCACCGCCACGGTCAGCAGCACCAGCGACGTGCCGATCATCCAGAACAGGAATATCTCCGAGTTCGACGCATAGGCGGCGCTGCGCTGGGCGAACACGCGCATCACCGCATCGTCGAGCTGGATCCGGATTTCGACCAGCGACGAGCGGCCGACCGTGTCGATCCAGAACGGCCGGCCGATGTTCTGGCTCAGGCGAACGGACAGCGTCTGGTCGAGCAGCGAGAAAAACGGCTTCGGCCCGGGCGCCGGCATGTCCGTGCCCGGGAGGAAATCCACCACCAGGCCAAGCCGGGTCTGGGCGATGCCGCGCAGCTTGTCCTTGTCCTGCGGATAAAGCTTGTAGAGATCGATCAGCGCGGCGATGTCCTGCACGACGACGGTGGAGAGCCGACGCGTCACCGTGTTCCAGTGCCGCTCCATGAACACCAGCGCGATCACCGACTGCAAAAGCACCATCGGCACGATGATGATCAGCAGCGCGCGCGCATAGAGCCCCTTCGGCATCCAGTCCTTGAACGCCCGCCCGAGCCAGTCGTTGGCGCTCGCGACATGGCGCGAGGCGGAGCGGATCAGCGTCAGACCGGTGTCGAGGGTGCTCATGGCGTATAGCCTAGGCGCGGATCATGGCGATGCCACCAGCCGGTAGCCGATGCCGCGAACGGCCTGGATGAACAGCGGATTGGCGGGATCGCGCTCGATCTTGCGGCGCAGGCGGTTCACCTGCACGTCGACCGCGCGCTCGTTGACCGAGCCGTCGCCGGCCAGCGCCAGCCGCGGTACCGTTTCGCCGGGCGTTGCGCTCAGCACGCGCAGCATCTCGCGCTCGCGATCGGTCAGCCGCACCACCTCCTCGCCCTGGCGCAATTCGCCGCGCTCGATGTGAAAGACATAGGGGCCGAAGCTGATCGAGTTCGGCCACCGGCGGCGGCTCGGGCGCCGCGCGCTTGAGGATATTGCCGATGCGCAGCACCAGCTCGCGCGGCTCGAACGGCTTTGCAACGTAGTCGTCGGCGCCGATCTGCAGCCCCTCGATGCGGCTTTCGGCTTCGGCGCGTGCGGTCAGCATGATGATCGGCACGTCAGACGACTTGCGGATCGAGCGCGCGAGATCGAAGCCGCTTTCGCCCGGCATCATCACGTCGAGGATCAGCAGATCGAAATGCAGCCCCGACAGTTTTGCGCGCGCGTCGGGGGCGCTCATCGCCGTGGTCACGCGATAACCTTCGCCGGCAAGGAACCGCGACAGCAGGTCGCGGATGCGCCGGTCGTCGTCGACCAGCATCAGGTGCGGCGCGTCGTCGGCAAGCTCGGATTTTGCGTGGCTCGCAGTCAAGGTGTCGCTCACTTTACTCTCCCCGTGTCTTCCATCGGGATCATGCGCTATCCGGAGCGCCGGCCGCCAAGCACGATTTGCAACACCTTGTCCGGATCGTCGTGATCGATCATGGCGCGCAAAAAGCGCCGAACTGTGTCTGCCCCGTTCGCATCGAGCCCCTTCAGCGCGGCCGTGATGCGATCGGTCTGCAGGCCCGCAAGCTTGGCCACCAGCGCCTCGCCCTTGGGCGTGGCGAACAACAGCCGCTGCCGCTTGTCGCTCTCGCCGGCCTTCTGGACGATGTAGTCCTCGTCGATCAACTGCTTCAGCACGCGCCCGAGCGATTGCTTGGTGATCCGCAACACGTCCAGCAGGTCCGCCACCTTCAGGCCCGGATAGCGATGCACGAAGTGGATCACCCGATGGTGGGCGCGGCCGAAGCCGAACTCCTTGAGCACTTCGTCGGCGTCGCCGACGAAATCCCGGTAGGCGTAGAACAGCAATTCGATGATGTCCCAGGTCGGCTCGCCGGACCGGGCGGACGACGGCTCGGCTGTCCGAGCCGCACTGTGGCCTTTAAAATTTATGTCAGTCATGTTGACATAATTTCGATGGAGTGTTACAAAAACCGGGACTGAGGCGAAATTTTCTTTCGCGACGCCGCATCGACAAATGCTCGATCCAGGCGCCTCGGCGGAACGCCTTGGTGAAATGGTCACCGCTGCGATTGTCGGTCGACATTTCGCGAAACATACTGGGAATAAGGTTTAGACGCAAAAACGAGCGGCTGTGCCGAGTTGGCGCCGCCGAAGCCGGGAGAGAGGCAATGCTGGTTCCCCCAACCGGAAGCAAGGGAATGGGTTTGGAATTCGAAATCCAGCCTGCGACGAATCCGACATCCGACAAGGAGCGCACGGCAAAGCTCGTGGATCCGGGCTTCGGCCGGGTTTTCACCGATCACATGGCCGTGGTCCGCTACAATCAGGCCAAGGGCTGGCATGGCGCGCGCGTCGAATCCCGCGCGAATTTCCCGCTCGATCCGGCGCTGGCCGTCCTGCACTACGCGCAGGAGATTTTCGAAGGCCTCAAGGCCTACAAGCGCGACGATGGCGGCGTGAACCTGTTCCGCCCCGACGCCAATGCCAAGCGCTTCTGGAATTCGGCTGAGCGCATGGCGATGGCGCCGATACCCGCGCCAGTGTTCATCGAAGCGGTCGAGCAGCTCGTGCGGATCGACCGCGCCTGGATACCGGGCGGCGAGGGCAGTCTCTACCTGCGGCCCTTCATGATCGCGAGCGAGGTCTTCCTCGGCGTGAAGCCTTCCGCGGAATACATCTTCGCCGTCATCGCCTCGCCGGTCGGCTCCTATTTCAAGGGCGGACCTGCGCCCGTGTCGATCTGGGTGTCGGAGCACTACACGCGCGCCGCGATCGGCGGCACCGGCGCCGTCAAATGCGGCGGCAATTACGCCGCGAGCCTGCGCGCGCAGGCCGAGGCCATCGAGCACGGCTGCGACCAGGTCGTTTTCCTCGATGCGATCGAGCGCCGCTACGTCGAGGAACTCGGCGGCATGAACGTCTTCTTCGTGTTCGACGACGGCTCGCTGCTGACGCCGCCGCTCGGCACGATCCTGCCGGGCATCACCCGCGATTCGATCATCGCGCTCGCAAAGGATTCCGGCACGCCCGTGCGCGAGGAGGCCTACACGATCGAGCAGTGGCGCGCCGATGCCGCCAGCGGAAAGCTGAAAGAGGCCTTCGCCTGCGGCACGGCGGCCGTCATCTCGCCGATCGGCAAGGTGTGCTCCGTGAGCGGCGATTTTCTCATCAGCGGCGGCGCCGCCGGCCCCGTCGCCATGGGGATGCGCAAGAAGCTGGTCGACATCCAGTACGGTCGCGCGCCCGACCCGCACAACTGGATCACAAAGGTCCTGTGACCGGCGGCGGAATCTGCCGCTTCCGCGACTGTAGCGCCTGGATGAGCGAAGCGACGGAGTCGCGGAGCTTCTTGTCGGGCACCTGCGGCCTGGATCGTCGCTTCGCTCGATGCGCAGGGCTAGCGGACTTGCGCGTTGACGACACATCAGAGGTCCTTCGCCTCTATCCAAAACACCTCGCCTTCCGACTCTTCGGTGTCGAGCCAGAGGAACGGCGTGCGCGGGTACGCGGCCTCGAGCGCGGGGCGGCAGCGGCCGATTTCGCACAGCAAACCGCCGGCTTCAGTGAGATGCGACCTTGCTTCGCCGAGAATGCGCCGGACGAGATCGATGCCGTCGGCGCCGCCGTCGAACGCCATCTTCGGCTCGTATTCGCATTCGCGCGGCAGGCCGGCCATGCCGTCCGCATCCACATAGGGCGGATTGGAGATGATGAGGTCGTAGCGTTCGCCCTTGAGCGGCGCGAACAAGTCGCCCTGCTTCAGGCGAATGCGGCGCTCCAGTCCATGGTCGGCGACGTTGCGCTTCGCGACCTCGAGCGCATCGGCCGAGAGGTCCACCGCATCGATCGTCGCATCGGGAAAGGCGCGCGCAGCGAGAACAGCGAGACAGCCCGAGCCGGTGCAGAGATCGAGCACGCGCGAGACTTTTGCAGGATCGCGGAGCTGAAGCCCGGCGTCATCGCAAAAATGCTCGTCCAGGATTTCGCCGATGAACGAGCGCGGCACGATGGTCCGCTCGTCCACATAGAACGGCAGGCCGCGCATGTAGATCTTGTTGAGCAGATAGGCGGCGGGTTTGCGCGTGCGAATGCGCTGTTCGACGAGATCGAGAACTTTCGCGCCATCGGCCTGGTGACGCGCGTGCCTGCGGCATCTTCGACCGCGTCCGGGTGCAGGCCGAGCGTTTCGCCGACCAGGAATGCGGCCTCGGCAACGGGGTCGGTCGTGCCGTGGGCGAACACGACACCGGCCTTGCTGAGACGACTTGCCGCAAGGCGGACATAGTCGAGGACTGTGACCGGCTCGTTCGCCGCGGCGGACGCCTTGCCGGCTTTCGCCTTTTTCGCCATCAGGGTTTTGTCCAGCGCGCCGCGGCTGCGTCGTCCTCGATCTTCGCCTCGACCCACGCTTTGCCGGACGCGCGCTCCTCGCTCTTCCAGAACGGCGCCGCGGTCTTCAGGTAATCCATCAGGAACTCGGCCGCCTCGAACGCGGCCGCGCGATGCGCCGACGCGGTCAGCACCATCATGATGTTCTCGCCGGGCTTCAGCCGGCCGTAGCGATGGATGATCGTCAGCCCGGTCAGCGGCCAGCGCGCCAGCGCCTCGTTGGCGTGGCGGGCGATCTCCTCCTCGGCCATGCCGGGATAATGCTCGAGCGTCAGCGCGGCGATGGCGTCGTCGCCCTCGCCGCTGCGGCAGATGCCGATGAAATTGACGACCGCGCCGATGTCGGTCCGCCCGCGCGTCAGCGCGGCGGTCTCGGCGGCGACGTCGAAATCGCCGGCCTGCAGGCGGATGGTGACCGGAGCGCTCATGCGCGCTGGTTATATCAGCCGCCGGTCATGGGCGGGAAGAAGGCGATTTCCTTCGCACCGCGAATGGTTGCGTCCGGCTTGACATGAACCTTGTCGATCGCGGTGCGGATCACACCGGGCTTTTCGAACGCGTGGGCGTATTCCTCGCCGCGCGAGGCCAGCCACGCGACCAGGTCGGCGACGGTTGCGGCCGATGCCGGCGGCTCGAGGCTTTCCTCGGACTTGCCGATGCGCTCGCGCACCCAGGCGAAGTAGAGAATCCGCAAAACGCCTCACTCCGACATGATGTGATGCACGCCGGCGCGGAAATAATCCCAGCCGGTGTAGAGCGTGAGGATCGCCGAGATCCAGAGCAGCGCGACGCCGATCTGCGACGTCCACGGCAGGATCAGGTCGCCCGCCTCGCCCGCGATCAGGAAGCCGATGGCGACCAGTTGCACCGTGGTCTTCCATTTCGCGAGCTGGGTCACCGGCACGCTGACGCGGAGCGCGGCAAGATATTCGCGCAGGCCCGACACCAGGATCTCGCGGCAGAGGATGATGATGGCGGCCCACAGGGTCCAGCCGCGGATGGTCTCATCCATCGCCAGCATCAACAGGCAGGAGGCGACCAGAAGCTTGTCGGCGATCGGGTCCAGCATCCGGCCGAAAGCCGACTGCTGGCCAAGCGTCCGCGCGTAGTAGCCGTCGAGGAAATCGGTCACGGCGGCGGCAATGAAGATCGCCAGCGCCACCCAGCGCAGCCAGAGCGGCCCGCCCTGCACCGAATGCGCGAACAGGCAGGCGACCACGACCGGCACGGCCGCGATCCGCGAATAGGTCAGGATGTTGGGCAGCGCCCACGACTGATCGACCGGCGCCCGGGTGACCGTATCTTTCATGCGCCCTACCAATACGTCTCCGTCGTCGCGGTCAACTTTCCAAAGGTCTACCACGGCTCAATCTCCAGAACGAAGGCCGGATATGGTCGGCCACCGGCCCATCGGCGATATCCACCAGTCAGCGGGCCTTAAGGGCTCGCAGCATGGAAAAACTCGTAGATCCTGCGCGCACTTTCGGCGCTGATTCCCGGAACTTTCGCAAGGTCCGCCACCGAGGCATGCTCGATCGCCTTCAAGGTTCCGAAGTGGTGCAACAAAGCACGTTTACGTGACGGTCCGATGCCGGCGATCTCCTGCAGGCCCGCCTCACGAATGCCCTTCTGGCGCAGCTTGCGGTGCGAGCCGATGACGAAACGGTGCGCCTCGTCGCGCATCCGCTGGATGAAATAGAGAACCGGGTCGCGGGGTTCCAGTTTCAGTGGCGGCCGGTCGGGAGAAAAGATCGTTTCCTTGCCGGCATCGCGCTCCGGTCCCTTGGCGACCGCGATCAGCGAGACGTCGGTGAGACCAAGCGCCGTGAAGATGTCCCGCGCGGCGTTGAGCTGGCCCATGCCGCCGTCGATGACCACCAGATCGGGCCATTGCGGCGCATCCTCTTGCGCGGCTCGTCCTCCGGCGCAGCCTCGACCTCCGGCGCGACGTCGGCCGCCGGCTCTTTCGACCTCTTCCGGCGCGCGCGGCGCATCGTTGAGCAGGCGCTTGAAGCGGCGCTCCAGCACCTCGCGCATCATCGCGTAGTCGTCGCCGGGCGTCAGCGCCTCGGAGCGGATGTTGAACTTGCGGTACTGGTTCTTGATGAAGCCCTCGGTGCCGGCGACGATCATTGCGCCGACCGCGTTGGTGCCCTGGATGTGGCTGTTGTCGTAGACCTCGATCCGCTTCGGCACGCGCGGCAGGCCGAGCGTGGTCGCGAGCGCCTGCAGCAGCCGCATCTGCGACGATGAGTCCGCAAGCTTGCGGCCCAGCGCCTCGCGCGCATTCGCCAGCGCATGATTGACAAGCTCGCGCTTCTCGCCGCGCTGCGGGACGCTGACCTCGACCTTCACTCCGGCCTTCGCCGTCAGCGCCTCGCTCAGCAGCTCGCGCTCGTCGATCTCGTGCGACAGCAGCACCAGCCGCGGCGCCGGCTTGTCCTCGTAGAACTGCGGCAGGAACGAGCCCAGCACTTCGGTTGCCGAAAAGCTGCGATCGGCGCGCGGGAAATAGGCGCGGTTGCCCCAGTTCTGCCCGGTGCGGAAGAAGAACACCTCGACGCAGGAGTAGCCGCCCTCCTGATGGATCGCGAACACGTCCGCCTCTTCCAGCGTGCGCGGATTGATGCCCTGCTGCGCCTGCACGGCGGACAGCGCCGCGAGCCGGTCGCGATAGAGCGCGGCGCGCTCGAACTCCAGGTCGGTCGAGGCCTGCTCCATCTCGCGCGCGAGCAACTCCTTCACCGCGCGGCTGCGGCCGGACAGAAAATCCTTGGCTTCGCGCACGAGCTCGGAATAGCCGGTGAAATCGATCTCGCGCGTGCACGGTCCGGAGCAGCGCTTGATCTGATACAGCAGGCACGGCCGCGTCCGGCTTTCAAAGAACGCGTCGGTGCATGAGCGGATCAGGAACGCGCGCTGCAGCGCCGTGATGGTGCGGCCCACGGCGCCCGCGGATGCGAACGGGCCGAAATAGTTGCCGGGCCGCGTCTGCGCGCCGCGATGCTTGAGGATCTGCGGCGCCCAGTGGTCGCCGGTCATCAGGATGTAGGGAAACGACTTGTCGTCGCGCAGCTGCACATTGAAGCGCGGGCGCAGCTGCTTGATCAGGTTGGCTTCGAGCAGCAGCGCCTCGGTCTCGGTCGCGGTGGAGACGATCTCGACATTGGCGGTGGCCGCGATCATGCGCGCGATGCGGATGGCGTTGCCGGTCGGCCGCGCGTAGGACGCCAGGCGCTTGCGCACGCTCTTGGCCTTGCCGACATAGAGCACGTCGCCCGCGGCGTTCAGCATCCGGTAGACGCCGGCGGACGCAGGCGCCAGCCGCACCGCGCGCGCGATCGCCGACCGCCCCGAGGCGAGCGTGCCCTCGGCCACGGCCTCGGCAGCCTCTTCCTGCGCCTCCGGCAGCAGGGTCTCGTCTTCCTCCTCGACCACCGCGGTCGCAGGATCGATGTCGCCGCCGGGCGGGTTCCCGGCTACGGGCGGATCGCGCGGGGTCTCTGGATCGGTCGTGTCGTGCATCGTGCCCCAAGTTAAGCGCGCGGCGGGGCCGCGGCCAGACGCGAACGGTGCATCGTCCGCAAGATTTTTACGGAAAAATCACCATACGCGGCGCCCTGCTGCCACTTTCGCGCGTGGCCGGCGCGCGGATCGATCAGGTGCAGTTTGGTAAACGCGGCGACCGGCGCTGCAAGACTCTCTTAACAACATTCGCGCGCGAGCTTGCCGCGCTTAATGCGCGTTTAACTTAAAACTCTCGATAAATTTTAGCCATGGCAGCAAGGAGTCCGAAGCATCACGGGCTCCGGGGAAAACCTTCGTCCGCGCCGCGCGTCGAACAGAGCGGACGAGGTTTTGGGGAGAGTAACATGCGTATCAAGTTCATCGCCGCGACCGCGCTTGCGCTGGCAGGCTTCGGCGTCTCCGCGCAGGCGGCCGACATGTATGGGCGCCGTGCGCCGTTGACGGCACCGCATGCGCTGAACGGCCACAGCTGGGCCGGTCCCTACATCGGCGGCAACATCGGCTATCAGTGGGGCGACATCTCGAACAACATCGCCGAACCGTCGGGCGTCAACGGCGGCATCCAGGGCGGCTACAACTGGCAGTTCGGGCAGTTCGTGATCGGCGGCGAAGCCGACATCCAGGCGAGCGGCGCCAGCGATACCTTCGCTGCCTGGAAGTTCTCCAACCCATGGTTCGGCACCCTGCGCGGCCGCGCCGGCTTCGCGATGAACAACATCCTGATCTACGGCACCGGCGGTCTCGCCTTCGGCAACGTGCGCGCAGAAGTGCTGAACCTGACGGAAACGCACTCGGCCGCGGGCTGGACGCTCGGCGCGGGCGCAGAGATCGGCATCACGCAGAACTGGTCCGCCAAGGCGGAGTATCTCTACGTCAACCTCAACGACAACCAGTTCGCGCTCACCGGCCTGCCGAACGGCTACCAGTTCAGCGTCGTGCGGCTCGGCGTGAACTACAAGTTCTCGCCGATGTGACTTGTCAGGCCCGGACGCCCCGGCGCCGCACGAACGTCGGGGTCGAAGACTCGAGACGCGAGATGACGAATGGTCATCCCGCGCCGCTTTGCGCTTGATCTACCGAAAGCCTGTTCGGAATGACGCGCTAGTTCGTCCGCGCTGCAAAAGCGCGTTCCAGCGCTCGTTCGCCGACCTTGCGGCCGATCTCCTGGCCCGCGTCGATGTCGAAGCGGTAGTGGATGCCCGCCCAGATGCGCGCCTCTGCTGCCTCCTTGCCGAACGCCAGCAGCTTGTCGCGATCGTGCTGGAACACACCTGCGAGCACCGTCGCGCCAGCCGTCGAGTAACAGCCGTGCGCGGCCGGGTAGCTCGGATGATTCGGCGGCGGGAACAGCGGCTTCAGCTCGGGATCGAGCTGCGGCGGCCGGATGTACCAGTAGGTGTACTTGGCCTCCCAGCAGGCGGTGCCGGCATCGGCGAGAGCGATATTGAGTGCGGCAAGCACGCGCGCAGCGGTCGCAGGCGTAGCGCCGTTCTCGAGAAGCTTGGCTCGCGCCATCTCGTTCCACAGGGTGTGCACACGCGCGCCGCCATGGACCTCCCAGTAGGTTGCACGATGGTTGGACTTCGGCGTCCGCGCAAAGCTCTTCAGCTCGTTCAGGGCCGCCTTGACCTGATCGGAGTCGAATGCCGGGGGTGCAGACGGCCGGAATTCGCTCTGCGTTGCAAGCAACCAGGTTTGCCAGCTTCCCGCAGCAGGTGCGACCGGGTTCGTCCCCTTCCAGCTGCCCGGCCCTTCGGGCACGCTGCCGCTCCACTTGATATCGCTTCGGTCGGCCTTGCCGCGGGCGATCGCCGAGGCTGCGACGCCCTGTCCGATCGTACGTCCGGCAGCGACTTCATGCGGAAGTTCGACACCGGCAAGCAGGCGCGCTTGTATCGCCTCTTCCGCCTTTGCGGAGAAGTGGGCCGCGCGGGCGGGGAACAGATAGCCCAGCACATCGGCTGCGGCCGCGGCCACGGCGGCGTGCTCGGAGGCGGACGAAGCCGACGAGTCCGTTGCCTTGAGTGCAGCGTCGACTGCGACGGGCTCGGGACGCGCTCTGGCTTTGCTGTGGTGCCGCGCAACCGACAACGCGTCGTCCAATGCAGCGTGGAAAAGCGCAAGATGACGCGGCGCGAGGGGCACCGTGACGAATGCCTCCTGCATCTCGTCGAGGATGATCTCGTTCCAGCGGTAGGCCGGGCCGCCGGTCGCCCACCAGCGGAAGCGCGCGATGTCGTCGGCCGAGCGTTTGGCGACGATCGCCTTGAGCGCGGCCACCTCGCCCTGGACGTTCTTCGTCGCGACCGGAGCTGCGATCTGACCGTAGGATTTCACCAGCCACCCCTCGGCGCGCGGCGTCGGAAGGGATGATGGCTCGGCTGCGTGAACAAGGGTCGAGATTGCGGTCACGGCGGCTGCCGATGCGAACACGGCGGCGATCGATCCGAACGTGCGCCTGGAGCTATGGACGATCTTCATTGAGCTTGCTCTTTCATGAGGGTGATGGACGTGGCCGAGCCATCCACTCACGGCCTTTGACTGCGAGCTCGCCTCCTACGCTCACGGCCGCAGCCGCTCCATGACCGCGACGCCGCGTTCCTTTGCCGAGGCGCCGGATTCGACGCGCGTTAGCTCAGAGGTCGGTGCGGATCAAACGGAAGGAGATTGGCGTTCGTGAACGCCGCGTTGCGCGGTCACCGCCGGCGTCAACTGCGGCGCGGGGCTCGACGTTTGGCAGCAGGCGCGGTCGAACGCTTCGCGGCGGGCTTCGACGGGGCGACGGCATCGGTCTCCCGCAAGCCGAGCAGCGCATTGCGCACGATCTCGATCGCCGGCTCGTTCGGCTTGCTCCGATGTTCGATCAGGGCAAGGGTACGGACCAGCGGCGGATGCAGCGGCCGCACCACGATGTCGTTCTCGGATCGGCTCGTCGCCATCTCCGGAACGATCGACATGCCGAGGTTGGAAGCGACGGCGCTCTTCACGGCCTCGATCGTGCCAAGGTGCATTCGCACGCGCGGCGCCGCGCCATGGCCCGACAACCACTGCATGACCAGCTGGTGAACGCCGGCATTCACATGCTCCAGCAGCAGCGGCTGTCGCAGCGACGTACTCGGGCGTCACCTTGTCGGGCAGACCGCGCGCGCCCGCCGGGTGGATTGCGACCATCTGCTCCGACCAGAGCGGCGTGACCGTCAGCTGCGCCTTGTCCACCGGCATCGTGACGATGGCCAGATCGATCTCGTTCTGCAGGATCGCCGCGACACTTTCCCGTGTCGGCAGATTTCGCACGTGCAGGTCGATGCCCGGATGATCCTGGCTCAGCTTGCGCAGAACCGGCGGCAGCAAGTACATCTGCGCCGTGATCGTCGTGCCGATGCGGACGCGACCGATCCAGCCGTCGCGATAGCGCCGCATCGACGGCGTCGGCGCCGTCGCAGGCCTTGAAGATATGCCCGGCGGCTTCGACCAGATCGCGACCGGGCGGCGTGGCATGCGCCTGCTTGCCGAACCTCTCGATCAGCTTGACCGCGAAGCGGCGCTCGAGCTCGCGGATCTGCACGCTGACCGCCGGCTGCGAGAGATGGAGCTTGCGGGCTGCGGCGGAGAAGCTTCCGCTCTCGACCACCGCAAGGAAGGTCCGCAGCTGGTCGAGGTTGAGGCCGCGCATCTCAAGGTCTCCATTATGGAAACGATCATAACAATCAATTTGCATTATTCGACGGCTCGGCGCAATTGGTGCCGGTCAGGCTGATGTCCGCTCCGCGGCCGATGGCTCGGCGGCGCGCGACCGGGCGGTGCTGCGGCTCGGCTGAAATCTGAGGGACAACGATCGGACGTGGCCGGCGCGCGGCATGGGCGAGCTCGCGCACGCCCGGACGGACGCCGTTCGGCACGGCGTCGCTACGCTCGCCTATCGCCGCATCGCCGGCGATGCGACGCGACCCGCGCCTTTGTCCAGGCAGGTCGAACCGAAGCCAGTTCCTGGGAGCTGAACGATGGAGGATACAGCCTTGACCGCCTCGCCTGCCAACGCCGCCTCGCACGCCCTGAAGCTCCGTCGACCGCGCCTGTTCGTCACGACGGCCGAGCCGCCGCGTGCGCCCGCAGGCAAACACGCTCCCGAAGCGGAGGCTACGATGTCCTCGCCGAAACGCTGCGAGCGATACGGCTGACGGGATCGGTGTTTCTGAACGCCCGGTTCACGAAACCCTTCGGCATCATCAGCCCCGATCAGTTCGACGCCGGCACGCCGCTCGCGCACCTGCGCCATGTCAGCGTCTTTCACCTGATCGCCAGCGGCAGCTGCACGATCGAAATCGAAAGCGGCGAGCGCCGCACCGTGTCCGCGGGCGACATCCTGCTGCTGCCGTTCGCGGCCGCCCACAAATTCTGGAACGGCGACTGACCAGGACATGGCGTTTGCGCCGGATCTGATGCGTCCCGGCCCGGTCGAGGGACTTTGGACTCTCGACCATGGCGGAGGCGGCGAGACGACCCGAATGGTTTGCGGCTTCATCGAGTCGCGGGAGTTCCTTCACGCGCCGGTGTTTCGATCCCTGCCGCCCTGTTGATCGATCGCACCAGCGACGACAAGGTCGGCGCGCTCATCACATCGACGGTGCGGGAGATCCTGCTGCTGGCGGACGCCGCAACACCGGGAACCGAGTTGCTGCTCGGACGACTGATGGAGCTGCTGTTCGTGGAGGTCGTGCGGCGCTACGCGTCGCGGCTGCCGCCCAGCACGAAGGGATGGTTCGCGGCCCTCAACGATCCCATCGTCGGCCGGGCGCTGCAGTCGATTCATCGCAACGCGGCGCGGCGCTGGACCGTCGACGAACTGGCCCGCGAGGCGGGTACATCGCGCTCCGTGCTGTGCGAGCGATTCAGCGCCGTCGTCGGCCAGCCGCCGATCGAGTATCTGGCGGGCTGGCGCATGCAGCTGGCGGCCGAACGCCTGCGCAACACCAACGACTGCCTGGCGGCCGTTGCCGCCGACATCGGCTATGAGTCGGAGGCGGCGTTCAACCGCGCGTTCAAGCGCATCGCCGGCCTGGCACCGGGCCGCTGGCGCGAGGTTGAAGCTGCGGATCGCGGCGGCGAGCAGAAGCCAGTAGCCAGCCGTCGGATCAGCTCCGACGAAGCCGCCACGCGGACCGCATCATTTCGGCGCGCCGATTTCTTTCGCGGCGTCGCCGAAGTGATCGATCAGGGTGATATGACGAGGTTCACGGCCTTCGGTCCCTTGCCCTTCTTGTCGGGCTCGACCTCGAAGGTGATGCGCTGTCCCTCGTTCAGTGCCTTCAGCCCCGCACGCTCGACTGCGGTGATGTGCACGAACACGTCACGACCGCCATCGTCCGGTTTGATGAAGCCGTAGCCGCGCTCGCCGTTGAAGAACTTGACTGTCCCCGTCATTGCCATCGGGAAACTCCTCCCCGTCATGCTTTGCCGAGCGCCCCCCGCGCAACGGCAGGACCGGACATTCACTCCCGGAAAGCATCGGCAACAGGGGTCGTTTCCTTCAGCGGCGAAGCCATCCCCTCCTCGCCGGAAACACCCAAGGCCTTGTCACTCCGCCGCGATCATTTGCGAAAGCGGAACGTAAAGCCAGCCATTGACGACGAAAGCATAATACGGTTCCCCGCCACCGGCCATGGGTGGGATCATTTTTTTGTGAGCCCGCTTGTCGCACACTCAAAAATTGTAGGCGCCGATCCGGAAGCGGCCTTCGCCTTCCGCGCCCAAGACCGCTGCGCCAGGGCAGGCGCAATCGCCGCCATGTCCTGCTCCAGCGTCCAGGGCGGGTTGGCGACGATCAAGTCCTGCGGCCGTCAGGCCGTCGCTGCGGATCACGCGGCCGGTCTGAAATTCGAGGCGCAGATAGCGCTCGGCGAGCTCCTTGCGCCCGACCCTGCTGCGGGTGCCCGCCGAGTACCGCATCGGCCACGCGCTGACCGAGCCGCGCCGCCGCACGCGCATCCTTGAGCGGATACCAGAGGATGAAGATCCCGGTCGGCCATTTCGCGTAGGCCGCCTCGAAACCCGCGGCGAGCCGCTCGAACTCGTCGGCCTGCTCGAACGGCGGATCGACCAGGACGACGCCGCGCCGCTCCTGCGGCGGCACGTAGGCCGGCAAGGCCATCCAGCCGTCGATCTTGACCACCCGCGCCTGGCGATCACGGCGCAGCGCTGCGACGAGCTGGCGGTGCGCTGCGGGCTCGAGCTCGCACGCGGTCATCCGATCCTGCGGCCGCAGCAGCGCGCGGGCGATCAGCGGCGAGCCGGGATAGGCCGAGAGCTCGGCCGCGCCCTCGGGGGCCGCGTTGAAGGACCGCACGATGTCCAGATAGGGCTTGATGAGCGCGGCCGGCGCCGCATCGAGCCTGGCCGCAAGCAGCCTCGCGATGCCGTGCCGCCACTCGCCGCTGCGCTGCGCTTCGTCGCCGGTGAGATCGTAGCGGCCGGCGCCCGCATGCGTATCGACGACGCGAAAGGCCGCCGGCTTCTCGTGCAGGTAGCTCAAAACCCGCGTCAGCACGATGTGTTTGACGACATCGGCAAAGTTGCCGGCGTGGAAGGCATGGCGGTAGTTCATGCCTGCGCGCTGTATCACAAACCGAAGGCGGTCGCTTGCAGTGATCGCCTGTCGCGGCGATCAACCGCCGCGCACCGGCGGCATCACCACCTTGTCGCGCCGGCACGCCCGGCGATCGACTTCCTCGCAGGCGCGGAACTGCAGGTCCTTGTTGACGCAGATGCGCACTTCGCTGAGGCGGCGCGTATCGCAGGTCACCGAGATCGCCGACGCGCTGAGGCCGGGATTGGATTTGACGAAGGCGTCCTCGACCTCGCCGGGCGTGACCATCTTGTGCTCGGACAGTTCGAGGAACTGCTCCGGAATCTTGATCGCGGCGCGGGCCTTGCGGATGGTCTCGAAATACGCGCGCGGCTGCATGCCGGAGCACGTGCCGTGCTTGTCCCACTGGTTGAAGATCAGACCGGGCGCAGGCATCAGGTCGAGCATCGAGGAGACGATGCGGCCGTCCAGCCGCGGCGCCGGCTGCTGGCAATAGTTCGGCGAGCCGCGGTCGTATTGCGGCCAGAGCCCGTGCACGACGAACGAGTAAGGCCGCCCGCCGCACTGGATCTGCTGCGACCGGCCAAGCCCGCCGCGCTCGTGCGCCGCCTCGCAGTAGGAGGGCGACCATGACAGGGCCAGCACGTAGAAATCGAACTCGCCCGGCGTATTCTGCCGCCGGTCCTGGGCGCCGGCGGCGGAGGCCGCGACAAGCGCCAGCAGCACCACCGCAAAGCGGATCTTGAGCCTGATCCAGAGAACGTTCGACATCCGATAGCCTCCCTCACCACAACCTATCCGGGAGGGAACCCTAAAGACGCCAAGAGAACATTTCAAGAACAAAATCCGGAGCGGCTCCCGACGCACAGCCCGGCTCTCAGGGGCGCGCCATCCGGCAGGCCGGATTGTAGGCCCAGTTGCGATCAAGCCCGATGACGCAAAATTCCACGCCGGCACCGATACTTGCGAAGCCGCCGTCCTCGATGACGGAGAAGTTCACGGTGCGAACCTTGCCGTCGCTCACCGAGACCTGGGCCGTGCAGAAGCGTCGCGGAATGTTGCCGGACTCCCAGGGCCGGAAGGCGATTTCGCGAACATTTGTGAACCCGGTGATCTCCAGCGTCGAGTTCCAGAACTTGCGTTCCTTCTCGGCAAATCGCGCAGCGAGCTTGTCCAGCATGGCTTCGCAGGGCGGCACGTCGCTGTCGTAGCGCGGCCCCTCGAGCCAGAAGCCCTTCTCCAGGAAGTTGGCGGCCTGTGCGCTCGCGGTAGCGCCGACGACGGCCAGCACCGCGAACAGGCAAACGGACAGCAAATTTCGTCGCAGCATGGCGGCTCACCGAGTCAGGTTGATTACGGGGACGGTGCAGCCGCCCCGCCGCCGGGTCAAGTGCATCGCGGCAACAGTCATGAAAGACCGAGCGCAAGCGGCCTGCCGCGCGCTTTCCCCCACCCGCCGCGCAGACTAGAGTCCGCAGCTGAATCGCAGCGGAGAATGACATGCAGGTCCCTGGACGCGCCCCTTCCCTTGCCGGCCGGATCTCTGCCGGTTTGGTCCTTGCCGGTCTGGCGTCCGTGCTGGCCGCGAGCCCGGCCGCGGCGATCGACGTTCCGCCGTTCAAGGGCAACGACACCGGCGGCATCATCGCCTGGACGCTGGCCGGGCAGACCGACGCACGCCAGCTCGCGATCGACCATTGCGCCCGCTACGGCAAGCTGATGAAGCCGCTGGCCACGCAACGCTACTACGGCGGCTACATTTCGTTCGCCTGCGTCTGGCCGCGGCCGGTGCGCGACGCACGTGCTGCGGGTCAGATACTGACCGGCCGCCACGCGGCGACCTCTGCCTTCATCCGGATGACACCGCCGCACTGCATAGTGCAGTGCGATATTGGCGGCACGACTCTTGCTGCGACTTGCGCGCGACATGAGCGCCAGCGTCTAATCGCTGCAGCCGCCGGAGCGAGGGTCCGAATATGGTGCGAGCAGGCCTTGCCGCCGCCGTTGCGTTGTGTTCTGTGTTCGCTTGGCGCTGTGCTGCCCGCCGGCGCGGCGGAGCTGCCGATCCGCCGGCCGGGCCTCTGGGAAATCAAGATCAAGCTGACCGGCGGCGCGGCACCGACGGCGATGATGCGCCACTGCACCGACGAGACGACCGACCGGGAGATGAGCACCCTGTTCAACCCGCTTGCGCCGCCGCCGTGCAAGCAGAACGAGGTCCAGAAGCAGGGCGACAACTACACCATCGACGCCACCTGCCGCGCCGACGACAAGACCTTCACGCTGCACTCGGACGTCAGCGGCGACTTCTACAACAGCTACACGGTGGTCACGGAGACCAAGATCCAGGAGACGCCCGACAGCGAGCCGTACGTGTCGAACATGACGCTGGAAGGCAAGTATGCCGGCTCCTGCAAGTGGGGCAGAAGCCCGGCGACGTGGTGATGGCCGGCGGCATGAAGGTCAACGTCAAGGACATGGACAACTTCAGGAAGCTGCTGAAGCGCTGACGAGCGTGTCGCCTAGAGCTGATAGCGCTTCTTCGATGCCATCACGCTCATCTCCTTGTTTTGGAGCATGATCTTCGGAACCGGTATCCATTTTCCGGATCATGCTCTACGCGCCGAGCGGGTTGGCGGCGATCGCGGGCACCCGTCGCGCAAACAATCCGCAACGGCCGGCGATGATCGCGACGACGACCAGCGTTGCCGCAAATCCGGTCGGCGCGCCGACCATCATGATAGCTGAACAGCAAGGCGAAGGTCAGCGCGAACAGCGGCCATTCGTAAGGCGCAAAGCCGTGTCGCAGCCCGTCGCGCACGAGGAACGCCACGGCGACCGCGAGCACCATGACGTCGTAGAGAAACACATACGGGTTCGCCAGGATGGCGCCCGCGGCGAGCGCAGCGGCCTTGAGGGAATAGCGGACGCGGCTGCGCCACAGCGCGACGACACCGACGATCACCGCCGGTCGTCATGGCGATCTGGCACATCCAGGCCAGCCGCTCGTCGGCGCCGAAGTAGCGCACGGTCGCAAAGATGCTTTGCATCTTGCCCCAGGGAACGCGCCCCTCGGAGAGGAAGGCCTGCTGGGCGCCCAGCAGGCTTTGAAAGAAGCCGACCCATGCCTCGGTGCCGAAAGCGGCCCACGACACAGCGGCGACCAGGAGCGCCGAACCGGTCGCGCTGATGAACACGCGCCACTGCTGCGTCGCGATCAGCACGAACGGAAACAGCACGCCGTATTGCGGCTTGTAGGTGAGCAGGCCGAGGCAGACGCCGGCGAGAACCGGTCGCACCGGCATGAACAGCAGCGCGCCGCCGAGCAGCGACGCGGTCAGAAAGCCGTTCTGGCTGATCCAGATATTGATCAGGACGACGGGAAAGGCGAACGCCAGCAACAGTCCAAACGGCCGCCCGACGATCGCGCGAATGGTCGCGAGGAACGGCAAAAAGCTCACGACGGCGTACAGCGGATAGGCGATGGCATAGGGCACGCATGCGAGCGCCATGACGACGAACAGGTAGGCGGCGGATAGTGCCAGCCGAAGTGGCCCTCGAAGCTCTGGCCGAGGATCGCAACCTGCGCCTGCTTGTGCAGGTCCCAGTCGTAGATCGACGCGATCTGCCCTTCGAGCGCCAGCCGGCCGGCTGACCAGATGGTGACGAAGTCGGTGGGAAAGCCCAGTCCGTTCCGATCGTAGATGTACATGCCGGCGAGGTACGCGACCGGCAGAACGGCCACGTGGAGCACCGCCAGGGCAAAGCACACCTTCACCGCAAACTCGGGAATGCGGCGGTCGTCGGCCGTCGGGGGCTGTAACGCGGACATCTGTGCGGCCTTGGAGATCGGGGGCGCCAAAAGGGCGCTCAGCGCGCAGATTGCCGGAGGCGGCTTTCCGAAATCTTAAAGGCGTGCCCGGGGTTTTAGCGGAGATGCGGCCCTCAGGCCGCCTTGCGCAGCAGCTTCTGCACCTTGGTGCCCATGCGCACGAGCGACATCAGCATCGGCATCGGCAGGCCCTTCATCTCGTCGTGCCAGCGATTGAGCGTCTCGAGAAACTCCAGCGTCGTTTCGATCTTCATGCGCGCAAAGGCGCTCGCCTTCGGATCGTTGTCGCCGACGCATTCGCGCAGCAGCGCCAGCGTCGGATCGATCTCGCGGCGCTTGCGCTGCTCGACGATCACGCGGAACAGGTCGGTGATGTCCTGCAGGCCCACGAAGTGATCGCGGCGGTCGCCGAGCACATGGGTGACCTTGACCAGCCCCCAGCCCTGCAGCTCCTTCAGGCTGGTCGAGACGTTGGAACGCGCGATCGACAGCGTCTCGGCGATCTCCTCGGCGTTCAGCGCGCGCTCCGACAGGTAGAGCAGCGCGTGGATCTGCGCCACCGTGCGGCTGACGCCCCAGCGCGCGCCCATCTCGCCCCAGTGCAGGATGAATTTTTCGGTGACCGGCGAGAGTTTCATGACATTTCCGAAATTTCTGTCATTTCAGAAATATCATAAACGAGGCTGTCGCACGCGCAAACGAAAAACGGGCGCCGAAGGCGCCCGTTCGCATGAACGTGATCGTGCTTGACGCTCAGCCCTGCGGCTGCGGGGCGATGTCGCCACCGGGCTCCGGGCGCGGGCGGTTCTTGGTGCTCGGCACCGCCGACGAGCGCGGCCCGGTCGGCTCGATGATCAACTCGCGGTTCGGCTTCTTGCCGTTCAGCAGGTCGGTGATCTCGTCGCCGGTCAGCGTCTCGAACTCGAGCAGGCCCTTGGCGAGCGCCTCGAGATCGCCGCGCTTCTCGGTGAGGATCTTGGTCGCCTCCTGATAGCCGTCCTCGACCAGGCGGCGGATCTCGGTGTCGATCTTCTGCGCCGTGGCCTCGGAGATGTTCTGCTGGCGCGAAACCGACATGCCGAGGAACACCTCGTCCTGGTTCTCGCCATAGGCCACGGTGCCGAGCTGCTCCGACAGGCCCCAGCGCGTCACCATCAGGCGCGCGAGCCGCGTCGCCTGCTCGATGTCGGAGGACGCGCCCGAGGTCACCTTCTCCTTGCCGAAGATCAGCTCTTCGGCGACGCGTCCGCCCATCATGATGGCGAGCCGCGAGGTCATCTGCTCGAGCGACATCGACAGCTTGTCGCGCTCGGGCAGCTGCATGACCATGCCGAGCGCGCGGCCGCGCGGGATGATGGTCGCCTTGTGCACCGGATCGGTCGCCTTGACGTTGAACGCGACGATCGCGTGGCCGCCTTCGTGATAGGCGGTCAGCATCTTCTCTTCCTCGGTCATGACGAGCGACTTGCGCTCCGCGCCCATCATCACCTTGTCTTTCGCGTCCTCGAACTCGCTCTGCGTCACCATGCGCTTGTTGCGCCGCGCCGCCATCAGCGCCGCCTCGTTGACGAGGTTCATCAGGTCGGCGCCGGAGAAGCCCGGCGTGCCGCGCGCGATGGTCTTCAGGTTGATATCCGGCGCCAGCGGCACCTTGCGGACGTGAACCTTCAGGATCTGCTCGCGGCCGACGACGTCCGGGTTCGGCACGATCACCTGCCGGTCGAAACGGCCCGGGCGCAGCAGCGCCGGATCGAGCACGTCGGGACGGTTGGTCGCGGCGATCAGGATGATGCCTTCGTTGGCCTCGAAGCCGTCCATCTCGACCAGCAGCTGGTTCAGCGTCTGCTCGCGCTCGTCGTTGCCGCCGCCGAGGCCGGCGCCGCGATGGCGGCCGACCGCGTCGATTTCGTCGATGAAGATGATGCACGGCGCGTTCTTCTTCGCCTGCTCGAACATGTCGCGCACGCGCGAGGCGCCGACGCCGACGAACATCTCGACGAAGTCGGAGCCGGAGATGGTGAAGAACGGCACGTTGGCTTCGCCCGCGACCGCACGCGCGATCAGCGTCTTGCCGGTGCCGGGAGGGCCGACCAGCAGCACGCCGCGCGGAATGCGTCCGCCGAGGCGCTGGAATTTTCCGGGGTCGCGCAGGAATTCGACGATCTCCTGCAGATCCTGCTTGGCCTCGTCGACGCCGGCGACGTCCTCGAACGTCACGCGGCCGTGCGCTTCGGTGAGCATCTTCGCACGCGACTTGCCGAAGCCCATCGCCTTGCCGGCGCCGCCCTGCATCTGCCGCGACAGGAACACCCACACGCCGATCAGCGCGATGAACGGCAGCCACGAGACGAGCAGCGAGACGAACCACGGCACGTTGTCGCCCGGCGGCTTCGCGGTGATGGTGCACCTTGCCGTCGTACAGGCGCTTGACCAGCGTCGGATCGTTCGGCGCGTAGGTCTGGAAGCTGCCGCCGGTGGTGTAGGTGCCGTGAATCTCCGGCCCCTGAATCACGACGTCGCGCACCTTGCCGGCATCGATGTCGGAGAGAAGCTGCGAGAACGGAATGTCCTGCGAGGACGTCCGCTGACCCGGATTCTGGAACAGCGTGAACAACGCCAACAGCAGCAGGACAATAATGACCCACAGGGCGAAATTGCGCAGATTGGCGTTCATCGGGCTTCCTTCATGACCGCGCCGCGGCCTCTTGGTCCTTGAGCAAGCTTGCTTTTTCGTTCGGCCGGACGGCTGGCGAGTTCCGGTAACTTAAGTAGCGGCCACGCTCCTGCCAAGGGAAACGAACGCACCTTTTAGCAGATTCTGGCGATATTTAGGGCGCTTCTGCTCGGAACGAAGGTATTGCGGTGGCGTTTAAGGCGCTTTCCGCGTGCCGAAATCGCTATTCCGCCGTTCGGTTAAGAGCGGCTTTTGCGGCGTGCGAGGTGCGCAGGCTCGATGGCGATTGTTCCCCGCGCCAGCGCATCAACAGCGCGCCAGCCAGCGTGCGCCGGAACGTCTCGTCGGCTGCAAGGGCGCCGGTCACGCTCGTCCAGCAGGGTCTCGACCTTGCCGAGCTCGGCCGGTCCTTCGTAGCCGGCGCGATCGATCGCGCGATGCAGCAGCCGCAGCCGGATCTCGTCCGGCAATCGTCAGAAGCGCCTTCGCATCGATCGATCTGCGGCTTGCCGTCGCGCCTGCACCAGCGCCCGCTCCGCGCGGTCCAGCCACCGCCTCGAGCGCCGCGTTCGCGCGCGCAAGCCGCGCCACGAGCCGCGCGATGTTGCGCGCGTCGATGCCTTCCTGCGCGAGCTGCGGCATCAGCTCGCGCCAGCGCGGCGCGCGTGAACGTCGGTCGCGATTGGTCGGATCGTCGGCGAACGGAATCTTCGCCTGTCGAGCGTGGCGATCAGCCGCGCCTTCGGCGACGTCCAGCAGCGGCCGCACGAGGTGACGAATTCACTCGCGCGACGGTAATGCGCGAGCCATCGCCGCAAGCCCCGCAAGCCGCTGCCGCGCGACAGGCGCATCAGGAACGTCTCGGCCTGATCGTCGCGCGTGTGCGCGGTCAGGATGCAGGTCGCGCCCGCCTTGCGCGCGGCCTTCGCCAGCATCGCGTAGCGCGCCTCGCGGGCGGCCGCGGGAAGTCCGCTCGACGGCTTCGCGCCGGACCAGCGCAGCGTCGTGTGCGGCGATGCCGAGCGAGGCGGCGAGCTTCTTCACCGCGCGCGCTTCCGCGCGCCGACTCCTTGCGCAAGCCGTGATCGATGGTGACGGCGACGAGCTTCGGGCCGCGCTTCAGCCGCTTGCGCCATCTGCGCGGCGAGCCACATCAGCGCCGTCGAATCCGGCCCGCCGGAGACCGCGAGCACGATGGCTTGTTCGCCGTTCAGGCCGGCGAACAGAGCGTGCAGCTTCGAGAGAGACGAGATCGGCGTAGTCATCGCGCGGCAGCTTCGCTCTGCGCCATCGCGCCGTGCTGCGCGGCATGCCTCAGCAGCCGTTGCGCTTCTGCTCGCGGTCGACGCCCTGCTTCACGCCGCTCGACGCGCGCGGATATTTGCGGGTGACCTCGCCGAACGCGGCGCAGGCCGCTTCCTTCTCCTTCAGCGCGGCGAGCGACTGGCCGAGCCGCAGCAGCGCATCGGGCGCGCGCGTGGCGGTGTCGTACTTCGTCGTCACGGTCAGGAAGGATTCGGCGGCGTCGCGATAGCGCTGGCGCTGGAACAGGCTCTCGCCGAGCCAGTACTGCGCATCGGCGACCAGGCGGTCGCTCGGATACTTCTTCACGAAGCCGCGCAGCGCTTCCTCGGCGAGCGCATAGTCCTTGCGCTGGATGTAGCCGTAGCCGAGGTCGTATTCGTCGCGCGGGGTTTGCGCCGGTGCTGCGGTCGCAACGCGCCGGGCCTGCGGCGGCGGGCGGCGGCAAGCCCTGCCCCTGCGGCGGCAGCGCGCCATCGCGGCGCGGCGACAAGTTCGACAGATCGAGCGGCTCGCCGGCAGCGCGTCCGCCGGGCGCGCCGACGTCCGGACGCTCGGGCGCTGCTGGGCTGGCCGACGATGCTGCCGAGCGGACGCGGCGCGCCGGGCGCGCTCGGATTGGCATTCGGATCGAACGCGTCGCCGCGGCGTCCGGCCTGCGGCGCCGCCGGCGGATAGGCCGGCTGCACCGCCGCCTGCTGCGGCGGATAGGCCTGCGGCTGCTGATAGGGCGGCTGTGCTGCTGCGGATAGCCCTGCTGTTGCGGATACGGCGGCAGCGGCTGCGCCTCCTGCTGCGGCGGCAGCGGCTGCCGCTGCGGCGGGGCCATCGCCGTGTTCCGGCATGCGCCGCGCCGGCGGGGCGGCCGACGCGGCGCCGCCGTGCTGGCGCAGCTGCTCTTCGAGCTGGCGCACGCGGAACTGCAGCTGCTCGTTCTCGCCGGTCAGCTGCCGCAGGCGATTTTCAAGCTGTTCGACGCGCACGACCGCTTCGGTCTCGGTCATCGGCGCATACTGCGCAAAGGCCGGCGCCGGCGCGATCAGCACCGCTGCGCACGTCATCGCTCTCAATCTGGAAAACATCGCTGCCTGACGGGTAACTGGCAATTCCCGAATCACCGGAACCGCGATGACATGTGGCGCTGGAGTACGCCAAAAATGTGATGCTGCGCAAAGGCGCGGCTCACCAAGCGAAATCACGCAAACGAAAACGGCGCCCGCGGGCGCCGTCGAATGTAATGTTTTGTGAAGCGAAGCGACCGATCACGAACTCGCGTTCAGCACGGTGACCGCACGGCGGTTCTGCGACCAGCAGGAGATGTCGTTACACACCGCGACCGGGCGCTCCTTGCCGTAGGAGATCGTGCGCATGCGGTTCGGATCGATGCCGCGCGAGGCGAGATAGCTGCGCACCGACTGGGCGCGCCGGGCGCCGAGCGCGATGTTGTATTCGCGCGTGCCGCGCTCGTCGGCGTGGCCTTCGATGGTGAAGGAGTAGCGGTTGTACTGCTGCAGCCACTGCGCCTGCTTGTCGAGCGTGGCGATGCGCCTGCGGCGTCAGATCGGTCTGATCGCTTTCGAAGAACACGCGATCGCCGACATTGACGACGAAATCCTGCTGGCTGCCCGGCGTCGCTGCGCTCGCCATCGCACCGTCCCCAAGCGGATTCTTGTTGGCGCACGCGGCCATCGTCAGCGCGACGGCCAGCACCGCGGCCAGCTTCAACCCCTGGAGGATACGCATTGGACTGTTCATTCCGGAGCCTCCACGCTCACGTCTATTACGACCCTACACCCGGTCTACAGGGCGATGGTTAAACGAACGTTCCGTCAACCTTGATGAGGGGTTGCACGGACGGCTCAAATACCCGGAATCGAATTAAAGCGCCCGGTATGGTTAATGGCCCGTAAATGTGGCGCGACGGTGGAGGTTTGGCAAGGCAAACAATGCCTTCGCCCGGGCCGTGGCTGCTGATCCACAGGCGCTCAATGGCCGAAAGCGGACGCTCGGCCGCCTCAGCCCGCCGTGTGGTGGGGCTGCAGCGGCACGTGCTCGGCGTTTGCGAAAGCCGTCCGGCACCACCGCGGCGCCCGGCGCGAGCCGGCGCGGAACAGCCGCTCGCGTTCGTCCGTGGTCGAGCGGAAATACGGATAGCGGCGGAAAATCCGGTCGCGCACCGACGGGTAATGGGCGGCCATCAGCGACAGCGGCTTGGTCAGGCTCGGATACGGCCGCGGCTCGCACAGGACGTCCTGCAGGAAGACGCGGCGGTAGAAGGCCTGGTGCTCCTTGCGCACGGTCGCGGTGCCGATGTCGGCCTGGAAATGGCCGCAGGCCACATAGCCCAGACGCACGGTCAGATACGGCAGCTCCGGGATGCGCTTGGTCCGCGGCCGGATCGGCCACGAAACGGTTCGGATCGACGATGACCTTGCCCTGCGCCACCTCGGGCTCGAGCAGATCGGCAAACGCCTCGACGGCCGGCGTCAGCGGCGTGCCGGGCATGGACACGCTGATGCGGATCGAGCTGGTGAGGGCGCCTTCGAAATAGAGCCCGAAGATCCAGGAGTTCGGCGCGTGGTCGAACTTGTCTTCGATGCGCTCGGAACCGTTCGGGCGCGATGGCGCTCTCTTGCAGGTAGGCGCGGTAGCGCAGCCGATAGACTTCCTCGCGTTCTTCGGCGGATTCCATCAACCGGTATTCAACCCGGCTTAGAATTTCGGCCTCGCGATCAACCGACACTGGCGTCGCCCGGGTGCCAGGAACTCATTACCAAACTCTCCAAACGCATGGCCCCGCCCCGGTTCCACAGGTCAGAACGGAACGTTAATGCTTTTCTTAACGCAACCGCAAAGCATACTGACCGTTAACCCTAATCCCTGCGTTGTGACGGGAATTGGCAACTAATCACGTCATAAAGTTGTGAATTGCAGAATCTGCAAGCGACCAGAGACGGTTACGCGGTGGAGCGCGCGGCGCGGACGGTCTCCTCCGGCCGGCGCGCATGCGATGCGCTCAGCAACTGCCTGATCTGATTTGCCGCCACCGGACGGCCGAACAGATAGCCCTGCACCTCGGTCACCGTGCCGTCGGCGGCGACGATTTCGAGCTGCTCGTTGGTCTCGATGCCCTCGACCACCACCTGCATGCCGAGGTCGGCGCTGAGCCGCGCGACGCCGCGCAGCAGCGTCAGCGGCTTGTCCTCGCGAATGCCTTCCAGGAACGAGCGGTCGATCTTCACCTTGTGCAGCGGGAACATGTGCAGGTAGCTGAGGCTCGAATAGCCGGTGCCGAAATCGTCCAGCGAGATGCGTGACGCCCTCCTTGCGCAGCTCGTCGAGCGAGTCGCGCGTCCACTGCGTGTTGCGCATCAGCGAGGACTCGGTGATCTCGATCTCGAGCCGCTCCGGCGGCAGGCCGGTGACCTGCAGCGCATAGCGGATGTCGTCGATCACGTTGCGCTGGTGAAACTGCAGCGGCGACAGGTTGACGGCCACGCGCACCTGCTCGGGCCACTTCATGCACTCCATGCAGGCCTTGCGCAGCGTCCAGCGTCCGAGATCGACGATCAGGCCCATCTCCTCGGCGACCGGAATGATGTCCGCAGGCGACACCACGCCGCGCGTCGGATGACGCCAGCGCAGCAGCGCCTCGCAGGTCGAGATCCGTCCGGTCTTCAGGTTCACCAGCGGCTGGAAGTGCAGCTCGAACTCCTCGTTGACGAGCGCCTGGCGCAGGTCGATTTCCAGCGTACGGCGCGCCTCGACGATCTCCGCCATCTCCTCGCGGAAGAAGCAGAACGTGCCGCGCCCGTCCGCCTTCGCCCGGTAGAGGGCGAGGTCGGCGTTCTTGAGCAGATTGTCGGCAGTCACCGCAGCCGATGTGACGGCGATGCCGATGCTGGCGCCGATCTCGACCAGATGGTGCTCGATCTCGTAGCGCTCGCTCAGCCGCTCGACGATCCGCCGCGCGAGGTCGGCGGCATCTTCGCAGCGACGCGATGTTGCGCTGGAACACGACGAATTCGTCGCCGCCGAAACGGGCGACATAGTCGTTGGCGCCGAGGATCGCCCGCAGACGATCGGCCACCGCGCAGAGCAGGCGGTCGCCGGACGGGTGGCCGAGCGTGTCGTTGACCTGCTTGAACTGATCGAGGTCGATGAACAGCAGGGCCGATATTTCATCGCGCCTTTTCGGCGCTGAGATAGGTCGCGATCTCGTCGCGGAACGACTGGCGGTTCGGCAGGCCGGTGAGCTCGTCGTAGCGCGCCATCCGGCTGATCTTGGCCTGGGCGTTGCGGCGTTCGGTGACGTCTTCCACCAGCATGACGATGCCGCCGCCGTCCATCGGCTGGAACGTCCATTCGAGCGCGCGATCGGCGGCAATGCCGGCGTCGCAGGTGATCATGTCCGATTCCTTGGCGCCCTCGACATGGCTGGCGATCACATCGGCGCTGGCTTCCGAAATCGCCCTGGAGGCGACGACGGCAATCAGCAGCTCGCGCATCCCGACCCCGAGCAGGACCTCGTCATGGCGCAGGCCCATCATTTCGGTGAAGCGGCGGTTGACGACGGCCAGACGGCCGTCGGCGCCGAACATGCACAGGCCGTTCGGCATGTTGTTCAGCGCGGTGTCGAACTGGTTGGCGATCGAGCTGATGGTCTCGCCGGCGATCAGCGCGCGCACATGCACGCGATTGAGGTCGAGCGTGATGCGCTTGAGCGAGACGAAGAACAGCGTGTTCAAGAGCCCGAGGCAGACGTAGTAGATGTCGCCCGACAGCAGCAGCCCGAGACACATCGGCCCGAGCGCAAGCACGACCTGCAGGTAGGCGATCGACGGCCGGCCGTAGTTGCGGCCCGCGCCGGCGGCGATGTAGCCGATCGTCACCGACAGGCAGAGCAGATGCGCGACCGCATCGTTGCTCATCATCAGCGCGACCCAGCACCACAGGCCGAGCGAACCCGCATAAAGCGCCGCACCGCTCTTGTAGCGCCGCTCCCATTCGGGCGCGGTTTGCGGAGTCAGCGGCTTGCCCTGGGTCTCGTAGGCACGCATGTCGAGGGTGCGCATGGCGCCCACGGCGATGATCAGCAACGCGCAGGGCCACAGCAGGTCGACGCCGGTCTTCCAGGCGGTCAGCAGCGCTGCGATCGCCGCACACACGGTGCCGGCGAACGACGCCATGAAGTTCTGGAACAGCGAATCGACCAGCGCGACGTTGATCGCAGGCGTCAGCTGCGCGCCGTCTTTGGTCCGTCGGAAGTTCAGGAAGGCCATTCGCCCATTCCAATCAATAGGTCCGGCGTAGTCATAGCTGCCGCGAATGAACCAATCCTGAGTCAATATCGTTAGTAATTCATTGGGGCTGTTAACTATTTCGCCGGTGGAAACCGTGATCTGCCCAATTCGCAGGCGCGCGAACGGCAAAAACCGGCCTCTGCGACGCCCGGAACCGCAGAATTTAACCACCCGTTAAAATTTAGCCTTAAGGCACCCTTAACAACCTCTGGTAATTGCCCCTTAAGGCAGTAAATTTCAGGCCACGGCAAAGCGTGGCGTTTCTGGAGTGACTTGATGAGTGACGCGGTGGTGGTGGCGCGGTCGGCCAAGCTCGGCGACGCCTGCGTGCGGGACATTCCCCGCCTGCTGACCAAGGACGAGATCCGCAACCTGTCGCAGATCGACAGCGTGAAGTTCACGGCCGCCGCCCTGCTCGAATTCAGCCTGATCGCGGCTGCCGTGCTGATCGCCGAGACCTGGTGGAATCCCCTGACCTACGTGCTGGCCGTGGTGGTGATCGGCTCGCGGATCAACGGCCTCGGCGGACTGATGCACGACGCCGCGCACTACCGCGCCTACAGCAACCGCACGCTGAACGACTTTGTCGGCGAGATCGTCGCGCTGCCGACCTCGGCCTCGATGGCCGGCTACCGCAACAGCCACTTCACCCATCACCGCGAGCTGAACGGCGAGAAGGATCCGGACTGGACCCGCAATGTCGGGCTCGAGGAGTTCGAATTCCCGGCGCCGCCGCGCGTCGTGCTGAAGCACGTCATGCAGTATCTCTCGGGCTTCAAGATCAAGAACGCGCTCGGCGGCTTTCACAAGAACAAGGAAACGCGCGACATCCCGGCGGCGGTGGCCCGCGCGCGGCTGTTCTTCCTCGCCTCGCTGCTGGTGGCATCGATCGTGTTCGGCTTCTGGAAGCTGTTGCTGCTCTACTGGATCGTGCCGCTGCTGACGGTGTTCCTGGCGATCCGCTACGTCCGCAATGTCGCCGAGCACTATGCCGTCGAGCACGAGCACGTGCTCAACGAAAGCCGCACGGTGGTCGCGCCGTTCTGGGAGCTGTGGCTGATCGCGCCCTGGGGGCTGAACTACCACCTCGAGCACCACCTGTTTCCGAGCGTGCCGTGCTTCCGCCTCGGCGAGCTGCACCGGCTGTTGATGACGCGCGACCCCTACCCGCAGATCGCCCATATCACCCACGGCTATTTCAGCGGCCTGTTGCGCGATTGCGCGACGCTGGCCGATCCCGGCGCGCCCGCCGCCGCCGCTCGCAACGAGGCGCCGGCCGCGCGAGAGCTCGCAACCTCGAAGCCCTAAAGCGCCCGAATTCCAGCATGGCAAATCCGTCGGCGCCGCGTAAACTCGCGGCGCTGACGCATGCTGTCGTGTGCGTTTGAAGCAAACAACAAGATCAAACCGCGGAGGAACCGTCGTGGCCAAAAGCGTCGAAATCCATCTCGTCAAGCGACCCGACGGCATGCCGCGCGAAAGCGACTTCGCCGCGGTCGAGCGCAACGTCGGCGACGCGCGTGACGGCGAAATCCAGATCCAGAACCTGTTCATGTCGGTCGATCCGGCGATGCGGCCGCGGCTGTCGCGCGGGCAGGAGATGAACGAGGCGGTCGGCGGACCGGCGACGGGACGCGTGACCCAGTCGAAGAACCCGGCCTTCAAGGAGGGCGACATCGTCCAGCACCGGATGTCGTTCCGCCAGTACCTCGTCTCGGACGGCAAGGGGGTGACGAAGCTCGACGTCGATCCGGCGCTGCCGCTCACGGTCTACATGCATGTGCTCGGCAACGGCGGCTTCGTCGCCTATGGCGGCCTGCTCGAGATCGGCAAGCTGAAAGACGGCGAGCAGGTGTTCGTCTCGACCGCGGCCGGCTCGGTCGGCTCGATCGTCGCCCAGATCGCCAAGATCAAGGGCTGCCGCGTGATCGGCTCGACCGGCTCCGACGACAAGGTGAGCTGGCTGAAGTCGCTCGGGCTCGACGTGGTCATCAACTACAAGAAGGAGCCGATCCGCGAGGCGCTGAAGCGCGCGGCGACCAAGGGCCTCGACGTCTATTTCGACAATGTCGGCGGCGACCACCTGAATGCGGCGCTGCCGCGCATGAACCTGCTCGGGCGCATCCCGGTGTGCGGCATGGTCTCGGCCTACAACAACCCCGGCGCGCTGTCGGCGCCGATCAACACGCTGTCGAACATCATCTATGGACGCGTGACCGTCCGCGGCTTCACCGCCGACGATTTCCCGCACCTGAAGCCAAAGTTCATCGAAGAGATGACCGCGTGGGTGAAGAGCGGGCAAGATCAAGTACCAGGAGACGATCGTCGACGGCATCGAGAACGCGCCGCGCGCGCTGATCGGCCTGCTCAACGGCGAGAACACCGGCAAGATGCTGGTCAAGCTGGCGGGGTAAAGCGATGGCGCGGCGACGCGAGCCGGTGCTGGCACATGAGCGTTTCGTCGCGCGCCGGCAGGAACTGGCGGACCTGCCGCCGCGCGACCTGTTCACCGAAATCTGGCGCAGCAACCTGTGGGGCGCCGAGCAGTCGCGCTCGGGCCTGGGCTCGGAGCAGGACGCGACATCGCAACTGACGGCGGAGCTGCCGCCGCTGCTGCGAGCAATTCGGCATTCGCACGCTGCTCGATCTGCCGTGCGGCGACTTCGCCTGGCTGAAGCCGGCCGAGTTCGATCTCGACGCCTATGTCGGCGCCGACATCGTCGATGAGATCGTCGCGCTCAACACGGCCCGGCACGCCACCGCCGACGGCCGCATCAGCTTTCGCCAGCTCGATCTTTTGACCGACCCGCTTCCGGCCATGGACGCGGTGCTGTGCCGCGACTGCCTGGTGCATCTGTCGTTCGCAAACATCGCACGCGCATTCGCCAATCTCGCAGCCAGCGGCTCGCGCTGGCTGATCGCCACCACATTCACGGATCATCACGACAATCGCGACATCACCGACGGCGACTGGCGGCTGTTGAACCTGCAGGCCGCCCCGTTCAACCTGCCGCCGCCGGAGGCGCTGTTGAACGAAGGCTGCCGCGAGGCCGGCGGCACCTACGACGACAAGTCGCTCGGCGTCTGGCGGATCGCCGATCTCGGCGCCGGCCGACCGCAGAGCTAGCCGTTGCTCTCGGTGATCGCCGAATAGACCATCGTGCGCAGCTCGCGCCGCACCGGATAGGCGCCCGACGGCAGCACCTGGGTCATGAAGATCGCGATCAGGTCTTCCGCCGGATCGATCCAGAACGACGTGGTCGCAGCACCGCCCCACGAGTATTCGCCGCGGCTGCCGGCGATCAGCGTCAGCGCCGGATCCACCGTCACCGAGAAGCCGAGGCCGAAGCCGATGCCGTTGTAGGCCGCTTCGGCGAACAGCGAGCGCGACAGGTCGGGCAGATACTTGCCGCCGGGCAGATGGTTGCTGGTCATCAGCTGCAGCGTCTTCGGACCGAGCAGCCGCACGCCGCCGATCTCGCCGCCGTGGATCAGCGCGCGGCAGAAGGTCAGGTAGTCCGCGGCCGTGCCGGTCAGCCCGCCGCCGCCGGAAATGAACGACGGCGCCGTCAGGAAGCTGGAGCTCTTCGGATCGTCCTGCAGCGTCTTGCCGCCCTTGCCGTCGGCGGCATAGCAGGCGGCCAGGCGATCGGCCTTCGCCGACGCCACGTGGAAGGCGGTGTCCTTCATGCCGAGCGGGTCGAAGATGCGCTCCTTCAGGAACTGCTCGAACGGCTTGCCGCTGATCTTCTCGACCAGGTAGCCGAGCACGTCGGTGGACACCGAGTAATTCCATGCGTCGCCGGGCGAGAACTCGAGCGGCATCTTCGATAGGCCGTCGATCATCGACTGCATCGTGCCGGCCTTCTCGACCTCGCCGATCTGCAGCTGGCGATAGGCCGCGTCGACGTTGGAGCGGTTCTGGAAGCCGTAGGTCAGCCCGGACGTGTGCCGCAGCAGGTCGACGATCTGCATCGGCCGGGCAACGGGCTTGGTGATGAACTGCGGCACGGCGCCGGGCTTGGTGCCGAGCGTCGGGATGCCGCCGACATAGACGCCGAGGTTCTTCCACTCCGGGATGTACTTGTGCACCGGCTCGTCGATCGCGACGCGCCCCTCCTCCACCAGCATCATGAACGCGACCGAGGTGATCGGCTTGGTCATCGAGTAGATGCGGAAGATGGTGTCGTCCTTCACCGGCGTCTTGCGCTCGACGTCGGCAAGACCCTGGACGGCCGAATGAACGAGCTTGCCGCGCCGGTAGACGACCGTCTGGGTGCAGGGGAAGCGGCCCGTATCGATGTAGTTGCGCTTCAGGTGATCCTCGAGCCGGCCGAGGCGGGCCGACGACATGCCGACGGATTCCGGCGAAGCGGTCGGCGCATGCAAAGGAGGCGCCGAGGGAAGGTTCAGGGCCTGGACGGACATTGAGGGTCTCCCCGGAGATTGGTTGTTGTTGTGGCTGGCGCCGAGATTCACAGCGCGAAAGGCCGCGTCCGGTCAACCCTCGAGGCGCGGAATGCGAGCGCTGCGGCTGGCTCAGCAAATAGTCTTGAACCTTTCCGCCATCGCTGCAGACACAATCCCACCCGGCATTGCGCGCGCCAGACCGCGGGTTCTTCGCCGATATTTTTTCAGCGATAACAATGAGCAAGACGCACCGCCCGGTTATTGGGCGTGCATCGAGCACGCGACATTTCCGGCGGGAACCCCGCATTTGTGCAATGCAAAAACGACAGTTGTGTAACAGCAGGGCTGCATCTATCTAGCTCCCAATCGTTGAATTGAAATGCAGCATCCTGGCACGGCGTCACTGGAGACGCCCTCAGGGCCGTTTGCTGTCCGTACACTCAAAATTTCAGGACAGACAAAGGCCATGTCGGGGCATCCGCTCTGGACGTTCGCGCACGCGTTGCGCAAAGGACTCGCAAGCCAGGATCTCGCGGAGATCGCGCCTGGCCTGCATGACGAAGTCGACTGGGCCATCTTCGGCCCGATCGACATGTTTCCCTACCTTGGCGCACGCCAGGGCAAGGAAGCCGCACTCGATTCCATCGAGCAGATCGCCGACAACTTCCGCCTGCACAAGATCAAGCAGGAAGAGGTCGTGCTCGGCGGCGATTCAGCGTCGGCGCTGCTGCGCTGTTCGCTGAACTCCAACGACACCAATCGTCCGATCAGCGTGCGCATCGCGGCTTTCCTCCGCTTCAAGGACGGCAAGCTCGCAAGCCTGCGCGCGGTCATCGACACGTTCGACCTGGTCGAGCAAGCGCTCGGCCGCCCGATCCATTTGCCGGCGCTGGTCTAGTCTCCAATCGAAACCTCGGCCTGCAAATGATGGACAGCCCCGCAAAAGCGGGGCTGTCTTTTTTTGCGCAGCGTCGCGGACTGCGCTCAACGACACGGCGCGCCGCAAAGCGGGCTGTCGCTTTTTTGATCACTGCTTTCCGGCGTCGATTCAACAAGTCGCCATATTGGATGCGTACGCAGTGGCGAAGCGGTCACCGCCGTTCAGACTCCGCAAAGGTTTTCGGGGTTGGATGACGGTCCTTTCGCTGTTGGAATGACGCATCACATGCCCTCCTCCGCTCTTATGACGATCGCCGCACGGTTGCTGGCGGGCGTGGCCATGCTGGGGATCGATCGCCTTCGCCGGGGCAACCGGCCTGCGCGCCGAAGACGCTGCCGCAGAGCCTGCGACCAGCGAACAGGAGACCGCCCAAACACCGCCGGCCGACGAAGAGCCGCTGCCCGAAGACATCGACTGGAATGCGCTCGCCGTGCCGCTGGACATGCCGTACACGCAGGCGCCGAAGCTGCGGCCGCCGCCGCGCGACGCCGGCAACGCCGCGCCGGCCTGGTCGCGCAACGACAATCCGAACGGGACGGCGGCGCTGTCGCTGAAGCAGCCGGTCAGTCCGTTCTGGGACATGAAGGCCGGCGTCGATCTCGACGTCGCGACGCCGTCGTCGCCGCTGCGGACGCCGGAGACGCTGCCGGAAAAGATCGCCAGCGACAGCCGCGAGCAGAACTCGCACGCCGCCGCCTGGATGACGGCCAGGGCGCCGGGGGTGCCGTATCTGTCGGATCACGTCGCGCTGGAGGCGCGGATGAACCCGTCGCGCGACGCGCGGCTCGGCACCGCCTTCAGCAAATCGCTGCCGCTCATGGGCGACCAGTTCTCGCTGACGCTGCGGCACGGCTACTACGTGACCCAGCACGATGCGATCCCGGGACTGCCGGGCGGCGCCGGTCATGGCCGCAGCTTCGAGATGGATCGCTCCGCCCAATTCAGCATCACCGACACCGGCACGAGCTTCCTCGCCGGCCAGTCGCTGTCGCCCGCAGGCGATCGATGGCTGAACAGCGTCGGCGCAAAGCAGAGCCTGTTCGGCGGGTTGAGCATCACCGGCTCGGTGAGCGAGACGCCGGAAGGTTTCAGCAACAAGAGCCTGACAGCAGGCTTCAAGAAGAGCTGGTAGCTACTGCGGCCCGTTGCCGCCGAATTGTTCGACCAGCGCATACCAGAGCGCCGATAGCTCCCGCGCCGCCGGATCGCCCGAAGGCCGCACGCGCGCGGCGGTGTGCACCAGCACCAGCTTCGAGGCCGGATCGACGAAGATCGCCTGCCCGTGAATGCCGAGCGCTGCGAACATGCGCCCGTCCGGGCATCAGCCAGGTCTGGTAGCCATAGCCGTAGAACGGCGTCGCCTTGCGCGGTGCGCGCCAGGAGTCGGCGGGCGCCGATGGTCGCCTCGATCACCCAGGACGCCGGAATGACGCCGCCGCCGTCATTGGCGAGCAGCAGGCCGAAGCGCGCGAAGTCGCGCAGGCGCGCGCTGAAGCAGCAGAAGCCGAGGATGTCGCCCTTGCGGTCGGCCGACCATGCCGCATCGGCCTCTGCGCCCATCGGCTTCCACAGCCGCTTCGACGCATAATCGGTCAGGCGCTCGCCGGTCGCCGCCGCAAGCACCAGGCCGAGCACCTCGGTCTCGCTGCTGGCGTAGTGAAAGCGGGTGCCTTCGCGGCACTTCGCGGCTGTTGTAGCCGCGCAGCAGGACCGCGGCGCCCGGCATGTTCGGGCCGGAACAGGTCGCGCCCGAACTTCGAAATGTCGTCGCCCGGACCATAGGTCTCGGACCACGCTACGCCGGAACTCATGGTCAGCAGCGCGCGCAGGCTGGTCTCGCCATAGGCGCTGCCCTTCAGGTCCGGCACATAGTCCTGCGCGCGGTCGTCGAGCGAACGGATCTTGCCGTCCTTCACCGCGATCCCGAACAGCATGGCGGTGATGGTCTTGGCGATCGACTGCGACACGAAACGATCGGTGTCGCGCCGGCCATACTGATAGCGCTCGACGAGGATGTTCGGGCCCTTGGCGATCAGGAAGCCCGGTCGCCGGGTGGCGCGCCAGATAGTCCTCGAGCGAATATTGCTGTCCGTCGAAGCGGTAGCTGAACTTGAACGGTTCGCAGCTTCGCGTCAGCGGCGAGGCGCTGCGGCGGCGCGGCGACGGTCGGACCGGGCAGCAGCCTGTCGTAGCTCGACAAGCGAGCCGACGATGAAGCGCTGCTCGCCGCCGCTGGGCCATGGTGCCGCTCGGATAGTTGTCGCCGGCGCCGTAGGCTTCGGCCTCGACACCGCCGGCGTTGAAGGACGGCCCGCATTCGGCGGCCAGGACCGCCGGCGACGCGACGCAGAGCGCAAGCGCGAAGGGAACCAGCAGCCATGGCGCGTGGGCGCCGACGGCTTTGTTCCGAACACTGCCCTTTTGCAAGCTGGCGCCGATTTTCATCGAATTGAATACTACAGCACCATCGGACGGCGACGGAAGCATCGGCAGCGCCGCACTTTGCGGATTATTCCCGCAGTTTTTCATCAATTTGCACGGCAAATGACCGAGGGGTTGCCGCAAACCCGCCCCCGTCTGGCCAAATTCGGCTGACCAGATCGGCCCCGGTACGTCGTCGTGCGGGGGACAACCGCTTACGCAATTTTGCGAAACAGGGAAAAAGCCGATGAACGCAATTCCGTCTGAGAAGATCGATCAGGAAACCGACGAGGCAAATCCGAGCCTCGCTGCGGTGACCGAAGTGGAAGCCGGTATTCGTGAGTTTGTTCGTAACGATGTCGCGTATCTCCGCAGACCCGGACAGACCTCACTGGGCGAGACCTCGGAGACCGACACCACGGTGAAGAACGTCAACTCGCTGATCCAGCGGGTTGCCGGCACGTCGCTCGGCGAGATCGAGAACCTGATCAGCGAACTGGAAAGCCTGCGCGACCTGCTGCACGCCGAAGGCCAGCGCGTCCAGCGCGAAATCGCCGGCTACGCGCACCTCAGCCACGCCGCGATGAAGTCCACGCGCATCATCGCCGAGAACCTGCAGCAGTGGAAAAGCGCTGCCGAGAATCTCCGCCAGAGCTGATCTAAAGCTCAGGCGCTTGGCGGGATCGCCGCGCTCATTGAGCGCGGCGTTGTCGTTTGGCGGCCTCGATCAAGCCCGGGCGAACCCATCGCCGATCTGAACCGTATCTCCTCCTGCTGACGACGAACTGCAAGTGCAGTGCTGAGGGGATACTTTCTGTGAAGACCGTTCGTCCGGACAAACCGGACCCCATACCCGTTCGCGCCGAGACTCACGGGATCGGAAAAATCATCATTCGTTTCGTCGTGCTGCTGGCGATCATCGCCGGCTTGATGCTGCTCGCGTGGTTGCGTTGAATGGCGCCATGTCGCGCCTAGACAACAAACGCAAAAGCCGCAGCGTGACGGCTGCGGCTCGAACAACTGAAAGATCGATGAGAAGAGGCGCTTACTCGGCGAGCTCGACGAGCGGCGGTCTTCGCACCTTCGAGGGTGTAGCGGCCGTCGGCATGACCCTTCACCACCAGCGCGGTGGTCAGCATCACTGCAAGCGTCACGCTTGCGAAAAGCAGCCCTACGAATTTCAAGCCGTTGCGGTCAGCCATTGTCGTCCCCGTCTCGTACAGGCGTCTGTCGGACTTATCCCCGTGAAGGTTCAAAACCTAAAACTTAAATCTTAATGGAAAGTTCCCGAAGTCGTCCGCGGCTCAGGCGCCCGGGCCACGGCACGGCAGGAACACCGAATTCTCGAACGACAGCACCATCTCGCCGCGCTGGTTAACGGCCGTCGTCAGGCCGAAGACGATGCCCCAGCCGGGCCGCGAGGCCAGCGGCCGCTTCGCGGTCGCCTCGTAGAAGTAGGTGACGGTGTCACCGGCAAGCACCGGGCGCGGCCACTTCAGGTTCTTGAAGCCCGGCGACGGCCCGCTCTGGGCAATCGGCTCGCCGCGCGCCTTGCGCCTCCTGCCGCCGCCGGTCGAGATCGGCGACCAGCAGCTTCATGTAGACCGACGCGGTGTGCCAGCCGGACGCGGCGAGCCCGCCGAACACCGATCGCCGGCCCGCCTCCTCGTCCAGATGAAACGGCTGCGGGTCGTAGTCGCGCGCGAACGCCTTGATCGCTCTCGGCGGTGAAGGTGAACGATCCGAGCTTCTGCCGTTCGCCCAGCCTGGTGTCTTCGAAGAAAGATCACGCGGCATCTCACACTTGAGCGGCGGCGGCGCGCCGGCGAAACAGGCCGTTGCTGACGAGCGTCATCAGCCTCGCACCCGAGGCGTTGAACATCTCGCTCCTGATCTTGACGATGCCGCAGTCGGGCCGGCTCTTCGACAGCCGCGCCTCCTCGACATGGACTTCAAGCGTCAGGTCGTCGCCGGGACGCAGCGGCGCCAGCCACTTCACCTCGTCGACGCCGAGCCCGCCGAGCGAGGCCGCGCGGCCGATGATCCCGTCGACCTGCATGCGCATCGCCAGCGCGCACATGTGCCAGCCCGAGCCGCGACAGTCCGCCGGCCATCGACTGCTTCGCGGCCTCGTCGTCCAGGTGCATCGGCTGCGGATCGAACTCGGATGCGAAGCGCGATGATCTCCGCCCGCGTCACGTGCCGCGGCCCGAGCGTGGCGAAGTGGCCGGGCTGGAAGTCTTCGAAGGTCAGCAGCATGAGGAAAAGTTGTGGCCTTGAGGCGGGAGGCGGGACGGATTGCGTCAACAATCCGATTATCGCCGCTATTATAGGCGACGAGAATGCCGAGAACCAGATTCGGGGCAGCTCCTTATAGCGGCTATTCAGCCGCCAGGGGCGCGAGGAGACCTTTTCATGATCGATTGGCAGGATCTCTTTCAGTGGGACCGCTTCATCACGCCGACGATCATCAAGATCTTCTACTGGCTCGCGATCGCGCTTTCCGTGCTCTACGGCCTGTCCGGCATCTTCACGGGCCTTGCGTCGATGGCGGTCAACCCGTTCGCCGGCTTCGTCGTCGTGCTGGCGAGCCTCGCCGGCGTGCTCGCCGGCGTCATCTTCTCGCGGGTCGCGGCGGAGTTCGTCCTGATCGTCTTCCGCATCAACGAGCACCTCGGCGCGATCCGCGACCAGGGCGACCGGCGCTAGGCGGCGCAGCCGTGATCATCACCAAGGTCGAAACGATCCACTGCGCGCTGCCCTACAGCTATCACCGGCCGGCGGCGAGCGGACCGGTCGTCGGGCTGGCCGACCATCGACACGCTGCTGATCCGGATCGAGACCGACGAAGGCGTCGAAGGCTGGGGCGAGGCGTTCGGCTTCATGTCACTGCGCGACGACGCGGCGCGCGGTCGAGACGCTGATCGCACCGCTGTGCATCGGCAAGGATGCGCGCGACATCGCCGGCCTGATGAACGAGGTGACGCGCAAGCTGCACAACTACGGCCGCAGCGGCGCGGTCGCCTATGGCCTGTCGGGCATCGACATCGCGCTGTGGGACATCGCCGGCAAGATCGCCGGCAAGCCGATCTACAAGCTGCTCACCGAGGCGACCGTCACCGACCTGCCGGCCTATGCGAGCCTGCTGCGCTACGGCGATCCGGACGTCGTCGCGCACGCCGCCGAACTCGCCGTCAGCCGCGGCTTCACCAACATCAAGATCCACGAGATCGGCACGGCCGAGGTCGCGGCCGCGCGCGCAGCGATCGGGCCGGGCATTCCGCTGACCGTCGACATGAACTGCCCGTGGACGTGCGACGACGCGCTGAAGATGGCCGAGGCGTGGAAGCCCTACGACGTCTTCTGGATGGAAGAGCCGATCTGGCCGCCGGACGATTTTTCCGCGATGGCGAAGTTCGCCGCCAAGTCGCCGATCCGGCTCGCGGCCGGCGAGAACGCCGGATCGCCGGAGGAGTTCGAGCGGCTGATGGACATCGGCAAGGTCGCCTTCGTGCAGCCGAGCGTGACCAAGGTCGGCGGCATTTCCGAGATGCTCCGCATCATCAGGCCGGCGAAGGCGCGCGGCGTGACGGTCGCGCTGCATTCGCCCTATTTCGGCCCGGGACTCACGGCGACCGTGCACCTGATCGCAGCGCTGCTGCCGTCGTCGCTCGTCGAATGGTATTTTTGCGATCTGGCCGCGCGGCCCGTACGGCGGCGAGATCGACGCAAACAAGAACGGCCGCGTGATCGTGCCGCAAGCGCCGGGCCTCGGCCTCGGCCCGGATTATGAGGCGATCAAGCGGTTCGCGCAGTAGCGCGTCCTCACGTCGCGAAGCGGAAGTGCATCACGTCACCGTCGGCGACGACGTACTCCTTGCCTTCCAGCCGCAGCTTGCCGGCGTCGCGCGCGCCGGCTTCGCCGCCGAGCGCGACGTAGTCGTCGTAGGAGATCGTCTCGCCGCGAATGAAGCCGCGCTCGAAATCGGTGTGAATGACGCCCGCCGCCTGCGGCGCCTTGGTGCCGCGATTGATGGTCCAGGCGCGCGCTTCCTTCGGACCGACGGTGAAGTAGGTGATCAGGTGCAAGAGCTCGTAGCCGGCGCGGATCAGCCGGTCGAGGCCTGCCTCCTCCAGCCCCAGCGTGTCGAGGAATTCGGCGCGTTCCTCGCGCGACAGCGTCGCGATCTCGGACTCGATCTTCGCCGAGATGACGACCGACACGGCGCCCTCTTCCTTCGCGCGCGCCTCGACCTTGCGTCGAGAACGCGTTGCCGTCCTTCGCCGAGCCTTCCTCGACGTTGCAGACATAGACGACCGGCTTCGACGTCATCAGCCCGAGCATGCGGAAGGCGCGCTCTTCTTCCGAGCTTGCGCTCGACCATCCGCGCGGGCTTGCCCTCGCGCAGCAGCACCAGCGAGCGCTCGACGAGCTCGAGCATGCTCCTTGGCTTCCTTGTCGTTGCCCTTCGCCTTCTTGGTCAGGTTGTCGACGCGCTTCTCGAGGCTGTCGAGGTCGGCGAGCATCAGCTCGGTCTCGATGGTCTCGATGTCGGCGATCGGATCGATCTTGCCCTCGACGTGCGTGATGTCGGAATCCTCGAAGCAGCGCACCACATGCGCGATCGCATCGACCTCGCGGATGGTGGCGAGGAACTGGTTGCCGAGGCCTTCGCCCTTCGACGCGCCGCGCACGAGGCCGGCGATGTCGACGAAGGTCAGCCGGGTCGGAATGATCTGCGCGGACTTGGCAATCGCCGCGAGCTTGTCCAGCCGCGGATCGGGCACGGCGACCTCGCCGACGTTCGGCTCGATGGTGCAGAACGGATAGTTCGCCGCCTGCGCCGCCGCCGTCTCCGTCAGCGCATTGAAGAGCGTCGACTTGCCGACATTCGGCAGTCCGACGATGCCGCATTTGAATCCCATGACGTCCTCAACCTGTCTGCGTCACTACCGGCTTCTCGCCGTTGCCGTCGTCGCCGCCAAAACCCTTCGCCTGCATCGCCAGATGCACCTTGTTCTGGAAGCTTGCGTCCTGGCCGGTCGCGAGCAGCCCGGCATTCGCCGCGATCGCATCGACCATCGTCTCCACCCACGGCCGTTCGGCTTTCGCGAAATCGTTCAGCACGTAGGAGTGAACGAGTGTCCTTGACGCCCGGATGACCGATGCCGATGCGCACGCGTCGAAACTCGTTGCCGACATGCGCATCGATCGAGCGCAGGCCGTTGTGGCCGGCGTTGCCGCCGCCGACCTTCACCCGCAGCTTCGCGGGCGGAAGGTCGAGCTCGTCGTGAAACACGACGATGTCGCTCAAGGCCGAGCTTGAAGAAGTTCGCCGCCTCGCCGACCGACTGACCGGAGTCGTTCATGTAGGTCGTGGGCTTGAGCAGGATCACCCGCTCGCGCTCCAGCGTGCCTTCGGCGGTCTCGCCCTGAAAGCGGCGGCGCCACGGAGCAAATCCGTGACGCCGCGCGATCTCGTCGACGACGACAAAGCCGATGTTGTGCCGGTGACCCTGGTACTTCGCACCCGGATTGCCGAGCCCCACGAAGAGACGCATGACGCGCCTCCTAGCAGCGCTTACTTCTTCTGGCCGCCTCCGGCCGGAGCCTTGGCGGCGCCGGCAGCGGGAGCAGCAGCGGCACCGGCCGCAGGGCGCGGCGGCAGCGCCAGCCGCAGGAGCGGCAGCCGCACCTTCCGCAGGCGCAGCAGCGGCTGCAGCGGCGGCCTTCAGCTCTTCGGCGTAGCCCGACGGCGGCACGATCGTCACCAGCGTCGCGTCGGGACGCGACACGGCCTTGGTGCCGGCCGGCAGCGTGACGTCCGACAGATGCAGCGAGTGATTGATCTCAAGGCCGGAGACGTCGACCTCGATGAACTGCGGAATGTTCTCGACCGACGCCTGCAGGTCGATGGTGTGCGTGACGATGTTGACCGTGCCGCCGCGCTTGATGCCGGGCGAGGCTTTCGGTGCCCTTCACGTGCAGCGGAACGCTGACGCGGATGGTCGCGCCTTCGCCGAGCCGCATGAAGTCGACGTGGATCGGGAAGTCCTTCACCGGATCGAGGTGATAGTCGCGCGGGATCACGCGGTGCTTCTTGCCCTCGAGATCGATCTCGTAAATCGTCGTGAGGAAGTGGCCGGCGAAGATGCGCAGGCGCAGTTCGCGGTCATCGACCGAGATCGGCAGGGGGGCCTGGTTGTCACCATAAATCACGGCCGGAACCCGGCCGGCGCGACGCTCTGCCCGGGCGGCCCCCTTGCCGCTCTTCGGACGCGCGGTCGCCTTCAATTCCTTGACGGTCGCCATCGTTTCAGTCCTTTTTCGAATGGAAAGGGCCGCTCAAGCGGCCCGTTTTTCTGTCCGCAGCAAGCCTCCAGGGGTGCGGGGGCCACGGACGGGCGGCTTATAGCCCCGAAGCCGCGAAATGACAAGGAAATGCAGGCGCTTCCGCGCAGGCGGCGCGAAATTCCGATTATTGCCTGCCAAATCAGCGGTTAAGCGCCGCCGGTGCGGCCTCACGCATCCAGATAGCGCCGCTCGAGCGTCGCGCGCTCGCGCGGGCCGAGCCCGAGGCCCGCTTCGAAATAGGCTTCGAGATCGCCGTAGTCGGCGCGGACGGTGTCGAGCGCGGCGATCAGGAACGAGGCCTCGACCGAGCCCAGCACCGCGCGCACCGCCTCCGGCAGGTCGTGCTCAGCGCCGGCCTCGGCGCGCCGATAGAAGCGGTTGGTGAGCAGATAGTCTTCGACGACCAGATCATCGGAGACGCCGAGCGCCTTCAGGATCAGCGCCGAGGCGAAGCCGGTGCGATCCTTGCCGGCGGTGCAATGGATCACCAGCGGCGCGGTGTCGTCGAGCAGGTGCGTAAACAGCGTCTTGTAGCTCGCCGTGTTGTGGCGCACGTAGTTGCGATAGGACTCGCGCATGATCTCCGCGGTCTCCTCGGCGGACGAGCGGCTTGCCGGTCGCCAGCCGCTCGCGCAGCACCGCCATCGTCACCGGCTCGATCGGCAGCGAGTGCACGGTGATGCCCTCATGCCGGCACATGGTCGGCAGCCGCTCCTCGGCGCCGCGCAGATCGAACGCGCTCTTCAGCCCGAGTTCGCTGCAGCACGACGATGTCGTCGTCGGTCAGAAGGCCGAGATGATTGGAGCGGAACAGCTGCCGCCAGCGCGTGCAGCCGGCCGTCCTTGCCGGGATAGCCGCCGAGGTCGCGAAAATTGCTGGCGCCGGCGAGATTCAGGTGGCGGGTGCGATCTGACATGACATCACCTTGGCATCGGAGGATCGGACCGATGGTCGATTCGTTGCCGTTCAGCCTCCTCGCCTATCAGTCCTCCAGCACAATCGCATGAACGTGGCGGCCGTAGTCGGCCTCCTTGCGATGGGTCGCCCGGCGGTAGCTGAAGAAGCTGTCCTCGTCGGCATAGGTGCAGAGGTCGATGTCGTCGACCATCAGCACGCCCGCGGCCGCAGCCGCGCATGGATGTAGCCCGGCAGGTCGAACATCGCATGGCCGTTCCGCGAGGCGGACGAGAAGAAGCGCGCGTTGTCCGCATCCGCCTCCTCGAAGCGCGCGACGAACTCCATGCCCACTTCATAGTTGCGCTGGCGCAGCATCGGCCCGAGGCCGACGACGATGTCGTCGCGCGACGCGCCCTGCCCCTCCATGGCGTCGATCGTCGCTTCGAGCACGCCGCCGAGCGCGCCCTTCCAGCCGGCATGCGCCGCGCCGATCACCCGCGCCTTCGCATCGACCATCAGCACCGGCCCGCAATCGGCGGCGGTGACGCCGAGCGCAATGCCCGGCACCTTCGTCACCATCGCATCGCCCTTCGGCCGCACCAGTCGTCGGCCATGGCTCGGTTGCAACGATCACGTCGGGCGAATGGATCTGGTGCAGCGTCAGCAGCTTGTCCGCCGGCACGTCGAGCGCCGCCGCCATGCGGCGGCGGTTCTCCAGGACCTTTTCCGGCGCGTCGTTCGAGCCGAGGCCGCCGTTCAGTCCGGCATAGATGCCGGACGACACGCCGCCCGCACGGGTGAAGAAGGCGTGACGGATGCCCGGCACGCTCGACAGCAGCAGCGACTCCAGCGTCATGCGACGGCCTCCGGCGCGGCCGCGTCGACCGGCGGGGCTTCGCTCAGCCCCGGCAGCGTCTTGATGTCCGGATGCGAGACGCCGAGCACCTTGAACAGCGCGCCCATGGCGCCGCGGCCGGTGCCGGTCAGCCGCTTCAGCGCCGACTGGATATCGGCCGACACCTGCGTGTTGGCCTTGCTCATCAGCGTCGCCGCACGCGTCTCGATGCCGAGGCGTCTGCAGGAACTCGCCCTGCTCCACCGGACCGTGCAGCCGCGCGCCGGCATCTTCCGCGCCCAGCGCCAGCGCCTGGAAATCGACATGCGCGGTGAGATCGGCCTGCCCCGGATTGCGCAGCGGATCGGTGAAGCTGTGGCGGGCAGATCGCCTGGAACGTGTCGCCCGCGTCGCTGCGCACATGTCCGTAGTCGATGATCAGCGCCGCACCGCCCTGATCGCGCAGGCGGCGGGCGATGCCACATGATCTCCTGCGTCGGACGCCATTCGAAGATGGCGCCGACGGGCGATGCGCGCACCAGCGGCGGCAGCAGCAGGTCGAAGTGCTTCAGCGGTTCGCGCGCCGCGGCGAACACGAGCTGACCGCTCGGCGAAATGTCGATCACCCGCTCATGCCAGCCGTGCTGCCTGGCGGACCACCTGATGCACCGGCAGCGCGTCGAAATACTCGTTCGCCAGGATGATCGCCGGACCTTCGGGCACGTCGTCGATGCTGTCGTGCCAGCTCGCGACCGGCTTCACGCCGCGCAACGTCTCCTTCTGCCGGTCGATCAGCGCCGGATTGATCTCGACCAGGTCGCACGGTCACGGCCTGATAGAAGCTCGGCAGCACGCGGATCGCGCGCAGCATGTCCGCCATCATGGTGCCGCGGCCGGGGCCGAGCTCGACCAGCCGCACCGGGTTCGGCATGCCCATCGATTTCCACACCGCGGCCGCCCACAGGCCGAGCAGTTCGCCGAACATCTGGCTGACTTCCGGCGCCGTGGTGAAATCGCCCTCGCGGCCGATCGGGTCGCGGGTCATGTAGTAGCCGTACTGCGGATGGGTGAGGCACAGTTCCATGTAGCGCGACACCGGCATCGGACCGGCCGTCTTGATCAGCTTGCGGATTTCCGCGGCGGCGGGCGGATAGGCGCTCACGGCTTAGCTTCTCTTAGTGGACGGCCTCGCTGGTTCGGGGCCGACGCACAGCCCATAGCACGAAAGCCACGCCCGGCGGCGATCATCGGCAGCGACAACAGCATGCCCATGGTGAGACCTCCCCACAGGAATCCGAGCTGCGGGTCCGGCTCGCGGAAGAATTCGCTGAAAATCCGCGCAAGGCCGTAAACGATGGCAAAGGTGCCGATGATCAGGCCCGGCCGCTGCAGGGCGCCGCGGCGGATCATCAGCGTCAGCACGACGAACAGCAGCAGGCCCTCCAGCGCCGCCCTCGTAGAGCTGGCTCGGATGCCGCGGCAGCGGCCCGCCGGTCGGGAACACGAAGGCCCACGGCACGTCGGTCGTCCGGCCCCACAATTCGCTGTTGATGAAGTTGGCGAGCCGGCCGAGCAACAGCCCGATCGGCGCCGACCGCGCAGGTGACGTCGCCGAGCGAGAGCACCGGCACCTTGTTGCGCCAGCCGAACAGCAGCACGGCCGCGACGCAGCCGAGGAAGCCGCCGTGGAACGACATGCCGCCCTGCCAGAGCTGAAACATCTCCAGCGGATGCTGCGATGAAGTAGCCGAGGTTGTAGAACAGCACGTAGCCGGTGCGGCCGCCGAGGATGATGCCGAGCGTCACCCACAGCACGTAGTCGTCGAACTGCGGGATCGAGATCGGCGCCGGCCCGCCCCAGAATTTTTCGGTGCGCAGGATTTTGCGCGCATACAGCCAGCCGAGCACGATGCCGGCGATGTAGGCGAGCGCGTACCAGCGCACGGCGAACGGACCGATCGCGATGGCGATCGGATCGAACATGGGAAACGGCAGGGCAAGGAACGGCATGCGGTCAGAGGGCCTTGGTGTAGACGGCGTAGTCTACGCCAAAGATCGGCGGCGCGGCGCGCAGCCAGGCGAATCCCATGCGCAGATACATCGGCAATGCGACAGTCATGATGGGACTGGTGTGCAGCGCCATCACCTTCGCGCCATCGCGCCTCGCGCGTGCAAGACACTCATCCGTCAGCGCGCGGCCGATGCCATTGCCGCGGCATGCCGGATCGACCACCAGCATGCGGATGATCGGCCAGGCGGGATCGAAGAACGCGGCCTTCGGCGCATCGGGCGGAATGTAGGCGACCGCGCCGGCGATTTGCCGCCGTACTCGGCGACGATCACCTCGCCGGTCTCGGCCAGCGCCGACATCTTCGCCAGATTGGCCGCCATCGCCGGCCAGTCGCCGTAGTGCGGCGCGAACGGCGCGAACGCTGCGACGGCGATGCGGTTGACCGTCGCGGCGTCGGCCGGTGCGAAGTTGCGAATCGCCTGCGCGATCACTGCTTGCCGAGCTTCCGCCGGTACAGCGACAGCAGCCGCTCCCAGTGCTTCTCGGCGGCGGCCTTGTTGTAGACCGCGCGCAGCGGAAAGGCGAAGCCGTGGTCGGCCGCCGGATAGATCTCGACCTCGGCGTTCTTCACGTTGTCGGCCTCGAGCTGCTTCTTCAGCGCATCGATCATTTCCAGCGGCACGTAGTGATCGCGCTCGGCGCAGCCGAAGTAGATGTCGGCCTTTGCCTTCTTCGCCATCAGGTGCGGGACTGTCCGCGTGCGTCGGTGACCAGCCGCGTGCCGTAGATCGAGGCCGCGGCGGCGACGCGGTCGGGCCAGCGCGCGGCGGCGTTCACCGCATACTGGCCGCTCATGCAGTAGCCGACGCAGCCGATCGGTCCCTTGCTCGCCTGCCGCCTGGCCGTCGACGTAGGTCAGCAGCGCCTCGGTGTCGTCCATCACCATGCGGAATGGTGAGGCTGTTCATCAGGTCCTGCATCCGCTTGCGCTCCGGCGCGTCCATGGCCGGCGGGATCGGGCCCAGCTCCATGACGCCGGCGCGGTAGTACATGTTCGGCAGCACCACATAGTAGCCGGACGACGCCAGCCGCCGCGACATGTCGCGCAGCTCCTCGCGGATCGCCGGCGCGTCCATGTAGAACAGGATCACGGGAAACGGCCCGCCGCGATCGGGATGGACGATGAAGGTGGTGGTCTTGCCGTCCCTGGTCGGAATGTCGACGGTTTGCTCGATCACTGGCGTTCCCTTCTGTATTTTGTGCGACGTCGTTCAGGCTCGCAGGAATTCCGCGGCATGACAAGCGCGCTGAAGCGGCTTGAACAATCGCGCACCGATCGCCATTCTCCTGGCAGGACAAGTGTTCGCCGTTTCAGGAGTTCGGCCCGATGACCCAGACCAGCAACCGGTTTTTCGACGAGATGGCGCGGCTCGTGAACGACGCGACCGGCGCGGCGCAGGGCGTCAAGCGCGAGTTCGACACGGTGATCAAGCACCAGGCCGAGCAATTCCTCAACGACATGGACCTCGTCAAGCGCGAGGAGTTCGAGGCCGTGAAGGAGATGGCGCGGCATCGCGCGCGAGGAGAACGACGCGCTGAAGGCGCGCATCGAGGCGCTCGAGGCGAAGCTCAGCAGCCGGTACGCCGGGTCCGGCCTGACAGGATCAAAGTCCCCCGCTGGACGTTAACGGCTATTAACGCTATCGGTCGTCTCAGAAGCCGGCAGTCGACCGACCGGGCGAATGACAGGGATCGTCGCAGCGTTGTTCACGCGCCTCACCAGCGAACTGTTGACCGCGTGCGCGGATCCTTGCGCGCCGTGGCGGCGCTCGCGCGCTGGCGTTGCGGCGCGTCGCGCTGACTGCGGGCGGTTGCGCCACTGACGGCCGCATGAACTCGTTCGCGCAGGGCAGCAGCGCGACGCTCGCCTTCGATTCCATCGACGGGCCGCCGCCGCAGGTGTTCGAGCGCTTCGTCGAGGCGCTGAACGCCGAGGCGCAGGCGAAGGCCCTGCCGATCGTATCGCGCGACGGAACGGCGACCTATCGCGTGCGCGCCTATCTCGCCGCGCAGATCAGCCGCGGCCGGACGACGATCGCCTGGACGTTCGACATCTACGAGGCGGGCCAGCAGCGCGCCCTGCGCCTGACCGGCGAAGAAGCGGCCGGCAAGCCCGGCCGCGACGCCTGGACGGTCGCGGACGCCCAATTGCTGCGGCGAATCGCACAAAACGGCATGACCGGCGTGGCGGCGCTGATGAATGGAACCCGCGAGCCGGAGGCTCCGGCGCAGCCGGCCCCCGCTGGGCGCGGCCCGGCCGTGGCGGAAAGCCTGCCCGCTGCGGTGGCAGACAGCTCGCCGCCGCACCACGCTGGCCTTCCGCCGCGAGTAAAATCTCACGGCATCGTCAAAACGGCCCGGTTTTGCGCAGGAAAACAGCCTGCGGCATATTGCCAGTGGCTCCCCCTCCTTGATATCACGCTGGCGCAATAGCGCGGAAAGACCGAGGCAGGGCGTATTCCGCAGGAGTCCCGGTTTGCGAACGGCGTACGTGCAGGTAGCGCTCTCCAGAGCCATTCAGGGCGGCAGTCATGCTGAACAATGCGTCCACCGGTTTGCAGGATAAGACAGTGACGTCGGCGAAAAACGGCGACATCAAGCTGGTCTCGGGCAATTCGAACCCGGCCCTCGCCAACGCCATCGCCGCACATCTGCGGCTGCCGCTGACCAAGGCGATCGTCCGCCGCTTCGCGGACATGGAAATCTTCGTCGAGATCCAGGAGAACGTGCGCGGCTCGGACGTGTTCGTGGTCCAGTCGACGTCGTATCCCGCCAACGACCACCTGATGGAGCTGCTGATCATCATCGACGCGCTGCGGCGCGCGTCGGCGCGGCGCATCACGGCGGTCATCCCCTATTTCGGCTACGCGCGGCAGGACCGGAAGGTCGGCTCGCGCTCGCCGATCTCGGCGAAGCTCGTCGCCAACCTGATCACCAACGCCGGCGCCGACCGCGTGCTGACGCTCGACCTGCACGCCGGCCAGATCCAGGGCTTCTTCGACATCCCGACCGACAACCTCTATGCGGCGCCGATGATGGTGCGCCACATCAAGGATACGCTCGATCTCGCCAACGTCATGGTGGTGTCGCCGGACGTCGGCGGCGTCGCGCGCGCCCGCGGCCTCGCCAAGCGCATCAATGCGCCGCTCGCCATCGTCGACAAGCGCCGCGAGCGCGCCGGCGAGTCCGAGGTGATGAACATCATCGGCGACGTGACCGGCCACACCTGCATCCTGATCGACGACATCGTCGACTCCGGCGGCACGCTGGTGAACGCGGCCGACGCGCTGCTCGCCAACGGCGCCAAGGACGTCTACGCCTACATCACCCACGGCGTGCTGTCGGGTGGCGCGGTCGCACGCATCACCGCCTCGAAGCTGAAAGAGCTGGTCATCACCGATTCGATCCAGCCGACCGAAGCCGTCCGCGTCGCCCGCAATGTGCGGATGCTGTCGGTCGCGACCCTGATCGGCGAAGCGATCGAGCGCACGGCCTCGGAAGAGTCGGTTTCCAGCCTGTTCGACTGAATTGGCCGCGATGGCCGGCCACGGCCGTCTCGAGGAGTACCGCGCTCATCCCCGACGCCGGCGACGAGGCATCTTGACCTACGCTCGCCGCCACCGCCTGCTCCTTCAGCCGGGCGATGTTGGCCATCGTCGTCCAGCAGGCGTGGGCGGCTTCGGCGCCCTTCACCACGAAGTGCTTGTGGAAGAACTCCGCGTGGGTCGCGTGCTCATGGAAGTGCTGCGGCGTCAGCACGGCCGAGAGCACCGGCACCTCGGTGTCGAGTTGCACGCGCATCAAGGCGTCGATCACCGTGCCGGCGACGAACTCGTGGCGATAGATGCCGCCGTCGACGACGAAGCCTGCGGCGACGATCGCCGCGTAGCGGCCGGTCTTCGCCAGGAGTTTCGCCTGCAGCGGGATCTCGAACGCGCCGGGGACGTCGAACACGTCCACCTGCCATTCCGAGAAGCCCTTCGCCGCGATCTCCTTCATGAAGGAGAAGCGGCACTGGTCGACGATGTCGCGATGCCAGGACGACTGGATGAAGGCGATACGCTGCCCGGGTACAAGTTGCGACGAAGCTGAGGTTGGATTTGCAGTCAGCTGATTCATGGGTTTCCTCGTTGGGACCAGAATCAGGGCACACGGGCCAGCAGTGCCGCAATTGGCATGCCTGGACAGCATGCCTCGCGCGGCCAGTCTTTCCCGCTCTCTTCCATCCGGACTTTGACCGTCGGCTTCGGAATTTCACCGAATCTGCTGACCCTTCCGGCTCTTTCGTCCGGAAGGCGCTCGCGGGCTGGACCGCCTTAATCAGGCGCTCATCACCGCCGGTGGGGAATTACACCCCGCCCTGAGAACGTTACCGCCACCATCGGCGGCGCAGTCAATATGACACCATCTCTTGAAGGAACAAGTTCCCCCGCTATCCACAAACGGCGTTGCCCCATAACGTCAACGCATGCGTTGCGCGCGGAGCTCGGACGGCGCGGCCGTGCGGCCGCAGTTCCTGAGCGCCCATTTTTTGCCACCAAGAAACAAGTTCCCGCTGGACCTTGGCCCCAAAAGGACCATCACGGGAATTTTACGTCTCGGTCCATGTATCGCGTACATCATAGCCCGCGAGTGAAGCCGGGCGGACTCGCATGAGGCGAATCCGATTCCGTTTTGTTCTCGCCGCCGGCGCTCCCCGGCGTCCGTACTTGTGGACGCTGCGACACAATCTTCCCTTTGCTTGTGGAATCGCCCCCGGCGCGGTTGCGCGGATTCCGCAAATCACATCACTTGATGCTCGCAAGCTTCGGTCGGCCACTTCAACGGCCAAGGGCGTACGGCAAGTCCGCGCCTCGCGACCGGTCAAGAGCATCAGGCTTGCAGCGTGCGTATCCAACATTTGCGAACATAAGGTCGACACGGCATGTCCCTGATCGAATTCATCAGCGATTCCGCAGCCAATCCGCTGCAGGTGGTGGAAGACGTCGCGTCGGTCAATTCGTGGGCGTTCGAACGATCGGGCGACGATGAGATCACCATCCTCGTCAAGGGCCGCTGGACCGACTACCAGGTCTGCTTCACCTGGATGCGCGAGATCGAGGCGCTGCATCTGGCCTGCACCTTCGACATGAAGATCCCGGAGTCGCGCCGGTCCGAAGTGCAGCGGCTGATGGCGATGATCAACGAACAGCTGTGGATCGGCCACTTCGACATCTGGATGCAGTCGGGCCTGATCATGTTCCGCCAGGCGCTGCCGCTGAACGGCGGGCTGACGGCGACCAACCTGCAGTGCGAGGCGATGCTCGCCGGCGGCGTCGACGCCGCCGAGCGCTATTTCCCGGCGATGCAGTTCGTCGTCTGGGCCGGCAAGTCCGCCAACGAGGCGATGGCGGCGGCGATGTTCGAGACCGAAGGCGAAGCCTGACGATGACTTCATGATCCGCTGCCATGTTTGGGCATGATCTTACGGAACCGGGTCATGCCTAGCCTTCCGCCAGCGGAGCAGCGCTCGCTGCATTGATCTCGGATCATTCCTCAGCGACAGTGCGCCCGATATCGATCTTTCGACGGGCCGACAGATGACCAAAGACACCGCGCAGGCGCTGGCTGCGATCCCCGGCACCATCCTCCTGGCCGGCGCCGGCAAGATGGGCAGCGCGATGCTGACCGGCTGGCTGAACGCCGGCGTGGCGCTCGGCCGCATCGCCGTGATCGAGCCACATCTGTCGGACGACCTTCGCAAGCTGGCCGCGCTCGACCTGCGCATCAATCCGACCCGGGACGAGGCGGGAGAGCTCGCCGCACTGGTGGTCGCGGTCAAGCCGCAGACGTTCGGCGAGGCGGCGGCGCTGTTGAAGACGTTCACGACGCCCACGACGCTGGTGGTTTCCATCATGGCCGGCATGACGATCGCAAAGATCGCCGACGGCTGCGGCGGCGCCGTGGTGCGGGCGATGCCCAACACGCCGGCGGCGATCGGGCGCGGCATGACCGTGGCCGCGGCTTCGCCTTCGGTCAGCGCCGCCCAGCGCGCGTTCGCGGACGCGCTGCTGCGCGCGACCGGCGAGGTCGAGTGGATCGACGACGAAGCGCTGATGGACGCGGTGACGGCCGTGTCAGGCTCCGGCCCCGCCTACATCTTCCTGCTCGCCGAAGAGCTCGCCCGCGCCGGCATCGCTGCGGGATTGCCTGCCGACCTCGCCACCAAGATCGCGCGGGAGACGGTGTCGGGCGCAGGCGAGCTGCTGCACCAGTCCGATCTCGATGCAGCGACCTTGCGGAAGAATGTCACCTCGCCCGGCGGCACGACCGCTGCGGCGCTCGACGTGCTGATGGGCGAGGACGGGCTGCAGCAACTGATGACGCGCGCCGTGGCCGCGGCGACGAAGCGGTCGAAGGAGCTGGCGGGGTAAGCGCCAGTTCGTAGCCCGCATGGAGCGAAGCGACAATGCGGGGCTGAGCTCCGGCGACGAAGAATCCGCGGATGTCGCCTTAGCGCTGCGATGCACGGCGTCTGACGGCGCGCGCGACTGGTGCTTCTGCATCGCAGCGCACGGCCTGCGGCCTTCACGATCGCCGCTGCGGCGTGAACACGACGGACTTCTCGGTCGGCCAGCGCACGCGCCAGCCGAATTTCACGTCGCGGGTCTCGCCGGGCGGGCATGTCCATGATCCAGGCCATCACGCCGCGCTGGTCGCGCACGTCGCGCTGGGTCGGCTGGGTCGAGGACGGCAGCATCTCCACCTGGATCTCGGAGTTCTCGGCGACCGGAAGCTGCTCCTCGATCGTCATCTTGACCGGCGCCACATGGCCGTTGCGGACGACGATCTTGAACTCACGCTCGTCGGTCTTCGACGCGGTGATGATGCCGGCGGTGCCGTCGTTCTTGCGAACGACCGACCGCGTCACCTTCACCTGCTCGTCGGCGCCGAAGCCGAGCCGGACGGTCTCGTCCTTCTGCGCCAGCGCCATCTGGCCGCGGCCGACGAAGGTGCCGTCGCGGTAGAGGCTGACGCGGCCGGGCAGCAGCGGCGCTTCCTCGGTCTGCTTGAACGTCGCCTCGAGGTAGGCGGTCTCGTCGACGACGGGCGCTGCGCGCACGAGCAGTTCCGGCGCAATCGTTGCCGACGCGATGCGCAACGACCGCGCGCCCTCGCCCGCACCGAGGCTGACGCGGCCGGGAATGCGGAACAGCACCTGGAAGCCGCCGGTCTCGGCGACTGCAACGCGCTCCTCCACAGCCTCGGCGTAGCCCGCCACTTTCTCACGCGCAGCGTCAAGCATCACACCCGCCCCGCGCGAGGCCGTCGGCGGCGCCGCCAGGGCCTGCGGCCGCGGGATCGGCGCCGGCGGCGTCACCGGCTGCGGATAGCGCACGATCACCGTGTTCAGGTTCGGCGCGCTGCCGCCGCGCGCGGTGCGCACGGTGGAGACGGCGAGCGACACGTTGGCCCAGTCCTCGCCGGTCCGCTGCACGATCTCGGCGCGGCGCACCAGTTCCAGTGACGGCTTCTTGTCCTTCGCGCCGGTGTCGAGCCGCGCGTCGTAGAGCGGCAGCCAGCGCGCGTCGCGCACCGTGTAGCTGACGCGCAACGTCGCGGCGGCCGCCGCCTGCGTGGCGAGATCGATGCGCACTTCCAGCTTCTTCGGCGGATCGGTGCGCTGGCCGGCGCGCAGGATGGCGATCTCCGCCTCGATCTCGCGCTTCTTCACCTGCAGGCCGCGGATCGTCTCGTCGGCGCGGCTGATCTCCTCTTCGATGGCCTTGAACGCCTCGCGCCATTCGGCGAGCGGCCGCGCGTTGCTCTCCTCGCCAAGACCGAGCGGCGCATCGGTGGCGAAGCGGCGCGCAAAATTCTTGCGCACGTGGGCTGCGGTCATCCTGTCGTCGAGCGAGGCGCGCTCGTCTTCCAGCGCCTGGATCTTCTTCTCGCGCTCGGGCGTGCTCTGGATCGGCTGCGGCGCCGGCGGTCGCGCATCGATCGAGCCGATCTGGATGCGTGCGCCGCCCTCGCCCTCCACCCGCAAGGACGCCGGATCAAGACCGAGCGGGAAATCGCGCGCCAGCACGACATTCTCGCCGGCCGGCAGATTGACCTTCAGCACGCGCGTCACGGTCGCCCCGTCCGGATAGACGGTCACGGTGTCGATCGTCGAGGTGGCTTCGATGTCGGCCGCGGACGCAGCGACCGAGCTCATAAAGGTCAGGAGCGTTATCAGAACAATGCGCAAGGTGGGGCCTCCCCTCAGAGGTGAACGGAACAGGTCTATCGCCGGAAGGCTCGGAATTAGTGACCGCACTGTGGCGAATTACCGGCTGATGAAGATCAGTCGCCGCAGGTTCGGCTTGGGTTCACCCGGCTTCGCCCATAGCGGCTACGCCGGCGCGCGGCCCTTCTGGATTGCTTCGCCGCGACGCCGTTGCCGCGCCGTAACTCACGGGGCGAAGGCGGATTCCGCAGTGGCGGCTTTCGCCCTGCGAAATATATCCAACGGATGCATATCTCCGTTGCAAGCCGTCACGCGCATTTTTGCTTGCGCTCGGCGGCGCACGGCATAAGCATCCAATGGATATATTCTACGAGGAGAGCAAACATGCCCGGACCTGCCACCTACACCCGCAACGGCGCCGATCGGCCGTATCGTCCTGGACGACGGCAAGGCCAACGTCATGTCGGTCGCCATGCTGAATGCGCTGCATGCGGCGTTCGATGAAGCCGAGCGCGACAAGACCGTCGTCCTGCTGTCGGCGCGCGGAAAGCACTTTTCCGGCGGCTTCGATCTCAACGTGTTCGCCAAGGGCAGCGCGGAGGAGCAGTATCTGATGGTGAAGGCCGGCGCCGAGCTCGCGCTGCGGATCCTGTCGTTTCCGTTTCCGGTGGTCGCCGCCTGCCAGGGCAACGCCTATCCGATGGGCGCATTCCTGATCATGGCGTCGGACCACCGCATCGCGGCGGAAGGCGACTATCGCATCGGCATGAACGAGGTGGCGATCGGCATCACGCCACCGCGCTGGGCCATCGAGCTCGCGCGGCAGCGGCTGACGCCCGCCTATCTCAGCCGTACGGTGGTGACCGGCGAAATGTTCGGTCCGGCCGAGGCGGTGACCGCAGGCTTCTTCGACCGGCTGGTGCCGGCCGCCGACCTCGAACGCACCGCACAGGAGGCAGCCCTTGCGATCACCAAGATCCATCTCGGCAACCACGCCGTCGCCAAGCAACGCTTGCGCGGCGAGGTGATCGCCAAGATCCGCCGGGTGATCGACGAGGACATCACGCCGAAATACGGCGAGGATCGCGTGACGGCCCGCGCGCAGGCCTGAGTGGCGCAAACCATCCGGCATGGGCTAGATAGGCCCATGCCGACGAAACCGCGCCGCAAAACCTATCGCCATGGCAACGTGAAAGCCGAGGCGATCAAGGCGGCCTCGCGGCTGATCGCCAAGGCCGGCCATGAGGCGCTGAGCGTGCGGCAGGTGGCGGACGCCGTCGGCGTCGCGCACCGCTCGCTCTACAATCACTTTGCGGACCGCGAGGCGCTGCTCGACGCGGTGGCGACGGAGGCCTTTGCGCGGCTTGGCGACAGCCTGAAGGCCGCGACGACGAAGGAAGACTACACGGCCACCTACGTCCGCTTCGCGCTCGCCAACCGGCAGCTTTACCGGCTGATGACCAGCCGGCCGCATGCGACGATGAAATTCAATCCGCCGCTGCAGGCGGCGGTGCATTCGGTGATCACCGAGGGCATGCGACTGTTCACGACGCCGAGCAGACCTCGGCGCAGCGGCGGCGGGCGATGATGAAGGTGTTCATCATCCACTTCGGCGGCATCACGCAGTATGTGAACGGGATTCTGGATCTGCCGAACGAGGATGCGCTGGTGGCGGAGTTGTCGGCGATGACGGCGGGGAAGTGATCGGGGCGCGATAGCGTTGCGAACGGCGGTTCGCTCGCCTTGCGCGCCCGGATCTCCGCTCCCGCTCGACCTCGCGCCAGCCGATGTCGGTGCGGCAGAAGCCTTCGGGCCAGTCGATCTTGCGCGATCGCCGCGTAGGCGCGGTCGCGGGCTTCGCTGACGCTCTTGCCGAGGGCGCAGACGTTCAGCACGCGGCCGCCGTAGGCGGTGATGTGGCCGTCCTGCAGCTTGGTGCCGGCGTGGAAGATCTCCACGCCTTCGATCTTCGCGGCTTCGTCCAGCCCTTCGATGCGCGAGCCCTTCGAATAGTCGCCGGGATAGCCCTTGGTCGCCATGATGACGGTGATCGCCGTCTCGTCGTACCAGCGCAGCGAGAAATTCTTCAGTTGCCCGTCGGCGCAGGCGAGCAGCGCCGGCACGATGTCGGACATCATCCGCAGCATCAGCACCTGGCATTCCGGATCGCCGAAGCGCGCGTTGTATTCGACCAGCTTCGGTCCCTTGTCGGTCAGCATGATGCCGGCAAACAGCACGCCCTTGTAGGGTGCGCCCATGGCCTTCATCGCCGCGCAGCGTCGGATAGACCATCTCGTCCATCACGCGCTTGCAGAGCGCCTCGGTCAGCACCGGCGCCGGCGAATAGGCGCCCATGCCGCCGGTGTTCGGTCCCTTGTCGCCGTCGAAGACGCGCTTGTGGTCCTGCGCGGTGGCGAGCGGCAGCGCATGCTCGCCGTCGCACAGCACGAAGAACGACGCCTCCTCGCCCGCCATGAACTCCTCGATCACGACCTCGGCGCCGGAGTCGCCGAAACCGCCGCCGAACATCATGTCGACGGCGGCAAGCGCCTCGTCGACCGTCGTCGCCACCACCACGCCCTTGCCGGCGGCAAGGCCGTCGGCCTTCACCACGATCGGCGCGCCCTGCTTGCGGACGTAGGCCTTGGCCGCCTCGGCGTCCTTGAAGTGTCCGTAGGCCGCGGTCGGAATGTTGTTGTCGCGGCAAAGCTCTTTGGTGAACTTCTTCGAGCTTTCGAGCTGGGCGGCAGCCCTGGTCGGGCCGAACGCCTTGAAGCCGGCGGCGTTCAGGTCGTCGACGACGCCCGCGGCGACCGCCGCATCAGGCCCGACGACGACGAAATCGACCTTGTTGGCCTTGCAGAAGGCGATCACCGCCGGATGGTCGGCGATGTCGGTCGCCACGCACTCGGCGTCGGCGGCGATCCCGGCATTGCCCGGCATGCACCAGAGTTTCGTCACCAGCGGCGACGCAGCGATCTTCCAGCACAGCGCGTGTTCGCGCCCGCCGGAACCGAGAACCAGGATCTTCATGCAAAAGGCTTGGAATCGTTGGGGTTATCAGGGAACGAAGCATGTACCATATGCACCGAACAGGCTAAAGATTCGAGTGCCATGACTGCCGTCGCCCCGGAACTACGGCCGAATACGGCCGAATTCACCGTGTCCGAGCTGTCCGCCGCCCTGCGGCGGACGGTGGAGGACGCCTACGGCCACGTGCGCGTGCGCGGCGAGATCTCCGGCTTTCGCGGGCCGCATTCCTCCGGCCACTGCTACTTCGCGCTGAAGGACCAGAGCGCCAAGATCGAGGCGGTGATCTGGAAGGGCACGCACGGCCGCATGCGCTTCAAGCCCCAGGAAGGGCTCGAGGTGATCGCCACCGGCCGGCTCACCACCTATCCGGGCTCGTCGAAATACCAGATCGTGATCGAGGCGCTGGAGCCCGCCGGCATCGGCGCGCTGATGGCGCTGATGGAAGAGCGCAAGCGCAAGCTTGCCGCCGAAGGCCTGTTCGACGAGAAGCGCAAGCGGCACCTGCCGTGGCTGCCGGAGACGATCGGCATCGTCACCTCGCCGACCGGCGCCGTGATCCGCGACATCCTGCATCGCCTGGCCGACCGCTTCCCGCGCCGGGTGCTGGTGTGGCCGGTCAAGGTGCAGGGCGAGGGCTCGGCGGAGCAGGTCGCAGCCGCCATCCGCGGCTTCAATGCGCTGTCCGAAGGCGGCAAGATTCCGCGGCCCGATCTGTTGATCGTCGCGCGCGGCGGCGGCTCGCTGGAGGACCTGTGGTCGTTCAACGAGGAGATCGTGGTGCGCGCGGCGGCCGAAAGCGCGATCCCGCTGATCTCGGCCGTCGGCCACGAGACCGACGTGACGCTGATCGACTTCGCCGCCGACAAGCGCGCGCCGACGCCGACCGCAGCCGCCGAAATGGCGGTGCCGGTGCGCAGCGAGCTGGTGATCGAAGTGGCGAGCATGGCGCGGCGCGCATTCGGCTGCTGGCAGCGCGGCCAGGAAGCGCGACGGACCGAGCTGCGCGCAGCGCTCCGCGCGCTGCCGTCACGCGAGGATCTGCTGGCGATCCCGCGCCAGCGGCTGGATCATGCGAGCGCCGCGCTGCCGCGCGCGCTGCGGGCCTCCACCCACATGCACCACCGCCGCTTCGCCTCGGCGGCGGCCGTGCTGACGCCGCGCGCGCTGAAACTGCAGATCGAGCGCGCAAAGGAAAACGTGCGCAGCCTGAACGGTCGCGCAACCCAATGCATCGAGGTGCAGGGCGCGCGGCGGCGCGAGCGCTTTTCGAGCATCACCTTGCGGCTCGGCGCATCATTGCGCGCGAACGCGCAGGCACACCGCCATCGGCTGGCCCGCGAGCTGGAGCGTACGCACCGCTTCGCCGAGCGATCCACGCGCGCGGTGAAGGTGCTGATCGAGGCGCGCGCGGCGCGGGTCGAGCGCGCGAGCACGCTTGCTCGGCGCGCTGTCCTACAAGAGCGTGCTGGCGCGCGGCTACGCGCTGGTGCGCGATGCCGAGGGCGCGCCGCTGCGCAATGCCAAGGCCGTCAAGCCCGGCGAGCATCTGGCGCTGGAGTTTTCCGACGGAACGGTCGGCGCCACGGCGGACGGCGAGGCGGCTGCCGCAAAGCCGAAGCAGCCGCAAGCACGCGGCCGCACCGGTGAGACAGCCGCAAGGCAAGCTGTTTTAAGGCTTGCTGTTTTAAGGCTTGGCCGGAGCCTCGACCTTCTGCGTCGGCAGCGTCGGACGCTGCGTGCCGTTGAGCAACGCATCGACGGGATTGCTGCCCGCAAAACCTGCCTGGGACAGGATGGCGTCCAGGATCGGCTTTTGCGCGCCGTAGCTCAGCAGCTGGCTGGAGAGATCGCCGATCGGGCCGCCGCCATGAGCGCCGTCGGCACCGTTGCCGTTGCCCATGGCGCCGAGCAGACCGCCGGCGCTGAAGATCTTGATGTCGGAGATCTTCTCGATCGGCTTCATCGCCTGCTCGAGCGCCTCGGGGATCACGGCGATGCGCCGCTTGGTCAACTCGAAATCGACCATCTGCGGTGACAGCGAATTGCGCGCTTCGTTCAGCGCGCGCTCGCGCTTCGCCTCGGCCTCGCCGAGCTCGATGATGCCGCCGGCGCGGACCTTGTTGGCATTCGCTTCGGCCTCGGCCTGGGTGAGCATCGCCGCGGCCAGGTTCTGCGCCGCCTCGCGCTCGGCTTCGGCCTTGACGGTGATGCCGGTGGCGGCCTGCTCGGCCTCCTTGCGGGCGTCGATCACGGCGATCTTCTTGGCGCGCTCGGCGACCTCGACCGCCCGCGCGGTCGCGACCTGCTCTTCCGCCGTGACGGCAGTGGCCTTCGCTTCTTCCGCCTTTGCCCTGGCCTGCGATTCGGCTTCGCTCTTCTGCGCGACGGCGATCGCAGCATCGATGCGCGCGGTTTCGGTGATGCGCTTGGCTTCGGCCTCGCTCTCGGCGATGCCGCGCTCGGCGGTGATGCGCGCGGTCTCCTTGGACTGACGCGCTTCCGCCTCGGTCTTGGCGACGCCGCGCTCGGTCTCGAGCCGCGCGGTCTCCTCGGCAAGGCGCGCAGCCTGCTCGGCGCGCGCCTGCTCGGCGCGGGTTTCCGCGGTCTTGTTGGCGATGTCGCGCTGCTGGTTCAGCTCGGCGTCGCGCTGCTCGCGCTGGATCGTCAGGCGCTTGAGGCTCGCCTCGCGATCCTTGGTCGCGATCGCGACTTCGTTCTCGCGCACGATCTCGTTGCGCTCGCGCCGCCGTTCCTCGGTGACGCGGGTCAGCGCCGTGAGGCCCTCGGCGTCGAACGTGTTGTTCGGATTGAAATGCTTGATGTCGGTCTGGTCCAGCCGTGTCAGCGAGACGGACTCGAGCTCGAGACCGTTCGACTGCAGGTCGGCTGCGACAGCATCCTGCACCGCCTTGACGAACTCGGAGCGCTTCTCCTGCAGGTCCTTCAGCGTCATGGTCGCTGCGACCGAGCGCAGGCCATCGACGAATTTGGCTTCGACCAGCGCCTTCAGCAGCTCGGCATCGGTCGTCCGGTCGCCGAGCGTTTGCGCGGCGAGCGCGATGTTCTCTGCATCCGGCTTCACCCGGACATAGAACTCCGCGGTGATGTCGGCGCGCATGCGGTCGGCGGTGATGAGCGACTCGCCTTCGCTGCGCTGGACTTCCAGACGCAGCGTCGAGAGCTGCACCCAGGAATAGGAATGGAAGATCGGCAGGATGACGGCGCCGCCGTCGAGAACGACCTTCTTGCCGCCGAGGCCGGTGCGGACATAGGCCTTGTCGCGGGTCGAGCGCGTGTAGAGCGTGGCCATGACCACGCTGATGCCGATGAGGAGAGCGAGCGCCGTGCCGGCGATGGTAAGAACGGAAGCGGTATCCATGACGTTTACCTCCCTTGAATCGCTGTCGGTGTTCACGCCGAGTTCTTTCGGCGCGGGAATTGCTTGAAAGAGGCCGCTGGCGCCGTCGACCAGCAGGACGCTCGCGCCCTGCGGGATGGTGTGGCCCGCGGCGGCGTTGGCCCGCAGGACATGAATGTTGCCGTGCTGGTCCTTGACGCGCACGCTGGCCGGGCTTGCCCTGATCGAGCGGGCCGAGCGCGACGGTGCCGACACGTCCGATGAGATCGGCCTGGCTGATCGCCGCGGTCTCGTCGGTCGGCAGGATGCGCGCGGTCCAGCGCGAGAGCGTGCGCGTGATCGGCAGCGCGGCCGCGACCGCGCACAGGCTCGCGACAAGCGTTGGCAATGGCGCGATCACGGCCTGGGCGACGCCCTGGATCGCGAAGCCGGCGATGGCGAATGACGCCAGCGCGATCATGATCAGAACGAGCAGCGGCACGCCGCCCTTGTTGAGCCACGACATCCACGCATCGAGCGGGCCATGGTCGAGATGACCGTCAGCATGCGAGACGCCGTGGCCGAGCAGCGACGAGAACGACAGTCCGACCACCACCGCGACGATCTCGAAAACGACCAGGCCGACGAGGATCAACGCTGCGATGGTGAAGGGATAGAGGCCCGGCGCGGTGAGCGCGCTCATGAATTGCGAGTTCCCCTTGTACTGGGCGAGCCGCTCCTGGATTTCCTTCTCGCGCTGCAGGCGGGTCAGTTCCTCGACCTCCGACGTGCCGGTGGTCGGCCGGCCGGAGACGCCGGTGACACGCTCGATGGTGCCGACCGAACGGGCGAGGCGATTGTCATTGCGGACCGAGGCGCTCGCGCCCGCCGCGCCATCCTCTGCGCCCTTGCTCTTCTTCAGGTCGGCGAGGCGGGCAACGGCGTCGGCCCGGGCAGAGTTGACCGCCTGAAGCGCCTTGCCGGCTTCCTCGATCTTCTCGACGGCTTCGGCCAGCGCCGTCTCCAATGCGGAGCGCTGCGCCTCGAGGTCGATCTGCAGGCCGATGACCGGCTTGACGAGATCTTCGCGGCCGCTGGCGAGACCGGTCTCGATCTTGCCGGCGAGGTCCTCGATCTCGTCGTTGATCTCGGCGATCTTCGCCTTCAGCCGATGCTCCTCGGCGCGGGCCTTGCCGGCCCCTGCCCTGGCGTCTTCCGCGACCGCGTCGATCTCGCGGATCGACTGCTCGACCGTGGCGATGGCGTTGGCGCCCTCGAGCGCGTCGACGGTGCCGTGGGCGACGCCGGCGATGACACGCCCAATACGCGACAGAATTCCTTCAGTGGCCATGGTGGTCTCCTTCGGTTTGACGGCGGAGGCGATGCCGACGAGGACGAGGGTCTCGTCATCGCGCAGCAGCAGCCGGGCTTCGGCGTGATCGGGCCAGCCGGCGGTGTAGCCGGCGACCGAATAGGGAATGAGCCTGCGGCCGGTGACGGTCGCGAGACTGAGATGTGTCGGGCTCTTGATGGCGTAGAGGCGCCCGTCCAGCGGCAGGTCGGCGATCGGCGCGCCGCTTTGCCGGCCGGCGTGATCGCGCAGACCGAGCGTCACCAGCCGCGCCGGCAAGCGCGTGCGTTCGCGGATGGTGGCGTAGGCCTGGTCATGCAGGGCGACGACGTTGGCGCTGGCGCCGCGTGTGCGTCCGAGCTCGTCGAGAATCCGCATCATCGCGGCGTAGTCCGCAAGCGTCGCTCGGATCGCCTCCCTATCGTCGGGGGACGGCGCGAGCAGGTAGCTCATGGTGGATTGGAAGCGCGGCATGACGAAAACTATAAAGTACTTCCTTTGTACTTTAAAGACTTCTGGGCTGCGACATTAGGGCACATCGGTCAGCGCCTCGGCGGTTCCATGGGCTCAGGAACGGGCAGCCTCGAGCCACCCGCACGCCCCGGCCCTGGCGCGCCTCATCAAGGCGCTTTCGATCAGCCGCCGGGCCGGTCGCGAAGGGTGGTCGTTGCCGGACGAGATCCGGTTCAACGTGTTCGGAAGTGCCAAGCAGCCGCGCCGGCTCGCGTTCGCGAGTTCCGCGATGCGCGTCGAGATGTCGGACGCTGCGCAAGGATTTCACTGAAGGTGCGCGAAGCCGTCAAACGCGCGCAACATTGTTGAGGCGGGCGCGGTTGTCAGCGGGGCGGGCATACGGTTTATTGGCTGCGGGGTTATCTGACCCGGCGCGTCGAACTCGGCGGCGTTGCGGGTGGACGGAGATGTTTTCGTGCTCAACAAGTTCGGATCGTCCGGCCAGGGCGAGGCCAAGGTGCAATATCTCGACGGCGATTTCCGCGTGATCTCGCCGGGCGCCTATGTGCGCTGCGCCGTCACCGGCGCGCGCATTCCGCTGGAAGATTTGAAATACTGGAGCGTCGACCGGCAGGAGGCCTACGCCACGCCGGAAGCCGTGCTGGAGCGGCACCAGCTGAAGGTCGGGTAAGCCTCAGAGAGCCGATACACTCTCGGCGCGCGCCTCGGCCAAACGCATCAAAACAAACTCGCTCAGACGCGCTTCGTCGTCGAAGCCGAGCGTGATGGGAAACGGCACGATCGACGCAGCGTCGGTGTGCAGCCCGCGCAGCCGGACGAAATCCTTCTCCGTCGTCACCAGCGTGAGCGAGGCCTTGCGCGCCTCTTCGATCAGTTGCGCAATCTCGGCGACCGTGAAGCGATGGTGGTCCGCGAAGCTGCGCGTTGCGGCGACGTCGATGCCGCTTGTGCGGAGTGTCGCGAAGAAGCGCTGCGGGTCGCCGATGCCGGCGAAGGCAAGCACACGCTCGGCCGCGCAGCGCTGGCGACGGCGTCCGGATCGGCGACGATGCGTGCCTTCAGGACGAGGCCGCCCTTCCCTTTCACCTGCGCTGCGACAGCGTCGGCGGCGGCGCCCTCGCCGGACACGAGCAGGAGATCGGTGCGACCGACCTGCGCCGCGAGCGGCGCACGCAAGGGGCCTGCCGGAAACACCTGGCCGTTGCCGAGGCCGCGGCTGCCGTCGATGACGATCAGCGAGAGGTCCTTCCGCAGCGACGGATTCTGGAAGCCGTCGTCCATGACGATCACGCTTGCGCCCGCCGCGCGCGCGGCGTCTGCGCCGGGCACGCGGTCGCGCGACACGATCACGGGCGCTGCGCGCGCGAGCAGCAGCGGCTCGTCGCCGACATCGGCGGCCGCATGCTTTGCAGCGTCGACGCGCACCGGTCCCGCAAGACTGCCGCCATAGCCCCGGCTCAGCACCACCGGCGTTTCGCCGGCGCGCCGCAGCAGCTTCACCAGCGCCATCACCGTCGGCGTCTTGCCGGCGCCGCCGAGCGAATAGTTGCCGACGCAGATGACGGGAACGGCAGCGCGCTTGCCTGCGCGCAGCATGCGGCGGCCAGACACTGTTCCGTAGAGAAAACCGAAAGGCGCCAGCGCGCCCGACATCCATGACGGCGACCGCCACCAGAATGCCGGTTCACGCATGCACGGTCCCGCTCTCCAGCCGCAGCTGCAGCAGATAGGGCTCCAGCGCCGCCATCGTCCGGTCCAGCGCGCCGCCGAGGCGATCGACCACCGCGCGGCCCGACACGGCTGCCCGCTGGCGCGCATCGCGGTTGTCGAGCCAGCCGCCGACCTGCTTCACCAGCGCCTCGCCGTCGCCGGCGAGCCGCGCGCCGCCGGCCTCGTCCAGCGCGCGGTAGATTTCGGCGAAGTTGCCGACATGCGGCCCGTGCAGCACTGCGGCGCCGAGCTTGATCGGCTCGATCGGATTCTGGCCGCCGTGATTGACCAGCGAGCCGCCGACGAACACGATCGGCGACAGGCGATAGAACAGGCCGAGCTCGCCCAGGGTGTCGGCCACGTAAATGTCGGTCTCCGGCGACGGCAACTGATCCTTCGAGCGCACGGCGACGCGCAGCGACGACGGGCCGGTGAGCTGCGCGACCTGCCGGCCCCGCTCGGGATGGCGCGGCACGATGATCGTCAGCAGCGCCGGGAAATAGGCCGCGAGACGGCGATGCACGTCGAGCACGATCTCTTCCTCGCCCGGATGGGTCGAGGAGGCGAGCACCACGGGGCGGCCCTGCACGGCCCGCGTCAGCTGCTCGAGTTTTTGCGGATCGGCCGGCGGCGCCGGCACGTCGAACTTCAGGTTGCCGGTGTTGAAGACATGCGGACTGCCGAGCGCCGAGAAGCGATCGGCATCGCCCTGCGACTGCACGAGACACATCTCGAACCGGCTGAGCAGCGTCCCCATCGTCGCCGGCGCCGTGCGCCAGCGCTGGAACGAGCGCTGCGACATCCGCCCGTTGACGACGATCATCGGGATACGGCGCTCGGCCCCGGACAGGATCAGGTTCGGCCAGAGGTCGGATTCGACGAACAGCGCGAAGCTCGGCTGCCAGTGATCGAGGAAGCGCGCCACGAAGCGCGGCGAGTCATAGGGGATGAACTGGTGAATGACGTCGGGCGGAAAGCGCCTGGCGACGATCGCCGCCGACGTCACCGTGCCCGAGGTCAGCAGGACGCGGATGTTCATCGCGCGCATGCGCTCGACCAGGCCCGCGACCGCGAGCACCTCGCCGACGCTGGCGCCGTGCATCCACACCAGCGGTCCCGGCGGACGCTCGGCGTCGGTCAATCCCTTGCGTTCGCCGACGCGCGCCTCGTCCTCCTTGCCGCGCTTCAGCCGGTGACGCACCAGCGCACCCGCGAGCGGCGTCGCCACCGTCGACAGCGAGCGATAGAGACGCAGGGTCAGCGGCAGGTCGCTAGCCATGAGAGTCCTCGCGGCCGACCATCGCATAGGCGCGGCGCGTCACGTCCGTCAGCGCGTCCTGCAGACGCAGGCGATAGGTTTCCACCGCCGCATCGTCGGCATCGCGCGGCACAAAGATCGGATCGGTCGTCACCATCGCGCCGCGGCCGAACGGAAGACCCATGACCGAACGGTCCCAGTTGTCGAACCGCTTGAAGCGGCTGGTGGCCATCGCAAACGGAAAGATCGGCCGGCCGGACTCGCGCGCCAGCATGATGACGCCACGGCCGGCGACGCGCGCCACCTTCGGCACGTCGGCGGTGGTCGCCATGTTCGATCCTTCAGCGAGCGTCTGCAGCATGTTCTTGAACGCCGATACTCCGCCCTTGCGCTGGAACTCCACGCCGTGGTCGCCGGATCCGCGAACGGTGCCGACGCCGAGCCGCTCGGCGGCGATCGCGTTGATCTCGCCGTCCCGGTGACGCGAGATCAGCACCTTGGCGCGATGATAGTCGCGCCTCAGGAACGGCACCATGAAATGCTGGCCGTGCCAGAATGTGATGATCGCCGGCAGATGCGGATCGACCCGTTGGTAGAAATCCGGCGGATCATAGCTGAATTTGTTGGTGAGCCAAACCAGGCGCAGATATTCCGCAGCAAGAAATCCCGCGGCGCGCTGAAACCCAGGCCCGCGTGTCAGGTCTCTCAGTCGCATCGCAGGCTTTTAGCGCTTGCTGTCGGAGGAAGGATCGAGCAGCCGGTGCAGATGGACGATGAAGTAGCGCATCTGCGCATTGTCGACCGTCTGCTGCGCCTTGGCCCTCCAGGCCGCATGGGCAGACGCATAGTTCGGGAACACGCCGACGATATCCACTTTGTCGAGATCCTTGAAGGTCACGTGCTCAAGGTCGGTGAGTTCACCGCCGAGCACGAGATGAAGCAGTTGAGGTTGCACCTGATCGGGCATCGATTTCGATCCTGCGTTTGCCCGGCAATGGCCGGAAAGACAATCGGAAAATTACGCATTTTCGTCAAGCAAAAGGCGGACCGTCCGCCTTGCGTCGAAAACCACGTGATTTTGCGACCTTTTCACACCAAAGACGCTAATGCTCCGCGAGATGTTTCACCAGATGCGCATGCCGCTCGCGTCCGGCGGCGAGCAGCACCTCGTGCGTGACCTCGACGCGATTGTAGACGAGCGCATCGCCATGCAGCGTGGTCAGCCGGCCGCCGGCTTCGCGTCAGCAACAGATCGGCTGCGGCAAGATCCCAGTCGCGGCTGTTGCCGCCGACGAACGCCGCATCGAGCGCGCCCTGCGCGACACGGCTGATGCGCAGCGCCAGCGAGCCGATCTTGAAGTTCTTCAGCTCGGGCGACGTCGTGCCGCGCACGCGGTTGAGCAGGAAGTGCGGCCCGGCCATGCGATCGATATCGATGCCGGTGCCCGGCGACGCCTTGATCGCCGTGTCGTTGCGCAGCGCCCCGCCGCCTTCGCTGGCAAAGAAGAACTCGTCGGTCGCCGGCGCGAACACGGCGGCGAGCCTGGGCCTGCCGGCCTCGACCAGCGCCGCGCTGATCGACCAGTCTTCGCGGCCGCCGAGATAGGCGCGGGTGCCGTCGATCGGATCGATGATCCAGACCCGGTCTCTGTGCAGGCGCAGCGCGGTCGTCGGCGCTCTCTTCCGACAGCCAGCCATAGTCCGGCGTCGCCGACTGCAGGCGCTGGCGGATCAATTCATCGACGGCGATATCGGCTTCGGAGACCGGGGACGACTGGCCCTTGGTCCACTGCCTGATCTCGGTGCGGAACATCGTCAGCGCGAGCGCCCCCGCCTCGCGCACGGTTCGCGTCAGCAACGCGGCATCGCTCGCAATGTCGGCATCAGCGGCCAGCAACCGTCAGTCCTTCGATGCGCACCGTCGGCGCATTCACACCGTATTTGAATTCGAGGTCGTTTGCCGCCGTCATCGACTTGAAGATGTCGAGCAGGTGTCCGGCGATGGTCACCTCGCTCACCGCGTAGCCGATCTCGCCATTCTCGATCCAGAAGCCGCCGGCGCCACGGCTGTAGTCGCCGGTGACGCCGTTGACGCCCGAGCCGATCAGATCGGTGATGTAGAAGCCCTGCTTGATGTCGCCGATCAGCTCGGCGGGCGTCGATTTGCCCGGCGTCAGGTGCAGATTGTAGGAGCCCGGCGACGGCGACGACGAGACGCCGCGATGCGCCCGGCCGTTGGTGGTGAGGCCGAGCTCGCGCGCAGTCGCGGAATCGAGGATCCACGAGGTCAGCACGCCGTTCTCGATGAACGACAGCGGCTTCACCGCGACGCCTTCGGCGTCGAACGGCTGCGAGCGCAGGCCCCGCACCCGCAACGGGTCGTCGACGATGCTGACGGCGGTATCGAACAGCTGCTGGCCGAGCCGGTCCTTCAGGAAGCTGGTCTTGCGCGCGATCGACGCGCCGTTGATGGCGCCGATCAGGTGGCCGACCAGCGAGCCCGCAACGCGCGGATCGAACACCACGGGCACCTTGCAGGTGGCAACCTTGCGCGGATTGACCCGCGCCACCGCGCGCTCGGCCGCCGTCCTGCCGATGCTCTCGGGCGAGGCAAGGTCGGCCGCGTGGATAGCGGACGAGAAGTCGTAGTCGCGCTCCATGCCGGTGCCTTCGCCGGCGATGGCCGTCATCGAGATGCCGTGGCTCGAGCGGAGATAAGCGCCGCAGAAGCCGGTGCTGGTCACCAGCACCATGCCGCCGATGCCTGCGGAGGCCGACGCGCCGCCGGATTTGCTGACGCCCTTCACGGCGAGGCCCGCGGCCTCGGCGGCGCGCGCGCGGCGCTCCAGCTCCTCGACCGAAGGCGCGACAGGATCGAGCAAATCGAGATCGGGAAACTCCTTCGCCAGCAGCGAGGGATCGGCGAGGCCGGCATATTTGTCCTCGGGCGCGATGCGCGCCATGGCCACCGCGCGTTCGGCGAGTGTGGCGACATCAGCGGCAATGTCGTTGGTCGATACCACCGCCTGCTTGCGCCCGATCAGGACGCGCAGGCCGACGTCGTCGCCTTCGGCGCGCTCGGACTCTTCCACATTGCCGTCGCGGATTTCGACGCCCTGCGACACGCCGCGCACGGCGACCGCGTCGGCCGAATCCGCGCCCGCGCGCTTGGCCGCCTCGACCAGGCGCTGCGCCAGATCGATCAGCGCGGACTGATCGAGCAGACCGCTTGCGGACTTTTGCGATGAATCTTTTGCTTTGACGACGGTGGATGGAGACACTGAGCAATCCTGGAAAGCGAGCGATCCTGGAACAGGCGCCACGGAACGCGACGGACTAACGCGACAGACTCAAGAGAAATGTGCCCGATCTGATGGGCTTCAAGCACGATTCATCTTGCACATAAAGGCTTTTTCAGGAAATCGGCAAGGAGTTGTCAAGTATGAGATCAGGGTAGAGTTTTTTAACCAGCCTTCTTAAGCGGTTTCGGCCGCGGCTCTGGCATGGTGAGCCCATCGACCGGGAAGCAATCCCGGCGGGGGAGACTAAAGCCGTGAGGCGTCAAATAACAGGCGGGGTCAATCCCGCCGGGTCGAGCCGCGTTGCGCGGCTCGACCCACTCTCACTTCCCGCAAGCTTCGAGACGCGCGACACCCGCGCCGACGGCGGCGTGCGCCGCGTCGAGATCCGCCGCGATCGCGTCACCCTGCACCGCGCCGTGCAGGGCATGAGCATGGCGATCAACATCCGCATGTCCGAATTTCTCGGCGTCGCGCTGCGCACCATCGATGGCGCGCCGACGCTGATCCTCAAGCATCGCGATCCGTCGCTGTCGGTTCCACTGGCCCCGGCCGAGGACGACATCGAGAGCGAATGGCAGATCTGGTCGGAAACCTTTGCATTGCCGCGACTGGCCGAGCAGGCGCAGTCTGCGGTCGAACCCGCACCGCGCCGCCGCCGGCGCAACGCGATCAAGGCGCGCCGTCCGTCGATCCTGATGCGCCGCAAGGCCGGCTGGACCGTCGGCGGGCCCAGCGTTCATCGCGGCGAGCGTGAGATTATTGCGCGAGATTAAGACGCAGCGCTGCGCACCACCGCATCCAAGGCAAGTCCCGCAAACAACAGAAACCCCGCATCGCGGTTCGACTAGAACACGCGCCGGCACAGCGCTGGATCGTCGATGCGTGATCCTGCGGATCTGCCAGACGAGATGCACTGCGAACGCCAGAAGCCCGGCATAGGCGAACACGCCACCGTCGCAAAGATGGATCGCCACGCCGATCAGCAGCACGGCCAGCGCATAGAACACCGTCAGCATGGTCTGCGTGTTCTCGCCGAACAACAGCGCGGTCGACTTCACGCCGATCAGCGCATCGTCCTCGCGGTCCTGATGCGCGTAGATGGTGTCGTAGCCGATCACCCAGGCGATCGAACCGGCATAGAGCGCCAGCGCGGCGGGCCCCAACGTGCCGAGCATCACCGCAAAGCCCATCAGCGCGCCCCACGAGAAGGCAAGACCGAGCACGACCTGCGGCCAGTAGGTGATCCGCTTCATGAACGGATAAATCGCGACGATGGCGAGCGAGGCGATGCCGGTGATGATCGCAAAGCTCTTGAACTGCAGCAGCACCGCAAGCCCGACCAGCGCCTGCAGGACGAGAAAGGCGAAGGCGCCGGGGACGCTCACCTGCCCGGCCGGGATCGGCCGCGACCGCGTGCGCTCGACCTTTGCGTCCAGATCGCGGTCGGTGATGTCGTTCCAGGTGCAGCCGGCGCCGCGCATCATGAAAGCGCCGATGAAGAACAGCACCAGCACGAACGGCAGCGCGCTGACATCGCGCGCGAGACCGGCGGCCAGCGCAGCCGACCACCAGCACGGCAACAGCAGCAGCCAGGAGCCGATCGGACGGTCGAACCGGGCCAGGCGCAGGTAAGGGCGCGACCATGACGGCGCCAGCCAGTCGACCCAGTTGCCGGTGGAATCGGCGACGCGGCCGCTCGCCTCGCTCATCGCGGCAACGTGCGCCCTAGAGCGCGCTCAGCGCGCAAGGACGTTGCCGTTGATGGTGTCGAAGGTGCTGCCACCGCTGCGCACCGAGCGGACTTCCGGCGCGCGCGCTCGAGCCCAGCACTTCGCTCAATGACGGCGCTGCGGCCGCCCCGCCGCCGCCCTGCGGCTGCGCGGCGGCCTGGCATACGACCTTCATCATCTGCTGCGAGCGGCCCTGGTTGGCCTTCAGCTGCTTCGGAATTTCCGCCGGGATGCCGCAGGCGGTCTGCTTGGTGGTCACGTAGTTCACCAGCTTCGACTCGGCCTGCACATAGGCCTTGATCAGGCCGCAGGCCTCCTGCGGCGGCGCCTTGCGCTCGCTCGCCGCCTGAATCATCTTGGCGCGCTTCTCGGCGTCCTGCCGCAGCGGCGCGAATTTCTCCATGCACTCCTGCTGCTCGGCGGTTCCGCCACCACCGCCTTGCGCGGGCGGGCCGCCAAGGCCGCCGCCGGAGCCAAGACCGCCACCGAGCGGTCTCGCGCCTTGCGAGAAGACGCCCTGCGACGCAGCCGCGTCGCCGGCCGACGGGTTCGGGAACGGCGACGAAGATGCGGCCGGCCGTTGCGCCGGCGCAGCGTTGTTCACCGGCGGAAATGGCGATGCGGCAGCCGGCGCGCTCGAGGCGGCGCTGCCGTTCGGATTCGGGAACGGCGACGCTGCGTTGCTGGATTGATTTCGGCAGCGGCGCGGGAAACGCGCCCTGCGCGCTTGCCTCCACGCAAAGCGCGGCCATCGCGGATAAAGTCAACGGCATCAGAAAGCGGCGGACGATCACAGTCTCTCCTCGGGACACGGTCCGATCAGCCGGTGCCGCCGAAGCGGCACCCGGCAGGGTTTTTACGATTACCCCGCGCCGTTAACAACCCAATGATTCCGGCATTAACGCGGCGCAACGCCGCGTCGGAGGGGCAAAACTGCAGATGGAACGTACGGTTAGCGCTGTTTAGCACGCTCACATCGGCTACAAGGCACTTCCTGACCGGAATTTCGATGCCCTGATGCCCCGCGCAGATTTCCGCACACCCCGCCTCCATGTCGATGCCGTGCTGACGGCCGGCGGAACCGTTCCGCTCACGCCCGAGCAGAGCAACTATCTCGGCAACGTGCTGCGGCTGAAGAGCGGCGACAGCGTCCTCGTCTTCAACGGACGCGATGGCGAATGGCGCGCCGCCCTTGCCGGCCGCAAGCGGCCGGAGCAACTCGTCATCGAGGCGCTGACCCGGCCGCAGGAGGCGCCGACGCGCCTGCGCTACGCGTTCGCACCGCTGAAACACGCACGGCTCGACTACATGGTGCAGAAGGCGGTCGAGATGGGTGTGTCCGCGCTTTGCCCGGTGCTGACGCAGCACACGCAGGTGTCGCGCATCAACCTCGAGCGCATGCAGGCCAATGTCATCGAAGCCGCCGAGCAATGCGGCATCCTCACCATCGCCACGGTCGAGGAGCCAAAGCCGCTCGACCGCTTCCTGCACGCACGCGATGCGACGCGGCTGCTGGTGTTCTGCGATGAGGACGCCGAGACCGACAACCCGATCGCTGCGCTGGAAGGCGCACGCAAACAGGCCGAGATCGGCATCGACGTGCTGATCGGCCCGGAAGGCGGTTTCGCACAGAGCGAGCGCGACCTCCTGATGCGCCAGACAAGCCTCGTGCGGCTGTCGCTCGGCCCGCGCATCCTCCGCGCCGATACCGCCGCGGTTGCAGCCTTGGCGCTGGTGCAGGCGGTGCTTGGTTAACGGGCCGGATCCGGCCACAAGCCGTTAATTCAGTTGCCGATTGCAGGTCGAAACTTCGGCGGGCCCGTGCTAAACGCCCGCCACTTCGAAGCTTTTGGAACCGCTTGAAATGACGAACCCCGCCGCAGCATCTGCGAGAGGCGCCGCGTCCCGCGCGGAAGCCCTGCTGGCGTCGTTCACGGCGGCCGGCTACGCACCCGCGCAGCCTTCGATCCTGCAGCCGGCCGAGCCGTTCCTCGACCTGTCGGGCGAGGACATCCGCAAGAGCCTTTACCTGACCACCGACGCGAGCGGCGACGAACTGTGCCTGCGGCCGGACCTGACCATTCCGGTGGCGCGCGACTACCTCGCCTCGGCAGGCGCCGGGCAGCCGGCGGGCTTCTGCTATCTCGGACCGGTGTTCCGCTATCGCGACGACAAGCCGAGCGAGTTCGTGCAGGCGGGCGTCGAGTCGTTCGGGCGCAAGGATTCGGCTGCAGCCGACGCCGAGATGCTGGCGCTCGGCCTCGAGGCGACCGCGGCGTTCGGCATCACCGGCGTCGAGGTCCGCACCGGTGACGTCGGCCTGTTCGCGGCGCTGATCGGCGCGCTCGACCTCGCGCCGGTGTGGAAGCGGCGGCTGATGAAGGATTTCAACCGCAAGATCAGCCTGGCGCAGGATCTGCAGCGCATGACGCTCGCCACCAGCGCGAGCCGCACCGACTATCACGGCGTGCTGGCGGCACTCGCCGGCTCCGACCGCAAGGCGGCGCTGGCGCTGGTCAGCGACCTGATCTCGATCGCGGGCGCGACCAACCTCTCCGGCCGCGCCAATTCCGAGATCGCCGATCGCTTCCTCGAGCAGTCGACCATGGCCGGCGGCGCGCTGCCGAAGGAGACGGTGGCGGCGATCGAACGCTTCCTTTCGATTTCCGGCGAGCCGGACGCGGCAGTCGCGCAACTGCGCCGGCTCGCGTCGGACGCGAAGCTGGAGATTTCCGCGGCGATCGACCTGCTCGAAACGCGGATCGGCTTCATGGCCGCGCGCGGCCTCGACATTCCAAAGGTCCGCTTCGCCACCTCGTTCGGCCGCGGCATCGACTACTACACCGGCTTCGAGTTCGAGCTGCACGCCAGGGGCAACGGCGCAGAGCCGCTGGTCGCGGGCGGGCGCTATGACGGGCTGCTGACGCGGCTTGGCGCTGCGACGCCAATTCCGGCGGTCGGCTTCTCGGTGTGGATCGACGCGCTGGCGCAAGCGGGGCGCGCGTCATGACCCAGCCATTCGTCATTGCCGTCCCGTCGAAGGGCCGACTGCAGGAAAACACCGACGCGTTCTTCGCCAATGCCGGGCTCAACATGGCAAAGCCCGGCGGCGCCCGCGACTATCGCGGCACCATCGCCGGCTTCGACAATGTCGAGGTCGCCTACCTGTCGGCGAGCGAGATCGCGTCGCAGCTCGCACGCGGCGCCGTGCATCTCGGCGTGACAGGCGAAGACCTGGTGCGCGAGAGCATCGCCGATGCCGACCGCAAGGTGAACGCTGATCGAAGGCCTCGGCTTCGGCTACGCAAACGTCGTCGTCGCGGTGCCGCAGGCGTGGATCGACGTCCGCAGCATGGCCGACCTCGACGACGTCTCGACCGAATTCCGCACCCGGCACAACCGGCGGATGCGCGTCGCAACGAAATACATCAACCTGACGCGCGGCTTCTTCGCCAGGCACGGCGTGGTCGACTACCGCATCGTCGAGAGCGCGGGCGCGACCGAAGGCGCGCCGGCGTCCGGCACCGCCGAGTTGATCGTCGACATCACCACCACCGGCGCGACGCTCGCCGCCAACGGGCTGAAGGTGCTCGACGACGGCACCATGCTGAAGAGCCAGGCCAACCTCGTCGCCTCGCGCGACGCCGACTGGTCGCAGCATGCGCTCGACACCGCGCGCATCATCTTCGACCACATCTCCGCCTGCGCGCGGGCGCGCTCGTTCAAGGAGGTGCGCACGCGCTTTCCGGGCTGCGACGCGAAGCTGCTGGCGGAGGCGCACACGAAGTTCGGGGTGGTGTCGCCGTTCGGCGGTCCGACCTCGTCGGGCATGGTGACGCTGCACTGCCCGCCGGCAAAGCTCTATGCGCTGGCGAGCTTCCTGCGCGAGCATGGCGCGGAGGCGGTTTCGGTAGCGTCGCTGGACTACGTATTCGACCGCGCCGACCCGCTGTTCGCACGGTTGCAGGCGTTTTTGCGTTCGTGAACGAGCGTTCAGCTTCAGCGCTTGCCTTTTTGCCACGTTGCAAGGGATGGCGGCGGCGTGACAGCATGTCCATATTTTGAAGGGGCGACGATGTTTCGCGCCACTGGATACGCAAGATGACGCTGGGAGCCGACATTTCCGATCTGACCGCCGACGCACGCTCTGCTGCGAGCAAGGGCCTGTCGATCGTCGTGCCCTGCTACAACGAAGGCGCAGGGCTCGTGCAACTGCACGAGCGTATCACGGCACTGGCAGCAACGCTGAAGCAAGCTTACGGCCTGAGCTGCGAGGTCGTCTATGTCGACGACGGCAGCCGCGACGACACGCTGCAAGTGGCGCAGGGCCTGAAGGCAACGATGCTGGATGTGAACGTGATTTCGCTGTCGCGCAACTTCGGCAAGGAAGCCGCGCTGATGGCCGGCCTCGACTCATGCGCGGCGCGGCGGCGCGGTGCTGTTCATGGACGGCGACGGCCAGCACGCGCCGGCGCTGGCAGAGACGCTGGTGCGGCACTGGATCAAGGACGGCTACGACGTCGTCTACACGGCGAAGGCGCATCGCAATAACAAGTCGGCGGTGCTGCGGCTGGCGGTGAAGGGCTTCTACGCGCTGATGAACTACCGCGCCCGGCACAAGATCCCGCCGGATGCCGGCGACTTCCGCCTGCTCTCGCCACGGGCTGCGGCGGCGCTGCGGCAGTTGCCGGAGCGCAATCGGTTCTTCAAAGGACTGTCGAGCTGGATCGGTTTCAGGCAGATTCGCGTCGATTATCAACCCGAACCCCGCGCACACGGCCAGACTTCGTTCAGCCCGGGCCGGCTGATCGGGCTGTCGATCGACGGCCTCACGTCGTTTTCCGTCGCTCCCCTGCGGGTCGCCGTCATGCTCGGCGCGCTGATCGCGCTTGGCGCTTTCCTCGTCGGCTTGATGATCCTCTGGGAGACCTTCGTGGACGGCAAATCGGTGCCCGGCTACGCCTCGGTGATCGTCGGCGTGATGGTGCTGGGCGGAATGCAGCTTGTGATGATCGGCGTAGTCGGCGAATATATCGGCAAGATCATTTATGAATTGAAAGCCCGCCCGGTTTATTTCGTGGCCGAAAAGACCATCCGGCGTGCAGGTAGCGACGAGATGCAAAAAGACCTTCCGCTTGCCGACCCATCGCGGACCGCCGCCGAATGAGCGAGGTCGCAGCGCAACGCCGGATCTCGCTCTGCGCCGACGACTACGGCCTGTCGGCGGGCGTCAACCGGGCGATCCGCGACCTGATCGCCAAGCGACGGCTGACAGCGACCTCGGTGATGGTCGTGACCCCCGCTTTCACCCGCACCGAGATCGATGAGCTGAAAGCGGTCACCAAGGACGCAGCCGGGTTCTCGATCGGCCTGCATGTGACGCTGACGGCGCCGTACCATCCGCTGACCATCCATTTCCGGCCGCAGAAGGACGGCGAGTTCCTGAAGCTCGGCAGGGTGCTGCAGGCTGCGGTGTTGCGGCGGCTCGATGTGGACATCCTGCGCGCGGAGATCGCGGCGCAGATCGCAGCCTTCACCGACATGTTCGGCCATCCGCCGAGCCATGTGGACGGGCACCAGCATGTGACGCTGTTTCCGCAGGTGCGCGAGGCGTTCGTCGCCGCGGTGAAAGAGCATGCGCCCAACGCCTGGGTGCGGCAATGCGGCCGCGGCGGCGCCCGTCCCGGCCGCTTCCGCGACGCCAAGGCATTGATGCTCGACGTGCTGAGCAAGGGCTTTCGCGACAGCGCCACGCGCGCCGGCCTGAAATTCAATCCGGCCTTCGCCGGCGCCTACAACTTTTCCAAGAAGCCGGATTTCGCGAAGCTGTTCGAACGGTTCCTGCTGCGGCTGCCGGACGGCGGCCTGATCATGTGCCATCCGGGTTTCGTCGATTCGACGCTGGTGGCGCTCGATCCCCTCACCGACCAGCGCAAAAGCGAATACGACTGGCTGATGAGCGACAATTTTCCCAAGCTGCTGGCCGCGCAGAATGTGACCCTGGCGTGACGTCGCCGGCGGCCGCCGTCGAAATTGTCGCAGCCTTGCCGGAAATTAATTTTCGCGATGCGGCTTTGAGCCGTCACACGCGTTCCCTACATGCGGCGATGTCTTCATGGAGGAGGCGAGGATGAACCCCCAAGAACGTCAACTGGTGGACGAGCTGTTCGAGCGTCTTGCGAAACTCGAAGGCGCACCGCGCGATGCGGATGCGCAGGCGGCGATCGCGCAGGGTCTCGCGCGCGCGCCGAACGCGATCTACCCGCTGGTGCAGACCGTGCTGCTGCAGGACGAGGCGCTGAAACGCGCCGCCGCCCGCATCGAGGAACTGGAAGGCCGTCCGCCGCGCGCAGGAGCAGCAGGGCGGCTTCCTCGACAGCATGCGCGGTGCGATCTTCGGCCAGCAGCAGCAAGCAGCGGCTCGGTCCCGAGCGTGCCAGCCGGCGGCGACCGGCCGGTGTGGAACACCGGCGGCGGCTATCCGAACGATCCCCGCAACGCGCCTGCGCCCTATGGCCAGCCCGATCCGCGCGCGCAGCAGGGCGGCGGCTTCGGCGGCGGCGGCTCGTTCCTCGGCACGGCGGCAGCAGCCGCGGTGGGCATGATCGGCGGCTCGATGCTGATGAACAGCATTGGCGGCCTGATGGGCGGCGGCAGCCGGCAAGGCTTTGGCGACGGATCGTCCATGGGCAAAGGCGGCAGTGAGGCCGGCGGCAGCCCGTGGAGCGGCGACCAGTCGAAGGGCGATCTCGCCCGCGAGGCCGGCGTCAACGATGTCGGCCGCGGCAGTGGACACGGTGCGGACGCCGGCGGTCGCCAGGGCATGTTCGACCAGGCGTCGAACGAGGGCGACGACGATGACGACGGAGACGATGTACGACTCCGACGACTTCGATTCCGGCGACAGCGATTACGCGTAAGGTCCGGGCACTACGACGCCTCAGGCGATCGAATTGATCCGCATTTCGGTGGCGACCTTGCCGTCCCTGGCGAGGCACATGGCTTTCCATGTGCCTCCGGCGTCATCGACCATGATGTCGAACGTGTCGTCCCAGAACAGCGGGCGGCGGAAATAGATGTCGACGTCGATGCCCTTCGGCGAGAACTCTTTCCAGATCGCCGCGGTGAGGAAGCGCACGCCGTGGCCGCCGCCGATGATCGGCGCGCGATAGCCGGCGCGCTTGGCGGCGTCCTCGTCGAAATGGATCGCGTTGGTGGTGTTGAGGCCGTAGCCCTTGACGTCCTCCGGCGTCAGCGTGAACTGGCCGAGCTTCCTCAAAGCTGAGACGTCGGCGATCACCGGCGCCGGCCGTTCGCCCGCCCCGCGCAGGTTCGGATCGGCGTATTTGGTCGGATCGGTCTTCAGCGACTTGCGCTTCGAGGTGATGCCGAGCTCGCCGTTCTCGCCGTGATACCAGGTCTCGCTGGTCGTCACGCAGGCCGCGCGGCGATGGCTGCACGTCGAGGATTTCGCCGGTCACCGTGATCTTTTCGTCAAGCCGCAGCGGCCGGCTCTGCACCAGCCCCTGCACCATGTTGACGCCGCCGTTGGAGGAGATGCCGTTGCGCACGCCCTCCTGGATCGCGAAGCTGATGAACGCCGACGGGTCGGCGCAGCCGTGGAAGGTCGCGGGATCGATGCGGCAATGCCCCATCAGCCGCGCCTCGTTGGCCGCGTCCACCACCATGACGCGCTTCTGGTAGCGAAGGCCCTGATACGGGGTCGATCTCGTCGAACTGTTCGACAGCGCTCATGTTCTTGTTCCTTCCCTTGGCCTGTCTTGCTTGGAAGGAATGTTAGCGGCGCCACGCGCCGCAGCGCCATCCGCCGTCGTGCGCAAAAAAGGAACGACCGCCAGTCGTGTCATGCACAACTGGCGGCCGCTGCAGAATTCAGCGCAGGTTATCAGATGACGACGACGCGGGTGCCGACCCTGACGCGGTTGTAGAGGTCGATCACGTCCTCGTTGCGCATGCGGATGCAGCCTGACGACACCGATGTGCCGATCGTCCAGGGCTCATTCGAGCCGTGAATGCGATAGAGCGACGAGCCGAGATACATGGCGCGGGCGCCGAGCGGGTTGTCGGGGCCGCCTTCCATGAAGCGCGGCAGGTCCGGGCGGCGCTTCAGCATCTCCGCCGGCGGCGTCCACGACGGCCATTCCTTCTTCATCGAGACGGTCTTCACGCCGGACCAGGTGAAGCCCGGCCGGCCGACGCCGATGCCGTAGCGCAGCGCCCGGCCGTCGCCCTGCACGAGATAGAGAAACTTGCTCGGCGTATCGATGACGATGGTGCCGGCGGCTTCGCGCCCCGGGTAGCTGACCATCTGCTTCAGGAATTTCGGATCGACTTCGGGCCGCGCGGGCGTCGCCGGCTCATAGGCCTGCTCGCGCTCCTCCTGATACATCGGCTGCCGGTGATACTCGGCTGCTGATACTGCGGCTGCTGATAGGGCTGCGGCGCATATTGCGGCGCCTGATGCGGCTGATGATAGGGCGACATCTGCTGCTGATGGCCGCCGAACAGGAGTTCGATGAAGCCGCCGCCCATGTTGGCGCCGTTGTTGTAGGAGGCTTGCCTCGCATATTGCGCGGACGCTTCGCCGGTGAAGCCGGCAATGAGGAACGATGCGCTGAGCATCAGCGCGGAAGCTGTTTTTCTGAACATCGACGTACTCTGCACTTTTCGTCGTTGACGACTTGCCCCGTCCGACATCGACGAGACAATGGAGTCGGCGAACGCGCCGTCCGGGTTCAATAGAAGCGAAATCGCATTCGGTTTGGTAAACGGATGCGCCGTTTCGATTCACCACGACGCGAGGAAGGCGCTGTTCTTGGCGACAGCGTTTATTTTCGATGAAGAGCGCGAGCGCATGGTTAACCGCAGGTTTTCATCCGCGCCGGCAACCGTCAACTGCGGTGTTCCCTGTGAACCCCGCGTTAAAAAACATCCGCTAGAACGCGAGCTGGAATACGGTTTGGGGGAAGTCAAATGCCTGTTCAGCGGAAACGCTTTCGTATCGAAGAAGTCGGCTACGAAACGGTGTCGATGCCCGAAATGATCGACGCTGCTCCGATGCCTTATCACAACGAGATCATGTCGGAGCTGCGCGCGATCCGCGCACAGATGGCGACGCCGCACGGCGGCGAAGCGGTCGCGCAGGCGGCCCCAGTAAAGGTGGAAAATATGCAGGCGACGCTCGATGCCTATCGCGCGCAGATTGAGCAGTGCGAAAAGCTGAAGGTCGAGCTCGACCTGATCCACGAAGCCATCAACCGCACCAAGCGCGAGATCGCGGTGCTGCACGGCAAGAGCTTCAGCGGCGACGAGATGATGAAGGTCACCGGCGAGCTGGGCGCGGTGGTCGGCGGCACCGAGGAAGCGACGCAGCAGATCCTCGAGGCAGCGGAAGCGATCGACGAGGCCGCCAGCGCCATGGCCAAGCCGCAGACGGCGGACCAGGCAGGCGCGGCTCAGCCAGGACATCCAGGAGCGGGTCGTCACCATCTTCGAGGCGTGCAACTTCCAGGACCTGACCGGCCAGCGCATCAACAAGGTGATGACGACGATGAAGTTCATCGAGCATCACATCAACGTCATGATGGAGATCTGGGGCGGGGTCGACGCGATCAAGGCGCACGCGCCGGCGATCGTCGACGAGCGCGTGGGCGATGCCCGCCTGCTCAACGGTCCGAAGGGCCTCGGCGAGGAAGGCCACGCCTCCCAGAACGACATCGACGCGATGTTCGGCTGAACGCGACGCCCGTAATCATTGTCGGAACGGCCGGCCCATCGCCGGCCGTTTGCGCATCTGAATGGGCGAATAGCGAAGCTAGTCGCTTTCTCTATTCGCTACTCGCTATTCGCGCTCCTCACGCGCGCGGCGCGCAGCGGACGTAGACCATGGTGCCGTAGCGGGTGTTGGCGTCGCGATCGATGAAGCGCGTGGTCAGAACCCGGCCATCGAACGTGACGATCTCGCGGTCCTTCTCGCTGCCGCCGGGACCCGGCGGGCCGATATAGTTCTTGCCGCCGGGGCCGCCCTTGAGCCGCAGCTCCTGCGGCTGCGCCTCGTCGGCGAGATGCATGATCACGCCACCGGAGGCGCCGGCATTGATCACGTAGGGCTGGCGGCACTGGCCCCGCGCGTTGGCCTCGGTCCGGGCGCGGTCTTCCGGCCGGTGGTAGGCCGCAAGCCCCCAGCGCCCGACGATCTCTTCAGCGCGGATGCTGGCCGGAAGCTCCGCCGCCTGCGGCGGATCGGGCGGGGGCGGCGACGAAGAGCCGCCGAACATGCCGCCGAGACCGCTCATGCTGCCACCGCCGCACGCAGACAACAGGCTCGCGCACGCCCCGACCATAGCGACCCGTGCAATTGCACGTGCAAGATTCGAACTGACCATCACAAAACATCCCCGCGCGAAAAGTCTGGACGCGCCAGCCCCGTCTGGCAAGCACTAACCACAGCCGGAAAGACGGGACCCCAAAGCTACGTCGTCCGGCATATTTGGTTTCCAGATCATGCAATATCGGCCTCACCAAGGCCTTAAAGGCCGTTTGCTTGACAGCGACAGGCACAGGCCATATGTCGCTGCCTGCTTAGCACTCTTCACGCGAGATTGCTAAGCACCCCTCTTTCCGCCGGGCGCCTTTCGCGCCATCGCCAGCCCAACGTATCAGCTCAACGTATCTGTGAGGACCCTATGGCCAAGACGAAGTTCCGTCCGCTCCACGATCGCGTCGTCGTCAAGCGCATCGACGCCGAAGAGAAGACCGCAGGCGGGATCATCATCCCCGACACCGCCAAGGAGAAGCCGTCGCAGGGCCAGGTGGTCGCCGTCGGCCCCGGCGGCCGCGACGAGGCCGGCAAGCTGATCCCGATCGACGTCAAGGCCGGCGACAAGGTGCTGTTCGGCAAGTGGTCCGGCACCGAGGTGAAGCTGGACGGCGAGGAGCTCCTGATCATGAAGGAGTCCGACATCATGGGCGTGCTGTCTAAGCGCCTTCAGATCCATCGTCATGGCCGGGCTTGACCCGGCCATCCCGATCAGAAGGGCATCGTCCCTAAGCGGGTCCACCCGGTGATGACAGTCAAACTCATCAGGAGTAACAAACATGGCAGCCAAGGACGTCAAATTCTCGGGCGACGCGCGCGAACGCATGCTGCGCGGCGTCGATATTCTCGCCAACGCGGTCAAGGTCACGCTCGGTCCGAAGGGCCGCAACGTCGTGATCGACAAGAGCTTCGGCGCGCCGCGCATCACCAAGGACGGCGTCACCGTCGCCAAGGAGATCGAGCTCGAGGACAAGTTCGAGAACATGGGCGCGCAGATGGTGCGCGAGGTCGCAAGCAAGACCAACGACACCGCGGGCGACGGCACCACCACGGCCACCGTGCTGGCGCAGGCGATCGTGCGCGAAGGCGCCAAGTCGGTCGCCGCCGGCATGAACCCGATGGACCTGAAGCGCGGCATCGACATCGCCGTCACCGCCGTCGTCAAGGACATCGAGAAGCGTTCCAAGCCGGTCGCCTCGTCGTCGGAAGTGGCGCAGGTCGGCACCATCTCGTCGAACGGCGACGTCGTCGATCGGCAAGATGATCGCCCAGGCGATGCAGAAGGTCGGCAACGAGGGCGTGATCACGGTCGAGGAAGCGAAGTCGCTGGAGACCGAGGTCGATATCGTCGAAGGCATGAAGTTCGACCGCGGCTACCTGTCGCCGTACTTCATCACCAACGCCGAGAAGATGACCACCGAGCTCGAGGACGTCTACGTTCTCCTGCACGAGAAGAAGCTGTCCGGCCTGCAGGCGATGCTGCCGGTGCTGGAAGCCGTGGTGCAGTCCGGCCGTCCGCTGCTGATCATCGCGGAAGACGTCGAAGGCGAAGCGCTTGCGACGCTGGTGGTCAACCGCCTGCGCGGCGGCCTCAAGGTCGCAGCCGTCAAGGCACCGGGCTTCGGCGACCGCCGCAAGGCGATGCTGGAAGACATCGCGATCCTGACCGGCGGTCAGCTGATCTCCGAGGAACTCGGCATCAAGCTCGAGAGCGTCACGATCAACATGCTCGGCCGCACCAAGAAGGTGGTGATCGACAAGGAGAACACCACCATCGTCAACGGCGCCGGCAAGAAGAAGGACATCGAGGCGCGCGTCGGCCAGATCAAGGCGCAGATCGAGGAGACCACCTCGGACTACGACCGTGAGAAGCTGCAGGAGCGTCTCGCCAAGCTCGCGGGCGGCGTCGCGGTGATCCGCGTCGGCGGCGCCACCGAGGTCGAGGTGAAGGAGAAGAAGGACCGCGTCGAGGATGCGCTCAACGCCACCCGCGCCGCGGTGCAGGAAGGCATCGTCCCCGGCGGCGGCACCGCGCTGCTGCGCGCCAAGAAGGCGGTCGGCCGGCTGACGAACGACAACGCCGACGTCCAGGCGGGCATCAACATCGTGCTGAAGGCGCTGGAAGCTCCGATCCGTCAGATCGCCGAGAACGCCGGTGTCGAAGGCTCGATCGTCGTCGGCAAGATCCTCGAGAACAAGGACGAGACCTACGGCTTCGACGCGCAGAACGAAGAGTATGTCGACATGGTCGCCAAGGGCATCATCGACCCGACCAAGGTCGTGCGCACGGCGCTGCAGGACGCAGCCTCGGTCGCGGGCCTGCTGGTCACCACCGAAGCGATGGTCGCCGAACTGCCGAAGGAGCCGGCCCCGCCGATGCCGGGCGGCGGCGGCGGAATGGGCGGCATGGGTGGCATGGGCTTCTGAGCCCGGACGCCCGCAAGAACCTATCGAAGGCCGCCTCCGGGCGGCCTTCTTTTTTGGCACGATCGCCGCGCAATTCCTTCGTATCGCCATCACGCTCGGGCCTATAGATTACCGCCGGGAAATGCTTGCTGCGGGGATGCCGATGCGTGCGACTGCTTCGTTAGTGATGCTGCTGCTGGCGGGCCTCGCGGATACGCCGGCATCGGCCCAGACCTCCAAGGGCACGAAGGCGCCCGCCGGCCCGGAAACCCGCTACTTCACCTACCTCAACGGCCTGATGGAGGATCGCGCCGACGTCGTGCTGAAGGAAACACGGCAAGGCGGACGGGTGGTCGCGGCAAACCTCGACGTCTGCTTTCCGATACCGAGCGCGGCCGACCGCACCGACCGGTTCGTGCTGGCGCTCGCGATCGAGGGCGACAAGCTGACCGGCACAGCCACAAGCCAGGAGAGCAAGCTGCCGGTGTCGGTCAATCTCACGCGCAAGCCGAACGGCAAGACCTTCGACTTCAACGGCAAGATCACCGTCGGCACCTCCGCCTCGACCATCGCCTCGACCGAGACCAGCGACATCAGCGAGAAGGATTTCAAGGAGCAGCAGGCGGCCGAGGACACCATCACCACGACGCCTGCCGACTTCACCGAAGTGTCGCCCGAAGCCATCGCCGTGAAGGTCAAGCGCGACGCCGTCACTGATTTCGCGCACGGCCTGCGCGGCGAAAACCTGCAGGTGGCGCTGTACGGCCTGATCGCGTCCTGCGCCGAACTGCGCTCCGGCGAGCAGGTGCTGAAGCTCACCGTCGATCCCGGAGCGGGCGCCGGCGCATGATCGAAAAGCTGCGCACGCAGCCGGGCGTGGTTGCCGCGGGCTGGACCGAAGGCAACATGGACATGGAGCGGACCATCCGCTTCCCGGCCGCCGAATGGCTGCGAGGTCGGCAAGATCAACCGCGACAAGGTGGCGGCCGCCGCCGCGAATGCGCTGGCCACCTCGCTGCCGGCGACATTCGTGTCGTCGAACTGGAACAGCATCACCGGCGAACTGAAGATCATGCTGAAGCGGCCGAGCGCGATCCTGCCGGCGCTCAAGCTGGTCGAGAACATCGAAGTCACGGCGATGGTGTCGCCGGACAAGCCGGGGAAATCGGATCATCTGTTGCTGTGGACCGGCAGCCCGTCGATCGAGACCGTCGACGAGAGTTCCGGGCCGAAGCTCAATCTCGTCGAGAATTCGAGCGGCAACGACGAGGAGAGCCTGTCGCTGAACGACGAGCAGATGCTTGGCGGTCTGGCGAAGGAGTTTCGCGCGCAACGCTGGGATTCGGACACCTCGGTCTGGAAATAGCAGAACTTCGACGCATCCCGACGGAAACCACATCCAGCCTGAGCCATTGACTTGGCGGGGCGGGACGGCAATGAACGGCCGCTGAAAGACCAACAGTTGGATCGTCGATGGCGCGCTATGATGTGGTGGTGATCGGAGCCGGCCTCGGCGGACTGACGGCCGGCGCGATCCTGGCGCGCGAGGGCCGCAAGGTGCTGGTGATCGAGCGCGGCAACTCGGTCGGCGGCGCGGCCTCCAGCTACAAGGCCGGCGACCTGTTCATCGAAGCCTCGCTGCACAAGACCTCCGGCCCCGAGGACGTGCGCGATCCGAAGCATCGCGCGCTGACGCGCGCCGGCGTGCTCGACAAGGTCGAGTGGGTGCCGACCGGATCGATCTTCGAGGTGCGCGGCGGGCCGCTGCGCGAGCCATTCAGCTTGCCGTCCGGCTTCGATGCGGCGCGCGACGCGCTGACGCAGCGTTTTCCTGAAGCCCGCGAGGGCATCGCTTCGATCCTGAACGAGATGCAACGCATCGCCGAGGCGGCCGGCAGCCTGTCGCACGACGGACAATTCAGCAATCCATTGCAGAGCCTCGATCGCCTGAAGGCGGCACTGCCGGACGTGCGCGACTGGGACCTTTCGCTCGCGCAAAAATTCGACGCCGCGTTCGGCGGCAACGAGGCCGTCAAATGCGCGCTGGCCGGAAACCTCTGGCACTATCATGACGACCCGGCATCGCTGTGGTGGATCTTCTTCGCCGCCGCGCAGGGCGGCTACCTGCAGAGCGGCGGGCGCTATGTGAAGACCGGCTCGCAGCGCCTGTCGAGCGCGCTGGCGCGAACGATCCTCAGGAGCGAAGGCTGCGCGGTCGCGTTGCGCCGTGTCGCCACCGGCATCGGCGTCGACGCCAAGGGCCGCGCCAATTCCGTCACCCATATCGCCAAGACCGGCGGCGATCCGCAGACGGTCGAAGCCGATTGCATCGTCAGCAATGCAGCGCCGGGAATTGCCGCAACGCTGCTGCCGGGAGCGCAAGGATCGGCGCTGTCGGCGAGCTACGCGGAGCGCACGTCGTCCGTCTCGCTGTTCGCCCTGACGCTCGGCCTGTCGCGCAAGCCGGAGGAGACCGGGCTTGCGGCCTATTCGACCCAGCTGCTGCCGGAATGGATGACCAGCCTCGCCGACTACGCCAAGGGCACCGCACTGTTCGCCGGCGAGCCAGGTGACCGCATGCCGCCGATGTCGATCGTCAACTACGCGGCGATCGACTCCGGCGTGCCGACGCAGCCCTTCATCGTCTCGGTGGTCGGCACCGACCGCCTCAGCAACTGGAGCGGCGTGGAGCGCCCCGTCTATACCGCCAAGCGCGCGCGCTGGCAGGAGGCGATCGTCGCCCACCTCGATCGCATCTATCCCGGATTGAAGGACGCCATCGCCGCCTCGTCGTTCAACACGGCAAGCTCGATGGTGAGCTACCTGAACGCACCGGACGGCGCAGCCTACGGCTTTGCGCCGCACCCGCCGGTCGGCGCGGGCAACGCCGCGCGCTCGCCGCATACGGTCATCGATGGGCTCTACCTCGCCTCGTCCTACGCCGGCTTCGGCGGCTACAACGGCGCGATCCAGGCCGGTCAGGCCTGCGCCGACGAGATCATCGCCGGGCGATTAAGTCGTAGCCGTCAGTTCGCGTTCAGCCGGAAGCGAAGCTGGCGCGAGCCGGCGAGCACGAGGATGTCGCCCTGCCGCCGCCAGGTGGCAACGTCCGCGAGCGCCGCCAGCAGCGCGTCGTCGGCCGCCGCGCGATCAGCCGGACAGCCGCGGTCCTCGACCGGGCCGGGCACGAAGATCACCGTGTCGTTTGCAACTGCGAACTGCCCGCGCGCGCCCTTGCACCACAATTCGATGATGACGTCGCCCTTGCTGCCAATCTCCAGATTGGGGATGCGCTTCGAACCGCGCATCGGCGCTGCATCCAGCGTCAGCTCGGCGCCGAACGGAAACCCCTCCTGCGCAAGGGACGGCCTTGCGTCGAATGACACTATGAGCGCGGCGGATGCCACCAACCACAGGATACCCGCCGCCGATTTCAGAAGTCGCTGCAAAGTTCAGATCTCCGCACCTGATGGTGCGCGGTTCTAAATCGGTTGCGCGAGCCTGACCAGTCTTGACAGCCGCGAAGTGGACGGCGGAATCCCCGTTCGATGAACGCTGGAGCCGTTCCAATCACGCGTCTTTGACGCTGTCCGCTGCAGCTGTGCATGACATGATGCCGCCCATTGCGGGGTTATACGAAAATCATCAACGGAGGACCGCCCATGGATCAGCGCGTGATCGATCTCTATGACCGCTTTACGCACGGTCATATCAGCCGCCGCGATTTCTTCGACCGGCTGACGGTCCTCGCAGGCTCGACCGCAGCGGCGACCGCGGCCTACGAAACACTGAAGCCGAACTATGCGCGCGCGGCGATCGTCGCCGAGAACGACGAACGGCTCGTGCTCGACCGCGTCAGCTTCGACACCGCGCAGGGCAAGGTGAACGCAAACCTCGTGCGGCTGAAGAACAAGGCGAAGCGACCCGCCGTCATCGTCATCCACGAGAACCGCGGGCTGACGCCGCACATCCAGGACGTGGCGCGCCGCATCGCGCTCGAAGGTTTCGTCGTGCTCGGCGTCGACATGCTGTCGACGTCCGGCGGCACGCCGGCCGACGAGGACAAGGCGCGCGAGATGATCCGCGCGCTCAATCTCGATGAAATCCAGGCGCAGGTGGCGGCAGGCGTCAGCTTCATGAACCAGCATGCGGAGTCGACCGGCAAGACCGGCGCGGTCGGCTTTTGCTGGGGCGGCGGCATGATCAACCGCCTGGCCATGGTGAGCCCGGATCTCGCTGCGGGCGTCAGCTACTACGGACCGGTGCCGGCCAACAAGGAGCGGGCCAAAGACATCAAGGCGGCGCTGCTGCTGCACTTTGCCGGCCTCGACAGCGGCATCAATGCAGGCATCCCCGCATGGGAGCAGGCGCTGAAGGACGCGGGCAGGCGCTACACGATCTACATGTACGAAGGCGTCAACCACGCCTTCAACAACGACACCGGAGGCCCGCGCTACGACAAGGCCGCCGCCGACCTTGCTTGGTCGCGCACCATCGCCTTCTTCAAGCAGCATGTGGGTGAACCGCCCGCAAGCTAGGGCATGATCCCGATAAGTGGGCACCGGTTTTCGGATCAGATCATGCCCCGATGATAGGCTTTTTCTCGGCCATCTCATTTCTGCCTTGAATTAAATCCCCGCAATCTCGCGGGGATTTTTCATGACGCGGCGTCGCAAATCTGCGAGTTTGCCGCCGAATTTACCGTTCCACGCCGGCCGTTCGCGCCGGCGATTTTTCAGGAGACTGCGCCCCGTGAAGAACATCGGCTCGACGCTTGCGATCGTGTGGCGGATTGCTGCGCCCTACTTTCGCTCGGACGACAAATGGGCGGCACGCGGCCTGCTGGCCTCGGTCATCGCGATCGAGCTTGCGCTGGTCGCCATCGATGTCCTTCTGAACTCGTGGCGCAACCGTTTCTACAACGCCCTGCAGGACCGCAATTGGGACAACTTCGTCTACGAGCTCGGCTACTTTTCGGTCATCGTGACCTTCTTCGTGCTGCTTGCGGTCTACCAGCTCTACCTGAACCAGTGGCTGCAGATCCGCTGGCGCAAATGGCTGACGCAACGCTACCTCGGCGAATGGCTGCGCGGCGCCAATCACTACCGCATGCAATTGCTTGGCGACGCGGCCGACAATCCGGACCAGCGCCTGACCGAGGACGTCGAGCAGTTCGTGTCGCTGACGCTGTCGATCGGCGTCGGCCTGCTGAGCGCGACCGTCACGCTGATCTCCTTCGTCGTCATTCTCTGGGGCCTGTCCATCGCGGCTCCGCTGGTGATCGCGGGGATCGACTACACGGTCCCTGGCTATCTCGTCTGGTGCGCGCTGATCTACGCGGTGCTCGGCACGTTGCTGACGCACTGGATCGGCAGGCCGCTGGTGGCGCTGAACTTCACCAAGCAGCGCTTCGAGGCCGACTTCCGCTTCAATCTCGTCCGCGTGCGCGAGAACTCGGAACAGATCGCACTGTTGCGCGGCGACGAAGCCGAGCAGCAGCGCCTCCTGGACCGCTTCGGCCGCGTCGTCGCAAACTGGCTGCAGATCATGACCCGCACCAAGTGGCTGACGGCCTTCACCGCAAGCTACGGGCAGGCGTCGCAGGTGTTTCCGTTCATTCTCGTCGCGCCGGCGTATTTCGCCGAGAAGGTGCAACTCGGCGGCATGATGCAGACGGCATCCGCCTTCGGCAGCGTGCAGGGTGCGCTGTCGTTCTTCATCACGGCCTACCGCACGCTCGCCGAATGGCGCGCGGTGGTGGCGCGGCTCGACGGCTTCGAGGCCTCGATCGCGACGGCGAGCGAGCTTGCGACGCGCAAGGACATGGTGCGCCTGACGCCGGCATCCGCCGGCGCGGTCGACATCAAGGACCTCGCCTTGCAACTGCCCGACGGCAAGCCGCTGGTCACGGCGAACGGGTTCTCGGTTCGAACCGGCGAAAAGCTGCTGGTGACCGGCCCGTCCGGCTCAGGGAAATCGACGCTGTTCCGCGCCATCGCCGGCATCTGGCCGTTCGGCAAGGGCGAGATTGCCGTGCCGGCCAATGCGACGCTGATGATGCTGCCGCAGCGCCCCTACTTTCCGGTCGGCTCGCTGAAGGGCGCGATCGCCTATCCGAGCGCGGAGGATGCGTACAGCGCGAACGTGCTGGCCGATGCGCTGAAGGCGGTCGGGCTGCCGGCGCTGGCCGAACGCCTCGACGAGCAGGGTCACTGGAACCGGATGCTCTCGCTCGGCGAGCAGCAGCGGCTGGGGCTGGCGCGCGCGCTGCTGCACAAGCCGCAATACCTGTTCATGGACGAGGCGACCGCATCGCTCGACGAGCCGTCGGAGGCGGCGCTCTACGAGCTGCTTTACAAGCGGCTGCCCGCGACCACCTTCGTCTCGATCGGCCATCGCGCGACACTGCATGCCTTCCACACACGCAACGTGGTGTTCGCGCGCGACGGCGACCGCTTTGTGGTGGGAAAGGCCGCGTAAGGCGAAGCGGGACGAGCATCGTCACCTGATGACGATGCTCGTCCGGCAGGATCACTTCACCGCAGCCTGAACGGCGATCTCGACAACGAGGTCTTCGGCGGCGAGCTTGGCTTCGACCGTGGCGCGCGCCGGCAGCGCATCGGCCGGGATCCAGCTCTCCCACACGGCATTCATCGCGGCGAAATCCTTGCCCACGTTCTTCAACCAGATCTGCGTGTACAGGATCCGGGATCGGTCGCTGCCGGCTTTCGTGAGCAGATCATCGATCTTGGCGAGCACTTCGGCCGTTTGACCGGTGACGTCCTTGGTGCGATCGACGGCGGTCTGACCGGCGACATAGACGACGCCGTTGTGGACCACGGCACCGGAAAGGCGCCTTCCGTTAGGATTGATACGTTGAATGGTCACGTGGAACTCCGTTCTTTGCAGGTCAAGGGTTTTGATTTGACCGAAGAGTGGGCGTAGCGCCAGATGAGCGCTAAAGCCAGCGCTCCGGCCACGCATTTCGCAGCACGAAGCGGTGCCAGACGAGCGCGAAGGCGGCGAGCATCAGCGCGCCGATCAGCACCGGCGCGACCAGGAACGACCACGGCAGATTGCCCGCCACCACCAGCAGCGGGTTGATGCCGGCCGGCGGATGCAGCGTATCGGTCAGCATCATCGCCGCCACCGCGAGGCCGACGGCGGCGGCGGCTGCGATCGGCCCGGGCCCGGTCACCGCCAGCACCAGCAGGCCGACCAGCGCCGAGATCAGGTGGCCGCCGATCAGCGCGCGCGGCTGCGCCGGAACCGCCTGCGGCTGGCTGATGACCAGCACGATGGAGGTTGCGAACGGGATTGCCGCCATCGGATAGGCGGCAAGCGCCGACGAGCTTTCCATGACGTAGATCGCGAGCGCGCAGCCTGCGCCGCACAGCACGGCGGGCAGCGCACCGTCGCGAAGCAGTTTCGGCCGCCCGCTGTCCTCACCGAGGCCGTGCTCGTCCTGCCGGGATTGCAAGCTCATGCCGCAATCAAAGCAAACCGCGGACCAACGGACAAAAAAAGGGCGGCAGATGATCTGCCGCCCGATGGTCCAGTCTCTTTGAGGAGACGCCTTACTTCAGGTGCTGCGAGGCAACGATGTCCGCAGAGAACTTGGCGACGAAGGCGTGGCCGCACCAGGTCGAGCCGAAGCCGAACGGATTGATCGGCGTGAACGCGCTGCGTGGAAGCGTCGCCGTCTGATCGCTGGTGAAGGCGTTGCAGTCGCCGCGCTTCAGGTCGGTGCCGGAGTAGCGCAGGTCGAGCGTGAACACCTTGTAGGTGAAGCCGATGCCGGCGTTCCAGGTGTTGTAGTCGCGGTAGTCGATGCCGAACGGGAACGGTCCCAGGCCGAGACCGGATCGACGATGCCGGTGCCGTAGAACGAGTCCGACGTGCCGAGGAACTGACGGCCGAACTCACCCGAGATGTACATGCCGAGGCCCATCGGCAGCAGCGTCCCAGGCGCCGTCCACTTCACGGTACCCGACACGTAGTGGCCGTCCGCGCCCGAGTTCAGGAACGACGGGGTGTAGTAGTAGTTCGCGCCCAGCGCCCAGTTGTCGTTGATGGTGTAGAGCACCTTGCCGTAGACCTCGAAGAAGTGCAGGTCCTTCTTGATGACGTTGCCGCTCGGCACGATGACGTTGATCAAGCACTCGTTGCTCGAGCGACATTGCCCGCGGTGTCGGTCGGCGCGCCGTAGTGGCAGCGACCACCCGGATAGAGATAACCGAACACGCCGAAGTCGAAGGCGAAGGCACCGAAGGTCGGGCGGATACCGCCGTACACGTCGATCTCGGCGGCTGCGCGGTTCGGGAACGAGATGCTGGCGCCACCGACACCGGCGTAGAGCTGCAGCGTGTCGCTGACGTTGTAGCGCGGCTCGAAATAGGCTGCGACCGACGGCTGGCGGTTCGACTGCGCGATGCCGCGGAAGCGGTAGTCGTTGGTGATCGACGCGCCGAACGCGAAGTCCCAGGGCGACACGATCACCGGCGGCGCGACGGCCTTGACCGGCATCTTCATGTCAGCGGCATAAGCCGATCCGCCCAGCGTCAGCGCCGCGGCAATTGCCAAACCAAACTTCTTCATTTCGATCCCCATTGATCAATCTTGGCGGCTGAAGCTTCCCGGAACCCCCAAGGCACCCGATAACTTTCGCCGCGAAACAACCCAGCGACAGACGCAATCTGCGGCCGCAATACTCACGGGTGAAGCAAAAAACGGGAGCAGTTGCCGCCTTTTTAGGCGTTTTGGTCATTTTGAGGCCTTCGAGAAACATGTTGTCCAAGAGTGTGACATCCGGGTCACAACTTTCGGCCTGAAACCGGCGGTCGACCGACCTAAAAGTCCATGGGCCGCTGGGGTTTTCCACCGGGGTGCACGGGCCAATTCGCCCACGCGACGGCGGCTACGAGCCGCGCCCTCGGCACAACGGTCAATACGGAAAAGCGAAGGACCGCGCGCCCTGCCGGTCGCGCGGTCCTCGACATGTCAAGCCTGGCGTCCTCAGCCCGGCATCACCCTGATCAAGGCGCGAGGTCAGTCGGGTCTCGTCGCCCAAGTCACCGCTGCCCATCGACGGCGCACTCCACGTGGGAGCAGGCGGCTCATCCGGCATGCTCGGCGCAGGCGCTGCGGGCTTCGGCGCGCGCTTGCGCGGAGCGGCCTTCTTCTTGGCGGCCTTCTTGGCCGGCGCAGCTTTCTTGGCGGCTTTCTTGGCTGCCTTCTTTTTTGATTTCTTTGCGGTCTTCTTGGCGACCTTCTTCGCGCCCTTTTTCTTCTTCGCGGCGACGACCTTTTTCGCCTTCTTCGCTTTCTTTGCCTTCTTCGCTTTCTTCGACTTCTTAGCCATTCAACATCCTCCTGTTGCCGCCGATCCGGCTTGGCTCAAAGCCTCAGAGCCTCCGCAATCGCGCTTTGCCCCTTCAACTCCTCGCGCCACCATGCGGTAAGTCTCGTGATCGCGCGCAGCCTAATCCGTCTTCAAAGCTCTCTCGATGTTCGGCTTCGGTCCTCCTGTTGCCCAGTCCACAAGCTCGATCGTGTGCAGCACCGGAAGCAGATTTCCCCGCTCATCCGTCGCGCCGGCGATCTGCACCATGCATCCGATATTGCCCGCCGCAATCACATCCGGCCTCAGGCTCGTGATGTTGGAGATCTTCCGCTCGCGCAATCTCTCCGCAATGTCGGGCTGCAGGATGTTGTACGTGCCCGCCGAGCCACAACACAAATGACCCTCAGGTACATCTTTCACCACGAAACCGCTTTTGGAAAGCAATTCTTTCGGAGCCCGCAGAATCTTTTGTCCGTGCTGCAACGAGCAGGCGGCGTGATACGCGACGACGAGATCGCTGCGTGTGTCAGGAAAGGACAATTCGAGTTCCGCGACGTACTCGCTGATGTCCTTCGCCAGCGCCGATACGCGCTGCGCCTTCGCCGCATATGCGGCGTCCTCCCGCAGCAAGTAGCCGTAGTCCTTGACCACGGTTCCGCAGCCCGAGGTGGTGATGAGGATTGCGTCGAGACCGCTCGCGATCCGCCTCCGCGATCCAGGCGTCGATGTTCGCCCGCGCAAGCTTCAGCGCATCGCGGTCGTTGCCCAGGTGATGGGTCAGCGCGCCACAGCACTGCTCGCCGGCGACCAACACGACCTCGATGCCATGGCGCGTCAGCAGCCGCGTGGCCGCATCGTTGATGGCGGGCGACAGCACCTGCTGCGCGCAGCCCTGCAAGAGCGCGACACGCCCGCGCCGCTCGCTGGCAGGTGAAAACACAGCTCCGGATGCCGCGCCGGCACGGCGGCAAACGCGCCGGCGCCAGCGCCAGCATCGCCTTGATTCGCCTGAGGAAAGACGGGTTCGGCGGACTTGCGATCGCGACCCCGGCAGGAGGCGCGCGAAAACCCGTCCGACGCGCGCGAGCCTGAGGCTCGTTCTGAACAGTTCGGGGCGCGGCAGCACCAGTGCAAGCACCCAACGCAGCAGCCGTTCGCCGAGCGGCCGCGTGTACTCTTTCTCGATCCTGACCCGTGCCTGGTCGACCAGGTGCATGTAGTTCACCCCCGACGGACAGGTCGTCATGCAGGCGAGGCACGAGAGGCAGCGGTCGACATGCTTGACCACCTCGGCGGTCGGCCGCTGGTTCTTCTCCAGCATCTCCTTGATCAGGTAGATGCGCCCGCGCGGGCTATCGAGCTCGTCGCCGAGCAGCACGTAGGTCGGACATGTGGCGGTGCAGAACCCGCAGTGCACGCAGGCGCGCAGGATCTTGTCGGCCTCGCGGATGTCGGGATCGGCAAGCTGCTCGAGGGTGAATTCGGTCTTCATCTGGCACACCCGCGAAAGCCGTCCGCGATTGAGGATGTCGGACGGATCGAACGACGCCTTCACGCGCGCGGTCAGCGCCGCAAGGCCGGCATCGAGCGGCTGAAACACATCGACGATCTCGCGCATGGCATCCGACGCACGGATCAGCGTCGCATGGCCGCCGATCGCGCTGCTGCGCTCGCGGACCATCGTCGGCGTGGGCGTCCTGCGATGGCGGCAGCGCCGCCCAGATCAGGCCGCCACCCCAGTCGTAGATCAGGTCACCGCCGGTTTCGCGCCTGAGCCGCTGCCCGAAGGCCGGTCCGGACGCCGGCGGACAGACGATGCGCCAGACCGGCCAGGCACCGAGCGGCCCGCTCGCTGCAAACGGCAGGACGTCGCGGATCGCACGCCAGAGCTGCCGCGACGTCTCGCCGTCGGCCTCCTCGGCGACCGCGAACGACTTCAGCTCGGCGGCAAGCGCGCGGGCGCGATGCGCGACCGAGGCGGCAATGCCTTCCAGGCGGATCAGCGTCACCGCCTCTCCGGCCGCAAGATCGCCCAGCGCGCTCGTCCCGCGCCATGACGCGGCCGGCACATGCGCCGCGCCCGAGACGTCGAAGGGCGAGCCGAGGGCCGCGCCCATCGCCCGGCCGGCGGCCGCATCGTCCAGCCCCCGCAGCACCAGCGTGCACTCGCTTTCGGCTCCAGGCATCACCTTCAACGTGACCTCGGTCATCACCGACAGCGTCCCCCACGAGCCCGCGACCAGCTTGCAGAGATCGTAGCCGGTGACGTTCTTCACCACCTTGCCGCCGGCCTTGAAGCTCTCGCCGAAGCCGGACACGGCGGCGAGCCCCAGCAGATGATCGCGGACGCCGCCGGCCCTGACGCGGCGGGGGCCGGCAAGGCCCGCCGCGATCATGCCGCCGACGGTGCCCCGGTTCGCAGGCGTGCCGAGCAGCGCGGAGGTATCCATCGGCTCGAAGGCGAACTCCTGGTTCTTGCCGGCGATCAGCTGGCCGACCTCGTGCAGCGACGCGCCCGCCTGCACCGTCAGGATCAATTCGTTCGGCTCGTAGGACGTGACACCGTCAAGGCCGCTCAGGTCGAGCAGCGCGTTGGTCGCCGAACGATGGCCGATCGCCCGCTTGCTGCCATGGCCGGCGATCTCGAGCGGCTGGCCGGCGCCGATCGCGTCGCGCACGGCGGTCTCGACGTCTTTGGCGTCGCGGGGCGTGAGAGCGGTCACGATCGAGCTCAAAACCGCGGAATGTCGGGAAACGCCAGCTTGCCGCCATGGACGTGGACGCGGCCGAGTTCGGCGCAGCGGCAGAGCGTCGGGAACACCTTGCCGGGATTGAGCAGCCCCTCCTCGTCGAACGCGCATTTCAGCCGCTGCTGCTGATTGAGGTCGATCTCGGTGAACATCTCGCCCATCAGGTCGCGCTTCTCGACGCCGACGCCGTGCTCGCCGGTGAGCACGCCGCCGAGCTCGACGCAGACGCGCAGGATGTCCGCGCCGAATTTTTCCGCGCGGTCCATCTCGTCGTCCTTGTTGGCATCGTAGAGGATGAGCGGATGCAGGTTGCCGTCGCCGGCGTGAAACACGTTGGCGACGCCAAGGCCGTATTTCTCCGACAGCGAGCGGATGCGGGCCAGCGCCTCCGGCAGCTTCCCGCGCGGAATGGTGCCGTCCATGCAGAGATAGTCCGGCGAAATGCGCCCGACCGCGGGAAACGCCGCCTTGCGGCCGGCCCAGAACAGGAGCCGCTCGTCCTCGGAGTTCGAGATCTGCAGCGTCAGCGCGCCGCAGGCGCGCGCGATCTTTTCGACGCGCTGGATCAGTTCGTCGACCTCGACGCCCGGCCCGTCCAGTTCGATGATCAGCAGCGCCTCGACATCGAGCGGATAGCCTGCATGCACGAACGCTTCGGCGGCGTGGATCGCCGGCCTGTCCATCATCTCCATGCCGCCCGGAATGATGCCGGCGCCGATGATCTGCGCCACGCAAAGCCCGGCCTGCTCGACCTGGCCGAAGCCGACCATCATCGCCCGCGCCGTTTCGGGCTTGCGCAGGATGCGCACCGTCACCTCGGTGATGACGCCGAGCAGGCCTTCGGAGCCGGTGATGATGCCCATCAGGTCGTAGCCGGCGCTCTCGGCGGCCTTGCCGCCGATGCGCAGGATCTCGCCGGTCATCAGCACGATCTCGCAGCCGAGCACGTTGTTGGTGGTCATGCCGTATTTCAGGCAGTGCACGCCGCCGGAATTCTCCGCGACGTTGCCGCCGATGGTGCAGGCGATCTGCGAGGACGGGTCCGGCGCATAGTAGAAGCCGCGGTCGGCCACCGCCTGGCTGATGGCAAGGTTGGTGACGCCGGGCTCGACGACGGCGCAGCGGTTGTCGAAATCGATCTCGCGGATGCGCTTGAACTTGCCGAGCCCGAGCAGCACGCCGTCCTTCAGCGGCAGCGCGCCGCCGGACAGCGAGGTGCCGGCGCCGCGCGGCACCACCTTGATGCGGTTGTCGTGGCAATAGCGCAGCACCCGGCTGACCTGCTCGGTGGTCTCCGGCAGCACCACCACCATCGGCGGCTGGCGATAGGCCGTGAGGCCGTCGGACTCGTAAGGCAGCATTTCGGCGGCGGAATCGATCACGCCCTCGCCCGGCACGATGGCGCGCAAGGCCGCGACGATCTCGGCGCGCCGGCCAAGCACGCCGGCATCGGCTTCGGGCATCTTCAGCGCCATCTCGATCTCCAGCGTACGCGCGTAGCTTAGGCCGACAGCGGCGCGACTGTCTCTGCGGCTTTCGGCTCCGGCGTCACCGGCAGCACCGCCTGCACCACGAGGCCGCGGGCGCGCGCATCCATCACGCCGACGGCGCGCAAGGCCATCAAGGTCAGCGTCTGTACGGCGTCACGCAGCTTTGCCGGATCGTCGAGATTGTCCGGCGCTAGCGGGCCGACCAGCGCTTCGTGCAGCGCGCCGATCAGGGCGGCGGCGGTGAGCGAGGCATCCTGGGCGGGCAGATGCCCGGCGCGCGCCGCCGCGGCAATGCGGGTTTCGATCTCGGCAACGATCGCCTTGCGGCTGTCGATGCGCGAGGACGTCACGTCGACATCGATCGGCTCGGCGAGAATGCCCCAGGCGAGCTTGCGCTGCGACAGCACGTCGACGGCGATGGTCGTCACTGCGGCGGCGAGCGCCGACAGCGGCCCCGGCGCGGCATCCGCCGCGCGGCGGACGGAATCGAGCTGCTCGCGCGAGACATCCGAGATCAATTCGGAGATGAGCTCGGCCTTGGATGGAAAGTAGCGGTACACGGTGCCGGCAGCGACATTCGCCCGCGTCGCAATCGGCGCGATCTGCACCGCCGTCATGCCCTGCTCGGCCGCCGTGTCGCGCGCGGCGGCGAGAATGGCGCGACGGCGCGCCGCGAGCCGACGCATGACCTGCTGAGTACGCCGATAAACCACCGAACGTCTTCTCCCGCGCGGCCTCAAGCTATGGCCGCCGTGCTTCTTGTTGGCGCAGACGCGCTACCTTAAAGAAATGAACACTAGTTCAAATAAGTTGGCAAGGCCGTCATTGAGCGGGCCTGCTTCCGGCTCCAGCGATCGGCGAACTGATGCAGCGGCAGGAAGGTCTGCAACAGCTCCCGTCCGACGGCGGTCAGCGCGTAGCCGCCCTCGTCCCGCTTCTCGATGAAGCCGGCAGCTCGAAGCTCCGACAGGCGCTGCTGCACGACGGTCGGCGAGGCGTCGTCGCAGGCAGTGCGCAGCGCCCGCGATGTCAGCGCATCGTCGCGCAGCTCCCACAGGATCCGCAGCGTCCAGCGCCGCCCGAGCAGGTCGAGCAGCGCCATCACCGGCCGCCCGGTCTTCGATCCGCGCACGGCAGGGCTGCTCCCGGCAGGCCGTTTCGCCATTGATTGCCCCTTGCGTCTCGCTACTAAAACCGTAGCATCATGCTACGGAAATCGTAGCGACTGGTTCAGTTAGCACAAGGATGGAAGCATGTCCCGCATCGCCCCGCTGCAAGCGCCCTACCCTGCTGCCGTTCAACAGGATTTCGAGCGGATCATGGGGCCCGGCCGGCCGCCGCTGGTGCTGTTTCGCACCATCGCCACGCAGGAGCGCGCCTGGAAGAAGTTCACCGCCGCAGGCCTGCTCGATCGCGGGCCGCTAGGCATGCGCGAGCGTGAGATCGTGATCGACCGGACCTGCGCGCGCAACGGCTGCGAGTACGAATGGGGTGTGCACATCACCGCCTTCGCCGCGCATGTGAAGCTGACCGACGAGCAGGTCCGGGCCACGGTGCTCGAGGGTGCGACAGCGGCGTGCTGGTCAAAGGCCGAGCAAGTCCTGATCGCGACCGTCGACGCGCTGCATGAGCGCGCGACGCTGAGTGACGAGGAGTATTTCGCGCTCGCCGCGCACTACAACGAGGCGCAGATCCTCGAAATCATGCAGCTCTGCGGCTTCTACCGGACGGTGGCGTACATCGCGAACGGCCTGAAACTGCCGCTGGAGGAGACGGCGGCACGGTTTCCGAAGGAGTGAGTAGCGAATAGGGAGTAGCGAATAGCAAGATGGCTCATCACTCCTCGCTATTCGCTAAGCAATCCCTGCCCGCAGCACGTCGTGGACGTGGACGATGCCGACCGGCTTCTTGCCTTCGGCGACGATCAGCACGGTGACCGCCGGCTTCATCGAATTCATCATGTCGAGCAGCTCGCTCGCCAGCATGCCGGGCACGACGGTGCGCGGATTGGTGGTCATCACCGCCTCGACGGGAGCGGCGAGCAGGCCGTCGTGCATGTGACGGCGCAGGTCGCCGTCGGTGATGATGCCGGCGAGCTCGCCGCGCGCGTCGGCAATGACGACACAGCCAAAACCCTTCTTCGACATTTCGACGAGCGCGTCCGACATGGTGGTGCCGAGGGCTTTAAGCGGAATTTCGTCGCCGGTGTGCATGATGTCGCGCACCGCCTTCAGCATCGCGCCGAGCTTGCCGCCCGGATGGAATTTCGCGAATTCGAGCGCGGTGAAGCCGCGGCTTTCCAGCAGGGCCACCGCCAGCGCGTCGCCGAGCGCGGCCTGCATCAGCGTCGAGGTGGTGGGCGCGAGATTGTGCGGACAGGCTTCGAGCGCCTTCGGCAGCGTCAGCGCGACATCGGCGGCCTTGGCCAGGGTCGACTCGCCGTCCGCCGTGATCGCGATCAGGCCGATGCGGAAGCGGCGCGAATAGTTGATCAGGTTCTTCAGCTCGACGGTCTCGCCGGACCATGAGAGCGCCATGATGACGTCGTCGGCCGTGATCATGCCGAGATCGCCGTGGCTGGCCTCGGCGGTGTGGACGAAAAACGCCGGCGTGCCGGTGGAGGCGAAGGTTGCGGCGATCTTGCGGGCGATGTGGCCCGACTTGCCGAGCCCGGTGACGATGACGCGGCCCTTTGCTGCGCGGATCAGGTCGACCGCGGCGATGAAGGCCGGGCCGAGTTCGCCCTGCAACGCGTCGTTCAGCGCGTTGACGCCGTTGGCTTCGGCCTCCAGCGTTCGCAAGGCGGAGGCGATCGCAGGGTTGGCTGCGTTCTGCGCGGACGACGATGTGGTCCGCGGTTTTGTCATCGGCATACTCTGACCTGGAAAGTTGGAAGCGCGCCCGTCAGGCGACGCGACCCTCTTAGCACGGCCGCCGCCGCGAGGCGACGCGGCGTACGCCGGCCCTCAACGGCTCATTAACCATAATTGTTTTAACTCCATTAACGGCTTTCGCCAGGACGGGCGAAGTGCGCGCGTTTGCGCGCGGCTTTCAACCTCCTGAAATTGTTCAGTTTTCGGCCGCACGTCGTTGCGTCCAGGGAACCGGGAGTTCCAAGCGTGTCAGGTCGGCAGGTACAGGGTCCGGATTCGGACCGGCGGAGGCGAAGAAGCCCCGCTCGCAGTCTGCCGATAGGCCTGATGGTGATGACGCTGCTTGCCGCCGAGGCGACCGCCCAGACCCTGACAACCGACCTGCTGCGCGGCGAGCGCGACGGCTTCTCCGGCCAGAACCGTCCGCTGCGGCGGACAACCGACACCGACGGATGCCGCACCCGCGGCGACGCGCCCGCGCCCTCGCGCATCGGCCGCATCCCGAAATTCGAAGCCCCCGCCGCTGCCGGCGCCGCTGCGACCGGTTTCGACTCGCTCAACCGCAAGAAGAAGGCCGCCAAGCGCAAGCCCGGCGTCTCGCCCACGGTTGCGCCGACGGAGATCGTCGGTGGCCCGCCCGTGCAGATCACGCCAACGATCGCACCGGTCGCGCCGCCGCCACCGCGACTGCCGTCAGCGGCGACCGCGAACAGGCCGCGCCTCGCCCCGTCGATGGCGGGCACCGTCGCCGGCCAGCCGCAACGGCGCGCGCTCAAGGTCGACGAGGATCCGTTCGGCGCGGTCGGCTTCTATCGCGGCAGCATGCTGGTGAAGCCCGCGATCGAGTTCTGGACCGGCTACGACAACAACCCGGGCCGAATCCCGAACGGCAAGGGATCGTGGCTCTACATGGTCGCGCCGGAGCTCCTGGTCGCCTCCGACTGGCAGCAGCATTCGCTGATCGCCGACCTGCGCGGCTCCTTCACCGGCTATTCGATGAAGAACGAGAGCGGCGTCGGAGCTGCCGGTCAACATCGACCGGCCGGATTTCATCGGCAAGGTCAACGGACGGCTGGACATCTCGCGCGACACCCGCATCAACACCGAGACGCGCCTGCGGCTCGGCACCGACAATCCGGGCAGCCCGAACATCCAGGCCAACCTGCTGCGCTATCCGCTGATCTTCTCGTACGGCAGCTCGCTCGGCGCCGCGCACAACTACAATCGCTTCGAGATCGCCGCAAACACCACCTTCGACCGCTCCGTCTACCAGGAATTCGACGTTGAGCGACGGCACGCGGTCGAGCAACAGCGACCGCAACTTCAACCAGTATGGCGGCTCGCTGCGCGGCTCCTACGAGCTGCTGCCGCACGTCAAGCCGTTCGGCGAAGTCTCCATCGATCGGCGCGAGCGCGACCTCGAGGTCGACAGCAACGGCTTTGCACGCAGCTCCCGCGGCAACACCGCGCGGGTCGGCTCGACCTTCGAGCTCGGCCGGCTGATCACCGGCGAAGCGTCGATCGGCTACACCAGGCGCACCTACGAGGACCCGAGGTTGCAGGACGCAAAGGGACTTCTCGGCGCAGCATCGCTGATCTGGAAGCCGACCGGCCTGACCACGGTGACCTTCGTGGCGCAATCCTCAATCGACGAATCGACGCTGCCGGGCGTCTCGGGCGTCATCACCCGCAGCTACAACGCGCAGGTGGATCATGCCTTCCGCCGCTATCTGATCGGCACGCTGAAGGCCGGCTTCACCACCGCCGACTATGACGGCGTCGACCGCTTCGACAAGATCTATTCGGTCGGCGGCGACCTCGTCTACAAATTCAACCGCGACCTGCACCTGAAGGCGCAACTGCGCCATGACTGGCTGAAGAGCAACCTCGAAAACGCCGACTATCAGGCGACGCTGTTCATGCTCGGCGTAAGATTGCAGCGCTGACGGCGCTGCTCGCATTGCAGAACGACAAAAAGAGAGAGCCGGGAGGCTGTGGGGACGCCCTCCCGGCTCTGGACATCGACAGACGGCCATGACTGCCGACGTCGTAACTTTCTGTGGCGATCCCGTCCCTTGGATCGCTCCGAAGCTTACTGAGCCTCGGTCTGGCTCTGGGTGCGGCTGGCGACCGTCGCGTCGGCCGCCTTGTCGAACGCCAGCCTGCAAGCCGGGCTCAGCTTCGACTTGTTGGCCTTCATGCAGCCGATGATCGCGTCGACGTTCGGGATGTGGCTCGAGCAGAGACGGAACGCGTCCGGCGTGCAGGCCCGGCGCTGTTCGGCGGTCGCCTCGATCGCATGAGCCGCGAAAGAGGTGAGCGAGATCGCAACCGCAGTGGCAACGCTGAGGACGCGAATGGTCTTGATGATCGTGTTCATGGCCGTTCTCCTGGTTGTTGGCGCTCATTGGCGAGCCGCCGTGTTCATGGACAGGAGCATGCCCGGGTTCTGGGCAAGATACCGTGATGCGCCTCACGCTCGATGGAAGGGCTGGCAACATTCCGGAACGACGAGCCCGCAACGTGTCGGCAAAAAAAGAAAGAGCCGGGAGGCTGTGGGGACGCCCTCCCGGCTCTCGACGTCGACAGACGGCCATGACTGCCGACGTCGTGTCTGTTTGATCCTTGTCCCTTAAGACCGCTCGGGTACCGCTTACTGGCGGCTGGCGACCGTGGCCGTCGCCGGCTTGTCGAACACCAGCTTGCATTCCGGGCTCAGCTTCGACTTGTTGGCGCGCATGCAGCTGGTGATCGCCTCGATGTTCGGGATGTGGCTCGAGCAGAGGCGGAACGCGTCCGGCGTGCAGGCCCGGCGCTGTTCGGCGGTCGCCTCGACCGCATGAGCTGCGAAAGAGGTGAGCGAGATCGCAACCGCAGTGGCAACGCTGAGGACGCGGATGGTCTTGATGAAGGTGGTGTTCATGGCCGTTCTCCTGTTTGGCGCCCGTTTGCGGGCCGCCGTGTTCATGGACAGGAGAGTGCCCGGTTCCGCGCCAACAGAACCGTGATGCGGCTCACGTATCTTTGAGCGAAGCCTCAAATCTGCACTTAAGGCATTGATAAAACTTGTAATTATAGGTCGACAAGCCTGCGCAAGGTGACCTTGAAGGTCAGGCTGGTCTTGCCCAGCAGCGCCGTCCCGTGCGCTTCCGCCTCCTCCTCATCGAACGTGCCGGAGAAGCCGATGCCGGATTCGCGGTCTTCGAATACCGTGGTGGGACCAGGATTGCGCGTGTGCGGGCTGGTGACCAGCTCGCCCTTCCACCTGCCGGCTTCGAACGTGTAGCTGCCGGTATAGAACAGCGAGCCGTTGCCGCCGCGCATGTCGCCGTCGCGCAGGACGAGCACGCCGGCACCGCGGTCGGGATGACCGTCCAGCATGTGAACGTGAATGGAGTAGAGCCCGTTCTTCATCGCCCCGGCGAGGATGTGAACATGCAGGCATTAGCCGCCAATCCAACGCCTCGCGCAATGCTCCGGCGCCGCAATCCCCACCGCTTTACGGCCGGAGGTAGACGTAGCCCTGCGATTGCAGTTCGGCGATGCGCACGACGCCACCGCGATCGAGCCTGACGAAGCCGGGCAGCAAATCCTTCTCGGTCACGTTCTGGCTCTTCATGGTGTTGCCGCAGGCGGCAAGCTCGACGCCCGACTTCGCAAACGACGCCAGCCGGCCTTTGACATCGGGGTTGGCGCTCGCTGCATGAAATGCCTTCAGCGCGGGACCGTGCACGACAAGCGCAATCGTCACCTTGTCGGGACCGCCGACGCCCTCGAAATGGTTCTCGATGTTGCCGATCACGAACTGGACCTTGTCGAGCTCGTTCAGGTGATAGACCACCTTCGATCTTGTCGGGCGTGGCCGCCTGCGCTTTCGTCACCGCGGCGGTTGCGAAGGCCGCACCGAGCGATGCGACGGCGGCCCGAAACAGATTGCGCCTGTGCATGATGTCCTCCTTCACGCGTTGGCGATCAACGAATTACTTGCGGTTGGCCTCTCGCCTGCTGATGTGGCGTATCGCGGCCAGCTCCTTGCGGTCGGTGACCAGCGATTTGCATTCGTCGAGGCTCGCGCGGTCGAGCCGGAAGATCGCGTCGTCCTTGCCGGCGACCAGTTCGTCGCCCGCCTCATCGTCCGGCTTGTTGTTCTGCCAGATGCGCACGCGCGACAGGCGGACGAGCGTGGCGTCGTCGGTCCTTGCCCATGCCGATGCTGATGCCGCCGCCGTCGCAATCGACGCCGCAGCCGTAGCGGATCTCGTCCTTGGCGTCTTCGGGGCGGAAGAAGCCGCAGCTGCCGCTGGAGTCGTAGTTGCCGCGCTTGGTTCGGAACGTCACGCCGAGGCGGAAGTGGCGATCGAGGTCGCTGTTCCCCTCGAACCATTCCGAGGTGACCAGCAGCTTCATCGACGTCACCTTCTGATGCGGGTGGCGCGCGAGGTGATCGGCATCGTAGCGGCGCACGAAGCAGGCGTAGGTGTTGGCCTTGGCGGCCGGCTCCTTGCCGAACATGCGCTTGTTGAACTGGGCCTTTGCGTCCGGCGTGACCTCATCGCTCCGCGCGGCGGCGACGCCGCTCGCCAGCACAAGGGCGAGGCCTGCGGCCGCCATCACAGCGATCAAGCGCTTGATCGAAGTCATTGAAATCTCCCACTTTCGCCTTGGTCGCGGCGAAGGCAGGCGGGGTTCAACTCCGCGAAGGTTAGCCCTTCAGATACCGCTGCATCTCCTCGCGCAGGCCGTCCGCGAGTTCCGGCCGGCGCAGGCCGTAGGCGATGTTGGCGCGCAGGAAACCGGCCTTGGAGCCGCAGTCGTGGCGCTCGCCCTCGAAGCGCAGGCCGTAGAATTTCTGCGATTTCGACAGGCCGACCATGCCGTCGGTCAGCTGGATCTCGCCGCCCGCCCCGCGCTCCTGGGTCTCCAGGATCTTGAAGATCTCCGGCTGCAGGATGTAGCGCCCGGTGATCGAGAGGTTTGACGGCGCCTTCTCGCGCGGCGGCTTCTCGACCATGGTCGAGACCTCAAAGGCCTTGCCCTTGCTCGGACCGACGCCGACGACGCCGTACTGGTGCACGCGCTCCATCGGCACTTCCTCGACCGCAAGCACGTTGGCCTTCGGCCCCAGGTCCTTGGCGGCATCGATCATCTGCTTCAGGCAGCCGGGCGTGTTCAGCACCAGCTCGTCCGGCAGCACCACCGCAAACGGTTCGTCGCCGACGATGTCGCGCGCACACCACACCGCATGGCCGAGGCCGAGCGGCGCCTGCTGGCGGGTGAAGCTCATCGCGCCGGCCGCGGGCTGGTCACGCTCGAGCAGCTCCATCTCGGCCTTCTTGGACCGCTCGCGCAGCGTCGTATCGAGCTCGAACTGGCGGTCGAAGTGATCCTCGATCACCCCCTTGTTGCGTCCGGTGACGAACACGAAGTGCTCGATCCCCGCCTCGCGCGCCTCGTCGACCACGTACTGGATCAGCGGCCGGTCGACGATGGTCAGCATCTCCTTCGGCATCGCCTTGGTCGCGGGAAGGACACGGGTGCCGAGACCGGCGACCGGGAACACAGCTTTGCGGACTTTCATGAGGTCTCTTCGGGGAATTTGGGGATCGGATGAATGCGGACGGGTGGTAGCAGCTTTTGGTGCCGGACAACATTGCAACAACGTTGCAAGAGCGATGCCGCGGAACCAATTGAACGCTAGGTGACGGTAAAAAGTGCCTTTGTTAAGCTGATTGAAACCGGAACTGAGCCTCCCTGTTTTGGGAAAGTTCGGGTCGGTTACGGGTCTCAAGATGACATTGAGTGCGAAAGTGACGAACGGATGGCGCGTGCCAGCCGCAGCTCTGGTTGCGGCGGGATTTCTGGCGCTGGCTGATGGCGCGCCGGCGCAGACCGCCTCGGGCCGCGGACCGCTCGTGCTGACCGGCCAGGGCAGCGCGCCAGCCGCTGCCGCCGGGTTCGATCACCGGCTCGATCCCGCAAACGCCGCCGCGAACGCGCGCGGCCCAGTTCGGCACGACGCCGCCTGCGCCGCCGAAGGAATGGAGCGGCGAGGACGGCGCATCCGGCCACCCGCTGATGACCGCAGCAGCGATCCGCCAGGCGGCGGCGAACTTTCCCTATTGCCTGGCGAACCTCTGGCCGGACGCCGCCCGGCGCAACATCTCCCGCGACAGTTTCGATCGCTACACGGCCGGCCTGACGCCGGACCTGCGCATCATGGATTTCGTCGATGCGCAGCCGGAGTTCACCAAGGCGGTCTGGGACTATCTCGACATCCTCGTCACCGACGCGCGGCTGACGCGCGGACGCGAGATGCTCACAACCCATCGCGCGACGTTCGATGCGGTGGAAAAGGCCTATGGCGTCGACCGCTACATCATCGCCGCGATCTGGGGCATCGAGTCGAACTACTCGACCCAGGGCGGCGACCGCAGCGTGCTGCGTTCGACCGCGACGCTCGCCTGCGTCGGCCGCCGGCAGGCCTACTTCAAGGACGAATTCCTGAGCGCGCTGGAGATCCTGCATCGCGGCGACCTCAAGCCCGATCAACTGAAAGGCTCATGGGCCGGCGCATTCGGCGCGACGCAGTTCATGCCGACCGCGTTCAAGCGCTCGGCGATCGACTTCGACGGCGACGGACGGCGCGACGTGGTCGATTCGGTCGCCGACATCCTCGCCTCCACCTCCAACAAGTTCAAAAAGGACGGCTGGCGCGGCGGCGAGACCTGGGGCTACGAGGTCGAGGTGCCGCGCGGATTCAACTTCACCCTCGCCGACCGCTCGAAGAACTTCACCCTCGCCCAGTGGGAGCAGCTCGGCATCCGCCGCGCCGGCGGCAAGCCGTTTCCGCGCAACAGCGACAAGGCCTTCCTGCTGGTGCCGGGCGGCGCCGAAGGGCCGGGCTTCCTGATGCTGCATAACTTCCGGGTGATCATGCGCTACAACCCGGCCGAGGCTTATGCGCTGGCGATCGGCCACTTCGCCGACCGTCTGCGCGGCGGAGCGCCGCTGGCGCAGGCCTGGCCGCGCGAGGAGCGGGTCCTGACGCGGGCGGAACGCTTTGAATTGCAACAGCTTCTGAGCCAGCGCGGGTTCTACCGCGGCGAGCCGGACGGCAATCTGGGCGCCGGCACCCGCGATGCGGTGCGCAGCTTCCAGGCCTCGATCGGGGCGCCCGCGGACGGTTTTGCCTCCTCCAGGCGTGCTGGAACGGCTGCGCCGGCGCTGATTCGGGCATCAAAACAAGCTGGTAACCTTCAGGTTGACATTTTCCGTGCGTACTTGACGCAGAGCGCTGCGAGGCGGTTTATGGCCGCTTGCAGGCTTGCAACGCGAAGCTGGACGGATGTCGGATTCTAAGAACCCGTTGCGTGTGCTGACCGAGAGCGGGCCGCTGATCGCGGTGACCGTTGCAGTCGCCATGCTGGTCGCCATCGTCATGCCGGCTTCGGCGCAATTCTTTCCGTTTGGCTTTGATCGGCCGCCGCCGCGCCCGCAGTATCAGCAGCAGCAGCAGCGCGGTTTCGGCGACTTCTTCTCGCCGTTCCGCAGCAGCAGGAGCAGGCCCCTGCACCGCGGGTCGACTATTCGCGCGCGCCGCCGCCGAAGGCCGACAAGGGCGACACTCGCGCCTGAGCGCCATGTGCTGGTGCTCGGCGACGCGATGGCCGACTGGCTCGCCTACGGCCTCGAAGACGCCTTCTCCGAACAGCCCGACATGGGCGTGATCCGCAAGCATCGCACCGTGTCCGGCCTGATCCGCTATTCGCCGCGCGGCGAGCCCGCCGACTGGGCCGCTGCGGCGAAGGGCATCGTCGCCCAGGAAAAGTCCGACGTGATCGTCGTGATGCTCGGCCTGCACGACCGCACCACCATCCGCGAGCCGGTGGTCGAGAAGCCCGATCCGAAGAAGGACGACAAGAAGAAGGCCGACAGCAAGGCCGGCGCGAAGCAGGACGCGCGCCGGCCCAGCACGGCGAAGAAGCCGGACGAGGACGCCGAGGCGCCGCCCGCCGAAGACCAGGCCGACAGCACCGATACGCCGTCGATCGCGGCGCCCGAGCGCACCGCGCGCTCGGCCAACGGCCTGAACGAGTTTCGCTCCGAACGCTGGGTCGAGCTCTACAAGAAAAAGATCGAGGACATGATCGGCGTCCTGAAGACCAAGGGCGTTCCGGTGCTGTGGGTCGGCCTGCCGGCGGTGCGCGGACCGAAGGCGACCTCCGACATGCTGTTCCTCGACTCGCTCTATCGCGAAAGCGCGTCGAAGGCCGGCATCACCTATGTGGACGTGTGGGACGGCTTCGTCGACGAAGCCGGCCGCTTCATGCAGCAGGGCCCCGACTTCGAAGGCCAGACCCGCGCGACTGCGCACCGGCGACGGCGTGTTCTTCACCAAGGCCGGCGCGCGCAAGCTCGCCCACTATGTCGACCGCGAGATCAAGCGCCTGCTGGCGAACCGCGCGCTGCCGGTGGCGCTGCCGAGCGATCCGGGCACGCCCGACACCAACATCAAGCCCGGCGCCCCTGCGCCGCGGCCGCTCGCCGGCCCGATCGTGCCGCTGGTTGCGTCCTCGGTCGGCACCAACGAATTGCTCGGCGGCGCCGGCACAAGGCCCGCCGCGATCGATGCGCTCGCCGCGCGCACGCTGGTCAAGGGCGAGCCGCTGGCAGCGCCCGGCGGACGCGCCGACGATGCCGCCTGGCCGCGCCGCGAGGTCGGCAAGATCGACGCCAAGGACGATGTCCCGGTTGCCGCCGGTGCGCCGGCGAGAGGTGGCGTGCCACCGCCGCCGCAACTGCGGCGGCCACCGATCAGCCGAAGCCCGTGAAGCGCCGTCCGCGTCCGGCGGTCACCAACACCGAGCAGGGAAGCTGGCCGGGCTTTCACACCGCGGCAGCAGCAGCCGCCGGCAGCGATGCAGCCTCAGCGTCCAGCGGGACCACGCCCGCCCGCCCCGGTCGGCCGCGCGGCGTTTGCGCCGGCGCCGCCGAGCGGCTTGGGCGGATTCTTCACCCGATAGGTTTCAATCGGCTGTAAGTCCGAAAATCACCACTTCAGCGTCGGCGTCACCGCGAACGGCGGCTTGCTCGCGCCCTTGAACAGCTTCGCGACCGACGCCGTGTCCGGGTTGGCGCGCTCGCCGAGCTCGGCGGCATGAATGCCGCTGGTGACGAACAGGCAGCGAAAGCCCGAGCCGTTGGCGCCTTCGAGATCGGTGCGGACGGAATCGCCGATCGCCAGCACGCGCTGTGGCGACACGCTCGGCGCTCCCGCAGCTGCCGCAAGCGCCAGCGCGCGCTCATAGATCGGCGGATGCGGCTTGCCGGCGAACAGCACCTTGCCGCCGAGCGTGACGTACAGCTCCGCCAGCGCGCCGGCACAGAAGATCAGCTTCTCGCCGCGCTCGACGACGATGTCCGGATTGGCGCAGACGAGAAACAGCTCGCGCTCGCGCGCCCGCGTCAGCGTCGCGCGATAGTCCTCCGCCGTCTCGGTCTCGTCGTCGAACAGGCCGCTGCAGACGATGTAGTCGGCATCCTCGACGTCGCCGAAGGCAACGCCAAAACCTTCGAACAGCGAATGATCGCGTTCGGGCCCGATGTGAAACACCTTTTGCGTGCGATGCTCGTCGATGTAGCCGCGGGTCAGATCGCCCGATGAGACGATCGCATCGTAGACGTCGTCGGCAACATGCAGCCGCCGCAGCATCCGCTGCACGGCGGCCGCAGGCCGCGGCGCGTTGGTGATCAGAACGACCTTGCCGCCGCGCTTGCGGAATTCGGACAAGGCGACGCAGGCATCGGGCCAGGCCTGCAGGCCGTTGTGAACGACGCCCCAGATGTCGGACAGGATCACGTCGACGCCGTCGATGACGTCGCGCAAATGATGAGTGAGTGTTGGATTGCTCATTTCAGGAACGAAATGTCAGGTCGCCGAGCGGCGCGCAAGGGCTGCGATGCCTTGCGTGCGCTGTGGAGCAGGCGCAGCGGCAGGTGCGGCCGGCTGCGGGGCTGCAGCGCCGGCCGGCGGCGGCGCGTCGGTGCGCAGCGGACGCGGCGGCGAGAACAGGAAGCCCTGGCCGAAGCGCACGTCGTAGTCCAGCAGGTCGACCACTGCGCGCTCGCCCTCGATCCGCTCGGCGACGAGATCGATGCCGAACCGGCCGAGCATGTCGGAAAGGTCGGACGGGTGAATATCCGACGCGCGCGCCGGATCGAGCAGCAGCGCCGCCGGCACCTTGACGAAGCGCACGCTGCGGTCGGCAAGCTCGCGCGGCTCGAAGCGCAGATCGGTCACGTTGTCGATCGAGAAGCGGTAGCCGCGCTGGGCCAGCGCCGCCAGATTCTCGCTCTCGGTGGGGCCGAGGCTGCGCAGCGTGCTCTGCTTGATCTCCAGCACGAACGACGGCGCCAGCGCGCGGTTGGCATCGAGGAAGTCGAGGCAGCGGCCGAACACCTCGGTGTCGCGCAGCGTCACGCCGGAGAGGTTGCAGAACAGCCCGACATCCTTGTTGCGCACGAGCAGCCGCCGCAGCACCTGCACGCAGCGCAGCAGCACCGCCTCGTCGATGCGCGCCATCGCGCCGGTCTTCTCGGCGATCTCGATGAAATCGGTGGCGGCGATGACGTTGTCGTCGCGGTCGCGGATGCGCGACATCGCCTCGTAGTAGCGCACCTTGCGCTGCGGCAGCGTCACCATCGGCTGCAGATGCAGGTCGATGCGGTTGGCCTCGACCACATCCTTGACGGCGGCGACGATGCGCGGATCGTCGACCGGTTTCGGCGCGGCTTCGGCGGCGGATTTCCGGCTTGGGTTCCGGCCTGACCTCGGCGCGCGGCGGCGGTGCGGGCGCAACGGGCCGCTCGACCGTCGGGAGCCGGCGGCACGGTCGGCGCGGCGACGACGGTTGGCGGCTGCACGACGGCCAGCGCCGGCGGCGGAGGCGTCGTTCGCGCTGGTATCGGGATTGAGAAGATCGTCGTGCGCGGCGACGGAGACGGCGAGCTGCTTGACCAGGCTCCCGAGCTCGTTGATCTCCTCGCGCAGCGGATCGATCCGGCGCTCCATGTTGCCGCTGGCGCCTGCGAACTTGCCCTCGAGCGCATGCAGCCTGCGGCCGTATTCGGCGACCTGGCGGGCGAGGTCGGCGGTTCCGCGCGACAGATCCGCGATCTGCCCGCCCACATCGGTGCGGTCGCGCAGCCGCATCGCCGCGGCATTGTAGAGGATCAGGATCGTCAGCGCGGCAACCGACACCAGCGCAGCGTGCATCGAGTTGCATGCCGGCCAGCGTGTAAAGCGCGAGACCGACGCGACGACGCGATCAGCACCATGCAGATGGCGATGAAAATCGTCGAAATGCGGATCATGGAATGCTTAACGCCCCGCCCCAGTCGCTCACTCTACCACCGCCGGTGATTCGGCGCGCTACACTCTTTGCACAATCCGCTTAATCGTCCGCTAACAGGCCTCACGCCACCGCGCGGATGGTTTTGGCGACCTTGTCGACGATCTCGCCGATCTGGTCCTCGGTGATGATCAGCGGCGGGGTCAGCGCCAGGGTGTCGCCGGTGACGCGGAGCACGATGTCGAAGTCGTGGAACGAGGCGCCGAGCGCGTCCATGCCGCGCTTGCCGGGGGCGCCTTCGCGCGAAGCCAGGTCGATCGCCGCGGTGATGCCGACGGTGCGGATGTCCAGCACGTTCGGTTCCTTGCGCAGCGTCATCACCGCGTCGGCGAACTTCGGTTCCAGCTTCTTCGCACGCGCGAACAGGTCCTCGTCGCGGTAGATGTCGAGCGTGGCAAGGCCGGCGGCGCAGGCGAGCGGATGCGCCGAGTAGGTGTAGCCGTGGAACAGTTCGATGACGTGTTCCGGGCCGGTCATGAAGGCATCGTGGATCTCGTCGCGCACCAGCACGCCGCCCATCGGCGCCGCGCCATTGGTGATGCCCTTGGCGAAGGTCATCAGGTCCGGCGTCACGCCGTAGCGCTCGGCGGCAAACGCCGTGCCGAGCCGGCCGTAGCCGGTGATCACCTCGTCGAAGATCAGCAGGATGCCGTGCTTCTTCGTGATCTCGCGCAGGCGCTGCAGGTAGCCTTTCGGCGGCGGCAGCACGCCGGTGGAGCCCGCCATCGGCTCGACGATGACGGCGGCAATGGTCGAGGGCCCGTGCAGGCCGACGATGCGCTCGAGCTCGTCGGCGAAATGCGCGCCGTACTCCGGCTCGCCCTTGGTGAACGCCTGCTTCTCGCGGTCGTAGGTGGACGGCAGATGATCGACGCCGGTGAGCAGCGAGCCGAACATGCGGCGGTTGTTGACGATGCCGCCGACCGAGATGCCGCCGAAGCCGACGCCGTGATAGCCGCGCTCGCGGCCGATCAGGCGCGTGCGCGTGCCCTCGCCGCGCAGCTGCTGGTAGGCGAGCGCGATCTTCAGCGCGGTGTCGACCGCCTCGGAGCCCGAGTTGCAGAAGAACACGTGGTTGAGATCGTTCGGCGCCAGCGCTGCGATGCGGCTCGCCAGCTCGAACGCCGGCGGATAGCCGAACTGGAACGGCGGCACGTAGTCGACGGTGGCGGCCTGCTTCTGGATCGCGGCAGCGATCGTCTCGCGCCCGTGGCCGGCATTGGTGCACCACATGCCGGCGGCAGCGTCGATCAGCTTGCGGCCGTCGGCTGCGAAATAGTGCATGTCCTTCGCGCCGGCGAGCATGCGCGGCGACTTCTTGAAGGCGCGGTTCGCGGTGAACGGCATCCAGAAGGCGGACAGGTCGTTCGGCACCACGGTGGCGGGACGGATATCGCTTTTGACGTTCATTGTTTGTGACCTTGCCAGGCGAGAGTTCGCGCGAGCGAAACCTATCAGCTATCGCCGTGTCCGGGAAATGGCGGCGGCGTGACAACCAAGTCTATTGCTGCGTTGGCGCATCAGCTTGCTGCGCCGGCGCAACGACAACCTCGACCGGTTCGCCGAGCGGAAAGCTGATCACCGTGTCGGTCAGCGCCGCCCAGGGATGGTCCGCGAGGATCGCCAGTGCGTCCTGATAGTCCGGCGGTTCCGCCGCGAGCGCCTTGGCCAGCGCATCGAAGCGGTCGAGCCATTCGGTGGAGACCTCGCTGCCGGGGCCGAGGCTGCGCGCCGGCCCCCACTGGTCCCACGGCATCATCTCGTTCATCGTCAGTGCCGCGAGATCGCGCAACAGGCTCGCGGCACCGAACCACAGCCCGCCGATGCCGAGCGCATGCACGCCCATGTGCTGCGCGTCGTAGGCGCCGCTGCGCACCGCCTGCCACGCGGTGCCGGCGGAAAGAAAACGCTGGCGCGGCACGTCATGCGCCTCGAAGGCGATGGAATAGCGGCTGCGAACCTCGGGCACGAGTTCGGCATCGAGCAGGCGCCAGACGTTGCCGCTGTCGCGATATTCGCAGACCCAGTGATCTTCGAGGTAGTGCGGCGTGAAATAGTCGGCAAAGCCCACGCGCAGGCGCGCCGGAATGCCGTTCGCGCGCAGGATCGAGCAGGCGATCAGCGCATAGTCGCGGCAGACGCCGAACAGCCGGTGTTCGGATTTGCGCGGGATCTGCAGCGAGCGGCGGTCGCGCGCGATCAGCACCTGCAGGAATTCGGAGACCGAGCGCAGATGCGCATCGCCGCGCGACGTCTCGGGGATGGCGATGCCGCGCGCGGCGGCCTCGATCGGATGCAGCACCAGACCGCTGACGACGATCGGCAGCTGGGCGGGCGCGGAAGGAAGGGTGTCGAATCCGCGCCCGCCGAGCGGCCCGGGGGCGCTCCAGCGGCTGTGCTCCGAATAGGGCGACGGACGCGGACGCTTCATTGTCTCTCCCGCGGGTTGGCACGGAGTTGGCGAGACGGAACCAGTGACGGAAAATTTTCAGGCGTTGTCAACGCCAGTCGCGACGCTTGCGCAATTCGAACTGTGCGGGACAAGCATCACCCAGCGCCTTACAGGGCGGCTGTAAAGGCTTGTATAAGCGACCTGAATCGACTTGACTAATTATCCTCATTTGCTGCCGCCACACCCGGCTGATAACACCCGCAACATGTCCGACAAGAAGCAGAAGAAGCCCCAGAAACTGCGCGCGCGGCTGCCGCGCGGGCTGGAAGACCGTGGTCCCACCGCCATCGCCGCCACGCGGCAGATGGTCGAGACCATCCGCGAGGTGTTCGAGCGCTACGGTTTCGAGCCGGTGGAGACGCCGGCGATCGAATACACCGATGCGCTCGGCAAATTCCTGCCCGACCAGGACCGGCCGAACGAAGGCGTGTTCTCGTTCCAGGACGACGACGAGCAGTGGCTGAGCCTGCGCTACGACCTCACCGCACCGCTCGCGCGCTACGTGGCGGAGAATTTCCAGAACCTCGCCCTGCCCTACCGCAGCTATCGCTTCGGCTACGTCTACCGCAACGAGAAGCCGGGCCCGGGACGCTTCCGCCAGTTCATGCAGTTCGACGCCGATACGGTGGGGTCTGGCTCGCCGGCCGCGGACGCCGAGATTTGCATGATGGCCGCGGACACGATGGAGGCGCTCGGCATCCCGCGCGGCCAGTACGTCGTGAAGGTGAACAACCGCAAGGTGCTCGATGGCGTTCTGGAGGCGATCGGCTTGGCGGTGACGAGAACGCTGGGCGCAGGCTCACGGTTCTGCGGGCAATCGACAAGCTCGATCGCTTGGGTGATTGCAGGCGTTCAAGCGCTTCTCGGCGAAGGCCGCAAGGACGAGAGCGGCGATTTCACCAAAGGTGCCGATCTCGGACACACGCCGCTATCGATCGCGTGATGGCTCGACGCGTCCCGAACTGGTACGAACGCAAGCGATCGCCGCCAAGACTGATGCGCACTGAACGCGACAGCGACGATCGGCACAGGAAGGCGTAGCGAACTGGAAGCAGATCGCCGAACTGGCTCGTCAGCGTCGGGCTACGGTCCGATCGCGTTCGCATCGATCCGTCCGTCGTCCGCGGCCTCGAATACTACACCGGCCCCGTCTACGAAGTTGAACTGCTGCTCGAGACGAAGGACGAAAAGGGCCGCCCCGTGCGCTTCGGCTCGGTCGGCGGCGGCGGGCGCTATGACGGGCTCGTCTCGCGCTTTCGCGGCGAGCCGGTGCCGGCGACCGGGCTTCTCGATCGGCGTGTCGCGCCTGCAGGCGGCGCTGACGATGCTCGGCAAGCTCGACTCGAAACCGCAGTCTGGCCCGGTGGTGGTCACCGTGTTCGGCGGCGACGATCGCCGGCTATCAGAAGATGGTCGCGACGCTGCGCAACGCCGGCATCCGCGCCGAGCTCTATCTCGGCAATCCGAAGCACAGCCTCGGCCAGCAGATGAAGTATGCCGACAAGCGCAACTCGCCGTGCGCGATCATCCAGGGCTCCGACGAGCGGGCGAACGGCAAGGTGCAGATCAAGGACCTGATCCTCGGCGCGGGGCTGACGACGCATCGAGGACCGCGAGGAATATCTGAAGAAGCAGAGCGAGGCGCAGCTCCTGGTCGACGAGAGACAAACTGGTCGACGAGGTGCGCAAGATTCTCGCGCGGCACAAGGTCACCTGGGGCAACTAGCGCCGCGTCATGCAGTTCGACACCAAGATCGCCATCGTCATCCGGACCGATCTTGAGGTCTGGCAGAAGCTCAACGTCGCATCGTTCCTGGCGGGCGGCATCGCCGCGAGCTTTCCCGGACTGCATCGGCGAGCCTTACGAGGACGGCAGCGCCACGCCGTATCTCGCGCTGATCGGCCAGCCGATCCTGATCTATGGCGCCGACCGCGCGGCGCTGACGCGCGCGCTGGAACGGGCGCTGGCGCGCGACGTGAAGCCGGCCGTCTACACCGAAGAGATGTTCAAGACGACCCATGACGCGGCCAACCGCGCCGTGGTGAAGGCCGTGCCGCGCACCGAGCTGAACCTGGTCGGCCTCGCCTTCCGCGCCGAGCGCAAGGTCATCGACAAGGTCGTCGATCGGATTGAAGTTTCACGGCTAGCAAAGATCGCCACCGCAGCGCTTGCACGCCTCGCCGGGATGGGGGTTAACTGCCCCTGTCGCAACACCGCCTGTCCCAGGAGCAACCCATGCCTGAAGTCATCGTTTACCTCGCCGCCGGCCGCACGCTGGAGCAGAAGAAGGGGCTGATGAAGGACATCACCGACGCGGTGGTGAAAAACGCCAACGCGCCGATCGACGCAGTCACCGTGCAGATCATCGAGGCGCCGCTGGTCGACAAGATGAAGGGCGGCGTGGTGTTCGCGGAGCGGATGAAGAAGTAGGCCGCCGGGCGCGTCGTATACTGACGCAAGTTTGCGCATGGCCGGGCTACGATGTCCGGCCATGACCTTGAGCGGCCCATATGCCCCTGCAGAACCGCGTCGATCCGTTCGGTGAACTTATCGCAACGCCGGCGCGGGGCACGCTGTTCGGCAACCGCGGCGGCAAGTTCCATCGCGACGACCAAGACCGTGTCGCGCCGGCGCTATGCCACGCGGCAGTGGATCTGCTGCGTGCTGAGCTTCAAGGGCCGGCAGCGCAACGTCTGGGGCCGGTACTACACGGAACTGTTCTTCCTCGACGAGCCGACGGCGCTGGCCGCCGGTCATCGCCCCTGCTTCGAATGTCGCCGCGAGGAGGCGAACGATTTCGCGCTGAAGTTCGCCGGCCGCGGCGCGCGCGCGAGCGCACCGGCGATGGACGACGTGCTGCACGCCGAGCGACTCGAACGGCCGCGCCAAGCGATTGCACAAGCGAAAGCTCGACGACCTGCCGGACGGCGTGTTCGTCACGCTGTCCGGCGACGACGCCTTCGCGGTGAAGGGCAAGCACCTGCTGCGCTGGACGCCGTCGGCTACACCGACGCGCGGCCACGCCCGAAGGCATCGCGGTGCAGATGCTGACACCGCCGTCGATCGCGAAAGTGCTGTCGCGCGGTTACGCGCCGCGCTGGCACGAGAGCGCGGAACGCTAGCTACTGCTGATCCGCCTTCATCGCGACGCGCAGCGCCTTCGGGATCGGCCGCGCGCGGCCGCCGGAGACGAAGGCGACGCGCACCTTTGCTTCAATCAAGACATCGTCGCCGCGCAAGACCTCCTGCGCGAGCAGGATCGACGCGCCCTTCACCTCGACCGGGTGCGTGACGACGATCGAGCAGATCGTCCATCCGCGCAGGCTTCAGGAACTCGAGCTGCATCGAGCGCACCACGAAGGCGAAGCCCGGCGCTTCGTCCTGGGCTTCCGCAAACAGCGCGTGCTGGTCCGCGCCGAGCAGGCGCAGGTAGTTGGTGCGGCCGCGCTCCATGAAGCGCAGGTAGTTCGCGTGATAGACGACGCCGGAAAAATCCGTGTCCTCGTAATAGACACGCACCTGCATGACATGGCGTCCGTCGCGGATCGCGCCGTCGAGCGCCAAGGATGCAAGCAAGGATGCTGGTTCTGCGGCCATGTCCATGAGAAACGTCGGTTGCGCCGATGACCTTACGCGGCGCCGCCGAGCGTCACCAGCACGATCTCCGGCGGCATGTTGATGCGCACCGGCAGCGCCGTGCAGCCGAGCCCGCCCGAGACGACGACGTCGCATTTCTCGCGCGAATGGCCGTAGGCGAAGCGCGAGCCATAGCGCGACGGCACGATCGGCGACCACCCGAACAGCCGCACCTGCCCGCCATGGGTATGCCCGGACAGCTGCAGCGCCACGCGCGACGGCACCCGCATCGCCACGTCCGGCTCATGCGCCATCAGCACGATCGGCGCATCGTCGGTCACCTTCGCAAGCGTCGACGCCAGATCGTCGACGCCGATGCGCGTCAACTTGCGGAAGCGCTGCGCCGGCATATAGGCGAGCTGATCGCCAAGGCCTGCGAGCCAGAACGGCCGGCCGGACTTCGTCAGCCGGACAACGTCGTTCTCATAGACCGGGATGCCTGCAGCTTCGAGCTGGCGCCGGCATTCCGGCACGCCGCGCCCTTCCCGCTGCACCGTGCGGTCGTCCCACCAGTCGTGATTGCCGAGCACCGCGTGCACGCCGAGCGGTGCTTTCAACTGACCGAGCACAGGCGCGAACCTGGCCGGCGCGATGTAGCCTGCCGTCCGCTGCATGCCGGTGACGTAGTCGCCCAGCAGCACGATCAGGTCGGGCTTGAGCGAGTTCGTATGCTCGACGATCTCGGCGATCCGCTCGAGATCCATCCACGGCTCGCACGCATGCAGGTCGGCAAGGGCTGCGATCTTCAGCGGAAAATCCGTCGGCCATTGCGGCGGCTGCAGGTCATAGCGGGTGACGCGATGCCCACGCGCCTCGATGCCGGCGCCATAGGCGGCCGAGGCAACGCCGAGCGCGCCGGAGCCGGCGGCAAACTTGAGGAAATGGCGGCGAGAGATCATGCGGCTGTGATGCTGTCCTTGCCGCCATGAACGACAGGTTAATCAAGCGAAATTGTGATCGACGCCGTTCATATTCGCCTGCGCGAGATGACCTAATTGTCATCATCCTGGCCAAACAGGCCGAATTGCGCCGGATCGCGCGACGGTTCGGCAAGGCCGAGGTGGCGGAAGGCATGCGAGGTCAACAGCCGTCCGCGCGGCGTCCGCTGCAGGTAGCCGCACTGGATCAGGTACGGCTCGATGATGTCCTCGATGGCGTCGCGCGGCTCCGACAGCGCCGCTGCCATGGTCTCGACGCCGACCGGCCCGCCGCCATAGTTCATGGCGATGGTCGTCAGGTAGCGGCGGTCCATCGCGTCGAGGCCGGCGGAGTCCACCTCCAGCGCGCCGAGCGCCTTGTCGGCGATCGCCCGGTCGATCGCCGATGCGTCCGCCACGGAGGCAAAGTCGCGCACCCGGCGCAGCAGCCGTCCGGCGATGCGCGGCGTGCCGCGCGCCCTGCGGGCGATCTCGTTGGCGCCGTCCGGCGTCATGCCGATGCCGAGCACGCGCGCGCCGCGCGAGACGATCAGCTCCAGCTCAGGCTCGGTGTAGAAATTCAGCCGCACCGGAATGCCGAAGCGGTCGCGCAGCGGATTGGTCAACAGCCCTGCGCGCGTCGTCGCGCCGACCAGCGTGAACTTCGCAAGGTCGATCTTCACCGAGCGCGCCGCCGGTCCCTCGCCGATGATCAGGTCGAGCTGGAAGTCCTCCATCGCCGGATAGAGCACCTCCTCGACCGCCGGATTGAGGCGATGGATCTCGTCGATGAACAGCACGTCGCGCTCTTCGAGATTGGTCAAAAGCGCCGCGAGATCGCCGGCCTTGGCGATCACCGGGCCCGAGGTGGCGCGGAAGCCGACGCCGAGCTCGCGCGCGACGATCTGCGCCAGCGTCGTCTTGCCGAGGCCCGGGGGACCGACGAACAGCACATGGTCGAGCGCCTCGCCGCGCTTCTTCGCAGCGCCGATGAAGATCGCGAGATTCTCCCGCGCCTGCTGCTGGCCGACGAACTCGCCGAGCGTCTGCGGACGCAGCGAGGTGTCGGCCGCGTCGTCGTCGCGGCGTTCGGGGGTGATCAGGCGCGGTGCGTTCATCGGCGGGAGCTTATCACTTTGCCAGCTCCTTCAAACCCAGCCGGATCAGTTGCGCCGTCTCGGCTTTTTCGCCGGCGCTGCGCGAGGCGGCGGCGATGGCGGCGGTGGCCTGCGGCTGGCCGTAGCCGAGATTGACCAGCGCGGAGATCGCATCAGCGACCGGATGCGGCGCGCGCTTCTCGTCCACCGCGCCCGAAAGCTGCACCAGCGCCGGGTCGACGTTCGAGAATGCCGGCACCTTGTCCTTCAATTCGGTGACGATGCGCTCGGCGACTTTCGGCCCGACACCCGGCGTGCGCGCGACCGCCGCCTTGTCGCGCAGCGCGATCGCGTTCGCCAGATCGGACGGCGCCAGCGTGCCGAGCACCGCCAGCGCGACCTTGGCGCCGACGCCCTGCACGGTCTGCAGCAGGCGAAACCACTCGCGCTCGACGTCGGTGCGAAAGCCGAACAGCTTGATCGCATCCTCGCGCACATAGGTCTCGATCGACAGCACCGCGGCCTCGCCCGCCTGCGGCAGCGCCTGCAGCGTGCGCGCCGAGCAATGCACCTGATAGCCGACGCCCTGCACGTCGAGGATCACATAATCCTCGCCATAGGAATCGATCAGACCTTTGAGTTTGCCGATCATCGCGCCACCGCCATCTTCAGCGCGATGCTTTGACGATGATGCGCGTGGGTGATGGCGATGGCGAGGGCGTCGGCGGCGTCGGCGCTCTTCGGATCGGCCTTCGGCAGCAGCACGCCGAGCATCACCCGGATCTGGTTCTTGTCGGCATGACCCGCGCCGACCACGGTCTTCTTCACCTGGTTCGGCGCGTATTCGGCGACCGAGAGTCCGCACAGCGCCGGCGCGAGCATGGCGACGCCGCGCGCCTGCCCGAGCTTCAAGGTCGATGCGCCATCCTTGTTGACGAAGGTCTGCTCGACCGCAGCCTCCGCCGGATTGAACTCGCCGAGCACGCGCGAAAGGCCCTCATGAATTGCAACGAGACGTCCGGCCAGCGGCAGGTTCTCGCGCGTCTCGACCGAGCCGCAGGCGACGAACATCAGCCGGTTGCCGTCGACGTCGATCACGCCCCAGCCGGTGCGGCGGAGGCCGGGATCGATCCCGAGGATGCGGACACTCTGGCGAATCGGCGCGGCTGACATGGCGTAGTGATAACCTGTCAGCGCAGCGATGGCAGCATTTCCAGCAGATTTTCCGGGAAAACCACCTCGGCCGTCTGCGCCAGCTCCGCGCGCGACCACCAGCGATGCTCGGTCATGACCTCGCGCTCGAGCGCCGTCCAGCGCTCGCGCGAGACGGCGTCGCTGCCGGCGCTCGACGACAAAGAAGCGCTCGTCGGCCATGACGTGCTCGCCGGTCGTCAGCTGCAGGACGAACGTCCTTTGCCCGACTTCCGCGCCGACATCGTCGACGCGCAGGCCCGTCTCTTCAAACAGCTCGCGGATCGCGGCCTGCGCGAACGTTTCGCCGGCCTCGACCTCACCGCCGGGCGTCGCCCAGTAGCTGCGGCCGGCGAGAGCGCCATCGGCGTGGGCGAAGCGGAACAGCAGCACCCTGCCCGACGGATCGAGCACCAGCAGCCTCGACGACGGTCGCGCGCGCAGCGGGCTCTCGCACGACACGGGAGGTTACGCCATCTTCGCCATCAGCGCGTCGGACACTTCGAAGTTGGCGTAGACGTTCTGCACGTCGTCGTGCTCGTTCAGCAGGTCGATCAGCTTCAACAGCTTCTCGCCGGTCTCGTCGTCGACGGCGACGGTGTTCTGCGGCTTCCAGGTCAGCGCCGCCTTGCGCGGCTCGCCGAACTTCGCTTCCAGCGCCTTCGCGACATCGCGAAAGGTCTCCTGCGAGGCGTAGATCTCGTGGCCGCCCTCGCTGGACGACACGTCGTCCGCGCCGGCCTCGATCGCCGCTTCCATCATCGCGTCCTCGGAAGCGACGCCGGCGTCGTATTCGATCACGCCGAGGTGGTCGAACATGAACGACACGGCGCCGGTCTCGGCCAGGTTGCCGCCGGACTTGGTGAAGTAGGAGCGCACGTCGGACGCCGCGCGGTTGCGGTTGTCGGTCAGCGCCTCGACGATGACGGCGACGCCGCCCGGACCATAGCCCTCGTAGCGGATCTCGTCGTAGTTCTCGCTCTCGCCGCCGAGCGCCTTCTTGATCGCGCGCTCGATGTTGTCCTTCGGCATGTTCTCCTGGCGCGCGGCGATCACGGCGGCGCGCAGGCGCGGGTTCATCGCCGGGTCCGGCGTGCCCATCTTCGCCGAAACGGTGATTTCACGCGCCAGCTTGGAGAACAGTTTTGACTTCTGCGCATCCTGCCGCCCCTTGCGGTGCATGATGTTCTTGAATTGGGAATGGCCGGCCATCTGTCCCTCGTCCGTCGCCCTCGATAGTTCCACGAAACGCGCGGCGTTATATGCCGCGGTGCAAGCGGAATCAAAGCGGTACTCCAATGCCTAACTTGGTTAACCGCAGATTTACACGGAAATAGGACGATGCGCGCAATACTTCACCACCGACATTGCCTGTCAGGAACGCCATGGCCTTCTCCTTCCGCCGCCGCCAGCAGGAGTCTGTCCAGACGATCGCCGACCGCCGACTGCCGCGCCGGCCGTTGGCGACACCGCGCCCGCCCCGGCGGAGAACGATTCGGCGAAACGAACGCTGGAACTGCTCGAGCTCGATCTGGTCGCCATGGTGCGGCAGGTCGAACGCGCCGCAACATCGGTTGCCGACGGCGCGACATCGACCGCCGAGACGCTTGCCACCATCCGCGAGCGCACCGCTGCGCTGACGGATCGCTCCGGCGAAGCCGGGCAAACCGCGACGATCTTCTCGCAGGCCTCGGAAGCCTTCGCCAGATCCGCCGCCGACATCGGCTCGCAGGTGATGAACGCCGCCGGCCTCGCCGATCAGGCGAGCGCGGCGGCAAGTGCCGCGAGCGAAGGCGTCGACCGCCTGCGGCAGTCGTCGCAGGCGATCGGCAACGTCGTCAACCTGATCGCCTCGATCGCCCGGCAGACGACGCTGCTCGCGCTCAACTCGACCATCGAAGCCGCGCGCGCGGGCGAAGCCGGCCGCGGCTTCGCCGTCGTCGCCTCGGAAGTGAAGGCGCTCGCGGTGCAGACCCAGCAGGCGACCGAGGAGATCGCCCGCAAGATCGAAGCGCTGCAGCGCGACGCCGCCGACTCGATCGAATCGATGCAGCGCATCTCGCAGTCGATCGACGCGATCCGCCCGGTGTTCGAGAGCGTCAACGGCGCGGTGCGCGAGCAAGGCACGACCACGCACACGCTGACGGAGAACGCCACCCACGCATCGAGCTTCATCGCCTCGGTGACCGCAGGCGCCTCCGAGATCGACCAGGCGACCATCGAAGCCGCCCAGCACGGCCGCAACGTCGCCGAAGCCGGCAAGTCGGTGAAGACGCTGTCGGAGAAGCTCAAGGCGCGCTGCACGATGCTGTTGCGGGAAAACCAGCTGCGCAACGGCCGCGAGAACGAGCGCCTGCCCTGTCAGCTCAAGGTCGAGATCGAGACCGGGGGATCAAGGATCGAAGCCGTCGCCTACGACATCTCGGCCGGCGGCATGCTGATCGTCACGCCGCAGGCAAGCCGGATACCGCTCGAGCGGACACTGCAGGCCACGATCCAGTCGATCGGCGCATGCGGCATTCGTATCGTCGAGCAGACCGAGCACGGGCTGCATTCGGAGTTCACCGGCCTCGACGCGAAGGCGCGCGCGGCGATCGAGGAGCAGCTCTGGGCGATCCGCGAGGAGAACGCCGAGTTCGTCAGCCGCGCGCTCGAGGCCGGCGAAGCGATCAGCAAGCAGCTCAACGACGCCGTCGCACGGGGCACGATCAGCGCCGCCGATCTGTTCGACGAAAACTACGTGCCGATCGAGGGCACCAATCCGCAGCAGTTCCGCACGAAATACCTCGACGTGGTCGAGCGCATCCTGCCCGCGATCCAGGAGCCGTTCTTCGGCCGCGACCCGCGCACGGTGTTCTGCGCCACGGTCGACCGCAACGGCTACCTGCCGGTGCACAACAAGATCTACTCGCACCCGCAGCGCCCGGGCGACGTCGCCTGGAACACGGCGAACTGCCGCAACCGCCGCATCTTCGACGATCGCGCAGGCCTTGCCGCCGGCCGCAACCAGCGCACCTACCTGATCCAGAGCTATCCGCGCGACATGGGCAACGGCAAGACCATCATGATGCGCGAGATCGACGTGCCGATCCGCGTCGACGGCCGCCACTGGGGCGGCTTCAGGACGGCGTACAAGCTTTGAGCTCGTCATTCCGGGGCGACGCGAAGCGTCGAGCCCGGATCGATAGCCGCTGCGTTCATATCCGGCTGCCGTCAGCGATAGACAACCACGGCACGTCGTTCTGACTGCTGCGGCGTACCGATCCGGGCTCGCGAGCTTCGCTCGCGCCCCGGAATGACAGACTACAGCGCGGTCTGCATCGGCGAGGCGAAGTAGCGATAGGCGTCGCCCTGCTTCGCCAGATGGCCGACGCCCGGCCACGGAAAATGATAGGCAAGCAGCGGGAATCTTCTCAGCCGCCAGCATATCGAACAGCTTCACGCGGGATGCGATCGCCTGCTTGCCATCGGTGTCGTACGCGAACGGCAGTCGTGGAAACTGCGTCGAAACGATGTGATGGTGCGCCACGTCGCCGCCGTTGCAGAGCGACTTGCCCTGCGACGTGATCATGTAGCTCGTGTGCCCGACGGTGTGGCCCGGGGTCGCAATGGCCTGCACGCCCGGCACAACCTCCTGGCCGTCCTTGACGAAGACGATGCGATCGCGGTTCGACAGCAAGTTCCGTCGCGCCGCATCGATCTGCGCTTTCATCAGATCCATGCTCCGGCCGTTCGCTTCGTCGGTCCAGTACTCCAGATCGGCCTGCGTCATATAGATTTGCGCGTTCGGGAAAATGCGCTCGCCGCTATCGGTCACCAGTCCCGAGCAGTGATCGGCATGCGGATGGGTCAGGATCACGGCATCGACGTCCTTCGGCTCGACGCCGGCGGCCTTCAGGTTGGCCAGCAGCTTGCCGCTGTGCGGTCCCATCATCTTCGCCGAGCCGGCGCCGGTATCGAACAGAACCATCCGGTCGCCGGTATTCAGCAGCAACATGTTCTGCTCCAGCGCGAGGTTGTCGACCGGAAGATAGTTGTCGCTGAGCGCCTTGATGAAATCCTCTTTCGAAAGGCCGACGAACACATCCGCCTGCGGCGGCCCCATCATCAGCGGTCCATCCGAGATCACCGTCGCCTCGAACGCGCCGACCTTGAACCGGTAGACGCCCGGCGCCTGCACATTCTGCATCGGCGCCTTGGCGAGCGACGGCGCGAGCGGCATAGCCGTTGCAAGGCCCGCAATCGACGCGCCCATCAACACATCTCTGCGGGAAAAATCGAAGCGGCTGGTCATGGTCGTCCCCTGATGATTGAGCGGCGGCCAAATTTGCCAACGACTGTGTCAGCCGCGAGACAGTCGCGCCTGACTACACCGAGTTGTGATGAAAAACTAGACCCAGAACTCCGGCTTCGTCTCCTTCAGCAAGCCGCCGAGCGCGCACCGGCGCGATCTTCGTCGCAAGCCCGGTCGCATCGTCGGTCTCGACCGCAACGCCGCTCAGCGTCGCAACGCCGCCGGCAGGCTCGTAGCGGCCGGACGTCAGCCCGGTGAGGAAGCGCGACAGCGGCTCGTCCTTCTCCATGCCGATCACCGAGTCGTAGTCGCCGGTCATGCCGGCGTCGGTCATGTAGGCGGTGCCGCCGGACAGGATGCGATAGTCGCCGGTCGGAATGTGCGTGTGCGTGCCGACCACCAGCGAGACGCGGCCGTCGCAGAAGTGACCCATCGCCTGCTTCTCGCTGGTCGCCTCGGCGTGGAAATCGACGATGATGGCGTCCGCGCCCTGGCGCAGCTTGCAGGCCTCGAGCTCGCGATCGATCGCGGTGAACGGATCGTTCAGCGGCTCCATGAACACGCGTCCCTGCGCGTTCATCACCAGCACGCGCGCGCCGTTTTTGGCCTCGATCATCGCAGCGCCGCGCCCGGGATTGCTCTTCGGGAAATTCAACGGGCGGATCAGCGCCGGCACGCGCTCGATGAACACCAGCGCTTCCTTCTGCCGCCAGGCATGATTGCCGAGCGTCACGACGTCGGCGCCGGCATCGATGAACTCGTGATAGATCGCCTCGGTGATGCCGAAGCCGCCGGCCGCGTTCTCGCCGTTGACGATGACGAGATCGAGCTTCCAGTCGCGCTTCAGGAGCAGGCAAATGCTCGACAATGGCATTGCGCCCCGAGCGGCCCACCACGTCGCCGACGAAAAGAATGCGCAAATTAACTGCTCCTGAAATCGATCATCTCACGCTCCGTTAGCACAAGATCGAGGCGCTCGTCGTGGCTCTCCGCCGGGATCGCCTCGACTTCCTGCACCGCAAAAGCGATGCCGACGGCGATCACCGGCCGCTGTTTCCTCAAAATCGCAAGCGTGCGGTCGTAGTAGCCCGCGCCGTAGCCGATGCGGCGGCAGCGGCGGTCGAAGGCTGTGAGCGGCACCAGAATGATATCGGGCTCGAGCGGAATGGCCTCGACGCGCGGCTGCAGGATGCCGTAGGGGCCTGCGGTCAGTTGCTCGCCCTGCCGCCATTCGGAAAAGGTGAGCTCCTTGTCCTTTGCGTGGACGATCGGCAATGCGAGCTGTGCGCCCTTGGCAGCAAGGCTGCGCATCAGCGGCACCGGATCGCATTCGCTGCGGATCGGCGAATAGCCGGCAACGATGGTGCCCTCGCCGAGCGGCACGGGAAAGCGCCGCATCGCAATCGTCTGCGCCGCGCGCCGTCGCTCGGCCACGGCCAGCGCGTCGCGCGCCGCAAGTGCTGCAGCGCGAAGTGCTGATTTCGCCGATGCGGAGGTTGCTTCCATCCGGACAGCTATAGTCCGGCCGCGGCAAGCGCGTAAGGGCAAGCATGGAAGGCTAGCCGTCGGTGCCGGACCCAACCGGCGATCCACCATCGCGCGCAGGACGAGATAGGTCGCCAAGAACCCAACGGCCTTGATCGCGGTTGGACCGATCAACGCATAGGTCGCCCAGACCTCGAACGCTGAACGTTGCAGCAACAATCAGGTTCAGCGCTGCAAGTCCAAACATCAAAGCCGCCCAGGCATATCCGGTGCGGTCGACAACGGCGGCAGGCAAGGCTTCGCGCGCAATATCGGGAAGATAGCGGCCGAGCCAACCGCGCCGGAGCATGACGGCTGCCGATGGCCGCCCGGCGGATGCTCGGCTTGAGCATCACAAAACGGCTGTCGTTCGAAATCAGCGCGGCGCCGCCGAGCACGACGACAAGGCCCAGCGCCATCAACTGGATCGGTGGAATGGGCGACGCCGAGATACTTCTGGACGGCGATCTGGATGAGGCCAACAGCCAGTCCCAGCGCGATTGCCAGCGTGACGTTGCCGGTCAGCACGATAACGACGAGGAAGAACGCGTTCGACAGAAAATCGAGAAGCAGATGCTTCAATGCGACTTGCATGGGCGCGACTTGCGGGGAATCCGGCCAGCGGCCCGCCAGCGTTGAAAACAGCGAAAGAAAAATCAAAGTGCGAAGCCACAGTGGCCGTTGGAGGCTCGATCCCGGGTTCCCTACGAAAGTAGGTGGGCACCGTGTGTCCGGACCCACGGGTCCGGTCAGGGACAGCTCCCTTAAGGATCGATAAGGCCCCGGGGAATAATGCTCCTGACGCACCCCGCAGCTTCGCAACGGCTAATGTAGCGACGATCGGGCCTGAACGCCATGGGCAGCTTCACGTGCGCCGGCGGGACGATGCTGCGCGCAGCTTGCGCGCGACGATGGTCCGCCCCACCACATACTGCACGACCACGCCGAGCAGCTTGCCGCCGACGAGGCCAATGGCGAAGAACCAGCTCCAGACCTGGAAGTCGAAGTTCATGGCGACGACGAGATTTGCCGCCGCCAGCGTGAACATCCACGCCGCCCAGCAATAGCCTGCGCCGACGATGAACGCTTGCGAGAGATTCTCGATGGCGATCGGCGGCAGGTAGCGCCCCATCCAGCCGGGACGCAGCATGACGATGCCGATGGCCGTGTGGGTGAGGCTGGGCTTGACCATGATGAAGCGGCTGTCGTTGGCGAGCAGCGTGGCGCCGCCGAGCACGAGCACCAGAAACAGCACCAGCCACTGCATCGCATCGATCCGCTCGCCGCGCACCTTGGCGATGACGATCTGCGCAATGCTGACGGCAACCGCGAGCCCGGTCGCAAGCCAAAGATTTTCGGTCGCCGCATAGAGGATCAGAAAAACGATCGCGGACAGAAAATCGAGAAACAACTGGCGCAACGCGGTCTGCATGAGATTTTCCCTGCCGGTCGGGGAAATCTAGGCACGATCCGGTCGCGCGCCAACTCGCTTTGGAGCCGGCCTTTCGCGGATATTTAGCCGACCGCCATGCCGCCGCCGGCCGGGCGGCTGAGCGCGAGCGTCATCCGCTCGATCCTGTCGGCGGCTGCTTCGAGCGCGCCGACGACCGCGGCTTCGGTGCGGCTGGCGCGGTCGCTGGCGCCGGAGCGCGCGAGTTGCAGCGAACTGATTTCGGCCTCGAGCCTCGCGATCTTCGCGTTGGCGTCGAGCAACTCGTCGCCGATCATCATCGCCGCCATCACCGTCAGCCGCGCATCGCCGACCTCGCCGAAGCGGGACCGCATGCCGGCGATCCGCTGGTCGAAATCCTCCGCCAGCATGGTCACCCGCTGCTCCTGGCCGGGCTCGCAGGCGACACGGAATTGCTTGCCGTTGATCGTGATGGCGACGCTGCTCATGGCTGCTGTTCCGACTTCAGCACGGTACGGATGGTCTCGATGGCACCGTCGATCCGCTCGGCGATGTTGCGGTTGGCATCCTCCAGCGTGCGTGAGCGCGAGAGCGAATGATCGAGCTCATCGGCGAGGCGCGAGCGATCCGCACCGAGCGCCTGGATCCGCGCCGCCAGGTTGTCCTGGCCGCGATCGTTCTCCTGGCGCCGGTCGACCACCGCTTCCAGCCCGTCGAGGGCCGCGACCAGCCTGCGAACGGCAGTCTCGATGGACGGCTGCTCGACCGTGAGTTCCTCAAGGGGAAGATCTGTCACGCCGACCTCCCTCGCTGACGCTGATGCAGGCAAAAGATACGCCTCCGCAGACGTTTAAGTCTCGTATCTCGCATGCGAATCAACGCCCCGCCAAGACCGCGGATAGCACTCGCAACGATCTTTGCACCGATATGCACCGCTGAGTTGGGCGGCAGCACGGCGCGATCTTGGAGTCTTCGTTGCCAAGTGATAAGCCCCGGCCACGATGAAGCCCCAAAAAAGCGCGGTTCCGGCGCGCAATGACCCAACCGATCAATCCACAGGAACAGCTGTCCATGCAGACGCGCGTCGATCACTCCGCGATGGCCAATGCGATCCGCGCCCTGGCGATGGACGCCGTGGAGCAGGCGAAATCCGGCCACCCCGGCCTGCCGATGGGTGCGGCCGACGTCGCGACGGTGCTGTTCACCCAGTTCCTGAAATTCGACGCCGCCGACCCGAAATGGCCGGACCGCGACCGCTTCGTGCTCTCCGCCGGCCACGGCTCGATGCTGCTGTACGCGCTGCTGTATCTGACCGGCAACGAGGCGATGACGATCGACCAGATCAAGCGCTTCCGCCAGCTGGGCTCGATCACGCCGGGGCATCCGGAAAACTTCGTCACCCCGGGCGTCGAGACGACGACCGGCCCGCTGGGGCAAGGCATCGCCACCGCCGTCGGCATGGCGATGGCGGAACGGCACCTGGCCGCCTCCTTCGGCGGCGATCTGGTCGACCATTTCACCTACGTGCTCGCCTCCGACGGCGACCTGATGGAAGGCATCAGCCACGAGGCCATCGCGCTCGCTGGCCACCTGAAGCTGAACAAGCTGATCGTGCTGTTCGACGACAACGGCATCTCCATCGACGGGCCGCTGTCGCTGGCGGACTCGGTCGATCAGGTGAAGCGGTTCGAGGCCGCGGGCTGGCTCGCCGAGCGGATCGACGGGCACGACCCGAAGGCGATTGCGGAAGCGATCGCGCGGGCCCAGAAGGCCGACAGGCCGACCATGATCGCCTGCAAGACCGTCATCGCGTTCGGCGCGCCGACCAAGGCCGGCTCGGAAAAGTCGCACGGTTCGCCGCTCGGCGCCGAAGAAATCGCAGGAACCCGCAAAAAGCTCGGCTGGACGGCGGCGCCGTTCGAAGTGCCCGCGGATATCCTGAGCGCATGGCGCACAGCCGGCGCGCGCGGCAAGGCCGCCCGCGAGGCCTGGACGGCGAAGCTGGCGAAAAAGGACGTCGCAACGATCGCCGAATTCAGCCGCCGCATGGAAGGCCAGCTGCCGGCCGAGCAGCTCGCCGCAGCCGTCCGCGCGCATGAAGGAAAAGCTCGCCGCGGGCCCGAAGGAAATCGCCACCCGCGCCGCGTCCGAAGAGGCGCTGCACGTGCTGACCGCGGCGGTGCCGGAGATGGTCGGCGGCTCGGCAGACCTGACCGGCTCCAACAACACCCGCGCCAAGGGCATGACGGCCTGGTCGGCCAACAACTACGGCGCCCGCTTCGTGCACTACGGCATCCGCGAGCACGGCATGGCGGCGGCCATGAACGGCATGGCCCTGCACGGCGGCATCATCCCCTATTCGGGCACGTTCCTGGTCTTTTCCGACTATCTGCGCCCGTCGCTGCGGCTCGCCGCGCTGATGGAAGAGCGCGTGATCCACGTGCTGACGCATGACTCGATCGGCCTTGGCGAAGACGGCCCGACCCACCAGCCGGTCGAGCATCTGGCGGCGCTCCGGGCGATCCCGAACCTGAACGTGTTCCGCCCGGCCGACACGGTGGAGACGCTGGAGTGCTGGCAGCTGGCGCTCGAGGCCAAAACCCGGCCGAGCGTGCTGGCGCTGACGCGCCAGAACCTGCCGCAGCTTCGGCTGACCGACGACAAGGCGAACCGCTGCGCCAAGGGCGCCTACGAGCTGGTCGCAGCCAACGGCGAAGCCAAGGTCTCGATCTTCGCCTCGGGCTCGGAAGTGCAGCTCGCGGTCGAGGCGCAGAAGCAGCTTGCCGCCAAGGGCATCGCCACCCGCGTCGTTTCCGTCCCCTGCATGGACCTCCTGCTCGAACTGCCGCGCGGCGAGTTCGAGGCGATTGTCGGCCGGGCGCCGGTCAAGATTGCGGTCGAGGCCGCGGTCCGGCAGGGCTGGGACGCCATCATCGGCCATGATGGCGCTTTCGTCGGCATGACCGGATTCGGCGGCAGTGCGCCGGCCAAGGAACTGTTCAAGCACTTCGGGATTACGCCTGAGGCCGTGGTCAGCGCGGCACAGAGCCGGCTGGGTTAAGCATCCCGCTCACTGCAACGCTGACCGGCCGGCAAATCCGGCGGCTTGGAGTTGAGCGGAACCGCAAAAAAGGTTAGCACGACCGCCATATCGTCCGATCTCGCCCGGCAGAACCGGGCGATTTGCAGCAAAGCCTCTCCGGAATGACAAGATGTCAGAGCGGGGCGGGCTTAAGCTATTGAAGGAGAAGAAGATATGGCAATCCGGGTCGGCATCAACGGCTTCGGCCGCATCGGCCGCAACATCCTGCGCGCCATCTACGAGAGCAAGCCGCAAGGACATCGAAGTCGTCGCCATCAACGATCTCGGGCCGGTCGAGACCAACGCCCACCTGTTGCGCTTCGACAGCGTGCACGGCCGCTTCCCCGGCGAAGTGACCGTCAAGGGCGACACGATCAGCCTCGGCAACGGCGCGATCAAGGTCACCGCCGAGCGCGACCCGTCGAAGCTGCCCTGGAAGGACATGGGCGTCGACATCGCCTTCGAGTGCACCGGCATCTTCACCTCCAAGGCAGCAAGGCCTCGGCCCACCTCGACCGCCGGCGCCAAGCGCGTGCTGGTCTCGGCGCCGGCCGACGGCGCCGACCTGACGGTCGTCTACGGCGTCAACCACGACAAGCTGACCAAGGACCACCTGATCGTCTCGAACGGCTCCTGCACCACCAACTGCCTCGCCCCGGTCGCCAAGGTGCTGAACGACACCGTCGGCATCGAGACCGGCTTCATGACCACGATCCACGCCTACACCGGCGACCAGCCGACGCTGGACACCATGCACAAGGATCTCTACCGCGGCCGCGCCGCGGCGCTGTCGATGATCCCGACCTCGACCGGCGCGGCCAAGGCGATCGGCCTGGTGCTGCCGGAGCTGAACGGCAAGCTCGACGGCACCGCGATCCGCGTGCCGACGCCGAACGTCTCGGTGGTCGATCTGAAGATCGTCGCGAAGAAGAAGACCGACGCGAAGGAAATCAACGAGGCGATGAAGCGCGCCGCGGAGCAGGAGCTGAAGGGCATCCTTGGCTACACCAACGCACCCGAACGTCTCGATCGACTTCAACCACGACGCCCACTCCTCGACCCTTGCGATGGACCAGACCAAGGTGCAGGGCGGCAATCTGGTGCGCGTGCTGTCGTGGTACGACAACGAGTGGGGCTTCTCCAACCGCATGGCGGACACCGCCGTCGCGATGAGCAAGCTGATCTAAGCGTTCAACAAAATCCGGCGGCGCGCAAAGCCCTGCCGGATTTTTCTTTCCCGGTAAAGTGTCATGGCCAAGTTCCGCACCCTCGACGACGTCGACGTGAAGGGCAAGCGCGTCCTTCTGCGCGTCGACCTCAACGTGCCGATGGAGGGCGGCAAGGTCACCGACCTCACGCGCATCGAGCGCGTCGCGCCGACCATCACCGAGATCGCCGACAAGGGCGGCAAGGTGATCCTGCTTGCGCATTTCGGCCGGCCGAAGGGCCGCGATCCGAAGGAGTCGCTGAAGCCGGTCGCCGCCGCCGTGTCGCAGGTGATCGGCCGCCCGGTCGGCTTCGCCGACGACTGCATCGGCGAGGTCGCCGAGAAGGCCGTCGCCGCCATGAAGGACGGCGACATCCTCTGCCTGGAGAACACGCGCTTCCACAAGGAAGAGGAAAAGAACGATCCCGCGTTTGTCGCGGCGCTCGCCAGCCTCGGCGACCTCTGGGTCAACGACGCCTTCTCCGCCGCCCACCGCGCGCACGCCTCGACCGAAGGCCTCGGCCACAAGCTTCCCGCCATCGCCGGCCGCACCATGCAGGCCGAGCTGGAGGCGCTCGACAAGGCGCTCGGCACGCCGAAGAAGCCCGTGATCGCCATCGTCGGCGGCGCGAAGGTCTCGACCAAGCTCGACCTGCTCGAAAATCTCGTACAGAAGGTCGACGCGCTGGTGATCGGCGGCGGCATGGCCAACACCTTCCTGCATGCGCAAGGCATCGGCATCGGCAAGTCGCTGGCCGAGAAGGACCTCGCCGCCACCGCGCTGCGCATCCTCGACAAGGCCGAGAAGGCGAACTGCGCGATCATCCTGCCCGTCGACGCGGTCGTCGCCTTCCACTTCGAGGCGAACGCGCCGTCGCACGCCTATGGCCTCGACGCGATCCCCTCCGACGGCATGATCCTCGATGTCGGCCCGCTGTCGATCGAGCGCATCAACTCGGCGATCGACGACGCAGCGACGCTGGTCTGGAACGGCCCGGTCGGCGCGTTCGAATTGAACCCGTTCGACCGGGGAACGGTGGCTGCCGCAAAGCACGCCGCCGCACGCACGAAGGCGAAGAGGCTGGTCTCGGTGGCCGGCGGCGGCGATACCGTCGCCGCGCTGAACGCCGCCAAGGTCGCCGACGATTTCACCTATGTCTCCACCGCAGGCGGCGCTTTCCTCGAATGGATGGAAGGAAAGCCGCTGCCGGGCGTTGAGGTATTACGCCGCTAGCTCACCCTACCCCACCTCCTCAAGGGGACGGTGAAGAGAGAAGAGACCGATGGCCCGCATTACGCTCCGCCAGTTGCTCGATCACGCCGCCGAGCACGACTACGGCGTGCCCGCCTTCAACATCAACAACATGGAACAGGCGCTGGCGATCATGGAGGCCGCGAACGCGGTCGACGCGCCGGTGATCATCCAGGCCTCGCGCGGCGCGCGCTCCTACGCCAACGACATCATGCTCAAGCACATGATGGACGCGGTGACGGAAATCTATCCGCACATCCCGGTCTGCGTGCATCTCGACCACGGCAACGAGCCCGCCACCTGCATGACCGCCATCCAGGCCGGCTTCACCTCGGTGATGATGGACGGCTCGCTGAAGGCCGACGGCAAGACGCCGGGCGACTGGGACTACAACGTCGGCGTCACCAAAGCCGTCACCGACATGGCGCATCTCGGCGGCATTTCGGTCGAAGGCGAGCTCGGCGTGCTCGGGTCGCTCGAGACCGGCATGGGCGACAAGGAGGACGGCCACGGCGCCGAGGGCAAGCTGAGCCACGACCAGCTGCTGACCAATCCCGACGAGGCGGTGAAGTTCGTGAAGGAGACGCAGGTCGATGCGCTGGCGATCGCCATGGGCACCTCGCACGGCGCCTACAAGTTCACGCGCAAGCCGGACGGCGCCATCCTCGCCATGAACGTGATCGAGGAGATCCACCGCAAGCTGCCGAACACGCATCTCGTGATGCACGGCTCGTCGTCGGTGCCGCAGGACCTGCAGGACGTGATCAACAAGTACGGCGGCAAGATGCCGCAGACCTGGGGCGTGCCGGTCGCCGAGATCCAGCGCGGCATCAAGCACGGCGTGCGCAAGATCAACATCGACACCGACAACCGCATGGCGATGACCGGGCAGATCCGCAAGGTTCTGAGCGAAAGCCCCGGCGAGTTCGATCCGCGCAAGTATCTGAAGCCCGCGATGGAGGCGATGACGAAGCTCTGCAGGCAGCGGCTTGAGGAGTTCAACACCGCCGGCCAGGCCAGCAAGGTCAAGAAGGTGCTGCCGCCGTCGGAAATGGCGAAGCGCTATGCCAAGGGAGAACTGGCCCCGAAAATCGCCTAAGAAGGATGACTTTCTGAGAATTGTCATATTGCCCTGCCGGAAATTGCACCGGAATGCCCGCTGGACGGCCTTTCTTGTCATATTTTGCCATTGTAAAGTCAGCCGAAATTTCCGGAAATCGCTCGCTCGTCAGGAGATGCCCATGAACCTCGCCGATCTCAACAAAGTCGCCAACGCCATGGTCGCGCCGGGCCGCGGAATCCTTGCCGCGGATGAATCCTCTGGCACCATCAAGAAGCGGTTCGATGCGATCGGCGTTGAATCGACCGAGGACAACCGCCGCGACTATCGCGAGCTGCTGTTCCGTTCGAAGGACGCGATGTCGAAGAACATCTCCGGCGTGATCCTCTACGACGAGACGATCTGGCAGAAGGCGAAGGACGGCACGCCGCTGGTCAAGCTGATCGAGCAGGCCGGCTCCATTCCGGGCATCAAGGTCGACGAAGGCACGCAGCCGCTGCCCGGCTGTCCCGGACGAACTGATCACCGTCGGCCTCGACAAGCTCGCCGAGCGTCTGAAGAAATATTACGATCAGGGCGCGCGCTTCGCGAAGTGGCGCGCGGTGATCGATATCGGCGCCGGCATTCCGAGCTACGCCGCGATCCACACCAACGCGCATGCGCTCGCGCGCTATGCGGCGCTGTGCCAGGCCGCGCAGATCGTGCCGATCGTCGAGCCGGAAGTGCTGATGGACGGCGAGCACGACATCGACCGCTGCTACGAGGTCACCGAGTTCGTGCTGAAGGAGACCTTCCAGGAGCTCTACTACCAGAAGGTCGCGCTGGAAGGCATGGTGCTGAAGCCGAACATGGCGATCGCCGGCAAGAAGAGCGCGAAGAAGTCCGGCGTCGCGGAAGTCGCCGAAAAGACGGTGAAGCTGCTCAAGGGCTGCGTGCCCGGCGCGGTGCCCGGCATCGCGTTCCTGTCCGGCGGACAGTCGGACGAGGAAGCGACCGCGCATCTCGACGCGATGAACAAGATCGGCGGCTTGCCGTGGAAGCTCACCTTCTCCTATGGCCGCGCGCTGCAGGCCGCGCCGCAGAAGGCCTGGGCCGGCAAGACCGAGAACGTCGCCGCCGCCCAGCGCGCCTTCACCCACCGCGCCGCCATGAACGGCCTCGCCAGCAAGGGCGAGTGGAAGCAGGACCTGGAGAAGAAGGCGGCGTAAGCGCGCTGCGATGACACGTCACCGCATAGCGATCGCACGTGCTTGCCCGAGCTGCCACTCCTTCCGCAGCAGCGCCGACGCGGCCTTCGTTTCGTATCCGAGCCGCTCGTAGAAGCGATGCGCGCGGTCGCGGTCGACACGGCTGTAGAGCGCGACCGACGTGCAGCCTTTCTCGCGCGCCCACGCTTCCGCGACCTGCATCGAGCGCTTCGCCGACGCCCTTCGAGCGCTGCGACGCCTCGATCACCAGCGCCTGCACGATCACCTCCGGCGGCTTGTCGAGCGCCGGGCGATAGAACGCATGCAGCAGTCCCACCGCGTCGCCGCCGTCGTCGAAGACCCAGATGCGATGATCGGCCTGGCCGAGCACCGCCTTGAGCCGGCGCTGAAACTCCGGCTGCGGCATCTCGTAACCTAACTGGCCGATCAGGGCCGCGGCGGCGGGAATGTCGGATTCGGCGATTGTCCGGACGGCCATGTTGCAATAACTCTCGCGCGTCGATCGGAACGCAAATAGCGACATGTCCTCAAAGAAGCCGCCCCCTGCCCCGCCCGCACCCCGGCTGTATCTCGCGACGCCGAAGGTCGTGGATGCGACCGCGCTTGCACGTACGCTCGCCGACCTGCTTGCGTCGGCTGACATCGCTGCCGTGCTGGTGCAGCTCGCAGACGGCGACGAGCGCGGCAAGATCAACCGTATCAAGGCGCTGGCAGCGACGATCCAGAACGCAGGCGCGGCCCTGCTGCTCGACGGCCATGTCGAGCTGGTCGCGCGCTCGGGCGCCGACGGCGCCCATGTCAGCGGCGTCGAGCCGATGAACGACGCACTGGAACAGCTGAAACCGGACCGCATTGTCGGCGTCGGCGGGCTGCATTCACGCCACGATTCGATGCTTGCTGGCGAGGCCGGAGCCGACTACCTGCTGTTCGGCGAGCCCGACGCGGACGGGCGCAGGCCATCGACCGAGGCGATCGCAGAGCGGCTCGAATGGTGGGCCGAGCTGTTTGAACCGCCATGCGTCGGCTATGCACAAACGCCGGACGAGGCGGAGCTGTTCGCGGCCGCGGGCGCCGACTTCGTCATGCTGGGCGATGCGGTCTGGTCGCAGCCGCACGGGCCCGGAGGCGGCGCTGGCAGATGTGGTAAAACGTGTCGCACAAGGTCATGCGGCGAACCTGAAGAAAGCCGCCGCCAGGCATGGATGATGCGATCGGGATCGGGATGACGTCGGCCGCACGGCTCCTCGCTGTTGCGCTGACCGCGGTTGCGCTTTCGATGCTGGCGACCGCGGCGACCGCGCAATTGCAGCTGACGCCGCAGCCCCAGCCTCAGCCGCCGGCTGCGAAGAAGTCCGACAGCGGCGTCAAGCAGCGCCAGGACGCCAAGAAGAGCCGCGCCGAAAAGCGAGAAGAGCGAGCCGCAGAAATCCACCAGCACGCAGAAATCGCCGAAAGCGCCAGCCAAGACCGAGCCTGCGCCACCGGACGATCCCAACGTCGATCTCGCCTACGGCGCCTATCAGCGCGGCGCCTACGGCGAGGCGTTCCGCATCGCCTCGCGGCGCGCGCAGGAGAATGCCGATCCGAAGGCGATGACGCTGCTCGGCGAGCTCTACGCCAACGGCCAGGGCGTCAACCGCGACGACAAGAAGGCGGCCGACTGGTACAAGCAGGCCGCCGATCGCGGCGATCGCGAGGCGACCTTCGCGCTGGCGATGTTGCGCATGGCCGGGCGCGGCGCGCCCGCCAACCGCGAGGAGGCGGCGAAGCTCCTCGCCTTCGCCGCACGCCTTGGCAACGCGAAGGCAGCCTACAATCTGGCGCTGCTGAATATCGAAGGCCAGATTTTTCCGCAGGATCTCGAAACGCGCCGCCGAACTGTTCCGCCAGGCGGCGGATGCGGGAAACCCGGAAGCGCAATACGCGCTGGCGACCTTCTACAAGGAGGGCCGCGGCGTCGAGAAGAACCTGAACGAGGCCGCGCGCCTGCTGCGGGCCGCGGCGCTCGCCGACAATCTCGATGCGCAGGTCGAGTACTCCATCGCGCTGTTCAACGGCACGGGCACGCCGAAGGACGAGGCCGCAGCGGTGGCGCTGTTGTGGAAGGCCGCGCGGCGCGGCAGCCCGATCGCGCAGAACCGGCTCGCGCGCGTGCTCGCGACCGGCATGGGCGCGCCGAAGGACATGACCGAGGCGATGAAATGGCACCTGATCGCCAAATCCGGCGGCAATGGCGATCCGATGCTGGACGAGATGTTCGGCGCCGATGAGCGCCGAGAACAAGAAGAAGGCCGAAGACGGCGCGCGGCGCTGGTTCAGCGGCAAATCGAGCAAGTAGCCGCCCTTGACGTAGCCTGACGCAACAGGCAGACCGCACCCGCACTTCCCAACTGCCCGAGCGGTCCACCGATGCTGCATTCCGCCCTTCTCAACGTCATGGTGAAAGCCGCGCGCCGCGCCGGCCGCAGCTTGAAGCGCGACCTCGGCGAGGTCGAGAATCTGCAGGTTTCGCTGAAAGGGCCGGCGAACTTCGTCACGCTCGCCGACAAGCGCGCCGAGGAGACGCTGTACGAGGAACTGACCAAGGCGCGGCCCGGCTACGGCTTCATCGGCGAGGAAGGCGGAACGCGCGAAGGCACCGACAAGGCCAATGTCTGGATCGTCGATCCGCTCGACGGCACCACCAACTTCCTGCACGGCATCCCGCACTTTGCCGTGTCGATCGGACTTCAGCGCGACGGCGAACTGGTCGCGGGCCTGGTCTACAATCCGGCCAATGACGACCTGTTCCTCGCCGAGAAGGGCAAGGGCGCGTACCTGAACGACCAGCGCATCCGCGTCGCCGCGCGCAAGAAGCTCAACGAGGCGGTGATTGCCTGCGGCCTGCCGCATATCGGCCGCGGCGATTTCGACGTGTCGGGCGCGGAATTGAATGCGATCCAGCCGCAGGTCGCCGGGCTTCGCCGTTTCGGCGCAGCCGCGCTCGACCTCGCCTGGGTCGCGTGCGGCCGTTTCGACGGCTTCTGGGAACGCAACCTGTCCTCATGGGACATGGCGGCGGGCATCGTGCTGGTGCGCGAGGCCGGCGGTTTCGTCAGCGACATCGAAGGCGGCAGCAAGATTTTCGAGACCCGCGACATCATCGCCGGCAACGACTACATCCACCGCGAGCTGGTGAAGATCCTGAAGCCGATCGGGAAGTGACGCGGCAGCGCTATTGCGCCCAATTGTGCTTGCGCACGCTCAGCAGCGGGATCGTTCCTGACACGACCAGCGCCAGCGCGAGCACGATGAACATCGTGTGCAGCGAGCCGAAATAGAGCGCGGCGATCAGGCCGCCGGCGATGGCGATGGCGCTGCGAAGCACCGCGCCGACGATCGGCCAGAACAGCAGGTTGGCGCCGAGCAGCGCGAAGTACATGCCGATGCCGAGCCCGAAGAAGCCGAACGCCGGACCGACGATGCGCAGGTAGTCGCTGCCGACGGCGATCGCCACCGCGTCGCTGGTGAACAGGCCGAGCCAGCCTTCCGGAAACAGCGCGGCGGCGAGGCCAATCGTCTCGGTCACGGCGAAGGCAACGGCGCCGCCGATCAGCACGATCCGCAGCGCACGCTGGCGATTGCCGGCGCCGATGTTGGTGCCGACCATGGCGACCAGCGGTCCGCCGAGCCCGAAGGCGAGCGGGATCATCAGGAATTCGAGCCGCGCGGCCGTGCCGTAGCCCGCAACTGCGCTCGCGCCGCCAAGCTGCGAGACCAGCGAGTTGCTCACCGACGCCGTCAGGTTGATCAGCAGCGAGACCATGGTGCCGGCGGCGCCGATGCTCAGGATGATGAGAAAGATCCGCCACCGCAGCGTCGCGCGCGTGAACTTGACCACGCATCGCCCGGCCAGGATGTACCAGGCGAGGACGATCGTACCCACGATATAATAGACGAGCAGCGAGATCGCGCTGCCGGCGATGCCGAGCGCCGGGAACGGCCCGAGCCCGAAGATCAGGCACGGCGAAAGCGGCAGTATCACCAGCACGCCGCCGCACGACACCAGCGCAGGCACGAACATGTTGCCGGTGCCGCGGATGACGCTCATCAGCGCGTTCATGACCCAGAACAGCGTGTTGCCGGCGAAGATGACGTTCGAATAGATCAGCGCCGCTTCCAGCTCGCCGCCGCGCCCGCCGGTGGCCTGATAGATCTGCCGGCCGAAGATCAGCATCACCGCGGCCAGCGCACCGCCGATCACGACATTGATGATCAGGCCGTGCATCAGCACGGCATCCGCCTGCTCCTGCTGCCGCGCGCCCAGGGCGCGCGCGACCGCGGCAGAAATGCCGGCGCCGATCGATCCGCCCGAGACCGTGCCGACGAGCAGCACGAACGGAAACACCAGCACCATGCCGGCGAGCGCGTCGTTGCCGAGCTTGGCCAGCCACCAGGTGTCGACCAGCGCGGCCCCCGCCTGCGCCAGCATGATCATCATGTTCGGCCAGGACAGCTTGAAGATCAGCGGGACGATCGGCGCCTGCAGCAGCCGCAGCGTCAACGGATTGATGGCAGCGGGCTCCGCGACCGGCGTCTTCGGCGAAAGTGCGTCCATCGAACGATCCGGCGAGGCGGTTGCGACCGCAAATAAATGATGACGATCATCATATAAAATCAGCCGCTGGCGGCAAGCGGCGCAAACGCCTTGCCGGCCATGCATATTTGCCGGTGAGAGGCTTCAGACCTTGGGCGGGAGCGGGAAGAAGCGGCTGGTCCGTGCCTGGTACGCATGCCACGCCTCGCCGCGAGAGCGCGCCATCTGCGCTTCGAGCGGTGGGATGCCGGTGACGTAGTTCAGGATCCAGAACATGAAGAGCGGCGCCAGCAGCGCGGCGAAGCCCCAAGGGTAGGTCGACGCGTAAGCCGGCGCGATCGCGATCACCGGATAGGCGAGCCAGCCGAACCACTGAAAGAAATAGTTCGGGTGCCGCGACCAGCGCCAGAGACCTGCATCGCACACCTTGCCCTTGTTGGCAGGATTGTCGCGGAAGCGTTTCAATTGGGCGTCGGCGACGCCTTCACCGGCAATGCCGACGAACAGGATCAGCGCGCCGAGATAATCCTGAAAGCGGAATTCCGCCGCCGGCGCCTGCGCGGCGACGAAGATCGCCAGCACCAGCGGGATCGATCCGAGCGCCTGCTGCTGCAGGAAGCCGAACATTTTTCGCGGAGCATCCGCACCCCACTGCTTCGCGTAGTCCGCATAGCGTGGATCGTCATGGGCGGCGGCGGAGCGTACGGCAATGTGCAGTCCGAGCCGCAAGCCCCAGGCGGCCACCAGCGCGGCCACCATCCACTGCCGCGCCGGCAACGCCTCCGGCGCAAACGGCCAAAGCGCCGCGACCACACCGACGAGCGTGACCGAGAAGGTCCATATCGTATCGACCCAGCCTGAATTGCCGGTGCGCTGCTGCACGATCCAGGCCACCGCCATCAGCGCGCTCAGCGCCGCCGGCCATGGCCATCAACGCGATCACAACAGAAAGAACCATCGGGGCTGTCTGCGATAGAACGTTCAGTCACAAATACGTCTCGAAGGCAGACCGGGTTTCACCCTCCGGTTCCGGACGAGAGACGGAAGCTGTCGATTTCCCTCAATCCACCTGTTTTCCTGAAGCTCCTATGCCATATTGAGGCGCGACATCATCACTCGACGGACCGAGCTTTCCAAATGGCGCGCGACCCGATGCTCAGCTACACGGCCTCCGTCGAACCGGCGAAGCTTTCCTCGCCGCGCATCTTCCTGTTCCGGATGCTGGTGTTCCTGACGCTGTGCGCGCTGCTGCTGGTGGTGCTCTACAAGCAGATCTGGACCGCGTTCCTCGCCAATCCCGGACTGAACGGTGTGATCGCCGGCGTGCTGGCGATCGGCATCATCCTGGCGTTCCGGCAGGTGATCCGCCTCTATCCGGAGATCCGCTGGGTCAACAGCTTCCGCATCTCCGATCCGGGACTGGCGGTCGAGCGCAGGCCGTCACTGCTGGCGCCAATGGCGGTGCTGCTCGGCGACCGCACCGGCCGCACGGCGATCACCCAGCAGACCATGCGGCACATGCTGGACTCGATCGCAACGCGCCTGGACGAGGCGCGCGACCTGTCGCGCTACATGACCGGCCTGCTCGTCTTCCTCGGCCTGCTCGGCACGTTCTGGGGCCTGATCGAAACGGTCGGCTCGATCGGCAAGGTGATCGAGGGGATGAAGGTCGGTGGCGACGCCGGCTCGATCTTCGATACGTTGAAGGAAGGACTTGCCGCGCCGCTCAGCGGCATGGGCATTTCATTTTCGTCCTCGCTGTTCGGCCTTGCCGGCTCGCTGGTGCTCGGCTTCCTCGATCTGCAGTCGAGCCAGGCACAGAACCGCTTCTACACCGACCTCGAGGACTGGCTGGTGACGATCGTGCGCGAATACTCGACCGAAACGCCGAGCGGCGGCGTCACCACATCGACCGATCTCTACAACGTCGTCGACCGGCTGCGCGCGGCGATCGAGGACATGGGATCGGGGCGCGCCGCGACCGCGGCGATGGCGAACCTCGCCGATGCCATCCAGGGCCTGGTCCAGCACATGCGCAGCGAACAGCAATTGATCCGCGAATGGGCCGACGGTCAGGGCGAGCAGAGCCGCGAAATCAGGCGGCTGCTGGAACACATCGCGCGCCAGCCTGAGAAGAGCTAGCTCCGGAGCTTGAACTATGGCGCTTGCACGCAACCGCAGGGGCGACAGCGGCTTCAATTACTGGCCGGGCTTCGTCGATGCGCTCTCGACGTTGATCCTGGCGATCATCTTCATCCTTTCGGTGTTCGTCGTCGTGCAGTTCTTCCTGTCGCAGGAAGTCAGCGGCAAGGACAAGCAGCTCGAGCGGCTGAACGCGCAGATCGCGCAGCTCAACGACCTGTTGTCGCTGGAGAAGCTCGGCAAGCTCAATCTCGACGAACAGTTGTCGCAGATGCGCGCCGGCCTCGCCGCCGCCGAAGGCGAGCGCGACCGCGTCAAGGGCCTCTATGACGGCCTCGCCGCGCAGGGCAGCGACGCCGCCGGCCGCGCCGGCGAGTTGTCGAAGGCGCTCGATTCGGAGAAGCAGCTTTCCTCGCGCGCGCAGGCGATGATCGAGGTGCTGAACCAGCAGATCAGCGCGCTGCGCCGCCAGCTTGCGGCGCTCGAAGCAGCACTGGAGTCGTCGGAACGGCGCGACAAGGACTCGCAGACCCGGATCGCCGAGCTCGGCCAGCGGCTGAACGTGGCGCTGGCGCAGCGGGTGCAGGAGCTCGCGCGCTACCGCTCGGAGTTCTTCGGCCGCCTGCGCGCGATCCTCGGCAACCGCTCCGACATCCGCATCGTCGGCGACCGCTTCGTGTTCCAGTCGGAAGTGTTCTTCGACGCAGGCCAGGCCGCATTGCTGCCGGAAGGCCGCGCCGAACTGGACCGGCTTGCGTCCGCGCTGACCGAGCTGGAGCGACAGATCCCGGCGGAAATTCCCTGGGTGCTCCGGGTGGACGGACACACCGACGTGCGGCCGATCGCCAGCGCGCAGTTCCCGTCGAACTGGGAGCTGTCGTCCTCGCGCGCGATTTCGGTGGTGCAGTATCTGATCGCGCGCGGCATCTCACCGCAGCGCCTGGTCGCCGCGGGCTTCGGCGAATTCCAGCCGCTCGATCCGGAGAAGACCGACGAAGCCTTCCGCCGCAACCGCCGCATCGAGTTGAAGCTGACGGAACGCTAGCATGCCGCGCCGTGGCCAGGCTTTGCCGCAGCCAGCAATAGCGCGTCCTGAATCTCCGAAGCTGTACTTCTGGGGCGCGCGGACGCTGTTTATCGGACAGGCGCTGGGCCTGAGCGCACATCGCAACGCCGTCGCGGTGCTCTGCGCAGGCATCGATGCCCCATTCGAAATTGCGAACGACCCGAGGCAACCGGCAGCCGGATACGTCGCGTGCAGGACCGCACTCATTCCAGCCAACACGCTGCATCACCTGCGCACCGGCGAAGGCGCGATGGCGTTCCTCTATGTCGATGCGCGGAGCAACGACTACAGCCGGCTGGCGGCGTCGGTGGAGTTCACGCAACCACGCTTCGGCATGAAGCTCGCCAATGAAGCCCGGTACCTCGATGCGCTTGCCGCCTTGCGCGACGGCTTGCCCTGGCGCCAGGCGCGAAGCGAGCTGGCTTCCCTGCTCGGTCTCGACGTGCCGGTGCGCGAGGACGAACGCATCACGGAAGCCTTGCGGGATCTGCGCGAGCATCCCGAGAGGCCGCACGCGCTGGATCAGGTCGCGCGCAAGGCCAGGCTCTCGCCGTCCCGCTTCCTGCATCTGTTCAAGGCGGCGACCGGCGTGCCGTTCCGCAGATACAAGATCTGGGTGCGCATGGGATCTGCGGTTCGCGACATGACCGCAGGCCGCTCGCTGACCGACGCGGCACTGGCCGCAGGCTTTGCCAGTTCCTCGCATTTCAGCACGGCGTTTCGCGAGATGTTCGGCCTGTCGCCCTCGCAACTCGCAGCCGCACGCATGACGATTGCGACAGTCGGCCAGCCTGACCAGCGGGCATCGATAGCCGGTTCTTGAAAGCGCGGCGTCGATCGCCGGGCTATGTCCCTGCGGCTCAGGACCAGCAGGAGACAATGCGAATGCAGGCCGCAGGCGACCAGGCGATCAACCTCGCAGTCGTTCAGCGCTATGCGACGGCCTGGCGGTCGGGAGACCGCGCCGCGATCGCCGATTGCTATCACGATGATTTTACGCTGCACTATTTCGGCGAGAATCCGTTCGCCGGCGATCACGTCGGCAAGCAGGCTGCGCTGACCACACTGGCAAGGTTTGCCGAACGAACCAACCGCCGGCTGATCTCCATCGTCGACGTCATGGCGGGGCCGAAGCGGGCCGCGATCATCGCGCGGGAATCCTTCGAACGCGAGGGACGGACGGCGGAGCTCGAGCGCATCCTGGTCTACGCCATCAAGGACGAGAAGCTGCACGAGTGCTGGGTCTATGACGGCGACCGCACGGTCGTCGATCGCTTCCTCGCCGACGAGGCCTAGCGCGCCCTGGAACTGCAGCTTGGCCAGCCGTGCATAGAGGCCACCGGCGGCGGCGAGCGAAGCGTGCGTGCCCTGCTCGACGATGCGGCCCTGCTCCATCACCACGATGCGGTCGCAGGACAGCACCGTGGCGAGGCGGTGCGCGATCACCAGCGTGGTGCGGTTGCGCATCAGGTCTTCCAGCGCGGTCTGCACCAGCGTCTCGCTCTCCGCATCGAGCGACGAGGTCGCCTCGTCGAGCAGCAGGAGCGGCGCGTCGCGCAGGATCGCCCGTGCGATGGCGATCCGCTGGCGCTGGCCACCGGACAGCGTCACGCCGCGCTCGCCGAGCGGCGTCTCGAGCCCCTTCGGCAGCAGGCGGATGAACTCGGTCGCATGCGCAAGCTGCGCCGCGCGCTCGATCTCGGCGTCGCTCGCCTCCGGCCGGCCGAAGCGGATGTTGTCCCGCGCGCTGGCGGCGAAGATGACGGAGTCCTGCGGCACCAGCGCGATACGCTTGCGGACCTCGTGCGGATCGGCGTCGCGGACGTCAACGCCATCGAGCGAGATCGTGCCGCTCGCCGGATCGTAGAACCGCAGCAGCAGGTGAAACAGCGTGCTCTTGCCGGCGCCGGACGGGCCGACGATCGCCACCTTCTCGCCCTGCCGCACATTCAGCGACACGCCGTCGATCGCCAGCGTTTCGGGCCGCGTCGGATAGGCGAAGCGCACGTTCTCGAACGCAACGTCGCCGCGCGCCGGAACAGGCAGCGCGCGTGGATGGGCGGGAGCCGCGATCTCCGGCTTGATGCGCAGGATCTCGAACAGCCGTTCGGCCGCGCCCGAGGCCGCGGAGACCTCGCCCCACACCTGGCTCAGTTCGCCAAGCGCGCCTGCGGCAAACGCGGCATAGAGGATGAACTGGCCGAGCGTGCCGGCCGAGATCTGCCCGCTCAGCACGTCGTGCGAGCCGACCCAGAGAATGCCGACGACGCTGGAGAAGATGATGAAGATGATGATCGCGGTGAGCACGGCGCGCGCCTTGGTCGAGCCGCGCGCGGCGTCGTAGGCGCGCTCGACCTCGCCGGAGAAGCGCGCGGTGGCGAGCCGTTCGTTGGTGAACGCCTGCACCGTACGGTTGGCGCCGATCAGCTCCGCGGCATAGGCGGAGGCTTCGGCCAGCGTATCCTGCGCATCGCGCGACAGCCGCCGCACCCAGCGCCCGAACGCCACCAGCGGCAGCACGACCAGCGGAATCATCAACAGCACGAAGCCGGACAGCCGCGGGCTGGTCACCACCATCATGGTCACGGCGCCGGCGAACAGCACGAAGTTGCGCAGCGCGATCGAGACCGATGCGCCGACGGCCGACTTGATCTGCGTCGTGTCGGCGGTGAGCCGCGAGATCAGCTCGCCGCTGCGGGCGGAATCGAAGAACGCCGGCGACAGCGCCGTCAGGTGCGCGAACACTTCGCGCCTGACGTCGGCGACGATCCGCTCGCCGATGGTCATCACCAGATAGAAGCGCGAAGCGCTGGCGACGGCGAGGACCGCGACGACGGCGATCATCACGGCGAAGTAGTTGTTGATCATCGCGATGCCGTCGGCGGTGAAGCCGAAGTCGATCATCCGCCGTACGGCGACCGGGACGACCAGCGTCGTCAGGGCCGCGACGATCAGCGCGACCAGCGCGCACAGCGCCCGGCCGCGGTAGCGCGCCACGTAGGGCAGCAGCGCCAGCAGCGGCCGCAGTTTTGCGCCACGCTCGGATGCTGTCGCCAAGGCCGGCGCGGCGGGATCGCCTGGCGCGGCCTGCAGGGAGCTGGATGCGCGCGCCGGCTGACCGCCCCGCCCGCCGCCGTCGATCTGCTCCAACGCGCTCATTGAACCTCGGCCGCCAGTTGTTCGCGCCGGGGATAGGCCAAGCGGGTAGCGATGGCAATTGTCGCCAGCGTCACGCGCCTTACGTAGGCGCGTGGACGATGGTTCGTACCCCCACTGTCGGGGGAGCGGCTGGATTCCGGACTGGATTTGACCCTGATCCCGCCTTGTCTCAGCGGGGTTCCTGCGATATAGAGCCGCCAACTCCGCAACACCGAAAACCGGCCGCGGGCGCCAGGCGCTCAAAGGATGCTGTCATGAAAAGCGAAATTCACCCGAATTATCATACGATTAAGGTCGTCATGACGGACGGCACCGAGTACCAGACGCGCTCGACCTACGGCAAGGAAGGCGACACGCTGAACCTCGACATCGACTCGAAGTCGCACCCGGCCTGGACCGGCGGCACCCAGCAGCTCCTCGACCGCGGCGGCCGCGTCTCGCGGTTCCAGAAGAAGTTCTCGGGCTTCCTGAAGAAGGAATAAGCGTCCGGCCCACCGCCGGAGTTATGCGACGCCCTGCTCATAGGCGAGCGAAGCGACGCCGTTCTTCGAACGGCATGGGGCGTTTTGCGTTGTCGCCTTGCGACGCGAGCTTGGCGGGATCACTGCCGCTCGAACGCGGCTCTCAGCCTGTTCAGCTGCGGCACCAGCGGATTGCCGATCGACGGCGGCCTCGGGCGCAGGCGCATGGATCGTCACGTCGAGCCGCTTCACCTGCGTCTGCAGCGCCATCGAGCGCTCGATCAGATCCTGCAATCTCTCCGGCAGCTTTGCCACCGCGTCGGCCGCGCCGGGCTCGGCGGCGGTCAGCTTCACCTTGACCTTTTCGCGGTTGGCCTGGGCGAGCGACATCTCGCCTTCCTTCACCGCGCGATGCAGCAGCAGCCAGGAGGCAAGCTGCATCAGCCGCGTGGTGAGGCGCATGCTTTCGGTGGCGTAGGTGAGGCTTGCGCTGCGATCGAGCGTCTTGGCGTCCTTGCGGCCTGCGCCGTCGAGATAGGCCGCGGTCTCCTCGACCAGGTTCATCCCCTCGCGAAACAAGGTGGAGAACACCTGGGAACCGGCCAGCCGTTCGCTGAACAGAACCAGATCCGCATCGCGCGCCGAATTGTCGGACATGGTTAACGCCTCACGCAACTTTACAAACGCCCTGCGCAATTATGCTGAACAAATTCTTGCGCTGGCAAATCATCGCGCGGAGCGGCGGCAGAGTCCAGCGCTAAGGGCGGATATGGTTTCCGCACCCGATACCGGATCGAAGAAGCCGGGCGAAGATGAACGGAAGCAAAAAAAAGCCGCCGTTTCCGGCGGCTGAAAAGTTGATAACAGGGAGGCGTCAAACAGAGTGGACAGGAGCCACTCGGTGTCCAAAGCTGGACGATGCAAGTAATGGACGAGAAAGCTTAATCTTTCGTAAATGAACGATTTTTTTCAGAGTTTCTTTGCAATTGCGGCAGCGTCGAACCGCGGCGGCGTTAGCCATATTGCGCCACCCTGCACAGCCACTGACAGGCGCTGGCTCACGACTTGAAGAACTTGTCGGCGGCGTTGCGGCTCGCCTGCTTCGCGTTTGAGGCGGCCTGCAAGCGCTCGATCTCGCCCTGCAGCAGCGCGATGCGCTCGGCGAGTTCGCCGACCGAGAGCAGCGCCAGATTCCTGGCCGATCTCGTGGGTGATTTTCTTGCGCGGGCGCTCTTCGTCGTCGGCTGCCATTGCGATCCTCATCGCTACGTGTCCAAAGCCGGCATATTGCCAGTCCGGCTATCCCTGACTAAGCACGATGCTACATCGAATGGGACAGCAGATCATGGACAAACTCCCCGCACAGATGACCGCCATCGGCATTCCGAAGCCCGGAGGGCCGGATGCTCTGGTGCCGGAGCAGCGGCCCGTTCCCGCGCCCGGGGCGAACGAGATCCTGATCAAGGTCGCAGCCGCCGGCGTCAATCGTCCCGACGTCGCGCAGCGCACGGGCAACTATCCGCCACCACCCGGCGCAAGCGATATTCCGGGACTTGAGATCGCCGGCGAAGTCGCAGGCCTCGGCGCGGGCGCAACGAGATTCAAGCTCGGCGACAAGGTGATGGCGCTGGTGGCGGGCGGCGGCTACGCAGAATACTGCACGGCGCACGAGACGCACGCGCTCCCCGTCCCTGCATCGCTGTCGATGAACGAAGCCGCAGGCGTGCCGGAGACGTTCTTCACGGTCTGGCACAACGTGTTCGAGCGCGGCGGCATTGAAGGCCGGCGAGACGCTGCTGATCCATGGCGGATCGTCCGGCATCGGCACGACGGCGATCCAGCTTGCGAAAGCCTTCGGCGCGAAGGTGATCATCACCGCGGGCTCGAAGGACAAGTGCGACGCCTGCCTCAAGCTCGGCGCCGATCACGCGATCGACTACAAGACCCAGGACTTCGTCGCTGAGACGAAGGCTGCGACCGGCGGCGCCGGCGCCAACGTCATTCTCGACATGGTCGGCGGCGACTACATCGAGCGCAACTACGAGGCCGCCGCCGTCGAGGGCCGCATCGTGCAGATTGCGTTTCTCGGCAATGCCCGCGCCACGGTCGATTTCCGGCGCATCATGCTGAAACGGCTGACCCATACGGGATCGACGTTGCGTGCCCGGGCAATCGAGGATAAAGCGGCCATCGCCCGCGCCCTGGAGGCGAAGGTGCTGCCGCTGTTGCAGGGCGGCAAGGTCAAGCCCTTGATGGACAGCGTTTATCCGCTGATTAAGGCCTCCGAAGCGCACGCGCGGATGGAGTCCAGCCATCATATTGGCAAGATTGTGTTGACCACCTGAGGGCGGGGCTGGTCGGGGCGGAATCCCTTGGTTTTCCAGACGTTTCGTGGCATTTAACACGAACCTCGCAAGGGGTTTCGAGCGGAGCAGACATTGCGGTTTTCGGGCGGCACTGGCTGCGCGGCATTGCTGTGTTTGCGTTCGCGCTGTTCGCGGGCGCCGGCTCTGCGCATGCCGTCGACGCCGTCAGCGTCCGCAGTGATTCACCCGCGATCGACCTCACCGGCATCCTCGAGTTCCAGAAGAGCGACACCGACCGCATCCAGGTTTCGACCGCGCCCGGAACCGACGGCATCGTCCGTCGCGTCGAAGTCCGCGCCCGTGAAGGCGGAACCAACTGGGTGGTGTTCGCGCTCGCCAACAACACCGACGACCAGCTCGACCGCCTGATCGTCGCGCCGCACTACCGCATCGTCTCGTCCGGGTTGCTGTGGCCCGATCTCGGCCTGTCGCGTATCGCGACGATCACGCCGTCGACCGGCGACCGCCCGGAGCGGCAGGACAATCCGATCACCGACATCTTCCGCGTCACGCTCGACCCGGGCTCGGTCGTCACCTTCGTCGTCGAGCTTCGCACCGACAAGCTGCCGCAGCTCTATCTGTGGGAGCCCGAGGCCTACAAGGACAAGGTCAACTCGTTCACGCTGTATCAGGGCATCGTCATCGGCATCGCCGGACTGCTCTCGCTGGTGCTGACGATCCTGTTCGTGGTCAAGGGCAGCATCATGTTCCCGGCGGCCGCGGGCCTCGCCTGGGCGGTGCTGGTCTATATCGGCATCGACTTCGGCTTCTGGGGCAAGGTGCTCGACATGTCGTCCGGCGCCGAGCGCGTCTGGCGCGCCTCGGGCGAAGCGATCCTCGCCGCGACGCTGCTGGTGTTCCTGTTCGCCTATCTCAACCTCAGCCGCTGGCACGTGCGCTATTCGCACATCACCGTCGGCTGGCTCGCCTTCCTCGGCTCGCTGGTGGCGCTGGCGCTGTTCGACCCGCCGGTCGCCTCGGGCATCGCCCGCATTTCGCTGGCGCTGATCGCGGTGTTCGGCTTCGCGCTGATCGTCTACCTGTCGACCCACGGCTTCGACCGCGCGGTGCTGCTGATCCCGAGCTGGTTCCTGCTGCTGGTCTGGGTGGTCGCCGCCGGCATGACCATCCAGGGCAGCGTCACCAACGACATCGTCGGCCCTGCCCTGCTCGGCGGCCTGGTGCTGATCGTCATGCTGATCGGCTTCACGGTGATGCAGCACGCCTTTGCCGGCGGCGGCTCGGGCCAGGGCATCGTCACCGACGTGGAGCGGCGCGCGCTGGCGCTGACCGGCGCGGGCGACCTGATCTGGGACTGGGACGTCTCCGCCGACAAGGTGTTCACCAGCGCGGAGACCGAGACCATGCTCGGGCTGCGCCGCGGCACGCTGGAAGGCCCCGCCGCGAAGTGGCTCGAGGTGCTGCACCCGCTCGACCAGGACCGCTTCCGCGCGGCGCTCGACAGCGTGCTCGACCAGCGCCGCGGCCGCCTGGTGCAGGATTTCCGCCTGCGCACGCCGGACGGCCACTTCATGTGGTTCTCGCTGAAGGCGCGGCCGGTGGTCGGCTCCGACGGCGAGGTCGCGCGCGTGATCGGCACGCTCTCCGACGTCACCGAGTTCAAGAACGCCGAGGAGCGGATGCTGCACGATTCCGTGCACGACAACCTCACCGGCCTGCCGAACCGAAAACTGTTCATCGACCGCATCAACGCGCTGTCGCTGCTGTCGAAGACCATGCCGACGCTGCGGCCGACGGTGATGGTGGTCGACCTCGACCGCTTCAAGCAGGTCAACGATTCCGTCGGCATTGCGGTCGGCGACTCGATCCTGCTGACGCTGGCGCGGCGGCTGACCCGCATCCTGAAGCCGCAGGACACGCTGGCGCGGCTCGCCGGCGATCAGTTCGGCCTGATCCTGATGTCGGAATCAGATGCCGCGAAGATCACGGCGCTGGCCGAGACCATCCGCAAGACCATCCGCGCGCCGATCGCCTTCAACGACCGCGAGATCTTCCTCACCGCATCGATCGGGCTGGCGCTCGCCGATCCGACCGCTGCGGTGTCGGACGAGATCATCAAGGACGCCGAACTGGCGATGTATCACTCCAAGCGGATCGGCGGCGACCGCATCGACGTGTACAAGCCGGCGATGCGCGCCCGCAAGCAGGACCGCCTGACGATCGAATCCGAGCTGCGCCGCGCGCTGGAGCGCGAGGAGATCACCATCCTGTACCAGCCGATCGTGCGGCTGGAGGATCGCTCGGTGGCGGGCTTCGAAGCGCTCGCGCGCTGGGATCATCCGAAACTCGGCCGCATGGGCCCGTCGGAATTCATCAGCATCGCCGAGGAGACCGGCCTGATCGTCGATCTCGGCCTGTTCGTGATGGACCGCACCGCGCGCCAGCTGGCGCTGTGGCAGCAGTCGCGTGCGCCAGCGCTCGTCGATCTTCGCCAGCGTCAACGTCTCGTCGCGGCAGTTGCTGCGACACGACCTGATCCACGACCTGCGCACCGTGCTGTCGCGCTCGGCGGTCGCCCGCGGCACGCTGAAGCTCGAACTGACCGAATCGCTGGTGATGGAAAATCCCGAGCACGCGGCGCAGATGCTGCACCGGATCCGCGAGCTCGGCGCCGGCCTGTCGCTCGACGACTTCGGCACCGGCCATTCCTCGCTCGCCTACCTGCAGCGCTTCCCGTTCGACACCATCAAGATCGACCAGTCGTTCGTGCGCACCACCAACCGCGGCACGCGGCCGGTGCTGCTGAAGTCGATCGTGGCGATGGCGCACGACCTCGGCATGGACGTGGTCGCCGAAGGCGCCGAGACGGATTCCGGATGCGATCGAGCTCTACCAGATGGGCTGCGAATACGCGCAAGGCTTCGCCTTCGGCGAGCCGATGAGCGCCGACGCCGCGCGGCGGCTGTTGAGCGAAGAGCGGCTGGAAGCGGCGCAGTAGGCCAGCCGCTGGTCAGAAGCGCCATGCGCCGGTCGCCATGTGCAGTGCGACCTCAGTGAGACGATCACAGGCTATGGTCCGGCTGCGAGCTCGCGCGCTCCGGATGACGCTACGCGTGCCCGGCCTCGTTCGACAGCATCGCCAGATCGATGCCGATCTTCTTCAGCGCGCGCTCGTACTTGCCGTCGACGTCGCGGCCGAACACGAGGTCGGTGTCGGCCGGACAGTGCAGCCAGCCGTTGTGCTGGATCTCGTTCTCCAGCTGGCCCGGCGCCCAGCCGGCATAGCCGAGCGCCAGGATGGCGCGCTTCGGGCCTGCGCCGGTCGCGATCGCCTTCAGGATATCCAGCGTCGCGGTCAGCGAAATCTCGTCGTCGATCGGCAGCGTCGAGTCCTTGATGAAGAAATCGCTGGAATGCAGCACGAAGCCGCGCCCGGTCTCGACCGGTCCGCCACGCAGCACCTTCATCGCCTCGGCATCCTCGGGCAGCGCGATGCGCTCGCCCTTCTTGATGATGTCGAGCTGCATCAGGAGGCCCGGAAAATCGATCGAGCCCGCCGGGCGGTTGACGATGATGCCCATCGCGCCCTCGGAGGAGTGCGCGCAGACGTAGATCACCGAGCGCTGGAACCGCTCGTCGTCCATGACCGGCATGGCGATCAGCATCTGGCCGTCGAGATAATCGCCGTCCGTGTTCTGATTGCTGGACCGCGCGCTACCGGCCTTGTCGCGCGCACCGGGTGCCCGCTGGCCGATTTCCAAGCCTTTGCGCGACGCTTTCATCGAGAGGCCACCTTCGCTTTTGCCCACCATCCTGATATTGGGTTGGAGGATAGTCAATCAAGGCCGCGGCCGCCATCACGACCAATTCAGCGGCCTGGTCACAATCCGGCCCGGTAAACGCATCAAATGGCTGCGATGTTTACGTTCCGTGCACTCATTGCATTCATCGCGCTGGCAGGCGTCTGCGGCAGTGCGAACGTCGCCTGTGCGCAGGACGCCTCGCCCTGGGTCAAGGACGCGCACTCCGCGTTGCGGCTGCTTGCCGGCTCGCGCACCGGCTCGGTGATCATGGGCGGCGTCGAAGTCCAGCTGCAGCCGGGATGGAAGACCTACTGGCGTGTTCCGGGCGACTCGGGCGTTCCGCCGCGCTTCGATTTTTCCAAGTCGGCGAATGTCGAAAGCGTGACGCCGCTCTTTCCGGCGCCGCGAACCTTCGATGACGGCGCGGGTGGCGTGTCATACGGCTATTCGAAGAACGTCATCTTCCCGCTTCGCATCGTGCCGAAGAACCCGAACGAACCGGTGCAGCTGCGCGCCTCGGTCCAATACGCGGTCTGCGAAAAGCTCTGCCTGCCCGTCGAGGCCGAAGCCGAACTGTCTTTCACCAGCACGGCCAGTGCGCTCGACAGCCTGGTCGCCACCGCGCTCAACAAGGTGCCAAAACCGGTCGGCACATCGGAGGCGACGCCGCTGGCGGTTCGCGCCTTCAAGCGGGTCGGCGATCGCGTCATCATCGACGTCGCCGCGCAGAACACCGACAAGCTCGAACTGTTCGCCGAGGGACCGTCGCCGGATTGGGCGTTGCCCGTGCCCAGGCGGGTCGAAGCGCGCAGAAAAAGGCATCGTCCGCTTCGAATTCAAGCTCGAGGGGCTGCCCGCCAACGCCAAGGCGGAGGGCGCGCAGCTGAAGCTGACGCTTGTTGGCGCGGACGGCGCGTTCGAATACAACGTCAGACTGAATTGAAGCTTTTCGTTTGTTGAAGTGACGGCAGAGCCTCAGGGAGCGTAAAAATGACGATCAAGGTTGGCGACAAGATCCCGGACGGAAAATTCCGCGTCATGGGAGCGGAAGGTCCGGGCTGGAAGAGCACCGACGAATTGTTCAAGGGCAAGAAGGTCGCGCTGTTCGCCGTCCCCGGCGCATTCACCGGCACCTGCCACAAGATGCACATGCCGAGCATCACGCTGAATGCGAACGCCATCAAGGCCAAGGGCGTCGACACCATCGCGGTGACCTCGGTCAACGACATCTTCGTCATGCAGGCCTGGAAGCGCGACACCGACCAGAAAGACCAGGTCGAGTTCCTCGCCGACGGCAGCGCGGATTTCGCCAAGGCGGTCGGCCTTGACGCCGACTTCTCAGCCGGCGGCATGGGCGTCCGCTCGCGCCGCTACTCGATGCTGATCGAGGACGGCGTGGTGAAGAAGCTCAACATCGAGGAGAAGCCCGGCACGGTGGAAGTGTCCGGCGGCGACACGCTGCTCGGGCAGCTGTAAGTCGCCGGGGTTGCGAAGCGACTGCTGAGTCTCGCGCGCATGACTCAGCAGCCCCGCCACCCGGCGAATCGCATCTGACGATGCGAGCCACCCTCCCCGCCACTCGCTTCGCGCGCGGGCTGGAGGGTCGAAGAGCGCGCGTCGGCAACGCCTCACATATTCAATTGTCAAACAGCCCGACGCGCGCCTATCTCCAGACGCGCGTCATCGCCCCCGTTCTTTGTCCGGCCTGGGGCTGCCGGTCTTCTGTTGCCTTCCGATCGCCCGAAAGGGCGTGCGGAACGACAGGGCGAAAAACCGCGCCCGCGGCGCCCGCATGTTTTCAGCATGCGGGCAATCCGTATGCCGAACGCGACGGCACACGAGCGGTCAAGCTGAACAAGCCTCGAACGCAGTTCTTCGCCTGCGTTCCGCACGCGATGGCTTTTTCGGTTTGCTCAATGTCCCCAGGCGTCGTCACTTCCGCTGACTTCGCCCAGTTCGTGCGAACTGTCGCCCGGACACTCACTTGGACCGTTCGCCCGTGTTGCCGGCGTCTGTTCCTCCAATACCTCGGGGCCTTACCCTTGGCGTCGAAGGACCGGCATCGTGGCGAACCACCGCATCCTGCTCCGCGATCGAAAGACGGTTCGAACGCGCCCTCACATCGGAGCGGGACGGGTGAAGAATAATCCGAAATCTGTTTCGGAAAAAGAGAAATCGAAGAGCCTGTTCATGGCCTGTTGAAGGTTGGGGTAACGCTCGGATGAGTCTGTCGTTTTCGTCCTCGTCATTGCGAGCGAAGCGAAGCAATCCAGTCTGGGGTTGCGGCGGACTGACGCAGCTTTTTGTTGGCGCGCTGCGCGCGCAGCTGGATTGCTTCGTCGCTGCGCTCCTCGCAATGACGGTGGGAGCGGCGCTTTGCACCGTCGCGATTGACGATCAGCTCCGCCGCTTCTCGATCTCCCGATCGAGCCGCGCCGCGAGCGCGTCGCTGACGTTGGTCATCGGCAACCGCACCTCCGGACTGTCGATCAGGCCGGTGCGCCACAGCCAATGCTTGATCGGCGCCGGGCTCGGCTCGGCAAACAGCAGTCGCGGCAGGTCGACCAGCGCGCGCCAGGCGGCCAGTGCGCCGGCATGATCGCCGTCCAGCATCCGGTTGCGGATCGCGGCGAACGCCTGCGTTTCGATGTGCGCCGACGCCACGATGCCGCCATCGGCGCCTTGGGTGAGCGCATTGTGAAGCAGCGCATCTTCGCCGGTCAGCACTGCAAAGCCTTCCGGCCTGTCGCGCAACAGGTCGAATGACTGCGCGGGATCGGCCGAGCAGTCCTTGACGCCGACGATGTTCGCAAGCTCGGCGAGACGCAGCATCTGCTCGTTGCCGAGATTGACGCCGGTGCGATAGGGAATGTTGTAGAGCATGATGGGCCTGCTCGTGCTCTCCGCCAGCGCCGCGAAATGCCGGTAAAGACCCAGTTGCGACGGGCGTGTGTAGTAGGGACAGGTGATCAGATAGCCGTCGATCGGCCAGGACGACGTGCGCGCGAGCGCCTTGACGACCTTGCGCGTGTCGCTGCCTGAAAGCCCGAGATAGAGCTGCACGCGCCGCCCCGCGCTGGCGATCTCGTCCCGGCACAGGTCTGCGTAGCGCTCGGCCTCCTCGTCATCCAGCGTCAGCCCCTCGCCTGTCGTTGCCGCGAGGATGAAGCCGTCGACGGGTGCTGCGACGGTAGTGGCGGACAAGGCGCCGCGCTGACGCCGTGTCGAACTCCCCGTCCTTGAACGGCGTGATCAGCGGCAGCCATAAGCCTTGCGGTGTGGAAGAATTGCTCTGCATCGACATGTCTCCTGTTGGCCGGAGACGGAGCAACAAAAAACCCCGTCGCAACCGGCGGGGTCCTGAACTGATCCTGATGCGCTGACGTTTACGGCAGGCAAAGATCCGCGGCCCCGTGACAGGGCGATTTTTTCGAAACGGCGCGGGCGCAACGGAGGATCATGCGGCGAACATGCGCTGGTGGGGCGAACGTGTCAAGAACGCAGGTACGGGAGGCGACGACGTTAACGGACCGTAGCCCGGATGGAGCGAAGCGAAATCCGGGGCTGAGCTCGCGGAAGAATCCCGGATTTCGCTTCGCTCCATCCGGGCTACGAGTCATCGCTTCGTCAGCGGTTCTCCTTGAGCCCGTCCCGCGCGAGCTGGTCGGCGCGTTCGTTTTCGGGGTGGCCGGCGTGGCCCTTTACCCAGTGCCAGCGCACGTCGTGCTGTTTCATGGCGGCATCGAGGCGCTGCCAGAGGTCGACATTCTTCACCGGCTTCTTGTCCGAGGTCTTCCAGCCGTTGCGCTTCCAGTTGTGGATCCAGCTGGTGATGCCGCCGCGCACGTACTGGCTGTCGGTGTAGATGTCGGCCGAGACCGGCTTCTTCATCGCTTCCAGCGCCGAGATCGCCGCGAGCAGCTCCATGCGGTTGTTGGTGGTGTCGCGCTCGCCGCCCTTCAATTCCTTTTCCACGTCGCCGAATTTCAGGATCGCGCCCCAGCCGCCCGGCCCCGGATTGCCGGAGCAGGCGCCGTCGGTGTGGATGATGACGTTGCGGCAGGTCGGACTTTTGCATGCTCACGCGACGTAACCTGATTGGGCGAGGCCATAGTCGCGCACGCTCGCGACGGTCTGATGGAAGCGCAGCTTGCGCACGTATTCGAGCGGGTCCTTCGGCCGCACCAGCGCGCCCGGCGGCACGTTGAGCCAGTCGACCAGCCGCGTCAGCAGGAAGCGCATCGCCGATCCGCGCGCGAGCAGCGGCAGCGCATCCTGCTCCGCCTCCGACAGCGCACGCTCGCGGCCGTAGGCATTCAACAGCGCGCGCGCCTTGGTGACGTTGAACGAATGATCCGGCTCGAAGCACCAGGCGTTCAGGCAGATCGCCACGTCGTAGGCGAGGGTGTCGGTGCAGGCGAACGGAAAGTCGATCAGCCCGGACAGCTTGTCGCCGAGGAAGAACACGTTGTCCGGAAACAGGTCGGCGTGGATCACGCCCTGCGGCAGCCCCTGCGGCCAGCTTCGCTCGAGATGATCGAGCTCGTTGCTCAGGAACTCGTACAGCCCGTGCTGCACCTCGTTGGCGCGCTCGGCCGCCTGCTTGAACAGCGGCCGCCAGCCGGCGACCGACAAGGGATTCTGCCGCACCAGCGGAAAGTCGCGGCCGGCAAGATGCATCTTCGCCAGCGCTTCGCCGACGCCGGCGCAATGGGTCGCGTTCGGCCGGCGCGGCCACATGCCTTCGAGGAAATTGATGATCGCCGCGGGCCGTCCGGCGAGTTTGGAATAGACCTCGCCCTTGCGGTTGGTCGCCGGCTGCGGGCAGCTCACGCCGCGTGCGGCGAGGTGCGCCATCAGCGACAGGAAGAACGGCAGATCGTCCGCCGCCACGCGCTTCTCATAGAGCGTGAGGATGAACGCGGCCTTGCTGGTGTGCAGCAGGAAGTTGGAATTCTCGACGCCTTCGGCGATGCCCTTGTAGGAGAGCAGATCGCCGATGTCGTAATCCTTCAGGAAGGCCGTCAGCTCGTCGGCGGCAACGTCGGTATAGACCGCCATCGGGCGGTCCTATTCAGCGGCGGTGGCAGGCCGCAGCGGCCGGGGCAGCGGGAAGAAGATTCCGTCTTCCGAGGCCGCCGACACCGAGTCCACGTGCAACGTATATTTCTCGGCGAACGCATCGAGGATCTCCTCGACCAGCACCTCGGGCGCCGAGGCGCCGGCGGTGATGCCGAGCCGGCTGACGCCCTGGAACATCGACCAGTCGAGATCGGCGGCGCCGTTAACCAAGACCGCACGCGGGCAGCCTTCGTGCTCGGCGACCTCGCGCAGGCGCTGCGAATTCGACGAGTTCGGCGAGCCGACCACGATCATCGCATCGACCACAGGCGCAACCTTCTTGACCGCGAGCTGGCGGTTGGTCGTCGCGTAGCAGATGTCTTCCTTGTGCGGGCCGATGATCTCCGGGAAGCGCGCCTTCAGGGTCGCGACGATGGCCGCGGTGTCGTCGATCGACAGCGTGGTCTGGGTCACGAAGGCGAGCTTGGACGCATTCTTCGGCTCAAATTTCTTCGCCTGCTCGACGGTCTCGATCAGCATCACCGCGCCCTGCGGCAGCTGTCCGAGGGTGCCGACGACTTCCGGGTGGCCGGCATGGCCGATCATGGCGATCTCGCGGCCACGCTTGAAATGGATCTCCGCCTCGCGATGGACCTTCGTCACCAGCGGGCAGGTTGCGTCCAGCGCGAAGAAATTGCGGCGCTCGGCTTCGGCCGGGATCGATTTCGGCACGCCGTGCGCGGAAAACACCACCGGCGCGTCGGTCTCGGGAATTTCGTCCAGTTCCTCGACGAAGATCGCGCCCTTGGTGCGCAGGCTCTCCACCACATGGCGGTTATGGACGATTTCGTGCCGGACATAGACCGGCGGCCCGTAGAGCTTCAGCGCCCGCTCCACCGTGTCGATGGCGCGGACGACGCCCGCGCAAAATCCGCGCGGGGAACACAGGACAATATGAAGCTCTGGCTTGCTGGTCGCCGTCATGGCTGGTCTCTGAGGCTCTTCGACGGTCCGAAACGGACGGTTTTGGCCCCATTCCGCCGGTACTTATGGGCTGAATCGGCGGTCAGCGGCGCTTGGACAAGGACTTGGCCCTCATAGGTCTGGAAGTCAAGCCGGGTGGTTCAAGGGTCGTTAAGGGGGGTCGTAAACCATTGCGTGAACACCCCGAAAGCGCCTATATGGGGCGCAATTCCCGTCATCAGAGATGACCCGGCTTCGCCTCCAAAACAGGCGGGCGAAGCGCAAAGGAGATTTGCCCGTGAGCAACGCCCCTCTCATGCCCAAGGCGACCGCCGTGTGGCTGGTCGACAACACCGCCCTGTCGTTCGACCAGGTGGCCGATTTCTGCAAAATGCACCCGCTCGAGGTGCGCGCGATCGCCGACGGCGACGCGGCCCAGGGCATCAAGGGCTCCGATCCGATCTCCAACGGGCAGCTGACCCGCGAGGAAATCGCCCGCGGCGAGGCCGATAAGGAGCACCGGCTGAGGCTCAGCGAGGCAAAAGTCCGCCTGCCCGAGCCGAAGCGCAAGAAGGGCCCGCGCTACACGCCGGTGTCGCGCCGCCACGAGCGGCCGAGCGCGATCCTGTGGCTGGTGCGCAACCATGCCGAGCTGAAGGACGCGCAGATCATGCGCCTCGTCGGCACCACCAAGACGACGATCGCCTCGATCCGCGACCGCACCCACTGGAACACCGCGCAGCTGACGCCGATGGATCCGGTGACGCTCGGCCTGTGCTCGCAGATCGACCTCGACTTCGAGGTGCAGCGCGCGGCGAAGGAAAAGCCCGCGGTGACCGCCTACGGCGGCGCGACGCTGCTGCCGGCGTCCGAGACGACCAAGAAGATCGAGGACGAAGCGCCGACGCAGCCGACCAAATCCTCCGACGCGATCGACGACGCGGCGGTGTTTGCAAAGCTCAAGCAGATCGGCGGCGGCAAGCGCGACGAGGAGTGAGGCTGGGCGCGGAGGCAGGCCGATGCGTTACGCCGTGGTCAACGAGAAGGCCGAAGGCAACTACTCGGCCTACGTTCCGGATTTGCCGGGCTGCGTCGCGACCGGCGACAGTGTGAAAGTCGTTAACGCTGGAATTCGCGACGCCATCCGTTTTCATATCCACGGATTGAGAGAAGACGGTCTGCCTGTACCGCCGCCGTCCGCACTGGCCGAGTACATCGAGGCGTAAGCCCTCTAGGCCTCTCCGCGTCATTGCGAGCGAAGCGAAGCAATCCAGCGCGCGCGCAGCGCGCAAACAAAATGCCGCGATAGTTGCGGCGAACCCGGCTTTCTTAGTGGCGCGCTACGCGCGCGCTGGATTGCTTCGTCGCTACGCTCCTCGCAATGACGGCTAGCGCGAGTTCAGTATGTCTTCGCTGACGCGCCGGTGGGATCGGTCCATGCGTGCCTGGCCTTGGGCTCTTTGCGCGTCACGGTCCTTCATGCACGCTGCATAGGGGCTCGAGCCCGGCTGGCCGGCGTTCTTCTGGCAGAGCGCATCGTCGTCGGTCACAGCGGTTGCCAGTTCCTCGCGCGCCGTCTGCAGGCAGCCGGCCAGTGAGAGGCCGACGAGGATCGTCAGCAGCAGTCGTGTCGTCGTCGCGCGCATCTGGCCTCGAAGGTTGGGTTTCGCACCGTTGAACACGACGCATGTGGCCTATTGGTGGCGAGGAGCCGCCTAAGCCCCCACGCCCCGCTCCTTCAGCGCGCCGCCGATCTCGTCGAGGATCACCGGATCGTCGATGGTGGCGGGCATGCTCCAGGCGTCGCCGTCGGCGATCTTCTTCATGGTGCCGCGCAGGATTTTTCCCGAGCGCGTCTTCGGCAGGCGGCCGACGGTGATGGCCAGCTTGAAGGCGGCGACCGGGCCGATCCTCTCGCGCACCAGCGCCACCACCTCGCGCTCGATGTCGCCGGGCTTCTTGGTCACGCCGGCCTTCAGCACGAGGAAGCCGCACGGCACCTCGCCCTTCAATTCGTCCTTGATGCCGAGCACCGCGCATTCGGCGACATCGGGATGCGACGCCAGCACCTCCTCCATGCCGCCGGTGGAGAGCCGGTGGCCTGCGACATTGATGATGTCGTCGGTGCGGCCCATCACGAACACGTAGCCGTCCTCGTCCTTGTAGCCGGCGTCGGAGGTCTTGTAGTAGCCGGGGAACTCGGTGAGGTACGCGTCCTTGAAGCGCGCGTCGTTCTTCCACAGCGTCGGCAGGCATGCGGGCGGCATCGGCAGCTTGATGACGATCGAACCCATGGTGTTCGGCCCGACCGGCTTCGCCGCCTCGTCCACCACGTCGACCTGATAGCCCGGCATCGGCACCGTCGGCGAGCCGTGCTTCACCGGCAATTGCCCGAGGCCGACCGGATTGCCGGCGATGCACCAGCCGGTCTCCGTCTGCCACCAGTGATCGATCACCGGCACCTTCAACTGCTGCTCCGCCCACTCCACCGTCGGCGGATCGGCGCGCTCGCCGGCGAGAAACAGCGTGCGGAATTTCGACAGGTCGTAGGTCTTGAGCAGCTTGCCGTCCGGATCCTCCTTCTTGATCGCGCGGAACGCGGTCGGCGCCGTGAACAGCGCCACCGCGCCGTGCTGCGAGATCACGCGCCAGAACGCGCCGGCGTCCGGCGTGCCGACCGGCTTGCCCTCATACATGATCGAGGTCGCGCCATGAATCAGCGGGCCGTAGACGATGTAGGAGTGGCCGACCACCCAGCCGATGTCGGAGCCGCACCACCACACCTCGCCGGGCTTCACGCCATAGAGATTGAACATCGACCACTTCAGCGCCACCAGGTGCCCGCCATTGTCGCGCACCACGCCCTTCGGAATGCCGGTGGTGCCTGACGTGTAGAGGATGTAGAGCGGATCGGTCGCGGCCACCGGCACGCAGTCGGCGCTCTTCTTCGCGGCGATGGCTTTGGCGCGCAGCTCCGCCCAGTCGTGATCGCGCCCCGACACCAGCGTGCAGGTCTCCTGCGGCCGCTGCAGCACGATGCAGGCTTGCGGCTTCGCCTTCGACAGGTTGATCGCCTCGTCGAGCAGCGGCTTGTACTTGACGATGCGCCCGGGCTCGATGCCGCAGCTCGCGGTGAGAATGAGTTTCGGCTCGGCATCGTCGATGCGCGTCGCGAGCTCCTTCGCCGCAAAGCCGCCGAACACCACCGAATGCACCGCGCCGATGCGCGCGCAGGCGAGCATGCCGATCACCGCTTCGGGCACCAGCGGCATGTAGACGATGACGCGGTCGCCCTTCACGACGCCGAAATCCTGCATGATCGCGGCGAGCGCCTTCACCTCGTCGAGCATCTCGCGGTAGGTGAATTTCGAGACCGTGCCGGTCACCGGCGAATCGTGGATCAGCGCCACCTGATCGGCGCGGCCGCCCGCCACATGCCGGTCCAGCGCGTTGTAGCAGGTGTTGACGACGGCGCCGGCGAACCAGCGGCCATAGACGCCCTGCGACGGATCGAAGACTTTTTCGGCCGGCTTGATCCAGTCGATCTCCTTCGCAGCTTCGGCCCAAAACCCTTCCGGGTCGGCCTTCGCGCGCGCATAGACGTCGTGGTAGCGGCTCTTGTGCTGAGATGTTCATGGCGCTTCTCCCGCGCGAGTTGGCCCGCGCTTGTTCAGGCACCATTGTCACGGCGGCGCACCGCAATTCAAGCCCGCAAATGCGCAGGGCGTGGGACCATAAATTCGAGTGGTCGGCGGACGTCCGCGGCCAAGTCGGCAACGCGTGCCAAACGCCGTCATTCCGGCACTAGGGCGTGACCGAAACGTGGCCGAGAGCCCGAGCGCAACCGGTGGCGCCCCCAGCTTCAAACGGCGCCGTAGGTCGCATACAGAGCATCCAGCTCACCACTTTCGTCGAATTTGCGAACAAATCGATCCTCGATGAGGTCCGCCAGCGAGACCTTCAGCACGCGAGGATCATGGATCGCTATCACTGTCTGCATCTTTGCCAACGGCGCGAACGAAGGATAGGGCTTGTGTCGCAGCTCGGCCAAACTACTTGCAGCGCTTTCTTCGTCGGTGATGCCAAGGGCTGCGTTGAATGCCTGCATGACCTTCGCGTTGTTTCGTCCGCCAAGGCAGAACGCCAGGGCCTCCAGAAGTGCGTGCACGACGTTCGCTACAACATCGCGATTGCTCGACAGAAAGCGATTGGAGGCGACCAGTCCCCCTCCGAAGCTGCTTATGTCTGGCGGGTAGTCCTTCAAGAGGGCAGTAAATCCCCTGGCCTGCAGTTCGCGACTTTGCGTGGCTGACACCAGCGCACCATCGATTTCGCCCTGTTCCAAGGCGCGAAAGATTTGGACCGGATTGCCTACGGGCACAATGGTGATTTCGTCTCGCGCCGGATCGAGCGCCAACTGTTCGAGCGCAAGGACCGTTGATATCCAAAGTCCGGCGCCGATCACGCGCGCACCCAACCGTTTGCCGCGCAAATCTTCCGGCTTCCTGATTCCGGGTCGTGCAACGAGATGGCCGGAGAGCTTGATGTCGCTGAACGAGGCGACAAGACGGAGATCTGCGCCCTCCGCTGCCTGTAACAGGGCAGCTGGTTCGCCAATCATCCCTAGCGGCATGTCGGGTGTCAGGCGAGGGATCGTTGCGCCCTTGATAGCCACAGATCGAACGTCGACGCCGTGCTTTTGGAAAAACGCCTGTTGCTCAGCTATTGCAAGCAGGACAAGAAAGGATCCAGTCCCGTCTGCATAAGCAATGCTGACCTCTGTCCCGGCCATAGCAGTCTCCTCGCACAACGGGGCGCAGCCGTGGTCAGTATCATCAGATCACAAGGGCTCGTTGTCGGCCAGCACGATCACGCAATCATAATCTGACGCTGTTGAACCCAAACTATGCACGCGCCTACCTGACTGGATCCGAACAGGGCCGAGCATCGTAACCGCGCAGGTGTTGCTGGCTCCGTTCGTTCTCGCCTATTCAGTCAGGCTGCGACTTCATGTTGGATTGCAGGATCGTTCTGCACTGGCCAATCAGCGGCGCTGTCGTCACTCGCAGATTGATCGGGTCGTCGGGACAACTCAGTTGGCGACTATTCCGGGTCTGGCTGAGCTGATTTGGCAATCTGAGCGCGTTGCTGTTTCCACATTCCGTAAGGCGCAAGAACATAGCCAAGGATCGCCCAACCAATCATCCACGTGAACGCAAGCCAATCCGGCAATTGCACAAGTGTTCTTGCTCCGGCCGGCACAAACATTGTGGCAACCCACGCAAGCAAAAGCCCCAGCGCCTTCAGCCAACCGCTGGTCAAGACGTGGGCCCAGTAAGCTCGCAGATACTCGCCAAAATCCCGCATCATCGGCATTCGATTTGCACACCCTCCTCAATCACCTCGTCGGGACCAGTTCGAGCAGCGGCTTACCTTTTTCAACGATATACGTAGCGAGTTCTGCCCCGTTGCCGCTGCCGACGTTCTTCGCCGCGTGGATCGTTCCAGCGGGGATGAACAAGACATCGCCGGCCTTGAGGATCATCGGCGGTTTGCCCTCCACCTGATATTCCCACAAGCCTTCGATGACGTAGATGATCTCTTCGCCCGGATGGCGGTGGGGAGGGAACGACACCCCGGGGGCGAGATCGACGCGCACCTGGATGACCTCGCGTCCGGGAACGCCCAGATCGTGCCGCTGCAGCTCGGTGCGCTTGACTCCCGGCTGCTGCGCCTGCGCCGCGTGCAACGCGAAAACGCTTCCAACGATTCAGAATCGCCAGCATGCTCTTGCACTTCATCATCGTCGCCTCCTGGTTCAACCTGGCTTCTGCGCCGTTCACAGGTGGTGGGTTCAGGCCCGCTCCCGCGCCCACACGGTTGCGCCGTTGTGCGTTACCTGCAGTTCATCGCCGAATGAGCAAGCTGGTCAATCGGCGACTTCGCGGCAAATCCGCGCGAGTTCCGACAGAAGCGGCAACACCATTTCACGCAGGCAGTTGTTTCGATCGATCTAACTGCGCTTGAGCGCAGCAACAGCCGGGCGGCCAGAAGGGGCTCCCTGCTTTCCGGAAGGGGCTCCCTGCTTTGCAGGGCGGGCAGCGCTCGCCGCACGAACGATCTTGCTGTTCTTCGTTTTCGCCCCGGTTTTCGCCCCGCTATGATTATGCTGCACGGCCAGCCGGGTCGGCTTCTTTACATCCGTTTTGGCGTGTTGAGTTTTCGTCCCGCGGCGAGAGGCATATTCCTCGCCATCGAGCGGCGCCACATGCGGCGGATCCTTATGGAGATACGGTCGCCCGATTCCAAACTGCTTCTCGTTTGCGTCGATCCATTCCCACAGGCTGACCGTGGAAATCCATCGCTGGCCCCTTGTCGCGCCCTTGACGCTCACGACATCGGCTGCAACCCCATGGCCATAGCCGCCGCGCAAGCTGCCGCCGTGGTACGATCTGTTGGACGCAGCCTTGAGGCCGCTTGCGATCGACTGACGATAGTCGTCGCGGAAGCCGCTGGTTATGCCGGGCGACAGCCCGGCCTTCTCGGCTGCGCGAAGCGTATGAAACAGCTTCAGCTTGAAGCTCCGATCCATGCCTCCGATCACGTAGTCCATCATCGGCATGCCGACTTTTTCCGCGGCGTTCGGATCCTTCCACGTGAAGTCCTCGTCGACGAGCCTGGTAAAGCGTTTCTTGACAGTCACCGTCTTGCGCTTCTTCTTGACTGTCACCTTCCTCCATTCATGCACCTTGCTGGTGTCCTGCTTGGCCGTCCGTTGATAGAGCGCCCACAAGTAGTGATCGACGCAGACCTCCAGGACAAAGCATTCGTCGAGAATTTCGATCAAGCTCACCGCCTCATCGCCGCCTGGCAGCGGATCAAGCGGGTTTGCTGACGCCATCTGCACGGGCGGTGATTCAGGCGGCAGGATCTGCGACGACTCGGGCAATGCGGCCACGACGATCGATCCCGACTTGTCCGAGGCCGCCGTTGCATCGGTGGCCGCCACCGTCACCAATTCGGGGACCGCCGCCACATCGGCGCTGGCGACCACGATATTGCCCGTCGTGGTTATCAGCGGCGTGTCCACGCGCTCGGCGTCGGCCGCCACAGACGCTGCGCGGCGCTCCTCGATTGGCGTTACGGTGTTGGTGCCGGCCGAACCGAAACCAGCAAGTAAGGCGGCGACCAAACCCACGAGAACGCACAACGCCGCCGCCAATGTCGGAAATCGCTGCGGGTTCATCATCCCGTTCGCCTCCAACGGCTCCGCAAAGCTCGAGCCATGCTGCACAGTCAAGCGTAACGAGCTGATTCTTCTGGCCAAAATAGGGACGCGCAATGACCGAAAGTCCTGATCATCATGCTTTTGCAGAAAGTGTTGCCCGAATGTAACGCGCCGCCCAAGCGCAAAAGCGGAACGGATATGAGAGATTGCCCTCGGAAAGGGCGATAGTTTCCAGAAGCGAATCGGCGGTATTGGGGTCGCGGCGGCAGTTGATAAAATGCAAAAATCGCGATCTGACACTCTTCGACGCAAGCGTGGACAGGCATTTCAACCGGGGTATGAGATGGCAAATCGATTGACGACGGCGCAAGCCACCGTGGCGATGCGGCGTTGGGGGCTTCGTCGGGGGCCTGGCGTTGCAACCATGCTCGCGGCGATGACCGCACTGACGCCGCCGACCGCCGACGCCACAACGAAAGCAGGCGCGCCGCGCGACAACCAGCGAGGCGACGGCGCCGCGCAATGCAGGCGAGCCGATCATGGCGATCGTGTCGATCAAGACCCAGCAGGTCACTCTCTACGACGCCGACGGCTGGATCTTGCGCGCGCCGGTGTCGACCGGCACCAAGGGACGCGAGACGCCAGCCGGCGTCTTCGCCCTCGTCGAGAAGAAAGAGGACCACCGCTCGAACATGTATGACGATGCCCACATGCCGCACATGCAGCGCATCACCTGGAACGGCATCGCGCTGCACGGCGGGCCGCTGCCCGGATATGCGGCCTCGCACGGCTGCGTGCGGATGCCCTTCGGCTTTGCGGAGAAGCTGTTCGACAAGACGCGGCTCGGGATGCGGGTGATCATATCGCCGATCGACGCGGCCCCGGTCGAGTTTTCCCACGCGACGCTCTTCGTGCCGAAGGCGGAGGCCGTCGCGGCTGCGCCGGCGCGTGCCGAGACGCTCGCTCGCGAAGCCGCCGAGGCCGCCAGGGCGGCCGTCGAGGCGAAGAAAGCCGCCGCAACAGCGCCGCGCGCGACAGCATCGCTCAACGCCTCGCTGCGCAAGCTGGAAGGACTCAAGACCCGCGCCGACGCCGAACTCGCGTCGGCCGACAAGGCGCTCGCCACCGCAAAGACGGACGAAGCCAGGGCGGAGGCCGAGGAGCTCAAGCAGAAGGCCGCCGCCAAGGCCGCGGACCTGGGGACGCAGGTCGACGCCGCCAGGATCGAGACGAAGTCGAAGCTCGACGCCATCGCCGGCGCAAAGGACGCCGCCAAGGCGGCCGAGACCAGGAAGGCCGATACGGCCAAGGCCGCGAGCGACGCGAAGCTCGCGCTCGTGCCGGTCCAGGTCTACATCAGCCGCGCAACGCAGAAGCTCTATGTGCGGCGCGCGACGCACAAGCCGTGGCCGGATGGCGGCGAGGTGTTCGATGCCACCATTGAAATTCCGGTCAAGATCCGCAATCCCGACAAGCCGATCGGCACGCATGTGTTCACTGCGATGGCGCGCAACGACGCGGGCCTGCGCTGGAGCGCGGTCACGATCGACACCGGAGACGACGCCAGGAGTGCGCTCGACCGGATCACCATCCCGCAGGATCTGCTCGATCGCATCGCGCCGACGGCATTGCCGCGATCCTCGATCATTGTCTCGGACGAGCCCCTGAGCGCCGAGACCAACTATCGCACCGAGTTCGTCGCCGTGCTGAGCAACCACCCGCAGGGCGGCTTCGTGACGCGCAAGCCTACGCCCGTTGTCCCCGTCGAGGTCGACAACACCACCTGGGCCGGCAACAATGGCTGGGGCAACAACGGCTGGGGCAACAACAACGGCTTCGGGTCGTTTTTCCAGCGCGATCCAGCCCCCCAACCTGGCTATACGCAGCGGCGCGGCGGGCCAAAACAATAATCGGGAGCAACAGCGCTGGCGGCAGCACGCGGCGCGCTGCGGACGCCGCCTGGCCAGCGCTTTGTTACTGATTCATCGAACACTCCCTTGATGAAGTCATTACCTGTCAGATTTTTCGCCGGGCGGCCGTGCCAGGAAGAGCGAACATGTCCCCTATTCGCCGCGCAACCTGAGTGACAGGACCTATACCGTCGTATGGCTCGCCCTCTCCCTCGACCCCAATCGACCGCAAACACGCCTCAACGTAGCGTCGTCGATGCCGTGTGTAAGGCGGCGGTCAGCAGGAGACGAAGAGGGTGTGATGAACGTCGTTGTCTTTGGTTCAACGGGGGCGACAGGACGGCTCGTCGTTGAGTCCGCCTTGTCCGCGGGTCACGTCGTCACTGCCTTTGTCCGTGACCCAAAGCGCATGCCCTTGACGCATCCGAATCTTCAAAATCGTCAAGGGCGATGCAATGGATCCAGCCTCGGTGGCATCTGCGATCCAAGGTACGGATGCGGTCATCTGCACGTTGGGGGCGATACCTCAGGCGAAAGAGGATCTGGGTCGACGACAGCCCGGTGTCCCGGTTTGCTCGGTGGGAACCAGGAACATTCTGGCCGCCATGCCTCCCGGCCGGGGCCGACTCATCGTTGAGAGTTCGGTGAGCGTCGGTGAGAGCTACCACACCGGGAGTTTCGGCGCAGGCTTCATAGTCAAGCTCGCACTCAAGGAGGTGATGGCAGACAAGGAGGAGCAGGAGGCAGCTGTTCGGGAGAGTGACTGCGATTGGACGATCGTTCGACCGGCAACGCTGACATTCAAGCGTGCTCGCGGAAACCTGAAGGCCGGGACCGATCTGCGCTGGAACATCACCTCAACAGCCACCCGCGCGGACGTGGCCGAGTATATGGTCAAGATCCTCGATGACCCCGCGACATACAAGAAGGCCATAACGGTGCGCAACTAGGTCTGGCTGCGAACTGGGATTAAACAAACGGATCGCGCGATGGTGCAGGCAGCAACAAAGCCCGGCACCATCGGCGCTTACCAGCCGCGACGCTCGGCGCTCCGATGGTTTGAGAAGCGGCTACCGATCGGCGAGCTGGGTCATGACGAGTTTGTCGGCTGTTCGACGCCGCGCAACCTGATTGAGAGGACCTATACCGTAGTATGGCTCACCCTCTCCCTCGACCCAATCGACCGCAAACACGCCTCAACGTAGCGTCGTCGATGCCGTGTGTAAGGCGGCGGTCAGCAGGAGACGAACATGAGCATGAACCTCGACTACACCTCGCACCCCGGTCGACCGGCGCCCGGCGATTTGGTTCCGTCGCGCTACGCGCTGAAGATCGGCGAGATTGACGTGCTGGTGGTCAGCGATGGGGTGCTATTGCTGCCAGGCGCGATGTTGGCCCACAACGCCGACCCGGCCGTCCGGGCGGCCTGGCTGAAAGACAACTTCCTGCCGCCGGACGCGTTCGATTGGGCCCTGAACGTGGTCGTGGTGCGTAGCGGCGGCCGGACCATACTCATCGACGCTGGAATGGGGGCGGAGTTCCCGGACTTGAAGAAGGCCGGGCGGTTGGTCCCGCGACTGGAGGCCGCCGGCATCGATCTCGCAGCCGTGACCGACGTAGTGCTGACCCACATGCACATGGACCACATTGGCGGGCTGCTCGTCGACGGGGTGAAGGAGCAACTGCGTCCGGACCTGCGGATCCACGTGGCGGCCGCTGAGGTCAAGTTCTGGGAGGCGCCCGATTTCTCCCGCGTCTCCATGCCGCCGGGATTCCCGGATGCGCTGCGGCGGACGGCCAAGCGGTTCGTGCAAGAGTTCGGCAGCCAGCTGCGGACGTTCGAGGACGAACGTGAGGTGGCGCCGGGGGTGGTCGTCCGTCGCACCGGCGGCCACACCCCCGGGCACAGCGTGGTCCGCGTGGCGTCCGGCGGCGAAGGGCTGACGTTCGCCGGCGACCTCGTGTTCACGGTCGGGTTCGAACACCCCGACTGGTTCAACGGCTTCGAACACGACCCCGAGGAGGCGGTCCGCGTTCGCATCCGTCTTATGCAGGAGCTGGCGGCGAGCCGCGAGCTGCTGGTGGCCACTCACATGCCGTTCCCATCCGTCGGCCATGTGGCGGTCGAAGGCGACGCCTTTCGTTTCGTACCGGTCCCTTGGGACTACTGACCGCCTGTTGGGTCAGGGCCGAACCAGGGCGCGCGGTCAGAAACCGAGCATGCGGAGTTGTTGCTTGCTGACCCGGTCGGCCGAGTTCGATCGATTGCGCCTTGCGGAAGTCGGCGATCGCCTCGGCGCGGCGGCCCAGCGCTTCATAGGAGAAGCCGCGGTTGTTGTAGGCCTCGACATAGGACGGACCGAGCTGGATCGCTTGCGTGAAATCTGCAATCGCGCGGTCGCTGTCACGCTTTGCGACCCAGGCTTTGCCGCGGGAGTTGAAGGAGTTGAAGTCCTTGGGGTTTATCGCGATCGCCTGGTCGTAGTCGGCGATCGCGTCCTCGATCTTGCGCAGCGCCATATGGGCATTGCCGCGGTTCCAATACGCCACGCCGTTCTTTGGATTGATGCTGATCGACTGATCGTAGTCGGCGATCGCGCGGCCATAGTCCTTCGAGCCTTCGTAAGCGACACCGCGGCAATTGTACCCGCCGGAATTTTTTGGTTCGCGCTTGATGACCTCGCCGCAATCCGCGACGGCGAGGTCGTATCGGCGATTGTTGCTGTAGGCAACGCCACGCGAGCTGTACAGCCAGACCAGATTTGGATCGAGCCTGATGGCCTCGCTGTAGTCTGCGATCGCGCCCTCCCATCCGCCTTGTTTCGTGATCAACCTCTTCCTGAAGTGCGCGTGACCCCTTTGGCCGAAACCAAAAGCGTATTTCGGATCGATCGTGACCGCCTCGGTGAGATCGGCGACCGCCTGGTCGAATTCACCCTTTTCCGTCCACGCCATGCCTCGGCGGGCATAGGCCCACGCGTCCCTGGAATTGACCCTGATCGCCGCGGCGTGGTCGGCCAGCGCCGCGTCATAGTCATGCAGGCCGAAGTAGGCGACGCCACGGTTGTTGTAGGCCCAGCCATATTTCGGATCGATCTTGATCGCCTCGGTGCAATCCGCAATGGCCGCGTTGTGGTCCTCCTTGCTCTCGTAAGCCTCACACCGATGCGCAAAGGCGGAGGCGTCCTTCGGGCTGAGCTTGATGGCCTCGCTGTAGTCGGCGATCGCGCGGTCGTAATCCTTCCTGCTGAAGGAGCCGCGGCCCCGGTTCTTGAAGGCCTTGACGCGTTCTGCCACCTGCTCGCTTGCATCGTCGATGATGCGGCTGCAGGCCGCGGCCCCGACGTCGGGCTTGTCGGCGCTGGCGGCGCACTCGCCCCGGTCAGCCCGCGTGGCGGCCAGCGCCGGCATCGCAAGCAGAAGAGCCACGCAAAGGAGCAGTCCACCTGATCCGCGCGCTGCCATGCTGTTCTCCCTCCGCCTTGCGCTCCGACGCGACACCTACGGGCGTGATGACTTTAGCCCCAACGGCAGACATTCTGCCATCGTCAACCCAGATCCGCGATGGGTCAATTCCGGACATCAACGCGCTCAAACGCGACGTCCGCCCTGCGGCTCGAATTCTCGCGATGCGCAGAGATGCGCGCTACGCCGCAGTCTAGGTCGCGCCGGCCTCGCGTATCGGCACGGGCAGCGTCTCCCACGCACGAACAAGCTCGCCGATTGAAGCCGCTTCCATCTTTCGCATGACGTTGCCGCGATGCAGCTTGACCGTCACTTCACTGATGCCGAGGTCGAAGGAAATCTGCTTGTTGAGGCGTCCGCGTGCAAGTGCATGCAGAACCTCGCGCTCGCGCGGCGTCAGCGTCTTGAAACGTTCGATGCAACGCTCGACGATGGAGGCCTTTGTCCGCCGCTCGGCATCCAGAGCAATCGCCGCGGTCACGGCATCCAGCAGCGTCTGGTCGCGTACCGGCTTGGTGAGAAAGTCCGCGGCGCCGGCCTTCATTGCCTGGACGGTCATCGCGATGTCGCCATGCCCGGTGAGGAAGATGATGGGTTTGGCGTTACCACTCTGCGCAAGATGATTCTGCAAGTCGAGGCCACTTCTCCCCGGCATGCGAACGTCGAGAATGAGGCACCCTGGACTGTCCAGCACGTTGGCCTCGAGCAATTCCCGGGTCGAGGCAAAGCAGATCGGCTGGAAACCAGCCGACCGGATCAATTCGGAAAGCCCCTCCCGGACAGACGCATCGTCATCGACGATCGTGACGAGTGGCTCGATTGCTTCACCGTTCGGCTGCGAAGCAGACGACGCGGATTTCTGTATCGACGGCTGGTCAACCTTCATGCTCACCCTCCTTCTCGATCGCGCAAGGCGTTGCCGATGGCCGCAAGCAGGACCTGGCCATCGAAAGGCTTGCGAAAAAATCCGTTGACGCCCCGAGCGCGGCCCTGATCCGCCATTTCGTGGCGGCCGGTGATCAGGAACACCGGCAGTTCAGGACGCGCTCCTTTCACCAGTTCCCGCAGTTCAAAGCCGTCGATGCCGGGCATTCCAATGTCGGTGATCAGCAAGTCTATGTCCGACAGTCCGTTGTCGAGCAGCGATCGCGCCGATGAGAAAGGACGCACCATATAGCCCGCCGACTCCAGCAGGTCTTCCAGCGACTCAAGCAGCCTCGGATCGTCATCAACAACCGCCACGACGGACCTGTTCTCGTTCACGCTCAAGTCCCTCCCGCCCGGCGCGAGTGGGTGATCGGTATTTCCAATCTCTCCGCAATTCGCACGAGATCGGCCAACGATGCCGCCGCCATTTTCTGCATGACACTCCTTCTATGGATTTGCAGCGTGACCTCGCTGATCCCCAGCTCCGCGGCGGCCTGCTTGTTGAGAAGCCCACTGACCACCAGCGGCAACACATCGCGTTCCCGAGGCGTCAGCGTCGTGTATCGCTCTCGAAGCGCCGCCATCTCGGCGCGCTCAGGGCGTGCTTGCCGGTCTTGAGCCAATCCGGCCTGAACGGCGCTTATCAGATCATCGTCGCTGAACGGCTTGGCGAGAAAGTCCACCGCGCCATGCTTGATCGCGCGCACGGACGACGGGATGTCGGCGTGCCCGGTAATGAAGACAATCGGCGGGTGGTCTCCGTCGGCGATCTGCTTCTGGAGATCGAGGCCGTTGATATCCGGCAGCTCGACGTCGAGGATGAGTGTGGCAGGCAAGTCGGGTTTGTCGGCTCTCACATACTCGCCGGCCGAGCCATACGACACAGCCGAAATTCCGTGCGACTCCAGCAACTCGCTTACCGCCTCGCGTATCCGCACGTCGTCATCGACGATGAAAACAATATGGTCGTCGGACTTCATGATGCGGTCTTCATTTCCACCGGCAATGCTACGGCCTTCACGTCCACCGGCAATGTGAAGACAAACGTCGCCCCATTCGGTTCGTTCCTCTCCGCCCACAGCCGCCCGCCGTGAGACTCGACAATCGACCGGCAGATCGCCAGCCCCATGCCCATCCCATGCTCTTTCGTCGTCAGGAACGGCTCGAAGATCTTCTCGGGAAGCTCGACGCCAGGGCCGCGGTCACTTATTTCCGTCTGGACCACATCACCAATCCGGCGCACGCGCATCCCGAGGACCCTGTCGTGCGCGATCGAGTCCATCGCCTCCATGCCGTTGCGGATGAGGTTGACGAGAACCTGCTGGATCTGCACGCGATCGATCGCGACAGGCGGTAGATTGCCCTCGACATCGACCTTCATGCTGACGCGATGCCGCGCGGCTTCCTCGGCCATGAGGTTGCGCGCTTCGTCAACGACGCTGGAGAGCGTCGTGCCGGCCCTCGTCTCGACCGATGGCTTGAACAGGGCGCGGATGTGGCTGACGACATCCGCCGCCGAGTTGGCGTCGCGGGTGATGCGCTCGGCCGTGATCTTCGCACGTTCGATGTTCGGAATTTCCGCGGACAACCAGCGCTGGCACGCGTGGGAATTGGCGACGATCGCCGCCAGCGGCTGATTCACTTCGTGCGCGATCGAAGCGGACAGCTCGGCGAGGCTCGCGGCCTGAGTAGCCTGCGCAAGCCGCTCGGAAGCGCGCCGCAGCTCGTCTTCGGCGCGCACCTGATCGTCCATGTCGAGGCAAACGCCGTTCCACTGCACGATCGTGTGGTTGCTGTCGCGCATGGCGGATGCGCGTGTCTCGACCCAGCGATACTGCCCATCGAAGCGCCGCATGCGGTGCTTCAGCGCATAAGGCTCGCCAGTCGCCAGAGAGCGGGCGCGGGCTGTCCTGACCATACTCAGATCGTCCGGATGGATGATCGCGTTCAGCAGGCTGGATAGCCGCGGCACGCCATCGACATCCTTGTCCTCGACATTGAAGCCAATAAAGTCACGGAACTGCTCACTGAAGTATGTGGGCTTGCCGTCCGGCGCCGAACACCAGATCTGCACCGGGAGCGTCCCGACGAGCTCTCGGAGCGAGCCCTCGCTTTGGCGCAATGTGACCACGGCCAGCTGGTATTGCCGGGATATGGCGGCCACGATAAGCGCCGAAAATGCCGAGACGCCCAGGAACAGGTGCAGCAGTATCTGCCTTTGCCGCTGGGACTCGGGATCGCCGGCGAATTGGCCGGCGCCGGCTACAGTGAGTACGCCCGTGATCAGGGCGAGCAGCGCCAGGGCGACGACGGCGCCCCTGAATTCAAAGCGCACCGCTGCCCAAAGCAGAGGCGGCATGGTGATGTAGGCGAACGGCAGGTAAGCGCTCAACGCAAGGACCGCGACGCCAAGAAAAATCAACCCTATGACGCAGGCTTCGATCAATCGCGCGTTCGAGAGCTTTGCTCGGTCGTGCCAGCTCTGCAACACGACCAGCACCAGGGGCCCCACGATCAGGATTCCGGTGGCGTCTCCAATCCAGAACAGAGGCCAAGCATACGCGAAGGTTTGCGATTTGACGCCAAACCAGGCGAGTGTCGCGCTTCCGATCGTCGCGCTCAGGAGGGGCGCAACTCCAGCCCCCAGCACGACGAAGGCTAGAACTTCCCGCAAGCTTTCCAGACGAAGCGGGCGCCCGCAGGTCCGGTTCAGGAGCCATGCGCCGACCGCCGCTGCGACAGCGTTGCCGGCATAAATCAGGAGGCCCGCAGGCACGGGACTGTGGAACCACAAGAACTGGCCGAGCATTTCCGCCAGGCAGCCGGCCAGTATCCACCACGGCCAGCTGGCCGGGGGAGCGAGCAAAAGCGTAGCCATGAAAAGCCCGCCCGGAGGCCAGATGGAAACACCTGTTCCAGGGACGATTGCCAGCGCCTTGGCGAAGGCGCAGCCCAGGACATAGCCCGCAAAAAAGAGCCCGAGATACAACAATCGGGGGCGATGCGACCAGACGGACATCATCGGCTGCTCCTGCCGGACAAAGAAGGCCTGGGATGTAGCATTCTCGCGCGCATTCGGGATTCGCCGTTCATTGCAAATGTAGCGTCCCTTCGATCACCCGGCATCCTATGGAAACCCATGGTGCCCGGCGATTGATCGACGGCATCAGAGAGCCTTGCGCCGGCGCCGGAGCCGGCCGATAGAACTCAGGTCAATGCCGACGAAGCCCTTCCGGGGCATTATGCTGTCGTCGCAAAAATACAGACGTGGAATAGCTATTGCCGTCGATGGAGAATTCTGATGTCGGGGAATCGATGTGGCCTTGTTGCTCTGACCCTGTGGCTTGTCTTGTGTCTTGTCTTGTCTTTTGCATCCGCACCGGCGGATGCGCAAAGCCTTGACGTGCTGCAAGGGAAATTTGCATTCAACTGGCACTCGAACCCGGATCGCGAAAAATGCATCAAGGTTGCAGGGCCGCTGCTGGCTGCCTTCAAGTCAGCCAGGTATCGCTGTGATCTGACAGTTATAACAAACACGTCCAGCGGCGAGCGTGCTCGCAAATGCACCGAGCGGAACGATGGCAAGGAATACCTGATATTCGACACCATGCGAGCATGTGAAAACGAGCGAAAGGATCAGGCGTCGAACGAATGAGCTCGATTTTCAGGGGATGACAGAGCAACTCAAGTGTGAGCGTGCAACCGACGGACAGCCGAACTAGCCTGCGGCGCCAGGAACCTGCCAACACAAGAGCCTTCCATGGACAGAAGAAGTCTGCTCCGGCGTGCAGCCGCGGTCCCCTTCCTGCCAGGCCTTTGGCGGTCCATGCTCCAGCCAGCTGCAGCTCAGGGAACGCCTGGACAGGCCACCGGGGGCCGTGTCCGTCCGAGCGATGCGGCGTGGCCGTCCCCGGCGCGCTGGGAGGAATTGAACAGCCAGGTCGGAGGCAGACTGATCAAGGTGACGTCGCCCCTGAGCGCCTGCCAATCGCACGGCGCATCATGCGACGAGCTTTTCAGGAATTTGAAGAACCCCTACTTCATCGGCGACGACCCGGCACTGACCCAGACCCTGGGCTATCTTGACGCGTGGACGTCGGCACCCAGCGTCTATGCCGTCGCAGCCCGCACGACGGCAGACGTGGCCGCCGCCGTGAACTTCGCGCGCGAGCATCGCTTGCGGCTCGTCGTCAAGGGCGGTGGCCACAGCTATCAGGGCACGTCGAACGCACCGGACTCGCTGCTGGTCTGGACACGCGCGATGAGGGATATCGTGCTGCACGACGCCTTCGTTGCGCAAGGGTGCGCAGCGCAGCAAGCCCCGCAGCACGCGGTTACGATCGGCTCCGGCGCAATGTGGGGCGCGGCATACGATGCGGTCACGACGCGCGGCGGGCGTTACGTGCAGGGTGGCGGATGCCTCAGCGTCGGCGTCGCGGGCCTCATTCAGAGTGGCGGGTTTGGCAGCTTCTCGAAAAACTACGGCCTCGCCTCGGCGGCATTGCTCGAAGCCGAGATCGTCACGGCCGACGGCACGGTGCGTATCGCCAATGCCTGCACGAATGCCGATCTGTTCTGGGCCATCAAGGGCGGCGGCGGAGGAAGTTTCGGCGTCGTTACGAAGCTGACCCTCAAGACGCGTGAGCTGCCGCAATATCTGGGCGTCGTCATCGGGCGGATCAGGGCGTCGTCTGACGCAGCCTTTCGCGACCTGATCGATCGAACAGTCCGTTTCTACGCGACCAGCCTGCTCAACCGCCACTGGGGTGAGCAGATCGTCTTTGAACGGCAAAGCAACGCCATCCGGATCAACATGTTGTTTCAGGGATTGGACAAGCAACAGGCTGAAGACATCTGGAAGCCCTACCTCGATGCCTTGTCGTCACGACAGGAGTTTTCCATCGAGAGCCCGTTCACGATCGCTGCCTTTCCGGCGCGACACGGCTGGGATGCCATGTTCTTCGAGAGCAATGCACCCGGCACGATGATCAAGGACGACCGTCCGAACATGCCGCTGACCAACGTGTTCTGGGCAGGCGATCGCGGCCAGGTCGGCTGGTTCATGCACGCCTTCAAGTCAGCGTGGCTGCCGGCATCGTTGCTGCGGGAGGATCAGCGGCAACGTCTCATCGATGCATTGTTCGAAGGCAGCCGGCACTGGCAGTTTTCGCTGCACTTCAACAAGGGACTTGCCGGCGCGCCCGCGGAAGAGGTCGAGGCGGCGCGCAATACCGCGATGAATCCCGACGTGCTCGATGCTTTCGCGCTGGCGATCATCGGCGGCGAGGGGCCGCCGGCCTTTCCGGGAATCTCCGGACACGAGCCCGATCTTGCAGCGGCACGGCCGCGGGCTGCAGCGATCGGCAGGGCGATGGACGCCTTGCGGAAGGTCGCACCTGACGCCGGCTCGTATGTGTCCGAGAGCGACTTCTTCGAACGCGATTGGCAGCGCTCGTTCTGGGGCACCAACTATCCAAGACTGGCCGACGTGAAGAAGACGTACGATCCCGATGGTCTGTTCATCGTTCACCATGGCGTCGGCAGCGAGGAATGGAGCGCGGACGGTTTCACGCGCCTGTGAGCATTGCGCGGCAGCGGTGGTTCGCCATCGCCCGCAGCCGCTCCCAAGCTTGGCGCATCAGGGTTCGGTCGAGCGGAACGGATGCTCCTCGGCAAGTCGCATCGCCAATTCGTGCAGACGCGGCATCCGCGCAGCCGTATCAACGCCGAGTCCCCGCGCGAGCCGTTCCGCGACGAACGCCGTTACGTCGGCCTGGGTGAGACGCTGCAGCAGCACGTGAGGCGAGCCCTGCTCGATCATCGCATCGATCATGCTCAGCGCGTTGGTCATCTGCGCGATGCAATCGTCGATCCAGGGCTGGTGCAGCTTTTCGGGTGGATGGTGGTTGCGTTCGTAGGCGGCCTGAAGGCCCTTCTCGCACGCTCCCATCATGAGCGCGGCAACCTTCAGCACGGCGCGTCGGTCCGGGCCGGCCGCAGGCGTCAAGGCGCGGTCTCGGCCATACACCTCGTCGAGATGGTCGATGATGGCGCCGCTGTCGACCAGTGTCTCGCCGTCGTCGAGCACCAGTGCAGGAATGCGGCCGAGCGGATTGCTGGCGCGCACGTCGGCCCGGTTGCCGAAGCCGGAAAGCGGCCGCTGCTCGAACGGTATGTCATATATCTTGAGTGTAATCGCGACCCGGCGCGTAAACGGTGACCGGTTGACCCCAATGAGCAGCATTTCATCCTCGACGACGGCTACAGCTCGAACCTTGCGCTAAAGGATCGCGACGATCTCGAGCTCTTGATCATTGACGCTCACAACGTCGCCGACAGCCTTGTCCATGAGAGCCCTCGCCACGGGCGACACGAAGGAAATTGAACCGGCTTTGGGGTCGGCTTCGTCCTCGCCCACAATCCGGTACTTTTGCACGCGCCCGTCGCCTCGTTTGAAGGTTACGGTGCTCCCAAACGCTACCGCGACCGAGGATGAGGGGACCGGCACGACCTGCGCCGTCCGCACGCGCTCGGCAAAGTAGCGAGCATCGCGCAAGGGGCTTGCGGCTTGCCTGCGGCGCTCGTTCACATCCTCGATCGCCTGAGCGGCCTCGTAAGCTTTGCGGGCCGCTTCGAGCTGAACCTCCAACGCCTTCAGCCCAGCCTCCGTCACCAGGTTCGCGTGTGGCGAAATCGGACGGTCGGGCAGAAGCGTTTCCGAGGCGGTCTCGGCGCTCTCTTCCTTCACGAATGCGACACTCATCCCGGACCTCGTAGCGGCTAGCAACTCCAGATATGTGGAAGGACAAGAACAAGAGCGCAAGTCAACGACACAGTTCCCGTCTTTTATCGCGAAGCAATATGAAAGCCGCGGTCGAGAGCGTCAGGCGAGCCCGATACGATCGACCATGCGGCGCAGCCCGTTGACCGATCGTCGCGTGGTGGCGACGGGCTCCGAGGGGGCATGCGTCTCGATTGTCAGCGTCAGAGGCGCCTCGCGGGCGGGCAGCGTCGCCGCCAACAGGGTCGCGAGCGGGATATCTCCCTCGCCAACGGCGACGAAACGGCGCGCCGCATTGGCGTAGTCCTTGATGTGCAGGATGTCGGTGAAGGGCAACAGCCGCGCGAGATCAGCGGCCGATGGCGGCGTGGACCTTCGATATGCATTGGCGATGTCGGGCAGCGCCCTGAGGCGCGGGTGCCGATACGTCGTCACCAGCGCCTCGAGTTCGGCGAAGCCCGTGATGTTGCACACGCCCTCATTCTCGACATGCACCTTCATGTCGAACCTTTCCGCAAGCGCCAGCAGATCGTCGATCGGCGTTCGCAGATCATCCAGGCAGTAGTCGTCGTAGGCCAGATAGCTGAAGACGCGGAGGTTGCGCGCGCCGAGGATCTCCGCAGCCGCGAAGGCCTGGGCATAGACGTCGCGCGGCGCTCGCTCGCCGAGCTCGAAGCCGAACTGATCGCCCCCGGTTCGCGAGGTCTTGCCGGGCGGGCTCCATTTCAGGAGTGGCGTGCAGATGCACGACACCGAGAGCCCGGCAGCCCGCACGCGCTGCGCGGCGTCAGCCAGCTCGCCGCGTGACAGCGCCAGCACGTTGCGACCATCGATGACGCGCAGATCGACCGTGCCGATGCCCTCCTCGCGGGCGAAGGCGAGCCCCTCGTCGAGCGAGGGCGATACTTCGTCAGTTATCAGGCAAATCGTCAGATCCGAGCGGCGCATGGAACTCTCCGGCGTCAATGGCCAAGGCAGGATTCAAACCTCCGGACATGCGACTAATCAAGCTGTTTCCAACGTTGCACGCCTGGAGCGTGATGAGTTCAGCGACAGCCAACCTAACTTCATCACGCTCTAATTCGCCATCGCCCGCAGCGCCGCCAGCCGCTTCTCCAGCGTGCCGCGAAAATCGTAATCGGCGCGACCGAAGGATGCGTTGCGCGCAGCGACGAACTCGCCCTGCTCCTTGCGCAGCGCGGCGGCGGCTTTGGCGTCGAGCTTCGCCAGCGCCTTCTTGAACTGCTGGTCGATCTCGCGGTCGAGCTGGGTCAGGCCGGGATCGCCGCAGATCGTCTTCTCGACCGGCCGCTTCGCGGTCTGGCAGTTGAAGCTCGGCTTGTTGTCGAAGGGCATCATCGCGCCGAGCTGCTCGATCTCGCGCACCAGCAGGCGGCGGCTGGCCTTCGCCATCTCGGATGACGGATTGACGCGCAGCGCCGCCTCGAAGTCCGTCAGCGCACGCCGGCGATCGCCTTTCAGCCGCCAGGCGGCGCCGCGGTTGTTGTAGGCCGACCAGAAATTGCCGTCGCGCTTGATCGCTTCGTCATAGTCGGCGATCGCACGATCGAGCTCGCCCTTGGCCTGAAACGCGTCGCCGCGGTTGGTGAAGAAGTTCGCCTGCGGCTTCAGCCGGATCGCCTCGTCATAGTCGGCGATGGCGCGGTCGTAGTCCTTCTTCTCCGCATACGAAAGACCGCGGTTGCTCCGGAAATGCGGGTCGGTGGGATTGAGGCGGATCGCCTCGGACTCGTCGCGCAATGCCAGATCGATGCGACCGAGATCTTTCCACGCAGCGGCGCGATTGACGATCGTGTGCGTCCTGTCGGGCTCGAGACGAAGAGCCTCGTCGTAGTCGCGGATCGCCGCCTCGGCGTTCTTCTTGAAATACCAGGCGACGCCGCGATCGGAGTAGGCTTGCGCATTCTTCGGATCGATACGCAACGCCTCGCTGTAATCTTCGATCGCACGGTCGTATTGCTTCAGGCCAATAAAGGCGTTGCCGCGCCCGTCGAAGACATCCGCCTGGCGCGGGTCCAGCCGGATCGACTCGTTGAAATCCGTGAGCGATCGCTCGTACTCGCCGCTCAGGTAATAAAGCTCCGCGCGTGTCGCATAGGCACGGGCGCTGTCCGGCAACCGGCGGATGACGTTGTCGAGGTCCTCGATCGCCATCTGCAACCGGCCCTGACGGGCGAACGCCTCGGCACGCGCCAGGAAGATGCCGGGCAGCTTCGCGTCCGCGGTCGCCTTGTCCATCAACAGGGCGTCGCAGTCCTCGATCACGCGCTCGGGCGCGGCCTTGCTGCCTTCGACGCAGGACTGGCCTTTCGGCTCGGCCTGCGCAGCGGCAGGCACCACGGCCAGCAGAAGCGCGCAGCAAATCGCAAAGGGGAGAATGGAACGATGCATAGCGTTATCTATGTGCGCGAACCCCCGGTTGCGGTTCGAGCCGATTTCTTGGCACGCTAGCAGGCATTTGCGGCGCCAAAGCGCATTTCAGCCCAGCCATGCACACGCCAGGAACACATTTAAGGCATTGTTTTTGTTGCTATTTTGTCACTATGCGCGACCCACTCGACAAATTCTGAACGACCCCGGCGCAGCGGTCGTCGATTTCCTATATTCTGCCGAATGAAAGGCGGGCGCCAAAAGGCAAAATGTTAACTCTGGAACTCGGGATCGTTGCGATCCTGATTGTAATCAATGGCCTGCTCGCGATGTCCGAGCTCGCCATCGTGTCGTCCCGGCCCGCGCGGCTGGCTGCCCTTGTCGAGAAGGGCGCATCCGGCTCGCGCCGCGCGTTGGCGCTGGCCTCCGACCCCGGCAAATTCCTCTCCACCGTGCAGATCGGCATCACGCTGGTCGGCGTGCTGTCGGGCGCGGTCTCGGGTGCAACGCTCGGTCTCCGCCTGACCACGTGGCTGGCCGAGATGGGGATGCGGCAGGGCATTGCCGATATCGTCGGGATGGGCGCCGTGGTGACGTTGATCACCTACGCGTCGCTGATCGTCGGCGAGCTGGTGCCGAAGCAGATTGCGCTGCGCAACCCGGAAGCCGTGGCGCTGAAGGTCGCGCCGGCCATGACGCTGCTGGCAAAGATTTCCTCACCGCTGGTCATGTTGCTCGACCTGTCCGGCAGGGCCCTGCTGTGGCTGCTCGGCCACCGCGGCAAGAAGGAAGAGAGGGTCACCGAGGACGAAATCCGCACGTTGATCGTCGAAGCCGAGAACGCCGGCGTGCTCGAGCCCGGCGAGAGGGAAATGATCGCGGGCGTGATGCGGCTCGGCGACCGGCCGGTGGGCGCGGTGATGACGCCGCGGCGCGAGGTCGACATGATCGACCTGAGCGACGACCTGGACGCGATCCGCGAGGCTTTCGCGGAGAGCCCGCATTCGCGTCTTCCCGCACACGAAGGCGATCGCGACCATCCGCTCGGCATCGTCCAGGCCAAGGATCTGCTCGACGCCTACATGTCCGGCGACACGCCCGATATCCGCAAGCCTCGTTCGCCACGCGCCGGTGATTCCCGGATCCGCCGATGCGCGCGACGTGGTCGCGATCCTGAAGGAATCGCCGGTGCACATGGGCCTCGTCTACGACGAGTACGGCGCCTTCCAGGGCGTCGTCACCAGCGCGGATATTCTCGAATTGATCGTCGGCGGCTTCCAGACCGAGGAAGGTCCGGCCGAGCTCGCCGCCGTGCAGCGCGACGACGGCTCCTATCTGATTTCGGGCTGGATGCCGGTCGACGAATTCGCCGACCTGCTGTCGATCTCGGTGCCGGAAATCCGCAGCTACCACACCGTCGCAGGTTTCGTGCTGCACGACTTCGGCACGTTGCCGGAGGTCGGCGGCAGCTTCGCGCGCGACGGCTGGCGCTTCGAGGTGGTGGACATGGACGGCCGCCGCATCGACAAGGTCCTCGCCTCGCGCCTGGAGCCCGAAGCGGCGCGTCTGGCCCAGCAACAGGAAGCCGCACTGCGCAACGGACGGCCGAAGAAGAACGCGCAGGCGGGGTAGAAGGCGCAATGCAAATTGCGCTCGTCGCGGCAGCCATGAAATCCGGCTGCTACCCCAACTCCGCCAGCCGCTTCTCCAGCCAGCGCCGTTCGGGCGCGAGCTTCGCGAGCGCGATCGCGTCGCGATAGGCGGTCTTGGCCTCATCGTTGCGGTTGAGCTTCACCAGCAGGTCGGCGCGCACCGCCGGCAGCAGGTGATAGCCGCTCAGTTGTTCGCGCGCGGCGAGCGACTCGACGAGATTGAGCGCCGCCTGCGGTCCGTCGACCATCGATATCGCGGCCGCGTGATTGAGCGCGATCACAGGCGACGGCTGCAGCCGCATCAGCACATCGTAAAGGCCCGCGATCTGGCGCCAGTCCGTCTCGACGTAGCTTTTCGCCTGCGCATGCAGGGCTGCGATCGCCGCCTGCACCGCATACGAGCTCGGAACGCCGGGCGCGCGCAGCGCCTTTTCGACCAGCCGCGCGCCCTCGACGATCTGCGCGTGATCCCAGAGCTTGCGATCCTGATCCTCCAGCCGCACGAAATCGCCCTCGGCGGTGGCGCGCGCGTGGCGCCGCGCATCGTGCAGCAGCATCAACGCCAGCAAGCCCTGCACGCTCGCGCGCTGCGGCATCAACTGATACAGCAGGCGGCCGAGCCGGATCGCCTCGCGTGAGAGATCCTCGCGCAGCAGCTCGCCGCCGGTCGTCGGCGCATAGCCTTCGGTGAACACGAGATAGATGGTGGCGAGCACGCCGTCGACGCGCTCGTCCAGCGCGTCGGCATCCGGCGTCTCGTAGGGAATCTTCGCGGTGCGGATCTTCGCCTTTGCCCGCACCAGCCGCTGCGCCATCGTCTCTTCGCCGACCAGGAACGCGCGGGCGATTTCTTCGGTGGCAAGCCCGCAGACCGCGCGCAGCGTCAGCGCGACCTGCGCCTCGATGTTCAGAGCCGGATGGCAGCAGGTGAAGATCAGCCGCAGCATGTCGTCATTGAACGGCGTGCTCATCATGGCCTTCCGGCGCCGCCTGCGCATTGATCGACGCTTCCGCCTGAAGCTCACGCTGCTTGTTCTGCCATGAGCTCTGTCGCCTGATCCGGTCGATCGCCTTGTGGCGGCCGACATTGACCAGCCACGCGCGCGGATTGATCCGGCACGCCCTCGCGCGACCACTGCGCGGCGCCGCCGCGAACGCGTCCTGCAACGCGTCCTCGGCATACTCGAAATCGCCGACGAGGCGGATCAGCGTCGCAAGCGCGCGACCCGCCTCGGCACGAAATACGCTGTCGATATCGACCGTCACGCCGGCGTCACGGCTCGCCCATCGCCCAGATCGGCCGCACCTCGACGCAGCCGTGGCGCGCGCCGGGAATGCGCGCGGCGATTGCGGTCGCTTCATCGAGGTTCTTCGCGTCGATCAGATAGTAGCCGCCGAGCGTGCTCGCGCGTCTCCGCGAACGGCCCGTCGGTGGTCAGCGTCTTGCCGTTGCGCACGCGCACCGTGGTCGCGGTCGCGACCGGCCTGAGCCGCTCGCCGCCCTTGTAGTTTCCGTTCTGGATGATGCCCTGGGTGAAGGTGCCGTATTCGGCCATGCTCGCCGCCAATTCCGCCTGCGGGCGGGCGGCGTATTCGGCTTCGTTGCTGTAGATCAAAAGCAGGTACTGCATCGGTTGCTCCATTCGGTTGCGGGCTCTTCGCCCATCATCCAGTCGAACGGCGAAGGCGGGATTCGACAGTCAGCGCGAAAACCTTGCAGAAAAAGCTGGGCGTGCAGGAACAGCAGGATAAACATGGACTTGCTCCTCGTGAATGACGAGCATGATCGCTCGTTATCCAGTCGGGCCACGAGGCAGGATTCGACACCCGCACGAGAATTATCTGCTCCAGGCAAGGCCGCATGACGCACCGGCTGCCCCGCAACCGCCATCCCGATGATTTCGGGCAAGGGCAGGCATTTCCCGTCGACACAGATCCGCCAGTCGCCCGCAGCATCCGAATTGCCCAGGACCACCTGATCGCGGCCAACCGGCGCCGGATTCCAGCGCCACCAGCCGTCGCTCAGCCGCGCGCCCGGCGGCGGATCGACGCCTGCGCCAGAGCCCTTGATGCGCGCTTCGATCAGCGTGAGGCCGTCGGCTGTGACCCGCCAGTCCTCCTGCCAATCGGTCTGCTCGACCGAATGCGTCCAGACCAGCGTGAAGGCCGACACCTGCAGCGCCTTGGCAACGCTGCCGGCGATGAAGCAAACGCTCATGCGGACTCCGACCTGCAGCTGCCTATTTCTTCAGGCCTTTTTCCTTGTAGTAGCGCTCGGCGCCCGGATGCAGCGGGATCGGCACGCCGGCCAGCGCAGTCTCGAGCTTGATCTCCTTGCCCGCGGCATGGGCGCTGGCGAGTTCGGGAAGCGATTCGAACACGCAGCTTCGTCATCTGGTAGACGATCTCGTCGGACACGCCGGCGTGCGTGACGAGATAGTTCGGCACGCTGGCCGTCTCCACGTCCTTGTCCTGTCCCTTGTAGGTGTTCGCAGGGATCTTCGCCGACATGAACGGCGGCCCCATCTTGTCGACGATCGCCTTCGGCACCGACACCACCGTCACCTCCATCGCGTTGGAGAGATCGCGCAAGCTGGCGACGCCAAGGCCGGCCGATTGCAGCGTCGCGGCGAGCTGGCGGTTCTTCATCAGATCGACCGACTCGGCGAACGGCAGGTATTCGACCTTGCGGACGTCGGCATAGCTCATGCCCGCCGCCCTCAGGATCGCGCGGGTGTTCAGCTCGGTGCCGGATTTCGGCGCGCCGACCGACAGGCTCTTGCCCTTCAGATCGGTGACGGTGGCGATGCCGCTCTCCCTGGTCGCGACGAGCTGGATGTAATTCGGATAGATCGCGGCGATCGCGCGCAGCTTGCCGAGTTTCGCCTTGAAGCCGGCGTCCTCGTCGCCCTCCCAGCCGGCCTTCAGCGAATCGCCGATCGTGAACGCGATCTCGCCGCGGCCCTGCTCCAGCAGAATGAGGTTTTCGACCGACGCCTTGGTGGCCTGCACCTGCGTCTTCACGTTCGCGATCTTCTCGCCGTAGATTTTTCCGAGCGCGACGCCGAGCGGATAGTAGATGCCGGAGGTGCCGCCGGTCAGCACGTTGATCGACTGCTGCGCCTGCACCGCCGGTGCAGCCAGCATCATGGCTCCGGCAATGACGACGGCCGACGGCAGTCTTCTCATCGATTGAGTCCTCCGGCTCGATTGCTGGTGCCGCCTTGCTTTGCGCAGGTCGCGCACTGATGCGGACGACACGTCGATGTCGCCCGACTGCGCAAACAATTTTACAGATCGGAGTATTAGCCAGATCCATTGATCGGAACGTCACCTAGTCGGGAACGCGCATCGTCCAGGTTTCCTTGGCCGAGGACAGCACGATCATGGTGTCGGTGCGCTGCACGCCCTCGATCCCCTTCACCGTCTTGGCGAGAAAAGCTTCGAGCTCGCGCGTGGTGCGAACCCGGACCTTCAACAGATAGTTCCACGCACCCGTAATGTGATGGCATTCGAGCACGTCGCTCGATTGCTGGATCTTCTCGATGAAATTGGCTTCGACCTTCGGATCGCTCCAGCCGACCAGCACGAAGGCCAGCAGCTCAAGACCCAGCGCCTCGCTCGACAGCCGCGCATGGAAACCGGTGATGACGCCGTTGCGCACGAGGCGCTTGATGCGGTCATTGATCGTGGAGGACGCACTGCCGGTTGCCTGGCTGAGGTCGGCCAGCGAAAGCCGATCGTTCTCCTGCAGCAGCGCAATCAGCTTGCGATCGATTTCATCAAACGTGTCCCGCATCCGCCTTCAATCCGACTCAGAGCACCCGGCGAGGTTTATACGCGGCCCGGCGTTCCATGCCTATTCCTCCCTGCGAAACCGTGCAGGAAGCAACATATTGATGGGAAACGTGTTTTGCCGACGATTGCAAGCGTACAAACGGTCGCGGTTCCGGAAGGCCGGCGCGACAAAAGCGCAACAGTCCCCATCAATCTGCAAATCTGGCGGGAACTTGCTTGCAAAGCCGAAGTCAATCCGGGATTCTGTTGTGGAACTTGCCCACGGTTTTCTGTCGGGGTTCTGGGGGTTTGCGATGAAAAAATTTCTGTTGGCAGCCGGCATTCTGGCGGCGAGCGCAGGTTTCGCAGCCGCCGCGGATATGCGGATGCCGGTGAAGGCGCCTCCGCCGGTCGTCGCCGTCTACAACTGGACCGGCTTCTATATCGGCGGCAACGTCGGCTACAGCTGGGGCGAGGCGGACACCGACGGGTCGCTACAGCGGCACGCAGAACGTGAGCGTGTTCCGGACGGCTGGACCGGATCTTCTCAGCTCCGTCACCACGGGAATCGGCCCACTTCGGCTACAACATCGGCAAGTCCAACGTCGATGGCATCATCGGCGGCGGACAGATCGGCTACAACTGGCAGTTCGACCGGTCAATGGGTGCTGGGCATCGAGGCCGACTTCCAGGGCAGCGACGAGAAGGGCTCGGCCACGGCCTGCAGCGTGGCATCCTGCGCCGCAGGATCGGCTTTCCTCACCGTCGGATCAAAAGCTTGAAGTGGTTCGGCACCTTGCGCGGCCGGCTCGGCTGGCTGCGTGACCGATCGCGTCATGCTGTACGGCACCGGCGGTCTCGCCTACGGCCACCTGAAGACCGGACTTCAGCGGCGGTCATCAACGGCATCGGCAACGCCTTGGCCGCGAGCTCGTCGTCGACCCAGGTCGGCTGGACCGCGGGCGCAGGCGTCGAGGGTGCGATCGATCGCAACTGGACCGTCAAGCTCGAGTATCTCTACATGGACCTCGGCGACTTCGGTAACGGATCGTCGTCGGCGACGTTCGTGACGAACCAGTTGAATACGCCCGCTGCTCGCCCAGAACACGGTGACGACGACGACCTTCACCAATTCGGTCTCGACCAGGTTCACCGACCACATCCTGCGCGCCGGCGTGAACTATCGCTTCTGATCGCGGCAGCAACATTCTTCAGTGAAAGGCCGGCGCAAGCCGGCCTTTCTTTTTGGCCAAAGCGCAATGGCGCTTGGTTGAATCGCCATCGCGCTTCAGCTCCCTATTTGAGCATGATCTTTTTCGGAAAACCGGTTCCCACTTTTCCGGATCATGCTTTAGCGCGCCATGCAGCCGCCCCCGATCAACCTGCCCTGCGCGCAATGCGCCGGGGTCAAATCGGCGCACCGCCGGGAAAAGTCTCTGCTACCATGGCCGCCTAAATGACGCGCGAGCAACGCGCGTCGCACCGGGAGAGCGCCATGACCTACCAGACGATCGAGGTTCGCAAGCTGACGCCGACCATCGGCGCGGAGATCCACGGCATCGACCTGTCGCAGCCGCTGGGCAACCAGCAGTTCCAGGAAGTGCACGATGCGCTGATGGACAACCTGGTGATCTTCTTCCGCGACCAGACCCTCACCGTCGACCAGCACAAGGATTTCGGCCGCCGCTTCGGCAAGCTGCACTTCCACCCGAACGCACCGAAACTGATCGAGGAGCACCCGGAGATCCTCGTCATCAAGGCCGACGAGAAGAGCAAGCATGTCGCCGGCGAGGAATGGCACTCCGACGTGTCATGCGACACCGAGCCGCCGATGGGGTCGATCCTCTACATGCACGAGCCGGCGGCCAATGGCGGCGGCGACACCATGTTCGCCAGCATGTATGCCGCCTATGAGGCGCTGTCGGATTCGATGAAGCGCTATCTCGAAGGCCTCACCGCGATCCACGACAGCACCAAGGCGCACACGCACCGCCGTCGCGAAGGCGCGAGCGACCAGCAGTTTCCGCAGGCCGAGCATCCGGTGATCCGCACTCATCCGGTCACAGAGCGCAAGCTGCTGTTCGTCAACCGCGGCTTCACCACGAAGATCGTCGCCTCAAGCGCAACGAAAGCGACGCGCTGCTGGAGATGCTGTTCCGGCACGTCGAGACGCCGGAGTTCCACTGCCGCTTCAAATGGCAGAAGCATTCGATGGCGTTCTGGGACAATCGCAGCTGCCAGCATCAGGCGATGTTCGACTACTGGCCGAACCGCCGCTACGCGCACCGCGTCACGGTCTGCGGCGACAAGCCGTTTTTCAGGGCGTGAGGCCCATCATTTTCCATGTCACACGCCTCGCCGCTGCGGCGTCTCATCCTCGCAAGGTCTTGCGAGGACATGGAAGATGCACGCCGGCAGCTGGGTAAGGATCACGCATAGAACATCGGCCGTGGTGCTTGCGGCATTCGTCGCCGCGCACCTTCTCAATCACGTCGTCGGCCTGTGGGGCGTCGCGGCGCACCAGGCCTTCATGAACGCCGCGCGGCTGGTCTATCGTTCGCCCGTGCTGGAGCCGCTGCTGCTGGCCGCCGTGCTGGTGCAGATCGCGACGGGCATCGCCCAGCTTCGCGCCGGGTGGGGCAAGCGTCGAGGTTTCTGGGCGCGCACCCAGGCGATGTCCGGGCTCTACCTGGCGTTCTTCCTTGCCAACCACACATTCTGGGTGCTGGTGGCGCGGATCGGCTACGACCTCGACAGCAACTTCTATCTGGCGGCGACGTTCCTGACGATTTCGCCATTCCCAATCCTGTTCGCGCCGTATTATGTCCTTGGCGTCTTTTCGATCTTTGCGCACGTTGCCTGCGCGGTGCACTTTTGGGCGAAAAGCCCCGTCGGCGAACGTGTCGCGCAGATGTCAATTGGCGCCGGCGCGGTGATCGCCCCGATCGTCACGGCTGTCTTCATGGGCGCCTTCTACGAGATCAAGCTGCCGCCGGCCTTTCGCGCGCTGGTCGAGCCGTATTTGTGAGAACGCAGGCGATGGAGACTGTCGAATCCCATCTGCAGGTCTTCGAGACGCTTCGGCCGCACCTGACCGGCCTTGCCTACCGCATGACCGGCTCGCGGACCGACGCCGATGACATCGTGCAGGACACCTGGCTCCGCTGGAGCCGCGTCGACCCTGCATCCGTCGAAGCGCCGCGTCCCTATCTCATGCAGGTCGTTGCACGACTGTGCATCGACTACGCGACGTCGGCGCGGGCGCGGCGCGAGGTCTATGTCGGGCCATGGCTGCCGGAGCCGGTCGCCGATCCGCTCGCCATGGGTGTGCACGGCGACGCCGAGCGCGTTGCCGAGCTGGCGGACGATCTTTCCGTCGCCCTGCTGCTCGTGCTGGAACGATTGTCCCCGCTCGAACGCGCGGCATTCCTGCTGCACGACGTCTTCGACTTCAACTTCGAGGACATCGCCGGCGTGCTCGGCCGCGCACCGGCCGCGTGCCGGCAACTCGCGTCGCGTGCACGCCGCCGCGTGGCGGAGAAGCGTCCGCGCGTAAAACCGCCGGAGGCGGTCGCGCGCGCCTTCGTCGACAAGTTCCATCAGGCCGTTCAATCCGGCGACCTCGCCGCGTTTGCAAAGGTGCTGGCGGAGGATGCCGAGTTCGTTGCCGACGGCGGCGGCAAGGCCTATGCGGCGCTCAATCCGATCCACGGCCGCGACAAGATCATGCGCTTCCTCGCTGGCCTCATGGCGAAATTCGGCGTCCCGCGCGAGATCCGCTATCAGCCCCTGAACGGCTGCGACGGGTACCTCATCGTCGAAATGGATGGCGCCCTGCAGACCTGGTCCATCGACTGGAATGCCGCGGGCGAGGTGCAGACGATCTACGCCATGCGCAACCCGGACAAGCTGCGTTATCTGAGCGGCCTGGTGAAAGGTTCGATGAGCTAGAGCGTGATGAGGTTAGGTTGCGAAAGGCGCCAGCCAAATACTCAGCGTCGAGTAGGTTGGCCGGCGCCTTCCAACTCGAACTCATCGCACTCTAAAAGCTCGCCGCCAGATCCCTTGCGCCCGGCTGCTGCACGGCGGCGTCCATGCGTGCGTCGGTCACGCTGAGCAGCTTCGCCACCGTGTTGTTGCGGCTGGCGACGGAATTGCGCTCATAGCCGCGACGCTGGAAGAAGTTCGATGTCGGCACCTGATCGCGCATCGCTTTCGGCATGGTGACGATGTCGAGCCCGCTGCCGTCGCCCATCAGGTTCAGCATCTGCAATTCGGCGGCGGTCAGCGGCTCGCGATAGCCGCGCGTGCGCGCGTAGCGGATCGAGGCGTTGAGCTTGCGCGCCTGCAGGAGCGGGCCGACGTCGATGTCGAGCAGAAGCACCTGCACGCCCCAGCCCTGCTCGGTCTCGCCGAGCTTTTCCTGGGCGTTCCAGTCGGCCGGCACCGTGCGGGCGAACGCGATCATGCGCCTCAGCACGGCGATTTTCGCCGTCATCGCCTCGCGCTGCGCGCCGGCGAGCCCCGCCGACTTCGCGCTCAGTGCGCGGACAATATCGTCGCCCTGATCGGCGAGCAGATGCATGGTGTAGGTGATCAGCAGCTGGTTGTAGCCGACGCGCCGCCGACAACGGTTTTGCCCCGGGCCGCGCGTTCAGCAGGCCCGACTGCACGTCGTAGGTGCCGATGCCGCCGGTCTCGAAGGCATAGAGCCGCACGGCCAGGTCCGCGCGGCACGCCTTCTGCGGCAACCGCCTTCGCATAGGCGCGCTTGAACTCGATCTCGCTTGCAGGCCGCTGCGGCGCGAACTGAAAGTGTTTCTGCGCCGACGCCAGCATTTCCGGGATCGTCGGCACGTATCTGGTGTCACGCGTCACCGGCGGCGGCCTGTCAGGCGCGGACGGATCGATCGGTCGCGGCGGACCGTCATAGACCGGCGGCTGGGTCAGCACATAGTCGTCGAGCGACACCGTCTGCCCGTTGCGCCGCTTCGCCAGCCGCGCGCGGCGCTTTTCGACGATCGCGCTCCAGTAGGCGCTGGCCGCCTGGTCGAAGCTCTGCCACGCCAGCGTGTAGTCGCGCAGCCTGCGGCGATACTCGGCCATCGCTTCGGCCGATACCGCCTGTGCCGCGCGGCCGCGGCGGCGCGGCGTGTCCTGCGCGACCGGCCAGCACCGGCATCAGCAGCAACGCCGCAACACCAGATGCGCGTCAGCAAGCGCGCGCTGCGGCGCAAGATTCACTCGCCCTTCGCGCCGCTCGCCTTCACGATTTTGGACCACTTGATCTCGTCCTTGTCGATGAAGGCCGCATACTCCTCCGGCGTGCTCGGCGTCACTTCGGTGCCGTCGGCGACCAGCCGCTTCTTCACGTCGTCGGAGGCGAGCGCCGCACGCAGCGCCGCATTGAGCTTGTCGATGATGGGGCGCGGCGTGCCGGCCGGCGCGACCAGACCGTAGTAGAGCGACGCGTCGAAGCCCGTCAGCCCCGCCTCGGCGATGGTCGGCACGTCGGGCAACAGGCTGGTGCGCGTCGTGCTCGTCACCGCGAGCGCACGCAGCGTGCCCGATGAAATTTGCGAATGGGTCGCCGGGATCGGCGCGAACGCCATCGGAATGTGCCCGCCGATCAGATCGGTCAGCGCAGGACCGGTGCCCTTGTAGGGAACGTGCACGAGCTTGATGCCGGCGGCGGTCGCAAAATACTCACCCGAGACATGGCTGGCCGTGCCGACGCCCGCCGAACCGAAGCTGACCTTGCCCGGATTGGCCTTCGCATAGGTGATCAGTTCGGCGACCGTCTTTGCCGGGAACGTAGGGATGCACCACCAGCGAGTTCGGTGCGTTGCCGATCATGCCGATCGGCGCAAAATCCTTGCGCGGATCGTAGCCGGCATTGGCGTAGAGCGACGGACCGATCGCGAGCGTTCCGGTGTAGCCGAGCGCGATGGTGTAGCCGTCCGGCGCACTGCCCGCCACCGCCTTGGTGCCGATGGTGCCGCCCGCACCCGCCCGGTTGTCGACGATGATCTTCTGGCCCAGCGCCTCGCTCATCTTGTCCGACACCGCGCGCGCGACGATCGACGTCGAGCCACCCGGTGCGAATGCGACCACCAGCGTGATCGCGCGCTCCGGATAGGATTGCGCCTCAGCCCGCTCGGCCATGACCGGCAACGCAGCAGCGATCGCGGCAAGCAGCAGAAGCTTCGATTTCGACATTGTCGGCGGCCCTCCAGCCTTGTTTTCGTTAAGCCTTGTTATCATTGCGATTAATATCGCGGAACCCCACGCGCCGCGTGAAATTCCGTCGCGCGTTGCGACACGTTGCTGCGCTCGCGGCGCGTTAAGCTTGATGCTTTACGTTAAGACGCAGATCGCTTTGACGCACTGCGCCTCGCGAAGGACAACCGCCGGGCCGAACAGAAGTCCATGTGTGTCACGCGTCGTGGGCTTGATTTCAAGTGTCGGCATCGACGGGCCGTCGGCGGCATACTGCGCCGGCGGCCTTTTCTTCCCGGCCGGATCGATCAATCCGGCGCGTTAACCAGGAGCACGGCAAGACACGCGATTTTCGCAAGCGCCCATGCGGGCAGGAGCCATCCATCCACAACAGGCTCGGTGCCTTCAAGTTGCCTCATTTGCCCTTGAAACGCCGAGTCAGATAATCATCGCCCGTCTGCCCGATTTATTTGCAAGGACGCGGAACCGGAACCGGCGATCACGATTTGCCAAATGTAGAGGCAGGAACCAACTCCGCGCTTCCGGCGCGAAATGAGAGGGACTTTATTTTGCTGAAGGTCGTCAGGAGCCGCGCCATTGCGAGCGCGTTCGCAGCGTGCGCAATCATCGGAGCAGGCATCGCTCCGGCAGCGGCAACGTTCGATGGCACGTGGACCGTGAGCATCGTCACCACCAGGGGCGTTTGTGACCCCGGCATGGCGCTGCCGATCCAGATCAGCGACGGTCGCGTTGCATCGGGCCACGCGCAGGTTGGCGTCACCGGCCGTGTTGCCCAGAGCGGCGGCATCACCGTCACTGTCATTCAGGGCATCAAGCGCGCGTTCGGCATCGGCAAGCTTGCCGATGCCTCGGGTTCGGGCACCTGGCGCGGCGGGCCCTGCTCCGGCACGTGGACCGCTCAGCGGATCTGATCCGCAGTCCACTCAAGCTTCGTTGCCACAATGAAGAGCGCCATCGGACACGATGGCGCTCTTTTTTCGTCTTGCGATCGCGATAGCCCGATCACCGATGCTGCGCCGCCGCGCAGAAAAGAGGAACCATTGCTCGAACCTGAGGTTGCTCTGGCGAGTCCAACACGAAACGTCGAACGCACGTGGGTGCCGTCATGTCCGTCCTGCTGGTCGCCGCTCTCCTTGCCGCAACTGCATCCGTCATTGCGACCGGCTGCGTCGCCTATATCCTGATCTCGTTTCGACGCAGCGGACACCTGATGGCCTCGCGCGTCGGACGGCAGCGTCTCGCGCTTGTGCTCGTCGACCGATGCTCGGCGGCAGTCGTTGCAGAGGCGCCCGGCTCGACGGCCGGTGCGCTGGCAGCCGCTGCACGCTTCCTGACGTCCCGAACAGCGTCGGCTTAAATCAGCGCCAGGCAAACACCGGCTGCTCGTACTCGGCGACGCGCGTCAGGCGTCCCGCCAGCATCTCGCGGAATTGGTAGATCAGCGCCGCCGTCGGCGCATTGACGTGATTGCCGTTGATCAGGATGCGCACGATCGGCCGGTCGCTCTCGGGGATCGACACGAAGCTGACGACGTCGATCGGCGCGATGTCGCGCAGCGCAATCCGGTGCACGGAGGCGACCTCGTCCGGATTGGGACGCACGCGCGCACCCTTGCCCGCCCACATCACCACCGGCGTGATCAGGTAGCCGGAGCGGGTCGGGTAATCATCGAGCGTGCCGAGCACCGCCTCGGTGCCAAGCCGCAGGCCGAGCTCCTCGTCGAGTTCGCGCAGCGCGGCCTCGTGCAACCGTCTCCCCTTCATCGCAGCGGCCGCCCGGCAAGGCCCACTGGCCGCCATGGGCGCGCAGCCGGCTGGTCCGCTTCGTCAGCAGGAACGCCGCCTCGCCCGGCACCTTGTCGGATTCGATCAGCGCGATCGCCACCGCCGCGCGCTTCAGCGAACGTGCCGCTTTCGCTGGCCGGCAGCCGCTCGAAGGCCGCGCAGAGCGCGGCAACGCGGTCCCGGCAGGCGTCGTCGAACGCAAAGGTCATGCTCCTGACCTAGCGCAGGCGGGCTGCGGATGGAACCAGCGGGCGCGGCACGCGCCTTTGCGAAAACCGACGGGGGCGCCGTAGCCGCCGGGGCCCGGCGTCCAAGCAGCGAATCTGCCCAGATTTTGCCGCCGTGCGCGCATGCGGTTGCCAAATACGCCTGTTGAATCGGTTGCCGGTGGAATGAAGTGCAACAGCTTGCATTGAGGCGCAGTCATGTCAGAACTCACTCTCGACCGGGGCACAATGGATATTCAACAGCTTTCGACGCATGGCCTGTTGATGCTGTATCAGGCGGTCAAGCTCGCGCTCGACGAAGACGACGGCAATCCGGACGACCGGCTGTTTCAGGTGCGGGAGAATACCGACTGGCGCCGATGGTCGGACGAGATCGCGCACGAGTTGGATCACCGCGGCACCAACTACACGCCGATCGCCTGGTAGCGCGTAGAGGCTGATCCAGCTGCGCTGAATCAGCCTCGTCGCTTATCTATTTGTTTGGGCATGATCTAATCCGAAAACGGGTACCCACCCCCGGATCAAGTCCGAGGGCAAGCTTTTCGGGATCATGCCCTACAACGCCGGCAGGCTGGCGTTCGCTTTCGGCGCGGTCGCCAGCAGCAGTGTTCGGGCGACGGGCATCTCAGGCAGGTCGCTGAACAGGTCGCTTTCCTGCCGGTCGATGCCGAGCACCACGCGCACCATCACAAATCCCACGACCACGACATCGCGCCGCGCAGACGACATGCGCGGCCGCGCGCCGGTGACGATCAGCAGGCCCGGTTCATGCCGGGCGACCGTGCCGGGATCGTCCCACGCCTCGTAGCGCGCGAACCAGAAATCGTCGATCGTCTCCGCCGTGAAGGCCAGGTCGTCGATGCGGACCGTGTAGCCGAGACGGCGAAACAGCGTCTCGATCTCGGTATCCGTCATCGGAACGAGAACCCGAAGGCTGCTCATCTCACTACCTTCCGCCTCGAGGGCCGCTGCATTCGCGGTCGGGTCTTTTGTGAATAGCTGCAACGGCTCCACCCTCGTTCCGGTTTCCGGCACAAACAGAAATCCCTTGAGCATTCCGCAAATTAGATACCGGTTCCGCACCCGATTTCGTTCAATTTGAATGAAAGGCCCGGCGTGCTGCCAGCGCGTCCGCATGCCGATGGGCAAACAAGAACGCGCCGGGCGATGACCCGGCGCGTTCCAAACCCCTCAAAATCAAGTGCTAGCGATAGTGCATCTGTCCGCCAGTCGGCGGCGGGCGATATCCGCCCGATGGCGGGTAGTGGCCGCGCGACGGACGGTTCATGCCGCCGGCAATTCCACCACCGATGATCGCACCGCCGATGATGGCCGGAACGATCACGTCAGCCGGCGGGCCAGCGCGAACGACGTCGTCATCGGTCGGCGGGCGAACCCGCCGCGGCGGCGGGGTTTCGGCCCGCTTCACCGGCGGCTTGGTGTCGGCCTTCTTCTTCACCGGCGGCACCGACTGAATGTTGCAGGGACAGGTGGCCGGTGCAGTCGCGACATTGGTCGGCACGCTGGCCGGGATCGGCGTCGCGTTCGGCGCGACCGCAGGCGCGGCGGCAACGGCAGCGACCGGGCCTCTGAACCGCCGCGTTGGCGTTCAGCGAACGATTGCGGATGCGATCCTCGAGCTTGCGCGCGGTGGCAGCCAGGTCGCTGCCCGGATAGCTCACGACGAAGGAGCGGAAGGACGGCGCGGTGTTGACGATCATGGCCGTGTTCCAGGCCATCATCTCCTTGCGGCGATCGGTCAGGAGCTTCACGCGCACGGTGTAGGGCGATTGCGAGAACACGGCGGCGAACGCCTCGTAGCCCTGGATGGTGTCGTCGGCGATCACGAGCTGGTAGGCGGCTTGCGGCTCCTTGCCCTGCAGCTCGCGCTTCCAGTCGTCGACCGACCGCATCGCCGATGCCCGCGCGGCCGCAACGGCCGGGCGAGGTCTGGCTCACCGGTTGCACTTGACCGCCAGCACCGCCGGCAGCCTGGTCGGCTCCGCCGAAGAAGCGGAAATCCGACGTCAGCGACGAGCTTTCCCAGGGCACCTGGCGGCCCTGCGTCGCGTCGTTCACCGAGACGCGCACCCGCTTGAACGCCTCCTCGATCGACAGACCGGGCTCGCGCGCAACCTTCAGAAGCGCCGTCGTGTAGGGGCTGTTGGAGCCGGTGCCATCTTCGGCCTCCGCACCCGGCGACGTGGAATAGGAGATGAACGTGCCGGGCGCCCCGGATTTGGTGTCGACCATCGCCAGCCCGCGGCCGGTGGTCTGGCTGATCGCCGGGAACGGATTGTTGCGGCACGCATCGAGCATGAGGATGCGCATCTTGTTCGGCACCGAATTCAACGTGTTCAGCACGTCGTTCAGCCGGACCGCCTGCAGCGGGATGTCGGCCTCGCGCTTCGGATCGACATCGATCGGGACGAGGAAATTCTCGCCGTCGACCTGGATGCCGTGCCCGGCGTAGAACACGAGCGCCACGGTATCCGGCCCCTTCTCGGCGAGCTTGCCTGCGAACTCACCGATGGTCTTGCGCAGGTCGTCCTGCGACAGGTCCGGCGTGGTCATCACTTCGAAGCCGGCGGCGCCGAGCAGCGCGGACATCCCCTTCGCATCGTTTTCCGCATTCGGCAGCGGCGAGACCGCGCGATAGGCGGAGTTGCCGATCACCAGCGCGAGGCGGTTTTCAGCAAACGCAGGATTGGAAGCGATGATGGCGAGAAGGCTGGCGGCAGCAGCCGCCTTGAAGTGACGCAGCATGGATGTCTCCCTCGGTCACGTTCACCAGGAACTATATCAGGTTCAGCTCCAGCACACAGCACACGTCGGCGTGCAGCGCGCGGCGCCAGGCTCAACTTGCAGAAACGCCTTCGAACTCATCGCAACGCAGCGACCAGGAGCGTCACAATGAGAGTGATGATGCCCGCGCACCCGACGAGCAGGAAGCGGTTGGCCGCAAGATCGTAACTGTTCACGCTACGCACGACGTCCTCCGGGAGTTTCGGCCCGCGTCTGACGTTGCCGCTCTTCACCAGCGGCGACTGTGATCTATCTCACAGTCGGTGTGGCGGTCGTCACAGACGGGCTCTGAGGATTGGTCGCACAGCCGCGACCGGCGTTCATGCGATCGCGCAGGCGTTACCGGTGGTTCGGGCAGTTGCGAGCGAGCGGTGCGTGCGTGGTTAAGACTTCTTTTCGCGGCCGCGCCGGGTCACGAGGTAGACGAAGAACGCGCCCACGGCGAACACGAGGCCGACGATCAGCTTGAGAACCTGGCCGATAAGCCCGAAGATCCCGCGACAAGCTCGACGAGCAGGTCGGTCATCTCGAAGTAGGCGAGAGCCAGGGCGATCAAGGCCAAAATAACCAGCAGTCCAATAATCGCCTCAACCATGACCAGCTCCTTTCGGGAGCCCATTGGTCGGCCGGTTCCCCGACCCGGTTCAATCCGCCGCCACCACCCTCAGCCGCTCGCGCGAACGGCGGAGCACATTCCACCCTGCCCGGCTGAGTTGCGCGGACCGATCATTGCCCTCGATCAGCCCCATCCGACGCAGGTCTGCGACGATCTCGGGAGCGACGCCGCGCAGCGTGCCGCCGCCCAGCAGGCGGGTCAGCGCGCTTCTGGCCGGCCGGCTCAGTTCATTCCAGTGCAGGGGATCGCTGTGCCGGTCATGCGACCGGGCGGGACCGCCATAGGAAGGTTGGCGATCGTATGAATAATCTTCCGTCATGATGGCACGAGGACCGATTAAGAAACGCGGGACAAATTCTTAAAGCAGGGCACAGCTGAAGGCTGCATGCCGAACGCGGTCCTTTTACCGACGCGAGACGTCGGCTTTGCAACAACTTCGTGCCAGTGGCGTCGATGGCGCGCGGATTCTTTCGCGCGCGAAATTGCCGCCGTCATATTTTCGTAACGCGGCGACGGCATCGAGCTTGCAACCGCACGCGCATCGAGATCGAACAGCTCAAAGGATCGGGGTTTCGGACCATGCCCACGCTGCACGACCCCGCTTTCTCCACGCCCGGACGTTTCTTCAAGGGCAACATCCACACCCATTCGGATCGCTCCGACGGCGCGCTCTCGGCGGAAGCAGTCTGCAACGCCTATCGCGAGAAGGGCTATGACTTCCTTGCGCTGACGGATCATTTCCTGGCGAAGTACGACTTTCCCATCGTCGACACACGCCCGTTTCGCACCAACAGCTTCACGACGATCCTCGGCGCAGAGGTGCATGCGCCAGCGACCTCGCTTGGCGAGAAGTGGCACGTGCTGGCGGTGGGCCTGCCGCCTGACTTTCCGCCGACATCCGCGGACGAGTCCGGTCCGTCGCTTGCCTGCCGCTGCGTTGAGGCCGGCGCCTTCGTCGCGATTGCACATCCGACCTGGTACGGGCTGACGCTCGCGGACGCGGCGAGCATTCCCGGCGCGCATGCGGTCGAGATCTACAACCACACGAGCCAGGTGCGCACCGACCGTGGCGACAGCACGCACTTCGTCGACCAGTTGCTGGCGGAGGGACGGCGGGCGTCCATCCTCGCCGTCGACGATGCTCATTTCCATTGCGACGATGCGTTCGGCGGATTTGTCATGGTCAAGGCGGAAGCGAACGAGCCGGAGGCGTTGCTTGCGTCGCTCAAGGCCGGCGCGTTCTACTCAAGCCAGGGGCCGACGATTTCCAACGTGCGGTTCGATGGCAGCTTCGTGGAAGTGGACTGCTCGCCGGCGAGCGCTGTCATTGCGCTTGGCCGAGGATCGCAAGCGAACCAACGTGTCGGCGATGCGCTGACAAGCGCGCGGCTCGATCTGGCGGGATTCGCCAAGGGCGGCTACGCGCGGCTGGTCGTGGTCGACGAACGCGGCCGCCGCGCCTGGACAAATCCGGTCTGGCGCTAGTTATCGCCGCTTCATCGTCGGGTCGAGCGCGACGCGCATCGATTCACCGAGCGCATTGAACGCGAGCGCGGTGAGCAGGATCGCAAGGCCCGGCGCGTACATCTGCGCCGGCGCGATCTCGATGTAGTTGTAGGCGCGCGCCAGCATGCCGCCCCAGCTGGCCTCCGGCGGCTGCACGCCGAGCGCCAGGAAGCTGAGGCTGGCTTCGGCCAGCAGCGCGATCGCCAGCATCAGCGTGACCTGCACGATCACCGGCTGGATCGCGTTCGGCACGATGTGGCGGATGATGATCTGCGGAGACCGACGCGCCGAACGCGCGCGCGGCATCGACATAGACCGCCTGCTTGACGATCAGCGTCTGCGCCCGGACCAGCCGCGCCAGCACCGGCGCGAAGACGATGCCGACCGACAGCATGGCGTTGGTCAGGCCGATGCCGAGCACGCCGGTGACGGCGATGGCCAGCACGATCGGCGGGAACGACAGCAGCGCATCGATGAAGCGGCTGACGATCTCGTCGAGCCAGCCGCCGACGAAGCCGATGATCAGCCCGACGGGCACGCCGATCGACGACCGCCACGCTGACCGCGAATGTCGAGGCATAGAGCGAGTTCGGCGCGCCCCAGATCAGCCGGCTCAGCACGTCGCGTCCGAGGTCGTCGGTGCCGAGCCAGTGCGCGGCGCTCGGCGGCATCAGCAGGTTCGCGACGTTCTGGTCGATCGGCGAATAGGGCGCAATCTGCGCCGCAAAGATCGACACGATGACCAGCAGCGCGAGATAGCCGATGCTCAGCATCGCGCGCAGATCACGGCGCACGGTCCCGCCACAGGCTGCGCGGGGTCGTTGCGACGCGCGGCGTCGCGGTGATGGTCTCGCTGCTCATTCCTGCGCCACCCTCGGGTCGAGCAGCGCGCTCGAGCATGTCGACGATCAGATTGATGACGATGACCATGACGACGAAGACCAGCACGACGCCCTGCACCACCGGAAAGTCCTTGTTGATGCGCCGAGTAGGCGATCAGATTGCCGGCGCCCGGAATGGCGAACACGGCCTCGATCACGACGGCGCCGGACAGCAGCCGGTTCACCAGCAGGCCGAGCAGCGTCAGCAGCGTGACGCTGATGTTGCGCAGCCCGTGCTTCCACAGGATCGCGATCGGACCAAGACCCTTGGCGCGCAGCGTGCGAACATATTGCGAGCCGAGCACTTCGATCAGCGCGCTGCGAACCTGACGGGCGAGTTCGGCGATCACCGCGGTCGACAGCGCGATCGCCGGCAGGGTCGCGTGGCGGATGCGCGCCTGCCGGGTCGACGCTGAACGGCGCGCGCGCCGGTCGCCGGGAAGCAGGCGCAGGTCGAGCGAGAACGTCGACGACCAGCAGGATCGCCAGCCAGAAGCTCGGCAGCGCGACGCCGAGCGAGGCGATGCTGGTGACGAAGGCATCGAGGCGCGATCCGACTTTGGTCGCCGCCAGGATGCCGAGCGGTATGCCGATGACGGCCGCGATCAGCGAGTGCGTAGGCCGCGATCAGGATCGTGTTCGGCATCCGCTGCTGGATCAGGTCGAGCGACCGATCGCGCTCGACAGCAGCGAAACGCCGAGATCGCCTTGCAGGCGTGCCAGAGCCAGACGCCGTACTGGACCACCAGCGGACGATCGAAGCCGTAACAGCTTGCGGATCTCCTCGATGCGCTCCTTCGACGCGTAGTCGCCGGCGAGCATCAGCGCCGGATCGCCGGGGACCAGATGCAGCAGCGAAAACACCACGAACGTCGCGAAGACGATGATCGGCACGACCTGCAGCAGCCGCCGGCCGATCAGGGTGCGAAAGCCCATGCGTCCCATCAATCGTGCCGCCGCTCAGGCCTTGAGCCAGACCTCGGTCAGCTTCGGCACCGCGAGCAGGCTGTCCTGGTAGTTCATCACCTTCGGGCTGGCGACGGACACGGCCGGCGAAATGTACTGCACCAGCTGCAGTCGCCTGCTCGACGACGAAGCGCTGCAGCTTGACGAACGCTTCCTTGCGCGCGGCCTGGTCCTGCGCCGCCATGGTCGCGTCCAGCAGTTCGCGGAAGCCCGGCAACTCGATGCCGCTCGGCGTTGCGCAGCGCCGTCTTGCCGAACAGCGCCTCGTAGAGCCTGGCTCGGATCCGGGATAGGCGGACGACGGGCTGATGGACATCGCGCCCTTCTTCTCGATCATGAAGGCCTGCACCGCCTGCTGCGGCGCGAGCGCCGTCAGCTTGACGCGGATGCCGACCTTGGCCAGCTGCGAGATGATGATCTCCTGGCGCTGCATCGCCAGCTGATCGGCCCAGCCGATCGTCTCGATCTCGAGCCCGTTCGGATGGCCGGCCTCGGCCAGCAGCTTCTTCGCCTTGTCCGGGTCGTACGTATAGAAATTCTGCGTCGCCGGATCGCAGGCCCAGTGCTCCTTCGGCAGGATCGGCGCTCGACACCTGGCCGAGGCCGACGGCGGCGATCTTGTTGATCTCGTCGCGATTGATGGCGTAGTTCAGCGCCTGCCGCACGCGCAGGTCGTCGAGCGGCGGACGGCCGTAGTTCAGGAAGGCGCCGTAGAGCACCAGCGACGGCGCGGCCTTGCGCGACCACGTTCGACGAGCGGTCGGCGATCGCCTTCTGCGGCGCCTGCAGGTTGATCGCGAGGTCCGCTTCGCCGGCGACGACGGCGCGCACCGCGGTGTTCAGCTCGTTGATGATCTTGATGTCGATGCCGTCGAGATAGGGCAGGCCCGGCCTCCAGTAGTTCTCGTTGCGGATCAGCGAGATGCTGTTGTTGTCCTGCCAGCTGACGAACTTGAAGGGGCCGGTGCCGACCGGCGTGCGGTCGACGTTGCCGCCCTTGTCCTGGATCGATTTCGGCGAGACGATCAGGCCGATCCGGTTGGTCAGGATGCTCGGCAGGCCGGCATTCGGCCGGTTGAGCTTCAGCGTCACCTGGCTCTTGCCGGTCACCTCGACGCTTTCGACCGATGTCGATATCGGCCTTCACGTTGGAGCGCGGATCGTTCTTGTAGCGATCGAGGTTGAACTTCACGGCTTCGGCGTTGAACGGCGTGCCGTCGTGGAAGTTCACGCCCTCGACGAGCTCGAGCACCAGCGTCGTCGGGTCGGTGAACGACCAGGATTTCGCGAGCCCGGGCTTCAGCTCCAGCGTCTCCGGCACGAAATCGATCAGCGCGTCGAACACCGCGTAGAGCGTGTTGAGGTCGGGCAGGTTGCGGCCGGTCATCGGATCGAGCGCGGCCGGATTGTAGGGCATGGCGAGACGCAGCGTGCCGCCCTTGCGCGGCGCATCCTGCGCGAATGCCGCCGACGGCAGCGCGAGCGCGCCGGCGCCGGCGACGGCCGCCTTGATCAATTCACGACGGTCGAGCCGACCGTCGGCTGCTGGTCTGATCCCTTCATGACGTCCTCCCGGTTTGCCTGATCCGTCGGTTCTTTTGCGGCGGTATCGGATGTCAGTCAGATGGTTGGCGTTGCTGCGCCGTTTCCTTGTGCCGGCAGTTGCGTTCCGGCGAAGTGGCATGCGACGAAGCGGCCCGGCGCGAACTCCTGCCACGCCGGCTCGAGCGAGGCGCATTGCGGTGCTGCGATCGGACAGCGCGTATGAAAGCGGCATCCCGGCGGCGGCGCCAGCGGACTTGGGATCTCGCCTTTAAGAATGATGCGCTTGCTGCCGCCGTTCGTCCGGGACCCTCGGTTCCGGCTCGGCCGACAGCAACGCCTGCGTGTAGGGATGCAGCGGCGCGTTCATCAGCGGTTCGGCCGGCGCCAGCTCGACCAGCTGGCCGGCATACATGACGGCGACACGATCGCTGATATGCGCGACGACGCGCAGGTCGTGGCTGATGAACAGATAGGTCAGGCCGAACTCGCGCTGCAGGTCGGCGAACAGGTTGAGCATGTCGGCCTGGATCGAGACGTCGAGCGCGGCCACGACCTCGTCGCAGACGATCAGGCGCGGCTCCAGCACCAGCGCGCGGGCGATGTTGACGCGCTGCTTCTGGCCGCCGGAGATTTCGTGCGGATAGCGCTGCGCGAGCTCTTCCGACAGCGCGACGCGATCGAGCATCGCAAGCGCCTTTCGCTGCCGCTCGGCCGGCTTGCCGATGCCGGCGACGTCCAGCGGCTCACGCACGCTTTCGAGAATGGTCATGCGCGGATCGAGCGCCGCGTTCGGATCCTGGAAGACGATCTGGAACGAGCGCCGGTGCCGGCGCAGCTCGCTCGCGCTGAGCTGAAACGGATCCTCGCCGTAATGCAGGATCTGTCCCGCACTCGGCTGCAGCAGGCAGACGACGGCGCGGCCCAGCGTCGACTTGCCCGAGCCCGAACTCGCCGATCACGCCGAACGTCTCGCCCTCGGCACGGCGAAGCTGACATCCACCACCGCCTTGACCTTCTGGCGCCGGCGCCGGCCCTTGAACGTCACGTCGAGCCGGTCGACGGTCAGGATGGTGTTCGGACGCGCGCATCGGTCATGCGGCCGCTCCCGTCAGCGCGAGTTCGCCGAAGCGGCAGCAGCGCACGTGACGGGCAGTCGCTGGCTTTCCATGAGGTCCTGCGGCGCGAGGCAGCGCGGCTCGGCATGAGGTGCAACGCGGCGCGAAGCGGCAGCCGGCGGGCATCTCGTCGGACCGAGGGCACGCGCCCGGGAATCGACGACAACACGCTTTTGCGCCGCACCGCCTGCGGGATCGAGCCCAACAGTCCTGCCGTATAGGGGTGAAGCGGGCGCGCAAGAATGTCGCGCACCTGCCCGTCCTCGACCACCTGGCCGGCATACATCGTCAGCATGCGCCGGCAGCTTTCGGCGACGAGGCCGAGATTGTGGGTGATGAACAGGATGGCGGTGCCGGTCCGCTGGCCGAGCTCCAGCAGCAGATCCATGATCTGCGCCTGAATGGTGACGTCGAGCGCGGTCGTCGGCTCGTCGGCGATCAGCAGGCGCGGCTCGCACACCAGCGCCATGGCGATCAGCACGCGCTGGCGCATGCCGCCCGACAGGCTCGACGGATACATGTTCAGCCGCCTGGCGCGGCGAGGCGATGCCGACCGCTGCCAGCGCCTCGATGACGCGCTCGTTCGCCTCGCGCCGGCCGACCTTGAAATGCCGGCGCACGGTCTCGAAAATCTGCGTCGCCGATCGGAAACACCGGATCGAGCGCGCTCATCGGCTCCTGAAACACCATGCTGATGCGGCGCCCGCGCACATCGCGCATCTCGCGCTCGGAGAGTTTGCGCGAGGTCGCGGCCTTCGAACAGCATCTCGCCGGTCAGCCTGGCGCCGTGGCGCGGCAGCAGGCCGAGCATCGACAGGGCCGTCAGCGATTTGCCGCAGCCGCTCTCGCCGACGATGCCGACGACCTCGCCCGGCTCGACCGCGAACGAGACATCCTTCAGGACTTCGTACCAGTTCTCGCTGTCATAGAAGGAAACGCAAAGATTGCGGACATCAAGCAGCGACTCGCGATGGGCTTTTCCCGCCGTGATTGACGTCACACAGTGTTTCCTCCCCTTGCGACGAAGGCTAGCGCAAGCCCTGGCGAAAGACCATGTGCGAGCGCGACCAGTGCGCATTTGATCTTTGCCGTATCGCGCTAACACTTGTTTCGTGCGGGAAACGATGGCCGTTGCGCAACGACCGGCTCACGACCTAAGGTTCGGCGGATGGAACGTCCGAGGGAGAGACAGCATGGCAGGCGTCAAGCGAGACAGAGACGGTGCGGTCGGTGTGCTCACGCTGGATGAGCCGGCAAGCCTGAACGCGATGACGCCCGATCTGCTGGGCGATCTGGCCGCGGCCGTTCGCGAGATGACGGATGATCCAGAAAATCCGCGCGCTGGTGCTGACGGGCGCCGGCCGCGGCTTCTGCTCGGGCCAGAACCTCAAGGCATTCCAGGCGCTGGGCGACGACATCGTCGCCGGCGTCATGCGACATCTACTGGCCGACGTTCGAGGCGCTGCGCGCCTGCCGCGTGCCGATCGTCGTCGCGGTCAACGGCGTTGCCGCCGGCGGCGGCTTCAGCCTGGCGATGTCCGGCGACATCATCGTCGCCGCGCGCTCGGCGAGCTTCATCCAGGTGTTCAGCCGCATTGCCCTCGTGCCGGACCTCGGTTCGACCTGGCTGCTGCCGCGCCTGATCGGCCGCCAGCGCGCGCTGGAGCTGATGCTTTTCAACGAGCCGCTGTCGGCGGAGCGCGCGAAGGAATGGGGCCTGGTGCGCGAGGTGTTCGATGACGAACGCCTGCTCGATGGCGCGATGCAGCTTGCCCAGCGCCTCGCGGAGGGACCGACGCGCACACTGGTCGCCACGCGCCGCCTGCTCGAGGACAGCGAGGACGCAAGCTACGCCGAGCAATTCCGCCGCGAGATCGAGATCCAGTCCGACATTCGCAAGAGCGACGACGCGCTGGAAGGGCGCGCCGCGTTCCTGGAAAAACGGCCGGCGCGGTTTAGCGGAAGGTAATCAGTCGACGGTCGCGCCGGACTCGGCCACGGCGCGCGACCACTTGGTGCGTTCCGCCTTCAGGAGCGCGTCGAATTCGTCCGGCGTGCCGCCGCGGATATCGACGCCGCTCTTGGCCAGGCTCGCCTGCACGTCGCCCGCCTGCAAGACGCGGTTGATCTCCGCGTTCAACCGCTGGACGATCTCCGAAGGCGTCCCCGCAGGCACAAGCACGCCATAGAGCACCTGCGCGGAGAAGCCCTTGAAGCCGGCCTCGTCCAGCGTCGGAACGTCGGCAAATTGCGGCGTCCGTCTCAGTGTCGTCACGGCGAGCGGCCGCAGCTTTCCCGCCTCGATCAGCGACGCTGCCGCTGGGATCGAGGCGAAGTTCAGATCGACCTGCCCGCCGAGGACGTCGGCGATTGCCGGCGCCCCGCCGCGGTAGGGGATGTGCCGCAGCGCGACGCCCGCCTGCCGCATCCAGATCTCGCCGGAGAGGTGCCCGACCGTTCCGTTGCCGCTCGAAGCGAATGTGAGCGACTGTTGCTTGGCCGCGGCGACAACGGCTGCGACCGTATCGAACTGACGCGCCGGCGACGTGACAAGGACAAGCGGCACGGTGCCGACCAGCACGATCGGGGCGAGATCCTTCGCCGGATCGAACGGCATCTTCGCATAGAGGTAGGGGTTGATCGTGAGGTTGCTCGATTCCCCCATCACCAGCGTATAGCCGTCCGGCGCCGACTTCGCGGCGGCGTCCATGCCGATATTGCCACCGGCGCCGGGCCGGTTCTCGACGATGATCTGCCACTTCAGATTTTCGCCGAGCTTGTTGGCCACGACGCGCGCGAGCGTGTCCGTGCCGCCGCCGGGCGGCGACGGCACGATCAGCCGGATCAGTTTTGTTGGATAGGATTGGGCAGACGATGAGCCATGGCTTGCCGCCAGAGCGGCGAGCACCAGGGCCAGCCGAGGCAGGACGGATCGTCGCAAGGACCATGAATGATGGACTGATGTCATCGATTGCCTCCGCTTCCGGGTTGGCCGAATTCGCCGCCAGCCCGAAATTGACCGCAATCTGACATTTCAGTCAAGGATATTGAGCGCAGTCTGACATTTCAGATGAGCGGCCGCCCGGCCGCCCTGCCCCTAGCTAGCAGCGCAGCATCAGGCCGCCATCGACGCGCAGCCCGTGGCCGGTGACGAAGCCGCCATCGTCGGAGGCGAGGAACAGCGCGCCACGGGCAATGTCGACCGGCTGGCCCAGACGTCTCAGCGGCGACTTCTTCGCCCACACTTCGGCGATGTGCGGATCGGCGAAGGCTTTTGCAGTCATGCCGGTCTGGATCGCGCCCGGCTCGATATAGTTGGCGGTGATGCCGAACTTTCCCAGTTCCAGCGCGAGCGTACGCGTGAGCCCCGCCACACCTGCCTTCGAAGCGCAATAGGCGGCCAGACCAAAATCGGTCGCCTCCGCCATCACCGAAGCGACATTGATGATGCGTCCGGCCGGCGATGCCTTCAGGTGCGGGATCGCCGCACGACAGAGCAGGAATTGCGCGCGCACATTGACGGCGAGCACGCGATCCCAGTCCGCCTCCTGCATCTCCTCGACAAAGGCACGGTGCGACACGCCGGCGTTGTTCATCAGGATGTCGAGGCGACCGAGTTCTTTCACCGCCTGCGCGACAATGCGGTCCGGCGCGCCGGGCTCGGCGATGTCGGCTGCGAGCGTGCGGATTGCGGCATGCGACTGCGCGGTGCCCGCGAGGTCCGTGCCCGGACGGTCGACCGCCAGCACCTTTGCACCGTTCTCGGCAAACAGAATGGCGCAGGCGCGCCCCATGCCGGATGCAGCACCCGTAACGATCGCCGCCCTGTCTTGCAGTCGCATGCTTTCCTCCAGTTTTTGATTTTGAGAGTTCGATAGCGGACGAAGCCGCTACAGGATCAGGCCGCCATCGACCGGAATCGTCTGGCCGACCACATAGGCGGCAAGTGGCGATGCAAGGAACAGCGCGACGCCGGCCATGTCGGCCGGCGTGCCGAGCCGACCGAGCGGAATTTGCTCAAGCGAAGCCTCGAGGCGTTTCGGATTGGCCGTGGTGACTTTGGTCAGCTTCGTGTCGACCAGGCCGGGCGCGATGCCGTTCACGCGGATGCCGTCGGCCGCCCAGGCTTCGCCGAGGGTTCGCGCCAAGCCGACGGCGCCGGCTTTCGAGGCGTTGTAGGCGGGATTTCCCTTGGTGGAATGGAATGCCGCGGTCGAGCTCACGACGATCAGCGAACCTTTTGCGGCGGCGAGCATGTCGTGGAATTTGATGGCGCAGGCCATCAGGCTGTTGAGGTTGACGTCGATGACACGCGAGAATCCCGGCATGCTGAACTCGCCGCGCTTGTAGATGACGATGCCCTGGCAGAGCACGAGAACATCGAGCGCGCCGAATGACGGCTTGTGCGCTTCGACGGCGGCGAAGTCCGCGACATCCACCTGATCGTAATTCAGGCCGGAGAGATCCGAACCTTCGGTGCCGGCGTAATCGGTCGCCTGCGCGCGCGTGCCCCAGACATGAACGGCGGCACCGTGGCTGCGGAACGCTTGCGCGATGCCGTTGCCGATGCCGCTCGACCCGCCCACCACCAGCACGGTCTTGCCGCCGAAATCGAGTTCCTCGCCCATTGCCGTTTCCTCTTTCTGCGGCGTTTTTCACAACCAGCCAATTGCCTTGGAGGTTGCAAGATCGCTGCCGTCGCCGCAATGATCTTGTCGCCATGCCAGCCAACGCCGAATTGATCCTGCATCACTACGACTTCTCGAACTACTCCGAGAAGGCGCGGCTGGCGCTGGGATACAAGCAGCTTGCCTGGCGCGGCGTGACGATTCCTCCGGTCGCGCCGAAGCCTGATCTGACGCCATTGACCGGCGGCTACCGCCGCACGCCGGTGCTGCAGATCGGCGCCGACATCTTCTGCGATACGCGGCTGATCCTGCGCGAGCTCGAGCGGCGAAAGCCTTCGCCCACGCTCTACCCCGAAGGCCTGACCGCTACCGCCGAGATGATCGCCTACTGGGCCGAGCACCAGCTGTTCCGGCCGATGTCGCTTTATGTTTCGGGGAGCAACCTGGATCTGCTGCCGCCAAATCTGCAGGCCGACCGCTCGGCAATGCGCGGCCTGCCGATCCCCGATGCTGCGACGGTGCAGCGCGCGGCACAGCGCAACGCGCCCCTGGTCCGTGCGCAGCTGCCGTGGATCGACGCGCTGTTGTCCGACGGACGCGCCTGGATCGCCGGGCGCGCAAACCTCCGTGGCCGATTTCTCCGTCTATCATGCGCTCTGGTTCATGACCGCGCGCAGTGCGCGCCTCGCGCACGAGCTTGTCCCCTACCCGCGCATCAACGGCTGGATGGCGCGCATGCGCGCGTTCGGACACGGCACATCGTCGCCCATGATCGCGGCGGAGGCCTTGAGCATCGCCGCCGCGACGCAGCCCGCGACACCACGCGCCTCAAAACCGTTCGACGAGGATCCGCCTCTCGGCAGCCGCGTGCGCATCCGCGCGGACGACTATGGCCGCGATCCTGTCGACGGCGAGCTTGTGCTGATCGATGCGGACGAGATCGCGCTGCATCGCCATGACCCGCAGCTCGGCGACATCGTCGTGCACTTTCCTCGCCTCGGCTACGACTTGAGGGCGGTGTGAGGCAGCGCGGCGGCAGGCTCTACCTGCCGAACTTGTCAAGCATTCGATACCACGCCAGGGCGACCTCGAGGCCCGGCCGGCGCAATGCGTGGAATGGAATTGGCTTGATATCCGAAACAGGAACCGGAACGGTGGACGGCTCAATCGCGCCCGCAGCGACGTCCCCCATCAATCGGCCAAGCTGCGACAGCAAGGCGATGCCGCGACCGTTGCAGCCGCCCGCCATCAACAGCCCGTGCTCGGGATTATGGAAATGCGGGAGGTGATCGACGGTCAGCGTGAAATTCCCGCCCCATGCGTCCTCCCATGCAACGCCTTCAAGGGCCGGGAAGATCGTCGCGGCCATCGCCCGCAGCCGCCGAAAATAGCTCTCCGGCTCCTTCAAGCCGAATGAGCCGCGCCCACCGATGAGAAAACGCCCCTGCGCGTCGTACCTCATGAAGTTCATCACCCGTCGGGCATCGGAGATCGGCAGTCCGGACGGCATGATCTGCTGGCGCAGTGCGTTCGGCAGCGGCGCGGTCGCGCACATCATGCTCGATGCGGGAATGAGGCTGCGGCGAAAGCCGGGCACCAGATTGTCGGTATATCCATTGGTGCAAAGCAGCACCTTCCCGGCGCTGACCGTATGACCGTTTGCCGCGACGGACCACGTGCCGTTCACCTTCTGCAATGATGATGCGGCACTGCGCGCGAAGATCCTCACGCCACGCCCGCTCGCCGCACGCGCGAGTTCGCGCGTATAACTGAGCGGCTGCAGATTGCCGCCGCGCGGATCGATCCAGCCGCCGGCATAGAAATCCGTGCCCGTGGCCTTGCGAGTCTCTTCGCGATCCAGCACTCGGGCCTTCACGCCGTGATCGGCCCAACCCTTCGCGCGCGCTGCGACCGTTGCCAGACCTTGCTGATCGGTGGCGGGCTGTAGCCAACCGTCCTGCACGGCATCGCAGTCAAGTTGATATTGCTTGATGAGCTGGAACGTCCGGTCCGCCGCACCGCCGGCAAAATCGATCATGGCCGCGCCGCGCTGATCGCCAAACATCTGAAGCAATTCCCGCGGGTCATACTTCAGGCCGGAAATGACCTGGCCACCATTGCGGCCGGACGCGCCAAATCCGATCGCCTCGGCCTCCAGAACGATGGCCTCCTTGCCCAGCTCGGCGAGCCGCAGCGCAGCGTTGAGCCCGGTGTATCCGGCGCCGATCACAATGACATCCGCCCGCCGATCGCGATCGAGGCGCGGTTGCTCGCCGGCAGGAGACGCCGTGCGCAGCCAGGTCGATCGTTGCGGAGTTGTGGCAATCACTGGACGACGCATCCCGGTAAATTGGAGTTGACAGAAACATCATACATGTTATGTTTTATGTCAATAGGCTTGGAATTCGTGCGGCTTGGTGGCCGCGGGCTTGAGGTGCTTCATGACAACGGCGCGCGGCGCGGTCGGTCCCCTCCTGCGGCAGCGCAGATCGAACGGCGAACGAAGCGCAGAAATGCAAAGCGCATTGATCGAGGCCGCCATCCAGTCGCTTTGCGACCTCGGCTACCCGAAGACGACGACGCACGAAATCTGCCGACGCGCCAGCGCGACCTCGGGCGCGATCCAGCATCACTTCGGATCGAAGGACGAACTCATTCTTGCCACGCTGGAGAAGCTTCGCGCGGAGATCGAGGAGCGGCTGGAGAATGCGACGCTCACCAGCGGCACGCTCGAAACTCGCTGCCACAGGCTCGTGCGCGAGCTGTGGGAGACGTTCTACGGCCGTCAGCGCTACCTCGCGGTGTGGGAGGTCGCCATCGGATCGCGCGGCGATCCGGCTTTCTACGCACGCGTAACCGAACAGCGGCGCGCCACGTTGCGTGTCTGCGAAAGCATCTGGGCGAGGACATTCCAGATTTCAGAGACCGACAGCCGCGAGAAGATGGACGCGATGCACGTAACGCTGTCCTTCCTGCGCGGACTGATTTTGTACAACAGCGACGCATGGGATCCGAGGTCGATCGATTCCCAATTGCAGATCATGTCGGATTCGCTGACGCGCATCATGAAGAAACCAGGCAAGACCACCGCCGGCGCGCGGGGCAGGAGTAAATTGTAACAGGAGGCGTTCGATGAAGACATTTCTCTGGAAGTTGTTGCTCTGCGCGGGACTGAGTTTCGGCATCCCCGCGACATCCGAGGCGGCGGATCTGACCATTGGTGCGCGCACCGAGCTCGCCATGGACCCGCACTTTCAGTGGCTCGATACCAACAGCGCCTATTACAACCACATCTACAGCGCGCTGACCAAGATCGACGAGAAATCGCAGATCGGCCCCGACCTCGCCGAAAGCTGGCAGACCCCTTCCGAAAACGAGTGGCACTTCAAGCTCAGGCCGGGCGTCAAGTTCCACAACGGCCAGCCGCTGACGGCAAAGGATGTCGTCTCGTCGATCAAGCGCGCGCTCACGCTCCCCAATGCGACCAGTCCCTATACCGGCGCCGTCGCCATCGATCGCGGACATCTCCGCGGTCGATGACCTGACCGTCGCGGTCAAGACGACACGCCGCGATCCGGCTCTGCTGTTCGGCCTCGGCTATATTTCGATCATTCCGATCTCACTCGCCAACGCCACGACCGACAGCTTCAACACCGGCGCGAGTGTCGTCGGCTCGGGTCCTTATAAATTCGTCAGCTACAGAGCCGGCGACCGGCTCGTCCTCGAACGCAATCCGGACTATTTCGGCGCAAAGCCGAAGTGGGATCGCGTGACCTTCCGCTTCATCGCCGACGATGCCGCCCGCGTCGCAGCCCTGCTCGGCGGCAACGTCGATCTCATCGATTTCGTGCCGCCGCGACTGATCGAGCGCCTCAAGTCTGCGCCCAATGTCAGCGTCCATACCGGCGTGTCCGACCGGCCGATCTATCTGATCATGGACACCGAGCGAGACAAGTCACCGTTCGTGCATGCCAAGGACGGCAAGAAACTCGAGAAGAACCCGTTGAAGGACCGGCGCGTTCGCGAAGCGCTGACTGTCGCCATCGATCGTGAGCTCCTGACCAGGCGGGTGATGGAAAGCGCGGCCGAGCCGGCATCACAACCTGTCGCTCCGCATTTCGGCTACAGCAATCCGTCCATTCAGATACCCGTGCACAGCGTCGAGAATGCCAAAAAGCTTCTTGCCGAGGCCGGCCTTCCTGACGGCTTCTCGATCGCCGTCCACTGCACCAACGACCGCTATGTCAATGACGAGAAGGTCTGTCAGGCGGTCGGCCAGATGCTCTCGCGCATCGGGCTGAGGGTCGACGTCCAGACGCTGCCACGTGCGGTCTTCTTTCCGGTCGCGACCGATCACAAGCCCGCAGGGCGCTTCAGCCTTCTCCTGCTGGGCTATGCGTCAAGCGGCGATGCTGGCTTCTTCCCCAACGCGCTGCACAGCTACAGCCCCGACACCAAGCTCGGCACCTGGAATCTCGGGTCACTACTCGAACGCCGATGTGGACAAGGCCATTCAACGCGGCCTCGCCGCCGCGGACATGAAGGGCCGTTACGCGGCATTCGCGGACGCGATCAAGCTCGCGATGGACGATCGCGCGCTCATCCCGCTCTACACGCAGAGCGTTGTGGTCGCGACACGCAATAATCTGTCCTACGCCACGTGGGGAAACGAGCGGACGATCGCCGACTCGGCGAGCGCCAAATGACGACCTGCTGCTCACACGCAGGGCGGCGATGATCGTTTACGTCCTCAAGCGATTGGGACAGGGCGCGCTGCTTTTGCTCGCCATGTCCCTGCTTGTCTTCGTTGCCGTCTATGCCATCGGCGACCCGATGACGATGCTGATCAATCCGGCGTCGCCGCAGGAAGTGATCGATGAAACCGTCAGACGCCTCGGCCTCGATCAGCCGCTACACATTCAGTATTCGCGTTTCCTGTCGCAGGCGCTGCAGGGCAATCTCGGCGTATCCTACGTCTCGAGCCAGCCGGCGTTGCGGCTGATCGTCGAACGCTTCCCTGCCACGCTCGAACTGACGCTGACGGCGATGGCGTTCGCGACGGTCGTCGGCGTCCCGCTCGGACTTGTCGCGGGATATCGACCTGCATCGTTCATCGGCCGCGCAATCGCGACCTTCTCGATCGTCGGCATCAGCCTGCCTTCGTTCTGGATCGGCCTCATGCTGATCACGACGCTCTCCATCCACTTCGGCCTTTTCCCGACCGGCGGCAGAGGCACGATCGTCTCAGTGGCCGGATTCGAAACAAGCCTGCTGACCTCCGACGGCTGGCGGCACATCGCCCTGCCCGCATTGAACCTGGCGTTCTTTCCGATGGCGATGATCGTTCGCCTGACGCATGCGGGCGTGCGTGAAAACATCACGTCCAACTTCATCCGCTATGCCCGCGCCAAGGGCCTGTCGCCGTCGCGAATCCTGTTCGGTTACCTCCTGCCGAGCATTTCCATTCCGATCGTCACGGTGCTCGGCATCGTATTCGGTGTGTTGCTGGCCTTCGGCGTGGTCACCGAGACCATCTTCGCCTGGCCCGGCATCGGCAAGCTCATCATCGAAGCCATCAAGACCAGCGACCGCCCCATCATCGTCGCCTACCTCCTGTTCACCGTCCTCCTGTTCACCGATCATCAATCTGATCGTCGATATCGTCTGCGCGTTGATCGATCCGCGGATATCGCTTTCGGAAGCGAAGTAGCGCATGACGCGTTCGCTTGTCCGATATCTGTCGTCTCCCGGTGCCGTGGTCGGCGGCATCGTGATCTGCTGTTGCGTTGTTCTGCGCGGTCTTTGCGCCGCAACTCTCGCCGCAGAATCCTTTCGATCTTGCCCAGTTCACCATTGCCGATTCCCAGCTTCGGCCAGGCAGCGTCGGACACGGCGGGATGACTCCACTGGCTCGGGACCGACGACCAGGGCCGCGACCTCTTCAGCGCGATTCTCTACGGAATGCGCATCAGCCTCGCGGTCGCGCTGATCAGCACCGCCATCGCCTTCGTGCTTGGCACAGCGATCGGCCTGAGCGCCGCCTACTCGGGCGGCTGGCTCGACCTCACCTTCATGCGGCTGGCGGACATCCAGCTCGCATTTCCCGGAGTGCTCGTTGCGCTGGTGCTCCTGGCAGTTCTCGGCACCGGCCTCGACAAGGTCGTCGTTGCGATCGTCGCGGTGCAATGGGCCTACTACGCCCGCACGGCCCGAAGCGCCGCGCTGATCGAATGCAACAAGGAGTACATTCAAGCGGCGCAGAACCTGCGCTTCGCGGCATCGAGAATTGTGTTCTATCACCTGCTGCCAAACTCCCTGTCGGCGCTGAGCGTGGTCGTCGTGGTCCAGCTTGCCGGCGCCATCGCCCTTGAAGCCACCCTCTCCTTCCTCGGCATCGGCCTGCCCATCACGCAGCCGTCGCTCGGTCTCCTCATTGCCAATGGCTATTCGTCGATGCTGAGCGGCGAATACTGGCTGAGCTTCTTCCCGGGCTTCGTGCTGCTGATCCTGCTGGTCGGCATCAACCTGGTCGGCGAACGGCTGCGTGAGCTGAACGACCCGCGAGGGATCGCATGACGCGCCCCATCCTCACGACCAGGCCGCCTCCCGTGCTCGAGGTGCGGGGCCTGCGCACGGAATTTCCCCACGACGACGGCGCGGTCGTTGCCGTGGACGACGTCAGCCTGTCGGTATTCCCGAAAGAGATCCTCGGCATCGTCGGCGAATCCGGCAGCGGAAAATCCATCACGGCCTATTCGATCCTGGGCCTGGTGGACGCGCCCGGCCGGATAACCGCCGGCTCCATCCGCTTTGGCGGCCGCGAACTGATCGGCTCGAATGAAGCCGCGCTTCGCACCATTCGCGGCGATCGCATCGCGATCATCTTTCAGGATCCGATGACGTCATTGCATCCGTTGTTGCGCATCGAAAGCCAGATGACGGACGCCATTCTGGCTCATCGCGACATTGGTTATGCCGCCGCAAAGGACGAGGCTCGCGACGCCCTGACCAAGGTCGGCATCTCCTCCGCGGGCGAGCGTCTGCGCGCCTATCCGCATCAATTGTCAGGCGGCATGCGCCAGCGCGTGGCGATCGCCATCGCCATGCTGAACAAGCCCGACCTGATCATTGCCGACGAACCGACGACCGCACTCGACGTCACGACCCAGGCGCAGATCATCTACGAGATGAAGGCGCTGTGCGCCGGCGTCGGCACGGCCTTGATCTGGATCAGTCACGACCTTGCGGTGATATCCGAAATCGCCGACCGCGTTGCGGTGATGTACGGCGGCAGCATCGTCGAGACCGGGCCTGTCGAACAGATCCTGTCGCGGCCGGCGCACCCCTACACGGCCGGCCTGATCGCATCGATCCCCGCGAACAATCGTGGCGTGCGGCGCCTCGCCCAGATACGCGGCTCCGTCCAGTCAGCCTCGACCGCGCCAGGCTGCCGCTTTGCGCCGCGCTGCGACCACGCCAGCAAAGCCTGCGACGTGATGCCGGCCCTGCGGGACGCTGCCGATGGGCGGGCCCTGCGTTGCTACCATCCTGTTTACACGCGCATCGATCAGACGCTGGAGGAGGTGCGATGACCGTCACACCTCTGCTCGAACTCCGCAACGTCAACAAGCGCTATGCGATCGGCCGGTCCGGCATGCTCGGATTCGGAAAATCCAACGCCGTTCAGGCTCTGAGCGACATCAATCTCTCACTCTTCGAAGGTGAGGTCCTGGGACTCGCGGGCGAGTCCGGATCGGGAAAATCAACGCTCGGGCGCATCGCGGTCGGCCTCGAGCGACCGACGTCGGGCGAGATATTGTTCGAGGACAGGCCGCACGGCACGATGCGTGGACGGGCAGAACGGGCGCGGCTGCTCTCGCTGCAGATGGTCTTTCAGAACGCGGTCGCGTCGCTCAATCCTCGTCTTCGCGCCAGGGAGACGATTGCCGAGCCAATCCGCGTGCATCGACGGATTGCGGACGCTGTGCAGGCCGTCGACGAACTGGCGCAGCGGGTCGGCATCGGCAGCGACCTGCTTCGCCGGTTTCCTCATCAGATGTCGGGCGGGCAGTGTCAGCGGATCGGCATCGCCCGGGCACTTGCGGTGCAACCCAAGCTCCTTGTTTGCGATGAACCGGTCTCGGCACTCGACGTTTCGATTCAGGCGCAGATCCTGAACCTGTTTGCCGACCTGAAGGAACAGTCCGGCTATAGCTGCCTGTTCATCAGCCACGACATCCACGTGATCGAACGTGTCAGTGACCGCGTCGCGATCATGTATCTCGGCCGCGTGGTCGAGATCGGGCCGACCCGCGACGTGCTCGAGACGCCCAATCACCCCTACACGCGCGCATTGCTCGAGGCGGTCCCGAGGATCAGCCGCACGCGCCGCGTCCACAAGCCGATCCAGGGCGAGATCCCGTCTCCGCTGGCGCCGCCAAGTGGCTGTCGTTTCCACCCGCGCTGCCCGATGGCGATGCCGATCTGCGCGAGGGTCGATCCGGCAATGACGACGGTCGGCGACCGTCACGACAGCGCCTGCCACCTCAATGCGAGTACAGCCGACCGGACAACGTCGGCAAGTCTGGAGGAAGTTTGAAGATGCTCACGGTTCTTGAGAACGCCAACGTCATCGATGTGGTCAGGGGAGAGATCGATCCGGACCGACAGATCGTCATCGAGGGTGCGACGATCATGGAAATCGGACCGCGCTCGAACGCGAACTCGAATGCCCATCGGATCGACCTGAAGGGCAAATATGTCATGCCGGGTCTGATCGACTGCCATTGCCACGTCCTGCAAGCCACATCCGACCTCGCCGCCCAGTCCGTGGAGTCGCCTTTTTACGCAGCGGCGAAGGCCTTCGAGATCATGCGCGGGATGCTGCATCGCGGCTTCACGACAGTGCGCGACGTGGGCGGCGCGGACTGGGGAATTGCCCGGGCCGTGGCCGAGGGCAAGGTCGAGGGGCCGGAGATCATCTACGGCGGCAAGGCACTGACGGCCACGGGTGGACACGGCGACTACCGAAGCGCCGGGCAGTATTATGAGGATCCCTCATACTGGGTCCCACGCATTTCCCGCCTGGCTGACGGCGTCGACAAGCTTCGCCTCGCCGTCAGGGACGAGGTTCGAAAGGGCGCCCATCACATCAAGATCATGGCAAACGGCGGCGTGGCCTCGCCAACCGACAGAATCACGTCAGACCAGTATTCCGAACAGGAGATTGCCGCGGTCGTGGACGAAGCCAGCATGGCCGGACTCTACGTCTGCTCCCACACCTATACCGCGAGTTCGATCAAACGCGCGCTGCGCAACGGCGTTCGCTCCATCGAGCACGGCAATCTGGCCGATCAGGAAGCTATCGACCTGATCAAGAGCAGCGGCGCCTTTCTGGTTCCGACGCTGATCGTGTTCAAGGCGCTGGCGACAGAAGGCGTCGCCGACGGACTTCGGCCGGAACTCGCGAGCAAGATCGGCACGATGATGGAGCGCGGCATGGAGGTGGTCGAGAAGGCCCATCGCGCCGGCGTGCCGATGGCTTTCGGCACCGACCTGATCGGTCGCATGCACCGCATGCAAAACGAGGAGTTCGAGTTGCGCGCCGACCTCGTGCCGGCGGCTGATCTCATTCGCTCGGCCACGGTAACGGGGGCCAGCCTCATTCGCCGCGAAGGCGATCTGGGCCAGGTGAAGTCCGGGTTCAAGGCCGACCTGATCGCACTCGACGACAATCCGCTCGAGGATATCAGAAGCCTCGCGCGCCCTGAAACCAACCTGAAGCTGATCATGAAGGGCGGCCGTGTGATCAGTTCCGAAGCACTTCACTAGCCACGGATTCAGCGAAGAGGCTGCGACAGATGGATTGGACTTTTGGCGCCGTCGGCGACGTCTTCGTCAACCGCGACGATCCGGGAAACGCCTTCCGGCATTCCCGCGACGTCCTGCGCGAGATCGATGTGGTCTTCGGCAATTGCGAGGGCGCTTACACCGACGAGCCCGGAATGGCGCCGAGCACGGGGTGGCGGGTTGCCGCGCCTCCGACGAACGGCGCCGCCCTTGGTGCGGCCGGCTTCGACATCATGGCCTGTGCAAACAACCACACCCTGGACGCCGGCCACGCGGGCCTCGCCGATACGCTGCGATTGCTGCAGCAGCAAGGCATCAGGACTGTGGGTGCGGGAGCAAACGCCGCTGAGGCTCATGCGGCGGTGGGGGTCGAGCACAACGGCGTTCGCGTCGGCTTTCTCGCCTACGCGTCGGTGTACCAGGCGGGATACGAGGCGCGCGACAGCGTTCCCGGCCTGGCGGCGATGCGCATCCACTCACATTATTACATCCCGGACTGGGACGCCTACGGCCGGGTCGAACCCGGCGCTCCGCCCACGGTCCGGACGATCCCGTATCCCGAGGATATCGGGCGCCTGCAGTCCGCCGTCTCCGACGCCAGAGCCAGGTATGACGTCGTCGTCGTCAGCTTTCACATGGGTCAGGCCAGTCTACCGGCGATCATGACGGACTATGAATTCGTTTTGGCGCGATCGGCGATAGATTTCGGAGCGGACGTCGTTCTGGCGCACCATCATCACTTCCTGCGCGGCATCGAACTCTATCGGAGCAAGCCGATCTTCTACGGGCTCGGCCATTTTGTCTTTGACCTTCCTGGCCTGGGAGATTCGCTGACCGAACATGAGCTGGCAAAACTCAGGCAGCGCGGCGAGTATGCGATCTACCCGCGGCCCGGGTATCCGCTTTCGCCGTTTCACGAAGACGCGCGAATGACGATGATCGCGATCTGCGACTATCGTCACGACAAGCTTGAGCGTGCTGGATTTGTGCCCTGCCTGATCAACGGCGACAACCAGGCTGTGCCACTTCGCTCCGCGAACGCCGATTTTCAGCGCATCAAAGCGTACGTGAAACAGATCGGCGAAACAGCCGGTCTGCGGACACGCTATGAGGACGGTCAGGTACGCGGAACTGATTGCGTTCTGGTCGGATAGTATTTGCGATCGACACTCTGCTACTGCGCCTGCAGCGCCCGGTCCAGGCTCCCGACCAACAGGTCTGCATGTTCGGCGCCGAACACCAGCGGCGGGCGGATTTTGAGGACATTGCCGTCGCGCCCCGCAGCGCTGATCAGCACGCGCTGCTCACGCATCGCGTTGACGATCCGCACGGTTTCAGCTGTAGCCGGCGGGCCATCGATGCCACCACGCCGAAGCTCGACACCGATGAACAGGCCGGCGCCGCGGACGTCGGCGATCAACGCGTGCCGGGCCTGCAACTGCCGCAAACTCTGCGAGAGATAGGCACCGGTGCGTTGCGCGTTTGCGATCAGGTTCTCGCGCTCGATCACTTCGAGGACGGCGATCCCTGCCGCAGCAGACACGGGATTGCCGCCGAAGGTGTTGAAGTAGCGCGACCGTGCGCCGAACTCCGCCAGCAGCTCCGGCCGCGCGGCCATGGCGGCGACCGGGTGGCCGTTACCCATGGGTTTGCCCATGGTGACCAGGTCCGGAACGAGGCCATGACGCGCAAAGCCCCACATCCCTTCGCCGCAACGACCGAAGCCGGGCTGCACCTCGTCGGCAATGAACAGGCCACCCGCGGCCCGCACCGCGTCGACCGCGGGGCGCAGGAAGCCGGGCGGATCGGCGAAGACACCGTCGCTGGAGAAGATCGTGTCGACCAGCAACCCTGCCGGACGAATGCCGTTCCGCTTCATGTCGTCCAGCGCATGGCGAACATGGCTTGCAAAGATTTCGCCGGTACCGTCACCGCCCGCGCGCGGGGCCGGCACGAGCCGCACATGGTTCTGCTCCGTCGCGGCCAACCCCAGTGACGGCGAGAGTTCGACCAGCGCGCTGGTCACGCCGTGGTAGGCGCCCTCGGTTGCTATGAATCCGGTGCCGCCCGTGCAGGTGCGCGCGACGCGGAGCGCGAGGTCATTGGCCTCGCTGCCCGTACAGGTGAACATGACGTGGCCGATTTCGGGCGGGAACGTCGCCAGCAGTTTCTCGGCCAGATCGAGCACGCTCTCGTGCAGGTAACGCGTGTGCGTGTTCAGCACCGCGGCCTGCCGCGCGATCGCCTGCACGACATGCGGGTGACAGTGGCCGACGGAGGCCACGTTGTTATAGGCGTCGAGATAGCGACGCCCGGCCGGATCGTAGAGCCATACGCCCTCTCCCCGGACGAACTGCACCGGCTGCTTCGTAGAACAACCGGTAGGCCGGACCGAGCAGGCGCTTGCGGCGCGCGATCAGATTTTGCGAGGAGGCTGCCTCATCGTCCGTTGCTGCTGCCATGGACGTCACCTCCGAATTGCAGGCGCGCTCAATCTGCCGCTGGGCCTGCCCGCGCGGGAGCTTTGCGACCCGGCGCAACCGGGCCGTCGCCGCCGCGTTGTTGCGCAGGATATAGTCGCGGTTCTCGGGATAGCGAATAGCACGCCAGCTGCTGATCACGACCGTCATGGCGATGCGGGTGGCGATGAGATCGAACAGCACGTCACGCTCGATCCGGTCCAGCGGCGCGACCGTGTGGTAGGCCGCGATCAGCTCGCACGCGGGCGCAAGCGGATCATCGCTGTCCCCGACCTGGTATGCGGCCGCAATGGCCAGGTCGTTGACGCGCGCGGTAAAGGTCAGGTCGCCGAAGTCGATGATGCCCGCGACGCGCGTGTGGTTCGCCGGATCGACCACGACGTTGTGCGGGTTGAGATCGTTGTGGACGTGCTGCTTGCTCAAGTTCTGCAGCACCGGACGCGCGTGCGCGTCAAACCCGTCGAGCACTTGCTCGACCAGACCGCGCTGGCCGGCCGGCACGGCATCGATAAGCGGACGCAACTCGGCCGCATGCTGGAGGTCCCAGAGCAGCTTGTGCCGGGCCGGATGCCTGAAGTCGCGCAGGCCGCTTGCCAGCCTTGCCGCGCATCGGCCGAGGTCGCCCCGCAGCGCCGTGGATCCCTCGACCGCGTGCAGCGGAGTGCCCTTCAGGAACGACAGCAGGCGCACAACCCGGGTCGAGCCGTCATCGAACTTGACGTCGAGCTCTGCCGCACCATTCGACGCCGGGATAACACGCGGCACCGGCAGACTCTGTGTCCGTCAATGCCAGATGGCGCAGGGCCTCGGTCTGCAGATTGGTGACCGCCCGGTCTTCCGCGGGATTGGCGATCTTCAGAACATAGTCGCGGCCATCGCGCGTCTGCAGTCGAAAATTCTGATCGCGCTCGCTGCCGAGCCGGTGCGCTGTGACCGGCAGGCCGTAATGGTCGGCGGCCAGTCGCTTCGGCGATCGCTTCCGCGACCGGCGACGCCGCGCGCAGATCGTCGATCGGATGGGCGGCATGGATGCGAGACGGACTTTGCACGGGTCAATAGCCCCGCTCGCGGTCGATGGCATGTGGCGGCCGTTGACCTTTGCGGATCGCGTCGGCGGTTGCGACGAGGGTTGCTGCGACAGCGCCGACGCTGACATCGCAAGCGTCATGCGGCGTGACGACGACGTTCGGATGACGCCAGAATGGATGCGCGGGTGACAGCGGCTCGGCGGCGAACACGTCGAGCGCGGCACCAGCGAGTTGACCGCTGTCCAGCGCCGCAAGCAGATCATCCTCCACCAGATGCTCGCCGCGGCCGACGTGAATCAGATAACCGCCGCGGCGCATCGACGCGAACAGACGACGGTCGAGAATGCCGCGGGTCTCGCGCGTCAGCGGCAGCAGATTCACCAGCACTTCGGTTTCGGCGAGCATGGCGGCGAGCCCCTCGCGGCCGTGGAAGCCCCGGACGGGAGACGGCACCGGCTTCGCGGTGCGGCTCCACACCATCACCGGAAAGCCCAGAAGCGCGAGGTGCGTGGCAACCCGCTGGCCGATTTCGCCGAAGCCGAGAATTCCGACCGGCACACTCTGTGCGCTCCGTTGCGGGAGACGCTGCCAAAGCCGGGCACTTTGTTGCGCGCGATAGGTCGCGAAGCTCCGCTGATGCCCGATGACGTGCCAGGCGACGAAGCCCGCCATCATTTGCGCCTGGTCCGGATCGACGACGCGAACCACATCGATATCCGGCCGCAGGCTCGGACACGCCACAATGTTGTCGACACCGGCGCCGATGGAGCAGACCGCCTGCAGGCCGGGATAATGCTCAAAGGCGTCGGCCGGCGGATGCCAGGCGACCGCGAGACGGATATCGGCGGCGGCTCCAGCGGCAGAATGGTCGACGACCTCGATGTGGCGGGCACTTCGCGCCAGCTCCGCGCCGAGAAGCCCGCGAAGATCGAGGCTGTTGCTGACAAGGACGCAGCGCATCGCCTCACGCCGCCTCGGGCGAAGCGATCTGGCCGGGTACGGCGGCAAGCAGTTCGCGCGTGTACGGATGCTCCGGCGCCGAGAACAGCGCGGTCGCCGGCTTCAGTTCGACGATGACGCCGCGCTGCATCACCGCGATGCGATCGCAGATTTGCGCCGCCACGCGCAAATCGTGGGTGATGAACAGCATCGACAGGCCGAGCCGCGTCTTGAGGTCTTCAAGCAGGTTGAGAACCTGCGCCTGCACGGACACATCAAGCGCGGAGACGGCTTCGTCGGCGACCAGGATTTCCGGCTCCAGCGCCAGCGCGCGGGCGATGCCGATCCGCTGCCGCTGGCCGCCCGAAAATTCGTGCGGGAAGCGCTCCATGGCGCTCGCGTTCAGGCCGACCAGGCCGAGAAGCTCGCCGGCACGCTTGCGTGCGACCGCCGGATCCGTGCCGTGCGCGATCGGCCCGTCGGCAATGATGTTGCCGACCTTGCGGCGTGGATTGAGCGACGCGAAGGGATCCTGAAAGATCATCTGGATGCGGCTGCGCTCCTTGCGCAACGCCGCGCCGCTGATCGCTGTGAAGTCGGTATCGCCGAGGCGGACCGTGCCGCGGTCCGGCGCGATCAGCCGCATGACGAGGCGCGCGACCGAAGACTTGCCGGAGCCGGATTCACCGACGAGGCCGAGCGTCTCGCCCTGCAGAATATTGAAGTTGACCTCTTTCGCGGCATGCACGACCCGCGCCGACCGGAACCAGCCGCCGCCGCTCACATAGGTTTTGTCGAGACCGACCACCTCGACGGCCTTGCGCCGATCGGTGAGCGGCGCGCGCTTGGGCGGCTGCATCGACGGCACGGCGGCGAGCAGCGCACGCGTATACGGATGCTGCGGCCGCTGCAGCACATCGGCTGCCGCGCCTTGCTCGACCACCTTGCCATGCTGAAGCACGACCACGCGATCGGCGATATCGGCGACGACGCCGAAATCGTGGGTGATGAACATCACCGCCATGTTGCGGCGACGCTGCAGGTCGCGGATCAGCTTCAGGATCTGCGCCTGCGTCGTGACGTCCAGCGCCGTCGTCGGCTCGTCGGCGACCAGCACGGCCGGCTCCAGCGCCAGCGCCATGGCGATCATCGCGCGCTGACGCTGGCCGCCGGACAGTTGATGCGGATAGGCGCGCATCGAACGTTCGGGATCCGGCAGACCGACCTCGCGCAGCAGGTCGAGGGCTTTCTGCTTTCGCTCCCTCGGCGTCAGGAGATCATGCGCCTCGAACATCTCGGCGATCTGCTCGCCGATCCGCATCAAGGGATTCAGCGCCGTCATCGGCTCCTGAAACACCATGGCGATGTTGCGGCCGCGGAGCGCCAGCCAGGCGTCCTCGCCGAGGGTCAGGAGATTCTGGCCCTTGAAGGCGATCTCGCCGGCTTCCGCCGCGACGTTCTCCGGCAACAGCCCCATCAGCGCGTGAGCGCACATCGACTTTCCGGAACCGGATTCGCCGACGACGCAGAGGATTTTACCGGCGGTGAGGTCGAACGACACGTCGTCGACCGCATAGGCACGATCGCTGCCGGGCGGCAGCGCCAGCTTCAGGTTTTTGATGGTGACCGACATGTCTGCCGACATGCTCAGCGCCCGTCCCTGCTGAGACGCGGGTTGAGCGCGTCGTTGAGGCCTTCGCCGATCAGGTTCAGCGCCAGCACCGAAATCAGGATCGCGACACCGGGGAACAGCGTGATCCACCAGGCCTGGCGGATGACGGTGCGGCCGGCGCCGACCATGTAGCCCCACGACATCAGGTTGGGATCGCCGAGGCCGAGAAAGGACAGCGACGATTCCAGCAGGATCGCGGTCGCGACCATCAGCGATGCGAGCACGATGACGGGCGAAAGTGCATTCGGCAGGATCTCGCGCCAGATGATCCAGCTGTTGCTCTGCCCGGTGACGATCGCCGCCTGCACGTATTCGCGGGTGCGCAGCGACAGCACCTCGCCGCGCACCAGCCGCGCCACCGGCGGCCAGCTGACAACGGCGATCGCCAGCACGATCGAGTAGATCGACGGCTGCAGCACGGCCACCAGCACGATCGCCAGTGCGAAGCTCGGCACGGTCTGGAAGAACTCCGTGAAGCGCATCAGCGCATCGCCGATGCGGCCGCCGAAATATCCGGCGATCGCGCCGACCGGAATGCCGACCGCCAGCGCCACCAGCGTCGAGACGAGGCCGACCAGCAGCGACACGCGGGCGCCGTGGATGATGCCGGCCATGACATCGCGGCCGAGCGCATCGGTGCCGAGCGGCAAGCCGGCCATCGTGAACGGCGGCAGGAACGGCCGCTGCACCATGCGCCAGGGCGAGGTCGGAAACAGCAGCGGGCCGAACACAGCGACCGCAACCGCGATGACGAGAATCACGAAGCCGATCAGCCCGGCGGGATTGCGCAGCAGCAGTCGCCAGAAGCGCATCATGCCGCGACCTCGATGCGCGGATCGACCGCGCGGTAGATCAGATCGGTCACGAGGTTGAAGGCCAGCACCATCGCCGAGCTCACCACGAACACGCCGAGCAGCAGGTTGTAGTCGCGCTGCAGCAGCGCCTCGTACATCAGGCGGCCGATGCCCGGCCATGCGAACACGGTTTCGGTCAGCACGGCACCGCCGACCAGCGTGCCCGCCTGCAGGCCCGCGAGCGTCACGACCGGCAGCAGCGCGTTGCGCAGCACGTGGCGGCGCTGGATCACCGCATCGCGCAGCCCCTTGGCGCGCGCGGTCTTGACGAAATCGAGCCGCTTGACCTCGAGCATCGAGGCGCGCGTCATGCGCGCATAGGTCGCCATGAAGAACAGGCCGATCGTCGTCGCCGGCAAGATCAGGTGCGCGCCGACATCCAGCACATGGGCGAGCCCGGTGTAGTTGGCGCCGACCGTCTGGTAGCCAAAGCTCGGCAGCCAATCCATCGTGACCGAGAACAAGCAGGATCGCCATCAGCGCGACCCAGAACAGCGGCGTGGCGTAGAAGATCAGCGCCAGCACGGTGATCGCGGTGTCGGCCCAGGTGCCGCGCCATCGCGCCGCCAGCGATCCGAACAGCACGCCGAAGGACGAGCGAAATCGCGAACGCCGTCCCGGTCAGCAACAGCGTGGCCGGCAGCCGGTCGAGGATCAGCTTCGAGACCGGCATCTGCTGGCGAAACGAAAAGCCGAGATCGAAACTGACGATCCCCTTGACGTACAAGTAGAGCTGCACCGGCAGAGGTTTATCCAGGCCGAACTTGTCGCGAAGCTGGGCGAGGAAAATCTCGTCGCCTGCGCCGGCTTCGCCGGCCATCACCAGCGCCGGATCTCCCGGCGCCATGCGGATCAGGCAGAAGTTCAAGACGACGATCGCGAGCAGAACGACGACGGCCTTCACAATGCGCTGGGCAATGAATGCGACCATCTAGGACTTCCACTGCGTGATGGCATCGAATCCGCGGCGGCCGCAGCAGCGCCGCCGCGGATTGGCGCTTGATGGATTACTTCTCGATCCAGGCATCGCGGAAACCGTCGTTGACGCCGATCGCGGTCGTCACGAGGTTCTTGACGTTGCAGCGGGTGATGGTGGGAAACTGCAGTTCGAGCAGCCACGCCACCGGCACGTCCTCGGTCAGGATCTTCTGCGCCTTGGCATAGATTTCCGTGCGCTTGGAATCCGGGAAGGCCACCGCGCCTTCGGCGAACAGCTGGTCGATCTCCGGGTTCGAGTAGCCCTCGACGTTGTTGAACGGCGAGCCCTTGGAGATCTGGCTCGTGATGTAGTTGCGGCCGACGCCGAGCGCGGGATCGCCATACTGATAGAGATAGGTGAAGGCGATGTCGTAGTCCCAGTCGGCGGTCTTCTGATTCCAGCCCGGCACGTCGGTCGCGACCATTTCGACGTTGATGCCGACGTCCTGCAGATTCTGCTTCACCGCCTCGGCCCAGCGCTGCCAGGTTTCGCCGTAAGGCAGCGGCAGCAGGCGCACCTTCTCACCGTTGTAGCCGGCCTCCTTCAGCAGAGCCTTTGCCTTCGCCGGATCGTAGTCGTATTTCGGCACCGCGTCCGTGTAGTACTTGATCGCGGAGCTGGACGGACCGGTCGCGACCTTGCCCAGGCCGTTCCAGATCACGTCCTTGGCGAAGTTGCGGTCCATGGCGAACATCACGGCCTGACGGAATTTCTTGTTCGCCGTCGGTCCGGAGCGGTTGTTGAGCCACAGCCACGAATGCGGGCTGAAGAATTCCCAGCCGGTGCCGGTCACGCAGACATTCTTGAGCTTGCTCAGGCGCGGAACGTCGAAGTTCTCGACCGAGCCGCCCGGCAGCACGTCGACCTTGCCGGTTTCGAACGCGACCGAGCGCGCCGCGGCATCGGGAATGACGTGCCAGTAGATCTCGTCGATGTGCGGCTTGCCCTTGACGTGGTAGTTCGGATTCTTGACGAGCTTGATGAACGAGCCCTTCTGCCATTCCTTGAACATGAAGGGGCCGGTGCCGATCGGCGTGTTGTTGGTCGGGTTGGTCTTGTAGTCCGTTCCCTCATAGATGTGCTTCGGAAGCATCGGCATGCGAGCCGACCTCGAAGATGCCGATGAACGGACCGAACGGCTGCTTCAGCGTGAACACGACCGTGGAGTCATCCGGAGCCTCGATCTTGTCGACCTGGACCAGGTTGGTCCGCCCGCGCGGATGGGTCTGCTTCAGGAATTCGATCGAAAACAGCACGTCGGCGGACGGTGAACGGCTTGCCGTCGTGCCAGGTGACGCCCTTCTTCAGCTTGAAGGAGTAGACCTTGCCGTCCTCGCTGATCGTCCAGCTCTCGGCGAGGCTCGGCTGCGGCTCGAGCTTCGGGTTGTAGCGCAGCAGGCCTTCATAGATGTTGCCCGCGACCATCTGCGTCGGGCCGTTCTGCACCAGGCCCATCATCAGGCCCGGCGGCTCGGGCTGGATCACGGCGTTGATGACGCCGCCCGCCTTCGGCTCTTGCGCGAAGCGCTGTCGCGCTCAAGGCTGGACACCATCGCAAGACCCAAACAGAATTCGCTTCAACATGGCATCTCTCTCTTTGATCGCCTGAATCGGCCGCGTTGCGATGACGTCGAATGTGCGGTCTAGTTCACGAAATCAGGATCGGTTCGCTCCAGCATCCGCTTGAAGGCAGCCCATTCGCTGTCCGGCTGTCCTTCGACCTCGATGCTGTCGTAGAAGCTTGCGTACTGCTCCGCGGTCTTGCGGGCGACGCCTTGGGAGAGCGGTGCTGACCTCGGCATTCGCGGCCTGAATCGCGAGCTGAGCGCGGCAGGAGCGCTCCAGGTTGTGCATCAGCTTGAAGGCTTCGGCGACGGAGCGGCCGCAGGTGAGCATGCCGTGATTGCGCAGAACCATGACGAACTTGTCGCCGAGATCGGCGACCAGGCGCGAGCGCTCGTCGAGATCGAGCGCGATGCCTTCGTAGTCGTGATACGCAAGGCGATCGGTGAACTGCAGCGACCATTGATTGAGCGGCAGCAGTCCCTGCTTCTGCGATGACACCGCGACGCCGGCGACGGTGTGCGTGTGCAGGACGCAGATGGCGTCATGTCGCGCCGCATGCACGGCGCTGTGAATGGTGAAGCCGGCCGGATTGATGCCGAGCCCCATCGGGTCGTCGACGATGCTTCCGTCGAGGTCGACCGTGACCAGGTTGGAGGCGGTCACCTCTTCGAAGCGCAGGCCGTAGGGATTGATCAGGAAGCGGTCATGCCGGCCCGGCAGCCGCACCGAGATGTGGGTGTAGATGCTGTCGTCGAGACCGAGCCGGTGGATCAGCCGGTAGGCGGCGGCGAGATCGATCGCGGATCTGGCGTGGGTCGTCTTTTACGGCCGCGGGCCGCACGTGCGTTGTCATTATTAATGTCATCCAGCTTTTGACTCGCCTAACTGCTGCACTGCAAACGCCTCGGCAAGACTAAACTGTCGACAATCGACCTTGATAAGTAAACTGTCGACAATCGGCGCTTAAATAATGTACAGTCCCTAAAACTGGAACTTCTGATGCGCACCATGTCCCCGCCGGTCGGACTGCCGGCCCTCGCCGAGACGGATCTCGTCGGCCAGATCGCCCGGGTTCTGACCCAGGCGGTCGTGCAGGGCCGGCTGCCGCCGGGCTCCAAGGTGGTGGAAGCAGGGCTCGCGCGGGAGCTCGGCGTCAGCCGGGCACCGGTGCGCGAGGCAGCGCGGCTGCTGGAGCGGCAGGGCCTGCTGGTGGCGAGCCCGCGGCGCGGCTTCTTCGTGCGGCAATTCGCGATCGACGATATCGATGAGATCTACGACTTGCGGCTGTGCGTGGAGCGGCATGCGGGCGTGCTGGCCGCGCGCAACCTGACACCGCAGACGCGCGACATGCTGCGGCGGCAGATCGACGTGCTGCACCAGACCGCCGACCTCGACGATCCGGCACGGCAGGTCGAAGAGGACTACCGCTTTCACCGCCTGATCTGCGAGATCGCCGCGAACGGGCGACTGCTGCGGCTGTTCGACGATCTCGCCTCGGAGCTGCGCATGGTGATCGGCCTGATCGGCCGGCTATACGACGATCCGCACGAAATCGCGCGCACGCACGAGCCGATCCTGGCTGCGATCGAAGCAGGCCACCCCGAACGCATCGTCGCGCATATCGATTATCACATCGGCCACGCGTGGCGCGAGGTCGGAAGGCTGGTGCGGGACATTCCTCCCGTCGCCGCCGCCAGCGTGAAATGACGAAGCAACAGGAGTGTTCGCGTGAAGGCCGTCTATACCGAACTGCATCGCAGCCACGATCCGCAATTCTTTCTGGTTCGCGGCGTGGTCAAGCGCACCACCGAGCAGCCCGAACGCGCCGACCGGCTGCTCGCCGGACTGAAGGCGGGCAAGCACGAACTGGTCGCGCCGACCGTCTTCGGCCAGGGGCCGCGGGCGCGGGTGCACAGTCCTGAATATCTGAGCTTTCTCGCCGAGGCCTGGGATGCCTGGTCGCGCTCGGAGATTCAGGCCCCGAGATGATCGCCAACATGCATCCGGTGCGCAATCCCGGCACCTACCCGACCCACATCGTCGGCCGTCTCGGCTGGCATACGATCGATACGTCCTGTCCGATCGGCCCCGGCACCTGGGCTGCCGCTTGCGCTGCGACCGACGTGGCGACGACGGCGGCGCAACTCGTCATGGACGGCGAGCGCGCGGCCTACGCGCTTTGCCGTCCGCCCGGCCATCACGCCTATCGCGATCTCGCCAGCGGCTTCTGCTTTCTCAACAACAGCGCGATCGCGGCGGCGCATCTGCGCCTGAAGCATGAGCGCGTGGCGATCCTCGACGTCGACGTCCATCACGGCAACGGCACGCAAGGCATCTTCTACGAGCGCGGCGACGTGCTCACGGTCTCGATCCATGCCGATCCGGCCCACTTCAACCCGTATGTCTGGGGTTATGCGCACGAGCGCGGCGCGGGCTCCGGACTCGGCGCCAATCTCAACATTCCGCTGCCGATCGGCACGAACGACGACGGTTACATGCAGGCACTCGACGTCGCGCGAAAAACGATCCATGCGTTCGCGCCGACCGCTCTGGTCGTCGCCCTCGGTCTCGACGCATCGGAGCACGATCCCCTCGCCGGCCTCGCCGTCACCACGCAAGGCTTTCGGCGCATCGGAGCGGCGATCGCGCGGCTTGGGCTTCCGACCGTGCTCGTGCAGGAAGGCGGTTACCTGTCGGACATTCTCGGCGCCAACCTGACGGCAGCGCTCGCCGGATTTGAAGAGGTCGGCTAGCGACGCGCCGACGAGGCAATCTCAGTCGCCGGTCAGGCCGATCCTGATCCTTCGATTATGCCGGCCTTTGTTCTCGATCTTCAGGATGCGGATCGGGCGCGATCGCCCGGTTGAAGTGAGATGGGTGCCGCCGCAAACCTGCCGATCCAGCGTGCCGATTTCGACAACGCGCACGGTGCCGTCCGGCGTGGGCGGCGGCATGGCCGAGCGGGTGCGGATGAGACCGTGCTCCTGCGTCGCCTGCTCCAGCGGAACATAGCAATCACCGACGGCGAAGTCGGCACGGATGGCTTCGTTGATCGGCGCTTCCAGCGCTTTCAGCCGCTCGTTCTCGGCATCCGGCAGATCGAAGTCCATCCGCGCGGTGCCGTCCTCGTTCAGCTGGACGCCGGTCACCAGCGCACCGTTGAAGGCCTGAAAGACGAAGGCATTGAGCAGATGCGTGTCGGTGTGGAGCTCGCGCATCATCTGCCGGAATTCCGGCTCGACCTGCGCTTCGACGCTGCCGGCGAGCTCTGCGGGATCTTTGAGCAGAATCCAGATTTTATCGTCGACCCGCTCGAAACCGGCGATGTCGACTTCGCCACTGGACCAGAGCAGCCGTCCTCGATCGGCCAGCTGTCCGCCACCGCCGGGGAAGAACGGCGACTGGGCAAGCAGCACGCGCCCTGGTGCTGCGTCCACCACCTCGGTGGCCAAGGTCAGGGTGTCGGGATGCAAATGATAGAATGAACGTGACACCGGCGCCTCCGCTTCCAACACCGACGTAGCAAGATACAGTCATTGCGGCGGGTCAAATGTGTGACGCGGCGCGCCAGCAAGAGCCGGATGTAACGAACCCATGCCCGCGCGTTGCAGCTTGACAAGCCTCGCTCCGGACTATTTAAGTAACTAACTGTTGAGTTAATAAGATACCGCGCCGCCCGTCGTACAAGGGCGCATAAAATCGAGGGAGGACGGCCGTGGCAGCCAGGACACTCGGTGTCGTCATGAACGGCGTGACCGGCCGCATGGGGACCAACCAGCATCTCATCCGCTCCGTGGTCGCGATCCGCGCCCAGGGCGGCGTGCAGCTCTCCGACGGCTCACGCGTGCAGCTCGATCCGATCCTGATCGGCCGCAACGCCGAGAAGATCGAGCAGCTCGCCAAGGCGCACGGCATCGCGCGCTGGAGCACCGACCTCGACGCTGCGATCGCCGATCCGAAGAACGAGATCTTCTTCGACGCCGCAACGACGCAGATGCGGCCCGACGCTGCTGGAGAAGGCGGTCGCCGCCGGCAAGCACATCTATTGCGAGAAGCCGATCGCGACCAACTTGAGCGAAGCGCTGCAGATCTGCCGGTTTGCCAAAACGAAGGGCGTCAAGACCGGCACCGTGCAGGACAAGCTGTTCCTGCCCGGCCTGATGAAGCTGCGCCGCGTTGCGCGATTCCGGTTTCTTCGGCCGCATGCTCTCGGTGCGCGGCGAGTTCGGCTACTGGGTGTTCGAGGGCGACTGGCAGGCGGCGCAGCGCCCCTCGTGGAATTACCGCGCCGAGGACGGCGGCGGCATCATCCTCGATATGGTCTGCCACTGGCGCTATGTGCTCGACAACCTGTTCGGCGAGGTCGAGGCCGTGAGCTGCATCGGCACGACCGATATTCCCGAGCGCGTCGACGAGGCCGGCAAGCGCTACAAGGCGACCACCGACGACGCCGCCTACGCGACCTTCAAGCTCGCCGGCGGCGTGATCGCCCAGATCAACATGAGCTGGGTGACGCGCGTCTACCGCGACGATCTCGTCACCTTCCAGGTCGACGGCACGCTGGGCTCGGCGGTGGCCGGCCTGCACGACTGCGTCATCCAGCCCCGCAACGCGACGCCGCGGCCGGTCTGGAATCCCGACGAGCGGCAGACCATCGATTTCCGCAAGACCTGGATGCCGGTGCCGAACAACACGACCTACGACAACGGCTTCAAGACCCAGTGGGAGATGTTCATCCGCCACGTGGTCGAGGATACGCCCTACTCGCACACGCTGATCGAAGGCGCCAAGGGCGTCCAGCTGGTCGAATGCGCGCTGCAGAGCTGGAAGGAGCGTCGCTGGATCGACGTGCCGAAACTCGCGCTCTGACCGGCGAACAAAATCGACAAGAGACAGAAGCGGAGGAGCCCATGCACGACAGATCCCGCGTCGCGGCCAAGGTCACCCTTCCGAAGGCCGACCGCACCACCGAGCTCTACGCGCTCGGCGTGCCAAAACCGCAGCGTCCCCGCGCGGGCAAAAGCTTCAACCGTGTGGCGCTCGCGGCCGCGCATGTGGTCGCCGATCCTTTCGCCGACAGCGACCCCTGGCTGAAGGCTGCGCCCGACTGGGACCGCACGCTGGCCTATCGCGAATATCTCTGGAATCTCGGGCTCGGCGTCGCTGAGGCGATGGACACCGCGCAACGCGGCATGGGGCTCGACTGGCCGCTGGCGCTGGAGCTGATCAAGCGTTCGACCGCGCTCGCGCGCACGAAACCCGGTGCCGTGATCTTCTCAGGCGCCGGCACCGACCATCTCGACCCGGCCGAGGCCCGCACGGTCGACGACGTGGTGAAGGCCTACGAGACGCAGTTCGAGGCGATCGAAGGCGTCGGCGGCCGCATCATCTTCATGGCGTCGCGCGCGCTCGCGCGGATCGCCAAGGGTCCGGACGACTACGCCAAGGTCTATGACCGCATCCTCGGCCAGGCGCGCCAACCGGTGATCATCCACTGGCTCGGCGATATGTTCGATCCGGCGCTCGCCGGCTATTGGGGCACGCGCGATCTCGACGCGGCGATGGATGTCGCCGTCGGCGTCATCAACGCCAACGCGGCCAAGATCGACGGCGTGAAGGTCTCGCTGCTCGACAAGGACAAAGAGATCGCGATGCGGCGCCGGCTCGACAAGTCGGTGCTGATGTACACCGGCGACGACTTCAACTATGCGGAGCTGATCGCCGGCGACGACCACGGCTATTCGCACGCGCTGCTCGGCATCTTCGATGCGATCGCGCCGGCCGCTGCGACCGCGCTCGCGGCGCTGACCGACGGCGACCTTCCCGGCTTCCACGATGCGTTCGGGCCGACCGTGCCGCTGTCGCGGCATATCTTTCAGGCGCCGACCCGGTTCTACAAGACCGGCATCGTCTTTATCGCCTACCTCAACGGACATCAGGATCACTTCACCATGGTCGGCGGCCAGGAGAGCGCGCGCTCGATGCTGCATTTCGCCGAGCTGTTTCGACTGGCCGACAAGGCGGGCCTGTTCCACGATCCGCATGACGCCGCGGCACGGATGGCGCGCGTCATGGCGACCTACGGCATCGAAGCCTGACCGATGCGGGATTTTTCGCCCGACCACGCCTGGCTCTCGCTCAATACGGCGACCGTGCGCAAACAGGGCGACCTGCTTGCGATCATCGAGGCCTGCGCGCGGCATGAGATCCGCGCGATCTCGCCCTGGCGCGACCAGGTCGAAGCCGTCGGGCTCGAAGCGACCCGCGCCGCGGTCAGGCGGCATGGCTTGAAGCTTTCCGGCTATTGCCGCGGCGGCATGTTTCCGGCCGATGCGACGCAAACGACAGGAGGCGCGCGACGACAACCGCCGCGCCGTCGACGAGGCCGCGACGCTTGGCGCCGCCTGTCTCGTGCTCGTCGTCGGCGGCCTGCCGCACTATTCGCGGCCGGGCTCGGCGGTGTCGCACGACATCGCGCTGGCGCGCACGCAGGTCGAGGACGGCATCAGCGAGCTGCTGGACTACGCCAGGTCAGTCGGCATGCCGCTCGCCATCGAGCCGCTGCATCCGATGTATGCGGCCGACCGCGCCTGCGTGAACACGCTTGCGCCAGGCGCTCGACATCTGCGACCGGCTCGATGCCAAGAAGACCGGCGCGCTCGGCGTCGCGGTCGACGTCTATCATGTCTGGTGGGATCCCGACCTCTATGCCGGCATCCGCCGCGCCGGCCTTGCGCGGCTGCTCGCGTTTCATGTCTGCGACTGGCTGGTGCCGACGCGCGACCTGTTGCTCGACCGCGGCATGATGGGCGACGGCGTCATCGAGATCCGCAAGATCCGCGAAGCGGTCGAGGCCGAAGGCTTTGCCGGCTTCTCCGAGGTGGAGATTTTTTCGGAGCTGGACTGGTGGACGCGGCCGATGGACGAGGTGCTGAGCACTGTCATCGCGCGGCATAAGACGGCGGTGTGAAACGGCGGCATGGCTTGCCGCCGCTTCTCCGCTCCCGCTCAGCCCTTATGCGGCCGCACGGCGTTCATGACGAAATCGACCACATGCGCGCGGCGGGTCGCGATGACCTCTGGCCTGTCGAACTCCGTCTCGAGGATCACCGAGAGCGTGTAGATGTTCGAGAAGAAGAAATAGCAGATGCCGATCAGCGTGATCCACAGATGCAGCGGATCGAGGCCCGGTCGAATGACGCCCTTGGCCTCACCGCGCGCCAGGATGCGCCCCAGCGCCTGGATGATCGGCGAGTTGAGGCTGGAGACCACTTTCGATTTCTTCAGCACCTTGGCCTTCTGCCGGTTTTCCGTCGCCAGAAGATTGATGAAGGTGCGGTCGCGCACGAAGGAATCGAAGGTGAATTCGACGAAGGTCTTCAGCGCCTTCAGCGGCTCCATGCTGTCGAGCTCGAGCGTCTCTTCGGCGGCACGCGCCTTGAGATAAGCGTTCTCGAGCACCGTCGAGATAGAGCAGCTCCTTCGACGAGAAGTAATGGTAGATCATGCGCTTGTTGACGGATGCACGATCCGCGATCTCGTCGGTGCCCGCGCCCTCGTAGCCCCTGTTCGCGAACTCGCGGGTGGCGACGGTCATGATGCGCGCCCGGGTCGCCGCGCTGTTGCGGCGACGGATCGGCTTCTCGACGGCTGCGTCTGCCGCAGTCACGCTCTGGGTGTCCTTCTTGCGCACGTCGTCACATGGCCCCGCTGTTGCTGGAGCCATGTGACAAGAAAGCAGGATTCGGACAAGTCGCGCGTCATTCGATGGTGATGTTGGCCGCGCGGATCACCTCGCCCCATTTCGCCACGTCGGCCGCGTGGACCTGGCGCAGCGCCTGCGGCGAGCGCTGGTTCTCCGGCGGCGGCTCGGCGCCGAGCTGCAGGAATTTGTCGCGCGAGACCGGATCGGTGATCGCCTTTTGCAAGGCGGCGTTCAGCTTCTCGACGATCTCGGGCGGCGTGCCCTTCGGCGCGAACAAGCGCGTTCCAGACCACCATGTCGATGCCGCTCATGCCGGCTTCGCTCGCCGTCGGGACGTCCGGCAGCACCGGCGAACGGGTCGGCGCCAGCACCGCAAGCGGCCGGACAGCGTTGGCCTTGACCTGCGACATCAGGCTCGTCACCTGGTCGCAGAGATAGCCGACCTGGCCCGAGACGACGTCGACCAGCGCCGGTCCGGTGCCGCGGTAGGGCACGAGCGTGACCGATGCGCCAGCGCGATTGTTCAGCGAGCAGGCAGGCGAGATGCGAGGTCGAGCCGACGCCGGCATTGCCGTTGGTCAGCTTGGTGGGGTTCGCCTTCATGTAGTCGGTGAATTCGGACAGTTTTGTCGCCGGGATCGCATTGTTGACGACAAGCATGATCGGCGCCGATGCGGCGATGCCGATCGGCTCGAAGTCGGTCAGCGGATTGAAGGCGAGCTTCGGATAGAGCGCCGGCGTAAAGCTCATGGTGCTCATCGGCCCGACCATGATGGTGTGACCGTCGGGGTCCGCCTTGGCGACGCGCGCGGCGCCGGTCGTCCCGGCCGCGCCGCCGACATTCTCGATCACGATCTGCTGCCCGAGCGTGCGCGACATATGCTCCGCAACGATGCGGCCGACGATATCCGTCGGCCCGCCTGCGGCGAACGGCACGACCATCGTGATATGGCGGCTCGGGAAGCTCCCTTGCGCCAGAGCCTGCATGCTGCCGAGCGTCAGCAACGCTGCAGCCGAGATCGCGATTCTCCACTTCGACATGGGCTCCTCCCCGGATTGGTTCTTTTCCGGGAGGCTAGCGCCGATGCCTCTATTCCGTCAATTAAGTATCTAACTGGTGAGATACAAATTGGTACGCCACCGGGCGGCAGCGGAAGCGACAGAGCGCCGTCCACCGCATCGTGCGGACAGCAGGTCGCGATCGAGATTGCCGGCTATCGCGCGCGATCCGCCAGATGATCGCCCGTTCCGGATCGACGATGCGGAAGTAGAGGACGGCATTGACCTTCACCGACACGTTGTCGCGCGTGATCACGTCCTGCGGCGGCACGTCCTGCACGACGACGCGCAGATCGACCTTCACCATCTGCTGCGCGAACGGAATGAGGATGATGAGGCCGGGGCCCTTCACACCGGTGAAGCGACCGAGCGTAAAGACGATGCCGCGCTCGTATTCCCTGAGAATCTTGATGGCGGCCGTGAGAAATACGACCACAAGGACGACGAGAAGCAGATAACCCACATAGTCGAAACTCATCGCACACCTCCTTCGCCCGCGGCGTCCGCCGCTGCACCAGCAGCGTCAGCTCGTTGATGCCGGCCACCTCGACGGTCTCGCCTGGCGCCAGCGCCTCCGCGCCGCGCGCCTGCCAGCGTTCACCATGAGCGAAGACGTGGCCTTCGGTGCCGGACCAGTCGAGCACCCGCGCGGGCAGCCCGCGCATGGCATGAGCGCCGACCCGCGCCGGATTTTTGCGGGCGCGCATGAGCGAGCCGAGCACGACGAAGGTGAGAGCGGCGATCATCGCGGCTGCAAGGACGATCACCGTCCACGACAGGCGGAAGCCCAGGGCGTCGAACTTGAACAGCATGGCAGCACCGAGGACAAAGGCGACGATACCGCCGACGCCGAGAACCACGGTGGGATTGAATATCTCGACCACCAGGAAGGCGATGCCGAGCAGCAGCAAGGCGAGGCCGGCGTAATTGATCGGCAGCAGGTTCAGCGCATAGAGGCCGAGCAGCAGGCAGATGGTGCCGATCACGCCGGGAGCGACGGCGCCGGGCGTGGTGAACTCGAGGATCAAACCGTAGAGGCCGACGATCAACAAGAGGAATGCAACATTGGGATTGGTGATGACGGCGAGCAGCCGGATCAGCCAGCCGGGATCGAGCACCTCGATCGTCACGCCTTTAGTCGATAGCGTGCGCGTCTCGCCGCCTGTGAGCTCGATCGAGCGGCCGTCGACCTGCTGCAGCAACTCAGCCGGACTGCGCGCGACAAAATCGATGACACCGGCCTGCAAGGCGCTGCCGGCGGAGAGGCTCGCGGCCTCGCGCACGGCCTTCTCGCCCCAGTCGGCGTTGCGGCCGCGCAACTCGGCGAGGCTGCGGATCAACGCGACCGCGTCGTTGGTCGCCTTCGCCGACATGGTATCCGTCGCAGACTTCTGCGCCTCCTCCTTCTTGTCCTTGCCGTCCTTGTCCGGAACGCCTGGCAGCGGCCCGCCGATCTGTACCGGCGTCGCGGCACCGAGGTTAGTGCCTGGCGCCATCGCCGCGATGTGGGTGGCATAGAGGATGTAGGTGCCGGCACTGGCGGCGTGCGCACCGGACGGCGCCACATAACCGATGACGGGAACGCGGGCGCCGACCACATCGGCGACGATCTCGCGCATGCTGGTGGCAAGACCGCCCGGCGTATTCAGGCGCAGGACGACAACTTCGGCGCGGCGCTCGCTGGCAAGGTTGAGCGCTTCCTTCACCTGCCTGGCGGCGGCCGGACCGATTGCACCGTCGATCTCGACCATCAGCGCAGGCCGGCCGCCCTCCTCGGCGAAAACGCGCGCGGGAAGCGCAAGCACGACGGCGGCGGCGATAGCCGCAACAAGGGTCGCCCGCACCATTGTCATGGCAGAGACTCCCTGATGGGACAATATCTGGGATATTTTTCCGGAGTCTTCAAGCAGGTCAGGCAGGCAATTGTGACATGGCTGCATCCGCTCCCACAGAGCATCAGGTCAAGCGCCAGGAAAAGCTCGTTGCGCTTTGACCAACTGACCCGGCGCCCCTAGTTTCCCGCGCTTCAAGTTCCTGGAAAGACCCACATGAGACTGACGACGATCTGTGCGGCCCTGCTCAGCACAATGCTCACGGCGAGCGCCCTTGCACAGGATTACCCTCTCGCCCCCTCACCTATGTCGTGCCATTCCCGGCGGGCGGCGCAACCGACAGTGGCGCGCGCATGATTGCGAAGACCGGTGATCATCGAGAGACGGCAGGGCGCGTCGCCACGCGCGCGAGCCCTTCGCTTTGTCTTCGAGACGGCCTGATAGCTCCCGAGCTCCTCGCTGACGATCGCCAGGAAGCCGTCGATCAGCACGTTGTCACGGTGGCGGCTCGGGAAGAGCGCGTTGCCCTGGAACATGATCTCGGGCTTGAACGGACGGAAGGCGATGCCGCTGCGGCGATAGTCGTCGGCTGCGATCGGATTGACGATGCCGATGCCCAGCCCCTGCTCGACGAGCGCGCAGATCGTCGCGCCGAACGGCGTTTCCAGCGTGAGCTGACGCCTGACGCCTGAGCTGCTCGAAGGCCCGGTCGACGCGCGTCCGCGCCCCGTCCTCCAGCGACAGCGAAATAAAGGGCTCGCCCTCCAGATCCTCCGGCACGATGACCTTGCGCTTCGCCAGCTTGTGGTCGGGCGGAATGGCGCAGAGACCCGGGACCGAATAGAGGTGGCGCTGCTCGATCGACGGCGTATCGACGATGTTGGCGACAAAGCCGATGTCGCAATAATAGGTCGACATCCAGCGCGTCACCGTTCCGTCGCTGCCCATCTGCAGTGAGATCGTGACATTGGGAAAGCGCTGCTTGAATCGGCGGATGCAGCGCGGGATGAAGCCCAGCGCCATGACCGGCATTGCCGCGATGCGCAGGCGTCCCGTGCCGAAGGCACGTATCTCCCTGGCGGCTTGCGACAGGCTCTCCAGTCCGAGGAAGCTGCGCTCGACCTCCCGGTAGAATGAGAGGCCCTCGTCGGTCGGCCTCAGGCGGCCGGCCTTCCGCTCGAACAGCTTGAGGTCGATCGACGTCTTCCAGCTCTGCGATCAGGCGGCTGATGCTCGGCTGCGAGGTTCGCAACTCCTGCGCGGCGGCCGTCATCGAACCGCGCAGCATGATGGTGCGGAAGGCGGTGACCTGTCTCAGATTCATGCCTGGCCCCATATCACCAGTGAATAGCATGCCCAAAAACTGAGATTTGACCAGATAGTGCGCCGGCACAATACTTTTGCCCATGTCCGCTCGCTCAGCCGTTGCCGTGACGTCCCGCCTGGCCGGCATGACCTGCCTGCGCTGTCAGCTGGAGTTGCCTGTCGCGGATCATGACGCGGGTTGCCCGCGCTGCGCGACCGAGGGCCATGCTTCCAATCTTCGGCTCGTCTACACGCCGGGATGCGAAGGTATCGCGCTGCCCTATCCGGGCGCGCTCTCGCTCGGCGAAGGCGGAACACCGCTGGTCGAGATGCCGACGCTCGCGGCGGCACTCGGCATCGGCCGGCTTTCGTTGAAGCTCGAATGGTGCAATCCCACCGGCTCGCACAAGGACCGGATGAGCGCGCAGCTGTTGGCGCGCGCGCTGGATCGCGGCGCGACGCAGGTCGTCGCGGCCTCGAGCGGCAATGGCGGGCTTTCGGTGGCGGCCTACGCGGCGCGCGCCGGAATTCCAGCCGAAATCGCGACGACCGGCGCGCTGCCTGAAAGCTATCGCCGCGCCATCGCAGCCCATGGCGCGAGCGATCGTCAGCCTTGCCGACAGCATGGCGCGCTGGCGTCATCTTGCCCGTCGCGTGGAGCAAGGCGCCTTCGCCGTCACCAACTACCGGATGCCGGCGATCGGCACGAACCCCTTCGGCGTCGAGGGCTACAAGGTGATCGCGGCCGAGATCGCAGAGAGGGCGATGCCCGATCTCGTTGTCGTTCCCTGTTCGCGCGGCGATCTGCTCTCCGGCCTGTATCTCGGCTTCGCCGAGCTTGGGAAAGGCGTGCCTCGGTTGGTGGCGGCCGAGCCCTTTCCGCGGCTCGTCCGGGTCATGGCCGGAGCCGATTATCGCGAACAGTTCGCGGGCGAGACCATCCAGTTCTCCATCGCCGGCAGCACCGTAACCTGGCAGGCCGTTCAGGCCCTGCGCGCCAGCGCAGGAGAGGCCGTAGCCGTTGCGGACGACGCCGCTCTGCTCGCCCAGGCGAAGCTCGCCGCCTGTGGCTTTCATGCCGAACTCTCCGCCGCTTCGGCGTTCGCGGCGCTCGAGACACTGGCGGCAGGCGGCGCACTCGCCGGGCGCCATGCCGTGCTCGTGCTGACGGGCTCAGGCGCCCGGGAGATTGCTGCAAGGCCTCAGACCGAGAGATCACCCGTCCAGAACGGACGCTCGCGCGGCCGGAACACACCGGCTCACACCACTCCAGAACCGACCGATTGGTCCAACAGAGGGAAAACGGATGACCACTCATTTGTCCTCGCCTTGCGTCGCTTTCGGCACTCGCCGCCGCCGCCTTCGCCGGCACCGTCTTCGGCGCGCAGGCGCAGAGCCTCCCGTCGCTGCCTGCGGCGATCAAATCCGCCGGTCTGCTCAAGGCCGGGGTGCGCTGCGATCAGCCGCCCTACGGCTACAAGGACGAGACGGGCAAGTTCGCCGGTGTCGAGACCGACATGGCGATCCAGATCGCGACCTGGGCCTTCGGTTCGCCCGACAAGATCGAATTGACCTGCGTCACCGCCGAGAACCGCATCCCGCAGCTCAACGGCCAGAAGGTCGACATCCTGATCGCGACGCTCGGCGTCACGGCCGAGCGCGCCCGTGTCGTCGACTTCTCCAAGCCCTACCGCTGGGGCGGCAGCGACATGCTCGTCGCCAAGGACAGCCCGATCAAGAAGCTCGACGACGTCGAAGGCAAGACCGTGATCATGCTCAAGGGCTCGACCCAGGCGAAGTGGTTCGAGGACAACAAGCCGAAGGTCGACAATCTGCGCCTCAACACGGCTTCCGACGCGCTGCAGGCGCTCAAGCAGACACGCGGCGACGCCTATACGCACGATGCCGCGACGCTCGTCGTGATCGCCGCCAAGGATCCCTCGCTGCGTCTTGTCGGCGAGCCTTTCGCGGTGTCCGATGCGGCCGTCGGCGTGCGCAAGAACGAAGCGGAGTGGCTGGCCTATGTCGACGCCGCGCTCGACCGCATGAAGGCCGAGGGGCTCTACGCCAAGTGGATCGAGAAATGGATCCCGGCCGATATTCGGCCCTTTTACGTCGACGCCTTCACCAAGCCGAAGCCAACCGCGCGCTGACGCCGATGACTATCCGGGAGCGGCGCCGCCGCTTCCGGTCCTCCCCGCATCGACAGGACGCGTCGGGACATGGAATTCGACACTCACCTATCTGATGGCGCAGTGGCCGGCGCTGATGCGCGGTCTCTGGCTCACCGTCCAGGTCAGCCTGCTGTCGATCGTCTTCTCCGTGATCGTCGGCTTCTTCGGCGCCGCGATACGGGTGCTGCAGGTGCCGGTGCTCGACAAGGTCGTCGTCGGCTTATGTCGAGTTCATCCGCAACACGCCGCTGCTCGCGCAGCTCTTCTTCATCTTCTACGGGCTGCCCGGCATCGGGATCAGGCTCTCGCTGTTCTGGTCAGGCGTGTTGTGCCTGACGGTGTGGGCCGGCGCCTACCAGATTGAGAACATCCGCGGCGGACTGGAGACGGTCGGCAAGGGCCTGCGGGAGGCGGCTTTCTCGCTCGGGCTCTCGCCCTGGCGCTGCTTTCGTCTGGTCTCCGCGCCGATGGCGATCCGCGTCGGCCTGCCATCGATGCTCAACACCTCGATCTCGCTTCTGAAGAACTCCTCCTATCTGCAGGCGATCGGACTGGCGGAGCTCACCTATGTTGCGATCGACCGCATCTCGATGGACTTCCGAACGATCGAGATGTTCGCGGCGATCTGCGCGATCTATCTCGCGCTGGTCCTTATGCTCTCCTTCCTCGCCGGCCGGCTCGAATACCGGCTGAACGCCCCGTTTCGGCATTGAGGGGCGACGATGGAGATCCTGATCAAGAACCTTCCGTTCATCCTGCAAGGCATCGGGATGACGCTGGCGCTCGCACTCGCCACGCTGTTCTTCGCGACGATCATCTCCTTCATCCTCGGCACGCTGGCGACGCTGCGCTTTCGCTGGCTGCGCGTCGCGGTGAAGGTCTATGTCGAGCTGTTCCGCGACATCCCGCTGATCGTGAACATCTTCTTCGTGTTCTTCGTCGCGCCGCTGCTGGGGCTTGTGCTTTCGCCTTTCGCCGCGGTGACGGTCGGACTCTCGCTCTGGGGCAGCGCCAACGGCACCGAGATCGTCCGCGCCGGTTTCGCCTCGGTGTCGAAGCACCAGTGGCAGAGCGCTGCGGCCATGGGGCTCAAGACCTGGGAAGTCTATCTCTTCGTCACCGGTCCGCAGGCGTTGCGCGCGATCCTGCCACCCTTCGTCGGGCTCCTGACCCTGCTCGTCCAGGCGACTTCGCTCGGCGCGCTCGTCGGCGTCACCGAATTTTTCAAGGTCGGCCAGATCATCGTCGAGCGCACGACCATGATGGAAGGCTGGAACCCGGCCTTCACCGTCTATGGCGCGGTGCTGCTGATCTACTTCCTGATCTGCTCGACGCTGACCTGGTTCGGTCGCTGGCTCGAGCGCCGGCTCAAGAACGACCAGCGGCCGCTCGTCAGCAATGACGACCTCGGCCAGCCCGCGACGCAACTCCAATCATCCGTTTGAAAGCCATCCACCTGAAGATCCTGGGAACTCGAAGGACGTCGTCATGGAATCCAAAGTCAGCCGCCGCTTGACCGAGCGCGTCGCGCAAGAGGTCTGCGATCACATCTACGCGCCGCGCCTGGGGCGCGAGTTCGGCAACATCTTCGGCTACATGAGCGATCTCAACCAGGCGCATGTGCTGATGCTGGCACGCTGCGGGCTGATCTCGCCACAGGCGGCGAAGGCGCTCGCCTCCGGCCTCTTGCGCATGGAGGACGAAGGGCCCGACGTCGTCGAGCTCGATCCGCAGCGCGAGGACGCCTATTTCAACTACGAGGCCCATCTCATCAAGCTGATCGGCGTCGACGCAGGCGGGCGCATGCATATCGCCCGCAGCCGCAACGACCTGACGGCGGCCCTCGACCGGCTGCGGGCACGCGACCTGTTGCTGGATGTGGGCCAGGCGCTGCTGTCCGTCGAGGAGCACGCGCTTGACGGCGCGTTCCGTTTTCGCGAGGCGGTGATGCCGGGCTACACCCATCTGCAGCCGGCGCAGCCCGTCACCTACGGCTTCTACCTTGCGGGCGTCGCGCAATCCCTTGAACGCGATTTCGGCCGCCTCGCCGACGCCTGGGCACGCACCAACATCAGCCCGCTCGGAGCCGGCGCGCTGGCGGGCACGACCTTCGCCATCGACCGTCACGCGCTCGCGGTCTCGCTCGGCTTCAGCGGACTGGTGGAGAACACGCTGGATGCGGTCGCCACCCGCGATTTCGGCCTGGAGATTCTGGCCGATCTCTCGCAGATCGCGATCAGCTGGAGCCGTGTCGCGCAGGACTACCACGTGATGGTCTCGCACGAATTCCAGACGGTCGAGTTCCCCGATCGCGTCACCGGCACCTCCAGCATCATGCCGCAGAAGAAGAACCCGGTGGTGCTGGAGCATCTCAAGGGCAAGGCCGGCCATCTGCTCGGCCTCTACGTCGCCTCGGCGACGGCGGTGAAGGGCACGCATTTCACCAACACCATCGACGGCAACCGCGAGACCATGCGCGGCGTCTGGGAGGCCGGTGAGGAGATGCTGCGCGGTCTGTCCCTGTTCGATCTCATCATCGCGACCGGCCGGCCGAACGCACCGCTCATGAAGCGCCGCGTCGCCGAGGATTTCGCGTCCGCAACCGATCTCGCCGACGTGATGGTGCGCAACGCCGACCTCTCCTTCCGGCAGGCGCATCACATCGTCGGCGCCGTCGTGCGCGCGGCCATGGACAAGGGGCTTGCGGCCGACGGCATCACCACCGAGATGGTCGACGCGGCGGCTCAAGCCCAGCTCGGCCGCCCGCTGAAGCTCGATCCGGAGCTGGTGCGCCGCAGCCTCGATCCGGCGGCAAGCGTCGCGAGGCGCATCCTGCCGGGCGGGCCGGCGCCCGAGGCCGTCGCGCGTTCCGTCGAAGCGGCGCAGGCGCGGCTCGAGACCAGGCGCGCCGCGCTCGCCGAAAAGCGCACTCGGCTGCAGACGGCGCGCGAGACGCTCAAACGCGATCTGCGCGAGCTTGCCGCATGAGCGTCGATCCGCTGATCCGTCTGCGCGGCATCGGCAAGCATTTCGGCGCAAATCACGCGCTGCGCGGCATCGATCTCGATGTCGAGGCCGGCAGCGTCGTGGTGTTGATCGGGCCCAGCGGCTGCGGCAAGAGCACGCTGATCCGCTGCATCAACGGTCTGGTTCGGCCCGACACCGGCACGCTGCTGGTTGCGGGCAAGCCGGTCGACATTCATAACGAGGGCGCCTGGCAGCAGTTGCGCACCGAGATCGGCATGGTCTTCCAGGACTATGCGCTGTTCCCGCATCTCACCGTGCTGCGCAACATGACGCTGACGCCGCAGCGCCGTCGCAAGCTGCCGCAGGCAGAGGCCGAGGAACAGGCGCGCGCGCTGCTCGCCCGGGTCGGCCTGGCCCACAAGGCGGACGACTATCCGTCCGCGCTCTCGGGCGGCCAGCAGCAGCGTGTCGCGATCGTGCGCGCGCTCGCCATGCGGCCCAGGGCGATCCTGTTCGACGAGCCGACCTCGGCGCTCGACCCCGAGACGATCGCGAGCGTGCTCGACGTGATGCGCGATCTCGCCCGCGACGGCACGACCATGGTCGTCGTCACCCATGAGATGGGCTTCGCCCGCGAGGTCGCCGACCGCATCGTCTTCATCGCGGACGGGCAGATCGTCGAGCAGGGTCCGCCGATCGAATTCTTCGCCAACCCAAGACACGAGCGCACCCGCGCCTTCCTGTCGAACATCAGACCCTTTGGAGAGGCGACGTATGCCTGACCCCACCAGCGTGCTGGCACCGAACTTCACCACCGACCCTTACTGGTGGGACGCGGCGCCGCCCGAGAGCGCGCGCGAGCCGCTGCCGGCGCAGACCGACGTGCTCGTCGTCGGCTCCGGCTACTGTGGCCTCTCGGCCGCGGCCGAGCTCGCGCGCAACGGAATCAGATGTCACCGTCGTCGATGCCGAGGCATTGGGCGCTGGCGCCTCGACCCGCTCCGGCGGCATGGTCTCCAGCGGTCAGAAGCTCGTGATCGGCGGCGCCATCAAGGGCGTCGACGGCGCGCGGATGGAGCGGCTGCTCGAGGATTCGCTCGCCTCCTATGAGCACCTCAAGACACTTGATCCGCGAGAAAGAGCTCGACGCCGATCTCGGCGTCTTCGGGCGCTACTTCGGCGCGCATGTGCCGCGCCACTATGACCGGCTGCGTCGCCAGGGTGAGTTGCTGGCCAGGCACACGGGCGTGACGGTTCACGAGATCCCCAAATCGCGCCAGCACGAGATCACCAGGACCGATTACTACCACGGCGGAATCCTGATCGACGACTACGGCGGGCTGCATCCGGCGAAGTACCACCGCGCGCTGCGCCTTCTCGCCGTGGCGAATGGCGCAAAGCTGCGCTCGCATGCGCCAGTGCTCACAGTGGGCCCGCCGGTCGACGGCTTTCACGACGTCGAGACAGGACGCGGGACGATCCGCGCCCGCAATGTCTTCTTCGGGACCAACGGCTACACCGACAAGGCCAACGGCTATCTGCAGCAGCGGGTCGTGGCCGTGCGCAGCTACCAGATCGCGACCGAGCCGTTGCCGCCGGAGCTGATGGCCGAGATCAATCCCGGCAAGCGCATGATTACCGACTCGCGGCGCGAGCTGATCTATACACGCCCTTCGCCGGACGGCACGCGCATCCTGTTCGGCAGCCGGCCGGGCATGTTTTCCATTCCCGAGAGCGAGGCCGCGCCGCGCCTGCATGCAATGCTGCTCAAGGTCTGGCCGCAGCTCGCGGGCTACAGGGTGACGCATTGCTGGAGCGGCAAGGTCGGCATGACGGCGGACAAGATCGCCCATATGGGCAAGCACGACGGCATCGACTTCGCCATCGGCTGCAACGGCAACGGCGTGGCGCTGATGACCTATCTCGGCCATCAATCGGCACTGAAGCTGCTCGGCCGACAGAACCGGCCAAGCGCCTTCGACAATCCCGCATTCCCGCGGGTGCCGGTGCCGCTCTATGACGGCACGCCCTGGTTCCTGCCGATCGTCAGCGGCTGGTACCATCTGCAGGACGCGATAGAGCGCCGTCTGGCCGGACTCTAAGTTTCACCGCATCGTGCGGATGATCAGGCGCGAGGGCCGGTCGCGATCGAGATAGACGGTGTTGCGGGCGATCCGGCGCGCGCGGCCGAGGCCTGCCGGCTCGCCGGTGTTCGGATTGACGTCGTATTTCGGGAAGTTGCTCGACGAGATATCGAGCCGCAGGCGGTGGCCGGCCTTGAACAGGTTCGCGGTGGCGAAGGGCTCGATGGTGATGCGCATGATTTCGCCGTCCGCGACGGGTTCGGGCGTCTCGAACGAGCGGCGGAATTTGCAGCGGAAGATTCCGTCGGTGAGGATCATCGCGAAGCCCGCGGGATAGTCTTCGCTCGGCGGATACACATCGATCAGTTTTGCAGTGAAATCGGTGTCGGGCGCATCGGTCGAAACCCAAAGGTCGATTTCCACCGGCCCGACGACCGCCATGTCCTCCTTGAGCGGCTCGCTCTCGAACGACAACACGTCGCGCCGCGCCGCAAGCGGCAGGCCCGGCCGCTTGCAGCCATAGAAGCGATCGGCCTCGCGCTGGTCGAACGCGCCGCCGGAGAATATCGGCTCGCCGCTGGTCAGCGCCGCCGCCGATCGTCGGAACGGGATCGGAGGGATCGAAGTCATAGGTCAGAGGCGGCGTCTGCGCGTCTGGCAGCGTTTCCGACAGCCTCCCCGCTGCGTGCAGATAGAAATTTCGTTCGACGCTGTCCGGCGGCGGCCAGTCCGCGACCGAAATCCATTCGCCGCCGTGATCGAGCCGGCCTGCGGCGTTCTTATCGGCCAGAACCGCCGCCCATGAGGAACAGGCGCATCGCGCGGCTCGCTGGCGGCATCATCGGCGACGCCCTTCAGCCAGCGGTCGAACCAGCGGCGGCGGAATTCCAGCCAGCTCTCGGCGACGTTGCCGCCGAGCGAGGCACGCGGACCGAACTCCACGTCGCCGGCGAATGTGGTGTTGCGATCACCATGCAGGCCGGCGCCCATGAGGAGTTGCAGCGGGCGGCGGCCGGAGCGCGCGAGGCCGCGATAATTCTCGAACGTGCTGCGCACATAGGCGTCGTACCAGCTCGACATCAGCACGATCGGAATGTCGGGGATCGTGTCATAGAAGCCGGCGGCGTAGATGCCGACCTGCTTCCAGAAATCGTCGAACGTCTCGTGGCGCCACTGCTCGAGCAGATAGGCCTCGTAGTCGCCGCTCCACCGCACCGGCGAGCGGCCTTCCGACCAGGGCATGTGCGCGAACCAGTCGTGCAGGTTTTCCGCCGCAAGCGCGCGCGCCGTGGTCGTATCGCCACCGGCGATCGCAGCCTCACGCGCCTGATTGTAGGCCCATGTCGCCTGCTTCAGCTCGAACGCGCCGCCTTGCCGGATGCCGCAGGTGAAGGCGTTCGCGAAGCCGCCGGAGTCGAGGATCATCGTCGCGAGCCCCGGCGGATTGAGGCACGCCGCTGCCATCTGCGTATGCGCGGCGTAGGACAATCCCATCGTGCCGATGCGGCCGTCGCACCAGGGCTGCTGCGATGATCCACGCCATCGTGTCGAAGCCGTCGGCGCCCTTCCGAAAGGTATTTGACGAATTCGCCTTCCGAGCCGTGACGTCCGCGGCAATCCTGAAAGATCACGACATAGCCGTGCCGCACGAAGTGCGCCGCGACCGCAGCGCGCGTCATCGGCTCGGCCATGCCGACCTCGATCTCGCTGCGCGACTTGTTCGACTTGCCGTAGGGCGTGCGTTCGAGAATGACCGGCGCCGGCCGGTCGAGCGATGCCGTCCGTGCCGGACGATAGATGTCGGTTGCGAGACCCACGCCGTCGCGCGTCCGGACGAACACATCGCGATGAACGACGACGCCCGGCTCGACTTGCTCGGGCGCAGGCAAGCCGTCGCCGCTCATGCGACGGCTCCTTCGTTGAGATGGCAGGCGCTCCAGTGCGCCGGCGCGATCTGCTTCAGCCGCGGCACCTCGGTGCGGCAGCGCGCCATGGCGTGCGGGCAGCGCGGATGGAAATGGCACCCGGGCGGCGGCGCGAGCGGGCTCGGCAGCTCGCCCGTCATCGGCGTGAAGCTTCGCTTCGTCGTCTCGATGCGCGGCGCCTCGGCCAGCAGCGCCTGCGTGTAGGGATGATTGGGCCGCGCAAAGACCTCTTCGGTCGGCGCCTGCTCGACGATGCGGCCGAGATACATGATCGCGACGCGGTCGGAGATGTGCTCGACCACGCCGAGATCGTGGCTGATGAAGAGATAGGTCAGGTCCAGCGTGTCGCGCAGGTCCATGAACAGGTTGATGATCTGCGCCTGGATCGACACGTCGAGCGCCGCCACCGCCTCGTCGCAGACGATGAATTCCGGACTCGACCGCCAGCGCGCGCGCAATGCCGATGCGCTGGCGCTGACCGCCGGAGAATTGATGCGGATAGCGGCGCTTCAGCGTGGGGTCGAGGCCGGCGCGCATCAGCTGCTCATCGACGAAGGCGTCCTTGTCGCCTTTGATCAGCCCGTGAATCCGCGGCGCCTCGCTGACGATGTCGCTGACCGAGCGGCGCGGATTGAGCGAGGCGTACGGGATTCTGGAACACCATCTGCGCCTTCAGCCGCGCCTCGCGCCGCTCGGCGCGCCGACAGCGCGGTGCGATCGCGTCCGCGCCACATCACAGCGCCGAGCGACGGCGGCATGATGCCGGCGACGATGCGCCCCAGGGTGGACTTGCCGCACCCGGACTCGCCGACGAGGCCGAGCACCTCGCCCTTGCGGACATTGAGATCGACATTGTCGACCGCATGCACGGTCGCAGGCGGCTTGGCGAGCCCGAGCTTCTGCGCCAGCCGCGCCGCGAAATCCGCGCGTCTTGCCGAAGCGGCGCGACACGCCCTTCAACTCGATCAGCGGCGCCTGATCCGCATCGACGCTCACGGCGCAACTCCTTCAAGCGGATGGAAACAGCGATGCGCGCGGCCCGCCGTTTCGACAAGTGCCGGCTCCTCCTCGCAAGCCGCATCGGCGTGGGCGCAGCGGTTGCGAAAGGCGCAGCCCTTCGGCAGGTTCGCGAGGCTCGGCGTCATGCCGGGAATTTGCTGCAGGCGCGCGTCCGCGGCGATTGCGGCTCGGGACCGAGCCGATCAGGCCAGCCGTATAGGGATGCCGCGGCCGCTCCAGCACGTCGCCGGCGCGGCCGGTCTCGACGATGCGCCCGGCATACATCACGGCGATGTCGTCGGCGAGGCGGGAGACGACGGCGAGATCGTGGGTGATCCAGATCAGCGCCGTATCGCTCTGCGCCGTGAGCTTCTGCACCTCGGCGAGGATCTGCGCCTGGATCGTCACGTCGAGCGCCGTCGTCGGCTCGTCGGCGATGATGAAGTCCGGCCGGTGCAGCAGCGCGATCGCGATCGCGACGCGCTGGCGCATGCCGCCGGAGAACTGGTGCGGATAGGACGCTGAGACGCTCGTCGGGGCTGGGGATGCCGACCATGCCGAGCGCGTCGCGGGCGCGCGACGCGCGCCTCGGCGCGCGAGACCGGATCATGCGCCTGCACCGCCTCGATCATCTGCGTGTCGATGCGCAGCACCGGATTGAGCGTCATCATCGGATCCTGGAAGATCATCGCGATGCGACGGCCGCGAATCTGGCGCAGCTCCTGGCGCGACAGGCGCGTCAGATCCTGGCCGTCGAACAGGATCGCGCCCGCCGACGATCCGCCCCGGCGGCTCGACGAGACCGATGATCGAGAAGCCGGTGACGGACTTTCCCGATCCGCTTTCGCCGACGAGACCGAGCACCTTGCCGCGCCGAACGGTGAAGGAGACGCCGTCGACCGCCTTCACGGGCCCTGCTCGGTGATGAAATGCGTGTGCAGGTCCTCGACCGAGATGATCGTCGCATCCGTTTTCGCACGCGGCTCGACCAGGCGCGGCGTACGCGTTCATGTCCGGTTCCGCGGATTGAGGACGTCGCGCAGGCGGTCGCCGACGAGATTGATCGCAACGATCGTCACCAGGAGCGCGATGCCGGGATAGAGGCTGATCCAGTTCTTGCCGGAGAGCATGTATTGATAGCCGTTGGCGACCAGCAGGCCGAGGCTCGGCTCGGTCACGGGAACGCCGAGGCCGAGGAACGACAGCGTCGCCTCGAGCGCGATCGCGCGCGCCACCTGCACGGTGGCGATGACGATCAGCGGCGGCAGGCAGTTCGGCAGCAGGTGCACGAACAGCGACCCGCCAGCGCGGCACCGCCAGCGCCTCGGCCGCTTCGATATATTCCTTGCGGCGCTCGACCAGCGCGGCGCCGCGCGCGGTGCGCGCATAGGTCGCCCATTCGACGATGACCAGCGCCAGCACGACATTGAGCACGCCCTTGCCGAGGAAGGCGAGGATCATCAGCGCGACGAGGATCGACGGGAACGAGAGCTGCAGGTCGACCAGCCGCATGATCACGGTCTCGGTGCGGCCGCCGGCATAGGCGGCGAGCAGGCCGAGCGAGGCGCCGACGAGCGCGGCGATGAGCGCCGAGCTCACGCCGACGCTGAGCGAGATGCGCAGGCCGTACATGATGCCCGACAGCATGTCGCGGCCCTGGTCGTCGGTGCCGAGCCAGAAGGTCTGCCCGTCGAGCGACACCGATCCGGGCGGCAGGCGGCTGTTCATCACGTCGAGCTGCAGCAGATCGTAGGGGTTCTGCGGCGCGATGAAGGGCGCCAGCACGCGCGATCGCGACGATCGCAAGTCAACAGGGCCAGACCGAAGATCGCGGTATGCGACCGGAAATAGGCTCGGACGGCGCGGCGGAACGGCGTCTCCTCGCCGGACGACCGCGATGGCGCGACGGTGACGCCGGACGGCGTGGCTTCGACGCTCATCTCATGCCTCCTGCGCTTCGAGGCGCACGCGCGGGTCGAGCACGGTGTAGATGAGGTCGACGACCAGGTTGATCGTCACGAACACGACGACGATCATCATCAGATAGGCGACGATGATCGGGCGATCGAGCACGTTGATGCTGTCGATGATCAGCTTGCCCATGCCGGGCCAGCTGAAGATGCTCTCGGTGACCACCGAGAAGGCGATCACCGAACCGAACTCGAGGCCGATCACGGTCACGACCGGGAATCATGATGTTCTTGAGCACATGGACGCCGATCACGCGCAGCTCGGTCAGGCCCTTGGCGCGCGCGAACTTGATGTAGTCGAGCGGCATCACCTCCAGCACGCCGGCGCGGGTCAAGCCGCAGCACCAGCGACACCTTGAACAGCGACAGGTTGAGCGCCGGCAGGATGAGATGGATCAAGCCGTCGCGCGTCAGGAACGACCATTGCACGCCGAACAGTTCGGCGGTCGCGCCGCGGCCGCCGCTCGGCAGCCAGCCGAGCTGGACGGCGAAGATCATGATCAGCATCAGCCCGACCCAGAAGGTCGGCAGCGAGAAGCCGAGAATGCTGCCCGCCATGATGATCTTGGACAGGATGCCGTCCGGCCGCAGACCGGCGTAGAGCCCAAGCGGAATGCCGATCAGGATCGCCATGATGACCGAGCAGAAGGCGAGCTCCAGCGTCGCCGGCATCCGCTGCACGATGACTTGCAGCGCCGGTTCGTTGAAGACGTAGCTCTTGCCGAGATTGCCCTGCAGCGCGCCCTTCAGGAACTGCAGATACTGCATCCAGAGCGGCTGATCGAGACCGAGCTCGGCGATGATGCGCGCGCGCTCGGCCTGGTTGGCTTCGGGCGGGATCAGGATGTCGACCGGATTGCCGATGACGTTGACGGCGAAGAACACCAGCAGCGTCATCACGAACATGACGAACAGCGCCTGGATCACGCGGCGGAGCAGCCAGGCGGTCATAGCGCCCTCCTCTCGCCGCGCAAATGACTGAGCCGCGTGCGCATCATGTCCTCACCGCCAGCGCCATGCCGTCACGCTGCGGATCGGCGCCGCCTTCCAGACGCGCACCGTCGACGCGAATGCCATGCAGCGCGGCGAAGGCGTAGCTCTGCGGCGAGCGCTTGACCTCATAGCCCCGGCGCGCGATCTCGTCGGTGACATAGTGAGGGACGCGGTTGGAGACGTCGATCACGTTGGAGACCGCGACGATGCGCGGCGCGGCCACCGCATCCGACATGCTCATGCCGAAATCGATCACGTTCATCAGGCCCTGCGCCATCGACGGCGCGATATAGCTGCCGCCCGGCGCGCCCATCACGATCGACGGGCGATCGTCCTTGAAGACGATCGTCGGCGCCGCCGAGCTCGCGCGCCGCTTGCCGGGCGCGATGGAGCCGGCGCGTCCCGGCCGCGGATCGAAGCGGCTCATGGTGCCGTTGTACATGAAGCCGAGCCCGTCGGTGATCGCGCCCGACGGGCTGCCGAGCGTGTGGGTCAGCGCCACCGCATTGCCCTTGCCATCGATCACGGACACATGGGTCGTGTCGCGCGAGCTGTTGTCGCGCAGTCTCGCGACCTCGGCGCGCTCGCCGCGCCTGATCTGCTCGGCCAGGGCGCCGCAATAGTCGCGCGACAGCAGCTTTTGCACGGGCACGTCGACATAGGCCGGATCGCCGAGATGGCGATCCTTGTCGATCGTCATGCGCTTCATCGCTTCGGCCAGCAGCACGAGGTGCTCGGCGCTGCCGTGCTCCATGGAGCGGACATCGAAATGATCGAGAATGTGCAGCAGCTGAAGCATCGACACGCCGCTGCCGGGCGGCGGGCTGGTGGCGATGCGGCGGCCGCGATACTCGCCCCACAGCGGCTTGGCGACGGACAGTTCATATTTCGCAAGATCGTCCTTGCCGATCAGTCCGCCGTTCGCGGCCATGTCGGCTGCGATCTCTCCTGCGATCTCGCCGCGATAGAAGATGTCGGGACCGGCGGCCGCCAAGCGCTCCAGCGTGCGCGCGAGATCGGCGTTGATGACGATGTCACCCGGGCGCTTCACGGCGCCATCGGGCTTGAAGTAGATGTCGCGGCCGGTCTTGCTGAAGCGCAGCTTGTCGATGGTGTTGACCTGGCCGGTGGCGCTCTGGTCCTGGGTCCAGAACCAGTGCACATGCGGCCGCACCATGAAGCCGCGTCTCGCCGTGGCGATCGCCGGCTTGATCACATCCGCCCATTCGAACGTGCCATAGCGTTCGAGCGCGGTCGCATAGCCCTTCACGCTTCCCGGCGTGCAGGCCGCGAGATAGCCGATCTCGCTCGCGCCGCCTTTCAGGAGGAAGGCGAAGCCGTCGCGCGACTGCCCGACCAGCAGATCGCGCCACATGTCCGGCGTCGCCGCGAGCGACAGCGCGTGCGTAGAACTCCAGGATCTCGTGGGCGCCGCCCGGCATATAGACATGCATCGAGCCGAAGCCGCCGATGCCCGCCATCTGCGGATCGACGACGCCCTGCATGAAGGCGCAGGCGATCGCCGCGTCGACCGCGTTGCCGCCGCGCTTCAGGACCAGCGCGCCGGCCTCCACCGCTTCAGGCTGCGGCGCGACGATCATCGCCGTCATCGCGCGGCGCTCCGACGCTGCGCCAGGACGCCGGCAAGAAAGTCCTGCACCTTGTTCAGCGTCTTCATCCGGTCATGCGAGACGCCCGGCAGCAGATCGAAGCGGACCTTCACGCCGGCCTTCTCGAACGAATCGCGCAACGTCGCCAGCCGTTCGGGCCGCGTGCGGCCGGCATCGTTGGCGCCGGGCATCCAGTAGGTTCCACCTTCGCGATGGGTGATCTCCCAGGTTTCGAGGTCGGCCTCGCCGACGATCATCTGCACCGGAATTTTCGCGATCGCCGCCGGATCGAAGTCGATGCCGAACGTCTCCTTCAGGTTGCGCACGCCGATCCACCAGTCGCGCGTCGGGATCGAGCAGGGTCACCGAGCCCGGCGCGCCGATCGAGGCAGCCCACAGCTTGCGCGGATGCAGGATGGCGAAGCGATGCGGCGAAATGCCCGCCGCCGGAGAAGCCGAAGATCGAGAACTGGCTCCAGTCCTGCTTGTATTTCGCGGCCGCCTCCTCGACGATCGCGAGCAGCACCTTGTCGTAGCGGATGTCGCCTTCGATCATGTACTTGTAGCCGCTGCGCGCATCGTCGCCGCGCACGCCGACCGGAAAGATCGGGCAGAGGATGGCGCAGTTGTTCCAGCGGCCGAAGGCGGCGAAGCCGTCGCGAAACTCGAGGAACGAGGTGCGGCTCGTGCCATGGACCGCCACCAGCAGGTCGACCTTGGCGCCGTCGCCGACGACCGGCGGCACATAGAGGCAGTAGTGGAAGCTCGGATCGGCCTTCGATGCGAACATCACCGTCGGGCCGAGGTCGTACATCGCCTTCGCCCGGTCGACCGGCGCTCGCATTGTCATAGTCATCGCTCATTGTTCAATCGTCTCTTTCGGCTGTGCCACCGGCTCAGGCCGTCAGGCCTTGCGTGTCACTTCCATGGCGAGCGTGTACTGATCGGCGCGCGGCGTGAACGCGATGTCCTTGCGCGCGCCGAGCACCAGCACTTCGTGGTGCAGCGGGAATGAGCGCCACGTCGTTGAAGACGATCTCGCAGGCCTCGCCGAGCAGCTTTTCGCGCTTGCCGTCGTCGAGGATCTTCATGGCGGCTCTCGAGCTTGGCGTCGAGCGCCGGATTGGAATAGCGACCGGAGTTGCTGGCGCCGGTGCCCGCGCTCGGATTGTGGGTCGCGGTCAGCGCCAGCAGCGGGTTCGAGGTTTCGCCGGTGTTGACGCCCCAGGACCCCAGCGCCACTGCGAACTCGTGCGCCTGGCTCTTCGTCGAATAGACCGACCAGGGCATCACCTCGACCTTGGTCTCGACGCCGATGCGCGCGAACATCTGCGCGAGCACCTGCACGATCTTCGCATCGTTGACGATGCGGTCGTTCGGGCCGTGGACGGTCAGGCGGAAGCCGTTGGGATAGCCCGCCTCGGCCAGCAGCGCCTTGGCCTTCGCCGCATCATAGGGCGACGGGCTTGACGTTCGGCGACGTGCCGGCGCCGCCCGGCCGCAGGAATTGCGAGGCGACGACGGCGTTGCCTTCCATCACCCGCTCGACGATCGCCTGACGGTTGATCGCCATCGACAGGGCCCGCCGCACGCGGATGTCCTTGAGCGGATTCTTCGGCAGCGGCTTGCCGTCGGTGCCGGTGATGTAGGGCGTGACGTCGTGGTCGGCGTCGAGCGTGAGATAGACGACCCGGCTCGACACGCCGCGGATGATCTGCAGGCGCTTATCGGTCTTGATCTTCTCGAGGCCCTCATAGGGCGCCTGCTCGATGATATCGAGATCGCCCGACAGCAGGCTCGCGAGCCGCGCGCCCGCGTCGGTCACGATGCGCAGCGTCACCTCCGACCAGGGCGACTTCGGTCCCCAGTAATGCGGATTGGGCGCGAGCACGACCCGCGATCCGGGGACGTATTCCTTGTAGACGTAAGGGCCCGTGCCGATCGCGGCACGCATGGCGTTGAAATCGGCGCTGGGTGCGTCCTTGAATTTCGCGCTGATGATGCGGATGCGGCCGAGCGAGTTCGGCAGCAGCGGATCCGGCGTCTTGGTTTCGATCAGCAGTTTGCCGGGCGCACGGCTGAGTGATCGACTTGACGCTTCGCGTGTAGGTGCGGAACGAGGCGGCGCTGGGGATCGTGGTGGCGCGCTCGATCGAGACCTGGATGTCTTCGAGGGTCAGCGGCGAGCCGTCGGAGAACACGGCGTTCGGCCGCAGCTCGAACTCCCAATGGGTATCGTCGAGCACCTTCCACGACGACGCGAGCCCCGGCTGCGAGCGCGACTGAAAGTCGTTGGCGACGATCGCGTCGAACACATGGGTCGCCACGGCGTTGTTGGGCGCGTTGCTCAACAGATGCGGATCGAGCGTGGTGTTCGGCGCCGACAGGCCGATGCGAAGCGTCGTCCGCTCCTGAGCGGCAGCGACACCGATCCAGCTGGACGATTGCGATGCGGCCAGGCTGCCCAGCAAGTCCATTGAGGAGAGTTCGACGCGACAATCTCATGACCTATCCTCCCAATGAACGTACGCGATTTTCTTATGCGGCGACGGTTATGGCGCGGCCCGGATGCGGGTCGCAAGCGTGTATTGATCGCCGCGCGGCTGCAGTGACAGCTTGCGGCTGACGCCCCAGGACGATTTCAGGAAATAGATCGGGAACACGCCGTTCTCCGACATCGCGATCCGCGTCGCCTCGAACACCAGCTTTTCCCGCGCGGCGTCGTCGAGCGTCTGCTGGGCCAGCTCCGTCAGACGGTCGACGTCCGGATTGGAGTAGCGTCCGCGATTGTTGCCGCCATGGCCCTTCGCGGCGTCGAAGGTCTCCACCAGCGTGACCAGCGACTGGATCGGCTCGCCGCTCGACGCGCCGAAGATCGACATCGAGGCCGAGAATTCCGGCTCGCCGTTCGCCCCGCCGCCGTTGGCGCGCCGGAAGAAGGTCGCGCTCGGCAGGCCCTCGACCTTGCTGCGCACGCCGACGGCGCTGAGCATCGAGGCGATCGCCTGACAGGTCTGGATGTCGCCGGAAAACCGGTCGTTGAGGCAGTGCAGCGTGAGCTCGAAGCCGCGCGGCCAGCCGGCTTCAGCCAGCATCTGCTTCGCCTTCGCGGCATCATAGGCAAGCGGCTTCAGCGCGGGATTATGTCCGGCAAAACCTGGCGGCGCGAACTGGCCCGCGGGCTCGGCGCCGCCATCCATCACCCGCTCGGTCAATGCCTGACGGTTGACGGCGCGGCTCATCGCTTCGAGCACGCGCTTGTCCTTCAAGGGATTTGTCGCAAGCGGCTTGCCGTCGGCATCACGGACGAAGGGCGAGCTGTCGCGGAAGCGATCGAGATGCATGTAGAGCAGGAAGATCGACGTGTCCGACACGAGGTTCGCCGACGCACTGTCGCGCACGCGCGCGTAGAGGTTGCCGGGAACGGCGTCGATGACATCGACCTCGTTCGACAGCAGGGCGGCGACGCGCGCGCTGTCATTGCCGATGAAGCGGATGATGACCTTCGCCCACGGCTCGACGCCGCCCCAGTACTTCTCGTTGCGCTCCAGCACGATCTCCTGGTTCGGAACGAAGCGGATCCAGCGATAGGGGCCGGTGCCGATGGACAGCGCGCCGGAATTGAAGCCGTCGGCGGGCGCACCGTCGACCAGCTTCGACGACACCATGCCGAGCGTCGACAAATTCGAGATGAGCAGCGCGGAGGGCTCGGCGGTGCGGATGTGCACCGTGTGGTCATCGACGACGTCGACGCCGACGATGTCCTTGAGGTAGTGGCGATAGGTCCGGATGCCGGTGATCGCCCTGCCCGCGCTTGATCGAGAAGGCGACGTCGCGCGCCGTGAACGGCGTCCCGTCGTGGAACGTCACGTTGCGCCGCAGCTTGAATTCCCAGGTGGTCGGATTGATCGGCCGCCAGCTTTCCGCCAGCCCCGGCAGCGGCTTCAGATGCGCATCCTGGAAGATCAGCGGCTCGAACACATGCTGCTGGACGTTGCGGTTCGGCGTGAACAGGAGATGCGGATCGGCGCTGTCGACCGCAGCCTTCATGGCGATGCGCAGCTCCTGCGCCTGCGAGGCGAGCGGCAGAGCGCGACCGCGAGCAGCGTCGCGAGCATCAGGCTCGCGCGGCGAAGATGTCCGACGTCATCTGAAAATCTGGCGTACGGACATCAGACGGCTCCCGATGTGCGCAAAGGCCGAACGGGCGGCGTCTTCCGCTTCCGTCAACGCGAACAGCACGCGGTTGCAGGCGCGAACCGCATCGACCTCGGCGAAGCGGGCTTCGTCCGTGTCGGGCGCCGTCGCGGCGAGCCGCCGCAGCGCGCCGAGCGCGGGCCATGCCGGCAGCGGCAGCGCGGCATCGTGCGTGAAGCGATCGCCGTTGGTGTAGTCGAGCGGGACGATCGCACGCGACAGGCGCAGGATCGCCGCGTTGGCCTCGCGCTCAGGCAGCGACGGCCGCCTCGTCGCGCAATTTCGTCAGCGTCGCGGACAGGCGTTGCGCCGCGCTCGCGCAACGACGTCAGGGGAAACCGCCCGGCGAGCTTGTCGTCGAGCGCCGCCAGCTCGCGGCCGAGATCATCGATCTGCCGGCGATAGTCGACCGGCAGGATGCGCGCGACCAGAAGGTCCATCACCACGCGCAGCACGATGCGCGTGTCGCGGGCGAGATTGTCGCCATCGATCTTGTCGATCAGATCGTGCGCCGTGTGCCACCACCAGCCGAGATCGTTGCGCATCTTGACCGGCGGAGGCGGCTGATTGCTCAGGCTGCCGAAGACCGAGGGAATGCCGATGCCGGGGAAGGAGTTGTCGGAGGAGCGGGCTTTCCTGCGCCCGGCGAGAACTCTGGCCGCTCTCCGCCTTGATCGCGGCAGCGGCGATGTCGAACAGGCCGCCGGCGGAACCGGTGTTCGTCAGGATGTCGGCGCCGACCGCGCCGAGGCTGTCGACGTTGACATGCGCCACGCAGCGGCGATTGAGCTCGCTCCAATGCGTGTCCGCATACCAGGCGGAGCCGGAATAGCGGCCCTGCGAATGTCCGGACCAGACGCAAACGCGCAAGCCGCGCCGCCAGCGCCGGCGCTGTTCGGCGCAGATCCGCGCGACCTCGATCGTCGCGACATTCGCCGCGCCGTTGTCCATCACGCCCTCGAACCAGGTGTCGTGATGGCCGGAGAGAAGAACGAACGGCGCGTCCGGCGCATCGTCCGGCGGCGGCAGCTCGGCGACCAGAAGCGGCGTCTTGCGCCAGCCGGTGTCGACCGCCGCATGCAGCGTGAGCTGAAGCGCGCCCTTCGCCATCTGCTCGCGCAGAAGCCGGCCGTCCTCGTTCGAAATCGTCACGACGACGACGGAGGGAAGTTCGTGGCGCGTCTCGGCGGACGGGCTGCCCCAGACCGGCGACACGCACATCTCGTGCAGCAGATGATGCGGGCTGACATGCACGATGCCCGCGGCACCGGCGCGCGATGCGCGCCATGTCACGCCCGGGATGGCGATGCCGTCCGCCAGCACGATGCGTCCGGCAACGTCTTTCCCGGCGAAACCGCCTCGTCGCCCTCGCCGACATCGACGACTTCGGCCGTCAATCCCGAGGACGGCGAGGACAGGCCCATGGAATGGGTGATCGCGGTCAGCCGCTTCGTCCCGTGCATCACATGCGCGTCGCCGGGAATGCTGATGTAGGCGTCGTGCCAGATGATCTCGGTCTTGAAGCCGGCGTCGACGAAGCGGGAGCGAACGAACTCCAGGCTTTCGGCTTCCGAGGGCGTCGCGGCGAGCTTCGTCCACTGCGCCAGCCGCTGCAGGTCCGCCATCATCCGCGCCGACGAGACAGACGTCACGGGCGGCTGCGGTTCGCCCTGGCGGGCAGGCGCCAACTCCAAACTCACGATCGCTCCTCCATCTGCACGACTTGCCGATGGACGGACATAAAGGCCGGACGTCATCCTATGTGTCAATACTGTTAAACCGCTGTATCGCTAGACGAAACGATCCGGTGCGCTATGCAAAGGCAGACGTGCACGCTCCAGAGGCAGAAGAAGCAGAAGGACTTCATGTCGATCGAAAGCCCCGCCGCCCAATCCCGCTATTTCGTCGAAGCGGTCGATCGCGCGCTCCACCTGCTGCAGACGGTGGCGGAGGAGGCCGATCTCGGCGTGTCGGAGATCGCGCGCCGCTCCGGCGACAGCAAGGCGCGCGCTTTCAGACTGCTGCACACGCTCGAGGCGCGCGGCTTCCTGACGCGCTCCGAAGATGGCGTCGGCTATCGGCTCGGCGTCGCAGCGCTGGCGCTCGGCACTTCGGCGGCCGAGCATCTCGACATCGTGCGACTGTCGCGCCCGGTGCTGGCGGAGCTCGGCACGAAGGCCGGCGAGACCATTCAGCTGCGCGTGCGCGACGGCCGCGAAAGCATCTGCGTCGCCAAATGGGAGCCCGGCCGCGACATCCAGGTCAACGCGGTGATCGGCCGCCGCAGGCCGCTGCATGTCGGTTCCAGCAAGGTCCTGCTCGCCTATCTCGATGAGGACGAGCGCGAGGCGTTTCTGCGCGGCCCGCTCGAGCGATTTACGGCGAACACGATCGTCGATCCGAAGAAGCTGCGACTGAGGTTCGAGCAGATCAAGCGCGCGGGAATGTCGGTCAGCCGCGGCGAGGTCAACGACGACCTGGTTTCGATCACGGCGCCGGTCTTCGACGCGAACGGACGCATCGCCGCCAGCCTGAATCTCGCGGCGCCGGCGCACCGCGCCCCGGAATCGCGCCAGGAGAAGATCGGCGAGATGGTGAAAGACACGGCACGGCGTATCTCGCTGGCCATCGGCTTTCGCGGCTGACGGCACAATGACGGCGTGGAGGCTCGCTACTCTATTCAATTGTCAAACAGTCCCCGGCCTGTAGCCCGGATGGAGCGAAGCGTAATCCGGGATTCCGATCGTTGATCAGCCCCGGATTGCGCTTCGCTCCATCCGGGCTACGACCACGCGCGCGCCAAATCGCCCCGTGTTCACTCCGGCCCCAGGGCTAGCCGGTCTTCTTTCTCTCGCATCCCTTGGAAAGAGGGCGTGCGGAACACAGGGCGAAAGGCCGCGCCCGCGGCTCCCGTATGCTTGTCGCATCCGGGCAATCCGTATGCCGACGCGTGGCACACGGCGATGGTCCAGCCCATTGCTGGGCCGAACCGGACCACAAACGAAGCCTTCGCCTGCGTTCCGCACGCGCCGGATTAACGGCTTGCCGGATTCCAGCGGGAGCCGAGCCCGGCTCCACTTGACCAAATACGGAGGACCACACCGTATTGCTGGACCGCTTGGGCCGTCCGCCCTCGGCACCGGTCATCATCCCTTTCGGCGCCGTGGCTCCTCACCGCGACGCAAATTGGGCCGGCACCGCGACGGACCCGTCGCATCCCGCCCCGAGACGCAGATGAATGCGCACTCGCTCTCCCATCGGGGCTGGACGAGGACTGTATATTCCTATTTGCTAGGATATTCAATTTCTGATTCAGCGAAATCGGAAGACTGCTGACAGAATCTGGAGGCGACAATTTTCGGATGCCAGGACGGCGCGAAGCGCCAATCCGGCGCTCCTAACCGCTCAAAGTTCGGCCTACGCGTCGATCACCAAATCCGAGGTCGGGACAGCCTGGCACGCCAGGCACATCCCGTCTTCCAGGTCGGGGCAGTCGACCAGATGGCGCACGGAGCCGGACGTTATCGATACGGCGCAGCTCTCGCATTGGCGACCGTCAGCCGCTGGGGGCATTGATGCCGGCGTGCTCGGCGCAGTTCAGGATCGTCGCCAGCGTTGCTCCCGGCGTCCATGTCAGGGTCTGGCCCGAGGCGCGAAGGTTGGCGCTGCATCAGGCCTTCAAGGACCGGTGGCTCCGGCGAGCGGAAGCGCTCGCTGAATATCTCGAAGCGCGGAACGCCGCGCGCAAGCAGTTCGCCGGTGGCTTCCTTGATCATCGCGTCGGGGGCGCAGATATAGAAGCGCGCACGCGCCGCGATCAGATCGTCCGTCACGCGCTGTGACGAAAATCGAACCGCATGATCGAACCGATCGCCGGCCTCTGGCCGGCTGAGATGCGTGACGACAGTGAGGTTCGGCAGGCGCTGTTCCAACTCCGCGATCCGTGCAGCGAAGGGCTGGCTGGCTACGTCCCGGCATCCATAGTGCAGCAGCACGGATGGTTCATCCGGACTGCCTGTCAGCGACTCGAGATAGGACATGAACGGCGTGATGCCGATCCCGCCGGCTATGAGGACGACGGGGAATTCATTGCGCAGCGGCAGAACGAAGCCTCCGGACGGCGCCTGCAATTCGATCCTGTCGCCAATTTGCAGCCGTTCCGCAATCGCGCTGGAGACATGTCCATTGTCGATGTGGCGCACGCCGATGCGATACGCATCCGGCGCATCGACGGCTGCTCCAATCAGCGAATAGGATCGAACCGCTTCATCGATTTTGACGCCGACGAATTGCCCTGGTCGAAAGCCGGGCAACGCGTCGCCATCGGCGGAAGTCAGGGTGAGCGCGATGACATCGTCCGTCTCTTTCTGCCGCTCGATCACGACGAATTTGCGCCAGCCGCGCCATTGGCGGCCAGCCTCGTAGCGCTCCACGGCGCACGCAAAGGAACGCAATGCCAGCGCGCCGCTCAGCGGGTCGCGCTCGGTTTCGGAAATCAGCGCGTTGAAGTTGCTGCCGACGGGCTGGCTGCTGCCTGGCAAATATCCGGGAAGCCCGAGATCGGGCGCCGATTGCCACCAGCCGTAATCGCTCGCGACCGCATCCGGTGCGAGCGACGCGTTGAAGGTGGCGCGGATGCGTATTGCACCGGCACGGCTGCGCACGAGCATCCAGTCACCTTCAGCGATGCCACGCTGCTGCGCCAGAACGGGGTGGATTTCGGCGGCCGGTTCCGCGCGACGGCGACGGAGGGCCGTGATGCCGCGGTGCTGGCTGTGACAGAAATAGCCGTTGTTGGTCGAGAAGAGTGTGAGCGGGAAGCGTTCGCTGGTCTGCTCCGCCGGCGCAACGAATTGTGGAACGGGCGGATAGCCGTGACGCAACAACAGCTCCGAATAGAGTTCGGCCTTGCCTGTCTGCGTCGCAAAGCCGTCTTGCCGATACTTCCGGTAGCTCTGTTGCAGGGGAACGCGGATCCCCTCGGGGTTCTTGCGAAGCGTTGCCGGATCGAGACCCAGCGGCGCAAGCAGATGCGCAAAACCCTTCTCGATGTCGCCGTCGAAAAAGAGCTCTCCCATGCCGAGCCGTGCCGCCAGCTGAAAGACGATCCACATGTCGGAGCGCGCTTCGCCGGTCCGCGGGATCATCTGTTGGCGCAGTTGCACCAGTTCCTGGGCTTGCGGTGAAATCTCGAAACCGATGCGCAGCGCTTCGTGCTCCCACGGGCTGGAGACGGGCAGAACGATATCCGCCATCTCCGCCGTCGGGTTGAGGAAGAGATCGCAGTGAACCTGGAACTCGAGTGCCGCCAGCGCCTCACGCCCCCGCTCCGGCGCCGGATGCGAGACGAGAAGGTTCGATCCGAAGGCAAACAGCGCACGTATCTTGTAAGGCTTGCCGGTCAGGGCCGCGTCGTAGAAATCGCTCGATGTGATCCAGCCGTCCGTTGCCGGGCCGAGCGGGCGCTTGTCCAGGCCCAGCGCCCTGGCGCGAACCTCGGGTGCGATCATCTCCATCGAATGCAGCGACGGCGTGGGCAACGTAGCCATGCGGACATTGCCACCCGGCGCATCGAATGAACCTGTCAGCGCGTAGAGAGTAGCGACCGCACGCTCGGTCTGCGTCGCGTTGGTGTGCTGCCCGAGCCCCGTCCATCCATGGTAGGACACCGATTGTGCCGCGCTTAGCGCAGCCGCGAGCTCTTCCACCTGCGCAGCCGGGATCCCGGTGATGTGTTCAACCGTGAGCGGATCATAGGCATCCGTCGCGGCGATGTAGTGGTCGAACGCAGTGCGGCAGCTCACCTGGCCAGATGAGCCTGTGATCTCGCGGCTCCCGCAGAGCGCTGCGGTCGCGAGGCTCGCGGTCGCCGGGGCCACGCATCCGTGTGTCTCGTCCCAGACGAGATAGGCATCCGTATCAGCAAGACCGATATCGCTGCCGCGCAGGAAGTGCCCGTTGTCTTCGCGCACCAGATAGGCCGCATTGGTCCAGTGCCGCACGAAGTCGGCATCGAAGCCTGCGTTGGCGATCATCAAGCGGGCTAGACCGAGCGCCAGCACCGCATCCGTGCCGGGCCGGATGCGCAACCACATGTCTGCGTCACGCGCGAGGCCCGCCGGGCGCGGGTCGATCACCGCAAGTCTGGCGCCGCGGGCGCGTGCGGCGCCGATCGCTTCGGCCTGGGCAAGCCAGACATTGGCCGGATTGTGCCCCCACAGCATGATGAGATCGGAATTGCGGTAGTCTGCCGTCGGCAGTCCGCAGCCGAACGTGAAGGCGTGGGCGTGGTCCTTGTGCCAATTGCAGATTTCGGTCGAAAAGCAGTTGTTCGGGCTGCCGAAACCGCGAATGAAACGCTGGATCCAGTCGAGGCTGTCGGATGTGGAGGAAGAAGACCCCGAGGTGACCGCGAAGGCCACTGATTCCGGTCCGCTCTCGCGACGATACCGTCCCAGCCGTTCCGCGATTTCGCCCAGTGCCTCGTCCCATGAAATCGGCACGAAACCAGGATCGGGCGCTCCCTTCGGAGCTGTTCTCCGCAATGGCGTCGTCAGCCTGCGGGCGGAGTGTGCGATCTCGGGCGCTGCACGGCCCTTCGGGCAGATCGCCTTGCCGGTCGGGTGAGCCGGGTTCGGCTTGACCGCAACGAGACGGCCGTCGGCAACGACATTGATCGTGCCGCAGCGCGAGCGGCAGAGCGTACAGAACCGACCTTCTCTTCGGTCGACGTTCAGTCTCCGATCTACGGGGCAGCCTGCCCCAACACCGCGTCGCCGGTCTGCAGCCAACAGCTCCGCCGCTGCAAGATCCTCGATCGCCGCACCGACGGACTTGAACAAGGTAATCTCGTCTGCACTCTGGCGTCCGGCCTTCGTGCCCGTCACGAGTTCCTTCAACTCCGCGCGCACCATCTCGCGCGACCAGCGCCCAGCAGCAATCGGCTGCAACAGATCGCCGGCCTCGGCGAAGGCCCCGTCATAGGTGTCGACGAAGACGCTGCTGCGGATCACTGCCTCGTCGTCGCTTTCACGCATATGGGGTCTGAAGGCACCAACGAGATCCACGTGCGTCCCGGGTCTCACATCGCGTCCTATGATCAGCGGCACCGTCGACGTGGTGGCGCAGCTCACGATATCAGCCTCGAGCATCGCCGTACGCAACGTTCCGACCGGCTCAGCCGCGATGCCTTGCCTGGTGAGCTCGGCGCTCAAGGCGAGCGCACGGCTTGCGTTACGCCCCCACACCAGCACGCGCGAGATTGGCCGAACAGCGCAATGGGCTGCTGCCAGATACGGCGCGAGATGGCCCGTGCCGACGATGACCAGGGTGCGGCTGTCCGAACGCGACAAATAGCTGGAGGCAAGTGCCGAGGCTGCCGCCGTGCGGCGGCTCGTCAGCGCATCGCCATCGACAATCGCGCGCGGGACACCGGTTTCACCATCCATCAGACACATAGAGTGATGAGACCGCTCCGAGGCCGTGCTTGGCATTTTCGGGAAACACCGTGACCAGCTTCACGCCGATCGCCTTGCCGCGTCGCCAAGCCGGCATCGTCAGCAGGTATGCGGGCGCGCCCGCTGCCGCCCACCTCATAGTTCTGGCGCACGGGCATCGACTCGCCGTCACGGCGGAAGGCTTCGCGGAGAGCGTCGATCAATCTGCCGTAGTCCAACGCGGCGTGAACTTCGTCAGCGGAAAAAATACGTGGCGCAGACAAGACGTCCTCTGTCAGGTTTGTGGAGCCGTGGACGATAGCCGGCGACTATGGCGGCGATCCGGTGCAAACCCAGAGCACCTCGGCATCCTCCGCACTCACCGAAACGACGGCATGGCCCATCTGGCTGTCAAAATATGTGCTGTCGCCAGATGCGAGCACGACCGGCGCATAGAGTTCGGTGAAGACCATGACCTCGCCGGACAGCACGCACAGAAACTCCTCTCCCTCGTGACGGACCCAGCCAGGGAAATCATCGAGGCTGCGGGCCCGGATCCTGGCCTTGAACGGCAGGATGTGTTTCTTGGCGAGATTCGTTGCCAGCAATTCGTAGTGATAGGCGCTCGTCTCGTGCGACTTGCCTTCGCCTTTTCGCGTCACGCTGCGCCAGCCGAAGGGCGCATTCTCGCGGCGCGCGTCGAACAGCTCGACGATGTCGAGGGCCATCCCGCGCGTGATCTTCTGAAGAATGTCATAGGTCGGTGACATCTGGCCGTTTTCGATCTTCGACAGCGTGGAACGCGCCACACCGGTCCGCTGGCTGACCTCCTCGAGCGTCCAGCCCTTGTCGGTACGCATGCGCTTGAGCTTTGCCCCCAGATCGACATGGCCGTCGGACGCGAAGCGTGCCGGCACGGCAACTGCCGTGCTCGTGGCATCACCCAGGGACGCGCGTGTTGCAGTCTTCTTGGCCAAGCGCAATTTCCTTCCTATCGGCGCCATGTCGTGCTGAGCAATAGCTTGTCCAACACGACATGGCCTACTTGTGCCGCCTGACGTACCCTTACTTCTTTATGAGCGAACACTCACTCTGCGCCAGAGGCAGAAAAGCCTGATCGCCGGGAATTGTCGCCAGCACCTTATAGTAATCCCAGGGCTGCTTGGATTCGGAAGGGGTTTTCACCTGCACGAGCAGCATATCGTGCACCATGCGGCCGTCTTCGCGGACCTTGCCGCCCTTGGCGAAGAAGTCGTTGACCGGCAGTTCGCGCATTTTTGCCGCAACGGCCTTGGCCTCGTCGGTACCGGCGGCCTGAATTGCCTTCAGGTAATGCGTCACGGCTGAGTAGACTCGGCCTGGAGGCTCGTCGGCATCGCCTTGCGGCGCTCCTGGAAACGCTTGGCAAAGGCGCGTGTCTCATCGTTGAAGTCCCAGTAGAAACCCTCGATGAAGGAGATGCCTTGCGCGGTCTGCAGGCCGAGCGAATGCACGTCGGTGATGAACATCACCGGCGCCGTGATGATCTGGCCTCCGGCGGTGATGCCGAATTCATTAGCCTGCTTGATGGCCGTGGTCATGTCCTTGCCGGCGTTGGCCAGCATGATCACCTTGGCCTTTGAGGCCTGGGCCGGCAGCAGGAACGGTGAAAGGTCGGCGCGCCGAAGGGATGGCGGATGGAGCCGGCGCAGTTTGCCGCCATTCGCCTTGATGGCGTCACCGGCGATCTTCTCCAGCGAGTGGCCGAAGGCGAAGTCCGCCGTCACCGTGAACCAGGTGTCATTGCCCTTTTCGATCAGCGCCTTCACGGGAGCGATCGCGTTGGAATAGTTGTCATAGACCCACTGGAAACCGGTCGGCGAGCACTGCTTGCCGGTCAAGTCCGTCGTGCCGGGCGAGGAAAACAAGGCAACACGATTGGTCTCACGGGTCAATTGCTGGACCGCGAGAGCGATGGCGCTGTTGGTGACATCGGCGATGGCATCGACCTGCTCGTTCTCGATCCAGCGCCGTGCAATGCCGACGCCGACATCGGCCTTGTGCAGATGGTCTGCGCCGATGATCTGGATCGGCTTGCCGAGAACCGTGCCGCCGAAATCCGCCGCAGCCATCTCGGCAGCGGCAAGCGAGCCGGGGCCGTTCATGTCCGCCCACTGTCCGGACATGTCGGTGAGCACGCCGATCTTGACCACATTGTCGCTGACCTGGGCGACTGCCGGCATGGCGGCGACGAGGGCTGCGAAGCCCAGCGCCGTCGCGGCACTGCGTACTAACGTCGAGTTTGTAGATCGCATCACTTGCTTCCCTGTGTTGGACCACCCCGGCGGATGGGCATTGACGACATGAGCTGGGACAGTTTCTCCGCAGACCGCACGTTTCTTTTCAGACGCAAATCCCATCAGTTCTTCTCCGCCACGACGGCGGTGCTCACCTGCATAGGCGCGCCATCGCGCTTCGGCGCAAAGCGCAGGCGGGACCACAATGCGATGAACTCACCGACCAAGCCGCGGCGGAAGGCGAGCACGCACACGACGAAAATCGCGCCATGGATCACCGTCACCCACTGGCCGAGCGCGGCGAGATAATTCTGCATGGCGATGACGATGAAGGCGCCGACCACCGGTCCGTAGAGCGTTCCGACGCCGCCGAGAAACGTCATCAGCAGCACCTCGCCGGACATGCTCCAGTGCACATCGGTCAGGCTCGCGATCTGCATGACGATGGCCTTGGTCGAGCCGGCGAGACCGGCGAGCGCGGCCGAGAGCGTGAAGGCGACGAGCTTGTAGCGATCCGTCGCAAAGCCGAGCGACTGCGCGCGCGGCTCGTGTTCGCTGATCGCCTTCAGCACCTGCCCGAACGGAGACTTCACCACGCGCATGACGACCGCAACGCCGCCGAGGAAAATCGCCAGCACAAAGAAATAGAGATTCTGCGGCTGCGACAAATCGATCAGGCCGAACAACATGCCGCGCGGAACGCCCTGCAGTCCGTCCTCGCCGCCGGTAAACTTCGCCTGGACGGCGATGAAGTAGATCATCTGTGCAAAGGCGAGCGTGACCATGGCAAAGTAGATTCCGCTGCGGCGGATCGCGAGCCATCCGGAGACGAGACCGAGCGCAGTCGCCGTCGCCGTGCCGGCGAGGATGGCGAGTTCGGGCGTCAGCCCCCACACCTTGGCGGCATGGCCGCAGACATAGCCGGCCGAGCCGAGGAACATCGCATGGCCGAAGGAAACAAGGCGGCCATAGCCGGCGATCAGGTTGAAGGCGCAGGCGAACAGGCCGAACAGCATCGCCTTCATCAGGAAGCCCGGATAGACCACCAGGGGAGCAACGGCGAAACACAGCGCCATCGCAGGGAAGATCGCGCGCTCGACGCGAGACGAGGTTGCGGGCAGCGACGCACTGTCGTGCTGGACATGCGCAGGCTCAGGCTTCGATCCGAACAGGCCCGCAGGGCGCAGCAGCAGCACGATCGCCATAACGACGAAGACGACGGTCGTCGATGCCTCCGGATAGAACGCCTTGGTCAGGCCTTCGATGATGCCGACGAGAAAGCCCGTCACGATCGCGCCCATGATCGAGCCCATGCCGCCGATGACCACCACCGCGAAGACGACGATCAGAAGATCGGCGCCCATCGAAGGGCTGACCTGATAAATCGGCGCGGCGAGAACGCCGGCGAGCGCTGCCAGGGCGACGCCCGCGCCATAGGTCAGCATGATCATGCGCGGCACGTGGATGCCGAAGGCCTGCACCAGCAGCGGGTTCTCCGTTGCTGCACGCAAATAAGAGCCGAGCTTGGTGCGTTCGATCACGTACCAGGTGCCGAGACAGACGACGAGCGAGGCGCAGATCACCCACGCGCGGTAATTCGGCAGGAACATGAAACCGAGATTGCGTCCGCCCGTGAGCTCCGGCGGGATCGCGTAGGGCTGGCCGGAGGAACCGAACCAGTCGCTGAATACACCCTGGACGATCAGTGCCAGACCGAAGGTGAGCAGCATCCCGTAGAGATGATCGAGTTTGTAGAGTTTGCGCAGCAGCAGCCGTTCGATCGCAATGCCGACGATACCGACGCCGAGCGGCACAAGCACCAGCGCCCACCAGTAACCTACGCCGAAAAAATTCAGCAGCAGCCACGCGCCGACGGCGCCCATCATGTATTGCGCGCCATGCGCGAAGTTCACGATGTTCATCATGCCGAAGATGACGGCAAGCCCAAGACTTAGCATGGCGTAGAACGCGCCGTTGATGAGCCCCAGCAGGAGCTGTCCGTAAAGAACCGCCGATGGAACGCCGAGAATGGTGGTCATCTGTCGGTTCTCATCCGCAAGCCGCCGGTCACAAGCCGAGATAGGTTTTGAGTGAGCCGAGCCGGCCCTGCAGTTCCGCGCCGGGGATTTCCTCCACGACACGGCCGAGTTCGACCACGTAGTGCCGGTCGGCGAGGCCCGCAGCGAAGCCGACATTTTGCTCGACGAGCAGAATGGTGAAGCCCAGCGCCTTCAATCGCTCGATCGTGTGGCCGATCTGCCGGATGATCACGGGGGCGAGACCTTCCGTTGGCTCGTCGAGCAGGAGAATGCGCGCGCCCGTGTGCAGGATGCGCCCGAGCGCCAGCATCTGCTGCTCGCCCCCGGACAGCTTGGTGCCCTGGCTCGCCAATCGCTCGCGCAGATTGGGAAACAGCGCCAGGATCTCCTCGACCGTCATGCCCCCTTGCTTCACCTTCGGCGGCAGCATGAGGTTTTCCTTCACGCTGAGGCTTGCGAAGATGCCGCGCTCCTCCGGGCACAGCGCGATGCCCTTGCGGGCGATCTCGTAAGGCGGAGCCGCCACGATGTCGGCACCGTCGAGCACGATCGCGCCCGCACGCCGGGCCACGAGGCCCATGATTGACTTCAGTGTCGTGGTCTTGCCCGCGCCGTTGCGGCCGATGAGCGTGACCACTTCGCCGGTGCCGACGGAAAAATCCATGCCGTGCAGGACCTTCGATTCGCCGTACCAAGCTTCGAGGTTGCGGATCGCCAGCACGTTGCTCATGCGTGCTCCTGTCCGGTGTAGGCAGCCATCACGTCCGGGCGCGCCGAGACCTCGGCGTAACTGCCTTCGGCCAGAATTTCCCCGCGCACCATTACCGTGATCGTGTCGGCGAGCTTGGCGACGACATGCATGTTGTGTTCGACCAGCAACACGGTCCGGCCCGCACTCGCCTCGCGGATCAGGCCCGTGACACGGTCAATGTCCTCGTGGCCGAGGCCAGCGGTCGGCTCATCGAGCAGCAACACTTCGGGATCGAGCGCCAGTGTGGTTGCGAGCTCCAGCACGCGCTTGCGGCCATAAGACAGATTGGCAGCGGTCGCCTCGGCATGGTCTTCGAGACCAAAGCGCTCGATCAACTCCATCGCGCGCTGCTTGACCCGCGGATGCCGCGAGACTTTGCCGAACAGGCTCCAGGCGAGACCGCTCTTGTTCAGCAGTGCGAGCTCGACATTCTCGCGCACAGTGAGTCCGCCGAACACCGCCGATATCTGAAAGGAACGAACCACGCCGCGCCTGGCCATGGCCGGTGGCGCAAGCTTCGTGACATCAGCGCCCTTGTGCAGAATGCGGCCGACGGTCGGTGCAAGAAACTTGGTCAGCAGGTTGAACAGCGTCGTCTTGCCGGCACCGTTGGGACCGATCACGGCGTGAATGCTGCCCTCGGCAAGGCGGAAATCGACATTGCGTACGGCGAAGAATCCGCCGAACTCCCTGCTCAACCCCTGCGCCTCGAGGACGTAGCCCACTCATCCCTCGCCCCCGGCCCCGTCCTCGCATTTCGCGAAAGACCCAATCCTCAGAGCCGGCTGGGTCCATGATCACGCAATAAGTTTCCTATCGTCAACAAATTTATCAAACGGAACTGATTTCATTTTCGTCAACGGCTGCCTGAAATTGCTGCAGCGCCGAAAACGACGGTATCCGCATCAGGTTCAGCGATCGCCCACGAGAGCATCGCTTCAATTGACGTCGAACTTGACACCCTGGGCGAGCGGAAGTGTTCTGCCAAAATTGATGGTGTTGGTGGCGCGGCGCATATACGCCTTCCACGCATCGGACCCGGACTCGCGGCCGCCGCCGGTTTCCTTCTCGCCGCCGAAAGCTCCGCCGATCTCCGCGCCGGAAGGCCCGATATTCACGTTGGCGATACCGCAATCCGAACCACGCGCCGACAGAAACAGCTCTGCCTCGCGCAGATCGTTGGTGAAGATCGACGACGCGAGCCCCTGAGGCACTGCGTTATGCAGCGCAAGCACCGCGTCGAAATCGCTGTACTTCATCACATACAGGATCGGCGCGAAGGTTTCGTGCTCGACCAGGCTGGTCTGGTTTGCGATTTCGACGAGGGCAGGACGCACATAATAGGCGTTCTCAACTGACGCGACGCGATCACCGCCGGTGACCGTGCCGCCGGCTTCCTTCGCCGCCGCCAGCGCCTTCTGCATGGTGTCGAACGCCTGCCGATCGATCAAAGGACCGACCAGCGTTCCGCCTTCCAGGGGATTGCCGACGGCGACCGACGCGTAAGCTTTCTTGAGGCGCGGCACCAAGCTGTCATAGACGCTGTCGTGGACGAACAGGCGTCGCAGGGTCGTGCATCGCTGCCCCGCCGTTCCCATCGCAGCGAACGCCACGCCCCGCAAGGTCAGGTCGAGATCGGCCGACGGACAGACGATGGCCGCGTTGTTGCCGCCGAGCTCGAGGATCGCGCGCGCAAAACGCTGCGCGAGCCGCGGCCCGACCGCGCGCCCCATCGCCGTCGACCCCGTGGCCGAGACGAGCGGGACTTTGGGATGATCGGCCAAAACCTCGCCAACGCCGCGGCCGCCGATCAGCACCACCGACAGGTTTGCCGGCGCGGCACCGCCCTCGGCGACAAATCGCTGCATGGCTCGTTCGAACAACGCCTCCGTGGCGAGCGCCGTCAGCGGCGTTTTTTCGGACGGCTTCCAGACGATGCTGTTGCCGCACACAAGCGCGAGCGCGGCATTCCACGACCAGACGGCGACGGGAAAGTTGAACGCCGAAATGATGCCTGTGACACCGAGCGGGTGCCATGTTTCCATCATCCGGTGTTCGGAGCGTTCGGTTGCGATGGTCAGGCCGTAGAGCTGGCGCGACAGACCGACTGCGAAGTCGCAGATATCGATCATCTCCTGCACCTCGCCGAGCCCCTCGGACAGAATCTTGCCGGCCTCGATCGACACCAGCCGGCCAAGCTCCTGCTTATGGGCGCGCAACTCCTCGCCAAGCAGGCGAACGAGTTCGCCGCGCTTGGGTGGGGGAACGCTGCGCCACTCCAGGAATGCGGCGTGCGCGCGCTCGATCGCCTGGCGGGCTGCCTCGGGCGACGCCTCGGCAACGTGGGCAACCACCTCACCAGTGATCGGCGTGCGTGCGACAAGCGTCCCGCCGCTGTAGCGCGCTTTGGAAACACCGAGACCGGATAGAAGCGCTTCGACGTCGGCGGCGAGGTTTGCTTTGGAAGATGTGATGGTCATGGGTGCGGTCTCAAGTCGGGTTGCGGGGCTCGGTCCCTGTCGATTGCACGCCGATCTGTCTTGGCGCCACATCCGGGCCGCCGCCCCGGATCATGCGGCAGCAGCATAAACTCGTAAGAGTTTAGCGCCCCATCATCCCTGAAACTAACAATCTTCCATCAAGAGATCATGCCAATTTGGAATGAAATCGCCCGCCCGAGGGTTGCGCGCCCAACCCGACGGAATGCATTATTCATCGCTCGCCAGGGCCTGATGTCCCTATGGCCGTTGGCTCATTTGAATCGGAAAGAATGGCCCTCGCTCGCCGCTTCCTGCCCTCCATGCAACTGCTGTGTGCCTTCGAAGCGGCGGCACGACATCAGAGCATTACCGCCGCGGCGGCGGAGTTGAGCCTGACCCAAAGTGCGGTGAGCCGGCAGATCCACGCGCTCGAGGAGGCGCTCGGCTACGAGCTGTTTGTCCGTGAGCGCCAGACCATCCGCCTCAACCTTGCCGGCGAGACCTACGCGCAGGAAATCCGCGAGTTGCTCAGGCGAATTTCGGCTGCGACGCTCGCGTTTCGCGCCAATCCCCAAGGCGGCACGCTGAACCTCGCCATTCTGCCGACCTTTGGCACGCGCTGGCTGGCGCCGCGTCTTCCCGGCTTTGTCGCCGAAAACCCAGGCGTCACCATCAACCTGACGACGCGGCTTGCCCCGTTCGACTTTCAGTTCGACACCGTGGACGCGGCCATCCATTTCGGACGTCCCAACTGGTCCGGCGCCGAGCTTGAATTTCTGATGAGGGAGACGGTCGTTCCGGCGTGCAGCGCTTCGACGCTGGCGACTTACCAGTTTGCGGAGCCGCTCGATCTCCTGAAGGCCCCTCTCCTCCATCTCTCATCGCGGCCCGATGCCTGGGAAAAATGGTTCGAGGCGACGGGAGCTGGCGCCGTCGCCGTGCATGGAATGCTGCTCGACCAGTTTGCGACCGCCGCCCAGGCGGCGATCTCGGGCCTCGGCGTTGCGCTCCTGCCGAAATTTCTGATCGAGCCGGAGCTTTCCCGCGGCGACCTCGTGCCGGCGATCGACTGTCCCGTGGAGAGCGCGGAAGGCTACTATCTGGCCTGGCCGGCCAACCGGGCCTCGCGTCCGCCGCTGCAGGCCTTTCGCGCGTGGGTAAAGAAGGAAGCCGATGGCATGCATCATTCCAGGCCCGCATGACTTGTTGAGCAAAGATTGCTTGTAACGAGCGTCGCGCAACGGCAAGCACGATCCCATGCAGAATGATCCGCACTCGCACGGCCTCTGGGAGATGACTGCGCCGGCTGGCCCGGAGACGCAGACAATCGAAGGCGAACTGACCGCCGACGTGGTGATCGTCGGCGCCGGCTATGCTGGCCTCTCATCGGCTCTGCATCTCGCCGAAGCCGGCGTCGATGCGGTGGTGCTTGAGGCCGTGGACATCGGCTTCGGCGGGGCCGGCAGGAATGTCGGACTGGTCAACGCCGGCATGTGGATGATGCCGAACGACGTCATCGGTGGTCTTGGTGCCGAGCATGGGGAGCGTCTGCTTGAAGTGCTGGGAGACGCTCCGGAGTTCGTCTTCGACCTCATCGACAAACATCACATTGAATGCGAGGCCGAGCGCACCGGTACGCTCCACTGTGCGGTCGGCCGGGGTGGTCTTGCCGAGTTGAAGCTGCGCACCGCACAGTGGACAGACGCGAGGCGCGCCAGTCCGGCTGCTCGATCAAGCCGAGACCGCAACGAAGACCGGCACGTCGGCCTATGCCGGAGCCCTGCTCGATCTGCGCGCCGGGACCATCCAGCCATTGGCCTATGCGCGCGGCCTTGCAAGCGCGGCGTTGAAGGCGGGCGCACGCATCTTCACGCACAGTCCGGCGATGTCCTGTGAGCATGTGCAGGGGAAGTGGATCGTGCGCAGCACACGACGGCTCCGTCCGCGCCGATTGGATTATCGTTGCGTCAGATGCCTACAGCCAAGGTCCCTGGCTGACGCTCCGGCAGGAGCAGGTGCATCTCCCCTATTTCAATTTCGCAACCGAACCACTTCCGGAACATCTGAGAACGGTCGATCCTCCCGGAACGTCAGGGCGCCTGGGACACCAAGGAGATCCTGAGCTCATTTCGCATGGATCAGGCAGGCCGGCTTATCTTCGGCAGCGTCGGCGCGTTGAGAGGTAGCGGGGCTGCCGTGCACCGGGCCTGGGCAACGCGCGCGATCCGAAGCCTGTTTCCGCAAATCGGCGACGTGCAGTTTCAGGCGGAGTGGTACGGCATGATCGGCATGACTGCCGAACAACTTGCCAAGGTTCCACAAGCTCGCCCCGAATGTGATCGCCTTCAGCGGCTACAATGGCAGAGGGATTGCTCCCGGCACGATCTTCGGCAGGATTTTGGCCAGCTACGTGTCAGGACGCATCGACGACCAACACCTGCCGTTGCCGGTGACGGCGCCGATGAGTGCTCCGCTGCGGCGGATGAAGGAAATGCTCTATGAAGTCGGCGCGCAGATGGTGCACGCTGCCGGCAACCGAATTCGCTAGCGAGCGGCTGATGGCTCGTTGTTTGCATCCGCTGCCACGGAGCACCAGCTAGAGCACCCAGGAAAGCCGATCATGCGCGTCATCAATGTTGCCGCCGCCCAAATGGGCCCGATCCAGAAGGCCGACAGCCGCGAAGCGGTCGTCAAGCGCATGCTCGCGCTCATGGATGAAGCCAGGGCCCGGGGCGCCGATCTGATCGTTTATCCGGAGCTGGCACTGACGACGTTTTTTCCGCGCTGGTACATGGAGGATCAGGCCGAGGTCGATGCCTGGTTTGAGCGCGAGATGCCTAATGCGGCGACGAAGCCGCTGTTCGAGCGCGCCGCGCAACACCAGATGGCCATGAGTTTTGGCTACGCCGAGCTGACATCGGATGGGCACCGTTTCAACACGTCAGCATCCTCACCGACAAGTCCGCCAGGATTGTCGGCAAGTACCGCAAGGTTCATCTGCCGGGTCATTCGGAGTTCGATACGGAACGCGCCTTCCAGCATCTCGAGAAGCGCTACTTCGAACCCGGCGATCTCGGTTTCAACGTCTGGCGCACCCTCGGCGGCATCTTCGGCATGGCCGTCTGCAACGACCGGCGCTGGCCGGAGACCTATCGCGTGATGGGCCTGCAAGGCGTCGAGATGGTGCTGATCGGCTACAACACGCCGTCGTTCAATGCCCAGAAGAGCGAGGAGGGACCCGAGAAGCGGTTGTTCCACAACCGCCTGTCCGTGCAGGCCGGCGCCTACCAGAATTCGACGTGGGTCGTCTCCGTTGCGAAGGCCGGCGTCGAGGATGGCTTCCCGTTGATCGGCGGCAGTCTGATCGTCAGTCCTGACGGCGAGGTCGTCGTCGAGGCCAGGACCGAAGAGGACGAACTTCTGGTTCCACCCGTGCGATCTCGACGCCACCGTCTTCGGCAAGCAAACGATCTTCGACTTCGCCCGTCATCGCCGCATCGAGCATTACGGCCTGATCACCAGCCGCACCGGCGCGGTGCCGCCGCCGGAAGCCTAGATTTCTGATCGGAGGTCATGATGGCATTCAGACAAAGTGTCGGCGCCACCAGCTGGGTTTTCCCCGACCTGAAGACGCTGATGGCGAAGGCGACGCCGCTGCGCTCCGGCGACATGCTGGCAGGCGTCGCGGCCGCGCAGCATGGAGGAGATGATGGCGGCGCGGATGCGCGCTGGCCGATCTGCCGCTGCGCGACGTTCCTGAACGAGGCGCTCGTTCCCTACGAGGAGGACGAGGTCACGCGGCTGATCGTCGACACGCCACGATGCCGCGGCCTTCGCGCCGGTCGCCTCGCTGACCGTCGGCGAGTTCCGCGACTGGCTCTGCTCCGACGCGCGCGACGACGCCGAGCGCTGGCCGCGCTCGCGCCGGGCGTGACGCCGGAGATGGCGGCGGCGGTCTCGCAAGCTGATGCGCAACCAGGACCTGATCCTGGTCGCGCGCAAATGCCGCGTCGTCACGCGCTTCCGCAACACGATCGGCCTGCCCGGCACGCTCGCCGTGCGCCTGCAGCCGAACCATCCGACCGACGACGCTGCGCGGCATCGCCGCCTCGATCCTCGACGGGCTGCTGCTATGGCTGCGGCGACGCGGTGATCGGCATCAATCCGGCGTCCGACAGCATGAGCACGCATCGGCGACCTGCTGCGCCTGCTCGACGAGGTGATCGCCCGCTTCGAGATCCCGACGCAGGCCTGCGTGCTGACCCATGTCACCATCGTCGATCGCGCTGATCGAGCAGGGCGCGCCGGTCGATCTCGTCTTCCAGTCGGTCGCCGGCACGCGAGGCCGCCAACGCCTCCTTCGGCGTCACGCTCGCGCTGCTGCAGGAGGGGCTGCGACGCCGGCCGCTCGCTGAAGCGCGGCACGGTCGGCGACAACGTCATGTATTTCGAGACCGGCCAGGGCTCGGCGCTCTCGGCCGACGCCCATCACGGCGTCGACCAGCAGACGCTCGAGGCGCGCGCCTATGCGGTCGCCCGCGCCTATCGAGCCGCTGCTGGTCAACACCGTCGTCGGCTTCATCGGCCCGGAGTATCTCTACGACGGCAAGCAGATCATCCGCGCCGGCCTCGAGGATCATTTCTGCGGCAAGCTGCTGGGCGTGCCGATGGGCTGCGACATCTGCTACACCAACCATGCCGAGGCCGATCAGGACGACATGGACACGCTGCTGACCCTGCTCGGCGCCGCCGGCGTCAACTTCATCATGGGCGTGCCCGGCGCCGACGACGTGATGCTGAACTACCAGTCGACCTCCTTCCACGACCAGCTCTATGTCCGCGAGGTGCTCGGCCTGAAGCGCGCGCCGGAATTCGAGGCCTGGCTGCAGCGCATGGACATCACCGACGCGGCGGCAGGCTGAGTGCGCGGGCAAGGCGGGCAGGCCCTGCTCGCGATGCACGGAGCGCGTCGGCATGAGCGACGAGCGCAAGCTCACGCCAGCGGAGCGCTGGGCCGAGCTCGCGCGCGCTGACGCCGGCGCGCATCGCGCTCGGCCGCTCGGGCGCCTCGCTGCCGACGCGCGAGGTGCTGCGCTTCGGCCTTGCGCACGCGCAGGCGCGCGACGCGGTGCACGCGCCGTTCCGGCCCGACGAGATCGCGACGCGGGCTCGCGGCGCTTGGCGCTCGAGACGATGCATGGTCGAGAGCGCAGCCCGCGTCGCGCGAGCGACTATCTGCGCCGGCCCGATCTCGGCCGCAGCCTGTCGGCGGAGAGCGCGTGCGGCGCTGGCGGCTTGCGCGCATGCGCCTTGCGATCTCGCCATCGTCGTCGCCGACGGTCTGTCCTCGACCGCGGTGCACCAGAACGCCGTGCCGCTTCATCGCGCGCGCTGCTGCCGCATCTGACGCGTCAGAAGCTGCACGCTCGGCCCGGTCGTGATCGCCTCGCAGGCGCGCGTCGCGCTCGGCGACGAGGTCGGCGCACGCGCTCGGCGCGCGGATGGTCGCTGGTGCTGATCGGCGAGCGGCCCGGGCCTGTCCTCGCCGGATTCAGCCTCGGCGCCTATCTCACCTTCGCGCCCGCGGCCGGGCCTCACCGACGCCGCGCGCAACTGCATCTCGAACATCCGGCCCGGCGGCCTCTGCCTTCGCCGCCGCCGCCTTCAAGCTCGCCTGGCTGATCGATCAGGCGCTTCAGGCGCGCGCTGACCGGCGTCGACCTCAAGGACGAGAGCGACGCCGCGCTTGCAACGCAGGCGCAAGGACAAGTGTCGTCAGAGGCGTGAGCGCCGCGGACGCGCGCGCCGGTTCCTGGCACTCGGGCGGCTCGAGGATAACCAATTTCAGGTCGGCGCCGGAGAGCACCAGGACCGCAAACTTCAGTTTGCCGTCTTCGTTCACCAGACTGCCTCCCATCGCCCGTCCCGACGTGCTCTTCTCGGCGACGAGAACCGCATCCGCAAGCTCTTGCCGAACAGCTTTCAGGGCAATGAGATTGCTCCGTTCCTCGCCGTCCAGGGCATGCAAGAAAGACGCTGCCGCTTTGCCTACAACCTGCCCCGTTTTTGCGTCGATCGCATCTCCCCAGACACGATCTCCTTGAAGTGTTTTCACGCGATAGACCGGCGAACCCGACGCGCCGTCGAAGCTGATATCCGCAACTCTTGAACCGGCGCGCAGCCTCTTGGCAATCGCCAACGCTCTCCACAGTGATATTTCGGCGGCGCGGAAAAGTTCGAGCTCACGGCCAGCCGCCTCGTCGTTTACGTCATTGCTGCCTTCGCCTTGATGCGGGGTTGCAGCCGCTGTGCGGTCAAAACCGGCGTTGGCATGCAGCGGTGCACAGACCAACAACGATAGCAGTGCTGCAAATAAACGCTTCCCACGCATCGGATACACTCGCTGTTGGCTCCTGCAGCGACGCTAGAGTTTGATTCAACTTCGTTGAATCAACTATCGCTTATCTTTTTGTTTGGGCATGGTCTATCCGACCTTCCTTCGCCCGCCCGTAGCCGTTCGAAGAACGGCGTCGCTTCGCTCGCCTATGGCGGGCTTCGCGAAGGCGGGAAACCGGTCTCCACCCCGATCACGTCGAGGGCAAGCTTTTCGGGATCATGCCCTGATGAGCTATAAGGCGGATCTTTCAACGCGAGCACTGTTGGGTAAGAGTTCATACGATGGCGGCGCCTTTGCCCAGGGCTTCGCGGCTTTCGGCTTTGTCGTATCCGTACTGATAGAGCGCGCGCATATAGCTCGTGTCGAAACCGGCTGAGCGGGGCGACGGAAAGTCTCTGTCGATATAGGTCAGGTTGAAGCCGAAGTTGTTGCGGCGTGCGAGCTGAAGGTTCCGTTGAGGACGGAGCGGGTCTGCGTCTTGGTGACGGAAGCCGAAGCCCTTGCCGCAATGTCGGTCGTGCTGTTCGGCACCAGTTGAAAATCCCGCTCCACCTTGTTGTTGACCAGGATGTAGATGTTCATGCGCAGGCCTCGGGCCGGCGGCCCGCTTCCCAGCAGAAATGCTTCGGGCAACGTCAGGACCGGCGCCGTCACGCCGCCGTCCACGTGCATTTCCTGGAAGCGGTGACCGTTCGCTTCGGCATCGATCAGCATCGGCGGGAAAACCACCGGGATGCTCGCGGATGCAGCGGTGACATCGCGGAACAAGCTCAGCGCCTGCGGCGAGCCTATCGTTGCGATGCGGCCCATATCCCAGATCACCGTGCGTTGCGTATCGAGGTCGGTCGTGACGCTGAGCAACCTTCTGCCGCTGGCGTGCTCGGCAGCGATCATCGCCAGCATGTCGTGATCGACATAGCGCGCAACGAGCTCGCGCAGGCGCGCATTGCCAAACAGGCCGGATCCGAAAAGCGCACGCATGAGGCTCGGTTCATCGAGCAGGCTTTCAGCGACGCCGCTCGTGTAGACGTCCCGCAACGTGGCGTCGTAGGCGGGGCCAAGAAATGCAAATGGTGCGATCAACGCTCCGGTGCTCACACCCGAAACGATTGAAAATTTCGGGCGCGTGCCTGCGGCCGTCCAGCCATTCAGCACGCCCGCGCCGTAGGCGCCGTCGGCACCACCACCTGACAGTGCAAGATAGTTGAGGGTGCCGGCACGCGGGCTTGCATGAATTTCCTTGAGGAAGGCCGACGCGGGCTCGTCCGCATACCTGCGCAGGTCGCGAAGATCCAGGACTCGCGCGGATGCTGCGTCGGACGCCGTATACGGCGTTCGCGGCAGCGAGCTGCAGCCGACCAGAAGGAACACCAAAGTCAGCGTGACGAACGGCATGACCGGCAACTGATAAAACGAACGCATGCCCCTTACCCGTTCTACCGAAGCCCGCAAGTCCGGAGTGGCAGTAAGGCTTTGCTTTTCAATGCCATAGCGAACTCTGAGGTGCCTTGCCGACTCGCGGGAATCCATATATACATTCATGTATGTATGTAAACATGGTAATTTGATGGCCCGAAAAACGAAGGCGGAAGCCGAAGAGACACGCGAGAAAATTCTCGACGCTGCGGAGCAGCTGTTTTTCGCGCGCGGGGTGATGCAGACGTCGCTGGAGCAGATCGCCGAGGAAGCCGGCGTCACCCGCGGCGCAATCTATTGGCATTTTTCCGACAAGGTGGCGTTGTTCAAGGCGCTCCATGAACGCGTGCGTCTGCCGCAAGAGGACATGATTGTGCAGGCCGTGGCGGACGGTCATCCCGATCCGTTGGCATTGCTGGAGCAGCTTTCCTTGGACTTGATGAAAAGGCTCACGACCGATCCGCAGCTCATGCGCGTCTACACGATCTTGCTGGTTCGGTGCGAGTATGTCGGCGAGATGGCCGAGGCGCTGAGGCGCCAGCAGGATGCGGACGCCTTGATGCAAACCCGCCTGACTCGCATCTTCACCATGGCTCGCGAGAACGGCTCGCTGAGTTCGAACTGGACACCTGCGGCCGCATCGAGAGTGTTTACATCAATGATGGGAGGCCTCTGGGCAGACTGGCTGCGCCATAGCCAAGGGTTCGACCTGATGAAGGTCGGATCGCAATGCATCGCGGAGTTGTTCGGATCGTTTCGAGCAAGGTGAGCGGCAGCAAGCACGGCGCGTGTTCGACGCGAAACCGCATGTCCCGACGAATTTCGGTGCGATCCTTGCTTTAAGGTGAGGCGCGCGCGACCCTGTGCGACTGACGCGCGTCCTCGCTTCCTTCCTGCCACATCCGGAGATCCCCATGCCTTTCGATTTGATCCTGCGCGGCGGCCGCGTGATCGACCCCTCCCAGAAGCTCGACGCCGTGACGGATGTCGCCTTCGCCGGCGGCAAGGTGGCCATGGTCGGAAACGAGCTCAAGGCCGATCCCGCAACCGACGTGCGCGACGCGCGCGGATACATCGTCACTCCGGGTCTCATCGATCTGCACACCCACGTCTATTGGGGCGGCACCTCGCTCGGCATCGATGCGGAGGAGTTCTGCCGCACCTCCGGCGTCACCACGGCGGTCGACACCGGCAGCGCCGGCCCGGGCAATTTCGCAGGCTTCCGCAAGCATGTGATCGAGCCGAGCCAGGTCCGCATTCTCGCCTATCTGCATGTCTCGCACGCCGGCATCTACGGCTTCTCGGATCGGGTGATGGTCGGCGAGAGCGAGGAGATCCGGCTGATGAATCCGATCGACGCCGTCGCCGTGGCGGAGCAGAATCGCGACCTCATCGTCGGCATCAAGGTCCGCGTCGGCCGCGGCTCGTCGGGCACCTCGGGCGTCGTGCCGCTGCAGATCGCGCTTGAAGTCGCCGACCAGGTCGGCATGCCGCTGATGGCGCACATCGACCATCCGCCGCCGAGCTACGAGGAGGTCGTCTCCCTCTTGCGTCCAGGCGACGTTCTCACCCACGCATTCCGGCCGTTTCCCAATACGCCCGCCACCGCCCAGGGCACGGTGAAGAAGGTGGTGCTGGAGGCGCGCGAACGCGGCGTGCTGTTCGACATCGGCCACGGCAAGGGCTCGTTCGCCTTCAAGACCGCGCGGTCGATGCTCGCCAACGGCTTCTATCCGGACACCATCTCCTCGGACGTCCATACCCTGTGCATCGACGGCCCCGCCTTCGATCAGGTGACCACCCTGTCGAAATTCCTGTGCATGGGCATGCCGCTTCCCGACGTGGTCGCGGCTTCGACGGTCAATGCGGCGATGGCGCTGCGGCGTCCCGAACTCGGCAGCCTCAAGGTGGGGAGTGTCGGAGACGCCACCCTCATCTCGATCAAGCAAGGCGAGTTCGACTATGTCGACGTCGTCGGCGAGCACCTGATGGGCGACCGCAAGATCGTGTCCGAAGGCGTCGTCATCGGCGGCCGCTGGTGGCACCCGACACAATCGTCGAAAGTCAAGCAACTCGCAGGCTGAGCCGGCCGCAGATTGCATCTGGTGACACGAAGTCACCAAATGTGATCGCCAAGCCATGCTCTCCGCATGACCGATCGGGTTTGCCGGCGGACCGAGCAGCGACGCTGGCATACCATTTGCACGCAAAAGGCTGGTCGCATCTGTCTGACTGGTCCGTTTCCATTGTCGCCGAACCATCGGCGCATGAAACGGGCAGAACCGCTGTAACAACGCGAGACCGGGAGAGTTCTATGCATCGCAGGACATTGTTGAAGGGATTGGCCGGAGTCGGCGGTCTGGCGGCAACGGGCGGGCTTTCGATGCCGGCCCTTTCGCAAGGCGCCGCGGCACGCACCTTGCGCTTCGTGCCGCAAGCCAACCTCGCAAACTTCGATCCCATCTGGGGGACCCAGTATGTCGTGCGCAACGCCGCCGCGCTCGTGTGGGACACCCTCTATGGCATCGACGACAAGCTGCAGCCGCAGCGCCAGATGGTCGAATCCGAGCAGGTGTCCGACGACGGACTGATCTGGACTTTCCGCCTGCGGCCGGGACTGAAATTCCATGACGGCGAGCCGGTGCTCGCCAAGGACGTGGTGGCGAGCCTCACGCGCTGGTCGGCCCGCGATCCCATGGGGCTGATGATCAAGGCGATCCAGAACGATCTCACCGCGGTCGACGACAAGACCTTCAAATGGTCGCTGAAGCAGCCTTATCCGAAGCTGCTTTTCGCACTGGGCAAGAACAGCACGCCCTGCGCCTTCATCATGCCGGAGCGCTTCGCCCAGACCGACCCGTTCAAGCAGATCGCCGAATATATCGGCTCGGGCCCGATGAAGTTCGTGAAGGGCGAGTGGGTGCCCGGCGCCAAGGCGGTGTTCGAGAAGTTCACCGACTACGCGCCGCGGCAGGAGAAGGCGTCGTGGCTCGCCGGCGGCAAGCAGATGCTGGTCGACCGCGTGGAATGGGTGGTGATGCCGGATCCGGCAACGGCCGCGGCCGCGCTGCAGAACGGCGAGGTCGACTGGTGGGAGAATCCGATCACCGATCTCGTGCCGGTGCTGAAGAAGAACCGCAACATCTCAGTCGACATCGCCGACCCGCTCGGCAACATCGGTTCGTTCCGGATGAACCACCTGCACCCGCCCTTCAACGATGTGAAGGCGCGACGTGCCGTGCTCGCGGCGCTGAGCCAGGAAGACTACATGCGCGCGCTGGTCGGCGACGATAACTCGCTCTGGAAACCGCTGCCGGGCTTCTTCACGCCGGATACGCCGCTCTACACCGAGGAGGGCGGCGCGATCCTGAAGGGCAAGCGCGATATGGCAGCGGCCAAGAAGCTGCTTGCCGAGAGCGGTTATTCGGGCCAGCCGGTCACGTGCCTGGTGGCGCAGGATCAGCCGATCACCAAGGCGTTCGGCGACGTCACGGCCGATCTGTTGAAGCAGATGGGCATGAATGTCGACTTCGTCGCGACCGACTGGGGCACGGTCGGTTCCCGCCGTGCGGTCAAGACGCCTCCGGGCCAGGGCGGCTGGCAGGTGTTTCACACCTGGCACTCCGGCGCGGACTGCGTCAATCCCGCCGCCTACAACGCCATTCGCGGCACCGGCGACAAGGCGTGGTTTGGCTGGCCGACGAGCGCGGCCGTGGAAAAGGAAGTCGCGGCATGGTTCGAAGCCAAGACGCTCGATGAGGAGAAGGCCACGGTCGAATCGCCTCAACAAGGCCGCACTCGAGGACGTCATCTATGCGCCGACCGGCTTCTTCCTGAGCTACACGGCATGGCGCAAGAACATCTCAGGCATCGCGAAGGGACCCCTGCCCTTCTTCTGGGGCGTGTCGAAGACCGCATGACGGCGCGGTGAACCGACATGGCTCTCGTATCTCCTCAGGCGCATTCTCGCGACCTTGCCGGTGATGGCGATCGTCGCGCTGTTCGTCTTCAGCCTGCTTTACATCGCGCCGGGCGATCCGGCGGCGGTGATCGCGGGCGAGCATGCGAGCCCCGCCGATGTGGAGCGCATTCGCCAGACCCTCGGCCTCGACCGGCCGTTTCTGGTCCAGTTCGGGACCTGGGTCTGGCGCATCCTGCATTTCGATCTCGGCACCTCGATCTTCACCAACCTGCCCGTCGGCGCGATGATCGCGCAACGCATCGAGCCGACGCTCTCGCTGATGGTGATTACGCTCGTCCTGACCATTCTTGTCGCGGTGCCGCTCGGCGTGGTGGCTGCATGGAAGGCGGGAACCTGGATCGACCGCACCATCATGGCATTCGCCGTGTTCGGCTTCTCGCTTCCGGTCTTTGTCGTCGGATACATCCTCGCCTATGTGTTCGCGCTCGAGCTCGAATGGCTTCCGGTGCAGGGCTACACGCCGTTCGCCAATGGCTTCTGGCCATGGTTGCGGAACCTGATCCTTCCGGCCGTTGCGCTCGGCTTCGTCTACATCGCGCTGATCGCGCGCATCACCCGTGCCACCATGCTCGAGGTGCTGCAGCAGGACTACATCCGCACCGCCCGCGCCAAGGGCCTCGGGCAGAACACCATCCTGTTCATTCACGCGCTGAAGAACGCAGCCGTTCCGATCGTGACCGTGATCGGCATCGGCATTGCGCTCCTGATCGGCGGCGCGGTGGTCACCGAAAGCGTGTTCGCGATCCCGGGCCTTGGCCGGCTGACGATCGATGCGATCCTGCGCCGCGACTATCCCGTCATCCAGGGCATCGTCCTGATGTTCAGCTTCCTCTACGTGCTGGTCAATCTGCTGGTTGACCTCACCTACACCCTGGTCGACCCGAGGATCCGCTATTGACTGTCTCTGCCATCAGCACTGCGCCGCTGCCGCCCGGCCTTGTCATCGCGCCGCAACTTCCGGACCTGCTGCAGCCGGTCAAAATCCGGCGCGGTGTCACAGGCTTCCTGCGCAATCAGCCGACCGTCGCGATCGGCGGAGCCTTGCTGCTCTGCCTGGTCTTGATCGCAATCCTGGCGCCGTTTCTCGGGACCGTCGACCCGACCGCGATCGCGCCCGCCAAGCGGACGCGCGCGCCGTCTGCGGATTTCTGGTTCGGCAGCGACCTGCTCGGCCGCGACATCTATTCGCGTGTGCTCTACGGGGCACGGGTTTCGCTCAGCGTCGGTCTTTCCGTGGCGCTGCTCGCCTCGCTTGCCGGGCTCGCCATCGGCCTCGTCTCGGGTTTCGTCCGCTGGGCCGACAGCATCCTGATGCGGGTCATGGACGGGCTGATGTCGATCCCGCCGATCCTGCTTGCCATCGCGCTCATGGCGTTGACGCGCGGCAGCGTCGGCAACGTCATCCTGGCCATCACCGTCGCCGAAATCCCGCGCGTGTCGCGTCTCGTGCGCGGCGTCGTGCTGTCGCTGCGCGAGCAGCCCTATGTGGACGCCGCCATCGCCTCCGGCACGCGAACACCGATGATCATCCTGCGCCACATCCTGCCCAACACGCTGGCGCCGATGCTGGTGCAGGCGACCTATATCTGCGCCAGCGCCATGATCGTGGAGTCCATCCTCTCATTCATCGGCGCCGGCACGCCGCCCACCATTCCGTCCTGGGGCAATATCATGGCCGAGGGCCGAGCGCTGTGGCAGGTCAAACCCTACATCGTGTTCTTTCCCGCCGCGTTCCTGTCTGTCACCGTGCTCGCCGTCAACCTGCTCGGCGACGGGTTGCGTGATGCGCTCGATCCGCGCATGGCCAAAAGCCTCTAATCCGATGACATTGCTCGACGTCCAGAATCTGCAGACCCATTTCCGGACGCCTGAGGGCATCAACCGCGCCGTCGACGGCGTTTCCTTCCATGTCAACGAAGGCGAGACGCTGGCCATCGTCGGTGAATCCGGCTGCGGCAAATCCGTCACCGCCATGTCGCTGATGCGGCTGATCCCCGAGCCACCGGGCAAGATCGGCGGCTCTGTCCGCTTTCAGGGAAAGGAGCTGCTGCAACTCTCCGACCGCGAGATGCGCGCCATCCGCGGCAACGACATTTCGATGATCTTCCAGGAGCCGATGACGAGCCTCAATCCGGTGCTGAGCGTCGGCCGCCAGATCGGCGAGACGCTGCGGATGCATCAGGGCCTCGACAGGCAGGCCGCAGAGGCGCGCGCCATCGAGATGCTGACATTGGTTGGCATCCCGGAGCCGGCGCGGCGCGTGCGCGAATATCCGCATCAGCTCTCCGGCGGCATGCGCCAGCGCGTGATGATCGCCATGGCGCTCGCCTGCAACCCGAAACTCCTGATCGCCGACGAGCCGACCACCGCGCTCGACGTGACGATCCAGGCGCAGATCCTGCAGTTGATGCTGGATCTCAAGCGCCGCGTCGGTGCCGCGATCGTCCTGATCACCCATGATCTCGGCGTGGTCGCCGAAATCGCCGAGCGCGTCATGGTCATGTACGCCGGCCGCAAGGTCGAGGAGGCACCGGTGGCCGAACTGTTCCGCTCGCCGCGTCATCCCTATACGCAGGGCCTGCTCGGCGCGGTGCCCAAGCTCGGCTCCTCCTTCACCGGCGCTACGAAGCGCCTCGCCGAGATCACCGGGCAAGTGCCCAGCCTCAAGACAGCGGATCGAAGGCTGCGTCTTTGCCGGGCGGTGTTCGCTCGCGACCGATCTCTGTCGCACGGTCGCGCCGGGTCTCGAAGAGAAGGGCCCCCGCCACATCGCCGCCTGCCATTACGCACTCAAGACAGCGGCCGCGGCATGAGCGCCCCGCTGCTCCAGGTCAACGACCTCAAGAAGCATTTTCCGGTTCGCGGCGGCCTGTTCAGCCGCAAGCGCCGTTGGGTCTACGCGGTGGACGGCGTGTCGTTCGAGGTCGCGCGTGGCGAGACCCTGTCGCTCGTCGGCGAGTCCGGCTGCGGCAAGTCGACGGTCGGCCGCGCCATCCTGCGGCTGTTCGACATCACCGCCGGCCAGGTGGTGCTGGACGGCAAGCGGATCGACGGTCTTTCGCCCGACGGGCTGCGCAGCATGCGCCGCCGCGTGCAGGTGGTGTTCCAGGATCCCTATTCCAGTCTCAATCCGCGCATGCGCGTGCGCGATATCCTGGCCGAGCCGATCCGCAATTTCGGCCTGGCCAAATCCTCCGCCGAGCTCGAGGCGAAGGTCGTGGCGCTGATGGACGTTGTGCGCCTGCCGACCGACGCGCTGAACCGCCGGCCGCACGAATTTTCAGGCGGTCAGCGCCAGCGCATCGGCATCGCCCGGGCGCTGGCGGCAGAGCCCGAACTGATCGTTTGCGACGAGGCGGTCTCGGCGCTGGACGTCTCGGTCAAGGCGCAGATCGTCAACCTGCTGCAGGATCTGCAGCAGGAGTTCGGCCTTGCGCTGCTGTTCATCAGCCACGATCTCGCGATCGTCGAGCACATGACGCACCGTGTCGCCGTCATGTATCTCGGCAAGATCGTCGAGATGGCGCCCAAGCGAGCACATCTTCACCGCGCCGAAGCATCCCTACACCAAGGCGCTGCTCTCGGCGGTGCCGGTGCCGGAGCCCGGCGCCGTCCGCAACCCGATCATCCTGAAAGGCGACGTGCCGAGCCCGATCAATCCGCCCAGCGGATGCCGCTTCCACACCCGCTGTCCGTACGTGTTCGATCGCTGCCGCACCGAGGAGCCGGAGCTTCGCTCGACCGGAGATGGTCAGTGGGTCGCGTGCCATCTCAAGGCACTGCCGGAGCAGCGCGATATTTTCAGTTAATTTTGCAGCTTTCGCTTTACCACGATATTTCAAGAGAGAGGCACTAGCGCTTCTGTGACTTGAAGCGCCCTCCCATGTTCCATAACTTTCGACCGCTGCCAGTTGCAACCAATGGAGAGGTGGCAGAGCGGTTTAATGCGCCGCGTTACAAATGCGGCATAGGCGCAAGTCTATCGAGGGTTCGAATCCCTTCCCTCTCCGCCGGTGCCTCCGCAATTTTTTACACTCTGTTAACTATGTTTTTTCACTATTGAGACGCGCGGGGTACCAACATCGATCGTTTAGAGTCCTCGTTAGTCGCTTCCCTCCCAGCGGGCGCAATCTCTAGGCATCGATGCGGCATTGCACTAGTGCCCATCGAGGAGGCTAACGAATGACTTCTCTCGATGTTGCCGGCGCCAGGCAGGCAGAGCTGCCGGCATTGCCCGTCCCCGAACGGGATCGTGGCGCTTCAGCGGAAGTTCTTCGGGCTGATCGGCATGTCCGGAGCGATTGTCCTTATCGAGCCCAGTCCCTACGAACTCGTCATGATCATGGCGCTCATTGTCATGATCGCGACCGGCTTGAGACTGGCCCGGCCTCTGCTTGTCCCGTTGGCACTGCTGGTCGGCATCAACATCGGCTACTCGATCGGCGCGATCCCCGTGCTTGAAAAGCCCGAGGTGATCTACTGGATTCTGACCTCCTGGTACATGGCAGTGGCCTCATCGTTCTTCGCCATGACGCTGATGGAGGATACAGAAGGCCGACTCGAAGCGCTGAGCCGGGGATATCTTCTCGGCGCACTGATCGCTTCGATCGCAGGGATCGCCGGCTACTTCAATCTCATTCCCGGGGCGTATGATCTGCTCACGTTCGCCGGCCGCGCAAAAGGCACCTTCAAGGACCCGAACGTTCTCGGAGCATTCCTGATTTACCCCGCGGCTTTTTGCATCCAGCGGATCATCAACGGCTCCTTCTGGCCGGCCGTTCGACACGCCTGCGCGTTGTTGATCATCAGCCTGGCGATCTTCCTGGCATTCTCGCGTGCAGCATGGGGAGGATTGGTCGGCGCGATCCTGTTGACGGTCGCTTTGATGTACCTCACTGCTCCCACCTACCGGGACCGCGTACGCATCGTCATGCTTGCGTCCCTCAGCGCGATACTCGGCATCGTCGCGATTGTGATCCTGCTCTCGTCGGATCAGGTCGCCTCGTTGTTTCAGGAGCGTGCGAGCCTCGATCAGCCGTACGATGCGGGCCGGTTCGGCAGGTTTGGCCGGCATCTGCTCGGCGCCGAAATGGCGCTCGATTATCCGCTGGGGATCGGGCCCCTGCAATTCACTCGCTTTTTTCCGGAAGATACGCACAACTCGTTCCTGAACGCCTTCATGTCCGGCGGATGGCTCAGCGGAATTCTATACCCGATGCTGATCTTCTCGACACTTGTCCTTGGCATCCGATGCGCCTTTCAGGAGACACCATGGCGCACCCTGTACCTCGCCGTCTTCGCGACATTTGCCGTTACGACGATCGAAAGCTTTATCATCGATGCTGATCACTGGCGTCATTACTATATGCTGCTCGGAGTTTCATGGGGCGTCTCGATCGCCAGCCTGAGATATGTCCGTCAAAGGCGTTCCGAATTTCCTTCTCATGGGTGACCGGCTGGCTCTTTACCGCTTACGCGCAGTGTTGACGCCGCTGCTGCTGATCTTCATTCGCGGTGCGAACACCCTCTCGAAGTTCCTGCTTGCCCTGTACGTTACGCGATACCTTGGGCTGGCGGATCTCGGAGTCTATGGACTGATCGTCGGCGCCACGACCGTGTTGCCGGCGTTTGCCGGGCTTGGAACCAGCGACTGGATGATCCGAAAAGTCGCCGGCGCACCGAGCGCGCAATCCGCACCGCTCATGACGACGCGGCTGACGATGATTCTGCTGTTCCATCTGCTGGTGCAGCCGATCGTATTCGCGGCAAACGGGGCCATGGGGGAGCTGCTCCCGTGGAAGACGCTCATGCTGGTCGGCGCGATTGCCCTGCTGGATCATATGGCGGCAGATGCATGCGACATGCTGACCTGGCGCGGGCGCGTGCTCTTCTCCAACGTGCTGTTCTTTCTTCGCGCCGGTGCATGGCCATTGATCGTCATCGCCGCCGGCATTCTGTTTCCCGAAACGAGAAGCCTCGACTGGCTGTTAGCCGGATGGCTGGCAGGCCTTGTCGCGATGTGGCTGACTTTGGCTGCCTTCGTCGGCCGGGAAAATCGGTGGCGACATCTCAGGCTGGCCCGGCGCGAAATGACGAGGGGGATTACCGAAAGCCTGCCGTTCTATATCAAGGACGTCAGCGTGGCCGCGAATCTGTACCTCGATCGCTTCCTGGTCTCCGCGTTCCTCGGCATCGAGGCCACCGGGATCTATACGTTCTTCTGGTCGATTGCCAACGTGGTGCACAATCTCGCGCTCCACGCGATATTCTATCCGAAGGTGACAACTCTCGTTGAGGTCGCGCGCAACGCGCCGCAGCGTTTTGCGGCAGTTCTGCACCGAATGGAAATCACGACCGGCGGGGTGGCGGTCCTGGTGGCAGGTGTACTTGTCGCTGCGATCCCGCTCCTTCTGCCTTATCTCGACCGTCCGCTTCTGAGCGGACATCTGCCTGTTCTCTGGCTCGTTATCGCAGCGACGATTTTGCGGCTTGCGGTCGACAGCTACAACTACGTGCTGCTCGCGCTTCATTACGACAAGGCGATCGCGCTTCTCTCCCTGGCAGGCCCGCCTCTGTCGGCGCTGCTTTATCTTTTGCTGATTCCGCTTCTGGGGTTGAACGGCGCAGCTCTCGCATATCTCTTGTCTGCCGCCGCGCTGGCGCTGCCGCGCTTCGTGCTCAGTCGAAAGCCGCCACCCGCCGATCTAGAGCGGATTTCACCGCCAGTTCGCTGCGCACGCCGAAATCGCTAACCGATCCGCGAGGGCAAGCTTTTCGGGATCATGCGCTAGTGCGCGGCGCGTTCCGATCTATCCGGCGAAGCCGGCGTGAGACCCGCCGCACGCGCTGCACTCGCGGCCTGCAGGATACGTGGCGGAGCGATGATCGCCGCCAGCGAGCGCGCTATACCCGCCCACGCGCGCCATTCCAGTATCTCGAAATATCTCAGCTGAACCAGGATGCGTTCATAGACCTGGCGCTTTCTCAGGCGGTGCGATTGCCCGCGCGATGAAATGCGATAGTGCACCAGGCATTCGGGAATGTTGGCGAGTTGGTACTGCGCGCCGATCCGGCGCATCAGCTCGTAATCCTCAGCGGCCCTGAAATCGAGCGAGTAGAGGCCCACCCGTCTCAGGACATCCGTCCTGATCATCGCGCTCGCATGGCTGATGCCAATATTGAAGAACATGACATCTCGAACGTCCTGCGGCTCAACCGGGCGTTCGAAGATCCTTATCGTTTCGCCGGTGTCCTCATGAAACTCGCGAAGAAACGTACCGCATGCGCCGATTTCGGGATGCTGTTCCAGGAAAGCGAATTGTTTGTCGAGTCGGCCGGGCGCGGAAATGTCATCGGCATCCATGATGGCGACGTACTTGAAGTCCTGCTCCAGGATGCGCGCAAGCGCAGCGTTTCGCGCCGCAGCCGGCCCGACATTCTTGTCCATTCGAAGAAAAACGATCCGATCCGACAGATCGCTCAGGACTTCAGATGCAGGCTGGCGGCTATGATCGTCGACAATGAAGACCGTGCATCCGACTTTTTCCGAAAGCACGCTTTCGACGGCTTCGCGGATGGTCTTCTCGGCATTGTAGGCGGCCACTACAACAGCAACGTTGGCCATTGTTGCTCTCATTTTGCTCGGTTCCGTACGAAAGCTATTCACTCGCAATCCCCTCAGCGGTCAAGCAGCAGGGGACAGGCCGCGAGGAGATCGACTAGAACTTTCCTCTAATCCTTAATGTTAACCTAATCGTTGAACCCTAATCTCATCCGCGTCTGGAATGAGACCACCTTTCGCCCGATATGCTAGGCGCGATCGATTAACGGGACCGCCATCGCGTTCCATGTTTTTTGACTGAGCATGAGATTTTCGGAAAATCGGTAGCCCGGATCACGCTCTAGCGCACTCACAAGTGCAGTGAAAAATGAACTTGAACCGTCGCAATGTTCTCGGCGCCTCGGCCACCGCGCTCGCCGCGGGGGCATCCACAGCCACGTCGCCTGCGCCGGCCGGTGCGGCCACCTTGATGTCTTCGCTCGGCCGCGATGCGACTCAATGGGGTGTGCGGCCCGGCAGCCCGGACGACCAGACCCTCGCCCTGCAGCGCGCAATCGATCAGGCTGCAAAAGCCAGAACGCCGCTGGCGCTGCCACCCGGAGTCTATCGGTCACGCGCATTGCGATTGCCTGACAATGCGCAGCTCGTCGGCGTGCGCGGCGCCACCAGGCTTGAATTTGGCGGCGGGCCGTCGCTGCTTGAAAGCGAACGCTCGGCATACGTCTCCCTGACAGGCCTCACGCTGGACGGCGGCTCGATCGGATTGCCGAACCGACGCGGCCTGTTTCATTGCGAGAACGGCCGCGATGTTCGGGTGAGCGATTGCGAGATCATCAACAGCGGAGCGAACGGAATCTGGTTCGAGCAGGTCTCGGGCCAGGTGAGCAACAACATCTTCCGCAACATGAGCGCGACGGCGGTGGTTTCATTCGACGCTCAGGGCTTGCTTGTCGCGCAGAACACGATTGTGGGAACGCGACACAACGGAATCGAGATTATTCGCCATCGCATCGGCGACGACGGAACACTGGTCATAGACAACCGGATAGAGGATGCCGTCGCAGGCCCAGGCGGATCCGGTCAGTACGGCAATGCCATCAACGCTTTTCGCGCTGCGAACGTGATCGTGAGAGGCAATCGCATTCGCAATTGCGACTTCTCTGCGGTCCGCGGCAATTCTGCCTCCAACATCCAGATCGTCGGCAACAGCGTGACCGACGTGCGCGAGGTCGCACTCTATTCGGAGTTCGCATTTGAAGGCGCCGTGATCGCCAACAACGTCGTCGACATCTGCGCAATCGGCGCGGTCGCGTGCAACTTCAACGAAGGCGGCAGAATTGCAGTGGTGCAGGGAAACATCATTCGCAACATCTTCTCCCGGCGAAAGGATCCAGCTCCGGATGATCGTGCCGGCATCGGCATCTCGGTCGAGGCGGATGTCTCGGTGACGGGCAACGTCATCGAGAATGCGGAAAGTTTCGGCATCTATGCGGGATGGGGCAAGTATCTGCGCGATGTTGCGATCACCGGCAACGTCATTCGCAATACTGACGTGGGGATCGCCCTGTCCGTAACTCCGGAGGCCGGCCAGGCGCTTGTCCATAGCAATGTCATTTCCAACACCAAAACCGGCGGCGTGATCGGCTTCGATCACGCGAACCGCGTGTCGGGGGAATTGCAATCCGCTGCGGCGCAGAAGTCGCCGCGGCATTCCGTGGCGTCAAATCTCATTCGCTGACTGCGTCGGTCGATGCCATAATGCGGCGATGTTGACGGTATAGAGGGGTCAATTGCCGAAAGGAGCCCCCCATGGCGACACCTTCAGAGACCGCCGGCATCACCCGCGCCAACGCCGGCCTGCAAGACATCAGCTGGAGCATTCTGGGCCAGACCTATGTGCCGAAGTCGCGGACCGAGCATTCGTTCTCGTGGCACGCGACGCTTCCGCCCGGCACCTTCGTGCCGCCGCACATCCATCCGGACCAGGACGAGTATCTCTATATCCTGGAAGGCCGGCTCGATTTCATGCTCGATGGCGCCGACGAATTCGCCACACCCGGCGACCTGGTTCGGCTGCCGATGGGCCGACCGCACGGCATCTTCAACAAGTCGCAGCAGGCAGCCAAGACGCTGTTCTGGGTTTCGCCGACGCGGAGGCTCTATGATCTGTTCTGGGGCATCCACAACATGAAGGAGCAGAGGCCTGAGGATGTGGTCGCGCTCGCGGCCGAGCACAACATCCATTTCCTCCCGCCTCCGCCGGCGTGAATCGCGTCGCCAGAAGCGTGCGTGGCTGGTTGCGCTAGGCCTCCTGAAAAGCCTGCTCACGCGTCTTGCGCACGCTCGGAAGCAGGACGACCAGCAAGAGAACCAGAGCCGCAAGCAGTAGCCCAAGGCTGATCGGCCGCTGGAGAAAGACCATGGGGTCGCCGTGCGACAGGCGCAGCGCCCGCCTCAGATTGTCCTCGAGCATCGGCCCCAGCACAAAGCCAAGGACAAGCGGAGCAAGCTCGAAGCCGAACTTGACGAGAAGCCAGCCGACACAGCCGAACACGGCGGTGAGAAGAATCTCGAACGGCAGATTGTTGACCGACAGAATACCGATCGCGATGAACACCATGATCGACGGGAACAAGAGCTTGTACGGCACGCTCAGCAACCGCACCCACAATCCGATCAAGGGCAGATTGATGACAAGCAGCATCACGTTGCCGATCCACATGCTGGCGATGATGCCCCAGACGAGATCCTTCTGCTGCACCATCACCTGCGGGCCCGGCGTCACCCCCTGAATGGTGAGCGCGCCGATCATCAGCGCCATGACGGCGTTGGCGGGAATGCCGAGCGTCAGCATTGGAATGAAGGAAACCTGTGCACCCGCGTTGTTGGCGGATTCCGGCGCCGCCACGCCTTCGATCGCGCCGTTGCCGAAGCGCGCGGGGTCCTTGGCGAGGTTCTTCTCGACCGAATAGGAGACGAAGGAAGCAAGAAGCGCCCCTCCCCCCGGAAGAACGCCAAGCACAGAGCCGATAAGGGTGCCGCGCAGCACCGCGGGCGTTGCCGCCTTCGCCTCAGCGGCAGTCGGGAGAAGGCGCCCAACCTTGATGGCATCTCGACGCGAGAGCTTGCCCTCCAGGTTGAGAATGATCTCGGTCAGGCCGAAAAGCCCGAGCGCGACCGGCACGAAGCCGATGCCGTCGGACAGCAGATGAATGCCGAACGTAAAACGCTGCTCGCCTGAGTTCGGGTCGGTGCCGACGCCACTCAGAAACAGCCCGAGCAGAACCATCGCACCGGCCTTCGCGAGCTCGCCTTGAGCCAACACGATGGCGCCTACGAGACCGAGCACCATCAACGCGAAGTATTCGGCAGCGCCGAACTTGATCGCCACGGCCGTGAGTGCGGGACTTGCGAGTGCGACAATCAATGTCCCCACTGTCCCGGCGAAGAAGGAGCCGAGGGCAGCGACCGCGAGCGCCGAGCCGGCACGACCCTGGCGGGCCATGGCATGACCGTCGAGGCAGGTGACAATGGAGGAGGCTTCGCCGGGCAAATTGACCAGGATCGCCGTGGTCGATCCGCCGTACTGGGCACCATAGTAGATGCCAGCCAGCATGATCAGCGATGCGACCGGACTGAGGCTGAAGGTCATCGGCAGCAGCATCGCCAGGGTGGCGACGGGGCCGATACCGGGCAGCACGCCGACGGCGGTGCCGATGAGAGCCCCGATCAGGCAGAAAAAGAGGTTCGCGGGCGAGAGCGCTACGCTGAATCCAAGCAGAAGGTTGTCGACGAGCTCCATGGATCACCTAGCCTGGAAAGATGCGCATGGGGATCCCGAGCAACTGCACGAACAGCAACGCCGAAAGCAGGCTCAGGAACGCTGCCAGCAGAACGGCCTGCAGCCACGACAACTCCCGCGAGGCGAGCTTGCCTGCGCAAACAGTCGCGAAGATCGCCGCGATCAGTCCTGCTCGACTGATGAGCAGCCCGAACGCAGCAATGCCGGCGAGAACACACAGCAGCGGCCACAAAGGAAGTGACGGGAGCGGATTATCCCGGCCGGAGCCGAGCCCTTTGATCGCGATGATGGCGCCGAACAGAACGATGCCGCCGGCAAGCAGCCTCGGCATGTAGCCGGGCCCCATCTCGATCGCGGTACCAGCATCGTACCTGGCGCCGATCAAAAGAGCTGCGACGCCGAAGAGGCTCAGCACCAGGCCGGCCACCAAGTCCCTGTTCAGGAGCGAACGCATGAGCCAGCCAGAATCTCCGTGAATTGCCCTATTGCGATTTTGCGCCAGCGGTTGCCACCGCATCGGCCCAGAATTCCTGCTCTTTCTTCAGGAATTTCCCAAGTTCATCTGCATCCATTCGCTCGGGAAAAATGCTCAGCGATACCATGCGCCGCGAAACGTCTTCGTTGCTGATCGCTTCATCGACGGCCTTTCGGAATTTCTCCAGGATCGCCGGAGGCGTGCCCTTGGGGGCAAAGATCGCGAACCAACCGGTTGCGCTCAGGCCGGGAACGATCTCGGAAACAGTGGGAATGGAGCGATTGTTGGCCATCCGTTCGGATGCGAACGTCGCGACCAGGCGGACGTCGCCGCTCCGCATCATGCCTTCGAATGAAGGATAACCGTCGATCATCGCGGCTACCTCACCGCTGAGAATTGCCGTTATGCCCGCGGGACTGCTCGAGAACGGAACGGTATGAAACTTGGCGTCCGCCTCTCTTGTTCGAGAGTTCGGCAAGCAGATGCGGCAGACTGTTGATGATCGTTGTCGCAACAGCCGTCTTGCCGCCGTTACCACGGGATGATTTCAACAGCTCCTCGAACGAACGATGAGGGCTGTCCTTCTTGACAGCGACCACGATCGGAGTCGTGCCGACGAACGACGCCGGCACGAAATCACGGTTCATGTCGACCGGCACGTCCTTGAAAAGATGCGGCGTGAGAACGTAGGCGGACGCCGGAACCAGCGCAAAGGTATAGCCGTCCGGCGCACTATCCTTGAGCGCGACCCAACCCGGGATGCCTCCTGCGCCCACCTTGTTCTCGACGATGAAGCGTTGCCCCATCGTCTTGCTGAGCCGTTCGGAAATCGCGCGTGCGGCGACGTCCGGCGAACCGCCCGGTGCAGAAATCACCAGAAGCCTCACCGGCTTTTCCGGCCAGTTCTGCGCCTGTGCGGAAATCGACGACAATCCCATCGCAAGCATCGCGACGGCAGCAATCCCGACCTTCGACATTTGATCCTCCCTGTCCGCCGGAGCGGTGTCCTCGTTTAGCGCTTGCCGTCTTTTCTGGCTGGACTTGCCTGGACGAATTCGGCCTGTCCAACGCCCCGACAGCTTGTTGCTTTTAGAGCGCGCGATTGGTGCCGATCACCCGCACTTCCTCGCGGCCGAATTCTGCGATTTCGCCGTTCATTCCACCCGTAAAGAGCCCGTACCAGACCGCGGGCTTCATGTTCATGGCCTTCCGGTTCAGAACGATCTCGGTGGGAGACGTGATCTTGTAGTAGCCCTTGTCGGACTTGCTGATCGTGCATTCGGGCATTTTGCGCGCCGTCTCGACGATCGGGAGAAACTCCTGCACGTCGAGCACATACAGAACGACCATCTCAACGCTCCGATATCAGCTCTTCGACCAGCTTTGCCTTGCGCCGCCAGACCGTATCGATGTCGCGCAGGCGGTCGCCCTTCGCCCGCAGCTCGTCCTCGACCTGCATCGCCGCCTCAAGCGTCAGCCTCGCGTCCACCTCGTCGATCACCTCCACATCGCGAAGGCGCAACGTGATCTCGACGGGATAGCCGTTCGGATCACGGAAATAGATCGACTCGAGGATCTCGTGACGGGTGTACGGAGAAACCGTAAGGCCGCGCGCTTCCAGCGTGGTCTTCCAGCGCTGCAGTTCCTCGGACGTCGGCACGCTCCAGGCAGTGTGCGTCGCCGAGTAGAAATGGTGATCTTCCGGCAGGTATTTCTCCGGGCGATCCGTGCCGATGTAGTAGAAGAACGCGATTGTTGCCCCCTTCCCTGCATCGAAGAAGAAATGCAGGAAGTCCGGATGACCCGGAGCGCCCCAGCCGCGCGCGCTGATCGTGTGAACCAGCGGAAGGCCGAGTACGTCGCGATAGAATTCGACGGTTTCGCGCAGTTTCCAGGTTGGCCGCGCCGTATGGTCGACGCCGTCGAGGCGAAGCTGCACGGAATCCTCGTTCGCTCGCTTCAAGCTCGAGGTGTCGATCTCCTTGGTCCGGTAGTCGCGCTTTGTCGTGTAGGGGCTGTCCGATTTGGACCTGTCATGCAGAGTAGCTTCCGACATATCGATCTCCCGTGATGTCATCCTGCTCAGGCCACCTGCGTTTGCATGGAGGTGAGCGATCCTTCGCTGAGATTGCGCCGTGAAAGGAAGAAGCCTGCGTCAGGCGCAACCGGCTCCAGCCCGGCCGCATCGAGCAACTTGCGCGTCGTGCAGATCGCGGCAGACGTCACCGGCAAGCCGAGCCTGTCTTCGACACGCTGGATCGCACCCAGCGACGGCATCTGCACACAGGCCGAAAGAACAACCGCGTCGACGCCCTCGATATCGAGCCGCGCCACATCATCGACCAGGAGTTCCGGATCACGACGACCCACCGCCACGTTGTCATCGATGGCCAGGGCAATCGAATCCTTCACAACAAGGCCTTCGCTGCGGATGTAGCCGACGACCAGGTCCGTCAGAGGCTCGACGTAAGGCGTGACGATCGAGATCGAACGAACGCCGCTGCGTTTCAACTCGTCAACGAGGGCGCCGGCCGACGTTACGACCGGAACGTCGCGTCCTTCCTTCCTCAGAACGTCCTGAAGCTGCTTTTCCGAGGTTCTGTGGTAGCCGACTCCCATCGACATGATCGCGACGAGACAGGCGTAGCCAACGACATCGACGGGCGCGTCGGCGAGTTCGGCTGCGCAGCGAAAGCTGTCGCGGTCCATCGCCTCGAGCTCGGCCTTGGATACCTTCTTCATCCGCATGCGGCTGGAATGAAACGTGAAGGTCTCTTCGCCGATACCCGCGGTTCCCGGGCCCGCAGGATGGCCGGGATTTCCGTTTCCATCGTCGTGTTCGAGCTCGGCACGATCTGCCCGACGCGAACGAGTCTCTTGGTCATTGCCTTTGCTCCACGAACCAACCTGAGGGCAGACGTCAGGAAAAGCGCTTCGCCTCGAGCCAATCACGAATGTGTTGTCCGGCGACCTGCTGTCCGTTCGGCGCGCCATCGGCGATCGGCCGGCCGTGGTGGTTGCCGTGCACGCGATGCCGGGTCTTGTCCGAGCTGCCGATCGCCGCAAAGATCGCGTCCGCGTCCTTCGGAAAGACGCTGTTGTCGCCGGTATATTCGATCATCAGGGCCGGCTGGCTGATCGACGGCGCGCAACGCTCCATGCCGGCGTTGGAGGAGAGAGCCGACCAGTTCGACAGCCAGCTCTCCGGCGTGCAGACGCGACCGAAGCCGACGCTGCCGTAGTTCGAGACGACGGGGTTTGCGCCCCAAAGCGAGCCATACGCACGATCCGAAGGCTTCAAGCGACAGATCAAAGCACCTGGGATCGGCGTCGGTGCGCCACACCTGGAAGATAGGCGCGTACGCGGCGAGGATTGCATCCTCGCGATTGGGAGACGCCTTGAGGCGCTGCCGCGCTTCGCTCTTGCGGGCGACCATCGCCTTTGCCGCCGCATCGATCTTTTCGACCCGCGCTCGTTGCGCGGCGCGATAGCGCGACAGGAACTCCGCCGAGTAGCTGGAGCTTTCCGGCGGCTTTCTGAAACCGTTGGCGGCCTCGAATGCGGAAAGGCTCTTGTCGACCGAGAACGGATCGGCCTCGTCGGTCACCGACGGGTCGATGACGTTCATCATCAGCTTGCCCTGGCCGAGATGAGCCGAGATGAAGATGACACCGTCTGCTGCAGGCAGCTCGGCCTTATCAAGACCTGTCGGCCGGCCGCCCGGCGAAAACTTGATGCGCTGGTCGAGCGGAAGCGCGGCCTGCTGGCAGTAGAACGCGGCCAGCGGCCCACCTCCCGACGTGCCCTGCAGCACGCAGTGCTGAAAGTTCATCTTGTCGCGCAGGAACAGTTGCCCCGCGGCGAGATCAAGCAATGCCGTCTCGTGCTCAAGCCGCAGATCGTTCCCGACCGTCCGCGGCCCCTGGATCCAGAGTGCGCAGCCGCCTTTGAGGATTTCGGGAACCATGTAGCTGACGACGACCATCTCCCGCGGATGCATGCTGCACACGACGGTTCGCTCGCCACCTTTGCGGAACAGGTAACCGGTCACCGACGCGCCGTCGGCCGTTCGCAAGGCGTGCGCCGTCAGCTGCGTGCCCTTCGGCAGCGCGTCGTCGCTCCACTGCGTGGCTCGGAGGCCGGCGGTCGTCGTCGCCACTTTCTGGCTCGACGTGACCTCGGCGGCATTTGCCATGAGCATCCTCCCGTCCTGCGTTTCGGGGGTTATGGAAGCTGACAATCGTCATGTCAAACGATTTTTCGACACTTGTGTCGAATTGTGATTGACACAGGATGCGGGTTGTGTGGTCGAGACTCGCGCTGAGCCGCGCAAGTCGGGCTCCAAACACAAGAGAGATATCGATGGACAGGGTGGGAGTTCGCGAGCCGCTCGCCGGCGTCGTTTATCAATCGCTCGAGCGTCTCAAGACATATGCGGACGCCGGTGTGCTGACTTCGGAAACGCTTGTCTCAGCCTTCGCAAGCGCGGTCCGATCGCATCCGGAGCGGGCTGCGCTCTCGGAAGTCGACTGGACTTGCACCTACGCGGAGCTGGATATCGCTCACCGACAAGGCGGCTTCGGCATTCCTGCGCCTGGGTCTCAAGCCTTTGGACCGCGTGCTTTTCCAGCTGCCGAATTCGAAGGAGCTGATCATTGCTTTCCTCGGGTGCCTGAAAGCAGGCCTCATACCGATCTGTACGCTTGCCGCTCACCGCCAGATGGAGATCGGATACCTTGGCAGACATGCATCGGCGCGTGCCCATGTCGTTCCTGCCAGCGATCCACGGTTCGATTTCATCTCCTTCTCGGAGGAGATGCGCCAGCAGATCCCCAGCCTGCAGATGACGATTGCGACGAAGGGAGATTCCAGTTCGCTTGGCGACCGCGCCCACAGCCTCGAAGCGTTGATCGCGCGTGAAGATGCGGCCGAGGGCAGACGTCGCGTCGCGACAATCGCGCACGATCCGTTTCAGGTCGCGCTGTTTCAGCTTTCCGGCGGGACCACGGACGTCCCGAAGATCATTCCGCGCTTCCACAACGAGTACCTCTACACGCTGCGGACGGTCGTGGATTTCCATGGGTTCGATGAGACGCTCGTCGCCTATACGCCCAACCCGATGCTGCACAACGCGCCGATGGCCTGTGTGTGGGGCCCGGCCATCTTCTTCGGCGGCGAGGTCGCGATTTCCGGCAGCCTTGAAGCCGCGGCAGTTGGTCCGCTGCTTGAGCAACGCAAGCCGAACTGGCTAATCGTGCCTCCGGTTGTGCTGCTCCGGCTGAAAGAGTCCGGCTGGCTCGACCGCATCGACTTCACGAAGGCGAAGGGCTTTTCCGTTACGTCCGCCGTCCAGCGGTTTCAGACGTTCGTCGGCGGCGCACCGACCTGGCCACTGTTCGGCATGACCGAGGGATTGCTCGCCTATTGCAACGCCTCGGATCCGGATGAGGCGCAATACACGACCGTCGGCCGCCCGCTTTCGCCGCACGACGAAGTCAGGATCCTCGAACCCGGAAGTGAAAAAGAGCTTCCCGATGGCGAAATCGGCGAGCTCGCGATCCGCGGTCCGTGCACGATCTCGGGCTACTTTGATGCAGAAGAGCGCAACAAGGTCGCGTTCACCAGCGACGGTTTCTACCGTTCCGGCGATCTGATGCGCATCAAGGTCATCGCCGGCAAACGCTACCTGGTGTTCGAAGGTCGCATCAAGGACGTCGTTTCCCGCGGTGGCGAAAAGATCAACTGCGAAGAAGTCGAGCGCGTCGCGAGCAATCATCCGTCAGTCGTCAGTATTGCAATCGTGGCAATGCCCGACCGCACGTATGGCGAACGGGCCTGCGCCTTCATCATTCCGTCTCCCGGAAAGACCGTCACCGTGGCGGAGCTAGGCGCGTTTCTCGAACGGCAAGGCCTCGCCAAGTTCAAGTGGCCGGAGCGCATCGAGTTCGTCGCGGAATTTCCGCTGACGTCCTCGGGCAAGCTGTCGAAGCCAAAGCTGCGTGAGCAGATCACGCACATTCTTCAGCAGGAAGACGCCGGAACGGCTTCGCCAACCCTGCAGACGACATTGAGCGGTCACGGAGTCCATTCCACCATGAAAATCGCGGTTATCGGCGGCGGACCGGCAGGGCTTTTCTTCGCGCGTCTCGTCAAGCTGCATCTTCCCCGGCATGAAGTAGTGGTCTTCGAGCAGAACCCGCCGGATGCGACCTGGGGCTTTGGGGTTGGCCTCGGAGGAAAGGCGCGGGATCGTATCCGGGCCATCGATCCGGAGGTGCACGACAAGATTACGGCGGCCATGATCTTCAACAACCAGCAGCGCATCCATCTGAACGGCACGGATATTCTGCTGGAGTACGGCGGCGAAGGTGGCTCTATCGAGCGTCTCGATCTGCTCAAGGTTCTACAGGCAGCTTGCGTGGCTGTCGGAGTAAAGATCAATCACAACCATCGCATCGAGAGCCTCGACCAATTCGATGACTACGACCTCATTGTCGGCGCCGACGGCGTAAACTCGGTTGTCCGCCGGCTCAAGGAGAAGGACTTCGGCACGAGCAGCTACACGCTCACGAACCATTTTGCCTGGTACGGCGTCGGCCGCGCCATGCGACCCGGCAGCCTTGTCTTTCGAACAACACCGGTCGGACGATTCGTTGGGCATTATTATCCATACACTCGGACGATGAGCACCTTCGTTCCGGAATGCGACGCTGCGACGTGGAAGGCCGCCGGCCTTGCGGGTATGGACGACGACCAGCGTCGCGCGTTCATGGAGAAGGTTTTCGCCCCCGAGCTCATGGGCACTCCGCTGATCGACAACAGGTCGATCTGGCGCAACTTCCCGGTCATCACCAACAAGGTCTGGTCGGTCGGAAATGTCGTCCTCATCGGTGACGCGCTGATGAGCGCGCACTTCTCGATCGGGTCGGGGACCCGCCTTTCGATGGACGACGCAGCCGCCCTGTACGAGGCGATCAGTCAAACGGCAGATGTCCCCTCCGCTCTGGCCCGGTTTGACGAGATCAGGCGCCCCTGGCGCGAACAGTTTGGTGCCGCCGCCGAGAAAAGCTTCAACTGGTACGAGCGCCTCGACGAGGTCATGGCGCAGGAGCCGATCGATTTCGTCTACGATTTCTTGACCCGGACCGAGCGGATCGATGACGCCCGGCTCGCCGAGTATGCTCCCAACTTCTTCAAGATGTACAAGGAGGCCAAGGGACCAACGCTGCCGACGGCAAGGTTGCCAGCACGGCGGCAGCCAATCGATAGGACCGAGCCATGTCCCTTTCGAAGGAAGATGCAGCATCCTTTGCCCGGGAAAAGCGCGAGGAGGTGATCTCCAAGCAGCCTTTCCGGGTCCGACGCGTCGTGCGTTGGTCCGAATGCGATCCTGCGGGCGTGGTCTACGCAGGCAACTTTCCGGAATACATGCTTTCAGCCGTGCATCTGTTCCGGCGGCACGTTCTCGATCGAACCTGGCAGGAAATCCGAAGCGAGGCCGAAAATCGATACGCCGGGTAAGGCGCTTTCGATGGTGTTCAACGGGTCGCTTTGGCCGGATGACGTCTTCGACGTCGAGGTGCGGGTCGGCGATGTCAGAACCAGGACATTCGACTTCGAGGTCGCGGCGTTTCGGGCAGAAGATGGAACGAGCGTTTTCACCGGAAAGGTCTCGGCTATCTGTGTCAGCGCGGAAGACCGTCAGGTGGCAGTCCCGATCCCCGATGTCCTTCGGCACCGACTTCAGCAAGCAAGACAGCTGCCGCCATAACCCTTCGCGCATATCCGCAGAAATCGATTGATCGGCGAGCCAACGCGGCTATTAGACAAGTGCATGAAAGCCAAGCGAGAACCAACCACCCTCCGAAAAGAACTCGTGCGTGAGGAGATCCTCACCAAGGCTGCCGACGTCTTCGAGAAGAAGGGCTATGCTCAAACGACCATTCTGGACGTCGCGCAGGCCCTCGAGCTGAGCCGCTCGGCGCTGTACCATTATTTCAAGAGCAAAGATGAAATCCTCGAAGCGCTGGTGCTTGAGCACACAGAGCACGCTGCCGAGCACATGGAGCAGCGCTTTGCGCGGAAGGACAAATCTTCCAGCGAACAGCTTCGAGAGCTGCTTACCAATTCCATCAACGGACGGATGACACGCGGTGCACGCCTGCGTGTGCTGGACCAACTCGCGGCAGAGATGCCGCCGGAGATCAAACAGAAGTTCGATCATGGCCGGCGCAGGTTCTTGGACTTGTATACCCGGATTATTCAGAAGGGCATCGATGCCGGCGAACTGCGCCCCGTCGACGCTCGAACGGCGGCACTGGCAATTCTCGGCATCGCAAGCTGGACGTCCTGGTGGTACTCCCCCGCAGGCAGGAAATCGCCGGAGGAATTGGCGGAATTGCTCGTCGATATCGCGTTCCACGGAATCACGCGCGCCCAGACCACTGGCGCCGGCGTGCAAACCCCAAAAGACCTGCTTAGGTCGCTGAAGCGCAACATCGCCGAACTGGAAAAGGCCGTCGCCAAGCTCGAAGAATGAGCTGTCGCCAGGCAGTTCAACGCTTCGGTCTTCGCGTGCCGCGGGTTGATGGTCGGGCCTCGGCCCCGGGCTTGGCCTTGATTGACGTCGTTCGTCTTGCCGGTTTCTCCGGCTTTGCCGGACTGAGGACGTCAGCGACGGTTTCAAGCCGCTGCACAAGGTGCTCGAATCGATCGTCGGCGGACCCGCCGTGCACCGCCATTCCCCGATAGACCATGTCGGTGATGCTGTTCGCAGCGCCGTCGACGGAGAAATTTCCCTCGCCGCGCAGATAGCTCCAGGTGTGGTGCTCGACGCCGCCGAAAACCAGGTCGCGAACCATCCGCGTCGGAATATCCGACCTGAACTCGCCGCTCTTCATCGCCGCGTCGATGATCTCGATCATGCGGCGCGTATAGGCCCGGTTCAACTGAAAGACGGTGGTCGAGCGATAGTCCGGATCGGCGCGCAGCTCGGTGAACATGAAGCGGCAGAGCGCCGGCTCCTTGTGGATCACCGACAGGTGCTTCCAGATCAGGAAGCGCAGCCTGTTCCAGGTGCCGCTGATGTGGCTGAGCTGCTCGTCATAGTCGGAGATCATCTCATCGTACCAGGCTTCCACCACCTTGATGAGGAGATCGCGCTTGTTGGAGAAATACCGGTAGATCGTGCCTTCGACCACGCCGGCGCGCTCGGCGATCTCGGCGGTCGAGGTGTCCTGATAGCCCTTCTCGGAAAACACCGTCCGCGCCGCCGCCATCAGATCCGAGACGCGCCGCTCCCGGGGCAGCCTGAAAACCTGACGACGCTCGGCGGATTCGCTCATAAGATCTTTCTAGACCAAGCCGGCACTCGTCGTCTGCCCCCTTTTCGTCGATCGTCCTGATCCGACCACTATCGGCCCTTGAACACCGGCGGCCGCTTCTCGACGAACGCGCCGCAGCCTTCGTGGGCGTCCTCGCTGTCGAACACCAGGCTCACCATGCTGGCCTCATAGGCCAGGCCCGCGGCAAGCGTCATGTCGGCACCGTTGTTGATGGTCCGCTTCATCAGCTTCAGCGCCAGCGGCGACTTCTCGGCGATGCGCGCCGCCAGCGCGATGGCCTCCCGCATCAGATCGGCCTTCGGCACGACCCGATTGGCGAGACCGAGCTTCACCGCCTGCTCGGCGCTGATGTGGTCACCTGTGAACATCAGCTCCTTGGCGACGCACGGCGCCATCTGGCGCGGCGCGCGCTGCGTACCGCCACCGCCCGGAAAGATGCCAAGGGTGATCTCGGTCAGGCCGATGCGCGCGGTGTCGGCAAGGATGCGGATGTCGGTCGCAAGCATCAATTCCATGCCGCCGCCGAGCGCATAGCCGTTGACCGCGCAGATGGTCGGCTTGTCGCTCATCTCCACCCGGCGGAACACGCGATGCACCAGGTCGGAGAATTCGACATAGTGCGCGAGACCTTGCCGCGAGTTGAGCCCGGCGATATCGCCGCCCGCCATGAAGGCCTTGTCGCCCGCGCCGGTGATAACAATGACGCGCACTTTCTCGTCGGCCTCGCACGCGTCGATCGCGCGCTCGAGCGCCTGCAGCATCGGCACGTCGATGGCGTTCAGCCGCGCCGGCCGGTTCAGGGTGATGATGGCGAGCCGATCCCTGATCTCGGTCAAGACGATGTCGGTATCCTCGATGCCGCTCACAGCCACTTCTCCACCTCGTGACGCTGGATCTTGCCGGTCGTGCTGCGCGGAAAGGCCTCGAAGGCGACGAAACGGACGTCCTTCGGCCGCTTGTAGCTTGCAAGCTCGCGCCGGCACATGGCCTCGATATCCGCGGCACTGAGCGATTCGTCGAGACGCGCGACGAAGGCGACCGGCACCTCGCCCCATCTGGCATCGCGCTGGCGCACCACCACCGCATCGGCGACGCGCGGATCGGCCAGCAGCACGCGCTCGATCTCCGCCGGGTAGACATTCTCGCCGCCCGACTTGATCATGTATTTGGCGCGATCGACGAAATCGAAAGTGTTGTCCGGGTTTCGCCGGAACAGATCGCCCATCCGGAACCAGCCGCCCGAAAAATCGCGCGCATTGGTCTCGCTCGCGTTCCAGTAGCCTGAGAACACCGTCGGCCCGCGGATCGCGACCTCGCCCGGTTCGCCGTCGGCGACCTCGTTGTTGTCGGGATCGACCAGCCGGACGTCGCACATCGCGCTCTGCCGCTTCGACAGCGACAGCGGCACCACGCCCGGCGGAATCAGGGTGGCGGACGCCGGCGCAAGACCGGTCTCGGTCGAGCCAAAGCTGTTCAGGAACGGCGCGCCGATCAAGCCCGAGAGCTCGGCAATCAGCTTGGTCGGCAGCAGATCCGCCATCGCGCCGACAACCTTCACGCCCTTCACCTTGACCGGTTTTTGCTGCAGCAGGCTGACCACGGGCTCGATCGAGCCCGGCATCAGCAGCAGCCAGCCGATCGCGTGGCGCGTGATCGCATCGACGATCTTCTCGGCATCGAAGCCGTCGATGATCACCACGGCGGCGCCCGACATCATCGCCCCCAATGTCTGATCGGTCGAACCCATGTGGAACATCGGCGCCCAGGCCACGAAGCCGTCGGCTGGCGCCGCGCCCATGTCGATCCGCAGCAGCGCATTGCGGGCGATCTCGGCGCGATGGCTGATCAATGCGCCCTTCGGCAGGCCGGTGGTGCCGGAGGTGTAGAGAATGACAAGGCCATCTTCGGGATCGACCTCGGTCACGATCGTATCCATCGGCCAGCGCATCGACCGTGGCGTCGTAGTCGTCGCCGAACACGATGACACCTGGCGCCGCCGAGATCGAGCGCGCTCAGCCCCGGCGCGAAGCGCGGCGAGACGACGATGAGTTTCGGCGTCACCAGGCTGATGCAATGCTGCAGTTCGGCCGGCGCCAGCCGCCAGTTCTGGCACGCGACGATGGCGCCGATGCGCGCGGCCGCGAGCTGGAGCTCGAGATATTCGGTGCGGTTCTCCGACAGCAGCGCGATCCGGTCGCCATGCGCCACGCCCTGCTCGCGCAGCAGGGTGGCGATCCGGCAGACCCGTGCATCGAGCTCGCCATAGCTCAGCCGGCGCGCGTTCTCCTCGATTGCCAGGGCCGCGGGGTCGCACCGCACCCGCGAGCGAAACAGCTCGTAGACCGAAATCCGCCCCGCGCGAGCGATGTCCTCCCTGGTCATCCCGGCCTCCCATTTTCTGCCACCGCGCTTGTTGCTGCGCGGCGGTTCATCCGTCACTCAACCGACGAGCGCTGTCCGCCGCGAGCTTCTCGAGCCGGCGCGTTACCTGCCCGATCCGTGCCACATGCTCTTTGCCGCGCGATACCGCCGCCGGACCGGCAAGCCCGCAATAGACCAGTTCGGTGATCGCGTCGGCGGCCTCCTCGGGAGAGAAATCGCCCTCACCGCGCAGCCAGGCCCAGCTGTGATGCTCGATGGCGCCGTAGATCGTGTCGCGCGCGAGCCGCGGCGACACATCGTTGCGGAACTCGCCGTCGGCCTGGGCCGCCTTGATCAGCTCGATGGTGCGCCGCGTGTAGGCCTTGTTCAGCCGAAACACTGCCGTCGATCGATAGCCGTCGCTCGCGCGCAGCACCTGAAACACCAGCCGGCACAGCGCCGGCTCTTCATGAACCGTGACGAGATGCCTCCACACCAGGAAGCGCAACCGGTTGCGCGTGCCGCGGATATTGCGCATCTCATGATCGTAGTCGGAGAGCATGCCCGCATACCAATGCTCCACGACCTTGGTGAGCAGCGCGCGCTTGTTCTCGAAATAGCGGTAGATGGTGCCTTCGACGACCTGCGCGCGCTCGGCGATGTCGGAAATCAGCGCCGCCTCGTAGCCTTTTTCCTCGAAGACCTTGCGCGCCGCCTCCATGATGTCGGCCACCCTGCGCTCGCGCGGCAGCCGGTACACGGATGGTCGGGTGACGGATGATCGGGAGGACGGCTTGGTCATGTGCAGTCTCATGCCGGCAAGGTCTTGCGCCTTGACAGGCTTGATGAGTTAAACTCATTTACTGCTCCAGATGTCAAACCGGCTCGTCAGTGGCCGCATGCTCAGGAGTTCGAAGATTTATGAGCTTCGACGCCGAAAGTGGAACTTCGAAGCGGATCTCGTTTGCACCGAACACGATAATGAATATCGTTCAATAATCGGTGCGCGAAGGCCTTTGACGACAATCAGGATCGGACCATGAGCGACAGCAACGCCGGGCTCGGCAACAGCGCGAACCATTTCGACCTGTCGGACGAGCATCGCGAGGTGCTCGATCACGCCGACAAGTTCGCCCGCAACGAGCTGGCGCCGCTCGCCATCCGCATGGACGCTGAAGAATGGTGGCCCGCAGAGGCATTTCCCAAGATCGGCGCCGCCGGCTTGTTCGGTCTGACCGTCGCACCGGAATTCGGCGGCGTCGGCAGCGACCTGTTCACCAGCGGCCTCGTGCTGCAGGCCTTCTCGCGCTGGAACCATGCGCTGGCGCTGAGCTGGGTGGCGCACGACAACCTCTGCCTCAACAATATCTACCGCAACGCCAGCGATCCGCTGCGCAGAAAATACCTGCCCGGCCTGTGCAGCGGCGAGAAGATCGGCGCGCTTGGGTTGACCGAACCGGGCGCCGGATCCGACGCGCTCGGCTCGATGCGCACCACCGCGCGGCGCGACGGCGACCACTATGTCCTGAACGGCAGCAAGATCTTCATCACCAACGGCGCGGTCGCCGACGTGCTTCTTGTCTATGCCAAGACCGCGCCTGAAAAGGGGCCGCACGGCATTTCGGCCTTCATCGTCGAGAAGGATTTCCCCGGCTTTCAGGTGGCGCAAAAGCTGGAGAAGATGGGCTTTCGCGGCAGCCAGACGGCGGAACTCGTGTTCGACGACTGTCGCGTGCCCGCCGAGAATCTGGTGGGCGAGGAAAACCGCGGTGTCGCCGTGGTGATGAGCGGACTGAACCTCGAACGCGCGATGATCTCGCCGATCTGCCTCGGCATCAGCGAGCGCGCGCTGGAGCTCAGCATCGACTACGCCAAGACCCGCAAGCAGTTCGGCAAACCGATCGCCGAATTCCAGATGATCCAGTCGAAGATCGCCGACATGTATGTCTGGATCGAGACGATGCGGACCTTCAACTATCGTGTCCTCGCCGCGGCCAACGATCTCGAGGTCGGCGGCGGCGGCCGCGGCGCGATCCACGCGCTGACCGCGGCTTCGGTGATGTATGCCGCCGACACCATGAACCGCGTGCTGACGGAAGCCGTCCAGATCCACGGCGGCTCCGGCTATATCTGGGACTCCGAGATCAACCGCCTGTACCGGGCGATCAAGCTGCTCGAGATCGGCGCAGGCACCACCGAAGTGCGCAAGCTGATCATCAGCCAGGAATTGCTGAGATAGCGGACGATTTCCGCCGTCATGCCCGCGCAGGCGGGCATCCAGTACGCCGCAGCATCAGCGATCAAGCTGTGGAATGCTCTGGAATACGGGATTCCCGGCCTACGCGGGAATGGCGCCGAGACACTGATTGGCGACACCTCACCGGAAATATTCAGGCTTCGGGATGGTCCACAGCTCGCCCCACAATTTGCTGCCGCCGTCGACGGTCAAGGTTTCGCCGGTGACGTACTTGCCGGATGGCGCCGCCAGATAGACGCAGGCTTCCGCCACATCGAACGCGTCGCCGAGCCGCTTCATCGGATTGCTGCGGTCGTAGCTTCGCCTGGCCTCTTCCGAATACACCGCCATCCCCTCGGTCTCGATGGCGCCGGGCGCGACGCAGTTGACGCGGATGTTGAGCGGCGCCCATTCCACCGCCACGGTGCGCGTCAGGCCGGCGACGCCCGCGCGCGCAGCGCAGGTGTGGGCCACGCCCGGCATGCCGCGATCGACCACCGCGATGATGTTGACGATCACGCCGGGCCGCTTGGCATCGCGCCAGCCCTGCGCCGCGGTCTGCATCATCGACCAGGTGCCGGTGAGGTTGGTCTCGATCACTGCGCTCCAGCCCTTTGCCGCAAAATCGATCGCCGCTTGCGGGAACTGTCCGCCCGCATTGTTCACCAGGATATCGAGCGGGCCGGCGCGCTCGATGAACGTTGCGAACAGCGCGGCGACCTCCTCCGGATTGCGAATGTTGCAGGGGATGGTCTCGATCTTCAGGCCGGCTGCGCGCATGCCGGCAGCGGCGGCCTCAAGCTTCTCGGCCTTGCGGCCGCAGATCGCCACGCGCGCGCCGAGCCGTCCGAACAGCCAGGCCGTCGCCTTGCCAAGCCCGCTACCGCCACCCGAGACCAGGACATTCTGCCCCGCAAACAGGTCCGGCCGATAAACGGTTGGCCAGGCGGCAAGCTGCGCATCGGAGAGACCGAATGTTTGAACGTCTGACATGCAGCCGACCTCCCTCATGAGTCAGGCCGGCATGACCGACCCGCCGGCCGTTCCGGCCCTTCGCGAACCTAGCAGGCGGATTTTTGCGTTGACATCGCGCCGGCATTGCCCGTTAATGAGGCTAATTCACTAACTGCGGCTCTCACCGACGTCAAGGCGCGGTGTCCGCAAGCAACAACAGCAGCGGCGCGCAAGTCGTCGCATACGGGAGGATAACCCTGTGTTTCAGCCACAACTTTCCCGCCCGTAATCCATCCACGATCCATGGCAGCGCTCCCGCGTCGGCGCAGGTCAGGACGGATATGTCCGTTCTGAGCAAATTGATGAGTTGAATTTATCTACCTGCCGCTGACCGCGCGGCGAAGGCGAATAACGGACGGGCTTGAACTCATGCCGGAAGTTCTGATCGAGCGGCGCGACGCCGTGCAGTGGATCACGATCAATCGCCCCGATCGGCGCAACGCCATCAATGAGGCGGTGATCGAAGGCATCGCCGACGGGATTCGGCAGGCCACAGGCGACAGTACCGTACGCGCGATCGTGCTGACCGGTGCCGGCGACCGCGCGTTCTGCGCCGGCGGCGATCTCAATCCCGCCGCGGACGGCACGCCTTTCACCGTCGATCCCGCCCAGCCGCGCAATTACGTGGTCAATCTGTTCAAGCTGATGGAGGAGTGCGACCTGCCGATCGTCGCCCGCGTCAACGGCCACGCGCTGGCGGGCGGCCTTGGTCTGCTCTGCGCCTGCGACCTCGCGGTCGCCACCGACAGCGCCACGTTCGGCACGCCGGAAACCAAGATCGGTTTGTTTCCGATGATGATCATGCCGCACCTGATGCGGGTGATCCCGGCGCGGCGGCTGATGGAATTGTGCATCACCGGCGAAGCGCTGACCGCACAGGAGGCGCTCGAAGCCGGCCTCGTCAATCACATCGCGCCCGCCGCCGAGCTCGACAGCAAGCTCGCGTGGTTGCTCGAGCGCATCGTCGACCGCTCGCCGACCGGCATCCGCCTCGGCAAGATCGCCTTCCACGCGATGCGCGACATGACGATCCGCGCAGGCTGGGAATACGCGCAACTGATGCTGCCGATGATGGCGCAGACGCAGGACGTCCGCGAGGGCATGCGCGCGTTCGCGGAAAAGCGCACGCCGAAATTCACCGGCAAGTGAGCGGGCGATGAGCGGGACCCTTCGCATCGGCGGCGGCGGCGGCTTCTGGGGCGACACTGAGCACGGCGCCATCCAGTTGGTCGAGCGCGGCGGCATCGATGTGCTGATCATGGACTATCTCGCCGAGATCACCATGTCGCTGCTGGCGCGTGCACGCGCACGGCAACCGAAGGCCGGCTTCGCGCCCGATTTCGTTGCCCTGGTCGGCCGGCTGGCGCCGACACTTGCGGAAAAGAAGATCCGCGTGGTGGTCAACGCCGGCGGCGTCAATCCGCTCGGCTGCCGCGAGGCGGTCGAGGCCGCGCTGAAGCAGGCAGGCGTCGCGCTGCGCGTCGCCGTCGTCACCGGCGACGACCTGATGCCGATCGCCGAAGAGCTGCGCCAGCAAGGCTCCACCGAAATGTCTTCCGGAGCGAAGCTGCCTGACGATCTGTGGAGCATGAACGCCTATCTCGGCGCATTCCCGATCGCCGCCGCATTATCGAGCGGGGCCGACATCGTCATCACCGGACGCTGCACCGACAGCGCGCTGGCCTTGGGGCCGCTGATCCATGCCTACGGCTGGGCCGCCGACGACTACGACCGTCTCGCCATGGGCAGCCTCGTCGGCCACATCCTCGAATGCGGCACCCAGGCGACCGGCGGCATCACCACCGACTGGCAGGACGTGCCGGGCTGGGATGACATGGGTTTCCCGATCGCCGAATGCAGCAGCGACGGATCGTTCACGCTGTCCAAACCCGCGGGCACCGGCGGTCTCATCAACCGGCAAACCGTCGCGGAGCAGGTCGTCTACGAGATCGGCGATCCGCGCCGCTACATCCTGCCCGACGTGGTGTGCGATTTCAGCGGCGTCAGCATCGAGGACACGGGCCCGGACCGGGTGAGGATCACCGGCGCGCGCGGCGCACCGCCGACATCGACCTACAAGGTCAGCGCCACCCATGCCGACGGCTTCAAGGCGACCGGCACGATGATGATCGCCGGGCGCGATGCCGTAGCCAAGGCGCGCAGGACCGCCGAGGCCATCCTGACGCGCAGCCGCAGGCTCATGACCGCGCGCAACCTCGGTGACTTCCGCCGCACCTCGATCGAGGTGCTCGGTGCCGAGGACACCTACGGGGCGCATGCGCGCATGGCCGCGTCGCGCGAGGTGATCCTCAAGCTCGCTGTGCATCACGACGACAAGGACGCATGCGAAATCTTAGCCCGCGAATTCCTGCCGAGCGCGACCGCGATGGCCCAGGGCATCACCGGCTTCGCCGCAGGCCGGCCAAAGGTTGCGCCGCTGGTACGGCTGCATTCGCTGCTGGTCGACAAGGCGAAGGTGACGCCGCGCGTTGCGATCGGCGAGAAGACCTTCGACGTCAAGGATCATGTGCCCGCGGCTGCAGCGATGCCGGCGAGCACACCGGCGGCGGCGCCCGCACCTCTGCCGCAAGGGCCGCTTGCCGAGGTTGCGCTGATCGCGCTCGCCTATGGCCGCAGCGGCGACAAGGGCGACAGCGCCAACATCGGCATTCTCGCGCGGCGGCCGGAGTTCGTCGCCACGATCGATGCCTCCCTCACTGCGGACGTGGTGAAGGCCTACTTCGCTCATATCGTCGCCGGCCCAGTCGAGCGCTTTCCGTTACCCGGCCTGCACGGCTTCAACTTCGTGTTGCACGAGGCGCTCGACGGCGGCGGCGTCGCCTCGCTCCGGCACGATCCGCAGGGCAAGGCGTTCGCACAGATGCTGCTCGATGCGCCGGTCAAGGTGCCGGCAGCGTGGCTTGCGCCGCGCGGGCTGCTCGCGAATGTCGCAGCGAAGGAGGCCTGACGCATGGCTGCAATCCTTTCGCTCGCCAACGTGCAGGTGTTCTACGACCGCGCCATCGAGGCGCTGCGCGACATCTCCATCGACATCGCCGATGGCGCCATCGTCGCCCTGCTCGGCTCCAACGGCGCGGGAAAATCCACCGTGCTGAAGGCGATCTCCGGTGTGCTCGCGCGCGAGGATGGCGAGATCCGCGGTGGCTCCGTGACGCTCGACGGTGAGGACATCAGCAATTGGCCCGCCGAGCGGATCGTCTCCCGCGGGCTGGTGCAGGTTCCGGAGGGGCGCGCGCTGTTCGCGACGCTGACCGTCGAGGAAAACCTGCTGATGGGCGGCTACACGCGCGACCGCGCGGACCTGCGCGACGCGCTCGCCGGCGTCTACGATCTGTTTCCGCGGATAAAGGAACGCCGGCAGCAGATCTCAGGTTACCTGTCGGGCGGCGAGCAGCAGATGGTGGCGATCGGCCGCGCCCTGATGGCGCAGCCGCGCATCCTGATGCTCGACGAACCGTCGCTCGGGCTCGCGCCGCAGATCGTCGATGGCATCTTCGACACCATCACGCGGCTGAACAGCGAACGAAAACTCACGGTGCTGCTGGTCGAGCAGAACGCCCAGCTCGCGCTGTCGGTGGCGAGCTATGGCTACATCATGGAGAACGGCCGCATCGTCCTCGACGGCTCGTCCGCGCGGCTGCAGGCCAACCCCGACGTGCAGGAGTTCTACCTCGGCTTCGGTGATGCTGGCGAGCGCAAGAGCATGCGCGACGTCAAGCACTACAAGCGCCGCAAACGGTGGCTGTCATGACCGCGCTGCTCACGCTGGAGAACCTCTCCAAGAGCTTCGGTGGCATCAAGGCCGTGTCCGACGTCAGCTTCTCCGTGGCGCAAGGCACCATCTGCAGCCTGATCGGCCCGAACGGTGCCGGCAAGACCACGGTCTTCAACCTGATCAGTGCGATCTTCCAGCCTTCGGGTGGGCGCGTGCTGTTCGACGGCGCCGAGATCACGCGGCTGCCGACGTACGCGCTCGCGCGTCTCGGCATCGCCCGCACGTTCCAGAACCTGGCCGTGTTCAAGCATGAGACGGTGGTGAACAATCTCCTCGTCGGCATGCACACCCATTTGAAGGCCGATCCGTTCTCGGCGGCGGTGTTCTTCGGCCGCGCCCGGCGCGAGGAAATCGCCGCGCGCGAGCGTGCGGAGGAAATCATCGAGTTCCTCGAGATCGAGGACATCCGCGACCAGCCGGTCGGCACGCTGTCCTATGGACTGCAGAAGCGCGTCGAGCTCGGCCGAGCGCTGGCGATCCGGCCGCGGCTGTTGCTGCTCGACGAGATGGTCTCCGGCATGAACCAGGAAGAACGCGAGGACATCGCCCGCTTCATCCTCGACCTGAAGGATGAGCTCGGGCTGACCGTGCTGATGGTCGAGCACGACATGGGCATCGTCATGGACATTTCCGACCATGTCTGCGTGATGAATTACGGCGCCAAGATCGCCGAGGGCGCGCCCGCGGACGTCTCCGCCGATCCGACGGTGATCGATGCCTATCTGGGCGCGCGGAGGTCGGCGGCATGACCTCCCACGATCTTGCCCCTGCGGCACTCGCCACCCTGACGATACCGCAGGTCCTGAAACGTCGCGCCGATGCGCATCCACAACAGCTGGCGCTGCGCGAAAAGGATCGCGGCATCTGGCACGAGATTTCGTGGCGGCAGTATTTCGAGAACGCGCGACGCTGCGCGATCGCCCTCTACGCCCTCGGCTTCCGCGCCGGCGATCGCCTCGCGGTGGCGAGCGAGAACACGCCCGAATGGTTCTATACCGACATGGCCGCGCAGATGCTGGGCGGCGCCTGCCTCGGCGTCTATCCGACCAACCCCTGGCCCGAGCTGCAGTACATCGTCCGCCACTCCCGGGCGAAACTGGTGATCTGCGGCGACCAGGAGCAGACCGACAAGGTGATCGACGCCCAGCGCTTCGAGGGCGGCCTGCCCGATCTCACCCGCATCGTCTGCGTCGACATGAAGGGCATGCGGCACTATCGCCAGAACAACCTGATGTCGTTCGCAGCGCTGCTCGAGCTCGGCGAAAGGTGCGAGGCAGATTATGGCGCACTGGTCGACCAGGCGCTTGCCGCCGGACGGCCGGACGACGTCGCGGTGATCGTCTACACGTCCGGCACCACCGGCATGCCGAAGGGCGCGATGCTGACCCATCGCAACATGCTGTACTCCGCCTCGCAGGTGGTCGAGACCACCGGTCTCGACGCCTCGACCTATTCCGTCGTCTGCTATCTGCCGCTGTGCCACGTGGCCGAACGCAGCTTCTCGACGCTGATGCATCTTCTGACCGGCTGCGTCGTCTCGTTCGCCGAGTTCGGTCGACACCGTGGTGACGAACCTTCGCGAAATCGCCCCGCTCGGCTTCCTCGGCGTGCCGCGGATCTGGGAGAAGATGCAGCAGAGCGTGCAGTACCGCATCAAGGATGCGCGCCCGCTGCAGCGCTACGTGTTCGAGACCTGCATGCGGCTCGGCGCACCGATCGCCGAACGCCGGCTGAACAATGGCGGGCGGCTTGCAAGCTTCAGCGATCGCATCATGTTCTTCCTGCTGTGGCTCGCCTGCTATCGCAGCCTGCAGTGCTTCCTCGGGTTGAATCGGGTGCGCAACGGTTTTTGCGGCGGCGCGACGGTCTCGCCGAGCGTGCTGATGTTCTTCTGGATCATCGGCGTCCCGGTCTACCAGATCTACGGCATGACCGAGGCCGCCGGCGTCACCCACATGCAGCAGCCGGGCTACACGATGTCCGGCCGTTCGGGCCTCCTGATCGACGGGCTGGAGCAGAAGCTCGCGGACGACGGCGAGTTGCTGCTGCGCGGCCCTTCCGTGTTCGCCGGCTATCTGTTCGACGAGGCTGCGACCGCGCGCACGTTGCAGGACGGCTGGCTGCACACCGGCGACATCGTCAAGTTCGAGCCGAACGGCGAGATCAGCGTCTACGACCGCAAGAAGGACATCATCATCACCTCCGGCGGCAAGAACATCACCCCGTCGCTGATCGAGAACGCGCTGAAGGATTCACTCTATATCCGCGAGGCGATCCTGCTTGGCGACGGCCGCAAGTTCCTCGCAGCGCTGGTCCAGATCGACTACGACACGGTCGGCCAGTGGGCCCAGCAGCAGCGGCTCCCCTACACCACCTACCGCAATCTCGCCGAGCACCCGGACGTCTTCGACCTGATCCAGATCGAGGTCGACAAGGTGAATGCACGGTTCGCCCGGGTCGAGAACATCCGCAAGTTCGTCATCCTCGCCAAGGAGCTCGACCATGACGACGGCGAGCTCACCGCCACGATGAAGATCCGCCGCCGGGTGATCGACGAGAAATTCAGCGCCGAGATCAAGACGATCTACGGGAGCGCGGCATAATGGAGTTCTTCGCCCTGCTCACTGCTCTCCGGCCTGGTCTCGGGTGCCGCCTACGGCATGATCGCGATGGGCTTCGCGGTGATCTACAAGGCGACCGGCGTCGTGAACTTCGCCCAGGGCGAGCTCGTGATGCTGACCGCCTACATCGCGTTCTCGATCGCGAGTTCGCTCAACTTGCCGTTCCTCGCGCTGATGGCCGTCACCATTCCGGTCGCCATGCTGATTGGCCTGCTGCTCGAGCGCGTCTTCATCCGCCCAATGCTCGGCGAGCCTCAGTTCGCCATCGTCATGGTCACGATCGGTCTCGCCGTCATTCTGCGCGGCACAACCATCATGATCTGGGGACCAGATCCGTTCGATTTCCCGATCGGCCTGCCGCGCGAGGTGATCCGGATCGGCCCGCTGCCGTTCTATCCGGCGCAGCTCGTGGCGATGGCGGCGCTCGCGGTTCTGGTCGCGGCGGCCTACGCCTTCATGCGCTTCAGCCGCTACGGCATCGCCATGCGCGCGGTCGCGGCCAACGAGAAGGCGGCGATGCTGATGGGCATCGCGGTCAACCGTATCCACAGCCTCGCCTGGGTGCTGTCGTCGGCCATCGCCGCGGTCGCCGGCGTGCTGTTCGCCGCGAACTTCAAACTTGGCCCCGACCTCTGGTTCCAGGGATTGAAGTCGTTTCCCGCGGTGATCCTCGGCGGCCTTGATTCCATCGTTGGCGCTGCGATCGGTGGACTGGTGATCGGCGTCATCGAAAACCTGGCGCAAGGCTATCTCGGCCAGGGCCTGCGCGAAATCGCCGGCTTCGCCGTCATCGTCATCGTGCTGATGGTGCGCCCCTACGGCCTGTTCGGCGAACGCGAAATCGAGCGGGTGTGAGATGAGAACCGGCAGCTTCAAACGCTCCTACGCCGAACTGACGGTCCTCACCGATAGCGCGCTGGCGTGGACATCGGTCGCCATGCTGATTGCGGCATTGCTGCTGATGCCGCTGGCGGTGGGCAACTACACGCTCACCATTGCGACCGCCGCGATGGTCGCCATCGTCGGCGCCGTCGGGCTGAACCTTCTGACCGGCATGACCGGATTGATTTCCGTCGGTCAATCCGGCTTTCTCGCCATCGGCGCCTATGCCAACGGCATCCTGCTGGCCGACTATCATTGGCCGATCTGGTTCTCGCTGCCGGCGGCGGGCGCGATCGCGGCGGCGCTGAGCCTGCTGGTCGGCATCCCCTCGCTGCGGCTGAAGGGCCTCTACCTTGCCATCACGACGCTTGCCTTCGCTTTCATCGTCAACCACGTGATCCTCTATGCGGAGAAGCTGACGCACGGCCCGAACGGCATCTTCCTGCCAAAAGTGTTCGTGTTCGGCTTCGATCTCGCGCGCGACCGCAACCTGTTCTACTTCGTGCTGGCGGTGACAGTCGTCGTCGTTCTGCGGCGCTCAACCTGGCGCGCACGCGGATCGGCCGCGCCTGGATGGCGATCCGCGACCACGACATCGCCGCGCGCGTGATGGGCATCGACCTTGTCCGCTACAAGCTGCTCGCCTTCATGATCTCGTCCTTCATCGTCGGCATTGCCGGCGCGCTACTGTCGCTGCAGATCCGCTTCGTCAACGTCGACGTGTTCGGGTTGATCCTGTCGATCGAGGCGCTCGCCATGATCATCCTCGGCGGCCTCGGCTCAATCGCCGGCGCGATCCTCGGCGCAGTGTTCCTGACGCTGCTGCCGGAAGTGATCCGCATCGCGTTTGCGACGTTCGGCGATCCCAACTCGACCACCTACACCACCTACGTCTACGAGATTCGCGGCATCGCCTACGGCGTGGTGATCGTCGCGTTTTTGCGCTTCAAGCCGGACGGACTGATCGGCCTGTGGCGTGACATCCGCAAGTACTGGAGCAACTGGCCGCTCGCGCACTGAACAAATCGATAAACAGAAGGGGAGAGACACGATGAGAAGAACACTGGCGTTCAGCCTCGGAATTCTGCTGCTGTCGGGAGCGAGCGCATTCGCCGCCGACCCCGGCGTCACCGACACCGAGATCAAGATCGGCGACGTCAACATCCTGACGGGTCCGG
>CAWJKJ010000012.1:0-103996 GCA_963843435.1 uncultured Alphaproteobacteria bacterium
ACACGGGACTTCAGCGCGACGAGAGGCCATCCCGCATATCGCTTCGCTCATGCGGGCTACGACGCTGAAATAAGTCTCCGCATCGATAAAGTGGAGCGTCACCGAGGTTAGCCTGCCGGAATCACCTTTTACCGAGGATCGGCACTATGGCCGCGGTCACCGTTCCCGACTTGTGCTATAATTGCTAATGACGAACGTGCTGCACGTTCAGTTCGGTGATAACGGCAATCCTCGCCGCCGCAGGCTGGCCGGTCCATGCTTGGAACTCTCGCAGTCTTGATTTCCGTCGTGCTGGCACTGTCCTCGTCTCAGCTCAAAGCGGAGACGACGGGCCGGCGGCATCTCCGTTTCATCGCATGCTCGATGGTAACGGCGAGATTATCCCGTGCCGCTGTTGGTTGAACGGGCGACTGGTGCCTTTCGGGACGACAGTGTGCATGAGAACTCACGCAGGCGCGCAGATGGCGCGCTGCGATCTCGCCGAGAATGTTACGACATGGATTCCGACCGGCGCACCTTGCGAGGTCGGCAGATCGCCTGCGGCCCTTACACCAAAGGATGAAAGAGCGAGCGCAGCCCGGGTGAGCGTAGCGACGTCCGGGGCTTCAACGCGATGAGAGGCCTGCCGCCATGCGACAACAACGGCATCGTGTCCACGCCCCAGTGCCAGTATCCTTTATTTCCGCGCGTGTGCCGCGCGCTCTCGGCGATCGAACCGATTTCGACCCGCAGCACGCCGTCATAGAAGATCACACGATAAGTACGCGGGTTATCATTCGACTTGCGGGCGATCAGGCGGCCGGTGGTCGCAGACGAACCATGGCCGCATTGACAGCGCGAAGGTGCGACGAAGCCGTCACCCGGTTTTGGGAGCCAGAAGGTGACGGCTTCTCTCGCACGCACACAGCACAACGTCCAAGGAGGACAAGGACGACGCTGCGCCCATAAGGTTGCGCGAAGATTAAGCGAAGTTGGTTCCAGGTGGGCAATGTTTGCCGCGCGGCAAGCGAGGAACACGACCCCCTCGTCGGCATTGACCAGCAGGATCGTTCCCAGGGAGAAAACGCGATGAAATTTATTCTGAGCGGTGTGGCTGTCGCGGTTCTGTTCGCCACTGTAAGCGCACAACCTGTAGAGGCCGCCAGCGCCCGGCGGGAGCCGAACGGCGCGATCCGATACTTCGACGACAATGGCGGGGACCGCGGGTATGCTTGGTGCCGCCAGCGTGGCGGATGGGGCACAATGAACCCCCCGGATTGCAGCTACTACACGCTGCGGCAGTGCCAGGCTTCCACGATCGGCGCCTACGGGCTTGGGAATCTCTGCAGTCCGAACCCTTACGCGGCGCAAGTCAAACAGCCGCGCCCACGGCGCTAGAACCGTTCGGCCGCACACCGAATGCCGAAACGTGGAAAAGATCGATGAGGGAATTTGATCCGAATTGCCGGCGAGTCCTTTATCTAGGGAGCGTTAGCTACCGTACTCGCTATGAAGCTGAACACCCTGTGTCGAGGCGTGCCCGGTGACACCCCATACATCGATGATATCCGCGAGGGGCGCGACGACGCTTTCAAGTTGTTGGGCCGCATGGGCCTCTGTTACGGCAAGCGAAACCAAGCTGGTTCTGATTATCGCTGGCACAAGTGCGCTCGCGACTCAAATAGATGATTTGATACTACTTCTCTCGCTGAGCTATGACGGTTCGGATGGCCTCCGCCATGCTGCGGTACTGCGCGGCGAGGCTCTGAAACACCTCGCGCTTGTCCTTCTCAGTCGCGAGGTTCGCGATCAGGTCGCACTCGGCGGCGTCCGCGATCAACTTATCCAGCTTGGTCTTTAGGTCTTCCATCGTGCGTAAATATGCGACAGCATCCGAGCTTAAATCAACACGCTTCACGCGGCCACTGGCACTTTTTGCAAACAATGCCGCCCTTGTTCTCAACGGATTGGACAACGGTTTTCAGCGATCCTGCGCGGCATGACTGAACTTATCTTCCAGTGCCCGAGGTGTTCAGCAATCTCGCGTGGCGGCGAGGTTGAGGCGAGCGCGATCCATGCCGCACGGCACGCCACTTGGCTGGTAACTTGTGAGACATGCCGGGAAGCAAGCGATGTGTCGCTAAAGCAGATGATGCTGCATGACACGGAATCGACAGTCCTGCGCTTGGTGCGCTCGGAGCGACGCCATTGAAGGCAATGCGCCCTGGGATTCCAGGGCTATCGCGAGACAATCGTATTCACCCTCCATTTCGTGGAGCTAATCGGCAATGATCCGGAAGGCTTCGCCTGGCAACGGCGGCAGGTCAGCGCCGAACAGAAACCGATATCGAGCTTGGCTGCGCGGGACGGGCCTCATGTTCTGCTCGTTTGTATCAAGCCGATGCCATTGACCTTTGACGAGCACCCACACCTCATCGCCGCTGTAGCGACAGGGTCGCGAACGGAACTCAGCATATTTCGGTTCGCGCACGTCGCCGCCGCTACGTTTTGCTGCGCTCCTGGAGCGCTCGCGGTCAACTCTTTCGCGCAGCCGGTCGGTTCTGGCGTTGAAACGGGGCAACGCTTCCTTGCTCATGAAAGTTTCCATCGGCGCCGGCGGGCCGGGCTCGTTCTCGAAGTGGTCGAGCGGGATTGATCCCACAGGGCGATTCATACGTCACAGCTAACACGACCACTGGTCCGACCAATGTGGACCAAGGTCCACCGGTAGCAGCTGGTCCGTCCTCACGCTTCTGCTAGGTCCCGCGTTCGGCCGCGTTGCCCTACCTGGGCCACGCGGCGCAGAAGCTCGGCGCGCGACAAGGCTTCATGCGCGATGTCGTGTGTCCGTTCGCAGTGTGTGAGGGCGTAGATGTCGATGCTGAGCCGGGCAAACGTGACGAGCGCACGTTCCTCGGCTTCGAGGTCGCGAAAGTCCCTGTAGCAGGATCATGCTCGACACTTGCGAAAAAACTAAGGCCGCTCGCTTTTATTGGCGTGCGCGCCACACAAGCGTCGATGCGCTTGAAGCAGAACAGTATGCAGTTTGTGCCAGCGCGCCGCGCAGTATTCGATATGTTCGTCCTTAAATTCGGCGGGCACCGCGTCGTGCCATGCGGTGAAGGCCGCCTTGAAGGCCGCGAGCTTCGCCCTCTTCATCGCGTCGTCCTGCACAAAGGCACCTTAGGTCGTCCGCTATTCGCGCCAGTTGCGTGTGCACTACTGCACACCGCCATGTGCACTTGGACCATGTCCCCAACGACTAACTCGTGGCGCCGCCGCCATGTAAGTTGGTTCGGGAAAAATTGGAAAAGGGATCGGAATGTTGTCCGGGGAGCGGCCTACAGTAGAACAATGCAAACGTTTTGCCGAAAAGTTCAAATTCCACGCCGCCGATCCGAACAATTCAGCCCGCCGATCAACCGTACTTAATAGTATTGCGCGCACTTGCACAGCACTGGCGCACCAACTTGAAAATCTGGCGATGATCGAGAAAGAGGAACGAAAGTAAGACCGCAGCGTAGGCCGCCACACAAAACAACGCGACGAAAGGGCGGCCATTGCGCCGCGACCTTCAGAAGGCGCTGGAGGCGCAATTGGCGCGGTGCCTTCACATGCCGCCCGCGATCACACCGCCGCACGCCGCGAGCAATGTCGTCGCGCTGGCGAAGCGGTGACGAATTTCAGGGAAAACCCTGATAGCGACGCCAGCTCAATTGGTTATTGTCCATAACAACTTGGCGCAAAGGGAGGCGCTCCGTGTCTGTCTGGGAATGGGTCAAACTGGCGACGATCTCGCTGCTGGCCTCTGCTGCCCTCACAACTCCGCTTGCGGCGATGTTCTTTCTGTTTTGAGGCGCGCTTCCGCTTCTCGCATCGCACATTGATGTGGATCAATGGGCGCGGTCTATTTCTGGCGCCCGGTCGTGCATGCATCGATCCTCCGGAAGCGCCGACTACATCCAAGTCATCGGGATTGCGACGATCATTGGCTCGCTATTGATGGTCGTGGGCGTGCTGGTGTTGATGTAGACCGTCACGGCTTTTTCCGCTTCGCTCGCGTCGCCTTCCATCGTTCGGCCTTCGTCGCGGGCGGCTCGGGCGCCACGGAGAATGACGGCCGCTACCTGCATTATACGACCTGACAGCGCCGGCAGTCGGCACGCTTGCTGGCAATCATTAGCAGTTTTCCCAAGTCTTGAACTTTAGGCAGGTGATGCTGCCCCCAAGGAGCGACATAAAGGAAAGCGCCCATGCTTGGAACTCTCGCAGTCTTGATTTCCGTCGTGCTGGCACTGTCCTCGTCTCAGCTCAAAGCGGACGACGACGGGCCGGCGGCATCTCCGTTTCATCGCATGCTCGATGGTAACGGCCAGATTATCCCGTGCCGCTGTTGGTTGAACGGGCGACTGGTGCCTTTCGGGACGACAGTGTGCATGAGAACTCCCGCAGGCGTGCAGATGGCGCGCTGCGATCTCGCCCAGAATGTTACGACATGGATTCCGACCGGCGCACCTTGCGAGGTCAGCAGATTGCCTGCGGCCCTTACACCAAAGGATGAAAGAGCATCATGACCCTTGTGGCTCCGCTGGAATCCGGCAAGCAATAGCCGCCCAAACTGGAGCGAGGAGAAGCTTGCTTCGTCGCGGGTGATCGTCTTTGCCGTTAGAAGGCGAAGGTCGTAGTCACCAAAACGCGAAACCTTCCGGGCTTTCTTCTTTGAAGACGAGCGCGAGACGATCGTGGCTGAACACATGAGGCTCGTGACTGGGTCCGAGGAGCAGCGCTCCGAGGCAGCATCGGCTTGGTATCGTCATTGTTGGAGGCGTACACAGGCACGCCCGGCGCTTTGAACCGGGCGTGCTTGATTTTGCAGCGCATTCCGTCGCTGCCTACCGGCATTCCGCCTGCAATCGCTTTTCGTGCCAGCGAAAGAGGGCGCCCTTCCGACCGTTACTGCAATTCGACATTGTTAGAAGGGCGAATCCGGAAAGTAAAAGTCCTTCGCGTTAGCCTTGGTGATCAGCGTTGCATCGAGGATGTAGCTGCCGCGAACTGGAGCCTGTTTGTAAAAGTTGGCGGCGGTCAATTCGATGGCGGTTGCAACCATTGCCGGCGGATAAAGCACGTTCACCGGGATCAGCTTGTCGCCGTCCATGACCTTCTTGATCATGTCCTTCGAGCCGGCGCCGGCGATGACATACTGGATGTCGGTCCGCTTGGCCTGGTCAATGGCCTGGAGCACGCCGACGGCCATGTCATCATCCTGGCACCACACCACGTCGATCTTGGGGTACTTGGTCAGGTAGTCCTGCATGACCTTGAAGGCATCGTCGCGGTTCCAGTTGCCGAACTGCTTTGCGAGAACTTTCACGTTGGACCCGGAGATCGCCTTGTCGAAGCCGTCCTGGCGCTGCTGGTCGATCGGGATCGGCAGGCCGCGGATGACAGCAACCTGGGCATTCGGCGTATTTTTCCTGATGTATTCACCTGCGGTAGCGCCGAGTGCTGGATTGTTGCCGGCGACATAAAGATCTCGAACCGAATTGTCGTTGTTGCTGGGCGCCCGGTCCACGAGCGTCACAAATATATTCTTGTTCTTCACCTCCTTGATGGCGTTGACCAGAGGATCGGGATCGGACGGCAGGATGACCAGGGCGTTGATACCCTGAGTCACAAGATCCTGTAGCGCATTCGCCTGCGTCGCCGCGTCGGGAGACGTCTTGACGATGACTTTCAAGCCCGGATGTTGTGCCATCATCAGCTTCGCCATCCGTTCGGCATGAAACACCACGCCCGCGGTCCAACCGTGGTCGGCGGCCGGAATGGAAACGCCGATAGTCACTTTCTTGTCTTGGGCGTGAGCCACACCCGTTAGAGCCGCCATGACGACGGCCAAGCCCAGCATTCGCTTACGCATGTTTTCCTCCAAACAGCGGGTCTTGTGATCAGCGACCGGCGACCCGACAAGCCGGCCGTTTACGATTTCCGCACCAGGGAACGCTGAACCAGCATCGCAACGATGATGATGGCGCCCTGGATAGCGCCGATCAGATATTCGCTGACGAAATTCGAAAGCAGCATGATATTGCCGATGATCTCGAGGATGAACGCCCCGCAGATCGTACCCCAGATGCGGCCGACACCGCCGCGCAGCGCGGTGCCGCCGACCACGACGGCGGTGATGGCCTGCAACTCCCACATCAGCCCTGTCGTTGCTGACGTGGATCCCAGCCGCGGCACGTAAAGCAGACATGCCACGGCAACGCACAGGCCCTGGATGACATAGGTCATCGTGCGCACGCGCTCGACACGGATGCCGGAATAGCGCGCCACATCGTCATTCGATCCCACAGCCAGAACATGGCGGCCATAGCGCGTTTTGTGCAACACGAAGGCCCCGACGGCGGCTGTGACGACGATGATGATGATGGGCACCGGAATCCCCAGAACCGAGCCGAAATAGGCCGGGCGATAGAGAGACTGGATGTCCGGAGATCGTAGCGTGATCGCGCCGCCCTGCGACAGCCATGTCGTAAGACCGCGGTAAATACCCATGGTGCCGAGCGTGGCGATGAATGGTTCGATGCTGCCTGCCGTGATGATCAGACCGTTGGCAAGACCGCAGGCAGCGCCAATGACGATGGCAAGCGCCATCGCGGCGACGAGCATCGTCGCGGGATCCGCGATGACGCCGCTGTTCATGAACATGATCGTCAGGCTGGCGACGAATGCGACCATGGAGCCGACGGACAGATCCAGGCCGCCGGCCGATATCACGAAGGTGGCACCGACGGCGATGATGGCGATGAACGCGCTGCGGGTGATGACGTTCAACAGGTTGTCGATGCTGATGAAGTTCGGGTTCGCGATGGCCCCGAGTATCAGCAGAAGGGCGAGTGCCAGGAAGGGCGCGACGGCCCGCAGGTCAATGTCCTTCCAGGACTTCTGCACTTTTCGAGCGTCTGCTGCGAGGTTGGTCATTTCAGCTACGCAGCCTCCTCGGACTTGACGCCGGTCGCCAGCACGACGATCTCGTTCTCGTTCATGTGCTCGCCTGTTACGGCGCCGACGATTTGCCCGGATCGCATGACGATGATCACGGTCGCAAATGCCGATCAGTTCCTGCATCTCGGACGAGACGACGATGATCGAACGGCCTTGCGTGGCGAGTGCCGCGATGAACTTGTAGATCTGTTCCTTGGTGCCGATGTCGATGCCACGGGTCGGTTCGTCGATGATGATGATGGACGGGTCAGTCATCATCATCTTGGCCAGCAGCAGCTTCTGCTGGTTGCCGCCCGAAAGCTGGCCGACAAGCATATCCTTGCGGATGGCGCGGATGTCGAACTCGCCGATCGCCTTATCGAGCGCGACGCGCTCCTTCGCCCGGTCGATCTGAAGCCCGCGCCGGAATTTGTCCAGCGAAGCGAGCGTCAGGTTGACGCGCAGATCCTCGGTCAGCAGCAGGCCCTTGCCCTTCCGATCCTCGCTCAGATAGGCGATACCGGCCTTCAGGCTGGCGTCGACATGGGGAAACTGCATCGGTTTGCCGTTGATGCGGATGACGCCGCGGCCGGGCCGCAGGCCGACGAGACCTTCCATCAGTTCGGTCCGCCCGGCGCCGACAAGGCCGGCAAAGCCGAGTATCTCGCCCTTCCCTAGCTGGAACGATGCATGTTGCGCGAAGCCGGGGACGGAAAAATCCTCGATCTCCAGGATTGTTTCCCGGGCGACTTCCGCGTGGCGGTCAGGATAAAGCTTGGCCACGTCGCGACCAACCATCAGACGCGCCATATCGACCGGCTGCAATTCGTTCGTCGAATGGCTGGCGACAACCCGGCCGTCGCGCAGCACGGTCACCTTGTCGGCGATCTGCTTCACCTCCGGCAGCCGGTGCGAAATATAGAAGACGCCCACGCCCTTGGCGCGAATATCGGTGATGACCTTGAGCAATGCCCGAGTCTCGATCGGCGTGAGCGAAGCGGTCGGTTCGTCGAAGATCACCACGCGGTGAGGAACCATAAGCACTCTGGCTATCTGGACGAGCTGACGTTGCGCGATGGAAAGCCGTCGCACCACTACGTCCGGATCGACGTCGGCACCGAGATTGCGTATTGCCTGACGCGCGCCGTCGTTCATGGCGCGGTCGTCGACGACGATGCCCTTGGACAGCTCCCGGCCGAGATAAACGTTCTGGGCAACCGTGAGATCGGGCGCAAGAAGGATCTCCTGGTGAACCAGGGCGATGCCGCGACGCTCCGCGTCGACCGGCCCCGTTAGTGTCACGATTTCACCGTCGGTCCTTAATTCGCCGCGCGTCGGCTGCAAATGGCCGGCGAACAGCTTCATGAGAGTCGACTTGCCGGCACCGTTCTCGCCGATAATAGCGTGAACCTCCCCGGGATTGACCGCCAGGCTGACGTCCTTCAGCACCTCGACCGGGCCGAAGGACTTCGACAGCCCGACCGCCTCCAGCATCGAGGCTCCGGTAGCTGCGGACGGATGGGCAGCGGACGCTTTCATCCGACCTTGGTCCATACGTTGCCGGCTTTCGAAGACGCCACCGCTGCTTCGATGAAGCGCATGCCGGCCAAGCCGTCATGTACGGTCGGATAGAGCGTTCCGGCATCGGGTGAAGCGCCGGTCCGCGCGGCGCGGATTGCCCGCGCAGCTTCGGCATAGATCGTGGCAAAGCCCTCGAGATAGCCCTCGGGGTGTCCACTCGGCAGGCGCGAGACGCGGGCGGCTTCCGGCAGCGTCCCGGCGCCGGCGCGGGTGAGCAGCTGCTTCGGCTGGCCGAAACGGGTGAACCATAGATAATTCGGGTCGGCCTGCGTCCATTCGAGCCCGCCCCTGGTGCCGTAGATGCGCAGCTTGAGGCCATTTTCGTTGCCGACCGCGACCTGGCTCGCCCACAGCATGCCACGCGCGCCGCCCTTGTAACGCAACAGGATCTGAGTGTCGTCGTCGAGCAGGCGGCCAGGCACGAAGGTCGTGAGCTGCGCCAGGAGTGCATCTGTCTCCAGTCCGGTGACGAAAGCAGCGAGATTGTAGGCGTGCGTTCCAATATCGCCTATGGAGCCGCCAGCCCCAGACCGCGTTGGATCAGTGCGCCACTCGGCCTGCTTGCTTCCCGAGAGCTCGGCGCGCTCGGTAAGCCAGTCCTGCGGATATTCCGCCTGCACGACGCGGATGTCGCCCAACTCGCCTTTGGCGATCATGGCACGCGCCTGCCGCATCATCGGATAGCCGGTGTAGTTGTGGGTGAGGACGAAGACCTTGCCGCTCTTTTCCACGAGATCGACCAGCCTCTGTGCCTCCGCCACCGTTGTCGTCATCGGCTTGTCGCAGATCACGTGGATGCCGGCCTCGAGAAAAGCGTGGGCGGCCGGCGCGTGCACATGGTTTGGCGTCACGATCGACACCGCCTCGATCCCGTCGGGGCGCGCGGCCTCGGCCCTCGCCATCTCCTCGAACGATCCGTAGGATCTTTCCGCCGCGATGCCGAGTTCCAGGGCCGATGCCTTCGCCCGGGCAGGTTCTGAAGACAGCGCGCCTGCGACCAGTTCGAACTGCCAGTCGATCCGCGCCGCTATGCGATGAACGGCACCGATAAATGCGCCCTGACCGCCGCCTACCATGCCGAGTCTGATGCGGTCGCCTGTTCTGTCGTGCCCGCTTGCTTCGATCGCCATGCGAGCCTCCTAAGCCAGGCCGAGCATCTTGCGGTTCGCAAGATCGTCGGTGCCGGCCCCGGCGAAATCGTCGAAGGCGCGCTCGGTTACGCGGATGATGTGATGCTTGATGAACTCCGCGCCCTCGCGCGCGCCGTCCTCCGGGTGCTTGAGCGCGCATTCCCACTCCAGCACAGCCCAGCTGTCGAAATCATAGGCGGTAAGCTTGGAGAAGATGCCGCCGAAATCGACCTGTCCGTCGCCCAGCGAGCGGAACCGCCCTGCCCGATCTGCCCAACTCTGGAAACCACCATAAACGCCCTGCCGGCCCGTGGGATTGAATTCCGCATCCTTCACGTGGAAGGCCTTTATGCGCTCGTGATAGATGTCGATGTAATCGAGATAGTCGAGCTGCTGCAGCAGGAGGTGCGAAGGATCGTAGAGCAGGTTTGCCCGCGCGTGGTTCTTGACCCGTTCGAGGAACATCTCATAGCTGATGCCGTCATGCAGGTCTTCGCCGGGATGAATTTCGTAGCAGACGTCGACGCCGTTCTCGTCGGCATAGTTGAGTAGCGGGGTCCAACGTCTTGCCAGCTCATCGAACGCTGCTTCCACAAGGCCGGCTGGACGCTGCGGCCACGGATAGACATAGGGCCATGCCAGCGCGCCAGAGAAGGTGGCATGCGCCTTCAGGCCGAGATGTTTCGAGGCTCTAAGTGCACGTTTCACCTGGTCGACCGCCCATTCGGTGCGTGCCGACGGGTTGCCGCGCACTTCAGGCGCCGCAAAACCGTCGAAGGCCGCATCATAGGCAGGGTGGACCGCGACGAGCTGTCCCTGGAGATGTGTGGAGAGTTCGGTGATCTCCAGTCCGTGCTGTGCCGCGACCCCGATGATCTCGTCGCAATAGATCTTTGAATCGGACGCCTTCTTCAAATCGAACAGGCGCGCGTCCCAGGTCGGGATCTGCACACCCTCATAGCCGAGCGACGATGCCCACTCGCAGATCGCGTCAAACGAATTGAACGGAGCCGTATCCCCGGCGAACTGCGCCAGGAAAATGGCTGGGCCTCTTATCGACTTCATGAGCTTTCCTCCCAACTCGGGCTTCTTGCCAACACTCAACCGCAGCAGCGGCTTCATCCACACGCAATGAGACTCGGCGTTCCAATATTGCATCCAGGACGAGGGACGGTCCGGGGAAGTCCCCGACGTCAGGGACTCGCCCGGCGGGAAATGCCCTTACTTCAAGAGCTGACCGACATTGTCCTTGGTGACGAGGTCAAGGCCCGTGTAGACGATCTCCGGCACCTTCTCGCCTTTCTTGATCGCCAATAGAGTGTCCATGGCTTTCTCACCCATTTCGAACGGCCGCTGTCCGGTAAGCGCGTTGGAGTAGCCGTCGCGCAGCAGTTCGAGCTGCATCTTGAGCGTATCGGCCACGACAAGAGTGAACTTGCCGGCGTCGATATCCTTCCGGTTCTTGTTGACGAAAGCCTTGTAGCCCTCGGGGGCAAACATCGGCCAGCCGCCGACCGGCACGATCGCGGCAAGATCCGGCGTCGCGGTACGCAGGTCGGTCATCTGCTGGATACCGAGAGCGGGGTCATCGTTGCTAAAAGCCGGCGAGCCCGAAACCTCGACCCACTTTGAGCCCTTGAGGGCTTCGCGGACTCCATCGACACGTTCGGCGAGGTTCTTGGCACCAGGACCGCCGGAGATAATGGCATATTTGCCGCCGTCGGGCCGGAGCTGCAGCAGCTGCTTGCCGAGCGCGAGGCCGAAATCCTTGTTGTTGGTGCCGATATAGGCGATGCGCTTGGAGCCCGGCGCATCGGCGTCGAAGGTCACGACCGGGATGCCGGCTGCCATCGCCGCGTCGATCGATTTGGTCATGGCAGCGACGTCGGCGACCGAGATCGCAAGGCCGTCCACCTTCTGCGTGACGAAGTCCTGGATGATCTGCGCCTGGGTCGCGGGTTCGTGCTCGACCGGTCCCTTGTAGATGCACGCGACGTTGCCGAGCTCCTTGGCGCGCTTGAGACAGCCGTCGCGCGCTATGTCAAAGAACGGGTTGTTCATCGCCTTGGGCACGACCGCAAAGCGGTAGGTCTGGGCGAACGCCGGACTGGCCATCATTGCGATCGCCATGCTGGCAAGAAGAAGCTTCCTGATTGGTCTCATTGCTCTCCTCCACATTTTGACGCCTATCCTGACAATCTGCTCCGGGAGGCGGATAGACGACACTCGCTTTTCCACCCGGACGGCAATCTCACATCACGCGCGACCGTATTCGGTCGACCAGCACGGCCAGGATGATGATCACGCCCACCAACGCCTGCTGCCAGTAGGAATTGACCTGCGCCAGCACGAGGCCGTTGCGGATCACCTCGAGCAGCACGCAGCCGACGATGGCGCCGAGCGGCCCGCCCACTCCGCCGGCAAGGTTGGCGCCGCCAATGACTGCCGCGGCGATCACGTTGAGCTCATAGGACGTCGCCATGTTCGCGGGCGCCGAGCCGAGCCAGCCGGAGACGATGATCCCCTGCAGGCCCGCGGCAAGCGCGCAGATCACGTAGACCTCGATCTTGACCCGCACCACCGGAATGCCGGTCAGTTCGGCCGCCTTCTCGTTGCCGCCAAGCGCAAAAACGTGACGGCCGAACGAGGTGTGGTGCAACACGACGGCCATCACCGCGGCAAGCACGACGAGATAGAGGAAGGGCGCAGGCACGCCGAACAGATCGCCCGACGTGAGCGCGTAGAAATAGTCGGCGTCCGGCCCGCCGGGAAAACTGCCCCTGCCGTTCGAGACCACATAACCGAGACCGCGCACGATCGAAAGCATGCCGAGCGTGGTCACGAAGGGCGACAGCCCGAGCACTGCGATGCAGAAACCATTGACGAGCCCGACGATCAGTGCGGTTCCGAGCCCCGCAAACACCGAGATGAGCAGGATCAGCCCCGGCACATTGGCAACCACGGTCTTGCCGTCGGCGGCCATGTGCACGAACAGCGACGCACCGGGCATGCCCGGTGTCGACAGGCCCGACATCACCATCGACGTGATCATGGCGGAAAAGCACATCATCGAGCCGACAGAGAGATCGATCCCGCCCGTGATGATCACGAAGGTGACGCCGAGGGTGGCGATGGCGATAAACGAAAAGTTCTTCGCCACATTCTGCATGTTGCCTTCGGTGAGGAAGTAGGGACTCGCGAAATGCATCACGATGAAAAGCACCAGAAGCGCGATCGCCACATAACCGGTCTGCGAGGCGAAGATGCCGCGCTGCCACCATCTCGCCTGGCCGATATTGGCAAAGGAGATCGGGGATTCCATCGGAAGGGCCATCACGCCGCCTCCTTCGCACCGGTGATGAGGGCCGTGACTTCCTCGGGACTGGTGTCGCGAATCGGCCGGTCTGCCCTCTTCTCGCCGCGACGCATGACGACGACGCGATCGCTAACCGCAAAGACATCGGGCATGCGATGCGAGATCAGCATGACGGCAACGCCCTGCTCTTTCAGCCGATGGATCAGGCCCAGCACCTGCTCGACCTGCCGGATCGAGATCGCAGCCGTTGGCTCGTCCATCAGGACGAGCTTGGCGTTGGACAGCCGCGTGCGCGCGATGGCGACCGCCTGGCGCTGACCGCCCGACATCTGCTTGACGAGATCGTGCGGCCGGGTCTCCGAGCGCAATTCTCCAAAGAGCTCCAGCGCACGCGCCGCCATCGCCTTGTGGTCAAGCAAGGAGATTGGACCGAACCTGCGCTTGAGCTCGCGCCCGAGGAAGACATTTGCCGCCGCCGTCAAATTGTCGGCAAGCGCAAGGTCCTGGTAGACGACCTCGATCCCCACGGTGCGTGCATCGACGGGTCGGTGGAAATGCACAGTCTCGCCCTCGAAGCGGATGTCTCCATGGCTCGGCCGAAAATTGCCGGCGATGATCTTCACGAGCGTCGACTTGCCCGCGCCGTTGTCGCCCATCAGGCCGACCACCTCTCCAGGGAAGATCTGCATGTCGACGTCATGCAGCGCGCGGATCGCGCCGAACTCCTTGCCGATACCGGTCAATTCCAGGACCGGTTTTCCTGCTGTAGCCGCCGTTACCATGACGGTCTCCCGTTCCATTCGACGATGTGCACGATCGATCCCACCTCGATCAGACGTACCGGTTGACCAGGGATTCCAGATATTCCTGACGTCCCGACCGAGGCTGCGGATCCACGCCGCCGGCGAGCGCCCGATCGGCAAGCTGGGCGAGCGAGCGCTGCCCAGCGAGGATGGCGCGCCCCTCCGCGCCTGCCCATCCCTTGTAGCGCTCGTCAACCGCCGTTGTGAGCACCCGGCCATCGAGCATTTCGCTTGCAGCAAGGAACGCGCGTGCACAGGCATCCATCGAGCCGACATGGGCATGGATCAGATCGTCCGGATCGATCGATTGACGTCTGATCTTGGCGTCGAAGTTAAGGCCGCCCGTCGTGAAGCCACCGCTCCTCAGCATTTCGTGGAACACCAGCGCAAGGTCCGGCACGTTCATTGCGAACTGGTCGGTATCCCAGCCGAGCAGGTCGTCGCCGCGATTGATATCGAGCGAACCGAAGATGCCGAGTGCCCGCGCGAGGGTGACCTCGTGGTGGAACGAGTGGCCGGCGAGGATAGCGTGGTTCTGCTCGATGTTGAGTTTGACGTCTTCGAGAAGATCGTAGCGCTGAAGGAAGCCGTAGCAGGTAGCGACGTCGAAATCGTATTGGTGCTTGGTCGGCTCCTTGGGCTTGGGCTCGATCAGGAGCGGCCCTTTGAAACCGATCTTGTGCTTGTGCTCGACTACCAGCGAAACAAAGCGGCCGAGTTGGTCAAGCTCGCGTTTCATGTCGGTGTTGAGCAGGGTCTCGTACCCCTCGCGCCCGCCCCAAAGCACGTAGTTCTGGCCGCCCAGTCGATGCGTCACCTCGAGCGCCGCCCGCACCTGTCCGGCGGCGTAAACAAAAACTTCCGGATCCGGGTTGGTCGCAGCTCCCGCCATGTAGCGTCGGTGCGTGAACAGATTGGCCGTCCCCCACAGAAGACGCACCTTGGCCGAGGCCATCTTCTGTTCGAACAGCTCAGCGATGGCATTGAGGTTCGCGACGAACTCAGAAAGCGACTGGCCTTCGGGGGCTGCGTCCACGTCGTGGAAGGTGAAGAAGGGGACGTCGAGCAGGCGGAACAGCTCGAAAGCGATTTCGGCCTTGGCCCGGGCGAGCGTCATCGGATCGGAGCCGTGGTGCCAGGGCCTCAGGAAGGTCTCGCCGCCGAAGGGATCACCGCCGGGCCAGCAGAACGAATGCCAGTAGCAGACGGCGAAGCGCAAGTGATCCTCGAGTCGCCGCCCTGCCACGACACGATCCTTGTCGTACCAGCGGAATGCGAGCGGACTTTTTGCATCCGGGCCGCCATAGGCGACCGGAACCGTCGTGCCGAAGAAACTGGTTGGCGCATTCACTGAGAAAACTCCTTCAGCGCAGGATAGAGCTTTCGCCATTTATGATAGGCTTCATCATACGCAGCGACCGCCGATGCACGCGGCATGAAGGTCGCGAGCCGGCGCGGACGAACACAAACTTCCGCTGGATGTGCGCCGGTGGCGGCAATCCTGCCGAGCCGCGCCGCGCCGAGCGCCGCGCCGACCTCCCCCTCTTCGACGCGGTGAACTGGAATGCCGAGCACGTCGGCGCTGATCTGCGCCCAGAGCGCGGAGCGCGACCCGCCGCCCACGAAATCAACCTGCGCGATCGGCAAATCGCCACCCAAGGCAACGAGATTGTCGCGCGCGGCAAAGGCGACGCCTTCCAGCACCGCCTGAACGATATCGTCGCGTCCAGTCGCGCCGCGAAGACCGACGAAGGCGCCGGCTGCGGCGGCGTCATTATGTGGCGTGCGCTCGCCGTCGAGATAAGGCAGAAATTTGACCGGGCTCGGCCGGTCCACGACCTCGCCGAGTGGGGCGAGCAGCGCGGAAGCCGGTGTTGCCATGACGGTTGCGAGCCAGGCGAGCGAGGCGGCGGCCGACAACATGACACCCATCTGGTGCCACAGACCGGGAAGCGCGTGGCAAAACGCGTGGACGGCCGAGGCCGGCGCGGGTGCAAACCGTTCCGTGACCCGGAAGAGCACGCCCGAAGTTCCAAGCGAGAGGAACGCATCGCCAGGCGCAATGGCGCCGAGTCCGATCGCGCTAGCCGCGCAGTCGCCCGCGCCGCCGGCGACCACCACGCCGGACGCCATGCCCCAACGCCGCGCGAAGTCGGAACGAGAGATGCGCGCTCACGTCGCTGCCTTCGACGAGCCGCGGCATATGATGAAGTTCGAGTCCCGTCGCTTTCAGAGCCGTCTCTGACCAGCAGCGTTGACCGACATCAAGCCAGAGCGTTCCGGCCGCGTCCGACATATCCTCGACCATCTCGCCGGTTAGCCGATAGCGGACATAAGCTTTTGGCAGAAGCACCCTGGCTACTTTTGCGAAGACTTTCGGCTCGTGGCGCGCGATCCATATCAACTTGGGGGCGGTGAAGCCCGGCATCGCAAGATTGCCTGCGATCGCATGGAGTGAAGGACATTCGCCGCTCAAGCTCGGCGCACTCGGCATGGGATCGGCCGTCGTTCCAGAGAATGGCCGGACGCAGCGGTCGTCCGTCCGCCGCGAGTAGCGTGGCACCGTGCATCTGGCCCGAAAGCCCTATTCCGCGAACTTGAGCCGTTTCGCGCGGATGCACGGCCGCGAGATCGTCAACGGCGCCGATCGTGGCATCGACCCAGGCATCCGGATCCTGCTCGGACCAGAGCGGCGCGGGATGCGACAGCGCGAGCTCGCGCGCGGCCGTCGCGACAATCGCGCCGACCTCGTTCGCGAGCACGGCTTTCACACCGGACGTGCCGACGTCCACTCCCAGATACACGCGCATTCCTCCCTGCCAGCTCCGATTGCGGCGTGCGAACTGCGTCGCCTTGCCCGCAAGGGCTGGTTTCACGAACCGCTCTGCCGGTCGCCGCAACGAACGAAAGCCGCCCGATTGGCGCTAGAGCGCGATGGGATTAGATTGAATCGCCATCGCGCTCTAGATTCTTTGTTTGAGCATGATCTTTTCGGAAAACCGGTATCCACTTTTCCGGATCATGCTCTAGGGCAGATTGTCCCTCATCACGATGTCGATCCGGATTTTCTCCTGTTCACTCAAAATCGGCTCGCCGCGGGCAAGCGCGAGCAACACGCGGACTGCGGCCCGCGCCTCATGCCCGGGGTTTTGTGAGATCACCGCATCCATCACGCCCTGCAGCAGCAGCTTGCGCGTCATCACCGTCACGTCGTGGCCAACGAAGACCAGTTGGTTCGCTCGCCCGGAATCGATGAGCGCCTTGGCGACGCCGGGCGTTCCGGCACCCACATTGTAAAGGCCGACAATGTCGGGATGCTTGCCCAGCAACTTCGCCATGAGGTGTTCTGAGCGGTCATCCTCATCCCGCCCCTCAAGCACGGGCAGCACGTTCAGTGGCGAAAACTCGGACGCCATCACCTGGTTGAAACCGAAGATGCGCTCGGCGTGGTCGCGCAGGGCTTGCGAACCGGCGACGATCGCGACTTTTCCCTGTGGAGGGCGGACGAGCCGGCCGACCAGCGCGCCGGCGGTGCGCCCGGCGGCGATATTGTCGATGCCGACATAATGGTGACGCCGCGAAGACGGCACGTCCGACACCAGCGTAACGACCTTGGTGCCGCCATCGACCAGATCGTTGATGGCCGCGCGGACGCGTGGATGATCAAGGGCAACGACCGCCACGCCGTCGAAATCGCCGGCAAGGGATTCAAGGGTGGTGGCGAGAACAGCAGGATCGAAGACGTCGGTCGCGACCATCTCAACCATAAGGCGACGGGCCGAGAGCCAGGCCGACATCTCGCCAAGATACGACTGGATCTGGTGCATAAACAGGTTCGGACCGGAAGGCATCACAAAGGCGAAGCGCCGGGCCCGGCCGCGAGCGAGCTCCGCCGCAGCTACATGAGGTTGAAAGGCGTTCCGCTCTATCGCCTCCTTGACCCGACGGACCGTGTCGGGTCGTACGCCGGGACGATTGTGGAGGACCCGGTCCACCGTCGCGAGGCTCACCCCGGCCTGGCGCGCAATGTCCCTGAGCGTGAGCGGTGTGCTGCTGTCCTGCACTCTCATGGCACCAGCCTAGCTGAGGTTCTATGAGGTACGCAACTCATTTCGAGGGATCGCGGCCGTGTACAGTGCCGTGTACGGTGTGCCGCCAGCGCCGTGCCTCGGCCGCCATGCAAACACGCTTCGGCGGCTGCTCGGCCATCACGCCATGCCAGCGGCACACAAACCAAATTCTGTCAGCAGTCTCCATTTTTCGCTGAATCCGAAATTGCTAATTCCTTCTTGATAGGAATATACAGTCCTTGTCCCGCCCCGATGGGAGAGCGAGTGCGCTAATCGTCAGCGCCTCGGGGCGGGATGCGACGGGTCCGTCGCGGTGCCGGCCCTTCGTCGCCGTTAAGGAGCGGCGGCGAAAGGGATGACGACCGGTGCCGAGGGCGGACGGCCCAAGCGGTCCAGTAATCCGGGAATTCCCCCGGATTTCAGTCAAGTGAGCCAGAGACTGGCTCCGCTGGATTCGGCAAGCCGTTAATCCGGCGCGTGCGGAACGCAGGCGAAGGCTTCGTTTGTGGTCCGGTTCAGCTCAAGCGTTTGGGCTGGACCATCGCCGTGTGCCGCGCGTCGGCATACGGATTGCCCGGATGCGACAAGCATACGGGAGCCGCGGGCGCGGCCTTTCGCCCTGTGTTCCGCACGCCCTCTTTCCAAGGGAAGTGCAGAGAGAAGACCGGCAAGCCCGGGGCCGGACTGAACACGGGGCGATGACGTGTGTCTGTAGCCCGGATGAGCGGAGCGATATCCGGGGCTGACTTTGCGGGTGGGATTCCCGCATGTCGCTGCGCTCATGCGGGCTACATTCACGGGCTGTTTGACAATTGAATATAGGGCAGTCGTCCCGGCCAAAGCCGACGGGTCCGCGCGAAGCGCGGCCCGTCCGGCGCACAAAGGCCGCTACTCGGTTTTCGGCACCGGACCGACCTCGCTATTCACCATCCCGCCTACGTGTGTTTACAAAGCCTTTGCCGACCCTAAGGTACGATTCGTTTCGTTCATGACGCATTTTCTCACCGGCGTGCTTCAGCCGCATTGCCAAGCTGCCGGCCTTTGAAAATTTCCGACGACGGAAGTTTCACCAATGGCTGCATCGGATCATGTTACCGCCGTCGCGCAGTTTGACGACGCACTGCGCCGGGCGCACCGATGAAGAAGAACTGGGGCGCCCGCAAATCGATCCGCGTGTCATTTGAACGCGGGATCGATGTCGACATGATTGCGATCGACGGCACGTGGCGCCGTCCGTGCAAGATGATCGACGTCTCCGATACCGGCGCGCGACTGGTCGTCAGCACATCCATCGAGGGGCTTCAGCTCAAGGAGTTCTTCCTGCTGCTGAGCAAGACGGGAAAAGTCTACCGGCGTTGTGAGCTGATCCGCGTCAACGGCGACGAGATTGGCGTGCATTTCCTGAAATCGACCAAGCCGAAGTCATCATAGGCCCAAATCGGGCCCTCGCCGTTCAGGATGCGACCCTGCGCGGCTTGAACGCCTGCTCGGTCCAGATATGCAACGTGCGCTTGGCGATCGAGACGGACAGTTCGTCGAACCGCCGCCGGAGCTTCTGGAGCTCCTCCTTGGAGGTCGTCAGCCGGCTGAGGACCACGGCTTCGGTGGTCTCCCAGGCGAGCTCGGCCGCGCGGCATGCGACCACCAGCCCCTCGCTGCGATGCGCCCGCATCAGGGGGCGGATCAGCTCGATCGGCGCCGACGCCAGCGCCGCCAGCGCGACGATGGTCGCCTCATATTGCCTTTGCCTGGCAAATTCGGCGAGCTTGTTCTCCGTCAGGCGACCGTCACTTCTTCAGGCTTTGAACGACCTCGGTCGCGGAGCGAAAATCGTGCGTGCGCTCCGCCTGCTGCTCGGCCTTCTTTTCAACCAGGTCGACCGAACGCTGAACATCCGCGCGCCGGTGCGCCGGCGTTTTCGCCAGCAGGCGTGCGCGAACGGCGCTGTTGGTATGCTGCAGCAGCGTCGTCAGAAGCGCCAATGGCAGGTCGGCCCGCAAGGCCGGTCTTCTCCGTCATCAGCGCGTCGCCGTCGGCCGAGGCGACCAGATGCTTGAACCCTTTGGGCGAAACCTTCGCGCCTTCGTTGCTGGCGATGCTGTAGCGAACGTCCCGGTTTCCGAGCTCGATCAGAACGTCGCTGAGCGCCTCGTCGATCACCTTGCGCTTGGCAATTGCCAGCAGATGGTTCTGTCCATGCGACGCGGCGGCTTCCATCAGATCGTCGTTCGACAGCCTCGTGCATTCGGACAGCACGGGCCCGGCCACATTGATATCGGAATGCCGGGCGAGTTGCTTCACAGTCGCGGCCGGCGCGAACGCAACGGGTGCGAGTTTTCGCGCGAGATCCACCAGCGCTTCCGCGTCGCATGCCTTGGCGACGTCGAGCAGAACGGCATCGAAGATGTCGATCTGCTCCGCGGTGAGACGGCTGCCTTCAGCGAGGAGCAATTCCGCCAGCCGCTGCAACGTGGCGGAGCGACGATCGGACGACCCATTGCTGAGGGCGTCCTGCAGGTCTTTCATAATCACAGCATTCACGGCAGTATTCCGATACTGTCGAAGGCAGCAACTTGCGGACGCGACAGGCACGTCCAAAAAAATACACAGTCAAAGATCGCAAAATTCTACGCGCCCGCAGTTTCCGGCTGGTTAACCGAATGATATCGCGGCGGTAACCGGAGACGAAACGAACGTCAGGCGAGCCCAGCCCCCGCATGTCGCCCCATAGCCGGTGCGAAGCGCCGGCGTTTCTCAGGGACGGGCCGCCTGTTCATGCGAGCTGTCGGGCTGAAGCATCTCGATCGCGGTGATGGAGTCGGCGCCAGCCAATCGCTGCCTGGCGATCGCTTCGGCCTCCTTGCGGTCGGCAATGGGCACAACGCATTCAAGAACCATCGGGCGCTTGTGCGCGCTCCAGATCTCGCCAATGAACCGCCATCCGATCGTCATGGTTTCAGCATAACGCGATTCGGCTCGCTGTCTTCCGTTCGTGGAGTGCCGCAGCGAGACGACCAAAACTCTGCAACGGCCTGTTGCGAATCGGTCACGGCGCATAGGCTCGCGCTGCCTCGAAATCGCAGGAGCCAGCATGTTCCGACATCTTCGCACCAGTTTCGTTCTCGCCCTCGCCGCCATGCTGGCCGTGTGCATCGCCTCGACCGCGCGCGCCGACAGCGGCACCGTGCGCCTCAACTTCGTCAAGGCGGGCTTCGTCATCGGCGGTGCGGTCGGCTCCGGCACGCTGACGTTCCGCGGGCGCAACTATCCGCTCTCGATCGGCGGCTTGAGCTACGGCTTCACCTTCGGCGGATCGCAGACCTACCTGCGCGGCCGGGTCACCAACATCTTCCGCCCGTCCGACATCGAAGGCGTGTACGGCGCCGCCGGAGCCGGCGGCACCGTCATCCGCGGACCGCAGGCGATCGTGCTCGCCAACCAGAAGGGCGCGGTGCTGGAGCTCAGCGGCGTGCAGACCGGGCTGATGGTCAACCTCGACCTGAGCGGCATGGGGCTGTCGCTGAGCCGCTGACGCAGCTCGCCAAATCAGTCGGCCTTGACGAAGACCTCGGCGAGTGACGCGGCCGAAGGCGGATGTTCCCGCGACCAGGCCAGGCTCTGCGCGAGGTGAACGTAGCGATCGGCCATGCGGATCATGAGATCGCGAACGTGGGCGTCAGGCTCGTGTTCCGCCTGCCGCCTCAATTCTTCGGCCCTTTGCACAAGCTCGGAACTGTCGGGCATATTGGGTCTCGAATGGTCGTGCCCCTCGGTGACAATCCGGTTCCCTGACTTTCGTTCCGCTACCAGCCGCTGCCGCCCCCGCCTCCGCCGCCACCGCCTGACGAGCCGCCGCCGTCGGAGCCACTGCTCGAGGAATCACTGCCGCTCCCGCTCGAACCGGGCGGCGTCGAGGCCGATGCAATGGTTTGCGTCAGCTCTTCGCCGAAGTAGCTTGCAAGGGCCGCAGGCGTATCGGTCTTGTCGCGTCTGGCTGAATACCAGGTCTCCGTTACAGGAGCCGCGGCAAGCAGCGTGGCGAATTTCGCCGCCCATGCGTTCTCGACATCGAGCGCGACCGCATAGGGAAGAAACTTCTCGAACAATTCCGGCGTCTTCTCCGGCGGGTTCAGCGCGTTGAGCCGGTCTTCCTCGGCGACGCCGAGATATTGCCGAAAGCCTTCGATCTGGTCGGTGATCAGGCGTCCCTCGCGCGTGTGCGCCTTCATCCAGGAGTATGCCGAGGACGCGATCGGGATGACGATCAGCGGCACCGACGCAGGCACCAGGTTGACCCATCCATGATGGCTGTCGGCAATCACCTGATAGCTGCCGATGCCGAACAGAGACGCAAACGCACAGCCAAAGGCCAGGAACGCGAAGCCGAAGACGCTGCGCGGCAGGCCGGTGAACGCGACGATGCAAGCGACAATCATCGCGGGGATCAGCGTCACCTGGCCCTGAAGAACGGTCACCCCCGCCTCGCTGCCCCAGCCGACGAACACCGACAGCAGCACGATGGCGATCAACGCCAGCGAAGCGAGCAGCCCTCGCAACGACCACGACTTGTGGTCCTGAAACAGCTTCCCGCCATAGGCGGCCGTGAGACTGTCGCGCAGCGCTTCCCGCGCGCCCTTGAAGATCGCGTGATTTTCCGGCTCGAGCTCGATCGGCGATTTACGGTCGCCGAACAGGCTGGTGGCCACCGCCTGCTCCGGCGCGCGCCAGTGGTTTGCCGCTGCCGCGCGGCACGATCTTCATGCCGCCTTCGGTTTCGGCAAGCTTGATATGGCCCTGCACACCGAGCTCGATCACCGCTGCGGTGAAGGCCTTGTTGTCAAATCCCATCTGCGAGACGTAGCGCACCGCCGCAGCCGACATCCCCTTCGGCGGACCGAACAGCGGCACGATGGTGCCGGCGCGCGGATCGCGGCCGGCGACGCGCCAGGCGTAGACGTAATAGCCAAGCAGCAGCGCCAGACCGAGGACGGTGACGCCGAGCGGCAGGTTGTCGCGCAGCCAATGGCCGGCCCGATCAAGGCTGCGTCGGCGCTGCAATCAGGCCCTTCTCCCAGCCGGCGGCAACCGTGAGGCCGCTATCGGGCCGGCAGGGGCTTTGTGGTGCGGAAGACGATCGTCCCGCCATCCTGCTTGACGATGTTCGCGTCGCGATCCTTGGCGCCTTGCGGCCCGGTGTAGAACGCGACCTGCCGGAACGGCACATTCTCCGGCAGCGTGATGCGCGCCTCCGCCATCTCGATCGGCATCGTCCAGCCGGTGCCGGTCGCATTCCAGTACAGCTCGTCGAAGCCGGCGAAAAATCCGATCTGCTGCGTCGTGCGATATTTGATGACGTAGGTATGCGCGCCGGTCTCGAGCACCTTGTCGGCGCTGCCGATACGGACGCGGTAGCCGTTGGCAAGCCGCTCGATCGCAAAGGTTCCGGCGCACCATCGCGCGTCACGCTGTGCACGTCGAAATCGACCTCGACCCGCGTGCCGTCCCTGTTGGCATAGCTGGTCGGGAAGTCGCGCAGGATGCCACGCTTGATGGCCTGTCCTTCAGCCACCACGGCGATGGTCTCGGCGACCTCGAGATCGCCGTTGCGCTGAACATGGACATCGCTGACGAACTGCGTGATGCGCTCGGCAGCAGCGGCCGGTGTCAGCGCGGCCGCGAGCAGAAACAGGACGGCGCCAAATCGTTGCAGCATCGTCATGGTCATGCCTCTCGCAGGCTGACGACCGGGACGGCGGCCGACGCTGCGTCGATCTGGAAGAAATGCTCTTCACGAAAGCCAAGCGTGCGCGCCAGAAGGACGTCGGGAAACGACTGGATGCGGATGTTGAAATCGCGCACGGTGCCGTTGAAATAGCGCCGCGCCATCTGCAGCTGGTCCTCGATCTCGGCGAGCTGCTCCTGCAGCTTCAGGAAGTTCTGATCGGCCTTGAGCTGCGGATAGGCTTCGGCGATCGCAACCAGCTTTCCGAGCGAGCCCTGCAGCGCCTGTTCGGCTGCGGCCTTCTCAGGCCGCGCAGCCATCAGCAGCGTTGCGGTTCGCCGCACGGCGATGTCTTCGAACAGACTACGCTCATGCGCGGCATAGGCCTTCACGGCCTGCACGAGGTTGGGGATGAGATCGCTGCGCCGGCGCAGCTGCACATCGACGCCGCTCCAGCCCTCGCGGACGAGGTTGCGGTGGCGGATGAGACCGTTGAACACCACAACGGCATAACTCGCGAGCGCAACGAGGGCTGCGATCACCATCCATTCGGTCTTCATGACATATCCCGTTGACCGTCGCGGTGAGCGACGACCGCGTGAGTTCTGAATTTCAGCCCTGCGACCGGTGGGAGGGGCAGAACGCCCCTGCACGTTGGTAGTCGCGCGGTTTGCGTCGAAGGTTCAACGCCTTGTGCGCTTTCAGCCCGGCAAATTCGCGGCTGTTTCCGCCACCTCGTCACGGCTCGGCATCGACGGGCCCGCGCCCATCCGCTGCACGCAGATCGAGGCGGCGCGGTTGGCGAACTCCAGCGCGTCGCGGAGCGGCCGGCCGCGCGCGAGCTCGGCAGCGACCGCGCCGGTGAAGCAGTCGCCGGCGCCGGTGGTGTCCGCAACCTCGACCGCCCTGCCCGCGATGCAATGCATATCGTCGCCAACGACGGCGACCGCGCCGCGGCTGCCGATGGTGACGCAGATGGCCTGGTCGGCACTGGTTCGCAGCGCTCTTGCGACGTCGGCGATGCCGGCGGGCGTCGTGCTCGCGTCCACGTGCTGCTGCGTGAAGGCCGCGAGCTCCGTCTCGTTGAGGATCACCAGATCGGCCAGCGCCAGCAAGGCACGATCGAGCTCCAGCGCAGGCGCCGGATTGAAGATGGTGCGCGCACCCACGGCGCGGCCGCGGGCGAAGAAGGCCATGATGGTGGGCGCTGGGATTTCGAACTGGCTGACCAGCACATCGCCGCGGCCGAAGTCGGCGCTCTCGACGTCCTGTGCTGTGAGCTCGGCATTGGCGGCGGGAACGACGACGATGGCGTTGTCCTTCTCCGCCACCACGATCAGGGCCGTGCCGGTGGAGCGCCGTCTCGGATTCGCGCACGTAGCGAAGATCGATGCCCTGCGCCGACAGGAAGGCCTTGAGATCGGCGCCGAAATTGTCACGGCCGATGCAGCCGATCAACGATGTCTGCACGCCCAAGCCGCGCCGCCGCCACGGCCTGGTTGGCGCCCTTGCCGCCGGGGAAGAAGAACATGCTCGTTGCCCAGCACCGTTTCGCCGATCTTCGGGGCGCGCGCGGTGGTCGCGACCACGTCCATGATGATGCTGCCCGCGACGTAGACCTTGCCCATGCTTGCAAGCTCCTCCCCGATTGAACGTTTTTTCCTGCAGACCCGACTATGAGGGATCATCGAGGGCCGCGACACAGGAACTTGCGGCCCGGAAGGCGGAGCAGCGAACCGATGAGCGACGACGCATCCTGGCGGCCGGACCCGGAAGGCATGGCACGCCTGCGCGCCGATGCAGAGGCCATCATCGCGAAAGCGGCAATGCTGCCCGTGAAGGACGCGGCCTTTGCGCTCTGGGGGCAGAAACATGAATTGGACGAGGGCCTGCTTCCGCCGATGACACCGGAACAGCAACGGATCGCGCGAGCGACGCCGATGGCCGACATCTCAGCAGCGATTCAACGCGACCGCGATTTTGCCCACGAGGGTCCGACCTTCGACCGCCTGAAGCAGGCGCATCCGCAAGCAAGCGACGCCGAGCTGAAGGCGGCGATCATCGCGGCTATAAAGTTCGACGACGACTGCTTCAGGGACTTCCCGCATACGGGCGACTTCTACAAAAACATCGAGCGCGCGCTGGCGAACGCGAGGCGCAAGAATCCCGGCTATCTCGAGACGACCTATCGCGATGCGGGAAACAGGATTTTCTACTACATGAAGTGAGGTCGCTAGAAGCAGAGATTGTAGGCCTGCTTGCCGCGCTTGTCCTTCAGCGCATAGGGACACTCGGCGCGCTTGAGGGCGGCCTTCGCTTCTTCGCTGCCGAGTGCAGCGGCCTTCTCGTAATAGCGTTTGGCCGCGTCGGTATCCTTGTCACCGCCGCGTCCGGTCGCTGCGAACGCGCCCAGCCGCTCCAGCGCACCGGGATGATCCTGCGCCGCTGCACGCTGGAACAGACTGCGCGCCGCGACATCGTCCTTCGGTCCGCCAACGCCGTCGGCGGTCATCAGGCCGAGCTGATACTGCGCCTCGGCATTGCTGTCGGCGGCTTTCGCGAGCAGCGCCCGCGCCTTCGCCGGATCGGACGGCGCCGTGCCGGTCAGCTTCGACAGCACCATCAGGTTGGAAACGCCGCGCGGGTTGCCCGCTTCGGCCGCACGCTCGAACAGTTTTCGCGCCTGGGCTTCGTCCTTCGCCACACCATTTCCCGTGCCGAACATGACGCCGAGCTCGACCATCGCCGAAGTCGAGCCCTTGTCGGCGGCGCGGCGGAAGGCGGCCATCGCGTCCTGCGGCTGGCCGCCGGCGGCGTAGGCGCGGCCGAGCTGGTACATCGCCCGGCGCGAGTTGCCCGACGCGACCTTGCAGAATTTGATGGCGGTCGCGATATCGGCCTTTCCGATCTCGCCCACACCCTTCACGTCGGCGGGCTTGTCGGGGTCGGCCGGATCGGCAGCGACGCGGTCGCACAGGACGAGATCGGCGGATTGCGCGATGGCCGTGGCCGGGCGCGCGATGACCAGCACGATGAGACCGAGTGCGCAGGTGAGAGAGGCTATGGTTCCCGGCCGGGTCATGATGATGGGCTCGCAATTGACATGCATAGCATCGGCAATCCAGCCACCACGTCAAGCCTCTGGCCAAACGGGAGAATGAACCCTGGCGCATGTCCCGGCGACCAACGGCAACGCTCGTTCCTGAGGGGAGATTGCCTTGAATTTGCTCGTTGCCGCCCTGCTGGTCGGCCTCTCGGTGTCACCGCCGGCACCGAAGGCGGAATTTGCCTGCGGCGCCCAGGTGATGCAGCAGCGCGAGGTCATGCGCGAGGCGCTGGCCGACGTCGCCAAGCGCGGCCTGCGCGGCAAGCATCATTACTCGATCACGTTCCAGACCACGTCGGGCGGCGTCGCCTTGCCGGCACAGCTGGCGGCGAAGCATCCGGAAACGATGACCATCATCCTGCAGCATCAGTTCGAGCGCCTGAAGGTGAGCGAGGAGCGGTTCGAGGTGACGCTGTGGTTCAAGGGCGTGAAGACGCGCGTTACCGTGCCGTTCGATGCGATCACGCTGTTCGTCGATCCGTCGGTGAACATGTGGCTGGAGACCGATGCCGCCGCGCGCGGGCAGCGGTGCCGGCAGGCGTAGCTCCTGCCGCTCACGCCTTGCGGATCAGCTGCAGCGACGCGGTCAGGCGCAGGCTGCGCTTGCCGGCAAACGCCGTGGCCTGGAGCTCTCCGCCGTTCTCGTCGCAGGTCCCGGAGAAGCCGATGCCGACCTCGTGGCCACCGAACACCGGCACCTCGCCCTTGGCCGGCGTGTGCTCCTGATTGAGCATCTCGCCCTTCCAGCGCCCGTTGGCCGAGGTGTAGGTGCCGACGTAGTAGAAGAACGCGTCGCCGCCGAGGACGCGGCCCTCGTGCAACAGCATCACGCCGTTCAACCCGCCATCGATGCCGTCCAGGGTGCGGATGTGGATGGCGTAGAGGCCGTTGGCGATGCCGCCCTCGCCGACCGCACCGCCTGCGGGCGCGGTCTCGCTGTCGATCGGCCACATCTGCGAGCGGAAGATCGCGCCGGGGATCTGCGGCGTGGTGCCCTCGAAGCAGTAGCGCCCGTCGACGAACCTGCCCCTGACGTTGATCGAGCCCCTGTCCTGACCAAGCATCGCGCGGTAGGTCGGATCCTCGTTGTGACGCCGGGTCTCGATCTCGGCGACGGTCTCGTCGTTATGGACCACGTAGGTGCCGAAATGCGCGAACGCCGAGTTGCCGCCGAGCATCTGCCCGCCGTGCACATACATCACGCTGCGGCCGACTGCGTCGCCGACCGAGTACACACACTTGTAGAGGCCTTCCTTCAAGGCAACCGTCCCGCTGCGCCGATCCGAGGGCACATTAGGCAGAACGCATGCGGAAGGAAACAGGCTGGCGGCGGGCTTTATGACAGCCTATGCCTTGCGGATCAGCTTCAGCGACGCGGTCAGGCGCAGGCTGCGCTTGCCGGCGAAGGCCGTGGCCTCGAGCTCCGCGCTGTTGTCGTCGCAGGTCCCGGAGAAGCCGATGCCTATTTCGTGGCCGCCGAACACCGGGATCTCGCCCTTCGCCGGCGTGTGCTCCTGGTTGAGCATCTCGCCCTTCCAGCGCCCATTCGCCGAGGTGTAGGTGCCGAGATAATAGAAGAACGCGTCGCCGCCGAGGATACGGCCGTCATGCAGCAGCATCACGCCGGTGAGACCCCCGTCGATGCCGTCCAAAGTGCGGATATGCACGCAATAGAGGCCATTGGCGATTCCACCCTCGCCGACTGCGCCGGCGACAGGCGTGGTCTCCCCGTCGATGGTCGACATCTGGGAGCGGAACGTCGCGCCGGGCATCTGCGGTGACGTGCCCCGGAAACGGTATTGCCCTTCGATGATGCTGCCCTTGACGTTGATCCAGGCGACATCCTGGCCGAGCAGCGACTGATAATTCGGGTCCTGGTTGAAACGCCGGCTCTCGATCACTGCGGTGGTTTCGCCATCGCGGGTCTCGTACATGCCTATATGCGCGAACGCCGAATTGCCGCCGAGCATGCGCCCGTCATGCACATACATCACGCTGCGGCCAACCGCGTCGTCCACCCAGTACTCACACTTGTAGAGGCCTTCCTGCAAGGCGACCGTCCCGCTGCCAATCGGCGGCACCATAGGGAGAATGACCGGCAGATGAAATGACCATAATGGCCGTTGTCCAGATTGTTTTGCGCACCGCAGCCTGGCTTCGCCGTCGCGACGCGCGCCGCACTTTGCTGGCAGAAGCGTCGCTGCATTAGGAAAACGGAAACTCCCTGATCTTCTTTTTCCTCGGCCGCTCCCACACGACGCCAGGAAAACCCTTCAGCGGCACCAGCGGCTCGCCGAGGTAAATCCACTCCTGCTGTTCCTCGATGCCGATGTGATAGAGCGGCTGGCGGCCGGTGCGGGCCGCAAACAGGGCGCGCGGGATGTTGACCATGTGCGGCGAGCGCGCGCGCTCGTAGGCCACCGGCGTGCCGCAGCGCTGGCAGAAGCAGCGCACGGTGCGCGTCTCCTTGTCCTCGTAGCGCGCCACATGCTCGGCACCGTCGGTGAAGCGGAAGCGCTTGCGCCAGCTTCCGACATAGGTGGCGTAGGCCGCGCCGTGCGCCACGCGGCGTCGCGCGGGTGTGGTCGTGCCAGGCCCAGAACGCCGGCGCATCGATCTCGAAGCGCACCGCGCCGCACAGGCACTGGCCCGCAACCTGCGCCGGCTGGCTCAGCGCTCGCTTCTGTTTGGCCGTCTCGGGCATCTAGTCGTTCCGACCCTGTTTCGATGCCGCAAGCGTATCCACGCGCGCCAGCAACTCAAGCTGGCCCGGCAGGATCTTCTCGCTTGCCGCGTCGAGGGTGAACCACTCGGCGCGGTCGGCTTCGGGAAACGGCCTGGCGCTTGCCGCTCTTCGGCGGCCATTCGATCTCGAAGGTGTTGGAGGCGAGCTGCGTCACGTCGAAATCGCCTTCGAGCGCGAAGGCCGTGACGACCTTGCCGCCCTTCTGCTTGACCTCGCCGAGCGGCACGAAGGCATCGTCCGGCGCCGCTGCCGCAACCGCCGCCGACGGGCCAAGCTCCTCGACCAACTCGCGCCTTGCGGCGGCGAGCGGGCTCTCCGCATCGTCGTATTCGCCCTTCGGCAGCGACCACGCGCCGGCATCCTTGTTGCGCCAGAACGGCCCGCCGGGATGCACGAGCAGGACGCGCAGAGCGTCCGCCCTGGCGCTTCCACATCAGCACGCCCGCGCTCTTCTTCGGCATCGACGCTATCTGGTGCCGCCGACGCGTCGCTGCGCCGCCTGCTGCTCCTGCCAGACGATGCGGGAGTTGCGCTGACACCAGCCGGAGCCTGCGACGGAGGCCTGGCATTGCTCTTGCGTCGAGAAGCGGCAGGAGGGCGAGCCGGACTGGCCGGTCGAGCTCAGCGAGCACCACGGGTAGTCGATCTCGGCGCGGCTCGGCGTGACAAACGAAGCCGCAGCAATCGCGACGAAGGCTGCGGCGGACAACGACGGCAATGATATCTTCATGAGCTTATCCCCTCCTTACGGTGCGCCGCGCCTGCCCGTCTGCGTTTGTACCGTGGCGCGCGCATTCGGCTGGCAGGAGCCGGACAGGCCGTTGAGGAAATTCGTGCACTGCTCGCGGGTGGTGAAATGGCAGAGCGGCTGGCCGAGCCCGCCGGTGGACGAGATCGCGCACCACGCATAGGCGATCTCGGCGCGCCGGCACGGACGCTGTCGCAGCGACGAGCACGGCGACGGAAAGCGAGAGCGCGGATAATCGCATGGCACGCCTCTGCGGCAGCACGGACTTGCGACCCAACTCGATAGCACGGCGGGGTCCCGGCGATGCGCAGAACGGCGGTGGGCTGCGATAACAAGGGCGCGAGCGGAGCGTGAGCTTACTTCTTGCCGCTGCCGTCCTCGACCTTCGGCTCGACGCTTGAACGGCGCCAGCAGCCACAGCGTGAGAAACGTGAACAGCGAGATCATCACCGCGACGTCGTAGGCGCCGAGCCCGACCGCAGCACCGGTCGCGCCGGTCGCCCACAGGCTCGCCGCAGTCGCGGTGCCGTGCACGCGTATTCTCGTTCTTCAGGATCGCGCCGCCGCCAATAAAGCCCATGCCGGTCATCAGGCCTTCGATGATGCGCGCGGTGCCCTCCGGATGCCCCTGCAGCACATGCTCGGTCGCCTGGACGATGCCGCAGGTCGCGATCGCGACCAGCGGAAACGTGCGCAGGCCCGCACTGCGCTCTTCCTTCTCCCTGTTCCAGCCGATCGGCAGCGCCAGCAGGTAGGCGATCGCCAGCGCCAGCAGATGCGGCAGCAGGCGAAAACCGTCGGTGATGTCCAGCAGCGATCGCATGGGCGGTCCTTAAACGCCGCACACGAACGTTCCCCTGTCACAAAAGTTCCATATGCGCGGCGTCAGGTCTCAAGTCTCGACCAGCAGGCGCAGCACCGCGCGGAAACGGATGCTGCGCTTGCCGGCGAGCGCGGTGGCGAAGCCCTCCGCGCCTTCGTCGGTGTAGGTGCCGGCAAAGCCGATGCCGACCTCGCGGCCGCCGAATACCGGACGCATGCCACCGGTCGGCGTGTGCTCGTTGTTGATCAGCTCGCCCTTCCACTTGCCGTCGGCGAAGCTGTAGGAGCCGGTGTAGTAGAAATGCGAATCACCACCGCGGATGGTGCCGTCACGCAGCACCATGACGCCGCCATTGCGGCCCGAGACGCCGTCCAGCATCTCGATATGAATGTTGTAGAGCCCGTTCTTCATCAATTAGTTCAATGTTGACCGCAGGAAATGGCACCAATCGTGCATACCAAGACCAATAATCGTGCTGAAGGAGAAGGCAATCGCACGAGTTAACGCATAGCAGCGTTGTTGCGGCACTTTGTTCATTGTGCCGCAAAAAAGTTGGCCTAAATCCGGCACGAGCAATGCTGGCACTTGCAAATCTTCGAAAGGTTCACCGATGGGCGCGGAATGGAAGACCAAGCAGGGCACACGGCGCGTACGCGTCGAGCCGCCAACGCTTGAGGAAGCTATTTTCGCAGCCCAGGGCGTGACCGACGATCCGCAGCAGCAGGCGGATTTCGCGGCCGATCTCACCGGCACAGCCGGCCGAGGCCGTGCTGGCAGCGATCCAGAAGGAAGCGCGCAAGGCCGCCCGCACCGGCCGCGTGGTTGCGATCCCCTCCTCCGGCAGTCAGCGCGCCGTCGTCGTCGAGCGCAAGCCGTCGCGGGCGATCCGCCGGGCTTAGTCCTTTTTGGACGTCTTCTAATCCAGCCCCGGAGCCGCTCCGGGGCTTTTTATTTGACCGCGCTAGATGACCACCGGTCCGTCGTTGCGGTAGCGCAGGCGCAGGAAGCTTGCGGCGCTGCCGACGGCCGCAAACGCAACGCCGATGCTGAGCGCCAGCACCGGGCCGTTGCCATTGCCGATGCTGAAGCAGAACGCGGCGAGCGCCGCGCCGATCGTCTGTCCGGTCAGGCGCGCGGTCGCGACCATGCCGCTCGCGCCGCCGGCGCGCGAGGACGGCGCGCTGAGCAGCAGCGCCTTCATGTTCGGCGACTGGAAGAAGCCGAAGCCGCAACCGCACAGCGCCATGCGCCAGCCGATGTCGAACACGCTCGCATCGCTGCGGAATGGTCGCCAGCATCAGCATGCCGAAGCTCATGATCGCAAGGCCGATGCCGCCGAGGAGGCCGACGCGATAGCGGTCGGCGAGGAAGCCGGCGATCGGCGCCATGATCGCCACCACCACCGGCCAGGGCGTGATGAGAAAACCGGTCTCGACCTGCGAGCGGCCGAGCACGCCGATCAGCAGGAACGGCAGCGACACGAAGGCGAGCCCTTGCGTGGCGAACGAGCAGATCGCCGTCATCACCGACAGCGCGAAGATCGGGATGCGAAAGAGATCGACCGGGATCATCGGCGCCGGATGATCGGCCTGCCTGCGGATCAGCGCGACGCCGCAGGCCGCAGCCAGCGCGAGCTCGGCCCGCCGTCATCAGCGCGGACTGGTCGCGCGCAGCGCTGCCGAGCGCAAACACCAGAAGCCCCATGCAGCCGGCGGCGAGCACCGCGCCGAGAAAATCGAACTTGTGCTTCGCGCGCGGCATCGGCGGCAGCACCCGCACCGAGAGGATCAGCGCGATCACCACGAACGGAATGTTCACCGCAAACAGCCATTGCCATGGCGCGACCGACAGGATGATCGAGGCGACCGTCGGCCCCAGGGTGATGCCGGTCGACACCACCATGGCGTTGACGCCGACGCCGCGGCCGAGGATGCGCTTCGGCCAGATGAAGCGGATCAGCGCCGAGTTGACGCTCATCATGCCGCTGGAGCCGAGGCCCTGGATCAGCCTTGCGGCGACCAGCATCTCGAAGGTTGGCGCCAGCGCGCAGCCGATCGCGCCGAGGCCGAACAGGATGAGGCCGCCGTAGTAGATGCGCTGATGGCCGACGATCTCGCCGAGTGCCGCCAGCGGCAACAGCGTCGCCACCATGGCGATCTGCACGGCGTTGACCACCCAGACGATCTGCGCCGGCGTGACCTTCAGGTCGGCGGCCATGGTCGGCAGCGCGACATTGGCGATCGAGCCGTCGAGCGAGCTCATCGCAACCGCCATGGCGATGGCGAGGATCGCCCAGCGCCGCTGCTCCCACGGCAGGCCGTCCATTTCGGCCGCACGCGGCTTCGGGGGCTTCTCGCGCCGTTTCTTTCTGACATCGCTTGCTGCGGAGCCTGACATCGCGTCGAGGCTGTCTAGCCTAATGCGAGAGGCCGCTGCACCCCTGCCCGCGCATGGGCGCACTCACGCATCGGCGATCCGCCGCAGGGTGACGCGATAGCCGCCGCCGACGCACATCACCTGCATCTCCGCGTCGCCCTCGGTGTAGGTGCCGGCAAACGCGACGGTCACCTCCTTGCCGCCGAACACCGGCTTGGCAAGGTCGCTGCGCGTGTGCTGCTTGGTCGAAAACTCGCCCTTCCAGCTGCCGTCCGCGCCGCTGTAGTTGCCGACATAGTAGAAGAACGCGTCGCCGCCCAGGATCCTGCCGTTGCGCAAGACCAGAACCCCGCCGTTCTCCGCCCTGCCGCCGCCGGCCGGCTCAACGCGAATAAAATACAGCCCGTTGTCCATACGGTCCGTTCGCCCAATCTGTCGTTTGCAGTCCACCCGGACCGGACTTTAGCGCCCGCGGATCGTCCACACAAATGCGCTCGCAGCCGTTCCGTCCAGCGGAAGGACCGCGCCCAGGCTGACGTTCCGGCCCGAGGCCGCCGCCAGCCCCTCGACCAGGCCGACCAGCACCTGCGCGCAGGCCGGATGGTAGTCGGCGACATCGGCCATCAGCCGCCAGCCCTGCTGGGTGACGGCGAAGCCGCCGCCCTGCTCGGCCACGGCGGACGGGTCATCCTGCGCGGCCAGCACGTCGGACAGCAGCGCCGAAAAATCGGCAGCGGCCAGGGGCTGCGCCTGGCCGGGAAAGGCCGAGGCGATCTCGGGGAAGAACTGCATACCGATCAGCTTGCCGGTCCGGTGCAGGAGATGGCCGGCATCCTCCGGGCCGAACAGCTGCACCATGACCGGGGCGGCGGACCGCACATATTCCATCGCGTAGTTGCGATAGGCCTTCTCCAGGCGGGGTTTCGGCCAGGCGTCGACCGGCAGCGCCGGCGCCTTGGCGGGATCGAACGGCGGCGCCTCGAGGTGGCGCGCGAACACCAACCGCTCGTCGAGGGCAAGCTCGCGGTCGTACTCGTAGTAGTAGCCTTCAAGGCCGTCCTGCACGTCGACGGTCTGCTTGGTGCAGACGAAGCCGAGCTTCAGGTTCTTCAGCGCGACGCCGTTGTTGGCATGCCAGCCGCGCAGCATCGCGCGCGAGACCTCCATCGGAATGCCGCAGATCGCCGTGCCCTGCCAGATCCAGCGCGGCGGCGGATAGCGGATCCACGCCTTGCGGTCGCTCTCGTACATGTACTCGACGAACACGCCGCCGATCCAGTTGGAGAGATAGTGATACTGCGCAGCCGCAACCGCAGGCGGCAGCTTGCTCAGGCCCAGCTTGTCGAGGCCGGCGAGAAACCGCTCCTCCTGCTGGCGGCGAAACACGCGAAAGACGAACTCTTCCGCCGCGGCCGTGCCTTTCCGCGTCACCACGGTCAGGATCAGGCCCGTGAAGAACGCGTGATAGAGATTGGCGACGGCGCGCCATCGCGCCCATTTTGCCTGGTCGGCCTTGCTGGCTGCGTCCTGCACGAGTCGTCCCGCTGTTCTAGATCTTCTCGATGCCGCACCAGTCGGCGATGAACAGCGCCATCGTGGCGGTCGCCTTGCGCAGCAATTCCAGCTCGACGCATTCGTTGAAGCCGTGCGCGCGCTCGGCGTTGGCGCCGAAGCAAAGGCTCGGGATGCCGGCGTTGAGGCCGTAGTAGCGCGTGTCGGTGGTCGCCGTGATCACATGCTCCGGCAGCTCGCCGCCATACACCGCGCCAAAACTGCGCTGCAGCGCCGCCTCCGGCTCGGCCGCGCCGGTCAGCTCGTAGCCCTCGCACTGAAAGCCGCTCCACTCGACCACCGGCTTGTTCTTGTCGAGGAACGCATGCTGGCGCGCAGCCGCATTGATGCAGGCGACGATCTCCTCCTGGCACGCGCGCGACCGACCAGCCGGGCAGCACGGCAAGGCGGCATTCGAGCGTCGCACCACGCCGGCACGCTGGACGCCCAGTCGCCGCCGCGAATGATGCCGGGATTGAAGTTGATCGGATGATTGACGGCGTTGAAATGCTTGTCGGCCTTCGCCCGCTCGTTCCATTCCTCCTCGAGCCCTTCGAGCGCATGGATCAGGTGATAGGCGGCCTTGATCGCATTGGCGCCGACGCCCGCCTCGGCCACGTGCACGGGCTTGCCGCGCACCTTGACGCGAAACCAGATCACGCCGACCTGCGCGCGCACGAGCTTGCCGCCGGTCGGCTCCGGAATGAAGGCGCAGTCGGCGCGATAGCCGCGCTGGATGGTCGAGAGCGCGCCGAGGCCGGTGCTTTCCTCCTCGATCACCGACTGGAAATGAATGCGCGCAGTCAGGCCTGAAATCCGGCGCTGCGGATCGCATCGAGCGCAAACAGCGCGGCAATGGTGCCGGACTTCATGTCGCCGGCGCCACGGCCGTACATGCGGCCGTCGCGGATCGCCGGCGCGAACGGCGGCGTCTCCCACATGTCGAGCGGGCCCGCCGGCACCACGTCGCAGTGGCCTTGCAGGATCAGCGATTTTCCCTTCGCCGTCGGCGGACGATAGGTGCCGACCACCGTGCGGGCGCGCGAAAAATCGTGCTCGATCGGACCGAAGCCGCGCAGGTCCTTCAGCACGCTCGACGTCGATCGGCCAGTCGTCGACCTCGTAGCCGCGCTCGCGCAGGAGATCGCCGATCATGTCCTGGCAAGGCCCCTCCGCGCCGCGCGTCGAGGGGATCGAGACGAAGTCCTTCGTCACCTCGAGCTGCGCATCGAACGCTGCGCCCACCGCGTCAAGAATTCGCCGCTGATCGTCGTTAAGGGCCATCGCCGACATCCTCGCTGTCCTGGCTGTGACCTGGGTCACTGCACTTCGTGAATGTTTGATGACCAACTGTAGCGACATTGCAGCATAACGCCAGTTGGCGAACCGGCCTGCCGGCCATAAGCAGGGCCTGACTTCGAGGCCTTCCGATTCTTCACGCTCAAGGCAGGATGCGATGGCGACCTATTTCTATCTGATGACGGCGGTGGTGTTCGAGACGATCGGCACCTCGGCGCTGCAGGCCTCCGAGCAGTTCACGAAGCCGAAGCCGCTGCTGCTGACGCTCATCTGCTACGGAGCGGCGTTCTACTTCCTGTCGCTGACCTTGCGCGTGATGCCGGTCGGCGTCGCCTACGCGATCTGGTCGGGGCTCGGCATCGTGCTGATCGCGCTGATCGGTCTTGCCTGGTTCGGCCAGAAGCTCGACACGCCCGCGCTGGTCGGGCTGGCGCTGATCATCGCCGGCGTCATCGTCATCAACCTGTTTTCGAAGACCGTCGCGCACTGAGGCGACCGCGCGACCTCGCGACCACGCCTTCCGGCTGAGCATGCGGAACTTTTGTTCCCGCACGGCGTTCTGGTTGCGGGAGCTGAGAGCATGATCAACCGCAACGTTCTCTACGCGATTGTCGGCGCGCTGGTCGTGGCCGTCGCTGTGCTCGGCTACAATCTCTATCAGGAGCGGAAGAAGCCCGAAGGGCTGTCGATCAATATCGGCCCGAGCGGGCTCAAGATCGAAAACAAATAGCCTCGCTCGCCCGGTCTCACTCCGGCTGGCTGATCTGCACGTTGATGACGGTGCCGTCGTTCTCCGCCTCCACGATCAGGAGGTCGAAGAAGCCTTGCAGGGATTCCGCCAGCGGAACGAGAAGGCCGAAGCCGGTCATGAGATCGATCACCGTGCCCGTGTCCTGATGCGAGAGCGGCCGCTTTGCCTGCTTCTCGAATTCCGCCGGAGCGAAACTCACGTGCACGTTGTGGTCGATCATGACGACGCTGCCGAGCATTGGTCCCGGCGGTGATTTGCGCAATGAGGTCGCCGCTCGCGCACATGCCGACCGGCGTCAGCAGCCGCCGGTACGGCTGCTCGAGCGCCGTCTCTTCGCGCAACACCTCGTCGAGATCGTTGAATTCGAAACCGGTGCCGACGCCGAACATGTACAGCGCCGTCTCGGCATACTTGAACGGCGCACGCATCGGCTTGCCGGCCGTGACCGTGTTGAAGTCGTAGCCGTTGCGCTCCAGCAGAAACGCCGCCCAGTCGGTCAGCACGCGCACGCCCTGTCGCCGCGACATCGCGGCGATCGCCTCTGGCGTGGTACGCGGAAAGACACGCGCTTCGGGATGGTCCTCGAAGCGAAAGACATTTGGATGCGGCATTGGTCCCACGTGGCTGGAATTGCCGCCGTTGGTCGCGCGCCGAGCCTGTTCGGTTCGAATGTCGCGTTGCAGAGTAATCGCGCCAGGCTTAGCCTCGCGACGTGGATTCGGATCGCCTACCGAAACGATCTGCCTGTCGGAGACACACGATGCACCTTCCGGTTCGACGCATGATGGCTGCGGCGCTGTCGCTGTGGGCCGTGACCATCCTGACGCGCGAGCCCGATGCCGGCGAGCTTGCGTCTCGGTCAGCGCGTCTATGTCGATGACGGCACCTGCCCTGCCGGACAGATCAAGGAAGTCGCCGGCGCGAACCTCACGGCCGCGGGCGTGGTGCGCACGCGACAGTGCGTCGCGCGCAACAGCGTGAAGCGGTAGATTTTCCCAACCGGAATTCAAGCGCCGGCGCTACGCCGAGCCTTCGCCGCGTGACTTGCCGCACACTCTCGAAGATACCTTCGGGCTACTGTGTGAACGCGCCCGCGCGCCGACCACACAAACTCTTCAGGACAGGAAACGCCAACGAGAGAGCGCACCATGCAGTCCGCCCCGTACGTCATCGGCCTTGCTCTACTGGCTGCCGGACTTCTGGTCAGCCTGATCGGCTGGCTCGGCATCGGCCGCCGCCGGCAACGGATCGAGTTCCGCGTGTTCGATGCCCAGTGGGGCGACCTCGCCCGTTACGGCGGACCGGCACTGGCCTGCTTCGGCGCGATCGTCAGCTTCATCGAGTTCGGCGCGTAAGCTCGACGTGCCGTCGAGCTTCATTTTTCATTGGGCATGATCTTGTCCGAAAACCGGTACCCACTTTTCGGGATCATGCCCTAACGCGGCCCGAACATGCAGGCGAGCGTCGGCGCTGCGACCTTGTCGAGCGCTTCGACGACGCGTTCCTGCGACTTGTTCGGCACCCAGGCGTACTGGATGCTCGGAACACCGGTCTCCTCGACGCCGCGGATCAGCGCCAGGCGCAGCTCGCTGTCTTCTTCGCGCGACACCGCGTTGTCATGCAAGCAGCCGCACACGATCTCCGGCTGCTTGGCGATGCGCGCGCTCATGCGCGGCGTACAAACCGACACAAACAGGTCGCGCTCGGTTTTCACCGGCACGGTGGGCGCAGCTTGCGCGCTACCGGCCAGAACTCCGGCGATGACTGCAGCAGCGACGAGTAAGTTCGGCATTTCTTTCCTTGTCCCAATGGCGCGTTGCGCCGTGTTGTTGATGAGTTAGCGGCTGGCGACGACGGTCGGAGCATCAAGCGCGATGGGCGCAACATTGAACACGAACAGGCCCGCGTTCGGCAGGCGATCGGTCGAACCAGCGACCGAGGCGCCGCAAAACACCAGCGTGAAGGTGACGATGAAGAGGATGGCGCGCATGACGTCTGTCCCGTGTCGCAAGATCGCGATGTCGTTGGACGCAGTGATACGCCCTCACGGTTTCGGGATTTCTGCGTGACGCGCGCAAAACGATTTCCTCGGTCGGGAGATTTGTTTCATCCGCAACTGCAGATGACACATTCCTGACGGCGAAAACGGTATCCGGATGCTGGAAAATTGAGGCGTTCGGCCAACGAATTGCGAAGCCGCAGGCCCAGGCGGCCAATGACCGATCCGACGATGGCCGCTATCGGCCGAGCAGCACGTTCGGCCTCGCCCGCGGTTCCAACCTCGCGCCCGAGCGCTGCGATCGCAATGCCGCTATCGCTGACATCGATCGTCGTCACCGAGGCGTGGTCGGGGCGAAAGCTCAACACCTGCTCGCTCTGCTTCGCCGCACCGATGACGACGTTGATGGCGATGAAGTGGCTGAAGATCACGGCATCGCCGGCCATCGCGCGGATCGCGTCGAGCAGCGTCGAGCGCCAGGCGGAATAGTCCGGCGAGCCTTGCGGCGCGGTCGCCTGCAGGTTGGCCCAGTCGGATGTCATGGCGTTGCGCAGCCACTCCTGCCGCTCCGGCAGCGATAGCGGCGGCGACGGCACCTCGCCAATCTCGGGCAGGACGATCGGCTGCACGCCCCAAAGGTCCGCCAGCGGCTTTGCGGTTTCGCGACAGCGTCGCAGCGGGCTGGTGTAGACCGGAAGCCGGTTCGGCAGATTTTTCAGCGCCTCGGCTGCGCCAACCGCCTGCGCGACGCCCGTCTCATCAAGCCCGGGATCAACCGAATCGCCGTAGCTCGATGCCGGCTTCGCGTGCCGCACCAGGTAAAGCCTCGCCAAAACATCCCCCAACATTCGAGCGCACTCGCCGCGCCTCAGCGAGCTCCGGTTCCAACACTAGCAGCGCCTGTACCGCGGCGCGATAGCCGCCGCGGGAATGCCGGCGTGCATTAAAATTCTCTGCTTTTAGTGGGTCACGTAGTCGGTGCACTTCTGCACGGTGTCGCCCGCGCCCCATGGCATGATCGGCACCGTCGATGTCGAGTTCTTCGGCGAGCCGTCGATGAGCCTGTCCGAATAGACCATGTAGACGAGCACATTCCGCTTCGTGTCGCAGCCGCGCACGATCTGCATTTTCTTGAAGAACAGCGAGCGGCGCTGGCGAAACATGTCGTCGCCCTGCTCGAATTTCGTCTTGAAGCGGATCGGCCCGATCTGCCGGCAGGCGAGCGAGATGTCCGACACCTCTTCCGCAAGCCCGAGCCAGCCCTTGAAGCCGCCCTTCTCCGGCACGGTGAAGTGGCAGGCCACGCCGTCGACTTCCGGGTCGTCGGCCGCATAGGTGGCGAGCTTGTCGTTCGGCGACAGCCATTTGAACACCGTGGAGCGGCGGAAGATCAGGTCGGGCTCGTCGGCGGCAAGCGCGAACGACCCGACTGTTCCGGACAGCAGAACGCCGAGAACCGCCGCGCCAAAAAGCCGGCGCAGGACGTCGGTTCTTGCTTTCGAGATGCTCATGAACTGCTCCAAGTGATCGACCGGAAGCCTATGTAGGCATGGCGGAACCGCCTTTTAAGCAGCTTGGCGCGTCACATTGGCTTAAGCTTTAAGCAACCTCCGGCGCGGCTGTGGCATTTTCGGCGCAGCCACCCTAAATCCTTGGGGTTGCTCATGAACCTTTTACCTGTCTGAGACACTGATGGGGTAAGAAACAGGGGATTCGAACGGTGGATTTCCGCCCGTTTGGACCGGCAGGAAGGAATTGGGGCTTGAGCGGGCAACATCTTGTCAGCGGTGGTCACCGGACCGTCCGCGCAACTGCGAAACACTCTTCATCTGCAACGACGTGGGCGCGCCGGGTGGCCTTGATGGCCGCGGCGACGCTGTTCGCTGTTCCTGAGGGCGCGCACGCCCAAACATTCTGGAACTGGGGTCCGGCCGACTATTCACGACCAGCGGCCGGTCAGACAGAAGCGCGCCAAGATCAAGCGCAAGGCCGACCCGGCAGAGGCCGTCGCCAACAAGTCGGCGAAACCGGTCGGACCGCTGGTGATCGCGGTCTCGGTCGAGCGGCAGCGGGTCAAGGTCTACGACAGCAACGGATTGTTCGCGGAAGCACCCGTCTCGACGGGCACGAAATCGCATCCGACGCCGATGGGCGTCTTCAGCATTATCCAGAAGAACCGCCACCACGTGTCCAATCTCTACGGCGCGTCGATGCCGTACATGCAGCGCATCACCTGGTCGGGCGTTGCGATGCATACCGGGCCGCTGCCCGGCTACGCCGCGTCGCATGGCTGTATCCGTTTGCCGAACGAGTTCGCCGCGCGGCTCTGGACCTGGACCAGGATGGGCACGCGCGTGATCGTTGCGCCTGGCGAAGTGTCGCCGACAAATTTCTCGCATCCCAAGCTGGTCGCCAAGATGGCGCCGCTGCCGACGGTTTCGGCTGTCCCTGCAACGACCGTCGCCGCATCGACGAAACCAGAAGCACATCGCACGGCGGATGCACGCGAGGCGATCGCCGGCATGAAAGGCACGCTGACGGACGTGGCGCAGTCGGCGCCAACCCAACCCAAGGATGCCGAAGCGCAGCCTGAGGCAAAGGCAGCAGCCGCCAGCGTTCGCCCAGCCTACGAGGCCGCGAAGACCGAGATGGCTGCGGAAACGAGCATCGCGGAAAAGTCGGCCGAGAAGGTTGCCGAGCGTCGCACGATCTGGCGGTGAAGCCGGAAGACCGCACGAACACCGACGACAGCGTCGGCAGCGCCGACAAGGCAGATGCTCCAGCGCCGAGCGACACGCAGGCCGAGCCAAAATCGGTCGCGGCCCCGGCTGACACGAAGCCCGTGGACACGAAGCCGGTGGACGCGGCGCGGGAGATCGCCAAGCCAGCCGACATTGCGAAGTCGCCCGAGATCGCGAAACCGGCCGAGACCGCCGCACCTGTTGCGACGCCTGAGCCGGCCAAGCCCGCTGTTGTCGCGACACCGCGCCGCCACAACCACGTCGCGGTCTTCATCAGCCGCAAGGACAAGAAGCTCTACGTCCGGCACGGCTATGAGCCGGTGTTCGATATTCCGGTCGAGATCGCCGACGCCGGATCGTCCGCTCGGCACGCATGTGTTCACCGCGCGCGGCGACAAGGACGACACCAACCTGCTGCACTGGTCGGTGGTCTCGCTGCCGCAGGTCGTGCGCAGAACGGACGCGCGCCGTGCGTCGCGGCAAGGAACGAGGGCTGCTCCCGCTGCCGTGCAATCGAACGTGATCCCGGCGCTGAACGCGTCGGAAGCACTCGACCGCATCACGATCCCGGCCGAGGCGATGGAAAAGATCGCCGCCATCATCTCACCCGGCGGCTCGCTGTTGATCTCCGATCACGGACTCAGCGGCTGGGAAACCGGCAGAGGCACCGACTTCATCGTGCCGCTGCGCTGACAATGCGCGACGGGCCCGAGCAGTAGCTCGAGCCCGCGGCTTCGTATCGATACTTGGTGCGTCAGAAGGACAGTGTCGCCGCGCCCTGCTTGATTTCCGCGTGCATGGCGCTGGCACCGACGATGATCACGCCGTCGAGCAGATCGGATTGCTCGTAGCCGCGCGACTTGACGCAGGGCGGACAGGCCCAGATGACGCCGCCGCGCTTCTGAAAGTCCGCAATCAGGGCCGCGAGGGGCTCCAGCGGCGCGACCTGGGTCAGCCGCTGACCGCCCTTGCGCACGAGATCGATCGCCGTGCTGGTGAGAAACATCGAAACCTTCAGGCCGGCCGTCAGGCCGCCATTGGCGATGACGAACGCGACCGACGACAATTCCGAATCGATCCCCCTGGTGACCAGGACGACCAGTTTGTCGGTTTGAGCTTGCATAGTATCCTCTCGGGTTGGTGTGCGTCCCCGTTCGGTTCGTTTACTTTGCGCAAGGGAGAAACGTCTTTGGCCGGATCGCCGAAAGAGTTGGCTGAAAAACCAATACAGCCACCCTCGAACAACCCGCTCGAAGGCGACGTGCTGTCGAACGTCCTGCGCACGATCCGCCTTTCGGGCTCGCTGCAGTTCTGCGTCATGCCGACCGGCGCCTGGCAAACCGACGCCGAACCTTCGCTCGCGGCCGCTGCCCGCGGCGGCATGCACGCGATCCCGTTTCACATCATGGTCGAAGGCACATGCTGGCTGCGAATGGAGGGCCAGGAATCCGTGCTGGCGGCAGGCGATGTGGTGGCGTTTCCCTTCGGCACCGGCCATCAGCTTGGGGCGGGCGCGAACGGCAGGCTCATCACGCCGATGGAGGATCTACCGCCAAAACCGTGGCGGGAAATACCCATCCTGCGATACGGCGAAGGCAGCAAGCGAGTGCGCCTGCTGTGCGGCTTTCTGCAATGCGACGCGTTGAACTTTCCGCCGCTGCGCAGTGCGCTTCCAACGCTGCTGCACGTGCGCACCCGAGGCGCGCCCGACGCCGAATGGCTGACGGCATCAATCGCCCAGATCGTCGACTGAGGTCGACAGGCCGCGCGCCGGCTCGTTGTCCATGCTCGAGCGGCTCACCGAGATCGCGTTCATCGAGATTCTCCGTCATCGCATCATCGCAGCGAGAGCCGGTCAGCTCGGCTGGCTGGCCGCGCTGGCCGACCCTTCGTTGGGACGATGTCTCGCCTTGATCCATGACGCACCGAAACGAGACTGGTCGGTGCAGACGCTTTCGACCGCCTCGGGCCTGTCGCGCAGCACGCTGACCGAACGATTCGAAACTGTGCTCGGAACCTCGCCGATGCGCTATGTGCGCGATTGGCGCCTTTGTCTCGCGAGCATGGCGCTCAGCACGAGCGGCAAGGCCATCAGTGCGATCTCGCACGATGCCGGATACGGGACGGAAGCGGCGTTCAATCGCGCCTTCGCGCGCGCCTACGGTCTTCCACCGGCTGCCTGGCGGCAAAATGCGCGGCGCAGCTCACGCCTGAACGAGTGAGATTCCCTGGCTCGCCAGCGCGAAAATCCCAACAAGGCCGATGATACAGGCCGCCGTCCTTGCCGCGCCAAGCGGAAATGCCAGCGTCAGAAGCTGTCTCATGACCAGGAACGACAGGATCGCGACAGCGGATTGGACGACAGCGAGGCCGATGAAATAGGCCACGAGCGGAGCCTGCTCGGCGCCTACGATGGACTCTCCCATCACGTATCCATGAATCAATCCGGTGGCGGCGAAAAGCAGAGCGATCCATCCCGAAGGCAAGCCGTGGACGCGCAAAGAGAAGCGCCGCGAACGCGAGCAATGATACGCCGACAAGGATTTCGCCGGCCGGAATGTCTGCCTTGCCGGCATGGATGGCGGCGCCTGCCAACATGGCGACGACGAATGCAATCATCACACGGGCCGATGCGCCCTGCGCGGCCGCAAGCGCACCTACACCAAATATCGCAGCAAGATGATCGACCCCGATGATCGGGTGCCCCAACCCGGACAAGAGACCCTGCCACCAGGTTGCAGGCATCTCGCCATCCATCACGTGGTGGGCTTCTGCAGCACCGGCACAGAGCATGAGCACGAACGCTAGCAGTAGACCGATCGTGTTGCTCTTCATGTGCTCTCTCCCATCAAAGCCGAGGCGATCAACAGTCTGCGACAACAACCGCCAGTGCTGCCCAAGGCCGTTTTTCTTATACTTGCCGTGCATGTCGCGTCCAGTCTCGCCGACGTGCCGCCGGGCGAAGTCCCCTCAAACTGCGACAGAGCACGATTCGCTATTTGCAAATCGCGACTTTTGGGGCGACACTCGCCCCCTCGAAACCTCGTTGCCGACGGGCTCGGAACCATGACCTTCGACCGCAGGCAGTTGCTGGCACTGATGCTTGCAGGCGCAGCCTCGCCAGCGTTTGGACAGGCCGCCATGACCAGCCGCACCGCATATGGATTTTCGTTCGAGGCGCTGAAGAGCGGCGAGACGATCAATCTCGCCGACTACACCGGCAAGCCGATGCTGATCGTCAACACGGCGTCGCTGTGCGGGTTCACGCCGCAATATGCGGGCCTGCAGGAGCTCTGGACGAAGTTCGGCGAGCGCGGCCTCGTCGTCATCGGCGTGCCGTCGAACGATTTCGGCCGTCAGGAGCCCGGCGGTGAAAAGGAGATCACGGAGACGGCGCACCACCAGTACGGCGTGTCGTTTCCGATCGCGGCCAAGGCCGACGTTCGCGGCCCCGACGCGCATCCGTTCTACAAGTGGGCAGCGACCGAGCGGCCGAAGGATCTGCCGCGCTGGAATTTCCACAAGTACCTGATCGGCCGCGACGGCCACATCGTCGACGTCTTCCCCGAGCGCGTCGAGCCGACCGACACGCGGGTGATCACCGCGATCGCGCGCCAGCTCGACGGCGCGCCGAAGGCATCCGACTAGACCGTGGCTTTTCGTTTCGAAGGCTGCGCGATCGTCTCCGCCGACGGCATGCTCGCCCGCACGCCCGGAAGCCATCCGCCTGAATTGACGATCGAGGCAGACCAGCGCTTCTTCGAAGCCAAGCTCGATGAGGCCGACCTGATCGTGCACGGCCGCAATTCGCATGAGGGCCAGCGCAATTCGCCGAACCGCAAGCGCGTCGTTGCCACGCGCAGGATCGCGAGCGTCGCGCCCGATCCGGAGAACCACAACGCCGTGCGCTGGAATCCGGCAGGCGCCACGCTCGAGGACGCCGCGACCCATCTCGGCGTCAGCTCAGGGCTCGTCGCCGTCATCGGCGGCACCGAGATCTTCGACCTGTTTCTGCCGCGCTACGACGTCTTCTGGCTGACGGTTGCCGCGCGCGTAAAGCTGCCCGGCGGCGTGCCGGTGTTCAGCGGCGTCCCGCAGTCGACGCCCGGGGATATCCTGCACAAGCACGGCCTCGCGCCCGCGGAGACGCGCATGCTCGATGCGGCGAGAGAAGTTGCGCTGGTGAAGTGGGCGCGGGCTTAGCCCAACCTACAACGCCACCCGGTCGTGGTAGATCGGCTCCGCGACCGGCACGGAGACGGGCCGGTAGCCGATGATCATCAAGAGCGCGCCGATGATCGAGATGTTCTTCATCACGTGGACGATGTTCTCGAGCCGCTCGCTGCCGCCGGCCTGGTTCCAGAAGTCATGCACGTAGAAGGTCGCCAGCATGACGAAGATGACCAGGATGAAGGCGAAGAAGCGCGCGCCGAGGTTGAAGGCGATCATCAGCCCGCAAATGACCTCGACGCCCGCGGCGATGAACGCCATCAGGCGAAACGGCGTCATGCCGGCAGCAGCCTCGACCTGGCTGGCATAGGCGGCGGCGACTTCCGGAATTCCGACCTTGGTTTCGATGATCGTGCGCGGTCGAACCGATGTCGAAAAACTTCGATGCGCCGGAAAAAATGAACAGCAACGCGAACAGCACCCGGCCAATCGTCATCAGCATCGGTCGATCCCCCGAAACGAAGCGCGATCATTATACATGAAAAAAGGCCGTCATGAGCATGACGGCCTCATTCCCATGCACGCGTCGACCCGCTCAGCCGCAGTAGCCGCGGCGAACCAGGCGATACTCGCCGTTCGGATAGCGGTACCAGCAGCGATTGTCATACCAGTAGTAGCCACCGGGACGCGGCTGGAACGTAATCGCAGCCGCAGCCGTCGCGCCGATCACGCCACCTGCGATCGCGCCTGCCGCGCGCCCGCCGGTCGCCGCCGCGCCGACACCGGCGCCGATCGCGCCGCCGACGATCGTGGCGAGCGGATCCTGCGCCTTGGCCTCCTGCAGCGGCAACGCCATTGCGGACGCAAGCAGCAGCGTAGCTCCCAGATAACGCATTGTAGAATCTCCTCTGAATCCACCCGGAGCGGATTATGGCCCTCCGGCGGGCTTTTTTCAAACCATGATCAATCGCGGAATGTCCGGCTTTTGCCGCAATTGTCGCGGTCTGCTGCGCAGCAGCGGCAGAGGATTCTAAACTGCCGACCCTAGGCGAAAAGGGTCGGCTGGACGCGCCCCGCCTGCTCCTGCGCCTCGACCGCCGCCACGGCCGTCATGTTCAGCACGCCGCGCGCGGTGACTGACGGCGTCAGGATATGCACCGGCCGCGCCGGGCCGATGAGGATCGGACCGACCGGCAGCGCGTCGGTCAGCGCCTTCGTCATCTGATAGGCGATGTTGGCGGCATCGAGATTGGGCATCACCAGGATATTCGCGACGCCCTCCAGGCAGGTGTGCGGCAGCACGCGCTCGCGCGACGGCGGCGACAGCGCCGAATCGCTATGCATCTCGCCGTCGGCCTCGAGCTCCGGATGCGCGCTGTGCAGCAGCTCCGTCGCGCGCCGCATCTTGCGCGCCGACGCCGTGTCGTAGCTGCCGAAGTTCGAATGCGACAGGAAGGCGATCTTCGGCTTCAAGCCGAAGCGCTCGACATGCTTGGCGGCAAGGGCTGCGATCTCGGCGAGTTCCTCGGCCGACGGATCGGGCCGCACATGCGTGTCGGTGATGAAGAACGCGCCCTTCGAGGTGATGACGAGCGCCAGCGCGGCGAACTCCTTCATGCCCGGCGCGAAGCCGATGATCTCGCGGACCCGCCGCAAATGGCTGAGATAGCGCCCCTCGACGCCGCACAGCATCGCGTCCGCCTCACCGCGCAGCACGGCCAGCGCTGCGATCACCGTGTTGTTGGTGCGCACCAGCGTGGCGGCCGCCTCCGGCGTGATGCCGCTGCGGCCGGCCGCATCGATATAGTCCTGCACGTACGAACGATAACGCGGATCCTCCTCCGGATTGACCAGATCGAAGTCGCGCCCGGCGCGGATCGACAGGCCGAAGCGCTTCAGCCGCGCCTCGACCACCGACGGCCGGCCGACCAGAATGGGCTTTGCGAGCTTCTCTTCCAGCACCGCCTGGGTCGCTTGCAGAATGCGCTCGTCCTCGCCCTCGGCATAGATCACGCGCATCGGCTGCGCCCGCGCCTTGGCAAACACCGGCTTCATCACGAAGCCGGAGCGGAACGCGAAGCGCTCCAGCGTCTCCTGATAGGCATCGAAGTCGGCGATCGGCCGCGACGCCACGCCGGTCGCCATCGCAGCCTTGGCGACTGCAGGCGCAATGCGCAGGATCAGCCGCGGATCGAACGGCGACGGAATGAGCGAGCCGGGCCCAAAGCCGAGCACCTCGCCTTCGTAGGCGCGCGCAACCACGTCGGACGGCGCCTCGCGCGCAAGCGCTGCGATCGCCGAGGCTGCGGCATGCTTCATGTCCTCGTTGATCGCGGTGGCGCCGCAATCGAGCGCGCCACGGAACATGAAGGGGAAGCAGAGGACGTTGTTGACCTGGTTCGGGAAGTCCGAGCGCCCGGTGCAGATCATCGCATCGGGCCTGACCGCGCGGACGTCGTCCGGCATGATTTCAGGCGTCGGATTGGCAAGCGCCAGCACCAGCGGCTGCTCGGCCATCTTGGCGACCATCTCCTGGGTCAGCACGTTCGGACCCGACAGGCCGAGGAAGATATCGGCGCCGACGATCACCTCGCCGAGGGTGCGCTTGTCGGTCTTGCGCGCGTACTGCGACTTCCAGCGATCCATCCGCGTGTTGCGGCCTTCGTGCACCACGCCGTCCAGATCGCAGACGTAGATGTTCGACTTCTTCGCTCCCATCGCGACGAGCAGATTGAGGCAGGCAAGCGAGGCGGCACCCGCGCCGGCGGCTGCAATCGTCACGTCCTCGATCTTCTTGCCGTTCAGCAGCAGCGCGTTCTGCACCGCGGCCGCGACGATGATGGCGGTGCCGTGCTGGTCGTCATGGAAGACCGGGATCTTCATGCGCTCTTTCAGCTGCGCCTCGATGTCGAAGCACTGCGGCGCCTTGATATCCTCCAGGTTGATGCCGCCGAAGGTCGGCTCCAGCGCCGCCACCGTCTCGACCACGCGCTCGATGGTGTCGGCGTTGATCTCGATATCGAACACGTCGATACCGGCGAATTTCTTGAACAGGACCGCCTTGCCCTCCATCACCGGCTTCGAGGCCAGCGGTCCGATGTTGCCGAGACCGAGCACGGCGGTGCCGTTCGACACCACGGCGACGAGATTGGCGCGGCTGGTGAGCGAAGCCGCTTCCTGCGGATCGGCGGCGATCGCCTCGCAGGCAGCCGCCACACCCGGCGAATAAGCCAGCGCCAGGTCGCGCTGGTTGCCAAGCGGCTTGGTGGCCTGGATTTCGAGCTTCCCGGGCCGCGGCAGCCGATGATACGCCAGTGCCGCAGCGTTGAGGTCTTCAGAACCTGATGACGACGACATGCATTTCCTCTGACGCCCCGTTAACCGCTCGGGCGTCTCAGTTATCGTTGAGGCTTAGTTCTGCGGCAAATTGAGCCGGATGTGAAGCTCCCTCAACTGCTTCGTCGTCGCTTCCGATGGCGCACCCATGAGCAAATCTTCGGCACGCTGGTTCATCGGGAAGAGTGAAATCTCGCGCAGGTTGGTCGTACCGCAAAGCAGCATCACAATCCGGTCAACGCCTGCCGCCAGGCCGCCGTGCGGCGGCGCGCCATACTGGAAGGCGCGGTACATGCCGCCGAACCGCTCGACCACGTCGGCCTCGCTATAGCCCGCGATCTCGAACGCCTTCACCATCGCAGCCGGAACGTGGTTGCGGATGCCGCCCGAGGTGATCTCGTAGCCGTTGCAGACGATGTCGTACTGGAACGCCTTGATCGTCAGCGGGTCGTTGGTGTTCAGCAGCGCCTCGAGGCCGCCTTGCGGCATCGAGAACGGGTTGTGCGAGAAATCGACGCGCTTGTCTTCCTCGTTGTACTCATACATCGGGAAGTCGACGATCCAGGCAAGCTCGAAGCGCTCCTTGTCGACGAGGTTCAACTCCTCGCCCACTTTCGTGCGTGCCTGCCCTGCGAAGCGCATGAACTTCGCCGGATCGCCGGCCACGAAGAAGGCCGCATCGCCGTCCTTCAAGCCGAGTTGAGCGCGGATCGCAGCGGTGCGTTCAGCCCCGATGTTGTTGGCGAGCGGACCCGCGCCCTCGCCGCCTTCGCGCCACATGATGTAGCCCATGCCCGGCTGGCCTTCGCCCTGCGCCCATGAGTTCATGCGGTCGCAGAACGCGCGGCTGCCGCCGCCCGGACCGGGAATGGCCCACACCCGGTTGCGCGGGTCTTCGAGCATGCGCGCGAACACCTTGAAGCCCGAACCGCGGAAATGCTCCGACACGTCCTGCATGATCAGCGGGTTGCGCAGGTCCGGCTTGTCGGTGCCGTACTTCTGCATCGCCTCGGCAAAAGGAATGCGCGGCCAGCCCTGCGTCACCGGCTTGCCCTCGGCGAACTCATTGAACACGCCGGTGATGACGGGCTCCATGGTCGCGAACACGTCGTCCTGGGTGACAAAGCTCATCTCGACGTCGAGCTGATAGAACTCGCCCGGCAGGCGGTCGGCGCGCGGATCCTCGTCGCGGAAGCATGGCGCGATCTGGAAGTAGCGATCGAAGCCCGACATCATCAGCAGCTGCTTGTACTGCTGCGGCGCCTGCGGCAGCGCGTAGAATTTGCCGGGATGAACCCGGCTCGGCACCAGGAAGTCGCGCGCGCCCTCGGGCGACGACGCGGTCAGGATCGGCGTCTGGAATTCGAAGAAGCCGCTCTCCTTCATGCGCCGGCGCATCGAGTCGATGATCGCGCCGCGCGTCATGATGTTCTTGTGCAGCCGCTCGCGCCGCAGGTCGAGGAAGCGGTACTTCAGCCGCACGTCCTCGGGATATTCGAGATCGCCGAACACCGGCAGCGGCAGCTCGCCCGCCGGCCCCAGCACCTCGATCTCGGAGATGAACAGCTCGACCTCGCCGGTCGGCAGCTCGGCGTTCTCGGTGCCATCCGGCCTGCGGCGGACCTTGCCGTCGATCCGCACCACCCATTCCGAGCGCAGCGTCTCGGCGGCCTTGAAGGCCGGCGAATCGGGATCGGCGACGCATTGCGCCAGGCCGTAATGGTCGCGCAGGTCGATGAACAGGAGGCCGCCGTGATCCCGCACGCGATGGACCCAGCCGGACAGGCGGACCGTCTCGTCGATGTGGCTGGCGCGAAGCGCGCCGCAGGTGTGGGAGCGGTAGCGATGCATGTTGACCCTGAAGGCTTGGAAAACGCGCGAGAATCCGTGCGTAGACGCCGGTCGGTTTAGCCGACGTGGCGCTTTGCGGCAACCGAATGCGGCAAGGCCGCGGCGATCGGCACCGGACCGCGTTCCGGGCAGAAACATGGCTGGAATCAACGCTGTCCGGGGCCATTTGAAGGGCGACAAGCCCCTAAAGCTGCGTTATTCAGCGGCCATGGAATTGATTACCACATCCAGGGACCTCGCCGGCGCCTGCGAGCGCCTCGCCAAACATCCCGTCATCACGGTCGATACCGAATTCCTGCGGGAGACGACCTACTACCCCCTGCTCTGCGTGATCCAGATGGCGAGCCCGGACGAGGCCGTGGTCATCGACGCGCTGGCCGACGGCATCGACCTTGCCCCGTTCTTTGCACTGATGAGCAACGAAGCGGTGCTGAAGGTGTTTCATGCGGCGCGCCAGGACATCGAGATCGTCTGGCACCGCGCCGGCATCCTGCCGCACCCGATCTTCGACACCCAGGTCGCCGCCATGGTGCTCGGCTATGGCGACAGCATCGCCTATGACGCGCTGGTGGAAAAGGTCACCGGGCACCGTCCCGACAAGACCCACCGCTTCACCGACTGGTCGCGGCGCCCGCTTGAGCAAGGAGCAGATCGTCTACGCGGAAGCGGACGTGACGCACCTGCGCGACGTGTTCAAGGCGCTCGACGCGGACCTGAAGAAGCGCAGCCGCAACGACTGGGTGTCCGAGGAGATGGAGGTGCTCACCTCGCCGCGCACCTACGACAACGAGCCGTCGCGCGCGTGGGAACGGCTGAAGGCACGCGTGCGCAAGCCGAAGGAGCTCGCCGTGCTGATGGAGGTTGCCGCCTGGCGCGAACGCGAGGCGCAGAGCCGTGACGTGCCGCGCAGCCGCGTGCTGAAGGACGACGCCATCGGCGACATCGCCACCCACGCACCGACGTCGCTGGAAAAGCTTGCGCACCTGCGCTCGATCCCGAAGGGTTTCGAGCGCTCGAGGTGGGGCAGCGACATCGTCGCCGCGGTCGAGCGCGCCCTCGCCCGCGACCCGCAAACCCTGCCGAAGCTCGACAAGCCGCGCGGCAATGCCGCCGGATCGGCCACGGTGGAGCTGCTGAAGGTGCTGCTGCGCATGACCGCCGAGAAGAACCACGTCGCGGCAAAGGTGATCGCCACCATCGACGACCTCGAGCAGATCGCAGCGGACGATGAAGCCGACGTCCCTGCCCTGCACGGCTGGCGTCGCGAGCTGTTCGGCGAATCCGCGCTCGCGCTCAAGCACGGCCAGCTTGCGCTCGCGGTCGACAAGGGGCGGGTCGTGCGGGTCAGCCGAAGCTAGCGCCGCTCGATCACCGACGTCAGTCCCATCAGCCGCGTCAGCTGGCGGAAGCGGTTGGAGATGCGGTCGCCGGCGAGCGCTGCAACGCGCGGGTCGAGCACCAGCGTGATCTTGCGCCCGCGCCGCTGGAAGTGCGTGGCGCCAAGGACGCCGGGCTGCGCTGCCGAGATCAGGTGCGCAACGCGGATCGCGGTGCCGAGGATCTGCGCCCAGCCGATCATGCCTTCGGAGATCAGCTCGGAGACCCGCGGCGACAGCTCGTCGTGGGCTTCGCCGAGCCCGGCATAGCGGTAGTAGACCGTGAGCCCGAGGAAGGCGCGTCCCTCGTGATCGATCGCGCCGAAATTGCCGTTGGCGATCAGGTTCAGCGACTGCTCGCCGCGATAGTCCGGATGCGCGCGCCAGCCGATATCGGCGACGCAGGCAGGCCGCGTGGCGCCAGCGGCGTTCTTCCGGCGTCTCGGCGATATTGGCGGCCTTGACGAAGCGGCTGGTCCAGTCGAACAGCTCCTCGGCGTGCTTCGGCGACCGCGAGCGCAGCACGTTGAGATCGTGCGCGGCGGCAATCAGCCCGTCCTTGACCTGCTCGCGCGCGGACAGCTTCGAGAACAACAGCCCCTCGCGCACGCCAAAGGTGGAAATCACGATCGTCTTCGGCTTCGCGATGCGGATGATGTGCTCCAGCACCAGCGCCGCATAGGCGAGCAGCGGACGCCGCGCATCGGCGACAGCCTCGATTTCCGGCATGAGCGCGGCCCGGCGTCATGAGCTTCACCCTGCGGGCGAAGGCCAGCGCCTCGTCCGCCGGGATCGCGTAGCCGTGCATCACGCGCAGCGGATAGTCCGTGTGCGAAATGTGCAGCCGCGCCAGCGCGCGCCAGGTGCCGCCGACGGCATAGAACGTGCGCCCGCGGCCGGCCTTCAGCGCGCTCAGGCCCTCGAGCTCGTCCCTGACGATCCGGTCGGCACGCTTGATCGACTTGTGCGACATGTCCTGCAGCGCGAGCCCGCCGAGCGGCAGGCTCACGCCGGCGCCGACGCGCTTGCCGTGGATGTCGACCAGTTCGAGCGAGCCGCCACCGAGATCGCCGACGATCCCGTCCGGCTGGTAGACCGCCGACACGACGCCGAGCGCCGACAGCTTTGCTTCGCGCGCGCCGGAAAGGATCTCGATCCGGGTGCCGAGAATGCGCTCGGCCTTGGCGATGAATTCCGGTCCGTTGTTGGCTTCGCGGCAGGCGGCGGTCGCCACCACGTAGGTGCGGCCGACATGCATGACGCGGCAGAGGCCGCGAAACCGCCGCAGCGCGCCGAGCGCGCGCGCCACCGCGTCCGGCGCCAGCAGGCCCGACGAATGCACCTCGCGGCCGAGGCCGCAGAGGATCTTTTCGTTGAAGAACGGCGTCAGGCTGCGCGACAGCGCCTCGTAGACGACGAGACGCACCGAGTTCGAGCCGATGTCGATGACAGCGACCGCGGGACCCGATTTGCGCGAAGCATGCGTCAGCCGGGCGCGGCGAAGCTGCGCCAGCCTAGGCAGATGACTGCTGACGTTCCGACCGGCGCGTGAGACGCCGCGGTGAAGATTCTTTGAGCGACTTGCCACGGCCCGAGAGACTTGGATTCGTCATGAAGTATTTGTGCACGTTGAAGGGCTCGTCGCCTTTCGCGGCCTTCATACGCGTTGACGATCCGTCCGGCAACAACTGCCAGCTTTGCTCGTTATCCTTCAGGTTGGCGACCATGATCTGGTCCAGAACCTGTTGATGCACAGTGGGATTTTGCAACGGAGCAGAGCACCTCGACACGGCGGTCGAGATTGCGCGGCATCATGTCGGCGGACGAAATATACACAGCTGCTTTCGGCGAAGGCAGGCCATGCCCCATACCAAAGCAGTAGATTCGGCCGTGTTCCAGGAACCGGCCGATGATCGATTTGACGCGGATGTTCTCCGACAGGCCCGCTACGCCCGGCCGCAGGCAGCAGATGCCGCGCACCACGAGATCGATCGAGACGCCCGCATTCGACGCCTCATACAGCGCGTCGATGATGTCGGGATCGACCAGCGAATTCATCTTCATCCAGATCGCCGCAGGCTTGCCCTGCTTGGCGTAGCCGATCTCGCCGTTGATGTGCTCGAGGATACGGTTGCGCAGCGTCAGCGGCGACACCGCCATCTTCTCGATGTCGATCGGCTCGGCATAGCCGGTGATGTAGTTGAACACCCGCGCCGCATCGCGCGCGATCACCGCGTCCGACGTGAAGTACGACAGGTCGGTATAGATGCGCGCGGTCACCGGGTGATAGTTGCCGGTGCCGACGTGAACGTAGGTCGCAAGGTTGCCGCCCTCGCGCCGCACCACCAGCGACAGCTTCGCGTGCGTCTTCAGCTCGATGAAGCCATAGACCACCTGCACGCCGGCACGCTCCATGTCGCGCGCCCAGCGGATGTTCGCCTCTTCGTCGAAACGCGCCTTCAATTCGATCAGCGCAGTCACCGACTTGCCGGCCTCCGCCGCCTCGATCAGCGTGCGAACGATGGGAGAATTCGAGGACGTGCGGTAGAGCGTCTGCTTGATCGCGACCACGTCCGGATCGCGCGAGGCCTGCTGCAGGAACTGCACGACGACGTCGAACGACTCGTAGGGGTGGTGGACGACGAGATCCTTCTGGCGGATCGCCGCGAAGATGTCGCCGCCATGATCGCGCACGCGCTCGGGATGACGCGGCACGTAAGGCACGAATTCCAGGTCCGGCCGGTCGAGCCGCGTCAGTTGCGACAGCTCGTTCAGCGCCAGCACGCCGTCGACCAGGAACACCTCGTCATCGGCCGCCGACAGCGCGCGCTGCACGAACGCGCGCAATTCCTCGGGCATCGCCGCCTCGATCTCGAGCCGGATCGCCGATCCGCGGCGGCGGCGCTTCAGCGCCGTCTCGAACACGCGGACGAGATCTTCGGCCTCTTCCTCGATTTCGATTTCCGAGTCGCGGATGATGCGGAACGCGCCCTGCCCCTTCACCGTGTAGCCGGGAAACAGCCGGCCGATGAACAGGCCTGTCGCCTGCTCCAGCGTCATCAGCCGCATCGCCTCGTCCTTGCCTGTCGGCAGGCGGATGAAACGGTCGATCTTGCCCGGCATGCGGATCAGGGCGTTCATCGCCTTGCCGTCCGAGATGCGCGCGAGCTGCAGCGCGATCGAGAAGCCGAGGTTCGGGATGAACGGGAACGGATGCGCCGGATCGATCGCCAGCGGCGTCAGCAGCGGAAAGATGTTGTGCAGGAAGTGATCTTCGATCCAGGCGCGCTCGGACTTCGACGTGTCCCTGCCCTCCACCATTACGATGCCGGCGTCGCCGAGGATGGTGCGCAGGTCGCGCCAGATCGTCTGCTGGTCGCTGGCAAGCGCCGAGACCGCTTCGATTGATGCGCACGAGCTGTTCCGCCGGCGACAGCCCGTCCGGGCTCCGCTCGACGATACCCTCCTTGACCTGCGCCTTCAGCGCCGCGACGCGGACCATGAAGAACTCGTCAAGGTTATTGGCCGAAATCGACAGGAACCGCAGCCGTTCCAGCGCCGGATGCAGGGTGTTCACCGCCTCCTCGAGCACCCGGCGGTTGAAATGCAGCCAGGACAGCTCGCGGTTGATGAATCGCTCAGGGCCTGCACTCGCGACCGAGGACGTGGCTACGGCAGGAACATTTTTATGTTCCAGAACAATGGCTTCTGAGGAGTCCATTATGGATCAGCCGAGGTTAGGCGGGAGGGCCGTTGTTTGCGGTCTTTCGAAGATCGCGCACCTTCGCCATCCGCCATGACATTTCGATGACATGATGGACCGCCCCCGCTGGGCGTCAAGCCGCGGGCCCACGGAAGAGTTCCACCGCAAGCGCCCGGGTCACCGGCCGCCGCAGCCGCAGGGCCTCCGCGTCGAGCAGTTCGACGGCAGTGCGCGCAGCCGCAAACGACCGTTCGATGCGGCTCGCGACATAGTTCACCAGCGCCTCATCGACGCTGAGCTGCCGGTCCAGGCAAAGCTTGACGATCAGCGCGCGCAGCAGGCCATCGTCGGGCGGCGCCAGTGCGACGACCGGTACGGCGCGCAACCGCGACTGCAGGTCCGGCAGCTGAAGCGACCAGCCCGCAGGTTGCGTCCGCGCCGTCATCAGCACGTCGGCCTCTTCCTGGCGCGCGAGGTTGAGCAGATGAAACAGCGCGCGCTCGTCGATCTCCGACGGCGCCAGGTCCTCGATCACCAGGGCGCCGGTCGCGAGTGCGCCGGGCACTGCGTCCGCCGTCAGGCTCCGCGCCGTCGTCGAGCGCGCGCCGGCATTGGCGGCCCAGATCGAAGCGAGATGGCTTTTGCCGGAGCCCGCATCGCCGACCAGCATGACGACGCGGCTCGGCCAGTCCGGCCAGCGGTCGATCAGTTCGACGGCGGCGGCGTTGCCCGGCCCTTCAAGGAAGTCCTCGCGCGAAAGGCTTTCCGTGTGCGGCAGCGCAAAGGCCAGTTGCCGTGGTTGCGCTCCTGCCGCCACTTCACTCAACTCCTCAACAACGACCGCAGTTGCTAGCGTCCCGGCTCGAACGTGTTCATGTGGCGAACCCATTCGACGAGATAGAAGCTGACCGACAACAACGTCAGCACGGTGACGATGGCCATCAGGATAATATCGAACGGCTTGAACACGAAGCCGAAACCGAGTGCAGCCAGCACCAGCCCGGCATAGACCACCTGCGCCACGGTGTTCAGCTTCGACACCATCAGCGGCTTCATCGGAATCGGCCGGTCGACCAGCCAGGAGACGATCACCGCGCCGATGATGATGATGTCGCGCGACACAACCAGGATGACGAGCCAGCGCGGAACGTCGGCGGTAATGCCGAGCGCAATGTAGATCGACACCAGCAGGCACTTGTCCGCCAGGGGATCGAGCAGCGCGCCGATCTCGCTGCGCATGTCGAAGCGCTTGGCGAGGAAGCCGTCCACGGCGTCGCTGACGCCGGCGATGAAGAACAGCACGAAAGCCACCGCCATCTGGCCGGAGGTGATCGCCCAGATGATGACCGGAACCAGCAGAATCCGGCCCAGAGTAATAAGGTTTGGAAGGTTCACGTGCTTGTTCCGGACGCGCCAAGGCGCCGCCCCCTCCCCCTGAAGGCGTCCGACCCGGCTGGTTGTCTACATAGTACAGTTGAGAGCGTGGTGCGAGCCATTGCGCGGGAGCGGAATCCTGCGTAACCACCGGTTTGGCAACAGGAAACCGCATGACTGAGCGCAAGAACAGCCTCACCTACGCCGATGCGGGCGTCGACATCGACGCCGGCAACCGTCTGGTCGACCTGATCAAGCCGCTGGTCCGGGCCACCGCCCGGCCGGGGGCCGACGCCGAGATCGGCGGCTTCGGCGGCCTGTTCGACCTGAAGGCGGCAGGCTTCAAGGACCCGGTCCTGGTCGCCGCCACCGACGGCGTCGGCACCAAGGTGAAGATCGCCATCGAAACCGGCATCCATTCCGGCATCGGCATCGACCTGGTGGCCATGTCGGTGAACGACCTGGTGGTCCAGGGCGCCGAACCGCTGTTCTTCCTCGACTATTTCGCCTGCGGCAAGCTCGATCCGGAGGCAACGGCAGCGATCGTTGCCGGCGTCGCCGAAGGCTGCCGGGAATCCGGCTGCGCGCTGATCGGCGGCGAGACCGCGGAGATGCCGGGCCTCTACAAGGACGGCGACTACGACCTGGCCGGTTTTGCCGTCGGCGCGGCCGAACGCGGCACGCTCCTGCCGTCACGCGACATTGCGGCGGGCGACGCGGTGGTCGGGCTCGCCTCGTCCGGCGTGCATTCGAACGGCTTCTCGCTGGTCCGCAAGGTGGTCGAGCAGTCGGGCGTTGAGCTTCGGCGCGCCGGCGCCGTTCGCGCCGGTGATGACGCTCGGCGGCGCGCTGCTGACGCCGACCAAGCTCTACGTCAAATCGTGCCTGCGCGCGATCCGCGAGACCGGCGCGGTGAAAGGCCTCGCGCACATCACCGGCGGCGGCTTCACCGACAACATTCCGCGCGTGCTGCCGCAAGGCCTCGGCGTCCGCATCGACCTGGCGCAGCTGCACGTGCTGCCGGTGTTCAAGTGGCTCGCCGCGCAAGCCGGAATTGCCGAACTGGAAATGCTGCGCACCTTCAACTGCGGCATCGGCATGGTGGCGATCGTCAAGCCGGACGCGGTCGCACGGGTGATGGAGGTGCTGGCGAGCAGCGGCGAGAGCGTGTCGCATCTCGGCACCGTCATCGAGGCCGACGGCGAGCAGCGCGTCGTCTACGACAATCACCTCGACCTGAGGCCCTGACACGATGAGGCGCCGCGTCGCCATCCTGATCTCCGGCCGCGGCTCGAACATGAGCGCGCTGATCGAGGCTGCGCGGACGCAGGACTTCCCGGCCGAAATCGCCGTCGTGGTCTCGAACAAGGCCGATGCCGCCGGCATCGCCAAGGCGCGCGCGGCCGGCATCCCGGTCGACGTCGTCGAAAGCAAGCCATTCGGCAAGGATCGCGCGGCGTTCGAAAAGGCGCTGCAGACCGTGCTCGATCAGCGCAGCGTCGACCTCGTCTGCCTTGCGGGTTTCATGCGGCTGTTCACGGGCGAATTCGTCCAGCGCTGGCACGGCCGCATGCTGAACATTCATCCCTCGCTGCTGCCGGCGTTCCCCGGCCTCGATCCGCACGGCCAGGCGCTGAAGGCCGGCGTGAAGATTTCCGGCGCGACGGTGCATTTCGTCACGCCGGACACCGATGCAGGGCCGATCGTGATCCAGGGCGCGGTGGCGGTGAAGGACGACGACACGGCGGAGACGCTGTCGGAGCGGATCCTGGCCGTCGAGCACCAGATCTATCCCGCCGCGGTGCGGCTGGTCGCCGACATGCGCGTGCGCATCGACGGCGAGCGCTGCGTCACGGAAGGCGCGGTGGCAACCGACGCGATCATGATCGCGCCGGAAAGCAGCTCGAGCTGATCCGGATCCGAGATCATGCCGACAGGATAGCATGTGCTCGAGACGCTCAGCTCAGCCGACGATTTCGTTGCCGGAGAAGAACTGCGCGATCTCGATCGCCGCGGTCTCGGCCGCATCCGAACCGTGCACCGAGTTCTCGCCGATCGACTTCGCGTGCACCTTGCGGATGGTCCCCTCCGCCGCCTTCGACGGATCGGTCGCGCCCATCACGTCGCGGTAGCGGGCGATGGCATTGTCGCCCTCGAGCACCTGCACGACGACGGGAGCGGACGTCATGAACTCGACCAGCTCGCCGAAGAACGGGCGCGCCTTGTGCACGGCGTAGAAGGTCTCCGCCTGCTCCTTGGTCATGCGGATGCGCTTTTGCGCGATGATGCGAAGTCCCGCCTTTTCGATGATGGCGTTGACGGCGCCCGTCAGGTTGCGGGCGGTCGCGTCCGGCTTGATGATCGAAAAGGTACGCTCAATCGCCATGATCTGGTCCTTCAGAAGGTGCGATGGTTAACAAGGTGCCGGGCTTATAACGGCGCGAACCAGCGGCGGCAAGCCGCCGTCGCGCCATAGCGGTAAACGGTGCCGACCGGCCCGCCGGCTGCCCAAGATTACGGCGATGTCATCTAGCTTTCCGCGAATTCACGAACATGAACTCAGTCTGACACGCGGCACTGCGCGGCCGTTCAGCGACGCCCCGCTAGTCTCTTCCGCATTGGGTGGCCGTACCGGACGAACAGCAGACGATCGAACGGACCGCTCGCAACGCCGGACGCTTCTCGAAAGCGTCCGTGGATGGAGACGACAATGCTTCGCAAACTCGCTCTTGGTCTCGTCGCCGCCGCCTCGCTCGGCATCGCAGCTTTCGCACCGACCAGCGCGTCGGCCTATCACGACGGCCCGCACTACCGCGGCGGCCATCATGGCTTCGGCGTGCATCGCGGATGGCACGGCTGGCGTGGCGCGCATGCGCACTTCCGTCATAACCACGGCTGCATCCAGCAGCGGCTGGTGCCGACCCCCTGGGGCCCGCGCTACCGCACGGTCAATGTCTGCCGCTACTGAGCTTTACCGACGTTAACTGTCACGCACCCCGGCCGCTCCCCGCGGCCGGGGTTTTCGTTTGCGTCAGCACGCGCCATCGCGCGGGTAAAAAATCACAACCGCCGTTTGAACGAATTCTGACGATGCCGCGACGAAGATTGCACGGGACACAACACAGGCGTTTATCGCCGCATCGATGGAGTTCAGATCTTGATCCGTAAATTCGCCCTCGGTCTCGCTGCCGCTGTCACGCTTGGCGCCGCCGCGCTTGCTCCGACCGCAGCGTCCGCGTTCACCGTGAAGGTTGGTCCCGGCTACCACCCGCACTGGCATCCGCATCATCACCGCGTTTACGTCGCCCCGCCGCTGGTCGTCGGCGCGCCGCTGCTCGCGCCGAGCTGCCTCGAGAAGCGTCTGGTCCAGACCCGCAAGGGCCTGCGCTGGCGCACCGTGAACGTCTGCGCGTTCTGATCCGCTAATCGCCGGAATGCCAAAAAGCCCCGGTCGCACATGCGGCCGGGGCTTTAGGTTCCGCGGAACCTGCGTGTCCCAAAGAGCGCAGTTCAGTCAAAATTTACGAAATCCGCAACATCATCACCTCGCCCCCGCAACCAAACGGCGACATGACCGCTTGACCGTGTATACGCGAGTTACGCTGATGGAACATGTTATGGCCGGACGCATCACCACCGACAACGTCCAGTTGGACGCAACGACCAGCCGTGCCGTGGCGCGCGGCATCGGTGAAAAGCTCCGGCAGTCCATCGACACTGACCGGCGCTTCCCGGACCGGCTGCAGAAGCTGCTGGACGAGATGCGCGCTCGCGAGGCACGCGAGGCCGCAAGCGACAAGCGCCGCTAGCGCCACTCGCGCTTCACGCAGTTCCACAAAGCGGTTGCCTTGCGCCGTCGGAGCGGTGAAAAGGCCCCATGCTGTCCTTGACCGACATCTCCGTCCGCATTGCGGGCCGGCTGTTGATTGATCACGCCACCGCGCAGATCACGCCTGGCGCGCGCGTCGGCCTTGTCGGGCGGAACGGCACCGGCAAATCGACGCTGTTCCAGGCGATCCGCGGCGACATCCCGACCGAGAGCGGGCAGATCGCCATCCCGCCGCGCTGGCGGGTCGGCAGCCTTGCACAGGAAGCCCCAAGCGGGCCGGAGAGCCTGATCGAGGTGGTGCTCGCAGCCGACCTCGAACGCGCCGCGCTGCTCGCGCGAGGCCGAGACTGCGCACGATCCGCACCGGATCGCCGATATCCAGACCCGCCTCGCCGACATCGACGCGCATTCCGCACCGGCACGTGCCGCCGCCATCCTGTCGGGCCTTGGATTTTCGACCGATGACCAGGCGCGTCCATGCGCGGAATTTTCCGGCGGCTGGCGCATGCGCGTCGCACTCGCCGCGACGCTGTTTGCCGAGCCCGACCTGCTGCTGCTCGACGAGCCGACCAACTATCTCGACCTCGAAGGCACGCTGTGGCTGGAGGATCATCTCGCGCGCTATCCGCGCACGGTCATCATCGTCAGCCACGACCGCGACCTGCTGGAAAATTCCGTCGACCAGATCCTGCATCTCGACCGCGCCAAGCTGACGCTCTATCGCGGCGGCTACTCGTCGTTCGAAAAGCAGCGCGCCGAGCGCGAGCTGCTCGACGCCAAGCAGGTCAAGCGGCAGGAAGCGGAGCGCAAACGCCTGCAGGCGTTCGTCGACCGCTTCAAGGCCAAGGCGTCGAAGGCGCGCCAGGCGCAGTCGCGCGTGAAGATGCTGGAGAGGATGCAGCCGATCGCAGCGCTGGTGACGCAGGACGTGCGCGAGATCGTCTTTCCCGAGCCGGAGAAACTGCTGTCGCCGCCGATCATCGCCGTCGACGACGTTACCGTCGGCTACGATCCGGAAAGGCCGGTGCTCGGCCGCGTCACGCTTGCGGATCGACAATGACGACCGCATCGCCCTGCTCGGCCAGAACGGCAACGGCAAGTCGACCCTGGTCAAGCTGCTCGCGGGCCGCCTTGCGCCGTTCGCAGGCCGCGTGACGCGCGCCGACAAGCTTGCCGTCGGATATTTCGCCCAGCATCAGCTCGACGAACTGAACGAGGACGGCTCGCCCTACACCCACATCCGCAAGCTGCTCCCCGACGCCCCCGAGGCGAAGGTGCGCGCCCGCGCCGGCTCGATCGGCTTTTCGGCGGCCGCCGCCGACACGCCGGTGAAGAACCTGTCGGGCGGCGAGAAGGCGCGGCTGCTGCTTGGGCTCGCGACCTTCTACGCCCCGCAACTGATCATCCTCGACGAGCCGACCAACCATCTCGACATCGACAGCCGCGCGGCGCTGGCCGAGGCGATCAACGACTTCCCGGGCGCCGTCATCATGGTCAGCCACGACCGCTACCTGATCGACGCCTGCGCCGACCGGCTGTGGGTGGTGGCGAACCGCGCGGTCACGCCCTACGACGGCGATCTCGACGACTACCGCCGCGAGGTGCTGTCGGCGCGCGGCCTGCGCACGCCGCAACGCGACCGCAACGAACGCGAGCAAGCCGCCGAAGCGCCGCGGCCAAGATCGGCGAAGGCAATTCCGCTGCGGCAGAAGATCAACGAGGCCGAGGCGGAGATCGAACGCATCAACGGCATCATCGCCAAGATCGATGCCGCGCTGGCGTTGCCGGATATCTTCGTGCGCGAACCGGCCAAGGCCGCTCAGCTCAGCAAGGCGCGCAGCGCCGCCGCGGAAGCCTTGCAACGGGCCGAAGACGATTGGCTGACGGCAAGCGCGTCGCTCGAAGCGGCTTCAGGCTGAATGTAGCTGAATTCTCAAGCGTAGCCGGACCTGCGCAGCCTTGACGCTTCAACCTTGACGCTTCAACCTTGACGCTTGGCGCGCTGGCCCTTGGCGTTGCGCGGCTGCGGTTCAGGCTCGGCGCCGCGCTCCATCGACGTCATCCGCCCGTCGGCGAAACGGTAGATGCCGGGACGCGGGCCGCGCACATAGGTCAGCACCGTGACGCGCTGGCCGCGCTCGTTCGAAATCGAAACGTTGTCAGGCGCGCCCGCAGCGCGGGCGACCTCGCACTCGGTGCGGCCGATGGCGATGCCGGCGTTGCCCTGAACCTGTTCGACCGCGCCCGGCGCGGTCTGGGCCATCGCGTTCGTGTCGGCGGGCGACGCCATGCCGGCGCAGTAGCCTTCGGCGCTGATCAGGTCCGCAGCCGACACCGGACGGCCGTCGGACAAGGGCGGAGTTTCGATGCTGAGGCTTCTGCGAGAACATCGTCGGCCGATTGAACCACTCGGCGTCCTTCAGCGAAAAATCCATGCCGCCGCAGCCGGCCAGCAGCGGTGCTGCTGCGAACAGCACGCCAGCCAGCATCCTTCGGCGATGCGCTTGCACCAACCTGTTCATGCGAGAAACCCGGAACACGCCACCCCGACAACCCAACACTTGCGACTCAAACGCGACTCTGCGAAGGAGAACAAAACAGAGGGTTTGCGGCATCACCATGACCCCCTCCGCAAGCAGCGATCTTAATTCGGAAAGATGCTTAATGCCACAAGCTGTTAGCGCACTCAACTCACCTTGCGTTGCAACCGTCAGGCCTTGCGCTGCCAGCGGCCCTGCTCGTCCGGCTGCCAATAGGTCACGTCGAATCCCTTTGACTTGCTTGCCGACCAGGCCACGCGAGCCGCAGCGGTCGCGTCCTCATCCTCGCCGTTGAACACGAGGACCAGACGTTCATAGGCGTCCGCATCGGCTGGCAGTTCGGAGCAGTCGATCAGGAACCGCACCGATGCCTTGTTCGGATTGTCGCCATTCACCGCGAGTATGATCGGTTGCTCGGCGGCGTCGCGATCACGCCAGGTGCCGTGCGGCAGAAACGAATCGTCGCGATAGGTCCAAAGGTGCGAATCGAGCGCGTCGGCCCGTTCTTCCGAGGCGGCCTGAACCACCACGCGCCATCCGCGCTCCAGCGACTTCTCCAGCAGCGGCGGCAGCACCCGCTCCACCGGCTGATTCTCCAGATGGTAGAACAGCACCTCGGTCATTTCTTCGCTTCGTAATGGTCCGCCACCAGCCGGTCCAGCAGCCGGACGCCGTAGCCGGTGCCGAACGACGTGTTGATGTCGCTCGAGGGTGCCCCTATTCCGGTGCCGGCGATATCGAGATGCGCCCAGGGCGTACCGTCGACGAACCGCTGCAGCAACTGCGCCGCCGTGATCGAGCCGCCGTAGCGCCCGCCGGTGTTCTTCATGTCGGCGAATTTCGAATCGATCAGCTTGTCGTAGGCCGGGCCGAGCGGCATCCGCCACACGTGCTCGCCGGTCGCCCGGCCCGCGAGCGTCAACCGTTCCGACAGTTCATCGTCGTTGGAGAACAGGCCGGCATGCTCGGTGCCGAGCGCCACCATGATCGCGCCGGTCAGCGTTGCAAGGTCGACCATGAATTTCGGCTTGAAGGTTTTCGCCACATACCAAAGCACGTCGGCAAGCACGAGCCGACCTTCCGCGTCGGTGTTGATGATCTCGATGGTCTGGCCGGACATGGTGGTGACGATATCGCCCGGCCGCTGCGCATTGCCGTCGGGCATGTTTTCGACCAGGCCGATGGCGCCGATGGCGTTGACCTTTGCCTTTCGCGCGGCGAGCGCATGCATCAGGCCGACGACGCAGGCAGCACCTGCCATGTCGCCCTTCATCTCCTCCATGCTGGCTGCACCCTTGATGGAAATGCCGCCGGTGTCGAAGCAGACGCCCTTGCCGACAAAGGCGACGGGCTTGTCGCCTTTCTTGCCGCCATCCCAGCGCATGACGACCATACGGCCCTCGCGGACCGACCCTTGCGCGACGCCGAGCAGCGCGCCCATGCCGAGCTTGGTCATCGCCTTCTTGTCGAAGATCTCGATGCGAACGCCGAGCTTGCGCAGTTGCGCCGCGCGTTTGGCGAACTCTTCCGGATAAAGGACATTCGGCGGCTCGTTCACCAGATCGCGCGCAATCAGGACGCCGTCGGTGACGCTGTCGGCCGGTGCAAACGCCTTCTTCGCCGCACCGACATCGGCGACCGCGATCGACACATTCGCCTTCAGCTTCGAATCGTCGTCCTTCTTCCTGGTCTTGTAGCGGTCGAAGCTGTAGGCGCGCAGGCGCAGGCCCGATGCGATCGACGCAAGATCGGCCGGCTTCATCGCGCCATCGGGCAATTCAGCGACGATCGTGACCGAATCCACGCGGATTTCAGCCGGGCGACGGTGGCGCCGCCGATCTTGATGTAGTCCTCTGCCTTCAACGCGCCGGCCTTGCCGGTGCCGGCGACGATCAGCCGGTCGACCTTCAGGTTGGACGGCGCGAGAATATCGAGCGAGCTGCCGCTCTTGCCCTTGAAGCTGCTCGCCGCCGCCGCGCGCTTCACCGTCTCGGCCGCCGCCCCAAGTATTTTCGCCGACGCGGGTCCGAACTTCAGGGTCTCGTCCGTGAACAATACCAGAACGCCCTTGGGCGCGGCAGAAAACGGAACGAAGCCGATCTTAACGGCGTCGGACATCGGAAACCCTCCAGAACGTAAGGCGGCGTGGCGAGAAAACAGCGGACCCGGACGGGTGGCTTGCAGCACTATGGCCCGTCCCGGCGCTGCCTGCCAATAGCACCGTCCTGGCCGCCTTCCGGGCTGCTTCCGAAGAATTCCACAGGTGGCGGCCAAACCGTAGCCCGGGAGCCACAATTAACCAATAATTTACCCCGCTTTGGCAGTTGCCACCCCACGGCCATTTTGTTGACCAATCAAGGAGATGGTAGTGTCTGCAGGTATTCGGCCGAAGCGTTCCTGAGCTCTTGTGGGGATGAGAGCGGGAACACGTGGTTTTCGGCTTTTTGGGGGATGGGGTCGCGCTGCGCGATGGGGTCGATCGACAGCTATATTTTCCGGCAGACGTTGGCAGGGTTCATCCTTGTGCTGGTCACGCTGACCGCGCGTCATCTGGATCACGCAGGCGCTGCGCGGCATCGACGTGATGACCAGCCAGGGCCAGACCGTGCTGGTGTTCGTCGGGCTGACCGGCCTCGCCATTCCCTATCTCGTGCTGGTGATCGCGCCGATCGCGCTGGTGATCGCCGTCGCCTACGTCCTCAACAAGCTCTCCACCAATTCCGAGATCATCGTCATGAACGCCGCGGGCATGCGGCCGTGGCGTCTGTTCCGTCCGTTCCTCTATGTGACGGTGCTGGTCTCCGCGATGATCTTCGTCACCTCGGCCTATATCGCTCCGGACGGGCTGCGCCGCCTCAAGAGCTGGCAGCGGGAGATCACCGCAGACGTGCTCAGCAACGTGCTGCAGACCGGCAAATTCGTCGAGATCGAACGCAATCTCACCTTGCGGATTCGCGAGCGGCAGCCGGGCGGGCTGCTGGTCGGCGTTTTCATCGACGACCGGCGCGACCCGAAGGAGCGCGTGACGATCATTGCCGAGCGCGGCACGGTCCTGAAGAACGAGCGCGGCTCGTTCCTGATCCTCGACGACGGCAACCTGCAACGGTTTGAGGCGGGTCGGCGCGATCCGGCGTTCGTCGTGTTCGACCGCAACGCCTTCGACATGACCAAGGTCGGCAGCGCGGCGGCCAACATCAGCTACTCGATCCGCGAGCGCTACCTCTGGGACCTGCTTGATCCCGATCCGGAAGACCCGATGTTCAAGCAATTTCCCGGACAATTCCGCGCCGAGATGCATGAGCGGCTGACCTCGCCGCTCTACCCGTTTGCCTTCATGGCGCTCACCTTCGCGTTTCTCGGCGCGCCCCGCACCACCCGGCAGAGCCGGGCGATGTCGATCTCCAGCGCCGTCGCCTCGCTGGCCGTGCTGCGCCTGATCGGCTTTGCCTGCACCGTGCTCGCCGCCACATCGATCTTCGCGGCGCCGTTCCAGTACGCGATGCTGTTCCTGACCCTCGCCTTCAGCGCCTGGGTGATCACCCGCGTGATCGTGCTGGAGCCGCCGCCGGTCGTCATCGATACCCTGAGCAACCTGATCGGGCGCATCACGCGCCGGTTCGCCGCATCGTGAAACGGGTATCGCGATGATCACAAACACGCTCGCGCGCTACTTCGCCGGAAAGTTCGTCGGTGCGGCGATCGCCGTGTTCCTCGGCGTGTTCATTCTCATCGTGCTGGTCGACTACATCGAGATGACGCGGAAGACCCGGGAGGTCGACGCTTCCACCTGGCTTGTCGTGCAGACCTCGCTGTTCCGCGTGCCACAGCTGCTCGAGCGGCTGATGCCGTTCTGCGTGCTGATCGCGGCAATGTCCTGCTACCTGAACCTGTCACGCCGGCTGGAGCTGGTGGTCGCGCGTTCGGCCGGCGTGTCGGCCTGGCAATTCCTGACGCCGGCGCTCGCGAGCGCACTCGTCATGGGCGTGCTGGCGACGACGATCTACAATCCGGTGTCCGCCAGCCTGCAGGAGCAGGCGCAGCTCAACGAGATCCAGCTGTTCGGCGACCGCACGCAGATGCTGCAGGACGCGCATGGCTTCTGGCTCAATCAGGCGACCAGCGAAGGGCAGACGATCATCAACGCCGCAAGCAGCCAGCGACGCGGCGAACTGCTGTCGGGACTGAACGTCTTCCGGTTCGATCCGTCCGGCCGCTTCAGCGAGCGGATCGAGGCGCGCGAGGCGACGCTGGAAGACGGCTACTGGCTGTTCAAGAACGTGCGCCGTCACACCTTCGTCGAGCCGGTTTTGATCGAGGACAGCTACCGACTCACCACCAGCCTGACGCGCGATCAGGTGCGCGGGAACTTCGCCAATCCTGAATCCGTATCGTTCTGGGAGTTGCCGGAATACATCACCTCGTCGGAGAATTCCGGACTGTCCACCGCCGGCTATCGGCTGCAATACCAGAAGCTGTTGTCGAAGCCCTTTTTGCTTGCAGCAATGGTGCTTTTGGCATCCGCCGTCAGCCTGCGCTTCTTCCGGCTCGGCGGTGTCCAGAAGATGGTTTTGAGTGGCATCGCAGCAGGCTTTCTGCTTTATGTGCTGTCGAAAGTCACAGAAGATCTGAGCAAGGCCGAGTTGATGCATCCTATCACCGCGGCGTGGCTGCCCGTTGCGGTTGGCAGCCTCGCCGGTTTGCTGGCCTTGCTACATCAGGAGGACGGGTAGTGACGGCGACAGTCGCCACCCGCCGCGTGTTGACGCGCGCCTTCCGGCGCCGCACGGCTGTGCGTTGCGCGAGCGTTGTCGCACGCCTGCTGCTTGCGCTCGTCGTGATCGCACCGGCCCTGCTGGTCGCATCGCCGACACCGTCGCTCGCGCAGGTCTACCTACAACCCGCTTCCGCCCCGCCCGACACCGCCGCCTGCCCGCAGCAAGAACGACGGGCAGATGCTCGTGCAGGCGCAGGAGGTGAACTACGACAACGTCAATTCGCTCGTCGCGGCAGTCGGCGGCGTGCAGATTTTCTACAACGGCACGACGCTCGAGGCCGATCGCGTCACCTACAACCAGAAGACCAAGCGGCTGTTCGCCGACGGCAACGTGCGCCTGACCGACCAGGAAGGCCGCATCACCTACGCGGGCCACCTCGAATTGAGCGACGACTACCGCGACGGCTTCGTCGATTCGCTGCGCGTCGACACCGCCGACCGCACGCGGATGGCCGCGACCCGCGCCGATCGCAGCGGCGGAAATTTCACGGTCTTCCAGAACGGCGTCTACACCGCCTGCGAGGCCTGCAAGGACGATCCGAAGAAGCCGCCGCTGTGGCAGGTCAAGGCCGCGCGCGTGATCCACGACCAGGGCGAGAAGATGCTCTACTTCGAGAGCGCGCGGCTGGAATTCTTCGGCGTACCGATGGCGTACCTGCCGTACTTCTACACGCCCGATCCGACGGTGAAGCGGAAGACCGGCTTCCTGATGCCGATGGTCTCGTCGAACACGAAATACGGCTACGGCCTGCAGACGCCCTACTACATCGCGCTCGCGCCCGACTACGACCTGACGCTGACCCCGCGCATCACCACCAAGCAGGGCCTGCTGATGCAGGGCGAGTTCCGCCAGCGGCTGATCAACGGCGCCTACGACATCCGCGCCTACGGCATCCGCCAGCTCGACAAGGACGAGTTCCTCCGCTCCGGCGGTCCATCGACGCCCGGCTATCGCGACTGGCGCGGCGGCGTCGAGAGCTCCGGCCGTTTCGCCATCAACGACAAGTGGAGCTGGGGCTGGGACGGAACGCTGGTCAGCGACCGCACGTTCTTCCAGGATTACTCGCTCAGCCGGTTCAAGTCGCCGGTCGCGGTGTTCTCGGCGGTGCCGACCGACGCGGTCTCGCAGCTCTATCTCACCGGCGTCGGCACGCGTTCGTTCTTCGATGCGCGGACGATGTACTTCTACGGCTTCTCCGAGGCCGACACGCAGCGGCAGATTCCGATCGTCCATCCGGTGATCGACTACGCGAACGTGTTCAATCGTCCGGTGCTCGGCGGCGAACTGAGCTTCCGCGCCAACCTGACGAGCCTCAGCCGCGAATCGATCTCCTACAATCCGATCACGGCGACGGCCCAGTCGCTCGGCCTGTGTCTGCCGACCAGCGCCGATCCGACGGTGAAGACGCCGGCGAACTGCCTGCTGCGCGGCATTGCCGGCGATTACACGCGCCTCTCGGGCGAAGCCACATGGCGGCGTTCGTTCACCGATTCGATCGGACAGATCTGGACGCCGTTCGCCTCGGTGCGCGCCGACATCAACCACGCCAACGTCAAGAACGATATCGGCGTCACCAACTTCCTGCCGACGGGCGACATCAACGCCGGCCGCGTGATGCCGACAGTCGGCGTCGAGTATCGCTATCCGTTCATCAGCGTGCAGCCGTGGGGCTCGCAGACGATCGAGCCGATCGCGCAGGTGATCGTCCGCCCGAACGAGCAGAAGATCGGCCAGCTGCCGAACGAGGATGCGCAGAGCCTCGTGTTCGACGACACCAACCTGTTCCGGGTCGACAAGTTCTCCGGCTGGGATCGCAGCGAAGGCGGCGGCCGGGCCAACGTCGGCATTCAGGGCACGACCCAGTTCGATCGCGGCGGTTTCGTGAACTTCCTGTTCGGCCAGTCGTTCCACCTGTTCGGCCGGAACTCCTATGCGGTCGGCGACCTGACCAACACCGGGCTCGACTCCGGCCTGGAGAGCGACCGCTCCGACTACGTCACGCGGGTCTCCTATCAGCCGAACAGCACGCTGACGTTCTCTGCGCGCTCGCGGCTCGATGAGTCCTCCTGGGACATGCGCCGCCTCGAACTCGAGACCCGGGCCAACTTCGATCGCTGGTCGGTCAGCCTGCTTTACGGCAATTACGACAAGCAGCCGGAACTCGGGTTCCTCAATCGCCGCGAAGGCGTGCTCGGCACCGCGTCGTTCAAGGTCGCCAGCAACTGGGTCGTGTCCGGCGGCGTGCGCTACGATCTGCTGGCGGACCAGGTTAACCAGACGATCGTCGGCGCGGGCTATGTCGACGATTGTTTCGTGCTGGCGATGAATTATATTACCGACTACAGCTACAGCGGCAATCCAGTCACCAACCATCGCGTGATGCTGCAGATCGGCCTGCGCACGATTGGAACGACCTCGTTCAACCAGACCGCCACGCCGACCACGTCGGGCGGCTCGTCGTTCCTCCCCTCGTCGCTGTTCGGCCAGTAGTGTCGCATGCGATGCCGTCGTAGCCAGGGTCGTCCTTGAATTTTCAATGCCGGCTGCGGCCGGATTGGAAGACAATGATGGGTTCGCGAATGCTATCGATGCTCCTCTCACTGCGTTCAGGCGCTCTCGCGGCGTTGATCGCGATGCTGTCGCGTCGCTCGCGCCAGTGGATGCGCGCGCGCAGAATGCGGTCGTCGTGGTCAACGGCGATCCGATCACCAATTTCGACATCGAGCAGCGCACCAAGCTGATCGCGTTGTCCGGCGGCAAGAGCGCCGAGCCGTCAGGAGGCGCTGGAAGAGCTCATCAACGACCGCGTCAAGATCAAGGAAGGCAAGAAGTTCAATCTCGATATGACCGCGGCCGAGGTCGAGACCCAGTACGCGACCATGGGCGCGCGGATGCGGCTGAACACCGAGCAGCTGAACAAGGTTCTGGAGGGCCGCGGCATTCGGCCGGAGGCGCTGAAGGCGCGCCTGAAGGCCGATTTCATCTGGGCGCAACTGGTCCGCGGACGCTACGGCCAGAACCTGATCGTCGGCGAGAAGGACATCGCCTCCGCGATCGAGGTCAAGGGCGACGGCAAGGAGCAGACCGGCAGCTTCGAATACAAGATGCGGCCGGTGGTGCTGTTCGTGCCAAAAGGTTCGGCGCAGTCATCGATCGAGCTGCGGAAGAAAGACGCGGAAACGCTTCGCGGACGGGTTCAGAGCTGCGAGCAGGCCGAAAGCCTGTTCCGCGCCATGCGTGACGGCGTCATCAGGGACCAGGTGGTGAAGACCTCCGCCGATCTGCCGGCGCCGCTGCGCGAGCTTCTGGACAAGACGCCGATCGGCCAGCTGACGCCGCCGGAGGTGACGCGGCAGGGCATCGAAATGGTGGCGCTGTGCAGCCGCGCGCCGAGCACCGAAATCGCCGGAGAAGCGGGAAGCGCGCGAAAAGCTGTTCTCGCAGAAGTACGAAGCCCAGGCGAAGAAGTATCTGCAGGAAGCGCGGCGTTCGTCGATGATCGAGTACCGCCAGTAGATGCCCATCAAGCCGCTGGCGCTGACCCTGGGCGAACCGGCCGGCATTGGCCCGGACATTGCGCTCACCGCCTGGATGCGCCGCAGGGAGCTTGCGCTTCCGCCGTTCTATCTCGCCGGCGACAAGCGCTTCCTCGACGGCCGCGCAAAGAAGCTCGGGCTGAAGGTTCCCGTCGCAAGCGTCGCTGTCGCCGACGCGGCCGCGGTGTTTGCCGAAAGCCTGCCCGTCGTCGAAACCGGCGTTGTGGCGACCGCCGAACCGGGCCAGCCCGACGATTCAAGCGCGGCGGCGGCCCTCGCCTCGATCCGGCACGCGGTCGACGACGTCCGCAGCGGCCGCGCCGCCGCCGTCGTCACCAACCCGATCGCCAAGAGCGTCGTCTATCGGGCGGGCTTCAAGCACCCGGGACACACGGAATTTCTCGCCGAGCTTGCAGCAGACGGTGCGGCGCCGCCGCGCCCCGTGATGATGCTCTGGTCGCCGGTGCTCGCTGTCATCCCGGTGACGATCCACGTGGCGCTGCGCGAGGCCGTCGCGCAGCTGACGACGCGGGACATCGTCGAGACCTGCACGATCGCCGCAAACGAGCTGAGGCGCTATTTCGGCCTCGCAAATCCGAGGATCGCCGTCAGCGGATTGAACCCGCATGCCGGCGAATACGGATCGCTCGGCACCGAGGACGAAGAGATCGTCGCGCCCGGCCGTGGCTGCATTGAAGAACGCCGGCATCGACGCGCGCGGACCGTTGCCCGCCGACACCATGTTCCACGAAGCCGCGCGCAAGACCTACGACTGCGCGGTCTGCATGTATCACGACCAGGCGCTGATCCCGATCAAGACGCTGGCGTTCGACGACGCGGTCAACGTCACGCTCGGCTTGCCGTTCATCCGCACGTCGCCGGATCACGGGACCGCCTTCGACATCGCCGGCACCGGCCGCGCCAATCCGTCGAGCCTGATCGCAGCGCTTCGTCTGGCCGCGCGCATGGCGAGCGGCGCGCCGGCCTCGTGACGTGAGCGGGATCGACGATCTGCCTCCGTTGCGCGACGTCATTCGCCGCCACGAGCTGTCGGCGCGCAAATCGCTCGGCCAGAACTTCCTGCTCGACCTCAATCTGACGGCGCGCATTGCGCGGGCCGCAGGCAGCCTCGACACGCACACCATCGTCGAGATCGGCCCCGGTCCCGGCGGGCTGACGCGCGCGCTGCTCGCGCTCGGCGCAAGGCGCGTGATTGCCGTCGAGCGCGACGAGCGCGCGGTCGCAGCGCTGGCCGAGATCGCAGCGCGCTATCCCGGACGGCTCGAGATCGTCGCCGCAGATGCGCTCGCATTCGATCCGCGGCCGCTGCTGAACGGCGAGCGCGCGAAGATCGTCGCCAACCTGCCCTACAACATCGCCACCGCGCTGCTGACCGGCTGGCTCAGCGCCGAACCGTGGCCGCCCTGGTACGACGCCATGGTGCTGATGTTTCAGCGCGAGGTCGCCGAGCGCATCACGGCCGCCGTCGATGACGATGCCTACGGGCGCCTCGCGGTCTTCGCAGGATGGCGGACGGAGGCAAAGATCATGTTCGACGTGGCCCCGAGCGCGTTCGTTCCCGCACCGAAGGTGACCTCGTCGGTCGTGCGCCTGATTCCGCGCCAGCAGCCGCTGCCGTGCGACCGGCAGACGCTGGAGCGCGTCACGGAAGCCGCGTTCGGCCAGCGGCGGAAGATGCTGCGCCAGAGCCTGAAGTCGCTCGGAACGGATCCGACGCTCCTCACGGCAGCGGCCGGCGTCGAACCCACCCGGCGCGCGGAAACCATCCCGATCGAGGGCTTTGTTGCCATGGCGCGCGAATTATCCAATATACGCGCCGCCCGTTAAGACCGTTTTTCAGGGAGAAATGCCATGGCGTTGATGCGTCGCCAGTCGCTCGTGAAGTTCGATGCTCCGCTCTGCGAAACTGTCGTCGAGACGCCGAAGCCGCAAGGCAGCGAAGTGCTCGTGCGCATCGACCGCTGCGGACTGTGTCATTCGGACCTGCACATCCAGGACGGCTATGCGGATCTCGGCGGCGGCAATCGCCTCGACACCACGCGCGGCATGACGCTCCCGTTCACGCTCGGCCACGAGATCGCCGGCGTCGTCGACGAAGTCGGCCCCGATGCGCCGAAAGGCATCGTCGGCAAGAAGGTCGCGGTGTTTCCCTGGATCGGCTGCGGCAAGTGCCGCGACTGCCTCGCCGGCGACGAGAACCTGTGCGCGCGCAACCGCTTCGTCGGCGTCTCGATCGACGGCGGCTTCGCCAGCCACGTGCTGGTGCCCGACGCAAGATATCTGCTCGACTACGATCCGGTGCCGGTCGACATGGCGGCGGCGCTGATGTGCTCGGGGATCACCGCCTACGGCGCGCTGAAGCGCCTGGTCGACCGCCCGCGCCAGCGCAACATCCTCCTGATCGGCCTCGGCGGCGTCGGCATGATGGGCCTGTCGCTGGCGCAGGCCATGTTCAAGCAGCCGGTTTCCGTCGCCGATCTCAGCGAGAGCGCGCGCGACGCGGCGCTGAAGACCGGCGCAGCGGTGGCCTACGATCCGAAGGAACCGGAAGTGGCCCGGCGCATCATCAAGGAAACCGACGGCGGCTTCGACTGCGTGGTCGATTTCGCCGGCAACGACCGCTCGATGGCGTTCGGCGTGTCGGTGCTGGCGCGCGGCGGCAAGATCGTCGTCTCCGGTCTGATGGGCGGCAACTTCAGCCTGCCGATGGTGCAATGGATCTACAAGCGCATGACCATCGAGGGCTTCATGACCGGCACGCTCGAAGAGGCGAAAGAGCTGATGGCGCTGGCCCGCGCCGGCAAGGTGAAGGCCGTGCCGATGCAGGAAAAGCCGATGGCCGAGACGCAGAAGTGGATCGAGGAGCTGCGCGCCGGCAAGGTCGTCGGCCGCATCGTCCTGACCAACTAAGCCGCGTAATACCCGCCGTCGATCACGTGGGCGGCGCCGGTCATGAACGACGCCCTCTCGGAGCACATCCAGACGACCGCCTCGGCGATTTCCCCCGGCACGCCCAGCCGCTTCATCGGCACCTTTTCCATGATCGCGTCGAAGCGCGTCTTCATCGTCTCCTCGGTCATCGGCGTCTCGATGTAGCCCGGATTGACGCAGTTCACGCGTATGCCGTCCTGCGCGTATTCCATCGCCGCGGTCTTCGTCAGTCCCACCACGCCGTGCTTGGCGGCGACATAGTGCGTGGCGCCCGGCAGGCCGATCAAGCCGGCAATCGACGATGTGTTGACGATGGCTCCGCCGCTGCCTTGCGCGAGCATCTGCGCGATCTCATGCTTCATGCACATGAAGACGCCGGTCAGGTTCACAGCCAGCATCCCGTCGAATGCCTCCCGGCTCAGCTCATGGGTCCGCTGTCCCGCCGGGCCTACCGCGCGGCCCGAGATGCCGGCGTTGTTGAAGGCGCAGTCGAGGCGCCCGAAGGCGGCCACCGTGCGCGCCACCAGCGCCGCGACATCGACCTCCCTGGTGACATCGCCGCCGATGGCGATCGCCTGGCCGCCCGCGGCGTTGATCAGCGCGACCGTGCCCGCCGCGCTGTCTTCGGTGATGTCGGCCACCGCGACCCGTGCCCCTTCCCGGCTCATGGCGACCGCAGTCGCGCGGCCGATCCCCGAGGCGCCGCCGGTCACGAGTGCTGTCTTGCCGTCGAGAATGCCTGCCATGGTCGTTTCCTCATGTTTGTTATGGCGGTGAGGATACCGGCAGCGCGCTATTTCTCCAATTGCTTCTGCAGGTCCCGCACGAATGCGGTCAGGCCCGTGCGGCGATCGCGGCGCAGCCGTTCAGCCTTCAGGATCGCCTGCACCTCGGTGAACGCCTCGTCGACCGAGCGATTGATGACGATGTAGTCGTATTCCGCCCAGTGGCTCATCTCGTGGCTGGCGCGGCTCATGCGACCACGGATGACCGCGTCGGAATCCTGCGCGCGCGTATGCAGCCGCTTCTCCAGGTCGGCTGCCGACGGCGGCAGGATGAACACGCTGACGACGTCGGTCCGCGCCTTCTCGCGCAGCTGCTGCGTGCCCTGCCAGTCGATGTCGAACAGCACGTCGCGCCCGGCCGACAGCGCCGCCTCGACCGGCGCGCGCGGCGTGCCGTAGAAATGGTCGAACACCGGCGCGTGCTCCAGCAATTCGCTTGTTCTTCACCATCGCGTCGAAGCGCGGCTTGTCGATGAAGAAATAGTCCCTGCCCTCGACCTCGCCCGGCCGCATCGGCCGCGTCGTCACCGACACCGACATCTGCAGGCCGGCCGTCTTGCTCATGAGCTCGCGCGACAGTGTCGTCTTGCCCGCGCCGGACGGCGACGACAGCACGAACATCAAACCGCGCCGTTCAACTCCGTCGCCCGCCATCGTCGCTCTCGCCTCTCATTCCAGGTTCTGCACCTGCTCGCGGAACTGTTCGACCACGTTCTTCATTTCGAGGCCGATATTGGTCAGTTCGAGATCGTTGGATTTCGAGCAGGTGGTGTTCACCTCGCGGTTGAATTCCTGCGCAAGGAAGTCGAGCCTGCGCCCCACCGCGCCGCCCTTGCCGATCAGCTCGCGCGCCTGCGCGACGTGCGATGCGATCCGGTCGAGCTCCTCGCGGATGTCGGCCTTCGCCGCGATCATGATCGCCTCCTGGTGCAGCCGGTCGGCATCGAAGCGTTCCGAGGAGTTCGAGCAGCATCGCGACCTGCTCGGCGAGCTTCGCCTTGACCGCCTCGGCCTGCCGGCCAGGCGCCGCATCCGCGCGTTTGGCGAGCGCCGCGATCTCGTCCAGCCGGGAGGCCAGGATCTGCTGCAGCGAAACTCCCTCGCGATGGCGCATCTCGACCAGTCCGCTGAGCGCCCGATCGAAAGCCTTGAGGATGGCGGCCTCCGCGGCCTGCCGCTCCTGCCTCGGTATCGTCCGGCTCGGACACCTCGAGCACGCCCTTGATCGCAAGAATGCCGTCCACTGTCGGCGGCGCGGCTGCGAGCTTCGCCGACAGGTCGGCGGCGACCTTCATCACCGACGCCAGCACCTCGTCGTTGACGCGGATGACCGGGCCGGCATCGGCGCGCTTGACGGTGAGGTTGGCGTAGACGGTGCCGCGCGCCAGCAGTTCGGTCGCCCGCTTGCGCACCAGCGGCTCCACCGCGTCCCAGCCCGGCGGCAGGCGCATGCGCAGGTCGAACCCCTTGGCGTTGACCGAGCGCAGCTCCCATTCGAACGCGTAGGCGCCGCAGGCGTCGTGGCTTCGTGCAAAGCCGGTCATGCTCGATAGCGCCATGAATGATCCCGAAAAGGCCCTGAACTAGGATTTCGCAAGCGCCAGACTAGCACGAACGGACGCGATGCCAGCGCCCGTGCTGTCCCAACTTGCGGAGCGCCGTCAGCGCTGAACGGTCGGCGCGGGCGTGGTGGCGTTCTGCGCGGTCGGCGGCGTGCGCGCCGGCGGCGGCGTGCTCCGCTTCTTGGCCGCTGCCGACGAAGGACGCGCCGGCGTGTCTGCCGCCGCGGGTTGCTGCTCGGACGCGGGCGCAGCGCTGGCGGTCGATTCTTCCGGCTCGGCCGTATCGATCACCTGCTGCTTCTCGATCGTGCGCAGCTTCGCGACATTGCGCTGATGCGCGTCGTAGGTCTCGGTGAACGTGTGCCCTCCGGTGCCGTCGGCGACGAAGAAGAGCTCGCGCGTGCGTGCCGGATTGGCGGTCGCCTCCAGCGAGGCGCGGCCCGGATTGGCGATCGGTCCCGGCGGCAGGCCCTCGATCACATAGGTGTTGTAGGGCGTCGGCTGCTGGATTTCGCTGCGCTTGATCTGGCGTCCGAGCGTTCCCTTGCCGCCGACCAGGCCGTAGATGATGGTCGGATCGGACTGCAGCTTCATCTTCTTCTGCAGGCGGTTGGCGAACACGGCGGCGACGCGCGTGCGCTCGTCGGCGACGCCCGGTCTCCTTCTCGACGATCGAGGCCAGCGTCACCAGCTGCTCGGCCGAGCGGATCGGAACGTCCGGGCTGCGGCGCTCCCAGATCTCGGCAATCACGCGTTGTTGCGCCTGTTGCATGCGCTGGATCACCTGCTCGCGCGTGGTGCCGCGCTCGAACCGGTAGGTCTCCGGCAGCAGCGTGCCTTCGCGCGGAATTTCCGTGACCTGGCCCGCGAGCACGTCGTTCTCGAGCAGGCGCGCGACGATCTGCTCCGAGGTCAGCCCCTCCGGGATCGTCAGCGCATGCTGCACCACCTTGCCGGTGACCATGGTGTCGATCACGTCGCGCAGGCTGGCGCGCTTCTGGAACTGATATTCGCCCGCCTTCAGCTCGGACCGCGCCTTCATCGCCACCACGCTGCCGAGGAAAGCCCAGCGGTTGATGTTGATGACGCCTTCGCGCTGCAGGATATCGGCGATGTCGCCGGTGCCGGCCGTGCGCGGGATGTTGACGATGCGGTCTTCGGCCAGCGGGCCCGGCGCTTCGATCGCCTGCTTGGCGTAGAAATAACCACCGCCGGCGCCGATCATCAGCAGCAGGATGATCGTGAAAATGGCATTGCCGGCAACCACCAGCGGATTGCGCGCCCCGCGCGACCGCTTCGGCGGCGGCGGCAACTGCTCCGGCTCGAGCGCTGCGCGCGGACTTCGCGGAGAAATCGGCGCCCTTTCAGACATCCTCGAACCTGATCCTGATTTGCGCTGATCGGAGCCGTCCCCGCTTCGCGACGTTATCCCTCAATATGGCAAAAGGGTGAAGTTCTTGCCATTTCAGGGATTTAACTGTCGACACGCCTCACGATCAGCGACGCGTTGGTGCCGCCGAAGCCAAACGAATTCGACAGCGCCACATTGATCGGCCGCTGCCTTGCCTTGTGCGGCACGAGATCGATCGCCGTCTCGACGGATGGATTGTCGAGATTGAGAGTCGGCGGCGCGATACTGTCGCGCATCGCGAGAATCGAGAAGATCGCCTCGATCGCGCCGGCCGCGCCGAGCAGGTGTCCGGTCGACGACTTGGTCGACGACATCGAAATCTTCGAGGCGGCATTGCCGACCAGCCGCTCCACCGCGCCGAGCTCGATCTCGTCGCCGAGCGGCGTCGAGGTGCCGTGCGCGTTGATGTAGTCGAGATCGGACGCCGCAAGGCCGGCGCGCTTCAGCGCCGCGCTCATGCTGCGATAGGCGCCGTCGCCGTCCTGCGCCGGCGCGGTGATGTGGAAAGCATCGCCGGACATGCCGTAGCCGATCACCTCGGCGTAGATCTTCGCGCCGCGCTTCTTCGCGTGCTCGTACTCTTCGAGCACGACCACGCCCGCGCCCTCGCCCATCACGAAGCCGTCGCGGTCCTTGTCGTAGGGGCGCGACGCCTTCTCGGGCGTATCGTTGAAGCCGGTCGACATCGCGCGCAACGCGCAGAAGCCGGCGAACGAAATGCGGTTGATCGGCGATTCGGTGCCGCCTGCGACCATCACGTCGGCATCGCCGAGCGCGATCAGCCGCGACGCATCGCCGATCGCGTGCGCGCCGGTCGAGCAGGCGGTGACGACGGCGTGGTTCGGGCCCTTCAGGCCATGCGCGATCGAAACGTATCCCGACGCGAGATTGATCAGGCTGCCCGGAATGAAGAACGGCGACACGCGCCGCGGGCCCGCGCTCCTTCAGCGTGATCGCGGTCTCGGCGATGCCTTCGATGCCGCCGATGCCCGAGCCGATCATCGTGCCGGTCGCGAACTGGTCTTCCGGCGTCTGTCGGATGCCAGTCCGCGTCGTCGAGCGCCTGCCTCGCGGCAGCCATCGCGAACACGATGAACTCGTCGACCTTGCGCTGGTCCTTCGGATCCATCCACTGATCGGGATTGAAGGTGCCGTCGCTGCCGTCGCCGCGCGGCACCACACAACCGATCTTGGTCGGAATGTCGGAGACGTCGAACGTCTCGATCCGCCTCGCGCCGCTCTCGCCGTTGAGCAGGCGCTTCCACGCGGGCTCGACGCCGCAGCCGAGCGGCGACACCATGCCGAGGCCCGTGACGACTACCCGTCTCATTGTTGGCACTCCGGCAAAGCGCCGTCAGAGCCCCGGTTCGCAATCGCGACAGCCCTTCGAGGCCGGCGCGATCGGCGGAGGCCTGATCCGGGCGCGTCAGCTCTTTGCGTTCTTTTCGAGAAATTTCGTCGCGTCGCCGACGGTCAAAATCGTCTCGGCGGCATCGTCGGGAATTTCGCAGCCGAACTCTTCTTCAAACGCCATCACGAGTTCGACGGTGTCGAGACTGTCCGCGCCGAGATCGTCGATGAAGCTTGCGCCTTCGACCACCTTCTCCGGCTCCACACCGAGGTGCTCGACCACAATCTTCTTAACCCGCTCGGCAATGTCACTCATCGTCTCAACCTCGTGCTATTTCCTTAAGACCCGACCGTAGGCCGATCCGAGCCGTTTTGGTGGTAGTCTGACGCAAGTCCCGTCGGCAGCGGGCCTCGCGCCTACATTCAACTGCGTCTCACTGTCCAGGTTGCGTCGACCGTTAAGTGACAGAGCATCAAGTGACAGAAGGTCGGGATGTCTGGCCGGGAGATATACGGGCTCGAGCCGTCCCGCAATCCCGTCGTTTCCTCGCCCCCATTTATCGGGTTCGGTACCATACTTCCCAGGCCTTGGCCAGCACGCCCGCCGCGGTTTCCCGACGCAGCGGCAAGGCTTATCATCCTCAAATCATTGCCATTCCGCCGTTGACATGCAAGCGTCTGACCGGTGACATAGGCGGCTTCGTTCGACGCAAGGTAAACGGCCGCCGCCGCGATATCGTCGGCCGCTGCCGAGACGGCCCGCCGGAACCTTTTCCAGAATCGCTGCGCGCTGTTTTTCGTTCAACGCATCGGTCATCGCGGTCGCGATGAAGCCCGGCGCGATGCAATTGGCGGTGACGTTGCGCTTCGCATACTCCTGCCCGATCGACTTGAACATGCCGATCATGCCGGCCTTTGCCGCCGTGTAGTTGCCCTGCCCCGCGTTGCCGGTCACGCCGACGACCGAGGTGATTCCGATCAGGCGGCCGAAGCGCTTGCGCATCATCAGCTTGGTCGCGGCACGCGTCAGGCGAAACGTCGCCGACAGGTTGACGGCGACGACCTGATCCCATTCCTCGTCCTTCATCTGCACGAACAGGTTGTCGCGCGTGATGCCGGCGTTGCAGACGAGAATGTCGAGCTGCCCCATCGCCTTCTCGGCCGACGGAACCAGCGCCTCGACCTCGTCGGTGTTCGACAGGTTGCAGGTGAGCACGTGCACGCGCTCTTTCAGTTCACCGGCGATGGTGTCGAGCACCTCGCGGCGCGTGCCGGACAGCGCCACCGTCGCGCCCTGCTTGTGAAATGCGCGCGCGATCGCGCCGCCGATGCCGCCGGTCGCGCCGGTCACGAGCGCGGTCTTGCCAGTCAGATCGAACATGACGAGGAGGCCTCCTGTTCGGGAAGCAAGCGATCAGCCGCGGCCTTCGCCGCCGCAATGTCCGCGGGCGAGCCGACCGAAACGCCGGTCGCCCCGTCGGCGATGCGCTTGACCAGACCGGTCAGCACCTTGCCCGCGCCGATCTCGAAGAATTTCGTGACGCCTTCGCCCGCCATGTACGCGACCGACTCGCGCCAGCGCACCGTGCCGGTGACCTGCTCGACAGACGGCGGCGGATTTCGTCCGGATCGCTGATCGCGGACGCGAGCACGTTGGAGACGAGCGGCACAGCGGGCTTGTTGATCGTCAGCCTTCGACAGCGCATCGGCCATCACGTCGGCGGCAGGCTGCATCAGGCTGCAGTGGAACGGCGCGGAGACCGGCAGCAGCATCGCGCGCTTGGCGCCCTTGCCCTTGGCGATCTCCACGGCGCGGTCGACCGCTTCCTTGTTGCCGGAGACGACGACCTGGCCGCCGCCGTTGTCGTTGGCGGGATCGCAGACCTGGCCTTGCGCCGCTTCCCTGGCGGTCGCCACCGCGGCGTCGAACTCGAGGCCGAGCAAGCGCGGCCATCGCGCCGACGCCGACCGGCACCGCCTTCTGCATCGCGCGGCCGCGCGTGCGCAAGCAGCTTCGCCGCGTCGGACACCGACAACGCGCCGGCCGCCGCAAGCGCCGAATACTCGCCGAGCGAATGGCCGGCGACGAACTTCGCATCCTTCACCGACAAGACCGGCTTCGGACTTCCAGCACGCGCAAGGTCGCGATCGACACCGCCATCAACGCCGGCTGCGCGTTCTCGGTGAGCGTCAGCGTCTCGCGCAGGGCCGTTCCAGATGATGTCGGTGAGCTTCTCGCCGAGCGCCGCATCGACCTCGTCGAACACGGCCTTCGCCGCCGGGAACGCATCGGCAAGCGCCTTGCCCATGCCGACCGCCTGCGAACCCTGCCCCGGAAAAGTAAACGCGATTGCCATGTTCCGCTTCCGCCCCGACCAGCACAGCCTTTAAGGGCGCGCCATGAAGTTGCGCCGTAAAAGACCGGCAGGGGCGGAATGTCAAGCTGCGGGACAGGCGCAGCCGTATGGCGGCCGGTCGCTAGAATCCGGACGCCGCCTGATCGGCTTCCACCTTCAGCCCGGCCTGGGCGCGGCGGGCGTGGCCGGCGAGTCTCGCCGGGCCGATCCTCGCTGTTCGGCTTCGACATCGCAAGACGCAGCACCGCGGCGTAGCTCGGCTGCACCTCCATGCGCGCGGCATGCGGGCCTGTGCGAGAGAATGTGCGTGCACGCGCGGCAGGTTGTAGCAAGGCACGTAGTAAAGCAGGTGATGCTCGAGGTGGTAGTTGACGTAGTACGGCGCGATGAACAGCCGCTCGAGGAAGTTCGCGCGCGTCGTGCGCGTGTTGCGCAAGGGATCGTTGCTGTCGGGCACGACCGCGTGCTCGGCGATATTGCGGATGCGCGTGATCACCATCTGCCAGGTCAGGAACGGCAACAGCCACAGCAGCGGATAGGCCCACCACACGCCGGCGATGGCAAGGCCCGCGAACAGGACGGCGTTGGCGACGCACTTGCGGGCCGAGCTTCGACCAGAAGTGTTGCGCGCGCTGTGCCAGCGGCCATTCCGGCCGGCCGAGCGCATTCAGGAACTGCGCCTTGCGCTGCTGATAGCCGGTCTGCCCGGTGATATCGCGCAGGAACTTTCGCCGATAGCTCGCCGGCGTGATCGGAAACGGCGCCGACAGCACGAGATCGGGATCGTCCTCCTGCTGCGTATGCGCGTGATGCTTGAGGTGATAGCGGCGATAGGCGCGCGTCTCGGCGAACACCGGATAGGCGCAGAACCACTGCGCCAGCCACAGATTCAGCTTCTCGTCGCGGGCGAGCCCGCCATGCGCGCCCTCGTGCATCAGGATCGCAAGTCCAAGCTGGCGCGAGCCGATGATCGCGACCGCGAGCAGGAATGTCAGCGGGTTCGGCCACCACGCCACCAGCGCGATCGCACCGAATATCAGCGTCCAGGCGTGCACGATCAGCGCGATCCCCTTCCAGGACGAGCGCTCGCGCACCTCGGCGAGCTGCTCTGCGCTCATGATGTCGCGGGCGAGAAGACGGATCGCTGTCATGACGATGTCTCCGGATCGGATGAATCGTTGCGCGAAGCGACCCGCGACCAGCTTGAGCCGCTGCTCCCGCGGATCTGGATCGGCCTGCGCGTCGAGCACGCGCAGCATCTCGGCGGCGAGCTCCTCGCCCGCACGGCCGGTGGCGTGGCCTTCCAGCGCGACGCCGAGCGCGAGCGCCCAGAAGCGCCGCGCCGAGGTTGCCGGATCGAGCCGCGAGCGCCAGCCGTGCGCCTTGATCTGACCTTCGTAGGCGCGCAGGCCCTCGGCATGCAGCCGCTCGATCGTGCGCTCGATCAGCGGCGCGAGGTCCTGCCGTCGCCGCGTCAGCGTCAGCGCCTCGATGAAAAATCCGCAGCGCGTCGGCATGCATGACGCTGTCGACCAGCGCGCGCGTATATTCGCCCGGCGTCTCGCGCCTCGGCAGCCGCCTCCTCGGCGGCGCTGCCGGCGTAGAGCACGTCGCGGCAGGCCGCCTCGACGAACAGCGCTTCCTTGGTGCGGAAGTAGTAGGTGATCTGGCTCGGGAAGGCGTCGGCGGCCGCCGCAATGTCGGCGATCGAGACGCCGGCACAGGCCGCGCTCCTTGAACAGGCCGGCTTGCGGCATCGAGCAGCCGCGAGCGCATCTGCCGCCCGGCCGTGCGCGTCGCCCGGACGGCGTGCTTGGGGACGCGGTACCTGGCCGACTTGGCCATCGCTCAACTCCTGCCTTATTTGTATGCTATACAAACAAATCAGTCAAGCAGCCTCCGCAAGTCGATCAGGCCTTGCTGGCAGCCGCCTCGGCGCGTGGCGACTTTTGCTTGCCAAACAGCCAAAATCCCCTATAACGCGCGCCATTCGTCGCTTCCGGCCGGGAGCTGAACGGACGGTCTCAGCAATCCTTATCGATTGATGCGGCAGGGCCAGTCGGCCCGTCGTCCGGTGTTCCCGCCTTCTGAGCTTTTGAACGAACCTTTCCCGAAGGGTTCGAAGGGCTTGCCGCCGGACGCTGCGCCAACTTAGGAAAGGACTTTCATGCCTCTTTACGAGCATGTGTTTCTCGCGCGCCAGGATGCGAGCCCCCAGCAGGTCGAAGAGCTGACCACCCAGATCAAGGGCGTGGTCGAGCAGTTGGGCGGCAAGGTCACCAAGACCGAGTCGTGGGGCATCCGCTCCCTCACCTATCGCATGAACAAGAATCGCAAGGCGCACTTCACGCTGCTCAACATCGATGGCCCCACCGCCATCGTTGCCGAGATCGAGCGTCAGGAGCGCATCCACGAAGACGTCATCCGCTATCTCACCGTGCGCGTCGACGAGCTCGAGGAAGGTCCCTCGGCGATGATGCGCAAGGCCGAGCGCGACCGCGATGAGCGCGGCGAGCGCGGCTTCGGTGGCGGCGGATTTGGCGGTGGCTTCCGCGGCGACCGCGACCGCGGCGATCGTGGGGACCGCGGCGATCGTCCGCCGCGCCGTCCGCGCGACGATGAAGCCCCTGCTGCTGCCGCAGCGACCGAGGAGTAAGCACCGATGGCCATGGCTGCAAACACCCAGCGCCGCCCGTTCTTCCGCCGCCGGAAGACCTGCCCGTTCACCGGCACGAATGCGCCGAAGATCGACTACAAGGACGCGAAGCTGCTGGTCCGCTACGTGTCCGAGCGCGGCAAGATCGTGCCGAGCCGCATCACCGCGGTGTCGGCGAAGAAGCAGCGCGAGCTCGCGCGCGCCATCAAGCGCTCGCGCTTCCTCGGCCTGCTGCCTTACGTTATTCGCTGACGGTACGCGCGGGCGCGCAGCGCTCGCGCGCTCTGCAGAAATTCATAAGGCTTCGGGAATTCACCCGCGGCCGATGGTTGAAGCGGACGGCAACGATCCGCTTCTAACCGCTCGAAAGGAGCGGGACAGCTGATGATGAACATTCTCATTGCCATTGCGGCCGGCTGCGCGGCCGCGTTGATGTTCGCGTCGCTCATCTCCGGCGCGCTGATCTCGCTTGTTGCTGTTCTATCTCGCGCCGCTGCCGCTGATGGTCGCAGCACTCGGCTGGGGTCCGGCCAGCGCGCTGGTCGGCGCGCGTCGCCGCCGGCGCCGGGCTCGGCCTCGCATTCGGCTTCGCCTACGTTCTTCGCCTTCATCCTCACCGTCGGTCTGCCCGGCATTCTGGCTCGGATATCTGGCGCTGCTGGCACAGCCTGCGGCCGGCCGCGCCGCGGCATGAACGGCTCGTCGCCTGCGCCTGCCGATGCCCTGGAATGGTATCCGCTCGGCCGGCTGCTGCTGTGGATCGCGGTGTTTGCCTTGCTCATCGACCGTCGGCGTGCTGCTGACGCTCGGCAGCGACTACGAGATCGATCACGGAAGGCTGCGCCGCGGCGCTCGGCGCGCATGCGTCAGCGCACGCGGCAGCCGCGCCGAACACCGACACCGACCAGGTGCTGGACGCGATCGCGCAGCTCGCGCCTGCCGCCGCAACGCTGGTCGCGATGCTGATGCTGACGCTCAATCTGTGGCTCGCCGGCAGGATCGTGCTCACATCGGGCCGCCTGCGCAGGCCCTGGCCGGATCTGCGCAGCATCGATCTGCCGCAGACCGCCATGCTGGTTCTCGCCGCAGCGCTGGCGCTGTCGTTCGTCGGCGGCCTGGTCGGGATGCTGTCGCAGATGGTCAGCGCCGCGCTGCTGCATGGCCTACACTGCTCGTCGGCTTTGCCGTGCTGCATGTCGTCACCCAATCGTCCGCCGGACGTTCTGGTGGCTGATCGCCGCCTACGGCGCGGTCGTCATCTTCTGGTCTGGCCGCTGCTGCTGGTGCTGATGCTCGGCCTGCTCGACGGCGCCGCTCGGCCTGCGCCGGCGTTTCGGCAACAACGCCAAGCCCACCCACCCTTTCATCCTGACAATCAACCTCATCCAACGAAACGGAGAACAATCATGGAAGTCATTCTGCTGGAACGTGTCGCGAAACTCGGACAGATGGGCGAAGTCGTCCGCGTCCGTGACGGATTTGCCCGCAATTTCCTCTTGCCGCGCGGCAAGGCGCTGCGCGCGACCAAGGACAACCGCGAGAAGTTCGACGGCATGAAGGCCGAGCTCGAGGCGCGCAACCTCAAGGCCAAGGGCGAAGCCGAGAAGGCTGCGACCAGGATCGACGGCCGCGACGTCGTCGTGCTGCGCCAGGCGTCCGACACCGGCGCGCTCTACGGCTCGGTGTCGAGCCGCGATCTCGTCACGCTGTTCGAGGCCGAGGGCATCAAGGTCACGCGCGGCCAGATCATGCTCGACGCGCCGCTGAAGACGATCGGCAAGCACAAGATCGAGATCGCCGTGCATCCGGAAGTCGAGGTGACCGTCACGGTGACCGTTGCACGCAACGCCGACGAGGCCGAGCGCATCAAGCGCGGCGAGAACGTGACCGTCCGCCGCGAGGAGCAGGACGAGGCCGCCGAGGCGCTCGCCGCAGCGGAGGAGTTCTTCGATCCGGAAGCGCGCAAGGAGGACGAGGGCGAGAGCCGCCGAGGCGACCGAAGACAAGCAGGACTGATCGCGGACGATCTGCGCGAGCCGAAAACGACAAAGGCGCTGGTTTCGGCCAGCGCCTTTTGCTTTTGCGAGCCTTGCGATGCCGCGGCTACTGCGGCGGCGCGCGCTTCTTTTGCTGGCCTGTGCGCGGCGGGCGCGGCGCATGCACCTCTTCCTGCATGATGTCGAGCGCCGGGGCTGGCGGCCTCGCGTCACGGCGGACCGCAGCGGTTCGGGCTTCGGCGCTTCGGCCACGGTGCCGGTTCGGGCCGCGGCCGGCGGTGCCGCCGGCGCAGGCTGCTCCTTCTGCTGCTCTTTCGCCGGCTCCTCGGCGCGCACCGCGGCAGCGGTGGTGCTCGGCGCCGGGTCGCATCCGGTGGCCGGCGCAGCCGCGGTTGCGACCGGCTCTGGCTCGGGCTCGGGGGTCGGCGCCGGGAACCCTGGCAACGTCAGCAGCGCGTCGGCTGCCGCGGCGCCGTCGCGTCCGGCAGCGCGAGACCAGGCTTGCTGTCATCGGTCGCGGCGGCCGTCTGTTTGGCCGGCTCTTCGACCTTGCAGTCCACGGCTTCCGCCTTCGCCGGCTCGGCGGCGGGCGTTTCCGGCTTCGCAGCCTCGGTCTTTTCGGGCTCGCCGGCGGGGGCATCCTTGGCGGCCGGCGACGGCTCGCTCGCGCCCTTCTTGGCGGCCTTCTGCTTTGCCGATTTCGACAGCTCTCTCTGGTCGGGGTTGCGGGCGGCGACCTCCGGCGCATCCGACTTCGCCCTTTGCTTCGGCTCAGGTCTGGACTCAGGTCTGGCTCCGGCCTGGCCTCCTGCTTCGGCTCGCGCTTCGGCGCCGGCTCGGCCACGCGATCGGTGCCGCCGTTGCCAAGCACATAGGCCGCCATCGTGCCGGCCATGTCGTTTCCGGTCGTATAGTGCTGACGCAGGAAGCCCGGCAGCGACCCCGCCGAGACGTTGCGGACGAGCCCGCGCGGCGAGCGGTGGCAGGCGGAACAGGTTCCCGAGAAAATCTGCGCCGGCGGCTTGCCCGCATCGAGCGCTTGCGCGGCAGCGGGCCGCACCTCGGTCCATCCGCACAGGCCGACGAGAAGCGCCAAAGCCGCAAAATTGAGCGCTCGGCTCTTCATTCAGACCTCCGGTTACGGATATTGCCCCGCCAATTCGCCGTCACGTTCTAGCCGATTGTGACGCGAATGGAAGGGCAGAGAGCGGACGATCAATCGCCCGTGATTCGATTTGAATATGTTCAGCAAACTGCGGAAATTTGTTGACTGATTTGCATCAGGCACAGTCACCGGGAACCGCCGGATGCCTGTCCCTGATAATAGTAATGTGATGATCTCCCCGGCGGTTGTGGATAACCCGTCACGGATCGACGACGTCGCCATTCCTGGCGGCCGTATCCAGCGCGGCTCGATCGCCTTCACCCTGCCCGACGGCACCGTTTCGACCGCATCGTCTCAGTCGGCATGTTCGAGCCATGTCAGGCATCGTCCGCGCCGGCTGCTCGTCGACCGATCGCGATCCGAGCAGCCGCAAGACGCCGAGTGCAACATGCGAGCGACTCGCCAGCGGTCGATGCCGTGCACGAGCGGACGCGCGTTCAGTCAAGCAGAGAACGGCGGACGAAAAATTTTTCGACCGTCGCCCATGTGGAATGATGTGAACTGGGGGATAAGTCGAAATCGCCCATATCGCCGGTGCAGCGCGAAGTGCTTTATCGCCCGTCCATTGGCAAGGTTCGCCGCGTTCCCGTCAAACTTCATCGTCCTGCTTCCCTTTCCATGGCCCCATCTGATTCGACCGCCCTGCAAGCTGGCGCCCGCCGCCGGCGCGCCCGCCTATCGTACGGCCCCGCACAATATCGAGGCCGAGCAGAGTCTGCTGGGCGCGATCCTCGTCAACAACGACGCGTTCTATCGCGTGTCGGACTTTCTCGAGCCGCGGCACTTCTTCGAGCCGATCCACCAGCATCTCTATGAGATCGCCGGCAGCCTGATCCGGCTGAACAAGATCGCAACGCCGGTGACGCTGAAGACCTTCGTTCCGGCCGAGACCGACATCGGCGGCATGACGGTGGCGCAGTATCTCGCCCGCCTTGCCGCGGAGGCGACCACCATCATCAATGCGCAGGATTACGGCCGCACGATCTACGATCTTGCGCTGCGCCGCGATCTCATCCGCATCGGCGAGGACCTGGTCAACGAGGCGTTCGACTCGCCGGTCAACTCCTCGCCGCGCCAGCAGATCGAGGAGGCGGAAAAGCGCCTCTACGAGATCGCCGAGAGCGGCCGCTATGACGGCGGCTTCCAGCGCTTCGCGAATGCGCTGACCGCCGCGGTCGACATGGCGGCCAACGCCTACAAGCGCGACGGCGGCTTGTCGGGCATCGCGACCGGCCTGCGCGACCTCGACGCCAAGATGGGCGGACTGCAGTCATCCGACTTGATCATCATCGCCGGACGCCCCGGCATGGCGAAGACGTCGCTCGCCAGCAACATCGGCTACAACATCGCCAAGACCTATCGCGGCGAAGTGCAGGCCGACGGCCAGATGAAGACCGTCGACGGCGGCATCGTCGGCTTCTTCTCGCTGGAAATGTCGGCCGAGCAGCTCGCGACCCGTATCGTCGCCGAGCGGACCGGCATTCCATCGAGCACCATCCGCCGCGGCGGCATCACCGAGGCCGAGTTCGAGAAGATCCGCGACAACGCCATCGAGCTGCAGTCGCTGCCGTTCTACATCGACGAGACCGGCGGCCTGTCGATCGCCCAGCTCTGCGCACGCGCGCGGCGGCTGAAGCGGCAGAAGGGGCTCGACCTGCTGATCGTCGACTACATCCAGCTGCTTGTCGGGCTCGTCGAAGAAGTCCGACAACCGCGTGCAGGAAGTCACCGAGATCACCACCAGCCTGAAGGCGCTGGGCAAGGAGCTGCAGGTCCCGATCGTGGCGCTGTCGCAGCTGTCGCGTCAGGTGGAAAGCCGCGACGACAAGCGTCCGCAGCTCTCGGACCTGCGCGAGTCCGGATCGATCGAGCAGGACGCCGACGTGGTGCTGTTCCTGTACCGCGAAGAATACTATCTGCAGAACAAGGAGCCGCGGCCCGGCACGCCCGAGCACGAAAAGTGGCAGACCGAGATGGACCTCGCGCACGGCAAGGCCGAAGTGATCATCGGCAAGCAGCGTCACGGCCCGACCGGCGCGGTCGATCTGCACTTCGAAGCCGCCGATCACCCGCTTCTCCGATCTCGCGCCTGACGGCTATCTGCCCGACCGCCGGTAAAAGCACGCCTGCGGGCGTTCGCGCGGCCGGTTGACCCCTCGCCGTTGCAGCGTAATGTGCCGCGCAAACCAGACCGGAACAGAGCGCCCATCTCGGCGATGCGATCGCGGTCCGAAGATCGGGCGCACGGGATGCTGAGCGATGGCGCAAGCGGCAGTATTCAGCATCGAGCGAGCGAAGCGGCTGCGGGCGAGGCAAAGCCCGCTGGATCCGGCCGCAAACGGCGTGCTCACGGTCGACCTTGACGCCATTGTCGCCAACTGGCGCAAGCTGGAAGGGCGCGGCGTGCCGGCCGAATGCGCCGGCGTCGTCAAGGCGAACGCCTATGGCTGCGGCATCGAACAGGTCACGCGCGCGCTCAACGCACGCCGGCTGCAAGACGTTCTTCGTCGCGACGCTGGAGGAAGCGCGCCGCGCGCGCACGGCCGCGCCGCAAGCGACGATCTATGTGCTGAACGGCTTTTTCGCAGGCACCGGCCCGACATTCGCCGAACTGAATTGCCGGCCGGTGATCGGCGACCTCGCCGAGCTTGCGGAGTGGGACGCCTTCTGCAAGGTCAACGGCTATTCAGGCGGCGCCGCCATCCACATCGACACCGGCATGAACCGGCTCGGCATCAGCATCGCCGAGGCGCAGGCGCTTTCGGCGCGCGCCGCGCAGCCGGATCACGGCATCACGCTGGTGATGAGCCATCTCGCCTGCGCCGAAGACCTGCACCATCCGCTGAACGGCAGGCAGGCCGCCGCATTCCGCGAGGTCGCGCGGCTGTTCACCGGCGTCCCTGCCTCGCTGTCGAATTCGTCCGGCATCTTCCTCGGGCCGCAGTATCAGTTCGATCTGGTGCGGCCGGGCGCGGCGCTCTACGGCGTCAACCCGACGCCGGAAGCCGACAACCCGATGCAGCAGGTGGTCGACGTGAAGGCGCGCGTCGTGCAGGTGCGCAATGTCGAGAAGGGCGAGACGGTCGGCTACGGCGCGACCTGGACCGCGCGCCGCCCGACCAAGCTGGCGATCGTCGCAGCCGGCTATGCGGACGGCTATTTCCGCGCCGCCGGCGGCGTCGACGGCGTGCGCACCGCAGACGCGCTGGTCGCCGGCAAGCGGTGCCCGATCGCCGGCCGCATCTCGATGGACCTGATGGCGATCGACGTCACCGACCTGCCCTCGCCGCTGCGGCGCGGCCAGATGGTGACACTGGTCGGCGACGGCGTCACCGTCGACGAACTCGCGCATCATTTCGGCACGATCGGCTACGAGGTGCTGACCAGCCTCGGCGATCGCTATCAGCGCGTGTATCGCGGCGGCGGCCATGACGGCTCTTCCGTAACGCGCGTTGACGGCCACAATTATTGCCACAGAGCTGGGTTAGCTGGCGACCATCGAACGCAGAGGCGACAGGGCGAGCGGAGGCCGCAGTGCGCAACGTCTTTCTGATCATCGCGTGCCTGATCATTGCACCGGGTCTTGTCGTCCGCCCGGACCCGCCGCAGCGCAGATCGTGCCGGTCACCAACATCGAAATCAGGATGGTGAAGACCTCGACCAGGCCGCCGCTGCGGGTGACGGCAGACACGCGCAATCCGAACGACTTCGCGCTGCGCGACATCGAGGTCGAATGCACCATCAAGGACAAGGCCGGCAAGACGCTCGCCACCTACACGTCGATCATCTACGGCGTCTTCCAGCCGAACCAGCGCACGACGACGAAGAACCTGAACATCGGCGCCTGGCCCGAGCAGGGCTATGCCGCGCTGTGCCTCAGCACGCGCGGCGCACGCGTGACGCCCACGGCTGCGCCGCCGGCGCCTGCACCCGCGCCGGCAGCGGCGACGCCGGCTCCTTCGGCGCCCGCACCCGCTCCGCAATGACGTTCGACCGGTCGGGCCGCATCAGCTACTCTTTCAGCTCGTACTCGCTTCGCAGCTTGTCGGCGATCTCGTCGGCGCGGCGCTGAAAGCCAAGCTGGTTGCCGGGCGCATATTCGACCAGCGGCTGCCAGCCGTAGGCGTGATCCTTGCGCACGCCGATCGACAGTTCGCGAACGCCGATTTGCGTCGCGATCAGGTCTGCGAGTTCCTGGGCGGTCTTCCTCGTCTTGGGCATGAGAAATCCACTCGCATGAGGACCGCATCAGTCGAGCGCACCACGTTTGAAGAATTCACCAATCAAATCCTGCGCTTTGTAAGCATCGGAGCTTTCGGCATTCTGACACCGTCGAGCTTCACGGTTTCCGGCAACTCACGGTCGCACGCGATCGCGCCGCACGACGAAGGCGAGCGACACCAGGTTTTGGAGACAGTCGCGCGGGCTGCCGGTGCATCAATTCTGGCGGATCGCCGGCCTCGACAGCGCCAGCCGCATCAGGTCGACCTGCCGGCTGCAGCCGGTCTTGAACTGGATCGTCTTCAGCCGCGTGCGCGCGGTCGACAGGCGAATGCCATCCCTCTCCGCCGCCTCCGCAAGCGTGCTGCCATTGACCAGTGACTCCAGCAACGCGTCTTCTCTTGCCGTCAGACCGAACGTCCGCGCGATCCAGCCGACCCCCGTTCGATGCGGCTGCCCGGGATCGAAGATCACCATGAGCACGCGACCGGGAGCGGTCCCGAATGCCGAATGCTCGTCGACGAAGGGCAGCGGCCAGAGCATCGCCTGCAGCGCGGGCGCGGACGTTCGCCTCGGCAGAGAAATTCCGTTTCGATGCGCGTCGCGCATCGTCAGATCGAGCTTGTCGCGGACGTCCAGGCAACCCCGGATCGCGGCATCGAGCACGCCGCTGACACCGATGTCGAAGCTCCTGAGCGCGCCCGTCCGATCCAGCGCAATGCAGTCTTCACCGTCCAGCAGCTCGGCCGCCGCGTCGTTCATCGTCACCATGCGCCCTTCAGCGTCGAGCACGAATGCCGCGTTGGCCCAGAGGTTGAACATCCCCGCCTGTCGCATCCGCCGCAGCCTGTCGCTGCGCCGTCGTACGGGCGAGACCGATGGCACGCAGCAGATGCGGTGAAATCACATTCAGCAGATGCATTTGATGCGCGCGGCGGCGCGCGTTGTCCTCGCGATCCGCAAACGAGAGCGCCGTAAGCCCGTCCGGGCGACGCTCCAGCAACACGCCGGTTGCATGGTAGCCGAGGCGCCGCGGTCGGACATAATCGTTGTAATGCTCGGTGCGCTTCAGTTCCTCAACGCTGACATATTCCTCCGAAAAGGTCGGACGCCCGACTATCAAGCGGTCCACATGTTTAACGTGAGGACTGTTCGTCACGTAGTAGTCGACATAGGCACGCAGGTCCGCCTCGTCGAAGTTGTGGTGCAACGTCATCGCCTGCGACGGACGGCCGTTGCGGTGCGCGAACAGGGCAATGCGCGCATCGGGATAGACCTGTCCCAGGGTGTTCACGACATCGCGCCATCCGGACGGATTTAGCGCGGCCGCGTAAATCTGACCGATCAGTTCGGTGTAGAACAAATCGTTGAGTTTTCGGGGGGCTGGCATGCGGCCCGCATTCTAGGCATTTGCCGGATTCCGTCTATCGCGCCTCGACGACGAACGGCACGTCCATTCGGCCTAGGCGCTCCTGTGGCCCATGCGCCCATCGCCGGCTGGACCATCCCCGGCGAGCCGGCCCAAGTCCGGTCGCCCGGCTCTGGCCTGTTTCCCGCTCGACGTAGTGCCGGGATCGGGGGCCGTGGTATGGCCGGAGGCAGATCCAACCGTCAGATTCGCCCCCATGGCCAAAGCCGCCCTCTCCTTCGTCTGCCAGAACTGCGGCGCCGCCTACGGCCGCTGGCAGGGCAAGTGCGAGGCGTGCGGCGAGTGGAACACGCTCTCCGAGGAGGACGCGTCGGGCTCGGCGAGCGTCCCCGCCAGCATTCGCGCAAAACGCAAGGGCCGCACCTTCAAGCTTGAATCGCTGACCGGCGAGAGCAAGGACGCGCCGCGGCTTGCCTCGGGCATGGCCGAGCTCGATCGCGTCACCGGCGGCGGCTTTGTGCGCGGCTCGGTGCTGCTGCTCGGCGGCGATCCCGGCATCGGCAAGTCGACGCTGCTGATCCAGGCGACCAGCCTGATGGCCAAGGCGAAGCATCGCGCCGTCTATATCTCCGGCGAAGAGGCCGTGGCGCAGGTGCGACTGCGCGCCGAGCGGCTCGGGCTTGCGACCGCGCCGGTGCAGCTCGCCGCCGAGACCTCGGTTGAAGACATCATCGCAACGCTCTCCGAAGGCCCCGGCCCTCGCCTCGTCATCATCGACTCGATCCAGACCATGTGGACCGACACGGTGGAGTCCGCGCCCGGCACCGTGACGCAGGTCCGCGCCTCGGCGCAGGCGCTGATCCGATTTGCCAAGAAGTCCGGCGCCGCGCTGATCCTGGTCGGCCACGTCACCAAGGACGGCCAGATCGCCGGCCCCCGCGTGGTCGAGCACATGGTCGACGCGGTGCTCTCCTTCGAGGGCGAAGGCACGCAGCAGTTCCGCATCCTGCGCGCGGTGAAGAACCGCTTCGGCCCGACCGACGAGATCGGCGTGTTCGAGATGACGGGGCTGGGCTTGCGCGAAGTGCACAACCCGTCCGAGCTGTTTCTGTCCGAGCGCGATCTCGGCACGCCCGGCACGGCCGTGTTCGCCGGCGTCGAGGGCACGCGGCCGGTGCTGGTCGAATTGCAGGCGCTGGTGGCGCCGACCTCGCTCGGCACGCCGCGCCGCGCGGTGGTCGGCTGGGACCCGAGCCGGCTGTCGATGGTGCTGGCGGTCCTGGAGGCCCATTGCGGCGTCAAGCTTTCCGGCCACGACGTTTACCTGAACGTCGCGGGCGGCTTGCGCATCCAGGAACCGGCCGCCGATCTCGCCGCCGCCGCCGCCCTCGTTTCGTCGCTCGACCAATGCGCCGCTGCCGGCCGATGCGGTCTATTTCGGCGAGGTCTCGCTCTCGGGCGCGGTGCGGCCGGTGTCGCAGATGCCGGCGCGGCTGAAGGAGGCCGCCAAGCTCGGTTTTGCGCGCGCGGTGCTGCCCGAAGCGGTCGCGCGGCGACGGCGCGGGCGACGCCGGCCTCGCGCTGCATTCCGTGGGCTCGCTCGTGAGCCTCGTGTCCGAAATCGCCGCCAAGGGCAGCAAGCGCCGGGTCCCCGAGCGGAGCCCGGCGGCGAACGACGAATAGCTGCCGGATTCAGCCGAAAACCTGGTCAAATTGCCGTATTCGGCGGCTGGGAAAGCCCGACAAGACGGGTGACGGGGCACCGCCGCGCCGCTATACAACCCGCGGCACGGCCACCGTGACTTCGGACACACCCTAACTTAATGCTCTGGAACCATAATAGGCGGCCTTGCGGGATGCCTCGTTGCATCGTCACTAGAAGCAGGCGTCCGACGCCGATTCGCCCGAGCAGTTGAAGCGGACCTGACGAGCAGATGCCAATTACCCTTCTCGATATCATCGTGCTGTCGGTCATGCTGCTGTCGGGCCTGCTGGCGATGATCCGCGGCTTCATGCGCGAGATTCTGTCGATCGCCGCGTGGGCTACGGCCGCGGTCGCGACCCTCTACGCCTTCCCGCGCCTGCTGCCGCAGGCCAAAACCTACTTCCAGAACGACACCATCGCGGCCATCGCCGTGATCGCCGGCGTGTTCATCGGCACCCTGGTGGTTGCGACCATCATCACCTCGAAGATCTCCGACATGGTGCTCGATTCGCGCATCGGCGCCCTCGACCGCACCCTCGGCTTCCTGTTCGGGCTCGGCCGCGGGCTGCTGATCGTGGTGGTCGCCTTCCTGTTCTTTGCCTGGCTGGTTCCCGACAAGCAGCAGCCGGACTGGGTGCGGACGGCGAAGTCGCTCAGCGTGCTGCAATCGACCGGAAATTGGCTGATGTCGATGTTGCCGGACGACCCGGAAAGCACCATCTTGAAGAGACTGAAACGCGACAAGGACGAGCAGACGGACGCCGTCGCCGGCGCGTCCGCAGAATGCGGCGGTCGCGACCGATACCGGCGGGTACTCGAAAACCCAGCGTGACGGGCTTCGCCAGTTGATCGAAGGCAAGTCGACGACGGGGCGTTGAGCCCCTTTTGAGAGCGAGAGGCGCGATGGATACGACCAGCAAGGTTTCCGGCGACGCCGACAGGGCGCTCGACGATCATCTCGACCTCGATGCCGACAAGCTGCGCGAGGAGTGCGGCGTGTTCGGCATCTTCGGCCACCCGGACGCAGCCGCCATCACCGCGCTCGGCCTGCACGCCCTGCAGCACCGCGGCCAGGAAGCCGCCGGCATCGTCTCCTTCGACGGCAAGCGCTTCCATTCCGAACGCCGCCTCGGCCTGGTCGGCGACACCTTCTCCACGCCGCGAGGTGATCGACCGCCTGCCCGGCACGTCCGCCGTCGGCCACGTCCGCTACTCCACCACCGGCGAAACCATCCTGCGCAACGTGCAGCCGCTGTTCGCCGAACTGAACGCCGGCGGCTTTGCCGTCGCCCACAACGGCAACCTGACCAACGGCCTGACGCTGCGCCGCGAGCTGGTGCGCGACGGCGCCATGATGCAGTCGACCACCGACACCGAGGTGATCCTGCATCTCGTCGCGCAGTCCCGCCGCAACCATTTCATCGACCGCTACATCGAGGCGCTGCGCGCGATCGAGGGCGCCTACTCGCTGGTCTCGCTCACCAACAAGAAGCTGGTCGGCGCCCGCGATCCGCTCGGCATCCGCCCGCTGGTGCTCGGCGATCTCGACGGCTGCCCGATCCTGACGTCGGAGACCTGCGCGCTCGACATCATCGGCGCCAAATATGTCCGCGACATCGAGCACGGCGAGGTCATCGTGTTCGACGAGGCCGGCACGCAAAGCCACAAGCCGTTCCCGCCGATGCGCGCCCCGTCCCTGCCTGTTCGAATACATCTACTTCTCACGCCCGGATTCGATCCTCGGCGGCCGCCCCGTCTACGACGTGCGCAAGGCGATCGGCGCGGAGCTCGCGCGGGAAAGCAACGTCGCCGCCGACGTCGTCGTGCCGGTGCCGGACTCCGGCGTGCCGGCCGCGATCGGCTACAGCCACGAATCCGGAATTCCGTTCGAGCTCGGCATCATCCGCAACCACTATGTCGGCCGCACCTTCATCCAGCCGACCCAGAGCGTGCGCGAGCTCGGCGTGCGCATGAAGCATTCGGCCAACCGCGCGGCGATCGCCGGCAAGCGCATCATCCTGATCGACGACAGCCTGGTGCGCGGCACCACCTCGAAGAAGATCGTCAAGATGATGCGCGATGCGGGCGCAGCCGAAGTGCACTTCCGCATCGCCTCGCCGCCGATCACCCATCCGGACTACTACGGCATCGACATGCCGGACCGCGAAAGCCTGTTGGCCGCGACCCACAATCTCGAGGAGATGCGCCAGATCGTCGGCGCGGACACGCTGGCGTTCCTGTCGATCGACGGCCTCTACCGCGCGATGGGCGAGCCCGGCCGCGATCCGGCGCAGCCGAAGTTCACCGACCACTATTTCACCGGCGACTACCCGACGCCGCTGACCGACCGCGCCGAGACCGCGCCGCAGCCGCGGCAGCTGTCGCTGCTGGCGGAGGCGAGCTGACGCGCCACTGGCGCCAAGTGAAGGGCGACTGGCTGCGCGAGATACGCCATGGCCGCGATCAACCGTTCCGTCACGGTCACGATCACTGCGGATGACTATGTCGTCGCGAACAAGCTTTTCGTCCTGAATTCCTGGAAGGCACCGAGATTCCTTGGTGGCCTGGCGGCCTTCGTCGCGCTCTACATCCTCTTGCTAGGCGCATCATATGCGGGCGACCCGCTCGGAGTGCCGCGTCACCTGATCCACACCGTCATGATGTGGATCGTGATCGTGACGACGGCAATCTCGTTGGTCAGCTATTTCGTTCTCGCGCCCCACTACGCGCGCTCGAACTACCGAAAGCAGAAGACACTCCACTACCCCGTCACGATCTCCTGGTCGCAAGCGGGCTTGAAATCCGCAAGCAGCAATGGCGAGTGGACCGTGCCCTGGGGCGATTATCTGAAGTGGGCCGAGAACGCGAAGGTGATCCTGCTCTTTCAATCGCCGCGCCTCTTCCAGATGCTGCCCAAGCGGTTCTTTGACGCCGAGCAGGTGGCCGACCTCCGCCGATGCGCCGCGTCGGTGCGTCGATAAATTACTCGTTCGCCATCGCGCTGAGCGTCGTCACGGTGTTCCAGTTGCGCGTCGTCGCGGCCCCGAGGATTTTCTCGATCGCCGTGTTGGAAAGCTTGGTCTGTCCGTAGTTGATCGGACAGTGCAGATAGACCTCGCGCCCCGCCAGGCGGTACTCGTCGCGGGTGCCGGCAAGCTTGTCGAGCTTTGCCGTGTCCGGCTTCAGCGGCGCCTTCTCGAGAAACGTGACGTGCAGCTTTGTGGCATCGATCCCCTTCTGCTTGAGGAAGGGGTTGTCGGCGGCAATCTTCTCCATCTCGCCCGCCGTGCGGACGACGACCGGGACCGGCAGCCGCGTCTGGCCATCGATCCGCGTCCTTCAGCTTTTTCGCCACGCCAGCGGCGCCGAGTTTGGAGGACAGCACCACGTTGCCGCTCTGCAGATAGGTCCGGACGTCGCCAAAGCCGAGCTCGCCGCAGGCCTCGCGCAGCCACTCCATTTTCAGCGGATTTCCGCCGGCATTGACGCCCCTCAGCATCGCCACATAGACCGGCATTCCGCCCCCTTAAGCATTTGATTTTCAAGCCGCAAAGTACCATAAGACGGCCCGATCATGACAAAGCCCCTCGCCTCCCGTATCGCTCTCGTCACCGGCGCCTCGCGCGGCATCGGCCATGCCACCGCGCTGGCGCTGTCGCGCGCCGGCGCGCATGTGATCGCGGTGGCGCGCACCGTCGGCGGCCTCGAAGAGCTCGACGACGCGATCAAGGCCTTGGGCGGCACCGCGACGCTGGTGCCGCTCGACATGACCGACCTCGATGGCATCGCCCGCCTCGGCGCCGCCCTGCATGAGCGTCACGGCAAGCTCGACGTGCTGGTCGGCAATGCCGCGGTGCTCGGCCCGGTCTCGCCGCTCGGCCACATCGACATGAAGTCGTGGACCGACACGATCGACGGTCAACGTCAACGCGAACTTCCAGCTCGTGCGCTGCATGGAGCCGCTGCTGAAGCAGTCGGACGCGCCGCGCGCGGTGTTCGTCTCCTCCGGCGCCGCCGCGAAGGCGACCGCCTATGCCGGCCCCTACGCCGCCTCGAAGGCCGCCCTCGAGGCGCTCGCGCGCGTCTGGGCCAACGAGACCGCGAACACGCCGCTGCGGGTCAACCTGTTCAATCCGGGGCCGATCCGCACCCGCATGCGCGCGATCCTGATGCCCGGCGAGGATCCGCTGACGCTCGACACGCCCGAGCAGGTCGCCGAGCTGATCGTGCCGCTGTGCCTGCCGTCGTGGAGCGAGACCGGCAAGATCTACGACTACCCGAACCGCAAGACGCTGAGTTTTCATCCACCGTCTTAAGGTTGACGAGCAGGACCAGTGGGCCTTTTTCACCAAACCGCGTAATGTGCTGAGCACGCGGTACCGCAACGGAGCAGTCGCCAATGGACGCCCTCACCCTCATCCACGTTCTCCTCAGCCTGATCGGCATCGTCACAGGCTTCATCGTGCTGGTCGGCATGTTCGACAGCCGTCGGCTCGAAAGCTGGACGGCGATGTTCCTGATCACGACCGTCGCGACGAGCGTCACCGGCTTTCTGTTTCCCTTCACGAAGCTGCTGCCGTCACACATCTTCGGCATCATCTCGCTGGTCGTGCTGGCGATCGCCGCCGTCGCGCGCTACTCGTTCCGCCTGAAGGATTCCTGGCGCTGGATTTATGTCGCGACCGCGCTGTTCGCGCTTTACCTGAACGTGTTCGTGCTGGTGGCGCAGGCGTTCCTGAAGATCCCGAGCCTGAAGGCGCTGGCGCCGACCCAGGCGGAGGCGCCGTTCCTGATCGCGCAGCTGGTGGTCCTGGCGTTCTTCCTCTACTTCGGCACGCGCGCCGCGATGCGCTTCCGCCCGGAGACGATGGTGGTGACCTGATCTCACGCATGATCCGGAAAAGCTTGCCCTCGACGCGATCGGGGGTGGGGATGAAACGGCCCGTCGGGCCGGCCGCCTGCACCAAACAAGCGCGCTGCAGTGCTGCCGAGCCGAGACTGGATGCGTGATGCGCCTGCCTTCTCTTCATCCGGGAACCGGTTCCCGCAGTGAACGCCTCGGCAAGGCCGGGAAAAAAATAGAGCTTCCCGCGAAACTCTTCACCTCGCATCGGATTGGCCTCGAGACCCGAAGCTTGCCGGGCGAGCGGAAGAGGCCCTGCAGAGATGATCCGAAAGCTCAAATCCGGCGGATATCGCCTGTATTCGCGGAAGAAGGACCGGACCACCGGAAGGCGCCGAAATCTGGGAACATTTGCGACGCGCGCTGCCGCCGAGAAGCACGAGCGCGCGGTGCAGTACTTCAAGCGCGGCGGCCGCTAGCTTCGTCACCGGCCCGGGTGGCGGATTGCCCGACGGACGCCCGGCGGCCGTCGCGTTTGGCACGCACGATTTTCAAGGCAGACCATCCGGCGAACGATGAGCCAGCAGCCCGTTTCTGGAGCATGATCCTGGCGGACGGCCATTTCGGCCGCTGCATCGCGGAGATGGACGATCAAGGAGGATCCCATGTACCGACACCTGCTGATCGCGACCGACGGTTCGGAATTGGCGACCAACGCTGTCGCGCACGGATTGGCTCTCGCCAAGGCCCTGGGAGCGAAAGTAACCGCGGTCACCGTCACCGAGCCCTTCCCGGCGTTCGCACTCGGGGATGCGACCGTCGCTTTGCCGATTTAGGAGTACGAGGAGGCCGCCTCGACCAGTGCAGCGAACATCCTTGCCGAGGTCAGCGCTGCCGCCAGGATGAAGGGCGTGGCTTGCGATTTGATTCATGTGAACGACCAGTTACCGGCGCAAGGCATCGTGCAAACGGCAAAAGCCACGGGTAGCGACCTTATTGTGATGGCGTCGCACGGTCGCCGTGGCCTGTCGAAGCTCGTGCTCGGCAGCCAGGCCAACGAGGTCGTGAGCCAGAGTCCGGTCCCCGTGCTCATATACAAATAACGGGAGGACCAAGACATAAGCCGCAATGTCACGGTATTCGGCGGAACGGGATTTCTCGGACGTCGCGTGGTGCGTCGCCTGCGAAAGCGCGGGTTCACTGTCGGGATTGCGTCCAGGCATCCCGCCCGCACCCGCGAGCTGTTCGCCGACGATGATTTCCAGCCTGCTTCCGATCATGGCGGATATTCATGACGAGCAGTCGGTCGCGAGTGCGGTTCGCGACACCTATGGCGTCGTGAATGCCGTCAGCCTCTACGTCGAGGATGGGATCAGCACCTTTCAATCAGTGCACATCGCCGCTGCGGCCCGCCTGGCTCGGCTCGCGCGTGAGGCCGGTGTTCAGCGGCTGATACATGTCTCCGGCATCGGCTCCGACGCAGCCTCGTCCTCGCCCTACATCCGCAGCCGGGGCGAAGGCGAATGGGGCGGTGCGCGACGCCTTCGCCGATGCCACGCTTATCCAGCCAGCGGTCATGTTCGGTCCTGACGATGCCTTCCTGAATATGATCCTCAAGCTGCTCCGGCAGCTGCCGGCATATCCCATATTCGGCGAGGGCGAGACCAAACTTCAACCCGCGCATGTAGAGGATGTGGGCGATGCGATCGCACGAGCCGTCGAACAGGAGCGCACGCGCGGCGCGACCATCGAGTGCTCGTGGCCCGCGCGTTTTCTCCTATCGGGAACTGCTCGAGATAGTTGCGCGGGCCGCCGGTCTCAGGCCGCGACTGATCCCCGTGCCGTTTGCGGCCTGGCATGCGTTGGCTTGGATGGCCGAGACACTACCCAGGCCGCCCCTGACGCGCGGCCAGGTGGAGTTGATGAAATCGACAGCGTGGCGTCGCAAAACGCCCTCGGGTTCGCCGATCTCGGGATCACGCCCCGCGCTGTCGAACAATCTCTTGACGAGCTGATACGCACCGATGTGGCTGCATAGTTTGGAGATATGGCGCGCGCCGCGATGCATTTCCACCCCGCGGATGATGGTGGTGACCTGACCACAGCGCCTCAGCAAAGCACCCCGAGTCCATTCGTAGCAGCGACACCACCAGCGGTCATTGTTGGGCGCAAGCGAGACCAACTGGGTGAAGGTCGTGAACGCGCGCAACAACTGATCCATGAGTGGCCTGCTTGGCTGCAGCCCTCCTTCTTCGGCCAGAAGCTTCTGCAGAGCCGGCAGCACATCCCGAACCGATGCCGCCGCGCGCGCGATCCGCTCCGCGTCAGCGGCCTGCACGGCGGCGATCAACGCCTGACGTTGATTGAGTGTGAGAAATGCACGTATCTGAAAATACGCCGCGCGAGCATCGGGCGGCGGTGGCTCGTTCGTTCGACGGGATTGCGAGAGGGCGGCGACGGAGCATGTCAGGTCCATTTCCTGCAGGAGCTTTTCCATCGCGCCAGGATTTCCGACGAGCCCACGGAGGTCGCCCATCGAAAGAGACGCAACGGACGACGCGGCTGGCTGTGCGACAGCACGTCGCGGCGCGAGCATCAGCAATGCAACGCCGGTAACGAACAAGCGCCTGTCGTTTCGATGATCGTTCATTCTTCAGCACCTTTGCCCTCGGATGATAGCCCGCCGGCTCGCACCAGATTGTCGGCAAGGATCCGGCTGTAAATGACGAATGCCCCGATAAACACGAGGAGCCCCACTGTCAGCGCGATCATTTGCAACAGGTTGAAGGCTTCTCCCTCGACACTGGCCTCCCAGGCCTTCCCCTCCGCATAGCGCTTCAGAGCATGGAGAACGCCTGCGTCTGCGATATAGCCGCAGATCATCGACAAGATATTCGCGGAGATCGAAATCGAAAGCAGTAATGTCACACGTTGCCGGAAAGGTGCGCGCGTGCGCATCAGCACCTGCGCGACGATAAGAACCTCGAGCGCCACAAATCCGCTGGCGATCTTCCACACGCGACGCAGTGTGCTCGATCACCATCTTGCTGAATTCGAGCACCACCTCATGGGGTACGCTCATGACCTGCCCTGCCCGGCAAACTGTATGCGCAATATTCGAGCCATAATCAGAAAGCGCAGAAGCGGGCCGTGATGGTTTCGTGAAAAAGGGGCGCCCGCTCCCGTCAAAGTTGTCGGAAGAATTCATAGCCCGCAAAGCGACAATCGACAACCGCGGACCGCCAAGGAGTATTTGTCGAAACATCCCGCCCTGACGGGCGTCTTTCGAGACGCGGAGCGGGATGCGATGGCCGCCAAGCTGCCGGGCCGTGGCGATCAGCCAACATTATCACATGGGCGGACGACTTTGGCCCACTCCGTATACTTCTTCGCCTGGGCGTGCGT
>CAWJKJ010000013.1:0-112255 GCA_963843435.1 uncultured Alphaproteobacteria bacterium
CCGCACCAAAGCCTCACGCTGCTTCGCATGCCTCTCACATGAAATTAAACAGCCGAGCCGCTCTCGATATGCTTTCGGCGTTGTCGCCAGATACCGCGCAAAGCATCATCTAAGCGCTTCTTCGGATCCAAAACCGCTACGCTTGGCCACGCGCTTGATAGGCATGTCGGTGTCTGTCAGTAGTATCGAGCCCACCAAGCTTCCCCACCAGCAAATTTCTATGACGACGGCACGCCACGGCTATTCATAACGAAATTGCCGATGTTACCGGTTCGCGCTAAAGATAGATGACCATTCGCCGATGCGAGAGAGCGTCTGTTTGAAATTCGGCTTGTCGCTGTAATATAGGGCGCTGGTTTTGGCGTAGGCGTCGCTGTAGAGCTTTCGCGTCACGGTGTCAGTTAGAAGAAGAGCCTCGTTCTCAGCAATGATCTGATTATCCGCGTTCGGGAAGCGAGCCATCTAAGGCAATGTCCATGTCTCAAGGATACCGCGGTAAACGTACTCGAATCGCTTCACTGCAAGACGCTTGGGCGGCTCTCGATCGCGCAGCACGTGTGCAGGTGCTTGCCCGGATCGTAGCCGACAAATGCAAGAGCTGGAATGTTCCGCCGCCGGATATTATTGCCACTCCCGAAAGGCTCATTTCAAAGCGGGCCCCGTCAGCAATCGTACCGGCGCAGTATTACCCAAACCGCCAGCTTATCGTGTATTCATGGGCAACGAGAGTCACCAGCAAAGAAATACGATCCATTGATCGAATTGATCTCGCGCTTGAGTCGATGATGCACGAGACCGCGCATCATATTGATCACTTGCAGGATATTGCGGAAGTGCCAGCTCCCGAAAGGTGGCAAAGGGACAACGAAGAGTTGCTGCATCCCAACATTTATGAAACAGCGCGCCAATGGATGCACGAGTATCTCTCCCGAGATGCCGATTTTGTCATGAGGACGTTGGAAGAGGTGCGCGTCGATCGTTCATGGTATGACGACCAACTTGGTAATCAAGTTCAGGAGCTCCCCCCTGAGGATTATACAACATGGAAGTCCCAGCCAGTTGAGTTGAAGTTTGATCAGGGCCCTTTAGACGAAATCGACTTGTCAGTGGGGCGGCTGCAGCATTGGTTACGGGACCCGGATTATTGGATCGGGTCACGGTCTCCGGTGGGTCTTCATCGAAAGTATATGGACGATATCTGGGATGCTGCGATGCGGCTGACCGGGGACCGGCCTTCACGCGCGCTGCATGTTGCGACCGAGGCAGTCGTACCGGTGAGAGACGCGCGAGAAGATGAGCATGATTTTCGATCGCGGCTCGACGGGCTGCCCTACAAGGCCTTTGGTTCACAGCCGCCCTTTGCCGGCATCGAAAAGGTCCAGCTCTTCTTTGGTTCCGCCAAACTCGCGTACGAGGCAGGCGAAAACGCTTCAAATCTCAAAGGCTGGATTGAGACGGCCTTTGACTGGCTGCGATCGCCTTTCGTCGGGAGCAGTGAGGCCAATATTGGAGGCTTATGGGCCAAGAATCTGGGAGTGGCATTCGGCACTGCGCTCCGTTGGAATCGCCACGAATTTGTCGTCCGCTTTCTGCGGACAGCCCCAGCTCCCGACGAAGCGTTGCCCATACGGCTGAACGCTGAGTTTGATAGTGACTACATCGCTGACATCGTTGTACCGGCTCCGGAGGGAATTCTTAAAGGGAATCGCATCGAGGTCCGTGCCATTGATCGTGAGGGCTTCGCCTATACGATGCATGTGTCACTCGCATCCGACGGGCAACAGGTTGGATTCAACCACGCGCCACGGTCTTCGTATCGGCTCTCGCACAATGACCCCTGGTATTTCTCGCGTACAAGCAGAGCAAGTGAGGATTCGTCGCCGAGTGCCCAGGAATCGTATTGGGATCGGAGGCGAGACTTACAAAGCACGGAGGAGTTGCGAACGCGGTTATTCGACCAGCTAGACGCTTTACAGGCCGACCGAGCGCGGCTGGAGCGGCAGATGCAGCAGCAAGGCGAGGAAGAGTTTCGCCGCAATGAACGGCAAATGATGGATATCGAAGAGCGACTTCGATCCACCAGCCGTCAGCTTGAGAACAACACTCGCGCGCTTGAGCACCTGCAGAACGAACAAAGTCGCTATGTTGATGACCTGAACCGGAAAAACCTCGAAGAGCAACAGAGTGGGCGCTTGCTGGAACAGATCGCGCAACAACGCCAGCGCCATTCTGAGCAGGAGCGGCAGCACGCGGAGCAGCGTGAGCTCAACAATCAAACCGTTCGGGAAACTCAGCGGCAACATGACGAGCAACAGCGCGAAAGTGCTCGGCATGATCCAAATCTGGGTCGGCTCGAAGTACGTGCAAGATGGGACCCGACTATCGGCGCCGGAGGGCCACTTTGGACGCATGAGCAGCTGAACAACATGAAGCGTGATCAGCCATGAGGCCTACCCGTGACGTGTCCTAAGGCGCTCCTCCGCGAAAGCCGGACCGACCAGGAAGGGCAACAGTTCGACGCGTAGCGGTCTCCGTTAGTGCAGCCTCGCCGAGCGCGCCTTCGGGTATCCGTCAATACGTCCGCGCTGTCCATGCCGGCCTCGGATATGGTTCATCCGACAGTCTAAAGCATGATCCGGAAAAGTGGGTACCGGTTTTCCGAAAAGATCATGCTCAAACAAGGAGCTAAAGCGCGATGGTGATTCAACCAAACGCCATCGCGCTTTAGCCAGGCGGGCCGGCGTGGGAGTCCGGTGATCAAGCCGCAGCAGCCGCCATTCGGCTAGACCCGCGTCTCCGCCAGGTGACAGGCAACCTGCCGGCCTGCGATCTCCCGCAACGCCGGAACCTCGGCGCTGCAGCGACTGGTCGCGAACGGGCAGCGCGGATGGAACGGACAGCCTGACGGTGGATTCATGGCGCTGGGAATCTCGCCCTGCGCGGCGGCGCGCTGGCGCTTCTGGCCCGGACGCGGCACCGGTACGGCGGCGAGCAGCGCGTCGGTGTAAGGGTGCAAAGGCTTGCGGTAGATCGTCTCCTTGTCGCCGATCTCGACGATGCGGCCGAGATACATGACGGCGACGCGATCGGCGATGTGGCGCACGATGCGCAGGTCGTGCGAGACGAAGACGTAGCTCAGGCCGCGCTCGCGCTGCAGGTCGCGCAGCAGGTTCACGACCTGGCCCTGCACCGATACATCGAGAGCCGACACAGGTTCATCGCATATGATCAACGCCGGATCGAGCGCCAGCGCGCGGGCGATGCCGATGCGCTGGCGCTGGCCGCCGGAGAATTGATGCGCGTAGCGCGCACCATGCTCGGGCGCGAGGCCGACCTTGGCGAGGAGCTGCGGCGCGCGCTCGCGGCACTCCTTGCGCGAGACGCCGGCGAGCCGCAGCGGCTCGGTGACGATCTCGTGCACCCGCATGCGCGGATTGAGCGAGCCGTAGGGATCCTGGAAGATCATCTGGAAGCGCCGGCGCAGCGCCTGCAGGGCAGCACCTTTGGCCGTCGCGACGTTCTGGCCATCGAAGGTGACCGAGCCGGCGGTCGGATCGAGCAGGCGGATCAGCAGCCGGCCGAGCGTGGACTTGCCGCATCCGCTTTCGCCGACCAGGCCCAGCACCTCGCCGCGCGCGACGCTGAGGTCGATGCTTTCGACGGCGCGGACCGTGCCGACCTGCGCGACGCCGAGTGGACCGCCGAGGACAGGAAAGTGCTTGGTCAGGCCGCGCGCGGTCAGAAGATCGGTCATGCCGCGGACTCCAGCGGGCGGATACACGCCGCGGCGTGATCGGGCCCAAGCGAAAGCAGCGGCGGCTCGCCCGCTCGACAGGCGTCGACCGCGTATTTGCAACGTGGCTCGAAGCGGCATCCCGGTGGCAATGCCGACGGCGCGGGCACCATGCCGTCGATCACCGCGAGGCGATCGCCGGACTCCTCCTCGTCGGGCATGCACTGCAGCAACGCCGCCGAGTAGGGATGCGCCGCCGCGCTGAAAAGCCGGGTGGTTTCGGCTCGCTCGACCAGGCGGCCGGCGTACATGACGACGACACGATGCGCCTGCTCGGCCACCACGCCCAGGTCATGGGTGATGAACAGGATGCCCATGCCGAACTCGGACTGGATATCCGAGAACAGGTCCATGATCTGCGCCTGGATGGTGACATCGAGTGCGGTCGTGGGCTCGTCGGCGATCAACAAGGCCGGTTCGCAGGCAAGTGCTGCCGCGATCATCACACGCTGCCGCATACCGCCGGACATGCGATGCGGATAGTCGTCGAAGCGACGCGCCGCGGAGGGAATGCCGACGCGGTCGAGCAGGGCGATGGCGCGCGTTCGCGCATCGCGCCGCGACAATCTGCGATGCAATCGCAGCGGCTCCGCGACATGCGCGCCGATCGACAGCAGCGGATTGAGCGATGTCATCGGCTCCTGGAAGATCATGGCGATGCGATCGCCGCGGATCTTCGCCATGGCACGCTCGTCGAGATGGGCGAGGTCGCGGCCTTCGAAGCGGATCGCGCCGCGCGTCACCCGGCCGGGCTCCTGCAGGAGCCGCATGATCGCCATCGCCGTGACGCTCTTGCCGCTGCCGCTCTCGCCGACCAATGCCACCGTTTCCTTGGCATCGATGGAAAAGGTGACGCCATCGACGACGGCGATGGCGTCCCGCGGCGGCCCGAAGGCGATGGCGAGGTCGTCGATTTCCAGCAGCGCCATGAAGGAAAAAACTCCGGTTACGCGTTTGCCCGCAGAATAGTCAAATGACCGGACATTTAGGCATTGAGCCATACAATATGCCGGCTATGGTTCGTGCAAGCTGCCAAAAGGGGAAAGCAATGTTGGGGCCAAGCTTGGGTCCACTCGGCGAGGAGTTCTCGACCTTCGCGATTTCGGCGCGCTGCCCGGAGACCGGAAAGTTCGGCGTGGCGATCTCCACCCGGCCGATAGGCGTCGGCTCACGCTGCCCGTTCGTGAAACCCGGCGTCGGTGTCGTCGTGACGATGGCGGTTACCGATCCGAGACTGGGCCCGCTGGGCATCCGCCTGCTGGACCTTGGCTTCTCGGCGTCCAGGACGCTGGCCGAGATCGCTGCCAGCGATCCGCATATCGATTATCGCCAGATCTCGGTGATCGACCGTGACGGCAATGCCGTCGCCCGCACCGGTGGCGAGAACCACGATTGGTCCGGTCATTTCTGCGAGCCGGGCATGGTGGCGATGGGCAATGGCCTGATTTCCGAACGCACGGCCTCGGCGATGGCCAACACGTTCCGCGCCATGAAGGGCGACGATCTTGAGGCGCGCCTGATGTCGGCGCTCGAGGCAGGGCGCGACGCGGGCGGCCAGCATGGCGGCCAGCACTCCGCCGCGCTCATTGTCTACCGGCAGCATGAGTATCCGCTGGTCGACCTGCGCGTCGACGAGCATGTCGAGCCGATCGGCGAGCTGCGCCGCGTGTTCGATCTCTACCGGCCGCAGATCGAATACTACGAAACGCGCCCCTGGCAGCCCGCGGCGTTGGGCGTCGTTGAGGATTGGGTTGAGGCACGGGCGCGCGCGAAGGGAGGCAAGTCATGACCTTCACTGTCGTCGGCCGCTGCCCGCGGACCAGGATGCTGGGGGTCGCCATGGCGACGCATGCGCCGGCGGTGGGCAATCGCTGTCCCGTCGTGATTCCGCGCATGGCAGCGGCGTCGGTGCAGGCGATCGCCGATCCGCGCCTGACCCTGCTGTGCACGAAGCTGATGGGGCTCGGCTACCACGCCGGCAAGATCATCCAGCAGCTGGAGAGCAGCGATCCGAATGCGCCGTTGCGTCAGATCGGCGTTGTCGATGCCTGGGGCAATGCCGCTGCCATGACGGGCGGCGAGAACGGCGCCTATGCCGGTCACATCATCGGCCAGGGCTGGCTGGTGATGGGCAACGGCATCGTCGGTCCGCAGGTGACCGAAGCGATGGCACAATCCATGCATTCGACCGGAGCAGAGCTTCTCGAGGAACGTCTGGTGCGCGCTGTCGAAGCGGGCGGACGGGCCGGCGGTCAGGCCGATGGGCACTTCTCCTCATCGATCCTGGTCTATGGCGACGAGCCGTTCGCCTACATCGATCTGCGTGTCGACGTGCACGATGAGCCGATCGGCGAATTGCGCCGGATCTTCGAATGGTTCCGGCCACTGCTGCCGTACTACAGCGAACGACCCTACAACCCGCGCCTGCCGCGGGACGATCGCTGGCGCGACCAACAGCGCAAATGAAATCAGACAAGGCTGAGGAAACAAAACAGAGGTGTCGTCGTCAGACTGGAGGTCGTGATGCTTGGCGTGATGAGAACGGTGTTTGCGGCAGCATTGGCTGTCGCGGTGGGCGCGTCGTCTGCGCATGCCCAGCAGGACAAGGATACGCTGGTGGTGGGCGCGTCGCTCTTCACCAACTCCATCGCGCCGACGGGCGGCGCCTACATCACGTTGAGCCTCTGCTACCAGACCTGGGAGCCGCTGGTCGCGCGCGATGAGCGAGGACAAGCTCGTACCGGCGCTCGCCGAGCGCTGGGAGCCGTTGAGCCCGACGCATTGGCGCTTCCATCTGCGAAAGGGCGTGAAGTGGCATGACGGCACGCCGTTCACCGCCGCGGACGTGAAGTTCACGATCGACTACGTCATCGATCCCAAGCAGGTCTACGCGCGCAAGACGCGCATCGCCGGTGTGGTCAGCGCCGAGATCGTCGACGAGATGACGGTCGACATCAAGACATCGACGCCGGCGCCGCTGTTGCTGCGTGGCCTCGCCGACATCCCCATCGAGTCGAAGGCGCACACCGAGAAGGTCGGCCAGGCCGAGGCGCACAAGAAGCCGATGGGCACCGGCCCGTGGAAGTATGTCGAATGGGTCGCCGGCGATCGCTATGACCTGGCCGCCAACGAGAACTACTGGGGCGGCGCGCCGGCGATGAAGAAGCTGCGCATCCGCGCGATCCCCGAGGGCGCGACACGGGTGGCCTCGCTGGTGGCGGGCGAGACCAGCATCATCGAGGAGATTCCCGTCGACCTGCTGCCATCGGTCGAGCGGCGCAAGAATCTCAAGATCGACGCCGTCGAATCGTCGGTGAGCCTCGTGCACACCTTCGATACGCGCAAGCCGCCGTTCAACGATGTGCGCGTTCGCCGCGCGCTCGACCACGCGATCGACAAGCAGGCGCTCGTGAAGCAGATGCTGGGCGGCTATGGCTCGGTGCTGGATGGCCAGCTCGTGACCAAGGGCACGTTCGGTTACAACCCGAACATCAAGTCGCGACCCTACGACCCGGCGAAGGCCAAGGCGATGCTCGCCGAAGCAGGCTTCCCCAAGGGCTTCGAAAACAAGATCAACACGCTGTCCGGCCGCTATCTCTCCGATGTCGACATCGCCAATGCTGTCGCCGGCATGATGAGCCAGGTCGGCGTGAAGACCTCGGTCAATGTCGTCGAGGGCGGTGTGTGGTCCCAGCTCGACCGCAGCCGCGATCAGGGTCCGATGTATCAGGTCGGCTGGTTCAGCGTCGGCGACGCCGATTTCAATACCGTCTGGTACACCGAGGCGAGCAAGCGCAACTACTGGACCAACGCCGAGTTCGACAAGCTCTGGCAGGAAGCACGCTCGACCATGGACGAGGCCGCTCGTCTGCGTGCCTACAATCGCATGATGGAGATCATGCACGACGAGGTGCCGTCGATCTTCCTCGTCGGTCTGCCGCGCATCTCGGGTCGTTCGGACAAGGTGACCGGCTGGAAGCCGTCGCGCGACTCGCTGCTGCGCCTGCACAAGGTGAGCGTGAAGTAGGCGAGTCAGACCATGCGCTACCTCCTGCGGCGGCTGATGCTGGTGCCGGTCCCGCTGATCTTTGTGATCGGGTTCGTTTTCGTCGTGCTGCGGCTGACGGGCGATCCGGTGGCGATCTACCTGGGCCTCGATGCAACGCCGGAGCAGGAGGCGGTGCTGCGCGCCGAGCTGCATCTCGACGAGCCGGTGCCGGTGCAGTTCGGCTACTTCATGCTCGATCTGGTTCGCGGCGACTTCGGCACCTCGATCCAGTTCAAGCGATCGGCAATGGAAGTCGTGCGCGAGCGGCTGGGCTCGACGCTGCAGCTGCTCGCACTGGGCCTGCTCGTCGCCGTGGTGCTGGGCGTTCTGGGCGGCGTCGCCTGCGCAGTGTGGAAGGACAAGGTGCCGGACTTCGTGATCTCGGTGCTGGCCGTCGCCGGACAATCGATGCCCAGCTTCTGGCTCGGCATCCTGCTGATCCAGCTCTTCGCGCTGGAGCTGCAATGGTTGCCGACGTCGGGCAAGGGCGGCTGGGAGCACATGGTGCTGCCGGTCGTCACGCTCGCCACGTTCCTGGTGCCCAATTTCATCATGGTGATGCGTGTCAGCGTGCTGGAGATGGCGCGCGAGCAGTTCGTCGTCACGGCACGCGCCCGCGGCGCGGGGCCGGCGCGAGCGTTGTGGCTGCACATCCTGCCCAACGCCATCAACCCGGTGGTCAGCCTGATCGGTTTGCAGCTTGGTCGTTTGATGGGCGGCGCTGTCGTCACCGAATCGATCTTCGCCTGGCCGGGTGTCGGCCGCCTGATGGTGAGCGCTATCTTCCAGCGCGATGTGCCGATCGTGGTCGCCGCCGTTTTCATCGTCGCGCTGACCATCGTGCTCGCCAACCTGCTCGTCGACCTGGTGCAGGCGGCGATCGATCCGCGCATCAGGCTGCGGTGACGCGATGAAGTGGTTTGGTCCGCGACTGAAGATCCAGATTGGCGTCGTGCTCGTGGTGGGGATGTGCCTGGCGGCGATCTTCGCGCCATTGCTGGCGCCACACGATCCGTATCTGCAGAACCTGATGCTGCGCCTGAAGCCGCCCGTGTGGGACGACCGCGGGAGCTGGACCTATCCGCTGGGCACGGACAATTTGGGCCGTGATCTGCTGTCGCGCCTGATCTACGGCTCGCGCCTGTCGATCGTCGTCGGCCTGCTGGCGATGATGGTGGCTCTGACATTCGGCACCACGCTCGGTCTGGTCGCCGGTTATTTCGGCGGCCGCGTCGAGCAGGTCATCATGCGCTTTGCCGACGGCTATCAGGCGATCCCCGAGATCCTGCTGGCCATCGTGGTCGTCGCCGTCTTCGGCGGCAGCGTCGCGGTCTTGATCCTGGTGCTGGGCTTCGCCGGCTGGGAAAGCTACACGCGCGTCGCCTTCAACCTGACGCGGTCGTTGCGAGAGCGGCCTTTCGTCGAGGCTGCGGTGGCATCGGGTGCGGGTGGCCGCTACGTCATGTGGCGGCACATCCTGCCGCAGATGTCGCCCGTGCTGACCGTGATCGCGACCTTGCAGGTCGGCCAGCTCATCCTGCAGGAGACCGCGCTCAGCTTCCTTGGCCTTGGCCTGCCGCCGCCGACGGCGACTTGGGGCAACATCCTCGCCGAGGGCCGCGACCGTCTGCTGGTCGCGCCGTGGATCGCCAATCTGGCCGGCATCGCCATCGTGCTGCTTGTGCTGGGAATCAACCTGCTGGGCAATGGCCTGCGGGAAACGCTCGATCCGCGACGCGTGGATCGGCGATGAGGAAGAAGAAGAAAGGGTGAGGGAATGCAACGCGGGCTGGTTCCTGCCTACTACAGGATCTATCAGGTGCTGACCGAGCGCATCGCATCGGGCGCGTTCAAGCTCGGCTCGCAATTGCCGACCGACAGCGAGCTGATGGCCGAGTTCGGCGTCAGCCGCCACACGGCGCGCACGGCCGTCGAGCTGCTCGTGGCCGACAAGCTGGTGCAGCGTTTTCCCGGCCGTGGAACCTTCGTGCTCGAGAGCGATCCCGTCAGCCCGAACTGGAGCGCGCGCGCGCTCGAGGATCTGAAGATCGACGACCCGGATGCGCGCTTCGAGCTGCATGCCATCGAGCATCTGGCGCCGCATGCCGATGCGCGCGTGGCTGCGTTGCTGCAGGTGGCGTCCAGCGAGCGGCTGATGCGTATCTCCTGGAGCCGCGTGCGGCCGACGGGGCCGATAGCCTTCTGCGCCGCGCATTTGCCGCAGGCACTGGCGGCGCGCCTGCCGTCAGACATGGCCGAGCAGATTCATTCGGCGCATGTCATCCCGCTGATTGAGAAGTACAGCGGCGTGCAGGCCTTCCGCGTGCAGCAGGCATCCTCGGCAGTCGCCGCGGATGCGGAGCTTGCCGGACATCTGAAGGTCGAGGTCGGCGCGCCGCTGCTGCTCCTGCAGCGTACCTACTTCGATATCCACGGCGCCGCGATCTACTACTCGGACCTGTACGTCCGGTCCGACCGCTACGTCCACAGGATAGAGCTCTTCCGCCAGCGCCAGCAGATGGAGCTGGCGCGTCCCATGCCGGCGCGCGGCGGCGCGCCGATCATCACTGAGAGTAAGACGAGGTCCCGATCATGAAGAAGCCGTTTCATCTCGCCTGGTTCCTGTCCCAGGGCTATGGCCCCAAGAGCTGGCGCAGCGAATTTCCCGGCAGCGACGTCAATCGCTGGATGATGCCGGACATCTTCATCGACCTCGCCAAGGGCATGGATCGAGCGTGCTTCGACTACATGATCATCGAGGATTCCTCGAACGTCCCCTACACCTACCAGGGATCGCACAACGCCTATCTCCAGTACGCCGCGAGCGCACCCAAGCTCGATCCGGCGGTGCTGGTTCCGTATCTCGCCGCGGCGACGAAGACGCTCGGCATCGTGCCGACGCTGTCGGTGTCGGAGTATCCGCCCTACCTGCTGGCGCGCCTGGTGAACTCGCTCGACCACACGACGGAAGGACGCATGGGCTGGAACTGTGTCACCGGCAGCAATGACGGTGCGGCGCAGAACTACGGCCATGAGAAACACCGTCCGCACGACGAACGTTACGACGTCGCCGACGAGTTCTGCGACGTCGTGACCAAGCTGTGGGAGGCGTGGGAGCCCGATGCGGTCGTGCTCGATCGCGAGAAGCCGATGTTCGCCGACGGCAACAAGGTCCATGCCATCAATCACGAGGGCAAGTACTTCAAGTGCCGCGGGCCGATCAACGCGCCGCGTTCGCCACAGGGTCGCGTGCCGATCTGCCAGGCCGGCGGTTCGCCGCGCGGTCAGCTCTTCGCGTCGACCTGGGCCGACACCATCATTACCGAAGGAGGCGGCAGCATCGAGTCGATGAAGGCCTACCGTGACAAGGTCCGCAAGCAGGCGGCGGGGCTCGGCCGCAATCCCGACGACATCAAGGTGCTGTTCCTCGCCCACCCGATCATCGATGTGAGCATGGAAGCAGCGCGTGAGCGGGCGAAGATGGAGCAGATCGAGGCCGAGAAGCATCTCGACCTGCATCTGTCGGGAATGTCGCGCCTGACCGGCATCGACTTCTCGAAGTTCGATCTCGACGAGCCGCTGCCGATGACCTTGACGACCAACGGTCACCAGTCGTCGCTGGCGAAGTGGCTGGGCAAGACGCCGCGCTCGATCCTGCAGACCTACGCGCGCAAGGCGGGGATCGAATACACCGGTACCCCCGATTACGTGGCCGGCCTGATGCAGGAGGTCATGGAGGAGGTCGGCGGCGACGGCTTCCTCATCTTCAACAGCTACTTCGATCGTCGCTATGTGATCGAGGTGTGCGATGGCCTGGTGCCGGAGCTGCAGCGCCGCGGCGCGACGCGCAAGGCCTACGCCCACAAGCACCTGCGCGACAATCTCCTGGAGTTCTGAGTTCTTCTGTCATCCCGAGCGGCACGCGGGATGACACTTTTTGCTGCGTGACCCGAGTTTCGCCGGGCATCGCTACGGCCGCGTGACCAGCTCGATCAGCACCGGCCAGTGATCCGAAATCCCGGTGCCGTCGTCCAGATTGTGCCGGCGCGGCGAGACAAAGCCCTGCGGCGTGGTTTCGATCTGGACGGGCGAGACCACGGCGGTGCGGAAGCTGCCGAGGTTGGCGAACCAGCCGGAGCGGCTTGGTCTGTCCGCGATCACGCTGTCCGATACCAGGAAGAAGTCGAGGAACGACCACGTGAACCAGGCCCCGCCGCCCGGTCGCGAGTTCCTGAACTTGTTGGAGCCCGGCTCGCTGCATCCCTTGGTGACTTCCGGGGGCACGTTCCATCGCCCCTCGTTGACCATGCGCGCGAACAGGTCGCCCTGCGCCTCGTTGCAGGGAAAGTTGAGATCGCCGCCGGCAACGGCAACGGCATCCTCGGGCAATGCATTGCTGAGCGCGTTGAGCGTGCGGAAGGCGTGCTCGCGGCAGCGGAGGGGATTTCCGCCGGAGGGGAAGTGGACAGCGTAGAGGTTCAGGGTCTTGCCGTCCGGAAGCTGCAGACGGGCCTCGGTGATGTCCCGGGTCGCCCGGCACAGGTCCTTGTCGTCTCTGAAGTCGACCTTGTGCGCCACGGGCGGGCCGGCGAGGGGGAGGCGCGAGAGAATGCCGACGTCGATCCCGCGGTCGAGGTCGGTCACGGTCGAATCCAGCTCGATCTCGGTCGTGTAGCCAAGGCCTGCAAGGAATTCGGTGTTCAGGCGCTTGAGGATCGCGGGATTTTCCAGTTCCGGCAGAATGATGACATCGGGCCTTGGCTGAACCGCACGGATCACATCGCCGATCGCCTGCAGCTTGCGCTTAAGCTTCTCCTCGGTCCAGTCGACCTCGATGCACTCGCGCCTGAAGTTGCCGCTGTCGAAGTGCTGGCGGCAATGCTCTTCGTGATCCGGCCGGCTCTGCTTGACCGAGCGAGGAAGGTAAGTGTTGTCGAACGGATTGTTGGGATCGTCGACCGTGTCGAACAGGTTCTCGACGTTCCACGACATCAGCGTGACAGTGCGAAAGTCCTGAGCCCGCACGGGCGTGACGGCCAGGACAGCGGCAACCATCGCGGTCCGCAAGAGAATTCGCTCTCAGCATGCCCCTTCCTCCCAATGTCATCGAGCGAACATTCTGCGCTCTGAATGCGAAGATCAGATTTCAGGGCGTGAGGGCATCCTTCGTTTGAAGGATGCCGGCGGAAGCGTGTTCAGGTTGCCTCCCGATCGTGCGAGTGATCGCACGATCGTGCTCCCTGTTGTCGACCGGCAACAGTCTCAAGCCAACTCAAGATCGCTCAGGAACGGACGTATCTCGATCCCGTTTCTTCGCCGCACCCATGGCCGCGAAGGAGGACCAATGCTGATTGGACTGTCGCTCGACGAAGAAGAAGAATTCAACAAGCTGGACGACACGTTGCCTTTCAATGGAGAGTTCGTCTGGCCCACCTCAGGTCTTCCCGCAATGGCTGGCGAGCTTCGCTGGTTGGAGTTGTGGCAGAAGCATCAAGCCGCAGTGACATTTGCGAGACGCGGTCGCTCAGCGGCGGTCGGGGCCGGGCGCCAGGCCGCCATGCGTGAGCGCGCAGCCTGAGCGTTCGACACGGTACGCCATCAAGATCGAGTTGAGGCGCGCTGCCGCCAAAACCTATTCCTCGCTCTGTCATATCGGGGCGAGGTGGTTTGATGGCTGCCTCCTGCTTCAGATCTCGCGCGTCTCGAACACGAGCAGGTCGGCGCCACCGCTTGCAAAATTCTGCATGTCGCCCGCTGCGGCTTGACCTTGCGGGCTTCCAAGCGCCTGCTGGATCGCGGCCATGTTGCTGAATTCAAGCGTTACGACGAGATGAAACGGGGAGGGACCGGCTGGCGTTGCGACCGGGCCCTGGCTGACCTCGTAACGCTTCAGGCCTGGTATCTTCTTGGCAATCGGGACGTGTGTTTCGAAATAGTATTTGTCGAAAGCCGCCACGTCCGTCGGTGTCTTGTACATCACTACGATCTTGGCCAAATTTTCCTCCCGTTCGTTGGGAGCGGGTTATAGCAATGAAAGACGTGTTTCGCACGTCACCAGGGCATCGCGGTCAGAACGATCCGAATACGGTGCCGAGCATGATCACCGCGGCAAGTGCGAGGGCTGCGCCGACGATCGCGACCATGACAATGTCGAAATAGCTTTCGCGGTGCGTCGTTCCGCACACCGCCAGCAAGGTCACGATCGCCCCGTTGTGCGGCAGGGTGTCGAGCGTGGCTGAGGCCATGACCGCGACACGGTGCAGCAGCGCCGGATTGATCCCTTGCTCGGCAGCAAGGCTCAGATAGGTGGCGCCGAGCGCGTCGAGCGCGATCGTCATTCCGCCTGAAGCTGAGCCGGTAAGCGCGGCCAGCACATTGGTGGCAGACGGCAAGCGAAACCAGCGGACCGCCGCCGATCGACAGCACGGCCTCGCGCACCATCGCAAAGGCGGGCAACGAGGCAACGACCGCGCCGAAACCGACGAGGCTCGCAACCGCCATGATCGGCAGCGACCGATGCATTCGCGCCCGCATCCATGGTTTCGCGCAATGACGACAACCGGCTGCGGTTGGTGACGATCAGGGTCAGGATCGCCGCCGCAAGCGCAATCGCCACCGACCAGACGCCGAGGACGCCTGACAGCGTGGTTCCACCCCAGCGCTCTTCGGCGAGATACGAAAAGTCGAGACGCGGCAGGACGAACAGCGACATCGCGAGATTGACAACGATGACGACGCGCGAGGGGCAGCACGGCCACGCCGATCGACGGCATGATTTCGCTGTGACGGCCGTGGCGGATCTCGGCGGGGTCGAATTCGCGGGCGAGCGTGATCGCGTGCTCGCGAACGATCTGATCGTCGGCGACGCGATCGGTGTCGATTTCGCCTCCCGGTCCAAAGCCTTCACCGGCCTTGCGGGCCCTGGCTTCGGCGCGCCCAAGCCACCACAGGCCGAAGCCGAGCATGATGACCGAGGCGATGATACCGAGGCCGGGTGCCGCGAACGGCGTCGTGCCGAAGAACGGCATCGGGATCGCATTCTGAATCGCGGGCGTTCCCGGAAACGCCGACATCGTGAACGTCAGCGTTCCAAGACCGACCGTCGCCGGCATGAGCCGACGCGGGATGTCGGCGGCCTTGAACATCACCTGCGCCATCGGCACCAGGACGAAGAAGGCAACGAATACGCTGACGCCGCCATAGGTGACCAGCGAGCCGGCGAGAACGACGGCCAGCACCGCGCGGCTCGTTCCCAGCCGCTCGGTCATGAACTTGGCGATGGCGGCAACCGAGCCGCTGTCGTCCATCAGCTTGCCGAACAACGCGCCGAGCAGGAACAGCGGAAAGAACTGCGCGACGAACTGCGCCGCGCTGCCCATGAAGGTCTGCGTCCAGTTGGCCAGCAGCGGCTCGCGCGAGATCGCGGCCGCGAGCAGCGCTGCCGCCGGCGCCAGCAGCAGCACGCTCCAGCCCTTGTAGGCCAGCCACATCAGCAGGACGAGCGCCAGCAGGATGCCGACAAGGCCCATGCTCAGCACTCCGCCAGCAGCACGTCGAGATCGGTGGTCGAGCGGTGCCCGATGTCGTCGGCGTGCGCATCGAGGAAGGCACTCGTGCGCGCGCCGGCCCTCGTCTCGCAGCATGTCCAGGAAGGCGCGCTCGGCGTTCAGCTTCGACGAGTAGCCGAGTTCGGTCATCATCTCGGTCAGGATCCGGTGCGTGCGCATTCCGGCCCAGCGGCCGCCCTCGCCAGAACCCGGATCGGCCACCTGGCGGAGCAGCGCGATCATGCGCAACTCCTTCATCAGCGTGGCATTGAAGGACACCTCGTTCAGGCGATTGAGAATTTCGTTTGCGGTTCGCGGGGATGCCCGGGCGCTCGCGCGGATTGATCTGCACCAGGATGGTGTCCTGCGCATTGCTCTCCCGCACCAGCGGCGTGATTGTCGGATTGCCTGCGTAACCGCCATCCCAATAGGCCTCGCCATCGATCTCGACGGCCTGAAACATCGTCGGCAGGCACGCCGACGCGAGCAGCACGTCCGGTGTGATCTCGGCGTTGCGAAAGATGCGGCCGCGACCGGTGCGCACATTGGTCGCCGTGATGAACAGCTTGATCGTGGATTGCGCCAGGCGTTCGAAATCGATGCTCTGTTCCAGGATCGAAGTCAGCGGGTTGTAGCCGCGCGGATTGAGGTCGTAGGGCGAAAAAATGCGCGCCATCAGCTCGAGGCCAATGAAGACCGGTGAACTGTCGAGCGACCAGCGCCCAAGCGCGCGGTCGATCGGCGTGCGCTGCACCGGGCTGAACATCGCTGCCTGGGCCACGCGATCCCAATAGGCAGCGAGTGCTTCGCGCGCGCCTTCTGCGCCGCCTTTGATCCACCCGCTGGCTGAGCACGGCAGCATTCATGGCGCCGGCTGACGTGCCCGAAATGGCGTCGACCTGCAGCCATGGCTCTTCCAGCAGACGGTCGAGAACACCCCACGTGAACGCGCCATGGGATCCGCCACCTTGCAACGCCAGGTCTATCAGGACTGGAGCGCGCTTCTGTTTGGCCATGAGAGACCTCCGGGGCATTGAAACGCGCCGTGCGCCGTGCCCCGTGGTGTCGACGGAAGCCAAGCGAACCTGTCGCACCGCAGTCCGAAAAAGCTAGCCGATCATAACAGGGCGCACATTCAGAGAAACCCCCAATCGGTTGCCGGGTTTCACCCCATGGATTGCGATCCATGGCGGCGTTAGCGTTTTCTCCGGATGGGGCGGCAATACGAACGTCGATTTCGACACGCACAGAACCTGCGGGAGAACCACATGCAAGACATCGACCGCCGAAATTTCCTGCGAAGCGCGATGTGCGGAGCAGCCGCTGCCACTGCGGTAGCAGCCGGTTCGACGATCCTGATTTCGACCGCAGCGAAGGCAGCGCCACTGGCTTTGGATAAGGTTCTCCCCGGTACGATGGATGGAATGATCCAGCAGGCTCAGGTGATCGTTGTGCCGCCACGCCGCCGCCGTCGCCGCCGTCGTTGGGACTGCTGGTGGCGCCGAGGGCGCCGGGTATGTGGCTGGCGCTATTGGTAGCTCTTAACTCTCGGCACCGTAGGTCGCTATCTCGATGAGGTTGCCGTCAGGGTCCCGGCAATAGACTGACGTCATTGCGCCGCGGGCGCCGAGACGTGTCACCGGCCCCTCCTCAACAGGGACCCCGCATGCACCAAGATGCGCGACGATAACCTCAGGAGAAGACGGCGTCACAAAGCACAGATCGTCGCTGCCGACGGCTGCGTTGGCCGCCGTGAACCAATCGCGCTTGCTTGCGGCGACAGGGCGCAGGTTGATTTTCTGTCGTCCGAAATGGACCGCGGTCCGAACCGGGATTCCGGGCGTATCCTGCCGCGTCATGCCGAGCACGCGCTGGTACCACGCCGCAGAGACTTCGACGTCGGATACGTTGACGACCAGGTGATCAAGCGCAGCAATTTTGAATGACATGTCGTCTATCCAGGGTTTGAAGGCTTCATCCGCTCCGCTTGCCGGTGCGTTTCGCAATCGCGGGCCTGAAGCGCGGGGCGGGTGACCCCTGGTGCGACTTGCAATACTCGAGCGCAGCGTTGGTGATCGCCTTCGCCAGCAAGCGTCCGCCGCTCCGGCGTGGCCAGGATCAGCTCTTCCTTGCGGTTGATGATCAGCCCGGCCTCGAACAGCACCGCCGGCACGCGGACGTCCTTCAGCACGACGAGATTGTCGTAGCGGTAGACGCCGAGCTCGGCATCGATCAGCGGCAGGCGCGCGGTGGGGATGTCTTCGGCGTGCTGCGGCGTGTACTGCAGGCCGGCTGCCGCCAGCTCGCGGCCGAGCAGCTTCGCGAACGCGACGCTCTGCCGGTAAAGCGCGTTCTTGATCGAGACGAACAGCGAGTGGCCGGAGAACTTGTCGCTGTAGTTCCGCTCGACGCCGGCGAATTCCCATCGGCGGATGTAGCGCTCGCGCGTGCAGTCGTGGTGGATCGACAGCAGCAGGTCGGGCGCGACGCGATTGGCGATCGCGGCGCGCTCGGCGAGCTGGCCGTAGCCCTTTCCCTTCACCAGCAGCAGTGTCGTCTGGCGAAAGCCGGCATCGATCAGCCGCTCCATCGCGAGGTTGGCGAGGCTCAGGTTGTAGCTGTATTCGGGATTGCCGTGCGCACTGATCGCGCCCGGGATCGTCCGGCGTGTGGCCGACGTCGATCAGAATCTTGAAGGTCGCGCGCTTGCAGGTGTCGTCGGCCGCCGTGCTTGCCTGATCAGCGGCGGGCGCCTTGTCTTCTGCCCGCGCGCAGACGGCGAGCACCACCGTGAGGCAAATGACCTGCAATCCGGTTCGTATGAGCTGCCGCATGCCTTGAGGATTGCGCGCGGACCCAGGAATTGCAATCCGCCTCTGGCGGCAGCCGATCGCTACAACCCCTTGAAAACGCAGCCGACGAACAGTAGCGCGTAGGCCAGGATCGCGATCCAGAACTTGTACAGCGTCACGAACTGAATGACCGTGAAATGGCCGAGCAGGGCCAGGATCGCGAGAACGACGGACGCCAGAAAAATGGCAACGGTCGGCGCGCTCAGATTGATGTTCATGGCAATGGTCCCCCAACGCTCTCGGAACATGCTCCCCGGAAATGCATGTCACCGGCTACGCTGCCATTATATGACGCGCCGGACAAGCTGATGCTAGTCTGCATGGCGAGCCGGCCGGGCGAAAGAGCCGCGCGGAAGATGAAAGAGGCAGGGACGATCATGACCACCGACTGGCGCAGCCGCGCAGGCACCGACCTTCACCTGCCAGAAGAAGATCGGCATCCGGCAGCCGCGGCATGGTGGTGAGCAATCATCCGCTGGCGTCGGCCGCGGGCGCGGAGATGCTCGCCGCCGGCGGCAACGCCATCGATGCGGCGATCGCAACGCTGTTCACGCTGACCGTGGTCGAGCCGATGATGGTCGGCATCATCGGCGGCGGCATGGCGCATATTCGCCTGGCCGACGGCAGCCACCGCGTCATCGACGGGCAGAGCACGGTGCCGCTCAGCGTCAAGCCGGACACCTATCGCTCGAAGCCGGGCTCGGCGCATGACGTGTTCGACACGGTCGGCGACGAGAACCTGATCGGGCCGAAATCCGTCGGCGCGCCGGGCTCGCTGAAGGCCTGGTGCGAGACGCTGCGCACGCTTCGGCACCATGAGCCTTGCCGATGTCATGCAGCCGGCGATCAGGCACGCCGCGCGCGGCTACGCGGCGACGCCGTACCTGCACGAGTGCATCACCGACTGCGCCGCCGACATGCTGAAGGACAAGCCGATCGCGAAGATCTACCTGCCGGACGGCAAGCCGCTCGGCGTCGGCGAGCGCGTGGTGCAGTGCCGAATATGCCGAGACGCTGCACCTGATCGCGCAGAAGGGCGAGGCGCGCGCTGTACGGCGGGCCGCTCGGCGACATCCTCGTCGACTACATGGAGAGGAACGGCGGCTTCATCACGCAGAAGGATCTCGACTGGTACACGACGAAGGAGCGCGCGCCGATCAAGGCGAGCTACCGCGGCTGGGAGATCCTCGGGCCGCCGCCGCCCGCAGCGTCCGGCGTGCACATCACGCAGATGCTGAACATCCTCGAAGGCTTACGACATCGGCGCCATGGGGTTCGGCACGGCGGAGACGATCCATCTGCTGGCCGAGGTGCTGAAGATCGCCTTCGCCGACCGCGCGGCCGCGAGCGGCGATCCCGATTTCATCAACGTGCCGGTCGCGCGGCTGACGTCGAAGGACTATGCCGACGAGCGCCGCGCGCGCGATCGATCCGAAGCGGGCGCAGAAGCTGGGGCGCGGGCGTCAAGCAGCTGGAAAGCGCGCACACCACGCACATGACGGCGGCGGACGCGTTCGGCAACGTGGTCGCGACCACGCAGACGATCAACAACCTGTTCGGCGCCAAATTCATGATCCCCGGCCTCGGCGTCGTGCCGAACAACTACATGAACCTGTTCGATCCGCGGCCCGGCCACGCGCTCTCGGTTGCGCCCGGCAAGCGCATCACCACGTCGATGTCGCCGATGATGGCGCTGCGCGACGGCAAGATCGCCTATGCGCTCGGCCTGCCGGGCGGCAAGCGCATCTTCCCGAGCGCGTTCCAGGCGCTGGTCAACCTGATCGACCACGGCATGAGCCTGCAGGAAGCGGTCGAGGCGCCGCGCGTCTGGACCGAGGGCAATGCGCTGGAGGTCGAGCTTGCGGTGCCGGACGGTGTTCGCACGGCGCTGAAGGCGCTCGGCCACGACGTGCTGCAGGTCGGCCACAGTCGCCGGCGGCATGAACGGCATCGCCTTCCACGACGACGGCACCATGTCCGGCGTCAGCCTGCTGGCGCGCCGACGGCACGCCAATCGGCCTCGGCGGCGGCCTGGCGAAGGCAGGCGTGCGGTTCGGGATTGGGCGATAAAATCCCCTGCGAACCAAAATCTGTCAGCAGTCTTTCTGATTTCGCTGAATTCAGAAATTGTAATTCCCTGCGTGTAGGAATATAACGTCCTCATCCGGCCTCGATGGGAGAGCGAGTGCGCTAATCGTCAGCGCCTCGGGGCGGGATGCGACGGGTCCGTCGCGGTGCCGGCCCTGTTCGGTTGCCGTTGAGAGGCGGTGATCGGCAGGGATGACGACCGGCGTCGAGGGCGGACGGCCCAAGCGGTCCAGCATGCCGACGGGACCTCGGCATTTCAGTCAAGTGAGCCTGGCCCTGGCTCCCGCTGGAATCCGGCAAGCCGTTAATCCGGCGCGTGCGGAACGCAGGCGAAGGCTTCGTTTGTGGTCCGGTTCAGCTCAAGCGTTTGGGCTGGACCATCGCCGTGTGCCACGCGTCGGCATACGGATTGCCCGGATGCGACAAGCATACGGGAGCCGCGGGCGCGGCCTTTCGCCCTGTGTTCCGCACGCCCTCTTTCCAAGGGAAGTGCAGAGAGAAGACCGGCAGCCCCAGGCCGGACAAAGAACAGGGGCGATGACGTGTGTCTGAAGCTCAGACATACGGGCTGTTTGACAATTGAATAGAGAGTATCGCGAAGCGCTTCCACGCCGTCATTGCGAGGAGCGAAGCAACGAAGCAATCCAGCCGCGCGCGCAGCGCGCAAACAAAGAAGCTTGGCAGCCGCGGCAAGCTCAGTCGCTTTTAGTGGCGCGCTGGATTGCTTCGCTTCGCTCGCAATGACGGCTACCACACGTCCTTCGCCTCGGCCGTGTACTCGGCCGAGCAGAACGTGCCGCCCTGATAGAAATCGCCGACCCGGTCCGCCGGCAGCTTCGTCTGTTCGGCGAGCGCGTGATCGCGATGATCCTCGGCGCGATGCTTCGGGCGGTAGCCGTGGCGGTAGGCGTTGGAATTGTCCCACCAGGCGCGTTCGTTCAGCGAGGCGCCGTAGAACACCTCATACTGATGGCCGGGATGCTCGAGGCCGATGCGACAGAGCTGCAGCAGGTCTTCCTGATGCAGCCAGATCGAGAGCCGGCGCTGATCGAGCGGGATCGGACCGACGTTGCCGATCCGTGATGCGAGGTGACGCCAAGTCCGTGCTTGTCCGCATAGAGCGCGCCGAGCGCTTCGCCGAACACCTTCGAGACGCCGTAGCGGCTGTCGGGGCGAGGGGTGACGTCGGTGCCGATGTGCGTGGTGCGCGGATAGAAGCCGACGGCATGGTTGGAGGAGGCGAAGACGACGCGCTTGACGCCTTTCGCGCGCGCGGCCTCGAACAGGTTGTAGCAGCCCTCGATGTTGGCGGTGCGGATCTGGTCCCAGCGTGCCTTCGATCGAATAGCCGCCGAAATGCAGGATGCCGTCGACGCCGTCGCAGATCTTTTCCACCTCGTCGATCTTCGTCAGGTCGGCGGGCACGAACTCGTCGCCGGAGCGAAGCGCCTGCGGCGTGCGATGTCGGACAGCCTCAGTTCCGGATAGATGCCGCGCAACATCGGCGTCAGCATCGTGCCGATGCCGCCGGCGGCTCCGGTCATCAGGACGCGCTTCATCGTCGGTCTCCTCAAGCTTGGGTTGGCAATTGATGCGGCGGCAGTCCAGCCGGCCGGCGGCAAGCTTGGCGAGCCGGCGATAGCGCATCAGGCTGTTGCCGAGATGCGTGCGCATCGCGCGCCGCGCCGCCGCGCCGTCGCGCGCCCGGATCGCAGAGGCGATCTGCCGATGCTCGGTCTGGATCTTCTTCAGGTACGCCGTCTGCTCGTCGCCGATGGTCACCGTCGCGCGCACGCTCTGGCGCGGAATGACATGGCGGCCGAGGAACCGGAGGAATTCCGCATAGTGCGGATTGGCGGTGGCCTCGGCGATCGCGCGATGAAAGGCGAAATCCTCGGAGATCGCCGCGTCGCCGCGGCGGATGCGCGCGGTCGATGTCGGCGAGCGCCCGCTCGATGCCGCGCAGGTGCTGCGCGCGAGGCGCGCTCGGCGGCGAGCGCTGCGGCCTCGATCTCAACCGCAAGGCGAAGTTCCATCACGCTGATGACGTCGGCGATGGAGGACAGCCCGTCCGGATCGATCCGGAACGGCACCCGCGCGCGATCGGATGCGACGAACGCGCCGGCGCCCTGGCGGGTGATGACGAGGCCGTCCGCCTTCAGCGCGGAGACCGCCTCGCGCACCACGGTGCGGCTGACGCCCATCGCGCTCATCATTTCCTGCTCGGTCGGCAGCCGCGCGCCGGGCTTCAGCCGGCCGCTCGCAATCTCGTTGGAAATGCGGTCGATCACCTCCGATGTGCGGTTGCGAACCGGGCCGCAGCGGCGTCAGCAACGCGGCCTTGTCAGCGTTTCGGGCTTGCTGCTAGCTTTTCAGGATGTACGGTCATCGTACAAATTTCTTACCATCGCGATTGTCACCAGCACAAGGTTTCCACGACGCGAGATTACACGGGCGAGACGGGCTGCAACAAACACAGGTGGCGCACGACGGTCGGACCGTCGTGAAGCCGCCGGACGGCGGGATCAGACCGGGATCAGAGACGGCTCAACAAGGGAGAGCAAACGTGAAACGACGCGATTTTCTCATGCTCGGCGCGGCTGCGACCGCGGCCGGAGCGATCGGCGCACCGGCCTTCGCGCAGGCGAAGATGGTGCTCAAGGCGACCGACGTGCATCCGATCGGATATCCGACCGTCGAGGCGGTCGAGCGCATGGGCAAGAAGCTCGAGGCGGCGACCCAGGGCCGCATTTCGATCCAGATGTTCCCGGCGATGCAGCTCGGCGGCGAGAAGGAGATGATCGAGCAGGCGCAGGTCGGCGCGCTGCAGATGGCGCGCATCTCCGTCGGCCCGATGGGGCCGCTGGTGCCCGAGTTCAACGTCTTCAACCTGCCGTTCGTGTTCCGCGACGGCGCGCACATGGAGAAGGTGATCGACGGGCCGATCGGCGAGGAGCTGCTGAAGAAGCTGTCCGATCATCCGACCGCCGGCCTGATCGGGCTCTGCTACATGAATGCCGGCATCCGCAACGTCTACAACTCCAAGAAGCCGATCGAGAAGGTCGAGGACCTGAAGGGTCTGAAGATCCGCATGATGGGCAATCCGCTGTTCGTCGACACCATGAACTCGCTCGGCGGCAACGGCGTGGCGATGGGCTTCGACCAGCTGATCAACGGCATGCAGACCGGCGTCGTCGACGGCGCGGAGAACAACGAGCCGAGCTACGAGAGCGGCCAGCACTATCGCTATGCGAAGTACTACTCGAAGACCGGCCACCTGATGATTCCGGAGCTGCTGGTGTTCTCGAAGGTCAGCTGGGACAAGCTGTCGAAGGACGATCAGGCGCTGATCATGAAGTCCGCCAAGGAGGCGCAGCAGGAGCAGCGCAAGCTCTGGTACGCGCGGGAGGAGGAGTCGCTGAAGAAGATGAAGGAGGCCGGCGCCGTCATCAACGAGGTCGCCGACCGCAAGCCGTTCCAGGACGCGGTCAAGCCGGTGTGGGACAAGTACGGCGCCGCCCACAAGGCGCTGATCGATCGCATCCAGGCGGTGAAATAGCGGCATGCGCAGTCAGGTTCGCGGCCGGCTTCGCTGCAGCGGAGCCGGCCGCAGCCATCTTGCAGGCAGGGCAGGGGTCGGAGGCGCGATGCAAGCTTACTTCAGGGCGATGGATGCCTTGCATCGCGCCTGCGTGTTCTTCGCCGGTGTCGCCCTCGTCGTCATCACCGTCATCATTCCCTACGGCGTCTTCACCCGCTACGTGCTGAACAGCGCGTCGTCATGGCCGGAGCCGATGGCGATCCTGCTGATGATCGTGCTGTCGTTCCTGTCCGCCGTCGTCTGCTATCGCGAACACCTGCACATCGGCGTCGGCATGCTGCCGAGCGCGCTGCGCGGCGCTGCCGCGCACGCTGCTCGGCATCTTCATCGAGCTCTGCATGCTCGCCGACCAACCTGTTCCTGCTCTGGTACGGCGTCCGCCTGGTGCAGCGGACCTGGTACCAGAGCATCGCCGAGTTTCCGATCGTCTCGGTCGGCGTGTCGTACCTGCCGGTGCCGATCGTCGGCTTCATCACCATGCTCTTCATCATCGAGCGCTTCCTGAAGGCGCGACTGGTTTCCGCCGCCGCCGGACTCGGACGATGCGGTCAAGCACCATCTCGTCGGAATGAGCTGAAGCCATGGACGCACTGGTACTGATCGGCTCGTTCACCGTGCTCTGCCTGATCGGCATGCCGGTCGCCTATGCGCTCGGCCTCGCCGCGGTCCTCGCGGCGCTGTGGATGGGCATTCCGCTCGAGGCGATCGCGCTGAAGACGTCCGACGGCATGGACGACTTTCCGCTGCTGGCGATCCCGTTCTTCATTCTCGCCGGCGCGATCATGGGCGAGGGCGGCATGGCCAGCCGCATCGTCGATCTCGCCAAGGTCTTCGTCGGCTTCATTCGCGGCGGGCTGGCGCTGGTCAACATCGTCGCCTCGACCATGTTCGGCTGCATTTCGGGCTCGTCGGTGGCCGACACCGCCTCGATCGGCTCGGTGATGATCCCGCAGATGATCAGGGCCGGCTATCCGCGGCTGTTCGCGGTCAATGTGACGATCTCCGGCTCGCTGCAGCCGCTGCTGATCCCGCCGTCGCACAACATGGTGATCTATTCGCTGGCCGCCGGCGGCACCGTTTCGGTCGCGCACCTGTTCATCGGCGGCGTCATTCCCGGCCTGCTGCTCGGCGCCTCGCTGATGGTGCTGGTGCTGATCTACGCCTATCGCAACAACCTGCCGAAGGGCGAGCCGATTCCCGCTGAAGCAGGCGCTCTGGATCGCGCTCGATTCGATCTGGGGCCTCGTCACCGTCTTCATCATCATGGGCGGCATTCTCTCCGGCATCTTCACGCCGACCGAAAGCGCCGCGGTCGCCTGCGTCTGGGCGTTCTTCGTCACCATGTTCATCTACCGCAGCTACAAGTGGAGCGAGCTGCCGCTCCTGATCGGCCGCGTCGTGCGCACCGTCGGCATGGTGATGATCATGATCGGCTTCTCGGTGGCGTTCGGCTACATGATGGCGTTGATGCGCATTCCGGCGCTGGCCGTCGGAGTTCTTCTCCACGGTCGCGAGCGACAAGTACACGTTCCTGCTTTACGTCAACCTGCTGCTGCTGTTCCTCGGCACGTTCATGGATCTGGCGCCGATGCTGCTGATCTGCACGCCGGTGTTCCTGCCGGTGATCGCCAAGTTCGGCATCGATCCGGTGCATTTCGGCATCATCATGATCTTCAACCTCGGCATCGGCCTGCTGACGCCGCCGGTCGGGCCGACGCTGGCGGTCGGCTGCGCCATCGGCAAGGTGTCGATGGAAGCCGTCTCGCGCAGCATCATGGTGTTCTACATCCCGATGCTGATCGTGCTCGGCCTCGTCACCTACATCCCCGAGCTGACGCTGTGGCTGCCGGGGTGCTGCTGGGGAAGTAGACGAGCTGTCGCGTTACACCCCGCGCACGAGCACGCCTGCGGCCAGACAGCACGTAGGCGATCGCCAGCACGTCGAACACGCGCGATGCGTTGATGATCGGGACGCTGACGCCGCCGTAGCGCACCAGCAGCGCGATCAGCGCCAGCACGAGCGAGATTGCGAAAATCCAGATGGATGGAGGCGTCAGCACAAATCCGCCGCGGCGAAAGGCCATGGTCGTCACCGCTCTGTTGTTGAGTTCGAAGCAAGCGAGCCGCCGTACGCGGTACAGGCCAGGCTCACAGTCCGGGCCGACAACGGCGATCGGAACGCTTGTTCCGCGAAATCGTCCGCCGCAAATACGGCCGCTATGCGGCGCGGACCGTCTCCAGAAACCGCTCCATCTCGAGCTTCAGCCGGTGGCTTTCGCTGGACAGCAGCTGCGCCGACGACAGCACGTCGGCCGATGCCGAGCCCGCGTCGTCGGCGTTGCGGTTGACCTCGGCGATGTTGCTGGCAAGCTGCGTCGTGCCCTGGGCGGCCTGCTGGACGTTGCGGGCGATCTCGTTGGTCGCAGCACCCTGCTGCTCGACGGCGGCGGCAATCGAGGCGGCGATCTCCGAGACGCGGCCGATGGTGCCGCCGATCTGCTTCATCGCCACGACCGAATCCTGCGTCGCCGTCTGGATCTGCGGCGATCTGCGCGCTGATCTCGCTGGTCGCCTTGGCGGTCTGTCCCGCCAGCGCCTTGACCTCCTGCGCGACCACGGCGAAGCCGCGGCCCGCTTCGCCGGCGCGCGCCGCCTCGATGGTGGCGTTCAGCGCCAGCAGGTTGGTCTGCTCGGCGATGGTGGTGATCAGCTTGGTGACGTCGCCGATCCGCTCGGCCGCCTGCGACAGCGCGGTGATGCGCGCGTCGGTCTGCTGCGCCTGCTCGACCGCCTCGTGGCGATGCGGTTGGAGTCGTGCACCTGACGGCCGATCTCGCTGATCGAGGACGCCATTTCCTCGGTCGCGGACGCGACCGACTGCACGTTGGACGGAGGTTTCCTGCGAGACCTGGGCGACCACCGCGCTCAGGCGGCGGGTGGTGTCGGTGCTGCCGGAGAGGCTTTCGGCGGACGACGCCAGCCGCTCGGATGCGCCGCCGACATTGTCGATGATCTCGCCGACCGCGGTCTCGAAGTTGTCGGCGAGGTTGCGGAATTCGGCCTTGCGCGCCGCTTCCTGCTCGCGCTTCTTCTGGTCGCGCTCGGCGGCCTCGCCCTGCGCCTTCGCCATCGCCTGCGCCTTGAATTCATCGACGGCGCGCGCCATCTGGCCGACTTCGTCGCGGCGCTCGATGCCCGGGAAGCTGGACCGCGAAGTTGCCGGCGCCGAGTTCGCGCATCGCAGCCGACATCGCGACCACCGGGCGCGAGATGCCGCGGCCGATCATCGAGGAGACGGCGAAGCCGATGAAGCCGACGCAGCCGATGATCGCCATCAGCATCCGCTGCTGCTCATCGAGCCGCCGGGCCGAGCGGGCGACTTCCTGCGCCTTGCTCTCGTTGCCGGCGGCGATCAGCTGGTCGGTCAGCTTGTCGATCTCGCCGAAATGACGCTCGGCGCCCTTGATGAACAGCATCGCCGAGCCCGCATCGCCGTCCGCCATGTCGATGGCGTTGCTCGCCTGCTTGACGTAGCCCGCGACCGAGGCGCGCAGCTTCTCGAGGATGTCGTTGCGGCCGCCGGCGCCCTGCGCGGCCTCGACCGCCTTCAGCGCGGCGGGCACCAGCGCGACCGCCGCCGAGGTCTCCTTCGCCACCGCCGCGATCTTGGCCTGGTCCTTCTCGTTCGCCGAGGTCGCGGCCAGCCGGTAGAGCTTGGCGTGCGCCGTCCAGGCCGACTGAGTTCAGTTCGGACGACAGCTCGGCAAGCCGGATCGGACCCGCGATCAGCTCGTCCACGTTCGTCTTGTTCATGCGCAGCGTCTGCAGGCCGGCGACGCCGAGCCCGATCAGGATCAGGATCAGCAGGGCCGGCGCGAGCTGCACCTTCCAGGACATTCGCAGGTTCTTGAGGCGGAAGCGGGCGAGCATCGGTTTAGCCCAGGTAGCGGCGGGCGGCCCGTCGGGCCGCCCGCGGCGATCGATCAGGATATCAGAGCTTGTAGACGCCGCCGCAGACGGCGGTGTTCTCGACCCGCTCGCAGTACATCTGCTTCGGCTCGACCTTCTTGGTGACCGGATTGACGAACTTGTAGTCCTGCCAGAACGTCGGCTGCTTGTTCGCCATCTCGATGCGCTCCTTGACGTACAGCTTGCCGTCGACGTCCTGCGCTTCGCTCATGTCCTTGCCGATGAACTTCTCGTTCGCGCCGTGCGCGAGCACCTTGCCGTCGAGCTGGTAGACGACGATGTAGAGATCGCGATCGATGAACTTGCCGGCCTTGTTGCTGATCTCGGCATAGCCCTTCTCGGCGCCTTGCTCCTTGATGAAGCTGACCGCCTTCTTCACCATGGCGGTGGCTTCGTCCTTGTTGGCGGATTCGCCCGCGTCCGCAGCGCCGGCGAAGCCGAGCGCGCCTGCGAGGATGAGGGCGGTCTTCCAGGTCAGTTTCGACATGCACACACTCCTTCTGAGGGTCTTCGGAATTGGCGGAATCGCATTGAATTTTGCGAGCGTGCGTACGCACCGCTCCAGCCATCAGGAGATGTCACAAAACTCACAACTCTCTGTTAATGCTGAGCGTTTGCGGTAGCATCGAACCGACGAGTGCGCCTGATTGCGCGTTGCGTGACGCGAGTCACGCGATGGCCAGGTCGGCCGACTGTCGGAAGACGGCGATCGTGCGCCGTCGTTCGTCAATTTCGGACGAACTGCCGTTCATCATCGAACGCGAGCGGCTTTGCGGCAGCTGCGGATTGCAAGCGCTGCCGGGCCTTATTGTCGACATCCGAAGCTGCTTTACGGCCTGTCAATGGTGCTCGTGTAACAGTTCAACATGTCCCGCAAGCCTGCGAAATTGACGCGCCTTCTGGTTGTCGCGGCGGCCGGCGCCGCGCTGTCCGGCTGCGCGACCAGCATGGTCGACGAATCGACCTTCTTCGCCGATCCGGCGACGTTCGCGATGTACGACTGCAAGCAGCTCGCCGCTGCGCGCGAAACCTACGCCAAGCGGATCGAGGAACTGCAGGGGCTGATGGCGAAGGCCGAGACCGGCGCCGGCGGATCGGTCGTCGCCGAGATCGCCTACCGGCCGGATTACCTGTCGAACGCAGGCGCGGCTGAAATCGGCCAACGCGGCGTGGCGAGCGCGAACGCTGCGAGAGCGCCGTCGCAGGCGGCCGACCCGTCGTTCGCGCGGCCGTCGCCCGGCATGGATCCCGCCGCCGGCCGCAGCAAGAGCCGCGTCTATTGACGACTTCGCTCAGCCAGGCCGCCAGTCGTAGAGCCAGTCGCGCTGCGACAGCAGCCGCTGGCCGCCGAGAATCTTCATCGTCAGGTTGCGCGCGAGTGCGATCGGGCCGGGCAGGTGATAGATCGCGCCGGATTGCCAGGTCGTGCGCCGCACCTGCGCGACGCGCGCCTGCCGCAGCGCCGCATATTGGCGGAACGCCTCGGTCGGGTTGGCCGGCTGGCGCGACAGGCAGTCGGCAAGGACGGCGGCGTCCTCGATCGCCATCGCCGCGCCCTGGGCTGCGAACGGCAGCATCGGCGTGGCCGGCATCGCCAATCAGCGCGACCGGACCGCTGGCCGGCGGCACGCCGTCGACGGTGAACAGCGCCCACTTGCGCCAGTTGTCGGCCGCGCCGACGATCATGCGCGCCGCGCGCGCACCAGCGGCGCGTGTTGAAATGCGGCGGCGATCTCGCCGGCGTCGCCGGCCTCGTTCCAGCCCGGCCTGTTCCACTGTCCGGCGACGATCGCGACGACATTGATCAGTGCGCCGCCGCGCACCGGATAGACGACGAGATGCGCACCGGCGCCGAGCCAGAGCGTGACGCGGTTCTGGCCGAACTCGCGCGGCAGCTGCCGCGCATCGATGGTGCCGCGCCAGGCCGACATGCCCGGAGAAGATCGCCTGCACGCCGCCGAAATGCTGATGGCGCACGTTCGACCAGACGCCGTCGGCGCCGACCAGCGCCAGCGCCTGGCGGTTGGTGCGCTCCAGGCGCCTCGCGATTGACGACGGTCACGCCCTTGGCATGAACCGCGACATCCTCGAACGGCGCGCCGAGCCGCAGATCGATGTCCGGATTTTCGCGCGCCCGTGCGAGCAGCGCGGCCTGCAGGTCGGCGCGGTGGACGATCCAGTAGGGCGCGCCATAGCGCATCTGCGCTGCGGGCGCCGAGGGGGATGCGGACGATCGGCCGGCCGCTGCGCGCGGCGACGATCGCTGATGTCGTCCGGCGTGACGACGCGCTCGGCGAGCTGCTTCTCGAGCCCGAGGCGGATCAGGACGCCGCTGGCGTTCGGCGACAGCTGGATGCCGGCGCCGGCTTCATCGAGTTGCGGCGGCCTTCTCCAGCACGATCGACATGGAAACCGCTGCGCGGCAAGCGCGATCGCCGCCGTCAGCCCGCCAATGCCTGCACCGGCGACGACGATCGTTCGCGATGCGGGAGCGGACGTCAGGCTGCCTTTTCCTTCAGCGCGCATTCCGGAGGCCGCGAATCGCCGGCGGCGAGATCCGTGGCATGGCGGTAGAGCGTCGAGCAGTAGGGGCAGATGATCTCGCGATCGTCGCCCATGTCGAGAAACACATGCGGATGATCGAACGGCGGGCGCGCGCCGACACACATGAATTCCGTCGCTCCGATTTCGATGACGGAAACTCCCGCATCATTCTGGAAATGCGGAACGACATGGTCGGCCATTGTCAAAACCCCAAAACTTCTGGACCGGTTGAGCCGGCGGCGGCGCTTGTTAACCCGTTCGAACCGCGCGCACCATACTGATACGCCGCGCAAATTCCTAGGGTAGCGGTACGCGTTGACGGATCGCATTGCCTCGCGCCTGGCATGCTAAATTCGACATAATCGCAGGCGTTAAGGAAGGCCTTCTTTGGTAGCACCGGCCGCGGCGAGCATTGCGCGCGAAAAAGCCGTAGTTATCTGAGTGTCATCGGAGTTCGGGTCTCGTTCCAGAATCCATAATCCAGGATGGAAGACTGACATGAAGCTGTTGCTTCGACTGGCCGCCAGCCTCGCTTGCCTTGCGGCCTGTGCAACGGCGCTCGCCTTCGTCTGGCCGAATGCGCGCGACGCTGCGGCGATCTTCCTCAGCCAGGACGATCCGGCCGCGCTCAGCGAGCTGCAAATCCGCAAGGCGGCCGCCGGCGATCCGCAACTGGTGGAGCGCGAGATCGAGGCCGCATTGAAGGACGGCGACATCGATCTTGCCCAGAGCTTCGTCGACCTGGCGCAGGCGCAGAACCTGCCGGTGTCGGTGGATGTGCTCGCGCGGCTCGAGACGTTGCGGCAGAGCAGCGATCGGCGACGCATCTTGCGGGCCGGTTCGCGACGGGCTTCCTGACCGGCGACACCGACGATCTCGCCAGCTTCTCCGGGACCGTCACCGGCGACCTGTTCGCCTTCGGCGATATCCGCGACGTCGTCGTTCAGGGGCGACAGCTGGTCGCTCGGCGAGGAGCCGGACCGTCTGGTGCTCGGTCTGGCCGCGGTCGGGCTTGCCGTGACCGCCGGAACCTACGCGTCGGTTGGAACGGCCACGCCCCGCGCGCGCCGGTCTCACCCTGTTGAAGGGCGCACGCAAGAGCGCCCGGCTCAGCGCCGGCCTGACCGACTGGGCGCGGCGGTCCGCGAGCGAGGTGGTCGATTCCGACCATGCTGCGGCAGGCGGTCGCCAATGCGTCGGTGGTGCGGCCGATGGAATCGCTCGGCGCGATCAAGGCGGCGGTGCGCACCGAGAAGGCGGGCCTGCTGGTTGCTGCGGTGAAGGACGTCGGCCGGGTCGGCGAGAAGGCGGGCGTTCGCGCTGCGCTCGACATCGTCAAGGTCGCCGACAATCCGAAGGACCTCGCGCGCGCGGCAAAGCTCGCCGAAGTCCAAGGGCAGCCAGACGCGGGCGATCCTGAAGGTTCTCGGCCGCGGCGCGCTGTTGTTGACCGCGGGCGCCTTCAACCTCGCCAGCTGGCTGTTCAGCGCGCTGGTGTTCCTCGTTGGGCTCGTCGCCTCGATCAAGTCCATGACCGAGCGGCTGACGCTGGCCTGGTTGCGCGGCTGCCCGCGAACGGCGTATGCGGCGGGCGCTGGCTGCGGCCGCGACAGCGTAAACAACCTCCACGCCAACGACTTATCAGCGACAGCTCATGCCGAGTTTCAACAATGCCGGGGTCGAGATTGCCTATCTCGACGAAGGCGAGGGCGATCCCATTATTCTCGTGCACGGCTTTGCCTCCACCAAGGACGTGAACTGGGTCTATCCGACCTGGGTGTCGCATCTGCGGCAGGCGGGCCGCCGCGTCATCGCGTTCGATCAATCGCGGGCACGGGGAGTCGACAAAGCTCTACGACGCGGAGGACTACCACATCGGCACGATGGCGCGGTGACGTGCTGGCGCTGATGGATCATCTCGCCATCGCGCGGCCGGACATCATGGGTTATTCGCTCGGCGGGCGCATCACGGCGTTTCTCGCACGTCACCACGCGGAGCGCGTGCGGCGCGCCATCTTCGGCGGCATCGGCATCGGTCTGATCGCAGGCGGCGGACCGGGCGAGAACGTCGCGAAGGCGCTTGAGGCGCCTTCGCTCGACAGCGTCACCGACAAGATGGGGCGGACGTTCCGCGCCTTTGCCGATCAGACGCGATCGGATCGCCGGGCGCTGGCCGCGTGCCTGCGCGGCTCGCGCCGGTTGATGACGCAAGGACGAGGCCGCTGCGATCGCCGTTCCGGTGTTGATTGCGGTCGGCACCAAGGACGACATCGCCGGCTCCGCGCACGAACTGGCCGCGATCATCCCCGGTTCCGAGGTGCTCGACATCCCCGGCCGCGACCACATGCGCGCGGTCGGCGACAAGGTCTACAAGGAGGGTGTGCTGGCTTACTTGCAGCGGACAGCCTGCGGCCTGATGCAACGTTGGACCTGCAGTCAAGTGCCGGCCGCAAGTGTCTGATTTTGCTGACTGAGAATTGAGCCGAAGCGGGCGGCGCCGGCAAATTTGCAACGGCAGAACATCTTTACCCAAAGCATCGACTTGATCGTCATTGCGGCATCGCCGCAGCGCACTATGTGGTATGATCAGTCTCATGGAACTGTCGGGACGACGTCACATGCCCAAGACCCAGCTCGATCCTCAATCCGCCCTCAGCAAGCTCGATCCGGTCTGGGCGCATGTCCGGCAGGAAGCGGAAGAAATCGTCCGGCGCGAGCCGGAGCTTGCGACCTTCATCTATTCGGCGGTGCTGCATCACGAGCGGCTCGAGGATTCGATCGTGCATCGCGTCGCCGAGCGGCTCGATCATCCGGAACTGTCGGGCGAGATGATCCGCAAGGCCTATCAGGACGCGCTGCGCGACGAGCCGGATCTCGGCAACGCGTTCCGCGCGGACATGGTGGCGGTCTATGACCGCGATCCGGCGACGTCGCGCTTCATCGATCCGCTGCTCTACTTCAAGGGTTTCCACGCCATCCAGACCCATCGCCTCGCGCACTGGCTGTGGCACAAGGGCCGCAAGGATTTCGCCTACTACCTGCAGAGCCGCTCGTCGGCGGTCTTCCAGGTCGACATCAACCCGGCGGCGAAGATGGGCCGCGGCATCTTCCTCGATCACGCCACGGGCTTCGTCATGGGCGAGACGGCGGTGGTCGAAGACGACGTGTCGATCCTGCACGGCGTCACGCTCGGCGGCACGGGCAAGGAGAACGAGGACCGGCATCCGAAGATCGGCCGCGGCGTGATGATCGGCGCCGGCGCGAAGATCCTTGGCAATATCAAGGTCGGCAATTGCGCGCGGATCGCCGCAGGCTCGGTGGTGGTCAAGCCCGTTCCGAACAACGTGACGGTCGCGGGCGTTCCGGCGAAGGTGGTCGGCGCGGCCGGCTGCGCCGAGCCGTCGCGCACCATGGACCAGATGCTGAACGGCGGCGAATAATCCGACTCGGATTCGACCCCATTTGGGTCTAGCGCTGACGCGCAACACGCAATAAAAGCTGGCCGCAACAATTCCGTGCGCCTCTGGCGCGATCGGACCGGGAGACGGCTGTGGACGTTCAGGAAGTCAGGAAGCTCGACACCTATTTGAAGCGGCTGTTCGGCAACCCGAAAATTCGCGTGGTGCCGCGGCCGAAGAAGGACAATTCCGCCGAGGTCTATATCGGCGAGGAGTTCGTCGGCGTGCTGTTCGTCGACGACGAGGACGACGACCGCTCCTACCAGTTCCAGATGGCGATCCTCGAAACCGACCTCGACGAGGTCTGAGAGGCGCGCGTTGTCCGTGCCGGCCATCGAGATCGTCAGGGCGACCGAAGCCGACATTCCCTTCATCATGGCGACCGAGCGCGCTGCCCGGCAACGAAGGGCCTGGTCGGGCCGCTGGGAGCGCGAGGAGCACGAGCGGGCGCTCGCCGACGCCAGCAACGCCTATTTCGTCGGATCGTCCGACGGAAAGCCCGTCGGCTTTGTCATCGTCCAGCACTGGGCGTCGGACAACCGCGCAACGCTGATCAGGCGGATCATCGTCGCCGATACCGGCAAGAGGATCGGACGCGAACTGCTGTCACGCGTGATCGACACGATCTTCGCTGAAACCGATGCATCCCGGCTCTGGCTGAACGTCTTCCCGCACAACACGCGCGCGCAGACGATCCTACAGCGCGCTCGGATTTCGCTTCGAGGATCGCGCGAACTTTCCGGAAGCCGGGGAAAGCAAGGCGCTGCTGATGGTCCTGCAGCGATCGGGCTGGCGTGGCCTGTCCCCGAGTGGTCTTTCCGGATGATCGATTTCGACAAGTTGCTTGCGCGAAATCTACGAGGCCGGCGCGGTGCCGGACATGTGGCCTGACGCGCTGTTGGCCATTTCCGAACTGGTCGGCGGACAAGGCGCGATTTTGTTCACGGCGAGGGCGGATCGCGCCAGATGGCTGGCTTCGCCGGGCTTCAGCGAGGACATGGACGACTACTTCAACGGACACCACGCCGACAACGAGCGTACCCGGCGCCTCATGCAGTCGCAGCACCCAGGGTTCTTGACCGACCTCGACGTGTTCAGGCCGGACGAGATCGAACAGCAGAAGGTGTACCAGGAATTCTGGTTTCCGCGCGGCTATGGCTGGGGCGTTGCGACGGTGATCCCGGTGCCGAGCGGCGATACACTGATCTACCACGCCGAGCGCAAGCGCGCAGATCGGACCTGTCCCGCGGGAACTTGTCGACGCGCTGGACCGTCTGCGGCCGCACCTCGCCCGTGCTGCGCTGCTCTCAGCCCGGCTCGACCTGCAAAGCGCGCAAGCCATGACAAAGGCGCTCGCAGTGCTGGGGCTTCCGGCGGCGGTTCTCAATGGCGCCGGCCGATTGATCGCATCGAACGATCTTTTCGCACCGCTCGTGCCCGGCATCGCGCAGGATCGGTCGGCACGTCTGACTTTGGCCGACGCCTCGGCTGACAGGCTCTTTGCCGCGGCACTCGCGCGAATTGAAGCCGGGTTGATCGACGCGGCATCCGTGAGCTCATTGCCAATTCCAGCGCAGGGGCAATGGCCGCCTATGATCGTTCACGTGCTCCCGGTCAGTGGCGTAGCCAAGGACGTGTTCGCGCTCGCGCGAGCGATCGTCGTCGTAACGCCGGTGGTTCCCCGTGACGTACCCGCCGCAAAAGTGATTCAGGGCTTGTTCGATCTTACGCCGGGCGAAGCGAAGATTGCTGCACTGATCGGATCCGGCGAACAGCCGCGGGAAACCGCCGTGAAATTGGGAATCGCCGAGGAGACGGCGAGGAGCGTTCTCAAACGCGTTTTCTCGAAGACCGGCGTGCGTCGCCAGGCGGAACTCGTGGCCCTGCTTGGCGGCGTTTCGCTGCCGAAGGGGAGCTCGGATACGTCGGGCTAGTATGACGCGCTGCGTTCGCTCGATGCGTGCGCAGGCTAGTTCGCCTTGCTCTGCATCCGCTCGACGATCCTGTCCATCGACGCGGCGACATTGCGCCAGTCGGACAGCCAGGCGCGTGGAAAGCGGAACGTCAGGTGCGCGCCGTCGACGCGGCGTTCGCTCAGGCACATGCCGGGCGTCATCGTATCGCGCGTGCAGCGGGTGACGAACGGCGTCGGCCATGAACAGGTCCTCGCCGCGATAGGGCGAGTTGTCGCGGAACGCGCGGCCGGTGAGGCCGTCCTGCGTATCCGCCTGCGCTTCGACATAGCGCGGATAGATGGTGCGCGCGCGCTCGATCGGCGTGATCACGCCGCCGTCGGCGGCGATCGACAGGAAGATGCGGTTGGTCGCGATCGGCTTGTCCTCGACATCGTCGGCGGTGACATGCGCCTGGGGTTCGGGCGGCGCCAGGGAAGGGTAGTCGAACGCCAGATCGATCCGCTCCTGCGGTCCCGCGCGCCGCTGCATGCGCATGCGGATCGCCTTTGCCGGAACGTTGAACAGCGCGCTGCCGATGGTGATCGGCAGATGCGCCGGATCGTTCGGCGCGCTGGCGCGCCAGGTCGGCCACAGCAGATAGACGACCAGCGCCAGCACCGCGGCGCTGACGAGGGACGAGATCCCCATCGGGCCGATGCGCGGTCTTGGCGCGCCGGGACGACGATATGCGCGGCTGGCGGGTAAGGGGGGCCATTGAACGTTTCTGCGGCGAATCAGCGCCAGTATGGCACGAGGCGAAAGCTGCAGCTTAAAGCGCGGATTAAGTCACCTGTTTGAAACAATTGCCCGCGCGCTGTTAACCTTTCTTTAAGGATACGCTGGCGCGGCAGACGCCGTTCTGCGAAGCCTTCGGAACGTTCCTGTCGTGTACCGCGTGAGCCTTTCGATGTCGCCTGAAGCGCTGCAGTCCTTCATTGCCGTTGGCATCGGCTTTGCCGTCGCGGGCGCGCTGGTCAGCGCCTATCAGGCCTTCGCGCAGCGGCCGGCGGGTTTCGGACTGCTGGCGCAGGGGGCAAGCCCCCAGGCCTTCGCCGCGGTGCCGTTCCTGGTGTTCGCTGCGCCCTTCATCATCATGCGCAACACGGTCCGCGGCCGCCGGATCGAGAACCGCCGCTTCGAATTCGTCATGCTGGCGACGGTGCTGGCGGCTTCTGGAGCATGATGTCCGGCACGTTCTTCGTCATGCTCCTGCAGGCGGCCGGGCTGCTGGCCTGAAGCAATCGTTCCGCTTGATTTGAGCGCACGGGCTGGCGAGTATTGAACCGCCATGCCAGACAACACCGCAGCACGATCCCGACACGCTCGCTTTCTACGATCGCGAGGCGAAGAACTACGCCGCGCGCGCCAAGCCGGCGCACAACAAGCGGCTTGAGGCGTTCCTCGGCCAGCTTGGCGAAGGGCGCGAAAATCCTCGAGCTCGGCTGTGGCGGCGGGCAGGATTCCGAAGCGATGATCCGCGCCGGCTTCGACGTGACGCCGACGGACGGTTCGCCGGGCCTCGCGGCGAAGCGGAGAAGCGGCTTGGCCGGCCGGTGAAGATCATGCGCTTTGAGGACCTCGACGAGCAAGCGGCCTACGATGGCGTGTGGGCGAATGCGTGCCTGCTGCACGTCCCCGCAGATCGGCTCGGCGACGTGCTTGCAAAGATCCATGCCGCCCTGCGGCACGGTGGCCGCTTCTATGCGAGCTACAAGATGGGCGACGGCGGCGATCGCGACAGCCTCGGCCGCTACTACAATTTTCCGTCGCGCGAGACGGCTGGCGCGACCTACCGGCAGGCGGGCGCATGGGCCAGCGTGACGATGGAAGAGGCGCCGGGCGGCGGCTATGACGGCGTGCCGCGGACATTCCTGCACGTGATGGCATCAAGGCCTAGGCTTCAGCATACGCGATACCCGCTGGCCCGATCTCGCCAACGCCCGAGATTTCGTGGCACTCCTGATCGCATACAAGAACACGTTCCCAAGGATCAGGCATGGCCATCTACGAACTCGACGGGCAGGCGCCCGAATTTCCCGCCGACGGCAGCTACTTCGTCGCCGACAACGCCGTGCTGATCGGCAAGGTGCGCCTGAAGACGGATTCAAGCGTCTGGTTCGGCTGCGTGCTGCGCGGCGACAACGAGTGGATCGAGGTCGGCGAGGGCTCGAACGTGCAGGAGAACACGGTCTGCCATACCGATCCCGGCAAGCCGCTGGTGATCGGCAAGAACTGCACCATCGGCCACAACGTCATCCTGCACGGCTGCACCATCGAGGACGGCGCGCTGGTCGGCATGGGCGCGATCGTGATGAACGGGGCGATCATCCGCAAAGGCTGCGTGATCGGCGCCGGTGCGATCGTCACCGAGGACAAGGAGTTTCCCGAAAACTCGCTGATCATCGGCGCGCCCGCCAAGGCCGTGCGCACGCTGACGGCGGAGCAGGTCGCGCAACTGACGCGCGGCGCGCCGAGCTATGTGAGGAACAGCAAGCGCTTCAAGGCGGGCCTGAAGAAGATCGGCTGACGAACGGCGCAGCAAGCGCCGGCGAAAAATCGGGGAGGACACGATGCCGTTCGCGGACGTCAATGGAGTTCGGCTGTTCTACGAGAGCGTCGGCGACGGCGTGCCGCTGTTGTTCATCCACGGCGGCTATGGCGGCGCGCCGACCACGCTCGCGCCGCAGAACCAGGCGATCAAGACGATCCTGCCGCGCGACAAGGTGCGCACCATCCTCTACCACCGCCGCAATGCGGGCCTGTCGGACTACACCGACGCGCACTACACGCTGGCGACGCTTGCGGCAGACGCGCTCGGCCTGCTCGATCATCTCGAAGATCCAGAAGGCGATCATCGTCGGCAGCTCGGCCGGCGGGCCGATCGCGCTGGAGCTGGCGCTGTCGAATCCTGAGCGCGTGATCGCGCTCTGCCTGCCGAACACCGGCGCCAATCTCGCCTCGCTCGAGCGGCCGCAGGGCAAGACGCGGCTCGACCTGGTCCAGCGCAGCAAGTCGGATGGCGACCGGGCGGTGTTCGAAGAACGCAAGGCCTCGTTGCGCGTGCCGGTTCCGAGCGAGAGCAAGGACCCGGCGGAGATCGCGCGGCAGGAGAAACTGAAGGCGGCGCTGCAAACCGTCTCCGACGACGACCTCTATCGCTACTCGGTCGGCGAGATCAGGAACTTCGAAGCCTATCTCGGCGTCGACTACGCGCCGCGCCTGGGCGAACTGAAGATGCCGGTCTGCATCATTCACGGCACCGCCGATCGCGTCGTGCCGTACGCCTGGGGCGAGGCGCTGCACAGGGCGATCCCGCAATCGGAGATGCATCCGATCGCCGACGCCGACCACGACATCCTGTCCTATGACGGCGCGCGCCGTCGCGCTGCGCGACTGGGTTCGCGCGTGCTGTTGAAGGCCGCGGCGTAAGCCGCCGGCTCATTCGATCGCGCAGCGAATGTCCCGGTATTCGGGCTTGTTGACCTTGACCAGGCCGGTGTTGACGCCGAGCACGAGATACTCGGTCTTTCCGGGCTTGAGCTCCGTGGACATCGTCGCGGTGCAGGTCTTTCCGGAGACCTCGATGTCGATGATCTGAAAGTGATTGGGGTATTCGTACAGCCGCTGGAGCTTGTTCTCGGCAACGACGCGCCATCGGACGCCAAGCCGCTGATCGCTCCTGAGCGCCATGCGCTCCTTGCCGGCGCTGCCGTCCAGCGCCTCTTCCACCTTGCCGTCGCCCAGCAGCCGGCCGCGGACCGTCCAGTTGCTGCTGCCGCGCGACGTGACAGCCGAATAGTCGACACGAACCGTCGTCGCTTCCTGAGCCCAGGCGGGCAGCGCAGCAAGCAAAGCGAGCGCAGCGAGGAAAGGTCTCATCGGTGGCCCCGCGGTTTCCGCCTCGAAGTATAGGAGCAGAAGTTCGCCGTGGGCCACGCGTCTCGCCAAAAAAGTTGCGGCCGAGCTTGGGGGAGCTCGGCCGCGCGCGAACCGGTCTGGGACGGGGAGGGGTGGGGATGTGACCGGGTCGCGTATTCCTTCAAAAACTCGTCAGCGTGAACTTGCCGTGGCGACGTTCGGACGCGTATCGCCGAGCGCAACCCACACGTTCTGGTCGGCCTGCGACTGGCGCTTGACGAAGCGGTAGCCGGTGTCCTGCCAGGCGAGGACATTTTCATTCTGGTTGTCGAGAATGAACTCGCCCTTGTCGGTCTTCACCGTCAGCACCGCGTGTCCGTCGCCCTTCTTGTCGCGCACCACGGTGATCAGCAGTGCCTCGCGTGGCCATCCCGCTTCGATCAGCATCTTGCGCTTCAGCAGCACGTAGTCTTCGCAGTCGCCGTAGCCGTCGGTCGGATACGACCACCGTTCGATGACACCCCAGTGCTCCTGGTCGGTCATCGGCTTGATCGTCTCGTTGACCCAGCGGTTGACCCGAACGAGGTCCTTCCACGCGGTCTGCGTCATCACGATATCGCGCGGCTGCGAATGCTCGGTGCGGCACTCCTTCGGATTGTCCGCAGCAGAACTCGACCCAACCGATCGGTGCACGCGAGGTGTCGCCGACACTCGCATAGATCACCCGCTCGCTTGCATTCGCAGCGCTCGCCATCGCGAGCAGCGCGACGAACGCAATTCCAATCCCCTGTCCCCGAAGTGACATCGTAGCCCCCGTTTTTCTTCGTTGGGCCACGTTTCACACAAAGGATTTGCGCCGCCGCTAAGTTCCCCGCGCGCAATTGAAGCGAATGCAGGTAAAAACTGGCGCGAATTCGACGATCATTTGAATCGAATTTAGGTCGAATTCGAAACGATCTGCATTTGATTCAAATTTTATGCATTAACGCGGAAAAGCGCCGCAAAACCCTGCGTTGCAGCGGGCCGTGCGCGGCGCCGTTAACCGCGATGGGCTGCGTCGAAAACGCGTGGCGGCGCACCGAAGGGACCTTCGTGCGCAGCGGCAAATGGCGAAATCGGGGAGATGGAGCGTCTGCGCCGTTTACCGGGCGGTGACGCTATCTTCGACAGTGTCGGGAAGCTGCGCGTGGACGAACTCGATCGCGAAGCCTTCTTCGAGGTGACGCACCACGCGCGACTGCACGCGGCCGAGCGCAAGCGGCGTTCCGACCTCGGGGCGGTTTGCCGACGTGACGGCAGCGCCGGACAGCGACAGGTCGATGATGCGGCAGGGCATCTTGGTGCCGTCGTCGAGCGTCAGTACGGCGTTCGGATTGCGCGGCACGATACGGTCGTGGCGACGATCTTCCGGCAGATTGAGGATTTGACGGTTTGCTAACCACGTGAGCTGGGCCGCGAGCTTGTCGCGCTTGCGCGGCGTCGCCGAGACCGTCATGGCGAAGCCGTTGTCGATCAGCCGGGTGATCTTGCCTTCGACGCGGCCGATGTGATCGAGATAGGCGATGACGCGCTCGCCGACGGTGCCGATGCCGGGCGCATACATGGCGAGCCCGCCGGGCGACATGTTCACCACCTGGCAGGGAAATTCCCTGTGGTCTTGAAGCATGTAACGTCCGAGCAGATGGACCTTCACCCGCTGAAAGCGCCGGCGCTCCTCGCGGACCGGTGCGGGCGGAAATTTGTGTGCCAACGCCATTTCATTCCAACCGGTTGACCGGCTTCATCGGTATTTTGCAACCTTAGGCCGCATCACGGTTAATGCGGCGTTTACGAGTGAGCTGGAACGAGCACTCGTGATCGGCACCAGTACGGCTAGCGGTCGCCGCGCAGGCCCTCATAGACCATGAAGCCCTTGGCGAGCGCGAGGCGGCGCACCGCCCGTTGCCGCAGCGTGTGCGGCTGGTGCCCGGCATGCCGCCAGGTCGTCAGTGAGAAGTCGCGCAGGCTGGAGTGCTCGAGCTCGGCCGGCACCGTCAGCGCCACCAGCGAGCCGGTGACGCTCTGGGGAACAAGCACCGACGGCGCGAAGGGAAGCAGCAGCAGTTCGAGATAGACCGGCGACAGCTTGTCGGTGAAAGCGGTGACGCCGGCGACAGTTGCGAGGCTTTCCTCGGTCGCGATGGAAAGGAAATCTTCGATCTGACGGCGGCTGGCGCGTGCCCACAGGTCGAGGAAATCCTGACCCTTCAGGTCCCGGCCGACCATCGCGCAAATCCGCGTGCCGGCGACGCGCAGGGGAAAACGCGCGGCCCTGGTCGCAGCAGATCACGAAGCGTGTCGCCGAGCAGATGGCGGATCGGACCGGGCTCGATCGCATTGCGATCGGGCGCCGCAGCGCCTGCGCGCTGCTTGTCCCAGTACTCGTAGAGTTCGCGGGTCGAGGGATGCTTCATAGCCGGCCTGACGGACGCAACTCGCACGACGGCCGGGACAGGATTGTCTCGTTATGGAATGCCGAACCGCGGACTACGTCTCTCGCAAGGAGAGATTGCAGCGTCCATGCCGCAGGCGCCGAAATGGCCGGCTCGGGGAGGTCTTTGTGCCGTTAAGGTTAAATTAACTATGGCGTTGGGGCGCGGCGCCGTCGGCGGTAGGGTCTGCGGGCCGGCGTTCCTCCAAGCGCCGACGGCTGTCGAAGACCACAATTGCTCTGCATGCCGGTCACGGGGAGGGGTGGGGATTGCCCCTCCCGTGGCTGGAACGTCGTCCAGGAGGGCGCGCGCCCTCCGTTTTCTTCTGCAAATCCAGCGAACTAGGCCTTCGGCTCGGCGGCGCTTGCGCGCGCTGCACAAGCCGCCTATTCCGGCGCATCGACCAGCAGACGGAAAAATCCCCTCGTGACCGAGCCTGAAACCCCGCGCGAACCGGTCCTCAATCTGCCGGGCGCGGTGACGGTGATCCTGATTGCGCTGGCGGGAATCCATCTGTTTCGCTCGATCCTGCCGCCGGAGTCGGACCAATGGGTGATCTGGACCTTCGGCTTCGTGCCGGCGCGGTTCGACACCTCGGTGCTGGGCGATCGCTTCGCCGAGTACGGCGGCGAGGGCGCGAAGATCTGGACGTTTCTCACCTACAGCTTTCTGCACGCCGACGTCAGCCACCTCGCATTCAACCTGCTCTGGCTGCTGCCGTTCGGAAGCGCGGTCGCGCGCCGCTTCGGCGCGATCCGCTTCTTTCTCTTCCTTGCGGTCTCGGCGATCGCGGGCGCGGCCGCACATCTCGTGACGCACGTCGGCGAACTGGCGCCGATGATCGGCGCGTCTGCGGCGGTCTCGGGCGCGATGGCTGCGGCGATTCGCTTCGCCTTCGGCCGCGGCAGCTTTCTCTCGTTCCGGCGCGGCGATGCCGATGCCGCCGCGCGCGTGCCGGCGCTGCCGCTGTTCAAGGCGCTTGCGCCATCCGCGCGTGATCGCCTTTCTGGCGGTCTGGTTCGGCATCAACATCATCTTCGGCTTCGGCTCGAACCCGTTCACGGCGCAGTCGCAGAGCGTCGCCTGGCAGGCGCATATCGGCGGATTTCTCGCCGGGCTCTTGCTGTTCTCGCTGTTCGATCCAATTCCTCCCGCATCGCGAAATGTCGCAGGCTCGTCGACTGCGGTCGTGACGCGACCGCGGCTAGTCGACCCTGATCTGCGCTGTTGCGCGAACGGCCTGGTTGCTCCATCATCGTGCGAACCAAAACGACGCTGCGCTGTTTCTTGTGACTTGCTGCAAGAATATCGACCGCGGGTTTTCGGGGTAGGGGAACGCGGTCGCCTTGATCTTATGGAGGCGACAATGACCGTTCGTGCGATACTCGATGCCAAGGGCCGTCAGGTCGTGAGCATCGGAGCGGATGCGAAGGTTTCATCCGCGGTGAAGATCCTGTCCGAGCGCCGGATCGGCGCGCTGCTGGTGCTGGCCGGCGGCAAGATCGAAGGCATCATTTCCGAGCGTGATATCGTTCGCGAGCTCGGCGAACGCGGCACCGCTATTCTCGACGAACCGGTGCGAGCGGTGATGACCGCGAAGGTCATGACCTGCCGCCGCGCCGACACCGTCAGTTCGCGTGATGGAGAAGATGACGGAAGGAAAGTTCCGGCATCTTCCGGTGGTGGAAGACGGCCAGGTGATCGGCCTCATCTCGATCGGCGACGTGGTGAAGCATCGCGTGATGGAATACGAGACCGAACAGGAAGCGATGCGCGACTACATCAAGACGGCGTGAAGTCGCCCGCGTCAGCGCCCGTCGCTATCGCCCGCGGCCTGCTGACCGGCACCGTCTGTTCGGTGGCCGGCAGCGGCACATAGTCCCGGCGCCAGGATCGCGATCGCTTCCTCGATCGATTCGAGCGCGCGCTCGGCCGCGCGCAGGCCGTGCGCAATCGTCTCCTCGCCGCGATGAAAATCGAACCAGCCGATCTTTCCGACGCGCGGCGAGATCAGGACGTCGGGCGGATCGCCGGCAAGCCGCGCGCGGGTGATGCGGTCCTGCATGATGTTGAAGGCCTCCACCATCACGGTCGAGATGCCGGGCCGGCCGACGCTGCCGAAGAACTCGCGCTTCATCGTGCGCTCGGCGGAGAAGAATTTGCCGATGCCGGTCTTCGGCGGCGGGGGCGGCGCGGGCTCCGTTCTCCGGCGCGTCGGGCGGCGTGCCGAAGGCTGCGATGGTGCCGCCGTGGCCGAAATTGTCGGCGTTGAGGTTGACGGCGATCACGATCTCGGCGCCGAGCGCGCGCGCCGCCGATACCGGAACCGGATTGACCAGCGCGCCGTCGACCAGCCAGCGGTCGCCGATCATCACCGGCGAGAAGATCCCGGGCAGCGCATAGGACGCGCGGATCGCCTCGACCAGACGGCCGTGCGTGAGCCAGATCTCGTGACCGGTCGCAACTTCGGTCGCGATGGCTGCGAACTTGACCGGAAGGTCCTCGATCAGGCGTCGGCCGATCGATTGCTCGAGTTCGGCGGCGAGCTTGCCGCCGCCGATCAGGCCGGAGCCGTTCAGTTGAATGTCGAGATAGCTCAGCACGCTGCGCGGCTGCAGGCTGCGCGCCCATTCCTCGAACGCGTCGAGATGGCCGGTCACATAGGCGCCGCCGACCGCGGCACCGATCGAGGTGCCGACCACGACGTCCGGGACGATGCCGCGCGCTAGCAGGGCGCGCAGGATGCCGATATGTGCAAAGCCGCGCGCGGCGCCGCCGCCCAGCGCAAGGCCGATCACCGGACGCCGCGACGGGACCGAGGCCGACCTTGTCCTTCTCGGTTTCGGCTCTTCTGGCCTTGTCCTAACCAGTTTTGCAGCACGCGCTGTTGTTCCGTTTGTCGTCCCGAAGCCGGCTCAAGGCGACGCGAAAATAGCAATGCGGTGGACAATTTTGGCGCTCAGTTCCAGGAAGTCCAGCCCGGGGACCACGCCCGCCGGGGCGGTCCCGGAGGCTTGAATTCGCCTCGTTTTCGGTCAAGAAGCAGGCAGGCATGACGGCGTTAGCGACACGACTTGGCGGGCGTCCCTGGGGAGCCGGCCGGCCAATGAGGGCGACTGCGCGGCTTTGCGCGCTTGGCGCTCGCCGTTCGCTTGCCGTTGCCGCGCCCGTCGCAGCACAGATTTTCGGCGACCGGCCGCCGCCGGTTCCGCCGGCCGCGGTCCCGCTTCCTGACGGCATCGGCGGCGGTGCGGTCAGCCTTGCGCCGCCTTCCGGGCCTGCGGTCGGCGCCGGCCCTGCCGCCGTCGATGCTTGCACCGCCGATGATCGCACCGGCTGCACCCGTCGCTGCGCCGCCGGCTGCGCCGCCGCGCCGCCGTCCGCGCCCGGACAGGCCGTGCTCGCGTTCAGCGCCAAGGTTCGGCAAGGACCTTCCGAACGTGACCGGTGGCGTCATCTGGCGCATCTACACCGACAGGCCCGACGCAAGCGGCGCAGTTCCGGATGCTGCGCGAGGAGCGTTCGCCGACACCCGAACATCGTGCTGCCGCCGGGCAGCTACGTCGTGCATGCGAGCCTCGGCCTTGCGAGCGCCGTGCGGCCGGTGACGCTGCGTCAGGAAACGACGCGCGAACTGTTCGAAATTCCCGCCGGCGGATTGCGCATCGAGGGCCGTGTCGGCACGACGCGCATTCCCGTCAGGCCAGGTGACGTTCAACATCTACAAGGGCAGCCAGTTCGACGCGGTCGAGCGGGCGCCGATCGCGCAGAACGTTCCTTCCGGCGACATCGCGCTGATTCCCGGAAGGCACCTACTACATCATCTCGAACTACGGCGACGGCAATTCGGTCGTGCGCTCGGACATCCGCGTGCAGGCAGGCAAGCTGACCGACGTGACGGTGACGCATCGCGCCGCGCTGATCGTGCTGAAGCTCGTCAGCGAGCGCGGCGGCGAGGCGCTGGCGAACACGTCGTGGTCGGTGCTCACCCCCGGCGGCGACATCGTCAAGGAATCGATCGGCGCGTTTCCGCGCGTCGTGCTCGCCGAAGGCCAGTATCGCGCCATCGCGCGATACGAAGGGCGCGTCTACGAGCGCTCGTTCGACGTCGTCAACGGCGTCGACGGCGAGATCGAAGTGCTGTCGCGCTAGCAATGCTATCGCGCTCGCCGCAAACCGACGGCGTTCCTGAACAAAAAAGGGCCCGTCCAAGTAATGCCGCATCGCCCGACAGGGCTCTAGAAGTCCGCGACCTTGCCCCACGCCGAAACTCCGAAGCGCGCGGGGTGATACGGTTTCGGATCGACCAGAGGCGTAGCTCCGGTGATGAGGTCGGCAATCAGGTGCCCGGCGCCTGGGCCAATTCCGAAGCCGTGCCCGGAAAAGCCGGAGGCCAAAACAAAGCCCGGCACATCGTCGCATTCCCCGATGCCGGGTACGCCATCCGGCGTGCTGTCGATATATCCGGCCCAGGTGCTTGTGATCGTCGTCTTGCGCAGCTCAGGCAAGAGCTCGATCGCTCGTCTGTGAGTCAGTTTCACTGCCGCGGCATCAGGTGCGGGATCGAGAACACGCATGCGTTCCATTGGCGTTGGCCGATCGAGGCTCCAGCGCTTCAATGTCTCATGACCCGAGCGAAGTCCTTCGAGGCCGCCCGGCAAGAGGCTGCGCCAACGCTTCAAGAACATCGGTAGAAATTGTGGAGCAAAGCGAAGCTGTTGCGGAGAAACGTCCACGCGTCCGCGTCCACTGATTGCCAGAGTATAGCCGCCATTGCTCCGGCGTGTGACGGAAACGCCGGCGGTATGCAGCGCGTCCGGCAGGCCTTCAGCTCCGGCAGAGATAGCCAGGATCGAGGAGCGGATCGAGGCCTGAGGGAAACGAAGACCAAGCTGGCGACAGAAGGACGAAGTCCAAGCGCCACCCGCAAGTACGGCCACTTTCGTTCTGATTGTTCCGCTTTCGGTGACAACGGCGCTCACGCGACCGCCTTGAAGCTCGATGCCACGCGCAGCGCAGTTCTGGTGAACCGTGCTGCCAAGCTTCATGATCGCAGATGCGACAGCCGGCGCGGCCTTGCCCGGATCGGCCGTGCCGTCTGTGGGCGCGAAAACACCACCTTTCCAGGCTCGCCCGGTGGCCCGACCCCGATCCGTCGCTTGAAGGCCGTCCAGCATATGGGTTGTCACGCCGACCGTTCTGGCAAAGTCACGCCACCGCGCCCACTGGGCAAGCTCTCCCTCATCATTGCTCAGATACAAAAGTCCACAGCGGTGAAATCCCGTGTCCTCGCCGCTCTCGGCGGTAAACTGCTCCCAAAGATCGAGGCTCTTCATCGCGATTGGCAATTCGCGAGCATCACGGTTTTGCTGCCGACACCATCCCCAGTTGCGGCTCGATTGCTCGGCGCCGACCTGCCCTTTTTCGAGCACAGCAACCCGCATGCCGCGTTTTGCAAGATAATAGCCGGCGAAGACGCCCACGATCCCACCGCCGATCACCACGGCATCCGCGGTACTCGGCAGTCCGGGCGAGCTTGTGATGTGACGCAACGGTGCGGGCATGTCGTGTCTCCGGCCCCTTAAATAGAAAGTTCTCAGGAAGCAATCTGTGCCGGAGATCGGCCCGCGCTACGGACAAGGTTCTGGAGGGCGAGTTCTGGGCGCCGATCGTGCGCGTCGGGGGCCAAGGCCCTATAGGCGAGAAGGCTATATGGGCGAGCCGAGCCCGCCGATGAGCAGATATTTCATCTCGACATATTCCTCGATGCCGTGGTGCCCGCCCTCGCGGCCGAGGCCGGATTCCTTGACCCCGCCGAAGGGCGCGACCTCGTTGCCGAGGATCGCGGCATTGATGCCGATCATCCCGGCCTCGATCTCGTCGGCGACACGGAAGGCGCGGGAAATATCCTTGGTGTAGAAATAGGCCGCGAGACCATACGGCGTCGCATTGGCGAGGCGGACGACTTCCTGTTCGGTTTCGAAGCGGTAGATCGCCGCCACCGGGCCGAAGATCTCCTCGCGCGAGAGCTCCATCTCGGTCGTTGCTCCGGTCAGCACCGTCGGCGTGTAGAAGGTCGCGCCGAGCGCATGACGCGCGCCGCCAGTGACGACCCGCGCACCCTTGCTCTTGGCGTCCGCGACATGGCGCTCGACCTTTTCGATCGCGCGGGCATTGATCAGCGGGCCCTGCACGACGCCCTCGGCATCGCCGGGACCGACCTTGAGCGCCGCGATGGCTTTCGCGAAAGCGGCGACGAAACGGTCATGAATGCCGGCCTGCACGTAGAGGCGGTTGGTGCAGACGCAGGTCTGCCCCATGTTGCGGAACTTCGCCGCAACCGCACCTTCGACAGCAGCATCGAGATCGGCGTCGTCGAACACGATGAACGGCGCATTGCCGCCGAGCTCGAGCGCGACCTTCTTCACCGTCGACGCCGCCTGCCGCATCAACAGCTTGCCGACCGGCGTCGAGCCGGTGAAGCCGATGAACTTCACGGCCGGATGCGTCGTGAAGACTTCGCCGATCTTCGCCGCATCACCGGTGACGATGTTGAGCACGCCGGGCGGCATGCCCGCCTTCTCGCCGAGATAGGCGAGCGCGAGCGCGGTCAGCGGCGTATCCGGCGCGGGCTTGACGACGAAGGTGCAGCCGGCGGCGAGGCCGGGCGCGCATTTCCGCGTGATCATCGCGGCCGGGAAATTCCATGGCGTGATCGCGGCGCAGACGCCGATCGGCTGCTTCTGGACGATGATCTTCGAATTCGGAAACGGCGAGGGCATCGTCTCGCCGTAGATCCGCTTGGCTTCCTCGGCGTTGAACTCGACGAAGGAGGCCGCATAAGCAACCTCGCCGCGCGCTTCCGACAGCGGTTTGCCTTGCTCGGCGGTCATCAGCCGCGCAAGGTCTTCGCTGTTGGCCATGATCAACTCGAACCAGCGGCGCAGGATCGCGGAGCGTTGCTTGGCCTGAAGCTTCGCCCACGGCCTGAAGGCGCGGTGCGCGGCGAGCACGGCGTCTTCGGCTTCCTTGGCGCCGAAATCCGGCACACGGCCAACGATTTCGCCCGTCGCCGGATTGTCGATCGCGAGCGTGGGCGTGCCGACCCATTCGCCGCCGACAAAGCAGGCGGAACGCAAGAGGTCCGGATCGTTCAAAGTGAGTGGCATGGTCAGACCGCCTTGTCCGCGAGCTCGCCCATAGTGGCGAAATGAAAATCCGGTGTCGTCAGCTGCTCGACTGCGATCGTGCCGCCAAAACCCTTGAGGCCCTTGCGCCGTTCGATCCAGCAGGTCTTGTAGCCGAGCGCTTTCGCGACACCCATGTCGTGATACTGGCTCTGCGCGACATGCAGGATGTCATCGCGCCCATAGCCCGAGCGGCTGATCCGCCCGCGTGCAAAGCCGAAGAAATTCGGATCCGGCTTCTCGCAGAGCGCGTCGTCCACCGTCACGCTGTCCCAGAACGGGTTGCCGAGCGTGCGCGCGAAATGCTCGAAGGCCCAGCGCTGGGCATTGGTCATCGCGACGAGGCGATATTTCGAGGAGAGCCGCTTCAAGGCTTCGACCGAATCCGGAAACGCAGGCCAGAACTCGGCTGAATCGCGAAACCCGCGCGCAAGTTTTGCATCGTCCTTCAGCTTCGCGTCGCGCACGAGATCGAAATAGGCGCGTTCGAGATCGTCGGGGAAGCGCAGGGTTTTCCCGGCAGTGCGCGAGGCGCGGTAGGCATCGAGGATCGCCTCGTCGCTCACATCGGACGGCGCCGCGCCCGACTTCCGCAGATAGGCGAGCATGCCGCCTTCGAAATCGATCAAGGTGCCGACGACATCGAAGGTCATGACCTTGAAGGCGGCGAAAGGCGAGGCGGAGGTCATGTCAGGGTCCCTGAAGAATCCGGATTGGCGAGGAACTGGCCGGGCGTCATGCCGCAGATGGCGCGGAAATGCCGGCAGAGATGGCTCTGGTCGAAGAAGCCGACCTCGATGGCGGCAATGGCGGGCGGGACGCCGCCGCGCAGAAGCTCCTGCGCCTTCCGCACGCGCACGGCGCTGAGATAGCGATAAGGCGAGATCCCCATCTCGCGACGGAACACCGTCACCAGGCGAAAGACGCTGAGCTCGGCCACCAGCGCGAGGTCCTTCAGCGTGAGGCGTTCCGAGAAGTTCGCTTCGATATAGCGGGCGACATCGGCGAGGGGCGGCCGGCGCGATGGGCGCTCTGGCCAGAGGGGCGGGCCGGAAAGGTCGGAAATCGCGTTCAGCATCGCCCGCTCCTCCGTGTTTCGAGGGCCGCATACGGCCCGATCGAAGCATGAAGGTTAGGGTGAAGCCGGCGCGCTAAACTTCCGAACAGAGGTCATAAGAGAGAAAAACCTGCCGAATAGCGGGGGTCGCACGGCATGATCTGCGGCGGATGAAAAAGCGCCGGAGTTCAGTCGTCCTGCCCGAACAGCCGCTCGATCGGATAGTGATGCTTCACGAAGGGCGACTTGATGACGATGTAGCTGAAGTATTTCTCGATGCCGATATTCCGTTCGAGCATCGATTCGATCACGCTCTGGTAGTGGTTCACACCATTGGTGATGAACTTCAGCAGGTAGTCGTAGCCGCCGCTGACAAGGTGGCATTCGACGATCTCCGGCACGTTGCGGATCGCCGCCTCAAACCGCGCGAAATCGTCGTAGCGGTGGTCCGAAAGCGTGATTTCGGTGAACACCAGCAGCACGTCGCCGAGCTTGCGGAGCTGGAGCTGTGCGCCATAGCCGCTGATATAGCCTGCCTGCTCCAGCCGCTTCACCCGTGTGAGGCAGGGGCTCGGGGACAGGCCCACGACATCGGCGAGATCGACATTGCTGATCCGGCCGTTCTTTTGCAGTTCGGCAAGGATCTTCAGGTCGATCCGGTCCAGCTTCGCAGGGGCCGTCATGCCGCTTCCAACTCCGATTTGACGAGGGACGGCAGATTATGCCGTCCGCGGTCAATCTAGTCCGAGCGGCTCCGCGGCGACAGTGCCTTGTGGCCTGCGGATCGCGGCGCGAATGTCCTTCGCCTCGAGCATGTCATCGAGCGTGCGCCGCAGGCGGGCGAGCAGTGTGTCCATCTCCGCTTCGGTGCAGGACAGGGCCGGCGCAAGGCCGATCGTCCCGTCGGTGAAGGCGCGGAAGACGATACCGTTGTCGTAACCGGCGCGGAAAAGCCGGTCGGAAATCGCCAGAGCCGGGTCGAACGGCGTCTTCGCGACCTTGTCTGACACGAGTTCCAGCGCGCCGAGCATGCCGCGCGACCGCGCCTCGCCGACAAGCGGATGGTCCGCCAGAGCGGCAAGCCCCGCCTCGAAAACGCGGCCGACCTTCTGCCCGTTGGCGAGAATCCCGCCCTCGGTATAGAGGCGGATGACCTCGAGCCCGACCGCCGCGCTGACGGGATGGCCGGAATAGGTATGACCATGGCCGACGAGCCGCATCCGGCGCGGCATCGGCGATGCCGGCATAGACCTTTTCCGACATCAGGACCGCGCCCATCGGCACATAGCCGGCGGTCAGCCCCTTCGCGAGCGTCATCAGATCGGGCGAAACGCCTTCCGCCTCGCAGGCGAACATCGGCCCGGTGCGGCCGAAGCCGGTGATCACCTCATCGGCGACGAACAGGATGTCGAGCTCGCGCGCCGCCTCGCGCATCGCCTTCAGCCAGCCGACCGGCGGCACGATCACACCGCCAGAACCCTGGATCGGTTCGCAGAAGAAGGCGGCGACATTGTCCGCGCCGAGCTCCGCCACCTTGGCGCGCAAGGCCGCGACCGAGGAGGCGATGACGGCCGCGTCGTCGCGCCCCGCCGGATTGCGGTAGGGATAGGGCGAGGGAATATGATGCTGGTTGGCGTTCGGCAGATCGAAATTGCGATGAAAGACGGGAAGGGCGGTCAGCCCGGCGCCGAGCGACGACGAGCCGTGATAGCCCTTTTCAAGCGCGATGAACTGCTTCTTCGCCGGGCGCCCGGTCGCGTTGTAGTAGTAGGTGATGAGGCGGATGGCGCTGTCGACCGCATCGGAGCCGCCCTGGCTGAAATAGACGCGGGTGAGGCCCTTGGGCGCGAGCTCCGCGAGCCGCGCCGCGAGGCGGATCGTCGGCTCGGAGCCGAAGCCGAAATAGCCGGTGGCATAGGGAAGCTGGCGCATCTGCGCGGCCGCCGCCTCGACCACGCTCTCGTGCCCGTAGCCGATATTGACGCACCAGAGCCCGGCGAAGGCATCAAGCAGTTCCTTGCCCGAGGCGTCCCGCACGAACATGCCCTTGGCGCTCTGTCAGCACGGTGACGCCTTGCGCCTCGTGCGCGCGATAGGCGCTGACGGGATGGACCAGATGCTCCCGGTCGAGCGTGACGAGCGAATTCGCGCGCATGAGCCGTTCTCCTGTGAACCTTGGCGGACTCTAGGAGGCAGGCGCGCGCGAGTTGCGCCGAAGGCCCGCCAGGCGCGCGGCGCGGCGTGGCGAATTTCGTGACGCGAGAGCAGATTATGCCGCGCCCACCCTGGGGGCGGTCAGTAGCCGCGCCTGCGATCGACCAGGCCGGGCAGGGGCAGGCCTGCCTTGTGGCGCTCGATCGTCTCCAGCACGTAATCGACGGCGGTGTCCGGCCGCGTCATGGTCGCGATATGCGGCGTGATGATCACGCGCGGATGCGCCCAGAGCGGATGCCCCTTGGGCAACGGCTCCGGGTCGGTCACGTCGAGGAAGGCGCCGGAAAGCTGGCCCGAGCCAAGCGCAGCAAGAAGGTCGTCCTGCTTCAGATGTCCGCCGCGTCCGGCACTCACCAGCGCAGCACCGCGCGGCAGGTGGCGGAAGAGGTCCGCGTTCAGGATGCCGCGCGTCTCCTCCGTCAGCGGCAGCAGGCAGACGAGGATATCGCAGCCGGCGAGGAAATCCGGCAGCGCCTCCATGCCGGCATGGCAGGTGATGCCATCGATCACACGCGGCGAGCGGCTCCAGCCGGACATCGGAAAGCCGAAACCGGCGAGCTTGCGGAAAGCTGCCTCACCCATTTGCCCGAGACCGAGAATGCCGACGCGGCGCCTTTGGGCGGGCACGAGGCGGATCTCCGACCAGCGCTCGGCCGCCTTGTCGGCAACGTAGTCGACCAGATTGCGATGGAGCGCCAGCACCGCAAGGGTGACATATTCCACCATGCCCTCGGCGATGGAGGGCTCGATCATCCTGACCAGCGGAATATGCGCGGGAAGCGCTGCGAGATCGAACTGGTCGACGCCTGCGCCGAGCGAGAAGATGATTTCGGCTTGCGGGAAGCGCGCGGCCATATCTTCCAGCGGCTCCCAGATCGCGAGATAGCGGACGGCGGCAGGGTCGCCGGTTTCCGGCCAGACATGAACGGGAAGGTCGGGCTTCTTCGCCGCGATCAGGGCCTTCCATTCCGCGCCGCGGACAGGATCGGCCTTGTAGAGAAGTGCCATCAGCCGAGTGCCTGATTGACCGCGCCGAACACGTGGAACCCGCCGGCCTGCTTCGGCGGCGTGCCCCGGACCATGGTGACGACATTGTCGACGCGCGCGAGCCCCAGTTCCTCCAGCCAATCCGAAAGCCCGGATTCGCCAGGCACGTCGATGCGCATGAACATGCCGGCGTTCGAGCCGATCCAGTGCGCGATCAGCGCCCTGGCGCTGGCCGTGTCGCGCGCGACCACCGGGCCGATCGTATGCCCGCGTCCGAAGCGGCGGTAGAAGGCGAAGCCCACTGTCTCGCCGGCATCGTCGAGCACAACGGCCTCGCCATTCTCGATCAGGGCGGCGATCACGCCCTCGCGCCGGCCGCCGGACGCAACGGCGTCGAGCTCGACGAGGCGGGCAGCATCGTTGCGGCCGAGCGGGCGGATGCGCTCACCGGCGCGCAGGGGGACAAGCGGCACCGAGAACGAGGCGCCCTGATGCTGGACGATGGAGCCGATGCCCTGAAAGCCGAGCTGGCGATAGAGCGTCTCGCCCTGTTTTGTGGCGTTGAGCAGCACGGTCGGTTCAGTGATCCGGTCGAGGATGCCGAGCATCAGCGCCCGGCCAATGCCCGAGCGCTGGATCGTCGGATCGACGATCACCATGCCGAGCCGGACAATCCTGCTGTCATAGGTCCACCACATCGCCGTGCCGACGAGCTGATCGCCGGAATAGGCGACGAGCCCCTCGCCCACCGAATGCACGAACTGCCAGTCCTCCAGCCGATGCGGCCAGTTCACCTCGCGCGACAGAACCTGCGCCGCGGGCAGATCGCGCGCGGCCATCTTGAGAACCTCGAACCGGGTCGCGGGCTTGGGTGCGGTCACCGATTTCTTTCCTTCGTGGATACTCTGGCCTTGTTCCCATGCGTGCGGCCGGCGGGGCTAGGACGATCTTGTCGCATGGTTTGCCGCATGCCGAGAAGACAGGCAGCAGCAGATCACATCTCCCGGCCGGCGCCTCACGGCGCATCAAACTGCCGGAAGAGAGCGACACAACGGCATAATGTTCCAGCAAAGCCATGCAAGGCTTTGCTTCATGTGCGGGCATCCGTGCCAGAGTTGGTGAAGACGGCGGAAGCAGCAGGACTCAGGGGAAGGCGATATGTCTCTGTTCAAGCCGAAATACATCACCTTCGATTGCTACGGGACGCTGACGCGCTTCCGCATGAGCGAAATGGCGCGCGAGATGTTCGCCGATCGCATCCCGGCGGAGAAGATGGATGACTTCATCCGCGATTTCGCGACCTACCGCCTCGACGAGGTGCTCGGCCCGTGGAAACCCTATCGCGATCTGCTGGTGAACTCGCTCCACCGCACGGCCAGGCGCTGGGGCATCAAGACCACGGATGCCGAGGGCGAGGCCTATTACCTCGCTGTTCCGACCTGGGGCCCGCATGCGGATGTTCCGGCCGGCCTCGCGAAGGTGGCGAAGGAAATCCCGCTCGTCATCCTCTCCAACGCATCGAACGATCAGATCCAGTCGAATGTCGACAAGCTCGGCGCGCCGTTCCATGCGGTCTATACCGCGCAGATGGCGCAGGCCTACAAGCCGCGCATGCAGGCTTTCGAATTCATGCTCGACAAGCTCGGTTGCGCGCCGGAGCATATCCTGCACGTTTCGTCGTCCTATCGCTACGACCTGATGACCGCGCATGATCTGCGTTTCGGCATGCGCGCCTTCGTCAATCGCGGGCATGAACCGCTGACGCCGTATTACGGCGCGCACGAAATCCCCGATATCGGCGGGCTGCCCGGCCTTGTGGGGCTGTAGAGTAAAATGACATGAAGCCGGACTCCTTCTGGCTCGACACGGCGCCGGCCTTCACCGGAAACTCTCCCTTGGCAGGCGAGGGTCGGGCCGATGTCGCGGTCGTCGGAGGCGGCTTCATGGGGCTGTCCGCCGCGCTCACGCTGGCGAAGAAGGGCGTTTCCGTTCGGGTGCTGGAGGCGGGCAAGGTTGCCGCGGAGGCCTCGGGCCGCAATGGCGGCCATTGCAACAACGGCCTCAGTCACGAGTTCTCGGGCGTTGCCGCGCGCTTCGGGGCGGAACGGGCGCGCGAGATGTATCGCGCCTTCGATGGCGGCGTCGATCTCGTCGAAAGACTTGTGACGTCGGAGAGGATCGATTGCGATTTTACCCGCTCCGGCAAGCTCAAGCTCGCCGCAAAGCCCGAGCATTTCGACAAGCTCGTCCGCGCACAGGAGGTGCTGGCCCGCGAGGTCGATACCGATACGGCGATCGTCGCGAGAGCCGACCTCGGCACGGAGATTGCGACCGAACGCTATCTACGGCGGGCTGCTCCAGCGCCGCTCGGCCTCGATGCATATGGGCAAATTCGGCGTGGGGCTCGCGCATGCGGCTGCGCGCGCCGGCGCCATCATCCATCAGGATGCGGCGGTCACGGCCATTGATCGCATCGCCGGCGGGCGCTTCCGCCTGAAAACCGCGCACGGCACGATCGAGGCAGATCAGGTTCTGCTCGCGACCGGCGCCTCGCAGCACGGTCCATTCGGCTGGTTCCGGCGGCGGATCGTGCCGGTCGGCAGTTTCATCATCGTCACGGAGCCGCTCGGCGCGGCGCGCGCGGCGTCAATCATGCCGGGCCGCCGGACCTGCACCACCAGCCAGAATATCGGCCATTACTTCCGGCTGACCGCCGACAACCGTCTCATCTTCGGCGGCCGGGCGCGCTTTGCGATGTCGAGCCCGAAATCAGACCTGAAGAGCGGCGCCATCCTGCAACGTCATCTGCAGCGAGGTTTTTCCGCAGATCGGCGATGCCCGCATCGACTATTGCTGGGGCGGCCTCGTCGACATGACGCAGGATCGGCTGCCGCGCGCCGGCAGCCACGAAGGCATGCACTACGCCATGGGCTATTCCGGCCATGGCGTACAGATGTCGACCTACATGGGCGACCTGATGGCTCGCCGCATCAGCGGCGAGGACGTAGCCAATCCCTGGCGCGATCTCGATTGGCCGGCGGTGCCTTTCCATTTCGGCAAGCCGTGGTTCCTGCCTTTCGTCGGGCTCTACTACCGCGTGCTCGACCGGATTTCGTAAGTAGCAGAGATTGAAAGTTCACGCGGGAGAAGAGGCGGCACCGACCAACAAGATCGTCCTATCCGCACTGTTGCCCGGGATTAGTCTTCGGGATTGAGGCGGGGAAGAACGGCAGAAGATCCGCACCCTTCGCAACGACAGCGTGACGACCGATCGCAATCGACAAGTAGCGGAGAACTTCAATGACGAAGCCAGTATCCGATCCTCTCGCCTTGCTTTCCCATGCGGAGCGCGAGCGTCTTCTTTCCGCCGTTCGGCATGGCGCTTCACGGCGCGAGATGCTGGGGCTGCTTGGGGCCTTCGGCATCGCCGCCGGCTTCGGTGGCACGCTGATCGGCTCCGCGACCAGCGCACATGCGCAGGCGCCGAAGAAGGGCGGCAAGATCCGCGTCGCGGGCTTCGGGTCCTCGACCGCCGATACGCTCGACCCGGCAAAGCAATCCTATTCGACCGACTATTGCCGCTGCACGATGTTCTACAACGGGCTGACCGAGCTCGACGAGCGCCTCAACCCGAAGCTCGCGCTGGCCGAATCGCATCGAGCACGACAAGGCGACCGTCTGGACGATCAAGCTCCGGAAGGGCGTGCAGTTTCATGACGGCAAGGAGCTGACCGCGGAAGACGTGGTCTTCTCCTTGAAGCGCCACCACGATCCGGCAACCGGATCGAAAGCCAAGGCGCTCGCCGACCAGATGAAGGAAATCGTGGCCACCGGCACGCACGAGGTGAAGATCACCCTTGCCGGAGCCCAATGCGGATTTCCCGGTCGTGCTCGGCACCTATCATTTCCTGATCGCCCAGGCCGGAACCACCGATTTCACCAAGGGCATCGGCACCGGTCCGTTCAAGTGCAAGGAATTCACGCCCGGCGTGCGCTCGATCGCCGTGCGTAACGAGAATTACTGGAAGCAGGGCTCCGGGACCCTATCTCGACGAGATCGAGTTCTTCGGCATTCCGGATGTCGGCGCACGCGTCAACGCGCTGCTCGCCGGCGATGTGCACTTCATCGGCAACGTCAATCCGAGCTCTGCGAAGCTGATCCTTGGCAACAAGGGCCTCTCGATCCTGGAGACGAAGTCCGGCAACTACACCGATCTGGTGATGCGTGGGGACAGTGCACCGGGCAACAATGCCGATTTCGTGCTCGGCATGAAGCATCTCTTCAATCGCGACCTGATCAAGCGCAACGTCTTCCAGGGATATGCGGAAGTCGCGAACGATCAGCCCGTGCCGCCGCTCAACCGCTACTATGCGGGGGATATTCCGCAGCGGAAATACGATCCGGAGAAGGCGAAGTTCCACCTCAACAAGGCCGGCGTGCTGGGCTCGACGCATCCCCGTCGTCACCTCGCCTGCCGCGACCGCGTCGGTCGAGATGGGACTGTTGCTGCAGCAGGCGGCCCAGACCGCTGGCCTCAAGGTCGAGCTCAAGCAGGTGCCGGCGGATGGCTACTGGTCGAATTACTGGATGAAGGTCCCGGTAGGCTACGGCAACATCAACCCGCGCCCGACCGCAGATATCCTTTTCAGCCTGTTCTTCCAGTCCAGTGCGGCCTGGAACGAATCCGCCTGGAAGAACGAAAAGTTCGACCAGCTTCTCGTCGCCGCGCGCGCCGAGACCGATGAGGCCAAGCGCAAGCAGATGTACACCGACATGCAGGTGCTGATCCACGAGGGTTCAGGCATCGGCATCCCGGTCTTCATCAACGGCCTCGATGCCCATACCGAGAAGCTCAAGGGCCTGAAGCCGATGGGAACCGGTTCGATGATGGGCTACGCTTTCGCGGAGCATGTCTGGCTCGACGCCTGAGCTTGCAGGGGTGTGAATATCGCGTTTTCGCAGCGGCTCTTGTGAGAGGAGGCCGATCAAGTGAACCGAACGATCGGTCGCCTCCTTCTCTCCCGTCTCGTCATCTCGCTGCTGACCTTGTGGTTCGTGGCGACGGTCGTCTTCGTCATCACCAACCTGCTGCCGGGCGACGTCGCGCAGACCCTGCTTGGACAAAGCGCGACGCCGGAGGCCGTGGCGGGCTTGAGGAAATCGCTCGGGCTCGATCTCCCGCCGTTGCAGCGCTACCTCGCCTGGCTCGGTAACCTCGTGACCGGGGATGCAGGCCAGTCGCTGGTCAATGGCCAGCCGGTCGCGGCCCTGATCGGCTCGCGACTGGGCAATTCGCTGCTCCTTGCGGGCGTGACGGCTTTGGTCGCCGTGCCGCTGGCCTTGATGCTCGGCATCACCGCGGCGGTCGCGCGCGGTTCGTTCTATGACCGGATCGTCGGTGCCGGTACCATCCTTGTCGTCTCGGTGCCGGAATTCCTGGTCGCCTCGCTCGCGGTGCTGATCTTTGCCGTGCACCTGCAATGGGTGCCGGCGCTCTCGCAGCTCGGCCGCATCGACGGTGTTCTCGATGCCTTGCGTGTCTTCGCACTGCCGGTGTTCACGCTCACCTGCGTGATCGTCGCGCAGATGGCGCGGATGACGCGCGCGGCTCTGATCGACGCGCTTTCCTCGTCCTACGTCGAGATGGCGGTGCTGAAGGGCGCAAGCCGTGCGCGGATCGTGCTGTATCATGCCTTGCCGAATGCCATCGGCCCGATCGCCAACGCCATCGCCTTCTCGCTGTCCTTCCTGCTTGGCGGTGTGATCATCGTCGAGACGATCTTCAACTATCCGGGCATCGCCAAGCTGATGGTGGACGGTGTCGCCACGCGCGATCTGCCGCTGGTGCAGGCCTGTGCCATGCTGTTCTGCGGCGCCTATCTGGCGCTCGTCGCGCTGGCGGATATCGCCGCCATTGTCGCCAACCCGCGCCTGAGGCACCAATGAGCACGGCGCCCAACATCGATGAGCAACGACGGCGCCATAGGCGAGCGAAGCGACGCCGTTCTTCGAACGGCTAAGCCGGCCAGCGGCTTGACGCTTCGCGATGTCGTGCGCGGCATCGCGCCGGCCATCGTCTTGTTCTGGCTCGCCATGGCCGTGATCGGCCCATGGATCGCACCTTACGATTCAAGCGCGATCCAGGACGCGGATCTCTTCGAGGGCTTGAGCTGGAATTTCCTGCTCGGAACCGATTATTTCGGCCGCGACATGCTCTCGCGCATTCTTGCCGGCGCACGCTACACGGTCGGCATTGCGCTGGTTGCGACGCTGCTTTCGGTCGGGACCGGCGTGTTGCTCGGTCTTGCGGCCTCCGCCATCGGCGGGCTGTTCGATGCGGCCTTGAGCCGGTTTCTCGATGCGCTGATCTCCATTCCCTCGAAAATGTTCGGGCTGGTCGTCGTCGCGGCGTTCGGCTCCTCGATCCCGGTGCTGATCCTGACGCTCGGCATCATCTATCTGCCCGGCTGCTATCGCATCGTCCGCTCCATCGCCGTCAATGTCGCGGCGCTCGATTTCGTGACCGTGGCGCGGGCGCGGGGCGAGGGCACTTTCTACATCATGCTGCGCGAGATCCTGCCCAACATGATCGGCCCGGTGCTGGCGGATTTCGGCCTGCGTTTCATCTATGTCGTGCTGTTGCTGTCCAGCCTTTCCTTCCTGGGGCTCGGCGTGCAGCCGCCGGAAGCGGATTGGGGTTCGCTCGTGCGCGAGAATATCGGCGGGCTGCCATATGGCGCGCCGGCCGTGATCATGCCCGCCCTTGCCATCGCCAGCCTGACCATCGCGGTCAACCTGACGATCGACGGGCTGTTCGGGCGTCGTGACGGGGTGTTTTGATGGAGCCCCTGATCGACATCCGCGATCTGCGCGTCACTGCCAGGACTGACGATGGCGCCGAGACCGAGATCGTCAAGGGCGTCAGCTTCGCTGTGAAGCGCGGCGAGGTGATGGGACTGATCGGCGAATCCGGCTCGGGCAAGACCACCATCGCGCTCTCGGTGATGGGCTATGCCCGCTATGGCTGCCGGATCTCCGGCGGCTCGATCCGTATCGGCGAGACGGAGGTGACCAGGCTCGACGCCAGGTGGGCTCGCCGGCCTGCGCGGCCGCCGCGTCGCCTATATCGCGCAGAGCGCGGCCGCCTCGTTCAATCCCTCGCGGACGATCATGGCGCAGGTGATCGAAAGTGCGCTGATCCACGGCACCGCAAGCAAGGCAGAGGCGACGGCGAAGGCGGTCGAGCTGTTTCGCGCGCTGGCGATCCCCAATCCGGAAACGATCGGGGCGCGCTATCCGCATCAGGTTTCCGGCGGCCAGCTGCAGCGGCTGATGGCGGCGATGGCATTGATCACCGATCCGGAGGTCGTGATCTTCGACGAACCGACCACCGCGCTCGATGTCACCACCCAGATCGAGGTGTTGAAAGCCTTCAAGAGCGCGATCCGCGATCGCAACACCACCGGTATCTACGTTACGCACGACCTCGCTGTGATCGCGCAGATCGCCGACAGCATCACCGTGCTGCGCCATGGCGAGGTGCGGGAGACGGGAGAGGTCGGGCAGCTTATTGCCACGCCGGAGAACGAATATACGAAAAGCCTGCTCGCGGCCGCCGAGCCGGCTTTGCGCCTTGTGACGGATGACGCAGCCGGCCGCCGCTCCCTTGCTCGAGGTCAAAGGCGTCGCCGCCGGCTATGGCGACGCTTGATGCAGACGGCCTTCCGACCATGCCGATCCTGCGGGATATCGATCTGGCCATCGCTCCCGGCAGGGCGCTCGGCGTCATCGGTGAATCCGGTTGCGGGAAATCGACGCTCGCGCGCGTCATCGCCGGGTTGACGCCGCTGGCGCGCGGTGCCGTGAGGTTCAACGGCGAGACACTGCCGCCGGCACTCGCGCAGCGTTCGAAGGATCAGCTCCGTCGGGTGCAGATCGTCTTTCAGATGGCGGATACCGCGCTCAATCCGCGCGTGAGCGTGGAGGACATCATCGGCCGGCCGCTGACCTTCTATTTCGGACTGAGCGGCGAGGCGCGCCGGAAACGGGTGCGCGAGCTTCTCGATCTCACGCGTCTTCCGGTCTCCGTGCATGCAGCGTCGGCCCGGCGATCTTTCCGGCGGGCAGAAGCAGCGCGTCAACCTGGCCCGCGCGCTCGCGGCAAAGCCCGATCTTCTCCTGTGCGACGAGGTGACGTCCGCGCTCGATACGGTCGTCGCGGCCGCGATCCTCGATCTGATTGTCGAGCTGAGGAAGGAGCTCGGCTTCTCCTACATGTTCATCAGCCACGACCTCAAGACCGTGCGCGCGATCTGCGACGACGTGATGGTGCTCTATGCCGGCCGGATGGTGGAACCGATGCCGGCATCCAGGATCGATGCGACGTTGCACCATCCCTATGCGCGCCTCTTGTTCGCCTCGGTGCCGAAATTGCAGCGCGGCTGGCTGGAGGACACCGCGATGCCTGCGGTCGCGGCTGCCGTGGGGGAAGTGCCGTCGCCGCAATCCAACCAGGGATGCCAGTTCTTCAGCCGTTGCGGGGTCAGGGTGCGCGGGCTTTGCGACGAGCAGGCGCCGCCACTGCGCCTGTCTTCGATCGGCACCAGGCTTGCCTGCCATCTCGACGATTCGACGCTGATTGCGCGTCGCTAGGAAGCGGTTTGGGCCGGGTCGCCGACGGCGGCACCCGCACCACTCGCTAACCATCGCGTGTCTTAAAACTTTCATATTCGCTGCAGCGGCGCAGGCTTTACCGCACCTTAAGCGGTCGCGGCCGATTTGATGTTCCAAGCGAACGTTGAACCGATCTATGGGGATCGCCGTGACTGTCAGCGGTGTCCGGGCGGAAGCCCGCAAGAAAAATGCGACCATCCTCGATGATGTCGCCGTGCTTCGCAGGAAGTGGCACGCGGCGCTGTTGCCGACAGCACAGCTTCCGCCGTTCGAAGAAATCATGCTGGGAAGTCTCGGCCGGCTCGCCGACAACATCGGCCTGATCAGGAGCGAGGCGGGAATTCCGACGCTCCTGCGCGCCGGACGCTATATCCAGAACTGGCTGGGGCACGAGGTCTGCAACGCCCGCTCAGCGACCTTTCACCGGAATGCGCGATGGCCCTGGCGGATGCGTCCGCCAACGCGCTTCGCCTTGCGAAGCCTCATCTAGCGAGCGCGTTCTGTGTGCGCAACAGCATCGTCGAGTCCTATGACGTGCTGGCGCTGCCGATGTCCTGCCGCTGGGGGCCGCCCATCGTCGCGGTCTATGTCTGCGAGAAGGGCGAAAGATACAATCTCATCGACACCATTTTCCAGGCGACGGATCAGGGCATCGTCACGCTCGCGGCACTTCGCGACGACCAGAACCGCGCCAGCGATTTTCAGATCGTGGATCTCAACATGGGCGCCGCGCGGCTCCTGCGCACGCCGATCGACGACCTGCGCTGGCGACGCCTGAGCGAGGGCGGGCATTCGAAGAACGGCGTCGCTTCGTTCGCTTGCGCGCTTGGTTCCGTCGCGGTGGTTGACCGGCTGCGCGCCATCATCGAAACCGGCCAGCGCGAGGAATTCGAGATCGAGCTCGGCGACGGGCTCGCACATATCAGGATCGGCGTCACGGCGATCGGCGACCTCTTGTCGGCCGTGTTGACGGATGTGACCGACTTGAAGCGACGCGAGCAGTCGTTCCGCCTGCTGTTCGACAACAATCCGATGCCGATGTGGGTGTTCGACACCACGACCCGGCGGTTTGTCGGCGTCAACGATGCGGCGGTCGCGCACTATGGCTACAGCCGCGAGGCGTTCCTTTCGATGGCCGTCAGCGATATCTGGCCGCGTGACGAGGTTGATGCACACAATGAGGCGCTCGGTCACGTCGGCGATGTCTATGAATCGCGCGTGTGGCGCCACCTGAAGGCCGACGGCAGCGAGATCGAAGTGCTTTCGTTCGGCCGTCGGGTCGTGTTCGACGAGCGCGATGCATTTCTCGTGGCCTTGCTGGATGTCACCGAACGCCGCCGCGCCGAGCAGCGGATCGCGCACATGGCGCACCACGACGCGCTGACAAACCTGCCGAACCGCGTGCTGTTCCACGACCGCCTGACCAACACGCTTGCCCGCAAACGCAACCCCGGGCAGGCCATCGCGGTGATGTGCGTCGATCTCGACCTGTTCAAGAACGTCAACAACTCGTTCGGTCATCCGATCGGCGACCGGTTGCTGCAGCTCGTTTCGCAGCGGTTTACGCAGTGCCTTCGCGGCACTGATCTGGTCGCGCGCGTCGGCGGTGACGAGTTTGCGGTGATCCTCGATCCGGTCGCCAATCCTGCGGAGGCGGGCCACTTCGCCTCTCAGGTCATCGATGCGCTGAGCGCGCCTTACGACATCGACGGCATAGAGATCGTGATCGGTGCCAGCATCGGCATCGCCATGTCGCCGGGCGACGGTACGTGCGCCGACGAGCTGATCCGCAACGCCGACATGGCGCTTTATCGGGCCAAGGCGGAACAGCGCGGAACGCACCGTTTCTTCGAGCAGGACATGGACCGGCAGGTGCTGCGTCGCCGTGCGCTGGAATCCGATCTGCGCCGCGCGTTCGCAAGCGGCGAGTTCGAACTGCATTTCCAGCCGCTGATCGACATTGCGAAGGATCGCGTCACGGCGTTTGAGGCGCTGTTGCGCTGGCGCCATCCGCGTCAAGGGCATGATTTCGCCGGCCGAGTTCATCCCGGTCGCGGAAGACATCGGGCTGATCGTCCCGCTCGGCGAATGGATCGTTGCGCACGGCCTGTGCGGAGGCCGCCAAGTGGCCGGCCGAGATCAGGATCGCGGTCAATCTTTCCCCGGTGCAGTTCCGCAGCCGCGGTCTGGTGCAGGCGGTGATCGCGGCACTCGCGCATTCACGGCTTGCGCCGCAGAGGCTCGAGCTCGAGATCACCGAGTCGGTGCTGCTGGCGGAGACCGAGTCCAATCTCGCCACGCTGCATCAATTGCGTGGCCTCGGCGTGCGCATCTCGATGGACGACTTCGGCACCGGCTATTCGAGCCTCAGCTATCTCCGGGCGTTTCCGTTCGACAAGATCAAGATCGACCGCTCGTTCGTGCGCGAGATCGCCGACCGGCCGGACTGCGTTGCGATCGTGCGAGCGATCTCAGGGCTGGGCCGCAGCCTTGGCATTACGACGACCGCCGAAGGCGTGGAGACGGCCGAGCAGTACGAACGGCTGCGGATCGAGGGCTGCACCGAAGTGCAGGGCTTCCTGTTCAGCGCCGCAAGGCCGGCGGCTGAGGTGAACGAACTGCTGGCGCGGTTCGGCGGGCAGGCCTCGCAGGCGGCGTAACTGAGGTTCAGAACCGCGTGACGATGCTCGACAAGCTGCGGGCGGTCGCGGTCTTCCGGCGCCTTCGTCGCGCGGCCGATATGGACGAAGCCGGCCATCTTTTCGTCGGCGGCGAGACCGAGCGCATCGAGCACCGAGCGATCGAATGCGACCCAGCCGGTCAGCCAGTTGGCGGCATAGCCGAGCGCGTTCGCGGCGGTGACGATGTTCATCACGCTGGCGCCGGCCGACAGTTCCTGCTCCCAGAGCGGAATCTTCACATGCGGCTTCGCGCAGCTGACGACGCCGATCACCAGCGGCGCATGCATGAACTTCCTGCGCTCGACTTCGACCTGATCGGTCGTCGCCGCCAGATTGTGCTCCTTGAACATCGCCGCAAAAATGTCGCCGGCCTTCGCCCGCGCGTCGCCTTCGAACACGATGAAGCGCCACGGCACGAGCTTGCCGTGATCCGGCACGCGCGCGCCGAGCGTCAGGATGGTCTCGAGCTCGGCGGGCGAGGGGCCGGGGCCGGTCATCTCGATCGGCTTGACCGAGCGGCGGGTCTTCAGCAGGTCGATCAGGTCGGGCACGCGGGATTCCTTGTAGCTGATGCCGGCTATCTAACACCTGCGTCGGCCATAACGAGCCCGTTGCGACCCGTTTAGACGGATTGTGAGAAAGGCGCTATTGCTTTTTGCGGGAGCCCGCCGAGCGGGCGGGATTGGCCGCCGCGGGCGTGCGTACAGCTTACGCCGTATCCGCATCCGCTTCACATCCGGTGGCGTCGCTTCCTCGACCAGTGCTGCGATCGCCTCGGTGAGCGGCACCACCTGCTGCTTGTCGCTGCCGAGGCGGCGGATCGACACGGTCTGCTGCTCGGCTTCCTTCTTGCCGACCACCAGCAGGGCAGGGATCTTCGCCAGCGAGTGCTCGCGCACCTTGTAGTTGATCTTCTCGTTGCGCAGGTCGATGTTGGCGCGCAGGCCGGCGCGGCGCACCGCGGCGAGCACCTGCTTGGCGTAGTCGTCGCCGTCCGAGGTGATCGTGGTGACGACCGCCTGCACCGGCGCGAGCCAGAGCGGGAAGTGCCCGGCGAAGTGCTCGATCAGGATGCCGGTAAAGCGCTCCATCGAGCCGCAGATCGCGCGATGCACCATCACCGGCGTCTTCTTCGACGCCGTCGGCGTCGATGTAGAACGCACCGAACCGTTCCGGCAGGTTGAAGTCCACCTGCGTGGTGCCGCACTGCCAGTCGCGGCCGATCGCGTCGCGCAGCACGTATTCGAACTTCGGCCCGTAGAACGCGCCTTCGCCCGGATTGATCGCGGTCTTGATGCGGCCGCCGCCGTCCGCGGCAATTCGCTCGAGCACCGCGCTCATGATGCCTTCGGCGTGATCCCACGCCGCATCGGAGCCGACGCGCTTTTCAGGCCGCGTCGAGAGCTTGACGGTGAGCTCGCCATCGAAGCCGAAGTCGGCATAGGTCGACAGGATCAGGTCGTTGATCCTGCAGGCACTCGGCGGCCAGTTGATCCTCGGTGCAGAAGATGTGCGCGTCGTCCTGGGTGAAGCCGCGCACGCGCATCAGCCCGTGCATCGCGCCGGACGGCTCGTAGCGATGGACGATGCCGAATTCGGCCAGACGTATCGGCAGGTCGCGATAGCTCTTCAGGCCGTGCTTGAAGATCTGCACGTGGCCCGGGCAGTTCATCGGCTTGATCGCGAACCAGCGCTTGTCCTCGGCCTCGTCGCCGGCCGACTGCGCCGCGAACATGTTCTCGCGGTACCAGTCCCAGTGGCCCGGAGGTCTCCCACAGCGACTTGTCGAGCATCTGCGGCGCGTTGACCTCGTCGTAGGTGCCGGCGAGGCGGCGGCGCATGTAGCTGACGATCGCCTGGAACAGCGTCCAGCCTTTCGCGTGCCAGAACACGACGCCCGGACCTTCCTCCTGGAAATGGAAGAGGTCGAGCTCGCGGCCGAGCCGCCGGTGGTCGCGCTTCTCGGCTTCCTCGAGCTGCTTCAGGTAGGCGTCGAGCTCTTCCTGCTTGGCGAACGCGGTGCCGTAGATGCGCGTCAGCATCGGATTGTTGCTGTCGCCGCGCCAGTAGGCGCCGGCCACCTTCATCAGCTTGAAGGCGTTGCCGATCTTGCCGGTCGAGGTCATGTGCGGGCCGCGGCAGAGATCGAACCAGTCGCCCTGGAAGTAGATCTTGATCGGCTCGTCGCCCGGAATGGCGTCGACCAGCTCGACCTTGAAGGTCTCGCCCTTGTCGCGGAACACCTGCTTGGTCTTCTCGCGGTCCCAGACGTCCTTGGTGAACGGCTGCATCGCGCGCGATGATCTCGCGCATCTTCTTCTCGATCGCGTCGAAGTCTTCCGGCGTGAACGGCTCGTTGCGGAAGAAGTCGTAGTAGAAGCCGTTCTCGATCACCGGACCGATGGTCACCTGCGTGCCGGGCCAGAGCGTCTGCACCGCTTCGGCCAGCACGTGCGCGCAGTCGTGGCGGATCAGTTCCAGCGCGCGCGGATCGTCGCGGCTGACGAACTCGATCTTCGCGTCGCGCGCGATCGGATCGGCAAGGTCGGCGAGCTCGCCGTCCAGCGCCATCGCCACCGTGCGCTTGGCGAGCGAGGGCGAGATGCCCTTGGCGATATCGAGGCCGGTGATGTTTTTCGGGAAGGTCGCGCTGGGCGCCGTCGGGGAAGGTCAGCGTGACGTGTGCGCGGTTCGACCGGCTTCAGATTGGTGATGCTGTATTTGAAGTCGGACATTAGCAGCTCCTTGCACTCACTCCTGCGAACGGACGCAGGTAAGCGGAAGCGCTGTATAGCAGGGGATTCGGCGGTTGCAATCGGGGGATTGGCGGTCGGGCCGGACCCGGAACCATCGTGCGCCGATTGAACGCGCGAGCAGTGCCGAGGCGACCAAGGCTGACTGCGGCGGATCGTCCTCGCCGCGCAGCCCTGGAGCCGGAATGCCGATCACCCCCGAAGACCTGCGCGTCAACAAGGCCGTTCGCGACATGCTGTGGTCGTTCGACTTCCAGGTGCAGGACGACCCGCGCATGCCGGTCTGGTTCGACACTGCACCGCTTGCAGCCGTTCGAGGTCGTCGCCCAGAAGGGCTCGGGGTGCGTCTATGCGCTGACCGGTCCTGATCGGCACGTTCTGTTCGTGACCTCGGAAGGGCAGGCCGGCATCATCGCCGCAAGCCTGAGCGAATGCCTCGCGCTCGTCGTCGCCTTTCCGTATTGGGAGGACATCCTGGGGGAAGCGAATGGCGAGCTTGATGCGCTCCGGCAGCTATTTGCCGACGGCGCCGACGAACTCGAAGGCGAGGCGCTCGAATACAACCCGGAGATCGAGGAATTCCGGCCGCTGCTGCGGTCGCAGTTGAAGCTCGTCACGCCGCGCGATCCCGCGAGATCGCTGCACCATGCGGTCACCGCCCTGAGCCAGGGGCTGATCGTTCGCGCGCCCGATGGCCATCTCTCCGCGCCACTGGTCGGGCGATCTGGCGGGGTTTAGTCGGCGGGCCGCGACGAGCCGGCAAGAACCGTACGGAGCGGCAGTCCCAAGGGCCGGCGCGGCCACTATCAGCTGACTACCAGAAAGGGAACATCTATTTCCATCGCGGATAAGTAGCAATTGCGCGCTCGGCCGTTGTATGCCTCGGACGTCCGCAGAGTCGCGGATCGCCTTCCAAGAGACCGGCTCACGGTCCTCACATCAAAGAAAACCGGACATGCCAGGACGGCGTCAGTCGCGCCGTGCTCCCGCCGTCCGCTGCAACGAAAACGTCCGAGGAAACGCATTGTCCTACCGATTCGTCCCCATGGCGCTGCTGATCGGCAATTTCGTCATCGGCACCAGCGTGGTCGCGCCCGCCGGAATTCTCAATGAACTGTCGAACGACCTGCACGTGTCCATTCGCGAGGCGAGCTATCTGATCGCCATCGGCTCCGCTGTGCTGTGTGTCGGCGCGCCGCTGATGCAATGGGTGACCAGCAGCCTCGACCGCCGGCTGGCGCTGGCCGCCGCGATGCTGGTGATCGCGGTCGCGCATATCGCCTCGGCTTTTGTCACGACGTTCTGGACGCTGCTGGCGATCCGGATGGTGATGCTGCTGGCCGCGGCGTTCTTCACGCCGCAGGCGGCAAGCCTCGCCGGTGTCATTGCCGCCCCGGAAAAGCGCGCAAGCACGGTCGCCTTCGTGTTCATCGGCTGGTCGTTCGCGCTCGCGCTCGGCGTGCCGCTCGTCACCGCGATCGCAAGCCGCTACGGCTGGCAGGTGTCCTATCTCGCCATCGGCGCGATAGGCCTTCTGTGTTTCGTATTCATCGCGTTTGCCGTGCCGGCGCGCTTCATCACGGCGCCGGTCGATCTCAAGACCTGGTCCGAGCTGTTTCGTTCGCCGGCCATCCTGACGCTGCTGGCGATCACCGCGATCTTCGCCTGCGCGCAGTTCATGGTGCTGACCTTCATCGCGCCGCTGCTGGTGCTGCTCGGCAAGACGAATGCGGACGGCATCAGCCTCGCCATCGCCCTCTACGGCATCGCCGGGATCGTCGGCAGCATCGTGGCCGCGCGCATCGTCGGTCCGATCGGCGCGTTCACGACATCGCTGATCTTTGCGGGCTCGGTCGCGGTCGGCATGGCGGCCTGGTCGGTCGGGGCGGGCGCGTTCATCACGATGCTGGTGGGCGTGCTGGTCTGGGGGTTCGGCTTCTCGGCCATCAACTCGCTGCAGCAGGCGAGGCTGGTGATGGCGGCGCCGGCGCAGAGCGCGGGCGCCGTGGCGCTCAATTCGTCCGTGCTCTACATCGGCCAGGCGGTCGGCTCGACGGTCGGCGGCATCCTGTTCGAGCAAGGGCAGTATCTGTCGATCGGCTATCTCGCGACCGGTATTATGGTGGCGGGCCTTGGCGTGCTATTGACCACGCGGCCGCGCGAGGAGGCGCGGGCGGGAGCGTGAGGGTCGATGCGTTCGTTTGCTTGTCTTGCTGCCATTCTGGCCGTGCCGGCCCTATCCGCATGTACAGTGCTGCCGCAGGCCTGCGCGCCGCCGGCCGAAAGCATGGTCAGTGCCGAGCTCCTGTTCGGCCGCAAGATCGGCGACCGCATCGGCGTCAGTGAAGCGGCCTTCGCCACATTTCTGGCGCACGAGATCACGCCGCGCTTTCCGGACGGGCTGACGGTGGTCGATGCGCGAGGGCAGTGGCGCGACCAGGACCGCGGCGCCATCGTTCGCGAGCCGAGCAAGCTGGTGCTGCTGACATTTCGCGACGAGCCACAAAAGCGCGAAAATCTCACCGCGATTGCGGAGGCCTACAAGCGCCAATTCAGGCAGCAATCGGTACTGCTGTCGCTCCGCGCATCATGCGTTACTTTCTGATCGCCGATCATCGCGCTGAAGTTGCATGATTTTTGCTCGCCGGTGGCGATCTGCAAATTTTGGCAAATGAGATGATAATCATCACAATTGCGCGAAAGATTCCTTATCGCAGCCCTTTTCACGACAAAGTGTGTGCAGAAAAACTGCACCCAAGAATGAAGTAAGAATCGTCAAACAAGTCGCGAGGGGACATTCGCGCAGACTTGCTTCAGTCGACTTATCGCAGGGTCGCGTCGCGTTTTGTGTGTGTTGCGTTCGCGTAACCTGCCGCAGGGGAGCTATCATGGGTGGGTTGCGCAGGCCTTTCAGGCCGTGGATTGCTGTTGCCTTTTTTTCGGCACTCGTCGCTTTCGTTTCTTCTGATCCCGCCTTCTCGCAGTCGCGTGTTCGCTCGGGCGCGCCGCTGCCGAACAAGCCCGAACTTGGCTCCGCCGGCGAACGCCTCAACGCAAATACAATCGCGATCGTCTCGGGGAATCTCAACGCTACGTACCTGTCGATCGCTTACGATCTGTCCGCCGTCCTCGATGACGGCGATGAGTTTCGCGTACTGCCAGTTGTCGGCAAGGGCGGCGGACAGAACATCAAGGACGTTCGCTTCCTGAAAGGCGTCGATCTCGGCATCACGCAATCGGTGCTGCTGAACGGCTACCGCAAGTCGAACGAGATCGGTTTGATCGACGACAAGATCGTCTACCTGGCAAAGCTCTTCAACGAAGAGATGCACCTGATCGTGCGCGCCGAGAGCGGCATCACCTCGATCGACCAGCTCGCCGGCAGGAAGGTCAACTTCTCGGACATCGGCAGCGGCACGCAGCTGTCGTCGCGCGACATCTTCGACAAGCTGCGGCATCAAGGTCCAGGAAGTGAATGTCGGCCAGGCCGACGCGTTCGAGAAGCTGAAGTCGGGCGAGATCGCGGCGACGATCCTGATCGCGGGCAAGCCGGCGGCGTCGATGGCGCGGCTGGCGTCCGCCGAAGGCTTCCGCATCCTGCCGGTGCCGTTCCGCAAGGCGCTGCAGGCCGACTATCTGCCGGCGACGCTGGCATCGACCGACTATCCGCGGCTGATCGAGCAGGACAAGCCGGTGGAGTTCGGTCGCGGTCAGCGCGGTGCTGATCGCCTACAACTGGCCGAAGGGCACCGACCGCTACCGCCGCATCCAGAAGTTCGTCGACACGTTCTTTCCGAAGCTCGCCGAATTCCAGAAGCCGCCGCGCCACCCGAAATGGAAGGAAGCCAATCTCGCAGCGACCCTGCCGGGCTGGACGCGCTTCGAAGGCGCCGAGGAGTGGCTGAAGAAGAATGCGCAGCAGCCGCCGGCCGTCTCCGAGCGCGAGCAGTTCGACCGCTTCCTGCAGGCAAGGTCGCAGGCCGCGCCGGGCGCAGTGTCGACGCAGGACCGCGAGGCGCTGTTCAGGGAATTCATGCAGTGGAGCAAGACACGCCGCTAGCCGTAAACGAGCCGCCAAGGTGTGCACCGACCGGCGCCGTTGCGCCGGTCATGAGTAACGACCGACAGGAGGTTAGTCATGAGTTCTCCGGTCAACGACGATCTCGACAAGCGTGTCATGTATGCGCCGCCGTGGGCGCGCGAAGCACCGCAGCAACCGCCGCAGGCCATCGTGGCGGCGATCGAGCGGCTCAGGCTGGAGCGGCTCAAGGCCACCCAATCGCCGCAGGACGACGCAGGATGCCGACGCGGAGCAGCGCGAGCAGGACAATCGCGACCAGCACGAGCTGCCGCTCGAACGCGGAGGGCCCGATCGACATCGAGGCTGCGATGGCGGACACCGTGCGGGCGAGCTGGAGGCCAGCGTCGCTCGAGCCGGTGACGATGCCGGAGCCGCCCAAGCCGCAATTGGACGGGCCGACCTGGGGAATGATCGCCAGGCTCAGCGGCGCGGTGGCATGTGCCGCGGCGGTGGCGCTGTTCGTTAGCGGCGCGGTGCCGCTGCCGTCGATCGGCATCTCGCTGAGTTCGAGCGAGGGGGCAAAGGCCGCACCGTCGGCGACGGAGGCATTCGGCGGATCGAGGCAGGCGCTACCGCTGGCCGTTGCCGATGCGCAGGCGCTCGCCGGCATTGCCGGCGAGCGCACCGGCCCCCGCAGCATTGCCCGCAAGCGTGCCGGCCGCCGCGCCGCTATCCGCTCCGCCGACATCCGGCCCCGCGCCTTCCGACTTCCGGTCGGCGTTCGCGTCGCTGGATACGGCCGCGGTGGTGCCAGCGCCGAAACCGCTTGGACCGAAGATCGAGGGTCCGGCGGCACAGCCTGCCGCGGCTCAGCCGGCATTGCCGGACGTTCGTCCGCTTGACCGCGATGAACTCGCTGGCCTCGTCAAGCGCGGCCAGACGTTGCTGGCGGAGGGCGACATCTCCAGCGCGCGGCTGCTGCTGCGCCGTGCGGCGGAAGCCGGCGACGCCGCGGCGGCGCTGATGCTCGCAGGCACCTACGATCGCGCGGAGCTTGCAAAGCTCAAGGTGATCGGCGTCGCGCATGATCATGCGCAGGCGAAGGTCTGGTACAAGAAGGCGGTCGAGCACGGCTCTGCGGAGGCGGTGCGGCGCCTGCAGCAGCTCGCACAGCGCGCGGATTAGCGCGTGATCTCGAAAGCTTGCCTCGACGTGATCGGGGGTGCGCAGCGGCTTTCGGACAAGATCATGCGCAAACCAGAATAAGCGCGCTACTACGATGACGCTTCGGGCGGTCTCCACGACCATCGCCCGTAGCGCCATGGAAGATACCAGCGCGCCCGCGGCGGAAGCATCGCGGGAACGTTGTCGATGCCGGATGTTCCGAACGGATGGCAGCGCAACAGCCGCGCCAGCGTCATCCAGCCGCCGGCCCAGAGGCCATATCGCGCGAGCGCCTCGTCGCCGTAGTGCGAGCACGTCGGCAGATGCCGGCAGTGATGTCCAACCAGCGCCGAAAACGTCAGCTGATAGGTGCGGATGAACGCGCGGCCGATCAGGCTCGGCAGCGCGCCGATGAACGAGATCAGCCGCTGAAGATATTCCATACGCAGCTTGCCGGGTTCCGTTGCACCTGAAGTTTGGTTCCTGCAGCAGGGAACCTTCGCACGTCTGCAACAGCGCAACACTCGACAGAATATCTCAGCCTTTCGTCGCGTCGCAGCAAGGTTTGACTAGACGCGAATCTGACGTGCGGGTACGATTTTTGCAACGTGGCTGATGACAGAGGCTGCGACAGCCTTAGTCACGTACCGTTTCGCCACGTTATGGGGCAGGGAAGGAACCAAAGTTGATCGGCAAGAGGTCGCTTGCTCTGGGCGGCTGGGTGCAGGTGTGCGCCGCAGTCCTGTGTCTCGCTGCATTCGATGGTTCGGTGCACGCAGTGTCGTCGCTCGAAGAGCGCAAGCTGCCGATGAAGTTCTCCTGGAACGCCGACAGCGCAATCGACGCGGCTGGGTCGCCGCAACCGGCATCGTCACCTCGGAAACCTATCGGCAGTTCGAGGATTTCGCGAAGAGCCACGACCTGCGGGCGCCACCGTCGTGCTCGACTCCGGCGGCGGCTCGGTGCTCGACGCCATCAAGCTCGGCCGGCGCTTCCGCGAACTGCGCATGTCGACCACGGTCGGGATTGCGGTCGCGATGCCGGCCAGCCTCGCCAGCGCGCCGCGCACCTCGGTGATGCCCGAGGCCTATTGCGAGTCGATGTGCGTGTTCCTGCTGCTTGCCGGCGTCAACCGCTACGTGCCGCCGACGGCGCATATCCGCGTGCACCAGATCTGGATGGGCGACCGCGCCGAGGACGCCAAGGCCGCGACCTACACGGCGCAGGATGTTTCGATCATCGAGCGCGATGTCGGGCGGCTTGCCAAATACACGTTCGACATGGGCGGCACCGGCGACCTGCTGGAACTCGCGCTCAGCGTGCCGCCGTGGAAGCCGTTGCGCGAATTGACCATGGACGAGATCCGCAGGAGCAACCTGATCAGCGTCGAGACGCTGGCGGAGGTGCTGCCCGGCGTCGGATCCACGCCGATGGTCTCGATCGGCAAGCCGGTGCAGGAGCGCTTCGCCGGCGACCAGCAGAAGACGGCGGAGATCAAGGCGCCGTCACAGACCGTCAACGCCGAGAGCAAGTAGCACTTCTGGCGCGAAGCCTTATCGCGCCGCCGCGGAGTTTGACGGCGCGGATGAAGCGCCGTCGGCAAGCCTGTTGCCGGCTTCGATTTTTCCGATGGCATCGACCACCGCATCGAACGTCAGCAGCGTCGAGGCATGGCGCGCCTTGTAGTCGCGCACCGGCTCCAGGACGGCGATATCGGCCCATTTGCCCTGCGGCGGCGAACCGTTTTCCTTCAGCATCTTGCGGACGGTTTCGCGCAGCTCGCGCAGTTCGGCCGCGCTCGAGCCGACGACGTTGCGCGCCATGATGGAGGAGGAGGCCTGGCCGAGCGCGCACGCCTTCACGTCGTGCGCGAAGTCGGTCACCACCGGGCCGTTCATCTTCAGGTCGACCGTGACGGTCGAGCCGCACAGTTTTGAGTGAGCTGTCGCACTTGCGTCCGGCGCCTCGAGCCTGCCGAGGCGGGGGATCGTCCCGGCCAACTCTATGATCCGCTTGTTATAAACGTCATTTATCATGGCTAATGCATAAGACCCGTGCCGGACCCGCATTGCGGGGAGCCGTCACGGCATTATATAGTGAGCGTCTTCCCGGAAAGCATCGGCTTTGTCCGCTTTGGGGGAATAAAGGCCACTCGAGCGCCTTTAAGGTGTTTGAGAGTGAATTTGCGGCGTCCGGCGAACGAAAGAGTCGCTGCGATTGACCGGTGACACTCCGGCTCTCCTGGTGAGGGCCGGTCGAACGGAGAGTTGTATGGATGCCGTGATCAAGCCGCTTCGGGCGGCCGGCGCTGATGCTGAGAACAATGCTTCCGATTCGCGGACGCCCGTCGCGCTCCGAGGCGGAAGCCGCCGTCAAAGACCTGCTGTCAAATATATCGGCGAGAACACCTCGCGCGAGGGCCTGCTCGATACGCCCCGGCGCGTGGTCGAGGCCTATGACGAGCTGTTCCGCGGCTATCATCAGAACGGCGAGGAACTGCTCGAGCGCACGTTCGGCGAGACGGCCGGCTACGACGATTTCGTGCTGGTGCGCGACATCGGCTTCACCTCGCATTGCGAGCATCATGTCATGCCGTTCTACGGCAAGGCGCACATCGCCTATGCGCCGGTCGACCGGGTGGTCGGGCTGTCGAAGCTGGCGCGGCTGGTGGACGTGTTCGCGAGCCGGCTGCAGACCCAGGAGCATCTGACCGCCCAGATCGTCAACGCGATCGAGAAGACCCTGAAGCCGCGCGGCGTTGCGGTGGTGATCGAGGCGGAGCATACCTGCATGTCGGTGCGGGGCGTCGGCAAGGAAGGCACCTCGACGCTGACGACCAGGTTCACCGGCCTGTTCCGCGACGATCCGGAACTGCAGGCGCGTTTTCTGAACATGGTGCGCGGGCTGGGTCGCTAGGCGAAGCCGCTGCGCGAATTGCGCGAGAGGTCCTATCGTGTCGACCGAAACATCCGCGAAGACTTCCGACGATCTCGAGGAGGGCGTGGTGCTGCGCCCGCGCTTCGACGCGTCGGGGCTGATCACCTGCGTCACCAGCGATGCGGCCAGCGGCGAGGTGCTGATGGTCGCGCATATGAATGCGGAAGCGCTGCAGAAGACGGTCGAGAGCGGCGAGGCCTGGTATTTCAGCCGCTCGCGCAAGGCCTTGTGGCGCAAAGGTGAGACCTCGGGTCACGTCCAGCGGGTGGTCGAGATCCGCATCGACTGCGACCAGGACGCGGTCTGGCTGCGCGTCGAGCAGGCGGGCGGGGCGGCGTGCCACACCGGCCGGCGGTCCTGCTTCTATCGCGCGGTGGAGCCGGGGCAGGCCGGACGCGAAGCTGACTTTCGTCGCCGCCGAGCGCGTGTTCGATCCGGACGCGGTCTACGGCAAGCACGGCCACAGCCACGATTAACCGGGCGTTAACCATAGCCGTTCAGCTTGGGCGACGGTCGAAGAGGTTGAGCGGCGAACGTTCGCCGCTTGCGACCTGATCAAGCCGGTCCCAACATGGCGGTCGAAGCGGCCACGACACCTTCTGCAATCGATCCGGCACGCGCTTCGCTTGCCGGCACGATCAAGCAGGCGTCGACGGCAACCGGCGTCAAGCTTCGGCTACCTGGTCGCGGCGGCGAAGATCGAATCCAATCTCAATCCGCAGGCGGCGGCGCCGACCTCGTCGGCGCGCGGGCTCTATCAGTTCATCGAGCAGACCTGGCTCGGCACCGTGAAGGAGGCGGGCGCCGCGTTCGGCTATGACCGCCAGGCCGACGCGATCACGCGCACGGCCGTCCGGACGCTACGAGGTGAGCGATCCGGCGATGCGGCAGCGAGATCCTGCAGCTGCGCAAGGATCCGGCGGCGAACGCGGCGATGGCCGGCGTGCTGACGCGCTCGAACTCGTTCAAGCTGACCGGCGCGCTCGGCCGGCGGCCGAGCGACGGCGAACTCTACATCGCGCATTTTCTCGGCGCGGGCGGCGCCTCGCGGCTGATCTCGAACGTTCAGAACAACCCGCAAGCCAATGCGGCTGGCGATGTTTCCGCGCGCGGCCGCCGCCAATCGCTCGATCTTCTACGATCGCAGCGGCAACGCGCGCAGCGTCGTCGCAGGTCTATGCCGAACTGACCGGCCGCTACAGCGTCGCCGCGAACTCGCAGGCCGCGCAGACCATGCTGGCCGCCGGCGGCGCGCAGCCGACCACGCCGCAGCCGGCGCATGCCCGGCCTGCACCGACGTGCTCGCCGCGGCGTCGCTGCGCCGGCCGGCCAGGTCAGCGCGTGCCGCTGATGACGAGCTCGAAACGGAGATGTCGGAAGCCGAGAGCCGCGCGCTCGGTATCGCCGAGCGCAATTCGCGCTTTCATTCGATGTTCCAGGCGGGCGAACGCGGCGAGCCGGTGGCCTCCGCGGTGCGCGAACTGTGGGCGAACGGCAGCTCGTCGTCGACGCCGGGATCACCGCCGATGTGCAGCCGAAGCCGCGACTGACGCAGCACAGGGTCGTCCGCAGCCGCTCGACCTGTTCAGCGACCGCACGCGGCGTGTTCAGCAGCTGACGCTTGCGGTCACGCGCTCCGCCGCAGTTAATGAAACATCAACAATTCCAAAGATTTATGGTGAACGCTTTGTTAAGCGTCGTCCGCTAGAGTGAGCTGGAGTTGGCGTCGTGCAGTCGATGCCGTAACCAGTTGCGTCAAGTGGAATGCCTATGATTGTTCGGCATTTTCTCGGTTGGGTTCGTACGGCTCCGGCGGGTGAGCGCGCGGAAGCGACGCGCGCCCTGGCCCGGGCCTGGCTCTTCTCCGACATGTCGTCCGACGACTTTGCGGCGACCGAAGGGGCGCTGCTGCTGCTGCTCGACGACCCGTCGCCGCTGGTGCGCGAGGCGATGGCCGAAGTCTTCGCCCACACGGCCGATGCGCCGCCCGCGATCGTCCGCGCGCTCTCGACCGACCAGGCTTCGGTCGCGCTGCCGATCCTCGAGCATTCGCCGCTGCTGATCGATGCCGACCTGGTCGACATCGTCGCCACCGGCTCGTCCGAAATCCAGTGCGCCGTCGCCCGGCGGATCGAGCTGCCGACGCCGGTCTGCGCGGCGATCGCCGAGGTCGGCTCGGTCGAGGCTTGCCTCGCGCTGATCGACAATCCGGACGCCCAGCTGGCGCAGATCTCGCTCGACCGCATCGTCGAACGCTTCGGCCATGTCGCCGCGGTGCGCGAGCAGACTGCTGGACAGCCACGAACTGCCGGCCGCGACCCGGCTGGCGCTGGTCGGCAAGCTCTCCGGCGCGCTCGTCGAACTTCGTCACCGCGCGCAACTGGCTCAGCGCCGAGCGCGCGGAGATCGTCGGCAGTCGAGGCCTGCGAGCGCTCGACCGTGAACATCGCCGCGACCTCGGCGAGCTCCGATCTGCGCGCGCTGGTCCGTCACCTGCGCGAGACCGGACAACTGACCGCCGGGCTGATCCTGCGGGCGCTGCTGTCGGGCAACACCGACATGTTCGAATTGGCGCTCACCGAGCTCACCGGCATGAGCGAGGCGAGGGTGGGGGCGATCCTGCACGAGCGGGCCGGCTCCGGCGTGACGGCGCTGCTGACGCGCGCGGGCTTGCCGCAATCGACGTTCGCGGCGTTCCGCGCGGCGCTCGTCGGCCACCGAGGAGATCGGCTTCATCGGCACCATCGACGGCGCGGCGCGGCTGCGCCGGCGCATGGTCGAGCGCGTGCTGACGAGCTGCGCGCAGGATGCAAGCGACGACCGAGGCGCTGCTGACGCTGCTGCGCCGGTTCGAGATGGAATCGGCACGCGAGGAAGCGCGCGTGTTCTGCGACGAGCTGGTCGCCGCGCAGGCGATCGACCGGATGACGACGACGATCATCTGATCGCGGCGTAGACGCCGAGGCCGTAGCCGCGCGATGCGAGCGAAGCCGCAGATCAACGCGGGATCGCAGTTCGCGACGTCCATGCCGTCCGGATTTCGCTGTCGCTTCGCATGCCGGGCTACGCGCTTGCGATGACAGGCTACTCGCCCGCGGCACGATGCTCGGGCCGAGGATCACTTCGAGATGCTCGGGGCGGTCCTGATTGACGGCGGTGAGATACTCGTCGGCGACGCCGCGCAGCTTCTTCGAGAGCTCGCCGGCGACGCTGGCGACGCCGAGCTGCTTGTGCTCGCGCACGATCGCCTGGATCGCATTGACATGGTGCGCGATCAGCTCGTTCGGCACCTTCGTGAAATCCGGCGCGTGCTCCATGATCCGGCACAGGCTGTCGGCGGCAGCCGCGGCCATGCGGATAGCCGAACGTCGCGGCATCGCCCTTGATGTCGTGCGCGGCGCGGAACAGTTCGTCCTGCGTGGTCGCGGTTGAGGCCGGTCTGCGAGGATCGCTGCATGCGCCGCGGCGAGCCGCTCGCACTCCTTGCCGCATCCAGTCTTCGAACTCGTCCGACAGGCCTTCCAGCGCCTTCTCGGCGCGCGCGACCGGATCGTCGCGGTCGGTCTCGGCGACGCGCTTGACCGCGCGCCGCAACGGGTTCGGCTGGCGGATGACCTGATAGTCGGCGAAGGTCTCGACCTCGATCTTGCCGGCAGGCTTGTCGCGCTCTCGGGCGGCCATGAATTCGAATTCCTCGCAAGCGCGATCAGCTCGCTGTCTTGCCTTGTCCAGCAGCGCCTGCTGCTGGATGATTTCGGCCTTGCCGCCGTTGCGGCGTTCGGGACCGATATAGGCCGTGGTGGTGTTGCGGCGGCGGTCGGGACCGAAATAGCTCTTGGTCTTGATGAAGGGGCGCGGGCTGACGACCACGTTGACGATGCGCTGGTAGAGCGCCTTCGCCGAGATCGGCTTGGCGAGGAATTCGGTGACGCCGGCGTCGCGCGCCATCATCACCCGCCGCTTGTCGGAGTGGCCGGTCAGCATGATGATCGGCGTGTAGGGATTGCCGTTGCCGTCCGGCTGGCGGATCATCTGCGCAAGCTCGAGCCCGTCGAAGATCGGCATCGACCAGTCGAGGATCATGATGTCGGGCACGTAGTGGATGTACATTTCGAGCGCGGTCGCGCCGTCTTCGGCCTCATAGGCCTCGCGCGCGCCGAACGAGTGCAGCAGCGTGCGCAGGATGCGGCGCATGTGCGCATTGTCGTCGCAGATCAGAAAGCGAAGCTTGTTGAAATCGATCCCGAACATGACGAAGGCCCGCGCGGCCGGGAAGCCGGTACACGTGTCGTTAACTCTATTGAGGTTTGGTTAACGAAGGGTTGCGAGGCCGTGTTCGAACGGCTATCGGACGTCGGATCAGGCGCCGAACTGCTCGCGCAGGATCCGCTCTTCGAGGCTGTGGCCGGGATCGAACAGCATCTGCATGGAGATGCTGCGGTCGGTGACGACCTCGACGCGCTTCACGTGGCGCGCCTCGTCGTGGTCGGCGACCGCGGCCACCGGACGCTTGTCGCTTTCGAGCACGTCGAAGACCACGACGGCCGTGTTCGGCAGCAGCGCGCCGCGCCAGCGGCGAGGGCGGAACGGGCTGATCGGGGTCAGCGCCAGCAGCGCGGCATTGATCGGCAGGATCGGTCCCTGCGCCGAGAGATTGTAGGCGGTCGATCCGGCCGGCGTCGCCACCATGATTCCGTCGGCGACCAGCTCGGCCATCCGCTCGCTTTCGTCGATCAGGATGCGCAGCCGCGCGGCCTGATGCGTCTGCCGGAACAGATGCACCTCGTTGATCGCGTGATGCAGATGCACCTTGTCGTGAATGTCGGTTGCGCGCATCAGCAGCGGATTGATCAGCGTCTTGCGCGCGGCGGCGAGACGCTCGTGCAGGTCGTGCGACGCTGTACTCGTTCATCAGGAAGCCGACCGTGCCGCGATGCATGCCGTAGATCGGCTTGCCGGAGCGCATGTGGCGATGCAGCGTCTGCAGCATCAGGCCGTCGCCGCCGAGCGCGACGATCACGTCGGCCGTCTCCGTAGTCGTGGTTGCCATAGGCCTTCGCCAGCGCCGCAAGCGCCTCCTGCGCCTCGGGACTTTGGCTCGCAACGAACGCGATCCGGTCGTATTTCTGCTGTGTCATGGGTTAACTTTAACCGGCGGCGACGTAGGGGAAACAGTCAAATGGATCGCGCGGTGTTCGTCTATACGACCTTTCCGTCGCTTGTCGAGGCGGAAGCTGCCGCCAGGGTTATCGTCGAGCAAAGGCTGGCGGCCTGCGCCAACATCCTGCCGGGCATGATTTCCCACTATCGCTGGGAGGGGAAGGTGGAGCGGGCCGAGGAGGTGGTCGCGATCTTCAAGACCCGATCCTCGCTTGCCGACGACGTGCGCAAGGCGGTGCGCGGCAACCATTCCTACGAGCTGCCGGCGGTGGCGGTGATCGCGCTGGAAAGCGTCGATCGCGACTATTTCGGCTGGATCCTCGAACTCGACCAACCAGGGCCAGCCCTGAGCGGCTGGCCCGGCGTCGCTTCGCGCTCGGCTGCGCGACGTCAGTAGACCGGGCGGCCGCCGGCAGCACCGTGACCCCGATCGCTTCGGCGAGCGACCGGTACTCCGGACATGATGTGCCGCACAGCGCTGCGATCCTGTCGAGATGGACCTGCGCTTGCGCCTGGTTGCCCTGCTCGAGCTGCCACAGCCCGTAGTACTGCCACGTCCGCACATGGCTCGGATCGGCCTTCAGCGCCGCCTCGTACCAGGTCTTCAACTCGTCGTAGTTGCCGAGCTTGCGGTTGGAATAGCCGATCAGGTTGGCGACGTCGGGATGATCGCCGCGCTTCAGCGCCTTGAGCTGGGCGATGGCGGCTGCGTAGTCGTGACGGTGATAGATCGTGGCGTAGGCCGTCCTGTAGCCGTCGATGAATCCGCTCGGACTTCTTCTTTGATTTGGATTTGCCCTGGTCGGCAGGCGGCGGAGTGGACGTGTCCGTGCCGCCACCGCCGCCGCCATCGGCGCGAACGGGCGAGGGGGACAATGCCAATGCGACGCCTGCGGCGATTGCCAAAGTCGCGAGCCTGACTGCCATTGTGGTCATGACGTTCCCTCCGCTTGGCCGGCTTTGCTTTCAGCCAGACCAACACCGGAGCCCCCAGGCGCATTCCCCAATGAAAAAGGGCCGGGGGCTGTGCGCCCTCGGCCCTGATTGTCGGTTCCCGTCGTTGTGGCGGTCAGTAGATCAGGCGCCCGCCTGCGGCTGCCGTGCCCATCGCTTCGGCGAGCGATCGGTACTCGGCGCAAGACGTGCCGCACAGCGCCGCGATCTTGTCGAGATGGACCTGCGCCTGCGTGCGGTTGCCCTGCTCGAGCTGCCAGAGGCCGTAGTATTGCCACGTCCGCACGTGGCTCGGATCGGCCTTCAGCGCGGCCTCGTACCAGACCTTCAATTCGTCGTAGTTGCCGAGCTTGCGGTTGGCGTAGCCGATCAGGTTGGCGACGTCCGCATGATCGCCGCGCTTGAGCGCCTTGAGCTGGGTGATGCCGGATGTGTAGTCGTGCTGCTGATAGATCGCGGCATAGGCGCGCTTGTAGCCGTCGAGGAACGACTTGTTGTCCTTGGATTTCCCCTTGCCGGAGTCGGAAGGCGGCGGCGGTGGGGTCGTCCGTACCGGCGGCCAGCACGAGCGAGGGTGAAAACGCAACGCTTGCGACGATCGCCAAACCCGCAAGCTTAACTGCCGTTCTGGTCATGAAGGTCTCCTGCCTGTTGCCAGCCATATTTCCGATCGCCAAATTCTGATACGCAATGCACCAACACCGCAGCGCCTGTGGACATTCCCGGGAGGCCGCAGGTGAATGCGAAATTCTAAACTGGAAACTTGCCCTGACAATGCACGGTATTGTGTCACGCGGCATTTTCTCTAGCCCGAGGCCGGGCGGATGCGCGTGCGTCCGGCATCCATTTCTGAACTTTCAAGCAAATTCCCGTCCTGCTATGCAGGCGGCCATGGCTTCCTCCGCGTTCGCATTTCCGTCATTTTGCCTTGCTCATGCTGCTGCTTCTGCCGCTCGGCGCCTGTGCGGGCGGATCCGGCGAGGAGATGTATTTCTCGCGTCCGCGCAATGCGGATGCAGCGCAGCCGTTCCCGGTCAACTACCGCGGCGAACTGCTGGCGTTCCTCCGCACCTATCTGAACGATCCGACCAACGTGCGCGAGGCGTCGATTTCCGAGCCCATTCAGCGCCATATCGCCGGCACCCGCCGCTATTTCCTCTGCGTTCGCTACAACGCGCGCGATACCTCGGGCAGCTACTCGGGCGTGTCCGATCGCGCCGCGCTCTATCTCGACGGCCGCTTCGACCGCTTGATCGAGAAGTCGCAGGATTTCTGCCCGGCGCCGAGCCTATGCGGCCTTTCCGGAGCTCGAGAAGCTGACGCGGTTAATCCGCTCGATCCTTGACCGTCGGCTTTCGGGACGCTGAAACAATGGGCGCGCCGCGACTGCGGCTGATCGGCCCGACAGAAGGCCGTGCAAGGGACAGGGAGACGGTGATGCGACGTGCGTTGTGCTGGCTTGCTGGCGATTTCATTCGTGCTGCTGCAAGGCGGGATCGACGAAACTGCCGCGCAAGGCTTTCCCCGACAAGGCCGGTGCGTGTGATCGTGCCGTTTACGCCGGGCGGGTCGACCGACCGACACGGGCCGCATCATCGCCGAGGCGATGGCGGCGTCATTGAAGCAGCCTTCGTTGTCGAGAACCGGCCGGGGCAGCGGCCACCATCGGCATCGACATGGTCGCGAAATCGAAGCCGGACGGCTACACGCGTCGGTGTCAGCGGCGTCGGCGCAACCGCGATCGTGCCGCTGCTCGACCCGAAGCTGCCGTATCAATCCGGCGCGCGATCTCGACATCATCGCCGGGCTGAGCGGCAGTCGACTCCGTCATCGTCGCGCGACCCGACCTGAAGCAGAACAGCCTCGCCGAGGTGCTCGCGTTTGCGCGGGACAATCCCGGAGAAGGTCAGCTACGCGACGGCCGGCGTAACCGGGACCGGCGCATCTGAGCATGGAGCATCTGTCGCAGCTGGCGAAGGTGAAGATGCTGCACGTGCCGTTTGCCAGGCGACGTGCCGGCGATCACCGCGGTTCTGACCGGCGACGTGAGCATCGGCCTCGTCGCGATCGCGTCGGCGACGCCGTTCCTGACCGACGGAAAGTTGAAGGGCCTGGCCGCCGGCGGGCCGAAGCGGCTGAAGCTGTTCCCGAACGTGGCGACGATCGCCGAGCAGACCGAGTTCAAGGACTATTCGACCTACGCCTGGAACGTGCTGGTGGCCGCCAAGGGGACGCCGCCGGACGTGATCGAGAAGCTCAACAAGGCGGTCAACGAGCGCGGTTGCTCGCGACGACGTGCGCGAGAAGCTGGAGAACCTCGGTCTGCAGCGTCCTGCCGGGCGACGCGAAATCGGCGCAGGACTTCGTGGCCAACGAGATCGCCAAGAACAAGCGCATCATCGAGACGACCGGGCTGAAGCGCGAGTAGTGTCCGCTAGCTCTTCTGGCCCCCCGAACAGCTTGCCGCGTTCGGTGATCGCGGCGATGACGATGACCGTCACGCCGCAGGCGACCATGCCGCTTGCGAGCGGCAGCATGGTGCCGTCGTAGGCTTGTCCGATGGTGTGCGCGATCATCGCCTGCAGCATCGTCGTCACCGAGCCGAACAGCGACGAGGCGGTGCCGGCGATGCGGCCCTGCGGCTCCATCGCCATGGCGTTGAAGTTCGATGAAGCCGCCATGAACAGCGCGTTGATCACGCACATGAAGGCGGTGTAGCCGACGGCGCTCGACCATGTTGGCGCGGGCGAGCAGCAGCAGCGCCACCGACAGCAGCGTTCCGATGACGACCGCGCCATGGGACAGGAGCCGCATGCCGTACCGGCCGACCAGCTGCGAATTGAGGAACTGGCCGAACGACATCGCCGCGGCGGCAATGCCGAAGGCGACGGTGAAATAGGTGCCCATGCCGAGCAGTTCGCCCATCACCTGCGGCGCCGCATAGAGCGTGGCCAGCAGGAAGCCTTGCGCGACGCCGGTCGCCAGCATGTAGCCGAGCGTTTGCCGCGTCGTCAGTGCCTGCCGCACCGCATCCATGATCGCCAGCGGCTGCAGCGTGCGCTTGTTCTCGGGCGCGAGCGTCTCGGGCAGACGCAGATACATCCAGGCCATGATGACGACGCCATAGAGCGTCAGGAAGACGAAGATCCAGTCGCCAGGGCGCGGCAAGCACGACGACCTGGCCGAGCGTCGGTGCGATCACCGGGATCACCATCAGCACCGTCATCGCAAGCGACATCACGCTCGCCATCCGCCGGCCGCTGTAGCAGTCGCGGATCACCGAGATGGTGATGACGCGCGGCGCGGCGGCGCCGAGGCCCTGCATGAAGCGTGCGACCAGCAGCGTTTCGAAGCTCGGCGCGACCACGCACAGCGCCGACGCCACCAGATAGAGGGTGAGGCCGCCGAGCAGGACCGGCCGCCGGCCGAAGCGGTCGGAGATCGGTCCGACGACAAACTGGCCGACACTGAAGCCGATGAAGAACGCGGTCAGCACCGATTGGGTGCTGGTTGCGTCGACGCCGAACGTCTTGCCGATCTCGGCCAGCACGGCCAGCATCATCGAGGTGGCGAGCGCCGTCAGCGCCATCACCGTGGCCATGACCATGACGAATTCGGCAAACGACATCGGCTGATGCCGCGGCGAGACGTAATCCGCGGCTTCGGTCAGGGGCGGGGAGGTCATGGCAGGGTAAGTCTACTCGCGGCCGGTCCGGAAACCGGCTCGGAATCACGGCCCTAGGGAACTCGGTTGTCGGCGGCTGGGCGCCGCGGGGCAACCCCGGGTTTCGGATGGCTGCCAAACCTGGGCGCTCGCGCTGGGACCCGATCACGCGTCCGTGATCAGTACTCCGTGCGCCGCCTCATTCGTTCACCAAAAGTTGGCCGGCCGGCCCCATGCTTTGAACTTGAACGGTGCCCTTAAAGACCAATTTAGAGGTTCCATCGTGTCTGGGGAGCAAAGCCGGCCGGAAAAAGGGCGTCATGGCATCACCGCCAAGAAACCAAATCCCCGCCACTTTGTTTGTTGATGTTGGGGCGCGGTTGGGCCCCGCGTCTTAAGTCTCTGAGGGTGGTTATCAAATGAAACGTCTTCTTCTCGCGGCCGCCAGTCTGGTGGCGATTGCGGCGCCGGCTGTTGCAGCCGACATGCGCCCGGTCACCAAGGCGCCGCCGGCGCCTGCGCCGGTCGTGCAGGTGTACAACTGGACCGGCTTCTACATCGGCGGTCATGTCGGCGGCGCGTTCGCCGGCAGCGACACGTTCAATGGCAGCGACGGCCGCTTCCTCGGCGGTGGCCAGGTCGGCTTCGATTATCAGTTCGCGCCCGAACTGGGTCGTCGGCATCGAGGGTCAGTACAGCTGGCTCGGCGGCAACGACAGCAACGGTCTGGCGTTCGCCCCTGCAGGTCTCGCGACGCTCGACAATCGCGGCATCGGCTCCGTCACCGGACGGCTCGGCTATGCCTGGGGCCCGGTGCTGCTCTATGCGAAAGGGCGGCTATGCGGTCGCGGATCGCGAACTGAACGTGACGCAGTTCGGCGTGCCGGTGGCGTTCGCGACGAGCGGGCCGCGGCAAGGACGGCTACACCGTCGGTGCCGGTCTCGAATACATGTTCGCGCCGAACTGGTCGGCCAAGGCCGAGTATCAGTACTACGACTTCGGCAAGACCACGTTCACGGCCGCCCCGGCGGCGATCGTCGGCACGAGCTTCAAGAACGACGAGCACACCGTCAAGGCGGGCGTGAACTACCGCTTCACGTGGGGTGGACCGCCGGTTCCGCGCTACTGAGCGCAGAAGACATTCGATCAATTCGAAAGGGCCGGCGCATCGCCGGCCTTTTTGTTTCTGTCCGGCGCGCTGCGAGAATCGGCCGACGGACTCGAAAGGCGCCCAGCCGCAAGGCCCGCCCGCAAAAACAAACCGCGTGACCTGCGGCCGCGGAGGCGACCAGAATTGGGCATGGAACAGTCAATTCGGAAAATCCGGTCCGACCTGGGCGCAACGACGCACCTGTTGCTGGCGGTCGCGCTCGTCGCTGCCTGTTCGGTCAACGCGCTTCTTCTCCTGACGCATCTCTGAGCAGGGCGACGCTGGATCAAGCTGCGGCTCTCACGTCGATTTGTCGAGCGTTATACCCGTCAATCGCCAACCTGTGAGACTTTAGACTCACAATGGTCACGTTATCCCACTACCGCTTGCTCCAACACGGAGCACGCCATGTCCAGAATCCCGCCGACCGAGTTCGGAGCCGAGCTTGTCATCTTGATGCGGACGGTGCTCGACGAAGCCGTCGAGCGGATCAGCCATGAGCATCGCACGCCGGCCACCAAGGCCAAGATGGCCGAACGCATCGTCAGGACCGCATCGAGCGGCGTGACCGCGCCGGATCAGTTGCTGTCGGCGGCGATCGAGGAAGGCCGGGAGCCGGCCGCCTGAATGTCGAATCCAGGCCGACGTTCAGCGCTCAAGCGAGGAATTTGAACGCCACGAGAATCGCCAGCAGGCCGAGGAAGATCAGCAGCGCCGGCATCTTCTGCTCGGGTCTGCCGCCGGCATTGCCCTTGTCGGCTTTGCTCTTGTCGGCCTTGGCCTGCGCCGCTGCCTGACGTGCGCGCGCCTCGCGTAGCGAGACGATATTGTCCCCGTCGTCCGGCCGTTTCGGTTCGGTGGCCATTTCATCTTTCCGGAAAAGCTGGACCCGGACAACAGCTTGGACGCGCTGCGCCAACATTTCAATCCGGCACATCGTCAAACATCGATGAGTTCTCGATCGAGGCAGGTGTTGCAAAGCTGCCGCTTTCGAGAAGCGCGGTTCGGCTGCTAGCCTTGGCTGATCGAATTCCTGCACGGAGTTCGATGGATTTCGATGACAAAATTTGAAAACCTGGGAGGACGTGAGATGCGTAACGCTTCGGTGTTGACGTGTGCGATCGCTTTGCTGACGACTGTCGGCAGCGCGAGCGCGCAGGACTGGACCAAGTCGAAATGGGGCCCGAACGACGAGATCGGCGCTGCCAACTACCTGACGCCAGAGCTGGCGCTGAAGGCGGCGCAACTGGTCAAGACCGGCAAGACCTACGCGCTCGGCATCCCGGTCGATTCCGCGACGCCCGGCCTATCCGCCGCGCGGCTTCAAGATCACGATCGTGCAGCCGGGCCAGGCCGGCATTCCCGGCCTCGGGCCCGACCAAGACCACCTACAACGACGACATCATCGAAGGCTGGGTCGGCGTCGGCAGCCAGCTCGACGGCCTCGGCCACATCGGCGTCGAGCACGTCTACTACAACGGCAACAAGCTTGCCGATTTCGCCGATCCGAAGGGGCTGAAGAAGCTCGGCGTCGAAAAAGTGCCGCCGATGGTCGACGCGCGGCGTGCTGCTCGACATGGCGGCGCACTTCGGCACCGACGTGGTCAAGGAAGGGCACCGCCTTCAACACCAAGGAGATCGAGGAGGTCGCCAAGAAGCAGGGCGTGGAGATTCGCCAGGGCGACGTCGTGCTGTTCCACACCGGCTGGGTCAGCCTGATCGGCAAGGACGACAAGCGCTACAATTCCGGCGAGCCGGGGCTCGGCGTGGATGGCGCGAAGTATCTCGTCGGCAAGGGCGTGGTTGCGGTCGGCGCGGACAGCTGGGGCCTCGAGGTCGTTCCGTTCGAGACCCCGAACGTCTTCGAGGTGCACCAGATCCTGCTGCCGATGAACGGCACCTACATCCTGGAGAACATGAACACCGCGCAGCTTGCTGCCGACAGGGCCTACGAGTTCATGTTCGTGCTCGGCCAGCCGCGCTTCAAGGGCGCTGTGCAGAGCATGATCAACCCGGTCGCGATCCGGTAAGCAGCCTCGCTGCCTGGAGCTGACGACGGGCCGCATCGTCACCGCGATGCGGCCCGTATCGCGTCAGCCTCAAGAACACGTGAAGATGCTCCGGACGGAGCCGCTTGACTTTGACGTCGCGTCAAACGGCCATAACGCGGCTCCTCGAAACAGAGGAGCCCGTCATGACAACTCGCCGTGTCTTTCTCGGCAGCACGCTCGTTGCTGCGTCCGCAGCCGCGCTGCCGCGTATCGCCTTCGGCCAAAGTCCGGCCCGCACCGCGAAGATCAAGACCAGGGATGGCGTCGAGATCTTCGTCAAGGACACCGGCGGCTCCGGCCGTGCGATCGTGATGACCCACGCCTGGCCGCTGAGTGCGGACGTCTGGGACTATCAGGCCGCAGCGCTGTCGAAGGCCGGCTATCCGCGTGATCACCTATGATCGCCGCGGCTTCGGTCGCTCCGCGCAGCCGGCGTCCGGCTACGACTTCGACACCTTCGCCGACGATCTTGCCGCCGTCATCGCCCAGACCGGCGTGCGCGACGCGACGCTGGTCGGCTATTCGATGGGCGGCGGCGAGGTGGTGCGCTATTTCTCGCGCCACAACGGGCGCAACGTCGCCAAGGCCGGACTGGTCGGCGCGGCCGCCTACTACCTGCTGAAGACCGAGGACAATCCGATCGGCATCGACGGCGCGGTGTTCGACGGCATCAAGCAGGGCGTGCAGGGCGACCGGAAGGCCTATCTCGGCGGGCTGCTGAAGGACGTGTTCCTCGATGCGAAGCGTCCGGCGACCAATCCGGTCACGCAGGAGATGGTCGACGCAGCTGCTCGGCCTTGCCATGCAGGCGAGCGTCGCGGCGACGGTCGGCTGCGTCGATGCCTTCAGCAAGACCGACTTCCGCTCCGAGCTTGCCTCGGTCAAGGTGCCGACGCTGGTGCTGCACGGCACCGCCGACATTCCGGTGCCGTTCGCGCTTGGGCAAGGCGACCGCCGCAGGCATCGCCCAGGCGAAGACGATCGAGTATCAGGATGGCTCGCACGGCATCGTCCTGACCGAACGCGACCGCGTGACGCGCGACCTGCAGGCGTTCGTCGCGAGCCTGACGCAATCGAGCCGGGAGCAGAACATGTTTCGCATCGGTGAGTTTGCCCAGATCGCGCAGGTCTCGGGACGGCAGTTGCGGTTCTACGACCAGCTCGGCCTGCTGCAGCCGGCCCACACCGACCCGCAGACCGGCTATCGCTACTACAGCATCCGCCAGCTGCCGCGGCTGAACTGCATCCTCGCGCTGAAGGACCTCGGCCTTTCGCTCGAGCAGATCGGCCCGCTGCTGAAGGACGAGCTGTCGCCGACCGAACTGCGCGCCATGCTGACGATGAAGCGCGCGCAGACTGGCGCAGTCGCTGCAGGAGGAGGAGGCGCGGCTGCGGCACATCGAGTCGCGCATCGCGCAGATCGACCGGCAGGGCGGCATCGGCGACTACGACGTGGTGATGAAGTCGGTGCCGCCGACGCCGTTTCTCGCGCTGCGCTGCGCCTGCGACGGCATGGACGAGGTGGTGCGGATGGTGCGCACCGTCGCCGAGGAGGGCGCGCGGCAAATCCGCCCGGCGCTGCGCGACAAGCTCATCGTCGTGGCGCGCAACGATCACGACGACGAGAAGCTCGATCTCGAGATCGGCTTTTCGCTGACGCGGCCGTCCAATGCCGCCGTCCGCATCGCCGGCGATCTCGTGCTGCGTGCGAGCGAGCTGCCGGCGGTCGAGACCATGGCGACCATCGTTCGCCCCGGCACGAACGCGGAGAGCCACTCGTCGTTCGGCGCGATCGGCATGTGGATCGAGGCCAACGGCTACGAGGTCGCCGGCCCATGCCGCGAGGTGTTCCTCGAACCGATCACCGGCCCGCCGGGCTTTGCCGGCGCGCTGGTCGAGATCCAGTTTCCGGTGCGCCGGGCCGCCTGAGCTCCGACACACCGCTGAATTCGTTCGATCCGGAAGGCCTGCGCGCATTCCGGCAACGCGATCCGCTGCGCCATTCGCCGGCAACCAGGAGGAGAGAAGCATGCTGACCATCCACGGCGTTCCGCTGTCGGTGCACACCCGCAAGGCCATCGTCACGGCGATCCTGAAAGGGATCGACTACAGGTTCGAGGTGGTGATCCCGGTCATCCCGGACCAACCCGCCGCCGAACTGGAGCACGCTCAGCCCGACCGGCCTCATTCCGGTGCTGCAGGACGGCGGCTACACGCTCGCGCGACTCCTCGGCGATCTGCCAGTACCTGGAGAAGAAGCAGCCGTCGCCGCCGGTGCTGCCGAGCGATCCTGAGAATTACGGCCGCGCGCTCTGGTTCGACGCCTATGCCGGCGGCACGGTGTTCCGGCATGTCGTGCATCCGCTGTTTCATCAGAAGGTCGTCGCTCCGAACATCCGCAAGGAGCCGACCGACCAGGCGGTGGTCGACGACGTGCTCAATCGCGTGCAGCCGAAGATCTTCGGCTATCTGGAACGGCAGATCGGCGGAAAATTCCTCGTCGGCAACACGCTGACGCTCGCCGACATCGCGATCGCTTCGAACCTCATCATCTACCAGTACATCGGCTTTCCCGCTGGATGCGGGGCAAGTATCCGAAGCTGTGCAAACTATGTCCGCGAGATGACGGCGCTCGAGGCGTTCCAGCGCGCGCTCGCCGACGAGAAGCCGTTCGTCGAGCAGATGGGGCTGGATCGGTCGTTCCTGTCGTGACATCGGACGCCCCGAGTCACGCAGCCGTCGCAAATCCTTTGAGCCAGAGTCAAACGCCACCCGCATTCTCCGCCGCGATTCGGCGGAGGATGCGGATTGGCGGCAGACGGACGTTACGCGGCGACGCTTCCTGACGCGCGGTGCATCGGGGCTTGCGCTCGCTGGCCTCGGCAACATCGCCTCGCCTTATCTCAGCTTCGCGGCGTCCCGGCCGCGTGCTGACGCATGGCCTGCAATCCGGCGACGTGACGGCCGACTCCGCCATCGTCTGGGCGCGCGCGGATCGCGCCTCGCGCCTGCTGATCGAAGCGTCGACCACCGACAGTTTCAAGGACATCTGCTGCACGACGTTCGCCGACGCGCTGCCGGAGAGCGATTTCACCGCAAAAGTGCTGCTCGAGGACCTGCCGGCGGGGCAGGAGATCTTCTATCGCGTCACGCCGCACGATCTTGCATCGCCCGTCGACGTGCGGCGAGACGCAGACCGGCCGGTTTCGCACCGCGCCGGATGACGCGCGATCGGTCTCGTTCGTCTGGTCCGGCGACACCGCGGGGCAGGGCTGGGGCATCGACGAGGCGCGCGGCGGCATGCGCACGTTCCGCACGATGCTGAACAACCGCCCCGACTTCTTCATTCACTCCGGCGACAGCATCTATGCGGATTGTCCGATCCAGCGTGAGCTGAAGCTTCCCGGCGGCGGCGTCTGGCGCAATCTGGTGACGGAAGAGAAGTCCGAGGTCGCGCAGTCGCTGGCGCAGTTCCGCGGCAACTACAAATACAATCTGCTCGACGCCAATGTCCGCGCCTTCAATGCCGAGGTGCCGATCCTCGCCCAGTGGGACGACCACGAGGTCGCCAACGACTGGTGGCCCGACCCGCACCATCGATGAAGCCGGCTACACCGATCGCAGCGCGCTGCAGCTTGCCGCGCGCGCCGGCCGCGCGTTCCACGAGTACATGCCGACGCGGCAGACCTTTGCCGAGCCCGGCCGCATCTACCGCAAGATCGCCTACGGCCCGCTGCTCGACGTGTTCCTGATCGACATGCGCAGCTATCGCGGCCCGAACGACGCGCCGACCGGCGAGGCGCCGCTGCTCGGCGCAAAGCAGACTCGCCTGGCTGAAGCGCGAGCTCGCTGCGTCAAAGGCGACCTGGAAGGTCATCGCCGCCGACATGCCGATCGGCCTCGTCAGCAGCGATGCGGTCGCGCGCGGCGACGGCCCGCCCGAGGGACGCGAGACCGAGATCGCCGGCTCTCCTGTCGTTCATCAAGCGCAACGGCGTGAAGAACATCGTCTGGCTGACCGCCGACATGCACTACACCGCTGCGCATCACTACGATCCGAACCGCGCCGTGTTTCAGGATTTCGAGCCGTTCTGGGAGTTCGTCTCGGGCCCCTTGCATGCCGGCACCTGGGGACCGGCGCCGCTCGACAACACGTTTGGCCCGCAGGTGCGCTACCAGAACGGCTGCACGGCCGAGCAGGGCGAGAACCTCGCGCCGTGCTTCGGACTGCAGTTCTTCGGCCGGGTGGACATCGACGGCGCGACGGCGTCATGACGGTGACGCTGAAGGACGTCGGCGACCAGGATCTCTGGTCGGTGCAGATCGAGCCGGCGATGGAGCCGCGCATGGCAGTCAAGTTCGCGCAGCGAAGCCGTTGATCGTAGCCCGGATGGAGCGCAGCGAAATCCGGGGTCTGGCTGTCAGCCCCGGATAGCGCTTCGCTTCATGCGGGCTACGGCGCCTCAGCGCCGCGTGCCGCAGCACGACGAAGCGCGCGTCGCTGTTCTCCTGCCGCAGCAGCGCAACGTGGCCGATCGCGTAGCGACGCGAGCCCGAGCTTCGCGAACTCGCCCTGCAGGAACGGCAGCACCGCCTCGCGCTTCTCCGCCGGCAGGCTGCCGGTCAGCGTCATGTGGAAGCGGAATTCCTCGAACACGTAAGGATAACCCCAGCGGTCGAGGTGCTCGATCTGCCGCGGCGTCAGCGGGCTCTTCAGCCGGCGTTGGCGGTCGTGATCGGTGAGCGGCGCGCGAAACGGCTCGAACTCGCGTGACGCAGTCGTCGGCGAGCTTTGCCAGCGGTGCGACGGCCGCGTCGGGCACGACGGCGATGAAGCTGCCGATCGCGCGGACCACCGGCGCGATCCGAGGGACTTCGCGCGGCGTGCGAGCGAAGCGGTCGAAGGCCTGCAAAGACTGGCTTCTGTCTGCCCGTCGGCCAGCAGGAACGGCGCCTTCAGCGTCGCGTGAAATCCGTATTTGCGCGGATCGGCGGTCAGCTCGTGCCAGTCGGCGAACGCGCCAAGCGCCTGCGGCGGATGATCGAGATCCTTGGCCCGAACGCGTCGTAGCCGATCAGCGCCGCGCCGAACCGGTAGAGCGCGGCGTCGGCGGCGGCACATGATAGATGGCGTAGCGGGTGGGCCGGACATCGAACGCGGTTCAGGCCGCCGCGATCCTGCGCGCGCGCAGCCGGCTGCGAGACCGCGATCCGCCTCGGTGATGTGAACGAGCTTTCCGGCGGCGATGACGGCGACGATCCGCGGCCGCAAGGCGACTGCCGCGTCGACGAGGACGATGTCCGCGCGCCGCCCGGCGCAAGCTCGCCGCGGTCGTTCAGGCCTGCGGCGCGTCGCCGGCGCAGCCGAGATCAGCTCCCAGGCTTTCGGCAGCGGCAGCACGCCTTCGGCGACGAGGCGGAAGGCCGCAAGGATCATCGCCGGATAGTAGTAGTCCGAGGCGAGGATCGAGCAGAGGCCCTTGCGCACCATGTCGGTCGCGCCGATCCAGCCGGTGTGGCTGCCGCCGCGCACCACGTTCGGCGCGCCGAGCACGATGAACTCGCCCGCGGCCGCCGCCTCGCGCGCGGTCTCTTCGGTGACCGGGAATTCGGCGATGCGGACGCCCAGCGCGCGAAAGCCTGTGCCGCTGCGCCGGCGTCTCGTCGTCATGCGACAGCATCGGCATGCTGGCTCGCCCGGCAGGCGGCGGCAAGCCGGGCGATCGAGGCCGGCACCTCGCCGGCGCGGCCTGCGACGCGGTCGACGAGCTGGTCGAACTCCTCGAGCGACAGACCGGTGCGCTCGGCCATGCGCGCGCGCTTCTCGGGCTTGCGCGGGTTCAGCACCGTCAGCGACATGTGGTCGTTGAAGGCGAGCAGGTCGATCCGCTTCGCCTTGATCCAGCCGATGATGGTCTCCTCGGCGTCGAGATTGAAGGTCTCGTGCCGCAGATGAATGCGCGTGTCGCATGCAAGCTGCGGCCGCAGCGTCTGCCACCGCATCGACCAGCGCATGCGCGTTCTCGGCGCCGCGCAGGCCCGGCTCCCACGACCAGGTGACGCCATGGAAGGCGGTGGTGATGCCGTTGGCGATCAACTGCCGGTCGCTGTCGATCAGCGCCACGTCGATCGGAAAATCCACGCCCGGGCGCGGCATCATCTGCCGCTCGAAGGCGTCGCCGTGCAGGTCGACGATGCCGGGCAGCACCAGCAGTCCGCGCGCATCGATCCTCGACGACGCGCCGCGTCCGCGCACCGGCGTCGACGATCTTGCCGCCGGCGACGGCGAGGGGGGCTTCGACCAGTTCGCCGCGGATCAGCGACTGGCCGCCTTCGATCAGGATGTCGGTCATGGATTCCAAAGCCGTGTTGGGAGGGCGATCAGGCGGGGACGGCGGCACGCTCATACTTGTCGAGAAACGCTTCTACACCAAGCTTGCGGAAGTCCGGAAGCGCCGTGCGCAGCGTCTCATGGCTCCAGTTCCACCAGCCGAGCGCGCCGAGCCGCTCCGCCGTGCGCTCGTCGAAAGCGGCGGCGGACGATGCGCGCCGGATTGCCGGCGACGATGGTGTAGGCGGGCACGTCCTTGGTGACGATCGCGCCGGCGGCGATCACCGCGCCGGTGCCGACGTTGCGGCCGGGCAGGATGATGGCGCCGTGGCCGATCCAGACGTCGTGGCCGATGTGCACATGATGGTCGCGCCGCCAGGCGAAGAATTCCGTGTCGTCCGCCTCGCCGGGGAAATAGGCGCTCGAGCGATAGGTGAAGTGCGACTGCGTCGCGCGCTGCATCGGATGATTGCCGGGATTGATGCGCGTCATCGCCGCGATCGAGCAGAATCTGTCCGATCGACGTGTAGGTGATCTGGCTGTCGTTCACGACGTAGGAGTAGTCGTCCATCGTCACTTCGGTGAGGATCGTGCGCGCGCCGACCTCGCTGTAGGCGCCGAGGCGGCTGTCCTGCACCGAGGCCGATCGGATGGATCAGCGGCGTAGCGGAGAGGGTCTTGCTCATGACGCGTATCGAATCCTGATCTTGAGGGGCCAACTTCTTCGGCACCAAGAATGACAGATCAATGACATTCGGATGACGACGGCAAAATGGCTGTTGTCGACAGCCTTGGTGTGCACTGCACGCTCCGGCTGTCACATAACTGTAGGACTCCCGCGTTAGCCGTTGGCCCAGCATGGGACACGCGCGGGGTGACGGAATGCTGGTTGTCGATGAGCTGACCTGCCGGTTCGGCAGCAAGACTGCCGTGGACAAGGCGTCGTTTTCCGTTCCGCGGGGCAGCTTTATCGGCGTGATCGGCCGCTCCGGCGCCGGCAAGTCCACGCTGCTGCGCATGATCAACCGCCTGGTCGAGCCGAGCGCAGGGCCGGATCCTGTTCGAGGGCGTCGACGTGACGGCGCTGCAGGGCGCGGAGCTGCGCGCAGTGGCGCGCGCGCTCGGCCATGATCTTCCAGCAGTTCAACCTGGTCGGCCGGCTCGACGTGCTGACCAACGTGCTGATGGGCCGGCTTGCCGACGGTGCCGACCTGGCGCTCGCTGCTCCAGCTCTGGCCGGACGAGGACAAGGCCGATCGCCATGTCGGCGCTCGAGCAGTTCGACATGGCCGCGATCGCGGCGCAGCGCGCCGATCAGCTCTCCGGCGGCCAGCAGCAGCGCGTGGCGATCGCCCGCGCGCTGGTGCAGGAGCCGCGACATCATCCTCGCCGACGAGCCGATCGCCTCGCTCGATCCGCGCAACACCCGCATCGTCATGGATGCGCTGCTGCGCATCAACAAGCACTTCGGCATCACGGTGATCTGCAACCTGCACTCGCTCGATCTCGCGCGCACCTACTGCGACCGCCTGCTCGGCATGTCGGCCGGGCGGATCGTGTTCGACGACAAGCCGCGAGGCGCTGACCGACCAGGTCGCGCGCGAGCTCTACGATCTCGAAGCCAACGAAGTGATGGACGCGGCGCCGCGAAGCTGTCCCGGCCGGTGCCGCCGTGCCATGCTACAGCGATCGCGGCGGCGTAAGCCGCGATCGTTGCGTTCACTGCTCAAAGAAACTGCAACTCGAACCGGATGAGAGGCGTCATGCTCAATCGTCGTATCGCCATCGCGGGCTTCGCCGCCCTGGCCTTCAACGTCACCGCCGCGCACGCGCAGGACTGGAAGGCGAAGTATCCCGAGCTCGTCTTCGCCATCGTCCCGGCCGAGAACGCCTCGGGCGTCAACGACCGCTACGACGCCGTTCGTCGAACTACCTGTCGAAGGAGCTCGGCACCAAGGTGACGCTGCGCATCGCCAACGACTACGCCGCGGTGATCGAAGGCCAGCGCGCCGGCAACATCCACATCGCGATGTACGGCCCGGCCTCCTATGCGCGCGCCTATGTCACCGGCGCCAAGGTCGAGCCGTTCGCCATCGAGGTCAGCGGCGACGGCACCAAGGGCTACTACTCGGTGCTCTACGTGAAGAAGGACGCGCCCTACCAGAAGATCGAGGACCTGAAGGGCAAGAACCTCTGCCTCGTCGATCCGAACTCGACCTCGGGCAACAACGTGCCGCGCTTCGCCATGAACAAGATGGACATCGATCCGGAGAAGTTCTTCTCCAAGGTCGTCTATGCCGGCAGCCACGAGAACGCGGTGATCGCGCGTCGGCCAGGGCACCTGCGACGCGGCCTTCAACTGGTGGAACGACGAGAACGAATCGAACCTGCTGCGCATGGACCGCAAGGGCATGGCGAAGGCCGACGACTTCCGCATCATCTTCAAGTCCGACCAGATCGTGAACTCGCCGATGGCCTATCTGACCGAGCTGCCGGCCGACCTGAAGGCGACGATCAAGACGGCGGTGCTCGAGCTCGCGACCAAGGACAAGGCGGCCTTCGACAAGATCTATGAAGGCAAGCAGCTGCCGTTCGAGGCGGTCGACCACAAGGCCTACGAGCCGGTCGTCGAGCTGATCAAGTTCGTCGACTCGCTGCGCAAGACGAAGTCCTGATGCATCGTCGCGTGACGGGTGCGGGCGGCTCGGTGCCGCGTCCGCCCGCACCCTGTCACGCATCGATCGATGTCCGCAGCCGTCCCCCATCTTCCCGAGGCGCAGCTCAACGCGCTGCTGCGCGCCTATGCCGACGCCGTCGCGGCGAAGCGGCGGCGCTTCGTGCTCGGCGTCGCGCTGTTCCTCGTCGCGCATGGCTGCGTCCGCCTGGATCGGGCGAGGTCGACGCTCGACAAGTTCGTCCAGCAACTTCTGGCGCTTCTTCGCCTATTTCGGCAACACCATTCCGACGCCTGTCGCTGGCGAACGCTTTGGGCCGATCTCGCCGAATGGTTCTGGGGCCTGAAGCGCTGGCTGCGGCTGCTCGGCGATACCATGCTGATCGCCTATGTCGGCACGCTGCTCGGCGCGGTCGGCGGCTTCTGCCTCTGCTTCCTGGCGTCGGCCAATCTGGTCAAGTCGCGCGCTGGTCGGTCTTCGCGGCGCGCCGGACTGCTGGAATTCTGCCGCACCGTTCCCGAGATCGTCTTCGCGCTGATCTTCGTCCTCGCCTTCGGGCTCGGGCCGCTGCCCGGCGTGCTCGCCATCGCCATCCACACCACCGGCGCGCTCGGCAAGCTGTTCGCCGAGGTGGTCGAGAACATCGACATGAAGCCGGTCGACGGCGTCGACCGCGACCGGCGGCGAACTGGTTCGAGCGGATCCGCTTCGCGGTGCTGCCGCAGGTGCTGTCGAACTTCGTCAGCTACGCGCTGCTGCGCTTCGAGATCAACGTGCGCGGCGCCTCGGTGATGGGCTTCGTCGGCGCCGGCGGCATCGGCCAGGACCTGATCGAGGCGATCCGCAAGTTCTACTACACCGACGTCAGCGCCATCCTCCTCCTGATCATCGTGACCGTGATGATCATCGACGCGGCTCACCGAGCGCGTGCGCCATGCGCTGATCGGCCTGGAGGCGCGGTCGTGAACGAGCAGCGTCCCAACCTGTTCGCGGGCCGCGCCGGCATCGAGCAGCGCTTCCCCGATCAGTTCGCGGACCGACTGGCAGCGGCGCGGTCTCGTCATCGGCACGCTCGCTGGCGATGACGGCGCCGTTCGTCGTCGGCCTGTTTCAGCTCGAGATCCCGTTCTCGCGGCTGATCCCCGGCACGTGCAGCTCGGCGACTTCGTCCGCCTGATGCTGCCGCCCGACCCGGGCTCGTGGGCGCAGATCTGCTGAGCTTCCTGAACGCGATGGGCGAGACGCTGTCGATCGCGTTCCTCGGCACGCTGGGCGGCGCCGTGCTGGCGTTCCCGATGGCGCTGCTGGCTGCGCGCAACGTCGTCGCCAACCGGATCGTGCATTTCCTGTCGCGGCGCTGGCTCGACACGATCCGCGGCGTCGACACGCTGATCTGGGCGCTGATCTGGGTCAGCGTCGTCGGGCTCGGGCCGTTCGCCGGCATCCTCGCCATCGTGTGCAGCGATTTCGGCACCTTCGGCAAGCTGTTCTCCGAGGCGATCGAGACCGCCGACAAGCGCCCGGTCGAGGGCGTGCGTCTCGACCGGCGGCAGCCATGTGCACGGCGTCCGCTTCGGCCTGCTGCCGCAGGTCATCCCGGTGCTGGCGAGCCAGGTGCTCTACTACTTCGAATCGAACACGCGCTCGGCGACCATCATCGGCATCGTCGGCGCCGGCGGCATCGGCCTGCAGCTGTCCGAGCAGATCCGCGTGCTCGAATGGCAGAAGGTCGCCTTCATCATCCTGCTGATCCTGATCACGGTCGCGATCGATCGACTGGGTCTCGTCGCAAGCTGCGCTTCGCGATCATCGGCAAGGCTGCGACGGCGCGCGGCCGTCATTGAAGCAGGCGGTACTAGCCCTCGACCACGAACTCGGATGCGCTCGGCCGGCAAAGCGCGCGCAGCGCGTGGTCGAGCAGCGGCGTTGCCGGCCGAGGTCGGTGTCGACGCTCTCGACCACGACAGGATCGGCCGGCCCGAGCGCAAGATCGAGCCGCGCGGCGTCGGCCGCCTCGACGATCGCCGCCGTGAGGCGGGTCTCGGCGCGCGGTAGTCCTTGATGCCGTAATGCGCGAGCGTCTTCGTCATCGAGCGCTGCCGCTCGTAGACGCGCGGCGATCGGGAAAGCGCTCCGCCGACATCCAGGTGGTGCCGCGGCTGATCGGCGTGCGGTCGGCAAAGCGCACGCGTCTCGAGCCGGACCAGCGGCGCGCCGGTCTTCAGCTCCAGCCGCTGCGCGAGCGCGCGGTCGGCGTCTTCGACGCGCGTGGCTCGATCAGCTGCCCGCGCGCCTCGCGGCCGCCCGCGCCGATGATCTCCGAGAAGCGCGTGCGCGAGCGCAGCGGATAGGCGATGCGCGGCGCCTCGACATAGGTGCCGCTGCCGCGCTCGGCGCGCACCAGGCCGCGCTCGGCCAGCGCCGCCAGCGCGCGCCGCACGGTGTGGCGGTTGACGCGATGGGTCTCGGCGATCTCGGTCTCGCCGGGCAGCCGCGTGCCGTGCGGCATAGCGGCCGTCGGCGATGCCGCGCTCGATCGCGTCGGCGACGCGCCGCCACAGCGCGACGCCGGAAGTTTCGATGTCGGGCCGGTTCATCGCGGCGTGTCGTCAAGGCGCGTCGAAGGTGATTTGTCATGAAACGGTCATTTGCCTTCGCTACGCAAGTTGTCTACTATAATAGACAACTTGGCAAGGGCCGATTCGAGCCGATGACTGCAGCACAGCTGCGCACGAACGACGATCTGACCGCGCTCCGCCGCAGGGCGATGGCCGTGCTGGCCGACTCGTCGACCGACGAGATCGCCGCGCGCATGTCGGCGCTCGACGGTGCCCGCGCATGCGAGGAACTGCGCACGCCCGAGAACGGCCTGGTGATGCTGCGCGGCCGGATCGGCGGCGACGGCGCGCCGTTCAATCTCGGCGAGGCGACGGTGACGCGCGCCGCCGTGCGGCTCGCAGGCGGCGAGATCGGCTTCTGCCTACGTGCTCGGCCGCGACACGCGCAAGGCGCGGCTGATCGCGATCTGCGACGCGCTGATCCAGTCGACGGACCGCGCGCGCGTGCTCGACGCGGTGCGTCGACGCCGCTGGAGCAGGCGATGCATCGCGCGCCGGCAGCAGCACGGACGCCGAGACCGCGGCGACGCGCGTCAATTTCTTCACGCTGGTGCGGGGCGAGGGCTAGCCGATGCAGCAGGTGGCAACGTCCGCTCATCGGCAACGCGGTGTTCGCCGCGCAGTCGACGTTTCGCAAGGTGATGGACGCGACGGCGCGGCCCGGTTCGGTCCAGCCGATCGGCGCCGGTCGCCGCCGCGCCCGCGCCGCTCGCGCCGGCTGCCGCCGCGATCGCGCTGACGCCTGTTCGATCACGACACGCCGGTCTGGCTCGACGCGCCGCTCGCCGCATCGGACGCGGTCGCGTCAGTGGCTGCGCTTCCACACCGGCTGTCCGATCGTCGCCGATCCGGCGCAGTGCGCATTCGCGCTCGTCGCGACACGGCTGCGCTGCCGCCGCTCGAGACGCTTCGCGCTCGGCACGCCGGACTATCCGGATCGCTCGACCACGCTGATCCTGCAGGTCGCGACGCTGACCGGCGGCCCGACGCTGACGCTTGAGCGGCCCGGGCATTCGCGGCACCGCGACGCTTGCGCGCCGGCGGGCTGCCGGAGGACTTCGTCGACGCAGCTCGCCGCCAACCGCGCGCTGTTTCCGCGCGGCGTCGACCTGCTGCTGGTCGCGCGGACATGACGTCGCGGCGCTGCCGCGCTCCACGCATCGTTGCGAGGGCCTGACGATGTATGTCGCAGTCAAGGGCGGCGAACGCGCCATCGAGAACGCGCACCGGCTGCTGGCGCACGAGCGGCGCGGCGACCCGGCGGTGCCGGAGCTGTCGCTCGCGCAGATTTCCGAGCAGCTGACGCTCGCGGTCGATCGCGTGATGACCGAAGGCTCGCTCTACGACCGCGAGCTCGCGGCGCTCGCGATCAAGCAGGCGCGCGGCGATCTGATCGAGGCGATCTTCCTGCTGCGCGCCTTCCGCGCGACGCTGCCGCGCTTCGGCGCGACCGAGCCGATCGACACCGGCGCGATGCAGATCCGCCGGCGCATCTCGGCGACCTTCAAGGATATGCCGGGCGGCCAGATTCTCGGCCCGACCTTCGACTACACCCATCGCCTGCTCGATCCGGCGCTCGCCGGCGAGACCGCGCCCGAGGCGCCCGCCGCAAGCCAAAGCCGATCCCGCGCGGATGCCGCGCGTCACCGACCTCCTCGGCCACGACGGCCTGATCGAGCCGTCGCCGCCGGCGGACGAGGGCGCGCCGGTCGGCGACCTGACGCGCGAGCCGCTGACGTTTCCCGGCCGACCGCGACCTGCGCCTGCAGAACCTCGCGCGCGGCGACGAAGGCTTCCTGCTGGCGCTCGGCTATTCGACCCAGCGCGGCTATGGCCGCACGCATCCGTTCGCCGGCGAAATCCGCCTCGGCGAGGTCGAGGTCGAGTTCTTCGCCGAGGAGGTCGGCTTCGCCGTGCCGCTCGGCCGCATCACCGTCACCGAATGCCAGATGGTCAACCAGTTCAAGGGCTCGGCGACCGAGCCGCCGCGCTTCACCCGCGGCTATGGCCTCGCCTTCGGCCAGTCGCGAGCGCAAGGCCATGTCGATGGCGCTGGTCGACCGCGCGCTGCGCGCCGCGCGAATTCGGCGAGGACGTCAAGGCGCCGGCGCAGGACGAGGAGTTCGTGCTGTCGCATTCCGACAATGTGCAGGCGACCGGCTTCGTCGAGCATCTGAAGCTGCCGCACTATGTCGACTTCCAGGCCGAGCTCGGCCTGATCCGCAAGCTGCGGCGCGAGTTCGCCGAGGCGCAGGCGAGACGCAGCGAGCCAGCTGCAGGAGGCCGCGGAATGAACGCGCCCGCCTACAACTTCGCCTATCTCGACGAGCAGACCAAGCGGATGATCCGCCGCGCGATCCTGAAGGCGATCGCGATCCCCGGCTATCAGGTGCCGTTCGCCAGCCGCGAGATGCCGATGCCGTATGGCTGGGGCACCGGCGGCGTGCAGGTGACGGCCGCGATCCTCGGCCCCGACGACATGCTGAAGGTGATCGACCAGGGCTCCGACGACACCACCAACGCGGTCTCGATCCGCAAATTCTTCGCGAAGACCGCCGGCGTGCAGACGACCACCGCGACCGGCGAGGCGACCGTCATCCAGACGCGCCACCGCATTCCGGAAGCGGCGCTGCAGGAGAACCAGGTGCTGGTCTATCAGGTGCCGATCCCGGAGCCGCTGCGCTTCCTCGAGCCGCGCGAGACCGAGACGCGCCGCATGCATGCGCTCGCCGAATACGGGCTGATGCACGTGAAGCTCTACGAGGACATCGCCCGCCACGGCCACATCGCGACGACCTACGCCTATCCGGTGAAGGTCAACGGCCGCTACGTGATGGACCCGTCGCCGACGCCGAAATTCGACAATCCGAAGATGGACGACTGCGCGGCGCTGCAGCTGTTCGGCGCCGGCCGCGAGAAGCGCATCTACGCGATCCCGCCCTACACCACGGTGGTCTCGCTCGATTTCGAGGATCATCCGTTCGAGCGCTACCGCGCACGAGGCGCCGTGCGCGCTGTGCGGCGCCGACGACACCTATCTCGACGAGGTGATCATCGACGACAGCGGCGGGCGGATGTTCGTCTGCTCCGACACCGATTACTGCGAGACGCGGCGCGCCGACAGGCCATCGCGGCGTGCAGCCGGAGGCGCTGGCATGAGCGCGAACGATCAGCCGCTGCTGATCGCCGAAGGCCTGGCCAAGAACTACGGCCGGCTGCGGCCTGCCGCGACGTCTCGTTCGATCTCTATGAGGGCGAGGTGCTGGCGATCGTCGGCGAGTCCGGCTCCGGCAAGTCGACGCTGCTGCAGCTGCTGTCGACGCAGATCGCAGCCGACCGCCGGCCGCGTGCTCTATCGCATGCGCGACGGCGTCACGCGCGATCTCGCGGCGCTCGGCGAGGCGGAGCGGCGCTTTCTGCTCCGCACCGACTGGGGCTACGTGCATCAGGACGCGGCGCATGGGCCTGCGCATGACGGTGTCGGCCGGCGCCAATGTCGGCGAGCGGCTGATGGCGGTCGGCTGGCGCGCACTACGGCCGCATCCGCGAGCACCGCGAGTCGACTGGCTCGAGCGCGTCGAGATCGAGGTCGGCCGCATCGACGACACGCCGCACACCTATTCCGGCGGCATGCGCCAGCGCCTGCAGATCGCCCGCAACCTCGTCACCGAGCCGCGGCTGTCTTCATGGACGAGCCGACCGGCGGCCTCGACGTCTCGGTGCAGGCGCGCCTGCTCGATCTGCTGCGCGGCCTCGTCGCCGAGCTCGGGCTCGCCGTCGTCATCGTCACCCACGATCTCGCCGTCGCGCGGCTGCTGTCGCACCGGATCATGGTGATGAAGGAGCGGCCGGGTGATCGAGACCGGCCTGACCGACCAGGTGCTCGACGATCCGCGCGAGCCCTACACCCAGCTGCTCGTCTCCTCGATCCTGCCGCCGTGAGGATGCCATGACCGCAATGCTGCAGATCACCGACGCCGCCAAGACCTTCACCATGCACCTGCAGGGCGGCATGCGCCTGCCGGTGGTGGCGGGCGTCAGCTTTCGATGCGCATCCGGGCGAATGCGTCGTGCTGGCCGGCCCGTCCGGCGCCGGCAAGTCGTCGATCCTGAAGATGATCTTCGGCAACTATCGCTGCGACGCAGGGCAGGTCGCCGTGCGGCACCAGGGCAACGTCGTCGACATCGCGTCGGCCGAGCCGCGCGACATCCTGCGCTGCGCAAGCACACGATCGGCTATGTCAGCCAGTTCCTGCGCGCGGTGCCGCGCGTGCCGGCGCTCGACGTCGTGGCCGAGCCGCTGATCGCCGAGCGGCGTACCGCGCGAGGAGGCGCGCGCAGCGCGCCGGCGACGCTGCTGCGCCGGCTGAACATTCCGGAGCGGCTCTGGACGCTGCCGCCGGCGACCTTCTCCGGCGGCGAGCAGCAGCGCGTCAACATCGCCCGCGGCTTCCTGCCCGATCTGCCGCTGCTGCTGCTCGACGAGCCGACCGCCTCGCTCGACGCCGCCAACCGCGCGGTGGTGGTCGACGCTGATCGACGAGAAGAAGCGCAGCGGCGCCGCGATCGTCGCGATCGTCCATGACGACGACGTGCGCGAGAAGATCGCCGACCGCATCGTCGATGTCACACAATTCGCCGCGGCCGCATGAGAGAACGAATGAAACCGACCGAGGCCGACATGATTCTCACCAATGCCCGCGTCGTGCTCGCCGACCGCGTGATCGAGCGCGGCTGGGTCGCCGTCGCCGACCGCGGCGATCGTCGAGATCGGCGAGGGCAAGGCGCCCGAGCGCGGCGAGGACTTGCGGCGGCGATCTGCTGATGCCCGGCCTGGTCGAGCTGCACACCGATCATCTCGAGGCGCACTACGTGCCGCGCCCGAAGGTGTTCTGGGATCCGGTCGCCGCGGTCGTGTCCTATGACGGCCAGCTCGCCACCAGCGGCATCACCACGGTGCTCGATTCGCTGCGGGTCTGGCGCGAGGACGGCGCCGAGGAGGTCGACGGGCAGGCGGACATCCTGTCGGCGGCGATCGACAAGGCGCGCAAGGCGGACCTGCTGCGGGCCGACCACTTCCTGCACCTGCGCTGCGAGATCCCGATGCCGATGGTGGTCGAGGACACGGCGCAAGCTCGCGGCGCGGCCGGACGTGCGGCTGATCTCGCTGATGGATCACACGCCGGGCCAGCGCCAGTTCCGCGACGAGGAGAAGCTGCGCGACCTACTATCGCGGCAAGAAGGGCGGCCTGACCGATGCCGAGCTCGATGCGCTGTTCGCGCGGCGGTTCGAGTATCAGAAGCAAGTATGCGGAGACGAACATGCGCGGCGTGGTCGCGCTGGCGCAGCGCCACGGCGTGCCGCTCGCAAGCCACGACGACACGACGGAGGAGCACGTCGCCGACGCCGTTCGCGACAAGGTCGCGGTCGCCGAGTTCCCGACCACCATCGAGGCCGCGCGCGGGCTGCACGAGGCCGGCATCGCCATCCTGATGGGCGCGCCGAACGTCGTGCGCGGCGGCTCGCATTCCGGCAACATCGCCGCCGCCGATCTCGCGCGCGAGGGCTTGCTCGACATCCTGTCGTCCGACTACATCCCGTCGAGCCTGCTGATGGCGCGCGCTGCAGCTGCCCGACCGCATTCCGTCGATCACGCTGCCGCGACGCGGTGCGCACCGTGACGAAGGCGCCGGCCGAAGGCGGTCGGCCTCAACGATCGCGGCGAGATCGCGCGGGCAAGCGCGCCGACCTGATCCGCGTGCATGTCGGCGCCGGCGTGCCGGTGGTGCGCAGCGTCTGGCGCGCCGGCCAGCGGGTGGCGTGAGCGGGGCGCGACCATGGCGGCTGCACGACAAGATCGGACCAGGCGCGCTGGTGCTGGTCGTCGGCCCGAGCGGCGCCGGCAAGGACACGCTGCTCGGCGCTGCGCAGAACGATGCTGGCGGCCGACGACCGCATCGTGTTTCCGCGCCGCGCGGTGACGCGCGAGGCCTCAGCGTTCGAGAACAACGAGGCGGTCACGCCGGCCGACTTCGATCGCGCGGTGGCGTCAGGCGACTATGCGCTGTGGTGGCGCGCGCACGAGCACGGCTACGGCATCGCGCGCGCGATCGACGACGAGATCGGCGCGGGCCGCGTCGTCGTCGTCAATGCGTCGCGGACGATCATCGGCGAGGCGCGGCAGACGGTATCAGAGGCTTGCCGTCGTGCTGATCACCGCGCCCGCCGACGTGCTCGCCGAGCGGCTGGCGGCAAGGGGCCGCGACAGCGACGGCGATCTCGGCGGCCGCCTGCAGCGCGCGTCGCTCGGGACGGAGGGCGAGCCGGATCTGACGATCTCCAACGTCGGCGCGATCGAGGACAATGCGCGGAAGCTCGCGGAGTTTATCGTTGGGCTGAAACGTTAGCCTCATTGCGACCCGTTCGCTCTCGAGCTACGGCGGGCAGGGCGAAGCGACTTGTCCGCCGTAGCCGTAGGGCGAAGGCGGGACAGCCCGAGTGACGACAGTAGTGTCTCGAGGGGGCTGGCTTGACTGCGGGATTTTCCTAATCCGATTTCAGGGCTTTCTGGCTGATCCTTCGGGTTATTGCTGGGTGCACGCCCAAGCACAAGCAGCGAGGATACCGTTACATCTCCGAAGGATTGGCTCCTTTGTTGCCCTTAAATCCTGCGTCGACAAACAAAGCCGTGAAGCTGGCGATTGGCACCTGGGGCAAATCGGGGTGAGGTGTCCGCGAGATCAGCCCGCTTCATGCGATCAGATTTCTGAAGTCGCAATCTCGGAGAGAAAAAGAGGATCGAGTTCATCTCACGGCTAAATGGAGATAACGCCATGGCCACCAATCTCGTCTCTGTTGTGATGCAATTCTTGACCCCCGACATGATCGGAAAGATCGCTTCCGTCCTGGGACTTGACCGCAGCCTCGTGCAAAAGGCCATTGGAGGCGCCGTCCCCGCGCTGCTTGCGGGTCTTGCGGATGTCGCCTCCGCGCCCAATGGGGCACGCCAGCTCAGCAACACGTTGGCGCAGCAACAAGCAGGGTCGCTCGAGAGCATCAAAAGCATCCTCGGTGGTTCGGGCCAGAACACGCTTACGGAAGCCGGATCGAGCATGCTGTCTGGTTTGTTTGGAGGAGGAACGCTGGACACGATGGCACAGTCGATCGGCAAGTTCGCGGGACTCGACGGCGCAACCAGCAAGTCGCTACTCGGCATGCTCGCCCCTGTGGTCCTCGGGACGTTGGGTCAGCAGCAGCGCAGCGCGGGCCTGGATGCGAGCGGACTTCGCATCGCTTCTCGGCGCGCAGAAGGATCAGATCGCCGCGGCAATTCCACCGGGCCTGGCCGATCAAATGACCGCTGCCGGCCTTATCGACGGGGCAGCCGGAACCCTGCGTAGCGGTGCTGCGGCAGCCTCGGCCGCCGGGAGCCGAATTGCCGGCGTCTCGGAGCGGTCGGCTGCTGAGGCTGGCCGGGCAGCTCGCGCCACCACAAGCGCAGCATCGTCGCAGTGGCCCTATTGGCTAGCGGCCCTGGCCGTACTGGCTGGTGTTGGCTGGTATACCTTGGGGCCCCGGATCGGTGAGAAGGTCGCCGAAGTGCCGCGTCCCGTCACAACGCAGCCCGAGACCGGAACCGTGGGCATAGCTCCGTCAAATCTGACGATTGGAGGAGTGAATCTGGCGAACCAGGTCAACTCGTCCGTCGGCTCGGTGAGATCAGCGCTGGAAACGATCAAGGATGCCGCGTCCGCCGAGGCCGCCGTACCCAAGCTTCGCGAAGCGACAACGCAATTGAACGAAGTCGGCGACCTCGCGACCAGGCTCTCCCCCGAAGGCAAAAGCGCTCTTGCCAAGTTGATCGCGGCAGCAACGCCAGCCATCAACCAGATGTGCGACAAGGTGCTGGCGACTCCGGGAGTTGGAGATATTGCGAAACCGGCGATCGATGAGCTTCGCGTAAAACTCGATACGCTCTCACGCGCTTGATTGCTGGATGCCATTCAGCGCGGTCTGCGAGGCAGACCGCGCTGCGGCCGAAGGCAGCGCGCTCGACCGCTTTGATTTGTGGCAATGCGGATAACATCGGGAGGAAATCAAATGGCAGACAAGACCAGCTTCACAAAGGATGAATGGGCGCTGCTTCTGAAAAGTCCAATGATCGCGGGAATGGCTATCACCGCGGCCGATCCAAGCGGGCTGTGGGGTCTTTTGAAGGAATCCTTCGCTGGCGGCGCCGCGCTGACCAAAGTGGCGACCGACGCAAACGCCAATGCGCTTATCAAGGCTGTCGCTACGGATTTCTCGACCAGCGAGGGGCGGAGCATCGCGCGCGATGGTCTCCAGGCGGAATTCTCAGGTGCCAAGCCCCAGGAGGTCAAAAGTAAGTCCATCGATTCATTGCGCGAGGTTTCAGCCTTGCTGGCCGCGAAGGCTCCTGGTGACGCAGCGGCGTTCAAGGACTGGCTGCGTCAGATTAGTCAAAGTACCGCCGAGGCGGCGAAAGAAGGCGGCGGCCTGTTCGGCGGTGGTGTTCAAGTGAGCGAAGTCGAAAAAGCCACACTCGGTGAGATCACCACTGCACTCGGGGTCTGATCACGCTGCAGAAAGGTGGTAGCCTTTCGTGACGCTCGAGCGCTGGGCTTCGAGCGCAGGGCACCTTCCTGGGCCTGATGGAGCTTGCAGCGCGTGTCGAACGTCGATCTGATAATGTCGGTTGCACTTGGCATCGGGCTGGCCGCTGCAGCCGGTTTTCGATTGTTCTTGCCGCTGTTGATACTCAGCGGTGCGGCTTATACAGGTCACGTGAGCCTGGATGAGAACTTCGCGTGGCTTGGCACGCCGGCTGCGCTCATCATGCTCGGTACGGCGGCCATCGCAGAAGCCGTCGCATTCTACGTTCCGGGCGTCGACAATCTGCTCGACACCTTGGCTACGCCTGGCGCTGTTGTGGCAGGGACGATCATGTCTGCCGCTGTCATGGTCGATCTGCCGCCGATCATGAAATGGACAGCAGCCGTCATAGCTGGAGGCGGCATCGCCGGCATCACGCAAGGCGCCACCGCCATGTTGAGGGCAAAGTCCACCGTCCTGACGGGCGGCCTCGGCAACCCGGTGATCGCAACCGCCGAACTCGGCGGCGCCTCGCTCGTTTCGCTTCTGGCCCTGGCAGCACCGCTCGCCGCCCTGGCGGTGGTTGTCTTGCTCATCTGGCTGGCATTTCGCCTGTTTCGACGGCCGGCGAGGAGCATAGTGGACGATCGATAAGGCCGATCCTCAGGGTAGCACGATTTTGTCAGTAGTCTTCCGATTTCCATAAATCCGAAATTGCAAATCCTATTTCGCAGGAATATAAGTCCGCATCCGCTCCGGTGGGAGGGCGAGTGCGCATTCGTCAGCGTCTCGGAGCGGCTGCGACGGGTCCGTCGCGGTGCCGGCCCAATTCGCGTCGCGGTGATGAGGCGCGGCGCCGAAAGGGATGATGACCGGTGCCGAGGGCGGACGGCCCAAGCGGTCCAGCAATACGGTGGGGTCCTCCGTATTCGGTCAAGTGGAGCCGGGCTCGGCTCCCGCTGGAATCCGGCAAGCCGTTAATCCGGCGCGTGCGGAACGCAGGCGAAGGCTTCGTCTGTGGTCCGGTTCAGCTCCAGCGATGGGCTGGACCATCGCCGTGTGCCACGCGTCGGCATACGGATTGCCCGGATGCGACAAGCATACGGGAGCCGCGGGCGCGGCCTTTCGCCCTGTGTTCCGCACGCCCTCTTTCCAAGGGAAGTGCAGAGAAAGAAGACCGGCTAGCCCTGGGGCCGGAGTGAACACGGGGCGATGACGCATGTCTGCGAGTGTCAGGATGCGTGCGTCGGGCTGTTTGACAATTGAATAGAGCGAAGCGCTTCCGCGCCGTCATTGCGAGCGAAGCGACGAGCAATCCAGCTGCGCGCGAAAGCGCGCAAACAAAGAAGCGTGGCAGCCGCGGCAGGCTCAGCCGTTTTTTGTGGCGCGCTGACGCGCGCGCTGGATTGCTCCGCTTCGCTCGCAATGACGCTGTGGTCGGGGCGCGGGCCGTGCCCGGCGTAGCTCGAAGAGCGAAGCCGGGTCGCAATGACTAAATCGGATAATGCTGCGGCCCCGTCTCGATCGTGATCCAGCGCAGCTCGGTGAACTCGGCGATGCCGGCCTTGCCGCCGAAGCGGCCGTAGCCGGAGGCCTTTGCGCCGCCGAACGGCATCTGCGCCTCGTCGTGCACGGTCGGGCCGTTGACGTGGCAGATGCCGGACTCGATGCGCTTGGCGACGTCGAGCGCGCGCGCAATGTCGCGGCCGAACACCGCGGCCGACAGGCCGTATTCGGTGTCGTTGGCGACGCGCACGGCCTCATCGACGCTGTTGACCCGCACGACGCTGACCACCGGGCCGAACGATTCCTCGTCGTAGATCCGCATCGACGAGTTGACGCGGTCGATCACCGTCGCCGACATCAGCGTGCCCTCGCTGCGTGCCGCCGGCGACGAGCTTGCCGCCCTTGCTGACGGCGTCGTTGACGAGGCCCTGGATGCGGGTTGCGGCGTCGAGGCCGATCAGCGAGCCGAGCGGGGTGTTGCCCTTGCGCGGGTCGCCGGCGACCAGCGAACCCGCCTTGGTCGCAAGCTTGGCGACGAAGGCATCGGCGACCTTCTCGTCGACGACGATGCGCTCGGTCGACATGCAGATCTGGCCCTGGTTCATGAAGGCGCCGAAGCCGGCAGCGGCGACCGCCGCATCGAGGTCGGCGTCGTCGAGCACCACCAGCGGCGCCTTGCCGCCGAGCTCGAGCAGCGCGGGCTTGAGATATTTCGCGGCGATCTGCGCGATGATGCGCCCGACGCGCGTCGAGCCGGTGAAGTTGACGCGGCGCACGGCGGGATGGGCGATCAGCGCCTCGATCAGCGCCGGCGCGTCCTCCGGCGCGTTGGTGATGACGTTGAGCACGCCCGGCGGCAGGCCGGCGTCGCGCAGGCATTCGGCGATCAGCCGGTGCGTGCCGGGGCAGATTTCGGAGGCCTTCAGCACCACGGTGTTGCCGCAGGCGAGCGGCAGCGCGAGCGCGCGCACGCCGAGGATCACCGGCGCATTCCAGGGCGCCATGCTGAGGACGACGCCGGCAGGCTGACGGATCGCCATGGCGATGCAGCCCGGCTTGTCGGACGGGATCACCTCGCCGGAAATCTGCGTGGTCATCGCCGCCGCCTCGCGCAGCATGCCGGCGGCAAGGTGCACGTTGAAGCCGGCCCAGCCGGCGGTGGCGCCGGTCTCCGCCGCCATCAGCTCGACGAACTGCGGCGCCTTCGCTGCGAGCAGGTCGGCGGCCTTCGACAGGATCGCGCGCCGCGCGTTCGGGCCGGTCTGCGACCAGGCCGGGAAGGCGGCCGCGGCGGCGTCGGCCGCGCGGCGGGCGTCGGCGATCTTGAGCGGCCGCGGCGCGGCTCGCGACATCGCCGGTGACGGGATTGAGGCGGTCGAAGGTTGCGCCGTTCGACGCCGGCACATCCTTGGCTTCGAGCAACAGGGCGATCTCGTGCATGGCAGGTCCTCCGGTGGATGTTTCGCGGTTTCAGTGGCTGACGGCAGCAGGCCCAGTGCCGAGATAGGCGCGCTGGACCGCGGGATTGGCTTTCAGGTTGGCGGCGGTGTCGTGATCGACGATCGAGCCGTTTTCGAGCACATAGCCGCGGTCGGCGATGCGCAGGCTTTCCAGCGCGTTCTGTTCGACCAGCAGCAGGCCGAGGCCTTGCTCGCGCACCTGCCGCAACGTC
>CAWJKJ010000014.1:0-114451 GCA_963843435.1 uncultured Alphaproteobacteria bacterium
GCGAAGCGAACGGACCTGCGCTTCCACGACGCGGGCGACGCTCATCCAGGCTGTCGCAGCGATGAGCAGAGTGGTCGTGACGAGACCAGGCTCGGTGAGTGCCGCAAGCGCCGAGCAGGAGAAAGATTGTCGGGAAGCAGAGCACACCTCGACGAGGCGCATCAGCACCGCGCCGAGAACGCCGCCATAGTAGCCGGCGAACGCGCCGACAGATACCGACAGCCATGGCAATGACCATGGCGACAATGCCGATGGAGAGCGACACGCGCCCTCCCGATGTTCGTCGACCGTGCCAGCACGTCGCGGCCGAGCTCGTCGGTGCCAAGGGGTATGCAGCGCCCGACAACGGCGGTGCGAACCGCTTCATGACGTCGATATAGGTGTCGTCGAATGGCAAAAGATAAGGGCCGAACACCGAACCCAGGACAAGGACGACAATCGTCACGGCACCCGCCAAGGCGAGCCGATGACGGCGGAAGCGCTTCCAGGCGGCCTGACCGGGAGCGAGGTGGACGGACTGCAGGGCGGCGGTGCTCATCGCCTATCCCACCCCGATTCGCGGATCGACGACGGCATAGAGGATGTCGGCGAGAAGCGAACCGATCAGCACCATCGTCGCTGAGAACATGAGGATGCCCATTACCACCGGATAATCGCGGTAGCCGATGGAATCGAGGAACAACGTCACCATGCCGGGCCAGGTGAACACCGTCTCGGTGACCGACGCTGCCTCCGAGGCAGTGTCGGAAATTGAAGGCCGGCAACGGTGATCATCGGCAGCAGCGCGTTGCGCAATGCGTGCAGCGTCAGGATGCGCCATTCGGCGCGTCCCGGTGGCGCGCGCCGTGCGGATGTAGTCCTGGTTGACGACCTCGAGCATGGAAGAGCGCATGAAGCGCCCCCACATCGCGGTCTCGACCAGCGCCGACACCAGGGCCGGTGCGATCAGGTGATGCAGAAGGTCGAGCGGAGAGCCGTCGCCGATCGTCTGCCGGTTGCCGGCCGGGAGCCAGCCAAGGTTCACCGAAAAGACGTAGATCGTCGGACGAGCCCGAACCAGAAGGTCGGTATCGACAGCGCGATCATGGCACCGACGGTTGCCAGCGAGTCGTACAACGAATAGCGGCGCACGGCGCCAAGCACGCCGATCCAGCAGCCGAGCAGAATGGCAATGACAGTCGCAGTCGCCATCAATTCGAGCGTCGCGCCGAGATGTGAGCCGATGACGGACAGCACCGGCTCGCCATCGCGGTAGGAGCGGCCCCAGTCACCTTCTGAGCATGCGGCCGAACCAGTCGAGATACTGGATCGGAAGCGGACGATCGAGGCCCAACTGCCTGGAGATGCGATCGATATCCTCCTGCGTCATTTGCGACGAGACGGCGAATTGCGAGAGAGGACCGCCAGGCGCCAGATGGAGGATCGCAAAGCCGATCGCCGAGACGATCACCAGCAACATCATCGCCTGCATCAAGCGGTTGGCGACGTAACGGGCCATCTTAGGCGATCCCCCTGATCGGACGCGTCAGGTCCAGTACCATTCGCGGATGTTCCAGCAGTTCGACGAGGTGTTGATGTTGTGGCGGAAGCCTTGCAGCCCGTCCTTGACGCCCTCGACGATAAAACCCTGGAACAGCGGCAGTATGGCGAGGTCGTTGCGGACGAGCTTCTGAAGGTCGCCGTAGATCACCTTGCGCTGCGCAAGATCGAATTGCTTTGCGCCCTCTGCGAGCAGGCGGTCGGCTTCCGGGCTCTGGTATTGATAGGTGTTGGTGCCACGTCCGCCTTTCGCGGGAATGGCGCCGGAGCCGAAGCGCGGTGTGGCATCCGGATCACTACCCAGCATGAAGTTCACCGACACCAGGACCGAATTGAACTTCGATTGCTGCCAGTACTCACCCCAGATCACCGCAGCCGACCGGTGATGTTGTTCACGCGCATCGCAGCGCCGATCGCGCGCCGAATCCTAAATCGACAGTCTGCTGTGTCTGTTCACGGACGGCATTACCGGACGTGGTGAATTGGTGGATTCGAGCTTCACGCCACCCTTCTCGCGGACGCCGCCGGCGCCGCCATCCAGCGGCCGCATCGAGCAAAGCATTTGCCTTCGCCGGATCGTAGCTGTGCTGAGGGAGGCCCTGCTGGAACGACCAGGCTTGCTGCGGCACGAAGCTCTCGGTCTGCGTTGGCAAACCGTAATTGAGCGCATCGATGATCGCCTTCTTGTTGATCGCGAGATAAAGCGCCTCGCGCACCGTGCGGTCGGCGAACGGACCGAATTCCAAATTCGGCGCGACATGCTCCACCGAGGACGTCGAGGACACTGAAGATCTTCCGGCCGCGCAACGCTTTTCGCCTCCTGCACGAAGTTCGGCAGGATGCCTTGCAAGCCGGTGTAGTCGACCTGACCCGTGCGGAACTGCGTGTAGAGAACGTCAGGTCCGGAATGTTTTAAGACCACGCGCTCCACATAAGGTCCCTTGCCGTGGTAGCCGGCATGGGCATGCAACAGAATGTGGTCGCCCGCCACGCGCTCGCCCCAGCGGAACGGTCCGGTCCGACCGGCGCGTTGTGGAACGGAGAACTGTTCGGATCGGAAAGCTTCTCCAGGATGTGTTTGGGCACCATGAAGGTCAGCGACAGGATCGACAGATAGGGCGAATAGGGCGACTCCATTCGCCGATGGGACCTCGTCGGGCGCAACGACCTTGATGTCCTTGACCAGGCTGTGGCCGACGCGATTGCGCACACGGAAATTGGGGTTGTTGATCAGCTCGAGGGAGAACTTCACGTCCTCCGCCGTAAACGCTGTGCCATCGTGCCACTTCACGTTGCTGCGCAGCTTGATCTTCCAGGTCAGCCCGTCGGCCGACAGGCCGCCGTTTTCGACGGTCGGGTCTTCGCGGGCGAGGTCAGGAACGACGTTGCCATCAGGATCGATGAACCGAAAGCGTCGAGAAAAGTTGCCACCAAACGCCCTGATCGACCTCGATAGCGGGCATGAGGGGATGAAAGACGGTCGGCTCTTGCGACAGAGCCGCGATCACCTGCCCGCGTGGCTTGTCGGGTGGATTGGTCGGACGTGCCCCTTGAGCGAAATGCGGAAGCTGGAAAGGTCAGTCCCGCCGCGGCGCTCGCGCCGAGCAAGACGAACTGGCGCCGGTTCGGGATGCCGAGGGGCGAGTTGCCCAACGCCGGAACGTCGAATTTGCCCATTTCGTCCGCCATGACCGTCTCCGTTCTCGCGCGAGCGCACCAATTCCTTGCGCCCTGATGTCGAAAACCGGGCGGCGAAGTGGCTGATTGATCTTTAGCAGGTTTGAATATTTCTAAAGAAAGTTCATCATACCTAAATAATTGAGTCAATCGCATTGATGGACGGGCCCGATTCGTTCAATGCTGCTGCCCTCACCCAGCGGCTGATGCGAGTGCTGGCGACGAGACAATGCACAGGAGAGCGACATGGTTGGCCGCGGCAGCGCGAGCGCGCCGAAAAATGCCGGAGAACCAGGGCGTCGAAAGCGATGACGCCGGCGACCGGCGTCTCGGCGAGACCGTGCGGCTCCTGCGCCAGCGTGCTGGTTTCTCGATCCAGGACGTGGCGAACCGTACCGGCTTGTCCACCGGCATGATCAGTCAACTCGAGCGTGCGCGTGCGACTCCATCCGTGCGCACGCTGCGTCTGTTGAGCGTCGCCCTCGACGTGCCGATCTCCTACTTTTTCGAGCCACGCGCAATTCCGGAACAGCCCCAGCGCTACATTGTGCGAAAGAACGACCGCCGGCTTCTCAGGCTCACTGCCAGCGGAGTCGTCAAGGAAGCGCTCTCCCCGGCCGAAAAAGGCGAAGTTGAGCTTTATGAATTAACACTCAATCCCGACGGCTCGTCGGGAACCGATTCTATCAGCACACCGGTGAAAAAGCCGGCTACGTACTCTCCGGAAGCTTGCGTCTGTGGCTTGATCACGAAGCGCATATTTTGGAGGCGGGCGACAGCTTCCGCTTCCCGAGTACCGTCCCGCACATGTTCGATAATCCGACGCAACAGGTCGCGCGCGTCATCTGGGTGGTGACAACGTCGCGCCAGATCGATCCGCCTGCTGCTTGAGACTACGGTGCCGCCTGGCAAGACTACCGCTGTGCTCAAGAGATCTCGTAGACCGACATCTTGTCCGCGATGCCGCTCAACGCCACACGTCTGAGCGTTGGCTTTAGCCCGCTGGTCTCAAGCAGGACCCGGGCATGCGCGTTCTCCACCACCAATTCCGTCACCATGATCGAGCGTGAGGCAGCAAGGCCCTGGACGCGCGAGGCGATGTTCACAGTCTGGCCAAAATAATCCTGCTGGGCATTGAGTGTGACCGCGAGGCATGATCCTTCATGGATGCCCATCTTCAGGCCCAGGCTCTGATGCTGACGCTCGGCGCCAAGATCGCTCATCGCCTCGCGCATGCGGATCGCAGCGGCAATGGCGCGGTCAGGCGTCTCGAAGGTCGCCATCACGGCATCGCCAATGGTCTTCACGATGGCCCCCCTTTCGGACGCGATGATCTCCTGCAGCAGCCTGAAATGCTCGTTGACGAGATCGAAGGCGGTAAGGTCACCGACGCGCTCATAGAGCTCGGTGGAGCCCCTGAGATCACTGAACAGGAAAGTCAGGCTCAAAATCTTGAGGTGCTGGCCGATGGCGAGCGTGTCGGTCCGGTAGATGTCGCGGAAGGTCTGATTGGTGAGGAGACGCTTTGCAGTGAGGATGGGCTTGCGTCGCTGCAAGATGTCGTCCAGCGCCTGGTTCTGCACCCATACAGCCGGCAGCACGCAACTCTCGGTGCGGTTTTCCAAAGCCAGGCGCAGTGGCCCGGGCCGCAAGGCAACGGTGTCGACCGGAACCTCGGCCTTGTTGAAGATCACGGACAGGTTCTGGCGCTCGCTCGTCTCTTCGCCGCTGACATCAAGGAACCGGGCCGTATGGGTCACCGGGTCGAACACGATCACCGTGCCCTCCGGCACGTGCAACGAAAGGATGGCCCTTTCTCCTGCCGTCAAGTCGACGGTTTCGAGCGTGACCTCCCGCAGCAGCCTCTCCAGATCGGCTGGAAGATCGATGGCCGAACTCCAGAATATCTGGCGATAATATTCGACCACGGACAATTCGTCGGGACTGTGCGCCGCGATCTTCCGCACGCGCGGGCTGACCGTGAAGGTCACCTCGACCAGGTTGTCGAGCGTCGTCTCATAGCCCGCAGCGCAGAAAGCGCAATTATACTGCCCCCTATCCAAAGTCTTCAGGCTTTTATTGGCGGAAAGAACACCGGCGCAGCTCGGGCACATGACGCTCCATGTCATCTCGAACATGCCGAGCCCCACCGCCTTCAAGAGCGCGGCGATGACCCTCTCCTCGTCGAGGCCTTCTCTGGCTGCGAGATCAAGCGCATTCATCTTGTTCAAGGCATGATCCGGGGCATCCCGTATCATGCGCTCGAGCATCCCCACCACGTCGTCGTCGGCCGACTGACGCAGGGCCACAAACAAAGTCTCAGCTTCGTTCATGCGACGATGCTACACGAAAGAAGGTAGGGCGGGAACCCAACCTTCGAGGACGGCCCGCAATTCTCTCCGTTGCGATGCGCCGCCATCATCCAGTATCGCGTGTCGTTCGTTGCGGGCGATAGCATCGGCGGAATTTTTGTACGCGATCACATCGACAGAGGCTGGCATGCATCGCCGCTGCGATGCAGCAGCGCAAGCCTTCGGCCGATTGAAGATTGACTCACGATTGATCCGATCATTAAGTTCATTGGTCAGACAATTACGGGCGCAGTCATGATCAAGCGCCGGACCAAGGGATCGATCGCCAAGGCTATCAGCCCGCGCGCCGCCAATGGGTGGCAGCGCAAGGCGGACGGCATCCTCGATCAGCTCGGCCAGAAGGTCGTTTCGGGCTACTATCGGCCGGGCGGCGGCTTCCAACCGAGGCGGAGCTTGCGCAGAAGCTCCGGGTCAGCCGCCCCTCACTGCGGGAAGGCCTCCAGGCGCTCGCGCGCAAGGGTCTGGTCAACTCGCGGCCACGGCGCGGCACCACAGTCCTCGACAAGGATCGCTGGGACATCTTCGATCCTGACGTGCTGCGCTGGATGGCAAGCGCGGCGCCGGATCCGGCCTTCATGATCGCGCTGCTGGAGGCGCGCAAGATTCTCGAGCCTGCCGCCGCGCGCCTCGCCGCCATGCGGGCGAGCGCTGCGCAAATCCTGGCGATCGACCGCGCCTTCCGGGGCATGGCCAAATCGCTTGCCGCATGACGTCGAGGCCTGCTGTCAGCATGACCTCGTCTTCCATGAGAGCATTTTCGCCGCGGCCGGCAATCCGCTGCTGCACCGCTTCGTGCTGGCGATCCGCTCGGGCCTGCTGGCGTCCTTCCGCATCAGCGCCAATGCACGCGCGTCCTACGAGAGTTCGCTGATCGAGCATCGTGCGGTCGCAATCGCCATTCGCAAGCGCGAGCCGATCGAAGCCGAACAGGCAATGCACACGCTGCTTGCCGGAACCTCGCGCGATCTGGCGCCGACATTCGAGGCTCCGCGACGGTCCGCGGCAGCAACCCGAACAGCAAGGCAACCCGCGCCCGGACGCGGCGCGAGGTCGTCCAACAAAAAGCAAGCGTCCAGCCAACCAGAACACAAACAAGGGTAGGAACATGAAACCGATCAAGCAATGGATGGCGGCCGCGCTCGTCGCAACGGCGGCGCTCGGGATAGGTATCGCGACCGCGGACGCGCAGACGAAGAAGGTCATTCGCATCAATCACGCCGGCGCCGACGACATCCTCGGCACCGAGCATCAGATGTTCTCCTGGATTTTCGCGAACTACGTGAACCAGAAGGCGCCGACGCTCGACGTGAGGATCTTCCCCAACAGCGGGCTCGGCCAGTCGCGTCAGGTCATCGAGGCGATGCAGCTCGGCTCGGGCGCGAGCATGCACATCGGCGGCATGGCCGAGTTCGCCAATTTCTGCCAGGCGAAGTGCGGCGTGATCGGGCTGCCGTTCATCTTCAAGGGCTACGATCACGTGCAGCGCGTGCTCGACGGCCCGGTCGGCGCGGCGCTGTCGGCGGAGCTCGAGAAAGCCGGCTTCAAGGCGCTCGGCTATCTCTATTCCTGGGGCTACCGCAACGTCGTGACCGCCAAGAAGGAGATCAAGACGGTCGCCGACCTCAAGGGCCTGAAGATCAGGACCATTCCGACGCCGGTTTTCGTCGGCGCCATCAACGCGATGGGAGCCTCCGCGACGCCGATGAATTTCGGCGAGGTCTACACCTCGATGCAGAGCGGCGTGCTGGACGGCTTCGAGCACACCGCCTCGACGACCCTGTCGTTCAAGTTCCACGAGATCGCGAAATATGTGGCGATCACCCAGCATCTGATCGATCCGACGGTCGTCGCATTCTCCAACAGCGAATGGAAGAAGCTCGACGCCAAGGAGCAGGCGGTGGTGCATGGAGGGCGCCAAGCTCGCGATCGACATCGCGCGCGCGATGTCTTCGGTGCGCGAGGCGGAAAGCCTGGCGCAGCTCAAGAAGCTCGGCATGACGATCACCTATCCGGACATGACGGAAGCGCGCGCCAAGGCCGCCGACGTGCAGAAGGAAATGGCCGCGAAGCTCAAGGCCGACGATCTGCTGCAGCAGATCCTCGCAGCCATGATCGCGAGTCGATCCGGCAGGCCTGCGTGAACGCTGCCGGATCGTCCGTCAGTGCCACGCCTCGCCTCCATCCCGGAGCGCGCGAACGCTAGGTCGCAGCTCCGGAACGTCACCGCAGATCCGTTCGGGGGAAACGCATGAAAGCGATCTTTGCGGCGATTGACCGGACCGTCGAGGTCCTGGTGGCGGCGATCTTCGCCGGCATGGTGCTGATCGGATTCTTCCAGGTCTTCAGCCGCTTCGTGCTGAATGCGACGCCGAGCTGGAGCGAGGAGATCCAGATCTTCGGCCACATCTGGCTGGTCTTCCTCGCGATCCCGATCGCCTATCGGCGCGGCGCGCACTTCACCGTCGAGGCGATTCGGCGCCAGTACTCGCTCGGAATGAACAAGGTCTTCGATCTCCTGGTCGAGCTGCTGTGGGCCGGCTTCGCGGTCACGACCGCCTACTACAGCTACCGCGTCTCGCTCGTCGCCGGCCGCAACATGTCGCCCGGGCTCGAGATCCCGATGAGCTATCCCTACTACGGCATGATCATCGGCAGCGTGTATCTGCTGCTCGTCGTTCTCCGCCGCATCGCCGGCGAGCCGCCGCCGCCGGAGCCGACGGCGCCATGATCACCTTCCTCCTGACGCTCCTTCTCGGCGACGATGCTGGTCGGGATTCCGATCCTGCTCTGCATCGCGCTGATCGGCTTCATCGGCATCGCGATGCTGCCCGAGCTCGTGATGCCGCTGTTCGCGCAGAAGATGTTCGCGCAGCTCGATTCCTTCACGCTGCTGGCGATGCCCTATTTCATCCTGGCCGGATCGATCATGACGGCCGGCGGGATCAGCAAGCAGCTGGTCGATTTCGCGCGCGCGCTGGTCGGCCATTTCCGCGCCGGCCTCGCGCATGCCTCGATCGTCGCCAGCATGGCGGTCGCCGGCGTGTCGGGCTCGTCCACGGCGGACGCGGCGGCGATCGGCTCGATCGTCATCCCGACGATGAAGCAGACCGGCTACAAGGCCGGATTTGCCGCCGCGCTGATCGCGACCGCCGGCACCATCGGGGCGATCATCCCGCCCAGCATGACCATGGTCATCTATGGGGCGATCGCACAGGTCTCGATCGGCGGACTGTTCCTCGGCGGGATCATCCCGGGAATCCTGGTCGGGCTCGCGCTGATGATCACCGTGAAGCTCTACACCTATCATCCGAACTATCCGGAGCTGCGCGCAGGTCACCGGGCGCTTCGATCTCTGTGCCTTGTGGCACTCCGTGCGCTCGGCATGGTCCGGCCTGCTGGCGCCGCTCATCATCGTCGGCGGCATCCTGTCGGGCGTCTTCACCGCGACCGAGGCCGGCGTCATCGCCTGCGTCTACGCGTTCATCATCGGCTATTTCGTCGAGCGCAAGATCAAGCTCAAGGATCTCGGCCGCATCCTGGTCGATGCCGCGATCACGACCGCGATGGTGTCCGGCATCATCGCGGTCTCCGGCCCGATGGGCTGGCTCCTGTCCTACCTGCAGTTCAACGACATCGCGCTCGCGTTCGTGACGTCGCTGTCGCAGAGCCCGACCGTGGTCCTGCTCATCATTGCGATCGTCATGCTCGTGCTCGGCACCTTCGTCGATTCGCTGATCGTGCTGCTGGTCTTCGCGCCGGTCGCGATCAGCATCAGCAAGACCTACGGCCTCGACGTGTACCAGGTCGGGCTCGTGATGGTGATGTGCAATCAGATCGGCGCGGTCTCGCCGCCGACCGCGCCGCTGCTGTTCGTGACGACCAGCATCGCCAAGACGCCGATCGACGAGACCAACAGGCACGTCTGGACCTTCATGCTGGCCGAGACCTTCGTGCTGCTGCTGGTGATCCTGTTTCCCGGCCTCTCGTCGTGGATCCCGACATACTTCCTCGGCTAGCGCGCCGCCTGCCGGTCGTAGACCTGCTGCGCGCGCAGCACTTCCGGAAAATGCTTCTCGGCCCAGGCGGAGAGCGCGTCGACGGTCTTGCTCAGCGTTCGTCCGAGCGGCGTGATCGAATATTCGACTGTCACCGGCACCGTCGGGGTGACCTTGCGGTTGATCAGCCCGTCGCGCTCGAGCTGGCGCAACGCCTGGGCGAGCACCTTCTGCGAGATGCCGTCGATGCGCCGGCGCAGCTCGTTGAAGCGGATCGGCTCCTGCGCCAGCAGGCCGAGCACCAGCACGCTCCATTTGTCGGCGACGCGATCGAGCACAAGGCGGGTCGGGCATTTGGCGTCGTAGACGTTGCCGGCGCGCGAAGATCCCTTGATGACCAAAATCCACTCCCTCTTCGTCGGTGTCCCGCGGGTAACCTGGTTACGCGCAAGTGCGTTCTTTACAGCTGGACGCCAAATTGCCACTTGGTTTCCATTGTATACCACCAAGGAGCGGACCATGAAAGTTGCAGTGATTGGCGCATCGGGCCGTGGCGGCTCGCGCATCGTCGACGAGCTGGCGCGGCGCGGCCATCAGGTGACGGCGATCGCCCGCAATCCGGAGAAGATCAAGGCGCAGGCCAACGTCACGGCTGTGGCGGGAGATCTGTTCGATGCCGGATTTCCCAAGCACCTCGCTGGCCACGATGCGGTCGTGAGCGCGGTCCACTTCTCCGCGAGCGACCCGCGCAAGCTGATCGAGGCCGTGCGCACGGCCGGCGCCAACCGCTACCTCGTGATGGGCGGCGCCGGCAGCCTGGAGGTCGCGCCCGGAGTGCGCCTGATCGACACTCCGGCGTTTCCGGCGGCCTACAAGGACGAAGCCGCCAAGGGCGCCGCGTTCCTTGAGCTGCTACGTGGCGAGAGCGGACTTGACTGGAGCTTCCTTTCGCCGTCCGCAGTGATTGATTTCGGCTCCCGCACGGGAAAATTCCGCCTGGGCAAGGATCAGCTTCTCGTCGATGGAGAGGGCAAGAGCCATATTTCGTTCGAGGATTTTGCCGTTGCCCTCGTCGACGAGCTCGAGCGCCCGCAGCACTCCCGGCAGCGTTTCACCGTGGGGTATTGAAAGGCGGTGCGATCGCGTTCCCCCATCCGGCCGAAAGGCGCCGCAGCTCTTGAAGCTGATGTGGTTGATAGGCGTGGCGATATGCACGTATAGAGGTGAGCCGGACATACGGACTATTGCAGAGGCAGAGACAGACCATGGCGTTCAAGTGCACGATTCCAGCGGTTCCGACCGTCCAGCAAGACGACGAGACAGTACGCATTACCCGCTGGGATTTCGAGCCCGGAGCGGTCACCGGCTGGCATCAGCACGGCTGGCCTTATTTTGTCATTCTGCTGAACGATGCGATCCTGAAGGTGCATGACGGCAAGGCCGAGACCGCCACGCCGTTCAAGGCCGGCCAGTCCTACTCGCGCCCGGCCGGCATCGAGCACGACGTCATGAACGGCTCGCCGCACAAAATCGCGTTCGTTGAGATCGAGGTCAAGCGGCCGGACGCGCTCGTGCAGTTGCCGAAGACCTAGTCAGCTTCCAGCAGGACGCAGTGGCTGGGATTGATCGAGAGATACGCCGTCTCGCCCTCGCCGCACGGCGCGGCCGTCGTCTGCCGGATGACCAGTTCGCGGTCGCTCCACTCGACATGCACTTGCGTCAGGTCACCGAGAAATACTGACCGTTTCACCCGCACCGGCCAGACATTCTCGGGACAGTTCCGGACGGTCGGCGCTCAGCCGCAGATGGACGGTGCGCAGCGACAGCGTCGGCTGTGGTCCGGGTGATCGGCCATGGCTGACGCCGAGCGAGAATGTTGCCGCCATCGACCTCGACGGCGACGCGGCCGTCGACCGATCGCTCCGGCAGCAGGCGGCCATTGATGAGGTTCGCAGAGCCGATGAAATCGGCGACGAACGCAGTGCGCGGGAAATTGTAGATCTCGTTCGGCGTGCCGCTCTGCTCGATGTTTCCGGAGCGCATCACCGCGATCTGGTCGGACATCGCCAGCGCTTCCTCGAGGTCATGCGTGACGTACAGCGACGTCACCTTGAGCCGGCGCTGCAGCTCGCGCAGCTCGATGCGCATCTCGGCGCGCAGCTTGGCGTCAAGGTTGCTGAGCGGCTCGTCGAACAGCAGCACGGTCGGCGAGAAGGCGCAGGCTCGCGCCAGCGCCACGCGCTGCTGCTGGCCGCCGGACAGCAATGAGGCATTGCGGTCGGCGAACGCGCCCATCTTCACCAGGTCCAGCGCGTGATGCACCTTTTCCTTCAGGCTGGCGGCGGCTTCGTTGCGGACCCGAAGGCCGTAGGCGACGTTGTCGAACACCGTCATGTGCGGCCAGATGGCGTAGGACTGGAACACCATCGACAGGCCGCGCTGCTCGGTCGCCACGTTGATCCGCCTTGCCCCGTCGTACATGGTGCGGCCGCCGATGCGGATGGCCCCGCCGCTCGGCCGCTCGAGGCCCGCGACTGCGCGGAGCGTCGAGGTCTTGCCGCAGCCGGACGGGCCCAGCAACGTGAGCTGTTCACCCTGGTTGACCGAGAAGCTGACCCCGCTGACCGCGCTGATGGTGCCGTAGTGGATCGACAGATCCTCGACCTCGATCGCCGGCGCGGTTACTCCGTCCTTCATGCCTTGTCCCCCTGCCGCGAAGCACGCCGCGTCAACTCCGCAAACAGCAGTGTCGCCAGGCCAATCACGAATGTCTGGATCAGCGCCATGGCGGCGGTCAGCTCCGAGCTGGTCGAGAACCAGGCCTCGGCGATCGCCGGCGTGATCACCTTCGAATTCGGCCCCATCAGCAGGATCGACGCCCCGAGCTCGCGAACGCTCGACACGAAGATCAGCAGCCACGCCGCGAGCAACCCGGGTTTCAGCAGCGGAATGGTAATGCTGCGCAGGCGATAACCCCACGACGCACCGCAGACCTGGCCGCATTCGTCGAGGCTCTTGTCGAGCTGCATGATGACGCCCGAGATTGTGCGCACGCCGAGCGGCAGGAACACGGTCAGGTAGGCGATCAGCAGAATCCAGAAGGTCCCGTAGATCGGGATCGGCAGCACCAGCCAGGCCCACATCATGCCGAAGGCAAAAACCAGCCGCGGCACAGCCTGCGGGAACATGACGATGTATTCGAGCACGCCGCGCCCGGGCAGCCGGCTGCGCTGGATCAGCCAGGCGAGCATGCCGGTCAGCATGACACCGATGGTCGCGGTGGCAAGGCCGAGCGCGACGCTGTTCCACATCGCCGAGCGCACGGCATTCAGTGACAGCGCCTGGCGGAAATTGTCGAGCGTGAAGCTGCCGAAAGACGGGAAGGAGAGCGACAGCTTTTGCAGGGACACGAAGAGCAGCGTCGCGATCGGCAGCACCACGGAAAGGAAGACATAGAACGCGCAGACCGCGAACAGCACCCAGCGCAGCCGCCCCACATCCATCTGCCGCGGGCGGAACGCCTTGCCGCTGATGGTCACATAGCTCCTGCGCGAGGTGATGCGCCGGTACATGAACAGCATCAGGAACATGACGGCGAACAACGACACGCCCATCGCGGCCGCCAGCGGAAAGCGCGGCGGGTATTGCGAGACGAGCTGGTAGATCGCGGTCGTGATGACATAGAAGCGCGCCGGCGTGCCAAGCACCAGCGCAGCCGAGAACGAGCCCAGCATCTCGGCGAACACGAAGATCGCAGCACCAAGGACGCCCGGCGCCACGAGTGGCAGCGTCACACGCAGCATCGTGCGCCAGCGGCCGGCGCCGACGATCTGCGAGGCCTCCTCGAGCGAAGGGTCCATGGATTTCATGACCGCGCCGATCATGACGAAGGCCACCGAGCCCTCGAACAACGCCATCACCCAGGCGATGCCCATCGGCGAGGTGATGTCGATCAGGTAGCCTTCCCCGCCGAAGTGGCGCCACAGCTGGTTGATGAAGCCACTTTCCGGCGCGCCGAGCAGGCTCCAGGCGAGCGCACCCAGGAGCGGCGTGACGTAATAGGGCGCGACGATGAGCTGCTCGAGCGTGCGCTGATACGGCACGTTGGTGCGCGTCAGGATCCAGGCGGTGACGAAGCCGAACACCAGCGCCATGACCGTGGCCACGAAGCTCACGACCAGCGTGTTGAGGATGATCGTCCAGTAGTTCGGCAGGGCGAGATAATTGTCGAACCCAAAGGCTGTGGGCGGCCGCACGTTCGGATCGCCGACGGCAAGCGACGCCTCGATCAGGTAATAGATCGGATAGAGGACCAGAACGGCCACCACGACGATGAGCGTCGCCATGGTGACCGCCTGGAGAGACACAAAAGAACGACGAGGGACCGCCTCGTACGACTGGGCAATGGCCACGCGCTCGGCCTCACAGCATGCCGAGCATCTTGTTCCATTCGGCGTTGAAGGCGTCGCGCGTTGCCATCAATGCGGTCATGTCGGTCGGCGACAGCAGCTTGTAGTCGCTCAAGCGCGTGCCACCGGGCATCGGCGGCGCGTCCTTCCGGACCGAGCCGTAGTAGAGATACTTGTCGTTCTGCTGATGCGCCTGGCCGCGCGGCGACATCATCCAGTCGACGAACAGGCGCGCCGCCTCCGGATGCGGCGCCCGATCGGCGACGCCGTTGAGCAGCGGGCTCGCCGGCAGCCCGTCCTCCGGCGCGACGAAGGCGATCGGCGCGCCCTTTTCCTTGTGCAGCAGATATCCGGCAAATTCGGCCAGCGCGCAGAGCTTGTCGTCGCCCTTGGCCAGCCGGTCGAACAGCTGCACACGCGAATCGAAGCCGCGCGGCTTCAGCTTGGCGAACTCCTTCCAGAAGTTCTCGCCATAGAGCTTGCGCAACTCATACCACTGCACGAACTGCATGCCCGAGTTCGACTGCTTGACGTTGACCGAGTTGGCCCAGATCGGCTTCAGGATGTCCTTCCAGCCTTTGGGCGCATCCTCCGGCTTCACCTTCTCGGTGTTGTAGGCGATGCCGGCGAAGGTCACGCCCACCCAGAAATAGTCGCCAACCGGATTGCTCAGATGTTCGGCCGCATAGAACTTCGACTGCGGCGAGACGTGGCGCGTGTAGCCGCCGCGCTTCTGGAAATCGAGCGCCGTCGTCGGCTCGGAGAACTGGATGACGTCGACGTTGTACTGCCCGGCCTGGCGCTCGGACAGAACCTTGCTGAACAGCGAACTGTTCTGCAGACGGAAATACTTGCCTTTGATCTTCGGAAAATCCTTGCCGAAGGCCTCGACGATGCCGGCCGCGGCGGGCTCGCTGTCATGGGTGTAGTAAAAGAACTCGCCTTCCTGCTCCGCCTTGGCGATGTCGGCTGCGGTCTCGAAGCCGTGCACCGTGGTCGTCTTGCGGTCCTGGGCCATGGCCTCGCGAGCGATTGCCGGGATCAGTGGCAAGGTTGCGACGGCAAGGCCAGCCTTGAGCGCCTGGCGTCGTGTCGTCGTTTTGGCCTGGGTCTCTGAGGGCTTCTTCTCCATGTGCTTCACTCCCGTATTGTTTTTTGGTGGTTCGTTCAGCGATCAGGATCGCTGAAATCGACGACGGGCTTGCCTGCTTGCGCCACGAGGTTCTTCACCGCCGCGGGCAACGCTACCTCATCCGCGCGGGCCTTGGCGATATTTCCTGTCGCAAGTTTTCTGGGAGTGCAAACAAACGGGCCGGCGGCCAAAATATTCGCGTTCCTGAGCGCTTCGTCCCCCGGCGGCCAGGCGCTATAGTGGCTCAGACAAAGAAAAGCGGCGGAGGAGCACAGATGACAGCACTCTTGCAGAACCATATCGCGGCGATCACCGGCGCAGGCTCCGGGATCGGCCGCGCCATTGCTCTCGGATTCAGCCGCGAAGGAGCGCAGATCGTAGCACTCGACATCAACGGCGAGGCGGCGGCCGAGACGGCCGCCCAAATTCGTGATGCGGGCGGCAAGGCGCAAAGCTTCACGCTCGACGTGACCGACCACGCGACCTGTCGCGCCGTCGCGGCGCAGGTGGGGGAAAAAGTTGGCGCGGTTTCGATCCTCGTCAACAACGCCGGCATCAACCGGCGCAACGCGTTTGTCGCGGATGCCGGCGCCGTGCTCAAGGACTGGCAAGATATCACGGCCATCAACCTCGATGGCGTGTTCAACGTGACCCACGCCTTTCTCAGCCCGTTGCGCGCAAACAAGGGGCGCATCATCAACATCGGCTCGATACAGTCCTTCGTGCATGTGCGCACGCCCAATTCGGTGGCCTACACGACGTCGAAGCACGGCGTGCTCGGTTTCACCCGCGCGCTCGCGGCCGAGCTCGGGAAGGACGGCGTCCGCGTCAACGCCATTGGCCCCGGCTTCATCGAGACACCGCTCAACGCACAGGTACGCGCCAGCAGTCCCGACCTTGTGAAAACCTTCATGGACCACACGCCGCTCGGTCGCGCGGGCAAACCTGAGGACATTGTCGGACCGGCGCTCTTTCTCGCCTCGGATCTTTCGGCTTATGTCACCGGGTCGATCGTCATGGCCGACGGCGGCTACAGAACGATCTGAAGCGACCTGAATGGACCGCATCGACGCGATGAAGGTGTTCGTGTCGGCCGTCGATGAGGGCAGTCTCGCCGGGGCGGGCAAACGCCTGGGCAGATCTCCGGCGGCCGTGAGCCGCGCAATCGCCTTTCTCGAGGCGCATGTCGGAACTGAATTGCTTCATCGCACGACACGATCGCTCAAGCTGAGCGAGGCGGGTGAGCGCTACCTCGCCGCCTGCCGCCGCGTGCTGGTCGATCTCGAGGAGGCCGACATCCTCGCGGCGGGCGAACGTTCGGCGCCGCGCGGCACGTTGACCGTCACCGCGCCGGTGATCACCGGCGAAGACGTGCTGAGATCGATCCTCGACGCCTTCATGAACGAATATCCGGCCGTCTCGGTCAGGCTGTACCTTCTCGACAGACCGGTCAACCTGATCGACGAGGGCATGGACGTCGCGCTTCGCATCGCCCATCTCGCCGAATTCCAGTTTCGTTGCGATCCGCGTCGGCGAGGTGCGACGCATTGTCGCGGCATCACCCGGATATCTTGCGCGACATCCGGTCATCGATGATCCGGCTGATCTTGTGAAACACCAGATCATCGCCATGACTCATTTCGGATTGAACTCCTGGAGCTTCCCGCCTCTCGAAGGATCGTCCGTTCCAAGAGCCGTGCAGTTCACGCCCAGGCTGGTCGTCAACACCGTTCGTGCGGCGGTCGCCTCAGCGGCGGAAGGGCACGGGGTGACGCGGCTGTTCTCCTATCACATCGCCGAGGAGATCCGGGAGGGACGGCTGCAGATCCTTCTCGCCAAGGACGAGCACCCGCCCCTGCCCGCGCACCTGTTGGTGCCACATGGGCGCATCTCGGTGCCCAAGGTGCGTGCCTTCGTCGACTTTGCCGCGCCTCGCCTGAAGACGTACTTCGCCCGGCTGTCGAGCGACGCCAGCCGGAATGCCGACGCCATTCGTTCGCCGCGCGGAAGAATGTCTGCCGAATGACGAGTATTCGCTCGGCCAGCGAATGAGCGTACCTCTCGTCGTCATCGGGGCCACGACGGCCCGGCGGCAGGTCCTGCGGCTTCACCTAACGACGGAGGCTACAATGGGTACGGAACAGAAGGTCGTCATTATCACCGGCGCGTCTCAAGGCATCGGTGCGGATCTCGTCAAGGGATATCGCGACCGCAACTATCGGGTGATCGCCAACTCGCGCACGATCAAGCCGTCCTCGGATCCCGATATTCTGAACGTCGCCGGCGACATCGCCGATCCCGCGACCGCGGAGCGTATCGTTTCGCAAGGTCTCGACCGCTTCGGCCGCATCGACACGCTCGTCAACAATGCGGGTATCTTCATCGCCAAGCCGTTCGTCGACCACACCGTGGAAGACTACGCTTCAGGCCATCGCGATCAACCTCGGAGGCTTCTTCAACATCAGCAAGCGTGTCGCCGCCGAAATGCTGAAGCAGGGTTCGGGTCACATTGTGCAGATCACGACGAGCCTGGTCGATCACCCCAACAGCAGCGTTCCCTCGGTCCTCGCCTCGCTGACCAAGGGCGGATTGAACGCCGCGACGAAGTCGCTCGCGATCGAATACGCAAGGCATGGCATCCGCGTCAACGCCGTTTCCCCCGGCGTCATCAAGACGCCGATGCATGCGCCCGAAACGCACGAGTTCCTGTCGAAGCTGCATCCGGTCGGGCGCATGGGCGAAGTCCGCGACATCGTCGATGCGGTTCTTTACCTGGAGAACGCGTCTTTCGTCACCGGCGAGATCCTGCACGTCGACGGCGGCCAGAGCGCCGGTCATTGACGTCGCGAATTCCACTCACAAGGACAACGGCCATGCCAGTCGTCACGATCCAGGTTACGCGCGAAGGGACAACTCCGGGAGCGCGCTCTGTCACCGCCGAGGAAAAAGCCGCTCTGATCAAGGGCGCCAGCGAACTGCTGCTGGATGTGCTCAAGAAGCCTCTCGAGTCCACCTTCGTCATCATCGACGAGGTCGACACGGACAATTGGGGCTGGGGCGGCCTCCCAGCGATCGAGTATCGCAAGAAGCTTGCCAGGGAACGTGCGGCATCGGCGAGTTGAGTTCAAATCATCTGCGGGCCGCTTGCCGCGGCCCGCAGGCTACTCCCGACTAGGCGTAGGCCACCCAACCGCGCCAGGTGAAGGCCGTGTAGAACAGGCTCACGTCCGTGAAGCCGGCGTCGCGCAGGACGACCTCGTCCTGCTCGGGGCTGAGCAGGTTCAGATGTGCCGCGACTGCTGCATGGGCCTTCTGAGCCTGGTCGGGATCGGCGCCCGAGGCGATCGCAAAGCCGACGTATCGCGATAGCCAGATCGCACGTTCGCCTTCTCCCTGCGGAAAGCTGGAATGGGCGGCCACAAATGGCGCACCGGGCTTGAGACGCCGTCGGATTTCGATCGCGGTCCGGCGTCGTTCTTCCGGCGGCAGAAAATGCATCGTCAACAGACATGTGGCTGCATCGAACGGCCCTTCCGGAGCATCGTCGATGTAGCCCTGGTGCAGGCGAACGCGCGAACCAAGTGGCCCGAGCGTTCGCCTGGCGAGGTTCAACATTTCGGCGGCCGGGTCGACGCCGTCGAATGTCCATTCCGGCTGCGCCTGCGCAAACGCCTGCAACTCGAGCCCGCCGCCAGCCCCGAGCACAAGCACCCGCGCATTCAGCGAAGCGCGCTCGGCGAGCAGGATGGTGGTCATGCGATGCAGATCGGCGAAGCCCGGTACGAAGCGCCGTGGGCCTTCGGCGTAGCGGGCCACGGCCTGGGGATCGGAAAAGTGACTGAGCAACTCGTCAGGACGCATGAACTTTCTCCAGATCAAGGGAACCGCCACGCGCAACAAGGCGGTCGTGAAAGTCGGCGCTCAGCATTGCCAGCGTCACCTCACCGAGGCGCGCGAGCAGCACCGCCTCCGCATTCTGAAATGCCTGGTTGAGCGCGGCATTCACCGCCTGCTCGACGAGGCATCCGGGAGATTCCGTACGGTTGCCGATGGCGAGGAGCGAGGGACAGCCAAGCGCGCCATAGATGTCGCGCAGCGTCACCGCCGACAGCTCGCAAGCCAGCGTCCAGCCGCCGCCATGTCCCTTTTCCGATCGGACATATCCCTGGTCCCTGAGACCCGCCATGATCCGCCGGATCACCACCGGATTGGTGTGCATCGCCTTCGCCAGCCCCTCGGATGTCGTGGGACCGCCCTGCTCTGCCATGTGCAGCAGAACGTGGAGCACGCCCGACAACCGGCTATCCTGTCTCATGCAACTTCATATGTTACATGATGGCACAAAGGTCAAGGCCAAGGGTTGAATAGCCCTGAGCGACCAACACGTGTGCCATGCGGGCGCGCAAGACGGCCGGCGAAAGCGCTCGAGTTCGGTTGAAAGATAAGGCTGCGGGGAGCAGCATCACGAGAACAACAATCCCGGGAGGGAAGCCATGAAGCTGACGCAGCAGCAGATCGACGACTTCAACCGCGAGGGCTGGCTGTTTCTGCCGGAACTGTTTCGCGCCGAGGAGGTGGAGTTGCTGGCACGGGAGGCAGAACGCATCTACGACACCAAGCGTCCAGAGGTGTGGTTCGAGAAGAGCGGCGCGCCGCGCACTGCATTTGCCGCTCATCTCTATAACGAGGCGTTCGGCCTTCTCGGCGCACATCCGCGCATGATCGATCCCGTCGAGCAGATCTTCGGCGAGAAGGTCTACATGCACCAGTACAAGATCAACGCCAAATCGGCCTTCACCGGCGACGTCTGGCAATGGCACCAGGACTACGGCACCTGGAAACGCGACGATGGCATGCCGCAGCCGCGCGCGATGAACATCGCGATTTTTCTCGACGAGGTCATGCCGATCAACGGACCGCTGATGCTGGTGCCGAAGAGCCAGCACGCCGGCGACCTCAAGGCTTCGCACGACCTCGAGACCACGTCCTACCCGCTGTGGACGCTGGACGAAGACACCGTGACGCGGCTGGTGAAGGAAGGCGGCATCGTCGCGCCAACCGGCAAGGCCGGAAGCATGCTGATGTTCCACGGCAATCTCGTGCACGGTTCGGCGGGCAACATCACGCCCTACCCTCGCAAGATCGTGTACCTCACGCTCAACGCGGTCTCGAACTACATCCGCACGCCGACACGGCCGGATTACATCGCCCATCGCGATTTTAGGCCGATCCAGACCGTGGATGACGATGCGCTGCTGCGGTTGGCACGCGCCCACCGCCAGGCAGCGGAGTAGACGTCTACCTCGCCCTGCCGGCAACCTTGGCGGTGCCGAGCGACGGCAGCGGTGTCGGCCGCACGACGAGGCGATCGAGATGATCGCGCTCCTGCTGCTCGACGAACTTCACGGCGAAACCAAGTTCCAGGTGCCGGACGACACGGCCGACGCAAACGCCGACGGCCAGCGGCGTTCCGACCTCGGGCTGCATGTCGGCCGAGATCGCGGCACCCGACGCCGACATGTCGATGATGAAGCAGGGGCGGATCGTGCCATCGGCGAAAGTCAGCATCGAATGCGGGTTCTCGGGGATGATGCGCGCCTGCTTGCGCAGGTCGCGCAACTGCGGGTCCTTCTGCTTCTTCTCCAGCCAGGTGAGCTTGCTTGCGAGCTTCTCGCGCTCGGCGTGAGAGATGGCGAGGTCGAGCAGGAAGCCGCCGCTCACGGTGTCGCTGATATGGCCGTCGAGCTTGCCGAAGTCGCCGAAGTAAGTGCTGAGCCGATCGCCAACCTTCCCGATCACCGGCACCTGCACCATCATCTTGAACGGCGATACGCGCGTGGTCCGGCAGGCGAAGCTGCGCGGCCGCCCTTGCGGATCAAACCAGTTGGGCAACGTGTAGCGTCCGCCCACGGCGATATTGACAGCGCTCTGTTTCAGGAACTGTTCGACAGACACGGCGCATGCTCGGAAATCGGAAAAGACGCGCATACGCCATAAGGTCAGCGACCTTTACGAAACGACAACGTGGATGGTGACCACCGATTAAGGTTATGGAAGTCTTTCAGACTTCGTTCTCTTTTGGCCGAGGTCGCTGGTCTGGCCGCCTCATTGATCCGCGCCGCGTTACTGTACGGTCTCGATGTTCGCGCGTCGCTTGATGTCCTCGTACTGGACTTTGTAGGTCTTGAGAAACGCGGCGAACTCCTCGGGGAGCATCGTGCCGGGCACGAGACCGGCCGCTTCAAGCTTTTCGATCGTGTCCGGCTCCTTGGCGAATTCGGCCGCGGCTTCGGCGATCTTCTGGGCGATCTCCTTCGGCAGGCCGGGCGGACCGAAGAAACCGAACCATCCGGCGGGATTGAAATCCGGCAGACCGGCTTCCGCCGTCGTTGGCACGTCGGGATAGCGTGACAGCCGGTTCGGGGCGGACGTGGCGAGCACACGCACACGCCCGCCGTCCTTCTGGCTCAGCACCAGCGGATCGAACATCGCCTGGATCTGGCCGCTCATGAGATCGGTCACCGCGGCCGCGCTGCCGCGATACGGGACGTGCTGCATCTGGGCGCCGGTGAAGATCCGCAGCATCTCGCCGGAAAAATGTCCGAACGAACCGGTGCCGGCGGAGCCGTAGTTGAGCTTCCCGGGCTCCTTCTTCGCCAGCGCCACGAGATCGCTCATCGACTTCACCGGCAGCTCGCTGTTGACGCCGACGAACTGGTAGGCCACGGCCAGCCGGACGATCGGCGTAAAACTCGTCACCGCATCGTACTTCGCCTGCGCGCTCACCAGCGGCTGGATCACCAGCGCGCCGTTGTTCGCCATCAGCAGCGTGTAGCCGTCCGCCTCGGCGCGCGAGACGGCGAGCGAGCCGACGATGCCGGCCGCACCCGGCCGGTTGTCGACGATGATCGGCTGGCCGAGCTTGGCGGCAAGCTTGTCGGCGAAAAGCCGGCCGACGATGTCGTTGGTGCCACCGGGCGGATAGGGCGAGATCGAGCGTGATCAATCGCGCCGGCCACTGCTGCGCCAGCGCTGCGCCCGGCAGCACATGCGCAGAAAGAAGCAACGCCACAAGCAGCGCTCCGAGCCTCATGGCATTCCCCCGTGTCCCAGCTTGTGAGACGACGTATCATATCCGCGCCGATCAAGCACGGCGATGGTATCAGGAGAAGTTCTAGCCGGCCGTCGCAAGCTCGGGTTGAAGACGCTGCGTCCAGGTCGCGAGCGACACAAGCAGCTCGCGGATCAGCGCGCGCGTGGCCTCGTCCTTGAGACTGCCATCCTCGGCGAACTTGCTGCCGGCCTGGCCGATCATCACCTCGGGCTTGTTGATCGGATGGGCGTTGAGAAACACCAGCATCTGCCGCAAGTGGTACTGCGCACGGGCTGTGCCGAGCAGGCCGCCACTGGCGCCCATGATAGCCACCGGCTTGCCATCGAGCGGCTGGCTCGGCGCGCGAGATATCCAGTCGATCGCGTTCTTGAGGACGCCCGGCACTGAGAAGTTGTACTCCGGTGTCACGAAGAGAACCGCATCTGCGTCAGCGACTCGTGCTCGCAGGTCGGCCACCTTCGGCGGATAGCCCGCCAACCGGATATCATCGTTGTAGTGCGGCAGTTCGCCGATCTCCGCTGGCTCGATCAGCATACCGGCGGGTGCAAGCTCGATTGCAGCCCGCAGCGCTGCGGTGTTGAACGAGCCGGTGCGCAGGCTCCCCGAGATCCCGATCACCTTCATGGCGTCACGCGGCCCGGGCATCGAGGGCAGGACCGCCCTTCAGCCATCCGCGCCCGCGGGCGTAGAGTTCTTCGACCTCCGGGCCCTTGAGGCCGGGCATGTCGCGCCGCACGCGATAGCCGATCTCCTCCTGGATGTAGGCGAGGTGCCGGTAGCCTTCCGGAAACTCCGCGAGCTTTTTCGCGTCGAGCGACACGGTGGCAGAAGGATCGATCAGATCGAGGCGATCCTTCTCGTAGATCGGCTGACGAAGCACGATGCCCCAGCCGCCATTCCGCTTCTCGAGAAAATCGTAGAAGCGCCCCGTGCAGACGACATCGCATGCAATACCGTGCACGGTGGCGCGCTGCGAGATCGTCATCTTGGTCTGCGACACGGCGCGGTCGCCGACGAGGTCGATGCTCGTCCCGCCGAGAAAGTGCAGGATGCGGACGCCCTTCTCCCAGCCCTCGCGGCTTGCGCGGATGAAGTCGGCAGCCTTGCCCTGAAACCAGGTGGCCATCATCCAACCGTCGTCATGCCAGACCGACTGGAAGCGCTCCCAATCCCCAGCGTCGCGCCAAACAGCCCAGTTCTCGACGAGGTCTCGGATCGCGAGGCGGTTTTCCACGTCGCTGTTCATCACTTCAGTTCCTTGTCTTGATCGAACAAGCTGCCTAAGGTCGGCTGGTTGGCTAGTTCAGATATGTGAACAGGTCTTATAAATGAAACCGAAGCGGCCAGCTATTGTCAAGTCGGCGGATCGCGCCCTCGACGTCCTGGAACATGTGGCTCAGTCGCCGATCCCGGTTTCGTTCTCCCAATTGATGACGGAGCTCGAGATCCCGCGCAGCTCCCTCTCCCACCTGCTCAACAATCTGCTCGGACGCGGCTACCTCAGGCAGGAGCCGGGAACAGGCGCCTATCAGCTTGGCGCTCGCCTGCGCGAACTTGCGGAGCTGCTGCCGAAGCCTTCCATCGGTGCGCTTGCTGCGCCCATTCTTCACCGACTGACCGAAAGCACGAACGAGACGTCAGGCTTCTATCGTCGCGTTGACGACGAGGTGGAGGTCGTCGTCTCCGTCACGGGCAGTCAGGCGCTCGCCTACACCATGAAGGTCGGCGAACGCGCGCCGCTGTATGCGGTGTCCGCCGGCAAGATCGCCTTGGCACAGATGTCTTTTGGCGAGTTCGAGGCCTACCTGGGCCGTGTGCATTTCGACAAGTTCACTCCGAATACGCTCACTTCGAAAGATTCTCTTCGGCGGGAGATCGAAGCGGCACGCGGAGACGGCTTCGCCTATGTGCGTGAAGAGTTCACTGTGGGAATCACCGGCATTGCGATGGCCGTGATCGCCGGCGGCGATTTCGTCGGCGCGATCAACCTGGCGGTTCCCACCGCGCGCTTCACCGAAGACAAGCACCCGCTGTTCAAGCGCGAGCTGCGCGCGGCGTGCGTCGCTGTTGCCGAGATGATTGCGCCAAATCTTCCGATCGCCTCGGAGAAGCGCAGCCGCGCTTAATGAAGCGCTCGCAAGCCCCGCCGAACATCCTCTCGGCTTGACGGGGTGGCTGCCTCTTGATAGTTCACATCCAGGAACAGTTCTATACCTTGAACTATTTCTGCACAATTCAACGGATCGCCGGTCGAGCAATCCGGGCACAAAGGGGAGGTCAACATGCGCTGGATCCTGACTCTTGCCTTGACCGCTCTCAGCATGGCGGCGCCCTGCCCGGCAGAGGCCTTCCCGGACCAAACCATCAAGATCATCGTGCCCCAACCGGCGGGCGGAGGATTTGACACAGTCGCCCGCGTCCTGGCCGAGCGTCTCGCGCCTCGTCTCGGCCAGCCTGTGGTCGTCGACAATCGCCCTGGCGCTGGAACGGTGGTTGGGACGCAGGCAGCCGCGAAGGCGACGCCGGACGGATACACGTTGCTGCTCGGCGGCCTGTCGAACATCGCGCTCAACCCGGGTCTTTACCCGCAGCTGCCATACGATCCTCTGAAGGATTTTGCGCCGATCGGCCTCGCGGTGAGTTGGTCCTACACGTTGATCGCCCGCAACGACCTTCCGCACAAGGACCTTGCGGAGCTGATCGCATTTGCGCGCGCCAATCCTGGCAAGGTCACTTATGCCTCGGCCGGGCGAGGTTCGGGCCAGCACATTGCGGCCGCTGTCACCGAACATCTGGCAGGTGTGAAGCTCATGCACGTGCCGTATCGGGGCGCGCAGGCGGCATACCAGGACATCATGGGCGGTCGCGTCGACCTCTTCTTCGACATCTCGTCGACGGCGATGCCGCAGGTCCAGGCGGGCACCGTTCGCGCGCTGGCCGTCTCCTCGAAAGAGCGACAGGCTTTCCATGCGGACGTACCAAGCGTCTTCGAAACCGGTGTGGCAAAACTCGAGATGGAGAGCTGGTTCGGCCTTTTTGCCCCCGCCGGAACGGAGCCGCGAATCCTTGAACGGCTGCGCAAAGAGTTCGCGGCGGTGGTCGCTCTGCCTGAGGTCGCCGAGCTTTTTCAAGAACCGGCGGAAAGCCGCTGCGCCTGTCGCCTGAGGAGACCGAGAGCCTGATCCGTCGCGACGTGGAGCGGTGGACAAAGCTCGTTCGCGAAGCGGGTCTCGCTGAACCAGCCAACTAGCGCCCCCAGGTCTAGTTCAGGGCGAACCAGAACTTTGCGACGAACGAGGCGCCACACCAGCGTGAGATGAGGCCTTCGGGATTCGTCACCGGATCGATCCGTCCGCCGGGCGTCGCGCCAGGATCGCCCGTATAGACGAAACAGTTCTCCCGCGAGAGGTTCGTGTCGTAGTAGCGCAAGTCGAGGTTGAGGCTGCGGTGGCTGAAGGCGACGCCGACATTCCAATTGGCGTAGGACGGCAAGGGAAAGCCGCCGAACTCGGCCTTCTGATTTCCAAACCAGAAGTAGCCCGCGCCGCCACTTAGCGCCGCTGTTACGTTCTGCGGCAGCATGCTCCGTGGCGCTTCGATCGCGAAGCCGGCCGCCGCGTATTTGCTCCACGCGCCGGTGTTGGAGACATTGGGCGAATAGCCAAAGCCGCCGCCGATGCGAACCTGCTCGCTGATTTGGGTGCTGGCGCGGCCAAGGGCCTCCCAGTATTCGGTGTCGTTGCCAGGCAGTTCGCCCGGATAGGCGAAGTAGGTCCAGCCGACATCAAACTCAACCGGCCCGAATTTTGGGCGAACGCCGCCGCCCATCGTGAGCTCAACCGCAGGCTGGCTCGGCAGGCTGACGCTGGTCACGGTTGCTCCTGCGTAGAGCTTGTCGAGCACCGTCTCGAAAGCAGCTCCCACCGCCGGCCTGCGATTGGAGAGCGTCGTGCCGCGATAAATATAATCGGTCGCAGCGCCCGCGCGCATGCTGAAGCCGAAGGCGCCGGCCGCCCGCTCGTCAAACGTGGCAGAGCCGGCCCCCGCAGGCCCGCCGCGCGTGCCAAGATCAATCGACCGTGCCGAGCCGGCAGGGGCCTCCTGTGCCTGCGCTGAGCAGGCGAACATGCACGCGGCGAAGATTGCGAGCAGAGCCGCGGTCCTGGCCACGTGCGGCCTTATGGGCGCTTCGGCTCTCATCCGCCGAGCGCAATCGCGATCGCAACCAGCGCGAGGCCCAGGGCGGTGAGGCCGAAGCCCGCCAGCCATGGATTGAGCTCGATATGCCGCGCCCAGCGATACCCGGCGAGGAACAACAAGCCGATCAGCAGGGCGTTGGAAACACGCAGCGCCAGCCAGATGTCGTCAATCACCAGAAACGGCAGCACGGCGGGTATCGCCGCTGCCGCAACGAGACAAAAAACCGTGAATGCCGTGACGAAATCTTCCCGCTTCACCGCGCTCGCGGGCTCGAGCGTCCCACGCGACAGCATTCCGAACACACAGCGATAAAGCTGCTCGCGATCGCGCGCTTCCGCAAGCGTTTCGAGATACGGATCGAGCTCTTCACGGATCGCTGTCAGTGCCGCGCGTTCGTTCGGCGCCGCGCGAATGGACCGCGCCAGCCGCACCTGCCGGCGGCGGCTATACATGGTGCTCATCAGGCCGAGCGTCGCATCGATGATGCCCCAGGCAACGTTGCCGCCGACGGCGGCGAGCAGCAAGGTTCCCACGCCATCCTGCCCCGACCGTGTCGCCAGGCCAGCCGCGAGGGTGAAGCTCAGCATCATGATCAGGCCGAAGATGACCTCAGTGAGGCTCTCTTGCGGCTCGAGATAGTCCAGCATGGACATGATCCGCTCCCTCCACAGGAGCGTGAGATGCGCCTCACGCCACCACCGCCGCGCGCCAGCGCGCGTCGCGCGGCGATGGCCGGCGGTGCAGCCGGCGGTCGAGCAGCTCGCGCGCCTTTGCAGGCTCACCGCCCTTCATGAAGGCGACCAGCAGCGTGTCCTCGACGATCTCGCGCTGGGCATGGCTGCCGCCGATGCGGACGACCTCGGCGGCGATCGGCTCCAGCGTACGCGCGCAGGCTTTGTAGTCCCCATCAGCGAAAGCGAGCATCGCCCGGCAGACGGCCGGCAGCATCGGCCCCGGCGCCAGCTTGCCGTCCGCAAGCCGCTTTTCCAGGTCGGCAATCCGTTGCGCAAGGCTCGCGTGATTTCCGGTCGCCGCCGCAACCAGCGCCATGTGCATGTCGGCGAACGGAACGCCGGCCTTCGGAAAGCTGCGCTCGGCATGCGCCGCCGCATCGTCCCAGATCTCCTTCGGCACGGTGTGACCGTAGGCTGCAAGCCGCCACAGCAGCGACGCGCCGTCGGTGACGGAATTGAGCGGCGGCGCGGTCGTCACCTTCGGCTGCACGCGCTCGGCATAGATCGCCAGCGCCCGCGCCACATCGCCCTGCTCCAGCGCCACCAGCGCCTGGTGCCAGGAGATGTGGCCATGCAGCAGCCCGGAGCGGTCGTAGCCAGGCAGCCAGTCCGAGATCAGGCGTTCGGCATCGTCGCCCGATCCGTCCTCGAACATCGCATGCGCCAGCGCGTGCACGGCGTTGCGCGTTCTCGCGCCGACCTTCGAACGCGCGCTGGGTGATGTCGCGGCCTTCGCCGACGTTGCCGTTCTCGGTGTGCGACCAGCCGAGATAGGTGAGGAAGAACCAGTCGTCGCCATAGTGTTGCGCATGCCGCTCGCACAGGTCGACACGCGCCTGATCGTGATCGGCCATGCCGGAGAATGCAACAGGCCGAACGCCCCCATCGGCAGGACGAAGATCATCGCGTCGCGCGGCCATTCGTCGAGATGGGCGAGCGCGCAGTCGAGCGATTTCGCCGACTGCCCCTCCATGCCGAGCGCCAGCGTCTCCACATGGCTCTTCTCGCGCGCGGTGCCGTTGCGTGCGACGAGCTCGCGCGCCGTTGCGGCCCTGGCCTGGGCGGCGCGTCCGTCCGCATAGATGAAGTGATGCGCGGGCGCGGCGCGATGTGCGCCAGCGCAAAATCCGGATCGGCAGCAATCGCCGCATCGAAGGCCTCGGCCGCGCCCGGCCAGGCCGAGAACATCAGGTCGACGCCTTCGCGATAGGCTGCGGCCGCAGCCTCGGACGAGGTCGAGAGCGGCAAACCGTAGCGATCGTGACAGGCCATCGTGGCCCCCTGATGATTATTGCCTCACGAGCAGGAACGGATCGGCCGAATCCGGCACGCGCCGCCACTGCGCATTGTCGTCGGCCTCGAACCGCCAGGTCTCGCGCTTGGCGGAGATCAGCAGCAGTTCGCCGCGTTCGATGCGCCAGATCGTCGGCGCAAAGTTGGCGAACGCCGGATCGCAGCGCGGCTTGACGAACAGCTGAAAGCTTTCGTTGCCGGCATCGTTGTTGGTCAGCGTGATCGAGCAGATCGTCCGGCCGCCGCCGCGCACCACCGACCAGTCGCCGATCATCTGATCGGTCGAGCGGTTCAGCGCGCGCGCCGCCGCCAGGTTCTGCAGGATGAACACGCCCTCGCCCTGGCGCAGCCCTTCGAAGATGCCGTTCTCGACCTCGGTGAAGTCGAGCACCGCCTCGCCCTTGCCGTCCTGCAGCCGCACGATGTCGAGGCCCTTGATCGCCCAGGCGGTGATCTCCTTGGTGAAGGGCAGCGCGTCGCCGCAGCCCTTTTCGAGCTCGAGCTTCTTGCCGCCCGCCGCATTGTCGTTCTTCAGCGCGACGCGCAGGTGCGGTCGCGGCCTGCGGTCGACAGCTCCCATTCGCCGATCATCTCCTTGGCCAGGTCGGAGGCATTCTGCGACGAAGGACGGCGCAGCGAATACGAGCGCCAGCAATGCGAGAGGCGATCGCTGCGAAACGCAATCGCATGCTCGCTCGCACGGTCCATCGTCAGCGGCCCTTCACCGGCGTTTCCGGAATCGGCGTCGGCGGCACCTTGCCGGCAAACCAGTCCTTGATGTTCTCGACCACGAGCTGGTCCATCGCGCCGCGCGTCAGCACCGAGGCCGAGCCGATGTGCGGCAGCAGCACGACGTTCTGCATCGCGCGCAGCTCGTCGGGCACCACCGGCTCGTTGGCGAACACGTCGAGGCCGGCGGCCAGAATGTCGCCGTTCTTCAGCGCTGCGATCAGCGCCTCCTCGTCGACCACCGAGCCGCGCGACATGTTGACGATGACGCCGTTCGGGCCGAGCGCATTGATGACCTCGGCGCTGACCAGCTTGCTGGTCGCAGCGCCGCCGGGCGTCATGACCACCAGCGTGTCGACCGCCTTCGCCATGTCGAGCAGCTTCGGATAGTGGCGATAGAGCACGTTCTCGGCGGGACGGCGCGCGTGATAGACGACCGGGATCTTCATCGCGTCGAGCCGGCGGGCGATGGCGCGGCCGATGCGGCCCATGCCGACCAGGCCGACGGTGCGGTCGCGCATCGAGCCCGCGGTGAGCGGATAGGGCTGATTGGCCCAGAGGCCGGAGCGCACGTAGCGATCGGCCTTGACGAACTCGCGCACCGTGCAGATCAAAAGGCCGAGCGCGGCGTCGGCGGTCTCTTCGGTGAGCACGTCGGGCGTGTGGGTGACGACGATCTTGTGCTCGCGCGCATAGTTGAAGTCGATGTGGTCGTAGCCGACGCCGAAGCTGGAGATGATTTCGAGCTTCGGAAACTTCGACAGCATCGCCTGGTCGACGCGGACGAGGTCGGTCACGGCAATGCCGCGGATGCGCTCGGTCATCGCCGCCGCGATGCGGCCGAGATCGCGCTGGTTCTCGAACTGATGCAGCACGAACCCTTCGGAAAGGCCCTTGGTGACGGTCGGCTTGGGAGGGCCGAACACCAGAACGTCGGCTTTCTCGGGTGATGCGGAACTCGCGGCCATCAGCTTTCCTTTCCAAGCGCACTTTCGTGCCAGCGGCGTAGCACAAGATGCGATACCAGCGACAGGCCCATGAAGATGACAATGCCGGCCACCGAGAGCAACAAAAGTGCGGCGAACATGCGCGGAATATTGAGCCGGTAGCCGGATTCGGCAATCCGGTAGGCGAGGCCGGAGCCCGCCCCGGCGGAGCCCGCGGCGATCTCGGCCACCACGGCGCCGATCAGCGACAGGCCGCCGGCGATGCGCAGGCCGCCGAGAATATGCGGCAGCGCCGACGGCAGTTTCAGCTGCCACAGCGTCTGCTCGCGCGAGGCGCCATAGAGCGCGAACAGCTCCTTCAGATTGCGATCGACCGAGTTCAGCCCCAGCGTCGTGTTCGCCAGCACCGGAAAGAACGCGACGATCCAGGCGCAGGCGACCACCGCCACCTGCTGCGGCAGGTAGATCAGCAGCAGCGGCGCGATCGCCACCACCGGCGTCACCTGCAGGATGACCGCGTAGGGATAGAGCGAGTACTCGACCAGCCGCGAGCGATTGAACAGGAACGCCAGCGCGATGCCGCCGACCGCCGCGGCGAGAAAGCCTTCGAAGGTGGTGATCAGCGTCACCAGCAGCGACTCGACCAGAGAATCTGCCAGTCCTGGATCAGCGTCGTGAACACCAGGATCGGCCCCGGCAGCTGGTAGGGCGGAATGTTGTTCAGCCGCACGATCAGGTCCCAGACCAGGATGCCGATCGCGAGCGTCAGCAGCGGCAGGCGCGAAGCGCAGCCGGTCGCCGGCTCCTCGCGCGGTTGCGCGCTGCGCGTCTGCTCGGCCATCATGCCGCCTTCGCCGCGCTCGCGCGCGCGAGCGCCTCGGACACGTCGCGGCAGTGCGCGACATAGCCGGCCGAGGTGCGAAACTCCTCGCCGCGCGGCTCCGGCGCGTCGATCGCGAACTCCTCGGCGACGCGGCCGGGACGCGGCGTCATCACCACCACGCGCTGCGACAGATAGACCGACTCGAACACCGAATGCGTCACGAACACGATCGTCCGCCGCGCGCGCCGCCACAGCTCGAGCAGGTCGTTGTTCAGCCGGAAGCGCGTGATCTCGTCCAGCGCCGCGAACGGCTCGTCCATCAGCAGGATGTCCGGATCGGTGACCAGCGCGCGCGCCAGCGACACGCGCATCTTCATGCCGCCGGACAGCTCGCGCGGATAGACGTTTGCGAATTCGGACAGGCCGACGCTCGCGAGCGCCTCGTCGATGCGCGCCGCCGACGTCGGCTGCGCGAGCGGCGCTGCAGGCGCAGCGGCAGATAGACGTTGTCCCACACCGTCGCCCACGGCATCAGCGTCGGCTCCTGGAACACGAAGCCGATCGAGCGGCGCGCCGTGCGGGGCTGCCGCGGCCAGCTGCACCTGCGCCGGACGTCGGCTGCGTCAGGCCGGCGATCAGCCGCAGCGCGGTCGACTTGCCGCAGCCCGACGGCCCGAGCAGCGAGACGAATTCGCCGGCCGCGATCGTCAGATCGAGCGGCCCGAGCGCCTGCACGCCGTTGGCGAAAGTTTTCGTGACGCCGCTCAGCCTGACCGCGCTCCCGGACGAGCCGGCGCGCGACGTCGATCGAAGGCTGCATGCGTTGGCTAGTTCTTCGGCCGCAGGTTGACGCCCACGCCCTTGTTGACGAAGCGCAGCGTGTAGCCCTTGCGGTAGTCGAGGTCGCGCTTGACCACGCCGGCCTTCACCATCTTGTCGAAGAAGCTCGCCATCCGCGCGTCGCTCATCGCGCCGATGCCGTCCTTCAGCGTGTCGCCGGAATCGACGATGCCGTATTCCTTCATCTTGCCGACCGAGAAGGCCAGCAGATCGTCGGTCATTTCCGGGTTCATCTTCTTGATCAGGGCATTGCCGGCGGAGTTGTCGCCGTAGATGTAGTTGTACCAGCCGATCGCCGATGCATCGACGAAGCGCTGCACGAGATCGGGCTTGCCTTCGGCGAGCTCGCGGCGCGTCTCGATCAGCGTCGAGTAGCTGTTGAAGCCGCTGTCGGCGAGCAGCACGATGGTCGGCTTGAAGCCGCCCGCCTTCTCGACGCTGAACGGCTCGGACGACACGTAGCCCTGCATCGCGCTCTTCTTGTCGGCGAGGAACGGCTGCGGGTTGAAGGTGTAGGGTTTCACCTTGCTCTCGTCGAAACCGTATTCCGACTTCAGCCACTGGAAGTAGCTGACGATGCCTTCCTTGGAGACGAACAGCGTCAGCGGCTTCAGGTCTTCGAGCTTCTTCACGTTGGCTTCGGGATGCGCGAGCAAGCACCTGCGGGTCCTTCTGGAACATCGAGGCGATCGCGACGGTCGGGATGTTGTTGGTGACCGCGTCGAAGGTCTGCAGCGAATTCGCCGACATGAAGAAGTCGATCTTCGCCGAGATCATCAGGATGCGGTTGTTGACGTTCGGCCCGCCGGGAATGATGGTGACGTCGAGGCCGTATTTCTTGTAGGTGCCGTCGGCGACGCGCCTGGAAGAAGCCGCCGTGCTCGGCCTGCGCCACCCAGTTGGTGCCGAAGGACACCTTGTCCAGCGTCTGCGCGGTCGCCGGCAGGGACGCGGCGGCGGCCAGCGCGCCGAAGACCGTTAACGTTCGCAGGATATTGGCGATGCGCATGGTTGGACTCCGTCTGCCTTTTGGGCCCAAATAGGCCCTGACCATCCCCGGACGGCAATTCGTTCGCGATTGCGCGCAGGTTAACCCTTTGCCGCCGTTCGAAGCAAACGCGACAGCGTTTTTGAGCCATGACCCGAAAGCGTTCGCCCCACGACTGGACCGATCTCGACTTCGGCACGCTCGCCGCAGGCGATCCGTCGCGTCTGATCGCGGTGCTGCCGCTGGCGGCGACCGAGCAGCATGGCCCGCACCTGCCGCTCGGCACCGACATCATGATCGGCGAGGCCTACCTCGCGCGCGTGCGCGAAATTTTGCCGCAGGGCTCGCCGGTGCGCTTCCTGCCGATGCAGCCGGTGGGCATCTCGACCGAGCACATCGACTTTCCCGGCACGCTGACGCTGCCGACCGAGATGGCGCTGCAGAGCTGGCTCGCGATCGGCGACAGCGTCGCCCGCGCCGGCATCCGCAAGCTGGTGATGGTGACGAGCCACGGCGGCAACAGCGCCGCGATGAGCCTGGTCGCGCAGGATCTGCGCGCACGGCACGGCATGCTGGCGGTGACGACCAGCTGGTCGCGCTTCGGCGTGCCCGACGGCCTGTTCACGGCGGAGGAAATTCGCCACGGCGTGCATGGCGGCGCGATCGAGACCTCGATCATGCTGGCGGCCTGGCCCGATCAGGTGCGCACCGACAAGATCGCGAATTTCACGCCATCGAGCGTCGCGATGGAGCGCGACTTCAAATGGCTCAGCGCGCACCGCCCGGTGCCGTTCGCATGGGCCGCGCAGGATCTGCATCCGAGCGGCGCAGTCGGCGACGCGACGCAGGCCACCGCCGGAGAAGGGACGCGCGCTGCTCGATCACGGGGCGCGCGCCTTCTGCGAACTGCTCCTGGACGTTGAAAGGTTCGAGTTGAAACAGTCCGGAAACCAATGAAACCGTCAGGAAATGATTATTTTCCGCCCTGACTTTCCAATAAGTATTGAAATATATCAGTAATTTTCATTACGAACGTGTAACGCGCCGCGTTCGAACCAACTCGGAAAACGCCTCCGACGAATGTGCAAGCGGGCCACACCGGACCGCCTCTGACACCAAACGGATGGAGATCCCCATGTCGATCAAGACCAAGATTGCTACCCTCGCTGTCGCCGCTCTCGCCATCACCAGCCGTTGCGACCACCTCGGCCTACGCGAAGCCGAAGATCAACCCGGTCGCGGCCGGCCTCGTCGGCGCCGCGATCGTCGGCACCACGATCGCTGCCGCGAGCCAGCCGAGCTACGGCTACTACCCGCATCACCGTCATTGCTTCCTGAAGCCCCAGTACAACGTGTTCGGCGGCTTCATGGGCTACGTGAAGGTTTGCCGTTGGCACTAATTCGATAACCGGTGGATTGCGTCCGACACGGGCGCCTCATCCACCCCGTGTCGAGCGCGGCCCGCCCAGTGTCCCCCTGGGCGGGTTTTCGCTTTTTCGGCAAGCCATTTGATTTGCCAATGCCTTCTGACGGTTCCGTGATGGAACCAAAACGCGCCTCGAGCGCATTTCATCTGTTGGAGCAGAACTCTCGCCTCAGGCGGCGGGAGCGTTGCCGCATGTCGGTCAAGGGGCCCGTGAATACATCTTATCGTCAGTTTTGCGGCGGACAGTCGTCGCGTCGGCCAACAAATCGCCCGATCCGGGTTTCAAGACGCGCATCCGTCCCGCTGCGCCAGCGCGCCCTCGAACGATCTTCCGGCCGCGAAGCGCCGATCCAAGCGATGGAAAACGACATGAATGTCAGAGCCGTCCATCGCCTCCAGCGCTGTCGCCGCGCATCCCGCTACCGATGACGATCTCTGGTACAAGGACGCGATCATCTACCAGTTGCACGTCAAGGCGTTCGCCGACAGCAACCACGACGGCATCGGCGACTTCGGCGGCCTGATCGAGAAGCTCGACTACCTGCAGGACCTCGGCGTCACGGCGCTGTGGCTGATGCCGTTCTATCCGTCGCCCGGCCGCGACGACGGCTACGACATCGCCGACTACGGCGCGATCAATCCCGACTTCGGCAGCATGAAGGATTTCCGCCGCTTCATCACCGAAGCGAAGAAGCGCGGCTTGCGCGTCATCACCGAGCTGGTGATCAATCATACCTCGGACCAGCATCCGTGGTTTCGCCGCGCCCGGCGCAGCGACGCCGGATTCGAGCGCGCGCAACTGGTACGTCTGGAGCGACACCGACACGAAGTATCCCGGCACGCGGATCGTCTTCCCCGACGTCGAGAAGTCGAACTGGACCTGGGACCCGGAGGCAAAGGCCTACTACTGGCACCGCTTCTTCTCGCATCAGCCGGACCTGAACTTCGACAATCCGCGCGTGGTCGATGCGGTGGCGCGGGTGATGAAGCGCTGGCTCGACCGCCGGCGTCGACGGCTTCCGGCTGGATGCCGTGACCTACCTTTGCGAGCGCGAGGGCACGCGCAACGACAACCTTCCCGAGACCCATGCGGTCATCAAGCACCTGCGCAAGGAAATGGACGCGTTCGCCAAGGGCCGCATCTTCCTCGCCGAGGCCAATCACTGGCCGGAGGACGTGCAGGAGTTCTTCGGCGACGGCGACGAATGCCACATGGCCTATCACTTCCCGCTGATGCCGCGCATCTACATGGCGATCGCGCAGGAAGACCGCTTCCCGATCGCCGACATCCTGCGCCAGACGCCGGACATCCCGTTCAACTGCCAGTGGGCGATGTTCCTGCGCAACCACGACGAGCTGACGCTCGAAATGGTGACCGACAGCGAGCGCGACTATCTGTGGTCGACCTACGCCGCCGATCCGCGCGCGCGCATCAATCTCGGCATCCGCCGCCGCCTTGCGCCGCTGATGGACAACGATCGGCGCAAGATCGAATTGATGAACTCGCTGCTGATGTCGTTCCCCGGCACGCCGATCATCTACTACGGCGACGAGATCGGCATGGGCGACAACATCTATCTCGGCGACCGCAACGGCGTGCGCACGCCGATGCAGTGGTCGCCGGACCGCAACGGCGGCTTTTCGCGCGCCGATCCGGCGCGGCTCTATGCGCCGGTCATCATGGATCCGGTCTACGGCTACGAGGCCGTGAACGTGGAAGCGCAGTCGCGCAGCATCTCCTCGCTGCTGAGCTGGACCAAGCGGCTGATCGCGGTGCGCAAGTCGACGCAGGCGTTCGGCCGCGGCACGATGATGTTCGTGCGCCCGAACAACCGTTCGGTGCTCGCCTATGTCCGCCAGTACGACGGCGAGGCGATCCTGTGCGTCGCCAACCTGTCGCGTTCGGCGCAGGCGGCCGAGCTCAATCTTGCCGCCTGGCGCGGCCGCATTCCGCTGGAGATGCTGGGCCGCACGGAGTTTCCGCCGATCGGCGAGCAGCCCTACATGGTCACGCTCGCGCCCTACGGCTTCTACTGGTTCAAGCTGATCGAGAAGCCCGCCTCGCCGCACGATGCGCCCGCGCTGGCGCCGGAGGTGGAAACGCTGGTGATCCCGGCCGGATCGACCTGGGAGTCGCTCGGCCGGACGCGCGGCGTGTTCGACCGCGAGGTGCTGCCGCCGTATCCTGGCCAGGGCGCGCTGGTTCGAGGGACACGGCGCCGCAAGCGTGTCTGCGGCCGTCATCGGCGTGGTGCCGTTCGCCGACAATAGCGACACCACGGCCGTGCCGTGGCTCGCCATCGTCGAGACGCACAAGCCGCATGCGGGCCGCTACCTGATCCCGATGCAGATCGACTGGAAGAAATTCGATCGCGAACATTTCAATCCGCAGGCCCTGTCGGCCGTGCGGCAGGGTTCGCGCGAGGGAACGCTGCTGGATGTCGCGCCCGAGCCCCGCCTTCATCACGCTGTTGCTCGACAACATGCGCGCCAACACCTCGACCGAGGCGCTGGGCTTCCGGCTCGAGTTCAAGGCGACGGCGAAATTCGGCAGCAAGCCGTTCAAGACCGTCACCACGGTCAAGACGATCGAGACCGGGCACCTGAGCACGACGCTGCATGTCGACGACCGCTACGTCGTCAAGCTGCAGCGCAAGCTCGAGGCGGGCGTCGATCCGGAGATCGAGATCGGCAGCTTCCTCACCGGCGTCGCCGGCTTTGCCAACACGCCGGCGCTGCTCGGCACCGTCAAGCTCGTGCATGACGGCCACCGCACGGCCGTCGCGAGCGTGCACGAGTTCGTGCAGAACCAGGGCGACGCATGGGCGGTGACGTCCGCCTATCTCGATCGCTTCGTCGACGACCAGCGCCTGCTCGCCGCGACGGAGGCGGCGCACGAAAGCGACGAGCAGGTCTCCTACCAGCGCTACATGGCGCAGGCCGGCAAGCGGATCGCCGAAATGCAGACCGCGCTGGCGAGCCGCGACGACATCGAGGATTTCCGGCCCGAGCCGGCGACGCGCCGAGAGCATACAGCGGCTCGTCGACGAGGCGCTCCGGCGCACGGACCAGCTCTGCGAGACGCTGTCGCACGCGCGCGACCGGATGCCGGATGCGGAGCGCGCGCTGGCGGATCGCGTGCTCGCGGCAAAGCCGAAGCTGCGCGGATGTTTCGAGGAGCTGCTGCAGATATCGCCCGACTGGGTCGAACATCCGCCATCACGGCGACTTTCATCTCGGACAGATGCTGATCGTCAAGGACGACATCTTCATCGTCAACCTCGAGGGCGAGCCGCAGCGCGCGCTTGCCGATCGCCGCCGCAAGGTGCCGGCCGCGCGCGACGTCGCCGGCATCCTGCGCTCGATCGACTTTTCGATCGCGGCCGCCCTGGATCGTGCGCTGAAGGTCTCGACCGACGATCAGGGCAAGCTCGCCGCCGCGCTCGATCAGTGGCGCGACCAATCGATCGCGACGTTTCTGTCCGCCTATCACGAGACGCTTGGCGAGACGCGGCTCTGGCCTCAGTCATCGGAAGCGTCGGAGCGGATGCTGCATTTCTTCCAGCTCGAGCGGGCGGTCTACGAGATCGACTACGAGCTCAACAACCGGCCCGACTGGGCACGCCTGCCGATGATCGCCGCCCTGCGGCTGCTTGAGGACTGATCAAACCGGCCGTTCGTCGGCGATCACCTTGCCGTCGTTCGGCAGGCTGCCGGGCGCGACCAGCTTCACCTCGCCGCGCATCTTCGTCACCGCCTGCAGCGAGGCGGCTGCGTCCTCCGCCAGTGACGGCGACGGCGCGGCGCATTCGGCATGCAGCGTCATCTGGTCCTGCTCGTTGGCGCGCGTCACCACCAGCCGCACGCGGCCGAGCTGCGGCATGGCGCTTGGCGACCTCCGCGACCTGGCCGGGATGCACGAACATGCCCTTGACCTTGGTGGTCTGGTCGGCGCGGCCCATCCAGCCCTTGATGCGCATGTTGGTGCGCCCGCACGGCGAGATGCCCGGCAGCACGGCGGAGAGATCACCGGTCGCAAGGCGGATCATCGGATACGCCGCATTGAACGAGGTGACGACCACCTCGCCGACGTCGCCCGCGGCGACCGGATCGCCGGTGCCCGGCTTGACGATCTCGACCAGCAGGTGCTCGCCGACGATCAGTCCCTCGCGCGCATCGAACTCGTAGGCGATCACGCCGGCCTCGGCGATGGCATAGCATTGCAGCACGTCGACCCCGCGCGACGACAGTTCTGCGCGCAGCGACGGCGGCAACGCGGCGCCGGAGACCAGCCCGCGCTTGAGCGACGACACGTCCTTGCCGCTTTTGGCCGCATGATCGAGCAGCACTTTCAGGAAGTCCGGCGTGCCCGCATAGGCCGATGGCTTCACATGGGCGATCGCATCGACCTGCTGCTCGGTGTTGCCGACGCCGCCCGGGATCACCGCGCAGCCGACCGCCTCCAGCCCGGATTCGAGCACATAGGCGCCGGGCGTCAGATGGTAGGAGAAACAGTTGATGGCGATGTCGCCGGCACGGATGCCGGCCGCGAACACCGCCCGGCCGGAGCCGTAGCCATCCGCGTCCATGCTTTCGAACTCGAAGATCGGCCCGGGCGACATCAGGATCCGCCTGGCCTGTCCCGGCGCAACCGTATTGAAGCCGCCGAACGGCGGCGCGGCCTTCTGCAGCGCGACGAGATCGGCCTTGCGCAGCAGCGGCAGCTTCGCCAGCGCCTCCAGCGAGGTGACCTGCGCCGGATCGACGCCCTCGAGATGCTTCGCCCAGCCCGGCGCCTTCTTCGCGTTGGCGATGACGGCCGGCAGCCGCTCGGCAATGCTGCGCGCGCGGACTTCCGGATCGCGCGCCTCCAGATCGTCGAAATACGGGGCGGTCATGACGCAATACCTCCAGAGCGCCCGGCGATCACGCCAGCCAGCGCTTGCGCCGCTTGTAGTGCTTCACGTCGCGGAACGACTTTCGCTTGTCGCCGGCGACGCCGAGATAGAACTCCTTGACGTCCTCGTTCGACGGCGAGCGCCTTGGCTTCGCCGTCCATCACCACCCGGCCGTTCTCGAGGATGTAGCCGTGATTGGCGTAGCGCAGCGCCATGGTCGTGTTCTGCTCGGCGAGCAGGAACGAGACGCGCTCCTTCTGATTGAGATCGCGCACGATCTCGAAAATCTCCTCGACGATCTGCGGCGCGAGCCCCATCGACGGCTCGTCGAGCAGGATCATCCGCGGCCGCGACATCAGCGCGCGGCCGATCGCGCACATCTGCTGCTCGCCGCCGGAGGTGTAGCCCGCGGTCGAGCCGCGCCGCTCCTTCAGGCGCGGGAAATAGGCATAGACCCGCTCGAGGTCGGCGGCGATCGCGGCCTTGCCGTCGCGCCGGGTGAAGGCGCCGGTGAGGAGATTTTCTTCGACGGTCAGGTGGGCGAAGCAGCGCCGGCCTTCCATCACCTGGATGCAGCCGCGCCGCACCACCTCGTTCGGCGACAGCGAATGCACTTCGGTGCCGTCGAACACGATCGAGCCCTTGGTGACCTCGCCGCGTTCCGCATGCAGCAGGTTTGAGACCGCCTTCAGCGTGGTCGTCTTGCCGGCGCCGTTCGCGCCGAGCAGCGCGACGATGCCGCCGGCCGGCACGTGCAGCGACACGCCCTTCAGGACCAGAATGACGTGGTTGTAGACGACCTCGATGTTGTTGATCGACAGGAACGGTTTTGCCTGTTCCGCTGCAGTCGCAGTGCTCGCGCTCGACACCGGTCGTCTCCGAAAAAGCCGTGATCAGGAAATCCGGGAGGGCGCACGGCCCTCCCGGCAATCGTTTGAGCAGATCAGCTCGCCTTCGAGCAATCGCGCGGCTCGATCTTCTTCTCCGCGCGCGTACTTCGCCGACACGTCCTTGACGAGCGGCTCGAGTGACTTCCTGGTTCGCGGTGTACCAGTCGGAGATCACCTTCCAGCGCCTTGCCGTCCCACTGCTGGACACGGCCGTCGCGCGCGCCTTCGTGGTCGGCGCAGGAGATCTTCATCGGCCGCATCATGCCTTCGAAGCCGAGCTCCTTCAGCCGCGCCGCGCTGAGGTCGAGGTTCTCGAAGCCCCAGCGGACTTCCTCGCCCGTGAGCGGCTTCTTGCCGAACTTCTCCTGCGCCTTGCGGATCGCCTCGACGCCGAGCATGGCGTTGACGAGACCGCGGTTGTAGAGCACCTCGCCGACCTTGCCGGGCTCCGACAGGCCCTTGCCCTTGGCGTAGACGTGCTTCTCGACGTCGGCGTGCACCGGATACTTGCCGGCGCCGTGCTGCAGCATCAGCGCCTTGTAGCCGACGCGCCTGATCGCCGGCCGGGGTCACGTCCGGCTCGGCGCCCGACCACCACACGCCGATCATCTTGTCGCGCGGATAGGCGACCGCGGCCGCTTCCTTCACGGCCGTGCCGTTCATCACGCCCCAGCCCCACAGCAGCACGTAGTCGGGCCGATTCTGGCGGATCGCCAGCCACTGCGACTTCTGCTCGACGCCCGGATGGGTGACCGGAATCGGCGTGAACTCGAAGCCGTGCTTCTTCGCCAGCACTTCGAGCGTCGGGATCGGCTCCTTGCCGTACGGGCTGTCGTGATAGACGAGGCTGATCTTCTTGCCCTTCAGCTTGTCGGCGCCGCCGAGCTCCTTGGCGACGTGCTGGATGGCGATGTCGGCTGCGGACCAGTAGGTGCCGAGCAGCGGGAAGTTATAGGCGAACACCGCGCCGTTCTTGGAATCCGCACGGCCGTAGCCCATCGTGATGATCGGGATCTTGTCGGTCGTCGTCTTCTCGGTGAGCGCGAAGGTGATGCCGGTCGACAGCGGGTTGAAGAACGCAGCGCCGGTCGGGCCCTTGCCCTTCAGCCGCTCGTAGCATTCCACGCCCTTGTCGGTGGCGTAGCCGGTCTCGCATTCCTCGACCAGCAGCTTGACGCCGTTGATGCCGCCGTCACGCTCGTTGATCATGTGCTAGTAGTCGACCATGCCGTTTGCGAACGGCACGCCGTTCACGCGCATAGGCGCCTGTCCGGTAGGACAGCGATCGGGACGAACTGCTCGTTCTGCGCCGAAGCGGGCGTCGACCGCGCCACTCCGGCAACGACGGCAGCCGCAAACAAAAGTCTCTTGGTCAGCATCGTGACTTCCTCCTCATGCGGCCCGGCTTGACACCGCGCCTTTTCATTCTGCGGGCTTGACTGCTTTCTCACGGCCTGCGATCGCCGCTCCACGTTGCGATCTTCGGCCTAAGCTCGAGTGGCCCTCAGTACGGGATAGGGCCAGAGCCTGAGCTTCTCCTTGGCGAGTGAACCATAGTCGCGCAAAGCCATGCGGCTCCTTGATCAAAAGGTAACAGATGAGCGAGCCGAAGATGATGAACTCCAGATGAGTGATCGTCTCGGTCGACAGCGGCATGCCGAGTCGCATGCGGCACCTGGTTGAGCAGGATCGGCAGCATCAGGATGAACGCCGCACCGATGAAACGAGCCCGAGGATCGAGCCGAGCCCGCCGATGATCACCATGAACAGCAGCTGCAGCGAGCGGTCGATCGAGAACGCCAGCGGCTCCCACGAGCCGAGATAGACGAACGCCCAGAGCGCGCCGGCGACGCCGACGATGAAGGACGAGACGGCGAACGCGGTCAGCTTGGCATAGAGCGGGCGGATGCCCATCAGCTCGGCGGCGATATCCATGTCGCGGATCGCCATCCATTGCCGGCCGATATTGCCGCGCACCAGGTTCTTGGCCATCAGCGCGAACACGGTCACGAACATCAGGCACAGCAGGTAACGCTCGATCGGCGTATCGACCAGCCAGCCGAAGAAACTCGAGCTGCGGCGCGTTCACCGAGCCGGACGGCGCGTAGTTGGTGAACCACGGCACGCGCAGGAACACCCAGTCGAAGAAGAACTGCGCCGCGAGCGTCGCCACGGCGAGATAGAGTCCCTTGATGCGCAAGCTCGGAACGCCGAACAGGATGCCCGACGATCGCCGACATGAAGCCGCCGAGCAGGATCGACGGCAGCACTGGCAGCGGCGGGATCGAGATGTTCGACGCCGAGCCAGGCGAACGGGATGTGCATGCCGGTGCCGAACTTGTAGGCGCAGTAGGCGCCGATCGCCATGAACGCGCCGCTGCCGAGCGAAATCTGTCCGCAGTAGCCGACCAGGATGTTCACGCCGATCGCCGCCAGCGACAGGATCAGGAACGGCAGCAGGATCGCGCGCAGCAGATACTCCTGCCGAACGGCCAGATGTGAAAGTGAGCCAGTAGCGGCACGCCGATGAAGGCGAAGGCGAGCAGCACACCGAGCGTCAGCCGGTCCTGGCGGATCGGGAAGATCGCCATGTCGGCGGCGTAACTCGTCTTGAACTGGCCAGCCTCGCGATAAAGCATCGGTCAAATCCGCTCAATGATCCGTTCGCCGAACAGGCCCTGCGGCCGCACCAGCAGCACGGCAAGCGCCAGCACATAGGCGAACCAGTATTCGATGCCGCCGCCGATCGATGCGGCCCGAGAAACCCTTCGGCGAGCTTCTCGCCGGCGCCGACGATGAGGCCGCCGACAATCGCGCCGGGGATCGAGGTGAAGCCGCCGATGATCAGCACCGGCAGCGCCTTCAGCGCCAGGAACGTGATCGAGAATTGCACGCCGAGCTTGGTGCCCCAGACGGTCGCCGCGACCAGCGCGACGAGCCCGGCCACCAGCCACACCACGAACCAGATCCACGAGATCGGAATGCCGACGGACTGCGCCGCCGCATGATCGTCCGCGACCGCGCGCAGCGCGCGGCCGGTCTTCGTGCGCTGGAAGAACACCGCAAGGCCGGCGACCAGGATGCCTGCGATCAACCCGCCCCAGACATCGAGCTTGTTGACGAGGATGCCGCCGGGAAACAGGTTCTCGAACAGGAACCAGGCATCGGTCGGAAACAGCCGCAGCGGATAGACGTCCGAGCCGAAGATCATCTGCGACACGCCTTCGAGCACGAAGGTCGACGCCGATGGTCGACATGAACAGCGTCAATCCGTCCTGATTGACCAGCGGCCCGAGCACGAAGCGCTCGACCAGCCAGGCCGTCAGCGCCATGATCAGGCCGGCGAACACCAGCCCGAGGATGATCGCGCTCCAGATCGGGAAGCCGTTCGCGACCAGGAGATCCAGCGAGCGCACCAGCGCGAGGCCGGCCAGCAGCACCATCGCGCCCTGGGCGAAGTTGAACACGCCGGACGCCTTGAAGATCAGCACGAAGCCGAGCGCGACCAGCGAATACAGCACGCCCGACAGCAAGCCGCCGATCAGGATCTCGAGGAACTGTCCGAACGCAACCAAGCAACTCTCCTCAATGCGCTAGTGCGCCACTCCGAGATAGGCGTCGATCACCGCCTGATTTCGCTTCACCTCGTCCGGCGTGCCGTCGGCGATCTTGACGCCGTGATCCAGCACCACCACGCGGTTGGACAGGTCCATCACCACCGCCATGTCGTGCTCGATCAGCGCGATGGTCGTGCCGTAGTGATCGTTCACCTCGATGATGAAGCGCGACATGTCCTCTTTCTCTTCGAGGTTCATGCCGGCCATCGGCTCGTCGAGCAGCAGCAGGTCCGGCTCCATCGCCAGCGCCCGGCCGAGCTCGACGCGCTTCTGCAGGCCGTAGGGCAGCCGCGCCACCGGCACCTTGCGGATCGCCTGGATCTCGAGGAAGTCGATGATCTCCTCGACCCGGTGCCGATGCTCGATCTCCTCGCGCAGCGCCGGACCGAACCGCAGCGCCTGCCAGAACAGGCCGCAATGCATCTTCAGCGTGCGCCCGACCATGATGTTGTCGAGCGCGCTCATGCCCTTGAACAGCGCCACGTTCTGGAACGTGCGCGCGATGCCGCCGCGCGACGCCTCGAAGGGCCGCATGCGCGCGCGCGTCTTGCCCTTGAAGGTGATGCTGCCGTGGTTCGGATGATAGAAGCCGTTGATGACGTTCAGCATCGACGTCTTGCCGGCGCCGTTCGGGCCGATGATCGCGCGGATTTCGCCCTGCCGCACATCGAAGGAGACGTCGGTCAACGCCTTCACGCCGCCGAAGGCGAGGGAGACGCCCTCGACGCTGAGCAGCACGTCCTTGACGTCGGGCGACCTCATGCCGCCTTCTCCAGACCGGCCGCAACGCCGGTCGTCGGCAGGTCGTGAATCTTCAGGCGCGCGGACATCCGCCCCTTGCGCCCGTCCTCGAACGTCACCTCGGTCGAGATATCGGCTTCCTTCGAGCCGTTGTAGAAGGCCGTCAGCAGCGCTGCGTAGCGGTCGGCGACGAAGCCGCGGCGGACTTTCTGCGTGCGCGTCAGCTCGCCGTCGTCGGCATCGAGCTCCTTGTGCAGGATCAGGAAGCGCCGCACCTGCGCGCCCGCCATCACCTTTTCCTGCGCCAGCGACGCATTCATCTCCGCAATATTCCTTGCGACCATGTCGTAGACCTGCGGATGCGCGGCCAGCTCCTGGTAGGAGCCGTAGGCGATGTTGTTGCGCTCGGCCCAGTTGCTGACGGCGGTGAGATCGATGTTGATCATCGCGCAGACGAAGTCGCGCGCGTCGCCGTAGGTCACCGCCTCCTTGATGTTGGGGAAGAATTTCAGCCGGTTCTCGAGATACTTCGGCGCGAACATGGTGCCGTCCTTGAGACGGCCGACGTCCTTGGCGCGGTCGATGATCTTCAGATGCCCGGTCTTCTCGTCGAAGAAGCCGGCGTCGCCGGTCTTCACGTATCCATCCGGCGTCAACGTTTCCGCGGTCTTCGCCTCATCCTTGAAATACTGCACGAACATGCCGGGCGACTTGAACTGCACCTCGCCGGTGTCGGTGATGCGGATATCCACGTTGGGCGCGGCCGGGCCGACGGTGTCGGCGAAGATTTCGCCGTCCGGCTGGCAGGTGACGTACAGGAACGCCTCGGTCTGTCCGTACAGCTGCTTCAGGTTCAGACCGATCGAGCGATAGAACACGAACAGGTCGGGACCGATCGCCTCGCCCGCCGTATAGGCGACGCGCACGCGCGACAGGCCGAGCACATTCTTCAGCGGCTCGTAGACCAGCATCCGGCCGATCGCATAAAGCAGCCGGCCCGACAGCGGCACCGGCTTGCCGGTGAGGATCGCCTCGCCGTGCCGGCGCGCGATCTTCAGGAAGTAATGGAACATGCCGCGCTTGATTGCGGCTGCGTCCTCCATGCGGATCATCAGCCGGGTCAGCATGGTTTCGAACACGCGCGGCGGCGCGAAGTAGAAGCGTCGGCCCGATCTCGCGCAGGTCCTGCTCGACCGTCTCCGGTCCTTCGGGACACGCCATGCAGAAGCCGGCGGCGAGACCCTGCGCGTAGTTCAGGTAATGGTCGCCGACCCATGCGAGCGGCAGGTAGGCCAGCGCGACGTCGTTTTCGGTCAGCTTGTCGAACTTCGCGGTATCCGTCGCCGCATCGATGCAGCCCTTGGCGGACAGCATCACACCCTTCGAGGCGCCGGTGGTGCCGGACGTATAAAGAATGATCGAGGTATCCGAGCCCTCGCCCTGGTCGATCAGGGCGTCGAGCTTCGCAGCCAGCGCGCCGTCGGCGGCGAGCGCCGCACGGCCATCGGCGATGACGTCGTCGATCTTCGTCAGGTTGCCGTGGTCGTAGTCGCGCAGACCGCGCGGCTCGTCGTAGACGATCTTCTGCAGATGCGGCACGCGGTCGAGCACCGACAGGACCTTGTCGACCTGCTCCTGATCCTGCGCCGCGACGAAGTTCACATCGGCGTGGCCGAGCACGTAGGCCAGTTCATCGGCGACCGCATCCGAGTAGACCGGCACCGGGATCGCGCGCACCATCTGCGCGGCCATCACGGTCCAGTACAGTTTCGGACGGTTCGAACCGACGATGGCGATGGTGTCGCCCTGCTTCAGCCCGAGGCGCTGCAGGCCGACCGCGTAGGCGCGCACGATGTCCAGCACCTGCGCCCAGGTCCATGTCTGCCAGATGCCGAGGTCCTTGTGACGGATTGCAGCATGACTGCCGAACTGCGCAGCGTTTCGCCGCAGCAGCTTGGGGAACGTTTCCAACGATCCGCCAGCGGACATGCCTGTCTCCTTCCCGTGTCGCCCAATCCGGCGCGTTGGTTCGCGCTTGTCGTTGTTCGATCGTTCGCGGAGGTCGAGCCCCGCGAATTCCGCATAAGAGCTATAGCATTACATCGGACCAACGGTCCAACAAGGTCCGGCTTGACAGACCAACGGGGGGTTGATTGGGTACAGAAGGGCAATGATTTGCCGCGCGAAGCTTTAGTCGCGCTGGCGCAGCAGCCCGGACAAATCCTTAACGGCGATCCCCATCCGCTCCAGCTTGATCAGCCCTTTCGCCTCCAGGGCTTTGAGAGCTTCGTTGGCGGCCGGGCGCGAAATGCCCGTCAGCAGGCCCATCTCTTCCTGGCTGATCTCCAGATAAGTGGTTCCTTGCGGATAGAGCACCGGATTGAACAGCCAGGCGATGCTTCGCGCCAGCCGCGCGGTTGCATTCAACGTGCGGTCGTATTCGACCAATGCGATGAATTGTCCCAGCCGTTCGTTGAACTGGCGGACCAGGAAGCGGTTGAAGCCGACGCTGTTCTCGAACAGCCAGAGGAAGGTTGCGCGGTTCATCAAGGCGAGGCGGGTGTCGCGCAGCACGGCAAGGTCATATTGCCGCGGCTCGCCCTTCAGCACGCTGCCCTCACCGAACCAGCCGCCGGTGCGCAGTCCCGCAAGGGTCACGTCCTTGCCGGTTTCCGAGATCGTGCCGAGCTTGATCAGCCCCTCGACGACGCCAATCCAGGCATCGACCCGGTCGCCGCGATGGCAGACGTAACTGCCTTTTGCATAGTTGCGCTCGACGGTACCCCGGCGCGCACGCTCGAACTCCGGCTCGGTGAGCTCGTTCGACCAGAACGCCATTTGCCGGAATTGTTCCGCAGCAATCACGCGCATTGCCCTTGAGGTCAGCCGGCATTATCTGCGCGGGCCGCCCCTCAAAGACAAGCTGAAGATTGAGGCTTCTGGCACTAACCCGGCGCGCGGCCGAACTCCCTCGCGAAGCGCTTGGCATAGGCCGGCCACACCTCCGGATTGACCATGCGCGGCGGACGCTCGCCGGCAAGCGCTGCGACCATCTGTTCCGCGGCGATCTTCGCCATGTTGATGCGGGCATCGCTCGTGACACCGGCGGTGTGCGGGCTGACGAACACGTTGTCGAACGCCATCAGCGGATGGTCGGACGGCGGCGGCTCCTTCTCCCACACGTCGAGGCCGGCGCCGGCGATCTTCTTCGCACGCAACGCCTCTTCCAGCGCCTTCTCGTCATGGATCGAGCCGCGGGCGGTGGTGACGAGGATCGCCGTCGGCTTCATCATCGCGTACTGCGCCTCGCTCATCATGCCGCGCGATTCGTCCGTGAGCGGACAGTTGATCGACACGAAGTCCGACGGCCTTGAGCAGTTGCTCGAGCTCGACCTTCTTCGCGCCGCGCGCGGCGATCTCGTTGTCGCCGACATAGGGATCGTAGGCGAGCACGGTCATGCCGAGCGCGCTCTTGCACATCGCCGCGAGCTTGCTGCCGACATGGCCGATGCCGATGATGCCGACGGTCTTGCCGAACACCTCACCGCCCTTGAACGCCGTGCGCTCGAACGTTCCTTCGCGGCGCAGCGCCTTGTCCACTTCGACGATGCGCTTCGACAGCGACAGCATCATGCCGAGCGCGTGCTCGGCCACCGACTGCGCATTGCCGCCGGCCTGGTTGACCACCAGCACGCCGGCCTCGGTGCAGGCCGCGACATCGACGGTGTCGTAGCCCGCGCCGTTGCTGGAGACGACCAGCAGCTTCGGACACTGCGCGAGCAGCTCCTTGGTGACGTGGAACTGCCGCGCGAGCTCGTCGCGCGAGGCACCGACCTGATAGGCGTGCGCGGAGGCAAGCACGGGACCGGCGACAGAAGCGGGACTGTCGTTCTCCAGCCGCGTCAGCGCGATCGAGCCTTCGTCGCCGACGATCTGCTTGTAGACACTCTCGTCCGCCAGATACTTCACATAGAAAACGTTCTTCTTCCCCGCAGCCATTTTTGCTTCCGCTTCTTTCCGTTTCTTGATGGCGCTCGCGCGCAGGCTCGATACTCACAGGAGTGCTAGCAAGCGCAGCGGCCTCAAGCAAATCGCCCGTGACGCGGAACGCCACGGGCGATCTGGAACATGTCAGCAGAACGCGTGTGCGTCAGTCGACCTGTGCGCCCGACGAGATGATCACCGGCGCCCACTTCTCGCGCTCGCGCTTCATGAATGCGGCGCACTCTTCCGGCGTGCCGCCCTTCGGCTCGGCACCGTTCTTCGCAAAGTAATCCAGCGACTCCTTGGTGCGGATGCCCTTGTTGGCCGCCTCGTTGAGGATGCTGATGATCTCCTTCGGCGTTCCCTTCGGCGCAAGCAGAACGCCCCAGGTGCTGGATTCGAAGCCGGTGAGCCCCTGTTCGTGCAAGGTCGGCACCTGCGGCGCGGCCGCCGTGCGCTCCAGGCTTGCGACACCGAGCGCCTTCACCTGGCCGGACTCCACAAACGGCAGGATCGCAGATGCAACCTCGAACGCGAACTGCACGCGGCCGGCGATCAGGTCGGTGATCATCGGAGCGGCGCCCTTGTACGGCACGTGCAGCATGTCGAGGCCGGCTTCCTTCTTCAGCAGCTCGGTCGTGATGTGGACCGTCAGCCCGCTGCCGCCGGAGCCGTATTCGACCTTGCCCGGGTTCGCCTTGATGTAGGCGACCGCCTCCTTGAAATTGCTGACCGGCATGTCCTTGTGGGTGACGAAGAACATCGGGCTGGAGTTGAGCAGGATGATCGGCTCGAAGTCGGCCTGCGGATCGTAGGGCAATTTCTTGTAGAGCGTCGGGTTGATCGCCAGCGGCCCGGTCGAGGAATAGCCGATCGTGTAGCCGTCGGGCGTGGCCGCCTTCAAATACTGATGCCCGATGATCGTCGCGGCGCCCGGCTTGTTCTCGACGAAAATCGTCTGCTTCAGAATCTCGGTCATCTGTTTGGCGATCATGCGCGCGCCATGGTCGGACGACTGCCCCGGCGGGAAACCGACGACCATCTGGACCTGCTTGGCGGGGTACTTTGCCTGGGCGAACGCGGCCGGAAACTGGGACAGCATCAGAGGGCTAAGCGCCATCGCCTTCGTAAACGTGCGTCTTGTGGTCATCTTTCCTCCCTGGGGAATGATCAAAGCATTCGTTGCGACGATCTTGAAAAATCCGATCGTTCTTTTGTCGTTTTTTAGTGGCGATCCCGGCATGACTCGAACATGCGACCTACGGTTTAGGAAACCGCCGCTCTATCCGGCTGAGCTACGGGACCGCTTGGGGCGCAAAATAGGCTGAACGCACGCCGGATGAAAGATCAGAATTTTTTCGCACCCGTTACTTCCGCCGGATGGAACGAAATTCTAGACGCCGTCGAGAATCACGACGGTCGGCGCCTTCGGCAGGGTCTCGAGCGAGATCGAGAACGACCGGCCCGGCCGCTGGTCGACCTCGAACTGGCCGCGGACGCGGTTGACGAAATCGCCGAGCGGGGTGCCGAGCCGGTGCATCGGCAGCACGATCGAGGAGCGCAGCCGTTTGACGATGTCGGCCATGCCGTCGATCGTCATGGTCACGCTGTCGTCGACCGGCACCATCAGCACGTCGAGCCGGCCGATCGCCGCGATGTGGCTCTCGTCGAGCTTGTGGTGCAGGTGGCCGAGGTGGCCGATGCACAGCCCCGCCACCTCGAAGATGAAGATCGAGTTGCCGTCCTTCTGCATCGGCAGGTCGAGGTCGCCGCGGCCAAAGCCGTAAGAGCGGAAGTTGCGGATGTCGGTCGGCACATTGCGGATGAACACGTCGCCGACCACCACCTCATGCTTCGCCGCGCCTTCGTCGGCCCAGCCGTGCAGCACGTGCTTGATGGCCGGATCGGGGTTCAGCGTGTAGTGCGTGGTGTGGGCGCGGTTCATCGTCACCACGGTCGGAAGCCGCGGCGGACGGTAGACGCCGTTGTAGTCGGTGGCGATCACCACGTCGGCCGGCGTCTCGATCTGGTAGGTCGAGTGGCCGACATAGGTGATGGTGACGCTGGATTTTGCCGCAGACGCCGTGCCGTAGCTGGCAAAGATCACGCCGGGCAGCCGCTGCGCGACGGCGAGACATTCGCTGGCCATACGGCCTTGCGCTTGCACGACGGAAGGGAGAGCGAGGACGAACAGAACCGGCGTCGCGAACCGAACGATCAGCGCTGACAGCCGTGACATCGCGTGCTCCGTCCCAATGCCTGATTGCGATCTAGCATGCATCGCCGCGATCGGCATCAGCAATCATTCGTGAGCCACCTGCGGACGACGTCGCAGCTGCGCCGAATTGCCTTCAAACGCGGCACCGCTATGATGCATCAGTGAGCCGGCACGGGAGCGGCTCGAAACAACAACGGAGAACAACCATGCCGGTTCTGCAACCTGCCGATTGGCCACGGCCCCGCGGCTTCTCACATGGCGTCACCACCGACGGCCCCGGCCAGTGGATCGTGCTCGCGGGCCAGACCGGCCACAACGCCGACGACGGCTATCCGGACGACATGGCCGGACAGGTGCGGATCGCGCTGGAGCGCATCATCCGCCTGCTGAAGGAAGCGGGCGCAGGCCCTGAGCATATCGTCCGCCTCGTCTGGTACATCACCAGCAAGAGCGAGTACGAGGCCGCAGGCGCCGGCATCGGTGCTGCGTGGAAAGAGACGCTGGGCAGGAATTTTCCGCCCTCGACGCTGCTGTATATTTCGGGACTCGTCGACGCGCGCGCGAAGGTGGAGATCGAGGTGACGGCGTTCTTGCCGAAGAAGTGACGGCGACTTAAGCCGTCATTGCGAGGCGAAGCCGAAGCAATCCAGCTGCGCGCGTCAGCGCGCCACTAAAATGCGGCTGAGCCATGCCGCGAGTTCGCCGTGCTTCTTTGTTGGCGCGCTTGCGCGCGCAGCTGGATTGCTTCGCTTCGCTCGCAATGACGGCGCGGAGGCGGTTCGCTTTATTCAATTGTCAAACAGCCCAACGCGCGCCCGTACTCCAGACGCGCGTCATCGCCCCGTGTTCTACGTCCGGCCCCAGGGCTGCCGGTCTTCTCTCTCGCACTTCCCTTGGAAAGAGGGCGTGCGGAACACAGGGCGAAAGGCCGCGCCCGCGGCTCCCGTATGCTTGTCGCATCCGGGCAAATCCGTATGCCGACGCGTGGCACACGGCGATGGTCCAGCCCATCGCTGGGCTGAACCGGACCACAAACGAAGCCTTCGCCTGCGTTCCGCACGCGCCGGATTAACGGCTTGCCGGATTCCAGCGGGAACCGAGCCCGGCTCCACTTGACCGAATACGGAGGACCACACCGTATTGCTGGACCGCTTGGGCCGTCCGCCCTCGGCACCGGTCGTCATCCCTTTTCGCAACTCGGCTCCTCACCGTGAAGCAAATCGGGCCGGCACCGCGACGGACCCGTCGCATCCTGCCCCGAGACGCTGACGATTAGCGCACTCGCTCTCCCATCGGGGCTGAACGAGTGACTTTATATTCCTACCCTCAAGGAATTGCAATTTCTGAATCAGCGAAATCGAAAGACTGCTGACAAAATCTGGTTGGCGTGCGATTTCGGCAACGATGCAACAACGTCGTCCAGCCTCACACCTTCGCCGAGAAACTGTCCGGCCGCGACATGGCCCAGGCGTCCTTGTAGCGGGCGTCCGACGTGCCCTCGATCAGCTCGCCTGGGCGGAGCGACGGGTAGAGCCGCTCGAACGACATCGTCTCCGAGTTCGACACCCGGCGGGTGAAATGGATCGGCCGCATCTCGTTCGGATGGCTGAAGCCGGACGCGGCGGTGAGCTCCGCCAGCGCGTGCAGCGTGTAGTGGTGGAAATTGTAGACGCGCTCGGTCTTGTCGGGAACGTAGAGCGCGCGGCTGCGCACCGGGTCCTGGGTGGCGACACCGGTCGGGCACTTGTCGGTGTGGCAGCTCAGCGACTGGATGCAGCCCAGCGAGAACATGAAGCCGCGCGCGGAATTGCACCAGTCCGCGCCGAGCGCCATGGCGCGAGCGATATCGAAGGCGGTGACGATCTTGCCCGACGTGCCGATGCGGATGCGATCGCGCGCATTGATGCCGATCAGCGCATTGTGCACGAAGTTCACGCCTTCGCGCATCGGCATGCCGAGATGATCCATGAACTCGAGCGGTGCTGCGCCGGTGCCGCCTTCCTTGCCGTCGACGACGATGAAGTCCGGATAGATCTTCGTCTCCAGCATCGCCTTGCAGATCGACAGGAACTCCCACGGATGGCCGATGCACAGCTTGAAGCCGATCGGCTTGCCGTCCGTCAGCCGCCGCAGCTCGGCGATGAAGGCCATCATCTCGATCGGCGTTGAGAACGCGCTGTGCTTCGGCGGCGAGATGCAGTCCTCGCCAAGCTCGATGCCGCGGATCGCGGCGATCTCCTTCGACACCTTCGCTGCCGGAAGCACGCCGCCGTGACCGGGCTTGGCGCCCTGGCTGATCTTGATCTCGATCATCTTGACCTGGTCAGCGTTCGCGATCTTGCCGAACTTTTCCGGATCGAACATCGCGTCGCGCGTGCGGCAGCCGAAGTAGCCCGAGCCGATTTCCCAGATCAGGTCGCCGCCGATTTCCCTGTGATAGCGGGCTGACGCCGCCCTCGCCGGTGTCATGCGCGAAATTACCCTTCTTGGCGCCGCCGTTCAGCGCGCGGATGGCGTTGGCGCTGAGCGAGCCGAAGCTCATCGCCGAGATGTTGAAGACCGACGCCGAGTAAGGCTTCTTGCAGTCCGGTCCGCCGACCGTGACGCGAAACTTCTCCGTGGCGATCGACTTCGGCATCATCGAGTGGTTCACCCACTCGTAGCCTTCCTGATAGACGTTGTACTGCGTGCCGAACGGACGCTTGTCGAGGTCGATCTTGGCGCGCTGATACACCAGCGCGCGCGCATCGCGGCTGAACGGCGTGCCGTCCTTCTCGCTCTCGAAGAAATACTGCCGCATCTCCGGGCGGATGCCTTCGAGCAGGAAGCGAATATGCGCGGAGATCGGATAGTTGCGCAGGACCGCGTGCCGCTTCTGCGTCAGGTCGCGGATGCCGACCAGCGTCAAGGCGCCGAACAGCAGCAGCGGAATGATGACGATCTCGAAGGCCTTGAAGCTTTCGAGCGCGATGAAGAACAGCACTACGGTCAGGAGCGCACACGCGGTCAGGACGAAGTAGCGCGGCGTGAACGGAATCATCAATGTCTGCATGTCACCCTCGCTGGCGGGAGTCCCCAAACTCCACCGCCTCGCCCCGACGTTTTAAGCACGTCAACGACGGCTGTACGACAGCCGCAGATTTGCATGAAGTTTATCATGCTGAAATTTGCCGACCAAGCCATGCGGCCGCTAGTGACCTTTGGTCCCTATGAGTCGTGACAGTGCGCCACGTTAGAGCCGTGAATGGCCGCCGTTGTGCAACTGCTCACAAGCTATCGATCCGATGCGATTTGCGCTGGCTGCAACCGCGGCGAGCCCTGCTTTGCAGTCTCCGCGGACTTGACCAGGCCGGCGATGCGTTCGGACAGCGGCGCCCGCTGCCCATGCTGCATCGCAAGCCTGACGATCGCCCCCTGCAGGTGGTCGATCTCCGTCCGCCGCCGCAGCTTGAGATCCTCCCACATGGAGGAGCGCGCCTGCGGATCGATCTTCAGCATCCGCGCCGCCAGCACGCGAAAGACCGCATCCGGCAGGCGCAGCACAAACGGCAGCAGCGCCGCCGGCAGCGGCGTGGTCTCCGGCGCGACGCCGGCAGCCCGGGTCGCCAGCAGCGCCTCGGCGATCTGGTCGGCCAGGATCCTGCGCCAGGCCCGCTGCGAGAGCTCGTCGCGCAGCGGCAGGTCGGAAAGCGCGTTAATGGCATTGTTCAAATTGAGGAGAAGCTTTCCCCACTGCACGCCCGGCATGTTGGCGCTGGACTTGATCGCAAGTCCCGGCACGGCGAGCTTTGCCGCGGTGTCCGCGGCGTCCTGCTCCAGCACGATCTCGCCGGAGGTCGCGCGGTGAAAACGCCCCTGCCCCATCGCCACGACGTTGAACGCGACCATGCCCGCCAGCACCTTGTGATGCGGCAGGCGCTCGCGCAGCAGCGGCACATTGTCGACGCCGTTCTGCAGGCTGACGATGGTCGCGGCTCGCGGCGCGTGCTGCGCGATCAGGTCGGCCATCGCCGCCGTGTCCGTGCTTTTGACGCCGACAAGGATGAAGGCTGCATGCGCCAGCGCGGACGGGTCTTCGGTTGCGCGGATGGCCGCCGCCGGCACGCGGCGGTCGAGACCCTCGATGCTCGTCATATGCAGGCCGTGGGCTGCGATATCGGCAATGATCCGCGGCCGCGCGAGCAGCGTGACGTCACGCCCCGCATCGGCCAGCAGGCCGCCGACGAAGCAGCCGATGCTGCCGGCGCCCGCCACAAGGAACGATCCATTCGCTGCGTCACCCATGGCTGCCCTCCGGAGGCTTGATCGCAGCTGCCATCGCGCCGATGATAGCCGGGCATCAAGGAAACCACCGATGAAAAAATGGCTGTCCGGCACTTGCGGCGATCGTCCTGCTTGGGCGCCGCAACAAGCCGCCGAAGCGCAGTATCCCGTCGAAGACGATCACCCTGGTGGTGCCGTTCGCCGCCGGCGGCTCGAACGACATCGTGGCGCGGGCGATCGGCAAGAAGCTCGGCGAGGCGTGGGGACAAACCGTCATCATCGACAACCGCGCCGGCGCCGGCGGCGTCATCGGCGCGGCATTCGTGGCGGGCTCGGCCCCCGACGGCCACACGCTGCTGCTGGTGTCGTCGACCTACACGATCAATCCGGCGGTGAAGGCGAGCATGCCGTTCGACACGCTGAAGGCGTTCGAGCCGGTCGCCTTCGTCGCCTCTTCGCCGCTGCTGATGGCGTCGGCGAACAAGCTGCCGGTGAAGTCGGCGCAGGAGCTGATCGCGCTGGCAAAGGAGAAGCCGGGCTCGATCAACTATGCCTCGGCCGGCCCCGGCAGCATCAACCAGATCGCCGCCGAATTGTTCGCCTCAGCCGCGGGCGTGAAGATCGTGCATGTGCCGTACAAGGGCGGCTCGCTGGCGGTCAACGACCTCGTCGGCGGCCATGTCGACCTGTACATCTCCAGCATGCCGCAGATCCTGCAGATCGCGAAAACCGGCCAGGCCAGGCCGCTGGCGGTGACGGGATTGAAAAGGTCACCGAGCCTGCCCGATGTGCCGACCCTCGATGAGATCGGCCTGAAAGGCTACGAGGCGTCGTCCTGGTGGGGGATCGTCGCGCCCGCCGGCACGCCCGCCGATATCGTCGGCAAGCTCAATGCCGAGATCAACAAGGCGCTGGGCAGCGACGAGATGAAACGCTTCCTGGAAGGCGAAGGCGCGGAAGCCCGAGCCATGTCGCGCGCAGGCCTTCCGTGAGTTGATCGAGACCGAGATGAAGCGCTGGGACAAGGTCGCCAAGGAGGCCAATATCCGCGCGGATTAGCTGTAGCCGGCTATCCGCAAAAACCCTCGCCTTGTAACCGTCATATGGCGGCACTAGTTTCTTTCCGGGCCGGGTTACAGAGCTACGACGGGAGACTGACCATGGGCTTGCTCGACATTCTCAACGGCATGCAGAACGGGCCGCGCGGACCGAGCGCACCTTCTTCCAAAGGCGCCGACAAGGGCGGCATGTCGCCGATCACCATGGCGATCCTCGCCCTGCTTGCCTACAAGGCGATGAAGCACATGACGGGCGGGCAGCCGCAAACGGCACCCACCGGCGGCAACGCCAACCTGGACCAGGCTTCGCTGCCGGGCGGTGGCGGCGGCGGTCTCGGCGATATTCTCGGCAGCGTGCTGGGCGGCGGCAGCGCCGGTAGCGGCGGCGGAGCGCTTGGTGGCGGCTTGGGCGACTTGCTGAAGGGCGGCCTCGGCGGCGCGCTCGCGGGCGGCGCAGCGGGCTGCAATCCTCGGCGGTGGCCTCAACGACCTGCTCAAGCAGCTGCAGGACGGCGGGCAGAAGGAAACGGCCGACTCCTGGGTGAGCAAGGGCCCGAACAAGGAGATCTCCCCGAACGATCTCGCCGGCGCGCTCGGCGGCGATCAGATCCGCACCATGATGGACCAGAGCGGCCTCTCGAAGCAGGAACTGCTGGAAGGCCTCAGCCAGTATCTGCCTGGCATGATCGATCAGTTGACGCCGGATGGACGCATGCCGTCCGCCGACGAACTGCGCCGTCTGCTCTGACGACGCAGAAGAATAAAGCACTCAACTGCAACGTAGAGGAGCCGGGCCATGGGCGGGATTTTGTGGATCATCATCGTCGGTTTTGTCGCCGGCATGATCGCGCGATGGCTATCGCCCGGCCCCAACGATCCGAAGGGCTTCATCCTCACCATCGTGCTCGGCATCGCGGGCGCATTCCTGGCGACCTTCATCGGCCAGGCGATCGGCTGGTACGGGTCCAGCCAGGGCGCCGGCTTCATCACCGCGACGATCGGCGCGCTGGTGGTGCTGTTCATCTGGAACCGGCTGGTCGCGCGCGGCACGATCTCCGATCCGGGCAACAAGGTCTGAGGCAGGACTCGGCCGCATCCATGCTGATTGCCCAGATTACCGACAGCCATGTCGAGGCTCCGGGCGTGATCGCCCATGGCCGCTACGATGCACGCGCCCTGCTGAAGCGCGCGCTCGACCAGATCGCGGCGATGGTGCCGCGGGTCGACTTCATCCTGCACACCGGCGACGTCACCCATCACGGCGACGTCAGCGTCAACCGCGACGTGCGGGCGATGCTGGAGGCGACCGGCCTGCCTTACGGCGTGATCCCGGGCAATCACGACGAGACCGAGCCGTTGCGCGCGGCCTATGCCGATACGACGTGGATGCCGAAGTCAGGCTTCCTGCACTTCGTGGTCGACGACTTTCCCGCACGCATCATCTGCCTGGACACGAAGATTCCGAACGAGGTCCCCGGCGAGTTGTGCGCAGAACGGCTGGCGTGGCTCGAAGCCCAGCTCAAGGCCGGCGGCTCGCGCCCGACCATGATCGCGATGCATCATCCGGCCTTCCGGATCGGACGCCCGTTCAGCGATGCGCGGCCGTTCCGCAACGCCGACAAGTTTGCCGCGCTGGTGGCGCGCTATCCGAACGTCTCGCTGATCGTCGCCGGCCACGTGCACTGCACGCTGCAGGCGCGGATCGGCAACGCGGTCGCCATCGCCGCACCGAGCACCGCCTACCAGTTCCTGATGGACCGGCGCGAAGACGCGTCGATCTCGCTGATCGACGAGCCGCCGGGATTCTACGTGCACGACTGGAACGCGGCGCACGGCTTTACGTCGCAATGCGCGCTGATCGGCGATTTCGGGGTGGCGAAGCCGACGTACGTGGCGAAGGCTTAGCCGTCATTGCGAGCGCAGCGAAGCGATCCATAGGCGCGCGAAGCGACGCCGTTCTTCGAACGGCTATGGCAATCCAGCGCGCGCGCAGCGCGCCACGAGCGCTTCTTTATTTGCGCGCTGACGCGCGCGCTGGATTGCTTCGCTGCGCTCGCAATGACGGCTGAGAGGCCTCAACCCACAAACCCCGAGGCCGAATTCACCCGCGGCCCGAACAGAATATCCGGCGTGAGTTCCTCGACGGTTTTGGCGCCGACATAGACCATCGTCGTGTCGAGCTCCTTCTTGATCACGCTGATCGCCTTCGCCGCGCCCGCCTGGCCTGCGACCGACGTGCCGTAGAGCGTCGCGCGGCCGGTGAGCACGGCCTTGGCGCCGAGCGCCAGCGCCTTGGCGATGTCGGAGCCGCGACGCACGCCGCTGTCGAGCAGCACGGTCGCCTTCTCGCCGACCGCTTCGGCGATGTCCGGCAGCGCGTCGATGGACGACACCGCGCTGTCCATGTTCCGCCCGCCATGGTTGGAGACGATGATGCCGTCGCAGCCATACTCGGCGGCCTTCACCGCATCGTCGGGGCGGTTGATGCCCTTCACCATCAGGATGCCGGGCCACATCTTGCGGAAGATCTTGATGTCCTCCCACGACAGGCTGTCGCGCCGCATCACCGCTTCCACATTCGGATCGCTGCGGATCGAATGCTGCAAGTGCTTCGGATAGTTCTCGTACTTCGGCAGGCCGCCCTTCATCGCGTAGCGCGCCAGCACCGTCGCCATCCAGCGCGGCCGCGACAGCATGTCGAGCGTCGCCTTGGTCGTCATGCGGAACGGCTGGTGGAAACCGTTCTTGGCGTTGTACTCGCGGTTGGGCGAGACCGCCGTATCGACGGTGACGATCAGCGCCTCGAAACCGCAGTTCTTGGCGCGGTTGATCAGCTCGTACGACAGCTCGCGCTTTTCCCAGACATAGAGCTGCATCCACAGCCGGCCCGCGGCCTTCTCGGCGATCTCCTCCATCGGCGTCATCGCGCCGGTGGCCAGCGTGAACGGAATCTTCGCTGCCGCCGCCGCTTTCGCGAGCTCCAGCTCGCCGTGATACCAGCACATGCCGGCAACGCCGGTCGGCGCAATCGCCATCGGCATGCTGATCGGCTTGCCGAACAGCGTCGTCTCCATCGCTCCGGTGGGTCATGTCGATCAGCGCGCGGTGCTTGAGCTTGAGTTTCTCGAACCCGGCGCGGTTGTTGACCAGCGCGATCTCGTCCTCGGTGCCGCGATCGAAGAATTCGAACACGCCGCGCGGCAGGCGCTTCCTTGCCGCCTCGCGCAGATCAAAGATGTTGTAGCAGTCGTCCAGGCTCGCCATGCGCGTTTCCTCTTTTGGTCCATGATGGCGGCAGCGCGCCGTGTGTCAACACACGACGCCGTGCCGCGAGCCGGACCACGTCCCTATTCGGCGGCGTCCGCTTTCAGCGCGCCAAACACCTCGTCGTTGTGCTCGCCGACTTTCGGCGAGTCGCGATAGGGATGCGGCCGCTCGCCGTTGAACTGGATCGGCAGGCCGACGATCTTCGCGTTGCAGCCGGGCAGCGTGCGCAGGATATCCATCGCCTTGAGCTGCTCGGACTGCGACAGGTCCGGAATGCTGTTCACGGGGCTGTTCGGCACGCCGACCTTGCCGAATTCCTTGAGCCAGTGGTCGCGCGGCTTCGCGCGCAGGACCGGCTCGATCAATGCAATGAGCTCGGCGCGATGCGCGTTGCGGTCCGGCCCGGTCTTGAAGCGCGGGTCGGTGGACCATTCCGGATGGCCCATCACTTTCGCGCACTTGTCGAACAGACGGTTGTTGCCGGCGGCGATGCAGATCGGGTGATCGGCGGTGTCGAAGGTCTGGTACGGCACCAGCGTCGCGCTCGCGCCGCCGAAACGCTGCGGCGCCTTGCCGCTGATGTGATAATTGTTCAGCGCCCCCGACACCCAGCTCACGGCGGATTCGAACAGCGACGTGTCGATCACGCAGCCCTTGCCGGTGCGATGGCGCTCCTGCAGCGCCGCCAGGATGCCGATCACCGACCACATGCCGGTGGCCGCATCGTTGATCGCCGGCGCGCAGAAGGTCGGCGGATCCTCAGGCCGACCGGTCAGCGTCATCACCGCGCCGTAGGCCTGCGCCAGCGGATCGAAGCCCGGCGCATCGCGCATCGGCCCCTTGTTGCCGAACGCGCCGATCGAGCAATAGATCAGCCGCGGATTGACCGCCTGCATCGCCGCGGGCCCGATGCCCATCTGCTCGACCACGCCCGGGCGCAGGTTCTGGATCAGGATATCGGCGTCGCGCGCGAGCAGCTTCAGCTTCTCGACGTCGGCGGCGCTCTTGATGTCGATGGTCACCGAACGCTTGTTGCGGTTGTTGGCATGAAACATCATCGAGGACTCGTCGACGAACGGAGGTCCCCACATCCGCGCGTCGTCGCCGCCGTCCGGCTTCTCGACCTTGATCACATCGGCGCCCATGTCGGCCAGGATCGCGCCGGCGAGCGGGCCCGCATAGGCCTGTCCGACCTCGATCACCTTGATGCCTGCGAGCGGTCCGGCCATGGATGCGTTCTCCTTTTCGGGCTTCTTGTTGCGGTGTCCTATCGCTAGCGGAACGGGAAGATGCTGTCACCGCTGCGAGCCCGCCGCTCCGGTATACACCATATGCATGGGCGGACCGCAAAAGCACTGATGGCGCATGGACTTCTCACGCAAAGATGTGACACTGCCGGGCAACTAGCGCATGATCCCGAAAAGTGTGAAGCGGTTTTCGGACAAGATCATGCGCAAGATATAACGCGCCACAACGGCCGACGCGCGATCCGTCCCTCATGAATGGCGGAACGCGATCTGGGAGACGACGATGAACCGCCCCGTGACCCCGCCCGCCGAAGAGGTCGGCTGGCAGAAGGAACTGGACGAGCTTGCCGAGCGCAAGCGCATCGCCCAGCAGATGGGCGGCCAGGAGCGTATCGATCGCCAGCATGCCGGCGGCCGGCTCACCGTCCGCGAGCGCATCGACAAGACGCTCGACCCCGGCTCCTTCCACGAGCTCGGCAGCGTCGCCGGCAAGGCGAAGTACGACAAAGACGGCAACATGATCGACTTCGTTCCGGGCAACGGCGTGTTCGGCCGTGGCCGCGTCGACGGCCGCCCGGTGATCATCTTCGGCGACGACTTCACGGTGCGCGGCGGCTCGGCGGATGCATCGATCCGCGAGAAGTATCAAATGCCGGAACGGATGGCGGCCGAGTTCCGCATGCCGATCATCCGCATCATCGAAGGCTCGGGCGGCGGCGGCTCGGTCAAGACGATCGAGACGAAGGGATACGCCAACCTGCCCGGCGGCATCGCGGCGTCCTCCGGCCTGCATCTGTGCGCGATCAACATGGGGCTGGTGCCCGTCGTTGCGATGGGCCTCGGCTCGGTGGCGGGCCTCGGCGCTGCGCGGCTGTCGGCCAGCCACTACTCGCTGATGGTGAAGGACACCTCCGCGGTGTTCGTCGCCGGACCTCCCGTGGTCGACCGGCTCGGCGAAAAGCGCACCAAGCAGGAGCTCGGCGGCCACAAGGTGCAGATTGCCGCCGGCACCGTCGACGACGCCGTCGACAGCGAAGAGGAGGCTTTCGCGCGCACGCGAAAATTCCTCTCCTACCTGCCGTCGTCGATCTGGGATTTGCCGCCGCGTGCCGAAAACTGGGACGATCCGAACCGGCGCGAGGACAGCCTGCTCAGCATCGTGCCGCGCGACCGCAAGAAGGCCTACCAGATGCGGCGCATCATCGACGCCGGTGGTCGACCAGGGCTCGTTCTTCGAGATCGCGCGCGGTTTCGGCCGCGCCATCATCACCGGCTTCGCGCGGCTCGACGGCTGGCCGGTCGGCATCCTGGCCGGCGATCCGCTGCATGAGGGCGGCGCGTGGAATGCGGCCGCCTCGCGCAAGATCACGAAATTCGTCGACACCTGCCAGACCTTCCACCTGCCGGTGGTGCATCTCGTCGACTGCTTCGGCTTTGCCGTCGGCCTGCAGGCGGAATCCACCGGCACCATGCGCTTTGCGGTGCAGGCGGTCTCAGCGATCCACCAAAGCACCGTGCCGTGGTGCTCGATCATCGTCCGCAACGTGTTCGGCGTCGGCGGCGGCGCGCACCTGCCGCACACGCATCCGTCGTTCCGCTACTCGTGGCCGTCCGGCAACTGGGGCTCGCTGCCGCTGGAGGGCGGCGTCGAGGCCGCCTATCGCGCCGAGATCGACGCGTCGGACGATCCGGTGGCAAAGCTCGCGGAGATCGAGGCACGGCTCGAGCGGCTGCGCTCGCCCTTCCGCACCGCCGAGGCGTTCCTGGTCGAGGAGATCATCGATCCGCGCGACACGCGGCCGCTGATCTGCGAGTTCGCCAATCTCGCCGCGCCGTTGCGCCAGACCGGACCTTCGGCGTTCACCATGCGGCCTTGAGCGTAATCATTCAGAACGAACAAAATCCAGAGAGAACGATGGCCCCCATTCCATTCGAGCCCGGCGCAATCCGGATGCTCGCAAAGCTGATGAGCGAAACCGGCCTCACCGAGATCGAGCTGGCCGAGAAGGACCGCCGCATCCGCGTCGTGCGGGGCTATGCGCAGGCGCCGATGCAGCAGGTGGTGGTGCCGCACGCAGCGCCGCACGCTGCCGTTGCCGACGGCGCCACGTCGGCGATCGCGCCCGCGGTCGATCCCGGCGCCGTGCTCAGTCCGATGGTGGGCGTTGCGTATCTGACACCGGAGCCGAACGCACCGGCCTTCGTCGGCGTCGGCACCAGGGTCGAGGCCGGACAGACGCTGCTGTTGATCGAGGCGATGAAGACGTTCAACCCGATCACCGCGCCGAAGGCCGGCACGGTGACGAGGATCCTGGTCGAGTCAGGCGACTCGGTCGATCAGGGCCAGCCGCTGGTGGTGATTGGGTACGGTCGCGTAGCCCGGATGGAGCGAAGCGCAATCCGGGGCTGAGTCAGCGATTGGGATCCCGGATTTCGCTGCGCTCCATCCGGGCTACGGGCCTCGCTCGCTAACCCCGCCCAGATGCATGCCCGCGTCCATGCGCACGACTTCGCCGGTCATGTTGCCGGACACGGGGCTGGCGAGGAACGTGACGATCTCGGCGATGTCTTCCGGCTTCGAGGCGATCTTCAGCGGCACGCGGCCTTTCACCTGCTCGCGCAGCTTGTCGGCGGCTTCCTGGCCGCGGCCCTTCGAGAACCACGGCGTGTCGATGTAGCCGGGGCACACCGCGTTGACGCGAATGGCCGGCGCCAGCGCGCGGCCGAGCGATTTTGTCATGGTGATCAGCGCGCCCTTGCTCGCCGCATAGGCGACCGATGAGCCGCCGCCGCTGATGCCGGCGACCGAGGCGATGTTCACCACGGCCGAATTGTGCCCCCTGGCCGCAGCACCGGCTTCCAGCAGCGCCCGCGCCGCGCGGATCATCTGGAAGGTGCCGACCACGTTGACCGCGTAGATGCGCTGGAAATCCTCCGCGGACAGTTCGTCCATCTGGCTGTGATTGGGCACATGCTTGGTGGTGCCGGCGTTGTTGACCAGGGCGTCGAGACGGCCCCACGGCGCCGCCGCGGCCGCGAGCTTCTTGCAGTCCTCGTCCTTCGACACGTCGCCCTGCACGACCAGCACCTCGGCGGCGCCGGCCTTGCGGCAGAGCTCGGCGGTTTCCTCCGCCTCCTTCTTGCTGGACGAATAGTTGACCATGATGCGCGCACCGTCGCGCGCGATCTGCCGCGCGGTCGCGGCGCCAAGGCCCGACGCCGAGCCGGTCACCAGAACGCACAAACCCTTAAAAGACATCTGTTCTCTCCCACCTGCACTGCGTGTTGAGGCCGGCTTGCAATCGTCGCGCGGGGCGACCGTAGCAGCACGGATGCGATGCGGCCAGCCGAACAGCCCTCAATGACCGCAGCGCAGACGCCCCATGAGCGCAAGGCGGTTGACGCCTTGGCGGATATTGCGCCTATGACAGGTTCGTGAAGTTTCGAACAGTGAAAAGCTCAATCAAGGGATGAGACGAGATGGCCCGTTTGTGTGAGGGAAGAGTTGCAATCGTGACCGGCGCAGGCCGCGGCGTCGGCCGCGAGCACGCGATCATGCTGGCCGCGCACGGTGCGAAGGTGATCGTCAACGACCTCGGTGCGACGGTCGACGGCACCGGCGCGGACGCGGGTCCGGCCAACGAAGTGGTCGACATCATCAAGAAGGCCGGCGGCGAGGCGGTCGCGAACGGCGACGACGTGTCGAGCTGGGACGGCGCCAAGAACATGATCGACCAGGCCGTCAAGACCTACGGCAAGCTCGACGTGCTGGTGAACAACGCCGGCATCCTGCGCGACCGCATGCTCTCCAACATGACCGAGAAGGAATGGGACGACGTGATCAAGGTGCACCTGAAAGGCACCTTCTGCCCCTCGCGCCACGCCGTCGAATACTGGCGCGCCAAGAACAAGGAAACCGGCAAGCCGGTGAACGGCCGCATCATCAACACCTCGTCGACCTCCGGCCTGTTCGGCAACATGGGCCAGACCAACTACGGTGCGGCCAAGGCCGGCATCGCCGCGTTCTCGATCATCGCCGCGCGCGAACTGCGCCGCATCGGCGTCACGGTGAATGCGATCTCGCCGAGCGCCGTGACGCGCATGACCGAAGGCCTGCGCGAGCGCACCGAGGAGCAGAAGGCCGCCGGCGATCCGAAGTGGATCGCGCCGGTGATCACCTATCTCGCCAGCGAGGACTCCGAAGACATCACCGCGCGCGTCTTCTACATCGGCAACGGCGTGTTCTCGGTGATGGAAGGCTGGCACCGCGGCCCGCAGCGCACGCCGCTCGCCGATCCGGTCGAGCTCGGCCCGATCCTGAAGAAGATGTCGCACGAAGCCCGCCGCAACGGCGGCATGGACAGCAAGGACCTCGACTGAGTTTAACTCTGCGTCGCACGAGCAGGCGCCCCCTCTCCCATCGGGAGAGGGTTGGGGTGAGGGGCACAACTCTCGTAGGCCGTACCCCCTCACCCGGATTGCTGACGCAATCCGACCTCTCCCCATGGGAGAGGTGAAGAGAGCGCGGCGCGCATCTTCGCATCAGTTTTCAAATACTGGAACGGCCCCGGCGACGGGGCCGTTTTCATTTGCACTGCAAATGACGCCGGTCGCCCGTCCAACAATGGCGCTTGCCTTGGGCCGGCGTTTTTGACCATCATCCCGCCAACCAAAAGCTGAGCAATCAGAAGAGGAACGCTGTGGGCGAGAGTAGCAATATCGTCGTCGAGACCGCGGAACGGATTTTCGCGGACCTTTGCGACCCGCAGACGGTCAACAGCGCAAAAGACGACACCTGGAAAGACGGCCTCTGGAAGGCGCTGACCGAGAACGGCCTGACGCTGGCGTGGGTATCCGAGGACCACGGCGGATCGGGTGCAAGCCTCGCCGACGGCTTTGAGCTGTTGAGCGCGGCGGGCCGCTTCGCGGTTCCCGTGCCGCTGGCCGAAACGATGCTCGCAGGCTGGCTGTTGTCCCAGGGTGGAATCGTTTCACCCGAGGGCGCGATGTCGGTCGCGCCGGTGCAGCCGAAGGACAAGATCACCCTGAATGCGGACGGCTCCTTGAGCGGCACAGCGCGCAACGTCCCGTTCGCGCGCGAGGCGCAGCATTTTGCCGTGCTGGCGCAGGGGCCGAAGGGCGTCACCATCGCGCTCGTGGCCGCGAAGGACTGCCGGCGCGAGGAGGACGAGAACCTCGCGGGCGAGCCCGCCGACAATCTCATCTTCGACAAGACCATGCCGCTCAAGACCGGCGCTGCGCAGAAGGGTTTCGACCAGACCTCGCTGATGCTGATGGGCTGCGTCGCACGCTCGCTGCAGATTTCAGGCGCGCTGCAGTACATGCTGACGCGCAGCGTGAATTATTCGCAGGAGCGCGTCGCGTTCGAGAAGAAGATCTCGAAATTCCAGGCGGTGCAGCACAACCTCGCAAAGCTCGCCGGCGAGACCGCCGCAGCCGTTGCAGCAGCCGGCTCGGCCGCAGACACCATCTCGACCGGCTACCGCCGTGGGGTGACGAAACCACGTTCCTCGAGGCCACCGCCGCAAAGATCCGCTGCGCGGAAGCGGCCGGCACCGGCTCGGCGATCGCCCACCAGGTGCATGGCGCGATCGGCTTCACCAAGGAGTATGTGCTGCATCGGTTCAGCCTGCGCACGCTCGGCTGGCGCGACGATTTCGGCAACGAGAGCCATTGGGCGGTCGAGCTTGGCAACATGGTTGCAAAGCGCGGCGCCGACGATCTCTGGCCGCTCGTCGCCTCGCGCTGACTTTCGCATTTCGACTCTCTCAAGGACGCATCCCACATGTCCTCCGCTCTTACATTCGATCCGATCCGCCTGCCGGAAACCTGCCAGGCGCTGCGCCGCGAGGCCCGCGCCTTCCTTGCCGAGGAAATCTCCAAAGGCACGTTCGATCCGAGCAACCCGCGCCGCGGCGAATCCGCCGACGGCCGCGAGTTCGCCAAACGCGTTGCGGCCAAGGGCTGGATCGGCATGACCTGGCCGAAGAAGTATGGCGGACGCGAGCGCAGCTTCCTCGAGCGTTATGTGCTGACGGAGGAGTTCCGTGTCGCCAACGCGCCGACCGGCGTCTACTTCACCGCCGACCGGCAGAGCGGCCCGACGATCATCAAATACGGTTCGGAGAAGATCAAAGCCGATATCCTGCCGCGCATCGTCAAGGGCGAGGTCCAGTTCTGCATCGGCATGAGCGAGCCCGGTTCGGGCTCCGACCTGTTCGCCGCCAAGACCAAGGCGACCAAGACCGACGGCGGCTACCTGATCAACGGCACCAAGATCTGGACCTCGAACGCGCACAAGTCCGACTACATGATCGGCTTGTTCCGCACCTCGGCGCCGACCAAGGAAAATCGCCGTCACGGCCTGACGTCGTTCCTCGTGCAACGATGAAGACCAAGGGCATCTCCTGCAACCAGATCCAGCAGATGAGCGGGATGAACGAGTTCAACGAGGTGGTGTTCCAGGACGCGTTCATCCCGGATGACCATGTGCTCGGCGAGATCGACGGCGCCTGGAAGCAGGCGACCACCGAGCTCGCCTACGAGCGGTCCGGCCCCGAGCGCTTCCTCGAAACCTACTATGTGCTGACCGAGCTGGTGCGCGCGATGGGCAACAAGCCCGACACGCGCTCGGCCGAAGGCGTCGGCCGCCTCGTCGCGCAGCTGCACACGCTGCGGCGCATGTCGGTGTCGGTCGCCGGCATGCTGGAGGCCGGCAAGGAGCCGGTGGTCGAGGCGTCGATCGTCAAGGACATGGGCACGATCTGGGAGCAGGAGCTGCCCTCGAACGTGCGCACGCTCGCCGCCTTCATCGATCAGGAGCCCGGCAACCAGATGCCGCTGAAGAAGCAGCTTGCCTACGCGACCAAGGTGGCGCCGAAGCTCACCATTCAGGGCGGCACCACCGAGGTTCTGCGTGGCGTCATCGCCCGCGGGCTCGGTCTTGCGCTAATCAACGAAAAGAACCAGAAGAGGATTTCGCATGACAACGTATCAGGACATCGGCGTCGACAAGGCCGCGAATTTCGTCGGCACCATCGAGATCCGCCGGCCGCCGCACAACTTCTTCGACATGGAGCTGATCCAGCAGATCGCGACCGCGATGGAGGAGTTCGACAAGGACGACAGCGTCCGCGCGGTGGTGCTGTGCGCGCAGGGCAAATCGTTCTGCGCCGGCGCGAACTTCAACGATCCGAAGCGGCAGAATGAAGAGCCGACCAAGGTCGGCGGCTCACCGACCAACCATCTCTATCAGGAAGCCGTGCGCCTGCTGCGCACCAAGAAGCCGATCGTCGCCGCCGTGCATGGCGCCGCCATCGGCGGCGGCCTCGGCGTTGCCTGCGCGGCCGACTTCCGCGTCACCTGCCCCGAAGCGCGCTTTGCGGCGAACTTCACCCGCCTCGGCTTCCATCCGGGCTTTGGCCTGACGGTGCTGCTGACCGAGCTCGTCGGCAAGAACCAGGCGGAGCTGTTGTTCTACACCGGCCGCCGCATCGGCGGTGAGGAAGCAACGCGAATCGGCCTCGCCAATGTCTGCGTGCCGCAGGACCAGGTGCGCGCGGAGGCGACCAAGCTCGCCGCCGAGATCGCCGAGAGCGCGCCGCTCGCGATCATCTCGACCCGCAAGACCATGCGCGGCACGCTGGCCGACCGCGTCAAGGCCGCGACCGACCACGAGCTGAAAGAGCAGAACTGGCTGCGCGGAACCGAAGACTTCAAGGAAGGCGTCAAGGCCACCACCGAACGGCGTGTGGCGAACTGGAAGGGGCGGTAGTCGACCGCTCATTGCGAGCGAAGCTGTAGCCCGGATGCGCGCGACAGCGTAACTCACGGGCGCTGACTTCAGCGACGAGCGATCCCGTGATTGCGCTTCGCTCCATCCGGTTGCTTCGCGCTCGCAATGACGTTCACCTATTCGCAAACACAGGCGCGCGCTTCTGCACGAAGGCGGCGGCGGCTTCCTTGTGGTCCTCGGTCTCGCCGCAGCGCGAGTGACCGGCGGCTTCGCCGTCGAAGCAGGCTTCGATCGACAGCTTCTCGGCGTTGTTGATGTTGCGCTTGATGTAGCCGAGCGTGATGGTCGGGCCCCTGGCGAGTTGCGTCGCAAGCTCGGTCGCGGTCTTGACGACGTCGGCGTCCGGCACGCAGCGGGTCATCATGCCGATGGCCTGCGCCTCCTTGCCGCTCAGGATCGGCGACAGCAGGTAGAGCTCGCGCGCCTTGGCGCTGCCGATCAGCTTGGTGAGGTAGTAGGTGCCGCCGTAGTCGCCGGAGAGGCCGACCTTGGCGAAGGCGGTGGTGATCTTCGCGGTCTCGCCGACCACGCGCAGGTCGCACGCCAGCGCCAGCGAGAGCCCGGCGCCTGCGGCAGCGCCCTCGACGGCGGCAACCACCGGCTTGCTCATCTCGTGCAGGATGCGGGACGCCTCCATGCGGCCGCGCAGCGAGACGATGCGCTCTTCCAGGCTCGGCGCCTTGCGGTTCGGATCGGCCATGCCGCGCACGTCGCCGCCGACGCAGAAGGTACCGCCCGCGCCCTTCAGCAGCACCGCACGCACTTCAGGATCGTCCGCAGCCCGCTGCGCCGCATGCAGCAGCTCCAGCGTGAACTCCGGGCTCATCGCATTCTTCCGCTCGGGGCGGTTCATGGTGATGGTCAGAAGACCATCTTTCAGATCCTGCAAGATGACGTCGGTCATGGCTTCCTCCGGCTCTTGGTTCGTTTGGAGCATGATCTTTTCGGAAAACCGGTGTCCACTTTTCCGGATCATGCTCTGATTGGCGGCGACAATGGCGCGACTTTCCGACCCCGAGCAACAGGAATTGCTCGGCGCATAGGCCAGCCGCCGTTTTGCATGGGCCGACCGAGGCTGCAGCCGGATGGCCTGCGCAAGCGGCCTGGCGTAGAGCTGTACCGTCACACGTCACGACATTCTGAAAATGACATCGATCATTCCATATCGGCGAGCCGGCGCGTTCGCAGTCGCGCTCGCCGCGCAACTCGCCTGCAATGCGCCGCTGCATGCGCGCGAGACGCCGTGCATGGGCGAGCAGGTGGGTGAAGGCCGTGTCGCCGCCATCATCGATGCACGAACGTTTCGCCTGCAGGATGGACGCGAGGTCCGCCTCGCCGGCGTCGAGGACACCGCGTCGGGTCTCGCGGCGAAGCCGGAGCAGCGCACCGCATTGGAGAACCTCATGGCCGGACGCGACGTCGTCCTGCGCGGATCCCCGAAGGAGGATCGCTACGGCCGCCTCGCCGCGTTCGCTTTTGTTCAGGGTCGCAATGAGTTGATCCAGGCCCGCATGGTCGAGGACGGTCATCTGCTCGTTACGGCGGCGATCGATGATGGCGATTGTGCCCGGTTCCTGCGCAGTCGCGAGGCGCGGGCACGTCAGGCCAGAAACGGCATCTGGGCGGAACCGGCTGCCTTAAAAAACACGGAAATGCCGGGCGATATTTTGGCGGTGGTTGGGCAATTCGTCGTGGCGGAAGGTAGGGTACATTCCGTCCGCGAAGCTGGGGCAACGCTCTACATCAATTTCGGCCGGCGCTGGACGCAGGACTTCGCGGTGACTATTTCAAGGCGGAACATGGCAGCATTCGAGGCCGCCGGGGTTCCGCTGAAGTCTCTCGAACGCCGGCGTGTTCGCGTCCGGGGATGGGTCGAGCAGCGGGGCGGGCCGAGAATTCATGCCTCTTGGGCGGGGCAGATCGAAGTGGTGGGCAACTAAGTCAGAGTTTTGCCGGAGTTGGGACAGGTCGGCCGTGCCAGGGCGCACACAGCGACAGGGGACAAGGCGAGAGCAGGACACGGACGGCAGCGGCATCCGCGCTGCTGCTCGCGGCTGCGCTTTCGCTTGGCGCGTGCACCGATCTCAACCGCTTCCAGCTGACGACCGCGACGCCGCGAGCCGACGCAGCGCACGCGACCGCAGCGCACCCCGGTGCAGCAGACCGCGGCGACCGAGCGCGAGCATGAGCGCATTCTCGCCTCCTACGGCGGCGTCTACGAGGATGCGCGGCTTTCCGGGCTGATCTCGAAGGCGGTGGACAAGCTCGTCGCGGCGAGCGAGCGGCCGGACCTGTCCTACAAGGTGACGATCCTGAATTCGTCGGCGATCAACGCCTTCGCGTTGCCGACCGGCCAGCTCTACATCACCCGCGGCCTGATCGCGCTGGCCAGCGACACCTCGGAACTGTCTTCGGTGCTGTCGCACGAGATGGCGCATGTGATCGCGCGCCATGCGGCGATCCGCGAGGACCAGGCGCGCCAGGCGGCGGTCGTCAGCCGCGTCGTCACCGACATCGGCGCCGATCCCGAACTGTCGGCGCTGGCGCTGGCGCGCTCGAAGCTGACGCTGGCGAGCTTCTCGCGGGCGCAGGAGTTCGAGGCGGACGGCATCGGCGTCGGCATCGCCGCGCGCGCCGGCTTCGACCCGTTCGGCGCGGTGCGCTTCCTCACCTCGATGGAGCGAAATGCCGCGCTGCGGGCGGCCCGCAGCGCGAACGATCCGCGCCCGCTCGATTTCCTGTCCTCGCATCCGGCGACGCCGGAGCGCGTGCAACAACGCGCAGGCCAATGCGCGGCAGTTCTCATCGCCGGGCGCCGGCGAGCGCGACCGCGAAAACTATCTCGATGCGCTGGACGACATGATCTACGGCGAAGATCCGAGCGAGGGTTTCGTCCGCAGCCGCAGGTTCATCCATCCGAAGCTCGGCTTCACCTTCACCGCGCCGGAAGGCTTCTCGCTGGACAACACCGCGCAGGCGGTGATCGGCGTGCGCGACGGCGGCACCCAGGCGATGCGCTTCGACGTCGCGCGGGTGTCGTCGGAGCAGTCGCTCGGCGATTATCTCACCTCGGGCTGGATCGACGACGTCGACAAGGCGACCGTCGAGGACCTGACGGTCAACGGCTTTCCGGCCGCGACCGCGATCGCCAGCGGCGATCAATGGCGCTTCCGGATCTATGCCCTGCGCTTCGGCAGCGACGTCTATCGCTTCGTGTTCGCGTCCAAGCAGAAGGGCGGCGAAGGCGACCGCAGCTTCCGCGAGACCGTCAACACCTTCCGCCGGCTGTCGCTGGCGGAGATCCAGGCCGCGCGGCCGCTGCGGCTGAAGGTCATCACCGTGCAGCCCGGCGACACGGTGGAATCGCTGTCGCATCGCATGGCCGGCGTCGACCGCCAGCTCGAGCGCTTCCGCATCCTCAACGGCCTCGATGCGAAGAGCACCGTCAAGGCCCGCGACCGCGTCAAGATCGTGGCGGAGTAAGCCTCTCCCCTCATCCTGAGGAGCAGCGCTCTACGCTGCCGCAGTTGCAGGCGCGCAGCCGCCGGCTTTCAGCTTCCGCTTGGTCGATGCTGGATGCTTCGCAAGGCCACCCGCGGGACCGGCCTCGGGGCGCACCGGCCGGCGCACCAGTTCGCCGCTGACAGTTCGGGCAGCGGCCGTGCAGCACGTTGGTCGACGCAGCCTTCGCAGAACGTGCACTCGTAGGAACAGATGTATGCGTCGCGCGCCTGCGGCGGCAGATCGCGATCGCAGCACTCACAGTTCGGGCGCAGCTCCAAAAGGGCCATGACGAAGTCCTTCGCTGTCGTTTCGAGCGACGAGCCTACCACAAAACAAAAGCCCGGCTGCGAGAGCCGGGCTTCGGAACTGATCGAACTGTGTTCGCGCGAGCGATGTCGATCATGCCGCTCAGCGACGAAGAGCCGTCAGCAGGCCGTCCTCGTCCTCGGTGACGGAATCGTCGCCATCGGCTTCGTCATCCTCACCTTCGCCGTCGGCCTCGCCGACCGCGTCGGCCTCGGACTTGACGCCGCGGCGCGGACCCTTGGCGAGTGCCGCCTCGATTTCCTTGACCGCTTCGGTCTCGGTCACGTGCTGCACGGCCGCGATCTCGCGCGACAGCCGGTCCAGCGCCGCCTCATAAAGCTGACGCTCGCTGTAGGACTGCTCGGGCTGCGATTCCGAACGATAGAGATCGCGCACGACTTCCGCGATCGCGACGATGTCGCCGGAATTGATCTTGGCCTCGTATTCCTGCGCGCGGCGCGACCACATGGTGCGCTTGACGCGCGCACGGCCCTTCAGCGTCTCCAGCGCCTTCTTCACCAGCGCCGGCTCCGACAGCTTGCGCATGCCGACATTGATGATCTTGGCGGTCGGCACCCGCAGCGTCATCTTGTCCTTGATGAAGTTGATCACGAACAGCTCGAGCTTGGCGCCCGCAATCTCCTGCTCCTCGATCGCCAGGATCTGGCCGACACCATGCGCCGGATACACCACGAATTCGTTGGTCTTGAAGCCCTGACGCTGGGTCGCGGGCTTCTTCACCTCTTCGACCTTCGGCGCGACGGGCTTCGCGGCAACCGTCTTCACCGGCGCAGCCTTTGCCACCGGCGCCTTGTGCGCGGCAGGCTTGTGGGCGGCCTTCGCAGCGGCCTTCGCAGCAGGCTTCACGGCGAGCCTTGGAAACAGTCTTGGCGGCGGTCTTGGCAGTCTTCTGGGCAGTGTTCTTGACCATTACGTTCTTTGCTGTTCGGGATTTGGCGGCCGCGGGGTTACGAGCCGCCTTGGCCTTTCCGGCCTTGGCAGAGGTCTTCGAGGCGCCCCGGCTTGATGCCGAAGGCCTCTTGGCGGTCTTCGCGGTACTCTTTGAACGCGTGTTTTTGCTTGACACAACCTGTGCGTGGGACTGCCACGCTCCTGTTCACGGGCTTTTTCCGGGGAATCCAGTCATGTCCGGCCACTCAAGCGGGGCGGAAACTGATTCCGGCTTCTTGAATGTGCCTAAAATAGCACATTTTCCGCGAAAATCAATGATTTATGACCAAAGTCGAAATTCGGCCCGCTTTACGGTTAAGCGGCGCGGCCGGTTTTTCCGACGATTTGGCAGCGGAAAGCAGCCATTTCAGTGCTCCGCTTCGCGGGAGCTAGTCGCCGGTTCCAGGCTTGGCTGAGAAATATTTCTCGAACTTGCCCTCTTCGCCGTCGAATTTCTCGGCCTCGGCGTCCTGTTCCTTCTTCTGGGTGATGTTCGGCCAGGCCTTGGCGTATTCGGCGTTCACCTGCAGCCATTTCTCGAGATTCGGCTCGGTATCGGGCTTGATCGCGTCTGCCGGGCATTCCGGTTCGCACACGCCGCAATCGATGCACTCGTCCGGATGGATGACGAGCATGTTTTCGCCTTCGTAGAAGCAGTCGACCGGGCACACCTCCACGCAGTCGGTATACTTGCACTTGATGCAGTTATCAGTGACGACGTAAGTCATCGACAGCTCCGGAACAGGTCAAAATCGTGGAGAAATTTCCTGCGAAGCTGACGCCGTTCACAGCAAGAAATTACCCTTGGATCATCGGTTTGCGCCATCCGGCCCGGGGCCGTCAGGCACGCGGCAGTGGCCTAGCGCAGGAAGCCGCAAGCTGCAAGTGAACGGCCGTCAGCTCTGTAATGCAGGTCACAATTCGAGTCCTGCAGATCTCGATATAGAGCGCGCGCGCCGCATTCGCATCACCGCGCCGCTCGGAAAAATCCGCCACTTTCCAGACGCGGATGCGGCGATCCAGCGCGATCGTCAGCACATCGCCGACCTTCACCGGATGCGACGGCGTCACCACCCGCCCGCTGTTAACCCTGACGTATCCGCCTGAGACCAATCCGGCGGCGCTGGTGCGCGTTTTGACGATGCGTGCGTGCCAGAGCCACTTGTCGATCCGCTGGCGATCCACGTGGTGATCCCAACTTGAGCCCTAGAGCTTTTCCTTGGCGTTGGACTCGAGCTGCTCTTTCAGCGCCGCGAGCTTTGCAAACGGCGAGTTGGGATCGATCGGCCGTTCGCGCTGCGGACGCTGCGCTGGAGGCCTGTCCTGCCGCTGGCCGCCGCCGCCATGCCGCTGCTCGCGGCGATTGCCCTGGTCGGGCCGCCCCTTGCCCTGGAAACGGCGACGATCCTCACGCGGACGCGCATCGCCACCTTCCGCAGGCGCCGGACTTGCCTCACTGCCCGCAGCAGCGGCGGTCTGCGCGTTCGCGTTGGCGTTGGCGTCCGCGCCGCCTCGTCCCTGCTCGTTGCGCCGGCGACGATGAAAATCCTTGCCGCGATCGCGTCGATGATCCTTGCGGCCCTGCTCGCCGTCGGCTGGCCTGCGCACCGGCCTCGGCCGGCTGCGCCGGATCGTGACGGCGATGACGCTGACGCTCGTGCCGGGGCTTGCGATCCTCGTGCCGGCCCGCAGGCCGCCAGACCTCGATCAATTCGGGAGCAGCGGCGGTTTCCGCCGCCGGCGCCGACGGAGCATCGGCATCCGACTGCCGACTGCGTCGGCGGCAGGCTCGCTTTGCGCGACTGCATCCGCAGCCACTTCAGTCGAGACCGCGGCATCGCTCTCGACGGCCGCAGGCGCCGCCTCTTCTGCGACGACAGCCGGCACTTCCGCACGCAGCCGGCACTCGCTCTTCCGCGACGGCGGCCGGCGCTTCGGCAGGCTCCACAGCTTCGCTGGTGGCTTCACCGATATCGGCTTGAAGTTGCGCCGCTCCGACCACGTTGTCGTTCGCAGCGACCAGACCGGATGCCGGCGCCTCCGGCGCTGCAGCCGGCTGCTGCTCAACGGCAGCTTCCGCCGCAGGCGCAGGCTGCGGCGGCAATGGCGGACGCCGGTCCATGCGATAGCCGAGCGCGCGCAGGATCGACGCGAAATCCTCGCCCGCCGATCCGGTGAGCGACGTCATCGCCTGCGTGACCGTGAACGAGCGGCCATCGAATGCGCCGGCCGGCTTCGGCTGGGTCGATCCTTCGCGCCACGCCAGCGCCGGACGGATCAGGTCGGCCAGCCGCTCGAGGATATCGACGCGCACCGCGCGCTCGCCGGCGAGGCGATAGCCCAGCGTGCGATAGGCATCGCGGTCCAGCGCCTTGTCGGCCGGGAACGAGGTGCGGCCGGTGCTGGCCAGATGCTGCGCGCTGGTCAGCGCCGACGAGATCGACGTTGTCGTGCTTCAGCGACCACAGCTGCGAGGCGAACGAGCGCGCCGCCGGCTTCAGCAGTGCGGGCAGATAGATGTGATAGGCGCCGAACCTGACGCCGTACTTGCGCAGCATCGCGCGCGCGTTCTGATCGAGATCCTTCATCTCGGCGGCGATCTTCTGCCGCTCGATCACGCCCAGCGCCTCGACCAGCTGGAAGGCGATGCCGCGCGCAATGCCGGTGACGTCTTCGGCCTTGGACAGTTCGAACAGCGGCCCGAGCAGCTTCGTCAGATGCGTCGTGAGCCAGAGATCGAGCCGCGCCTGCACGCTCTCGCGCGGCGCGCCCGACAGGCGATCGTCGGCGACCAGGCGAATGCGCGGTTCGAGCACATTGTCGGCGGCGGTCAGCTTGCCCACCGCATCGCCGAGCCAGCGCAGCGTGCCGTCGGAGGCGAGCGCGAACTGATCGTCGGCGCCGCCAGCGAGCTTGGCGGCGCGCGCGTCGATTTCGCCCGCAAGCGCCTTCTGCGCCGCAGCCTGCAGTGCCTTCGCCTCCGAGCCGGCCTCGGCGGCGTCGGGCGCGAACATGAACCCGTCGAGGCGGCCGATGGTGTGGCCCTCGACGATCACGTCGCCAGTCTTGCTGATCTCAGTTTCCAACGTCGCATTTTCCCGCAAGCGCCGCATCAATACACTGGTGCGGCGATCAACGAAACGTTCCGTGAGCCGCTCGTGCAGGGCATCCGATAGTTTATCCTCAATTGCACGCGCAATCCCCTGCCAATGTTCCGGATCAGCCAGCCAATCGGGACGATTTGCCGCAAATGTCCAGGTTCTGATCTGCGCGATGCGCGCCGACAGCGTGTCGATATCGCCATCGGTCCGGTCCGCCTGGGCCACCTGCGCTGCATACCAGTCATCCGGAATGTGCTGGCGCTGCATCAGGAAGCCGAACAGCGTCGTGACCATTTCGGCATGCGCGGCGGGCGCGATCTTGCGGTAATCCGGCAGCTGGCAGACATCCCAGAGGCGCTCGACCGCTGCCGGATTTTTAGCCATGTCGCGCACGTCGGCGTCGCGGGCGGCATGATCCAGCACGCGGATGTCCTCGGCGACCGGCGCCCGCGTCAGCGCCTCGTGCCGGGGCGACAATGAAAGCGTCGCCTGCAGCGCGCCCAGCGAGGCGAAATCCAGCGCCGTGTTCCGCCATTGCAGCTGCTTGACGCTGTCGAATGAGTGATTCTGCAACGCGTTGACGAGTTCGGGCTCGAACGGCGCGCAGCGGCCGGTGGTGCCGAACGTCCCGTCCCGGGTCGCTCGGCCGGCGCGGCCGGCGATCTGCGCGAACTCCGCCGGGTTCAGCCGGCGGTACTGATAGCCGTCGTATTTGCGGTCCGAGGCAAAGGCGACGTGATCGACGTCGAGATTGAGGCCCATGCCGATGGCGTCGGTGGCGATCAGGTAATCGACCTCGCCGGACTGGAACATCGCCACCTGCGCATTGCGCGTGCGCGGCGAGAGCGAGCCCATCACCACCGCCGCACCGCCATGCTGGCGGCGGATCAATTCGGCGATGGCGTAGACCTCGTCGGCGGAGAACGCGACGATGGCCGTGCGCCGCGGCTGGCGCGTGATCTTGCGGTCGCCGGCGAAATTGAGCTGCGACAGCCGCGGCCGCGTCACCACGCTGATGCCGGGCAACAGCCGCTCGACGATGCCGCGCATGGTCGCCGCACCCAGAATCAGCGTCTCGTCGCGGCCGCGCCGGTTCAGGATGCGATCGGTGAAGACGTGGCCGCGCTCCAGGTCGGCGGCAATCTGGATCTCGTCGACCGCAAGGAACGACACGTCGAGATCGCGCGGCATCGCCTCGACGGTCGAGACCCAGTAGCGCGCATTGCGCGGCTTGATCTTCTCCTCGCCGGTGATCAGGGCCACCAGTTCCGGGCCGAGGCGCTCGACCAGGCGGTTGTAGACCTCGCGCGCCAGCAGCCGCAGCGGCAGGCCGATCAGGCCGGACGAATGCGCGGCCATCCGCTCGATGGCGAGATGGGTCTTGCCGGTGTTGGTCGGACCGAGCACGGCGGTGACGCCGGCGCCCGGCGCGCGGTCGCCGCCATGCGCGGACGAAGAGGACGAAAATGTCATTGATTCAAGCGATTCCGCGCGGACTTACGCAGAGTTAGTGTCTCACAATGCGACGCGCAACGCGCCGCGGCTTAAGCTCTGGAACGAGTTTAGAACGAATCGCGCCCGAATCGCTGACTCGTCCTCTCGACCGTTTCGTTCACCGCAACATCTCGCATTCTACCACTGTCTGGACCACAACATCGGGTCCGAGTGCACTGCACGACGGCGTCCGGATCGCGTTGGTTCGTTAACGTCAGACGGACTCCGATCGGCTTTGGAGTCAACCTGATTCCTGACGACGGCGACCAGAGGGCGACAGATGGCGCTGTCCGGCCGGCCTACTGGGTCCGCACCGCGGCCGCGGGATTGGCGGTCTGCGTCGGCAGCGAGTTGGTGAACCGCGTCGCCTGCATCACGCCGGTTCCGATCGGCGTCGGGATCACCACCTTGAACGGCATCAGGACGCGCGTGCCGAGGATCGGCGCGAACCAGACTTCCATGTTGCGCTGGGCCTTCAGGTATTTGATCGCCGCACGGTCCGGCACATAGCCCGCGATCGGCACGAAGGTGATCGCGCAGACCACGACCGGGCCCTGATAGCCCTTCTCGACCTTGATGTTTTCGATGCGCCGGTATTCGAGCTTCAAATCGTAGCGCATGCGCCCGTCGAACACCGACTGGCCCTGGCTGCAAGCCTCCGCACTCACCGGATCGCCGGTGCCGGAACGCGCAGCAGCGATCCGGTCATCGGATCGGAGACGCCGCGCTTGTGCGCCTCGGTGACCGGAATGCGCTCGGGATTGACCGGCGGCTCGGGCTCGATCGTGAATTCCTTCACGTTGCCGCCGGCGAGCGCGATCCGCAGCACCTCGGTCTTCTTGTTGGTCGTCATCGTCACGCTGTAGGCCTGCGGCACCAGCTGGCCCTTGACCACCCGGCCCTGCGCGCCGCCGTTGCCCTCGCCGTTGGACATGACGGAAATCAGCCCGGCCGTCTTGCCGCTGGCGGCGGCGGAATATTGATCGTCGGCGATGTCGACCACCCACGAGCCCTTGCCGATCGGGATGCCGGCGAGCGTCACTTCATACTGCGCATCGACCCGACCCTGCGCGAAAGCGCTGTCCGAGAAGCCCGCGGCCAGAAGCAGGCATCCAGCCGCGAGCGCCGGCGAGAGCCGTCGCGACACGACAAGGATCGGAGGAATGGACACGGGCGTGAAGGTCCTGGCCTGCGAGGAGGCACCTGCCTGATGGCGCAACGCAAGACAGCATGATCATCGGCAGATTGCGTCGTTTATAAGGACCGGAACCCCGCGTCCGCCAGCGCAAGTCGAGGAAACCTTTAGGGTTTATCCCCGCAAACAGGCCCATTTGCGGTGATTTTTATGGGTCCGCGCAACTTGACGGTTGCGGGCGCGGCCCTTATACGTCCGCCGTTCCTTCAAATGGACCTGAATTCAACCCGGCGAGCGCCGCAACGGGCCGCCCGCCGGACGAGCAATGTTAGGGATTTTGCCATGTCGCGGCGCTGTGAACTGACCGCCAAGGGAGTCCAGGTGGGCCACAAGGTCAGCCACTCCAACATCAAGACCAAGCGGCGCTTCCTGCCGAACCTGTGCAACGTGACGATGATCTCGGATGCGCTCGGCCGCAGCGTGAAGCTGCGCGTCTCGGCCAATGCGATCAAGTCGGTCGACCACAATGGCGGCCTCGACGCGTTCCTGCTGAAGGCGAAGGACGACAACCTCTCCAAGCGCGCGCGCGACATCAAGCGCCAGATCGAGAAGAAGCAGGCAGCGGCGAGCTGAGCTTTCGATAGCGATAGACTTCGCATTCGCCTTAGCGATTGTCAAACGGCCGGCATCGCCCGGCCGTTTGTTGTGCGTCCTACTCCACCAGCGTGAACTGCAGGATCAGCGTCCGCTGCAGCATGGAAAAATTGTCGTCGGACACCATCGTCAGCACGGTTTCGCCCTCGTCGGTGCGATGCACGTCGAGGGCTTCCATGTTGTCGATCTCGTGGCCGAGGTCCGCCTCGAAGATCGACGGGCCGTCGACCACGGCGCCGGGCGCGATCGCGCGCAGCGGGATCGTGCGGATACGGATGCCGACGCCGGACAGCATCGAGAACTTGCGCTCCAGGACCAGCAACTGGCCCGACGGCAGCAGCGCCGCGTCGCTGATATCGAACTCGTTGGTGCGGCGGATCGCGAACTGTCCCGGCCGCGCGCCGCCGATCAGGAAGCCGATCAGGTTGCCCGACGCATCGAGCCCGCGCTCGGAGACGACGATCAGCGTGCCTTCGAGCGGCAGGCCCTTCGGCACGAAGACGAGGCCCTCCGGGCCCTTGTTGAACGGCAGCCGGCGGAAGGCCGGCGGCACGGCGATCTCCTCGCCCGGCGAGGTGATGCCGCCGCGCCGGAAATCGAACTTCAGGATGCGGTTGGAACGCTCGATGCCGACATAGAGCGATCGTGCCGTCGATGGCGAGCGACTCGGTGTCGAACATCTTCTTCGACGTGATCGGCTTGCCGTCGCTGCCGAGCATCGGCGCCGACTGGACGTCGACGAGACCGGCAAGCGTCTTGCCGCTGTAGGCAATGCGGCCGGTGAACCAGTCGCCCTTGTCGTTCATGGCGATGAAGCCTTCGCCCTTCGGGTCGACACGAAACGCAGAGAGCCCGCCGAACGGCTTGAATGACGAGGTCAGGACCAGGCCTGAACGGAATTCGAGCTCGCCGAAGCGGCGGCGCGTGCGGTCGCGCAGATCGAACGCTTCGAGCGGGCGGGATTTTACCTCGACGGCGACGGGGGCAGTCGACCGCCGGCGCCTGCGCGCGCGCGGGCGGCGGAATGCAGCAGGCGAGGAAAGCCGCCAGCAATCGCAGCCGCGGCGGCTGCACGGTGTCGACTATCCCCGCTGGGCGTCATCGAGGCTCAATGCAGACGGCGGCTGTGACCGGAATGCCCGGAACGCGACGGCGCAGGCTCGATGTTCTCGCTGAACAGCTCGGCGAGCTTCTCGGTGATCGCGCCGCCGAGCTCTTCCGCATCGACGATGGTCACGGCGCGACGATAGTAGCGCGTCACGTCGTGGCCGATGCCGATGGCGATGAGCTGCACCGGGCTGCGCGTCTCGATCTCCTCGATGATGTAGCGCAGGTGCCGCTCGAGATAGTTGCCGGGGTTGACCGACAGCGTCGAGTCGTCGACCGGCGCGCCGTCGGAGATCATCATCAGGATGCGCCGCTGCTCGGGCCGGCCGAGCAGGCGCTTGTGCGCCCAGTCGAGCGCCTCGCCGTCGATGTTCTCCTTCAGCAGCCCCTCGCGCATCATCAGGCCGAGGTTCTTGCGCGCGCGCCGCCACGGCGCGTCCGCCGACTTGTAGACGATGTGGCGCAGGTCGTTGAGCCGGCCCGGGCCGCCCGGCTTGCCGGCGGCAAGCCACGCCTCGCGCGACTGCCCGCCCTTCCAGGCGCGCGTGGTGAAGCCGAGGATCTCGACCTTGACGCCGCAGCGCTCCAGCGTGCGCGCGAGAATGTCGGCGCAGGTCGCAGCCACCGTGATCGGCCGTCCGCGCATCGAGCCCGAATTGTCGAGCAGCAGCGTGACGACGGTGTCGCGGAAGGTCGCTTCCTTCTCGTGCATGAACGAGAGCGGATGCATCGGGTCGGTGACGACGCGCGACAGCCGCGCCGGATCGAGGATGCCTTCCTCGAGGTCGAAATCCCAGGCGCGGTTCTGCTGCGCCATCAATCGTCGCTGCAGCCGGTTGGCGAGGCGGGCGACGACGCCCTGCAGATGCGCAAGCTGCTTGTCGAGATAGGCGCGCAGCCGCTCCAGCTCCTCCGGATCGCAGAGATCTTCGGCGTTGACCACCTCGTCGAACTTCGGCGCGAAGGCGTGATACTCCGGCCCGCGCGGCTCGTTGCCGCCGCGCATCGGCGGGCGCGTGGTGTCGCCGGGCGTCTCGTCCTCGCCCATCTCGCTGTCGTCGAACGTGTCGCTCGACGACGACTGCGCGGCCTCGGCGCTTTCGGCGGCGTCCTCGGAGGAGGCGTCCGCCTGCTCCATGTTCATGTCCTGCTGGGCCTCGCCGTCGGGCTGGCCTTCGGCGCCGGACTGATCCTGATCGCCGTCCTGGTTCTCGTCCTGGTCTTCGTCGTCCTGGTCGGCGTCGGTGCGGTCGCCGAGCTCCAGCGCGTCGAGCAGGTCGTGCAGCGCGTCGGCGAACTTGCGCTGATCCTCGATCACCCCCTCGAGGCGGTCGAGCCGTCCGCGCGCCTTGTCCTCGATGAACGGCCGCCACAGGTCGACCAGCTTCTTCGCGGCCTGGGGCGGCGCCATGCCGGTCAGCCGCTCGCGCACCATCATCGCCAGCGCATCGGCGAGCGGCGCGTCGGCGCGGTCGGTGATCTCGTCGAACTTGCCGCGATGGAAATGATCGTCGAGCATGGCGGTGAGATTTTTCGCGACGCCCGCCATGCGGCGCGCGCCGATCGCCTCGACGCGGGCCTTCTCGACCGCATCGAACACGCCGCGCGCCTGCATGTTGCCGGGCATCTGCTTGCGATGCACCGCCGGGTCATGACAGGCGAGCTGCAGCGCGATCGAGTCCGCATGGCCGCGCACGATCGCCGCGTCCTTGCGCGACAGCTTGCGCGGCGGCTCCGGCAGCCGCGCCTTGCCGGGCGCGAGGCCCGGACGCTCGGCCGCGAACGACACCTCAAGCTCGGGCTGCCTGGCGATTGCGCGCAGGCACGACGTCACCGCGCGCTTGAACGGCTCGGTCGGAGCTTCCTTCGATCCCGGTCTGAATTTGGAGTTCGTGGTCATTCAGAATTCGCTCTTGCTCCGCTTACCCTCTCCCCTTGTGGGAGAGGGTGGATTCCCGGAGCAAAGCGAAGGCAAGCCGGGTGAGGGGTTGGGCTGACGGTGAGCAAAGCCCCCTCACCCGCCTTGCAGCCTTCGGCTGCTCGGCACCCTCTCCCGCAGGGGAGAGGGGAAGAAATCAGCTCAACGCCACGTTCACCGACGACTCGGGCAGCTCGGCGTTGAAGCAGCGCTGATAGAATTCCGCCACCAGCGGCCGCTCCAGCTCGTCGCACTTGTTGAGGAAGGTGACGCGGAAGGCGAAGCCGATGTCGCCGAAGATGTCCGCGTTCTCCGCCCAGGTGATCACCGTACGCGGGCTCATCACCGTCGACAGGTCGCCGTTGGCGAAGGCGTTACGCGTCAGGTCGGCGAGCCGCACCATCTTGCCGGTGATGTCGCGGCCTTCGGGCGTGCGGTAGTGGCGCGCCTTCGCCAGCACGATCTCGACTTCCTCGTCATGCGGCAGATAGTTCAGCGTGGTGACGATCGACCAGCGGTCCATCTGGCCCTGGTTGATCTGCTGCGTGCCGTGATAGAGGCCGGTGGTGTCGCCGAGACCGACCGTGTTGGCGGTCGAGAACAGGCGGAACGCCGGATGCGGCTTGATCACCTTGTTCTGGTCGAGCAGCGTCAGCCGGCCCGACACTTCGAGCACGCGCTGGATCACGAACATCACGTCCGGGCGGCCGGCGTCGTACTCGTCGAACACCAGCGCGACGTTGTGCTGCAGCGCCCATGGCAGGATGCCGTCACGGAACTCGGTGACCTGCTTGCCGTCCCTGATGACGATCGAGTCCTTGCCGACCAGATCGATACGGCTGATGTGGCTGTCGAGGTTGACGCGCACGCACGGCCAGTTCAGTCGCGCCGCGACCTGCTCGATGTGCGTCGACTTGCCGGTGCCGTGATAGCCCGTGACCATCACGCGGCGGTTCTTCGAGAAGCCCGCGAGGATCGCCAGCGTCGTCGCGCGATCAAAGCGGTAGTCGGCATCGGTGTCCGGCACATGCGGGTCGGTCGTCGAATAGGCCGGCACTTCCATGTCGGAATCGATCCCGAACACCTGCCGGACCGAGACTTTCATGTCGGGCAATGCGGTCATGTCATTAGCTGCGGCGGCGGTCATCATTCCTCCGTGGCTTCGGGGCTTACCCGAAACCAGACGTGCGTTGGCTGCGGTTATGGCGGCAATATGGACAACTTAGCAGACGGGAACGGCGGGCAGAAGCCTGCGCCGCAATCAAAGTTCCGCTTTTTCCTCAATTAGATAAGGCATCGCAACAAGAATTGAAGGGCTGCATTGCGCAAAGGACGTGGCGGAGAGGGCGCCCTAGCGCAGGGTGCACGATGTCTGGGTGATGCGCGGCTTGCCGCAGAAATGGAACTGGCCGTTCGACATCAGCGAATACTGGCGCGAACCGGGCTTCAGGCGGGTCTCGATCCTGAGCGTGCAGGCATTTTTCGCCGCGGCAATGTCGATGATGAAGTCGTTGTTGGGCAGCGACCAGGTCATGCGCAGGCGATTGCTGGTCGCGACGCGCAACTCTGCGGTCCCGCCGGGCGCCGCAACCGGTCGTCCGCCAAGCGTGGCCTCGAGGCGGATCCGGCTTGCATTGGGCGTGATCAATTCGAGGGTCGCGCGGCGATCCGGATGGATCACGCCAGTGCCGCGGCCCGAGACCGGCACATTGCTGACCTTTCGCGGCTGATCGCAATCGACCGTCCCTGGAAAACTGGAAACTGACGTTCAGCGCCTGCGCGACAGCGCCGTCGCTGAAGACCGCCGCGACCAGCATTCCAAGCGCCAGGGAGCGCAAATTCATTCCGACGTCTCCCGTCTCGCCACAAGTGGAATATCAAAGCTGCCGGCGAACCGCCATCGCGTCCCCAAAGCAATGGACCACCAGAACGAAGGCGCGCACACTGCCACCCGTGGCTCACCTCCTCGACCAATTGATTCAGTTCGTCTCGGCGCACCCGTATCTCGCCTATGCGACGGTGTTCGTCGCAGCGCTGCTCGAGGCCGTGCCGGTGCTCGGCTCGTTCGTGCCGGGATCGAGCATCATTGTCGGCTTGAGCGCGTTCGTCGCCGCCGGCGAGCTTGGTCTTGCCGGCGTACTGGCGAGCGCCATTATTGGCGCTGCGATCGGTGACGGCACCGCGTTCCTGCTCGGCCACGGCTATCAGCGGCGCATCCTGGGGTTTTGGCCGCTGAAGTCGTATCCGGGCCTGATCGCGCGCAGCGAAGATTTCTTTCGAGCGCCAGGGCGCGCTCGCGGTGCTGTTCGCCCGCTTCGTGCCGCCGGTGCGCGCCTTCGTGCCGGTGACGGCCGGCGCGCTCGGCATGCCGCCGCGGCGCTTCTTTGCGATGAACATTCCGGCGGTCTGCCTGTGGGCCTGCGCGCATGTGCTGCCCGGCGCGCTCGCTGGATCGCTGTGGAAGCAATATGGCCGCGAGATCGAGCACATCGCGCTGCCGGTCCTCGCGGTGATCGTCGCGATTGCCGTGGTCATCTGGGTCATCCGCCTGCGGCGCGCTGCGGCGACTGGCTGAGCCTAAATCTTCGTCGCGCGGCGGCATCGGCCCGGTGTAGCGGGCACGCGGGCGAATGAGCTGGCCGTTGCGCAATTGCTCGCTCGCATGCGCGATCCAGCCTGCGGTGCGCGCCATCGCGAACAGCACGATCTCCTGGCCGGCCGGCACGTCGAGCGTGCGCATCAGCACGGCCAGCGCGTAGTCGATATTCGCCGCAACGCCCGCAGCCTCGGCGATGCTTGCGGGGATTTCCGTGGTGAAGCGCTTGTCGGCGCCGGCGCGCGCAAGCCGGTCCAGCAGCGCAAACGCACGCGGATCGCCCTTGCGGTAGACGCCGTGGCCGAAACCCGGGAAATGCTCGCCGAGCGCCACGCGCTCGCGCACGATCGCTGCGACATCGCCCTGCTCCAGCGTGCGCACGAGCTGCGACGCCAGTACGCCGACGCCGCCGTGACGCGGGCCCTTCAGCGCGACGAGGCCGGCAATCATCGCATCGTAGAGGTTGAGCCCGGTGGAGGCCGCGCAGCGCACGGTGAAGGTCGAGGCGTTCAGCTCGTGATCGGCAAGCAGCACCAGCGCCCGGCGCAACAGGTCGCCGGCGTCCTTGCGGCCCGGCACCCAGGCATCGGCAAGCTGCAGATGCAGCGGCGCGACCGACGGCTCGCGCCCGAGCATGACGGCGACGACAAGGCGCATGATGCGTCCGCCGACCAGCGCGCGGCCTTCGGCGGCGCGGGTGAACGCGCGCGGATCGGCGTCGGCTGCGAGCGCCAGCACGGCGATCGCCCGCTCGATCGGCGCCGCATCGCGCGCGGCCAGCGCGACCGCCTGCATCGCCTCGGACATCACCGGCATGTTGTCGGCGGCAAACGGATCGATCGAGGTCGCGTCCCACAGCAGCGTCGCCGTGTGCTCGAGGCTCGCGGTCTCGCTGAGCGCCACGCAATCGACGCCGCGGTAGACCGGACCGTCCTCGGTGATGGTCGAGATCGCCGTATCCAGCACCGGCAGGTCCGCATCGAAGTTGCGGAAGGCGCGCGGCTCCGCCGACGGCGCCCGGCGGTCCTTCAGCGCGCGGACATCTTCGGCGCGGTAGCGATGTGCGCGCGAATCGACCGACGGCTCGGAGCGGATCAGCCCGCGGCTGACATAGGCGTAGAGCGTGGCCGGCGAGACGGCGAGTTCGGCGGCGGCTTCGCGGGCGGACAGGTAGAGGCCGGAAGAATTTTTCATATTGATCAGTCTAATCAAGATTGATCAATGTGTCCACAGCCGTCGATCTTGGAGGAACGACAGCCGCGAAAGGGAATTCCCATGACCATGCAGCTCACCAGCACCCCAACCGGCCTCGACGGCATCCCGGCCGCCGACACCGCGCTCAGCCATGTCGACGGCGCGCGCGGCGAACTGATCATCGCCGGCGAGCGGGTCGGCCATCTCGCCGCGACCTCGAGCTTCGAGGGCGTGACGGCGCGGCTCTGGACCGCCGCGACCGCGAAGCCGATCAGCGAGGCGGAAGTTCGCGCCGCGCTCGGCGACGCCCGCGAGCGCGCCTTCCAGCGGCTGCCGCACTTGATGCACGCGACCGACGGCCTCTCGATCGTCGACGGCGTGCGCGCGGCGATCGCAGCGCTGCGCGGCGAGCACGGCATGAGCCATGAGGCCGTGATCGTCGGCGCGATCCCGGTGATCGTCGGCGCGCTGGTGCAGCGGGCAGCCGGCAACAAGCCGGTCGCGCCGAACGCGAAGCTCAGCCATGCCGCCGACACGCTGTCGATGCTGCACGGACGGACGCCCTCGGCGGAGCAAGCGGCCGCGCTCGATGCGTATTTCGTCACCGTCTGCGACCACGGCATGAACGCATCGACCTTCACCGCGCGGGTGATCGCCTCGACGCAGGCCGATCTGTTCTGCGCGGTCACCGGCGCCTACTGCGCGCTCACCGGCCCGCTGCATGGCGGCGCGCCGGAGCCGGTGCTGGAAATGCTCGACGCGATCGGCACGCGCGAGAAGATCAAGCCGTGGATCGATGGCGGCGCTGGCGCGCAAAGAACGGCTGATGGGCTTTGGCCACCGCGTCTATCGCGTGCGCGATCCGCGCGCCGACGTGCTGAAGAGCGCGATCGAGCGGCTCGGCCTCGGCGTCGACGGCTTGCCGTTCGCCGGCGAGGTCGAGGCTTACGCGCGCGAGGCGCTGCGGCGAGAAGAACCCGGAGCGTCCGCTGGACACCAATGTCGAATTCTTCACCGCGATCCTGCTCGATGCGCTGGAGATCCCGCGCCAGGCCTTCACGCCGATCTTCGCAACGGCGCGCGCCGCCGGCTGGACCGCGCATGCGCGCGAGCAGCAGCGCACCGGCCGGCTGATCCGGCCGAGCTCGGTGTATATCGGCAAGGTGCCGGCGTAACATGCGCCATGCGCCAGACGCTGCCGGAACGCTACCTCGCATTCGCCCGCGACGAGGCCGCAGGCCGCTCGCCGCTCTACGAGGCGTTCTCGATCGGCGTTGCGGGCGACGCCGATGTGCTGACGCTGCTCGCCGCGCCTGCCCGTCGCCAAGCAGCAGCCCAACCTGCTGTTCGCCGCGGTGAAGCACGGTTTTGGCGTGCAGCCGGACTGGCCCACCTTCCGCGCAACGGTGCTGCGAGCAGTGGGACACGATCAGCACGACGATGCTGGCGCGCAGCACGCAGACCAACGAGGCCGCGCGCTGCGCGACGCTCCTGCCCGCGCTGATGCAGCTGCCGCAACCGCTGGCGCTGCTGGAAGTCGGCGCATCCGCCGGACTGTGCCTGCTGCCGGATCGTTACGCCTACGATTTCGACGGCCACCGGCTGACGCCCGCAAACGCGGTCGCGCCGCCATGCTTCGCTTGCCAGGTGAACGACGCAACGCCGCTACCGACGCGCTTGCCGGAGATCGTCTGGCGCGCCGGGCTCGACCTCAATCCGATCGACGTTCGCGATGACGACCAGTGCGCCTGGCTGGAAGCGCTGGTCTGGCCGGGCCAGGAGCAGCGTCTGGATCATCTTCGTGCGGCGCTTGCCGTGGCGCGTGCAGGACCCGCCGACGGTTGGCGCGGCGACCTGCTGCACGATCTCGCAGGCCTTGCGGCCGACGCGCCGCGCGATGCGCACGCTGGTCGTCTTTCACACGGCGGTGCTCGGCTATGTCGCGGCCAGCCGCAACGCGATGCCTTCGCGCGCTCAGTCCGCGAACTCGGCGCCGTGTGGATTTCCAATGAAGCGCCCGGCGTGTTTCCCGGCATCACGGCGCAACTGCCGGACCCGGTGCCGCGCGGACAATTCGTTCTTGCCATCGACGGGCGGCCGGTCGCGCTTCAGCGATCCGCACGGCGCAGCGTTGACGTGGATCGCCGGAGAGCGCTAGCGGACGTCAGCCGCGCGCGATCGACTTCAGGTAATTGTACGGCCTTGATGATCTCGATCAGGCGGTCTTCGGTCGAGCGGTCGCCGCCGTTGGCGTCGGGGTGGTGCTGCTTCACCAGCGCCTTGAAGCGCACCTTGATCTCGGCGGTGGTCGGAGCGCCGTCGAGACCCAGCACCTGCAGCGCCTTGCGCTCGGCGTTCATCACCTTGCGCGTTTCCGCGCCCGCTTTCGATTCCGGGCCCGGACGCCAGCTGCCGCGGCCGTTCAATTCGCTGAACACGCTGAACGGATCGACCGTCTCGCCGAACGCCTCCTCGACGCCGAGGCGGCCCTTGGCGCCGGAATTGGCGCCCATCTTCCAGGTCGGGCGATGACCGGTCAGCGCATCCTTCTGGTAGCGCGCGACCGCATCGTCGCTCATGCCGGAGAAATAATTGTAGGACTGGTTGTACTCGCGCACATGCTCGATGCAGAAGCGCCAGTATTCGCGCTCGCGCGAACGGCCCTTCGGCGCGCGGTGGGAGCCCGGATTCTTGCAGCCCTGCCATTCGCACAGAGTCGTCTCCGCGCGCACGGGAGCCTGCTTGGTCCCGCGCGGCGCGATACGAATCTTGTCGAATGCCTTTAAATCGAAACTCATGGATGGATAAGACGCCTAGAGCGGCTGCGCTTCAAGTCTTGACATTGCTCAAACCGGCGACGCGGTGCCGATTTATTTCCCGGCCTTCACGGTTTTTTCATAAGCTGCGCTCCGGGCCAAAACGCCGCGCCGGACGCGCACCTTGCATGTTGACGAGCGGCCGGGCGCGGCGCTAAGCCCCGCACATGCTGGTGAAGGACGACATCACAAGGAAGTTGCTGGATGCTTTCGCGCCAGACAGCGTCGAAGTGATCGACGAATCCGACCAGCATCACGGCCATGCCGGTCACCGGCCCGGGGGCCAGACCCATTTCAGGGTCTATATCGTATCGCAGGCGTTCGCAGACAAGACCCGGCTCGAGCGCCACCGCATGATCAACCAGGTTCTCGCCGACAACCTCGCGGGCGGCGTGCACGCGCTGGCGATCCATGCCGACGCGCCGGACGAGTTGACCTGAGCTGGAACGGCCCCGGCCGCTTCAGCGTTGTCATGGCTCTGCGTTGTCATAGCTATTCCGGGCCATCAGCATGCGCATTCTTGTTGCGGGCGCCACCGGCGCTCTCGGACGGCGTCTCGTTCCCATCCTCGTCTCCAGCGGACATTCCGTCATCGGCCTGACCCACACGCCGGCGAAGACGGAGATGCTCCGCGCGCTCGGCGCCGAGCCCGCACTGGCCGATGGTCTCGACGCCAAGGCAATCCACGCGCTGGTCACCGGCACGAAGCCCGACGTCATCGTGCACGAAATGACCGACTTGAAAGGCTCCATGGACCTGCGGAAGTTCGATCGCGCCTTCGCGACCAGCAACCGCTTGCGGACCGAGGGGACCGATCACCTGCTCGCCGCCGCGCGGGACGCGGGTGTGCAGCGGATCGTCGCGCAGAGTTTTTGCGGCTGGCCCTATGCACGCACGGGTTCACCGGTGAAATCCGAAACCGACGCGCTCGATCCCGACCCACCGGCAGAATTCCGCCGCACGCTTGACGCGATCCGGCATCTGGAGCGGACGGTAACCGGCTCGGCATCTCCCGGAGGGATCGTGCTGCGGTATGGCGCCTTCTACGGTCCCGACACCGGCCTGTTCGACGGGCCGTTCATCGCGCAACTGCGCAGCCGCCGCGCACCCATGATCGGCGACGGCAACGGCTGGTGGTCGTTCGTGCATATCGAAGATGCCGCGCAGGCGACCGCGCTGGCGATCGATCGCGGCCGGCCGGGCAGCATCTACAACATCGTCGACGACGACCCGGCGCCGGTCCGCACCTGGACGCCGGCGCTGGCGGAAATGCTCGGCGCAAAAGCTCCATTTCGCATTCCCGCATGGATCGGACGGCTCGTCGGCGGGTGATCATCTGGTGGTGATGATGACGCAGTCGCGCGCGGGCTCCAACGCGAAGGCAAAGCAGGAGCTCGGATGGCGGCCTGCTCATGCCTCATGGCGGCAGGGATTCGCCGAGGTCGTCGCGCGAGCGTTCGCTTCGCGCCGAATGCCGACCACTCCTTCCAGAGCAGCGGCGCGCACAAGCAGCGCCAGTCGCGAAGAAAGACAGGCCGGCCACATGCGCCGGCCACCAGCAGGATCGCGATGATCTGCAGAACCTGGAACATGACATGGCTCCCGTCGGTTCGCACGTCCAACGGATCGCGACGCGCCTCGTCCCGAAGCGCGGCGGAGGTCGCTGCAAGGAACTGATCTAGCCGAGCTTGCGCGCCAGAAAATTCCGCACCGTCTGCGGCTCGACGTCGTTGACGATCACGGCCTCGCCCAGCGCCTTCAGCAGAATGAACGTCAGCCGCCCGCGCTTGACCTTCTTGTCCTGCGCCATCAGCGCCATCAGCGCGTCGGCATCGCCGAGGCCTTCCTGGGCGAAGCCGGCGATGTCCTGCAGCCGCGTCGGCAATCCGGACTCGGCGAGATGTTTTGTCACGCGCGCGGCGTCGGCTTGCGGCGATCATGCCGAGCTCGGCCGAGAACTCCGCCGCCAGCACCATGCCGATCGAGACGCCCTCGCCGTGGAACAGCCGGTCGGAGAATCCGGTCGCGGCTTCGAGCGCGTGGCCGAACGTGTGGCCGAGATTGAGCAGCGCGCGGTCGCCGGTCTCGCGCTCGTCGCGCGCGACGATGGCCGCCTTCGCGCGGCAGCTTTCGGCGATGGCGTGCTCGCGCGCGGCGCCGCCGGCGAAGATCTCGCTGCGGTTGGCGTCGAGCCAGCCGAAGAACTTTGCATCGCCCAGCACGCCGTATTTGACGACCTCGGCATAGCCCGCGCGGAACTGCCGCGGCGGCAGCGTGTCGAGCACTTCGGTGTCGGCCACCACCAGCACCGGCTGATGGAAGGCGCCGAGCAGGTTCTTGCCGTGCGGCGAGTTGATGCCGGTCTTGCCGCCGACCGAGGAGTCGACCTGCGCCAGCAGCGTGGTCGGCACCTGCACGAAATCGACGCCGCGGCGGACGATCGCTGCGGCAAAGCCGGCGAGATCGCCGATCACCCCGCCGCCGAGCGCGATGACGAGGTCGTTGCGCTCGATCTTCGCTGCGATCAGCGCCTCGCTGACCTTTTCGAGCACGGCGTAGCTCTTGGTCGCTTCGCCTTCGTCGACGACGATGCGCGACGACGGCACGCCGGCCGCCGCAAGCGACGGCTTCCACCGCCTCCAGCCAATGTTTGGCGACGCTGCGATCGGTGACGATCGCGGTGCGCACGCCCGGCCGCAAGGCGGCGATCCGCGCGCCGAGCGAGCGCAGCACGCCGCGGCCGATGACGATGTCATAGGCGCGATCGCCGAGCCCGACATTGACGATCGTCGGCTGCGTGCCGATTGCGGCAACGCTGGCGCTGCGGACAGGCTCATGGCGAACTCGTCGTCGGGTGCGCGTCGCTCGCGAGATACGCGGCCAGCGCCGCGATGCATTCGTCGACGATGCGGTCGTGCGGCACGTCGCGCGAGACCAGCGTCAGGTCGGCCTCGGCGTAGAGCGGATAGCGCTCGGCGACCAGCTTCTCGATGGTCGCCGCCGGATCGGCGGTCTGCAGCAGCGGCCGGTCGCTGCGCCGCTTGACGCGACGAAGCAGCACGTCGGCCTCGGCCTTGAGCCAGACCGAGATGCCCTTGGCGCGGATGCGCTCGCGCGTCTCGCCGCGCATCCAGGCGCCGCCGCCGGTCGCCAGCACGCAGGGCGCGCCGTCGAGCAGCCGCGCGATCACCCGCGCCTCGCCGTCGCGAAAATACTGCTCGCCATGTGCTCGGCGAAGATCTCCGGGATCGACATGCCCGCCGCGGCCTCGATCTCCGACGTCAGCGTCGACGAAATGCAGCCCCAGCCGCGCCGCGAGCCGCCGGCCGACCGTCGACTTGCCGGCGCCCATCATGCCGATCGAGCACGATCGCGCGCGCGCCGAGCGCGGCGGCGACGGCCGCTTCCTGCGCTGCGATGGCGGCTCGTGCATCAACGTACCGGACACCCTTAAGACAAGCCTTCCTTGCATATGGCCGGCAAACAGCGTGCCGGCAGACGGCGCCACCTATACTATCCCGCCCGACGGATTGCCAGCGCCTTGCCGGATGGTGGCGAACATGATGGTTACCGCCTATCCTGCGCCAAACCGATTCTAGCCTGGCCGTGCCGAGGTCGAGATGCCAACCCTGATCCGCTTTCTGACCATCGTCGCGGTGATCGGCGGGCTGATCTATGGCGGCATCTTCGCGCTGGCCACCTTCTTCGATCCCGAGCCGCGCGAGATCACCGTGACGGTCCCGCCCGACAAATTCCAGAAGCGCTAGACAGCAGATGGCAGGCCGCAGAACCTCGAGCGACGCGCAGGCGATCGCGCTGTTTCTCGACATGCTGGCGGCGGAGCAAGGCGCCGGCGAGAACACCATCGACGCCTATCGGCGCGACCTCGAGGACCTTTCGTCCTTCCTCGATGGCAAGGGCACGGCCTTTGCGCGGGCGAGCACCGACGATGTGCGCGGCTATCTCGCCGATCTCGACGTGCGCGGCTTCAAGTCGTCCAGCGTGGCGCGAAAGCTCTCGGCGCATGCGGCACCTGTTCCGTTTCATGCTCGGCGAGAACATGCGCAGCGACGATCCCGCGGCGATCCTGTCGGGGCCGAAGCGCGGCCGCACGTTGCCGAAGGTGCTGTCGATCGCCGACGTGGACCGGCTGCTGACGCAGGCCAAGAGCGCCGCGGCCATCCCGGGCCTGAGCGCGACGCCAGCACGTCCGCGCGCTGCGCCTCGCCTGTCTGCTCGAGGTGCTCTACGCGACGGGCTTGCGCGTCAGCGAGCTCGTGACGCTGCCGCTGTCGGCGGCGCGGCGCGATGCACGGATGATCGTCGTGCGCGGCAAGGGCAACAAGGAACGCTTCGTGCCGCTCAACGACGCGGCCAAGCAGGCGATGGCCGACTACCTCGCCGCGATGGATGCCGCACGCGACGAGCCCAAGGAAGCAAAGTCGGCGACGGCAAAGCCGGCCAAGTGGCTGTTTCCCTCGTTCGGCGAAAGCGGCCATCTGACGCGCCAGCATTTTGCCCGCGACCTGAAGGAGCTTGCAGGCGCAGCGGGCATCGCGCCGCGGCTCATCAGCCCGCACGTGCTGCGGCACGCGTTCGCGAGCCACCTGCTGCACAACGGCGCTGACCTGCGCATCGTGCAGACGCTGCTCGGCCACACCGACATTTCAACGACGCAGATCTATACCCATATCGTCGAGGAGCGGCTGAAGAGCCTCGTGCGCGACCTGCATCCGCTGGCGGATGCCTGATGCCGGCGAAGCCGCGAAATTCAGTGAATTTCCAAGGCCTTGCTTGACTTGCGCGCACAGGTTGACTTGAAAGGCGGCCAAGGCCAGACAGAGCGCGACTAGCGCGACCGCTTTTCCGTCTCAACCGATCGCCTCCCACCGGATCATAATGCGAAGCTATCTCGATTTCGAAAAGCCGGTCGCCGAGCTCGATGCCAAGCTCGACGAATTGCGCGCGCTGGCGGCCAGCGGCAGCGACATCGGCGACGAGATCGCGCGCGTCGAGGAACGCGCCGCGCAGGCGCTGGTCGACCTCTACGCCAACCTGACGCCGTGGCAGAAGACGCTGGTGGCGCGCTGGCCGACAGCGGCCGCACCTGGTCGACTATGTCGGCGCGCTCATCACCGAATTCACGCCGCTCGCCGGCGACCGCAAGTTCGGCGAGGACGAAGCGCTGGTCGGCGGCTTCGGACGCTTCCGGGGCGAGAGCATCTGCGTCATCGGCCAGGAGAAGGGCGCCACGACCGACGCGCGGCTGAAGCACAATTTCGGCATGGCGCGGCCGGAGGGCTACCGCAAGGCCGTGCGGCTGATGGAAATGGCCGACCGCTTCAACATTCCGGTGCTGTCGCTGGTCGATTCGGCCGGCGCCTATCCCGGCATCGGCGCCGAGGAGCGCGGCCAGGCCGAGGCGATCGCGCGCTCCACCGACGCCTGCCTGCAGCTCGGCGTGCCCAATGTCGCGGTCATCACCGGCGAGGGCATGTCGGGCGGCGCGATCGCCATCACCACCGCGAGCCGGGTGCTGATGCTGGAGCACGCGATCTACAGCGTGATCTCGCCGGAGGGCGCGGCGTCGATCCTGTGGCGCGACGCCGGCAAGGCGCAGGAGGCCGCCTCCAACATGAAGATCACGGCGCAGGACATGCTGCGCTTCGGCGTGATCGACGAGATCATCAAGGAGCCGGTCGGCGGCGCGCATCGCGACCCGGCCGCGATGATCGCCGCCACCGGCGACGCCATCGCGCACGCGTTCGACGATCTGCGCAATCTCGATCGCGACGCCATCCGCAGCCAGCGGCGGCAGAAGTTCCTCGATATCGGCCGCAAGCTCGGCTAGTTCCATCGCTTTTCGCCGCGATGCGACTCGCCGCGACGCGCATTTCGGCGCCCGTTGCAGCGAAGCCACACTCGCGATCGCCGATCGCCGCCACATCGTGGCTTTTTTGCGGCATCGTCACAGTGCGAGTTCGCCAAGGCCTTCAAACATTTACGCCACATTCACTATCGCAGCGGCAGGCTGCGGCGGAACCCGCAAATCGGCTTGCGAGTACACCCACTTAAGGATAACCATTACTCAACGGCTTCAGGCAGGTTGCGCGAAAATCCGGGCGTGTTTCGGGGTGTCCGGTTGGGGTTGTCGTAAGTCGGGGAGCTTGGGCTTGATTTCTGACCGTTCGGTTCGGGGGCTTGTCGCGTCAGCTGCTGTGACAGCATGCATTGCGCTGGCCGGTTGTAACGCCGAGCAGGCCGCGTTCGTCACCAACTCCAAGGCGAACAAGCCGATCCCGCAAAAGCTGATCACCGAGATCGCTGCGAAGGAGATGGATCCGCAATCGCCGATCCTCGTCCGCCTGTTCAAGCAGGAAGCCGAGCTCGAAGTCTGGAAGCAGGACAAGACCGGCCGCTTCGCGCTGCTGACGACCTATCCGATCTGCCGCTGGTCCGGCGAACTCGGACCCAAGGTCAAGGAAGGCGATCGCCAGGCGCCCGAGGGCTTCTACAACATCTCGCCCGCGCAGATGAACCCGGAGTCGCAGTTCTATCTGTCGTTCAACATGGGCTATCCCAACGCCTTCGACCGCTCGCTCGGCCGCACCGGCGCGCATCTGATGGTGCACGGCGACTGCTCCTCGCGCGGCTGCTACGCGATGACCGACGAGCAGATCTCGGAGATCTACGCGCTCGGGCGCGAATCCTTCTTCGGCGGGCAGCGATCGTTCCAGGTGCAGGCCTATCCGTTCCGGATGACCGCGCAGAACATGGCCAAGCATCGCGGCAATCCGAACATGCCGTTCTGGAAGATGCTGAAGCAGGGCAACGACCACTTCGAGGTCACCCAGCTCGAGCCGAAGGTCGACGTCTGCGAACAGCGCTACGTGTTCAACGCCGAGAAGGAGCCGAACGCGACACGGCCGCCGAGCTTCACGCCGGCCGGCAAGTGCCCGGTGTTCCACGTGGCCGACGATATCGCGCAGGCCGTCGCCGAGAAGCAGCGCAAGGACGAATTCGAGACCGCCGAGCTGATCACCCGCGGCACGCCGAGCGTCGCCGCGCGCAAGGGCATCGACGGCGGCATGCATCCGCTGTTCGCCGCCAAGACGCCGAACGGCAGCACCGGCCTGTCGGACTCAAAGAGCATGACGCTCGCCTCGTACGCCGCCGTGCCGGCGGTGCCGCCGAGCGTCAATCCGCCGGCGTCAGCCGATGGATCATCGATTGCTGCCGTGACACCGGCTGCGAACACCGGCGGCGATTTCCTCTCGTCGGCGTCATCTCCGGCTGCGGCAGCCGCTGCACGCACCGAACCGGCAGCCAAGCAGCAGGCAGCGCCCGTGCGCGTCGCATCTGCGCCGTCGTCGAACTCCGAAGGCTTCTTCTCCAGCCTCGCACGCCGGATCGGTATCGGCGGCTCGGAGACGACGGCGAGCACCACCAGCGCGCCCGTCAAGCAGGCCGCGCCGGTGAAGCAGAAGACGCCGCCGGTGGTGGCCGCCGTGAAGCCGCCCGCGCCCGTGAAATCGAGCGAGCACAAGCCCGCGCCGAAACTGGTCGGCGAGCCGAAGGAGCGCGATACGGCCATGGCCGGCGCGCAGCCGATCGTGCCGTCCAACTCCTTCGACAACCGCTGGTCGATCCGCTAGAGCGCGATGCTTTAGCTCGCGTCTTCGAGACCGCGCTTTCATCTCAGGCGTCGTCCAGTCCCATCACCGCGATCGCATCGACGCGGCCGCGGATCGGCATCGTGCCGAGATCGCGCATGGCCACCGGGATCGCGGGACCGAAGCGCTCGATCGCCTCGCGCGCGGCGAGGAAGCCGCCCTCGACAGTGCGGCTGAGCTCCTCCAGCCGCGCCGCGGCGTTCATGGTGTCGCCGTTGAAGACGATGGCGCGCTTGATGTCGCCGATCTCGCCGACGATCACCGGACCGAAATTGAGACTGCCGCGGATTTTTGGCGCGGCGCCGAATTCCTGGGACAGGCGCGTTGAAGCGCGCTCCAGCGTCTCGCGCATCGACAGGAAGCACCGCAACGGCCGCGCATCGACGGCACCGGCCTCCTCCGGCCAGGTGACGATCAATTCGTCGCCGACATAGCCGAGGATCTCACCGTGTGTGTCCACCACCGGACCGGTCAGGAGACGAAACGTGCGGTCGAGAAAGCGATGGATGCCGATGCCACCCAGCCGTTCGGCGAGGCCGGTGGAGCCGGCGATGTCGACGAACAGCACGAAGCGGTTTTCCTGCAGCGGCTGATGGTAGCGTCCGGAGAAGAAGTTGATCAGCGTGCGGGGGCCGAGCAGGTTCGCGATCTGGATCACGAAATTGATCGCGAACGCCGCGGCGGACGAAAACATGATCGTGTCCAGCAAGGCGTCGTAACCCGGCCCCGCGCCGAAGCCGAGCGCTGGCGACCATGCATGATCGCCAGGTGCACGACGACGATCACCAGCACATAGACCAGGCTGCGCAGGATCAGCGTGCCGGTGAACGAAAGCCGTGCGATCCAGTCGCGCAGCGGATACTGGTCCAGGGCGATCTCGAACATCGTCAGGGCGAAGCCGATGCCCACACCGTGCAACGCCGACGTCACGATCACGCTCAGTCGTGACATGGCCTTGCGCCAGCGCGTAGCCGGCGCCCACCAGTCCGCTGATGCCGACGACGGTCGCGACCGTCCGAACGTGGCGCTGCAGGCGCGGATTCACGGATTCATCCTTCGCTGTCGGCTGGCGAAGGCTCTTATAGCGGATTCGAGCGCCATAGCGAGGAGCCGTGCCCGGATGGCATCCAGGCGGCATTCTGGACCGCGGATTCTTCGCTCGCCGCATGCGGGCATCGGCCGTGGCGCTGACAGCTACGCCGGCTCCTGCTCGCGCTTGGCCATCATCGCCTTGAACGCCGGGCGCGCGTGGCAGGCCTCGAGCCAGGCCTTCACGCGCGGTGCGGCCGAGAACAGCTCGGGCGCGGCCATCGCATAGCGCATGACCTCGGCGACGTTGATGTCGGCGACGGTGAAGCGGCCGCCCACCAGGAAGCCTGAAGTCGGCCAGCGCCTTGTCCAGCACGGCGAACGGCGCGCGCAGCGCATCGATCGCCGCCTGCGCGAGCTTCGGATCGCGCAGCTCCGGCTTGCCGGCGCGATGCGTCAGCACCTGCAGCGCATGGGTTTCCATCTCGTTGGCGGCCCACAGCGACCACATCGTCATCAGGCCGTCTTCGGCGAGATTGGCCGGCGCCAGCGGGCCGCCGTGCTTCTTGGCGAGATAGAGATTGATCGCCAGCGACTCGTGCAGCACGAGCGCCGTCGTCGTCCATCGACGGGATGTGCCCGTTCGGATTGATCTTCAGGAACTCCGCCGTGCGCGTGTGCAGCGGCGCATCGGCCGCATTCGGATCGCTCAGGCGATAGGCCTGGATCACCGGCACCGACTTGAACGGAATGCCGAGCTCGCCTGCGAGCCAGTAGTTGCGCGACGCGCGCGAGCGATAGACGCCGTAGATCGTGAGCATGATTGCAAGGGCTCCCTTCCAGCTTCTTGCCGTCATGCCCGCGCTTGCCGCGAGCCATCCGGCTTAGGCGACGCAGTGCCACCTCATCGCGGCGATCCGGGTCAGAGCTCAGGTTCTGAAATCGACAGCTCGCAGATTCGGTTGCGACCTGCGGTCCGGCCGGAATGACAGAGTCAGCCGAACCTGCCGTGGCAGTGCTTGAACTTCTTGCCCGAGCCGCAGGGGCAGTTCTCGTTGCGGCCGACCTTGCCCCAGGTCGCCTGATTGTTCGGATCGCGGTCGGCCGGCGCGGTCGGCGGCGAACTGGCGAGCTGGGCGAACGACATCTCGTCCTCGCCGGTGTTCGGATTGAACTTGTGCGCTTCCATCGGCGGCAGCTCCGGCTGCTGCTCCGGCGGCACGATCTCCACCCGCATCAGCTGCGCCGTCACCGCTTCGCGCAGATGCGCGACCATGGTCTCGAACAGGTTGAAGGCCTCGGCCTTGTATTCGTTGAGCGGATCGCGCTGGCCGTAGCCGCGCAGCCCGATCACCTGCCGCAGGTGGTCGAGCATGACCAGATGCTCGCGCCAGAGATGATCGAGCGTCTGCAGCAGCAGCGTCTTCTCGACATAGCGGATCACGTCCGGGCCCCACTGGGCGGCCTTGGCGGCCATGTGCTCGTCGACGCGCTTCTCGATGCGCTCCATGATCTCTTCGTCGGCGATGCCTTCTTCCTTCGCCCACTGATCGACCGGCAGCTCGAGCGACAGCACGCGCTGCAGCTCTTCCTTCAGGCCGACGACGTCCCACTGCTCGGGATAGACGCCTTCCGGCACGTGCTTCTTGACGATGTCGTCCACCAGCGCGTGGCGCATGTCGGCGACCGTCTCGGCGACATCCTCGTCGCGCATCAGGTCGATGCGCTGGTCGAAGATCACCTTGCGCTGGTCGTTCTGCACGTTGTCGAATTTCAGCAGGTTCTTGCGGATGTCGAAGTTGCGCGCCTCGACCTTCTGCTGCGCCTTCTCCAGCGCCTTGTTGATCCACGGATGGATGATCGCCTCGCCTTCCTTCAGGCCGAGCCGCTGCAGCATCGTGTCCAGCCGGTCCGAACCGAAGATGCGCATCAGGTCGTCTTCCAGCGACAGGAAGAACTTCGAGCGGCCCGGGTCGCCCTGACGGCCGGAACGGCCGCGCAGCTGGTTGTCGATGCGCCGCGACTCGTGGCGTTCGGAGCCGATGATGTAGAGGCCGCCCGGCTTGGTCATGGTCTTGGCCGGCTTGCCGCCCTTCGCGGGCTCGATCTCGACGGTCTCTTCCGCCTTCAGCACGATCTCGCGGAACTTCTCGATGTCCGACTTGATCTGCTCGATCCGCTTCTGCTTCTCGGCTTCGTCCTCGATGCCGGCGGTCTCCTGCGAGATGCGCATGTCGAGCGAGCCGCCGAGCTTGATGTCGGTGCCGCGGCCGGCCATGTTGGTCGCAATGGTGATCGCGCCCGGCACGCCGGCTTCGGCGACGATGTAGGCTTCCTGCTCGTGGAAGCGCGCGTTCAGCACCGCGAACAGCTTTGCCGGCTTGTTGGTGCGCGCGGCGGCGTAGAGCTTCTCCAGCGCCTTCGGGTCGCCGAAGTCGATCTGCTTGTAGCCGTTCTTCTTCAGGTATTCGGCCAGCGTCTCCGACTTCTCGATCGAGGCGGTGCCGACCAGCACCGGCTGCAGCCGCGAATTGGCGCGCTCGATCTCGGCGAGGATCGCCGCGTATTTCTCCTGGGCGGTGCGATAGACCTCGTCGTCCTCATCGAGACGCGCGACCGCAACGTTGGTCGGGATCTCGCGCACTTCCAGCTTGTAGATGTCGAAGAACTCGTCGGCTTCGGTCGCCGCCGTGCCGGTCATGCCGGCAAGCTTCTCGTACATGCGGAAGTAGTTCTGGAACGTGATCGAGGCGAGCGTCTGGTTTTCCGGCTGGACCGGCTGGTGCTCCTTGGCCTCCAGCGCCTGGTGCAGGCCTTCCGAGTAGCGCCGGCCCGGCATCATGCGGCCGGTGAACTCGTCGATGATCACCACCTCGCCGTCGCGGACGATGTAGTCCTTGTCGCGGGTGAACAGCGTGTGCGCGCGCAGCCCCTGATTGATGTGGTGGACGGTGGAGACGTTCTCGATGTCGTAGAGCGAGTCGCCCTTGAGCAGGCCCGCGTCGCGGATCAGCTGCTCGATCTTCTCCATGCCGGCTTCGGTCAGCGCCACCGTGCGCTGCTTCTCGTCGACCTCGTAGTCGGCTTTCGCAACAAGCTTCGGGATATAGCCGTCGATGGTGTTGTAGAATTCGGAGCGGTCGTCGAGCGGACCGGAGATGATCAGCGGCGTGCGCGCCTCGTCGATCAGGATCGAGTCCACTTCGTCGACGATGGCGAAGAAGTGCGGCCGCTGGACCATGTCCTCCAGCCGGTACTTCATGTTGTCGCGCAGATAGTCGAAGCCGTATTCGTTGTTGGTGCCGTAGGTGATGTCGCAGGCATAGGCAGTCTTGCGCTCGGCGTCGTCGAGGCCGTGCACGATCACGCCGGTGGTCAGCCCGAGGAACGAGTAGATCTGCCCCATCCATTCCGCGTCGCGGCGGGCGAGGTAGTCGTTGACCGTCACGACATGCACGCCGCTGCCGGCGAGCGCGTTCAGATACACCGCCAGCGTCGCGACCAGCGTCTTGCCTTCGCCGGTCTTCATCTCGGCGATGTCGCCTTCATGCAGCACCATGCCGCCGATCAGCTGCACATCGAAATGGCGCTGGCCGAGCGTGCGCTTGGCGGCCTCGCGCACGGTGGCGAAGGCCGGAACGAGGATGTCGTCCAGCGTCTTGCCGGTATCGAGCTGCTGCCTGAACTCGTCCGTGCGGGCGCGCAGCGCGTCGTCGGAGAGCTTTGCGACCTCGGCTTCCAGCGCGTTGATGGCGTTGACCCGCGGCTGGTAGGACTTGATGCGCCGGTCGTTGGCGGAACCGAAGAGCTTGCGGGCGAGCGCGCCGATCATTGAAATGTCGTCCTTGAGAGAGGCGATTTGGCCGCAACGTCGTGCGCGAAAAGTCCAGCGACTTGGCCGCTTCGAGCTGCTGCTTGAATGTCGTCGTGCGGGCACGCAACGCGTCGTCCGAGAGCGTGGCGACTTCGGCTTCGAGCGCGTTGATGGCGTCAACCCGCGGCTGGCAGGATTTGATCCGCCGGTCGTTGCCGGAACCGAAAAGCTTGCGGGCGAACGCGCCGTTCATTGAAATTTCGTCCTTGAGAGGGGCGATTTGGCCGCAATCAGCCTGCACGAGATGAACGAAGGCAGCCGAAATCGCGCCGCGGCCAGTTCCGTCCCGGCCGGGCAGAGATATGGGCCGCCCAAAGCCTTGTCAACGGCGCAAAACCTCTCGGGAAATTCATGATTCCGCCTGACTTTGTGCATTGCTAAGGCCCAACGATTGCGCGAGTGTCCGCCCGCCTCGACCACCTTAGATTTGAGAGAATTTTGCATGACCGTTACCCTCAAACCCCCGTCAACGCCCTTCCGCACCGCACTTGCCGCTCTGGCGGTCGCAGGATGCGGATTGGTCGTCTTCGCGGGCGCCCCTCTGGTTCAAGCGCAGGATGCCAATCCGGTGCTCGCCAAGGTCAACGGCGTGGAGATCCGCCAGAGCGACCTCAACATGGCGGAAGAGGAGCTGGGTTCGGGTCAGCTGGCGCAGATGGACCCCGCGACCAAGCGCGAAAATCTGCTGTCCTATGTGATCGACCTGAAGATCGTCGCCAAGGCCGCCGAGGACAAGAAGCTCGGCGACAGCGACGCCTTCAAGAAGAGCCTCGCCTTCGCACGCGACCGGCTCTTGATGGACAAGCTGCTGACCGACGAGGCGAAGGCCGCCGCGACCGACGCCGCCATGCGCAAGGTCTATGAGGAAGCCGCGTCGCAGATGGGCGGCGACGAGGAAGTTCGCGCGCGCCACATCCTGGTCGAGACCGAGGACGAGGCCAAGCAGCTGGTCGACGAACTGAAGAAGGGCGGCGACTTCGCCGAGCTCGCCAAGAAGAAGTCGAAGGACCCGGGCGCCTCGGATGGCGGCGACCTCGGCTACTTCACCAAGGAGCAGATGGTGCCGGAATTCTCGAAGGTCGCCTTCGAGCTCGAGCCGGGCAAGATTTCCGATCCGGTGAAGAGCCAGTTCGGCTGGCACGTCATCAAGGTCGAGGACAAGCGCAAGCGCAAGGCGCCGGACTTCGAGCAGGTCAAGCCGCAGATTGAAACTTATGTGACACGCAAGGCGCAGGCCGATCTCGTCAGCAAGCTGCGCGAGACCGCCAAGATCGAGCGCATCGAGCAGAAGACCGACGCGGCGCCTGCTGCCGAGCAGCGCTGCCGCCAAGGACGCTGCGCCGCCGGCCAAGGGTGGCGCGATGGCGCCGCCGAAGAAGTAGTTCGACTTCTCAAACAGAGTTCAGTAATCTGACGTCATGCCCGGGGCCCTGCCCCGGGCATTTCTTCATGTCCGGTCCAACGTCGCTTTCCATTCAGGGCGACACGCATGTCCACCTCGGTCTCTCCCCTCGCACCCAACGAAACACCGCATGCCCCCGCGATCGACGGCGTGCGCCTGGCGACCGCCGAGGCCGGCATTCGCTACAAGAACCGCACCGACGTGCTGCTGGCGCTGCTGGACGAAGGCACGACCATCGCCGGCGTGTTCACCAAGTCGAAATGCGCGAGCGCGCCGGTCGAATGGTGCAAGGCCAAGATCAAGGCCGGCAAGGCGCGCGCGCTGGTCGTCAATTCCGGCAACGCCAACGCCTTCACCGGCAAGACCGGCCGCTCCTCGACCTCGCTGACGGCGACGATCGCCGTCGAAGGCCGTGAGCTGCAAGCCGGCGGAGGTCTTTCTCGCATCAACCGGCGTGATCGGCGAGCCGCTCGATGCGACCAAGTTCGACGGCGTGCTTGAACGGCTCTCGACCGAAGCCAGCGGCGACCGCTGGCTCGACGCGGCGAGAGCGATCATGACCACGGACACGTTTCCGAAGGTCGCGACCGCGACGGTGAAGCTCGGCAAGGCGAGCGTGACCATCAACGGCATCGCCAAGGGCGCGGGCATGATCGCGCCCGACATGGCGACGATGCTGTCGTTCGTGTTCACCGACGCGCCGCTGTCGGCCGGCGTGCTGCAGGCGCTGCTGAAAGCCGGCGTCGAGGACACCTTCAACGCCATCACCATCGACAGCGACACCTCGACATCGGACACGCTGCTGGCCTTCGCGACCGGCGCCGCGGCCGAAAAGGGCGCGCCGAAGATTTCGCGCGCCTCCGATCCGCGACTGAAGGCCTTCACCAAGGCGTTCAACGCCGTGCTGGCCGATCTCTCCGAGCAGGTGGCGCGCGACGGCGAAGGCGCGCGCACCTGGTCGAGGTCATCGTCGAGGGCGCGACGTCGAAGAAGTCCGCGCGAAAAATCGCGATGTCGATCGCCAACTCGCCGCTGGTGAAGACGGCGATCGCCGGCGAGGACGCCAACTGGGGCCGCGTGGTGATGGCCGTCGGCAAGGCCGGCGAGCCGGCCGATCGCGACAAGATCTCGATCGCGTTCAACGGCATTCGCGTCGCAACGAAGGGCGAGCGCGATCCGACCTATGACGAGCAGCAGGTGTCGGCGACGATGAAGGAGCCGGTCGTGCAGATCAAGGTCTCGCTCGGCCTCGGCAAGGGCCGCGACCGCGTGCTGACCTGCGACCTGACCAAGGAGTATGTCGCGATCAACGGCGATTACCGGTCGTAACCGCGAGCGGCGGCCGCGGTGAGCTACGAGCCCGCCGTTCTCGCGATCGCGGCGCTGGGCGTGTTCGTGATTGCGTTCATGAAAGGCAGCTTTGGCGGCGGCTTTGCCATTCTCGGAATTCCGCTGCTCTCGCTGGTCATGGACCCGCTGACCGCGGGCGCGTTGCTGGCGCCGCTGTTCGTGCGTCATGGATGTCTGCGCCCTGTACTACTGGCGGCCTTCCACCTGGTCGAAGCAGGACGTTGTCGTGCTTGCGCCCAGCATGGCCGTCGGCATCGGGCTCGGCTTTCTCGCCCTGAGCGTCCTCAATCCGCATCTCACCGCGATCGTGATGGCAGTCATCACGCTTTTCTTTGTCGGCGCCTGGCTGTTCGGCCGGACTGCGCAACGGCAGATGCCGCGTTCGACGCCGCGCGCCATTGCGGCCGGCACGGCATCGGGCCTGACGACGATGATCGCCCATTCCGGCGGCCCGCCGCTGGCGATGTACCTGCTTCCGCTCGGCATGCCCAAGGCGCTCTACGCCGGAACAACCAGCATCGTCTTCACCATCAGCAATCTGCTCAAGGTTGGCCCCTGGCTGCTGCTGGCGCCGCCGACGCGAGAGCTCTGGATGCTGATGCTGATCTGCGCGCCGTTCATTCCGCTCGGGGTTTGGGCCGGCTGGAAGCTGCATCAGCGGCTTGACGAGGCTCAGCTCTATCGCGCCTGCTACATCCTGCTCGTCGTCGGTCGCCGCAAAGCTTCTTTGGGACGGCGTCACCGGCTATCTGGCATAGGACCGGCATGAAGCTCACCCTCGTCGTCGCCTGCGCGCTGATCGATGCCGACAACCGCGTGCTGATCGCGCAGCGCCCGGAAGGCAAGGCGCTGGCGGGTCTGTGGGAATTTCCCGGCGGCAAGCTCGATGCCGGCGAGCGGCCCGAGGACGCGCTGATCCGCGAACTGCACGAGGAGCTCGGCATCACCGTGCGCGAGGCGTGTCTCGCGCCGCTCACCTTCGCAAGCCACGCCTACGAGACCTTCCATCTGCTGATGCCGCTCTACATCTGCCGCCGCTGGGAAGGCGAGGTGGTCGCGCGCGAGGGACAGGCGCTCGCCTGGGTGCGCGCGACAAAACTGCGCGACTACCCGATGCCGCCGGCGGACCTGCCGCTGATCCCGCATCTGGAAGATTTGTTGTAGACACTGCTCGTAGCCCGGATGGAGCGCAGCGAAATCCGGGGCCGACTTCGTGACGTGCGCTGCGAGCAAGCCCCGGATGTCGCTTCGCTGCATCCGGGCTACAACGTTCTACGCGCTTCTTCCCCCTCACCGCCTCCTCCAGACTCGCCTTCGCCGATCCCGGCTGCAGCGGCTGCTGCTGGCTTGCATGCGGCGCCCAGCCTGACAGCCAGACGATATCGAACGTCGCGCGGATGCGTCCGTCGCTGTCGGCGAAACGCTCGGCGTAGACCTGCGCCATCCTGAGCAGCGTCGCGCGGCGGAGCGGCGTGCGGCGGCGGTCGGCGAGCACGTTGGTCGCACCCATGCGCCGCAGATCCTGCATCAGGGCGAACGCATCGTCGTAGCGCACGACGACGCGATCCACATCGGCGACGGGCAGCGCAAAGCCGGCACGCTGCAGCAGCGCGCCGAGATCGCGCAAATCCGCGAACGGCAGCACGCGCGGCGACAGCCCGCCCTCGAGCTCGACTTCCGCAGCCGCAAACGCCTGCCGCAACTCGGTCAGCGTATCGCCACCGAGCAGCGCTGCGAGAAACAGGCCGTCCGGCCGCAGCGCGCGGCGGATCTGCGCCATGACGCCGGGCAGATCGTTGGCGAAATGCAGCGCCAGCGCCGACAGCACGAGGTCGAGCGATTGCGGCGCAAGCGGCAGCCGCTCGTCGTCGCCGTCGAACATGCCGATCCGCGCGATCGAGGCGTAGCGATCCGCCGACATGTCGCGAAGGATGTCGCCCGGCGTCCAGACGTCGGCGACGTCCTTGAACTCGCGCAGCACCGCATGCAGCCGCTCCTGCATGTCCTCGGCAACGCGGTCGAGCAGGAACGTCGCCGGCTCGCCACGGAGCGCACGCGCCTGCCGCGCGCGCAAAGCGCGCGCGGTCGATCAGGCGGGGGACCGGATTGGCGTCCGTCATGCCCACGCTTCTGAAGCCTCCGGCTACGGACCGCAAGCCGTGACTTGAGCCAATCGTGCCACGAGCGCTAGCCTTCTGCGCATGGAAGCGACGGCGCCCGATGCTGCACCGCCTTTGAAGCTGGCCGGCCGCTTTCGCGGCGCGCTCGCCGCGTGCCGGTCGACGCTCAGAACCGCCTCGCAGCTCGCGCTCGACGTTGCGCTGCCGACGCTGTGCGTGGCCTGCCGCGCGCCGGTGTCCGGTGAAGGCGTCTGCGCCGGCTGCTGGGCCAAACTGTCGTTCATTGCACCACCGTTCTGCGAACGGCTCGGCATTCCCTTTGTCTATGATCCCGGCCCCGGCATCCTGTCGATGCAAGCGATCGCCGATCCGCCGGCCTACAATCGCGCCCGCGCCGCGGTGCGCTATGACGACGTGGCGCGGACGCTGGTGCACGGCCTGAAGTATCAGGACCGCACGGATCTGGCGCCGCCGCTCGGCCGCTGGATGGCGCGCGCAGGCGCGGAAATCCTCGAACATGCCGACATGATCGTACCGGTGCCGCTGCACTGGCGGCGCGGCTGGAGCCGCCGCTACAACCAGTCCGGCGCGCTCGCAAAAGTGATCGGCCGGATCGCCGGCGTTCCGGTCGCCGGCACCCTCCTGAAGCGAACCCGCCCGACGCCACAGCAGATCGGCCTGTCGCGCAGCGAGCGCGCCCGCAACGTCCAGGGCGCATTTGCCGTCCCCACCGAGCGCAGGCCACAGCTGGACGGCCGGCGGGTGGTGCTGGTGGACGACGTGCTGACCACCGGGGCGACCGTGGACGCCTGCGCACGTGCGCTGCTGCGCGCGAAGGCCGCAAACGTCGATGTGCTGGTGTTTGCGCGTGTTGTGGAAGGCGCGCGGAATCCTATATGATCGGGTCATGAAGGACGCAGACGCGGCAAAAAACCTAGCGTCCATGGACCCTTAGCGCATGACCGTCCAGGTTGAAATCTACACGACGCCCTATTGCGGCTATTGCCGCATGGCGAAGCAGCTGCTGGCCCGCAAGAACGTCACCTACACCGAGATCGACGTGTCGGGTGATGCAGCGCTGCGGCAGGCCATGGTGAAGCGCGCCAACGGCGGCACCACCGTGCCGCAGATCTTCATCGGCGGCACGCATGTCGGCGGCTGCGACGATCTCTATGAGCTCAACGACGCGGGCAATCTCGACAAGCTGCTCGCCGGACAGGCGGTGACCACGTGAGCGAGACCTTTACCGCGGCGATGGTGCAGACCCGGACGAAGCTCTCTCCGGACGAGAACCTGAAGGAGATCAGCGAACTGATCCGCGAGGCGGCGGGCAAGGGCGCCGACTATGTGCAGACGCCGGAGATGACCAACATCCTCGCGGCCAACCGCGATCAGCTGTTCAAGGTGATCGCGGACGAGGACAACGACAAGTCGCTTGCCGCCTACCGGGAGCTCGCGAAGGAGCTGCGCATCTTCCTGCACATCGGCTCGCTCGCCGTGCGCGCGACGCCCGATCGCGCTGCCAACCGCGGCTTCCTGATCGACCCGAAGGGTCGGATCGTCGCGCGCTACGACAAGATCCACATGTTCGACGTCAACCTCGCCAACGGCGAGAGCTATCGCGAGTCGGCGACCTACCAGCCCGGCGAGGCGGTCGCCATCGCCGACCTGCCCTGGGGCCGCATCGGCCTGACGATCTGCTACGACATGCGCTTCCCTGCGCTCTATCGCGCGCTGTCCGAGAGCGGCGCATCGTTCCTCACCATGCCGTCGGCGTTCACCAAGCCGACCGGCGAAGCGCACTGGCATGTGCTGCTGCGGTCGCGCGCGATCGAGAACGGCGCATTCGTGTTCGCGGCGGCACAGGGCGGCACGCATGAGAGCAAGCGGCTGACCTATGGTCACTCGCTGATCGTCGATCCGTGGGGCGAAATCATCGCCGAAGGCGGCGTCGATCCTGGCGTCATCACTGGCCAAGATCGATCCGGCGAAGGTCGCTGATGCGCGCGGAAAGATTCCGTCGCTGCAGCACGGCCGCCGCTTCAGCATATCCGATGCGAATGCGCCCACCGGCCATCTGCATCTGGTGCGGGAACGTCCATGATCCGTTACGCGTTGCAGTGCGAACGCGGCCACGCGTTCGAAAGCTGGTTTCAGGATTCGTCGTCCTTCGACAAGCAGGCGAAGCGCGGACTTGTGAGCTGCCCCATGTGCGACTCGGTCAAGGTCGAAAAGTCGATCATGGCGCCGCAGATTCCGCGCAAGGGCAGGACCACCGAGCAGCGCGCCGGCGAAGAGAAGACGATGCGCGCGACCGCGCGGCGCAAGAAGGCTGCCGCCGCCGAGGCGACCACCGTCGCGACGACGACGCCATCGCCCGAACCGCTGATGATGGCGCAGGAGGCGGAGCTTCGCGCCAAGCTGAAGGAGCTGCGCGATCACATCAAGGCCAACGCCGACAATGTCGGCGAGCAGTTCCCCGAGCAGGCGCGCAAGATGCACTACGGCGAGATCGAGCACCGGCCGATCTATGGCGACGCGTCGCCGGACGAGGCAAAGGCGCTGATCGACGAAGGCGTCGAGGTGCTGCCGATGCCGGTGCTGCCGGAAGACCGGAATTAACCTGAAAACCCGTCTCCTGTCCGGAGATGGACCTGTCGGCACGACCTCCCGAAAAGTTAGGTTGACACGTCGACGCCGGTTGCGCAGACCGCACCCGGATACGCCCAATGACGGGGCGCGGCCGCATTTGGTCCGCGATTGGGTGCTAGCGCTTGTTGCCATCGGGGATCGTTGGTCAGTGACGTGTAGAAGGACAGCCGGGGCGCCTGGCACACCGGTTCGTCCGCTCGGGAACGAGGTCCGACCTCGCCGCACCGATCTCGACGGATTGCGCATCGTGCTCTGTGGCAGCATCATTCTTGCGCACGCGCTGCTGATCTTTGCCTACGAGCCGCACTACCACCTCAAGAGCCAGACGCCGTGGCCCGTTGCCTCGGCGCTCTACGAGTTCTTGCACGCCACGACGATGCCGGTGTTCTTCGTGCTCGCGGGCTGGTCGGCGCTGACGTCCTTGCGCCGCCGCACCACCGGCCGTTTCGTGCAGGAACGCGTGACACGATTGCTGCCGCCGCTCATCATCGGCGTGGTGTTGATGGGATCCATCATCAAGTACATCGAGCTCAGCCATGGACGCGACATGGGGCTTCATGGATTGCGGCTGGTCGAGCCTCTGCTTGTCGGGTTCTTTGATTTTTTCCCCCGGAACCTGAAGCATGTGAAATTGCAGACCTGGTCGCACCTTTGGTTCCTCGCCTATCTGTTCCTGATCTCGCTCTTGTTGCTGCCCGTGCTGCTGCGGCTTGCGCGCGGTGCAACGCGCTTTGACGCCCCCGGGATATTGACGGTCTATCTTCCCGCGCTCCCGCTCGCGGCGCTGCTGGCGGCTGGCGACGGCTGGTGGCCGTTCGTGCCGAACGTCATCGGCGACTGGACCAATTTCACCTACTTCGCGCTGTGTTTTCTGATCGGTGCGGGAATTGCAGCCTGGCCCGGCTTCGAGATCCGTCTGCGACGCGAGGCACCGCGCCTCCTGCTCCTCATGCTGCTGGCCTTCGTCGGCGTCGTTCTGTGCGGCGAGACCGCGGCTGGCCGGATGTTCGTCGGCCTGACAGCGTGGGGCGCTATCGGCACGGGACTTGGGTTCGCTGCCCGGATCAAGCCGAGCACAACGCCGGCGCTCGTCTATCTGAGCGAAGCGACGCTGCCGATCTATATCGTGCACCATCTGCCGTTGCTGCTGCTCGGCGTCGCCATCCTGCCGTTGGCGACGCCGGCGTGGTTCAAGATCGTGCTGATCTGGGTCGGCGCCAGCATTATCTCGCTGGCGGCTTATCACTGGTTGATCAGACCGTGGCCACCGATGCGCCGGCTGATGGGCATGGTCGCCGTCGCCCAGGACTGCCACCACTCGTTCCGGCGAAGGCATAGTCGCGTGCGACATCACTGCACGGCGATCAGCGCCGCCACACCGACCACGATCAGCACAATGCCGAGCGCCTCGCGCGCCGACACCTTCTGCTTCAGCGAGTAGTAGGCGATCGCCTGCGCGAACAGGACCTCGACCAGCGCCAGCGTGCGAACGTTGGCGACGCTGGTGATGGCGAAGGCGAGAAACCAGAACTGCGACGCGGCCGCGCCCATGAAGCCGGCCAGCATCGACGGCTTCCACAGCCGGAACAGCGCAGCGAGCGTTTTCCTGTCGCGCAGCAGCAGATAGGTCGTCAGCACCAGCGTCTGCAGCATCAGCCCGAGCACCAGCGTGAACGAGGCGGCGGTGACGAACGAGACGCCCGGCACGTTCAGGATCGCGCCGCGATAGCCGACCGCGGACAGCGCGAAGCCCGCAGCCGCCGCCACCCCGAGGATCGTCGGCCGCAGGTCGCCAAAACTTCTTTCACCGCCGGGACGAATGGCGGTGATGACGACGCCGGCCGTGGCCACGACGATCGCCAGCATCTTCCACAGCGGTCAGATGGTCGGCGAGGAAGACGATGCCGAACAGCGCCGCGAGGATCGGCTCGGTCTTGATGTAGGCGGTGGTGACGACGAAGGAGCGCTCGTTCATTGCCGCCAGCATCAGTCCGGTGGCAACGATCTGCGTCATCGTGCCGACCACCAGCCAGAGCCAGAAGGCAACCGATGGCCAGGTCACGCTCTCGCGGGTCGCCAGCATCACCACGGCAAAGAACACGATCGAGAACGGAAAGCCGAACAGGAAGCGCACATGCGTGGCGCCGACGGTGCCGAGCGAGGCGGTCAGCTCGCGCTGCATCGCATTGCGCGCCACCTGGCCGAGCGAGGCCAGGATGACGAACGGAATCCAGAGATAGGCGATGCTGAGCATGTGGTGGGGTTATGGTGGAGCGAGACCTGTTCGCACTACCACCATTGCGACAGCAGCGGGTCAAGCTGCGGAGCGCATATCAGCCCGTCAGTGGAGCCCGTAGCCCGGATGAGCGAAGCGACATCCGGGCTATTCGTGCGCGAATGATCAGCCTCGCGTATGGCGCTGCGCATGCATCCGGGCTACAGTTGCGCCCCGGAATGACCTAGGCGTACGCCTCAGCCGTCACCATGTAGTTCACGTCCATGTCGGACGACAGCGACCAGCGGTCGGCGAACGGCGTGTAGACGACGCCGGTCTGATCGGCGATCTCCAGCCGGCTCTTGTGCAGGTGCTGCGCGAGCTCGGCCGGCGTCACGAACCTGTTCCACTGGTGCGTGCCGCGCGGCAGCCAGCGCAGCACGTATTCGGCGCCGACGATCGCCAGCGCAAAGCTCTTCAGCGTGCGGTTGAGCGTGGAAACCACCATCATGCCCGACGGCTTCATCAGCGCCGCGCAGCGCTCGAGGAACAGGCCGACGTCGGTGACGTGCTCGACCACCTCCATCGCCAGCACGATATCGAAGCGCTCGAGATGGCCCATCTCCTCCACCGTGGTCGCGCGGTAGTCGATCAGGAGGTTCGACCGCACGGCGTGCACCTTCGCGGCGGCGATATTGGAGTTCGGAAGGGTCGATGCCGATCACCTGCGCGCCGAGCCGGGCCAGCGGCTCCGACAACAGGCCGGCGCCGCAGCCGATATCGAGGATGCGAAGCCCCGCCAGCGACGTCAGGCTGCGCGGGTTGCGGTTGAACTTGCGGCAGGCGGTGTCGCGGATCCAGCCGAGCCGCAACGGATTGATCTTGTGCAGCGGCGCCATCTTGCCGTTCGGATCCCACCACTCGTCCGACAGCTTCGAAAAGCGCGCGACCTCCGCCGGGTCGACGGTCGAGGGTCCGCCGGGATTGTTGGGCTGCGTGGGCATGTCTTTTCGGAGTGCCTATCGCGCCGTGATGTGGTTGCGGAATTGAAGCGGCGAGGCGATCATCTCGATGTCCTTGTCGCCCTCGCCGACGCCACGGATCGTGACGTCGCCATAGCCGAAGAGGCGCGCCGGAATCGATTGCCGGACGTCGACGCTCTCGACCTTGTCGAGGTTCATCTCGAACGTCTCGCGCTGGATGAAGCCCTCCTTGTGCACGACCCGCAGGTTGGTGACATCGGTCTCACTGGTGAAGCGCTGGAACCAGGCCCGGAACGTCCAGTAGAGGGCGATCAGCGCCGAGACGCCGGACAGCGCCAGCCAGAGGAGGTTGACGCCGTCGGTGACCGCGCCGCGCTGAAGCGCGAAGAAGAAAATCGCCGCGATCCAGGCGAGTATGGCCGGCAGGTAGACGATCCAGTGAATGGTGGTGGAATAAAGCACCTTCTCGTCGGGCTGCAGGATTTCCTCGATGTAGCGCCCCATCAGGCCCTCGTTCCCTTGATTTCCGTCCGCCGGCACGGGGCCGGACGACGCCGAAAGCGGGCCGGAACCGGTTGCGGTCCCCACCCCTCATCGGTATGTATACGCGCCTTTTTGCACCCGTGCGCGGTTTTTGCGCGGCGTGCCTGACATCAAGCACTAACGGAGATCGCGGCGCACGTCATGAGCCGTCTCGTGATGAAATTCGGCGGCACATCGGTCGCCAACATCGAGCGCATCCGCAACGTTGCGCAGCACGTGAAACGCGAAGTCGACGCGGGGCACGAGGTTGCCGTCGTGGTTTCCGCCATGTCCGGCAAGACCAATGAGCTCGTCGGCTGGGCGACGGAAGCCTCGCCCTGCACGACGCGCGCGAGTACGACGCCGTGGTCGCATCCGGCGAACAGGTGACGTCGGGCCTGCTTGCGATCGCGCTGCAGGCGGTCGGCATCCAGGCCCGCTCGTGGCAGGGCTGGCAGATCCCGATCAAGACCTCCGATGCGCACGGTTCGGCGCGCATCCTCGACATCGACGGCAGCGAGATCGTCAAGCGCTTCAAGGACCGCAAGGAGGTCGCGGTCGTCTCCGGCTTCCAGGGCATCAGCAAGGACACCGGCCGCATCACCACGCTCGGCCGCGGCGGCTCGGACACCTCGGCGGTGGCGATCGCCGCCGCGATCCAGGCCGACCGCTGCGACATCTACACCGACGTCGACGGCGTCTACACCACCGATCCCGCGCGTGGTGCCGAAGGCGAAGCGGCTCGAGAAGGTCGCGTTCGAGGAAATGCTCGAGCTGGCCTCGCAGGGCGCCAAGGTCCTGCAGGTGCGCTCGGTCGAGCTCGGCATGGTGCACAATGTGCGGGTGTTCGTGCGCTCGAGCTTCGACAAGCCGGAAGACATCGACCCGCATTCGAATCACCCGCCGGGCACGCTGATCTGCAGCGAGGAGGAAATCGTGGAGCAACAAGTCGTCACCGGCATCGCCTTCTCCAAGGACGAAGCGCAGATTTCCGTGCGGCATGTGCAGGACAAGCCGGGCGTCGCCGCCGCCATCTTCGGCCCGCTGGCGGAAGCCAACATCAACGTCGACATGATCGTGCAGAACGTCTCGGAGGACGGCGCGTTCACCGACCTGACGTTCACGGTGCCGGCCTCCGACTATGTGCGCGCCAAGGAGACGATCACCAAGGCGAAGGACGCCATCGGCTATTCGCGGCTCGACAGCGCGACCGACGTCGCGAAGGTTTCGGTGATCGGCATCGGCATGCGCAGCCACGCCGGTGTTGCGGCGCAAGCCTTCAAGGCGCTGTCGCAGCGGAATATCAACATCCGCGCCATCACCACGTCCGAGATCAAGTTCTCGCTTCTGATCGACGAGGCCTATACGGAGCTCGCGGTCCGCACCTTGCACACGCTCTATGGCCTCGACGCCTAGTCGGAGCGAGCAGCGTTTAGAAGTGGACACGGCCTGACCGGCGTCAGGTCCAAGAACCGGGAAAATGGCTAGCGTTTTGCTTGGCAAAGCGGGGCCAAATCCTTTACGCATGGTCTTGCGGCGCCGTTGAGCGGGCGCCGGACGGTTAAAATTTATCTTTCGTTTCCAGCGGCTTAGCGCTGCCGGCCCGTACCCGAATTTACGGAATCGGTCGTTCTCAGT
>CAWJKJ010000015.1:0-773227 GCA_963843435.1 uncultured Alphaproteobacteria bacterium
TATGTCCTCTACTGGATGCTCAGTTGCGTATTGCTGAGGTTCAGGCCGAAGGTCGCAAGGATGCTGTCGACCTCGAGCGCGTCGCGTGTCGGCGCGCGGCGCACCAGCGGCGTCAGCAGCAGCTTGTAGACGGCGAGGTTCACCACGAACGCAACTGGGACGATCACGACGAGGCCGACGAACGGGCTGATCGCCCATCCGGTGAACAGCCAGTGCGAGGCGAAGGCGGCGGCGATCAGGAACTCGCCGTAGGAGAGGTTCATGATGCGCGCGACGCCGTACTGGAGCGTCAGCCCCATGGCGACGAGGGCATACATGCCGCCCAGCATCAGGCCGGTCAGGATGGCGTTGGTCATGATCCGGGCCGCCCCGAGCGCTACCGCGTGACGGCGAGTGGCGTTGCGAACGGCGCTCCGTGGCGCGTATGTCTGCTCATGGTCTCCCTCCCGAGAAAGCGTCGGCCGGGCGCCATTGACCTTGGCGCTCATTTGGCAGACTGACGTTACGCAGGATCGTCGGAGCCTTGGAATTGGACGGAGCCGGGGAAAGATTGTATCATTCTGGCGTGCTTTGGTGCGTGGAGGGCCCTTCGTGATGCCGATGAGCCGGATTGAACGGGCTGCCGGTTGGCGTCGCGCTCGCGGTGCGGGCCGAGGAATTCTTCGCCGCACTCGACAAGCGCGCCTGGGTGATGCGCCAGAAGGGCGAGCGCCGCGCGCACCTGTTCGTGCTGCTGTCGGACCGCGGCGAAGCCACGTGGCAGGGGACGCGCGCCGCGCTCGAGGCGCCGGCGTTGCTCTGGCTGCCCGGCAACATCGACGCGACCATCGACGTCGGCGGCGGCGCGCGCGGCTTCATGCTGTCGATCAACGACGACTTCCTGATCAAGACGATCGCCAACTCGGCCGAGGCGCTGGATCTCCGCCGCACCACCGATCGCGTCACGCTGATCGCGGGCGAGGGGCTCACGCCGCATCTCGATGCGATCGCCGGATCGTGCAGCGCCATCGCGGCCGAGCTGCGTGTGCCGGGGCACGGCGGCGCAACGCTGATCGCCTCGCATCTTCTGCTGCTGTGCCTGCAGCTGTGGCGGCTCGGCGCCTCGCATGACGAGCGGCGCGAGGCGGCCGCGCGCGGCGGCGGCGCGGCGCTGGTCGGCAATTTCCTGCAGATGGTCGAGCTGCACTATCGCGACGGCTGGCCGGTCGCGCGCTACGCGGCGGTGCTCGGCGTCACCTCCGACAAGCTGCACGCGCACTGCCAGCGCGAGAAGGGTTTTGGCCCGCGCGCGCTGATCCACGAGCGGCTGGTGCGCGAAGCCTGCACGCGGCTGCAGCAGCTCGATCTGCCGGTGGAGCAGATCGGCTACGGCCTGGGTTTTCGCGATCCGGCCTACTTCAACCGCTTCTTCCGAAAATATCGCGGCGCATCGCCCGGCACCTATCGCCGGCAGATCCGCCTCGAGCACGCCCGCAGCGGGCCGTCCTATGCGGCGTGGCCGTGAGCGAAACGAACTGCGCCTTCGGCTTCCTTCGGCTCAGCGGGGAATGTGCTTGATCTTCACGTTCGCTTCGCCGGTGTTGTTTGCATAGAACCAGCGGCCCACGGCGGGAATGCCGGACGCGGCATCGTTGACATAGAGAAAGAATTCGCCGTCGCGCCGCGGTCGCATCGTCACGCCATAGGATCTGAGCGGATCCTGTCCGGAGGCCTGACGATCGGGATCCATGAAATACTCATCCGCGCCGACGGCGCCGACGCGCCCGATCAGCCGAAACCACGGTCGCAGAAACACGCGACGCATCGGCACGGCCAGAAGCATCGTTGCGCGATCGGTGAAGTTCGGAAGCTCCGAGATTTCGAAGCCGCCGATGTCGGTGACGAATTGCCGGTCCTTCCATTCGGGCGATGTCTGCGTGACGACGATCTGATAGCGGCGGCCCTGTTCGAGCAGTATCCCGCTTGCCCAGCACATGTGGGACGCCTGCAAGGCGCGCGGTGGCTTCGATCTCGCCGAGGATCGGCACCGGTGTCGGGCGCAGGATTCTCCTCGCAATACAGGCCCGCCGCGTCCTGGATATTGAACGCGACATGGCTGACGGCGGTGACGCAGACATAGACGATCGCCACCACGGAGAGGAGCGGCAGCACGTGGCGTTTCCCGGCCCAGATGACCCATTGGTAGACCGCATCGTTGCGCAAACGATAGACGAAGTTGTCGGGCCGGCCGGGCAGGTCGGCGACGCCCGATCGCCAGTATCTGCCCATTTCGTCCCTGATGCGGTCGCCGAGGTTGACGCCGAACCATGTGAGCAAGGCGACGAGCGCAGCGCCGATCGCGAATGTCCCGGGATTGGTTGCGAATGCGTCGAGCCACCAGGTGAAGAACCCCGGCATGAAGCCGCCGGCGATGCGGATGCGTCTCGGACAGAAACCTGAACGGCGTCGAGAATTCGGCCGCGCGGTCGGTTTGATGAAACAGGGGAAACAGGGCGAGGTGAAGCGACGCCGCGAGCGTTGCGAAATAGACGATGCGCTTGCCCCAGACCAGGTTCCAGATGCGTTCCTGCGCGTCGGCGCGTCTGACGGCATGCGCGGCGCTTTCCAGCGGATTCTGGTGGTTCTCGAGAATTTGCCCCTGGGTGTTGACCAGCGCAAAGCGGGCCGGAATGCCGATCGGCGCATACGGATGGGCGCCGGTGAGGCCGCGCTGCATCGCGCTCTCATGGATCTTCGGCAGCTCGATCCTGACCGCGTCGTCCGGCTCGCCGGAGAAGCGCATGTCGCACAGCTCGCGCAGTTTGCGCGGGCCGTACCTGTAATAGCCGCCGAGGCCCGAGCGCGAGTCGTAGAGCCGGCCGTCCTTGTCCCGGTTCGAGCGGGCGTGGACGAGGGCGTCGGGATCGGCGCTCGGCGGTGTCTTGAAGCGGAGGCCGCAGACCTTCGCCTCGTCCATGATCCAGACGAGGGGGATGTGGGCGAGGGAGTCGTCCGGATAGCCGCCGCCGACGTTCGCGTGAACGCCTGCGAACCACACCTGGCTCAGGCGTTCGTCGCTGACATGACGAAATCCGTCCGCGCGCGGCTCGGGCAGCGTCAGGCCGCTCTCGGTCCAGAGCACGGGATGAAACGTCGTGCGCTCGTCATCCAGCGCCAGCGCATGACACGCGCGATCGATGATCGGGCTCAGCTTGCGATCGGGCAGTTCGAGCGGCCACAGCCACAGGCTGACGCCGCGCGTCATCTCGTCGATCGGCAGGCCATAGGCGGCCACCGTGTCCCAGACGCCGACGAAGCGGATCGATTCGACCGGAGTCTTGACGATTTCGGAATAAGGCGTCCTGCGCTGCGACGAGATCGATCAGGCGGACGATGCCGTCGCGAAGCAGCCGGCCGATTTTTTCGATGCGGAGCAGCGAGTGATAGCGCTCGGCGCGATAGGCGCGGTAGGCCGCCTTGGCGTAGCGATCGAGCTCGGACTCCGTCTTGAACGGGACGATCCCTTGATGCGCGATCAGTCCGGCCAGGACGCGGATCGTAAAGGCGCCGCGGCTGAAGCCGAAGGCGTAGATCTCCGCGTCGGATTCATGGTTGCGGCAGAGAAACTTGTAGAGATGCAGGACGTTGCGCTTCAGCCCCCAGCCGAAAACCCCGCCAAGAATTGCGAGTGGCTTGAACGACGACGTGCCGACGCCGTCGGCATAGCAGGCGACCTGATCCGGCTGGGCGAGGTCCAGCGCCTCGAACACACGCCAGACGTTGGTCCGCCAGACGTTCTTGACCGCGTTTCCAGTGCCGTCGGACAAGAGAATGATTCTCTTCGGCATGGTCTTCCCCCGCGGTCGGATTCGCCGACGACGAGAGAAAGGCTAAATGCTTCGATATCGGGAAACAAGCAGTGGTTGCGTCGTCACATGCGCGCGCCTGTGCTCGCTTTCGCTCCACGTCACTCGTTCGTCATGGACTGATGACGCAGGCGACGCGCTTTTTGCTGACAAAATCGAATCAAACTCTCGCCACACAAATCACTAGGCTGTGAGTTGTTCGCTGCGTGGGGACGCATTCAGGCGAACGGGGTGGCGTTCTGCGGAGTATCTCGAAAACAAATGTCGGCGCGCTCGCGCCGCGCGATGGCTCGTGTCCCAGTCTCTTGTAAAAGTCGCGGCTCAAGTCTTCTCGGCTCAAGTCTTTGGGGGAAACATGAGAAAGTCCGCAGAACTATTCCTCGCGCGAATGGGCGTGATGGTCGCGCTCGCGTTCATCGCGTCCTTCGTTCTGCTGGTGCGATGAGTTAAGGAAGCGCTTAGTCGTCGATCGTGAAATTGAAGCGCAGGTAGTCGGAAAATTTCTTCGCGAGGTCGTCGGTCGCGGGCAGCTTGCCGATGCCGGACATGACGCTCATGCCGTCCTTGGTCGGAATGCCGCCGCACCAGTCGCCAGGCGACGAGACCGGCTTGTTCTTCTTGAAGTCCCAGCGGTGATCGACGATCCAGAGCTCCCAGCCGAGCACGCGTATTCCGTCCTTCTCGCACGCCTTCAGGAACGCAGGCGCGTCCGACGGCAGAATGCCGAGTTGGCCGTTCTTGGCGTGGAATGATCTCTTCTCGAGCGCACGGGGAAGCGAGGGTGGCGTTGACATGCGATGGAACTAAGCAAAAGCGACCGTTGTATGCAATTTGCAGGTACACGCTGAGGTCGAGCCAGCGCATCGTTGTTTGGCGGGACCACGATTCCGGAATTCCGTCCTGTCATTGCGGCTACGGCTCGTGCTCGCGACTCCAGGGGAAGAGCGACGTCCGGATCGCGTCGATCGCGGTCGCATGCTGGATCGAGCATCAACGGAAGTACCGGAAGTGACGCGACACTGACGACGATGAAATCAGGAATACTCGCAGAGACGAGCGGGTGCTCGCGGTCGGGTGAATTTGTGCACATGCACAAATCGTTTGGTGCGCTGCAGGCCACAGCCGAACGATGAACTCGATATCAGCATCATGATCCATTGACGCTTGGCTCGCCACGTATCATCTTGAAGGTGTAGGCCCCTGGCCCCGATGCGGTTGGCGGTCGTCGTGGGTGCTTTGTGTGTTTGCGTTGGCGACCGGATGGCCGCAGCAACAGACACGACGCATCGCGACATTGAAGTCAGCCATCGGACAGGCGTGAGTTCCGCCCTTCTATTCGCACCCTTCAAAGGAAGGATGAATAAGGGATGGTCGTAGCGCTGATACTGCTTCTGGTTGCGATTGCCTCGGTGCTGTTTCACCTCTTCAGCCCGTGGTGGTGGACTCCGATCGCCTCGAACTGGCGCTACATCGACGACACGATCAGCCTGACATTCTGGATCACCGGGGCGGTGTTCTTCGCGATCGTCGCGTTCATGGCCTATTGCGTCTTCCGCTTTCATCACAAGGAAGGCCGGCGCGCCGCCTACGAGCCCGAAAACAAGCGGCTCGAATGGTGGCTGACGATCGGCACGACGATCGGCGTCGCCGCCATGCTGGCGCCCGGCCTGGTGGTCTGGCATCAGTTTGTCACGGTCCCCGCAGATGCCACCGAAGTCGAGGTCATGGGACAGCAGTGGCGCTGGAGCTACCGCCTTCCGGGGAAGGACGGCAGGCTTGGGACGTCCGACGTCCGCCTCATCGGCCCGGACAATCCGCTGGGATTGAACACCAACGATCCGAACGGGCAGGACGATGTGGTGATCGAGAGCGGCGACCTGCACCTGCCGATCGGCAAGCCGGTCAAGGTGCTGCTGCGCTCCATCGATGTCCTGCACAATTTCATGGTGCCTGAATTCCGCGCCAAGATGGACATGGTGCCCGGCGCGGTCACCTACTTCTGGTTCACGCCGACGCGGACCGGGATCGTTCGACGTCCTCTGCGCGGAACTTTGCGGGCTCGCGCACGCGCAGATGCGGAGCAAGGTCACCGTCCAGGAACAGGGCGAATATCAGGCGTGGCTGGAACAGCAGCAGACGTTCGCAGAACTGACCGGCAAACGCGTCTTGAAGGCGACGTTCAAGCCGAACGACGAATGAGGTGCTGATACGAAAGCAGCTTGCGGACGGCGAGGGGGGCCGGACGCAACGGATCTGAAGAGGACATGCCGATGGTCGATGTCCTGTCTGACGCAACCCCGGGGATCGCGCCGGCCGAGGTGGCCGAGGTCGAGCTTTATCATCCGAAGAGCTGGTGGACGACCTACGTCTTTTCGCAGGACGCCAAGGTCATCGCCATCCAGTACTCGCTCACGGCGATGGCGATCGGCATGGTCGCGCTGGTGCTGTCGTGGCTGATGCGATTGCAACTCGGCTTCCCCGGCACGTTCTCGTTCATCGATGCGAGCCAGTATCTTCAGTTCATCACCATGCACGGCATGATCATGGTGATCTATCTTCTCACTGCGCTGTTCCTGGGAGGGTTCGGCAACTACCTGATCCCGCTGATGGTCGGCGCCCGGGACATGGTTTTCCCGTACGTCAACATGCTGAGCTACTGGATCTATCTGCTTGCCGTGCTGGTGCTGGTCGCGACCTTCTTCGTGCCGGGCGGACCAACCGGCGCCGGATGGACGCTTTATCCGCCGCAGGCGATCCTCTCCGGCACCCCTGGCGGGAACGAGGCCGGCATCATCCTGATGCTGCTGTCGCTGATCCTGTTCATCATCGGCTTCACGATGGGCGGGTTGAACTATGTGGTGACGGTGCTGCAGGCCCGCACCCGCGGCATGACGCTGATGCGGATGCCGCTGACGGTGTGGGGCATCTTCACGGCGACCGTGATGGCGCTGCTGGCCTTTCCCGCCTTGTTCGTGGCCTCGGTGATGATGCTGCTCGACCGCCTGCTCGGCACCAGCTTCTTCATGCCGATGCTGCGTCGAGATGGGGCAGCTGACGAAGTACGGCGGCGGCAGTCCGCTGCTGTTCCAGCATCTGTTCTGGTTCTTCGGCCACCCCGAAGTCTATATCGTCGCGCTGCCGGCCTTCGGCATCGTCTCCGATCTCATCAGCACCCACGCGCGCAAGAACATCTTCGGCTACCGCATGATGGTGTGGGCGATCGTGGCGATCGGCGCGCTCAGCTTCGTCGTCTGGGCGCACCACATGTATGTCAGCGGCATGCATCCGAAATTCGGGTTCTTCTTCGCGACGACCACGCTGATCATCGCCATCCCGACGGCGATCAAGGTCTACAACTGGGTGCTGACGCTGTGGCGCGGCGACATTCATCTCACCGTTCCGATGCTGTTCGCGCTGGCGTTCATCATCACCTTCGTGAACGGCGGCCTGACCGGGCTGTTCCTCGGCAACGTCGTCGTCGACGTGCCGCTGTCCGATACCATGTTCGTGGTCGCCCACTTCCACATGGTGATGGGCGTGGCGCCGATCATGGTCGTGTTCGGCGGGATCTATCATTGGTATCCGAAGGTCACCGGACGGATGTTCAATGACGCGCTCGGAAAATTCCACTTCTGGGTGACGTTCATCGGGGCCTATGCGGTGTTCTTCCCGATGCACTATGTGGGCCTGCTGGGCATGCCCCGCCGCTATCACGACATCGGCGAAACCTCCTTCATTCCGGCGTCCGCCCATGACCTGAACGCGTTCATGAGCGTCGCGGCCCTGATCGTCGGCTTCGCCCAGCTTGTGTTCGTCTTCAACATGGTCTGGAGCCTGTTCAGAGGAAAACAGGCCGGCGGCAATCCGTGGGGAGGCGCATCGCTGGAATGGCAGACGCCGCAGACGCCGCCGGGGCATGGCAACTGGGGCAAGGAGCTGCCGATCGTCTATCGCTGGGCCTACGACTACAGCGTGCCCGGCGCAGCGAAGGACTTCGTGCCGCAGAATGAGCCCCCGGCAGGCATGGCGGCGCAGGGAGCCCGTGCATGACCGCCATTGTCCTGTTCATGGCGGCAATCGCGGTCATTGCAGCGTGGTGGCTGTCGCAGCAACGGCTGGCAGCGAAGCCGTGGCTGGAGGAGGGAGCAATCGGCGAATTTCGCGGCGGCGGCGCGTTGACGCTGCCGGCGGCGAAAGTCGGCCTGGGTGTGTTTCTCGCGGTCGTCGGTTCGCTGTTCGCACTCTTCATCAGCGCCTACACCATGCGGATGGAGTTGATCGACTGGCGCGCGCTGCCCGTGCCGCGGCTGCTCTGGTACAACACCGGCGTTCTGATCGTGAGCAGCGGCGCGCTGCAATGGGCGCAGGCAGCGGCGCGGCGCGGCGACAGCGAGGCTGTGCTGACCGGCCTGCTGGCAGGCAGCGTCTCCGCTGTCATTTTCCTGATCGGCCAGTTGCTGGCATGGCAGCAGCTGAACGCTGCGGGTTATTTCCCGACGGCCAATCCTGCCAACGCCTTCTTCTATCTGATCACCGCGACCCACGGGCTGCATCTGCTGGGCGGCCTCGTGGCGCTCGGCCGGACCACCGCCAGGGCGTGGCAGGGTGTCGAGGCTCCGCGCCTGCGCCTGAGCGTGGAACTCTGCACCATGTACTGGCATTTCCTGCTGCTGGTCTGGCTGATCATGCTTGCTCTGCTGACGGGCTGGGCCGACGACTTCGTGGCGCTCTGCCGTCAGTTGCTCGATTAAGGGAAGGGTGGGCGATGGCCGAGACTGCGCTGACGAACACCGTAGTATCCCCCGCGCGGCCGCCGGGCCTGCGAGGCATTGCCGCCGACTGGTCCTCGGACCAGCGCGCGTTCAAGAATGTCTCGTGGGGCAAGGCCATGATGTGGATCTTCCTCCTCAGCGACACCTTCATCTTCAGCTGCTTCCTGCTCTCGTACATGACGGCGCGCATGTCCACGACCGTGCCGTGGCCGAACCCGAGTGAAGTCTTCGCGCTCGAGATCGCGGGACACCATATTCCGCTCATCCTCATCGCCATCATGACCTTCGTTCTGATCAGCAGCAGCGGAACCATGGCGATGGCCGTCAACTTCGGCTATCGCCGCGATCGCTTCAAGACTGCGATCCTGATGCTGATCACCGCCGCGTTCGGCGCAACGTTCGTCGGCATGCAGGCCTTCGAGTGGACCAAGCTGATCATGGAAGGCGTGCGGCCCTGGGAGAACCCGTGGGGCGCGGCGCAGTTCGGCTCGAGCTTCTTCATGATCACGGGCTTCCACGGCACCCATGTGACCATCGGCGTGATCTTCCTGATCATCATCGCGCGAAAGGTTTGGCGCGGAGATTTCGATCACGGAACGGCGCGGCTTCTTCACGAGCAGGAAGGGAAACTACGAGATCGTCGAAATCACCGGCCTCTACTGGCACTTCGTCGATCTCGTGTGGGTCTTCATCTTTGCATTTTTCTATCTTTGGTGAGGTGAGCGCATGACTGAAGCAGTGGCACACATGGAGGGACAACACGGGCTGCATGCTCACGTGCATGACGCACCGGCAGTGGCCGTCGCGCACGCAGAAGGCCAGCAGCACCCGATCAGGCTTTATCTCGTGGTCTGGGGATGGCTGTTCGTTCTCAGCGCCTGCTCCTACCTGGTCGACTACTTCCACCTCCAGGGCCATCTCCGATGGTCGCTGATCCTGTTGTTCATGGTGCTGAAGGCCGGCCTGATCGTTGCCGTCTTCATGCACATGGCCTGGGAGCGATTGGCCCTGACCTATGCCATCCTGCTCCCGCCGATAGCGGTGCTGGTGTTCGTGGCGATCATGGTGTTCGAGTTCGGACTACACGCACCTCACCAGGGTCATATTCTTCGCGAGCGGGGCATAGACATCCACCTCAAGGAGCAGCGGCATGACCTCAAACGCCGTACCCGGTTGCACGCGCGTCCTCGTTCTGATTGTCGGAGCCGCAATCCTCGCAGGCGCACCCGGACGCGCGCAGGATGCCGCGTCCGGCGAAAAGGTTTTCCTGCAATGCAAGGCCTGCCACCAGGTCGGGGAGACCGCGAAGAATGCCGTTGGGCCCAAGCTCAACGGGCTGTTCGGGCGCAAGGCCGGGACGATCGAAGGCTTCAGCTATTCGCCCGCGAACAAGAACTCCGGAATCACGTGGGATGAGGCGACTTTCCGGGAGTACATCAAGGATCCGAAAGCCAAGATGCCCGGCACCAAAATGGTCTTTCCGGGCTTGAAGGATCCAAAGCAGATTGACGATATCGTCGCCTATCTCAAACAGTTCGAGGCGAGCGGGAAGAAGGCCGGGATTGTCCCTGCCGGAAAGCTCGCGACGGTGCAGTAAAGCCGGGTCTCGGATCCGCCCGCATAGCACACTCACGTCCGCCTGAACCGCTTGCCGGGATTGACCGACCAAGAATAGAGCGCGCGACCCGCAGTTGCCGGTCGGCGACGCATGCCGCGGCGGGCTTCGTACCGTCGGCGGATGAGGCTATCGTGCTCGTCAGCGGGACGGACAGTCGATGGAGCGGCCTGATGCGGATCCCAATCGCTGTGTCTCTTGCGGTTCTGCTGGTGTCTCCAGCCGCGGCCGACCTGGACGGGCATCTCCTTCACAGTATGTGCAAGAAGAAGAACCTGGAGTTCGTCGCGGGTTACGTTGCGGGAGTGACCGACAAGGCCAACAACGATGCGGAGTTTGTGGCCGACCCTGATGGCGGACAAGCTGGATGAGAAGAAGACCGGCCCGGAGAACTGGAAGGACGGTCCGAAGGCGATCCGCGAGGTGCAGCCGTTCTGCATTCAGAGAGGCGTCAAGCTCGGCGACCTGACCGATCTTGTCTGCAAGGCGCTGGAGGTGCTGCCCGACGCGCGCAAACACAGGGCCGCGGCGTTCACCGCCGACGTTCTGAAGGTGAAATACCCTTGCAAGGACGAACGCCCGCCGGAAGGCTTCTCACCGGAGAAGTTCATCAATCGCTGAGCGCATTGCGCGCGAGCTGAGCGTGTCAGGCCGCCCGGGCCGAGCTGCCCAGCTCGCGCCTGATCGCCGGGATGATGCGGCTGCCCCAGACCTCGATCTGCCGCAGCATCGTGCTCTGGTCGAAGTCTCCGAGCTGGGTCTGCAGCGCGATGTGGCTGGGCTTCAGGATGCTGATCTCTTCCAGCATGCGGTCGATCACCTGGTTCACGCTGCCGACCGGCAGGTTCGCGCGCATGGTTTCGAGCGACATCTCGTTCGGGCCGGCTTCTTCCTTGATCAGGTAGCCGTCGTCGCTCTGGGCGCGGCGGAACTTCAGGCTCTCGGACAGGCGCCGCTGGAAACGCGCGTTGTCCAGGTAGGACAGGATCTCGCTTTCGTTGTCGCTGGCGTAGCCGCAGCGCAGGAAGCCGAAACGAACCGCATCGAGCGAACGGCCTTCCTTCGCAGCGATGCCCTCGAGCTTGCCGCGCAGCGCCTTGATCGCGTCGAGCCCGTTCAGCAGCGCGGTGACGAACAGGTTGTGGCCGTCGCGCACCGCGCGGCCGAGCGTCTCCGCATGGCCCGAGGTCACCCAGATCGGCGGCATCGGCTTCTGCACGGTGCGGACGGCGATGGCGGTCGGCGGCATCTTGAGGTGCTTGCCGTCGAAGGAGAAGATGCGCTCGCGCAGGCCCGCTTGCAGCACGTCGTAGAATTCGGCGAACAGCGCATGCGAGTCGTTCGAGATCGACGCCGAAGCGCTCGAACTCGAACTGCTGGTAGCCCGAGCCGATGCCGAGATCGAGCCGGCCGTCGGACACGGTGTCGGCGAAGCCGACTTCGGCCAGCAGCCGCGCCGGGTGATAGAGCGGCAGGACGCAGACGGCCGTGCCGAGGCGGATGGTCTTCGTCAGGCCGGCGCAGTGCGCCACCATCATCAGCGGCGACGGGCAGAGGCTGTAGTTGTTGAAGTGGTGCTCGGCATACCAGGCGGCGTCGAAGCCGGCGGCCTCTGCCGCAACCGTCTGCTCGACCGCGTTGCGGATGACCTGCTGCGACGACTGATGATAGCCGCGCTGCTGCGCCAGGATGAAGACGCCGAATTCCATGAACAAGCTCCGCCGGTTGAGTGCAGGGGCGGAACGTTATGTCCTTGAAAAATGCAAGACAATTGGCATAGAAAGAGCATGTCCTTTGCAAAAAACGTAAAGATCGAATGAGCCACCTTCAGTCCATGGAATTGCTCGTCCTGGCCGTGCGGGAAGGCAGTTTCTCGGCCGCGGGCCGGCGCGCGGGCTTGTCGCCCGCGTCGGTGTCGCGCCATATCGGCGACCTCGAAGCGACGCTCGGCGTGCAGCTGCTCAATCGCACGACGCGGCATCTGGCGCTGACCGAGGCGGGCAGGGTCTATGCCCAGCGCGCCGAGCAGATCCTGCACAGCATCGACGATGCCGCGGCTGCTGCGCTCGCCCTGCAAAAGGCGCCGCGGGGAACGCTGCGGGTGCATTCGCGCACGCTGTTCGGCATGACGGTGCTGACGCCGCTGCTGCCGCGCTTCCAGAAGCTGTACCCCGAGTTGAAGGTCGAGCTTTCGCTGTCGGAGCGCCGCCCGCAGCTGCGGGAGCAGGAGTTCGACGTCGATCTGCAGATCGCAGCACCAAGCGATCCCGGCCTGATGCAGCGGCGGCTGCTGGCGAGCGAGCGCATTCTCGTCGCGGCGCCCGACTATGTCGCGCGCATGCCGGCCGTGCGCGTGCCTGCCGATCTCGCCCGCCACAACTGCCTGACCTACTGGCTGGGGCCGGAGGAGGTCGTCTGGAAGTTCATGCACAAGCGGAAGCTGACGGAGATGACCGTGCCGTCGTCATTCAGCAGCAACAACGGTCACGTTCTCATCCAGCTCGCCTGCATGGGCCACGGGATCGCGCTGCTCGACGACTATACGGTGGCGAGCGAGCTCGCGGGCGGGCGGCTCGTGCGGCTGTTGCCGGACTACCGCGTCACCAACTCCACGTTCGATGAAGGCATCTACGCAAGCTTCCTGCAGACGAATTACCTCCCGGAGAAGATCAGGGTGTTTCTCGACTTCCTGGCGGCGAATGTGTCGGAGCAGATCAGGAAGCGCGGAGTGGCGCGTGCTTGACCGCTTGGTCAGCGAAAAATATGGTTCGCTGCGATCGGCGTTCGCTTCGATCCCACGTCCGAAAACAGGCCCGGAGCGCGCACGATGACCCAGGTAATGCCGAAAGACGAAGCGCCCGACAGGGCCGACAAGTCCGAACGCGTCGTGCAGATCCTGACCGAAGCGGCGCGGGTCTTTGCCCGCAAGGGCTACGAAGGCGCCTCGATGCGCGACATCGCCGAGGCCTGCGACATCTCGAAATCGCTGCTGTACCACCACTTCAACAGCAAGGAAGAGATCTACTCGCGCGTCGCGGTCGGCGCGACGCAGGAGCTCTATCTGTTCGTGCATCGAGCGAGTTCCGCCTGACGCTGCGCCGTCGGAGAAGATTCGCGCCTTCATGGTCGCGACCGCCGAGTATTTCCGCCGGCATCGCTGGGCCTGGATCGCCTCGACGACGGCGTTCTGGAACGATCCGGCGCGGCATCGCCAGAAGGAGCGCATGACGCGGCGGGATCGCTATGAGAAGTATCTGCGCAGCCTGATCCAGGAGGCGATCGACGCCGGCGAGATGAGGGACGTCGATGTGGCCATGGCCGGCCGCCTGGTCCTGTCGTCGCTGAACTGGATGCACCGATGGTACAATCCGGCCAAGCCGATGAAGCCGGAACAGATCGCCGATATGTTCTACGACATGGTGTTCAACGGCCTGAGCAAGCTTCCCGAGACGAAGCGAACGCTTCGCTGAAAGCAAAAGGCCCGGCGCACAACTGCGGCCGGGCCTTTCTTGTCTGCCGCAGCTGGCGCTTACTCGAGAACGATGTTCTGCGACTTGATCACCGGGCCCCAGAGCGCGATGTCCTTGGCGAGCTGATCGTCGAGCAGTTTCGGCGGGCCCATTTCGATCTGATAGCCTTCGGTCTCCATCAGCTTGGCGATCTCCGGTGTCTTCAGTGCAGAGTTGGCCGCCTCGTTGAGTTTCGCGATGGTCGTCGGGCGGCGTTCCGACCGGCGCATGCAATGCGGTCCAGAACGATGCCGTCAGTTGCGGATAGCCGGACTCGGCGAAAGTCGGGACGTCGGGCAGGTTCGCAGTGCGCTTCTCCGAGGACACCGCCAGAATTTTCAGCTTGCCGGCCTTCGCTTGCTCGATCACGGCGGCCGGCGTCGCGAAGTTCAGGTCGCACTCGCCTGACAGCAAGTCCATGATCGATGCCGGGTTGTTGCGATAGGCAATGTCGGTGACCTCGAAGCCCATCGATCGCGACATGACGATCCCGTAGAGGTGCGTGACGCTGCCCGGGCCCAGTGTTGCGTAGAACAGCGGTTTGGTGCGGCTTTTCGCGTGCGCGACGAAGCTCTTGACGTCGTTGGCCGGCATCTTCTCGGCGTTGACGGTCAGCGTCAGCGGCCCGGTGCAGAGCATCGCGACGGATGCGAAATCCTCGAGCTTGTAGGGCAGGTTCTTGCGCAGCATGACGTTGAGCGAGATCGGGCCGGTTCCGCCGGCCAGCAGCACCGTTCCGTCCTTCGGCGCGCGCGCCACATATTGCGAGCCGACGATGCCGTTTCCGCCGGGCTTGTTGTCGACAAGCACGGGCCGCTGCAGCGTTTCCGACATGCTCTTGGCAATTGTGCGGATCATGTTGTCGATCGTTCCGCCGCTGGCGTACGGCACGACGATGAAGATCGGCTGGCTCTGTGCCTTCACGATCGACGGCGCGGCGAGCGGGGCCAGCAGTCCGCCTCCGAGCAAGGCGGTGACCTGACGTCTGTTGAATTTCGACATTTGCGTTTCCCCGTTCTTCTTTATGCGGGCAGACCCGAAACGGGGCATTCCTTACGGCAGACCGACCGGTCGGTCAATACGCGCTTGCCAACAAATCGCGCCGGTGCTACAGGCCCGCGCAATGCTGACCGATCGGTCAGTCACCGGCCGTGCACGTCTGCCGAGAAAAAGGCGAGGAACCATGTCCGACGATATCGTCACCCTGGAAGTTTCCGATTTCATCGCGGTCGTGACCCTGAACCGCCCGCCGGTGAATGCGCTGAACTGGGCCATGCGCGAGCGCATCGTCACGGTGTTCGACGAGATTTCGGAACGTGCCGACATCCGCGTCGCGGTGCTGACGGCAGCGGGCAAGGTGTTCTGCAGCGGCGCCGACCTGAAGGACCGGCCGGATCCGTCGCGGCCGGGCTCGTTCCTCGGCCACAACCGCATCACCCGCGAGACCGGCAACAGCATTCGCGAATGCGCCAAGCCGGTGATCGCTGCCGTCAACGGCGCGGCGCTGGGTGCAGGCATGGGGCTGATGGCCTCCTGCGACATCTACCTCGCGGCGGAAGAGGCCGTCTTCGGCATGCCGGAGATCAATGTCGGCCTGGCGGGCGGCGCGTCGATGCTGCGCACGCTGTTCGGCCGCTCGATCCTGCGCCGCATGTTCTACACCGGCATTCGCCTGCCGGCGCAGGAGCTCTATCGGCGCGGCATCATCGAAGCCTGCGTCAGCCGCGAAGATCTTTTGCCCGAGGCGATGAAGATCGCCCGCGAGATCGCCTCGAAAAGCCCGCTCGCCATCGGCTACGCCAAGCAGGCGACCAACATGGTCGACCTCATGCCGCAGCGCGACGCCTATCGCTTCGAGCAGAATTTCACGATGGCGCTGTCGCGGACGGAAGACGCCAAGGAAGCGCAGCGCGCATTCCTCGAGAAGCGGGAACCGGTCTTCAAGGGACGCTGAGTTCTCGCGGATACGGAGGAGAGGTCATGACGGCAATGAACGCTCAGGTGCAGGACGGCTCCGTCACCGGCTCGCTGTCAGGCGAGGCCTACCGGCAGGCGGCGCGCAGCTGGCTGGCCGCCAACCTGCCGAAGAGCTTCCGCAGCGACAGCGCGGCCTTTGCGCCGCCGGCGCTTGCCCAGTCGATCGCCTGGGAAGCAGCACTTCATCGCGCCGGACTTGCAGGCATCACCTGGCCCACCGCTTACGGCGGGCACGGCCGCAGCTTGCGCGAACATCTCATCGCCAACCAGGAAATCGGCGCGCTGGCGGCTCCCGAAAGCGTCAATTCGATCGGCAAGGAGCTCGCCGGTCCGATCATTCTCGCCATCGGCACCGAGGCGCAGAAGTCGCGCTTCCTGCCTGCCATCCTCGATATGAGCAACATCTGGTGCCAGGGATTCTCGGAGCCGGAGGCGGGGTCCGACCTCGCAGGCCTGCGCACGCGCGCGGTTCGCAGCGGCGACGTCTGGCGCATCAACGGCCAGAAGATCTGGACCAGCGGCGCCTATCGCGCGCAGCGCTGCCTGCTGCTGGCGCGCACCGGGCCGGTCGAGGACCGGCATCGCGGGCTGGCGCTGTTCGCGGTGCCGCTGGATGCGACCGGCGTGCGCGTGCGCACCATCAAGTCGATCGACGGCAGGGAGAGCTTTTGCGAAGTGTTCTTCGACGACGTCGAGGTGTCGCAGGCCGATGCGCTGGGTGCGCCCGACGAAGGCTGGGCGGCGGCGATCCGTGTGCTGGCGATCGAGCGCGCGACCAACCGCATGTACCGCGCCTGGCGTTTTGAGAACGAACTCCGCCACCTGATCGCGGCGGGCAAGACCGATCCGGTGCTGGCCGGCTTGCTGGCCGAGCGCCACTATGCGGCGCGGCTCGCAGAGACCGTGGTCGATATCGACGTGCTGAAGGCGCATGTCGAGACGGCGGTCGATGCGCTGGTCGCCGGTGACTCGATCGGCGCCCGGGGCAGCCTCGCGAAACTGCACTGGAGCGAAGCGCATCAGCGTTTTGCGGCGCTGGCGATGGAATTGCTGTCGAAGGCGTCGCTGCCGCTGCAGCCCGCGGTGCGCGTCGCGCAGCGGCGCTTCGAGGGGATTTATCTGCAAGCGCGCGCCGAGACGATCTATGCCGGCACCACCGAGATCCAGCTCGGCATCATCGCCGACCGGATCCTCGAACTCGTCCAGAGGCAAGTGAGATGACGACCATGGACGAAGGACTTTCGCCCGCCGAGTTCGCCGTCCACCGCCTCGCGTGCAGTCGCGGCCTGCACGGGCTTGAGCGCGGCGGAACAGGGCGCACGCCTCGCAGGCGACGGCTTGCTCGGTGTGATCGCCGCGGAAAGCGTCGGCGGTCTCGATCTGCCGCTGTCCTTTGCGGTGCCGGTCGTCGCCGCGGCAAGCGCGGGGCTGCTGGCTTTTCCGCTGTTGGAGAACATCCTGCTCGCGCAACTGCTGCAGCGGCAGCAGCCGGGCATCGCGAAGGCGATCGTCGCAGGGACTGACAGCGCGACGGTCGCCTGGACGGGCTCGGTGACAGCAAAGCGGCAGGGTGACCGCGTCGAGGTGAGCGGCTGGGTCGGGCGCGCACCGTGTGTCGCCGATGTCGGCATGCTGCTCGTGCGTGTCGGCGACAGCGCTGCCGCGCTCGTTCCCGCGCGCACCGTCAGGCGTCAGCCTGGAAAATACCGACGGCCTCGACCTGGCGCAGCCGGAATTCACCCTGCGGCTGGATGCGGTCAGCATCCCTGCCGACAACCTGCTTGCGGAAGGCACGTGGCCGGCGCTGGAGTCCGCCGCCATGGTGCTGCGCGCGGCGGCGATCCTCGGCTCCGCCGAGACATGCCTCGCGCTGGCGCAGGAGCATGTCTCGACCCGGCGTCAGTTCGGCCACGCCTTGTCCTACAATCAGAGCATTCGCCACATGCTCGCGCGGCACAAGCTCGGGCTTGAAGGCATCCGCCAGGCGATCGCGCGCGCACTCTTCGACGGGGCGGGTTTGCGCGAGCGCCGTTCCGCATTTCTCGCCGCATCGTCCTATGGCGTTGCGATCAGCGAAGGCGCGCTGCAACTGCATGGCGGCATGGGTTTCACCTGGGACGTGCCGGTGCACCGGCACTGTGCGGCGCATTCGGACGCTGCAGGCGCAGGGTGACGCGAGCGGCGTGCTCGCCGCGCTCGGGCATGACTACATTGCCGAGGTGATGCCGATGCGCGAACAGGCTGCGGTGTAACAAGACGAACGACAGAGGAAGGACTGGTTCGACATGACCAAGGCTCTCGAAGGGCGGGCGGCGCTCATCACCGGCTCCGGCAACGGCATCGGGCGGGCGACCGCGCTGCGCATGGCGTCGATGGGCGCCACCGTCGGCGTCAACGACATCAAGCCGGAATTCGTCGAGAAGGTCGTCGCCGAGATCGACGGCGGCGGGCGGCAAGGCGGTTGCCGTGACCCAGAACGTCGTCGACGCGGGACGGCATGCGCAACGCGGTGCTTGGCTTTGCCAAACAGCAGGGCCGGCTCGATATCCTCGTCAACAACGCCGCATGGGTGCGTTACCAGTCCGTGCCGGACATCGCGCCGGAGACGGTGGAGCGGATGCTCGACATCGGCTTCAAGGGCGGTGATCTGGGGCATTCAGGCTGCCGCGGAAGCGATGGACGGCGAGCGCGGCGGCGCCATCGTCAACATCGCGTCGGTTGCGGGGCTCGTTTCGGCGAAGAACAGCATCGTCTACAGCGGCATCAAGGCGGGCGTCATGGGCATCACCCGCGCCGCCGCGGCGGAGCTCGGTGCGCAAAAAATCAGGGTGAACGCGATCGCGCCGAGCGCCGTCCCGACGGAAGGCACCGTCCGGAATCGCAACGTCGAGCTGGATGCAAAGCGAATTGCGCGCACGCCGCTCGGACGCCTCGGCACCGTCGACGACATCGCCAAGGCGATCTGCTTCCTCGCCAGCGACGAAAGCGGCTTTGTATCGGGACAGGTCATGGCCGTCGACGGCGGCATCACCACCGCCAACCTCTGACAGGCCGTCGCTCGCACACGCAAAGAAAAGAACCGGACTGCGATCGCGTCGCGAGAGCACGTCCCAAGAACTTCGGAGAACGTTGCAATGAACTATCTGGCCCTTCTGACCGGCTTGACCATGACCGTCGTCATGGCAGCTCCCGCAGCCGCCTCGGAGACCTATCCGAACCGGCCGATCACCTGGGTCGTTCCGTTCGGCGCCGGCGGCGTCACCGACAACACGGCGCGGATCATGGCCAAGGCGATGTCGCGCATCACCGGCCAGACGGTGCTGGTCGACAACCGGCCCGGCGCCGGCGGCATCGTCGGCACCGAGCATGTCGCCGCGTCGAAGCCGGACGGCTATACGATCCTTTACGCCTCCAGCGGGCCGATGGCGGTGAACCCGACCTTGTACAAGGGCAAGCTGTCGTACGATCCGCTCAAGTCGTTCACGCCGGTGCAGGCGCTGTCCCAGTCCAACATGCTGATCGTGGTCAATCCGGCGGCGCCGTTCAAGACGCTTCCCGAGCTGATCGCGTTCGCGAAGAAGAATCCCGAAAAGATCAATTTTGGATCGCCGGGGCAGGGCACGGCACAGCATCTGAGCGCCGAGCTGCTGCAGGCGGAAGCGGGCATCAAGATGACCCATGTTCCCTACAAGACCGGCGCGACGCAGATGGGCGACCTGATGTCCGGCGTGCTCGATCTGTCGTTCGAATATCCGGCCGTCGTGCGGCCCTACATCGAAGCCGGCAAGATGCGCGCGATCGGCATGACCGGCGCAAAGCGCTTCAAGAGCTTTCCCGACGTGCCGAGCGTCGCCGAGATCGGCTATCCGGCTGCGCAGAACGCCGGCTGGTCGTCGATCGCGGTCCCGGCGGGAACGCCGCCCGAGGTCGTCGAGAAGCTCGCGGCGGTCGTGCGGGAGGCGCTGCAGGATCCGGCGGTCGTTCAATATTATGACGCCAACGACAACGTCGCGCTGAGCGAGCTCGGTCCCGACAAGATGCGCGAGTTCATCGCCAAGGAGATCGAGAAGTTCAAGGCGGTCGTCGAGCGTTCCGGCGCCACCGCGGATTGACGTGCTGCGGGCGCGCTGCGCAGAGCGGAGAGAGACCATGACCGATACCGGGAAGCGGTTGACGGAGTTGCTCGATCGCGAGGCGATCCGCGATTGCATGTATCGCTACTGCCGCGGCATCGATCGCGCCGATGAAGCCGCATTGCGCAGCGCCTATTGGCCGGATGCGACCGACCGTCATGGCCGCTACTCGGGCCCGGTCGAAGGCTTCTTCGAACTGGTGAAGCAGGGCTACGGGGCCGGCGGCCGCAACGTCCATCAGGTCAGCAACATCCTGATCGAGTTCGCGAGCGAAACGGTCGGCCGCCGTCGAGAGCTATTTCAACGCCCTGCAGCGCAGCCCGCGCAAGGACGGCACCGTCAGCCAGGTGCTGATCGCGGGCCGCTACTGCGATCTGTTCGAGAAGCGCGGCGGCGAATGGCGCGTCGCGAAGCGCACCGTCGTCTACGACTGGCTCGAGGAGCAGACGGCGCCGGAAGGGTCCGAAGAGGTCCGGTTCGGCCTGCGCAAGCCGATCGGCGGCAGCTTCCCCGACGATCCGGTCTACGAGCTTCTGCGAGGATCCAACGAAGTCAGGTGACGGACGCGGAGGACGCCCGTCTTGGCCCTTCGGGCTACGCCGGGCACGCTTCGCCTTCGGCCTGGCTGCGCCACGCGTAGCCGAAGGCGAAGCGTGGTGCCGGATGAGGGGATTGAACCCCCGACCTTCGGTTTACAAAACCGCTGCTCTACCGCTGAGCTAATCCGGCTATCGGCCGCAGAGCTATCAGCGCCGCAGTTCCGCGACAAGATCACAGTTAACGAAATCGCACTTGCGGAAATTGCGCGGGATTGCCGTCCCGCGCAGCTAACTTTCGCCTGCGGCCGCTTCGCTCGGTTCCCGCGCGCTGCTCGTTAACGGATTTGCCCACGCGGGTTTGAGAAGTCGAGCGATCCCAATGCTTACGCATTAGGCTTACCGGCACATTTGCGGCCGCTCTTAACCCTTGCCCGCTGCCTATTGAATTACAGTTGCCTCAAGTTCGGGGCAAAAACCGATGCGGATGGCGTTTGCGTTAGCATTTCTGGGAGCGATGACGGCTTCAGCCGTGGCCGATACCGGCCCGGTTGTGGTGATCCCGTCGCGCGCCGGCGTGCCGATCGTCATCGACGGCGTCGACGCGTCGTTCGCGGTCGTCGAAGGCGACTGGGGTCTCGGCAAATCGGTTCACGTTCAGCCGACGATCTACGGCGGCTGGCCGGCCGCGCATGCCGCGGCCCGCGGGTCACTACTTCCCGCGCACCGGGATGCGCCCCGGCTACGGACGCTACGAGGTCAACACGCCGCCGCGCGTGCTGCCCGGCGCGGAGAGTTACTACCGCTCGTGGGAGACGGAGTCGCCGCGAGGCTACGAGCAGCAGACCGTTCCGTCCGATCCGCCGCCGATCATCTATGCGCCGGAGTTTCGCGGGCGCAGGCCGTGGCGCTGACGCGCGACGCAGGGTTTCAGAAGGCAAGCGTAAGGCGAAGCGAAGAAGTTCAAGGCGTCAAACAAGAACGAAGTCGAACAGCGTGAGAGTCGCGTAACAGGAGAGAGTAATGCGTCAATATCTGATTGGTCTTGCAGCAGCGATGGCCGTGGCGGCGGTGTCCGCACCGGCGATGGCGGGCTGCGGTGGCTGCGCAGCACCGGTCGTGCCAGCTATTCGAGCTGCGTGCAGCCGTTCGCCGTCAGCCCGTGCGGCGGCTATGGCTATGGCGGCGGCTATGGTTATGGCGGCGGTTATGCGACCTTGCCCGCGCCCGTGCGGTACTATGCGGTTCAGCCGCAGTACTACTACGTGAACCAGGGCCCGACCTACACCGGTCCCGGCATGTTCGCGCCGGCGGTGAGCTATCAGCAGCGCGCGGTCGCGGCTGGAGCGGCTACGGCGTCGGCCAGTACGGCTACAACGGCGGCCCGTATGCGAACCCGTCGCATCACTACTATCACGGCATGCCGGCGGTCTCGACGCCGACGGTCTACAGCTATCGCCGCGTCTACCGGCCGCGCTACAGCGCTTACGCGCCGCGCGTCTACACGGCCCGCGCTATCACTACGCACCGCGCGTCTATCGCGGACCGCGCGTGTGGGCGCCGAACGTGCGCTATGGCTATCGCAAGCACGTGGCGCCGCGCTATGTCGGCCCGCGTCACCGCATGATGCCGCATCACTACAAGTGATAGCGGCTTACCTGATCGAACCCCAGCTTGCTTGCCCCGATGTAAAGGGCAAGCACCGCTGCGTTCGAGACGTTCAGGCTCTTGATCTCGCCCGGCATGTCGAGCCGGGCGACGACGTCACAGGTCTCACGCGTGAGTTGACGCAAACCCTTGCCCTCGGCGCCCAACACGAGCGCCAGGGGCTCTTTCATGTCGACCGCGCTCAGATTCTCGCTGCCTTCGCTGTCGAGCCCGACAGTCATGAAGCCGCGGTCCTTCAGTTCATTCAGCGCGCGCGCCAGGTTCTGCACGGTCACGAACGGCACGAACTCCAGCGCGCCCGACGCCGACTTCGCCAGCACGCCGGTGACCTCCGGCGAATGCCGCGCCGTCGTGACGATCGCCTTCACCGCAAACGCCGCCGCCGAGCGCAGGATCGCGCCGACATTGTGCGGATCGGTGATCTGGTCCAGCACCAGCACGATGCCCTGCGGATCGAGCGTATCGATGTCGGGCGCGGGCAGGTGATCGGCTTCCGCCAGCAATCCCTGATGCACGGCGTCCGCCGGCAGTTGCGCGGCGATCTGGTCCGGACGCACGATCTCCGGCGTGACGCGCGGCTTGATGTTCTCTTCGGCGAGGCGGCGCGCGGCATTCTCCGTCACAAGCAGCTTGCGGATTTTCCGCTTCGGATTGGTGAGCGCCAGCGTCACCGAGTGCCAGCCGTAGAGAATGACGACGTCGGACGACGCGCGGTCGCGCCGGCCGAACTCGCGCGGGCGCTGCGGCTTGCGTGCGCCGAAACTCCTTGCCGCCGCCGGGCCGTTTGCGGAAACGATCGCGTTCGCTCATTGGTCTGATTTTCCGGAACCCGGGCGATGGCCGGTGACATGCGCTCCGGTTTGCGGCGACAGCCGAATATAGGCCAGCGCTGCGGCGACCACCACCACCAGCGTGAAGCCGAGGCCGACGCGGAAATCGAACAGGGTCAGCGTCGCGCCGGCGTTGCCTTGCGCTGAGGCCGACAGCGCCAGCACGACCGCGGCAAGCCCGACGCCGATGCCGGCGCAGACCTGGAACGACATGCTGTTCAGCGCGGAGGCGCTGGAGATCTGCTCCGGCTTCAGGTCGGCAAAGACCAGCGCGTTCAGCGCCGTGAATTGCACCGACCGGCTGGCGCCGATCACCACGAGCAGCGGCACGACGATCCACAGCGGCGTTTGCGGGCCGATCATCAGCAGCGGCGCGGTGACGGCTGCGACGATGAGCGTGCCGCCGAGCAGGGTGTTGCGGAAGCCGAAAGTCCGCACGATGCGGTTCGCGATCACCTTGATGCCGAGATCGCCGGCGAGGTAGGCGCCAACCAGCAGGCCGCTCTCGAAGGCGGACATGCCGAAGCCGATCTGGAACATGACCGGCAGGATGAACATCGTGCCATTGGACGCCAGGCGGAACAGTCCGCCGCCCGACAGCGTGCCGATCGCAAACGAGGGGATGCTGAACGGCGCGAGCGACAACAGCGGCGAGGGATGTCGTTGCGCATGGCGGATGGCGAAGGACGCCGAGGATCAGGCCGAGGCAGATGAAACCGATCGCCACGACGAGCGGTTCGTCGCGGCTGACGCTTTCGATGCCGAAGATCAGCGCGCCGAGCGCGCCGCCGGTGAGCGCGAACCCGCAGCGCGTCGAACGGCGCGTCGCTCGCTCGCTGCGCGCCCGGTCGAAGAACGTCAGCACGAGGATGATGCCGATGATGCCGATCGGCACGTTGATGAAGAAGATCCAGCGCCACGACAGATATGTCGTCAGCACGCCGCCGAGCGGCGGGCCGACGACGAGGGCGCTCAGGCCCGGCCAGGTGACGAACGCGATCATGCGCAACAGCTGCGACGGATGCGGTTCGCCGCATCACCTCGATGCGGGCGACCGGCGACATCATCGCGCCGCCGATGCCCTGCAGCACGCGCGCCGCGGTGAACTGGGTCAGGGTCTCGGCCAGGCCGCACAGCACCGAGGCGATCGTGAACAAGGCGATCGCGCGGCGAACACGTTGCGCGCGCCGAACCGGTCCGACAGCCACGCGCTCGCCGGAATGAAGATCGCGACCGTGATCAGGTACGACGAGATGCCGGTCGAGACGGCGACCGGGGTCGTGCCGAAACTCCGCGCCATCTCCGGGATCGCCGGCGAGATGATGGTCGCGTCCAGGATCTCCATGAACAGCGCCGCCGCGGCGATCAGCGCGATCAGCGTCGGATTGCCCGTCGGCGGGACGGGGCTTGCGGCCGTTGCTGGCGGGGCAGGGGCGGGCTCGTCGGCGCCGGCACCGGACTGAGCCGGAAGGGTCACAGGGTAACTCCGTAGATCGTTCTTGGCGCGCCCGCGCTGCAGTTGAGAAGACCTATTGCCGGTTTCCGGGCGCTCGGGTCAAGACGCCTGCGAAGCGAAGTGATCAGCCGCCTTCGCCCTCCGCCTCGCTCTTCGAGCTACGGCGCGGCAAGTCGGGCTTCGGCGCGGCAGCCTTCGCTCGCTTCGCTACGATAGGCTCTGCCGGCTCGCCAAGCCGTAGCTCGCGAAGCGAGCGAAGGCTGGTGGGGGAGGCAGGACTCGAACCTGCGAAGCCATGAGGCGGCTGATTTACAGTCAGCTCCCTTTGCCACTCGGGACACTCCCCCGGAGCCATCGCGATCAAGGCATCATATAAAGCCTTGCGCGCAGGGCGACCCACCATGTTTGCGGCCGGCGGTTTATGGGCACCGGCCTGCCGGAAGTCAATGGAAATGGTCCCGCGCCCGGAACATGGGCGGGCCTGCCATTAATATAAGGTGAGCAACGGCATATGCGGCGAGGAGCGCCCGGCCTGGAACCCCAATTCCGGCCACTCAGCGCCGCGCCCTCACAGAAACTCCCGATAGAACGCCAGAGCCGCCTCCGTCGCTTCCGCGCGCTTGCAGGCATAGAGATCGCAATGGCCGCCTTGCAGCATCACGAGCCGCTTCGGCTCGAGCGCGCGATTGTAGGCACCGAGAATCTCGTCGGTGGGGGTCGTCGTGTCGTTGTCCATGGTGATCATGAGCAGCGGCGTCGGCGAGATGTGCGTGACGAACGCGCCGGGCTCGTAGCTGCGATAGAGCTCGAGCGAACGCAGCGTCAGCTTGTTGCCCCAGCCGGCGAGGCTCTCAGGCGGCGTGGCGCGGACCCAGTCGGCCGATGAATTCCCCGGCCGCGCCTCGTCGAGGACGATGTCACTGCGCGCGATATCTTCCGCCTTCACATCCGGCATCTGCGCGCCGACGGCCATCGCGGCGCCCTTGAACACCGCGTCGCGGTCGGCGGCGAAGCGCTCGGCCATCTTGCCCCAGCTGTCGCCCGGAAAGCGGCGGAGCGACGTCCGCCAGCCGCTGATGGTCGCGCCTTGCGCAGACCACCGCGCGGATGCGCCGGTCGGTCGCGCCCAGCACCAGCGCATGGCCGCCGCTATAGCTCGTGCCCCAGATGCCGAGCCGCGTGCCGTCGACGCTGGGCAGGTTGCGCGCGAAGGTCACGACCTCGCGGCAATCGGCGACCTGCTGCCACGGATCGACGTGATGCCGCGGCTCGCCGCCGCTGGCGCCGAGGTTGCGGTGATCGTAGACCACGCAATTGAAGCCGCCGCCTGCAAAGACCTCGGCGATCAGGTCGAGCTGCATCTCCTTCACCACGCCAAACCCGTGGCTCATGACGATGACCGGCGCGCCGGCCTTCGCCTGCGCATAGTGCCAGCCGCGCAGTGTCACGCCGTCGGGCAGGGGAATGTCGATGTCGTGGCGTGTCCAGGTCCTGGTGCTCTCGGACATCGCGTTTCGTTCCTCCTGCGGCGCGCCTTCACCAACAGTTGTCAGGGGCGGTTGCTCTTATCGACGGACGATTTGATACGCTTTGCATGAGCCCGTCTGTATGGAAAGCTGACCTTCGGGGAGATCGGTCGATGGCGCAAGCGCAGGATCGCATAAGGCCTATTCGGGCGAAGGCTCCGAAGGGTCGGGAGGCGGCATCATGAAGCTGACGCGTCGCGACGTCCTGGCTGCATCCGCCGGTCTGCTCGCGATGCCGCACGTCGCTCGCGCTGCGGCCGTCGTCGACGCGGCCGGCCGATCGATCACCGTGCCGGAACGGGTCGAGCGCGTGTTTCCGGCCGGACCTCCGGCGGCCATCACGCATTACACGCTGCAGCCGCGCACGTTGCTGGGATGGCCGCGCGCCAACCGGCCATCGGAGCTCGTCTATCTCGATCCGGAGGTCGGCGCGCGGCCGGAGCTCGGGCGGTTGACCGGGCGCGGCAACACCACCAACCTCGAAGTTCTCCTGCAGCTGAAACCCGATCTCATCGTCGACATCGGCTCCACCGCGCGCACCTTCGTCGAAACCGCCGACCGCGTGCAGGCGCAGACCGGCATTCCGTACGCGCTGCTCGATGGCCGCTTCGACAAGATTGCCGAAAGCTATCGATTGCACGGTCAACTCGTCGGCGAGACGGCACGCGGAGCGGAGCTGGCGCGCTACTGCGAGGAGATCGTCCGCAACTGCCAGTCGCGGATCGCGACCGTGCCGACGGACAAGCGTCCGCGCGTGTACTATGCGCGCGGCCCGCGCGGGCTCGAGACCGGACTTGGCGGCTCCATCAATGTCGAGACCATCGAGTTCATGGGCGCGGTGAATGTCGCAGGGCAGACACGCGGCGGGATGGCGACTGTGTCGATCGAGCAGGTGCTCGCCTGGGACCCCGAAGTGATCATCACCATCGACCAGGATTTTGCAGCCAATGTCCGCCGCGATCCGTCGTGGGCCGGCGTCAAGGCGGTGCGCGACGGGCGCATCCACCTTTCGCCGAAGATGCCGTTCGGCTGGGTGGATTTTCCGCCGTCGGTCAACCGCATGCCGGGGCTGATCTGGCTCGGCAAGCTGCTGTACCCGAGCCTGTTTCCGGAAGACCTCACCGGCCTCACCCGTGAGTTCTATACGAAATTCTATCATCGCACGCCGACCGACGCGCAGATCGCCGCTGTGCTTGAAGGCCGCGGATGAGCGGTCGGTTTGGCGCGATCGGCGGACTGCTGCTGGGCCTCGGCCTGATCGTGCTTGGCGTCGCGGTTGCGTTTTCCGTCGGCCGCTTTCCCGTGGGCCTGATCGATCTTGCGACGGCGCTATGGTCGCGCGTCACGGGCCAGCCTTCCGGTCTGGCGCCGGCGGCCGAGGCGGTGATCTTCAACATCCGCGGGCCGCGCGTGCTGGCCGCTATCCTGTGCGGCGCGGCGCTGGCCGTTGCCGGCACGGCGTTCCAGGGATTGTTCCGCAACCCGCTGGTCTCGCCGGACATCCTCGGCGCGTCGTCGGGTGCCGCGCTCGGCGCAATCATCGGCATCTTCTTCTCGCTCGGCATCGTGGCCATCCAGGGTCTCGCCTTTGCCGGCGGCTTGCTGGCGGTGGCGATGGTCTATCTGATCGGCGCCTCGATCCGCTCGGGCGACGTGGTGCTCGTGCTGGTGCTGACGGGCGTCGTCGTCGGTTCGCTGCTCGGCGCTGGTGTCGGCCTGCTGAAGTATCTCGCCGATCCCTACAATCAGCTTCCCGCGATGACCTTCTGGCTGCTCGGCAGTCTCGCGGGAACCGACAGGAATGATCTTCTGCCGCTGTTCGGCCCGATCGCGTTTGGCACAGCGGTTCTCTTTGCCTTGCGCTGGCGGCTGAACGTCATGTCGCTGCCGGAGGAAGAGGCGCGAGCGCTCGGCCTCGCCACCGGCGTGCTGCGCATCATCATCGTCGCGGCGGCGACGCTGGTGACATCGGCGAGCGTGGCGGCGGCGGGCATCATCGGCTGGGTGGGACTGATCGTGCCGCACATGGCGCGCTTCGTCGTCGGGCCGGAGTTCGCGCGGTTGATTCCGACGGCGGCACTGCTGGGCGCAGGCTACCTGTTGCTGATCGACACGCTGGCCCGCAGCATGGCGCAGATCGAGGTGCCGCTCGGCATCCTCACCGCGGTCATCGGCACGCCCGCGTTCATCTGGCTGCTGATCTCGGCGCGGAAGAGCTGGTCATGACGGAGCAGCCATGACACTCGCAGCCGAGAGACTGACGTTCGGATATCCCGGCCGGGTGATCGGCCGGGATGTCTCGCTCGCGGTCGCGCCGGGCGAGGCGCTCGCGCTGCTCGGTCCCAACGGCGGCGGCAAGACGACGCTGCTGAAAACCATGCTCGGGCTGCTGACGCCGCACGCGGGCGCCGTGTCGCTCGATGGCGGTCCGCTGTCGGCGATGACGGTCGGCGAGAGGGCGCGGCGGATCGGCTATGTTCCGCAGGTGCATGCAGGGGTCTTCGCCTTCGCGGTGCGCGACATGGTGCTGATGGGACGCACCGCGCACCAGGGCCTGTTCGCGAGTCCTTCGGCGACGGATCGCGCGGTGGTGGAGGCAAAGCTTTCAGAGCTCGGGGTCACGCATCTTGCCGACAAGCCATACACCATGATCTCGGGAGGCGAGCGGCAGCTTGTGCTCATCGCCCGGGCGCTGGCCCAGGAGCCGAGATACGTCGTCCTCGACGAGCCGACCGCGAACCTCGACTTCGGCAACCAGGGCAAGGTGATGCGGCAGATCAGGGCGCTGACGGCGCAGGGCCTCGGCGTGCTGTTCACGACCCACGATCCGAACCAGGCGATGCGCTACGCCGACCGCGTGGCCTTGCTGAGCGACGGCCATCTCAAACGGGAAGGGCCACCGAAGGACGTCCTCACGCCGGCGTCGTTGCAGGACCTCTATGATGCGCCCGTCGAGCACGTCGGAAACAATGGCAAGACGGTGTTCCTGCCAGGGTGAGGATGAGTTGCAAATCGAGCCCGCCCGTTGCATATCTTGGCCCGCGCGGGTGTAGCTCAATGGTAGAGCAGCAGCCTTCCAAGCTGAATACGAGGGTTCGATTCCCTTCACCCGCTCCAATGAATTCAACGAGTTGCCGGGCGCGGTTTTTTATTTCCCCTCCGCTTATGGACTCGGATGGCGCGCCGCGACCGCTGACGTTTACCGCACCGCTATTTCGATCTGCCCCGCCCGACCGGCAACGACGCGAACCAGCATTGATGAAATCCCGCAAGCTGCGGGATGGCGTGCGATTTGAGCTTGCCGCCTTAGGGTCGAATGCCCTTGCGGTGGGCACAACCCGTGTAAGCAGCATAGCGATTGTTTTGGAGGACTTCGCTGCGCTGGTCTCCGCCGGGATAACGGGCCTGCGCCTCGGCGAAGCACTCCTTGCGGGCCTCGATCGCCTCGTCGCTCATCTGGTTCTTGCTCTGCTTGCTCTTGCCCTGCTGCGCATCCGCAACCGTCGAAACGATCAGGAACGGCAGAGCGAGAATGGCACACGCAAATGCACGTCGCATGACTTCCTCCCATGTCAACAGCGGCTTCCTTTAACATGGGAGGCAGGCGCGCCGTCTTGATCTGGATCAATGAAGCCCGCGCCCGCTCGCTCTGCGAGATCGTGACGCCTTCCAGCGCGAGGTGCAGCGCCGCTATTTCGATCCGCCGAAACGGCTGAGGCTCGCGTGGCGCAGCGAGGTGCGGGAAGCCGACGACAATGTTTACAAGAAAGGATTTGTCGTCGACATAAACGTCCCCCTAGGCGGCGGGAAGGCGGCGGCTTACCTTCCAAGCTGAATACGAGGGTTCGATTCCCTTCACCCGCTCCAATAAATTCAACTGCTTGCCGGAGACGCTGACCATTCGGTTACACTCTGCGGCGGATCGCTTCGGCCGATGTGGCACAGCTCACAGCCGATCCATCGCAGCTAGTCGCGAGGATAATCAACGTGAAAACGATCAGCGTCGTCCTGCTAGCACTTTTCATTTTTGGCCTGTCCGAAGCTGAGGCGCAACAGTGCCGCGTCACGGGGCCAACCTGTTCGGACGCGAAGGCTCAGTGTCGGCAGCTCAGGAAGCGCGCGTTTCCCGGCAAAACCAACAATCCGTGCGCAAACCGCTTTCGTCGCTGCATGGCGGAAGGGAAGTACGTTAGCCGAAATTGCAACGTCTCCATGGAGAAACGATAGCTTCGGACCCTTGCGAAGCAAGGCGTCGCGAAGGATGCTCACAAGCTCCTTAAAGCCCCATCAAAGGACCAGTCATGCCCGTCGACACGCAAGCCGCCACTGACCGCCTCATGCGCTTCCTCGCCGTCGAGGGCGTGACCGGAAAGGAGGCAGCGATCGGGCGCGAGCTCACGGCGGCGCTGCAGGAAAGCGGCGTGCCGGCGGACGCGATCCGCCTCGACGACGCCAACACACGCATTCCGGTGCCGACGGAGACCGGCAACCTCATTGTCGATCTGCCCGGCCGCGGCGCGATGCACAACCAGCCGCGGATCATGTTCATGACCCACATGGACACCGTGCCGCTGTGCGCCGGAGCGAAGCCGAAGCTTTCCCGCCGCAAGATCGTCAACGAGGCGAAGACCGCGCTCGGCGGCGACAACCGCGCCGGCTGCGGCGTTCTCGTCACGCTGGCGGCCGAGCTTGCGAAGCAGAAGCTCGATCATCCGCCGATCACGCTTCTGTTCTGCGTGCGGGAGGAGAGCGGGCTGTGGGGCGCGCGCCACGTCAAGACCGCCGACCTCGGCTCGCCGGTCATGGCCTTCAACTACGACGGCGGCTCTGCCTCCAATGTCACGATCGGCGCGGTCGGCGCGGATCGCTGGCAGGTCGAGATTTTCGGCCGCGCCTCGCATGCCGGCGTCGCGCCGGAGCGCGGGATCAGCTCGACCATGATCCTTGCGCTCGCGCTCGCCGACGTGAAGGCCGGCGGCTGGTTCGGCAAGGTGGTGAAAGGCAAGCGGCAGGGCACGAGCAATGTCGGCCCCGTCACCGGCGGCGAGGGCCGGCCGGCCGGAGACGCCACCAACGTCGTCACCGACTATGTGCACGTGCGCGGCGAATGCCGCAGCCACGACAGCAAGTTCTTCAAGGAGATCACCAAGGCCTACAAGGCGGCGTTCGAGAAGGCCGCAAAGCGCGTCAAGAACAGCGATGGCAAGTCGGGCCGCGTCAAGTTCAAGGCCGAGACCGACTATTATCCGTTCCGCATGAAGGACAGCCTGCCGGTGGTCAAACGCGCGGCCGCAGCCGTGTCCGAAATCGGCGGGACGCCGACGCTGCGCGCCGCGAACGGCGGGCTCGACGCGAACTGGATGGTCCGCCACGGTGTTCCGACCGTGACCTTCGGCGCAGGCCAGAACGAGCCGCACACGATCGACGAGTGGATCAATCTCGACGAGTACGACCGGGCGTGCGCGCTCGCGGTGCAGCTCGCGACGATGCGGTGAGGCTCAGAGCGTCCGGCGGCGCTTGCCGCCGCACTTGCGGAGACCTCATCAGGAACGGCATTCTCGGAGGAGTCGCGGTGTCATCCGCGGCCTCTCGTAACTCATATTGTCTGGGAAGGATTGCCATGCGCCTCGCTGCCATTGCGTTCGCTGTCGCCTGCACCATTGCCGGTAGCGTTCCCGCCGTCGCGGCGACGAAGATCAAGATCAGCTACTCGTTCGCGTACGACCGGATCAGGCCGGACCCGCAGAAGAACGTCCGCGTGACGAACACGCTCGACGTCGCGCTGTCGGAAACGGGCGCGGTGAAGGAGAGTGTCACCAGAACCGCAGGCACCTTCTCCGACGGGTTCAAGACGGGCACCAAGCTCGGCGACGGTCAGTGGGAGGTCGTCAGCGAAAAGCAGCTTCGGCGCACGTTCGATCAGCCCCAAAGCACGCTGGTGCTGACCATCTCGGTCGTCGACGACAAGAAATGTACGCTGGACATGAAATGGACGTTGAAGCCGGAATTCAACGAATTCAAGTTCCGCCGCATCACCGACGGTACGACCGCGTTCTTCACCGAGCCGAAAGTCAAGTCGACGACCTGCACCATTCAATAGGCTGGGCGCGATTGCCGCGCTGCACCGTTGGACGGCCTGACGGCGCATTCCGCCCTGCGATTTCGGGGGGTGAGGGGGCCCGGCAAACCGGCTTGCCCAAGCCTCTGGCGGATGTATAGAAATGCCTGCAGTAGCCAAAACAACAAGCGTGAGGGATCGCCCATGAACTTCGATATGTCGGAACGCCAGCGCCATTGGCTCGATCGGGTCACGAACTTCATGCAGAAGCACGTCGAGCCGGCCGTGCCGACCTACCGGGCGCAGATGAACGAGGGCGAGACGCGCTGGAAGGTCGTTCCGGTGCTGGAGGAGCTGAAGAAGAAGGCGCGCGCCGACGGCCTCTGGAACATGTTCATGCCGCCGAACGACCATGAGGACGACGAGTTTCATGGCGCCGGCCTGACCAACCTCGAATACGCGATGCTGTCCGAGCAGATGGGCCGCATCAGCTGGGCGTCCGAGGTGTTCAACTGCTCGGCGCCGGACACCGGCAACATGGAAGTGTTCCTGCGCTACGGCACGCAAGGAGCAGAAGAAGCAGTGGCTGCGGCCGCTGATGGACGGCGAGATCCGCTCGGCCTTCCTGATGACCGAGCCGGCGGTCGCCTCGTCCGACGCCACCAACATCGAGACCCGCATCGAGCGCGACGGCGACTACTACAAGATCAACGGCCGCAAGTGGTTCTCGTCCGGCGCCGGCGATCCGCGCTGCAAGATCGCGATCCTGATGGGCAAGACCGATCCGAGCAATCCGCGCCACCAGCAGCAGTCGCAGATCCTGGTGCCGATGGACACGCCCAGGCCTCACCATCGAGCGGATGCTGCCGGTGTTCGGCTATGACGACGCGCCGCACGGCCACGCCCAGATCCTGCTCAAGGACGTCCGCGTGCCGCGCGAGAACCTGCTGCTCGGCGAGGGCCGCGGCTTCGAGATCGCGCAGGGCCGTCTCGGTCCCGGCCGCATCCATCACTGCATGCGCGCGATCGGCCGCGCCGAGGTCGCGCTGGAGAAGATGGTCAAGCGCCTGTCCGAGCGCGTCGCGTTCGGCAAGTACATCGTCCAGCACTCGATCTGGGAGCAGCGCATCGCCGAAGCGCGCACCAACATCGAGATCAACCGGCTGATGGTGCTGAAGGCCGCCGACATGATGGACAAGGTCGGCAACAAGGCCGCCCAGCTCGAGATCGCGATGATCAAGGTCTCGGTGCCGAAGATGCTGTTGAAGATCGTCGACGACGCGATCCAGGCGTTCGGCGGCGCCGGCGTCACCGAGGATCCGGGTCTCGCCCGCATGTATGCGCAGTCGCGCACGCTGCGCCTGGTCGACGGTCCGGACGAAGTGCACAACCGTTCGATCGCGCGCATGGAGATCGCCCGCCACGGCAACTTCACGCCGATGAAGACCCACTAAGAGAGAAGGGCGCGTCGATCATGGCGGAAGCCGCAAGCCGCGACTCCGAATTCAACGGCACCAAGGATGTCGAGGAGCGCCATCGTTTCAACGAGGCGAACCTCGACAAGTGGATGCGCGAGAATGTCGAGGGCTACGCAGGGCCGTTGCAGGTCAGCCAGTTCAAGGGCGGCCAGTCGAACCCGACCTACCGGCTCGATACGCCGGGGCGTTCCTACGTGATGCGCCGCAAGCCGTTCGGCAAGCTGTTGCCGTCGGCGCATGCGGTGGACCGCGAATACAAGGTGATCACGGCGCTGCATGCGCAAGGGTTCCCGGCGGCGAAGACCTACGGTCTGTGCATGGACGACGGCGTCATCGGCGCGGCGTTCTACGTCATGCACATGGTCGAGGGCCGGGTGTTCTGGGACCAGACGCTGCCCGCGGTCGCACGCGAGGAGCGCCGGCCGATCTTCGAGGCCGAGATCCTCACGCTGGCGAAGCTGCACAGCTACGATCCGGAGAAGATCGGGCTCGGCGACTTCGGCCGCCCCGGCAACTATTTCGCCCGGCAGGTCGATCGCTGGACCAAGCAGTATCGCGCCTCGGAGACGGAGAAGATCGACGAGGTCGAGCGGCTGATCGAGTGGCTGCCGAAGACGGTGCCGCAACAGGACCGCGTGTCGGTCGTGCACGGCGACTACCGGCTCGACAACATGATCTTCGCGGCCGACAAGCCGCAGGTGGCCGCCGTGCTCGACTGGGAGCTGTCGACGCTCGGCGATCCGCTGGCCGACTTCTCCTACCTGCTGATGCAGTGGGTGATGTCGTCCGGCGGCGGCCGCACCGGGCTGGTTGGCGCCGACCTTGCCGCGCTGAACATCCCGACGCTGGAGCAGGCGGTCGAGATCTACTGCAAGGCGACCGGACGTCCGAACATCCCCGACCTGAACTGGTACTTCTGCTACAACCTGTTCCGCCTCACCGGCATTCTGCAGGGCATCGCCGGACGCATCCGCGACGGCACCGCGTCGTCGGCCCGGGCGTCCGAAAGCGCCGCGCGCGTCGTGCCGCTCGCGAAGGCGTCGTGGGAGTATGCGGTGAAAGCCGGGGCGAGCTAAGTTACGGCGACGCCAGGGGCGAAACGGATCGCCCTTGGCGTCGATCTTGCTTGCCATTGGCACGGGCCAGGCTTTCCGCCGGGTCATGAAGGAGCGACATCAGGTGAAATCGTTGGATGACTCTGCGCTGAACTTGCTGTTCCGGGAGGCGCGCACCCACAACAAGTGGCGGCCTGAGAAAATCCCCGACGGCGTTCTGGACAAGCTCTACGATCTCCTCAAGTTCGGGCCGACGTCGGCGAACTGCTCGCCGGCCCGGTTCCTGTTCCTGAAGTCAGAGGAAGCCAAGCAACGGCTTGCGCCTGCGCTCTCGTCCGGCAATCGCGACAAGACGATGACCGCGCCGGTGGTGACGATCGTCGCCTACGATCCGAAATTCTACGATCAGCTGCCGAAGCTGTTTCCGCATGCGGACGCGCGGCCGTGGTTCACCGGCAGCGCTGCGATGGCGGAGGAGACGGCGTTCCGCAACGGCTCGCTGCAGGGGGCCTATCTCATTCTCGCGGCGCGCTCGCTCGGCCTCGACACCGGGCCGATGTCCGGCTTCGACAAGCAGATGGTGGACGAGCTCTTCCTCGCCGAGCACGGCTGGAAGTCCAACTTCCTGGTCAGCCTCGGCTATGGCGATCCGGCTGGCCTGTTCGCGCGTTCGCCGCGGCTGAGCTTTGAGGAAGCCTGCCGCGTGCTCTGACGAGGTCACTTTCTGAGCTTGCCGGCGAACGGCATCGAGGCGGTCAGTCCGCCATCGACCGGGAAAGCCTGTCCGTTGACGTAGGACGCCTCGTCGCTCGCGAGAAACAGCCCCATCGCCGCAATTTCGTGCGGCTGGCCGCCGCGCTGCGTCGGGTTGATCTGGCCGATCTTGTCTTCCTTGCCGGCTTCGCGCGCCTTCTCGAACGTGTTGCGGGTCATGCCGGTCTCGATCAGGCCCGGGCAGATCGCGTTGACGCGGATGCCGGTGCCGGAGAGCGCGTATGACGAGGTCTGCACCAGGCTGACCACGCCGGCCTTGCTGGCGCTGTAGGGGTTGCCGCCGGCATTGGCCTTCAGTCCTGCGACCGATGCGGTGCAGATGATCGAGCCGCCGCGCTCCTGCTTCATCATCTGCAGCGAGGCATGCTTGATCGCGAGGAACGGTCCGATCAGGTTGATGCGCAGGATCTCGTTCCACTGTTCGACGGTCTGGTCATGCAGCGGCACCCAGCCGCCGGAGATGCCGGCATTGGCCCAGATCACGTCCAGCTTGCCGTAGGTCGACACCGCCTTGCCGACAAAAGCGGCAACGTCCTGCTCGAGCCCGGCATCGCCCTTCATCGCCTCGGCGGTGCCGCCCGCGGCGCGCACCATCTTGACGGTTTCATCGACGCCATCGGTCTTGTCGAAGGCGATCAGCTTCGCGCCTTCCTTCGTGAACATCAGCGACGCCGCGCGCCCGATGCCCGAACCCGCGCCGGTGATCACGACCGATTTGCCTTCGAGACGGCCCATTTTTGTCCTCCCAAGCGTCACACTTGTCTTGTCGCTTTTTGTCGTGTTTCGCATGCGCGCAAAGCATCTTGAGGCTTCGGCCGCACTGACGTAGCTAGTATCGCAACAACAATATTGAAGGGTCTTTGCCATGTCCAATGCGTCCAGCGCTCAGCCGGTCGTCACGCGCTGGTGGTGGGTCCGTCACGCGCCGGTGCGCGAAGACGGCGGACGCATTTATGGGCAGGCCGATCTCGGCTGCGATTGCAGCGACACGGTCGTGTTCCAGGGCCTCGCGCGCACGCTGCCGAAGGACGCGGTCTGGTATTCGAGCAACCTGAAGCGCACGCACCAGACCGCGGCGGCGATCTGGGAGGCAGGTTTTCCGAAACCTGCGTCGATGCCGCAGGAGACGGATTTCGCAGAGCAAAATCTCGGCGACTGGCAGGGCAGGGATCGCGCCACATTCTACGCCAGCCGGCCGGTGCAGCTCGGCAGTCACTGGTTCGGCCCGGCCGACGAGCGGACGCCGAACGGCGAAAGCTTTCTCGACCTTTGCGCGCGCGTCGGCAACGGCATCAAGCGGGTGAACGCGGCGCATGCAGGCCATGACGTCGTCGCCGTGGCGCATGGCGGCGTCATCAAGGCGGCGATCGCTCTGGCGCTCGGCCTCGGGCCGCAGGGCGGGCTGTCGTTTGCGATCGAGAACTGCTCGCTGACGCGGCTCGACTACCTGACGCTGAACGGCAATTCCGGCTGGCGCGTCGGCATGGTCAATCACCAGCCCTGGCTTGCGGGCGGCGATCATCCGGCGATGCATCAGCCGGCAGGTCCGGAGATCGCGAAGATCGCCTGATCGCTTGCGCTTTGCGGAATGCACGCTGCTGTTCCGCAGGTTGCCGGGCGCAGCAAAGCCTGCTTAGAGTTCGCTCAACGAATAATGCGACAAAGTCAGTCAAGGGAGGGTTGCATGCCAAGTCTGTTCGATATGTCCGGCAAGGTCGCGGTGGTCACCGGCTCGTCGCGCGGCATCGGCCGCGCCATCGCCGAGCGCTTCGCCGAACACGGCGCGAAGGTCGTCGTCTCGTCGCGCAAGCCGGCGGCATGCGATGAAGTGACAAAGGTCGATCAACGATCGCCACGGGGCGGGCACCGCGATGACGATCGCCGGCCAACATCTCCTCGAAGGAGGAGCTGAAGAACCTCGTCGACAAGAGCACCGAAAAATTCGGCAAGGTCGATGTGCTGGTCTGCAACGCGGCGTCGAACCCGTATTACGGCCCGATGGCCGGCATCGGCGACGACCAGTTCCGGAAGATCCTGCGAGAACAACATCATCGCCAACAACTGGCTGATCTCGTTCACCGTGCCGCAGATGATCGAGCGCAAGGACGGCTCGATCATCATCGTGTCGTCGGTCGGCGGCTACAAGGGCTCGACCACCATCGGCGCCTACTGCATCTCCAAGGCGGCGGACCTGCAGCTCGCGCGCAACCTCGCGGTCGAGTACGGCAAGCACAACATCCGCGTGAACTGCATCGCGCCCGGCCTGATCAAGACCGATTTCGCCAAGGCGCTGTGGGACAATCCGGAGACGCTGAAGATCACCGAAGAACGCTCGCCGATGCGCCGCATCGGCCAGCCGGACGAGATCGCCGGCGGCGCGGTGTTCCTCGCCTCGAAGGCCGGCGCGTTCGTCAACGGCCAGAGCATCGTCATCGACGGCGGCGGGACGATTAGCTGAGGCGTGCGGCTGCCGTCATTCCGGGGCGCGCGCGCAAGCCGAAGCCTCGCCATCGATGCTCGACGCTGCGCGCGGATCCGGATTGCGCTTGCGCGCCCGGAATGACGGCTATCCCCAATTCGCCAGCTGCGTCCTGATCGCGGCCACCAGCGCCAGCGGCTGGTCGGCCATGATGTGATGGTCGGAGTCCGGGATCACGACGAACGGCGAGCCCTTCGGCAGATGACCGGCACAAGCTCGTGCATGCGCTGCTCCGTGACGAAGCCCGAGCGCGCTCCGCCGATCACCGCGATCGGGCATTGCGCGACGGCAAGATCGTTCGCCGGATATCCGTGCAGGAAGCCCATGAAGCGCTGCGGGTCGAAGCGCCAGGTGAAGCCGATGCTGTCGTCGCTGCGGCGGAACTCGCGGATCGATGCCCGCGCGATCCAGTCGGCGATGAACAGGTTCTCGCAATCCTGATCGGGCGCAAAACGAAAGCGCGCCAGGGCCTGTTCGAGCGTGTCGTAGATTCGCTTCGGCCGCGGCGCCCCGCGCATCTCGCGCTGTCGCTTGCGCGCGGCTGAGCCGAGAAACGGCCCGTCGAGCAGCATCGCGCCGCCGATGCGCGCGCCGGCGCGCCCGACGACGCCTGAGGTGATGAACGCGCCGAACGAGTGGCCGATGATGACGGGTCTTTCCGCTGCCGCGAACAGCCCGGTGGCTTCGGCGACGGCAAAGGCCTCATCGACATAGAGATCGTAGCTGTAGCGGTCGCGCCAGCCGGAGCCGCCCATGCCGGACATGGAGAAGGCGGCGATGCGATGCGTCTCGGCGAAAAGCGGCGCGATGAAACTCCACCAGTCGGCGCAGGCGCCGTTGCCGTGAATGAACAACAGTCCCGGCTTGCCGCGTTCGCCCCAGGCCAGGGTCTCGATCGCAGCGCCGCGCACATCGACGAATGTTCGCTCGGGCGCGTTGGCGATCGCCTCGTCGAACCACGGCGGAGCAGGGGGCTTTGCGCCATGGAACGGCGCCAGCAAATGCCGCCTGTCGTCAACGATGGTCTCGACCTTGTTCATTCAGCCTCACATGAAGAGGGACCGCACGAGGCGGTCCCCGACGTGCAATGCGAAGTTTCGCGCGCGAGCGATGCGGATCAACCCTCGACCGCCGCATAGACCAGGTTGCGGAACAGCACGCGCACATACTCGCGCTGGCCCGGCGCCTGCACCATCAACAGCGCCCACAGATCTTCCTTCGGGTCGACCCAGAACTGCGTGCCGGCGGCGCCGCCCCAGAAATACTGACCGACCGAGCCCGGATAGGGCGCCATGCCCGGCTGCAGACGCACCGCGAAGCCGAGGCCGAAACCGTGCCCCGGCGGAATGTGCGTGGTGTCGATCTTCACATCCGGCCCGAGATGATTGGACGTCATCAGTTCCAGCGTCTTGCGGCCGATGATGCGCTCGCCGTTCAGCGTGCCGCCATTGGCCAGCATCTGCGCAAAGCGCGCGTAGTCCGGCGCCGTCGACACCATGCCGCCGCCGCCGGACTTCGGAGATCGGCTTCTGCGTCATCGAGAAGTAGACGACCTTGTTGCCGGTCCACGGGTCGTTCGGAAACGGCTCGGCGAGCCGGTCATGGGCGCGCTCTTCCTCGATATGGAAGCCGCTGTCGGTCATCCGCAGCGGCGCCAGGATGTGATCGGTGAGATAGCTGGCGAGCGTCTTGCCGGAGACGACCTCGACCACGCGTCCGAGGATGTCGGTGGAGCGGCTGTAGTTCCACTCCGCGCCGGGCTGGCAGATCAGCGGCAGCTTCGCGATGACCTCCGCATGCTCCGCGTTGTCCATGCTGCGGCGGTAGATCTTGGCCTCGGAATAGAGCGTCTGGATCGGGCCGGGACCGGTGATCTCGTAGGAGATGCCGCTGGTGTGGCTCAGGAGATCCTGGATGGTGATCTCGCGCTTCATCGGCACGAGATGGACCTTGCCGTCCCGCACTTCGCCGACCTGCGCGCTGCGCGAAGGAGGGGATGTATTTCGACAGCGGATCGTTGATGAGGATCTTGCCATCCTCGACGAGCTGCATGATGGCGACCGAGACGATCGGCTTGGTCATCGAGAAGATGCGGAACACCGAGTCGGGCCGCATCTTCGCGTCCGACGCCGGGCCTTGCCGGCCGATCGTGTCGAAGTGCGCGACCTTGCCCTTGCGGCCGACCATCACCACCGCGCCGGGCAGGGTGCCCTTGTCGACCTCGCGGCCGATCGCCTCCGACAGCGCCTTCAATCGCGCGGACGAGAGGCCGACGCTTTCCGGCTTCGCCTTCGGCAAGGCCGGCGTCTGAAAGCCGTTCTTCTTCGGCGCTTGCGGCTTTCTTTGCGGTCGCGCGCGCTGCCATGGACGATCCTCCCGATCGATCTTGTTGTTCCGGATTGCGGACTGAATCCGCCGAAGGTGAAATCAGCTTGGCGCAGAACGGCAGGCTTGAACAGGCGCGTTCGCCCAACGAGCGATGCACTCGAACATACGCCGCATACGAAAATCGCGAGGACTGCTGTGCAATCCTCGCGATCTGGTTTCGATCAGCGCCGCGGCTGTTCAGCTCGCGGCAATCGTCTTTGCGATCAGCGGCTGCCGCCGTTGTCGACGCAGGCCTCGACGCGGCCCGGGCGGGTGATGTCGTCGTCGCGCGCACCGCGTGCAAGCATCGCGTCGCACTTGGCCCACAGCGCCGCACGGTCGAGCCTCGCGGCCGGCCTTGCCTGCTTCTGCTGCTGCGGCACGTTCCAGCCCGTGCCTGCGCCCACACCGACGCCCAGCGCCCTGCGCCGGAAGCGAGACGGCCTTCGACTGGGCGGCGATGCGCGCCTCTTCCTTTTTCTTCTTGCGCTCGGCGGCGGCGACGCGCGCCTGCTCGCGCTTCTTCGCGCTCTCGGCGTCGAGCTTCGCCTTCTGCGCGGCCTTGACCTCGGCATCGGCCTTGGCCTGATCCGACTTCGCGAGCGCCTTCCTTGGTGAGACGCGCCTTCTCTTCGGCGGCCTTCTTCGCCTTCTCGGCGGCGGCGGTGCTGGCCTGGTCGGCATTCAGCTTCGACAGCTGCGCGCGGGCGAGGTCGGCATAGAAGCCGGTCGGGTGGCTCTTCAGGAACGACTCCCAGCCTTCCTTGGTGCCGACACGCTCGGCGTACTCGTAGTCGCGGCGGATCTCGGCAGCCGGATTGGCGGTGGCGGCCGGTTCAGCCGCAGGGGCGACCGCGTCGCTCGTCGTGGTCGTCAGCGATGCCTGCTGCACCAGCGACACCGTCGCGCCGCCGAGCGAGCCGTACACGAACGGCTCCTGCTTGTTGTCGGTCGCCTTCATCACGTCGTCGCGCACGAGGCCGAACGCCTGGCGCAGGTCGAGGCCCGGCGTCGGCAGGTGCTTCAGCAGCGCCGAGGCGAACGGGCTGTTTTCGCCGTCGCCGTCTTCCGCGGTCGAGCCGCCCTTCGCCGCATAGGCGATCAGCGTGTTGGCCTTCATCGGCTCGACCGCGATCAGGCCGCGGTTGAGCGAGCGCAGCGCCGAGACGCGCTTCATCGATTTCGAGAACGGATTGTCGCGGCAGGCGTCGAGGATGACGAGGCGCAGCGCCTTCGCCGGCTCCACCGTCTGCAGGATGCGCTCGAGCGAGATCGCTTCGTCATAGACGTCGCGGTCGCGCTGCAGCACCGCGTCGGTCGGGATCAGGTAGTTCTGCCCGTCGACCTCGATGCCGTGGCCGGCGAAGTAGACGACCGCCACGTCGGCGTTCTGCGACTTGTCGGAGAACTCGCGCAGCGTGCGCCGCATGTCCTGGTTGTTCGCGTCGCGGACGCTTTCGACCACGTCGAAATTGGCCTTGCGCAGCATGTCGCTGATGGCGGTCGCGTCCTTCGCCGGGTTGGAAAGCTGCGGCGCGTTTTGATAGGCGGAGTTGCCGATCACCAGCGCGACACGCTTTTCCGCAAGCGCAGCATCGCTCGCGAAGGCGAGGGAGAGGAACGCGGTCAGGGCGAGAGCTAGTCTTCGCATGACATCACCAAAAGTTGCACCAGCGGGACTGCTGGCATTCTGAACGGCGATTGCTACCCCTTAAAGCGGACCCGATCTGTTACCTGCGACACACAGGGATTATCGGCCCGCCGGGCAGGTGGCGCCAGACCTCATTAGTCGGTCAAATCCCGCGTGAGGTTCATGCCCGAAGCGGTTGGGCGGGCAGCCAATTTTCACGTTTCGCTGATGGAACCGGGGCGCAAAAGCTGATTGGTTGCACCAGGCCCCGCGAACCGGCAGATCAGCATGATTCTCGAAACCGCAATTCTCTCGATCAAGCCCGGCCAGTCGCACGCATTCGAGGCGGCGATGGCCGAGGCGAGGCCGCTGATTGCGGCGACGCCCGGCTTCCAGCGCATCGAGGTGCGGCCCTGTGTCGAGACCGCCGACCGCTACCTGCTGCTGGTGTGGTGGGACACCCTGGAGGCCCACACGGTCGGCTTCCGCCAGTCGGATCGCTACGAGCCCTGGCGCCAGCTGCTGCACCACTTTTACGAGCCGTTTCCGCTCGTGGAACACTATGCCGCGCCGATCTGACCGAGGTTGGGGCGTGAAAATCGCCCAAAACGGACGTGACGAGCGCGAACGCCTTCGCTATAGAGCAACCCTCGTAGGAGTGTAGCTCAATTGGTAGAGCACCGGTCTCCAAAACCGGGGGTCGTAGGTTCGAGCCCTACCACTCCTGCCAGCTCATCCCACCAGCCAGGCTCCTGATCCACCATCCCTCAAGCAATCAGATAGATCGGGCTGGACCACGCCTGGTTGCCGTCGGCCTGCGTCAGGCGGACATAGACAGGCAGATCGGCGCCCCCCGGAAACGATGCCGTGTGCTCCAGCTTGACCCGGCGGCTCCAGTCGTCTTCAGGCAAACGGTAGACGCTGAGCTTCCGCTCCAATCCTCCGCCATCGAGGGTGACCGTATTGTCGGCCAGCGCGGCCAGGTCGATTTCGCCCGAAACCACATTGGTCTCGATCTTGAGCGAACCGCTCCTTGCCTCATCGAGCCACAGGTCGATCCCCGCGAGATTGCCGGTCGTCACCGACGTCCAGGCGAGGGCGGTGCCGGGCGAGGTCTCCTGAATTTTGCGCTCCGGGTTGAGGAAGTTCACCGGCGCAAACCGGCCGAAGCGATTGCCGGCCAGCGCCAGCTTGCCTTGCCAGATCACTTCGCGGCCGCGCCCGCGATATTCCGCGCCCTGCCAGAGCAGGCGCACCCGCCGGCCGAGATCGTCGGCGGTGAACGGGCGGATTGTTTGCACGACCGTACGGCCGTGCAGCACGTCCAGCCTTTCCACCGGCGCCGTGCCGATCGCCTCGGCGGAAAGCGTCATCGGCACCGAGCCCGGGCGGATGATGTCGCCCATGCGCGCTTCGCGTGTCGTGTGTTCGTCCGTCGGCCCGAGCAGGGGATCCTCGGAAAATCCGGTGACGTCGTTTGCAAACGCGCCATGCACGTCGAGGAAGATGCGGGTCCCCGTCGTCCCGTAGTGCCGGCGCTTGCGCAGCGCCTCGAACAGCGCATCGCGGGTCAATTCCGGCATGAAGTAGCAGCTCAGTCCGCCGACGGCACCGAAGGTCGAGGCGCCTGGCCGTGTTGCGCCGGGCCGTCCCTTGTGGTCGTCGCTGTGGCAGACGACGCCGACGCGAAAACCCTTGTCGAACGCGTCGTGCAGCAGCCACTCGAACGTACCCCATGAGGAATGCACCTCGACGGATCGCTCGGTACGCCCGTCGTGGGCGTAATGCAGGTCGGCATAGCGGCCACCCACATGGGCGATCACGCGGCAGTCTTCGTCCTTGAGCCATTCGAACAGCCGGTCGGCGGTGTAGATCGCGTCCGTAGACGTCTGCCCCTGAACCAGGATGTGCGACGAGCGGCGGATCGGACGGCCTTCACGGCGGAAAAAGACGTTGCGGTCGCCGCCCATGCCGGTGTTGCCGGACCATTCGTAGCCGGGGAGGCAGACGAATTTCCCGGGCTGGTCGAACTCCGCAGTGAGCCTGTTCAATTCCCTCCAGAACGTGTCGGTGATCTGAAAGTCGTTGCCCTGATGGCCGACCATGTCGATGAAGGCCGCGTCGCGGGCATATCGGAAATAGTCTTCCGCGGAGCCCATGCCGACGGTTTCGCCGCTCTGGCCGTGCAGATCGCCCCAATAGCGGCGGATCGTCGCCTGCTCGACGACGCGCAGCGGATTGGCGCGGGCGACTTCATGCGCGCCTGCCATGATCGCGAGGTCGACGTCGCCGGCCTTGTCGACGATGAGATTCTTGATCTCGATCGGACCGGTGCCGGCTTTTATGGCGATCGTTTCCGGCAAACCGCGGATCGGCGCCGAAGACCTGAACGAGAGATCGATATCCGCCTTGTCGCTCGGATTGCCCCACATGTCCTCGGCGACGAGTCCCAGTCGGAAGGGCTCTCCTCTGACGGCAAGCGATGGCAGGATCGCCTTCCAGCTCGCAGCCGGCCCCGACACGAGATCGAATGCGGGAGCCGGCAGCTCGCAGAATTCATAGGTCGCGAACGCGTCGACCGACGTTTTCAGTTCGACCTTCTTCTCGGCGTTGGTCTGAAGCCGCCAGCCGGGTGAGCCCTGCCGCCGGTCGCCGAAGCGGATGGTGAGGGTGTCGCCCTGGCGGAGGTAGCCGCGGCCGACACGGATCAGCAGCGTGTTGACATAGGGGCGGATGTTCAGCCGATCGTACCAGACCTCGAGTTTTGCGCCGTTGCTGGCTTCGACCGTCGTGAAGTTCGCCGCCTGCGGCCTGTCGAACTGCGGCTTGGCCATGTCTGACGTGGTGCGCCAGGAGATCTTGACCATGCCCGTGTCGTCGATGCCGAACTTGCCGGCGGTGTAGACGAGCGTGAGCTGCTCCAGCGAGCCGGCGACAAAGGGGCCCGGCGGCGAAAGGCTGATCGAGCCCATATGCTCGGGGAGATAGGCGGAAAATGGCATGGGTGCCCTGATGTTGTGCTTGTCATGACGTTATAGGACGACCTAGTATGACTTCTGCCTGCTCACCAGCCAAGTCGGAATATCGTGCACCCGGAAACAAATCAGCCAGCGGCCGTGCTGGATCGCTCGAGCCCCGAGCCGCTCTACCGTCAGCTGGCGACTGTCCTGGAGGGCGCGATCCGGAGCGGACAATTGCAGCCGGGCGCGCGGCTGGATTCGGAAGGCGTGCTGGCCGCACGCTACGCGGTGAGCCGGATCACGCTGCGGCAAGCGGTTGAATCGCTGGTGCGCAAACAGATGCTGGTCCGCAAGCAAGGGAAGGGGACATTCGTCACCACCCCGACCGTGCGTCATGATCTGAAGCGGCTGCACGGCTTGCTCGGCTCGCTGTTCTCGCAAGCCGAAGGCGCCAGCGCCCGGCTACTGCACTATGAGCTGCGCGTGCCGCCCACCGATGTAGCCGAGGCGCTGGGCCTCGCGCCGCGGCGCGAGGCCCTGTCGATGGAGCGGCTCTATTTCATCGACAGGAAGCCTGTGGCGCTCACCGAGGCCTGGCTTGTCCCGGCTGTCGCGGCCTTGCCGCGCGCCAAGGCGGAGTTGATTTCGACCGAGGACATGATGCTCAGCGTCGGCATTCACATTGCGTCCACGCAGGTCGCGATCCGTGCCGAAGCGGCTGGAGCGCGGGTTGGCCGGCTGCTGCAGATACCGTCGCGTGCACCGCTGCTGGTGTCGCACCGGACGGCGCTCGGTACGGATGGCGTCGCCAAGGAGGTCGGTCAGGTCCGCTTCCGCTCGGACAGCTATCAGTTCGTCCTGTCGACCCAGACGGCAAGTTCGACGCAGGCCGTGTTCGATATCCGCAATGTAACGGAGCGCGTCTGATCGGCGGCATCGGTCGCGCGCTATGCAAGGAGAGCATCAACGATGATGATCCGCATCTTCGCGGCGCTGGCGGCCCTGGCTGCGGTGTTCCCGGCCAACGTCCAAGCACAGCAGTGGCCGAGCCGTCCAATCCAGATGATCGTGCCGTTCGCGGCCGGTGGTTCGACTGACGTCGCAGCGCGGCTTGTGGCGCAATACCTGTCGAAGGCGCTGGGACAGCAGGTGGTGGTCGAGAACAAGACCGGAGCCAACGGCAACCTCGGCACGGAGCTCGCCGCCAAGGCCGCTCCGGACGGCTACACGATCCTCGTCGTTCCAGGTTCGATCGTCGGCAACGCCCACGTCTACAAGGTGAATTACGATCCGCTGCGCGACTTCACGCCGGTCATCCAGATCTCGCGTCAGCCGATCGTCATGGCCGCGCATCCATCGCTCGGCGTCAAGACCGTCGCCGAGCTGGTGGCGCTGGCAAAGAAGGAGCCAGGCATCCGCTTCGGAACCGGCAGCGGTTCGGGCTCGCAGCAGCACATGGTGACGATGTGGTTTGCGAAGCTCGCCGGCATTGAGCTGGTGCAGGTGCCGTATCGCGGCGGCGGTCAGGCGATCAACGATCTCATCGCCGGCCACGTAAAGCTTGGGACACTTGGGTCGACGCCGCTCATCCCGCACCACAAGACCGGCGCACTGCAGCTCCTGGCCCAGACCACGTCCAGCCGTTCGCCAGCGCTGCCGGATGTGCCCACATTCGAGCAGGCCGGAATCGCGGGGCTCGTCTCCGAACAGTGGCTCGGTGTTTTTGTGCCGCAAGGAGTGCCCGCGGCCATCGTGGCGCGCCTCAACGCCGAGGTCGACAAGGCCTTGGCCGATCCGGCGATCAAGAAGAACCTGGAGGATTCTGCCCAGGAGCCGGTTGGCGGCAGCGCCGAGGACTTCGCCAAGCTGGTGCGCGAGGATTTCGTCACGCTCGAGAAGCTTGTGAAGGAGCTGGACATCCGCGTGAACTAGTTTCTTCGCCACCCGTCCGCGGACACGCCTCCAGGAGGGGGGCTTGCTACCTGCCGCCGGTTTTGCTTCCTGCGATCCGTCACGCGCCGCTCAATTTTGGGTGGGCAGGATCGAACAGAAAGAAAACGCGATGGCAAAGGATAATTTGACCGGGCTGCGTGGCCGCAGCCTGATGATCGCTGGCGCAATTGGCGCGCTGCTTGCTGCATTGCCGATAGTCGTCTGGCTCGACCTGACGGTTCTCGCCGACACCTCCTTGAGGCGGCAAGCCGCTGATCTCAACTCGGTGATATCGAGTGTACGCGGCTACTACGGGACGAATGTCGTCGGCCGGATCCTGGCCAATCCGGGATCAACCCAGGTCGTGCACAATTACGAGGCGGTTCGCGGAGCGATCCCGATTCCGGCCACGCTGTCGCTCGAGCTCGGGCACGTCATCAGCGAGCAGCAGCAGAATATCCAGTACCGCTTTGTCTCCGACGTGCCCTTCGCCAACCGCACGCCGCACGTTCTGGACAATTTCGAACGGGCAGCGCTCGAAGCCCTGCGCAAGAATCCCGACCAGCGGCTGGTCGAGACCTCCTGGTCAGCGCTCAGCGACAGCGTCCGGCTGATCGCGCCGGTGATCATGGGGCCCGCGTGCGTCTCCTGCCACAACAGCCACCCGGAAAGCCAAAGGCGCGACTGGAAGGTCGGGGACGTGCGCGGCATCCAGGAGATTTCGATCACCCAGCCGATCGCAGCTAATCTCTTCTCGTTCAAATACCTGCTCGCATACTTCACTCTCGCCTCGATCTGCGGCTTTTCCTTCCTGGCGCTGCAGCAGCGGCAGGGACGGCTGATCCGCCAGATGAATCACGAGCTCGAATCCAACAACGATTTTCTCGCGAGCCTGTCGATGAAGATTTCGCGGTACATTTCGCCGCAGGTCTACAAGAGCATCTTCAGCGGCCAGAAGGACGTCGCCATCCACACCGAGCGGAAGAAGCTGACGATCTTCTTCTCCGACATTCAGAACTTCACGGCGACGACGGAGCGGCTGCAGCCCGAGCAGGTGACACTGCTTCTCAACGAGTATTTCACCGAGATGTCGGCGATCGCCATGAAGCATGGCGGGACCATCGACAAGTTCATCGGCGACGCGATGCTGATCTTCTTCGGCGACCCGGAAAGCAAGGGCGAGGTCGGAGATGCCGAGGCATGCCTGCGAATGGCGTGGGAGATGCAACTGCGGCTGCGCGAATTGAACATCAGCTGGCGCAACAGCGGCGTCGAGCAGCCGTTCCAGGCGCGAATGGGCATCAACTCCGGGTACTGCAACGTCGGTAACTTCGGCAGTACAGACCGGATGGACTATACGATCATCGGCGCCGAGGCGAACCTTGCGGCGCGGCTGCAGTCGGTGGCTGATCCGGGCCGGATCGTCCTCAGCTATGAAACTTACGCGCTCGTGCGGCAGCTCATCACCGCGCGCGCGCTGGAGCCGATCACCATGAAGGGCATCAGCCGTGAGGTCGTGCCTTATTCGGTTGAGCGGCTGCTGGATGCCCAGGGCATGGATGTGCCGGTCGTGAGTGAGGAGAGGGCCGGCCTCAGCCTTTACCTCGACCCGGCAGCCATCAACGTCGAGGACCTCGACAGGATCAAGGACACGCTCAACCGGGCAATGACGGCGCTCGACCGCATGCAGGCAAAGCCCGCATAGAAAAGCCAAACGGCAGCCCTTTCGGACTGCCGTTTGCAAAATTCGCGATGCTCGACAGTTAGACGCCGGTGCGCTTGGTCTTCGGCGGCGCGAGGCTGATCGGCTTTGCGGCCTTGCCGGAGACCGGCTGATAGGTGGCCGAGGCAGCCGGGGCAGGGGTGTTGGCGTTGATCACGGCGCGGCAGCCGGCGCTGAGCTGCGACTTGTTGCGGACCATGCAGGCCGTCACGCGCTGCACGTCGGGGATCTCCGAGCTGCAAACGCGGAAGGCGTCGTTGGTGCACATCGCCTCGTCTTCCGCCGTATAGGCGTTTGCCGCCGACACCATCGCGAAGGTCATCGCGGTCGCAATCAGCAGCTTGCCGAAATTGGTCATTGTCGTCCCCTGAGGTTGAGCAGAATTTTTGATTGATCCGGCAGCGTCCGATGCCGGAGTGAAGATCAGCGGCTGGCCATCACGACCGGCTGCGAGAGATTGAGCTGGAACAGGCCCGCGTGCGGGACGCCGCCCTTGTCGGAGGAACCGGCGACCGAGACGCCCGAGAGAACGAGCGAGAAGCCGAGGATCAGGCTGAGGCTCAGAGCGCGCATGTTCATCTCCATCCATTTCGCTGTGCGACTGTCCGCCGCGTCGTTGGATGGAGTTCTACGCGCTCACGGTTTCGGGAAATCTGCGTGAAGCGGGCAAAATGGTTTCGTTTCGGACAGATTTGTTTCGTCGCACGGCCAGCGACGAAGTAATCAGGTGGAAAGCCGCCGAGTGAGGCACATGAGGCGCTTTCGGCCCTGTTTTGCCCCGGAACTGGCGCAACGGCCGGCTCTGGCCTCCGAAACGCTCGAAGCGGAGCCTGCCAGGCGCGCCCGCGGGTTCGGTTCGTGAAGAGGCGCGATTATCTGAAATGAACCAAAAACTTGACGTTTTGCCCGTTGCGCAGTACCAAGCGCCACCCGTGGTCGGCCCGGTTGACGGACTTCCGAAACGGCACTGAATTTCCCAAATCAGGCCCCGCTTGCCGGCCTCATCCTCAAGACTGGGGTTGGGCGCAATTTTGGCTGGTGTGGGCTTATCCGGATTCCTGTGACAGGGGATCGCGTCAAGGAACGTATCAAGAGCGATGGCGAACCCGTTCAAATTCCTGCAGGAAGTGCAGGACGAGTCGCGCAAGGTCACCTGGCCGACGCGCAAGGAAACCATGATCACCACGGTGATGGTGTTCATCATGGTGGCGGTGTCGTCGATCTTCTTCCTCGCGGCCGATCAGATCATCCGCGTCATCGTCACCTTTATTCTCGGCATCAAGGCGTGAGCTTACGGACCCCATCATGAGCATGCGCTGGTACATCGTTCACGCCTATTCGAACTTCGAGAAGAAGGTCTCCGAATCCATTCGCGAGCAGGCCAAGCAGCGTGGCCTGGAGGACCTGTTCGAGCAGGTGCTGGTTCCGACCGAGAAGGTCACCGAGGTGCGCCGCGGCCGCAAGGTCGACACCGAGCGCAAGTTCTTCCCGGGCTACGTGCTGGTGAAGATGAACCTGACCGACGAGGCGTTTCATCTGATCAAGAACACGCCGAAGGTCACGGGCTTCCTCGGCGCCGACAACAAGCCGATGCCGATCTCGGAAGCCGAGGCGATGCGCATCCTGCATCAGGTGCAGGAGGGCGTGGAGCGGCCGAAGCCGTCGGTGTCGTTCGAAATCGGCGAGAACGTGCGCGTGGCCGACGGCCCGTTCGCCTCGTTCTCGGGCGTGGTCGAGGAAATCGACGAAGGCCGCTCGCGCGTGAAGGTCGCAGTCTCGATCTTCGGCCGCGCGACGCCGGTCGAGCTGGAGTTCGCCCAGGTCGAGAAGGTTTGAGTCGAGAAGGTTTGAGTTTTCTCTCCTCTTGTACTGGGGAGAGGGAAAGCCGTGGAAGGAGACGGAGCGGTCGCCAGCCGCTTCTTTGAACCGCACCACGGTCCCTGAAAGGCGCGGATGGTCCGCGCCCGAATGAGGAGTAAACGATGGCAAAGAAAGTGACCGGATACCTGAAGCTTCAGGTGCCGGCGGGCGCGGCGAATCCGTCGCCCCCGATCGGCCCCGCGCTTGGTCAGCGCGGCCTCAACATCATGGAATTCTGCAAGGCGTTCAACGCGCAGACGCAGAAGGAAGAGAAGAACACGCCGATCCCGGTGATCATCACGATCTACCAGGACCGCTCCTTCACCTTCGAGCTGCGCACGCCGCCGATGTCCCACTTCCTGAAGCAGGCGGCGAAGATCCAGTCCGGCTCCAAGATGCCGGGCCGCGACAAGGCCGGCAAGGTGACCAAGGCGCAGGTGCGCGAGATCGCCGAAAAGAAGATGAAGGATCTGAATTGCGATACCATCGAAGCGGCCATGAAGATGGTCGAGGGCTCAGCCCGTTCGATGGGTCTGGATGTGGCGGGGTAACGGATCATGGCAATCGGAAAGCGTTTGACGAAGGCCTATGACGGCGTGAACCGCGAAAAGCTCTATCCGATCGCGGAAGCGATCAAGATGGTGAAGGAGCGCGCCAAGGCGAAGTTCGACGAGACCATCGAGGTGTCGATGAATCTCGGCGTCGATCCGCGGCATGCGGACCAGATGGTGCGCGGCGTGGTCACGCTGCCGAACGGCACGGGCCGCACCTTGCGGGTCGGCGTGTTCGCGCGCGGCGCGAAGGCGGAAGAGGCGAAGGCCGCCGGCGCCGACGTGGTCGGTGCGGAAGACCTGGTCGAGAAGGTGCAGGGCGGCACGATCGACTTCGACCGCTGCATCGCGACGCCCGACATGATGCCGCTGGTCGGCCGCCTCGGTAAGGTGCTCGGTCCGCGCGGCATGATGCCGAACCCGAAGATCGGCACCGTGACCATGGACGTCACCAACGCCGTGAAGGGCGCCAAGGGCGGCTCGGTCGAGTTCCGCGTCGAGAAGGCCGGCATCATCCAGGCCGGCATCGGCAAGGCGTCCTTCACCGAGGACAAGCTGGTCGAGAACGTGAAGGCGCTGGCCGACGCGGTCATCAAGGCCAAGCCGGCCGGATCGAAGGGCACCTACGTGCAGCGCGTGGCGATCTCCTCGACCCAGGGTCCGGGCGTGAAGATCGACCCGTCGAGCCTGACGAGCTGATTGCTCGCCTGAGGTTCAAGAATTCCGGGGCGGAGCAGCGATGCTCCGCCCCGTCTGTTTTGGCCACTCAGCCCTTGCCGCATGTGATGCGCCTCAGCTCTGGAAATCGACGATCAGCGCTGCGGTGACACTCTTTGTCTGGCTGTTGGCGTCGTAGCCTTTCGTTTCGCTCATGGTCTGCTGCAGCATCTTCAGGAAGCTGGCGAGCAGTTCCTGGATGTTGGTGTCGAGCGAGGATGATTCGGTGCCGTCGCTCTCGCTCCCGTCATCCGCGCCTTGCGCGCCGCGAGGACCGCCCGGGCCGCCAGGACCACCGGGTCCGCCCGGTCCTCCCGGACCGCCGGGCCGGACGAGAATGCATTTGCGAAAACGGTCTTGAGCTCCTCTGCCTGTTCGCTCGTCAGCGTGCCGTTCGTCACTTCGGCTGCGATCAGATCGTCGATCTTCGCCTTCATCTGGTCCGGCGACGGCGGCGCCGTGCCGGTGGCCCGATCGGATCCGCGCTGGCTCGTCAGCGTCTGGTCGATGCTGTCGAGCGCTGCAGTCAGCGCATCGAGGTCGGTCGACGCGATCGTGCCGGCTGCGATCTCGGAGGTCAGTTCGTTCTGCAAGCGATCGCGCGGCGATGGGAACGCATACTGATTTGTGGTGAGCTGTGGAAATCGAGGTCATGGGTGGCTGTGCCTTTTGAAATTGTCCCGCGCCCTTGAAGAGAGTTCGACTCGGCTTAACGGAATCTTGCCCATGAGCAGCCGGCTTTGTTTCCGCTCGTTTCGCTCAGCGCGTCAGAAACATCTGGAAACAATTTTCCTTCGGCAGACAACGCGAACGCCATGCACAAGATGGTGTCGATGAGCGAATCGCCTCACATTCTGGTCGTCGAGGACGACCGCGACATCAGCCGCCTGGTCGGCCGCTACCTTCGCGACAACGACTGCCGGGTCTCGCTCGCCGGCAACGGTCACGAGATGCGTGAGGTGATGCTGTCGAACAGGATCGATCTCGTCGTGCTCGATGTGATGCTGCCCGGCGAGGACGGCTTTGCCCTGTGCCGCCGGCTGCGGGCCAACTCCCGCACCCCGGTCGTCATGCTGACGGCCAGGGGCGACGAGGTCGACCGCATTCTCGGCCTGGAGATGGGCGCGGACGACTATGTGTCCAAGCCGTTCAATCCCCGCGAGCTGCTGGCTCGTATCCGCGCCGTTCTGCGCCGGACCTCGTTTGCCGGCGTCGCAAGCGAACGCGTCGCGCGGCGGCTGATCTTTCAGCGCTGGGAGGTCGACTGCACGAAGCGCACGTTGATCGACCCGCAAGGACGGCTGGTGACCCTGACGAGCGCGGAATTCGATCTGCTGCAGGCCTTGTGCGAGCGTTCGGGCCGCGTCCTGACGCGCGAGCAACTGCTCGATCTGACCCAGGGTCGAGGCGCAGGCGCGTTCGAGCGGAGCATCGATGTCCTGATCAGCCGCATCCGCCGCAAGATCGAGCGCGATCCGCATCATCCTGAATTCATCAAGACGGTGCGTTCGGGTGGATATGTTCTTACGCCGGACGTCGAGCGATCATGAGACCGGTGTTGCGGGCACTTCAGCCCAACAGGATCGGCGTTCAAATCGCAATCGTCATCTTCATTTCGTTGCTGGCGGTTCATGCGATCCTGACCGGACTGTTCCTGCTGCGCCAACTGGCCGACCGGGACAACCCGTCGCTTGGCCATCCCGGACAGATCGAGACCCTTGCCGCGGTCCTTGATGCGACCGCGCCGGCGGAGCGGGATCGCCTCGTTGCCGGCATCAATGCCGCGCTTCCTGCGCTTGGATTTCAGGCGGGAGAGATCGAGCGATTTCGACTGGGCGGAGCCATCGCAGATGCGCGGGTTCGGCCGCAGGCTCGAGGCCGGGTTTCAGGTGACGTCCGCAGGCCGGGCGGGCGCGGGCAAGCATCCGCGCGTCGCGGTTCGATTGCGCGACGGCGACGCGGTCAGCGCGCAAATCCCGCCGCCTCCCGCCTGGCGACCGCTCGATCCGGTCGGCGTCACCGTGCTGTCGATGGCGATCATCGTGATCCTGCTCGGCGCTCTGGGCGGCGCGTGGCGTGACAGCGCCGCTGCGATCGTTCGCAAGCGCTGCGGAGAATTTCAGCCCCGAAGGAGCGGTCAGCCCGTTGCCGGAACGCGGCCCGGAGGAGGTGCGCTCGGCCGCGCGCGCGTTCAACCAGATGCGCGAGCGCATCAAAGGTCTCGTCGATGACCGCACGCGAACGCTGGTTGCGGTCGGGCACGACCTGCGCACGCCGATCACGCGGCTGCGGCTGAGCAGCGAGTTTGTCAGCGACGAAGGCCTGCGCAGCCAGATGCTGCGCGACATCGATCAGATGAAGGCGATGGTCGATTCAATTCTGCATTTCCTGCGTCAGGGGAGATCGCAGGAAGGCGCCGGGATGATCGACGTGGCGGCCAGCGTGCAGACCATCTGCGATCAGTTTGCCGACATGGGGCATGCGGTGGGCCTCCGCGAGAGCCAGCGCGGCGCCGTCCGCGCGCATCCGGACGAATTGCAGCGTGTTGATGACGAATCTCATCGACAATGCCGTCCGCTATGCCGGCGGCGCCAACGTCAGCGTCGTGCGTACGGATTCCAGGATCGTCATCCTGGTTGAGGATGACGGTCCGGGCATTCCACAGCACCTGAGAGCGAGGATGCTGCAGCCGTTCGTCAGGGGCGAGCGGGCCAGCGGCGCAGGCTCCGACAACGGCCTTGATACCGGCCTTGGGCTTGGCCTGTCGATTGCCCGCGAGATCGTCACCGCGCAAGGTGGGACCCTGACATTGCACGATCACGACCCGCGCGGCCTCGCCGTACGCATCGAACTGCCCGCCTTGCCGGAGCAGGTCGCCGATCTTGCTGCGACCGCGTAGCTGGTTGAACAACCGCTCGCCAGTGAACAATTGAAGGGCGGAGCAGGGACACCTGCTCCGCCTTTTCGTTTGTTGTTTGCCGGGGGGACACATGGACGCGCGCTATCAGGCCTTGACCGCGGTGCTGTCGGACTATTTCGACGGCCTCTACCACTCTGACACGGTAAGGCTCGCAAAAGTGTTTCACCCCGACGCGCGGTATGTCTGTGCCACCGACGGGACGCTGCTTCATCTCGGCATGAAAGAATACTTCCCGATCGTCGATAAGCGGCCATCGCCGGCCAGCCGCAACGAGCCGCGCGCGGATCAGATCGTTTCGATCGAGTTCGCCGGGCCGGTGACGGCCTTTGCGCGCGTCAATTGCGCGATCGGCGAGCGCTTCTTCACCGATCTGCTGACGTTCGTGTTCGTCGATGGCCGCTGGCAGCTCATCGCAAAAGTCTTCCACTACGACCTGCGCAATTGAGGGCCGACGACGATGGCGATCCAGACATCCATCACGAAACTGTTCGGCATCGAGCATCCGGTGGTGCTCGCGCCGATGGGAAGCGTCGCCGGCGGCGCGCTTGCTGCGGCCGTCAGCCGCGCCGGTGGCCTTGGCATCATCGGCGGCGGTTATGGCGACCGGGCGCAGCTCGAGAAGGAGTTTGAAGCGGCCGGCAACACGCCGGTCGGCGTCGGCTTCATCACCTGGTCGCTGGCGAAGCAGCCGGACCTGCTCGACCTCGCGCTCGCGCGGGCGCCGAAAGCGCTGTTTCTGTCGTTCGGCGAACTCGGTCCGTTTGCGCCCAAGATCAAGCGCGCCGACGTGCCGCTGATCGCGCAGGTGCAGACGCTGGAGCAGGCCAGGCGGGCGCTGGGCGAGGGCGCTGACGTTCTGGTGGCGCAGGGTACCGAGGCCGGCGGCCACGGCGCGACCCGCGCGACCCTGCCGCTGGTGCCGGCCGTCGTCGACATCGCCGGCGACAGGCCGGTGCTCGCCGCGGGCGGCATTGCCGATGGCCGCGGTCTGGCGGCGGCGCTGATGCTGGGCGCCGCGGGCGTCGTCTGCGGGACCGTTTTCTACGCGAGCGCCGAGTCCACCGCCCATCCGAACGCGAAAAAGACGACCGTCGCAGCGTCCGGCGACAATACCGAGCGCGGAACGTCGGTGGACGTGGTCCGGGGCATCGACTGGCCGGCGGAATGGAACATCCGCACCCTGCGCAATGCCTTCACCGAACGCTGGTCGCGCGATCCGGCCGGGCTCAGGGCCAATATCGAAGTGGAACGGCCGCGCTTCCTGGCCGCCCGGGACGCCGGGGACACCGACGTCGCGGCTGTCATCGTCGGGGAGGCGGTGGACCTGGTCCGGGAGCTGCGTCCGGCGGGCGACATCGTGCGGAACATCGTCGCCGAGGCGGAAAAGCGCATCCGGCAGGCATCGGACTTGCTTTCCGCGAATTCCTGAGCCTTTCCCGAACTTTCCGCTTGGCAAGCCGGGCTCGACCGACTAAACACCCGCCACCGGGCGTACCGGCCTTTGGCCAGTGCGCCTGTGCGTTTTCGGACAACTTCGAATTGGAGGCCTTAATCCCGGGCGAAATCCGTTTGGATTGCTCAGGAAGAGGTAGCCAAATCCGTTGACCGAAATCGCAGGGATCGTCCGGTTCGCCGGCGGTTCCGTCCTGTCCGAGACTGCAGGCGCCCGCGGCTGAACGTCCAGTTCTGACAACGGCTTAATCGCATGGCCTGCATAGACGGGTGAAGACCGGATTTCTGGTCCGCTGGCCAAGCGGACCGCATTGATGGTTCGAACCTCGACACTCCGTCCGCGGTGTTCCGCCGGCGGAAGGGCAGGCTTCCAAACAGCCGTCGTGTGGGCCTCAAGGCAACTTGGGGATTGCAGGGCGGCGGGTGCAACCCGGTGATCAGGCCTCGTGCAGGATCGCCAACCGGAGAGAGCTTGCTGTGGAACGAGCGGCAAAAGAAGAGGCGATCAAAGAGCTGAACGGGGTCTTCAAGGCCACCAGCGTCGCGATCGTTGCTCACTATTCCGGCCTGACCGTTGCCCAGATGCAGAAGCTGCGGACGCAGATGAAGCAGGCTGGCGCCTCGGTGAAGGTCTCGAAGAACCGTCTCGCCAAAATCGCTCTCGAAGGCACGGATGTCGTTGCCATCGGTTCCCTGCTGAAGGGGCCGACCGTGATCGCGACTTCAAACGATCCGGTAGCGGCACCGAAGGTCGCCGTCGAATTCGCCAAGACGAACGAGCAGTTCGTCATCCTTGGCGGTTCGATGGGCAAGACCGTCCTGAATGTCGACAGCGTCAAGGCACTCGCCTCGCTGCCGTCGCTGGATGAACTGCGTGCGAAGATCCTCGGCCTCCTTGTGGCGCCGGCGACCAAGATCGCTCAGCTCACCACCGCGCCTGCGGCCAAGGTCGCCCGCGTGGTTCAGGCCTATGCCTCAAAGAACGAAGCGGCGTAACGCTCTTCGCTAACTCAACTGGTTCGAACTGATATCAAGGAACGAAGACAAATGGCTGACTTGCAGAAGATTGTTGACGACCTGTCGAGCCTCACGGTGCTCGAGGCGGCGGAGCTCGCGAAGCTCCTCGAAGAGAAGTGGGGCGTGTCGGCGGCGGCTGCCGTGGCCGTGGCCGCGGCTCCGGGTGGCGGCGCTGCCGCTCCGGTCGAAGAGAAGACCGAGTTCACGGTCGTGCTGGCTGCGGCCGGCGACAAGAAGATCGAGGTCATCAAGGAAGTCCGTGCGATCACGGGCCTCGGCCTGAAGGAGGCCAAGGACCTGGTCGAGGGCGCGCCGAAGAACGTCAAGGAAGGCGTCAACAAGGACGAGGCCGAGAAGGTCAAGGCCCAGCTCGAGAAGGCTGGCGCGAAGGTTGAACTTAAGTAACCGCTGGTTATTTAAGGGAAATCCCCGGGCGAGCGCAGGCTAGACCCGGGATTTCGACGGATTTGGCCTCCGGGCAGCCTAAAACGCTGCCCGGACACAAGAATGTGTGGGGATTTTAGGGAACGCCCCTCGAATCGCCATGATCGCTGCCCTATATCGGGGTGGCAGCAGACAGCACGATCCGCGACAGGGAATCAGTTAGATTCCGCGCGGGCCGTTGGGAGACAGGTCATTTCGGGCTTTTTTAGTCCGTAAAAGGCAGTTCGGAACGTGCGGGGCGCAGGGTCGCGCCCAGCGCGTTCTTTTGCGTTCTGGATTTGGGACCTGTGAATTCAGGAAAAGTTTCCTGAATTGTGCGGTTTTCGGAGCCTGGGACGCATTCGATTTTCAACCCGGACGCGGCGTCAGCCGCGGTTCGGACGGGCCGCTCCGGCAGGCGGCGATGATGAGAGGACACAATGGCGCAACAAACGTTCACCGGTCGCAAGCGTGTTCGCAAGTTCTTCGGACAGATCAAGGAAGTGGCCGAGATGCCGAACCTCATCGAGGTTCAGAAGGCATCCTACGACCAGTTCCTGATGGTCGACGAGCCGGCGGGCGGGCGGCTGGATGAGGGCCTGCAGGCCGTCTTCAAGTCGGTGTTTCCGATCTCGGACTTCTCCAACACCTCGATGCTCGAATTCGTTCGCTACGAATTCGAGGCGCCGAAGTATGACGTCGACGAGTGCCGCCAGCGCGGCATGAACTTCGCGGCACCGCTGAAGGTGACGCTGCGCCTGATCGTGTTCGATATCGACGAGGAGACGGGCGCGCGCTCGGTCAAGGACATCAAGGAGCAGGACGTGTACATGGGCGACATTCCGCTCATGACCATGAACGGCACCTTCATCGTCAACGGCACCGAGCGGGTGATCGTCTCGCAGATGCACCGCTCGCCGGGCGTGTTCTTCGATCACGACAAGGGCAAGACCCATTCGTCGGGCAAGCTCCTGTTCGCCGCGCGCGTGATCCCGTATCGCGGGTCCTGGCTCGACATCGAGTTCGACGCCAAGGACATCGTGTTCGCGCGTATCGACCGTCGCCGCAAGATTCCGGTGACCTCGCTGATGTTCGCGCTCGGCCTCGACGCCGAGGAGATCCTGTCGACCTTCTACAAGAAGATCAGCCACAAGCGCGTCAAGGAAGGCTGGCGCGTGCCGTTCGACGCGACCCGCTTCCGCGGCTACTCGACCATCAACGACCTGATCGACGCCGACACCGGCAAGGTCGTGCTCGAGGCCGGCAAGAAGCTCACGGTGCGCGCGGCGCGCCAGCTGCAGGAAAAGGGCCTGAAGGCGCTGCGGCTGTCGGATGCCGAGCTCGTCGGCATGTATCTCGCCGAAGACCTCGTCAACCCGAAGACCGGCGAAATCCACGCCGAGGCCGGCGAGGAGCTGACCGAGAAGTCGATCAAGGCGCTGATCGAGCACGGCTACAAGGAACTGCCGCTGCTCGACATCGACCATGTCAACATCGGCCCGTATATCCGCAACACGCTGAACGCCGACAAGAACATGACGCGCGAGGACGCGCTGTTCGACATCTACCGGGTGATGCGCCCGGGTGAGCCGCCGACGCTCGACTCGGCGCAGAACATGTTCCAGTCGCTGTTCTTCGACAGTGAGCGCTACGACCTGTCCGCGGTCGGCCGCGTCAAGATGAACATGCGCCTCGAGCTCGACGCGCCGGACACGCACCGCACGCTGCGCAAGGAAGACATCCTGGCCGTCATCAAGACGCTGGTCGACCTGCGCGACGGCAAGGGCGAGATCGACGACATCGACCATCTCGGCAACCGCCGGGTGCGCTCGGTCGGCGAACTGATGGAGAACCAGTACCGCATCGGTCTGCTGCGCATGGAGCGCGCGATCAAGGAGCGCATGTCGTCGGTCGATATCGACACCGTCATGCCGCAGGACCTGATCAACGCGAAGCCGGCGGCTGCCGCGGTGCGCGAGTTCTTCGGCTCCTCGCAGCTGTCGCAGTTCATGGACCAGACCAACCCGCTGTCGGAGATCACCCACAAGCGCCGTCTCTCGGCGCTTGGCCCGGGCGGTCTGACGCGCGAGCGCGCCGGCTTCGAGGTGCGCGACGTGCACCCGACGCACTACGGCCGCATCTGCCCGATCGAGACGCCGGAAGGCCCGAACATCGGCCTGATCAACTCGCTCGCGACCTACGCGCGCGTGAACAAGTACGGCTTCGTCGAGACGCCTTACCGCAAGGTCAAGGACGGCAAGGTCACCGACGAGGTGATCTACCTGTCGGCGATGGAAGAGGGCCGCTATCACGTGGCGCAGGCGAACGTGCCGCTCGACAACCGCGGCCGCTTCACCGACGAGCTCGTGGTCGCGCGCCATGCCGGCGACGTGCTGCAGGTGACGCCGGACAAGGTCGACTACATGGACGTGTCGCCGAAGCAGCTGGTTTCGGTGGCCGCGGCGCTGATCCCGTTCCTCGAGAACGACGACGCCAACCGCGCGCTGATGGGCTCCAACATGCAGCGCCAGGCGGTGCCGCTGGTGCGGGCCGAGGCGCCGTTCGTCGGCACCGGCATGGAAGGCGTGGTCGCCCGTGACTCGGGCGCGGCGATCGCCGCGCGCCGCTCGGGCGTGATCGACCAGATCGACGCCACCCGCGTCGTCATCCGCGCCACGGAAGATCTCGATCCGACCAAGTCGGGCGTCGATATCTACCGGCTGATGAAGTACCAGCGCTCGAACCAGTCGACCTGCATCAACCAGCGTCCGCTGGTGAAGGTCGGCGACGTGGTCAAGAAGGGCGACATCATCGCCGACGGTCCGTCGACCGATCTCGGCGAGCTCGCGCTCGGCCGCAACGTGCTGGTCGCGTTCATGCCGTGGAACGGCTACAACTTCGAGGACTCGATCCTGCTCTCCGAGCGGATCGTCAAGGACGACGTGTTCACCTCCATCCACATCGAGGAATTCGAGGTGATGGCGCGCGACACCAAGCTCGGTCCTGAGGAAATCACGCGCGACATTCCGAACGTGTCGGAAGAGGCGCTGAAGAACCTCGACGAAGCCGGCATCGTCTACATCGGCGCGGAAGTTCGCGCCGGCGACATCCTCTGCGGCAAGATCACGCCGAAGGGCGAAAGCCCGATGACGCCGGAAGAGAAGCTGCTGCGCGCGATCTTCGGCGAAAAGGCCTCCGACGTGCGCGACACGTCGCTGCGCGTGCCGCCGGGCGTGCAGGGCACGATCGTCGAAGTGCGCGTGTTCAACCGTCACGGCGTCGACAAGGACGAGCGTGCGCTGGCGATCGAGCGGGAAGAGATCGAGCGTCTCGCCAAGGACCGCGACGACGAGCAGGCGATCCTCGACCGCAACGTCTACAGCCGCCTCGGCGATCTGCTGGACGGCCGCCAGGGCATTGCCGGTCCGAAGGGCTTCAAGAAGGACACCAAGATCACCCGTGCGGTGCTCGACGAGTATCCGAAGTCGCAGTGGTGGATGTTCGCCTCGCCGAACGACAAGCTGATGGCCGAGATCGAGGCCATGCGGAAGCAGTACGACGAGTCGAAGAAGGGCCTCGAGCAGCGCTTCCTCGACAAGGTCGAGAAGCTGCAGCGTGGCGACGAGCTGCCGCCCGGCGTGATGAAGATGGTCAAGGTCTTCGTCGCGGTGAAGCGCAAGATCCAGCCGGGCGACAAGATGGCCGGCCGTCACGGCAACAAGGGCGTCGTGTCGAAGATCGTGCCGGTGGAGGACATGCCGTTCCTGGAAGACGGAACCCATGCCGACATCGTGCTCAATCCGCTCGGCGTGCCGAGCCGCATGAACGTCGGCCAGATCCTGGAGACGCATCTCGGCTGGGCGTGCGCGGGCCTCGGCAAGCGCATCGCGCAGGTGGTCGATGCCTACTACGCCAAGCAGGACATCAAGCCGCTGAAGGAGACCTTGAAGAAGATCTACGGCGAGGACGAGACGATCAAGTCGCTCGGTGAGAGCGAGCTGGTCGAGCTCGGCCGCAACCTGAGCCACGGCGTGCCGATCGCGACGCCGGTGTTCGACGGCGCCAAGGAAGCCGACATCGAGGAGATGCTGAAGATGGCCGGCCTCGACGCGTCGGGCCAGTCGACGGTGTATGACGGCCGCACCGGCGATCCGTTCGATCGCAACGTGACGGTCGGCTACATCTACATGCTGAAGCTGCACCATCTCGTCGACGACAAGATCCACGCGCGTTCGATCGGTCCGTACTCGCTCGTCACCCAGCAGCCGCTGGGCGGCAAGGCGCAGTTCGGCGGCCAGCGCTTCGGCGAAATGGAGGTCTGGGCGCTCGAGGCGTACGGCGCCGCCTACACCTTGCAGGAGATGCTGACGGTGAAGTCGGACGACGTCGCCGGCCGCACCAAGGTGTACGAGGCGATCGTGCGCGGCGACGACACGTTCGAGGCCGGTATTCCGGAATCGTTCAACGTGCTGGTCAAGGAAATGCGTTCGCTCGGCCTCAACGTCGACCTGCACAACTCGAAGCAGGGCCCGACGCAGGAAGCGGCCGAGTAATACGAGAGGGGCGGCGGAAGCGCCGCCCTGACGTCGTCGTCGCCGGCGCGAACGTTCGCGAGGCGACGACAGCAGGGAAATTCTAGGCCGGCTCAGGTCGGCAAGCGGAGAAGACGATGAATCAAGAGATCATGAATCTTTTCAGCCCGACGACCCCGGCTCAGGTCTTCGACCAGATCCGGATTTCGATCGCGAGCCCCGAGAAGATCCTGTCGTGGTCCTACGGCGAGATCAAGAAGCCGGAAACGATCAACTACCGCACGTTCAAGCCGGAGCGTGACGGCTTGTTCTGCGCGCGCATCTTCGGGCCGATCAAGGACTACGAGTGCTTGTGCGGCAAGTACAAGCGCATGAAGTACAAGGGCATCATCTGCGAGAAGTGCTCGGTCGAGGTGACGCTCTCGCGCGTCCGGCGCGAGCGCATGGGCCACATCGAGCTGGCCGCTCCCGTCGCGCACATCTGGTTCCTGAAGTCGCTGCCCTCGCGCATCGGCCTTCTGCTCGACATGACGCTGAAGGATCTCGAGCGCATCCTGTACTTCGAATACTACGTGGTGCTCGAGCCGGGCCTGACCGCGCTGAAGGACCGCCAGCTGCTCTCGGAAGAGGAGTATCTGCGGGCGCAGGACGAGTACGGCCAGGACAACTTCACCGCCAAGATCGGCGCCGAAGCGATCCGCGACATGCTGGCAGGCCTGGAGCTCGAGAAGCTCGAGGCCGACCTGCGCGCGGACATGAACGCGACCGACTCGGACATCAAGCGCAAGAAGCTCGCCAAGCGCATGAAGATCGTCGAGGCCTTCCGCATCTCCGGCAACAAGCCGGAGTGGATGGTGCTCACGGTCGTGCCGGTGATCCCGCCGGACCTGCGTCCGCTGGTGCCGCTCGACGGCGGCCGCTTCGCGACGTCCGACCTGAACGACCTCTACCGCCGCGTCATCAACCGCAACAACCGCTTGAAGCGGCTGATGGAGCTGCGCGCGCCGGACATCATCATCCGCAACGAAAAGCGCATGCTGCAGGAAGCGGTCGATGCGCTGTTCGACAACGGCCGCCGCGGCCGCGTCATCACCGGCGCCAACAAGCGTCCGCTGAAGTCGCTCGCCGACATGCTGAAGGGCAAGCAGGGCCGTTTCCGGCAGAACCTGCTCGGCAAGCGCGTCGACTACTCCGGCCGCTCGGTGATCGTGGTCGGTCCGGAGCTGAAGCTGCATCAGTGCGGCCTGCCGAAGAAGATGGCGCTCGAGCTGTTCAAGCCGTTCATCTATTCGCGGCTGGATGCGAAGGGCCTTTCGACCACCGTCAAGCAGGCGAAGAAGCTCGTCGAGAAGGAGCGTCCCGAGGTCTGGGACATCCTCGACGAGGTGATCCGCGAGCATCCGGTGCTGCTGAACCGCGCGCCGACGCTGCATCGCCTGGGCATCCAGGCGTTCGAGCCGGTGCTGATCGAGGGCAAGGCGATCCAGCTGCACCCGCTGGTCTGCGCCGCGTTCAACGCCGACTTCGACGGCGACCAGATGGCCGTGCACGTTCCGCTGTCGCTCGAAGCGCAGCTGGAAGCGCGCGTGCTGATGATGTCGACCAACAACATCCTGCACCCGGCGAATGGTCAGCCGATCATCGTGCCGTCGCAGGACATCGTGCTGGGCCTCTATTACGTGACGCTGTTGCGTGAGGGGCTGCCGGGCGAGGGCAAGACCTATGGCGACATGGCCGAGCTCGAGCACGCGCTGCACTCGAAGGTCATCCACCTGCACACCAAGATCAAGTACCGGTGGGACGGCATCGGTGAGGACGGCAAGCCGAGCAGGAAGTGGTACGACACCACGGCCGGCCGCGTCATGCTCGGCCAGTTGCTGCCGAAGTCGCCGAAGGTCCAGTTCGACGCGGTCAACAAGCTGATGACCAAGCGCGAAATCTCCAGCCTGATCGATCTCGTCTACCGTCACTGCGGCCAGAAGGACACCGTGATCTTCTGCGACCGCATCATGGCGCTCGGCTTCTACAACGCGTTCAAGGCGGGCATCTCGTTCGGCAAGGACGACATGGTCGTTCCGCACACGAAGTGGAAGATCGTCGACGAGACGCGCACCTTCGCCAAGGAGTTCGAGCAGCAGTATCAGGACGGCCTGATCACCCAGGGCGAGAAGTACAACAAGGTGGTCGACGCCTGGTCGAAGGCGACCGACAAGATCGCCGAGGCGATGATGGCGGAGATTTCCGCCGTCAAGAAGAACCCGCGGGGCGGCGAGGCGCAGGTCAACTCGATCTACATGATGGCGCACTCCGGTGCGCGCGGTTCGCCGGCGCAGATGCGTCAGCTCGCCGGCATGCGCGGGCTGATGGCCAAGCCGTCGGGCGAGATCATCGAGACGCCGATCATCTCGAACTTCAAGGAAGGCCTGTCCGTGCTCGAGTACTTCAACTCGACCCACGGCGCCCGCAAGGGTCTCGCCGATACGGCGCTGAAGACGGCGAACTCCGGCTACCTGACGCGGCGTCTGGTCGACGTGGCGCAGGACTGCATCATCACGTCCGATGACTGCGGCACCAAGAACGGCATCAAGATGCGCGCGATCATCGACGCGGGCACCGTGGTGGCTTCGCTGGCTTCGCGCATCCTCGGCCGCACCACGGCCGAAGACCTGAAGGATGCAACGTCCGGCAAGGTGGTGGTCAAGAAGGGCACGCTGCTCGAAGAGCAGAATCTCGACGCGATCACCCAGGCCGGCATCCAGGAGGTCAAGATCCGTTCGGTGCTGACCTGCGAGCTGGAGAACGGCGTGTGCGGCAAGTGCTACGGGCGCGATCTCGCCCGCGGCACCCCGGTCAATCACGGCGAGGCTGTCGGCGTCATCGCCGCGCAGTCGATCGGCGAGCCGGGCACCCAGCTCACCATGCGCACCTTCCACATCGGCGGCGCGGCGCAGATCAACGAGCAGTCGTTCATCGAGTCGGCCTTCGACGGCAAGGTGAGGATCAAGAACAAGGCGATCGCCCGCAACACCGACGGCGACCTGATCGCGATGGTCCGCAACATGGTGGTGGCGGTGGTCGACGCCGACGGCACCGAACGCGCCACGCACCGTATCCAGTACGGCTCGCGCATGCGCGTCGACGACGGCGACACGCATCAAGCGCGGCCAGCGCATCGCGGAGTGGGATCCGTTTACCCGCCCCGTTCTCACCGAAGCGGACGGCACCGTCGGCTTCGAGGACCTGGTCGAAGGCCAGTCCATGTCCGAGGCGGTCGACGAGGCGACCGGCATCGCCAAGCGCGTCGTCACCGACTGGCGCTCCGGCCGCGCGGCCGACTTGCGTCCGGCGATCGTCATCAAGGGCAAGGACGGCAAGGTGCTGAAGGTCGCGCGCGGTGGCGATGCCCGCTATCTGCTCGCGGTCGACGCGATCTTGTCGGTCGACGTCGGCGCCAAGGTGAAGGCGGGCGACGTGATCGCGCGTATCTCCACCGAAAGCGCCAAGACGCGCGACATCACCGGCGGTCTGCCGCGTGTTGCCGAGCTGTTCGAGGCGCGCAAGCCGAAGGATGCGGCGATCATCGCCGAAATCGCCGGCACCGTGCGTTTCGGCCGCGACTACAAGAACAAGCGCCGCATCTCGATCGAGCCCGCCGACAAGAGCGAGGAGGCGCGCGAGTACCTGATCGCGAAGAGCAAGACCGTGCATCTGCAGGATGGCGACATCGTCGAGAAGGGTGACTTCATCGTCGAGGGCAATCCGGCGCCGCACGACATCCTTGCGATCCGCGGCATCGAGGAGCTGGCGGCCTATCTGGTCAACGAAATCCAGGAGGTCTACCGGCTGCAGGGCGTGTTGATCAACGACAAGCACATCGAGGTGATCGTTCGCCAGATGCTGCAGAAGGTCGAGATCACCGAGCCGGGCGAGACCGATCTGATCCAGGGCGACCAGATGGATCGCATCGAGTTCGACCACATCAACATCGGGGCGAAGGAGGAGGGCAAGAAGCCTGCTTCCGCGGTGCCGGTGCTGCTCGGCATCACCAAGGCGAGCCTGCAGACGAAGTCGTTCATCTCGGCGGCCTCGTTCCAGGAGACCACGCGCGTGCTCACCGAAGCTGCCGTCAACGGCAAGGCGGATGCGCTCGAAGGCCTGAAGGAGAACGTCATTGTCGGCCGGCTGATCCCGGCGGGCACCGGCGCCTCGATGACGAAGATCCGCGAAGTCGCAGCCAAGCGCGACAAGCTGATCCTCGACGAGCGCGAGAAGCAGGCGGCGGCCGCCGCGGCTCCGCGGCCATCGTGCCCGACGCGCCGCAGCCCGAACCGATGGCCTTGCCGCCGGCGGAGTGAGCAGGCGTCAAACCCACGCAATCGAAAAGGCCGCCTCCGGGCGGCCTTTTTTCGATCTGTGTCTGATGCAGCGCATGCGGACCGTCTCGAGGAACGAACCGGGCGAAGTGTCTAAACCTGCACATATAACCTCGAGCGCCATACCCCATTTGGGATATGCGCCGGATTTTGAACTGTGCTCAAACAATGTCCATTGCACCCCGGCGCGCGCCGGGGACGGCTATAGGGGCCATGTGCCGTTTCGACGGTACCAGGGCTGGGGCGCATCACACCGCCCGTTTGGGTGAAACTAGAATAGTTGACCAAATTCGCCGGCGAGAGCCGGCGTCTTTTTTTGCACATTTACATGGGAGTATGTGGCTCGTTAGCCTTCGCGAGCGTCCGCTGCATCGCGATAACAGCGCCAAAGCCCTGCATGTCCGATCGTTTTGTGCATGCCGTTGAGGCCATCTACGCTTCCGCGGCCGAACCGTCACGCTGGCCACTTGCCCTGCAGGCGGTCGCCGACGTCTTTGACGATGTCGGCGCGGTGCTGATCTTCGGCAAGGATGACGGCACCTTCGGCGTCATCGATTCTCCGTCGCTGGCGACGATCTCCAAGGAGTACCGCGAAGGCTGGAGCGACAAGGACATTCGCGCCATCCGCGGCCGCGAGCGCGGCTATTTCGCCGGCAACGACGTCGTCACGGACCGCGATGTCGTCACTGTCGAAGAGATGGGCACCAATCCGTTTTATGCCGATCTGCTGCGAAGGCATGGACTGAAATACTTCGCCTGCGCGTTCGCGTCGCCCGACCCGCGCGTCGAGGTCGGCGTCAGCGTTCAGCGCGCCGCCACCAAGCCGGAATACTCGGCAGCCGAACTGGACCTGCTGGCCCGGCTGAGCCCGCACATCGAGCGCTCGTTGCGCCTCGGCATTCGGCTGATGGATGCGGAGCTGAGCAAGCTCGGCCTCGCCGATGCGCTCGCCCGTGTCGGCATCGGCGTGTTCGTGCTGGACTCGATCGGCCGCGTCATTTTTTCCAACGACGCGTCGCGATCGCTGATCGGCGACGGCCTCGATATCGTCAACGACCGGCTGGTAACCGCGCAATCGTCTGATGGGCAACAAGCCGCCGAGGTGGTGAAGCGCGCTATTCGAAATGACTTGCTCGCCGATCCTCGCCCGACCCTCATTCACCGGCGCTCGCAGGCGCGGCCGCTTGCGCTTTACGCGCTGCCGATCGGCTTCGCGTCGACGGCGCCGAGCACGTTCCTGACCCATGCGCGCGCCATCGTACTCGTGATCGATACCGAGACCGGCGGTCCGGCGGATCCGGCGCTGATCCGCGATGTTCTGGGGCTGACGCTGGGCGAGGCGAGGATTGCCTCGCTGGTCGGCAACGGACTTGCCCCACGCGATGCCGCAGGCAAGCTCGGCATTTCCGAGGAGACTGCCCGCACCGTGTTGAAGCGGGTGTTCGCGAAGGTGGGCGTTTCGCGCCAGAGCGAGCTCGCCTCGCTGCTGACCAAGCTGGTTTTGAGGTAGGCGCCCGACTTAATCCGGCCCGGAACGACGGTTTTCCTGTATCGCCCTAGCCGTTCGAAGAACGGCGTCGCTTCGCTCGCCCCTAGCCGTTCGAAGAACGGCGTCGCTTCGCTCGCCCCTAGCCGTTCGTAAGAACGGCGTCGCTTCGCTCGCCTATGGAAATAACGGATTTTGCATAGTTTTCTTACCACTTCCGCTGTTTTTCGTACCCACCCCCGGTTTGTTCATCTTCCTTTCAGGTGAAAAACGCTCTTCCTTAGGGGCTCGTGGCCGACTGTGCACGGGCAAAGAATGCGGAGCGGCCGCGGAGGGTTTGGAGCATTTTTGCTCCGGCAAACCGTTCTCTGCTTTGCCGGAACAGTGCTCGAGGAAGGGGCAAATGTTGGATCTGGCGATTGTAGGGGGTGGGCCCGGCGGCCTGATGACCGCTTGGTACCTCCGTAAGAAGCTCGGGCCGCTGTGCAAGGTGACGATTTTCGAGGCGACCGAGCGCCTCGGCGGCAAAATCCTGTCGAAGAAGTTCGAGTCCGCGCCGGCGCTGTACGAGGCGGGCGTCGCCGAAATCTACGACTATTCGATGCTCGGCCCCGATCCCTTGCGCGATCTGGTGCAGCATCTCGGCCTGCAGACCATCCCGATCGACGCCGAGCAGGTGCAGCTCGACGGCGAGCTTCTGGACGACGTGCGCGGCATGCGCCGCAAGTACGGCGCCAAGACCGCCGACGCCATCGAGGCGTTCCGCAAGCGCTGCACCGAGATGATTTCGCCGCAGGAATACTATGAGGGCGTCGGCGCGCACGACAACGAGCACCCCTGGGCCTTCGTCAATTGCGAGGAACTGCTCGAGCGCGAGGTGAAGGACCCGATCGCCAAGCGCTTCCTGAAAGTGATGGCGCGCTCCGATCTCGCCACCGAGAGCCACAACACCAACGGGCTGAATGCGCTGAAGAATTTCGTGATGGATATCGACGGCTACATCGGCCTCTATTCCATCCAGAACGGCAACGAGCAGATCGTCGAGCGGTTGCGCGAAGAGATCGACGCCGACATCCAGTTCAATCACCGCGTGCTGAAGGTCGGCAAAAGCGAAACCGGCCGCTATCAGCTCAACATGATGAACGGCAAGGGACCGGAGACGCGCGACTTCGACCTGGTCGTGATGTGCCTGCCGCACAACTGGCTCTCGACCATGGGCTGGGAGAACGAGCAGCTGCGCTCGTCGATGGTCAAGCACGTGGCCTATTTCGATCGCCCGGCGCACTACCTGCGCGTCGCGCTGCTGTTCGACGAGCCGTTCTGGGGCGAGAAGATCCCGGGCGCATGGTGGATGTCGGAGGCGTTCGGCGGCTGCTGCGTCTATGTCGAGGGCGCGCGGCACGACGTCGGCCGCCACGGCGTGCTCAACTTCCTGATCGCAGGCTCCGATGCGCTGGCTTACGTCAACCTGCGCGACGAGCAGCTGATCGATGCTGCGATCAAGTCGCTGCCGGCGTCGCTCGGCGACGCGCGCGCGCATTTCATGGAAGGCAAGATTCATCGCTGGCTGTCGTCGGTGAACGCGATTCCCGGCGGGCTGCCGGCGCGCGACGTGCTGACCAATCATCGCCCCGAGCCGAAGGAACACGCCGGTCTCGTCGTCGTCGGCGACTACCTGTTCGATTCGACGCTGAACGGCCTGTTCGATTCCTCGGATGCTGCGACCGACCTGATCCTGACCGAAACCATCAAGCTGCGCTACGCGAAGGGGCAGGGCGCACAGCCGGTGTCCGACAAGATCGACCGCGACTACTTCGACAACTACCGCGGCGTCGGTCCCTACAGCGAAGTCTGGAGCCAGTTCACCGATCCCGACTACCTGATGAACCTGATCAAGCTCACCTGGAACCGCGCCAAGGGCTACAAGCTCCTGATCGCCGGCTCGGCCAGCGGCGAGCTCGTCGGCGCACTGCGAGCCCGCGGCGTCGATGCCTGGGGCATCGAGAGCAACCGCGCGATCCATGCGCGCACGCCGAAAGAGCTGAAGAAGTACAATCTCTGCGGATCGCTCACCGATCTTCCGTTCAAGGACGAGCAGTTCGACTTCGTCTACGAGACCAGCCTCTGCCAGGTCTCCGACCGGCAGGCGGCCAAGGCGATCGGCGAGCTCAACCGCGTGATCCGCAAGGGGCTGATTTTCGGCTCGATCACGTCCGATCTGCCGGCTGCGCTGATCGACAAGTACAACCTGCTGCGCGGCGTGAAGAAGCTCGGCACCTGGTGGGAGTGGTCGGAGCTGTTCTTCACCAACGGCTTCGACCTGTCGATGAACCGGCGCGACGTCACCGCAGCGCTGTGGGACGCGACGCTTGCGGCGAACAAGGGTCCCGGCCACTGGTACGCGGACGCTGAATCGCTGCGCTACTCGTTCTTCGACAAGACCTCCGACGACGACTGATCGCTCGCTGGGCCGGTCAGTGGCTATTGAGCCGCCGCAGCGGTCCGTGTCATCCTGCGATCAGTTTTCATCGGTAATCTTGTTGTATGGCGTTGCCGCCAAAATCTCCCGCCGAACCGAGTGCTGCGCCCGACAGCGAAACGGCGGCGCAGCCGGGGTCTCTTGAGTCCGAGCACAAGGCTGCGGGCCAGCCGGGAGATCCGGCCGATCCGGCGAAGCTCGCGGAGGCGGCCGCCGACAGCAAACCGCCCGTCGCGGACATCGACGACGATGACGACGATGAGGATTTGATCGTCTTTACCGCGCGCGAGGCGGCGGGCGCGTTTGCGACCGTCTACAGCTTCACGCTGCCGTATCCTGAAGAACTACAAGAAGGGGCTCGCGATCGTCGGCTTCGGCCTGCTGGTCGAGACGCTGTTCAACGTCATCATGCCGTTGAGCCTGAAGTTCCTGATCGACGATGCGCTGAACGAAGAGGATCTGCAGACCCTCTATCGCATCCTGATCGTGCTGGCGGTGGCCGGCGTGTTCACCTCGATCGTCGCCATCTGGTACGAATTGTGGGATGCACGCACGGCATCGAACGTCATCGCCGACGTCCGCGCAAAACTGTTCGACCACGTGCAGAACCTGCCGTCGGCGTTTTTCGCCAGGACCAGGCGCGGCGAAATCCTGTCGCGCTTCTCCGTCGACATGGCGGCCTATGAAGGCTCGGTCAAGCATTTCGCCAACGGCGCGCTGCTTCCGTTCATGGAGCTGATCGCCGGCATCGGGCTGATGCTGTACCTGAACTGGCAGCTTGCCGCGATCGCCTTGCTGATCTTTCCGATCACGCTGATCGGCCCGCGCATCCTGACGCCGAAGGCCGTGCAGGCGAACTACGAGCAGAAGGTCAACGAGTTCGGCGATCCTCGGCGTGGTGCAGGAAAACGTTGCAGCGCAGGCGGTTGTGAAGGCGTTCGGCCTGCAGCGCCGCGCGCTCGGCTGGTTCTCGCTGCGCAACCATGCCGCGCGCTTCAGCATGATCCGCGCGACGTTCCTGTCGACCATGGTCGAGCGCACGGTGACGATCTCGGTGCTGCTGCTGCACCTGATCGTGCTGGCGATCGGCGCCTATCTTGCGACCACCGGGCAGATTTCGGTCGGCACCTTCGTCACCTTCGAAAGCGCATTCTGGGAGATTTCCTACAACATCGCCCACCTGATGCACTTCATTCCGGTGGCTATTCAGGCGGCCGCGGCGACGCGGCACATGCAGGAACTGCTCGACGAGCCGGCACGCGGGTCGGACCGTCCGGGCGCGCCGGACATGCCGCGCATCGCCCACGACATCACCTTCGATCGCGTCAGCTTCGCCTACGAAGGCGCCGAACAGCCGGTGATCGACAACCTGTCGCTGAAGATCCCGGTCGGCCGCACCGTCGCCGTGGTGGGGCCGAGCGGCTCGGGCAAGAGCACGCTGCTGAACCTGATCCTGCGGCTTTACACGCCGACCGAAGGCCGCCTCACGATCGATGGCGTCGACATTCGCCGCGTCACCCGCGACTCGCTCCGCTCCAGCATGGCGGTCGTGTTCCAGGAGAACATGCTGTTCAACATGTCGCTGCGCGAGAACATCCGCCTCGGCAAGGAGGGCGCCACCGACGAGGAGGTGGAGGAGGCGGCGCGCAACGCCGAGATCCACAGCTTCATCATGAGCCTGCCCGAAGGCTACGACACCATCGTCGGCGAGCGCGGCGACACGCTGTCCGGCGGCCAGCGCCAGCGCATCGCCATCGCGCGTGCGATCGTGCGCGACCCGTCCGTGCTGCTGCTCGATGAGGCGACCTCGGCGCTCGACCAGACCACCGAGGCCGCCATCAACCGCACGCTGCTGGAGCTGGCGAAGGGCCGGACCATGATCTTCTCGACCCATCGCCTGACCTCGGTGGTCGACATGGACGAGATCATCGTCGTCGCCGGCGGCCGGGTGGTGGAGCGCGGCTCGCACGACCAGCTGCTCGCCGACGGCGGGGCCTATGCCAAGCTCTGGGAAGACCAGCTGCACCGGTCCCACGACGAGGTCGAAGAGGAGGGGGACGACGAGGACGATGAGGACGACGACGAGTAATTTACCCGGATAATATTGACGCGGGTATTTTACCCGGCTAGAACCTCGCCCGGAGGTTCATCATGTCGGACGTTGCCCCAGCTTCCTGTACCGCCTTCGCCGGCCACTCCCGGCTCGCCACCGGATCCCTTGCCGAGGTTGCGCTCGCTGCGAAGGCGGCGATCGACCGTGGCGATTCGTCTGCCCTGTTGATCTTCGATGATGCGAGCTCCCGGCAGGTCGAGATCGACTTCCGCGGAACTCCGGCACAGGTCATGGCGCGTCTCAAGCAGCGGTTTCCAGGCGCTGCCGACGAGGCGCAGGCCGAAGGGCACGCGGCGCCACGTCGGGCAGGGCGGCCGAAACTCGGCGTCGTCGGCCGCGAGGTGACGCTGTTGCCGCGCCATTGGGACTGGCTGGCGGAGCAGCCGGGCGGGGCGTCCGTCGCCATCCGCCGGCTGATCGACACCGAAAGAAAGTCAAGTGAGTTCAAGCTGTTGGCGCGGAAAGCTCAGGAGATAACCTACCGCTTCATGCACGCCATCGCCGGCGATTTCCCGCACTTCGAGGACGCCTCGCGCGCGTTGTTTGCCGGCGATCGCGAGACGTTCGCGCGCAACACCGAGGACTGGCCGGCCGATATCCGCGATCACGCGCGCTGGCTGATGATCGGCGGAACGCTGGCTCAGGAGGCCAGAATTGAAGCATGAAGAACTTCCGCGCAAAGATTCGCCGGATGCAGGAAGTCCTTGTCTGACGCTGGTTTTATGCCTTGACTTGCCGACTCGCGATGGTTAGAACCCGCGCACTTTACGACAGGCGGTGAGCTTCTACGCGTCGGAACGGATCACCCCTTTTTCTCCTGAGATTATCGCTTTCGATCATCTCCTGGCGAAGAGGCGGGCACCAACCTCGACCCATGTCGCTCAGACGCTGTCGATCAAAGCCAGGCAATTGCCAAGACGATGTTCGGTCTCGCGAGAGAGCTCCTGAGATCGATTTCGAGTGCATGATCTCGATGAGCTGAAAAGCTCGTTGCGGTCCTCTGTGGCGACGAACGCTTTCTGCTCGGGGACGAGTGGCAGGCGTTGTTTCGTTTTGCGCATGCAAATGAGTTTCGGGCCTGCAAGTTTCGGCCTGTTGGGCCAGTTGAATTTGCGAAGCTCTTACCGGGTTTCGCTCGAACGAAGGATGAAGGCTGACAATGCCGACGATCAACCAGCTGATCGCAAATCCGCGCGTCGTTCAGAAGTCGCGCAAGAAGGTGCCGGCGCTGAAGCAGTCGCCGCAGAAGCGCGGTGTCTGCACGCGCGTCTACACGACCACGCCGAAGAAGCCGAACTCGGCGCTTCGCAAGGTCGCGAAGGTGCGCCTGACGACCGGTTTCGAGGTCATCGGCTACATCCCCGGCGAAGGCCATAACCTGCAGGAGCACTCGGTGGTGATGATCCGCGGCGGCCGCGTGAAGGACCTTCCGGGCGTCCGCTATCACATTCTGCGCGGCGTCCTCGATACGCAGGGCGTCAAGAACCGCAAGCAGCGCCGGTCGAAGTACGGCGCGAAGCGTCCGAAGTAAGCGGGAGAGTATCCATGTCGCGCCGTCACGCCGCAGAAAAACGCGAAGTGCTTCCCGATCCGAAGTTCGGGAACATCGTCATCACCAAGTTCATGAATTCCGTGATGCATCACGGCAAGAAGTCGGTCGCCGAAGGCATCGTCTACGGCGCGCTCGGCATCATCGAGAGCAAGACCAAGCAGAACCCGCTCGGCGTGTTCGAGCAGGCGCTCGACAACGTGATGCCGTCGATCGAAGTGCGCTCGCGCCGCGTCGGCGGCGCCACCTATCAGGTGCCGGTGGAAGTGCGCACCAGCCGCCGTCAGGCGCTGGGCATTCGCTGGCTCATTTCGGCTGCGCGCGATCGCAACGAAAAGACGATGACCGAGCGGCTCTCGGCGGAGCTGCTCGACGCGTCGAACAATCGGGGGAACGCCGTCAAGAAGCGTGAAGACGTGCACAAGATGGCGGAAGCCAACCGCGCCTTCTCGCATTATCGCTGGTAACGGCGACACGGAACACGAAGGACAGTCCCCCATGCCCCGTCAACATGCCATCGAGAACTATCGAAACTTCGGCATCATGGCGCATATCGACGCCGGTAAGACCACGACCACCGAGCGCATCCTCTATTACACCGGCAAGAGCCACAAAATCGGCGAAGTGCACGAAGGTGCTGCGACGATGGACTGGATGGAGCAGGAGCAGGAGCGCGGCATCACCATCACGTCGGCTGCGACCACCGCGTTCTGGAACGGCAAGCGGCTGAACATCATCGACACCCCGGGCCACGTCGACTTCACGATCGAGGTCGAGCGTTCGCTGCGCGTGCTCGACGGCGCCGTGTGCGTGCTCGAACTCGAACCAGGGCGTTGAGCCGCAGACCGAGACCGTCTGGCGTCAGGGCGACAAGTACAAGGTGCCGCGCATCGTCTTCGCCAACAAGATGGATAAGACCGGCGCCGACTTCTACAAGTGCCTCGACGACATCGTCGACCGCCTCGGCGCGAAGCCGGTGGCGATCCAGCTGCCGATCGGTTCGGAAAACAATTTCAAGGGTCTCGTCGATCTGGTGCGCATGAAGGCCGTCGTCTGGGAAGACGAAGGTCTCGGCGCGAAGTTCCATGACGAGGACATCCCGGCCGACCTCGTCGACAAGGCGAAGGAATATCGCGAGAAGATGCTGGAAGCGTCCGTCGAGCTCGACGACGAAGTGCTGGCGGCCTATCTCGACGGCAAGGAGCCGGACGAGCCGACGCTGAAGCGCATGATCCGCAAGGCCGTGCTGACCGGCGCGTTCTATCCGGTGCTCTGCGGCTCGGCCTTCAAGAACAAGGGCGTGCAGCCGCTGCTCGACGCCGTCGTCGACTATCTGCCGTCGCCGGTCGACGTGCCCGCGATCAAGGGCATCGACGACAAGGGCGAGGAAGTCGTGCGCATGCCCGACGACAAGGAGCCGCTCGCGCTGCTCGCGTTCAAGATCATGGACGATCCGTTCGTCGGCACCATCACGTTCTGCCGCATCTATTCGGGCACGCTGCTGTCGGGCACCGGCGTCATCAATTCGACGCGCGAGCGCAAGGAGCGCATCGGCCGCATGCTGCTGATGCATGCGAACAACCGCGAAGACATCAAGGAAGCCTATGCCGGCGACATCGTCGCGCTGGCGGGCCTGAAGGAAGCGCGCACCGGCGACACGCTGTGCGATCCGGCGAAGCCGGTGATCCTGGAAAAGATGGAATTCCCGGATCCGGTCATCGAGATCGCGATCGAGCCGAAGTCGAAGGCCGACCAGGAAAAGCTGGGCGTGGCGCTGGCGAAGCTCGCCGCCGAAGATCCGTCGTTCCGCGTTTCGACCGACCAGGAGTCGGGCCAGACCATCCTCAAGGGGATGGGCGAACTGCATCTCGACATCAAGGTCGACATCCTCCGTCGCACCTACAAGGTCGATGCCAACATCGGCGCGCCGCAGGTGGCGTTCCGTGAGCGCATCACCAAGCGCGCCGAAGTCGACTACACCCACAAGAAGCAGACCGGCGGTACCGGTCAGTTCGCGGCGGTGTCGATCATCGTGGAGCCGAACGAGCCGGGTAAGGGCTACGAGTTCGAATCCAAGGTCGTCGGCGGCGCGGTGCCGAAGGAGTACATCCCGGGCGTCGAAAAGGGCATCGAGAGCGTGCTGGGCGCGGGCGTCGTCGCCGGCTTCCCGGTGGTCGACGTCAAGGTGCAGCTCGTCGACGGCAAGTACCACGACGTCGACTCCTCGGCGCTGGCGTTCGAAATCGCCTCGCGCGCGGCGTTCCGCGAAGCCCTGCAGAAGGGCAAGTCGATCCTGCTCGAGCCGATCATGAAGGTCGAGGTGGTGACGCCGGAAGACTACACCGGCTCGGTGATCGGCGACCTGAACTCGCGGCGTGGCCAGATCCAGGGCCAGGACATGCGCGGCAACGCCAACGTCATCAACGCGATGGTGCCGCTGATGAACATGTTCGGTTACGTGAACAACCTGCGCTCGATGAGCCAGGGCCGCGCGACCTTCACGATGCAGTTCGACCACTATGCAGAAGCGCCGGCCAACGTGTCGGCAGAAGTCCAGAAGAAGTTTGCTTAAAGCTGTCTTTGACGAAAAGTCGAAGCCTGAACGGAGAGTGTCATGGCCAAAGAGAAGTTTGAACGTAATAAGCCCCACTGCAACATCGGCACCATCGGTCACGTCGACCATGGCAAGACGTCGTTGACGGCAGCGATCACCAAGGTGCTCGCGGAGACGGGCGGCGCGACGTTCACGGCGTACGACCAGATCGACAAGGCGCCGGAAGAGAAGGCGCGCGGCATCACGATCTCGACCGCTCACGTCGAGTACGAGACCAAGAACCGCCACTACGCGCACGTCGACTGCCCCGGCCACGCCGACTATGTGAAGAACATGATCACCGGCGCCGCCCAGATGGACGGCGCGATCCTGGTCGTGTCGGCCGCCGACGGCCCGATGCCGCAGACCCGCGAGCACATCCTGCTCGCCCGCCAGGTCGGCGTGCCGGCGATCGTCGTGTTCCTCAACAAGTGCGACATGGTCGACGATCCGGAACTGCTCGAGCTCGTCGAGCTCGAGGTCCGCGAGCTGCTGTCGAAGTACGACTTCCCGGGCGACAAGATTCCGATCGTCAAGGGTTCGGCGCTCGCAGCGCTCGAGAACAAGGACCCGAAGCTCGGCCACGATGCGATCCTCGAGCTGATGAAGGCGGTCGACGAAAACATCCCGCAGCCGGAGCGTCCGATCGACATGCCGTTCCTGATGCCGGTTGAAGACGTGTTCTCGATCTCGGGCCGCGGCACGGTCGTGACCGGTCGCGTCGAGCGCGGCATCGTCAAGGTCGGCGAGGAAATCGAGATCGTCGGCCTGAAGGCGACGCAGAAGACCACCGTCACCGGCGTCGAGATGTTCCGCAAGCTGCTCGATCAGGGTCAGGCGGGCGACAACATCGGCGCGCTGCTGCGCGGCACCAAGCGCGAGGACGTCGAGCGCGGCCAGGTGCTCTGCAAGCCGGGTTCGGTCAAGCCGCACACCAAGTTCAAGGCCGAGGCCTACATCCTCACCAAGGAAGAGGGTGGCCGCCACACGCCGTTCTTCACCAACTACCGTCCGCAGTTCTACTTCCGCACCACCGACGTGACCGGCGTCGTGCACCTGCCGGAAGGCACGGAGATGGTGATGCCGGGCGACAACATCGCGATGGAAGTGCACCTGATCGTGCCGATCGCGATGGAAGAGAAGCTGCGCTTCGCGATCCGCGAAGGCGGCCGCACGGTCGGATCGGGCGTCGTCGTCGAGCATCATCGAATAACGAGACGAATTGCGGATAGGGAGTGGCGAATAGGGAATCTCATTCGCTGCTCGCCACTCACACCTCGCTCCTAAAGAAAGACACGGCAATGAACGGCCAGAATATTCGCATCCGTCTCAAGGCGTTCGACCATCGAATTCTCGATACGTCGACCCGCGAGATCGTGAACACGGCGAAACGGACCGGCGCGCAGGTGCGTGGACCTATCCCGCTGCCGACGCGCATCGAGAAGTTCACCGTCAACCGTTCGCCGCACGTGGACAAGAAGAGCCGTGAGCAGTTCGAGATGCGCACGCACAAGCGCCTGCTCGATATCGTCGATCCGACGCCGCAGACCGTGGACGCGCTGATGAAGCTCGACCTCGCCGCGGGCGTCGACGTCGAGATCAAGCTCTAAGCAATAACGTCCTTCGGGACAGAACGAACAGGAAGCACGAAGATGCGTTCCGGTGTGATCGCACAGAAGATGGGGATGACGCGGGTGTTTACGGACGCCGGCGAGCATATCCCTGTGACTGTGCTGAAGTTGAGCAACTGCCAGGTGTTGGGCCACCGCACCAAGGACAAGAACGGCTACGTCGCGCTGCAGCTCGGTTCGGGCGCGCGCCGCTCCGTCTATATGCCGAAGGCCGAGCGCGGCCAGTTCGCCGTCGCCAAGGTCGAGCCCAAGCGCAAGGTCGCGGAATTCCGCGTCAGCGAGGATGCGCTGATTCCGGTCGGCGCCGAGATCACCGCCGACCACTTCGTCGCCGGCCAGTTCGTCGACGTGACCGGCACCTCGATCGGCAAGGGTTTTGCCGGCGGCATGAAGCGCTGGAACTTCGGCGGCTTGCGCGCGACGCACGGTGTGTCGGTGTCGCACCGCTCGATCGGTTCGACCGGCGGCCGTCAGGACCCCGGCAAGACGTTCAAGAACAAGAAGATGCCCGGTCACATGGGTGTCGATCGCATCACCACGCTGAACCTGCGCGTCGTGCAGACCGACGTCGAGCGCGGCCTCGTCCTGGTCGAGGGCGCGGTGCCGGGCTCGAAGGGCGGCTGGATCATGGTGCGCGACGCGGTGAAGAAGCCGCTGCCGAAGGAAGCGCCGAAGCCGGGCAAGTTCCGCGTCAGCGGTGGCGAGGCTGCGGCGGAAGCGCCGGCCGAGCAGGAGGGTGCGTGACATGGAACTGAAAGTCACAACCCTTGAAGGCAAGGAGTCGGGTTCGGTGCAGTTGCCGGACGCGATCTTCGGCCTTGAGCCGCGCAAGGACATCATCCAGCGCTGCATTCAGTGGCAGCTGAACAAGCGCCAGGCCGGCACCCACAAGACCAAGGGCCGCGCCGAGATCTGGCGCACCGGCAAGAAGATGTACAAGCAGAAGGGCACCGGCGGCGCCCGTCACGGCTCGGCGCGCGTGCCGCAGTTCCGCGGCGGTGGCCGTGCGTTCGGCCCGGTCGTGCGCAGCCATGCGACCGACCTGCCGAAGAAGGTGCGTGTGCTCGCGCTCAAGCATGCGCTGTCGGCGCGTGCGAAGGACGGCGGGCTGATCGTGCTCGACAGCGCCCAGGTCAAGGACGCCAAGACCAAGGCGCTTGCCGCGCAGTTCTCGGGGCTCGGCCTGACCAACGTGCTGATCATCGACGGCGCCCAGGTCGATACCGGTTTCGCCAATGCCGCGCGCAACATTCCCAACGTCGATGTGCTGCCGGTGCAGGGCATCAACGTCTACGACATCGTGCGCCGTCAGAAGCTGGTCCTGACCAAGGCCGCGGTCGAAGCGCTGGAGGCGCGTTTCAAATGAGCATTGACCCGCGTTACTACGACATCATCGTCGCCCCGGTGATCACCGAAAAGGCGACGATGGCCTCCGAGCACAACAAGGTTGTGTTCAAGGTCGCGCGTACCGCGACCAAGCCGCAGATCAAGGAAGCGGTCGAGAAGCTCTTCGACGTGAAGGTGAAGAGCGTGAACACGCTGAACCGTCCCGGCAAGATGAAGGTCTTCCGTGGCCGTTTCGGTATGCAGCAAGATCAGAAGCGCGCGATCGTGACCCTCGAAGAAGGTCACCGCATCGACGTGACGACCGGGCTGTAAGGGCGGATCAGTCAGATGGCATTGAGAACCTACAATCCAAAGACGCCCGGTACGCGCCAGCTCGTGCTGGTCGACCGTTCGTCGCTCTACAAGGGCAAGCCGGTCAAGGCGTTGACCGAGGGCAAGAACCAGAGCGGCGGCCGCAATGCCACCGGCCGCATCACCGTGCGTTTCCGCGGTGGCGGCCACAAGCAGTCGTACCGCACGGTCGACTTCAAGCGCAGCAAGCTCGATGTGCCGGCAACGGTCGAGCGGATCGAGTACGATCCGAACCGCACCTCGTTCATTGCGCTGGTCAAGTACAAGGACGGCGAGCAGGCCTATATCCTGGCGCCGCAGCGGCTCGCCGTCGGCGACACCGTGATTGCCGGCAGCTACGTCGACGTGAAGCCGGGCAACGCGATGCCGCTCGGCAACATGCCGGTCGGCACCATCATCCACAACGTCGAGCTGAAGATCGGCAAGGGCGGCCAGCTCGCGCGCTCCGCCGGCACCTACGCCCAGATCGTCGGCCGCGACCAGGAGTACGTGATCGTCCGCCTGAATTCGGGCGAGCAGCGTCTCGTGCACGGCCGCTGCACCGGCACCATCGGTGCGGTGTCGAACCCCGATCACATGAACATCTCGATCGGCAAGGCCGGTCGCAACCGCTGGCTCGGCAAGAAGCCGCATAACCGCGGCGTCGCGATGAACCCGATCGACCATCCGCACGGCGGCGGCGAAGGCCGCACCTCCGGCGGACGTCATCCGGTGACGCCCTGGGGCAAGCCGACCAAGGGCAAGAAGACCCGCGCTAACAAGTCGACCACGAAATTCATTCTGCTCAGCCGCCACAAGCGGAAGAAGAAGTAAGGATCGCGACGCCATGGTTCGCTCAGTATGGAAGGGCCCGTTCGTCGAGGCCTCGATTTTGAAGAAGGCGGACGTCGCGCGTTCGTCGGGCCGGCACGACGTGATCAAGATCTGGAGCCGCCGCTCGACGATCTTGCCGCAGTTCGTCGGTCTGACCTTCGGCGTCTACAACGGGCAGAAGCATGTGCCGGTTTCGGTGAACGAGGAAATGGTCGGTCACAAGTTCGGCGAGTTCTCGCCGACGCGGACCTTCCACGGTCACTCCGGCGACAAGAAAGCCAAGAAGGCCTGAGGACAGGCGTTGAGTTTTGGTGAGCCTGAAAAGCAGGCTTGAGGATTGAGGCTATGAGCAAAGAGAAACGAGCGAGAGCCCTTGCCGACAACGAGGCGAAGGCCATTGCCAAGATGCTGCGCATCAGCCCGCAGAAGCTGAATCTCGTCGCCGGACTGATCCGCGGCAAGAAGGTGGCGTCTGCGCTCGCCGACCTGCAGTTCTCGCGCAAGCGGATCGCGGTCGACGTGAAGAAGTGCCTGGAGTCGGCGATCGCCAACGCCGAGAACAACCACGACCTCGATGTCGATGACCTGGTCGTCGCCGAGGCGTTCGTCGGCAAGGCGATCGTGATGAAGCGTTTTCATGCCCGCGGCCGCGGCCGTGCGGGTGGAATTTTGAAGCCATTCTCGAACCTGACGATCGTCGTTCGTCAGGTCGAGGCAGCCGCTTAAAGCGGGCGCGGGAGAGTACGATGGGTCAAAAGATCAATCCGATCGGGCTGCGTCTCGGCATCAACCGGACCTGGGACTCGCGCTGGTACGCCGGCAAGAACGAGTACGGCAAGCTGCTGCATGAGGACGTGGAGATCCGCAAGATCCTGATGAAGGAGCTGAAGCAGGCGGCCGTGGCGCGCATCGTCATCGAGCGTCCGCACAAGAAGTGCCGCGTCACGATCCACTCGGCGCGTCCGGGCGTGGTCATCGGCAAGAAGGGCGCCGACATCGACAAGCTGCGCAAGCGGGTTGCCGACATCACCGCCTCCGACGTCGTCATCAACATCGTCGAAATCCGCAAGCCCGAGCTCGACGCGACGCTGGTCGCCGAATCGATCGCCCAGCAGCTCGAGCGCCGCGTGGCGTTCCGCCGCGCGATGAAGCGGGCGGTGCAGTCGGCGATGCGTCTCGGCGCCGAAGGCATCCGTATCAACTGCTCGGGCCGTCTCGGCGGCGCCGAAATCGCCCGCATGGAGTGGTACCGCGAAGGTCGCGTGCCGCTGCACACGCTGCGCGCCGACGTCGACTACGGCGTTGCGACCGCGTTCACGACGTTCGGCACCTGCGGCGTCAAGGTGTGGATCTTCAAGGGCGAGATCCTCGAGCACGATCCGATGGCGCAGGACAAGCGCATGGCCGAAGGCGACAGCGGTCGCCCGCGTCGCGACGCGGCATAAGGAATTGAAGGCTTAAGATCATGCTGCAACCCAAGCGCACCAAATTCCGCAAGGCCCACAAGGGCCGGATTCACGGCGTCGCCTCCTCGGGCGCGACGCTGTCGTTCGGTCAGTTCGGGCTGAAGGCGCTCGAGCCGGAGCGCGTCACCGCGCGCCAGATCGAAGCCGCCCGCCGCGCGCTGACGCGCCACATGAAGCGCGCCGGCCGGGTCTGGATCCGGGTGTTCCCGGACGTGCCGGTGTCGAAGAAGCCCGCCGAAGTGCGAATGGGCTCGGGCAAGGGCACGCCGGAATTGTGGGTCTGCCGCGTCAAGCCGGGCCGCATCCTGTTCGAGATCGACGGCGTGACCAACCAGACCGCCCGCGAGGCGCTGGACCTGGCCGCCGCCAAGCTTCCGATCAAGACGCGCTTCGTTGCGCGTATCGCGGAGTAACGATGATGGCCGATTTGAAGGCTCGAGGATATCCGGCGGATGACCGCCGACCAGATGGACGATGAGGTCCTGAAGCTGAAGAAGGAGCGTTTCAACCTCCGCTTCCAGCGCGCCACGGGCCAGCTCGAGAACACCTCGCGCATGCGCGAGGCTCGCCGCGACATCGCCCGTATCAAGACAATCGCCCGGCAGAAGCGCCAGGCTGACAGCAAGAAGGGTTAGGGAGTTCAGATGCCGAAGCGAACTCTTCAAGGCGTTGTCGTCAGCGACAAGCAGAACAAGACCGTTGTGGTGCGCGTCGATCGCCGCTTCACGCACCCGATCTACAAGAAGACGATCCGCCGTTCGAAGAACTTCCACGCGCACGACGAGAACAACGAGTACGCGCCGGGCGACGTGGTGTGGATCGAGGAAAGCAAGCCGATCTCGAAACTGAAGCGCTGGGTCGTGACCCAGGGCGAGAAGAAGAAAACCGCCTGAAGCGCATCCTGCGCTTAAGGCTTAGATGAAAGAGGACGAGGTGCATCAATGATTCAGATGCAGACCAACCTCGACGTGGCCGATAATTCCGGCGCGCGCCGTGTCATGTGCATCAAGGTGCTGGGCGGCTCGAAGCGTAAGTACGCCAGCGTCGGTGATGTGATTGTCGTGTCGGTCAAGGAAGCGATTCCGCGCGGCCGCGTGAAGAAGGGCGACGTGATGAAGGCCGTCATCGTGCGCGTGCGCGAAGGATATTCGCCGCCCCGATGGCTCCGTCATCCGCTTCGACCGCAACGCGGCCGTGCTGATCAACAATCAGGCGGAGCCGGTCGGCACCCGTATCTTCGGGCCGGTGCCGCGCGAGCTGCGCGCCAAGAACCACATGAAGATCATCTCGCTCGCGCCGGAGGTGCTGTGATGGCCGCCAAGATCCGGAAGGGTGACAGGGTGATGGTGCTGACCGGCCGCGAGAAGGGCCGCACCGGCGAGGTGTTCGAGGTGCGTCCCGGACGAGAACCGCGCGCTCGTGCGCGGCATCAACATGGTCAAGCGCCACCAGAAGCAGAGCGGCGAGCCAGGAGGGCGGCATCATCTCGAAGGAGGCGCCGATCCACCTGTCGAACCTCGCTTACGTTGGCAAGGACGGCAAGCCGACCCGCATCGGCTTCAAGATTCGCACCGACGGCACGAAAGTGCGCGTCGCCAAGACGCTCGGGAGCCGAGATCGATGGCTGAGACCGCATACATTCCGCGACTGCGCACGCAGTTCGACAAGGAAATCCGGACCAAGCTCGTCGAGCAGTTCGGCTACAGCAATCCCATGCAGGTGCCGACCCTGGACAAGGTCGTGCTCAACATGGGCATCGGCGAAGCCGTCAACGACCGCAAGAAGGTCGAGCTCGCGGCTGTCGATCTCGCGCTGATCGCCGGCCAGAAGCCGATCGTGACGCATTCGCGCAAGGCCATCGCCACCTACAAGCTGCGCGAAGGCCAGGCGATCGGCTGCAAGGTCACGCTGCGCAAGGCGCGCATGTACGAGTTCGTCGATCGTCTGGTGAACATCGCGCTGCCCCGCGTCCGCGACTTCCGCGGCCTCAATCCGAAGAGCTTCGACGGCCGCGGCAACTATTCGCTCGGCCTGAAGGAGCACATCGTGTTCCCGGAAATCGACTTCGACAAGTCGGGCGAGACCTGGGGCATGGACATCACGGTCTGCACGACGGCGCCCGACGACGAGCAGGCGCGCGCGCTGTTGACCGCATTCAATTTCCCGTTCCGGCAGTGAAGGCTGACTGACGCTTTCAAACGCGGAACCTCTGGAGAGACGCATGGCGAAGAAGAGTTCGATCGAGAAGAACAACCGGCGGAAGAAGATGGCCAAGAATGCGCATGCCAAGCGCACGAAGCTGAAGGCGATCATCGCCGACAAGCAGCAAGCCGATGGAAGAGCGGTTCGCCGCGACGCTGAAGCTCGCGGCGCTGCCGCGCAATTCCTCGCCGACCCGCATTCGCAACCGCTGCGAGCTGACGGGCCGTCCGCGCTCGGTCTATCGCAAGACCAAGCTCAGCCGCATCGCGATGCGCGAGCTCGGTTCGAAGGGGCTCGTTCCGGGCCTCGTGAAGTCGAGCTGGTGAGGGAGGGTCGAGCATGAGCACACACGATCCCATCAGTGATCTGATCACGCGCATCCGCAACGCGCAGATGCGCAACAAGTCCAAGGTCTCGACGCCCGGCTCGCGCATGCGCGCCAACGTCCTCGAGGTGCTGAAGTCGGAAGGCTACATCCGCGGCTACGCCACGCTGGAGCATGCCGGCGGCCGCAGCGAGATCGAGATCGAGCTGAAGTATTCCGACGGCGAGCCGGTGATCCGCGAGATCGACCGGGTTTCGAAGCCTGGCCGGCGTGTCTACGTGTCGGCGAGAAATCTGCCGCGCGTGAACAACGGCCTCGGTATTTCGGTGCTGTCGACGCCGAAGGGAATCATGGCCGACCACGACGCCCGCGAGGCGAATGTGGGCGGCGAAGTTCTCTTCACGGTGTTCTAAAGGAACGCACTATGTCCCGTGTAGGCAAAAGACCAGTCACCATCCCCTCGGGCGTCACTGCCAATGTCGAGGGCCAGACCGTGAAGATGAAGGGGCCGAAGGGCCAGCTTCAGCTCGTGGTGCATGACGACGTGGAAGTGAAGCTCGACAAGGGTTCGATCTCGGTCGATCCGCGCTTCGAGACCAAGCGTTCGCGTTCGCTGTACGGCACCTCGCGCGCGCTGATCGCCAACCTCGTCGAGGGCGTCACCAAGGGTTTCGAGAAGAAGCTCGAGATCACCGGCGTCGGCTATCGCGCGGCGGTGCAGGGCAAGAGCCTGCAGCTCTCGCTCGGCTACAGCCACGACGTGAACTATCCGATCCCGGAAGGGATCGCGATCACCACGCCGAAGCCGACCGAGATCGTCATCACCGGCAACGACATCCAGCGCGTCGGCCAGGTCGCTGCCGAGATCCGCAGTTATCGTCCGCCGGAGCCCTACAAGGGCAAGGGCGTGAAGTACGCCAACGAGTTCATCTTCCGCAAGGAAGGAAAGAAGAAATGACGACGGCAGCATTGCTCGAGTCGTTGAAGCCGGGTGAGCTGGTGATCCGCTGCGCGGACGGGTCGCTGCTGCGGACGATGACGGGCGAGACCCGCATCGTCCAGGAGCGGCGGCCGGTGAGTGTGCGCAAGCTGATGGGCAGGCTCGCCGCGCTGAAGCAGCGCAAGAAGAGGTAAGTCATGTCGAAGATGAAAGTGACGAACGCCCGGCGCAAGGTTCGCGTGCGGAATTCCGTCAAGCGCGCCGCCAACGGCCGGCTGCGGCTGTCGGTGTATCGCTCGTCGAAGCACATTTACGCGCAGGTGATCGACGACGTGAAGGGCGAGACGCTGGCGGCCGCCTCCTCGATGGAGAAGGCGTTGCGCGACGGCGGCAAGACCGGCGCGAACATCGAAGCGGCGGCTGCGGTCGGCAAGCTGGTTGCCGAGCGCGCGGTGAAGGGCGGGGTCAAGGAAGTGGTCTTCGACCGCGGCCAGTATCTCTACCACGGGCGCGTCAAGGCGCTCGCCGATGCGGCCCGCGAAGGCGGATTGAGTTTCTAATACAGCGTGATCTCCGAAAAGTGGGTACCGGTTTTCGGATAAGGATCACGTCAAACATAGAGGATGCGGGGCAGGGCTCTCGTGAACAGATCGGAAAAGCACCATGGCAGGTGAACGCGAACGCGGCGGACGCGACCGGAACCGGGATCGGGAAGAGCGCGACAGCGAATTCGTCGACAAGCTCGTCCACATCAACCGTGTCGCCAAGGTTGTGAAGGGCGGACGGCGTTTCGGCTTCGCAGCGCTGGTCGTCGTCGGCGACCAGAAGGGCCGCGTCGGCTTCGGTCACGGCAAGGCGCGCGAAGTGCCGGAGGCGATCCGCAAGGCCACCGACTCGGCGAAGCGCAACCTGACGCGCGTTCCGCTGCGCGAAGGCCGTACGCTGCACCACGACGTGGCCGGCCGCCACGGCGCGGGCAAGGTGTTCCTGCGCGCGGCGCCTCCAGGCACCGGCATCATCGCCGGCGGCCCGATGCGCGCCGTGTTCGAGACGCTCGGCGTGCAGGACGTGGTCGCGAAGTCGCTCGGCTCGTCGAACCCCTACAACATGGTGCGGGCGACGTTCGATGCGCTGAAGCACCAGGATTCGCCGCGTTCGGTCGCGGCACGCCGGAATATCAAGGTGTCCACGTTGCAGTCGCGCCGCGTCGGCGGCGACGCTGAAGCGGCCGCCGACTGAAGCGGCGCTGTCGGGAGTAGAGAACCATGGCCAAGGCCACGAAAACCATCAAGGTCGAGCAGACCGGCAGCGCGATCCGCCGCCATCACTCGCAGCGCGAGACGCTGGTCGGCCTCAACCTCAACAAGATCGGTCGTGTCGCCGAGCTGCAGGATACGCCTGAGGTTCGCGGCATGATCTACAAGGTCAGACACCTCGTCCGCGTCGTGGACGGGAAGTAAGGACAGAGAACGATGAAACTCACCGATCTCGCCGACAATCCGGGCTCGCGCAAGCCGCGCATGCGCGTCGGCCGCGGCATCGGCTCCGGCAAGGGCAAGCAGGCCGGCCGCGGCGGCAAGGGCCAGACCGCGCGTTCGGGCGTGCGCATCAAGGGCTTCGAGGGCGGCCAGATGCCGCTGCATCGGCGCCTGCCGAAGCGCGGCTTCAACAACATCTTCGCGCTCGATCTGGTCGAGATCAATCTCGACCGGGTGCAGGGCGCGATCGACTCCGGCAAGCTCGACGCCAAGGGCGTCGTCAATGCCGAGGCGCTGGTGAAGTCCGGCGCGCTGCGCCGCGCCCGCGACGGCGTGCGTCTGCTCGGCCGTGGCGAAATCAAGGCCAAGGTGACCTTCGAGGTGCACGGCGCGTCGAAGTCGGCGATCGCGGCGGTCGAGAAGGCCGGCGGCTCGGTGAAGATCCTCGCGCCGAAGAAGGAAGGCGAAGCGGCTTAGCTTCCAGGCTCAAGTCACTTTGCCGTCATCTTGCGCCGCGGCGCCGCAACGGGCTTGAGCAGGGCGTGGATTTTGCGCTAGGTCCGTATCATATAGGCCCATATCATATTGGGCGCGGTGGCTACCGGACGGTCCTTCTCGGGCGACGGTGAAAGAGGCGCGGGAGAAGTCCGAAGATGGTCTCGGCAGCAGAACAGTTAGCAGCGAATATCAACTTCTCCTCGTTCGCCAAGGCGGATGAGCTGAAGAAGCGCATCTGGTTCACCCTCGGCGCGCTGCTCGTCTACCGGCTCGGCACCTACATTCCGCTTCCCGGCATCGATCCGAACATCTGGGACCAGGTGTTCCGCTCGCAGGCCGGCGGCATTCTCGGCATGTTCAACATGTTCGCCGGCGGCGGCATCAACCGCATGGCGATCTTCGCGCTGAACATCATGCCGTACATCTCGGCATCGATCATCATTCAGCTGCTGACCACCGTCTCGCCGCAGCTCGAAGCGCTGAAGAAGGAAGGCGAGGCGGGCCGCAAGACGCTCAACCAGTACACCCGCTACCTCACGGTCGTCCTGTCGCTGTTCCAGGCCTACGGCATTGCCATCGGTCTCGAAGGGGCGGGCAACGTGGTCGCCGATCCCGGCTGGTTCTTCCGCATCTCGACGGTGATCACGCTCACCGGCGGCACCATGTTCCTGATGTGGCTCGGCGAGCAGATCACCGCGCGCGGCATCGGTAACGGCATTTCGCTGATCATCATGGCGGGCATCGTCGCGGAGCTGCCGTCGGCCATCGCCGGCACCCTCGAGCTCGGCCGCCAGGGCGCGTTGTCCACCGGCCTGATCCTGCTGGTCATCGTGATGGCAGTGGCCGTGATCGCCTTCATCGTCTTCATGGAGCGCGCGCAGCGCCGCCTGCTGATCCAGTATCCAAAGCGCCAGGTCGGCAACAAGATGTTCGAGGGCCAGTCCTCGCATCTGCCGCTCAAGCTGAACACCTCCGGCGTGATCCCGCCGATCTTCGCCTCGTCGCTGCTGCTGTTGCCGACGACGATCGCGAGCTTCAACGCCGGCAAGGGACCGGAATGGTTCCAGTGGCTGGTGACGCAGCTCGGCCACGGCCGGCCGATGTTCCTGATCCTCTACATCTCGCTGATCATCTTCTTCGCGTTCTTCTACACGGCGATCGTGTTCAACCCGACCGAGACCGCCGACAACCTGAAGAAGCACGGCGGCTTCATTCCGGGCATCCGCCCGGGCGAGCGGACGGCCGAATACATCGACTATGTGCTGTCGCGCATCACCGTGCTCGGCGCGGCATATCTGTCGATCGTCTGTCTCATTCCCGAAATTCTGATCTCTTACGCGTCGGTGCCGTTCTACTTCGGCGGCACGTCGCTTCTGATCGTCGTCAGCGTGACGATGGATACGGTCGCCCAGGTGCAGGGCTATCTGCTGGCGCATCAGTATGAAGGTCTGATCAAGCGTTCGAAACTGAAAGGCCGTCGCAGATGAGGCTGATCCTTCTCGGGCCACCGGGGGCAGGCAAGGGAACCCAGGCGCAGCGTCTCGTTCAGAAGTACGGCATCGTCCAGCTCTCGACCGGCGACATGCTGCGGGCTGCGGTCGCAGCCGGCACGCCGATCGGTCTCAAGGCGAAAGACATCATGGCGAGCGGCGGGCTCGTCTCCGACGACATCGTCATCGGCATCATCTCCGACCGGATCGACCAGCCGGACGCGAAGAACGGCTTCATCCTCGACGGCTTTCCGCGCACCGTGCCGCAGGCCGAGGCGCTCGATCGCCTGCTGAAGGAGAAGGGCCTCAAGCTCGATGCGGTGATCGAGCTGCGCGTCAACGAGGCCGTGCTGCTGCAGCGGGTGGAGACCCGAATCGCCGAGATGCAGGCCCGCGGCGAGGCCGTCCGGGCCGACGACAATGCCGAGGCGCTGGCCAAGCGGCTCGAGGCCTATCGCGCCCAGACCGAGCCGCTGGTGCACTACTACGGCGACAAGCGGGCGCTGGCGACCGTGGACGGCATGGCGTCGATCGACGAGGTGACGGCCCAGATCGGCCGGATTCTCGAGGTTCAGGCGCAGCCGGCCGCCAAGCCGGCCCGAATGGCCGCTTCCAGGGCGAAATCGGCGGCGAAGACCGCATCTCCGGCCAAACGCGCCAAAGCCGCAAAAAGGCCTCCAGCAAGGGCAAAAAGGCCAAAACGAAGCCCAAGAGCCGCCAAGAAGGCCAAGGCCGAAAACCAAGGCGAAGGCCAAGGCCAAGACCGGGGCTGGAACCCGGAAGGCGGCGAAGGCCAAAAAGGCCGCCAAGAAAGTCGCTAAAAAGCCCAAGAAGGCCGCTGCTAAACGGCGGAATCGGTTGACGAAACGACGTTGAATACCTTAATAAGCCCGTACATCCAGTCGGATTGTTTCAGACGATGCCGGGCCCCCAAAGGACCGAGGGGAAGGGCGTCGTGTTCGCGTTTGTGAGCACGATCGTCTCTGAAGCCTCAAGACGAACAGCCGGACCCAAGTGATACCGGCAACAGGAGAATAAGCCGTGGCTCGTATTGCCGGCGTGAACATTCCGACCAACAAGCGCGTGCTGATCGCGCTTCAGTACATTCATGGCATCGGCCAGAAGAATGCGGCCGAGATCATCCAGAAGGTCAACATTCCGGAAGATCGCCGCGTGTCGCAGCTCAGCGATCAGGAAGTGCTGCAGATCCGCGAAGTGATCGACCGCGACTACATGGTCGAGGGCGACCTGCGCCGCGAAGTCGGCATCAACATCAAGCGTCTGATGGACCTCGGCTGCTATCGCGGCCTGCGTCATCGGCGCGGCCTGCCGGTCCGCGGTCAGCGCACGCACACCAACGCGCGCACCCGCAAGGGTCCGGCGAAGGCGATTGCCGGCAAGAAGAAGTAAGTCAGCGAATAGGGAGTGGCGAGTAGCGAATAGAAATCCATTCGCTACTCGCTGTTCGACATTCGCTCTTTTGGTGGAGCCGCTGGCATTACGGCGGTGTCGAGATCGTGAGAAAGGTTTGCAATGGGTAAAGAGGCTGCCGGCCGTGTCCGCCGGCGTGAACGTAAGAATATCGCTTCCGGCGTCGCGCATGTGAATTCGTCGTTCAACAACACGACCATCACCATCACCGACGCGCAGGGCAACACGATTGCCTGGTCGTCGGCCGGCACGATGGGCTTCAAGGGTTCGCGCAAGTCGACACCTTATGCGGCGCAGGTTGCCGCCGAAGACGTGTCGAAGAAGGCGCAGGAGCACGGCATGCGCACCCTCGAAGTCGAGGTCGCGGGTCCGGGTTCGGGCCGCGAATCGGCGCTTCGCGCATTGCAGGCCGCGGGCTTCACGGTGACGTCGATCCGCGACGTGACGCCGATCCCGCACAACGGCTGCCGTCCGCGCAAGCGCCGGCGCGTTTGATTTTTTCCTCGCGGGCCATGTGTCGCCCGCGAATTCCACGTAGGCGAGTAAAGCGACGCCGTTCTTCGAACGGCTATATGTTGAGCGGGCTGGTCCGCAGTCTCCAACGTGATGGGTGAGCGAGTGACGATCCAGAAGAACTGGCAAGAACTGATCCGACCGAACAAGCTGCAGGTGACGCAGGGCAGTGACCCGGCGCGCGTTGCGACCATGGTGGCAGAACCGCTCGAGCGTGGCTTCGGCCAGACGCTCGGCAATGCGCTGCGCCGCATCCTGTTGTCGTCGCTGCAGGGCGCCGCCGTGCAGTCGGTGCACATCGACGGCGTGCTGCACGAATTCTCCTCGATCGCCGGCGTGCGCGAGGACGTGACCGACATCGTGCTGAACATCAAGGACATCTCGATCAAGATGCAGGGCGAAGGCCCGAAGCGCATGGTCGTGAAGAAGTCCGGCCCGGGCGCCGTCACCGCCGGCGACATCCAGACCGTCGGCGACATCACCGTGCTCAATCCCGATCTGCAGATCTGCACGCTCGACGACGGCGCGGAGATCCGCATGGAGTTCACGGTCAACGCCGGCAAGGGCTACGTCGCCGCCGAGCGCAACCGGCCCGAGGATGCGCCGATCGGCCTGATCCCGGTCGACAGCCTGTTCTCGCCGGTCAAGAAGGTGTCCTACAAGGTCGAGAACACCCGCGAAGGGCAGATCCTCGACTACGACAAGCTGACGCTGACGGTCGAGACCAACGGCGCGGTGACGCCGGAGGACGCGCTCGCCTATGCCGCGCGCATCCTGCAGGACCAGCTCAACGTGTTCGTCAACTTCGAAGAGCCGCGCAAGGAAGTCGCGCAGGAGGTCATTCCCGATCTCGCCTTCAATCCGGCCTTCCTCAAGAAGGTGGACGAGCTCGAGCTGTCGGTTCGTTCGGCAAACTGCCTGAAGAACGACAACATCGTCTACATCGGCGACCTCGTGCAGAAGTCGGAAGCAGAGATGCTGCGCACCCCGAACTTCGGCCGCAAGTCGCTGAACGAGATCAAGGAGGTGCTGGCGCAGATGGGCCTGCATCTCGGCATGGAAGTGCCCGGCTGGCCGCCGGAGAATATCGACGAGCTGGCCAAGCGCTTCGAGGACCACTACTGATCGAAAGATCATCGTCATGGCCGGGCATGTGTCCGGCCATTCAACCCGGGCGAACGCAGGCAGCCCACCTGAGCAGCATGTCCGACAGCCAGTCGTGACGACAGAGAGAAGGACCTGACCCATGCGTCACGGCAAGGTACATCGCAAACTCAATCGCACGGCCGAGCATCGCCGCGCGATGTTCGCCAACATGTCGGCTGCGCTGATCAAGCACGAGCAGATCGTCACCACGCTGCCGAAGGCGAAGGAATTGCGCCCGATCGTCGAGAAGCTGGTCACGCTCGGCAAGCGCGGCGGGTCTGAGCCTGCGCCGCCAGGCGATCGGCGAGCTGCGCGATCAGGCGATGGTCAAGAAGCTCTTCGACGTGCTCGCGGCCCGCTACAAGGATCGGCAGGGCGGCTACACCCGCATCATCAAGGCCGGCTTCCGCTACGGCGACAACGCGCCGATGGCCGTGATCGAGTTCGTCGATCGCGACGAGGACGCCAAGGGCCAGGATTCGGGCCCGGTGCAGGAGAAGGCGGCGGAAGCCGCGTAACGCTTTCTCGTCAGTCAGGATTTACGAAAGGGCGGTGCAGGGCACCGCCCTTTTTGTTTGCTGGCTCACGTCTGCGTGCGCCGTGTTGCGACGCACGCGCACGGCGCTGATATCGGATGAGCACCATTGAAGGGCTCATCGCATGAACATCGATCTTTCCGGAAAGAAGGCGCTGGTCACCGGCTCGACCAGCGGCATCGGCTTCGCCATCGCCAAGGGCCTCGCGCAATCGGGCGCCGAGGTCATCGTCAACGGCCGCACGCAGGCCAACGTCGACAAGGCGGTTGCGGCGCTGCTGAAGGCTGAACCGAAGGCGAAAGTTCGCGGCGTTGCGGGTGATGTCTCGACGGCCAAGGGTTGCGAGCAGCTTGTGGCGGCTGAGCCTTCGATCGACATCCTCGTCAACAATGCCGGGATCTTCGAGCCGAAGGATTTCTTCGAGATTTCCGACGACGAGTGGAAGCGGTTCTTCGAGGTGAACGTGCTGTCCGGCGTGCGGCTGTCGCGCGCCTACATGAAGGGCATGCTGCAGCGGAACTGGGGACGCATCGTTTTCATCTCCTCGGAATCGGGGCTGCAAATTCCGCCCGAGATGATCCACTACGGCGTCACCAAGACGGCGCAGCTCGCCGTCTCGCGCGGGCTCGCGGAGCTGACCGCGGGCACCGGCGTCACCGTCAATGCAGTGCTGCCGGGACCGACGCGTTCCGAAGGCGTTGAGGATTTTCTCGCTGCCATGGCGAAGCAGTCCGGCCAGACCGTCGAGGCGGCCGGCGCGTCGTTCATCAAGGAGCACCGTCCGACCTCGCTGATCAGGAGATTTGCGACCGTCGAGGAGGTGGCCAACATGGTCGTCTACGTCTCTTCGCGCGAAGCATCGGCGACCAACGGCGCGCGCTGCGCGTCGATGGCGGCGTCATCCAGTCGATCGCCTGACGACGATCTATCACGGCGTTGCACAGTTTAAGTAAAAGTGAGAAATTCTCCCCGGGCATCGAATCGGGGGCAACGTGGGAAACGCCGACTGTCGACGGCACTGCTGGCTGGCGCGCTTGTCATTCTGTCGGCCGGGGCGGCCGTACCGGAGACGCTCATCGAGCGCGGCGCCTATCTCGTCAACGGCGTCATGGCCTGCGCCAACTGCCATACGCCGCGCGACGGCAACGCGCCGATCCTCTCGAAAGCGCTGGCCGGCGGGCGCGTGTTCGATACGCCGGCGTTCAAGGCCTTTTCGTCGAACATCACGCCGGACAAGGACACCGGCATTGGCGGCTGGAGCGATGTCGAGCTGAAAAAGTTCATGACCACCGGCGCGCGGCCGAGCGGCGTGCCGGTCGCGCCGATCATGCCGAGTGCGTTCTACAAGGTGCTGACGCCGCGCGACCTCGACGCGCTGGTCGTCTACCTGCGCTCGGTCGCGGCCGTGCGCAACGAGGTGCCGCCGTCGGACTACAGAAAGGCGTTCACGGACGAGGCTGCGCCGTTCGCCGAGCGGCAGATGACCGACGCCGAGATGGGCGATCCGGTGAAGCGCGGCATGTATCTGGTCACGCTGGGCCATTGCCTCGAATGCCACACGCCGGACGTCGCCGGCGTGCGCGACTACAAGACATCCGCGGGGAAGGGCGGCCGGCCGTTTCCAGGTCCCTGGGGCGAGTCGCGCTCCTCCAACATCACGTCGCACAAGACCGCGGGCCTCGGCGGCTGGAGCGACGACGAGATCAAGCGCGCCATCACCCAGGGCGTCTCGCGCGACGGCAGCAGGCTGAAGCCGCCGATGGCGTTTGCAGCCTATGCGCGCATTTCGGCGCAGGATCAGGATGCGATCGTGGCCTTCCTGCAGAACCTTGCCGCCGCTCGAATAGGCGCGCGAAAGCCGGCTTTTGCCTTCAAATCAGCGGTCGCGACGGCTATATCTGGAGCAAATCAGGCTTTGCCCGGAGTTTCCCTGAAATGTCCCTCGCGTCGCGCCTGCTCGTCGCAGCGATTGCGCTCATGTCTGGCCTCGTTCCCGCGCTGGCGCAGGATCGCCGGGTTCCGACCTCGCCGGGCGAGCTGAAGCTGTCCTTTGCGCCGATCGTGCAGCGGACAGCGCCTGCGGTCGTCAACGTCTATGCCGCGAAGATGGTGCAGAACCGCAATCCGCTGCTCGACGATCCGATCTTCCGCCGCTTCTTCGGCGTTCCCGGCAACCGTTCGCCGGAGCAGATGCAGCGCTCGCTCGGCTCGGGCGTGATCGTCGACCCGTCGGGCCTGGTCGTGACCAACAACCACGTCATCGAGGGCGCCGACCAGGTGAAGGTCTCGCTCGCCGACAAGCGCGAGTTCGAGGCCGAGATCGTCCTGAAGGACAGCCGCACCGATCTGGCCGTGCTGCGGCTGAAGGCGCCGCGCGAGCAGTTTCCGGTGCTGGAATTGTCGAACTCCGACGAGCTTCTGGTCGGCGACGTGGTGCTGGCGATCGGCAATCCGTTCGGCGTCGGCCAGACGGTCACGCACGGCATCGTCTCGGCGCTCGCGCGCACGCAGGTCGGCATCACCGACTATCAGTTCTTCATCCAGACCGATGCCGCGATCAATCCGGGCAACTCGGGCGGCGCGCTGGTCGACCTGACCGGCAAGCTGGTCGGCATCAACACCGCGATCTTCTCGCGCTCCGGCGGCTCGCAGGGCATCGGCTTTGCCATTCCGACCAACATGGTCCGCGTCGTCGTCGCTTCGGCCAAGAGCGGCGGCAGCGCGGTGCGCCGGCCGTGGCTCGGCGCGCAGGCTGCAGGCCGTCACCTCCGAGATCGCCGAGTCGCTCGGGCTGGCGCGGCCCTCGGGCGCGCTGGTGTCGAATGTCGCGCAAGGCAGCCCCGCCGCGCGCGCCGGGTTGCGGCTGAGCGACCTGATCACCGGCATCGACGGGCAGCTGGTCGACGACCCGAACGCCTTCGACTATCGCTTCGCGACGCGGCCGCTCGGCGGCACCGCGCAGATCGATATCGTTCGCGCCGGCAGGCCGCAGCGGCTGACGATTGCGCTGGAGACCGCACCGGACACCGGCCGCAACGAGATCGTCATCAAGTCGCGCTCGCCGTTCCAGGGCGCGAAGGTGTCCAACATCTCGCCCGCCGTCGCCGACGAGCTGCGGCTCGACTCCAACGTCGAGGGCGTCGTGATCATCGAGCTTGGCGACGATGCGCCGGCGCAGGGCGTCGGCTTCCAGCAAGGGCGACGTCATCCTCAACGTCAACAACCAGAAGATCGCGAAGACCGCCGACCTCGAGCGCGTGACGAAGGAGCCGGCGCGGTTCTGGCGGATCACCGTGCTGCGCGACGGGCAGCAGATCTCCGTGACGCTCGGCGGATGAACGCCAAACGCCAGCGGGAAGGGGCGTCGCTGTTCACCGCCGCAGGCCTTGAGCAGGATGCACCGCGACCGCTTGCCGACAAGCTCCGGCCGCGCACGCTCGCCGACGTCGTCGGCCAGGATCGCATCCTCGGCCCCGACGGCGCGCTCACGCGCATGCTCGAGACCCGCACGCTCGGCTCGCTGATCTTCTGGGGGCCGCCCGGCACCGGCAAGACCACGGTCGCGCGACTGCTGGCGGACGCGACCGAGCTCGAGTTCGAGCAGATTTCCGCGGTGTTTTCCGGCGTCGCCGACCTGAAGAAGGTGTTCGACGCAGCGCGCGCGCGCCGCGAGATCGGCAAGGGCACGCTGCTGTTCGTCGACGAGGTGCATCGCTTCAACCGCGCGCAGCAGGACTCGTTCCTGCCGGTGATGGAAGACGGCACCGTGGTGCTGGTCGGCGCGACCACGGAGAATCCGTCGTTCGAACTGAACGCGGCGCTGTTGTCGCGGGCGCGGGTGCTGGTGTTTCAGTCGCTCGATGCGGACGCGATCGAAAAGCTGTTCGCCCGTGCCGAAGCAGGTGGAAGGCCGCAAGCTGCCGCTCGACGCCGATGCGCGCGCCTCGCTGGTGCGCATGGCCGACGGCGACGGCCGCGCCGCGCTGACGCTGGTCGAGGAGGTCTGGCGCGCCGCGCGCGCGGGCGAAGTGTTCAACGCCGAAGAGCTGCAGGGCGTGCTGCAGCGCCGCGCGCCGATCTACGACAAGTCGGCCGACGGCCACTACAATCTGATCTCGGCGCTGCACAAGTCGGTGCGCGGCTCCGATCCGGACGCGGCGCTCTATTATCTGGCGCGCATGCTGGACGCCGGCGAGGACCCGCTCTATCTCGCGCGGCGCGTCGTCCGCATGGCGATCGAGGACATCGGCCTGGCCGATCCGCAGGCGCTGGTGATCGCCAATGCGGCCAAGGACGCCTACGACTTCCTCGGCTCGCCCGGAGGGCGAGCTGGCGATCGCGCAGGCGGTGATCTATGTCGCGACCGCGCCGAAATCGAATGCGGCCTACACCGCGTTCGGCGCGGCCAAGCAGGTGGCGAAGGAGCACGGCTCGCTGCTGCCGCCGAAGCACATCCTCAATTCGCCGACCAACCTGATGAAGTCGGAAGGCTACGGCGCGGGCTACGAATACGATCACGACACGGCCGAAGGCTTTTCGGGGCAGGATTACTTCCCGGAGCAGCTCGGCCGGCAGACCTTCTACGATCCGCCGGAGCGCGGTTTCGAGCGCGAAATCAGGAAGCGGCTGGACTACTGGGCCAAGCTGCGGAGCGAGAAAGAAATCATGAGCCGCAGAGACAAGAAGCCGCTGGCAAAGGGATCGCGGCGTCCGGGTGACCGGCCGCGCGGCGCGCGCCCCTTTGCCGAGAAGGCGCGCAGCGAGCGCGGCAAGGGCAAGCCTGCGTTCGGCGACCGCGCCGCCAGCAAGGCCCTCGTTCGCGCTGCTGGCGCCGAGAGCCGTGCGACCTGCGGCCGTTCGCGGACGAGGAGCCGCGGAAGAAGGCCGTCGAAGCAGCGCCGCTGCCGACGAAGGTGCAGACCGTCACGGTGACCGCCGACGAAGCCAACATGCGCGTCGACCGGTTTCTCGAGGCGCGGTTTCCGGGCCTGAGCTACTCGCACATCCAGCGCATCGTCCGGAAAGGCGAGCTGCGCGTCGACGGCAAGCGCGCCGACAGCAAGGACCGGCTGAAGGCAGGACAAGCCGTCCGCATTCCGCCGCTGCATCTGGATGCGCCGAAGAAGTCGTCGGGCCTGAGCGAAGCCGAGCAGAAGACGCTCGCCGCGCTGAAGGAGATGACGCTGTTCGAGGACGACGACGTGCTGGTGCTGAACAAGCCGGCCGGGCTCGCCGTGCAGGGCGGCTCCGGCACGACGCAGCATGTCGACCGGATGCTGGAGGTGATGCGCGATTCCAAGGGCCAGAAGCCGCGCCTCGTGCACCGCCTCGACAAGGAAACGTCCGGCTGCCTGCTGGTCGCCAAGACGCGGTTTGCCGCCTCGCAGCTGACCGGCTCGTTCCGCTCGCGCTCGGCGCGAAAGATCTACTGGGCGATGGTCGCCGGCGTGCCGAAGCCGAAGCAGGGGCGGATTTCGACGTATCCTCGCCAAGGAAGAGCGCGAGGACGATTCGTTCATGCGCATCGCCGAGCATGGCGACGAAGGCGCAAGCCACGCGGTGACCTATTACGCGGTGGTGGAGACGGCGGCGCAGAAGCTCGCCTGGGTGTCGCTGAAGCCGGTGACCGGCCGCACGCATCAGCTGCGCGCGCATATGGAGCATATCGGCCATCCGATCGTCGGCGATCCGAAATATTTCGACGATCGAGAACTGGGAACTGCCGGGCGGCATCCAGAACCGCCTGCATCTGCTGGCGCGCCGGATCGTGATTCCGCATCCGCGCGGCGGCCTGATCGATGCGACCGCGCCGCTGCCGCATCATATGCAGCAGTCATGGAACCTGCTCGGCCTCGACGCCGGAAGATTCGATCCGATCGAGGACGCGCCGGAAGAGTAGGGGCTTGTCCGCGCGCGCGCGCGCGATGACGATATCATCGCGATGAAGAGTCGTCGTCGCCGCCCTCGCGTGCTGTCGATCGCTGTGCTTGCACTGGTGGCGCCGGTTCACGCGCAGGACCCTTTTGCGTTGTCGCCTGCCGCCGCAACCTCCTGCCGCCGCCTCCGCCGCCTCCGCCGCCGCCGAGGATCGAGATTCCGAAGATCCCGCAGATGGGCGAGATTCCGACCTCGCCGAAAGCCGCGCTGCCGCGCCGCGGCTCGTTCAGCGATCGCGATACAGCGCTGCATCGAGGAAGGCGCGGCGATGGGCCTCGGCCCGAACGAACGCGCGGCCTATTCGCGCGTCGTGCGCGAACAGCAGGTAGCCGTCGGGGCTACGGCCTTACCGCAAGCCCGCGTTCAGCTTCTCCAGCGCGCCCTGGCCGGGGCACAGCTCCTTCGCATTGAGCTGATTGAGCGGCGTCTCGACCGTGTCGAAGCTCGCATGCAGGTCGTCGGCGTCGGGCTCGATATAGAGCAGTCCCGTCACCACTTCGCCCTTCGCCGCGCGCCGCTGCAGGAAGTTCTGCGCGGCCAGGCGATCGTTCGGATCGTAGTCGTTGTTCAGCTTGCGCAGCGCGGATCGACGAGCCGTCGTGCTGCTGCACGGTGATCGACCTTGCCCGGCTCGTAGTCGACGGTGATCGCCGCGCGGCCGATCATGATGTCGAGCGCGTTCACCGCCTCGTTGTGCTCGCGCACATAGTCGAAGCTCTTGGTCGAGCCGGCATGGTTGTTGAAGGCGATGCAGGGCGAGATCACGTCGATGAAGGCCGCGCCGTGGTGCTGGATCGCCGCCTTGATCAGCGGCACCAGCTGCCCCTTGTCGCCGGAGAAGCGAGCGCGCGACGAAGGTCGCGCCGAGCTGCAGCGCGATCGCCACGAGGTCGATCGAGGAGTCCGAGTTCAGCACGCCCTTCTTCGATTTCGAGCCGCGGTCGGCGGTGGCCGAGAACTGGCCCTTGGTCAGGCCGTACACGCCGTTGTTCTCGACGATGTAGGTCATGTTGACGCCGCGCCGCATCGCGTGGCCGAACTGGCCGAAGCCGATCGAGGCGCTGTCGCCGTCGCCGGAGACGCCGAGATAGATCAGGTCGCGGTTGGCGAGGTTGGCGCCGGTCAGCACCGACGGCATGCGCCCGTGCACCGAGTTGAAGCCGTGGCTCTGGCCGAGGAAGTAGTCGGGCGTCTTCGACGAGCAGCCGATGCCGGAGATTTTCGCCACCCGGTGCGGCTCGATCGACAGCTCGAAGCAGGCCTCGATGATCGCCGCCGAGATCGAAGTCGTGGCCGCAGCCGGCGCACAGCGTCGAGGTCGAGGCCTCGTAGTCGCGGCGGGTGAAGCCGAGCTTGTTGGTCGGCAGCGACGGATGATGGAATTTCGGCTTGGTCAGGTAGGTCATGACGACGGCCTTGCGCAGCGGGCGGACTTTCAGCGTGTCGAGCCGGTCGCCGACGGCGCCGACGATGAAGCGCGCGGTGATCGGCGTGCCGTCATAGTGCAGGATCGGCACCAGCCGCACCGGATCGATGCCGAGCTCGTTGACGATCAGCGAGCGCATCTGCGCGTCGCGGTTCTGCTCGACCACGAACACGAAGTCGTGGTCGGCGATGAAGCTCGCCACGTCCTGGTGGAACGGGAAGGCGCGGATGCGCAGCATGTTGAGGTGATGGCCGTTGGCGGCCAGCGTCTCGGCCGCCTCGTCCATCGCCGGCGACGTCGAGCCGTAGTAGATCACGCCGTAGCGCGTGCCCTTGGCGGCGTCCTTGCGCAGCGGCTTCGGCAGGATACTCCTTGGCGGTGTCGAGCTTGCGCAGCAGCCGCTGCATGCCCTCGACGTAGCTCGCGCCCTGTTCGCTGTAGCGCGCGCGGTTGTCGTGCGAGGTGCCGCGGGTGAAGAACGCGCCCTTCTCCGGATGCGTGCCGGGATAGGTGCGATAGGCGATGCCGTCGCCGTCCACGTCCATGTAGCGGCCGAAGTCCGTCGCCTTGTCGAGCTCTTCCGCCGACAGCACCTTGCCGCGGTCGTACTGGCGCTTGTCGTCCCAGGTCAGCGGACGGCACAGCCGGTGGTTCATGCCGATGTCGAGATCGATCATCACGAACACCGGCGTCTGCAGCCGGTCGGCGAGGTCGAAGGCGTCGGCGGCGAACTCGAACGTCTCGGCCGGATCCTCCGGGATCAGCAGCGCATGCTTGGTGTCGCCGTGCGAGGCATAGGCGCAGGCGATGATGTCGCACTGCTGCGTGCGGGTCGGCATGCCGGTCGAGGGGCCGGCGCGCTGCACGTCGAACACCACGGCCGGGATTTCCGCGAAGTAGGCGAAGCCCAGGAACTCCTGCATCAGCGAGATGCCGGGGCCGGAGGTCGCGGTGAACGCGCGCGCGCCGTTCCAGGCCGCGCCGATCACCATGCCGATCGAGGCCAGTTCGTCCTCGGCCTGGACGATCGCGTATTTCGCCTGTCCGGTCGCCGGATCGTGGCGGAACTTCTTGCAGTAGGCTCGCGAACGCTTCGGCGAGCGACGACGACGGCGTGATCGGATACCAGCCGCAGACGGTGGCGCCGCCATAGACCGCGCCGAGCGCGGCGGCGGCGTTGCCTTCCAGCAGGATCTTGTCGCCGACGTCGTTGGCGCGCTTGATGCGCAGCCCGATCGGCTTCAGGTTGGCCTTCGCCCAGTCCTTGCCCAGGTGCAGCGCGTGCACGTTCGGCGGGATCAGCTTGTCCTTGCCGCGATACTGCTCGCCGATCAGCTTCTCGACCTCGGCGAAGTCCATGCCGAACAGCTCGGTCAGCACGCCGAGGCAGATGATGTTCTTGAACAGCTGCCGCTGGCGCGGATCGGTGTATTCCTTGTTGCAGATCTGGGTCAGCGGCACGCCGATGACGTTGATGTCGGTGCGCATCTTGCCGGGCGGCAGCGCGCGGGTGTTGTCGTAGAGCAGGTAGCCGTCCGGCTCGATCGAGGCGACGTCGGCGTTGAACGTCTGCGGGTTCATCGCCACCATGAAGTCGGTGCCGCCGCGCGCGCCGAGATAGCCTTTGCTCGAGACGCGGATCTCATACCAGGTCGGCAGGCCCTGGATGTTCGACGGGAACACGTTGCGGGGCGCGACCGTCACGCCCATGCGCATGATCGCGCGCGCGAACATCTCGTTCGCCGACGCCGAGCCGGAGCCGTTGACGTTGGCGAAGCGGATGACGAAATCGTTGACGGCTTCTATCGGCATGCCGGTCCTGCGTAAGTCATTTCGAGGTAGAACTTGTTCATGTCCCAGGCGCCGGTCGGGCAGCGCTCGGCGCACAGGCCGCAGTGCAGGCAGACGTCCTCGTCCTTCACCATCACGCGGCCGGTCTTCAGGCCGTCCGCGAGATAGAGCGCCTGATGCTTGTCCTTGGCCGGCGCCCGCAGGCGCTGCCGCAGGTCGTCCTCTTCGCCGTTGTCGGTGAAGGTGATGCAGTCCATCGGGCAGATGTCGACGCAGGCGTCGCATTCGATGCACAAGCGGCGTCGTGAACACCGTCTGCACGTCGCAGTTCAGGCAGCGCCCGGCCTCGGCCAGCGCCAGGTTCGGATCGAAGCCGAGCTCGACCTCGGCCTTGATGTCGGCCAGCGCGATCTTGTTCTCGCGATGCGGCACCGCGTAGCGCTCGTCGAGCACGATCTCGTTTTTGTAGGACCACTCGTGGATGCCCATCTTCTGGCTGATCAGCGTGGTGGCGGGCAGGGGACGATGGTTGATGTCCTCGCCGTTCAGCAGCTTGTCGATCGAGACCGCCGCCTCGTGGCCGTGCGCGACCGCCCAGATGATGTTCTTCGGCCCGAACGCCGCGTCGCCGCCGAAGAAGACCTTCGGATTGCGATCGAGCGGAACGTGGTCTCGTTGACGATCGGCATGCCCCATTCGTCGAAGTCGATGCCGATGTCGCGCTCGATCCAGGGAAATGCGTTCTCCTGGCCGACCGCGACCAGCACGTCGTCGCATTCGAAGGTCTGGTCCGGCTCGCCGGCATTGACCAGCTTGCGGCGGCCCTTGGCGTCGTATTCGGCCTTGACCTTCTCGAACACCATGCCGGTCAGCTTGCCGTCCTTGAGCAGGAACTCCTTCGGCACGAGGAAATTGTGGATCGGAATGCCCTCGCGCGCGGCGTCTTCCTTCTCCCACGGCGAGGCCTTCATCTCCTCGAAGCCGGAGCGGACGATCACCTTCACCTCGGTCGCCGCCGAGGCGGCGCGCCGAGCGGCAGCAGTCCATGGCGGTGTTGCCGCCGCCGAGCACGATGCACGCGCTTGCCGATCTTGTCGGTGTGGCCGAACGAGACGTTGGAGAGCCAGTCGATGCCGATGTGGATGTTGGCCGCGGCTTCCTTGCGGCCGGGAATGTCGAGGTCGCGGCCGCGCGGCGCGCCGGAGCCGACGAAGATCGCGTCGAACCCCTGGCCGAGCAGCTTCTTCATGCTGTCGATGTACTGGCCGCCGCGGAACTCGACGCCGAGATCGAGGATGTAGCCGCACTCCTCGTCGATCACGCTGTCGGGCAGGCGAAACTTCGGGATCTGCGAGCGGATCATGCCGCCGGCGCGCTTGTCGCCGTCGAACACGACGCACTCATAGCCGAGCGGCGCGAGGTCGCGGGCGACGGTGAGCGAGGCGGGGCCGGCGCCGACCAGCGCGATGCGCTTGCCGTTCTTCGTCTGTCGCCGGTTGCGGCAGCCGTGCCTTGATGTCGTCCTTGTAGTCGGCGGCGACGCGCTTCAGCCGGCAGATCGCGACCGGCTCGTCCTCGACGCGCACGCGCCGGCAGGCCGGCTCGCACGGACGGTCGCAGGTGCGCCCGAGAATTCCCGGAAACACGTTGGACTTCCAGTTGATCATGTAGGCGTCGCTGTAACGCCCCGCCGCGATCAGTCTGATGTACTCTGGAACAGGCGTATGGGCGGGACAGGCCCACTGACAGTCGACCACTTTGTGAAAGTAGTCGGGGGCCGCGATATTGGTTGGTTTCATTCCCACCTCTTCCACGCGGCAGCGGACGTCGCGCCACGTGGTCCACTAGTTTCCTCGGTCCGCCGAAGCGGTTCTCGTTATTTCTTGCAGTCCGGACATTGAAGCTTTGAATTGGAAGTATTCAATATAAGACGCGATGTCATGGAAAGTCATTTCTGCTTGATTCTGTTGCAGAATTCGTGCTGCAACGCACAAACATCCACGACCCGAGGAGCAGTCTGTCACCGATGCGGGATTTGTTCGAGCAAGGCGCGGACGGCGCACCCGCCGATCCCAACAAATCCGCCCGCCAGGCGGCACGGCCGGTCCTGCGCAACCGCTTTTTCACCACGGTCGCCACCAGCGAGGTTCCGGAAGGTTTCGCGGTCACGCTGGACGGCAAGCCGATGCGCACGCCCGCGGGCCGCCTGCTGGCTGCGCCGAGGCCCGCGATTGCCGATGCCTTGCGCGCCGAATGGGATGCGCAGGGCGAGACCATCGATCCCGGCGCGCATGCCGCTGACGCGGCTCGCCAACAGCATCATCGACGGCGTTGCCGAGCGGCGCGACGAGGTGGCGGCCGACGTCCTCAAGTATCTCGGCTCGGATCTGCTGTTCTACCGCGCCGACGGCCCGGCAGGGTCTGGTTGCCAAGCAGGGCGCGGCATGGGACCCGGTCGTTCGCTGGGCGGCCGACGAGCTTGGGGCGCGCTTCGTGCTGGCGGAGGGGATCGTGCATGCGCGCCAGCCCGACCGCGCCATCGCCGCGGCACGCGCGGCGATCCCTGCCGGACGCCTGGATCGTCGGCGCGCTGCATTCGATCACGACGCTGACCGGTTCGGCGCTGCTGGCGCTGGCGCTGATGCGCCGGTTCCGCGATGCCGACGCGATCTGGCGCGCAGCGCATGTGGACGAGGACTGGAATTTCGAAACCTGGGGCTTTGACGATCTCGCCATGTCCCGCCGTGCCGCGCGTGAGGCCGAGTTCAAGGCGGCAGCGCTCGTGCTCGAGCGATGGGGGAGCAGCGTCAGCCTAGGCAGCGGGGCAAGACCCCGCCGCTTTCGTCGCGCAGCCCGAACACGCGCTGGGGTTTTGCAAAACCGGCGACGGCGAATTCGCCGATATCGATCCAGTCGTCGCTGGCGTGGTTTGCGAATTCCGGCGAGGCCAGCATCGTGCGGCCAAGTCCGCCGGTGAGCCGCTCCAGCCGGGCGGCAAGATTGACCGCAGGTCCAATGCAGGTGAAGTCGAGGCGGTTGCTGCCGCCGATATTGCCGTACAGCACGTCGCCGACATGCAGGGCCAGGCCGAAATTCAGCCCGTTCGACCGCTGCCCGCATCGCAGGGGACGAGCGCCTTGACCGCGGCACGCGCCTCTCGCGCGGCGCCAAGGACCTTGGCGCAAATCTCGCCCTCGTCGCTGCGGTCGTCCGCGGTCGGAAACACCGCAAGCAATCCGTCGCCCATGAATTTGAGCACCTCGCCGCCGGCTTTCAGGATCGACGGCACCTGGCAGTCGAAGTAGCGATTGAGCAGGTCGACGACGACGGTCGGCGGCAGCCGGTCCGACAATGCGGTGAAGCCGCGCAGGTCGGACAGCCAGATCACGGCGTGCAGCATGTCGGCGTGGCCGCGCCGGATCTGGCCGGCAAGAATGCGCGCCCCGGCGCGGTTGCCGACATAGGTGTTGAGCAGCGTGATCGCGGTGCGCTGCAGCGCGCGCACCTCCGCCACCCGCGCCAGCGGCGGCATGATCTTCGCGAGTGCGCCGATCTCGCCGTCACTGAAGCCGGCCAGCTCCTTCGTCTGCGTCGAAACCACGTGAACCGAGCCGTCGGTAAAGACGAGCGGGAACGCAACGTAGTCGGTGATGCCCTGACCGCGCAGCTCCTCGAGCACCAGCGAGTTCAGCGGCGCGTTTTGCGTCAGCCGGTGCCGCACCATCTCGGCCGTCCTGATGGCGGTGTGCAGCGGGCTCGTCTGAAATTCTTCCGTGTCGGGCAGCGTGAAATTCGCTTCGCCAACCTCGACCGCCTGTCCCAGCCGCCAGATGAAACTCCGGCCGAACACGTCCGGATGCAGCGTGCGAACGAAAACACCGACGCGCCAGATTGGAATTCCGAATGCGACCAGGCGATCGCACAGCTCGGCGAGCACCTGATCGGGATCCGGCTGCGGAACGGGCGCCATCGACCAGCCAGTCCATGATTTCCTGCAGGCGATCCGCCGACATGACGCAAGGTTCCAGATGCTCTCGCGCAGGCGCAGCTCAGCCGCGCGCGCCCGCAGCACCTGCATACCATGGCGTGCGGACAATTTGCGGCTGCAGCGCCAGCTTGCGTCAGGAGTCCTTGATCGGGATCGTGTCGGTCTCGTGCGGCGCGGCGTGCTCGTAGGAGGTGATGGCCTCGTCGGTCGATGCCCGATGCTGCTTCAGCGTTTGCGGGGCGCGGTCGCGCATGGCGATCAGGTGCGCAAGGAACGTCGCGCCGAGGCCGGAGAACTTGTCGAGCTCGTCCGGCGGCGGCGCGTCCTGGGAGACCGGCACGAGCGCACGGCTGCGCCGCGCCTCGAGGCGGGCAAGGGCGGCCGATACCAGTTCGGAGAATCTGGTCGGCCCCGGTCTGGGCGAGTCCTTGGGCCATGCCGGATTAGACCAGCAATCCATGCAAATGTTCCGCGCAGTTGCCGGCCATGGTTAGGCCGGTATTAACGCTTCGCCGCACCTAGCAGTGGAGGGCCATCAGGCCTGCCGCAAATCCTGCATGGTTAAGACATCTTTAATCGGCATTTGCGAGCAAGTTTGCGGGCCCGTGAATCGGGCCCAGGAGCGTGTTGCGCAAATGAGAGCCGCCGGATTGGCACTGGCCTGCGTCGTCGTTGGCGGCGCCGTGGCCATTGGCTACCTGGCCGCGGACCGCGATGCTTTCGCGGCCCTGCGTGCGCTCGACTTTTTCGAGCTCGCCTACAATTCGTCCGAAGCCAAGGTCTATCCGCAGGCCAACCGCGACGGCAAATTCGATCGCATGGCGCCGCTTCGGACCGAGCGGGCGGATGTCGAGCCCGTGCTGCAGCGAGGCGACTCGCTGCGGCAGAGCTATGCGGCGGTCGATCCGGCCGCGACCGCCGGCTCAGCCGATCACCGAACCGGCGCCCATGCCGAAGCCGCGGCCGAAGGCGCAGCTGCTGCGGCGGCTGCAAGCGTCCTACACGCTGCTCAGCGATCATGCAGATCGATGCGATCAAGACGCGGCTGAAGCTCACGGCCGAGCAGGAGCGCAGCTGGCCGGCAGTGGAGGCCGCGCTGCGCGGTCTGGCGACGCGCCTGCACGACATGAAGAAGGCCGGCGAGGCGCCGACGGATTTGCCGCCGGACAGCGACGAGCTCGTCAAGCTGAAGGCCGCGGCCACGCCGTTCTTTGCGCAGCTCAACGCCGACCAGAAGCGCGAGCTGAAGATGCTCGCCCACCTGATCGGGCTCGGCAAGGTTGTGGCGCAGCTCTAGCCTACGTAGCCCGGATGGAGCGAGCGCATCCGGAACGCCGATCGCTGCTAGCCGGACACCGCCACGAACTCGTCGACGAGAACTTCGACATGTCGACCGGCGCTCCGCCGAGCGTGATCACCTTCTCGCCGAGCGCCATTTGCGCAAGCACGTCGCCGATTCCCGCGGAATGCTTGAAGCCATGACCTGAGCAGGGTGACGCAATGATGATGCGATCGTGGTCGGGATGGCGGTCGATGATGAAGCGAGCGCCTTCGACGCAGGTGTAAAGGCAAACCTTGGTCTTGAGCGGCACCGGCATCAGCGCCGGAAAGAACGGCGCGACATAGGTTTCGTACATCGCCTCTGATTTCCGCCGCAGACACGGTGCGATCGACGGATTGCGGCGTGGTCGCGTCGACATACTGCGCGGTCGCGAGCTTGATTCCCTCATCGGCAGCACCCACCGCCGGAAAGCCGTAGATTCCCTGCGGCGCCGGCAGCTGCCAGACATAGACCGGGAAGTTTTCCGGCCGGAAGCTGTCGAAGCTGCCGTCCTGCGCGCGAAACCAGTAGAGCACCTGCCGGCGAACGGTGAACGGCGTCCGCTCGGTTGCGGCAAGCAGGCCGGGAAGCCAGGAGCCCGCTGCGACGACGAGGCGCCGCGCCGTATAAGTCGCCTGCGTCGTCTTGACCTGCACGAACGCATCGCGCTGCTCGAATCCCAGCACCGCTTCATTGGTGCGAACGACAGCCCCGTTTGCTTCCGCCAGCTCGAGTTGCGTCTGCACGCAGGCCTCCGGGCGGACAAACCCACCCACCTTGTCGAAATAGGCGGTATCGTCGTCGCGCAGATTGAAGGCGGGAAATCGCCGCTTCGCCTCCGCTCCGGTCATCGTCTCGTACGGCACCTTGGCCGCTTCGGCCGCCTTGATGGTCGTCTGCAGAAACCCCGGGATTCCGTGCCCCGTGGAGCGCTTGCCTTCGCCGGAGATGACGAGCAGGCCGTTTTGCGTCAGCAGATGCCGGCCGGTCTTTCGCTCGAGCTCGCGCCAGATCTCGTGCGAGCGGCGGGCGAACACCGAATATTCCGGACCTTCGCCGCAGGCGATGCGGGTGATCCGCGTGTCGCCGTGCGACGAGCCGAACTCGTGCGGCGGCTTGAACTGATCGATGCCAAGGACGGCCGTGCCACGCAGGCTGAGCTGGTAGAGGGTGGCGGACCCCATGGCGCCGAGGCCGAGGACTATGGCGTCGAAAATCCTGTCATCCATGGTCGATCCTGTTCACACCCGCCGGCTGGTTTGCCGGTTCTAGCAAGACCGGACGCGTCGGCACAGGCCACGAGGTTAATGAGCCGTTTACGGCGTTCGGGCTAGCCTGCCGGCCCGAAAGGCCGCATATGTCCGCCGTCATCACCCCAGCCAGCGCGCTGTCGCAGCTCGCGGCTGCCTCAGAGGCCGCGCCCGAGCTCGTGCTGCAGCCGGGCACGGTGATCGACGCGCGCGTGCTGGCCGTGCGCGAAAATCTCGCGCGCATCCTGATTGCCGGACTTACGCATGGAGGTCCTGACGGAGGTCGCGCTGCAGCCGGGTGCGAACCTGAAGCTTGCCGTCTCCCAGACCGCGGAAGGCACCGTGCGCCTCGCGGTCGTGCCGCCGGACGCGGCCACGACGGGGCAGGCGGGCGCACCGCCCGCGAGTGGACCTGGCGCGGTGTCTGCGCCTTCGACGGCGCCGAACGTCGGTGCGACCGCGCAGGCGTCGCTGCCGCGGGTTTCCTCGGCGTCGCTGGTGCCTGCGAGCCCTGAGGCGCTCGCGGTCTCGCAGGCCGTCCAGACGTCCGCGCCGCGGCAGGCGAGCCTTGCGCCGCTGTTCGCCAATCTGCCCGTGATCGTCGCGTCGAAAGACGTGCCGCAACAGGTCCAGAGCGCGGCCACGCAGCTTCTCGCGACACGGCCGCCGCTCGACACGCACACTGACCGCCGACGACCTGCGCCAGGCGTTCCAGAAGTCCGGCCTGTTTCTGGAAGCGACGCTCGCGCGCGGCGCTGCACCGGCTGCGGGCACGCCCGACCTGAAGGCGGCGCTGGTCGTATTCAAGCAGGTTCTCACCACCTGGCTCGGACAGACTGGTCCTGCTGCACAATCTCCATCGCCGGCGCCACCAGCGGTGGTGCCTCCGGCGGCAGCGACATCGCAACCGCTCTTGCAGGGCCAGAGCGCCGGCGCAGGCGGTTCCGCCAACCGCTGCCAATGTGATGGCGCAGGCGCTCACGCCAGCTCTCGCGCAGAACATCGCCAGTACCACTGTCGCGCAAGCGCCGGATGCCGTCCGAGCCCAAACCGCTGCGCAAACGCCCCCAACGTTGCCGCAGGTGGCCGCTCGCGAGCTTGCCGAGGTGTCCGCCGCGGTCGTGAGGTCGGCCATGCAGGCCGCGACGCAAGGCGCGACCGCGTTGCTGCGCGAACCTGCACCTCAGCCAGCCGACGATCCCGCCGCCAAGGCTTCCGCGCATCCGCCGGCCCAAGTGAACGCCGCGCGGCCGCCGTCCGAGCCCGCACCGCCGTTTCGTGGCGCAGTGCCGTCGCCGCAGCCGATCGCGCCGCCGTCGCTTGCGGTCGATACTTCGCCCGCAAACATGGGCCGTGAGCTGCTCGACCAGACCGACGCGGCGCTGGCCCGGCAGACGCTGCTGCAGGTCGCTTCGCTGCCGGATCGCCCCGAGCTCAACGGTGCCAACCAGAACAATCAGGCCCGCTGGAGTTTCGAGATTCCGTTCGCGACGCCGCAGGGCACGGCGATGGCCCAGTTCGAGATCGCGCGCGACGGCGGCAACGATGTCGAAGCCGCATCATCCTCGCGCGTCTGGCGCGCGCGCTTCACCCTCGACGTCGAACCGGCGGGACCGGTGCATGCGCTGGTCTCGCTGATCGGCGACAAGACCGCGGTGCGGATGTGGGCGGAGCGGCCCGAGACCGCAGCACAGCTTCGCGCCAACACCGACGCGCTCGGCCAGGCGCTGCGTCAGGCCGAGCTCGAGCCCGGCGACATTCTGGTCGGCGAGGGCGCGCCGCCGCAGCCGAAACCGCGCGCCGGCCGCTTCCTGGATCGCGCCACATGAGCGCGAAGACCGACATCCAGCTCGCGGTCGCGCTGCACTACGACGGCAAGAAGGGCGCGCCGCGCGTCGTCGCCAAGGGCAAGGGCACGATCGGCGAAAAGATCATCGAGGTGGCGAAGGCCAACAACATTCCGATCGAGGAAAACGAAGTGCTGGCCGGCGCGCTGTCGAACGTCGAAATCGGCGACGAGATTCCGCAGGAGCTCTACAAGGCCGTCGCGGAAGTCCTGATCTTCGTGCTGCGGCTGTCGGGCAGGGTGCGGAGCGTAGCGAGCGTCGCCTCACGCGGCGGGCATCGTGCTCGAGCACGAAGCAATCCCTGGTCGCTGCGCCGACTGCCGAGGATGCGCTGCCGTCACGCGCTCGCTGCCACCCGCAGCTTCGCCGTCAGATGCCGCGCCTCGCTCGGCCGCGGCGCGGCAGGCGGCGACGATGGCGCGATGGTCGGCAAGCCAGCGCTTGCGCTGCTTCGGCAGCGCGCGATGCGCCGCCGCGTAGAGGTCGCTGGTCGTCCTTAGCGATCGGATCATCTCGATCTGCCGGTCGTGTCCGGACGGACGATACAGCGCTTCGTGAAACGCCCAGTCGCCGTCGTTCCACTCCGGCGTCGCCGCGTCGATCTCGGCGCGCTGGCGGACGCGCTCGATGCGGTCGAGGTCGGCGTCGCTCATGCGCGCTATCGCGAGGCTGAGGCAATTGCCCTCGAGCAGGATGCGCAGGTGATAGATTTCCGCGACCTCGTCGCGCGAAAGCTGCGTGACCTGGGCGCCGCGGTTGGTCGCGATGGTGACGAGGCCTTCGGCCTCGAGCAGCCGCAGCGCGTCGCGCACCGGAATCCGGCTCATGGCAAAGCGCGCGGCGAGGTCTTCCTGCCGCAGCAGCGTGCCGGGCCTGGTTTCGCCCGAGAGGATGTCCGCGCGCAGCGCCGCCGCGATCGTCTCCGGTGCGGTTCCCTGGCGCTGGCGCGGGCTTCGTGTTGACGCGGTCATGGCTTTATGTATCCATGTATACAATATTGGTCAAGGCGAGGATGTCGCGACATGGCCGGCAAGGAGCATCGCTATCGCCCGACCGTGGTCTGGACCGGCAACACCGGCGCAGGGCACGGCGAGCTACAAGTCCTATGAGCGGGCGCACGTCATCAGCGCGCCGGGCAAGGCCGACATCGCCGGCTCGTCGGATGCGGGCTTCCGCGGCGACGCCAGCCGCTGGAATCCGGAGGACCTGTTCGTCGTCTCCGCGTCCACCTGCCACATGCTCTGGTACCTGCATCTGTGCGCGGTGAACGGCGTGGTCGTGCTCGACTATCGCGACGAGCCGGAGGGGCTGATGATCGAGGAGGCCGACGGCAGCGGCGCCTTCGCGCGCATCGTGCTGAGGCCGCAGGTCAAGCTGTCGGCCGCATCAGACGAGGCGAGGGCGCGCGAGCTGCATCATGAGGCGCACAGGATGTGCTTCATCGCCAATTCGGTGAAATGCGAGATTACGACCGAGCCGGTGTTCAGCCGCGTAGCTGCGCTCGCGTCTGCGCTGCGCTCCATCCGGGCACTTCCCGATGCGGCCGAGGTGAGTAAACCCGAACCCGGCGTCATACTTCAGCCCATAGCCCGAGCGCCCGGTCGACGCCGATATGCGCCAGCCAGATCAGCGCGACCGCGACGGCCGAAGGCCACGCCAGGGTCAATCCGGCAACGCCGAGGGCGATCGGCGCCAATGGTCGTATGCACCACGTTGTAACAAGCCGCCCCCACGCGCGGCCCGGCGAGGTAGCCGGCAAAGCTCAAATCCGGCGCCAGCAACAGGGCCGCGAACAGCAGCCACGAGCTGCCGGAGAACGCGTAGAGCAGCACCGCGCCGGCGCAGAGCGCGAGCCCTTCCAGCCGCAGCAGCACGCGCAAGCCGCCTGTCACGCCCTCGGGACCGTCGGCCGCGGCGGCTTCGCTCATTGCATGCTCCCATTCGGTGCGGAAATTCACTCTATCCGGCCATTTTCCGCCCGCCAAATCCCGTGCTAAGCGAGGTGGAAAGCACGATGTTTCGGCGGCCTCTCCGGGTTGCCGCAAGGGCAGGGCACGCCATGAAGAACATCCTCGAAGCGCTCGACGAACGCCGCGCCAACGCCAAGCTCGGCGGCGGCGAGAAGCGCATCGCCACCCAGCACGAGCGCGGCAAGCTGACCGCGCGCGAGCGCATCGAGCTGCTGCTCGACAAGGGCTCGTTCGAGGAGTTCGACATGTTCGTCGAGCACCGCTCGAGCGAATTCGGCATGGAGAAGTCGAAGGTGCCGGGCGACGGCGTCGTCACCGGCTGGGGCACGGTGAACGGCCGCAAGATCTTCGTGTTCGCCAAGGATTTTACCGTGTTCGGCGGCTCGCTGTCGGAGACGCATGCGCAGAAGGTCACCAAACTGCAGGACATGGCGATGAAGGCGCGCGCGCCGATCATCGGCCTGTACGACGCGGGCGGCGCGCGCATCCAGGAGGGCGTCGCAGCGCTCGCCGGCTATTCCTATGTGTTCCGCCGCAACGTCATCGCCTCGGGCGTGATCCCGCAGATCAGCGTCATCATGGGCCCGTGCGCCGGCGGCGACGTCTATTCGCCGGCGATGACCGACTTCATCTTCATGGTGAAGAACACGAGCTACATGTTCGTCACCGGCCCCGACGTGGTGAAGACCGTGACCAACGAGGTGGTCACGGCCGAGGAACTCGGCGGCGCGTCGGTGCACGCGACGAAATCGTCGATCGCCGACGGCGCCTACGACAACGACGTCGAGACGCTGCTGCAGATGCGCCGGCTGATCGACTTCCTGCCCGCCGAACAACACCGACGGCGTGCCGGAGTGGCCGAGCTTCGACGACATCGAGCGGGTGGAGATGTCGCTCGACACGCTGATCCCGGACAATCCGAACAAGCCCTACGACATCAAGGAGCTGATCCTGAAGGTGGTGGACGAGGGCGACTTCTTCGAGATCGCCGAGACGTTCGCCAAGAACATCGTCACCGGCTTCGGCCGCGTCGCCGGCCGCACCGTCGGCTTCGTCGCCAACCAGCCGATGGTGCTGGCGGGCGTGCTCGACTCGGACGCCTCGCGCAAGGCCGCGCGCTTCGTCCGCTTCTGCGACGCCTTCAACATCCCGATCGTCACCTTCGTCGACGTGCCGGGCTTCCTGCCGGGCACCGCGCAGGAATACGGCGGGCTGATCAAGCACGGCGCGAAGCTGCTGTTCGCCTATTCGCAATGCACGGTGCCGCTGGTGACCGTCATCACGCGCAAAGGCCTATGGCGGCGCGTTCGACGTCATGGCGGCCAAGGAGATCGGCGCCGACATCAACTACGCCTGGCCGACCGCGCAGATCGCCGTGATGGGCGCCAAGGGCGCGGTCGAGATCATCTACCGTCAGGACCTCGACGACCCCGACAAGATCGCCGCCCGCACCAAGGAATACGAGGACCGCTTCCTGTCGCCGTTCGTCGCCGCCGAGCGCGGCTACATCGACGACGTGATCATGCCGCACTCGACGCGGCGGCGGATCGCCCGGGCGCTGGCGATGCTGCGCGACAAGAAGGTCGAGATGCCGGCGAAGAAGCACGATAATTTGCCGTTGTAGAATGAGGAGTGACCCATGCCCCACTTCCTCACCGTCCGCGCCACCGTCGCCGATGCATCGAAGCGCAAGGCGTTCGATGAGTGGTACTCCAAGGAGCATCTGCCGGACGCCGCGAAGACGTTCGGCGCGGAGAAGGCGTGGCGGTTCTGGAGCGTGACCGATCCGCCGTAGCATCTGGCGACGTATCAGTTTCCCGATCTCGCCTCGCTCGAGCGGGCGACGGCGGGCCGCGAGATGAAGCGGCTGGTGGCGGATTTCGATCGGGACTTTCCCGGGCATTCCGCGCACGCGCGAGATCACGGCGCTGGCGGAGGAGTGGGGCAAGGAGCTAGCGCCGTCATTCCGGGGCGCGCGATAGCGCGAGCCCGGAATCCATAGCCCCTGTGCTCGTTGCAAGTTGTGCGTCTGCCGAAGGCGACTCAGGCCCGTCGTCTCGCTGACTGCTGCGGCGTATGGATTCCGGGCTCGGCCCTTCGGGCCGCCCCGGAATGACGGCGAAATGAACTCGCGCGTCCGTGACTACAGACCAAAGCCTGTACCTCCACCGGACCATCACCATGCGCCGCGCCGCTTGCCTCGTCTCTCGCCGCCTTCGCCCTCACGCTCGCAGCGCCATCCGCCCGCGCACTGGAGAACGAGGTCCTGCTCGTCACCGTGCCGAAGGGCTACAAGATCGACTACGAGAAGAAGGCCGGCAACCAGATCATGACCGAGATGGTGCCGCAGGGCGAGACGGTGAAGAACTGGACCGAGATGGTCACGGTGCAGATCTTTCTCAACATGCGCGACGTGACGCCGGCGCAGTATCGCGCAGCGCATCGAGAAGCCTGTGGAGCCAGGCCTGCGACGGCAGCGAGTTCGCGAAGGTGAAGGAGGGCGACGAGCGGCGGCTATCCGACGCTGACCTGGTTTCAGAAATGCCCGAAGAACAACGCGACCGGCAAGCCGGAGCTGACCTGGATGAAGGCGATCCAGGGGCGCGACAGTTTCTATCTGGTGCAGAAGGCCTACAAGTTCGAGCCGACGGCCGAGCAGAAGACGCAGTGGGGCGCCTATCTCGACAGCGTCCGCGTCTGCGATACGCGCCGGCCGGAGCGGCCATGCGGACGTTGCGCAGTATGCCGCCCGGCATCATGCGAATACGTAAGAGGCCCAACGCGGCAGCAAGCGCAGTTGTTCCTCGCCGGTGCGAGATCATTGACCGCTGTTCTGTGTCGCTGCGAAGCCGCGGTGCGAAGCTCGCGCGCTCGGAACTTTGTCCCAATTCATTCATTCAAGGTTCATTCGCTGACGCTCACTCTTGCCGTGCGCAGGCATAGCGCGACAAGCTTGCGCGACGCGATGCAACATTGGGGCGAGACGCTGAACCCGAACCAGGAGGGTTTGTTTGATGGAAAGACGCGAGTTTCTCAAGGTGGCGTTGGGCTTCACGGCCGCTGCTGGTGCGATCGCCGCGACGGCCATGACGGCGCAGGCCGCGCCGATGCTTCCCGACGCCGGCGCGGCGAAGCCGCCGAAGACGCCGCCAAGACGGTCGAGAACGCCGAACAGGGCAAGGCGGAGCCGGCCGCGAACGACGAGCACAAGGTCAGCGACACCGACATGAGCTCGCAGTACTGGCGCCGCCGCCGTCGTCGCTATCTGGCGTCGCGCGCGTCGCGTCCGGCGTCGCTTCTGGCGGCGTCGCCGTCGCGTGATCTACTATTGATCGCGCGTAGCGCATGAGCTGAGGCTTCCCCGTTCCGCCGTCGCGCGGGGCGGGGTTTCGCTTTCGCGAGCGCGCTATTCGAGCCCCGTGCAGCTCGCATAAAACGTCGTCGTCGCCGGCCAGTCCGAGAACACGCCGCGCACGCCGACCTGCCGCGCCAGCACGTCGAGCACGGTCAGCGTATCGCCGTCGCGGTCGATCGCGGCCTTGATCGAGCGGTGGTAGAAGCCGCCGCCCTTGTCGAGCGGGCCGTCGCGCTCCAGCGACCAGGCGATCAGGCCGAGGCCCGCGTCCTTCGCCGCCTTCGCATAGGTCGACGGGACGATCTCGTTCTTCTCGTTCAGCGCCAGCAGCATGTAGATCGGCGGCGCGAGAATCTTCACGCCGGCGTCCGCCATCTCCTTCATGCCGGGCTTCAGCGTTTCGGGCTTGGTGTGATCGAAGCCCGGCTGCTCGTAGCGGCCGTCGAGGAAGACCGCCTGCGCGCCGAAGGCGGGCTCGGCCTTGATCCAGTAGAGCACGTCCGCGTAGTTGAAGCTCTGCGCGAACACGTTCTTCGGATCGACGCCGGCGGCCTTGTACTCGTCGAGCATCGCCTGCGCGTATTTCTCCTGGGTGTAGTCGCCGCCGAACGGCATCGGCACTTCCGGCGCCTTCAGTTCGGGCGTGAACTTCGCGCCGAGCCCCTTGATCAGCGCGATGCTCTCGGCATGCGTCAGCAGCGTGCCGTTCGCGGCGTAGAGGTCGGTGCGCCACGGCGCGGTGCCGCGCATGTAGTCGGCGACGTTGGTCGCGTTCGCGTTGGCGGCGTCCATCTTGCCTTGCAGGGTGCGGAACTCGGCGAGCGTGATGTCGCTGGTGCAGCATTTCGCCGAGGCCTTCTTGCCGGTCGCCGGGATCGGCCGGGCTGAAAGCCTTCCGAGCATTTCGCGGCGAGCTCCGGCTTGGCGAGGATGTTGGTGGTCGTGTGCAGGTCGCACTGCGCATGGCGGCAGACGAGCTGGCGATCCTTGGTGAAGGTGACGTCGCATTCGATCACGCCGGCGCCCATGCGCGCGGCGGCCTCGTAGGACTCCTTCGTGTGCTCGGGAAACTGCAGCGGCGCGCCGCGGTGGCCGATGGAAAAGTCCGTCTTGCGGAACGGGCCGGTGCACTGCTTCAGCGCGGTCTTCAGCGGCCCGTCCTTCATCCGGTCGACGAGGTAGAAGGGGCGGGGACCGAGCTGCGGCGGCATCGGCCTCCTGCGCCTGCGCGAAGGAGCCCGGCAGGCCGGAGAGCGAGCCCGACAGCATGGCCGTTGCCACAATTGTCGCCTGGTATCGGATCATCTGATGCTCCCCTGTGCCGGTCACCATGGCTGTTCGATCATCGTCCTGTGACGGGCGTTTGTCACCGGCTTTCGACGTTCGCTAACAGGCGCGTGAACACATCGAGAAAAGACCAATGGTCATATTGCCAATTGCGTTTCCGGATGCCGTAATCCGGCCCAAACAAACGGCGCGGACACAGATCGCGCCAGAACCTCAACAGGGAGAAACGAATGCTGCAATCGTCATCGCGGGCGACCGTCCGCGCAACCGCAATTCTTCGCCGCCGCTCTTGCCGCGGTCGTCTGCGCGAGCGCGCCTGCAGTCGGCGCAGGGCTGGCCGCAGCGGCCGGTCAGCCTGATCGTGCCGTTCCCGGCCGGCGGCGGCACCGACGCCTTCGCGCGGCCGCTGGCGGCGCAGCTCGAGATGCAGCTCAAGCAGCGCTTCCTGATCGACAACCGCGGCGGGCGCAGGCGGCACCATCGGCGCGAGCGCGGCCGCCAAGGCCGAGCCGAACGGCTACACCTTCCTGGTCGGCGCAGCGCATCACACCATCGCGCCGTCGCTCTATCCGAAGCTCGACTACGACATCGAGAAGGATTTCATCCCGATCGGCGTGATCGCGATGCCGCCGCAGGTGATCGTCGTCAATCCGGGCAAGGTGCAGGCCAAGACGCTGGCCGAGTTCATCGCCTATGCCAAGGCCAATCCCGAACAAGATCAACTACGCATCGGCCGGCATGGGCACCACGCATCAGCTCGCGGGCGAGCTGTTCAAGCTCCTGACCGACACCGAATCTGAACCACGTGCCCTATCGCGGCGCGGGCCCGGCGATGCAGGACCTGGTCGCAGGCCACGTGGACGCGATGTTCGACGGCCTCGGCTCATCGGCCAACCAGATCCAGAGCGGCACGCTGCGCGGCCTGGCGCGTGGCCGCGCCGCAGCGCTCGTCGGCGATCCCGGACGTGCCGACGTCGGCCGAGGCCGGCCTGAAGGGCTACGAGGTCTCGACCTGGTACGCGATCTGGGCGCCGAAGGGCACGCCGGACGACATCGTCGAGAAGATGACGGCGAAATGCGCAAGGCGCTCGATGCCGACGCGATCAAGGAAGCGTGGAAGAAGAACGGCTCGCCCATCCCGACGCTGATGGCGCGCGGAGTTCGGCAAGTTCGTCACGTCGGAAGTCGCCCGCTGGGGCAAGGTCGTCAAGGACGCCGGCATCAAGATCGAGACGCAGTGATCGTCGTAGCCCGGATGCGAGCGTAGCGGCATCGCAGCGCGCAGCGCGCAATCGCGAGAATGATCGGCTTGCGCGAGCTATGCGCCGACTAACGCATCGGCGTTTCGGATTCGCGTCGCTTCGCTCGCGCTATGCGATCCGGGCTAATGACGGCACAAGAAAAGCGGCGGACATCGTTCGATGTCCGCCGCTTCTCTTGTATCAGCACGCTGCTTACTGCTTCGGCTGCATCCGCAGGCGCCGACTGCGAAGGCGCGGTGCCCGTGGTCATGCCGGACTCGGTGTTCGGACGCGGGGTCACGTCGCGCACCGGCGGAGGCGCCGTCGCCGGACGCTGCTGCCATGTTGCTCGCCGGCGGGTTCGACGCCGTGTCGTGTTGGTCGCCGTCGACATGCCGTAGAACAGCGCGCCGACCAGCGCCAGGACGGCGACCGCGTAGAGCGCGACGCGCGTGCCGCTGACCGGGCCGGCATCGTCAAATCGGTCGGATGGCACATCGGATCGGTGCCGCGCGGAATATCGTCCGCCGGCGGCGGCGTGATGAACGGATCGTTCGGGTTCGGTCGATAGGCCATAGCGGTCCTCCATATTGGCTGCCAAGACAATCGCGATTGCGCCTGCCGGTTCCCGCAATTATTTGCTGTTCGCGATGGAACCTGCGGCTAAGGTTCCCGCTGCAGGAACAGCCGCGGAGAGATGCCATGGCAGGCAAAATCATGCCTTTGGAACAAACGCTTCTGCTCGGCCTCTCGATTCTCGCCTATGTCGCGCAGGCGATGACGGCTGCGCTGGCTGCAGGCCGGCGCAGCATGGACTGGATGGGCGTCTGCCTGCTCGGCAGCATTGCCGCGCTCGGCGGCGGCTCGGTGCGCGACGTGCTGCTCGGCCACTATCCGCTCGTCTGGGTCAAGGAGCCGTGGCTGCTGCTGCTGACCGCGCGCGGCTGCCGCGAGCGCCATCGCGCTGGCGCGCATCATCCATCATCTGCGCATGCGCGTTCCTCGTGCTCGATGCGATCGGCCTCGTGGTCTTCACCATCGCCGGCTGCGAGGTGGCGCTGCAGATGAACCAGCCGCTGTTGATCGTCATCGTCGCCGGCATGATCACCGGCTGCGTCGGCGGCGTGCTGCGCGACATTCTTTGCAACGATGTGCCGCTGCTGTTTCGCAGCGAACTCTATGCCAGCGTCTCGGTCGTGACCGGCGCGCTCTATGTCGCCGGCCTGCGCGGCGGCCTCAATCCGGAGCTGGTGACGCTTGTCGCCTTCGTCGTCGGCATCGCCTTTCGCCTGCTGGCGATTCGCTATCGCTGGGAGATGCCGAAATTCGTCTACTCCCGGGACTGGAATTGAACGGTCCGGCCGGCCGCGTCGTCTGTTGCGGCGCATCAGCGGCTGCGCAGCTTTCGGTCAAAGCTGCGTCGAAATCCGGCATAACGCTGCGCGGGCAGGCATCACAAAGGCACGAAATTGCCCGGTCCGCGGACGCCGTGTATCGCTCTCAGATTCTTGATGCTTTTGCTTCTGAAACATACTTAGATTGCTTCAAAGGAAGCGATGCGGCGCCGTTCAACGCCGCTCCAAGTTCAGAGGCGGACATGGGAATCAACCAAGGCCCGATCAGTCTCGACCAGAAGTACACCGCCCGAACCGGCCACGTGTTCATGACAGGAACGCAGGCGCTGGTGCGCTTGCCGATGGCCCAGATGCGGCGCGACCGCGCCAGCGGGCTGAAGACCGCAGGCTTCATTTCCGGCTATCGCGGCTCGCCGCTCGGCGGCTACGACCAGCAGCTGATGGCCGCGCGCAAGCATCTCGAAGCGCACGGCATCAAGTTCCAGCCCGGCGTGAACGAGGACCTTGCGGCGACCGCGATCTGGGGCTCGCAGCAGCTCAACCTGTCGCCCGGCGCCAAGCACGACGGCGTGGTCGGCATCTGGTACGGCAAGGGCCCCGGCGTCGATCGCTCCGGCGACGTGCTTCCGCCACGGCAATACGGCCGGGCTCGTCGAAGAACGGCGGCGTGCTGTGTCTTGCCGGCGACGATCACGGCGCGAAATCCTCCACCGTGCCGCATCAGTCCGACCACGCGTTCATGTCGGCGCTGATGCCGTATCTCTATCCGTCCAGCATCCACGAGATCATCGAGATGGGGCTGCTCGGCATCGCCATGTCGCGCTACTCCGGCTGCTGGGTCGGCATGAAGGTCATCACCGAGACGGTCGAGACGACCGCGGAGATCGATCTGACCGACGAGATGAAGCCGTTCGTCATCCCGACCGATTTCGAAATGCCGCCGGGCGGGCTCAACCTGCGCTGGCCGGACGACCGCATCGAGCAGGATCGCCGCCTGCAGGACTACAAGGGCTTTGCCGCGATCGCCTTTGCGCGCGCCAACAAGGTCAACCGCATCACCATGGATTCGCCGAACGCGCGGTTCGGCATCATGGCCTCGGGCAAGAGCTACGAGGACATGCGGCAGGCGCTGCGCGAGCTCGGCATTACGCCCGAGGTCGCCGCCACGCATCGGGCTGCGGCTCTACAAGATCGGCATGCCGTGGCCGCTGGAGCCGGAAGGCGTGCGCGAATTCGCCGTCGGGCTCGAGGAGATCTTCATCGTCGAGGAACGGCGCGAGATCGTCGAGAACCAGGTCAAGCAGGAGCTGTTCAACTGGCGCGACGACGTGCGCCCGCGCATCGTCGGCAAGATGGACGAGCGCGACAAGCGCTTCCTGCCGTTCGAGGCCGAGATCAGCGTCGGCGTCGCTCGCGGTCTCACTGACCGAGCGGCTGCTGCGGCTCAACCTCAACCCCGAGATCGCCGAGATGCTGCGGGCGAGGGCCGACTGGTTCAACGGCCGCGAGGCGTCGCAGGTGCAGGCCACGGCGCCCGTCGTCCGCACGCCGTACTTCTGCTCGGGCTGTCCGCACAACACCTCGACGAAGGTGCCGGAAGGCAGCCGCGCGCTGGCCGGCATCGGCTGCCACTTCATGTCGCTGTGGATGGACCGCAACACCGAGACCTTCACGCATATGGGCGGCGAGGGCGTGCCGTGGGTCGGCATCGCGCCGTTCACCAACGAGAAGCACATCTTCGCCAATCTCGGCGACGGCACCTACTTCCACTCGGGCAGCCTCGCGATCCGCCAGGCGCTCGCCTCGAAGGCCAACATCACCTACAAGATTCTCTACAACGACGCCGTCGCCATGACCGGCGGCCAGCATGTGGACGGCGATCTCTCGCCGCAGCAGATCACCTTCCAGCTGCACGCCGAAGGCCTTCGCGAGATCTATCTCGTCTCGGAAAATCCGGACGCCTATCCTGCCGAATACGATTGCGCCGGGCGTGAAACTCGCGCATCGCGACGAGCTCGACGCGCGTGATGCGCACGCTGCGCGACACGCCCGGCTGCTCGGCGATCGTGTTCGTGCAGACCTGCGCCGCCGAGAAGCGCCGCCGCCGCAAGCGCGGCCTGATGGAGGACCCGTCACGCCGGGTGATGATCAATGCCGCGGTCTGCGAGGGCTGCGGCGACTGCTCGGTGCAGTCGAACTGCATCTCGGTCGAGCCGCTGGAGACCGAGTTCGGCCGCAAGCGCACGATCAACCAGTCGAGCTGCAACAAGGACTATTCCTGCGTGAAGGGCTTTTGCCCGTCGTTCGTCTCGATCGAGGGCGGCGTGCTGCGCAAGCGCGCGCCGGCCGATCTCGGCGATCTCGGCGACATCCCGCAGCCGGCCTCGATGCCGTCGCTGGACAAGCCGTGCAACATCGCGTCGCCGGTGTCGGCGGCACCGGCGTGCTGACCATCGGCGCGCTGCTCGGCATGGCCGCGCATATCGAGGGCAAGGCCAGCATGATCCTCGACATGTCGGGGCTGGCGCAAAAGGGCGGCGCGGTGCTGAGCCATGTCCGGCTGTCGCAGAACACCGAGGAGGTGACCTGCTCGCGCATCGTCACCGGCACGGCGGACGTGCTTCTTGCCGCCGACGAGGTGGTCGCGGTCTCGAAGGACGCGATCACGCTTTGCGACTCGCAGCGCACCGTCGGCGTCATCAATACCCACCTGATCCCGATTGCGGACTTCATCCGCAATCGGGATTTTGATTTCCAGCGCGGCAAGGTCAACCATGTGCTGGAGGCCTCGCTCAAGCAGGGCTCGACCTTCTTCGACTTCACCCATGTCGCGGAATCGCTGCTCGGCGACAGCATCGCCACCAACATGATGATGATGGGCTATGCCTATCAGCAGCGGCCTGCTGCCGGTCAGCGCCGAGGCGATCGAGCAGGCGATCGCCGTCAACGGCGTGTCGATCAAGATGAACACCGAAGCCTTCCGGCTTGGGCCGGATCGCCGTCATCGATCCGGCGCGGCTTGCCGCGATGCTGCATGAGGAGACGACGCCGGCGAAGACGCAGGGCGAGATGTCGCTCGACGAGCTGATTGCCCACCGCGCCGCGCATCTCACCGCCTATCAGGATGCGTCGCTGGCCGATCGCTATCGCAAGCTGGTCGGCGAGGTGGCGGCTGCCGTCGAGGCGCAGGACTTGAGCGAGACGCTGACGCGCGCGGTTGCCATCGGCTACGCCAAGCTGCTCGCCTACAAGGACGAGTACGAGGTGGCGCGGCTCTACACCGACGGCTCGTTCGAGAAGGAGCTGCGCGAGCAGTTCGACGGCAACTTCAAGCTCAGCTACCACCTCGCGCCGCCGCTGCTGCCGGCCGGGGACGACGGGGCAGGGCGTCCGAAGAAGAAGACCTTTGGCCCGTGGATGATGCAACGGCTTCAAGGTGCTGGCGAAGCTGAAGGGCCTGCGCGGCACGCCGTTCGATCCGTTCGGCTATGCCGAAGGACCGGCGGATGGAGCGCGAGCTGATCACCGAGTACGAGAGCGACGTGCGGGCGGTGCTGGCGAAGCTGTCGGACGCAGACCGCGCCGATCGCGCTGGCGCTGCTGTCGCTGCCGGAGGACATCCGCGGCTACGGCCCGGTGAAGGAGAAGTCGGTCGAGCAGGCGCGGGCGAAGCGGGCGGGTCTGCTGAAGGACCTCGCCAACCCGCCGCCGCTTGGTCGCCCCGTCGATCGCGGCGGAATAAGCCGTCATTGCGATGGCGAAGCGAACCGGCTTGGCACGAAGCAATCCAGCGCGCGCGTCAGCGCGCCACTAAAAAGCACCTGAGCGCGCCGCTACCACTGCGCTTCTTTGTTGCGCGCTACGCGCGCGCTGGATTGCTTCGCTTCGCTCGCAATGACGACGTTGTTGCATCATTGCCGAAATCGCACGCCAACCAGATTCTGTCAGCAGTCTTCCGATTTCGCTGAATCAGAAATTGCATTTCCTAGCTTGATAGGAATATACAGTTCTCGTCCAGCCCCGATGGGAGAGCGAGTGCGCTAATCGTCAGCGCCTCGGGGCGGGATGCGACGGGTCCGTCGCGGTGCCGGCCCTGTTCGGTCGCCGTTAAGAGAGCGGCGGCCGGAAGGGATGACGACCGGTGCCGAGGGCGGACGGCCCAAGCGGTCCAGTAATACGGTCGGGTCCTCCGTATTTCGGTCAAGTGGAGCCAGAGCTCGGCTCCCGCTGGAATTCGGCAAGCCGTTAATCCGGCGCGTGCGGAACGCAGGCGAAGGCTTCGTTTGTGGTCCGGTTCAGCTCAAGCGTATGGGCTGGACCATCGCCGTGTGCCAACGCGTCGGCATACGGATTGCCCGGATGCGACAAGCATACGGGAGCCGCGGGCGCGGCCTTTCGCCCTGTGTTCCGCACGCCCTCTTTCCAAGGGAAGTGCAGAGAGAAGACCGGCAGCCCGGGGCCGGACGAAACACGGGGCGACTGACGCGCGTCCGTAGCTGACGACGTGCGTGGGCTGTTTGACAATTGAATAGCGGGCGTGCGCGCGCTCTCTTCACCCTCCTCCCGCGAGCGAAGCGAGTGGCGGAGTGGCTCGATGAGCGAAGCGAATCGAGCCGGGTGGGCGGCTGCTGAGTCTCGATGCGCGCGCGTCCCCCACCCCGACCCCTCCCCGCCACTCGCTTCGCTCGCGGATGGAGGGGAGAATGTCACCGGCCGAAAGGCCGCCGATGTCGCGCCGCCGGCCTAATGCCCCGCCGCGCTCTTCTTCGCCGCTTCGTTGTTCAGCACGATCAGCCCGTCCACCGCCACGCCGGTCTTGGCGTTGATCAGGAACGGGTTGACGTCGATCGAGGCGATGCGTCCGTTCGCGTCCGCCATCAGGTTCGACAGGCCGACCAGCGCCTTCACCACGGACGGCTCGTGCAGCGCCGGCTTGCCGCGATAGCCTTTCAGCTTCACGCCGGCCTTGGTGCGGTTGATCAGCTCCTTCGCGTCGTCCGCGTCGAGCGGCGCGCCGGCGAGCGCCACGTCCTTCAGCAGTTCGATGTCGACGCCGCCGGTGCCGAACAGCACCACCGGGCCCATCTCCGCATCGAGCGAGCCGCCGACCACGAGCTCGAGGTCGGCCTTGACCATCTGCGCGATCAGGATGCCTTCGATCACGGGCTTGCCCTTGATCTTCTTCATCCGGCCCATGATGTCGTTGAAGGCCTTCTTCACCTCGGCCGCGGTCTTCAGGTTCAGCACCACGCCGCCGACGTCGGACTTGTGCAGGATCTGCTCGCTGACCACCTTGGCGACCACCGGGAAGCCGATCTTCTTGGCGATCTTCGCGGCATCGTTGGCGGTGGTGGCGATCTCTTCCTTCGACACCGGGATGCCGTAGGCCTTCGAGCAGCTTCTTCGAGGCGACCTCGTCGAGGGCGGCGCCCTTGGTCGACTTCAGCGCCTTCTCGAGCGCGGCCTTCGCCGACGAGGTCGACGACGACTTCACGTCCGGCACGTTCTTGCGCAGCCGGCGTGTAGTTGATCAGCTGCTTGATGGCGCTGACGGCGCGGTCGGTGCCCTGCATCACGGCCACGTTCGGCACGGACTTGCGCAGCTCCTTGGTGAACTCGGTGAAGCCGACCGAGAGCGCGCTGATGTAGACCACCGGCTTCGATGCCGCGCCCGCCAGGTCGTTGATCAGGCGGATGTTGCGCTCGCGCAGTTCGTGCGGCGCCTTCGGGAACTCGGCATCGATCATGACGATGTCGGTGTCCGGATCCTCGATCATCAGCTGCACCGACTTGATGTAGACGGTCGGATCGACGACCGCGGCAAAGCCGGCGTCGAGCGGGTTGCCGACGATGCTGCCGGGTCCGAGCATCTGCCCGAGCTTCTCCTGCAGGCCCTTGCTCAGCGGCTTGAAGTTCAGGCCGGCCGAGGAGAACGCGTCGATCATCAGGCCGCGCTTGCCGCCCGAGAGGGTGACGGCGGCGAGGCGGTCGTTCTTCGGCGGCTTCACATGCACGAAGCATTCGGTGGTCTCGATCAGTTCGTCGAGGCCGCGCACGCGGATCACGCCCTCGCGGGTCGAGATCGCGTCGAACGTCTCGATCGAGCCGGCGAGCGCGCCGGTGTGCGCCATCGCCGCCGCGCGGCCGCCTTCGGAGGCGCCGAGTTTCAGCGCGATGATCGGCTTGCCCGCGGCGCGGGCGGCCTTGCAGGCGTCGCGGAACGATTTCGTGTTCCGCACGCCCTCCAGATAGACGACGATCACGCGGATGCTCGGATCGGCGGCGAAGTAGGCCATGAAGTCCGGCGTCTCGAGGCCGGCCTCGTTGCCGGTCGTGACCATGTAGCCGACGTCGATGCCGCGATCCTCCAGCGCCTGGCGGATCTGCATCACCACCGCGCCGGACTGGCCGGCGACCGCGACGGGGCCTGCGACCATCTGCACCGGCCGCTCGTCGATGTTGGTGAAGATGCGTTCGCCGGAGGAGAGGTTGCCGAGGCAGTTCGGGCCGGTCACGGCGATGCCGGTTTCCTCGATCGCCTGCTTCAGCTCGACGGCGAGCCGCTGGCTCTCCTCGTCCTGCAGCTCGCTGAAGCCGGAGGTGACGATGGTCGCGCTGCGGGCGCCGGCGGCCGCGGCATCGCGGATCACCTGCACGGCGAAGCGCGCCGGCACCAGCACCAGCACGTGGTCCGGCTTGTCGGGGAGGTCGTTGAAATCCTTGTAGCACTTCACGCCCCAGATCGTCTCGCGGCGGGCGTTGATCGGATACATGCCGCCTTCGTACTTGTACTTGACGAGGTTGTTCCAGATGCGCTCGGCGTAGTTGCCGGGCTTGTCGGTGGCGCCGACGCACGACGATGTTGCGGGGATGCAGCATCGCATGGATGCTCTTGACGATGTCGCTCGCGCTCGGCGCCGGCTCCCACTTCGTCGTCGGATTGCTGGTGACCGCGGCGTCCATCGGCGTTCCCTCGCTCGTCGTCTCGAATGTCGTTGTTTGTCGATCCTGAAAATTGTCGGCCATGCGTCGGATCGACGAGGAAGCCAAAGCAAATCCGGACAAGGCAATCGACGAAACCGAATGGCAAGTATGCGTCGCATTGTCCCGGGCGCCCTGCATCCCAGAATACGACCAATGAAAATTGCGTGGTTGCAGCAAAGCAGGGCTTGATGCTTAGAAATGACAAAGGGCTCCGCGTGTTGCGGACCGCAAGACGCGCGATAGACTGAGAAGCAAGAGCCGTACGGCCAGGGAGAAGGGGCGCCAGCAGATCGTCACGCGCCCGACGCGCGGATGACAGCTTGTTGCATCGCACCATGCACAATTCGGATACAGCCGGTGCCGCGCCCGCTCGCTTCGCCGCCGCAACTCACGTCTCGTATTTGAATCGTTTCCAGAAATGACCGGTCAGGGAGAAGCAGCATGAACGTACTGGCAGACGTCGAGGATACGCGCCAGGCTGGACACATTCCGCGAGGAGGCGCAGGCCTGGATCAAGGCGAACTTCCCTGAATCGCTGAAGACGAAGCTGGAAGAATACTATCAGAACATGCCGCGCTATCCGGACGGCCCGGATTGGGCGCTCTGGAAGGAGCGCGTGCGCGACAAGGGCTGGGGCACGCCCGGCTGGCCGAAGGACTACGGCGGCGGCGGGCTGCCGACGCCGGAGGCGCGGATCGTGCTGCAGGCCTACACCGACTGCGGCGCCTTCAACCCGATGACCGGCATGGGCACGACGCTGCTCGGCCCGACGCTGCTCGAATACGGCAACGAGGAACAGAAGAAGCTGCACCTGACCCGGATCTCGCGCGGCGAGGTGCGCTGGTGCCAGGGCTATTCCGAGCCGGGCGCGGGTTCGGACCTCGCCGGCCTGCAGACCAAGGCCGAGGACAAGGGCGACCACTATCTGGTCAACGGCCAGAAGATCTGGACCTCGGGCAGCCGCTTCGCCGACTGGTGCTTCTGCCTCGTGCGCACCGATCCCAAGGTCAAGCATGACGGCATCAGCTTCCTCCTGATCGACATGAAGACCCCGGGCGTCGAGGTGCGGCCGATCAGGACCATCTCCGGCGAGTCGCCGTTCTCGGAGGTGTTCTTCACCGACGTGAAGGTTCCGAAGGAGAACCTGGTCGGCAAGCTCAACAAGGGCTGGACCATCGCCAAGCGGCTGCTGCAGTTCGAGCGCAACGCGACCAACACCGCCCGCCGCCAGCTCGGCCGGCGACACGCGCCCGCTGAACGTGATCGCCAAGGAATACATCGGCATCGACGAGAAGGGCCGGATCGCCGACCCCGATCTGCGCCAGCGCATCGTCAAGCACATGATGGAGTTCCGCTCGCTGCAGCTGATGCAGCAGCGCATGCTGGACGAGACCAAGGCGGGGCAGGGCCCGAGCGAGTTCACCTCGGTCGCCAAGAACGCGCGCGCGCGCATCCAGCAGGAGCGCGAGGAGCTGCTGGTCGAGATCTTCGGCCAGCAGGGTCTCGGCTGGGGCGCCGCCGGCGACCAGTTCAAGCCGGAAGAGATCGACACCACGCGGGCCTTCTTCTCCAACAAGGCCATGACGATCTTCTCGCGGCACCACCGAAGTGCAGAACAACATCATCGCCAAGCGCATGCTCGGCCTGCTGGATCACCAGTAAGAAACGGCGCGGGAGAGCACCATGTCATTGTTGACCGAAGAACAGAGTCATGCTCCGCGACAGCGCGCGGGGCTGGGTGCAGACGAACGCGCCCGTCAGCGCGTTCCGCAAGATGCGCGACAGCGAGAACCCGAAGGGCTTCGATGAGGCGACGTTCAAGAGCATCGCCGAGATGGGCTGGACCGGCGTCGTCATCCCGGAAGCCTATGGCGGATCGGAGTTCGGCTACCGCAGCATCGGCGTCGTGCTGGAAGAGCTCGGCCGCAACGTCGTCGCGCGCTCCGCTGATCGGCTCGGCCGTCGGCGCCGCCAGCGCGCTGATCCTCGGCGGCACCGACGCGCAGAAGAAGGCCTGGCTGCCGAAGATCGCCGAAGGCACGGCGATCGCCGCGCTCGCGATCGACGAAGGCCCGCACTACGCGCCGGAGAAGATCGCGCTGGCCGCCACGCAAGAAGGGCAGCGGCTATTCGCTGTCCGGCAACAAGACCTTCGTGATGGAAGGCATGGCCGCCGAACGTGTTCGTGGTCGCTGCGCGCACCAGCGGCAAGGCCGGCGACGAGAAGGGCATCACCCTGTTCCTGGTGCCGGCGGACGCAAAGGGCCTCAGCCGCAAGCGCCGCGTCGCTGATCGATCACGCGGCTATGCGGACCTGACGTTCAAGGACGTCGAGGTCGGCGCCGATGCGGTGATCGGCAAGGCCGACGACGGCAAGGGCCTGCTCGACAAGGTGCTCGACCGCGCGACGGCTGCGGTCGCCGCCGAGCAGATCGGGCTCGCGCAGCAGGCGTTCGACACCACGGTCGACTACATGAAGACCCGCGTGCAGTTCGGCCAGCTGATCGGCTCGTTCCAGGCGCTGCAGCACCGCGCGGCCTACCTGTTCACGGCGATGCAGCTGGCGCGTCCGACGGTCGACGAGGCGCTGCACCGCGATCGACGAGGATCGTCGCCGAGGTGCCGGAGCTGGTGTCGCTCGCCAAGGCCACGGCGAACGACATCGTCAACTACGCGACGCGCGAGATGATCCAGCTGCACGGCGGCATCGGCATGACCGACGCGCACGACGCCGGCTTCTACCTGAAGCGCGCGCGCGTGCTGGAGGCGGCGTTCGGCTCTTCGGCCTATCATCGCGAGCGCTACGCGCGGCTCGTCGGCGTCTGAAATCGAGTAGTTTGAGAGTAGGGGGACGAGCGATGCCGATCAAATATCCCGAGGTGATGAGCCTGAAGACCGAAGGCGTTCCGTACGCCTGGTCCGATCGCGAAGTCATGCTGTATGCGCTCGGCATCGGCATGGGCAACGATCCGCTGAACGAGAAGGAGCTGCTGTTCGTCAACGAGGGCTACTTCACCAAGAAGCCGCTGAAGGTGGTGCCGACGTTCGCCGTCGGTCTGCGTCTGGGGCGCCAATCCCGGGCCAGATCGACCTCAACCGCGTGATGGTGGTGGATGCGGAGCGCGACATCTCGTTCCACGCGCCGCTGCCGGTGACCGGCAAGGTGACGGCGGACTCGACCGTCGCCGGCGTGTTCGACAAGGGCAAGGACAAGGGCGCGGTCGTTTCGCGCCAGACCGTGGTGAAGGACGCAGCCTCCGGCGAGAAGCTCGTCACCATCCGCGCGCTCGACCTTTGCGCGCGGCGACGGCGGGTTCGGCGGGCCGACCGAAGGCCAGCCCGAGCCGCACCAGGTGCCGAAGCGCTCGCCGGACCTCAGCGTCGATATCTCGACGCGGCCGGACCAGGCGCTGATCTACCGCCTGTCGGGCGACCGCAATCCGCTGCACTCGGATCCGGAGTTTGCCAGCCGCGCCGGCTTCAAGGTGCCGATCCTGCACGGCATGTGCACCTACGGCATCACCTGCCGCGCCGTGCTGCAGACCTACGCGGACTACGATCCGGCGGCCTTCAAGCGCCATGCGGTGCGCTTCTCGTCGCCGGTGTTCCCGGGCGAGACGATCACCTTCGACCTGTGGAAGGACGGCAACGTCGTCTCGTTCGAGGGACGTATCAAGGCGCGCAACGTCACCGTCGTGAAGAACGGGCGCACCGAGCTCGCTTGAAGACAACTCAGCCAAAAACTCCGGGAGGATCGCGCATGGGTTTGCTGGACAAGAAGGTCGCCATCATCACCGGCGCCGGCGGCGGTCTCGGCGAGGCCTATGCGAAACTGTTCGCGGCGGAAGGCGCCTCCGTCGTCGTCAACGATCTCGGCGGGCCGCGCGACGGCAGCGGCAAGGACGCGACGATGGCCGAGAAGGTCGTCGCAGCGATCAAGAAGGACGGCGGCAAGGCGATCGCCAACGGCTCGGACGTCTCGACCATCGAAGGCGGCGAGACGCTGTTCAACGACGCGATCAAGGCGTTCGGCAAGGTCGACATCCTGGTCAACAACGCCGGCATCCTGCGCGACGGCACCTTCGCCAAGATGACCGAGAACCAGTGGGATTCGGTGGTCAAGGTCCACCTGAAAGGCACCTTCTGCGCGACGCTGCCGGTGTTCAAGTTCATGAAGGACAACGGCGGCGGCGTGATCGTGAACACGTCGTCGGGCTCCGGCCTGATCGGCAATTTCGGCCAGACCAATTATGGTGCGGCGAAAGCAGGCATCGCCGGCTTCACCCGCGTGCTGTCGATCGAGGGCCGCAAGTACAACATCCGCGTCTGGACGCTGTCGCCGGGCGCGCTGACGCGCATGACCGAGGACCTGCAGGAGCGCCGCGGCGCGAGCTACGCGCCCTGGAAGCCGGACATGATCGCGCCGGGCGTGCTCTACATGGTCAGCGACCTGTCCGGCGACCAGACCAACAAGATCCTCGCCGTCTCCGCCGCCCGCGGCGTGCGCGAGATGAAGATCTTCATGGCCGAAGGCTGGATGCCGACGGGCCCGTGGACCGCGCAGGACCTCGCCAAGCACGCCGACAAGGTGTTCTTCAAGGAAGACGCGAAGGTCGTTTGAGCGCTATAAGGGGCCGGACAACACTCTCAAAGGACCCGCCCATGCCGCTGACCCACGAAGCCTCCGGAACCTTTGCCATCGCGCCGACGCCGTTCCATGACGACGGGCGCATCGACGAGGCCTCGATCGACCGGCTGACCGATTTCTACCGCGACGCCGGCTGCAACGGCATCACCGTGCTCGGCATCATGGGCGAGGCGCCGAAGCTCGACGGGCAGGAGGCGGTCGACGTCGCGACCCGCTTCATCCGCCGGGCGAAGGACATGCAGATCATCGTCGGCGTCTCGGCGCCGGGCTTTGCGGCGATGCGCTCGCTGGCGCGCAGCGTGATGGACGCGGGCGCCGCCGGCGTGATGATCGCGCCGCTGCCGCAGCTGCGCACCGACGACCAGATCACCACCTACTTCAAGCAGGCGGTCGAGGCGATCGGCACCGACATTCCCTGGGTGCTGCAGGACTATCCGCTGACGCTCACCGTGGTGATGACGCCGGCGGTGATCCGCCGCATCGTCATGGACAACCCGTCCTGCGTGATGCTGAAGCACGAGGACTGGCCGGGCCTGGAGAAGATCAGCGCGCTGCGCGGCTTCCAGAAGGACGGCTCGCTGCGGCCGCTGTCGATCCTGACCGGCAATGGCGGCGCTGTTCCTCGACTTCGAGATGGAGCGCGGCGCCGACGGCGCGATGACCGGCTACGCCTTCCCGGACATGCTGGTCGATGTGGTGCGGCTGTCGAAGGCCGGCCAGCGCGATGCGGCGCACGACCTGTTCGACGCGCACCTGCCGCTGATCCGCTACGAGCAGCAGCAGGGCGTCGGCCTCGCCGTGCGCAAATACGTGATGAAGCGGCGCGGCATGATCGCCAGCGACGCCCAGCGCAAGCCCGCGCTCGTCGCTCACCGCCGCGGCGCGCGCCGAGGTCGACTACCTGCTGTCGCGGCTGGCGCGCAAGGACAAGCGCGCCGATCTCGCCGACCCGCCTGAATGTCGCGTGAGGACAAGATGAGCAAAGAGCCCGCCGCCGTCCGTCCGGCGTCGACCATGCTGCTGCTGCGCGACGGCGCGGACGGCATGGAGGTGTTCATGGTGGTGCGTCACCACCAGATCGATTTTGCCTCCGGCGCGCTGGTGTTTCCCGGCGGCAGCGTCGATGCGGACGATCATGAGGTCGCAAAGGATTCCGCGCTTCACGGCGCAAGCGGTGGCCTCGATGCCGCGGCACTCGCGTTTCGCGTCGGCGCCGTGCGCGAGACCTTCGAGGAGTGCGGCATCCTGCTGGCGCGTCCGAAGGGATCGAACGAGCTCGTCTCGGCCGCGCGCGCCGGCGAGATCGAGGCGAAGCATCGCGTTGCGCTCAACAAGGGCGAACGGAAGTTCTCCGAAATCCTGAAGACGGAAGGTATCGTCCCGGCGCTCGATCTGCTGGTGCCGTTCGCGCACTGGATCACGCCGCTCGGCATGCCGAAGCGCTTCGACACGCACTTCTATCTCGCGGTCGCGCCGGCCGATCAGGTCGGCGCCCATGACGGCCACGAGTTCGGTCGATTCGATCTGGGTCGGTCCGAACGCGGCGGTGGAGGGGGCGAAGACCGGCAAGTTCAAGCTGGTGTTTGCCACCGAGCGCAACCTGATCAAGCTCGGCAAGCAGAACGCGACCGCCGCCTCGCTCGATGCGGCGCGCAAGGAACGCGTCGTCACCGTGTGCCCCGAGATCATCCGCGGCGAGAACAGCCGCCAGCTGCGCATTCCCGCAGAGGCCGGCTACGACGGCAGCGTGTTCGAGATGGGGGCAGCGTAGGCGTGCCGCGCGTCGCAGGTCAATGGACCTGGCGTGCGTGGAGGCGCGCGCGCCTCGCGAGCGGATGGCATCCGACGCGATCTGGCGTCGTACAGCAGCCGATGCAGCTCCGGTTCGTAGAATGAAATCAGCCGCTTGGTGAACTCAGATGGATCGGCGTCGAGCGCCAGCGCCCAGGCCTCCAGCTTGTCGGTCGGGACGCGGCTGATGCCTGTCTCCACCTGCGAGATGAAGGCGTAGTATTTGAAGCCAAGCCGTCGCGCGAGCGTCGACCTGCGTCAAACCTGCCGCTTCTCTCAGCTGCCTGAGCCAGGCGCCGGCCTGCCTTCGCTTCTGGTCGCGATGTTTCATAATGGACCGTAACCACCGCGTTGACGGTGCTAATGCGGCTCCGGCCGGTAGATGCGCAGGAAGATCTTGGCGATCTCCATGGCAGCCATCAACGACGCCGACACCGCGGTCGCGACCACCCAGTCCTGAAGCGAAAGCGGGACTGTGTGGAAGGCAGCCTGCAGGAACGGCACATAGACGACCAGAATGTGCGTGCCGAGCGCGAAGGCGATCGAGAGCGGCAGCCATTTGTTCTCGAAGAAGCCGTTGAAGGCGCTCCGCCTGCGCGAGCGGCAGTTATAGACGTCGAACAGCTGGAACATCATCAAGGTGGTGAAGGCGACGGTGCGGGCGTGCGCCTCATCGTACGCGTTGGGGCCCGTTCCAGTCGCGAACAGCGTGAGCAAGCCGCCCGGATAATAGGCGTCGAGAAGCGCCACGGTTCCGACCATCATGACCAGACCGACGCAGACAAGACGCACCCAGTCCTCGTTGAGAAGAATGCCCGAGCCGTGCCTGCGAGGCCGCCGCATCATGGCGTCACGATCCTTCGGATCGACGCCAAGCGCGAGCGCCGGCGGTCCGTCGGTGACAAGGTTGATCCACAGCAGCTGCGCGGCGAGCAGGGGCAGGAACAGTCCGGCGTCGAACGCGACCAGACCCAGCAGGCCTGCGAACATGACACCGGCGAACATCGTCATCAGCTCGCCGGAGTTGGTGGACAGCAGGTACAGCAGATATTTCTGGATATTGTCGTAGACGCCACGGCCTTCTTCGATGGCCTTGACGATGCTGGCGAAGTTGTCGTCCGTCAGCACCATGTCGGCGGCTTCCTTCGACACGTCCGTGCCGGTGATGCCCATGGCGATGCCGATATTCGCGGTCTTCAGCGCGGGCGCGTCGTTGATGCCGTCGCCGGTCATGGCGACGATATGGCCCTTGCGCTGCAGCGCCTGGACGATCCGCAGCTTGTGATCGGGGTCGACGCGGGCGAACACGCGAACGTCTTCGACGATGGCGTCGAGCTGCGCGTCGTCGAGGGTGCGCAACTCCGCGCCGGTCACGACCCGTGAGCCGGGCTCGAGGATGTTCAGCTCCTTCGCAATCGCCGCCGCGGTCGCGGGGTGATCGCCGGTGATCATGACGGTTCGGATGTGGGCCCGCCGCGCAAGCGCGACGGCGTCCTTCACCTCGGCGCGCGGCGGATCGATCATGCCGACGAGCCCGAGCAGGACCAGTTCCTCCTCGACCGTTTCCGGCAGCTCCACATCGACCGGGTTTTGCAGATCGATGCCCAGCTCGGCTGCCGGCATGCTGCGGGTTCCGATCGCCAGCACGCGCAGCGCCTGACTTGCAAGCGCGTCGTTACGCTGCGCGATGCTGCCACGCATGGCCTCATCGAGTTCGACCGCCTGGCCGTCCAGCATCACGTAGCGGCACCGCGACAGCAGGATCTCCGGCGCGCCCTTGACCATGATCTGGACGTGGCCGGGCTTGTCGGGATCGGCATGCACCGTCGTGTGCCGCTTGCGCTCGGACGTGAACGGAATTTCCGCGACACGCGGACGCTTGGCGAGCGTCTCGTCGGTGATGCCGAATTTCCGCGCGGCGACGATCAGCGCACCTTCGGTCGGATCACCCTGCACGCTCCAGCGGCCGTCGGCGTTGCTGAGCGCGGCGTCATTGACCAGCGCCGCGGCCGATCAGCGTCTGTTCCAGGCAGCGATGGACCGACGAACCGGCGGCGAGCGGCTTGCCTTCGGAGGTAAAGCCACCTTCGGGGATATAGCCGCTGCCGCTCACGTCCGTCACCGCGCCTGCGCAATAGATGGCGCGAACCGTCATTTCGTTGCGCGTGAGCGTGCCGGTCTTGTCCGAGCAGATCACCGTGGCGGCGCCGAGCGTTTCGATCGCCGGCAGCTTGCGCACGATCGCGTGCGCCGCAGCCATCCGCCGCACGCCGAGGCTGAGGCCGATCGTCACGATCGCCGGCAGCGCTTCAGGGATGGCGGCAACCGCAAGCGCGACTGCGAACAGGAACATGCTGAGCACGATGCTGAGCGTGAAGGTCTTGGCGCTGAGCAGGCCGGCCGCGAACACGAGGGCGCAGATGCCGAGCATGACGATGGTCAGCCGCTTGCCCGTGCGGTCGAGCTCCTGCTGCAGCGGTGTCGGATCCTTCTCGGCGGCCTCGAGCAGGCCGGCGATCTTGCCGACCTCGGTCTGCATGCCGGTCGCGACGATGATGGCGCGGCCACGGCCGTAGGTCGCGACGGTGCCGGCAAACAGCATGTTGAGCCGGTCGCCGAGGCCGAGTCGCCGCCCAGCGGCCGCGAGTTCTTGGCGACAGGCATGCTCTCGCCGGTCAGCGGCGCTTCGTCGGTGTGGAGGTTGGCCTCCTCGATCAGGCGTGCATCGGCCGGGATCTTGTCGCCCGCCTCGATCAGCACGATGTCGCCGGGACGATCTCGCGCGCGGGAACGCGCTGACGCTCGCCATCGCGCACCAGGCTCGCTTCCGGCGCGGCGAGCGCCATCAGCGCACGGACGGATTTCTCGGCGCGCGATTCCTGCACGTAGCCGAGGATCGCGTTCAGAACGACGATGATGGTGATGACGATCGCTTCGTAGGGCAGCGCGCTCTCGCGCGGGTCCTGCAGCGTCCACTCGATCGTGGAGATGACGATGGCGACAAGCAGGATGATGACCAGGAAATTCTCGAACTGCTCGAGCAGACGCCGCCACCATGGCGTCTCGGCAGCGCCCTTCAGCTCGTTCGGCCCGATAACGTTCGAGGCGCTCCTGCGCCGCGGCCCGGGTCAGGCCGCGCTGGGTATCCGACTTGAGCGCGCGAACGACCGCCTCGGCCGGCTGTGCGATAGGGCTGCTGCGAGGCGACGTCGGCAGACACGCTTCGAGGTCGATGCGGCGACGGCGCGCGACGGCTTCTCAAGGACATTCATGATGTTCCTCCGCAGGCGGTCGGTCGATGTGCGGAAAATGATGGGCGTCGCTGAAGCGCGCGCGGTGCCCGGCGCGGTTCGATACCAACGTCAAACGCGGATGGCTTCCGCGAACTCCACGGGTCCAAGGGCCACTCCCTAATCCAGTCCGACATCGCAGCGTGCGGCTGCCAGAGGGGCCCGGCCTGGCGAAACATAGTTCTTTGGATAGTCGAGTGTACGATAGTTTAGTGATTATGAAATAGGCGTCAAGCCTGAGACATGCGCAAACCAGTCGTGGCTTGCGCATGTGCTCTGCCGGTGACTTTAGCTCTGGCGCTGAGGAGGACTAAATCCCGACCGTCCACGCATGCTCGATCGCCGACTGCGCGATGCGGCGCGCAGTGGCGTGAATGGACATCTGTGATCAGGCGAGCCGGGCCCGACTCCGGTCGGCAAAGAACCGTCTAGAGTCCCACTTCGGACTTCGTCGCCTCGTTCAGCACCTTCTCGCCCGCGAGAAAGCGCTTCAGGTTCTCCAGGAACAGCTCGTCGCCGCGGCGCATGGTGCCGGATCCGTGCGGCGAGGTGTGCGCGCTGACGCGGATCTTGGGGTGCTTCCACATCCAGTTGTCCGCCGGCAGCGGCTCCTGCTCGAACACGTCGAGCACCGCCTGGCGCGGCTGGTCGCGATCGAGGCCGCGCTTCAGCGCGTCTGAATTGATCAGCGCGCCGCGCGCGATGTTGATCAGGACGGCGCCTTTCTTCATCTTCTCGAAGAAGGCGTCATTGGCGAGATGCCGCGTCTCGTCGTTCAGCGCGCAGGCGAGCACGACCACGTCGGTCTCGCCCAGCACCTTGCCGACATCCGCCAGCGGGATCACCGCATCGGCCAGCCCGCGATTGTCGGACTGGCGCCGCACGACGGTCAGGTGCACGCCATAGGGCTTCACGCGCTTTGCGATCTCGGGTCCGATCGAACCGAAACCGATGACGGTCCAGCGGCTCTCGCCGATCTCGCGATAGGGCGTGCGCGTCCATTCGGTCTTGGCTTTGCGCGGCGCGCTGCTGCTCGATCGGCACCAGCAGGCTGAACGCGTGTGCGGTCACGTATTCGGCGATCGGGATCGCCTGCGCGCTGCTCTTGGAAAGGCTGACGCCCTTGCCGATGATCTGCTTGAACGCGGGTTGGTCGAGGCCGGCGAGGAACGACTGCACCCATTTGGTCCGCGTGGTGTTGGCGACGCGTTGCAGGAAGGCCGGAAAGTAGCCGTCGCGCATGGCGTCGAGCGAAATCCAGACGATCTCGGGATCGACCTGATCGGCGGCAATCTCCTTGCCGTTGCGCTCGAATTTTCCCTCAGGGGTGATGAGCGTGAGCTCGAGGTTGGGGGCCAGGGCCTTGAGGCGCGGTTCGATCCGCGCAAGCGCGGTTTTGGCAAGAAGAAGCTGCACGGAAATGTCTCTCTGGTTGTTGTTATTGGACGATAGCTGGAGCTCGGTCTCGGTCCTCAGCGCGGAACGGATATATGATTGGCGTCAGCTTACCGCAGCCGTTGCAGAGGCACCAGCCGCGCTAGCTCACTATGCCGTGCTGGTCGGATCGACCTGGATCGGCACGTCCTTCGCCGCGCGGTCCGGCGTGTCTTCTTTCCAGCGCACCGATCCGAACGGACGCTCCAGCATGCGGCGGATGCGCACCGGCTCGGGGCCGATGTGAAATTCCTGCGCGCTCAGGGTGAGCGCGCGCTCGGACTGCCGTCGGCCGGTTGCGCTGGCGCAGGTAGTCGAGCCAGGTCGGGCAGTGGTAGCGCTCGGTCCACAACTCCGGATCGGCGATGTCGCGCGCGATCGACCAGCCATAGGCGCCGTTGCGCTGGCGCGAGAGCTGCACCTGCTGCATCAGGTTGTGGAATTCGCGCGCGCGCGTTTCTGCTCGACCCGGTACTCGATCTCGATCACGACCGGGCCGCTGCGCGCGGTGATCGACAGATGCACTTCCGGATCGGCAAGCGCTTCGGCGTCGTCGCTTGGGGTCGGCGACCACCGGCATGGTCAGCCAGAAGCCGATCAGGGGCGAAGCGAGCATCACGCCGCCGCAGATCAGGAAGGTCTCGCTGACGCCGGCGGTGTTGGCGACGAGGCCCCAGCCCCAGCTGCCGAGCGCGACGCCGCCGGCGATCGACGCCTGGAAGGCGGCGAGCGCGCGGCCCGCGACCCAGCGCGGCGCGGAGAGCTGCACGCCGATGTTGAACAGCGCGATCGCCAGCATCCAGACGGCGCCGGCGATCACCAGCACCAGCGCGGTCAGCACCGGCCAGCGGCTGAGCGCGATGCACGATGATGGCCACGCCCATGATGAACGAGCAGATGCGCACGGAGAACTCGGCTTCGAACTTGCGCCGCACGGTCGAGACGTTCAGCGCGCCGATCACCGCGCCGAGGCCGAACGCGCCGAGCATGATGCCGTAGAGGCGGGCGCCGCCGCCGAGCAGGTCGCGCGCGAGCAGCGGCATCAGCGCCGGCACGGCGCTGCCGATCACGCCGAACAGCAGCGTGCGCGTCAGCACCGTGCGCAGGTGTCGGCGAATGGATGACGTAGCGCACGCCGGAGACGATGGCGCGGGTAGAGCCGCTCCGGCGGCAGCCGGCTCGGCTCGATCTCCCGCTTCCACAGCAGCAGCACGACGATCAGCGGAATGTAGAGCAGGGCGTTGACGACGAACGACGCCACCGCGCCCGCGGCCGCGACGATCACGCCGCCGATCGCCGGGCCGAAACTGCGCGCGATGTTGAAGCTGATGCCGTTCAGCGCCACCGCCTGCGGCAGCGTCTCCGGCGGCACCTGCTCGTTGACCGAGGCCTGCCAGGCCGGCTGGAACAGCGCCATGCCGGTGCCGATCAGGAAGCGAGAAGCCGAGCAGGATGTAGGGCGAGAGCAGTCCGAGCATACGCCAGCAGCCGACAGCGTCGCGGCCGTGGTGAGCGAGATCGACAGCGCCGACCAGCGCGACGATGCGGCGGTCGTGCATGTCGGCGATCGCGCCGGCGGCGATCGAGATCAGCAGCGTCGGCATCAGCGCCGGCGGTCTGCACCAGCGCCACCATGTCGGCCGACGACGTCATCAGCGTCATCTGCCAGGCCGCGCCGACGCCCTGGATCAGCAGGCCGAGGTTGGACAGAAGGCCTGCGATCCAGATGCGCCGGAACACGGCAAATCGCAGCGGCGCGACGATGCTGTCGGATGCGGGCAGCGTCGCGGTCGGAAGCCTGATTCATGCGCGACGACCGTGGACGTTCGACGCCGTCGAGGTCAACGCCGGCGGCAGTCCCCACGGCTCGGCAATGGCCGGGATCGGGAATGGTTCCGCTTCGGGACCGTCAGGCGGCGCGCCTGTGCGCGACGCAGCGCCTCGCCGAACGCCTCGAACAGCTTGCGGTTGATCGGGTTCTTCTGCGGATCGTACTCCGCGTGCCACTGCACGCCGAGCGCGAACGCCGGCGCGTCGGCAATGCGGATGGCCTCGAACGGTGCCGTCTTCGGCGACGCCTTCGATGACGATGCGTTTGCCGGGCTCGAGGATGCCCTGGCCGTGCAGGGAGTTGACGCGGATCGTCTCGCAGCCGAGCAGCTGCGCGAACGTGCCGCCGGGCGTCAGGCTGACGTCGTGGCGGTCGGCGAAGACGACCAGCGGGTCGGGGTGGATTTCGCCGGTCTCCAGCCGCGGCATGCGGTGGTTCATCCGTCCGGGGATTTCGCGGATTTCCGGATGCAGCGAGCCGCCGAAGGCGACGTTCATCTCCTGCAGGCCGCGGCAGATGCCGAACACCGGGATGCCGCGGGCGACGCAGGCTTTCGCCAGCTCCAGCGAGACGCTGTCGCGCTGCTCGTCATAGGGCTCGTGCTTGGGGTTCGGCTCGGTGTCGAAATGCGAGGGGTGAACGTTGGCGCGGGCGCCGGTCAGGAGCACGCCGTCGACCACGTCCAGCAGCGCCCCGATGTCGGTGATTTCCGAGCAGCCTGCGAACATCAGCGGCAGGGCGCCGGCGACATCGGCGATGGCGCGCAGGTTGCGCTCGCCGACCATCTGGGTGGTGAACCTTGTTCTCGACACTGTGGGCGTTGCCGATCACGCCGACCACCGGTTTTCTCATTGTAAGTCTTGATCCTGCAGTCAGAAAAGCAAATCAGTGCAACAATCATGCCCGGCGAACGCGCTTTGGATTCAATATGCCTGGAACCCCTTCGTCCGGGCGTCTCGTATGCTCCGGCGCGGCCCATCCGTATATTGAATTGCTCCGTCGGGCCAGATTTAACTGGCCGCAAGCAACAGGCGAGCAGGGGGAAGCATGTTCGAAGGTAATCGCGTCGTCGCGCCACACACGCTCCCGCTACCCGATCTTCCAGTCGCCGATGACCTGGATCGCCCGCTCGCCGCTGGTCTCGGCGGTCTCGGCCGCGGGCGGCATGGGACTGCTGGAAAACTCGATCGCCGACCTGTCGGTGACCACCCGCGAGTTCGCCGCCATCCGCGCCGCCACCAACCAGCCGTTCGGCGTCAACCTGCCGGTGCGCTACCTGCAGGCCAACCCGGAGATGGAGAAGAAGATCATCGACTGGCTGCTCGGCCAGGGCATCCACTTCGTCACCACCTCGGCCGGCGATCCGACGCCGCTATGCGAAGCTTCTGAAGGACGCGGGCGTGATCGTCTATCACGCCACCGCCACCCTGCGCGGCGCGCAGAAGGCGGTCGACGCCGGCGTCGACGGGCTGATCGTCGAGGGCGCGGAGAGCGCGGGCCTGCGCAACCCGGACGAGGTGCATTCGTTCGCGCTGCTGCAGGCGGTGCGCGAGGCGGTGGACGTGCCGATCGTCGCCGCCGGCGGCATCGTCGACGGCCGCGGCATGGCGGCGGCCTTCGCGCTCGGCGCCGAGGGCGTCACCATGGGCACGCGCTTCGTCGCCTCGCTCGAAAGCCCGGTGCACCAGAACTACAAGCAACGCGATCGTCGATGCGCCGATCACCGGCACGATGCTGACCGACAACCCGCCGCGCGCCCGCTCGCGCGGCTTGCGCACGCCGTACGCGGAGGCCGTCAAGGACGGCACGCGCGAGCGCCATCAGGGCCGGGCGACGCTCGACCTGCTCTATGTCAACGGCGACGTCGAGAACACCTCCGGCTCGGCCGGCGAGAGCGCCGGCCTGATCCACGAGATCAAGTCGGTGCGCGCAGATCATCGACGACACGATCGCGGGCTTCTGGCGCGAGATCGACCGGCTGGCGGCGCTGCGGCCGCAGGCGCAGCAGAGCGCGGCGGAGTAACGCAGCGAGTCGGCGACTCCGCGCGGAGTAGGACGCCGCGTCGTTAACGCGCGGTAGCAATTTTTATTTCGCGACCGCCACTGCGGAGAATCCGAAAATTGCGAATTTGCGCAATGGCTCGCGCGTCGAAAAACATTTGACGCATTGAACGCGTTCTGCGCTTAGCTACACCAACACATCGTCGCGGGAATCGTTCCCGCATTTTTGAGGACCGTCATGTCGAGCTTACGCTCACATATCGCAAGGACCGCCGCCGGCGCCCGACCGTTTATTCGGTCGTGCGATTGGTCGCGCATGTCCGTGGCGAAGCAAGGTCCGATCTATCTGGTGCAGCTCGAAACAGGGCTGAAACGGATACCAAGAACGTAACGACGGCGCAGGGCCATCCCCTCCGCCGAACAGGCAGGAGGGCGCGATGGCCCAACAGACCACCAGGACTACAGCCGGAAATCGTGCGTCGCGAGGTTTTTCTCCTCGCCGTGCCGCGCTTGCGTTCGTCCGCCGCGCTGTCGCCGGCGGTCTGTCGCAGGCCGAAGCTCGAAAACGATATCTCGATTTCGTCAATCGCTCTGACAGGCGCCGTGCGAACGGCGCGCTGCTTGAGCATGGATGAAATGAACTTGAGTTTTTTCATTTCCCGCAAACCAGTGCCGGCCCCTCGACGAGAGGGACGCCCGGCGGGAGCGGGCAGACAAAAGCGGCTTCACTGCGCGCCGTCTGTGCTTTGTCAATTTGCAATCCGTCGTTTCGACGGAAAGTGCGAAGCATGCCGGCGTAGCACAGCGGAAGTGCAAGCGTTTCGTAAACGAGAGGTCGCAGGTTCAAATCCTGCCGCCGGCACCACGCTTCGCCTTCGATGCTACGCTCAGTGGCGTCATGCGCATCGCGCCGCCGCTGGTAAGGCGGAGCGAGACCCGGATCGATAGCCTGTAGCGAAGCAGCACCAATTTCATGCGAGCGTGGCGGAACGGCAGACGCGCTGGTCTTAGAAACCAGTTCTTCGGAGTGTGGGTTCAAATCCCTCCGCTCGCACCATGCATCTTGTGCCAGATGGGAAGGCAACCGGTCTTACATGCCGGTACACGACCGTGTTCGATCCACGGAAGATGCACCAGTGTCTCGCGTTCGTAGATCAACAGCAGATCGCCGCTCTGACATGGCGGAGGCCGCAGGGGCAGCACCTGCCGAACGCACCATTCATGCACGTTAGCTCCGATCGGCTGAGGGCCTCGCGCGATAAGCGAGTGGCAGCTGCGCCTCGACTCCAAGCAGCGTGCACCAAGCCTGCGCTCGACTAAGCCAGCTACGGCTGGGCAACCAGTCGTCACGGATTCCGAGAGTTCAACCCGAATGGAGAGGGAGCGGACTTTTAACCCGTGCTCAAGTGGATCGTAACCACCGGAATCCACCAATACACCAGTGCCCCGAGCGGCAAAGGGAGCAGACTCTTAATCTGCTGGCCTAAGGCCTTCGTCGGTTCGAGTCCGACCTGGTGTGCCACGCTTCGCGACGGGGAGGCGGGCCGTCATCATCCCTTCGCGAGAATCAATGCTCCTGTACGCATCGGGTGAAGCGGGCCGACTGTCTATCGGCTCGAGGAGGGTTCGAGTCCCTTCAGGGGCGCCATTTTGCCGGGTCGCGGCAGCTCGCATCCGCTGTTCGATTTCACGGCGGGACTATTATATAAGCAACGCAGGAGATGACGATGTTCGCCAACAATCCCGCGTTGGTGCTGAACGCGGACTTTCAGCCGCTGAGCTATTTCCCGCTGTCGCTCTTCAACTGGGAGGACGCGGTGCGGTCGGTGGTGAAGGGCACCCACGTGGTCGTGGCCGAGTACGATCAGGTCGTGCGCAGCCCGTCGACCGACGATGCGGCTGCCGTCGGTGATCGCGCTGCGCGACTATGTCCGGCCGCCGGCGCGCGTGGCCTTCACGCGCTTCAACGTGTTCCTGCGCGACCACTTCAAGTGCCAGTATTGCGGCGACCGGCACCGGGCGTCGGAGCTGACGTTCGACCATGTTCTGCCGCGGGCGCGCGGCGGCATGACCTGCTGGGAGAACATCGTCGCGGCGTGCTCGCCGTGCAACACGAAGAAGGACAAGCGGATCGTCAAGCCGCTGCGGGCGCCGCTTCAGCCGTCCGTGCACCAGCTGCGCGCGGCCTCGAAGCTGTTCCCGCCGAACTTCATGCACGAGACCTGGCTCGATTATCTCTACTGGGATGCCGAGCTCGAGGCCTGACAGACATTCCCCTTAGCTCAGTGGAGTAGAGCGCGATCCTCCGAAGGTCGAGGTCGCCCGTTCGAGTCGGGCAGGGGAAGCCAATACGGAGAGTTCGGGCGGAATGGTCCGCCAGCGGTTTCGAAAACCGTCGCTCCTTTACGGGATGGGGGTTCGATTCCTCAGCTCTCCGCCAGCCTTCGCTGGCTTCGCAGCTACGGCTTGGCAAGCCGGCAGGCCCTTGAAGCGAAGTCAGCGAAGGCTGCCACGCCGAAGCTCGAAGAGCGAAGGCGGGCCGGTTCGACTTTCTTCAATTCGCGATCCGCACGGATGTACTGCGATCGCCGTCGACGAGTTGGAAGCGTCGGCACAGTTTTGCGGATAAAGGCAGTGGTCAGCTCGGGAGTCTCATAAACTCGCAGGTCGTAGCGTTCGAATCAACTCTCCGCAACCAATTCGGGTAACGCCAAGTCTGGTGACTGAGCGGGTCTGTAAAGCCTGCGCCTAAGTGCACGCCGTGTTCGATTCACGGGTTACCCACCAAACATGCGGGTGTAGCTGGAAGGTCGAGCACCTGAGCGCCACTCAGAAGACTGGGTTTCGATTATCCACATCCGCACCAATTCGCCTGAGAAGCTAACTTAGTAGAAGCGCCGCGCTGAAGACGCGGAGGATCTCGAGCGTAACGAGACTCAGGCACCATCATCGGGGTGAGCACAAGGGTGCAGTTGATCCTTGCAAGATCGACGTCGCAGGGTTCGACTACCCCGTCGCTCCACCACATTCATTCCCGCAGAGCCATCTCGGTGAGGGCGGCCGGCTGTTAACCGGCGAAGGCACGTTCGAATCGTGCTGCGGGAGCCAGATCATGCCGCCATCGTCTAGAGGCCCAGGACGCTTGGTTCTCAACCAGGCAACACCGGTTCGAATCCGGTTGGCGGTGCCAAACAATACGCGCACGTAGCTCAACTGGATGAGCAGCACATTACGAATGTGAAGGCATGCAGGTTCGAACTCCTGCCGTGCGCGCCAATTTCCAATCTCTAGGTGTAGGGGAGCCTGGCCGTCCCCGCTTGCCTTGGAAGCAGGAAATCGCTGGTTCGAATCCAGCCACCTGGACCACTTACGCCCGCAGATATGATAGAAGGAGGCACCATGCGACCCGACCCTTACCAGCAGCGCGCGCGCGAGCTTTGCCTCGCCGCGGGCATCGATCCGGACTCGCGCGTCGGCGAGGGGCGCGGCCAGCCGGCCTGGTGCCTCTACCGGGACGCCGCCCGCAAGGAGCAGCTTGCGCGCGAGATCGACGCAGCCTCCGCTGCGGGCATCGCCCACCTGCGGCCGCAGGATGAGCGGTTCAAGAATGCGCCGCTCAAGGTGTTCGGCCAGCACGAGGCCACGACGATCGGCGCAGATGCGCAACTGCATGGCGGTCGGCAACGTCGTCGCCGGCGTCGTCTGCGCCGACGGTCACCTCGGCTACGCGCAGCCGGTCGGCGGCGTGATCGCCTACGAGAAGCAGATCAGCATCTCCGGCGTCGGCTTCGACATCGGTTGCGGCAACATGGCGGTGCGGCTCGACACGCCGTTCACGGCGATCGAGGGCCGCGTCGGTGCGATCATCCGCGACGTCGCGAACGTGATCTCGTTCGGCGTCGGCCGCGCGAACAACGAGCGTGCCGAGCACGCGCTGTTCGACGATGCCGATGCCTGGCGCGCGAGCGACATGGAGGCCTATCGGCAGAAGGCGGTGAGCCAGCTCGGCACCGTCGGCTCGGGCAACCACTATGTCGACCTGATGCGCGACAGGACGGGATGGTCTGGATCGGCGTGCACTTCGGCTCGCGTGGTCTCGGCCACACCAGCGCCACGCGCTACCTCAAGGCGGCCGGCGGCAAGGACGGGATGAATGTCCCGCCCGCGGTGGTCGACGAGGACAGCGAGCTCGGGCAGCGCTACATCGCCGCGATGGAGCTGGCCGGGCGCTACGCCTACGCCGGCCGCGAGTGGGTGGTCGAGCGCGTGCGCAGGATCATCGGCGGCAACGTGACCGATATGGTGCACAACCACCATAACTACGCCTGGCGCGAGAACCACGGCGGCAAGGATCTCTGGGTCGTCCGCAAGGGCGCAACTCCGGCGTTCCCCGGCCAGCGTGGCTTCGTCGGCGGCTCGATGGGCGACGATGCCGTCATCCTCGAGGGCGTCGACAGCCCCGAGGCGAAGGCGTCGCTCTATTCGACCGTGCACGGCGCCGGCCGGCTGTTCGGCCGCAACGAGGCCAAGCGTCGGTTCACGCGTGCGGAGATGGACCGGTGGCTGACCGCGCGTGGCGTCACGCTGGTCGGCGCCGATCTCGACGAGAGCCCGATGGCCTATCGGCGGCTGCCGGAGGTGCTCGCCGAGCACGCCGGCACCGTGAAGGTGCTGCACACGCTGCGGCCGTTCGCCGTCGCCATGGCCGGCGAGGGCGAGTTCGATCCGTTCAAGGACTAAGCGAGGCGTACGCGCCTCGCGCGTGTTGCCTTGGCATCTCGCCGGGCATCGTCCGCACGAGCCCCTGAAGATTGGTTATCCCTGCAACGGAGGAGGTCGCTGGTTCGAATCCAGCCGTCGCTGCTGTGGCGACGTAGCTCAGTGGATAGAGCACCAAAACCCGATCTTCGCCCTGACGTTCGTGCGGCGTCTCTCTCATGTCAGACTGGTTGGCCGGGCCGAGCCCCGGAGGTTCGCTTATCTGGTGAACGCAGGTTCGATTCCTGCCGCGGCCTTGCGAGTCGCGTTGCGATCCTCAACCCTCACGCTCGGTCCGGCCAACCAGTCTGTCGTCTGTCGGAAGCCTATCAGCCAGAACGAGCCCCTGGATTTCGGTTATCCACCGTATGGACGCCGGCAGGGAAGCCGGCAACCGGTCGCAAGATCGGTCCGCCGATTCCCCTCACGTTCGTTCTGGCTGATGCGGCTTCCGGCGCAACCGCCGTGGAGGCACTCATGAAGTACGCTGACATCATGCGGGAGCCGGCACCGCAGACCGAGGCGCTCGATGAGCGCCAGGTCATGAACAACGCCGGTGGTTTCGTTTTCGCGATCGACGACTGGGCGCGGCTCGACCGCTTCCTGGTGCTCGGCAGCGATGCGCCGACCTATTACCAGGCGGCGCGGGCGCTGACGCGCGAGAACGCCAAGTGCGTCGAGCGCTGCCTTGCCGCCGACGCGCCGCGCACGATCGCGCGCGCGGTCGAGATCTCGGACGCCGGCCGTGCGCCGAAGAACGATCCGGCGATCTTCGTGCTGGCGCTGGGCGCAGCTCACGCCGAGCAGAAGGTGCGCGCAGCTCGCGCTCGCGGCGCTGCCGAAGGTCTGCCGCACGGCGACGCACCTGTTCCAGTTCGTCAAGGCCGCGCGCGGCCTTGGCCGCGGCTGGGGCCGGTCGATGAAGACGGCGATCGCCAACTGGTACAACACCAAGTCGGTCGACGACGTGGCGTACCAGGCGGTGAAGTACCGCGAGCGCGAGGGCTACTCGCACAAGCGGCTGCTCCAGACGGCGCACCCGGCCGCAGCCGATGCGCCGGCGCGTGTCGCGCTCTATCGCTGGATGCTCGGCCTCGACGCCGCAGGGCGAGCTGCCGGCATCGTCCGGGCGCACCTGCGCGCATGTCGCCGGACATCGGCAAGCAGGAGACGCTTGCGCTGATCAAGGCGCACCGCCTGCCGTGGGAGGCGCTGCCGACCGAGGCGAACGCCGATCCGGACGTCTGGGCAGCGATGCTGCCGACGCTCGGCCTGACGGCCCTGGTGCGCAACCTCGGCAACATGACCCGGATCGGCGCGATCGCGCCGCTCGTCGGCTGCGGAGCGGCTGGTCGTCGCGCGGCTCGGCGACGAGACGGCGATCCGCAAGTCGCGGCTGCATCCGTTCGCCATCCTGCAGGCGATGCGCGGTCTATGCGGCGGGCCGCGCGGTGCGCGGCGCGAACGCCTGGACGCCGTCGCAGCCGGTGCTCGATGCGCTGGACGGCGCCTTCTACAAGGCGTTCGCCAACGTCGAGCCGACCGGCAAGCGTCACCTCATCGGCCTCGACGTGTCGGGTTCGATGGGCGACGCAGTTCATCGGCTCGGTGCTGTCGGCGCGCGATGCGTCGGCGGCGCTGGCGCTGGTGACGATGGCGGTCGAGCGAGCAGGTGCATGTCGTCGGCTTCACCTCGGCCGGTCATGCCTCGCGGCTCTTCGGCGGCATGTACGGCGGCGGCCAGACGGCGAGCTGACGCCGCTCGCGATCTCGCCCCGGCAGCGGCTGACCGACGCGATCAAGGTCGTGAGCGGATCTGCCGTTCGGCGGCACCGACTGCGCGCTGCCGATGCTGTACGCGCTGGAGAAGCGGCTCAAGGTCGATGTCTTCACGGTCATCACCGACAACGAGACCTGGGCCGGCACGGTCCACCCGGTCGAGGCGCTGCGGCGCTACCGCAAGAAGACCGGCATCGCGGCGAAGCTGATCGTGGTCGGCATGACCTCGACCGGCTTCTCGATCGCCGATCCGAACGACGCCGGCATGCTCGACGTCGTCGGCTTCGACGCGGCGGCGCCGGCCGTGATGGCGGACTTTGCAAGGTAAACAAATCGGGCGGGGCGCACGCGCCCCGCTCAGTTTCGATCGGATGGCGGAGTGGTTACGCAGCGTTCTGCAAAAGCGCGCATGCCGGTTCGATTCCGGCTCCGATCTCCAACTTTCTGCTCCCGTAGCTCAGTGGACAGAGCAAACGCCTTCTAAGCGACGAGAACCGTGTGTCGCTCAGCACCTGCAGATGTTTGTCTGGCGCTTCAACCGCTCGGCCTCCGCGTTCTCGACAGCGTACCATTCGGGCGAGAGCGGCCTGATATAGCTGCGCGCTGCGCGCGCTCGTTGCGGTCGATCCTGTCGTGATCGGATCGACGGGTTCCGCTACCGACCTGACGCGCCTCACCTCGGCTCGCGCGGGCGTCTTTCTGCGGTCTCTCTTTTCCCAAGCGTCGGAGGCGAAGCTCGATTGCGCGAGCAATTCCGGCGCAGGCCGGGCTGCACAATTGGCCAGCAACACGCAAAGCAGAACGACCATCAACAAACGCATCGGCGCCCCCAAAACCGTCGAACTCATCATACCATAAGGTCTGTCGGAGCTGTCGCGCCTCGATATCGGGAACATTCATTGCATCCGATGACAGCGCGACTCGCTCGAGGGGGCGGCCAATCATCTTGGAGGGTTAGACCCGTCGGTTGGCGGGTGCCGTTTGCTAGACAGCTTTCTGGCGAAAGCGCCATGTGGATCGATTCGACTCACAACTCTCCGCCAATTCCGCTCCCGTAGCTCAGTGGCAGAGCGAACGCCTTCTACCCAGAAACGAGAGTTCGAATTCTCCGCCCGCGCCAATTTCTGCCAGAGCGCGACATCGGCCAGCAGGCATCCTTCCCACCCAATCGGCCAAGGCCGAGCTCACGCGGCCGCGGCATCAATCGAGCGGCGGATCACCTGCCGCACCTCCGCATTCGACAGGAACAGATCGTGGTTGATGATGCCCCAGCCTGCCTCGGAAGCATCGATCACGCGTACCCCGAGCTGTTCGATGGCGGCCTTCTCGGCGGCGCCGACCCGTCTCATTCCGCCGGCGATCCGTCCCGACAGCGCCAGCGCGCGGTCGTTCGTCGCGGCGATGACGGTGATCTTGCGGGCGAGCGGACCGATCCGGTTGATCGCCGACGAGAACACGTCCATGTCGATGTCCGGCGCGGCGAACACCACGGCCCCGATCCTGTCCGCAATGGTGTCACCATATCGCGCGTGGAGCTGGCGCAGGCTTTCGAGCGTCAGCATGGTTCCCATGCTGTGCGCGATGATGTGGACGCGGCCGGCGCTTGGGGCCGCCACCATGGAATGGAGCACGCGTTCGAAGCCATCGCGGGACCACATCGCGCTGTCGCGGTCGTAGGCGTAGTCGAGCAGTCCCGCCTTGGACGGCCAGGAGAATACCATCGTCTGGCCCTGGAACTTGATGCCCTCGGAGAGGTGCGCGGCATCGAGCGCCGCTGTCTCGAACGTCTGTTTGAAGCCGTGCACATAGATCAGGACGTCTGGTCCACCGCCGGCCTGCGCGAGAAGATCGCTGACCTCTCCCGACACCGGTTCGACCTCATCAAGACGCCAATCGGCAAGCCCGGCTGCGGCGAGAGTGAAGCGGCCGTCGTCCGGCCGCACGAGCTTCGCCCGGGCGACGGTCATCGCAGAAGCCCGCTCGGGCCCGAACCAGGGCTTCGCGCGGCCGCCGTTCACCCGCTTGCGAGTGGTTGCGACGAGCAATGTCGAGTCTCGCTGAGAGCGACGAAGCGTCGAAGCGCGCGCCCGTCGCACCCAAGCCGGCGCATCCGCCGAGCGCGAGCACGCTGGCTGCGGACGCAAGCCCGCCCAGGAGCGCGCGGCGGGACACGATCGCCTCGTGCTGCAGAAAATGTTGAACGATCACACGGAACCTTCAGGACTGCCCCGCCCCGCAGGTTTCATGAATCAGGATGGCGGCGAGAAGAGGGCGGGCCGCAGCGTCATAGGGGAACTCCGAAGAATAGCGCGCATCGTCATCGACCGCGCAGCACCATTTGCGCCCTTCGTCTATCAGCTAGGATCGCGCGCCTTCATCGCGCGGAAGCCGGGGCAGCACCGGCAGGGCGTACCAAGCTTGTTCTTTCACTGGACGGATGAGGCGTCATGCCCGCGAAGGCGGGCATCCAGTACTCCGCAGCTTTAACGGCTGAATTCGCTGGTGCCCTGGAATACTGGATCCCCGCCTTCGCGGGGATGACATCGAAATTCGTGCGTTGGACTTTGCCAACCTCATCACGCTCTAGCGGGTTCGTTCAGCGGCCAGGACGTCGCGTTTTGAGCGCGATCACGAAGGTTCGAGTCCTTCACCCGCTTCCATTCACTTCCATTTCGTTCACGGCGCGACCTCGCTGGAGAGGACGTGGCTCTCATAAGGCCACCAGCCCGGATCGTCACCGGGACGCGCCACCAAACCATGCCGCCATAGTTCAAGGGTGAGAGCGCCGGGATGTGGACCCGGAGATGATCGGTTCGACTCCGACTGGCGGTGCCAATTTTTTAGGGAGTGTGGTGTAACGGCAGCATGACGGTCTCCAAAACTGTCGGACAGGATTCGAATTCCTGCTCTCCCGCCAATTCGTCGCGCGTTACCCAACCCCCAGCGCGCTGATCCTGCCGTCGGCGGAAAAGCCGAAGCGATAGGTCAGGTTCGCCGGGCTGCCCTTGAACGTGCCGGACACGCGGACGACGACGATCGTCGCTGTCGCCCTCGGTCCGGCTTTCGATCGGCTCGGCGGTGACGCGGTATTTCGCGCTCGTTTCCTTCTTCCAGGCGCGGATGGCATCCGTGCCGGTGTAGGTGTGGCCTTCGTCGCGCACGACCGCCTCGGGTGCGAAGCAGGCAACCATCGCTTCGATGTCGTGTGCGTTCTGTGCTGCGTAGTAGCGGCGAAGACTTCTCTGGCAAGTCGAGGCTCACAGGCGTCCTCCGTCGTGGACTGCAATACGCCCGAGCTAGTGCTATACTTCCCGTATGGCAAGAACGCACAAAAAAGTAGGGTACTCACCCACGGGTAAGCTTGAAGATGTCACGCCGGACATGGCGGCGAGCGGCGTCGAGGGCGCATTCCGGATTCTGGAAGGGCGCTGGAAGATGATCATCATCTTCCATCTGTTCTCGCGCGATGTCTTGCGATTTTCGGAGCTGGAGAAAGCCATACCGGGCGTCTCGCAAAAGATGCTGATCCAGCAGTTGCGCGAGCTGGAGCGCGACGGCGTCGTCAGCCGCACCGTCTATCCGCAGGTGCCGCCGAAGGTCGAATATCAGCTGACCAAATGGGGCAAGGCGATGTGTCCGGCGCTTGACCACTTGCTCGAATGGGCTGCGCGGCGGCCGAAGCAGTGACCCGTGCGCTCAGGTGATGCGCTCATAGGCGATCGCCGCATAGAGCGGACCTTGTCCCGACCCGACGCGGCTGAAGCCGCAGCGCTGGAAGAGGGCGTGGGATTTTTCGTTCGGCACGTCGATGACGGCGACGACCCGCCGCGCCTTCAATGTCTCTGTCGCGTAAGCGAGCGCGGCCTCGAAGCGCTTCCCGTGCGTAGCCTTTGCCCCAATGCGCCTCCGTCGAACGCAATGATCGCCTCGATCTCGCCGTCGAATGCAGGAAATATCTTCACGGTCGGGGGCGGCGCACGATGCAGGCCGATGCAGCCGATCACGTCACCGTCCTTGCCGACCATCCAGAGGCCGAGGCCCGCTCGGGCTTTGCCGCAAGCTCTCGCCAACGATGGCGTCGAGCACTTCCGGCGAGACCTCCTCGTTGTCGAACAGATATCGCCGACTCCGCGCCGGAAGACGCGCGCCAGTTCCGGGCCATCCTCGGCAGCGGGTGGCCTCAGGCTCGAGGCGCGGCGTGGTCAGCGTCGGCTGCATGCGAGCATTGCTATCAAGCCGGCCTCAGGGCCGCGCGCGGCCATCGTCGAACAGGTTGGCGAGCCACTGGTAATATTGTGGCTGTCGCGTTCGGACCTCCTTGCGCGACTCCGGCGGCCGCGGAATGTCGCCGAACAGGTACACGCTCGCCGTGGTCGCGAAGAATTCCCTCTTGTTGCTCATCATGTAGGATTCCTCCGGCCAGCCTGCGCCCTTGGCCCGCTCGTAGAATTTTTCGATATCCGCATTGTCGAAGCCATCAGGCAGCTGCTGATGATGATAGGCGTGCAGCAGCTCGTGCAGGAGGATCGGCTTGTTCGGATCGAGCAGGGGCATGCGCAAGTCGATGCCGGTCGCGCGGGCGTAGTGGCCGGGGCCGGTCATGGTCTGTTTGGGGTTAGCCCAGATCTTGATGGTCCGCATGAACGCGATCACCTGCGGCTTCAGCCGGACCTGCTCGACCATATCGATCTGTCGCTTGATCGCGACGATCATCTTCTCGTCGGGCATGGTGCCGCGCGCTTCGGACAAATCCACATGCCAACCGCGGTAGTCGAGGATCAGCGGATCTGCCGACCCTGGCGTTGTGGCTGCAAGCAGTGACACGGCGAGGGCAAGCGCTATCGCCAGCGCACGCGTAACCTGTCTCATGAATTCCCCCAATAGCCCGGATGTCCAGTCGATGTGATGCTTCGACCTTCAATCTATCGTCGCTGAGCGCAACGCAGAATAGGCTCCCTTAATGACATCTCGCCGATGTCTCAAGCGCTCTTTGGTTTCTTCTGAGCGTTCAGCGCCACGGCGGCGCGAATGAGCGCCTTCAACGCCTTTTCATCGATCTTGTCGCCCTCGTGGAAATCGATGGCGCGCCTGGTGTTGCCTTCGAGGCTGGAGTTGAAGAGGCCTGAAGGGTCCTCCAGCGAGGCGCCCTTGGCGAAGGTCATCTTCACGACAGCTCTTGTAGGTCTCGCCGGTGCAGATGATTCCGGCGTGCGCCCACACCGGAACCCCTCTCCACTTCCACTCCTCGACCACTTCGGGGTCGGCCTGCTTGATGAGAGCTCGGACCCGGGCGAGCGTCTCGCCCCGCCAATCGCCCAGCTCCTTGATTCTCGCATCGATCAGCTGGGAGGGAGAGTCTCCTCCTTTTCCTTCCTTCGAGCGCTGCTGCTCTTCTTCATGGTCGTTGTCGCTTTCTTCATGGCTGCGTCACTCGCGTCGCCGCTCACATTCGTTCGCCGGGCAATTGGCTGGCTTGCTTCACCCAGGCGGCGAACTGCGCTTCGTCGAGCTGGTCGTCCTCGTGGATGTCGAGGTAGCGCACTTCCTTGTGCTTGGACTCGCCGGGCGGGACAGGACGCAGCGACGCGCCGCGGAAGAACGCCACTTTGACGTACTTCGTGAAGCAATGAAAGCTGAGGAACCAGCCTTCGCCCTCGATGCCATAGAACGGCGAGTTCCATTTGACCGCCTTGTGCACGCCGGGGACGGTGCGCACGATGAGCGCGTCGAGGCGGCGCCCGACGTCGCTTTTCCAGCCCGGCATGGCCGCGATGTAGGCCTGCACGGGGGCGTCGCCGTAGCCCTTCGCGATCTGCGGGTTGCCGCCCGAGAGGAGGACCGGCTTCGCAGCGTGCCCGCCTTGGCGGCGGCCTTCTTTGCGACCTTCGCCCGACTTTCTTGGACGTCTTGCCGGCCATTGTGTTCACTCCTGTCCGCCGGTGCGTCGCCGCTGCGCCACTTGGCGGCATACGGCAGCACGAACATGTACAGACCGGTGAGCATCAGCAAGACGAGCGGGAACAGCGGCAAGCAGGCCCACCCAGCCGGCAGGCTCCTCCTGTGCCATGGCGACGATGTTGACGATGACGGCCACCGTAAAGGCAATGGACAGCCAGCGGTGGATCTGCCGAATCCATTTGTTCCAGTTCAATGGGACCTCCTTTCGAAGACTGAGCGCGAGCCGGCAGACTTCAGTCTGTCCGCGCCAGGACCTGCTCCAGGTTCGCAAAGAACTGCTGCCACCCGGCCTTGGCGCCGCCGATAGGCCTGCTTCTGATCCGGCCGGAAGCCCGACTGCTCCATGCGCAGGTGGGTCCCCGTGCTCGTCGGGGTGAGCGTAAAGGTCACCACGCTCTTCAGATTGAAGGCCGCATCGTCGTGCGCAAAATTCCAGGTGTAGGACAGCGTTTTGTTCGGCTCGACGGCGAGGACCTCGCAGTCCAGCACGCCGCCCCAGTCGCCGCGAAGATTGAAACGGTGACCCACGACCGGCTTGAAGTCGTTCTTCATGAGCCACTCCTCGATCAGGTGCGGTTGCGTGAGCGCGCGCCAGAGCTTTTCCGGCGGATAAGGGATCTCACGTTCGACAACGACGGAGCGCGTTTCGGTCGCATGTTTCGTTCATTGGTCCATCCTTTTCAGCAGGTCTTCGAGGTCGTCGAACCGGCTCTGCCAGAACCCGGCCATCTGGCTTGTCCAGTCGATCAGCGGGGCCAAGCGCGCCGAGCTGCGCGCTGTAGTGCGTCTGGCGACCTTCGTGGCGGTCGCGCACCAGCCCGGCCTGCTTCAGGACCCCGAGATGCTTCGAGACGGCCGGTTGCGAGACCCCGGCCCGAGCCGTCAGGGCCCCGACCGTCTGCTCTCCTTCGCGGCACAGTCGCTCGAAGATGGCCCGCCGGGTCGGATCGGCGAGCGTTCTGAAGAGCACATCGTGAGCGTTCGGCATTCGGGATCGATAACCCGCTGGCTATTGATCGACGTATAACCACCGAGATATGTGTTAGTCAAGCCGAGGAACGTGGAACGGCACAATGATCCCTCGCGACTGGGAATTGCCCATCCACGGTTCTCTGGTATTTGTCGTCATCCCTGCCAACTGCCGAGGCCGACCTATGCCGGACGTGGAAACTTCGACGCCGCCTGGCACACCGACGCCTATCGGCCCCTACAACCATATCGCCAAGGTGGGATCGTTCATCACCATCGGCGGCGTGGCGGGATTCGACCCGGCCACCGGCAAGCTCGCAGGGTCCGACATCGCATCGCAGACGAGGCAGATTCTTGCGTCGTTCAAAACGATGCTCGCCTCCGTCAATTCCGATCTCGACCATACGATGCACATCAACATCTTCCTGCGCGAGATGTCGGATTTTGAGGCCATGAATGCGGCTTACGTCGAGGTGATGGGTTCACACCGGCCGGCGCGAACCGTGATAGGTGTGCGCGAATTGCCGAAGCCCGACGTGCGGGTCACGATGAATCTGACCGCCGTGACAAGGGACTGAGCGCGCGGTGCAACGTCGCAGAATTCAAAATCATTCACTTCGCGCTTTACGGTCTGCCGAAGTCGTGCCTTCAGTAGTGTGAGCAGCAACGCAGGACTTGATCGATGCTTCTGGCAATTGAGCAGGGAAACACCAACAGCCTGTTCGCGGTTCACGACGGCGAGAATTGGATCGCCCAATGGCGCTCGGCCACCGAGCCGAGCCGTACGGCCGATGAATACGTCGTGTGGCTGTCGCAGCTGATGGCGATGCACAAGCTTGAGATCAGCCTGTTGAATGCCTGTGTGATATCGAGTGTCGTGCCGCAGTCAATCTTCAACCTGCGAAACCTGTCGCGCCGTCACCTGCACGTCGAGCCGTTGATCATCGGCGAGAATACCGAGCTGGGCATCCAGGTGCGGACCAGCAAGCCCTCGGAGGTCGGATCGGACCGTCTGGTCAATGCGCTCGGCGCGCTCAAGATGTATTCCGGCCCTTTGATCATTGTCGACAGCGGGACCGCCATCACGCTGGACGTGATCGGCAGTGATGGCGGCTTCGAGGGAGGTGTGATCGCGCCAGGCGTCCACCTGTCGATGGAGGCCCTGCATGCGGCCGCGGCGAAGCTTCCCAGGATTGCGCTGCAAAAGCCACGACGCGTGGTCGGCGACGACACGGTCAGCGCCATGCAGTCCGGCATTTTCTGGGGTCACGTTGCCCTCATCGAGGGTATGATCGCGCGCATCAAGGCTGAGCGGAACGAAGCAATGACGGTCGTCGCCACCGGCGGTGTCGCATCGTTGTTCAACGGCGCCACCGAGGCGATAGACCACTTCGATCCCGACCTGACGATTCGCGGCCTGCTGGAGATATACCGGCGCAATGCGGCAACGGTGCATCAGGTTCGCGATCTCACCGGGGATCAGCGTCCTTAGCCAGCTGTCTCCAAAACGGGACTTCCAGCAATCTGCGGCCAGCAGCTTCCTCTTCGCATCCGGTGATTGCTAACCTTACCGCGTTCAAGCGCGAGGGTCTCGTCGCTCACACCGGGTATCGCAAGATTGCGGCGAGTGATGTGCCGCCCGGAATGTCGGCCTTGCGGACGCCCAGCGCCCGCCCGCCCGCCATGATGACGCGTCGTGCGATCTCGTCGACGACGCCGTAGCTGTGCGCGCCTTCACGTTCCGCGAAGGTGACACGACCGCTCTCGTCGATCGTGCCGGCCACGACCTCGTCGATGTCCATGAGCATGATCTCGACCGCGCCGTAGGTCGCTGCGCGAGCAGCCTGGGCGATATCGGCGGTCGCCTGACCGTGCTTGTTGCGGCTCTCGAACAGGCTGGCGAAGGATGCGATCTCGTCACGATGCAGCCCGTCGAGCACCGGTCGGGTGCGCTCGGCCAATTGCGCGTCGGTCAGTTCCCCGGGGCTGCCTGCGATGGTCGTGGAAACGAGGTGGGAATAGGTGTTCACCGATCGATAGATCGCATCGAGCGGCTGCACGGCCGCAAGCACCAGCGGGATATCGCTTCCGGCCAGCAGGACGCGCAGCGCGCCGTCGACCTTGCGCGCAAACTGACGCAGCAGCACCTTCTCGCCTTCGGAGCCCTGGATGCGGCCGCTTGGCGAACGGTCGTTCACGGTCGCGCGGCGCACCGCGTCCGCGGCATCTTTCGGCATGCCGTCGACCTTGATCGTCACCGCCGGCAGGTCGGCCGAAACCTCGACCAGACGCACCCCCCGCTCGGCCAGCGCGAGCACGTAGCACGCATTGGCAAAGGTGACTGCGCGCAGCAGGGGCTTCAGATGAAACCGGTCGGAAACTTCGACCATGGCACTGAGCGTGTTTGGGACGCGGAACGTGCGGATGTTGTCGGGCGTTGCCAGGATCGCCAGGCTGCGCGCTTGAAAACGCCAGAATTCGTCGTCGTCGACAAGGTCGTCGAGGTGCTCGGCCAGGGCAGCCAGCCGCCGCTTGTCGGCGCCGACCGCTTCAAGCTGCTGGGCAGCTTGTTTCGCGAGGTTCTTCAACTCGATCCGGTCGGCTGGCGTCTCCCGGCTGACGGGCGTTGTCGGCAGGTAGATTGAAACGCAGATATCGCCTCGATGCGACGCAAGGGCCTTCAGATCGGCGGACGTCGGAATATCGACATAGAGCATGGCGCAGACCTCGGTTGGAGAGGGGCCAAATCAGGTCGAATGGCGCACTCGGAGAGATTCGAACTCCCGACCCTCGGAATCGAAATCCGATGCTCTATCCAGCTGAGCTACGAGTGCGTTGGCGGCGACAATACTGATCGCCCGGAGATAATGCCAGAGGCTGCCGGCGGACGTTTTTTGAGTTTTTTCAAGGCGTTGAATTGTGAAGCCGGGGCAGCACGAGATTTAACGAAATTCCAACACAGTCCGAGCAAACTCCGCGCCGCTTGCCGATGTCGGGGGACATCGCTTCCGCGCAACGAATTCGCATGCGTTTGCTTCTTGCTCTTTCTTTCGCTTTTCGTCGCGACCGCGGCGCAGGCCGACCTGCGCATCACGCGCGATACCGGCGGCTATGTCGAGACCTACAAGGCGAAGTACGAAGCGGTCCGCGACCGCGGCGGGCGCGTGGTCATCGACGGCGTCTGCAATTCGGCCTGCACCATGGTGCTCGGCATCGTGCCGCGCAACCGCATCTGCGTGACGCCGCGCGCGAGCCTCGGCTTCCACCAGGCCTACTACGACACGAGCTACACCTTCGGCATCAAGGTCGCGAGCGAGGAGGGGACCTCCGAGCTGATGGCCTACTATCCGGCCGAGGTGAGGGACTGGCTCAAGCGCCGCGGCGGGCTCACGACCGACATGAAGCGGATCACAAACGGCGCGGAGCTGTGGAAGATCGCCAATCCCTGCCCGGAAGAGTTTTGAGCCCGCCGGCCGGCGTCACGCGTCGATCGTCACGGTTCGCTGCGGCGTCGCCACGCGACTGCGAGGGTCACGCGTCGATCGTCACGGGCCGCTGCCGCGTCGCGGCGCGACCGGCCATTTCATGCAGCGCCATTCCGCCGAACATCGCGGCGACAAAGACGGCAGCGGGCAGGCTCAGGAACCCAAGGTTGACCAGCGCCGGTCCCGGGCAGACGCCGGCGAGCCCCCAGCCAACCCCGAACAGCAGGCCGCCGCCGATCAGCCGGGCGTCGAGCGTCGTGTTCGAAGGGATCTGCATCGGCTCGCCGAGCACGCTCGCGCGGCGATGGCGCGTGGCGAGATAGGAGACGCCGGCAACGAGCAGGCCGCCGCCCATCGTGAAGATCAGGGAAGGGTCCCAGGCGCCGAACAGGTCGAGAAAGGCCAGCACCTTGAGCGGAGCGACCAGGCCGGAGATGCACAGGCCGAGCGAGAACACGCAACCGATCAGGAACACCGAGAGGTTCTTCATGGCGCTGCCTCAGAACACGTGTCGCACGAGATAGACGGTCAGAAATCCCGTCAGCATGAAACACCCCGTCGCGACGATGGAGCGCTTCGACAGCCGCGCGATGCCGCAGATGCCGTGTCCGCTGGTGCAGCCGGAGCCCATGCGCGAGCCGAAACCGACAAGCAGGCCGGCGAGCGCGATGATCCAGAGGCTGCCGGCAAACTTCGGCGCCTCCATCGTGCGCGAAAGCCCGAGCAGCAGCGGCGGAACGAGCAGCCCGGCGATGAACCAGAGCCGCCAGCCGCTGTCGCCGGCGCGCGGCTGCAACAGACCGCCGGCAATTCCGCTGACGCCGAGGATGCGCCCGTGCAGGAGCAGCAGCGCGGCAGCGCCGACGCCGATCAACAGGCCGCCCAGCAATGCCGTTCCCGGCGTGAAGTTCGCCCAGTCGATGCTCGGCATGGATGCCTCCTTCCGCTGTCATTGCGAGGAGCGAAGCGACGAAGCAATCCAGCGCTGCATCTGCCGCAATCTCAGACTGGATTGCTTCGCTTCGCTCGCAATGACGAAGACTTCCTCAAAACGTCACCACGCTCCGGATCGACTTGCCCTGCATGCATCAGGTCGAACGCCTTGTTGATGTCGGCGAGCGGCATCACGTGGGTGATCATCGGGTCGATCTGGATCTTTCCCTCCATGTACCAGTCGACGATCTTCGGCACGTCGGTGCGGCCGCGCGCGCCGCCGAAGGCGGTGCCTTTCCACGTCCGTCCGGTCACCAGCTGGAACGGCCGGGTGGCGATCTCGGCGCCCGCTGCGCGCGACGCCGATGATGATCGATTGCCCCCAGCCGCGGTGACAGGCTTCCAGCGCCTGCCGCATCACCGTGACGTTGCCGGTGCAATCGAAGGTGTAGTCGGCGCCGCCGATCTGGTCGTCGCCCGCTTTCGTCATGTTGACGAGGTGCGGGACCAGGTCCTTGCCGGCTTCCTTCGGATTGACGAAGTGCGTCATGCCGAAGCGCTCGCCCCAGGCCTTGCGGTCGTTGTTGATGTCGACGCCGATGATCATGTCGGCGCCGGCAAGCTTCAGGCCCTGGATCACGTTCAGCCCGATGCCGCCGAGCCCGAACACGATCGCCTTGGCGCCGACCTCGACCTTTGCCGTGTTCAGCACCGCGCCGATGCCGGTGGTGACGCCGCAGCCGATGTAGCAGACCTTGTCGAACGGCGCGTCCTCGCGGATTTTCGCCACCGCGATCTCCGGCAGCACCGTGTAGTTCGCAAACGTCGAGGTGCCCATGTAGTGGTGCACTTTCTCGCCGTCGCAGGAGAAGCGCGAGGTGCCGTCCGGCATCAGGCCCTGGCCCTGGGTGGCGCGAATCTTCGTGCAGAGGTTGGTCTTGCGCGAGCGGCAGGAGGGGCACTCCCGGCATTCCGGCGTGTAGAGCGGGATGACGTGGTCGCCTTTCTTCAAGCTGGTCACGCCGGGGCCGATGTCGACGACGACGCCCGCGCCCTCGTGGCCGAGGATCGCCGGGAAAATCCCTTCCGGGTCCGCGCCCGACAGCGTGAACTCGTCGGTGTGACACACGCCGGTCGCCTTGATCTCCACCAGCACTTCGCCGGCCTTCGGCCCTTCCAGCTTGACGGTCGCGATCTCCAGCGGTTTTCCGGCGGCAAAGGCGACGGCGGCACGTACGTCCATGATTCACTCCTTGAAAGCCGCGCTGCAGCCATGCAGGGCGGGGCGAATTGGCGATTGCGCCCATCATACGTTCGCGCTAGCAGCGCCGCAAATGACCAAACGATTTGACAGTTTTGCGGCGCGGGCCGCGCCCGCGCTGTTCGTGCTGTTGTGGAGCACGGGCTTCATCGGCACGAAATACGCGCTCGAAGGCGCAGAACCCCTGACGATGCAGGCGCTGCGCATGAGCCTCGTCGTGATCCTGCTGGGCATCGTCGCAGCCCTGACGCGGCCCGTCTGGCCGGACCGCGCCGGCGTCATGCACAGCATCGTCGCCAGCATCCTGGTGCACGGCTTTTATCTCGGCGGCACGGCGGTGGCGATCTCGCATTCGGTGCCGGCCGGCCTGTCGGCGCTCATCCCCGGCCTGCAGCCGGTGCTGACCTCGACGCTGGCGAATCGTTTTCTCGGCGAGCGCGTCACGAAGCTGCAATGGCTCGGACTGCTGCTCGGGCTCTCCGGCGTGGTGCTGGTGCTGCACAACCGCAATTTCGAGGGGCAGTCGCTGATCGGCTGGGCGGCGTCCGGCGTTTCGCTCGTCAGCATCACCATCGGCACGCTCTACCAGAAGCGGTTCTGCAGCCACATCGACTGGCGCGCCGGCAACCTGATCCAGTTCGTCGCGGTGACGGTCTTCTTCGCGATCGGCGCGTTTCTGTTCGAGACGCGCGTCGTCAACTGGACGCCGACATTCGTGCTGGCCACCGTCTGGCTGTCGGTGGTGCTGTCGGTCGGCTCGATCGCGCTGCTGTACTGGCTGATCCGCCATTCGGCGGCCACGCAAGTGGCGAGCCTGTTTTACCTGGTGCCCGGCGTCACCGCGCTGATGGCCTGGGTGCTGTTCGACGAACGGCTCGACGCGCTGGCGGTCACCGGGATGGTCGGTTTGCGCCGCCGGCGTTATTCTCGTGAATCGGCCGCCGCGCAACTGATGCGGCCTGATCATGGGGAGGGAAGATGAAGTCCGTTCCGGCGGTCACGCTTCGTCTGACCGTCATCCTTCGTCTTCGCATAGGCCGCAAGCGCGCGCTCGCGCGCGGCCTTGTGATCGACGATCGGCTGCGGATAGGTCTCGCCCAGCGTCACGCCGGCGGTTGCAAGCTCGAGCGGCGTTGCCGTCCAGGGCTTGTGAATGAGGCTGTCCGGCAGCTTGGCGATTTCGCCCACCCAGCGCCGCACATAGTCGCCGTTGGGATCGAACTTCTCGCCCTGCAGGATCGGGTTGAAGATCCGGAAATAGGGCGCGGCGTCCGCGCCGGAGCCCGCGACCCATTGCCAGTTCGCGGGATTGTTGCCCGGGTCAGCGTCGACCAGCGTGTCCCAGAACCATGCTTCGCCCTCACGCCAGTCGATCAAAAGGTGCTTGACCAGGAACGAGGCCACGATCATGCGCACGCGGTTGTGCATCACGCCCGTGCGCCACAGCTCGCGCATGCCGGCGTCGACGATCGGATAGCCGGTGCGGCCCTGCTGCCAGGCGCGCAACGCCGCGTCGTCGCGCCGCCAGGGGAACGCATCGAACGACGATTGCAGGTTGCGTCGATGCATGTCCGGATGGTCGAACAGCAGGTGCCGGCAGAACTCGCGCCAGCCGAGCTCGCTCAGGAACTTGTCGATGTCGCTTGCGAGCTTCGGCGTCCCGCGCAGCGGCAAAGCGCGCGGCGTACCAGACCTGCCGCGGGCTGATTTCGCCGAAGCGCAGGTGCGGTGACAGGTGCGATGTCGCGTCCCGGTCCGGCCGGTCGCGGTTGCTCGCGTAGCCGAGCGCTTTCTCGTCGAGGAACTCCTTCAGCCGCGTGTAGGCGCCGGCCTCGCCGGGCTTCCACGTCTGACGCAGGCCGCCGGCCCAGTCCGGCGCCGTCGGCTCCAGCTTCCAGTCCTCCAGGCGGTCGCCTTTGATCTTCGGTGCGGCCGCAAGTTGCTTCGGCGCGGGCAGGGGCTTTGGCGGATCGCCGAGCGCCAGCACGCGTTTCCAGAACGGCGTGAACACGCGCATGCCGCCGCCGCTCGATCCGCGAATGCGTGCCGGCTCGACCAGCAGGTCGCCATACGACTCCCGTGCGGCGATGTTCAACGGCTTCAACGACTTTGCGAGCTGCGTCGGCGGAAGCGGCTTCGCTCTTCGAATGAATTCTGTTCCAGAACACCGCGGATGCGCCGGCGCTGCGAGCGACCTGCGCGATCGTCCTGGCCGCGGTGCCTTTGCGCAGGACCAGCGCGCTTCCGGCCTTGCGGAGGTCGGCGTCGAGCGCGCGCAGCGATTGCGCGAGCCACCAGCGCGACGCGGCGCCCGGCGGACGCGCGGCGGCCGTCTCGTCGAACACGTAGAGACAGATCAGCGGCGCGCCGGTCGCGGCCGCCTCCGACAGCGCCGGGTTGTCCGACAGGCGAAGGTCCTCGCGAAACCAGACGATGACGGGAGAAGTGTTCGACACCGGTTCGCTCACATCCAGCCGACACGCTGTGCGATTCGCTTCGTCTCGCACAACCGTCGCGTGCCGCGGATTTGGGCAAAAGTTCCACCCGCCGGTCATCCTTAACAAAGAGGGTAATCTAATCCCCGCATTTTTACGGTGTTTTACGGAGCATCACCAATGGCTTTCCCGCTGAAATTTCCTTCGCTCAAGCTGAAGCTCGGCACCAAGGCGCTCATCTGCGCAGCGCTCCTGATCGCCGCCAACACCGCGCTCGTCGTCGGCGCGGGCTACTGGGCGCTGACCAACGAGTTTGCCGGCCGCGCCCGTGCCGATATCGAGATCAACCTGCGCACACTCGGGCTCGCCTTCGCCGAAGCGATGCCGGACATGAAAGTCACGCTGAAGGACGGCGAGATCGCGCGCGCCGAAATCCGCGCCATGCCCGAATTCAAGGACCACAAGATCGTCGACCGCACCACGGCCTTCGTCGGCGGCGTGGCCACGCTGTTCGTCTATGACGACGCGTCGAAACAGTTCGTCCGCCGCACCACGAACCTGAAGAAGGAGAACGGCGACCGCGCCGTCGGCACGCAGCTTGCGGCCGATCATCCGGCCCAGGCGGTGGTCCGCAAGGGCGAGGCCTACAAGGGGCCGGCGATGCTGTTCAGCCAGCGCTACTACACGGCCTATTACCCGATCTACGACGGCGCCGGCAAAACCATCGGCTTGCTGTTCGTCGGCATTCCGATGGCGCAGCTCGACGGCATGCTGTCGCACGCGATTTCGATGATGGCGATCGCGGCCTGCTTTGCCGCGCTGCTGATCCTGGCCGTGACCATGTGGATCGTCTCGCCGCATCACCAGGCCGCTCAAGTCGGTCACCGGCTCGATCACCGCCATCGCCAACGGCGATCTCGACGGGCGGGTGTTTCACCACGAGCGCCATGACGAGATCGGCGCCATCGCCCGCACCATCCGCGTGTTCCGCAACAACGCCATCGAGCGCAAGCAGCTCGAGGACGAGAAGGCCGGCAACGAGGCCAGGATGGCCGATCAGCGCAAGGCCGAGCTCGGCCGCTTCGTCGCCGAATTCCAGTCGGCGGTCGGCGGCGTGATCGACAAGCTGATGAGCTCGTCGCGCCAGTTCGAGCAGGTCGCCGGACGGCTGACCGAGACCGCGCGCTCGACCGCGAGCCTCTCGGGCAAATCGGCCGACGCCTCCGAGCAGGCCTCGCAGCATGTGCACAGCGCGGCGGCCGCGTCCGAGCAGCTCGCCTCGTCGATCGGCGAGATCAGCCGCCGCGTGCACGAATCCAACAGCATCGCCTCCGATGCCGTCCGGCAGGCCACGGCGACCAACCAGCGGATGAACGACCTGTCCGAGGCCGGCGCCCGCATCGGCGACGTGGTCAAGCTCATCACCTCGATTGCCGAGCAGACCAACCTGCTGGCGCTGAACGCCACCATCGAGGCGGCGCGCGCCGGCGACGCGGGCAGGGGATTTGCCGTGGTCGCGCAGGAGGTCAAGGCGCTGGCCGGGCAGACCGCCAAGGCGACCGAGGAGATCTCCAGCCAGATCGCCCACATGCAGCTCGCGACGCAGGAGTCGGTCGACGCCATCAAGGCGATCGGGCTCACCATCGAGCGCATCAGCGAGATCGCCACGCACATCTCGGCCGCGGTCGAGGAGCAGGGCGCGGCGACACAGAACATCGCCCAGAGCGTGCAGGCGGCATCGAAGTGGACCAGCGAGGTCGCCAACAACACCGGCCACGTCGCCCGCGACGCCGGCGAAACCGGCCAGGCCTCCGACGAGATGCTTCGGTCTGCCCAGGTGCTGTCCGGCGAGAGCCTGCACCTGAAGTCCGAAGTCGACCGCTTCCTCGACAACATGAAGGCGGCGTAGCGGGCGGCTGAAACTACCGACGGGTTGACGCGTATTTTGTCGTGGGCTCGCGCGACACCCGGGGCTTCAATGAAACGCTACCTCGTCCTCTACCTCGCCACCGCGCTGGTCATGCTGCCGCTCGACCTGCTGTTCCTCGGCGTCGTCGCCAAGGGCTTCTTCAATTCGCAGGTCGGCGACATGCTGGGCGAGGTGCGCTTGTCCCCGGCGATCCTGTTCTACCTGATCTATGTCGGCGGCATCGTCCTGTTCGTGAACGGCGCGCCCGGCACCACCTGGCAGTCCGCAGCCCTGTTCGGCGCGCTGTTCGGCCTCGTCTGCTACGCGACGTTCGAGCTCACCGCCATGTCGCTGTTGAAGCACTGGACCTGGTCCGTGGTGGCCGTGGACATGGCCTGGGGCGCAGCGCTGACGGCCGTGGTGGCCGCGCTCGGGTTGCTGCTCGGCAACTGGGTGCTGGCACGGATTTAGCCGTCATTGCGAGCGAAGCGAAGCAATCCAGTCTGAAGCGCGCCACAGAACGCCGGCGCTCGGATTGCTTCGTCGCTTCGCTCCTCGCAATGACGCTTCGCGTCACTTCGGCGCGGCACGATCCGGATGTACGGCTTCGGCGACTTCCAGCCCTGCGGATAGATCGTCTTCGCCTCGTCGTCGCTCACCGAGCCGGCGATGATCACGTCCTCGCCCTGTTTCCAGTCGGCGGGCGTGGCGACGCGGTGCTTTGCGGTCAGCTGCAGCAAGTCGATCACGCGCAGGATCTCCGAGAAATTGCGCCCCGTGGTCATCGGATAGGCGAGCGCCAGCTTGATCTTCTTGTCCGGGCCGATCACGAACACCGTGCGCACGGTGGCGTTGTCGGCCGGCGTGCGCTTGGCCGGATCGCCCGAGGTCGCCGCCGGCAGCATGTTGTAGAGCTTCGACACGTTGAAATCGATGTCGCCGATCATCGGATAGTTCGGCGCGTGACCCTGCGTCTCCTTGATGTCGGCAGACCACAGCGTGTGCTTGTCGACCGGATCGACGCTGAGGCCGATCAGCTTGACGTTGCGCTTGTCGAACTCGGGCTTCAGCCGCGCCAGCGTGCCGAGCTCCGTGGTGCAGACCGGCGTGAAATCCTTCGGATGCGAGAACAGCACCGCCCACTTGTCGCCGATCCAGTCATGGAACTTGATCCGGCCCTCGGTGGTCTCGGCCTCGAAATCGGGCGCAGTCGCATTGATTTGCAGGGTCATGGGATCCTCCTCGTCACGGGAAATTGCGCTTACGATATAGCGGGTTGGCCGCCAAACGGAATGTCGTTTCTGAATTTGGAAGGTTGTTCCAGGAGGCAGCCTTCTCGGAGGCAAAGGTTCCCCAACAAAGGTGTTTGTAAGAAGGCGGGTGTCCCATTTCGAAATTTGCCCAGCGTCCAGGCCGTCGAAGTTGTGAGGGTTCGCAGACACACCAGGAGAACTTCTGAACCCAGGCTCGCTTCATTAACAGCCGTTTAACAAATTGACGCGAATTTGCCCGCCGCTGGTCCCACCGAAACCGCTCGCGCTGCCTATCTCTGAACCAACGTGACGTGGGTCACGACAAAATCGGAAACCATACCGGTAAATGGACCGTAGCTGGATTGCCGAGATTCATCGGTTGTTCAGTCGGGTGCTGGGATGGTGTTTGGAATGAAAAGACAACAAGAGACTTTGAAATGTTGACCGCAGTAACTCGTCCGACCGGCAGCCTGGCTGCCTTGATCACCACCATCGAATCTTCACCGATCGCCACAGGCGCTGATGCCGCAGCCGCGCTCGCATTCGTGCGCGACGGCGTCATCACCGGCGAAGGCCCGACCACCGCTGGCCGTGTTCATTTCTCCCGCTCGCTCGATGCGCATGACGCCGACTGGTGCGCGCGCATCCTGACCGCGCGCGGCATCAACGAGACCGCCGTCAGCCGCGAGGAGGCGCAGGCGCTGTTCCAGATCGACGAGGCCGCCGCCGAGCGGTCCGACGACGGAAAATTCGACGACCTGTTCGCCAAGGCGATCCTGCATCATGCGGCATCCGCGTCCGGACTGGCGGTGCCGTCCCGCGCCGTCGCACTGTCGCCCGACACCGCGATCGAGAGCTGGGCGCCGAGCCGCTCGACCGACGTCAATGTCGAGGTGCTGGAATGGATCGCAGCGCAAATGCGCGGCAAGCGCCGCAACAGCCGTACCCTGATGACGATCGTCGCGGCACTGCTCGGTGCAGCCGTGCCGCTGTCGCAGTCGCTGCCCCGCTTCACCGACTTCGCGGTCTAAGCCCCAAAACGGTTGCCGCGCTGCGGAAACGCTTGCTCCGCGGCGCCGCCCATGCGCCGCTGAACATTGACTTTTTCCGGCCAACCCGCGAAGGCTGAGGGACCTCCTTCAGTCTCATCGGGCGTGCATGTTCAAGCGAATTCTGATTGCCAACCGCGGCGAAATCGCCTGCCGGGTCATCAAAACCGCGCGGCGGATGGGCATCGAGACCGTCGCGGTCTATTCCGAAGCCGACAAGGACGCGCTGCATGTGGAGATGGCCGATGAGGCCGTCTTCATCGGCCCGCCGCCGGCCGCCGAATCCTATCTGCTGATCGAGAAGATCGTCGACGCCTGCAAGAAGACGGGCGCCGAGGCGGTGCATCCGGGCTACGGCTTCCTGTCCGAACGCGAAGCGTTTCCGAAGGCGCTCTCCGCCGCCGGCCTCGTCTTCATCGGCCCGAACGCCGGCGCGATCGCGGCGATGGGCGACAAGATCGAATCCAAGAAGGCGGCGGCGAAGGCCGGCGTCTCCACCGTGCCCGGCCATCTCGGCGTGATCGAGGACGACAAGCGCGCGGTGAAGATCGCCGACGAGATCGGCTATCCGGTGATGATCAAGGCGTCCGCCGGCGGCGGCGGCAAGGGCATGCGCATCGCCCATTCGGCGGCCGAGGTCGCCGAAGGTTTTCGCGCTGGCGCGCGCCGAAGCAAAATCGTCGTTCGGCGACGACCGCGTGTTCGTCGAAAAATTCATCGTCGATCCGCGCCACATCGAGATCCAGGTGCTCGGCGACAAGCACGGCAACGTCATCTATCTCGGCGAGCGCGAATGCTCGATCCAGCGCCGCAACCAGAAGGTGGTCGAGGAGGCGCCGTCGCCGCTGCTCGACGAGGCGACGCGCGCGCAAGATGGGCGAGCAGGCGGTCGCGCTGGCGAAGGCCGTGAACTACGATTCCGCCGGCACGGTGGAGTTCGTCGCAGGGCAGGACAAGAGCTTCTACTTCCTCGAGATGAACACGCGCCTGCAGGTCGAGCATCCGGTGACCGAGCTCGTCACCGGCATCGATCTCGTCGAGCAGATGATCCGCGTCGCGGCCGGCGAGAAGCTTGCCCTCGCGCAGAAGGACGTGACGCTCACCGGCTGGGCCGTGGAGTCGCGCGTCTATGCGGAAGATCCGTTCCGCAATTTCCTGCCCTCGATCGGCCGGCTGGTGAAATACCGCCCGCCGGCGGAAGGCAGTTTCGACAAGATCACCGTGCGCAACGACACCGGCGTGCAGGAGGGCGGCGAGATCTCGATCTTCTACGATCCGATGATCGCCAAGCTCGTCACCCATGCGCCGTCGCGCGCCGCCGCGATCGAGGCGCAGTCGCGGGCGCTGGACGCGTTCTACATCGACGGCATCCGCCACAACGTGCCGTTCCTGTCGGCGGTGATGCAGCATCCGCGCTGGAAGGAGGGCAGGCTCTCCACCGGCTTCATCGCCGAGGAGTTTCCCGGCGGCTTTGCGCCGCGTGCGCCGGAGGGCGAGGTCGCCCGCCGCATCGCCGCTGTTGCCGCCGCCGTCGACCACGTCATCGGCGAGCGCAAGCGCCGCATCTCCGGCCAGATGATCGGCCGGCCGGTGACCCGCGAGAAGCGCCGCGCCGTCTGGCTGGAGCGGGCCGAGATCGCGCTTGATGTGTCACGCGAAGAGCAGGGCATAGTCGTCCGCTTTATCGACGCGAACGGCGCGCCGGGGCCGGCGCGTGTGCTGATCTCGCCCTGGAAGCCCGGCGATCCGACCTGGCATGGCACCATCGACGGCCATCCGCTGGCCGTGCAGGTGCGCCCGATCGCCAACGGTTTCCGTCTCGCCCACCAGGGCGTCGAGGTGCCGGTCTATGTCTTCACCGAGTCCGAGGCCGAAGCCGCCCGGCTGATGCCGCTCGAGACCAAGGCCGACACCGGCAAGAAGCTGTTGTGTCCCGATGCCCGGCCTCGTCGTCTCCATCGACGTCAGCGAGGGGCAGGAGGTCAAGGCCGGCGAGACGCTGGCCGTGGTCGAAGCGATGAAGATGCAGAACGTGCTCCGCGCCGAGCGCGACGGCGTCGTCAAGACCATCCACGCCAAGGCCGGCGCGACGCTGGCGGTCGATGCGCCGATTCTGGAGTTTGCATAAATGCAGTGGTCCAAACAGCGCGCAGGCCTTCGGCGCAATTCTCACCGGCAACACCTGCATCCGCCCTGCGTCCGTGTACGACGCCGTCTCCGCGCGCATTGCCGAGGACATCGGCTTCGAGCTCGGCATGCTCGGCGGCTCGACCGCATCGCTGACCGTGCTCGGCGATCCCGACCTGATGCTGATCACGCTTGACCGAGCTCGCCGAGACCGTCCGCCGCATCACGCGCGCAGGCGCGCTGCCGCTGTTGATCGACGCCGATCATGGTTTTGGCAACGCGCTGAACGTCCGCCGCACCGTGCAGGAGCTCGAGAACGCCGGCGCCGCCGGCCTCACCATCGAGGACACGCTGCTGCCGACCGCCTTCGGCCAGGCCAAACCGCAGTTGATTTCCATTGAGGAGGGCGTCGGCAAGATGAAGGCCGCCGTCGACGCCAGGGTCGATCCCGCGCTGTCGATCTTCGGCCGCACCGCCGTGAACATCACCAGCCTCGACGACGCGATCGCGCGCGCAAAGGCCTATGAAGCGACCGGCGTCGACGCGTTGTTCTTCACCGGCGTCCGCACGCGGGCCGAACTGGAGAAGGCGAGGGCGGCAACAAAACTGCCGATCATGCTCGGCACCACCGAGCCCGAGATCGACGACGGTCCGTATCTCGCGTCGATGGGCGTGCGCATCGCCAACCAGGGCCACACCCCGTTCGCTGCCGCTGCACTTGCCGTGCACGAGACGCTGAAGGCGCTCCGTGACGGCACCAAGCCGAAGGATCTGAAGGGCCTGCCGTCCGCCGACTTCGTCAACCGCTACATGCGCGCCGCGGACGTGCAGAAGCGGACGCGGATTTCTGGGAATGAAGAAGTAGCTGTCTTCCTTCCCTCTCCCCCTGTGGGAGAGGGTGCCTTCGCAGCGAAGCTGCGAAGCGTCGGGCTCGAGTGCAGCTAAAACACCTCCTCGAACGCGCGCTTCAGCGCGACGTCGAGGTCGTGCATCGTCACCGGCAGGCCGAGATCGACCAGGCTCGTCACGCCATAGCGCGGGTCGACCACGCCGCACGGCACGATGCCGTCGAAGTGCGTGAGATCCGGCTCCAGATTGATGGCGATGCCGTGCAGCGACACCCAGCGCTTCAGCCGCACGCCGATGGCGGCGATCTTGTCCTCGTAGCCGTCGCCCTTGTCGGGCCGCGCCACCCAGACGCCGACGCGGTCTTCGCGGCGGAAGCCGCGCACGTTGAAGGCGTCCAGCGTGCGGATGATCCATTCCTCGAGGCTCGCCACATAGGCGCGCACGTCGGGCTTGCGCCGCTTCAGGTCCAGCATGGCGTAGGCCACCCGCTGGCCGGGGCCGTGATAGGTGAACTGGCCGCCGCGCCCGGTCTGGAACACCGGAAAGCGCTGGTCCAGCAGGTCGGCCGCCCTGGCGCTGGTTCCGGCGGTGTAGAGCGGGGGGTGCTCCACCAGCCAGACCAGCTCTTCGGCCTCGCCGGCCGCGATCGCCGCCGCCCGCGCATCCATCAGCGCCACGGCCTCGTCATAGCCGACCGGCCCGTCCGCAATCCGCCACTCCACCGCCTGACGGCCGGCCGGGCGGGCGAGGGTCAGATCGAGCGTATCGCGCGTGTTAACCATTGATTCACCATACCGTGGTGACCTCCACCCACATATCTTTTTGAGTCATGCGCGCAAAGTGCGCCGGAGTGCCAGTGCCGACCCTCGATAAAGTTGCCGTCGATCTCATGGTGGTGCTCGGCACCACGTCCATGCCCGTCCACCAGGTGCTTCGTCTCAGCCGCGGCGCCATCATCGAGCTCGACACCACCGAGCAGGACGAGGTGAAGGTGCTCGCCAACAATCTACCGGTCGCCAGCGGCGCGGTGGTGGTGAACCGCAACCGCATCGCCGTCGAAGTCAAGCGCATGCTGCCGCGCGAAACCGGCACGGTTGATAGTGGCGAATAGGAAAAAGCGAATAGGGAGTAGCGAATAGCGGCCCTGTTCGGCCGCTCTCGTTTCCTTACTATTCGCTACTCCCTATTCGCTATTCGGCTCTTGCTCGCCGTGCGCCCTTCAAGTCCCTAGGAATCCGTTGGATCCGCGCTCACGCCCCTTGTACCCCCCATCCCGATTTGTTACATGGGCCTCCGTTGCTCAGGCGCCGACCGGATCGGTCAGCGCTATCCCCCTGCGGCCGTGGCGGAATTGGTAGACGCGCTAGCTTGAGGTGCTAGTGGGGCAACTCGTGGAGGTTCGAAGTCCTCTCGGCCGCACCACCTTCAAATTCTCCTGAAATCCCGGAGACTTGGGTTGGGGCTTTGGTGCAGATGCGCGCCTTTAGTGCGATCTCTTGAATATGGCGCCGCGAACGTGCCGGTGATCGATCACCTGCCAGCTTGAGTTCTCGTTGTACTTGATGAGTCCGCGGACGATCTCGCGCACCTCGGCCACAAGGGCGTCATAGGTGTCGCGTTTGACGAACGTTCTGTAGCTGTTGACGGAGACGGCATAGTTTCCAACCAGCGTCATGCCTGTCGCGCCCGCAAGCATGCGGGTTTTCCCGTCGTCGTCTTCGCGCGCGAGCAGTCCGGAGATCAGCGCCAGGTCATCTTTTGCCAGCAAGCCGATCTGCTTCGGTTCGGCGGTGCCCGGGCGAGCTTGTTCGAGCACTCTGATGGCGTGCGAAAGCGAAACCGAGCTGTCGGCTGCGAGCTGCTTGGCGAAGATGCCGATAACGTCGGCTCGGCTCGAAGTCACCGGCTGAGCCTCTTTCCCCGCAAGCGGCAGCAGGATCTCCACCCACCGCTCCATCGGTTGCAGGGCTCCGCCCTGGCGCAAGGCGCGGAGCGCATTGACGGCGCCGCAGTCGGCGAATGCCGCGAGCAGCTTGTTCTCCGGAAGGTGCGACGTGCGCGGAGGCGCGGAAGATTACTTTCCTGTCGGCCTCGTGCCCGTTCGGATCGAAGCGGCAGTACCCCTTGGGCACGTCCATGGTGAAGCGTTTGTCCGGACTGACCGTGAGTTCGATCGGTTGCGCGGCCGCAGCCGTCGCGCCGCCGAACCAGCAGAAGCGCCGCCATAAGGCAGGTCGCCAGGGTGTGAAGCGGATTTTTCCTCGCTCTTTCATGCGGGTCCCAGGAGCTCAACGACTGTCACCGCACTGCATCTTTGTAGGCACGGTCGAAGCCGGCGTTCGATCACGCGGGCGTGATGCCCCCGCAACCCGAGCCTTGGACCAACCCCGCTCTTCATACGATCGTCTGTGCCACTCCCAACTAGCAGTCGTGCCCGCAGCGCGTTAGGCTGGGGTAAAATACGAAGCGTGGGAGGAACGGATGCGGGAGCTGACACCGGACACGATCACGGACGCAGTGCTTGAGCAGATGGCGACGACGCCGGATCCGCGCATGCGGGAGGTGATGGCGTCCGCCGTCAAACACCTGCACGCCTTTGCCCGCGACGTGAACCTGACGCCTGCGGAATGGATCAAGGGCATCGAATTCATGACGGCCGTCGGCAAGATGTGCACGCCGGCCCGGCAGGAGTTTGTGCTGCTGTCGGATACGCTTGGCCTGTCGGCGCTGGTCAACGGCCTGCACGACAAGACGGCCGTCGAGGAAGGCACCCACACAAGCCTGCTCGGTCCCTTCTACCGCGAGGCCGCGCCAACGCTGGCCGCCGGCAGCCAGATCGCCAAAAACGTGAAACCCGGCAGCGAGTGCGTGCTCTACGGCCGCGTCAGCGACGTCAACGGCAAGCCGCTCGCCAACGCGACCGTTTCGATCTGGCAGACCGGCGCCGACGGCCTCTACGACATTCAGGAAAGTGCGCAGTCGATCGACTATCGCGGCGTGTTCACCACCGATGCGGACGGGGTCTATCAGCTGCGCACGGTCAAGCCGATCGGCTACTCGATCCCGATGGACGGCCCGGTCGGCCAGATGGTCCAGGCGCAGGCGCGCCATGGCATGCGGCCGGCGCATATTCACTTCCTGGTGGGGCTTGCGGGTTATCGCGAGCTGGTGACGGCGCTTTACCTGCGCGACGATCCGCATCTTGCCGACGACGTCGTGTTCGGCTCGTCCGACGACCTCGCCGTCGACATCGATGCGAACGATCCGAATTGTCCGATCAAGGGGCTGCCCAGCATCCGCTTCGACATGCAGCTGTCGCGCGAAGGGGAGGCCGACAGGACCAGCGGACGTGTCGGCGTCGACCCGGCGGCGATGATGAAAGCATCGGCGAAGGCCGGGAACGGGCAAGCGCGCGAGCGGGGCATTAGGAGACGCACCAGCTAAATCCGACACCATCCTGTCCGCGACAATCGGGCGAAGATCCGAGCGCGGGCAGGGAACGACAACGAAACATCTGGGGAGGATCAATGAAACGCAGGACGCTTCTCGGCGGAACGATCGCCGCCGTCGCAATCGGGCTGACCTCAGCCGCACTCGCCCAGCAGCCGCCGATCAAGATCGGCATGAGCATGGCGCAGACCGGCGGCCTCGCCGGCGGCGGCAAGGCCTCGCTGCTCGGCATCGAGGTCTGGCGCGACGACGTCAACGCCAAGGGCGGCCTGCTCGGCCGCAAGGTCGAGCTTGTCGTCTATGACGACAAATCGAGCGCTTCGGAGACGCCGGCGATCTACTCGAAGCTGCTCGACGTCGACAAGGTCGATATCCTGTTCGCGCCCTACGCGACCGTGCCGACGGCGCCGATGATGCCGCTGGTCAAGCAGCGCGGCATGCTGCTGATGGGCAACTTCTCGTTCCAGGTGAACAGCAAGGTCGGCCACGACATGTGGTTCAACAATGCGCCGTGGGGACCGGCCGACAGCTGGGCGTCTTCCTTCCTCGATCTCGGCCAGAAGGCCGGCGGCAAGACCATTGCGCTGCTCGCGGCGGACCAGGAATTCGCCCAGAATCTGGCCAAGACCGCCCGGGAGGTCGCGACCAAGCTCGACATGCAGGTCGTGTTCGACCAGGCCTATCCGCCGAGCACGGTGGAATTCTCCGGCATCCTCCGCGCGCTCAAGGCCGCCAAGCCCGACATCGTCTATGTCGCGTCCTATCCGCCGGATTCGGCCGGCATCCTGCGCGCCGTGAACGAGATCGGGATCGGCGACAACGTCAAGCTTTTCGGCGGCGGCATGGTCGGCCTGCAATTCGGCGCGGTCATGGAGAACCTGGGCTCGCTGCTCAACGGCGTCGTCAACTACAACACATGGCTGCCGGAACCGAGCATGTACAACGACGGGCACCAAGGCGTTCTTCGAGACCTATACGAAACGCGCCGTGGAAGCCAAGGTCGATCCGCTCGGCTACTATCTGGCGCCGTACGGCTACGCCAGCGGTCAGATGGTCGAGCAGGCCATCAAGGCCGCGGGGTCGCTCGACCAGAAGGCGCTGGCCAAATATCTGCGCGAGAACACGCACAAGACCATCGTCGGGCCGATCACGTTCGCGGCGGACGGCGAGTGGAAGGAAACCGGCGTCGTGCAGGCCCAGTTCCGCGGCGTCATGGACAAGAACATGGAGCAGTTCCGCAGCCCGGGCAAACAGGTGATCCTGTTCCCGGACAAACTGAAATCGGGCGATCTCATCACTCCCTTCGAGGCCGCCCGGAAGTAGAGCCTCGCGGCTTTTCATCCGGACCATGGTGCGCTGACAGCGGGATCAGCGCACCTGCGCTGCTTTCAGAACAAGCGGAAACGGGATGCGCACGGCGTGCGCGGAACCGGGGCATCGGCGGATGGCTCCGAAGGCGGGCCAAGGGGGACCTTACGTGTTTTCATTTGAACTGCTGCTCGATGCGGTGGTGATCGGAGTGCTGCTCGGCTGCTTCTATGCGGCGGTCAGCCTCGGACTGTCGATCTCGTTCGGCCTGCTCGACGTTCCCCACGTCGCGCATCCGGCCTTCCTGGTGCTGGCGTCCTACGGGGTGTACTTCCTCAACGAGCATTATGGGATCGATCCGCTGCTGGCGGGGCTGCTGATCACGCCGCTGTTCTTCCTGTTCGGTCTCGTCGCCTACCGCCTGTATTACGAAACCTTCGAGAAGCGCGGCAGCGATGCCGGCGTGCGCGGCATCGCGTTCTTCTTCGGCATCGCCTTCATCATCGAAGTGCTGATCATCCTGCAATTCGGCGTCGACCAGCGCTCGGTCACCGCGACCTATGTCGGCAAGGCCTGGCGGATCGGCGACATGCGGATTCCGTTCCGGCTGGTGGTCGCGTTCGTGGTCGCCGTCGGCGCTGACGATCCTGCTGACGCTGTATCTGTCGCGAACCTTCATGGGACGCGCGATCCGCGCGGTCGCGCAGGACCAGGAGGCGCTGCGGCTGATGGGCGCCAACCCGATCCGGATCAAGCAATGGGCGTTCGGCATCGCGACCGCCGTGCTCGGCATCGCCGGCGCCTTGCTCATCATCGTCGCGCCGGTCGAGCCGACGCTCGACCGCGCCTATATCGGGCGGACCTTCTGCGTCGTCGTCATGGCCGGGCTCGGCAGCATGACGCGGCACGCTGGTCGCCGCCATCATCCTCGGCGTCGCCGAAACCATCGTCCTGACCCTGTTCGGCGCCTCCTGGGCGCCGGCCATTTCCTTCGCGATGCTGCTCGGCGTTCTCGCCGTCCGGCCGCAGGGCCTGTTCGGCAGGCGATCATGAAGCGCAACGGCATCTATTTCTGGATCGGAGCGGCGCTGTTTCTCGCCGGCGCCCTGCTGATGACGCAGGTCATCGGCAACCAGTATCCGTTCTTTGCCGGCTACGTGATCCTGCAGTTCATCGTGCTCGCGGTCGCCTGGAGCATCCTCGGCGGCTATGCCGGCTACGTGAATTTCGGCACCAGCGCGTTTTTCGGCATGGGCGTCTACACCGCCGTGTTCCTGTTCAAGGCGATCGGCGCGCCGCTCGCCGTGCAGATCGCAGCCGCCGCCGCCGTCGGCGCGCTGATGGGCTTCGCGCTCGGCCTGCTGACCTTGCGCATGCAGGGCATCTTCTTCTCGATCGCGACGATCGCGCTGACGATCATCATCGAGACCGTCGATCACGAACTGGCGCTTTGTCGGCGGCGCGGCCGGCATCCAGCTGCAGCGGCCGCCGGTGACGGCGCCGTTCGACAGTTATGTGCAGATGCTGTTCTTCGTCCAGGCGCTGCTGGTGGTGCTGGCGGTGGCGATCTCGCGCTACATCCAGAACTCATGGATCGGCCGCGGCCTGCAGGCGCTCAAGGACGACGAACTCGCCGCGGAATGCACCGGCGTGCCGACCCTGCGGCTGAAGCTGCTGGCGTGCGTCGATCTCCGGCGCGCTGATGTGCGCGGCCGGCGCGCCTGCCGCGATGTACCTGCAATACGCCGACCCGTCGTCCGCGTTCAATCTCAATTACTCGGTCTCGGTCGCTGGCGATGTCGCTGATCGGCGGCACCGCGCATTGGGCGGGCCCGGTCATCGGCGCCATCCTGCTGGGCACGACGCAGCAATTGCTGACCGTGACCATCTCGTCGGAAGTGAACGTGCTGGTGCTCGGCGTGATGCTGGTGCTGTTCGTGGTGGCGGCACCGGAGGGCATCATCGGCCTGGTCCGCAAGGTTCGCGGCAATCGCAAGGAGGGCGAGGGCATGACGCCTCCGGCGAACCCAGAGCGCCGCTGCTGCGGATATCGCGCGCTGACCAAGCGCTTCGGCGGCTTCACCGCGCTCGACAATGTCAGCGTCGATATTCGTCCGGGCGAGCGCTTCGGCCTGATCGGCCCGAACGGCTCGGGCAAGACGACGCTGATCAACTGCATTTCCGGCGCGTTCCGCACCGAGGCCGGCACCGTGGTGTTCCGCGACGAGGACATCACGCGGTTGCCGCCGCATCATGCGCACGCGCCGCGGCATCGCGCGCAGCTTCCAGATCCCGCGGCCGTTCAGGAGCATGACGGTCGCCGAAAACCTCATGGTGGCGCTCGATTTCGCGGCCGTCACCGACGGCATCGTCTCGGCCGCGCAACGGCGCGACACCGCGATGTCGATCCTGACGCGGATGGGCCTCGCGTCCAAGGCCAACGTGTCGGCCACGCAGCTCAGCCAGGTGGAGTTGCGCAAGATGGAGCTCGCGCGCGCGATGGCGACGCAGCCCAAAGCTGCTGATTTCCGACGAGGCCATGGCCGGCCTTTCCAGCTCGGAAGTCGACGAGGTGCTCGATCTGCTCATGAGCCTTGCGGACCAGGACATCACCATCATCATGATCGAGCACATCATGCAGGCGGTGATGCGTTTTTCGGAGCGCGTGATGTGTCTCGACGCCGGCAAGATCATCGCGATCGGCACGCCGACCGAGGTCATGGCCAACCAGCGCGTGCAGGAGGCCTATCTTGGCACTTAGCCTCGCCATCACGGACCTCGATGCGGGTTACGGCGCCGTGAAGGCGCTGCGCGGCGTCACGCTCCATGTCGAGGCCGGCGAGACCGTCGCCCTGCTCGGCACCAACGGCAACGGCAAGAGCACGCTGATGAAGTGCGTCGCGGGCCTGGTGCGGCCGCAGCGCGGCAGCATGATCGCTGACGATCGACGGCACCGCGCACGATCTGACCAGGCTGTCGGCCGAGAGCCATCGTCGATCTCGGCGTGGCGCTGGTGCCCGAGGGACGGCGGCTGTTTCCCAAGCTGACCGTGCTGGAAAACCTGATGCTCGGCGCCTTCCGCAAGGCCGCCCGGCACGACATCGATCGCAACCTGGCGCTCGCCTTCGAGACCTTTCCGGCTGCTGAAGGAGCTGCAGAAGCCAGCTCGCCGGCACCATGTCGGGCGGCCAGCAGCAGATGCTCGCCATCGCGCGCGCGCTGATGTCGTCGCCGCGCCTGTTGCTGATCGACGAGCCGTCGGTCGGCCTGTCGCCGCTGCTGGTCTCGCAGACCATCGCCAAGATCGGCGAGCTCAACCAGCATCTCGGCCTGACGGTGCTGATGGCGGAGCAGAACTTCAATCAGGCGATCCGGATCGCCGATCGCGGCTACATCATCGTCCATGGCGAGATCGTCGTCGCGGCCGGTTCGGTCGACGAATTGAAAGGCAACGACATCGTCAAGCGGCTCTATCTCGGCGGCGTCGCGTGAAGACGGAGGAAGCTATGGCACCGAGGCTTCTGCCCACGACGGTCGTCGGCAGCTATCCGCAGCCGGATTGGCTGGTCGACCGCGAGCAACTGGCGAAGGGCGTGGCGCGCGTGCGCCTCGATCTCTGGCGCGTGGCCGAGCCGTGGCTGGAACAGGCTCAGGACGATGCGACGTTGCTTGCCATCCGCGACATGGAGCACGCCGGCATCGACATCGTCACCGATGGCGAGATGCGGCGGGAGAGCTACTCAAATCGCTTCGCCACCGAGCTCGAGGGCATCGAGTGCGGCACGCCCGGTCAGGTCGTGTCGAAGGCCGGCCTCGCCACCCTGGTGCCGCGCGTCGTCGGCCCCATCCGCCGCACCCACGCGGTCGAGGTGCGCGACATGCAGTTTCTTCGCAAGCAATACCGGGCGAACGGCAAAGATCACCTTGCCGGGCCCGTTCACGATGAGCCGGCAGGCGGTCAATGAACACTATTCCGACCCGGACGAGATGGTTATGGACTTCGCCGCTGCGGTGAACGCGGAGGCGCGCGATCTCGAACGGGCCGGCGCCGACGTCATCCAGCTTGATGAGCCGTGGCTGCGTCAGGATCCCGCCGCGGCGAAGCGGATCGCGGTCAAGGCGATCGATCGCGCGCTCGACGGCATCAAGGTCACCACCGTGGTGCATCTGTGCTTCGGCTATGCGGCCGTCGTCGCCGGCCAGAAACCGGTCGGCTACTCGTTCCTGGCGGAGCTCGCCGCGTGTGCGGCGGACCAGATTTCCATCGAGGCGGCGCAGCCGAAGCTCGATCTCGGCGTGCTCGAGGACCTCGCGCCGAAGACGATCATGCTCGGCGTCATCGATCTCTCCGATCCGGCGGCGGAAACGCCTGCGATCGTGGCGGACCGCATTCGCGCGGCCTTGAAGCATGTTGCGCCCGAACGGCTGATCCCGGCGCCCGATTGCGGCATGAAATATCTGCCGCGCGACCTTGCCTTTGCGAAACTCAAGGCGCTCGCAGACGGCGCCGCGCTCGTGCGGAGCGCATTGTCGTGAACCTCGGCTTCTTCACGATGCCGATCCACCCGCTGGAGAAGGACTGGCGCCAGTCGTTGCGCGAGGACAGGGAAGCCTTCGTCCTCGCCGACGAGCTCGGCTTCACTGAAGCCTATGTCGGCGAGCACACCACCGACAAGGCGGAGAACATCACCTCCTGCATCAGCTTCCTTGCCTGGATCGCCAGCGACATCAAGCGGCTGCGGCTTGGCACCGGGACGGTCAACCTGCCCAATTCGCATCCCGCGGCGGTGGCAGCCCAGGTCGCGATGCTCGACCACATGCTCGACGGCCGGTTCAATTTCGGCATCAGCCCGGGCGGGCTCATGTCGGACGCCGAGGTGTTCGGAAACCTCGATGCCGATCGCAACGCGATGTTTCGCGAGGCGATCGATTTCGTCGTCAAAATCTGGACGAGCGAGCCTCCCTACGCGCTGGAGGGACAAGTTCTGGAACGTGTCGACGGCACGCACGATGATGGCCGACATCGGGCAGGGGCTGATCGCCAGGCCGCTGCAGAAGCCGCATCCGCCCATCGTGGTGACCGCGGTCTCGCCGCACTCGCAAGGCGTGACTGAAGCGGCCGCGCGCGGCTGGAACACGATCTCCGCGAACTTCCTCCTGCCAAAGTGGGTTGCGACCCACTGGACGAAATACGTCGAAGGCTGCGCGCGAACCGGCCGGCCCGCCGATCCGGCCGACTGGCGCGTCGCCAAGTCGATCTTCGTCGCCGACGATCTGGCGCAGGCGAAAGCCTACGCGCTGGGGCCGCAAAGCCCGTATCGCTTCTACTACCAGCAGCTTCTCACCAAGCTCTTGAAGGGCGGTCGCGGCGGCCTCTTCAAGGAAGACCCGAACGCACCGGACGACACCGTCACCCTCGACCGGGTCCTCGACGACCTGGTGATCTGGGGCACGCCCGACAAGGTCGCGGATGAATTGCTCGCGTTCCGCGAAAGGATCGGCAATTTCGGCACGCTTCTCTACGCCGGCAAGGATTGGACCGATCCCGCGCTCGCCCGCCGCTCGATGGTCCTGCTCGCCGAACAGGTGCAGCCAAGGCTCGGCTAGAGAACGGTGAGGTTAGGAAGTCGCCAACCACATTCTCAGCGTCATCCCCGCGAAGGCGGGGATCCAGTATCCCAGAGCGTCAGCGAATGAACCGCTGAGGCTGCGGAGTACTGGATGCCCGCCTGCGCGGGCATGACGGCGGAGGTTGGCGCATCCCCACTCAATCGAACCAGTCCTTCCGATCGCGCGGCAGCTTTGCCTCGCCGCGCGCATAGCCGCGCGAGACCTGGGCGACGAGCTTGCTGTACTCGGCCTCGTAGAACTCGTTGACGACGATCAGCGCCCTGATCGCCGCACGCGCATCGCCGCCGCACGCGGCGATTGCCTGGTCGATCGCCGTTTCCAGGCGTTCTGCGTCGGACGACGCCTTCTTCTCGCGACCAGCAGACATTTTGAGTTTTTCGTATTGACCGACGGGCCCAAGTGTTCTTATTTTGTTCTGGTAGAGTCAAGCGTGGGGGCGCAACCGTGAGTGACATTCAGCGTGCCGGGAGTGAGCCGGCAATCCAGTCCGCAATCGATGGACCGGCCACCGAGGCCGGACCACGCGGAATCGGCGGCTGGCTGCTGATCGTCGCGTTCGGGCAGCTCGTCAGCCCGCTGCAACTGATCGTACTGCTTGGGCAGTACTATCTGGACCCCGAGAATCTGAGAGTCTTCGGGCAATTCCCGCTCGCGATGTATGGCGAGCTGGTGATGAATGCCGTCCTGCTGGCTGCTTCGTAGGGACTACGGCGGTTTTGTTCTTCCGGAAGTCCCGCTATTTCCCGCGCTTTTTCATCGCTGAGCTGCTTGCCGTCGTTGGTCTCACCATTCTGACCAGGCTTTGGACGGCGGTCGCGTTCTCGATCGAGAGCGGCGCGCCGATCAGCGCGCTTCTCGAGGTCGAACGGCAGGACATCGTTCAGTTTTGCGCGGCGGTGGTCGTCGCGCTCATCTGGATTCCCTACATCCTCAGATCCAGGCGCGTGAAAAATACATTCGTCGACAGAAGCGCCACCTGGACAACGAATTCGGGAGCGAACGGCGAGTACGGCGCCATCGGAAACGGCGTTGCTTCAAGCCGTTGTCTATACCGTCTTCGCGTTGGGCCTGCTTTCTGTCCTTACTGGTTTGGGACGCTTGATCGACCGAGGCGCATTCAGCGGCCAGCTGATCGGCGGGGCGTCGCAGATCGCGCTGGCGATCTGGCTGCTTCGAGGCTCCGACGTTGCACGGATTATTCTGGCCTTCCTTTTCGCCTTGGGGTTCGTCGGCTTCGATTGCGATCGGGTTCTTGGTCCCGAACCAGTGGGCGGTTGGGATCCTTGTCATGCTGGCATTGGCGATCGTATCCGCCGCTTGTCTGTGGATATTGATCTTCTCGGAGCGCTTCCGCGCAGAACTCGCGATCAACGCAGCGAAATACCGAGGGCCCGAGCACGAAGAGGCGTAAATCCTCGCCGGCACGCGGCGCGTCCGGCGAGGATGATCGGCACGAGCTAAAGCGGAATGACGTCCGCTTTTGGCTAATTGTTGGCCCCATGGATTGCGACCCAGTCTCCGCCGCGCAGGCCGCGTCCGATCCACTGCGGGGTCACAACGTAAGCCGGTCGTCCGACGACGCCGACGGCTGCATAGGATGAGTATGAATCGTAACCGACCGGGCCGAACGCCGCATAGGCGCCGACGCCGACGGCGGGACCGCAGATCTTGCCGATGTCATAATAGCAGTCGACGTAGATCGGCGACACATAGGCTTGGCGCAGGCTTTCCTGTGCAACCGCGGCCGGCGAAAATGCCAGCGTTGCTCCGGCCAGACCGAGCGCGGCTACGAGTGTGTTTGACTTCGCCATGATGATCTCCATTTCGGGACGTGGAAGGCACCAGCGTGCCTTGGTTGTTGAAACGAAAGATCCGGCCCGCATCCCGCCATCCTCGAGGATCGCGCGCGCCAACACTTCGGACGCACGCGAACCTGAGCGCGTTGGCTTCGATGTTTGCCAGACCCCGTCGACTGTTCCTCACGAACGTCGCGATTAGACCGGCAGGGGCTCGCGCGGGGTATCGGGGATCGACCTGAATGTCGCCCCGGCAAGACCCCTAGTGGATCGCTTGCTCAAGCCACCCGGATAAATCGCGAAAATTGGAACCATTGCGTCGATGCCCAGGGCGTAGCGTGGGCCTCCCGGCGTGAGTTCGAGCAGCTCGAATCCGTCGCCAAGTGTGTCCTGCAGACTGGCGGAGTCATACCGCTGCACGGGAAGGCCGCTGCACTTCTCCGGGCCATCGGGCGCGAATGTCGCAATGATCGCGTGGCCATCCTGCCGCAGGGCGGCCTTGAGGCGCGCGATGTAGGCAAGCCGATCGGCAGGATCGGTGAGAAAGTGAAAGGCGGCGCGGTCATGCCACACGTCATATTGCTTTCGCGGCGTCCACATCGTCACGTCGGCAGCGATCCATTCGACCTGTTCGGCTCTCGCGCCAAGTCGCGCGCGTGTTGCGGCCAATGCGGAAGAGGAAAGGTCAAGAACGGCAAGCGATGTGAAACCTTCATCGAGCAGCGCATCCACGAGCCGCGACATGCCGCCGCCGATATCGATGATCGACCAATCCCTGGTGGCTCCGGTCGATCTGATCAACTCCAGCGAGATGCCCGGCTTGTCCTGAAACCAGCTGACCTCGTCTTCGCCCTTCGTGGCGTAGACGTGCTCCCAATGTGCCTGCGGGTTTGTCATGCTGGCGCCCTCGACGCTCTGGTTGCCGGCTCTTCGGAGTTCGTGATACGGCGCGCCAGACGGTGACTGGATCTCGCCGCCCCGCGAAATAACGCGATGTGCCAGAACCAGACCCGAACGCACTTCTACGTGAGCTGGCGAGACATGGCCAATAGCGCAGCCGCTGTTTCCGAGGGCTCGATCGTCGGATGCAGGTGCGTTCCATGAAGCCGCTGAAAGGGCCATCCGCGGCGCAGGGCCTCCGCCGCAGCGTGATCGTAGATCGCTGAGGTCTGCACGTAGCCCGATGGAACATGGTCCCAGCCGGCAAGATCGATCGTATCGTCAAACCAGCTGATGTTCATTTGCGGAAGTTCGGTCTCAAATTGCGACAGAGCGCCAGGATCGCGCGCCAGGATGTCGATACCGACCAGCGAAGCGCGCAGCGGATCGTCGCGGAACCAGTTTGACCAGAGCGGAAGCACCCCATCAGGGCCGGCGAGGCTGCCAATGAAGTTCCGAAGCGCCGGCCTGACTGGCGATGCCGCGCCGGCTGCGGGCGGAACGTCCCCATCGACAATGATCAACCCACGCGTCGCCAGCTTGGACGCCAGATCGGCAACCAATGCGCTCGCGGAGCTGTGGCCGACGAGTATCAGGTCAGTCCCGCCCGGGATGAGGCTGACGAGATGAGAGGTCCACTGCGACCAGGGCGGGGGCGTTCCACATGCGGTCAATACGTCCGGCACATGGACGCGCCGTCCTCCGGCGCGGAGGTGCCCGGCTGTCGGCTCCCAACTCGATGACCCGACCAACGGGCCGGCCACGAGGACAAAATCAGCAAGCATATCGGTCCCATGACAAATTGGCGGCTGTCGAACTTCGCTGCCTTCGACGTCCTTTGATCTGGGTCAAAGGTTGCGACCGCAATTGGCAGGTACGACTGTTCCAGGTTCCCGGTTTGGCGTCATTCTTAACCCGGTCGTCATGGATCGTCGATCCGCCGGGGCGCTGTCGACCGCCAGGAGCAACGGAGATGAGAAGGCTGCTTGGCAGACTGCCGCTCTGGTTGATCCCTTTGATGTATGCGGCGGTGACGTTCATTGCTGCCTTGACGCTGCCGCGGTTCGAGCACGTCTATTTCGCATCCTATGCCAGTGGCCTCTCGGTTGCTTCGGCACAGTCGTTCTTTGCGGCCGTCGCCTCCGGCATGATTGCCCTGACGGGAATCGTGTTCTCGATCGGGCTGGTGATGGTGCAGTTCAGCGCGATGGCGTACTCGCCACGGCTTGTTCTGATGTTTGCGCGCGACCCGATGCTGTTTCACTCGCTCGGTGTGTTCATCGCGACGTGCCTGTATTCGCTCGGAGCACTGGCCTGGGTCGATCGCGAGGGATCCGGAATCGTGCCGCTGTTCTCCGGTCTTTTGGTCGTGGGGTTGCTTTCGCTCAGCATGCTGCTCTTTTCCCGCCTGATAAAGGGGCTGAGCGACCTTCAGATCACGAATGTGCTCCACCTGCTTGGAGGCCAGGGGCGCGAAATCATTCGCGCGTCGTTCCAGCGATTGGATGAGAAGGCGGACGGCAAGCCGACGGGCGAGCCGCCTCAGGATCGTGACCTGGGGCCGGTGGTCCAGACGCTGACATACTGCGACGCCCCGCTCACGATTGTCAGATTTGATATCGATGGCCTGGTGCGCCAGGCGCAACAGGCGGGAGCCGTCATCGTGATGGCACACGGGGTTGGCGACACGCTTCTCGCGGACGCGACAGTCCTGCGGGTCCATTGCGCAAAAGTGGCGCTGCCCGAAGACGATCTGATGCACTGCATCCATCTGGCGACGGAACGCACCGCGGAGCAGGATCCGAAATACCCCATTCGTCTGCTGGTCGATATCGCCATCCGGGCGCTATCGCCGGCCATCAATGATCCGACAACGGCAGTGCAGGCGATCGATCAGATCGAGGACCTGCTGCGTCGACTGGGACGGCGCGAGCTGGACACCGGATACGCCCGGGATGCAGAGGGCGTCTTGCGCGTCGTGTTTCCGATGCCGACGTGGGAGGACTACCTGACGCTGGCATTCCACGAAATTCGCCAGTATGGCGCCAACTCGGTTCAGGTGATGCGTCGTCTGAGATCAGCCCTCGTCGGGCTATTGGATTCGGTGACACCGACGGGGCGCGCCGATGTGGTGCGACGATACCTGATGCAGCTTGATAGGGTGATCGAGCGTGCGATACCGGATGCCACCGATCAGGAGGCGGCGCGCCACGAGGATCGTCAGGGCCTCGGCCTGCCGCGCCGACACGCGTCATGAATGGTCGTTTTTCGGATGCGGCGCGCTTTGATCAGCCGGGACGACCTGCGATGGGTCTCATCCGTGCACTCCGGCCCGGCGGGAGGACGACGACCATCGCACCTGGCTTCACCTGATCAAAAAGATCGATGACATCTTCGTTGGTCATGCGGATGCAGCCGGATGATATGGCTTGGCCGATATATTCCGGTTGGTTGGTGCCGTGGATGCGATACAGGGTGTCCTTGTTACCCTCGTAAAGGTAGAGCGCTCGCGCGCCGAGGGGATTGGCCGGACCGCCGGGAACGCGTTTCGGGTAGGGCCCGAGCCGAGCCTGAATCTCCGGCGTCGGGATCCAGTCCGGCCATTCAGCCATTCGGCCAACTGTAGCGACGCCGGACCAGGCCAGGGCTTCCTCGCCCACCGCCACGCCGTAGCGAATTGCCTTGCCTCCCGACATGACGAAATAGAGATAACGCGCGTCGGTATCGATCAGGATCGTGCCCGGCTGCTCTCTGCGCGTGTAGTCGACGATATGCCGGCGATAGGTCTCCGGAACGGTTGCCCGCGCATAAGGTGCATGGGCCAGCAACTGCCGGTCCCTCGGGGTCAAGCTGGCACCCGAGGGTGGTGCGAGCGTCGACTGCATGCAACCGCCGAGCGCGATCCCGAGCATCCCCACGAGCAACAACGCCAGTCCAGACCTCGGCATCGCCGGTCCTCCAAAGCGTTACGTCGCTCCAGTTGCTTCTCCAATAGTGCAGAAATCAAGGCGTCACGGGGAGATCAGCCAGGCTTGAGCTTGCTGTAGGCCTCGCGCGTGCAGATGATCATGTGGTCGGTGCAGCCGTTGATCCGGTGCGGGTCGGATTTTTCCTCGTAGTCCTTCGACGTCATCATGTCGAGGAATGCCGCGACCGACGGGTAGTACACCAGCGCGACATAATCCCATTGGCCGCGCGCTGCATCACCCAACGCTGTCGTTTTCGCATCGCCGGTCCAGATCAGCGTGCCGCCGCGCGCCTTGATCATCGGCACGGTCAGGGCGCTGTAGCGCTTGTAGGCGTCCCAGCCCGAGCCGTCGCCATCCAGCGAGCGTTCGCGAAAGCGCATCAGGTTCAGCATCACGACCGGGCCTTCGTCCAGTTCGCTCAAACCCTTGATGTTCAGAAGATCGACCGCCATGCTGATGTCCTTCGTTGGCCGGATGCGCTAATAGTAGAGGCAATCTGCGTGGCAAGTGACAGCAAGGAGCCGTGATGAAAGCCGTTTCCATGGACCGCCACGGCGGGCCGGAGGTTCTCGAAATTCGGTGACATGCCCGATCCTGTGGCCAAGCCGGGCGAGATCGTGGTCGATATCGTCGCTGCCAGCGTCAACGGCGCGGACTGGAAAGTCCGTGACGGCAAATCGGGACAGCTCGCGCATTTCCCCTACATCCTGGGTCGCGATTTCTCAGGGACCGTTGCAGCGGTCGGGGAGGGCGTGACGGATCTCGCTGTCGGCGACGACGTCTTCGCGGTTTGCGACGTCGGCCAGGAAGGCGCCTATGCCGAGAAGATTGCGATCAAGGCGGCGATCGTCGCCAAGAAGCCCGCCGCGCTGTCCCACGTCGATGCCGCGGCCATGGCGCTCGCAGGACTGACGGCCATTTGCGCGGTCGAAGATACCTTGAAGCTCAAATCGGGTGAGACGATCCTGATCCAGGGAGGTGCTGGCGGCGTTGCGAGCTTCGCCATCCAGCTGGCAAAGCATCTGGGCGCGCGCGTCATCACCACCGCGAGCGCATCGAACCACGACTATCTCCGCAAGATCGGTCCCGACCAGATCATCGACTACAACGCCGTCGACTTCACCCAGGTCGTCAAGGATTGCGACGTGGTCTTCGACACGGTCGGCGGCGACGTCGCGCAGCGATCGTTCGCCGTGCTGAAACCGGGCGGCCGTGCGGCGTTCATCGCCTCCGGCGCGCAGGCGCCGAAGCCGGATCGCAGCGATGTCGTGGCGCTGCGTCCCAACGTCGGCCGCGATCGGCCGCATCTCGAACGTATCGCGGAGCTGGTTGCCGCCGGCGCCGTTCGCCCGCCGGACACAACCATCTATCGCCTCAGCGATGCGGTGGCCGCGCACAAGGTCAGCGAATTCCGCCACTTTCGCGGCAAGCTGATTTTTAAGGTCCGCTGAACGCGCTGGGTTCGATCACGTCGATAAAGTCGAGGATCGATCTCATCCCGTCTGCACCTTGTGACCCATCATCGCCAGTCTGAACGCAGGTGCCATGACCGGTTGTCTCTTGATGGCGACGCTCCTTCGCGCGGTTCCATGTGTCGCGACCAGGGACTCCAGCGCTACCGAGATGTCGCTCGTTCCGTCGCTTTGCTGGAGGCGCCTGGCGATGCTCTGCCGGGCTTCCTGCGGCAGCGCCATGGCGGCCTGGATGGAGTCCGCCAGTTGCGGCGCAGTGATTTTCTCCATGGGGATCGGCCGCGGCGCGAGGCCTGATTGCCAGAGGCGATGAGCGTGGTGGTGCTGGTCCAGGATGAGGGGGAGCACGACTTGCGGCACACCCGCGCGAAGGGCATTGGCGGTGGTGCCCGCGCCACCATGGTGCACGACAGCGGCCATGCGGGGAAACAGTCGCTGATGCGGTACGTCGCCGACCACGCGCCAGTGCGCGGGCAGGCCACGTGCGCCGAGACCAGCCCAGCCGGCGCCGATCAGGCAACGACGCCCGGTGGCGCTCAGCGCTGCGTGCACCACCTTCTCGATGCTGTCGATGCCCTGGCCCGACATGCTGCCGAAGCCGACAAAGATTGGCGGCTCGCCGTCATCCAGCCAGGCTTCAAGGTCCGCGTCGAGCGGACGCGGGTCTTCGTAAAAGATGAAGCTGCCTGGCCGGATGTTCGGCCCCCATTGCCGGTCATGCGGCATCAGCACCGGGTCGGCGGCGACGACGTAGTCGCCCTCGGGAATGATGTCGCTGAACCTCACGGCAGGCAGGCCCACTCTGGCGCGAATGTCATTGAAGCGCCCACCCATCACCACGTTTGCAGCGAAGTCGTTCACGCCCCACAGCAGACGGTTGATCCAGCCAGGCAAGCCCTGATGCGGGCACGACGGTGGCGGATGCTGGTCCGACGGCAGCAGGCAGCTGGAATACAAGACGCCCAGGACGGGCAGCTTCATCTTCGCGGCCACGGCGGTGGCGGCGATGGCAAGGCCCGCCCACACGATGGCGTCGGCTCCCTCGCAGGCGGCTGCGATGTCCCGCGCATGCACGGGCAACTGGCTGCCGAAGAAATCCGTGGCGAACCGGTAGGATGCGATGGGTTTGCCGGAGAGTGAGTCGGGATTGTCGCGCAGGTACCGCTTCATGTCGGTACCGACGGGGGCGAAGTCGAAGCCCTGGTTGGTGATCCACTCCGCAAAGTCCGGCGGGGCGGCGATCTTCACCGTGTGGCCGCGCTGCTGCAGCGTCTTGCCAAGCGCCACCATGGGCTGCACGTCCCCTCGCGTGCCGACGCTGACCAGAGTGACTCTCAAGCTTCCATGGCCGCCCTGTCCTTCCCAAGGCTTAACGCTCGTTCTTGCGGCCTGGGCGTTGTGACGCCCAAACAAGCAGGCTCCTTGCGCAGGCTTCATTGTCCCGGTCCCCTGGCTGCGCCCACCGCAGCGAGTGGATGCGACTATGCCGGGAGCCGACGCGCACGTAGGTGCGCTGCGTCACACAGCGCGCCTGGGCTGTTATTTCGGGAACAGCGCACGGTGTCGCACTGCGATCGTTCGCTGTGCTGAAGCCGTGCAGCCGTGCGGCGCCGCTTTCGCGGGGAAGCTGGTTTTCAGATCCGCGGAAAGTGAACTCTAAGCGCCGTATGCTCAACCGTTGGCCGCGTGCGGGATTTCGATATCAACCGCCAGCGTCGCAACGCCGTCATGGCGTTCCAGTTTCACCTGGACCTTGTCGACGCTCACATGCCGGCTCACCACCTCGAGGATCTCGTCGCGCAGGATCGCGGCGAGGTCGGGCTTGCCGTGCTGATGGCGCTCGTATTCGAGCAGGATCTGCAACCGCTCGCGCGCAACCGGCGCGGAGGAGGGGGCCGACCTGAATAGCCGAAGAATGTTCATGCCGCCCTCCGCCCGAACAGCTTGTTCAGCAGGCCTTTCTTGTCGGTCGGGATCGTCATCTCGACGGTTTCGCCGGCAGAGCCGGCGCGCCGCATCCTTGTAGGCGCGGGCAGGGGCGCTGTCGGCGTTGCTGAGCGAAACCGGCGTGCCGAGATTCGACGCGCGCAGCACTTCCTGGCTTTCGGGAATGATGCCGAGCAGGGGCACCGAGAGAATCTCGAGCACGTCGTCGATGGAAAGCATCTCGCCCCGGCTAGCGCGGGCAACATCGTGGCGCGTGATCAGGAGGTGCTTGTCGATGCGTTCGCCCTTCTCGGCCTTCAACGTCTTGGAATCCAGCAGGCCGATGATCCGGTCGGAGTCCCTGACCGAGGAGACCTCCGGATTGGCGACGATGACCGCGGCGTCGGCATAGCGCATCGCCAGTGTGGCGCCGCGTTCGATCCCGGCCGGGCTGTCGCAGATGATCCAGTCGAAGCGTTCGCGCAGCTCGTTGATGACGCGGGCGACACCGTCCTCGGTCAATGCGTCCTTGTCGCGGGTCTGCGACGCCGGAAGCAGGGACAGGTTGTCGAGCCGCTTGTCGCGAATGAGCGCCTGCGGCAGCTTGGCCACGCCCTGCACGACATTGATCAGGTCGAACACGACCCGCCGCTCGGCGCCCATCACCAGGTCGAGGTTGCGCAGCCCGACATCGAAGTCGATGACCACCACCTTCTGGTCCATTTGCGCCAGCGCCGCGCCCAGTGCCGCCGTGGAGGTCGTCTTGCCGACGCCGCCCTTGCCGGATGTCACCACTATTACCTTTGACATTTTCCCCTCCAAGATGCCGTCAACCAAGTGCCGAAATCATCAATGTCTCGCCGTCGAGCCACGCCTGCGCAGGGCGGGCGCAAAGTTTTTCGTCCAGGTCGTCAATCGTCCGGTAGTAGCCGCCGATCGCCAGCAGTTCGGCTTCGATCTTGCTGCAGAAGATGCGCGCGCGCTTGTTGTCGCCGGAGACGCCGGCCATCGCGCGGCCGCGCAGCGTGCCGTACACATGGATCGAGCCGCCGGCGACGATCTCCGCACCCGATGCGACCGAGCCGAGCACCGTCACGTCGCCGTTCGGAAAGAAGATCGCCTGGCCCGAGCGCACCGGGCTGTCGAGCAGCAGCGAGGCCGGCTCTTGCGTCGCCGCAGGCGTCGCTTCGCGACGTCGACTGCACGGCCTCGAGCGCGGCGGAGCGTCCGCCCTTCAGCGCGGGCGGCAGGTTGGCCCCAAGCTGATCGGCCGCAGCGCCCTCGATCCCCATGATGCGGATGCCGAGCGCTTCGAGTTGTGAGACGAGATGCGCGATCGCCTGGCTGCTCAGCGAGACCGCCGCAAGATCGAGAACCGCCGGCCGGCCGAGGAAGAAGCCGGCGGAGGCGCGGACCGACTCCTGCAGATCTGCGAGCCAGTCGGCGATAGGTGGCGCGGGCGCCAGCACGAATGCCAGGTACGACCGGCCACGGAAGCGTATGGGCGTGCGTGGGCTAGCAACGTTCGACAAAGCGAACCCTCAATGTTTGCAGCCCCCACGACCGACCTACGCGCTCATGGTTAATGAATGGTTAATCGGTTCCACTCGGGTGCAGGCAGCGCGTCTTGCAACTCGAAGACGCGCAACGATCCCGAGCGGCCGCGAACCTGCATTGCATCGAGTTCCCGCACCGCAAGTTCGGGTCCGGCGAGCGCGCGCGTCTCTTCGCCGATCAGGATGGTCGTGCCGCAGGTCTTGTTCGCGCCTTCCAGCCGGCTGGCAACGTTCACTGCGTCGCCGATGACCGTGTAGTTCAGCCGAACGTCCGATCCGATGTTGCCGACCAGCATCGGCCCGGAGTTGATGCCGATGCGTACACGCAACGGGTTTCCGGCGTCGTCTGCGATGCCGAGAGTCTGGATCGCACGCTGGATTGCGATTGCGCAGCGGCAGGCGTCGCGCGCGTGATGCTCATTGCTTGCCGGCGCTCCCCAGAAGGCCATCACCGCGTCGCCGATGAACTTGTCGATGGTACCGCTGATGCTCGGCGACACAGGCGGAGACGCGGTTCAGGTATTCGGAAAGGATCGGCAGCACGCGATCGCCCATGCGCTCCGACATCGCGGTGAAACCGGCGAGGTCGACGAACATGACGGTCATGGGCGCGCAGGGCGACACCAGGCTTTGCCTCGATACCTTCGGTGATCGAGCGCTTTTGACGAGATCGGCTGGAATGTATTTCTTGAAGCCGACAGGCCGCTGGCCATGTCGGTGATCGCGCGTGAGAGGTTGTCCATCTCGACCACCGATGAGGCGATGATACGTTACGCGATCGAGCTCGAAGCGCTGGATGGTCTTCAGCTCCTTGCCGACATTGATCAGTGGCGCGGCGATGATGCGCTGGGACACCCACGCCGAAACGAGCGCGGCCATCGCGATCACGCCGACGATCCCGATCGCGAGTCTGCGCTGATGGTCGCGTTCACCGGCCCAAGGATCTCGTCCTCCGGGATGACGACGGCGAGGCTCCAGCCGAGGAACGACAGCGGCGTCAGCGCCACGTCGTAGGCGCGGCCGTCGCCGACCGAGAGGTGCACGGACCGCGACCGGCCGTCGCCGGCATCGCCCGCTTGCCGGACCGCGTTGCTGGCCACCGGCAGCAGCGGCTGATTCGCCGGACGGCGGATTGACTTCGTCGGCGTTGCCGTCGGGCGCCGCGATCAGGCCGCCGTGGCGGTCGAAGATGAAGGCTGCGCCGGTCTTGCCGACGGTCAATCGCGCCAGCAGGCGCGACAGCCGGGTGTTCTCGATGATCACGGCGAGCACGCCCTGACGCTCCTGGTAGACGTCGATCGGTCCGGCAAAGGCGATCGAAGGCGCGGGTGCCGGTCGGATGCATCGCCGACCTCATGCCATCTCGGCTCGTCCGCCGCGATCGCCGTCGGTACCAGGGCTGATCGAGCACCGAAAAGCGCGTGTCCGCGAAGCGGCGCTCCTCGAACTCGATGTCGCCGGTCACGACCGCGTAGCGGTCGGTGCGCTGCTGGACCTTCTCCGTCGATCTCGGCGATCTCGATCATCTCGAGCTGCGTATTGCCGAGCTTGTGCGCGCCGAAGAATGCGCCGTTCGGCCAGCCGAATGCGACCCATGAGACCGTGGGCTGCGCCTGCATCTGCGACAGGAACACGAACTCGCGCTTGTCGGCCTCGGTCGTCTCCAGCACGTTCTGCAGGAACAGCGTGCGGACGGTCGTATAGGCCGCACGCGCCTCGGTGGTGATCGCGGACAGCTGCTGCGTGACCGAGAGGACGATCTGCTGGTTGATGGTGGCGGCGAGATCGCGGCTGTGGCTCGGCCGTGCGCCACCAGACAAGATGAACGCAGGCCGTGCTGATCGGCGATGGCGGTGAGCACCAGGCCGGCGATGGTGATGCGAATGCCGATCTTCACGGCTGCGGCTTCAGGCGCTGCGTGAGGAAGCCGCCACGCCGAAGCGATGCGCCGACGCCCGCGACGCAGGCCGGCCAGCCGAACCGGTCGAACATCTGGCCGAGCACCGCGGTGCCGACGAGGCCGCCGAAGAAGTAGGACGCGAGATACATGCCGCTGGCGGCGCCGCGGCCATGGGTGGCCGCCTGGCCGAGGAAGCCGGTGGCGATCGCCTGCGCAAGGAACGTTCCGACTGCGACCAGCACCATGCCGGCGAGGACGAGCGGCAGCACCGATGACAACAGCATCGGCAGGCCGATGACGGCCAGCGAGAGCGAACTCCACATCGCCGGCCGCGTGCCGAGGCGGGTCGCTGCTGCTCCCGCCATCAGCGTGCGTGACGATCGAGGGCAGGAACACGAAATAGACCAGGCCGAGCTGCATGCGGTCGAGCGCGAACGGCTGCGCGCACCAGCACGAAGTTCACGAAGGTGAAGGTGCCGATGAAGGCGAACAGGATGCAGAAGCCGATGCCGAAGGCCGCGCGCAGCGCCGGATTTCGCAGATGATCGCGCCAGGCTGCGATCATCGCTGCGGCGACATGTCGCGGCCATCATCGGCTTGGCACGATGCACGGTGACGTAGGCCAGCGCGGCGCCCGCGAGATTGAGGCCGGCGAAGAAGATGAAGTTCGCGGCGATGCCGAGATGGTCGGCGACCGCGGCCGAGATCAGCCGTCCGAACAGGTTGCTCGCGACATTGCCGGTGATGTAGGCCGCGAACGCCGAGCCCGCGTCGGTCGCGCTGCATTCCTCGCCGAGATAGGCGAGCGTCAGGGCGAAGGCCGAGGCCATGCAGAGCCCCTGCGCGACACGCAGCAGGGCGAACACGCCAAGGTTCGGCGCCGACGGCGAGCAGCAGCGTCGGGACCGCCAGCAGCACCAGGCTCACGACGATGCCGAGCCGCCGGTCGATGCGCTGGCCGAGCAGGCCGACGGCGAGGCCTGCGATCGCCATGCCGATGGTGCTGGCGTTGACCGCAAGCCCCATCGCCGCCGGCGACACGCCATAGTGCCGCGTCAGCGACGGCAGGATCGCCTGCGTCGCAAACAGGTCGACGACGGTGAGGAACGCCATCGTGCCGATCACCGCCGAGCGCAGAACCACGCCGGGCGAAGGGGTGGCGTGGCCGGCCGGCATCGCGTGCGAGACGATTGGTCATGCGGGCGCTCCGCGCGCTGGAGGAAGAAGGGACGTGACGCCTCAGGCGCGTGGGCGTGCAGGGAAAGGCGTCACGTCCTGCAACGAGACCTGGGGGACGGCTCGGTGCAAACTTTGCTCGGCAGCGCTCACATATGCTTGTCGTTCGGATCGCGGCGCACGTCGCCGACGAACAGCACCACGGTCTTCTCGCCGAGGTTCTTCCACCAGTGCGAGGTGCCGGCGACTTCCTGGGCGATCTCGCCGGCCTTGTGCAGGATCGGCGCGCCGCAGTTGCTGGCGTATTCGATGATCTCGCCTTCGGCGACGTAGATCAGCGCCGGGCGGTCGTCGTGGCTGTGCCACGGCACGACCCCGCCGGGCTGGATCACCAGCTTGCGGAAGCGCAGTTCGCGGCCCTTGATCTTCGCGGGCTGCTTTTCGAGGTCGATGGCGCCGAGCGTGGTGTCGGTCACGCCGACGGCCTGCGAGTTTCACCATCTCGCGCGCGCCGGGCTTGAACTTGTCGGCGGGACATTCGCCCGCGATTGCGGACGTGGCGGTGAGGGTGGCGAGCAGGGCGGCAGAAGCGCTGAGCTTGAGCATTTGATCGTCTCCTTGATGTTGAAGCGGCCTTGTTTGCAAGGCCAACAATCGCTTCGAACACGTGAAGAAGAAAATGCCCGTTTGCTTCCGAGACGATAGCCGGGTGCTATTGGTTCCGCTATTTGCGAGGAGCAAAGCGACCATAGGCGAGCGAAGCGACGCCGTTCTTCGAACGACTATGGCAATCCAGCGCGCGCGTGAGCGCGCTAAGGAAAGAACGCGGCAGTAGATGCAAGCTCAGGCGCTCTTAAATGGCGCGCTCACGCGCGTGCTGGATTGCTTCGCTTCGCTCGCAATGACGTTGCGGCGGCTCTCTACAGCAAATTCTTGATGTCCGACGAAAACGTCGGATACGCGTAGATCTTGTCGCGGATCTGCGTCGCGGTCAGCTTGTGGGCGATCGCAAGGCCGAAGATGTTGACCAGCTCTTCGCCGGAGTGGCCGACGAAGTGCGCGCCGAGAATCTGGTCGTCCGCCTCGTCGATGATGATTTTCGACCAGGCAACCGTCTCCGCATAGGTGCGGGCGGAAAACCAGCCGAGCATGTCGTTGGTGCGAACCTTGATCTTGCGGCCCTGATCCCGGGCGACTTGTTCGGTGAGGCCGACGCTCGACAGTGCCGGCACCGTGTAGACGGCAGTCGGCACGCTCGCATAGTCGGGCATATGCTTCGGCCCGTCGACGATGTTGCGGCCGACGATCTGGCCTTCATAGGTCGCGATCGGTGACAGCTGCGGCGAGGTCGGCACTGCGTCGCCGCAGACATAGACCGCCGGATTGGAGACCGAGCGCAGGTGCGCATCCAGTGCGATGCGCCCCCGATCGTGCTGGACATTGCCGGCTGCGAGATTGAGCGTGTCGATGTTGGCGATGCGGCCCGCACCGTTGACGACGCGCTCGGCGTCGACGGACAGTTCCTTGCCGTCGCACGCAAACGCGACGCACAGGCCATTTGGCACCTTCTCGACGCGATCGACCTTGGTGCCGGTCTCGATGCGGATGCCGAGCCGTTCGCTTTCCGCCTGCAGGCGCGCGACCGCGTCGGCGTCGGCGGCGGGGAGCAACCTCGGCAAGACTTCGAGGATCGTGACCTTCGTTCCAGCCCGCGCGTACACGTGGCCGAATTCGAGAGCGATCACGCCGCCGCCGATGAATACGACCGATTCCGGGCGCGTGCGCTCGCTTAAAACCTCGTCGGAGGTAATCATGTGCTCGGCGCCGGGAATTGGCAGTGGGCGCGGCGTCGAGCCCGTGGCGATGACAATGGTGCTCGCCTCGACGACGTGACCGTTGACGCGCACCGCGTTGGGCGCGGTGAAGACGGCATCACCGCGCAGGATCTCGATCCCGCGCTTTTCCATGGCGCGCGTCAGGTTCGCCGGCACATCCTTGATCAGATCCTTCTCGCGGTCGATCAGCGCCGCCCAGTCGAGGCGCGGCTTGTCGACGGCGATGTGATGCACGTTCGCCTGCTCGATCTCATGCAGCGCATGTGCGGCTGCCACCAGCACCTTCTTCGGCGTACAGCCGCGATTGGGGCACGTGCCGCCCATGTCGCGCCCTTCCACCATGCCGACCGATAAGCCGGCCGCCGGGCAGGGACCGCAGCCCCGATGCCGGCATTGCCACCGCCGATGATGAGAACGTCGAATGTCCTGGTCGCCATGGCGTTTCTCCGCAGCCTGTCATGCGTGGGTATAGCGGTCGTTGAACGGCTATGCCCACGCATGAGGCGTCACTTTGCCTTCAACGTCGACGTGATCGATTCCACGACCGATGTCGCCATCTTGAACTGCGCTTCGCGGTTCTTGATGCCGTGCCGGTCGGCGATCCACTGGAAGTCAGTATACACCGCCCAGACGTCGCCTTTCTCGTCCTGCGTCACCAGCAGCCGGACCGGCCAGTCGAGGCCCGCGTTCGGATTGGCGGTGATGAACTGGGTGCCCAGCGGCGGGTTGCCGAACACCAGCAGCGTCGATGGATTGAGTGTGATGCCGGCGTCGGCTGCGAGTTTCGCCTGGTCGATCTCCATGAAGAACTTGATGCCCTTTGCGGCGACATCTTTCTTGATGCGCGCGACGGCCTCCGTGACTGGAACCGCGCTCTTGATGCGGACGATGCCATCCTTGCTCTCGGCGTGAACGCTGCCGGACAAGGCAAAGTTTGCAAGCACGAGAGAGGCGATGACGGTGAGTTTTGAAAGGATCATGACACATCTCCTGGCATGGGTTCGCCCTTGCGGGGATGCAACGGCATGGCGCCACCATGGCGCAGGCGGCCGCAGCCAAGGAAATGCGCAGTCTCACTGGAATCGATAGTCCGACGCTATCGGCGGAATACCCGCTGATGCGCGAAGGCTATCGACACGATTGTCGATCGGCATTTCAACGATTTGCGTCGCTGGCGTTGGATAGGCCAGCGCCCGGCGAACGGGCGTGCCCATCCCAACCGTCAAGGAGACAACCCATGTCCGACAAGTCGATCTCGATCACCTCGCTTGCTATCGCCGGCGCGCTGACATCCGCGCTTGCGCTCGTTGCCGCGACCCCGTCGGTCGCGCAGGAATCCACCAAGGAGAAGTGCTACGGCGTTTCGCTGAAGGGCCAGAACGACTGCGCCGCCGGCGCCGGCACCACCTGTGCCGCCACCTCCAAGGTCGACTACCAGGGCAACGCCTGGAAGCTCGTCGCCAAGGGCTCCTGCCTCGCCACCGCAACGCCGCACGGCCCGGGCTCGCTGACGCCGGTCAAGCGGCCGGCCTGAGACTTCTGCGACGGAGGGGCCGGCGGCGCGTCCGCCGGTCCTCAAACCCCTGAAGCAATTCGGAGAGAACCATGCCGCGTGAGATCGCCGTGAACACGAAGCTTCCGTGCGCCAGCGCCGGAGCCGGCCTTAAGGCCGAGCACGCGCTGGCGATCTTCGACAATCCGCGGACACTCGATTTCGTCGAGATCCACGCCGAGAATTACATGGGGGCGGGCGGTTCGCCGCATCGGCTGCTGACCGATATCGCAAGAGACTTTCCGCTGTCGGTGCACGGTGTGGGGCTTTCCATCGGCGGCGCCGGGCCGCTGGATTGCGATCATCTGCAGCGCCTGAAGACACTACTGCACCGCTACCAGCCGGCGATGTTCTCCGAGCATCTCGCCTGGTCGAGCCACGACGGCGTGTTCCTGAACGACCTGCTGCCGCTTCCGTACAATCGCAGGACGTTCGAGCGCGTCTCGAGCCACATCAATCAGGTGCAGGACACGCTCGGCGTCCGCATGCTGCTGGAGAATCCATCGACCTACGTTCAGTTCGAATCGTCCGACGTCCCGGAGGTCGAATTCCTGCGCGCACTGGCGAAGCGTACCGGCTGCGGATTGCTGCTGGACGTGAACAACGTTTATGTATCGGCCGTCAATCACGGCTTTGACGCCGAGGCGTATCTCGATGCGTTTCCGTACCAGTATGTCGGCGAGATTCATCTCGCGGGCTTCGCGGAGGATCTCGACGGCGACGGCGCGCCGCTGCTGATCGACGCGCACGGCTCTCCGGTCGCAGGCCAGGTCTGGTCGCTCTACCGGCGGGCGCTGAACCGCGCGGGGCCGATCCCGACGCTGATCGAGTGGGACAACGAGATTCCGCCCTTCGATGTGCTGGTGGCCGAGGTGGCGCGGGCGAGGGCGGCCCTCTCTGGCGAAGCCGCGCGGCGCGATCACCCGATCGCAGCCTGACGGAGGATGCCATGCCGATCGGTCACGCCCATTCCCAGCGCGCGTTCGCGGCCGCGCTGATCGATCCGGCCCAACCGGTGCCGGCGTTCCTTCGCGATTGTTCGTCGGCGCGTGCGGCCAGCGCCTTTGCGGTTTACCGGAACAACGTCGCGGCGAGCCTGATCAACGTGCTGATGGCACGCTTTCCGGTCATCGTCCGCCTGGTCGGCGACGACGCCTTTCGCGTGCTGGCCCTGCGGTTCATCGCACTCTATCCGCCGCGCTCGCCGGTCCTCTTGGCCTATGGTGAAGGCTTTCCCGGGTTTCTGCGTTGTCTGAACGCGGCGCCGTCGGCGGAATATCTTGCGGACATCGCCCAGCTGGAGGTTGCCCGCGGCCACGCCTTTCACGCAGCCGACGCCGCACCGATCGCGCCGCATCGTTTTTCCGAGCTGACGCCGGAGCAACTGCCGCGCCTGCAGGTGCTGCTGCATCCGTCGCTGACGCTCTTGCGCTCGAAATTCCCTGTCGTCTCGGCCTGGGAGTCCAACCAGGAAGGCGAGGACCAGACGATCCGCTGCTGGAAGGGTGAGGATGCCATGATCGCGCGTCCGCAGTATGAGGTGATGGTCGCGTGCCTGCCGGACGGCGGGTTCGCATTCCTGTCGTCGCTCTCGGCTGGCGGCACTCTGGCAACCGCAGTCGAAGCCGGCATCCGGGATAACTCGGCCTTCGATCTGGCCACAAATCTGGCCATCCTGACTGGCTCCGGCATCGTCGTGGAAGTGCGGTAGCAATCCAGCGCGATGATTTTCGCCATCAGCATCAGTGCCTTACCAAAACCTTCAACAGGTTTTCAACAGGCTCTTTTATTTCTCTTTTTCCGAAACAAATTTCGGATTATTCTTCACCCGTCCTGCTCCGATGGGAGAGCGAGTGCGCTAATCGTCAGCGCCTCGGGGCGGGATGCGACGGGTCCGTCGCGGTGCCGGCCCCTCGTCGCCGTTAAGGAGCGGCGGCGAAGGGTGACGACCGGTGCCGAGGGCGGACGGCCCAAGCGGTCCAGTAATCCGGGAATTCCCCTGGATTTCAGTCAAGTGAGCCAGAGACTGGCTCCGCTGGATTCGGCAAGCCGTTAATCCGGCGCGTGCGGAACGCAGGCGAAGGCTTCGTTTGTGGTCCGGTTCAGTCCAGCGATGGGCTGGACCATCGCCGTGTGCCAACGCGTCGGCATACGGATTGCCCGGATGCGACAAGCATACGGGAGCCGCGGGCGCGGCCTTTCGCCCTGTGTTCCGCACGCCCTCTTTCCAAGGGAAGTGCAGAGAGAAGACCGGCAGCCCCAGGCCGGACAAAGAACAGGGGCGATGACGCACGTCTGAAGCTCAGACGTGCGGGCTGTTTGACAATTGAATAAAGCTCGCAATGACGCAAAACTACCGCGCCAACACCGGCACCTGCACGTTGCGTGTCCAGATCAGATGATCCAGCGACACCATGCCGGGGCCGCGTGCAAAAATCCACAGCAGCAGCGTGGCCCAGAGACCGTGCTCGGGCCAGGCGCCGGGATAGACGAAGAGCTGGATCACCGCCGTCATGCCGAGCAGGCCGAGCGCAGACAAACGCGTGGCAAACCCGACCACCAGCAGGATCGGAAACACATGCTCCGCCGTTGTTGCAAGATAGGCGGCGAGGTCGGGCGGCAGCAGCGGCACCTTGTACTCCTCGCGGAACAGCACAAAGGTTTCCTCGCGGATGGTGAAAGCCGGAGACTTTCGTCTGGCCCGAGCGCCAGAAGATCGCCGCGATCGACAGCCGCGAGGCGAGCGCCAGCGCGCTGAACGGGATGCGGCGGGCGAGGGCGCGGCCCTGTTCCAGAAGGGCGATGAGCGGCATGAGGTTCTCCTGTGGCAATCAGCTGCCTGCAGTGAACGCCATGGCGATATCGAGAAGAAATGCCGTTCCGCCATCGAACCCATAGCTGCCATCTATCGGCTTTCGTCTGGACTTCGCGCGGGGAAACGCCAGATTAGGCAGTGAGGCGCGATCATGGAGAGCGGCATGCCGGCACCGGCAGGCGAAACTCAAAAACCCCGCGTCGTCATCGTCGGCGCAGGCTTTGGCGGACTGTCGCTGGCGAAAGGTCTTGCCGGCGCGCCCTACGACGTCACCCTGATCGACCGCCACAATTATCATCTGTTCCAGCCGCTGCTGTATCAGGTCGCGACCGCGGCGCTGTCGCCTGCCGATATCGCCGCTCCGATCCGCGCCATCCTGCGCGGGCAGACAAATGTCACCGTCGTGCTCGCGGATGTGTCCGGCGTCGATGTCGCCGCAAAGGTGGTGATCGCGGAAGGCAAGCGCATTCCCTACGACATCCTCGTGCTCGCCACCGGCGCCCAGCACGCCTATTTCGGACACGACGACTGGGCGGGCGTTGCGCCCGGCCTGAAGACGATCGACGATGCCACCTATTTGCGCCGGCAGATCCTGCTGGCATTCGAACGTGCCGAGGCGGAGAGCGATGCCGCGGAGCGCGCTCGGCTTTTGACCTTCGTCGTTGTCGGCGGCGGGCCGACCGGCGTCGAAATGGCCGGCGCCATCGCCGAACTGGCGAAATGGGCGCTGGCTGCGGACTTTCGCAACATCGACCCGCGCAGCGCGCGCATCATCCTCGTCGAGGGCGGCCCGCGTCTGCTGGCGGCGCTCAATCCGTCGCTGTCGGAGAAGGCGCGGCAGTCGCTCGAGAAGCTCGGCGTCGAGGTGCGACTGAACGCGATGGTGACGTCGTGCAGCGATCGCGGACGTCGCCATCGGCGACGAACGCATCGAGACGCGTACGATCATGTGGGCCGCGGGCGTCAAGGCGTCGCCGGCCGCCGAATGGCTGGCCGCGCCGGCCGATCGGGCAGGGCGGGTCAAGGTCGAGCCCGATATGTCGCTGCCAGGGCCATCCGGACATCTTCGTGCTCGGCGACACGGCGCTCGCGCTCGACGCAAACGGAAAGCCGCTGCCGGGCATTGCGCCGGTCGCCAAGCAGCAGGGCCAGTATCTGGCGAAGCAGCTGATCGCGCGTGCGCGCGGCGACGCGCTGTCGCCGTTCCGCTATCGCGACTTCGGCACGCTCGCCACGATCGGCCGCAAGTATGCCGTGGCCGACTTCGGCAAGGTGCGGCTGTCGGGTTTCATCGCCTGGGTGCTCTGGAGCGCCGCCCACGTTTACTTCCTGATCGGTTTCCGCAGGCGCGCGATCGTCGCGCTGCACTGGGCCTGGAGCTACATCACCTTCCAGCGCGGCACCCGGCTGATCACCGGCCTGACCGGCTCGCGCCTGCGGGAAGAGACCGGCAAGGACCGAAGCGCTGGCGACGAACACATGCGCGGTGCCGCCTGACGCAATAACTCAACCCGGTGCAGCCGGCCTGCATCGGTTCGCAAGGATATCAAGGTCAATGTCGACGACGCCTGCCACCGAACTGCGAAAGCTGTTCATCGAATTTCGCGACCAGGAAGCGCCGCTGAACGAGCGGCTCGCATCCTACGCCGCGGCCAGCCGCAAGATCCGGCCCGCCTACGGCGAGGCCATCGATCGCATGGTGCAGCGCCTGAACGAGAACGGCGGATGGGAGAACGCGCCACGCGTCGGCGAGCCGATGCCGCCGTTCATGCTGCCTGACGAATCCGGTCATCTGGTGAGCCTGCCGGATCTGCTGGCCGACGGCCCGACCGCTGTCATGTTTCATCGCGGCCATTGGTGCGCCTATTGCCGGCTCAACCTGCACGCTGTCGCCGTGAAGAGCGATGCGATCGCTGCGGCGGGCGGCCGCGTCGTCGTCATCATGCCGGAGCGCCAGGAGTTCGCGGAGAAATTTCAGGCCGAGGCAAATGCGCCGTTTCCGGTGCTGACCGATCTCGACAACGGCTATGCCATGTCGCTCAACCTGGCGATCTGGCTCGGTCCTGATTTCATCCAGCTGATCAGCAGTTCGGGACGCGACCTGACGAAGTTTCAGGGCAACGACGCCTGGGTGGTGCCGATCCCGGCGACCTTCGTGGTCGGGCGCGACGGCAACGTCGTGGCACGCTTCATCGATCCGGATTTCCGCAAGCGGATGGACCTCGACGATCTGCTCGCCGCGCTCAAGAGCGCGAACTGACGCCGCGTCACTTTCGTCCAGTCGGCAGCGCGCAGCAGCTTTGCCATCGTCGGCGGCGATCGCCGAACGCTGTCGGCCGGCGATGCCATAGAGAAAGACCGTGCGGTTCAGGTCGAGGTCTTCGATCGGGATGCGCTTCGCCTCTGCACCGGTCGGCGTGCTCTTCGGCAGGATCGAAATGCCGACGCCGCTTTCCATCAGCTTCATCAGGTCGCGTTCCGACGAGATCTCGTGATTGCCGCCGCCATCGATGGCCTTCTCCTTCAGCACGGCGCTGATCTGCTCGGTGAGCTCGCAATAGTTGCGGCGCAGGAAACGCTGGCCCTTGAGCTGCTCGAGCTTGATTGTGGATTTGTCCGCGAGCGCGTGGTCGCGCGCAACCGCGAGATCAAACGGCTCCTCGAACAGCGACCAGGCGTCGAGCCGGTCCCACTCGTCCGACCGCGCTGCGGCGATGCCGAGCTCGGCGTCGCCCTTCTTCATGAATTCGATGACGTCCTGGGCATTGCCACGCAGGAACTTGAACTCGATACCTTTGAAGACCCGGGACATCTCGTTCAGGAACGGCAGCAGCAGCGACAGGTCGACGGTGCGCGACAGCGCGAGCTTCAGCGCGCCGACTTCGCCGGCCTTGAAGGAGGTTGCGACCGAGCGCGCCTCCGCGGCGGCGTTGTAGCATTGCTGCAGGAACGGCAGCATGCGCTGGCCGAGCTCAGTGAGCTGCGACGCCGGCCGCTCGCGGAAGAACAGGTCGCCGCCGAGCTCGTATTCCAGCTGCTTGATCGCGCGGGTCAGCGACGGCTGCGTGACGTTGCACTCGTCCGCGGCACGCGTGAAATTCTGCGTGCGCGAGACCGCCAGAAAGTAGCGGACCTGGTGCATTTCCATCGCGACGATTCCTCGGCGCCGATGCGCGACATACTGACATAGACGATTTCCGGCAAGCAAATATAGCCGGCAGCGCAATAGCAGGGGCGTATCGACACCTTAGCCAACGGGCATTTCATCATCGCGCCGCGCCCGGCAGGTTGTGGCCTGACAAGGCGGGCCCTCGTGCCGCCTGGACAGGCACTGGAGGCCGATCATGAACATGCAGATGAGAGCGCAGAACAAGGCAGGCGCCTTGGCCGGCAAGGTCGCGCTGGTGACGGGTTCGACCAGCGGGATCGGGCTTGGAATTGCCCGGTCGCTGGCCGCCGCGGGCGCGAGCGTCGTCCTGAACGGGTTCGGCCCGACCGACGAGATCAAGCAGACGCAGGATGCGATCGCCGATGAATTCGGTGTGACGGTGCGCTATTCGGCCGCCGACATGGCGAAGCCCGATGCGATCGGCGGCATGATCGCCATGACGCTGGAGGAGTTCGGTCGGCTGGATGTGCTGGTCAACAACGCGGGCATCCAGCACGTCGCGCCGATTGACCAGTTTCCGGTCACCAAGTGGGACGCGATCCTCGCCATCAACCTGTCGTCGGCGTTTCACACTATCCAGCACGCGCTGCCGGCGATGCGGAAGAACGGCTTCGGCCGGATCGTCAACATCGTCGTCTGCGCACGGGCTGATCGCGTCGCCGTTCAAGGCGGCCTATGTCGCGGCCAAGCACGGCATCGTCGGCCTCACCAAGGTCGTCGCGCTGGAGACCGCGGAGGAGGGCATCACCTGCAACGCGATTTGCCCGGGCTACGTCTACACGCCGCTGGTCGAGGCGCAGATCGACGGGCAGGCGAAGGCGCACGGCATCCCGCGCGAGCAGGTGATCCGCGACGTGCTGCTCGCCCAGCAGCCGAACAAGCGGTTCGCGACCGTCGAAGAGCTCGGCGAGCTGACCGTGTTTCTCGCAAGCGAAGCAGCAGCCTCGATCACCGGCATCGCCTTGCCGGTCGACGGCGGCTGGACCGCGCACTGAGGGAGGATGAGCGATGAATTCGACGGCAGCCACAAAGGATCTGCGCTCAGGCCTGCCTGGCCAGGTCGTCCTCGTCCTGCAGGGCGGCGGCGCGCTCGGCTCCTATCAGGCCGGCGTCTATCAGGCGCTGCATGAAGCCGGCATCGAGCCCGACTGGATCATCGGCACCTCGATCGGCGCGATCAATGCGAGCCTGATTGCCGGCAACGAGCCGCAGGATCGGCTGGAGAAGCTGCGCGAGTTCTGGCGGCGGATGGAGCGCAATCCGGCCTGGGGCTTTCCCGGCGCGTGGCCGGGCTTCTACGACATGGCTGTCGTACTGGTCGACGGTGCTTGGCGGCATCCCGGCATTCTTCAAGCCGAACCTGCTGGCGCATTGGGGCGTGCATCATCCGCTCGGCGCGGACCGTGCCGGCTACTACTCGACCGCGCCGCTGGAGAAGACGCTGCTCGAGCTGGTCGACTTCGCCAAGGTCAACCGCTGCTCGCCGCGGCTGACGGTCGGCGCCGCACATGTGCGCACCAGCCGGATGCACTACTTCGACAGCCGCATGACCGAGATCGGCGTCAGGCACGTGATGGCGTCAGGCGCGCTGCCGCCGGCATTTCCCGCCGTGCGCATCGACGGCGAGCTCTACTGGGACGGCGGCATTCTCTCCAACACGCCGACGGAAGCGGTGTTCGAGGACAACCCGCGCAAGAACTCGCTGATCTTCGCCGTGCACATGTGGAATCCGGACGGGCCCGAGCCCAATTCGATCTGGGATGTGCTGCACCGGCAGAAGGACATCCAGTACTCGAGCCGCATCGCGAGCCACATCAGCCGGCAGCAGCAGACGCATCGGATGCGCCACATCATCAACCAGCTCGCGGCACGGCTGCCGGACGAGGTCCGCAACAGCCGGGAGGTGCGCGAGCTCGCGAGCTACGGCTGCTTCACGCAGATGCATGTCGTGCGCCTGCTGGCGCCGCGGCTCGACAACGAGAACCACACCAAGGATATCGACTTCACGCCCGTCCGGCATCCAGCGCCGCTGGGAGGCGGGCTACCTGCACACGCAGCGCGTGTCTGAGCCAGGCGCCCTGGCAAGGCCAGTTCGATCCGCTCGAAGGCGTGATCCTTCACGAGCAGGTGATGGAGATGCCGCTCGCTGCGGAGTGATCGCGTGTGAACGTGGTGTTTTGCTACATAGCGCGGAGCTATCGAAGCAAGAGAACAGCGGCATTAGTTATGCGACCGCGGCTCACCGATGATGTTCCTCGTTGGCGAGCCGATCTCCGTCCTGGAGAAGCCGGCGGCGCCACTGACACGAGAGGTCATCATGAAATCGAGCATCGCTTCGTTGTTCATCGCATCTGCAGCGTTCCTGGCCGTGACGGCGGCGACCACCGCGCCGGTCCGCGCCGAGATTGAATATGCCTGGTGCGCCTATGGTTCGACCCAGGGCGGAAGCCAGTCCTGCAGCTTCTCGACAATCGAGCAGTGCAGGGCCTACGCGGCCGGCGTCGGCTACTGTCAGTCCAATCCGCGTGCCTCGGCCCTTGCCGAAATGCCGAAGCGCATGCAGCGGCGTTAAGTCGCGACCGGATGCGCAACGCGGCGACTAGAAGCGCCGCGTTGCGCCTGCCGCCTTCACCACGCCAGCATTGTGTGTATGCTTGCGCGCATGAACCTCCACACGCTTCTGTTGCAGCGCGAGACGGCAGGCCGGCCCGTCACGGTCGGCGTGATCGGCGCCGGAAAATTCGGAACCATGTTCCTGGCGCAGGCGCGGCTGACGCGCGGCCTGCATGTCGTGGCCGTCGCCGATCTCAATGTTGAACGCGCCAGGAAACAGCTCGCCGCTGCGGGCTGGCCGGCGGAACAGGTCGCCGCGAGCTCGCTTGGCGACGCCATCAAGACGCGCGCCACCCACATCACGGCAGATGCCGATGCGTTGACCGGCTTTGCCGGCATCGAGGTCGTCGTCGAGGCGACCGGCATCCCCGAGGCCGGCATCAAGCACGCGCTCGATGCCATCGCGCACGGCAAGCATGTCGTCATGGTCAATGTCGAGGCCGACGCGCTGGCAGGTCCGTTGCTTGCGCAGAAGGCTCGCGCGGCCGGGACGGTCTACAGCCTCGCCTGGGGCGATCAGCCGGCGCTGATCTGCGAGCATGTCGATTGGGCGCGCGCCTGCGGCTTCAAGGTGGTCGCCGCCGGCAAGGGCACCCGCTACGAGCCGCACTATCACCAATCCAATCCCGACAACGTCTGGGACATTCTCGACAGGTATCTGAACATCACCGATCGGCAGTCGATCAATCCGAAGATGTTCAACAGCTTTGTCGACGGCACCAAGTCCGGCATCGAGATGACCGCGGTCTGCAACGCCACCGGCCTCGTGCCGCAGAGCGGCGGCTTGAGCTTTCCGCCCGCGACGCGCTTCGAGCTCGCCGACATCTGCAAGCCGAAGAGCGCCGGCGGCCTGCTGGAGAAAGAGGGGGTGACCGAGGTCGTCTCGTCGGTCGACCGCGACGGTCGCGACGTGCCGCATCACCTCGCGCTCGGCACCTATGTGGTGATCGAAGGCGAAACCGACTACGCGCGGCAGTGCTTCAAGGAATACGCCATGCTGCCGGACCGCAGCGGCCGCTACGCGGCGCTGTACCGGCCGATCCACATGATCGGGCTGGAGCTCGGCATCTCGGTCGCAAGCGCCGCGCTGCGGGCCGAGCCGACCGGAGCGCCGACCGGCTTCCGCTCCGACGTGGTCGCCACCGCCAAGCGCGCCTTGAAGACCGGCGAGATGCTCGACGGCGAGGGCGGCTTCTGCGTCTGGGGCAGGCAGACGCCGGCGGAGCAGTCCCTCAAGCAGGGGTATCTGCCGCTCGGCCTTGCGCAGAATGTCCGGCTGAAGCGGGACGTCGCCGAGGGCGAGCCGCTGAGATGGATCGATGTGGAGTACGATCCAAACGATCTCGCCGTGCGCATTCGCCGCGAGATGGAGGTAGCCTTCGGGAACTAGAACTTGCCCTTGAGGTCCGCCATGAACTTGCTGGCGCGATCGGGGCGGGGGCCTGCTACCACGAAGACCACGATCTCCTTGCCGGGCACGCAGCGCACCGACGCCGTGTACTCACCCTGTTCGCCGTAGACCGTTACCTGCAGCACCTGCAGGTTCCGCGTCAGCCCCGCCTCGCGCATGATCGCCTCGCCGCGCTTCAGGCAGTCGGCGAGATCGAGCGTTGTGGCCTGCAGGCTCGTGCTCAGGCTGGGGCCGGCTGCGGCCGGGAGCGCGCTGGCCAGCAGGCCTGTGGCGATTGTGGTGCAGAGGAGGGTCTTCAAGGTCGAGGTCATCTGGTCCTGGCCGCAAGGCGTCGTCGTTGAGCGGGCCGCAATCTAGACCATGGCGTTTGTCATTGCCACGCCGATTGGCTAAGGCGGGCAGGGGACAGCATCCACAAGGCGCACGGGGTTTCATGGCGGACGATCGAGACCGGGCCGATACGGTTGCGCCAAGCGAGGGCGAGGCCTTCCTCGCGCGCATGCCGATGCGCGATGAGGACGGCGCCGTGCGCGAGGACTTCGTCGCGGAAATCTCGGCCGGCATCGAAAGCGGCGACGCCGACGTTCCTGCGCTCGCTGGTCGGCGAGCTGCACGAAGCAGATCTGGGCGACCTGATCGAGGCGCTGGACCACGAGCTGCGCCCGCGCCTGATCGAATTGGCCGGCCGCGACTTCGACTTCTCCGCGCTGAACGAGGTCGACGACACGGTCCGCGAGGAGATCCTCGAGGAACTGCCGCCGGAGACCGTCGCCGAGGGCGTGCGCGAGCTCGAATCCGACGACGCGGTCGAACTGCTCGAGGATCTGCCCGAGGAAAGCCAGGAGGAGATCCTCGAACGGATTCCGGCTCCCGAGCGGCGCCTGATCGAGCGGGCGCTGCTCTACCCCGAGAACTCCGCCGGGCGGCGGATGCAGACCGAGTTCATCGCGGTGCCGCCGGACTGGACCGTCGGCCAGACCATCGACTACATGCGCGAGACGCCGGACCTGCCGGATCGCTTCTACGAACTCTACACCGTGGACGAGGCGCAGCGGTTGCGCGGCGCGGTGCCGCTCGATGCGCTGCTGCGCGCGCGGCGTCCGGTGCCGATCGCCGAGCTGATGGACGAAGAGCGCCGCCGCGTGCTCGCCACCGACGACCAGGAGGAGGTCGCGCGGCTGTTCGGCAAGTACAACCTCGTCGCGGCGCCGGTGGTGGACCAGGACGACCGGCTGGTCGGCGTCATCACGGTCGACGACGTCGTCGACGTGATCGAGGAGGAGGCCGAAGAGGACATCAGGGCGCTCGGCGGCGTGACGCACGACGAAGAGCTGTCCGACACGGTCTGGACCATCGCCAAGGGCCGCTTCAACTGGCTGTTGGTCAACTCGCCACCGCCTTCCTCGGCCTCGTCGGTGCTCGGCCTGTTCGAGGGCCAGTTGGAGAAGATGGTCGCGCTCGCGGTGCTGGCGCCGATCGTCGCCAGCCAGGGCGGCAACGCCGGCGACCCAGACCATGACCGTTGCCGTGCGCGCGCTGGCGACGCGCGAGCTGCGCCGCGAGCAATGCCTGGCGCGTCGTCGGCCGCGAGCTGATGGTCGGCGTGCGTGAACGGCCTCGCCTTTGCGATCATTACCGGCGTGCCGCCGCGGCGTATGGCCTTCAAGATGCCGGACCTCGGCATCGTCATCGGGCTCGCCATGGCTGCAATGCTGATCTGCGCGGCGCTGGGCGGAATCCTGGTATCCCGCTGACGCTCGAACCGCGTGCGGCGTCGATCCGGCCGTGTCGTCCGGGCTGTTCGTCACGACGATCACCGACGTGGTCGGATTCCTGTCGTTCCTCGGCATCGCCACGCTGTGGTTCGGGCTGCAATAGGGCCGTTAAGCCTTCGATTAACCATAAGCCTCCAGCATGCAGGGATTCGGAGACATCCCATGCGGCGGCTCAGACTGAAGGCTGACGGGCGTATCGTCGAATTGCAGGACGGCAACGAAGCGCCGCTGGTGCCGGTGCTGCCGCCAGGCGCCGATCTCTCAGCACCCGCGCTCGATGTTCGTGCGCTGCGCAGCCGCTCGCAGCTCACGCAGGTCGAATTCGCCGAACGTCTCGGCGTGCCGCTGGAGACCATCCGCAACTGGGAGCAGGGCAAGCGCGAGCCGCGCGGACCTGCGCGTGCGCTGCTGACGCTGATCGCGCGGGCGCCCGACCTGACCTTTGCACTGCTCGCCAAGGCCTCGTCGGCGGCGCACTAGCGCCTGATCTCTGGCATGAGTCTTGCGATTGCGGCTGGGTCGATCCGGAGGTCGCTCATGCAGATCGTTGAAGCCGGTGGCGCACGCATTCCCGCCATCGGCCTTGGAACCTGGGAATTGCGCGGCCGCGCCTGCGCCCGCATCGTCGAGCAGGCGCTGCGGCTCGGCTACCGTCATCTCGACACCGCGCAGATGTACGACAACGAGCGCGAGGTGGGTGAGGGCTTGCGCGCCTCCGGCGTGCCGCGCGGCGAGGTGTTCGTCACGACCAAAATCTGGCCGACGCATTTCGCGCCGAACGACCTGATCCGCTCGCTGAAGGAAAGCCTGTTCAAGCTGCGCATGCCCGAGGTCGATCTGGTGCTGCTGCACTGGCCGAGCCCGCGCGTGCCGTTGAGCGAGACGCTGGATGGCCTGTGCCAGGCGAAGCAGACGGGCCTTGCGAAACACATCGGCATCTCGAACTTCAACGTGGCGCTGATCGAGGAGGCGGTGTCGCTGTCGAAGGAGCCGCTGGTGTGCAACCAGGTCGAGTATCATCCCTATCTGGACCAGACCAAGGTGCTGGATGCCTGCCGCCGCCTCGGCCTTGCGACCGTCGCCTATTCGCCGATCGCCAAGGGCCGGGTGAAGGACGACCGGACGCTGGCGCGGATCGGCGATCTGCATCGCAAGACCGCAGCGCAGGTCTGTCTGCGCTGGCTGGTTCAGCAGAACGTCGCCGCGATCCCGCGCACCTCGAAGCTCGAGCGGCTGCAGGAGAATTTCGACATCTTCGACTTCGAGCTCAGCGATGACGAGATGGCGACGATCTCCGCCATGGGCAGCAGTGCGGCGGCGCATCCTGAATATGGGTGGCGCGGACTGGGATTAAGAACGGTCTAGCCGATTGATCTTGGCGATGGCTTCGCGCATGTAGGTCACTCCTTCCTGCGCGCCGGCTGCCTCCCATGTTCTTCGTTCTCTCGAAAATCCTCGGCTTCCTGGCCGTCCCGTCCAATTTGCTTGCCGTCACGGCCGTTGCCGGCGTCTGCCTGCTGCTGACGCGCTGGCGGGCGCTCGCGCATACGCTGCTGATCGGCAGCATCGTCATGCTGGCGGTGCTCGGGTTCTCGCCGTTGAGCAACGTGCTGCTCCTGTCGCTCACGGAGCGGTTTCCGGCGTGGCAAGCCGGCCGCATCGATCCCGCCGGCGTGATCGTGCTGGGCGGCGCGATCGATCCGGACGTGTCCGTCGCGCGCGGCGCAATCGAGCTCGACTCGTCGGCGGAGCGGGTCGATCGCACTGCTGACGCTGGCGCGGCGCTTCCCGAATGCGCGCGATCGTCTTCTCCGGCGGCAGCGGTCTGCTTGATGCAGAATTCGGCAGCGGAGGCGCCGTTCGCGCGACAGCTGCTGGCCGAGTTCGGCATGACCGGCGAGCCGCTTCATCTTCGAGGAGACGTCGCGCACGACTTACGAGAATGCCGTCAACAGCTACCACATGCTGAAGCCGAAGCCGGGCGAGCGTTTCCTGCTGGTGACGTCGTCGTTCCACATGCCGCGGTCGGTCGGCGCGTTCCGCATGGTCGGCTTCGAGGTCGAGGCCTATCCGGTCGACTGGCGGACGCGCGGCTGGAGCGATGCCTCGCAGCCGTTCGACCGCGCTCTCCAGCGGGCTCTCGCGCGCCGACGTCGCCATCCACGAATGGACTGGCCTGATCGTCTACTGGCTGACCGGCCGCAGCAGCGCGCTGTTTCCGGCGCCGCACACGGCGGGCTGCGATAACGCGTCGGCGAAGGACAATTGCCGGCCGCGCTAATCGTGGCGCGGCAGGCCGAGGCGGTAGACGCCGCGAAAATCGTTCGGATCGGCGGGCTTGCCCTTGCGGTAGATGACGAGCCGTCCGTCGAGCGCGAGCTTGATCGCCGTGCGGCGGATCGGCACCAGCAGGGTGTGCCAGTCGGCCTCCGTCGCGATCTGCTGCGCAAGCTCGGGTGCGCTCAGCGTCTTGCCGGATACGCGGCCAAGCGCTGCGAGCAGTGCGGTTTCGAGGGAAGGAGCGGGGGCGGACGCATCGGACGAATCTGGACTGGACATCGGCCTGCCTTGCCGGATTGCCCCGCGTGAGGCAAGGCGCTTCATCGCGTCACGCCTCGCTCGCGCAGCAGCGTTGCGACCTGCGGCTGCTCGCAAAACTCGGCCCAGCCCAGCGGCGTGTTGTCGTACTTGTCGTCATGGATCGATGGATCGGCGCCCGCATCCAGCAGCATGCGTGCGATCTCGACATTGCCGTCGGCGGCGGTCATGTGCAGCGCCGTGTGGTTGCAGTCCCACATCACACGCTTGGCGTTGACGTCGACCTTGCGATCGATCAGCCAGCGTACGGCCTCGGCGTTCCGTTTGCTCACGGCGACATGCAGGGCGATCGTGTCGTCGCCGTCCGGACCGATGCGCGACGGGTTCTCGCGCAGCATCGCCTCGGCCAGATCATAGCGCTTGAGGCTGAAGGCGGCGATGAAGTCGATCCGCGCGCCGGCCTCGATCAGCATCGCGACAATGCGTTCGTCGGCGCCTTCCTGCGCGGCCGTGACGAGCGGCGTGGCGCCGGTGAGGTCGGTGGCGTTCGGATCGGCGCCAAGCTCGAGCAGCAGCCGCACCGCCTCGGGCTGATTCCTTGCGGCGGCGTGATGCAGCACCGTGCGCCGATGCTCGCTGCGGCTCATGCGCGCCGCAAGCAGCGTCGGATCGGCCTTGATGAAATCGCGAACGTCGTCGATCGCGGCCGAGCGCGATCGCCGACCAGAGATTGAGCTTCGCGCCCTGCGCGAGCAGGTAGTCGGCGACGTCGTGGCGCGTCTTGTGAAAGCAGGTCGCCCAGCCGAGCACGCCAAGGCGATGGTCGTCGCCGTCGCCGATCACGTCGGCGCCGGCCTCGACCAGCAGCCTGACGATCGCGAGGTCGGCGGCTTCGGCCGCAAAGTGCAGCGCATAGGCGTTGTCGCCGGTGTCGCGGATGCGCACGTCGGCGCCGCGTTCGAGCAGCAGTTCCACGCAGGCGCGCTGGTTGCGCCATGCTGCCTTGTGCAGCGCGGTCTGCCTCTGGAAATTGCCGCCGCGGGCGTCGATCAGGTCCGGGTGGCTGTCGAGCAGGCTGCGCAGCTTGTCGGCGTGGCCTTTCTCCGCGGCGTCGAGAATGCTGTCGACCACGCCGCGCATGTGCGGCTGGCGCGGTCTCGCGCTCCTCAAGCTCGCGCGCCAGCAACTCGATCGCCTCGTGGCCGTATTCCTTGGCGATCTGATGCACGGTCCGGCCCTGCGCGTCGGTCAGGCGGGGATCGAAGCCGGCCTCGATGGCGCTGCGAACCGTATCGATGTCGCCGGCGGCTGGCTGCCGCAAACACCTTGTCGCGCAGGGGGCGATCGATACTCGCGCGGTCGACATGCGCCTTGAGCTGCCGCCAGCTGGCAAAGCCGTAGTCGCGCGCAAGCGCGAGCTGGGCGGCGGCGAGCTTTGCGGCCGGATCGGCGGCGCGCAGCGCCTTGAGGCGCTGCTTGGCTTCGTTCTTCAGGTGTTCGAGATTGGGCTGAGCCGGGAGTTCGCGGACAGCACGGGGCTTGGGGTTCTTGCCCATGAAATACCTTCCTTCCTCGTGCCCAGCGTCCGCGGCCTTGGGCAGGAAGTCAGGTTTGCGATGTCGTCAGGTTCGGCGGGCTGAGCCCTTCACGCGGACCGTTGGCCTCCGTTCGGCCGGACCCAGAATAGCGAAGCTCGCGGCGTGTCGCGCAAGCCGATTGAATCTGGCGGGCTCCGGGCGTTTCGCGTAAAAGCCGGGCCCGCAATGTAGGAGGCGGTGCGATGGCCCTGACACTGGTGCTCGGCAACAAGAACTACTCGTCCTGGTCGATGCGGCCGTGGATGGCGCTCAAGGGAGCCGGAGTTGCCTTCGACGAGGTCGTGATCCCGCTCTACACCGACGACCCCGCCGACAAGCAGCGCATCCTGAAGTATTCGCCCGCCGGCAAGGTGCCGATCCTCATCGACGGTGCGGTGACGGTCTGGGATTCGCTGGCGATCATCGAATACCTGGCCGAGAAATTTCCCGACAAGGGCTTTTGGCCGGCGGATGCAGCGGCGCGGGCGCATGCACGTTCGATTTCGGCGGAGATGCACTCCGGCTTCGTGCCGCTCCGCAGCGAGTGCGCGATGAACATCAAGCGGCCTGTGCACAAGCGCACATTGTCGGCGGATGCGAAGGCCAACGCCGAACGGGTGCAGCAGATCTGGAGCGAGTGCCGCAAAGCCTATGGCGGGCCATTTCTGTTCGGCGCGTTCTCCGGCGCGGACGCGATGTACGCGCCGGTCGTGCACCGGTTTCGCATCTATGGCGTCGATGTCACGGGAGCAGCCGCCGATTACATGGGCGCGATGCAGGCACATCCGGCGTTTGCGGAGTGGACTGCCGCCGCTTTGAAGGAGACGTGGGCGATCGAGAAGTTCGACAACGACTGACGTCTCAGTTGCAATTCGATTGAAATTGTCGCGCCCGGCGAATGGCCGTCGCAGGGTGCGACAATCTGGACCAACAGGCCCGATTATCCCCAGGCGGCGAGGTCCCTTCGGGGAACCCCAAAATGCGACGCTCTGACATTAACTAAAGCATTGAATTTATAGGAACTTTTGTCTGCGCGGCAGGCGCTCGGAAATGCTGGCCAAATTGTGTCCGTTCGTGCTATATCCACAGTGGGTGGTATCGCCAGCGCGGTCTCCAATTCGTTGGGCCTGCTGGCTTTTTCGCGTATCGCGTGAAGGAGAGGGCGTTGACCCACAAGTATAAGGTCGGAGAGACCGTTTATTTCACCGCAAGCAATGTCTCGCGTCCAGCATCGACCGGAACCTACGAGGTCATCAGGCTGCTGCCGACCGATGGTGACGACTGCCAGTACCGTATCAAGAGCACGACTGAAGCGTTCGAGCGCGTCGCAAAGGAAAGCCAGTTGAAAGCTGCCTGAAGGCACGACGCTGCCGCATTGATGTCGTGTTCGTGACTCACTCTGGCCGATGGATGGGCGCGGCACAGGGATGATGTCGCACCGAATGATGCATCGTTCGAAGCGCTCTGGTGTGAGTGCGTAGAACGCTTTTCGGCGATGCAAGTGCAGGGGGCCTTAACATGCAATGGGCATGGGCAACGTCGCTTGACCAGTTGTGGCGCTCGCCGTCGCTTCCGATGTGGGCGACGCTGATTGCCGCGGGCTTTTTCGCGCTGGTCGTTCTCATCGTGCTGCTGCGCGCCGACAAGACCATGGCGAACGGCGCGCTGGCGGTGATCGCGCTGCTCGCGATCGGCATCGCTTCGACCACCACGGTGCGCGGCTTCGGCACCTCGGCGAGGTCGACCGAATTCGATCGCGGACGCGCGCGTCGGCACCCAGCAGGTGGCGCTTGCCCCGGCGCTCGCCTGTCTCGACGGGCTCGCGGGCGAAAGCGTCGAGGCCGCCTGCGAGAAGGCCGTGTTCGGCTCCGCCGATACGGCCGCTGCCGCGGTGTCCTATGCCGCCGGCCAGGTCTCGCGTGTGATCGCTGCCAGCAACGCACGCACGTTGACGCCGGAACAGCAGGTCCTCAAGCGCGCCGTCGAGCGCGACCGCTACGGGCTGGTCGCCCAGGTGGTGACGATCCGCGACCGCTGCGTGGTCACCGACTGCCCGCTGTTCCGCGCTGTGTCGGACGCGAACCAGATCAAGGCCAACATGAACGACCGGCTCTATGACGCGCTGGTCACTCGGTATTCGCCGTCCTGGACCAGCGCTGCCGCGATGCCTGCTGCCGGGTCGTCTGCCGCGGGCCTGCTTCCGGGCTGCGCCTGCAAATGCGCCGACCGGCCGGCCGACGACGGTCGACTTCGCAAACTCGGCCTCGATCCCGCCGGTCAACATCATGACGGCCGATCCGCCGGCGCAGCAGGCGGCTCCGGTTCCGACGCCGCCGTCGAGGCCACAGGCGGCGACCGGCGCCGCGCCTGCGGCGAAGTCGACGACCAATGCGCAGGCGCAAGCCAAGCGGCCGGCGGCGGCCCAGCCAACGACCGCGGGACAGTCGCAGCGCCGGCCGCGTCAATCGGCCGGCCGCGCGTCGTCGCACCGGTGCCGTTCGTGCCGTCGCAGGTGGGCGACGATAACTAGCGCGTGGGCTATCGGCGCGCGGCCATGCGGCTGACTGCGCACTTTCCGCTGTTCCAGAGCTCGTCACGTCGCACTCAACGCCGGGCCAGTCGCAGCCAGACGTTCATGCTACCTCACTCAAGTCGCCCAGGCAGCACTCGGCTCAGGCGTGCTTCGCTGCGCGCGCCGCGGCTGCATGAGCGGAACTCCATCGGAATAGCGCCACACTTGTTACTCCCACCGTTCGATTCCGGTGCCAAAACTATCTCACGACCAACGACGAGCGATGAGCAGCGAACGGAATCGCGCTTCAGCCTCGAGGCGCGGGAATTCGCCCAAATCAGGAGGTTTCAAAGCCATGACTACATCAACCGAGAACGGACGGAAAGGCGGACAGCCCGCCATGCACACACCACCGGTCGTGTCGCCGCAGGCATGGGAGGCGGCCCGCGAGCAGCTGCTCGTGAAGGAAAAGGCCCAGACCCGCGCCCGTGACGCCCTGGCCGCCGAGCGCCGGCGCATGCCGTGGATGGCCGTGGAGAAGACGTATGCGTTCGAGGGGCCTGCGGGCAAGGTCAGCCTGCTCGACCTGTTCGACGGCCGGCGTCAGCTGATCGTCTACCGCGCCTTCTTCGAGCCGGGGGTGTTCGGCTGGCCCGACCACGCCTGCCGCGGCTGCTCCATGGTGGCCGACCAGGTCGCCCACGTCGCCCACCTGAACGCCCGTGACACCACCCTCGTCTTCGTCTCGCGTGCGCCGCAGGCGGACATCGCGCGGCTGAAGGCGCGGATGGGCTGGGAGATGCCGTGGTTCACCATCACGGACAGCTTCGACGCCGACTTCGGCGTGGACGAGTGGCACGGCACGAACGTGTTCTACCGCGACGGCGACCGCGTGTTCCGCACCTACTTCATCAACAACCGCGGCGACGAGCAGATGGGGAGCACCTGGAACTACCTCGACATCACGCCGCTCGGCCGGCAGGAGGTCTGGGAGGACTCGCCCGAGGGCTATCCTCAGACCCCGACCTACAAGTGGTGGAACTGGCACGACAGCTACGTCGCAGACGCCGCGCCCGACAAGAAGTGGGTCGAGGTGTCGGACGCCGGAGAGGCGGCGTTCCGGAACCAGCACGCGAGCACGAAGCCATGAGCCAGGCCTGTTCCGGCGGATCCGACGGGCAGTGCGACCCGCCGGAACGCCGCCGCGCTCGGGCGGCCGACGGGCTGGCGCTCGCGGCGTCGCCGACTTTCGCCATCATGGCGCTGCTGACCGGTGTCCTGGGCGGTGGCCCGGCGGAGATGCTCTGCTCGGCCGCGCAGGCATCGCCGCTGAGCGGAATGGTCACGATGTACCTGCTGATGAGCGCCTTCCACGCGGCGCCATGGCTGAAGCTCGATCCGCGCGAGCGCCCGTCGGCTGGTCTGATAACGGGAACCGGCTGACCGCGCCCAAGCAAAGGATTAGGTGTGAGCTTCTGCGCGAGCCGGGTTTCGCGCGTCCGGCTGATGCCCTAAATTCCGGCCATGACGCTTCATCTCATCAAGCTCGCCGTCGGCTGCGAACTCGGTCAAGGACCTGCAGGATTGGGTGCGCGAGCGCAGCGCCAGGCCAAGGCGCAGGGGCTGCCGCGCCGGCATATCCACATCACGCGGATGACGCCGAAGCGCGTCGATGAGCTGCTGGACGGCGGTTCGCTCTATTGGGTGATCAAGGGCCAGATCGCCGCCCGCGAGCGGCTGATCGGCATCGAGCCGTTCCGCGACAAGGCCGGCGTCGGCCGCTGCCGGATCGTGATGGAGCCGAAGGTGGTCGCGCTCACGCCACGGCCGATGCGGGCCTTTCAGGGCTGGCGCTATCTGAACGTGAAGGATGCGCCGCCCGATCTCAGCAAGTCGGGCAAGGGGCTCGTCGCCATGCCGGAGCCGATGCGCCGCGAGCTGCGCGAGCTCGGGCTGCTCTGATAGGCATGATCCCGAGGGCCCGCGGTAAGACGCCGCTACAGGCGCGTCGTTCAGGAAGCTGACTCACGCCTTCATGTTGTCGATCAGGCGGGTGCGGCCGATCTTCGCCGCCACCAGCAGCCGCACCGGACCGTCCTTGATCGAAGCGACCGGCGCCAGCGTCTCGGCGTGCGCGCGCCTCGAGATAGTCGATCGCAAATCCCGCGGTCTCGATCGCCGCGCGTCCGTCGGCGAGCGCGGCTCCGAGTTCAGCGCCTGCGCGAAGTTTCGCAGCTACGTCCTTCATCGCCCGCCGCAAAACCGGCGCCGCGCGGCGCTCGTCGGCGGAGAGGTAGACGTTGCGCGACGACAGCGCGAGGCCGTCCTTCTCGCGCACCGTCGTCACGCCGATCACCTTCAGGCGCATGTCGAGATCCTGCGCCAGGCGGGTGACGACCTTGAGCTGCTGATAGTCCTTCTCGCCGAACATCGCGAAGTCCGGCCGGCACTGGTTGAACAGCTTGCCGACGACGGTGGCGACGCCGCCGAAGAAATGCGGGCGAAACTTGTCCTCCAGCCCGGCGACTGCCGGACCATCGGGCACGATCCGCGTGGCGAAACCTTGCGGATACATCACCGCCGCGGTCGGCGCCCAGACAAGATCGGCCGCCTCGACCGCAAGCTTCTCCAGGTCCGTGTCCATCGTCCGCGGGTAGGACGCGAAATCTTCGTGCGGCGCAAACTGCGTCGGGTTGACGAAGATCGACACGATGACCTTCAACCCGCGACGCTTCGCCGTCCGTACCAGCGTCAAATGCCCGTCATGCAGCGCCCCCATCGTTGGAACAAGCGCAACCTTCGCGCCGCGCTTGCGTAGCTTGTCGATCGCGCGGTGCAGCGCGGGCAGGGTGCGGACGACGGGAGGGAGCTTGGGCATGAGGCTTCTTGCAGCTTGAGGGGTCTTGCGCGGCGGAGCGCTTCTATCAAACGCGCAGCCGCGCCGCCAATCATGCGGCCCCTGCGAAAATGAGCGGCGCAGGCGCGTCTATCGTTGCTTGGCCGACACGTGAATCGTCGACGTTTACGATTAACGGCAAACGTCAACGCATTTCGCTTGACCGCAAACGTTTGCGATTTGATGATGGGACGGCAGAGGACTCCGTAAAATGTTGGTGCAGGCTAGTCCGGCTCAGTCCGGCTCCGCGCATGTTGTCGTGTTGGGCAACGAGAAGGGTGGTTCGGGAAAATCCACCACGGCGTTCCATATCGCCGTTGCGCTGTTGAAGGCCGGCCAGCGCGTCGCCACCATCGATCTCGACTCAAGGCAGAAGAGCCTCACCCACTATGTCGAGAACCGCGCCGCCTGGGCGCGGCGCACCGGCCTGCAGCTGGAACTGCCGCATCACGTCCATGTTGCGCTCGGCGCCAGCATGCACATCGGCGAGAACGAGGTCTCGGAGTTCGAGCAGTTCTCGCAGGCGATCAACACGGTCGAGCGCGCGTTCGACTTCGTCGTCATCGATACGCCGGGAACCGACAACTACCTGATGCGGCTCGCGCACTCGATGGCCGATACGCTGATCACGCCGATCAACGACAGCTTCCTCGACTTCGACGTGCTCGGGACCGTCGACCCGGCCACCTACTGGGTCACCGGCGAGAGCCACTATGCGAAGATGGTGCGCGAGGCGCGCCGCCACCGCCGGCAGATCGACGGCGCCTCCACCGACTGGATCGTGGTGCGCAACCGCCTGTCGCTCCTGTCCTCACGCAACAAGCAGCTGATCGCCGAAGGGCTGAACACGCTGGCCTCCACCGTCGGCTTCCGCGCCGTCGACGGCTTTGCCGAGCGGGTGGTCTATCGCGAGTTGTTCCCGCGCGGCCTGACCGCGCTGGACGATCTGAACTCGCAGACGCTCGGCACGCGGCCGAACATGGCGCATGTCACCGCGCGCGAGGAGGTGACGAGCCTGCTGCGCCATCTCCGCCTGCCGCTCGACGAGCGCGGCCGCCGCCGTGCGGTCGCCCGTGCCGAATGGTTCGCGCAGGTCGACAAGCCGCTCGAGACCCACGACATCCTTGAGGGTTAGCGCATGATCCCGAAAAGCTTGCCCTCGACGCGATCGGGGGTGTGAAGCGGTTTTCGGACAAGATCATGCGCAAAACAAAGATCTAGACGAACTTCACGCCGAAGGTCTTGCCGCGCTGCCAGACGACTTCGCACGGGCGGCCGGTTCGCACGTCGCGGGACAATGCGAGGCGAAGCTTGGCCGGCACTGCGCCGGCGTCACCCGCTTCGATCTTCGCGCCGCTGTCCGACAGATCGATCACGGTGCACGGCCGCGCAGCGAAGCTGCCTTCGAAGACGAGCCATCCGGGCTGCCGGACCGATTTGCGTGCGCCGCGCGTCTTTCGTGCTCGTGCCAGGATCATCGATGCGACCGCATCATTTGAGTAAAAGTTGTGTACTGCCGCGCGAGGCCGGAATGTTATCTGGGTGCTCGGGGTGCTAAGTTCCAAGCGGGGCGAAAGTTCATTTTCCGGTTCATATTGGCCAGGGGGCGTCGCGCATGACCTACGGCACTCGATCCGGCGGCTATCCGTCGACCTCGAAATTGCTGCACTGGATGGTGGCCGGCAGCGTGCTGGTGATGATCCCGATCGGCATCACCATGGGCCGGGTCGCCAAGGGGCCGCTGCAGGACACGCTTTACACCCTGCACAAGTCGTTCGGCATTCTCATCCTGGCGCTGATGGTGGCGCGGCTGATCAACCGCATCGTCGTTGGCGCGCCGGCGCCGGCGCCGGGCCTCGCGCGCTGGCAGCGCGCGGTGTCGTCGGCGACGCACGGGCTGCTCTATGTGTTGCTGATCCTGCAGGCGATCGGCGGCTGGCTGGCAAATTCAGCCTATGGCGCGCCGACGCCGTTCTTCGGCCTGTTCGAGCTGCCGAACCTGATGGCGAAGAATCAGGCCTTCGCCGACCAGGTGTTCAGCGGCCATCGCCTCCTGGGTTTCGTCATCGCGACACTGGCCGCGATGCACATCGCGGCCGCGCTGCAGCACTACCTCTTCATCAAGGATCGCGTGATGCAGCGCATGCTGCCGCGGGCGCTCGGCGGGGATTGACCGGTCAGTTCGGGGCCCGAGCACGGCGTCTGCCGCGTTGACGATGCTGGTGGTCGGGTTCTTGCCGCAGTATTCGCCGATCTTCTTGGCGTTATCGACGAACACGTCGGTGTCGATCTTCGCCTCGTCCGAGTCGCCCTTGTACCAGCCGTCCAGCCAGGTCAGCATGATCGCCGATCGTGTCCTTGTCGCTCTCCACGAACTGCTTGCAGGTCATGGTGTAGAGGTCGAGCACGACGGCGTTGGCGGAGGCTGCAGGCAGGGTCAGGACTGCGGCGATCAGGGCGGTACGGGCAAGCTTCATTGTGGTATTCCTACGGTTGGGGCGGAAAAGGGCGCCGAGGCACCTGTGTAGCACGCCGTGCGGCGTCTTGCACATATTGCTCTAGTATGAGAAAAAGATGACGGCGCGACGACAGGAAGACGCCGGCGCCCGCGCCGGGCAAGACGCCCGCGGCGCAGTCGTCCTCCACTGATATCTCGAGCTTCCTCTCGCAGGTGAAGGCGCTGGGTGCGGCCGGCAGCGGCGCCTCGGGCAAGCTCATCTTCGCGCTGGACGCGACGCTCAGCCGCCAGCCCACCTGGGACATGGCCTGCAGTCTGCAGGCGGACATGTTCAAGGAGGCGGGCAGCGTCGGCAAACTGGCCATGCGGCTGATCTACTATCGCGGCTTCAACGAATGCCGCGCGACCGGCTGGATCACCGACACCGCCCAGCTCGCAGCGCTCATGGGCCGCATCGACTGCGTCGGCGGCCATACGCAGATCGGCAAGGTTCTGGCCGATGCGCGGCGGGAGGCATCGGCATCGGGCGTGCGCGCGCTGGTGTTCGTCGGCGACGCGATGGAAGAGAACATCGACGACCTGTGCGCCAGGGCCGGCGAGCTGGGGCTTTTGAAGGTGCCTTGTTTCATGTTCCAGGAAGGCCACGACGCGGAAGCCGAGCGGGCTTTCCGCGAGATCGCGCGACTGACCGGCGGCGCCTGGTGCCGGTTCGATCCGGGCTCGGCAGCGCAGTTGCGGGAGCTGCTGCGGGCGGCCGCAGCCTATGCGGCGGGCGGCCACGAGGCCCTAAAGCGCCTGTCGTCGGCCTCGCAGGGCGCAACATTGCTTTTGGGGCAGATGCGGTAGGCGGCCGCTTGCCCACTACCTCAGCCGGCCTCCCGTCATTACATTCGGATCATGTCCCTGATCGCAGGCATCGTCGCCGTCATCACGCTGTACCTGCTGCTGCAGGTGCTGCGCAACGCCAATCCGGCGGTGCTGGCGCGCGGCATGAAGATCGGCGGCGGCATCGTCTCGCTGGCGATTGCCGCCTTCATCGGCGTGCGCGGCGAACTGGCGGTGGCGATCCCGCTCGGCATCTTCGGCGCAGGCCTGCTCGGCTGGTCGCCGTTCGGCGCTGGCGGCTTCAGCATTCCGGGCTGGGGATCACAGCGTTCGAGCGGACAGACCTCGCGCGTGCGCTCGGCCTTCCTCGACATGACGACTCGATCACGACAGCGGCAACCTGCAGGGGCAGATCATCGCCGGCGATCACGCCGGCCGCTCGCTCGACGAGTTCGACCTGCGCGAGCTCGTCGCGATCGGGTCAGCGTTCGACGCCGAGAGCCTGGCGCTTCTGGAAAGCTATCTGGACCGCCGGTTTCCCGCCTGGCGTGAGAACGCGCAAGGCGAACGGACAGGGCGGCAGGGCGGCCATGTCGGTGGCGCGGCGTCCGGGAAAATGACGGAGCAGGAGGCCTATCAGATCCTTGGCCTGCAGCCGGGGGCGTCGGAGGACGACATCAGCCGGTCGCACCGTTCCCTGATGAAGAAACTCCATCCCGATCAAGGGGGCTCGACGTACCTCGCCTCGCGGGTAAACGAGGCCAAGGACACTCTTCTTCGACGCCATCGCAACTAACTCCGCACGCATAAGCAACGCTACGCGAGCGGCCAGTCCCTCATCATCTATTTGACGCGCCTGAGAGCTTGCCCCGGTCTTGTGCGGGGTCGAGCTCGGAGTTCCGAGTCTAGAGAGGGATGGTTAGTATTTCATTGCGAAGCAGGGCAGGTCCGACCGCTTCAGCGTCTTGCACGCGGCTTCGGCCTTGTCCTTGTCGACGAAGCCGGCGAAGCGGGCGCGGTAGAGCTGCTTGTCGCCTCTGGCGACCGCTTCGGTGAACGGCTCGGCCTTGCCGAGGACGGTACGGGCGTGGTCGCGCGCTTCGTTCAACCTTGTCTTCGCCTCGGCCTCGCTCTCGAGCGCGCCGACCTGGATGATCCAGCTTCCCGGACGGATGGAGGGCTTCGGCGGCTCCACCTGCTTTGCAGCAGCCTGCGGAGCGGCTTGCACCTGCGCAGGTGCGGCGACAGCCGGAGCCGGCGCAGCTGCGGCACGCGGCGCAGGATCGGCATAGGCCATCGCACTGGCCGGCAGCGTGCCGAGGATGCCCTGGCCCTTGCCATGGTTGGGAGCCAGCGGAGCGAGATCGGACTTCCCGACCGCATTGCTCTTCGCCGGTTCGACGGTGCTGGTCACGACCGGCTGTGACGGCGCAGGCTGCGGCACGATCTGCGTCGGGCCAGCGCTTGCGACCTTCATCGGGCCGGCCTTGACCTGCAACGTCTTCACGCGCACCGGCGTCATCGGTTCGGTGGAGCCGGGGATCGGTGCGAGCGCCTGGGCCGAGACGACGCCGTTGGTCAGCGGCGCCATGCGCTGCTGCGGCGTAGCCGGCGCGCTCGCTTGCGCGGGTGCAGACGGCGTAGCGACAGGCTCGGCGGCAGCCGCGGCGACCTGCACGGGCGCGATGTCGCGCCGTGCGGGATTGCCCTCGCCGTCGAAGTCGCTCGAACTGGCGGTCGGTTTCAGGTCGACGGTCTTGCTTTCAACCGGCTTGATTGCCGGCTTCGCCGACGCCGTTGCGGGCACGTCGTCTGCCTGCGCGACGGCGACCGGCGCCGCGCCATTTTCCGTGATCGCTGCGACCGTGCGCTTGGTCGCGCCGCGTTCCAGATGCTCGGCAAGCAGGTTGCGCATGATCGCATCGCGCGAGCCGCCGGAGCGGCCGCCGAGCACGACGCCGACCAGATGGCGGTTGCCACGCTTCATCGAGGTGACGAGGTTGAAGCCGGAGGCGCGCGTGAAGCCGGTCTTGATGCCGTCGACGCCTTCGACGCGGCCGAGCAGCTTGTTGTGATTGCGGATCGCCTTGCCGCGATAATAGAAGCTGTTGGTCGCGAAGTAGCGGTAGTAGCGCGGGAAGCGATCCTGGATCGCCCGGCCGAGCACCGCCTGGTCGCGCGCCGTGGTGACCTGCTCCGGATTAGGCAGGCCGTTCGCGTTCTTGTAGGTCGTGCGGCTCATGCCGAGCGCGCGCGCCTTGCGCGTCATCAGCCTGGCGAATTCGTCCTCGCTGCCGGCAGATCGCTTCGGCGATCACCACCGATGCGTCGTTGGCCGAGCGGGTGACGAGACCCTTGATTGCGTCCTCGACCTTGAGCTCGTCGCCTTCACGCAGGCCCAGCTTGGTCGGCGCCTGCTCGGATGCGTATTCGGACACCGGCATCGCGGTGTCGAGCTTCATCTTGCCGGACTCCAGCCGCTCGAACAGCAGGTAGAGCGTCATGATCTTGGTCAGCGACGCCGGGAAGCGCTGCGCGTCGGCGTTGTTCGCCTGCAGCGTCGCGCCTGAATTCGCATCGACGACGATGGTGGAGAAGGGCGGGGCGTAGACGACGCGCGCAATCTGCGCACGCTTGCCGCGCTTGCGCTTCGCCTCGGCATAATCAGTGGTGAAAACGGTGGCCGACACCGCAGTGATCAGGCCAAGCACCAACAGTCGACGTCCGCGAGAGGACGCAGCGATTGCGCGGAACATGAACTTTCCGTCCCCCTAATTCCGGCCGCTCACGGTACCGTGACGTTCCCGTTGAGCAGCATTCACAAGGCCATTTTGTGTCATTCGACCGACGCGGCGCCTTCAGGGGAGTTACCGGGTATTCGGGTTCCGTCTAAGGCTCTGTCAACGCTCGATTTTCCGGCTATCTGCCGCACAAAATAGTACGGGAATCACGGTAGGAGGCGCGGGTTGCCAAAAGGTTAATCATCCCTTGCGATCAACTCACAGGTTTTATGTAAGGTTTATGTTGTGCGTCGCACAATTCTCCTTGACGTATTTGTGCAGTGCACTATACTCGTTAACGTTGATGGGGAGGTCGGACGCTCCGGCCAAAAGTCGCCGATGCGCGCGCGAATGCGCTGTCGCTTTTTTGTTCACAGCTCAGGGAAGAGGATCACGATGCTTAAGGTTGAAGAGTTCCAGAATTACGGCAAAGAGCAGTTCGATGCCGCTGTCGCCTCCGCAGGCACTTGCACGAAGAACATGCAGGCGATCGCCACCGCCTACACCGATTACGCCAAGAAGTCGTACGAGGAGGGCGCTGCGTTCCTCGAGAAGCTCGCCGGCGTCCGTTCGCTCGACAAGGCGCTCGAGGTGCAGACCGACTACGCCAAGACCGCTTACGAGACCTTCGTTGCCGAGAGCACCAAGATCGGCGAGCTCTACAAGGATATCGCCAAGGAAACCTACAAGCCGTTCGAAGGCTTCATGGCGAAGATGCCGAAGGTCGCCTGAGGCTCTTGCGGAATTTTCAGAACTTACTCAGTTGTCTCTGACGAAGAGCCCGGCGCAAGCCGGGCTTTTTTGTTTTGATCGCAGCCTCGGATTGCGCCATAGCCGATGCGAAGCAGCGGTGTTCCAAAACGGCGGCCGGAGGCCGCCTATGGGGCCATTCCGAAGGTGATCTCTATGACGGACGCGTCTCCGATCCGCATCGCGCGGCCGATGCAGCTGTCCGAGACCGATCTCGTGGCCGACTATTTTCTGAACGCGGCGCCGGACTATCTGAAAAGTCTTGGCGTCGACCCGGCGCGCGTGCCGGCGCGGGTACAATGGCAGGCGCGCTTTGCGCAGCAGTTCGCCCTGCCGGTCGAGCGGCGCGAGATCGTGCTGGTGTTGTGGGAGCTGGACGGCGAGCCCGCAGGTTTCTCCTCGTCGGACAAGATCAAGCTCGGCGAGGAAGCCTACATGCACCTGCACATCCTGCATCCCGAGCGCAGGCAAAAGGGCAACGGCGCGATCTTCGTGCGGCAGACGGCGAAGATCTATTTCGAGACGCTGAAGATCAAGCGGCTGTTCTGCGAGCCCTACGCGCTCAACACCGCGCCGAACCGGACGCTGCAGGCGGCAGGCTTCAAGTACGTCAAGACACACGAAACGGTGCCGGGCCCGATGAATTTTCACCAGCCGGTGACACGCTGGATGATCGAGCGGGAGGCGGTCCTTTAGTCGGACGTGAGGCGAGGGCGGACGCCTGCGCAAACGAAAATGGGAGCCGCCACTGCGGCTCCCATCATCATCGAACTGTTGATGTTCAGTTCGTGACGCCTTTTTCCTTGAAGTACTTCAGCGCGCCGGGGTGGAACGGGATCGGCGACTTCGTCTGCTGCTGGTTGGCCAGATCGAAGCTCTCGGCTTCCTTGTGCACGGCGACCAGGTCGGCCTTCTTCTCCACCAGCGTCTTGACGATGTTGTAGGCTTCGTCGTTGCTCATCTTGTCGCCGGTGACGATGATGTTCCAGACCTCGGCAATGGCGTTGTCCTTGTCGTAGCCGGGGTAGGAGCCCTTGCTGATCTTGCCGGGCGCGTAGAGCTCGCCGTACTTCGCGTTCATCTTCGCGACCACGTCGCTGTGATCGATCAGCTTGAGCTTCACGCCGGGTGTTGCGGCGAGATCGGTCACGGCGGCGGTCGGAATGCCGCCGACCCAGAAGAACGCGTCGATCTTCTTGTCCTTCACCGCGTTGACGGATTCGGCGACGCCGAGCCGCTCGCGCTTCATGTCCTTGTCCTTGTCGAGACCGGCGGCCTCGATCACGCGGAACGCCATCACTTCGGTGGCGCTGCCCGGCGAGCCGGTCGAGACGCGCTTGCCCTTGAGGTCGGACATCTTCTCGATGCCGGTGCCCTCGATCGTCACCACGTGCATGCGGTTCGGATAGACCACGAGCAGCGTCTGCAGCGGGACCTTGTTGCCCTTGAACTTGTCCTCGCCCTTCAGCGCGTCGAGCGCGGCGTCGGCCATGGTGAAGCCGAGCTCGCTCTTTCCGGCGCCGATCAGTTTGAGGTTGTCGACCGAGCCGCCGGTGACTTCCGCGGTGGCCTGCACGTTCGGAAGGTTCTTCGACAGCACGTTGGCGACCGCGCCGCCGAGCGGATAGTACACGCCGCCGGTGCCGCCGGTGCCGATCGCCATGGTCTTTTGCTGCGCGTGGACGATGCCCGCAAAGGCAAGGCCCACGGCCGCAACCACCGTCAGCGCGGTTGCGGTTTTGAATACTCTGTTCGACATCGTCTCACTCCCACGATTACGTCGTCACTGCCGGCTGTTTCGGCGCCGGTGTTCTTCAGTTGCCACAGTAGCACGCCCAATCCGATGAGGACGCCCGGTACGAAAGTATAATTAATGTCGCGGCCGATGATCGCCTCGACGATCGCTTCGATCAGGCTTGGGAACACCAGTAGCAGTCCGGATAGCACGAGCAGCGCGCGTTCAAGCGCGGTGTTTCGGCGCAGTGCCCAGTTCTGCGCGGCCGCAGCGAGCGCCAGCAGACCGAACGTGGTCTTGGCCGTGATGGACACGATGTCGATCCAGGAACCGTCCTTCGGGATCTTCAGCAACAGGCCGATGCCCTGCGGGTCGAGCACGAACACGAACGGCACCAGGAAGGCGGGCAGGGTGTATTTCCAGGATTGCAACGTGGTTTTGTACGGGATCGCCGCCGGTGATGGCGGCGGCGGCGAACGGCGACAGCGCGGTCGGCGGCGACACTTCCGACAGCACCGCATAGTAGAAGATGAACATGTGCGCGGCGAAATCCGGCACGCCGAGTTTTGTCAGCGCGGGCGCCGCGATCACCGCGCAGATGATGTAGGAGGCGGTCACCGGCACCGCGAGGCCGATGATCCAGACGATCAGCGCGGTGTAGAGCGCGGTCAGCAGCAGGCTGCCGCCGGCATAGGCGATCACGATCGACGAGAACTTCAGCCCCAGGCCGGTGAGGGTGACGACGCCGACGACGATGCCGGCGCAGGCGCAGGTCGTCGCCGCGTTCAGCGCGCCGATCGAGCCGTCGGCCATCGCGCGCACGAACTTCTTCGGCACCAGCGCCGTCTCGCGGCGCAGGAAGCTGAGCACGAAGGTGGTCACCGTCGCGTAGAACACCGACAGCGACGCCGAATAGCCGAACAGCATGAAGACGACGACGGCGAGCAGCGAGACGAAGTGGAAGCCGTAGCGCCGCGTCATCTGGCCGAGCGTCATGTCCTGCTTGAACGAGACGTCGTGCGCGCCGAAGCGCTGCGCGTCGAGCTCGACCATGACCAGCAGTGACAGGTAGTAGAGGCAGGTCGGAATGACCGCCATCTGGATCACGTCGAGGTAGCTGATCTTCAGAAATTCGGCGATCAGGAACGCGGCGGCGCCCAGCACCGGCGGCGACAGGATGGCGCCGAGCCCGCCGGCCGCGAGCAGGCCGCCGGCGGCGTTCTTCTCGAAGCCCGCCTTGTCCAGCATCGGATAGGCGACGGTGCCGATCATCACCGTGGTGGCGACGCCGGAGCCCGACGGTCCGCCGAGCAGGAACGACGACAGCACCACGGTGCGCCCGGCGCTGTTCGCCTTGCCGCCCATCAGCGCCAGCGAAAAGTCGATGAAGAACTTTGCCGGCGCCGGACTGGTGCAGGAACGCGCCGTAGATCGTGAACAGGATGATCAGCGTCGCCGACACGTCGACCGCGACGCCAAAGATGCCTTCCAGGGTGATGAACAGGTGGCCGACCAGGCGCGCGACGTCGTAGCCGCGATGCGTCCACGGCGCGGGCAGGTAAGGGCCGAGCATCGCATAGGCGATGAACAGGATCGCGACCACCGGCATGATCGCGCCGGTGGTGCGCCGCGTCGCCTCGAGCAGCAGGACGATGAAGACGATGCCGACGATGATGTCCCAGCGGTCGGGCACGGTGGCGCGGTCGGTGAAATCGTCGCCGCCCCACAGCGCATAGCCGATGGTCGCGACCGCCAGCACGCCCGGAACGATGTCCCACCAGCGCACGCGGTTGCGGAAGCGCGCCGCGAGCGGGAACAGCAGGAAGCTCAGCACCAGCGTGAAGGCGACGTGGGTGTAGCGCAGCTCCTGCGTCGGCACGATCGCGTAGGCCGCATAGAGATGGAACGCGCTCATCGCCACGGCGATCGCCGTCACCGCGGTTCCGGCCCAGCCGAACAGGCGGTTGGTCGCGCCTTCCTCGGCCTCGATGAATTGCTCCGCCTTGCGCAGCGCATCAGCCGAGACCGTGACGGTCTCGTCCTTTGGCGTATCGTTTGACATGCGCTCCCCCAATACCCTCACACGCCGCGGCCTTTACGGCTCCTTCAGCGCGGCCGTATCGAGACGGATTTACTGAACGATGGCAAGCGTTTATTGCGCGAAATTCGTTCAAGTTCACGTTGGACTTAAGGCTATCGCGCGCTCAGGTCCAGCGTTCCCGGTCTTCGCGATCCTCGGCCGTCAACAGCGTCGTGGTGTAGACGTAGGTCGACGAGCAGAGGTCGTAGCGGCGGCTGAGTGCTTCGCGCACCGCGGTTTCCTTTTCGCCCTGCGGGATCTTCGAGCGCTCCCACATGGCGAGATCCGGCCGGCGCGTCATCAGGAGACTTCGCACGACGTCCGGCTGCGAGACGTCTTCGACTTTCCACAGGCCGATCACCTGCGAGTCGTACGGAGGCCTCGAAGCCCGGCCACGCCTGCTCGCAGAGATCGAGGAACTCCTGCCAGTTCCGCTTCGGCGTCTCGAACCATCGAAACGCGAAATTGCCCTGCCGCCGCGGCGGCGTGTCGTTCACCGGACGCAGCGTCGGCGTCATCGCTGTGACGTCCTGCGCGCGGACGCTCTTGATCGCAGCCCAGGAGCTCCATGAAAGCGGCCTGGCCGGCGCCGGCTTCGCGCCCACACGGTGATCGCATTGAGCGTGTCGCGCGGCTGGCCGATCTGGCTGCGCCAGACGCCGTAGAGCAGGCCGTCCGCGGCCTCGATCGCCTGCGCCTTCGCCGCAAGCGCTTTGGCGACCGCGTTCCATGCGAGCGGCTCGCAGTCGATGCGATGATGCAGGTAGTGCGTGCGGACCGCCGTCATGCCGCGCGCTGGGGAAGTTCGACCTCGAGCGCCTTGCGTACCGAGGGCCGTTCGCCCATGCGCTTGCGATGATCGGCGACCTTCGGGAATTTCGCCGGATCCACCCGTCCTGCCTCCATCCATTGCGCGACCGTGAAGAGATACGGATCGCAGATCGAATAGGCTTCGCCCAGCACCCACGGACCTTTGAACATCGTCCGTTCGATCGAGCGAAAAGCAGTCGCCGACCGTTTGCGGCACCTTGCGCTGCATATCGGCGTACGACGACGGCCTCGTCGGCCCAGCGAGCGCCGCGCATGCGATGGGCATGCGCCACATGCAGCGTCGAGCAGATATAGCTGTTGAACGCCTGGGCCTCGGCGAATTCATACGGATCGGTCGGCGCGAGCTTCGCCTGCGGATAGCTCTGGGCGATGAAGGCGAGGATGGCCGGCGTCTCGGTCAGCACGCCGCGCTCGGTGACGAGCGAGGGCACGCGCGCCTTCGGGTTGACCGCGAGATAGTCCGGGCTGCGCTGCTCGTCCTTCTTGAAGTTGACGAAGATCGCCTCGTGGGCGGCGCCGGCGTCGATCAGCGCGATGTGCGAGGCGAGCGCACAGGTTTGCGGAGCAAAATAGAGCTTGAGCATGAGGGTCTCGCTCAAGGATGTGAAGGCCGCAATCCTACGGCATGACGATCGCAAGCGAAACCGGACGCGGAGGGACTTCAGGCAGGGAACGTGGTCAGGTTTGAGAGCTCTCCCCGGATCACGCCGATCACCTTGGTCTCGGCCAGGAGTTTCGCGTCGTGCTTGGCCCAGGCGGCGGCGCGCTGCTCGGGCGTGAACAGGCCGCGCTTCTCGGCCAGGATCATCCAGGCAAAACCCCACCAGTCGGAGACGTAGCCGCCATTGTTGTAGTCGGCGAGGTCGTAGCCGTTCTCCAGCGCGAACTCGTAGGCGGTCTTCTTCGTCAGGTTGTCCAGGAAGGCATGGTCGTCGGCCGGCAGGGTGTCATCGTCGAAATCGTCGCAGGTGTATCGCCAGACCGCACGGCAGACGGCGTTGAACTCGCGATCGATGTCGTCGTCGTCGCCCCACAGGTGCAGCCGCTCCAGCTCCCGGCAGTACTCGCTGAGGCGCACGACCGCGGAAAAATCACGAGCGATTTCAGACATTTTGCCCACCCAATCCCCAATTCAGGGCCGAGTACTATACATGAGTCGTTGAAAAAGTGTTCTATTTTTGTTCTGGTGTCCGAATTTCTTTCCGGCTCACGCCGGCGGGGGTCCGCCGCGCACGTGAGCCCGGTCAGCGTCCGACCGCTGCCTGCCGCCGACGGGCGCCTCGGCAATTTCCGCGACAAGCTTCTTGATGATCGCCTCGCCGAACGAATTGAAGTCCTGCGCAACGATCACGAAAGCGCCCGGGCCGCCAACGACGTTGTCGCGATAGTACTTCTCAAGCCCGCCGGGCGGATTGGTGTGGTCGGAATTCCACGCCTGCGGATTCTCGGTCAGGATGACGAGGCCGTTGATGGTGATGCCTCTTGCCAGCGCTCGTCGCGGGCAGCCGTCACATCGCGGCCGGAATTGTTGTTCCCGTCACCGGACACATCGATGGTGCGGCGAGGCGACTTCGAAAGGCGCGGCATCGAAGCGAGCCGACAGCGAAATCGATCGCCGCGCTGATGGACGTGCGGTCAGCGAACGCGCGGGGCGCTTCCACAAGCTGGTCGCCAAAGCGGCGCGCGGCATTGGCATCGCCGATCAATGTCCAGTCGATCACGACCTTCTGCGCATTGGGGCCCGACCATTCAACGAAAGACAGTGCGATGCGCTGGTGAAGGCCGGAGGTGATGGCATTCATGACACGGGGATGCGAGATCGCAGCCGCATAGCCCTGGCGTTGAAGCTGGAATTTTGCCTGGTCGACGCTGCGCGACACGTCGGCTGCCAGCACCAGCATCAGGTCGACCGGCTCGCCGGCTTTCGCGAACGGCAAATGGATCGCGATGGCGAGAACAAGCGACGCTGCCGCAACTCGAAGGGCTCGAAGCAACGTCGTAACTCCGCTGCCGGTTTCGCTGCCCGAGCATAACCGTCGCCGGCAGGCACAGCGATCAAATTCTGGCGGGATTTACGTGAGCATATTGGCGGTATCCGAGAGCGGGTTCCCGGGCTGACGACCTCGCCTAAAGAGGACGAAGCGGACCTGTTCGGGCTCGAGAACCCAAGTTGATGCGTTCGCGGGGACAGCACAAACAAAAGCCCGGCGTGAAAGCCGGGCTTTCGCTCCTGAATCTATGAACGGCGATCACTTCGCGACGCGCAGCTTGGCCAGTTCCTTGAAGATGGCTTCGAACTTCACCGTCATCTGCGAGGCCTGCGTGATGTAGCTGAAATAGTTCGGGATTGCTCGGCTCGGTCGTGCAGTTCTTCGTCACCGTCGAGACGCGCATCGCCGTCGGTCGCCACCTGAATGGCGAAGATCTTTATGCCTGCGCTCTCGCATTGGTGCAAAGGAGCGCCTGCCGCGCATCGACGTCGGTCGAGTGGTTGGAACCGTTGCCGTCGTAGCGGTTCTGCGTGTTCAAGCCGTCGGTCAGAAGGATGATCACGTCCTGATAGACATAGTTCGAATCTCTTGGCCGGGGTCGGGAACGGACCAGACGTCGCGTGGGTCATCCAGGCCCAGAACATGCCGATCCTCTGGTTGGTCCCGCCGTTCGGCTGCATGGCGTCGATCTTGTCGGTCAGCGTCTGCTTTGTACGCTTTCACCGACGTCATGCCGAGCATCTCGACCGGGCAGGCGTCGTACTGCTGCGGCCAGCACCATGGTGCCCGGACCGCCGAACTCGGCGTGTGGTTGGTGGTGTCATAGTTCTTGTCGCGATCCATCACGCAGCCGTTCCAGGCGTTCTGGCTGGTGGCGGTCCAGGTAGCGCCGCGCTGCTCTCGCAGGACGCCTTGGTCTTCGGTGAGATCCACGCTTGCTGCACTAACCGGCCGTCTGCTCGAAGCTGTCCGGCGCTCCCTGACCAGCGCAGCCACGTCTCGTTCTTTTATGCCGGAGCCGATGTTGACGTCCTTGGCGAACGGCACGATCGAGATGTAGACGTCGTCGTTGGTCGACGCCATGCTGTAGAAGTCGTCGATCAGCTTCTTGGTGCGATCTTCAACTCGTCCATCTTGTTGGCGCTGGCCATCGAGCCGGTGTTGTCGAGCGCGAGCGCCACGCGGTAGCGGATGTTGCCCCACTTGGTGGTGGAGGTGACGTTGAGCGGCACGGTCGGATAGCCGGCGAGCTTCATGAAATCGGTCTGCATCGTGCCCGCGGCGTCGACCTTGATGCTCGCGCCGGTGCCGCGAATTGGCGATGTAGACGGCGTCGAACGTCACGCCGCCGACTTCCGGGCGAGTGTAGAGCGCGTTGAAGTAGGCTTTCGCCTTGGTGGTGACCTCCGCTGGCGTGAGGCTCGCTCGCCTCCTTGGAGATCATCAGCGCGGTGGCGTCGACGGCTGCCTGCATGGCCGAACGGGCGTTCACGGCGCGGCTGTAGTCGATCGCCGCGCCGATCAAGGTCAGCAGCACCGGCAGCATCACGCAAACATCATCGCGACGTTGCCGCGCTCGGCGCGGGCAAAGCGGGCGGCGATCGCCTTCAAACTATTTGCAATCCGGTCGAGCGTCATGGCTGCCACCTGAGGAGTGGTCCGTTATGGAACCATTCGGTAGGTCTCAGGCGTGAAGGGGTGGTAAATCCGATCACCGAATTTGACTAAATGGCCGGACGCTTTTTCTTTCGAATGCGATCTTCAGGATATATCGGCAACGGACCCTGAATTCGCCGTCCGCAATTCACGCGGTTTGGCGGTCGATTTCCGTTAACCAAGGCTCGCCGCGCCGGCATGCGGCCGCTTTGCCGTCCGCAGGGCCGGTCCGGCGAGCCTGCCGAGGTTGCGGTGGGCCGGTCGCGGACCCATATGCCCAATTAGAGGATTTCAACCGGGAAGGCCCGTTTCTTGCACTGTCAAGGGGCACCGTCGGTCTGGAATCCGGGTGATGCGGACTTTATGATGGCTTGGGGACGAGCCTGATTTGGTTCGTCACAATCGCTATCAGGGGATGCTTCGCGTTCTGCCATGGTCCAGTCGTCCGCCTCGTTCCGCTCTCGCAAAAGCCACGATCTCCGCGGCGAAACCGCCGCAGATGAGCAATGACGAGGGCCGTTCCGGCACGCCGGGCGGTCCGGGAACCTCGGTCATCACCAAGGTCAAGCCGAAGACCAAGCGGCCAAGCCTGTATCGGGTGCTGATCCTGAACGACGACTACACGCCGATGGAGTTCGTCGTTCATGTCATCGAGCGATTCTTCCAGAAGGACGTGGAGACCGCGACCAAGATCATGCTGCACGTTCACCAGCATGGGATCGGCGAGTGCGGCATCTTCACTTACGAGGTCGCCGAGACCAAAGTGACGCAGGTGATGGATTTTGCGCGCAAGCACCAACATCCTTTGCAATGCGTGATGGAAAAGAAGTAGCCTCTAGTGGAAGCACAATGCCAAAAGTGGGTATCGGCTTTTGGACAACGTCATGCTTCGATAAGTAGCGGTCCACCGGACCGTTATGAACTTGAAATTTGGCGGGGGCCAAAAGGGACGCGAATGCCGACTTTCTCCCAGAGCCTTGAACAATCCCTGCACCGTGCGCTGGCGATTGCCAATGAACGTCATCACCAGTACGCGACGCTGGAGCATCTGTTGCTGTCGCTGCTCGACGACAGCGATGCCGCCGCGGTGATGCGCGCCTGCAATGTCGACCTCGACAAGCTGCGCGGCAGCCTCGTCAACTATCTCGAGACCGAATTCGAAAACCTGGTGGTGGAGGGCGGCGAGGATTCGAAGCCGACCGCCGGCTTCCAGCGCGTGATCCAGCGCGCGGTGATCCATGTGCAGTCCTCGGGCCGCGAGGAGGTGACCGGCGCCAACGTGCTGGTCGCGATCTTCGCCGAGCGCGAGAGCCATGCGGCGTACTTCCTGCAGGAGCAGGACATGACCCGCTACGACGCGGTCAACTACATCAGCCACGGCATCGCCAAGCGGCCGGGCGCCTCCGAATCGCGCCCCGTGCGCGGCGCCGAGGAAGAGAACGAAGGCAAGACGGGCGAGGATTCCAAGAAGAAGGGCGACGCGCTCGACGCCTATTGCATCAACCTCAACAAGAAGGCGCGCGACGGCAAGATCGATCCGGTGATCGGCCGCAATGCCGAGATCAACCGCGCGATCCAGATCCTCTGCCGCCGGCAGAAGAACAATCCGCTGTTCGTCGGCGAGGCCGGCGTCGGCAAGACGGCGATCGCCGAAGGCATCGCCAAGCGCATCGTCGATTCGGAAGTGCCCGACGTGCTCGCCGCCGCCACCGTGTTCTCGCTCGACATGGGCACGCTGCTGGCCGGCACCCGCTACCGCGGCGACTTCGAGGAGCGGCTGAAGCAGGTGATCAAGGAACTGGAGGCGCATCCGAATGCGATCCTGTTCATCGACGAGATCCATACGGTGATCGGCGCCGGCGCGACCTCGGGCGGCGCGATGGATGCCTCGAACCTGCTGAAGCCTGCGCTGGCGTCCGGCACCATCCGCTGCATGGGCTCGACGACCTATAAGGAGTATCGCCAGCACTTCGAGAAGGATCGTGCGCTGGTGCGGCGGTTCCAGAAGATCGACGTCAACGAGCCGACGGTCGAGGATGCGATCGCGATCCTGAAGGGCCTGAAGCCGTACTTCGAGGACTACCACAAGCTGAAATACACCAACGAGGCGGTGGAAGCGGCGGTGCAGCTGTCCTCGCGCTACATCCATGACCGCAAGCTGCCCGACAAGGCGATCGACGTGATCGACGAGTCCGGCGCGGCGCAGATGCTGTTGCCGGAGAACAAGCGCAAGAAGACGATCGGCATCAAGGAAATCGAGACGACGATCGCGACGATGGCGCGGATCCCGCCGAAGAGCGTGTCGAAGGACGACGCCGAGGTGCTGAAGCATCTCGAGCAGACCTTGAAGCGCTCGGTGTTCGGCCAGGACAAGGCGATCGAGGCGCTGTCGGCGTCGATCAAGCTCGCGCGCGCGGGCCTTCGCGAACCGGAGAAGCCGATCGGCTGCTACCTGTTCTCAGGCCCGACCGGCGTCGGCAAGACCGAGGTCGCCAAGCAACTGGCGAGTTCGCTCGGCGTCGAGCTGCTGCGCTTCGACATGTCGGAATACATGGAGCGGCACACGGTCTCGCGCCTGATCGGCGCGCCTCCGGGCTATGTCGGCTTCGACCAGGGCGGGCTTCTGACCGACGGCGTCGACCAGCATCCGCACTGCGTGGTGCTGCTCGACGAAATCGAGAAGGCGCACCCCGATCTCTACAACGTGCTGCTGCAGATCATGGATCACGGCAAGCTGACCGACCACAACGGCAAGCAGGTCAACTTCCGCAACGTCATCCTGATCATGACGACCAATGCCGGCGCGTCCGATCTCGCACGCCAGGCGTTCGGCTTCACCCGCAGCAAGCGGGAAGGCGACGACGCCGAGGCGATCAACCGGCAGTTCGCGCCGGAGTTCCGCAACCGGCTCGACGCGATCGTGTCGTTCGCCCACCTCAACACCGACGTGATCGGCATGGTGGTGGAGAAGTTCGTGCTGCAGCTCGAGGCGCAGCTCGCCGACCGCGACGTGACGATCGAATTGTCGGACCCGGCCAAGGCCTGGCTGATCGAGCGCGGCTATGACGAGCAGATGGGCGCGCGGCCGATGGCCCGGGTGATCCAGGAATACGTCAAGAAGCCGCTCGCCGACGAGGTGCTGTTCGGCAAGCTGAAGGGCGGCGGCCACGTCCGCGTCGTCGTGGTCAAGGACGAGGAGAAGAACGAGGACAAGCTCGGCTTCGAGTTCGTCGAGGGACCTGTGACGCCGAAGCCGGAGAAGCTGCCCGGCGCCAAGAAGCGCGCCGCGCCGAAGAAGCCGAAGGGCGGCAACGACGGTCCGTCGGGACCCACGAAGGGACCGCTCGTGAAGGTGTGATACGCGCCTTCAGACTTTTCGGATACCAGACCGGCCGGCAGTTCGCTTGACTGCCGGCCGTTTTGTTTGCGTGATGGCCGAAACAACAACGCCGAAAAGCGGGACCATCGTCATGCGCAACACGGAAGAGATCTGGTCGTTCGTCGATGCGAAGAAGGCGGTTTTCGAAAAGCTCGCCGACGACGTCTGGGCGGTGCCCGAGGTCTGCTTCGGTGAGTTCAAGTCCGTCGCGCTGCACAAGCAGGCGCTGCAGAGCCCAAGGCTTTCGCGTCACCGAGAACTGCGGCGGCCTGCCGACCGCGGTGATGGGCGAGGCGGGCGAGGACGGCCCGGTGATCGCCATCCTCGGCGAGTTCGATGCCTTGCCGGGCCTGAGCCAGGAAGCGGGCGTCGCCGAGCGGCGCGAGGTCGCGAGCGGCGGGCCGGGCCACGGCTGCGGGCACAACCTGCTCGGCGCCGGCGCGCTGCTGGCCGCGACCGCGATCAAGGATTATCTCGCGAAGAACGGGCTGAAGGGCCGCGTGCGCTACTACGGCTGTCCGGCGGAAGAGGGCGGCTCCGGCAAGGCGTTCATGGTGCGCGAGGGCGCGTTCGACGACGTGGATATCGCGATCTCCTGGCATCCGGCGCCGTTCATGGCGCTGAACGTCGCCAACTCGCTGTCGATGATCCAGATCGATTTCACCTTCGCCGGCCGTGCGTCGCATGCGGCGGCAGCGCCGCATCTCGGCCGCAGCGCGCTCGATGCGGTGGAGCTGATGAATGTCGGCGTCAACTACATGCGCGAGCACGTGCCGAGCGACGCGCGCATTCACTACGCGATGATCGATTCGGGTGGCATCGCGCCGAACGTCGTGCAGGCGCGGGCAAAGGTCCGCTACATGGTGCGCGCGATCGAGCTGCCGACCATGTGGAACATTTTCGAGCGCGTGAAGAAGGTCGCCGAAGGCGCGGCGCTGATGACCGAGACGACGGTGACGTCCGAGGTCTACAGCGCGATGTCGAACCTGCTCGGCAACGCGCCGCTGGAGAAGGCGATGCAGGCGAACCTGCAGCACCTCGGCCCGCCGGCGTTCGACGACAAGGACCGCGCGTTCGCCAAGAAGATGCAGGCGACGTTCCAGCCGGAGGACATCGCCACCTCCTGCAAGCGTTTTGGTGTCGCGCCCGGCGATGCGGCGCTGGGCGAGCTGGTGGTGCCGGCGGATTCGCCGCGCGCGCAGCTGCGCGGCTCGACCGACGTCGGTGACGTGAGCTGGGTGGTGCCGACCGTCCAGGCCTATGGCGCGACCTGGGCGATCGGCACGCCGGGGCATTCCTGGCAGATGACGGCGCAGGGCAAGGCGCCGGCCGCGCACAAGGGCATGGTGCATGCAGCGAAGGCGATGGCTGCGACTGCGCTGGATTGCCTGCGCGATCCGGCGCTGCTCGAAAGCGCCAAGACCGACTTCGCCCAGCGCACCAGGACGTTCGCCTACAAGTCGCCGTTGCCGGCGGAGACGAAGCCGCCGGCGATCGCCGAGGCTGCCGAATGATGCAGCAGGCGTTGCCGGAGGAGCCGCAACGCTGGCTGCCGCAGACGCCGATGAGCGATCCAGCGCAGCAGGCGTTCATGCTCGAGCGACCTGCCTGCGGACATCGGCGAGCTTTGCCGCATTGTCCAGGGTGTGCTGATCCATCTGGAGTGGACCGGCCGCCTACGGGCTGTCGGCAGCCGATCTCGCCCGGCCGTCGCGCGAGACGCTGTCGCTGTCGGATCGCCTGCGCAGCGTTGCGGACGCCGGACCTCAGCCGCTCGCGCAGCCGCGTCAGCCAAAGGCGCGGTCGCCCGGCACCTGTCGCGACTATGCGCTGATGCTGTGCGGCCTGCTGCGGCATCGGGGCGTTCCGGCGCGGGTGCGATGCGGCTTTGCCGCCTATTTCCGCGCGGGGCCCTGGGAAGACCACTGGATCTGCGAATACTGGCTGCAAGGCGAGCGCCGCTGGCGGCAGGTCGATGCGCAGCTGGACGACGTGCTGACAAAGCATCTCGGCATCGGCTTCGATCCGACCGATCTGCCGGCCGACATGTTCCTGAGCGCCGGTGACGCGTGGCTCCGCTGTCGCAGCGGGCAGGCCGATGCGGCTGGCTTTGGCCACGGGACGGCGCGCGGGATGTGGTTCATCCGCGTCAACGTCATCCGCGACCATCTTGTGCTGAACGGATCGGAGGTCTCGGCCTGGGATTCGTGGCGCAATGCGTCCGCCGGGCATCAGCTGCTGGCCGAGGACGAGCAGCGAGCGACCGACGCGATCGCAACGCAGCCGACGCAGGCGGCCAGGAACGATCGCGCCGCCCTGGATGGCGTGACGGCGAAAACGGGCTGGCTCCGACGGGCGCGGGCAGGTAGTGTCCGGCCGTCTGCGTGACTGGCGATCAGATGGGCCACCATCGGGAAGCGCAGATATTTGATGGCCGTTCGCCTGGGCCGCCGACCTGTCGGCAAATCCGTACCACGGAGCCCGGACGAACCATGGACAATGGCCCGCAGACCACGCTGAAACTTCGCTACGGCCTCAACCCGCATCAGGCATTCGCAGAGCTGCGGAGCAAGGCCTCTCCGCTCGACGTGCTGTCGGGCGCGCCCGGCTACATCAACCTTCTCGACGCGCTGCGCGGCTGGAAGCTCGTCAAGGAGCTGAGGCAGCGCTTTGCGCGGCCGGCGGCGGCCTCGTTCAAGCACGTCAATCCGGCGGGCGTGGGCTTGGCGGCGGCACTCTGGACGAGAGCTATCGGCGCGCGCATTTCCTTCCCGACTGGCCGCTGTCGCCGCTGGCGGTCGCCTATATCCGCGCGCGGCAGGCGGATCGCATCGCATCCTACGGCGATTTCATCGCGCTCAGCGACCCGGTCGACCTTGCAACGGCGCTGGTGATCAAGAACGTGGCTTCGGACGGGGTGATCGCGCCCGGCTTTGAGCCGCAAGCGTTGTCGGTCCTGCGTGGAAAGCGGGACGGGCGCTTCGTCGTGCTGGCGATCGATCCCGCCTATGAGCCCGAAGGGCGTGGAAGTCCGCGACGAATTCGGCCTCACGCTTGTTCAGGACCGTGACACGTCAGTTGCGCCGGTCCTCCAGGCGTCGCAGGCGGTGACGTCGCATGCGCAGCTCGACCCCGCCGACGAGTGCGGGCTGTCGCTGGCCATGATCGTTGCGAGACACACCCAGTCGAACGCCGTCGTGCTGACGGCGGACGATCAGACGGTCGGGATCGGCGCAGGACAGCAGTCGCGCATTCTGGCGACGCGGATCGCCTGCGAGAAGGCGGAGACGTATCTGCTCTACGACCACCCGCGCATTCTCGATCTCGCATTCAAGCCCGGGCTCGGGCGGATCGAGAAGATGAACGTCGTCGAGCTGCTGCTGCGCTTCGACACGCTTGCCGCCGCCGAGCAGGCCGCGGTCCTCGATCGACTTGCTGCCGGCTTCGTGCCGCTGACGCGCGATGAGAAGATGTCCTGGCTGCAGCGCAAGCGAAGACTCTATCTTGCGTCAGATGCCGCGATCCCGTTCCGCGACAACATCGATCGCGCGGCCGCGGCAGGCGTTACGCATGTCGTGCAGACCGGTGGCTCCAGGCGCGATGGGGAGGTGATTGCCGCCGCGAACCAGCACGGCATGGTGATGCTGCATACCGGCGTGCGGCACTTCCTGCACTAGCAGGCCGCGGGCTCAGCGTCGGCGCGCAGGCGCCGTTGTCGCATTGCTCGCGCAGCACCGAGAGGCCGCGGACGAAGATCGAGATGCCGAGCTCGAAGCCGTGATCGAGGTCCACCGGCCTGACGAACGAGCCGGCCATCTCGTGCACCACATAGCCGCGCACCAGGCCGCGCAGGCAGTGCATGGCGTGCTGCACGGCTTCGCCCTGCAGGCCGCATTCGCCGAGCGCCTTGCGGATGATGGATGCCACGCTCTCGAGCGCGTCGTTCCAGTCCTTGTCCTTGGTGGTGGGTGAAAGCCAGGTGGCGGCGGCGAGCCCCGGCCGCGCATGAACATAGGCGCGGATCGCCCGCGCGCAGCCGCGCACGGCGTCCTCGCCGCGCTTGTCGCCGACTTCCTGCTCCATCCACTTTTTGAGCTCGCGATATCCCTTGATCGCAAGCATCCGCTGCGCGCCGAGCACGTTGAAGGCAGGGCCGGGGAACTGTCCCTCGAGCTCCTTCGCGAGGTCGGAGCGCACCTTGCGATCCCATTCGCTGCGATCCCCGACCAGCGCCGAGGTATCCATCTGCACCGCGAAATCGTTCGAAACGGAGAACGTCATGACTTTCAGTCGCTCCGGAGCACTTCTTGCTGATCGAAGGCTAGCGACCGTAGGTTGACGAATTGTTGCGATTTCGCTGTGCGGTATGCACTTCGATGCTGCGAGTGCAGCGATGCCCGCCTAATTCCTGGTCGCACGCTCGAGGAAGCGCACCAGCGCCTTGCGATCGTCCTCCGAGGCGATCACCTGCTCGGGCATTTTGGTCCCCGGCGTGTAGGCCGCAGGCCCGACCTCGAACAGTTTCGACACGGTTTCCGCTGTCCAGACGATGTCGAGCTTCTTCAGCGGCTCGGAGAAGTTATAGCCGGGCAGGGTGGCGATCCGCCGTCCGAACAGGCCCGCAAGCGTCGGACCGGCCCTGTTGCCCTGGTCGGGTGCGAGCGCGTGACAGGCGACGCAGGCGCGGAAGATCTCCGCGCCCCGATCGCCGGGATGTGCGGCCAGCGGATCGTTCTGGCCTTCCTGCATCGTTGCGCCGACCGGCTCGCCGGTCAGCGCATTCCAGCGCCTGATCAGTGCGTCGGTGCCGCCGGTGAGCAGCGTCACGTTGTCGGGCAGGAACGCGACGGACCAGACCGGGCGGTCCGCGCCGACAAGCCTGCGGGCAAGACTGCGCGCCTTGCGATCGATGATGGCGACCGCACCGCGAATGTCGGCGGCCGCGATCGTCGCGCCGTCCTTCGACAGCGCCATCGTCACCACCGGCAGCGGTCCGAGCGCGATCTCGCCGCTCAGTTTGCCGTCACGCGTGAGGAAGTAGACCTTGCCGTCGGCGCCCGCGGCGGCGATTTCGCCGTCTTCGGCGACGATCAGCGAATTCAGCGGCGCGGGCAGGGTGACGATGGACGGCGCGGCGCCGTCGAGCGGCCAGATCCGCAGCGTCAGGTCATAGCTGGCCGTGACCAGCGCGCGCCCGTCGGCGGAGAACGCGACGCCGTTGACGTTTTGCGTGTGGCCTTCGAACAGGCGCGGCGCGCCGCCGTCGACCGGCCAGAGCCGCACGCTGTGATCCCAGGACGCCGACGCCAGCGACGCGCCGTCGGGCGAGACCGCGATCGCGGCGACGGGCGCGGTGTGACCTTCGAACACCTTGTCGGGCTGCGGCTTGCCTGTGCTCCAGAGGGCAATGCGGCCATCGGCGCCCGCGGTGGCGGCGCGGCCGTCCTTGAATAGCGCGGTGGCGTTGACCGCATCGTCATGAAAGCGCAGCACCTGTTCGGCGGCGTCACGCCCGAGCGACCAGCGGATCGCGCTGCCGTCAAAGCTGCCCGAGAGCAGCGTCTCGCCGTCCGCGGAAATCGTCAACGCGCGCACCGGTCCGCCATGGCCGCGCAATTGCGCAATTACGCCGCTCGGAGCGAGCAGAGCGGCAATAGCCAGGACGGTCAAAGCGCGACCAATCGTCAGCACCAGTGGCTCCTTGAGCGCGGTCAGACGCCGTATCGAAGCATGAACACTTAGCTCCATAAAGCGCCTCGTTTGTGTCGATGCTGCGTGCGTCCCGCACGTAGCCGCGTTGCACGCAGAGCGGTACCCATGGTCTTGACGGCGGGCGGCTGCATCTGCGTCATGCAACCGTGTCGAACGTCGATGAACCCGCGCAAAAAAGCTCACCGGAATGGCCGGGTTCGCTGCATGCCTTCGGCAAGGGCATGCTGGCGGCGTCGAAAACGATCCTCACCTACACGCTGTTTGCGACCTATCTCGGCGTCGGCGCGCTGGCGCACGACCTGAACTTCAGTCCGCTCTGGGCCATTCTGGCGACGGCGCTGGTGTGGGCGGCGCCCGCGCAGATGATCCTCTTGACCGCGCTCGGCAGCGGCGGAACCGCGGTGCAGGCGGCGGCCGCCGTCTCGCTCAGCGCGATCCGGCTGATGCCGATGGTGGTGGCGCTGCTGCCGATGCTGCGCGGACCGAAGACGAAGACCTGGCAGCTGGTGCTGCCGACGCACTTCGTTGCCGTGACGGTGTGGGTGGAGAGCATGCGGCTGGTGCCGCAGGTGCCGCGCGAGCGCCGCATCGCGTTCGTCAACGGGCTCGGCACCGGCGTGATGGGCGCGACCGTGATCTCGACGCTGGTCGGCTACAATATCGCGGCGTCGCTGCCGCCGCTGTTTGGCGCTGCGGTGCTGTTCCTGACGCCGATCAGCTTCCTTTTGACCTCATGGGCCAACAGCAAGATGCTGGTGGACCGGCTGGCGCTGGCGCTCGGCATCGGCCTGCTGCCGCTGGCGAACCTGCTGAACACCGGCGTCGACATGCTGATCGCCGGCGTTTCGGCGGGCACGATCGCCTATGCCGTGCATCGCCTCAGGGCGCGCGCATGAGCGGCTTCGTCGGCGACTGGCACGCGCTTTGGCTGCTGCTGCTGGTCGGCGTGCTGCCGAACGAGATCTGGCGGGTGTTCGGCTTTCTCGCCGGGCGCAAGATCGACGAGGGCGCCGAAATCCTGGTGTGGGTGAGGGCGGTCGCCACGGCCATCGTCGGCAGCGTCATCATCCAGGTCCTGATCGTGCCGCCGGGGGCGCTTGCGAGCGTGCCGACGCCGGTGCGTTTTTCGGCTTTCGCGGCCGGATTTGTGATCTATCTTGTGGTCCGGCGGTCGGTGCTTGCCGGCGTGATCGGCGCCGAGGCGGTGCTGCTCGGCGGCAAGTGGTGGTTCGGTTAGCGTATGCAAAGGGTGTCCGATGGCTGACATCAACGAAATCCGCGCCGGCGAAGTCGCCGTCGCGCCGCCGGCGGCACGCGATGCCGGGCTGGAATTCATCGGCCGCATTCACACGCCATGGAAGACGCGGGCAGAGACACCGCGGCAGGGCAGCGACGACGGTCCGGTCTGCCGCATCGAAGTGTTCGACCGATGGGTGCCGGCGCTGAAGCGCCTCGACGAATTCGAGACGCTGTTCGTCATCTACTGGCTGCATCAGTCGCGCCGCGATCTCGTCACCCAGAGCCCGCGCAGCAACGGCGCGACCTCCGGCACATTTGCGCTGCGCTCGCCGGTGCGGCCCAATCCGCTGGGTCTGTCGCAGGTCAAGCTGGTCGGCATCGAGGGCAATTTTGTCTCGGTGCGCGGGCTCGATTGCCTCGACGGCACGCCCCTGATCGACATCAAGCCGGACCGGTGTCACCATTCCTGACTCGGAAGTCACCACACCTGACCTGGAATTTGTCGACAAATCAGCGGCGGCGGCTGTCGCCGCTGGTCGATATCCGCTAGTTTGAATTACCCTATCTTGCAGAGAGGCCGTCATGGCGCGCATTACTACCCTCGAGCAGCTCAGGCAGGTCATCCCGGAGCCGCGTGCGACGACGAAGCTCAAGATCCTGCCCGAGCTCGACGAGCAGGCGACGGAGTTCATCCAGACCAGCCCGTTCGTGTTTCTGGCGACCGTCGACAAGGCCGGCACCGTAGAGGTCTCGCCCAAGGGCGACGAGCCGGGCTTTGCGCGGATCGAGAATGCGAAGACGCTGCTGATCCCCGAGCGCGCCGGCAACAATCTCGCCTACGGTCTGCAGAACATGCTCGCGACCGGAAGCATCGGCCTCATCTTCGTCCGCCCGCGCACCGGCGAGACGCTGCGCGTGTCGGGGCGGGCGGAGGTGTTCGACGATGCGGAGCTGCTGCAAAAGCTCGGCTCCGAGAAACGGCCGGCGCTGCTGGCGATCCGCGTGCATATCGAAAAGTGCTTCTTCCATTGCGCGCGCTCGTTCCTGCGCGCAAAGCTCTGGGAGCCGGAGTCCTGGCCGGAGGCCAAGCGCATCTCGTTCGGCAAGGTGATTGCGCCGAAGATGGGGGCCGCCGACGAGGGGGCCGTGAAGGAGATCGACGACAGGGTCGCCTCAAGCTACGAGACGCGACTCTGGACAAACGTCGTAACGGACGAGAGCGTCAGGCGGACCATATGCCTTCGTGGCGGCGCGCTGCATCCTCGTTCAGGCGCCTGGCAAGGTCTTCGGCGAGACCAGGCGTTTGCGCCGTCGCCACCAGCTGACCGTCCTTGGTCGTCAAGGCGTTGTCTCTGGCCTCGAGCGGAAAGTCGTCGTCGTCGAGTTGCGTCTTGTCCGATGTCATGCAGCCCTCGATGCTCGGTTGCGGCACCAACGCCGACTAATCAGAAATAAAGAGCTTATCGGCGCCCAGCGCAACCGGCGAACATTCATAGCGGGAGGACCAGCCGTGCAGTTCGAACACCTGACCTACGTCCGCGACGACCGCGTCGCCACGATCACCTTGAACCGGCCCGACCGGCTGAATGCGATTGCGCGCGGCATGCCGCAGGAGATCCGCGCGGCGGTCGAAATGGCCAATGCCGACGACCTCGTGCACGTGATCCTGCTGCAGGGAGCGGGCAAGGCGTTCTGCGCGGGCTACGACCTGAAGAATTCGGCCGAGCAGCCGCGCGGCAGCGCCGGCAGCCAGGACATGCCCTGGGACCCGTTCCTCGACTTCATCGGCATGGACAACAACACAAAATGCTTCCAGTCGCTGTGGCACAGCTACAAGCCGACCATCTGCAAGGTGCACGGCTATGCGGTCGCGGGCGGCACCGACATCGCGCTCTCCTGCGATCTCGTGATGATGGCGGAGGATGCGAAGATCGGCTATCCGCCCTCGCGTGTCTGGGGCTGCCCGACGACGATGATGTGGGTCTACCGGGTGGGCGCTGAGCGCGCCAAGCGGCTGTTGTTCACCGGCGACCTGATCGACGGCAAGGAGGCCGAGCGCATCGGGCTGATCACCAAGGCGGTGCCGCCGGACGAGCTCGATGCCGAGATGAAGAAGCTGGTCGACCGCATCAAGGGCGTGCCGAAGAACCAGCTCTGGATGCAGAAGACGGCGATCAACAGCGCGTTCGAGAACATGGGGCTGCGCACCACCCAGACGCTGGCGACCGTGTTCGACGGCATCACCCGTCATTCGCCGGAAGGTATCTGGTTCAAGCAGCGCGCCCAGGATGTCGGCTTCCACCAGGCGGTGAAGGAGCGCGATTCCGGCGAGCCGATCCAGGGCAGCAAGCCGCCGCGGAATAATTGACCTTACTTCAGCGCAGCGATGATCCGCGTCGTGTGGTCCTCGAGCACCTTCATGTCTTCCTTGCGGCTCGCCGCCGGGAGCAGGGCGACGCCGTCGTGGCGCGGCAGCACATGCATGTGCAGGTGAAACACCACCTGGCCGCCGGCGCGCTCGTTGGCCTGCTGCAGCGTGACGCCGTCGGCGGCGAATGCCTTCTTCAGTGCGGCGGCGATCTTCTGGGTCGTGCGCGCAACGGCGGCAAAGTCCTCCGGCGAAATGTCGAAGATGTTGCGTGCCGGCGCCTTCGGGATCACCAGCGCGTGGCCCGGACAGCGCGGCATGATGTCGAGGAACGCAAAGGTCTTGTCGTCCTCGTAGATCTTGAAGGCAGGCAATTCGTTGCGCAGGATCTTTGCGAAGATGTTGTCGTTGTCGTAAGTCGTCATCGGCTCCTCACTAGCTCTCGACCTTGCGGAACGGCGCGTATTCGCTCAGCTCATCCACCGCATGTGACACATACTGCCGCTCGCGCTTGAGGTAGTCGGCGACGGCGTGGCGGAAGCCGGGGTCGGGAATGTAGTGCGCCGAGAACGTCTCGGTCGGCATGTAGCCGCGCGCCAGCTTGTGCTCGCCCTGCGCGCCGGCCTCGACGCGCTGCAGCTTGCGCTGAATGGCGAAGTCGATGGCCTGATAGTAGCAGACCTCGAAGTGCAGAAAGTTGTGATGCTCGATCGCGCCCCAGTGGCGGCCGAACAGCGTCTCCGAGCCGATGAAGTTGATGGCGCCGGCGATCCAGCGGCCGTTGCGCTTGGCCATCACCAGCAGGATGTCGTCGGGCATCGTCTCGGCGACGCGCGAGTAGAAGTCGCGGGTGAGGTAGGGCGAGCCCCACTTGCGCGAGCCGGTCTCCATGTAGAACTTGAAGAAGGCGTCGAAGGCGGCTTCGGTCAGGTCCTTGCCCGTCAGCTGCTCGATGGTGATGCCGTTCGCGACCGCGTCGCGGCGTTCGCGCTTGACCTGCTTGCGGTGGCGCGAATTGAGCGCGCCGAGGAAATCGTCGAAGCTGTCGTAGCCTTGGTTCTCCCAGTGGAACTGCTTGTCGGTCCGCTGCAGGAAGCCGTTCTGCGCCAGCAGTTCCCATTCCTCCTTGCGCGCGAAGGTGACGTGGACGGACGAGGCCTGCACCGTCCGGCACAGCGCCATCAGTCCCTTGGCGAGCAGCTCGCGCACCTCGTCGGCATTTGGAATATCCTCGCGCACCAGCAGGCGAGGGCCGGTCGCCGGCGTGAACGGCACCGAGACCTGCAGCTTTGGATAGTAGCTTCCGCCGGCGCGCTCATAGGCGTCGGCCCAGCCTGCGTCGAACACGTATTCGCCGCGCGAATGCGATTTCAGGTAGCAAGGCACCACGCCGACGATCTCGCCGCCTCGCTTGGCGATCAGGTGCTGCGCACCCCAGCCGGTGCGCGGGCAGGCCGAGCGGGAGGCCTCCAGCGCCTGGTAAAATGCGTGCGCGACAAAGGGGTTGTAGCGCTCTCTCAGCGTGCCGCATGAATTCGTTACGGTGCCACCGGAGGCGGCGCCGTTCCGTCCGGGATTGGCGCAGGCATCCCACGCCTCGGCGGGAATGTCGCCGATGGAAGGAACCGCCTGGAATTCGATGCTGGAAGAAGGCATGCGTGCCGGAAATTGATCCCGCTGGAACCGCAAGGTTAGCAGATCATGGGCCCTCAAGGCCACGTGGCCACAGCATGGCCGATGATCCTGTGCCTCAATTCTCCGGCACAAATCCTTCGAAAATCATCTGATCGGCGTACTGCGCGGCGCGCTGGCGCTGTTCCGCCGTGCGCACCGTCCAGGTCAGCAGCGGGCAGCCGAAGATGTTGCGCGCGATCCAGGGGGCGGGGGCGGGCAGTTCGTTGACCCAATAGGCGACGAAATGCGGTTGCGTGCGCAAGGCGTGCCGCAGCGCGGTCATTCCGTGCCGCTGCGCGGCCGAGGTCTTGGTCCAGTAATCGTCGTCATAGGTGCGCTGGGCGACGATGCCGCGCACGATGTGCGGGGCGAGCTTCCTTGAGCGCCAGCACCTGATCGGGATCGAACGACATCGCGACCGCGGGGCCCTTGTAGGTTTTGAGCACCTCCGCGACGCGGGCGACGAGCTTCCGGTCGCCGTCAAAATGGCTCTTGATCTCGACCACGAGCGGCGACCCGGCCGGCGGTGAGGTCGCAGAGCTCGCCGAGCGTGATCATGCGATCGGCAGTGTCCTTGAACGGGACCTGCTTCAGCTGGGCTGCGGTCAGCGCCGTGAGCTTCTCGCTGCCCTCGTTCAGCCGCCCCAGGACGTCGTCATGGTGCACCATGGCTTCGCCGTCGGCGGTCAGCTGCACATCGAGCTCGATCGCGAAGTTGCCGGCGATCGCGGCCTGAAAGGCCGACGGCATGTTCTCGACGACGCCGCGCGCGCGGTCGTGCAGCCCGCGATGGGCCACCGGCCGCGCGGTCAGCCACTCCGGCGCGCGCATGAGGCGATCAGGCGACTTCGAAGATCGCCTCGACCTCGACCGCGGCGTCGGCGGGCAGCGACGCGACGCCGACGGTTGAGCGCGCATGCCGGCCCTTGTCGCCGAAGGCTGCGACCATCAGGTCGGACGCGCCGTTCAGCACCTTCGGCCCGTCGAGGAAGTCGGGCATCGAATTGACGAAGCCGCCGAGCCGCACCACGCGCGCGACCTTGTCGAGGTCGCCGAGCGCGGCCTTGACCTGCGCCAGCAGGTTGATGGCGCAGCCGCGCGCGGCGGCGACACCTTGCTCGACCGTGACGTCCTTGCCGAGCTTGCCCTTGGCGATCAGCTTGCCGTCGGCGCCGAGGCAGATCTGGCCGGAGCAGATCAGCAGGTTGCCGGTGCGGACGAAGCCGACATAGTTGGCAACCGGCGCTGTCGGCTGGTGCAGCACGATGCCTTGTGTCGCGAGCTTCTGTTCGACCGTGCCTGCCATGACCAACCTCTTGTTGTTTCGCACCGTTCAGGAAAAAGCCGCCCCTTTTTGCCCATCATGTTGTCGCAAGCAAGGTGTGTGATCCGGCGTACTGTTCAGATTCGCAAGAAACCGCATGTTTCGGGGGCCTGACGCCCCGTTTTGACCGCGGCGCTGCTGTTGCGGGCGGGCAACGGCGCCACTATTCTCAAGAATTGATGACCGACGGAGCCATTATGCCTTCAGCCGCGCGCGCTTTTGGAATTCGTGCAAGTTCAGCCGGGTGGCTCGCGCTCGCCTCGGCGGCCGTGCTGCTGGATCCCGGTTTTGCCGCGGCGGCCGGGCCCGGGCCGTTCCTCGCGCATCAGGCGGCTTACGACCTCAGCCTGAAGACCTCGCGCCGCAGCCCGTCGGTGGAAGCCGCCGAAGGCCGCATCGTCTACAATTTCTCGGGCAGCGAGTGCGAAGGCTACACGACCGATTTCCGCCAGGTGTCGCGGCTGAACACCGGCGAGGGCCGGACGGTGGTGAGCGACCTGCGCTCGTCCAGCTGGGAAGAGGGCAAGGGCTCGAGCTACCGCTTCAGGATCGAGACGCGGTTGAACAACGAGAACACCAGCTCCGTGGACGGCGCGGCGGAGCGCACGGCGGACGGCATCGTCGTCAAGCTGAAGCAGCCGCAGGCAAAGACCTTCACCCTCGACAAGGCGATCGTGTTTCCGACCGAGCAGGTGAACCGCATCCTGCAAGCGGCGCGCGGCGACAAGTCCATTCTCGAGCTTGCCGTCTATGACGGCTCCGACAATGGCGAGAAGGTCTACAACACGCTGACGGTGATCGGGCAGCCGATCCCGGGCGAGCGCGTTCCCACAAAACCCGACGTCGGCTCCGACAACGAAGCGCTGAAGAGCCTGACCCGCTGGCCGGTGACGGTCAGCTATTACGACCGTGCGGCGCAGTCGAACACCGGCGAGCAGACGCCGGTCTATGCGATGTCGTTCGAGCTCTACGAGAACGGCGTCTCGCGCGCGCTGACGCTCGACTACAACGACTTCGTCATCACCGGCGCAATGAGCAAGTTCGACGCCCGGACGACCAAGCCGTGTAACTGACGGCGTAGCCCGTCTCGACGGCGCGGCAAGCCGGCGTCGCCCGGCACGCGCAGTCGCGCATCGCCCGTCCGGCCCCAGGGCATGCCGGTCGCACTGAGGGCGTGCGGAACACAGGGCGAAAGGCCGCGCCCGCGGCTCCCGTATGCTTGTCGCATCCGGGCAATCCGTATGCCGAGCGTGGCACACGGCGATGGTCCAGCCAACGCTGACTGAACCGGACCACAGACGAAGCCTTCGCCTGCGTTCCGCACGCGCCGGATTAACGGCTTGCCGGATTCCAGCGGGAGCCAAGCCCGGCTCCACTTGACCGAATACGGAGGACCCACCGTATTGCTGGACCGCTTGGGCCGTCCGCCCTCGGCACCGGTCGTCATCCCTGCCGCACCGCCTCTCAACGGCGACCGAACAGGGCCGGCACCGCGACGGACCCGTCGCATCCGCCCCGAGGCGCTGACGAATGCGCACTCGCTCTCCCATCGGGCGGACGAGGACTGTATATTCCATCACTAGGAAATGCAATTTCTGATTCAGCGAAATCGAAGACTGCTGACAGAATTTGGTTGGCGTTCGCCGCCGGGCGACAGAAGTCCAGATTCCGTACCTGCGCCTTCTCCGCTCCGTGCTAACGTTCCGCCATGACAGGCTACGGTCAGTTCTGCGCGATGGCGCGCGCTCATGAGGTGCTGGGCGGGCGCTGGACGCTGCTCGTCGTGCGCGAGCTGCTCTGCGGCAGCCGCCGCTTCAACGACATCCGCCGCGGCATTCCGCGGATTTCCCGCACCATGCTGTCGGAGCGTTTGCAGGCCCTGACATTCGCCGGCGCAGTCGTGCGCGTCGATGGCGAGCACGGTCCCGAATATGCGCTCACTGAAGCCGGCAACGAGCTTGCGAGCCTCGTGAGTGCGCTCGGCACGTGGGGCCAGCGATGGCTGCCGCGGCATCCGGCAGAAGAGGACATCGAGCTCGAGCCGCTGCTGATCGACATGCAGCGGCGGGTGCGCTTCGAGGCGCTGCCGAAGGAGCCGATGGTGGTGCGGTTCGAGGTCCAGCGCAACAAGCCGCGCTTCATGCTGCTGAAGCCTTCCGAAGCCTCGGTCTGCGTCCAGAATCCGGGCTTTCCCGAACCGTTGCGGGTTCGCAGTCCGCTCGCGCCGCTGGTCGCATGGTGGCGTGGCGACGCGACGTTCGCCGAGGCGCAGCGGACGGGGCTGACGGTCGAGGGACCGCGCGCCCTCGCACGCGCATTTCCTGCGTGGTTCGAACGATACATGTTTGCGCATGTCGAGCCGGCGACGGTCCGGAATTCGTACCCCACAGGACGCGACGAGGCGGGCATAAGCGGCACGTAACTTCACCCCTCAACAGGAGAGTTCCGTGACCGCTCATCTGCTCGTCGTTTATCCCGTTCCCAAGAGCGCCGACGACTTCGATCGCGACTATCGCGAAAAGCATCTGCCCTACGCCGGGCCGCGGCTGAAGGGCGCCACCAGCGTCGTGACCAAGCGCGTGGTCGGGCCAGCCTTGCGCCGCCGCCATACCACATGATTTCCGACGTGACGTTTCCGTCGATCGACACGCTGAAAGCGTGCGCGATGTCGGAGGAGGGCAAGGAGGCGCTGGCCCACGCCGCATCGATCTCGATCCGGCGGCAAGCCGACGGTGATGGTGGTCGTCGACGACTGATCGTCTGATGGCGCGGATGCTGGCACACGCAAGTGCCGGGTCCGCATCGCCTCGTCGCTCTTCGCCGGCCCTTCATAGGCGATCCCCCGGATCACGGAGTCGCGGCCAAAGCGCTGGCGCAGGTCGTCCATCGCGCGCTCGGCGTGGGCGCTGCGGCGGTCGAGCAGATCGGAGTCTTCCGCCTCCGACGCCGGACGCAGCGCGCTGACGCCGGTGCCGATCAGGCGGAACGCAGTGCCGTCGATCTCCTTGGCCAGCAGTTCGCGCGCGGTTGCGAAAATCCGGTTGGCGAGTTGCGTCGGCGCGCCGATCGATTGCGCCCGCGTGCGCTGGCGGAAATCCGCGGTCTTCAATTTCAGCGTGATGGTCGAGCCCGCGAGCTCGGCGGATTTCAGCCGCGACGACACCTTCTCCGTCAGCTGCCAGAGAATGCGCTCCAGGCTTGTCAGGTCGCGCAGGTCGGTCTCGAACGTCGTCTCCGCCGACAGCACCTTTGTGTCGCGATCCGGCTCCACCTTGCGGTCGTCGATGCCGCGCGCGAGCCGCCACAGCCGCCGGCCCTCGGGGCCGAACTGCTTCATCAGCTCGTTCTCGTCGGCGCGCTGGAAGTCGGAGATCAGGCGAAAGCCCTGCTGCTGCAGCCGCTGCTGGGTCGCAGGCCCGACGCCATAGATGAAGCTCACCGGCTTGTTCGCCAGCAGCGTGCGTCCGTCCTCCTGGTCGAGCACCGCAAAGCCGCGCGGCTTGTCGAGATCGGAGGCGACCTTGGCGAGGAACTTGTTGCAGGACAGCCCGACCGACACGGTGATGCCGATGTCGCGCTGCACGTTGCTGGGCGAACCGCGCCAGCGTCAGCGCCGGGATCGCGCCGTGGATGCGTTCGGTGCCGGAGAGGTCGAGGAACGCCTCGTCGATCGACAGCGGCTCGACCAGCGGCGTCAGCGCCTGCATCGCGCGGCGCACCTCGCGCCCGACGCGGACGTATTTCGCCATGTCGGGCTTCACCACCACCAGCTCGGGACAGAGCGCGTGCGCCTTGAACATCGGCATCGCCGAGCGCACGCCGAACGTGCGCGCCACGTAGCAGGCGGCCGACACCACGCCGCGCTTGCCGCCGCCGACCGCGACCGGCTTGTCGGCGAGCTCCGGATTGTCGCGCTTCTCGACGGTGGCGTAGAACGCGTCGCAGTCGATATGGGCGATGGCGAGCGAGGCGAGCGCGTGATGCCGCACCAGCCGCGGCGAGCCGCAGTGCCTGCACCGCAAGACCTTGGCGTCGGCTGCCTGCAGGCAGTCGCGGCAAAAGCCGGCGGCGGGCAGGGATGCGGTCACGGCACGTCGCGCTCCCATGTCGGGCCGCCCAGCGCCTCGCGCGCGGCGATCAGCTGGCGCGGCTTGATGTCGTGGGCGGTGCCGAAGTCGTCGATCAGGCCTTCGTCGTTGAGAATAAAATCCAGAACGGCGACGAGGAAGGATTTGTCCTGCGCGGCGGTGCGAATTGTTTCCGGACCGAGGCCCGTTTCGGCCAGGAAGCGGCCCAGCCGCGCGGGCTCCTGCGCGAGAAAGGAAAGCGCCTGAATCGCCACAGTTTCAGCCACTTGGCCGGGGGTGAAGACCCGCTTTGTCATCGATTGTATTTGCCTTTCCGTAACCTATCCTCTCTATTTTGAATCATCTTGCCACGCCTGTTTTGACGTGGCGAACCCGTTTTGCGGAGGCAAACCGGCCAGGCGGATTCATCGGGAATGGAGAGGGCGGGATGGCAAAAACCGTCCTTATCGTCGAAGACAACGAGCTCAACATGAAGCTCTTTCGCGACCTTCTCGAGGCCCATGGTTACCAGACCGTTGGCACCAACAAGGGTATCGAAGCGCTCGATCTCGTGCGCCGTCATCGCCCTGACTTGATCTTGATGGATATCCAGCTGCCGGAGGTCTCGGGCCTCGACGTCACGCGCTGGATCAAGAACGATCCGGAGCTTCACAGCCATTCCTGTCGTCGCCGTCACCGCGTTCGCGATGAAGGGCGACGAAGAGCGCATCCGCGAAGGCGGCTGCGAGGCGTATCTTTCAAAGCCGATCTCGGTCGGCAAGTTTATCGAAACCGTTCGACGTTTTATCGGGTAGGGGGACGCAAATGTCCGCGCGTATTCTTGTAGTCGACGACATTCCGGCCAATGTGAAGCTGCTGGAAGCGCGGCTGTCGGCCGAATATTTCGATGTGATGACGGCCTCGAACGGCAAGCAGGCGCTGGAGATCGCCGCACGCGCCGAATGCGACATCGTCCTGCTCGACGTCATGATGCCGGACATGGACGGTTTCGAGGTCTGCCGCCGGCTGAAGTCGAATCCCGCGACGCATTTCATTCCGGTGGTCATGGTGACCGCGCTCGACTCGCCCGCCGACCGCGTGCGCGGGCTCGATGCCGGCGCCGACGATTTCCTCACCAAGCCGGTCTCCGACGTCGTGCTGATCGCGCGCGTGCGCTCGCTGACGCGGCTGAAGATGATGACCGACGAACTGCGGATGCGCGCGATCACCTCGCACGAGATCGGCATCCAGAGCCCGGAGCGCGACGCGGTCGCCGATCAAGGCAAGGGCGGACGGGTTCTGCTGGTCGACGACCGGCCGGCGTCCTACGAGCGGCTGGCCGCCATGCTGACCGACGAGCATTCCGTCGACGTCGAGCCCAATCCGTCCGAGGCGCTGTTTCATGCCGCCGACGGCAACTACGATCTGCTGATCGTGTCGCTCGGGCTCGAGAATTTCGACGGCCTGCGGCTGTGCAGCCAGGCGCGCTCGCTGGAGCGCACGCGGCATGTGCCGATCCTCGCCATCTCCGATGCCGACAACAATTCGCGGCTGCTGCGCGGCCTCGAGATCGGCGTCAACGACTACCTGCTGCGTCCGGTGGACAAGAACGAGCTGCTGGCGCGCGCCCGCACCCAGGTGCGCAAGCGCCGCTACACCGATCATCTGCGCGACAACGTGCAGAACTCGATCGAGGCGGCGATCACCGACGCGCTCACCGGCCTGCACAACCGCCGCTACATGGAAAGCCATCTGGCGACGCTGGCCGAGCAGGCCGGCACGCGCGGAAAGCCGCTGGCGCTGATGGTGCTCGACATCGACTTCTTCAAGTCGATCAACGACGGCCACGGCCACGACGCCGGCGACGACGTGCTGCGCGAATTCGCGGTGCGCATCCGCAAGTCGATCCGCGGCATCGATCTCGCCTGCCGCTACGGCGGCGAGGAGTTCGTCATCGTCATGCCGGAGACCGACATGCATGTCGCCGGCATGGTCGCCGAGCGCCTGCGCAAGTCGATCGCCGGCGAGCCGTTCGCGATCGAGAAGGGTGCGAAGCGCATCGACGTGACGATCTCGATCGGCATCGCCACGCTCGACCGCAAGGGCGAGCCGATCACCGATGTGCTGAAGCGCGCCGACCAGGCGCTCTATCGCGCCAAGCGCGACGGCCGCAACCGCGTCGTGCTCGACGCGGCGTGAGCCGAACTACGCCGCCTTCCTTCCCAGCGCCTTCTGCATCGCTGCTGCGCCAAGGTCCATCTGGCCGCTGATGTAGGGCGCGACCTCGTTCGGCAGCATGTCGACGGTCCAGGTCAAACGCGCGCCACCCTTGCCGTCGTCGAACACCTGTGCGGCCGCGCTGTAGTGCTTCACGCGCTCGCCGACCACGGCATAGACGAGGCGGCGATGTTCGCTGTCGCTTGTCACCAGCAGCTCACGCGCAACCGTGCCGTTCGAGAAGGTGATGGTCCGCGCCTCGCCGTCGAATTCGCAGGCGGTGACGAAGCCGGGCACGAGGCGCTGATGCAGCGCGCCGAAATCGGCAAGCGCATCCCAGACGTCGGCCGGGTTCGCGTCGATCGGAATGTCCTTGATGATGGTGGCCATGGGTTCTCTCCGTGTGGTGTTACGGAGATATTGGAGCGGGAACCGGTTTTTGTCTGGCCGTTTTCGGACATGATCGATTTGACGTCATGCAATGATGGGTAGGACTTGGTCCCCAAAACAAAAACGGAGCCTTGCGGCTCCGTTTTGCATTCCACCCACCCGCTCGTATTTGCGCGAGCGCTGTAAAACCTTACTTGATCTTCGCTTCGACGAACTCGACGTGCTTCTTGGCGACCGGGTCGTACTTCTTCATCTTCAGCTTGTCGGTCATCGTGCGCGAGTTCTTCTTGGCGACGTAGTAGTAGCCGGTGTCGGCGCTCGAGACGAGCTTGACCTTGATGGTGACGGCCTTGGCCATGACGTTCAGAACCTCGAAAAAGCGTTGAAAACGATGAGGGCGGGAAACCCCGCCCAATTGGCCGGCAACCTATCCCGGAATGGCCCAAAGTCAAGGATTTGGCCTCAATCCTTCGGCGAACTGGCTGGACCTGTTTTGCCACCAAGAGTAGAAATCTCTGACGTTTCGGGCACTTAGCTAATTCCTTCGAGAACTTGGGTTATTGCCGTGCATGGACCCAGCCGAACCGCAATAAATACGGCCGTTTGGCGCGCGGTCCATAATCTTCTGGATGAGGACCCAAGGTTCTTGCCGATCCGTTTGCGCGCTCGTTTGCCGGCCACTCAACCGACGAAGAGCTGTTGGAGGCCAGCAACGCTCACCCGCTCGCTCATATCCCGTGGCTTCGCACTCAGTTCGCTTTGCGAAACCGGTTGGCAGAGGATGAACTGGTTGAAGCGGTCGGGCAGGGCGTAAGGCAATACGTCATTCTTGGCGCGGGCCTCGATTCATTCGCTTACCGCCGATCCGATCTGATGCCTCTGCTTCAAGTATACGAGGTCGATCATCCCGCGAAGTCAGTCCTGGAAGCGAGCCAAGGTGTCGGAGCTCGGTATCGTAACTCCACCGCAGCTCCGCTATGCACCCGTTGACTTCGGCGTGAAAATAGCCGCGTGAGGCTCTTCGGGCCGAAAATGGCCCGAAATCAGACGTTCCCGCGGCAGCATGTCCATGTGCATCTTGCCGCCGTAGAAATGGAAGAACGGGATCGGCGCGTCGTGGCGCAGCGGGCCGGTGGCCAGCCGCTTTTCGAGCTGCCCCAGCACCTTGACGGTCATCGGATGCATGTTGGCGAGCGGCGTGGAGCCGATCTCGACCCACACCAGTTCGACCAGCTCCGCGTCCGCATGGACGATGCCCGGCACGCGGTGCGTGATGGCGGAGGCATCCGCGGTGAAGAAGCGGGTGTCGAAGCGCTTGACGCGGCCCGGCGGGGTGATCGCGCGGGCGATCAGGTACAGCGAGGAGGGGTCCGGCAGAAGGCCCGCGTCACCGAACGGCTTCCAGCTTCCGTCGAACTTCGCCTTCACGTCGTTCGCCGGCTTGCCGAGGCAAAGCCCGGTTTCCTCGCAGGCCTCGCGGATCGCGGCGTTGGCGAGCGCGCGCGCCCGTGCCGCCGAGATCTTCGGGCTGCCCTGCGTCAGCCGCGCTTCAAGCGCTGCGGGTATCGGGGCGGCAACCTGGATCTTGTTGTCCTTCGGATCGACGCGGCCGCCCGGAAACACGAACGCGCCCGGCATGAACACGACGTTGTCGTGCCGCTTGCCGACCAGCACCTTCGGCTTTGCCTCCGACCGGTCGATCAGGATCAGCGTCGCTGCGTCCTTCGGACGGAAGTAGGGGTGCTTGGTGGTGTCTTCCCGATAATTTCCCGGATTGGGCAGGTTGGAACGTTGCTCGGCCGCTTCAGACATTCGCCCCTCAAGCCTTCTTTTAGTTTTCTTTTCTCTCAGACCCGCGTCCAGCGGATCGGCGCCGTTCTCATCGAATCCGTGCATCCGGAACGCCCATTGCAGGCCAACAATGGCTCCTTTGACCGGCTGGAGCAATGCCAGCGACATGCCCAAGGTGAGGGGGAGCCATACCGCAAGATGCACGAGATAGGGCGGCGCAAAGTTCTGTTCGACCGCCAGCACCAGCGGCACGATGATGTGGCCGACGATGACGATCACGAGATAGGCCGGCAGGTCGTCGGCGCGATGGTGGTGAAAATCCTCGCCGCAGACCGAGCAGTTTTCGTTGGTCTTCAGGTAGGCGCGGAACAGCTTTCCCTCGCCGCAGTTCGGGCAGCGGCAGCGAAAGCCGCGCAGCATCGCCTGCTTGAGGTCGCGCTTCGGCGGCGCCTCGGCCTGATTGGTCCAAACCTGCTTGGCCTCTGTCATCGCCGATCCCGCTTGCCCTTCGGCTTTGCCTTCGACTTCGCTTTCGCCTTGCCTGGCTTCTCACGGCGCTTCTTGGCGATGAACGATCGCTCTGTGCGGTCCTGGCCGGGCCGCGTATCCTTGCCGGCCGGATCCTTGCGAGAGTCCCGCTGCGGACCGCGCCGTGTCTCACGTGCTTCAGATAGGAGCTCGAACCGCAATGCGCCAGCAACTGGTGCTGCTTCTACCAGACGAACCTCAACGGTGTCGCCCAGCCGGTGCATGGCTCCGCTGCGCGTACCGATGAGCGCGTGGCGCGTCTCGTCATACTGGTAATATTCGCCGCCGAGCGTGCGCACCGGAATCAGGCCGTCGGCGCCGGTATCGTCGAGCTTGACGAACAGCCCGGCGCGGGTGACGCCCGAAATGCGCCCGCGGAACGTCGCGCCGACGCGATCGGCCAGGAAATGGGCGATCAGCCGGTCGGTCGGTCTCGCGCTCCGCCTTCATCGCCCGCCGTTCGGTCGCCGAGATATTGGCGGCCATCTCCGACAGCGTCTCGATGCGTCTCGGTCTCCGGCAGCCCGCCTTCACCGAGCCCGAGCGCGCGCACCAGCGCGCGATGCACGACCAGGTCGGCATAGCGGCGGATCGGCGAGGTGAAATGCGCGTAGCGGCGCAGGTTCAAGCCGAAGTGGCCGTAGTTCTCTGCCGCATATTCGGCCTGCGCCTGCGAGCGCAGCACGATCTCGTTCACCAGCGGCTCGGAGTCGTGGCCCTTCACCTCGCGCAGCGTGCGGTTGAAGAGCTCGGGCCGCACCGCGCCGGTCTTCGGGAACGAGATGTCGAGGGTCTGCAGGAACTCGCGCAGCGCCACCACCTTCTCGCGGCCCGGCTCGTCGTGCACGCGATAGATCAGCGGCGTCGCCTTCTTCTCCAGCGTCTCGGCTGCGGCGACGTTGGCGAGGATCATGAACTCCTCGATCAGCTTGTGCGCGTCGAGCCGTTCCGGCGTGACGACGCGGTCGACCATGCCGTCCGCCTTCAGCAGGATCTTCCGCTCCGGCAGGTCGAGGTCGAGCGGCTCGCGCTCGTCGCGCGCCTTCTTCACCGCGGCATAGGCCTCGTACAGAGGCTCGAGGATCGGCTTGAGCAGGGGGCCGGTCGTGTCGTCGGGATGTCCGTCGATGGCCGCTTGCGCCTGCGCGTAGTGCAGCTTTGCCGCCGAGCGCATCAGCACGCGATGAAAGGTGTGCGAGCGCTTGCGGCCGTCCTTGGCGATCACCATCCGCACCGCCAGCGCGCCGCGCGGCGCGCCCGGCACCAGCGAGCACAGGTCGTTGGAGATGCGCTCGGGCAGCATCGGCACGACGCGATCCGGGAAATAGACCGAATTGCCGCGCTTGACCGCCTCGCGGTCGAGCGCCGAGCCCGGCCGCACATAGAACGACACGTCGGCGATGGCGACGGTGACGATGAAGCCGCCGCGATTGTCCGGATCGGTGTCCGGCTCCGCATGCACCGCGTCGTCGTGATCCTTCGCATCGGGCGGATCGATGGTGACGAGCGGCAGGTCGCGCCAATCCTCGCGGCCTTCGAGCGTCGCCGGCTTTGCCGCCTCGGCCTCGGCCAGCGCGGCGGGCGGAAAGACGTTCGGGATCTCGTGCGCGTGGATCGCGATCAGGCTGACCGCGCGCTCGGTCTTGAGCGAGCCGAGCTTCTCCTTCACCCGCCCCGAGGGCAGGCCATAGCCGCGACCGCGCAGAAGCTCGACGGAGATGAGGTCGCCGTCCTTCGCGTCCATGCTGTCGCGCGCGGCGATCGCAAGCTCGCGGCCGATATTCTTCTTGTCGATCGGCACGAGGCGGCCGCTGCCGTCGGGCAGGCTGCGGAAAATGCCCAGCACGCGATGCTTGGCCTGGTCGAGCAGCTTGATGATGCGGCCGCGCGGATGGGTGACCTCGTCCTGGTCGTGCGCATGCTCGATCCGCAGCAGCACGCGGTCGCCGATGCCGCCGGTGACGCCCGCATGCGCGCGGCGCGAGACATGGACGTGGATTTTTGGCGGGCTGCCGCGCTCCTCGTCCCATTCGGCGGGCACGGCGATCAGTTCGCCGTCGCTGTCGCGGCCGGTGATGTCGGCGGCCAGCACCGGCGGCAGCTCGCCTGCGAGATGCACGGTCTTGCGGCCGCGCCGCCCGAGCACGCCGTCGTCGGCGAGCTCGCGCAGCAGGCGCTTCAGTTCGATGCGGTCGGCGTTCTTCAGCCCGAACGCACGCGCGATCTCGCGGGTGCCGGTCTCGCCCGGCTGCGAACGGATGAACGCGACGATCTCGTCCCGTGAAGGGAGGGGGGTATCAGCGTCGCGTTTGCGTTTCACTATCGTCCGGTGGCTTTCTTTAGCGTGCCGCCTTGGCCGTGGCCTTCTTCGCCGCCGGTGCCTTGGCGGTCGCCGGAGGCGCCTTGTCGGTCACGGTGCCGCGCGCCTTCGCGGTGGATTTCTTGGCGGGAGTGGATGCGGCCGGCTTTGCCGTCTTCTTCGGCGCGGCAACCGGCTTGGCAGGCTGCGGCTTCGTCCGTTGCCGCGGCGCCATTCGCCTTCTTCGGCTTCGGCGCGGCCTTCTTCGCCGCACGCTTCGGCTTGCCGCCGCCGCGCGCGCATCGATCAGGTCGATCGCCTGCGCGAGCGTGACGGTGTCCGGCGTGATGTCCGACGGCAGCGTCGCGTTGGTGCCTTCGTGCGAGACGTAAGGCCCGTAGCGGCCGTTCTTCACGGTGATGACGCCGCCGTTCGGATGGTCGCCCAGCGGCTTGCCGGGGTCTTTCTGGAAGCGCCCGCGGCCCGGACCCTTGGCGATCTTCTCGGCGATCAGCGTCACCGCGCGGTTGAGGCCGATCGCGTAGACGTCGTCGCCGGCCTCGAGGCTCGCATAGGTCTTGTCGTGCTTCACGAACGGACCGAAACGGCCGATGCCGGCGGTGATCGGCTCGCCGCTCTCGGGATGCTTGCCGACTTCGCGCGGCAGCGACAGCAGCTTCAGCGCCAGCTCAAGCGTCATATCGCCGGGCGACGAGCCCTTCGGAATGCCCGCGCGCTTCGGCTTCTCGCCCTCGCCGACGTCCTTCTGGTCGCCGAGCTGGATGTAGGGACCGAAGCGGCCGGACTTCACCGCGATGTCGAGGCCGGTCTCCGGATCCTTGCCGAGCACACGGTCGCCGCCGTCGTCGCCATTGGCGGCGAGGGGGCGGGTGTAGCGGCATTCGGGATAATTCGTGCAGCCGACGAAGGCGCCGAACTTGCCGGCCTTCAGGTTGAGCTTGCCGACGCCGCAGGTCGGGCACTGCCGCGGATCGCCGCCGTCCTCGCGCGCCGGATAGATGTGCGGGCCGAGCATGTCGTCGAGCACATCGAGCACCTGCGCCACGCGCAGGTCCTTGATCTCGTCGACCGCGCCGATGAAGCCGCGCCAGAACTCCTTCAACACGTCGCGCCAGGCGATCTCGTTGTTGGAGATCTTGTCGAGCTGGTCCTCCAGCGAGGCGGTGAAATCGTACTCGACGTAGCGGGCGAAGAAGTTCTCGAGGAAGGCCACGACGACGCGGCCCTTGTCCTCGGCATAGAGCCGCTTCTTGTCGAGCTTGACGTAGCCGCGGTCCTTCAGCACCTGCAGGATCGAGGCGTAGGTCGAGGGCCGGCCGATGCCGAGCTCTTCCATGCGCTTGACCAGCGAGGCTTCCGAGAAGCGCGGCGGCGGCTCGGTGAAATGCTGGTTGACGGCGAGGTCCTTGCGCGCCAGCGCTTCGCCTTCGCTCATCGCGGGCAGGCGGCGGCTGTCGTCGTCGTCGGCCGCGTCGTCGGTGTCTTCCTGGTAGAGGGTCAGGAAGCCGTCGAACTTGATGACCTGGCCGGTGGCGCGCAGGTCGAGCGTGCGCGATCCGGCCTTCGCGGCGATGTCGACGGTCGTGCGCTCGAGCTCGGCGGATTCCATCTGGCTCGCGATCGCGCGCTTCCAGATCAGCTCGTAGAGCTTTGCCTGCTCGGCATCGAGCTTCTTCGCCACATCGCGCGGGCGGCGCGACAGGTCGGTCGGGCGGATCGCCTCGTGCGCTTCCTGCGCGTTCTTGGCCTTGGTCTGATATTCGCGCGGCGCGGTCGGCACGTAATCCTTGCCGTACTCGTCGCCGATCACCTTGCGCGCCTGGGTGATCGCCTCCGGCGCCATCTGCACGCCGTCGGTTCGCATATAGGTGATGAGGCCGGTGGTCTCGCCGCCGATGTTGACGCCCTCATAGAGCCGCTGCGCGATACGCATGGTGTGCGCCGGCGCGAAGCCGAGCTTGCGGCTCGCCTCCTGCTGCAGGGTCGAGGTGGTGAAGGGCGCGTAGGGATTGCGCCGCGCGGGCTTTGCTTCGACCGACGTGACCGTGAAGTTCGCGGCCTCGATCGCCTTCTTGAAATCCTCGGCCTCGGCGCCGGAACCGATGTCGAGGCGCTGGATCTTCTTGCCGTCGGCGCCGACCAGGCGCGCTTCAAAGGTGTCGTTGCGCGGCGTCGCCAGCGTCGCCACCAGCGACCAGTATTCGCGCGGCACGAACTTTTCGATCTCGAGCTCGCGGTCGCAGACCAGCCGCAGGGCGACCGACTGCACGCGGCCCGCCGAGCGCGCGCCCGGCAGTTTGCGCCACAGCACCGGCGAGAGGGTGAAGCCGACCAGATAGTCCAGCGCGCGGCGCGCCATGTAGGCGTCGACCAGCGCGCCGTCGATCTTGCGCGGATGCTTCATCGCATCCGTCACGGCCTGCTTGGTGATGGCGTTGAAGACGACCCGCTCGATTTCCTGGTCCTTCAGCGCGCGCTTTTCCTTCAGCACCTCGAGCACGTGCCAGGAGATGGCTTCGCCCTCCCGATCCGGGTCGGTGGCGAGGATCAGCTTGTCGGCGCCCTTGACCGCCCGGGCGATGTCGTTCAGCCGGCCGGCCGCTTTCGGGTCGATCTCCCAGATCATGCGAAAATTTTCTTCCGGATCGACCGATCCGTTCTTCGCCGGGAGGTCCCGAATATGGCCGAACGACGCCAGGACCTCGTAGGCGGGGCCCAGATACTTGTTGATCGTTTTGGCCTTTGCGGGCAACTCAACGATGACGATATTCATGCAATTCCAATGGTTTGGGAGCGATTTCGGGCGGCGGTTCGAGACTCGCCGGGGCCCGGTTGCCGCGGAACATGGTGGCAGAGGTCCGCCGTGTCAAATGACAGAAAGGTAAAGGACACCTACGATAGATTGTATTGTGCGCAATAATGCAATCTAAAATAGCAGAAATCAGCCCTTCGCGGCGGCCTTTGCGGACGCCCCAGGCGAGGCCTTGCGAGCGCTAGTTCAGCGCCACCAGCCCGCCGCCGTGACGCACCAGCCGGCCTGCGAGGTCGAGCTCGAGCAGCACGACCCGTACCGTCGCCGCGGAGGCGCCGGACATGCGGATCACGTCATCGATGCTGACCGGCGTCGGGCCCAGCAGGGCGATGATCCGCGCCCGCTCCGGGGCGTCCGGCTCTCCGGCAAACTCCTCCGATGTCCGGTTCCTCGAGCGGGGTTTCGACCGAACGGCGCAGGATCGGATTAACCACAGATATAATGTCTGCCGCCGACGTGCACGAGGGTGGCGCCTTGTTTGATGAGATCGTTAGCGCCGGCTGACCGCGGGTCGAGAGGCGAGCCCGGCACAGCGAACACCTCGCGCCCCTGTTCGCCGGCCATCCGCGCCGTAATCAGCGAGCCCGAGCGCTGCGCCGCCTCGACGATGACGACGCCCACCGCCGCACCCGAAATCAGCCGGTTGCGGCGCGGGAAATCGGCGGCGCGGGGCGCGTGGCCGAGCGGCATTTCCGAGATCGCCGCACCCGTGCCGCCAACGATCTTCAGCAGCAGGTCCTCGTGCTCCGGCGGATAGATCTGGCTCTGCCCGCCGGCGAGCACGGCCACGGTGCCGCTCGCGACGCTGGCGCGATGCGCGGCCTGGTCGATGCCGCGGGCAAGGCCCGAGATGATGATGAAGCCGGCCTCGGCCAGACTCATGCGCCAGCGACTGCGCGAACTTCATGCCGGCGGCGGACGCATTGCGCGAGCCGACGATCGCGATCATCGGCCGCATCAGCGCCTTGAGGCTGCCGCGCACGGCCAGCAATGGCGGCGCATCGTCGATGGTGGCAAGGCGCGGCGGATAGCCGTTCTCGCCCGCTGCGACGAAATGCACGCCCATTTTGCGCGCGGCTTCGATTTCCCGCTCAGCGTCTTCGCGCGAGCAGATGCGTCCGGGTCTTGCCGCGCCGCCGCGCTTCGGCAAGATCGGGCAGGGCCTTCAATGCGGCCGCCGCGCTGCCGTTGTACCGCAGCAGGCTCTGGAATGTGCGCGGCCCGACATTGTCGGAGCGGATCAGCCGCAGCCAGTCGAGCCGTTGTTCGTCGGTGAGGGGAGGGTTCATGCCAGAGGAATGGAGAAACACATCGGGAACACTATGACTGGTACTGAAATTGTTGTCCCGATACTATCCCGGCAACGGTCATTTCTCGGAGGACATCATGGTTCGGTGGATTGTCGCAGCATGCAGCGTCGCCCTGATCGCCGCCCTGTCGGTCGGCACGTCGGAAGCGGCGAAGGCGACGAAGAAGAAGGCCGAGAAGGTCGAGTACCTCCGCGCCGCCGGCTCCGAGCCGCCGCCCGCGCCGGTCAAGCAGGTGAAGAAGACGAAGGACGGGCCCACTCGGCCCGTCATTCCGGGGCGCTCGCAAAGCGAGTGAACCCGGAAACTCGCAGCTTGTCGACTTCAGAGCGGCATGATGCCTTCGGCAATTGGCGCAGGGGCTATCGGTCCCCGCTTGCGCGGGGCCGACCCGGAGTATGGAGCGGCCATCACGCCTTCGCGCCGATCTTCGCCTCGGTGCCGGCCAGGAGCTTCGAGATGTTGCTCCGGTGCATGAACCAGAGCAGCAGCGTCAGGAAGGCGAACAGCACCGCCAGCGCCGGGTGGCCGAAATACCAGAGCACGAACGGCGTCGCGAGGCTCGCGATCAACGCCGCCGCCGACGAGTAGCGTGTCACCAGCGCGACCACCAGCCATAGCGCGCAGAAGGCCAGCGCCGCGGGCCACAGCAGACCGATCAGCACGCCGATATAGGTCGCAACGCCCTTGCCGCCCTTGAAGCGCAGCCAGAGCGGAAACAGGTGGCCGAGGAATGCGCCGAGCGCACCGACGATCGCACCGCTGGGTCCGGCGATGTAGCCGCCGATGATCACCGCAAAGGTGCCCTTCAGCGCATCGCAGAGCAGCGTCGCCGCGGCGAGGCCTTTGCGTCCGGTGCGCAGCACGTTGGTGGCGCCGATGTTGCCCGAGCCGATGGTGCGCAGGTCGCGCGTGCCGGCGAGCCGGGTCAGCAGCAGGCCGAACGGGATCGAGCCGAACAGGTAGCCGAGCAGGAATGCGGTCGCGAGCTTGACGATCAGCATGACGCGGCACTCCTCCCTGAATAGTCGCTATCACCGCAAGATCGAACTTACGGCATTGCCCTTTGGAAGACCGTGCGTCCGCCGGCGATGGTGCGCACCGCGCCGCCCATGAATTTCGCTTCGTCGAACGGCGTATTCTTGCACGATGAGCGCAGTTTTGCCGGATCGACCACCCACGGCGTGTCGAGGTCGATGACGACCAGGTCCGCCGGGGCGCCGGGCCGGAGCGTTCCGCCAGGCAGGCCGAGCAGTTCGGCGGGGCGGGTCGACATGGCGCGGATCAGCGCCGTCAGCGCGATCTCGCCGTTGTGCACCAGCCGCAAGCCCGCCGGCAGCATGGTCTCGAGGCCGATCGCGCCGGCTTCGGCCTCGGCGAACGGCAGGCGCTTGGTCTCCACGTCCTGCGGATTGTGGTCGGACATCACCGCGTCGATCAACCCGCTGCCGACGGCGGCGGCGAGCGCTGCGCGGTCGGCTTCCGTGCGCAGCGGCGGCGAGAGCTTCAGGTAGGTGCGATAGGGGCCGATGTCGTTTTCGTTCAGCGTGATGTGGTTGATGGACGCGGATGCGCTGACGTTCAGCCCGGCGTCCTTGGCGCGCTTGAGGATCTCCAGCGACTCGATGCAGGTCAGCGAGGCCGCGTGATAGCGCCCGCCGGTCAGCGCCACGAGGCGCATGTCGCGCTCCAGCATGATCGCCTCGGCGGCGGCGGGGATGCCGACCAGCCCGAGGCGCGAGGCGAACTCGCCTTCGTTCATCACGCCTTCGCCGACAAGGTCGGGATCCTCGGTGTGATGCACGATCAGGGCACCGAAATCCTTGGCGTAGGTCAGCGCCCGGCGCATCAGCAAGGCATTGGTGACGCTCTTGCCCGCGTCGGTGAAGGCAACGGCGCCCGCGGCCTTGAGCAGGCCGATCTCGGTCATCTCTTCGCCGAGCAAGCCCCTGGTCAGCGACGCCATCGGCTGAACGTTTACGATCGCCGTATCGCGCGCCCGGCGCAGCACGAAGTCGACGGTCGCCGAATTGTCGATCGCCGGCGAGGTGTCGGGACGGCAGACGATGGTGGTGATGCCGCTGGCTGCGGCGGCCGCGCTCGCCGAGGCAAAGGTCTCGCGGTGGCTCGCGCCGGGCTCGCCGGCGAAGGCGCACATGTCGATCAGGCCGGGCGCGACGATCTTGCCGCCGCAATCGATGATGTCGGTGCCTTCGGGCACACCGGCAGCGCCGATGCCGCGCCGCGCGTCGCGGATGATGCCGTCGGCGATCAGCACGTCGCCGCGCTCGTCGAGGTCGCGCGACGGATCGATGATCCGCGCGTTGGCGAGCAGGATGGGGCGGCGGTCGGTCAGCATCGGTTGGCTGTCGCTTACGCATTGGGCAGGTTGCGCGCGAGCGCTTCGAGCACGGCCATGCGCACGGCGACGCCCATTTCCACCTGCTCGCGGATCAGCGATTGCGCGCCGTCGGCGACCAGCGAGTCGATCTCGACGCCGCGGTTCATCGGGCCCGGATGCATCACCAGCGCGTCCGGCTTTGCATAGTTCAGCTTCTTCTGGTCGAGGCCGAAATACTGGAAGTATTCCTGGCTCGAACGGCACGAACGAGCCGTTCATCCGCTCGCGCTGCAGGCGCAGCATCATGACGATGTCCACGCCGTTCAGCCCCTCGCGCATGTCGCGGGCGACCTCGACGCCCATCCGCTCGATGCCGGGCGGCAGCAGCGTGGAGGGGGCGATCACGCCGCACGCGCGCGCCCATGGTGGTGAGCAGGAGGATGTTGGAGCGGGCGACGCGCGAGTGCATCACGTCGCCGCAGATCGCCACCGTCAGGCCTTCGATGCGGCCCTTGTTGCGGCGGATGGTCAGGGCGTCGAGCAGCGCCTGCGTCGGATGCTCATGCGCGCCGTCGCCGGCGTTGATCACCGAGCCGTCGACCTTGCGCGCCAGCAGTTCCACCGCGCCGGAGGCATGGTGGCGCACCACCAGGATGTCCGGGTGCATGGCGTTCAGCGTCACCGCCGTGTCGATCAGCGTCTCGCCCTTGCGCATGGAGGAGGAGGAGACCGACATGTTCATCACGTCCGCGCCGAGGCGTTTGCCGGCGATCTCGAACGAGGATTGGGTGCGGGTGGAGGCTTCGAAGAACAGGTTGATCTGCGTGCGGCCGCGCAGATAGGTGGTCTTCTTCTCGATCTGCCGGTTGAGCTCGACGAACTCTTCGGAGAGGTCCAGAAGGCCGGTGATGTCGGCGACGGAAAGGCCCTCGATGCCCAGGAGATGCCGGTGGCCGAGGACGAAGGACGATTTCGGAGCGGAAGCCATTAAAGCCAGTGCTATAGGAGCAGACGCGAGGCGGAGCAAGGGCGATTTCCGGCGATCTGCGGCTGTCCCCAGGCTTCGCCGCGCACGGTAAAAGATCAGAATTCGTGGCGATGTTGACGGTTTCCGATAGGATGGGCCAACCACACTTTGAGGCCCGGTTTCGATGCCGCTGCCCACAATTCGGGATTGCTGTCCGGCCTTGCAGTCGCAGCCGCCGTGCGCGAACGGGCAGTGATGCGAGCTGTGCTTGCCGCGGCGGGGACATTTGTCTGTTCTGCCCGTGGCGCTTAGCGCAAGCGCAAGGCAAGGCGGCCCGCCAGCGGGTTCGTCTACCTGCGCGACGTCGATCCGACGATCATCCAGGACATCCGCTACGCGACGGCGAACAATTTTACCGGGCGGAGACTCGCAGGCTACGAGGCCGGCGAATGCATCCTGAGGCGCGAGGTCGCCGCAGCCCTCGGCTCGCGTGCAGCAGGATCTCAAGTCCGCGCGGCCTCTCGCTGAAAGTGTTCGATTGCTACCGTCCGGCGCGCGCCTCGCGCGACATGCTGGCCTGGGCGACCGGCGCCGAGACGCCGGCACAAAAGCGCTACTATCCAAAGCTCAACAAGCGCGACCTGTTCGCGCTCGGCTACATCGCCGCATCGTCCGGACATTCCACCGGAGCCGCCATCGACCTGACGCTGGTGGAGCTTGCCGCCGACAACAAGGCCAGCTTCGATCCGGCCGCGAGCTATGCCGATTGCACGGCAGCCTGCGGAGAAGCGTGCACCTGAGGGCAGCGTCGACATGGGCTCCGGCTTCGATTGCTTCGACGGCACCTCGCACACCGCCGCCCGATCGATCACGCCGCAGCAGCGCGATTGGCGGCAGACGCTGCGTCACAGCGATGCGCCGGCAGGGCTTTGTCAACTATTCGAAGGAATGGTGGCACTTCTCGCTGCCGGGCGCGGGACGCGGTGCGTTCGATTTTCCAATTGCCGGGCGCAAATCACCGCAATAGGGCGCACAGCTTGCACCGAGATTCATCGAAATTTGAACCGGTTCGGTGGAAGGTGCAACCAAGCCCTGAAGAGGTCCCCATGTCGTCTGCCGAGCTTGCCGCCGCCGCCCAGCATCGCCCGCGCCAAAAATGCCGCGCACCTGGAAGTTCTTCGGCACTGCGTTCTGGGGCGCCGCTGCCTTCATTGCGATGTCGGTCGGGCAACTCGTCGCCATCCTGGTTGCGGCCGGCGTTCTACGGCCCCGAACTCACTGAAGAGAGCATCAAGGCATTCACCCAGCATGGTGCGGTGGTGGCGGGCTCGGTGCTGGTCGGTCTGCCGGCGGCGCTGCTGGTGCTGTGGCTCGCGACGCGCCTGGCCCGGCGTTCGTTCCGATCGTACCTGGCGCTGCGCTGGCCTTCGCCGAAGGAGATCGTGTTCGCGCTTGCCGCGTCGGCGGTGTTGCTCGTGGTGCTCGACGCAATCTCCTGGCTGGCCGGCTATCCGCTGTCGCCGGATTTCGCGCTCGTCAGCATGCGCACCGCGCGCGACAGCGGTCTGGTCTGGCTGGTCATGCTCGGCTTCTGCGTCGGCGCGCCGATCGCCGAGGAGTTCATCTTCCGCGGCTTCGTCTTTCGCGGCTGGTCGACGACGTTCCTTGGTCCCGTCGGCGCGATCCTGCTGACGGCCGCGCTGTTTGCAATCATCCACGTGCAATACGAGTGGTTCTACATCGCCGGCATCTTCCTGATCGGCGTGCTGTTCGGTTACCTGCGCTACCGCAGCGGCTCGACCTGGCTCACGGTGATCACGCACGCCTTCTACAACCTCATGGCCGGGCTGCAGGCGTTGTGGGTCATCAGCTGATTGCTCGCAAGTCACTGAACCATTACAAAAAATTCATCGTCCGTTCCTCTGGTTCCGAGAGCGCAGCGAAACCATTTCCGCAGTCGTGCGTTTTAATCGCATGCAATGCCGTGCCGGCTGAACATTCGTTCAGCCTTCCGCGGCGCTTCGTCATCAGGAGATGAACATGACCGGCACCAAGTGGAAACTGGCAACGGCGTTGGGCGTCGCGGGCGCGATCGCGCTTTCGGTGCCGTCGGCCGAGGCGCGCGGTGGACGTAACGCAGCGATCGGCTTCGGCATCGCGGCCGGCGCGTTGGCGCTGGGTGCGGCGGCAGCCGCGTCGCAGCCGCGCTACTACTACGAATGGCTACTATGGCGGCGGACCATATGCCTATCAGCCGAGCTACGTGTACGAGCAGCCGTACGTCTATGACTACTCTACGGCTACGATGCACCGACCGTGTACTACGGTGGGCGGTACCCCAATCGGAACAGGCAGGTTCCGGGCACCAACTGGAATCCAAACCAGAATTAACGCGTAGCGTTGCGTTCAGGTGAGAGAGGCCGCCTTGCGGCCTCTCTTTTTTTGACGAAAATTGCGCTCACAAAGTGCTCACCTATCGGTGTTGAACTTTACAAAGAGTTCACCGCAGTGCGCCTTGTGCATTGCGATAGGCCGAACCACCTCCCGATGCGTACCGCACCGCCGCACCTGCAGCGGTCGCGGTGAATGTCAGGAGAAGAAGAATGATCGGCAACAAACTGAAACTGGCCACTGTCCTCGGTATCGTGGGGGCGATCGCGCTTTCGACAGCTTCGGCGGACGCGCGCAGCGGACGGAACGCAGCTTCGGCTCGCGATGCCGTTGTGAGCGAGCCCTACGCCTATCAGCCATTCGGCGGCCCGTTCGCTTATCAGCCGCCGTCCTATCCCGGCGCCTATCAGCCATCGAACCGCAACGCCTACGGCTTTGTCGACGATGGGGTGGGATACTCCGGGACCGGAACGTTCAGCGATGGCCGCGACGTCCCCGGCACCAACTGGAATCCGAACCAGAACTGACGCTCTTGCGCCAACAAGGGAGGCTGCATCGCAGCCTCCCTTGTCTTTCGAAGCCGCAGATCAGGGATGAAAATTTGCAGGCCGCGATGGCTTCTGAAGCTCGCGCAAGGAATAAGCTTTCGAAGCGTTTTGCAGCGTGATGTTTCCATCGTCACGCGCGCCTCGCGAAGCAAGAATTTCCAATGTGAATCTTTTTCGACGCATCACCGATTGTTTACAAATTGACCGATAACAATGTGTTCAACCTGGGGCGCCTTGTGCATCGCACTCGGCGGAACCACCTCCGTGCCGGTGCCACGCAGCTGAACAAATGTTCACGCTTCGGCGGCCACTGTCATCAGGAGACGAAAATGATCAGCACGAAATCAAAACTGGCTCTGGCGCTCGGCGTTGCAGGCGCAATCGCGCTTTCGATGTCGGCGGCGGAAGCGCGCACCAAGCGCAAGCCGGCGCAGGCCCAGACGAACGCTCAGAGCAACGTCGTCAGCGGCGCAACGCCAATCAGCCGGTCCTTCGGCAGGTCGTTCAACTACGACCCGGGCCTGGCGAGCGGCGGCATCAACTTCCGCGACGGCCGCAACGGCGCCAACTACAATCCGAACCAGTGATGTCAGTTGCGTGAGTAGAGGGGAGGTCGCGCTGCGGCCTCCCTTTCTTCTTTGCGCCTTTATCTCGCGAGTGAAATCGCGATCGGCATCGTCAGCACGGCGACGATCGTTTGCAGCGTGAGGATCTGCGCAACCAGGGGCGCGTCGCCGCCCATCTGTTTGGCGAGAATATAAGCGTTGGAGGCAGCGGGCACCGACGCGCAGCACGCGACAACGGCGAGGTTCACGCCGGAAAGGCCGAACAGCAGGCCGAGGCCGACGGCGAGCGCGGGCATGACGACGAGCTTCAGAAACACCGCCAGCCAGGCCACGACACCCGGCCGGATCAGTTCACCGATCTGCAGGCCGGCGCCGACCACGAGCAGGCCGATGGCGAGCGTCGAGCGGCCCAGCGCATCGGCCAGATCGTGCGCGACCCCCGGCACCGGCAGCCGCGTCAGGTTCAGCGCGAGACCGATGACGCAGGCCCAGATCAGGGGATTTTGCGCGATCGTCAGCAGCATTTGCGGCCACGCCAGCCGCTGCGGCCGCGCGTAGCGCGCGAGCACGGCCACGCACATGACGTTGAGGATCGGGATCATCGCCACCATCGCCACCGAGGCGAGCGCCACGCCGACATCGCCATAAAGGTTGTTGGCGATCGCCAGCGCGGCAAACGTCTGCCAGCGCGTCGCAGACTGGAAGAGTGAGGTGAAGGCCGGTCCGTCGACGCCAAGCGTCGTTGCAAGGAATGGTCGCAGCGCCAGGCAAAGCGCGCTCACGATCAGCACCGCCAGCAGCAGCGCGCCGCCGACGCCGCCGATCGGGACCGACGACAGATTGGCGCGCGACAGTGTCTCGATCAGCAGCGCGGGGAGCAGCACGAAGTAGACGAGGCGCTCGAGCCCGATCCAGTGCGCGTCTTCCTTCATGCAGATAGCGGCGCAGCCCAAAACCCATGACGATGAGCAGGAAGACAGGCAGCAGCGCGGCGATGACTGCGGTCATGCCTGGTTGCCGGTCGCGCGGGCGAGGGTGGCCAGCCGGTCGAGCGCGCCCTGCAGGATGAAGATCGCTGCGTGCTCGTCGATCACCTTCGCCCGCCGCGCGCGGCTGACGTCGGCTCCGATCAGCTCGCGCTCGACCGCCGCGGTCGACAGCCGTTCGTCCCAGAGCGCGATCGGCAACTCGGTGAGCTTTGCAAGATTGCGCGCAAACGCACGCGTCGATTGCGCGCGTACGCCCTCGCTGCCGTCCATGTTGATCGGCAGGCCGAGGACGAAACCGGCCACCCTTCGCTCGGTGGCAAGGGCCAGCACGCGCGTCGCGTCCGCCGTGAAGGCCTTGCGGGCGATCGTCTCGACGCCGGTGGCGAGGCGGCGCGCGGGATCGGACACCGCAACGCCGATGGTTTTGGTGCCGAGATCGAGGCCGATCAGCGCGCCTTGCGCGGGCAGCAGGGCGGCGGCTTCGATCAACGGCAGGACGGGCGCGGGCATGCGCTTTGCGTAACATCGCGCGACGCGGCTGGTCAAAGGTGCAAAAGGAAAATCGAACGGCGTTGCGCCGTGTTCCTTCTGCAGCAGAACGCTGCAGATCAATCGCGTCGTCGCCAGGCGAGGGCTTCGGATGGCCCGATCTGGCAGGCTGCCGCGGTCATGGCGGCGGCCAGCCGCGCGGCCGTTGTGAGCTCTGCCGTCGCGACCTTGTCGCGCGTGTCGCCCGGCGTGAGAACGAAGCGCAGATGCGCGGCCGGGTCGTCATAGCCGGCCACCAGGCGGAAGGCCGGGATGCCTGCGAGCGCGAAGTTCGCGTGGTCGGAGTTGGGCAGGAACGGCCTGACGCAGCGCAGATCGAGGCCTTCACCCTCGGCGACGGACATCAGGAACGGCTCGACATGCGCAAAGCCGCTCGTCAACGCGGCGAGCCGCGAACTGCCGGCGACGCTGTCCAGATTGACGTTCAGGGCGATCGCCTCGCGCTCGGCGACCGAAAGGCCTTCGACATAGCGGGCAGAGCCGGTGAGCGCCCATTCCTCGATGCTGAAGAAGGCGAGCCGTACGCCGCGACGCCAGCTACGCACCTCGGGAGCGACCGCGCGAGCCGCCGAAAGGGCAGCGGCAACGCCCGATGCATTGTCCATCGCGCTTTCGTTGATGTCGTGGCCGTCGACATGGGCGCTGAGCACGACCCATTCGTCGGACTGGCCGGGCATGTCGAACAGCAGCGTCCGCGTTTCGGCGGGCTTCTCCTCGGTGTCGATATGCAGGGTCACCTTCGGCCAGCCCGCGGCGCGGCGGACGAGCCGGGCCGCCGTCTCCGGCGTGATGCCGAGCGCGGAATGCCGTCTCGCCCTCAGCGCGACCGGACGAGCCGGCGACGGCGCCGCCGGGCACGGGGCCCGCAATCAGGAAGCCGACGGCGCCGGCCGCGCGCGCCATGTCGTATTTGCGCCGCCGATGCACGGTGCCGGCGACGAACATCAGCTCGTGCCTGACCAGCACGATGCGGCCGGCGATGTCGGCGCGATGGGCCTCGAATTCCTCCGGCGTGCCGCGACCGAGATCGACCACCTCGGCGGCGAGGCCGTCGGGCGTCGTCGCGACGGTCCGCACGAGCGGATAGCATGCGAGCTGCGTTTCCATCCTCGAACGTCATCGTCGCGGAGCGGCAGTGCCAACCTGTATAGGGGACCGGAATCGTGCGGCACGCGACGCCCGTCGCCTCGGCGCCGCGCCGCGCCACATAGTCGAGGGCGCGCTGCTCGCCCTCGGTGCCGGACAGTCGGCCTCCGAAGTCGCAGAGCGCTTCGAAATCGCGATACAGCTCGCGGTCGGTGCCGATGCGGGTGCGTATGTCTGGCGCCGTCATCACGTTTGCTTTCGTTCTGTTTGGACAAAGGTCCGCAGATGGCTGTCGAAGTCTTCGAGGAACAACTGGCCGATGCGCGAGAGCCCGCGCTCGGAGGAGTGGAACACCGCGATCTCGTAGAACACGCTCGGCCGGAAGGGACGGATCGCCAACCCGACATGAGCGAACTGCTTTGCGGTCGGCCGGATCGACGATCGACAGGCCGGCGCCGCCCGCCACGAGGTTGCAGATGATGGCGAAGAGTTCGGATTCCGCGACGACGTTGAGAGCGGCTCCGGCTTCGGCGAAGGCCGTCGGCCACGACGTGATAGAGCGACCACTCGCGCGACATGCCGACGAACGGCAGACCCGACATCATCTCGGGAGTGATGACTTCCTGAGCGGCCAGTGCGTGATCATTGGGCAGGATCGCCACGCACTCCATGCGATAGCGTGTCACGCTGATGCCGGTCGGATCGACCGGCAGCTCGGAGATTCCGATGTCGAGCAGGCGTGAGGGGAACATGCCGCGCACGACATCCGAGTTTCGCGTCAGCAACTGAATTCGCACGTCGGGTCGCTTGCGCGCGAAGGCGGAGACGACCGGCGGCAGCAGCGTGATCCCGGCCATCGGATGGCTGGCGATGGCGAGCGTGCCCGCGTCGCCGCTGCGCAAAAGCGCTGCGGCGCGGGCAAGATCGTCGATACGCGCGAGCGTCTGGTCGACGTCGGCGCGGAAGGCCACGGCCTCCGCCGTCGGCCGCAAGCGATTGCCGACGCGCTCGAAGAGCGCGAAGCCCAGCGTCCCCTCGAGGCGGGCGATCTGCGCGCTGACGGCGGGCTGCGTGACGCCCAGCGCGTTGGCCGCGTGGGTGACCGAACCGGACTCGATAACGGCCCGGAATGCTTCGAGAAGTCGGATGTCCATCACTGCATAAAATTTGGTTATTGTCTTTTTGGCAAGAGCGCTCGATAGTTCAAGAAACGTAGCAGTTTCTCGGCGAAAACAGCCATAAGCAATTTTTGTAGTTAGGAGAAGGACGGGACCGAATGTCGGCGGCCTGCGCGATCATCGCCACCGAGAAGGCCAGCAAGCGCTTCGGCGCGCTCGAGGTCCTGCGCGACGTCAGCCTGGAGGTCGCCGAGCGCGACGTCGTCTGCGTGATCGGCCCTTCCGGCTCGGGCAAGACGACGCTGCTGCGCTGCCTCGCCCTGCTCGAGGAGCCGAGCGAGCGGCCGCATCGTGATGAACGGCAGTGTCGATCAGCTCGGCCGCGCCCGATGCGGCGCAGCGGCGCGCGGCGCGCGCCGTGCGGCCGGACATCGGCATGGTGTTCCAGCACTTCAATCTCTGGCCGCACATGACCGTGCTGCAGAACGTGATCGAGGCGCCGATGCTGGTGCGCGGCCTGCCGCGCGACGAGGCGGTCGCGCATCGCCGAGGCGCTGCTCGCCAAGGTCGGCCTGTCCGACAAGCGCGACGTCTATCCGGCGCGGCTGTCCGGCGGCCAGCAGCAGCGCGTCGCCATCGCACGCGCGCTCGCCATGAAGCCGAAGGTCATGCTGTTCGACGAGCCGACCTCCGCGCTCGATCCCGAGCTGCGGCGCGAGGTGCTGACCGTCATGCGCCAGCTCGCGGCGGAGGGCATGACGATGCTCGTCGTCACGCACGAGATGGGTTTCGCGCGCCAGGTCGGCACGCCGGGTCGTCTTCATGGATCGCGGCGAGATCGTCGAGGAGGCGCCGCCGCGCGCTTCTTCTCCGCACCCGCGACCGAGCGCGCCACGCGCTTCCTCGCAGCAGTTCGAGGACTGAAACCTGACAGAAGGGGAAATGTCATGACGACCATGCTGACGACAAGGCTGATGAAGACCGCAGCGTTGCTGCTTGGCTGCGCGCCTGATGCTGCCGTCGCCCGGACGAGGCGCAGCAGCCGCAGTCGCGTCTGTTCGAGGTGACGAAGTCCAAGAAGCTGCGGGTGTGCCAGTATCCGCTCTACTACTCGATCTCGTTCCGCAATCCGAAGACCGGCCAGATCGAGGGCATCGATGCCGACCTCGTCGAAGGAGCTCGCCAAGGAGCTCGACGCCGAGCTCGAGATCGTCGAGTCGAGCTTCGGCACCTTCATCGCCGACCTGCAGGCCAACAAGTGCGAGATCGGCATGTTCGGCGTCGGCGCCACGCTGAAGCGCGCGCAGGCGGTGGAGTTCTCCAAGCCCTATCTGATCACCAACATCTACGCGCGTCACCCGCAAGGACGGCACGATCAAGAGCTGGGCGGACATCGACAAGAAGGGCATGAAGGCGGCCGTCTCGCTCGGCAGCTACATCGAGCCCTTCATGAAGGGCTATCTGAAGAACGCCGAGCTGGTCTCGGTCGCGCCGCCCAACACGCGCGAGGCCGAGCTCGTGGCCAACCGCGTCGACGTCATCATGACCGACTATCCCGACGGCCATCAAGGTGACCGACGAGTTCGACTGGGCGCAGACGATCGCTGCCCAACGAGAAGCTCGCGATCACGCCCTACGCCTATGTCGTGCCGCAGGGCGACCAGATCTGGCTGAACTACATCAACCTGTTCGTCGACACGATCAAGCTCGACGGCCGGCTGCTGAAGTACGCCAAGAAGCACAAGCTCGAGCCGATCGTGGCGCCCTGAGCCTGAACGGCGAAGCGCGCCGGCATGCCGAGCTATCAGTTCCGCTGGGACATCATCCCGAACAACTTCGACTTCCTGATGTCGGGGTTGCAGATGACGCTGATCATCTCGGCACGTCACCCTGGTGCTCGCGATGATCGGCGGGCTGCTGCTCGCCGCTGCTGGACATGTCGCGCTTCCGGCCGCTGCGCGCGATCGGGCTTGCGTTCGGCGAGATCATCCGCAACACGCCGATCCTGGTGCAGCTGCTGTGGGTCTACTACGTGCTGCCGATCGTCTTCGACATCCGGATCTCGTCGCTTCGCGGCGATCCTGATCGGCCTGTCGCGTCTACCAGGCGGCCTTCATCTCCGAGGTCTACCGCGCCGGCATCCAGGCGGTGCCGAAGGGCCAACGCGAGGCGGCACAGGTGCTGGGGCTGACGCCGTTCCAGAGCTTCCGCCGCATCGTGCTGCCGCAGGCGATCCGCATGACGCTGCCGCCGCTCGCCTCGAACTTCGTGCAGCTGATCAAGTTCTCCTCGCTCGGCGCAGTGATCTCGGTGAGCGAGATCACGCGTCGCGGCATGGAGCTGTCGTCTTCGACCTTCCGGCCGCTCGAGATCTTCACCTTCATCGCCGTCGTCTACTTCTTCATCTGCTGGCCGCTGGCGATGGCGATCCGCTTCTGGGAGCGGCGCCTTGCCAGATCGCTGATCCGAAGATCGGCCTGCGGGCCGAGATCGCCCGACAGGTGCTTGCCGCGGCGCGAGCGAGCTCGATCGACGACCGCACGCAGCGGCTCGTCGCCGTCGCCTCGCCCAACCCGCCGGGCGACGTCGACGCCGCCGCGCAGATCGCCGCAGGAGCTGCTGCGGGACGATCCCGGGCGTGCGAGGTGCGCGCGCTTCGAGCCCGCGCCCGGCATCGTCAACCTCGTCGCCACGATCGCGCGGCCGCGGCCCGGCCGCCGGCTGATCTTCAACGGCCATCTCGACACCTTCCCGATCGGCGAGGATCTGCGGCTGGACGGTGCCGCCGCTGGGCGGCGTGCTGCAGGACGGCCGGCTCTACGGCCGCGGCGTCTCCGACATGAAGGGCGGCATCGCCTGCTCGCTGCTGGCGGCGTCGCGTGCTGGCCGCGCACCGCGACGCCTGGCGCGGCGAGATCGTGCTCACGCTGGCCGGCGACGAGGAGAACATGGGCTCGCTCGGCACCGCTGGCTGCTGGAGCACGTGCCGGAGGCGAGGGGCGATGCCATGATCTGCGGCGATGTCGGCTCGCCGCTGGTCGTCCGCTTCGGCGAGAAGGGACTGATCTGGATCGAGATCGAGGCGGAGGGCACGCCCGCGCACGGCGCTCATGTCCACAAGGGCGTCAACGCGATCGACCGGCTGCGTGCCGCTCTCGACGCGGCTGAAGGACGCTCGAGGCGTTGCCGGTTCGCGGCGCCGCAGAGCGTGACGGACGCGATCGCGGCCGCGAAGTCCGTCTCCGAGCCGCTGTCCGGCGCAGGGCGAGGCCGAGACGCTTGCAGCGCGTCACCGTCAACATCGGCACGATCGCCGGCGGCGTCTCGCCCAATCTCGTGCCCACTCGCGCCAGCGCCCGCGCCGACATCCGGCTGCCGGTCGGCATCACGCTCGAGGCGGTGATCGAGGCGCTGCGACGCGGCGCTCGACCCGCTCGAAGGCGTGACCTGGCGGATCATGCGACGCTTCGAGCCGAGCTTCACCGAGCCCGGTCACGAGATCGTCCGCGCGACGCGTCCGCGCCGCCGCGGAGGTGCTGGGCGATGCGCCGGTCGTCAACATGCGCGTCGGCGCCTCGGACTGCGCGCTGGTACCGGATGTTCGGCGTGCCGAGCGTCGTCTTCGGCTGCACGCCGTTCAACATGGGCGGGCCGGACGAGCATATCCTGGTCGACGAGCTGGTCGCCGTGGCGCAGGTCCACACGCTCGCGGCCTTCGACTTCCTGACCAACGACACGCGGGCCACGACACCATGAAGAACACCGTCCAGGAGCTCGCGAATGCCGAGCTCTTCCAGACGGGCGACGGCTTCATGGGCGCGCCCTTCGCCGACTCCGCAGCCGGGCGCGAAGGCGGCGATCCTCGGCGTGCCATTCGACTGCGGCACGCATGCCTTCCGCATCGGCTCGCGCCAGGGGCCGGCCTCGATCCGCGAGCAATCGCGCTTGGTGCGCGCCTATGAGAGCCGAGGTCGCGGACTTCGACGTGCGTGCCGCGCTCGGGCTGGTCGACTGCGGCGATGTCGTGCTGACGCCGGGCCGGATCGTCGACGCCTTCGCGCGCATCGAGGAAGCGGCCTTCCGCATCGTCTCGGCGGGCGCGACCCCGATCGGCTTCGGCGGCGACGGCTCGATCTCCGTGCCGCTGATCCGGGCCGCGGCGCGCAAATGGCCCGATCTCTGCGTGCTGCATGTCGACAGCCATACCGACTGCCACCCGGTCGATCCCGACGACCCTTACAACGCGGCCACGCAGTTCAGCCACGTCGCCATGGAGCAGCGCATCTCGCCGAGCGCCTCCTACCATGTCGGGATCCGCGGCTCGACCTATCGGTCGGGCGTGATGGGACACACGTCGTCGCTCGGCTACAACATCATCACCATGCGCGACTATGTCCGGCGCGGCGAGGCCGATGTGCTGGCCGAGCTGCACCAGGCGATGCGAGACCGTCCTGTCTATCTCTCCTGGGACATGGATTCCTTCGACCCTTCGGTCGCGCCCGGCGTCTGCACGCCGACCTGGGGCGGCTTCACCGCTCGCGAAGGCCTGCAGTTCCTGCGCGGGCTCGCCGGCCTCGACATCGTCGCGGTCGACATCAACACGGTCAGCCCTCCGCACGACGTCAACGGCATGGCGGCCCATCTGGCGGCCCAGATCGCCTTCGAGAGCATGTTGTTGCTGCTGGCTTCGCCGCGCAACCCGGAACTGCATCGGCAGCCTTGAACTGCGGCCGGCAATCGGCACTATGCGCCCACCTTCACGGAGGGCTTTTGGATGTGGCCGGATCGCAGATTGCTCGACCTTTTCAAGATCGAAGTGCCGATCGTGCAGGCGCCGATGGCGGGCGCGCAGGACGCCGACATCATGATCGGCGCGGCGCAGGGCGGGGCGCTGGCGTCGCTGCCGTGCGCGATGATTACGGTGGAGAAGGCGCGCGAGCAGATCAACATCGTGCGGCAGCGCGTGTCCGCGCCGCTCAACATGAACTTCTTCTGCCACAAGGCGGTCGAGGCCAGCTGCCGAGCAGGAGGCGCGCTGGCGCAAGCGGCTGACGCCTTATTTTCGCGAGCTGGGTCTCGATCCTGACGCGGACATTGCCGCCGCCAATCGCGCGCCATTCGGTGCGGCGATGTGCGAACTGGTCGAGGAGTTGAAGCCGGCCGTCGTCAGTTTCCATTTCGGCCTGCCGGACAAGGCGCTGGTCAAGCGCGTCAAGGACGCAGGCTGCATCGTCATGTCGTCGGCGACGATCGTGCGCGAGGCGGTCTGGCTGGAAGCGAACGGCGCCGATGTCGATCATCGCCCAGGGCGCGGAAGCCGGCGGCCATCGCGGCATGTTCCTGACCGACAGCATCGCCAATCAGCCGGGCACATTCGCGCTGGTGCCGCAGGTGGTCGATGCGGTGCGCGTGCCGGTGATCGCCGCGGGCGGCATCGCTGACGGACGCGGCATCGCCGCGGCGTTCGCGCTTGGAGCCGCCGGCGTGCAGATCGGCAGCGCTTATCTGCGTTGTCCGGAATCGAAGGTGATCGCGCCGGTGCGCAAGGCGCTGAGCGAAGCGAGCGACGATGCGACCGTCATCACCAATGTCATGACGGGGCGACCGGCGCGCGGCGTTGCGAACCGCGTCATGCGAGAGGTCGGGCCCGTCGCACCCGAGGCGCCACCGTTTCCGCATGCGGCCACCGCGCTGTTTCCGCTGAAGACCGCTGCCGAAAAAGAAGGCCGGGTGGATTTCACCAACCTTTGGTCGGGGCAGGCCATTGCACTTTGCCGCGAGATGCCCGCCGCCGATCTGACACGTTCGCTGGCGCAGGCCGCATTGCAACGGCTCAGGCAGATGAACGGTTGATTCCGCGGCGGCAGATTCCGAGACTTCAACCGCGCCGGGCCGAAAGGGGCCGATGTCGGATTTTGGTTGCAAGCTCTAGCGCGTGCCTTGTGCTTTAGACGTAGGGTGCAACCCACGCGAGAATCTCATCTTTTTTCGTTAGGTGTACAATTTTGTACAGTTTTCACTGCACGAAAAGACGTAAAATTAAGCAACCGACTCCCGACTTTAGCTGCCTAAAGAAATCGCCACGTATGTGTCCAGAAACTGTCAGGTCGGGGAATGGTTGTGGGTGGATCGATCTTCCAGAACACCCGGCCGGCTCTCAAGTAGTGAGTGAAGCCGATCGGGAATGTGTTTTGCGTAAGGAGGCCGATCGTGAGGGGAAATGCCTACGGGAGGGCGCGCATCACGCCGACGAGCGCGCGTAGCAGATCTACGTGCTGCGGAAGCCCCAAGACAAAAACCATGTGGCGTCATGGAAACGGCGTAGCGCTTGCTGCTGCAACCGCTACGATTGCCACCGCTCCGCCGCCTGTTGAACGGCCGCCGAGCAAAGCGCGCAGCAACGGGAGCAATGGCGCGCTCAGCGACTCGCGATCGCAGGGTGCAGTCGTCACCGACAGGCCGATTGTCGTCATCGACCGGCGAGTTCTCGCGCGCGACTGTCTCGTCCGATGCCTGCGCGATGCGATCGAAGGCAGGACGATCCTCGCGTTCGACACTGTGGCGGAATGGCTTGCCGTCGCCGACGAGCATCTGCAACCGACCGTCGTGCTGATTTGCGTTACGCGATACAAGAACGCCGATCAGCAGGCCGCCGACGATTTCGTGCTGCTCAAGGCCTCGAGCGACGTGCCGTGCATCGTCCTTTCCGATGCCGAGGATTGCAATCAGGCCGTGTCCGCCATCGAGGACGGCGCCCAGGGCTTTATTCCGGCAACGGTCTCGCTCGATGTCGCCGTTCAGGCGGTGCGTCTCGTCGAGGCGGGAGGCACGTTCATTCCCGCAAGCGTGCTGATCCTCTCGCAGCGCGCGAGAGAAACGCGCGAAGAGAACGGTCACGCTGGCGCCAGCCTCTTCACCGTACGCCAGGCCGCGGTGCTGGCCGCGCTGCATCAGGGACGATCCAACAAGCAGATCGCCTATCAGTTGCAGATGAGCGAAGGTACGGTGAAGGTGCATGTGCGCGAGATCATGAAGAAGGTGCATGCGAGAAACCGGACCGAGGTCGTGCTGCGGACGCCTCACGATCAGAGCGCCTGAGCGCGTGCCGCACGGTTGCGGCACGCCGGCGCCTGCTACTCAGTATTCGCGGAACGAACGCGCCATGCTGTCGCGCACGGGCTTCGTCAGGTAGTCGAAGAAGGTACGGTCGCCAGTCTTGATGTGAACCTCCGCGGGCATTCCCGGGATCGGCTTGAAGCCCTGCAGCGCCTGCGCTTCGGCGGCGTCGAGCCTGATACGGGCGATGTAGCCGTCAGCCGACGCGTTTTGCACGTTTCGTCGCTCGTCCGGCAGCGCATCGGCCGACACATAGATCACTTCGCCTGAAATCATCGGCGTCATCCGCTTGTTCAGCGCGGTCAGCCGGACGACCGCCGGCAGGCCGCGCTTGACGTGATCGATGTCCTGGGGCCGCACGCGCGTCTCGATCACGAGGTCGTCGTTGACCGGCACCAGCTCCATGATGCTCTTGCCGGCTTCGACGACGCCGCCCGGGGTATGATAGCGAAGCTTGACGACGATGCCCTTGACCGGCGCCGTGATCCGTATCCGGGACAGGATGCCTTTGGCGGTGTTCAGCCGTTCGCTGGACATCCTGCAGTTCGCCCCTGGTCGCCTGCAACTGCTCGACGGCAGTCTTGACGGCGGTCTTTCTCGCGCTGGTGATCTGCTCCTGCGAGCGGGCTATTCGCTCGCGGGCATCGCCCATCTCGCCTTGCAGCCGCCCGTATTCGCCCTGAAGGTTGGCGAGGGTCCTTTGCAGGGAGAGAACTTCGGGTTTCCGCACCAGGCCGCTCTTGAGCAGGAACTCCTTCGCCTGGATTTCCTCTTCCACCAGCGAGATCTGCTTCTGCACGCCGGTCATCTGGACGAGCGACCCGTTGATGCGCTCCTGAAGGGCGTTGATGCCCTCCTGGATGCCGGCGATCTCGCTCTTCAAGCTGTTGTGCCGGGCCTCGAAGGTGAATCGCTCGCTATCGAGCATCGAGCTCACTTCGGTTTCCTGCGCCCGTTGGGCAATATCGGCCGGGAAGGTGACCTTGGCTTCCTCGCGCATTTCCGCCTGCAGCCGTGCGTCCATCGCCCTGAGGCGGACGTGACGCAGTTCAAGCCGGCGCAATTCCGCGCGCGGCGCCGTCTCGTCGAGCTCGACCAGGAGCTGGCCCGGTTCGACGATGTCGCCTTCGCGCACGGCGATCTCGCGGATCACGCCGCCTTCGAGATGCTGGATGATCTTGTTCTGGCCCGTGGCGACGAAGGCGCCGGAGGTCATCACGGCACCGGCGATCATGGCGGTGGCGCTCCAGATGCCGAAGCCGCCGACGGTGATGGCGATGACCAGCAGCCCGAGAATGATCGGCACGCCCGTGCTGCGCGGGACCGTTGCGTACCATTGATGCTCGCCTGCTGAACCGAACGACATCTGATCTCTCCTGCGTCGGACCTTGCGCGTTCGCGCGCCGCCGTCAATTGAGCATGCCGTCATTCTCGTTGGCCGCCCCGGTCGCCTTCCGCCCGGTGATCAGCGGGATGAGATCATCGCGCTTGCCGAGCGACTGGACCGTGCCGTCGCGCAGTATCAGGATCTTGTCGACGCTGCGGAGCAGCGTCAGCCGCTGGGTGATCGCGACGACGGTGATGCTTCGTTCCTTGGCGCGGAGCAGGGCGCTCGCCAGTGCGCGCTCGCCGGGCGTGTCGAGATTGGAATTGGGCTCATCGAGCACCACCAGCCGCGGGTTGCGGAAGAAGGCGCGGGCGAGGCCGATGCGCTGCTTCTGTCCGCCGGACAGCGGGCTGCCGTCGATGCCGACCTGGGTCTCGTAGCCTTGCGCGAATTCCGAGATCATCTCGTGGACGTCGGCCATGCTTGCGGCGTCGAAGATCTCCTCGTCGGTCGCGTCCTCCCGCAGCCGGGCGATGTTGGCCTTGATCGACGCGGGGAACAGCTGCACGTCCTGCGGCAGGTAGCCGACGCTTTCGCCGAACTGGCGCGGATCCCAGTTGCGCAGATCCATGGAGTCGAGCCGGATGCTTCCGGCGGTCGGCAGGATCGAAGTCGACCAGCATGCGGGCGAGCGTCGATTTTCCGGCTCCCGATGCACCGACGATGGCGAGCGACTCGCCGGGCTCGAGCTTGAAGCTGACGCCGTTCAGGATGACTTTCTTCGTCGGCGGCGGAACGTAAAGAACGCGTTCGACGCTCAACCGTCCCTCCGGCGCCGGCAGGCGCAGGCGCTCGATGTTGAGCGGCGAGTTCTGCAGCAGGGCTTTTATCCGCGCATAGGCCGTTCGCGCCTGCACGAAGCTCCGCCAGCCTTCGATCGTCCCTTCGAGCGGCGCCAGCGCGCGGCTTCCGACGATCGATGCGGCGATGATCATGCCGCCGGTCGCCTGCTGCTCGATCGCAAGATAGGTGCCCCATCCAAGCACGGCGATCTGCGTCGCCAGCCGCAGGAACTTGGAGATGCCGGTCATGAAGATGTTGCGGTCCTGCGCAAGGACCTGTGCCTTCAGCGATTCCGCGGTTTCGCGGCCCCACGACAGCACGCCCTCCGGAATCATGCCCATGGCGTTGATCACCTGGGCATTGCGCGACATCGCCTCGGCCTGCAGGTTCGCCCGGGTCGCGTAGGCGTGTGCACGGGCGAACGCCACCGCCGTGATCTTCTGGTTGACATAGGCGACCGTCAGCAGGATGACGCCCGCACCGGTGACGATGAAGCCGAGGTGCGGATGAATGAGGAATACGACCAGCAGATAGATCGGCGAAATCGGCGCATCGAACATCGTCAGCACGGTGGGCCCGGTGATGAAGTTGCGCAGCTGCTGCAGGTCGGCGAGCGTCTGGAATTCCCGGCTCGAACCGCCCTGGGCGGCCTTCGCGGCGGCGCTCAGAACCGGCGCGCCCAGCTTGCTTTCGGTCTCGGCCGCCACGCGCATCAGAATGAACCGGCGGATGACGTCGAGCACCGAGTGCCCGACGACGATCCCGACGACGACCACCGTCAGCATGACGAGGGTGTCGAGGCTCCGGCTGCTCATGACGCGATCGGAAAGCTGGAACAGGTAGATCGGGATGGCCAGCAGCAGCAGGTTCACGGCAAACGAGAAGGCGCCGATCATGACAAGATCGCGACGGCTTCGGGCCAGGCCCTTGCTCAGTACGGTGCGAAAGTCCCGGTCGCCCGATCGTCGCTGCAGCGGGGAATCGCCGCCGCCACCGCCGCCCGCGCCGCCGGTCCCGTCGGGGGCCTTTCCGTTGATTGACTTGGCGGGTGGTGGTGGGCGTACGTCACGCGCCACGGCTGGCGCTTCCGCCGGCGCGTTGGGCGAGAACTCCAGGACCGTCGAACCGTCCGCCGAGGTCGTCGCGTGGCGCAGTCGTTCGTCGCTCTCGTCCCGCGCCCATACGAGTACTCCCTGTCGAAACTTCCGGTGATGTCAGCCGGCGCGCCGTTGCGATCGGTGGAGGTCAGAGTCTTTTCGTTTTATGCAACCACTCCACTGATCGGGTCGTCATACGGCTGTGGCACCATGCTAGGAGCGGACTGCGTCGCCTCGTCATCGTCCGAACCGATGAAGGCAATCAGCTCGCTGACCAGCGCATCGCCGTTGTCGTGAACGACCTTGTCGTCGTCTTCGGCAACGAGCTCGGCCTGCACGAGGATGGTGTCGGTATAGACCTCTCCGCCAACCTGGGTCGTGCCGGGGTCGACATCGACAATGGCGGCGTCGTTGAGGAGCGTGTTGCCGCCGGTCTGGATCGACTGGACCAGTTCGCTGTCCGGGGCTCCCAAGAGCGCCTGCTCGCCATCGAGCAGCTGCAGGGCGGTGTCGGCATCGGCGACGGTGATGTACTGCCAGATCGCGTTGATGTCGTAGTAGTCCCCGGTCACATAAAGGACGTTGAGAGGACCGGTCCCGACACCAGGCGCGACGAAGCCGTGCTCCTGCGGATCGAGGCCTGTCTCTCGGTTCGCCAGGGCCGTAGCGAGGCTTCGCGCCTCGTCGGTCAGCGGGATGTAGGCGTCATCGCCGTAGGTCTGGATCGTCGCGTGGTTCACCAGCGTGTTGTCGCCGGTGCCGACGGTTTGCGGCGGTTCGCCGTCGGTCGCCGCCATCATCACGACGTCGTCGTCCAGCAGGAACATGTGCTGGAAGATGTAGTTGCCGCCGTGATAGTCGCCGCCGATGATGATGAGATCGTACTCGATGTCGCCGCTGAAGATCTCCGCCAGGTTGAACTGCTCATTGTCGCCGGTCTGAACCTGGTAGTGTGATTCCTGCGTCTCCTGGACGGTGATGTCGTTGTCGGAGAGGTAGATGCTCTGGAGCAGCAGCCGGACGTCGTAGTAGTCGCCCTCGACGACGTCGACCTCCCAGTCCCATCCCGAGAAGTAGCCGGTCAGGTCGGGATAGATGCCGGGCCGATCGTCGAATTCGGCGACGTTGTCGGCGGAATTGTTGCCGGTGACGATGTCCTGCAAGTCCGAACCGCCGATCGCGACCTCGTCGTTGTCGGCATATGACCAGGTCTGGACGATCGCGTCGGTGGCGAAGTAGTCGCCCAACACCAGCATCGTCGGGCTGCCTTCGTTGACGTCGACCATCAATCCCGCATTGAGCGACGTGTTGTCTCCGAGAGTGGCGGTTTCTCCGCGGACAGGTTCGGGCGGCAACCCGGTGTCCGATGGCGGCGAGAGGTCCGGTAGCTCAAATACGAAATCCGGACTCTGAAGTTCACCGTTCACATAAATGCCGGGTTCTGTCGAATGCTCGCTGATGCTGCCGCCGCTCTCGGAGGTCTCGTTGTCGCGCGCCTCGATGAAGGCTACGACCTCGGTCATCCCCTCCTCAGGCAAGGCGACTTCGGCCGGCGTTGCGTTGGCCGCCGCCTCGGCATCTCCTGCAGCGTTCCCTGGACGTCGACGTCGTTCAGTTCGGTGACGCCCGTGTTCGGATTGACCAGCAGGTGGTCGTTGTCCTCTATGATGTTGACCTGACGGATCTCGAGCTGCAGCTGGTCGCCGTCGTCCTCGTAGACCACCTTGATCTGGCGTTCCGCGATTGACCCGCCGCCGCCGCCTCCACCTCCGCCGCCGGACGGAATCCGGGGCGTCGACAGCTGCGACAGGGAATCCGGCTCCTCATCAGAAGATGCCGGTCCGCGGCTGCGCAGGTTCGCGAAGGATTGAACGGCGGGGTTCTCCAGCGGCACGTACGTCGGCGACGCATAGGGATGCGTGTCGAACGGATCGAGTTCCGCCTGGAACGGGAATTTCGGCAGCGGGATCGTATAGTCGTCGGGATTGTGCTTCAGCGCGCCGTCGAGATACTCGAGACGGTCGCGGGCGATATCCTCGGAAAGTCGGAAGTAACCCGCAAAATGCCAGATGATTTCGTTGATGGCTTCGGGCATGGGACTTCACCGCTTCTGGACGAGCTGGCTCGCGGGTGTGAAAGCCTGTCGGGCGCTTGAGTTGGAAGATCGGGAGCCCGGCACAAAAGAGACCCGCGCGGCCGGGAACCGCGCGGGCCAGAGGTTGAGCTAGATAGTCGTATCGTTGTCGAGGTCTGGTTCCAGCGACCGTCATGTCGATGCTGTTGAACTGGATGTTCGCACCCATGACGATGTTCTGAGTGAACGCCTCCTGCGAGACCACGGCATCCGCCGACGAGGTGAGCGTGTCGCCGAATGTCGAGCCGTCGGCCGAGATGTCGATCTTGGGATCGTCCAGCTTGACGTGACCACCTTCGGCCCAGGCGTCCTGCTTGAAGTCGCCCTTGCCGTCGTAACGTGACGTCCGGATCCCAGAGGTAGTCGTTGTCGACGATGTTGTTGACCTGGTCGATGTTGATCTGGTTGCCGTCGCCCGTCAGGTGTCTGGGTCGACGACATCCGGCATCACCACGCTGCCGTAGATGTGCTCGATCTTGTCGATGTCGATCACGTCGTCGTCAGTGGGCAGTGCGGAGAGATCGAGGTCGATCTTGACGTCGACCGCTACGTCGACCTTGTTCTCGACGTGGTTTTCAACGTTGTTCTTGATGTCGTTGTCGATGTTGTTGTCGACCTTGTTGTCGACGCTGTTCTCGACCTTGTTGTCGACCTCGTTCTTCAACTCGTTCGTGTTCTCGTTCTTGTTCTCGTTCGAGTTTTCGTTCTTGTTGTCGTTATCGTTGTCGTTTCTCGTTCTTGTTGTCGTTCAGGGCGAACTGATACTGGCCCTGACCCTGTGCCTGACCCTGGAGCTGACCTTGAGCCTGAGCTTGCAGCTGGGCTTGCAGTTCGGCCTGCTTCTGGTCCTGATCCTGCTTCTGGTCTTCGATCGTCGTGCTTGCGCCTGCGATTTGACATGACTTCTCTCCCGTTGGTCCCGGGGAGTATCGCGGAGGTGCCGAAATCGCTGATCTTCTGCGTCTGCGATTATCGTGCTCTCGTGCGAAACCTGACCGGGTAATGACGATTACAGTTTTGGGGTTTGATCCGGTCTCGTGACTTTCAATGCCCGCTTCGCAAGGCACCGGCAGCGTTCGACCGGCAGCGTCGATGTGTGGGTGAGTTTTTCCGGGTTGGCGCCTCCCACTCGTTCGACGCGGCTTTGATACTCAGTACACACCGCGTCATTGGGTCGTGAGGGTCCGGTATTTTCTGCGGTGGTCCTAGAGTGACTTTGTGCGTTCGCTGATGTCTTGAGGCGTAGGCGCGCTGGCTTCGAAAGATGGGAAGCCGCGCTGCCGTTTCCGGAAACCGATGGCGCGAAGTACTCCCTTTGGACAGGGCGCTACACGTTCGGCGTACCGCGAAAGGCTGACTGGAGAACGCAGATGCAAATCGCGAGGCTGGAACTGGTGCACGCGCCGTCGCGCGGCGGTGCATTGCGGCCTGAATGAGGCAAAGGAAGGCTTCACGCGTACCGAGGTAATGTCCCATGCTGGTTGTGGAAACGATCGACAACATCGAGGATTTCAAGCGCATTCAGGGCGCGTGGGACGCCGCATACGACGCGGATCCGGAAGCGCAGTATTTCCTGTCGTGGACCTGGCTTTCCAAGTGGCTTCCCAGGCTGGTCGGCCCCTGGTTCATTCTCGCCGCGAGAGAGGCCAACTCGCAAAACTACGCGGGCTTCTTTCCGCTGCGGCTTCGCACCAAGGAGTGGAAGAGCGGCGGCTTCTACAACGAGATCAACATGGCCGGAAATTACGTGGCCGATTACACCGGGTTCATCTGCAGGCCGGAGGTCGAGACCGATGTGATCAAGGCGTTCGCCGCACGCTTGAAGCAGTTGAACTGGGCGAACGTGCACCTGGAAAACATCAGGACGTCGGAGACGCGTCTTCAACGGTTGTTGAATCATTTCCCAGGTGCGCTGTTCGAGCGAAAGGAGTTTGTGCGCGTCAACAAGCGGGACAACACCGATAACTGCGTCTGTCCGTTCCTGACCTTGCCGGACAGCTGGGAAAAATATCTTGAGAACCTCCCGAGCTCCAACATGCGGCAGAAGATCCGGCGATTCCTGCGGCAGCTGGATTCGTCCGACGAGCTGAGGATCACGGTTGCCGATGCGAGCACGGTCGAGCGCGACGTGGAGCTTCTGCTGTCGCTCTGGGAGACGAAGTGGACGCAACGCAAGGGCGACCGCATCAAGATCCTGGTCGAGAACAACCGCAACATGCTGCGCGACGCGGCTGACACGGGCTCGCTGTTCCTGCCGGTGCTCTGGCAGGGCGAGAAGCCGCTCGGCGCGCTGGGCAGCTTCATCGATCCCGTAAAGCGATCGCTGCTGTTCTTCGTCGCCGGCCGCGACGAGACGGTCACGACCCCTCCGCCTGGCGTGATCCTGCATGCCTACAGCATTCGTCATGCCATCGGCGAGGGGCTCGTCACCTATGACTTCCTGCGCGGGAACGAGCCCTACAAATACACGTGGGGCGCGATCGACCGCAGCATCAAGTGCATCGATCTGGTCACCCGCGACCGCAAGAATCTGGGTGGCAAGATCGACCGCCGGAGCATTCCGATGGCCATGCGGCAGGCGGCCGAGCTTTGCAAAACCGGCAAGCTCGTGGAGGCGGCCATCGTGTTCAGACAGGTGCTCGACGCCGATCCGCGAATGTGCCAATGCACTCTACGGCCTCGGCCAGATCCGCGCGGCACAGGGCAAGCATGGCGCCGCAAGGCGGCTGTTCAAGGCCCTCGTGGCGATCGAGCCCAATGCAGAGCGGGCGTGGCTGCGGCTTGGAAAATCACTCGAAGCGCACCGGCGCTTCGCCGATGCCGCCGACGCCTATCGCGAGGCGGTCGGAGCCAGGCCCGACAATGCCGAAGCGCACAGCAAGCTCGGCAACGTGCTGTACAAGCTGCAGAAGTTCGACGAGGCGATCGCGGCGTATGATGAAGCGCTTCGGTTGCGGCCGGTTTTTCTGGAAGCCGAGGTCAGCCGCGCCAACATCCTGCATGCGCTTGCGCGGCTGCCGGCGGCCGAGTGGGACAGCTGCGCGCAGCTCAACGCGAGGCTCGGCGATGCGATCCGCGCCAAGGGCCACAACGATTTTGCCGCGTCCTGCTATCGCCAGGCGATCCGGCTGAAGCCGGACTTCACGAGCGCGCACCGCAGCCTTGCCGACATCATGCTGGCGAAGGGCGATGTCGGCAGTGCGATCGCAAGCCTCAACAAGATTCTGGAAGTGGATCCGGACGACGCCGATGCGGGCGCGCTGCGAACGAAGCTGACACAGGGCGATGGCGCCTTGCGGCAGACCGTATCGGCGCCGGTGAGGGCCGATCAGGCGGGCTTCGCCTTGCGCGATTGAGCGCTCTTCGGCCGGCTCAGATGTGCTTCGAGGCGGGGCAGGAAGCCCCAGATATCGCGGTTGAGGCGTTTCAGTTCGTCGGTGGTTTCGCGCATCTCCTTCAGCCTGGAATCATCCATCGGCCGGATGTCGCCCAACCGCAGCTGGTTCTTGGTTTCGATGATCCTGAGGGAATGCGAGTGCGTAATTTCGCCATGACTGCCGACGGTGTACATGCAGTGGTTGAACTCGTTGCGCACCCGCGTGCAGTCGTTGAAGCGCTCGATGATCCGGTCGAGCTCCTTCTCCATCGCCGGGTCCTTGATCTTCAGCTTGGCGAGGCGATGGATCAGGTCGAGACGGGCGCGGGTGGTGTTGAGCGTGGCGAAGACGACGGCGGCCGAGGCCTGGTCGGTCTCGAGCAACAGCATCAGGACGTAGATGAAGAGGCTCTCGTTGTTCGACCAGCTGAAGACGAGGTTGCCGATCAGGGCGAGAATCAGCGTGCGGCGATCGGCAGAACCGGGAGCCGCGGCCTCGATCGCCTTGAAGTCCGGCATCGGTGGAAGCTCGCTCGGCATGTGGTTGTCCTGAGCTCCAGCTTCGGGCGCCGGCGGTGAGAGAAAATGCATCCGCGCCGCGCGAGCGAGTGTGGCGCCAGCGTACCAGAATTGACGGGAAAGGCGATACGATCCGGCACTTGCAAGGCGACGACGATGTTTCACTCGCTGTCCGGACTTTGGAAGGCGCGCCAGGGGCGCAGGGCCGCGGTTGCCGCGATCCTGCCGCTGGTCGAGCGCAGCCGGACGCGCTGCCAAGGAATCACCGCAGGTACGTGGCTCGACCCCTACATGATCGGCTTCATGATGATGCTGATCACGCTCACCGCGCGGCACAAGGTGAGTGAAATGGACAGCCTTTTCCTCGGCCTGGTGCAGCAGGAGGCGTGGGCCGAGATCACCGGAATGCGGCCCGAGCTGGTCGGCGAGCGCGCCCTCAACCTGAGCGCGTCGGGCAGCAGGACATTTGCGCTGGGCTGCCAGAACGCCGTCGCCTTCGACGCCGCGTTCAGCAGGAGCCAGGAAAGTGCGCTGTTTGACGACCGCAGATTCGCCAAAGATGCAGGCGATGATGAGCTGAGCGACGGACTCGATGATCAAAGCGTCCTCGCACTTTGGGCAGATTGCTTCGAAAGCCATGTTGTTTGGGAGTGCCGATGATGCACAGGCGCTGCGCCAATCGTCTTGCCGATTTCCGATCATGCGGGCGCGTTGTGTGCAAAAAGCACTCCCGACAAAGTGAAATACTGACCGTCGTGCGGGGGCTAGAATTTGCGGGCCAGTCGCGTGAGTGAGGTGGGAATTAATTCCGTAGGAAGGCCGGTCCGGCATCTCCGGACGGCGGGACCGGCTCTGCAAGAGTCACCACAGTTGCATGTTCGATCCGACGGGGGTCGCTATGAGCACTGAAGGACTGCAACGTTCAGGACAGAAGGCACCAATGGCCAAGCGACGCAGGCCGACACGAAAGCGCCGCGCGGCGACGTTCGATCTCGCGACCTTCTTCAAGACCGTGGCGACCGGACGCGTCATCTCCACATACCGCCCGAAACAGGTCATTTTCGCGCAAGGCGATGTTGCCGACTCCGTGCTCTATATCCAGAGCGGCAAGGTGAAGGTCACCGTCGTATCCGACGACGGCCACGAAGCCGTGGTTGCCATCCAGGGAGGCGATGAATTCCTGGGCGAGGGGTGCCTGATCGGACAGGCCAAGCGGCGGATGACCGCGACCGCCATGAGCGAATGCGACATCACGAAGATCGACAGGACGGAAATCCTGCGGATCATCCAGGACGAGCCGGACTTTGCGCAGATGTTCATCTCGCACATCCTGACGCGGAACGCCCGCATCGAGGATGACCTCGTCGATCATCTTTTCAACTCGACCGAAAAGCGGCTTGCCCGGGTCCTGCTGCTGCTCGCCAATTTCGGCAACGAGGGGCGGCCCAAGCAGATCATCGAGAAGATCAGTCAGGAGACGCTCGCCGAGATGATCGGCGCGACCCGCTCGCGGGTCAGCCACTTTATGAACAAATTCCGGCAGCTGGGCTACATCGACTACAACGGACATCTGGAAATCCGCAGCTCGCTGTTGAACGTCGTCATGACCCATCCATCCCGCAACGACATGATCCGGCGGGCGGCGCCGCCGCGCAGGATGCGCTCGGACCGCGCCGGCGCGGCTTCGGGGCGGCCGGCCAGCTGCGCACCGCGACGCGTCGTATCCCAAGGAAAAATCGACGAAATTTCCGCTGGACGCGGTCGGGATTTTCGGTCTCGCGCCCGGTCCGGACCGGATCACGCGGTTGCAGCGCAAAAGCCAATTCTGTTATAGCCGGGCACCCCCAAATCGGGGGTGGAGACATTATATATATGGCAGTCGATGCAGCCACGACCCGGCGGATCGCGCATCTGGCGCGGATCGCGGTCAAGGACGAGGAGGTGGCGCACCTCACGGGCGAGATCAACGCCGTGCTGGCCTTCGTCGAGCAGCTTGCGGAGGTCGACGTCGAGGGCGTCGAGCCGATGACCTCGGTCACGCCGATGGCGATGAAGAAGCGGCCGGACGTCGTGAATGACGGCGGCATGGCCGATGACATCGTCCGCAACGCGCCGGCCACGGAAGATCATTTCTTCCTCGTGCCGAAGGTTGTCGAATAGGATCGCGAGAGGGTTCGGAGAACCGCGATGTGCATGATGTGCCAGGACGAGAAGGCCTACCGGGCGTACATGGCCTATCTCGACGCCAAGGAGAGGGCGGGGGAGATGGCCGATCCCGACAAGGCCATGGACGAGATCCTGAAAGAGCTCGAGAAGGAAGCCGCGGCCGCCTGGAATCGCAATCCGTGGGACGACGACAAGACGCTGTCCACCCACACGCCCGTTCATCTGCGCTCCGGCCGACGACAAGAAATGACCGATCTGACATCGCTGACGCTGGCGGAGGCCCGCGAGGGTCTCGCCAGGAAATCCTTTACCTCGCTGGAACTGACCGACGCGCATCTGCAGGCGGTCGAAGCAGGCGCGCGCACTCAACGCCTTCGTGCTGGAGACGCCGGATCATGCGCGCGAGATGGCGCGCGCGGCTGATGCAAAGATCGGCAAGGGCGACGTCGGTCCGCTCGCCGGCATTCCGCTCGGCATCAAGGATCTGTTCGCGACCAAGGGCGTGCGCACCACCGCATGCTCGAGAATTCTCGGCGAGTTCGTGCCGCCTTACGAATCCACCGTGACCTCGCAGCTCTGGCGCGACGGCGCGGTGATGCTCGGCAAGCTCAACAACGACGAGTTCGCGATGGGCTCGTCGAACGAGACCTCCTGCTTCGGTCCGGTGGTCAATCCCTGGCGGCGCGCCGGCTCCAATGTCGGGGCGGGCGCCGGCGGCGCGATCGAAGGCACGCATCTCGTGCCGGGCGGCTCGTCCGGCGGCTCGGCCGCAGCGGTCGCAGCCAATCTCTGCCTCGGTGCGACCGCCACCGACACCGGCGGATCGATCCGCCAGCCGGCGTCGTTCACCGGCATCGTCGGCATCAAGCCGACCTACGGCCGCTGCTCGCGCTGGGGCATCGTCGCGTTTGCGTCCTCGCTCGACCAGGCCGGACCGCTGGCGAAGACGGTGCGCGATGCGGCGATCCTGATGCGCTCGATGTCCGGGCCACGATCCGAAGGACACGACCTCGGTGGACGTGGCCGTGCCGGACTACGAGGCGGCGGTCGGCAAGTCGGTCAAGGGCATGAGGATCGGCATCCCGAAGGAATATCGCCTCGACGGCATGCCGGACGAGATCGAACAGCTCTGGGCCAAGGGCAGGGAGTGGCTGCAGGCGGCCGGCGCCGAGCTGGTCGAGGTGTCGCTGCCGCACACGAAGTACGCGCTGCCGGCCTACTACATCGTCGCTCCTGCGGAGGCGTCGTCCAACCTCGCGCGCTACGACGGCGTCCGCTACGGCCTGCGCAACGCCGGCGGCGCAACATCGTCGAGATGTACGAGAACACGCGCGCCGAAGGTTTCGGCGCGGAGGTCCGCCGCCGCATCATGATCGGCACCTACGTGCTGTCGGCCGGCTACTACGACGCCTACTACCTGCGCGCGCAAAAAGTCCGCACGCTGATCAAGAAGGATTTCGAGGACTGCTTCGCCAAGGGCGTGCACGCGATCCTCACGCCGGCGACGCCGTCGGCGGCCTTCGGCATCGGCGAGAAGGGCAAGGCCGACCCGGTCGAGATGTACCTGAACGACATCTTCACGGTGACGGTGAACATGGCGGGGCTTCCGGGCATCGCGGTGCCCGCGGGCAAGGACGCGCAGGGGCTGCCGCTCGGCCTGCAGCTGATCGGCCGGCCGTTCGACGAGGAGACGCTGTTCTCGCTCGGCGAGGTGATCGAGCAGGCGGCGGGGCGGTTCGTCGCCGCGAAGTGGTGGTGAGCATGAACGCACCGGCCAAGAAACCGTCGAAGCTGATCCGCGGCGCGACCGGCGACTGGGAGGTCGTGATCGGCCTGGAAGTCCATGCCCAGGTGACCTCCAACGCGAAACTGTTCTCAGGCGCTGCGACCGCGTTCGGCGGCGAGCCGAACAACCAGGTGTCGCTGGTGGACGCGGCCATGCCGGGCATGCTGCCGGTGATCAACGAGGAATGCGTGCGGCAGGCGGTGCGCACCGGGCTCGGCCTGAACGCGAAGATCAACCTGAAGTCGGTGTTCGACCGCAAGAACTACTTCTATCCCGACCTGCCGCAGGGCTATCAGATCAGCCAGTTCAAGTCGCCGATCGTCGGCGAGGGCGCGGTCACCGTCGATCTGGAGGACGGCGAGAGCATCGACGTCGGCATCGAGCGGCTGCATCTGGAGCAGGATGCGGGAAAACTCCTGCACGATCAGCATCCTTCGATGTCGTATCGTCGACCTGAACCGCTCCGGCGTCGCGCTGATGGAGATCGTCTCGAAGCCGGACATCCGCTCCTCGGAGCAGGCGAAGGCCTATGTGGCGAAGCTGCGCTCGATCCTGCGTTATCTCGGTACCTGCGACGGCGACATGGAGAAGGGGAACCTGCGCGCCGACGTCAACGTCTCGGTGCGCAAGCCGGGCGCCGCGCTCGGCACCCGCTGCGAGATCAAGAACGTCAATTCGATCCGCTTCATCGGCCAGGCGATCGAGTACGAGGCGCGGCGGCAGATCGAGATCATCGAGGACGGCGGCACGATCGAGCAGGAGACGCGGCTGTTCGATCCGAACAAGGGCGAGACGCGGTCGATGCGGTCGAAGGAAGAGGCGCACGACTATCGCTACTTCCCCGATCCGGATCTGTTGCCGCTGGAGTTTTCGCAAAGCTTCGTCGACGACTTGAAGGCGCATCTGCCCGAGCTCCCTGACGAGAAGAAAGCAAGATTCATCAAGGACTTTGCGCTGACTCCTTATGATGCCGGCGTGCTCGTCGCCGAGCGCGAGAGCGCGGAGTTTTTCGAGAGCGTGCTGGGCGCGCCTGAAGGATCGCGCGCGTGACGGCAAGCTCGCGGCCAACTGGGTGATCAACGAGCTGTTCGGCCGCCTGAACAAGGAGGCGAAGGAGATTTCCGCTTCGCCCGTGTCGGCGGCGCAGCTTGCGGCGATCGTCAACCTGATCGGGCAGGCGACGATCTCGGGAAAGATCGCCAAGGATCTGTTCGAGATCGTCTGGACCGAAGGCGGCGACCCGGAGGCGCTGGTCGAAGCGCGCGGCATGAAGCAGGTGACCGACCTCGGCGCGATCGAGAAGGTGGTCGACGAGATCGTTGCCGCAAATCCAGACAAGGTGGCGCAGGCGAAGGCAAAACCGGCGATGATCGGCTGGTTCGTCGGCCAGGTGATGAAGGCGTCCGGCGGCAAAGCCAACCCGCAAGCGGTCAACGATCTCCTGAAGACGCGGCTCGGTCTCTGACTTGTTCGCCCGTCGTCGCTTGCGAAGCGAGGCGGGTCGAGCGCGCGCTCATGGTTAATCGGCGCCGTCATCGGCACTGAAGACGCCCTTCGAAGTCTCTCCTCGACCGTCGTAGTTGCGACTCACATGCGAATCGAGAGCGGCTCGATTCGGCGTCGACGGTCGCGCTCTCACGTGCCGTCGGACGCGATTCCGGAGTTTTCCTAAAAATTTTTTTGGTTGCCAGATTTCGCGACTCGGAGTTCGCGAAGCGCGTTTTTTATCGCGCGTGTTTGTCGCGTGCGATGCATCGCGTTCTTGCGCGAGAGTTTTGTTGCAATCAAGAAATGCCTGTGCCGCAAGGCTTTCTTGCACGCTTGACACGTCATTGCTTGCGTTTCTTGCGCGCGTCGCTCTGCAAAGACTCACGCTCTCGCGCGCATCGCATTGATCGTGCAGAGCAAGTTCGACGCCGCAGCCATCAACACTTCCTTAAGAGGCACAGTGGTTTTTTTATTTCGTTAGTGTATTCGAATTGTAGTGCATCTCGAATCGCGGGGTGCACGACACTGACGAGCCATCTCACACTTTTAGGAGGGCAACATGGCTAAGAAGGCAAAGAAGGCGAAGAAGACGGCGAAGAAGGCAGCGAAGAAGAAGAAGTCGAAGAAGAAGTAACGCCGCTTCTAAGGAATTGCCGGCGGCTTGCCGCCGGCACCGTCACGAGATCCTTCACCGGTTTTGCGTCAGCGAACAGGCCGAAGGATCAAGTCGACGAAAGAGGGTGTCGGCGAGACATCAGGTCAGGCGGCCGGTTCGTAGTATCGAAGAGTTCTCTCGGCGAGAGCCGACCCGGCAGGAAAATGTTACTTTCCGTTTGCGGAAGCTCTTCCGCGACTTCACGACCGAACTCCGGCTGCGTGAGACCTAGACCCTGACGTGTTCGCCGACGCCCTCGAGTGCCAAGGGCGCAGCAGCCGCCGCACTCCACATCCCGAACTCCCAGACATCGCCACTCACATCATCGCCGACTCGTCGACCCGCGCGGACGCGACTTGCACGATCGTGACTTGCGGTCTGACTTGCGACGCCCGGTCGTGGAGCAGGGCGATCGACTGCGCCCGCGGACTGGCGTCAGCCCTTCATGCACTCGCTGCGAAACGCGTTCCAGGCGTCGAGCCCCTTCACGCCCTTCAGTCTTCTTCTCTTCCTGCCACTTCGCGCCGCATTCCTTCATCTTGAGCTGATGGGCGGTGAGCGGCCGCTTCGCTTTCGTTTCGGACTTTGCCTCGTCCGCATTCTCCGCCTTTGCGGCGACGCGCGTCTCCGCCTTCGGCGCATCCTGGGCCAGCGTGGCGTAGGGCATCGCAATCACCGTCGCCGCCAGGAAACCGGCCACCAGCGTTCCAAGAACTTTCTTCGTCATCGTCGTAGCTCCCCTTCAGGTTTGGACTGGAAACAGCGCCATCGTGCCGGAATGGCCGTGAACATAGCATGAACAAAGGGGCGTCGCGCTGTGCAGGGCCTGCCGGCCAAAAACTGTGATGCAGATCACATATTTGGCTGCCGAAATCTGGAAAACACCCGACCATCGAAGGGCGAATGACGCCCCTCCGGGTCTTGAGGGAATTCCGATGAAGAAGCTTATCGCTGCGACACTCGTCGCCTTCGCGCTCTCCACGCCGGCCATTTCTACACAGGTCATGGCCTTCGACATCAGCACGATCGACGGCATTCCGAGCGACATGAAGGACATGATCGCCAAGCAATCGGGCGGCCGCGTCACCAACAAGCAAGCCACTCAGCAGGGCGGTCAACAAGGCAGTCAACAAGCTGGACAACAGGGCCAGCAGCAGCAGGCCGGACAGGGCGGTCAGCAACAGCAACAGGGCGGCCGTCAGGCGCGCAAGAAGCAGAGCACGCAGGACAAGGCGATGCAGAGCGTCGATCAGATCATGAAGGGCGACAGCACCGTCGGCCAGGCGATAGGCTCGTTCCGTTAAGTTTTGCGTCGCGATCGAGTTTCGGGAGGGCGCGGCGAAAGCCGTGCCCTTCCGTGTTTGAGGTCGCCCCGATCAGGCCATGGTTGGCGGGCATCAACCGGCAGGGCGCGGGAGCACGGTGCCGATGCGGCGCTTTTTCATTCGCGAACGGACCACGCAGGACGGCCTGACAAAGCTGTTCGGCGAGCGCAAGCCGAAGGTCAGAAGACCGCTCACCGATCTGCAGGCCCTGGGCGTCGTCCTGTCGGTCTTCGTCGGCCTCGCGGCGGCAGGCTTTGCGGCGTTCGCGTTGCTGGCCTGGCTCGCGTGGGAGAGCCACGAGTTCGGCGACAGGGATCTGCGCTACCTCGTGTTCGTGCGCGGCACGCTCCTCGAGCGCGTCGGCATCATCGATGCGCAGCCGGGCACGGTGGTCTATGGCGGGCAGGGCCGCGACGGCAACGCGTCGGGTCAGGCCCGGGTGCGATACACCTCTTCGGTCGAGGGGCAGATCGTGCTGACGCGCTTTGCCGAGCGGTGCAAGGCGCTCGGGCTGCATGTGACGGTGAGGGAGCCGGAGGCGGGTGAGACCTTTCGGATCGCGAGCTGCGGGCGCACCGCCAAAGACGAATTTCCTGTCAGCATCAACGTGAGCGGCGCCAACCCGACCGAAGTCGTGATGGCCGAGTACATCGACGATGGACTTTAGTCCGGGGGGCGGTCACTTTACTTGGAAATGCCTCGGCCGGCTTGCCAGGCCGAAGCTCGCGGAAGTAGCCCGGCTTCGCTTTCAGCTACGCCGGGCAGCTTCGCCTTCGGCTCCTGCGCGGCTGCGCCACGCGTAGCCGAAGGCGAAGCGTGGCGGAGACGGAGGGATTCGAACCCTCGATAGGGCTTTACAACCCTATAACGGTTTAGCAAACCGCCGCCTTCAGCCACTCGGCCACGTCTCCGGACGCGTCGGGTATGCCCGACGCGGCGAGGACCTGCAAGCCCGCGATTTGCGGCAATTTCCGGTCGGGGCCGTTAGTCGGGGACGCCGCACCGAGGCGTGCAGTCCGGCCGGTTTGAATTTTCTCCCATCGGTTCGCCGGCTCCGCGGCAGCATTCGCTGGAATTTTTTCGCACCGCTTCCTCTCGGCGGCTTTTTTCGCGGCTTATCTTCTGCGGGAAATCGCGACTGCCTCGCGTGTTCAGATCCACGCGACTCCGATGCCGATGATCAGCAACATGCCGATGATGATCAGCGCAGGCATGAGCGCCCAGATGTGAAACGATGCGGAGCTATCGGGCCGGGTCCCGGCGCTTGGAGACAGGCGCATGCCGATTTCAATCATCTCGGTCCTCCAAACACGGCCAGGGGCGGCTGCAGGTGTCTTGCGAATATCCGGCGACTATTCCACGACGCTGTTGCTCGAGCGCAGGCGTCGACTGATTCGCGTTGCAACGATCATGCTGACGACGCTGTTGTTCGACTATGCGCTTCGTGCCAGCTGTGAATCAGGCAGCTCGCGAAGCGCGTCCATCCTCCGGCTTACTTTCTGATGATTGGTTTTGCCGCGACTTCCGCCGCAGGCCTGCGGCGTCGATGGTCGCCTGTGAATGGGCGGCGAAACCCAGCATCGACACCGCCGGCTGGCCACCCAACACCGGCTCGGCGAACGTATAGCTCGGCGCGATGCCGATAAGGTCGACTTGCGCCTTGAGCCTGGCATCAAGGTTCACCGTCAGGTTGGCCGTCCTGTTGCCGAAGCGGATCGCGCGTGAGGCGGCGACGTCGCCGCCGGCGCGCACATTCGTATGCATGTAGATCGTTGCGAGTGCCCAGCCGGGTTGGCCAGGTGTAGCGGCGAGGCTGCCGAACGATCCGGGCAGCCAGAAGCTGATGCCGCCCTTGTCCGCGCGCGACGGCGCGGATACGAGCAGAGCCGCTGCAAGTGTTGCGATGAGAGCGAAGCGGGATCGAATCAACCGAAAGCAGACGCGTACCAATGCCATTATCTGGATCCCCCACCAGACCGGCCAAAGGGCGTTGCGTGCAAGGTCGGTCAGTCTGCGAAGATTGAACGGCTAATCCCACAACGCGATTTGTCCGGCGCTTCTCGCCGATCGTTGATTCGACTCAACAGCTGCGATGCTAGGAGCGACACCTCCCTGCCACTATGCAGTTTGTGCCAATCGCCGTGAGCGTCACCGCAGCGTTGCTGAAATCGATCCAAAGCGACTAAAGCTTGTCGTCATTTCGCATTCTCAATGATCGCGCGATGCGACTGCGTGCAAGGTCTGTGACGGATATTCTCCGAACAGCGACGCATAGTAGTGAGCGAAGCGTCCGAGCTCGAGAAAGCCGAACTCGGTGGCAACGTCCGTCACGTGCGTATCGGATGGATCGCCGTGGCGAAGCCGCAGATGAACCGAGCAGAGACGGTGATGGCGCAGGAAGGCGATCGGTCCGATACCCAGCACATCATGAAAGGCGCGATGCAAGGTGCGGCGCGACGTATTCATCGCCGCGCAGATCTCCGAAATATGCACGGCGCGGTGTGAGTGCAGATTGAGATAGTGCTCGACTTCGCGCACCAGCTTCAGCGTCGAGGGAATCGTGCTGCCGGCATCGGGCGGCATCGAGCGGACGAAGGTTGATGTGAATCCCTCGATCAAGCTGCGCTGCCAGAAGTCCGCCGCATCGGTCGACAGGGCGGGGCCCTGTGCAAGTCGCGTGGCAATCTGCTGCACGCGCTCGGCGACGGCCGAACGCAGGTGTGGCTCGCAGCCATACTGGTGGTTTTGCATCCAGTATCCGACGTCGGCCAGGGCCGGCTCGCCGGCGAATACCGAGGCGATGTCCTCGGGACTGATCGAGATGCCGGCGACCTGCGAGCGTTCGCCGAACACGGCATCGAGATTCTTTCCGGGTGCCGAAAAGAATACATCGCCCTGCCGCAGCTCGTGCGCCCAGGAAATCGACCTGCTGTGGCTCTCCAGCAGCATGCAGATCGTCAGGTTCTTTGTGCCTAGGATCCCGGATGTCCGCAGCGGCAGCGAGAAGTCGGTGATGCTGAAGGCGAGTTTTGGAAAGATCGCTTTTGTCAGCGAACCATGCAGCTGGCCGCGCCCCAGCTGCACAATCTCCACATCGGCATCGGCGATCGGCTGGCGCAGGCCGTCGATGCTATCGAGCGTGATGCTTTGAACAAAAAACGGCTGGTGATCCATTGCTGCCCCCCAAACGGGTACGAACAACTTCACCGGCGGTTTAAGGACGGTTTGAGTTTGTTCGCGACTCGCTACGACGCAGCCCCCAGCAGCTGCTACCGTAAGGCGTGTCGAACCAGGGTGACAACCTTTTTCAGCGAGGTTTCCTCAAAAAACGACGGCAGCGTTGCTGACATTTTGCCGCGCCTTTGAGGCAAACCGAACACGGCCGGCCGGTTCAGCCGAAGCGCAACCTTGCCGACCGCGAACGGGACCGGAGTAACGTGCTATGGCCTGATGCCCTTGCGTGCGGCACATGAGGTGTACACGGCCGTTCGCTGGCTCATCTCGCCGCCGCCGATGGCCGCGCCGGGAACTGCCGCCTGGGCTTCGAGGAAGCACTGTTGGCGCGCTTCGATCTGCTGCTCCTGCGTCATCTGCTGGCTCTTCTTTGCTTTCGTCGTTTGGGCCTCACCCGACGTCGCGACGAATGCGAGGGCGATTGCGAGAATACCGACACTACCGATCCGTTTCATTTGGCAGCCTCCCGTGAAAGGTGTGCCGATTTGAAATGACCGGTCAGCCACAGGCCATCGGGCGAAACCCTGATTGTCGATCTGGGTTTCGCCGGGCTGCCAGCGAAGCCGGCGCCGCAGGACGGCGCCGACACTTGAGCTTCGCGGCTGCTCCCGGACGGGCGACGCGGAATGCCCGCTGCGATTTCCGGGAGGCGGGATCGGCGATTTGAGGGTTTGTCCGGATGGTTCGGATCGCCGTGGATCGACAATGCACCAGCGACGGCGGCACGCGCTTGCCCTCGCAACGATGCCCACCGGGCCGTTTCCTCCCTCGACTTGCCGCTCACCAGCCCCGGTGAGCGGCATTTTTGAAGTCGCGGGATTTGATCCAGGTATCACGCGATGCGGGCATCGACCTCACACCCACCGACCGTCGACCGTCTGCTTTCGAAAGACCGGACGCAGGAAAACGCCATGTTCGAAGGCGCACCGGATGGCGTGCGGCTGCTGATCGCTCCGTCGCTGGGCGAGCGTCATGCCTGGCTCTTCGCGCTTGTCGCCTGGGTGCCGCTCATCCTGCTGGCGGTGCTCCAGAGCACCTACTCGGGGACAGCGGACACCAGGGCGCTGCTCTGGGACATCGGCGTCCACGCGCGCTTTCTCGTCGCGGTGCCGTTGCTCGTGCTGTCCGGCAGGGTATGCGCGCCGCAACTCGACGCCGTCGTGCGGCATTTCATGCGCAGTCGCATTGTCAGCGAAACCGATACCCTCAAGCGGGTCATCGCTTCCACCCAGATGCGCCTGGCATCGCCTGCCGCCCAGGTGGCCGTCGTCGTGCTGGCCTACACCTGCGTCGCCGCGGTGGCCTTTTCGCATGATGCAGGCCAGTTGCCGACCTGGGCGACGTCGAGCGGTATCACACCGATCTACTCGCCCGCCGGCTGGTGGTATTTGCTCGTCAGCCTGCCGATGCTGTTGCTGCTGATATTCGGCTGGATCTGGCGCCTTGCACTGTGGACGCGCCTGCTGTGGCTGATCTCGAGGCTCGAGCTGCGGCTTGTGGCGTCGCACCCGGATCATTGTGGCGGCTTGAGTTTCCTCGGACAATCCGTCCGCGCCTTTGCTATCGTCGCCCTCGCGCTGGCCAGCATCGTCGCAGCGCGGTCGGCGCATCTGCTGCTCGAGGGCGCTTCGCTTCCGACATCGAACCTCTACTTCAGCGTCGGCCTGATGCTGTCGGTGATGGCGCTGTTCGTTGCGCCTCTGTTCGCGTTCACGCCGGTGCTGATGCGAACCTGGCGGCACGGCGCCCTCGCATACGGTGCGCTTGCCGGACAAATCGGCTGCGCGCTGGAGGACAAATGGCTCGACGATGACGGCCGAACGGCCGACGAGGCGATGCTGTCGGAACCCGACTTCTCGGCGACGGCCGATCTCTACGCGGTCGCTGCGAATGTGCAGTCCATCCGTTTCGTCCCGGTTGGCCTGAAGGACCTCACCCTGCTGGCCGGCGCGACCGCGCTGCCGTTCCTCCCGGTGCTGCTGCTGGCCGTGCCGATGAGCCAGATTCTCTCCGACATCAAAGACCTGCTGCTCTGATTTGGCGCCCGCGAACCTATCCGAGGCTGCGCAGCCGCAGGGCGAAGATCACCAGCAGGATGCCGGCGGCAATGGCGGAGAGACCGATCAGCCAGACCAGCGCCAGCACCCCGAAGCCGGGCGACATGAACACCAAAACGCCGAACACGATCGACAGCAACCCGGACAGCAGCAGCAGCCAGGAGATGCCCCGGCGCAGCTGGACTGCGGCGACGATGTCCAGGATGCCGCGAGCGACCGCCCAGATGCCGGCATAGATGACCAGACCGGTGGCGACGAGGGTGGGCCACATCACCGTGACGACGCCGATCAGGATGCCAAGCAGGCCTGCGGCCACGAGCCGCCAGGTCGTCGACCATGTCCCGCGGTTGGCGACCGCACCGAGCAGGGCCAGCACGCCATCGGCGATCGCGAAGGTGCCGTAGATCACGACCAGGGTCAGGAACGTCAGTCCGGGCCAGTTCAGCACCAGCACGCCAAAGCCGATCGCGGCAAGGCCGCGCAACAGCACCACCCACCATTTCTCGATAAGGCCGGCCAGCACCGGCGCATCGTGCGGCATTGCTGTGGTCGACATCGTGGCCTCCTTTGTCACGCGGGTGGGGCGGCGCTTACGCGGCGCGCGGCAGCTTTGCCTCCGTCTCCCGGCTGCGCATCTCCTCGACATCGCGCTCGAGGAAGAAGTTGAGCAGGGTCCGGATCGTGGCGATCGCCGCCAGCCGGCCGATGTCTTCCCAGCTCGGCGCGATCGACGTCTCGATGATGTCTGCCGCAAGCTGGAAAGTCAGCCCGGCGACCAGCCAGCGCGCATAGCGCATCCAGACGGCGCGCCGCTCCGCATTGGTCTGCGATGGAAAGATCATCGCCCGCAGCCCGCTGAGAAACGCTTCGACGGTGCCGTAGAGGATCACGATCAGCGCCATGGCATCGATCGCGCGGATCGAAACTCGCGTGACGCTGATCAGCAGCTCTTCCATGGTTCAGGTCTCTCGGCAGACGACCCTTGGCCGCAGGACGCAGCGCAAGCCGACATGGCAGGTCGACGTGTCGATCGGCTGCGACATGCGCGCGGCGGGACGATACCTGCGGCAGTAGTTCGGTGCGCAGAGGTAGGATCCGCCCTTGATCACCTTGCGCGGGATCGGGACGGTTGAGTTGCAGGCAGCGGCGCTGGCCTCGCGCGAGCCGCCGCGCGGATTGTCGATGGTGCAGCAGGATTTCTCGATCCTGGCGTGGTCCTGATACCAGTCGGCGGTCCACTCCCAGACATTGCCGGCCATGTCGTGCAATCCGTAGCCGTTCGGCGGAAACGAGCCGACCGGCGCGGTGCCCGGGAAACCGTCAAGCGCGAGGTTCTGCCAGGGAAATTCGCCCTGCCAGGTGTTCGCCATGTGCTTGCCGCCGGGCTTGAGCTCGCTGCCCCAGACAAATTCCTCGCCATCGAGGCCGCCGCGCGCGGCGAACTCCCATTCGGCCTCGGTCGGCAGCTCCTTGCCGGCCCATCGCGCGTAGGCTTCGGCGTCTTCCAGCGCGACATGCACGACAGGGTGCTCGTCGAGGCCCTTGATCGAACTCTCCGGGCCGAACGGATGCCGCCAGTCCGCGCCACTCACATAGGTCCACCAGTTGTAGGGGTTGCGAAGGTCGACGCCGCGGGCCGTTTTCTGGAACACGACGGACGAGGGTACGAGCAACTCCGGCTTCGCGCCCGGATAGTCGTCGGGGTTGGCGGGCCGTTCGGCGGACGTGACGTAGCCGGTCTCGCGGACGAAGCGGGCAAACTGCGCGGTTGGTCACGGTGCAGCGATCGATCCAGAAGCCGTCGACCGCGACCTTGTGCGCGGGCGCTTCCTCCGGATAATGATCGTTCGACCCCATCATGAAGGCGCCGCCGCGAATCCAGACCATTCCACCGAGCGTCGGCTTCGGCGACTGTCCGTCGTGTCGGGGCTGGTGGCTGGTCTGGTCAGCAGGTCGTCAGCGAGGGCCATTGCGGTTCTCCGTACAGAAAGGTCAGTGCGCCTTTGCAGACATGGCGTGCTGGTGACCGCGCCATTTCGCAAACGGCGTGGTCAGGGCAAGGCTTGCGATCAGGTAGAGCAGGGCGGCTGCCGAGGATCGGCTTCTGGTCGGCGACGTTCGCACCGGCGATGGCCAGCGCAACGCCGGGATGACGCGACGCTGTCGCGAGCGCCAGCGCTGTGCGATCGTCCGGTGTGGGCCCTCCGAAGAAGATATCCGAGGCCGAGACCGGCTGCGATGGTGAGCAGGATGCGCCAGCAGCGTTCTGTCGCCGAACATGGCAATGATCGAGCTGAAGGCGCCGATGGCGATCGCCAGGCCGGACAGGGCCAGCAGGATTCCGGCAAATACGGTGATCGGCCTGGCGATTTTTGCGGCGAAAGACGGTGCGAAGTGCCGCAGCCCCACGCCGGCGAGGAGTGGCGCAAGCACCGACAGAAACACGATCAGCGCGATCTTTGGTCGCCGGCGTCGTCAGTGACCTGTCGAAGTAGTTGCCGATCAGGCTGACGGCGATCGGAATCATGACGATGGCGAGAATCGAACTGGCGGCGAGCAAGCCCGGCCGCCGCCGTCGCATCGCTGCCGGCCTTCATCTGTGTTGCCGGAAGGAACGGCGGCATCGGCGACAGCGCGAAGGCGACCAGCATTAACGCGATCTCCGGGCGCAGCTTGAGCAGCATCGCGATCGCGATGGCGCAGACCGGCATTGCGACGTTCATGGCAAAGATGGCCCGCAGCAGGTGCACGAGGGTCGCGAAACAGCGATGTCACGTCTGCCAGGGCGATCGTCAGGCCAAAGCCGAACACCGTCAGCAAAATGCTGAGCTTGACGGCTTCAATGACGAGTTCGGCGACGCTCATGCTTTCATTTCCCGGATGGCCGCCGATTGCGAGGCCTGGTGGTTTGCGGCCATCCTTCTATTCGTCGAACGCAAACATCCGCTTCCAGTCGCGCTTCATGTCGTGAGCTGAAGCATCTGCCTTTGCGAAATCGTGTGGTGAGATCGTCACCACACGACGCCCTGGCGTCGGCGACTCACGCCGCCGCAGCCTGGCTCATCTTCGCCATCGCGTCGTCGATGGTGAACGTGTTCGGCTGCTGGACCGGCGGAAACTCCTTGAAGGTCGTCCGCGAACTTCGCCGCGGCAGTCTGCGCCACATAGATGAAGTACGCGTTGTGGATCATCCAGTCGTAGTAACGTGTTCGAGGTGATGTCTGCGAACTCGTAGGGATCGGTGCGCAGGTTGAAGATCTTCGGCAGGCGCAGCCGCACGAACGGCTCCGCCCAGACGCCCATGGTGCCCTCGCAGGCGCTGCTCCATGAAGACGATCTTCCAGTTGTCGAAGCGCATGCCGAGCACGTCGCCGTCGTCGCTGAAGTAGAAGAAGAAGTTGCGCGGACTCTCCTTCGCTTCGCCGGTCAGGTAGGGCAGCAGGTTGAAGCCGTCGATGTGGTTCTTGTAGGTCCGGCCGATCGCCTGGTAGCCCTTCTTCAGCTTCTCGACGACGTCCGAAGCGCCGGCCATGGCCAGGAAGGTCGGCAGCCAGTCGTGGTGCTGCACGATGCCGTTGGCGATCGAGCCGGCCTCGATCTTGCCGGGCCAGCGCACCAGCAGCGGCACGCGGAACGCGCCTTCCCAGTTGGTGTTCTTCTCGCTGCGGAACGGCGTCATGCCGCCATCCGGCCAGGAATTGCGGTGCGGCCCGTTGTCGGTCGAATACATCACGAACGTGTCGTCGGCGATGCCGAGCTCGTCGAGCAGGTCGAGCATCTGGCCGACGTTCTTGTCATGGTCGACCATGGTGTCGTGATAGGGCGATTGCCAGCGCCCGGCCTGGCCGAGGCTTTCCTTCTTCGTGTGCGTGAAGCAAGTGCATGTGGGTGGTGTTGAGCCAAACGAAGAACGGCTTGCCGGCCTTGTTCTGCCGCTTGATGAAATCCGTCGCTGCGGCGACGAACTCGTCGTCGCAGGTCTCCATCCGCTTCGTGTTGAGCGGACCGGTGTCCTCGATCTTCTGCTTGCCGACCTTGCCCCAGCGCGGCATCTCGGTCGGGTCGTCCTTGTCGGTTGCCCAGGAATGGATCACGCCGCGCGGGCCGAAGTTCTTCCGGAAGTTGGGAAAGTCCTTCTCGGACGGATAGTTGTCCATCTCCGGCTCTTCCTCGGCGTTGAGGTGGTAGAGGTTGCCGAAGAACTCGTCGAAGCCGTGATTGGTCGGCAGCATGTGGTTGAGGTCGCCGAGATGGTTCTTGCCGAACTGGCCGGTGGCGTAGCCCTGTTCCTTGAGCAGCGCCGCGATCGTGACGAGCTTGTCCGACATGCCGACCGGCGCGGCGGGAATGCCGACCTTGGACAGGCCGGTGCGATAGACGCTCTGCCCGGTGATGAAGGACGAGCGGCCGGCGGTGCAGGACTGCTCACCGTAGCGAGTCGGTGAACATCATGCCTTCCTTGGCGATGCGGTCGATGTTGGGCGTGCGATAGCCCATCAGGCCGTGCGTGTAGCAACTCAGGTTCGACTGGCCGATGTCGTCTCCCCAGATGACGAGGATATTCGGCTTGGTCTTCGGTACTGCCTTCAACGCCATCATCGCCTCCCGAGTTGCTAATTTGTTGGCTGCATGAACGTCGGGCAGGTGCTCAAGCTGGATGCATGCTCTCCACGGCCTTGAGCCGCTTCAACGCGTCCTGCGCCCGCAGCGTCGCGTAGTTGATGCCGGCGGGATTGAGCGAACTGCCGGCCTGATAGGGGTACTGGTCGAAGTCCGAGAAGAACTTCTTGACCAGACCGCCGACGGGAACGAGCAGCCACATCTGCCGTGCAAAGAAATCCAGCGCGTTGCCGCCGTCCTCGATGCCTCGTTCGTAGGGGTCCATGCGCAGGTTGGTGATCAACGCCCAGTTGGTGACGGTGCGCGTGCCGGTCGCGATGTTGCCGTGCTGGGACGCGAAGCTGACCTTCCAGTCCTGATAGCGAATGGCGTTCAGGTTGCCGCCCTGGTCGAAGTAGAAGATTTCATCGCGCGGCCCGCGATCGTCGCGACCCTGGAGGTACGGCATGAAGTTGTAGCCATCGAGATGCACCTTGAACTTCTTCTTGCCGAGCGTCGTGCCCTTGGCGAGCTTGCTCCTTGATGTCGGGAACGCCGGCTGCCGCGCACAGCGTCGGGAACATGTCGATGCAGCGAGATGATGTCGTTGTAGACCGTGCCGGGCTTGATGACGCCCGGCCAGCGGATCAGCATCGGAATGCGGAAGCCGCCTTCCCAGGTCGAGCCCTTCTCGCCGTGGAACATGGTCATCGCGCCGTCGGGCCACAGCGCGATCTCGGCGCCGTTGTCGGTGGTGTAGACGACGATGGTGTTCTCGGTGATGTCGAGCTTGTCGAGCAGGTCGAGCAACTGGCCGACATGGCCGTCGTGCTCGACCATGCCGTCGGCATGGATGCCCTTGCCGGTCTTGCCGAGCGAGTCCTTCTTCAGGTGCGTGAACACGTGCATGCGCGTGGTGTTGAACCAGACGAAGAACGGCTGCTCGTCCTCGACGCTCTTGCTTGATGAAGTTCTGCGCGGCGCCGAGGAATTCCTCGTCGATCGTCGGCATGCGCGCGACGTTGAGCGGGCCGGTGTCCTCGATCTTGCCGCCGGCCGTAGGAGTGGATCACGCCGCGCGGGCCGTACTTCTTCTTGAACGCCGGATCCTTCGGATAGAAGTAGCCTTCCGGCTCTTCCTCGGCGTTGAGGTGGTAGAGGTTGCCGAAGAACTCGTCGAAGCCGTGGTTGGTCGGCAGGTGCTGGTTCTGGTCGCCCAGATGGTTCTTGCCGAACTGACCGGTGGCGTAGCCCTGCGTCTTCATCACGTCGGCGATGGTCGGCATCCAGTCGGTGATGCCGTGCGGATCGCCGGGCATGCCGATCGTCAGCAGGCCGGTGCGGAACGGCTCCTGGCCGAGGATGAACGACGCGCGGCCGGCGGTGCAGCTTTGCTGGCCATAGGCGTCGGTGAACATCGCGCCCTCGTTGGCGATGCGGTCGATGTTCGGCGTCTGGTAGCCCATCAGGCCCCTGGTGTAGGCGCTGATCTGCGGGATGCCGATGTCGTCGCCGAAGATGACGAGGATGTTGGGCCGGTCCTTCGGTACTGCCTTCAACGCCATGATCGTCTCCTGTCGAGGTGAAGTCAGCCGAACGGGCCGACGCGATAAAGCATGCTGATGATCGCAAAGACGCCGATCGCGAGCAGGATCAGCGCGGTGATGAGCGTGAGCGACGTGCGGAAACCCGCTTTCGGCATGGATCAGTCCGTCATGCGCCATCATTTTTCGTTCGGCGCGCAGGCCGATCATGAACTGCACGTGATAGCCGATGCCGAGCACCAGCATGCCGATGCCGAGCGCCACCAGCGTGATGCCGAAGTTCCGCGGCGCACCGTCGTGCGCCAGCGTGCCTGCTTCCTTCAGCTTCTCGAAGAACTGGAAGATCGTGAAGCCGAAGCCGATCAGCGAGAGCGAGGTGCGGATCACCGACATCAGGGTGCGGTCGGCGCTCATGCGCGTGCGCTGGAACGACATGCCGGTCCGCCGCGACGACAGCTCGACCGAGATGAGGTCCGGCAGCGACTTGGAGGTCACCTGCGGCGCCTGCACATGCACGTCATGCACATGGACCTCGGGCATCCTCGCGCTCCGGCTTGACGTCGAAAGCCACTGGGGCTTCCAGATCGCGAGGCCAACATCTCACGCGCTGCGCGTGACCCCCATCAGGTCAAATCCCGATTGTGAGGTCGGGCGATCTCCGCGCGACGCGAGCGGAGCGGTATCCGAGGAGTTGCCAGAGACGTGCAGGCCGCCGGCAATGGCACTTTGCCGCTAAGCTTGGCGTCAAATCTGAGCAAAATAGTGCGATAGTCCCCTAGGGGTTCGTGCCGGATAAACTAGGGTTTTAACGGGATGAAGTGCGGCGCGCCGCGGTCTAGAGTTGCACGATTGTCGTGTTGCTGCGAAGAACGAGTCCGGAAATGCTGACCACAACAGCAAAACGCATCCTGATAGCGGACGACCACGAAGTCGTGCGGTCCGGCCTTCGCTCGATCCTGGAAAGCCACGATGGCTGGGAGGTGGTCGGTGAAGCCGAGAACGGCAAGGACGCAATCAGCCTGATCCTGGACAAGACACCTGACGTTGCGATCGTCGACTACTCGCTGCCGCTGATCAACGGCGTCGAGGTGACCCGCAGCGTCAAGGCGCGCCAGCTTGCGACGGAAGTGCTTATTTTCACGATGCATGACAGCGACGAACTGGTGAAGGAGTCCTTCAAGGCCGGCGCCAAGGCGTTTCTGCTGAAATCCGATGCGAAACGGCTGCTGGTCACCGCCGTCGAATCGCTGGTCCTGCACAAGCCGTTCTTCACCGGCATCGTCTCGGAGAAGATGCTGGCGAGCTTTCTGTCCAACAACGAAGCTCCCAAGGTCGTGATTTCACCGCGCGAGCGAATGGTCATTCAGCTCATTTCGGAAGGCTACAGCAACAAGGGGATGAGCAAGATCCTCAATCTCAGCATCAAGACGATCGAGACCCACCGCGCATCTGCCATGCGCAAGCTCGAAGTGAATTCGACCGCGGGGCTCGTGCGGTACGCGATCCGCAATCGCCTCGTGGAGCCCTAGGTAAAGCGCTCCGGGAGCGCGAAGGCCGAGGCGCGACCTCACGGAACCGTGGGCACTTTGCGCCAACAAGTTTCCTGAAAATCACGTCGAAAATGAACGGGCGGCTTAGCCTTTGGGCAGCCATTCACCGGGTTTGGCGGCGACATGCGCCTGCATCTGGGACAGGTTGTAATCCTGGCTGATGCAACGGCTGGGGAAAACAGAAGGTGGGAATAGGGGATGCAAGACCGCTCGATACTGACCGACGTCGTCAACGCGATGTCGCAGCCAGGCTGGCGGGCGGCGGCGATCGCGATGGCGATCGTGATGCTGGGACTTATCGTCGCCGCTAGCGCATCACATGCATATGCGAATGACGGGCCGGCCGGCGAAGCTGCGAAGAACCGTGCCCGTCGGCAACGTGCACGCCGGTGGTTTCATCGAAGAGACGAAGCGGAAACTGCGCGTCAACAGCAACTATCAGCATATCGATTTCCAGGAGGCGCTCGGACTGCTGCACATGACGCTGGAATCCCTGAATGCGCGAACGGCGATCCTCGATTGCTATGGCAATGTGATCGAAGCCAACGACGGCTGGCAGAAGTTCATGCAGGGATTTCAGCCGTCGGAGCAATCGATGACCCCGATGGTGCTGACGGCCGAGAAGCTGCAGCTGCCATTGGGCCGGCCGGCAAGCACGTCCATCCTGGCGGCGGTCGTCGCTGTCATTGACGGCGCGCGCGACAAATACAGGGTTGCCTATCGCGCGCAGGAAAAGGATCGCGAGAAGGTCTACGAGTTCTCGGCGGCGCGCATCGAGGCGCACGGTACGGTCCATATCCTGGTCAGCCACGAGGATGTCACCGACGTTCGCGAGGCCGCGGTCGCGATCCGCGAGCTGTCGAAGCATGTCACCGAGATCGAGGAGGACGAGCGTCAGCGCATCGCCGGCGAGCTTCACGATGTCACGGGCCAGCACCTGATCGCCATCAGCCTGAACCTGATGAACCTGCGCCGCGAGATGAAGGATCCCGGCAAGATCGAGCGGCTGATCGAGGACATCGAGCGGTCGACGGAGGAGGCGCAGCGGGAAATCCGGCTGCTGAGCTACCTGTTGTATCCGCCGCAGCTCGAGCAGGACGGCGCCAAGGAAACCATCGAGCTCTATGTCGAAGGCTTTGCACGGCGGGCAGGCTTGCAGGTGCGGCAGAGCGTTGCCGACGAAATCGACACGCTTCCGCTCGAACTGCAGCGCTCCGTGCTGCGCGTCATCCAGGAGGCGATGGCCAATGTCCATCGGCACGCCCGTGCGACGTCGGTGACGCTGAAGGTGACCGCCGACCCGAACAGCCTCTATCTGGAGGTGCGGGACGACGGCCGCGGCATGCAGCAGACCCAGCTCGGGACAGGCAAGTCCGGGCTGGGTGTCGGAATCCCGGGAATGAAGGCGCGGGTTGGCCAGTTCAACGGCGTGCTTCGGATCGAGAGCTCGAACCGGGGAACCGTGCTACGGGTCCGGATCCCGATGGCCGGGGCAGGCTCAGCGCACGATCGCGAAGGCGGCGAACGTCCGCGTGCTGCACTAGAGATGCCAGCGGCGGTGAGCCAAGGGATTTTCCATTTCTCAATTGGGGTCAAACCCGCATTCCCCTGCGGGTGCGGCTGCCCATCATCGCAATCGGCCGGTGATTGGCGTGGCGAGATGTGAATGCGGGTTGCGAGGACGATATTCGCTGCATCCGTGATGCTGCTTCTGCCGTTTGCGGCGCAGGCGCAGACCGTGGGGATCGGCATCACGCCGCCGCCTGGGCTGACGGTCGGCGTCAAGGAGGCGCCACCGTTCGCGATGAAGCAGGCGGACGGAAGCTGGCAGGGCATCAGCATCGATCTCTGGCGCAAGTTGGCGAACGACAACGGGCTTCAGTTTCGCTTTGCGGAGGAGCCGGCGGTCGCAGACCTTCTCGACGGCCTGGCTGACGGGAAATTCGACGTGGCCGTTGCCGCAATCACGGTGACGGCTGATCGTGAGCGTGTCGTCGATTTCACCCACGCCTATTATTTCACGGGGCTCGGCATCGCGGTGCCTTCCGAGGGCGTGGTGAGCTGGATGCCGGTGGTCCGCGCCATCACCTCGTTCGGCTTCCTGCAGGCCGTGCTGGCGCTGGTTGGCCTCGCGCTTGCGACCGGCTTTGTGATGTGGCTGTGCGAGCGGCGCCGGAACGAGAGCTTTGCCGGCGGCCTCGCGCGGGGCCTCACGTCGAGCGTCTGGTGGTCGACGTTGGCGATGACGCAGCGGTCGCCGACCGGCACCGGCCCGATGACGTTGCCGGGACGGCTGATCGCCATCGTCTGGATGGTGACGTCGATCATTGCGCTGGCGGTGTTCACGGCGGGTGTCACGTCGGTCTTGACGACGAAGCAACTTCAGGGCGCCGTCAAAGGCGTCACCGATCTTGCCGCGGTGAGGGTGGGCACCGTGGCCGGTACGGCGACGGAGGACACGCTGGCGCGCATGAACATCGCGCATTCGGGCTTCGCCACGCCGCTCGAGGGGCTGAGGGCGCTGAAGGCGGGCGAGATCGATGCCTTCGTGCATGACCGGCCGCTGATCGCCTGGCACATCCGCCAGAACCACGTGTCCTCGGTCAGATTGCTCGATGCGACCTTCGATCCGCAGACCTACGCCCTGGCCTTGCCGAGCGGCAGCCAGCTCCGCGAGCCGCTGTCGGTCGGCATCCTGTCCAACCTGCAGAGCGACTGGTGGACGCAGGTGCGCTTTCGGTATCTCGGCGCGAATTGAGCCGGACGCTGACTGCCATCGCGGAGAAACCCTGAAGGTCTTTCAGGAGAGTCCCCGATGGGGCTGGCTGCCGCTGGGGCATACCCTGTTCTGCCTTTCCGCGGCCGAAGCGACGGAGAACCGCGAAGCCATGAGACGCACATTCGCGGCAGCACTGGGGCTCATTTGCATTGCGGGTTCTGCGCACGCGCAAACCCCCGCCGACGACGTCACGCGCCGGACCATGGAGCGGCGCGCGGTCGAGGCGGTGGTCTGGGGCATGCCCGCCGTCAACTACGACCTGATGCGGCAGGAGATGCGCGCCAAGACCAACGCCCAAGAGAACGAGGTCCTTTACTGGTCGAGGCCGCTCGACTGGAAGAACCAGACGCTGACGCCCAATCCGGATTCGATCTATCTGATGGCGTTCTTCAACACCAAGGATGGCCCGGTCGTGATCGACATCCCGCCAGCGGGCGGCGGCTCGCTCGCCGGCAACATCGTCAATATCTGGCAGATGCCACTGGAGGACGCTGGTCCGGAGGGAGCGGACAAGGGCAGGGGCGGCAAATATCTGATCCTGCCGCCGGGCTACGCCGGTGCACCGCCCAAAGGCTACATCGTCCTGCAATCGGACACCCATGGTGGCTACGCGCTGCTGCGTTCCAATCTTGCAAGCCACAGCGATGCCGACATCGAGAAGTCCGTTGCCTACGGCAAGCGCGTCAAGGTCTATCCGCTCGCGCAGGCGGCCAATCCGCCGCAGACCAGGTTCACCGACGCGAACGGCATCCTGTTCGACTCGACCATCCGCTACGACCGAAGCTTCTTTGAGAATCTCGATCGTATCGTGCAGAGCGAGCCATGGCTGCAGCGCGACCGGACGATGATCGATCAGCTCAGGTCGATCGGCATCGAGAAGGGCAAGCCGTTCAATCCCGACGCCGGTACGCAGCAGGCCCTGGATGCCGCTGCTCGCGAGGCCAAGGCCATGCTCGCGCAGCGGTACGACGCCGGTTTCCCGCCTTACTGGCCGGGAAGTCGTTGGGGCTCTCCGGCGTATCCGGAGTTGGTGCAGGCGGCCCAGGGTGGATATGCGAACCCGGACGCCTATCCGGTCGACGCGCGCGGTGTGAGCTACACCTTCGCGTTCATCGGCATCAAGCGGCTCGGCACGGCGCAGTTCTACTTGATGACGCTCAAGGACAAGGATGGCCAGACCTTCGATGGTGGCAGCGCCTATCGCCTGACTGTCCCGGCGAACGCGCCGGTCAAGCAATACTGGTCTGCGACCGCCTATGATCGGGAAACGCACGCGCTGATCCGCGATGTGCCGCGGGCGAGCCGGTCGTCGCAAATCCCCGAGCTTCAGAAGAACGCCGATGGATCGATTGATCTCTACTTCGGTCCCAATGCCCCCACGGGCAAGGAGGCGAACTGGGTGCCGACCGTGGCCGGCAGGCCATTCGAGGTCATGTTCCGTCTCTACGGTCCCGAAAAGCCGCTCTTCGACAAGAGCTGGCGACTTCCCGACATCGAGAAGGTGAATGCCGCGACGGTTGGAAGCGGCGTGAGCAAGTGACGCTGCGCACGAGGCGCCCATGAGCGGCTTCGACATCTTCGCCTGGATCGTGCTCGTGGTGCTGGCATCGTGCACTGTCGCGGTTGTCGTGCTCATGGCGATGCTGCCCGGCATGATCGCGAAGCGGCGCAATCATCCCTGGGCGCAGGCCGTGACGGTCGGCGGCTGGGTCACGCTCTTCCTCGGCTTCGTGCTGTGGCCGGTCGTGCTGATCTGGGCCTATGTCGACATCCCGGCCGCACGGCGGGAGGAGGGCGCGCGATGATCGTCGTCCTCCTGAACGTCTACCTCGTCATCCTGTTCGTCCTGGTCAAGTTCAAGATCGTTCCGTTCAACCTGTTCTGGAAGGTCTCGCCGCTGATCGTGCTGCTGTTGCTGCTGGTCGGCCTGTTCATTCCGATGAACTGGGGCGCGCCGCAGGGGCCAGCCCTGGTGGTGCGCAACTCGGTGCCGATCGTGCCGGACGTCTCGGGCGAGGTCTCGAACGTGCCGGTCGCGGCGAACACGCCGCTGAAGACCGGCGACGTGCTGTTCGAGATCGATCCCGTGCCGTTCAAGGCGCAGGTCGATGCGCTCAAGGCGCAGCTCAAGTTCGAGGAGCTTCGGCTGTCGCAGATGACGCAACTGCAGGAGCGTGATTCCGGCCGCATGTTCGATGTCGAGCAGCGGCAGGCGCAGGTCGACCATTTGAAAGCGCAGGTCGAGGGCGCACAATGGAACCTCGACAAGACGGTCGTGCGCGCGCCGGCCGAGGGTTATGTGACCAACCTTGCGCTGCGCAAGGGCGCGCGGGTCAGCAACCTGCCGCTCAGCCCCGTGATGGCCTTCATCGACACCAGCGATACGATCATCGGCGTCGAGATCCCGCAGATCGATGCGCGCTACATCGCGCCCGGGCAGCCCGCCGAGCTCACCTTCAAGTTCGAGCCGGGAAAGGTCTACACCGGCCGCGTCGAGAGCGTGCTGCAGGCGATCGCGAGCGGGCAGGTGCAGGCGTCGGGTCTCGCCGTGACGCCGACGTCGGTCCAGGCGGCGCCGTTCATCGTGCGCGTCCGGCTCGACGACGCGGAATTCGCCAAGCGCCTGCCGGCCGGCAGTGCCGGCGACGCCGCGATCTTCACCGACCGCGTCAAGGCCGCGCACATGATCCGAAAGGTGCTGCTGCGCCAGATCGCGATCATGAACTACGTGCTGCCGTTCTAAGATCGCTGGTCGGCTTAGCCGACGAGGGCGCCGCAGGGTCCGCACAATGACAAAGGCCGCCCGAAGGCGGCCTTTCTGAATTCAGGTGCTGCACTCGCGATCAGCGGACGACGGAGGTGCCCGAGCTCGTGACCATCACCGGCTTGTCGGCCTTGATGACGCGCACGGTCTGGATCTGACCGCTGGGCTCGCTGTTGGCGCGGGCGAAGATGCCGAGCGTCGTGACCGAAATGCCGGCAACAAGCGCGACAACCACGATCTTCAGGTGGGTCGAACGGTCGGCGCTGTAAATCGAGTGGTTCATCGAAGCCTCCTGCGGGCTTTCAGGACCTGAGAAAATCAGTTCTGGGCGATCTTGGTGTTGAAGGTGAACATGCCGGCGCTCGGCACGCAGTCGGACGAACCGGCCAACGAGACGCCCGAGAGGATGAGGGTGAAGGCGAGGATCAGGCTGAGGCTCAGAGCGCGCATTTTGATCTCCATCCACTTCACGTCTTGCGACTGTCCGCCGCGTCGTTGGATGGAGTCTTAGGGCCTCACGGCTTCAGGACATTTGCGTGAGAAGCGCAAAACGGTTTCGTCGGCGGGGAGAATTGTTTCGTCGCAGGTCTGGCCACGAAACAATCGGGCAGGGCTGGGACAAGCGAGCAATGCCGTCAATTAGATAATTATTTAGCAATATCAATAAGATATGAAGTAACATACTGAGATTGTGAATTATCTCGCTCGCGCCAGTGTTTGCGAGGGGGTTTCGCCGAACTGGGCGACGTAAAACTGCGCGAACTCGCCGAGATGCCAGAAGCCGTTGGCAAGCGCACACGCCGAGACCTTGTGTGCGCCGTCCAAGAGCTGGCGGCGCACCGACCACAGCCGTTTCATGCGCAGATAGCGATGCAGGCTCATGCCGCGGAACTGCAGCATGGCGTTGTGCATGGTGCGGACGGAGACGCCGATCTCGTTGGCGAGCGCATCGCTGTAGACCGGGCCGCCGAACCTGTCGGCGAGCGACCGTTCGATCTTCTGCACGATGTCGAAGTAGCGCCGCGACGTGCCGACCTTGGCGATCTCGAATGGCAACGGATCGGCAAGGGCGTTGTCGATCGCCGCCAGGATCGCTTCCTTGAGGCCCAGCAGCGCCTCGGCTTCCAGCGCGTCTGCTGGCGCCCCCGACGCGAACTGAAACGCGGCGAAGACGACGTGGCGGATACGCTGCTCGGCTTCCGCGGTGATCACGCAAGGAAGGAACACCTTCTCCTGCGTCGGCCAGCCGCGGCTGCGGATCTCCGGCGTGAAGATCATCGCGGCCGAGAAGCAGCCTTCGCTCTCGAGCACCTTGTAGCCGGCGCCGCCATAGCCGAGCGACATCGCCGGGCGGTCCTTCTCGAGTCCGTTGAAGCGGAACGGAAAATTATCCGCCATCGTCACGCCGACGAAGGTGCAGTCCTTTCCGAGCGCGGCATCGAGCACCCGCGGAAATGTTCGCAGCAGGTAGACCTCGCAGCCCGGCAGAAACAGGATCGCCTGTTCGGCGGTCGCCGTCCGGACACAGCGGCGTGAACTGGACTTCGACGGAACGAAACGCCTGACGGAACTGGTCGATATCGGCGAAGTCGGCCGTTCTCAAAACGGAGGAGGGATGAAGCGACGAAATCTGCATCGCCAGAAGGGTTTCCGAATTCAATATAAGCAAAAGCTAGCGGATGCGCGGCGCAAACGCGAGCGGCAAACCTGCGCATTCTGTGCCGGCTGCCGTGCGCGAGTTCCAAAAGCGCCAAAATGGGAACCGGCGCGGCCGGCTCCTGGCTATTTCTTCAGCGTGTCTATTCCTTCAGCGCTTCCTGCCGGGTCGATCTGATCTGCGGCAGGGTGATCAGGATCACCGCGATTGCTGCGATTGCGAGCAGCGTGCCTGACAGCGGCGAGGTGAAGAACACCGTCGCGTCGCCGCGCGACAGCAGCATCGCGCGACGGAAGTTCTCCTCGATCTGCGGCCCCAGCACGAGACCGAGCAGCATCGGCGCCGGCGGCAGCTGCAGCTTGATCAGGAGATAGCCGAAGATACAGAACAGCGCCGCCTCATAGACCTCGAACGTGTCGTTCTTCAGCGAGTAGATGCCGATGCAGCAGAACACGATGATCGCGGGATAGAGGTAACGGTAGGGGATGGTCAGAAGCTTCACCCAGAGCCCGACCAGCGGCAGGTTCAGGATCACCAGCATCAGGTTGCCGACCCACATCGAGACGATCAGGCCCCAGAACAGCTCCGGGTTCTTGGTCATCACCTGCGGGCCGGGCTGGATGTTGTGAATGGTCATCGCGCCGACCATCAGCGCCATCACCACGTTGGACGGCAGGCCGAGCGTCAGCAGCGGAATGAACGACGTCTGCGCGCCGGCATTGTTCGCAGCCTCCGGTCCCGCCACGCCCTCGATGGCGCCATGGCCGAATTCCTCCGGCCTGCTTCGAGAGCTTCTTCTCGAGCGTATAGGCCGCGAACGACGACAGCACCGCGCCGCCGCCCGGCAGCACGCCGAGCATGGTGCCGAGTGCGGTGCCGCGCAGGATCGCCGGGATCATCCGGCGGAAATCCTCCCGCGTCGGGAACATGTTGGTGATCTTTTGCGTCATCACCGTCCGTTCCTCGTGCGGCTCGAGGTTCTTGACGATTTCGGCGAAGCCGAAGATGCCCATCGCCAGCGGCACGAAATCGAGGCCGTCGAACAGCTGCGGGATGTCGAACGCAAAGCGTTGCGTGCCGGTGTTGACGTCGGTGCCGGTCAGGCTCAGCAGCGTGCCGAACAGGATCATGCCGACGCCCTCGATGAACGGCCCGTTCGACAGCACGGTCGCCAGCAGCAGGCCGAGGATCATCAGCGAGAAGTATTCCTTCGGGCCGAACTGCAGCGCGACCGACGCGAGCGGCTGCGCAAGTGCCGCGATCGCCAGCGTCGCGACGCAGCCGGCGAAGAACGAGCCGATCGCCGCGGTCGACAGCGCGACGCCGGCGCGGCCCTGCTGGGCCATCTGATGAGCCGTCGATGGTGGTGACGACCGAGGAGGATTCGCCGGGCAGGTTGACGACGATGGCGGTTGTCGATCCGCCGTACTGCGCGCCGTAGTAGATGCCGGCCAGCATGATCAGCGCCGCGTCTGGCGACAGCGCGTAGGTGATCGGCAGCAGCATGGCGATCGTCGTCAGCGGGCCGAGACCCGGCAGCACGCCGATCAGCGTTCCGAGCAGACAGCCGACGAATGCGTAGGCGAGGTTGGTGAGCTTCAGCGCGGTGCCGAAGCCGATGGCGAGGTTGTTGAAAAGATCCATGGTGATTGCTCCCGCCTACCGGAACCAGACTGGCCAAACGGGAAACTGCAGGTTGATCCCGTAAACGAAGACGCCGACGCAGAAGATGACCAGCACCACCGTGTTGACGAGCGCGCCGCGCCAGCCGAATTCGGGACTGGCGAGGCTGGACACGATGACGAGGACGGCGAGCGCGATCACGAGACCGAAGGTCGGCAGCAGCAGCCCGAACAGCGCGACCGACCCGGCGATCCAGAGCAGGCCCTTGACGTCCCATCGCTCGAGCTTTTCGGGCTTTGCCCGCGGCGACAGCGAGCCGAGCAAGACGCCCACGGCGATGAGCCCAAACAGGATGCTGACCATCCGCGGGAAGAATCCCGGGCCCATGCGCGCGGCGGTGCCCGTCGCGTAGTTGAACGACATCGCGAAGTAGAAAACCGACGACAATCAGAAAAAGCGCGCCTGCCGCGAAGGCGCGCTGGTTACGGATCAGCATTGCGAACACCCCTCGAACACATCGCTGCACCCCGCTTGGACGGGGCGCTGCGACCACCCTAGACCATTCCGCGTCCTGTCCCGGCGCGGATCGTTTCTTTTGCGCTTAGAATGCCTTTGCGCCCGACGTCTCGATCAGCTTCTTCCACTTCACCATTTCCTTGTCGATGAAGGGGTCGAATTTGTCCTTTGTCCAGCCGGTCAGGCGGACCTGGCCGTTTTCGTTGAAGTATTTGGCAACTGCCGGATCTTCGAGCGCCTTGCCGAACTCCGCGCCGAGCTTGGCGACGATCTCCGGCGGCGTGTCCTTGGCGACGAAAATGCCGGACCACGAGCTGATCTCGGCGTCCGGATAGCCGGCCTCGACGATCGACGGAACCTTCGGCATCACCTCGAGACGCTGCGGCGTCATCGACACGATCGGCCGCAGCTTGCCCGCGGCCTCCTGCGCCATGACGGTGACCGGATAGTCGAAGATGATGTCGGCGACGCCGGCGATCACGTCGGTCAGCGCCGGCGCCGAGCCTTTATATGGGACGTGGGTGAACTTGACGCCCGGTGACCTGCTGAAACAGCTCGCCCGCAAGATGGGTCGTGGTGCCCGCGCCGGCGGAAGCCATGTTGACCTTCTCGGGGTTCTTCTTTGCGTAGTCGACGAGCTCCGCCACGGTCTTGTACGGCTTTTCCGGATTGGCGACGAGCACCGGCGGCGAAACGCCCATGCCGTGCACGGCGACCAGGTCCTTGCGCGTGTCGAAGGAGGTCGTCTTGTAGAGCACCGGATTGGTCGCGATCGTGCCCGCGGTGCCGTACACCATGGTGTAGCCGTCCGGCTTCGACTTCGCGACATATTCCGTGCCGACCACGCCGCCGGCGCCGGGGCGATTTTCGACCAGCACCGGCTGGCCAATTCGCTCGCTCAGGGCCTTGGCGATCACGCGCGCGCCGTTGTCGGTAATTCCGCCCGGCGTGAACGGCACCACCCAGGTGATCGGTCTGCTGGGATAGGCCTGCGCAAGGGCCTCCATGCCCGCAAGCGGCGCGCCTGCAAGCGACACGCCGGCCGCCGCGGCAAACGCCGCAAAGCGTCGAGCGAAACTTCATCCGAGACGGCATTAACGTCCTCCGAGTGCCGCGTTGATCGCGGCCTATGTCGCCCATCGCTGTCCAAGAGCGCCTTTTCACGGGGCGAAATTCGCCGCACGCTAAAGGCCATTGAGGGGATGGGCAAGCCTCAATGCTGCTTTCGCATATGCGAATAGTTTGGGTCCGAATGTTGGAACGCAGGAGCCGGCTGGCCGGACATTCCAGCCGATTATTGTCGACCGGTGTTCCTTGTGGAATCGTTTCCATTCATGGATAGCACAACCTCCGCAGCTTCGACGTGCTCGGCACCGTCCGGTTTATGACGAAAGCGCGCCGGTCAGTCTGCTCGTGCGCCGGATTTTTCGACCAACGTTCCGAATTTCGCCGTTTCGCTTTCGATGAAGCCGCGCATTTCCTTCGGCCCGATGTGCGCAAGCGACACTGAATCGGTGCGTCGAAATAGGCAATGATCGCGGGATCCTTCATTGTTTCTGCGAACGCGCCCGCGAGTTTCGCAACAACCTCGTCGGGAGCGTTGGCTGGCAGCATGATGACCGACCATGCGCTGATCTGCACGTCGGGCAGGCCCTGCTCGGCGAACGTCGGCAGGTCCGGCATGTTCTTCAGCCGCTCCGCGGTGGTGATCCCGAGCGGCCGCAGCTTGCCGGCATCGATCTGCGGCTTAACCACGGACGAATACTCGAACATCACCTGAATGTTGCCGGCCAGCAGGTCCGTCATCTGCGAGGCGCCGGCCTTGTAGGGGATATGAGTCATCTTGAAACCCCCGGCGAGCTGCAACAACTCGCCGGTCAGATGCTGGCTCGTTCCGGCCCCCGACGTGCCGAAGTTGAGCTTGTCGGGATTGGCCTTGGCGTATGCGATGAATTCCTTGACGTTCTTGAACGGACTTGCGGCGTTCACGACCATGATCAGCGGCGATGCCGCCATGGCGTGCACCGGCGTGAACGATTTCAACGGGGAATAGGACAGCTTCTTGTACAGCGATGTGTAGGTCGCCATCGGGCCCGATGAGCCGTACAGGAAGGTGTAGCCGTCCGGCTTGGCGTTCATCACGAATTCGGTGCCGACGATCCCTGCAGCGCCTGGCTTGTTCTCGACCAGCACAGGCTGGCCGATCTTCTCGCCGAGCACCTTGGCAACCACGCGCGCGCTGTTGTCGGTGACGGTGCCGGGACCAAACGGCACGATCCATGTGATCGGCCGGTCGGGATATTTCTGGGCAAGGGCGGGGGACTGTCCAAGGCTGCAGGCGACGAGCGTGCAAGCAAGCGCAGCGACAAGCTTCATGCCATTCTCCCCGTTTGTTTTCGTTGTACGTACCGGATCGGCGGCGCGACTGCTCGCGCCGCCGATCCGCGCAGCTTGCGCTCAGTCGAGGCTGACGCCGGCCTTCTCGACCAGCGTTTTGAACTTCGCCGTTTCGCTGATGTAGAACTCCTTCAGCTTCTCCGGTCCGAGGTGGCCGAGATTGCCGAAATCGTTGTCCTCGTTGTACTTGACCACGGCCGGATCGCGCGACGTCTCGGCGAAAGCCGCCGACATCTTGTTGACGATCTCCGGCGGCGTGCCGGCAGGCATCGCGATCGACGACCAGGCGGTCAGCACCACGTCAAGCCCGCGCTCCTTGAAGGTCGGCACGTTCGGGAAGCTCTTCAGCCGGTCCTCGCGCGAGATGCCGAGCGGGATCACCTTGCCCGCCTCGATGTGCGGCCGCATCACCACCGTGTAGTCGAAGATCGCGTCGATGGTGCCGGACAGCAGGTCGGCGTAGAGGTTGGCCGACACCTTGTAGGGCACATGCAGCATGCTGGTGCCGGTGGCGATCTGGAACATCTCGCCGATCAGATGCGGCGCGGTGCCGGCGCCGGCCGAGCCGTAGTTCACCTTGCCGGGGTTCTTCTTCAGATAGTCGATGAACTCCTCGACGGTCTTGTACGGCTTTGAGGCGTTGACCACGAGCAGCAGCGAGGAGTCGCCCATGCCGTTCACCGGAACGAACGACTTCAGCGGCGTGAACGACAGCTTCTTGTAGAGCGAGATGAACGTCGCCATCGGCCCGGACGAGGCGTAGAGCATCGTGTAGCCGTCCGGCTTTGACTGCGCGACATATTCGGCGCCGACGATGCCGGCGGCGCCGGGCTTGTTCTCGACGATCACCGGCTGGCCGATCTTCTCCGACAGCACCTTTGCGACAAAGCGCGCCGAGTTGTCGGTCACGCCGCCGGCGCCGAACGGCACCACCCAGGTGATCGGCCGGTTCGGGTAGGGGGCCTGCTGCTGCGCCCCGGCGGTCGCCGCCGAAAGCGCGGTCGCCAGCAAAGCGATGCCAAGCCTGATTGTCGTCTTCATCCAGTCCTCCCAGCCGCCTGACGCAGCCATGTTAGCGTTATGGTTCGGCGCGCATTGTGCCGCCGGGCGACGCCGCCCGGCAACGGGGAAATTTGTCGCGCAAGCGCCTATGCGCTCGCGTGGGAACGTTTCACCGGAAGGCCCGTCCGGCCCGCCGCGCGCAATGTTGCACTATTCTGCAGTCGCGCCGGACTTTTCGATCAGCAGTTTGAATTTCGCGCCCTCGCTGAGGTAGAAGTCGCGCGCCTTGTCCTTGACCACGCCTTGCAGCACGGTCGAGCCCGCGTCTTCGTAGAATTTGACGATCGCCGGATCCTTGGTGACGTCCTCGAAGACGCTGGCAAGCTTGTCGATGATCGGCTGCGGCGTGCCCGCGGGGGCCGCGAAGCTGGACCACGATGCCATGATGACGTCGGGATGACCGAGTTCGCCGGTCGTCGGTACGTCCGGCAGCGAGCTCAGGCGCTTTTCGGCCGCGACGACCAGCGGGATCAGCTTGCCGGCGTCGATGTTGCCCTTGTTCGGCGTGTAGTTGTCGAAGCCCGACATCGATGCGGCCGGCGAGCAGGTCGAGCACGGCAGGCGCCGATCCCTTGTAGGGGACGTGGACCATCTTGGTGCCGATGCTGAGCGCCAGCAGCTCGCCGCCCAGATGCTGGGTGCTGCCGATGCCGACCGAGGAGAAGGTCAGCTTGTCGGGATTCTTCTTCGCGTAGTCGGCGAACTCCTTGAAGGTCTTGTAGGGCTTTCCGGGAGGCACCAGCAGCACCAGCGGCGAAACGGCGATCGCCGCGATCGGCACGAAGTTCTTCACCGGGTCGTAGGAAATGTTCTTGTGAAGTTTGGGCAGGATGCCCATCGGGCCCGACGAGCCGTAGAAGATGGTGTAGCCGTCCGGCTTCGCGTTCATCACCATCTCGGCGCCGATGATGCCGCCGGCGCCCGGCCGGTTGTCGATGACGATCTGCTGTCCGAGCCGGTCGCCGGTCGCCTTCGCGAGCACGCGCGCGGCCGTGTCCGCCTGTCCGCCGGGCGGGAACGGCACCACCCACATCACGGGCCGGTTCGGGTAGTCCTGCTGCGCGGCGGCGCCCGCTGCGAGCGCGAACGTCGCAAGCGCCGCGGCGGCGAGGGACCGGACGATCTTCATTGAAGTTTCTCCTTCATTCTTGTTGTTGGACGCGGAAGCTCATTCAGGCTCCACGCCGGCGCGGGTGATCAGGTCCTTGTACTTGGCGTTTTCCGCGTCGATGAACTTGCGCAGCTTTTCGCCGGAATAGCCCTGCAGGATGCCGGCGCCCTGATCGTTGAAGTATTTGATGATCGCGGGGTCAGCCAGCGTCTCGCTGTAGGCCTTTGCGAGCTTGTCGACGATCGGCTTCGGCGTCGCCGCAGGAACGGCGATGGTCGCCCAGCCGGTGAACACCGCTTCCGTATAACCCTGCTCGACGAAGGTCGGCACGTCCGGCAACAGCGGCATCCGCTCCTCGCTGGTGATGCCGAGCGCGCGCAGCTTGCCGGCATCCATGTGCGGCTTCATCACCACCGGATATTCCCACACCACCTGGATGACGCCGGCGAGCAGGTCGGTCAGCGCCGGTGCCGTGCCCTTGTAGGGGACTTGCGTCATCTTGAAGCCGCCGGCCTTCTGCAGCAGCTCCGCCACGAGATGGTTCGATGAGCCGGCTCCGGTCGAATAGTAGTTGATGCCTTCCGGGTTCTTCTTCGCGTACTCGACCAGCTCATTGAAGGTCTTGTAGGGCGCATCGGCCCGCACCATGAACAGCATCGGCGAGAACGCCATGCCGTGCACCGGCGTGAATGCCGTGAACGGATCGAACGACAGCTTCTTGTAGCGATAGCCGAACGCGCCGAGCGGGCCGGAGGCCGTGTACATGAAGGTGTAGCCGTCCGCCTTCTGGTTCAGCACATATTCGGCGCCGACGATCCCGCCTGCGCCGGGCTTGTTCTCGACGATCACCGGCTGGCCGATCTTCTCGGCGAGCACCTTGGCGATGGTGCGTGCGCCGTTGTCGGTCACGCCGCCGGGCGGAAACGGCACCACATAGGTGAGCGGTCGGGTGGGGTAATCCTGGGCGAGGGCGCTGCCGGTGGCGAGCACGACCGCGGTGAGCGCAGCGGAAATCGTCGTCAGTCTCATCCATCCTCCCTTAGCATTTTGCACTTCATTGCACCCTCCGGTCATTGATTGCCGGAGTTCGGTCGAGGCAGCTTAGTCGAGGTTCTCCAGTTCACACCATGAAATTAGTCGCCCATACACGCACCGCGGGAATTGTCCCGCGGTGCGTGAGGCAGCGATCACTGCGCGACGATGCCGAGCCGCTTGTTTTCCTCGGCCTTCTGCTGGATTTCCTTGCTGAGCGAGGCGAGGAAGGTGTCGATCGAGCCCTTGTACGGCGACAGCCCGTTGGTCTTCAGGTGCTGCGCCATCGCCGGCGACTTCATCGACCTCGCCGAACACCGTGCGGAGCTTGTCGATGATCGGCTTCGGCGTGTTCGAGCGCACGAACATCGCGTACCAGCCCTGTTCGACGACGCCTTCGTAGCCCATCTCCTTGAAGGTCGGCACGTCGGGCAGGAACGTCGCCGCGCTCGTCGGCGCCGATGCCCATCAATTTCAGCTTGTCGGAATCCTTGAACGTCATCGCGAACGATTGCGTGGCGAAATAGCCCTGCACGTCGTTGCTCATCAGCGCCTGCACGGCCGGCGTGCCGCCGCGGAAGGCGATGTCCTGCCACTCGAATTTCGCCGCGCGCTGCAGCCGGTCGGCGAGCACATGCGAGGGCGCGCCGGGTCCGAGCATCGCGTAGTTCATCTTGGTCGGAGTTCTTCTTCGCGTACTCGACGAACTCCTTGAAGTCCTTCACCGGCATCGCCGCAGGCGTCAGCAGCACGTAGAACTGGTCACCGAGCATCGCCACCGGCGTGAAGTCTTCCATGGCGTAGCCGGGCTCCTTGAGCCCCAGCATGGTGGAGATCATGGTGCCGGAGCCGAACAGGATGGTGTAGCCGTCCGCCGGCGCCTGCTTGGCCGTCTGCGTGCCGATCGCCGTGCCGGCGCCGGGCTTGTTCTCGACGATCATCGTCTGCCCGAGCGCCTTGCCCGCCTCGTCGGCGAAGGCGCGGGAGATGGAGTCGGTCGAGGCGCCCGGCGTGTAGGGCACGATGACGCGGATCGGCCGCGACGGGTAGTCGTCCTGCGCATGGGCGCCGAATGCGCCCAGTGCCAGAGCAAGAGCCGGAAGCGATGCCCGGATCAGTGAAGCGATCTTCATAGTCAGTCCTCGTTGAACTTTCAGGCGGTCACGCCGGTTTGAAGCGCGCGATGCCGTGTCCCTGCTCTTCGGCAGGCACGAACGTCAGCGGCTGGTCGATGGTAAGCTTTTCGGCATCGTCGATGACGATGTTGGTGATCATGCGCGGGCCCTCGGCGAGCTCGACCACGGCCACGTTGTAGGGCACGCGGTCCTCGAACGCCGGATGGAACGCGCGGTGGAAGACCACCCAGCTGATCAGCTTGGCCTTGCCGGATGCGTCGTGCCAGGCCCAGTCGGCCTCGAGGCATTTCGGGCACTCGCCGCGCGCCGGCAGCCAGTTGTTGCCGCACTTGCGGCAGTGCTGGAAGGTGAGCTTGCCCTTGTTCAGCGCGTCCCAATAGGGCTTTGAAGCCTCGTTGATGTCCGGCTCGGGCAGGGTGGCTTTCGGCTTTGCCGCCGTCTGTACAGTCGCGCTCATTGGCCCAAAATCAGCGATGCGTGGGTGTGCATCACTCCTCCCTGATTGCTGACGATGCAATGCTTTGCGTTCTTGACTTGCAATGTGGCTTCTCCGCGCATCTGCCGCACGCCTTCGTGAATGAGCTGCATGCCCGGCATGCCGGTCTCCGACAGCAGCCCGCCGGAGGTGTTCACCGGCAACTGGCCGCCGATCTCGATGTTGCCGCCCTTGACGAAGTCGCCGACCTGGCCGCGCTTGGCGAAGCCGTAGTCCTCGAGCGTCATCAGGACGGTGATGGTGAAGCAGTCGTAGATCTGCGCCACGTCCATGTCCTTCGGCTGCAGGCCGGCCATCTTGAAGGCGGTTGCGGCGGCGACCTTGGCCTGGGTCGAGGTCATGTCCGGCCGCTGCGCCACTTCCCACGAGGTCTGGCCGTGGCCGAAGCCGAGGATCGGCACCGGCTTCTTCACGCCCATCTTCTTCGCGCGCTCCGCGCTCATGACGACGACCGCGCCGGCGCCGTCGCTGACCAGCGCGCAGTCGTCGCGGCAGAACGGCGCCACCATCGGCGGCAGCGCCATGTACTCGTCGAGCGTGAGCGCCTTGCGCAGCTGCGCATTCGGGTTCTGCGCGCCATGCCGGCGCGAGGCGACGGCGACCGCGCCGAGGTCTTCGCGGCGCGTGCCGAGCTCGCCCATGTGGCGGCGCGCGATCATCGCGTAGGAGGAGAGCGTGGCGAACCAGCCGTAGAGCGCGTCGTCGCCGCGCGGGCGGCTGTAGCTCGCCGCCGATCCGGTTTTCGGATTGTCGGCGAAGCAGATCACCGCGATCTCGCACTGGCCGGCTTCGATCGCCATGGCCGCATACGAGATCATCATGATGTTGGAGGCGCCGCCCTGATCCCAGACGCCGCCGATGCGCGGCTGCAGGCCGGTCGCCTCGGCGATCTTCTGGCCGTACATCAGCTCGAATTTCGAGGTCGGGCACTTCACCCACAGCGCGTCGACCGAATCCTTCTCGACGCCGGCATCGGCCAGCGCCCGGCGGATGGCCTCGACGTTCATCGAGATCGTGTTGCGGCCGGGCAGGGCGCCGAATTTGGTGGCGCCGATGCCGGCGATGACGGATTTGCCGCTGAGATTTGTTGTCATCTCAGTTCCCCTTGAAGTTCGGTTTGCGCTTCTCGCGAAAGGCCTTCGGGCCTTCCTTGGCGTCTTCGGTTTCGCGCAGCATGCGGCCGATCAGCTGCTCGATGCGCAGGCCGGTGTTGATGTCGGTGTCGCGCGAGCGGATGGCCAGCTCCTTGGCCGCCTGCACCGCGAGCGGCGCGTTGGCGGCGATGCGGGCGGCGTATTCGCGCGCGGACTTCATCAGGTCCTTGTGCGGCACGACCTTGTTGATCAGGCCCCAGCGCGCGGCGGTCTTTGCGTCGATCGGATCGCCGGTCAGCAGCATCTCCATGCCGATGCACCAGGGCAGCTGCTGCAGGGTGCGCTGGGTGCCGCCGTTGCCGGCGATGATGCCGCGCTTGACCTCCGACAGGCCGAACGTCGCGTGCTCGGACGCGACGCGGATGTCGGTCGCAAACAGCATGGTCATGCCGCCGCCGACGCAGAAGCCGTTGACCGCGGCGATGATCGGCTTCCAGACCTCCAGCCCGCGGTTGAGCAACTGGTCCTTCTGCGTCAGCCAGACGTCGGACCAGTTCTGCTTCAGCGTCAGGAAGTTCTTGATGTCGGCGCCGGCGCTGAAGGCCTTGTCGCCCGCGCCGGTGACGATCGCGCAGCGGATCTGCGGATCGTCGCGCACGGTCTGCCAGGCTTTCGAGATCGCCGCATAGTGCTCGGCGTCGAGCGCGTTGTGCACGTCGGCGCGGTTGATGGTGACGGTGGCGATACCGTCCTTGTCGACATCGAGATCGATTGACATGGTCGCTTACCCCCGATTGCCGAGCAGATTGCGCGCCACCACCATGCGCTGCACCTCCGACGGTCCTTCGCCGATGCGCTTGATGCGCAGCTCGCGATACCAGCGCTCCAGCGGCAGCTCCTTGGAGACGCCAAGGCCGCCGAAGATCTGGATGCAGCGGTCGACCACGCGGCCCGCGGTCTCGGTCGCCGTGACCTTGGCGATCGACGCCTCGAGCTTCAGGTCCTGACCGAGGTCGGCCTTCCAGGCGGCCTGCCAGGTCAGCAGCCGCGCCGCGCGCAACTCCATCTCGCTGTCGGCGAGCATCCACTGGATCGCCTGCTTCTCCGACAGCCGCGAGCCGAACGTCTCGCGCTGCTTCGCCCAGTCGATCGCGAGCTCGAGCGCTGCCTGGGCGATGCCGAGGGTGCCGGCGGCGTAGGGCACGCGGCCCTCGACCAGCCACTTCTCGGCCAGCTTGAAGCCGCCGCCTTCCTCGCCGAGACGGTTCTCGACCGGCACCTCGACATTGTCGAAGTGCACCTCGTAGGGCGCGTAGGCGCGGATGACCGGGATCACCTTGTAGGAGATGCCCTTCATGTTGCCGTCGACGATGAACGAGGTGATGCCGCCGCGGCCGCCATGGCCGGTGCGCGCGAACACGATGCCCCAGTCGGCGCCCTTCGCGCCGGTGATCCACATCTTGGTGCCGTTCAGCACGTAGCGGTCGCCCTTCAGCACCGCCTGGCACTTGATGGCGCGGCCGGGGTCGGCGCCGCCGGACGCCTCGCTGATGGCGAAGAAGGCCTTCTTGCCTTCGTTGACGCTGGTGAGGCCGTATTTCTCGATCTGGTACTTGCTGCCGAGCCAGATCACGTTGGGCGGATCGGAGCCGAACGCATTCAGCGCCGGAATGTAGGCGCCCATCCGGCACTTGGCGGCTTCCTCGGCGACGATCGCCTGGCCGAGCAGGTTCAGTCCCGCGCCGCCGTGTTCGCCCGGCGTGCGCATCATCCACAGCCCGAGCTTCTTCGCCTTCGCCTGCAGGATCTTCAGATCCTCCGGCGCGCAGCTCACGGCGTCGTGATCGAGCTTGTCCTCGACCGGCTTCACCTCGTTGACCATGAAGCGGCGCACGGTGTCGCGCAGCTGCTGCAGTTCCTCCGGCAGATCCCATGCGCCGAGGCTCGAGGCCTTCTGCTTTTCGCTTTTGTCGAGCATTAGATGTCTCCCGCCTTGCGAAGGTCTTCGATCTCGGCCTTCGTCATTTTCAGTTCGCCGCCAAAGATTGCATCGATGTCCGCGCCCATTTCGCCCGAGGCCTTGTAGTCGGGCTGCTTCACGCCGCCATAGTGGATCGGGCTGTTCATCACCACGAGCTTGCCGTACTCGGGATGATCGATGTCGTGGATCATGCCGCGCTGGCGCAGGTGCGGATCGGCGAGCACCTCGTGCAGCGTGCGCACCGGCGCGCAGGCGGCGCCGGTCTTGTTCAGAAGCTCGAACAGCTGCATGCGCGTGTATTTGGAGGTCTCGGCGTTGATTTCGTCGTCGAGCCGATCCATGCGGGCCACGCGTTCGGCCAGCGGATTGTATTGCGGATCGAGCGCCCAGTCCTCGCGCTTCAGCGCCTCGGCCCAGCGCGACCCAGTGGCGCTCGTTGTTGCAGATGATCGCAACGAAACCGTCCGAGGCCTTGTAGACGTTGTAGGGCGTGAGCGACATGCCGCCGTGGCGGTTGCCGGTGCGGGCGACGTAGTTGTCCTTGGTGGCGACGGCCAGCGCCAGGTTCGAGGCGAGCGTCGGGTAGATCGCCTCCATCATCGCGACTTCGGTGGTCAGCACCTGGCCGGTGCGCTCGCGCGCAAACAGCGCGGTGAGGATCGAACAGTAGAGATGCGTGCCGGCGGCGAAGTCGACCAGCGCGGGGCCGGCCTTCACCGGCGGTCCGTCCGGATAGCCGGTCGAATCCATGATGCCGGACACGGCCTGCACGGTCAGGTCCATCGCCGGATAGTCGCGGTAGGGGCCGTTGTTGCCGTAGCCGGAGGTCTGGGCGACGATCAGGCGCGGGTTGATCTCCGCCAGCTTCGCCTTCGAAAAGCCGAGCCGGTCCATGACGCCGGGGCGGAAGTTTTCCACCAGCACGTCGGCGGTCTTCAGGAGCTGCGTGAGGATCTCCGCGCCCTTCTTCGACTTCAGGTTCAGCGTCACGAGGCGCTTGTTGGCGTTCAGCATCGCGAACGGCAGCGATGCGCCGGTGTTTCCGTTACGCTTGCGCAGCGTCTCGCCTTCCGGCGGCTCGACCTTGATGACCTCGGCGCCCGCCATCGCCATCAGGAAGGTGCAGTAGGGGCCGCTGTAGATGCGGGTCAGGTCGATGACGCGGATGCCTGCGAGCGGAAGGTGTGCTGCGGCATGCTTCGACGCGGCGGCCTGCGCGTCAGACGCGATCTTGTTCATGAAGGGCGGTTCCTGTTGAGGCTGGGGTCGCGAACGGCTTCTTATCGTTCTATTATTTGGAACTTTGTTCTGTAACAGGGTCGGGGAGCGGGGCGTCGTTGTCAAGCATTCGGACCGGAGCGAGCCATACGCGATACGTCGCGGCGGTATGCAGAAATACGTTCCATGATTTAGAACGATGTTATAGAGTGCGGCGCATGGATACGACAATTGCAAAAGGGTTGCGGCTCCTCAACCGCATCGCGCACGCGGATGCGCCGGTCGGCGTCACCGCGATGGCGAAGGAGATGGGGCTCGAGAAGAGCAACGTGCACCGCACGCTGACGACGCTGATGACGCTCGGCTACGTGCAGAAGGACGGCGCGACCGGACGCTATGGCCCGACGCTGAAGGTGTGGGAGCTCGGCATGAAGGTGGTCACACGCCACCCGATGGTGCGCGCGGCGCGGCCGTTCATGCAGATGCTGCACCAGCAGACCCAGGAGACCATTCACCTGACGATCCTCGACGGCGCCGACTGCATCTATCTCGACCAGATCCGCGCGCCGGTGCCGGTGCGCATCACGCCGGTGCCGGGCCATCGCGTGCCGGCGATCTTTCCGGCCTCGGGCAGGGTGCTGCTGGCGTTCCAGCCGAATGTCGAGGAGATCGTCAACGAGTTCCGCGCCACGCATCCGCGCGGCAAGGAGATCAAGGTGGCCGCGACCCTGAAGGAGTTCGCGAGTCATCCGCCAGCAGGGCGTGACCTTCACCGAAAGCGGCTGGAGCCACGGCATCAACAGCATCGCCGGCGCGATCATCGGCCGCGACGGTGTTGCGGCAGCCGCCATCGCGGTGAGCGGGCCAGCCGAGCGGCTGACGCGCGAGCGGATGGAAGGCTTGTCCGACCAGGTGCTCAATGCGTGCACCCAGGCGGGCGATACGCTGCGGGCGTCGTAGCGGGCGTCTATCTTCGTCATTGATACGAGCCCGTAGCCCGGATGGAGCGAAGCGCAATCCGGGATTTCAGTCGCGGACTCAGCCCTGGATTGCGTCTTCGCTGCCTCCGGGCAACGACGACCTGTGTTTGTTGAATTGCATTGCCTCTCACTGACCTCCAGACGCGCATCATCGCCCCGTGTTCACTCCGGCCCCAGGGCTTGCCGGTCTTCTTTCTCTCGCATCCCTTGGAAAGAGGGCGTGCGGAACACAGGGCGAAAGGCCGCGCCCGCGGCTCCCGTATGCTTGTCGCATCCGGGCGATCCGTATGCCGACGCGTGGCACACGGCGGTGGTCCAGCCCATCGCTGGAGCTGAACCGGACCACAGACGAAGCCTTCGCCTGCGTTCCGCACGCGCCGGATTAACGGCTTGCCGGATTCCAGCGGAGCCAGGGCCAGGCTCACTTGACTAAATGCCGAGGTCCCCTCGGCATGCTGGACCGCTTGGGCCGTCCGCCCTCGGCGCCGGTCATCATCCCTGCCGGCCACCGCCTCTCAACGGCGACCGAACAGGGCCGGCACCGCGACGGACCCGTCGCAACCGCTCCGAGACGCTGACGAATGCGCACTCGCCCTCCCACCGGAGCGGATGCGGACTGTATATTCCTATAATATAGGACCGTCAATTTCCGATTTGTCGAAATCTGAACACTACTGACAGAATCTTGTTGGCGTGCGATCTTTGCAGGACTGGCAAGGAGTTCCATCCCATAGAATGACGCCTTCCGGATTGGGTTTACGACCCAAGGCCGGATGGGCCATGATCGAGAACGTGAAATCAGTCGACTTGCTGGGAGTGGAAAGTCTTCGGGTCTTTACCTGTCTGGAAGTACGCGGGTTGCAAGGGTGACGATGTCTTCTTTGGAAAGCCATAGACAGTTGTTTGTCGTCCAGTCGGGCGTTGTGGCGTGGGAGGACCCACAGCCGATCATTGATTGGACCTGCAAAACAGTCACCGTTGTTTCGAGCAAGCTGTCTTTCGCCATTGCTCTGCTATGGGCCATCCTTGCCTCTCGACCGGACCGGTTTGGGCGCGTCTTTCGGCTCTACCTTGCTCCAACTGCGCCTGAGTGGACTGAGAATCAGAAACGGCGCTTGATGGCCGCCCTGCGCGTCGATCCACCAGGCTTTTCGGAAACCACCCTGAAGGTCGCGGACTTGCACGTATGCGTTGTGTCGGCACTCAGCGATCCGTCTGCCGTCGATCCAGGCTTTCTGACGGACTATCGGCACTGCGCTCTTGTAGGGGTCGACGAAAGCACGACCTCAGAGTTTGAGCCTCTTGGGAACGTATGTCCAACCATTGGGCATCTGGCAAACTCCGGTATCAGCAAGTTGCTTGCCGGCGCCAAGAGCGTGGCCGTTCTGCGGGTCCTCGACCGAGAATCACATGCGGTGATGCAGATCATTGGCTCCTCCGAAGTGAGCGACGCGGCGGTTCGGTGTCTAACGGAGCGAGGCGTTCGACGACTGCATGACATCCGAACGCTCCCGCCGGAGATCGCCAGCTTCCGCGAATGAGTTGCCCGCACGCGGCCGGATGCCCATATCCCATTGGGAAACTTCAAGTTTAATCCGGAGATATTCAAATGAGCTGGCTTGGAAGGGAATTGATCTTCGAGAGTATTACGGAGTTGGCTAGCGAAGAACTTCAAAGAGAGAGATGGCTTTCTGACGCGTCATCGGAAATGTCCTCATTCGTAGAGGCAGTTGAGCAATTATTCACAGATAGCGGGCTTGGAGCTAATCGCCGCATGATTTGCGCAGCGCGCTGACAGGTGGACGATGAGCGAGCATACGGTCTCATTTGTGAGAGAAATGGTGGCGCGGTTTCCCGGCCTAAGCGCACTTCTCGAAGAGCACATGAAGGATAATTTCGGCGAGATCTTGCCGCATTTATTCTTCGGTGACGTTACGCGATATGTGGTTGCGTTGCTTAGTGGCGGCGATTTGGCGCAACGACGCGAGTTGCGTGACATCCTGGACCACCTTGAAAGGGTCTACGCGAGCGCCGACGAAGAGCTCCAGGAACTGATCGCGGTATCCTTCCTTGAGAACTTCCCGCGGCCGAACGAACCAGGCGCAGAGATTTGCGGGAAGATCGGCCCCCACCTCAGGAGGCAACTGCACGTGATCGAGTATTGACGTCAGAACTCACCAATTTCCTCGGCTCTGACATGCGATGACCGTGCGGGCAGTCACCGCTTCGTCAGCGAGCCGCACCGTCCTCCTCATTTCACTCCGTACCGCGCCAACTCGTCTGCGAATATCCGGGTGAACCGCCAGCGCCGCGGCCATGTCCGCCGCGCTCCCGGCGCTGTCTCCCTTCAGTCGTCTGGCAATGCTGCGGCCATAGAGCGCTGCCGCAAGCTTCGGCTGAGCGCGCAGCGCCGCATTGTAGTCGGCGATGGCGTCGTCAAGCGCGCCTCTCCTGAAATGAACCACAGCTCGGCTGTCGAGGGTCGGCGCGAAGTGCGGGCGTATCCGCAGCGACTCGTTGCAGTCCGCCAGGGCCTCGTCCAAGGCGCCGGTGCCAACACGGGTATAGCAGCGCTCGTTCAGCAAGTAGGGATTCTCAGGCGCAACCTTCAGGGCTTCGTCGAGGTCCCGAACGGCACGCTCAAATTCGCCCTTTCTCCTGAAAATCGACGCTCGCGTATGCAAGCGGCGTATGCCCTTGATATTTGCGGTAAGTTCGATCGCGCGATCGTAATCCGCATTGGCTCGCTCCTTGTCGCCTTTCCGTTCGTATGCGGCGCCGCGCTCGACGTGGTTCCGGGAGCAATCAGGATCGACCTTGATCGCCTGATCATAATCTGCGATCGCGCGATCATGATCCTGCTTCCGCAGATGGACAAATGCACGGAGCGAGTAAGCGACGGCGTTGTCGGGAAACAGCTCGATCGCCTTGTCTGCGTGCTCGATCGCCCGATCATACTCCTGCTTCGTCCCATAGACCCATGCCAGGCTGGTGAACGCAGCAGACGAGCGCGGTTCGATGGTCAGCACATGCTGGAAGTCCTCGGCAGCGCGATCCGGCGCTCCCAGTGCCCCATGCGCTGTGCCCCGACCCATGTAGTAAGCCGGATTTTCAGGGTCCGCCTCGATGGCTTGCGCGAACTGCCGGAAGGCCTTTTCGTAGTCGCCCGAACTCAGGTGTAAGTGAGCCATCCGGTAGAAGTGCGCGCCCTTCGGAACCATCAGAGGGTCTTTCTTCTTAGTCGACATAGCTGGCCCATGGCGGGCTCCGACAAGCAGAAAAGACTTCCGACGCGTTCTGGGCCCGGGCGACTTCACTTCCGGCACCAGCGACCAGCAACGCCGTCAGCAGACATGACACGAACGCCTTCCGGCCCGGCGGCCGGCGGCCGGCGCGAACCGCAAAACCGAATTGATGCATGGTGCCGGGTGGTCGCGTCAGCACTGGTGCCCCCATATTCGCCAGCGCCCTAGATGCGCAATCCATCCGGGGAATGCAACTCTGGCGCGATCGGCCCGCGAGCTGGCGGCCAGACACTCGCCAGCCTCGCGCACCGGCTTCGCGTCTTCGCTTCATTGGGCGACCGAGACTTTGGGCGCCGCCTTGGATTTCGCTTCGCTCGCAATGACGGCGGAGGCGACGGCGACCTGCCTCACGCCCGCTGCAGCTTGTCCAGCGTGATCGGCAGGTCGCGGACGCGTTTGCCGGTGGCGTGGTAGACGGCGTTGGCGATGGCGGCTGCGACGCCGACGATGCCGATCTCGCCGACGCCCTTGATGCCGAGCGGATTGACCAGCGTGTCCGGCTCATCGACGAAGATCACCTTGATGTCGTGGATGTCGGCATTCACCGGCACATGATACTCGGCGATGTTGGCGTTCATGATGCGGCCCGAAGCGCGTGGTCGTGCACCGTCTCCTCGTGCAGCGCCATGCCGATGCCGCCGACGACGCTGCCCATGATCTGGCTGCCGCGCCGTCTTCGGATTGAGAATGCGCCCGGCGGCGACCGCGTTGACCACGCGCGTGACCCTGATGACGCCGATCTGCTCGTCCACCTTCACTTCGGCGAAGATCGCCGAGTGGGTGTTGCGCGCGTGCGAATGGTCCTCCTGCGAAGGTGTTGAGCTTCTCCTTCTCGATCCGCTCCAGGCCGGCCTGCCGCATCAACTCCGAGATCGCGACCGCGCGGCTGGTCCGTTGCAGACGCTGCGTCGGCGAGCACGCGTCCGACGGTGAGCGCCGGATTCGCTGTCCCTTTCGCCAGCTTCAGCAGCTCCTCGCGGACTTCATCGGCGACGGCCGCGACCGCGTGCGCTGCCGACGCCGCCATCCATGAGCCGCCCTCGACCGGCGCCTGCGGCAGGCTGGAGTCGCCGAGCTTGACGGTGATGTTCTCGATCGGCAGGCCGAGCCTGTCGGCGGCCATCTGCGCGACGATCGTGTAGGTGCCGGTGCCGATGTCGGACGCGGCGCAGGACACTTCCGCGTGTCCGTTGGCGGTCAGCACGATGCGGACTGCGACCGGCACCTGCAGCGCCTCCCAGACGCCGGACGCCATGCCCCAGCCGACCAGGTCGCTGCCGTCGCGCATCGAGCGCGGCGCCGGATTGCGTCCGCTCCAGCCGAACGCCTCCGCGCCCTGGCGATAGCATTCGCGCAATTGCCTTGCTGGTGTAGGGCTTGTCCTCGTTCTGGTCGCGCTCGGAGTAGCAGCGAAGCCGCAGCTCCACGGGATCGAGCTTCAGCGCCACGGCCAGCTCGTCCATCGCGCTTTCGAGCGCATAGACGCCGGTCGCAGCGCCCGGCGCGCGCATGTCGCGACGAGGTCGGAAGGTCGAGCTTCGCCAGCTTGTGGACGAACTTCGCGTTCGGACTGTTGTAGAGCAGCGCCGCCCCAGCCGGTGTCGTTGCGCGAAAATTCCTCGAACTGCGACGTCACGGCGATCGCCTCGTGGGTGAGCGACTGCAGCGTCCCGTCGGCCTTGGCGCCGAGCGCCAGCCGCTCGATCGTCGCCGGCCGGTAGCCGAGCGCGTACATCTGCTGGCGCGTCAGCACGAGGCGCACCGACCGCTGCAGCGCGAGCGCGCCCAGCACGGCGAGCACCACCTGAAACTGCGGCCGCAAGCCCGCGCCGAAGCCGCCGCCCATGTACGGCGACATCACGCGCAGGTCGTGCACGCGCTTGCCGAAGATGCCGGTCAGATAGCGCTGCACGTTCTGCACGCCCTGGGTCTTGTCATAGACCGTGAGCTTGCCGGCGCCTTCCCAATGGACGGTCGAGGCGAACAGCTCCATCGGGTTGTGATGCTCGGTCGGAATGAAGTATTCGCCTTCGTGGCGCACCTCGGCCGCGGCAAAGGCCTTGGCCGCGTCGCCGCGCGGCTTCTCGGGCTTCTCCACGACATAGGCCTCGTCGATCTGCGCGTGCAGGTCGGTGACGTGCGCCTGCCTTGTCATACTCGACCTGCACGAGTGAGGCGGCAAAGCGGGCGGTTTCCCAGTCCTCCGCCAGCACCAGCGCGACCGGCTGGATGTCGAACATGATCTTGTCGTCGTAGAGCGGGCGGTACGCCGAGCCTTGCTCCGGCGCCACGTCGTCCTTGTAGGCCGCATCGTCGTCGGGCATCGGCGGCCGGTTTTCGTGGGTGAGCACCTTGATGACGCCCGGGACGCGCTCCGCGTAGGTCGTATCGATGCGCTTGATGCGTCCCTTCGGGATCGTCGATGTGACGAGCGCGCCGTAGGCGAGGCCCGGCACGTTGAAGTCGGCGGCATATCTGGCTTCGCCGGTCACCTTGGCGCGGCCGTCGACGCGCGACGTGGGCGTTCCGATGTACGAGGTCATCGATCTGTTCTCTGGTTGTATCGGTGCTGGCTGACGCAGGCGACGTGAGTTGCTGGCTTTCGGCGCTGTCCGGCGTATCCGGCTGCACCAAGGACGACGGCGCCCTGAAGGATGTCTCGACGGTTGATGTCGGTGGCCATGACATCTCTCCGATCATGCAAGTGTGCTTTTCAGACGATCTTCTTGTTCGACTGCGATTGCGGCGTGCCCTTCGCAGCCTGCGACAGCGTGCGGATGATCGCCGCGCCGCGCGAGGTCGATCTTGAACATGTTGTGGGCGTAGCCCTTCGCGTCGCGCAGCAGCAGGTCGGCGGCCTGCGCGAACGACGCTGCGTCCGGCGCGCGTCCCTGCAACGCCGCTTCGGCCGCCTTGTTGCGCCACGGCTTGTGCGCCACGCCGCCCAGCGCCAGGCGCGCCTCCTTGATGCGTCCGCCTTCCAGCTCCAGCGCCGCCGCGACCGAGATGAGCGCGAAGGCATAGGAGAGACGGTCGCGGATCTTCAGGTAGGAGTAGTTTGCTGGCGAAGCCGCGCGCGGGAAGCTCGACGGCGGTGATGATCTCGTGCGGCTGCAGGTTGGTGTCGACATTCGGCGTATCGCCGGGGAGCCGGTGAAACTCCTCGAAGGCGATCACGCGCGATCCTGCCGGGCCCGTCACATGCACCTTGGCATCGAGCGCTACGAGCGCCACGCAGAGGTCGGACGGATGGGTGGCGATGCAGGCTTCGCTCGCGCCGAGGATCGCGTGGATCCGGTTGAGGCCCTTGATCGCCGAGCAGCCGCTGCCCGGCTCGCGTTTGTTGCACGGCGTGGCGATGTCGTAGAAATAGGCGCAGCGCGTCCGCTGCATCAGGTTGCCGCCGGTCGACGCCATGTTGCGCAGCTGCTGCGAGGCGCCGGCCAGGATCGCGCTGCCGACCAGCGGATAGCGCTCGCCGATCAGCGGCGTGATAGGCGAGGTCGGAGTTCGGCACGAGCGCGCCGATGCGCAGGCCGCCGTCCGGCGTCGGCTCGACGCTCTTGAGCGGAAGCCGGCGTGATGTCGATCAGCCGGAGCGGGCGCTCGACATCGTCCTTCATCAGATCGATCAGGTTGGTCCCGCCGGCGATGAATTTCGCTGCGGGAGCGGCGGCGATCTGGCGGACCGCGTCGGCGACGTCGCTTGCGCGCGAATACTGGAAGTTGATCATGATCGCCCCATCGCCTGCTGGATCGCCGCTACGATGTTCGGATAGGCGCCGCAGCGGCAGATGTTGCCGCTCATCAGCTCGCGGATCTCGTCGGCGCTCTTCGCCTTGCCTTCGGCGATCAGGCCGACCGCCGAGCAGATCTGTCCCGGCGTGCAGTAGCCGCACTGGAATGCGTCATGGTCGATGAAGGCCTGCTGCACCGGGTGAAGCGCGCCGTTGGTCGCGAGGCCTTCGACGGTCGACGACCTGTGCGCCGTCCTTCATCACCGCCAGCGTCAGGCAGGAATTGATGCGCCGGCCGTCGACGAGCACCGTGCAGGCGCCGCACTGGCCGTGATCGCAACCCTTCTTGGTGCCGGTGAGGTCGAGGCGATCGCGCAACGCGTCGAGCAGCGTGGTCCACGGCGCGACGTTGAGCGTCGGTTTCCTTGCCGTTGACCGTGAGCCTGATCGCGAGTTTTGTCGGGAGTGGGTATCGCGCCCTGTGCGGGCTGCAATGCGGTGGCGTGCGCCATCTGCGCCTCCGTTCTTTTTCTTCGAACGCGCCGATCATCGTTGGTCGGCGAAGGCTCTCTTTAGCCGCGAGTTGATACGGGATGGTGTCAACGCGGCAGGCAATTTCCGCAAAATTTGTCCGATTTTTTCCGCCGCCGCAAACTCAAATTTGCGCGAACAGCTAAGGCAATTGTCGACGATGCAGCTCTGCCCATTGATGGGGCATGAGCTTTGCGGTGTGCGATTTTGGCAACGCTCGTTCGACAAACTGTCGATCTCGCTTCCATGTGATCGTGCCGTGACGGGCGATCGACATATCCCGTTCATCGGCATGGGTTTTATCCGACGGTGACGTAGCGCATCGGCTTGGGGCGCACAGACTTGAAAGCCAGACAGTGCACAGACTTGGAGTTTCGAACATGACGACAATGAGGGGGTTGCTCATCGCCTCTGCGGCAGGACTGACCACGGTGACGGGGGCGCATGCCGCCGATCTTCCGGTGAAGGCCAAGCCGGTCGAGTATGTGAAGATCTGCAGCCTGTACGGCTCGGGATTCTACTACATTCCCGGCACCGACACCTGTATCCGGATCGGCGGACACATCCGCGCCGAGGTATCGTTCTACGGACGCGGTCTCGGTGACCAGATCGTGGTTCGTCGGCGACGGTCTTTCGACCAGGACGCGCGATCGCGACGTGTTCTACACCCGCAGCCGGGTCTACACCAACGTCGATACCCGCACGCAGACGTCGTTCGGCACGTTGCGGACGTTCTCGGTCGTTCGTGCTGAATTGGCGACGCGCGACCAACATCGCGGCTCGCCGACCGGCGCGATCAACATCGACACCGGCATCATCCAGTGGGGCGGGTTCACGATCGGCCGCACCGAGGTTTCGTTCTTCGACCACCCCTGGACCAAGGCCTTCAAGTGGGGGCAGGGCGGTTCCTACGGATGGTCCGACATCGAGCAGCGGCCGTTTCGTTGCGGCCTACACGCACCAGTTCGGCAACGGCATCTCCGGCACGCTGTCGGTGGAAGACAACAAGCATCAGAAGCGCGGCAACTACAACGGCGCCAACGCGCTGTCGTTGCTGGGCGTCAGCAACCCGGCCGTGGACACCCGCGGCGGCAACACCTGGCCCGAGATCGTCGGTCAGCTTGCGCATCGAGCAGGTCTGGGGTGGCTTCCAGCTGTCGGCCAACGCTGGTCAACAACCACGTCGCCTATAACTGCGGCGCCGCCTCCGGCACGACGACGGTTCTCGCCGGCGGCTGCTCCGAGCTCTCGGGCAATCCGTCCGACAAGATCGGCTACGGCGTCAATGCGGCGATCAAGATCAATATCCCGACCGGCGTGAACGATGCGCTCTACATTGGCGCGACGTATTCGAAGGGCGCGACGACGGATACGTTCCGCAACAATGGCGCGGGTTCGGCGTTCGGCATCTATGGCGGCTCGGACAGTCCCGCGCTCTACGGCAGCATCACCGGCTCCTATGTCTGGGATTCGGTTTACAACTCGGCGACCGGCATCGGCCAGCAGCTGACGACGGCCTACGGCGGCACGATCGCGTTCGAGCACGGCTGGAATGCCGAATGGCGGACCTCGGTGTTCGGCGGCGCGGAGGTGCTTGACTACAATTCGACCGCGAACGCGATCCTGTGCGGCAAGTTCGGTGTCGGAGCTGCCGCCGGCGGCGGTGGTGCGGCAGCATCGGCCGCGACCGGCACGCTGACGACGACGGGATGCAACTTCGACTACCGCGTCGCAGGCGTCGGCACCCGGACCTACTGGACGCCGGTCAAGGACCTGACGATCGGCGCCGAAGTTCACGTGGTCCAATCACCATGTGAGCCATGCCGACGGCACCGTCTACAACCAGCCGGCAATCGTCGGCTTCAAGCCGAACGCCAGCTACGAAGTGCGCGACCAGAACGTGTTCTCGGGCATCTTCTCGGTTCGCCGCTACTTCTGATCGGCGAGCGCATACGGACGGATGCAGCGAAGCGCATTGCGCTTCGCTGCATGCTGGCTAAAACGAAGGTCTCTGTAGCCCCACGCCAAAGAGACCGGACCATGCCGCTTCCTGCACCTGCCGTTCCGCGCAAGCACATCCATACGCGCGCATCGTCTGCGAGGCGTACGAGCGCGAGGACGGCCTTGTGGGACGTCGAAGCGAACATGACCGACGTCAAGACCTACGACACCGAGCGCGGCAGCGCGGGCGAGCCTCTGCACGACATGTGGGTGCGGCTGACGCTCGACACGACATTCGTCATTCACGGCATCGAGTCGGCGATGGATTCGTTTCCACAAGCGGTTTGCCCGCAGGCGGTGAACCCGATGAAGGAGCTGGTCGGCGTAAAGATCGGCGCCGGCTGGCAGGCCGAGGTGCGACAGCGCATCGGCGGCGCGCTCGGATGCACGCACCTGCGCGAGCTGCTTGCACCGATGGCGACCACGGCGATGCAGGCGATGGGCGGGGTGCTGCGCAGCCGCGGGAACCGGCCAGCCGCGCCAGGGCAAGGGGACGTGCTACGCGAAGTCCGACGAGACGGATCGCGCGCGGTACCGCGAGACTTTCCGCGGACGCCGGGCGGGGCTCGCGGGGCGCGGCGGCCCCCGGCAACCAGGTGATCGCAGGTGTCCTCGCCGGATCAGCGATCGAGTGCCGCCTCGCGGGCGAACGGATGCGGACTGGTCCGCGACGCGAATCGTCGCCCGAGGAATGCCGTGAGCCTGTCGGGTGTTGCGGACAACGATCAGGTCACGACGCGTGTGGAGCCTGCGGCGCTCGGACCTGCCGCGCGGGCGGTTGACTCATGTTTCGTGACGCATGCCACTCCTGCCCAAATTGTCGCCAACGCCCGGTAAAACATCAGTCTTTTTCATGGGCTTGTCGCATGCCGCACGCGTGCCATTTCTACAACACTCGTCAGCAAAAGCGCCAACGCGGCACGGATACGTATTGCGCCGCATTGTGACTGAGCCAATTCTTCAGTCGCGACGAAGGGGCAGTCCCAAGTCGTTCACTCGGCTTCGCCGAACTCGTGACGTCTGGGGCATGCGGACGGATGGTGAGCGTGAACGACGTGCGCAATTTTGGAGGTTGGAAAATGAATATCGTGAGGAGCCTACTCCTCGGCTCCGCGGCGGGACTGGCCGCGATGACGGGGGCGCAGGCGGCCGATCTTCCTGTGAAGGCCAAGCCGGTCGAATACGTGAAGATCTGCTCCCTGTACGGGGCCGGATTCTACTACATCCCGGGCACCGACACCTGCATCCGTATCGGCGGTCACATCCGCGCCGAAGTGTCGTTCCTCGGCCGCGGCGGCGGTGACCACACGCTCGGTCGTCGTCGGCGACGGCATCGACACGAAGACGCGCGATCGCGATTTCTTCTTCACCCGCAGCCGCGTCTACACCAACGTCGACACGCGCACGCAGACGTCGTTCGGCACGTTGCGGACCTTCTCGGTGGTTCGCGCCGAAGCTGGCGACGCCGACGGGCCTGGCGGCTACCGCCGGCGCGATCAACATCGACACCGGCATGATCCAGTGGGGCGGCTTCACGATCGGCCGCACCGGCGCGTCGTTCTTCGACAATCCGTGGGTCTACGCCACCAAGTGGGGCAGCAACGGTTCGTACGGCCTGGCCGAACTCGACCAGCGGTCGTTTCGTCGTCGCCTACACGCACCAGTTCGGCAACGGCATCTCCGGCACGCTGTCGCTGGAAGACAACAAGCATCAGAAGCGCGGCAACTACAACGGCGCCAACGCGCTGTCGATCTATCGGCGTGGCGCCGGCGACCGACACGCGCGGCGGCAACACCTGGCCCGAGATCGTCGGCCAGCTCCGCATCGATCAGGCCTGGGGTGGCTTCCACCTCGCGGCTAACGTGATGAACAACCACGTCGCCTACAACTGCGGCGGCGCGTCGGGCACGACGACGGTTGCTGGCCGGCGGCTGCTCCGAGCTTTCGGGCAATCCGTCCGACAAGGTCGGCGGCGGCGTCACTGCGGCGATCAGCTTCAAGCTCCCGACCGGCGTCAACGACGCTCTGTACATCGGTGGTTCGTGGTCGAAGGGTGCGACCATCGACATGTTCCGCAACAACGGCCTCGGCTCCGGCCTCGGCATCTACGGCGGTACGGACGCGGCGGCCTGATCTACGGCAGCATCGTCGGCGGCTACATCTGCGATTCGGTGTACATCCGTCGACGGCTGCGACCGGTGCAGGCACCTGCGGTTGGCCCGAGTCGGCCAGCAGCTGACGACGGCCTACGGCGGATCGATCGCCTTCGAACACGGCTGGAACGCCGAGTGGCGGACCTCGGTGTTCGGCGGCGCCGAGTTCCTCGACTACAACTCGACGGCCAACGCGATCCTCTGCTCGCGCTTCGGCGCAGGCAGCGCGTCCGGCACGCTCGTCAACGTGGGCGGCGTCAACGTCTCCGAACACCGACGCCTGTAACTTCGACCTGCCGCATCGCTGGTGCCGGCACCCGGACGTTCTGGACCCCGGTTCGCGATCTGACGATCGGCGTCGAGTTCCAGTGGGTCAACGTCCACGTCGAAGCACGGCGACGGCATGGTCTACAATCAGCCGGTGATCTCGGGCTTCAAGCCGAATGCGCTCTACGAGATCAGGGATCAGAACGTGTTCTCGGGCATGTTCTCGGTTCGCCGCTTCTTCTGATCGGCCTCGTGACGTAACAAGCCGCCGGCAGGGTATCCCTGCCGGCGGCTTCTTTTTGCTCGCGGCCTGCTCATGCGGACTCGGCCGGCCGTGCGGCGCAAATTCGTCTTGAACCCGCTCTGATCATTGCGGCGACTGTTATTTTTCATCTAGTTTCGATCTGGTTGTGCACTGCACCTTTCAACGTGCCATTTGTGCAACACCATTAGGCAATCTGTACGCGACCGTACGGTTTACGATTGCGCCTCTGTACGGTTCCGAGCAATTCTAAAAACGCGACAGAGGGGGGCATCCCGAGTCGTCCCGTCATGGTTTCGCTCATGTCGCTCGCGCTGAAGCGGGGGTCCGAGAAGCGCGAAGCGAGATGAGGGAAACAGAGCAAACTTGGAGGTTTGAGAATGAAGACGGTTAAGAGCCTACTCCTCGGCTCGGCGGCGGGACTTGCCGCTCTGACGGGGGCGCAGGCAGCCGATCTTCCCGTGAAGGCCAAGCCGGTCGAATACGTGAAGATCTGCTCTCTGTACGGCGCGGGGTTCTACTACATCCCGGGCACCGACACCTGCATCCGCATCGGCGGTCACATCCGCGCGGAAGTGTCGTTCAACAGCCGCGGCACCGGCATCCAGCAGTGGAACGTCGACGGCACGGGCAACGCGACGCGGACCCGTGACCGGGACGTTTTCTTCACCCGTTCCCGCGTGTTCACCAACGTCGACACGCGCACGCAGACCGTCGTTCGGCACGCTGCGCACGTTCTCGGTGGTGCGCGCCGAGCTCAACACGCCGACCGGTCTGGCGGCATCGGCGGGCGTCATCGGCATCGACGCGGGCATCATCCAGTGGGGTGGCTTCACGATCGGCCGCGCCGGCACGTCGTACTTCGACAATCCGTGGCAATACGCCTTCAAGTGGAATCCGAACGGCGGGTATCGGCTGGCCTGACACGGCAGGCGGTCGTTTCGTTGCGGCCTACACGCACCAGTTCGGCAACGGCATCTCCGGCACGCTGTCGCTGGAAGACAACAAGGAGCGCAAGCGCGGCATCTATAACGGCGCCAACGCTTTGACCTCCTTTATTGGTGTGGGCGTGCAAGGTACGGTGCCGGGGGTCGATACCCGCGGCGGCAACACCTGGCCCGAGATCGTCGGTCAACTGCGCATCGATCAGGCCTGGGGTGGTTTCCACATCGCCGCCAACGTGATGAACAACCACGTCGCCTACAACTGCGGCGGCGACGTCGGGCACGACGACGGTTGCGGCCGGCGGCTGCTCCGAACTCTCGGGCAACCCGTCCGACAAGGTCGGCGGCGGCGTCACTGCGGCCTTCCGCTTCAACGTTCCGACCGGCGTCAACGACGCACTGTACATCGGCGGCACGTGGTCGAAGGGCGCGAGCACCGACGTGTTCGCCAACATCGGCCAGGGCTCGACGTTCGCCATCTACGGCGGTTCGGACAGCGCCGCTGACCTACGGCAGCATCACCGGCACCCCGCTGTTCGACTCGGTGTATTCCTCGACGACACGCACCGGTGCAGGCATCACGGTTGGCCCGACCGGCCAGCAGCTGACGACGACGTATGGCGGCTCGATCGCCTTCGAGCACGGCTGGAACGCCGAATGGCGAACCTCGGTGTTCGGCGGCGCGCAGGTGATCGACTACAATGACACGGCCAACGCGATCCTGTGCTCGCGGTTTGCCGGCGTCCTCACCAACGCCGCCGGCGCCAGCGTCCACAACACCGACGCCTGTAACTGGGACTACCGCGTCGTCGGCGCGGGCACCCGGACCTACTGGACCCCGGTTCGCGACCTGACCATCGGTGTCGAGTTCCAGTGGACCAACCACCACGTCAGCCATGGCGACGGTGTCATCGTGAACCAGCCGACCATCGCCGGCTTCAAGCCCGACGCTCGCTACGAGGTCCGGGACCAGAACGTGTTCTCCGGTCTGTTCTCGGTCCGCCGCTTCTTCTGATCGGCAGAGCCTGAAGCTCGAAACGCTAACCATCCCCGGCAGGGCAACCTGCCGGGGATTTTTTTGTGTGCAAATGTGGACTGGTCAGAAGGAGTGCCGTTGCTCGCATTTGCAGCTGTTCACGCAGGAATGATGTGGGAAGCGGGCAGGGAGCAAATAGAAAAGCAGAAGCTTGCGGAACGAACAAATTGGAAGCCGAAATGGGAATGTCGAATTTGACGCCGGATATGCGGATCGCCGTTTCGATGGAGGATATCTCCCGCTACATCGCCGAAATCAAGCAGCTGCTGCAGGATCTGTCGGCGCGCGCGCCGAGGTCGACAACGAGCAGCTCGCGCGAATCGCCACTGCCGTCTCTGAAATTCAGCGAGTCATTCCGGCGCTGCTGCACCGGTGAGGGGCGACGCAGCGATGCCAGCATCGCATCCAGACGAGCTAGCGGCAACGCTGCTCGGATGCCCGCATGCGCGGGCATGACGGGAGTTTGACTTGAAGCATCGCAGCTCTAATTCTGCTCGCTGGCTCCGCCGCGCTTCAGGTCGGCTTCGATCAGGAGCTTCGAGCCGCCGCCGAAGCGGGCGCGGTAGACCTGGACGTTCTCCATGATCCGCTGCACGTAGTTGCGCGTTTCCGAGAACGGAATGCGTTCGACCCAGTCCACCGCATCGACCTTCGGATCGCGCGGGTCGCCGTACTTCTCGATCCACTCGCGCACGCGGCCGCGGCCGGCGTTGTAGCCGACGAATGTCAGGATGTAGGAGCCGCGATAGTCGCTCACCAGCGCGCCGAGCTCGGCCGCGCCGAGCATCGCGTTGTAGGCGGGATCGGACAGCAGCCGCTTGGCGTCGTAGGTCGCGCCGAACCGCTTGGTGATGGTCTTCGCCGCCGGCGGCGTCACCTGCATCAGTCCCATCGCCTTCGCGGGCGAAATCGCCTTCGGATTGAACGCGCTTTCCTGCCGCGCGATGGCGAACACCAGGCCGCGCTCCACTTCCGGGCCGATCGTTTCGTACTTCGGAATGCCGGAGACCGGGTAGGCGTAGTGATCGAACGGATAGCCGCGGTTGAGCGCGCCCTTGCCGAGCACCAGCATGTTGCGGGCGTCGTTGTTGCGTGCCGTGACCTCGCCAAGCCCGGCCAGCGCATCGATGTCGTCGAGCTTGTCGCCGAGATCCGACAGCATGGTGGCGACCAGATCGCGTTCGTCGAGCGCGTAGAGCAGCTCGAGCGCGCGCACGACCTCGAACGCGGTGCCGCGCGCGGGGTGCGGCGCATCGCGCAGCCCGATCTGCGGCAGGCCGAGTTTTGCGCGGGCGAGCTGGCCGTAATAGCTGGTCGAATGGGCTGCGCCGGCCTGATAGGCCGCGCGTGCGTCGTGCGAGCGGCCCAGCGCTTCGTAGGAGCGGCCCTGCCAGTAGCCGGCGCGCGACAGGTGGGTCGGATTGCTCGAGCCGGTGCCGATGCGCGAGAAGTGCTGCAAGGCCGTCGACGGATCGTTGAGGAAGCGCAGCGCGATCCAGCCGGCGGTGAACTCCTGCTCGGTCTTGTAGACGTCGCGCGCGGGCAGTCCGGCATCACGTGCCACCGCGTAGGCGCTCGCATGATCGCCGAGGTCGAGCAGCTTGCGCGCGACGAGGCGCCGCTCGATCCACCATTCGTCCGGGTTGCCGAGCCGCGCCGGGTCGCGCGGCGCCTTCATCATCAGCTGGGCGGCTTCTGCGATCTTGTCGGCGCGACGCAGGTGCTGGATGCGGCCGTAAAGATAGCTCCCCTCGCTGTGCGCGTCGGCGGGAACGGCATCGAGCAGGGCCTTCGCGTTGCCGGCCTTGTCGTCGACCGCGGCGCGCGCCTTGGCGATCGCGACATAGGCCGGGCCGACGCGCTGGGCGGCGCGCATGGCGCCGGCGGTGTCGTCGGTGAACAGGAGATAGTCCATCCGCGCCTTGTGGTCGGCGGCCGTCAGCAGCGAGCCGAACATCTCCAGCGCATAGGCTTCCGTCTCCTTGGACATCGGATCGCCGCGCCAGGCGTCGCGCACGTACCGCAAGGCGGCGTTGCGGTCGCCGCGCGCCAGCAGCGCGCGCGCCAGCATGAAGCGGCCCTTGGCCGTCGCCGGCTGCTCGCCGGCGAACCAGCCGATCACGGTGGCGTCGTCGCGGTTGTCGTCCCACAAGCGCGGACTCGCCGCGCCGGCGCAGGAAGTTCACGCTCGGCCAGCTCGGATTGGCGGTGACGAATGCGCGATAGCGCTCGGATGACGCGCCATTGCCGTCGCTGCGCAGGATCATCCACTCGGCAAGCTTTTGCGCGACCGGATCGGCAATCGTACTCTTCACCTGGGTCGCGTCGGCGATCTTGCCCGAGCGCGCGAGCTCGATCGCGCGCTCCAGCGCGTCACGATCTGCGTCCGACGTTGCGGTCGACGAGGTGGTCGCAGCCGGACCGCCGCTGCGGCGCGCGGGCGACGGCGTGTGCCGCGGCGGCGGCAAGGCCGCGGTCTGCATCGGCGGAGATGCCGGCTCCGAGGCAGGCTGGGTGACTTTAGCCAGAGGTGCGATCGTCGGGTCTGCGCTGGCGACGACCGTCGGCACGCCCGGCAAGCGTGACGACCGGACGGGGTCTCGGTATCGGAACCTTGCCGGATTTCGCCGCGACCTGCTTGACGGGCTTCGGCGCAGGCTTTGCCGCGACCTTCGGTTCGGGCTTTGCGGCAGGCTTCTTCGCCTCGGCCGGTTTGGCGCGGCTGCGGCTTGGCTGACGTCTGCTTCGCTGCCGGCTGCTTCGGCGCAGTCTGTTTTGCGGCAGTCTGTTTCGCAGGTGCCGGCTTTGCGGATGTCTGCTTGGCGGTGTCCTGCTTCGCCGTTTGCGCGGCCGCCGGCAGGCCGATCAACGGCGCGGCGAGCAACAGCACGACCACACTCGAGGTGGATAGATAGCGCAGCAGAGGGCGGTGATGCGCGCGTTGGCTATCTGAATGAGTCAACGTCTGATCCTTCGGCGGCGAATCAACCTATCGCTTCGCTGGTGAATCTCGACTTAATGCACGGCGCGGGTTGATAAAGCACGAATAAGGTGATCACGGGGCAATCGCGTCAGCAAGCGCGGCGATCCTGGGACCGCCAGCGTACGGAAGCCAAGCCATTGAAAAACTAGGACTATTTTCGAACCGCCCGGGCGGCTCAGCTGCGCAGGTGACAGGCGACGTAATGTCCATCCGCGGTCTGCTTCAGCGGCGGAACCTCGGTGGAGCAGAGCGGCAGCTTCCGGATCGGACAGCGGGTGTGGAAGTGACAGCCGCTCGGCGGATTGATCGGGACTTGGCACCTCGCCCTGCAGGACGATGCGCTTGCGCCGCGCCTTCGGATCGGTCACCGGCACCGCCGACAGCAGCGCCTCCGTGTAGGGATGCAGCGGCGTCACGTAGAGATCGCGCGCGGTGGCGATCTCGACGATGCGGCCGAGATACATGACCGCGACGCGGCGGCTGATGTGCTCGACGACCGAAAGGTCGTGGGCGATGAACAGGTAGGTGAGGCCGAGCTTGTGCTGCAGGTCCTCGAGCAGGTTGATGACCTGGGCCTGGATCGACACGTCGAGCGCCGAGACCGGCTCGTCGCAGACGATCAGCTTCGGCTCGACGGCAAGCGCCCGCGCAATGCCGATGCGCTGGCGCTGGCCGCCGGAAAATTCGTGCGGATAGCGGTGCATGTGATCCGGCTGCAGGCCGACGGTCTCGAGCAACTCGACCACGCGCTCGGTGAAGGCTTCCTTCGAGTTCGCGAGCTTGTGGATGGTCAGGGCCTCGCCGATGATCGTGCCGACCGTCATGCGCGGGTTGAGCGAGGCGAACGGATCCTGGAAGATGATCTGCATGTCGCGGCAGAGCGCGCGGAACTCGCTCGCGCCGAGCTCGCCGACATTTTGGCCCTGAAACCAGACCTCGCCGCCGGTCGGCTCGATCAGCCGCAGGATGCAGCGGCCGGTGGTCGACTTGCCGGAGCCGGATTCGCCGACGAGGCCGAGCGTTTCGCCTTGCTCGATCGAGAAACTGACGCTGTCGACGGCGTGGACGACGGCCTTGTTGCGCAGCAGGAAGCCCGAGCCGATGTCGAACTCCTTGGTCAGGTTCTTTACTGAAAGGAGCGGCTCACTCATTGCGGCAGGTTCCCAGGCTCGAGAATGCAGGCGACCTTGTGGCCGCCGCCGACGTTCGCGCAGCGGCGGAACGGCCAGGCGGCAGGCCGGCATCGCGAAACGGCAGCGCGGCGCGAAACGGCATCCCGGCGGGCGGGTTGATCAGGCTCGGCACCACGCCGGGAATGGCCTCCAGCCGCTTCTTGGTGGTGGCGGCGCGGTCGATGCGCGGGATCGAGCGGATCAGGCCTTGCGTGTAGGGATGGCGCGGATTGGCGAACAGCTCGTCGACCGGCGCCTCCTCGATCACCCGCCCGGCATACATGACGACGACGCGCTGTGCGGTCTCGGCGACGACGCCCATGGCGTGGGTGATCAGCATCACCGCCATGCCGAAGCGCGACTTCATGTCGCCCAGAAGCTCGAGGATCTGCGCCTGGATGGTGACGTCGAGCGCGGTGGTGGGCTCGTCGGCGATCAGCAGCTTCGGGCTGCACGACAGCGCCATGGCGATCATCACGCGCTGGCGCATGCCGCCGGAGAACTGGTGCGGATAGTCATGCACGCGCTTTTCCGGATTGGGGATCTGCACCAGCCGCAGCATCTCGATGGTCTTGTCGATCGCGTCGCGGCGGCCGAGCTTCTCGTGCCGGCGCAGGCCTTCGGCGATCTGCTCGCCGATCGGTGTAGACCGGGTTGAGCGAGGTCATCGGCTCCTGGAACACCATGGCGATTTCCTTGGCGCGGATCTCGTCGAGCTCGTCGTTTTGAAGCGGGATCAGGTCGCGGCCCTGCCACAGGATCTGGCCTTCGACGATGCGTCCCGGCGGCATCGCGATCAGCTTCAGCACGCTCATGGCGGTGACGGTCTTGCCGCAGCCCGACTCGCCGACCACGCCGACGGTCTCGCCGCGGCCGATGGTGATGTCGACACCGTCGACGGCCCGCACCATCCCGTTGTCGGTGGCGAAGTGGGTCTTCAGGCCGCGTATCTCGAGCAGGGGCTCGCTCATACTCTAACTCTGCTTTCTTCGCTACTGGTGGACGGCCTCGAGCTTGTAGCCGTCGGGGTCGATGACGAACGCGGCGTAGTAGGTGGCGCCATAGTGAGGGCGCGGGCCTGGCGGCCCGGCGTCGCTGCCGCCGGATGTCAGCGCGGCCGCATGAAACGCATCGACCGCCGCCTGTGTCGGCGCATCGAAGGCGAGGTGAAAGCCGCCGCCCGGGGGCAGCCGCATCGTCGGGCCGGACAAACAGGGTCAAGCCGCTCGTCGCCGTGGCCTTCGCCGAAACCGATCCCGCGCTCGCTGGTCCAGACGCGCACGTAGCCGAGCGGGGTCAGGATCGCATCGTAGAACGTCGTCGTCCGCGCAAGGTCGCGCACGCCGAACGACAGGTGCCCCAGCATGTTGCGCCGCCGTGCCTGCTCGACCATGCGGCTCACATCACCTTGCGCGGATCGAGCGCATCGCGCAGGCCGTCGCCGATGAAGCTGATGGCGAGCACGGTCAGGAAGATCGCGACGCCGGGGAACATCGCCCAGTGCGTCGCGATGTCCAGGTAGTCCTTGGCGTCGAACAGGATGCGGCCCCATGACGGAATGTCGGGCGGGAAGCCGAGGCCGAGGAACGACAGCGTCGACTCGGCGATGATCGCGGCTGCGACGTCGACGGTGGCGGCCACGATCACCGGACCCAGCGCATTGGGCAGGATGTGGCGCACGACCTGGCGCAGCTTGCTGGCGCCGAGCGCGCGCGCGGCCTCGACGAATTCCTTCTCGCGCAGCGACAGGAATTGCGCGCGCACGAGCCGCGCCGCGGGCATCCAGCGCAGTCCGCCGACGACGAGGACGATCAGGATGAATACGCCGCCCTCGGGTCCGAACACGGTTTTGAGCGAGTCACGGAAGAGGTAGATGACGAGCAGCAGCAGCGGCAGCGGCGGCAGCGACAGGAACAGGTCGGTCAGCCACATCAGCGCCGGACCGACCCAGCCGCGCGCCATGCCGGCGATCGCGCCGATGACGGTGCCGACGACGATCGCCACCACCATGGCCGCAAAGGCGACGGCAAGCGAAATGCGGCCGCCATAGAGCATGCGCGCGAGCAGATCCTGGCCGAGGTCGTCGGTGCCGAACGGGTGCGCAAAGGAAGGGCCCTTCAGCCGCGCGGTGAAGTCGATCTCGTTGATCGGCACCTTGTAGACGAACGGCAGGAACAGCACGGCAAGGATGATCGCGAGCAGGATCACGGTGCTCGCCAGCGCCAGGCGGTGACGGCGGAAGCGTCGCCACGCATCCAGCCACGGCGAGAACTGCCGCGCCTTGGCCTTCGGTGCTGCAGCCAGCTCAGCCGTAGCTGATGCGGGGATCGAGCCATCCATAGAGAATGTCCGCGATAAGGTTGAAGAGGACCACCAGGATGGCGGAGACGAAGGTCACGGCCATCACGACCGGTGTGTCGTTGGCGAGAATGGCGCTGATCAGCAGCGAGCCGATGCCGGGAATGCGGAAGATCTGCTCGGTGACGATGGCGCCGCCGAACAGCGCCGGCAGTTGCAGGAACACCAGCGTCACCACCGGGATCAGCGCGTTGCGCACCACGTGCTTGGTGATGACGACGCGCTCGCCGAGCCCTTTCGCGCGCGCGGTGGTGACGTAGTCGAGCCGGATCACGTCGAGCACCGACGAGCGCACATAGCGCGTCAACGAGGCCGCGAGGAACGTGGCCAGAACCGCAACCGGCATGATCGACTGCCGCGCGTGCTCCCAGAACCAGCGCCACCCGGTGGCGTCGATGTCGGCGCGATAGACGAACGGCAGCCAGTCGAACTGGATGCTGAAGACCAGAATGAGCAGCAACCCGGTGAAGAAGGGCGGCAGCGAGAAGCCGATGAAGGCAAAGGTGGAGGCGATCTGGTCGAAGATCGAGTAGGGGCGGGTGGCGGCGTAGACGCCGATCGGGATCGCAATGACAAGCGCCAGCAGCTGCGCCAGGCCGATGATCAGAAGCGTGGTCGGCAGGCGCTGCATGATCAGCGCGCCGACGTCGATGCGGCTTGCAAAGGAAAAGCCGAAGTTGCCTTGCGCCATTTCCCCGAGCCAGCGGAAATAGCGGATGGCGACCGGGTCATCCAGGCCGAACTTCTGCCGAAGCATCGTGCGCACTTCGGGCGGCACGTTCGGATTGGTGGCCAGCTCCTCGAACGGGTCGCCCGGCGCGAGCGCCAGGACCGTGAACAGGATGATGCTGATGCCGAGAATGCTCGGGATGGCGATCAGGAGGCGCCTGAGAAAGTATTGCCCCATTGATCGTCATCCCGTCCCGGTTGGCGTGCGGCGGTGCACGTCAGATCAAGCTTCGCGATACCATTCCTTCAGATTGCCCATGTCGGTGTCCCAGCCGCTGATGTCGGCTTTCAGCTTGCTGTGGATCGCAGCGACGCGCGGCCGGTAGACCACCGGGATCACCGTGTTGTCGCCGCAGACGAGATCGTTCATGCGGATGAACATCGCCGAGCGCTTGACCGGGTCGAGCTCGCCGTCCGAGTCCTTGTGCAGCTTGTCGTATTCGGCGTTGGTCCAGCGGGTGATGTTGCGGCCCTGCCACTTGTTCTCCTTGGTGGCGATTTCCGCGGTCGTGAACTGGTTCATGAACGTTCCAGCGTCCGGCTGCGTCATCGTCGTCGTGTACATCTGGATGTCGCAGTAGAAGTGCGAGTAGGTGTCCGGGTTGGCGACGTCGGATGAGAAGAACACCGAGGCCGTCACCGACTTCAGCTCCATGTCGATGCCGGCCTTCTGAGCGGCCTGCTTGACGATCGCCTGGGTCTTCTGGCGCGGCGTATTGACCGAGGTCTGGTAGACGAACTTCAGCTTCTTGCCGTCCTTGGCGCGGATGCCGTCCGGACCCTTCTTCCAGCCGCCGTCCTCGAGAATCTGGTTCGCCTTGTCGACGTTGAACTCCCACTTCATGGTCTTCGAGCGGACGCGCTCCGGGTTGTTGAGGAAGTTTGCCGGTCGCAACGCCCGTCCGTCCGTAGATGTGCTGCTCGACCGAGCCGCGATCGACCAGCAGGCCGAGCGCCTGCCGCACCGCCTTGTCGGTCAACAGCGGATGCTTGGTCTTGACGCTCGCGCGTTCGCCGTCCACCTCGGTCCAGGGGTCGGTGCTGTTCAGCTGAATGTGCTCGATGTTGCCGGAGGCGGTGATGAGCGCCTTGCCCTTGCCGCCCTTTTCCAGCCGCTGCAGGATCTCGTCCTCGACCTGCATGTTCCAGGCGAAGTCGAACTCGCCGGTCTGGATCACCGCGCGCGCCGCCGACACGGCGTCGCCGCCGCCCTTGAATTCGATGGTGTCGAAGTGCGGGCGGTTGGCGATGTGATAGTTGGCGTTGATCTCGCCGCGGACCATGTCGCCCGGCTTGAAGTCGACGAACTTGTAGGGGCCGGTGCCGACCGGCTTCAGGTTGGTCGGCGCATCGCGCGACTTGTCACCGTTGAAGTCCGCGTAACAGGTGCTTCGGGATGATCATGCCGCGTGCGCCGACGAAGGCGTCCGCCCAGAACGGCGTCGGCTTGTCGAAGATCACCTTCACCGTGAAGTCGTCGACCTTCTCGACCTTGACGTCCTTGTAGCTGCCGATGGTCACGCAGGCGGTCGCGGGATTGGAGGCGTATTCCCAGTTGAAGACGACGTCGTCGGCGGTGAACGGTTTGCCGTCGTGCCAGGTGACGCCGCGCTTGAGCTTCCAGGTGACCGACTTGCCGTCGGCTGCGAGGCCGCCGTTTTCGCGGGTCGGAATTTCCGCCGCGAGCACCGGGAAGAGATCGCCATCCGGATCCCAGCCGGCGAGCGGCTCGTAGAAGATGCGCGAGGCATCCTGGTCCTTGGTGCCGATCGCGAAGTGCGGATTGAGCAGCGTCGCGCCTTGCCACCACAGAACCTTCAGCGGACCGCCGCCGCCGCGCTTGGTGGGCGTGTATTTGAATTTCTCTTCCGCGGCCGCTGCCGGCACGCCGGAGAAGGTCAGCATCTGGCTGGCCATCGGCGCGGTCAGTCCGAGCGCGACCATGCGCTGCACGAACGACCGCCGTGAGAGTTTGCCGTCTTTTACCTCTGCGATGAGACCACGCAGTGCCTTCTCGTCCATAGGAAATCCCCGCGCTCGTTTGCTGCCCACCGCCGCGCGGTCTGCAATGCAGCAGACCGGCCCGGCAAATTATGCAAAGCAAAACAGGTTCAGCGCAGACGGTCAACGAAAGTCGTTTCACCGCGCGCAAATGGCGCGCTCTCCGAAGGCGACACTACTTTCGATGTATCGGTCGCAGACGCACTGCACAAAGTGCGCCTTGGAAGCGATGGTGCACAGCACGCATATTTATGGTGCTGATGCCGCCTCCGATCTGAACGATCTGAGCGGTTCCGAGGCAGGCTCTGCACCGGAGCTTTCCACCGCGACCCTTTCCTCAGGCGCGCGGACCCGGTATTTAATCCAAATCAGCCGCTTGAGCGGGCATGCAGCCTCAGAAAGCCGCAGCGAAAACGGAGACTAACCATGGCAGCCAAGACGAATTTCAGGGGGTCCTACACCGCCTTGGTGACGCCGTTCAAAAACGGTTCGCTGGACGAGGCGGGTTTTCGCGCGCTGGTGAACTGGCAGATCCAGGAGGGGGCGCACGGGCTGGTGCCGGTCGGCACCACCGGCGAGAGCCCGACGCTGAGCCATGAGGAGCACCACCAGGTTGTGGAGTGGTGCATCCAGGAGGCCAAGGGCCGCGTCCCGGTCATCGCCGGCGCCGGCTCGAATTCGACCCGCGAGGCGATCGCGCTTGCCAAGCACGCCGAAAAGGCCGGCGCCGACGCCGTGCTGGTCGTCACGCCCTTACTACAACAAGCCGACCCAGGAGGGCATGTACCAGCACTTCAAGGCGGTGAACGATGCGATCGGCATCCCGATCATCATCTACAACATCCCGCCGCGCTCGGTGGTCGACATGTCGGTCGAGACCATGACGCGGCTGTTCGAGCTGAAGAACATCGCCGGGGTGAAGGACGCGACCGCCAATCTCGCCCGCGTCTCGCAGCAGCGCCATGCCATGGGGCCGGACTTCATCCAGCTCTCGGGCGAGGACATGACCGCGCTCTCCTACATGGCGGCCGGCGGACACGGCTGCATCTCGGTGGTCGCCAATGTGGCGCCGAAGCTCTGCGCCGACCTGATGACCGCGGTGCTGAAGGGCGACTATGCGGCCGGGCTGCAGGATCCAGGACCGGCTGGTGCCGCTGCACGACGCCGTCTTCAAGGAGCCGGGGCTTGCCGGCGCCAAGCACGGCCTCAAGCTGCTCGGCCGGCTGGAGGAGGAGATCCGCCTGCCGATGATGCCGGTGACGCCGCCGACCGGAAAAGTCATCCGCGATGCAATGGTTTACGCGGGTTTGTTGAACTGATTTTCGCGCTCGCGGGATCGGCTGACCTGACTTATAAGAAGACTTGCCGCGAACACGAGGAACCGTTGCGATGCTGAAGGACTTCAAGGCGTTTGCGCTGCGCGGCAACGTCGTCGACCTCGCGGTCGGCGTCATCATCGGCGCGGCGTTCGGCGCGATCGTCAACTCGCTGGTCGGCGACATCATCATGCCGATCATCGGCGCGATCACCGGCGGCCTCGACTTCTCGAACTACTTCACGCCGCTGTCGAAGGACGTGACGGCGACCAATCTCGCCGACGCCAAGAAGCAGGGCGCGGTGCTGGCCTGGGGCAACTTCCTCACGCTGACCTTCAACTTCGCGATCGTCGCTGCGGCCCTGTTCATGGTGATCCGCGCCATGAACAAGCTGCTCGAGAAGGAGCCGCCGCCGCCGCCGAAGCTGACGCTCGATCAGCAGTTGCTGACGGAGATCCGCGACGCCGTGAAGAAGTAGGCGTCGCTCTGCTTCTGAAATTCTGAAATCTGGAAGCTCATGGCCGAAAAACCTGCCCGCGCCATCAAGGTCGTCGCCGACAATCGCAAGGCGCGCTTCAACTATGCCATCGAGGATACGTTCGAGGCGGGCGTCGTGCTGACCGGCACCGAGGTGAAATCGATCCGCACCGGCAAGGCGACGATCGGCGAATCCTATGCGGACTCGCGCGACGGCGAGCTCTGGCTGATCAACGCCAACATTCCGGAATATCTGCAGGCCAATCGCTTCAACCATGCGCCGAAGCGTCCGCGCAAACTGCTGATGCATCGCCGCCAGATCAACAAGCTGATCGGCGCGGTCGAGCGCGAGGGCATGACGCTGATCCCGCTGAAACTCTATTTCAACGAGCAGGGGCGGGCGAAGATCGAGCTCGCGCTCGCCAAGGGCAAGAAGCTGCACGACAAGCGCGAGACCGAGAAGAAGCGCGACTGGAGCCGCGAGAAGGGCCGCTTGATGCGGGCGAGAGGATAGTCGCGATGACCAATCAGAAGGATCTGCTGAACGTCGACTGGAGCGTCATTCCGGCGCCGGAGGATGACGGCGCAGCCGCGCATCTGACGGGCGCGACATTCCATCGCTCGCGCTGCAGGCGACGGACGGAAGCGCCGTCGATCTCGCCGCGCTGAAAGGCCGCGTGGTGATCTTCGCCTATCCGCGCACCGGCGAGCCGGGCAGGCCGTCGCTGGTCGACGACTGGGACATGATCCCCGGCGCGCGCGGCTGCACGCCGCAGACCTGTTCGTTCCGCGATCTGTTTGCCGAGCTGCGCGCGGCCGGCGCGAGCCATGTGTTCGGCCTGTCGACGCAGGACGGCGCCTATCAGCGCGAGATGGCGGAACGGCTGCACCTGCCGTTCGCCGTGCTCTCGGATGAAAAGCTCGCGCTGACGCGGGCGCTGCGTCTGCCGACGATGCAGGTCGCAGGCATGACGCTGATCAAGCGGCTGGCGCTGATCGTCGACGACGCGCGCATCACGCACGTGTTCTATCCGGTGTTCCCGCCCGACACGGAATGCGCCCGACGTGCTCGCCTGGTTGAAGGCCAATCGCGCGCGTAACGCGGTTACGCCGCCTTGGTCACGCCGCCTTGGGCTTGGCGTATTGCGCGTCGCCGTGGCCGAACGACCAGTTTTCCGGCAGGACCTCGACAAGATTGATGAAGATGTCTTCGGGCCGCAGCCCGGGCGCTTGCGTGAGCCGCTCGACGATCCGCTTGTACAGCGCCTGCTTCTTCGCGAACGGACGCGTGTTGCTGACCGTGAGCTGGATCAACGACGAGATCGTCGCTGCGCGCGATGTCGAAGTAGTTCGCCCCATAGTCGAAGTCATCCGCCTCGTGCTCGGAGATGGTCATGAACCGATCGTCCTCAGGGACATCGAAGGTCTCGCGCAGGGCGAGATAGATCCCGTCGAGGATGGCCCGCTTGTAGGCGGCCGGTTTGCCCTTGCGGAGCGAGACGCGTGTCAGCGGCATGATTGCCTCCTGTTTTGAATGACAGGGAGACATCTAGGCTCGGACCTAGTCTATTTTGAAAATCGTATCAATGATTATATCAGTGATACGATTTCACAATGGATAGCCCATGCGATACCTGGACCTGGAGGCCGTTCAAGCCTTTGTTTTCGTTGCCGATCTCAAGAGCTTTACGCGCGCCGCCGAGGCGATGGGATCGACGCAGTCGGCGGTCAGTCTGAAGCTCAAGCGGCTGGAGGACGGGCTGGGGCGGCGGCTGATCGAGCGCACGCCGCGACGGGTGCGCATCTCGGCCGACGGCGAGATGTTTCTCGACGCAGCCCGCGGCCTGATCGGCGCCCAGGAGCGGGCGCTCGCAACTTTCGCCGCCGAACGGCGGCGTCTCGCCATCGGCATCAGTCATCACATCGTCGGCGCCGAACTGCCCGCGCTGCTGCGGCGGATGGGCGAACATGATCCGTCGCTGATCGTCGAAATCCGCGTCGCTGGATCCGAGGACGTTCTCAAGGAGTTCGATGCCGGCGGGCTCGACGCCGCGCTCGTGCTGCGGCACGACGACACGCGGCGCGACGGCGAGGTGTTGTTGCAGGAGCGTTTCGGCTGGTTCGCCGCGTCCGACTGGACACGCGCGGCCCGGCGCGCCGCTGCGCATCGCCACCCAGTCCGCGACATGCGGGCTGCGCGCGAGCTCGGTTCGTGCGCTCGACGCCGCGGGCATCCCCTGGATCGAGGTGTTTGTCGGCGGAGGCATCGCAACGATCGGTGCGGCCGTATCGGCGGGCCTTGCGGTCGCAGCGCTCGCGCGGCGTTGCGCGCCGCCGGACGCGATCGACGTCGCCGCACAGCTCTCGCTGCCGGCATTGGCGCCGTCGGACGTGGTGCTGCACTCGCGCGTGAGCGAGGCGCGATCGCGCGCCGCCTTGCGGAGTTTTGCGGCCGCGTTCCGCGCAACCGCCGTGAAGTAAGACGTTCAAGTGCGATAACGGGTGAACTTCGCTTCGATCGCGTTGATGCAGACGACCAGACGCTTGTCGACGTCGCGCTGGTGGCTCTCGATCATTCGATTGCGGATTGACGCGACAAAGACTGCGCCGACGGGGGCGCCACCGCGATCGTGGATCGCACGGCCCAGCGCGGTGACCTCGGCGGAAGCGGCGCCGTCATCGATCGCCAGCCCACGCTCGCGAGTAGCCTGGATGCGGCCACGCAACAGTTTCTCGCTGAGCCTGTACCGGCGCATCTGAGGCGCAATTGCCTTGATGACGATGGTCTGCTCGACCTCCGAGAGCGACGCAAGCATCGCAAGTCCGCCCGCTCCGACTCCGAGGGGATGCCTGTCGCCGACACCCTGCGTGAGCGTCTGAATGGCGAAGTTGCCCGCGATGCGGGCCAGGCAGACGGATTCGAATCCGCTACGGATCACGAGAAACGCCATGTCACCCGTCTCGCGCGCGAGGCCCTGGAGTGCCGGCTGAGCTATCTCGCGCAGATTGGACGCAGGCAGCGCCGCAAGTCCCAGCTCGTAGAGAAGCGGTCCCAACCGGTACCCGCGCTGGCCGGGATCGCGCGCAAGCATGCGCTCCTGAACCATCCGTTGCAGCAGCCGGTGCGCCGTCGATTTGTCGAGCGCCGCCATCTCGGCGAGGTCGACAAGCCGGAGGTGTCGTGCCCGGCTTGATGCGACCAGTCGCATGAGCTGGATGGCGCGTCCCACGGTCTGTGCCGAAGAAGTGTCTCTCCTGGTAATCATTTCTATCTCAATAATTGAGAATTTTGGTCGGAACAAGAAGCTACGATTTATGCAGAGCGCTGATTATAGAAGCAGGATGAGCATCCGGAGTATTTTTATTATCGGTTAGTGAGAAAAGTGAGCCCCAAACTTGACCCATCGGATTGCTGCGACCTAGCCTGAATGCCGTGTCCTGAACCTTTCGCAGCAGGTGTAAATGAGCAGAAACGGCATTGGTCGCAGTGTGCGCGATCGCGTCGCCTATGAATTGATTCACAGGCGCCGCCGCTTGCGACTGCCGCAGGACGCCAGGGTGGCGGTGTGGACCATCGTCAATGTGGAGACCTGGCAACCAACGGCCGCGATGCCGCGGACAGTGCTGCCTCCACCGATGGGCGCGCCGTTGCTGCCCGACATACCCAACTGGGCCTGGCACGAGTACGGCATGCGCGTGGGCTTTTGGCGCTTGCTGGAGACGCTGCAGGCGCGTTCCCTGAAGGCGACGTTCGCTGTCAACGGCTCGGCCTGCACGGTCTATCGCGAAGCCTGCCAGGCCGCCTTTGCGGCGGGGTGGGAATTCATCGGCCACGGCTTTGTGCAGCAGCCCACCCATCGCGTGGAGGATCAAGCGAACGCCATAGCCGCCACGATCGATGCGATTCGGGGTCTAACGGGCCGGGCACCGCGTGGCTGGGAAAGTCCCGGTTTGACCGAGACGGACGAGACGATCGATCTGCTCGCCGAGGCGGGCATCGAATATGTCGCGGACTGGATTCTCGACGAGCAACCCGTACCGATCCGCACGTCGGCGGGAGAAATCGTGTCGGTTCCCTACACCGTGGAGATCAACGACGTGGTCATCAGTGCCGTGCAGCAGCGGCCTTCGGACGAGATCTTCCTCCGCGGTCGCGATCAGTTCGATCGGCTCTACCTCGATGGCGCTCGTGCGCCGCGCGTGATGGCGATCGCGATTCATCCGTACCTGACGGGCGTTCCGCACCGGATCAAGTATCTCGAAGCCCTGTACGACCACATCCTGGGCCATGAGGGCGTGCTCATGTGGACCGGGGAGCAGATCCTGGACTGGTATCAGTCCCAGCGTTCCGAACAGCCGCGTTTGCATCATCTTGAGGGGGTCGCCGAATGAAGTTCGATATCCTTCTCTGCGCGGCTCTGGCGTGTGCGCTGTCGGCTCAGTCGGGGGCTGCAAGTGCTGAGACCTATCCATCGCGGTCTATCAAGATCATTGTCCCGTTTTCTCCGGGCGGAGCGCCGGACATCCTGGCGCGTGCTGTCGGCAACAGGATGGCCCAGCGACTCGGCCAGTCCGTGGTCGTCGAGAACAAGGTTGGCGCAAGCGGCCAAATCGGTTTGACCGCGACCGCCCAGTCGCAGCCGGATGGTTACACGCTCGGTGTTGGTGCGGTCACCAATCTTGCGATGGCTCCGCATACCAACAAGAGGCTTCCGTACGATCCGCTGAAGAGTTTCGCTCCCGTGGTGCTGGGGACGACGAACTACCTGGCGCTCGTCGCGCGGACCAACGCACCGTTCAAGACTGCGCCCGATATGATCCGCTGGGCGAAGGAAAACCCCGGAAGGCTAAGCATCGGCACCAGCGGCCTGGGAGGCCTGCCTCACCTGGCGTTCGAGTCGCTCGCTCGGACCACGGGGTTCACCTTCCTCAACGTGCCATATCCCGGCGACGCGCGGGTTCTCACCGACTTGAAGAGCGGCATCCTCGACGCAAGCTTTATAACCTACACGGCGGCCGCACCGTTGGTTGACGCGGGTGAGCTGCAGTTGCTCGGCATCAGCACGCCCGCGCGGGATCCGGATTTGCCGGCCCTTCCAACGCTCGCGGAAAGCCTGCAGGGCTTCGAGACGCTTGGATGGTTCGGCTTCGTCGCGCCGGCCGGAACACCGGCCGATATCGTGAGCAAGCTCAACGAGGAGATCAGCCTGGCCTTGAAGCAGCCGGACTTGCAGAAATCTTTGCGCACCCTCGGCTTAACACCAGCGACAGGATCGCCCGACGAGTTCGGCGAGCTGATCCGGCGTGAGAATGAGAAGTACCAGAAGCTGATCTCCGCCATTCAATTCCAGCCCCAATGACAACCACTGACGAAAGGCTTTGACGCGCAATGAACATGCCTCAGACGCAAAAAGCAGCCGACGCCCGGACAGATACAGCCATGGTTGGGCCGGCTTACACGCCGGCCGGCTGGGAGCACTGGTCCGACGACTTCTGGATGTCGTACCAGTTCCGGCGCGGGCTCGGGGAAACGCAGGAAGGCGCGGGAACGATCGGCGAGGTCTTCCAGGCTGCAAGCCGCATCGTTGCGAACGATTTTGAGAGCTGGTACCGCGAGTGGACTCTGCATCGCCGAGCGCAGCGATTTGCGCGGCGACGAAGAGATGGCGCGCAACCATGTCCGCAGCGCGATGAATTGCTGGTTGCGGGCGGCTAACTACTTTCGTGAAGCGGAGTTCTGGCTGAAGCCGCAGGACCCGCGCCGCATGCCGACCTTCGAACGCTGCGAGGCAGCGTCCAAGAAATTCATGGCCCAGCTCACTCCGAAGGCCGAGGTGGTTGAGATCCCGTATGAGCCGGGAAAGCCCTTGCCGGCCTACTTCATCCGGTCGGCGAACGGAGGAGCGCGCCAGCCCGTGCTGATTTCGATCGGAGGACTCGATTCTGTTCAAGGACGAGCTCTGGTTCATGACAGGCCGCGGCGCGTTGCAGCGCGGCATCTCGGTGCTGCTGCTGGACGGCCCGGGGCAGGGCGGGGCGCTGCGACGGCACGGGCTGGTCACCCGGCACGACTACGAAGTTCCGATCGGCAAATGCATCGACTGGCTCGAGCAGCGTGACGATGTCGACACCACGCGCATTGCACTGAGCGGCTCCAGCCTCGGAGGGCACTACGCGGCCCGCGCGGGAGCGATGGAGCCGCGGCTCGCGGCATGCATCTCGCACGGTGCGGTCTGGAACATCCACGAGCGGTGGAAAACCCGCGACGACAGCCACGCGCTGGCCGGGCACATTGCCTGGGTTTTTGGTGCCCGCAATATGGCAGAGGCGGCCGAGAAGGCCAGGCCGTTCAATCTCGACGGTGTGCTGGAAAAGATGAAATGCCCTTACTTGATCATCAATGGGGGTGCTGATGTCCTGGGCGTCGAGGGCGTAACCGCGATCTACGATTACGCGGTGCGGCATGGCTTGAACGTAACGTTGCGCGTGACCACTCCGGAGGAGACTGGCGCAGATCATTGCCAGCACGATAACCCGACGCTCGGGCAGGAGCTGATGATCGACTGGCTTGCTGACATCTTTGGAATCGATCAGCGGGAGTTGGCATTCTACCCCGGCTGACGCCGGGAACTCAGCCCGATCTGAGATCGGCGCGCACGCGCGCGAACACGGCGCGGAACATCTCCGGCGTCAGCACGCCGGTGTTCGTGTTGTAGCGCGAGCAGTGATAGCTGTCGTAGAGGCGGCGTTCGCCCGCCTGATGCACGGCGCCGTGTCCGAACGGCGCCTGCACTGCGCGCAGCCCCAGTGCCTTGACGGTCGAGTCGTGGGCGATGCGGCCGAGCGCGACGATGGCGCGCAGCTGCGGCATGTTGCCGAGCAACGCGATCAGGAACTGCCGGCAGGTGTTGATCTCGGCGGGCGTCGGCTTGTTCTGCGGCGGCACGCAGTGCACGGCATTGCCGATCCGGCAGTCGACCAGTTCCAGCCCGTCATCGACGCTTGCGCGATAGTCGCCGCGGGCAAATCCGTATTCGAGCAGTGTCGGATAGAGCAGGTCGCCGGCATAGTCGCCGGTGAACGGCCGGCCGGTGCGGTTGGCGCCTTGCAGTCCCGGCGCGAGGCCGACGATCAGCAGCGGTGCGTCAGAGGGGCCGAAGGCGGGAACCGGCGCATTGAACCAGTCCGGCTTGCGCGACCTGTTCTCGCTTCGGAAGTCGGCGAGGCGAGGGCAGAGCGGGCAATCGCGGTCGGGATAGCCCGCCGCTGTTGCGATTGCCGTCGGCGGCTTGCGCCGGGTTTTGGGAAGTTCGCGATCCATGACGGCAAAGCCATATCACGAACACTGCTGCCGACTTCAAGCGCGACAAGAACTTTTGCTCAGCGGTCTTCGAAGTCGTCGTCGTCCGCGCTGCGCGATGCGACGGTGGCGCTGCTGGTGGTGCTGCGCTGCAGGAACTGCGGCGTGTGGCGCGGCTCGTGGCCCGGGCGCGGCTCGCGCGGCGCGCGCTCGACCCGTTCGGACGGGTCGCGGCCGATCTTCGCCTGCAGCGTGACGAGGTCGGCGAACACGTCGGCCTGGCGGCGCAGCTCGTCGGCGATCATCGGCGGCTGGGTCGAGATGGTCGAGATCACGGTGACGCGAACGCCGCGGCGCTGCACGGCCTCGACCAGCGAGCGGAAGTCGCCGTCACCGGAGAACAGCACGATCTCGTCGACATGCTCGGCGAGTTCCATGGCATCGACCGCGAGCTCGATGTCCATGTTGCCCTTGATCTTGCGGCGGCCGGTCTGGTCGATGAATTCCTTCGTCGCCTTGGTGACGACGGTGTAGCCGTTGTAGTCGAGCCAGTCGATCAACGGACGGATCGACGAATATTCCTGATCCTCGATAATCGCGGTGTAGTAGAACGCGCGTATCAAGGTGCCGCGACCCTGAAACTCCTTGAGCAGCTTCTTGTAGTCGATATCGAAACCAAGTGTCTTAGCGGTGGCGTAAAGATTGGCTCCATCGATAAACAGCGCAATCTTCTGGTTCGGAGTGGGCATCAACGTCTCGCGGCTAGTGGCTTTGTTTGTGGCGGCGTGGCGCCGCGCGTTTCTTGGCCGGTCAAGCAGATCGCTGAAGGGATTGCAACGCGGCAATTGCGCAAGACAGTTTCCCGATAGCAAACCCGACGACCGGGAGCGGTATTGCGAACTTAAGTCGTATTAGCTGCACGTTAACGCGCAATTTACGCGACAGATTTGAAGTTTTGCCCGTAAAACAAAGCAAGTTTAAGGCGCACAAGGCGAATTTGGTCTTGCGATCCTGCGCGCGGCGCTATACCTAGCGAGACACATACACCCATTCCAATTGATTTTCGGAGCGACAGACGATGGCGCGCGTCACCGTTGAAGATTGCATTGACAAGGTGGACAACCGGTTCGACTTGGTGTTGCTCGCCGCGCACCGCGCGCGGATGATTTCGTCCGGCTCGCAACTGACGATCGACCGCGACAACGACAAGAACCCGGTCGTGTCGCTGCGCGAGATCGCCGAGACGACGATCTCGCCAGAAGATTTGCGCGAGGAACTCGTGCACTCGCTGCAGCGCTTCGTCGAGGTCGACGAGCCAGAGCCCGATACCGTGCCGCTGATCGGCTCGGCCGGCGCGAGCGTCGATGCGGACGACACCGAGATCGCTGTCGAGCGGATGACCGAGGAAGAGCTGCTCAAGGGCCTCGAAGGTCTCACCCCGCCGGAAGAACAGCCGGAAGAGGACGAGTAACCGTCCAGACAACCACAGAGTACCTGTTTCCAGAAGGCCCGGACATCGTCCGGGCCTTTCTCTTTGGTAAACGGTGGCCTGCTTTTGGGCCGTGCCTTTATGAATAGTCTTAGCTGTTTGCTTGCCCTTCACCAGAACTAACGCAATATTGAAGCATCCGGACCCCCGCTTTGCCGCATGCTGCCCAAAGAGCCCGCGCGAACGGCGGAGGGCCGTTCATTTTCCGGAAAGTTCGTCAGCGGACAACGGAGAAGGATCACAAGGCACGCTCGCATGGCCGTCAGGCGCCCGAGATCGAAGCAGATGGAAGCCGCGGCCGGCACGGTCGCGGAGGCGCCTGCGTCTGGCGTCGCCGTCCGTCCCGCGGGGCGCGGCCGCATGATGCGGCAGTACGACCTGGTCGACCGGGTCCGCGCCTATAACCCGGACACGGACGAAGACCTGCTGAACCGTGCCTATGTCTACGCCATGCGCGCGCATGGCGAGCAGACGCGCGCCTCCGGCGATCCCTACTTCTCGCATCCGCTCGAAGTCGCAGCGATCCTCACCAACCTCAAGCTCGACGACGCGACCATCGTCGCAGCCTTGCTGCACGACACGATCGAGGACACCGAGGCGACGCGCGCGGAGATCGACCAGATCTTCGGCCACGAGATCGGCCTCTTGGTCGAGGGTCTCACCAAGCTGAAGCGGCTCGACCTCGTCACCCGCGAAGCCAAGCAGGCCGAGAACCTGCGCAAGCTTTTGCTCGCCATCGCCGACGACGTGCGCGTGCTGCTGGTCAAGCTCGCCGACCGGCTTCACAACATGCGCACGCTCGAGTTCGTGCCGCCGGCTTCGCGCCACCGCATCGCCGAGGAGACGCTCGACATCTATGCGCCGCTCGCCGGCCGCATGGGCATGCAGTCGATGCGCGAGGAGCTGGAAGATCTTGCGTTCCGCGAGCTCGATCCCGGCGCCTATGCGGTCGTCACCGAACGGCTCAACGCGCTCGCCGAGCGCAACCGCAACCTGATCGGCGAGATCGAAAGCCAGCTGCTCGGAAATCTCGGCAAGCATCACATGACTGCCCTCGTGAAGGGGCGGCGCAAGCGCGCGTTCTCGATCTGGACCAAGATGGAGCGGAAGTCGGTCGGCTTCGAGCAGCTGTCCGACATCTTCGGCTTTCGCGTGATCGTCGACAGCGTCGAGGAGTGCTATCGCGCGCTCGGCATCGTGCATACGGCGTGGCCGGTCGTGCCGGGGCGTTTCAAGGACTACATCTCGACGCCTAAGCAGAACGACTACCGCTCGATCCACACGACGGTGATCGGCCCGGGCAAACAGCGCGTCGAGCTTCAGATCCGTACCCGCGAAATGGACGAGATCGCCGAACTCGGCATCGCCGCGCATGCGCTCTACAAGGACGGCATCGGCTCGCCGACCGAGCTGCTCCAGCGCGAATCCAACGCCTACGCCTGGCTGCGGCATACCATCGAGGTTCTGGCCGAAGGCCTGAACCCGGAGGAGTTCCTCGAGCACACCAAGCTCGAATTGTTCCACGACCAGGTGTTCTGCTTTACGCCAAAGGGCAAGCTGATCGCGCTGCCGCGCAAGGCCAACGCCATCGACTTCGCCTATGCGGTGCACACCGATGTCGGCACCAGCGCGGTCGGCTGCAAGATCAACGGCAAGTTCGCGCCGCTGGCGTCAGAGCTGCAGAACGGCGACGAGGTCGAGATCATGACCTCGTCGGCGCAATCGGCGCCGCCGGCCGCCTGGGAACAGCTCGCCGTCACCGGCAAGGCGAAGGCGGCGATCCGCCGCGCGACCCGCGCCGCGATCCGCGACCAGTATGCGGGCCTCGGCCGGCGCATCGTCGAACGGCTGTTTCAGCGCGCAAAGATGGAATACGCCGACGACAAGCTCAAAGGCGCGCTGCCGCGGCTGGCGCGCGCCTCGATCGACGACGTGATGGCGGCGGTCGGGCGCGGCGAGATGAAGGCGGCCGACGTCGCCCGCGCCATGTATCCGGACTACAAGGAAGAGCGGGTCGCGCGCTTTGCCCCGGCCGGCGCCAAGAAATCGAAGATTGCCGCTGCGACCGCGGCCGCAAAGGCGCCGGGTGCGCAGAGCATTCCGGTGCGCGGGATCAATACCGACCTGCCGGTACGTTTTGCGCCGAACGGCGGCGCGGTGCCGGGCGATCGCATCGTCGGCATCGTCACGCCGGGCGAGGGCATCACGATCTACCCGATCCAGTCGCCGGCCTTGAAGGATTTTGAGGACATGCCCTCGCGCTGGCTCGACGTGCGCTGGGACGTCGACGAATCGACGCCGCAACGGTTTCCCGCCCAGCTGTTCGTGCAGCAGGTCAACGAGCCGGGCAGCCTTGCCCAGGTCGCCACCGTGATCGCCGAGCATGACGGAAATATCGATCACATTCACATGAGCCGGCGCTCACCGGATTTCACCGAGCTCACCATCGATCTTGAGGTCTATGATCTCAAGCATCTCAATGCCATTATCGCGCAGTTGCGCGCCAAGGCCGTGGTGGCGCGCGTCGAGCGCGTCAACGGCTGATCTTCTTCTCCCGTCAAGTGGAAGTTTGCGATGCCGCCAGTTCTGCCGCTCCGCCTCGGGGTCAACGTCGACCATGTCGCAACGGTGCGCAATGCGCGCGCGATCGACAAACCCGATCCGGTGCGCGCGGCATTGCTGGCGATCGAGGCCGGCGCCGACGGCATCACCGCGCACCTGCGCGAGGACCGGCGGCACATCCGCGACGAGGACATGGCGCGACTCAAGGCTGAGATCTCAAAACCGCTGAACTTTGAGATGGGCGTGACCGATGAGATGGTCGCCATCGCCATGAAGACCATGCCGCATGCGGTGTGTCTTGTGCCGGAGCGGCGGCAGGAGGTCACGACCGAAGGTGGCCTCGACGTGCTCGGCCAGCACAACGCGCTGGTGCCGGTGATCGGAAAATTCATGGACGCGGGCGTGCGGGTGTCGCTGTTCATCGGCGCCGAGCCTTCGCAGATCGAGGCCGCGGTCCGCTCCGGCGCCCCGGTGATCGAGATCCACGTCGGCGCCTGGTGCGATGCTCTGGCAGCCGGCGAGCACGAGCGGGCGGAAAAGGAATGGCAACGGATCGTCAAGGGCGCCAAGCTGGCGAAATCCGCCGGCCTCGAGGTCCATGCCGGCCACGGGCTGGATTACGCGACCGCCGAGACGATCGCGGCGCTGCCGGAGATCGCCGAGCTGAACATCGGCCACTTCATGATCGGCGAGGCGATATTCGTCGGTCTTGCGCAGACCGTGAAGGATATGCGCGCGGCCATGGATCGCGGACGGGCCTCGATCAGGGCGGCCAAATGATTATCGGCATCGGCTCCGACCTGATCGATATCCGCCGGGTCGAGAAGGTGATCGAGCGGCACGGCGAGCGGTTTCTCGGCCGCATTTTCACCGAGCAGGAGCGGGCGAGGGCGGAGCGCCGGTCGGCCAACCGCCGCAACTATGTGGCCACCTACGCCAAGCGGTTCGCCGCCAAGGAGGCCTGTTCGAAGGCCCTTGGCACCGGCATCCGCCAGGGGGTGTGGTGGCGGGACATGGGGGTGGTCAACCTGCGGGGCGGAAAGCCGTCCATGGCGCTGACCGGCGGAGCCCTGGAGCGGCTGACGAAATTGACGCCAGCCGGTCATATTGCCCAAATCGACCTGTCGATAACCGACGATTGGCCGCTGGCGCAGGCTTTCGTCATAATTTCGGCGGTGGCCGCAGGCAAGGCTGAGCCTTAAGACGCTAGAGGCCGATTGACAGGCTGCCGAATCAAATCTGGTAGTATTTTCAATCGATTGGAGTGTTTCCCGCCGCACTTTCATTGCGCCGCCCGGCGCAACCGTCTAAGAGTGCGCGGAATGCGCGCAGCGCTTCGATCCGCTTTCGATCGGCAATGGAACAGAGATGAGCGTGACGTCTGGGGCAAAATCCGAAAGCGGCATCGGGGAAACAATCCGTGTCGTCATCCATGCGCTGATCATCGCGCTGGTGATCCGTACCTTCCTGTTCCAGCCGTTCAACATTCCGTCCGGCTCGATGAAGGCGACGCTGCTGGTGGGCGATTACCTGTTCGTCTCGAAATATTCCTACGGCTACAGCTATTACTCGATCCCGTTCTCGCCGCCGCTGTTCTCGGGCCGCATCTTCGGCTCCGATCCGGAGCGCGGCGACATCGTCGTGTTCCGCCTGCCGAAGGAAGACTCCACCGACTACATCAAGCGGGTGATCGGCCTGCCCGGAGACCGCGTGCAGATGCGCGACGGCGTGCTCAACATCAACGGCCGCGCGGTGCCGCGCGAACGGATGCCCGACTTCATCGGCGAAGACCCGTGCGGCTCGGACGCGATCTCGCGGGTCAAGCGCTGGAAGGAAACGCTGCCGAACGGCGTCAGCTACGAGACGCTCGACTGCGTCGACAACGGCTTCTACGACAACACCATCGAATATGCCGTTCCGCCCGGCCATTTCTTCATGATGGGCGACAACCGCGACAATTCCACCGACAGCCGTGTGCTGTCTGCGGTCGGCTATGTTCCGTCGCAGAACCTGATCGGCCGGGCGCAACTGATCTTTTTCTCCATCGCCGAAGGTGAACAGGCGTGGCAGGTCTGGCGCTGGCCTTTCGCCGTTCGCTGGAATCGGCTGTTCTCCATTGTGCGATGATCGACGAACTGCCGGGCGATATCCCGCCGAGCGAAAAGGCTTCAACGCGCACGCGCTCCAAGCGCGAGGCGAAGAAGGCTGCTGACGTCGACACGACGGTGGAGGCGGCCGCACCGGCCAAGCCGAAACGAGCCGCCAGCAAGAAGAAGGCCGTCAAGGCGAAGAAGCGCAAGAAGAATCTGGAGCGCAATGCAAAGGCGGTCGAGGAGCAGATCGGCCACGTGTTCGTGAACCCGGCCCTGCTGACGACTGCGTTGACGCATGTCTCGGCTCTGAAGAATCCCAGTGACCGCTGGGATAGCTACCAGCGTCTCGAATTCCTCGGCGACCATGTGCTTGGCCTCGTCGTCTCCGACATGCTGTTTCGCACCTACCCGAATGCCGACGAGGGCGAGCTGTCGAAGCGCCTCGCCGATCTCGTTCGCGGGCAGACCTGCGCCGAGGTGGCCGAGGCGCCGAACCTGCGCCGAGGTGCGGAGGCCATGGGCCTGCACGAGGCGGTCGAGCTCGGTCCGGTCGGGGCGGGTGACGCGAGCGATCGCCTGCGCAAGTCGGTGCTCGGCGACATTTGCGAGGCGGTGATCGGTGCGGTGTTTCTCGACGGCGGCTATGCGGCAGCGGCGCAGATGATCGAGCGCTCGTGGACGCCGCGCCTGCGCAAGCCGATGCGGGCGCTGCGCGATTCCAAGACCGTGCTGCAGGAGTGGGCGCAGGGCAAGGGCCTGCCGACACCGACCTATCGCGAGGTCGAGCGGACCGGACCGCATCACGACCCGAAGTTCCGCATCGCCGTGGAACTGCCGGGCATGGCGCCCGCCGAAGGCGTTGGCAGCAGCAAGCGCACCGCCGAGAAGGCGGCGGCGACCGCGCTGCTTGCCCGCGAAGGCGTGCCGGGCGGCGGCGATGGATAGTGCCGAGAGCGCCGCCACGCGCTGCGGCTTCGTGGCACTGATCGGCGCGCCGAACGTCGGCAAGTCGACGCTGGTCAATGCCCTCGTCGGCTCGAAGGTGACCATCGTCTCGAAGAAGGTGCAGACGACGCGCGCGCTGATCCGCGGCATCGTCATCGAGGATCGCTCGCAGATCATCCTCGTCGACACGCCCGGGATTTTTGCGCCGAAACGACGGCTCGACCGGGCGATGGTGACGACGGCCTGGAGCGGCGCGCATGACGCCGACCTCGTCTGCCTCCTGCTCGACGCGAAGAAGGGTCTCGACGAAGAGGCGGATGCTGTCTTCGCCAAGCTGGCGCAGGTCAAGCATCCGAAATTCCTGGTCATCAACAAGATCGATACGGTCGCGCGCGCGACGCTGCTGGCGATGGCTCAGCGCGCCAACGAGCGGCTGGCGTTCGAGCAGACGTTCATGGTGGCGGCGATCTCCGGCGACGGCGTCGCTGATCTGCGATCGGCGATGGCGAAGGCCGTCCCGGAGGGACCATTCCATTATCCCGAAGACCAGATGTCGGACGCGCCGATGCGGCATCTCGCCGCCGAGATCACCCGCGAAAAGATCTATCGCAAGCTGCACCAGGAGCTGCCATATCAATCGACCGTCGAGACCGAGGCCTATACCGAGCGCAAGGACGGCTCGGTGCGGATCGAGCAGACGATCTATGTCGAGCGCGAGAGCCAGCGGAAGATCGTGCTGGGCAAGGCAGGCGCGACGATCAAGGCGATCGGAGCCGACGCCAGGCGCGAGCTGGCCGAGATCGTCGGCCATCCGGTGCACCTGTTCCTGTTCGTGAAAGTGCGCGAGAACTGGGGCGACGATCCGGACCGCTACCGCGAGATGGGGCTGGAGTTCCCCAAGGAATGACAAACTCAACGATCGGAGCTGGAATGACCGTTCCGAGGGACGTTCTGCGGTTTGAAATCCTGCTCTATCTGTCGCTCTTGCTCGACGCGCTGTCGGCCGCCCTGTTCGGCGTTACTGCCGACGGTTCGGACAAACCCTTTGTCAGCTTCCTCAGCGCGGTCATCATTGCTGCGCTTGTCTTCCTGGTCTGGTTCGCGGCGCGGCGGCAGAAGAACTGGGCGCGCTGGACGGTGTTTGGATTTTTCGTGCTCACGCTCCTCCTGTACATCGGTTCCATCAACGAGATGTCGTTCGGGTTCAAGGAATTCGTCGACGTGATCTCGGTCGTCTTGTCGGCCTTCGGATTCTATTTCTCCTTCACGGCCGAGGCGCGCCGCTGGTTCACGTCGTAGGTCCGTGAGGGCAGCCGGAAGCCGCCTATGCGGTCGGGAGACGCCGGTGCCAATTCTGCCCTCGATCTGTAGAAATCGTCTGCAGGAGCATCGCGATGACTCGAGCCAAGACCTTGCGCGACAAGATATCAGGCGGCGCGCTTGTGCATGTCATGGCGGCGCATTCGCCGCTGTCGGCGCGGCTGGTGGAAGAGGCGCAGTTCGACGGCATCTGGGCCTCCGGCTTTGAGTTGTCGGCGCTCTATGGACTGCCCGACGTCAGTCTCATCACCATGACCCAGCATCTCGAGATGGTACGCGCGATGGCGGAGCAGTCGTCGCTGCCGATCGTGGCCGACATCGACACCGGGTTCGGCAATGCGGTCAACGTTGTCTACGCCGTCGCGCAATACGAGCGAGCGGGGGCAGCCGCCGTCGTCATCGAGGACAAGACCTTTCCCAAGGTCACCAGCCTGGTCGCCGGCGGACGGCAGGAGCTGGTGCGCGTCGAGGAGTTCCAGGGCAAGCTGGAAGCCGCCCGTGCCGCGCGTGTCGACCGGGACTTCGTCATCATCGGCCGCACGGAAGCGCTGATCGCCGGGCTCGGCGAAGCCGAGGCACTCAAGCGCGCTGCGGCCTACGAAGAAGCCGGCGCGGACATGATTCTCATCCATTCCAGGCAGAAGACGCCCGATGAGGTCGAGAGCTTCGTGCGCGCCTGGCGCGGCCGCGCGCCGATTGTCATTGTTCCGACCGCCTATCCCGAATTGAACGCGGAGCGCATCAAGGCGCTCGGCAAGATCGCGATGGTGATTTACGGCAATCACGCGATCCGTGCCTCCGTCACCGCAATGAAGGACATTTTCTCTCGTATCCGCAGCGATGGCGGCATTCACAACGTCAACAAGGACATCGTCAGCGTCGAGGAAATCTTCCGCCTGCAGCGCATGACAAAGATGAAGGCGGACGAAGAGGCCTATCTGCGCTGATTCGCCGGAAGCCGCTGCAAGCCTTCGCGGAATCCTGTAAGCTCAAGGCATGGAATGGACCGACGACGGCATCGTTCTGGGCGTGCGGCGGCTTGGCGAAGGCAGCGTCATCGTCGAATTGCTGACGCGCGGCCACGGACGCCATCTCGGCCTCGTGCGCGGCGGAACCAGCGCGCGGATGCGACCGGTGCTGCAGCCCGGCAACACGGTGCGGGCGGTGTGGCGGGCGCGGCTCGACGAGCATCTCGGCATGTACGCGATTGAAGGCCTGATGCTGCGTGCAGCATCCGTCCTGGCCTCGTCGCATGCGGTCTATGGCGTGACGCATCTTGCGTCGCTCGCCAGACTGTTGCCGGAGCGCGACCCGCACGAAGAGATCTACGAGATGGTCGAGGGGGCGTTGAGCGATTTCGACGACGCCCGCCATGCCGCCATCCGCCTCGCGCGGTTCGAGCTGGCGATGCTGGCCGAACTCGGCTTCGGCCTCGATCTGTCGGCATGTGCGGCCACCGGCACGACCGAGGACCTGATCTACGTGTCGCCGAAATCCGGCATCGCCGTCTCGCGCAGCGCGGGCGAGCCCTGGCGCGACCGGCTGCTGCGGTTGCCGGCATTCCTGCGCGACGACGCCGCAGTCGAAGATGACCGACGACGACCTGCGCGACGGTTTTGCGCTGACCGGGATGTTCCTGCTGCGCCATGTGCTGGAGCCGCGCGGGCAGAAGCACTCGGACGCCCGCGACGGATTTATCGCCGCCGTGTTGCGGCGACGGTCGTCAGCCGTTGTCGCCTAGGCATGGACCGCTTGCGCGCTCCACCCTGACGAATCGCAGATCAATGAAGTGGCGCCGATGATGATGGTGGTGCCGGCGGTGATGATGGTGGTGGAAATGATGGTGCCGGTGGCGTACCCAGAAGCACTGCTCGACCCAGCGCCAGCCATTCCAGACCGGACGGCAGACGTAACGAACGTCCTGAACCAGGTCGTTTTGCGCGGCGGCACCCAGTCCGCTGGCACCGGGCAGGGGCATCGCTTCCGCGCGACCGCCGGCAAATGACGCAGCCGCGACAAGGGTCACGGCAACGGCGGCGGCAACAATCAAACGTCGCATTGTGTTCCTCCTCACCAACATGATGACGCTATCCAGAAGCGCTCATGAAGTCCTTGCAGTGTCTCGGAAAATTGCGGGCAAGTAATGGCCGAACTCATTCATTTCTTGTTCATCGGCGTGCACGGTTTAATGCGGTGCCATGGGCAAATCACTGATTCCTCCTGAGCCGCCGGAAGTTCACGAGATCCCGCTGCGCGAGGCGCTGGAAGAGCGCTATCTCGCCTACGCGCTGTCGACGATCATGCATCGCGCGCTGCCGGATGCGCGCGACGGTTTGAAGCCGGTGCACCGGCGCATCCTCTACGGCATGCGCCTGCTGCGGCTCGACCCCGGCACGGTGCCGAAGAAGTCCGCAAAGATCGTCGGCGACGTGATGGGCAGCTTTCATCCGCACGGCGACCAGTCGATCTATGATGCGATGGTGCGTCTGGCGCAGGATTTTTCCTCGCGCTATCCGCTGGTGGACGGGCAGGGCAACTTCGGCAACATCGACGGCGATAATCCTGCCGCCTACCGCTACACCGAGGCGCGGCTGCACCGAAGTCGCGCGGCTTATGCTCGAGGGCATCGACGAGGACGCGGTCGATTTCCGGCCGAACTACGACGGCACCACCAGGGAGCCGTCGGTTCTTCCCGGCGCGTTTCCGAACCTGCTGGCGAACGGCGCGCAAGGCATCGCGGTCGGCATGGCGACCTCGATCCCGCCGCACAATGCCGCGGAGCTTTGCGACGCCGCGCTGCATCTGATCGACAAGCCGGCGACGAAGTCGCGCGGCCTGCTGAAGTACGTCAAGGGGCCGGATTTTCCGACCGGCGGCATCGTCGTCGATTCGCAGGAGTCGATCGCGGAGGCCTACACCACCGGACGCGGCTCGTTCCGCGTGCGCGCAAAGTGGGAGCAGGAAGAGGGCTCGCGCGGCACCTGGGTCGTCGTCGTCACGCAAATTCCGTGGCTGGTGCAGAAGTCGCGGCTGATCGAGCGGATCGCCGAGCTTCTGAACGACAAGAAGCTGCATCTGGTCGGCGACATCCGCGACGAGTTCGGCGAAGACGTGCGCATCGTCATCGAGCCGAAGTCGCGCAACGTCGATCCCGAGCTGATGATGGAGTCGCTGTTCAAGCTGACCGAGCTCGAAAGCCGCATCTCCCTGAACATGAACGTGCTGATCAAGGGGCGCGTTCCGAAGGTGGTCGGCCTCGCCGAAGTCCTGCGCGAATGGATCGACCATCGCCGCGAGGTCCTGATCCGCCGCTCGCGCTTTCGGCAGGGCCAGATCGAGGCCCGTCTCGAGATCCTCGGCGGCTATCTGATCGCCTATCTGAACCTCGACAAGGTGATCAAGATCATCCGCACCGAGGACGAGCCGAAGCCGGTGCTGATCAAGACCTTCAAGCTGACCGACGTGCAGGCGGATGCGATCCTCAACATGCGGCTGCGCAGCCTTGCGCAAGCTCGAGGAAATGGAGATCCGCACCGAGGACAAGGACCTGCGCGCCGAGCTGAAGGGCATCAAGTCGGTGCTCGCCTCGGAAGACGAGCAGTGGAAGCGCGTCGCCGAAGAGATCAAGAAGGTGCGCGACACGTTCGGACCGAAGACGCCGCTCGGCAAGCGCCGCACGCAGTTCGCGGACGCGCCGGAGCACGATCTTGCCGCGATCGAGGAGGCGCTGGTCGAGCGCGAGCCGATCACCGTCGTCGTCTCCGAGAAGGGCTGGGTGCGGACGCTGAAGGGGCACGTCGAGGACCTGTCCAGCCTGACCTTCAAGACCGACGACAAGGCCGGCTTCGCGTTCTTCGCGGAAACCACCTCGAAGCTCCTGCTGTTCTCGACCAACGGCAAGTTCTACACGCTCGACGCCTCGAAACTGCCGGGCGGGCGCGGCCATGGCGAGCCGATCCGCCTGTTCATCGACATGGAGCAGGACGCCGACATCGTCACGCTGTTCGTCAACAAGGGCGGCCGCAAATTCCTGGTGGCGAGCCGGGACGGGCAGGGCTTCGTCGTCAACGAGGACGACTGCGTCGGCAACACGCGCAAGGGCAAGCAGGTGCTGAACGTGACGCCACCGAACGAAGCGCGCGCGGTCACGGTCGTCACCGGCGACTCGGTCGCGACCATCGGCGAGAACCGGAAGATGCTGATCTTCCCGCTGGAGCAGGTGCCGGAGATGGCACGGGGCAGGGGCGTGCGCCTGCAGAAGTACAAGGACGGCGGCCTGTCCGACATCGCGACCTTTGCCGCGAGCGACGGCCTCACCTGGCGCGACTGTGCCGGCCGCGAGTTCTCGGCGACGATGAAGGAGCTCGCCGACTGGCGCGGCAACCGCGCCGACGCCGGCCGGCTGCCGCCGAAGGGCTTTCCGAAGTCGAACAGGTTCGGGCGGGTGGTGGAGTAACGCATGATCGGAAAAGTGGGAGCGGTTATCCGAGAAGGATCATGCTCAAGCGAAATCCAAGGCGCGCTGGCGATCCAACTAATTGCCGTGAGCGCGCAGATCACGCGCATTGCTGCTTGGGCATTTCCGGTTGTCGGACCAGGCCGACAACCGGTGAAGCCAGGATGACCGCGGCCTGCAGCGCAAATCCCGCCACCGCCAGATAGAAGCACGCCTCCGCGCCGTAGAGTTCGCCGACCAGCGCGCCGAGGCCTGCGCCAAGCGGCCGCGCGCCGTAGGCCATGATGTTGATCGCGGAGACCCGGCCCAGCAGGTGCGATGGCGTCACCGATTGCCGAAGCGTGGTGGTGCTGATCACCCACAGGATCGGGCCGACCCCCAGCAGAAAGAAGCTCAAGCCCGCCAGCAGCGGCGTCGGAACGACGGTCGTCAGCGCCATCGTGGCCGCTGCGACAAAGCCGGTGACGGGGCCCAGCCCAACCACGACGCCGAACGGCAGGCGCTTCATCACGCGGGTGGCGAGCAACGCGCCGATCACCATGCCGATGCCGTACATCGCCAGCGTCGTGCCGATGCCCGGCGCCGAGAGGCCGAGATGGCGGACCGCGTACGGCACGAACACCGCGAGAATCACGAACCACGCGGTGTTGAAGATGAACTGGGTCACGAACACCGGGCGCAGCAACGGGTGCTGGAAGACAAAACTGGCGCCTTCCTTGATTTCCCGCAGCGGATGCCGGCGCGGGACGGGCTCGCGCGCGGGCTCGTAAATGCCAGCCAGCAGCACAGCCGCCATGACGGATAGAGCTGCGGCGACGCCGAACGCCGGCGCTGCGCCAACCCATCCAACCAGGACACCACCGAGCGCCGGACCGGCGGCGAACGCCACCGTGCGGGCAAGCTCGATCCGCGCGTTGGCGGCGGGCAGGGACGTCGGCGGCACCAGCGATGGCACCAGCGACGGTGTTGCGACGCTATAGACGACCGTCCCGCACACGGCGACGAAGCCGATCAATGCAAGAAGGCTCAAGGTCAGCAGGTCGAACCAGATGAGGCCGAGTATAGCGAACAGGGCGACGGCGCGCAGTGCCTCGGCGGAGGCCATCAGCCATCGGCGGGACATGCGATCGGCAAGGAACCCGGCCGGCATGGCGAACAGGACAAACGGCAGTGTCAAAGCGGTCTGCAACAGACCGGTTTGTCCTTCGCCGACGCCAAGCATGATCACCGCGACGATCGGAGCCGCGGCAAGCGCGATCTGTTCGGCGGATTGGGCCGCCAGATTTGACCAGGCCAATCGGTTGAAGGTCGGCGGCAGCGAATGATCGGTGGATTGGGTCATGGCTCTCTCTGCGGTTCGTATCGCAGGGGCATAGAGACCCGATCACATCAGCAAACCCACCCGTTTCCCGACGCCGCGGCGTAACGGAACACGTCAGCAGACAAATCTCCGCCGTCATGCCCGCGCAGGCGGGCTCCAGTACGCCGTAGCATTAGAGACTAAATCACTGGCGCTCTGGAATCTGGGTCCGCCTTCGCGGGACGACACTGAGCCTTGCGAGTGCGGCGACAGTCGTCAGGCCGGGTAAGCGCTCACTCGACCTTCAGGTTCAGCTTCCTGATCAGGGCCGACCATTTGCGCTCTTCCTGGTCGATGTCCTTGACGTATTCCTCGGGCGAGGAGAGCAGCGGATCGCCGCCTTCATTCAGGATGCGCTGCTTGACGTCGTCGGAGCTGCCCAGTTTGCGGAGCTCCTCGTTCAAGCGGCTGATGATCGCAGGCGGCGTGCGGGCGGGTGCCAGCAGCCCGTAGTGCAGCACAGAGTCGAAACCCGGCAGGCCGGACTCGTCGGCGGTCGGAACGTCGGGCAGCAGGCTGAAGCGCTTCGTGCCCGTGACCGCGATCGCGCGCAGCGTGCCGGCCTGGATGTTGCCCATGGCCGGCGGCAGCACGCCGAACGACACCGGCACGTGCCCGCCGACGAGATCGTTGATCAGCGGCGCAGTGCCTCGATAGGGCACGATCTGGACGTCGAGGCCTGCGGCGGATTTGAAGTATTCCGCGGTGAGGTAGCCGCCGGTGCCGACCGGCGCAGTGCCGAGGTTGACCTTGGTGGGATCCTTCTTGGCGAGCTCGATCACCTCGGCGACGGTTTTTGCCGGAAACGTCGGATTGGCGATCAGCGCCACCGGCATCGACGCGATCAGGCCGATCGGTGCGAAATCCTTGCGCGGGTCGTAGCCGGCGTTGGTGTAGAGGCTTGGGTTGATCGACATCGTGCCGGTGTGGCCGAGCAGCAAGGTGTAGCCGTCCGGCTCAGCCCGCGCGACCGCACGCGTGCCGATGGTGCCGCCGGCGCCGACGCGATTGTCGACGATGACGGTGTGCTTGAGCGCGACCGAGAGTTTTTCCGCCACGACCCGCGCCAACGTATCGACGCCGCCGCCTGCCGGGAACGGCACGACCAGCGTGATCGAACGGGTTGGATAGGCTTGAGCCCATGCTGCGCGCGACAGGCCCGGCAGGAGGGTGGCTCCAGCAGCCAGACGCAACAGCTGCCGACGTTCGAACTTCATGACGTTCCTCCAGGTTTTCGCGAACACCGTCCGGTGCGTGGCGCGGCACCGTCGACACTGATCGTCCTCATTGTTGACACGACCATATTATTTGGTCATTTGTACAAATCAAAGGGGAGAGTGAGCAAAATCCGATGGCGCGAAATCCGAACATGCGCGAGGCGATCCTCAGCGCCGCCGAGCTCCTGTTCTCCACCAACGGCTTCAATGCGGTTTCGATCCGCGACATCGCCGTCGAGGCCGGCGCCAACCCGGGCAGCCTGACCTATCACTTCAAGAGCAAGGAGGGGCTGCTGCTCGAAATCTACCGGCGCCACTGCGGGCCGATCAACCGCCGCCGCTCCGAACTGCTGGACGCCGCAAAGCGCGTGCGCGACCTGCAGGACCGGCTCGAGGCGATCGTCCGCGCCTATGTGCTGCCGGCGTTTTCCTCCGGCAGCGACCTTGCCGGCGGCGGCGCGCGCTTTACCCGGCTGCGCGCCGTGATGTCGGCCGAAGGCAACGAGATCGTCGGCCGCATCATCGCGCAAACCTTTGATGACACCAGCCACGCCTTCATCGACGCCATCCACGAAAGCCTGCCGCATCTGCCGCGCACCGAGATCGTCTGGCGCAGCCATTTCCTTCTCGGCGCGCTGTATTACGCGCTGGTGACGCCCGAGCGCGTCTCGCGTCTGTCGCGCGGACGAGGCGGATGGATCGGACGCCGGCGAGGCCATCGAACAGCTGGTGCGCGCGACGGTCGCTGCGCTGCAGGCGCCGGCCGTCGATCGGCCCGAGCCCGTGCGCAAGCGGGCAGCGAAAGCGTTGAGGGCCTGATCGGCCGCGCCAGGACCTGACGTGTTGTGAAGTGGAGTGCGATGTTTACACCGACCATCCCCGGACCTGACCCGGATACGCGAACGCCAGGCTTCAAGCTGCCGCCGCTGGCGTGCGACGCGCACTGCCATATCTTCGGCCCGGGCGCGAAGTATCCTTACGCACCCGACCGGCCCTACACGCCGCCCGACGCGCCGCTGGAAGACTTTCAGGGCGCTGCACGCCAAACTCGGGCGTCGGCCGCGCGGTCATCGTCAACGCCAGCGTGCACGGCACCGACAATCGCGTCGCGCTCGACGCGATTGCGGTCAGCGGCGGCCGCTATCGCGCCGTGGCCAATATCGACGACAGCATCACCGAACGGCAGCTGCGGGAGCTTCACGACGGCGGGTTCAGGGGCTGCCGGTTCAATTTCGTTCGCCACCTCGGCGGCGTTCCCGACAAGCGGATCTTCGAGCGCGTGATCGCGATGATCGCGCCGCTCGGCTGGCATGTCGATCTGCACTTCGACGCGATCGATCTGCCCGAATACGCCGACGTGCTGGCGCGCCTTCCGGTGCGCTACACCATCGACCACATGGGCCGCGTCAAGGCGTCCGACGGGCTCGAGCAGCTGCCGTTCAAAACCCTGATCGAGCTGATGCAGCGCGACGAAAAGTGCTGGGTGAAGGTCTGCGGCTGCGAACGCGTGTCGGCCAGCGGGCCGCCGTTCCACGACGCGGTGCCGTTTGCGCGGAAGATCGTCGAGACGGCTCCGGACCGCGTGGTGTGGGGCACCGACTGGCCGCATCCGAACGTCAAGGTGATGCCGAATGACGGCGATCTGGTCGATCTCGTTCCGCTGATCGCCCCGGAGGCCGCGACGCAGGAGCTGCTGCTCGTGCACAATCCGGCGCGGCTCTACGAGTTCGAGAAGCAATAGCGCCTGCGGGCCACAGGAGCAAAGAGGAGCAAGAGCGACCATGGCAGAGCAGAGCAAGACCGGATTGGTGGTGACCGCTCATCCCGGCGATTTCGTCTGGCGCGCCGGCGGCGCGATCGCGCTGCACGCGAAAAAGGGCTACCGGGTGAAGATCGTCTGCCTCTCGTTCGGCGAGCGCGGCGAGAGCCAGTTCGCCTGGAAGGAGACGGGCGCGTCACTCGCCTCGGTGAAGGCCGGGCGCAAGGACGAGGCCGAACGCGCCGCAGAACTGCTCGGCGCCGAGATCGAGTTCTTCGACTGCGGCGACTATCCGCTCAAGCTCAACGAAGCCCATTTCGACCGCATGGTCGATATCTACCGCGAAACCAATCCGAGCTTCGTGCTGACGCACGCGCTGGAGGACCCGTATAACTTCGATCATCCGAATGCAGCGCACTTTGCGCAGGAGACGCGCGTCGTCGCGCAAGCGATGGGTCACAAGCCGGATGCCAAATATCAGTACGCGGCGCCGCCGGTGTTCCTGTTCGAGCCGCATCAGCCGGAGATGTGCAACTTCCGGCCGAACCTGATCCTGAAGATCGACGAGGTGTGGGAGCAGAAGTACAAGGCCTTCCAGATCCTCGCCGCGCAAAAGCATCTCTGGGGCTACTACGAACGGGTCGCGCTGAACCGCGGCATCCAGGGCAGCCGCAACACCGGCGTGCCGATGACCTATGGCGAGGCCTATCAGCGGCTGTTCCCGACCGTCGAGGAGATCCTGAAGTGAGACCTGTCCGCGATCCCGAGGATGCGCCATCATGAGCATTGTGCGCCTTCGAACCGTGCTCGGCGATTATCCGCACGTCAAACCGCTGCGAGGCGGACAGCTCAAGTCGGACACTCGTCGATTTCGACTTCATCGACTATTCGCCGACCAACAAGGCGTTCAAGCCGATGGTCCGCGAGCAGGCGTTCGACGTCTGCGAGATGGCGATCGTGACGTATCTGATGGCGAAAGCCTACGGCAAGCCGCTGGTGCTGCTGCCGGCGGTCATGCTCGGCCGCTTTCAGCATGCGTCTGCGCTCTACAATGCGGAGCGAGGGCACGCTGACGCCCGCGCGACCTCAGGGGCAAGCGCGTCGGCATTCGCTCCTTCACCACCACGACCGGCGCCTGGGTGCGCGGCATTCTGGCCAACGACTACGGTGTCGATCTCGACAGCATTCGCTGGGTCACTTTCGAGGATCCGCATGTCGCCGAGTACAACGACACGACCGAGCGGGCGCGTGCGGGGAAGACGATCATGCAGATGCTGATCGACGGTGAGATCGACGCGGCGCTCGGCGAGACGTCCACCGATCCGCGGCTGAAGCCGCTGTTCGAAGATCCCAAAGCCGAAGCCGAGCGCTGGTCCCGCCAGCACGGCATTGTCCCGGTCAATCATCTCGTCGTCGTCACCGAGGCGTTGGCGAGATCGCGTCCGGATGCGGTTCGAGAAGTCTATCGCTTGCTCAAGCAGAGCAAGGCGGCCGCCAATCTGCAGACTGTCCCGGATTTCGTGCCGTTCGGCGTCGAAGCCAACCGCAAGGCGCTGGAGCTGATTATCGACTATGCCGCGCAGCAGGCGCTGATCCCGCGCCGCTTCAGCGTCGACGAACTGTTCGATGACACGACGCGGGAGTTGAATTGAGCGTCAGCGCGCAAAGCTAGCGGGTATTCGCCTCGTCTCGGTCGAGTTTGAAGTCGGGCGGAAGACGGCCGCGGAAGGTGCGAAGACGCTCCAATAGCTCCTGACGCCCTGGTGCGACACCGAGCTGCCGTGCGTTAGCGACATGTATTTCGATTTCGTCGCCTTCCTTGAGCCCAAGGGCTTCAACCACGGCGTCAGGGAGGCGGACAGCGAGACTGTTTCCCCATTTGGCGACCCGCATGGCCTTGTCCCTAGGTGCCGGGTGCTCGGACGGTTTGCACGCCGACAGCCTTTGCTGCCTTGATCAACTGTTGGTCGAAAGTCACGAACGCTTCGCAGTCCTGACCGCGTCCGAGATGAAGCGCATCGGCGAAGTCCATGCCTTGATCGGTTCGATCGATCGCGGTAGCGAGCAGGGCAGGATCGTCGAGCGATACACGAGGCAGCCCGGCGAAGTTGCGTAACGCCTTGCAAACATCAGGCGGCGCATAGCCATAGACGCTTCGCAGCACCCACTCGGTCTCCAGCATGACCGTGGTGCTGACGAACGCGTCTTCGCCGTCGATCAATGCTCGCGCACTCGCGGACTGTTTCGGATGGTCGCCGACCAGGTAGCGAACGACGACGTTGGTATCAATCGCGAGCATGTCGCCGCTTCGCTTCGGCGACGATACCGGCTTGCATGTCCTCGAGGCTCTTGGGCGGGCCGCGATGCGGAAGGGATGCAAAGACGTCCTCAGGTCGAGTCTCAGGGAAGAGAGGTAGAGCTTTCAGCAGCACGCCGTCTGGAGTTTCCTCGATGACAAGGCGTGTTCCCGGTCCCCAACGGCGCTGCCGCCGGATCTCCTTCGGCAGGATCACCTGTCCCTTCGTGGAAACTGTCGTTGTCAGCTTTTCGGTGACGGCCATCGATCTCGTGTCCAATAGTAAGACGGAAGTAAGATAGAGATTCCAGTTGCCCGTCGCAAGCTCCGCGCCTGCAAATGCTCTTGCGAATTAGTTGCAACTAGCTGCGATCCAGACTATGTTCTGCTCAGAACGGTCTGGAGAATTGCAAATGTCTTTTCGGTGGACGCGGCGCTTGGCCGTGGTCGGTGGCCTTGTGGCCGCGCTCGGCTTGGCGTCCGGCGACGCGCTGGCGCAGGGGAACGGCAAGCCGTTTCGCGTCGTCACCACCTTCACGGTGATCCAGGACATCGCGCAGAACGTGGCCGGAGAGGCGGCGATCGTTGAATCGATCACCAAGCCCGGCGCGGAAATCCACGACTATCAGCCGACCCCGCTCGACGTGGTGCGCGCGCAGGCCGCCGACCTGGTGCTCTGGAACGGCTTCAATCTCGAGCGCTGGTTCGAGAAATTCTTCGAGAACGTGAAGAACGTGCCGAGCGCGGTCGTCTCCGACGGCATCGAGCCGATGGGCATCGCGGAGGGGCCCTATACGGGCAAGCCCAACCCGCACGCCTGGATGTCGCCGAAGAATGCGCTCGTCTATGTCGAGAACATCCGCAAGGCGCTGGTGAAGCACGATCCGGCGAACGCTGCGACCTACGACAAGAACGCCGCCGCCTACGCCGCGCAGATCCGTGCGATCGACGAGCCGTTGCGCAAGCGGCTCGACGCGATCCCCGCCGATCAGCGCTGGCTGGTGTCGAGCGAGGGCGCGTTCAGCTATCTCACCCGCGACTACGGCATGAAGGAAGCCTACCTCTGGCCGATCAACGCCGACGAGCAGGGCACGCCGAAGCAGGTGCGCCGGGTGATCGACCTCGTCCGCAAGAACAAGATTCCCGTCGTGTTCAGCGAGAGCACGATCTCCGACCGCGCCGCCAAGCAGGTCGCGCGCGAGAGCGGCGCGCGCTACGGCGGCGTTCTCTACGTCGACTCGCTCAGCGCGGCGAACGGCCCGGTGCCGACCTATCTCGATCTGTTGAAGGTGACGGTCGAGACCATCGCCAAAGGTTTTGGCAAATGAACATGCCGACCAGCACGGCGACGACTGCGCGCGGCCGACCTCAACGGTCTCGGCGCCAGCATCTCCGTGCGCGGGCTTGCGGTCACCTACAACAGCGGCCTCACCGCCGTGCACGACGCCTCGTTCGAGCTCGATCCCGGCACCATCTGCGCGCTGGTCGGCGTCAACGGCAGCGGCAAGTCGACCATCTTCAAGGCGATCATGGGCTTCGTGAAGCCGGCGGCGGGCGAGATCAAACTCTGCGGCCGCCCGGTCGCCGAAGCGATCAGCCGCAACATCGTCGCCTACGTGCCGCAGAGCGAGGAGATCGACTGGAATTTCCCGGTGCTGGTCGGCGACGTGGTGATGATGGGCCGCTACGGCCACATGAACTTCCTGCGCATGCCTTCGCGCGCCGACCGCTACAAGGTCGATGCGGCGCTCGAGCGCGTCGGCATGAGCGAATACCGCAATCGGCAGATCGGCGAGCTCTCCGGCGGCCAGAAGAAGCGGGTGTTCCTTGCGCGCGCGCTGGCGCAGGAGGGACGCATCATCCTGCTCGACGAGCCGTTCACCGGCGTCGACGTGAAGACCGAGACGGCCATCATCTCGCTGCTGCGCGAATTGCGCGCCGCCGGCCACCTGATGCTGATCTCCACCCACAATCTCGGCAGCGTGCCGGATTTCTGCGACCAGGTGGTGCTGCTCAACAAGACGGTGCTGGCGGCGGGACCGACCGCGCAGGTCTTCACGCAGGCAAACCTCGAGCGCGCCTTCGGCGGCGTGCTGCGGCATTTCAATCTCGGCGGCGCGCAGCTGCATGACGACGCCGACCCGCGCCACGTGACCGTGCTGACCGACGACGAGCGGCCGCTGGTGATCTACGGCAACGGCAACGAAGCGCCGCCGCCGCCGACGCAAGGCCGCGAGGCGAAGAAGCCGTGATGTCCGAGCTGCTCGTCCCCTTCGCCTACGAATACATGCTGAAAGCGATGTGGGTGAGCGCGCTGGTCGGTGGCGTCTGCGCGTTCCTCTCGGCCTATCTGGTGCTGAAGGGCTGGTCGCTGATGGGCGACGCGCTGGCGCATTCGGTCGTGCCCGGTGTCGCCGGCGCCTACATTCTCGGCTTTCCCTTCGCGATCGGCGCGTTCTTCACCGGCATCCTGGCTTCGCTCGGCATGGCCTTCGTGCGCCAGCATTCGCGCCTGCGCGAGGACGCGGTGATCGGGCTCGTGTTCACCTCGCTGTTCGCGCTCGGCCTGTTGCTGGCGTCGATCTGGCCGACCTCGGTCAGCGTGCAGTCGATCGTGCTCGGCAACATCCTGGCGATCTCCAACGAAGACGTGGTGCAGGTCGCGATCATCTCCGCCGTTTCGCTCGGCATTCTGCTGTTGAAGTGGAAGGATCTGATGATCGTCTTCTTCGACGAAGCCTATGCCCGCAGCATCGGCCTCAACACGACCTGGCTGAAGGCGCTGTTCTTCACGCTGCTCGTCGGCCTGCACGGTGGCGGCGCTGCAGACCGTCGGCGCCTGCCTCGTCATCGCCATGGTGGTGACGCCGGGCGCCACCGCCTACCTTCTGACCGACCGGTTCGGCCGGCTGATCGCCATCAGCGTTGCGCTTGGCGCCGGCACGAGCTTTGCCGGCGCCTACATCAGCTACTTCCTCGACGGCGCCACCGGCGGCGTGATCGTCACGCTGCAGACGCTGGTGTTCCTGGTCGCGTTCTATTTCGCGCCGAAGCACGGCGTGCTGGCGGCGCGGCGCCGGCGCATGACGATCGCGGGAGCGGCGTCATGACCGCCGCTTTCGACTGGCTGATCGTTCCGCTCAGCTACCCGTTCATGCAGCGGGCGCTGATGGTCGCGATCCTCGTCGGCGCGGTGTGCGCGGTGCTCTCGTGCTACCTGGTGCTGAAAGGCTGGTCGCTGATGGGCGACGCGGTCTCGCATGCGGTGCTGCCCGGCATCGTCGTCGCCTATGTGGTCGGCCTGCCGCTCGCCGTCGGCGCGTTCGTCGCCGGCCTCTCGTGCGCGCTGCTCACCGGCTACCTGAAGGAATCGAGCCGCGTGAAGGAGGACACGGTGATGGGCGTGGTCTTCTCCGGCATGTTCGGCCTCGGGCTGGTCATCTTCACCAAGGTCGAGACCGACCAGCACCTCCTGCACATCCTGTTCGGCAACATGCTCGGCGTCACCGTGCAGGATCTGATCGAGACCGCGGTGATCGCCGGCCTCACGCTCGCGATCGTGCTCGTCAAGCGGCGGGACCTGCTGCTCTATTGCTTCGATCCGCAACCATGCGCGCGCCATCGGCCTGCCGGTGCAGGTGCTGCACTACGGGCTGCTGATCCTGCTGTCGCTGACCATCGTCGCCTCGCTCAAGGCGGTGGGCATCATCCTGGTCATCGCCATGCTGGTGGCGCCGGGAGCGATCGCCTTCCTGCTCACCGACCGGTTCGAGCGCATGCTCGTGATCGCCACCGCCGTGGCGGTGGGCTCGTCCGTGTTCGGCACGCTGGCGAGCTTCCACATCGACGGCGCGACCGGCGCCTGCATCGTGCTGACGCAGGCTTTCGTGTTCGTGCTGGCGTTCCTGTTCGCGCCGAAGCGTGGGCTGATCGCGGCGGCCCGGCGCGAGCGCGGCGCTGCGGCGGCCTAGGTAGCGCTAATCCTGCGGCTCGCGGCTCTCGCCGTCCTTGTCGACGCGCAGCCAGCCGCTTGGCGCAAGCCGCTGCTGCGGCAGGAAGCGCGCCTTGTAGTCCATCTTGCGCGAGCCATCGATCCAGTAGCCGAGATAGACGTAAGGCAGGCCCATCCGCCGCGCGCGGGCGATGTGGTCGAGGATCAGGAAGGTGCCGAGCGAGCGGTGGCCTTCGCCGGGCTCGAAGAACGAATAGACCATCGACAGCCCGTCGCTCAGGACGTCGGTGAGGGCGACCGCCAGCAGGTCGCCGCCGCGGCCGGTGACGCCGGAGTCTGGCGTTGCGCCGGCGGTATTCGACGATGCGCGTCTCGACGTGGCTGTCCTCGACCATCATGGCGTAGTCGAGCACCGTCATGTCGGCCATGCCGCCGTTGCGGTGGCGCGCGTCGAGATAGGCGCGGAACACGGAATACTGCTCGGACGTCGGCGCCGCGGTGCGCAACTCGCCGATCACGTCGGCATTGCGGGCCAGGATCTTGCGGAAATTGCGGGAGGGGCGGAACTCGTTGGCGATCACCCGCACCGAGACGCAGGAGCGGCACTGGTCGCAGGCCGGCCGGTAGGCGATCGACTGGCTGCGCCGGAAGCCGCCATGGGTGAGCAGGTCGTTGAGATCGGAGGCTTTTTCACCGACCAGGTGCGTGAACACCTTGCGCTCGTTCCGGCCCGGCAGGTACGGGCAGGGCGAGGGTGCGGTCAGGTAAAACTGCGGGGTATCGCGAGAGTGATGTGTCACCGGGCCTCGAACGGACTTGAACCAGTCGAACCAGCATCGCCTTGGCGGGCCGCAGCGTCAATAATCTACCCGCGCCAATTTAAGCGCACGTTAAGCGCGCCGCGCCGGCTCCGCATAGGTCTGCGCCGAGGTGTTGATGATCACGGTTCCGAGCACGAGGTCGTGCAGCAGCTGCCGGCGGCGATTGAACAGGCCGATCAGCACGATGAAGGGCGTCAGCACCGACACGGAAATCCAGTAGAGCACCGCGTGCGCCGCTCCCAGCACGAAGTAGCCGGGTTCGCCGCTCCAGGTGCGCAGCTGCAGGTCCATCATCCGCATGCCGACGGTGGCCGAATGCGGGCCGCCGAGCGACAGGCCGTAGTAGAGGATCGCCCAGATCACCGACAGCGGCGAGACCAGCCAGAACAGCAGCCAGCCGAGCCCGAGCGTGACGATGCCGAACAGTGCGATGAAGATCACACCCAGCACGATCGGGATGCTCAGGATGACGAGGTCGATCAGGAACGCGAAGAAACGCCGCGTCAGCACGCCGTGAAACAGCTCCGGCTGCGCCGCAGGGTCGAATGCGTGACGGAATCCGCCGTCGCTGCGCCAGGTATCGTTGGGCGAAGTCTGAGACATCGGTGTCCCCTCCAAAAGACGCGCAGGACATGGCGATGGCCGGGGTTGGACGCAAGGGCAGCGCAACGCCAACGAGTGTGATGCCTGTCACATCACATCACATTTGGGCCGGGTATGCATGAACCCAGGGATGGCGGCAGGCGACACGGCCCGCCGCGAAGATCAAGGGGACACGGCCATGACACACCACAAGACTTTCGTGCTGCTCGCGCTGCTGCTGACGGCCACCGGCTCGCATCAGGCGCTCGCGGGCATGTCGGGGACCTCCGTCAGGGTCCAGCAACAGAGCGCTTCGGAAGCGCAGGCTGCGGTCCAGGCGCCGCCGGCGGCCAGGCCGGTCGGCGCAGGCCCCGGTGCGGCCGGCTCCGGCGCGCAAGGAACAGGCGGCACGGCCCGTCTGCAGGCGCCTTCGACGGCATTTGGGCGGTGACCGCGTCGCCGGGCTGCGGTCTCGCCGCCCGTTCGGCCGTGGAGGTTTCGCGCGGCCGCATTTCGGGCCAGGGCGTCAGCGGCAGCGTCGATGCCGGCGGCAACGTTCGCACCGTCGGCTACGGCGGCGGATTGTCCGTGATCAGCAAGGGCCGTGTGAGCGGCGAGGCCGGCTCCGGCACCTACGAGGTGTCGAACGGCTGCACCGGCACCTGGACGTCGCACAAGGCCTGAGCCGTTCCGGGCCGCCGCTACCTCACGGCAACTTCGACACCGTGGTCGTTTCGCAGAACCTGCAGCGACACACCGTCGTCGGTCCTGCGCCGGCGCACCGCGAAGTCGACCGTCGCCTGCGCCGACCTCCAGCCTGCGCAGAACGATGCCTTCCAGGAACGATGGCAGCGTCGGGGCATCAAGAACAATTCGGTTGAGCGCGGGCTCGAATGTCAGGCCGAGGCAGGCTTGCAGCATGGCGAGCGGTGCCGCGCTCGCCCACGCCTGAGGCGCGCAGGCGACCGGGTACAGCGTCGGCGCCTGGCCGCGCGACCGCCTGAACCCGCAGAACAGCTCGGGCAGCCGCCGCAGCTCCATGTGCGACGCAGCAGCGCTCGTCGCCGCGAACAGGCTGGCGACCGCCTGCTTCAAGCCGTAGTTGGCGAAACCGATGGCGATCATCGCGTTGTCGTGCGGCCAGACCGATCCGTTGTGATACGACATCGGGTTGTAGCGGGCTTCGCCGTCGGCGACGGTGCGGATGCCCCATCCGGACAGGAAGCTCGGCGACATCAGGCCGGCCGCCACGCGTCGCGCCCGCTCTTGCGATACGACACCGGCAAACAGCAAGTGGCCCGCATTCGACGTGCGGGTGCGGCACAGTTCGCCGGCGCCGTCGATGGCGATGCCGTAGGTGCCGAGCGCCTCGCACCAGAAGTGCCGCTCGATGCTGCTCGCCAGACGCTGCGCGCTGTCCTGCAGCTCCAGCGCCATCTTCTGCGTGGCCCAGAGCTCTTGCCGCCTCCGCGATCGAACGCTTGGCCGCGACGACATAGGCCTGGACCTCGACCAGCGCGATGGTGCCCTCGGCAAGCCGTCCGTCCGCGTGGAAGATCGAGTCGTACGAATCCTTCCAGCCCTGATTGACGAGACCATCCTCGGCATTGCGCGAATGGCGGAGGAAGCCGTTCTCGTCCTCCAGCGAGTGCTTGTCGATCCAGTCGAGCGCAGCACAGATGTTGGGCCAGAGGCGCCGGATCGTCTCGGTGTCGGTCGTGCGTTGCCAGTATTCGCCGGCGAGCAGCACGAACAGCGGCGTCGCATCGACGCTGCCGTAGTAGCAGCCGAACGGCACCTCGCGCAGCCGGGCCATTTCGCCGGACCGCGTCTCGTGCACGATCTTGCCGGGCTCCGCGTCGTTGACCGGATCGAAGTGCGTCGCCTGCAGGGCGGCAAGGCGGGCAAGCACGCCGCGCGCGACCGACGGCATGCACCACAACAGCTGCAGCGCCGTGATGATGCCGTCGCGGCCGAACGTCGTCGAATACCAGGGGATGCCCGCGTAGGGATAATCGCCCTGCGGCGTCTGCGTCATCAACATGCGGAGGTCGGCGAACGATCGCGCCGTGATGTTGTCGAATGCATCGCTGGACGACGACAGGGTGACGGCATGGTTCGCGGTGCGACGCTGCGCACCGCGTCGCCGCGCGCAGCGCCCGGAAAAAGCTGCACAACGGCACGCGCCGTGTCATTGCCGAAGCTCGCGGCCGTGAAGATCGACGCGCGCTCGCCGGCTTCCAGGTGCAGCCGGTAGCGCGCCCGCGCCTCATCCAGATCGTCCGGTTGCGGCTCGAAGTGCAGCGACGTGCGGAGCGAAAACACCGTCGAGTGCGTGATACGACAGGCGGGCGTTGGACGCATCGAGCTGCGGCGCGCTCGCCCGCGCCGCGCCGCGCCCGCCGCATCCCGCGCACCTCGAACAGGTCCGCAAAGTCGTTCGCGAACCACAGGTCGAGCGTCAGATCGACAGGGCGATCGCCGTAATTGCGGATGCCGAAGCGGGTGTAGAACGTGTCGTCCCACACGAACGACGTCCGAACGACGTGGATGTTGTCCTTGGGAAGGACGATGCGGCCGTCATGGAAGATATCGGGATTGGTGAGATCGGCCGTGAGCAGCGTGTTGTCGTCGCGCACGCGGGAACCGAGCAGCAGCGTCGGCTGGCCGTCCACATGCAGCTCGAGACGCGACAGGAAGCGCGTGTCGTTGTTGAAGACGCCGTCGGGCTCGCCAAGCGCAGCACCGATGTCACCGTGGCTGTCCAGCACCACGAATGTGTCGTTGTGCTTCAGCTTGTAGCGGTTGCGCGTCGGCGATCCCTTGGCAGGGAATGTAGAACGGCGTTTGCTTGAGCATCTCTGCCCGCTGGGCCGGTGCAATGGTGTCCATGACGTTCTCTTCATCCGCTGCCAGTTCGCAACGAAATAGTGCGGCACCTGTTCCCAATGATACCGCTTTGCGGCGGAACAGCGCCAAGCGCTGCCGCGTTATCTCCCGCTTTTCCGGTTAAGCGACCATTCGTCAAGTCATACATCCTTGAGAGGGGCAGACCGCAAATGGCAGGCCGTCAACGTTTCCCGGCATTTCAATCGCTTGCACTGATCGTGACGCTGGTCGCGTCGTGTTCGTTTCACATCGGCGACGTGCACGCGCAACAACCCGCACCGTCGCAACCCACGGATGGTCAAGGCGCGGAGAGCGCAAAGTCGCCGGCGGCTCCCGCTGCTCAGCCGGCGCCAGCAAAGCGCCGGAAACAGCGCCAAGGCCGGCGCTGGGTGAGGGGATTCCCGCGCTCGTCGTCGATGGCGGACAGGTGCTCGGCGTTCTCGGCAAGCAGGTTCGCAGCAGCGCCGGTGAGGACATGGGCCGCATCGTCGATGTGATCATCGACCGCTCCGCCCGCGTGCGCGCCGCGGTGATCGATTTCGGCGGCTTTCTCGGGGTCGGGAACCGGCAGATCGCCGTCGCCTGGAGCGCGATCCGCCTGCCGGCCCAGGACAAGCCCGGGGCGCTCGTCGTCGATTTCACACGCGATCAGCTGCGTGTCGCGCCGGCCTACAAGGCCGGCGAGCAGGTCGTGCTGCTCGGTCCGGTCGAAGTGCCGGCTCCGGCGCCCGCGCCCACGAACGGTGCGACAGACAAGGACGCGCCGTCCAAGGAGCCGCCTTCGAAATAGGCGACATTGGCTGATGCGATGCATGATATTCGGCGGCGCCCAGACCTCAGCGAGCATGCTCCAGATCCAGGCCGATCCGGACGGCAACGCAGCCGGCGCGGCCTCGACTGGTTCGTCTTCTTCGTCGCCGACGTGCAGGCCGGATTTGGTCCCTTCATCGCGGTCTACCTGACATCGCAGAAGTGGACCCAGATCGACATCGGCGTCGTTCTCACCGTCGGCGGCCTGATCTCGCTGTTCGGCCAGATTCCCGGCGGTGCGCTGCTCGATCGCCTGCAATCGCCGCGGCGCGTCGCGGCCATCGCGATCAGCATCATCGCCTTGAGCGCGCTCATTCTTGCGCTGTGGCCGACCTATCCGGGCGTCATGGCATCGCGCATTCTGCAGGCGGGCGCCAGTTGCGTGCTGGGGCCGGCGATCGCAGCGATGAGTCTCGGGCTCGTGCCGCGCAATCGCATCGGCGACCGGTTCGGCCGCAACGCCGCGTTCGCCTCGGTCGGCGCCGGCCTCGCGGCCGCGGCGATGGGCGCCACGCGGATACTACATTTCGAACCAGGCGGTGTTCTTCGTCACGGCCGCGCTCGGCGTGCCGGCGCTGCTCGCGCTCTTCCAGATCAAGCCGAGCGGACATCGATGTCACGCGGTCGCACGGCGGCGTTGCCACCAAGCTTGGCAGCGTCGCCGATGTGCTGAGGTTCGCCGCCAGCCACAAGACCATCTTCGTCTTCGCCGTCTGCGTCTTCCTCTTTCACCTTGCGAACGCAGCCGTGCTGCCGCTGATCGCCAGCAGCCTCACCCTGCGCGTGAGCGAAGTGGCGACGCCGCTGACCGCCGCCGCCATGGTCATTCCGCAGTTGATCGTCGCCGTCACGTCGCCGGTCGTCGGCCGGTGGACGCACAGGATCGGCCGGCATCCGCTGCTGCTCGCGGGCTTCGGCGCGCTGGTCGTTCGCATTTCGCTGACGGCGCTGGTCGAGCGACCCGGCGATGATCGTCGCGGTCCAGGTCTTTGACGGCATCTCGGCCGCCGTGCTCGGCGTGCTCGTGCCGCTGACGGTCGCCGATCTCACGCGCAACACGGGCAGGTTCAACCTGGTTCAGGGCATCATCGGCATGCGCGATGGGCATCGGCGCCTCGATCAGCACGACGCTTCGCGGGCTACCTGGCCGATCGCTTCAGCACCTACACTGCGTTTCTCGTTCTCGACGTCGTCGCCGTGATCGGATTGCTCGCCGTCTGGCTGGCCATGCCGGAAACCCGTCCCGGCGACGAGCACCACTGATGAGCAGGCGTCGCGCCGACGTCTATCGCGCGACGACCTGCGGCCGGAAGGCTGGCCGTTCGCCTTTCTGGAACATGAGCTGCCGGTAGATCGCCAGGTAGTCCTCCGCCATGCGCCGGGAGGTGAACCTCTCCTCGAAGCGCCGCCTGACGGCGTCGCGCGACAGTCTTGGCAGATGGTTGATCGCGCCGACCGCGCTGGTCTCGTCCTCGACGACGAAGCCGGTGATGCCGTCCTCGACGATCTCCGGCACGGAACCGCGGTTGTAGGCGATCACGGGCGTGCCGCAGGCCAGCGCTTCGATCATCACCAGCCCGAACGGTTCCGGCCAGTCGATCGGAACCAGGAGTGCTATGGCACCGCTCAGGAACTCGGACTTCTGGGCGTCGGCAGATCTCGCCGATGAACTCGACGTGCGGAAGCTCGAACAGCGGCCGGATCTCATCCTCGAAGTAGTCCCTGTCGACCTGGTCGACCTTGGCCGCGACCTTGAGCGGCAGGCCGCTGCGCTGCGCGATGCGCACCGCGCGGTCGACGCGCTTCTCCGGCGAGATCCGCCCGAGGAAGGCAAGGTAGGACGGCTTGCCCGGCTGCGGCGACAGCAGGTTCCGCGGCAGGCCGTGATGGACCGTGCCGACCCAGTTCGCCTGATGGATCGGCCGCCGCTGCGAGTTCGAGATCGACACCACCGGCACCGACGAGAACGTCTCGAACATCGGCTGATGCTCGGGCAGGTCGAGCCGTCCATGCAGCGTGGTGACGAACGGCACGTCCTGCCGCGACATCAACGAGAACGGGTAGTAGTCGAGGTGCGTGTGGATGATGTCGAACTCCGCTCGCCCGCCGGCAGACGCGTTCGATCATCGCCATGTGCAGCGCGTTGGGATCGCGCACCGATCCGTCCAGACGCAGGGCCTTCGGCCACATCGCTTCCAGCGTCGCCGAGGTCATCGAATCGCCGCTGGCGAACAGCGTCACGTCGTGACCCATGGCCACGAGTTCCTCGGTCAGCCAGGAGATCACCCGTTCCGTCCCGCCATAGAGCTTCGGCGGCACTGCTTCGGTGAGTGGCGAGAGTTGCGCGATACGCATCGACTGTCTCCCCTCAGGAGGATTTCTGACACGCGAACCGCGGCCATCACCGGAAGTGAGCGGCCGGTCGCGATAAGCACAATGAGCAACTCTCTTAGTCGTTCCCGCATAGCAACATTTTTGCAGCGAGCGCGTTGTCGGCGATTGTTGTCTCAAGACAAGGTGAGCGATGAGAGACATTTGCGACAAGCGACAGCGTCCTCTGGCTTACCTCTTTCACTACATTGCACAGCGTCCGATCGCGCATGGCGTTATTTTGTGCGCGGTGATCGCCGCAGTCGCCTGTTCCGTCAGCACGCAGTACGGAATCAAGCTGCTCGTCGACACATTGACGTCACAACTGCAATCACCTTGGACAGCGTTCGCCATACTTGTGTCATTGATCGCCGCCGACAATTTTTTCTGGCGGATCGCCAGCTATGTGGCGAGCTATACATTTGTGCAGGTGACGGGTGACGTCCGGCGCGACCTGTTCCGTCATCTCACCATGCATTCGCCCAGTTTCTTCTCGAACCGCCTGCCGGCGGTGCTGACCAGCCGCATCACGGCCACCTCGAACGCCGCCTTCACCATCGAGAACATGTTCATGTGGAACGTGCTGCCGCCGTGCCTGGCGGCGGCAGTGGCGATCATCTTCCTCGCCAGCGTCGATGCTGATGATGGCGGCGACCATGTCCGTCATCGGCGCCATCGTGGTGTTCGTGCTGTTTCATTACGCATCGCGCGGAAAGCCGCTGCATCACGATTTCGCCAGCAAGGCCGCGCTGGTCGACGGCGAGATGGTCGACGTTGTCGGCAACATGGCGCTGGTCAGGGCCTTCTGCGGGCTCGGGCGCGAGCACATGCGATTTGACCAGACCGTGCAGCACGAGCTGCATGCGCGGCGGATGAGCCTGCTCTACCTGGAGCGCCTGCGCTTCGGACATGCGCTGGTCACGGTGGTCCTCACGCTCGGCCTGCTCGCATGGGCGCTGAGCCTGTGGCAGCAGGGCAGGGCGAGCCCCGGCGATGTCGTCATGGTCTGCACGCTCGGGCTCTCGGTCCTGAGCGCGACGCGCGATCTCGCCGTCGCGCTGGTGGATGTCACCCAGCACATGGCGCGGCTTTCGGAGGCGATCCTGACGCTGCTGGTGCCGCACCAGCTGCGCGATCATCCCGAGGCGGTGCCGCTGGTGCATGACGGCGCGGACATCACCTTCGCAAAAGTCTCGTTCGGCTATCCGGCGGGAAGCCGGGTGTTCAAGGACCTCGACCTGCGCATCCGCTCCGGCGAGCGCGTGGGACTGGTCGGGCCATCGGGCGCGGGCAAGTCGACCCTGTTCACGCTGCTGCACCGCTTCTACGACGTCGACCAGGGCGAGATTCGGATCGACGGCCAGAACATCCGCCGCATCACCCAGGAGAGCCTGTGGCACGCCATCGCGACCGTGCCGCAGGACACCGCGCTGTTCAACCGCTCGCTGCTCGATAACATCCGCTATGGACGGCCCGACGCCACCGACGACGAGGTCTGGCGTGCGGCCATGGACGCGCGCTGCAATTCATTCATCGAGGATCTGCCCGAGGGGCTGAATACGATCGTCGGCGATCGCGGCCTGCGCCTGTCCGGCGGACAGCGCCAGCGGATTTCGATCGCCCGCGCGTTCCTGAAGAACGCGCCGATCCTCCTGCTCGACGAGGCGACATCGGCGCTGGACACCGAATCCGAGCAGGCCATTCGCGAGGCGCTGACGCGGCTGATGGCCGGCCGCACCGTCATCGCCATCGCGCACCGCCTCTCGACGCTGCGCCAGTTCGACCGCATCGTCGTCATCAAGGACGGCCGGGTGATCGAGGACGGCGCGCCTTCGGATCTGATCGAGAACGGCGGACACTTCAGCGGGCTGGTCAAGAAGGAGGCCAGGCTGCTGTCGGTGCGCGCGGCCTGAGCGACCAGTCGCTGGGCCTCAGCGGGGCGACAACGATGACTTGATCTTGCGGATGAGGGCGGCTTGTTCGGACTTCAGATTGACCGGGCTGCGTTCCCAGTCGCCGGCGGACCGCACATCGGCGAACAGTCCCGCGGGATCTTCGTGGAAGTGCAGGAACGCCTGCGAGCCTCGATAGAATACGCCTCTCGACCGCTCCTTCAGCGCCTCGAGCGCGCGCACGCGTTGCAGCAGCGGTTCGAGCTGGTCGAGCGCAGCGGCGGTCGCGTGTTTCATTTTTCGGCCGTGAAGCTCCCGCGGTCAGCCCGCCTTCAGCTTCTCCGCCACGGCCGCCGCGAAATAGGTGAGCACGCCGTCGGCGCCGGCGCGCTTGAACGCGGTCAGGCTTTCGACCATCGCGCGGTCGCCGTCGATCCAGCCGTTCGCCGCGGCCGCCATGATCATCGAATACTCGCCCGACACCTGGTAGGCGAAGGTCGGCATGCCGAACGTGTCCTTCACCCGCCGCAGCACGTCGAGATAGGGCAGGCCCGGCTTCACCATCACCATGTCGGCGCCTTCGGCGATGTCCAGCTCGACCTCGCGAATGGCCTCGTCCACATTCGCCGGATCCATCTGATAGGTGCGCTTGTCGCCGATCAGCGTCTTCGACGAGCCGATCGCGTCGCGGAACGGCCCGTAGAACGCCGAGGCGTACTTCGCCGCATACGACATGATCTGCACGTCGGTGTAGCCGTCGTCGTCGAGCGCGGCGCGGATCGCGCCGACGCGTCCGTCCATCATGTCGGACGGCGCGATGATGTCGCAGCCGGCCTCGGCCTGCATCACCGACTGCTCGACCAGCAGCGCCACAGTCTCGTCGTTGAGGATGACGCCGTCCTGCAGCAAGCCGTCATGGCCGTGGCTGGTGTAGGGATCGAGCGCGGCGTCGCACAGCACGCCGATGTCCGGAAACTCCTTCTTGACGGCGCGGATCGCGCGGCAGACGAGGTTGTCGTCGTTCAGCGCCTCGCTTCCGGTCTCGTCGCGCAGCGACGGATCGGTGTAGGGAAACAGCGCGATGCAGGGGATCGTCAGCGTCATCGCGCGTTCGGCCTCGCGCACGATCTGGTCGACCGACAGGCGAAAGACGCCCGGCATCGACGGAACGGGCACGCGCTTGTTGTCGCCGTCGGTGATGAACAGCGGCCAGATCAGGTCGTCGGTGGTGATGAGATGCTCGCGCACCATCCGCCGCGACCACTCCGACTTGCGGTTGCGCCGCATGCGGACCTGGAGATCGAGCGAAGGCGCGGTGCCCGCCGATGCAGGGCGGGGCGCCTCGTCGCGCAGTTCGATCGGCCGGCCGAATTTGATCGCCATCGGAAAACTCCCAAGCAAAGCTCAGCCTGATTTATCACCCCCGGCCGCGAGCGTCACCGTTGCGGCACCCGTTAGGGTCGAAATTCGGCCTTGCCGCCATCACGATTTGACCCTACAGGCGCAAACAGCGCGAGTTTGATGACTTTCGAGGAGCGATGACCGACCAGTCGGCCCAGGACCAGCCGCGGGAGCTGCAGACCGGATCGGTTGCCCCGATCAACTCGGAGGCGGTCGCCGCCGACGAGGGCGTCTGGACGCGCCGTCTCGTCATGTACCTGCGCGTCATGGCCGGCGTCGCCATGTTGAAAGGCCTCTATCACTGGGCGCAGGTGACCGGCTTCATCGGTGGCGAGACGGACGCGTTCATCAATCAGCCGGTCGCCTGGCAAAGCGCGACGATCTATTTCGCGGTGATCGAACTCGTCGCGGCTGTGGGGCTTTGGCTCGCAACACCGTGGGGCGCGGTGGTGTGGCTCACATCGATCGTGTCGATGGCGGTGATCGAGCTGATGTTTCCGCTGATCTACGGCGGCAACTTCGTCGTCGTGATTTTCGAAGTGCTGCTGCTTGCGATCTATCTGATCCTCGCCTGGATGGCGGCGATGGAACGGCCGCCGTGAGATGACGAAGCGAACCGTTCAAGTTTGAGGATCATTTTTTTCAAAGGCGAGGGGACCGTGGTTAGCCAGCCCTGAACGGCTTTCACCACAAATCTTACCCGGAGCTTTCGAGTTCCCAGGGCCCCTGTTCTGGAATGCGACAGCGGTCCAGACGAAGCGTGAACAAGGGGGCCTTTTGGGCCCCTTTTGCTCAACGGAATCTTACGAAAACCCCTGGTTTTGCAGGGATAAACATTCGTTCACTCTCTCGAATTCATTTTCTCTTTATGTTGTTGTTTAAGCTGATGTTCAAACGCGACCCTTACGTTGCCCCTATCAGGCGGGACACAAGTTTCGTCGAATAAGTCGATAAAAACGACTACAGGGGAAGTGTCATGATGAAAGCCGTTGCTACGGCCGCGGATGCGGTTGAGCGCGACCCGCGCAAGGCGCAGGTGCAGCCTCTCTATCTCGAAGCTTTGACTCTGGTGGAGCGGCTGCACCGCCGCCTGCTGGACGTCATCAAGGATGAGTTCGATCGGCGCGGCCGCTCGGACATCAACTCGGTGCAGGCGTTGCTGCTGTATAACATCGGCGACAAGGAGCTGACCGCAGGCGAGCTGCGCACGCGTGGCTACTACCTCGGCTCCAACGTCTCCTACAACCTGAAGAAGCTCGTCGAGATGGGCTTCCTCGACCATCAGCGTTCGCGCGTCGATCGCCGCTCGGTTCGCATCCGCCTGACCGCCAAGGGCCAGGAAGTGCGTCACATCGTCGAGGCGCTGTACGACAAGCACGTCAAGACGGTCGAGCAGGTCGGCGGCATCTCGAACGAGGAGTTCGCGACCCTGAACAAGTCGCTGCACCGCCTCGAGCGCTTCTGGACCGACCAGATCCTCTATCGGCTCTGAGATTTCGCACGCAGTCCCGGACGGTGGGGGCCGTCCGAATGGCGTGCAGAAGCTCGAAGTCCAGCAGAATATGGACCAAGCCGGCGGAAGACCGGCGGTCCCAACCAATAATAACGACAACTTTCCCTTGAACTTTGCGCGCTGGTCTCGTACGAGGCCGGCGCGTTTTGGTTTGTGCCGGAGAGATTTCCTGAACGGCCGGTCATCGTCCGCCTTCAGGTTCCATTCAGCGGCAAATTCCTAAATGCCCGATCCACCGCAGTCCTTGCGGTGAGGGGAATCCATGCACGACGTCGTTGAGAGTATCCTGCGAACCTATGGTTCGACCGATCCGCGCTCGCGCGCGAAGATCGCGGGCTATCTCGAGAAGCTCAAGTCGGCCGGTCACAACGATGCGCACGTTCTCGCCGAATACGGGCTCGCGTACCTGAAAGAGCTGCACGAGGGGCCAGACCGGCGATACACCGGTTGCTAGTTGCGCTGGCTAGCGCGCGCCTGGATTCGTGTTCAACACGAACGGCGTGCCGATGACGCGGACAGGTGCCAGCTGTTCGACGCGCGGCGGCGACTGCGCGCTGGCCTTGGTGACGGGTGGGGTGGTTTCGAACGCGCTGAAGACGGATGTAAGCGCCACGCAGATCAGCGTGACGGTGACGAGCAATTCCCGGTCATAGTCTTCGTTGCGCATGGGAGCAGAACGCCTGGCGACGGGCACGTGTTCCGCAAGCAGCATCAATGAGGTAGCGAAGTCTTAACCTGCGAATCGGGTTGATCTGCATGCATCCCGATTCGTTCTTTGCGAACGAAACTGAATCAAACGCGGAACAAAGGGGTCTGATCGGAGTTTTGAGTTGCATGAAAGTTCCGTCCCTGATCCCGCGCATCTCCGAACGGCAGAGCGAAGCGCTTCGCGAGAAGCTTTCGGACTATGTCGCGAGCCTGCTCGAGAAGAACGCTGCGCGGCTGTCGAAATACGAGAAGCCGGCGAGGGATCGCGACGTCCGCGCCGAATAGCGCCATCCATCCTCGACTGGAACCCGGTTCCGAACGTCGCGTTGTCCTGTCGACAACGACGAGAGGGCCGCATGGCGGATGCAACGCACCAGGACACACCGCGCAGACCGCGCATGAGCTTCAAGACGGCGCTGACGCCGATCTATTGGCTCGCCGGCGTCAACGCTGCGGCCTGCTGGCTGGTGAGCTGGCTGTTCTGGGACCGGTTCGAGTTTTCAGGCACGCTGTTCGGCCTCGGTTGCTTCGGCATCGTCGTGGCCTTTTGCGCGTATCTTTACGTGCTGGTGGCCAAGGTCGATCGCAGAAAGTGATTGCGCGTCCGTTTCCCCCATGCGTGAATTGAATTGTTCAAAAGCGCGAGGGAGGGAAGCATGCTTGTCGTCCATCATCTCAACGACTCGCGCTCGCAGCGCGTTCTCTGGCTGCTGGAAGAGCTTGGCGTGCCTTACGAGGTCAAGCGCTACCAGCGCGACCCGCAGACGCGGCTGGCGCCGCCCGAGTTGAAGGCGATCCATCCGCTCGGCAAGTCGCCGGTCATCACCGATGGCGTCCATACGATCGCGGAATCCGGCGCCATCGTCGACTACGTGCTGCGCAAGCATGGCAACGGATCGATGCGGCCGGTGGCGGACTGCGCGGATTTCGAGAAGTACGCCGAGTGGCTGCATTATGCGGAAGGCTCGGCCATGCTGCCGCTCATGCTGAACCTCTATGTCGGCCGGCTGGGTGAGGGCGGCAAGCCGCTGCATCCGCGCATCGACAGCGAACTTGCCAATCACCTGGGATACGTCGACCAGGCCCTGAAAGGGCGGGAGTGGCTGGTGGGCAGCTCGCTGACCGGCGCCGATGTCCTGATGAGCTTCGTCGGCGAGATGGCGAAGGTGGCAAAGCGGATCGACCCGTATCCGAACATGGCCGCCTGGGTCGCGCCGCTTTCAGGCGCGGCCGGCCTACAAGCGCGCGATCGAGAAGGGCGGGGCCTATCGTTTCGCTGCGTGAGCGGAAACGAGTCGTTAAGGCTTCCTGAAGCTCCGGAGTCCGCGGCGGCAGCCTCGCATGCTAGCCTCGGCCGCATGATCCAGCTTGTTACAGTGGCGTCTGTGCTGGGCAAGGTCAGGCCCGCACCGGTCATCGACACGAAGGATGTGGCCGCCACCGACCAGTGGGCGCAGCGGCTGAACGTGTCGCGTGACGACCTGCTGGCCGCCATCGCCGAGGTCGGCAATTCCATAGCGGCGGTGCGCCGCCACCTGCATTCCCAGACCTGACCGGCCAGGGCGCCGGCGGCCGCCCATTTCACAAGATATTGGATAAGTTGGGCGGCCTAGCCCCTAGGATTTGGCCGTTTTGGCCCAATATGCTAATTGCATCGCGCCGCTCATGACCGCCAACCCCGTGCCGCCCGCCGGTCTCGCCAGTGACCCGCGGCGGTGGAGACATTTCCGCCGATGACGTCATACGCCAAGTCCGCCAACGCCTCCGCGCCCGCCTCATTCTTCTCGGCCACGCTGGCCGAGGCCGATCCCGAGATCGCAGCCTCCATCAAGAACGAGCTCGGCCGCCAGCAGCACGAGATCGAGCTGATCGCGTCGGAGAACATCGTCAGCCGCGCCGTGCTGGAAGCGCAGGGCTCGGTGATGACCAACAAGTATGCGGAAGGCTATCCGGGCGCCCGCTACTATGGCGGCTGCGAGTTCGTCGACGTGGCGGAAACCCTGGCGATCGAGCGGGCGAAGAAGCTGTTCGGCTGCAACTTCGCCAACGTGCAGCCGAACTCCGGCAGCCAGATGAACCAGGCGGTGTTCCTGGCGCTGCTGCAGCCGGGCGATACCTTCATGGGCCTCGATCTCGCCGCGGGCGGCCACCTGACGCATGGCGCGCCGGTCAACATCTCCGGCAAGTGGTTCAAGGCGCAGCACTACACGGTGCGCAAGGACAGACCACGTGATCGACATGGACGAGGTCGAGCGGCGTGTGCAGGAGGTGAAGCCGAAGCTGATCATCGGCGGCGGCTCGGCCTATTCGCGCTTCTGGGACTTCAAGCGCTTCCGCGAGATCGCCGACAGCGTCGGCGCCTACTTCATGGTGGACATGGCGCACTTCGCGGGGCTCGTCGCCGGCGGGGTGCATCCGTCGCCAATTCCGTATGCGCACGTCACGACCACCACGACGCACAAGTCGCTGCGCGGGCCGCGTGGCGGCTTGATCCTCTGCAACGACGAGGCGCTCGCGAAGAAGTTCAACTCGGCGGTGTTCCCCGGCCTGCAGGGCGGCCCGTTGATGCATGTGATCGCCGCCAAGGCGGTCTGCTTTGGCGAAGCGTTGCGGCCGGACTTCAAGGTCTACGCGAAGAATGTCGTGGAGAACGCGAAGGCGCTTGCGGAAACGCTGCGCGCCAACGGCTTCGACATCGTCTCCGGCGGCACTGACAACCACCTGATGCTGGTGGACCTGCGGCCGAAGGGGCTGAAGGGCAACGTGTCCGAGAAGGCGCTGGGGCGCGCGGCGCTGACGGTCAACAAGAACGGTATCCCGTTCGATCCGGAAAAGCCGATGGTCACGTCGGGCATCCGCGTCGGCACGCCAGCCTCGACCACGCGCGGCTTCGGTGTCGCCGAGTTCAAGCAGGTCGGTGAGATGATGGCCGAAGTCCTGAGCGCGGTCGCGCAGGCGCAGGACGGCAAGGCGCCGCTGGTCGAGGCCGCCATCAAGCAGCGGGTCAAGGAACTGACCGATCGTTTCCCGATCTACCAGTAACCAAAAGCAAGCCTGATGCGCTGCCCGAACTGCTCCAGCCTCGATACGCAGGTCAAGGATTCCCGGCCTGCGGAGGATTCCGCGGTCATTCGCCGCCGGCGCGTCTGCGTCACCTGCAATTTCCGCTTCACCACCTTCGAGCGCGTGCAGTTGCGCGACCTCACGGTCATCAAGCGCAACGGCCGGCGCGTGCCGTTCGATCGCGACAAGCTGATGCGCTCGGTGCAGATTTCGCTGCGCAAGCGGCCGGTCGATCCGGAGCGAGTGGAGAAGATGGTCTCTGCTATCGTGCGCGAGCTGGAGAGCGGCGGCGAGGCGGAGATCTCGTCGGAGGCAATCGGCGAGATCGTGATGGAGCACCTGCGCCAGCTCGATGACGTGGCCTATGTGCGCTTCGCGTCCGTTTACCGCAATTTCCGCGAGGCCAAGGATTTTGAGGCGGTGCTGGGCGAGCTGTCCGGCGACGACGAGGCCCGACCGGCGCAGGTGCGCAAGTAGCGGTGCTTGATCCGGAATGGCTCGTCCCCATTTTCGAACGGGACGGCGCGCGGCCCGAGAGGGTAATACGTCGCCGTAGACCCTTGGACGCGGCCGTATCAGACCAGTGACGACTTCCGAAGACCTTCGCTTCATGCAGCTTGCGCTGACCCTCGGTCGGCGCGGGCTTGGCCGCACGTGGCCAAACCCGGCCGTCGGCTCGCTGGTGGTCAAGGACGGCGTGGTGCTCGGCCGCGCCTGGACCAATGCAGGGGGCCGTCCGCATGCCGAGACCCAGGCGCTGGCGCAGGCGGGCGAGGCGGCGCGCGGCGCGACCCTTTATGTGACGCTCGAGCCGTGCTCGCACCACGGCAAGACGCCGCCCTGCGCGGACGCGATCATTGCCGCCGGCATCAGCCGCGTCGTCAGCGCCATGGACGATCCCAATCCGAAGGTGGCGGGGCAGGGGCACGCGCGGATTCGCGCGGCGGGCATCGAGCTCGACGTCGGCCTGTGCGCCGACGAGGCGCGGCGCGACCATGCCGGCCACATCCGCCGTATCACCGAAGGCCGTCCGCACGTCACGCTGAAGCTGGCGCTGTCGGCCGACGAGAAGATCGGCGCCTCGGGACGCAGGCCGTTCCAGATCACCGGCGATGAGGTGCGCACCCGCGTGCACATGTTCCGCGCGCAGAGCGACGCCATCCTGGTCGGCGTCGGCACGGCGCTGGCCGACAATCCGCAACTGAATTGCCGCCTGCCGGGCATGGAGCCGCGCTCGCCGGTGCGGGTGATCCTCGATCGTCATTTGCGGCTGCCGACCAGCGGCTATCTCGCCAGGACCGCGCGCCAGCATCCGCTCTGGATTTTTGCGGCGGCCGGGCGGCGAGCCGTCCAGCGCGACGCTGCTTGCAGCCGAAGGCGCCGAGATCATTCATGCCCCGGTCGTCCGAGCAGGGCGTCGATCTGGCGGCGGTGCTGAAGGAACTGGGTCGGCGCGGTGTCACGCGGCTGATGGTCGAGGGCGGCGCGCGCGTCGCGGCGTCGTTCGTCGCGGCCGGCTTCGCCGACGAGGTCTGGCTCTATCGCGGCCCGGTGACGATCGGTCCCGACGGTGTCTCCGCGCTCGACGGCCTGCCGCTGACGGCGGTGACGCAGTCGCCGCACTACCGCGTTCGTGCTACCGAGGTTCTCGGGCGCGACACGCTGACCATCTACGAGCGCATCTGATGTTTACCGGCATTGTCACCGACGTTGGCGAAATCGAGGTTCTGAAGCCGGTGGCGCAGGGCCAGCTGCATCGCCTGCGCATCCTCTGCCGCTACGACCAGACGACCATCGCCGACGGCGCCTCGATCGCCTGCAGCGGCGTGTGCCTGACCGTGGTCGGTTCCGGCGTCGCCGGCGACAGGACCTGGTTCGAGGTCGATGCCGCGGCCGAAACGCTCGGCATGACCACCGCAAGACACTGGCGTCAGGGCACGCAACTCAATCTCGAGCGCGCGCTGAAGATCGGCGACGAGCTCGGCGGGCACATCGTTGCCGGCCACGCGGACGGCATTGCAACCATCCTGTCGCGCGAGAACCTGCCCGATATGGCGCGGTTCGAGCTGCGCAGCCCCCGCGAGCTTGCGAAGTTCATCGCGCCAAAAGGCTCGATCACGCTCGACGGCGTGTCGCTGACGGTCAACACGGTCGCCGACGACCGCTTCACCGTGCTGATCATTCCGCATACGCTCTCGGTAACGACGCTGCACGGCTGGCAGGCCGGGACCGAGGTCAATATCGAGGTCGACCTGATGGCGCGCTATGCGGCGCGCCTTTCCGAGATGAAATAGCCTGAAAAGACGGGCGCAGGGCGCTTGGCTTCGCGCCGCGGCGGGACTAAAACGCCTAGCAGTCGGCAATTATCCACAATTGCCGACAATTCGACGAATGGCGAGAAAGATGGCCGACCCACGCCGCGCACCTTTGAAGGATCAGACCGACATTGCGGGTTCGCATGCCCTGATCGTCGAGGCGCGCTTCTACGACGATATTCAGGATGCGCTGCTGGCCGGGGCGATCGTGGAACTGGACGAGGCGGGCGTGACGCACGAGGTCATCACCGTGCCGGGCGCGCTGGAAATTCCGGCTGCGACCGCCATCGCCATCGAGGCCGCGGAGCGGGCAGGGCGGCCCTATGATGCCGTGGTCGCGCTCGGCTGCGTCATTCGCGGCGAGACCATCCATTTCGAGATCGTCTCGATGGAGTCCTCGCGCGGCCTGATGGACCTGTCGGTTGCCAAGAAGATCCCGCTCGGCAACGGCATCATCACCGTCAACACCGAGGCGCAGGCGTGGGAGCGCGCCCGTGCCGACAGCCTGAACAAGGGCGGCGACGCGGCGCGCGCCGCCATCGTCATGATGCGCATCAAGCGCCGCCTGCAACCGCGACTGGACCAGATGATCAAAGACCGGCATCGTGATGTCCAAGGCCGGTAGCGATCCGTCGAAGAAGGCGAACCGGCGCGGCGCAGCAAGGCTCGCGGCGGTGCAGGCGCTCTATCAAATGGATATCGCCGGCGCCGGGCTGAACGACATCTTCGCCGAGTTCGAAAGCCATTGGCTCGGCAGCGAGGTCGAGGGCGAGAAATATCTGCCGGCCGAGGCCGCGTTCTTTCGCGACGTCGTTTCAGGCGTCGTGCGCGACCAGACAAAACTCGATCCGCTGGTCGACGACGCGCTGGCGAAGAGCTGGCCGCTGAAGCGGATCGACGCGATCATCCGCGCGGTGATGCGGGCCGGCGCCTACGAGCTGGAGCACCGCAAGGACGTGCCGGCGCGGGTCGTCGTCACCGAATATGTCGACGTCGCCAACGCCTTCGTCGACCGCGAGGAAACCGGCATGGTCAACGCCGTGCTCGACCAGCTCGCCCGCCGCTTCCGCGCCGACGAATTTTCGCGGACGGAGAATTAGTGTCCCCGTCATTGCGAGGAGCGTAGCGACGAAGCAATCCAGTGCTTCGCTCTGTGGCTCTGGATTGCTTCGCTTCGCTCGCAATGACGCAAGTTTGCGGAGCCTTTGACAGCATGTCTTCCGGCGAGGACGACCTGATCGCGCGCTTCTTCATGCCGCTGGCGACCGATCCCGGTGCGCTGGGTCTCGTCGATGATGCGGCGATCCTGAAAGGCTCGGCCGACGATCTCGTGGTGACGACCGACGCCATCGTCGAGGGCGTGCACTTTCTTCCTGACGATCCGCCGGACACGATCGCGCGGAAAGCGCTGCGGGTGAACCTCTCCGATCTCGCCGCCAAGGGCGCGTCACCCGCGGGCTTCGTGCTGACGCTCGCCTTGCGCGAAGCGAACGACAGCTGGCTTGCGCCGTTTGCGCGCGCGCTCGGCGAGGACGCGAGCGGCTTTTGCCTGTCCGTTGCTCGGCGGCGACACGGTTTCGACGCCGGGGCCGCTGACGATCTCGATCACGGCATTCGGCCGCGTTCCGGCCGGGCGCATGGTGCGTCGAAGCGGGGCGCAGCCGGGCGATGTCGGTGGTCGTCACCGGCACCATCGGCGATGCGACGCTCGGGCTCGCAGTTCTCAAGCAGGGCTCCTCGGCGGCAGACGCGGCTGCGCAGCAGGCGCTGGTCCAGCGCTACCGGGTGCCGCAGCCGCGCGTGGCCATCGCGGCCGCCGTGCGCGACCATGCGAGCGCGGCGATGGACGTCTCGGACGGGCTTGCGGGCGATTTGGCCAAGCTTTGCAAGGCCTCAGGCGTGTCCGCTCAGATCGAGCTTGAGAAAATTCCAGTGTCACCGCAGGCGCGGGCGCTGCTGGACTGCGGGGGCTGCGACGATCGAAACGCTGATCTGCGGGCGGCGACGACTATGAGGTCCTTTGCACGGTCCCCGAGAACCGGCTCGCCGCGTTCCTGGCGGCGGCAAAGGCTGCGGACGTGGCGGCGACGGCGATCGGCGTGATTCGCAGCGGCGATGTTCCACCGCGCTTTGTCGCGGCCGACGGGCGCGAGGTCGCGCTGACGCGCGGCTCCTATAGCCACTTTTAGGGGCATTCTGACGGGCTTCGGCTGGGTTTTCGCGCTCGCAGCGCAGGAAACCAGCCAAATACAGGCTTCATATGCTTGTCGCGGCGTTGCTTACCGCATGCGATTTTGGCATGGTCCGCGCCGATTTGGGGGCTTCCGCTGACGCTTTTCAGTGCATCGCCTTCGTTTGGGCGCCCGCTGCCGTTCAAGGCAGCGCGCGATGTCGGGACACATCCAAGGGTTTGAGGCAACTTCCATGACAGCTTTGTGGGTGATCGTGCTCTGCGGAGCGCTTTCGATTGTTTACGCCATCTGGGCGACGTCGTCGGTGCTGAGTGCCGACGCGGGCACCGATCGCATGAAGGAGATCGCGGCCGCGGTCGCCGAGGGCGCGCAGGCCTATCTGCGCCGCCAGTACATGACCATCGCCATCGTCGGCGTCGTCATCTTCGCGCTGCTGGTTTACTTCCTCGGCATCTGGGTCGCGATCGGCTTCCTGGTCGGCGCAATCCTGTCGGGCGCGGCCGGCTTCATCGGCATGAACGTCTCGGTGCGCGCCAACGTCCGCACCGCGCAGGCGGCGACCAAGTCGCTCGCCGGCGGCCTCGAGCTCGCCTTCAAGGCGGGCGCCATCACCGGCATGCTGGTGGCGGGTCTGGCCCTGCTCGGCGTGACGCTCTACTTCATCTTCCTGACGCAGGGCCGGGGCCTTGCTCCGGGCGACCGCGTCGTGATCGATGCGCTGGTCGCGCTCGGTTTCGGCGCGTCGCTGATCTCGATCTTCGCGCGTCTTGGCGGCGGCATCTTCACCAAGGGCGCCGACGTCGGCGGCGACCTCGTCGGCAAGGTCGAAGCGGGCATCCCCGAGGACGATCCGCGCAACCCGGCGACGATCGCCGACAACGTCGGCGACAACGTCGGCGACTGCGCCGGCATGGCCGCCGACCTGTTCGAGACCTATGCGGTGACCGCGGTTGCGACCATGGTGCTGGCGGCGATCTTCTTTGCGAAGTCGGCGCTGCTGCTGCCGATGATGACGCTTGCCGCTCGCCATTGGCGGCATCTGCATCATCACCTCGATCATCGGCACCTTCTTCGTCAAGCTCGGCGCGAGCCAGTCGATCATGGGCGCGCTCTACAAGGGCCTGATCGCCACCGGCGTGCTGTCGCTCGTCGGCGTCGCCGGCGTGATCTACTACCTGATCGGCTTCGGCGCGCTCGCCGGTGTGAACTACACCGGTCTGGCGCTGTTCGAATGCGGCATCGTCGGCCTCGCCGTCACCGGCCTGATCATCTGGATCACCGAATACTACACCGGCACTGACTTCCGGCCGGTGAAGTCGATCGCGGCCTCGTCGGTGACCGGCCACGGCACCAACGTGATCCAGGGCCTGGCGATCTCGATGGAATCCACTGCGGGTCCGGCGATCGTCATCATCGCCGGCATCCTGATCACCTACAGCCTGGCGGGCCTGTTCGGCATCGCCATTGCGACCACGACGATGCTGGCGCTGGCCGGCATGATCGTCGCGCTCGACGCGTTCGGCCCGGTGACCGACAACGCCGGCGGCATCGCCGAAATGGCCGGCCTGCCGAAGGAAGTGCGCAAGGCGACCGACGCGCTGGACGCGGTCGGCAACACCACCAAGGCCGTGACCAAGGGCTACGCGATCGGCTCCGCCGGTCTCGGCGCCCTGGTGCTGTTCGCCGCCTACAATGAAGACCTGAAGTTCTTCATCGCCAACGCATCCCAGTACAAGTACTTCCAGGGCGTGGTTCCGGACTTCTCGCTGAACAATCCTTACGTCGTGGTCGGCCTCCTGTTCGGTGGCCTGCTGCCGTACCTGTTCGGCGCGATGGGCATGACCGCGGTCGGCCGCGCCGCCGGCGCGATCGTCGAGGAGGTCCGCCGCCAGTTCCGCGAGAAGCCGGGCATCATGAAGGGCACCGACAAGCCGGACTACGGCAAGGCCGTCGACCTGCTGACCAAGGCTGCGATCAAGGAAATGATCATTCCGTCGCTGCTGCCGGTGCTGTCGCCGATCTTCGTCTACTTCGCGATCTACTTCATCGCGGGCGGTGGCGCGGCCGGCAAGTCGGCGGCATTCTCGGCGGTCGGCGCGATGCTGCTCGGCGTGATCGTCACCGGACTGTTCGTCGCGATCTCGATGACCTCGGGCGGCGGCGCCTGGGACAACGCCAAGAAGTACATCGAGGACGGCCACTACGGCGGCAAGGGCTCTGACGCTCACAAGGCCGCGGTCACCGGCGACACCGTCGGCGATCCGTACAAGGATACGGCGGGTCCCGCCGTCAACCCGATGATCAAGATCACCAACATCGTCGCGCTGCTGCTGCTGGCGATCCTGGCGCACTGATCGACGAAGCGGTCAAAACGGAAAGCCCCACGGCGCGAGCCGCGGGGCTTTTGTTTGCGTGCAACCGTCTGAAGCTGGCAAAGCCGGTCCTGCGGTGGCATAAGGCGCCGCTCGACCCCGACCCGGACGCCCCGATGAATCCGTTGTGGAGCCAGATTGCGCGTGAGCTTTCGCCCTATGTGCCGGGCGAGCAGCCGCGCATCGCCAATCTGGTGAAGCTCAACACCAACGAAAGCCCGTTCGGCCCTTCGCCGCTCGCGCTGGAAGCGATGCGAGCCGCGGCGGCCGACACCCTGCGGCTCTATCCCGATCCCGAGGCGACCGAGCTGCGCGAGGCGCTCGCCGCCCATCACGGCGTGAAGCCCGAACAGGTGTTCGTCGGCAATGGTTCGGACGAAGTGCTCGCGCATGCTTTCGTCGCGCTCTTGAAGCAGCCGAAGCCGCTGCTGTTTCCGGACGTCACCTACAGCTTCTATCCCGTGTGGGCGCAATTGTTCGGCGTCGCCTGCGAGACCGTGCCGCTGGACGGCGGCATGCGCGTCCGGGTCGAGGATTATCGGCGTGAGGCGGGGTCGATCGTGATCGCCAATCCCAACGCGCCGACCGGCGTCGCGCTGTCGCGCGCGGAGATCGCCCAACTGCTCGAAGATCATCCGGACATCCCGGTGCTGATCGACGAGGCCTATGTCGATTTCGGCGGCGAAAGCGCGGTTCCGCTGATCGCCGATCATCCGAACCTGCTGGTCGTGCAGACGATGTCGAAGTCGCGCGCCCTGGCCGGCTTGCGCGTCGGCTATGCGCTCGGCGACGTGGGGCTGATCGAGGCGCTGCGCCGCGTGAAAGACAGCTTCAACTCCTATCCGCTCGGCCGCATCGCCCAGGCGGGCGCGACGGCTTCGGTTCGCGACGATGCCTACTTCCGCGAGAGCTGCGCCAGGGTCGTCGCAGCACGCGAAGCGATGACGCGGGAGTTGATCAGGCTCGGCTTCGTCGTTCTGCCTTCGAGCGCGAATTTCGTCTTCGCCAGGCATCCGGCGAGGGACGGGTCGGAATTCGCGGCGGCACTGCGCGAACATGCGGTGCTGGTGCGGCACTTCAACAAGCCGCGCACGGCGCCCTATCTGCGCATCACCGTCGGGACGGAAGACGACGCCCGACGGCTAATCGCGGCGGCGGAGGATATCCTGGGGATGATGCGGCCGATAGCGACAGCGCTCTTTATTCCGCCAGCGCCGCCATCTCGGCCCTGAGATCGCTCTTGCCTTCAAAACCGATGCCCGGAAGCTCCGGCAGCGTGACGTGGCCGTCGATCACGGCGGTGCCGTCCGGGAAGCCGCCATACGGCTGGAACAGGTCCGGATAGCTCTCATTGCCGCCGAGGCCGAGGCCGGCGGCGATCATCAGCGACATCTGGTGGCCGCCGTGCGGAATGACGCGGCGCCAGGACCAGCCGTGCTTCGTCAGCGCGTCCAGCGTGCGGCGGAATTCGACGAGGCCGTAGGAGAGGGCGCAATCGAACTGCAGGTAGTCGCGGTCCGGCCGCATGCCGCCGTAGCGCAAGAGGTTGCGCGCGTCCTGATGGCTGAACAGGTTTTCGCCGGTCGCCATCGGCGCCGGATAGAAATCGGCGAGCGCGGCCTGCAAGGCGTAGTCGAGCGGATCGCCCGCTTCCTCGTACCAGAACAGCGGGTATTGCCGCAGCATCTTGGCATAGGCGATCGCGGTCTCGAGATCGAAGCGTCCGTTGGCGTCGACGGCGAGCTGCGCGCGCGGGCCGATTTCCTGCAGCACGGCTTCGATGCGCCTGGCGTCGTCGGCGATGCTGGCGCCGCCGATCTTCATCTTCACGACGTTGTAGCCGCGCGCGACATAGCCGGCCATCTCGGCGCGAAGCATGTCGAGGTCCTTGCCCGGGTAGTAGTAGCCGCCGGCGGCATAGACGAAGACCTTCGGATCGGCGGTGCGGCCGTTGCTGTTCGGCGAGCAGGCGGAACAGCGGCTTGCCGGCGATCTTGGCGACCGCATCCCAGATCGCCATGTCGATGGTGCCGACGGCGACCGAGCGCTCGCCGTGCCCGCCGGGCTTCTCGTTCTGCATCATCGCCGCCCAGCATTTTTCCGGGTCGAGGTTGTCGCCGGTCGCGTCCAGCAGCGACTTCGGCTCTGCCTCGAGCAGGCGCGCGCGGAAACGCTCGCGGATCAGGCCACCCTGGCCGTAGCGGCCGTTGGAGTTGAAGCCGTAGCCGACCACCGGCTTGCCGCCGCGTTCGACATTGGTCACGACGGCGACGAGGCTGGTCGTCATCTTCGAGAAGTCGATGTAGGCGTTGCGGATCGGGGAGGCGATCGGCTTGGTGACTTCGGCGATATCGAGGATACGGATGCTCATGGTCTCTCTTTGTGCAATGACGGCGCGAAGTCTAGAGGGATGCGCCGCCGCAGATGGAAATCTCCTGGCCGGTGATCGCGGCCGCGTCTTCCGATAGCAGGAAGGCGACCAGGGCCGCGACCTCGTCCGGCCTGATCCTGCGGCCGATCGGCGGCGTTTCCGGCGCGATGATCGCGCGCTCCGGATCGACCATCATGGCCGTTTCCGTCGCCGCCGGCGCGACGACGTTGACCGTGATGCCGCGCTCGACGAGCTCCTTGGCCCAGGCGCGGGCGAGGGCGGTCAGGGCGGCCTTCGCCGCGCCATACTGGCTCTTGGCGACGATACCCTTGGCGGCGCGGCTGCCGATCAGGACGATGCGCCCGCCGTCGCTCAGGCGCGGCGCAAAATGGTCGGCGAGGCGGATCGCGGCGTCGACGTGGATCCGCCACAGCAGATCGCCGGCCTCGTGATCGAGCTCGCCCAAGCCGTCCGCCGCGCATGATGCCCGCGGCATGGATCAGCGCGTCGGCGGATTTGATCCTGGCGATCTCATCGCTTCGCGCGGCCGTGACACCGAGATCGACCGCGATCGACGTGAACGCAGGGTTCTCGATTTTTGCCGGCGCGCGGTCGAGACCGGTCACGCGCCATCCGTCCGCGAGCAGGCGCACAGCGATCGCCGCGCCAATGCCGGAACTCGTACCGGTCACGACCGCTGTGCGCATGGTCTCATCAGCTCGGCTGGAAGTTGACGCTCTTCAGCAAATCGCCGGCGCGGACGATTTCGCTGCGAATGAACTTCTTGGTGTCGTCGATGCTCTCGGCGACCGGCTCGATCAGCGTGGTCGTCAGCCGCTTGACGATGGCCGGATCGCGCATGGTCTCCTGCAGCAGCGCGTTGACCTTGGTGGCGATGTCGGCCGGGATGCCCTTCGGCGCCCACACGCCGTACCAGGAGTTGAATTCGAAGCCGGGCAGGCCGGCCTCGGTCAGGGTCGGCACGTCCGGCGCGAGCACGCGAGCGTTGCTTGGTCGCAATTCCGAGCGCGCGAACCTTCGTCGGGTCCTGAGCTGCGGGCAGCAGCGCGAAGCTCGGATCGATCAGCAACTGCACGGAACCGCCCATGAGGTCCGTCAGCGCCGGCTGGGTGCCGCGATAGGGCACCATGTCGATGTTGACGCCGGTGCGGCGGATGAACTCGATCGTCGCAAGATGCCCGGCCGAGCCCAGCGATGAGATCGCGAAGTTCCATTTCTTCGGCTCGGCCTTTGCCGCTGCCAGCACCTCGGCGAGCGTTTTTTCCGGCCGGCTTGCGGTCATCACGCAGACGAGCGGGGCGACCGCAGTGCGCGCGAGCACTTCGAGATCGGTCTCCGGATTGAAGTCTGCGGACTTCAGCACCAGCGGCATGACCGCGGTGTTGAAGGCGCTCGCAAGGAACGTGTAGCCGTCGGGGTCCGACTGGATCACGGCCTTGGTGCCGACCAGGCCCGCGCCGCCGACGCGGTTCTCGACGATGGCGGTGACGCCGTGCTTCTCCTGCAGCCGCTCGGCGAGCAGGCGGCCCAGCGCATCGTTGGCCGCGCCCGGCGGCCACGGCACGATCACCTTGATGGTCCTGTCCTTCTGCGGCCAGCCGGTCTGCGCCACCGCGGGCGACTTCAAGGCGGCCAGCGCGGCGGCGCCTGCCGCTGCTTTGAAAAGGTCGCGTCTCCTCATTGCGTTTCTCCCTTGGTTTCCCTGATTTTCGCTTGTTGATTATTCGGCTGCGGCGGCGGTCTTCAGACCGGCTGCGACGACAGCGGCCTCGATCCGCGCCAGCTCCTTGCGGTCCGGCGCAATCGTCGGCGGACGCATGGTGCCGCTCTTGAAGATGCCGGCGGCGACCATGGCCGCCTTCATGTTGGCGTGCGCTTCGCCGGTCGGCTCGCCGCCGCCATAGACCGCATCCTTCAGCGGATCGATCCGCGCCTGGATCGCCATCGCGCGCTTGAGATCGCCGGCCTTGACCGCCTGCAGCAGGTCGTGGATCAGGCCCGGGATCACCGAGGCGAAGCCGACCAGCGCGCCGTCGATGCCCTGGACCATCGAGGCGAGCAGATATTCGTCATGGCAGGTCAGCAGCGCCTTGTTCGGCGCGACCGCGCGGATCGCCTGCAGGTCGCGCTTGTACTTGTTCATCTCGCGCGTGCCGATCTTGAAGGCGTGCACGGACGGCAGCTGCGCGAGCTCGGCCAGCAGCTCGGATGAGAACGAGGCCTTGGTCCACGCCGGATAGACATGCACGATCAGCGGCAGGCCGCTGGCTTCGCCGAGGGCCTTGAAGTAGTCGAGCACGTGGCTCGCGCGAAAGCCGAAGCGCAGCCAGTGATGCGGCGGCATGACGTCGAGCGCCTGGGCGCCGGCGTCCTTCGCCCATCCGGCCTGCTCGACGGCGTCCTTGATGCCTTCGCAGACGATCGACGAGATCGACGGGGCACGAGCCTGCAACCGCGCTGGCGGCGATGCGCGTCACCTCGGCGCGCTCGCGCGGCGTGAGCGAGAACACTTCGCCGGTGTGACCGTTGGTCATCATGCCGACCACGCCCGGCTGGGCTGCGAGCCAGCGGGCGAACGACGTCAGCTCCTGCTCGTCGATGGAGAAGTCGGGGCGGAACGGCACGGCCATCGCCGGGATGAGACCGTGGAAGTTCGTCATTGTCGGCATTGTCTGAAAGCTCCTACTGGCTCTGCTGTCGTTTGACCGGCGATACGCCTGCGCCGGCGGCCTGGATGGCACGTGAGAGTTTTGCGGCGGCGGCCATCACCGGCTTGCGGCTTGCTGCGTCGAATGTCTTGAGCGGCATGGCGAAGGCAGGCGCTGCGACCGAGAGCGCGGCGAGCGGAACGCCATCGGCGTCCAGCACCGGCGCTGCGAGCACGCGCAGGCCCGTGACGTTCTCCTGGTCGGAGAGCGCGAAGCCGCTTCGGCGCACCTGATCGAGGCGGGCGAGCAGATCGTCGAGCCGCGTCAGCGTCGTCGGCGTCAGCTTGCGGCGCGGAGCGGCCTCGAGCAGCTTGATCTGGCTCTCGCGCGGCAGATACGCCAGCACGGCCTGGCCGACGGCGGTCGAATAGGCCGGCACGCGGCTGCCGATCCGAACGTCCACGCCAAGGCGGACGAGGCCGGCCTGGACGCGTTCGATGTAGACGAGCTCGGTGCCGTCAGTCACCGCGAGCGAGGCGGCTTCGATGGTGTCGTTGACGAGCTCGCGCAGCACGGGCCGGGCGAACTCGCGCAGATCGGTCCGCGCGATCGCGTTGAAGCCGAGATCGAGACACTTGAGGGTCAGCCGGAAACGCTTGGCCTCCGGGATCTTCTCGACATAGCCGAGCTGCACGAGCGTGTTCAGGAAGCGAAACGCGGTCGCGTTGTCGATGCCGGCGGCGCGCGCAACCTCCGCAAGTCCCATTTCGATCCGTTCGGCCGTGAAGGCCTCGAGCACACGAAAACCCTTCGCGAGCGACTGAACCGAGTTCTTGTCCGGGGCGATGGCCATCGCGACGTCAGCTCCCTTAAAAGTTCGGATAGCGAACTTAAATTCTTATAGCGTAATTTCGCGCGACGCCGCCGCGCCGTCAACTGCAATTTTCGGGTTCCGTTCGTGACAGGCAGGAAGGGGCGAATAGCGAATAGTGAGTAGCGAATATTGAGCAGGGCAGTGCTCTCACTGCTTCCTTCCTCTATTCGCTACTCCCTATTCGCTACTTCAGCCGCGCAGCATCTCGCGGTCTTCGCGGGCCGAGGCGGTCACGAAGGCGATCACCTCGCGCATGGCCGGAAGGCTGACGAGATCGGGATGCGCCAGCAGCCACAGGTCGGAGATGCCGGCGAGCTTCTGCGGCGCGACACGCACCAGGTCCGGATAGCTGTCGCCGACGAAGCACGACATGGTGGCAATGCCGACGCCGGCGCGAACCGCTGCGAGCATGTCGCTCTGCGACGAGCAGCGCATCACCATGTTGGCATGGCGCGCGACGCGGTCGCTCCAGCGGCCCAGTTCGAAATTCGTCGTCTTGTCGGCAAAGCCGACGACATTGTGCTGCCGCCAGTCGTCGCGGTGCTCCGGCAGGCCATGCCGTGCCGCATAGTCGCGCGAGGCATAGAAGCCGACGCCCAGCCGTCCGATCTTGCGGCCGATCAGGTTCTCGTCGCCGGTGTCGAACACCCGCAGCACGATGTCGGCTTCGCGGCGGCGGATGCTGGCCGGAAACGGATGGGTGATCAGCTCGACCGCGATATGGCGATGGCCCTCGAGGAAGGCCGCCAGCCGCGGCATCAGCCAGTGCGCCGCGAGCGTCGGGCCGATCGACAGCTTGACGACGCCGCGCGCCGCCTCGCCGCGCGCGGAGACGGCGGCCTCGGCGCGGGATGCCGCCGCTGCCATCGCCTCGGTGTGTTCGCGAAAGCGGCGGCCCTGTGTGGTCAGCGCCAGGCCCTCCGTCGTCCGCGCGAACAGGCGGGTGCCGAGCGTGGCTTCCAGCGCCGCGATCTTGCGGCTCACCGTCGGATGGCTCGAGCGCAGCCGCCGCGCGGCGCCGGTGTAGTCGCCGGCCTCCGCGACCGCGGTGAAGAATCTGCAGAGGTCCCAGTCCATGACCTTGTCCCTGAACGGCTTGCGAAAGGCCGTTCATTTCTGATGCCACTGCCGTTCAATATCGAACACCCGGCTTCCCCGGTCCAGCCCTATAGTGCCGCGCAAAGCGACAACAAGGATTCCTAGGGATGTCACTGCCTGCCTGGATTGCCAATTCCCTCGCGCTGCCGGTTCTCGGCTCGCCGCTGTTCATCGTGTCGGGGCCGGAGCTCGTCATCGCCCAGTGCAAGGCGGGCGTCATCGGCTCGTTTCCCGCCCTCAACGCGCGCCCGGCCGCCAAGCTCGGCGAATGGCTGACACGCATCGAGGACGAGCTCGCCGAATACAAGGCGCAGAACCCGACCGCCAAGGTCGCGCCTTACGCGGTCAACCAGATCTGCCACGCCTCCAATGACCGGCTGATGCAGGACATGGAAACCTGCGTGAAGCACAAGGTGCCGATCATCATCACCTCGCTGCGGCCGCCGATCGAGATCGTCGAGGCGGCGCATTCCTACGGCGGGCTGGTTTTTCACGACGTGATCAATGTGCGGCACGCCCGCAAGGCCGCGGAGAACGGCGTCGACGGACTGATCCTGGTCTGCGCCGGCGCCGGCGGACATGCCGGCACGCTGTCGCCGTTCGCGCTGCTGCGCGAGGTCAAGCAGTGGTTCAAGGGCACGGTTCTGCTGTCCGGCGCGATCTCCGACGGCTGGAGCATCGCGTCGGCGCTCGCGCTCGGCGCCGATCTCGCCTACATGGGCACGCGCTTCATCGCGACGGCGGAAGCCAACGCCGATCCGGCCTACAAGAAGGCGCTGATCGACGCACGCCGCAGGCGACATCGTCTATTCGAATCTCTTCACCGGCGTGCACGGCAATTATCTCGGCCCGTCGATCGCGGCCGCCGGTCTCGATCTCGACAACCTGCCGACCGCCGACAAGTCGAAGATGAACTTCGGCTCGGGCGGCAACATGAAGCAAAAGGCCTGGCGCGACATCTGGGGCTCGGGGCAGGGCATCGGCCAGATCGTCGATGCGCCGCCGGTCGCCGAGCTGGTCGAGCGGTTGAAGGCCGAGTTCGCCGAGGCGCGCGGCGACTTCCTGAAGCGGGCGTGCGCCTGACGGCGCGCGCGTCATCAACGACACAACGATAACATCGGGAGGGTGCCATGAAGGGCTTCTTGTCAGGCTTGCCGGTCGCGCTCGCGATCGGCCTCTGCGGCGTGTCGGTGGCTGCTGGCGCAGAGCGCGAAGGACGAAATCCTGATCGGGCAGACGCTGCCCTATAGCGGGCCGCTGTCGTCGTTCGGCACCATCGGCCGCGTGCAGCAGGTTTACTTCGACAAGATCAACGCCGAGGGCGGGATCAACGGGCGAAAAGTCCGTCTCATCAGCCTCGACGACGCCTACTCGCCGCCGAAGACCGTCGAGCACACCCGCAAGCTGGTCGAGAGCGACGAGGTGGCGTTGATGTTCGGTTCGCTCGGCACCGCCACCAAGGGCGCCGTGCATCGCTACCTGAACAGCCGAAAAGTGCCGCAGCTGTTCGTGCTGTCCGGCGCCTCGCGCTGGGCGGACCCGAAGAACTATCCCTGGACCATGCCGGGCATGGTCGCCTACGAGACCGAGGGCGTGATCTATGCAAAGCACGTCCTGAGGAACAAGCCCGACGCGAAGATCGCCATCCTCTCGCAGAACGACGATTTCGGCCGCGACTACGTCGCCGGCTTCAAGCGGGCACTGGGCGCCAAGGCCGCCACGATGATCGTGGCGGAAGCGTCCTACGAGCCGAGCGCGCCCAGCATCTCCTCGCAACTGGTGGCGCTGAAAGCCTCCGGCGCCAACGTCCTGTTCGGCGTCACGGTCGGCAAGTTCACCGCGCAGACGATCCGCGGCATCGCCGAGATCGGCTGGAAGCCGGACATGACCTTCGTGCCGACGTCCGCCTCGTCGATCGCGATCCTCGAGCCGGCCGGGCTCGACAACGCCACCGGCGTCATGTCGTCGAGCAACCAGAAGGACGTCAACGACCCGCAATGGGCCAATGAAGCGGACGTGCAGGAGTTCTTCGCCTTCATGAAGAAGCATCTGCCGGACGCGGATGTGCGCAACACCAACTACGCGGCGGGCTACATGTACGCCTCGCTGCTCACCCACGTGCTGCGCGCGTGCGGCGACGACTTCAGCCGCGACAACGTGCGCCGCCAGGCGGCATCATTGAAGAGCGTCACAGGTGCCGCTGTTGCTTCCCGGCATCACCGCCAGCACCGGCCCCGACGACTATCTGCCGTTCCAGCAGATGCGCTTGCGCCGCTTCGACGGCAAGAGCTGGGTTGGCATCGGCGATCTGATCGACGATGACTGAACCGCGGCTCTCGAGTATTGTCAGGTGGAGCGAGCATGATCATCAGCGGCGAGCGCAGCATCGGCTATGCCGAGCTGCATCTGCGCATTGCCCGCGCGGCGACGGGGCTGAAATCGCTCGGCCTGCGCGACGGCACGCCGGTGGCGATGATGCTGCGCAACGACTTTGCCTTCTTCGAGGTGTCGGGTGCCGCGGCCACGCTCGGCTCGCCGGTGGTGCCGATCAACTGGCATCTCAAGGGGGACGAGGTCGCCTACATTCTGCAGGACAGCGGCGCGCAGATTCTGGTCTGCCATGCCGACCTGCTGCCGCAGATCTCCGGCCGCCTGTCCGACGATCTCAACGTGCTCGTGGTCGCGACGCCGCCGGAGATCGCCGCGGCCTACGGCATCTCCGAGTGCCGCTGCCGCGGTGCCCGCACTTCATGGTGGATTGGGACGTGTGGCGCGAGTGGCAGCAGCCCCTACGAGGGGCCGATCGGCCGCGCCTCGCCGATGTTCTACACATCGGGCACGACCGGCGCGCCGAAAGGCGTGCGCCGTCACGCGCATGGAGCCCGAGCGGGCTGCGGGCGCCGAACGGGTCGGCGCCATCGCCTACGGCATCAGGCCGGGGCAGGGCCAGGTCGTGCTGATGAACGGGCCGATGTATCACTCGGCGCCGAATTCCTACGGCATGCTGGCGTTCCGCCAGGGCTGCACCATCGTGCTCGAGCCGCGCTTCGATCCGGAGGACCTGCTGCGGCTGATCGAGCGCCATCGCGTGACGCACATGCACATGGTGCCGACGATGTTCGTGCGGCTGCTGCGCCTCGCCGACGATATCAAGCGCCGCTACGACCTGTCGTCGCTGCAGTTCGTCGTGCACGGCGCGGCGCCGTGCCCGCCGCAGGTCAAGCGCGCGATGATCGAGTGGTGGGGGCCGGTCATCAACGAGTATTTCGGCTCGACCGAGACCGGCATTCCGGTCTGGCATTCGGCGGCGGAAGCGCTGGCGAAGCCCGGCACCGTCGGCCGCGTCATCGAAGGCGGCATCGTCAGGATCTTCGGCCCGAACGGCGAGCCGTGCGCGGCCAACGAGCCGGGCGAGATCTTCATGCGCCAGACCACGGTTCCGGACTTCGACTATCACGGCAAGGCCGAGGCGCGCGCGGAGGCCGGGCGCGAGGGCCTCGTCAGCGTCGGCGACGTCGGCTACCTCGACGAGGACGGCTACCTGTTTCTGTGCGACCGCAAGCGCGACATGGTGATCTCCGGCGGCGTCAACATCTATCCGGCCGAGATCGAGAGTGTGCTGATCGGAATGGACGGCGTGCGCGACTGCGCCGTGTTCGGCATTCCCGACGACGAGTTCGGCGAAAGGCTTTGCGCCTATGTCGAGCCGGAGGCGGGCGCGAAGCTGCAGCCGGCCGACATCCAGGACTACCTGCGTCCGCGGCTTGCCGGCTTCAAGGTGCCGAAGGAGGTCCGCTTCATCGAAGCGCTGCCGCGCGAGGCGACCGGCAAGATCTTCAAGCGCAAGCTGCGCGATCCGTTCTGGCAGGGCCGCGGCGCCGGCGCCTGACGTGCGCGCTACTGCTTCGAGCCGCCGATCAGGCGGAAGATCGGCGTCAGGTAGCTGATCTCCTGGCCGCTGGTCGGCGTGGTGCGGCTGATGAAGTCGAACACCTTGCCGTCCTGCAGGCCGTAGTTGGCGACGCGCTGCACCTGGCGGTTCTTGTCGAAATACACCGCCAGCACGCGCTGGTCCGTCACGCTCTGGTCCAGGAACGCGACCCGCCGCTCGGTCCGCTGCGAGATGTAGTAGAACACCTCGCCGCTCAGTGTCGCGACGGTGGAGGGGGTGCCGAGCACGATCAGCACCTGGTCCTGGCTGGCGCCGATCGGGATCTGCTCCAGCGCACCTTCAGGCAGCACATAGCCCTTCTGAAACTGTTCGGCGCAGCCGGCGAGCACCGCGCAGGCAAGCGCCAGCATCGCGGCATGGCGCAGCGGCCGCACGGCGCGCGCAATTGCCGGCCTAAGCAAATTCGCAAAATCGGCGAGGAAGCCGTTGGTCGTCATCTCGAAACCCGAACCCTTCCGCTTGTGCCGCCGAAACCGGCGTCAACCTATCTTGCCACAGCACCGGCGTTGGCGTAGGCGGCGTGGACAAACACGTCACCGGGCCTGCGGCCTCTTCCAAGGACGCTGGCCAAGTTCCGGATATTCTTGATGCTTTGGCCGTTCAACCGTCCCAAGACCGCCCCGGGACCCACCATTGAAGCGATCTATGGCATGATCGTGGCGCAGGCGCGACTGCCGGCCTTCTACCAGCGATTCCAGGTGCCGGACACGGTTAATGGCCGTTTCGACATGGTGTCTGCTGCATCTGTGGCTGGTGCTGCGGCGCCTGCGTGCCACCGCGGCCGGGGTCAAGCTGTCGCAGGCGCTGTTCGACCATTTCTGCAGCGATATGGACGCCAACCTGCGCGAAATGGGCGTCGGCGACCTCGCGGTGCCGAAGCGCATGGTGAAATTCGCCGAGGCGTTTTACGGCCGAACCAACGCCTACGACGCCGCGTTGGAGACCGGTGGCGCCGGGCTTGCAGAGGCGCTTGCCCGCAATGTGCTGCTCGACGCGGATGCGGCCCGCGCCAAACCGCTGGCCGCCTACGTGCGTGCGGCGATCGCTGCGCTCGAGGCGGTGGACGAGCGGCGCCTGCTCGCCGGTGAATGGCGGTTTGCCGATCCCGCCGTCCAGGAAAAGAGCGAGGAGCCGGTGTCGTGAGCGAGAAGGTCATGCCATGGCGCGCGCCGGTCGCAGTCGGCGAAATTCCCGAAGCCGGCTTGCACCGCGACATCGAGGCGAACGAGACCGAGCGGCAGGCGATTGCCGCGATCATGGGCCTGCGCGAGCTGCCGCGGCTTGGCGCGTCGTTCGATCTGACCCATGCGGGCGGCGGACGTGTGCATGTCCGCGGCCGCGTGAGCGGGGAGGCCGGACAGACCTGCGTCGTGACGCTCGAGCCGCTGACCACCGAGGTCGATGAGGACGTCGATGTGATGTTTTCGCCCGACGTCCAGCCGGCGGCCGCTGGCTCCGGCTCCGAAGACGATGACGAGGGCGAGGATGCGCTGGCGGAAGACCCGCCGGAGCCGATTGTCGGCGGCGCGATCGATCTGGGAGCGCTGGCCGCCGAATTCCTGATTCTCGGCCTCGACCCCTATCCGCGCAAGCCGGGTGTGGTTTTCGAGCCGGTGATCCAGCCGCCCGATCCCGCCGATCATCCGTTCGCGGCCCTGGCGTCGCTGAAGACCCCCGATTCGCCGGCCAAGCCAAGGAAATCCAAGGGTAAATGAGCGGTGGCTACGCGTCCGCCGCTGTTGTTTCACCGCGCGGACACGGTATTGTCCCCGCCCGATGAATAGGCAGGCCGGACGTTTTCCCGTTTTGCCGCAGTTTCAAGGTTCCCGGATCGTTCATGCCTAGCAAGGTTCGTATCGCACTGGATGCCATGGGCGGCGACGTCGGCGTCCCGGTGGTCGTTCCGGGAGCGGCAATTTCGCTGAAGCGGCATCCGGAAACTGAATTCCTGCTGTTTGGTGACAGCAAGATGATCTCGCCCGAGCTCGACAGGCATCCCGCGCTGAAGGCGGTGTCGCGGATCGTGCACACCGATGTCGCCGTGCGGATGGACGACAAGCCGAGCCAGGCGCTGCGGCGCGGCCGCAAGACCTCGTCGATGTGGCTGGCGATCGACGCGGTGAAGCGCGGCGAGGCGGACACCGCCGTTTCGGCCGGCAACACCGGCGCGCTGATGGCGATGGCGCGGTTCAATTTGCGCACCTTGCCCGGCGTCGACCGGCCGGCGATCGCCGCGGTCTGGCCGACGCTTCGCGGAGAGTCCGTGGTGCTCGACGTCGGCGCCTCGATCGGCGGCGACGCCCAGCACCTGGCCACGCTTGCGATCATGGGCAGCGCCATGGCGCGGGTGCTGTTCGACCTCGAGCGGCCGACGGTCGGCCTGCTCAACATCGGCGTCGAGGAGGTCAAGGGCATCGAGGAGGTGCGCGAGGCCGCGGAGCTGTTGCGCAAGCTCAACCCGCCGCATCTCGACTTCATCGGTTTCGTCGAAGGCGACGGCATCGGCGCCGGCGCGGCCGACGTCATCGTCACCGAAGGCTTCACCGGCAACATCGCGCTGAAGGCGGCCGAAGGCACCGCGCGGCAGATCGGCGAGTATCTGCGCAGCGCCATGGGCCGGACCTGGCGCTCGCGCATCGGTTATATCTTCGCGCGCAACGCCTTCGAGGCGCTGCGCGACAAGATGGATCCCCGCAAGGTCAATGGCGGGGTGTTCCTCGGGCTGAACGGCATCGTCATCAAGAGCCACGGCGGCACCGACGCCGAAGGGTTCGCGTCGGCGGTGGACGTCGGCTACGACATGGTCCGATACGATCTCCTGACCAAGATCAACCAGACACTCAACCGCGACGGCGGCCCGCTCCAGCTGGCGCCGCGCGTGCAGGAGGCTATCTCGTGACTGTTACCCGTTCGATCGTGCTCGGCTGCGGCTCCTACCTGCCCGAGCGGATCGTGACCAATGCCGAGCTGGCCGCCAAGATCGACACGTCCGACGAGTGGATCGTGCAGCGCACCGGCATTCGTCAGCGCCACATCGCGGCCGACGGCGAGAACACCTCGCACCTCGGCCTGAAGGCGGCGCAGGCCGCGCTGAAGAATGCCGGCGTCGATGCGCAATCGATCGACCTGATCGTCCTTGCGACCTCCACGCCCGACAACACCTTTCCGGCGACCTCGGTCGAGATCCAGCACGGGCTCGGCATCACCCATGGCGTCGCCTTCGACCTGCAGGCGGTCTGCTCGGGCTTCGTGTTCGCGCTGGCGACCGCCGACAACTTCCTGCGCCTCGGCCAGCACAAGCGCGCGCTGGTGATCGGCGCCGAGACCTTCTCGCGCATCCTCGACTGGGAGGACCGCACCACCTGCGTGCTGTTCGGCGACGGTGCCGGCGCGGTCGTGCTGGAAGCGCAGCAGCAGCCCGGCGCCACCAGCGACCGCGGCATCCTCACCTCGCACCTGCGTTCGGACGGCCGGCACAAGGCAAAGCTGTTCGTCGATGGCGGCCCGTCGTCGACGCAAACGGTCGGCCACCTGCGCATGGAAGGCAAAGAGGTCTTCAAGCACGCGGTCGGCATGATCACCGACGTGATCTACGATGCGTTCAAGGCGACGGGAATCACCGCCGCAGACGTCGACTGGCTGGTTCCGCATCAGGCCAACAAGCGCATCATCGATGCGTCGGCCCGCAAATTGGATATTGCGCCGCAGAAGGTCGTGCTCACCGTCGACCGCCACGGCAACACGTCGGCCGCCTCGATTCCGCTCGCGCTTTGTGAAGCTGTCGCCGACGGACGCATCAAAAAAGGCAATTTAATTCTATTTGAAGCGATGGGCGGCGGTTTCACCTGGGGATCGGTGCTGCTGCGCTGGTGATGTAGTACTTCGCAGCTGCCACAATCTTGAGTGTGCAAACAAGCTGCGTTTGAGGCCTCAGTGATGTTGACGATAGCGCCGTAAGCCCTTAGCGTTAGGTCAGTTTTCGCCGTGAGCGGGGCAGGCGATGTCGGGAACCGGAAAGACAGTCACGAGGGTCGATCTCTGCGAGGCCGTGTACCAAAAGGTCGGGCTGTCGCGAACGGAATCGTCCGCATTCGTCGAGCTGGTGTTGAAAGAGATCACCGATTGCCTTGAAAAGGGCGAAACGGTGAAGCTGTCGTCGTTCGGCTCGTTCATCGTGCGCAAGAAGGGACAGCGCATCGGCCGGAATCCGAAGACCGGTACGGAGGTTCCAATTTCTCCGCGCCGGGTTATGGTTTTCAAGCCGTCGGCGATTCTCAAGCAGCGGATCAACGGGCAAGAGGTTACCGCCAAGGCGGACGACTAGCGCATAGTCGCGAAGGGCGGGCCGACGATTCGAACAGAAGTCGTCGTGCTATAAGATATCTCGAAAATTCGCGGCCATGATTCGGGCCGGTTCGTGCGACAGGAAAGAGTGGGGAATGCGATCCAGCGCCGCTGGATCGAATTTGGGCAAGCGAAGTTTTGGGGGGCGGGCCTTTGGACAAGGCGCCGGACGCGTTCAGAACCATCAGTGAAGTTGCCGACGACCTCGACGTGCCTCAGCACGTCCTGCGATTCTGGGAGACGCGGTTCGCCCAGATCAAGCCGATGAAGCGGTCGGGTGGACGCCGCTACTATCGGCCCGAGGACGTCAATCTCCTGCGGGGCATCCGCCATCTCCTGTACGGGCAGGGCTACACCATCCGTGGCGTGCAGCGCATTCTGCGCGAGCAGGGCATCAAGACGGTGCAGAACTGGCAGACCGGCGCGATCTCGCCGATGGTGCCGACGGCGGTCGAGGACGACGAGCCCGATCACGAGGAGATGCTGCGCCACGCCGTCAACGAGGAGATGACCGACGACTTCGAGGCCGGCGACGGCGACGATGTCGGCGAGGCCTCCTCGCACGAACTGCCGTCGGCGATCGCCTCCTTCATCGACGCTGCGCGTCATCACCGGACGCCCGCGCCTGCAAGCCTCGAGGACAGCCTGTTGGAGAGCACGCATCTCGACCAGCGCAACGTCGCCAAGCTGCGCGTGGCGCTGGACGAGCTGCTTGGAGTGCCGAAGGATGCTCGACGCCGCGATGAAGGCGAGCTGAGGTTTCAAGCCCGTAGCCCGCATGAGCGAAGCGCTATGCGGGCCGGGATTCCCGGTACAATGACCGGCCTCACAGTCGAATTCGGTCCTGATCGGTCCTCCTCTGAAGCGGGCGATACACCTGTGTCTCGCTCCTGCGCGATCGAGGAGAGCAATCAATGACACGGAACGGCCAACACCCATCCAGCCCGATCATCGCCACCTCAGGTGCGCCGGCAATCGCCGCCGCCGGAGCCTCCCTGGTTGTCCGCGAGTGGACGGATTCCGGTCCCTCCTACCTGCACATCCACCGATCCGATGATGAAGCATGGCACGTGCTGGAGGGTTCGCTGCGGTTCAGATTCACGGACCGGGAAGTTGACGCACCTGCAGGGACCACGGTCTTTGTGCCGGCCGGTACCCCGCACACCTACGCGGTCACCGAGCCGAGCCGCTATCTCATCATCCTGACGCCACGGCTTGATGCTCTCATCGCCCGACTGCGGAGCCTGACCGATCCGTCCGAATTGCGTGCCACGCTTGCCGAATTCGACACCGCAATCGTGGACTAGATCAGCAATACCCGTAAAACCCGCAAGCATAAGGCAGGCGCGTATACGCGTCCGTCAGCGCCGCAGCCTCGCTGCCGTAATACGGCCTGTAATAGTAAGAGAACGGCGTGCCGTAGTAGCCGCCGACGATCGGGCCGGACGTCGATCTGCGGCGAAAATCCGAAGGTCGGGTAATTGTCGTCGCGAACCTCGCGCTGGACGTACACGCCCGCCGGGGCAGGCTTCGCAAACACCGCACCGAGTTTGGTGTACGGCGGCAGATCGGCGGCCAGGGCGCTCGGCGCCAGTGCTCGCGATCATGACAACGGAAAGCGCGATGGCGCGCAGCATGGCCGGATTTCCCCGTGATTCGGCCACGATAGCGGAATGTCCTTAAGCGTCCTTAACGGATCGGGCGCCGGATCGGGGGCGAAATCCCGGCATGCGCGGCTTGCGCCGGAAGCCGGGATTTCCTAATCAACCAGTGCCGTTATCGGCGTCGGAGCGTGGCGCAGCCCGGTTAGCGCACTAGTCTGGGGGACTAGGGGTCGTGGGTTCGAATCCCGCCGCTCCGACCATTTCGGCCTTCCACTCCACAAAACTGAACGGCGATGAGTTGTGGATACGCTGCCGGTTCGCAAAGGTCGGACACCGACAATCGTGTTTGCCGCAGGCCTCACGTTTGCGGGTGGGCTCGGCCTTCACGAGCTGGGGCGGCCCGCGCACGCGCAAGTCAACGTCGAGATGTTTCTGGCGGGAACGGACAGGTCAGTCGCGGAGATAAAGGCGACTGTGCCGCGGAAGATCGATGACTTCACGACGCTGATCGATATTGCCCGCACCGGCTTGGTGGTCACCTACTCGCACGAGCTGAATGCTGGGGCCAATGCTCTGCCGTCCGACTTTCTTGCTCGCGCCAAGGCGCTCCTCGCGCGGAATGCCTGCAAAAGCGAGGGCATGACCAAAGGCATGGGGATCGGCATGGTTTATCGGTACACTTACCGGGATGCAGCCGGTTCGCACATTGGCGGTTTTGACATCACCAGACCTGACTGCGAATGAAAGCGGAGCACGACCTGATGCAGCCGTGGGGGAAGATCGAAGTTCCCTGCAAGCGAGTTAACGTTACATTGCACCGGCTATTGAGTAATAACGGCCTTCCCGGGCGTTGATGGGGATTCGCCCATTTCCGGAACACTTGAAGAGTAGGGCCGACGGTGAATTCATGAGCAAAGGCAAGAGGTCGGCAAGTCAGCAACTCGCGGACGAAGAGGCGCGCAAGGCGTTCGACAGGATCGCCGCAAGGCAGACGATCGCTGATCGGGAAAAGCACCCCCGAGTTCGAAGCAGAATCATCAGCGACTGAGGGCCGAGCGATTGGCGCGGGAAGCCAAAGCCAAGCTAAAGTGACGGCCAGGCAAAAGTGACGAACGGACGGGAGCGCGGTCGGGTGCACGAGCGCCTCCGGCCCGGCTAACGCGCCAGTGCGGATACGCTGGAACGCCAGACGCTGTGACTACTTGGCGTAGCCCTGAGACCGCAGCCAGGCAATCTTGCGGTCACCGTTCATCCAGTCATCGGCGTCAGCCTTGCTGACGAGACCCTTGATGGTGATGGGTTCCGCCCCCGGACGCTCTGCGAGGATTGCCCAGTCGCCTTCAGCGATTCTGGTGATTTTGAAAGTCACTCTGATTTTAGCCATCCGACCTTATGCCGACTATTTGAAAGCAAATCAAAGCCTGCCGCAAAGCTGAAGGCCAGAGATACGGCCTTCTTGTGATCAGGCACCTGCATCTTCCACGCAGCAACCGCGCGAAGGCGGTGTGACGGCGGTCGTCAACCGTTTCATCTTCCTCGAGGCGAAGCGCACGGCTACGTCGATCAGCGCCGCAGCACTGATTGCCAGGATCAGCGCGACGACGACCCAAAATCCTGTTCCGTTGTTGTTCGACATGGCGGTCTCCTGTTCGTCGAGCCCAGCGTAGGCTGCCGCTGGATACCTTCCGTGACCGGATGCACAGCCGGCGGGTCGCGGTTGTTCGTCGCATTGGCGAACCACAACAAACCCGCGCCTCATTCACGGTGCACGGTGCGTGAGGTGGGTCACAACGGAGGACGGCCGGGTCGTGCATCCAGGCCGGATGAGCAAAATCAAAGGTTATACGATCGAAATGATCGAATTCGTGGGCGCCAAGCCCGCGGCGTTTGCGCCGTCGTTCGGCGTCTTCAGCTCGCTGCTTGCTGCCAAGAAGGCAGCGGCGCTCAGGATCGCCTTGAGCGCGCCGCGCGCTGCGGCCGATCGGCTATCGCATTCTCGACCACGACAACCGGCAGGTCTGCCTTTGGCCGGTCGAGGCGCCGGCAGGCTGAGCTTCCAGTTCCTCACCGCCACATCCCGCGCATCTTCGCGCCGATATCGATGCGCGGCTCGGAGCTCGCGCTGCGCGCCGCAGCCGGCGCAAACGTCGGCCAGTTGGCGCGCTCGAACAGCGACAGCAGCGGCGTCGGAATGAAGCGCGTGCGCGAGGCATAGACATGGCGGTCGCCCTGCGCGTGCTGGCCGTGGGTGAAGAAGCGCTGCGGCACGATCAGATGCAGATCGTCCTTGGCGCGCGTCATCGCGACATAGAGCAGGCGGCGCTCCTCTTCGAGCTCGGCGGTGGTGCCGGCGCCGAGATCGGACGGCATGCAGCCGTCGACCACGTTCAGCACGAAGACCGACTTCCATTCCTGGCCCTTGGCCGAATGGATGGTCGAGAGGATCAGGATAGTCCTCGTCGAGCAGCGGCACGCCGGCCTGGTCGCTGGTGGCGTCCGGCGGATCGAGCGTGAGCTCGGTGAGGAAGCGTTCGCGCGAGGGATAGCCGGCCGCGATCTGCTCGAGCTGGATCAGGTCGGCGCGGCGGGTCTCGGCATCCTCGTGGATGCGCTCGAGATGCGGCTCGTACCAGAGCCGCGCCCGCTCGATGTCGGCCGGCCACTCGGCATAGCGCAGGTTGCCGATGGCGCCGGACGAAGGCCGTCCAGTCCTCGCCGGCGCGGGGCGGCGAGGGCAGGCTCAGCGAGCGCGCCGATCGGATCGGCCGCTTCCGCCATGTGGTCGAGCACGCGCTGCGCCGAGGCCGGCCCGACGCCGGGCAGCAGGTGCAGCACGCGAAAGCCGGCGACGCGGTCGCGCGGGTTTTCGACGAAGCGCAGCAGCGCCAGCATGTCCTTGACGTGGGCGGCGTCGAGGAACTTCAGCCCGCCGAATTTGACGAACGGAATGTTGCGGCGGGTGAGCTCGATCTCCAGCGGGCCGCTGTGCTGCGACGTGCGGAACAGCACCGCCTGCTGCTTCAGGAGCGTGCCGTCCTCGCGGTTCTCCAGCACGCGCTCGACGATGTAGCGCGCCTGGTCGGCTTCGTCGCGCACCGCGACCAGCCGCGGCTTGGTCTCGCGACGTCCGCTCGGTCCAGAGGTTCTTGGTGAAGCGCTCGCTGCGCCAGATCGATCACGCCGTTGGCGGCCGCCAGGATCGGCTGCGTCGAGCGATAGTTGCGGTCGAGCGTGATGATGTCCGCCGGCGGCGTGAACTGGTCCGGGAAAGTCGAGGATGTTGCGCACGGTCGCGGCGCGGAACGAGTAGATCGACTGCGCGTCGTCGCCGACGACGGTCAGCCCGCGCCCGCCGGGCTTCAGCGCCAGCAGGATCGAGGACTGCAGGCGGTTGGTGTCCTGATATTCGTCGACCAGCACGTGGTCGAACCGCCCGCCGATGTCGTCGGCGAGGCCTGCGATCCGCTCATCATCTGCGCCCAGTAGAGCAGCAGGTCGTCGTAATCGAGCACGTTCTGCTTCTGCTTGGCCTCGACATAGGCCGCGAACAGCTGCTTCAGCTCGCTCGGCCCATCCGGCGCACCAGGGAAAGGACCGCCCGAGCACCTCGTCGAGATCGGCGCTCGGCATTGACGCAGCGCGAGTAGATCGCGAGGCAGGTGCCCTTGGTCGGAAAGCGGCTCTCGGTCTTCGAGAAGCCGAGGTCGTGCCGGACCAGATTCATCAGGTCGGCGGAATCCTCGCGGTCATGGATCGTGAAGGCGGGATCGAGCCCGATCTGCTCGGCGTAGTCGCGCAGCAGCCGCGCGCCGATGCCGTGGAAGGTGCCGGCCCAGCTCAGCGCGTCGGTCATCACCGCCGGCATTGTCGCCCAGCACCTTGCGCGCGATGCGCTCGACGCGCTGCGCCATCTCGGCGGCGGCGCGGCGCGAAAACGTCATCAGCAGGATGCGCCGCGGATCGGCGCCGTTGACGATCAGATGCGCGACGCGATGCGCCAGGGTGTTGGTCTTGCCGGATCCGGCGCCGGCGATGACGAGCAGCGGCGGGCCGATATGGCCGTCCGGCGGTCACGCCGTGCTCGACGGCCCGGCGCTGCGCCGGATTGAGCGTGTCCAGATATCCGGCGGTCACAGCAGCGCGCACGAATTGTCCCCCTCGAACCTTCCTTTGTCACAGCCAGTTATGAACAAATCAAGAACGATGGCGGGCGATCGAGCTGGCGCTCCGCGGCTGAGCTGCGTGATAAGGGGTCGCCGAGACCACTTCTCAAGGCAGGGGCGTATGCAGGCGGACGTGATCGTTGTTGGCGGCGGAATAGCCGGGCTCTCGGCGGCCTGCTTCCTGTCGCAGTCGGCATCGGTTCTTGTCCTCGAGCGCGAGGGCGACCTCGGCTATCACAGCTCCGGCCGCACGGCCGCGCAGTTCACCGTCGGAATCTCGGCCGTCACCATGCGCCGCCTGGCGCAGGCGAGCCGCGAGTTCCTGGAGCATCCGCCGGCCGGGTTCGTTCCCGAGCCGCTGCTGACTGCGCGCGGCTGCCTGACCGTCGCGCGCGCGGATCAGCACGAGCGGCTCGACAGGATCCATGAGCGGATCACCAGCGTCGGCGCCAGGGCCGAGCGTCTCGGCGCCAAGGAGGCACTTGCGCTCTTTCCGGCGCTGCGCACCGACGGCGTCGATGGCGGCATCCTCGAGCCGGATGCGATGGATATCGACGTGCACGCACTGCTGCAGGGCTATGCCCGCGGCGCGAAGGCGAACGGCGCGCAGATCATCACCGGTGCCGGCATCACCGGCATCCGGCGCACGGCCGGAGAGTGGGCGGTCGAGACGCCAAAGGGAACGTTCAGCGCGCCAAAGGTGCTCAACGCCGCCGGCGCCTGGGGCGACGAGGTGACGGCACAGGCGGGCTTGAAGCCCGTTGGCGTCACGCCGCACCGGCGCACGGCCTTCACGTTCGCGGCGTCAGGCGGGTTCGATCCGTCCCGCTGGCCGCTTGTGAGCAACGTCGATGATCGATGGTACGTCAGGCCGGAGACCGGACGGCTGATGGGCAGTTTGTGCGACGCCGTGCCGACGACGCCCATGGATGCGTATCCCGACGATATCGACGTTGCTCAGGGCATTCACAACATCGAGCAGGATACGCTGTTCGAGATCGCGCGGCCGCTCAGCAGTTGGGCGGGTTTGCGCACCTTCACCGCCGATCGCAACCCGGTGGCGGGCACGCGGGCCGATGCCGAAGGTTTCTTCTGGCTGCTGGGGCAGGGCGGCTGCGGCATCCTCACGTCGCCGGCGCTCGGTCAGGCGATTGCTGCGCTGATGTTCGATCGCGAGCTGCCACAAGCGCAACGCGACCTTGGCATCACGGTTGCGGATCTGTCGCCGGCGCGCCCAAGCCTCGGCGGCTAGAGCATGATCCGGAAAAGTGGATACCGGTTTTCCGAAAAGATCATGCTCCAACAAGAGGATAGAGCGTGATGGCGATCCGAAGAAACGCTATCACGCTCTAGGCTTCAGCCGGCGCCGCTCGTCGCGCGGCCTTGGGCAGGGGCATTTTCGTGAGCTCCCGCCGTGCGATGTCGAGGAAGGCCCTCGTCGCCTTCGTCTGATAGCGAGTGACGTCCCACAGCAGTGCAGCGCCGCGGCGGATCGTCGGTCGCGTGAGCGGCAGGACCGCAAGATCGGTGCGAGCTGCAAGGCTTCGGTTTGCAATGATCGTCGGGACGATGTTTCGCCGCGCAAGCTCCAGCAAGGCCTCGACTGAATTCATCTCGATCTGCACGTCGAGCGTGGCCTTTCCGGCCGTCGCCGCGTCGAGCAGGCGGCGCGTGGCAAAAGCCTGTGTCAGCAGCGCAAGCGGAATGCCCGATAGTTGCCGCAACTCGATCGCCTTGCGATTTGCATGGCGCGATGAACGCGAGCACACGAATACGAGGTGCTCATCGAACAGCGGGGCAACGGCCAGTTGCTCGTGCTCCGGGGGATCGAATGCCAGGCCGACGTCGTACCGACCGTTCAGTATTCCCTGCTCGACCTCGCTTGCCGTCGCCTCCTCAACCAGCAGCCGCGCCTGCGGATAGCGATTGATGAACAGCTGGATCACGGCTGGAAGGAACGCGGTGTTGTAGGTGTGGATCACGCCAATGCGGACCTGGCCGCGAATGGCGCCCTCGATCTCCTCGACAGCCGTCTTCGCGGCATCCCATTGCGCCACAAGTCGCAGAGCATGGGTGCGAAGCAGCCGGCCCGGACTTGTCATCTCCATGCCGCGCGACGTGCGATCGAACAGCACGCTGCCGAGATCCGCTTCGAGCGCCCGTATCTGCTGCGAGAGCGTCGGCTGTGCCATCCCGACGGCGATGGCGGCGCGGGCCATCGTGCCGTGCTCGGCAACGGCCAGGAAGTACCTGAGGCGGCGTGTATCCATAGCAATTATAATCTTCTATTGCCCTGATTTCCGTCAATGGCTTTCGCGATCGAGCGGGATCGGGCAATTGAAGCTCCCAACATTGCCTGCCGGACATCCATCGTCCATGAGGCCCCCATGCGTCGCAGGCCGACCACCACCGCTCGCGCGCTGATATTCTCCGCTGCGACGCTGCTGTCGTTCTCGATGGCGTTTGCGGCCCGCGCGCAGGAGTTTCCATCGAAGCAGATGCGGATCATCGTGCCGATCGCAGCCGGGGGCGCGGCCGATATCATCGGCAGGGCGATCGCCGACAAGCTTGGTGCACTCTACGGCAAGACGGTGATTGTCGAGAACCTTCCGGGCGCGGGGTCCAATCTCGGCATTCTTGCTGCCGTCAAGGCTGAACCCGATGGACACACGCTTGTGCTCGGCGCGATTGGCGTCGCAGCCAACAAGTCCCTCTACAAGACCGTGCCGTATGATCCGGTGAAGGATCTCGCGCCGCTGACGCTCGCGCTCGAAACACCCAACGTGGTGATCGTACCCGCGAGTTCGAGCGTGAAGTCGGTGCAGGACTTCATTGCCCTCGCCAAGGCCAAGCCCACAACCTATGCCTCAGCGGGCGTGGGGACGTCGCTGCATCTCGCCGCCGAGCTTTTCAAGCAGCAAGCCGGGATCGATGTCGCGCACGTACCCTATCGCGGCAGCAGCCCCGCGCTGACCGATCTCATGACGGGGCGCATCGACATCATGTTCGACAATGCGTCCACCGCCTTGCCGCAGATTCAGGCCGGAACGGTACGGGCGATCGCCGTCACCACCAAGACGCGCATCGACCAGTTGCCTGATGTGCCGACGGTCGCCGAGGCAGGATTGCCCGGCTACGAGATGGGAAACTGGTGGGCGCTGTTCGTCACCGCCAGGACAAAGCCTGAAATCGTCAGCAAGCTGTCGACCGACTTGCGCAAGGTTCTTGCCGACCCCGACCTGAAGAAGCGATTTGCCGACGTGAGCGGCCGCGTCGTCGCCTCCAGCGCGGAAGAGCTGGCCCAGCACGTGGATCGTGAGATTGTGAAGTGGCGCGAGGTCGCCGGCGCTGCCGGGATCGCCGGCAGCCAATAGAGCATGATCCGGAAAAGTGGACACCGGTTTTCCGAAGAGGCTTGTCCCCGGACTTGATCCGGGGATCATGCTCCAAACAAAACGACAGAGCGTGATGGCGATTCGAAGAAACGCTATCACGCTCTAGGCTTCAGCGACGCTCCTGCAGCGCCAGCTGCACGCCGAGTCCGATGTAGATGCTGCCGACCACCTTGCCTTGCCAGCGCGTGATCGCGCTGTTGCGCTTGAGGAAACCGGCGACGGATGCCGCGGCCACCGCAAGCATCGACGTGTAGGCGATGCTCATGCCGACGAAGATCGCGCCGAGCACCAATAGCTGAAACCACACCGCGCCGCGCGCGGGATCGACGAACTGGGGCAGGAACGACAGGAAGAACAGCGCGGTCTTGGGGTTCAGCACCTCGGTCAGGATGGCCTGGCGGAACGCGCTGCGCGCGGTCAGCCGCTTCACCTGGGGCAGGTCGAGGCCGGAGGTCCGCTCAACGAAGGCGACGATGCCGAGGTAGATCAGGTAGGCCGCGCCCAGATACTTCATGATCTCGAAGGCCAGCGCCGACGTCATGAGGATCGCCGACAGGCCGATGACCGCGGCAAGCGTGTGCAGGGCATCCCCGACCGCGATGCCGGCGCCGGTCGCGACGCCAACCCTCGTTCCGCCGCTGATGCTGCGCGCAAGCGTCAGCAGCACCGCCGGCCCCGGAATGATGAACAACAACGCAACGACTGCGACATAGGTGGCGATCTGGCCGAACTCGATCATGCTGCTTCCCCGACAACGATAGCTCTGGGCAAAGAATAGCCGCTCGCGCGAGCTCCGTCATTCTCGTGCGACACATTTATGCCAGCAAGTCCATCGGAAGCGGGGATGTCCCCCAGCGCTCCGTCATTGTAGTGCCGCAGTTCCGCGGCGTATCCTTGTCCTGCGCGATGACCCGCGGTCCGCGCCGAGGAAATGATCACAAGGAGGACGTCGATGCGCTTCAACCGTCGCATGCTTCTGGCCGGCAGCTTGGCCGCTCTCGTCCTGCCTCAGCGTCGCAACTGCGCAGAGCAGCTATCCCGCACGGCCGATCACGCTGATCGTGCCGGCGGCCGCAGGCGGCCCAACCGATACAGTCGCGCGCCTTGTCGCTGAATCCATGAGCCGGACGCTCGGGCAAACCGTGGTCGTCGAAAACATCGGCGGGGCGGGCGGAACGATCGGCATGGCGCGGGTGTCCGCCGCGGCCCCGGACGGATACACCATTGCGGTCTGGCACATCGCGCACGCGACCGCGCCCTCGCTTTATCCGGCGCTTGAAGTACGACGTGGTCAACGACTTCGATCATCTCGGCCGCATCACCGACGTGCCGATGACGCTCGTCTCGAGGACCGGCATTCCGACCCAGAACGTGACCGAATTCCTCGACTGGATGCGCAAGGAGAACGACAAGGTCACCTACGGCCATGCGGGCGTGGGCTCGGCGTCGTTCCTGTGCATGCTGATGCTGTCCAAGGAGCTGGATGTGAAGCCGCGCGGCATCGGCTACCGCGGCACCGGACCCGCCATGAACGACCTGCTGGGCAATCAGTTCGACATCATGTGCGACCAGACCACCAACACCACCAACCAGATCAAGGACGGCAAGATCAAGGGATACGCCGTCACGACCAAGGCGAAGGTCTCGTCGTTGCCCGATCTTCCGACGCTCGACTCCGGTCCGATGAAGGGTTTTGAGGTCTCGGCCTGGCATGCCATGTGGGCGCCGAAGGGACTGCCGAAGGACGTCGACCGACAAGCTGGTGAATGCGCTGCAGGTTGCGCTCAAGGACGCCAAGGTCATCGAGCGTTTCGCGAGCCTCGGAACGGAGCCCGTTGCCGGCGCAGCTTGCGACGCCGGCGGCGCTGAAGGAACATCTGGCCGCCGAAGTCCCGCGCTGGGGCGCGGTGATCAAGGCCGCAGGCGCAAAGGGCGAGTAATCGAAGCATGAAGACGTACAAGATCGCAGCCATCCCGGGCGACGGGATCGGCACGGAAGTCATTTCGGCCGGTGTCGAGGTGCTGCAGGCGCTGGCGAAGCGCGAGAACGGATTCGCGTTCAAGGTCGATCACTTCGACTGGGGCTCGGACTACTACAAGAAGCACGGCCGCATGATGCCCGCCGACGGCCGCGACCAGATCCGGCATCACGACGCCATCCTGTTCGGCTCGGCCGGCGCGCCCGACGTGCCCGACCACATCACGCTGTGGGGACTGCGGCTCGCCATCTGTCAGCCGTTCGACCAGTACGCCAACGTCCGTCCGACCCGCGTGCTGCCGGGCATCACCAGCCCGTTGCGCAAGGTGGAGGGCAAGGAGCTCGACTGGGTCATCGTCCGCGAGAACTCCGAAGGCGAATACGCCGGCGTCGGCGGCCGCGTGCACCAGGGCTCGCCGCTCGAAGCTGCGACAGACGTGGCGATGTTCACCCGCGCGGGCGTCGAGCGGATCATGCGCTTCGCCTTTCGGCTGGCGCAATCGCGGCCGCGCAAGCTGCTGACGGTCGTCACGAAGTCCAACGCGCAACGCCACGCCATGGTGATGTGGGACGAGATCGCGGTGGAGGTTGCGGCCGAATTCAAGGACGTGACCTGGGACAAGATGCTCGTCGATGCGATGACGATGCGGATGGTCATCCGGCCCGAGACCATCGACACGGTGGTCGCGACCAACCTGCACGCCGACATCCTGTCCGATCTTGCGGCGGCGCTTGCCGGCTCGCTCGGCATCGCGCCGACCGCCAACCTGAACCCGGAGAAGGTCTATCCCTCGATGTTCGAGCCGATCCACGGCTCGGCGTTCGACATCATGGGCAAGGGCATCGCCAATCCGATCGGTACGTTCTGGTCCGCGGTGATGATGCTCGAGCATCTCGGCGAGATGAGTGGCGCAAAGCGATTGATGCGCGCGATCGAACGCGTCACGGCGGACGCGCGCTTCCACACGCCCGACCTTGGCGGCAAGGCGCGCACCACGGACGTCACAGCCGCCGTCATCGAGGCGATCCAGGGCGCCAACGACTGATTGTGGTGGCGGCGTTCGCGCTTCTCTTCACCCTCCCTCCCGCGAGCGCAGCGAGTGGCGGGGAGGGTGGCTCGGATGCATAGGCGGCCTCAGGCCGCCGTTCTCCAGAACGCCGAGCTGATCGGCTAGGCGAATTCGAGCCGGGTGGGGGGCCTGCTGAAGTCTCCGCCGCGGCCGCCGTTCCCCCCACCCACAGCCGATGCGAAGCATCGGCGTTTTTTCTACTAAGAACGGCGGCCGAAGGCCGCCTGCGCCCCTCCCCGCCACTCGCTTCGCTCGCGGGAGGAGGGGAGAAGAGTTCTTTCCCTCAGGCCAGCGTCACCGCAGAACCCAGGTCGTGTGACCCATCTCACATCGCCCGCAGGCTCTCCCGGCTAGGGTCCGCCCGGATTTGAACGGCCATTCCGGGGACCATCATGAAGCGATTGCTGCAAGCGTTTGCCTGCGCCGCGGTGCTGGTATCGGGTGCTGCTGCATATGCACAGAGCGGAACGGACGGCGCGGGTGGCGGAATTGCCTACGCCTCGGTGACCGAGGCCTATGATGCACTGCGTGCAAAGGCCGGCGTGACGTTCTCCAGGAGCGGCGACTGGACCGTGGCCAACGATACCGACAGGTCGATCTGGTCGTTCACGCCGTCAAATCACTACGCGCATCCTTCAGTTGGACGACGCCAGCTCCTGCAGCATCAGGGTAGCTTCTTCGTCAAGACGGAGATCCTCTGCCAGGCCGAGAAGGCCGCGTGCGACCGGCTGTACGGCGACTATCAGCTGCTCGATCAGCGAATGACCGAAGCCATCCGTGCCGGCAAATAGGGAGCGCTAGCCATGACCCCCATCGTTGATATCTTCATCGTCTGGCAAGTCGTCGCCCTGCTGGTCGTGACCGTGCTGGCGATCGTCTCCTTCCAGTGGACGCGTGGAAGGCTTGCAGCTCTCCTTCTGGTTGGCACCGTCGCTGTCCTGCTGCAGTTCATGACGGTCATGCCGCTGCTGCTGACGGGCGATCCAAAACCTGCGGTCGTCGCCGAAAAGGCCGAATGGACGACCGACATGCGCCAGGGCTGGAGCCTGCGCTGACGCGCTCTCGCGGAGCCGGATCGCGCCTCTGAGACTTTTCGTGGTGTGAAATCGTCAGCGCGCGAGCGCAGGCGCCCGCGCGACCGGAATTGGCTTCCTTAAGTGATGCCTTGGGCATACGCTTTGAAGATCGCAGCCGCGAGATATCGCCGACTGCCGTCAAGCCCAAGATCCCGAACAAAGGGACGGGCATCACACGGAGGAACACCCAATGAAGCGGAGAACGCTACTCGCCGGGTTAGGTGCAACAGCCGCGGCCGGCGCGCTTGGCATGCCATCGATCCTCAGGGCACAGCAGCCCGTGACGCTCAATGGTGCAGTGCAATTCAATGACGACCATGCCTTCACCAAGGCGCTCGTCAGGTTCGAAGAGCTGGTGAAGAAGTACTACGGCAAGCCGGTCAACTTCACCCTGCACAAGAACTCCTCGCTCGGCCTCGAGAAGCAGTATTTCGAGTACATGTCGCAGGGCAAGGCCGTCGACTACGGCATCGTCTCGCCGGCCCACATGAGCACGTTCGCCAAGGCCGCGCCGTTCATCGATGCGCCGTTCGTGTTTCGCGACATCGCCCACATGAACAAGGTCGTCGCCGCCGACCTGCTGAAGCCGGTCGCCGACGAGGTCGAGCAGAAGGCGGAGGTGAAGCTGATCGGCAATGCCGGCGGCGGCGTCCGCAACATCTTCTCGAACAAGCCGTTCAAGAACCTCGCCGAGATGAAGGGGCTGAAGGTGCGCGTGCAGGGCGCGCCGATCTGGTCGCGGACATTCTCCGCCGCCGGCATGAGCCCGACGGTGATCGCCTATAACGAGGTCTACAACGCCATCCAGAACGGCGTGATCAGCGCCGGCGAGAACGAGGCGGCGGGCGTCGAGGCGATGAAGTTCTACGAGGTCGCGCCGAACCTGGTGATGACCCAGCACGCGGTCACGATCCGGCCGATCTGCTTCTCGGTCAAGACGTTCAAGACGCTGGACAAGGGCCTGCAGGACGCCATCGTCAAGGCCGGCAAGGAGGCCGGCGACTTCGGCCGCGAGCTGGAGAGCAGCGAGGAGACGATCAAGCTCGACACGCTGGAGAAGGCCGGCAAGCTGAAGCGCGTCGTGTTCGAGGAGCGCGAGGCCATGAAGAAGCTGGTCGATCCGGTGATGGCGGCCTACGCGAAGGAACTCGGCGCCGAGGACATCTACGCCAAGATCAACGTGGCTTGAGCGAAGCGGCGCACAGAGCCGTGGCGGGCAGCCAGCCTCGCCACGGCGTTTTCTTGAACGCAGATCTGAACGCTTCGGGGGCAGACGGAATGACCGACACGGTGCAGCGCCTGCCAAGCCTCTGGCGGCGCGCTGACGGCGGGCTATGCGAAGCTGCTGGAGATCCTGCTGGCCGCCTGCGTCGGCATCCTGATCTTTCCGGTCACGCTGCAGATCATCTCGCGCTACACGGACCTGATCCCGTCCTACATCTGGACCGAGGAGATGGCCCGCTTCCTGTTCATCTGGACGATCATGATCGGCGCCATGGTCGGGAGTGAGGGAAGCGCAGCATTTCGAGGTCGATGTCTGGCCGATCCTGTCGCGGCGCGCAGAGGCCGCGGTGCGGATCGTCGCGCGGCTCGGCGTGCTGGCGCTGGCGGTGGTCTTCGTCCTCGCCGGCCTCGAGTTCACGCGCTTTGCCTGGAACCGCACGTCGGAACTCGCCGAGCTGCCGCTGTGGCTGATTCACGTCGCCTGGCCGGTGGCCGGCTTCACATGGATTGTCGTTTGCCGGCGAGCAGATCGTCGATGAACTGCGCGTTCTGTTCGGAGGCAGCACGCAATGAGCGGCGCCGTCCTTTCCGCCGGACAGGCGGCTGCCGTTCTGTTCGGCGTTTTCTTCGCGCTGATCGTCCTGCGGATACCGGTCGCGTTCGCGCTTGGTCTTGCCTGCCTGCCGATCCTTTTGATCGAGCCGCGACTGTCGATCATGATGCTCGCGCAGGAGACGTTCAACGCCTACAACTCGTTCATCCTGCTGGCGGTGCCGTTCTTCCTGCTGACCGCCAACCTGATGAGCGTCGGCGGCATCACCGACCGGCTGGTCGAGCTGTCGCGCGCGCTGGTCGGACACTGGCCGGGCTCGCTGGCGCAGATCAACGTCGTGCTGTCGGTGTTCTTCGCCGGCATCTCCGGCTCCTCGACCGCGGATGCCGCGAGCCAGTCGAAGATCTTCATCGATGCGCAGACCAGGGAAGGCTACGACCTGTCGTTCTCGATCGCCATCACGGCGGTGTCGGCGGTGCTGGCGGTCATCATCCCGCCGTCGATCCTGATGATCGTGTGGGGCGGCCTGATCTCCGACGTCGATCGGCGCGATGTATCTGGCCGGCATCGTGCCGGGCCTGTTGATCGCCGGCGCGCAGATGGCCACCGTGCATGTCTATGCGGTGCGGCGCGGCTATCCGACCTATCCGAAATCAAGCTGGGTGGAGATGCGCTGCGCGGTCTGGCACTCGCTGCCGGCGCTGATGACGCCGTTCATCATCGTCGGCGGCATCCTGCTCGGCTGGTTCACGGCGACCGAGTTCGCCTGCGTCGCCGTGCTCTATTCGATCGTGCTGTCGAGCATCGTCTACCGGGAAACCGGCGTGAAGGAGCTCTACAAGGCGCTGCTCGATACCGGGCGGCTTGCCGGGGTCGCGCTGTTCTGCGTCGGCACGGCGAGCGCGTTCGGCTGGCTGCTCGCCTACTACCGGATTCCGCACGAGCTTCTGGCCAACGTGTCGACCTGGGGCATGGGGCCGATCGCGGCCGGCTTCTTCATTGCGTTCTGTTTTCTCGTCGTCGGTTGTTTCCTCGACGCCATCCCGGCGATCATCATCGTCGGCACCGTGCTCGAACCGCTGGCGCGCTCGGTCGATCTGCATCCGGTGCAGTTCGCCATCATCTCGATCGTGTCGCTGGCGTTCGGACTGGTGACGCCGCCCTACGGTCTGTGCCTGATGATCGCGTGCTCGATCGCAGGCGTGCGGCTGCGCTACGCGCTGAAGGACACGATGATCATGCTCGTGCCGATGCTGATCGTGCTGGCCGCGCGTCATCGTCTGGCCGAGCGTGTCGCTCTTCCTGCCGCGCCTGATCGTGCCGCACATGATGAGATAGCGCATGATCCCGAAAAGTGTGAAGCGGTTTTCGGACAAGATCATGCGCAAACAAAGAGCGGGATGATCGAAGAAACGTCATCCCAGGCCGGCTTCGTCGCCTTCAGCGCGATCTCCGCCGCGGTCCACTCCAGCCCGTGCGCTTCGGCGACCGGCTTGCAGGTCACGCTGGCCGGCGTGAACGTTGAGGCCGGCGCGAAGGTGCTCGTCCGCGGCCATCGCCGCCTTCAGCCCCTTGTCGGCCAGCGCCAGCACGAACGGCAGCGTCGCGTTGTTGAGCGCGAAGGTGGAGGTGCGCGCCACGGCGCCCGGCATGTTGGTGACGCAGTAGTGCACGATGCCGTCGACGACATAGGTCGGATTGGAGTGGGTGGTCGGCCGCGAGGTCTCGCAGCAGCCGCCCTGATCGATGGCGATGTCGACGATCACAGCGCCCGGCTTCATGTGGGCGACCATCTCGCGGGTCACGAGCTTTGGCGCGGCGGCGCCCGGCACCAGCACGGCGCCGATCAGGAGGTCGGCGCGCTTGACGATCTCGGCGATCGCCGAGCGGGTGGAGAAGATGGTGCGCACGCCGGTGCCGAAATCAAAGGCGAGGCGGCGCAGCGCTTGCGGATTGCGGTCGACCACGGTGACGTTGGCGCCCATGCCGAGCGCAATGGTCGCCGCATGGGTGCCCGACACGCCGCCGCCGAGGATGATGACTTCGCCCGCGGGCACGCCCGGCACGCCGCCGAGCAGCACGCCGCGGCCGCCGGCGCCCTTCTCGAGGCAGTGCGCGCCGACCTGCGGCGCAAGCCGTCCGGCGACCTCCGACATCGGCGTCAGCAGCGGCAGGCCGCCGGAGGGCGAGGTCACGGTCTCATAGGCGATGCAGGTCGCGTGCGAGGCGATCAGGTCTTTGGTCTGCTCCAGGTCGGGCGCGAGGTGAAGGTAGGTGAACAGGATCTGCCCGCTGCCGCAGCAGCTTGCGTTCGGCGCTGAGCGGCTCCTTCACCTTCACGATCATGTCGGCGCGTTCGAAGATCTCGCCCGGGCCGTTGACGATGGTCGCACCCGCGGCGACATATTCCTCATCGCCAAGACCGGAGCCGACGCCGGCGCCGCTCTGCACCAGCACCGCGTGACCGTTGTGGACCAGTTCTGCGACGGAAGAGGGCGTCAGCCCGACCCGAAATTCGTTGTCCTTGATCTCCTTCGGCACGCCGATCAGCATCGAGGCATCCTTTCAAGGCCGGTTCTTGCATAGAGACCTAGGCCTGTGTTGGTGCGGGCTCAAGTTTGATGAAGCAGAATGTTAGATCACGATTCTAACACCGCGTTTTCAGTTCGTGCAAAACGAAAGCCGCCCGGCGCGAACCGGGCGGCGAAAGCATTGCAGGCGTTGTGCCGAATAATCGCGGCTGATCAATAGCCGACGCCGAGCACCAGCCAGAAGTAGGGCGCCTGAGTCTGCGCCTTGGCGACCTTCTGCGTGACGACGCGCTCGGTCTTCGGCGTGTCGGTCTCGACCTGCCTGGCCTGAACGGTGGAGGTCGCCAGCGTCGCGAGGATGATGGCCGTACCCGCGATCGCGGTGAGGTTCTTGAACATGGACGTGATCCTTTGTGGGTGACTGCGTTCGGTGCGTCCCCACCGAACTTTGAGGGTTCGGATCATACCCTCGTCTGATGACGGAATTATGTGACTGTCGTCACGCGATCAGCGCGGACACTTGGGCGAAAATCTGCGCAGAAATGCGACGCGGCGTCAGTACGCGTTCTCGGTCTTCAGCAGCGCGAGCGGCGTCTTCAGAAGGATGTAGGCGTCGAACAGCACCGACCAGTTCTCGATGTAGTAGAGGTCGAACTCGACGCGCCGCTGGATCTTCTCCGCGCTGTCGACTTCGCCGCGCCAGCCGTTGATCTGCGCCCAGCCGGTGATGCCGGGCTTCACCCGGTGGCGGGCGAAGTAGCCGTCCACCGCCTCGTCGAGCAGCTGGTTCTGCAGCTTCTGCTGCACCGCGTGCGGGCGCGGGCCGACCAGCGACAGGTTGCCCTTGAACACGACGTTGAACAGCTGCGGCAGTTCGTCGATCGAGGTCTTGCGGATGAAGCGGCCGACGCGGGTGACGCGCGGATCGTTCTTGGTGACGACCTTCGAGGCGGTCGGATCGGCCATGTTGTGATGCAGCGAGCGGAACTTGAACACGTCGATGCGCTCGTTGTTGAAGCCGAAGCGCTTCTGCTTGAAGAACACCGGGCCGCGGCTGTCGAGCTTGATGGCGAGCGCGACCAGCAACAGCAGCGGCGACAGGCACAGCAGCGCGATGCCGCCGACGATGCGGTCGAACAGCGACTTCATCACCAGGTCCCAGTCGTTGATCGGCTGCTCGAACACGTCGAGCGTCGGCACCTCGCCGACATAGGAATAGGAGCGGGGACGGAAGCGCAGCTTGTTGGTGTGCGCCGACAGGCGGATGTCGACCGGCAGCACCCAGAGCTTCTTCAGCATCTCCAGGATGCGGCCCTCGGCCGAGATCGGCAGCGCGAACAGCACCAGGTCGACGCGGGTGCGGCGGGCGAACTCGACGATGTCGTCGACCTTGCCGAGCTTCGGGCTGCCGGCGCAGGTGTCCATCGCGCGGTCGTCGTTGCGGTCGTCGAACACGCCGAGGATGTGGATGTCGGAATCGTCGGCTTGCGCATTCAGCGCCCGGATCAGCGTCTCGCCGTTGTCGTCGGCGCCGACGATGACGGTGCGGCGGTCGAGGCGGCCTTCGCGGCCCCAGCGGCGCACCATGGCGCGCAGGATCAGCCGGCTGGCGATCAACAGCCCGAGGCCGACCAGGAAGAACGCGGAGAGCCACAGGCGCGAGATCGAATCGCCGAGCTTGGCGAAGAACGAGACGCCGATGAACAGCAGGAAGACGAACGCCCAGGACGAGATCATCCGCGTCATCTGCCGCAGGTGACCGCGGAAGACCTGCACGTCGTAGATGTCGGCGGCCTGGAAGCAGAGCACGGCGGCGCCGGCGACGGCGATGATCGCGAAAATGTAGGACCAGCTGAAGCCGTCGATCTGCGCCACATAGCCGAGATAGAGTGCGATGCCGGTCAGGCTGATCAGCAGGAAGTCCGCAAGGCGGACGAGGCCGGTGATGACGATCGGGGAATAGGCGGAGCGCACCTTCTCGCTGACGACCGAGAGCGCCATCGGCGTCAGGCGCCGCCGCCGCTCGAGCCGCGGGACCGAGCCCGGTGCTGCGGTTGCCGCTGCCGTCGCGGCATCGAGCATGGTGCGGGTATCGATGGTTTCCATGAGCTTCACGTCCGACGTCGAGCCCACCCGGCCGGAACATACGGCAGCCGGATTGCCCCACCCAAGGCGTTAGCCGAGAAATCGGAAGATTTGGTTAGCAGCGGTAAACAAACATTAATGTTCGGCGAAGGCGTCGCGATAGCCGGCGAGCACGCCCTCGACCATCGCCGCCTGCGAGAAGTGCTGCAGCACGCGTTCCCGCAGCTGCCTGGCGCGGGCTTGAGCCGCGGCAGGATCGTCCAGCGCCGCGGCGATGGCGGTGGCGAACGCGGCCGGACCGCTCGGCGCCACGAGGCCGTCTTTGAATGGGCCGAAGATCTCCGGGATGCCGCCGACATTGGCGGCGATCATCGGGATGCCGGCGGCGGCCGCCTCGATCACGACGTAGGGCATGGAATCGCCGCGGGAGGGCACGACCAGCAGGCGCCCCTTGCTGAAGCCGAAGCGCGCCGGCACATGGCCGATGAAGCGGACGGCAGGGCCAAGATCGAGCCGCTCGCACAGGGCGCGCAGCGTTGCGGTTTCCTCGCCGTCGCCGCGCAAGCGTCAGCGTCACCGGCTTGCCCTCGGTGCGCAGCTTCGCCACGGCCTCGACCAGGATGTCGGCGCCCTTGATGTGGCGGAATTCGCCGACATAGACGACGTCGGTGGCGTCGTCGGCCATCACCAGCGGGTCGAATTCCTTCGCCGTGACGCCGTTGAAGACGCAGCGCACGAGGCTCTTCGGCGTGCCGACCATGCGCTGATAGGTGTTGCGGGCGAACTCGCTCTCGAACAGGAACAGGTCGGTGCGGTTCATCAGCGCGCGCTCGAGGCCTGCGTAGATCTTGCCCTTCAGCGTATCGGTGCCGTAGTGCAGCGACCCGCCATGCGGCGTGTACACGCGGATCATGCTCGCGCTGTAGCCCTTGGTGCGGATGAAGACGCCGGCCTTGGCGCCGTGCCCGTGCAGCACATGCGGCTTCAGGCGGCGGATCAGCGAGCCGAACTGCGGCAGGACCAGCGCGTCGGCCGGATGCGGCTCGCGGCGAATGGGGATTCGATGCACGCCGAGCGCAAGCCGCGGGGCAAGTTCGGTCAGCGCCGTCTCCGCACGCTCGCCGCCGGTCAGGCTGTCGGCCAGGATGCCGACCTGGTGCCCGCGCTCGATCTGCGCGTTGGCGAGGTCGAGGATGTGGCGAAAGATACCGCCGACCGGGGCACGCACAGCGTGCAGAATTCGCAGCGGGTCGGGAGGAATCGCGGCCATTGTCCAAGAGTACCAGTGTCGTCGGGCGAGAAGAACGGGTGGGGGTCAGCGGGTGTGGACAGGATGCATGGAAAAATTCACAGCGGATTAACGGCTTGCATGGTTAACGAAACATGACCCGGGGCTCCCGCCCGGCAATTCGCGGCTGCGGCGTTGCGGGAAATTAACGTGGCAGCAACCATAATCGACTGTAATCCGCTGCAGTTGCCCGCCTTGTGACGTACGTGACCTGTGGGGGCATCCATTCAGTGACCGGTAGCGTCCTGTAGGAGCGTGCGATGCGTCTGAGGTTCTGGCAGTCCGACAAGGCGAGCGTCCCTCCCGCGCAGGTTGCCGCGGCGCCGGCTGCGCCCGACGTGCCGCCACCGCCGAAGCCACGCGCCTGCGCCTGCACCGGCGGCCGATCCCGCGGGCGGACTGGGAGATCTCGATCTGCGTCTCGTCTGGAACGCACTGCTGCGCAAGAAGGCGTGGATCATCGTGCCGACGGCGATCGTCGCCGCGCTGTCCTTCGCGGCCGTCAACGTCATGTCGCCCCGCTTCAAGTCGGAAGCGCGCATCCTGGTCGATGGCCGCGACAACATCTTCCTGCGGCCGACGGGCGAACGCGCCGAGGAGCGCAGGGAGCTGGATCCGGAAGGCATCACGAGCCAGGTGCAGATCCTCCTGTCGCGCGATCTTGCGCGAGAAATCATCCGCAAGAACAAGCTGAACGAACGCCCGGAATTCGATCCCGTCCTGCAGGGCGTTTCACCGCTGCGCGCCATGCTGGCGCTGCTCGGCATCGCCCGCGATCCGCTCAAGCTTTCGGCCGAGGAGCGGGTGCTCGAGGCCTATTACGAGCGCCTGCAGGCCTTTGCGGTCGACAAATCGCGGGTCATCGCCGTCGAATTCCAGTCGCGCGATCCTGAACTTGCCGCGCGCGTCGCAAACTCGATCGCGGACGGGTATCTGGCGATCCAGCAGTCGGCCAAACAGAACCAGGCCCGCTCGGCCGGCCAATGGCTGGAAGGCGAGATCGAGAGCCTGCGCAAGAAGGTCACCGAAGCCGAAGCGAAGGTCGAGGATTTTCGCGGCAAGGCAAGCCTGTTCGTCGGCAACAACAACACCACGCTGTCGAACCAGCAGATGGGCGAGATCAACACCCAGCTGTCCAACGCGCGGGCGCAGAAGTCGGACGCCGAATCCAAGGCGCGGCTGATCCGCGGCATGCTGCAGTCGGGCCGGCCGATCGAGGCGTCGGAAGTTCTGAATTCCGAGCTGGTACGGCGCCTCAGCGAACAGCGCGTCACCTTGCGCGCGCAGCTTGCCGAGCAGTCGTCGACGCTGCTCGACAACCATCCGCGCATCAAGGAGCTGCGCGCGCAAATCGGCGATCTCGAGCGGCAGCTGCGTGAAGAGGCCAGCAAGATCTCGCGCAGCCTCGAAAACGACGCGCGCATCGCCGGCGCCCGCGCCGAAAGCATGGGCGCGAGCCTGGATCAGCTGAAGAAGCAGGCCACCTCGACCAACGGCCAGGATGTGCAGTTGCGGGCGCTCGAGCGCGAGGCGCGGGCCCAGCGCGACCTGCTCGAGTCCTATCTCGCCCGCTTCCGTGAAGCGACGACCCGCGAGAATCTCGAAGCCGTGCCATCCGATGCCCGCATCATCTCGCGCGCCATCGTCTCCAACATTCCGGCGTTCCCGAAGAAGCTGCCGATCGTGCTGATCGCGACGCTCGCGACGCTGATGCTGACGGCGGGCTCGATCGTCACCGGCGAGCTGCTGAAGATGACCGCGCCGCGCCCGCCCGTGCGGGTCTGCGGCCGCAGCGCCGATGCCGGCCATTCGCGATACGCATCCCGAGCTTGCGGCGCCGATCGGCGACCTCGAACGCGTCGCCGGCGAGCTGCGCGCAACTGAGGCGCGCAAGATCACGGTGATGGGCGTGTCGCAGCCGGCAGGCACCTCGCTCACCGCGCTGACGCTGGCGCGGCTGCTTGCCCGCGAGGCGAGCGTGGCGCTGGTCGATGTGACGATGGCGTCGACGACGCTGAAGGCGGTGATGGCCGATCCGTCCCAGCCGGGCCTGAGCGATCTTGCCGTCGGCACCGCATCGTTCGGGCAGATCATCGGCAAGGACCGGATGTCGCGCGTGCAGATCGTCAGCGGCGGAACGGGCAGGGCGGATGCCGCGATGCTGCATTCGCCGCGGCTGACCATGACCATCGATGCGCTGATGCGCGTCTACGACCACGTCGTGCTCGACGCCGGCTCGCTCGACGACATCCCCGAGCATCTCGTCGCCACCAATGCGCATGCAGTGCTGATCGCCGCAGGCCTCGACGCGCCAGACCCGCGAGGTCGTCCGCAACGAACTGTTCGGCGCCGGCTTCCGCGGCGTCACCATGCTGGACGCGGCAGCCGATCCGTCGCAGCTCGGCCAGCCCGGCGGGCGGATGGCCGCGGCGTAGGCTGCACTACGCGAGGACGGAGCCGTATTCGTCATTGCGAGAGCGACAGCCGTTCGAAGCACGCGTCGCTTCGCTGCCATGGGCGACGAACGATCAGCTGCCGGGCTTGACCCGGCAATCCCGCTTAGACGAACTGCATCTCCGCGTCATTGCGAGGAGCGCAGCGCGAAGCAATCCAGCCGCGCGTAGCGCGAAAAATCACAACATCTGCCGCAACTCAGACTGGATTGCTTCGCTTCGCTCGCAATGACGAGGAAGAAACGCAGATCTATCCGAGCGTTACCCGGACCTTCAACAGGTTTTGAACAGGCTCTTATATTTCTCTTTTTCCGAAACAGATTTCGGATTATCCTTCACTCATCCCGCTCCGATGTGAGGGCGCGTTCGAACCGTCTTTCGGATCGCGGAGCGGGATGCGGTGGTTCGCCACGATGCCGGTCCTTCGACGCCAAGGGTAAGGCCCCGAAGCGGATGAAGGAACAGACGCCGGCAACACGGGCGAACGGTCCAAGTGAATGTCCGGGCGACAGTTCGCACGAACTGGGCGAAGTCAGCGGAAGTGACGACGCCTGGGGACATTGAGCAAGCCGAAAAACCCATCGCGTGCGGAACGCAGGCGAAGAGCTGCGTTCGAGGCTCGGTTCAGCTCAGGCTGGACCACGTTATCCGTATGCCGTCGCGAAACGGCATACGGATGCCCGAATGCCAAAAGCATCCGGGCGCCGCGGGCGCGGGTTTTCGCCCAGTCGTTCCGCACGCCCTTTCGGGCAGAGGAAGGCAACAGAAGACCGGCGCGCCCTGAAGCCGGACAAAACCCGGGGCGATGACGCGCGTCTGGCAAGGACGTCGTCGGGCTGTTTGACAATTGAATATAACGAAGCGTCTCCGCGCCGTCATTGCGAGGAGCGAAGCGACGAAGCAATCCAGCTGCGCGCGCAAGCGCGCAAACAAAGAAGCTGGCAGTCGCGGCAGACTCAGCCGTTTTTAGTGGCGCGCTACGCGCGCGCTGGATTGCTTCGCTTCGCTCGCAATGACGGCACCATCACGCCCGCGCCAGCTGCGCGTTGTAATAGCGCTTCTTCCCCGTGACTTCCTTGCCGAGCCATTTCGGCCGTTCGAACGGCGCTTTTTCCGAGGGCAGCTCGATCTCGGCGATGACGAGGCCGCGCAGGCGGCGGCGGAAGACGTCGACTTCGAAACGCGACTTGCCGACCTTGACGATGTGCCGCCGCTTGACGATGAGGCGTCCGCTGCGCTGCTTCATCAGCCGTTGCGCATGCTTGACCGGGATGGCGTATTCGAATTCCGAGCGCGTCAGCGAGGACTCCTCGCTCTTGATCGTCAGGAATGCCTTCGTCTTGCCGATCGTCCGCACCCGGATGGACAGATCGTCGGTGGTGGCGAGATAGGCCTGCCGGATCGTCTTGCCGCGATCGGCCTGCTTGCGCCAGCCGTCTCCGGCCACCAGAAACTTGCGCTCGATTTCCTTGGGCATCGAATGGCGTCGTCAGGCGGCGAGCGCCGCATCCCGCGGCCGCTCGCTCTGCCACGTGTCCCAGTAGGATTCCCAGCGCGCGGCCAGGTCCTTGGCCGGCTCGGCGAGCAGGCGTGCACCCAGCAGGAAGGCTTCGTCTTCAAATGCCTTCTGCCGCTGTCGCACAAGGCGCGTCAGCACGGCGCGATCGGCGGCGTCGGCAAGCTTGTCGTCGGCGAGGTGCTGCCTGAAGACGTCGAGGTCATGGTGCTTGCCCAGCAGCTCGCCGAGGTCGTCGGCGACATCGCGGTGCGCCTTCATCAGCGTCGGGCAGATCGGCGTCAGCAAGCGGGTATGATACCAGTGATCCTTCATGCGCTTGCGCCATTCGTGAACCACCTCGGCGCCGGCTCGCGCGATGTCTCGGCCATCGCCCGCTTCGCGTCCCTGTAGGATTTGGTGATGCCGCCCCGCAACGCGTCGAAACCGTCGGCGCCGAGCTGCCATTGGCGGGCACGGTTGCGCGCCGCCTCCATGGTTTGCGCGAACTGCTCCAGCCGTGCGCCGGCGTTGGCGCGTTTCGTCAGCGCTTTCTGCTGCAGGGTGAGGCGTCGCCGGATCGGCGCAAATCGCGCCCGGTCGACCTGGTCGTGGCAGGCGTCGAGCAGGCGGTCGTAAGTGTCGATCAGGATCGCGCCATCGCGCAGCACCGACAGTTCCCGCGCGGCGTCGCGAAAGACCGTGTTCTCGGCGCGATAGTCGGCGAACACCGGCCGGACGAGGCGCAGGAGACCGCGCAGCTTTTTGCAGCTCCGGCGCACGTGATGCACGGTTTCGCCGGTGTTCCTGTTTTTTCTTGCGACCTCGATGGCGTCGCTGGTCAAATCGATCGCGATCTCGCGCACACCATCCTGAATGGTGGCAGTGCCTTTTCCGAACTGAAACGCCATAGTGCCGCTCGTCATGAAGAACGTCCTGGGAGGACGGCGCCATTCTTTGGACATCGGGCCGCAAAGGGCAAGCCTGTTCGAACGCGGGAACGGTATGTTCTTGACAGGGCAGGGCCCGGACTGACGGGGAGCGGCCGTTAGCCGAGCCGATGCCGGAGCGAGTGGAACAGGCCCATGACCTTCGGCGATTGCTTGATTGCGCGCTTGAGTCGGGTCTCGAGCGAGAGGGCCTTGGCGGCGATCATCCCCTTCGCGCTCAAGGCGAAAAAGCTGTCGATCAGCGGCTGGCGGTGATCCTTGCAGAACTGCAACTTGTACTCGTCGGTGCCGACGCCGAAATCAAACGACGTGCAGCCGAGCTTCGCATGATGGTCGATCATGTTGCGGATCAGGATCAGCCCGGGGCTGTATTTCGCCGCCTCGGACATCGTGTAGGTATTGAACATCGTCGAATAGCGGTGGCCGTCGCTGATGCCGGCGAAGATGCCGATCACTTCGGCGTCGCACTCAAGCCCGTGCAGCTCGATGGCCGGCTTGCCCGTCGCGAGGCCTTCGAGACAGGCGCGGCGGATGAACGCCTCGGTGCCGGGCTCGGCAAACACGTTCGGGATCTTCTGCTCCGCCATGCGCAGCGGCTTGATGGCGAAGAACGCATCGAGCAGCCGCGTCACGTCGGCCTCGTTGCGGGCGATGACGTAGCGGTAGCCGGGCATGGCCTGGAGCTTTCGCTCCTTGCCGTTGAGCTTGCGGCGGACGACGCTGCTTGTGTACGAGCCGGGCGCCGCTTTGGGATCGATCGTCAGCAGCGGGCATTCATTGATCGACGGCTGGTGCGGCAACAGCGCGAACGGGTTCTGGGTGCCGTTCCAGTCCAGCGGCTGCTGATTGAAGGCGAGGGCGTCGAGCGCCGGGTCGCGCGCGCCGATCAGCGAGATGATGGTGCGTGCGTCCGCGGCGGTCGCGGTGGCGGCGAATTCGCGGCGCCACAGCGCCATGTTGAAGTTGGAATGCTTGCCGCCCGGAAAGCAGGCGATGCGGAACGGGCCGTGCGAGCGGACAATCAGCGGCAGCACCATGACCGGCCGCTTGTCGGCGTCGTAGGCGACCACCGGCAACGGCTTGGCGCCGAGGCTGACGCCGACATGGTCCTGCCAGGCGTTGACGAGATCGAAGCGTTGATAGGGCGTCGCGCTCTGGCCGGACTCGAGCGCGCGCCATTCATGCTCGACGGCGCGAAAGCTGTCGAAGATCTCGATTCGCGGCGACGGAGCGCGCCGCAGCTGTCGCAACGGTACGCGCGGGCTCGTTTCCGATCACTGCGGCCATTGTCATTGCAGATGCTATACTCTTGAATTAATGCGAAAATTTCGCCCGCCGGCTGACGATGGCAAACAATTGTCAACAAAGGGTAAGGATAATCCGCGCGTTTGAGTTGGGCTCTCCAACCGCGCCGGGAACAACGCCACGTGTCGACCTGGAAACGCGCGCTTGCGCGCCTCGGTTTGGAGCTCGGATATTTTACGGGCATCGCCCGGATTCTGTCCTACCGGACGGGCGGGCTCGGGGTCATCTTGCGGTTCGAGCGCGTCAAACCACGCGTTTCCGACCGGTTCCAGCCGCTTCGCTCCCACGAGATCACGCCCGAGTTCCTCGACCGCACGCTGAAAGCGCTGAAGCGGTGGAAGTTCGATGTCGTTCCGATCGGCGAGGTGGTCGAACGGCTGCGCAATCCCGCGGCACATCGCCGCCGTTTCGTCTGCCTGACCTTCGACGGCGGCTATCGCGACTTCCTGGTCCACGCCTATCCGGTGCTCGCCAGGCACAAGGTGCCGTTCACGCTCTACGTTCCCGCGAGCTTTCCGGACGGGCTCGGCGAATTGTGGTGGCTGGCGCTGGAGCAGGTGATCGCCCAGCACGTGCGCATCGGCCTTGTGATCGACGGTGTCGAGCAGCGGTTCGATTGCGCGAAGGCCCGCGAGAAGCGCGAAGTCTATGACGTTCTGTACGACTGGCTGCGCTCGCTGCCGGCGACGGAGCGCTCGGTCGCCATTCGCGACCTGTGCGGCCGCTATCGCGTCGACCTGAAGGCCGTGTCGCGGGATGCGGTGATGACGTGGCCGGAGCTCAGCGAGCTTTCGTCCGATCCGCTGGTCACCATCGGCAGCGCGACGCTGAACTATCCGGTGCTGTCGCGGACGCTGAACGATGCCGCCGAGCGCGAGCTGAAGATGGGACGCGCGGTGGTGGAAGCGGCGATCGGGCGCAAGGCGCCGCACCTGGCCTATCCGTTCGGCGACAATCGTGCATTCGGCCGCCGCCATCAGCTGATCGCCACGCAACTGGATTTCGCGAGCGCCGTGACCGCCGAGCCCGGTGTCATCACCTCGACCGAGCAAACCTCCGTCATGTCGATGCCGCGCATCAGCTGGGACGGCCGCCGCCGTTCGCTGCGCGCCATGCGCGTGATCCTGACCGGGATCACGGTGGCGCGGAGCGGGAAGGCGAATAGCGAATAGCGAGTAGCGAATAGTAAGCGAGGAGGCCTCATCCGCCACTTACTATTCGCTATTCGCTACTCCCTATTCGCTCCTCACTCCTTCGACATCCACTTGATCAGCGGCATCGCCGGCAGCACCCAGCCAAGGCCCGGCGACGATGTAGAACACGAACTGCCAGAGGCGGTTGTCCTTGAGCACCGGCGCCTGCGCGATCGCGACGCCGACCAGCGACCAGACGATCACCAGCACGAGCAGGAGGACGGCTCCGATCAATTTTCGCTGGCGGATGGTCATATGCTGAATTCGTGAGGTTCTTGAGCGGGAATGCAACTTGCGCCCGTTGGCGCGCGCACTATAAGGGCCGCGACCGACCATTCAAGGCATGGCGTCCTCATAATATGCCGCAGGCCTCTGCAGATCATTCTCAAGCCGTCGCGCACCTGCGCGGCGTGCGCGTCTGGCTGGTGATCGTCGCGGCCATGATCGTCGCGATGATCCTCGTCGGCGGCGCGACGCGGCTGACGGAATCCGGCCTCTCGATCGTCGAATGGAAGCCGGTGACCGGCACCATTCCGCCGCTGTCGGCGCAGGCCTGGAATGATGCGTTCGAGGCCTACAAGACTGATCCCGCAGTATCAGCAGATCAATCGCGGGATGAGCCTGGACGAGTTCAAGACCATCTTCTGGTGGGAATGGAGCCATCGCTTTCTCGGCCGCGCCATCGGCGCCGTGTTCCTGGTCCGTTCCTGTTCTTCCTGTGGCGCGGCGGGCTGCCTGACAGGCTGAAGAGCCGGCTGTGGCTGATCTTCGGGCTCGGCGCGCTGCAGGGCGCGGTCGGCTGGTGGATGGTCGCGTCCGGGCTGTCGGGACGCACCGAAGTCTCGCAATATCGCCTCGCCGTGCATCTGATGCTGGCGCTGACGATCTACGCGCTGATCGTCTGGACGCTGAGGCGCATGCAGCGCCGAGCGCGAGCAGGGATGCGCCGGCATCGGCAGCCCTGCGGCAGACGGTCAATGCCATGGCGGTCGTCGTGTTTCTGCAGCTTTACTTCGGCGCGCTGGTGGCGGGCTTGCGTGCGGGCCGCGCGTACAACACCTGGCCCGCGATCGATGGGGCCTTCATCCCGTCCGCCGGGCGGCTGTTCTTCGAAGAGCCGTGGTGGCGCAACTTCTTCGACAACGTGCTGACGGTGCAGTTCACGCACCGGATGCTGGCGTATCTGCTGCTGGCGCAGACGCTCGCCCATCTCGCCCACGCGGTCTTCGCGCGCGCCGACAGCAGTGTCGTCCGCGGCGCGTTGCTGATCGCGCTCGCAACGAGCCTGCAGGCGGTGCTGGGCATCCTGACGCTCTTGAACGGCGTGCCGATCGATCTGGCGCTGGCGCACCAGGCCGGTGCGGTGGTGGTGCTGACGCTGGTGCTGTTGCAGGCCGAGCGGGTGAACCGGCATCCGCTGGCGGCCGATGCGCCTGCGCCGATGGTGGCGATGTCCGGAGGACGGCAATGATCGAACTGACCCGACAGTGGCGACATCGCCGTCCTGCGGATGACCCACGGCAAGGCCAACGCGCTCGATGTGGATTTCTGCAACGCGATTGCATCCGCGTTCGACGAGCTGAAGGGCAGCACGGCGCGCGCGGTGGTGCTGACCGGCACCGGCAGCATCTTCTCGGCCGGCGTCGATCTCCTGCGGATTTCGGCGGGCGGCGAGGACTACGTGCGGAAATTCCTGCCGGCGCTGCACCGGATGTTCGACACGGTCTTCAATCTGCCGAAGCCCGTGGTTGCCGCGGTCAACGGCCACGCGATTGCCGGCGGCTGCGTGCTGGCCTGCTGCGCCGACGTGCGGATTGCCGCGCGCGGCAACGGCCGCATGGGCGTCACCGAGATTCTCGTCGGCGTGCCGTTCCCGGCGATGGCCTTCGAGGTGATGCGGTTTGCGGCGAACCCGCAATACCTGTCCGACATGGTGCTGACCGGCGCGACCTATCCGGCCGACGAGGCGCGCACGCGCGGCCTCGTCGACGAGGTCGTGGAGCCCGCCGAGCTGATGGACCGTGCGCTGGCCGCAGCGAAGACGCTCGCGGCGCTGGCGCCGGCGACGTTCGCCGCAACGAAGGAGCAGCTCCGCCAGCCGGTCGCCGATCGCATGGCGCAGCACGGCGGCCATGTCGACAGCCGCGCCGCGCAGATATGGGCGTCTGCCGACACGATCACGTACATCCGCGACTATGTCGCGAAGACGTTCAAGAAAGCCTAGGCCTTCAGCGCCTGCTCGAGGTCGGCGATGATGTCCTCCTTGTCCTCGATGCCGACCGAGACCCGCACCACGTCGGGGCCAGCGCCAGCCGCGATCTTCTGCGCGTCGTCGAGCTGGCTGTGCGTGGTCGAGGCCGGGTGAATGATCAGCGAGCGCGTGTCGCCGACATTGGCGAGGTGCGAGAACAGCTGCACGCTCGAGACCAGCTTCTTGCCCGCCTCAAAGCCGTCCTTGAGGCCGAAGGTGAACACCGCGCCCGCGCCCTTCGGCGTGTATTTGCGCGCGAGGTTGTTGTACTTGTCGCCGGCGAGCCCTGCGTAGCTGACCCAGGCGACGGCGGGATGCTTCGACAGCCATTCGGCCACGGCCTTCGCATTGTCGCTGTGCTTCTGCACGCGCAGGCCCAGCGTCTCGATGCCGGTCAGGATCAGGAAGGCGTTGAACGGCGACAGCGCCGGGCCGAGGTCGCGCAGGCCCAGCACGCGGCAGGCGATCGCGAAGGCGAAGTTGCCGAACGTCTCCATCAGCTTGATGCCGTGATATTCGGGCCGCGGCTCGCTCAGCATCGGATACTTGCCTTCGCGCGACCAGTCGAAGGTGCCGGCATCGACGATGATGCCGCCGATCGAGTTGCCGTGGCCGCCGAGAAACTTCGTCAGCGAGTGCACGACGATGTCGGCGCCGTGGTCGATCGGCTTGCACAGGTAGGGCGTCGCCAGCGTGTTGTCGACGATCAGCGGCACGCCGGCCTTGCGCGCGACCGCCGCGATCGCCTCGATGTCGGTGATGGTGCCGCCGGGATTGGCGATCGACTCGATGAAGATCGCCTTCGTCTTCGGCGAGACGGCGCGCTCGAAGCTTGCGACGTCGTCGCCGTCGGCCCACACGACCTTCCAGCCGAAACTCTTGAAGGCGTGGTTGAACTGGTTGATCGAGCCGCCATAGAGCTTTCGCGCGGCGATGAATTCGTCGCCGGGCTGCAGCAGCGCCTGGAACACGATCACCTGCGCCGCATGGCCGGAGGCGACGGCCAGCGCCGCGGTGCCGCCCTCGAGCGCTGCGACGCGCTCTTCCAGCACCGCGTTGGTCGGGTTGCCGATGCGGGTGTAGATGTTGCCGAACGCCTGCAGGCCGAACAGCGAGGCGGCGTGGTCGGCGTCGTTGAAGACGAACGACGTGGTCTGGTAGATCGGCGTCGCCCGCGCGCCGGTGGTCGGATCGGGCTGCGCGCCGGCGTGAATGGCGAGGGTGGCGAATCCGGGAATGCGGTCGGTCATGCACGATCCTTGGTTGGTGACGTCGTCGGCGCGATGCTGGGGGCTTGAAAGCTGCCCGTCAAGACGACGGCCGAGGCGGGCGGAAATAAGCAGAACGGTAGCGACTTTCGCAGCGTGCAAGCAGTGCTCTGCTCCTTATGTCGCGTTTCGCGACTTCATTTTTTCACGTCCGGGCAAGCGCGGCGAGAGCGCCGGAACGTTGGCCCATGGCCAGTTGACCCAGGAGCCCTTGGCGTCGACGCAAGGGGCGCCTTCGGGCGCGGCCGCTTCGGCCTTTTGCTCGAGCTGAAGGGGAAGGTAGCGATCCAGCACGACATTGGAAGCCAGCGCGAGACCGACGATCACAACGCAGATCGCCGACCCCAGCAGGAGCTCATTGAGCTTCATCTCAATTCCTCCAGCCTGCGCGATGGGCTACTCGCCTCGCGCGGCGCGGTCGGCCGCGTCCGTACTGGCGCCGCCAAATGACTGGCGATCGAGCGACAGCCGCTGCACGCCCTTGACCGGCATCGGCGCGCGCTTGGAGCTGAGCGTGCGCGAGTTCACGCCCATCCAGGAAATCTCCGACGACAGGCGGCCGTACTCGATCTTCGGGACAGCGGTTCATCACCACCTTGAGGCCCGCGGCCTCGATCTTCGCTGCCGCTGCGTCGTTGCGCACGCCAAGCTGCATCCAGATCACGCGCGGCGGCGGGATCAGCGACAGCGCCTCGTCGACCACCGGCATGACGTGCGCGGAGGCACGGAAGATGTCGACCATGTCGACCGGGCGGCCGATCTCGCTGAGCGAGCCGACGAAGGTCTTGCCGAGCATCGTCTTGCCGGCCTGTCCCGGATTGACCGGGATCACGTCGTAGCCGCGCTCCAGCATGTATTTGAACAGGAAGTAGCTCGGCCGCACCGTGTTCGGCGAGGCGCCGACGATGGCCATGCTCCGCACGCCGCGCAGGATCGTGCGGATGTAGCTGTCGTCGTAGGTGTCGTGGTTCACTTGTCTTCCCAGTGCGGCTTGCGCTTCTCGATCGTCGCCGAAAGCCCTTCGATCGCATCGCGCGCCATCATGTTTTCGGTCATCACCTCGCTCGCGTAGCGATAGGCGTCGGCGAGGCTCATCTCGGCCTGCCGATAGAACGCGGTCTTGCCGACCTTGACCGTGTGCATCGATTTGCTGGCAATGAGATTGGCGAGCGCAATCGCTTCCGCGCGTTCGCTGCCGTCGGCGACGACGCGATTGATGAGGCCGATCTCGCGCGCCCGTTCGGCGGAAACTGCTTCGCCGGTCAAAAGGATTTCCATCGCCTGCTTGCGCGGCACATTGCGCGTCAGCGCCACCATCGGCGTCGAGCAGAACAGGCCGATGTCGACGCCGGGCGTCGCGAATCTGGCGGTGGCTGGACGCCACGGCAAGGTCGCAGGTCGCCACCAGCTGGCAGCCGGCGGCGGTCGCGATGCCGTTCACCGCGGCGATCACCGGCTTCGGGCAGTGGACGATCGCCTGCATCATCGCGCTGCACGACGTCATGATGTGCTGGAAGTAGCCGCGGCCGCCGTCGGCGTCGCTGCGGCGCGCGGTCAGCTCCTTCAGGTCGTGCCCGGCGCTGAAGGCGGGCCCGTTCGCGGCAATCACCACCGCGCGGACGCGAAGCGTCCTGGCTGATCGCGTCGATCGCCGCATGCAGTGCCACGATCATCGCTTCCGACAGGGCGTTGCGCGCCGACGGGCGATTGAGCGTGAGCAGCGCGATGCTGCCGTGCGCTTCGCGCAGCAGGGGCGACGATGCCGCGGTTGCTTGCTGTTGAACGTTCATCGGGTGACTGGCCGTTTTGGTCGCGTCATTGTAAGCGATTGCGCAGGCGAAGCGAGTGGGGAAGGGGCGCGATGTCGGCGCAAATGACGATTGCGGAGCTTGAAGGGTTCCTGCGCAGGGAATTCCCGCAGATGTTCCGCGGCACGTCGATCGCCATCGAGCGGGCCGACGGCAAGACATGCCGCATTCGCGAGGCCTACAACGAGGCCATGCTGCGGCCTGGTGGCACCGTGTCGGGCCCAACGCTGATGGCACTTTCCGATGTCGCCATGTACGTCGTGCTGCTGTCGGCGATCGGGCCGGTCGGCCTTGCCGTGACCACCAATCTCAGCATCAATTTCCTCAGCAAGGCCCCGGCAGGGCACGATGTGATCGCCGAAGCGCGGCTGATGAAGCTCGGCAAGCGCCTCGCGGTGGGGGAGGTCACCCTGTATTCGGCCGCAGGAGCCGAGCCGGTCGCCCATGTCACCTCGACCTATTCCATTCCACCGAAACGAGATTAGTTACGGTATTATCACACCATAATTTTAACATGCTGATTTTATTGATATATTTTACGCGTTTGGGGATTGACCGGCGACTCCGCGTTCTTTAAGAACCGGCGCCATCAGGGCGCGCTTCGCGCCTTCGTTTTTTTATCCACGGAACCCCATCATGCAGACGTTTTCGGCAAAGCCCGCCGAGGTCGAGAAAAAGTGGGTGCTGATCGACGCCAAGGGATTGGTCGTCGGCCGGCTCGCGACGCTGGTGGCAATGCGCCTGCGCGGCAAGCATCTGCCCACCTACACGCCCCATGTCGACTGCGGCGACCATGTCATCATCATCAACGCGGCCAAGGTCGTGCTCACCGGGCGCAAGCGCGAGCAGAAGATCTACTACAATCATACCGGCTTCATCGGCGGCATTAAGGAGCGCTCTGCAAAGTCGATCCTCGAGGGCCGCTTCCCGGAGCGCGTGGTGGAGAAGGCAGTGGAGCGCATGATCCCGCGCGGCCCGCTCGGCCGCCGCCAGTTCGGCAACCTCCGCGTCTATCCCGGCACCGAACATCCGCATGAGGCGCAGCAGCCGCAGGTCATCGATGTCGCGTCCATGAACCGCAAGAATATGAGGGCCGCCTGATGGCCGAAAGCATGCAATCGCTCGATCAACTGTCGCAGCTCAAGCCGGCCGCAGCCGATGCGCCGCGCTATGTGAAGAAGATCGACAAGCACGGCCGCGCCTATGCCACCGGCAAGCGCAAGGACGCGGTCGCCCGCGTCTGGATCAAGCCCGGCTCCGGCAAGATCACCGTCAACACCCGCACGGTCGAGGTCTACTTCGCGCGGCCGGTGCTGCGGATGATGATCCAGCAGCCGCTGGTGTCGTCGAACCGCCAGGGCCAGTACGACGTGATCTGCACCGTCTCCGGCGGCGGTCTCTCGGGTCAGGCGGGCGCCGTGCGCCACGGCCTGTCGAAGGCGCTGACCAACTTCGAGCCCGAGCTGCGCGGCGTCCTGAAGAAGGGCGGCTTCCTCACGCGCGACTCGCGTGTGGTCGAGCGCAAGAAGTACGGCCGCGCCAAGGCCCGCCGTTCGTTCCAGTTCTCGAAGCGCTGATCTTGCGTTCCAGCAATCTTACGCTATTTCGGAAAGGGCGCCTTAAGGCGCCCTTTCTTTTTGCGCGAGCAGTTTCCGCATAAATTGCTGCGAATTAATCGAGAAAAGTTTTGTGACAGTGCCAACTCTTTCCCAAGACAGTGCCGCTAGCTTGGGCATTGGCTGAGGAGGACAGGACGATCCGGCGTCGCCGGATCGTTATGGGCACGGTCGCGGGCGTTCATGTCGCTTGATATCTCGACACTTTATCTGGTGGCCTCGCTGGTGGCGGCGATGCTCGGCGGTCTGTTGCTGTTTTTCTGGCGGCAGGAGCGCATCGCCGCGCTCGGCTGGTGGGGTGCGGCCTATATTCTCGGCGGCATCACCATCGCGGCCTGGGCGCTTGCCGGCACATTGCTCCAGCTTCCCGGCCGAGACCGCGCTGACCATGGTCGGTTTCGTAGCCTGCGGCATGGTCTGGAATGCAGCGCGCGTGTTTCATGGCGGCGCCACATCGTGGCCCGGCATCCTTGCCGGCGCGATCGTCTGGGCCGGCGTCGGCCTCAACCTGCCGGACAATTCGAGCCTGCGCGTGATCGCAGGCGCTGCGATCGTCGCGGGCTACGCGGCATTGACGGCGAACGAGCTGTGGTCGGAACGGCGCAAGGCCTATCAATCGCGCTGGCCGGCGATCGCGATCCCGACCATGCACGGCATCGTCCTGATGCTGCCGATCCTGCTCGGCGACTTCCTGCGCGACCGATGATGGTGCGCTGGATGTGCGCAACGGCTGGGTTGCGGCGTTCGCCATCGAGCTCGTGCTCTACGCGGTCGGCACGGTGTTCATCATCTTCATGCTGGTGTCCGAGCGCACCGTGAAGGCGCACAAGACGGCTGCGTCGATCGATCCGCTGACCGGTCTGTTCAACCGCCGCGGCTTCTCCGAGCTGACCAGCCGCATGATCGCGCGCGAGCAGGCCGCGGGCCGTCCCGTGACCGTGCTCATTTTCGACATCGACCACTTCAAGTCGGTCAACGACCGGTTCGGCCATCCGGCCGGCGATGAGATCCTGAAACTGTTCGCCAACGTGCTGGTGCACACGCTGCGCATCACCGACATCGTCGGCCGCATCGGCGGCGAGGAATTCGCCGCCATGCTGCCATGCCCGGTGGATGAGGCGGTGATCGCCGCCGAACGGGTGCGCACGGTGTTCGCCAGCGCCGGCGTGCAGGTGGACGACACGCCGCTTGCGACCAGCGTCAGCATCGGCGTCGCCGGCGGGCCGACCGGCGTCGATCTGAACGCGCTGCTGGCGGCCGCCGACACCGCGCTCTATCGCGCCAAGCGCGGCGGGCGCAACCGCGTGGAGCTCGCGACCGAGGAGCCGCTGTCGCTCGATCAGCAGCGGCTGCACGCCGCCCAGCAGGCCGCCGCCAAGCAGCCGACCGTGGTGCACCAGTTCGAGAAGGTCGGCGCGTGAACAGGCGACGCACCTTCGCTAACACTCCATTTACCATACGCGCTCTAGCATCGTCGGATGTTACCGACTCGCAGCAACAGCCGTGACCTGACGCTGGGTGCGCTCGAGGAGATCGCCGTCTCCGCCCGCAACGGGTTCGCGTGCCTGTTCTCCATCGTCCGACGAGTACGAGGCCGCGCTGATCAGCGAGCGCCGCGCCGCAGGCCGCTACGCCAAGCCGAATCCCTGGCCGATGATCGCCTTCTGGGGCTGCGCGCTCGCCGTCGCCGGCGTCGTCTTGCTGGCGACGGTCTAGACGCCTTTCCCTACACGCCGATCTTGCCGCCACCTCTGCGCGTGATCGCGACGATCGAGGGCCGCGGCGGCATGTCCGGCTTGAAGTCCGGCCAGCGCGTCGACGGATTCTCGAAGGTCGCCGGCGGGCCCGGCATCGTCGTCGGCTTCGCCCGGATGCTGGATGGCGACGAACAGCGTCTCACCGTCGGGCGTGAAGCAGGGGCCGCACACCTCGGCGCCGACCGGGGCGCGATAGAAATGCTTCGAGGTGCCGCGCGCGGCGCCTTCGGTCTCGATGCCCCAGATGCCGTCGGCGCGTCCGGTCGTCTTGTTGGAGTTGCCGTCGGTCGCGATCCACAGCCGTCCTTCGCTGTCGACGGCGACATTGTCCGGGCTGCCGAACCAGCCGTTGCGCGTGGTGTCGGACGAGAACGTTGCGCCGACGTCGGCGACGGCGGGATTGCCGCAGCGCACGAGGATCTCCCAGCGATACTTGTCCGCGGCGTGATCGGCGTCGGGCGGGATCATCTCGATCAGGTGGCCGAACAGATTGTTGGCGCGCGGGTTGGCGGCGTCGACTTGCTCCGGCCTTGCGGCGGTTGTTGTTGGTGAGCACGACATAGACCTTGTTGGTCGCCGGATTTGCTTCGATGTCCTCGGGCCGGTCCATCTTGGTCGCGCCGAGCGCATCGGCGGCGCGGCGGGCCTCGATCAGGACATCGGCCTGGCTGTTGAAGCCGTTCGCGGCGGTGAGCGGCCCTTCGCCGAACACCAGCGGCAGCCAGGTCAGCGTGCCGTCGGCGTCGTAGCGCGCGACCGACAGCGTGCCGCTGTCGAGAATGTCGGCGTTGGCCCTCGGGTTCGCGGTATCGACGCGTCGCGGTCGTGACGAAGCGATAGACATAGTCGAAGCGCTCGTCGTCGCCGGTGTAGACGACGTATCGCCCGTCCTTGTTGATGATCCCCGCCGCGCCTTCGTGCTTGATGCGGCCGAGCGCGGTGCGCTTCTTCGGCGTCGAGGTCGGGTCGAACGGATCGATCTCGACGATCCAGCCGAAACGATTCGGCTCGTTCGGCTCCTTGGCGAGCGCGAAGCGGTCGGTGTATTTGCCCCAGGCCTGGCCAGTTGCCGGGAACGCCGTAGCGCTTGTGGTTCTTCGCCTCCGCATGCTGCTCGTCGAGCGCGCCGAAGAAATAGAAACTGAAAGTTCTCTTCGCAGGTCAGCCAGGTGCCCCACGGCGTGACGCCGCCGGCGCAGTTGTTGATCATGCCGAGCACGCGTTTGCCGGTCGGATCGTCCTTCGTCTGCAGGCGGGCGTGACCGGCCGCAGGCCCCGTGACCTCCATCGGCGTCGAGGCATCGATGCGGCGGGCATATTTCGAATTCGGCACCACCGACCACTTGCCGCCGTCGCGGCGGATCTCGATCACCGCGCCGCCATGCGCGGCCATCTCGATCGCGGCGAGCTCCGGCGTCATCTGCGCGAAGGCGACGCTGCGCACATCCTGCCGGCCGATGCCGGGAAACATCAGCTCTTCGTTGGTGTATTCATGGTTCGACCACGAGCAGGCCGTGCGCCGACGGATTTGCCGCGCCCGGCATCGGGAAAGTAGCCGAGGAAGTCGTTGTTGTAGCCGAACTGCTTGCTCTGCGCGTCCGCGCGTCTGCTGCAGCGGGTCGAATGCCGGTGCGCCGGGCAGCACCGGGTCGCCCCAGCGGATCAGGATGTCGGCGTCATAGCCGGCGGCGACCGCGTGGTTCTGCTCGACCTTGGCCTCGATCTCCTCGAAGCGAAAGCGCGATGCGGGTGCCGTGCCGCCTGCCTGCGCCATTGCGGCGCGAAGTGCCATCGATTCCGTCGTCGCAGCGATCGCAGCGACTCCGAGCGCGCCCTTCACAAGGTCGCGTCGCGAAAAACGGCTCGCAATGACGTCGCCGATGGTCGGCATTGGCGCTCGCGTTGACGCCGATATCCTGTGAGTTTTCGGCAAGCTGCGAGCGGGTGAGGTTTTGCGCGTCGGAGGAGGGATTGTCGTTTTCGTTGAGCATGGCGGTTCACCGTTTAGAGACGTTCTACCCGATCATACGCGTTTGAACGTCGTGTGACGAAGTTCAGGCGGAAACCGCGGCGGCTTCGTCTGACGGGATAGAGATGCTTCAGCACGACGTTGATGATGGCGATCAGCGGCAGCGCCAGCGCCAGCCCCCACAGGCCGAACAGGAAGCCCAAGAATATCTGTGCGGCGAACAGCGTGGCCGGCGGAATGGCGATGGCGCGGCGCTGGATCAGCGGCGTGAGGATGTTGCCCTCGAGGAACTGCACCAGGAGATAGAGGCCGAAAGCGCCGGCGACCGCCGCCCAGCCGGACCCGAGGCTCGCGAGCACGATCAGCACGCCGGCCAGCACCGCGCCGACATTCGGAATGAACGACAGGAAGCCGGTGATGAAGCCCAGCACCAGCGCGCCCGGAACGCCGATCAGCGCAAGGCCGATCCAGGTGACGACGAACAGCGTCGTCATCGTCATCAGCTGGCCGACCAGCCAGCGCCGCAGCGTTTCGCCGATGTCGTCGGCGAGCACCGCCGCTCCGGCCCTGCTGACGCCTCGGCACGAACCGCAACATGCCGTTGCGATAGAGGCTCGGCTGCGCCGCGATCAGCAGGCCCAGCAGGATGATGATGAAGACGTTGCCGAGCGTTTCGATCAGCCCGGCGACGAACTTCCAGGTCTGGCTGACGATGGCGCGTTGTGCTCGATGCGATCGTGCTGGCGCTGGGCAGGTTCGGCAGGTTCGATCGTCCGGGCGTCGTCGTCTGCTGCCCGTCCGCGCCGGCGGCACTGTCGAATGTCAGGAAGCTGGTGTCGACGCCGCGCTCTTCCAGGAAGGTCTTCACGGTGGCGACCTGGGAGCGGATCGTGTCCGACAGCGCGCTCGCCTGCTGGGCGATGGTCGCGCCGCCCAGCACGATCACGGTGGAGAACAGGCCGGTGAGGAAGACGCAGACGATCACCAGCCGCAGGACATGGCGCCCCGCCGATGACGCGGCCGAGCAGGTCGCTCATCGCCATCAGGACGATGCCGAACAGCACGCCGGAAAACAGCAGGAGGATCGTCGCCGACGCGTGCCATGCCGTGGCGAGCAGTGCGGCGAATGCGACGATGCCGCAGCCGCCGAGCGCGATCGAGGCGGCAAGCGAACGATCGGCTTTCGCAGGTGCGGAAGATTTGGTCACGCAAGCGTCTCCAGGGGGCGACACACCTTGTTGCCGAATGCGCCGACCTGATCAAGGGCGAAGGCGGCGTTGTCGGCGCGCCGCGAACATGCGACACGGGCGCCCATGCAATTCCTGCAGATGAAATGGATCGTCCCGATCCTGCTGCTTGGTGCGATCTACCTTGCGGACCAGATCCGGATCGGCCGCCCGGATCACAAATATCGGCTGACGGTGGACGTCGAAACGCCGGCCGGCGTGAAGTCGGCGTCCGGCATCCTGTCGGTCCGCCCGAACCGAAACTATGGCGGCACGGGTAGCGGCTCGAGCGTGCCGCAGACCAAGGGCGACGCGCTGCTTGTCGATTTGGGCGACGGCCGCAATCTGGTCGCGCTGCTGGCCTATGGCGCGGACGGCTCGAGCTTCGAGGACGCAAGCTTCCTGCCGACACGGCTTTACGGCGCCAGGGACCGGCGGGTCGGCTTTCGCGACATCAAGAATTTTGCCGGCGCGCCCGCTGTGCCGGTGCCGGAGCAGTTGCGGCCGGTGTTCGTCGCATTTGCCGATGCGAGCGACCCGAAGTCGGCGCGCCGCGTCGACGCCAACGATCTCGAAGCTTCGCTCGGCAAGGGCTTTCGCTTGCGCGATCTGTCGATCGACGTGGTCGCCAACGGCCTCTGGCCGATCGATGTCGGCGGCGCGCTCGGCGAGCCGGTGACGCGCGGGATCGAAGCGAAGCTGCCGTGGCTGAAGACGCCGGACGGCGCGGCGACGGCGCTGCAGGCGGCGGGGTTGAAGACAGGCGAGGGGTTTGCTGCGGAAGCCGCGTTCACGCGGAAGTGACGGCATTGCGCGGCAAAACAAAAGGCGCCCCTCTCGGAGCGCCTTTCGCTTGCTCGGTCCGCGTCATCTAAGCGCAGATCGCCCCCAAGCGCGAACTTACTGCGAGTAGTACATCTCGAACTCGACCGGGTGCGGCGTCATTTCGAAGCGCGCGACTTCGGTCATCTTCAGTTCGATGTAGCTGTCGATGAAATCGTCATCGAACACGCCGCCGTTCTTGAGGAAGCCGCGGTCCTTGTCGAGGTTTTCCAGCGCCTCGCGCAAGCTGCCGCACACCGTCGGGATCGACTTCAGCTCTTCCTTCGGCAGATCGTACAGGTCCTTGTCCATCGCCGGACCCGGATCGATCTTGTTCTTGATGCCGTCGAGGCCGGCCATCAGCATCGCGGCGAAGCCGAGATACGGATTGGCCATCGGATCGGGGAAGCGGACTTCCACGCGCTTGGCCTTCGGGTTGGTCGTGTAGGGGATGCGGCAGGAGGCCGAGCGGTTGCGCGCCGAGTAGGCGAGCAGCACCGGCGCCTCATAGCCCGGGACCAGACGCTTGTAGGAGTTGGTCGACGGGTTGGTGAAGGCGTTGAGGGCCTTGGCGTGCTTGATGATGCCGCCGATGTAGTGGAGGCAGGTCTCCGACAGGTCGGCGTACTTGTTGCCGGCGAACACCGGCTTGCCGTCCTTCCAGATCGACTGGTGAACGTGCATGCCCGAGCCGTTGTCGCCATAGACCGGCTTCGGCATGAAGGTGGCGGTCTTGCCGTAGATGTGCGCGACCTGGTGGATGCAGTACTTGTAGATCTGCATCTGGTCGGCCATCAGCACCAGCTTGTCGAACTTCATGCCGAGCTCGTGCTGGGCGGAGGCGACTTCGTGGTGATGCTTCTCGACCTTGACGCCCATCTTGGCCATCGCGCCGAGCATTTCCGAGCGCATGTCCTGCACCGAGTCCTGCGGCGGCACCGGGAAGTAGCCCTTCTTGGTGCCGATGCGGTGGCCGAGGTTGCCGCCTTCATACTCCGTGCCGCCGTTGATCGGCAGCTCGACCTGATCGAGCCGGAAGCCGGTGTTGTAGGGGTCCGCCGAGAAGCGCACGTCGTCGAACACGAAGAACTCGGCCTCGGGGCCGACGATCACGGTGTCGCCCACGCCCATCGACTTGACCATCGCTTCGGCCTTCTTGGCCATGCCGCGCGGGTCGCGGTTGTAGGGCTCGCCGGTGGTCGGCTCGAGCACGTCGCAGGTCAGCACCAGCGTGGTCTCGGCAAAGAACGGATCGAGCGTCGCGGTGATCGGATCGGGCATCAGGCACATGTCGGATTCGTTGATCGCCTTCCAGCCGGCGATCGACGAGCCGTCGAACATGACGCCTTCGGAGAAGGTGTCTTCCTCGATCATCGACACGTCGAACGTGACATGCTGCCACTTGCCACGCGGGTCGGTGAAGCGAAAGTCGACGTACTTCACGTCGTTGTCCTTGATCTTCTTCAGGACGTCTTTAGCGGTCGTCATGGATACCCCTTGTTTGACAGGTCTTCACGGGTTTGGCAGCGTCACGCGGCCGATGGGTGATTTCTTCAGGACGTCTACGGAGAAGTCAGAAGTCAAATGTAGCGGGAAAAGTCAAATGGCATCCAGCCCGGATTCGCCCGTTCGGATGCGGATGGCCTCTTCGATGTTGGAAACGAAGATCTTGCCGTCGCCAATGCGCCCGGTCTGTGCCGCACGCCGGATCGCATCGATCGCTTTCTCGACCAGATCGTCGGAGATCACAATCTCGATTTTGACCTTCGGCAGAAAGTCCACGATGTACTCGGCGCCCCGGTACAGTTCCGCATGGCCCTTCTGCCGCCCGAAACCCTTGGCTTCGGTGACGGTGATGCCCTGCAATCCCACTTCCTGAAGCGCTTCCTTCACCTCATCGAGTTTGAACGGCTTGATGATGGCCTCGATCTTCTTCACTGAACGTCTCCCGGCACTTCCACTTTTTCCACGCAAGGCGCGTGGAATTGGCGATCTCTTCCTGTTTCCGCCGCTCCATTAGGACCTTAAGGGACGAGACGGATAGGCCGTTTGTGCCTCCCTCGCTGAACCCGAAGCCTGTTTACGCCCCGCTTAGCAGGCTCCGTGCCAGTTGGCTTCGCAGCGTGAAAGCGGCGTGTTATCAACTCATTAACAGCGGCTTGGGCGGTTCGGCTAGGAGCGGCAGGCAGGCTTTCTGCCGCAAGAATAGGCATAATGCATATTTTCTGTACAGACGCTCGCTGGCGTCGAGGTGGGAGTGCTGCAGACTGCCTTATCCTCAGGCTTGTTGCGTCTGGACCGTGCAGTTGCGAGGCAGGACATGGCCGCTGAGCTGCTGACCAATGCCGAAATGATGCGCGCCGACCAACTGACGATTGCGGCGGGCACCGATGGCTACACGCTGATGCGGCGCGCGGGTCTCGCGGTTGCGGAAGCAGCGGCCGGCCTTGCCGAACATAGCCGTTCGAAGAACGGCGTCGCTTCGCTCGCCAGGCCGGTGCTGGTGATCGCCGGCCGCGGCAACAACGGCGGCGACGGTTTTGTCGCCGCGACCGAGCTCGCAAGGCGCGGCTACCGCGTGTCGGTCATGCTGCTTTGCCGGCGCGAGACGCTGAAGGGCGACGCGGCGCTGGCCGCAGCCGACTGGCCGGGCAGGGTGCTGCCTTGCGACCCGGCGGCGCTTGGGCAAGCCGGCGCTGATCATCGATGCCCTGTTCGGCGCGGGCCTCGACCGGCCGGTGAAGGGCGATCCGCGCGACATGATCGAGGCGATCAACGCAAGCGGGGTCCCGGTCCTCAGCGTCGACCTGCCGAGCGGCATCAACGGCTCGACCGGGCAGGTGCATGGGCGTGGCGGTCAACGCGACCGAGACCATCACCTTCTTTCGAAAGAAGCCCGGACATCTGCTGCTGCCTGGACGCGCGCATTGCGGACGCGTGCGTGTCGCCGACATCGGCATTCCCGACACGGTGCCTGGCGAGATCGGTGTGGCGACGTTCGAGAACCTGCCGGAGCTCTGGCACGAGGCCTTTCCGGTGCCGCGTCTCGACGGCCACAAATATTCGCGCGGTCATGCGCTGATCGCCTCCGGCGGCATGGCGACGACCGGAGCAGCGCGGTTGGCGGCACGCGGCGCGCTGCGGGCCGGCGCGGGGCTCGTCACGCTGGCGAGCCCGCACGATGCGCTGTCGATCAACGCGGCGGCGCTGACGGCGGTGATGGTGCGGCCGGCCGACGATGCGCTCGCGTTTGCCGAACTGCTGTCGGACGAGCGCTACAACGCTGTCGTCATTGGTCCCGGCTGCGGCGTCGGCGCGCGCACGCGCGACCTGGCGCTCACCGCGATCGGCGCAGGACGAGGCGTCGTGCTCGATGCGGATGCGCTGACGAGCTTCGCCGATGCGCCGCGTGCCCTGTTCGATGCGATCGCGTCGGCGCCTGACGCGCGCGTCGTGCTCACGCCGCATGAGGGCGAATTCGGCCGCCTGTTCGGCGACATCGACACTGAAATGTCGAAGCTGGAGCGCGCGCGAACCGCCGCGCAGCTGTCCGGCGCGGTCGTCGTGCTGAAGGGCGCAGACACTGTGATTGCGGCGCCGGACGGAAGGGCCGCGATCTCCGCCAACGCACCGCCATGGCTCGCGACCGCGGGCTCCGGCGATGTCCTTGCCGGCATGATTTGCGCGATGCTGGCGCAAGGCGCAGCCGCGTTCGAGGCTGCCTGCATCGGCGTCTGGATGCACGGCGAGGCAGGCGCGGAGGCGGGGCCTGGCCTGATCGCCGAAGACTTGCCGGAAGTGCTGCCGGCGGTGTTCCGCAGGCTCTACGACGAATTCGGCGTGAGCTACTGACATGCCTTCGACCGTGATCACGCTTTCGGCCGCGCAGGTCGACGACGCCGAGGTGCTGGCTGCGCTTCGCGTTCTTGCCATGCGCGAGAGCCTCGAGCGCGTCGGACGGTTCGATCCGGTGCGGGCGCGCGAGCGATTCCTGTCGAGCTTCTCGCCGCAGCATACGCGGCATATCCTTGTCGATGGCGAGCGTGCAGGCTTTGTCGTCGTGAAGCCGGATGGCGACGGCTTGCTGCTGGATCACCTCTACGTCGATCCGCGCTTCCAGAACCAGGGTATCGGCGCAGCAGTCCTTGCAACGGTGTTTGCCGATGCCGATGCGCAAGGCAAGCGAGTGCGGGTGGGTGCGCTGCGTGGCAGCGACTCCAATCGCTTCTACCTCCGTCACGGTTTTGAGCTGGTGAAAGAGGACGAGTGGGACAATTATTACGTTCGGCCGGCGCGAACTCAGGGTGCACTGATCGCGGAGGGCTCGAGCCATGACCGTTTACGTCATCGCCCAAGTGAAGTTCACAAAAGAAGAACTCTACCGCCGCTATCAGGCGCGCTTCTTCGACGTGTTCAGGCAATTCAAGGGCCGGTTGCTCGTCGCCGATGAAGCGCCACGTGTGCTCGATGGCGAGTGGTCGCACGACAAGGTCGTGGTGATGGAATTTCCCGATCAGGCCGAAGCGGAGCGATTCATCCATTCACCGGCGTATGAGGAAATCTCGAAGGACCGCATTGCTGGCGCTGAAACGATGTCGCTTCTGGTGAAGGGCTTGCCGCGGCCGGCGTAGCCGCCGCCTTGGCGCTATGCTGTGATCCACTCAAGCAGCGCATTTTGTGCATGCAGCAGAAACGCCTTGGCTGCCCGGCTCTGGCAGAGCGCATGATCCATCGCATCGGCGGTGACTTCCTGGCCTCTGGCAACGGGCGGGCACGGAAGGAAAATCGCATCGCGACGGACGCCGTCCAGCACCGACGCCGAAATCTGAAAATCCCTCAACTGACCTTGTTCTGCACCGGTCGGCCAGCAGTCGGTGACGATGACATCGGCGTCCCGCAACTCTCGCATGTCGGTGCTGGCGGTGAAGTTCTCATTCAGAAGCGACGGATCGCTGACGTGCCATTGTTCGGGATAGACTTGCGTCACCTTGATCGGCAACGACATCGAGGCCTCGACCCAGGATCGGAAGATGTTTGCATCGGGGGCCACGCCGACGACCTTGAGCCCATCAAGGCTGACCTCTCTTGCCGTGAATGTAGGCGAGATCGCCCAGTGTTTCGCAAGGATGGTTTGATCTCGTCCGAGCGTTGACGACCGGGGCCCTGGCGCTTGCAGCCAGTTGCCGGAGCGTGGAGAGTTCCTTGGTCCGGACAACGAAGATATCGAACCAGTTGTCGAGGTAGCCTGCCAGATCCGCAGTGGCCTCACGGCCGTTGAAGCTGATCGGCGTCTGCACGCAGATCCCGCCCATGGCCTGGACGCCCAGATCGAACGCTGTGGTGTTTCTCCATCCGCTATCGTCCGCGATGAGTGCGACACGTCTTCCCTGCAAGCTCTGCGGCATCCGACGCTCGGTCCACGCGTCCGCGAGCGCGCCGGCGCGTGTCAGGATCGCGACGACAACCTCTGCCGGCAGTTGGTGAAATTCCAGAAAGCTCTTGATCGGCCCAACAGGCATTTTCGCTCCAGACGTCTCGCTTGGTTCACTCCACGGCGAACCAGCGCGCAAGCCGCGGCGCGGACCAGTCGATGCCCATCGTTTCCATCAGCCAGTTGCCGGGATGTTCGGCTGTGAAGGCGATGCGCTGGGTCTGACCGGCATCGAACAGCAAGGTGTCGAGCCAGAACGGCTTCCAGCCGTCGTCGAGACGGTCCAGCAGGCGGAAGTGATGGCCGTGCAGGTGGAACGTCACCGGCGTCGTCTCGCGGTTGGTGAGCGCGAGGACGACCGTGCGGCCGCGCCGCACGCGGAAGGCGGGCGCGAGCTGGGTCGACGATGCGCTCGGCCGCCACCCAGCCGGCATCCGCCGCGGACGGGCCGATCGCAAGCTCGAACCGCTGTGCGCCCTGCAGCGGAATCTGCGCGGGCAGGCCGTTGTCGGCAAGCGGAGGCGCAAGCGGCAGCGGCGCATCGCGCACCGGCGCGTCGGCGGAATAGACCAGCGTGGCGATCGGCCGTGGCGCGGTCCCGTCGTGCAGCATGATCTGCGAACGCGAGGCCGGCGGCCGCGTCGCGTCGAGCATCACGTCGATGCGGGTGCCGGGCGCAAGGATCAGCCGCCCGTCGCGGGCCGGAAACGGCTCCGCCGGCTGACCGTCGATCGCCATCACGCGCACGTCGTGATCGGCGATGCGGAACGCGATCGCCGCGCGATGGCAGCCGTTGACGAAGCGCAGGCGCAGTCTTTGATTGGTGCGTGCCGCAATCGTCCAGTCGAGACGGCCGTTGATCGTGTAGACGGTCTGGGTCTCGGCCGCGCTCGCGCCGGGAGCGATCGCCGTGCCGTCCGCCTTCAGCCGCCAGTCCTCGACCAGCAGAATTTCGTCGCGATCGACCTGCGGTGGCGTTTGTCTCCGCTGACGGCGAAGGCGCCGCACGGCAGCGGGCGCGTCCGCGCTCTCAGCTGCCGATCCGCGTCTCGAAGAAGTAGGTGCCGGCGGCGCGCAGCGGGATCGATCGCGTCGCACGCTGTCCGGCGGCGATCGCGTCCTTGCGCCAGCAGGGGAACCGCGCCCGCCACACCGTCGAGGCCGTACCAGTTCAGGTTGACGGGTGCGGAAGCGGCGTTGGTCAGTTCGAGTTCCAGGGTTTCGCCGCGCCTGAACGTCCAGTTGTTCGCGCCCATCTCCGGGCTGAAGCGCCATGCGCTGGTTTCCGCCTGCGCTGGCTGCCGCAGCCGCATCAGGATGTCCTGCAGGCGAAGCGGAGCGCGGCACCCGGCCATTCTGCGCCCTCAAGCCCGTCGCGCCGGCCGGCAGCAAAACCGTCGCACCGAGGCCTGCGAGCAGCGCGCGTCGCGACGGCTGAAGGGGCGGTTCTTGGGCGGGGCATGGCGATGCGGACCATGTTCGCAGCATCCTGTCCAGCGAGGTGCTTGCGCTCGGCCAAAGCAGGGTTATTTTTTTGCTGCGGGCCAAGTTTCGCGTGTTATAAGCCGCCGCCCGCGGCCGAGCCGCCGGACCTCGTTCTCCTCGCGGGCGTGGCGGAATTGGTAGACGCGCTGGGTTTAGGTTCCAGTGGCGAAAGCTGTGGGGGTTCGAGTCCCTCCGCCCGCACCAGACCGTGCCCTCGCGGACGACATGAACGGTCAGGCTCCGGCTCGCAGCTTTGCGAAGGATTTCAGGCCCTTGACCGGGTCCTCTTGAGAAGAAGATTGAGACGATGCAAGTCAACGAAACGCTCTCCGAAGGCCTCAAACACGAGTTTCAGGTCAGCGTGCCCGCCACCGACCTCGACGCCAAGGTCGACGAGCGCCTTGCCGACATGAAGGACAAGGTGAAGATGAACGGCTTCCGGCCCGGCAAGGTGCCGGCCGGGCATCTGAAGAAAATCTACGGCAAGTCGGTGATGGCCGAGACCATCGACCAGCTCGTGCGCGACACCAACACCAAGATCTTCACCGAGCGCGGCTTCAAGCTCGCGACCGAGCCGAAGGTGACGCTGCCGACCGACCAGGACGAGATCAACAAGCTGCTCGAGGGCAAGTCGGACCTGAACTACACCGTCGCCATCGAGGTCATCCCGGCGATCCCGCTCGCCGACTTCAAGTCGTTCACCATCGACAAGCCGGTGGTCGAGGTCTCCGATGCGGACGTCGATGAAGCGGTCGGCAAGATCGCCGAGCAGAACCGTCCGTATGCGGAGAAGGCCGAGGGCGCCAAGGCCGAGACCGGCGACCGCGTCACCATCTCGTTCAAGGGCACCATCGACGGCGAGGCGTTCGAGGGCGGCACCAGCGAGAACATTCCGGTGCAGATCGGCTCGAACACCTTCATTCCGGGCTTCGAGGAGCAGCTCGTCGGCATCGGCAAGGGTGAAGAGCGCACGCTGAAGGTGACGTTCCCGACCAACTACGGCAACGACAAGCTCGCCGGCAAGGACGCGGAGTTCGCCACCACGGCCAGCCTGATCGAGGCGCCGCAGGCGATCACGCCGGATGACGAGTTCGCCAAGAAGCTCGGCCTTGAATTGCTGGACAAGCTCAAGGACGCCGCGCGCGAGCGGATCAAGCAGGAGTTCGACGGCGCCACGCGTCAGCGCGTCAAGCGCCAGCTGCTCGACAAGCTCGACGAAGCCCACAAGTTCGACCCGCCGCAGACGCTGGTCGATCAGGAGTTCGGCATGATGTGGGAGTCGATCAAGAAGGAGATGGAGTCGGTCAACCGCACCTTCGCCGACGAAAACACCACCGAGGAAAAGGCGCAGGAGGACTATCGCAAGATCGCCGACCGGCGCGTGCGCCTCGGCCTGGTCCTGTCGGAGATCGGCGAGAAGAACAGCATCACCGTCACCGACGAAGAGGTGAGCCGCGCGCTGGTCGAGCGTGCGCGCCAGTTCCCGGGCCAGGAAAAGCAGGTCTGGGATTACTACCGCAACAACCCGCAGATGCTGGCGCAGCTGCGCGCGCCGATCTTCGAGGACAAGGTTGTGGACTTCGTGCTCGAGCTCGCCAAGGTCAACGAGAACAAGGTGACGCGCGAGGAGCTGTTCAAGGACGAGCAGGCGCCGGCGGCCTGAGTTCGACGTAGCCGGCTGCAGCGGCTTCGCAGTCGAGTTCCAGCAGGGCGCGTTAACCCTGTGATTCATAAGCTTGATTTGGGCGGCACGGACGTTTGCCGCGACCGCCCGAATCAGCTTCCATCCAGGTTCGGCTTGGGCTGTACTCAACCCGCCAGTCGGGTAGTTGTCTTCGGCCGTCCGGCCCATATCTTGAAGTTAGCCTGAAGTCGGTCTTTGAAGTCTCCTTGCATCACGAAGCGCGTCCGGTCTCGGCTCCGCTCTTCACAACATTGGGTGAGCCATGCGCGATCCGGTTGAAACCTACATGAACCTCGTTCCGATGGTCGTCGAGCAGACCAACCGGGGTGAACGCGCCTATGACATCTTCTCGCGCCTGTTGAAGGAGCGCATCATCTTCATCACCGGACCGATCGAGGACGGCATGGCGACGCTGGTGGTCGCGCAGCTCCTGTTCCTCGAAGCGGAGAATCCGAAGAAGGAAATCTCGATGTACATCAACTCGCCCGGCGGCGTGGTCACGTCGGGGCTTGCGATGTACGACACCATGCAGTTCATCCGTCCGCCGGTCTCGACGCTCTGCACCGGCCAGGCCGCTTCCGCCGGCTCGCTGCTGCTGTGCGCCGGCCACAAGGACATGCGCTTCTCGCTGCCGAACGCGCGGATCATGGTGCATCAGCCGTCCGGCGGTTTTCAGGGCCAGGCGACCGACATCCTGCTGCACGCGCAGGAGATCCAGAACATCAAGCGGCGCCTGAACGAGATCTACGTGAAGCACACCGGCCAGACCTATCAGAAGATCGAGGACTCGCTGGAGCGCGATCGCTTCATGACCGCAGAGCAGGCAAAGGAATTCGGCCTGGTCGACAAGGTGATCGACAAGCGCCCCGAAGAGCCGAGCTCGACCTCGAAGGCGGCCTGAGACTGGCGAATTCGCGCTGCCGCTTCTAATTCGCCGGCAGCGCGATCTTCAGGTCCGGTAGTTTCGGCTTTCCGAACGTTGCGCTGATCGCGCCGGTCTTCACGTCGATCAGGCGGATGTCGCTGTCGTCATCAGAGCCGTTCGGCACGACATCGTTACTCTCCCGGATGTAGCGAATAGTTGAAGCTGGTCGACCGTCACAGGCCGGACGATCAGCACAATACCGATGCTCGCGGGCGTGCACATCTGGGCGTGATCTCGCTGGAATCGTTCCGATTTCCGGGAACCGCAGCGCAAAACGTGGCTTTGCCGCAACGCTACCTCAAAATCAGTCTTGGCGCGGCCAGAAAAGCCGGTAAAAGCGGCTTGAACCTTTGTCCGATACGCCCGAGTCATTAGCTAAATCTTGATTATCACGGCGCTAGCATGGTTCGTTAGGATGGACCGTATCTGGCGAGGCTGATGTAATACTGACGATTCGATGGGAGTCTCTGAGACGGCAGGCCTTTTTGGTACGGAAATTGCCCCTATATGGGGACGCCGGGAAGGCAGTCGGGCAGAGTTGAAGTTGAGCGGTGCACGGAGAAGAGAATGAGCAAAGTCGGTTCGAGTGATTCAAAGAACACGCTTTATTGCTCGTTCTGCGGCAAGAGCCAGCACGAGGTTCGCAAGCTGATTGCGGGCCCGACGGTCTTCATCTGCGACGAGTGCGTCGAACTCTGCATGGACATCATCCGCGAGGAGAACAAGTCCTCGCTGGTCAAGTCGCGTGACGGCATCCCGACGCCGAAGGAAATCTGCAAGGTGCTCGACGACTACGTCATCGGGCAGAACCATGCGAAGAAGGTGCTCTCGGTCGCGGTGCACAACCACTACAAGCGGCTGAACCACCAGACCAAGCACAACGACGTCGAGCTCGCGAAGTCGAACATCCTGCTGATCGGTCCGACCGGTTCGGGCAAGACGCTGCTCGCGCAGACGCTGGCCCGCATCCTCGACGTGCCGTTCACGATGGCCGATGCGACCACGCTGACCGAAGCCGGCTATGTCGGCGAGGACGTCGAGAACATCATCCTGAAGCTGCTGCAGTCGGCCGACTACAACGTCGAGCGCGCCCAGCGCGGCATCGTCTACATCGACGAGATCGACAAGATCTCGCGCAAGTCCGACAACCCGTCGATCACCCGCGACGTGTCGGGCGAGGGCGTGCAGCAGGCGCTGCTGAAGATCATGGAAGGCACGGTCGCTTCGGTGCCGCCGCAGGGCGGCCGCAAGCACCCGCAGCAGGAGTTCCTGCAGGTCGACACCACCAACATCCTGTTCATCTGCGGCGGTGCGTTCGCAGGCCTCGAGAAGATCATCTCCGCGCGCGGCCGTTCGACGTCGATCGGCTTTGCCGCGTCGGTCATGGCGCCGGAAGACCGCCGTACCGGCGAAATCTTCCGCGAGGTCGAGCCCGAGGATCTGTTGAAGTACGGCCTGATCCCGGAGTTCGTCGGCCGCCTGCCGGTGGTCGCGACGCTGGAAGACCTCGACGAGGCGTCGCTGAAGAAGATCCTCACCGAGCCGAAGAACGCGCTGGTGAAGCAATACCAGCGGCTGTTCGAGATGGAGAACATCGAGCTCACCTTCGCCGACGAGGCGCTGGGCGCGGTGGCGCGCAGGGCGATCGAACGCAAGACCGGCGCCCGTGGCCTGCGGTCGATCCTGGAAGCCATCCTGCTCGAGACGATGTTCGACCTGCCGAGCCTCGAGGGCGTCGAAGAGGTGGTGATTTCCCGCGAAGTCGTCGAGGGAACCGCACGCCCGCTCTACATCTACGCCGATCGCTCCGATCGCGCGATCGAGACCAGCGCCAGCGCCTGATCAAACCGTTCCGCGTGGAGGAAAACTCCACGCGGAATCCGTCGTATCTTGGTTGTGTACACCTGTCATGCGTAAGTGGTCGGGCCTACGCCTCCAGTTCCCTTGACTCAGGGTCCCACCATCGCCACCTAATACCCCCAGCGATCCAGAAAAGTGCTTTGGATTCGCTGATTTAAGACCCGGTTGATGCGCGCGGCCAGATCCTTGGTTGCGCTGCCGCAAAAGCAAGTCCGCCGGTCCATTGCACCTTGTGGCGGTTGCGCTGTTCGGGCGGGCTGCGAAGCAAGGGGGCACATTCGAGAAGGAAGTCCAGGCCATGACAGCCTCAAAAACGCGGCCGCCGATCGTCTACGGCGAAAGCAACACCTATCCCGTCCTTCCGCTCCGCGACATCGTCGTCTTTCCGCACATGGTCGTGCCGCTGTTCGTCGGCCGCGAGAAGTCGATCAAGGCTCTCGAAGAGGTGATGAAGAACGACGGGCTGATCATGCTCGCGACGCAGAAGAATGCGTCCGACGATGATCCGAGCCCGGATTCGATCTACGAGCTCGGCACGCTGGCGAGCGTGCTGCAACTCCTGAAACTGCCCGACAACACCGTCAAGGTGCTGGTCGAGGGCCTGTCGCGCGCCAAGGTCGGCAAGTACATCGACCGCGCTGAATTCTATGAAGCCACCGCGGTGCCGCTGGCCGACACCGATGCCGACAGCATCGAGGCGGAAGCGCTCGCGCGCTCGGTCGTGTCCGAGTTCGAGAACTACGTGAAGCTGAACAAGAAGATTTCGGCCGAAGTCGTCGGCGTCGTTCAGCAGATCAAGGATTACCCGCGGCTCGCCGACACGGTGGCCTCGCATCTCGCCGTCAAGATTCCCGACCGCCAGGGCATCCTGGAGACGCTTGTCGGTCACCCAGCGCATGGAAAAGGTGCTGGGCCTGATGGAGAGCGAGATCTCGGTGCTGCAGGTCGAGAAGCGCATCCGCTCGCGCGTCAAGCGCCAGATGGAGAAGACCCAGCGCGAGTACTACCTCAACGAGCAGATGAAGGCGATCCAGAAGGAGCTCGGCGACGACGAAGGTCGCGACGAGCTGTCCGATCTGGAAGAGAAGATCGCCAAGACCAAGCTGTCGAAGGAAGCGCGCGACAAGGCCCAGCATGAATTGAAGAAGCTGCGCCAGATGTCGCCGATGTCGGCGGAAGCGACGGTCGTGCGCAACTATCTCGACTGGCTGCTGTCGATCCCGTGGGGCAAGAAGTCCAAGGTCAAGAAGGACCTCAACGCCGCGCAGGAAGTGCTCGACAACGACCACTACGGGCTCGAGAAGGTCAAGGACCGCATCGTCGAGTATCTCGCCGTGCAGTCGCGCGCCAACAAGCTGACCGGCCCGATCCTGTGTCTCGTCGGCCCTCCGGGCGTCGGCAAGACCTCGCTCGGCAAGTCGATCGCGAAGGCGACCGGACGCGAGTTCGTGCGCGTGTCGCTCGGCGGCGTGCGCGACGAGGCGGAGATCCGCGGTCACCGGCGCACCTACATCGGCTCGATGCCCGGCAAGATCATCCAGTCGATGCGCAAGGCCAAGACCTCGAACCCGCTGTTCCTGCTCGACGAGATCGACAAGATGGGCGCCGATTTCCGCGGCGATCCGTCGTCGGCCTTGCTCGAGGTGCTCGACCCCGAGCAGAACTCGACGTTCAACGATCACTACCTCGAGGTCGACTACGATCTCTCCAATGTCATGTTCATCACCACCGCGAATACGCTGAATATTCCGGGCCCGCTGATGGACCGCATGGAGATCATCCGGATCGCCGGCTACACCGAGAACGAGAAGGTCGAGATCGCGCGCAAGCACCTGATCCCGAACGCGATCGCCAAGCACGGCCTCGACTCCAAGGAGTGGTCGATCGACGACGACGCGCTGCTTCTGATGATCCGCCGCTACACCCGCGAGGCGGGCGTGCGTAACCTCGAGCGTGAGCTTTCGACACTGGCCCGCAAGGCGGTGAAGGAGCTGATGCTGTCGAAGAAGAAGTCGGTCAAGGTCACCGAGAAGACGCTGGAGGAATTCCTTGGCGTTCCGAAGTATCGCTATGGCGAGATCGAGACCGACGACCAGGTTGGCGTGGTCACGGGCCTTGCCTGGACCGACGTCGGCGGCGAGCTGCTCACCATCGAAGGCGTGATGATGCCCGGCAAGGGCCGCATGACGGTCACCGGCAACCTGCGCGACGTGATGAAGGAGTCGATTTCGGCGGCGGCATCCTATGTCCGCAGCCGCGCCGTCACCTTCGGCATCGAGCCGCCGCTGTTCGACCGGCGCGACATCCACGTGCACGTGCCGGAAGGCGCGACGCCGAAGGATGGTCCGTCGGCAGGCGTGGCGATGGCGACCGCCATCACCTCGGTGCTGACCGGCATCCCGGTGCGGCACGATATCGCCATGACCGGCGAGATCACGCTGCGCGGACGGGTGCTGCCGATCGGCGGTCTGAAGGAGAAGCTGCTCGCTGCCGCGCGCGGCGGCATCAAGACGGTGCTGATCCCGGAAGACAACGCCAAGGACCTCACCGAGATCTCCGACGCGATCAAGGGCAACCTCGAGATCGTGCCGGTGTCGCGGATGGACGAGGTGATCTCCCGCGCGCTGGTCCGCAAGCCTGTGGCGATCGAGTGGGAAGAGGACAAGACCATCCCGCCGAAGGCCGAAGCCGGCGACGACGCCGGGCTGACCGCGCACTGACGGAAGTCGATTTGAGAGTTACGAAACGGCGCCTTCGGGCGCCGTTTTCTTTTCGGGCATGATCCCGAAAAGCTTGCCCTCGACGTGATCGGGGGTGGAAACCGATTTTCGGATTAGATCATGCCCAACAAAAGACTCTAGTCGTTGAGACGCCTTGTGATGCGCATCCACAGCGACTCGTTCGCGGTCGTCAGCGCGACCTCGAGGTAAGGCGACATGCTGCGCGGCCAGATCGAGAGCGTGAGATGTGCAGTGTGCGGCTTGCCCGGCCGGGAATATTGCTTGTGATGGTCGGCGCCCAGCAAGCGACTTTCCGGGGCGATCGGATCATGGTTGCCGGCAACGCTCGGGACCCAGCCGCGCTGGCGTAACTGCTCGTCGAAGTAGGCGAATGCATCGGTGGCCGTCTTCCAGTCGTGCGCATCGGACGTCGAGCCGACCTGGCGATGGACATACTGCACGCCGCCGATGTCGGCGTAGCTGAGTTTCGTCCGATGGGATTCCGACCAGAAGTCGCCGCCGCCCTTGTGGCGGGCAACCGGAATGTCGATGTCGATATAGCCCGGCGCCAGCCAGAAGTAGGCGGCAAAGGACACAGCGAGGATGGCGGCAAGCAGTCTGATGAGGCGCATGAGGCGTAAATTAAAGGCGGCGGCGTTCGCCTCTTTGTCGCGCCGGAGTTCGCTTGCGTTCACGTCCCGCGGGACGCTAAACAGGCGGCATTGGGGCGGTTAGCTCAGCTGGTAGAGCGCCTGCTTTACACGCAGGATGTCGGCGGTTCGATCCCGTCACCGCCCACCAGCCTTCGCTCGCTTCGCGAGCTACGGCTTGGCAAGCCAGTGCAGCCTCTCATTGCGAAGCGAGCGAAGGCGGGCGGGCAGCCGGGCATTCCGCAGCAACAATTCTGTGCAAAGCTCGCTTGCATGGTTAAGCGTCGCTCAATGCGCTGCGAAACGGAGTGAGTTTCCACAGCGCTGAACAACACTTGGAACCTACGCGCGCTCTTCCTTGAATGCTCAAGCGGCCCCTCAAAACGCGGTATTCGGCAACGATCGCAACGATCCAGCGGTGTCAGATTTACCCGGCGTTAAGGCGCGTCCGGTTCCCTAGGGTTCCCGCACGGGGAACCCACAAGGAGCCAGAATGACTGCCTTTCGCATCACCATGACCAAGTTCTTGCGCGACGAATCCGGTGCCACCGCGATCGAATATGCGCTGATCGCCGCGGGCATCGGCGTGGCCATCATTGCCGCCGTCAACGCGCTGGGCACACAGATCAGCAACGCGTTCACCAGCATTGGTGCGTCGCTCAATTAATTAAGCCGGCCGGACTCGCCGGGCGATCCTGGGTTACCGGGATCGCCCGCGAGTATTTTTGGCGCCCTGTGCGTAAACAACCCCGTCTTCAGCCCCGCGAGCGTGCGCAGCATCTCGCGGCGCAGATACGGCAACAGCTTCATCCGGTGAAACGTCAGGTCGCGCGCGAGCGCCAGCGTCGTTGAGTCCGACTGGAAGAACGGCGTCATCAGCCAGCTTGCGATCTGATAGAAGCGCACGTGATCGCGCCGTGTCTTCGCATAGAGCGCCAGCGCCGCGGCGATGTCCGGCGGCTGACGCAAGCGCGTCGCGCAGGGCCAGCGCATCGAGCAGCCCGTTGTTGGCGCCCTGGCCGAGTTGCGGCGAGGTCGCGTGCGCGGAATCGCCGACCAGTGCGACCGGTCCCTTGAACGGCTTCGCCGCGGTGAAGTGCATGTAGCTTGCGAGCGCCAGGTCGTCGGGATCGCGCAGCCGATCGATGTTCGGCGCAAGCTCGGGCCAGAGCGCGACGATGCGTTCGCGCCACTGCGCAAAGCCGTTGCGCCAGGCGTCATAGTCGGCGGTCTTCAGGCTCCAGAACAATGCCGCGAGGTTTGGTCCGTCCGCGGCGGCGCGGCCGATCGGCAGGTAGCCGATCATGACGCGGGCTGCGACGTAGCGTTGCGCCAGCCGGCCGCTGGCGAGACCGAGGTCGGGCACGCTGGCCCAGACCGCGCCATAGGTGAAAGGCTTTGCCCCGTTGCCGGCGACCGTGCCGCGCAGCGGCGAGCGCGCGCCGGATGCGTCGAGCACAAGATCGAAGGACGGGCCTGTGCGGCCCTTGTCGCCCTTCGAGCGCGGCCTTGCCGGCGGAATTTAGCTCAATCCCGGACAATGGCTTGGCCGGTTTCGAGGGCTGCGCCGCAGATCGCAAACGTCCGCCACAGCGCACCGTGCAGCGCGGCGCGATGGATGCCGATGGCGTAGTAGCTTTGGTCGAGATCGGCGTAGGCGAGATCGAAGATCGTGGCGCCCTTGTCCGTCACGCCGTGCAGGCGGTCGACGCGGGCACCGAGCGCCTCGATTTCGCGGAGCAGACCGAGCCGCTCCAGCGCCGCCTGGCCGGTCGGCTGCAGCATCAGCCCGGAGCCGAGCGGACGCGAGCTCTCGAACCGCTCGTGGACGACGACCCGATGGCCGTCGCGCGCCAGCAGCGCGGCGCAGGCGAGCCCGGTGACCCCGGCACCGACGATGGCGATGTCGAGGGGCTGGCGCATCGCGCATGCCCGAGGTAGCGGTTCGGACAGATCATGCGCATCAGAGCCTTACGCGCGCTCCTCGAAGATCATCGCCAGATGCACGATGGTGCGGACCGCGGCCTGCATGTCCTGCACGCTCACCCATTCGAGCCGCGAGTGGAAGGCGTGTTCGCCGGCGAAGATGTTGGGGCAGGGCAGGCCCATGAACGACAGCCGCGAGCCGTCGGTGCCGCCGCGGATCGAGGCGCGGACCGGCTTCAGCCCGGCGCGGCGGATCGCTTCCATCGCGTTCTCGACGATCTCGGGGTGCTGGTCCACCACCACCTTCATGTTGCGGTACTGCTCCTTGATCGTCAGCTTGTAGGTCGAGCGCGGGAAATCCTTCATCACGTCCTTGATGATGTCTTCCAGCAGCGCCGCCTTCTGCCGCAGGCCCTGCTCGGTGAAATCGCGCACGATCAGGTTGATCGTCGCGCTTTCCAGCGCGCCGGAGATGCCGGTCAGATGCAGGAAGCCTTCGCGGCCTTCGGTGGTTTCGGGCGAGCAGGTGTCCTTCGGCAGCGCATCGATGATGCGCGAGGCGATCTTGATCGCATGCTCCATCCTGCCCTTGGCAAAGCCTGGATGCGCGCTGACGCCCTCGATCGTCGATGGTGGCGCCGTCGGCGGAGAACGTCTCGTCCTCGAGGTGGCCGGCGCGTCTCGCCGTCCATGGTGTAGCCGAAGTCCGCGCCGAGCTTCTTCAGGTCGACCTTGTCGACGCCGCGGCCGATCTCCTCGTCCGGCGTGAACAGGATCTTGATGGCGCCGTGCTTGATCTGCGGGTTGTCGATCAGGAATTTCGCCGCATCCATGATCTCGGCGACGCCGGCCTTGTTGTCGGCGCCGAGCAGCGTGGTGCCGTCGGTGGTGACGATGTCGTTGCCGATCTGGTCGGCCAGCGCCGGATATTCGCTGGCGCGGATGATCTGGCTCGGGTCGGCCGGCAGCACGATGTCGCCGCCCTGGTAGTTCTTCACGAGCTGCGGCTTCACGTCCTTGCCGGTGACAGTCGGGCGCGGTGTCCATGTGCGAGCAGAAGCAGATCACCGGCACCTGCTTTTGCGTGTTCGACGGGATCGTCGCGTAGACGTAGCCGTGCTCGTCGAGATGGGCGTCGGCGAGCCCCAATCTCCTGCAGCTCCTTCGCCAGCAGCCGGCCGAGGTCCTTCTGCTTCTCGGTCGACGGGCAGGTGGGCGAGGCCGGATCGGACTGGGTGTCGATGACGACGTAGCGCAGGAAGCGCTCGAGAACGGTGTGCTGGATGGGGAGGGAGGTCACTGACTGGATCCTGGGATTGCGAGGCGGCGGGGATTTTCCGCGCAGCATCCTCGCAAAAAGCAAATCATCCCGGAACCCCAATCGATGGGGCGCCGGGATGACGAAATGTCAGAAACGCGGACCGGAGAGGCGGTTCAGACCGCTTCCTTCAGCTCCTTGGCGGCGCGGAAGGCGACCTTCTTGGAGGCCTTGATCTGGATCGCTTCGCCGGTGGCCGGGTTGCGGCCCATGCGGGCGGCGCGCTTGCGGACCTGCAGGATGCCGAGGCCGACGATCCGGATGCGGTCACCCTTCTTCAGGTGCTTCGTCACCTTGGTCACGAGGTCACCGAGCATCGCTTCGGCCTGCTTCTTGGACATGTCGTGCTCCTCCGACAGCGAGGCTGCGAGGTGCTTCAAGGTCACGGTGGTCGGTGTCGTCGATGCCTTCTTCGCCATGATGGCTCTCCTCTGGAAGTGACTGGTTCCCCAGGCTCAAGCTGAGAGGCGTTCTGAACGCTGACAGCCGTCGTCGGCCGGCTTCACGAACACCTGAGCGATTGGACTTCAGCGCTTGGACTTGAGGTCCCTGAGGTCTCGAATTCGGCGCGGGCACGGTTGGAAACCGACGGTCTCCCCAATTTTCTTCGTGCCAGAACACGCGTGAAATCAGGCCTTAGTCGATTCGCCACCGGCTTGCCTACGCTGCTTGCCCTGCAAACAGGGCATTTTTCGCATCGACGTTGCAAGAAACCCCTGTTGCGAAAGGGGATTCGCAACAACCTTGACTAAGGTGTGGCACCCCTTTAAGTCCCACCGGATACGCGGCTCGCTTGTGCGAGGCGGTCCGCGCGGGAGTAGCTCAGTTGGTTAGAGCGCCGGCCTGTCACGCCGGAGGTCGCGGGTTCGAGCCCCGTCTCTCGCGCCACTTTTGGCCCGCGTCCCTCCTTCAAAAATCACCGACGACGTGGCTGCCGATTGTCCACAATTTTGGCCGGCCGCAGCATGCGCGCCCGACGCCTGCACAGGCGTCACAAAAGCCCCGCAAATATGCAGGGGACACGTCAAAATTGGTTGTCTTGCGCGCCCTTTTGCACTGCGCTAAAGCCTTAAAACCATTCCAAATGTGTCGCGAATCTGCGCAGGCACGCTGCCGACACAACAGGGACGTTTGATGGGCAGTTTATTGCAGAGCTATCTGCCGCTTGTGGTGTTCATCGGCATCGCGAGCGTGATCGGTCTGGCGCTGCTGATTGCGCCGTTCATGCTGGCCTACAGCAACCCCGATCCGGAGAAGCTCTCGGCCTATGAGTGCGGCTTCGACGCGTTCGACGACGCGCGCATGAAGTTCGACGTCCGCTTCTACCTCGTCGCCATCCTGTTCATCATCTTCGACCTCGAAGTGGCGTTCCTGTTCCCCTGGGCGGTGGCGTTCGGCCAGCTCGGCGCGACCGGCTTCTGGTCGATGATGGTGTTCCTTGCGGTGCTGACCATCGGCTTCGCCTATGAGTGGAAGAAGGGCGCGCTCGAATGGGATTGATGCAACCAGGCGAAACCGCCGTCGTCGCAAGCCCGCGACCGGCATCCTCGATCCGCGCACCGGCCGGCCGGTCGGCGCCGACGACCGCTTCTTCGTCGAGGTCAACAACGAGCTCGCCGACAAGGGCTTCTTCGTCACCGCCACCGACGACCTGATCACCTGGGCGCGCACCGGCTCGCTGATGTGGATGACCTTCGGGCTCGCCTGCTGCGCGGTCGAGATGATGCAGATGTCGATGCCGCGCTACGACGCCGAGCGCTTCGGCTTCGCGCCGCGCGCCTCGCCGCGGCAGTCGGACGTGATGATCGTCGCCGGCACCCTGACCAACAAGATGGCGCCGGCGCTGCGCAAGGTCTACGACCAGATGCCGGAGCCGCGCTACGTCATCTCGATGGGCTCCTGCGCCAACGGCGGCGGCTACTATCACTATTCGCTACTCGGTGGTGCGCGGCTGCGACCGCATCGTGCCGGTCGACATCTACGTGCCGGGCTGTCCGCCGACCGCCGAGGCGCTGCTCTACGGCGTGATGCTGCTGCAGAAGAAGATCCGCCGCATCGGCACGATCGAGCGGTGAGGGCGGCAGATGCAACTGAGCGATATTCCGTTCGGCACCACCGACTGGTCGAGCGTCGAGCCGACCACGCACAAGGGCGACACCGGCGTCGCCACCTGGCGCACGCGCCAGTTCGGCGACATCCGCGTGCGCATGGTCGACTATTCGCCGGGCTATCTCGCCGACCACTGGTGCCAGAAGGGCCACATCCTGTTCTGCCTCGAGGGCGAGCTGCAGGACGGACCTCGCCGACGGCCGTTCGTTCACGCTGACGCCCGGCATGAGCTATCAGGTCGCCGACGGCGCCGAGCCGCATCGCTCGCACACGGCCGACCGGCGCGCGGCTGTTCATCGTGGATTGAAGAGAGCGCGCGATGGACGACGCTCAACTCGATCAGCTTGCCGCAGACATTGCCGAGGCGCTGCCGGGTGCGGTGACGGGCAAGAGCCTGTCGCACGGCATGCTGACGCTGACCGCCGAGGCTTCGAAGATCGTCGAGGTGGTGACGTTCCTGCGCGACGATCCGCGCTGCCGCTTCGTCAATTTCACCGACATCACCGCGGTCGACTATCCCGGCCGGCAGCACCGCTTCGAGGTCGTCTATCACTTCCTGTCGCCGTACCTGAACACGCGCGTCCGCATCAAGGTCGCCGCCGACGAGACCACGCTGGTGCCGTCGATCATCAAGGAGTTTCCGGGCGCCGACTGGTTCGAGCGCGAGACGTTCGATCTCTACGGCGTGCTGTTCTCCGGCCATCCGGACATGCGCCGGATCCTCACCGACTACGGTTTCGACGGCCATCCGCTGCGCAAGGACTTCCCGATGACCGGCTTCGTCGAGGTCCGCTACGACGACCAGGAAAAGCGGGTGAAGTACGAGCCGGTGAAGCTCAACCAGGAATTCCGCAAGTTCGATTTTCTCTCGCCATGGGAAGGCGCCGACTACGTGCTGCCGGGCGATGAGAAGGCGGCCCGAAGGCAAGCTGATGACAGAAGCGACGGTCCGCAATTTCACGATCAACTTCGGCCCGCAGCATCCGGCGGCGCACGGCGTGCTGCGGCTTGGTGCTCGAACTGGACGGCGAGGTCGTCGAGCGCGTCGATCCGCACATCGGGCTGCTTCATCGCGGCACCGAAAAGCTGATCGAGCAGAAGACCTATCTGCAGGCGATCCCGTATTTCGACCGGCTCGACTACGTCGCGCCGATGAACCAGGAGCATGCGTTCTGCCTGGCGGCGGAAAAGCTGCTCGGCATCACCGTGCCGCGGCGCGGGCAGTTGATCCGCGTGCTCTACTGCGAGATCGGCCGCATCCTGTCGCACCTGCTCAACGTCACGACGCAGGCGATGGACGTCGGCGCGCTCACCCCGCCGCTCTGGGGTTTCGAAGAGCGCGAAAAGCTGATGGTGTTCTATGAGCGCGCCTCCGGCTCGCGCATGCATGCGGCGTACTTCCGCATCGGCGGCGTGCATCAGGACCTGCCGCCGCAGCTGATCGAGGACATCTGGAACTGGTGCGATCCGTTCCTCACCGTCTGCGACGATCTCGAAACGCTTCTCACCGACAACCGCATCTTCAAGCAGCGCAACGTCGACATCGGCGTGGTGTCGCTGGAGGACGCCTGGAAGTGGGGTTTCTCCGGCGTGATGGTGCGCGGCTCGGGCGCGGCCTGGGACCTGCGCAAGTCGCAGCCCTACGAGTGCTACGCCGAGATGGATTTCGACATTCCGATCGGCAAGAACGGCGACTGCTACGACCGCTACTGCATCCGCGTCGAGGAGATGCGCCAGTCGGTGCGCATCATGAAGCAGTGCATCGAGAAGCTGCGCGTCGCCGAAGGGCAGGGGCCGGTCGTCGTCGAGGACAACAAGATCGCGCCGCCGCGCCGCGGCGAGATGAAGCGCTCGATGGAAGCGCTGATCCACCACTTCAAGCTCTACACCGAAGGCGTGCACGTGCCGGCCGGCGAGGTGTATGCGGCGGTCGAAGCGCCGAAGGGCGAGTTCGGCGTCTATCTCGTCGCCGACGGCACCAACAAGCCCTACAAGTGCAAGATCCGCGCGCCGGGCTTCGCCCACCTGTCGGCGATGGAATTCCTCTGCAAGGGCCATCTGCTGGCCGACGTGTCCGCCATCCTCGGCTCGCATCGACATCGTGTTCGGCGAGGTGGACCGTTGAGCGCAGGGCCGCAGCTCGCATTCGACCGCGCGACCGGCGTCTTTGACGGCGCGTCGGCGCGCGAGCAGCTTGCGCGCCTATGCGTTCCAGGCCGGCGCGCGCGCTGAGTGCGGCCTGGTCGTATCGCGGCTTCGCCTCCGGCTGCCGGGCGGTCCGCTCGGTGCTGCCCGGGCGCGACATCACGGTGCGGCTGAACGACGACGCGCAGTTCGCCTTTCCCTATGGCGACGGCTACTGGACGCTGCTGCTCGACCGCAGCTATCGCTACGAGCCCGACATCGAGCTGTTCTTCCAGGGCATTGCGCGAGACCGACTACACGCTGATCGATTGCGGCGCCAATTACGGCTACTGGTCGGTGCTCGCCACCAGCAAGCCCTACGGCGCGCACCGCGCGATCGCGATCGAGCCGTCGTCGCAGAATTTCGCCCGCCTTGCGCACAACGCGAAGATCAACGGCAACCGCTTCAGCCGATGCACTGCGCGATCGCCGAGCCGGGCATGCGACGCTTCGGGCCAAGCACGAGGCGCTGAGCATCGTGCCGGCCGGCAAGGACGGCGAGGAGGTCGCGGCGATCTCGCTCGACGCACTGATCGACGAGAGCATGATCACCGCGCTCGGCCGCTACGTCATCAAGCTCGACGTCGAAGGCGTCGAGATCGAGGCGATGCGCGGCGGCGAGCGGCTGTTGAAGTCCGATTGCGTGCTGATCTGCGAAGAGCACGGCAATGACCAGAAGCACGCGATCGCGCGGCACATCCTCGCCAACACGAAGCTGAAGCTGTTCTGCTTCGACCGCGCGACCGGACATTTCGAGCACCTGCGCGACGTCGCGGCGCTCGGGCGCATCAAGCAGCATTCCAACGTCGGCTACAACGTGCTGGCGACGCAAAGCACGTTCTGGGAAAGCCGCATCCGCGCGCTCTCCACCGAACCCGTGCGCAGTCACTGAAGGAACGAGTTTCGACAATGTCCGTCCGCCGCCTTGCACCGAAAGAGCTGCAGCCCGCGAGCTTCGCCTTCAGCGAAGAGAATCTCGCCTGGGCGAAGGGCCAGATCGCGAAATACCCGGAAGGGCGGCAGGCGTCGGCCGTGATCCCGATCCTCTGGCGCGCGCAGGAGCAGGCCAACGGCTGGATCTCGGAAGCGGCGATCCGCGTCGTCGCCGAGATGCTCGCGCATGCCCTACATCCGCGTGCTCGAGGTCGCGACCTTCTACACCCAGTTCCAGCTGCAGCCGGTCGGCAAGAAGGCGCACGTCCAGGTCTGCGGCACGACGCCCTGCCAGCTGCGCGGCTCGGACGCCCTGTTCGATGTCTGCCGGCACCGCATCCACCACGATCCGTTCCACATCTCCGCCGACGGCGACTTCAGCTGGGAAGAGGTCGAGTGCCTCGGCGCCTGCGTGAACGCGCCGATGGTGCTGATCGGCAACGACACCTATGAGGACCTGACCAAGGACAGCTTCGGCAAGGTGCTGGACGGCTTTGCGTCCGGCAATCCGCCGAAGCCGGGCCCGCAGAACGGCCGCCAGTTCTCGGCGCCGATCGGCGGCATCACGACGCTGAAGTCGAATGGTGCATCGAAGGCCGCGAAGCCTGCGAAGGAGCCGGTCCTGGCCGACGCCGAGGCGAAGACGCCGGGTGCGGCCGCCAACACACAGGAACGGCCTGCGCCGAAGCCGCCGGCCGGCGATGCGACGGGCAAGACAGGTAAGACCGGCAAGTCCGGCAAGACAGGTAAGACGTCATGACGGAGGCCGCCATGCCGAATGCCAAGCTGCGTTACGTTCTGCTCTACACGGTCGGCGTCGCGCTGCTCGTGTTCGTCATCAACCGCGTGCTGCTGAACGCGCCGATGCAATCCTCGCTGATGTGGACGGCGATGTTTGCGGCCATCGCCTTTGCGATGGCCTGGCGCCAGGCGACGCAGAAGAAGCTTTAGGGAAGATCGAACGATGCTCGCCGACAAGGATCGCATCTTCCGCAACCTCTACGGCCTCGAGGACTGGGGCCTGGAGGGCGCGCGCGCGCGCGGCGCCTGGGACGGCACCAAGGCCATCCTCGACAAGGGCCGCGACTGGATCGTCAACGAGATGAAGGCGTCGGGCCTGCGCGGCCGCGGCGGCGCCGGCTTTCCGACCGGGCTGAAGTGGTCGTTCATGCCGAAGGAGAACGACGGCCGGCCGCATTACCTCGTCGTCAACGCCGACGAGTCCGAGCCCGGCACCTGCAAGGACCGCGAGATCATGCGGCACGACCCGCATCTGCTGGTCGAGGGCTGCCTGCTGGCGAGCTTCGCGATGGGCGCGCACGCCGCCTACATCTATGTGCGCGGCGAGTTCATCCGCGAGCGCGAGCGGCTGCAGGCCGCCGTCGATCAGGCCTATGAGGCCAAGCTGATCGGCAAGGACAACATCCACGGCTATCCGTTCGATCTCTACGTGCACCACGGCGCCGGCGCCTACATCTGCGGCGAGGAGACGGCGCTGCTCGAAAGCCTCGAAGGCAAGAAGGGCCAGCCGCGGCTGAAGCCGCCGTTCCCGGCCAATATGGGCCTCTACGGCTGCCCGACCACGGTCAACAACGTCGAGTCGATCGCGGTCGCGCCGGACATCCTGCGCCGGGGCGCGGCCTGGTTCGCCGGCATCGGCCGGCCGAACAATGTCGGCACCAAGCTCTTCTGCATCTCCGGCCATGTCGAGCAGCCGTGCAACGTCGAAGAGGCGATGGGCATCACCTTCCGCGAGCTGGTCGACACCCATTGCGGCGGCATCCGCGGCGGCTGGGACAATCTGCTGGCGGTGATCCCGGGCGGCGCGTCGGTGCCGCTGCTGCCGGCCGAGCAGTGCAACGACCTGTTCATGGACTTCGACACGCTGCGCAACCTGAAGTCCGGCCTCGGCACCGCCGCGGTCATCGTCATGGACAAGTCGACCGACGTGATCGCTGCGATCGCGCGGCTGTCCTATTTCTACAAGCACGAGAGCTGCGGCCAGTGCACGCCGTGCCGCGAGGGCACCGGCTGGATGTGGCGCGTCATGACGCGCATGATCGAGGGCCGCGCCCACAAGCGCGAGATCGGCATGCTGCTCGAGGTGACGACGCAGGTCGAAGGCCACACCATCTGCGCGCTCGGCGATGCGGCGGCCTGGCCGATCCAGGGCCTGATCCGGCACTTCCGGCCGGAGATCGAGCGGCGCATCGACGATTTCGCGCGCAACGCCGACAAGGACCGCGCGGTCGAGCCGGCGATGGCGGCGGCGGAGTAGGGCGATGCAACCGAAGGGCACGCATCTTGCGGAACTGAACGTCGGCCGGCTGATCGCCGAGACCGACGATCCGCGCGTGGCCGAGTTCATGAATGCACTCGACAGCATCAACGGTCTCGGCAAGCGCATGCCGGGTTTCGTCTGGATGATGGAAGGCTCGGGCGAGCCGAACACCGGCAACACCGAGACCAAGATCGACGGCGATCCGCGCTTTGTCGCCAATCTCACCGTCTGGGAGAATGTCGAGACGCTGGAGAACTTCGTCTTCAACACCCTGCACCGGCGCTTCTACGAGCGGCGGCAGGAGTGGTTCGAGTTGATGGGCGAGATGCATTTCGTCATGTGGTGGGTGCCGATCGGGCACAAGCCCTCGCTCGAAGAGGCGCTGGCGCGGCTCGAGCATCTGAAGACCCATGGCGACAGCGACCATGCGTTCGGCTGGTCGTACCTGAAGGACGCGCGCCTCTGGCGCAGCCGCGCCTGCACGATCGAGGCGGCGGAATGACCATGTTCGACTAAGCTCAAGGAAGACGTAACGCCATGACCAAGCTTCTCGTCGATGGCAAGGAAGTCGATGTGCCGCCGGAGTACACGCTGCTGCAGGCGTGCGAGGCCGCGGGCGCCGAGATCCCGCGCTTCTGCTACCACGAGCGGCTGTCGATCGCCGGCAACTGCCGCATGTGCCTGGTCGAGCTGAAGGGCTCGCCGAAGCCGGTCGCAAGCTGCGCCTGGGGCGTGCGCGACTGCCGTCCGGGTCCGAACGGCGAATTGCCGACCGTCAGCACCCGCTCGCCGATGGTGAAGAAGGCGCGCGAAGGCGTGATGGAGTTCCTGCTGATCAACCATCCGCTCGATTGCCCGATCTGCGACCAGGGCGGCGAGTGCGACCTGCAGGACCAGGCGATGGGCTACGGCGTCGACACCAGCCGCTATGCCGAGAACAAGCGCGCGGTCGAGGACAAGTATCTCGGCGCGCTGGTCAAGACCTCGATGAACCGCTGCATCCAGTGCACGCGCTGCGTCCGCTTCTCGGCGGAAGTCTGCGGCGTGCCGGAGATGGGCGCGACCGGCCGCGGCGAGGACATGGAGATCACGACCTATCTCGAGCAGGCGCTGAGCTCGGAGCTGCAGGGCAATCTCGTCGACATCTGCCCGGTCGGCGCGCTGACCTCGAAGCCCTACGCGTTCGCCGCGCGGCCGTGGGAGCTCGGCAAGACGCAGTCGATCGACGTGATGGACGCGGTCGGCTCGGCGATCCGCGTCGACACGCGCGGGCGCGAGGTGATGCGCATCCTGCCGCGCGTCAACGAGGCGATCAACGAGGAGTGGATCTCCGACAAGACGCGCCATGTGGTCGACGGCCTGCGCGCGCAGCGGCTCGACCGGCCCTATGTGCGCGTCGACGGCAAGCTGCGGCCCGCGACCTGGGCCGAGGCGTTCTCCGCGATCGCGCAGCGCGTCGCGCGCTCCGACGGCAAGCGGATGGGCGCCATCGCCGGCGATCTCGCCAGCGTCGAGGAGATGTTCGCGCTGAAGGATCTGCTCGGCAAATACCGCTCGGTCAATTTTGCCGACGCAGGACAACACCGCGCTCGATCCGACGAACGGCCGCGCGTCCTACATCTTCAATCCGTCCATCGCCGGCATCGAGCAGGCCGACGCGCTGCTGATCATCGGCGCCAATCCGCGCAAGGAGGCGGCGCTCCTGAACGCGCGCATCCGCAAGCGCTGGCGCACCGGCAGCTCTGAAGATCGGCGTGATCGGCGAGCGCGCCGATCTCACCTACACCTACGACTATCTCGGTGCGGGCCCGGAGACGCTGAGCGACGTTGCCGCCGGCAAGCATCGCTTCGCCGAGGTGCTGAAGAACGCCAAGAACCCGATCGTGCTGGTCGGGCGCAGGCGCCGCCGCCCGTCACGACGGCGCGGCGGTGCTCGCCACGCGCCGCGAAGATCGCGCTCGACGCCGGCGCGGTGAAGGACGGCTGGAACGGTTTCGGCATCCTGCACAATGCGGCCTCCGAGGTCGGCGCGCTCGACATCGGCTTTGCGCCGAACGGCGGCGGGCTGACGGCGACGCAGATGGCCACCTACGGCACGCTCGACGTGCTGTTCTCGCTCGGCGCCGACGACGTCGAGGTCGCGGACGGCACCTTCGTCGTCTACATCGGCACCCATGGCGACAAGGGCGCGCACCGCGCCGACGTGATCCTGCCGGGCGCCGCCTACACCGAGAAGTCCGGCATCTACGTCAACACCGAAGGCCGGGTGCAGATGGCGAGCCGCGCCGGCTTCCCGCCGGGCGACGCGCGCGAGGACTGGTCGATCATCCGCGCGCTGTCCGACCATCTCGGCAAGAAGCTCGACTACGACTCGCTGGCCGCGCTGCGGCAGGCGCTGTTCAAGGCGCATCCGCACCTGATGCGGATCGACCAGATCGAGCAGGGCGGTGCCGACGACATCCGCAAGCTCGCAGCCGGCGGCGGCGCCTTCGACAAGCTGCCGTTCAGGAGCCCGGTCGCCGACTTCTACCTGACCAACCCGATCGCGCGTGCGTCGGCGGTGATGGCCGAATGCTCGAGCCTCGCGTCCGGCCGCATGCCGCAGGCGGCGGAGTAAATGACGATGACGTTCGCCGAACTCTGGGCCGACTACCTCTGGCCGCTCCTGATCATCGTGATCCAGAGCGTGGCCATGCTCGTGATCCTGCTGGTCTCGATCGCCTACATCCTGCTGGCCGACCGCAAGATCTGGGCGGCGGTGCAGATCCGCCGCGGCCCGAACGTGGTCGGGCCGTGGGGCCTGTTCCAGTCCTTCGCCGACCTTCTGAAGTTCGTGCTGAAGGAGCCGGTCATTCCGGCCGGCGCCAACAAGGGCGTGTTCCTGCTGGCGCCGCTGGTCTCCTGCGTGCTGGCGCTGGCGGCCTGGGCGGTGATCCCGGTCAATCCCAACTGGGTGATCTCCGACATCAATGTCGGCGTGCTCTACATCTTCGCGATCTCGTCGCTCTCGGTCTACGGCATCATCATGGCCGGCTGGGCGTCGAACTCGAAGTACGCGTTCCTGTCCGCCGTGCGCTCGGCCGCGCAGATGGTGTCCTACGAGGTCTCGATCGGCTTCGTCATCATCACCGTCCTGCTCTGCGTCGGCTCGCTGAACCTGACCGCGATCGTCGAGGCGCAGAACACCCAGCTACGGCGTGTTCGGCTGGTACTGGCTGCCGCTGTTCCCGATGTTCGTGATCTTCTACGTCTCGGCGCTGGCGGAGACCAACCGGCCGCCGTTCGACCTCGTCGAGGCGGAATCCGAACTCGTCGCCGGCTTCATGGTCGAGTACGGCTCCACGCCCTACATGATGTTCATGCTCGGCGAATACTGCGCCATCGTCACCATGTGCGCGCTCGCCACCATCATGTTCCTGGGCGGCTGGCTGTCGCCGATCCCGTTCGCGCCCTTCACCTGGGTACCGGGCGTGATCTGGTTCGTGCTGAAGGTCTGCTTCATGTTCTTCCTGTTCGCGATGGCGAAGGCGATCGTGCCGCGCTATCGCTACGACCAGCTGATGCGGCTGGGCTGGAAGGTGTTTCTGCCGATTTCGCTTGCGGCGGTGGTCGTCGTCGCAGCCGTTCTGCATTTTGCCGGGCTCGCGCCGAAATGATGCGGGCCATGAGAGTGAGGATATCATGAGTGTCGCAACCGCAGCCAAGTCGCTGCTGCTGAAGGAGTTCGTATCGGCGTTCATCCTCGCCATGCGCTACTTCTTCAAGCCGAAGCCGACGCTGAACTATCCGTTCGAGAAGGGGCCGCTGAGCCCGCGCTTCCGCGGCGAGCATGCGCTGCGCCGCTATCCGAACGGCGAAGAGCGCTGCATCGCCTGCAAGCTGTGCGAGGCGATCTGCCCGGCCCAGGCGATCACCATCGAGGCCGGCCCGCGCCGCAACGACGGCACCCGCCGCACCGTGCGCTACGACATCGACATGGTGAAGTGCATCTATTGCGGGCTGTGCCAGGAGGCCTGTCCGGTCGATGCCATCGTCGAGGGGCCGAACTTCGAGTTCGCCACCGAGACGCGCGAGGAGCTCTACTACGACAAGGCGAAGCTGCTCGCGAACGGCGACCGCTGGGAGCGCGAGATCGCCAAGTCGATCGCGCTCGACGCGCCGTACCGGTGAGGGACGAGGATGATCATTCCCGCCCTGTTCTTCTACCTGTTCGCGGGCGTCTGCGTGGCGTCGGCGGTGATGGTGATTGCCTCGCGCAATCCGGTGCACTCGGTGCTGTTCCTGATCCTGGCGTTCGTCAACGCGTCCGGCCTGTTCATCCTGCTGGGCGCCGAGTTCCTGGCGATGATCCTGGTCGTCGTCTATGTCGGCGCGGTCGCGGTGCTGTTCCTGTTCGTGATCATGATGCTCGACGTCGACTTCGCCGAGCTCCGGCAGGGGTTCCTGAACTACCTGCCGTTCGGCATGGTGATCGGCGCGATCTTCCTCGCCGAACTGCTGCTGGTCGCCGGCGGCTGGGTGATCAATCCGAACGTGACGCCAGGCACTCGGCTCGCCGATCCCGGCCAACATCTCCAACACCGAGGCGCTCGGCCTGGTGCTGTACACGAAATACATCCACTACTTCCAGGTCGCGGGCCTCGTGCTGCTGGTCGCCATGATCGGCGCGATCGTGCTGACGCTGCGGCACAAGCCGAACGTCAAGCGGCAGGACATCTCGGTGCAGAACGCGCGCACCAAGGCGATGGCCATGGAAGTCGTCAAGGTCGCGCCGGGGCAGGGCCTGCAGGACACGCCGCCGCGCGGGAGGCCGCCGAATGACCATCACGCTTGGCCACTATCTCTCCGTCGCCGCGATCCTGTTCACGATCGGCATCCTCGGCATCTTCCTCAACCGCAAGAACGTGATCGTCATCCTGATGTCGATCGAGCTGATCCTGCTTGCGGTCAACATCAACCTCGTCGCGTTCTCGTCGTTCCTGAACGACATCGTCGGCCAGGTGTTCGCGCTGCTGGTGCTGACGGTGGCGGCTGCCGAGGCCGCGATCGGTCTTGCGGTGCTGGTCGTGTTCTTCCGCAACCGCGGCTCGATCGCGGTCGAAGACATCAATCTGATGAAGGGCTGAGCGGCTCAAGATGATCCAGGCCATTGTCTTCCTGCCGCTGCTCGGCGCGATCGTCGCCGGACTGATCGCCATCTTCGGCGCGCACGCGCGCAACCCGAGCGGCGACCAGATGGATCATGCGCATGGGCATGACGATCATCACGCCCATGCGCATGCGGCAGCATCGGCGCCACGACGACCATGCTCACGACGACCACGCGCACGGTCCGACCGAGCCCGCCGCCGCGGGTTCGCGCGCCGCGGAGCTGATCACCACCGCGCTTCCTGCTCGTCTCGATGGCGCTGTCGTGGGTGATGCTGGTCAATGTCGGCTTCCAGCACCAGGACGCCCGCGTCGTGCTGGTGCCATGGATCGAGTCCGGCGACCTCAACGTCTCCTGGACGCTGCGCGTCGACACGCTGACCGCCGTGATGCTGGTGGTGGTCAACACCGTCTCCGCGCTCGTGCACATGTATTCGATCGGCTACATGGCCGAGGACCCGCACCGGCCGCGCTTCATGGCCTACCTGTCGCTGTTCACCTTCGCGATGCTGATGCTGGTGACGGCCGACAACCTGGTGCAGCTGTTCTTCGGCTGGGAAGGCGTGGGTCTCGCGAGCTACCTGCTGATCGGCTTCTGGTACCAGCAGCCGTCGGCCAATGCCGCGGCGATCAAGGCCTTCATCGTCAACCGCGTCGGCGACTTCGGCTTTGCGCTCGGCATCTTCGCGATCTTCATGCTGGTCGGCTCGACCGACTTCGAGACGATCTTTGCGGCGGCGCCGAGCCTCACCGGCAAGACCATCAACTTCTTCGGCTGGCAGGCCGATGCGCTGACGCTGACCTGCCTGCTGCTGTTCATGGGCGCGATGGGCAAGTCGGCCCAGTTCCTGCTGCACACCTGGCTGCCGGACGCGATGGAAGGCCCGACGCCGGTGTCGGCGCTCATTCACGCCGCGACCATGGTGACCGCCGGCGTGTTCATGGTGGCGCGGCTGTCGCCGCTGTTCGAGCTGGCGCCGACCGCGCAGGCCGCGGTGATGTTCTTCGGCGCGACCACGGCGTTCTTCGCCGCCACCGTCGGCCTCGTCCAGAACGACATCAAGCGCATCGTCGCCTATTCGACCTGCTCGCAGCTCGGCTACATGTTCGTGGCGATGGGGGCGGGGGCCTATTCGGTCGGCATGTTCCACCTGTTCACCCACGCCTTCTTCAAGGCGCTGTTGTTCCTGGGCTCAGGCTCGGTGATCACGGCGATGCATCACGAGCAGGACATCCGCAACATGGGCGGCCTGCGCAACAAGATTCCCGCGACCTACGTCATGATGGTGATCGGCACGCTGGCGCTGACCGGCTTCCCGCTGACCGCCGGCTATTTCTCCAAGGACGCGATCATCGAATCCGCCTACGTGGCGCACAATCCGTTCGCGCTCTACGCCTTCATCCTGACCGTGGTCGCCGCCGGCCTGACCTCGTTCTACTCCTGGCGGCTGATCTTCAAGACCTTCCACGGCGAGCCGCACGACCATCACCACTACGAGGCGGCGCGCGAGAGCCCGTTCGTGATGCTGATTCCGCTGTTCGTGCTGGCTGCGGGCTCGATCCTCGCGGGCTTCCCGTTCAAGGAAGTGTTCGCGGGTCACGGCGCGGAGGAGTTCTTCCGCGAGTCGATCAAGATGAAGCCGGGCCTGCATCGACGAGATGCATCACGTGCCGCTCGTGATCGCGCTGCTGCCGACGGTCATGATGGTGATCGGCTTTGCCATCTCCTGGCTGTTCTACATCCGCCGGCCGTACCTGCCGGTCGAGCTCGCGAACCAGCATCAGCTGCTGTACCGCTTCCTGCTCAACAAGTGGTACTTCGACGAGCTCTACGACTTCATCTTCGTCAAGCCCGCGATGTGGCTCGGCACGGACGCTCTGGAAGAAGGGCGACGGCATGATCATCGACGGCCTCGGGCCGGACGGCGTCTCGGCGCGCGTGCTCGACGTGACGCGCAACGTCGTGCGGCTGCAGAGCGGCTACCTCTATCACTATGCCTTCGCGATGCTGATCGGCGTCGCAGGGCTGATCACCTGGTTCATGTTCGGCGTGGGGGCCAACTGAGATGACCTGGCCCATTCTTTCGGTCGTCACCTTCCTTCCCGTCGTCGGCGCGTTGCTGATCTGGCTCAGCCGCGGCGACGACGAGGCAGCGCAGGGCAATGCGCGCTGGATCGCGCTGTGGACCACGCTCGTCACCTTCGGCATCTCGTGCATCCTGGTGATGCGGTTCGACTCCTCGAACCCGGATTTCCAGTTCGTCGAGAAGGCGCAGTGGCTCGCCAAGGGCATCGCCTATCACATGGGCGTGGACGGCATCTCGCTGCCGTTCGTGATCCTCACCACCGCGCTGATGCCGTTCTGCATCATCGCCAGCTGGAAGTCGATCACGGTTCGCGTGCGCGAATACATGATGGCGTTCCTGATGCTCGAAACGCTGATGATCGGCACGTTCTCGGCGCTGGATCTGGTGCTGTTCTACCTGTTCTTCGAGGGCGGCCTCATTCCGATGTTCCTGATCATCGGCGTCTGGGGCGGTCCGCGCCGGGTCTATGCGAGCTTCAAGTTCTTCCTCTACACGCTGCTCGGCTCGGTGCTGATGCTGCTCGCCATCATGGCGCTGTACTGGAATGCCGGCACGACCGACATTCCGACGCTGATGCGCACGGCGGTGCCGCGCAACATGCAGACCTGGGCGTGGCTGGCGTTCTTCGCGTCATTCGCGGTGAAGATGCCGATGTGGCCGGTGCACACCTGGCTGCCGGACGCCCACGTCGAGGCGCCGACCGCGGGCTCGGTGATCCTGGCGGCGATCCTGCTGAAGATGGGCGGCTACGGCTTCCTGCGCTTCTCGCTGCCGATGTTCCCGCTGGCCTCGGCCGACTTCGCGCCGTTGGTGTTCGCGCTGTCGGTGATCGCCATCGTCTACACCTCGCTGGTCGCGCTGATGCAGGAGGACGTGAAGAAGCTGATCGCCTACTCGTCGGTGGCGCACATGGGCTTCGTCACCATGGGCATCTTCGCCGGCAACACGCAGGGCATCGCCGGCGGCGTGTTCCAGATGGTGTCGCACGGCATCGTCTCCGGCGCGCTGTTCCTGTGCGTCGGCGTGGTCTACGACCGCATGCACACCCGCGAGATCAAGGCCTATGGCGGCCTCGTCAACCGCATGCCGCTCTATGCGCTGGTGTTCATGGTGTTCACCATGGCCAATGTCGGCCTGCCGGGCACCTCCGGCTTCGTCGGCGAGTTCCTGACGCTGCTCGGCACCTTCAAGGTCAACATTCCGACCGCGACCTGGCGACGCTCGGCGTCATCCTGTCGGCGGCCTACGCGCTGTGGCTCTACCGCAAGGTGGTGTTCGGCGCGCTGGAGAAGCCGGCGCTCGCCGGCATCAAGGACCTGACGCTGCGCGAGGGCATCGTGCTGTTCCCGCTGGTGATCCTCACCATCCTGTTCGGCGTCTATCCGAAGCCGGTGCTGGACATGTCGGCGGCATCGGTGCAGCAACTCGTCAGCAACTACCAGACCGCGATCTCGGCCGTGAAGGCCGCGGCGGTCGTCCAATGAGCGCGCAAAAGCAGGGCGTCAGGGGCCACGATCATGAACTTTACGGCCGCAGGCTACTTGCTGCTCCCGGTGGTGCCGGAAATGCTGCTCAGCGTTTGCGCGATGATCCTGTTGATGATCGGCGCCTACAACGGCCAGCGCGTCACCAACACCATCACCGGGCTGGCGATCTTCTTCCTCGTCTGCACGGCGGCGGCGATCGTCGTCTCGCCCGGCGGCAAGGTCGAGACCTTCGGCGGCAGCTTCGTGCTCGACGATTTCGCCCGCTTCCTGAAGCTGCTGACGCTGCTCGGCTCGGCGGTGACGCTGATCCTGTCGATCGAGTTCCTGCAGGACAAGTCGCGCAGGATGTTCGAGTTCGCGATCCTGGTGCTGCTGTCGACCGTCGGCATGATGATCCTGATCTCGGCCGGCGACCTGATCGCGCTCTATCTCGGGCTCGAGCTGATGAGCCTTGCGCTCTATGTCGTCGCCGCCAGCCATCGCGACAACGCCAAAGTCCACCGAAGCCGGCCTGAAGTACTTCGTGCTCGGCGCGCTGTCGTCCGGGCATGCTGCTCTATGGCGCCTCGCTGATCTATGGCTTCACCGGCACCGTCAGCTTCGCCGGCATCGCCACCGCGGCCAAATCCGGCAATGTCGGGCTGATGTTCGGCCTCGTGTTCCTGCTGGCCGGGCTGTGCTTCAAGGTCTCCGCGGTGCCGTTCCACATGTGGACGCCCGACGTCTATGAGGGCGCGCCGACGCCGGTCACCGCCTTCTTCGCCTCGGCGCCGAAGGTCGCCGCGCTCGCCGTGTTCACGCGCGTGACGCTGACCGCGTTCCCGGAGATCACCCAGGAATGGCGGCAGATCGTGGTGTTCGTGTCGATCGCCTCGATGGCGCTCGGCTCGTTCGCGGCGATCGGCCAGACCAACATCAAGCGGCTGATGGCCTATTCGTCGATCGGCCACATGGGCTTTGCGCTGGTCGGCCTTGCCGCCGGCACGGCGGAGGGCGCGCAGGGCGTGCTCGTCTACATCGCGATCTATGTGATGATGACGCTCGGCACCTTCTCGATCATCCTCGCCATGAAGCGCGACGGCCAGGCGGTCGAAACCATCAGCGATTTCGCAGGGCTCTCGCGCACCAACCCGCTGCTGGCGTTCTTCTTCGCGATGCTGCTGTTCTCGCTGGCAGGCGTTCCGCCGCTGGCCGGCTTCTTCGCGAAGTTCTACGTGTTCATGGCGGCGATCAATGCCGGCCTGTTCACGCTGGCCGTGCTCGGCGTGCTCGCGAGCGTGGTGGGCGCCTACTACTATCTCTACATCATCAAGGTGATGTATTTCGACGAGCCGATCGGCGCGATGCAGCCGATGCGCACCGAGCTGCGCACGGTGCTCGCGGTCGCGGGCCTCTTCAACATCCTGTTCGCGTTCTATCCCTCGCCGCTGGTGTCGGCGGCGTCGGCCGCCGCGAAGTCGCTGTTCTGATGGCATTCGCGCTCGGTCCGCAGGCGCAATCCGCAGGCTACCGGCTGGTTTCGTTCGACAGCATCGGCTCGACCAACGAGGAGGGGCTCGCGCGCGCCAAGGCCGGCGAGCAGGGCGCCGCTGTGGCTGGTGACCGATCACCAGATCGTCGGGCCGCGGCCGGCGCAACCGCGCCTGGATTTCGCCGCGCGGCAATCTCGCGGCCAGCGTGCTCGAGGTGATCGAGGTCGCCCCCGCCGCTGGCCGCGACGCTCGGCTTTGCCGCCGGCGTCGCGCTCGCCGAGGCGCTGCGGTCGTTCTTCGTGCAGGCCGAGCTGAAATGGCCGAACGATGTGTTGCTGCGCGGCGCCAAACTCTCCGGTATCCTGCTGGAAGCGGAGAGTCGTCGCGGAGGGACGGATGGCTGTCGTGACCGGGATCGGCGTCAACATCGTTGGCGCGCCGCAGGATGTTCCATACGCTGCGATCTCGCTCAAGCGATGCAGGTTTCGCGCTGTCGGCGCCGCAGCTGTTTGCGCGGCTGTCGGACTGCTGGGCCGAGGCGCGTGCGGCTCTGGGATCGACGGCCGCGGCATGCCGGAGCTGCGCACGCAAATGGCTGTCGCTATGCCGCGGGCGTCGGCGGGCCGGTGACGATCCAGGTCGGCGGACGCACCGTGACCGGCACGTTCGAGACCATCGATGACGGCGGCCACCTGATCGTCGTGACCGCGGACGGCCGGCGCGTGCCGATCGCGTCCGGCGAGGTGTTCTTCGGCGATGCAGCCTCAAGCTCCGCAGGCGCGGCCTGATGGCGAGGCCCGATGAACTGACATTCGCGCCGCTCGGCGGCGTCGGCGAGATCGGCATGAACCTGTCGATCTACGGCCTCGGCAATCGCCATCAGCGCAGCTGGCTCGCCGTCGATCTCGGCGTCTCGTTCGGCGACGAGGAGCACCTGCCGGGCATCGACCTGATCCTGCCCGACATCGCCTTCCTCGAGAAGGAGCGCAAGAACCTGCTCGGGCTGGTGCTGACCCATGCGCATGAGGATCATTTCGGCGCCATCATCGATCTCTGGCCGAAGCTCAGGTGTCCGATCTATGCGACGCCGTTCTCGGCGGCGCTGCTGGCGGCCAAGTGCGAAGGCGAGATCAACGCGCCGAAGCTGCCGGTGACGGTGGTGCCGCTCGGCGGCCGCATCGACATCGGCCCGTTCAATGTCGAGTTCATCTCGGTCGCGCATTCGATCCCGGAATCGAACGCGCTGGCGATCCGCACCTCGGCCGGCACCGTGCTGCACACCGGCGACTGGAAGATCGACCCGACGCCGCTGATCGGGCTGCCGACCGACGAGAAGCGGCTGCGCGAGATCGGCGAGGAGGGGGTGCTGGCGCTGGTCGGCAATTCCACCAACGCCGTGCGCGAGGGCCGTTCGCCGTCGGAAACGGAAGTCGCGGCGGTGCTCGCCGGCATCGTCAAGTCCTCGCGCGGCCGCGTCGCGGTGACGACGTTCGCCTCCAACGTCGGCGCGGGTGAAGGCGGTGGCGGATGCCGCGCGCGCCGCCGAGCGCGAGGTGGTGGTGATCGGCCGGGCGATGGAGCGCGTCGCGCAGGTCGCGCGCGAGACCGGCTATCTCGACGGCGTGCAGGAATTTCGCGACGCCGGCTCTACGGCCACTTTCCGCCGGACAAGGTGCTGGCGCTCTGCACCGGCAGCCAGGGCGAGCCGCGCGCGGCGCTGGCGCGCATCGCCAACGACGATCATCCGCTGGTGACGCTGAACAAGGGCGACCGGGTGATCTTCTCGTCGCGCACGATCCCGGGCAACGAGAAGGCGGTGGGCAACATCATCAACGGCCTGGTCGACGCCAGGGCATCGAGGTCATCACCGACCGCACGCATCTGGTGCACGTCTCCGGCCATCCGCGCCGCGACGAATTGCGCGACATGATCTCCTGGGTGAAGCCGCAGATCCTGATCCCGGCGCATGGCGAGGCGCTGCACCTGTCCGAGCATGCGGATCTCGCGCGCAAGGCCGGCGTGCCGAAGGTGATCGTCTGCAAGAACGGCGACCTGGTGAAGCTCGGCCCCGGCGATCCCGGCGTGATCGACGAGTTGCCGCACGGCCGCCTCTACAAGGACGGCATCCTGCTCGAGACCGACAAGGCGCGCGCGGTCGTCCGAACGCCGGCGCATGTCGTTTGCCGGCGTGGTGTTCGTGGCGCTGGCGATCACCGACAAGGGCGAGCTTGCCGACGATCCGCAGGTCGACATGGTCGGGCGTTCCGGAAAAGGACGCCGACGGCAAGACCATCGACGATCGCGTCTACGATATCGTGCTATCCACCTTCGAGAACCTGCCGCGCGCGCAAGCGGCGCGATCCGGACACGCTGGCCGAAGCGTCCGCCGCGCCGTGCGCGCCGAGGTCAACGCCGCCTGGGGCAAGAAGCCGGTCTGCCAGGTGCAGGTGCTGACGGTCTGACGTGTAGACGACGGGAGTAATCGATGATCGGACGCCTGAACCATGTCGCCATCGCCGTGCCGAACGCGCTGAAGGCCGCGGAGATCTATCGCGCCTGCGGCGCGGAGGTGTCGGAGGCCGTGCCGTTGCCGGAGCACGGCGTCATCACCGTGTTCGTGATCCTGCCGAACACCAAGATCGAATTCATCGAGCCGCTGGGCGACGCCTCGCCGATCGCAAAGTTCGTCGAGAAGAACGCCGACGGCGGCATCCACCACGTCTGCTACGAGGTCGACGACATCCTCGCCGCGCGCGACCAGCTGAAAGCCGCCGGCGCCCGCGTGCTCGGCGACGGCGTGCCGAAGATCGGCGCGCACGGCAAGCCGGTGCTGTTCTTCCACCCGAAGGATTTTTCCGGCGCGCTCGTCGAGATCGAGCAGGTTTAGAGCGATGCGAGCAGTCGATCGCAGCCGGCATGCCCGCGAAGCGGGATCCAGTGCGCCGTGCTCAGACGGCGGTTGACTTCGCCCGCGCTATGGCGACTGGGTCGCTCGCTTCGCGGGACGACGGCGAATTGGTTCGCGCATCGCGCGCGATGAGCGCAGCATGACCATCTCCTCCGCGCTCGCCATCTACTTCGTCGTCTGGTGGGTCGTGCTGTTCGCGGTGCTGCCGTTCGGCGTGCGCAGCCAGCACGAGGAGGGCGGTGGCGTGGAAGGCACCGATCCCGGCGCGCCGGTCGCGCACGGCATGGTGCGGAAGCTCGTCTGGACCACGATCATCTCGGCGGTTCTGTTCGGCGCGGGCATGTGGGCAATCGCGCTCGGCATTCTCAACGTCGAGAATCTGTCGCGCCTGATGGGCCTGCCGGATCTCGCGATAGCCAAATAGCGCATGTCGAGCCAAAAAAAAGCAGGGCTCGGAGCCCTGCGGAACTTGTGTCGACCCAATTTATCCCTGTTGAGTTAGGTTTATTCGTACTTCGCCAGGGGTGACGCTGCTTGAGCGCGTCAGGGCTCCTCCCGAGACTTGGACCACCAGACGGGACGAGCCGAGGCCGAACCGGTCTGAAGGCTTGTTCATAACGCAAAGATTTCGCGTTGTCACCATTTTCAGCAACATTCGTCTAAATTTGCGGCAACGCACAATTCCGATATTTGCATGTGTTTATGCGGACTTCGCCGTATCGGCGAAAGCGCATGGGCGCCCGAGGTCGGCGCGCATGGCCGATCAACAGGCAGGCAATACCGCTAGCCAGCTATCCACAGTCAGTTGATCCTGAATTTCACCCCGCCGAACACCGCCAGCCCGGTTCCGGGCTCGAACAGCGGCAGGGCGGGATTGGCGCGGTCGATGATGCTGGCGCTGGCGATGTATTTCTTGTTGCCGAGGTTGCGCCCCTCGACATAGGCCGAGAACCACTTGCCGTCGTCGTAGCCGGCCTTCAGGCCCCAGCAGCGCGTAGGGCTCGGTCTTCAGCGTGTTGGCGCTGTCGACGAAGTAGCTCTCCGGCACCCATTCGAGGTTCGGCCCGAAGAAGAAGCCGGACGGATGCTTGTAGAGCAGCTCCGCGCGCAGATAGTGCCGCGGCGCGCCGGGCAGCAGGTTGTTGCCGAAGACCGCGATCGTTGTCGAAGCGGAAGTCGTTGAAGGTGTAGGCGAACTGCAGCCAGAGCCGGTCGGCTTCGCCCTGCACGAACAGGTTCTTCAGCACGGCGACGCCGAGCGCCGGCCTCGATACCCTGATGGAACGGTCCGGTCGGCGTTGGTGACGTTGCAGTTGCCGAACGCGCTGTAGCAGGCACAGGAACTCGTCCTTGATGTCGGCGCGGTAGCCGCGTGAGCTCCCAGAACAGGTCGGGCCGCCGGCCGCGCGTGCCGATCTCGTAGGTCGTCGCGCGCTGCGGCCGGATCGACGTGAAGGGAATGACCGGCGCCGGAAAGCTCGAGCTTTCGCCGAAGCTCGGGATTTCGGCGCTGCGCGAGATGTTGGCGAACGCCTGCCAGGTCGGGTCGATGTCCCACAGCAGTCCGGCGCGCGGGCTCCACAGGTTGAACTCCGTCGCGCCCGACTGGTCGCCGTTGGACAGGAAGCGATCCTGCCGGTTGCGCGTCGCGTGGATGAACTGCGTGCCGCCGATGACGGCGACGTTCGGCAGCACGAACAGCGAGTTCTCGACATAGGCCGACGGTGTTCTCCGCCCGGTCGATCGACGACGACAGCAGCGCGCCCTTGAAGCCGCGGATGTTCGCGAACTGCTGGTTGTCGATCTGGCCGTTGTGGACGTTGACGCCGGCGATGAAGCGGTTGCGGAAGTCGCCGATGCGGCGGTCGTCGGTGACCCGTCCGAACACGCCGTAGTCGTCGTACTGATAGTCCAGCCACTGGAAGATCGGATGCATCAGGTGCCGGTCGACGCGCGAATGCGCCGACCTCGACGGTCGTGTCGCCGAAGCGCGCCGTGGTCTTGTTGGCGAAGCGCAGCGTGTCGATGTTGCGCTGCTGGTCGTTCAGCACGTTGTTGGCGGCGGCGGTCTGCGGCGTGTTCAGCGCCGAGAACTTCGTCACCGAGCCCGGAATGCGCTGCCGCACGTTGTTGCCGTTGAAGTAGAAGCGCGTCTCGATGTCCGGCGTGATCTGGTAGCCGATATTGCCGCTGCCGCGGAACGCATGGCCGTCGCTGTGGTCGCGAAAGCCGTCGGCGCGCTGGCGCCGAGGCGGTGACGAAGCCGTCCCACGGCCCGTTGGCGCCTGCGGCCTGCGCCTGGGCGCGGCGCGAAGCCGAACGAGCCGAGGTCGAGGCTGAACGCGGCCAGCGGCGCATCGCGCCCCGACGGCGTGACGAAGTTGATCGCGCCGCCGAGCGAGGCCGCGCCATAGCGCAGCGCGTTCGCGCCCTTGTAGACCTCGACATAGCGGTAGGCGGTCGGGTCGATCTCCTGGAAATCGCCGTAGCCGTCGGCGGTGTTGATCGGGATGCCGTCCATGAAGAGCTGCACGCCGCGCAGGTGGAAATTGCGCGACAGGCCCGAGCCGCGGATCGACAGACGGCGAGTCCTCGCCCCATTTCGGCTGCACGAACACGCCGGGCACGTAGTCGAGCACGTCCTTGAGGGTCGCCGCCGGCGTCGTGGTCTTGTAGTCCTCGGCCCGGACGATGGCGACGCCGCCGGGGGTGCGCTGGATCTCGTTCAGCGCCTGTTGCGCGGTCGGAACGGTGAGCGAGCCGCCGCTGCGGGCGTTTGCTGTCGCGCCTCGACGGTGATGGTCGGCAGCGTCGTGCCGCTTTGGGCGAAAGCGGGCGGGACGAATGCGAGCGTTGCCGCCGATGCGAGCCACAGTCGGCGCGCCCGCGCAGATACGGGAAACATGGATGGACTCCACCTGAGACTGAATGACGAGTTGCGAGAAGGCGCGATGCGCCGTCGTCAGTTCAGGTGGGGAGGTCCGCGCGGGAGATGATTGGAGAGACGGCCGCTCGAGGTCCGGCGTCTCGGCGCGGACTGCGGCGAACGCGACCGCGCTGGCGATCGGAAGCGGCAGCGCGACGACCGAAGGCGGCGGCAGCGCCGCCGGCGCCGCGTGCTGCAGGCAGATCTGGCAATGGACCGCCGCGCGCTTGGTGGTCTTGTCGGCGTGATCGAGCTGCGCGACGCGCATCCGCGCTGGCCGCGCAGAGTTCGAAGCCCGACAGGGATTTCGCCGGCGGCGTCGCGGCCAGCAGCGTGGTCGCGAGCAGGGCGTTCAGGACAAAGGCATAGGCGGCCAGCAGTGCCGACCAGCGCCCGATCCTTCGATTGCCCCTTGCGACGAACATGTCGCCCAACCCCGCAATCTGGCTAGCATGCTCGAAATTGCTGCGAAAAGGCCCTCAAACCGGGCCGCAAGCGCGATTTCACGGCGATGTGTCCCTTGTGTTTTGCCGGGCCTTCCGGTTTCAGTGGCTAAATCAGCAAACACCCCCGATTCTTGAGTCCGTTCGATGCGTCTGTCCCGCTTCTTCCTGCCGATCCTGAAAGAAACGCCGAAGGAGGCGGAAATCGCCTCGCACCGGCTGATGCTGCGCGCCGGCATGATGCGGCAGGAGGCGGCCGGCATCTACGCGCTGCTGCCGCTGGGCCTGCGCGTGCTGAACAAGATCAATGCGATCGTGCGCGAGGAGCAGAACCGCGCCGGCGGCAACGAGCTGTTGATGCCGACGATCCAGTCGGCGGAGCTGTGGCGCGAGAGCGGGCGCTACGACGACTACGGCAAGGAGATGCTGCGCATCAAGGACCGGCACGAGCGCGACATGCTGTACGGGCCGACCAACGAGGAGATGATCACGGAGATCTTCCGTGCCTACGTGCGCTCCTACAAGGATTTGCCGCTGAATCTCTATCATATCCAGTGGAAGTTCCGCGACGAGGTGCGTCCGCGTTTCGGGATCATGCGCGGCCGCGAATTCCTGATGAAGGACGCGTACTCGTTCGACATCGATGCCGCCGCCGCGCGCCACGCCTACAACCGGATGTTCGTCGCCTATCTGCGCACCTTTGCGCGCATGGGGCTGAAGTCGATCCCGATGGTCGCCGACACCGGGCCGATCGGCGGCGATCTCAGCCATGAATTCATCGTCCTTGCGTCGACCGGCGAGAGCGAGGTGTTCTGCCATTCGGACTACCTGAACTACGAGGTGCCGGACGCGAACGTGAATTTCGACGACGTCGCCGGACTGCAGGGGATCGTCAACAAGTGGACGTCGCTCTATGCGGCGACCTCCGAGATGCACGACAAGGCCAAGTTCGACGCGTTGCCCGAAGCGTCGAAGGTGTCGGCGCGCGGCATCGAGGTCGGGCACATCTTCTACTTCGGCACGAAATACTCCGAGCCGATGCGCGCGCTGGTGACCGGTCCGGACGGCACGCAGCAGCCCATCCATGGAGGCTCCTACGGCATCGGCCCGACGCGGCTGATCGGCGCGCTGATCGAGGCGTTCCATGACGACGCCGGTATCAAGTGGCCGGAAGCCGTTGCGCCGTTCGGCGCGACCATCCTCAACCTGAAGCAGGGCGGCAGCCGACACCGATCCGGCCTGCGAGGCGCTCTATCGCGAGCTTTCGGCCAAGGGTATCGACGTGCTCTACGACGACACCGACAACCGGCCCGGCGCGAAGTTCGCCACCGCCGACCTGATCGGCGTGCCCTGGCAGATCCTCGTCGGGCCGAAGGGGCTCGCCGACGGCAAGGTCGAGCTCAAGCGGCGCAGCGACGGTTCGCGCGAGCTGTTGAGCCCGGCGGATGCGGTCGCGCGGCTGACGCAGCGCATGATCCGAACGTGTAACGGTTTTCGAAGTTATGCACCGCTACTGTGTGCGCTGCTCACCTGCCGAGATAGCGCGGCTTGAAACCGCCCAAATCGTGGTGAAATTCGGACGAGGACAATGCGATGAGCGAGACGCTGCAGACCCGCCCATTTGCCCCTTTCGAGTGGCTGATTTCGCTGCGTTACCTTCGGGCGCGGCGCAAGGAAGGATTCATCTCGGTGATCGCCGGGTTTTCCTTCCTCGGCATCATGCTGGGCGTCGCCACGCTGATCATCGTCATGGCGGTGATGAACGGCTTCCGCAAAGAGCTGCTCGACAAGATCCTCGGCCTGAACGGCCATCTGCTGGTGCAGCCGCTTGAAAGCCCGCTGACCGACTGGAAGGTGGTCGCCGAGCGCATCAACACGGTGCAGGGCATTCGCCTGGCCGCGCCGATCGTCGAAGGGCAGGCGCTCGCGACCTCGCCGTTCGGCGCGACCGGCGTGCTGGTGCGCGGCATTCGCTCGGAAGACCTGACCAACATCACCTCGATCGCGCGCAACATCAAGCAGGGCACGCTGGAAGGGTTCGACGAGGGGCAGGGGCTGGCGATCGGCCGGCGGCTCGCCGACACGCTGTCGCTGCGCGCCGGCGACAGCATCACCATCGTCGCCGCCAAGGGCGCGGTGACGCCGATGGGCACGTTGCCGCGCACGAAGACCTACCGCGTCGCCGCGGTGTTCGAGATCGGCATGTCGGAATACGACGCCGCCTTCGTGTTCATGCCGATCACCGAGGCGCAGGCCTACTTCAACCGGCCGAACGACGTCACCGCGATCGAGGTCTACACCACCGATCCGGACAAGATCGACGTATTCCGCAAGAGCGTGACCGAGGCGGCGGGGCGGCCGATCTTCATGGTCGACTGGCGGCAGCGCAACGCGACCTTCTTCAACGCGCTGCAGGTCGAGCGCAACGTGATGTTCCTGATCCTGACGCTGATCGTGCTGGTCGCGGCGCTGAACATCATCTCCGGCCTGATCATGCTGGTGAAGGACAAGGGCAGCGACATCGCCATCCTGCGCACCATGGGCGCCTCGCAGGGCTCGATCATGCGCGTGTTCCTGATCACCGGCGCCTCGATCGGCGTGGTCGGCACGGTGATCGGCTTCCTGGTCGGCACGGTGATCTGCATGAACATCGAGTCGATCCGCAGGTTCATCTCCTGGATGACCAACACGGAGCTGTTCTCGCCGGAGCTCTACTTCCTGTCGAAGCTGCCGGCGGAGATGGACGCGGGCGAGACCCTCGCCGTGGTGCTGATGGCGCTGACGCTGTCGCTGCTCGCCACGCTCTACCCGTCGTGGCGCGCAGCCCGGCTCGATCCGGTCGAGGCGCTTCGGTATGAGTGACACCGAAGCGGCGGCCGGCACGGAGGAAGAGGTTCCGGTCGTCTACCTTCACGACGTCAGCCGCCGCTACAAGCAGGGCGAAGTGACGCTGACGATCCTCGACGGCGCCAAGCTTGCGCTCTGGCCCGGGCAGTCGGTGGCGCTGGTCGCGCCGTCCGGCGCCGGCAAGTCCACGCTGCTGCATATCGCCGGTCTGCTGGAGCATCCCGACGAGGGTGAGGTCTACATGATGGGGACCGCCACCACGACGCTGACCGACCTGCAGCGGACGATGATGCGTCGGAACGATGTCGGCTTCGTCTACCAGTCGCACCGGCTGCTGCCGGAGTTCACGGCGCTCGAGAACGTGATGATGCCGCAGCTCGTGCGCGGCCTGTCGCGCAAGGAGGCGAGCCGCCGCGCCGAGGAGATCCTCGCCTATCTCGGGCTGAAGGAGCGCGTCACCCACCGGCCGTCCGAGCTGTCCGGCGGCGAGCAGCAGCGCGTCGCGATCGCGCGCGCCGTCGCCAACGCGCCGCGCATCCTGTTCGCCGACGAGCCGACCGGCAACCTCGACCCGAACACCGCCGAGCACGTCTTCAACGCGCTGATGCAGCTCGTCCGCGCCACCCGCGTCGCCATGCTGATCGCCACCCACAACATGGAGCTCGCCGGCAAAATGGACCGCCGCGTCACGCTGCGCGAAGGCCAGGTCGTCGAGCTGGATTAGCGGGCGCCTTTTCCTATCCGGATAGCGAAGATCATGCCGCGCAGCGACGCAGTCGATGAGGCTGTCGAACCCTGATGCGCGCGAACTGAAGCTCTCGCGCCACATTGATCTAAATCAAGGGACGGAACGGCTGCCCTCTCAATGCTCGTGGTGTTAGCGCGTAAGCGCTGGCTCAACCTGGATGGAGCAGCAGCATGTTTGCTTGTCTTCGAACGATGAAGCTTCAGGCGGCCGTTGCGATTGCGGGGGCGTTCCTGTTGGGCGCGCCGTCAATCGCGGACGCGCAAACCACCGGTGCCGTGCGCTTCCAGGTCGCCAAGGCGGGCTTCATCATCGGGGTTGGAGGCGGGACAGGGACCCTGGTGTTCAGAAGGCAAGACTTACCCGCTGCGCGTGGAAGGCCTGAGCGCCGGGACCATTGGCGTGGCGCAAGCCGACCTTGTCGGGACCGCTTCAAATCTGCGGGAGCGCAACCGATATCGTCGGTTCCTATTCGGCCGCCGGAGCGGGCGTGGCGATTGCGGGCGGAGCAAGGTCAATCCAGCTGCAGAACTCCAAAGGGGTCGTTCTGAACCTGCGCGGCAGGCAGGCTGGCTTCGAAGCTTCTCTCGGTGTCGGCGGTGCGACAATTACGATGCAGTGAATGCAGCGCCCGAACGCTCTGGCGGGCCGCTGCCCGGTCGGCCCGGTCCGAGGACAGAGCCGCCGCTCCTCCGTTTTTCCCGATGAGCGTCAGTGACTTGCAAAGTTTTCAACAGATCCTTCAACAGGCTTCTGACGATTTCGCGCTTTCAGAAATTGATTTTCCCAGATCGTAGGAATATTGTTCCGACGTCACGCGCCGATGCGAGGGCGGGACAGTCGACAAAGCGGACGCTGCCAGGTGGATCTCCCCCCGCTCGCCTCACTGAGAGGTAGAGGTATGAAGGACCGGATACCTGGATGCCACGGCGAAACGTAGTCGTCCAAACTATCGCGTGCGGAACGCAGGATTTGACCTGCTTTCCGCGGTGAATGAGTGCGTCTGCAGGTCAGGCGCGCATGCCGGCGTAGCTCGAAGAGCGACGGGGGCTGTTTGACAAGTGAATATGTACTCGTCATTGCGACGGCGTAGCCGTTCGCGAACGGCTATCGGCTCGCAATGACGGCGGCTGCCGCTCAGCGCCGCACTCGCTCCGGCTTGGCCTGCGATGCCACGGTGAACGCCGGGTTCTGATAGCAGGTGCCGACGCCGGAAGCCGCCGCGCGGCACTGCTCGATGGTGACGTAAGAACAATCGTTGCTGCATGGACCGCTTTGCAGCACGCACCAGGCATAGATCGGAGCCGCGGCTGCCGCGAGGGGGACTGACAGTGTCGCGCCGACCAGGGCGAGAGCGTGGAATGTTGCCGTCGAGAGCATCCTCATGGTCGTCTCCTTCAGCGCATTAACGGTCTGCGTCGCTCACCGCCGCGGCCGTCCCTGGCTCATCGCCGCAAACGTCGGGTTCTCATAACAAAACCCGACCGCTGACGCCGCCGCGCGGCATTGCTCGATGGTCACGTAGGCGCAATCGGGGCCCCACGGCGCGCTCGGCTGCATGCAATAGCGATAGGTCGTGGCGGTTTGCGCGGAGGCGGGTTGCGAGGCTGCGGCCGCGAATGCAATGACCGCGAAGGCTCCGAGCGAGAGCAGGGTGATCCGCATGGTCGTCTCCAGCTTGGTCGTCTGGGCGGAAACTAGCATTGCCTGACGGGTACTGAAGCGAACAACTTCGTGAGGTCAGCGCAGGGCGACGGCGCCGACCGCGATGATTGCGACAGCCTTTGTGAACGTCCAGCCCGCCAGCGCCAGCGAACGCGCGGTCGAAATGCCGAGATGGGCCGCCAGCCAGCGCGTCTGCAGCCAGAGATACCAGACGACGATTGCAATGACGGCAGCGAGACCCGCGTGCCTCAACGCGTCGACCGGCCACCTGATCGCAACCGACGCAAGGCCCAGCCCCAGCGCGAACGGTGCCGCGACGTAGCATTGGCTGAAGAAGGGCGCGCGCAGGCGCTCGCGATCGATCTTTCGGCCCAGATGCCTGAGAGCCGCGAGCGCGAACATGATCGGGAAGACGCTGAACATGATCGCCCGCAGCGCCAGCAGCTACTCATGCGACTTGACGATCTCGCGCGCCGAGCCCGCCATGGAGAGAATGCATGCTCTCGGGCCGCGACCTCGATGCCGTGCGCGATCAGGACGCTGAGCAGCAGGAACAGGGGCGGACTGAGCGTGTCGGTATATTGCTTCTCCGGCGCCTCGGTCTGCTCGACTTCGGAGTACCGCATCATCTCGTACGGATGGCGGATCGCCCGCCACATCGTCCGCGGGTAGAACACCAGCCAGCCCATGACTTCGTAGAGCAGCTCTTCGATCGACCTGATGATGTTGAGGAAGTCCATGACCTTTGCCCTCGTGGCAGCGGTTCCAGCGGTTCCGTGCCCGGGATTAACCATCGGCCGTATTCCTTTTCAAACTCCATCCTGGCGGATTGACTCTTGGAACAAAACAGCAACAATGTTCTCATTCTGTTCCACGTGAAACAGCGGGAGAGTGCGATGCTGAAGATGTTCGTCGAGGAGGCTGCGGCGCTGACTTCGGTGGTGCTGTTCGTGGGGATGGTCGCCGTCTGGGCCCAGGTGATTCCGCAGCTCTGATCCCGCAGCTCTGACGCCTGTTCCCCCGATGCGCTGGGGAAAAGGCGGATCAATGGGTTGCCGCGGGAGGCTGACGTGGACAGGGATGGGCTTGAGGCCGCACGATCGGCTGATGAGTTGGCGCCATGAGCGCCGCGATCCCAAATCCCTGAGAAGCCATGCCCGGCCCCGGTTTCATCCATCTCAACGTCCGTTCGTCCTATTCGCTGCTGCATGGGGCGATCACGATCGGCAAGCTCGCCGAGCTCGCGAAGAAGGACCATCAGCCGGCGCTGGCGCTGACCGACAACGACAACATGTTCGGGGCGCTGGAATTCTCCGACAAGGTTGCGGGCTACGGCATCCAGCCGATCGTCGGCTGTGCGCTGGCGGTCGATTTCGGCGACCAGGAGTCGGGTTCGCGCTCGATCCTGACCGCAGCCGGCGCGGCTCATCCTGCTGGCGGCGCGCGAGGAGGGCTACCGCAGCCTGATGCGGCTGAACTCGCGCGCGTTTCTCGAGACGCCGACGCACCAGGCGCCGCACATCAAGCTTTCCTGGCTCGAGGGCGAGACCGACGGCCTGATTGCGCTGACCGGCGGACCGGCGGGCCCGATTTCGCTGGCGATCACCAACGATCAGGCGGCGTCGCCGCGGCGCGCTGCGAGCGGCTGACGGCGCTGTTCGGCGACCGCCTCTACATCGAATTGCAGCGGCACGGGCTCGAGATCGAGCGCCGCGCGGAAGGCGCGCTGATCGATCTCGCCTACGCAAAGGGCCTGCCGCTGGTCGCGACCAACGAGCCGCTGTTTGCCACCGCCGACGATTACGAAGCGCACGATGCGCTGGTGTGCATCGCCGGCGGGCGGCTGATCGCCGAAACCGACCGTCCGCATTTCACGCCGGACCACCGCTTCAAGACCCGCGCCGAAATGGCGGTGCTGTTCGCCGACATTCCCGAAGCGCTCGCCTCGACCGTCGAGATCGCCCAGCGCTGCTCGTACCGGCCGCTGACCCGCAAGCCGATCCTGCCGCGCTTCACCGTCGGCGCCACCACGAGTGCGACGCGAAGCCGAGACGGAGGAGGCGGCGGAGCTGCGCCGCCAGGCGGAGGAGGGGCTTGTGGCCGCGTCTTGCGGCCGCCGGCTGCGCGCCAGGCATCACCGAGGAGCAGTATCGCGAGCGGCTCGCCTTCGAGCTCGGCGTGATCGAGCGGATGAAGTATCCGGGCTACTTCCTGATCGTCGCCGACTTCATCAAGTGGGCCAAGGGCCAGGGCATTCCGGTCGGCCCGGGCCGCGGCTCCGGCGCAGGCTCGCTGGTCGCCTGGTCGCTGACCATCACCGACCTCGATCCGATCCGCTTCGGCCTGCTGTTCGAGCGCTTCCTCAATCCGGACCGCGTGTCGATGCCGGACTTCGACATCGACTTCTGCCAGGACCGCCGCGACGAGGTGATCCGCTATGTGCAGGAGCGCTACGGGCGCGACCAGGTGGCGCAGATCATCACCTTCGGCACGCTGCAGGCGCGCGGCGTGCTGCGCGACGTCGGCCGCGTGCTGCAGATGCCCTACGGCCAGGTCGACAAGCTGACCAAGCTCGTGCCGCAGAATCCGGCCGCGCCCGTCACGCTTGCCGCCGCCATCAACGGCGAGCCGAAGCTGCAGGCGTTCCGCGACAGCGATCCGGTGGTCGCGCGCGCCTTCGACATCGCGCAGAAGCTCGAAGGCCTGACGCGCCACGCCTCGACCCACGCCGCCGGCATCGTCATCGGCGACCGGCCGCTTGCGCGAACTCGTGCCGCTCTACCGCGATCCGAAGTCGGACATGCCGGTCACCCAGTTCAACATGAAGTGGGTGGAGCCTGCGGGCCTCGTGAAGTTCGACTTCCTCGGCCTGAAGACGCTGACCGTGCTCGATGTCGCCGAAAAGCTCGTGCGCAAGCGCGGCGAGGAGATCGACATCGCGCGGCTGCCGGTGGAGGACGCGCCAAGTTACGCGATGCTGGCGCGCGGCGAAGTGGTCGGCGTGTTCCAGGTGGAAAGTCAGGGCATGCGCCGCGCGCTGGTGGAGATGCGGCCCGACCGGTTCGAGGACATCATCGCGCTGGTGGCGCTCTATCGCCCGGGTCCGATGGCCAACATCCCGACCTACTGCGCGCGCAAGCACGGCGACGAGGAGCCGGAATATCTGCATCCGATCCTCGAGCCGATCCTGAAGGAGACCTTCGGCGTCATCATCTACCAGGAACAGGTGATGCAGATCGCCCAGGTGATGGCCGGCTATTCGCTCGGCGAAGCCGACCTGCTGCGCCGCGCGATGGGCAAGAAGATCCGCGCCGAGATGGAGAAGCAGCGCGAGCGCTTCGTCTCCGGCTCGAAGGAGCGCGGCATCCCGGAGAGCCAGGCCGACGCGATCTTCGAGCTGCTGGCGAAATTCGCGGACTACGGCTTCAACAAGAGCCATGCGGCGGCCTATGCGCTGGTCTCGTTCCAGACCGCCTACATGAAGGCGCACTATCCGGTGGAGTTCCTGGCGGCGTCGATGACGCTCGAACTGAACAACACCGACAAGCTGTCGGAGTTTCGCGCCGAGGTGCATGCGGCTCGGCATCAAGATGGAGCCGCCGTCGATCAACCGCTCCGGCGTGGTGTTCGATGTCGCCAACGCGACGATCTTCTATGCGCTGGCGGCGCTGAAGGGCGTCGGGCCCGCGGCGGTGGAGATGATCATCGAGGCGCGCGGCGACCGGCCGTTCGCCTCGCTCGCCGACTTCGCCTCGCGCGTGCCGCCGAAGGCGCTGAACAAGCGGGTGATCGAAAGCCTCGCCGCCGCCGGCGCGTTCGATACGATCGAGCCGAACCGCGCGCGCATCTTTGCCGGCGCGGACGCGATCCTCGCCGCCTGCCAGAGCCAGCACGAGGCGGAGACCACCGGCCAGCACAGCCTGTTCGGCTCGGCGTCGGATGCGCCGACGCTGATCCTGCCGGCGGTCGAGCCGTGGCTGCCGCAGGAGAAGCTGCAGAAGGAATACGATGCGATCGGCTTCTTCCTCTCCGGCCATCCGCTCGACGATTACGCCACCGCGCTGAAGCGGCTGCGCATCCAGTCGTGGGCCGAGTTCAGCCGCGCGGTGAGGTCGGGCGCGACCGCGGGCAAGGTCGCAGCCACGGTGGTGTCGCGCATGGAGCGGCGCACCAAGACCGGCAACAAGATGGGCATCCTCGGCCTGTCCGATCCGACCGGGCATTTCGAGGCGGTGCTGTTCTCCGAAGGCCTCGCGCAATACCGCGACGTGCTGGAGCCGGGCGCCGCCGTCTGCTGCAGCTCGGCGCCGAGCTGCAGGGCGAGGACGTGCGCGCGCGCATCCTGCATGCCGAGCTGCTCGATGCCGCGGCCGCCAAGACCCAGATGGGCCTGCGCATCTTCCTGCGCGACAGCAAGCCGCTCGAGTCGATCGCCAAGCGGCTGGAGCAGCCGCCGGGCGCAGCCGCGAAGCCGCAGGCCGCAAAATCCTGGGAGGCGCCGGTCGCGAAAGCGGGATTCGACAAGGCGGACGGCGAGGTCACGCTGGTGATGCTGCTCGACCTCGATACCGAAGCGGAAATCCGCTTGCCCGGGCGCTTCAAGGTCTCACCGCAGATCGCCGGCGCCATCAAGGCGGTGCCCGGCGTCGTCGACGTGCAGACGGTCTAGGGCGCGGCAAATCCGGGCGGCGGGCCTGCGGGTGTTCGTATCGAGAATATGGCCGTACATTGATGGCCATAACCTTGAGCGAGGCAAAGCACGTGTCCGCCACGATCTTCGACAGTGCCCTCTATCGCGACGTCTTCACCACGCCTGAGATGCGGGCGGTGTTCGGTGACGAGGCCCAGATCAGGGCCTACGTGCAGGCCGAAATCGCGCTGGCCCTGGCCCAGGGCGAAACAGGCGTGATTCCCCGCGAGGCGGCGCAGACGATCGCGCGCAACGCGCCGGCCGTCGCGCTGGATCGCGAGCAACTGAAACGCGACACCGAGAATGTCGGTTATCCGATCGTCGGCCTGGTGCGTCAGCTGTCGGAGCAACTGGGCGACGCCGGCCGCTACGTGCACTGGGGCGCGACCACGCAGGACATCATGGACACGGCGACCGTGCTGCAGGCGCGGGACGCGCTCGTGATGATCGAAGCGCAACTCGTCGAGGTGATGGCTGCGCTCGCACGGCTTGCGCGTCTGCATCGCGATACGCCGATGGCGGGGCGAACGCACCTCCAGCAAGCGCTGCCGATCACCTTCGGCCACAAGGCTGCGATCTGGCTCTCGGCGCTGCAACGCTTGGCAAAGCGGTTGGAGCAGGCCAAGCCCCGCGCGCTTCAGGCTCAGCTCGGAGGCGCGGTGGGGACGCTCGCTTCGCTCGGCGATCGCGGACTGGATGTGCGCGCAGCCTATGCGCGCGCCCTCGATCTCAACGAGCCGGACATCACCTGGCATGTCGCGCGCGACGGACTGGTCGAACTCGTCCAGGCGCTTGCGACGATTTGCGGAATGCTCGGCAAGATCGGCTACGACGTCATGATCTTGATGGCGACGGAGATCGGCGAGGTGTTCGAGCCGTTCGCGTCGCACCGTGGCGCGTCCTCGACCATGCCGCAGAAGCGCAATCCGATCTCGTCGGAAATTCTGCTGGCAAACGCCAAGATGTCCCGCGATGCCGCCTCGCTGATGCTCGACAGCATGGTTCAGGATCTCGAACGGGCCACCGGGCCCTGGCACGGCGAATGGCTCGCACTTCCGCAAGCCTGCCTGCTTGCGGCCGGATCGCTGGCGCAGGCGCAATTCATGCTGTCCGGCCTGATCGTCGATCCCGAGGCGATGAAGCGAAATCTTCATTCGACGCGGGGCCTCATCGTCGCCGAAGCGGTCATGATGGGACTGGCGCCCGTCCTTGGCCGGCAGCTTGCCCATGACGAGGTCTATGCCGCCTGCCGTGATGCGTCCGACCGCGGCGTAGGCGCTCCTGGATGCCTTGCTGGAGCGACCCGCAGTCACGGCCGCTCTGCCGCGCGATCGGCTTGCCGCCCTGTGCGAGCCGTCCAACTACCTCGGCACTGCGGGTGCGATGGTGGATCGGGTGCTCGCGCGTCACGCCAGGCCATGACATGCGGGAGGGCGCCCCTGGCTGCCAAGGAGCACGGGCGTCGATCGAAGCCCAAAAAGTGCCCATGGCGGGCCCAAAAGGCGTTTTCCGAGCGCTGCACAGCGGCGTTCCCGGGACGCCGCGCAAGCCACGGATTTGCTTGCTTATTCGGGGTGTCGCCGGTATAAGCCCGCGCATCTCACACGGGAACATGGCTGTAACAGGCCGTCCGGTGGCATTCCGGGCCGCAAGGCTCGCTGTTTGCTCACACGTTCCCGGAGGAACCAACCGGAGAACTACCAATGGCGCTACCTGAATTTTCCATGCGCCAGCTGCTTGAAGCTGGCGTTCATTTCGGTCACCAGTCTCACCGCTGGAATCCGAAAATGGCCGAATACATTTTCGGCGTTCGCAACAACATCCACATCATCGATCTCGCGCAGACCGTGCCGCAGCTGCATCGCGCGTTGCAGGCCGTGAGCGACGTGGTTGCCAAGGGCGGCCGCGTGCTGTTCGTCGGCACCAAGCGTCAGGCGCAGGATTCGATCGCCGACGCCGCGAAGCGTTCGGCGCAGTACTTCGTCAACTCGCGCTGGCTCGGCGGCACGCTGACCAACTGGAAGACGATCTCCGGCTCGATCAAGCGGCTGCGTCATCTCGACGAGGTGCTGAATTCGGCCGAAGGCACCCAGTACACCAAGAAGGAGCGGCTGACGCTGCAGCGCGAGCGCGACAAGCTCGACCGTTCGCTCGGCGGCATCCGCGACATGGGCGGTCTGCCCGACCTGATCTTCGTGATCGACACCAACAAGGAAGACATCGCGATCGCGGAAGCGCAGCGGCTGAACATTCCGGTCGCCGCCATCGTCGACACCAACTGCGATCCGAAGGGCATCACCTACCTGGTGCCGGGCAATGACGACGCCGGCCGCGCGATCACGCTCTACTGCGATCTCATCGCACGCGCGGTGATCGACGGCATCTCGCGCTCGCAGGGAGCGTCGGGCGTCGATGTCGGCGCTGCGGCTGCGCCGATCCCGGAAGCGCTGCCCGCGGCGAAGAAGCCCGAGTTCCAGGGCCTGCCCGGACCGCGCGGCGTCGCCGACGACCTGAAGAAGCTCACCGGCGTGTCGGGCGCGATCGAGAAGAGCCTGAACGACATGGGCATCTTCCACTACTGGCAGCTCGCCGAGCTCGACCACGATACGGCGCACCACATCGCTGAAGAGGTCGGCCTGCCGGGCCGCGCCGACAGCTGGGTGGCGCAGGCGAAGAAGTTCGCCGAAGCCGAATAATTTTGCACAAATCCTGCGGCCGGACCGCGCGGTCCGGTCGGATCTCCGTACGATCCCTTGCGATCTTGATGCCGCAACGGCCGATGGCCATTTATGCGCATCGGCCCGCAACGGGCAAAAGGAACACAGACAATGGCGACGATCACCGCTGGGATGGTCAAGGAACTGCGCGACAAGACCGGCGCAGGCATGATGGATTGCAAGCAGGCGCTCAGTGAAACGAGCGGCGAGATGGAAGCGGCCGTCGACTGGCTGCGCAAGAAGGGCCTGTCGAAGGCCGCCAAGAAGGCCGGCCGCGTCGCGGCCGAGGGCCTGATCGGCATCGTCGCTGGCCGGCACCAAGGGCGCCATGGTCGAGGTCAATTCCGAGACCGACTTCGTCGCGCGCAACGAGCAGTTCCAGGGCCTGGTGAAGATGGTCGCGCAGGTCGCGCAGGACGCCGGCAACGACGTCGAGAAGATCAAGGCCGCGAAGGTCGGCAGCGTCACCGTCGAGACCGCGATTGCGGATGCGATTGCGACCATCGGCGAGAACATGTCGCTGCGCCGCGCTGCGACGCTTTCGGTCGGCGCCGGCGTGGTTGCGAGCTACGTGCACAGCGCCGTCACCGACGGTCTCGGCAAGATCGGCGTGATGGTTGCGCTGGAGATTGCCCGGCAAGACAGGACGAACTGTCGGCGCTCGGCCGCCAGGTCGCGATGCATATCGCCTCGACGAATCCGCTGGCGCTCGATCCGGCGGGCGTCGATCCGGCCGTGATCAAGCGCGAGAAGGACATTCTGGCCGACAAGTTCCGCCAGCAGGGCAAGCCCGAAGCGATGATCGAGAAGATCACCGAGTTCGGCCTGAAGACCTTCTACAAGGAACAGACCCTGCTGGAGCAGGCCTTCATCTTCGACGACAAGAAGAGCGTCAGCCAGGCGCTCAAGGAAGCTGAGGGCAAGGTCGGCGGTCCGGTGAAAATCACCGGTTTTGTGCGCTATGCTCTCGGCGAGGGAATCGAGAAGCAGGAATCCGACTTCGCCGCGGAAGTTGCCGCGGCGGCAGGAACCAACTGATCGGGTCTATGTTGCCGGGATCACGAGCCCGGCGCCGGTCGGGCCTCGCCGATTGATCCCACGGATTTGCCGGAGCGCGCGACCTGCGCGCGTCCGGCAAGGGATCGAAGGAGCGCCGCACTATGGCTGAACCGAAGTATCGGCGTGTCGTCGTCAAGCTTTCCGGCGAGTATCTCGCCGGCGACCAGCCTTTCGGAATTCATCAGCCGACCATCGACCGCATCGCCGGTGACCTGATGGAAGCGCACGAGCTCGGCGTCGAGCTCGCCGTCGTCGTCGGCGGCGGCAACATCTTCCGCGGTGTCGAGGTCTCCTCGCGCGGCGTGTCGCGCCCGCGCGGCGATACCATGGGCATGCTGGCGACGGTGATGAACTGCCTGGCGCTGGAATCGGCGCTGGAGCGCCTTGGCCAGTCGGCGCGGGCGCTGTCGTCGTTCGTGATGCCGCAGGTGTGCGAGCTGTTCACCCGCAGCGCAGCGCACAAATACCTGGCCGAGAGCCGGATCGTGCTGCTCGCCGGCGGGACCGGCAATCCGTACTTCACGACTGACACGACGGCGGTGCTGCGCGCGGCCGAGATCGGGGCGAACGCGGTGCTGAAGGCGACCAATGTGGACGGCGTGTACTCCGCCGACCCGAAAAAGGACCCCAAGGCCACGCGTTTCGAGCGATTGACGCATTCGCAGGCGCTGGAGGGCGGCTACAAGGTCATGGACGCCACCGCCTTCGCCCTTGCCCGCGATACGGCGATCCCTATCATCGTGTTTTCCATCGCCGAATCCGGCTCGATCGGCGCTATTCTGAGCGGCAAGGGGCAGGGCACCATCGTCGCCGGTTGAGCATGGAGCCGGTCAGCCGGCCGACGCCTTGACGTTCAAGGTGCCGGCCGAACGAAGCTTGCGAGGAGAGAGGACATGTCGTCCGGGTCATTTGACATCAACGATCTGAAGCGCCGGATGCAGGGCGCGGTGGCTGCGCTGAAGCACGAGCTCGGCGGACTGCGCACGGGACGTGCGGCGATCTCGATGGTCGAGCCGGTGCAGGTCGAGGCGTATGGCACGCACATGCCGCTCAATCAGGTGGCGACCGTGAGCGTGCCCGAAGCGCGCCTGCTGTCGGTGCAGGTGTGGGACAAGTCGATGGTGCATGCCGTCGAGAAGGCGATCGTCAATTCCAATCTCGGCTTGAGCCCTGCGACCGAAGGCCAGGTCATCCGCCTGCGGATCCCCGAGCTCAACCAGGAGCGGCGCAAGGAACTGGTGAAGGTTGCGCACAAATACGCGGAAGCCGCGCGCGTCGCCGTCCGCCATGTGCGCCGCGACGGCCTCGACGTCATCAAGAAGCTCGAAAAGGACCACAAGATTTCCGAGGACGACCAGACGCGGTTTTCCGGCGAGGTGCAGAAGGCCACCGACACCGAGATCGCCGAGATCGACAAGATGCTCGCCACCAAGGAAAAGGAGATCATGACCGTCTAGTGCGTGGTTCGCTGAACCCGCACCAGCGTCATAATTGCCAGTGTCCTTCGAATCTGAAGTTCGCATGAGGGATCTGGCGAAACGTTTTGCGAACTTCGGATTCGGGACACGAGGGTGAGCACGACCGAGACAGCTTCGCTTGCGCCTGCGTCGGCTCCCGCCGATGTGCCACGCCATGTCGCGATCATCATGGACGGCAACGGCCGCTGGGCTGCAGCGCGCGGGTTGCCGCGCGGCGAGGGCCACCGGCGCGGCGTCGAGGCGCTGCGCAAGGTCGTGCGCGGCGCCGGCGAGCTCGGCGTTGCGTATCTGACGATTTTTTCCTTCAGCTCGGAGAACTGGTCGCGCCCGGCGGAGGAGATCGGCGATCTGTTCGGCCTGCTGCGCCGTTTCATCCGCAACGACCTTGCCGAACTGCACCGCGACGGCGTGCGCGTGAAGGTCGTCGGCGAGCGCGCCGGCCTTGACGCCCGACATCGTCTCGCTGCTGAACGAAGCCGAAGAGCTGACGCGCAACAACCGCCGCATGACCCTTGTGGTCGCCTTCAACTACGGTTCGCGGCAGGAGATTGCGCGCGCGGCGCAGCGGCTGGCGCAGGAAGTTGCCGAGGGGCGCCGCGACGCCGAGACGATCAACGCCGACCTGCTGGAAACCTATCTCGACACCTCCGGCATTCCCGATCCCGATCTGATCATCCGCACCAGCGGCGAGCAGCGGCTGTCGAACTTCCTGATGTGGCAGGCCGCCTACAGCGAATTCGTGTTCCTGCCGCTGCACTGGCCCGATTTCGACAAGGCCGCGCTCGAGCGGGCGATCGACGAGTATGCGCGCCGCGAACGCCGCTTCGGCGGCCTTGCCGCCAAGACCGGATCCTGAGCGCTGTGGCCGATCCCGCAACGGCAGGCGACGGCGCGCCGGGTCTGAAGTCCAATCTTGCATTGCGGGTGATGGCGGCGCTGGTGCTGGCGCCGCTTGCGATCGCGGCTGCCTGGTTCGGCGGCTGGTTCTGGATCGGTCTCGTGACGATCACCGTCATCGGCCTGTTCGGCGAGTGGCATGATGATCGTGCAGAACCTGCGCCGATCGGCGCTGCTGTGGGGCTTTGCGTCGCTCGCGGGCGCGGGCGTCTGCGCTCGGCCTCGACAATTTCGAAATCGCCAATCTGTCGGTCGCGCTCGGGCTGTTTGCGATGTTCCTGTTCTCGGCGCCAGCGCATCGCTCCTGGTCGGCGATCGGGCTCGCCTACACCGCGGCGGCGCTGTTTGCCTGCGTGCTGCTGCGGCGCGATCCGAGCCACGGATTCATGGCGCTGATTTTCGTGTTCCTGGTCGTGTGGATCACCGACATTCTCGGCTACTTCGTCGGCCGCGGGGTCGGCGGTCCGAAGCTGTGGGTTCGCGTCAGCCCGAAGAAGACCTGGTCGGGCGCGATCGGCGGCATTGTCGGCAGCATGCTGTTTGCCGCGGCATTTGCCGCCGCCGGCTACGGCAACCTGGTGCCGATGCTGTTGCTCGGAACTGTGATCTCGGTCATATCCCAGCTCGGCGACCTGTTCGAGTTTGCCCTCAAGCGCCAGTTCGGCGTGAAGGATTCGAGCCAGATCATCCCGGGCCACGGTGGCCTTTTGGACCGGCTCGATGGATTTATGGCGGCGATCATCGCTGCCGCAGTGATAGGCTACTTGCGCTCAGGGACCGGAAGCCATCGGTCAGGGCCTTTTGGTATGGTGATCCTATGAGCGCAGTTCCGTTGCGGGCGAGTGAGTTTCAGCCGCAGGTCGACCGGGTCGTGACCGTGCTTGGCGCGACCGGCTCGATCGGCAAGAGCACGATGGATCTGTTGCGCCGTTCGCGCGACCGCTTTCGCGTCGAGGCGCTGACCGCGCATTCGAACGTCGCAGCGCTTGCCGAACTTGCCATCGAATTCGACGTGCGCTTCGCCGCCGTCGCCGAAGAGATCGCGCTATGACGAATTGAAGGCGGCGCTGGCCGGCACCGGCATCGCCGTTGGCGCCGGCGAAAGCGCGATGATCGAGGCGGCGCAGCGCCCGGCGAACTGGGTGATGGCGGCGATGAGCGGCGCCGCCGGCCTGAAGCCTGCGATTGCCGCCGCCGAACGCGGCGTCACCGTCGCGCTCGCCAACAAGGAATGCCTTGTCTGCGCCGGCGAAGTGTTCATGCGCACGGCGGAGAAGAACGGCGCATGCGTGCTGCCGGTGGATTCGGAGCACAACGCGCTGTTTCAGGCGATGGGCGCCGGCCGCCGCGAAGATCTGACCAAGGTGATCCTGACCGCGTCGGGCGGGCCGTTCCGCACCTGGACGCGCGAGCAGATCGAGAATGCGACGATCGAGCAGGCGCTGAAGCATCCGAACTGGAGCATGGGGCGCAAGATCACGATCGATTCCGCGTCGATGTTCAACAAGGGGCTCGAGATCATCGAGGCCTATCACCTGTTCGACCTCGAGCCCGACCAGATCGAGGTGCTGGTGCATCCGCAGTCGATCATCCACGGGCTGGTCGAGTTCTCCGATTGCTCGGTGATCGCGCAGATGGGCGCGCCCGACATGCGCACGCCGATCGCCCATTGCCTCGCCTGGCCGGAGCGCATCGACGGTCCGGCCAAGAAGCTCGACCTTGCGGCCATCGGCCAGCTGACGTTCGAGGCGCCGGATCCGGTGCGCTTCCCGTCGCTGCGGCTGGTGCAGGAGGCGCTGCGCGCCGGCGGCGCCATGCCGACGGTGTTCAATGCGGCGAACGAGGTCGCGGTCGATGCGTTCCTGAACGGCAAGATCGGCTTCGGCGGCATCGCGCGGCTGGTCGAGGCGACCATGGAAGCTGCATCGCAAACCAACTCGCTGCCCAAGACCGCGGACGATGCGCTTTCCATTGACCATAGTTCGCGAAATATGGCGCGGGGCCTCTTGCCTGAAATTGCCGCAAAGGCATCCTAACGGGTGGGGGTAGGGCCGCCGCGCCCTTGCAGCAAGGGGACGGAATGGTGGACTTTTTCCTGAATGGATTCAGCACACTAGGCACTGGCCTGGTGGGCTATGTGGTTCCGTTCCTGTTCGTCCTGACGATCGTCGTCTTCTTCCATGAGCTCGGCCACTTCCTGGTCGCCCGCTGGGCCGGCGTGAGGGTCCTGACCTTCTCGATCGGTTTCGGCCCGGAACTTGTCGGCTTCAACGACCGCCACGGCACCCGCTGGAAGCTCTCCGCGATCCCGCTCGGCGGCTACGTCAAATTCTTCGGCGACGAGAGCGAGGCGAGCACGCCGTCTGCGGCGGACGCTCTCGACCATGTCGGAAGAGGACCGCAAGGTCAGCTTCCACCACAAGAAGGTCGGTCCGCGCGCGGCGATCGTCGTCGCCGGGCCGATCGCCAATTTCCTGCTGGCGATCGTCATCTTCGCCGGCCTGTTCACATTCTTCGGCAAGCCGAGCGCAAGCGCGCGCGTCGACACCGTGCAGGCTGACAGCGCAGCGTCGGCGGCCGGTATCCAGCCCGGCGACGTGATCACGGCGATCGACGGCACCACGATCGAATCCTTCTCGGACATGCAGCGGATCGTCTCGACCAGGGCCGGTCAGACGCTGAGCCTCGCGATCAAGCGCGGCGATTCGAACATCGTCATCCGCGCGACGCCGAATCTGCGCGAGGTGAAGGACAATTTCGGCAACACGCATCGCGTCGGCGTGCTCGGCATCACGCGGGCCAGTTCGCCGGAAGATGCCACCAACACGAAGGTCGATCCGATCACGGCGCATTGGCCTAGGCGTGAAGGAGACCTGGTTCGTGGTCGACCGCACGCTGGCCTACATCGGCGGCGTGTTCGCAGGCCGGGAGGCGGCCGATCAGATCGGCGGACCGATCCGAATCGCCCAGATTTCGGGGCAGGTTTCGACCATCGGCCTGGCCGCGCTGATCCATCTGGCGGCGGTTCTGTCGGTGTCGATCGGGCTTCTGAACCTGTTCCCGGTGCCGCTGCTCGATGGTGGTCACCTTATGTTCTACGCGGTTGAGGCCGTGCGCGGCCGTCCGCTGTCCGATCGGGCCATGGAAATGGGCTTCCGAGTCGGTTTAGCACTGGTCCTCATGTTGATGATTTTCGCCACGTATAACGACATCCTGCACATCTTCAGGCCCACGTCCTAAAGCGGACGTTTGTCAAGCCGTGGCCGATCAGCAACGTGTTGGTTGGAAATTGGAATTCGGCCGTGAAACGAGGTTTGCCGGGTGGGCGAAATTAGCTACAAGCAGCCTCGGAATGGGGATTCTGTCGGAACGCGGGGCGCGGGTTCGGCGTTGGGTTTGATTTGAGGGCGCTTGGCGAATGAGACTTGGACTGACAATGCTGCGGGGGGCTCTCGCCGCCATCCTGATGGCTGTCGCACTGCCGGCTGCCACGGTGGCCGTGACGACCATTGCATCCCCGGCCGTCGCCCAGACTGCCTCCTCGATCGTCGTCGAGGGAAACCGCCGCGTCGAGGCGGAGACGATTCGCACCTATTTCAAGCCGGGTCCGGGCGGCCGTATCGACAGCGGCAGCATCAACGATGGCCTTGCGGGCGCTGTACGAGACCGGCCTGTTCCAGGACGTGCGCATCAACCAGGCCGGTGGCCGACTGGTCGTCACCGTCATCGAAAATCCGGTGATCAGCCGCGTCATTTTCGAAGGCAACAAGAAGGTCAAGGACGAGCAGCTCGCGACCGAAGTGCAGTCGAAGCCGCGCGGCAGCCTGTCGCGACCGACCGTGCAGTCCGACACGCAGCGCATCACCGAAATCTACCGCCGCCAGGGCCGTTACGACGTGACGCGTCGTTCCGCAGATCATCGAGCAGCCCAACAACCGCGTCGATCTCGTCTTCGAGATCACCGAAGGCGGCAAGACCGGCGTCAGGTCGATCGAATTCGTCGGCAACAGCGCGGTTTCGTCGTATCGCCTGCGCGACGTCATCAAGACCCGCGAAACCAACATCCTGAGCTTCCTCGGCTCCGGCGACGTCTACGATCCGGACCGTGTCGAGGCCGACCGCGACCTGATTCGCCGCTACTACCTGAAGAACGGCTATGCGGACATTCAGGTCGTCGCAGCGCTGACCGAATACGATCCGGAACGCCGCGGCTTCATCGTGACCTTCAGGATCGAGGAAGGCCAGCAGTATCGCGTCGGCTCGATCGACATCCAGTCGAACATTCGCGGCCTCGATGCCAATGCCTTCCGGCCCTTCCTGCGTCTCGGCGTCGGCTCGGTCTACAACGGCGAGCAGATCGAAAAGTCGGTCGAGGAGATCACCGTCGAGGCGTCGCGGCGCGGCTATGCCTTCGCGACCGTTCGCCCGCGCGGTGAGCGCAATTTCCAGAACGCAACGGTCTCGATCGTCCTGGTGATCGAGGAAGGACCGCGCGTCTATGTCGAGCGCATCAACGTGCGCGGCAACACGCGCACCAAGGACTATGTGATCCGGCGCGAGTTCGATATCGCCGAAGGCGACGCGTACAACCGCGCGCTGGTCGACCGCGCCGAGCGGCGGCTGAAGAACCTCGACTACTTCAAGACGGTCAAGATCCTGACCGAGCCGGGCTCGTCCGCGGATCGCGTGATCCTCGTCGTCGATCTCGAAGAGAAATCGACCGGCGACTTCTCGGTGTCGGGCGGCTACTCGACCTCCGACGGCTTCCTTGCCGAGGTCAGCGTCTCCGAGCGAAACCTGCTCGGAACCGGCCTCTATGCCAAGGCGGGCGTCCAGTACGGCCAGCGCACGCGCGGCTATACGCTCTCGGTGGTCGAGCCGTTCCTGTTCGGCTATCGCGTCGCCGGCGGCATCGACCTCTTCCAGCGCCAGCAACTGCCGTCGAGCTACGTCTCGTACGAGACGAAGACGACCGGCGGCTCGGCGCGGCTCGGCTTCGCGCTTCGCGAAGACCTGAGCATGCAGGTCCGCTACTCCCTGTACAAGCAGGAAGTCGCCATCGATGACGTGCTGAAGAACTGTAACAACAACATCCACCAACACCGAGCATGGCGTTCAATCCGACGCCGGCGTTCGCGCTGGCGAACGGGATCGATCTCGACCTCGACCAACGGACTTGGCTGTTACTCCGACGGCGAAGCGTCGCTGCCGGTCAAGATCGAGCTCGCCGGCGGACCGGTGTGGACCTCGGCGGTCGGCTACACGCTCGCCTACAACACCCTCGACAACAACAAGGATCCGACCAACGGCCTGCTGGCCGAGTTCCGTCAGGACGTCGCCGGTCTCGGCGGCGACGTGAAGTACCTGCGCTCGGCGGTCGACGCCCGCTTCTACTTCCCGGTCGTCTCCGACGTGGTCGGCGTGCTGCGCGGTCAGGCCGGTCACATCATGGGCCTCGGCGGCGAAAACCTCCGCATGCTCGATCACTTCCAGATGGGTCCGAACCTCGTGCGCGGCTTTGCGCCGGTCGGCCTCGGTCCGCGCGACATCACGCTCGGCACGTCGCAGGACGCGCTCGGCGGCACGATGTACTGGGGCGCATCGGTCGAGCTGCAGATGCCGTTCTGGTTCCTGCCCAAGGAAGCGGGCCTGAAGGGCGCGGTCTATGCCGACGCCGGCTCGCTCTGGGATTACAAGGGAGCGACGTCGTTCCCGGCGACGCTTGAATCGATCACGGTCGACCCAGGACAACATGATCGTGCGCGCCTCGGTCGGCGCGGGCATCATCTGGCAGTCGCCGTTCGGCCCGCTGCGGTTCGACTATGCGGTGCCGGTGGCGAAGGGTCCGAACGACCGGACGCAGGTCTTCCGGTTCGGCGGCGGAACGAGCTTCTGATCGTCGAGGCGCAGGGCTCCAGTCGGAGCTCCGGCTGGAGCGGCCGGAGCGTCTGGCGGCGTTCGGCGATCGGCGCGCTTTGAGCCGGCAATGGCAGGGGCCATGAGGCACCACAGGTTTTTCAGCGAGCCGCCGAGGCTCACGCTTGCCGATATCGCTGAGATGACCGGCGCGGTGCTTGTCGATTCGAAGGCGCGCGCTGGTGCCGATCACAGGCCTTGCGGTGCTGGACGAGGCCGGGCCCTCGCATCTGACCTTTCTCGAGAACGCCAAGTATGCCCCGCAGCTGGCGAACTGCCACGCGGCGGCGTGCCTCGTCAGCCGCAGGCTCGAGCACGAGCTTCCTCCGCGTGTCGCTGCGCTGCGGGTCGCCGATCCCTATCGCGCGTTCGTCGCCGTCGCCCGAAGGCTGCATGCGGACGCGCTAAGGCCCCACCTGCAATCGGGGGCGACCGGCATTTCGCCGACCGCGGTCATTCATCCGACCGCGCGGCTGGAAGACGATGTCAGCGTCGAGCCGCACGCGGTGATCGGGCCGCATGCCGAGATCGGAACCGGCACCATCATCGGCCCGGGCGCCGTGATCGGCCCGTATGTCACCATCGGCCGCGGCTGTGCCATCGGCGCCGGCGCGACCATCGCCTGCAGCCTGATCGGCAATGCCGTGATCGTCCATCCCGGCTGCCGGATCGGCCAGGACGGCTACGGCTTCCTGCCGGGCAGCGACGGCCACGCCAAGGTGCCGCAGATCGGCCGGGTCATCATCCAGAACGACGTCGAGATCGGCGCCAACACCACAATTGATCGCGGGGCGCTGCGTGATACCGTGATCGGCGAAGGAACGAAAATAGACAATCTGGTGCAGATTGCGCACAACGTGGTGGTCGGCCGGCGGTGCCTGATCACCAGCCAGGTCGGCATTGCGGGAAGCGTGACGCTGGGCGAGGGGGTTGCGTTGGGCGCGCGGGTCGGCATCAACAATCACGTGACGATCGGCGACGGTGCGCAGATCGCCGCGACCAGCATCGTGCACGACGACGTTCCGCCGGGCGCGCGCTGGGGCGGCACGCCGGCGAAGCCGGTGAAACTCTGGTTCCGCGAGATGATGCTGCTTGAACGGATGGCCCGCGAGGCCGCAACAGGACAGGCGGACGGGCGCCCGCGCGAGGCGCCAGGACGCAAGGAATGACCCAGACGACGCTCGAAGCGGCCGACATCAACTTCATCCTGAAGACCCTGCCGCATCGCTTTCCGTTTCTCCTGATCGATCGCGTGCACTCGATCCGCGGCGATGAATTCGCCGTGGGCGTCAAGAACGTGACGGCCAACGAGCCGCAGTTCATGGGCCACTTTCCGGAGCGGCCGGTGTTTCCCGGCGTCTACATGATCGAGGGAATGGCGCAGACCGCGGGCGTCATCTGCATCTCTTCGGGCAAGGTGCCGACGACCGGCACGCCGATCGTCTATTTCATGACCATCGACAAGGCGAAATTCCGCAAGCCGGTGATCCCTGGCGATACCATCGAGTATCACATGACCAAGATCTCCCAGCGCCGGAACATGTGGTGGTATCGCGGCGAGGCGCGGGTCGGCGATACATTGGTCGCCGAAGCCGAAGTCGGCGCCATGCTCAGCGGCTGAAGCGCCCGTTTCCGGGTCATCATGCGTAACAATTCATGACCACATCCGACGGCCGAATTTGCGTATACGCGCCACGGACAAAGCGGCAATGAAGGGGCCGACATGGGGAAGATTGATCCCGCAGCGAGGGTCGAAGACGGCGCGCGCATCGCGCCTGATGCAGAGATCGGGCCGTTCTGCATGATCGGCAGGGACGTGACGATCGGCAGCGGCTGCCGGCTGCTCTCGCACGTCAACATCACTGGCCGCACCACGATCGGTGCGGGTTGCCTGATCTATCCGTTCGCCTCGCTCGGCACCGCGCCGCAGTCGCTCGCCTATCGCGGCGAGCCGACGGCGCTTGAAGTCGGCGAGAACTGCACCATCCGCGAATCCGTGACGATGAACGTCGGCACGGTCGGCGGCGGCGGTGTGACCCGGGTCGGCAGCCGCGGCTACTTCATGGCCTACAGCCATGTCGGGCACGATTGCCGGGTCGGCGACGATGTCATCTTCGCAAACTCGGCGACGCTCGGCGGCCATTGCGACATCGGCGACAGTGTCTTCATCGGCGGCCTGAGCGCGGTGCATCAGTTTGGGCGCGTCGGTTCGACAGGCGATGATCGGCGGCGTCAGCGGCGTGCGGGGCGATGTGATCCCGTTCGGGCTGGCGAACGGCGAGCTATGCCTATCTCGAAGGGCTGAACATCGTCGGCATGCGGCGGCGGAAATTCACGCGCGAGCGGCTGCACAAGGTCCGCGCGTTCTATCAGGAGCTGTTCCACGGCGCCGGCACGTTTGCCGAGCGGCTGGCAGCCTTGCAGGGCGAGCGCGACGAGCGATCCGGCGATCGCCGAAATCCTCGATTTCCTCGGCGACGACGCGAAGCGGTCGCTGGTGCTTCCAAGGCAAGCCAGCGGCCGCGCGGCGCCGGAGGCGTGAGCGTCATGCCGGAGGCGGCGGACGGCTTCAACACCGGCATCGTCTCGGGCAGCGGCGCGCTCCCATTTGCGGTCGCGGACTCGCTCATCGCGCGGGGACGCATGCCGGTCCTCCTCGGCATTCGCGGCTTCTGCGATGCGGAGCGGATCACGCGCTACCGCCACCACTGGATCGCGCTCGGGCAGCTCGGACGGCTGACGCGGCTGCTGCGCGCCGAACGCTGCCGCGACGTCATGTTCATCGGCGGGCTCGTGCGGCCGGCGCTGTCGGAAATCCGGCTGGACTTCGGCACCTTGCGCGTCACGCCGCGCATCATCGCCGCCTTTCGCGGCGGCGACAATCACCTGCTCACCGGCATCGGCCGGATCGTCGAGATGCACGGCTTCCGCATGGTCGGAGTCGCCGACATTGCGCCCGACCTGCTGATGCCCGAGGGCGTTCTGACGCGCACGGAGCCTGACGAAGCCGCCAGGGCGGACATCGCCAAGGGTCTCGAGCTGTTGCGCGCGCTGAGCCCGTTCGACGTCGGCCAGGCGGTCGTCGTGATCGACGGCAACGTCGTCGCGGTCGAGGACATCGAGGGCACCGACGCGCTGCTGGCGCGCGTGGCGCGGTTGCGCAGCGAAGGACGCATCCGCTCGAAAGCGGGGCGCGGCGTGCTGATCAAGGCGCCGAAGGCGCAGCAGGACCTGCGTTTCGATCTGCCGACCTTCGGTCCGCGAACGGTCGAGGGCGCCATCGCGGCAGGCCTCGGCGGCATCGCCATCGTCGCCGGCCGTTCGCTGATGGCGGAGCCGGAGAAGGTCGTCGCCGCGGCCGACAAGGCGCATCTGTTTCTGACGGGGCTGCCGGCGTGAGCGACCGCAAACACGCGCGACGCGAACATCTTCCTCGTCGCGGCGGAGGAATCCGGCGACCGGCTCGGCGCGAGCCTGATGCGCGAATTGCGCAAGGGCCTCGGCGGGCGCGTGACGTTCGCCGGCGTCGGCGGCCGCAGCATGGCGCGAGCAGGGGCTTGCCAGCCTGTTTCCGATCGATGAACTGTCGATCATCGGGTTCGCCTCGATCCCGCGCAAGCTGCCGATGATCCTCAAGCGCATCCGCCAGGCGAGCGACGGCGTGCTGGCCGCCAAGCCGGACGTGCTGGTCATCATCGACAGCCCGGATTTCACCCAGCGTGTCGCCAAACGCGTGCGCGCGCGCGATCCGTCGATTCCGATCGTCGACTATGTGTCGCCGACGGTCTGGGCCTGGCGGCCTGGCCGGGCGCGCGCGATCAGCCGCTACGTCGACCAGCTCATGGCGCTGCTGCCGTTCGAGCCGGAGGTTCACCGGCGCCTCGGCGGCCCGCCCTGCACCTATGTCGGTCATCCGCTGCTCGAGCAGCTCGAACACGCTGCGGCCCGACGCGGCCGAGCGCGAGCGGCGCGAGCGCGACGCGGTTCTGGTCGTTCTGCCCGGCAGCCGCGGCAGCGAAGTTCGCCACCATATGCGGCGTTCGGCGAAACGCTGGCGCAGCTGCGCGACCATGGGCGTCGCTTCGAACCGGTGCTGCCGGCGCTGCCGCATCTCGCCGATCTGATCCGCGAGCATGAGCGCGTCGCTGGCCGGTGCAGCCGCGCATCGTGGTCGGCGACGACGAACGGCGCGCGGCGTTTCGCGCGGCGCGGGCGGCGCTGGCAAAGTCCGGCACGGTGACGCTGGAACTGGCCTTGTCGGGCGTGCCGATGGCGAGCCGCCTATCGGGCGTGGCGTGGGAGGCGTTCATCGCCCGCCGCGTCATCCGGGTGCCGTCGGTGATCCTGGCCAATCTCGTGCTCGGCGAGAACGCCGTCCCGGAATTCCTGCAGGAAGACTGCACGGCCGCGCGCCTCGCGCCGGCGCTGCGCGACCTGTATGCAGGACGGCGAGGTCCGGCAGCGGCAGCTCGATGCGTTCGCCCGGCTCGACCGCATCATGTCGACCGGCGAGCGCTCGCCGAGCCAGCGCGCGGCCGATGCCGTGATCGCGACCATGCGCAAGTAGCCAAGACAAGCCAGCCAAACGAAAAGGCCGGCGCGAACCGCGCCGGCCTTCTGGCAACTTCGGTGGAAGCTTGCCTTGCTTAGCGCTTGTCGAGCGGAACGTACTGACGCTCGGCGTCGCCGGTGAAGAGCTGGCGCGGGCGGGCGATCTTGTAGTTCGGATCGGCGATCATTTCCTTCCACTGCGCGATCCAGCCGACGGTGCGCGCAACGGCGAACAGCACGGTGAACATCGAGGTCGGGAAGCCCAGCGCCTTCAGCGTGATGCCCGAGTAGAAGTCGACGTTCGGGTAGAGCTTGCGGCTGATGAAGTAGTCGTCGCTGAGCAGGATCCGCTCGAACTCGAGCGCGACCTGCAGCACCGGATCGTTCTCGTGGCCGGTCTCCTTCAGCACCTCATGGCAGAGCTTCTGCATGATCTTGGCGCGCGGATCGTAGTTCTTGTAGACGCGGTGGCCGAAGCCCATGACGCGGAACAGGTCTTCCTTGTCCTTGGCGCGCTTGATGAAGGCCGGGATGTTCTTCACATCGCCGATCTCGGTCAGCATCTTCAGCGCGGCTTCGTTGGCGCCGCCATGCGCCGGACCCCACAGGCAGGCGATGCCGGCGGCGATGCAGGCGAACGGGTTGGCGCCGGACGAGCCGGACGAACGCACCGTGTTGGTCGAGGCGTTCTGCTCGTGGTCGGCGTGCAGGATGAAGATCTTGTCGAGCGCGCGCGCCAGCACCGGGTTGACCTTGTACTCCTCGCACGGCACCGCGAAGCACATCCGCATGAAGTTCGAGGCGTAGTCGAGCGAGTTCTGCGGATAGATGAACGGCTGGCCGATGGTGTACTTGTAGGCCATCGCCGCCAGCGTCGGCACCTTGGCGATCATGCGCATCGAGGCGACCATGCGCTGGTGCGGATCGTTGATGTCGGTGGAGTCGTGATAGAACGCGGACAGCGCGCCGACCGAAGCGACCATCACCGCCATCGGATGCGCGTCGCGGCGGAAGCCCTGGAAGAAGCGGGCCATCTGCTCGTGCACCATCGTGTGGTTCGTGACGCGGGCGACGAAGTCCGCCTTCTGCGCCTTGGTCGGCAGTTCGCCTTCAAGCAGCAGGTAGCAGGTCTCGAGGAAGTCGCCGTCGGCGACCTGCTCGATCGGGTAGCCGCGATAGCGCAGGATGCCGGCGTCGCCGTCGATGTAGGTGATCTTCGACTCGCAGCTTGCGGTCGACAGGAAGCCCGGATCGTAGGTGAAGATGCCGGCCTTGTTGTAGAGCGTCGAGATGTCGACGACGTCCGGGCCGATCGAGCCGCTCTTGATCGGGAAATCGTAGTTCTTGTTGCCGACCGTCAGCGTGGCGGTTTTGCTTGTGTTGGGTGCGTCCATGGCGAGTTCCCCGGATCGATGGTGGCAGGCGCGGCTGGACGGTCGTCGTGCGGGAGCGCGACCGCAGCCGCGGGAAAGGCTCCAGTTATCTTGCGTAGCTTATTGCTGTTTGCACCGCAAGATGGCCGGAACTGCCGGCTTCAATGGGCCTTTAGCCGGGCGACAAATCGCCCAGCCGGGCCAGGCTTTCGTCCTTGCCGAGGACCGCGAGCACGTCGAAAATTCCCGGCGACGTGGTGCGCCCGGTCAGGGCGACCCGCAGCGGCTGTGCGATCGCGCCGAGCTTGAGGGAACTCTGCTCGGCGAACGTGCGGATCGCGTTTTCGGTCGTTTCCGCGGTCCACGGCGAGACCTTGCCGAGGATGTCCTTGCAGCGTGCCGATCAGCTTGCGCGTCTCGTCGGTCAGGAGCGCGTGTCGCCTTCGCATCCATGGCCGAGCGGGCGCTGCGCGAAAATGAATGCCGCGCTGTCGACGAGATCGAGCAGGGTCTTCGCGCGCTCCTTCAGCCCCGGCATCGCCTGCAGCAGCTGCGCGCGGGTGCGGTCGTTCAGCCGGTTCTGAATATCGGAACCGTTCGGCGCGAATTTCAGCACGTCCTCGAACGCGGTCACGAGCGCCTGATCGTCGGCAGTTGCGGATGTAGTGGCCGTTGAGGCTTTCCAGCTTGGCGAAATCGAACCGCGCGGCGGAACGGCCGACCGCGGGCAGGTCGAACGCCTCGATCATCTCCTCGCGTCGAGAAGATCTCCTGATCGCCGTGGCTCCAGCCGAGCCGCGCGAGATAGTTGCGCAGCGCGATCGGCAGGTATCCCATGGCGCGATAGGCATCGACGCCGAGCGCGCCATGGCGCTTGGAGAGTTTCGAGCCGTCCGGTCCGTGGATCAGCGGGATGTGCGCCATGATCGGCACCTCCCAGCCGAGCGCATCGTAGATCTGCTTCTGCCGCGCACCGTTGGTCAGATGGTCGTCGCCGCGGATGATGTGGGTGACGCCCATGTCGTGGTCGTCGACCACCACCGACAGCATGTAGGTCGGGTTGCCGTCCGAGCGCAGCAGCACGAAATCGTCGAGGTTCTCGTTCTGCCAGACCACGCGGCCCTGCACCTGGTCCTCGATCACGGTCTCGCCGGTGAGCGGCGCCTTCAGCCGGATCACCGGCTTGACGTTCGGGCGCGCCTCCGACGGATCGCGATCGCGCCAGCGGCCGTCATAGAGCCGCGTCTTGCCCTCGGCGCGCGCCTTCTCGCGCATCTCGTCGAGCTCTTCGGGCGAGGCGTAGCAGCGGTAGGCCTTGCCGGCCGCGAGCAGCTGCTCGACCGCCTCGCGGTGCCGCTCGGCGCGCGAATACTGGTAGACGACGTCGCCGTCCCAATCGAGTTCCAGCCACTTCAGGCCGTCGAGGATCGCGTCGATCGCTTCCTTGGTCGAGCGCTCGCGGTCGGTGTCCTCGATCCGCAGCAGCATCTTGCCGCCGCGGCCGCGCGCGTAGAGCCAGTTGAACAGCGCGGTGCGGGCGCCGCCGATGTGCAGGAAGCCGGTGGGCGAGGGCGCAAAGCGGGTGACGATGGGTTGTGTCATTTACCGGGGATCGTGTTGATAGGCGGCTAGATACCCCGGTCCGGTGCATAACGAAAGCATTCGTTACGGCGCCGGGCTTGGCTCGGGGGGCCGGATTTGGCACATAGGCCCTTCCCGGAACATGGACATGAGACGGTATGGCGGCAATTGAGGCAGAGGCGGCGGAAGCAGGGCGCGATTTCATTCGCGACATCGTTGCGGCCGACCTGCAGACGCAAGCGGCACGCCGGCGTGGTGACGCGCTTTCCGCCGGAGCCGAACGGCTACCTGCATATCGGCCACGCCAAGTCCATCTCGCTGAACTTCGGCATCGCCGAGGAGTTCAAGGGCCGCTGCCACCTGCGCTTCGACGACACCAATCCGACCAAGGAAGAGCAGGAGTACATCGACGCGATCCAGGCCGACGTGCGCTGGCTCGGCTACGACTGGGGCCAGCACCTCTACTACGCGTCGGACTATTTCGAGCAGCTCTACCAGTGGGCGGAGCAGCTGATCCGCGGCAAGCTCGCCTATGTCGACGACCAGTCGCAGGAGGAGATGCGGCTTGCGCGCGGCACGCTGACCGAGCCCGGCAAGAACAGCCCGTTCCGCGAGCGCTCGGTCGACGGAGAATCTCGACCTGTTCCGCCGCATGCGCGCCGGCGAATTCCCGAACGGCGCGCGCGTGCTGCGCGCCAAGATCGACATGGCGTCGGGCAACATCAACCTGCGCGATCCGGTGCTGTATCGCATCCTGCATGCGGAGCATCCGCGCACCGGCAAGACCTGGTCGATCTATCCGAGCTACGACTATGCGCACGGCCAGTCGGATGCGATCGAGCACATCACCCACTCGATCTGCACGCTGGAGTTCGAGGATCACCGGCCGCTGTACGACTGGTTCCTCGACAAGCTGCCGGTGCCGTCAAAGCCGCGGCAGTACGAGTTCGCGCGGCTGAACATCACCTACACGCTGCTGTCCAAGCGCGTGCTGACCGAACTCGTGCGCGACGGTCATGTCTCGGGCTGGGACGATCCGCGCATGCCGACGATCGCCGGCCTGCGCCGCCGCGGCGTGCCGCCGGCGGCGATCCGCGATTTCGTCAAGCGCATCGGCGTTGCGAAGGCCAACAGCGTCGTCGACGCCGGCATGCTGGAATTCTCGATCCGCGAAGTGCTGAACCGGACGGCGTCGCGGCGCATGGCGGTGTTGCGGCCGCTGAAGGTCGTGATCGAGAACTATCCCGAAGGCCAGAGCGAGGAGCTCGAGGCGGTCAACCATCCGGACGATCCGGCGGCCGGCACGCGGACGATCACCTTCGCCCGCGAACTCTTCATCGAGCAGGAAGACTTCATGGAGAACCCGCCGAAGAAGTTCTTCCGCCTGTCGCCCGGCAGCGAGGTGCGGCTGCGCTACGCCTATTTCGTCAAGTGCCGCGAGGTGGTGAAGAATGCGGCCGGCGAGATCGTCGAACTGCGCTGCACCTATGATCCGGCGACGCGCGGCGGCAACGCGCCGGACGGGCGCAAGGTGAAGGCGACGATGCACTGGGTCGCGGCGAAGACGTCGGTGCCGGCCGAGGTGCGCGTCTACAACCAGCTGTTTGCCGAAGTCCGCGCCGGACGCGTCGAATTTCGCCGCCGACCTCAATCCGAATTCGCTCGAGGTCCTGAGCAACGCCAGGCTCGAGCCGTCGATCGCCGACGTCCAATTCATCCGAGCCGATGCAGTTCGAACGCCAGGGCTATTTTACGCGCGATCCGGATTCGAAGCCGGGCCATCTCGTCTTCAACCGGACGGTCGGCTTGCGCGATACATTTGCGAAGGAAGTCGGCAAGGGCTGAGAGTCTGCCGGCCGCTGTTTGAGTGCCACAGTTGCCCGTTGCGGGAGTTGCGTTGTGGTCGAGTGGGGCAGGGGCCGGAGCAGGGTCGCGACCTGGCTTCCCGACGCCGCGTCGGCGGCGCCGCGGAGATTGGCCGTGGCTCGACCGCCTCGACGAAGCGCGCCGAGCGGCTCGCCGCCTGGATCAAGAGCCAGGCGCGCGTGGAAGCGGGCGCAGGGCCGGCTCTTTCCCTGGGTCGCGGTCGCGTTCGGCGCCGGCATCGCCGCCTATTTCGCCGCCGAGCGCGAGCCGATCGTCTGGATCGTCGTGCCGATCGCCGCTCTCGCTGGTCGCTCGCGGCCTTCCTGGCGCGGCGGATGCGCGTTCTTCGCCCTGGTCGCGCTGATCGCCGCCGCGGCCGCGGGCTTTGCCACCGCCAGTCTGAAGACCGCGCGGATCGAGCATGGCGTGCTGGCGCGGCCGATGTTCTCGGTCGACGCTGACAGGCTTCGTCGAGGTGCGCGAGGAGCGCGAGCGCAGCGACCGCTTCGTGCTGCGGGTGGACCGGTTCGAACCGGCCCGCGTCACCGGCCGAGACGCCGCCGAGCCTCGAGCGCGTCCGGCTGTCGGTGAAGAAGGGCACCGCGCCCGCGGTCGGCAGCTACGTCGAGTTGAAGGCGCGGCTGTCGCCGCCGTTCACGGCCGCTCCACCCCGGCGGCTACGATTTCGCCCGCGACATCTACTTCCAGCGCATCGGCGCCTCGGGCTTCGTGCTGGGCGCGATCAAGCCGCTTGCTGCGCCCGAAGGCGGCGGCTGGTGGCTTCGCTACGCCGTCGACCGTCAACGGCATGCGCGATGCGATCGATGCGCGCATTCGCCAGACGCTGTCGGGCGATGCCCGCGCCATCGCCTCGGCGCTGCTGACCGGAAAGCGCGACGCGATCTCGTCGCCGGTCAACGACGCGATGTACATCTCCGGCCTCGGCCACGTGCTGTCGATCTCGGGCTACCACATGGCGATCGTCGCGGGCGCGGTGTTCTTCGCCGTGCGTGCGCTGCTGGCGCTGTTTCCGGTGCTGACGGCAGGCTTTCCGATCAAGAAGTGGGCGGCCGTCGCGGCGCTCGCGGCCGCGGCCTTCTATCTGCTGCTGTCGGGCGCGGAAGTGGCGACGCAACGCTCGTTTCTGATGACCGCGGTCGTGCTGGTCGGCGTCATGGTCGACCGCCGCGCGATCACCTTCCGCACGCTGGCGGTCGCGGCGATGGTGGTGATGCTGGTGGCGCCGGAAGCCGTGGTGCATCCGAGCTTCCAGATGTCGTTTGCGGCGACGCTGGGCCTGGTCGCGCTGATGGATCGCGAGCGACCGCTGTTCTCCGCTGCGAGCGACACTCGGTGTCGGACGCGCCGCGCTGTGGGGCGGGCGCGAGATCGCGATCCTCGCGCTGGCCTCGCTGGTCGCAGGGCTTCGCGACCATGCCGTACGGCGCCTTCCACTTCCACCGCGCGACGCCCTACGGCGTCGTGTCCAACCTGCTGGCGATGCCGGTGGTCTCGGGCCTGGTGATGCCGGCGGGCCTGCTCGGCCTGCTGGCGGTGCCGTTCGGCTTCGACGGCGTGTTCTGGCGGCTGATGGAGTGGGGCATCGGCTGGATGATCGCCGTCTCGCAGTGGGTCGCGGCGTTGCCGGGCGCGGTCGGGCGTGTGCCGGCGTTCGGCATGGCGCCGCTGCTGCTGGCGACGCTCGGCATCCTCGTCATCGCCCTGTTGCGGACGCCGTTGCGCTGGTGCGGAGGCCTGCTTGTGATTCCCGCCGTTGCGCTGGCGCTGACGGCGCAGCAGCCGGATATCCTGATCGCAAGCGACGGGCAGAGTGTCGCCGTGCGCGGCGCCGACGGCCGCCTGCGCTTCATGCAGACGAAGAAGGACGAGTTCGCGCTCAAGGCGTGGCTTTCGGCCGATGCCGATGCGCGCGCGACCGACGACAAGACGCCTTTCCGACGGCGTCACGGTGCGACGATGCGGGCTGCGCGGTGCAGATGCCGGACGGCCGCTATGTGACCATCGCCCGGCGCTCGGATGCCTTCGCCGACGATTGCGAGAAGGCGAGCGGTGATCGTCACCGCGCGCCAGCCGCCGGCGGGCTGCAAGGCGTGATGTTCAGCGAGGAGCGGCTGCGCGAGACCGGCAGCGCCGCGCTGCTCGTCCGCAACGGCGGCCTTGTCGTCGATGTCGGTCAGGCCGGCCGGCAGCAACCGCCCCTGGGCGCGCAACGCGCTGGCCGCAGACGAAACCGCAGAGGCGGCGCCTGCGCCGCGATCATCGTCGCGTCCAGCGGACGCGACGCCATCGGTGGAAAGCCTGCCGCCCGAAGATCAGTAGCGGCGGAAGATGCTGACCAGCTTGCCCTGGATGCGCACGCGGTTCGGCGGCAGGATGCGAACCTCGTAGGCCGAGTTCGCAGGCTCGAGCGCGATCGATGCGCCGCGGCGGCGGAAGCGCTTCAGCGTCGCTTCCTCCTCGTCGATCAGGGCGACGACGATGTCGCCGGTGTTGGCGGCCTCGGTCTTCTGGATCATCGCCACGTCGCCGTCGAGAATGCCGGCCTCGACCATCGAATCGCCGCGCACTTCGAGCGCGTAGTGGTCGCCCGAGCCGAGCATTTCCGGCGGCACGTTGATGGTGTGGCTGCGCGTCTGCAGCGCCTCGATCGGCGTGCCGGCCGCGATCCGGCCCATCACCGGGATGGCGACCGGACGGCCGCCCTCGTCCTCGGACGCGGTGCGGACCTTGCCGAGGTTGCCCTCGATGACGTTCGGGGTGAAGCCGCGCCGGCCGTTGCCGAAGCCTCCGGCCTGCTCAGGCAGCTTGATGACCTCGATGGCGCGCGCACGGTTCGGCAGGCGGCGGATGAAGCCGCGCTCCTCCAGCGCCGTGATCAGGCGGTGGATGCCCGATTTCGAGCGCAGATCCAGCGCGTCCTTCATCTCGTCGAAGGAGGGCGGCACGCCTGCTTCCTTCAGCCGTTCATTGATGAACCGCAGAAGCTCGTACTGTTTGCGCGTCAGCATCTTAGCGTATCCCCCGCAAGTCTGAGCCGGCCTGCATGACATTTTGGGCCGGCTTGAAGCCAATCCGATCGTTTCCGGTTCCAGTTTTACGACTAAACCTAGAAACAAATCATGAACGAACACTATATGTTCCATACTGTGTTCTGCAAGCCCTTAATTTCGGGTCAACGGCCGAGCGAATTCGCTCAGGCGCGGCAGCTTCAGCACCTTGCAGGGCGAGCCTGCGGCGGCCGCAGGCGCGTGCGGCGGGCGGATGATCAGGGCATCGGCGCGGCTGAGATTCGCGAGCAGGGAGCTGTCCTGATGGCTCACGGGGGTCGGCGACCGGCGGGCCACCGTGCCGCTCCTGCAGGGACGCGCGCAGATAATCCTCGCGCAGGTCGTTGGCGGGCACGTCGCGGCCCAGCACGGCGTCCTGCAGCGGCCAGGCGACGTCGCTGCGTCCGGTCAGCGCCCGGATCAGCGGCGCCATGAACAGGATCGCGCAGACATAGGACGAGACCGGATTGCCGGGCAGGCCGAGCACGCGCAAGCGTCCCGCGCCGGCCGTGCATCATCGGCTTGCCGGGCCGCATGGCGATCTTCCAGAAGCCGATGCTCGACGCCTTCGCTTTCCAGCGCCTGCTTGCACCACGATCGTGGTCGCCGACCGATGCGCCGCCGGTGGTCACCAGGATGTCGGCGCCGGCTTCGATCGCGCGGCGGATCGCGGCGGCCGTGTCGTCGACCGTGTCGCGGGCGATGCCGAGGTCGATGACGTCGGCGCCCTCGTGGCGCGCCAGCGCGCGCAGCGCATAGCCGTTCGAATAGACGATCTGGCCGGGGCCCGGCGCCGTGCCCGGCATGACGAGTTCGTCGCCGGTCGCAAGCAGCGCCACCTTCGGCCGCCGATGCACCGGCAGGGCCGGGTGGTTCATCGCCGCGGCGAGCGCACAGGTCGCGGTCGAGCAGGCGATGCGATTTCTTCAGCAGCACGTCGCCTTCGCGAAAATCGATGCCGGCGCGGCGGATGTGCCGGCCGGCGCTCGCGGCTTCGTTGATGGTGACGATGTCGCCGTCGCGCGCGGTGTCTTCCTGGATGACGATCGCATCGGCGCCAGTCGGGATCACGCCGCCGGTGAAGATGCGCACGGCCTCGCCGGCCGCGACCGTGCCGCGCGAACGGCCGGCCGGCCGCGACCTCGCCGATGACCTTCAGCTTGCGCCGAAGCGTCGCATCGGCCGCGCGGACGGCGTAGCCGTCCATCGCCGACATGTCGTCGGGCGGCTGCGTGCGCAGCGCCTTCACGTCGCGCGCGAGCACGCGGCCCAGCGCGTCGTCGAGCGCGACCTGTTCCTCGGCAGCGCGGCTGCGCCGTCCAGCACGGCCTTCAGCGCGTCTGCGACCGGCATCAGCGCCGCCATGGCGCTTACTCCTTCGCCTTGAAGTGCCCGGACTTGCCGCCCTTCTTCTCGATCAGGCGGATGCCTTCGATGCGGATGCCGCGATCGACGGCCTTCACCATGTCGTAGATCGTCAGGCATCCGACCGAGACGGCGGTCAGCGCTTCCATCTCGACGCCGGTCTGGCCCGGACACCTTGACCGTCGCGCGCACGCGGCAGCCGGGCAGCTTCTTGTCGGTTTCGATGTCGACCTGCGACCTTCGACAGCAGCAGCGGGATGGCAGAGCGGGATCAGTTCGTGCGTCCGCTTGGCCGCCATGATCGCGGCGATGCGCGCGGTGCCGAGCACGTCGCCCTTTTTGGCGTTGCCGCCTGACGATCAGGTCGAGCGTCGCCTTCTGCATCACGACCGCGCCTTCGGCGACGGCGATCGCGCTCGGTGGCGGGCTTCTCCGACACGTCGACCATGCGCGCTTCGCCCTTCGCGCCGATATGCGTCAGCGATCGTTCTTCGCTGCGGCCTTGCGCGCCATGGCCTAGCCGTCCGGTCGCGCGCGGCGTTTCGCGCGCGCAGCAGCGTGCGCGTGGCCGCGGCCACGTCCGCCTGGCGCATCAGGCTCTCGCCGACGAGGAAGGTCGACATGCCGACGCGCGCAAGCCGCGCGAGGTCGGCCGGCGTGAAGATGCCGCTCTCGCCGACGGCGATGCGATCCTTCGGGATCAGCGGCGCGAGCTGCCTCGCTGGTTGCGAGCGTCGTCTCGAAGGTGCGCAGGTTGCGGTTGTTGACGCCGAGCAGCGGCGACCGCAGCTTCAGCGCGCGGTCGAGCTCGGCGCGGTCGTGCACTTCCAGCAGCACGTCCATGCCGAGCGCAAGGCTCGCGTCCTCGATGTCCTTGGCGACCGCGTCGTCGAGCGCCGCCATGATGATCAGGATGCAGTCGGCGCCGTGCGCGCGCGCTTCCGACCACCTGATAGGTGTCGTACATGAAATCCTTGCGCAGCACCGGCAGCGAGACCGCGGCGCGCGCCGCCACGAGATAGTCGAGGCTGCCCTGGAACGAGGGCGCGTCGGTCAGGATCGACAGGCAGGTCGGCGCCGCCGGCCTCATAGGCGCGCGCAAGCTGCCGGCGGATCGAAGTCGGCGCGGATCAGCCCCTTCGAGGGCGACGCCTTCTTGATCTCGGCGATCAGCGCGTAGTCGCCGCGCGCCAGCATCTTGCGGATCGCGTCCGCAAAGCCGCGCGGGGCGGGCGCGGCCTTTGCCGCGGCTTCGACCTCGCGCGAGCGGACGCGCGCGCTTGGCGGCGGCGATCTCCTCGCGCTTGTAGGTCTCGATCTTCGTCAGGATGTCGGCCATGGCCTAGCTCATGTCACGCGTTTGAGACGGCAACGAGGCGCTTCAGGCGATCGAGCGCCGCGCCGCTGTCGAGCGACTTGACGCCAAGCGCCACGCCTTCCTTCAAGTCCTTCGCCTTGCCGGCGACGATGAACGCCGCGGCCGCGTTCAGCAGCGCGACGTCGCGGATAGGCGCTCGGCTTGCCTTCGAGCACGCCGCGCAGGGCGACCGCATTCGCCGCCGCATCGCCGCCCTTCAGCGCGTCGCCATCGGCGCGCGGCAGGCCTGCGTCCTCCGGCGTGACCTCGAAGCTGCGGATGCTGCCCTTCTCCAGCACGCACACGGCGGTCGGTCCGGTCAGCGTGATTTCGTCGAGGCCGTCGGAGCCGTGCACCACCCAGATCGACTCGGCGCCGAGATTCTTCAGCACTTCGGCGAGCGGCTGCACCCACTGGCGCGAGAACACGCCGACCATCTGCCGCTTGACGCCGGCCGGGTTCGACAGCGGCCCGAGCAGGTTGAAGATCGTGCGCGTGGCAAGCTCGACGCGGGTCGGGCCGACATTGCGCATGGCCGGATGATGCGCCGGCGCGAACATGAAGCCGATGCCGGCCTCGCGGATGCAGCGGCCGACCTGCTCGGGCGTCAGCTCGATCTTGACGCCGAGCGCGCCGAGCACGTCGGCGGCGCCCGATTTCGACGACAGCGCGCGGTTGCCGTGCTTGGCGACCGGCACGCCGGCGCCGGCGACGATGAAGGACGCACAGGTCGAGACGTTGACCGAGCCGGAGCCGTCGCCGCCGGTGCCGACGATGTCGACCGCGTCCGCGGGCGCCGTGACGCGTCAGCATGCGCGCGCGCATGGCCGACACCGCGCCGGTGATTTCGTCCACGGTCTCGCCGCGCACGCGCAGCGCCATCAGCAGGCCGCCCATCTGCGAGGGCGTCGCCTCGCCGGACATCATCCGGTCGAAGGCGGACGCCGCCTCGTGCCGCGTCAGCGCCGCGCCGGTGGCCACCTTGCCGATGAGTGTCTTCAGATCGTCCATGACGCGCCCAAAAGCCAGTTCCTTGATCCAGCGAAGCTGGATCAGATCCACGGGACGGCCTGACGCCGTCCAGGTGCGTCACATAAAGCATTTTCCGGCGGCGAGGAAAACCGCGCGTCATGGCGGCAGGCGATCAGTTCGCCGCCTGCGCGCCGGTGGCCTGGGCAAATCCGGCCGCGTTGACCTGCGTGCCGAAGTCCTGCTCGAGCCTTTGCACGAACTGGTTCACCTGCTCGTCGGCGGCGGTGCGCTGGATGTTGTCCCGCAGCGTCTTGGTCTCCGCCGAGGCCAGATCGACCTTCGGCTCGACAATGTCGGTGACGACATAGACGACGCGCTTGCCGGGCTCGGCGCCGTCGGCCTGGCCGGCGTCGCCCTTGTTGGCGACGAAGACCGCTTCGGCACCGGCCGCGCTCATGCCCGGCACGGTCGCGCCGCGCTTGAACGAGGCGGCGGTATCGACCTTGAGCCCGGCCGCCTGCGCGAGGTCGGCGAGCTTGCCGCCTTTCTTCAATTGCTCGACCATGTCGTCGGTCTTTGCGCGCAGCCGCTTCTCGATCTGGTCGTCGCGCCAGCGCGCGGCGACGCGATCCTTCACCTCTTCGAGGGTGCGCTCGCGCGACGGCGTGATGCCGAGGACGTCGAACCAGACGTAGCCGGAATCGCCCGGACCGCGGTTGATCTGCAGCGGATCGTTGTCGGAGCCGACATCGGCGTTGAACGCCGGGCGTGACGATGTCGAGCGTCGGCGGCAGGCCGGACACCGGGCCGCCATCCGGCGCGCGGCCCGAGCGGTCCATCGCCTCGATGGTGGTGAACGGCAGGCCGACCTTCTTGGCGGCCTCGATCACGCTCGCGCCGCCGCCGCGCTCGTCTTCCATCTTGTTGTGCAGGTCGCGCACGCTCGCGCGCGCACGGTCCAGCGCGATCTCGTTCTTGATCTGCTGCGCCACCTTGTCGAACGACGCAGCGACGCCGGCCTCGATCTTCGCTGCCTTGGTCAGCACGGTGCCGAAGCGGCCCTGAATCGGCTCGCTGATCTCGTTCTCGGGAAGCGCGAACGCGGCTTCGGCGACCGCAGGGTCGAGGATGCCGGACTTCGTCACCGTGCCGAGATCGTAGTCGGATGCGGCGAGCCCGCGCTCCTTGGCAAGGTCCTCAAACGACGTGCCGCTCGTCAGCTTGGCGCGGGCAGCGTTCGCCTCATCGGCGTTCGGAAACACCATCTGCAGGACGTGGCGCCTCTCCGGCGTCTCGTATCGCGCCTTGGTCGCCTCGAACACCTTGCGGGCGTCGTCATCGGACACCTCGGCCCACTTCGCCTGATCCTGCGGCGTCAGCACCACGACCGCGATCTTGCGAAACTCCGGCGCGCGGAACAGCGCCTTGCGCTCCTCGAAGAAGCTTGCGAGCGCCTCGGGCGAGGGCTCGCCGATGTCGCCGGCCTGCGCCGCGTCGAGCTGCACATAGTCGATCGAGCGCAATTCGTCGCGATAGCGCAGCAACGCGTCGAGCAGGGCCTTCGGCGGCTCGACGCCGCCGGTCATCGTCGTCGGCGAGCTGCCGGCGTACGGACAGCTTGCGCTGGTCGGCGAGGTAACGCTGTTCGGTGTAGCCGTTCTGGCGGATCAGCGCCGCGAAGCGCTGCGGGTCGAACCTGCCGGTCACGCCTGCGAAGGACGGATCACCCTGAATGAGGCGCAACAGCTCGGCGTCCGACTGGCCAAGTCCCATGCGGCGCGCGGCCTCGTCCAGCGCCGCGTCCGACATCCACTGCTGCAGCACCTGCTGATCGAACCCGAACGAGCGGGCCTGTGCCGAGGAGAGCGGCCGGCCGATCTGCCTGCCGATCGTCTGCAGGCGATCATTGTAGAGCTGGCGGAACTGATCGATCGAGATTTCCGAACTGCCGACCTTGGCCACCGTCGATTGGCCGAAGCCCTTGAACACGTCGGCAACGCCCCAGATGGCGAACGAAAAAATCAGAACGCCCATCACGATGGCCATGATGGTTTTGCCGAGCCAGCCCGTTGAGGCCGTGCGAATTCCTCGAAGCATAGATCCAGTCGTTGTTTGAAGGAGTGAGAACGATGCCTTTAAGCGGTATCGCTATGATTGCAATGCATAATAAAGATGCGCGGCCTCAGCCGCAACCTCGGCTAACAGGGCCGCAGGCAGAGGCAAAACGCCGCTAGCATGAGCGAAACCGCTCTGCTACCGCCGCATTGCCAATAATTAACGGGACTGACGCATGGCCGGACGCAAGCACCGCCCGCTGATCGCGGGCAACTGGAAGATGAATGGGCTCGTGGCGTCGGCTGCGGAGCTGCAGGCGATCATCGCGGCCTCGGAGCCGATTGCGCCAAAAGCGGATCTGCTGATCTGTCCGCCCGCAACGCTCGTGCTGCACGTTTGCCACGCGCGCGCGCGGCTCTGTGGTCGCGGTCGGCGGCCAGGACTGCCACCCGGCGCCCTCAGGCGCGCATACCGGCGATATCTCCGCAGAAATGCTCAAGGACGCGGGCGCCTGGTTCGTCATCGTCGGCCATTCCGAACGACGCGCCGACCATGGCGAGACGGATTCGGTCGTGAACGCGAAGGCCCACGCGGCCTGGCGGGCAGGGCTGACCGCGATCCTTTGCGTCGGCGAAACGCGCGCCGAGCGCGACAGCGGCAAGGCGCTCGAGGTCGTCGGGCGCCAGCTTGCGGCATCGGTGCCGGACGGCGCGACGGCGGACAATCTCGTGATCGCCTACGAGCCGGTCTGGGCGATCGGCACCGGGCTCACGCCGACCGTCAAGGATGTCGAGGAAGTGCATGGTTTCATTCGCGAAAAACTGATCGGCCGGTTTCCGGCCGAAGGCTCAGGCATTCGCATCCTTTACGGCGGCTCGGTAAAGCCCTCGAACGCCGCGGAACTGCTGGCGGTCAAGCACGTCAACGGTGCATTGATCGGCGGCGCCAGCCTGAAGGCCACGGATTTCCTTGCGATAGCCGCTGCTTGTCCCTAAATCGCCGACAAGCGGCGGCGGGGTGGCAATCGCCACTCCGATCGTGTAGAGACCGCGCGAATTCAAATTTTCAGCGGTCAGGCAAGCCGTTTCCGTGTAGCGGCAACGAGGCCTTGCGCCGGACAGGATCGATGCAAACCGTCATTATCGTCATTCACCTCATGATCGTCTCCGCGCTGATCGGCGTGGTGCTGCTGCAGCGTTCTGAGGGCGGTGGCCTCGGCATGGGCGGTGGCGGCGGCGGCGGCTTCATGACCGGCCGCGGCACGGCCAACCTGCTGACGCGCACCACGGCGTTCCTCGCCATCGGCTTCTTCCTCACCAGCCTGTTTCTGTCGTGGCTTGCGGGCCTCGACCGGAAGCCGGCCTCGATCCTGGATGCGACACCGGCTGCGCCGACGAGCCAGCCCGGCTCGCCGGCGCCGCCGATCTCGAGCGGCGGAACAGGCGGCGGCGTGCTCGATACGCTGCGCCAGCAGGAACAGAAGCAGGCGCCCGCGGGCGGTCCACAGGTTCCGCGCTCGCAATAGCATTGCTGCCTTGCAAGCTCGAGCGCTACGGCACTATGTCAGCCGTGGCGCCTAAGCGCCTGAATTCCCTTAAAGCTTTCGCCTGACACACAGGATCGGTGGATTGGTCCTGAAAATGGCGTTTGGCTTTTGCGAATCGCGTTTGAGGAGTTAAAGGTTGAGTCCCATGGCGCGGTACATATTCATCACCGGCGGCGTGGTTTCCTCGCTCGGAAAAGGTCTCGCATCGGCAGCGCTCGGCGCACTGCTGCAGGCCCGGGGCTACAAGGTCCGCCTTCGCAAGCTCGATCCCTATCTCAACCTCGATCCCGGAACGATGTCGCCGTACCAGCACGGCGAAGTGTTCGTCACCGACGACGGCGCCGAGACCGATCTCGATCTCGGCCACTACGAACGCTTCACGGGCCGCCCTGCGACCAAGCAGGACAACATCACCACCGGGCGCATCTACCAGGACATCCTCACCAAGGAGCGGCGCGGCGATTATCTCGGCGCGACGATCCAGGTGGTTCCGCACGTCACCAACGCCATCAAGGAGTTCATCCTCAATGGCAATGACGGCTACGATTTCGTGCTGTGCGAGATCGGCGGCACGGTCGGCGACATCGAGGGACTGCCGTTCTTCGAGGCGATCCGCCAGCTCAAGAACGAGCTGCCGCGCGATCATGCGGTCTACATCCACCTGACGCTGCTGCCGTTCATTCCGAGCGCCGGCGAACTGAAGACCAAGCCGACGCAGCACTCGGTCAAGGAGCTGCGCTCGATCGGCATCCAGCCGGACATCCTGCTGTGCCGCACCGACCGGCCGATCCCGAAGGAAGAGCGGCGCAAGCTCGGCCTGTTCTGCAACGTGCGCGAAAGCGCCGTGATCGAGGCGCGCGACGTCGACAACATCTATGCGGTGCCGGAGGCCTATCACGCGGCCGGCCTCGACGACGAGGTGCTGGCCGCGTTCGGCATTCAGCCGAAAATTCCGCCGTCACTGCAAAGCTGGAACGACATCAACGAGCGCGTCCGCAATCCGGAAGGCCAGGTGACGATCGCCATCGTCGGCAAGTACACCGGCATGAAGGACGCCTACAAATCGCTGATCGAGGCGCTGAGCCACGGCGGCATCGCCAACAAGGTGAAGGTCAATCTCGACTGGATCGAGAGCGAGGTGTTCGAGAACGAAGACCCGGCGCCGTTCCTCGAGCATGTGCACGGCATCCTGGTGCCCGGCGGCTTCGGCCAGCGCGGCGCCGAGGGCAAGATCAAGGCGGCGCAGTTCGCGCGCGTGCGGCGCGTGCCGTATTTCGGCATCTGCTTCGGCATGCAGATGGCGGTGATCGAGGCGGCGCGCAATCTGGTCGGCATCGAGGACGCGAATTCCACCGAGTTCGGTCCGACCGCCCATCCGCTGGTCGGCCTGATGACGGAATGGCTGCGCGGCAACGAGCTGGAGAAGCGCACGGCGGCCGGCGACCTCGGCGGCACCATGCGGCTCGGCGCCTATCCGGCGGCGCTGAAGCGCGGCAGCCGCGTCTCCGGCGTCTACGGCAACGCACTGGAGATCTCCGAGCGCCATCGCCATCGCTACGAGGTCAACACCGCCTACAAGGACCGGCTCGAGCAGCACGGCCTGCGGTTCTCGGGCCTGTCGCCCGACGGCATCCTGCCCGAGATCGTCGAATACGAGGACCATCCCTGGTTCATCGGCGTGCAGTTCCATCCCGAACTGAAGTCGCGCCCGTTCGAGCCGCATCCGCTGTTCGCTTCGTTCATCGAAGCCGCGGTGGTGCAGAGCCGGCTGGTGTAGTCCGCGTCTCTGCGGACGGCATCACGCGATCGTTCAACTCACCACTACTTCTGGAGCACGCATGTCGGCAGACGGCGCGCAGCTTTTCGTGCTGACCGGCGGCCCGGGCGCCGGCAAGACCACGTTGATCGACGCGATCGGCGAGGCCGGCTTTGCGACCGTGCCGGAAGCAGGCCGCGCGATCATTCGCCAGCAGATGCCGATCGCGGGCAGGGGCCAGCCGTCGGTCGATCCGGACCTGTTTGCCGAACTGATGCTGTCGTGGGACCTGCAGTCCTACCACGCCAACGCGAGCAAGCCCGGGCCTGTGTTCTTCGATCGCGGCATCGTCGACGTGATCGGTTACCTGAGACTGCTCGGCCGGGCGGTCCCCGAGCACATGAGCGTCGCGGCCCGGCTTCATCGCTACAATCCGCGCGTCTTCGTCTGTCCGCCGTGGCCCGAGATTTTCACGCAGGACAGCGAACGCAAACAGGATCTGGACGAGGCCGAACGGACGTATCGCGCGCTGGTCGAAACCTACGCGGGTTGCGGCTACGAACTGGTCGAAGTGCCGCGGGCGCCTGTCGAGGAGCGCCTGCGTTTCATCATAAACAGAGCGCGTTCGGGCTGATACCGTATGAAGCGCAAGCGCGGCTGACATGCTTTGACGCCTTCGCCGTTTGCTGCAACAGATACGCGCCGAGAAAAGCCGTGGGAGGAACACGATGATCTACGAAATGCGCGTCTACGAGGCCGTGCCGGGCCGGCTGCCCGACATCATCAAGCGCTTCGAGACCAAGACGATTGCGATCTGGGAAAAGCACGGCATCAAGCAGGCCGGCTTCTTCACGACGATGTTCGGCGAAAACAGCCAGCATCTGACCTATTTCCTCGCCTGGGAGTCGCTCGAGGACCGCCAGAAGAAGTGGGGCGCGTTCATGGTCGATCCGGAGTGGCTTTCGGCGCGCGCCGAGACCGAGAAGAACGGTCCGATCGTCGCACGCGTCAGCAATCAAATGCTCGCGCCGACCGCGTTCTCCTCGGTGAAGTAACGGACGCGTTCAGTAAGGCTGCCATGTCGCGCGGGCTTGACCATATCGTGCATGCGGTGCGCGACCTCGACGCCGCGGCGGAATTCTACCGCCGCGCAGGCTTCACCGTCGGTGCCCGCAACAGGCATGCCTGGGGCACCCACAACCATCTCGTCCAGCTTCCGGGCTTCTTCGTCGAGGTCCTGACCGTCGCCGAGCCGGAACTGCTTGCGCGCGACACCGAGCATCAGGAGCTGGCGCGACTGTTCGGCGGCTTCAACCGCGATGCGATCGCGCGCGGCGACGGCCTTTCGATGCTGATCCTTGAAAGCCGGGCGATCGCCGCGGACGTGTCGGCGCTGGCCAGCGCCGGCATCGGCTGTTCGGGCGAATTGCGATTTTCCCGCCAGGGCACGCAGGCCGACGGCTCGCCGGTGACGGTCGGCTTCTCGCTCGGCTTTGCCCGGGACGAAGCCTCGCCGCATGCGGCCTTCGCCGTGATGCAGCAGCACAACCCGCAGGCGTTCTGGAATGCAAAATTCCAGTCGCATGCGAATGGCGCGCGCGCCGTTCTCGGCGCCGTGCTGATCGCCGACAATCCGACCGATCATCACATCTTCCTGTCCGCCTTCACCGGCGAGCGCGAGTTGCACTCCACCTCCGCCGGCATTGCCGCGCGCACGCCGCGCGGCGATGTCGAGATCATCGAGCCGGTCGCGTTCCGCGATCGTTTTGGCGTGGACGTTGCGGCCGACGCCGAGGGGATGACGCTCGCGGGTCTTCGCTTCGCTGTCGGCGATCTGGACACGGCCGAGGCCTGCGTCCGCAAAGGCGGCGTTGCATCTCATCGGCATCTGGGTGCGCTGGTGATAAATCCGGCCGCAGCCTTCGGTGCAACCCTGATATTCGAGGGTTGATCCCTAGCCGTTCGCCCGGCATGGTCCGGTCAATCCAACAACAACCTCGTGGGCCCAATGACCTCAGCCGCTCCCGTCGTCACGGCGGGTTCCGTCAAGTTCGGCAATGCGCTGCCGCTGGCCGTGATCGCCGGACCGTGCGCGCTCGAAAGCCGTGCGCATGCGTTCGAGATGGCGACGGCGCTGAAGGAGATCGCAACGCGGCTCGGCATCGGCCTCGTCTACAAGACGCTCGTTCGACAAGGCCAACCGCACCAGCGCCGCAGGCGGGCGCGGCATCGGGCTGAAGGAGGCGCTGCCGATCTTCGCGGATATTCGTCAGCAGCTCGGCCTGCCGGTGCTGACCGACGTGCACGAGCGGGAGCAATGTGCGGTCGTCGCCGAAGCGGTCGACATCCTGCAGATCCCGGCGTTCCTGTCGCGCCAGACCGATCTTCTGGTTGCGGCCGCGCGCACCGGCAAGATCGTCAACGTCAAGAAGGGCCAGTTCCTCGCGCCGTGGGACATGAAGAACGCCGTCGCCAAGGTGACCGGCGCCGGCAACGCGAATGTGATGGTCACCGAGCGCGGCGCCTCGTTCGGCTACAACACGCTGGTGTCGGACATGCGCGCGCTGCCGATCCTTGCGCGCACCACCGGCGCGCCGGTGATCTTCGATGCGACCCATTCGGTGCAGCAGCCGGGCGGGCAGGGCGCTTCGTCGGGCGGTGAGCGCGAGTTCGTGCCGGTGCTGGCGCGCGCCGCGGTCGCGGTCGGCGTCGCCGGCGTCTTCATCGAGACGCATCAGGATCCGGATCGCGCGCCGTCCGACGGGCCGAACATGGTGCCGCTGAAGGAGTTCGAAGGCCTGCTGCGGACGACTGATGGCGTTCGACCGTCTCGCCAAGACCGACGCATGACGTCTGCGGCGGCCCAACCGCCGCCGCAGGTGGCGCAGTACCTGCTTTCGATCATTGCCATGTCGACCTTCGCGGGCTCGCTGTCGGGCCGCGCGCTGGACCCCGTGCTGCCGCAGGTCGCGGCCGATCTCGCGGTGACGATCCAGGTCGCCGCGACACTTGCCTCGGCGTTCGCCGTGACCTTCGCGCTGATGCAGCCGGGGCTCGGCATCATCGCCGACATGTTCGGCAAGCCAAAACTCATCCTGATCTGCCTGACCCTGCTTGGCGTGTCGAATATCGCCGGCGCCATGTCGACGTCGTTCGACATGCTGCTGATCACGCGTGTGCTGTCGGGTGTCGGCGGTGGTGGCGTGTTTCCGATCACGCTCAGCCTGGTCGGCGACCTGTTTCCGTTGCGCGAGCGGCAGGTGGCGATGAGCCGCATCCTGGCCGGCGCGATGGCCGGCAACCTGCTCGGCGCGAGCCTGTCCGGCGTGATCGGCGATTTTATCGGCTGGCGCGGCGTGCTGATGGGAATTGGCTTTTTGGTCATCGCTGCATCAGTGGCCGTCGGCTGGGGTTTTCGCGCGCAGATGCGGACGCCGCGCAAGCAGGTCAATCTTCGCGGACATCGGGCGGAACTATCGGGTGATCCTGCAGCATCCGTATGCGCGCCTTTGCTATCCGGCGGTCTTCATCGAAGGCTGCTGCGTGCTCGGGGTGTTTCCGTTCGTCGCCGCGTTCCTTGTCGAGCTCGGCGAGCCGCGGCTGTCGATCGCGGGCGTCGTCATCGCAGGCTTTGCGGTCGGCGGGCTGGTCTATACCTCGAGCGTGTCGCGCCTGCTGCCCGTGCTCGGCGAGAAGGGGCTGATGATCGGCGGCGGCCTGCTGATCGCCTCGCAGCTCATCGCCATCGCGTTCGGGCCGCCCTGGCAGGTGCAACTCGCCTGCTTCATCGTGCTCGGCTGCGGCTTCTACATGATCCACGGCTCGCTGCAGACGTTTGCATCGGAGATTTCGGTCGAGGCGCGCAGTACCGCGGTGGGACTGCATGCGTTCTTCTTCTTTCTCGGCCAGACGGCGGGGCCGCTGGTCTACGGCGCGGGCCTTGCGACCTTCGGCAAGCGGCCGACGCTATTGGTGATGGCGGCCATCATGCTCGTGCTCGGCATTGTCTGCTCGCAGCTGCTGCGGCACCGGCACGCGAAGGAAACGCCGCAAGATTGACGGCCAGTATCGGGCTTTCTTCCAACGTTTTTTGCCGGACCCGCATGATCATTGGTCATTGGTCCGATCTGTTCGCACCTGCTACGCCAGCCTTCCGCAGACGATCTCAGACCTCATCAAGCAGCATCACTCGTTCCGCCGAATGGCACCGCCATCCCATGCCACGCAGTATCTGTTGCCCATCATCGCGATGGGGAACTTCGCTGCGGGCCTGACATCCCGTGTCATCGATCCGGTCGTGCCGCAGATCAGCGAGCAGCTGGCGGTGCACATTACGACGGCTGCGACGCTCGCGTCGGCTTCGGCCATTGCGTTCGCCTTCGTGCAGTTGCCGCTCGGCATGGTGGCCGACCTGTTCGGCAAGCCGAAAGTGATCCTGATCTGCCTGATCATTCTGGGGCTCGCGAACATCGTCGGCGCGTTCACCGACTCGTTCGAACTGCTGCTGGCGACGCGCGTGATCTGCGGGCTTGGGGCGGGCGGCGTGTTTCCTGTCGGAATGGGCCTGACCGGCGACCTGTTTCCGGTCGAGAAGCGCCGCGTCGCGATGAGCCGCATCATGGCCGGTGCGCTCACCGGCAATCTGCTCGGCGCGAGCTTTTCCGGCCTGCTCGGCGATCTGTTCGGCTGGCGCGGCGTGTTGTCGATCCTCGGCAGCTTCGTCCTGCTCATGTCGCTTGCGGTCGCATGGGGATTCCGCAATCAGCTCGGCCTGCCGGGCAAGCCGGTCGATCCGAAGGTGATTGCCGCCAATTACCGGCGCATCCTCAGCAACCCGAACGCGCACCTTTGCTATCTCGGCGTCTTCGTCGAAGGCCTCTGCATCTTCGGCATGCTGCCCTACGTCGCCTCGTTCCTGCAGGAGCTCGGCGAGCCGCGGCTGTCGATCGCGGGCCTCGTGATCGGCGGCTACGCGGTCGGCGGGCTGCTCTATGCGGCGACTCGTCACGCGGCTGGTCGCACGCTTCGGCGACAAGACGCTGATGGTCGTCGGCGCGGTGTTCATTTCATCGCAGATCGCCATCGTCGCCTTCGGCCCGCCGTGGCAGGTGCAGTTCTTCAATTTCGCGATCATGGGCTGCGGCTTCTACCTGATCCATGGCGGCTTTCAGGTGTTCACCTCGGAGATCGCGCCGGATGCGCGCGCGAGCGCGGTGTCGCTGCAGGCGTTCTGCTTCAACTGCGGTCAGTTTTCGGGCCCGCTCCTGTACGGCTTCGGGCTGACCTATCTGCGGCAAGGTGCCGACGCTGCTCACCGCGGCGATGCTGTTGCTGTCGGTCGGCATCCTGTGCGCAAAGCTGTTGCACCACCGGCATCCGCCCAGACGCCGAGCTGCGCGACAAGCCCGCGGAGTCCTGATCAGCCGCGCCCGCGATAGGGCGCGACGCCCTGGTCGGGAATCCACAGATCCTTCGGCGCGCGGCCGGTCTGCCAGAACACGTCGATCGGAATGCCGCCGCGCGGATACCAGTAGCCGCCGATGCGCAGCCAGCGCGGCTTGATCTCGGCAGCGATGCGCTTGCCGATGCTCACCGTGCAGTCCTCGTGGAAGCCCGCATGGTTGCGGAAGCTCGCGAGATAAAGCTTCAGCGACTTCGACTCGAGCAGCCACTGGCCCGGCACATAGTCGATCACGAGATGCGCGAAATCCGGCTGGCCGGTGACCGGGCACATCGCCGTGAACTCCGGCGCCGCAAAGCGCACGACGTAGCTCGTTCCGCTTCTGCGGGTTCGGCACGCGATCGATCTGCGCTTCATTCGGTGTCTTCGGCCAGGCGACGGCGCGGCCAAGCTGCAGTGGTTTTCGAGCCATGATGGGTCCTTCCTTGCGCAGCGGGACCGTTCGCGTCAACCGCTAGCGCGAGCTCGGATCGGACAGAAAGCGCACCAGCGCGCGCGCGCTCGGCGGCATCCTCGATGCCGCGCGTGGCCATCCAGAGCCCCGGAAACATCTCGGCCGGGTCGGTGAGAAACAGGTCGAGGCGTGCCGCGTCCCAGACGAGGCCCTGGTCGCGCGCCTTGCGCAGCACCGGCGAGTAGTCGAAGCGCGGGATCGCCGCCGACCTTCCGGCCGAGCAGGCCGGCCAGATTTGGGCCCGGCAGTCCCTGCTTGCCGGGCTCGAGGCTGTGGCAGGCGCGGCAGGGTTCGAACAGCCGCGAGCCTGCCTCCTCCGCCACGGCGGAGGTGCAGGCCAGCATCAGGCACGTCAGGAGGAATGCCTGCTTGATCACGCAGGCGCGACGGTCTGGATCACCACCAGCCGGTTGGTGCCGGATTCGCCGCCCCAGGCCTCGCCGGGCCGGCCGTCCATCTGCCGCACATTCGCGCCCGGCTTGTCGCTCGGGAACGAGTTGAATTTCTCCGTCAGCGGATCGAAGCGGACGATGGCGTTGGCGCCGAAATCCGTGAGCCAGACCTTGTCCTTGTCGTCGACATAGACCGAGTAGGTGCGCGGGGCCTCGCCCGGCAGCTTCCAGGCCTTCCACGAGCCGTCGGCCGGATCGTGCATCGACACGTTGCCGCTGTTCCACTCGCTGACCCACAGCCGTCCCTTCGAATCCGACCAGACGCGGCGCGCGCCCTGGTTCGGCGTCGGCGGCTCGACCACGGTGGCGTTGCCGCTCGCAAGGTCGATCTTCGCGATGTGGTTGCCGGCGAGCGAGGCGTACCAGACGTCGCCCTTCGGCGTGATGGTCATGCCGTAGGCACCGCGGCCGCGCGGCGCCTTGAACACCTTCATGTCGCCGGAGTTCGGGTCGAGGCGGCCATAGATGCCGCTCTGGCCGGTGAACCAGTAGATGCCGTTCTTGTCGAACACCGCCGGTGTTGAGATTGGCGTAGCCTTCGCTCTCGGGCAGCTTGAACAGCGTGACCTTGTGGTCCTTCGGATCGACGCGGGCGATCGCGTTCTGTCCGCCCTCGGTGACCCAGGGCGCGCCGTCGGGGCCGATGATGACGCCGTGCGGGGCGGCGCCCTTGCCGAGATCGAGTGAGCTTGTAGGAGCCGTCGCGCGGGTCGAGCCGGCCGAGCGTGCCGTTGCGCTGGCCGTAGAACCAGATCGTGCCGTCCGGCGCCGGCGTCACGTCGCGCGAGCCCATGCCGGCGGCGACCGGATAGTACTTGACCCTGAACGGGCCTTCCTGCTGCGCAGCCGCGCCGCGCATCAGTGCGGGGGCGGCAAGGCTTCCGATCGCGGCGGAGGCGAGAAACTGGCGGCGATTCATGACGATGCCCCATCTCTGATGAAGGAAAATGCGAAGCGCGGAGGAACCTTCGCCAAGCATACGCCTAACCATGCGTGGCCGTCAGGCGGCGGCGAGGCGGGAAGCGTTCACATTTGCTTGCGCCCCGTGTATAGGCGCGCGAACCAAGGCAACGAAACGGGACTTTTCATGACAGCCATCGTCGACATCATCGGACGCGAAATTCTCGACAGCCGCGGCAACCCGACGGTCGAGGTCGACGTGGTGCTCGAGGACGGCTCGATCGGCCGCGCCGCGGTGCCGTCCGGCGCCTCGACCGGCGCGCACGAGGCGGTCGAGCTGCGCGACGGCGACAAGAAGCGCTATCTCGGCAAGGGCGTGCAGAAGGCGGTCGGCGCCGTCACCGGCGAGATCTTCGACGCGCTCGGCGGCATCGACGCCGAGCAGCAGGTGCAGATCGACGAGGCGATGATCGCGCTCGACGGCACGCCGAACAAGAGCCGGCTCGGCGCCAACGCGATCCTCGGCGTCTCGCTCGCGGTCGCCAAGGCCGCCGCGCAGGCGAACGGCCTGCCGCTCTATCGCTACGTCGGCGGCACATCCGCGCGGACGCTGCCGGTGCCGATGATGAACATCATCAACGGCGGCGCGCACGCCGACAATCCGATCGACTTCCAGGAATTCATGATCATGCCGGTCGGCGCGCCAGACCTTCGCCGAAGGCCTGCGCATCGGCGTCGAGGTCTTCCAGACGCTGAAGAAGGCGAACTGAAGAAGGCCGGCCACAACACCAATGTCGGCGACGAAGGCGGCTTCGCGCCGAACCTGCCGATCGGCCGATGACGCGCTCGAGCTTCGTCATGAAGGCGATCGAGCAAGGCCGGCTACAAGCCCGGCGACGGACGTGCTGCTCGCGCTCGACTGCGCCTCGACCGAGTTCTTCAAGGACGGCAAGTACGTCTATGAAGGCGAGGGCAAGACGCGCACGCGCTCGAGAGCAGGCGAAATATCTCGCCGACCTCGTCGCGCGCTATCCGATCGTCTCGATCGAGGACGGCATGTCGGAAGACGACTTGGACGGCTGGAAGGACGTCACCGATCTGATCGGCAGCAAGTGCCAGCTCGTCGGCGACGACCTGTTCGTGACCAACGTGAAGCGGCTCGCCGACGGCATCAAGAGCGGGCTGCGCCAACTCGATCCTGATCAAGGTCAACCAGATCGGCACGCTGACCGAGACGCTGGCCGCGGTCGAGATGGCGCTACAAGGCCGCGCTACACCGCGGTGATGTCGCACCGCTCGGGCGAGACCGAAGATTCGACGATCGCCGACCTCGCCGTCGCGACCAATTGCGGGCAGATCAAGACCGGCTCGCTCGCGCGCTCGGACCGTACGGCGAAGTACAATCAGTTGCTGCGGATCGAGCAGGAGCTCGGCACGCAGGCGAAATACGCCGGGCGGGGCGCCATCAAGGGGCAGTAGATCGGAGCGGCGGTTCCGCGAAAATTTCCTGAAGCATGCACTTGCATCTTCTTTCATGCAAGTGCATCTATTCGGGTCCCCGGTGCCGCGGCGGTCTGCCCTAGGCATCTTCCTCAAGAGAGGATATTCGCCATGGCCCATAACGTCGCCGTCGTCGTCGGCAGCCTTCGCAAGGAGGCGTTCTCGCTCCGAACCGCGAATGCGCTCGCAAAGCTCGCGCCGGCCTCGCTCAAGCTCAATGTCGTGACGCTGGGCGGCCTGTCGTTCTTCAGTCAGGACCTGGAGGCCAATCCGCCGGCCGACTGGCTCGCATTCCGCGAGACCATCCAGAAATCCGACGCCGTCATATTCGTGACGCCGGAGTACAACCGCTCGATCCCGGGTGTCCTGAAGAACGCCATCGACATCGCCTCGCGGCCCTACGGCAAGAGCTCGTTCCTCGGCCGGCCGATCGGCCTGTTCGGCACCTCGCCGGGCGCGCATGGCGGCGTCAGCGCGGTCAAGCATCTGCAGCAGATCATGCCGGGCATCGCCGGGCCGATCATGCAGCAGCCGGAAGCCTATGCCGGCGGCCTGGGTGATGCCTTCGATGCGACCGGCGAACTGACCAAGGATTCGCTGAAGCAGTTCCTGACGGCCTACATCCAGGCCTTCGCCGCCTGGGTCGAACTGCACAAGAAGTAAGCGCATTTCGCTGAGAGACGGCCGGGTCGTTAAGTTCTGCATTAACCCGGCCGTCGCATCGTGCGACATGGTTTCGCACACCCGACTCAAGTCGTTCCTCACCGGCGTCGCCCTCTACACGATGGCAGCGGCGCTGATCGGCTATTTCGGGGTCAACGCCTACACCGGCAAATACGGCCTGCACGCGCAGGCCGCCCTCGATCAGGAAATGATTGCGCTGACCGCCGAGCTTGCCCGGCTGAAGCAGGAGCGCATCGCCCTGGAGCAGCGGGTCTCGCTGTTGCGCGCCGAAAGCCTCGATCCGGACATGCTGGACGAGCGCGCCCGCTTCCAGCTCGAGTTCGCCCATCCGCGCGACCTGGTGCGCGTGACCAAGCGCAACAACTGAACTTTCTTTCAAATACCTGCGAGTGCAACGAAAGTTCGTGACGCGGTTTGCTGCACCGCGTCTTTTTTGTTGTCGCTGCGATCCTTTCAGGCGCTTCGGAATTAAGCTATTCAACGTCAGTCCCGCCTCTCGTTGGATCAGCCATGGCCGTTGCAAAAAAGTCCCCTCCAGTCGCCGGCAACGGCAAATCAGCCCCCAACATCGCGACATTCAGCAAGGAAGCAGGAACTCGAAGCGCTGCGGATGATGCTGCTGATCCGCCGCTTCGAGGAAAAGGCCGGCCAGCTTTACGGCATGGGCGCGATCGGCGGCTTCTGCCACCTCTACATCGGCCAGGAGGCGGTCGTCGTCGGCATGCAGATGACGCTGAAACACGGCGACCAGGTCATCACCGGCTATCGCGACCACGGACACATGCTCGCCTGCGGCATGGAAGCGAAGGGCGTGATGGCCGAATTGACCGGCCGCCGCCACGGCTATTCCAAGGGCAAGGGCGGCTCCATGCACATGTTCAGCACGGAGAAGCACTTCTACGGCGGCCACGGCATCGTCGGCGCGCAGGTGTCGCTCGGCACGGGCCTCGCCTTCGCCAACCGCTACCGCGGCAACGACAATGTGAGCCTCGCCTATTTCGGCGACGGCGCCGCCAACCAGGGCCAGGTCTATGAAAGCTTCAACATGGCCGAGCTGTGGAAGCTGCCGGTGGTCTACGTCGTCGAGAACAATCGCTATGCCATGGGCACCTCGGTCAGCAGATCCTCGGCGCAGCAGGATTTCTCCAAGCGCGGCGCGTCGTTCGATATCCCGGGCGAGCAGGTCGACGGCATGGATGTGCGCGCGGTGAAAGCCGCGGGCGAAAAGGCGGTGCAATGGTGCCGCGAGGGCAACGGCCCCTACATCCTCGAAATGCAGACCTATCGCTACCGCGGCCATTCGATGTCGGATCCGGCAAAATACCGCACGCGCGAGGAAGTCGAGAAGGTGCGCCACGACCAGGACCCGATCGAGCAGGTGCGCCAGCGCCTGCTGGCGATGAAGGTGCCTGAGGACGACCTGAAGAAGATCGATGCCGAGGTGCGCCAGGCGGTCAACGAGTCCGCCGATTTCGCGCAGAACGATCCGGAGCCGGATGTATCCGAGCTCTGGACCGACATTACGCGCTGAGCGGGAGCCCGACAAAATGCCCGTGCAGATTCTGATGCCCGCACTCTCGCCGACGATGGAGAAGGGCAACCTCGCCAAGTGGCTGAAGAAGGAAGGCGACACGGTGAAATCCGGCGATGTGATCGCCGAGATCGAGACCGACAAGGCGACCATGGAGGTCGAGGCCACCGACGAAGGCACGCTCGGGAAGATCCTCATTCCGGAAGGCACCCAGGACGTCGCCGTGAACACGCCGATCGCAACCATCCTCAGCGATGGCGAGGATGCATCGGCTATCCCGGCATCGACGCCACCGAGCGTGCGCAAGGAGGTCGAGGAGTCGCGCGCGCCGGTCGGCGAAGGCAAGCCGCAGATCAGCGCGCCGGCCGTCGCGAGCGGACCCAGGGCCGAGATTCCGGAGGATCCGGACGTGCCGGAAGGCACCGAGATGGTGACGATGACCGTGCGCGAAGCCTTGCGCGACGCGATGGCCGAAGAGATGCGGCGCGACGGCGACGTGTTCGTGATGGGCGAGGAGGTCGCCGAATACCAGGGCGCCTACAAGATCACGCAGGGCTTGTTGCAGGAGTTCGGCGCGCGGCGCGTGATCGACACGCCGATCACCGAGCACGGCTTTGCCGGCATCGGCGTCGGTGCGGCGCTTGCGGGGCTGAAGCCGATCGTCGAGTTCATGACGTTCAACTTCGCCATGCAGGCGATCGACCAGATCATCAACTCGGCGGCGAAGACGCTCTACATGTCCGGCGGGCAGATGGGCTGCTCGATCGTGTTCCGCGGACCGAACGGCGCGGCCTCCCGCGTCGCCGCCCAGCACAGCCAGGACTATTCGTCGTGGTACTCGCACATCCCCGGGCTGAAGGTGATCGCGCCGTATTCGGCCGCTGACGCCAAGGGCCTGCTGAAGGCCGCGATCCGCGATCCGAACCCGGTGATCTTCCTCGAGAACGAGATTCTCTACGGCCACAACGGCCAGGTGCCGAAGCTCGACGACTACGTGGTGCCGATCGGCAAGGCGCGCATCGCCCGCAAGGGCAAGCATGTGACGCTGGTCGCCTGGTCGAACGGCATGACCCATGCGCTGAAGGCCGCCGACGAGCTGGCCAAGGAAAACATCGAGGCGGAGGTGATCGACCTGCGCACGCTGCGTCCGCTCGACACCGACACGGTGATCGACTCGGTGAAGAAGACCGGCCGCATCGTCACGGTGGAGGAGGGCTGGCAGCAGTCGGGCGTCGGCGCGGAGATTTCCGCGCGCGTCGTCGAGCGCGCATTCGACTGGCTCGATGCGCCGCCGGCGCGCGTGTCCGGCAAGGACGTGCCGATGCCTTATGCGGCCAATCTGGAGAAGCTGGCATTGCCGACCGTGGCCGACGTCGTCGCCGCCGTGAAGGCCGTGACCTATTCGTGAGGCCGGCCGTAGATCATGTTGTCTCCACCGCACGATCCGTTCAGGCTTCGATGCTGCCGAGAAATGGCACGATCGTCATTACCGTGGCCCCGATCAAACACCGGCGTCCGGACGAATTCACGTCCGAGGCCTGGTGGATAACACGAGGGCTCTGACAATGGCGAAGGGTACGATCAATCATCTGGCGCTGACGGTGCGCGATCTGGCGGTGAGCGAAAAGGCGTTCTATGCGCCGGTGCTCGGCTTCCTCGGCTACGACAAGGTCGAGGACATTCCGGAGACGATGACGCTCTGGTTCAACGCGCAGGCGAAGTTTGCGCTCAACCTGTGGCAGGCGCGGCCGCCGCTCGCAGCGCAGACGCACGCGCGCTATGCGCCGGGCTTCCATCACTGCGCGTTCGACGTCGACAGCCGCGCGGACGTGGACGGACTGCACGAACTTCTTGCGGAAGAACGACATCAAGGTGCTCGATGCGCCGGCGGAGTATCCGCAGTACGCACCGGGCTATTACGCGGTCTATTTCGAGGATGCGGACGGCCTGAAGTTCGAGGTCGTGCACATGCCCGAATTTCCGACCTGAGCCCAAGGTTGCAAGCATGCCGATCAACATCCTGATGCCCGCGCTGTCGCCCACCATGGAGAAGGGCAACCTTGCGAAGTGGCTGAAGAAGGAAGGCGACGCGGTCAAATCCGGCGACGTGATCGCCGAGATCGAGACCGACAAGGCGACCATGGAGGTCGAGGCGGTCGACGACGGCACGCTTGCAAAGATCGTCGTGCCGGAAGGCACGCAGGATGTGGCGGTGAACGACATCATCGCGGTGCTGGCGGGCGAGGGCGAGGACGTGAAGGCGGCGGGTGCGGGTGCCGGCGCGGCAAAGCCGGCTGCCGCTGCGAGTCCCTCACCCCAGCCGGCTCCAGCGGGCAGAGGGGGCGGCAGGCGCCGCAACCGGCGCCTGCACCCAAGCTGCACCCGCCGCCGCAGCACCGCGCGCCGAAGGCGGCACCTGCGGTCAATGGTTCGGGCGGCGCGCGCATCTTCTCCTCGCCGCTGGCGCGGCGGCTGGCGAAGGACGCCGGGATCGATATCGGCCGTATCAATGGTTCGGGCCCGCATGGCCGCATCGTCGCCCGCGATGTCGAGGGTGCGAAATCCGGCAAGGGCCTGAAGGCGCCGCCGGCGGCGGCAGCACCAGCACCGGCCGCGGGGCCGAGCGAGCAGCAGGTCCGCGCGATGTACGCGGAGGGCAGCTACGAGGTCGTGCCGCACGACAACATGCGCAAGATCATCGCGCAACGTTTGAGCCAGTCGAAGCAGACGATCCCGCATTTCTACCTGACGATCGACTGCGACATCGGCAAGCTCGTCGCCGCCCGCGAGGAGATCAATGCGGCGGCGCCGAAGGACAAGGACGGCAAGCCGGCCTACAAGCTGTCGGTCAACGATTTCGTCATCAAGGCCCTGGCGCTGGCGCTGCAGCGCGTGCCGGACGCCAACGTCACCTGGACCGACGGCGCGATGCTGAAGCACAAGGCGTCGGACGTCGGCGTCGCGGTGGCGATCCCGGGCGGCCTGATCACGCCGGTGATCCGCAACGCGCATTCGAAACCGGTGTCGGTGATCTCGGCCGAGATGAAGGATTATCGCGGCACGCGCGCGGGCGCGACGGCTCAAGCCCGAGGAGTACACCGGCGGCACGACCGCGGTGTCCAACCTCGGCATGTACGGCATCAAGGAATTCTCCGGCGTCATCAACCCGCCGCATGCGACCATCCTCGCCGTCGGCGTCGGCGAGCAGCGCCCGGTGGTGCGCGGCGGCAAGGTCGAGATCGGCACCATCATGAGCGCGACGCTCTCCTGCGATCACCGCGCCGTCGACGGCGCGCTCGGGGCGGAGTTCCTGTCGGCGTTCAAGCTGTTGATCGAAAATCCCGTGATGATGGTGGTGTAGCAATGCCGCTGTCGCGTTTCGATATCCGCGCGCGGAATTAATGCGCCTCTTCGCGATCATCCTTCTCGCCGGGCTGCTGTCGCTGTTCGCCGGCATTGCGGCTGACCATCGCCGGCTCGGCACTGATTCCCTGCAGCAGCGATCCGGCCGGATGCGGGATGGGCGAGGCGTATCGCGTCTTTGCGGTCCCCGTGTTCGTGCTGATCGGCATGATCGCCTTTGGCATCTCCGCTCCCGGCAAAAATCGCGAACGTGCCGTGCGGATCACGATGAAGGTCCTGCTGCTGGTGCCGGTGTTCCTGATTGCGTTCGGCCTGATCGCCGATGCCAGCTCCGGCAGGTCGACCCGAAGCTCCGACATTGTGGAAGGCCTGCAACTCGCGGTTCCGTTCTGGGGCGTCATTCTCATGCAATGGTTCGTGGTCCGCCACTTCCTGCGCCGGCGGGAGCAGGAGCGCGCATCTGCATGAAGCCCAGAACCGCCTTGCCGTGGATTTCGCTGCTGCTGATCGTCGTTGCGGTGATCAGCCCGCTCGGCCGTGAAATCCTCGACAACGCGTTCTCGAGCGAGCAACTGTCTCGCAGCATCGCCCGGTTCATGGCGATGGTCTATCTTGGCGGTCTCGCCGGCCTGGCGCTGATCGAGTTCGCCATCCGCGTTATTCTGATCCGGCGCGTGCAGCGGCAAACGCTGGCTGCGGAAAGAGTGAGTGACTGACATGGCCGACACTTCCTTCGACGTTGTCATCATCGGCTCCGGCCCCGGCGGCTATGTGGCGGCGATCCGCGCAGCGCAGCTCGGGCTTCAAGACCGCGATCGTCGAGAAGGCCTATCTCGGCGGCATCTGCCTGAACTGGGGCTGCATCCCGACCAAGGCGCTGCTGCGCTCGGCCGAAATCTACCACTACATGCAGCATGCGAAGGATTACGGGCTTTCCGCCGACAACGTCTCGTTCGATGCGAAGGCGGTGGTGCAGCGCTCGCGCGGCGTCTCGAAGCGGCTGAACGACGGCGTCGGCTTCCTGATGCGCAAGAACAAGGTGCAGGTGATCTGGGGCGAGGCGGTGATCGACGCGCCCGGAAAATTCACCGTGAAGGCGTCGAAGACCGAGGCGCCGAAGGGCGCGCTGGGTGCAGGCGCCTATCAGGCGAAACACATCGTGCTTGCGACCGGCGCCCGGCCGCGCGCGCTGCCGGGCCTCGAGGGCGACGGCAAGCTGGTGTGGACCTATTTCGAGGCGATGATCCCCGAGCGGATTCCGAAGTCGCTGCTGGTGGTCGGCTCCGGCGCGATCGGCGTCGAGTTCGCATCGTTCTTCCGCACCATGGGCGCGGACGTGACCATCGTCGAGGTGCTGCCGCAGATACTGCCCGTCGAGGACGCCGAGGTCGCGGCCTTCGCCCGCAAGAGTTTCGAGAAGCAGGGCATCAAGATCCTCACCGGCGCCAAGGTGACGAAACTCGACAAGAAGAGCGACAGCGTGGTCGCGACCATCGACGACGGGCAAGGGCAAGACGCAGACGCTGGAGGTCGAGCGGGTGATTTCGGCCGTCGGCGTCGTCGGCAATGTCGAGGGCATCGGGCTGGAGAAGCTTGGCGTCAAGATCGAGCGCGGCACCGTCGTCGTCGACGGCTACGGCAAGACCAACGTGCCCGGCATCTACGCCATCGGCGACGTCGCCGGTCCGCCGATGCTCGCGCACAAGGCCGAGCATGAGGGCGTCATCTGCGTCGAGGCCATCAAGGGCCTGCATCCGCACGCGATCGACAAGAACCTCATTCCGGGCTGCACCTACTGCCAGCCGCAGATCGCGTCGGTCGGATTGACCGAGGCAAAGGCGAAGGAGCAGGGGCGCGACATCCGCGTCGGCAAATTCCCGTTCGCCGGCAACGGCAAGGCGATCGCGCTCGGCGAGGACCAGGGCTTCATCAAGGTGATCTTCGACAAGAAGACCGGCCAATTGCTCGGCGCGCACATGGTGGGCGCCGAGGTCACCGAGCTGATCCAGGGCTACGTCGTTGCGATGAACCTGGAGACGACCGAAGAGGAGCTGATGCACACGGTGTTCCCGCATCCGACGCTGTCGGAGATGATGAAGGAAGCCGTGCTCGACGCCTACGGGCGCGTGCTGAACATCTAGGCCGCAGGACAAATCGATGGGGATTTTGCGGCGCGTCGCGCACGATGACACAGCCGCGTTGATATCGTTCCGGACCAGACCAAGGGGAGACCGACCGATGAAAGCCGAAGACGCCGCCGACATGATGGACCAGGACAAGCAGCAACGACCGCTTCAAGCAGCGCGCCGCGGTCTGCATTGCCATCCTGGCGATGCTGCTGGCGATCACCGGCCTCGGCGGCGCCAACGCCGGCAAGGAAGCCACCAACAACAATATCTATGCGTCCAATTTCTATGCCTTCTATCAGGCGAAGAACATCCGCCAGACCGATTTCAATCTCGCCGCCGACGCCATCGAGCTGGCGCTTTCTGCAGGAGTCCAATCTGAGCGCGGAGGCGAAGACCGCGCTGAAGGCCAAGGCCGAGGCCTATCGCAAGACGTCGGCGCGCTATGAATCCGAGCCCGAGACCAACGAAGGCAAGAAGGAACTGATCGCGCGCGCCAAGGAGTTCGAGAAGAAGCGCGACCATGCGCTGAAGCAGGACCCGTACTTCGACTATGCCGAGGCGCTGCTGCAGATCGCCATCGTGCTGATCTCGGTCTCGATCGTCGCGACCTTGCCGTGGCTTGCGTTCTTCGGTGGGGCGATCGGCGTGGTCGGCGCGTTGCTGATGATCAACGGCTACACGCTCTTGGTCGAAATCCCGTTCATGACGTGATGCGACTTTGCGGCGGCCGGTGAAGATGCGCTAGATAGCGTCCTGACAGGCCGCCGCGTGCGCGGACGATAACTTCGGGGAATGACGGATATGAACGAAGCGCAGACATTCTTCGCCCAGCCCGGCGTCGGCTTTTTCACGATGATCCTGATCGGCGCGATCGCCGGCTGGATCGCCGAGCGCGTGACCCAGTCCAACCACGGCATCTTCACCAACATCCTGATCGGCGTCGCCGGCGCCTTCGTCGGCGCAAAGCTCGCCGAGATCGCCCAGGTGCCGGTGTTCGGCTTCCTGCGGACGCTGATCGCCGCCACGATCGGCGCGGTCATCATCCTGGTCGCCTGGCGGATGCTGGTGAAGCGGTAGCCGGTCTCAGGCCGGCTGCTTCAGGCGGTTGCCGAGCGCGAGATAAAAGCGCGAGGCGATCACGCACCAGCAGCACGTAGAACGCCGCGATCGTCGGCGCCTTCCAGCGGCGCAAACACCAGTCTGATCCGGACATCGGCCGATCCGTCGAGCGCGATTGTCAACCGAGCCGACGATGATCGACAGGAGCACCAGCGGCAGGACCGCGAGCCGTGCCGGTCCAGAAGATCCGCCAGACATTGCCGCTGAGGTCGGCGGCAGCATTTCTCAGGCTCGCGCCGGGCGCGTCGACGGCAATCGCCGGAAACAGCAGCGACAGCCAGAGGCTTGCCGCGAAAACCGAAGCAGCGCGCCGACGAAGACGGAAGCACCCAGACCGGCGATCGGCGATCGAGCGCCACCGCGTCAGCAGCATCGGCAGGTACAGGCCCGCGACGAGCGCCGCCGACAGCAGGAAGAAGCGCCAGAAGCGAGCGTGTGAACCACGCGTTCGGCATAGTCCTGTCGCGGTCTCGCCAAGGATCACGAAGCGATGGGCGGCGATGCAGAACCGGCGTGATCAGAAACGCTCTCGGCGACCGCCAGACCAAGTCGAGCGCATGATGCCGACGGAGGTAGGTCGTCGTTGGGATCGATGGCAGCGTTCGCAAGCGAGGTCGCGCAGCAGGCGACGATCGCGACGACCGCAAGCCAGCGATGATGCGGCGGACCGTCGCAAGCGAGATCGTCCCCAGCGCGATGCGCGCCGCATCGATGGGGGAAGGCATTTCACTGGGCATTGCTGAAGTCCCCGGCAACTGTCGGTCGGTTGGTCGCCTCGGGCCGCTCGGTCCGTTCACCACGCTGCAGTGCGGTATCGGACCGTTGCCCGGCGTCCACAGATGTTGCGGCCGCGCCACAGTTCCCGAACATTTAACCGTAGGGATGGGAAGCCCTTGTCCGCGCCGCGATTTAGCCACACGCCTCAATGATCTCGTAGAGCAAGCCAGCGCTGCGGCACGACGTCCAAATTGACCGTTCCCAGAATGGGCGTGTTGCGTGGTTGGTTCGGAAATTCAGGTCGCTATGGACGCCAAGACCAACATCAAGGCCAGGCTGCCCAGCCGTCACGTGACGGAGGGGCCTGAGCGAGCGCCCCATCGGTCCTACTACTACGCCATGGGCCTGACGACGGCCCAGATCCACCAGCCCTTCGTCGGCGTCGCCTCCTGCTGGAACGAGGCCGCGCCCTGCAACATCGCGCTGATGCGCCAGGCCCAGGCCGCCAAGAAGGGCGTTGCGGCTGCCGGCGGCACGCCGCGCGAGTTCTGCACCATCACCGTCACCGACGGCATCGCCATGGGCCATGACGGCATGCGCTCGTCGCTGCCGTCGCGCGAGGCGATCGCCGACACGGTCGAGCTGACGATCCGCGGTCATGCCTATGACGCCCTGATCGGGCTCGCCGGCTGCGACAAGTCGCTGCCCGGGATGATGATGGCCATGGTCCGTCTCAACGTGCCGTCGATCTTCATCTATGGCGGCTCGATCCTGCCGGGCAATTTCCGCGGCCAGCAGGTGACCGTGCAGGACATGTTCGAGGCGGTCGGCAAGCATTCGGTCGGCGACATGTCGGATGACGACCTGGACGAGATCGAGCGGGTGGCCTGTCCGTCGGCCGGCGCCTGCGGCGCCCAGTTCACTGCCAACACCATGGCGACGGTGTCCGAGGCGATCGGGCTCGCGCTGCCGTACTCGGCCGGCGCGCCGGCGCCGTACGAAATCCGCGACGCCTTCTGCACGGCGGCGGGCGAGAAGATCATGGAGCTGCTCGCGCTCAATCTGCGTCCGCGCGATATCGTGACCCGCAAGGCTCTGGAGAACGCCGCAGCTGTCGTCGCCGCTTCAGGTGGCTCGACAAATGCTGCGCTGCATCTGCCTGCAATCGCTCATGAATGCGGGATCAAATTCGACCTGTTCGACGTCGCCGAAATCTTCAAAAAGACACCATATATCGCGGATTTGAAGCCGGGTGGCCGTTATGTCGCCAAAGACATGTTCGAAGCTGGCGGCATACCACTTCTCATGAAGACCCTGCTCGATCAGGGCTACCTGCACGGCGACTGTATGACCGTTACTGGCCGCACCATTGCTGAGAATATGGCCAGCGTGAAATGGAATCCGCATCAGGATGTCGTGCGCCCGGCGGACAAGCCGATCACGGTCACCGGCGGTGTCGTCGGACTGAAGGGCAACCTCGCGCCGGACGGCGCGATCGTGAAGGTTGCCGGCATGAGCAATCTGAAATTCACCGGACCGGCGCGCTGCTTCGACCGCGAGGAAGACGCCTTCGAAGCTGTGAAGAACCGCACCTACAAGGAAGGCGAAGTCATCGTCATCCGCTACGAGGGCCCGAAGGGCGGTCCCGGAATGCGCGAGATGCTGTCGACCACGGCGGCGCTGACCGGCCAGGGCATGGGCGGGAAAATCGCGCTGATCACCGACGGACGCTTTTCGGGCGCGACGCGCGGCTTCTGCGTCGGCCATGTCGGACCGGAAGCGGCGGTCGGCGGACCGATCGCGCTCATCCGCGACGGCGACATCATCGAGATCGACGCGGTCGACGGCAAGTTGAACGTGAAGCTGTCCGACGCCGAGCTTGCCGAGCGCAGCAAGAGCTGGAAGCCGCGCGCAGAACGGTTCGGATCGGGAGTTTTGTGGAAGTACGCCCAGCAGGTTGGGCCGGCCGTCAATGGCGCGGTGACCCATCCGGGCGGGGCGGAAGAGAAGCAGTGCTATGCGGATATCTAGGCACGTCGCATCGCTGGTGATCGCCGGCGCGGCCCTGGCCGCGGGCGCCTGCGCTTGCGTTCGAGGGCACGACGCCCGGCGGCGGACGTCCGGCCACGGCCTTGTCGGCTGCACCGACGGCCGGGCTGGTTGGACGCGCCTGCGGGCATTCCGGTCCCGCCGATGCCGATCGCGGCCGCCGCTCCGTCCAGCGCCGTGGCGCTCAAGGGCACCGTGCCCGCGCCGAACTCGCTGACCGCCCTGCAGTACGCCGCCGAAGGCGGACACCCGATCGCGCAGTGGCGGTTGGGCCGGATGTATGCCGATGGCGACGGCGTCGACCGCGACGATCTGCGCGCGTTCGACTACTTCAGCCGCATCGCCAACCAGCATGCGGAGGACAGCCCGTCCGCGCCGCAGGCGCAGATCGTCGCCAACGCCTTCGTCGCGCTCGGCCGCTACTACCGCGACGGCATTCCGAACACGCGCGTGAAGTCGGACCGCGAGCGCGCGCGGGAAATGTTCCATTATGCCGCGTCGTACTTCGGCAACGCGGACGCGCAGTACAATCTGGCGCGCATGTATCTCGACGGCGTCGGCACGCAGCGCGATCCGAAATACGCAGCGCGCTGGCTGTCGCAGGCCGCCCAGAAGGGCCAGTATCAGGCGCAGGCCTTGCTCGGGCAGATGCTGTTCAACGGCGACCTGCTGCCGAAGCAGTCGGCGCGCGGCCTGATGTGGCTGACGCTGGCGCGCGACAATGCCGGGCCGGACGAGATCTGGATCAACGAGGTCTATACCGGCGCGCTGAAGCGGGCGACCGAGGACGAACGCGCGATGGCGGGCCGGCTGCTGGAGCGGTGGGTGCAGGGGCGGCGGGACTGATCCGCGAGCGCGATCGCTGTTTCGAAAAAGGGGCCGAAAGGCCCCTTAAATTTTTGCGGAATACGCCTAATTTCTGGTCTCGAAATCGAGATCCACCCAGACCGGCACGTGGTCCGAGGGCTTCTCCCAGCCCCGGACGTGCTTGTCGATGCCGGCCGTCACCAGCCGGTCCGCGGCCTGCGGCGACAGCAGCAGGTGGTCGATCCGGATACCGTTGTTCTTCTGCCAGGCGCCGGCCTGATAGTCCCAGAAGGTGTAGCGCTTGGGCTCGTCGGTGACCGCGCGCACCGCGTCGGTCAGACCGAGCGTCGTCAGGGCGCGGAAGCTCTCGCGGGTCTGCGGCAGGAACAGCGCGTCGTTCACCCAGGCGGCCGGGTTGTGCACGTCCTCGGGCGCGGGAATGACGTTGAAGTCGCCGGCCAGGATGAACGGCTCCTCGGTCTTAAGCCGCTCGACCGAATAGTCCGCCAGCCGCTTCATCCACTTGAGTTTGTAGGGATATTTGTCGGTGTCCGGCGGATTGCCGTTGGGCAGGTAGAGGCAGGCCACCCGCAGCACCCCGCGCTTGAGCGAGACGACGCCCTCCAGGAACCGCGACTGCACGTCCTCGTCGTCGCCCGCCAGCCGCGGCCGGGTCTCGTCGAAGGGCAGGCGGGAGAGCAGGGCGACGCCGTTGAAGTTCTTCTGGCCGTGCGTCACCACGTTGTAGCCAAGCGCCTCGATCGGCTCCCGCGGGAAGAGGTCGTCGGTGCACTTGATCTCCTGCAGGCAGGCGACGTCCGGCGCGGTCTCCTTGAGCCAGGAAACCACGTGATCCACCCGCTGGCGGATCGAATTCACATTCCAGGTGGCGATGCGCATCTGTGCAACCTTGGCTGAACGGCTGATTAACTTTTCTTCACTTGGTGATGCAGTTTTCGGCTGGCACGATGGCAACGATTCCAGCGATGTTACTGCACGGGACCCGCTAAATGTGGTAATTACTGTTGGAATAACATGCCAAGAGCCCGGTTTAACGGGGCTGGGGGAAACTTAGTTTTTATTGTTGGGGGTTGTGACCTGCGCCGAGTGGCGCGGGCGAATGCGAGATCATGAAAAAACGTAACTGGATTATCTTTGTGACCTTGGTGGCCGCAGCCAGCGCTGCCGCCTACGCCACACGTTCGTCCTGGATGAATGTCGGCGGTGCAGCCAAGGCCCAGGCGCAGGGTCCGGCGAGGGCACGCTCGGTCGCCGTTCAGGTCGCCAACGCCCAGCGCAAGGTGATTCCGGTCGAGGTCGATGCCATCGGCACGGTCGTCGCCGATCGCCAGCGTGGCGCTCAAATCGCGTATCGAGACGACCATTACCGATGTTCATTTCGAGGATGGCGCACGGGTGAAGGCTGGTGACGTGCTGTTCATCGCTCGACGCGCGCCAGATCGATGCGCAGATCGCCCAGGCCGAGGGAACGCTCGAGCGGGATCGCTCGCAACTGGCCGGCGCCGAGCGCGACTTCAAGCGCTACAACGATCTGATCGGCAAGGGCGCAACGACGCAGCTGAACGTCGACAATGCGCAGACCTCGATGGACGCCCTGCGCGGCACCGTTCGCGCCAACGAGTCGATGCTGGAAAACCTGAAGGTCCAGAAGAGCTACACGATCATCCGCGCGCCGATCTCCGGCCGGATCAGCGCCGCCAACGTCAAGGTCGGCAACTTCGTACGCCCGGCCGATACCGCGCCGCTCGCGACCATCAACCAGATGGCGCCGATCTACGTCACGTTCGGCGTGCCGCAGCGCGTGCTGCCGGACTTGCGTGACGCCTTCAAGAGCGGCTCCGCCAGCGTCGTCGCGGCGATGCCGGGCGACAAGAGCGGCGAGAGCGGCAAGGTCACGATGATCGAGAACACCGTCGATGTTGCCACCGGCATGGTGATGGTCCGCGCGACCATGGACAACACCAGCGAGACGCTGTGGCCGGGCACGCTGGTGACGACGAAACTGAACGTGCGAAGCGAGGAGGCCGTGGTCGTCCCGTCGGTCGCCATTCAGCGCAGCCAGACCGGCAACTTCGTGTTCGTGGTCAAGGACGGCCGCGCGACGGTGCAGCCGGTCAGCGTCGCCCGCACCGTCCAGGGCGTGTCGGTGATCGAAAAAGGCCTGTCCGGCGGCGAGGTGGTCGTCACCGACGGGCAGATGATGCTGTCGAACGGAACCGCGGTGGATATTCGCGAACGCAAGGCGGGGGCCTGAAGGCCATGCAACTGTCGGAGATGAGCATCCGTCGTCCGGTCATGACGACCATGCTGACGGCGACGATCATCGCGCTTGGCATCTTCGGCTATCGCCTGCTTCCGGTCTCCGCGCTGCCAAAGGTCGACTTTCCCACCATCGCCATCACCGCCACGCTGCCGGGCGCGAGCCCCGATACCATGGCGGCATCGGTCGCCGGACCGATCGAGCGCCAGCTTTCGACCGTGCCCGGCATCTCGTCGATGTCCTCGCAGTCGTCGCAGGGCACGACCTCGATCACCATTCAATTCGATCTCGATCGCAACATCGATGCTGCGGCGCTCGACGTGCAGACGGCGCTGACCATCGCCCAGCGGCGTCTGCCGATCGAAATGACGACGCCGCCGAGTTTCCGCAAGGTCAACCCGTCGGACTTCCCGGTGCTGTTCATCGCGCTGAGCTCGTCGACGCTGCCGCTGTCGACGGTGAACGAATACGGCGACATCTATATCGGCCAGGCGCTGTCGCAGATATCCGGCGTCGCCCAGGTCCAGATCTACGGCAGCCAGAAGTTTGCCGTGCGCGTCCAGGCCGATCCGGAAGCCGCCGCCGCACGCGGCCTGTCGATGGAAGACATCCGCAACGCGGTCGCGCGGGCCAATTCGACCACGCCCGTGGGCACGCTGAGCGGACCGAGCCAGAACGTCATCCTGCAGGCGTCCGGCCAGCTCGACAAGGCCGACATGTATCGCGAGGTCGTGGTGGCCTGGCGCAACGGCGCGCCGGTCAAGCTCGACGAGGTCGCGAAAATCTACGACAGCGTCGAGAACGACAAGACGGCGACCTGGTTCAACGGCAACCGGGCGATCGTGCTGGCGATCCAGAAGCAGCCGGATGCGAACACGGTTGCCGTGGTCGATGCGGTCCGGGCGCGCCTGCCGGCGCTGCAGGCGCAGTTGCCGCCGTCGATCGAGATCAACGTGACCATGGACCGCTCGATCTCGATCCGGCAGTCGGTGTTCGACGTGCAGGAGACGCTGGCGATCGCCGTCGTCCTGGTGATCCTGGTGATCTTCCTGTTTCTGCGGTCGGCATCGGCGACCTTCATTCCGGCGCTGGCGGTGCCGATCTCGCTGCTCGGCACCTGCGCGACCATGTATCTGCTGGGCTATTCCATCAACAACATGACGCTGCTGGCGCTGACGCTGTCGGTCGGCTTCGTGGTCGACGACGCGATCGTGATGCTCGAGAACATCATGCGCCACATCGAGAACGGCATGCGGCCCTATGAGGCCGCGCTGAAGGGCGCGCGCGAGATCGGCTTCACCATCGTGTCGATCACGTTCTCGCTGATCGCGGTCTTCATCCCGGTGCTGCTGATGGGCGGCATCGTCGGCCGGGTGTTCCGCGAATTCGCGGTGACGGTTGCGGTCGCCATCGTCGTGTCCGGCTTCGTGTCGCTGACGCTGACGCCGATGCTGTGCGCGCGCGTGCTGAAAGCGCACGACCCGCACAAGCGTCCGAACATCGTGCTGCGCATCTTCGAGGCGATGTTCAATTCCTGGCACCGGGCCTACGAATGGACGCCTGGACAAGGTGCTGGCCGTGAAGCCGCTGATGCTGGTGGTGACGATCGCGACGATCGGTGCGACCGTCTACCTCTACTACGTGGTGCCGAAGGGCTTCTTCCCGCCGGAGGATACGGGCTTCCTGTCCGGCGTCGCAGAGGGCGCGACCGATACGTCGTTCGACGCCATGATCGAACGGCAGATGAAGATCGATGCGATCGTTCGCGCCGATCCGGCGGTCGAATTCCTCAACACCACGGTGGGGGCGGGCGGCCCCAATCCGACGGCCAATTACACGCGCATGTTCATCGGCCTGAAGCCGAAGGCCGAGCGCGAGGCGGCACCGGTGGTGATCGCGCGGCTGCGGCAGAAGACGTCGCAGGTTCCAGGCATGCAGACGTTCTTCCAGAGCATTCAAAATCTCAACGTCGGCGGACGCATCTCCAAGAGCCAGTATCAGTACACGCTGCAATCGAGCGACATCGACCGGCTCTACACCGTCGCGCCGGAGATGCGGAACAAGATCGCGCAGATTCCCGGTCTGCTCGACGTGACGACCGATCTCTACGTCAAGAACCCGCAGCTCACGATCGAGATCGATCGTGAGAAGGCCGCGGTCTACGGCATCGGCGCCGATCAGATCCGCAACCAGCTGTTCAACGCGTTCGGGTCGCGGCAGATCGGCACGATCTTCAGCCCGTCCAACGACTATCAGATCATCCTCGAGGCGGAGCCGCGCTTCCGCGTCGACCCGTCCGACCTGTCGAAGATCTACCTGAAGACCGCCAACAACCAGACGATCCCGCTGGACGCGGTCGCCAAGATGGTGCCGACGGTCGGGCCGCTCCTGATCAATCACCAGGGCCAGCAGCCCGCCGTGACGATCTCGTTCAATCTCGCGCCGAACGTCTCGCTCGGCTACGCGGTCGACAAGATCTCCGAAGTCGAGCGCGCAGCCAACATGCCGGTCACCATCGTGACCGGGTTCTCAGGCACCGCCCAGATCTTCCAGGATTCGTTGCGGGGGCAGGGCATTCTCGATCCTTGCGGCCGTGTTCGCCGCCTTCGTGATCCTCGGCGTGCTCTACGAAAGCTTCGTGCATCCGATCACGATCATTTCCGGCCTGCCGTCGGCGGGTATCGGCGCGATCCTGACCTTGATGCTGTTCAACATGGAGATGAGCGTGATCGCCATGATCGGCATCGTCATGCTGGTCGGCATCGTCAAGAAGAACGCGATCATGATGGTCGACTTCGCCATCAGCCGCCGAGCGGTGGGCTTGAGCGCCGAGCACGCCATCCGCGAGGCGGCGCTGCTGCGCTTCCGCCCGATCATGATGACGACGTTTGCGGCGATCTTCGGCGTGCTGCCGATCGCGCTCGGCACCGGCGCCGGCGCCGAGCTGCGCCAGCCGCTCGGCGTCGCCGTGGTCGGCGGCCTGATCCTCTCGCAGCTCCTGACGCTCTACATCACGCCGGTGGTCTACATCTATCTCGACCGCATCGACCGCAAGCTGAAGCGCCGCCTCGAGCCGGAGTTCGTGGAAGTCGAGGAAGAGCGCCCGCGTCAGGTCGCGGCGGAGTAGTTGTCATTCCGGGGCGCCGCGAAGCGGCGAGCCCGGAATCCATACGCCGCAGCGGTCGCGGGACGACGTGCCGTCGTTACCTGACGAACGCCGCAATACACAATATGCACGGGGATATGATTCCGGGCTCGCGCTTCGCGCGCCCCGGAATGATGGGCTAGATCGAAAAGCTGGTCCCGCAGCCGCAGGACGCGGTCGCGTTCGGATTGGCGACGCGGAACGAGGCGCCGATCAGGTCGTCGACGAAGTCGACTTCCGAGCCCGCCAGGAACGGCACCGAGGCCGGATCGACCACCACGATGGCGCCGTCGCGCGCGATCACCAGGTCGTCGTCGGCGCGGGTGCGCTCGACGTCGAACTTGTACTGGAATCCGGAGCAGCCGCCGCCCTCGACACTGATGCGCAGCATCGCGCCGTCGCCTTCCGACTTCAGGATCTGTCCGATGCGCCGGGCAGCCCGTTCGCTGATGGTGACGTTTCCGGTCGCTTCTACGGTCATTTCGTGTCGCGCTCCAGTGACCTGCCGCAAGAGAGGGGTTTGATCGCCTCTCAACTCGTAATAGTTAGGTGTGCACGGGGCCGGAATCAAACCGTATTCGCGTAATTTAGAGGTAAACAATGGCGGTCGGCATGGCGGCGTTGCGCGCGCCTTACGCCTGCGACCCGGAATTCAGCCGGGGACGGCTGCATGCCGAGCCGCCCAGCAGGACCCGCAGCGCCTTCCGGCGGGATTGCGACCGGGTGATCCATTCCACCGCGTTCCGCCGCCTGAAGCACAAGACGCAGGTGTTCATCTTCCACGAAGGCGACCATTACCGCACCCGCCTGACCCATTCGCTGGAGGTCGCGCAGATCGCCCGCGCCATCGCCCGGCAGCTCGGCCTGGACGAGGATCTGACCGAGGCGCTGGCGCTGGCGCACGACCTCGGCCATCCGCCGTTCGGCCATGCCGGCGAGCGGGCACTGGACGCGTCCTTGCGGCAGTGGGGCGGGTTCGACCACAACGCGCAGACGCTGCGGGTGGTCACGACGCTGGAGCGGCGCTACCCGGCATTCGACGGGCTTGAACCTCACCTGGGAAACGCTGGAAGGCATCGTCAAGCACAACGGTCCGCTGATCGACCGCGCCGGCCAGCCGCTTCCGCGCTACCGCGAGAGCGGCGTGCCGCTGCCGATCAGCCGCTACGTGCGCGAGCACGATCTCGAGTTGTCGAGCTTTGCAGGCCTGGAGGCGCAGGTTGCGGGCCTTGCCGACGACATCGCCTACGACGCGCACGATATCGACGACGGCCTGCGCGCCGGCCTGTTCGTGATCGACGATCTGAAGGAGGTGCCGACGATCGCCGCGATCGTCGCCGACATCGACCGGGCCTATCCGGGGCTCGATGAGGGCAGGCGCGGTGCGGAGCTGGTGCGCGAGCTGATTTCCCGCCTGATCGACGACGTCGTCGCCGAGACCATGCGCCGCCTGCGCGAGGCAGCGCCTTCCTCCGCCGACGCGGTCCGCGCAGCGCGCACGGCCGATCGCGGCGTTCTCGGCCGCAATGGTGGAGACCGAGGCGACCATCAAGGCGTTTCTCTACAGCCGCATGTACCGCCACCTGCGCGTGATGCGGATCATGGGCGATGCCGAAAAAATCGTCGCCGACCTGTTCGGCCACTATCTCGCCAATCCGGACGAGCTTCCGCCGGGCTGGCTGCCGCCGGGGTGACAGCCTGACGAGATCGCCCGCGGCATCGGCGATTTCATCGCCGGAATGACCGACCGTTTCGCCCTGGGCGAGCACCGGCGGATTTTTGACTCGACCCCCGATTTGCGTTAGGCGGCGGGCACTTCCCCTTCATTTCCGCTGAAGTTTTGATGACTGAGCCGGCCACCCAACCGCACCTCTTTGCCGACGTCCTGTCGCGCGTGCTGACCGTTTGCCGCACGCTGACGGAGCAGGGCGTGTTGCCTGCAGGCCTCGACCTGTCGCGTATCGTCGTCGAGCCGCCGCGCGACACCGCGCACGGCGACATGGCGACCAACGCGGCGATGGTGCTGGCGAAGGACGCGAAGGCGAAGCCGCGCGATCTCGCCGAGCGCATCGCGGAGTTGCTGCGCGCCGATCCGCTGGTCGAAGCGGTCGAGATGGCGGGGCCCGGCTTCATCAATCTGACGCTGAAGGCCTCGGTCTGGCCGGCGGTGCTCGCCGCCGTGCTGCGCGACGGCGTCGTATGGCCGCACCAACGCCGGCCGTGGCGAGAAGATCAACGTCGAGTATGTCTCCGCCAATCCGACCGGGCCGATGCATGTCGGCCATTGCCGCGGCGCGGTGTTCGGCGATGCGCTCGCGAGCCTGCTGCAGTTCGCGGGCTACGACGTGACGCGCGAGTACTACATCAACGATGCCGGCGCGCAGGTCGACGTGCTCGCGCGCTCGGCGTTCCTGCGCTACCGCGAGGCGCTGGGCGAGAGCATCGGCGAGATTCCGGAAGGCCTTTATCCGGGCGACTATCTGAAGCCGGTCGGGCAGGCGCTCGCCGCCGAGCATGGCGACAAGCTCACGCAGCATGAAAGAAGCCGAGTGGCTGCCGCTCGTGCGCGCAAAAGCCATCGACATGATGATGGCCGAGATCCGCGAGGATCTCGCCGCGCTGAACATCCGCCACGACGTGTTTTTTTCCGAACGCTCGCTGCAGGGCGCGAATGGCGGCGAGGTCGCGGCCGTCATCGAAGGCTTGCGCAAGCGCGGCCTCGTCTATGAAGGCCGTCTGCCGCGGCCGAAGGGTGCGGTGGACGACGACTGGGAGGATCGCGAGCAGACGCTGTTCCGCGCGACCGATTTCGGCGACGACGTCGACCGGCCGCTGCTGAAGTCGGACGGCTCCTACACCTACTTCGCCTCCGACATCGCCTATCACCGCAGCAAGTTCGACCGCGGCTTTGCCAACATGGTCGACGTGTGGGGCGCGGACCATGGCGGCTACATCAAGCGCGTGCAGGCGGCGATCAAGGCGGTGACCGAAGGCAAGGGCGAACTGGACGTCAAGATCGTCCAGCTCGTGCGCCTGCTGCGCGCCGGCGAGCTCGTCAGAATGTCCAAGCGGTCCGGGAGACTTCGTCACCTTGCGCGAGGTCGTGGACGAGGTCGGCGCGGACGCCGTCCGCTTCATGATGCTCTATCGCAAGAACGATGCGGTGCTGGACTTCGACCTCGCCAAGGTGATCGAGCAGTCGCGCGACAATGCGGTGTTCTATGTCCAGTACGGACACGCGCGCGGGCACTCGATCTTCCGCAACGCCAGGGAGGAGTTCCCGGAGGTTCCGGAGGAGGGGCAGGCCCGGGCCGCCTGGCTGGCGGACGCCGATACCTCAGGCCTGACCGACCCCTCCGAGGTCGGCCTGCTGCGCCGGCTGGCCCTGTTCCCGCGGCTGGTCGAGAGCGCCGCCGAGGCCCATGAGCCGCACCGGGTGGCGTTTTATCTCTATGATCTTGCCAGTGAATTTCACGCCCTTTGGACCAAGGGGCGGGATTCGCCTCATTTACGCTTCATTATCCCGAATGATGCACAGATGACAAAGGCGCGATTAGCCCTCGTTCAGGGCGTCGTGTCGGTGATCGCTGCCGGTCTTGCGATTCTGGGTGTCCAGGCGCCGGACGAAATGCGATAATTGGGGAACCGTCGTTGTGGGGCGACGGATTTGCAGCGGCTGGACACGTTCCAAGTTGAAGGCCTGCCAAAGTGGCGAGCCTCCCAAGTGCGAGCGCTGTTCGGCCTACCTGATGGGGACCACATCAGATGGCGCATCGATATCAGTATCAACCCGACGCCGCTGGCGCTCGCGATCAGCGGTGCTGCGCGCGCCGCTGAGAGCGACCCGTTGGCCGAGCTGGCACGCCTGATCGGCCAGAGCGACCCGACCACAGCAAACTTCTCGAGCCGCGCGACGCCGTTGCCGCAGGGCCATGGTCGCCAGCAGGAGCGACATCAAGAGTGCGACATCAGAAGATCGCTATCAAGACCAGTATCAGGATCAGCAGCCCGAGCCTGTCGCCGCAGAGCCTGCGCCGCCGTCGTGGATGCGCGCCGCTGCGAACAGTGGTTGGCAACAGCATCAGGCACCGGCCGCGCATCCCGCTGCGCAGCCGCAGGCGCACTATCCTGCCGAAGAGCAGGCCCAGCAGTATCAAGAGCAAGAGTACGACGACAGGCCGGCGTTTCTGCGCAACGCGCGCCCGCACGATCCGTCGCGCTACGACGACGTGCTGTACGACCAGAATTCGCAGAACGCAGCCTCAGGCCTACGCCGACGGGCAATATCAGGACAGCTATCAGGAGCAGTCCGATCCGAACGGCTATCCGCCGTTCTATGCCGATGCCGTGCAGGAAGAGCCGAAGCGCAGCCGCGGCGGCCTGATAACGGTTGTCGCCGTGCTGGCGCTCGCGGTGGTCGGCACCGCGGCCGCGTACGGCTACCGTTCGATCACAGGCTCGCCCCGCAGCGGCGAGCCGCCGGTCATCAAGGCCGAGCCCGGCGCCAACAAGATCGTGCCGCCGACGCAGACGACCGACGCATCCGGCAAGATCGTCGACCGGATCGGCGGCGCCGCAAACGGCCAGGAGCGCGTGCTGTCGCGCGAAGAGCAGCCGATCGATATCAACGGCCGCAATGCGCCGCGCGTGGTCTTCCCGCCGCTGAACCAGAGCGGCAATCCCAATCCGCCGGCGTTCGCAACTGCTCCACAGACCGCCGCCGCACGCACGGTCGCTTCGAACGGCGCGCTCAGCGACGAGCCGAAGCGTGTTCGCACGATGACGATACGCCCCGACCAGCCCGATACGGTGCCGTCGGGCACTGCGCCGCACGCGTCCGACGCAGGCGCGCGCACAGGTCCCAACGCCATCGGCGAGTGCGCCGGTGTCGCTGTCACCGCAGGCTGGTCCTGCCGCCGCACCGGTGCGCACGGCAGCAGCACCTGCGGCCGCCGCGCCGGCCAATGGCTCGGGCGGCTACATGGTGCAGATCTCCTCGCAGCGGAGCGAGGCGGATGCGCAAGCCTCCTACCGCGCCATGCAGTCGAAGTTCCCGAACGTGCTCGGCTCGCGCACGGCATCGATTCGCCGCGCCGATCTTGGCGAGAAGGGCATCTATTATCGCGCCCTGGTCGGACCGTTCCCTGCGGCCGAAGACGCCGGACAATTGTGCACCAGCCTGCGATCCGCAGGCGGACAGTGCGTCGTCCAAAGGAATTAACGGCCGTTTCCTTGACCCTGAACACAGGGGCGGGCTAATCGGCCGATGATGGGCATCAAGGCATTCATCTGCGGAGTGAGCGGCCTCACGCTCAGCGACGAGGAGCGCGCCTTTCTGCGCGCCGAGCAGCCGTGGGGCTTCATCCTCTTCCGATGGAATGCCCGTGACCGCGCCCAGGTGGCGGCGCTGGTGGCCGAGATGCGCAGTGCCGTGGGCCGGCCGGACGCACCGGTGCTGATGGATCAGGAAGGCGGCCGGGTGCAGCGCCTGCGCCCGCCTGAGTGGCCTGCCTATCCGCCTGGAGCCTTGTTCGGGCGGCTTTATGGCCAGTCGAAGGAGCAGGGCCTGCGCGCCGCGTGGTTGAGCGCGCGGCTGATTGCCGACGATCTTGCGGAACTTGGCGTCACCGTCGACTGTTTGCCCCTGGCGGATGTGCCGATTGCCGGCGCCGACGATGTGATCGGCGATCGGGCCTATGGCAACGATCCGGCCACGGTCGCCGCGGTCGCGCAGGCCGTCACGGACGGCCTCGAAGCGGGCGGCGTGCTGCCGATTCTGAAGCATATTCCCGGCCACGGGCGTGCAACCGCTGATTCGCATGAGAAGCTGCCTGTGGTCGACACTCCGGCGGCCGAGCTGGAACGGACTGATTTTGCTGCGTTCCGGCCGCTGAAGGGGCTGCCGATGGCGATGACGGCGCATGTTGTGTTTAGCGCGCTGGATCGCGCCCAACCGGCGACCACATCTGCGACAATCATCGCCGATGTGATTCGCGGCTCGATAGGCTTTCAAGGTTTGCTGATGAGCGATGACGTCTCGATGAATGCACTGCAGGGAACGCTCGGCGAGCGGGCGCGCGCGTCCATTGCCGCCGGCTGCGACATGATCCTGCATTGCAACGGCAAGCCCGAGGAAATGCGCGAGGTCGCCGCCAATTCGCCGCTGCTCGCAGGCGCGGCCCTCGCGCGCGCCAATGCCGCGCTTGCCGCGCGCAAGGCGCCGCAGCCGTTCGATCGCGCGCAGGCGCGCGCCGAGCTCGACGAGCTGGTGGCGCGCGGCGGAGCCTTGATCGCATGAGCGCGGAAATCCTTCCCTTCGACGCGGCGCAGACCGAGCGCTCGCCGGACGAGCCGACGCTGGTCGTCGATGTCGAGGGCTATGAGGGCCCGCTCGATCTGTTGCTGGCGCTGGCGCGGCACCAGAAGGTCGACCTCCACAAGATTTCGATCCTTGCGCTCGCCGACCAGTATCTGAGGTTCATCGAGGCGGCGCGCACGCTGCGGCTCGAATTGGCCGCCGACTATCTGGTGATGGCCGCGTGGCTCGCCTACCTGAAGTCGCGGCTGCTGCTGCCGGAGCCGCCGTCGGCGGACGGACCGAGCGCCGAGGACATGGCGACCGCGCTCGCCAATCGTCTGCGCCGGCTGGAAGCGATCCGCGAGGCTGCCAAAGAGCCTGATGACGCGGCCGCAGCTCGGACGCGACATCTTCTCGCGCGGCGCCCCGGAGGCGATCGCCGAGATCAAGCACCAGAAATGGACGGCGACGCTCTACGACCTGCTGACGGCCTACGCCTCGCAGCGCCAGCGCCGCGTGCTCGCGAGCGTGCATCTCGCCAAGCGCACCGTCTGGTCGCTGAACGAGGCGCGCGCCTCGCTGGAGCGCCTGGTCGGCATGGCCGAGGACTGGAGCTGCATGGACGAGTACCTGTTGAGCTACGTCGTCGAGCCGTCGCAGCGCGCCACCGTGTTCGCGTCGAGCTTTGCGGCAGCACTCGAACTCGTCCGCGAGGGCGAGGCCGAGTTGAACCAGAAGCAGGCGTTCGCGCCGACTCTACGTTCGTAAGCGGCAGCCGTCGCCGGCCGCCGGGCTCGCACCGCAAGATGCGGGCTAAATTCAGGAGAGCAGTCGATGCCGGGTAATTTGGCGGAGAAGCGCATTGAAGCCGACGAAACGGTGGAAACGGCGGAGGCTCCGGCTGTGCGGCCTGAGGAACTGAGGCTGCTCGAGGCGATGCTGTTTGCGTCCAACGAGCCGCTGGACGAGGCGACGCTGAAGAAGAAGCTGCCGGACGATATCGACGTCAAGGCGGCACTTGAGACGTTGCAGTCGGACTACGCGTCGCGCGGCGTCAATCTCGTGCGCATCAACGGCAAGTGGTCGTTCCGCACGGCGTCCGACCTGTCGTGGCTGATGACGCGCGAGAGCACCGAGACGCGGCGGCTGTCGCGCGCGGCGATCGAGATGCTGGCGATCATCGCCTATCACCAGCCGGTGACCCGCGCCGAGATCGAGGAGATCCGCGGCGTCATCACCTCGAAGGGCACGCTGGACGTGCTGCTCGAGACCGGCTGGATCAGGCCGCGCGGCCGTCGCAAGACGCCGGGCCGGCCGCTCACCTTCGGCACCACCGAGCAGTTCCTGTCGCAGTTCAACCTGGAGGCGGTCGGCGACCTGCCGGGTCTCGACGAGCTGCGCGGAACGGGCCTGCTGGACTCGCGCCTGCCGGGCGGCTTCAGCGTGCCGACCCCGTCGGACGATCCGCAGCTGCGGGAGGACGAGGACCCGCTGGAGCCCGGCGAGCTCGACCTGGCGCTGGCGCCGGCCGTGGAGCCCGAGGAGCCGAAGTAGGCGCTCGAACGGCCATTCGCATAAGTTACACACGATCGGCGTAGGCGAGGAGCGCTATCTGTGCTGCTCCTTGCTAAGCTGCGTGTGTGATGAATTCGCCGAACCTTTCCTCATCTTCCGGACACGCCGCGGTCAGCGGCAGCTTCGACGTCGCCATCGTCGGCGCCGGCATCGTCGGCCTTGCGCATGCGCTGGCGGCGGCAAGGCTCGGCAAGCGGGTGATCGTCATCGATCGCGACGCGCATGCGGTCGGCGCTTCGATCCGCAATTTCGGCTTCATCACCGTGACCGGACAGCAGGCCGGCAGCTGCTGGCAGCGCGCGATGCGCTCGCGCGACATCTGGGCCGAGATCGCGCCCAAGGCGGGCATCGCCATTGCGCATGAGGGGCTTTGCGTCGTCGCCCGCAGGGTCGAGGCGAAGCGCGTGCTCGAGGCCTTCCTTGCGACCGAGATGGGCCGCGCCTGCCGCATGCTCACCGCGCAGCAGGCGGCGGCGCATGTTTCGTCGCTGCGTCTGCAAGCCGCCGAGGCCGTGCTCTGGTCGCCGCACGACTTGCGCGTCGAAAGCCGCACGGCCATCCCGCAGCTTGCGCGCTGGCTCGAAGAATCTCTCGGCGTCACCTTCCTGCGCGCAACGCTGGTGAAGGACGTGTCGCCGCCGGTGATCGAAACCACGCGCGGCCGCGTGACACGCGGAAACCGCGATCGTCTGTCCGGGGACCGATTTTCTCACGCTCTTTCCGGAGCGGATTGCCGCCTACAACGTCACCACCTGCAAGCTGCACATGCTGCGTGTCGATCCCGGACAGCCGGCGCCGGCGCTGAACGCCGCCGTCATGTCCGACCTCGGCCTCGTGCGCTATCTCGGCTACGCCGAGTTGCCCGAAGCCGCAGCGCTCAAAGAAGCGACTGGAAGCGGAGCAGGCGACAGCACTCGAACACGGCGTGCATCTCATCGCCGTGCGCTCGGACGACGGAAGCCTGGTCGTCGGCGACAGCCATCACTATGGCGACGCCGCCGATCCATTTGCGCCCGCCTTCGTCGACGACATCATCATGGACGAGTTCGATGCGGTGCTCGATCTCCAGCATCGTCGCATTCTCGAGCGATGGGTCGGCTACTATGCGTCGAGCCCGGACCGGCTGATGTTTTGCGACGCGCCACGCGACGATGTCCGCATCGTCGTCGTCACCAGCGGCACCGGGGCTTCGACGTCGTTCGCGCATCGCGGAAGAAGTGGTCGGCGAGATGTTCGGTTCGGCAAAATAGGGATTGGCAGCGATGCAGCTCAAGGCGGTTGTCTTCGACTGGGCCGGCACGACCATCGACTACGGCTCACGCGCGCCGATGGGCGCGTTCGTCGAGGTGTTCAGGCAATTCAAGGTCGATCTGTCGATCGCAGGAAGCGCGGCGGCCGATGGGCTTGCCGAAGTGGGATCACATCAAGGCCCTGGTCAGCCATCCCGACATCGCGGCGCGCTGGCAGCGCGCGCACGGTGCGGCGCCGACCGACGCCGACGTCGACCGCGTCTATGAGGTGTTCGTGCCGCTGAATACCCGCGTCGTCACCGACTATGCCGACCTGATCCCGGGCACCGTCGAGACCGTCGCCGATCTGCGCCGGCGGGGCCTGAAGATCGGATCGACCACCGGCTACACCCGCGAGATCATGGAACCGCTGCTGCCGGTCGCCCGCGCGCAGGGTTATGCGCCGGACAATCTGGTCTGCGCCGGCGATCTTGCCGCGGGCCGGCCGACGCCGCTGATGATGTACCGGTGCTTTGTCGACCTTGGCGTCTGGCCGGCGCAGGCCGTTGTGAAGGTCGACGACACGGTTCCGGGCATCGCCGAAGGGCTCGCGGCCGGGTGCTGGACGGTCGGCGTGGCCATGTCCGGCAACGCCCTGGGGTTGTCGCTCGCAGAGGTCAAAGCGCTGTCGGAAGCGGAATTGGCGGCCCGCCGCGCGCAAGCCGTGCGCGAGCTCACCCTCGGCGGCGCACATTACGTCGTCGACAGCATTGCCGAGCTTCCCGCGATGCTGGACGTGATCGAAGGTCGACTTGCGCGCGGCGAACGGCCTTGAGGGGCCCGGAAGCGCTGGTTTTGGCCATTTACCACGCCCGCCAATGCGCTGATGTGCGCTAAGATGTGACCTGTCCAAGTCCTTGTTTTTGCCACCCCTCCGGCCTAGTTTCCGGTGGAGAGAGCAGGGCTGGACGCAGCCCCTCTGACGCGTTTTTTCGGGAGAGCAGGATGGGTTCCATGAGCATCTGGCACTGGGTCGTGGTGATCGCAGTGGTCCTGCTGCTGTTCGGCCGCGGCAAGATTTCCGACCTGATGGGCGACGTGGCGCAGGGCATCAAGGCCTTCAAGAAGGGCATGTCCGACGACGACAAGACCGCCGAGAAGCCCGCCGAGCCGATGAAGACCATCGACAGCTCGACGGCGCCCGCGGCGACGCCCCAGCCGACCGACGCCAGCCGCAAGGCCGTCTGAGCTCAGAGCGTCCTTCGCCTGGCCGGCTGCGCCCGCCGAGTTTGAGGGCGCGCGCGAGCGGAAGATTCAAGATTTCATGTTCGACATCGGGTGGTCTGAGCTGGTTGTGATCGGGGTCGTTGCGCTGATCGCTATCGGCCCGAAGGAACTGCCCGGCGTGCTGCGCATGGTCGGGCAGTGGATGGGCAAGGCCCGGCGGATGGCCGGCGAATTCCAGAGCCAGTTTCAGGAGGCGATGCGCGAAGCCGAAGTCGCCGACATGAAGAAGCAGTTCGACGACGTGTCGCAGGCAGCGTCGGACATGGCGAGCGGCAACATCTTGACCTCCACCGTCAAGGACGTCGAGGATGCGCTGAAGCTCGATACATCGGCGATCGCGACGCCGACGACGCCCGAGCCGCCGACCGCCGAGACGCAGAAGGAAGCAACCGTTCATGAGGCGGTGACCGAGGTGCGGCACCACAAGAGGCGCCGCCGCCACAACCTGCGACCTACCCGCCGGTCGACAAGGCATCATGAGCCAGGAAGACATCGACGCCACGAAAGCCCCGCTGCTCGATCACCTGATCGAATTGCGGTCGCGCCTGATCAAGGCGCTGCTGGCGTTCGGCATCGCGTTCATCTTCTGCTTCTTCTTTGCCAAGCAGATCTACAACGTGCTGGTGTGGCCGTTCACCTGGGTCGCCGGCGTCGGCAACTCGAAGTTCATCTACACCGCGCTGCTCGAATACTTCATCACGCAGTTGAAGCTTGCGATGTTCGGCGCGGCCTTCATCTCGTTTCCGGTGATCGCCTCGCAGATCTACATGTTCGTCGCGCCCGGACTTTATCGCAACGAGCGGCAGGCGTTCCTGCCGTACCTGATCGCGACGCCGGTCTTCTTCGCGCTCGGCTCGACGCTGGTCTATTTCATCGTGCTGCCGATGCTGGTGCGCTTCTCGCTCGGCATGCAGCAGACCGGCGAGGGGGAGGCGGAGATCGCGCTGCTGCCGAAGGTCGGCGAATATCTGTCGCTGATGATGTCGCTGGTCTTCGCGTTCGGCATCGCCTTCCAGCTGCCGGTGATCCTGACGCTGCTCGGCCGCATCGGCGTGCTCACCTCGAAGACGCTGAGGGAGAAGCGGCGCTACTTCATCGTCGGCGCCTTCGTCATCGCCGCGGTGCTGACGCCGCCCGACATCATCAGCCAGTTCTCGCTGGCGATCCCGCTGATGATTCTCTACGAGGCCTCGATCTACTCGGTCCGCATGGTCGAGAAGAAGGCCGCGGCCGCGACCATGACCGGCCCGAACCCGTCGAGCGGCTCGGCAAGCCCGGCGGAATAGGGCGCAATAGCGCCTGTTTGGGCATCATAACCGCCATAGAACTCTGATTCGTCATGCCCGGGCTTGTCCCGGGCATCCACGTCTTTTAAGCACCCGCCTGCGGGCAAGCAGCCAGACGCAGGAAATAGACCATGCACGACATCCGCTGGATCAGGGACAACGCCGCGGCCTTCGACGCCGCGCTGAAGCGGCGCGGGCTGGAGCCGCAGTCGCCGTCGCTGATCGCGCTCGACGAGACAGCGCCGCGCAGCCATCACGGCGGCCGAGCAGGCGCTGGCCCGGCGCAATGCCGCGTCGAAGGAAATCGGCGACGCCAAGAAGGCGAAGGACGAGGCCCGCGCCAGTGCGCTGATGGCCGAGGTCGGCGAGCTCAAGACAAAACTGCCGGAGCTTGAGGCCGCGTCGAAGGCCGCGAGCGAGGAGCTCGACAAGCGTCTCGCTGAAATTCCGAACCTGCCGCTTCCTGCACCTGAAGTGCCGGACGGCAGCGATGAGCACGGCAACGTCGAGCACCACCATTTTGGTGCGAAGAAGGTGCTCGGCTTCGCCGGGAAGCAGCACGACGATCTCGGCAAAGACCTCGACGACATGGACTTCGAGACGGCCGCGAAGATTTCAGGCGCGCGCTTCGTCGTTCTCAAAAGGGGCCTGGCGCGGCTTGAGCGCGCACTCGGCCAGTTCATGCTCGACGTGCACACGGGCGAGCACGGCTACATGGAAGTGAATCCTCCGCTGCTCGTCCGCGACGAGGCGATGTTCGGAACGACGCAACTGCCGAAGTTCGAAGAGGATCAGTTCTGGGCTATCTCGGGTGAGGCGTTGAATCTCCCGCCGGAGGAAATCAAGAGCCGCCGGCTTGGGCTCATCCCCACCGCCGAAGTCTCGCTGACAAATCTCGTCCGCGAATCCATCCTCGACGAAAAGGAACTGCCGCTGCGCTTCACGGCGCTGACGCCGTGCTTTCGCGCGGAGGCGGGCGCTGCGGGGCGCGACACGCGCGGCATGATCCGCCAGCATCAGTTCAACAAGGTCGAGCTGGTGTCGATCACGACGCCGGAAACCTCGAAGGACGAGCACGAGCGCATGCTGTCCTGCGCCGAGGAAATCCTGCGCCGGCTCGGGCTGCACTATCGCGTCATGACGCTGTGCGCCGGCGACATGGGCTTTGCCTCGCACAAGACCTACGACATCGAGGTGTGGATGCCGGGGCAGGGCGAGGGCGGCATGTACCGCGAGATTTCCTCCTGCTCGGTCTGCAGCGATTTCCAGGCGCGGCGCATGAATGCGCGCTCGCGCGGGCCGGACGGCAAGCCGCGCTTCGTGCACACGCTGAACGGCTCGGGCACGGCCGTCGGCCGCGCGTTGATCGCGGTGATGGAAACCTATCAGCAGCAGGGCGGCTCGATCGCCGTGCCGGACGTGCTGCAGCCCTACATGGGCGGGCTCAAAGTGATCGAGAAAGGCAGCTAAGCCTCATGCGCATTCTGTGCACCAACGACGACGGCATCAACGCGCCGGGCATCGGCATCGTCGAGGACATCGCCAAGCAGATCTCCGACGACGTCTGGGTGGTGGCGCCCGAGAGCGACCAGTCCGGGCGTGTCGCATTCGCTGTCGCTGAACGATCCGCTGCGGCTTCGCGAAATCTCGCCGCGGCATTTTGCGGTGCGCGGCACGCCGACCGACTGCGTCATCATGGGCGTGCGCCACATCATCAAGGACAAGCGGCCGGACATCATCCTGTCCGGCGTCAACCGCGGCCGCAACGTCGCCGAGGACGTGGTCTATTCCGGCACCATCGCCGGCGCCATGGAGGGCGTCATCCTCGGCATCCCGTCGTTCGCGCTGAGCCAGGAGTTCGGCGTCGAGAACCGCCAGAAGCTGCCCTGGGACACTGCGCTGACCCACGGCCCGAGATCGTGAAGCGGATCTTCGAGACCGGCGTGCCGGCGGATACCGTCGTCAACATCAACTTCCCGAACTGCGCGCCGGACGAGGTCAAGGGCGTCGTCGTCAGCCGGCAGGGCAAGCGCAATCAGGGGTTCCTGAAGATCGAGGGCCGCAAGGACGGCCGCGGCAACGACTACTTCTGGATCGGTTTTGAGCGGGCGCTGGCGGCGGAAGCGCCGGGCGAGGGAACGGACCTGGAGGTGCTGGCGCGCAAGTGCGTGTCGGTGACGCCCTTGCGGCTGAACCTGACCGACGACGCCTTCTCGCGCACGCTCGCCGACGTGCTGAAGGACCGCAGACCGGCGTGAACGGAATTCGCGGCGGAGTGTTATTGTCGAAACGCCAAAGCGATTCTTTAGCCCGCGCGGTCTGCCGTGTCGTCCGACGACCTATCGCATGAAAGGATGAACTTCCAGCTGCTGCTGCGGCGGCGGGGGATCGTCGACCATGCCGTGCTGAAGGCCATGGACGAGGTGCCGCGCGAGGAGTTCGTCGAGCCGTTCACCCGCGACGAAGCCTATGCGGACGCGGCGCTGCCGATCGCCTGCGGCCAGACCATCAGCCAGCCCTTCGTCGTCGCCTACATGACCGAGCAGCTGCAGCTGCGGCCGCATCATCGCGTGCTCGAGATCGGCACCGGCTCCGGCTACCAGGCGGCGGTGCTGTCGCACCTTGCCGCCGAGGTGGTCTCGGTCGAGCGCTTCCGCACGCTCGCCGACCGCGCACGCCTGCGGCTGCGCCGGCTTGCGCGCGACAATGTCGAGGTGCTGACGGCCGATGCGTTCGATCTGCCCGATCATCTCGGCGACTTCGATCGCATCATGGTGACCGCGGCGATGGAAGAGGTGCCGGAGCGAGTTGAAGGAGCGGCTGAGCCGGGATGGCGTGCTGCTCGCGCCGGTCGGTCCGCATGAGGGCGTCCAGGTGCTCACGCGCATCCGCCGCGTCGGCGAACGAGTTTGTCGACCGAAGAGCTGCTCGAGGTGCGCTTCGTGCCGGCGCTGAAAGGCATCGCGCGACAGCTTTAGCGCCGCACGCAAATGGGCCGCCGCGAGCGCTGATGGAACTTCGCCAGCGCTTCCAAGGAATTGCGGCAGATTAAAGGGTTATTTACTCGCGACATGTTAACTCGAATTTGTTCGAGTTGCGTACCGAGTGAGTAAACATGTCCCGTGTCGCCGAGTTGTTTCGCGCGCGCCGCGCGTCGCCTGTTGCGGTGGTTGCGCTGGTCTCTGCCGGTCTTGCCGGCTGTAGCGCCGATTCACACCGCTTCGCGGAAAACCCCTTCAATTCGCGTCAGCAGGAAGTGACGGGCACTGTGCCGCCGGCACAGGCCGCGCCGTCCGGCCGGATCGAAAGCCGTCCGCTGCCGCAGTACCAGCATAGTTCGCCGCCGCCGCAGACCGCGCCGGCCCAAGGCTATCAGACGGCTATCCGCGCCAGAGCAGCCATCAGCCATCCGGCATGTCCGGCGGCGGACGCGGCATCGCGGCCTATGCGCCGCCCGCGCGGCCGATCGAGACCACCGCGACGACCGCGCCGCGGTCGATCGCCTCGAATGCGACCTGGAGCGCCGCCGACGGCACGACGATCATCGTCGGCACCAACGACACCGTCGACGGGCTGGCGCAGCGCTACAACGTTCCGGCGCGCGAGATCATGCGCGTCAACGGCCTGCCGACCCCGCGCAACCTGCAGCCCGGCCAGTCGCTGGTCATTCCGCGCCAGGCCACGGCCGCTGCGCCGGCGATGTCCGCGCCGCAGACGCAAGCCTGCGGCCGTTGCCTCGACCGGCGGCGCTCACGTCGTCAATCCGGGCGAGACGCTGCACAGCATCGCCCGCAAGAACAACATGCCGGCCGCGAAGCTCGCCAAGGCGAACAACCTGCCGGTGACCACCCAGCTCAAGATCGGCCAGAGGATCACTGTGCCGGGCATGAAGACGGCTGCCGCAGCGCCCGCGCCGCAGCAGAAGGCCACGGTGGCCGCTTCCGCCAAGCCCGCCGCTGCAGCGCCGGTCGTTGTCGCGGAAGCTCCGGCCGCCAAGAAGGAAAGCGCCAACCTCGCGACCGAGACCAAGGAAGTCGAGAAGGAAGCGAAGCAGGATGCGACCGGCGGTCTGCCGTCGTTCCGCTGGCCCGTGCGCGGCCGGGTGATCGCGGCCTATGGCGCCAAGACCAGCGGCAAGCAGAATGACGGCATCAACGTCGCCGTGCCCGAAGGCACGCCGGTGAAGGCTGCCGAGGACGGAGTGGTGACCTACTCCGGCAACGAACTGAAAGGCTACGGCAACCTGGTTCTGGTGCGCCATTCCAACGGCTATGTCACCGCGTATGCCCACGCGAGTGAGCTGATGGTGAAGCGCGGCGACACGATCAAACGCGGCCAGATCATTGCCAAGGCGGGTCAGACGGGCGAGGTGTCGTCACCGCAATTGCACTTTGAAATTCGCCAAGGTGCAACGCCCGTCGACCCGTCGAAATTCCTGAACGGGACGTGAGAAGTAGAGGCGAATAGGGAGTAGCGAATAGCGAATAGAAAGCGCCACGTTACGCTCAACTATTCGCTACTCGCTATTCGCTACTCGCTACTCTCAACCGCACCTTCAACCGTCCCGCCAGATCCTGCACGAACTGCCAGGCGACGCGGCCCGAGCGCGAGCCGCGGGTGGTCGACCATTCGAGCGCGTCGCGCTCCAGCTCATCCGGCGCGACCTTGATGCCGAAGTGATCGCAGTAGCCGCGCACCATGGCGAGGTATTCGTCCTGGCTGCAGCGATGGAAGCCGAGCCACAGGCCGAAGCGGTCCGACAGCGACACCTTCTCCTCGACCGCCTCGCCGGGATTGATCGAGGTCGAGCGCTCGTTCTCGATCATGTCGCGCGGCAGCAGGTGCCGCCGGTTCGACGTCGCGTAGAGGATGACGTTGTCCGGCCGGCCTTCGATGCCGCCTTCGAGCACGGCCTTCAGCGACTTGTAGGACGCATCGTTGCCGTCGAACGACAGGTCGTCGCAGAAGACGATGACGCGTTCGTCGGCGCCGCGCAGCAACGTCATCAGCGCGGGCAGGCTTTCGATGTCCTCGCGATGGATCTCGATCAGCTTCAGGTTGCCGTTCACGTCCGGCCGGGCTGTTGACGCTCGCATGCACGGCCTTCACCAGCGACGACTTGCCCATGCCGCGCGCGCCCCACAGCAGCGCATTGTTGGCGGGCAGGCCGGTGGCGAAGCGCTCGGTGTTCTCGGTCAGGATATCCCGCATCCGGTCGATGCCCTTGAGCAGCGACAGCTCGACGCGGCTGACGCGCGGCACGCCGATCAGCCGTCCGGCCGGATGCCAGACGAACGCCTCGGCGCCCGCGAGCGGGTTCGATGCACCCTTCGCGCGTCGCAGCACCGGGCAGGCTCGCGGCGATCGCCTCGAGCGCAGTCCGCGATCCGCTCGTAGGCGTGCTCTGCGGGCGCAGGCGCCTGGCGTGTACTTTTCGTCATGTTCGACGGGTTGCCTTTGGCAGCGCGGCTGGCGCGCGCGGCGGGCTTTTTTGGAGCCTTGTTGTGGAGCCTTGCGGGGCATCTGATGCTTCCTTCCGCCGCACCCATAACGGGCCTCGGCGGAACGGGCAAGCGGCCCAAAAATCAAGGCCTTAGCTGCCGTTGCAATTGGGACCGCGGTGGTTATAGTCCGCGCGAATTTCGGCCAAATCGCTGATTTGGCTGCTCGCAAAGCCCTCCCGCCAGGTTTTCTTAAGGACCCTCCATGCTGATTACTCCTGCGTATGCGCAAGCTGCCGGTAGCGACGCCACGAGCATGCTGACATCGCTGCTGCCGTTCGCGCTGATCTTCGTCATCATGTATTTCCTGATCCTGCGCCCGCAGCAAAAGCGCGTGAAGGACCATGCCGAGATGGTGAAGAACGTGCGCCGCGGCGACACCATCGTCACCTCGGGCGGGCTGGTCGGCAAGGTGACCAAGGTGGTCGACGACGACCAGGTGGAGATGGAAATCTCCGACGGCGTCCGCATCCGCCAGATGCGCCAGATGATCACGGCCGTGCGCGCCAAGGGCGAGCCGGCGAAGGACGAGGCGGCGAGCTGAGCGTCGGCGCCGCAACAAGCGAACGGTTTAGGCCATGCTCTATTTCACTCGCTGGAAGATCGTCACGATCATTGCGACGGCATTGCTCGTGTGCCTGTTCGCCGTGCCGAATTTCTTTCCGGAAGCAACCGTCAAGACCTGGCCGAAGTGGGCGCAGCGCCACATCGTGCTCGGGCTCGACCTGCAGGGCGGTTCCCACCTGCTGCTTGAAGTGGATTCCAACGCGGTCAAGACGGACAAGCTCAATCAGGTCGTCGACGATGCGCGCCGGACGCTGCGCGACGCGCGCATTCGCTTCTCCGGCGGCATCAACATCCGCGGCGACGTGGTCGAGGTGCGCGTGGCGGAGGCCGACGCGCCGGCCGCGCTCACCAAGCTGCGCGAGCTGTCGCAGCCGCTCGGCGGTCTGCTGGGTTCCAGCGGCCAGCGCAGCCTCGAGGTGCAGGATGGAGGCGGCGGCCTGATCCGGCTGACGGTGCCGCAGGCGGCCATCACCGAACGCATCCGCCAGTCGGTCGAGCAGTCGATCCAGATCATCGAGAAGCGGGTCAACGAACTCGGTACCGTCGAGCCGCTGATCCAGCGTCAGGGCATCGACCGCATTCTCGTGCAGGTGCCCGGCCTGCAGGATCCGACGCGCCTGAAGGAAATTCTCGGCAAGACCGCCAAGATGGATTTCCGGATGGTCGATACCAGCATTTCGCCGGACCAGGCGCAGCAGGGACGACTGCCGCAGGACTCGGAAGTGCTGCTGAACGCGCAGCCGCCGAAGTCGCCGATCGTCGTCAAGAAGCAGGTTCTGGTCTCGGGCGGCGACCTGACCGACGCGCAGCCCGGTTTCGATCAGACGCACCGGCGAGCCGATCGTCAGCTTCAAGTTCAACACCTCGGGTGCGCGCAAGTTCGCGCAGGCGACGTCGGAGAATGTCGGCCTGCCGTTCGCGATCATCCTCGACAACGAGGTCATCTCCGCGCCGACGATCCGCGAGCCGATCACCGGCGGCCAGGGCCAGATCTCCGGCGGCTTCACCGTGCAGCAGGCAAACGACCTGGCGATCCTGTTGCGCGCCGGCGCGCTGCCTGCACCGTTGACCATCATCGAGGAGCGCACCGTCGGTCCCGGGCTCGGCCAGGATTCGATCGAGGCCGGCGAGCTTGCGTCCTATGTCGGCGCCATTCTCGTCATCGTCTTCATGCTGCTGACCTACCGGCTGTTCGGCTTCTTCGCCAACGTCGCCGTGATGATCAACGTGGCGATGATCTTCGGCATCCTGTCGCTGTTGAACGCGACGCTGACGCTGCCCGGCATCGCCGGCGTCGTGCTGACGGTCGGCATCGCGGTGGATTCCAACGTGCTGATCTACGAGCGCATCCGCGAGGAGCTGCGCGCCGGCCGCAGTCCTATCTCGGCGATCGACGCGGGCTTCACGCGCGCGCTTGCGACCATTCTCGACTCCAACATCACGACATTCATCGCGGCCGCGGTGCTGTTCGTCGTCGGCACCGGTCCGGTTCGCGGCTTCGCCGTGACGCTCGGCGTCGGCATCATCACCACGGTATTCACTGCCTTCACCGTCACGCGGCTGATCGTCGCGATGTGGGTCAAGTGGAAGCGGCCGCAGACCGTGCCGATTTAGGAAAGCAGCGCACGTGACATTCTGGATTATCATTGCGCTTGCAGCGTTCATTGTCGTCCTGACGGTTCTGAGCATCTACGGGGTCATTCCGGCGATGCGGATCGTGCCGGACGACACCAAGTTCGATTTCACCCGCTTCCGCCGCATCAGCTTTCCGATCTCGGCTGTGCTGTCGATCCTCGCGATCGTGCTTTATTTCACGCACGGACTGAATTTCGGCATCGACTTCCGCGGCGGCACGCTGCTCGAGATGCAGCAAAAGGGCGGCCCGGCCGATATCGCGCAGCTGCGCTCCACGATCGGCGGCCTCGGTCTGGGCGACGTGCAGCTGCAGCTGTTTGGCGGGCCATCCGACGTGCTGATCCGCCTTGCGCAGCAACCGGGCGGCGACGCCGAGCAGCAGGCGGCGATTCAGAAGGTGCGCCAGGCGCTGGGCGACTCCGTCGAATACCGGCGTGTCGAGGTGGTCGGCCCGCGCGTCTCGAGCGAATTGCTCGCCTGGGGCGTCGGCGGCCTGATGCTCGCGATCGTCGGCATCCTGTTTTACCTCTGGTTCCGCTTCGAATGGCAGTTCGCGCTGGGCGCGATGATCGCCAACGTGCACGATATCGTCCTCACCTTGGGCTTCATGTCGATCGCCCAGATCGACTTCGACCTGACCAGTATCGCCGCACTTCTGACCATCCTCGGCTACTCGCTGAACGATACGGTCGTCATCTACGACCGTATCCGCGAGATGCTCCGTCGCTACAAGAAGATATCGATGCCGGAGCTGTTGAACGTGTCGATCAACTCGACCCTGTCGCGCTCGATCATCACCCACGTCACCGTGACGCTGGCGCTGTTCGCGCTGCTGCTGTTCGGCGGCAAGGCGATCCATAGCTTCACCGCGACCATGATGTTCGGCGTGGTGCTGGTCGGTACCTACACCTCGATCTTCATCGCGGCCCCGATCCTGATCTATCTCGGCGTCCGCACCAGTCGCCTCGAGGACGAGGAGAAGCCCGCCAAGCCGGCAAGGCCGTGACGGCGGCCGGCGAGGGCGGACGCCACCTGCCGCACGCGGCGCCGATCGACGCCTACGGCAACGGCGGCTTCCGCTTCGCCGACATGTCGCACCGCGGCTCGCTGCTGTGCATGCCGGACGGCGATCTGGGCCTGGCCGGTCGTGCGCGCCGACCAGATCGACGAGCAGGCGCTGGCGCTGGTGTTCGCCAAGGCGAACGAGCTCGACACCTTGATCATCGGCACGGGCAGGGAGATGGCGCCGTTTCCGCCGGCGCTGCGGCAGGCGCTGCGCGACGTCCAGGTCGTCGTCGATTCGATGCAAACGGGCCCCGCAATCCGCGTCTACAACATCATGATCGGCGAGCGACGTCGCGTCGCCGCCGGCCTGATCGCGGTGCCATGAGCGCCGCCGCGCAGGATCCGTCCGACGCGACCTACTGCGCGAGCCTCGTTCGCGGCTCCGATTTCGAGCGCTACGCGGCGACATTGTTCGTGCCGCCGGAGCCGCGGCGCGCGCTGCTGGCGCTGTTCGCCTTCAACATCGAGATCGCCCGCATCCGCGACCAGATCAGCCAGCCGCTGGCCGGCGAGATCCGCCTGCAGTGGTGGAGCGATCTGCTGACCGGGACAGCGCATGGCGAGGCGACGGGAAATCCCGTGGCCGCCGAACTGATGCGCGCCATCGATCGGCATGCCCTGCCACAAGAGCTGATTGGCCGCATGATCGATGCGCATCGCTTCGACCTCTATGACGAGCCGATGCAGACGATGGCGGAGCTGGAAGGCTATCTGCAGGATACGGCGTCGGCGTTGTTCGCCCTCGGCGGGCTTGTGCTCGGTGTCGAGGTCGGCGACGAGCTGGTGCGTCACGCGGGCCTGGCGTTCGGGTTGACGCGGATCGTCGAAGCGCTGCCTCGTCACGCCTCGCGCGGGCAGTTTTACCTGCCGCTGGACGAGATTGGCGCGGCCGGCGTTGCGCCAGCGGATATCCTCGCAGGGAAATCGACGGCGGAACTTCAGCGATACCTGCAAGGCCTCGCCGAACAGGCGCGACGAGCATCTGCGGCTGGCGCTGGAGGCGCTTGCGCGCGACCGCACGCCGGCGCGAACCGCCTTCCTGCCGCTGGCGCTGGTCGATCGCAAGCTGCGGCGCGTCGCCTCGGCCGAGTTCAAGCCGTTCGAGGTGCGGCAGGCGGCGTCGAACCTTGCCGTGCTGTGGGCCCTGTGGCGCGCCTCGCGCCGAGAGCCGTTCAGGGTGTAGCTAGAAACTAAACCTGTCCCGCAAATTCTTGCGCTCTTCGCAGATCGCCCGCACCAGCTCGCGCTCCGCCGGCGCGTGAAGCAGCGGCTCGATCAGGTCGACCTGGTTCATGGCGATCAGCTGCAGGATTTCCTTGCGCACGGCGCCGTCCGCATCGCGCGGCAGCGCCGGCGCGATCTGGATGTGCTCGGGCGGCTGCGGCGTTTTCGCGCCCGCGAGCGCGGAGCGCAGATTGGCTTCGAGATTTGCGTCGCCGCCTTCGACAAAGGCGTAGAGGCCGACGCCGGCGCGGCGGTCGGCGAAGGCGACGATGGCGACGTCGCGGACGGCGGGATTGGCCTTGATGCGTTCGATCAGCACCGGCGCGTCGTTGACGAGGCGTTTGCCGCCGCCTTCGCGGTCGGTGAAGTTGAACAGCCCGCGGGTGATGGCGACATAGACCTTCTTGCCGGTCATCAGCCAGACGCGGGAGAAGACCGACTTCCGCGCCAGCACCTTGCGTTCTTTCGGCGTGAGCGCTGCAGGCGCGTAGCGGCGCTTGTGCTTCAGCAGGTGCCGCAGGTCCTCGTAGGCCAGCACGCGATAGAGCTTGCCGCGATGCTTGAAGCAGGCGGCGAGCTGAAAGTCGGTCACGTAGGCCTTGCCGTCCGTGCCGCGCAGCCAGTTCTGCTCCTTGGCGAGGTCGTTGTGACAGATGCCGGCGCGGCGGAGTTTTCGCAGCGCCTGCTTTGCGGTCCTGAAATAGCCGACGTCGCCCTCAGGCTTCGCCAGGTGCAGCGCGACGCCGTCGATGAAGCCGCGAACCAGCGCCGCGCGTCCGGCCCAGAGCAGCTCGGGACCGACGCCCATGCCGCGGATCGCGGTGAGCGCGCGGTGTTCGCGATTGAACAGATGGTTCGCGAGCAGCCTCGACCACCACGGCACCTGATCGAGCCGCCGCAGGATCGCGCCGGTCGTCGCCGTCGTCGGTCCGGAAGGAGCCGCGCTCGACGGTCGAGAACACGTCGCGCTTCAACAGCGCGCCGGCAGACCAGCGCTCGGTCAGGACTTTTGCGTCGTCGTCGGGAAGCCGCATGCGTGGATCAGGCCGCATCCGCGGCGTGCATGTCGGCGATCCAGAGGTCGAGATCGCGCAACGCGCGCGCGGTCAGCGCCTGCTTTCGCGCGATCGACTTTTCCGGGCCGCGGAGCCGCTTGCCGTCGGGACCCTTGGTCGGCGCCGAGGCGAGCGGCGGGAACAGGCCGAAATTGATGTTCATCGGCTGGAACGAGCGCGGTCCGTTGTCGATGGTCTCGATGTGCCCGCCGGTGATGTGGCCGAGCAGCGAGCCGAGCGCCGTGGTCGGCGGCGGGCTCGTCGCCTGGCCGCCGCTCGCGTCGGCGGCTGCGTACAGGCCGGCCATCAGGCCGATGCTGGCGGATTCGACGTAACCCTCGCAGCCGGTCATCTGGCCGGCAAAGCGCAGCCGCGGCTCGGCGCGCAGGCGCAGCTGGCTGTCCAGCAGCGCAGGCGAATTCAGGAAGGTGTTGCGATGCAGGCCGCCGAGCCGGGCGAACTCGGCCTTCTCGAGCCCCGGAATGGTGCGGAAGATGCGCACCTGCTCGGCGTGCTTCAGCTTGGTCTGGAAACCGACCATGTTGTAGAGCGTGCCGAGCTTGTTGTCCTGGCGCAGCTGGACGATGGCGTAGGCCTTCACGGTCGGATTGTGCGGGTTGGTCAGCCCGAACGGCTTCATCGGCCCGTGCCGCAGCGTCTCGCGCCCGCGCTCGGCCATGATCTCGACCGGCAGGCAGCCGTCGAAGTAGGGCGTGTTCGTCTCCCACTCGTGGAAGCTGGTCTTGTCGCCTGCGATCAGCGCATCGACGAACGCCTCGTACTGCTCGCGCGTCATCGGGCAGTTGATGTAGTCGGCGTCGCCGCCGCCCGGACCGACCTTGTCGTAGCGCGACTGGAACCAGGCGACGTTCATGTCGATGGTTTCGCGATAGGCGATCGGCGCGATCGCATCGAAGAAGGCGAGCGAGTCCTGGCCGCTGAGCGTGCGGATGGCGTCCGCCAGCGGCGGCGACGTCAGCGGTCCGGTGGCGATGATGACGTTGCGCCAGTCGGCCGGAGGCAGGCCCTCGACCTCCGCGCGGCGGATCTCGATCAGCGGATGCTGCTCCAGCGCGGCCTGGACGGCGGCGGAGAAGCCGTGCCGGTCGACGGCGAGCGCGCCGCCTGCCGGAACCTTGTTGGCGTCGGCCGCGCGCATGATCAGCGAATCCAGCCGCCGCAGCTCTTCGTGCAGCAGGCCGACCGCGTTGTTGCTGGCATCGTCGGAGCGGAAGGAGTTGGAGCAGACGAGTTCCGCGCAGCTGTCGGTGACATGCGCCTCGGTCGTCCGCACGGGGCGCATCTCGTGCAGCACCACGCGCACGCCGCGGCTGGCAAGCTGCCAGGCGGCTTCGGAGCCGGCGAGGCCCGCGCCGATCACGTGAACGGTATTGTCGTTGAAGGTCATGGCCAGACACCTAGAGCGCGCGCAGGCGGGGCGCAACCGCGGCGCAGGGCAAGGTGGGCCGAAAACGAGAGCGCCCGCTGCAACAGCGGGCGCCATCCGTCAGTTATTCGTTCGCTTCACCGGCAGACACGCGCGTACCCGCAAGAAGAGGGGGGCAATCCGATCTCGCTGGAGGTGCGCGTCAGTCGGTTAGTCGAGCGCCTGGCCTGCGGCGACGCGCGGGATGTCGGCACGGTCAATGCCGATATCGGCGAGTTCGCGGTCCGTCAGCTGCGAAAGTTCCCGCAGGTTGCGATGGTAGTCCTTGAAGGACTGAATCGCGCGAAGGATGCTGAGCAACATGGTCTTGGTTCCTTAAGTCCGGATGGGTCCGAATCCCATCGTTGGAACCTATATAGGGTAGGTTCTCGCGCTGCAGCAGAGATGATGTTGCGATGCAGCTAAGCGATTTTTGCATGATTAAGTAAGGTGTGATTAATAATTCACCGATTCGCAGCCTCATTAAGCAGGCGCCTAGGAACAGCAATATAGTGCACTATTTTCCGTTGTTTATGCAAATTTCTTGTCGTGTTGGAGCGGCAGTGTAGACGGTTGCTGCTGCAATTTTCCGGTTAATAGCCATGCGTTTTTATGACGCAATCGTGTCGACTTAGAGCGAATTGGGATTCACTTTAATGGTGGGCTATCGAGAGCGCCCGATTGAGGGCGATGGTGATCAGTCCAAGGTGAGTGGACCGTTGACGGGCCCCGTGCGATAGCAGCCGCATGCGTGGGGATTCGCTGAAACTCAAGCTGACCAGGATCGCGCTCGCTTATGCGATCGCGCTGCAGGCGCTGCTTGGCGTTTTCGCCGCTCCGGTGGCTGCCGCGGTCTCGTTCGATCCAGCGCTGTCGCTCTGCCGCACAGTCGCGGATGGCGAGGCGCAGCCGTCCGGCGATCATTCCGGCCCGGCGACGCATTGCGCGGCGATGTGCCTGAGCGGCGCATGCGCGGCCGGCGCGCCGCCACTGGCCGCTAGCGCTTCGGTGGAGTTTCCGCAGCCGCGGGCGGTGTCCGTATCCATCCTCGCGGTCGATGACCGCTTTGCGCTGGCTTCACCTGGGTCCGGACTGAATGCGCGAGGGCCGCCGTCGATCGGGTGAACGACCTTCAAGGCCAGTTTCATTCAATCTTCGGAGACCACCATGTCCATCATCCAGGCCGGCTGCGCGCGGCCACTCAACGCGCTGGCGCTCGCCGCATTCTTCGCTGCCTTCTCGATCCCGGGCGCTGAAGCGCATGTCACCCTTGTCACCAAGGAAGCCGCGCCAAACAGCTCCTACAAGGCCGTGCTGCAGGTGCCGCACGGCTGCGACGGCGAGGCGACCAATTCCGTTCGCGTGCAGATCCCGGAAGGCGTCATCGGCGTCAAGCCGATGCCGAAGGCCGGCTGGACCCTGACGACGACCCGCGGCGCGTATGCCAAGGCTTACGAGAACCACGGCCGTACGGTGGCCGAGGGCGTGAAGGAGATCGTCTGGTCCGGCGGCAACCTGTCCGACGATCATTTTGACGAGTTCACGTTCACGGCCGTCATCGCCACCGACGGTGGTGCGGCCAAGGCGGTCTATTTCCCGACGGTGCAGCAGTGCGCCAAGGGCGAGGCGGCGTGGATCGAGATTCCGACTGCCCAGCAGTCGTCGCGTGACCTGAAGAAGCCCGCGCCCTCTGTGCGCATTTCCGCCAACGCGGTGGTGGCGCAGGCCGCCAGCGGACACCATCACCATGGCGCAGCGCGCGGCGCCGACACGTTCAAGGTCGGCGACATCACGATCGAGGCGCCCTGGACGCGCGCGACGCCGGGCGGTGCGAAGGTCGCCGGCGGCTATCTGAAGGTCACCAACAACGGTGCCGCCGCCGACAAGCTGCTCAGCGGAACCACCGACATCGCCGGCCGCGTCGAGATCCACGAGATGTCGATGAGCGGCGGCGTGATGCGGATGCGTCCGCTCGATGCCGGGCTCGAGATCAAGCCGGGCCAGAGCGTCGAGCTGACGCCGGGCGGCTACCACGTGATGTTCATGGACCTGAAGCGCCAGCTCAAGCAGGGCGAAACCGTCAAGGCGAAGCTGCAGTTCGAGAAGGCCGGGGCGGTCGAGGTCACGTTCAAGGTCGGCGCGATCGGTGGCGCGTCCTCGCCGCACCATCATCACTGACATCGTCGAGTTCCGGGTGCGTGCAGTGCGCGCGCCCGGAATCACCGCTACCTCCCCAACCCCTTCGCAAACGCGTCGCCGTCCTTCAGGCCGAGCTCGTAGGCGGCGCGGATGCCGTCGGGGTTGGTGATGTCGAACTGGCCGACGCCGATCTTCTCGGACGGCTGCGCGTAGGTTCGCCCGGTGACCATCGGGATGCGCTTGTAGACGCGGGTGAGCAGCACCAGCGTGCGTCCGCCGGCAGCTTCCACATCGGCCAGCGGCTCGACCGGCACGTTGTCGACAAGCCCGCCGTCGAAGGCCGGCCGTCCGGCGACCAGTGTCACCGGCATGAACGGCGGCACGCCGCTGGACGCCATCAGCGCAAGGTGGAGCGGTTCGGGGTGGGCGATGTCGCGCACGCGCACGAACTCGGATCGGTAGCCGAGCTTGCGGCCGAAGCGCGGATGCACCGGATGAAGCAGCTTCTTCTCGACCTGGTAGGCGGCGATGCCGAGCGCTGCGCCGGCGACCGGCGACAGCCCGCGCGGCAGCCGCGAGATCGCGAGCTGCAGGTCGGTCAGCGCGTTCAGCCGCGCGAGCGCAGCGTCATCGAGGACGTTGACCAGCAGCTCGCGATACATCAGCCCGACCGGGCAGAGCGGCTCGCCGCGGCGCCATGCCGCCAGATCGAAATTCTTCAGATGATCGCCGCAGCCGCCGATGACGAGCTCACGCACGCGCTCGCCGACGCCGAGCAGCGAATAGCAGGCGGCGAACGCGCCCGCGCTGGCGCCGACGACGAGGCGCGGGGCAAGGCCAAGCCGCTGCGCCGCGGCCTCGTAGAAGCCGCCCTGCCAGTAGCAGCGGTTACCGCCGCCTGCGAATGCGATTGCATCAAACATGAAAGCCGCCCGTCATCGAGACAGGGCAGCTTCCATGCCAAACGGTCAACGAACAATCAATTGTTCAGTTGTCGTGCTTGTCGCGGGCCCAGGGGAACAGCGACACCGGGAAGTCCGCGGCCGAGTGGTGGATCTTCGGCGGCGGCTCGTAGTGCGGACGGCTGTCAGGCTCGACGGCCAGCCGGTAGAGGTGCCAGGTCGCGTGTCCGAGCACGGGAATGACGACGGCAAGCCCGAGGAACAGCGGTATCGTGCCGATCACCAGCAGTCCTGCCACGATCAGGCCCCACATCGCCATGACGAACGGGTTGGCCATCACCACGCGCATCGAGGTGACCATCGCCTCGGCGACACCGGCGTGACGATCCAGCATCATCGGAAACGACACCACGCTCACGCAAAGCGACACCAGCGCGAACACGAAGCCGACGCCGCAGCCGACAACGATCAGCATCCAGCCTGCCGGCGTGGTCAGCACCCGCTGGACGAAGTCGGGCATGGTCGCTGCCGGCGCGTGGCCGAAGGTCATTTCGTAGACCGCCTGCGCGGCGAAGATCCAGGTCACGAACAGCGCCAGCAACATGACGCCGAGGGCCATCACGGCGCCGAACGACGGCGAGCGCAGCACCTCGAACGCGTGCCAGGCGGAGTAATCCTCGCCGAGCTCACGCAGGCGACTCATCTCATAGAGTCCGATCGCGGCGAACGGTCCGATCAGCGCGAAGCCGGCGGCGAGCGGGAACAGCAGCGGCATCACCGAATAGCCGAGCACCATCCGCGCGATCACGATGCCGAGCACCGGGTAGATGATGCACAGCATGACGGCATGGCTCGGCACGGCCTTGAAATCGTCGAGGCCCTTTTGCAGTGCCGTCTTGAGATCGGGCAGCGTCAGCGTGCGGACGACCGGTGTCGCATCGGCCGCCGCACGCGAGCCCGACTTGCGTGACATTACCGGAAACTGGAGTTGCCATGGTCGCTTTCTCCCTCGCAGCCGGGAGGCGGATGACGGCGCAAGTGATCGCGCTGCCCGTCCCGGACATTGATGCCGCGACCAAAACCAAGCGCGAGCGAGAGTGCCGTGTTGGGCAAGCCGCGACCTGTTGCGCTGAGGATACCGCAGGACGGGGGCAAATGCACTCACTGTTCGGTGACGGGATGAGCCGGATCAAACGTTTGGCAAACGATCAGGAAAGTTTGTCGCGCTTTCGTCACAATCCAGCGGCGTTCGGCCTGCGCTGTTCGCACCGCAAAAGATTGGCAATCGCGCTGCAAGCGGCCTAAACTTGCGAGGCCAAATGTTGATTGGATCGCATCGGGCGGACCACCTCACATTCATCGGGAGTGACATCATGAGCATCTTCGGCAAGATCATGGGCGCGATTTTCGGGACCAAGGCGGAGGCCGCACCTGCGGGCGCGCCGGCCGGAAGCGGCGGCACCGCGACAGCCACGCCGGCGGAAACCATCGATGTCGTTCCGATTCTCGAAAAGGCAGCGGCGGCGAAAAAGGAGAAGCTGAACTGGCGCACCTCGATCGTCGACCTGATGAAGGTTCTCGATCTCGACTCCAGCCTCGGCGCGCGCAAGGAGCTGGCGACGGAGCTCGGCTACACCGGCGATACCGGCGACTCGGCGAAGATGAACGTCTGGCTGCACAAGCAGGTGATGATCAAGCTCGCGGCCAACGGCGGCAAGGTGCCGGAAGAGCTGAAGTCCTAAGCTGCGATCGTCCGCAGCACTCAGCAAAAACAAAAGCCCGCCGTCGAGGCGGGCTTTTCACGTTTGTCGCTTGCGGCAAACGATTTTGACGTTTCATTCGCAGCCCCAGCTTGCAGGAATGCGCGCGCGGGTCAGCCCGAGGTCGCGCAGGGTGCGGTCGTCGAGGTTGGCGATTTCCGCAAGCGTGGCGCGCCTGCGCAGGTAGTCCCGGAACATCCGGATCAGTGAGATCAGCATCGTCGTCTTCCAGTCTGCAGGTTCGGCTGAATTGCCGTGATGCAGATTGGTCTCTGCAACGCAGCAAAGGTTCGCCGCTGCTGCTGCAACGCATAGCTGCCGCGCAAACGGAATGTGCAACTGCTGGTGTGATCTAGCGCACGGAATGGGGCTAGTTGACGAGTTTGGCAAACTCCGGGTGCTTCTTGATGTAGCCCGCCAGGAATTCGCAGCGCGGCTCGATCTTCAAACCCTGGGCGCGGATGTTCTCCAGCACGGCCTTGGCGAGAATTGAGCCGACGCCGCGGCCGCCAAGCTCCTTCGGCACTTCCGTATGCAAGAGCGTGATCGAGCCGGGAGACAGCGTGTAGTCGACGAACGCCAGATGATCGTCGATTTCCAGTTCGAACCGGTTCTTGCTCTTGTTGTTGCGGAGCGTACTGGTCATGGCGGCGGTCCTTCTTGTTCTTGGCCGATTTACATTTACCCGAACGCGAGAAAGCTTAGTGCATGCGCAGGTGAGGCGAAAGGTCAATCTACGGACAGCGCGCTCATGCCTTCCATTCATCTTTCGCATGATGATTGAATTTGTCTCACCGCGCCTGCGGCGCGAGCAGATCGCGAAATTCCGGGTGCGCAGTGATGTGTCCGCTGACGTACCAACAGAGCGGGACGACTTTCAGCTGCTGCGCGCGAGCGAATTCCAGCGCGGCCTGCACGACCCGTGCGGCGAGCCCGCGTCCGCGCAGCGCCGGCGGCGTCAGTGTGTGGAAGAACGTCATGATGCCGCCCGACATCCGATATTCGGTGAAGACGGTCTGACCATCGACGTCGAGTTCGAAGCGCTGGTTGGCAGCGTTATGGACCACGGCGTTACTCACTGTTTGCTCCTTCAGCCCGGACGAGGCGAGGAGATATACGTCCGCGCGCTCGGGCAAAACCGTGTGGACGCAAGGCGGCCATGCGTGCGGCGACGTGGCCCGCCGGTGCCCTTGCAACGCGCTCGTGCATGCCTACGTCTTCAAAAAGACATACGCCATGACGCGGCCGGGCAAGACCGTTCGCAGTTCTGATCGGCCCGGCCACCGACGTATGCCTCATCGCAAGGGAGGCTTCGATGTCGATTGTCCGTTTTTTCACCACCCATAGAACCTGGGAAGAATGGTGCGGCATGGTGCTCGGCATCCTGATCGTGCTGTCGCCGTGGTTCACCAAGCACCCCGATCACACCGCGGTCGTCGCCAACGCGCTGATCGTCGGCATTCTCGTGTTCGGTCTGTCCCAGCTCGAGTACCTGTCCCTGCAGCGCTGGGAGGAAGCCGGCGCATTCGTGCTCGGCATCTGGCTGATCATTTCGCCGTTCATCTTCGACTACGCCGGCGCCGACGGGCTGCGTACCTGGCATTTCGTGCTCGGCGGCCTCGTGACCGCGCTGGCCGTTCTGCAGCTTTGGCAGGACTGGCTGCTGAGCGACCAGGAGCTCGCGCAGCACGGCAAGTAGGGTCGCGCTGTCGTTGCGCTGCAACGTAAATCGTTGAAAGTCCGCCAAGTTCCGCCATCTTGTGCCGGGAAAGTTCCCGTGCGCATGATGGCGTAGTTGCGAGTTCGATGCGCGCCGCCGGCACGGTGCCTGCGGCTACCTGGAGACACGAATGACACGAATTCTGCTGGCGGCTGTTGGTCTGTTGGTGCTGGCGAGCCCAGCCATGGCGCAGTACTACCCGCCAGGCCCTCCGGTCTATGTCCGGCCAGGCCCGCCGCCCCCACCGCCGGGCTACTATGTCCGGCCTGCGCCTGGCTACATCCGGCCGGTTCCGCGCTTCACCTGCTTCGTCTCGCCGCGGCTTGGCGGCGGCACATGCGGCGCTTCGCGCTCTTCGCGGCCGGGCGACCGCTGCGGCTGCCCCGGACCCTATGGCTACCTGCGGGGCCGCGTCGGCTAAGGCGGCTCGGCGTAACGGTTCACGAGCGGCGGTGCATCCAGCACCGCCGTTTTCGTTTGGTTAGTCGGCACGCTCGCGGCGCTTGCGCGCGACGGCGAGGTCGTCGGCCGTTGTCCGGCAGCCGGCTTCGGGTTGAGGGCTTCGTGCAGCGCCTGCTGGCGGATCTTCAGGTCGCAGAAGGTGTGCAGCTTGCCGGTCGGATCCATCACCAGCGCCGGATCGCCGGTCATGAACTCGGACAGCCGTGCGCGCTCGTTGCGCATGCGCCCGCTGATGTGGCGGAAGCCGCGATGCTGCGCTGGCTCGGCGGCGTGATCGTCGGCTTTCACGCCGGTCTCGGCGCCGTGGCAGCCGTTGCAGGTGCGCAGCGCAAAATTGTGGCGCAGCACGTTGTTGGCGATGCGCATCTGCGGCCAGCGAAAATTCCTGGCCGGAATGTCCGCGCTGCCGCTCAGGAACTTCTTCGGCAGATCGTCGTCCGGACGGCTGCTGATGACCTGCGAGAGCTCGCTGGCATCAAGCGCGAACCTGCGATGCGGCGTATCCTTCAACGGCGCATTGACGAGGCGGCCGGTCGTCCGATCGACATGGAATTCGCGCAGCTGCCAGGGCAGCGCGAGGCCTTCATTGGTCCGGATCTGGTTGAGCGCGCCGCGCGACCGATCCAAATCCATCGGTGATCGCCTGCAGCGCTGCGTTGTAGTCGGCGCCGAAGCCAAGACGGCCGAGGCCGATGCCAGCGCTCGGCCCAGGCCTTCACGCCGTCGCGGTCGGTCGCCGCAAGGCCGTACTCGAAGATCACCGTGAACGGGAGCGGCGGCGCCTCGTCGAGATTGGATGTCTTGCTCAGGTCGAGCGCCGTAAAGACGAAGCGCGCTTCGCCGGCGCTCTTGATCGTGCCGTCGGCCGCGACGATGCCGAGGTCGGGCCGATAGACGATCGCCAGCAGACGGAACGGTGCGTTGGCAAGGTTGGGCGTCCAGTCGGCGATACGACCGCGCGCCGTCCTTCTTCATCCAGGGCTCGACCAGCCGCGTGCGCATCGCCGGCCGCGGCGCCAGCGCAAAGCCGTTGATCTCCTGCCGCCGTTCGAAGCTTCCGAGCCAGTGCTTGACCAGGCCAGGCGCATCGTGCGGCGCGAGCACCTTCATCAGTCCGCCGAGCGACCATGCGCCGTCCGCGCCCGACGCGCGCGCGTCGTTGACCACCGACAGGTCGGTGACCAGCAATTCCTTCTCGACGGAAATGCCCTGCGGCGCCGGGAAGGTGCAGATCTCCTCGGCCCACGCCGGCCCGGCCGCCAGCCAGCAGGCGCCGGCTGCGATCAGGAGGAAGCGTTCTGCGGCTCTTTTCATCGCGGTGCGAATGGCTGCGGTGAACCTTGGTGGCCTTCGATCGACAAAGGAGCGGTCCCACACAAGACTATTGGGCTGGGCGGCGCCGGTACAGGCGTGCGCCTGCTTTGGGAGATCAAGATCGGATGATGCGACGAGGTTTGTTTGCCTTTGCCGTGCTGGCGTCGATTGCCGGCGCCGCCGCCGCGCAGGGCGTTGCAAAGCCGGCGCCGTTCACGGCGAGCGATTATCCCGCAGCGATCCGTAAATCGCTGGAGCAACGCGGCGAAGGAATGCCGGGAAGCGGACGACGGCAAGGTGACGTTCGCGCCGGACACGGTGCGCAAGGTCGACCTGACCGGCGATGGCCGCGACGACTATATCGTCACGCTTCGAGGACACCAAGTGCTCGACCTTCGAGTCCATCTTCTGCGGCACCGGCGGCTGCCTGTTCGAGATCTACGTGACGCTTGGCGACGGTTCGCTTCGCAGCGTCTTCTCCGATCCGGTCCGGGCCTACAAGATCCTGCCAGGGAAGGGCGCCGCACCATTCGTTTCGACATGCACGGCGGCTACTGCGGCACCTATGGCGCCGCCGCATGCGTCAAGAACCAGCGCATCAGCGAGCAAGCCGTTCGAGTTCAAGGAGCCGGTAAGCATGATCGGAAGAACACTGTTTGCATGGACGCTGCTCGCCGCGTCCGTCGTCCCGGCCGCCGCGCAGAATGCGTCAGCGCAGCCGCCGTTCAAGGCGACCGACTATCCCGCTCGAGGTCCGCAAGGCGCTGACCTACGCGCCGCTGGAGTGCAAACGGGAGGGCGGCGGCAAGGTGACATTCGCTCCCGACACGGTTCGCAAGGTCGATCTCAACGGCGATGGCCGCGACGACTACGTGGTCTCGTTTCAGGATACTCAATGCTCGACCTATGCGGGCGGGTTCTGCGGCACCGGCCGGTTGCAGCATGGACTTTCTGGTGACGCTGCCGGACGGCAAGATCCGCAACGTGTTCTCCGACCGCATCCGCGGCTACGAAATTCTCCCCGGCGGCACGGTTCGTTTCCAGTTGCACGGCGCCTACTGCGGCGGCTCGGGCAATCCGTCCTGCTTCAAGGAGCATCGCATCACCGACAAGCCGTTCGCGCTTCAAGGAGCCGAAGAGAGTGACGATGAGACGGTTCGCGGCCTTGCTTGCGGTTGTCCTGCTGGCGTCGATCGCCGGCGGTGCCGTTGCGCAGGCCGCGGCGAAACGCGGCCCGTTCAAGGTCACCGACTATCCGCTCGAGGTCCGGAAGACGCTCAGTGTGGGTCCGGTGACCTGCCGTGACGTGGAGGGCGGCGGCAAGGTCGAGCTTCGCGCCGGACACCGTGCGCAAGGTCGACTTCAACGGCGATGGCCGCGACGACTATATCGTCAACTTCGAGAACACGAAGTGCGGCGGAATTCAAAGGCGGCGTTCTGCGGCACCGGCGGCTGCATGGTGGATTTCCTGGTGACGCTGCCGAACGGCAGGCTGCGCAGCGTGTTCGCCGGCCAGATCCATGGTTACGAAATTCTGCCGGGGCGTCCACGCAAGGTCCGCTTCGGGATATTCCACTCGTATTGCAAAGACAGCGATCCGAGGCTGCTTCAGGGACCAGCGGATCGGGTACAAGCTGTTCACGCCGATGCGTTAAGGCTTGAAGCGCTCAAGTCTAACGTAGCGTGTCGGCCGTCATGCGCCGCGCAGGGCGGGACCATCGCAGTGTCGTTCGAAGGCTGAAGCGTCGTGCGCTTCGGCAAGGCAACGGTCTCGTCGTCTCATGACCCTCACGGCGTATGGATCCCCGCCTTCGCGGGGACGACGCCGAAGATGCTGATATGACGTCTAGCCTACCGCGCGATCACCGCCACGGCTCCACCAGGATCTTCGTGTGCTTCTCCGGGTTGCCGAGATCGGCGAACGCCTGCGCGACGCCGTCGATGCCGACCTTGCCGGTGATCAGCGAGGCCGCGTCGACCTTGCCGTCGGCGAGGAGCTGCAGCGAGCTTGCGAATTCCGTCGGCGTGTAGCCCAGCACGTACTGCACGCTGAGCTCCTTCATGATGCCGAGCATCGGCTCGGAGCGGTCGGTCTCCATGCAGACGCCGACCACGACGATGCGCGCATCGCGCGGCGCGCCTTCGAAAATCTGCTGGATCACGCCGGGCACGCCGACGCATTCGAAGATCAGCGCGGGCTTCAGCGCCGGCAGCCACATCTGCGCCGGCGGCCGCGCGGCCTTCTGCTCGGCCGTCATCGCGGCGTGCTCGGCCCAGGTCTTGAACGGCAGCGTTTGCGCCGGATCGATGACCACGTCCGCGCCCATCTTCTCGGCCAGCGCGCGCCGCGCCGGCGAATAGTCGGCGGCGATGATCGGGCGCAGGCCCTTCAGCCGCAGGCCGGCGATCACGGCGAGGCCGACCGGCCCGCAGCCGATCACCAGCGGCACCTCGTCGCCGCGCACGTTGGCCTTCTCGACCGCGTGGATGCCGACCGCCAGCGGCTCGGTCAGCGCTGCGTGCTCGGCGGCAAGCCCGTTCGGCACCTCCAGCAGCAACGCCTCGCTCAGCAGCATGCGCTCCGCATAGGCGCCGACATTGTCGTTGGAATAGCCGATGCCCTTCGGTCCTTCGGCGGAAAGCAGCGCCGGCACCGAGCAGACGCGCGTGCCGGTCTTGAAGCGCTTCTGGCGTCGACGGGCCGTAGTCGAGCACCTCGCAGCAGAACTCGTGGCCGAACACCACGTCGCGGCCGGGGTCCATCGGCTTGCGGCGCCGTTGAGATGGCGCGTCATCTCGGCCATCCGGTGCGCGTGCTTGCGCGCATGCAGGTCCGAGCCGCAGATGCCGCAGGCGAGCGTCTTCACCAGCACCTGACCGGCGCCGGGCACGGGCTCCGGCAGCGTGTCGGCGACGATCTCGCCGTTCCTGAAAATGGCTGCGCGCATGTCGTCCTCCCTTGAGCGAATGGTTTTTGTTGGTGCGACATGGCTGGTCGCTAGGTGATCCCCTCGTCGGGGATGTTGAGCACCGTGCCGCAGGCTTTGCAATGCACGGCGTCGATATCGTGGCGCTGCAGGCCGCAGGTCGGGCAGGGGAAGCGGACCTTGTGCGGCGCGATCAGCGCCTTGGCGAGATTGAAGAACAGCGTCACGCCGAAGATCATGATCACCACCGTGATCAGGCGGCCGGTGGTGCCCGGCAGCGTGATGTCGCCGAAGCCGGTGGTGGTCAGCGCCGTGACGGTGAAGTAGAGCGCGTCGGCGTAGTTGACGATCTGCGGATTGCGGAATTTCTGCGTCTCGTAGACGACCGCCGTCATGATGAAGATGAAGACGGCCAGGTTGGTGACCGCGAAGATCACCTCCTCGTTGCGGCGGAAGAAGCCGAAGTCGGTGCGCAGCCGCGCCAGCATCTGGTAGTCGCGCAACAGCCGCAGCGTGCGCAGGATGCGCAGGAAGCCGCCGGCTTCGCCCGCCAGCGGCGCCAGGAACGAGACGATGGCGACGATGTCGGTCCAGGTCGAGACGCGGGTCAGGTCGCGCATCCGGTCGCGGCTGATGAACAGCCGCGCCGCGAAATCGGCGAGGATCATCGCGCCGAACAGCACATCGATGACTTCCGTGAAGTCGTTGGAGGGCAGGAACGACGTGGCGATGATGAACAGGACCGTGACGACGTCGAAGGCGAGCAGCGCATAGCGGAAGCGGACGCCCTCCGGCGTCGATCCCTCGTAAAGCTGCCGAAGCGTGCGTTTCAGGTCGGTCAAAGTCACATCGGCATCTTCAGGCTTCGGCGCTCCTTTTCAAGGGCAATCTTTTCAAGGGCGTCGTTGCGTCTAGCGCAGTTTGCGGACATGGACATTGATATCGAGGTCGATGTCGGTGACGCAGGTCTGCGTCGTCTGGTGCGAGCCGCCGGCGAACCATTCGCCGTCGCGCGCCCTGGCGTCGCGGACGTTCTTGCAGCTTCAGGCAGCGCCACTGCGGCAGCCGGCCGGAGCTCTCGCCGGCGAACTGCCAGGCCAGCACGACCTCCTCGCCGTCCTTGTTGGTGCCGATGATGTGCGGGCACAGCTCGCGGCGGCGGCCGTCATAGGTGCAGGTCACCTGCTGCTCGGCCAGGATCGCTTTGCGGAAGAGGGTGTAGGTCGCGGAGGGCATCGCGGTTTCAACCGCGGAGTTCCGGTCGCCGTTCCATCGGAATTCGGGTGTCGCTTGCGGCGGCCAGCCTCCAGATAGGGGGCTGGGCATTCGACACCAAGGAGTTCTGCGATGATCACCGCATTCTACAGCAGCGTGCTGGACTTTCCCGTCGACCGCGTCTGGTCGCTGGTGCGCGATTTCAACAACTATCCCCGCTATATCGACGGCGTCATCGAGAGCGTGATCGAGGACGGCAAGCGCGGCGACGAGGTCGGCGCGGTCCGCCGCTTCAACTATCAGGGCACCTGGATCCGGCAGCGGCTGCTGCGCCATTCCGACGAGCAGCGCCTGCTCACCTATGGCGGTATCGAGCCGTTCGCGTTCCCGGCCGAGGCGTCCTCGAAGGCGCCGTCGCCGACCGGCTATGAAGGCACGATCCAGTTGCATCCGATCGTCGACGGCGACCGCACCTTCATCGAATGGCCGGTGATGCTCGACACGGCACCCGGCGAAGAGGAGCCCTGGCACGCGCTGTTCATGGCGATGGATTCCGGAATGGACCGACTCGCTTCGCCGCACGCTGGTGCGGGAGGGGTAGCCCCCGCCGTCATTGCGAGCGAAGCGAAGCAATCCAGCGCGCGCGTCAGCGCGCCATCAAAAGACGGCTGAGCCTTCCGCGGCTGCCACGCGTCTTTGTTTGCGCGCCTGCCGGCGCGCAGCTGGATTGCTTCGTCGCTTCGCTCCTCGCAATGACGTTGCATATTCAATTGTCAAACAGCCCGACGCGCGTTCATCCGGACACGCGTCATCGCCTCGCTCGTCCGCTCGGCTGCCAGTCCCCGTGTTCACTCCGGCCCCAGGGCTTGCCGGTCTTCTCATTGCACTTCCCTTGGAAAGAGGGCGTGCGGAACACAGGGCGAAAGGCCGCGCCCGCGGCTCCCGTATGCTTGTCGCATCCGGGCAAATCCGTATGCCGACGCGCTGGCACACGGCGATGGTCCAGCCCATCGCTGGAGCTGAACCGGACCACAGACGAAGCCTTCGCCTGCGTTCCGCACGCGCCGGATTAACGGCTTGCCGAATTCCAGCGGAGCCAGTCTCTGGCTCACTTGACTGAAATGCCGGGGAATTCCCGGATTACTGGACCGCTTGGGCCGTCCGCCCTCGGCACCGGTCGTCACCCTTTCGCCGCCGCTCTTAACGGCGACGAAGGGCCGGCACCGCGACGGACCCGTCGCATCCTGCCCCGAGACGCTGACGATTAGCGCACTCGCTCTCCCATCGGGGCGGGACAAGGACTGTATATTCCTATTATGCTAGGAATACAATTTCGGATTCAGCGAAATCGGAAGACTGCTGACAGAATCTGGTTGGCGATTGCCTACGCCTCGGCCCATGCAAGGAAGATCGTCAAAATCTCCCGCAGCCGCGTCTCGTCGCCGGCGCCGTGCCATTGGCCGTCCTTGAGCTACGGCAGTCGAGCCAGCGGTCCGACGCCGGATGTCCGTGCGCCGACGCTTCGAGACCGGGGCAAAGGCGCGCGTAGCGAGCTCCGTGCCGTGAGGTCGACCTTCATCCACCAGCCGGAGTGTCGGTCGAGACGATCGAGAGGCCATGGTGATGCTCGCGCTCGCCGTCGCATGCGCGGCGAACCAGCGGAGAGGCGGCCGAGCAGGTCAGCGGGCATCTGCCTTGACCATCTCCGGCAGGCCGAAACCCGTGTACTCGCGCTCGAGCATGGCCTTCAGCGCCTTCGGATCCGGCTTCGCATTCGCGGCCGGCATCGGCTTGCGGTCGGCCTTGACGAAGGCCGGCGGCGTTCCCGGCAGCTCGTAGAGGCGGAAGCCGGAGCGGCGGACGGCGAAATCGACGAACACCGAGCCCTTGCGCATCATCGCGCCGGCCGGCGCGATATAGAACGCATCCTCGCGATGGGGGCCGAGCATGGCATGGACGGCGGTGTCCTTCGGCACCTCGCGCCGAACGCTCGCGATCCGCTCCAGCGTGATCTCGCGCCCGTTGCTCTCGACATAGACGCGCTTGAGCGGCAACTCGTCCGCCTCCTGGCTGACGGCGCTGACGAACACGAGGATGTACTTGCCGAGCGCGCGATACTCCGCCTCGTCCTGCGGCCAGGCAAAATCGATGATCGCGGAGCGCGCCGCGCCCTTGGCCGACATCGCCCGGGTCCGTTCGGCGGTGTCTTCCAGCCGCTGGCCGATCACTTCGGGGGTGACGGAACCTTGGGTGACCGGGCTTTTTGGGCGATCTGGGCGGCGGCGGGGAAGGCGAGCAGGAGCAGGGCGATCGCGGCGGCGGACAGCAGGCGCACGGCAATGGTCCTTCATGGCAGGGACTGATAACTCTTTGTCGGTACAGGCGCCGCATGCGTTCAAGGAAGCTGCCGGATTTTGCAGCTCGATGGCCATCGCATTGCGCTCCTGCTTGGACGACCCGCGCGCATCACCGATAGGAGACTGCCATGGCCAATGAAAAAGGCCCAAACATCAAGAAAAAGCAGACGTGCAAGAACTGCGAGGGCAAGGGTTTGCTGAAGAAGGGCGACCGGGTGGTGAAATGCCAGCGCTGCAAAGGGACCGGCTTGCGGTGACCTTCGTCGCCGGCAATCGAGACGTTGGCCAGCAGTACGAGGCTTCCCTGCGTGAGGTTTCGAGCGCCTCGCTCAAACTCACTCGTGAATGCGGAGTTCGAAATTGGGCGAACCGTAGGGGTAGAATTCGGTCAGTCTCAGATTTTCGTAGGTCAAGGCTTCGAGATGCACAGTACCCATGAAGGGCTGATCGGGTTCGACCAGAAGGATCTGTTTGGCGTAGCCGTTGTCGTCAAAACCGCGCCGGAAATGCGCGCGGGATTTGATCGCGATGATATCGAAATCCTCCGGCTTCAGTCCCAGTGCCCAAAGCTCGTCAGCTTCGATGATCTGCACGAGATAGGGACTGACGATCAAGACATTGCCTTTGCCGAAGCTCACTCCGTACCACTGTTGTCCCTGTTGCCGGTCTTTCGTGGAATCCGTGACGAAAGCGATGGTGCCTTTGATCCTGACCGGGACCCCCGCCGTCTCGTCCATCAAGCCGCCGACCTCCATGTCGAAAGCGTCACCAGGTCTTCGCCTTCGCCGCTGACAGGGCATCGACGGCTGGTTTCGACGCGATCGTGGCGATCAGGGTTCTTTCCAGTTTCTGGTCGACGATCTCTCGCAACAGCCATGTGGCGTATCCGGAGCGGTCGCTGTAATCGGCCAGCACGATCGGGCCCTGTCCGGCGCGCGCGAATTCGCGGGCCTGGGCGACGCCGTCCTTCATCGAACAGATCCTGGTGGTGTTCAGCAAAGCCTCGCGCTTGCTCCAGGTCCAGTTCGCCATGTCGGCGGCGATGTGTCGCGCGAGTTTCGGATCGTCGTTGGTCTGGACCTGGATCGTCATGCCGGCATCGGGCACGTCCGCCCAGGGGAAGCCGAAGAAGACGTTGACGAAGACGTCCGGCTCGCGTGCTTCCCATGTCAGGGCGCGCTGGACCAGATCCGACCACGGCGACGCACCGGTCCACATCAGCACCGTGGGGGCGATGATCGGCACCCTGACGGTGGCGTGGCTCGGCTTGAACGTGCCGCGAATGGCGCGCACCAGCATGCGCGCCGCGCGCTCGCCCTGCAGATGCATGTCGTAGTGAGGGAAGTATTTGACGCTGAATCCCATGTCGGCATGCGCGAGAAACTGCTCGTCCTCATTGCCGTGCGGATCAAACGTCGCGCTGATGAACGCCTTCCGGCCGACGACCTCGCGCACGCGCCGCGCAATATCTGCCTCGGGGCGGGGAACGCCGCGGACGGCCATCGCGCCATGAAGCGCAAGGTAGACGCCGTCGAAGGGGCCCGAGCTCCGCAATTCGTCCAGCATGATCGTCACGAAATGCTGGTACGCCTCCTGCGTGATCCAGCCGGACCCGGTGCCGGTTCGGGGCCACAGCGGCGATGTCATGCCGACCAGCTCGACGTCGGGATATTCGCGCGCGACCTGCACGAAGCCGCCCATATAGCCTTTCGGGTCCGTCTTAAGGAGGGCCTCGCCGCCGGCGGGAGAGCCTGGATAGATGAAGTCCTGAAGTTCAGTGTCGTTCGGGAGGAACGTGACGGTTTCGTGGGAAAACTGAAGCACCGCAATGCGCATGGGACTGCCTTCGTGACCGGCGGGATCCGGAGTATCGATGTCGCCAAGCCTTATATTGTCCGTTCATTCCCGGGATGACCAATGCAAACTTTGCATTGGGAGCACCCTCGGTCCTTCTGGGGGCGGCCACTTCGAACGGCTTCGGCGCAACCGGCAATTTCGGACAGCGAAATTATGCGTCGCGGCGGCCATCATCGCCGCGCTCAGCATCGCGGGATGCATCCTCCTGCGATATCCTCTCACCAATGCAAAAACCAATGGCATTGGGGAGCCTCCGTGAAGATTTCATCCGAACGACTTGCGCTTACACACCAGTTGTATGCGTTGGTGATTGACTACTGGCACGACGTCGATACGAACTGGGGCCGTAACGCACCGAACTACTACACCGAGGACGGCGTCTTCGAAGGCACGCAACACCCTTATGTCGGTCGGGACAAGATTCGGCAGTTCTACAAGTGGCGCGAGGATCGCGGCGCGCGCGTGGTGGTGCATGCTGTGCAAAATTTCCAGTGCCTCCCCGAAGGATCCGACAAGGCGACTTGTCACTGGTTTCTGATGCTCTATGCGGCCGACGGCGTGCCGCCCCTACCGAGCAAGCCACCGATCCAGATCGCCTACATGACCGATCACTGCATCAAGGACGGCGACGGCAACTGGCTGCTCACCCGCCGCAAGTTCGAGAACTGGTTTCAGGGCGATACTCCAACGACCAATCCCAAGCTCGACGACAAGTAGGCCAAAGCGTTCTCGCCATTCTCAACGGTCATGGCCGGGCATAACAAATCATTGGTTCACCAATCGCGGAAGCTCTAGAACGCCGGCTCGACGGCCATCGGCGCGTCGTTGCGGGCACCGCCCGCCTTCGTCATGGCGATGACGTGCTCGATCTTTGCCGTCGTCGCTCGCAGCGGAGCCAACACCTTTTCGGCGATCTCGCATTTCGGAAACGCCGTCGTGAAAAAGCTAATGTTGATGAGTGCGTGCACGACTTCACCTTCACGGATCGGCATTGCGAACGTGGTGATGCGATACGGCTCCGTCTTCGGGTCACGCGTCGCAAAGCCATCGATGCGGGCTTGTCGCAGGATCGACCGCAGGCGCGCTTCTTCCTTCTCGCCGAAGCCGCGCGCCGGGTCGGCGCGCATGCGGCGAATTTGCAGCTCGCGCTCGCGGTCCGGGCAGAACGCGAGCAGCGCACGCCCCATCGCAGTCGTTGCCAGATCAGGCCGCAGCCCGAGCACCGTATTGGTGTGCACCAAAGGACTGATCGAGCCGGTCCAAAACTTGATCGCGATCGCGTCGTCGTCGAGCACGCCGATGCCAATCGGCCATTTCAATTGTCGCGTGAGTTCGATCGCGAACGGGCGCGCGGCCTCGATGATCTGCGAGATACCCTCATGGCCGGATGAAAGTTCGTGCACGCGACTCGTCACACAGTAGCCGCCGCACATGTTGTCGCGCGCGACGTAGCCTTCGGTCAAAAGCGTCTCCAGCATCCGAACGATGGTCGGCTTCGGAAAGCCGGTCGCCTCGTGGATCTGCTGGATCGACGCGATGCGCAGCCGATTTACGGTGCGCAGCACATCAAGTGCGCGGCATACCGCCTGCACCGGAGGGTAGGACCGCTGCGCAGGATCGGTCGCGCCGCGCCGCGAATTGGTACGGCAACGTCGTTCCGTCTTGTGCACTTTCTGTGGCCGCTGAAACTCAGGCTCGACCGCAAGCCTGGCGCCGGCGAGTGGCGCGCCGGCGTCCGACGTGACATGAGCCGCATCGACTGGCGTCGTCATGGCGAATCCTCCCGGTTGAGCGCTGCGGCACGTCGCCTTTGTTCTGGGGGCGGCTGAGCCTGATACGGTTCGAAATGTAGGCTTTTCGAGCGCCCCGTCGTGGGGGTACGGTCTCGCCTTCAATTTCGCGCTCCGAAATCATACCCAAATCCCCTCGCCGGACAACGCACGGCCTGCATAACCTTGCCGAAAGTCGCAGAATCCGTTGCCGCAAAAGGCTGGAAGGCCGGCCCGTTGCGTCAGGTGACGGCCTGGCGGACAACCGAAAAAAAGGGAGATGCCGACGTGACGGGCACTGCAGCGCGCAAGGCGACGAAGTCCGAATTCCACAAGATGGCGCCGCAAATGGCGGATTCGAAGGCGAAGACCTGGATCAGCCGCGCAGGCAATTTCGCCGTCGTCGTCTCGGAGGTGGAGCCCGGCGCGGTGCTCGAACGCGCGAACGACCCCGAGGAGCATATGGTTCTCGTGCCGCCCGACGGCCCCACGCTCAGCATCTCGGCCGGCAGCAAGACAATCGAGGCGAAGGCGGACTCGCTGACCATCGTGCCGCCGGGTGCGAGCACGATCACTGCGAAGTCGAAGGGGCTGTTCGCGCAGATTTATTCGAAGGCCTCGAAGGACATCATGGCCCTTGCATCGAATGCCGCGACTTATGCGGACGGAGCGCCCGAGCTCGCTCCACCCGATCTTTGGCCCATGCCGCACGACGGCTACAAGCTGCGTCACTATGAGCTGGCCCAATACGCCAAAGCGGACGGCGACCGCATCCAGCCACGCACGTTCCGTTCAACCAACATGCTGGTGAACCTGTTCGTGCCTTTCACGACGCGGCGCGAGACCACAGCGCTGAGCCCGCACTGGCACGATGACTTCGAGCAGGCCTCGCTCACGCTAAACGGCCGCTGGGTTCATCACTTGCGCTACAACTGGGGCCCGGATCTCGCCACCTGGACTCCGGACGATCACAGCGAGATGACCACTCCCTCGGTCATCATCATCCCAGCGACCGTGGTGCACACGAGCCGCGACGTCGGCGAGGGCGAGTCCTCGCTTTGCGATATCTTCTGTCCTCCCCGCATCGACTTCGCGCGCAAGAAGGGTTTCGTTCTCAACGAGGATGAGTACCCGCTGCCTAACGTGCCAACGGATGACACGGTCAAGACCGGCGGCAGCTTGCTCGCCTGGCAGAAGCCGGGGTGAGATGCGTCGCGAACCGCACTAGAACCATAAAGCTGCTAGGCCATGTACTCATAAATTCGCCATGTCCGCTTAGCCCCCATTAGCGACACTTGAGCAGACATGCCGGGAGGTCCGAGTCGGGCCACAAACGGACATTCGCGATTCACTCAATCACCTCGTATCACTGTATTTGGCATCGTTGCAGCCGCCCGCCCCATCCTAAAAATCTGCCAAAGTAGTGCTAATTCCTGTCCCCGTAATCCGAGTTTCCATCATACCGATAGGGAGAGTAGCGCCGGTCCCCATAACTCCCTCTGCTAAATCCATCTTTGGTGCTTAAATTGCGATGCACCCAGAATTTCGATTCTGGAGCACGCCTGTCTTCATAGTAGCCCGATTGGTTTTTCACGAGCCAAGCAATAGGTGCATTCCACCAAGGAAAATTATTTTCTATTCCTGTAGTGACTGGCGTGGTCGAAGGCAAAAACTCGACCGTGGCGCGCTTATATGCATAGCCCGGTCCGAACACTTCCTCGAATTTCTTCTTGGGATCGCTGGCGTCTGGAACTTTAGAGCCGGGATCCAAGGTGTAGAGAACCGCCGCGCTTGTGGAATCTCCGATATCCTTGAATGTGATGAGCACAGGCGCGCTTTCCAGCATTCCTACACTTTTCATCGACAGGCCGCGTTCAGGGGTTTCTGCGATTTCGCCCTTCTCGGTCGGCAGAATCCGGCCGGCCCAAATATCGTCAATCATCTCGAGATAACGTGGATCGCCCGGACCGTTCGCGTCCCCATGTGCTCGCCTCCAGATACCCAGAAACTCAAACGGCGCGGAGTGCCAATCAAATCCCTCTCCAATCAACATGATCACGTTCTTGCCGCCGCCGAGATCGACGAACGGTGCATCGCCGTGAAATCTTGCTGGGTAGAGCCGGCCGCCAGCAATGAAATACCGCAACACTAAACCCAGGCCCACTACACCCGGTGGATCGCTCCGCTGCACGCCGATAACGCTCGATCCGGTTTTCACTCCTTCGGGCGTATCGATTTCCAGCGTTACGCGGTAGCGGATTTCCTGAGTCCAGAACCCGAGATCGGCCAGCAAAGGCACGACAGCGACGCCGATGAACAGCAGCGCGAATAGGCCGGCGAATGCGTAACCCGCGGATCGCAATATGCGCTCGAAGATGCTCATGGCTCCTTTACCTCATTGCCGTGAACTGGTTGATGATCAACGGATACCAGAACTGCTTACGGCTGATGCGCACATGAAAACCGAAGAGAAGCTGAAGCAGGTTCACCACGATCGTTTCCATGATGGGACAAATTCTAACCGCGACATCGCCTACCGTTTGATTACAGACTTCTTTTAAAATCCGATTGCTAGGCAAATTTAGTTATTATCGGGCCCGCCCGCATTCGCTCCTGAGAACATTAGGAGTCCGAGTTGAATCACAAAACAAATCGACATCGAGCTTTGACCCCGTGAATGTCTGAATTGGGTCAAAACCGGAAGAACTCGAAGTGAGCATAACGAGTCCGCTTTCGGGGGCATAGCGACCAAAAGGCTCTATGGCGGGGCGTGTTGAGACTGGCTCCCCAGGCGTGATTCAAGCTCCCAAACCGGAGCCTCGAATCATGCGCTACGAACTCACCGACTATGAATGGGCCGCCATCAAGCCGTTCCTGCCGAACAAGCCGCGCGGCGTTCCGCGTGTAAATGACCGGCGCGTGCTCAATGGCATCTTTTGGGTGCTGCGCTCTGGAGCACCGTGGCGCGATCTACCGGACAACTTTGGCCCGTACACCACCTGCTACAATCGCTTCGTGCGCTGGCGACGGGCGGGCGTATGGGGTGGGATAATGAACGCGTTGGCCGCCACGCATGACGCAGCCGTGCAGATGATCGACACATCGATTATCCGCGTGCATCAGCACGCCGCCTGCATCGCGCGGAACAGGCGACAGTCCATGGGCCGATCACGCGGCGGACTGACCAGCAAGATTCACGCGGTGGTCGATACCAACGGCCTACCGGTCCGGCTCGCGCTTACAACGGGTGAGGCGCACGACAACCGGCTTGCGGACAAACTTCTATCTCGCTTGAAGGCCGGAACAATGCTGCTGGCTGACCGTGGCTATGACGCCGACTGGATCAGAGCCCTTGCCGCCGAGAAGGGCGCATGGGCCAACATCCCGCCAAGATGCAATCGCAACGACCCGATCTGCTTCAGTCCGTATCTGTACCGTGCGCGCAATCTGGTTGAACGGTTCTTCAATAAGATCAAGCAGTGTCGTCGGGTCGCAACTCGCTACGACAAGCTGGCGGCGAATTACCTCGCCTGTTTCCGAAGTGCGCATGAGAGGTTGCGGCGAAGTGATGCGAACTTCGGAAACGGAGCACTAGCGCTGGGCACCCATCACGTTCAAGATCGCGCCCGTCACCAGAGAAGCTTTGTCCGACAGGAGCCAGGTGATCGATTCCGCCACCTCTTCAGGCCTACCGGCGCGGCCGAGCGGCGTGTCCAAAGAGGAGCGCATCACGCGGTCCCGCTGACCAACCTTGTCGTGAATTGGAGTGTCGACTGTGCCGGGCCGCACCGCATTGACGCGGATGCCTTCGCGCGCCACTTCCGCCGCAATGCCGAGGGTCATGGAGTCAACAGCACCCTTGGAGCCGGCGTAATGGACGAATCGACCGGGGCTACCGGTCAGAGCGCCGATTGACGAAACGTTGACGATGCTGCCGCCCAACCCGCCATGCCTGGTCGACATGCGCTTCGCCGCCTCGCGACACGCGATCAGGACGCCGGCCGTGTTGACCGCCAGGATGTCCATGATCTCCTTGAACGTATAGTCCTCCAGACGCCGCAGCGCGGGACCGTTAATTGCCGCATTGTTCACCAGCCCCGTCACACGCCCGAAGGTACGGTCGGTTTCCTCGAACAGGCGCACGATCTCCGCCTCGTTGCCCATGTCGGCCCCAATCGCGGTGGCGCGTCCGCCAGCGGCAATCACATCGGCGACAACGCCCGCTGCCAGATCCTGAGAAGTTCGATAGTTCACGACGACGCTCGCGCCTGCGGCGCCAAGCAGCCGCGCCGTCGCGGCCCCAATGCCGCTGCTGGCGCCGGTCACAATCACCACGTCTTTCATATGAATCCGCCTCGCATGCTTGACTTGTCACGGCTTCCTCGCCGCGAGCCTGTAGAGCTACGGTGATGAACGCACCTTGCGGGAGCCGTCACTCTTTCTGAATCCCGACGCTCTTGATCATGTGGCCCCATCGCGACAATTCACTGCGCACGAAGCTGTCGAGCTCGGGCAGCGTCATCGTGGTTGGCTCGATGTCCGATCGCCATCAGCTTTTCCCGGGCAACGGTCGAGCTCGAAACAACTTTGACCATCGCCGCATTCAGGCGCTCAACAATTGCAGGGGGAGTCTTTGACGGCGCAAACAGGATGACCGATGCGTCCGTGACAACGGAAGGATAGCCAGATTCCACCAAAGTTGGAACGTCGGACGCAACCGACACGCGATTTGCCGTGGTCGTGGCAAGATATCGCAGCGTACCAGCATCGACGTATGCGCGGATTGCTTGAATATCCACAAACATGATGTCGATCCGCTGGGCGAGCAGGTCACTGACAGCCTCGACCACGCTTTTATAGGGCACTTTCAGAAGCTCGACTCCCGCGGCCTGCTGAAACAGTTCGCCGGTGATCAAGACGTTGCTTTGCCAGAAGCCGACTGTAAGCGCGCCAGGACGGTCCTTCGCTGCCTTCACCACGTCAGCAACAGATTTGAACCCGCTCTTTTCATTGACGACCATCATCCACGGCGCGCGGACGACAAAGGCGACAGGGACAAAATCGTTCAACTGATCGTACTGGATGTTCTTCATAACGTGAGGGTTGACGGAAAAGGTGGAGCTGGCGGTGAGCATGAGCGTGTAGCCATCTGGCACCGCCTTCGCGGCAAAGTTAGATCCAATCGTCCCATTCGCCCCCGGCCGATTGTCTATGATGATCGGCTGGCCCAGCTCTCTGCGAATGTCCTCCTGCAACGTGCGCGCGACCCCATCCGTCCCTCCGCCTGCGGCGAAGGGGATGATGAATGTAATCGGCTTCTGCGGATAATTCTGAGAATGCGCTGCAGCGGACAGGAGCGTGATTGCGAGGGCAGTCGCAACAAGCGAAATGATGTATCGAACCAGCGACATCTGATTGTCCTGTTGTAGAGATCGCTCTCCACCTATCACGAGCCGATACTCGCACTATCAAACGTGTCCAAGAATTTCGGACCGCGAAAATGCTGCGGCGCACGCCGGGCTCGTTCATGCTATGATGTCAGCGGAACAAGAGAACAGGGAGGACGCCATGCATACCCTGGTTCCCAGTGATCGCGTGGAGCACGCGAACGTCTACGGGCGCGATGGCACAAAGCTCGGCATGATCGAGCGACTGATGCTCGACAAGCTGAGCGGAACGGTCGCCTACGCGGTGATCAAAACTGGCGGGCTGTTCGGCAGCCACCACCATCATCCGGTCGTGTGGGGCGCACTCAGATATGATCCCAAGCGTCAGGCATACAAAACCGAGCTGACGCTCGACGACCTGCGCACCGGCCCGTCCGAATTCGACGGCGACGCCTTTGACTGGGGCGACCGCTCGCGATCCTACCAGCATCCGCAGTACTGGACGGTCTAGAGCGGCCCTTCGCAACTGCCGGCTTCCGCATCCGCACGCTACGCGTGGCCCGTCTCGCGCGCGGATCGCTTCCGTCAATCAATCCGCCTCGTCCAATAGCGGCGTAGCGTCTTGCGTGCTCTTCATTGGTATGGCGACAGGACAGCCGCTCACCGGCGGAACGAAGATAGATATCGTCCACGCTGACATAGACGAAGTCCCGCCCTCCCGACTTGAGTTGGAGGTCATCGGCTTTGGCGGCGCGATCGAGATGCCTGCCTCGTAGCCCGGCATCACGACCCCTAACCAGGACCCCACCCGAGGAGCAACAACATGACCCCGCACATCCCCGAGGAATGTTCCACCAGGTTGATCGACTGGAGTCCCTTCGTAATTATGGACGACACGATGCCGCCCCGAGATCCTGATGAAGACGAAGAGGACGGAGGACGAAGAGGACGAAGAGGAGAGAGGACCACGCCGACGAACCGCCGGTCGTGCGCGAGCCGGACGAAGACTAGCAGCACCGATTACTCCACCACTGCCTTGTGCAGATTTGTCACACACGCTGGGAATGCGCGGCCGTTCCCCCTGTGTTCGCTAGAGGTCATGATTGTGGCAGCCGCGGAGGCATATGCTGGTTTTCGGGTTGGGGACGACAGGTGAAGCTTTGTTGGGGAGCCGACATGCCAGCCTATATCCACCATGACGACGCCGAACCACCCTTCATGATCTGCCCAAGCTGTGCGCGCCTGCCGATGAATATCAAGGACGTCGCCCCGCATTGGAGCATGGCGAAGATCGACTTCACCTTTGAATGCTCCGACTGCGGCGCGGAGATCAGGCAGACGGTGACCAAGCCGGAACTGCTGAACTAGATTTCGTAGGTGCACGGCGGGCGAAGGCTGCTTCCGCCGACCAAAGCACTAACCGGCCCTTCGCCGCTTCGAGCAAGGCGAAGTGCTGCTCCATGATGCGAGCGCCGAACGTCTCGCCCGCCTTTTGAAGCTGCGGTGACGACAGGGCGACAACAACCCACACCAGCCGCGTGACAATGTCAGTCCCCGCGGCGAGAGCGCGCCGAGAAGCGTTTCCTTGAGATTGGGACCAGCACTACGGTGACAGTGCACTCAATCGGCGGTTCGCGCCATGATGGTCGGCACGCGGGAGCCCACGAACCGGGCCACACGATGCGCGCCGAGCTCATTAAATGCACTGTCACCGTAATAGATGGATGAGACTGCCTTCGTGACCGGCGAGGTTCGGAGTATCGAGTCATTTGATCGTGATGTTCGTATTCACGGTGATTGCGCCGGGTGTCCTATCCTGCGTCCCAACCACGCGAGCGACGAAGCTATCGAGACCGCGATAATTCGAGTTGGCCTTGTAGGCGAAACCGTGTCGGGACCGGCTGCCGATGATGCCATGGGCCGGTCGTTTGACTATCTCGATTGCGTAAGCAACAAAGCGGTGGCCTTGCCTTGTGCCGAAAGTGCAGACACCGCCAGGTGGAACCGTCCAGCTTACGGTGTAGACGTCGCCGCTAATCCACCCCGTATTCGATTGGGGGATTTCACACACGCGGCACTAGCGACTGTTCCGGACGCCAAAAAAGTCATGCAAGCTGCGGCACGCAGGAGTGCAGGCAGGAGCTTAGGATAAAGTGAGCGGGCCGTGCTTATCGAATGCACTCTTTAATTCCACGTCTCTAAATCGCCGTTTCAATCACCGACGAGATCCAATCATTATTTGGTTCCAGACAAGTCCATTCCAACATAACCATGCCCGTTTCATCGTTGGCAAACGCAAACACCGAATGCCTGGATGACGGGAAAGGCCTTCACTCCGCCGCTTCTTCCGTCCCTTCCTCGCTCGACTTCTTCACCGCGCCGTCGTGCTTCTTCGCCAGCACCGGCTTCAGGAACTTGCCCGTGTAGCTCCGCGGCGCCTTCGCAATATCCTCCGGCGGGCCCCAGGCGACGATTTCGCCGCCGCCGTCGCCGCCTTCGGGGCCGAGGTCGATCACCCAGTCTGCGGTCTTGATGACTTCGAGATTGTGCTCGATGACGACGACGCTGTTGCCCTGGTTGACCAGCTCGTGCAGCACCTCGAGCAGCTTTGAGACGTCGTGGAAGTGCAGGCCGGTGGTCGGCTCGTCGAGGATGTAGAGCGTGCGGCCGGTGGCGCGCTTGCTCAGCTCCTTGGCGAGTTTGACGCGCTGCGCTTCGCCGCCGGAGAGGGTGGTCGCCTGCTGGCCGACATGGATGTAGCCGAGGCCGACGCGGTGCAGCGTCTTGAAGGTTTCGCGCACGCGCGGCACCGCCTTGAAGAAGTCGGCGGCTTCCTCGACCGTCATGTCGAGCACGTCGGCGATCGACTTGCCCTTGAACAGGACTTCGAGCGTCTCGCGGTTGTAGCGCTTGCCCTTGCAGGTGTCGCAGGTGACGTAGACGTCGGGCAGGAAGTGCATCTCGATCTTGATGACGCCGTCGCCCTGGCAGGCCTCGCAGCGGCCGCCCTTGACGTTGAACGAGAAGCGCCCCGGCTCGTAGCCGCGCGCCTTCGACTCCGGCAGGCCGGCAAACCACTCGCGGATCGGCGTGAACGCGCCGGTGTAGGTGGCCGGGTTCGAGCGCGGCGTGCGGCCGATCGGCGACTGGTCGATGTCGATGATCTTGTCGATGTGCTCCAGCCCCTCGATGCGGTCGTGCGGGGCAGGGCCTTCGCTGGCGTTGTTCAGTTTTCGCGCGATCGCCTTGTAGAGCGTGTCGATCAGCAGCGTCGACTTGCCGCCGCCGGAGACGCCGGTGATCGCCGTGAACAGGCCGAGCGGGATTTCCGCGGTGACGTTCTTCAGATTGTTGCCGCGCGCGTTGACCACCTTGATGGTGCGGCGGTGGTTCGGCGGCTTGCGCTCCGGCACCTTGATGAACTTCTCGCCGGTGAGATATTGCCCGGTGAGCGAGTTGCGCGTGCGCATGATGTCGGCGGGCGTGCCCTGCGCGACGATGCTGCCGCCATGCACGCCGGCGCCGGGGCCGACGTCCACCACATAGTCGGCGGTGTGGATCGCGTCCTCGTCGTGCTCGACCACGATCACCGTGTTGCCGAGGTCGCGCAGGCGCCGCAGCGTCTCGAGCAGCCGCGCATTGTCGCGCTGGTGCAGGCCGATCGAAGGCTCGTCCAGCACATACAGCACGCCGGTCAGGCCGGAGCCGATCTGCGAGGCGAGGCGGATGCGCTGGCTCTCGCCGCCGGACAGCGTGCCGGATGCGCGCGACAGCGTCAGGTAGTCGAGGCCGACGTCGTTCAGGAACGTCAGGCGGTCGCGGATCTCCTTCAGGATGCGCGCCGCGATCTCGTTCTGCTGCTTGTTCAGCTTCTTCGGCACCGCCTCGAACCACTCGCCGGCGCGCTTGACCGACAGCTCGGCCACCTCGCCGATATGCTTGCCGCCGACCTTCACGCACAGCGCCTCAGGCTTCAGCCGGTAGCCGTTACAGGCCGAGCACGGGATGTCGGTGAAATACTTGCCGAGCTCCTCGCGCGCCCACTCGCTCTCGGTCTCGCGGAAGCGGCGCTCGAGGTTGGTGACGATGCCTTCGAACGGCTTCTTGGTCTCGTAAGAGCGCATGCCGTCGTCATAGGCGAACTTGATCTCGTCCTCGCCGGAGCCGTGCAGGATCGCCGTCTGCGTCTTCTTCGGCAGGTCCTTCCACTTGGTGTCGAGGGTGAACTTGTAGAATTTGCCGAGCGCGGTCAGCGTCTGCACGTAATAGGGCGACGACGACTTCGCCCACGGCGCGATCGCGCCCTTGCGCAGCGTCAGCTCCTTGTCCGGCACCACCAGGTCGGCGTCGATATGCTGCTCGACGCCGAGCCCGCCGCACTTCGGGCAGGCGCCATACGGGTTGTTGAACGAGAACAGCCGCGGCTCGATCTCCGGAATGGTGAAGCCGGACACCGGGCAGGCGAATTTTTCCGAGAACAGGAGGCGCTCGGGTCCCGACTTGTCGTGGATCTTGGCGGTCTTCTTCTTGTCCTCGGGCTCGGCGGCAGCGCCGGCAGGCGCGTCGGCGAACTCGACCACGGCCAGGCCCTCGGCGAGCTTCAGCGCGGTCTCAAAGCTTTCCGCCAGCCGCTGGGCGATGTCGGCGCGCACGACGATGCGGTCCACCACCACGTCGATGTCGTGCGGAAACTTCTTGTCGAGCACCGGCGCTTCAGCGAGCTCGTGGAACTTGCCGTCGATCTTGACGCGCTGAAAGCCCTTCTTGAGGTATTCGGCGAGCTCCTTGCGGTACTCGCCCTTGCGGCCGCGCACCACCGGCGCCAGCAGGTAGAGGCGGGTGCCCTCGGGCAGCGCCAGCACGCGATCGACCATCTGGCTGACGGTCTGGCTTTCGATCGGCAGGCCGGTGGCGGGCGAGTAGGGCACGCCGGCGCGCGCCCAGAGCAGGCGCATGTAGTCGTAGATCTCGGTGACGGTGGCGACCGTCGAGCGCGGGTTCTTCGAGGTGGTCTTCTGCTCGATCGAGATGGCGGGCGACAGGCCGTCGATCTGGTCGACGTCCGGCTTCTGCATCATCTCCAGGAACTGGCGCGCATAGGCCGACAGCGACTCGACGTAGCGGCGCTGGCCCTCGGCGTAGATGGTGTCGAACGCGAGCGACGACTTGCCGGAGCCGGACAGGCCGGTGAACACCACCAGCCTGTCGCGCGGGATCTCGAGGTCGACGCCCTTCAGATTGTGCTCGCGCGCGCCGCGAATGCTGATGACGCGATGGCCGTTTGCGGCCGGGTTGTTTGCGGTTTGCCTTGAGCACTTCATCCATCGGTCAATTCCGGATTGTCCACGCAACCATCTATGCGCGCGGACGACGACATCCACGTTGCTAGCTGCATCTGGATATGGCTATGGAACATAGCAAGAACGGGGCGTGTTTTCCAGAGGCTCGTTCGCCTCATCAACTGCCTCGTGCAGGAGAGCGTCAGAAGGTGTCAGAAACTGTCAGCAGCGGACGCTGTTCCACGCCTGAGTTTAGTTGCGCATGATCCTGTCCGAAAACCGATGCGCACCCCATATGCGTCGGCCTTGTTTGCATAGGAGTGAAACGATGGCCAAACGCGATGCGATCTTCCCTGCGGGCCGGCAGGCGCTCTACGAGAGGAACCGCTATTCGGCGGCGATCCGCTCGGGCGACCTTCTGTTCGTGTCGGGCCAGGTCGGCAGCCGCGAGGACGGGTCGCCGGAACCGGACTTCGCAAAGCAGGTGCAGCTCGCCTTCGACAATCTCGCGGCCGTGCTGAAGGCCGCCGGTTGCACATTCGACGACGTCGTCGACGTGACCACCTTCCACACCGACCCGGCCACGCAGTGGGAGACGATTGGCCCCATTCGACTGAAGGCGATCGGTGACCCGCCTTACCCGAACTGGACCGCGGTGGGCGTGAACTGGCTGGCGGGCTTCGATTTCGAGATCAAGGTGATCGCGCGGATTCCGTAAGGCGCTGATCGAGTTCGCGACCGATCACCGCCGTCATGCCCGCGAAGGCGGGCATCCAGTACTCCGCAGCGCCTAGCGATTTAATCTCCGGTGCTCTGGAATACTGGATCACCCGCCTTCGCGGGGATGACGCTGAGAATGTGGGCTACGCCTTTGCTAACCCGGAACTCATCGCGCTCTAGTGACCGACGGGCCGCGAGCGCAAACAAAAAGGCCGGCGCGAGGCCGGCCTTTCCGAATTCAGATCGCGCTTTCGATCTCAGTAGCGCGACAGGCCCGGGCCGCCGAAGCGGTAGTTGATGCGGCCGGTGAACACGTCGGTGTCGAGGCGGATGCGATCGCTGACATTCGGCGCCGGTCCGAAGGCGACGTCGTCCTTGCCCATGAACAGGTGGTTGTACTCGAGGCCAGCCGACCAGTTCGGAGCGAAGGCGTATTCGAAGCCGACGCCAACCGTTGCACCCCAGCGGGTCTCGTCGGCGGTGCCGCCCACGACGCCGGTCGCGGTGTTGAAGTAGCGATAGTCCATCGACTGAACGGCCGCGCCGCCCTTGGCGTAGACCATGAAGTTGTTCCAGGCGTAGCCCACCTTGCCGGTGAACAGGCCGAACGCATCGACGTCGGTGCGGTTGGTGGTGGCCAGGAAGATGTTGCTGCGGTTCGAGCCGGTGAAGTCTGCCCAGTTGCCCTGCGCTTCGAGGCCGAGCACCCAGCCGCCGATCTGCCAGTTGTAGCCGATCTGGCCGCCGACCGTGCCGCCGTCAACGTTGTGGCTGCCTTCGCTCACGCCGCCCGGCAGCAGGTCCCAACGGCTGCGTCCCCAGCCGTAGCCGCCGTTGATACCGACGTAGAAGCCGGTCCAGTCGAACACCGGGGAAACCATCGGCGGCGCCTTCACGGGATAACGGGCGCCCAGGTCAGCCGACACGGCCGGCGTAGCCACAGCGAGGGCCACCAGCGCGACCGTCCCCAGCAAATACTTCTTCATGATGTTACTTCTCCAGTGCATGGCCGAACTCAACGCGCCGGCCTTCTTATTGCGCACGGATGCTGACCCCTCAGGCAACGTCCGCCGCTTCGATGCACAGGACTATAGCGATTCCCGACCCGAAATGGCCGTCTCCCAAAAGTCACACCCGGCCGCGAATTCGCAGTGCAAAAACTAACAATTCTCTAATTTTTTCAAGGTGTTAAAAGTTCCTTAAGGCCAAGCTTTCGCCACACTTCAGGGCCCGCATCGCCATCATTGTCGCGGTCGCTGAAACAATGTTTCCGAGGCCCGAGACTTCGCGAAACTTTGAATCAAAATGCGACGCGATCGATGCGGCGACGGGGTGGACTCGCATGCGAATTTGGCATAGAACATAAAAAGAACATCGGCCGGCGTGGCCAGTATAGCCGGCGCGTGATGACTCTGAAATTTGCGGTGTGGATAAGCCGCGCGGATGCGCCTCAGCGGCTGCGACCGCATTATAGGGTTAGCTCTTGGTTCTCCGTGCTCTCACGTGGCGAAGGGCCGCGCAATCAGTGGAGAGTCGCGATGGCGGGTAGCGTCAACAAGGTCATTCTCGTAGGCAATCTCGGTGCCGATCCGGAAATCCGGCGCACCCAGGACGGCCGTCCGATCGCCAACCTGCGCATCGCCACCTCCGAGACGTGGCGCGACAAGGCGACCGGCGAGCGCAAGGAAAAGACCGAGTGGCATCGCGTGGTCGTATTCAGCGAGCCGCTGTGCAAGGTGATTGAGCAGTACGTCAAGAAAGGCTCAAAACTCTACATCGAGGGCGCGCTGCAGACGCGCAAATGGACCGACCAGCAGGGCGTCGAGAAGTATTCGACCGAAGTCGTGCTGCAGGGTTTCAACTCGGTGCTGACCATGCTCGACAGCGCACGCGGCGGCGGTGGCGGCAACTTCGTCGCCGACGAAGGTGGTGGCGGAGACTACGGCTCGAGCGCGCCGTCAGGCGGCGGCGGTCAGCGTCGCGTGGCCGCGCCGGCCGGCGGCGGTGGTGGCCGGCGCGACATGGACGACGAGATCCCGTTCTGACGGAAGGAGCCTGCGTTTTTCACCTCTCCCCGCATTGCGGGGAGAGGTCGGATCGCTCTTGCGATCCGGGTGAGGGGCATAGCCGTTCGAAGAACGGCGTCGCTTCGCTCGCCTATGGCACGGCGTTAGTCGCGATGCTGAAGTCGCGATCTCATCAGCCCCCCCACCCCAACCCTCTCCCCGCAAGCGGGGAGAGGGGGCAGTCTGGCCTTCGTGGTGCGGCGGGACGAGCTCCGTTCTGACCGAAGTGCCGGAGCTTGATAACTCTAAGCCAAACTCGGCCGTCATGCCCGCGCATGCGGGCATCCAGTACTCCGCAGCGTTAGCGGTTGAAATGCTGGCGCTCTGGGATACTGGATCCCCGCTTCCGCGGGGATGACGGCGGAGATTTCGTTGAACTCATCAGACTCTAAGGCGTTCTTTGGCCTCCTCGAGCAACTCCGCCGTGCTCGCGATCCGGATCGAGCGGTTGGTGATCAGATCGCTCCAGACCCAGTTGTGGTGACGGATCACCGTTGCTGCATCGAGGTGAGGGCGGTCGGCCAAGGTGTGTCCGTCGCTGGCGACCACGACATTGTAGTTGTGTGAAACCGACGACCTGACCGTCGCATCGACGCAGAAGTCCGTCGCCCAGCCGGCGACCAGAACTCTGTCCGGCTTGATGTCCGCGAGCGTGGCCTGCAGCTCGGTGCCTGCAAACGGATCGTTCAGCGTTTTCTCGACGACGATGTCCGCCTGCCGGCGATCCATCTCCGGCAGGAACGCCCAGCCAGGTGCGCCGCGGGCGAAATCGTCGTCGTGTCCGCAGTGCCGGATCCAGATGACCCTGCCGGACCGCGCGCGCACCATCGCCGCCAGTTGGTTGATGCGGTCGATGACACCCTGCAGATCGTGCTTCGGCGCGCCGGCGAGCAGCCCGACCTGCATGTCCACCACGATCATCGCGTCCATCGGCGGATATCCCTGCGGCTTTAAGAAATTTTCCGCCCCATTGTGCAACACTTTGAGCGGGTCAGGACATGCCTTCGTGGCTCCGCGGAGCGGGCGCGAGCGGATAATCTTGACATCGAAAAGATTGATGTTAATGATATTAACATCGGTCGCGGCCGATTGTTCGGCGACCGAACCGACGAACACCGGATGAGAGTCTTGGCATGAGCCTCGCCCCGCTGCTGAACGCGCCGCTTGCCATCCAGGCGCACGCTTTTGCGGCCATGGCCGCGTTCGCCCTGGGGCTGGTGCAGTTCATGGCGCCGAAGGGCACGCTGCCGCACCGGACCGTCGGCTTCATCTGGCTGGCGCTGATGCTGACCGTCGCGCTGTCGTCGTTCTGGATCCATGAGATCCGTCTGTGGGGGCCGTGGAGCCCGATCCACCTGATTTCGATCTACGTGCTGATCATGATCCCGACGCGCGGTCTACTTCGCGCGCAAGCACAACGTTCGCGGCCACGCGAAGACCGTGATCGGCATGTTTGTCGGCGGTTTGGTGATCGCCGGCCTGTTCACTTTCGTGCCCGGCCGCATCATGCACGCGGTGGCCTTCGGGAACTGACCGCGCCGAGAGGCGCGGAGGACGATTGGCGTTCTTGGTCACGTCGCGAAATTCGGGAGTCGATGCATGAGCCTTGCGCCGTTGCTCAACGCCCCGATCGTCATCCAGCTTCACGCCTTTGCGGCGATGGCCGCGTTCGCCCTGGGCCTTCTCCAGTTCGCCGCGCCGAAGGGGACGCTGCCGCATCGGACGCTCGGCTGGGTCTGGGTTGCCTTGATGCTTGTCATCGCCGTCAGCTCGTTCTGGATTCAGGGCGAGGGGGCAAGGCTCGTTGGCTCCTGGGGGCCAATCCACCTGCTGTCGATCATGGTTCTGACCCTTTTGCCGATCGGGTTGCTGTTCGCGCATCGGCACAACGCGCGGGGGCACGCCAGGACCATGGTGAGCCTGTTTATAGGCGCGCTGGTGATCGCCGGAGCCTTCACATTCCTGCCCGGCCGCATCATGCATGCGGTGGCCTTCGGGGACTGAAAAATCCCCTTGTAAGCTATTGGAAAAGCAGCGGGAAAAAGCCTCGTAAAAGCGGCGATTTATTTGGTTTTGCGCACTCGATGGGCTATATGATTCCAAGCTAAATTCTTGCCTGGATTCGACTTTGTCCGACACTGACGACAACAAGCCGGGGGAGCCTTCGGGGCCCTCCGATATCAAGCCCGTTTCCATCATCGACGAGATGAAGCGCTCGTACCTCGATTACGCGATGAGCGTGATCGTGTCGCGTGCGCTTCCCGACGCGCGCGACGGCTTGAAGCCGGTGCATCGGCGCATCCTGTTCTCGATGAATGAGCAGGGGCACACGCCGGACAAGAAGTATGTGAAGTCGGCCCGCGTCGTCGGCGACGTGATGGGTAAATATCACCCGCACGGCGACCAATCGATCTACGACGCGCTGGTGCGCATGGCGCAGGACTTCTCCATGCGCCTGATGCTGATCGACGGGCAGGGCAATTTCGGCTCGGTCGACGGCGATCCGCCGGCGGCGATGCGGTACACCGAGTCGCGCCTGGCCAAGCCGGCGATGTCGCTGCTCGCCGACATCGACAAGGACACGGTCGACTTCCAGGCGAACTATGACGGCAACGAGCGGGAGCCGGTGGTTCTGCCGGCGCGCTTCCCGAACCTGCTGGTCAACGGCGCCGGCGGCATCGCCGTCGGCATGGCGACCAACATCCCGCCGCACAATCTCGGCGAGGCGATCGACGCCTGCATCGCGGTCATCGACAATCCCGCGATCGGCATCGACGACCTGATCCAGATCATGCCGGGACCGGACTTCCCGACCGGCGGCATCATCCTCGGACGACAGGGCATCCGCTCGGCCTATCACCTCGGCCGCGGTTCGGTCGTCATGCGGGGCAAGGTGGAGATCGAGACGATCCGCAAGGATCGCGAGGCGATCGTCATCAGCGAAATTCCGTATCAGGTGAACAAGGCGACGATGGTCGAGCGCATCGCCGAACTGGTGCGCGAAAAGAAGATCGAGGGCATCGGCGATCTGCGCGACGAGTCGGACCGCGACGGCTACCGTGTCGTCGTCGAGCTCAAGCGCGATGCGGTGGCCGACGTCGTGCTGAACCAGCTCTATCGATTCACGCCGTTGCAGACGAGTTTCGGCGTCAACATGGTGGCGCTGGATTCGCGGCCGGCCGCAGGTGATGACCCTGAAGGACCTGCTGACGATCTTCGTCGGCTTCCGCGAACAGGTCGTCACCCGCCGCACCAAGTTCCTGCTGAACAAGGCGCGCGACCGCGCGCACATCTTGGTCGGCCTCGCCATCGCGGTCGCCAACATCGACGAGGTGATCCGCGTGATCCGCACCTCGCCCGACCCGAACACGGCGCGCGAGACCCTGATGGCGCGCGACTGGCCGGCGCAGGACGTCGCCACGATGATGACGCTGATCGACGATCCGCGCCACGTCCTGGCGCCGGACGGCACGGCGCGGCTGTCGATGGAGCAGGCGAAGGCGATCCTCGATCTGCGGCTGCAGCGGCTGACGGCACTGGGACGCGACGAGATTGCCGAAGAACTCGACAAGCTCGCCGCCGAAATCGCCGACTATCTCGAAATCCTGCGCTCGCGCGCGCGGGTGCAGAGCATCGTCAAGGACGAGCTGCGCGCGGTGAAGGAAGAATTCGCAACGCCGCGCCGCACCGTGATCATCGAGCAGGAAGGCGAGGTCGAGGACGAGGACCTGATCCAGCGCGAGGACATGGTGGTGACCGTGTCGCACGCGGGCTACGTCAAGCGCGTGCCGCTGTCGGCCTATCGCGCGCAGAAGCGCGGCGGCAAGGGCCGCTCGGGCATGCAGACGCGCGAGGAGGATTTCGTCAGCCGCCTGTTCATCGCGTCCACGCACACGCCGGTGCTGTTCTTCTCGTCGCGCGGCCAGGTCTACAAGGAAAAGGTCTGGCGGCTGCCGATGGCGGCGCCGAACTCGCGCGGCAAGGCGATGATCAACATCCTGCCGCTGGAGCAGGGCGAGCGCATCACCACCATCATGCCGCTGCCCGAGGACGAGAAGTCGTGGGCCGAGCTCGACGTGATGTTCGCCACCACCGGCGGCAACGTCCGCCGCAACAAGCTGTCGGACTTCGCCGACGTGCGCCGCTCCGGCATCATCGCCATGAAGCTGGAGGAGGGCGAGGCGATCGTCGACGTGCAGATCTGCACCGAGCGCGACGACGTGCTGCTGACCGCCGCCGGCGGCCAGTGCATCCGCTTCCCGGTCTCCGACGTCCGCGTGTTCTCGGGCCGCACGTCGATGGGCGTGCGCGGCATCGCGCTTTCGGGCGACGACAAGGTGATTTCGCTGTCGATCCTGCATCACATCGAGGCGTCGGCCGAGGAGCGGGCGGCCTATCTGCGCCGCGCCAGCGCCGTGCGGCGCGGTGGCGTCGAGGAGGAGGGCGCCACCGAGCAGGAAGAGGCGAGCGGGGCGATCGAGCTCGGCGAGCAGCGCTATGTGGAGATGTCGGCGGCCGAGCAGTTCGTGCTGACGATCTCCGAGAACGGCTACGGCAAGCGCACCTCGTCGTTCGAGTACCGGACCACCGGCCGCGGCGGCAAGGGCATCGTCGCCATGTCGGTGAACAACCGCAACGGCAAGCTGGTGGCCTCGTTCCCGGTGGAGGAGAGCGACCAGATCATGCTGGTGACCGACGCCGGCCAGCTGATCCGCTGCCCGGTGGACGGCATCCGCATCGCCGGCCGCTCGACGCAGGGCGTGATCGTGTTCGATACCGCGGAAGGCGAGCGGGTCGTCTCGGTCGAGCACATCGGCGAGGAAGGCGAGAACGGCAACGGGGGTTAGTGTCATTCCGGGGCGCGCGTGAAACGCGCGAACCCGGAATCCTCGAGCTTGTTGAACTCAGAGCCAGCCACATCGAGATTCCGGGTTCGCGAGCTTCGCTCGCGCCCCGGAATGACAAGAAAAAACGGCGGCCTTTCGGCCGCCGTTTGAGTTTTGCTTGGAGGAGTAGGTGGATGTAGTCAAGAACGGAGGGGGCATCCTCCGGTCATTTTCAGATGGTCAGCTCAGCGCTGAACCACCGAAACCGTGCGAACCTTTTCCGGCGCCGTCTTGGTGCCGGCGTTGCGCAGGCAGGACGGCTCGAAATTCGGCCACGCCTGCTGCGAGCAATCCTTGCCGATCGCGCGATAGTCGAGGCGGTCGGCCTTCTTGAGAACGATGGAGGAGTTCACGCTCGCCTCGACCTGAGGGGCGAAACCCGGGAGAACGGTGAGTGCGGCTGCGATGAAGGCCGCAATGGCAATCGCTGAAAGCGCCTTGATCATGTTGGTCCCCTGTTAGTCTTGGGCCCGTTGGCCCGTCTTGCGCCGTTGTTGAGTTAAGGATTTACCGAGTCACGGTTTCAGGACGTTCTGCGTGAGGGTGGAGAAATGGTTTCGTCGCCGGCGGGAATTGTTTCGTGGTGGCCGTTCCAATGAAACAAAGCGCCGAAAAGCGCTTTAGTTTCAAAGAATTGCCTGGCTTGGGGAGAAGACGCGCGAGGCGGTGTTTTGGTTCGCCCGCTTCGCAGAAAAAAGTCCGCGATAAAGCGCACAGACGTGCGGAACCAAATGTGTTTGCGCGGGCTTTCCCGGCAGGTTAGACGAAGTCCATGCCTCGTATCGCCATCTATCCGGGTTCATTCGACCCGGTCACCAACGGCCACCTCGACGTGGTGAGCCATGCCGTGCACCTGTGCGACAAGCTGATCGTCTCGATCGGCATCCACCCCGGCAAGAAACCGCTGTTCACCACCGAGGAGCGGCTGGCGATGGTGCGCGAGGTGTTCGAGCCGGTGGCGAAGAAGGCCGGCTGCCAGTTCGACTGCTCGACCTACGACAACCTGACCGTCACGGCGGCGAAAGACGTGGGCGCAACGATCATGATCCGGGGCCTGCGCGACGGCACCGATCTCGACTACGAAATGCAGCTCGCCGGCATGAACGAGACCATGGCGCCGGACATCCACACCGTGTTCACGCCGGCTTCCGTGGCCGTCCGCCCGATCACCGCCACACTGATCCGGCAGATCGCAGGCATGGGCGGCGATGTCACGCCGTTCGTGCCCGCCTCCGTCGCCAAGAGCCTCAAGGCCAAGCTTTCGGGCTGAGCTCCCGGCGCGCCCCTTGCTCTCCATTATTCCGGAGTTTCCATGTTCCGCTTTCTTGCCGTCATCGCCACCTTGTTTGCGATCACGCCCGCGCTGGCGCAGCCGCTGCCCGCCAATCTCGACAAGGCCAACGCGCTCGTGATCGACACGACCAAGGGCCGTATCATCATCAAGCTTCGCGCCGACCTCGCGCCGCGCCATGCCGAGCGGCTGAAGACGCTGGCGAAGGAAGGCTTCTACAACAACGTGCCGTTCCACCGGGTCATGGACGGCTTCATGGCGCAGACCGGCGACGGCGAGAAGTTCAACGGCACCGGCGGCTCGAAGCTTCCGAACCTGAAGCAGGAGTTCTCCAACGTGCCGTTCAAGCGCGGCGTCGTCGGCATGGCGCGTCGCGGCGACAGCGTCGACAGCGCCAACTCGCAGTTCTTCATCATGTTCGGCGAGCAGGCGAGCCTGAACGGCCAGTACACGGTCATCGGCGATGTCGTGTCCGGCATGGACGTGGTCGACAAGCTGAAGAAGGCGCCCCCGGGCTCTGCCGGCGGCGCAGTTACCGATCCCGACAAGATGGTGAAGGTGCAGGTCGCATCGGACGTGAAGTAAACGTCAGTAAGGAGTATTCAAAAATGGCTACTGAGAACACACTGATCCTCGAGACCACGCAAGGGACCCGTCACCATCGAAATGCGGCCGGACCTCGCGCCGCTGCATGTCGAGCAGATCAAGGGCCTGGTGAAAAAGGGCTTCTATGACGGCATCGTCTTCCATCGCGTGATCGACGGCTTCATGGCCCAGACCGGCTGCCCGCAGGGCACCGGCACCGGCGGCTCGGGCAAGAAGATCAAGGCCGAGTTCAACGCCGAGCCGCATGTGCGCGGCACCGTGTCGATGGCGCGCTCGGCGGATCCGAATTCCGGCGACAGCCAGTTCTTCATCTGCTTCGACGACGCGCGCTTCCTGGACAAGCAGTACACGGTCTGGGGCAAGGTCACCGACGGCATGGACAACGTCGACAAGATCAAGCGCGGCGAGCCGGTGCAGAACCCCGACAAGATCGTCAAGGCGCACATGGCGCAGGATGCTTGAGTACTTCTTCCCTCTCCCCTCGTGGGAGAGGGTGCCTGAGCGAAGCGAAGGCGGGTGAGGGGGCTCTTCGCCTTCGCAATGACCCCTCACCCGGCGCGAATTCGCTGCGCTCATTCTCGCCACCCTCTCCCACCATAGGCGAGCGAAGCGACGCCGTTCTTCGAACGGCTATGGGGAGAGGGAAGAAGAGCGCCATGCGCACCGATCTCTTCGACTTCGATCTGCCGCCCGAACGGATCGCGCTGCGGCCGGCGAGCCCGCGCGATAGCGCGCGCATGCTTGTCGTCCGGCCGGGCGCGCCGCTCGAGGATCGTCACGTGCGCGACCTGCCGGAGTTCCTGCGCGCCGGCGATCAGCTGGTCGTCAACGACACCAAGGTCATCGCCGCGCAACTGACCGGCCGCCGGCTCGGCCGCGGCGTCGAGCCGAAGATCGAGGCGACGCTGATCAAGCGGATCGACGGCTCGCGCTGGCAGGCGCTGGTGAAGCCGGCCAAGCGGCTCAGCGGAGGGCGACATCGTCCGCTTCGGCGCCGAGGGGCGGGTGTGCTTCCTCGGCCAGCTCGACGCCACGGTGGAGGCGAAGGGCGAGGCGGGCGAGGTGACGCTGGCCTTCACGTTCCATGGTCCGGCGCTGGACCAGGCCATTGCCGAGATGGGCGATACGCCGCTGCCGCCCTACATCGCCTCAAAACGCGCGCCGGACGACCAGGACGCGGCCGATTACCAGACGATGTTCGCGCGCGAGGAGGGGGCGGTGGCCGCACCGACCGCGGGGCTGCATTTTACGCCGGAGCTCGAAGCCGCGGTGCGCGCCAGGGGCGCCGCCGTCCAGCGCGTGACGCTGCATGTCGGCGCCGGCACGTTCCTGCCGGTCAAGGCCGACGATACGGCCGATCATCGCATGCACGCGGAATGGGGTGTGGTCTCCGCGCAGACGGCCGACGCGCTCAACGCGGCGCGGCGCGCCGGCGGACGCATCATCGCCGTCGGCACGACCTCGCTGCGGCTGCTCGAGAGCGCCGCCGCCGAGGACGGCACGATCCAGCCGTTCAGCGGCGACACCGCGATCTTCATCACGCCGGGCTACCGCTTTCGCGCGGTCGACGTGCTGATGACCAATTTCCACCTGCCGCGCTCGACCCTGTTCATGCTGGTCGCGGCCTTTTCCGGCCTCGACAGCATGAAGGCGGCGTATGCGCACGCGGTGGCGAACGGCTACCGGTTCTATTCGTACGGCGACGCGAGTTTGTTGTTTCGGGCATAGCCGTCATTGCGAGCGAAGCGAAGCAATCCAGCTGCGCGCGCAGCGCGCAAAGCAAAAAGCGCGGCCCTTGCGGCGAGCTCGGCTGTTCTTTGTTGGCGCGCTTCGCGCGCGCTGGATTGCTTCGCTTCGCTCGCAATGACGTATTCGGGGCTAAGGCAACAACTCCGCGATCTGGATCGCATTCAGCGCGGCGCCCTTGAGCAACTGATCCGCCGCCGCGAACATCGACGACCGAATGCCCGGACGGGTCGCTCAGATCCTTGCGGATGCGGCCGACCAGGACGTCGTCCTGGCCCGACGCGTCGATCGGCATCGGGAAGTAGTTTTTCGCCCGGTCGTCGACGATCCGCACGCCCGGCGCATCCGCCAGGATGGCGCGCACGTCGTGCTCGGTGATCGGCTTCTCGCACTCGAAGGTGATGGCCTCGCAATGGGCGCGCAGCACCGGCACGCGCACGCAGGTGATGCCGACGGCGATGCGCCTCGTCCTCGAAGATCTTCTTCGTTTCCTTGATGACCTTGGCCTCTTCGTCGTTGTAGCCGGTCTCCGGATCGATCGGCGTGTTGTGGTTGAACAGGTTGAACGCATAAGGATGCGCCAGCACTTTTGGCGGATAGCTCTGTCCGTTCAGGTGGGCGCGGGTCGATTCGACCAGTTCGTCCATCGCCGCAGCGCCCGCGCCGCTGGCCGCCTGGTAGGTCGAGATGATCACCCGCTTGATGCGGTTCGCCTTGTGGATCGGCCACAGCGGCACCAGCGCGGTGATCGCCGCACAGTTCGGGTTGGCGATGATGCCCTTGTGCTCGCTGACGCGCCGGCCATTGATCTCCGGGATCACCAGCGGCACGCCGTCCGCCATGCGGAAGGCCGACGAGTTGTCGACGACCACCGCACCGGCCTTGACGGCGATCGGCGCGAACTTCCTGGAGATGCCGCCGCCGGCCGAGAACAGCGCGATGTCGACGCCGGCGAACGATGTCTCGGTCAGCTCCTCGATGACGATGTTCTGGCCACGAAAGGTCGAGCGGCTTGCCGGCGGACCGGCCGCTCGCCAGCGCCTTGAGCTTGCCGACCGGGAATTTCCGCTTGTCCATGGTCGCCATGAATTCGGCGCCGACGGCGCCGGTGACACCGACAATGGCCACAGTGGGATTGCTCTTCACGTTCATCTCCATCAGGCAATAAAAAAGCCCCGGTCCTTTTCAGGCGGGGCTTCGGTCAAGCGATTTGTGTCTCGTGATCTAGACGCGCGCGCTTACCTCCGCCCGGAAGGGCGTTTTTTTGGTGGTGCGCTGGGCGGTCTTGGTCATCGGCGCGGAACATATGGGCGTCGCCATGCGCCGTCAATGCTTTACAGGCGCGATCAAGCTGGTTAGGCGCTAGGCCAGATGACCGTTCCCAACCATTTCGAGCTGCTGCACACCGACGGCACCGCGCGCACCGGCCGGCTGACGACGCCGCATGGCGTGGTGCGCACGCCGGCCTTCATGCCGGTCGGCACCGCCGGCGCGATGAAGAGCCTGCACTGGCGCGACGTGCGCGATGCCGGCACCGACATCGTGCTGGGCAACACCTACCACCTGATGCTGCGGCCCGGCGCCGAGCGGATCGCGGCGCTCGGCGGCCTGCAGAGCTTCACCGGCTGGAATGCGCCGATGCTGACCGACTCCGGCGGCTTCCAGGTGATGTCGCTGGCGACGCTGCGCAAGGTGACCGAGGACGCGGTGACGTTCCGCTCGCACATCGATGGCGCGACCGTGGTGCTGTCGCCGGAGCGCGCGATCGAGGTGCAGCGGCTGCTCGGCGCCGACATCGCCATGCAGCTCGACGAGTGCGTGCGGCTGCCGGCCGAGCGCGCCGACATCGAGCGGGCGATGCAGCTGTCGCTGCGCTGGGCCGAGCGCTGCAAGCGCGCGTTCGAAAGCGCCGCGGCTGGCCACATGCTGTTCGGCATCGTCCAGGGCGGCGACGTGCCGGCGCTGCGTCACGCCAGCGCCCGCGCGCTGGTGGACATGGGTTTCCATGGCTACGCCATCGGCGGGCTCGCGGTCGGCGAGCCGCAGGCGGTGATGCTGGCGATGATCGAGGAGACGGCGCCGATCCTGCCGCAGGATCGCCCGCGCTATCTGATGGGCGTCGGCACGCCGGACGACCTGATGGAAGCCGTGGCGCGCGGCATCGACATGTTCGACTGCGTGCTGCCGACCCGCAACGGCCGCCACGGCGTGGCGTTCACGCCGGGTGGCGCGGTCAACCTGCGCAATGCGCGGCACGCCGACGACCCGCGCCCGCTCGACGAGACGAGCGACTGGCCGGCGGCGCGAAGCTATTCACGCGCCTATCTGCATCACCTGATCAAATCCGGCGAAGCGCTCGGCGCGATGCTGCTCTCGGAGATCAACATCGCCTACTACCAGCAGCTGATGCAGGGCATGCGCGACGCGATCGCCAACGGCGCGTTCGAGGCTTTCCGCGCGAGCGTGCGCGCGGGCTGGGCGCGGGGCGATATCGCTCCGCGCTGAACGCCGTGACAGCGGTTTGGGCTAGTTACAGACGAACGCTTTCTTGATCGCGTGTCGCGTCACGAAACCGTAGCCGCAGGTTTCGCAACTCCAGAGGTAGCTCAGTTCGCCATCTGCCGAGAAGGCCGAGCCTTCGGCCGCCACGAGTGAGTCTGCGCAAACGGGACAAGTCGGCATATCGCTCGCGCGAGGGGCCGGACGAGGCGTGTCGGACGATAGTACTTCAGCGATGGCTGACATCGTGCACCTCCTCTTCTCTGTTTGGAGTTGATCCATCCCCAACGATACGCGTGAAGACCTTATCATCAATTAGTCTGACGTTGTCGCGACACAAATGCGTTGATTTCGACGATTTCGATTTTGCATCGCAATGAGTTGATCGCGCGTGATCAAGTTACGCCTGCGGCACAGGCGTTAGTGGCATTGTGCACTGCATGAACGAATTGTTCGACCGGCGATGCGAATCAGCGGCGAGGTGAAGGCGCGTTTAATCCGCTCGCGCAGAAGTTGCCTCCACTTTGTCGAAACTTTACGGCGATCTCGCGCTTCGACAGGCCCGCGACGAGCTGCGCTAAGCTCGATCCTGTGCCGACAGTCCTGGAGATTTGCAATGCCGTCCTCTGCCCAAGCCGCTTCATCCGCCACTTCTTCCGCGCATGTGCCCGGGCGCGGCCGCGTCTACGACAGCATCGCTGACGCGATCGGCGACACGCCGCTGGTGCGGTTGAACAAGCTGCCGCAGCAGCGGGGCGCCAAGGCGACGATCCTGGCGAAGCTCGAATACTTCAATCCGGCGGCGAGCGTGAAGGACCGGATCGGCTCGGCGATGATCGCGGCGATGGAGAAGGCCGGCCTCATCAATCCGGAAACGGTGCTGATCGAGCCGACCTCGGGCAACACCGGCATCGCGCTCGCCTTCGTCGCCGCCGCCAAGGGCTATCGGCTGAAGCTGGTGATGCCGGAATCGATGTCGATCGAGCGGCGCAAGATGCTGGCCTTCCTCGGCGCCGAGCTGGTGCTGACGCCGGCAGCGCAGGGCATGAAGGGCGCGATCGCCACCGCCGAGGAGCTCAACCGCTCGACGCCGAACTCGGTCATTCCGCAGCAGTTCAAGAACCTCGCCAATCCGGAGATCCATCGCCGCACGACGGCGGAGGAGATCTGGAACGACACCAAGGGCAATATCGACCTGTTCGTCGCCGGCGTCGGCACCGGCGGGACGATCACCGGCGTCGGGCAGGTGCTGAAGCCGCGCAAGCCGTCGTTGCGCATCATCGCGGTCGAGCCGGAGGAGAGCCCGGTGCTCGGCGGCGGCCAGCACACGCCGCACAAGATCCAGGGCATCGGCGCCGGCTTCGTGCCGGACATCCTCGACCGCTCGGTGATCGACGAGGTGATGCGGGTGAACGGCGCAACCGCGATCGAGACCTCGCGGGCGCTGGCGCGGCTGGAAGGCATCCCCGGCGGCATTTCGTCAGGCGCGGCGATCGCGGTCGCCATCGAGCTGGCCAAGCGGCCGGAGAATGCCGGCAAGACGATCGTCGCCGTGGTGCCGTCGTTCGCCGAGCGCTACCTTTCGACGGCGTTGTTCGAGGGGATCTAGCCCGGACCGCGGGTCGGCCTCGCGGATCTCAGGATTGGTCTGGTCGAGGCAGATCGCTGGCGTGAGCTGGCGGCAGCGGCTCTTTCAGGCCGATCGGGCGACGCGCATTCCACAGCACCCAGGGAGAGAAGCGCCATGGCGGATGAAGTGCTCTACGAGACCGATGGACCGATCGCGACGCTGATCCTCAATCGGCCCGACAAGATGAACGCTTTCAATGCCGAGCTTTTCTCCGCACTCGCCCGTGCGCTCGACCAGGCCGAGCGGGACCCGGCGATCCGGGTTGTGATCCTGAAGGGCGCGGGGCGCGCGTTCTCCGTCGGGATGGATCTCGAGGGCGGTCAGTCGCCGGCGCAGCTTGGCGTCAGCGCCGACCGCAATCGCCTGCAGGCGCACATCGAGGATTTCCTGAGGGTGTGGGACTTTCCAAAACCCGTGATCGGGCAGGTGCATGGATATTGCGTCGCCGCGGCGACGATGCTGGCGCTGGCGTGCGACATCACACTTGTGTCGAGCGACTGCAAAATCCGCTTTCCCAGCATTCCGATCGGCGGCGGGTTCGTCTCGTCGTTCTGGGCGTTCTTTGTCGGCCCGAAACGGGCAAAGGAGATGGATTTCATCGCCGGCAGCGAGATCAGCGGCGCCGAGGCGGAAGCCTGGGGCTGGGCCAACCGTGCGTTCCCGCCGGCCGAGCTCGCAGCACGAGCCACGCAGATGGCAACGGCGATATCCAAAACGCCGCCCGATCTGCTGCGGCTCAAGAAGATGGCGATCAACCGCGTCGCGGAATGGCAGGGTTTTCGCCAGGCCATGATCGGCGGCGCCGAGTGGGATACGCTTTGTCACTTCAGCGACGGCGCGCGCGAGATGCGTCAGCGGGTGGTCGACCTGGGGATGAAGGAGGCCATCAAGTCGCTGCAGGCGTAGCGGAGCGGAACGGGCAGCACAAAAGCAAAAAAGAACGGGAGGCGACGATGAAGCGGTGGAAACATCGGCCGGAGGGCTCGAACTGGGGCGATTTCGGCGAGGACGACCAGAAGGGGCGGATCAACCTCGTCACGCCCGAGATCCGGCTGAAGGCCGCGTCCGAAATCAGGACCGGGCAGTCGTTCTGCCTGAGCCTTCCGCTCGACTATCCCGGCGGCAACGCGCTGATCAAGGCGCGGCAGGCGCCGCGGCTGTTCACGGTTCGCCGCGAAGGCGGCCAGATGAACTACAACTTTCCCTGGCGCGCGCTCACCTGTCAGCACGATCATCTCGACGTGACCTGCGACGATGCGGTGACGCTGTACACGCAGTACTCCACCCAGTGGGACGCGCTGTGTCACTACGGGCAGTTCTTCGACGCGGACGGCGATGGTGACGCCGAAAAGGTCTACTACAACGGTTTTCGCGCCGAGGAGCACATCGTCTCGCCGGCCGAAGGCAGCGATGAGCCGCGCGCAAAAGCGCTCGGCATCGAAAACCTCGCCGAGACCTGCGCGCAAGGGCGCGGGACGATGGTCAACCTGCACGCGGTCTACGGCCGCGATCACGTCGCGGTCGGCTATGACGACTTGATGCGCATCATGGAGCAGCAGCGCGTCGAGGTCGCGAAGGGCGACTTCCTCTGCCTGTACACCGGCTTCGACGAGGTGCTGCTCGGAATGCGCAAGGATCCCGACCCGAAGGTGCTGCATGGCGTGTGCAGCGGCCTCGACGGCGGCGACGAGAAGCTGCAGCAGTGGATCAGCGATTGCGGCGTCGTTGCGGTGATCGCCGACAACACGGCGGTCGAACTGCTGCCGTCCGCGCGGCGCGGCAAGGGGCCGCGGCCGCTGCTGCCGTTGCACGCGCACTGCCTGTTCAAGCAGGGCATTCATCTTGGCGAACTGTGGTATCTGAAGGATCTCGCCGCGTGGCTCGCGGCGAACAAGCGCGCGCACTTCTTCCTGACCGCGCCGCCGCTGCGCCTGCCGGGAAGCGTAGGCTCGCCGCTGACGCCGGTTGCGACGGTCTGACTTCGGAACTCAGCGCGCATTCCTGTACGAACGTTCATCGTCGCCGTTGCGCGTAACCACAGTTGTTTCGCTCGAACCAAAACGCGCTTGACCCGCGGAACGAACCGGGTGCGCGCGCCGTTTTATTTTGGTGGGCTGATTGAGGAGAAGGCGCTCGACGGCTGTTTCGGTGCCATCAAGAGCACAGCACGCCGCCGGCGGCCGGGAGGGAAGGCCATGTTGCGTGCTGGTGCTGGACTGGCAACGACTGCCGTTGCGCTGTTCATGATCGCGTCTCCGCTCGAAGAGATCGCCTTCGCCCAGCCAGGTCAGGGCCACGGCCACGGCCAGGGCAGGTCGGGGGGCCAAGGCCCTGCGCCTGCAGCGCGTCCGCACCGCGCCGCACCGGCGATGCCACCGCCGGCAGCGATGCGCCAGGCGCCACCGCCTGCCGCCATGCGCGCCGCGCCGCCACCACAGATGTCTCGTCCTGCGCCGCCGCCGCAGATTTCGCGGCCGGCCATGCCTGCGCCGCAGATGCAGCGGCCGCAGCCGGCGCCGCGGTTTGCCGCGCCTCCACGTCCAGCGGCGCCGCGCATCGCCGCGCCGCCGCCGCGTTCGGCGCCTGCCGTGCAACGCGCAGCACCACCGCCCAGGGCGGCGAGCCGTCCGGATATCGAGCGGCGTGCCCAGCCGGGCGTGCAGCAGCGGATCGATCGTGCGCAGGAGCAGACGCGAAGCCGCCTCACTGGGTCCGACCAGCGCGACTGCGCAGCGCGCAGCCGGGCGTGCAGCAGCGGATCGATCGTGCGCAGGAGCAGACACGAAGCCGCCTGACTGGCTCCGACCAGCGCGAGCTGCGTCGGCTCGAACGCAGCGCGCAGCAGCAGCAAGCGGCCGGGCAGCGGCTGCAACGGCTGCAGGCGCGCTCGGAGAGCGGGCGTCTCAGCCGGATCGAACAACGTGACCTGCGGCGACTGCAGCTGAGCGAGCAGCGGCAGAAATCCACCGCGCAGCGGCTGCAGCAGTTGCAGACGCGCTCGGAGAGCGGACGCCTGAGCCGCGTCGAGCAGCGCGAGCTGGGCCAGCTCCAGCGCAGGGACCAGTTGCAGCGGTCCGCCGCGCAACGGCTGGAGCAGTTGCAGACCCAATCGAAGAGCGGCCGGCTTGATCGCGCCGAGCAGCGCGAGCTGCGCCAGCTGGAGCGCCAGCAGCGCGCGCTCGGGTTCGAGCAGCGTCAGGCTGTTCGTGAGCAGGGTGTTCGTGAGCAGGCCGGCGTGCAAGGCGGGCGGACTGCGCGGGTGACGCCGCAGCAGGCGGCCGAGGGTCGCTTCGCCGCCAGTTTCGCGGCGGCAAGGAACGAGCGTCGCGATGACTGGCGATTGAGGCATCAGCCGCCGCGCGCGGTCTGGCGCCATGGCCTGCGCGCCAGCTATGTCCCCTGGCTCAGCGCGGTTTACTGGCCGTATGCCTATTCCGACGTGTTCTACTACTCGTTCTGGCCCGACGCGTATGAGGAGAGCTACTGGGCCTACGTCTACGACGATTTCTTCGACGGCATTTACTTCCCGTACGGTGCGCCGCACGTCGATTACGCCTACGTCGGCCCCTATGGAACGATCGACGAGGAAGGCGTCACGACCGGCAGCGCACCGCCGCAGCGTCAGAGGACGGCGCCGGCGCCGGGACGCGTGAGCCAGGCGGTGCGCGTCATGTGCACGCAGCCTGACGAGGGCGTGACCGCGTGGCCGATCAAGGACATCGAGGAGGCCGTGCAGCCGTCGAGCGAGCAGAAGCGTCTGCTCGTTGATTTGAAGAAGGCGGCGGAAGCCGCCGCGACCGAGTTCCGGCAAGCGTGCCCCGAAAGCCTGCCGATGACACCGCCCAGCCGGCTGCAGGCGATGACCATGCGGCTGCAGGCGACGCTCGATGCGGTGAAGACGGTGCGGCCGGCGCTGGAAGGCTTTTACGGATCGCTGAGCGACGATCAGAAGGCGAGCTTCAACGAGATCCGGCCCAAGCTGAAGGAGGATCGCGCTGCGACCGCGCAAACTGCGGACCGGAGTTCCGAGTGCAGTGGCCAGAAGGCCGGACTCTCGGCGCTGCCGATCGACGAGATCGATCGGGTGGTGCGGCCGACCGACGCGCAGGCCAAGGCGCTGGATCGCCTCGATGGGGCGACGCGGCAGGCGGTCGAGATTCTCAACAAGGTCTGTCCGACCTCAACGCCGGGGACGCCGGTCGGCAGGCTGGAGATCATGCAGGAGCGACTGGAGGCGATGATCGAGGCCGCCAACAGCGTGCGCCCGGCATTGCAGGATTTCTATGCCGCGCTGAACGACGAGCAGAAGGCGAAGTTCAACCGGCTCGGCCGCGACAGTGCGCGAGGCGGCTGATCGCTTTCTGTTACGCCGCCACGCCTTCCATCTGCCGGGCCACCAGACGGACATAGGCGCCCTGGCGCGCCAGCAGCTCGGCATGGGTTCCGGCTTCCACCACCTGGCCGGACTGCATCACGAGAATGCTGTCCGCGTGGCGGATGGTGGAAAGCCGATGCGCGACGACCAGCACGGTGCGGGCACGCATGAGTTCGTCCAGGGCCGCGCGGACCTGTGCTTCACTGATGGCGTCGAGATGCGAGGTGGCCTCGTCCAGCACCAGCACCGGCGCGTCCTTCAGAAAGGCGCGGGCAATGGCCACCCGTTGTCGCTGTCCACCCGACAATTGCACGCCGCGCTCGCCGACAGGCGTCGCCAGCCCCTTCGGCAGGCTCGCGACGAAAGCGGTGAGGGCGGCCCGCTCGATGGCACGAGCGAGCTCGGCCGCACTCGCCGTGGGGTGAGCCAGGCGGATATTGGCTTCCAAGCGTATCGTTGAAGAGATAGGTATCCTGCGCCACCAGAGCGACGCGCTGGCGCAGGCCGGCGAGGCTCAGATCCTTGAGGTCGGCGCCATCGAGCAGGATGCGGCCCGCCTGCGGGTCCCAGAAGCGCAGCAGCAACATTGCGACGGTGGACTTGCCCGCGCCCGAGGGCCCGACGAGCGCCGCCGTGCGCCCGGCGGGCAAGGTGAGGTCGATGCCGTCCAGCGCGGGGCGGGTGCGGCCTGGATAGGTGAAGCGCACGCCTTCGAAGCGCAGCGTGGAGCCACCTTCAGGGCGCGCCGGCTCACGCTGACCGTCGGTCACGCTCGGCTCCTCGCGCTCGACCACGCGCAGCCGGCGGGTCGAGGCGATGGTATCGGCGAGCTGCCGCCCGACCTGCGCGATTTCCGAGACGGGCAGGAACGCGGCAATGGCGAGCAGCACCAGCATGGGCAGGAGCGTCGGCGCGAGGCTGCCCTGGGCGGCGAGGAAGGCCCCCATCGTCGCCACGGCCAGGCCGCCGAATCCGGTCGCGATCTCGAGCCCGGCCGCGGCGCTGGCCTGGTCATGCATCAGGGCCGAGCGGCGGGACTGGTAGTCGTCGACATGGGCCATGAACTCGTCGCGCCGGCGCTCGACGGCGCGGAAGGCGATGAGATCACCCAGGCCCTGGATGCTCTCGGCTACATGCGCGCCGAGCCCGCCCAGCGCCGCGCGGCTTTCGGCGCCGAGCTTATCGATCCGCGCGCGGCCGCGCGCCGGGGAGAGGGCGGCGAAGAGGAGGAAGGGCAGGAGCGCAATGGCCAGCGGCCAGGCGATGCTGCCCAGCACGATCAGCACCGTCGCCGGCACCAGGATCGCGACCACGGCCGGGGCGATGGTATGGGCGTAGAAATACTCGACCGTCTCGACGTCAGTCGTCGCCAGGGAGACGAGATCGCCGGCGCGACGCCGCATGAGATAAGCGGGCCCCAACCGGTCGAGCCGCGCGAAGAGCGCGATCCGCATTTCCGCCAGCAGACGGTAGGCCATGTCATGCGCGCGCCAGCTTTCCAGCCAGTGCAGCAGGCCCGCCACCGGAGCGGCGATGAGAAGGGCGATCGCGAGGCCCAGAGTGGGATGTCCGTCGCGCTGGGCGGCGATCAGCAGCGCGCCGAGCACGCCGACGCCGATGAAGGCAACCACTCGGCCGATGCCGCAGAGCACGGTGAAGGTCAGGGCGCCATGCCAGGGTTCGATATAGCGCAACAGGCTCTGGAGCGTTTCGCGCCAGGTGATGGCTTGCGCTTCGGCGGAGATATCGGCCGGGGGCGGGGCGGCTTCCACAACCGTTTCGGCAGCGGCGCGGGTGTTTCCAGCGTATCCGCCCGCATGGCGCTGGCTTCCGCGGCCTGGGCGCCCATCAGGCGGCGATAGGTGCCATCGAGCCGCATGAGTTCGGCATGGGAGCCGTTCTCCACCACGCGGCCGTGATCGAGCACCAGGATGCGGTCGGCCCCGATCACGCTCGACAGGCGATGGGCGAGGATGAGCGTGGTGCGGCCGACCATCAGCCGGTCGAGCGCCTGCTGGATCAGCGCCTCGTTCTCGGCATCGACCGCCGAGAGAGCTTCGTCGAGGATGAGGATCGGCGCATCCCGCAACAAGGCGCGGGCGATGGCGATGCGTTGCCGCTGGCCGCCTGAGAGCCGTGCGCCGCGTTCGCCGATCAGCGCGTCATAGCCGCCGGGCAAGGCCAGTATGAAGTCATGCGCATTGGCGGCACGGCAGGCGGCTTCGAGCTCGGCCTGGCTCGCCTCCGGCCGGCCGAGGCGGAGATTGTTCGCGACGCTGCCGTGGAAGAGCGTGGCATCCTGCGCGACGATGGCGACATGGGCCATGATGCTCGCCGCATCGAGCGTCGCGACATCCTGCCCGGCGATGCTGATCCGCCCGGCCTGAGGCAGGAACTGGCGCAGCAGCAGGCGCAGGATGGAGGATTTGCCGGCGCCGCTCGGGCCGACGATGCCGATGCGCTCGCCGCCGGCGATGGTGAAGTTCAGCCCGTCATGCGCGGCCTGCCGCCCGCCGGGATAGGCGAAGCGGATATTCTCGAACGTGATGGCGGGGGCCTGGGCCTCGGCGAGGGCGAGGCGCTTCTCCCCGGGCCGGACGACCGGCACCGCGTCGAAGAGCGCGTGCAGCCCGGCGGCCGCCGATTGTCCCACCATGCCGTTGTGCAGTACCGAGCGCAGGTCGCGCAGCGGCCGGAAAATCTCCGTGCCGGCCATCAGCACGACGAGCAGCGCCTCAAGGCTCATCTCGCCACTCGACACGCGCACCACACCGAGGATCAGCGCCACGGCCGCGCCAAGCGCCATGCCGGTATCGGTGATGCCGCGCGTCATCACCGACAGGCCGAGCACCTTGAACGTGCCCTGGTAGACGGCCCGCGCCCGCGCGGCGAGGCGCTCGCCGAAAGCGGCACTCTGCCCGAAGGCCTGCAAGGTCGGCAGGCCCTGCACGGCATCGAGGAATTCCGCGCCGAAGGCCTTGAAGGATTGCTGCCGCGCGAGAGCCGCCCGCTTGTCCCAGCTATGGGCCATGGCGGGCAGGACGAGGGTGATCAGCGAGGCGGCCAGGAGCACGAGCGCGACCGGCACGTCCCAGAAAGCCATGAAGGCGAAAATCGCGACCGGGGCGCAGGCGGCGATGGCAAGCTGGGGGAGATACTGGCCGAAGAAGGTCTGCAACTGCTCGATGCCGTCGATCATCGAGAGCATCACGCCGCCTGTCCGCTGCTCGGCGAACCAGGCGGGGCCGAGGTCCGCGATCTTGTCGAAGAGCAGCACGCGCAGCTTGCTCTGCACCGCCGCCGCGACGTCGTGCGCGATATTGGCGCGCCGCTGGTCGAGGAGCGCGCGGGCCAGCACGGCGAGGGCGGCGGCCGCGAGCCAGGGCAGGGCTGCCGCCGGGCCGTGCCCGTCGAAAACGGCGGCCAGGGCGATGCCGAGGAAGGCGAAGCGCGCGATGCCGGCACCGAGGGCCAGCAGGCCCAGGAAGGTGCCCAGAGCCATGCGGCCGCGGAAGCCGGCCGTCAGGCGCCAGAGGCGGAAATCGAAATACATGGGAGACTCGCTGGCTTTGTGGTCCGCTCATCCTGTGCAGGCGCTGGCGCGGCGAGGCAAACGCGGATATTTCATCTGCTGTTTAGCTGGATTGAACAGCGATGAGCAGCCATCTGCCGTCCTTGCCCGCATTTCGTGCCTTCGCCGCCGTGGCACGGGAAGGCAGTTTCGCGCGGGCGGCCGAAAAGCTGAATATCAGCACCAGCGCCGTCAGCCATCAGATCCGTGCGCTTGAAGAGCAACTCGGCACGCCCTTGCTGACCCGCGCCCGCAACGGGGCCGGACGCAGCAGCACGGGCCCGACGGCTGCCGGCGAGGAATTGCTGCGGGCGGTCGAGGAGGCGCTGGGGCGGCTGGCCATGGCTTGCGATGCGATCCGCGCAAAGGCGAACCAGCCCCGGCGGCGCCTCGTGGTTTCGGCCAATGGCTCCTTCGCCTCGCTCTGGCTGGCGGCAAGGCTGGCGGCCTTCGCCCGACAGCATCCGAGCGTCGAGTGGCATGTGCGTTCGGAGGACTCGCTGCGCCCGGACATGGCTGCCGAGGGCATCGACATCGCGGTGCTGCGGCTGAAGCCGGAGACCATGCAGCCACAGGACAGGCTGCTCTTCTCCGAAACCCTTTTCCCGGTATGCGCCCCGGCTCTTGCCGAAGGGCTCACCGAAGCGGATCTGCCACGTCTTACCCTTCTGCAGGAGGACGGTCAGAGCGCCGAGCGGGAATGGCGTCATTGGCTGCCACTGCTCGGGCATCCCCCGGATGCGGGGCAGGTCTTGCGGTTCGAGCGCTTCAACCAGGCGATCGGCGCCGCCGTTGCCGGGGCCGGCATCGCGATCGGGCGTTCGCCGACCATCGATGCCGAACTGGCGGCAGGGCGGCTGGTCCGGCTCTTCGCGCCACTATCGATGCGCTACTCCTGGGCCTTCGTGCTGCGGGTCAGGCCCGAGGTGGCGCGTGATCCTCATGTGAGGCAGCTCACGGCCTATTTGCTGGCCGAGGCCGGTCAAAACGCCAAGTGATGCTGGAGGCGGCCTATTTCAGCGTCATGCCCGCGAAGGTGGGCATCCAGTACTCCGCAGCTTCTGCAATTCGACCTCTGACGCTCTGGAATACTGGATCCCGCCCATAGGCGAGCGAAGCGACGCCGTTCTTCGAACGGCTTGGCGGGGATGACGGCGGAGATTCGATCTGAAGTCACCTCGCGCTAACGCCCGAAGATCGTTCGCCCGATCATCGCACCGCCCTGGATAACCTGGAGCGGGTTGGGCGGCGGAGGGCCACTGCCGCCTGGCGGAGGGCCGCTTCCCACGTACTGCGGAGGAGGAGGCGGAGTCCGCTTGCGCGGGCGTTCTTCTTCATCTGTGGCCACGGCGCGCGCGGGAAGGAGCTCGCCGACCAGCGCCTTGTGCTGATGCTTGGTCAGGTAGCCGCTTTCCGGATAGCCGCGTGCGGCCTGCCAGCGCTTGAAAACGTGGCGCGTGTTGGCATCGAACGCGCCGGTCGTCTTGTTGTCGAAGCCGAGCGCCGTGAGGCGGCGCTGGATGTCACGACGCTGATTGCGGTCGAGGCCGATCTGATCCTCGCTCAGCTGCGAGCCGACCTCGGTGAAGATCGCCGGATCGACGCCCGTGGTCAGCGCGCGCGTCTGCGTGCTGGCGCCGTTCTGCAGCGCGGCGATGCGCGCCAGCGCCAGCGAACGGAACTGGCCGCCCGGATAGTTGGTGAGGTAGGCGTTGAACTCTTCCGGCTTGTTGGAGTCTTTTACGGAGCGCCAGAACTCGATCTCGGCTTCGCTCGATGCCGGCGCTACGGCAACCTGCGTCGCCGGCGCTGCGGCCGCCGTTGCGGCAGGCGCGGCCGCGGGATTGAGGTACACCGAGCCGATCAGGTTGGTGTGCCCCCAGGGCAGTTGCTCCTTGCGCGTCTCCTCATTCACCTGCGCGCGGACCTTCGTCATCGCCTGCTGGATCTCGGCGCCGGGCTGGGTGACATGGGCAAGCAGGGCGCGGGTGAACGGGCTGTTGGTGCCGGCCTGGCCGTCCTGCGCCGTCTGGCCCGGACCGGTGGCGAATGCGATCAGCGTGCCTTCGCCGGACTTCATCTCGGCAAGGCCGGTTGCGACATTGACGCTGCGCGTCTTCGCCGACGCCTTGATCTTGTTGGCGAACGGGTTGTCGCGGCAGGCGTCGAGGAACACCAGCTTGACCTTGGCATCGCCCATGGTCTGGTCGAGCGTCACGTCGATGTTGATCGCAGCCCCGAGGCGGACGTCCATCTCCGATTTCAGGTCGGCATCGATCGGCAGCAGGTAATTGGTGCCGTTCACGGCGATGCCGTGGCCTGCATAGTAGAACACGGCGACGTCGGCGCCCTGCGATTTCTGCCCGAATTCCAGCAACTTGGCGGTCATCGTGTCGCGGGTCAGGTTGGTGCCTTCGACCACCTCGAAGCCGACATTGCGCAGCGCGGAGGCCATCGACTTGGCGTCGATCGTCGGATTGGGCAGCGCCGGCACGTTCTTGTAGGCGCCGTTGCCGACCACGAAAGCCACGCGGCGCTCGGCCGAGGCTGTGGTGACGCTGAACAGGATGCCGAACGTGCAGACGAGGGCGGTAACGAAGCGCATGTTTGAAATCCCCCAACCGGAATCCGGGGGAATCTAGCACGCAAATCCCGCCATTGCGAGCGGTTGGGGCGACGGCCTAGCCCGGAATCCGCACCGGCAGGGTCTCGTAGCCCTTGACGAAATTGGAGTAGATCCGCTTCGGCTCCTCCACCACCTCGATGGTGTCGAAGCGCTTCAGGATTTCTTCCCAGATGATGCGCAGCTGCAGCTCGGCGAGCCGCAGGCCGAGGCAGCGGTGGATGCCGAAGCCGAACGAGATGTGGTTGCGTGCGTTCGGCCGCTCGATGACGAAGTCGTGGCCCTTTTCGAACATCTCCTCGTCGCGGTTGCCGGAGACGTACCACATGACCACGCGCTCGCCCTTCTTGATCTGCTTGCCGCCGACCTCGGCGTCGGCGATCGCGGTGCGGCGCATGTGCGTCAGCGGCGTCTGCCAGCGCACGGTTTCCGGCACGAGGTTCTGCACCAGGGCCGGATTGGCGCGAAGCTTCGCGTACTGGTCCGGGAATTTGTTCAGCGCATAGACGCTGCCCGAGAGCGAGTTGCGGGTGGTGTCGTTGCCGCCGACGATCAGCAGGATCAGGTTGCCGAGGAAGTTGCGCGGGTCCATGTCGCGGGTGGCTTCGTTGTGCGCCATCATCGACAACAGGTCGGTCTTCATCGGCTGCTTCAGCCGCTCTTCCCAGAGTCTCGCAAAGTAGGCGCCGCACTCCTGCAGCTCGTCGTCGCGCGCCTTTTCCGAGGCGATGATCTCGCGGTTGCCGGGAGCCGCGGTCGCGACGTTCGACCAGCGCGTCAGCTTGCGGCGCTCCTCCCACGGGAAATCGAACAGGATCGCCAGCATCTGCGTGGTGAGCTCGATCGAGACCTTGTCGACCCAGTCGAAGGTCTCGTTGCGCGGCAGGTTGTCGAGGATCTCGCAGGCGCGGACGCGGATGGTGTCGCCGAGCGTCGCCAGGTTCTGCGGCATGAACATCGGCTGCACGGTCTTGCGCTGCGCGCTGTGCTTCGGCTCGTCCATGGCGATGAAGCTCTCTTTGGCATAGACCGGCTTCACGTCCTGGATGCCGATGCCGCCAAGATGCACGTCGGAGGAGAACAGCGAGTGGCTGGTCTCGACCTGCATGATGTCCTTGTACTTGGTGACCGACCAGTAGGCGCCGACGCGGCTCTGCGGGCAGAAGTGCACCGGGGCTTGCTTCCGCAGCCGCTCGAAGTAGGGCCACATGGTGTCGGAGCGGTAGAGCTCCGGCTTGGAGACGTCGATGTCGTCGAGCTCCATCGAGTAGGCCTCGAGGGTGGCTTGCTCAATTCCCTGAACGGTGCCGTGCATGATGAGACTTCCCGGTCTGGTGACCTTGGCTGAATGCGATGTCCGTCCAGCGCGGGGACGGACATCGATGTTACGCTCGCCTTAAGCAGGCGATCCGCACCGGCAGGTGCTCGTAGCCCTTCACGAAGCTGGAGATAGACGCGCGTCGGCTCGTCCACCATCTCGATCGTGTCGTAGCGCTTGAGGATTTCCTCCCAGATGATCTTCAGCTGCAGCTCGGCCAGCCGCAGTCCGACGCAGCGGTGGATGCCGAAGCCGAAGGACAGGTGGGTGCGCGGCCGCTTGCGATCGATGATGAAGTCGTAAGGCGTTCTCGATCACCTCTTCGTCGCGGTTGCCCGAGACGTACCACATCACCACCTTGTCGCCCTTCTTGATCTGCTTGCCCTTGAACTCGATGTCCTCCAGCGCCGTGCGGCGCATGTGCGCGAGCGGCGTCTGCCAGCGGATCACCTCCGGCACGAAGCTGTCGAGCAGCGCCGGATTCTCGCGCAGCTTCTTGTACTGGTCGGGGTTCTTCGCCAGCGCGTAGATGCTGCCCGACAGCGTGTTGCGGGTGGTGTCGTTGCCGCCGACGATCAGCAGCACCAGGTTGCCGAGGAAGTTGGAGAAATCCATGCTCCGCGTGGCTTCGCTGTGCGCCATCATCGAGAGCAGGTCGCTCTTCGGCGGCTGCTTGATGCGCTCGTCCCACATCTTCTTGAAGTACTGCGCGCACTCGATCAGCTCGGCCTGCCGCTGCCTCTTCCGTCGCCACGAGGCCGTCCGGACCGGGCAGGGTGGTCGCGATGTCGGACCAGCGCGTCAGCTTGCGCCGCTCGTCCCAGGGGAAGTCGAACAGCACGGCCAGCATCTGCGTCGTCAGCTCGATCGAGACGTTGTCGACCCAGTCGAAGGTCTCGTTGCGCGGCAGGTTGTCGAGGCAGGAGGCGGAGCGCGTGCGGATGTTGGTCGCAAGCTCGTCGAGATGCGTCGGCGTGAACATCGGCGCCACGGTCTTGCGCTGCGGGCCGTGCCGCGGCTGATCCATGGCGATGAAGCTTTCGCGCCGCAGGTCCGGCGCAACGTCGCGGATGGTGATGCCGCCGAGCGATGCCGCGGACGAGAACACCGTGTGGTTGGTCTCGATCTCCATGATGTCGTTGTACTTGGTCACCGACCAGTACGGCCCGAACATCGAATCCTTGCAGAAGTGAACCGGCTCTTCCTTGCGCAGCCGATCGAAGTACGGCCAGAACGTATCCGTGCGGAACAGCTCGGGATGACTGACGTCGTAGTCCTCAAGGGGGATCGAATAGGCGCGTTCACGCGCTTCTTCCGCCGGCTTGATCGTGCCATGCATTGGGGTCTGCTCCGCTAGCGATCATCCGACTGCGTGGCCCCGGATGATGCGTTATCATTCGCGCAAGGTGCCACGTTGGAACGATTACAAACCCTGGCTGCCACATTTGCAAGCCCGAACGGCCTGTTGTTTCGGCATGCGAATTGCGAGGCGTCGCGGTCGTTCCGATGATACCGGTCATCCTGTCGCATCTCGCCAGGCGAAATCACGCCCGAACGTTCAGAAGTCGTCGCTGCCCTGATTTTCCAGGTCGTCGAGGTAGATTTGCAGCGGCGCGAGCACGATGACGGCTTCCGTCGCAGAATCGCGGTGAATGGCGACAAAACCGACGCTTTCGAGCTCAGTCAGCGCGCGATCGAACGCGGCTTGCGGCAGCGCGGTCGCCTGGCGCAGCGCTTCAAGGGTCGGGCCGTCGCCTTGCGATAAGCGCTCCGACCTGCGCACGCAGCGCAAACGCAATGTCGAGAGCCTCGCCGCTCAGCATGTCTCTTCGCTCCGCTGGTCCGTCGCGGCGCAGATAGCCGCGGCGGCCTGCGGCCGCAACAGCCCGGCGGATGCGGGCGAATCGATTCGCCGCATTGCCCGTGGCTGGGCGGGGCCTCGCCGGTTATCCTTTGCTGCTGATAGCGTGACCTATGTCACAGTCTGGACTCAGGAAGCCTTGCTAGCGTTTCCGTCATGCGTCCAAACTCTGCGCCGCTTTCCGCGGGGCAACGCATACAGGAGAACAAAATGACCGGCACGATGAAAGCGATGTGCCAGGCGGCGGCGCTTGCGCTGTTGCTCGCCGTCGCGACGGCTGCGCCTGCGAAGGCGCAGTTCGGCGGCGGCGGCGGCAACGAAGACATGATGACGCAGATGGCCCCGATGCTTGAAATGATGAAGGCGAAGATGGGCAAGAAGCGGTTTGCGACGATGATGCAGACCATGGGCCCGATGATGTCGAACATGATGGAAGGCGGCGGTGGCGGCCTTGGCGGCATGCTCGGCGGCGGCGGTTTCGGTGGCGGCGGTTTCGGCGGCCTTGGCGGCGGCGGTTACGCCACGTCGAGCTTCGTCGGCGACACGCCTCAGTATTCCGGCGGCGGTTTCGGCGGCGGCGGTGACTTCATGGGCATGCTCGGCAGCAGCGGCATGACCGCGATGCTTCCGCAGATGATGAGCATGATCCCCACCGGCGGCCGCAGCGGCCGGCGCGCAAGAAGCGCGGCTGATCTCGCTCAAGCTGCAAACGAAACGCCGGCCCGTCTTGCGGGCCGGCGTTTTTCATTCTTGCAGGCGTCATGAGCGTCGATAGTCAGCGCTACTTCGCCCATCGCGGCGCGGCACGCGTCGCTCAGGCTCGCCTTCTTGCGGCGCAGGCAGGCGGTGATCTTGGGGACGCTTGGAATTTCACCCGCGCAAAGGCGATAGACGTCCGGTGTGCAGGCGCGACGCTGCGCGGGAGAGGAAATGGAATCGTAGTTCTGTGCGGCGGCGCGGGACGGCACCGATGACGTCAGCGCGAGAGCCGGCAGCGAACAGGCCGGTCGTAGTGGAGAATACGGTTCTGCATTGTATTGTTCTTGCACGCGCTGCTCTCCGGAATTTTCTGGGATGAAGGTACCACGCGTCGCTATTTCCCCGAATGCCGCCGCGTGTCCGTGATCTAGATCACAGTCATCGTGCAGCAGAGCTAGAGCATGATCCGGATAAAGCGTGCAGCGGTTTTCGGACAAGTCATGCGCAAACGAAGACTGCTAGAGCGGGATGACGATTCGAAGAAACGTCATCGCGCTCTAGCGCCGAAGATCCGACCAAAAGCCCGCGCGCTCGATCAGCACGATGCAGACGATGATGACGAGCGTGATCGCGGCGACCACCAGGCGCGTGTTCCAGGTCATGCCGCGGCTGACCCACCACAGAAGCGCACAGCACATGACGACGGGAGCGATGATGTCGAGCGAGGGCACGTCGGCCTCCCGCTGAGCTGACCCGCGATAGGCGTCTGAACGCTCGGATATTCGGCGTCGGCGAGCCTGCGCAACGTCGCCTTGAACAGCAGGCTTTGTTTGCCGACCAGCGCGACGCCGTTCATCGTGCCGCGGTGTCGGTGTAGGTGCCCGACACGCCGATGCTCACCTCGCCGCCGCCGAACAGGGGGTTCACTTCCATCGCGCGTGTGTGCTGGTTGACGACCACTTCGCCGCGGAAGGTTCGCGGACTTCTCCTGCACCGCATACGAGCCGGTGTAGAACAGGTACGCATCGCCGCCGCGGATCGTGCCGTCATGAAAGATGATGACGCCGCTGCCCTTGCCGGAGCGGCCGTCAAGCAGGTCCACGTGGATGGAGTAAAGCCCGTTTCGCATGGTCAAAGCGCCCGGACGTCAACTTTGAGACGTCCGGGCGCTCTTGTAAATCGCGGGGCCTGCGCCTGGGCAGGTATATTCGCGGCGCTTACCAGTAATACGGGATCACGACCGGGGCCACGAGCGCAAAGCCGACGTGCCGCTTGATCGTCCGTTCGATCGAACGGAGGTCGCGCTGCACATGCTGCTCGACGGTGAGCTGCTGGCGCGGCTGCTTGCGGCGTGCCTGCTTGACCGGCTTTGCACTCGGAGACGGGAGTCGCTTCGACGGGCTTTGCTGCTCGACCGGCGCGGTTTCGGCCGGACTTGGTCGCGATCGGCGTTTGCTCGACCGGGGCGGCTGAACGGGCGCCGGCGGCGGGGCTGGAGCCTGCTCGGCAGTCTTGACGGTTCGAGCCTTGGAGCTTCAAGCCGGTGCGCCTAACCCTTGGCGCTTCAGAGCCTGGGGGCTTCGATCTTGGGCTGCTTCGATCGGCTGCGGCGCCTCGAGGATCTGGATTTTCTGGGCCGGTGCGTCGACCGGGTTGCCCTGCGCGCCGCTCAGGCTTCGCGGGCCGGCGTGGGCGGCGCTGGCGGTGAGGAGGAGGGCGGCAATCAGGATGTGCGTGCGCATGTGTACGTCCCCTTGGTTTCTGGTTCGATCATGCCGCGGAGTCGGGGACGTGGATGTGATCTAGATCACATTGCAAGCGGTCTGGGCCGGTCGCCAGTTTCGTTTTGAACGGGGGCGCTCGGGCCGCTACAATGCGCGCAACGCTTTGGGTTGAGGGGACTTTCGGATGCGTTTGAAGGCGTTGTTTTTGGGGGTCGCGGTCGTGTTGGTCATACCGCAGGTAGCTTCGGCGCAGTATTACGATCCCTACGGCAGGCGGTACTACGACGACGGTTACCGCCGTCCGCCGCCACCCCCGCCGCCCGGCTATTACGAAGAACGCCGCTACTACCGCGAGGCGCCACCGCCACCCACCGCAGGTCTACCGCCGCGGCGGCATGTTCTGCGCGCGGGAGGGTGGCTTATTGCCAATTCGAGGGACCGGCGATCGTGCGCTACGGCGCCGGCGGACGTTTCGCCACCCGCCGCGCGTTCAACGGCATCCCCTGCAACAACGCCACGTTCGGCGATCCGTTCGTGGGCGCGGACAAGGCCTGTTACATCGATTGAGGACGGGGGCGCTATTTCGCCTGCCGTGTTGATCTTTGATCTAATGAGTATTCACCTGCGCCACGGTCCATGTGATCGCGGCGTCGTGATGTCTACGGTTATCCATTTCAATCGAAGGAATTTGCAATGTGGAAATTGCTTATAGCGTCGATTGCCGCAGCACTCCTGAGTTCGCCGGCTATGGCCCAAGGCGAGAATAACTGGTGCGACAAAAACTGCGTCAGCCTTTGTCAGGCTGTTGCAGGCAAGGGCTATAATGGGACGGCCCAACAGTGCATTGCGCAGTACAACTGCCCGGCCTACGCCGGGAGGCCTTGCGCTCCCGCCTCAGTGGTTCAAAACCGGACCAATGCGGTGAACAATCGGCGGCGATGATCCTAACGGGGCGGCCTCAGTTGGCGTGGATGCCGATGCGGATGCTCGCCAGTTGGCGAGGTCAGCCAATCCTGAATTGCTCGTTGATGGCGCTCTTGACGCCGCCGCCCATTTGAGGACCTCCGCCGGCGACATAGATCGCATCCCCGATCACGACTGCGCCCATGCCATGCCGGGGTGTCAGCATTGGCGCGTAGCTCTCCCAGCGATCCGTTGCAGGGTCATAGGCCTCGTTCTGACCATAGACCCGGTTCGTGCCTTCACCGCCCATGCAGAAGATGCGGTTGCGAAACCAGACACTGCCGTGGCCGGACCGGGCAGTTGGTATTGGTGCACGAAACGTCCACTCGTCGGTCTTTGGATCGTAGGAGTGATGCAAGTTCGAGTTGGTATGGAACGTGTCGACCCGTCCTCCGATCAGGTGAATGACGCCGTTGACGACGACCACGCCTGTGTGGTCGCGTCCAAGCGGCATCGGCTGGCGACGGCTGTAACGGTCTTCACGCGGATTGTAGACGACGTGCCAGTCGACCGAGCGGCGATTGTCCGAGCCGATCGCTCCGCCAATCAGATGAATTAAATCACCCAAGGGCACACAGGCGATCGCGCCGCAAGCTTCCGGCAGACGCCGCAAGGAATGCCAGCGCGTACCGTCGAACGCAAAGACGCCGTCGTGAGGCGTCCGGTTCTGCTCCGTGAAACCACCGAATGCATAAAGCCGGTCGCCGAGCGACGTCACACCGACGTGGTTAGCTCCCCGCGGAAGCTCGGCAAGTGTGTCCCACTTGTCCGCCGTTGGGTCGTAGGCGTGGTGGTAGGGCCGGTCGACGCGTTGCTCTGCGTACCCGCCAACGAGATGGACGCGCCCCTGGTATTCGGTGGCCCAGGCCATTTCTGTTCGAGGAATGGGCAGCGGAGCTCTCGCACGCCATTGCCCCGGTGTGGCCGCCGCAGGCGCGGGGCTGTTCGACACCGCATGTTGTCGATGCAGGTCGGGAAGGTTGATGCGGCCTGGCTGATTGAGCCGCTCGAACTGGCCCGAATGGTGCTCGTGCTGCGCAAGTGCTGCCGAGGCGACAGTGCCGAGGCCGCCGGCGAGTAGAAGGCGACGGTCAATGCTCATGCAGGGCTCCTGGTATCTGACACGCGGCGAGGCGGCGACGGATTGTGCCTGCGGCTCAGCTAGATGAAATTTATCGGAAGTGCGTATTTGCAGTTCACAGCCGTTCCTGTAGGAGCCGGAAGACGCGTCGAGCGCATCGTGCGTAGCACTGAGGAAATCGAGCTCTTGTACTCCGGACGATTTCGACAAGCTGATCGAGGACAATTCCCCACTGGCTCCGACCTTGAAGTTCACCATGACCGAGGTCGCGAGCGGCGCCAGCGACTTATGCTTCGCCCGAACCATCGGCACCGCGTTCTCCCGTACGGCTGACGATATGATTGGGGCAATTATTCTCTTGTAGGCTACTAGTTCGGGGTCGGCCGTTCTAATCCGTAGGCGATTTGTTGTGGGGTTTGCGCGTGCGCAGACGAGACGAACAAAGCCAGCGCGCACGCCAATGGCCGAGCAATCATGACACCCCCATGCCTATTTATTTATGAGATGCATTGACGGTGGTTGCAACCCCGAGGCGGCGCTCGCGCGGAATGCCTGCGCACCCGAACAGTCGTCTGCGGCGCGGCGGTCCTCGTGATCGCGGCGCTGCTCGCATCGTTTTTCGGAGGGTGGGCTAATCGGGGCGAAGCCCGGAGGGTTTAGGGCCGGGCTTCTAAACCGAAGTTCGGCGCATCACTAACCGAATTTCGGTCTGCGCATTTGCATAGGATAATGCGCAAATCTACGCGATTGCACCACGGCCCAATTGACGAAGCTCATTCCCGCCGATGGCCCGCCGATCGGCTGGGATCATCGATCCAGAGATACTCGCGGTCACCCGTAATCGTCTCGGCAACGTCGTCGATCGCCCACAGCAACCGCTCCAGGCGCTCGTAGAGGTCGCCGCGGATCTTCACGACGGCACACAGGCGCGCGTCGTCTTGAAGCGCGCTGATAGAGGGGGCGAGGCACTCGTCGCGTCCTTCGAGCAGGCGGTGTTGTCGGGGCATGCGGGACATTGCGAACAAGCAGGGAACAAAGTCAATTTGTAACGCTAGTGTTCCGCTAGCGGAACGCTCTGCCCGGAACGCAAGGTTGCATTGAGGGAACCCGAGGGCAAAACCCGGAATTGCTCGCGGTGGGCTGATTGTATCGGAGTGCGTTCATGCAAAATCTCAAGGCCCCTTGGAGACGAGACCTTCTCGCGGCAGTGGCGCAAGACACCGGTTGGGTCATTGGCGTCGCGGTCATGCTCTTCGCGCTTTCGACGCTCTTCCTATGAGACAGCCGCTTGTCGGCTAAGGCGCGGGCTTTCGGATCATTCCGACCGTCCCGCTCTCGATGACGACATACTCGAAGGCGACGCCTTCGCGGTCGTTCGTCTCTTTCCAGCGGTCGAAGGCGGAGGGGCTTGAAGCGTGGCGGAGACGAGGGATTCGAACCCTCGACCCCATGCGAGCGGATCGGTCACCGTTCTTGATACAGGAGGCGCTGCGCAGTTTTATGCAAAGCTTTGGGACGGGGCGACGGTGATTGCCGAGGGCGCGGCGACGCAGTCGGCGGCGAATTTCCCTTATACCTTCACCCTTTCGGGCTTCAAGCCCAAGCCTGAAGTGCGCAAGCTGCTTGTGCAGCTCCAGCCGGCTGATCCATCCACGGGCTTTCCCAGGGAGATCGAGGTTTGTCACTGGATCCTGGATGACGGCGACGTTGTGCTGACCGACGACCGCGGCGCCGCGATCAAGGGCGAGCGGCACAAGCTCAAGGACGGCGACGACCCGATCAGGTTCGCGAAGGTGTTTGCCTGGCAGCACTGCAGGAAGAAGCGTGGCGGGAGCGACTTCAATCGGCGGCTGACGTATGGGCCGTTGGGGGCGGCGTGATTTGTGACCTACATCACAGTCATTCAGGTCGGGTTCATGGAGCATGTGCTGTTCTAGATCAGCATGCCGCCGGTCAGCCGGCGGGGATGACAATGAGCGCCTTGTTGAAACCGCTGCGCGATCATGTTCAAATCCACCCGCGGGGGCTGCGGGTGGCAATCAATCATCCAATTGACGGCGATCCTGGTGTCGAGAAAACGTTCATCGATTTCTTGGGCAGCCGGGCAATCTATAACGACTGCATTCGCAACAGCCGCCTGAATGACAATCCCGATCCCTATGGCCTCACCGCGTCTGAGCGCCTATCCATCTGGATTTACTCCAACTTTACTGAGATCTGGTACGAACAGATAAATGATGAGCTTTGGGGCCTCAGCCCCAGCTTGGCCGTTCATGGCTTTGCACGAAATCTTGAATGGCGCCCTCAGAAAGCTGCCCGCGCACGCTGGAAAGGCCTATCGCGGTATCGAATCGCGCGATCTTGATGCATTTGTCGCAAACCACGCACTCGGAACAACCGTATCTTGGCCCGGATTTACCAGTTCAAGCATCGACCGAAGTCAGGCCTTCAGTGGCGATGTATTCATCACCATCAACTCGACCTCGGGCAGGCTTCTGGGCCTGTATGCTCATAATCACACCGAGCGTGAAGTCACTTTTGGAACGAATTCGCGGTTCCATGTTACCTACATCGAAAGGCTCAATGACGACTCAGTAATTCTCGTAGTCGACGAGGTCTCTGAGACGTGACTGGCTACTGGGGCTATGGTGCACCAGATGATCAGTCTCCAAGGCGAGGCTACTATGAAAAACATTACGGAGTATTTCCGGGGGACGTTTCGTGGGAGCGCTAAGGCGGACAAGAAGTTCGCCCATGGTACTTTGTCCGACGAGGATCGTCGGGCCCGCGACGAGTACCTTGCCCATCGGAAGAAAAAGGGCACCCGTGAGGCTCCGCTAACGCCGCTGCAACGGCGTATGCGCTCCGGCGGTCCAAAGTAGGCTACATGATCTTCAACCATCTGCGAGCCCTCGGCAATTGAGTTGCCGCCGAGGTGAGTCAATTTCATTCAGATTCCGCGACACTTCCGCTCGCTAGAACTCCCTCTCATCGAGGGAGGCTGCTCATGCGATGCGAAGAAAAGTCCGAAGCGCTGTCAACCTTCAACTATCTGTTGATCATCTTAGCGCTCGCGCTCAAGCATCACACTGTCGATGCTGGAGGCAGGTATTTGGCCTTAGTTCACTTTGAACCGAACCAGATCGCGCAAAGGCTCCGGTATCACCGGCCTGGGCGACGGCGGTGATTTCAATCGGCGGATTGGGGTGGCTTAATGAGGTCTGGTCGGTTGATTAGAACTAGCTTGAGCGGTTCAATCTCTAGACCGATGTATTTGGCGGTTGGCTCCATCGCCTGCACAAATTTGCGGGCAAACCAAAACCACTTTGCAAGTTCGCCGAGCTTCCCTTTCTTGGACAGATCATCAATCTGATTGATGATGATGGTACTGGTTTGAGTGAACCATCTTTGGTAGTCGGCAAGATTTGGAGGGCGTGAGCGACCAAGATCGTTATAGATGTTGAGGATGCTTAGTCCGTCATCGTCTATGACGACCGAGGAGACCGTCACCAGCGCTGCCCCGGTCGGAAATTGTGACGTGAGATCGCGCGAGATCACTATGCGCGGATAGTTTGCGATTCTACTTTCTATTCGATACGCGTCGACCATGGCCTTTCCGAACACAACTCCATCTTGATGGAACAGGGGTCCTACCGTTAAGCCGCCTCGAATAAGGAAGCCAATGTTTAGCGCCCGTGTTGCGATCTGGCTCGCGAGTTGCTGCATCGTCGGAAGTACATGCTTCCAACGCTCTTCTTCTTTGATCTGTTGATGAGTGAGGCCGTCCAACGGGACACTTATCACGATGTTATCGGAGAAGGTCGATATCGTAGGCCCTAATTGTGTGGTGATTCCCCTTTCATGGACTTCTAGATGAAACTCGAACTCGCGGCGCCACGTCGCGATTTCCTGCACTAGTGTCAGAATTTCTGCCTGACGCGCTTTGTCCTGCTGAATGCTAGCTTCACTAAATCCCAGGAGGTCAAGAAACAAGACGATGTGTTCGCTTAGTGAATTGTCGGTCGCCTGCACCTGTTTGGGCATCGATCAATCAGCCGCGCTGAACACGTGGTCCAGTGAACTGGATAATTTCAGCCGCTGACATTACGCCGGCGGCTTGTTGTCCGGGCTGAAGTTTCAAGATGCGAATGAACACATCTTGCCCCGGCCTTATAACTGTGTCGACGCTGCCGGGCGCCGTATAGGTCATCGCTCGGTTGCCCACAAACGTAGTCGTGGTTTGTCCGGGGACGACAATAGTTGAAGAACAACTCGCGTCGGCCCCGCTGATGATCTGGAAATGCGTGCCACCGTGAGCCTGCGTCGTCTCGGCAGCCTTCAGCAACGCGAAATCCTGAACCGTTGCGTTGTTGGTGTATGCGTTGCCGCGAGCGCGAATGCGCCACGTATCGGCTGTGACTTGTTCGGCCGCCACCCCGCCCGTTAATCCCATGTCTTGATATTTCGTGCCACAGCCCGTCATCAGCAGACAAAGTGCGGCTGCAAACAACCTCAACATAGCGATTTCCCCCTAGGCCTAGGAAAGCATCCCGCAACCGAGAGGCGAGAGCAAGCGCTCACTCGCCTTCACCCACTGAGACTTAGGAGTTCCGCTTAGCCTTTAGGCCCAGTTCCACACACGCTAAGCTCTGCGGCTGCGCTGAGTATGCTGCGGATTCCGCTACGCCCGAACATCATCCGAATGGATGAAGCCCCTAGCTAGCGGCTCCTTCGATCACCACGCCACGACGGCCGCACGTCGGCGCCGAGATGGTCGCATGCGGTGCAGAGCATCCGAGGCTGCAAATCTCCGAAGGTCACATCGTCCGGCCACCGATCGGCGTCCAGTTCGGCTTGATGGCGGCAACTTGGATTGCCGCAATAGAGGAGGATGGACCGGCGCCCGAGGCCGCGAATGTTCGCGAGCGGGGTCGGTTTGGAATGCAGGGAAAGATCGGGGCGCGACCAGGGCATGCCCCAATGCTATCGCGGCTTTTCAGTTCGTGGCGGTAGCTAAGTGTTCGTGAGCGGCCGTAGAGGGGTGAGGGCGATTCGCCGGCAGGTCGGTGGAGGCGGCGCCTCAGTTCATTTGGCCGGTTTCTTCCCGCCCGCTGCCAGTTTTGCGTTGAGCGCGTTCTTCCTCTCATTAGCGAGGGCCGGCCCCACGTAAAAATGTTCAAAGAGATCTTCTAGGATTTCGAGGCACCATTCAGCTTCATGGTCCTCCACGTCGATGACTTGCAGTGAGGTAACGTCGTTGATCGGATGTGCCGAGAAATTTCCGAAGTTTCGGATAGCATCGATCGTCTCGCGAATCTTGTTTGGTAGGGCTTTCTTGGGGTCAGGCTCGTTTAAGAGCGCGTTTATTTCGCTATAAAGATCCTTACCCTTGTATCCGTTGGCATGAAGTATGTTTTGAAGACACCGGCGCGACAGAGCCGCCGAGGCTTTGGCGCTGTGCGGCAGCACCGTGCAAGCCTCCACGTAGTCCGTTGCAATGTCGGGTGGCACCTCGTTAGAAATCGGCCCACGGCTGCTCCCGACTGGGAAGACTTGCCAAAAATTGGTGCCGCCATCCGTACTGAGGCCGAGAGTTCTATTGTCTTTATAACCCAGTTCAATTGTGACGTTGCCGCACTGCGGTCCCGGGCAGATCGCCGTGCGATAAACCCAGGAATATTGGGAATACTTGGCACTGCGCTGGATGCTCTTGCCGCGGCGAGACAGCGAATCCTCAATCCAGTTCTCATGGAAATTGATGCCGCAGTGAGGACACTTCATCGGATCCCGCCCGTGTGCATGGTGTGTGCATGCGCTAAATTGACGCATCGCCGGTAAACGCCGAAAATGCAGCACTAAGTTATTGATTTTCATTGGTGAGCGCGGAGGGACTCGAACCCTCGACCCCATGATTAAAAGTCACGTGCTCTACCACCTGAGCTACGCGCTCACTCGAGTTTTGCGCATGATCCGTTCCGAAAACCGCTTCACCCCGATCGGGTCGAGGGCAAGCTTTTCGGGACTGCGCCGGCGCTGTGTAGGAGCCACCGGGGCGGGGGTCAAGCGACGCTGGCGCTTGGCGCCGATCTCTTTCCCGGCACCGAAACCGTCAATGATTCTGGACGGATATCGTGCCCGCTTGATGTTAATTCTGCGCTCCGCAGCCGCCCGCAGCCAAGCGGGCAGCGCGGCTCAGGACGCGACGTCCTGCCGGGCGTCGCTCTGCAGGGGCTGGGCGGTGGCAATCTGCCGGTGGACGCCCACGGGGCGGATGCCGATCAGCTCGGCGGTGTGGATGCCCGCGCTGCGCCACCAGGCGAAGGAGTTGATCCGCGAGTTCTCGAGCAGCGCGATCGCCACCGCCGAGAGGAACGGCAGGCTCTGCAGGATCAGGACGCCGGCAAAGATGTAGATCTCGCGCACTTCCTTGGTGTTGGTCACGACCAGGACGGCAGCGCCGATCCACAGCAGCACGCCGATCACCGCCTCCCAGAACGCCTGGAATTCGACCGACATCCGCGACAGCCCGCCCTTGGAGGTGCGGGTGAACGGCAGGTGCTCGGTGATCAGGCCGTTGGCGACGGCGCGGGAGACGGTCCACTGCACCGACATGGCGGCAAACATCGCGCCGAGCATCTGGCCGATTTTTACCGGCACGCGCAGCCGGTAGAGCACGAGGAAGTGGGCGAGCGACACCACGAACGCGGCGATGATCGGCAGGGTGAGGATCTTGTCGGGGATGGCGATGTCGGCGAACGCCACGATCGGCACCCAGATGAGGTTGAGCAGGGCCACCAGCACGCCGAGGCTTTCCGCGCCGAGCCAGTTCAGCCAGCCGAGCGAGAACTCGCGGCGCTGCTCGGGCGTCAGCCGGCTCGCATCGGGCAGGAAACGCCGCCAGTGCTTCTTGACGATCTGGAAGCCGCCATAGGCCCAGCGATGCCGCTGCTTCTTGAACGCCTCGTAGGTGTCGGGCAGCAGGCCGTGGCCGTAGCGCGTGTTGGTGTAGTGCGTGGTCCAGCCGTTCTCGATCATGCTGAGGCCGAGGTCGGTGTCCTCGCAGATCGTGTCGCTCGACCAGTTGCCGACCGCTTCCATCGCCGCGCGGCGCATCAGGCACATGGTGCCGTGGACGATGATGGCGTTGTGCTCGTTGCGCTCGACCATGCCGATGTCGAAGAAGCCGGCATATTCGCCGTTCATGACGTAGTGCATCAGCGAGCGGTCGCCGTCGCGGTGGTCCTGCGGCGCCTGCACGATGCCGACGCGCGGATCGGCGAAGGCCGGCACGAGGTCCTTCAGCCAGTCGGGATGGACGGTGTAGTCGGCGTCGATGATGCCGATGACTTCGGCGTCGGCTGCGGTGCGCGCCATCGCAAGCCGCAGCGCGCCGGCCTTGAAGCCTTCGACCTTCTCGGCGTTGATGAAGATGAAGCGCTCGCCGAGCGCGCGGCAGTGATCCTGGATCGGCTGCCAGAAGGCCGGATCGGGCGTGTTGTTGATGATCACCACGCATTCGAAATTCGGGTAGTTCAGCCGCGAGACCGCATCGAGCGTCTGCTTCAGCATCTCCACCGGCTCGAAATAGGCCGGGATGTGGATCGAGACCTTCGGCGCCTTCTCGCCCCATTCGGCCGGCTGCGGCAGCGCGCGATTGATCAGCCGCTGCGGGCCGCGGCCGAAGGCGATGGTGGCGATCTCCTCGATCCGCGCCATGGCGATCAGGATCAGCGGGACCAGCAGCACGCACGCCGAGGGTGAGGGCGAAGCCGGAGCCGAACACGAAGTAGTGCCCGTTCCAGTAGGCGAAGATGGTCGCGACCCAGCTTCCGACCGCGCATGCGGCCGTCGCCAGCACGAGAGACTGCAGCACCGTCGGCCGGCTGAGCCGGAAGATCGGCAGCGACAGCAGCACGCCGACGAGCAGGGCGATCAGCGCCTCTTTCCAGTAGGATTCGTTGACGATCTTGCCCGGTCCAGGGGAATTTCGGTTCGCGCGCCGCGTTCAGAATGCCCCAGTAAGGTCCGACGCCGCCTTCAAAGAACTTCCACGGCTGATCGATCGCTTCGACGATGTTGTATTCCATGCCGATCTTGTCGGCGCGGGTGACGAAGTCGCGCAGCGTCACCGCCTGCTCGAACGGGCCGGGGTTCGAACGCTTCAGATTGTAGCCGGCGCTCGGCCAGCCGAATTCGGCGATGACGACCCGCTTGCCCGGAAAGTTCTGGCGCAGCAGGTCGTAGCGGTGGACGGCCTGCTCGACCGCCTGGTCGTCGGTGTAGTTCTCCCAATAGGGCAGGACGTGCGCGGCGATGAAATCGACCGATGAGGCGAGCTCCGGGAAGTCGCGCCAGATGTTCCAGATTTCGCCGGTGGTGACGGGCACCGCCACCTGCCGCTTCACGCGGCGGATGAGTTCGATGAGGTCTTCGACCTTGAGCTCGCCGCGGTAGATGGTTTCGTTGCCGACGACGATGCCGATCACGTTCGAGTTGCGCTTGGCGAGTTCGATCGCCGCCTGCATCTCGCGCTCGTTGCGCTCCATGTTCTTGTCGATCCAGGCGCCGACCATCACCTTCAGCCCGAACTCGTTGGCGATCGCCGGAACGAGTTCGACACCGCCGGTCGACGAGTAGAGGCGGATGGCGCGCGTCAGCGGCGCGAGCTTGCGCAGGTCGGCGCGGATTTTTTCCTGGGTCGGAATGTTGTCGACGTCGGGATGGCCTGAGCCCTCGAACGGCGCGTAGGACAGGCTCTGCAATGTTCCGCGGAAATCGGGAGCGCTTCTTTCCTCACGCAGGAGGGCCCAAATCCCCGCGTGAAGCGCGGTGACACAGGCAAGAACCATAACTACGGCGCGCATCGCGACCAAGACCCTAACGGGGAGAGTTGCTGCTGAGCGAACCAGTCCCCGAGGTTCGCTGAAGGCTGCGGCCTTGGAGTGTATCTATGCCGCGCGATTTAACAACTCGTATGACGCTGTGTCGTTTCAAAGACTTTTCGTCAGCAAATTCGCGAAGAATCCTGAATGCCTGTTCAGCCGCTCGTCGGCCGCCTTAGCGTTACTTGGTGGCGGCCGGAGGAGGGGCTGCCGCGGCGGGTGCCGCACCCGGCGCCGGTGCAGCCGGAGCGGCTCGCGGTCGTGGCCTGGGGCTGCACGGCCGGGTTGATCCAGCAGGCGTGCACCCGGGCGTTCAGGGTGTTCATGGTGTCGGGGGCCTTCGGGTCGAAGCGCGCCGAAGCGGGTGATGCAGCGGAACGCCGCCTGGACGTGGCCGCCGGGGCAGCCGAACCGGTCGTAGAGATCGAGATGGCGGAAGGCGGTGTCGAGATCGTCCCGCCACATCAGGCCGACCACGCGGCGGCCGAGCCAGACGCATTCGGGATTGCCGGCCGGACCGTTGATGGCCTGGGCGGCCTCGGCGAATTCGTCGACCTTGCGCTGGTTGTCCCGGGCCGGGTCCTGGGGCGCGGCGGCGCCCTGCTTTTGCTGCTCCTGGGTCCGCGATCTCCGCTCTGGGCCGAACGCCGGGGCGGTTCCCAACACCAGAGCGACAGAGGCGATCGCAGCCCAAACTGCACGGCGACCCGACGAAGTGAAAGCTGCACGACGCATGAAGTTCCCGAAATTTTCCACCGCAAATTGCCGACGCGGACGTGCCGGTGATGCCTCGAAAATGGGTCCCCAATGCGGCGACAGGCATCGCATCGCCGATCGATTCAAATGACGGAGTTTCAGGCACTTGTCCAGCAATCACGTGCGGCTGCGACGGAATGGCAATCGTTCACGGTTAAACGCCGGGGCAAGCGCGCCGCGGCCTCGTGGAGGCTTGGCAGTCCGCCGGTTAAACGCTATCGACGCGTTCCCCGGAGAGAACCGACCTGTCCTCGCTTCGCACGCCTCTCGCGCTCCTCATCGTCTCCTTGAGCTTCATTGCCGGCGTGTGGTGGTGGATCGCCCAGCCGATCGCCTTGGCGCGTCCGCCGATCGACGCGTCGACCCGGCTCGACTGCGTCTCCTATGCGCCGTTCCGCGGCGCGCAGAACCCGCTCAATCCGGCGCTGCGCGTCAGCGCCCGAGCAGATTTCCGAGGATCTCGCGCAGCTCGCCCGCATCACCGACTGCGTGCGCACCTATTCGGTCGCCAACGGTCTCGACCAGGTGCCGGCGCTGGCGGCGAAGGCCGGGCTCAAGGTCATTCACGGCATCTGGCTCAGCAGTGACCGCCTGCTGAACCGCCAGCAGATCGACACCACGATCGCGCTCGCCAAGGAATTTCCCGGCGTCATCACCGTCCATCGTCGTCGGCAACGAGGTGCTGCTGCGCGGCGAGATGACCGCGACCGATCTTGCCGGCCACATCCGCGCGGTGAAGGCGCAGGTGACCGGAATTCCCGTCACCTATGCCGACGTCTGGGAGTTCTGGCTGAAGCATCGGGAAATCTACGAGGCGGTCGATTTCATCACCATTCACATCCTGCCCTATTGGGAGGATTTCCCGATCCGCGCGCGCTACGCGGCGGCGCATGTCGACTCGATCCGCAAGCGGGTCGCGGTGGCGTTTCCCGGCAAGGAAATCCTGATCGGCGAGACCGGCTGGCCGAGCGCCGGCCGCATGCGCGAAGGCGCGCTGCCCTCGCGCACCAACCAGGCGCGCGTCGTCTCCGAGGTGCTCGAGCTCGCCAAGCGCGAGAAATACCGCGTCAACCTGATCGAGGCCTACGATCAGCCGTGGAAGCGGCAGCTCGAGGGCACGGTCGGCGGCTACTGGGGCCTGTTCGACGACGACAAGCGCGTGCTGAAATATCCGCCGGGCGAAGCCATCAACAATTTCCCGGCCTGGAAGTGGCAGATGGGCGCCGGCCTGATCTACTGCAGCTTCGTCTTCCTCGTCGCGCTGCTCGCCCAGCGCCGCAAAGCCGTGGCCGCCGCGCTGGACCGCCTGGGTCGCCGTCGGGCTCTCGGCGACCGCGGGCGGCGTGCTGCTCGGCATCGCCGCCGACAAGCTGTTCCTGGAAAGCTTCGGGCTGACGGGCTGGCTGCGCTGGGGCGCATTGTTCGCTGCCGCCGTGCTGACGCCGGTGTTTGCGCGCGATCGCGCTGATCGACGGCCGGCCGCTGCCGACCTTCGTCGAGCTGATCGGCCCGGTGCATATGCGCGACCGCGCGCCGCTGGCCGTGCTGCTCGGGCTTTGTCTCGCGGTCACCGCGGTGATTGGTCTCGAGACCGCGCTCGGCTTCGTGTTCGATCCGCGCTATCGCGACTTTCCGTTCGCCGCGCTGACGATGGCGGCGCTGCCGATGGCGCTGATGATGCTGCTGAACCGGCGGGCAGAGGGCACGCGGCCGATCGCCGAGGCGGTGTTCGGCGGCGCGCTGGTGCTGTCGGCGGTCTACATCGTCATCAACGAGGGCTTCACCAACTGGCAGTCGGTGTGGACCTGCGCGGTCTATGCCGGGCTCGGCGCTACGATGTGGCGGGCGCGGGCCGCGAAAATCCAAGAATGAGCAGCCCGATCGCGATGCCGCACAGGACCAGGTTGTAGAGAACGATCCCGGCGCCGGCCGCGACGAGGCCCGCGGTCAGCGTGACGATCGACGGCCGCAGGACGATGCAGCACCGCGATGATGATCGCTGCGCCGCCGAACACGGAATGTCCGGAACAGCCACGTCGCGGTCAGCCGCGACTTGCAGAGCCAGGTCTGCAGGCCGGCATCGCAGGCGAGCGCCACTTGCGAATTCTCGATGGCGAGGTAGCGCAGGTACATCGCGTAGCCGACGGTCAGGAAACCGACCACCAGCAGCCATTGCACCTGCAGCGCGCTCAGACGGAAAGGATGCTTCTTCATGAGCGTGACTATGGTTCGCGCGCGCGGCCAATTCAAGGCGCGCAGGTTCAGCGAACGCCGAACATCGTCGCGACAGATGATGCCTGGGCGGCCTGCGCCGGCGCAGACACGGCCGTCGGCTCGCGCACGCGCGTGGACCTGCGCTTGGCTTGTGCGCGAGCTGGAGCTGCCTTCTGCTCAGGCTCCGCGGCGACCGAGAGCCGCTGACCGTCGAAGGCCGTGGTCTTGCAGTCCCTGTTCGCATCGCTCAGCACGGCGCAGACCCGCGCTGCGTCGGCGGCATCCTTGATCGGGCCGGCGATCAGGCGCAGCTGCAGGCCGAGGCCGTTTTTCCGCTCGTGCACGGCGATCAGCGGCCGCAGGCCGCCGAGCTGCGCCTTGTGCGACTTGACGAGGCCGCGCCAGAGCGCGCGCAGGCCGTTGATCGAATTCGCCGAGCCGAGATCGATGCCGAAGTCGGCCAGTGCCACCGCGGATTCCTCGGCCGGCGTTGCTGCTGGCCTCGACGGGCTGCGGATCCGGAATCGGCATCGCCTGAATGACCGACGGCGAAGGCTGCAGGCGCGTCTCGGCCGGCGGCGGCTCGCTGCGGGCTGCGACGGCCGTCGTCACGCGCTCCGGCTCGCTCGGCGGCGCGACCGCCACGGGGGCCGCTACCGGTGGCGCGGGTGCAGGCGGGTGCGAGCACGATCGGCGGTGCAGACTCGACGATCGGCGCGATGGTCACCTCCGGCCACGGCACCGGCGCGGGCTTCTCGTCGGCCTTTTTGATCGAGCCGGTGATCACGTCGATCCCTTGCTCGAGTGAGGACAGGCGCGCAAACAGCCGATCGCGGTCGCTGTTCAGCGTTTCGATCGCCGCTGCGAGGCGCCGCGCTTCGAGCTGGTTGGCCTGTACGGTCGACTTCGACCTGTTTCGCGCGGCCGGTCAAGTTCGCTGGCGGCAAGCTGGGTGTGCTGCGCATTGATCGGCAGTTGCCCCGACAGGATGCCAAGCGTCAGCGCGCCGACCGCGGCGACGCCCCACAGGCCCAAGCCGCCACAGGGCGTGGCGATCGAGATCGTCCTCGTCCGCGACGATCCCGCCGAGCCAGCCTTCGGCGTCGTCGGTTCCGAAGCTGTCCGACAAAGGATCGGATTTCCTTGCCATAACCTGCTGGCCGCCCTCGCCATGCCCCAAATCAAATGGCCCGAATCAATCCGTAAAGCCTAACAGGAACGAGGATGGCGGCGCTCCAACGAGGGACGCGGTAAAAGGCTTTGTTCCCAGGAGAGCGTCGGCTATGACGGCCCCTGAAAAGGGCCTTCCCGGCCAAAGGGATAGAATGACGGAACGGACCAGCCTGACGATCGTGCTTGCGGCCGGCGAGGGAACGCGGATGCGCTCCTCGCTGCCGAAGGTCCTGCACCCCATCGCGGGCGAGAGCATGCTGACGCATGTGCTTGCCGCGGCGCCAAACGGCGCGGGGCAGGAGCTTGCGGTCGTGATCGGGCCCGACCGTGACGATGTCGCGAAGGAGGCGAGGCGCGCGCGCACGAATGCCGCGATCTGCGTCCAGCGCGAACGGCTCGGCACCGCGCATGCGGTGCTGAGCGCGCGCGAGCGTGATCGCGCGCGGCTTCGACGACCTGCTCGTCGTGTTCGGCGACACGCCGCTGATCTCGCGCGCAGACGCTGACAGAGCTGCGCGCGCCGCTGGCGCAGGGCTCGACCGTGGTCGCTGCTCGGGTTTCGCCCGCAGAATCCCACCGGCTATGGCCGGCTCCTCACCGATGGCGATCGGCTGGTCGCCATTCGCGAGCACGCCGATGCGAGCGAAAAGGAACGCGCGATCGACCTTTGCAACGGCGGCGTGATGGCGATCGACGGCCGCGTGGCGCTGCAGCTCCTGGACAAGATCGGCAATGCCAATGCGAAGGGCGAGTATTACCTGACCGATATCGTCGAGATCGCAAACCAGAGCGGCATGAAAGCATCCGTCATCGAAACCACGGAGGACGAAGTGCGTGGCATCAACACCAAGGCGCAGCTCGCCGAAGCCGAAGCGGTGATGCAACAGCGCCTGCGGCAGGCCGCGATGGACGCCGGCGTGACGCTGGTCGCGCCGGAGACGGTCTATCTCGCGGCCGACACAAAATTCGGCAAGGACGTGGTGATCGAGCCGTTCGTCGTGCTCGGACCCGGCGTGGAGGTCGCGGACGGCGCCGTCGTGCATTCGTTCACGCACGCTGTGCAGACGAAGATCGGCAGGAAGGCTTCGGTCGGCCCCTATGCGCGGCTGCGGCCGGGCACGGTGCTCGGCGAGGGCGCGAAGATCGGCAACTTCGTCGAGACGAAAGCCGCGGCGATCGATGCCGGCGCGAAAGTCAGTCACCTGACCTATATCGGCGATGCGCATATCGGCGCGAACGCCAACATCGGCGCGGGCACGATCACCTGCAACTATGACGGCTTCGACAAGTATCACACCGAGATCGGCGAGGGCGCGTTCGTCGGCTCGAACTCCGCGCTGGTTGCACCGGTGACGATCGGCGCGGGCGCGTATGTCGGTTCGGGTTCGGTGGTGACCAAGGATGTGCCGGCGGACGCGCTGCGGATCGAGCGTGCCGAGCAGACCACGAAAGACGGCTGGGCGAAGCGCTTTCGCGAGATGAAGAAGAGCGAGCGCAAGTGAGAGACGCTTAACCGTGTCTTGATCGCCTGTAAGTGTCGCAATCGGCAATAATTTTTGAGTAACGCTGTTCTGCGTTGAATGGCTAAACAGGCCCTGAGATTCAAGGCGGGGGACGCTCGACCGCATGTGCGGAATTATCGGAATTCTCGGGCAAGGCCCGGTCGCGGAACATCTCGTCGACTCGCTGAAGCGGCTGGAATATCGCGGCTACGACTCGGCGGGCGTCGCCACGCTCGAGGGCGGGCGGCTCCAACGCCGCCGCGCCGAAGGCAAGCTGAAGAATCTCGAGGCGCGGCTGCAGCGCGAGCCGCTCAAGGGTCACAGCGGCATCGCGCATACGCGCTGGGCGACGCACGGACGGCCGACCGAGCACAATGCGCATCCGCATGCGACCGAGCGCGTCGCCGTCGTCCACAACGGCATCATCGAAAATTTCCGCGAGCTGCGCGAGGAGCTGGAGAAGGGCGGCGCGAAGTTCGTCACCGAGACCGACACCGAGACGGTGCTGCTGCTGGTCGACAGCTATCTTGCCAAGGGCCTGAAGCCGGTCGACGCCGTGAAGGCGGCGCTGCCGAAACTGCGCGGCGCGTTCGCGCTCGGCTTCGTCTTCGCCGGTGAAGACGACCTGATGATCGGCGCGCGCCAGGGCCCGCCGCTCGCGATCGGCTATGGCGACAAGGAAATGTATCTCGGCTCGGACGCGATCGCGCTGAGCCCGTTCACCGACAGCGTCAGCTATCTCGAGGACGGCGACTGGGTGGTGATGTCGCGCAGCGGCGCGACCGTTCGCGACGAGAGCGGCGCGATCGTCCAGCGCCAGGTCATCAAGTCCGCGGCATCGAGCTTGCTCGTCGACAAGGCGAACTATCGCCACTTCATGGCCAAGGAAATCCACGAGCAGCCGGAGGTCGTCGGCCACACGCTCGCGCGCTACCTCGACATGGCGACCGAGAAGGTCGCGCTGCCCGAGAAGCTGCCGTTCGATTTCGCCAAGCTCGATCGCATCTCGATCTCGGCCTGCGGCACCGCGTGCATCGCCGGCCAGATCGCAAAATACTGGTTCGAGCGGCTGGCGCGGCTTCCGGTCGACATCGATATCGCCTCCGAGTTCCGCTACCGCGAGGCGCCGCTGAAGAAGGGCGATCTCGCGATCTTCATCTCGCAGTCGGGCGAGACCGCCGACACGCTGGCCGCGCTGCGCTACGCCAAGGAGCAGGGCCAGCACGTGATGTCGATCGTCAACGTGCCGAGCTCGACGATCGCGCGCGAAAGCCACATCGTGATGCCGACGCTGGCGGGCCCGGAGATCGGCGTCGCCTCGACCAAGGCGTTCACCTGTCAGCTGACCGTGCTGGCGGCGCTGGCGATCGCCGCGGGCCGTGCGCGCGGCGTGCTGTCGGAGGCGGACGAGACCAATCTGGCGCATGCGCTGGTCGAGGTGCCGCGGCTGATGGTGGCGGCGCTGGCGCTGGAGCCGCAGCTCGAGCGGCTCGCCCGCGACATCGCCAAGTGCAGCGACGTGCTCTATCTCGGCCGCGGCACCAGCTATCCGCTGGCGATGGAAGGCGCGCTGAAGCTGAAGGAAATCTCCTACATCCACGCCGAAGGTTACGCCGCAGGCGAACTGAAGCACGGACCGATCGCGCTGATCGACGAGAAGATGCCGGTGGTCGTGATCGCGCCGTTCGACCGCGTTTTCGAAAAGACCGTCTCCAACATGCAGGAGGTCGCGGCCCGCGGCGGCAAGATCATCCTGATCACCGATCCGAAGGGAGCGGCGCACGCCACGGTGGATTCGCTGGAAACCATCATCCTGCCGGAGATGCCGGCGACGGTGACGCCGCTGGTTTACGCGATCCCCGTGCAGATGCTGGCCTATCACACAGCTGTCATCATGGGCACCGACGTTGATCAGCCGCGGAACCTTGCGAAATCGGTGACCGTCGAATAACCAAAGTCCGATCTGCCGCCTCGCAATTTCGGCCGAATTCCTGCTACAAAGGCGACAGGGGATGCGGCGAGGCGAAGCCTGATCTGGCCGCGATGAGTGTTGGATGAGCACGGACACAGACGCGCCGACGCCGGAGCCGGCAGAGGCGCACAAAAGTCTCGCCGGGAGGCTTCGAACCTATTTCCTGACCGGCCTCGTCGTTGCCGGCCCGGTGCTGATCACCCTTTATCTGACGTGGTCGTTCGTGACCTGGGTCGACGACCTGGTGCGGCCGCTGGTGCCGGCGGTCTACCGGCCCGAGACCTATCTGCCGTTCAAGATTCCGGGCTCCGGGCCTGATCGTCGCCGTCTTCGGCCTGACGATGCTCGGGTTCCTGACCGCGAACCTGGTCGGCCGCACCGTGGTCGAGCTCGGCGAGATGGTGCTCGACCGCATGCCGATCGTGCGGGCGATCTATCGCAGCCTCAAGCAGGTGTTCGAGACGCTGTTCTCGGGCAAGGGATCGAGCTTCCGCCGCGTGGGCCTGGTCGAGTTCCCGTCGCCCGGCATGTGGTCGATCGTGCTGATCTCGCAGCCGCCGAGCCGGGAGGTGTCCTCCAGCCTGCCGGGCAAGGAGGAGCACATCTCCGTGTTCCTGCCCTGCGCGCCAAATCCCACCACCGGCTTCTTCTTCTACGTGCCGAAGAGCGGCGTCATCGAGGTCGACATGTCGGCGGAGGAGGCCGCGACGCTGATCATGTCGTGCCGGCGTCGTGCAGCCCGGCAACGGCGACAAGAAGAACGTCGTTGCCCTTGCCGAGATGGCAAATGCGGCGCGCGCCGCGCAAGCCGCGGCGCCGAAGAAGGTGGACGCGCCTTAAGTCACGTCAGCGCGCGAGCGTGACGACGACGCTGCCTCGCTTGCGTCCGGTCGCCACATACGCGTGCGCCTCGGGTAGTTCCGCGAAATCGTAGCGCCGGTCGATCACGGGCCGCAATGCGCCGCTCCTGGCCAGCTCCGCAAGTTGCTGCACATCCTCGGCGCGCTCTGCGGCGGGGCCGGCGATGACTTTCTTCGTGCCGGTCAGCTTTGCCCGGAGCGGGGCCAGCATCTCCGACAGGTCGCCGGCGATCGCCAGGAAGCGGCCGTGCTCGCTCAGCGCGTGCTTGCAGCGGTCGAACGAGGTCGCGCCGACCGCGTCGGCGATGATGTCCCAGGTTTCGCTGCCGCGTCGTGAAGTCATCTTTTGCGTAGTCGATGACGTTGCATCGGCGCCGAGGGACTTCACCAGCGCGACGTTGCCGGTGCTGGTGACGCCGGTCACCTCCGCGCCAAAATGCTTGCCGAGCTGCACGAGCGCAGTGCCGACGGCGCCGGATGCACCGACGACCAGCAGCCTGTCGCCGGCCTTCACGTTTGCCTTGCGCAGGAAATGCAGCGCCGTGGTGCCGCCGAACGAGAGCGACGCGGCTTCCTCGAAGGTGAGATTGGCCGGCTTGTGCGCGATCGGGCCATCTTCGGCCATGGTGCGATACTCGGCGTGGCATCCCATCGCGCCGCCGGGAAAAGCGATGATCTCATCGCCGACCTTGAATTTGGTCACACGCTCGCCGACCGCCTCGACTGTGCCCGCAAGCTCGGTGCCGAGGATCGGCTGGCGCGGCCGGGTGATGCCGAACACCAGGCGCGCGATCGGGCCAAAGCCCTTTGGCATTTCGAGCGTGCGGACGCGCCAATCCCCCGAGGTCACGGTCGTTGCGTGAATCTTGACGAGGAGCTCGTTCGCCTTCGGGATCGGCTTCGGCAGATCCGCCAGCTCGAGCACGTCGGGACCGCCGTAGCGGCGACAGATGAAGGCTTGCATGGTCCGCGCTCTTAGCGTTGTCGTATGACAACCGCTAGCCGGCGCCGAGCAGCGGGATCGCTTCGTCGCGCTCGAACAGATAGAGCAGCGCGCGCAAGGCGCTCGCCGCGCTCGCCCTCGAGCTTCGGGTTCTCGCGCATGATGGTCGCTGCTTCCTCGCGCGCCTGGGCGATCAGCTGCGCATGCACGACCGGCCGGGCGATGCGGTAGCCGGGCAGGCCGCTCTGCCGCGTGCCGAGCACGTCGCCTTCGCCGCGCAGCTTCAGGTCTTCCTCGGCGATCCTGAAACCGTCCGTCGTCTCGCGGATCACCTTCAGCCGCGCTTCCGACATCTCGCCGAGCGGCTGCTTGTAGAGCAGGATGCAGGTCGAGGCCTCGCGGCCGCGGCCGATCCGCCCGCGCAGCTGATGCAGTTGCGCGAGGCCAAAGCGTTCGGCGTTCTCGATCACCATGATGGTCGCATCCGGCACGTCGACGCCGACCTCGACCACCGTGGTCGCGACCAGCAGGCCGATCTCGTGCGCGGCGAACTGCGCCATGACGCGGTCCTTCTCGGCGCCCTTCATCCGGCCGTGCACGAGGCCGACGCGCTCGCCAAAACGCTGCTGCAGCACCTTGAAGCGCTGTTCGGCGTCGGTGAGGGCGACCTCTTCGGACTCCTCCACCAGCGGACAGATCCAGTAGACGAGCTTGCCGGCCGTCGAGCGCGCGGCCGACCGCATCGATCATCTCCTCGAGCCGGTCCATCGGCACCGCGCGGGTGTCGATCGGCTGCCGCCCGGCCGGCTTCTCGCGCAGCTCGGAGATGTCCATGTCGCCGAAGTAAGTCAGCACCAGCGTGCGCGGGATCGGCGTCGCGCTCAGCACCAGCACGTCGACGGCGTCGCCCTTTTCGGTGAGCGTCAGCCGCTCGCGCACGCCGAAGCGATGCTGTTCGTCGACGATCGCCAGCGCCAGCGACTTGTAGACGACGTCGTCCTGGATCACCGCATGGGTGCCGACCAGGAGGTCGATCTCGCCCGCGGCGAGCCGGGCGAGGATCTCCTTCCGCTCCTTGCCCTTCTCGCGGCCGGTCAGGATCGCGACGCGCATGCCGGCGCGCTCGGCCAGCGGCGCGATCGTCTTCAGGTGCTGGCGCGCGAGGATTTCGGTCGGCGCCATCAGCGCCGCCTGCTTGCCGGTCTCCGCGACGGCGGCCGCAGCGAGCAGCGCCACCACCGTCTTGCCCGAGCCGACGTCGCCCTGCAGCAGCCGCAGCATCCGCAACGGCTCGCCGAGGTCGCTGGCAATGGCGGCGACCGCCTCTTGCTGCGAGGCCGTCAGCGCATAGGGCAGCGCATCGATGATCTTTCGGCGCAGATGCCCGTCGCCGGCATTGCGGACGCCGGCGGGCCGCCGAAGCTGCGCCCGCACCAGCGCCAGCGCCAGCTGGCCCGCCAGCAGTTCGTCGTAGGCGAGCCGCTGCCAGAACGGCTTGTCGGGAAGGATGTCGTCGATCTCCTGCGGGAGGTGAACGCGGGTCAGGCCTCGAGGAAGGACGGAAACTTCGTCCGCCTGACGACGTCGGCGCCGATCCATTCGGGCAGCTGCGGAACTTTCGGCAGCGCCAGCGCAATCGCGCGCCGCAGCGCGCCGAGCATCAAGCCCTTCGGTCAGCGGGTAGACCGGCTCGATCTGCGGCATCTTCGCAAAGCCGGCCTCGTCGACCACGCGGTCGGGATGAACGATCTGCAGCATGCCGTCATACATCTGCACCGTGCCGGAGACGTAGCGCGTGCGTGCCGACCGGCATCAGCTTCTCCAGATAGCGAGCTGTCGCCGCGAAAAAAGGTCAGGACCACGTCGCCGGTCTCGTCGCTGGCATAGACGAGATAGGGCGCGCGCGAATTGCGCGGCGCCGGCCGGTGCCGGTCGATGGTGACAGCCAGCGTCACGACCGAGCCTGGGACGGCATCACGAAGTTTTGGCCGGGCGCGGCGGTCGATCACGCTGGCCGGCATGTGCAGCAGCAGATCGACCAGCCGCGGCGTCTCGGTCCTGTCGAGCAGGTAGCGCAGCAGCTTGTCCTGCTTCGGCCCGACGCCGGACAGGGTCGTGACGGGCGCAAACAGGGGATTGAGCAAAGTTGGACGCATGGAGGCTGACATTATCCACGGCGAAGGCTATATGACAGCCGCCCGGCACGTCCGGGCTTTCGGCGTTGTGAATTGTTGCGGATTTGACATGACGGGAACGACCAGGTCGAGCGACGGGCTCGACAATCGGCGCAAGCGGCTTCTGTTCCGCTGCTGGCATCGCGGCACGCGCGAGATGGACCTGATCGTCGGCCGCTTTGCCGACGCGCATCTGGCCGACTTGTCGGATGCGGAGCTGACCGAGCTCGAGCAACTGATCGAGTTGCCGGACCCGGACCTCTATGCCGCGCTGACCGGCGCGGGCGATCTTCCGCCGGCGATGGCCCGTGGCGTGTTCGAGCGGATGCGGACGTTTCGCTCCTGGGAAGCAGGCCGATGAGCGGTCCGCGTAACTTCGCGAAGTCGCCGGCCGAGCTGTTGCGGCCGGGCAACGCCTTGACCATTTCCAGCGTCGCCGACGGCGCCGAAGGGCTGATCGTCGCCGATCTCGCCCGCGCGGTCGCAGCCAAGCGCAAGGGCGAGGCGGTCAGCCTTGCCGTCGTCTGCCGCGACGGGCCGCGCATGGCGCAGCTGCGTCCGGGCGCTGGAGTTCTTCGCCCCCGAGATCGACCTGCTGCAATTCCCCGCATGGGACTGCCAGCCCTACGACCGCGTCTCGCCGCATGGCGGCATCCTCGCGCAGCGGCTGACGACGCTGGCGCGGCTGTCGCGCATGAAGGGCAGCGAGAAGCCGCTGATCGTGCTGACGACGGTCAACGCGATCACCCAGCGCGTGCCGACGCGCGCAGACGATGGCGGCGCAGGCGCTGTCGATTGCACCGAGCCATGTCATCGGCATGGACAGCATCGTCGGCTGGCTCGAGCACAACGGCTATCAGCGCGCCTCGACCGTGCGCGAGAGCGGCGAATACGCGATCCGCGGCGGCATTCTCGACCTGTTTCCCCGCCGGCCTCGACCAGCCGGTGCGGCTCGACTTCTTCGGCGACACGCTGGAATCGATCCGCACCTTCGACGCGGAATCGCAGCGCACGCTGCTCGACATGCGCGGCCTCGATCTGATGCCGGTGTCCGAGTTTCAACTGGTCACCGAGACCATCCGCCGCTTCCGCATGGGCTATGTCGCAGCCTTCGGCGCGCCGGAGCGCGACGATCCGCTCTATGAGGCCGTCAGCGAGGGTCGCCGCCATCCGGGCATGGAGCATTGGCTGCCGCTGTTCCACGAGCGGATGGAAACGCTGTTCGACTATCTCGGCGAAGCGCCGATCGCGCTCGAATACCAGGGCGAGGACGTCGCCCGCGAGCGCTTCAAGCAGATCAGCGACTATTACGACGCCCGCCGCGAGGCGATGTCGCAGGCGGGCGGCGGCGCGCCCTACAAGCCGCTGCCGCCGGACAAGCTCTACCTGACCGCGCAGGAATGGTCGAAGCGTCTCGTCGACAGCGCGCTCGCGCGGCTGACGCCGTTCGCCGTTCCGGAAGGCGGCGCCAACGTCATCGACGCCGGCGCGCGCCAGGGCCGCGACTTCGCGCCTGAGCGAACCGACACGTCGGCCAACGTGTTCGAGGCGGTGGTCGCGCATATCCATGCGCTGCAGACCCAGCGCAAGAAGGTGACGGTCGCGCTGTGGAGCGAAGGCTCGCGCGAGCGCATGGCGCATGTGCTGAAGGACCACAAGCTGCACAACACGGTCAGCGTGAATGCCTGGCGCACGGTGCTGGCGACGCCGCGCAACGAGGTGACGCTTGCCGTCGTCGGCATGGAGACCGGCTTCGAGACCGACGAGGTCGCGGTCATCACCGAGCAGGACATCCTCGGCGATCGTCTGGTGCGGCCGCGCCGGGCCAGCCGCAAGCTGGACAACTTCATCTCGGAGGTCACCAGCCTCTCGACCGGCGATATCGTCGTGCATGTCGACCACGGCATCGGCCGCTTCGTCGGCCTGCAGACGCTCGACGTCGCCGGCGCGCCGCACGACTGCCTCGAGCTGCATTACGCGAACGAGACCAAGCTGTTTCTGCCGGTGGAGAACATCGAGCTGCTGTCGCGGTTCGGCTCCGAACAGGCGGGCGTCGAGCTCGACCGGCTGGGCGGCAGCGGCTGGCAGGCGCGCAAGGCAAAGCTCAAGAAGCGCATCCAGGAGATCGCCGGCGATCTCATCAAGGTCGCGGCCGAACGCATGCTGCACGAGGCGCCGAAGCTGCCCGTGCCGGCCGGCACCTACGACGAATTCTGCGCACGCTTTCCGTATGAGGAGACCGAGGATCAGCTCACCGCCATCGACGCGACCTTGCGCGACCTCGAAGCTCGGGCGGCCGATGGACCGGCTGGTCTGCGGCGACGTGGGTTTCGGCAAGACCGAGGTGGCGTTGCGCGCGGCGTTTGCCGCGGCGCTCGACGGCAAGCAGGTCGCCGTCGTCGTGCCGACGACGCTGCTCGCGCGCCAGCACACGAAGACCTTCACCGAGCGCTTCAAGGGCTTTCCGGTCAACGTCGCGCAGGCGTCGCGGCTGGTCGCGCCGAAGCAGCTCACGCAGGTCAAGAAGGGGATCGCCGACGGCACCGATCGACATCGTCGTCGGCACCCATGCGCTGCTCGGCAAGTCGATCAAGTTCAAGGACCTTGGCCTGCTGATCGTCGACGAGGAGCAGCACTTCGGCGTCTCGCACAAGGAGCGGCTGAAGCAGCTGCGCGCCGAGATCCACGTGCTGACGCTGAGCGCGACGCCGATCCCGCGCACGCTGCAACTGGCGCTGACCGGCGTGCGCGAGCTGTCGATCATCGCCTCGCCGCCGGTGGACCGGCTGGCGGTGCGCACCTTCGTCGCGCCGTTCGACACGCTGATGGTGCGCGAGGCGCTGCTGCGCGAGCGCTATCGCGGCGGCCAGGCGTTCTACGTCTGCCCGCGCATCGACGACCTCGCCGAGGCCAAGGACTTCCTCGACAAGCACGTGCCGGAGATGAAGGTCGCGGTCGCGCACGGCCAGATGCCGCCGGCGGTGATCGAGGACATCATGTCGGCGTTCTACGACGGCAAGTACGATATCCTGCTGTCGACCACGATCGTCGAATCCGGGCTCGACATCCCGAACGCGAACACGCTGATCGTCCATCGCGCCGACATGTTCGGCCTGGCGCAGCTCTACCAGCTGCGCGGACGGGTGGGGCGGTCGAAGCTGCGCGCCTATGCGCTGTTCACGCTGCCGGCGCAGCGCAAGATCACGCCGCAGGCCGAGCGGCGGCTGAAGGTGCTGCAGTCGCTGGAAAACCTCGGCGCCGGCTTCCAGCTCGCCTCGCACGATCTGGATATCCGCGGCTCCGGCAACCTGCTCGGCGAGGAGCAGTCGGGCCACATCAAGGAGGTCGGCTTCGAACTCTACCAGTCGATGCTGGAGGAGGCGATCACCAACCTCAAGGCCGGCCTCACGACGCCGGTCGCCGACCGCTGGTCGCCGCAGATCACGCTCGGCATGCCGGTGCTGATCCCCGAAGGCTACGTCGCCGACCTGTCGGTGCGGCTGTCGCTCTACCGCCGGCTTGGCGATCTCGACAACGAAGAGGACATCGAGAATTTCGGCGCCGAGCTGCACGACCGGTTCGGCCCGCCGCCGGACGAGGTGCGCTACCTGTTCAAGGTCGCGGCGATCAAGAACTATTGCCGGCGTGCGAACGTCGAGAAGGTCGACGCCGGACCGAAGGGCGTGGTGCTGACCTTCCGCGACAACAGCTTTGCCCATCCGGATCGGCTGGTCAGCTTCATCCGCGAGCAGGGGCCCGCCGCGCGCGTGCGCCCCGACATGAAGGTGGTGTTCTTCGAGGACTGGAGCGACGCCGACGAGCGCGTGAAGGGGAGCACCGATATTCTGCGCCAGCTGGCGAACCTCGCGGAGAACCGCAAGGCGGCGTGAGCGGCGCTTGATTGCTTGGTTACGACGCCGCGCGCTGGCCCTGCAGCCGTTCCAGCACGGCCTCGGCGGAATCGTTGGCCTTCAGCGTCGCGAGCGTCACGTGCGGGTCCATCGACGCCTTGTCGTCGGCGCTGAGCATGGTGTGCTTCAGCACGCTGGCGAGGCGGCGGACGATGACGTTGGCCATGCGCAGGTCGGTCTCGGCGAATGCGGCGATGATCGAGCCGTCGGCCTGCAGCGCCGCAAAATCCATCCGCCGCATCAACCGGCTCAGGATGCGGGCCGCATCGAGGCTGGTGCGGGCATCCTTGCGGTCGAACGAGAAGCGCGCCGCCGACAGGCCGCCGCCACGTGCGGTGATGTCGGACACCGCCTTGGCGAAATCCTTGTCGAAGGCTTCCGTCGTCAAAAGTCCCGTGCGCGGGTCGAGCACGCCGCCCGCATCGAGCGATTTCAGTGCGCGGTTCAGACGCGCTTCGAACGCGTGCTGGCGGATCAGGGGCGCGGCATTGGCGACGATCTGTTGCGGCTCGCCGCGAACGACTTCGAGGTTGGCGAGCTCATAGTTGTTCTTGATGCCGGCAAGGCTGCCGGCGACGATCACCGGCAGGTGGCGGAAGCGCGCGTCTTCCGACAGCACGGTGAGGAATGCGTCCGCGACGCGCGGGCTGAAACCGTCGCCGACCACGACGCCGTCGATGTCGCGGATCTTGAGATGGTTGGCGCCGGCCTCGATGCTGAGCGCGCCGACGACGCCCATCTGCTGTCCGAGCGCGACCGAGAGCGCGGGGTAGGATGCGCCACGTCCGACCAGCAGCACGGTCGCATCGTGCAGGGGATCGGTGTCGGGCAGGATGGCGCCGGCATGAGCGGGGTCGTCCAGCCGCCGCAGCACGGTCGCGTGCAGCGTCCGCACCCGGAGCGCCGCGTTGGCGCGCGCGGGCAGGCGCGCGAACGTCGGATCGGAGCCGTCGAACGGCAGGGCATTTGGTGGCGGAGTTGCGACCTCGCCGACGACGATCAGCGGCACATAGGGCTGAAGTTCGCCGAGGCTATTCGCAAGTGCGTTGAGCTCGTCCGTGCAACCCTCTGAAACTTCGGCAACAACGAGAGCCGGCTTCAGTTTCTTGACGGCCGGCAGAACGCCTTCCCATTCCGCCTCGACGACCGGAAAGGCGGCGGCTTCAGCAAGAATGTCGGCAAAGGCAGGTCGTCCTTCGCGCGCAACAACGATAATCGGGCCTTGCTGGGACATCGGCGGAATTCGGAGGGTGAATACCGCGGAAGTCTAGCCACGTAGGCTTAATACGTCGTCAACGCCGGGCGCTGTCAGGACGATGCCCGGTCGCGGAAAGCTTCGACCATCAGCGGATTGAGGCCGAGCTGGGCCAGCGCTGCGCGGGCACGCGTGTTGTCGCTCGCGCGGCCCGCGAGGCGGTGGCCGCTGACGCGGTCGGGCAGGGCCGTCAGCATGCCGCCCTGCGGCAGCCGCTGCGCCCAGCCGTTCAGGTCGTTGGCAAGGAAGCGATAGCCGCCGACGTTCACGACGCCCGATGGCGGCGCGGTGATGCAGATCGCGCCGGTCTTGCGATCCAGCCGTGCCGCGTAGCCGGTGTCGACGTGGTCCGGCAGTGCGCGCGCCGCAAGCCCTTCGCGCGGGCGCCGTGGCGGCGCGTAGGCAGCGACCGGGATCATCGCGCCGCGCAGCGCCCAGCGTTCCTTCCTTGGTGACGAAGGCTTCGCCCGCGGCTGCGGACGAGCCCTGGGCGCGGCGCAGCGGCGAGCCGGGCAGCACCGGCGCTGCCGCACCCTCGCCGTCGCGCGGGATGGCGAACAGCCCGGCCTCACCGAACGCATAAAGATCGCTGAAGCGTTGCGCGCTGCTCCACTGGGCGCTCGCGGCGACCTGCTCGGGCGTGCGCCAAAGTCCGATCACGTGCTGCAACGAGGCCGCATCGGCGAAAGCGCCGGCCTCGCCGAGCCGCAGCGCCAGCGGCGCGGGCGCCACCAGCGCCTCGCAGCGCTCCTGCGCGACCTGCCGCAGCAGCGTCTCGACGTCGAAGGGATGATGCAGCGCGAGCGATCCGCCCGACAGCAGCCACGTCACCGTCGATGCGCACACGCCTGCGAAGCTCGACGGCATCACCGCCGACATCATGCGGACGGCGGGCGAGACGCCGGTCTCCAGAAACACCGCAAGCCCGCCGGCGATGATCTGCATCTGCGTCCGCGGCACGGCGCGCAGGCCGTCCGGCGTGACGTCGAAGGTGATGACGTTGGCGCGGCGCGGATCGCGATCGGGGATACTGCGACGCGGGTGGTCTCCGAAGGCGATGTCGTCGAGCGACGTCATGCCCTCCGGCACGTCGTTGCCGAACATGCAGACATGGCGGACCGAGAACGCTTCGGCGGCCGCGTTCATCGCGATCTCGGCGTGGTCGATGCCGTCGATCCGGGCCGCGCTGACGATGCAGCGCGCGCCGATCCGGTTCAGCGCGTCGGTCAATTCCGCCTGGCGCCAGAGCTGCGGCAGGAGCGCCACGACCAGCCCGGCGCGTACGGCCGCCAGCATGGTCAGCGTCGCCTCGATCGTGTTCGGCAACTGGATTGCGACGATCGATCCTGTCGGCAGCGCGGCATCGAGGAAATGCGCGGCGAGGTTGGAGACGGCGCGATCGGCTTGCGCGTAGGTCAGCCGGCGCGGCGGCTGGCCGGTCACGCGCTGCTTGTCGATCGGGTCGGCGAGCGCGTCGGCGTCCGGCTTGCGCGCGACGCTGCGGCGGAACAGATCGTCGAGCGACGGCGCGCTGGTCATAGGATCGGTTACACGTTCCATCATCATGTGACTATTCCCGTCTCGTGTCCGCAGCTTGCCACCAGGTTTCAGGGAGATTGCCGGTCAGCGCCGAGCGCTTCGGCCTGTTCGACGCGCACCCAGCGGCCGAGCCACTGGCTCGGCATGTTGAACACCGGAATGACGTAGAAGCCCGACATCAGCACGCGATCGAGCGCGCGGACCGCGGCGACGAAATCGCCGCGCTCGCGCGTCTGCAGCAACGCTGCGATCATCGCGTCGACGGCGGCGCTTTTGACGCCCATGTAGTTGCGCGTGCCCTGGTTGTCGGCCGCCGAGCTGCCGAAGTAGAACGCCAGCTCGTTGCCGGGCGAGAGCGACTGATCCCATCGGTTCTGGATCATGTCGAAGTCGTAGGCGAGGCGGCGCTGATCGAACTGCACCGCGTCGACCACGCGCACCGACGGCGTGATGCCGGCGCGCTTCAGGTCGCGCGCGTAGGCCAGCGCGATCCGCTCCTGGTCGCGCGTGGTGGTCAGGATTTCGAAGGTGAAGGGCTCACCGGTCGCCTTCCTGCGCAGCACGTTGTTGGAGACCTCGTATCCGGCCTGCGCGAACAGGCCGAGCGCGCGGCGCAGCGTCTCGCGGTCGCGGCCGCTGCTGTCGCTGGCCGGCAGCTTGAACGTGCCGTCCATGATGTCGGCGCGGACCTCGCCGGCGAAGGGTTTGAGAAGCTCTCGCTCGCGCTCGTTCGCGCTCACGCCGTAGGCGGAGAGCTCGGATCCGGCGAAGAAGCTGCCGGAGCGCTGGTACAGGCTGAAGAAATAGTTCTGGTTGATCCATTCGAAGTCGAACAGCAGCGACAGCGCCTCGCGCACGCGAATGTCGGAGAATTGCGGGCGGCGGCTGTTGAACACCAGAAATTCCGACGGCCGCGGCGAGCCGTTGGCGATCACTTCCTTGACCACCTGGCCCGATTGCGCGGCGGGGAAATCGTAGCCGGAGCTCCAGCGCAGCGGCTCGGTCTCGATGCGGAAATCATACAGTCCGCGCTTGAAGGCTTCGAAGGCGGCATTCGCCTCGCGAAAGAAGTCGAAGCGGACCTCGTCGAAATTCCACAGGCCGCGATTGATCGGCAGGTCGCGGCCCCAGTAGTCGGGATTGCGCTCGAAGCACGATGCTGGCGCCCGGCCTCACCGCGCCGACGCGATAGGCGCCCGAGCCGATCGAGCGGCGTCATCGACGTCTCCTCGAAGGTCGCCTCGTCGGTCGCGTGCTTCGGCAGGATCGGCATCAGCCCGAGGATCAGCGGCAGCTCGCGGTCGTTGGCGCCGGTGAGGTCGAAGCGCACGGTGTGCGCATCCAGCGCCTCGGCCTTGGCGATCTTGGCGTAGTACAGGCGGTGGTTCGGCCGGCCTTTCGTGCGCAAGAGTTCGCGCGAGAACAGCACGTCTTCGGCGGTGACCGGCTTGCCGTCGGAAAAGCGCGGCCTTCGGATTGATGTGGAACGTGACGTAGCTGCGCGCATCGTCGGTCTCGACGCTCTCGGCGAGCAGGCCGTAGAGCGTGAACGGCTCGTCGTTGCCGCGCGCCATCAGGCTTTCGATCACGTAGCCGCGGATCTGCTGCAGGCTGGTGCCCCGGACGATCAGCGGATTCAGGCTGTCGAAAGTTCCGAGTACGCCGAAAACCAGGCGCCCGCCCTTCGGCGCGTCGGGATTGACATAGGGCATATGGGTGAAGTTGGCCGGGAAGGCCGGTTCCCCGTGCATCGCGATCGCGTGCCGGGCGGGATTGGCGGCGGAAGCCTGCGTCTGGGCGCGGCCGACGCCGGACAGGCCGACCGCGGCAAGGCCAGCAGGCCAAGGCAAGGCCCCACGCACGCCTTCCGCCGCAGGCGCTGTCCGCTGGCGCGCGAGCGGTCGCCGCTTTGCACCGCACAGGGCGATGATTCGCTCCGGTCCCATGCATGAATCTACCATAGGCAGCTGCACTCGGCCCGGCTCGGCAAGCCTCCCATGAGGCTTGTTGGCATTGATCTTTTCGGCAAGCCTTGTATTGAAGGCGGGCGTCAAGCAAGGGGTGGTCGGCCCCGGTCACGCTGCCGCCCTATTTGGCGACGAGACAGCCGGCCCAAGCCCCGTTTTCCGCGCTCAGATCGCGGTCGATAGATACGATCCAGGAAAGGGTTTTCCGCAATGATTAGCCGTCTCTTGTCCGCGCCGGCATTGCCGCGTGGGCGGGTTATCGCCGGGCTGGTTGCCGCCGCGGCTTTCGCAGTGCTGCCGGCCACCGCGCAGCAGCCGCCGGCACAGCCACAGCAACCGGCTCCCAAGGCGCCGCCGAAGGCCGCGCCGAAGACGCCCGCCTGCCGCGAAGAAGGATGCGCCGGCACCTGCCGCTCAGCAGGCACAGCCGCACCGCCCAGCCGCAGCAGGATCAGGTTCAGCTGATCTATTCGCCGTGGACCAAGTTCTGCCTGAAGGGGCAGGACGCCAACGCCAAGCAGGTCTGCTTCACCGGCAAGGACGGCCGCATTGAATCCGGCCAGCCGGTGGTTGCCGCCGTGATCATCGAGCCGGAAGGCGAGCCGAAGAAGGTCCTGCGCGTGACGCTGCCGCTCGGCATGCAGCTCGTGCACGGCACCCGCGTGATCGTCGACAGCAATGCGCCGCAGCAGAGCCCCTACGTGATCTGCTTCGCCAATGGCTGCATGTCCGACTATGACGCGACCGCCGAAGTGCTGGCGAACCTGAAGAAGGGCCAGAACCTGGTCATTCAGGCGATCAACGCCAACGGCCAGCCGCTGACGCTGCCGCTGCCGCTCGGCGATTTCGGCAAGGCCTATGACGGTCCGCCGACCGATCCGAAGGTGTTCGAGGAGCAGCAGAAGAAGCTGCAGGAAGAGCTGCAGAAGCGGGCGGAAGAAGCCCGCAAGAAGCTCGAGGCGCAGCAGCCGGCTGCCCCGGCGGCGAAACAATAAGGTCGAGCCTAAAGCTCAACAGACATGGCTCACTAAGAAAGGCGCGCAGCGATGCGCGCCTTTTGCTTTTCGAAGCCTGGCAGCATCTCAGCCGTGCGAGATCACCACCTTGCCAAAATGCTGCTGGCTGTCGAGATAGCGATAGGCTGACTTCGCGTCCTCGAACGGGAAGACCTGGTCGACCACCGGCTTGAGCTTGTGATGAGCGATGGCGCGGTTCATCAGCTCGAAGTCGAGGCGGCTGCCGACTGCCGACACGGCGCAAGGTGACAATGCCGCGCTGCAGGGCCGTCGCATCGAATGAACCACCCGCGCCCGGCGAGGACGCCGATCAGCGACACCTGACATTCCGGTCCCGCGCAGGCAAGCGAGCGGGCGAGGGTGCCTGCGCCGCCGACCTCCACAACGCAGTCCACGCCGCGGCCGTCGTTCACGGCCCTGACCTCGCGCTCCCAGTCGGGCGTGCTGCGGTAGTTCACGACCGCATCGGCGCCGAGCTCCTTGAGGCGCTTTGCCTTGTCGTCGCTGGAGGTGGTGGCGATGACGCGCGCGCCGAACGCCTTGGCGAGCTGGAGGGCGAAGATCGACACGCCGCCGGTACCGAGCGTCAGGACTGTCTCGCCCGGCGCGAGCTGGCGCGGTGCCGTCAGTGCGCTCCAGGCCGTGACCGCCGCACATGGCAAGGTGGCCGCCTCCTCGAAGGACAGATGCGGCGGGATCGCGACCAGGGCCTCCTCGCTCAGGATCTTGGTGTCCGTGAGCAATCCATCGCGGCCGGCACCGACGTGCTCGCGCGGCGCGAAGCGGTTGGCCAGTTGCTCATGCGTGATCCGGCCGGCGATCCACTTTGGATGAAAAGTCGCCGCCACGCGGTCGCCGACCTTGAAGCGGCTGGCACCTTCGCCAACCGCCACGACCTCGCCGGCACCGTCGCTCAGCGGAATGACGCCGAGCGTCACCGGCTGGAAGTAGACGTTCTTGAGGATCATCAGGTCGCGGAAGTTGAGCGACGTCGCCCGAATGCGCACCGCCACCTCGCGCAGGCCCGGTTTCGGATCGGCGCTCTCCCGCAGCACCAGGCCGTCGACGCTCCCATGGGCCTCCAGATGATACGCTCGCATTGACGCCTCCCTTCGTTCGGGTTTGAAACTTGACGTCCAGTATGCTGGAGTATCAGCGATAAAATCTCCGTAATTGTTGTTCATTCGTCCAGGATTGGTGCCCAATGGACCCGTTGGAAGACGTATTCAGGTCGATGCGGGTCGAGAGCGCGCTTTACGGCCGGCTCGAAGCGACCGCGCCATGGGCCGTCAGTTTCGAAGGCGATCAGCGGATCAAGTTCGGCATGGTCGCCAGAGGCGCCTGCTGGCTGTCGGTCGAGGGTGAGCGCCAGCCGGCAGCGCTGCGCAGCGGCGACTGCTTCGTGCTGACGGACGGCCGCTCGTTCTCCGTCGCCGACGACCCCGCGACGCCGCCTCGCCCCTGCACGGAGGTTCTGCATGACGGGCCGGGTCGGCTGATTGCCCTGGGTGGCGAGCGGGCCCGCGACCACGCTGATTGCGGGCTGGTTCGGCTTCGATGGGCACGGGGGAAAACCGCTGTTCGCCCAGCTGCCGCCGGTCCTGCACGTCCGCATGGACGAGGAGCGCGCTCGCGCGCTGCAGGCAACGCTGGACCTCTTGGCGCTGGAGACCAGCGAGGATGAGCTCGGCGCCGGGATTGTCACCAGGCGCCTTGCCGACATCATCTTCATCCAGACCATCCGGACCTATGTCCGCACCACCGGATGGCAGAAGACGGGATGGCTGGCGGCCATGATGCAGCCACGGCTCGGCGCCGCGCTACGCGCCATGCACGATCAGATCGATCGGGCCTGGACCGTCGATGAGCTGGCCGCCATCTCCGGCATGTCGCGCTCCGCCTTTGCGGCGGCCTTCCGCGAACGGGTGGGCGAGGCGCCGCACGCCTATCTGACGCGATGGCGGATGTACAAGGCGGGCTGTCTCATCCGCAACGGCCGCTTGTCGCTTGCTCAAGCGGCAAAGGCGGTCGGCTACCAGACCGACAGCGCGTTCAACAGGATTTTTCGGCGGCACTACGGCGTCACGCCCGCGGTCTATCGACGGGAAATCGCGGCATCCTGACGCGTTCGGAAGCGGAGGACTGCGCTAGCGCATGATCCCGAAAAGTGTGAAGCGGTTTTCGGACAAGATCATGCGCAAACAAAAGAGCTAGTTCAGCGACGGATTGCGCGGGCGGTAGCTGCCCGACTTGTCCTTGACGAAGATCTCGGCGATCTGCGAGTGCCGCACCGGTTCACCGGAATTGTCGGGCAGAAGGTTCTGCTCGGACACGTAGGCGATGTATTCGCTCTCGGAATTCTCGGCGAGCAGGTGATAGAACGGCTGGTCCTTGTGCGGCCGAACCTCTTCAGGGATCGACAGCCACCATTCCTCGGTGTTGTTGAATTCCGGATCGATATCGAAGATCACGCCACGGAACGAAAAGATCCGGTGGCGGACGATCTGGCCGATCTGGAATTTGGCGGTTCTGGTTTTCATCACACCTTGTCGAATAGACCAGGATTGTGGCCGATGCTAGGGCCTCAACCGGGGTCGACCCCCTCAAATAACGATGCTTAACCCTTGACCCAACTGAAACTTTTGCCGTTTTGCGGCACCCCCTTCGATGCATTAAACGTGCCGCTGTGATCGACGTTCTTAACCTTTCGCTCCCCTATTTCGGGCTCATCTTTGTCGGCTTCGCCTGTGGAAAGTTCAGGAAACTTCCTGAAACCGGACTGGCTTGGCTCAATTTCTTCCTGCTCTACGTTGCCTTGCCTGCGCTGTTTTTCCGCATCCTGGCGAAAACCCCGTTCGAGCAGCTGAACAACCTGCCGTTTGTGATCGCGACCACCTGCGCGACCGCGCTGGCGTTCATGCTGGCCGCAGCCCTCGGATTTGTGATCAGGCGCGGGCGGGCTCGCGAAGCCGTGATGGCGGGGCTCGCCGGCGGCTACGGGAACATCGGCTACATGGGGCCGGGCCTGGCGCTGGCGACCTTCGGTCCGTCGGCGGCCGTTCCGGTCGCGCTGATCTTCTGCTTCGACAGCGTCTTTCTGTTCTCCATCGTACCGTTGTTGATGGCGCTGTTTCAGACCGCGCGGCGGCCCTTGCTGCCGACGATCGCCAATGTCGCCCGGCAGATCGTGTTCCATCCGCTGATCGTGGCCTCATGGCTCGGCGCGCTTGCAGCGGCCTTTCATTTCGAGCCGCCGGTCGCCCTGGATCGGACGCTGGCGTTCCTGCAGAACGCCGCCGCGCCTGTTGCGCTGTTTGCGCTCGGCGTGACGGTGGCGCTGCGTCCGTTCGATCGCGTGCCGTGGGAGGTGCCCGGCGTGGTCGCCGTCAAGCTGCTGGTTCACCCGCTGCTGGCTTTTGCGATGCTGTCCGCGTTCGGACCGTTCGACGGCGAATGGATCGCCACCGCCTTGCTGATGGCATCGCTGCCGCCCGCGCTCAACGCCTTCATCATCGCCCGGCAATACGACACATGGGTGGAGCAGGCTTCGACCGCGGTGCTGCTCGGCACGCTGGTCTCGGTGCTGACGCTGACCACCATCATGTGGCTGTTGAAGACGGGTCAGCTCGGCTTGCCGTGAGGGCATGATCCCGAAAAGTGGATACCGGTTTTCGGATTGATCATGCCCAAACAAGGATAAGCGACGAGACTGATCCAGCGAAGCTGGATCAGTCTCTATGCGTGCCAAATGACCCGGCGCGATCGCCTGTCGCATGACGAAGCGTCGCAGCGGGCCGATCTCGTGCAGCGCCTGCATGCCGATGCTGCGCAGGAGTTGCATCGGCAGCAGATCCGACAGCAGCGAACGGTTGGCGAAATCGACTGCGAACGACCGGCTGACGATGTCGAGCTGCCGCCGGTGCCGGTAGTCGCCCAGCGCCCTTTCGTCGCCGGGATCGTGGCCGTGGCTCACGGCCTCGGTTGCGATCGCTGCAATCGCTGCGGCATCGCGCAGGCCGAGATTGAGGCCTTGCGCGCCGATCGGCGGCAGCACGTGCGCGGCTTCGCCGACCAGCGCGATGCGACGCTCGGCGATCCGTTTCGCCTTTTCGAACACCAGCGGGAAGACGTGCCGCGCAGGCGCGACACGAATGCGCCCGAGATGGGAATGCGATTGCCTTTCGACTTCGCCCGCGAGCTCGTCGTCGGTCAGCGTCGAAAGCCGCGTCGCCTCTTCGGGCCGTGTCACCCAGACCACGCTCGAGCGGTCGCCCGGCAAGGGCACGAACACGCACGGACCGTTCGCCGTGTGAAATTCCGTCGATACGCCGTTGTGCGCCCGGGCATGCGTGATGTTCAGCGTCAACGCGGATTGATCGAGCGGGCGGATGCTGACGTCGATCCCGGCGGCGCGCCGGCAGATCGAGTGGCGTCCATCCGCGCCGATCACGAGCCTGCTTCGCAACGTCTGCCCTTGCCGGCAACGGATCGTGGCGTCCACGTCCGAGGTCTCGACGGCCTCCGCGTCGTCGTCGATCCGGACCAGGGCAGGGCATTGCAGCGCCTGCGCCTCGAGCGCCTCCACCAGCGTGCGGTTTTCGATGTTGTGGCCGAAGGCGTCGAGGCCGATCTCGCCGCAATCGAAGCGGACTTCGGGCGCGCGGATCAGCCGGCCGCTGTCGTCGACCAGGCGCATGACGCGGAGCGGCGCGGCCTGATCGCGGCACGCCTGCCAGACGCCGAGATCCGTCCAGGATTTCGATCGACGCGTGCAGCAGCGCGGTGGTGCGATTGTCGCCATAGGGCACGCGGCGGGCGACCAATGCGGTTCGCGCGCCGGATCGGGCAGCGGCGAGTGCCGCGGTCAGACCGGCCGGACCGCCGCCGACGACGGCGACGTCAAATTCATGCGCCGGGGTCTCTGTCGTCACATCCATGTCGAATACAGCTACTCATGCCGACGCGCGGTTTCAACCGCGCCGATAGCCTAGTTTAGATCATCGACTATGCACAGCCGGCGAACCCGTCGAAATGCAAGTCCAGGCGAAATCTGTTAGCTAGCGGCATGACCGACGGACCAGAAGATTTCACCACCAGCGCCGCGCGCCGTGCGCGCGCGGGCATTCTCCGTGCATATCCTCACGGCGCTCGGAGCGGGGCTCGCCTTGATGGCGCTGCTGGAGGCGGTGCGCGGACATTGGCCGGGGATGTTCATTTGGCTCGGCCTGGCGCTCGCAATCGATGCGCTGGATGGCCCGCTGGCGCGCCGGTTGAAGGTCGGCGAAGTGCTGCCGAACTGGTCGGGCGACACCCTCGACCTCGTGGTCGATTTCACGACCTACGTCTTCGTTCCGGCGTATGCGATCGCGGCCAGCGGATTTCTCGTGCCGCATCTCGCGCCGTTTCTCGGCATCGCGGTCGTCGTCTCCGGCGCGCTCTATTTCTCTGATCTTCGCATGAAGACCGACGACAACCATTTTCGCGGCTTTCCGACCTTGTGGAATCTTGCGGCGTTCTACCTGTTTCTGTTGCGGCCATCGCCATGGATCGCAAGCCTCGCGATCGCGCTGCTGGTCGTCGCGACATTCCTGCCGATCCGGGTCATGCACCCGGTCAGGGTGGAGCGGTTCCGCCTGTTCAACATCGCCCTGGTGCTTGCAGGCTGCGTACTTGGCGCCTTCGCCGTGGTTCGCAATTTCGAGGTGCCGGCGGCGATCACGATCGCGCTCTGCGCGATTGCGCTTTACGTGCTGTTGAGCGATCCGATCATCCGCACGATCAGGAGGGCGATCCGATGATGGAGCTGCTGTCGAGCCCGGAGGCGTGGGCGGCGCTGCTGACGCTGACGGTGCTGGAGATCGTGCTCGGCATCGACAACGTCATCTTCCTGTCCGTGCTGGTGTCGCGGTTGCCCGACGCCCAGGCGAAGCGCGCGCGGCAGATCGGCCTGGCGCTGGCGCTCATCTTCCGCATCGCGCTGTTGAGCATCCTGTTCTGGCTGATCGGCCTGACGAAGCCGGTGTTCACGATCGCCGGCCAGGGGTTCTCCTGGCGCGACATCATCCTGATCGGCGGCGGGCTGTTCCTGATCGCGAAGGCGACGCACGAGATCCATGCGGAGATCGAGGCGCACGACGACGGCGGCGAGAAGTCCGGCGGCGCCAATGCATTCGCCTGGGTCATTGTGCAGATCATCATCATCGATCTGGTGTTCTCGCTGGATTCGATCATCACCGCGATCGGCATGGCCGAGCAGATCGAGGTCATGATTGCCGCCGTCATCATCGCCTGTGCGGTGATGTATGTTGCGTCCGGTCCTGTCGCCGCCTTCGTCGCCGAGCATCCGACCACGAAGATGCTGGCGCTGGCGTTCCTGGTGCTGATCGGCGTCGCGCTGATGGCCGACGGCTTCGCCTTCCACATCCCGCGCGGCTACATCTACTTCTCGATCGTGTTTGCGATGGCGGTGGAGGCATTCAACATCCTCGCCAAGCGCAATCGGAAGAAGGGGACACGGGTCATCACAAGCCGCAGGCAGGAGTCGTAGCTACCGGGCGGGGTTGTTCTGTTCGGGTCTTCGCCATAGGCTCTCGCGGCAAATCACGGGAGCTTTGCGGATGGCCAAGGCGGTAAGGGTGCATCAGACGGGAGGGCCGGAGGTCCTCACCTATGAGGACATCGAGGTCCCCGCACCCGGCAAGGGCGAGGTGCGCATCCGCCAGCGCGCCAGCGGCGTGAATTTCATCGATACCTATTTCCGCACCGGCCTCTACAAGGCTCCGACGATGCCGTTCATCTGCGGCAACGAAGCCTCCGGCGATGTCATGGAGGTCGGGCCGGGCGTGACCGGCTTTCATCCCGACGACCGCGTCGCCTACACCTATGGGCTTGGCGGTTATGCCAGCGAACGCGTCATGCCGGCCGACCGGCTGGTCAAGCTGCCGGACATGATCACCTACGAGCAGGCGGCCGTGCTGATGCTGAAGGGCCTGACCGTTCACTACCTTTTGCACAAAACTTTCAAGGTCGAGCCCGGGCACAACGTGCTGATCCACGCCGCCGCCGGCGGCATCGGCCTGCTCGCCTGCCAGTGGGCGAAGGCGCTCGGCGCCAATGTCATCGGCACGGTCGGCTCGAAGGAAAAGGCCGATCTCGCCGCGCGCAACGGCTGCGATCACGTCATCCTCTACAACGACGACGATTTCGTCGCGGAGGTGAAGAAGATCACCCGCGGCGATCTTTGCAACGTCGTCTATGACGGCGTCGGCAAGACGACGTTCCCGGGCTCGCTCGATTGCCTCCGCCCGCTCGGCATGTTCGTCAGCTTCGGCAATGCATCCGGCGTGGTGCCGCCGTTCTCGGTCGGCGAGCTGCAGCGGCGCGGCTCGCTGTTTGCGACCCGGCCGACGCTGAACGACTACATCGCCAAGCGCCGCGACCTGCTCGAGGCGGCCGACACCCTGTTCGCCGCCGTGATCAGCGGCAGTCTTCAGGTGCCGATCCATCATGCCTATGCGCTGAAGGACGCGGCCAAGGCCCATCGCGACCTGGAAAGCCGCGCCACCACCGGCGCGTCGATCCTGAAGCCTTGAACGCTCAAGAGCACTGCAATGAGCGAACTGACGATCCGCGAAATTGCCGATGGCGACATCGCGCAGGTGATCGCGCTGTGGCACGCGGCGGGCGTCGCACGACCGTGGAACGATCCCGCGCGCGACATCGCCTTCGCGCGCCGCGACACGCACTCGACCGTGCTTGTCGGCATCGAAGCCGGCGAGGTCGTTGCATCCGCCATGGTCGGCGAGGACGGCCATCGCGGCTGGGTCTACTACGTCGCCATCGATCCAAAACTTCAGCGCAGCGGCTTCGGCCGCATCATGATGGACGCCGCCGAACGCTGGCTGATCGACCGCGGCGTCTGGAAGGTCCAGCTTCTGGTCCGCGCCGACAACACCGCGGCGACAGCCTTCTACGAGAAGCTCGGCTACCGCGACACGCAGTCGGTGTGCCTGCAGAAGATATTGGAGAAGTGACGCTCCACGCCGTCATTGCGAGGAGCGAAGCGACGAAGCAATCCATTGCAGCATTTGCCGCAACCTCAGACTGGATTGCTTCGCTTCGCTCGCAATGACGAGGTTTACGCCACGCAGCGTGCGGCGCCCATCCGTGTGAGCACCGCATCGAGACCCTCGATCATCTCGCCGACCTCGTCGCGCGTGACGTTCAGCGCCGGCATGAAGCGCAGCGCGTCCGGTCGCGGCGAGTTCAGCAGCAGGCCGTCGTCGAGCGCCGCCGCGACGATGTCCGGACCGATCGGCCGCTTCAGGTCGAGCGCCAGCAGCAAACCTTCGCCGCGGACGCCGCCGAGACCGTGCCGCGCCGACACGCGCTGCAGCTCGCTCGCAAGCCAGAGCCCGGTCTCGGTGACCGTCTTCAGGAAGTCCGCACCGGAGACTTCGTTCAGCACCGCAAGGCCAGCCGCGCACATCAGCGGATTGCCGTTGAAGGTGCCGCCCTGGTCGCCGTGCTCGAAGCAGGAGGCCTTGCTGGTCGCAAGCAGCGCGCCGAGCGGCACGCCGCCGCCGATGCCTTTGCCGAGCGTCATGATGTCCGGCTCGATGCCGGCATGCTCGTAGTGGAACAGCTTTCCGGTCCGTCCCATGCCGGTCTGGATCTCATCGACGATCAGCAGCAGGCCGTGCTGCTCGGTCAGCGCGCGCAGCTCGCGCAGGAAGTCGTTGGTCGCCGGCCAGACGCCGGCTTCGCCCTGAATGGGCTCGAGCATGACGGCGATCGTCTTGTCGGTGATCAGCGCCTTGACCGAGTCGAGATCGTTCAGCTTCGCCTTGTAGAAGCCCGGCACCTTCGGCTCGAACAGCGGCTCGAAGCTCGGCTTGCCGGAGGCCGACATCGTCGCCAGCGTCCGGCCGTGGAAGCCGCCGTCGAAGGTGATGATCTCGAACGCGCCGTTGCTTGTGCAGCGCGCCGTATTTGCGCGCGAGCTTGATCGCGCCTTCGTTGGCTTCGGCGCCGGAGTTCGTGAAGAACACCTGATCGAAGCAGCTTTGCTCCGTCAGCGCCTTCGCGAGCAGGATGCTCTGGTCGTTGTAGAAGGCGGGGCTCGGCGTCAGCAGCCGTCGCTGCCTGCTTCGACAACGCCTCGACCAGCACCGGCGGGGAGTGGCCGAGGCTGTTGACGGCCCAGCCCTGCACGAAGTCGAGATAGCGCTTGCCCTGGTGATCCCAGAGGTACGAGCCTTCGCCGCGCACGAACACGACCGGCGGGCGGGCGGTGATGTTCATCAGGGCGTCGAACGCATGCGTCGCGATGGTCATGTCAGTCTCCGTTGGTTGATTTGGTGGGCCAAAACGCAAGAAGGCCGCACTTTGCGGGTGCGGCCTTCTCGAAAACTTCGCTGATTTTAAGCGTTCAGCTTCGTCGTCGGACACGGCGCGACCCATCATCGTCGAACGAGCGACGACGGATGCAGGCGCGGCGGATGGTCCGGTTGAAGTTCATGACGCGCGCCGATACAGCCGGGAGGCCCGTGCTGTCAAGGGCTATCAGAAACCTGCGACAGTTCCGTGCAGGTCGTATTCGTCGGCGCGCTCGATCTTTGCGGTGACGATCTCGCCCTGGCGCAGCGGCCTGCGGCTCGAAACGTAGACCGCGCCGTCGATTTCCGGCGCGTCGCCCTTGCTGCGGCCCTTGGCGACGCTCGGGCCGACCTCGTCGATGATCACCTGCTGGCGGCTGCCGACCTTCTTCTTCAGCCGGCGCGCCGAAATCCTCTGCTGGTGCGCCATCAGCCGCTTCCAGCGTTCGGCCTTGACCTCTTCGGCGACCGGGTTTTCCAGCGCGTTGGAGGTGGCGCCGGCCACCGGCTCGTACTTGAAGCAGCCGACGCGATCGATCTCGGCTTCGTCCAGCCACTGCAGCAGGTCGTCGAATTCGGCGTCGGTCTCGCCGGGGAAGCCGACGATGAAGGTGGAGCGCAGCGTCAGCTCCGGACACTCGCTGCGCCACTTGGCGATCCGCGCCAGCGTCTTGTCCTGGGCGGCCGGACGGCGCATGCGCTTCAGCACCTCGGCGTTGCCGTGCTGGAACGGAATGTCGAGATAGGGCAGCACCTTGCCCTCGGCTCATCAGGCCGATCACCTCGTCCACATGCGGGTAGGGGTAGACGTATTGCAGGCGCACCCAGGCACCGAGCTCGCCGAGCTCCTTGGCGAGATCATAGAAGCGCGCGCGGACCTCGCGATCCTTCCAGGTGCTGGCGGCGTATTTGATGTCGATGCCGTAGGCCGAGGTGTCCTGCGACACGACCAGCAGCTCCTTGACGCCGGCCTTCACCAGCCGCTCGGCCTCGCGCAGCACATCGTCCGCCGGCCGCGAGACGAGGTCGCCGCGCAGCTTCGGGATGATGCAGAAGGTGCAGCGGTTGTTGCAGCCCTCGGAAATCTTCAGATACGCGTAGTGCCGCGGCGTCAGCTTGATGCCCTGCGGCGGCAGCAGGTCGAGCAGCGGATTGTGCATCGGCGGCTTGGCGCGATGCACCGCCTCCAGCACGCTCTCATACTGCTGCGGTCCGGTGATCGACAGCACGTCCGGGATAGGCCTCGCGGATGGCCTCGGGCTCCGCGCCCATGCAGCCGGTGACGATCACCTTGCCGTTCTCGGCCATCGCTTCGCCGATGGCGGACAGCGACTCGGCCTTGGCGCTGTCGAGGAAGCCGCAGGTGTTGACGATGACGAGGTCGGCGCCGTCGTGCTTGCGCGCCAGCTCGTAGCCTTCGGCGCGCAGGCGCGTGATGATCCGCTCGGAATCCACCAGCGCCTTGGGGCATCCAAGCGATACGAAGCTGACAATCGGCGCGCGGCCTTGTTCCATTTTTCGTCAATGTCCGGCTGAAGGGCAGGAGCTAGCCCTGATCCCTCACAATTACAAGGCTTTGAGACGGCAACCGGGCCTGCTAAGACCGCGCCTGCCGGAATGCGAGTAGTGGATGGCCGCCGAGTCGTCGCCCAAGATTGCCATCGTCGACGAGAATCCGATCCGCGCCGCGATCCTCGAAGAAGGCCTGCGCGAGGCCGGATTCACGGCGGTCGAGCGCGTCGGCGAGATGAACAATCTGCTCGCCCGCATCTACCAGATCGACCCTGACGTCATCCTGATCGACCTGGAAAACCCCAGCCGCGACGTGCTCGAGCAGATGTTCCAGGTCAGCCGCGCCGTGCGCCGGCCGATCGCCATGTTCGTCGACCAGAGCGATGCCGCCTCGATCCAGGCCTCCGTGGACGCCGGCGTCTCCGCCTACATCGTCGACGGCTTCCGGAAAGAGCGCATCAAGTCGATCATCGACCTGTGCATCTCGCGCTTCAACGCCTTCGCCAAGCTGCAGGACGAACTGGAGCGGACCAAGAACGCGCTGGAAGAGCGCAAGGTGATCGACCGCGCCAAGGGCATCCTGATGAAGCTGAAGGGCCTGTCGGAGGAGGAGGCCTACGTGCTGATGCGCTCCACGGCGATGCGCGAGAAGAAGAAGATCGCCGAGATCGCGCAGTCGATCATCACCGCGTCGGAGCTGCTGAAATGACGGAGACCAAGACTCCGGCGCGCTGATGCCGTTGCGGATCGGGTTCATCCCGCTGGTGGATGCGGCCGCGCTGCTGGTCGCCGTCGACAAGGGATTTGCGCGCGACGAAGGGCTCGACGTCACGCTGCATGCGGGAGGTGTCGTGGTCGAACGTGCGCGACAAGCTCAATCTCGGCCTGTTCGATGCCGCGCATCTGCTGGCGCCGGTGGCGATCGCCTCCAGCCTCGGCCTCGGCCATGTGAAGGTGCCGATCGTGGCGCCGTTCAATCTCGGGCCTGAACGGCAATGCCATCACCGTCTCGCCGGCGCTGCACGCGGCGATCATGGCGGAGCTCGACGGCGATCCGCTCGAATCCGCTGGCGACCGCGCAGGCGCTGCGCGCGGGTGGTCGCCGCGCGCAAGAAGGCGGGCGCCGAGCCGCTGGTGTTCGGCATGACGTTCCCGTTCTCGACCCACAACTATCAGCTGCGCTTCTGGATGGCGGCCGGCGGCGTCGATCCGGACGAGGACGTGCGGCTCGTGGTGCTGCCGCCGCCCTACATGGTCGAGAGCCTGGCGAGCGGCCACGTGGACGCGTTCTGCGTCGGCGCGCCGTGGAATTCGGTCGCGGTCGATCTCGGCGTCGGGCACATCCTGCATTTCGTCTCCGACATCCTGGCGCGTGCGGCGGAGAAGGTGCTGGCCGTGCGCCAGCCCTGGGCGGAGAAACATCCCGATGTGCTGGCGGCGCTGATCCGCGCGCATGATCGTGCCGCGGAGTTCATCGAGACGCCCGACAATCGCACCGAGGCTGCGGCGATCCTCGCCAGGCCGGAATACATCGGCGTCGATGCCGAGGTCATTCGGCGCACGCTCGACGGCCGGCTGAAGGTCTCGCCGGACGGCAAGGTGCGCGAAAGCTCGCGCTATCTGCTGGTCGGGCGGGAGGGGGCGGCGCGACCCGATCCGGTGCAGGCCGCCTGGCTCTACGCCCAGATGGTCCGCTGGGGGCAGGCGCCGCTGTCCGACGCGTCGCTGGCGGTGGCGAAGGGCGTGTTCCGGCCCGACCTGTACGACGCCGCCACCGGCAAGACGGCCCCAGCGACAGCCGCCGGTCGCCGACGGTGTCGGCGCATTTGCGGGTCCCGCCTTCGACCCGACGGCGATCGCACGACACCTCGATTCGTTTCCGATCCGGCGTCGCTAAGTCCGCCTGCACATAAATTGTGCGCTGCGTAAAAATGCAGCATTTGCCTTTCGCAAAGGCGAAATGGCGAACTGCTGCTTATTTATTCATACCTTACAAGCATCTGAAATCGCTGCGATTTTCGCACCGCACAAAACTGGCACGAAGCTTGAATAGCTAGACTTGTCGAGACCGGATTCCGGGCTCGGCAGGTCCAACGACGGGCCAATCAGCAAAGCCGCTGTCCTGGGGGTTCCGCATCTGCGCGCGCCTCAGGGGCGGCTTTTGTTTTTTGCGAACCGGACTGCGAGCGGTCGCCGCGAGGGGCGGCGAACAGGGAAACCTAACAAGGACGACACACACGATGACGACCAAGACGACCAAAGGCGGTTTGGCAGGTTCAAGGATGAGCCGGCGCGCACTTCTGAAGAGCGCAGCGGGTACGGCGGCGCTGCTGGCCGCGGCGCGGATGAATTTCCCGGCCGGCGCATTCGCGCAAGGCGCGGGTCCGGAAGTGAAGAAGGCGATCCTCGGCTACATCGCGCTGATGGATGCCTCGGCGCTGGTGATCGCCAAGGAGAAGGGGCTGTTCGCCAAGCACGGCGTCGGCGACGTCGAGGTCAGCAAGCAGGCCTCGTGGGGCGCGACGCGCGACAACCTCGTGCTCGGCGGCGAGAAGAACGGCATCGACGGCGCGCACATCCTGACGCCGATGCCGTACCTGATCTCCACCGGCAAGGTGACGCAGAACAACGTGCCGACGCCGATGTACCTGCTGGCGCGGCTCAACCTCGATGCGCAGGCGATCTCGGTCGCCAACGAATACAAGGATCTGAAGGTCACGGCCGACTCCTCGCCGCTGAAGGCGGCCTTCGCGAAGAAGAAGGCCGAAGGCAAGGAAGTGAAGGTCGCGATGACCTTCCCCGGCGGCACGCACGATCTGTGGATCCGCTACTGGATGGCCGCCGGCGGCATCGATCCCGACAAGGACGTCTCGACCATCGTCGTTCCGCCGCCGCAGATGGTGGCGAACATGAAGGTCGGCAACATGGACGCCTTCTGCGTCGGCGAGCCGTGGAACGAGCAGCTCGTCAACCAGGGCATCGGCTTCACCGCCTGCTCGACCGGCGAGATCTGGTTCAAGCATCCGGAGAAGGCGCTCGGCATGCGCGCCGAGTTCGTCGACAAGTATCCGAACGCGACCAAGGCGATCCTGATGGCGGTGCAGGAAGCGCAGATGTGGTGCGACAAGCCTGCGAACCGCGCCGAGATGTCCGAGATCGTCGGCCGCCGGCAGTGGTTCAACGTTCCGGTCGCCGACATCATCGGCCGCGCCAACGGCGACATCAACTACGGCAACGGCCGGGTCGAGAAGGGCACCAAGCAGTTCATGAAGTTCTGGCAGGACCATGCGTCCTACCCGTTCAAGAGCCATGACGCCTGGTTCGTCACCGAAGACATCCGCTGGGGCAAGTTCGAGCCGACGACCGACGTCAAGGCGCTGGTCGACAAGGTCAACCGCGAGGACCTCTGGCGCGACGCGGCGAAGGCTCTCGGCGTGCCGGCTGCGGATATTCCGGCGTCGACGCTCGCGCGGCAAGGAGACCTTCTTCGACGGCAAGGTCTTCGATCCCGAGAACCCGACCGCCTACCTGAAGAGCCTGTCGATCAAGCGCGTCGAAGTCTGACCGCTTCACGCGGGACGGCCTTGCGGCCGTCCCGCTCCCTTCTCAAACGAGGCCATAGATGACCATTGCACTTCAGAAGAACGTGGAGACCGCTGCGGTTCCGGTCGCGACATCGGCGACGATCGTGCCGCTGTCGCCGCCGCGTGCGAGCTTCGTCCAGGCGCGGCTGATCCCGATGGCCAAGGACTGGGCAGCGAAGCTGATCCCGCCGCTCATCACGGTCGGCGCGCTGCTGATCCTCTGGCAGATCCTCTGCATGAAGCCCGGCGCAACGCTGCCGTCGCCGACGCGCATCTGGGCCGACGCCAAGGATCTGATCATCGATCCGTTCTTCGTCGCAGGTCCGCAGGACATCGGCCTCGGCTGGCGCATCCTCACCTCGCTGCAGCGGGTCGCGATCGGCTTCGGCCTCGCAGCCGTCGTCGGCGTCCTGCTCGGCGCGCTGGTCGGCCAGTCGGTCTGGGCGATGCGCGGGCTCGATCCGATCTTCCAGGTGCTGCGCACCGTGCCGCCGCTGGCCTGGCTGCCGATCTCGCTGGCCGCGTTCCGCGACAGCCGGCCGTCGGCGATCTTCGTGATCTTCATCACCTCGATCTGGCCGATCATCATCAACACCGCGGTCGGCATCCGCAACATCCCGCAGGACTATCGCAACGTCGCGGCGGTGGTGCGGCTGAACCAGCTCGAGTTCTTCTGGAAGATCATGATCCCGTCGGCGGCGCCGTACATCTTCACCGGCCTGCGCATCGGCATCGGCCTGTCCTGGCTCGCCATCGTCGCGGCCGAGATGCTGACCGGCGGCGTCGGCATCGGCTTCTTCATCTGGGATGCGTGGAACTCCTCGCGCCTGTCCGACATCATCATCGCGCTGGTCTACATCGGCATCGTCGGCTTCGTGCTCGACCGCCTGGTCGCCTTCATCTCCAACATCGCCACCCGCGGCGCCCAGGCAAGCTAAGGAGCCGAACCATGTCGCTTATCTCAAGATCGATCACGTCGATAAGGTGTTCAGCCGCGGCAACCGCGAGACCGAGGTGCTGAAGGACATCAAGCTGACGGTGGAGAAGGGCGAGTACGTCTCCATCATCGGCCACTCCGGCTGCGGCAAGTCGACCCTGCTCAACATCATCGCCGGGCTGACCGACGGCGACGCAGGGCTGCGTGCTGCTGGAAAATCAGGAAGTGAACTCGCCGGGTCCCGATCGCGCCGTCGTGTTCCAGAACCACTCGCTGCTGCCGTGGCTGTCGTCCTACGACAACGTCAGGCTCGGCGTCGACAAGGTGTTCGGCACGACCAAGACCCGCGCCGAGCGCCACGACTGGGTGATGCACAACCTCGATCTGGTGCAGATGGGCCATGCCAAGGACAAGCGCCCGTCGGAAATCTCCGGCGGCATGAAGCAGCGCATCGGCATTGCCCGGGCGCTGGCGATGGAGCCGAAGGTGCTGCTGCTCGACGAGCCGTTCGGCGCGCTCGACGCGCTGACGCGCGCGCACCTGCAGGACTCGGTGATGGCGCTGCACCAGAAGCTCGGCAACACGGTGATGATGATCACCCACGACGTCGACGAGGCGGTGCTGCTGTCGGATCGCATCGTCATGATGACCAACGGCCCGAGCGCGCGGATCGGCGAGGTGCTCGACGTGCCGCTGCCGCGGCCGCGCAAGCGGCTCGAGCTCGCGACCAACGCGACCTACCTCAAGTGCCGCCAGCGCGTGCTCGAATTCCTCTACGAGCGTCATCGTTACGTCGAGGCCGCGTAAGCGGCCCCAACGAGGCTAGTGGGGCGAACGGAAAGCGGGAATTGCAGTGAGCGAGCCTCTGGTTGTCATCGGCAACGGCATGGCCGCAGCGCGGCTGGCGCAGGAAATCGCGACGCGCGCGCTCGGCCGCTACGCGGTCGCGATCATCGGCGACGAGCCGCGGCTGGCCTACAACCGCGTGCTGCTGTCGTCGGTGCTTGCGGGCGAGATCGCCTCGCAGGAGATCGAGCTGCAGCCGGCGGCCTGGTGGCGCGATCGCGGTGTGACGCTCAGCTACGGCCGCGCGGCGACCTCGGTCGACCTGCAAAGCCGCCGCGTCGTGCTGGCCGACGGCCGCCTGGTGCCGTTCTCGAAGCTTGTGTTCGCAACCGGCTCGCAGCCGCTGCGGCTGAACATTCCCGGCGCCGATCTTCCCGGCGTGCACACGTTCCGCGACAGCCGCGACGTCGATCTGCTGCTGACGCTGGCCGCAGCGCAGAAGCGCGTGGTCGTGATCGGCGGCGGCTTGCTCGGGCTGGAGGCGGCCTACGGCCTCGCCAAGGCCGGCGCGCCGGTGACGCTGATCCATTTGATGGACCGGCTTGATGGAGCGGCAGCTGGATGCGCCGGCGGCGGCGCTGTTGAAGCGGCTGGTGCAGGACAAGGGCATCGACGTGCGGCTGAACGCCAGCACGAAGGCGATCTTCGGCGAGAGCGCAGTCGAGGGGATCGAGCTCGCCGACGGCTCGCACATCGCCGCCGACGCGGTGATCTTCGCCGCCGGCATCCGTCCCAACGCCGCGCTCGCGCAAGCAGCGGGCATCGCCGTCGATCGCGGCGTCGTCGTCGACGACCGGCTGGCAACGAACATCGACGGCGTCTACGCGCTCGGCGAATGCGCCGAGCATCGCGGCATCTGCTACGGCCTGGTCGAGCCGGCCTACGAGCAGGCGAAGGTGCTGGCCGAGACATCTCGCCGGACGCACGGCGTCGTATCAGGGCAGCGTGCTGTCGACCAATCTGAAGGTGTCCGGCGTCAACGTGTTCTCGGCCGGAGATTTCGCCGGGGCGAGGGCACCGAAGCCATCGTCCTGAGCGACGCCAGGCAAGGCACCTACAAGAAGCTCGTGATCGCCGACGGCCGGCTCGCCGGCGCAATCCTGATCGGCGATACCCAGGATGCGCTCTGGTATCTCGAGCTGATCCGCTCGCGCGCCAGCATCAGGGCGTTCCGCAGCGATCTGATGTTCGGCCGTGCGCTTGCCGAGCGAAAGGCCGCCTGACGATGGCCGGGGACTTCACGCCGGACCAGAAACGCTATCTGGAGGGCTTCGTCACCGGCCTCGGCGCTTCGCGCCTTGCACGAGCCAGCGCGCCGGCGAAGTCCGAACCGGTCGGCCCCGATGCCATCCACCTCAAGGCGCAGGACAAGACCGTCGCCGCGGGCGGCAAGCTCAACGACCAGGAAAAATTCAAGCGCGACGAGCATCCGTTCGATGCCTATCCGCGGCTGGTGAAGCAGGCGCGCAACAACGAGCCGCCGAAGCCCGCCGACAATTTCCGCTGGCGCTACTACGGGCTGTTCTACGTGGCGCCGGCGCAGAATTCCTACATGTGCCGGCTGCGCATCCCGAACGGCATTCTCAAGCACTGGCAGTTCGCCGGGATGGCCGACATCGCCGAGAAATTCTGCGGGCCGTACGCGCATGTCACGACCCGCGCCAACCTGCAGCTGCGCGAGATCGAGCCGAAGAACGCGACCAACGTGATCGAGGCCATCCAGGACCTCGGGCTGTGGTCGCGCGGCTCCGGCGCCGACAACATCCGCAACGTGACCGGCACGCCGACCGCCGGCATCGATCCGCAGGAACTGCTGGATACGCGGCCGCATGCGCGCGAGTGGCATTTCCACATCCTGAACGATCGCTCGCTGTACGGGCTGCCGCGCAAGTTCAACGTCGCCTATGACGGCGCCGGCAAGATCGCCGTGCTGGAAGAGACCAACGACATCGCCTTCCAGGCGGTCGAGGTGCTGGAGGGCCACGGCGTCGAGGCCGGCATCTACTACCGTCTGGCGCTCGGCGGCATCACCGGCCACCGCGATTTTGCGCGCGACACCGGCGTCATCCTGAAGCCGGAGGAGGCGACGCGCGATTGCCGACGCGATCGTCCGCGTCTTCATCGAGCATGGCGACCGCACCAACCGCAACAAGGCGCGGCTGAAATACGTGCTCGACGCCTGGGGCTTCGAGAAATTCCTGAACGCCGTCGAGGAGAAGCTCGGCCGACCGCTGCAGCGCGTGCCGGCCGAGGCCATCGCGCCGCGGGCGACCTTCGACAAGCTCGCCCATATCGGCGTGCATCCGCAGAAGCAGAGCGGCATGAACTGGGTCGGCGTCGCGCTGAAGCTCGGCCGGCTGTCGCCGGAGCAAATTCGCGGCCTTGCCGGTCTCGCGCAGAAATACGGCGACGGCGATATCCGCCTGACGGTCTGGCAGAACCTGCTGATCTCGGGCGTCGCGGACGAAGACGTAGCAGCCGTGACCGCGGCGATCGATGCGCTGGGGCTTGCCACATCGGTGTCGCCGCTGCGCGCCGGGCTCGTCGCCTGCACCGGCGCGACCGGCTGCCGCTTCGCGGCCGCCCACACCAAGGAGAGCGCCGACGAGATCGCCGCCTGGTGCGACGCGCATGTGGCGATGGATACGCCGGTCAACGTTCACCTGACCGGCTGCCATCACTCCTGCGCGCAGCACTATATCGGCGACATCGGCCTGATCGGCGCGCGCGTTCCGATCAACGACGACGGCGATACCGTCGACGGCTTCAACATTCTGATCGGCGGCGGCTACGGGCCTGAGGCGGCCATCGCGCGCGAGCTGTTCACCAACGTGAAGGCTGAGGATGCGCCGCGCACGGTCGCGCACATCCTCAACGTCTACCTGCAGCAACGCTCCTCGAAGGACGAGTCGTTCCTCGCGTTCGCCAGCCGCATCGACATCGACGCCTTCCGGGCCGTCGCAAGGCTGGAGGCTGCGGAATGAACCAGATGTCTCCGCCGGCACCAAAACTGGACATCATTCCGGAGACGGCGCCGTTCTCGGCGGAGCAGCGCGCCTGGCTGAACGGGTTCTTCGCCGGCCTCGTGTCGCTCGACACTGCCGGCGTGACACCGCTGTCGGCGGAGCAGGGCGCGGCCGTCATGCAAGGCGCCGCCGGCGATGGCGATGACGGCGAGGCGCCCTGGCACGACCAGACCATGCCGATGGCCGAGCGCATGAAGCTCGCCGAAGGCCGGCCGCTGCGCCGGCGCATGATGGCGGCGATGGCGCAGCAGGACTGCGGCCAGTGCGGCTACAACTGCCACGACTATTCCGAGGCGCTCGCCGGCAAGTCGGAAGCGCGCCTCAATCTCTGCGTGCCGGGCGGCAAGGAAACCGCGCGGATGCTGAAGTCCCTGCATGAGGAGCTCGAGCGCGCGCCGGCCGCCAAGGCGCCTGCTGCTGCGCCGGCAACCCAGCCTGCAGCAGCGCCGGCCTCAGCACCGGGCCGCTCGCGCGACAATCCCGCCGAGGCGACATTCCTGTCGCGCAAGCGACTGAACAAGGAAGGCTCGGAGAAGGACACCTGGCATCTCGAGTTCGATCTCGCCGAGTCAAAGCTCGATTACGTGGTCGGCGACTCGTTCGGTGTCTTTCCGCTGAACGAGCCGGAACTGGTCGAGCGCGTGATGGCGGCGCTGGGCGCGCCGCCGGATTTTGCGATCGGCGGCCGAACGCTGCGCCAGGTCCTGACCGACCAGGTGTCGCTGGCGCCCGCGCCGGACTCGCTGTTTCAGCTGTTGTCCTACATCACCGGCGGCGATCGGCGGCAGAAGGCGAAGGCGCTGTCGTCGGGCGAGGATCCCGATGGCGACGCGGCAACCCTCGACGTGCTCGCGGCGCTGGAGAAGTTCGGCGTGCAAGCCCGACCCGGAAGCGTTCATCGAGGCGCTGGAGCCGCTGCAGCCGCGCCTCTACTCGATCTCGTCGTCGTTCAACGCGACGCCGGGCCAGATTTCGCTCTCGGTCGACGCGGTGCGCTACACCATCAAGGATCGCAAGCGTCTCGGCGTCGCTTCGACATTCTTCGCCGACCGCATCAAGGCAGGCGACAAGCTGAAGGTCTACGTCCAGAAGGCGCACGGGTTCGGCCTGCCGCAGGATGCGAACACGCCGATCATCATGATCGGTCCCGGCACCGGCATCGCGCCGTTCCGCGCGTTCCTGCATGACCGGCAGGCGACGCAAGCGCCGGGCCGCAACTGGCTGTTCTTCGGCCACCAGCGCAGCGACTACGATTTCTTCTACGCCGACGAACTGAACGCGATGAAGTCGTCCGGCCTGCTGACGCGGCTGTCGCTCGCATGGTCGCGCGACGGCGAGCAGAAATTCTACGTGCAGGATCGCATGCGCGAGGTCGGCCGCGACCTCTGGTCGTGGCTTGCGGATGGCGCGCACATCTATGTCTGCGGCGATGCCAAGCGGATGGCCAAGGACGTCGAGCGGGCGCTGGTCGATATCGTCGCGCAGTTCGGTGCGCGCACGACCGACGAGGCGATCGCCTTCGTGGCGGAGCTGAAGAAGAAGGGCCGCTACCAGCAGGATGTGTACTGAGGCGCTAATGGCCGGGGCTGCGGACAGATCGGTGCGAACAAAGCTTTCGCCAAGCGCGGAGGGGAGGGTATTTTCCTCTCTTGCTCGCGCTGGCGCAGGCAATAATTTCGTCTTTTTCGGCCGGATATTGCCTTCCTGCAGCGGAAATATTCTATTTCGGGGATGTTCACCGTTCCGGAAGACCCCGCCATGCGCGCTCTCTCCCTCTGCCGCTCCCGCCTGCAGGCCCTGCAAGAGCGTGTCGACCGCTGGCACACCATGACGTTCTATGGCGCGCTCTCGTTCATCACGCTGATCGTCATCGCGACGCTGCCCTATCGCCCGTTCTAATCCGTGACGCGTTCGGCCGCATGCGGAGCACTTCCGCATGACGGCCGCGACGAAAACCACGTGCCCCTATTGCGGCGTCGGTTGCGGCGTGCTCGCGACGCCTGACGGCAATGGCGGCGCTGCGATCGCCGGCGATCCGGCTCATCCCGCCAATTTCGGCCGGCTCTGCTCGAAGGGCTCGGCGCTCGGCGAGACGCTCGGCCTTGAGGGCCGGCTGCTGCATCCGATGATCCGCTGCAGCAAGGGCACGCTGGAGCGCGTCGCCTGGGCCGACGCGCTCGATCATGTCGCCAACCGCCTGCAGCACATCATCGCCAAGCACGGCCGCGACGCGGTCGCGTTCTATCTCTCGGGCCAGCTGCTCACCGAGGATTATTACGTCGCCAACAAGCTGATGAAGGGTTTCATCGGCACGGCCAACGTCGACACCAATTCGCGGCTGTGCATGGCCTCGTCGGTCGCCGGCCATCGCCGCGCCTTCGGCTCCGACACGGTGCCGGGCAACTACGAGGATCTGGAGCAGGCGGACCTGCTGGTGCTGGTCGGCTCCAACGCCGCCTGGTGCCATCCGGTGCTGTTCCAGCGCATGCTGAAGAACAAGCAGGAGCGCGGCGCGCGCATCGTCGTGATCGATCCGCGCCGGACCTCGACCAGCGAAGACGCCGACCTGTTCCTCGGCCTGAAGCCCGGCACCGATACGGCGCTGTTCTGCGGACTGCTGGTGCATCTCGCCGACAACGGCGCGCTCGACCGCGACTATATCGGCCGCCACACCGCGGGCTTCGACGACGCGCTCGCGCGCGCGCGCAGCATCGCCGGCAGCGTTGCCGCAACCGCATTCGCGACCGGTCTTGCCGAGCAGGACGTCGCCGCGTTCTTCGCGCTGTTCCGGACCACGCCGCGCGTGGTGACGGCCTACTCGCAGGGCGTCAACCAGTCGGCGCAGGGCACCGACAAGGTCAACGCGATCATCAACTGCCATCTGGCGACGGGGCGCATCGGACGGGAAGGCGCCGGCCCGTTCTCGCTGACCGGTCAGCCGAATGCGATGGGCGGACGCGAGGTCGGCGGCCTTGCCAACCAGCTCGCCGCGCACATGACCTTCACGCCGCAGGACGTCGATCGGGTCCGGCGCTTCTGGAAGGCGCCGCATGTCGCGCCGCGCGAAGGCCTGAAGGCGGTGCAGATGTTCGAGGCGATCGGCCGCGGCGAGATCAAGGCGCTGTGGGTGATGGGCACGAACCCGGCCGTCTCGCTGCCGGACGCCGACGCCGTCCGCACGGCGCTCGGCAAGCTCGACCTGTTTGTGGTGTCCGAGAATGTGCTGTCGAACGACACGGTCAATTCCGGCGCGCATGTGCTTCTGCCGGCGCACGCCTGGGGCGAGAAGTCCGGCACGGTGACCAACTCCGAGCGGCGGATCTCGCGCCAGCGCGCCTTCCTCGACGCGCCGGGCGAGAGCAGGCCCGACTGGTGGATCGTCGGCGAGATCGCCAAGCGTCTCGGCTTCGGCGACGCCTTCGCGTTCAACTCGGCGGCGGATGTGTTTCGCGAGCATGCGCTGCTCTCGGGCTTCGAAAACGAAGGCCAGCGCGGCTTCGATATCGGCGGCCTCGCGCAGATCTCCGACGACGAATTCGACAGCCTGGCGCCGGTCACCTGGCCGCTGCGGCAGGGCGGCGACACGCAGGATCGGTTTTTCGCGGAGGGCGGATTTCATACCGAGGATCGCAAGGGGCGGTTCATCGCGCCCGAGGTGCCGCGGCTGAAGACCCAGACGTCGGTCAGCCGTCCGCTGCGGCTGAACACCGGCCGCATTCGCGATCAGTGGCACACCATGACGCGGACCGGGCTTGAGCCCGCGCCTCGGTCAGCACCTTCCCGAACCGTTCGTCGAAATTCATCCCGACGATGCGAACGAGGCCGGCGTCGAGAACGGCGGCTTTGCTGAAGTGACCACCGAGTTCGGCCGCTGCATCCTGAAGGTGCAGGTCTCGGATCGGCAGCAGCGCGGCATGCTGTTCGCGCCGATCCACTGGAACGAACAGAACTCGTCGTCCGCGCGCGTCGGCTCGCTGGTCGCCGGCTTCACCGATCCGTTTTCCGGACAGCCCGAGGTGAAGGCGACGCCTGCGGCGATTGCGCCGCATGTCTATGCTGCAGCGCGGCTTCGTGCTGTCGCGCCGGCCGCTCGCGTTGCCGGACGGCGTCTGGTGGAGCCGCGTCGCCGTCACCGGCGGGCACGGCTACCTGCTGGCCCACAACCTCGACTCGGATCTCTGGCACGACTGGTTCGCGGCGAACGCGCGCCTGGACGATGTCGCAGCCTATGACGACCGCGCCGGCGGGACCTATCGCGCGGCGGCGTTTGCGAACGGTCGCATCGAGCTCTGCCTGTTCAGCGGCGCGTTCGAGGAACAGGTCGAGTGGGATGCGGTCAAGGCGATGTTCGAGCAGGGCGCCGTCTCGGCCGAGGAGCGGCGCATGCTGCTGTCGGGCCGGAGCGGCGATGGCCTCGCCGGATCGGGACCGATCGTCTGCGCCTGCTTCGGCGTCGGGCGCAACACGATCGGCGAGGCGATCAGCGGCGGCGCATGCTCGGTCGCGGCCATCGGCGCGACGCTGAAGGCCGGAACCAACTGCGGCTCCTGCATTCCCGAGCTGAAGCGCATGCTGGCGCAAGCAGCGCCGCTCCCGCCAAGCAGAGCGAGCCCGAGCCGCTGACGGCGTGAGATCAGGCCTTCATGCTCTTGTCGAACGGCGCGAGCCGGTGGCCGTTCTTCTCCAGCATCTCGCGCACCTGCCGCGCGATCGCCACCGCGCCCGGCGTGTCGCCGTGCACGCAGATGGTATCGACCGGCATCTTGATGACCTTGCCGGTGACGCTGACCACCGCCTGATCGTTCACCATGCGCAGCACGCGCTCGGCGATGGCCGACGCATCGTGCAGCACCGAGCCCTGCTTGCTGCGGCTCATCAGCGAGGCGTCGTCCTCGTAGGCGCGGTCGGCAAAGACTTCGCGCGCGAGCGGCAGGTTGGCCGCTTCGCCGGCGCGTTCGATCTCCGAGCGCGGCAGCACCACCCAGATCAGGTCGCGGTCGACCGCCTTGATCGCGGTTGCGATCGCCCGCGCCGTCATCGGATCGGCGCAGGCGACGTTCGACAGCGCGCCGTGCGCCTTGACGTGGGTGACGCGATGGCCGGCCACGGTGGCCAGCGCCTGCAGCGCGCCGATCTGGTAGGCGACCATGGTCTCGATCTCCGACGCGGTCAGGCCCGCGACCGGCCGCCGGCCAAAGCCGTGCAGGTCGCGATAGGAGGGATGGGCGCCGATGCTGACGCCCTTGTCCTTCGCGAGCTTCGCCGTCTTGAGCATGATGTCGGAATCGCCGGCGTGGAAGCCGCAGGCGACGTTGGCGCTGGTGACGATGTCGAGCATCGACGCGATCGTCGCCCATCGACCACATGCCAAAGCCTTCGCCGAGATCGCTGTTAAGGTCGATTGTCGCCATCGTCGTTCGCCTTTGCCTGAAGTTCGTCGCCAGCCGGCGAAGTCTGCCACGTTGCCGCGTCGAACGCATTCACCGCGTGGCCCGCGAGATTGGCGCGGTGCAGCGCCTCGAGGTTCGGACCGGACTCGACGGCCTGCAAGCGCCCCGGCAGCGATCTTATCACCTCGGCGAAGCGCCGCGCCTCGCCTTCGGCTTCCTCGATGCCGATCTCGGCGAACCTGACGCTCTGGCCGGCACGGCGCTGCGCGAGAATGCCGAGGTCGGGGCCGATGACGGTCGCGATCTTCGGATAGCCGCCGGTGGTGCCGCGGTCGCGCATCAGCGCGATCGGCTGGCCGCTGCCGGGAACCTGGATGCTTCCGTTCACGGTGCCGTCGGAGACGATGTTATGGCCCTTCTGATGCGACAGTTTCGGACCGTTGAGGCGATAGCCCATGCGGTCGGACGCGGACGAGATCGTCCATTCGCTCGCAAGGAACAGCGCGAACGCATCGCCGAATTCCTGCGCCTGCGGTCCGGCCAGCACGCGAACGATCGCGCGCTCTGCCTGCTCGAACACCAGTCGCCGTTCGCCCGTTTCGCGCGGCGGCAAAAGGTCGAGCTCGTCGCCGGCTTGCAGCGGGCGAGGGAAGGGGCTGCCGACGCCGGCGCGCGCCGTCACGCTCAGGCTGCCGAACACCGGCTTGCCCTGAACGCCGCCTTCGATGCCGAGAATGCTGAAGACACCGCGCCGTGCCGCGCCGATCTCGAGCCGCTCGCCGTCGCGGAGCGTTGCCGTCTCGTCCAGCGCCAGCGCGCGCCCGCCGATCGTGATCTCGCGCGCAGCGCCTGTGAGCGCGATGCGAACCGCACCGTTGCCGCGCCTCGAAGCTTGCCGGAAACGGTCCGATCTCGATCGCCGCGGCGATGGCCGCGTTGCCGACAAGGCGTGTTGGCTGCGGCCAGCGCAAGCAGGTCCATCGCGCCGCTGGTGGTCAGGCCGTAGCGCTGCGCGCCGTAACGGCCTCCGTCCTGCACCGAGGTCAACGGTCCGGCTTTGACGACGGCGAGCGTGCTCATGCTGTCGCAAGCTCTGCGATCGGCTCGCCCGCTTCGGCGGCGCGGTCGAGTGCAGCCCACTCGCGCTGGTCGATGGCATGAAAGGTGACGGCGTCACCGGGTTCGATCAGGAACACCGGCTCGCGGCGCGGATGATAGGTTCGCACCGGCGTACGCCCGAGCAGATGCCAGCCGCTGGGGCCCTCCAGGCATTGAACGCCGGCCTGCACGCCGCCGATGGAAATGGTTCCCGCGGGCGTCACCGTGCGCGGGTCGTCGCGCCGCGGCGTCGCGAGCTTCGGATCGAGACCGGCAAGGTAGGCAAAGCCGGGCAGGAAGCCGAGCATCGCGACATAGTAGTCACCGCCCGTGTGCAGGCGGATGACCTCCTCGGTCGTCATGCCCCGCGCCCTGGCGACGTCGTCGAGATCGATGCCGTATTCGCCGCCATAGACGACCGGAATGCGCCAGCGGCGGCGGACGCCGTTCTCGGCTGGCGCTGACGTTGCGAGCGCGCGCAAGCGCTCGCTCAGCTCGGCGAAACCCAGCACCAGCGGATCGTAGTGCACAAGCAGCGAGCGGTAGGTCGGAACCGTTTCGATCACGCCTGCGATCTTCGCGCGTGCGATGGCGCGATCGAGTGCAAGCACCTTGCCGTTGATGGCCTCGTCGATGGTGTCGCCGAATTCGACCACCAGCGCAGCTTCGCTGCACGGCACGATGCGAGGGGTCGGGGAGGGCATATCTGTGCAAGGCCTTGTGATACCTGGTCCTTATCACACCATTGACGTTGTCGCGCCAAGGCCGCAAGGGTGGCGCGTATTCGTTTTTCGTCGGAGTTGATAGATGCTTGACAAGAAGGCCATCGAGACGCTGAAGGGCGTCTCGACCGCGACCCTCACCACCGTCCTGCTCAAGAAGGGGCTGCGCAACATCTGGATGCGCGGGGCGCTGCCGCTGCGGCCGGGCCAGGAGCGGCTGGTCGGACCGGCCTTCACGCTGCGCTTCGTGCCGGCGCGCGAGGACCTCGCCACCCCGGAATCCTGGTCGTCGCCGATCTCGACCCGCACGGCGATCGAGGCGATGCCGGAAGGCTGCATCACCGTGGTCGACGCCATGGGCATCAAGGACGCCGGCATCTTCGGTGACATCCTTTGCGCGCGCATGGCCAAGCGCGGCGTCACCGCGCTCGTGACCGACGGCGTCGTCCGCGATCTCGAGGGCGTGCTCGGCACCGGCTTGCCGGTCTGGTGCGATGGCGCCGCAGCGCCGCCGTCGGTGGCAGGCCTGACCTTCGTCGGCTGGGGCGAGCCGATCGGCTGCGGCGGCGTGGCGGTGTTTCCCGACGACGTGGTCGTCGCCGACAAGGACGGCGCGGTGCTGATCCCGAAGGCGATGCTCGACCACGTGCTGACCGAAGGCCCCGCGCAGGAAGCGCAGGAGGCCTGGATCGTCGATGAGGTCAACCGCGGCGCCGCGCTGCCGGGGCTTTATCCGATGAACGCCGAGACCAAGGCGCGGTACGAGGCGTTTCTGAAGAAGAAGTAGCCGTCATTGCGAGCCGAGCGAAGCCATCCAGCTGCGCCGCGGCAGGCCGCGCCGTTACCACAAGCGTCATTGCGCGCGCAGCGGAGCTTCGCGCGCGCGCAAGCGCGCACGCATTATTCGCGGCGATAGCGCGCTGCGCGCAGCAGTTTTTAGTGGGCGCTGACGCGCGCGCTGGATTGCTTCGCTGCGCTCGCAATGACGATGCGTATTCAATTGTCAAACAGCCCGACGACATCGCTCCGCTCATCCGGGCTACGACGCGCGTCATCGCCCCGTGTTTCGTCCGGCCCCAGGGCTGCCGGTCTTCTTTCTCTCGCATCCCTTGGAAAGAGGGCGTGCGGAACACAGGGCGAAAGGCCGCGCCCGCGGCTCCCGTATGCTTGTCGCATCCGGGCAATCCGTATGCCGACGCGTGGCACACGGCGATGGTCCAGCCCAAACGCTTGAGCTGAACCGGACCACAGACGAAGCCTTCGCCTGCGTTCCGCACGCGCCGGATTAACGGCTTGCCGAATTCCAGCGGAGCCAGTGCTCTGGCTCACTTGACTGAAATCCGGGGGAATTCCCACGATTACTGGACCGCTTGGGCCGTCCGCCCTCGGCGCCGGTCGTCATCCCTTTCGCCGCCGCCTACTTAACGGCGACGAAGGGCCGGCACCGCGACGGACCCGTCGCATCCCGCCCCGAGGCGCTGACGATTAGCGCACTCGCTCTCCCATCGGGGCAGGACCAGAACTGTATATTCCTATCAGATAGGAATAGCAATTTCTGATTCAGCGAAATCGGAAGACTACTGACAGAATCTGGTTGCGTTTTCGGCATGCGCCGCCAAATTCACTCCGTCTTGTACAGCCCCAGCCGCTTCAGCAAGTCGCCTTCGAACTTCACCTGCTCGGCGATGTACTTCGTGTAGTCGGCGGTGTTCTTGTAGTTCGGCACCATCTGGTGCCGGTCCATCACATCAACCACCGACTGCTCCTCCATCGCCTTCTTGAACGCATCGTGCAGCTTGGCGACGATCTTCGGGTCCATGCCCTTCGGGCCGGCCAGGCCGAACGACGAGTCGATGACGTACGGATAGCCGAGCTCCTTCAGCGTCGGGATATCGGGTGCGAGCTTGGCGCGCTTCTCGGTCCAGATGTTCAGGAACTGCGCCTTGCCTGCGTCCACGTGCTGCTTGTTGCCGGTGCCGCCGACGATCATCATGACGTGGCCGCCGAGCAGGGCGACGTCGGCTTCCGCCGCGCCCTTGAACGGCACGTGCGTCAGCTTGATCCCGGCCTTTTCCGCGATCATCTCGGTGCCGAGATGCGGCGTGCCGCCGGTGCCTGAGGTGCCGTAGGTCAGCTTGCCGGGATTGGCCTTGGCGTAGTCGACGGCGTCCTGCCACTTCTTGAACGGCGTGTGGCCGCCGGCGACCAGCATGAAGGTGTAGCCGGTGAGGTGGATGATGTAGCTGAAGTCCTCGTGACTCCACGATGTCTTCTGCATCATCGGCAGGCGGTAAACCGGGATCGGCACTTGCGCGATGGTGTAGCCGTCCGGCTTCGCCGTGATCGCCATGGTGCCCGGGCCGATGGCGCCACCGCCGCCGGCGCGGTTATCGACGATGACCGGCTGGCCGAGGTGCTTCGATGCCGCTTCGCCCAGCGCGCGCATCAACTGGTCGGTCGCGCCGCCTGCGGGGAAGGGCACGACCAGCGTGATCGGTTTGGTGGGATAGTCCTGGGCGTGGGAGAAGGTCGTCGTGACGGCAAGCACAGCGGCTGCCGCGAGCAGTCCTAGGCGTCGCATCAATTTCCTCCGTCGGGTGCGTTGGCGCACCACTTTGAAATTTGAAGCGCCGTTTGCGGCGTCAGTCTTCTTCTTGCCCAAAGCGGGAGAGTTCTAGTCCTTCTTCACGAGGCCGAGGTCGGTCAGGATCACCCGCTCCGTCTCCATCGTCTCGGCGAGCATCTTCTTGTAGTCGGCGCCGCTCTTGTAGGCGGGGACCAGTTCGAGCTTGGCCATCACCTCCTGCACCTTCGGATCGTCCAGCGTCTTCTTGAACGCGTCGTGCAGCTTCGCCACGATCTTCGGGTCCATGCCCTTCGGACCGGCAAGGCCGATCGGCCCTTCGACCTCGAAGGGAATGCCGACGTCGCGCAGGGTGGGCACATCGGGCAGCATCTTCAGCCGCTGCGGCGTCCAGATGTTCAGGAAGCGCAGCTTGCCCGCGTCGGCGAGCGGCTTGGCGCTGGTGCCGGAGGCGCCGACCATGACATGGCTGCCGGCGACGGCGACGTTGACCTCGGCGGCGCCCTTGAACGGCACATGCACGAGCTTCAGCCCCAGATGCTTCTGGATCCGCTCCATGCCGATGTGCGGCGTGCTCGCAGCACCCGGCGAGCCGAAGTTCACCTTGCCGGGATTCTCCTTGGCGTAGGCGACGACGATCCTGCCAGCTCTTGAACGGCGAATCCATCGGCACCGTCACGCCATAGGCGTAGCCGGTCAGCGCGACGATGTAGGTGAAGTCGGATTGGGAGTCGTACGTGGTCTTCTGCGTGATCTGCATCCGGTAGACCGCATCCGGCATCTGCGAGATGGTGTAGCCGTCAGGCTTTGCCGTTGCCGCCATCTGCGCCGGGCCGACCGAGCCGCCGCCGCCCGCCTTGTTCTCGACGACGATCGGCTGCCCGAGATGCTTCTGCGCCGCCTCGGCCATGGCACGGACGACGATGTCGGTCGGGCCACCGGCGACCCAGGGAATGATGAGCGTGACCGGTCGGCTCGGATAGTCCTGCGCATGCGCCGTGCTCGCGAGAGCGGTCAGCGCCGCGACCAGGGCCATTTTCAGGACACGCCTTCCCATGCGTCGTCTCCCTTCGTGTCGCGCTCAGTCCTTTCGCGCCAGACCAATGCTTTCGAGGATCTCGCGCTCGGTCTTGATCGCCTCGGAAATGTAGTTCCGGTAGTCGTCGGTGCTCTTGTAGCTGACCGTCATGTCGAACTTCGCCAGCACCTCCAGCGACGCCGGGTGTTCGAGCGCCTTCCGGAAGGCATCGTGAATTTTCGCCACGATCTTCGGGTCCATGCCTTTCGGACCTGCAAGGCCGACCGGGCTTTCTACGTCGAAGGCGTAGCCGTCCTCGCGCAGCGTCGGCACGTCTGGAAAACTCTTTGTCCGCGTTCTGGTCCACATCTGGACGATGCGGATCTTGCCGGCGTCGACCAGCGGCTTGGTGCTGGAGCCCGATGCGCCCATGTTCACGTGACCGCCGGCCACCGCCGTGTTCGCCTCGAGCGAGCCTTTGAACGGCACGTGGACGAGCTTCACGCCGGATTCGCGGATGAGCTTTTCCATGCCCATGTGCAGCGACGAGGCCGCGCCCGGCGTCGCGAATGTCAGCTTGCCGGGATTTTGCTTCGCGTGCGCGACGATGTCCTTCCAGGTCTTGAAGGGCGCGTCCGCCGGAACGACGAGGCCGAAGGCGTAGGCATAGAGGCCGATGATGTAGGTGAAGTCCTTCTCCGGATCCCAGGGCGACTTCTGCATCAGCGGCACGCGATAGGTCGCATCCGGCATCTGCGCGAAGGTGTAGCCGTCGGGTTTTGCGGTCGCCGCCATCGTCGCAGGTCCGACCGATCCGCCGCCGCCCGCGCGGTTGTCGATCACGATCGGCTGGCCGAGATGCTTTGCCGCCTGCTCGGCGATGACGCGGAGCACCACGTCGTTCAGCCCGCCGGCGGGCCAGGGGACGATCAGGGTGATCGGCCGGCTGGGATATTCTTGCGCGATGGCCGCGCCTGAAACACAGCGACAGCGCAACGATGGCGCCGACCAGCGCGCGAACCCACGTCATTGAGCGTTTCCCCTGCCTTTTTTCTTCTGCTCGTGCCCGTCACATTAGCAGAAAATCCGGGCGTGTCTCCAGCACGCCAGTTCCGACAGTCATGCAGTGTCTGCCAGTCCGTTGGCCGATGGCGCATGCTGCGGTGCTTTCGGCACATGCAGCCGTTTTCCCCGTCCTCCATACGGACGATGTGCAGTCGGTCGAATTCGCGTCTAACGGCATCAGCGTAAGAAGCGCCGTCTTCGTGAGTACCGATTTCGCCTTTGGATACCTAACACTCATATGCGAGCAAGGAGGGACTATCGTGACATTTTTCCGTGGCGTCCGCAGCGGCCTGTTTGCGTCAGGTGCGGTTCTGCTTGGGCTGGTCTCCGGGTCGACCCTGACCTATGCCGCCCCAGTCGAGGTGATGCTTATCAACGACAAGACGGGCAAGTGCCTGACGGTTGCGGGAGGGACCACCTCCAACAACAACCACCCGATCGTGCAGTTCGATTGCGACAATCATCCGTCGCGTCGCTGGAGGCTGACCGAGACCCGTACCGATGTCTTCCAGATCAAGAACGTGAAAACCGGCAAGTGCCTGACGATCGCCGGAGGGGAGACCCCCAACAACAACCATCCGTCCGTCCAGTTCAACTGCGACAGTCATGCGTCGCGGACCTGGAAAATCTTCGACGTGACCGGGACCGGCGTTCACCAGATCAGGAATGTGAAAACCGGCAAGTGCGTGACGATCGCCGGAGGAGAGACCCCCAACAACAACCACCCCTCCGTCCAGTTCGATTGCGACAGCGATGCGTCGCGCCGGTGGACGATGCGGCTGAAACTGTAGCGAGGTCGACGCGTCAGCTGCGTAGCGGATATCGCGCGGTGACCGCTTCAGTTCGGGGCGGTCACTGCGCGTCTTTGCTGGATTTGGCGGATCAGCCCGTCTGGGCCGATTTTGAGGCGAGGGCGTTGACGACAGCTTGCACGAGCCATAAGCAGGCGCTTCAGGACGGTGGGTAGCAAAGCGGTCGCAGATCGGCTATTGTTGTCGCCGCCGAAACCGAACATTAAGCTATTCCAACGGTTTGGAAGGGTGGCCGAGTGGTTTAAGGCACCGGTCTTGAAAACCGGCGTGCCCGCAAGGGTACCGTGGGTTCGAATCCCACCCCTTCCGCCAATCCGCATCACATCACTTTCGGCGCGGCAAGGCCTTCGCAAGGCGCGGGGCTGCGCCGTAGCGCGAAGGCGCGCTTCCGGAATTCTTCTCGGCAAGCCAGCACCGCCCCGATTGAGCGAAGCAAGCGGAGGCTGAGGCGCCGCAGCCCAAAGGGCGAAGGCGGGCCGGTTTACGTACTGCCGATTTTACCAAATTTTCAGCAACCGTTCCGGGGCCGACGCGCGCACAGTCGACGGGCCCTCTTTCCGACCCTAGAATTACGACTCATCACGACGTCAAGCCGAGCCTTGGCAGGGGACGAGCTTGGCGGGGGAACAGGAGGCTATGATTCACTCCGGAGCGGACGCAAACCACCTGGTCGCTTCGCACCATGCGGTGCTTGTCCCCCTTTCACTGACCATCGCAGTGCTCGCATCCTACGTGGCGCTCGACCTTGGCGGACGCATCCGCGCCTCTGGAGGGGTTGCGCGCGGAAGCTGGCTCGTAACGGCCGCAGTTGCCCTCGGCGGCGGCATCTGGTCGATGCATTTCGTGGCGATGCTGGCCTTTCAGCTGCCGGTCAAGGTGACCTATGACCCGAGCCTGACGGTCGTCTCCCTTCTGTTCGCGATTCTGGTGACCGGCATCGGGTTCAAGATCGTGTCCCGTGAGGGCGGCGGCTTCGTCAGGTTCGTTTTCGCCGGAACGTTCATGGGGCTGGGCATCGTGATCATGCATTACACCGGCATGGAAGCGATGCGCATGGACGCGACACTCACCTACCGTCCAGGCTATGTCGCGCTGTCCGTCGTGGTGGCAATCGTCGCGTCGGTCTTCGCGTTGCGCTTCGCCTTCTCAAATCCCAGTGTCACACAGCGGATGATCGGCGCCCTGTTCATGGGAATGGCGATAGCCGGCATGCACTATGTCGGCATGCATGCCGCGATGTTCACTGGAGCGTCGCGCGGGATGGGCGGCTACATTGAGCAGACCAATCTCGCATTTGCTGTCGCTGCCGTGACCATGCTGATCCTGGCCATGGCGCTTGTTGCGGCGGCATTTGACCGCCGCTTCGCGCTTCTTGCCGAGCGAGAGGCCGCGCTGCTGCGGCAGAGCGAGGAGAACTTCCGCCGGCTGTTCCGGCATTCGCCGCTCCCGCTCTATGCGCTGAACGAACGAACCCGCATCGTTGAGGTCAGCGACGCATGGCTCGACCTGCTTGGCTATCGTCGCGAGGAGGTGATCGGACAGCGCATGGCGAGGTTTGTATCGGCGGATGCGCTGCATGCTGCGAAACGGGCCTGGGTCGAGATGCTGCGCGTGGGGCATTTGCTCGACCTCGAGAGCCGCCTCATCGGCAAGTCGGGGCAAGCGGTGGACGCCCTGATCTCGGCTCGCGTCGAACGCTCCGAGGGCGGCGCCTTCGTGCGCATCGTCGGTGGAATCGTTGATATCACGGCCCGCAAGCAAGCCGAGGATCAGTTGCGCCAGGCGCAGAAGATGGAAGCCGTCGGCCAATTGACGGGCGGCATTGCGCACGACTTCAACAATCTCCTCACCATCGTCATGGGGAACCTTGACGTCATTCGCAGACATGTCGACGCCGGATCGCACATGCCGCTGGATCGCGTCCAGCGCGCCGCAGGTCACGCCCTCGAGGGTGTCAAGCGTGCTGCTGCTCTGACCGAGAGGCTGCTTGCGTTCTCGCGCCGTCAAGCATTGCGGCCGCGCACGCTTGAACCGCGGAGGCTCGTTGAACGCATGACCGACCTGATGAGCCGGGCCTTGGGTGAGAAGGCAAAGCTATTTGTGGGGTTTGGGGACGACGTCGGCCGGGCGGAGGTTGATGCGAACCAGCTGGAAGCTTCCATTCTCAATCTTGTGATCAATGCCAGGGATGCCGTGGGCCAGACCGGCCTCGTCACAGTTACTGTCGAGAACGTCACGGCGCCGTTGGCCTCGCGTGACCTGCACCTCGATTTGCCAGCCGGCGAGTATGTGGCGATCAGGGTGGCGGACAACGGCGTGGGCATGAGCGAGGAGATTCGCAGGCGGGCCTTCGAGCCCTTCTTCACAACCAAGGGCGTAGGCCAGGGCACCGGGCTCGGACTGAGCCAGGTCTACGGATTTTCGCGGCAGTCCGGCGGCGGCGTCGCGATCGACAGTGCGCCCGGCGCAGGCACCACGGTTCACCTGTTCCTGCCCCGGGTGTACTCCGAGGTCGAAGCAGACGAGCATACGAGTCTCGAGGCGCCGACAGCCTCCCCGGGCGAAGAGACGATCCTGGTGGTCGAGGACGACCCCCAGGTGCGCGCGGTCACGGTCGAGGCTCTCGCGGATCTCGGCTACACGGTCATGGAGGCCGAGGATTCACGTGTGGCCCTCAAACTGATCGGCGACGAGCGTCGCAAGATCGATCTCCTGCTCAGCGATATCGTGCTGCCGGGCATGAGCGGGCGGCAGTTGGTCGAGCAGGCGGGGCGGATGCGCCCGGGCCTGAAGATGCTGCTCATGAGCGGATTTGATCGCGAGCACGGCTCGACTGTGGCCGGCGCCCAGGGAGTTGAGGTGCTGCACAAGCCTCTGCCACCTGCCACGATGGCCCGGCGGGTGCGCGCCGTGCTCGACGGCGAGGTGCCCCAAACAGCCGCCTAAGCCACAGCGGCTGCTATCGGCGGGGCGCCGAAGCTCGAAGAGCGAAGGCGCGCCGCTCCAACGTTGCTCTCCTTCGGCGCGGCAAGGCCTTCAGAAGGCGGGCGGTGCGACCGTCGGCCAGGTTATCGCAACCGCGAGAGACCCTTGAGCGGGAGCGCCCACGCTTGTGGCGCAGATTCTGCGCTGTTATGCTCCAACAAAATCAAAGAACAAATATCAGTCGGCATACCCGACGCGCTGCAACAGGGAGGGAGTGCCATGCGTGTCCTCACGTTGATGGCTGCACTGATTATCGCCCCGGCATTCGCCGTGGGAAGTGCATATGCGCAGACGGTCGACGGCCCAAAGGTCGACGGGCCAAAGGTCACTTGGAAGGTCGGCGCCTGGGGCAAGCCGAGAGCGTCCAGCCAGGGCATCGATACACTCGCCAAATACGTCAAGGAGCAGACCGGCGGCAAGTTCACCATGAACATCGGCTACGGCGCCTATGGCGAGCCGAAGGAGCTGCTTGATCTGGTTTCAGCCGGCGTCATCGAGGCGACGAACATGTGCTCCTCTTATCATCCGGAGAAGCACCCCGGTTACACCGCGCTTGATCTTCCGTTCCTGCCGTTCCCCAATGCCGACGTGCAGGAGAAGGTGCACGAGAAGTTTCATCAGCACCCCTATGTCAAACAAGAGATGGCGAAGTGGAAGGCGTTCCCCTTCATGTCCACCTTGCTGCCGCAGTATGAGTTCATCGGCCGCAGCAGCCCGGCACCGAAGAAGGTCTCGGATTGGAAGGGGCTCAGGGTGCGCGCGATCGGCGGTCTCGGCGCGGCGATGGCCAAGATTGGTGCGATACCGACCTCGGTCGACGCGACCGAAGTCTACAACCTGATCGAGCGTGGCACAGTCGACGCGGCCTCGTTCCCCTCGACCTATGCCCACGGATCGTACCGGACCTACGAGGTCGGCAAGTGGTTCACCACCAACCTCTCACCAGGCACGCAATCGTGCCCGGTGGTGATCGGCATCGAGGCCTGGAACAAGCTGCCCAAGCAGTATCAGGAGCTGCTCGAGAAGGGGAAGCAGATCGCCTATGCGGAGCAGAAGAAGGCCTACGGGGCGGCGGACGAAAAGTATCTCGCGGAGTTCAAGAAGAAGAACCTCGAGTTCATCACCTTCTCCAAGGAGGACCTCGCGGAATTCCAGAAGGTCGCCGGCAAGCCTGTTTGGGACGAGTGGGTGGCGGAGAAGTCCAAGCAAGGTGTCCCGGCACAGGAGCTCCTGGACCTGATCCTCGACACCGCGAAAGCGGTGGGGCCGAAGTCATAAATAGCACTGCAGCCGCAGCCCGCGGTCGGTCGGCAGCGCTGTCTCGGTGATCCGTTTGGGGAAGGGGATAGGATGGCCCTGCATTCGGGCGCGGCGCCGCCGGCGCCGATATTGTTCAACGTGAATCGGTGGCTCGCCTGGCTGGAGAACGCACTCAATCTGTGCGCAGCGGCGGCGATCTTCTTCCTGATGTTCGTCGGCGTCTTCCAGATCGTGAGCCGGACCGTGTTCGGCACGGCCATCTACGGCTACATCGACTATATCGAGCAGGCGAGCCCGATCTTTGCCCTGCTCGGCATTTCCTATTGCCAGCGGCTCGGCGCCCATGTGCGCATGGACCTGATCCTGCGCGGCTTTCCGAAGCGTTTGCTTTGGGCGATGGAAGGGCTGGCCGTGGTGCTGGCGCTGCTTGTCGTCACCGTTCTGGTCGACAGCACCTTCGACAACTTCCTGCGCGCCTGGCAGCGCGGCGATTCCAGCATGGACATCCGCCTGCCGGTCTGGCCGTCCAAGCTGATGGTGCCGGTCGCACTCGCGGTGCTGTGGGTTCGGCTGGTGATCCAGACCGTCGACTACGCGCGCCTTGTCGCCTATCCGGACGCGGCGCCGATCGCCGTGCCGGTGCTCGAGACACCCGCGGAGCAGGCGAAAGCGGAAATCGAAGAGGCGCTGGGGCGCGAAGGCAGGACCGGCGCATGATCGATCTGGAACCGCTGCAACTCGGCGTGCTGGGCTGCGGCCTGCTGGTCGGACTGTGCCTGATCGGTGTGCGGATCGCCTTCGCCGCGGCGATCGTCGGAACGCTGGGTCTCGTCAGCTTGCTGGGCTGGAGCAGAGGCATCAGCGCGATCGGCACCATCCCGTATTCGACGACATCGAACTATACCCTCAGCGTGCTGCCGATGTTCATTCTCATCGGCTATCTCGCCTATTACGCACGTATCACAGAGGCCGCCTTCGAGGCCGCGCGGCGCTGGTTCGGCTGGATGCCGGGCGGCCTTGCTGTTGCCACCGTCTATGCCGTGGCCGGTTTCTCGGCCGTTTCCGGTGCGAATACCGCAGCAGCGGCGGTGTTTGCCAAGGTTGCCATCCCCGAGATGCTGAAGGCCGGCTACAACAAGCGGCTTGCCGCCGGCGTCGTCGCAGCCGGCGCCACGCTCGACAGCCTGATTCCGCCGAGCGCGCTGCTCGTCGTCTACGGCATCATCGTCGAGGAATCGATCGGCAAGCTGCTGATAGCCGGCTTCGTGCCCGGCATCTTCTCGGCGTTCGTCTACACCGCGATCATCAGCTTCATGTGCTGGCGCAACCCTGATCTCGGCCGGCCGATCCGCGGCTTCACCTGGGGCCAGCGCTTCGCTTCGCTGCCCGGCACGTTCCCGATCGTGCTCGTGATCGGCATCATCTTCTACAGCATGCTGTTCGGCTGGGCGACGCCGACCGAGGCGGGCGCGCTCGGTGCCTTCTGCATCTTCGTCATCGCGCTGTTCCACGGCATGAGGGGGAAGGAACTGAATCAGGCGCTGCTCGAAACCGCCAAGCTGACGGCGATGATCTTCACGGTCGTCTGGTGCGTTCTGATCTTCACCCGCTTTCTCGGCTTCGTCGGGCTGCCGAAAGCCATTGCGGAATGGGTGGTCGAGCTCAACATGCCGCCGATGGTGATCATGATCGCCATCTATCTCCTGTATCTGCTGCTCGGCACCATCATAGAAGGCATCGGCATGTTCCTGCTGACCCTGCCGGTGATCTTCCCGGTGGTGGTGGCGCTCGGCTTCGATCCGATCTGGTTCGGCATCATCCTGGTGAAGCTGAACGGCATCGCGACCCTGTCGCCGCCGGTCGGCCTGGTGGTGTTCGTCGTCAACGGCGTGCGGCCCGACATTCCTGTCCGCGATATCTTCCGCGGCATCGGCCCATTCATCGTCGCCGACATCATCACCATCGCGGTGCTGACGGCATTCCCCGAGATCGTGACCTTCATCGTCAAAAGCACCAACTGAGCCGGCCGCATGCGGCGACCGGAGCGGTGCCAGGGCTAGCGGCTGCAGCGAACATACAACGAGGAGATGTCGTCGTTCCACGCAGTGCCGACATAGGAGATCGCTCCTCCCCATTTGTCGCTGGCCCCCTTGAAGTCGCGATGCTCGTAAAATGTCAGCGAGCAATAGTAGCTGCAGGCGAACGACGAGATCTTGTCATTCCAGTTGCTACCCACAAAGCTCACGTTCACCTGGCCGCGAAGCGTGAATTTCGCGCCGCGGAAGTCTCTATCTACGTAGGCAATGCAGCCTCTGAAGTTGATGTCAGGTCCACCGCTCGTCCCAACCGGTTCTTCGGCTGCTGCCGTACCGATCGTGAGCGCGAACAGTGAACCGAAGATTGCGGCCTTCTTGAACATGATGCCCTCCTTGAATGATTGATTGTCGCGCGAACCGCGCGCTCCTGTTGCTCTTAAATGTCTTGGCAGCACGCGCCGAGATATAGCGGCCGCCATCGGGCGGTGCGTCCTGCAAACGGATGACACTGAAGCGAGAAGACGAGGCAGGGCTTTGAAGCGACGGTCGTAGATCGAAGAAAGGCAGGCCGACTTTAGTCCGGCGGCCGCACCGTCACGGCTCAATCACGATCTTCCCGAAAAACGCCCGCGTTTCCAGCGCAGCCATCGCCTCGGCGGCCCGAGCGAGGGCGAAAGCGTTCGGTGTGCAGTTCGGGCTTCAGCTTGCCGGTTCGCGCCAGCGCCAGCAGGGCATGCAGGTCCTCGCGCTTCCAACCGTTGGAGCCGATGACGTTGAGCTCGAAAGTCCAGATGAAGCGGATGTCCTCTTTCGGGTCGTAGCCGGCGGTCGCCCCGCAGGTCAGCAGGCGGCCGTCGGTGCGCAGCACGCGCAGGGATCGCGTCCAGGTCTCGCCGCCGGTGAAATTCACCACCACGTCGATGCCGCCCTGGTCGCGCGGGCCGACGCGGGCGCGGCCGAATTTGGCCTGGCACTCCTTCACCCAGTCGCCTTCGGTGTAGTTGAGGCCGACATCGGCACCGAGCTGCTTCAGCCGCTCGAGCTTCTCTTTGCTCGAGGCTGCTGCGATCACGGTCGCCCCGCAGGCCTTCGCCAGTTGCACGCAGCAGGATCCGACCCCGCCGGACGCGCCCAGGATCAGCACTTTTTCGCCCGGTTGCACGTTTCCGCGCGTGATCATCATGCGATGCGCCGTGCCATAGGCGCAGGGGATCGCGGCGGCGTCCGCGAACGACAGCGCATCGTCGATCTTCACGAGCATGTGCGCCGGTACGCGGACATACTCGGCAAAGCCGCCATTAAAAGCCTCGCCCATGAGGCCGCCGTCGACGCGGTCGATCGGGTCCACCATGACGCGGTCACCCACCGCAAAATCGCGCACCTCGGCGCCGACCTCGACCACTTCGCCGGCAAGATCGATACCGATGATGAGGGGCAGCGGCACCTTGATGCCCGGCATGCCGTTGCGCGTGAAGATGTCGTGATAGTTCAGCGTGCAGGCGCGCACGCGCAGCACCGCGTCGGCCGGGCCGGGGCGCGGATCGGGATAGTGGGTATCGAGAGCGAATTTGTCGTTGCCGCCGTGCCCGGTCAGGACCATCGCCTTCATGGGTGTGCTCCCGTTGTTGGTGTCATGACAACGTCCCGAAGAGGTCGCGCAGCGCGGTCTGCACGACGCGCCGGTCGATCTTGCCGGGGCCGTTCAGCGGCATCGCTTCCACAAACTGGACCCGCCGCGGATGCGCGTATGCGGGCCCGTTGGCGATGCAGAAATCCTTCAGCTCGTTCTCGCTCACCTCGTGGCCGCGCTTGCGCACGACCATCGCCACGGGCGCCTCGCCCTTGACTGCGTGCGGCAGTGCGACGACCGAGACCTCGGCGACGGCCGGGTGTCGCATCAGGAGGTCTTCCACTTCGATCGGATAGACGTTCTCGCCGCCGCAATTGAACATGTCGTCGACGCGGCCGCGGAAATAGAGGAAGCCCTCCGCATCGCGGTGGAACAGGTCGCCGGTGCGGAGCCAGCCGTCGTTCAGGCGCTCGGCGTTGACCTTCGGCAGATTGTGGTAGCCGGGCGTCACGCCCGGATTGCGGACCCAAAGCTCGCCATCGCTCGCGTTGTCCTGTCCGGTCGCGCCGACCAGTTTTATCTCGCCCTCCGGCCAGGCGACGCCGGCGGATCCATGCGGAATGCGCCGTCCGTCGAGCGGCGATCCGACCATCACCGGTCCGCCCTCTGTCAGACCATACGTTTCGACCACCGGCACCTTGAACGCATCCTCGATCGCGTCCTGCAGCTCCTTTGGCGTCGGCGCCGAGCCGACCGTCAGCGTCTCGAGGCTGGAGAAATCGAGGCTTTCGATCAGGTCGCGCTCCTGCAGCAGCAGCGTGTAGACGGCCGGCACGGCGCCGGCCTTGGTGCATTTGTAGGCCGAGAGTGCGTGCAGGAACCGGCGCGGCTCAAAATTCGGCAGGATCACCGTGGAGCCGCCGATCGCCAGCGTCGGCTTGATCCCGCCGGCCATCGCGTTCTTGTGGTAGAGCGGGACAGCGACAAGCGCGCGGGTATCCGGCGATGACGGCCAGTACTTGAAGATGCAGCGCAGCCACCAGCACTGCCCGGCATGGGTGAGGACGACACCCTTCGGCCGCCCCGTGGATCCCGACGTGTAGGGCAGGAAACACATGTGGTCGGGGGCGAGCAGCGGCGGCTCGAACCGATCTCCGACAGCGGCGAGGGCGCTCTCATAATCCTGCCAACCGGGCGATGCGCCGTGCAGCCGCACGCGGACGGGACAGCCGAGCGCGTCGATGACCGGCTTTGCATGCGGGGTTGCGGCTTCCTCGACGATTGCACCGGTGCATCCGGCATCCCGGACCACGTAATCGAGCGCATCCGCGCCGAGTTTCGTATTGAGCGGTACCGGCACGATGCCAGCTCGCATGGCGCCGAACATCGCCTCGATATACTCGAGCCGGTTGGTGAGCGAGATCGCGAGGCGGTCGCCGGGCCGCATGCCGGATGCGGTCAGCATCGCCGCGACACGATCGAGGCGGCCGTCCAGTGCGCCGTAGGTCAGCGTGCGTTCGCGTTCACCCGACAGGTCGATCAACGCCACCTTGTCCGGTGTGCGATGAGCCGCGTCCATGATCCAGTAGCCGAGGTTGCCCAGCCGGCGATCGGAGGAGGCGAGGTCGGTTTCCGTTGGCCTAGTCCAGGATTTGGTTGCTGTCGGCATGGCTGTCATTTCCTGGTCAGATAGACGCCACGGCCGCTGGCGATCAGCGCGCCGGCTTCGTCGAACACCTGCGCCTCGGCGGTCGCCAGTGTGCCGCCGAGCTTGATGACGCGAGCGCGGGCCGTGAGCGCGCCCGGCATTGCTGCCTTATGAAAATCCACGCGCATGTCGATCGTCGGCACACCGCGGCCGATCCGTGCGGCGATGGCGTAGTCCGCGGCGAGGTCGATCAAGGTGGCGAGTATGCCGCCATGGGTGTAGCGGACCACCGGATCGGACACGAATTCCTCGCGCCAGGGCAGATGCATGGTGATGCCGTCGTCATCAAGCGTCTCGAGCCGCACGCCGAGCCAGGCGTGAAACGGCGAGCCGCACACGAGCTTGTCGAGGGCGTGGAAGTCGATGGGCGCTGGCGCGGAGGCTGTCATGGCTGCTGCTCCTTGCTTGCTGCGGTCGCGGCTACAATCGCTCCGAACGAAGCGGCCCAAAGCCGCCGCGTATACTCGTGCTGCGGCCGGTCGAGCACGGCATCGCGTGGGCCTTCCTCGACGATACGGCCGGCCTGCATGACGGCGATCCGGTCGGCCAGCGCGCCGACGGCGGCCAGATCATGCGATATGAACAGGCACGCAAAGCGTCGCTCGGTCTGCAATCGCCGAAACAGTTCGAGCACCTGCTTCTGGATCGTCATGTCGAGCGCGCTGATCGGCTCGTCCGCGACCACGAACGACGGATTGCGGACGAGGGCGCGCGCAATGGCCACCCGCTGGCGCTGACCGCCGGATAGTTGGCCGGGCAGGCGCCCGGCATAGTCGGCGAGGCCGACCTCGGCCAGCATCGCATGGGCGCGATCGTCGCGTTGGCGGCGCGGTCCGTCGCCGTGCGCATGCAGCGGTTCAGCGACGATATCGAGGACGCGCTGGCGCGGATTGAGCGAGGCGTACGGGTCCTGAAAGATCATCTGGGCACGGGCGCGCAAGGCGGCGATGCCGGGGCCGCGCCGGCTGGTCGCGTCGACGCCTTCGAACAGGAGTGCGCCGCCGTCGGGGTTGTACAGCTTGAGCAACAGCCGGCCGAGCGTCGACTTGCCCGAACCGCTGGCCCCGACCAGCGCGAGCGTCTCGCCCGCATGGATCGCCAGCGACACGCCGTCGACCGCTTTGACGACATGCGCCCTGCGGAACAGGCTGCGGCCGGAACGAAAGCTGATGCTGACCTGCTGTGCCTCGGCGACGCCTTGCTCGCGCGGAGCGATGGCGCTCGTGCTTCGCTTTGGAACGGCATCGACCAGCGCACGTGTGTACGCATCGCGCGGATTGGCCATGATGTCGGCGATCGGGCCCTCGTCGACGATCCGGCCCTGGTGCATGACGATGCCGCGTTGGGCGAAATGGGCGACCAGCGGCAGGTTATGCGAGATCAGCAGCAGCGCGGCGCCTTGCTCGCGGGTCAGGCGCGTCAGCAGGTTCAGCACGTCGAGTTGCACCAGCGAGTCCAGCGCCGTCGTCGGTTCGTCGGCGATGATCAGCTTTGGCTGGCACAGCAATGCTATGGCGATGCAGACGCGCTGGCGCATGCCGCCGGAGAACTGATGCGGATACGCACGCAGGCCCGATGCAGGATCGGGAATTGCGACCTGCGCCAGTGCATCCTCCGCGCGCCGCATCGCTGCCCGCGCACCGATCGGGCGATGCGCGCAAAGCATCTCCACCATCTGATCGCCGATGCGCATCACCGGGTTCAGCGACGTGGTCGGGTCCTGGAAGATCATGGCGATCTCCGCCCCGCGCAGGCGCGTCATTGCCTCGGCGTCGAGCGTATCGACGCGTCGCCCGGCAAGCGTGATGGCGCGAACGCCGCGCGTTGCGGCCGGATCCAGCAGATCGAGGATGGCAAGCCCGGTCGCGCTCTTGCCGGACCCGGATTCGCCGATCAGGCCGAGCGTTTCGCCGGGCTGTATTTCGAACGAGATGCGATCGACCGCGCGCACCGGACCGCTGCGTGTGCGGAACGACACCGACAGTTGATCGACCTTCAGTACGGGTTCACTCATCCGAGACCTCGCTCGGACGGACGCAGCACCTCGCGCACGCGGTCGGACACGATGGTGATGCTGACGACCAGCAGCAGCAGCGCGACGCCTGGAAAGACCGTCATCCAGTAGCGGCCCGACATGATGAAGGGAAAGCCGTTGGCGATCAGCAGACCAAGCGACGGCTGCGTGATCGGCACGCCGAGGCCGAGGAACGACAGCGTCGATTCCAGCGCAATCGCGCCGCCGACCTGCAGCGCGACGACGGCTAGAACCGGGGCCAGGCAATTCGGCAGCAGATGCACGAACAGAATGCGCCGGAAGCCGTAGCCGCCGACATGCGCGGCCTCGATGTAATTCTTGCCCATTTCGGCGAGCGCGACGCCGCGCACGGTGCGGGCATAATAGGACCACTGGGTGACGATGAGGGCGAAGATCGTCTTGTCGAGGCCGCGCCCGAGCATGGCGACCAGCACAAGGGCGATCAGCACCGCCGGAAAACTCAACTGGATGTCGACAATGCGCATCAGCAGTGCATCGACGCGTCCGCCGCAATAGGCCGAGACGAGGCCGATGACGACGCCGATGGTGATGGCCACGGCAGCGCTGGTCACGGCCACCAGCAGGCTGATGCGCAGCCCGTAGAGGATCGCCGAGAAGATATCGCGGCCCTGGTCGTCGGTGCCGAACAGGTAGTGCCTGCCGGTCGCCATCGCCTTGCCACCGGGGGCCAGCAGGTTGTCGAACAGGTCGAATGTGGCGGGATCGAACGGGTTCTGTGGCGCGATCAGCGGTGCAAGCGCCGCGCCGATGAGGATGGTGGTCAACGTCGCGATCGCCGCACGAACCGCCCACGGCCGCGCGATCTGCGCGACGATCGAGGTCGGGGCAGTCACCGCCGCCGGCACCGGAGGATGGATGGCCGTCATCGCTCACTCCCGGCAACGCGCACGCGTGGATCGAGCAGGGCGTAGAGCACGTCGACGATGAAGTTCATGACGACGTACAGCAGCACCGTGGCCATGAGATAGGCCACGATCACCGGCCGATCGAGCATGGTGATGCTTTCCAGCAGCAGACGGCCGACGCCCGGCCAGGCGAAGATCGTCTCGGTGACGACCGCAAACGCAAGCAGGCCGCCGAACTCGAGTGCAAATACGGTCACCACCGGGATGAGGCTGTTGCGCAGGACATGGTGCGTCGTCACCCGTTGCTCGCTTAAGCCCTTGGCGCGGGCGAAGCGGACGAAATCGGTCGCGATCACTTCGCGTGTGCTGGCGTGGACGATGCGTATCAGAAGCGCCGTCTGGAAGATGGCGAGCGTCGTCGCCGGCAGCACGACATATTTCCAGCCTGCGACTGTGGCGAGGCTGGTGGGGAAGCCGAGCACCGACGTGATCGGTCCGCGGCCCGACGACGGCAGCCAGCCGAGGCCGACCGCGAAGATCAGGATCAATAGAATGGCCTTGCCGAAGGTCGGTATGCTGAAGCCGATCGCGCTGAAGCCAAGCGCCAGCCGCGCCACGAGGCTGCGCGGCCGCATGGCGGCGATCAGCCCGAGCGGCAAGCCGATCAGGCCCGACGCAAACAGCGCCACAAGCGCGAGCTCGAAGGTCGCGGGGAAGCGCGCTGCGATCAGCGACACGGCCGGGACATCATGCGCAAAGGAGCGTCCGACGTCGCCGCTCAAGAGGCCCTTGAGAAAGGTGAGGTATTGCAGGGCGAGCGGCTGATCGAGCCCAAGACGCGAAATCATCATTTCGCGCTCTTCCTGGGTCGCTTCCGCGGCGATCAGCATGTCGACCGGGTTGCCGATGGCGTACACGGATACGAACACCAATAGCGACATGACGAACAGGACGAGCAGGGCCTGGAACAGGCGCGCGGTCAGAAACGCCATCATCGCGGCGTCCCTTGTCCGTGCCGATCAAATGTCTCCCGCAGGAAATCCTGCATCGCCTCCCATGAACGCAGTGCAGCGTTGGCGTTTGCCCGCGGCGCGCCGCCGGCACGCAGCCACCAGCGTTGAACGGGATGGCAGATGACTTGCGCGCAGCTTTCCACCTGCAGCGGCAGGTTGAACAGATGGCCGGCGCCCTGGTTGACGACGTGCCTGACCGGTTGCGGCGGACGCCGGCGCGCAAGGCGGTCGGCGATCATCTGCCCTCCCAGTGTCGAGGGCCACAAGCCATCGTCGGTGCCGGAGACGATCAAAATCGGGCAGGTTGCGCGCTCCAGCGCAAAGGCGAGGCGTTCGTTCGCGGGATCTCGCCACATCTGTTCGAAATACACTTCCATGGCGAACGGTTTCGCGCGCGTGGTCCGCGCCGGGGATGCGTCCTCGGGGAAGGGGGCGGAGCCCCAGGGCAGGGGCTCGCCTCGCAGCGTATAGAGCGCGGTGGCGCCGTCAGCGGAACGGCCGCTCGTCGCCATCGGGCTCGGCACCCACAGCACGAGCGCGCGGACGAGGTCGGGGAAATGGATCGCCGTCAGGGCCGCTGCTTCCGACCCCTTCGATATGCCGCGCAAGGCGATGCGCTCGTGTCCCAATCGCTGGCGCAGCCAGCGGATGCCGCTTGCCACATGCTCCAGCGGCAGCATCGCCATATCCGGCGTGAGATCGGCGTAGCCGAACAGTCCCAGCGCCAGCACGTCAAAACCGTCGGCAGCGAGCAGCGCAGCCGCCTTGGCGTCGAGCCCGCCACTGGAGCCCGGCATGGTCACGACACCGATGCCGTGCGAAGGCACTGAGGCCGGGAAGAACAATCCGCGCGCGCCATCCGGTGTTGCCACCGTTTCGGGCTGCTTTTCCGGCGCCTGCTGGTGGCGCCGCTGAACGAAGGTCCAGGCAGACATCTGGCCTGCGCGGACGCGGATCGCGAGGTCGACGGGCTTCATGTCAGGCAGGTATGGCCGCGATCCCGTGCTCGCGTCGGTGCGCACGTCGCGCCAGTAGGCCCTTATGTCCGCGGGCTTCAGAAATGGCAGAATGCCTGCAGGAACAAAGTGCAGGCGCGCCTGCGCATCGGTGACAGCGCGGCGCTCGGTTTGCCATCGGCGCCCGGCGCGATCGGTCAGCGCGATCGTTGCGTGGCAGATGGTGTTTGCGACATCGGTCGGGAGCACCCAGGGCGCCGCATCGTGCCAGATCGCGTCGGGAAGGGCCTGCGTCCTTGCTACTGAAGCGACGGCAAGTCGAGGTTGCGCGCGCGGCGTCATGCGGCGCTCCTGCCGCTCATCTGCACCATCGGCTGGAACACGGTGTCGGGGTCGAGCGGGTAGCTCGGCCGCGTGAGCCGCGTCCAGGTGAACTGCGCAAGATTTGGTGAGGTGATGCCAGGCGTATCCACCTCCAGCACCCGTTCGCCAGTTGCGAACTCGTCGAAGCCGGCGCGGAAATGTCCGCGCGATTTCACGATGATGGATCGCGCGGCCGCGAGATCGATGCCAAATATCTCAAAGCACATCGGATCATTCGGCGCGAAGCGGTTGGACGTGATCGCAACATGCCCGCCGTCCACCGCGAGCAACGCCGACGGACCGAGATGGATTGGCGAGTCCGCGAGCATGCCGCGGCGGCCGATCGTGTCACCGTCGCTCAGGGCCGCGACGGTCGCATCGTACGAGCACGGCCGTCCTGCGCCGAACGGCGCCGTGTCGATCTTGACGCGCGCGCCGATACCCGCGGCCCGGGCCCGGTCGACCAGTGCCGGATCATGCAGAAGACCGAAGACGAAACCTGTTGCGCGGGCCTCAAGCAGCGCATGCAGCAGCCCCGTGGACGTCCCCGGCGCTCCTCCGCCCGGATTGTCGCCAAGATCGGCTAGCATCAGGGCCGGGAGGTTCGGGTCCGCGCCGGCGGCGTGCGCGGCTTTGGCCGCGGCCGCAACCGATGTCAGCCGGATCTGGTAGCGATGCCGGTCGGCCCAGGCCTTTTCGGCGAGATCGAGGGCAATGCTGCGCGCCAGCGCCGCATCGCGATCGGCGCCGACAATGATGGCGATGCCGTTGTCGGCCGTGTCGGAGTGCGGAAAGCTTCCCATCGCCGACATCGTCTTCACCGCGCCATCCAGACGGTCGAGCGCCGCCGCCATCAGATCGGCGTACGGGCCGCTGCCGGGGGCGGTCAGCATCGTCAGCGTCGGTGGCACGATCGGAATGCGCACGAGCGCGTTGGCGAGCCGTTCGCCGCGCCAGCAGGCTGCCAGGCGCTCGGCGGCCTCTGCACCGCGCGTGAACAGGTCGACATGCGGGTTCGTGCGATAGCCGATGAAGGCGTCCACGTTCGCGACCATGCGCGGCGACACGTTGGCGTGCAGGTCGAAGGTTGCGACAAGCGGTACATCCGGTCCGATGGCCGCGCGCACCGCGGCCAGCAGCGCACCGTCGGGATCGTCGTCGCTCTCGGTCAGTGCTGCGCCGTGCATGATGCCGTAAAGGCCGTCGAGCGGACCGGCTTCGGCAAGACGTCGCAGGATGTCGGCGCACAGTTCGGTGAAGAAGCCGTCATCCACCGGGCCCTTCGGATGCGATGCGGCATAGACGAGCGGGACCGCGGTCCAGCTCTCCAGTTCGTCCATCCGCTGACAGAAGCCCGCGATTTCTCCTGCGACCTGCGGCGGGTCCGCCCGCATCGCCGTGACGAGGTCTTCGCCGCGAAACAGGAATTCGGCCGCGAACTCTGCTTCCGTCGCACGCTCGCCGAAGCGGTTGCACTCGATGGAGAACGAGAAAAGGCCGATCCTGCGTGTCATCGCAAACGTCCGGTGTCGGCTGCGTGGTGCAGCTTCATTCGCTTGTCCTCGCGCGCAACTCGCCGAGAACCGCAGCCGTGTGCTCGCCGAGCATCGGCGCGCCGCGGAACGGTCCGGTCGCTGCATCGGAAAACTTGATCGGGCAGCCCAGCGTCTCGACGATGCCGAGCGTGCTGTGCTCGACCGGTACGACCATGCGCCGTGCAGTCATCTGCGGATGGCGAAGCGCTTCGGCGATGTTCAGCACCGGTGCCGTCGGCACGCCGTGCGCTTCCAGCTGCGCGAGCCAGTCTGAGCGCGTGCGTTTGCGGAACAACGGCGTCACCGCCGCCACGAGCTCGTCGAGATGGGTCATCCGCGCCGGGTTATCGGCGAAGCGCGGATCGTCGGCCAATTCGGGGGCTTCGAGCGCTTGCACCAGCCGCAGCCAGTTGGCCTGGTTGGCGGCGCCGACCGTGATCCAGCCGTCGGCCGTCTCGAAGGCCTGGTAGGGCGCATCGAGCGGATGGGCCGAACCCATCGGTCCGGCGATCCGGCCGTCGGCGAGGAACATGGCCGACTGCCAGTATGTCAGGATGCTGGCCGCCTCCATCAGCGACGTGTCGACCATCTGTCCTCGGCCGGTGCGCGCGCGCATGCTGACTGCGGCCAAGATACCGACCGTCGCGAGAAGGCCTGCGGTGATGTCGGCCACCGGCGATCCGGTCTTCACCGGCGGGCGGTCAAAACCTTCACCGGTGAAGCTCATCAGCCCGCTCATCGCCTGGGCCATCAGGTCGTAGCCGCCCTTGTCGGCGAGGGGCCCGGTCCGGCCGAAGCCTGATACGGCGCAGTAGATCAGCCGCGGATTGCGAGCGCGCAGCGCCTCGAAACCAAACCCCAGCTTGTCCATCGTACCGGCTCTGAAGTTCTCGATGACGATGTCCGTGTTATCGATCAAGGCCAGAAAGTCCGCGCGGCCCGCCTCGCTCTTGAGGTCCAGCACGATCCCCCTTTTGTTGCGGTTCACCATCAGGAAGGCGGCGGACTTGGCGCCGATCCAGGGCGGCGCCATCTTGCGGCTGTCGTCGCCGTGCGGACCTTTCTCGATCTTGATGACGTCGGCGCCGAGATCGGCCAGCATCATCGCGCAGACCGGCCCCGCCATCACGTGGGTCAGGTCGAGCACGCGCAAGCCCGTCAGGGGCGCTTCGGAAGACGTCACGTCAGGTACCTGTGAAAACTGGGTTGGTCTTGGCGAGGAACGCGCCGTAGCCGGTGCGATAGTCGTTGGTGCCGAACAGTGCGAAGGGTTCGTCGCGCTCGCGATCCGTCAGTGTGGCTTCAGCCGCGAGCCGGCGCGCCATCCGCTTGTGCATCCGCGCCACAAGCGGCGCGCCTTCGCAGATGCTGGCGATCGCCACATCGAGGTCGCTCTGAAACGTGGTGTCGGGGAAAACGCGGTTGATGAGGCTCTTGGCGCGGGCTTCTTCCGCATCGAGGAAGCGGCCTTCCAGCAACAGTTCGAGCGCGGTCGACGGACCGACCAGCCGGATCAGCGCGGCCATTTCCGGCGCGTCCACAGAGAGTCCGAGCCGCTTGACCGGGATTCCAAAGCTCGCCGATGCATTTGCGTAGCGCAGGTCGCAATGGGTGGCGATTTCGACGCCGCCACCGGCGCAAACGCCTTCGATCGCTGCGACGACGGGGTGGCGGCAATCCAGGATCGCGCTCATGCAGGCGTTGATCTTGGCCCCATAAACGCGCGCCGCAGCAGGCGAGGCGCGCGTGGTTTCGAATTCGGCGATGTCGGCGCCGGCCGAGAACGAGCGGCCGCCCGCGCCGCGAATGACCACGCAACGCAGCCGGTCGTCGGCCGACAAGGTGTGAAGGCTGCTTGCGAGGTCGACCCATGTCGTCGCAGACAGCGGATTGTGCTTCTCCGGGCGGTCCAGCCAGAGCGTCGCGTGCAGGGCCGATCGCTCGAGACGAATGCTCGTGCTCATACCGCCTCGCGCATGCTGTCCGACGCGGCCTGCGCAAGCGCCGGCTCGACGACTTTCCAGATGTCCAGCACATGGCGCGTCATCAGCGGCCTGAGCGCTGCCCCGTCGCGCGCCAGCAGATATGTCAGGATCGCCTCGTGGTCGGTGATCGAGGATTGCCAGTCGCGCTCGGTCTGGTTGCTGAGGAAGCGGATACGGCGCAGCGTGAGGCTCAGCCGCCGGTGGCTCTCGACCAGCGCGAGGTTGCCGGACAGGGCGACAATTCCGTCGTGGATCTCCTGATTGAGCTTGAAGTAGCGCGACATGTCGCCGGCACGATGAGCGATCAGCATCGCCTCGTGCGCTTGAGCAATATCGCGGATGCCATCGGCAGAGCCATGCCGGCAGGCCAGCGCGCAGGCAAAACCTTCCAGCTCCGCCAGCAGTTCCAGCATCTGCCGCGCTTCGTCGGTCCCGAGCGCGCGCACGGCGAACCCGCGCTGCGGCAGGTGCTCGACCAGCCCGTCAAGGACGAGCAGCTTCAGCGCCTCGCGGATCGGCGTGCGCGATACGCCAAGTGAAGCGCAAAGCTCCATCTCCGGCAGGACGACACCGGAGGACAGCTCGCCCTCGACGATCATGTCGCGAAGCCTGTCGGCAACGACTTCGTGCAGCGGCCTTCGATCGATGCGGTTCATGCGTTTCGAAATCCTCAGCGTGCGATGCGCACTTCGTGCGCGTGCAGGTGCTCGCGCGGATTGGTGTCGTAGGTGAGGCCCTTGCGGGCGCCGAGCATGCCGACCTGCACGTGCAGGGGGATCAGCGGAACATCCGCCATGATCATGCGCATGGCCTCCTGCTGCAGCTTTTCCCGCTCCGTTGTGTCGAACGTGACCTGGGCCTTGCGGACCAGCGCGTCGGCGGCGGGGTTGGAGTAGCGGCTCTGGTTCTGCGCGCCGAGATTGCGGCTGCGGTCGACGGTGTGGAGCTGGCCCTGCAGCACATCCATCGAATTGCCCGAGGCATTGCCCCAGCTCATCATGAAAGCGGCGTAGGCGGGCCCGTCGGGCTTCATGATCTCGCCGATATAGACTTGCCAGGGCAGCGTCTCGACGCTGGTTACAATGCCGGCGCGGCCGAGCATGGTGGCGATGCCTTGCGCGAGGCTTGGCGCATTCTGCGCGGCTTCCGGCGCGGCATGGACGACCAGCTTGAAGCCGTTCGGATATCCTGCCTCGCGCAGCAACGCGCGTGGGTCGGGCGCGGGGGTTGGCCGCACGGCCAGTCCGGGCAGATGGCCGAGCAACTACGAATCGTTATGTATTGCTCCGAAACTGCTCGGGCCCAAACCAAAATTGGTCAAAAATGACGGTGGCATTTCCGAAAGCGGTAGTACATGTGCAACGCCTCAAACACCGTCACTCGCTCGATGCTGCGCTTTCGCTATCGCTCCCGCAGTCACCCCGGCTTCGTAACGGACGACTGTGGGGTTGGCCCCCCTTGGCGGCAAGTGGATCACAAGCTTCACCGCCATGTAGGATCTCGGCCGTAACCTTGGCGATCCTTGCCGCGAAAAATATAGTATACGCCGGTCGAGTATATGAAGATCACCGGCAGAACGATGACGCCTCCATAGAAGAAGAAGCCAAGCGAGGCTTCCGGCGCAGCGGCGTCAGCCACGGTGATCGAGTACGGCACCATATACGGCCAGAACATCACCCCCAGCGTCAGGTAGGACGCAAGAAAAAACAGGACGGTCAACGGAAACGGCAATCCGTCACGCCGCGCTCGCGCGCTCGCAACGACGCCAGACTAGGGCCGCCACGGCGAGAATCGGGAAAGCATATCCCCAAAGACGGTCTCGCAGATTGCTTTGAGCGATGGCGTCTGCGTCGATCGTAAGGGAAGCAACGAACGCAAGGCCCAGCACGATGAACACGCCTCCGGCAAGCCAGGGTATGCGCGCATATGCCCAATCGCGCAGCGTCCCCTCGGTCTTCAAGACAAGCCATCCCGCGCCAAGCAGGGCATAACCGAGCACCATGCCGATCCCGGTCAACACCGGAAACGGATGCAGCCAACCGAACGCGTCGCCGGCGTATTGGTCGTTTGCGACGGGAACGCCACGCATCATGGCGCCGATCGCCGCGCCCTGGACAAACGCCACCACGACAGAGCCGCAGCCAAAGGCCTCCATCCCAAAACCACTGCATGCCGCCGGCGCGATTGCGGAATTCGAACGCGATGCCGCGGAAGATCAGGCCGAACAACAGCAACAGCACCGGCAGGTAGAAGGCGCTGAGGAATACGGCGTAGACGACCGGGAAGGCAGCAAACAGGCTTGCTCCGATGATCACAAGCCAGGTCTCATTGCCGTCCCAGAACGGCGCGATCGCGTTCATCATCTGAACGCGCCTCGCATCCTCGTTCGTCGTGCCAAACAACACGCCAACGCCGAGATCAAAGCCATCGAGAATCACGTAGACGAAGATCGAGAGCGCAATCGCGCCGGCCCAGAACAGGGCAAGATTGCTCGGCTCCATGCCCGTCACTCCTCCTGCCGGGGCTGGTTGCCCGTCGCGCTCGCGGCGTCGTCGGCGAACGCCAACGGACGCCTGGCCGTCGCCCCGGGATCGCGGTTGCCTCGACGGTGGGGCCCTGCCGAAGCAATTTGAAGATGTAGTATGTCCCGAACCCAATGAAGACCGCGTAGACCAGCACGTAGCTGACAAGCGAGAACAGCACCGTACTGGTGGTAAGCGACGGTGTTACAGCGTCGGCGGTGCGAAGCAGGCCATAGACGACCCAGGGCTGACGCCCGACTTCGGCCGTGTACCAGCCGGCCAGCACTGCGATGAAGCCCGTCGGAAACGAAAGGAAAGTGCACCACAGAAACCAGCGCGTTGTCTCAAGCCGATCACGGAAGCGAAGCAGGTTTCCCAACCACGAGACGGCAAGCATGATCAGTCCCATCCCGACCATGATGCGGAACGCCGAAGAATGGAATGATGACCGGAGGGCCGATCCTTTGGCGGAAACGATTCAAGGCCGACCTCGGGCGCGGTCCAGTTGCCGGAGGCGATGAAGCTGCCAAGACGCGGGATTTCAATCGCGAACAGATTACGCTCGCTGACCGGATCGGGAATTGCGATCAGGACCTCGCTGGCCGGTTGTTGGTTCTTCCAGCGGGCTTCGATCGCAGCAAATTTCGCGGGCTGGTGCTTGAGAACGTATAGACCGGTCAGGTGTCCGAAGAAGAGCTGGATCGGGATCAACACGGCGACCAACCCGAGACTCCAGTGCAGCATCACGCGCCCCTCGTCGCGATGCACGCCGCGCAGCAGATACCACGCGCCCGTGGCGGCAATGCTCATCCCGCTGGTCAGAAAAGCGGCGAGCAGCATATGCGGCCAACGCACCATCTGAATCGGTCCCGAGCACGATTGCTCGCCAATCCGCGGGGATAATCTTGCCATCGACGATCGTGTGGCCGATCGGAACCTGCATCCAGCTGTTATTGGCCAGGATCCAGAACGACGAGAACATGGTGCCGAGCGACACCATGCAGCAGGCGAAGAAGTAGACGCGCGGCGATACCCGATCACGTCCAAGCAGCATAACGCCGAAAAATGTCGCCTCCAACATGAAGGCTGTGAACGCCTCATAGCCGAGTAGCGGTCCCTGGATCGAACCGGTGCGCTCCGCCAGGACGCTCCAGTTCGTTCCGAACTGAAAGGCCATGACGATGCCGGTGACCACGCCCATTCCGAACGATAGCGCAAACACCTTGAGCCAGAAGTCAAACACACGCCGATAGACGCGGGTTTCCTGTGGCCAACCTCGCGCCCTCGATTGTCGCCAACCAGGCACCAAGACCGATGGTGAACGAGGGAAATATGATGTGAAAAGTGATCACAAATCCAAATTGCAGCCGCGACAGGAAAACCGGATCGAAGTCCATGGTAACCTCTTCGAATGGGCTGCAAGATTGCGGTTTCAAACACCTGCTTCAGAACTAGGGGCGTGGACTCAACGACAATTCCAAGAGCTACAGCGATGGCGTACCGGCGGTCGAGTGAGATCGATGGCGGTCCGATCGACGCAGAAGCAGCCAAGCGCCAAGGGCGAGTGTCGGGTCGAGAACCGCAAACGTCAGCAGAAAACGAGGAAAAACTCCCGCGATGGCCAAGGGTACGAGCACCAGGGAACGAGCACCACTCTGTCCAATACGCTCGCGGCGACGATGCGTCTGCCGCCGGAGAGGCCACCGAACAAATAGAGCCAGCCAATGACCATCACGGTCATACCCACTACGCGGATCAGTGCGGCCTCGTTTCCAACGAACGCCGCGTCCCTGAAGATGGTCTGCACCATTCCGGGCCAAACAAGTACCAGGGCTCCGAACCCCAAATAGATCAGGCCGTTCATTGCCGTGTATTTTGATGTGATCGCCTGATCGAACGGTCGCTCAAGAAGATCATTGATGAGTGACATATTTGAGCCTTTCGCTGATTTATGAGTGCACGCCAAGGACGAATAGCCTCGCCGCAGAATAGCTCGCGATCATTGGCTCGTGGCGCCACCGCCCTCGAGGCCCAGCACGACGACCTTGGCTTTCACGATTTTCGTCGGCCACGCGACCATGCGTAACGCCGACCGCCACGGCGACCTTCTGCGCACCGTTCGCGGTATAGGTGATCACGCCGCCGCCGATCGCGCCGCCGAGATCCTGACCCCAAAGCTTCTGCGCCGTTGGCGGAATCGAGCGCATAGAAGTTGCCGCCCATATCGCCGAAGAACACGACGCCGCCGGCCGTCGGAGTCATGCCGCTGACGATCGGGTAGTTGGACTTCAGGCGCCACTTCCAGACGCCGGTGTCGGCGTCGACGGCGTAGACCCATCCCGCCCAGGTACGTCGTCCGTCCATTCTGCCGAACATGTTGAATGGGTTCGAGGTCGCCATTCCGACCCATGGCTGCCCGATCGGTACCGACCGAAGCTCATCGACATCCTCTGCAGCGTCACCGTGTCGCACCATTCGACCTCGCCGACCATGATGAGGTTCGTCCTGCGGATCGTAGGCCGGGCTGTTCCATTCCGCGCCCCCCACCGAGCCCGGACAAAAATGGACATCGGTGCCGGGCGAAAAGGCTACGGCGACATCCTCGACCCGGGTGACCGGCACGCGGTAGAGCAGACCGTTGGTCGCAAGATCAAAGCCATAGAGGTAACCATCTTTCGGCGCGACGGCCATGAGCTGCTTGCCGCCCATGGTTTGAATCAGGATGGGCGGGTTGGAGACGTCCCAGTCGTGCCAGTCCTTCTTCACAATCTTGAAATGATTTTTGTAGTCGCCGGTCTTGGCGTCGAGCACGACGACCGAGTCGGTAAAGGAATTGTCTCCCTCGCGCGCGCCGATGACGAAGTCGGGGGCCGGATTGCCGCCGGGGACGTAGAGCAGCCCGGTTTTCGTGTCGAGTGTGTAGGACGTCCAGGTTCCGCCACCGCTGATCGGGATGCCGGGCGCATTCTTCCAAGTCGACGCGTCGAGCGGCGTCGCGCCCAGCGGTCCGCGGACGATGTCGCCCTCGTCCTTGGGAACCAGAAAGAACTCCCAGACGATCTTGCCGGTCTTCGCGTCGAGCGCGAACATGTGGCCCTTGCCGCCTTTGAAGTCGCCGCCCGCGTTGCCGACGAAGACGAGGCCGTCGGAGGCGATCGGCGCCGACGGAACCGACTCGCCACGTTTCGGGTCCGCGATCGTCGTTTCCCAGATTCGCTTGCCGGTCTTGAAGTCATAGGCCAGCACCCGCCCGTCCTGGGTGCCGCGAAACAGCATGCCGTCCAGGTAGGCGGCGCCTCGGTTGGCCGGCAAAAGGCTGGGCGGGATAGTCCTCGTGGGTGCGCCAGTTCTCGGCGCAGGTCGCCGGATTGAGGGAGAAAATATCGAACTCGGTGGTGCCGATCAGAGCGTTGTCCACCATGATCAGACCGGACTCGAAGGCGGTATATTCATCGACGTCGTAGGTGCACAAAACCTTCAGCTTGCCGACATTCTTCGTATTGATCTGGCTGAGCTGCGAGTAACGCTCGGACGTCAGTGTTCTGTTGTAGCTCGGCCAGTCTCCGGCGGTCGCGCTCGGCGATGACGCCTCGGCCGCAGGCGAGGGCGCAGCAGTCTGGCGCTTTGTAAGCCGCGTTCAATTCCGTCGTTGTCGTGCCGGGAGGCGCCGACCAGGAAAGAAGATAGTTGCGCGCCATAGCGGCCAACGTGGTGACCTGGACCGGGTAGGCGTAGATACAGCGCCGCCTCCTACGGCCGCGCCTATCACGCCGAGTGCGACAGCGATGATGAGGAGCTTGTCTTTATCATGCTCGCCTCCTGTCGCCGTTTTCGATCGCAATACTCGGATTGAACCCCCATCGATCCTGATATCGTCAGAAGTTGATCGGGTAAAGCCAGTTAAACCAGGAATGAGCGCGGATGGAGATTTTGCGCAGCGCAGCCCATGCACCGTGCTCTCCACTTGTGTAGATTGCAGCCGAACCCTGCGCGCCGATTGTAAACTTGGATTGATCGGGGTGATCGAGACGTATTTTCACCGCATACTGGCCCTGGGGGACAGTTGGTGGCGGCTGCTGGAATTTAGGGATGTCGTCACTCGGCAAGTACTGTCCTATGCCATTGCCGCGCCAGACCCGCTCGACCGCTCCAGCAAAGATCTGGCCAGGATAAAGGTCGAGTGAAACTTCGACCGGCTGGCCCTCCTTCACATATTTGAGATTTTCCTGGAAATATGTTGCCAGCAAATAGCGATCCGCATCGGCGATAAAGGCCGCGATCCCGCCGACGCGATAAATCCCGGCCACCATTCCGGGACGGACCTGAAGGTTGATCATGTGACCGTCCTCTGGTGCGGTCAGCGTGGTATTATCCAGATAGTAGCGTGCCAGCCGGAGTTGCGCTTCCATGTTGGCAACGGTTGTGTTGACACCGTCAATCTCGGATTTGTATTGCAGTTTGGCGCGTTCGAGTTGGGCCAATGCCGCATCGTTGGTGGCTTCCGCCGCATTCACTCGGGTCAGCCATCTGCTCCACTTCCTCCTCGCGCACAGCCTGCTCCTGCGCCAGCTTGTCGAAGATTCGTTTCTGATATTGCGCGTAGTCAAGCTCGACCTTGGTCTTCTTCGCACCTTGGGCCGCTGCGTCGACATCCGCCTTCAGCACGTTGACATTTTGCCTGGCCGCGGCGAGCTGCGCAGCGATCTGGTCGACTTTGTACTGGTAGGGGCGGCGGTCGAATTGAAACAGAGGCTGGCACTTTCTTGACCGGGATATCTTCATCGACAAGCACGGCATCAACGAGTGTAGGCTCGGGCAGCCGCGGAACAAGCTGGATCGTTCGCTGAACTACGGTTGCATTGACGGAATACGGCGTTACGAATCGCAGGCCTATCAGGAATACGAGCATCAGGTGGACAACAAAGAAGGCGAAGATGATCCCCCAGCCCGGCGTGAGCCTGATGAGCTTGAATCGAATGAATACAAGCCAGAACACAAAGCAGGCGACGGTAAGAACGAGAAGGGCAGCCATCATGATGGCGTGCCTCCAGGCTGGGTTTCCGGGCGATTGCCGGCGGCGCCTTGCCCTCTAACTTTGCGATCGTCGCTTCGGTTTCATGCGCCTTTGCTTTGGTAGGTAGCGGACGTCGATTACGGTCGTCGGCCTGAAGGCCCAGGCCAGAGCTTGAATCCACGGCACGACGGCAAGAAAGCCGATCCAGCCCATCAGATAAACTGCCTCGGCCTCGGGATGGTTGCGGGCGATCGCGATGCGTCCAGGAAGACCCAAGACAAACACAGCCAAAGCGAGACCGGCGGCGACGAGGATGGCTAGAACTATAAAGGTTGCGTAGTCCCAGAAGCCAATTTGAAATCCCAACAATGATTCCATGACGTGCTCCCGTTCGACTGTTTAATCCGTGCGCTCGAGGACATACCAAAGACCGATGGAGATCACGGCGGGGACCGCCGACATGCGCGACATACGCCGCCAACGTAAACGCATAACCACCAGAGAGCATGCCGATGCGGGTCTCGACTTAGTGCGGCGTGGTGTTCGACGGAGGGATTGCAGGCGCCGTATGGGCAGCTGCCAAGCGGGGCAGTACCATGTGTGGCGTAGAGCACGTCTGTTGCAAAGAGCCTGATTTGCTTCATCAGTCGCTCGCCTTTGAATTTACCCACTTACTGGGGAGCCGCAGAAGCCGGTACCGCCGCCTTGACCTCCGCTAAGGCCGCTTGCAAGGCGGCTTCCTTAGTGTGGTCGAGAGAAGTCTTCAGCACCGTGCCGCCTTCGCCTTTGAGCCTGGTCAAGAACCTTGTCCGCCGTGACTTTGCGCACCAGTACGAAGAGCGCTGCGGTTCCAGGTTGAACGGCGGCAGCGGTCTCCTTCATCCATTTGTCGTCGATGCCGACATCCGTCAAATATCCGCTGAGCGTGCCGGACGCTGCGCCAAGGGCAGCGCCAGCCAGCGGCATCAAAAAGATCAGGCCAATCAGCGAGCCCCAGAAGGCGCCAGTAACCGCACCGGCAGCCGTGGTGTTGATCAGTTGATTTAGTTTGATGTTTCCGTTGCTGTCCTTCACGGCGATCACGGCATCGCCGAGTTCGATCAAATACTCCTTCTGCATGGCCAGCAATTTTTGACGAACTTCCTCCGCCTTCGCCTCGGTTGGGAATGCAATCACGACAAGATCACTCATCTGTTCTGCTCCTCTAGTCGAACGGGAAAATCCGCTTCCAATCGTTCTTCATGCTGATCACTGTCCAGTTTTTCTTCTTTGCCTCATCATAGAGTGCCTGGGTGAAGGTGCCGACCTTGGTGTCCGGCAGGCCTTGCGCCGGGCCATAGGCATATTCACGTGTTGCGTCGTCGTGCAGGACCAGCATCATCAGCCGCGCAGCATCGCCGGCACCGGTGTATTCCAGCATTTCCCGATCACCGTCCGAATTGCCAAACGCCGCGCGAGGCCGCCGACCGATCATCAAATGGATGCCTTCCGGTTTGCCTGCATTGTCATCGTAAAGAAGTAGCTTAGGCTCTTTGGTTAGGAACGGCGTACCGTCCTTCTGGTATCCGTAACTTTGTGCCAGCAGCCGTACCGACCACCTGTTCGGGCGGGATACCGTACACACGCTCGCTATAAACACGCACAAAATCCTGGCCGCCGCCGGTCACAATGTAAGTCCTATAGCCGCTGCTTCGAAGATACTGCATGACTTCAAGCATCGGTTGGTAGATGAGGTCGGTGTAGGGTCGCTTCCAGCGTCCGTCCTTGGCGCTTGTCAGCCATTTTCCAGCTTCCGCACCGAACTCGTCGACAGACATGCCGGTAAGTGTAGCGAAGAGGATCTTTTCAAGATCATGCAGCGATAGCTTGGCAATTGCCTCGCGGTTACCCGAGAGGACCGTCTTGAACGGCTCGACGTCTTTGAGTTTCGGATCTTTCTCGACCAGAGCTGGCACGCGGTCCAAGCAATACACGACCTGCGAATAAACTGGGTGTTCGACCCACAGCGTGCCGTCCTGGTCGAAGGTGGCAATGCGCTGTTCTGGCGGTACAAATTTCGGGCTGCCCGCTCCCGTGGTGTCTCGGACGAAATCGAGGATTGCCTGTTTTGCCGGTCCTTCGTTCCACGAGGGCAGTGCGCCGCTCGAAGTTGTGGTCTGCGCCGACACTGGGACGGTCCGCAGCGTGGACAGGGCCGGAAGCGTCGCGATGGTCGAGAGCAGGACGCGACGGCTGATATTCGGGAAAGTAACGATCGGCTTCATGTTTACCTCCGTCAAATAAGGCCATGTACCGCAGCCAATTGCTCGATGTGCCGGGAGCGTAGGTCCGAGCGCAGATTGCATGCATGGCTCGTGCAGCCTCAGTAGCAGGGCGGGTAGGGATAATAGCCGCAGTAGGGATAGGCGGCATTTGCTGCCGCCGCACCCAGCGCAGCCCCACCCACCGCGGCGGCACCGACCGCTGCAGCACCGTAGCCTCCGCGATACCAGGCACCGCGAGCGACGTAGGGATGGTACCCGACGCCGACAGCGCCGACCCGGCCGACACCGACAGCCCCCGCACGATCAAAGCCGCCGCGGAAGCCCCCGGCGCGGAAGCCACTGGCGTGGAAGCCGCCCATGCCGCCCGCGTGGAAACCACCAGCGTGGAAGCCCCCGAAGCCGCCGCCAAACCGGTCGATGAAGAGCGCCGCCGGCCCGTCGCCGCCGGCCAGATCACCTTCGAGCACATCGACATCGAAAGTCAGCCGGTCGCTCTCAAGCTTCGCTGTCTTCAGCACCACGACGGCATCGCGGACTTTCGACCCGTCCGTGCTGAACACCGAGACGGTGGCGTTCGGCGGATCCTTGCTAAAGCTGTCTGCGCTATCATTGCTCGGCGACCATTCGTGCATCAGATCAGTCGTGAGCGAATGCCCTGCCGCCCGCACCGGGCGGTCTGCGAAAACGATCGAGTTGGGCGCCACTCCGGTGAGTGTCAGTTTTCCGCCCTGCAGGCTGGCGCCACGGGCGTTCATCACGATCAACGACGGCACGACTTCCGGGCCGGCTTGGCCGATCGTCTTCTGCAGCGGCACGTGCTGCGGCGGCGTGGTCTGGGCCAGCGCCGGTGCTGCCCCGCAGAGCAGGAGGGCGATGATCATGCAGCCAGTTCGACTCTTGATGGTCATGATAGAACTCCTTTGAATTTCGCTACTCGCTTCCAATCGGAACATGCGAATTCAATTGCTGGACGGTGGATTCCTTAGCTTTTCCATCGCCTGTTCGACCGAGAATGAGCCCGGTCTTTGTCTCGGCGGAAATTGCTGGAAACTCATGAGGTGCTGCCCCACGATCGCCTGCGCCGGGACGAGCACAAAGGCGTGCTCGACGAACCACCTGACATAGTCGCCGGCTTCGTGCTGGGCTCGCTCGAACGGGTCGGATCGGAGGTTGAACAGCGATGGCAAGCGAAGCTGGACCATCGGCTGCGCCCACACGTCGAACCCATGGGCCTTCTGTTCCATGAATACCGCCTTCCATTGGTCGTAGCGAAGACCGGCAAGATTGCCGTCGTCGGTCCAGTAGAAGAATTCGCGGCGCTTGTTGGCGCCCTTGCGGGCGAGAAGGTCGCGCTGGTCGTAGCCGTCGAGGTGGACCTTGAAGTTCTTGCCGCCGGCATCGTAGCCCGACCAGCAGTTTGCTCTTGATGTCGGGCTCGCCGGCCGCGGCGACCAGCGTCGTCGCCCAGTCCTCGGCCGAAAAGACGTCGTTGATCTCGGTTCGCGGCGGCACCAGCCCGGGCCAGCGCACCATCGCCGGGACGCGATAGCCGCCCTCCCAGTTGGTGTTCTTCTCGCCCTTGAATGGCGTGGTTCCGCCATCGGGCCACGAGAATGCCTCGGCGCCGTTGTCGGTGGTGTAGATGACGATCGTGTTGTTGGCGATGCCGAGGTCGTCGAGCTTCTTCAGAATCTGCCCGACTTGCCCGTCATGCTCCACCATGCCGTCGGGATAGATGCCGAGGCCGGTCTTTCCCTGGGATTCGGGCTTGAGACGCGTCCAGATGTGCATCCGGCTCGAGTTGAACCACACGAAGAACGGCTTCTTGTCGCGATTTGCGCGGTCGATGAAGTCAGTCGATGCGCCGAGGAATTCCTCGTCGATCGTTTCCATGCGCTTCTTGGTGAGCGGTCCGGTATCCTCGCACTTCTGCTTGCCCCATGGGCCGAAGCGCGGATCATCGCCCGGCGTGTCGACGGTGGTCGCGACGCATTTCATGACGCCGCGCGGGCCGAACTGCGCCCTGAATGCAGGATTTTTCGGATAGTCCGGATGCTCCGGCTCGTCCTCGGCATTCAGGTGATAGAGGTTGCCGAAGAACTCGTCGAAGCCGTGCACCGTGGGCAGAAATTCGTTGCGGTCGCCGAGATGGTTCTTGCCGAACTGCCCGGTCGCATAGCCGTGCGGCTTGAGCAGGTCGGCAATGGTCGGATCCTTTTCCGACAGCCCTTCCTTCGCTCCCGGCAGGCCGACCTTCAACAGCCCGGTGCGCAATGGGACTCTGGCCGGTGATGAACGCGGCGCGGCCGGCGGTGCAGGATTGCTGCCCATAATAGTCGGTGAAGATCGCGCCTTCGTTCGCGATGCGGTCGATGTTGGGCGTGCGGTAGCCCATCATGCCGCGATTGTAGGCGCTGATGTTCCAGTAGCCGATGTCATCGCCCATGATGACGAGGATGTTGGGCTTTTGTTGTTGCTGCGCGGAGAGCGGCGTGACCAGTGCTGCCGCCGTTGCGACTGAGGTGACGCAGACCGAGGCATGCGCGTTTGAAGATGCTCATGATTAGGTTGCCTCGTTCAGTTCGTGCGGCTGCACCGGAGCCGACGCGCCGCTTCGTTGGTGAGTCGCTCGCTGAGCGAGGGAGTTGATCGACGGGCGCCCAATAGGGCGCCCGCCGAGTTAGGCGTCGTACCGCTAGTCGCTGCGACCGGCAGTTTTGGCCTGCTTGATCTGCTGTATCACCTGGTCGAGGTTGTAGCTCGCCGGGTCCTGCAGCGGCGGGTACGCAGTATAGGTCTCGAGTTCCTTCAGCCAGAGCGCCTGGCCGATGGGCAGCATGTTCCAGTCGTAGACGTAGGCTGTCGAAGGGGAGCCGATTGCGCCGCCCATGCCCATGAGCGTCTTGTATTGTGAACCGATCGAGGTCTCGAACGGGTCTCGCTTGATATTGACGACCTGGGCCCAGTGATAGGGAAGCGCGCCGGCAATAAAGCCCGCCGGGGCGTCGGACACCATCGTGAAGTAGATCTTCCAGTTCTTGTAGCGGACCGCCGACGGGTCCTTGCCCGAATAGTAGAAGAAGGTATCGCGCGCCGACTTTTCCGAACGCCCGGAAAGGTATTCGGTCTGATCGACGCCATCGAGCGTGGTCTTCACGATGCCGGGATATTGGCCGGCCTCGATGCGCTTCTTCAGCGCGTCTCCCTTTGCGCCGCCGCGCGATGTTGACAAGCGTGGGCAGCCAGTCGAGCGACGCGAAGATGTCGTTCTTGATGGTGCCGGGCTTGATGACGCCCGGCCAGCGAATGAGCGCCGGAGCGCGCATGCCGCCTTCCCAGGTGCTCAGCTTGCCGCCCTTGAACGGCGTGGTGCCGCCGTCCGGAAAGGTGATGGTCTCGGCGCCGTTGTCGGTCGTGAACACGACGATCGTGTTGTCGAGCTGGCCCATGTCCTGGAGCTTCTTGAGCACGTAGCCGATGTTGTCATCCATCTGCTTCATGCCGGCCTCGTTGAGGCCCCAGTCCTTGCCGCCGGGCTCGCCGACCATGGCCGCGTACTTGTCATTCAGCACGGTCGTGATGTGCATGCGCGCAGGGTTGTACCAGACGAAGAAAGGCTTGCCCGTCGTCTTCGGGTCGTTGCGATCGATGAAGTCGATGACCTTGGCCGAGATTTCCTCGTCGACACCCTTCGATCGCTCGAGCGTCAGCGGGCCCTGATCGATGCACTGCTGAGTCCTGGCTGTACCATCGCGACTTGCACGACAGGACGTTGCGCGGAGGCGTCAGGCAAACCGTCGTTTTCGGATCGACCGCGCCCGGTACCTCCGGGATGCCGGGGATCGGCGTATTCTTGCATGGCGGGGCAACCGTCTGCTGGGTCGGGGTCTTGTTGATGTCCGGGAAGCTCACGCCCTGCATCGCATCGAGGTGATACAGGTAGCCCCAGAATTCCTGGAAGCCATGCGCGGTCGGCAGCGCGTCGGTGTGATCGCCGAGATGGTTCTTGCCGAACTCGCCGGTGTTGTAGCCGAGATCGAGCAGGAACTTGGCGAGCGCCGGCGTGCCGGGCCGCAGATAGGACGGGCTGCCGGGCAGTTGCGGAGGAATCATGCCGGTGCGCAGCGGATGCATGCCGGTGAAGAAGGCGTTGCGGCCGGCGGTGCAGCTCTGCTCGGCATAGTAATGCGTGAATATCGCGCCTTCATTGCCGATGCGATCGATGTTGGGCGTCTCGCCGACCATCAGGCCGCGATGGTAGATGCTCGGCTGGTAGAGGCCGATGTCGTCACCCATGATGAAGAGGATATTGGGCTTCTGGGCCGGCTGTGCGGTTGCCGGCGTGCTGGCCGGCCCGGACAGCGACATCAACATCGTCGCGCCAAGCAGCGAGGCGCAGGACCGCAAGCCAGGCGTCTTGCGTGGCGGCGTTGCAATAAAGGGCGGCTTGTCAGGCAATATGGAACTCAACATGGCTACGCTCTCCCTTTTTATGATGCATCAGTGGCTCCTCGCCTGATGCATCGAAAGCCAAGATGACTGGTGGAAGTATCGACCGGCTCCGCATGGCGCGCTGCCGGCCGGTAGCGTCGGCAGTAGTTCGGCGCGCACAAATGCGAGCCGCCTTTGATGACCTTTCGTGGAATTTTCACATTGGTCGTTCGGGGGTCGTAGCTGTCGGCCTCGCGGCCGCCGCGCGGGTTCTCCGGAATGCAGCAGGCCTTCGGCAGCATCCGCCTGATGCTTTGGCGAATACCAGTCGGCCGTCCATTCCCAGACGTTGCCGATCATGTCGTGGAGGCCGTACCCGTTCGGCGGGAATGCGGTGACCGGCGAGGTGCGCTCGAAGCCGTCGGCATTGACGTTCTGCCGTGGAAACTCACCCTGCCAGGTATTGGCCATGTGACGGCCGGCCGGCGTGAATTCATCGCCCCAGGCAAATTCGGCAGCGTCGAGCCCGCCGCGTGCCGCAAATTCCCATTCCGCTTCGGTCGGCAGGTCCTTGCCCGCCCATGTCGCGTAGGCGAGCGCATCGCTGAAGGCCACATGCACGACCGGATGATCGTCCAGCCCACGGATGTTGCTTCCGGGTCCATAGGGATGCCGCCAGTCCGCGCCCTTGGCGAAGGTCCACCACTGGCTGAAGTCCCGGAGACTGACCGGATGCGCGGGCGGCGAGAACATCAGCGAGCCCGCGTAGACCATGTGCGGGAGCATTCCGGGATAATCCTTCGGATCAGGCGCAATCTCGGCAACGGTGACGTGCCTGGTAGCCCTTACGAATTCCCTGAATTGCCGGTTTGTCACGGGATAGCGGTCCATCCAGAAGCCGTCCACGGTGACGCGATGCGCCGGGGCTTCTTCGGGATAATGCTTGTCCGATCCCATGCGAAAGGTGCCGCCGGGTATCCAGATCATTTCTCGATGTCTGAAGGACGTCATAAATGGCGGCATCGGACGTCAGCCGGCTGCAGGAAGCGCTGTCATCAAGCGTTGCCTCCCGATCGATGCACCACGGCATCGAGCGGGGACACGCTACGTAGGAGAATCCTCCGGGCTATTGGACCGTGGTCCAACATCGGGCGGGGTCTGCGCGGTCCCATCCGTTGCCTTATTTGCTCAGAAACGGAAAAGCGCGACCCGGGCTTGTCCTCAGGGCCAATGTTGCGCCGTTGATTTTGCTGACAGAATACGACCCGGCTTGGCACCATCGCTTGAACGTCAATCAGTCGAGTTCGCACCTGAACGTGCAAGTCCACTAAAGACTTGATCGGAGAAAAGGCCATGAACCGAATGCCATTCGCCATCGTTGGCCTTTCGTTGTTCATCATCCCGGCATCGGCGCAGACGCAGCTTTCGCCGGCAACGCCCGTGCCTCCAGCGACGGAATCCGCAGCCAAGGCTGCGTTTGGTGTTCTGCCTGGTCGCTGGGTCAGGGTGCAGGGAGGCTATGTGATCACGATCAATTCGGTAGACGCCGATGGCCGGCTTGACGCCAGTTACGCCAACCCGAGGCCGTTGCCTTTTCACACGGCCGTCGCTACCAGCGATGGCAACAGCCTCAAACTTTTCTTTGAGCTACGCGCCGCCGGCTACAACGGTTCTACCTATACGCTCAACTATGATGCGGCGAATGATCGGCTAACCGGCGTCTACGATCAGGTCGTCGTCAAGCAAAAGTTCGAGGTTGTCTTCGTGCGCTCCAAGTCGTGAGGCATGAAGCATGCTATCGTTTGACCGCAACCAATTGGCTACAATTTTACGAGGCGGCCACCATCCCTATGCGCGGCCGGCAAGATCGAGCGGGTCGCCCAGGCAAAAACGCTTCCCATTGATTTTGCTGATAAATTGTCCTGCCGCGAAACGCGGTACGCACTGCCAAAGCGTGGTAAGGTGCATTCGACCATCCGAATGGCGTATCTGCAGGCGGCAGTTCTTTTTGAAATTTTTACTAGTGTATTTTCGGCGTGACGGCCTTTTCCGTAATGACAAGGACGCGCATCGCAGTGGTGGAGCTTGGTGCTCCTTTTTCTGTTCGGCGCGGAATCTCGCGCCGCTGAGCCTCGACGCGTGCTCATGCTGCACGCTTTCAATTACACATTCCCCGCTACCACACTGATCGCGGACGGCGCTCGAAAGCGCTTGCTGGAGCGCTCGCCGCAACCACTCGAAATCGATGCAGACTTTCTTGACCTGGCGCGGAACACGGATGCCGAATACGAATCGCGGATAGCGATGTTTCTGCGGACCAAGTACCAGAAACGCCCCCCTGACGTGGTGATAACGTTAGGCAGCGCAGCTCTGCCATTCATCGTCAGGCACCGCGACGACATCGCCCCAAATGCACCTGTTGTGTTCACGGCCATATCTCCACAAAACTATGGCGCGTCGCGGCTGCCGCCGGACGTCACCGGAATAATTACCGAGTTCGACCTGGACAAGACGCTTGCGCTTGCGGAGCGACTGCAGCCGGAAGCCAGCCGTCTGTTCGTCATTGCTGGAAGCGGGGAGGTGGATCGGCGTGGCAATCGACTGCTCGAAAAACCATCGAGGATCGTCAACGAAAATTCGAAGTGACATACCTGTTCGAGCGTTCCTATGCGAATCTGGTCGAAGAAGTATCGAAGATTCCCCGTAATTCGATTGTGATGCTCCTGACGGTATTTGCCGACAGCGAAGGCAACGCGTATGTCCCGGCTCACGTGGCAGGTTCTCTGTCCGCGGTCTCACCCGGCACCGCTCTACGCCCCCTATGACACCTATATTGGCAATGGCATCGTCGGCGGCTTTGTTGAGACATTTGAATCGGTTGGTGTTCGCGCGGCAGACATGGCACTTCAAATCCTCGCAGGGAAAGACCCTGCGACGATCGCACCCCAAACAAATCCGGGACAGACCTATCGGGTCGATCACAGAGCGATGGCACGGTGGGGGCTCCAGGAGAGCAAGCTTCCTCCCGATACTGTCGTCTTGTTCAAGGAGCCGACGATCTGGAGCGAACATCGAGGCGCCGTCGTTGCGGCCATCCTGATTGTTGCCTTGCAATCGTTGATCGTTGGCGCACTGCTGGTTCAGCGGCGGAGAAGGTTGCGCGCCGAAAATCTGCTCAAGGAAAGCGAAGAGCGGATGACGTTCGCCGCCGCTGCTGCCAATATTGGGCTTTGGCAATTTGACCGGCATCGAAATGAGCTTTGGGCGACGGAGCATTGCAGGGCGATGTTCGGAATTGCGCGCGATGCGCCGTTGACGCGCGACACGTTCCTTTCGGCCGTTCACCCCGACGATCTGCAAACTGCAACCCAGGCGCTTGAAAGGTCATTCGAAACGGAGCAGCCTGCCATCAGCGACGTCCGAATTGTCCTGCCGGGCGGGGAGATGCGTTGGGTTCGCATGCGTGCCCGATCCCGTTCAGAGGGCGGCGGCCGATCGAAGCATCTTGGCGGCATATTCATCGACATCACCGAACAGAAGTCGGCCGAGGCCGAGGTCGCACTGCAACGTCGGGAAGTTGAGCATCTGATGCGCGTGTCCGTGCTCGGCGAGCTTTCCGGTTCGATTGCGCACGAAATCAACCAGCCGCTCACTGCGATCCTGTCCAATGCGCAAGCGGCGCTTCATCTCTGGCGCAGAAGTCGCCGGATCTCGCCGAAGTTCGCGATGCGCTCGAGGATATTGTTCATGAGGACAATCGGGCCGGCGAGGTCATCCACCGTCTCCGCGGCCTTCTGAAAAAGGGCGAGCGGAAAACGGAATACGTCAACATCAATGACCTTGTCAGATCGACTGTCAGCCTGCTGCACAGCGAGCTGATCGGCCGCGATATCAGCCTCAGGCTTGATCTAGATCATGCTCCACTGCTGACATGCGGCGATTCTGTGCAGCTGCAGCAAGTCCTGCTCAATCTCTGTCATGAATGCAATGGACGCCATGGCCTCGACCCCGATAGCGCAGCGGTCTATCCAGATCTCGACCGGTGGTCCCCAAGCCGGGATGGTGGACGTTCGCGTAAGGGATCGTGGACACGGCATTCGCCCCAAGGAAAATGGTCGGCTGTTCGAGCCGTTCTACACCACCAAGAACCATGGCCTTGGTCTGGGTCTAACCCTGTGTTCGACGATCATACAGGCCCATCAGGGAAGGCTGACCCTGGTCAACGATGAGCGCGGCGGCGCGATCGCGAAATTTTCGTTACCCGTCCAACAGCCGACCTTCGATGCCGCATGACGGACAAATTCACAATTTACCTCGTCGACGATGATCCGGGAGTCCTCAAGGGGCTGTCGCGACTGCTCCGCGCCAGGGGATATGAGGTCAAGGTGTATTCGTCTCCCCGGCTGTTCCTCGATGAGCATGACATGACGGTTCCCGGCTGCGCGGTATTGGATGTTTCGATGCCCGGTCTTGATGGCTTGGAGATTCAGCGCGTGCTGACCGCAGCCAGCGGCTATCATCGTCCGGTCGTGTTCGTCACCGGCAAAGGCGACGTTCCCACCAGCGTGCGCGCCATGAAGGCCGGCGCGATCGATTTCCTGACCAAGCCCGTAAAAGACAAGGATTTGTTCGAAGCCATATCCCGCGCGGAAGCCAGGGACGCCGAGTTGCGTCGGCTTCATTCCGAGATGAAATCGATGCAGGCGAAGGTCAGCCACCTGACACCGCGCGAACGCGAAGTGTTTACGCATGTCGTGGCGGGACGGCTCAACAAGCAGATTGCCGGAGACCTGGGCACGGTCGAAAAGACCATCAAGGTCCACCGCAGCCGGATGATGGAGAAGCTCGGCATCCGAAACGTCGCCGATCTCGTCCGCATGGCCGAGAAGCTCAATCCGTCGAAGTAGGGAACACGTGCCTATTGGCCCAAGGGCCAACTCGACGGGCGCGCGGCGCAACCGCAATAGTCGTTCATGGCGGAAGCTTCCACATCGATTGCTATTGTGGACGATGATCCAGCCGTGCTCAAGGCCTTGAGCCGGTTGCTGCGTTCGCACGCTTTTCGTGCCCGGACTTATGGATCGGGACGGGAGTTTCTCGCGGCGTTGCCAGCCGGTATTCCGGACTGCCTGATTGTCGATCTCCAGATGCCGGAAATGAACGGCTTGGAGCTTCAGCAGCACCTCGTAAGCAACGGCATAGAAATTCCGACAATCCTGATTACGGCGCATGCGGACATCGCGTTGCGAAATCACAGCGGGCTGGTCGCCAGCCTCCGGAAACCATTGCAGCAACAGGCCCTGTTCGAAGCTATCGACAGGGCGGTCGGGGGCCCGCGCAGCGCCGGGTAGGGAACCATTGCAGACATCCGCTTCATATGGGTGGATGAAAAGAGCAGGAGTGCCAAATGCCTATTTCAATCTCCATGGTTGTCGTGAGTTCGCAGCTCGTCTTCACAGTTGCCGATAGGGTGCCAACGTTCGACGTCGCCAGAAGCTGCAAGCTCGACGTGGCAGCGACGGCTGGGCTCTCGGTCGATCAGTCGATAAAAAGCTGCATCAGCGATGAAAACAGGGCGCGTCAGCAGTTGACGAGCCAATGGTCGACGTTCTCTGGTTCCAGCAAGGCGGAGTGCATCCCGCAGGAAAGCATCGGCGGCACACCGAGCTACGTCAGCCTCCTGACGTGCCTGCAATTGGGGAAGTGGTCACGCTGACGATCCCGGTGCTGACATTGCGTTCCAGGATCGTTGTCGGGATCCGCGCCGCGCTGCCGTAGAAAGGTGTTGGGGCGGCGATCCCGGCCATGCGGACTTGCGTGCGGACTTGGCCGAGTTCCAGTCCGCATTGATCCGGCGCAATTATCGGAGCGCCTCCGCTTCGGCCGAACAGCAGGAGCAGCACGCGGATTTGCTCTCCGGCAACACCACGACTTCGGTTCCATCCTCGATGCGACGGAGAAGATCGCCGGTGATCGTCTCGAGAAGCTTCCGTTCAATGTTGCTTTCGTCCCGGTCCCGTCCCCGCAATCTCTCGAAAATCCGCATGTCACGCTCCTTTGATGACTAATTCGAGAATACGGAACGGAGGACGCGCGATCTTTGTCGGAGATCAAACAGCGTGGCGAAGAATGCTGCAATTTGTGCCCCGACAAAGAACCGCCGGTTGGTCACGGCCTATGATCAGCGCCACCAGAGCAGGGAAGACATCCATGGCAACGATGCAGAAATTGAGGGCCTACCGGGGGCCGGCGCTGTTTTCCTGCGGCTTCCGGCCGTTCTTCCTCTTCGGGGCGATCTACGCCGGCGCGATGGTTCCGCTCTGGCTCGCGATGTTCGCCGGTGACGTCCGGCTGCCGACCGCGTTCGCGCCGCGGGACTGGCATGTCCATGAGATGCTGTTCGGCTATGTGGGGGCCGTGATCGCTGGCTTTCTCCTGACCGCCGTTCCGAACTGGACAGGCCGTCTCCCCATTCAGGGCGTCCCGCTCGCCACCCTGTTCGTCATTTGGTTGGCAGGAAGATCTGGCGACAATGCTCTCCGGCTTCATCGGGTGGCAAGTTGCGCTTGCGGTCGATGCCGCCTTTCTGCTCTTTCTCGCAGCCGCCGCCGCCCGCGAGATCGTCGCCGGCCGCAAGTGGAACAACCTCAAGGTGGTCGGCATCATCTCGCTGCTGGCGGTCGCCAACATCGCATTCCACATCGAGGCGCATCTCGAAGGTATCGCGGAGTATTCGTCCCGGGCCGGCGTCGGTCTCGTCGTCACGCTGGTCTGTGTGATTGGCGGACGGATCGTTCCGAGCTTCACCCGCAACTGGCTTGCGCGCCGCGAGCCGGGACGGTTGCCCGTCCCCTTTGGCCGTTTCGATGCGATCGCGATCGCCTCCGGCGTTTGCGCCATGATCGCATGGAGTGTGAGCCCTTCGGGCCGCCTTGTTGCGGGGGCGCTCGGGATAGCCGGGGTGCTCCACTTCGCACGTCTCGTTCGCTGGGCCGGCTACCGCACTGCGCCGGACCGGCTTGTCCTGATCCTCCATGTTGCCTATGCGTTCGTGCCGGTCGGCTTCTTTCTGACGGCGCTGTCTTCGGTTGACCTCGTTGCCCCCAGCGCTGGAATCCACGCGTGGACCGGCGGTGCGATCGGCTCGATGACGATCGCGGTGATGACCCGGGCCACGCTCGGCCATACGGGGCAGGCGCTTTCGGCCTCCATTGGCACGCAATTCGTCTACGCCTCTGTCGTCATCTCCGCGCTGGCGCGGGTGTGCGCGGCTCTCGATCCTGCGTATTCGATCCCGCTGCTGATGATCGCAGGCGTCGCCTGGGCCGGCGCGTTTCTCGGCTTCGCGCTCGCTTACGCTCCGCTCCTGTGCAGCACACGCAAGATCTGAGGTCATGATGATCGGCGCAAGCATATCGCGATGGACCATGAGCTACTTCGCGCTGGCGGTAGCGTGGCTGCTCGTTGCGCTTGCGCTGATGGTCGCAGGCGTCGGCTTTCCCGCGGCCGATCTTGCGTCGCCCGATACGCTCGTCCTGGTGCACGTGGTCTGTATCGGTTGGCTCAGCGTGGCCATGTGCGGCGCGCTATTCCAGTTCGTGCCGGTCCTCGTCGCAAAACCGCTGTTCTCGGAGAGGTGGGTTTTGCCGGCCTTGGGCCTGTTGACCGCTGGCCTTGCCTCGCTGCTCGCTGGCTTCCTGGCATTGGGAGGCCGGTTGCCCGCCTGGCTCTGGCTTCTTCCGGCCGGTGCTTTTCTACTTGTCGCCGGGTTCGGTCTGATCGTCGTGGACCTCGGGTTGACAGCATGGTTGCGCCCGACGGGGCCCGCGCGGTTCGTCCTGGCCGGGTTGGCCTCGCTCTGCGCCACCGTCGCATTCGGCGCAGTGTTCGCATTTGCGCTCGCAGGATGGACGGGATCGATCGGGCAAACGATATTGGCTGCCGGCGTGCCGCTGCACGCGATCGCCGGCCTGGGCGGTTGGCTCACATTGACGGCCATGGGCGTGAGCTATCGCGCTGTCTGTCCATGTTCATGCTCTCGCCCGACGTCGACGATCGGACAGCCGCACGACGCTGTTGGCGGGCGTGCTCGCCACGACCGTCGCGGTGGCGGGCGGCGTCGTCGCGGTCACGCTCTCGTTCGGAATGAACGTACCTCTGTCGTTTGCCGCCGCACTCGGTCTGGCTACGATCGCTCTGTACGGGCGAGACGTGATCGCTATCTTCCGGGCGCGTCGTCGGCGTCAACTCGAGCTCAACACCCGGATGGCCATGTTGTCCTTTGCAAGTCTGGGGGGAACGGCCCTGCTAGGCGTGATGCTCGTTCTGACGAGGAATTTTGCCACGCATGTCGGCGCGTTCGTTTTTCTCGTCGTGTTCGGCTGGCTGTCGGGCCTCGTTCTCGCAAAGCTCTACAAGATCGTCGCGTTCCTGACCTGGCTCGAAACCTACGGTCCGGTGATGGGACGGTCGCCTACGCCTCGCGTTCAGGATCTTGTCGCGGAGCAGGCGGGCATCGAAGTGGTTCGTCATCTATTACGCGGCCGTCTGGGTCGGAACGCTCATGCTGCTGGCCGATCAACCGTCGGTATTCCGGGCGACGGCAATGGCGATGGCAATCGGCACTATCGGTATCGTCCGCGAAGTGGTCCGGACGCGGCGACTTGCTGATGTGGCAAATCCTCTGCGGTTTCCGGAGGCGCCCGCGAGCCACATCTGTTGTTTGCGAGAAACTGAGTGCAAGGCGAAAGGAACGAGCATGGCTGAATACGTTGATGTCGATGTCGCGCCCGATTCTTCGAGCTGGCGGTGAGCCGTTTTCGGTCATCATGGCTGCACTCGATCGCCTTGGGCCGGGACAGGGTATCCGTCTCTATGCGACCTTCAAGCCGATCCCGCTGTTCGGCGTCATGGCCGACAGGGGCTTCGCGCATTCCGCGACCGCTCTTGACGACGGCGAGTGGGAGGTGCTTTTCACGCCCGCGTTGGCGATGCCGGCAGACGTTCCCGCGGGCGCCCCGGCGTTCGAGAACTGGCCCGAGCCTGCCGTGAAGCTCGACAATCGCGACCTCGATCCGCCGGAGCCGATGGTCCGCATCCTCGCGGCAGCGGAAAAGCTCGAGCCCGGGGATACGTTGTCCGCGCTTCTGCGACGAGAGCCGGTCTTTTTGTTCCCGCAACTCGAGAAGCGCGGCTTTCGCTGGCTCGGCGGCTTCACGCCGGACGGGACGACCTATGAACTGACCGTGAGAGCCCCGTCATGACCGACGGACTGGTCCCCCGGATCAAGGATGCGCTGCGTGTCGTGATCGACCCTGAACTTGGCCATAACATCGTCGATCTCGGATTTATCTACGACATATCGGTCGTCGATGGCGTCACCCGCATCACGATGACCGTGACGACCCCGGGCTGCCCGGCCGCCTACTTTCTCAAGGAAGGGGTGGCCAACAGCGCAGCGCGCGTGCCGGGCGTCGGATCCGTTGAGGTCGTGATGACATTCGAACCACCCTGGACACCGTCACTCATTGAACCCTCCGTCCGAGCCGAGCTCGGTTTCGCTGCGGTCAATTGAAGTCCGGGGAGAGGAGCCGTGACAGGGACGACTACGGTTGCGGGCGCGAGATACGCTCGAACGCTACGCTGGTGGCGACGCCCAGTAGCGCCCAGAACAACAAGCTTGTGAGCGTCACCGCGACGATGAATTCATGGGACAGCGCGGCGGGAGCTGCGCTGTGAGATTCCGGAGCCAGCGGCGCACCGATCAGATGCGGCAGCGCGATCAGGGCCAGACCGAGAACCGCAGACCAGGCGGCCCCGGCCCTCAGAGCCAGCAGGCAAAGCCCTGCTGCCGTCGCGGCAGCAGTCGCGATCCACCAGGTCTGCCGCGCCGTCAAATCAGCCACAGGC
>CAWJKJ010000016.1:0-77426 GCA_963843435.1 uncultured Alphaproteobacteria bacterium
GCAATCCGGCAGCGCCGGCAATATGAATGTCGTAGCCGGACTCGACGCAGATGATGCCGATGTCCTTCACGGTTGCCTCGGCGCAATTGCGCGGACAGCCGGAGACCGCAAGCTTGACCTTCGCCGGCGTCCACGAGCCGCAGAGATAGCGCTCGAGCTTGACGCCAAGGCCGGTGGAATCCTGCGTGCCGAACCGGCACCACTCGCTGCCGACGCAGGTTTTCACCGTGCGCAGGCCCTTGGCATAGGCCTGGCCGGAGACGAGGCCTGCGGCGTTGAGCTGTGCCCACACCGCCGGCAGGTCTTCCTTGCGGACGCCGAGCAGGTCGATGCGCTGGCCACCGGTGACCTTGACGGTCGGAATCTTGAACTTGTCGGCGACATCGGCGATGGCGCGCAGCTCGTCGGGCGTGGTCAGGCCGCCCCACATGCGCGGCACCACCGAGAACGTGCCGTCCTTCTGGATGTTGGCGTGGACGCGCTCGTTGATGAAGCGCGACTGCGGATCGTCGCGATACTCGAACGGCCAGGCGCAGAGCAGATAGTAGTTCAGCGCCGGCCGGCAGGACGAGCAGCCGCACGAGCGTCTTCCAGGCCAGCTCCTGCATCACCGCGGGAACCGACTTCAGCTCCTTCGCCACGATGAAATTGCGTACTTCTTCATGCGTGAGGTCGACGCACTTGCACATCGGCTTGCGCGCCGCCGCCGCGTAACCGGCACCGAGCGTGGCGACCAGGAGCGCCTCGACCTTCGAGGTACATTGACCGCAGGAGGCGGATGCCTTCGTGCCGCTGCGCACGTCGTCGATCGTCGTCAGGCCGCGCGTGGTGATCGCCTGCGCGATCACACCCTTGCAGACGCCGTTGCAGCCGCAGATCTCCGCATCGTCCGGGAGGTTCGCGACGAGCGCCACCGGATCGAGCGGTGCGCCACCGCCTTGATACGCCTGACCGAAGATCAGCGTATCGTGCATTTTGGTGATGTCGGCGCTCTTCTTCAGCAGGTCGAAGTACCAGGCGCCGTCCGCCGTATCGCCGTAGAGCACGGCGCCGACGACGCGATTGTCGCGCAGCACCACACGCTTGTAGACGCCGCGCGAGGGATCGCGCAGGACGATCTCGTCCTTCTCGTCACCCTCGGAAAAATCCCCGGCGGAGAACAGATCGACGCCGGTCACCTTCAGTTTGGTGGAGGTGGCCGAGCCGGTGTAACCCGGTGCATTCTCGCCGGCGAGCTTCGCCGCGAGCGCCTTCGCCATCTCATAGAGCGGCGCGACAAGGCCGTAGCACTGGCCGCGATGTTCGACGCATTCGCCGACCGCGAAGATGTGGTGGTCATTGGTCTGCAGGTGATCGTCGACCACGAGGCCGCGCTTGACCTCGAGGCCCGCATCCTTGGCGAGCTGCACGTTCGGCCGAATGCCGACCGCCATCACCACGAGATCGGCCGGCAGCGTGCGGCCGTCGTCGAGCCGGACCGCCCTCACCGCCTCGTCGCCGATGATCGCCTGGGTGTTGGCGCCGGTGAGGATCTCGATGCCGCGCTTCTCGATCGCGCGCTGCAGGAGATACGCGGCGTTCGGATCGAGCTGGCGCTCCATCAAGGTCGGCATCAGGTGCACGACCGTCGTCTTCATGCCCTTGGTCGGCGAGACCTGCCGCCGCCTCGAGCCCGAGCAGGCCGCCGCCGATCACCACGGCGTTGCCGCCACGCGCTGCCGCGGCCAGCATCGCGTCGACGTCGTCGAGATCGCGGAAGGTGACGACGCCAGGCAGTTCCGCACCCGGAACGGGAATGAGGATCGGCTTCGAGCCGGTCGCGATGATCAGCGTATCGTAGGATACGACCTTCCCCGCCTCGGTGCGCACGGTGCGCTGCGCGCGGTCGATCGCGACGATCGGCTCGCCCTTGCGCAGATCGATCTTGTGCTGCGCGTACCACGCGTCGTCGTGCACGATGATGTCGTCGAACGCCTTCTCGCCGGCGAGCACCGGCGACAGCATGATGCGGTCGTAGTTGACGCGCGGCTCGGCGCCGAAAATCGTCACGTCGTAGCGATCCGGTGCGCGTGCGAAGAGCTCTTCCAGCACACGCCCGGCCGCCATCCCGTTACCGAGAACGACGAGTTTCTTTCGCGCGGATTCTGCCTGCATTGCCATCCCGTTCTCCAACCGCGCCCGATGGAGAACAGGGATGTGCAGCCATGCGAAATGGCATCACGACGACCGCGCTAAGCTTCCTTCGACAAAGGGGGCTTCGAGCTGTCCCTGCGCCTACAACCAACAGTGGGTTCGGCATCCGGCGGACGGCGGTCGTCATTGACTGGTTACGAAGCAAGCAAGTGATGTGCCAACTGCCTCCGCCAGGCGGAATCGTTGAAATCAAACGGGAATTACCGGATAGCAGCTCGCTCTCGACTGCCAAACGTTTGTGCAGGTGCTTAGGTGCGGCGCAAGGTCTGCTCATCACGGAAGCAGGCCGTTCTCATCCGAAATCGGGTGGGTATCACCTCGCGACGCTCCTATGTCCTGAACGCGACGGACCGATCGGTCCCCGCGACAAGCCAAAAACACAGGAGACGTGCGATGACAGCAAGCGTCATGAGGAATCCGTTCGGCGTGATGGATATCCCGGACCCATTCGATCCCGAGGTCGTCGCGTTTGCCGGGACGATCATGCTCGACGGGGCACCGGGCGACAACAACGCGAAGGGCTGGGCCGGCGCGCGTGAGCGCGGCCCCAAGGCGACGGTCGAAGGGCTTTGGGAAAGCCGCTGGAACGGCGCTGCCGATCCGACCATTCCGGGAGACGCCGCCGACAAATGGAAACACGGCGCGGGCGAACTCCAGATCGCGCGCGACACCATCTACCTGACATTCGACTGGAACGGCGGCGTGCGCAAAGGCATGATCGAGGCACGCCGCGAAGGCGAAAACAGGCTGGTTGGCAAGTACATCAACCTCAGCAACCCCGAGATCACGCGGCCATGGGTCGGCCTGATCGTCAGCAACGATCGCATCGACGGCCGCTTCCCCGAAGGCCGGCTCGACTTCCGCAGGTGAGCTATCGATCAGCCTTCGCTGCGCCAGGCAGCTTTCCCTCAAGCAAGGCCCGTCGCTGCACCAATGCGCCCGACACGAACTGCATGAACACGCGCACGCGCGCGGTGTTGCGCAGGTCGGGATGAGTGAGGATCCACAACGCGGTATCCATTGCGGCGATCGGCGGGTGGATGCGCACGAGCTTTGGTGATGCATCGCCGAGATAGCAGGGCAATGCAGCTACGCCCAGACCCGCCTCCGCCGCAAGCCGGAGCGCCAGAAGCAAATCGGCGCGGAGCGAGACCGCGCTCTTCGGCAGCGTGGCTCGCATCCAGCGCGCGATCGAGCTTTCGGCAAGGCTGTCATCGGGACCGATCCATGGCAGCTCCGCAAGTTCGGCCTTGCCACGACCGGCATACTTTTCGACCTCACCATAGATCGCGAAGGCAACCTTCGACAGCCGGCGCCCGATCAGCGATCCCGGCGGATTCGGCGCCGGCCTGATCGCGACGTCGGCGTCGCGCTTGCGGAGATTGAACATCAGGTTGGAGACGGCGATCTCGATGTCGATCTCCGGATGGGCTGCTCGGAATTCAGCCAGGATGTCGGGAAGCACTGATGCCATCAGCGTGTCGGTGGTGGTGAGGCGGATTTTTCCGGACAGCCGCAGGTCCTGCCCTGCAAGCCTTCGCTCGAGCAGCGTGACCATGTCGTCGATGCTGCGCGCCGTCGCGATCAGCTCCTCGCAACCGGCGGTCGGCACATAGCCCGTGGGCAGACGCTCGAACAGCCGCAGCCCCAACTGCCGTTCGAACGCGCCGATGCGACGCAGGATGGTGCTGTGGTTGACACCGAGCGAGCGCGCGGCGTGAGCAACGGATCCGGCGTCGGCAACCGCAAGGACGTAGCGGAGGTTTTCCCACTCCATGAGGCGCGCCTGCCGCTCGACTGCATCTCGAGCGTGTCGTCCGCCCGATCATCGACGAAGGTGCCGCCGGTCCGCAAACGCTGTCAAGCTTCTCCATTCGCGCGTTGTTCGTGGTTCCGTCTGCGCCCGCATGAAGAAAGGCGTGGCCTGGCTCAGGATGATCGAACCCTGACAAGCAGATCCGGTGCGTCAGCGTGGATCACCCGGTCCCGATGGCGATTGCGCAGTGGGCAGGATCGCTCGCGGGCCGTTGGCATAAGCCTGTTTTCTACGTTCCACGCGGCCGAAGCCGTCGCGGGCGGTTGCCAGTCACTTAGGGTCATCACGACCGCCGCGATCAAGGCGACGTAGGCAAGCGTTCCGAACAGCGTGCGCATCCGATGGTTCGTGGCCCACCCGTCGCGCACGGACCGCCAATGTGCCGGGATCGTCGCTTCCGTCCAGCTCTGGACTTCGCGGTTCAATGGCAGTTGCCGGGTGACGGTGAAGACGATGTCGATCACCATCAATCCGACTGCGATGATGCCCAGCCATCGTGGCCAGCCGGACTCGATCGCAAGCATCACCGACACAATGACAGTCAGAAGCGTGCCGAAACCGACGAACGGCATGACCTTCGCGAAGGTGCCATCGCGCATCTGATGCATGGACATGTATTGGCTTGCACTGAGGCTCTCGATGCGGCGATCGTGAATCTCGGCGCTCCAGTAAATCCCGGTCAGCACGCCCATCAGCGCCAGCGGCACAGCCATCACTATCAAGTATTCCATGTTGTCCCCCTTATTGCAGTTCGAGTTTGTAGGCCGTGATCAGCACGTCGCCGCCGGCGGGATCAGCGCCAAGGAAGCTGGACGCGAGGATGTCGTGCTCGGGGCAGCGCAGGAATCCCATCTTCCGGTAGATCCTGACGGCGTGCTCCATGTAGTCGGCCGTGTGCAGCGCGAGTGTCGGCCGACGATCGCGACGGGCTCGCTCGACAAAATGCTCGACGAGCAGCTGGCCGAACCCCTGCCCGCGCGCATCCGGATGCACGACCAGGGTGCGCATGCTGGCCCAATGCGGCGGTAGCCCCATGCCCTCGTCGGCCGCGTTGGCATAGTAGACGCCGGCACCAGCGATCTCGCCGCCGATCGCCAGCACCGTGACTTCGCCACGCTCCCATTGGCTGCCGATATCGCGGGAACTCTCGATATAGGACGCAAGGATGTGATGCGGCACAGCCCGGTAGAACTGCAACAATGCCGCAACGATCAGCGCGGAGAGTTCAGGGATTTCCTCGCGCCGCGCGGCACGGATGATGGGAGTTGGGCGGTCGTGCATAGTCCTGTGCGTCCGGTTGTTCGCAAGGACCATTGCCCGATCAGGCGGCGGCGCGCTGTTACCCCGGGAACACCCATGGAGCGGCACGTCCGGTAAACGGCCAGCGTGAGTTCAGGGGAACCGTATGACTGTAGCGATCAGGCCAGCCACCGAACACGACCAGGCGCAGATCCTGGACCTTGCCCGCGGCGAGCGGGTGAAGCCGTTCGGCCTGCATTGGCAGAACTTCGTCGTCGCCGAAAAAGACCGCCGCATCATCGGCGCGGTGCAGCTGCGGACCCACCGCGACGGCTCGTATGAGCTCGGCAGCCTCGTGGTCGAGGCCGCCTCGCGCGGCCAGGGCATTGCCGCCCGCCTGATCGACAAACTCCTTGATGGCAGGACTGGACGCATCCTGATCATCACCGGCCGGGCCTACGCGGATCACTACCGGCGCTGGGGTTTTGAGCGGATCGAGCCCGGCTCCGCCCCGCCGGTCATCCGGCTGAACTACTGGCTCGGACACCTCGGCGGCAGGGTCATGTCGCTCGTCCAGCGCCGCGCCTTCAACCCGCTGGCCGTTCTGGACCGGGCACCGCCCGCGCGTGCGCAAGTGGCCGAGTAACCGGGGCCACAAGGCCCCTGTTCCCTCCGTAACTCGCATCGAGTCAGCGCTGAGATACACAGCTCTCTTGAAGGAGACAGGTGCATCCATGACCAATATCGAACTCTTTGTTGCGAAGCTTTGCCCGTTCGCCTTGCGCGCTCGGCTGGCACTTGCAGAGAAGCATTTGCCGACCACCGAGATCGAAATCGATCCGCGGCGGAAGCCCAGCTGGTTCTTACAGATTTCGCCGAACGGGAAGGTGCCGCTGCTGCGGCATGACGACAAGCTCGTGTGGGAGTCCACAGTCATTGCCGAATACGTGGAAGAGGCTTTTCCCGAACGTGCGCTGCTTCCGCGGCAACCACACGACCGCGCGCAAGCAAGAACCTGGGTCAGCTTCGCCAACTCCCGTCTCTATGCGAAGACGGAGACCCTGCTGCACAGCTTCGACCCGGATGTCCACGCGCGGATCGCCGCGCAACTTGCCGACGACCTTCGCCTTCTCGAAGAGCGAGGCTTTGCGAACAGGTCGGCAGGCAACGGGCCCTATCTGTTGGGTGCCGAATTCAGCCTCGCCGACCTGGCGCTCTACCCGTGGTTCGAGCAGGTGGCCGTCCTGGAACGGCATCGCGGCTTCCGCTTCCCCACCGAGTGCAAACACCTGCGTGCCTGGCAGGAAGCCGTTGCCGACCGGGAAGCCGTGCGTGCGATCGGCAAGCCGCCGCAGTTCTATCTCGAAGAATACGGAAAGCTGCTCAGGTCGATGACGGCGTGAGCTGCATGAGGCTATGCGCGAAAAACGTCGCGCGCACATACGAACGCGATTTGCATCTCGCTCGTCAGGGGCGCCGAGCGCAAGACGCGCTTACGGTCCTCATTTTCGGATAAGGGGCCTGCGACCCAACCGTATTGCTCGATTGGGCGAAATCGCGCCTAATGACCGCAATGAAACGTGAGCGCTAGCGTGCCATTGGGAGGAACGTGATGAAGGGCCCTGAAGACGACGCCGGGCTTGCCGGCAAGGTCGCCATTTTGAGCGGTGGCGGAGCGGCTGGCGACGGCATCGGCAACGGCCGCGCGGCGGCAATCCTGCTGGCCCGCGCCGGCACGAAGGTGCTGGTGGCCGATCGCGACCTCAAGCTTGCCGCGCGCACCGTGGAGATGATCGCAGCCGAAGGCGGCACGGCCGCGGCCGAAGCCTTCGACGCCACCAACGAAGCCGAATGCAAACGGCTGGTCGATGCGGCCGTCGACCGCTTCGGCCGGCTCGACTTCCTCGACAACAACATCGGCATCGGCAGCCGCGGCAGCGTGGTCGCCGAAAAGCCCGAGGAATTCCGCCGCGTGATGCAGGTGAACGTCGAGACGATGTTCCTCCTGTCGAAGCACGCCATTCCGGCGATGATCAAGACCGCCAAGGGCGGCGCGATCGTCAACATCTCGTCGATCTCGGCGCTGCGGCCGCGCGGGCTGACCACCTACACCACGTCGAAGGCCGCGGTCATCGGCCTCACGCAGGCGATGGCGGTGGACCACGGCCGGGACAACATCCGCGTCAACTGCATCTGCCCGGGCCCGGTGTACACGCCGATGGTCTATGCCCGCGGCATGAGCGACGCGGCGCGCGCGCAGCGCGCAAAGGCTTCCGTGCTGAAGACCGAAGGCACCGGCTGGGACATCGGCCATGCGGTGCGGTTCCTGCTGTCAGACCATGCGCGCTACATCACCGGCCAGGTGCTGGTGGTGGACGGCGGCGTGACGCTGCAGGCGCCGGAACGGGATTCGGCGGATCATTGAAGAGGCGAATAGTGAGTAGCGAATAGCGAATAGAAAGCAAAGACACATCCTCACTATTCGCTACTCACTATTCGCTATTCGCTCTCTTCAGCGCTTATCCAAACAAGGAGCTCACACCATGGCCCGCCTGCCCTATCTCGAGCCCGATCAGGTCGCCGAGCAGTATCGCGACATGCTCAAGCGCAACACCAACCTGCACAAGCTGCTGGTCAACTCGCCGGAGATGGCGCGCGCGTTCTCTGGCCTCGGCGGCTACATCCGCAACCGCAGCAAGCTCGATCCGCGCCTGCGCGAGCTCGCGATCCTGCAGGTCGGCTGGCTGGAGAAATCGGAATACGAGTTCACCCACCATGTGAAGATCGGCAAGGAGTTCGGCGTCACCGACGCCGACATCGAGGGCCTGATGGCCGAGACCGCGGGCAAGCCATCGAAGCTCGAGCCGCTCGCCAAGGCTGTACTTGAAGGGCGCGCGCGAGATGGTGCGCGATCTGGCGATGTCGGAAGCGACATTCGCCGAGATCAAAAAGGAACTCTCCAACGAGCACATGGTCGATCTGGTGCTCACCATCGCCTTCTACTGCGCCGTGGTGCGCGTGCTCGCCACCATGCAAATCGACAACGAGCCATATTATAAAGAGGTACTGCAGCAGTACCCGATCCCCGGAGTGAAGTGATATGCGCCTGAAAGATCGCATCGCCATCGTCGTCGGCGCCGGGCAAAGCCCCGGCGAAGGCATCGGCAACGGCCGCGCCACGGCGCTGACCTTCGCGCGCGAGGGCGCGAAAGTCCTGTGCGTCGATCACAACCTCGCGTCGGCGCAGGAGACCGCCGACCTGATCGCCGAGAAGAAGGGCACGGCGCTGGCCTTCAAGGCCGACGTGACCAAGAACGCCGAGCTCAAGGCGATGATCGCCGAGGCACACGGCCGCTGGGGGCGCGTCGACATCCTGCACAACAATGTCGGCGTCAGCCTTTCGGGCGGCGACGCCGAATTGGACAAGATCACCGAGGAAGCGTTCGACCGCTGCGTCGCCATCAACCTGAAGAGCTGCATCCTCGCGGCCAAGCATGTGATCCCGATCATGCGCCAGCAGCAAAGCGGCGTGATCATCAACATCTCGTCGATGGCGGTGATCACCACCTACCCTTACGTCGCCTACAAGGCGACCAAGGCGGCGATGGTCTCCTTCACCGAGCAGCTTGCGTACCAGAACGCCCAGTACGGCATCCGCGCCAACGTGATCCTGCCGGGCTTGATGAACACGCCGATGGCCGTGGACACCCGCGCGCGCGAGTTCAACAAGTCCCGCGCCGAGGTCGAGGCCGAGCGCGATTCGAAGGTGCCGCTGCGCAAGAAGATGGGCACCGGCTGGGATGTCGCCAACGCGGCGCTGTTCCTCGCCTCCGACGAGGCGAGCTTCATCACCGGCGTGACGCTGCCGGTGGACGGCGGCGCGAGCGTGCGGCGGGGTTAGCGTGCCGCAGACCGACAACGGCTCAGGCGAACGGAGCCGAGATCGCGCAGGCGATGGCCGTGCTCGACGAGCACATGGCCGCGCTCAATGCGCAGGACAATGCGAGACTATGTGCGACGCTGCACTTTCCGCACTACAGGCTGGCCGGCGGCAGGATGCAGGTGTGGGAGGTGCCAGATAATTACCTGGCCGATTTTCACGCACGTGCCGGCGCCGATTGGCACCACACGTTATGGGACTTCCGCAACGTGATCGTCGCAGGCCCTGAGAAGATTCATTTCGACGTGCAGTTCACGCGCTATCGCGCTGACAATTCGATCATCGGCAGCTATCGCTCGCTATGGATTGTCGCGAAGCTTGGCGGGCGCTGGGCCGTACAGGCGCGTTCGACCTATGCCGCCTGACAGAAAACGGAAGGCCCCCATTGCTGGAGGCCTTCCTGAATTCCTTAGACAGCGTCCTTCGCCGCCTTGACCGGGCGAGCCCGGACGATCTTGCGGGCCGGCTTGGCCTTGAACATCATCTCTTCGCCGGTGAAGGGGTTCGTGCCCTTCCGCGCCTTGGTGGCGGGCTTCTTGACGACGACGAACTTGGCGAAGCCCGGAACGAGGAACACGCCGTTCTTCTTCAATTCCTTATGACCGACGTCGGTCAATGTCTCCATGACGTTCTTGACGTCACGCTTGGAAAGCTCGGTGGTAGTCGCAATCTTTTCGATCAGCTGCGACTTCGACAATTGGGTAGCCATGTGTGCTCCTTAGTGATTCGACAGCCGCAGCATATGGCGGAAACTGCTTGCGCAGCAGGGGTTCGGAGCCTGTTCACAGCTATAAGTGCTGTTTTTTCCGCTTTTTTTCGCTTTTTTTCGTCCGAGGCAGCGATTCTGCGCTGCAAACAAGGGTTTTCTACGCCTCGGCTGTCCCAAGCGCGTCGGCCAGCACGCCCGCCGGCAGCTTCGCGGACAATGCACCGGCGAGCTTTTTCTCGAGGTCGCGCAGCTTGCCGTCGAGCGATTTCAGGCCTTCGGCGCCGAAGGCGTCGGCGTAGCGAGCGGCTTCGTCCCCGGTCAGAAACTCGACCAGGATGTTGCCGTCGATCCAGAGCTTGAAGACCTTGAACAGGCCGGTCTCGACCTGCTGGGTGCGCCAGCCCTCGCGGTCCGCAACAAGCTGGATCGCCTCGGCGCTCACCGCCGCGCGAACCAGCACGTGTGCCGTGACCGGCTCGGAGGTCGCAGGACGCTGGCGCAGCCCCAGCGGCGCCTCCGGATCGAACACCGATGTCGCGGGGAGAATTTCGAGCAGGGATCCGCTGGCATCGCCAAACACGACGAACCAGGCGCGATGAGGAAATGGCGGCGTCGGTGCGCGCACGGCGCGTGCGCCCGTGAGCGCGGCAAGAACATGCGCGACGTGCTCGGGTTCGCGCACGCCGAACGACATGTGATAGATCATGACGGCAGCCGACGTAGCGCCTGCTTACCAGGTGACGCCGTATTTCGCGGCGATCCGCCGGGCCTTCTGCTCGTCGGTCTCGCGCTTGACCACGCGCTTCTTGACCGGCTTGGCTTCCGTTGCGGCCTGGGCCGGCTTGGTTTCAGCGGGCTTGGTCTCGACAGCCTTCGTCTCAACAGGCTTTGCCGCTTCGACCGGCTTTGCTTCGACCGGCTTGGTCTCGACAGGCTTGGCGATCACCGGCTGCGCTTCGGCAGGCTTTGCCTCGACCGGAGTGGCCTCGATTGGCTTCGCCTCGAGCCGCAGTCGATCTTCGGGGCCGGCGCTTCAAGCGTTTGCGGATCCTTCAGTTCGCCGGCGGCCCTCAACTTCTCGACAATCGTGGACGACGGCGTCGGCGCCGCCGCGGGCGGAAGGGCGCGCTCGGTCGTCTCCTGCGCGACAGACGCGGCGGGCTTCATTTCCTGCGCCTGGGCAGCAGTGACGGACAGAATGACAGCGGCGGTAGCCAACAGTGCGCGCATGGAACACCTGAATTTTCAATGATCCCCGGAGGGGCTTCAGGCTTTAGTCCGCGCGTGCAGAAGAAAGTTCAAAGCACCGGATTGATCCATCGTCCGGATCATGCCGCGATGTCGGAATGCGGCCAAACTCAGGCAGCACGTGCCTTGACGTAGATCGCATACAGCGACGTCTGGCCGCATATATAGAGTCTGTTCCGTTTCGGGCCACCAAAGCAGACGTTGGCGACGAGTTCGCCGATCGGGATGGTGCCGAGATGCGTGCCGTCCGGCGCGTAGCAGAACACGTTGCGGCCGGCCGAAGTCCAGATGTTGCCGGCGCTGTCGCAGCGAAAACCGTCGTAGGCCCCCTCCTCGCAGGTGGCAAACGTCTTCGGATCGCTCACCGACACGCCGTCGGCGTTCACCGTGTACGCGGTGATCGTCCGCGGCAGCCCGGGCACATGCGAGGCGCCGGTGTCGGCGACGTAAAGGATTTTCTCGTCCGGCGAGAACGCAAGCCCGTTCGGCCTCACCCGGTCGCGCACGACGGCGGTGACCGCGCCGCTTGCCGGATCGATACGATAGACGTTCGACGCGCCGATCTCGGAGGCCGCCTTGTCGCCCTCGTAATCGCTGTCGATGCCGTAGGTCGGATCGGTGAACCAGATCGAGCGATCCGATTTCACCACCACGTCATTCGGCGAGTTGAGCCGCTTGCCCTCGAAGCGATCGGCCAGCACGGTGATCGACCCGTCATGCTCGGTGCGTGTGACGCGGCGTCCGCGATGCTCGCAGGTGACGAGGCGGCCTTCATGGTCGGTGGTGTTGCCGTTGGCGTTGTTGCAGGGCTCGCGAAACACCGACACCGAGCCGTCGGTCTCGTCGAGCCGCATCAGCCGGTCGTTGGGGATGTCCGACCAGACGAGATAACGGCCGGCCGGAAAGTACGCCGGCCCCTCCGCCCAGCGCATGCCGGTCCAGAGCTTGTCGAGCAAGGCGTGGCCGATGACGAGCGACGCAAATCGCGGATCGTGAATGACGAACGGCCTCATGTCCCCTCCCCCAAAATATGTCGCTGTGCTTGACGCAAGCAGACCATTTGCGCGCCGATCGCGCAACCCTTCACGAATTCGCCCGTCACGTTGCCCGCTCGGTGCGCGAGTGCTATGATATCAGCATGATGATGATCCGCACCTCGAACATCGCTTCGGTCTTCTTCCTCAGCGCCTGAGAAGATTCGCCTGCTCTGACGGGCGACAAGTCGCGCTTTCAAGACCGTACCGGCCTGCCCCACCCTCGCGTCGCGAGGCGATGGCGCTTGGCCTCAGCGATTATCCAAGGATCAACAACATGCCTGCCAACAACACGCTTCTTCGCGCGCGCTCAGCGATGCGCAGATCGAGGATTTCATCCGCGACGGCTTTGTCCGGATCGACGACGCCTTTCCGCGCGAGCTTGCGGACGAAGGCCGCGCCATCATGTGGCGCGATCTTCCCTGCGATCCCGATGACCCGACGACCTGGACGCGGCCGGTGATCCGCCTGCCCGGATACGGCCAGGCAGCCGTTCCAGGCGGCGGCCAATACGCCAATCCTTTATTCGGCCTTCGATCAGCTCGTTGGCAGCGGCCGCTGGCTTCCGCGCTTCGGCCTCGGGACCTTCCCGGTGCGCTTCCCTCACCCGGACGATCCCGGCGACGCCGGCTGGCACGTGGACGTCAGCTTTGCGGCCGACGATGGCAACGCAAACGAGCAGCACGACTTCTCGGCGTGGCGCGTGAACATCACGTCGCGCGGCCGCGCCCTGCTGATGCTGTTCCTGTTCTCGGACGTCGGACCGGACGATGCGCCGACGCGCATCCGCGTCGGCTCGCACATCGACATGGCGCGCTTTCTCGCGCCGGCTGGAGAGGCCGGCGTGGCGTTCATGAACCTCGACCACATGGGCGCCGATCGTCCGATAGCGCTCGCAACCGGTGCGGCGGGCACGGTGTATCTGTGTCATCCGTTCCTGGTTCACGCCGCGCAGATGCATCGCGGCAAGACGCCGCGCTTCATGGCGCAGCCGCCGCTTGATCCGGCCGAGCCATTCAGGCTCGATCGCGCGGACGGCGATTATTCACCGGTGGAGATCGCGATACGGCGGGCGCTAGGGCAGATGTAGCGCGGCAAATTCCGCCGCGTCTTCAAGCGTCTAGGACAACTTTCGACAGGCATTGAACAGCCCTGATTTTTTCCTTTGCTGGTCCAGTAAAACAAGCGCTAGACGTCAGCATCCGGAAAATCCGGCCCGCGGTGGCCTCACCGGCTCCGCGGGTCACGTCTCACCGGTCGGCGCACGCTTGAGGTCGCCGACCGTATCGGCGATCACCGCCGCCAGCACGATCGCGCCACCGATCAACTGCCCGCCAGTCGGCACGTCGTTGAAAGCAAGCCAGACCCAGAACGGCATGAGCGGCGTTTCCAGCGTCGCGATCAGGGCGGCTTGCGCCGACGGCAAGATGCCGCGCCCCGAGGACGAACAACGTCAAGCCCAACGCGACCTGAAGGACACCGAACATGGCCAGGATGATCAGGTGGTCCGTCGATACGCTCGACAGGTCCTGCGCAAACGGCAGGCTGACTGCGCTTCCCAGGAAATTCGACAGCGCTGCAGCCGCGACCAGCGGGGTGTCGCGATAGCGCCGCGCGGCGACCATCATCCCCGCGATCGCCAGCATCATGACGACGGCAAGAAGGATTCCGTTCAGGTCGGAGAAGACGGAACCGCCTCCGACAGCGATTGCGACGCCGAACACGGCAATGGCGCTGGCAATGACGGTGCGCGTCCGCGGTATCTCCCGGAACCAGAGCCAGGCGAGAGCGGCCGCCGCAAACGGCGCCGTGGCGAGGATGATCGCGACATTCGCGACGCTGGTGAGCTGCAACGACGGAATATAGAGGACCATGCCCAGCGTGGACAGGATCGCGAAAAGCAAACCGCCGCGGCTTACCCTGACCAGATCGCGCAAGCCCGCTCGGCCCTGCATAACGCCCAGGAACACACAGATCGCGCAGCCCGCGAAAACACCGCGCCAGAACAGGATCGTGAATGAGTCGAACGGCAGCAGCCGGACAAACAGCGGCGCCGTGCTCCAGGCGATCGCGGCAGACGCCACCAGCGCCATTCCGACGCCTTGCACCGAACTGGTCTTCGCCATCGCGAGGTTCTCCGGACCGGAGACTCACGATAACCGCGCTGATGTCAAACTTTGGCAGCAGGATAGCTTCGAGGATTGCGCGTCACGCCGTCTTCGCGCGCTTCAATCCGAGCTTCTGCTCGACCGCATCGCGCATGATGAATTTCTGAATCTTGCCGGTCACCGTCATCGGAAATTCGTCGACGAACTCGATGTAGCGCGGAACCTTGTTGTGCGCGATCTGCCCCTGGCAAAAGCCGCGAATGTCATCCGCGCGTGAGCGTCTCGCCGGGCTTCACGCGAATCCATGCACAAAGCTCCTCGCCATAGCGATCGTCGGCAACACCGAAGATCTGCGCATCCTGGATCTTCGGGTGGCGGTACAGGAACTCCTCGATCTCGCGCGGGTAGAGGTTCTCGCCGCCGCGGATCACCATGTCCTTGATGCGTCCGACGATGTTGCCATAGCCTTCGTCGTCGATGGTCGCGAGGTCGCCGGTGTGCATCCAGCCGCCCGCGTCCAGCACCTCGGCCGTCTTTTGCGGTTCATCCCAGTAGCCCAGCATGACGCTGTAGCCGCGGGTGCAAAGCTCGCCGGTCTCGCCGCGCGGCACGACCTTGCCCTGCTGGTCGATCACCTTCACTTCGGTGTGCGGATGGATGCGGCCGACCGTCGACACCCGCCGCTCGATCGGATCGCTGACGCCGGTCTGGAAACTGACCGGGCTGGTCTCGGTCATGCCATAGGCGATCGTCACGTCGCGCATGTTCATCCTGTCGATGACCCGGCGCATCACCTCGATCGGGCACGGCGCGCCGGCCATGATTCCGGTGCGCAGCGAGGTGAGATCGAAGCGCGCGAATTCGGGATGTTCGAGCTCGGCGATGAACATGGTCGGCACGCCATAAAGCGTCGTGCACTTCTCCTGCTGCACCGTCGCAAGCGTGGCCAGCGGATCGAACCCTTCGCCGGGATAGACCATGGCCGCGCCATGGGTGAGCGCCGTGAGGTTGCCCATCACCATGCCGAAGCAATGATAGAGCGGCACCGGAATGCAGATGCGGTCGTTTTCGGTCAGCGCCATCGCGCGGCCGACGAAATAGCCGTTGTTGAGGATGTTGTGATGCGTGAGCGTGACGCCCTTCGGCGACCCGGTCGTGCCGCTGGTGAACTGGATGTTGATCGGATCGTCGAACTGCAGGCTCTGCGACAGCGCCGCAAGCGTCTCGCGATGCCGGTCGCGGCCCATGCCGGCGACCTCGTCGAAGGCGATCGGTACCGGCGCATTGCGGTCCGCCGATCTGAATCACCATCCGGAGTTTCGGCAGCTTCGCGGCCTTGAGCTCGCCCGGAACGGCGCGCGCCAGCTCGGGCGCGAGCGTGTTGATCATCTCCATGTAGTTGGAGGTCTTGAACGCGGTCGCGGTCACGAGCGCGGTGCAGCCGACCTTGGCGAGCGCGAATTCCAGCTCGTGCAGACGATAGGCGGGATTGATCGTGACAAGGATCAGCCCGGCCTTGGCCGCGGCAAATTGCGTCAGCGTCCATTCCGGCCGATTGAGCGACCAGACGCCGATCCGGTCGCCGCGCTCGAGGCCGAGCGCGAGAAATCCCGCGGCAAGCGCATCGACCTGCTCCGCAAGCGCGCGCCAGCTCAGCCGCACGCCGTGGCTTGGCGACACCAGCGCCTCGCGGTCGCCCCACGTCATCCGTGCACGGTCGAGCGCTTCGCCGATCGTCATGCCGAGGAGCGGCGCGTCCGATATGCCGCTGACATAGCTGCGCGCTTTTTCCATGGGGCCGCCTCCTCCTTTGAGACGGCATTCTAGCGCCGGTGCCTGGCGCCTTCCAGCCGCAACCTCGCCTGAAGGACGTCGAACCGAGCCCTCGCGGGATGCTAGCGCTCGAAGCTCAATTCCTTGCGGCGCGCGTGACGCGCCAGCGCGTGGGCGACGAGCCTGTCCATGAGATCGCCTGGGACAGCCCGCTCGCCTCCCAAAGCTTCGGGTACATGCTGATCGAGGTAAAGCCCGGCAGCGTGTTCAGTTCGTTGACGAAGATGTCGTCGCCCTTCAGGAAGAAATCGACCCGCGCCATGCCCTCGCAACCGAGCAGCCGGAAACCGCGACGGCGAGCTCGTGAATGCGGGGCGCCTGTGCCGGCGCCACGGCGGCCGGAATCAGCAATGCCGCGCCGTCGGCATCGAGATACTTTGCCTCATACGAATAGAAGCCGTGCTTTTCAGCCGGCACGATCTCGCCGAGTTGCGAGGCGCGCACATTGCCGTCGGCATCTTCCAGCACCGAGCATTCGACTTCCCGCGGACCGTCACCGACCGCTCGACCAGCACCTTGTGGTCATAGCGGAACGCAAGCTCGCATGCGGCCTCGTACTCGGCGGCGGATGAGGCACTGGAGACACCGACCGACGATCCCATATTGGAAGGCTTGACGAAGAGGTTTGGCGTGTCGAGGGCGCGTACTGCGCGAAGCGTAGTCCGTTCTGGAGTTCGTCGTCAGCGTGATGAAAGGCACGAGCGGAAGCCCGGCATCGCGCATCAGGCGTTTCGCCACGTCCTTGTCCATCGCCGCGGCCGAACCGGTGACGGCGGACCCGACATAGGCAACGCCGGCAAGCTCCAGCGCGCCCTGCACCGTGCCGTCTTCGCCGTTCGGCCCGTGCAGCACCGGAATCACGACATCGAAACGCGGAGCATCGCCGGTTGCCGTCAGCGTCGCACCACAGGAAGCGCCCCTGCCCGCCCGGGATCACAGCCGACTTGCGGCGCGTCGTCCGGAATGACCAGCGCCGCAGCGCCCGTCCCGGCGCCATTGCCGGCATCGCACAGGAGCCAGCGGCCATCGCGCGTGATGCCGATGAGCGATACGTCATAGCGATCGGGATCGAGGGCGCGCAGGATGTTTGCGGCTGAGGCTCGACACCTCGTGCTCGGCCGAACGTCCGCCGAACAACAGACCGACCGTGATTTTCTTGCTTTGACCCGCTGCCATCATCGCCACCTCGTGCCCGCACATCTACACGACTTGGTCGGGCCCGAGATAGCGGTTTGCAGTTCGGCGGAACCGTCAGCGCCGCAGAATACGCCCCTTGCCCAGCGGCTCGACCAGATCGCGGTAGATGGCAAGCCAGCCACGCTCGTCGGTCGTCGTCCATTTGGTGAGGTGCGCGCGCCGGCTTTGCGAGCTCGTCGTCCGGAACTTCGAGATTGGCGAAGCGTTTCGCGACGTCGATGGCGATGATGTCGCCATTCTCGACCAGGCCGATCGGGCCGCCGGCGGCGGCTTCCGGCGCGACTTCGGCGACGGTGATGCCCACGTTCGTGAGCCCCGAGAGCTGGCCGTCGGTGACGACGGCGACCTTGCCGGCAAGCCCTGCACCGAGCACGGCAAACACCACGGCCGAGGCCATGCCCATGCCCGGCGTCCCCTTCGGGCCGAGACCGCGCAGCACGATGACCTGGCCTTCGCTCACCTTGCCGCCCTGGATGGCGTCGATCGCCTCCAGCGCAGTCTCGAACACGACCGCGGGTCCGCGAATCTGCAGATTGCGCTGCTCGGTGACGCTCAGCTTGACGATGCTGGTCTCGGGCGAAAGGCTGCCGCGCAGCATGACGATGGTCGGGTGCGTGCCGAGCGGACGCGTCGACCGGACGGATGGTCTCCTCGTCGGTGACGGTCACGCCTGCGAGATTTTCGGCCAGCGTTTTGCCGGTGATCGTCCGGGCGCCGGTCTTCATGAACTGCGTCGAGCTGCTTCATGACGCCTGCGGTTCCACCGGCCGCCTCGAAAGCTTCGGTGGTGGCGTCGCCGTTCGGACGAACCGCGGTCAGCAGCGGAATGACGTCGGCATATTTCTCGATAGAGCTTGTAGACGTCGATATCGCAGCCCGCCTCCTGCGCGATGGCGGCGAGATGTTTCGCCGAGTTGATCGAGCCGCTGACGCAGAGCATCACCATCACCGCGTTCTCGAACGCCTCGAGCGTCAGGATGTCGCGCGGCTTCAGGTCTTCATCGACCATGGCGACGATGCGCTTGCCGGCCTGCGCGACGAATTCCCACATCCGGTCGCTGTTGGCGAGGATCGGCGTCGAGCCCGGCAGCGACATGCCCAGCGCCTCGCAGGCGGCATGCAGCGTGTTGGCCGTACCCATGCCGGCGCAGACGCCCGGCCCCTGGATGGCGACGTCGCCCATCGCCTTGATCTCGTCGATCGTCACCTTGCCGAAGGCGAGCCCGCCGGCGGTCGCAAACACATCCTCGATGTCGCAGACATGACCCTTGTACTGGCCGCTCGGCTGATAGCCGCAGCAGAAGATCAGCGTCGGGATGTTCAGCCGTCCCGCGGCCATCAGCTGCCCCGGCGGGGTCTTGTCGCAGGAGGCAAGGCAGACCATGCCGTCGAGCAGCGCGCCCTCGACCTGCGCCTCGATGTCGTTGGTGATCAGGTCGCGCGCCGAAAGGATGTAGCCGCCCTTGTGGCCCCAGGAGGTGACGAAGTCGGACGGTGCGGTGGTCCGCACCTCGAAGGCGACACCGCCCGCGGCACGGATCGCCTGCTTCATCTGCACTGCGATGCCGTCGAGGTGCGAGTAGCAGATCGCCAGATCCGAGGACGAGTTGACCACCGCGATCTTCGGCTTCTCGAGGTCCTCGTCGGTCAGGCCGAGCGCGCGCCAAAGGGTGCGGCGTGTCGCCCAGCGCGTGTTGCCGTACTCGGCGTTGCTTCGCAGTTTTCTTGCCATTGCCGGTATCAGCCTTCGATCGCCCAGGCCGTGCTGGCCGAGGTGGTGAGCGTGACGTTGTCGCCGACGGCGACAGGCACTTGCGACGGCGCCTCGACGCGGAGCGTTTGCGCCGCCGTCTCGACCGCGATCGAGCGGCGCGCGCCGCGGAAAATCGTTTCCTTCACCTTGCCCGTCCAGCGGATGCTGTCGCCGTCCACCGCGGCATCCCGCGGCGAGAGCGCGATGCATTCCGGGCGCACCAGCACACCGACGCGCGTGCCCGGCGAGATGCGCGACGCCGCGCGGCATTGCCCGCGCCACTCGCGCCCGGCGACATCGACGCGGAAGTAGCCGGCATCGGCCGGCTGGCTGGCGGTGACCTCGGCGTCGAGCAGGTTGGGCGAGCCGAAGAAGGTGGCGACGCTGCGGCTGCCCGGGCCGCTGGTAGATCTCCTCCGGCGAGCCGACCTGCAGGATCTTGCCGCCCTCCATCACCACGACGCGATCGGACAGCGCCATCGCCTCGTCCTGGTCGTGGGTGACGTAGAGCGAGGTGATGCCGAGCCGCTTCTGCAGTTTGCGGAACTCGTCGCCCATCTGGGTGCGCAGCCGCGCGTCGAGGTTCGACAGCGGCTCGTCCAGCAGCAGCACCTCGGGCTCGAACACCAGCGCACGCGCAATGGCGACGCGCTGCTGCTGGCCGCCCGACAGCGCCGGCGCCGGGCGTTCGGCATACTTCTCCATCTCGACCAGGCCGAGCGCCGCGGTCACCCGCTCCTTGATCTCGGCCGCGGGACGACGGCGGATGCGCAACGGATAGGCGACGTTGTCGAACACCGTCATGTGCGGCCAGATCGCGTAGGACTGGAACACCATGCCGAGCCGGCGGCGCTCCGCCGGCACGAAGATCGAGCGATCGGCGTCGCTGACGACGGCGTCGCCGATGCTGATGCGCCCGGTCGTGTTCTGCTCGAGGCCGGCGATCATGCGCAGCGTGGTGGTCTTGCCGCAGCCCGACGGGCCCGAGCAGCGTGAGGAACTCGCCGGCCTCGACCTTCAGGCTGACCCGGTCGACCGCAAGCGCCGGACCGAAGGACGCGGCTGACATTTTCGAGCAGAACAGCAGTCATGGGTTGTCTCTCAGCTTACGGGTAAAGCTGCTTGGCGCGATCGAGCATCGCATCCTGCCGGTCCACATCGGTCGTTCCCATCAGCTTGATGCCCTTCAGCTCGGCGCCCGCCTCGCCCGCCTTGTCGAGAATGCCCTCGACCACCGGCATCAGGCCGGCAACCGCGTAGGCCGTCTGCACCTGTTCGCTGAGATAGTGGTTGATGAACAGCCGCGCGGCGTTCGGATGCGGCGCGCCGTTCAGCACGCCGAAGTCGAAGCGGATGTAGGGCAGACCTTCCGCCGGCGCGACGAACTTCACCGGCAGCGACTTCAGCGCCAGCCAGTTCGAGAACAGCTGCGGAATGCGCATCGGAAATTCGCCGCGCGCGACGCGGCGCTCGTCGTTGCCGACGTCGCGGCTCAGCACCAGGCCCTGCTGCGACAGCGCGGCGTTGTAGTCCTCGCCGAGCTTGTCCTGGAACGCCGAGAACATCACGTTGCCGCCGCCGAGCGCGCGCGGATCGTCGGAGATGATCTTGCCCTTCCACTTCGGGTTCTTCAGGTCCTGCCAGGATTTCGGCTCGTCGTCGCCCTTCACCGCGTTCTTGTTGATCAGGACGCCGTAGGCGAGGATGTAGGTCGGCACGCCGAAATCGTTGGCCGGATGATCCTTCAGCAGGTTCTTGGCGTTGGGGATGCCGCCATGCTTCTGCAGGTAGCCCTGCCGCTCCTGCCGGATGAGGCTTGCGGCGCCGTTCTGGACCACGTCGCCGATGAAGCGCTTCGACGACTGCTCGGTGCGGATGCGCTCGGTCATCTCGCTGGCGCGCACGTCGAGCAGCTCGACATTGATGCCGTATTTGGCCTCAAAGCTCTTGATGATGTCGAGATGCGCCTTGGCGCCGAAGAACGAGGTGTAGAAGGCGACCTTGCCCTCCTTCTTCGCCGCCGCGACCACGTCCGCCGGCAGATCCTGATCGGCGGCGAACGCGAAGCCCATCGACGACGCCGCGAATGGCTGCGGCGACAACGACGCCCTTGCAGAGATTTCCGAACATCATTGTCCTCCCGTTTTCCCTTGTCGCTTTATTGCAGCGTGCTGATGCGCCGCTTGATCACAACCAGCTGCACCCAGCGGAAGACGATCACCAGCAGCCATCATCATCAGGCCGATGACGCTGACCTCTTCCGCCAGGCCGTTGACCCAGCGCTTCACCAGCACCACCGACAGCACTTCCGAGCCGGTGGAGTAGAGCATGATCGAGGCCGACAGTTCGCGCATGATGCCGAAGAAGGCCAGCACCCAGCCGACCGCGAAGGCCGGCCACGCCAGCGCGATCAGGATGCGCGTCATCGTCTGCCAGAAGGTCGCGCCGTGCACGCGCGAGCATTCCTCGAGATCGTAGGAGAGCTGCGCATAGGCGCCGGACATCACGCGCACCGATACCGGCGTGCCGAGCGCCAGGTAGGCGAGGAACAGCGCCCAGACCGTGCCGTAGATCGGGATCTGCGCCGGCAGCATCGCAAAGCCCCAGAGGAAGCCGATCGCCAGCACGATGCCCGGCATCATCCAGGGCAGCCAGGCGATGCGCGTCGATCAGCCGGCGGCCGCGCCAGTTGGTGCGCACCGAGACATAGGCGACGATGCTGCCGAGCACCATCGTCGCGGTGGCGCCGACGAAGCCGAGCATCATGGTGTTGCTTGGTCGCGCGCCAGAATTCGCGGTCGCCAAGCACGGCGTGATAGTGCTCGAGCGTCAGCGTTGTCCCAGCCATAGAAGCCGAAGAACTTGAAGAACGAGCCGACCGCGAGCTGGCCGACCGGCAGCAGCGTGGTGACGACGAAGAACAGGATGCAGAACGCGAACGTCACCCAGCGCCACGGCGCCGAGCTTGACCACGCCGGGGTTGAAACCCTTGCCGGTGACGGTCTGGAAGCTTTTTCCGCGCAGCACGCTCCACTGCCAGACCACCAGCAGCAACATCAGCCCCATGATGACGAAGCTGAGCGCCGTCGCCGACTGATAGTTCGGCACCGCGCGCTGGGTGATCGAGTTGTAGATCTCGGTGGTGATGACCTTGATGCCGGCCGGCGTGCCGAAGAACAGCGGCGATTCGAAGCTCTCGATGCCGCGGATGAAGCTCAGCATGCACGCCGCTGGTCAGCACCGGCAGCAGCAGGAACAGCGTGATCTTGCGGAACGTCGTCCAGCGCGAGGCGCCGCACATCCGGCTGGCCTCCTCCAGCGCCGGGTCCATGGCGCGGAACGCATCGACCAGGAACAGGAACAGGAACGGTCGTCGTGTATTGCGACATGTGCCAGATCACGCCGCCATAGGAATAGACGTTGATCGGCGACGATCTCCGAGCCGGTGATCGCCTGCCAGGTCTGGTTGATCACGCCGACCTGCAGGTTGCCGAGCATGCCCCACGCCATCGCGGTGAGGATCGGCGGCACGAAGAACGGCAGCGTGATCAGCACTTCGAGCACGCCGCGACAGCGGCGTGTCGGTGCGCGCGACGATCCAGGCCAGCAGGATGGCGACCGCCAGCGACGGCACCGTCTTGGCAAACGAAATGCCGATCGTGTTCAGCAGCACCACCGCGTTGTGCGCGGTCATGATCTGCCGGTAGCCGTCGAGATTGAACTCGCCGACCGTGCCCGGCGGCGTCGAGTGCAGGCTGCCGTAAAGCAGCATCGACATCGGATAGACGGTGAGGAAGCCGAGCAGCAGGATCAGCCCTAGCACCGCCAGATTGCGGCCGCGCAGAAGCGCGCGCAGGCGATCAAGCACGAACGCGCCGTCCCCTCCCCTCGTCGACAGTCGGCCGGCCGTCTGTTCGGACATTCTCCTTCCTTAAAGATTCAGCGTCTGCGCTTGGTGATCTCGACGATGCCGTTATCGGCATCGACCTTGACCCAGTCGCCGGTCTCGATGACCTGCAACGGATCCTGCTCCAGCTCCGTCATCGCCGGCGCATGGGTGACCACCGCGCCGAGCGCGACCTTGGTGGTCATCTTGTTGAAGATCATCGCGCGCGGCGATGCGCCGTTCAGCCGCGCCATGTGGAAATAGGCCGACCAGCCGGACGATCCCTTGGCGCCGGGAAACACCAGCACCTTGTCCTTGAAGCTCTGGCCGCGCAGCTCGTGCCGGCGCTCGATCACCGTGCCGTCGCGCTCGTTGATGCCGCCCCAGCCGGAAATGGTGTCGCGGGTGACGATCGCCTCGCCTTCGGCGCAGCCGCCGACGACCTTGCGGCCGCGCAGCACGATCTTCGTCTCGCCTTTTTCGGGCGCGGCCACGTCGCTCATTGCAGGCCTCCGTCCCAGCGGCCGGTGACGGCGGCGTCGACGCAATCCTTCACCGAGCCGAACCAGGCCGACACGCCGGTGATCGCCGGCAGATAGTGCGCCTGCTTGGCCGAATCCGTCGCCACCACCTTGGTCCCCTTCGGCATGTGGCGCGAGATCGCCGGGCACGTGTCGCTCATGACGTGGCCGCCGGCGTCCATGATCATCTTCGTGTAGCCGTTGCGGTCGGCGACCTCGCGCAGCGCGCGCGGCGTGTGCACCCAGAGCTCCGTGTTGGCGCTGATCTTGCGGCCGTCGAGCAGCGAGGCGATCAGCCAGACCTGATCGATCGAGTTGTGCGGGCAGCCGAGCATGACGAAATCGATGTTGCGCTCGGTCGCGCAGTTGAGGTTCTCGTAGGCGATCCGCCGCTCCTTCTCGCCGTAGCGCACGGTGCCGCGAACAGGATTGCCGGCGAACGCCTCCTCGACCGAGCGGGCCTCCGGCGTGATGTCCGGGATGTGGTACATCTCGACGCCGCCCGAGGAGGCAGCCGCCGCGCCAAAATGCTTGAGCTTGATCAGGCTCGGCTGCTTGGTAGCGCCCGGTCAGCACCGGGATCTCGTCGTCGACGATCTCGCCGAGATAGTAGCCGAGCAGGCCCCAGTCCATGATGTCGTCGACATCGATGTCGACCTCGACGAGGTGGCTGCCGCGCCGGTTCTCCTTGATGTGATAGCCCCAGTACGGGATGCGTCCGGTCAGGGCCGCGGCGCCGGTGCTTTCCTTGCCCTCGGTGTTGGTGCGCGCGCCGAGCACCGAGTTGCAGTAGACGACGGCCGAGGATTCCATCCAGGCGCAGTGCTCGCCCTTCACCGGCACGTTGCCGACCTGATAGGGCGTGCAGGTCGCGAACATGTTGATGCCGCGGCTGCCGAAGAACTCCTCGCCGCGCTTCTGCTGCTCGGCGAGATCGTCCGGAATGCCCTGCACGCGCCAGTTGGCGTTGTCGATGCCGGTGATGAGCTGGCAGGTGTGGGCGACCATCTTCGGCACCTCGACCACTTCGGCGCTGTCGAGGTTGAATTCCGAATAGACCGCGTCAAAGCCCTTCTTGACGAGCTCGCGCACCGACGGCGTCGAGGCGTTGAAGGCGCCCGCGACGTTGTTGGTCTCGATCAGCCGCTCGGCGCCCAGCGCCTCGCCGTAGCGCACGAGCAGGTCCATCGCCCGCGCCTTGGCGCGGCCGTGGACGCCGTCGAACATTTCCTTCTCGTAGTCGGTCAGCTTCATGGCGCGTTCGCTCGTCAGGCGGCCTTGCTCGGCCATCGCATATGCTTGGTCTCGACGTTATCATGCACGCGTTTGGCGAGCGCCGCGATGTCGATCTGATGCACGCTGCCGGTTCCGGCAAGATCGAGCGCCTTGGCCGCAGCAGCGCCCATCGCCATGCATGGTCCCATCACCCGCACGCTCGACAGCGCCGGAAGGTCCGCATCGATGCAGCGTCCGGCGGCGACGACGTTGTCGCCCTCCGACGGGATCATGCTGGACAGCGGCACGTAATGGACATGATCGGTATCGAAGGTATGCCAGTGATGGCCGCTGCTGTGGTCGTGCAGCTCGATCGGCCAGGCCGTGCGCGCGACCGCATCGGGGAATTTCGTGCCCGCCCGCACGTCATCGACGGTGAGCTGCTGGCGGCCGACGATCCAGCGCGTCTGGCGAATGCCCGGGAAACCCATAGGCGCGAATCCGCGCATTGCCGAAGCATTCGGGGAATTCGTTGCGCAGGAAGTCCACCGCGCGATCGGCCTGATCCTTGCCGTCGATGCCCTTGATCGGAGGCCTCGATCGGATCGAGCGGCGTTTCCACGTGCGTCATGTTCATCGCGGCAACGCCGCGTCCGGGAATGACGAAGCCAAGTCCCTCGCGGCGGACGAGGCCATACTTGTCGCCCTTCTCCTTCATCCGCGCAGGGATCTCCTCGCGCGTCGGCTGCTTCGCCTCGTCGATTTGCTCGAGGATCACCATTTGCGTGCCGTAGATCGGGCTTGTCGGCTCGCGGCAGGCAAAACCTGCCTGATAAACCAGCGCTGCATCGCCGCTCGCGTCGATAAAGCCGGTCGCTTCCACCTCGACATCACCATAGCGCGTCGCCAGATGCAGTTTCTTGATACGGCGGCCCTCGACATCCACCTCGCGCATGACGGCGCCAACGATCACGGTGATGCCGAGGTCGCGGACCGTGCGTTCGATCCAGCGGCCGAGCGCGACCTCGTCGTAATAGACGACTGTCGTCAGCGGGCCGTTGCGGTAATAGAGCTGCTCGCTGTTCTTGCCGAGCGCTTCAAGGATGTCGTCGGCGATACCGTGGGTGAACTGGTAGCCGTGCGTGCCGTTCGAGAACAGGCCGCAGAACGTGCCGATGATCGAGTTCACCGCCTGCCCACCCAGCGCGGGCATCCCATCGATCAGGACCACCTTGCGACCAAGCCGGGCAGCTTCGATTGCCGCTGATGCGCCGGCCGCGCCGGCGCCGACCACGCAGATGTCGGCTTCCACTTTGCGCATCGCGCCGTTTCCGGCCTTGCGAACGATGCGCGTTCCGACCGACGCGTCCGAAGGTTCTGCCATGCGCCCTCTCCCTTGATCCGTTAGCCCGCCCTTGCGAACGCATTCTTGTTGCTGGCGATGCTAGTCCCGCCCAATTTGCCGAAAAAGCAGGATGATCAACCAACAGCTTTCTCGAAACGAGAAAGCTGGGTAAGCTGCTGGCGGCAATCATTTTCTGTCGCCGCATGGCAGAGAGCCGGACAAGGGCAGGAACCGGCGACGGACAGCTTTCTCAAAAGGAGAAAGGCATGGATACGCTTCTGAATATAAAGGCTTTTCTCGCCACCGCGCGGGCCGGAAGCTTCTCGGCGGCAGCGCGCGAGCTTGGCGTCGCGCCATCGGTGATCGTCAAGCGGATCAACCGCCTCGAGGACCAGATGCGTGCGCAGTTGTTCGTGCGATCGACGCGCAAGCTGTCGCTGACCGAAACCGGCGAGCGCTATTTCCCCCGCTACCAGACCATCGTCGGCGACGTCGAGGATGCGCTGAACGGCGCAGTTGCGGCGTCGAACACGATCGAAGGCCAGTTGCGGATCAAATGCCCGACGACACTGGCCGTCCTCAACTTCGGCGAGATCCTGAACGACTTTCAGGTCGCCCATCCCGCCATCGCCCTGGACCTCGTGCTGATCGACCGCTCCGTCAATCCGGTGGAAGAAGACTTCGACATCGCCATCGGCGCGATGCCCGCGTCCTACGCCAACGTGATCGATGAGCCGCTGACGCCCTATCCGCGCGTGCTGTGCGCGGCACCGTCGTATCTCGAGGCGCGCGGTGAGCCGAAACATCCGATCGACCTGACCGGCCACGATTGCCTGACCTTTCAGACCACCGGCTCGACCTGGTCGTTCGAGAGCCCGCGCGGCTTGATCAACGTCGACGTTCGCTCGCGCTTTTCCGCCAACGACAGCCAGATTCTGCAAAGTGCAGCCTGCCGCGGCCTCGGCATCACGATGATCGCACGCTATATCGCGCGGCCGGCGATCGAGGCCGGTCACCTGAAGACCTTGCTGTCGGATTATCCGGTGCCGGAGCTGTGGCTCAAGGCGCTGGTCCCGACCCACAAGATCAAGCGCGTCGCCGTGCAAAGCCTGTTGCGCTGGATCAAGGAGCGCATGGAGCCGCGGCCGCTGTGGGCAGCGTAGCTCGCATCAGCTAAGTGAACATGCCGAAATCGATCGGCTTGTTTCGGTCGATCGTGCGCGTCACCGGCGGCAGCGGATACTTCAGGCCGGTCGCGCAGTTGAACAGCATGACGCGATCGGCCTTCGTCACGCGCCCGTCCTTCAGGCACTGCTTGTAGGCGGCGTAGGTCGCGCCGCCTTCGGGACACAGCAACAGCCCCTCTCCGCGCGCGACCTCGTCGACGGCCGCGGTGATCGCCTCGTCGCTCACCGCGATCGCGAAGCCGCCGCTGTCGCGGACCGCGCGCAGGATCAGGAAATCGCCGAACGCCTGCGGCACGCGGATGCCGGACGCGATCGTGTGCGCATTGTCGACGCGCTTGGCGTGCTCTTCGCCCGCCTCATACGCGTTGACGATCGGCGCGCAGCCCTCCGCCTGCACCGCGATCATGCGCGGACGCTTCTTGCCGATGAAGCCGATCGCCTCGAGTTCCGCAAAGGCCTTCCACATGCCGATCAGCCCGGTGCCGCCGCCGGTCGGATAGAAGATCGCGTCGGGCACGTCCCAGCCGAGCTGCTCGGCGAGTTCCAGGCCCATGGTCTTCTTGCCCTCGATCCGGTACGGCTCCTTGAGCGTCGAGGTATCGAACCAGCCGACCTTGGTCTTGCCCTCGCCGACGATCTTGCCGCAGTCGTCGATCAGGCCGTTGACGCGGTAGACGGTTGCGCCCTGCAGCTCGATCTCGCTGACGTTCACTTCCGGCGTATCCTCCGGACAGAACACGGTCGTCTTGATGCCGGCGCGGCTGGCGTAGGCGGCGAGTGCCGCTCCCGCATTGCCGTTGGTCGGCATCGCCATGTGCTTGATGCCGAGCGCCTTCGCCATCGACACCGCCATCACCAGCCCGCGCGCCTTGAACGAGCCGGTCGGCAGCCGCCCCTCGTCCTTGACGATGATCTCGCCGCCCGAGAGCTTTCGCGCGAGATTGGGAAGCCGGATCAGCGGCGTGAGCGCTTCGCCGAGACTGACGATGTCGTCGACGCGGCGGACGGGAAGCAGCTCGCGATAGCGCCACAGGTCGGGCGGCCTGCGGGCCAGTGCCTCTTTGCTGAGCGCCTTTGCGACGCCGGCAAGATCGTAATGGACCAGCAGCGGCTTGCCGGCCGACGACAGGTTGTGGATGCGATCGGCCTCGAACTTCTCGCCGGTGTAGGCGCATTCCAGGTGGGTGACGAATGTCGGCCGCTCAACACGCAAGTTCTCGTCGTCGCTCATCCGGTCCGCTTCCATGCAAGGTCAGTACCGCCGCAATGATCGGCCAAGCGCGAGGATAACGCAACGCGGGAAAGTCGCCCTGGCTGGGGCGGCGCGTCGCGAAAAACGGTGCGTCATCCTGCCCGGCTCGCCCTCCGCGCACCGATCCGTCTTGCGAACGCCAGCGCTTGGCCTAAAGTCATCCATGCAGACAAGGGCGGGCGTCCGGAATCGGACGCATCCAAGAACCCGAAAACATTGCTGCTCCTTGAGGGACACGAGGAGGAGGAAAAATGTATCGGAAGGTTCTTCTTGCTTACGACGGCTCGGTCGAAGGCCGGCGCGCGCTGCGCGAAGGCGCGGCTCTCGCCTTGCGGTGCGACGCCGAGGTCTTCCTGCTGGCCGTCATCGACAATTCGATCAGCCTTGCCACGGTCGACGGCGCCTACGCGCTCGCGATCGACGAAGAGCAGTCGGCCTACCAGGCCGTGCTGGACGAAGGCGTGCAACGGCTGCGCGCACTCGGCTTCGAACCGGAATCCCGGCTGGGTTGGGGCCGGCCCGGCGACGTGATCGTCACGGTCGCGCAGGAGATCGGCGCCGATCTCGTCGTGGCCGGTCATCGGCGCAAGGGCAAGTTCGCCCAGTGGTGGTCCGATTCGGTCGGCGTCTACGTGATCAAGCACATCGGCTGCAGCGTGCTGATCGGCCAGACCGAATACAACGACGAGCAGTTCGCGAAGATCACCGAAGGCTATCGGAAGGTTCCGGCGGAATAGCTCGCCGCGCTCGACCGCCGGATCGCTGGTCCGGCGGCGACCGCGCCAGATCATCGACGTTCGAAATTGCACCTACGGAGAATACACATAACGCAGTAGGGAGGCGACGATGCGCGCGATCGCGAAGCGGTTGGCTTTGGCGGCGTTCCTGGCTTGCGCCGCTTCGGCGGCACACTCACAGACGCTGAAGATGATGAAGTCGCTCGATGCGCCGCACTTCGACGCCCACCGCACCACCTGGGCGCCGACCGCCGACGTCACCAACATGATCCTGGACACGCTGGTGGCGCTGGACTGGGACGGCCGGACCGTCATCCCCTACCTCGCGACATCCTGGACCATCAGCGAGGACGGCAAGACCTACACGTTCAAGCTGCGCGACGACGTGCAATTCTGCAGCGGCAAGAAGTTCACCTCCGCCGACGTGGTCTACAGCTTCAAGCGGTTGCTCGACCCGGCAACCAAGGCGCCGCTGAAGTGGCGCGCCGGCAACGTCAAGGACCTGCGCGCGCCGGATCCCTTCACCGTGGAATACGAGCTGAACGAGCCCTACTCCGACCTGATGCTCAACTTCGCGAGCTTCAGCATGGCGATCCACAACAAGGACAGCGTCGAGAAGCACGGCAAGGACTACGGCACACAGGCGATCGACGGCACCGGCCCCTGGTGCTTCGAATCCTGGAAGCCGCGCACCGAGACGGTGCTGAAGCGGCACGACGCCTACAAGTGGGGCCCGTCGATGTACAAGAACAAGGGTCCGGTGAAGTTCGAGAAGATGGTCATCACCATCGTGCCGGAGGAACTCCTCGCGGGTCGCGGCGATGCTGAGCGGCAATTTCGACATCACCCACAACATGCCGCTGCAGTTCCTCGACCAGATCCGGCGCGCGCCGATGCTGCTGGTGCAGGAGGCAAAGCCGATGCACCTGCTCAACTACTTCGGCTTCAAGACCAACCGGCCGCTGGTCGCCGATCCGCGCGTGCGCGAGGCGATGAGCATCGCCATCAACCGCGGCGACATCGTCAAGAGCATCATGCAGGGCAATGCGGAGCCCGCCTACACCTTCGTCGATCCGGAAGCGCTGGACTTCGACAAGGGCGTCACGCCGATCAAGGAGGACGTCGCAGCGGGCGAAGAAGCTGCTCGACGAGGCCGGCTGGAAGATGGGCCCCGACGGCTTCCGCTACAAGGACGGCGTCAAGCTCCAGCCGAAGGTCTACTTCACGGCGGTCTCGTACGGGCCGCGGGTGTCGGAAGCGATCCAGGGCTACATGCGCCAGATCGGCGTCGACTGGAACATCATCGGCTTCGATTCGACCATCGCGCCGGCCAAGATGGCGGAGCTCGACTACGAGCTCTGGACCGTGACGTATTCCTACCTCTCGGCCGGCGACATGATGAACTACTACTTCGATTCATCGAACATCCCGGTGCCGAACCGGATGTTCTGGAACGACCCGCAGACCGACGAATGGCTGAAGCTCGGCCGTTCGGCCCTGACCGAGGCCGACCGCGCGAAGTACTATGGCCTGGCGCAGCGGCGCGTCACCGACAACCATCTCTGGATTCCGGTGATGAATGTCGGGCTGCACATGGTGACCAACAAGCGGCTGAAAGGCGGACGGCCGCACATGATCCACCAGAACGTCTTCTACAAGGGGCTGGATTATTCGTACTAGCGGATGACGTCCGGCTGATCCTTGCCGCGCAGCCTGAACTTGCTGGCTGTCGCGCATTTCCCTAAGCTGCGGCGCGACAACAGCAAGAAACAGGAGTTACCTTGACCGACCGGACACATCCTTTCGACGCCGATGCCATTTTGAAAGGCATCCGAAGCTGGGTCGAAATCGAGACGCCGACTGAGGCACCTGAGCAGGTCAATTCCCTCGTCACGATGGTTGCGGATGGCTACGGCGGACTGCCGGCAACGGTCGAGCGCATTCCCGGCAAGGACGGACGCGGCGATCACCTGATCGCCCGCTCCGCCTGGGGCCAGGACAAGCCCGGCATCCTGGTGCTCAGCCATCTCGATACCGTGCACCCGATGGGTTTCATCAAGCGGCTGCCGTTCCGTGTGGATGGCGATGCGGCGTTCGGGCCCGGCATCTACGACATGAAGGGCGGCGCCTACCTCGCCTATCGCGCGTTTCAGCAGATCTGCCTCGACAAGCAGCAAACGCCGCTCGGCATCACGCAGATGTATGTCTCCGACGAGGAGATCGGCAGCCCGACCTCGCGCGCGCTGATCGAAGCCGAAGGCATGAAGGCGAAGTATGTGCTGGTGACCGAGCCCGCGCGCGACGGCGGCAAGATCGTCACCGGCCGCAAGGGCGTCGCCCGCTTCGAGGTGTTCGTGAAGGGCGTGCCGGCACATTCCGGCTCGCGGCCCGAAGACGGACGCAGCGCCGTGCGCGAGCTCGGCCACATCATTCTGGCGCTCGACGCCATGAACGATCCGGCGCGCGGCATCAGCGTCAACGTCGGCGTGATCCGCGGCGGCACCAAGCCGAATGTGGTCGCCGAAGATGCCTACGCCGAGGTCGACCTGCGTGTGAAGACTGCCGCCGATGCCGAGGAGATGGTTGCGAAAATCGTCGGCATCAAGCCGAAGACCGAGGGCGTCACCGTCACGATCACCGGCGAGCTCAACCGCCCGCCCTATGAGAAGGGCAATGCCGGCGCCGCGCTCTACGAGCATGCGAAGACGCTCGCCTCGGAGATCGGCTTCGACCTCGTCGACACGTTTACGGGCGGCGGCTCCGACGGCAATTTCACGGCGCCGCATACGGCAACACTCGATGGCCTCGGCGTCGACGGCCAGGGCGCGCATACGCACTACGAGCAGATGTACGTCTCGTCGATCGTCCCGCGCGTCCGCCTGCTGCACCGGCTGTACCAGACGCTGCGGTGAAACTACGGCCGCCTGCGTCCAGCGGTCGGCGTTCACCGCGCCGACCGGCGCCTCGCCCTTGAGGATGGCCGCGACCTGCCCCACGGTTTCGAGCGCCTGAGCCTCGATCGCCGGCGGCGTCAGGCCGCCGATGTGCGGCGTCGCGATCACGTTCGGCAGCTTCGCCAGCTCCGCGCTCGGCATCTGGTCGCGGGCGCGGCCGACATCCATCGCGGCGCCTGCGATGCGGTTGTCGCGCAACGCCGCGGCGAGCGCCGCCTCGTCGACCAGTTCACCGCGTGAAAGATTGATGAAGCAGGCGTGCGGCTGCATCAGCGCCAGCTGCGCTGCGCCGATCAGGTTCTCGGTGTCCTTGTTGGCGACGACGAGACAGACGACGTAGTCGGAATTGCGCAGCAATTCGTCGAGCGGCACGTGGCGAATGTTCGGATCCTCGACGGTGGCGAACGGGTCGGCGACGTAGCACCGTCATGCCGAGCGCCTGCGCCAGGTGCGCCAGATAGCGGCCAATGCTGCCGTAGCCGATGATGCCGATGCTGCGAGCCTGAAAGCTGCCGGCCCATGACGATCTGAGGCGCCCGCCCGGCATGATAATCCGCCGTGGCACGCGAGACGCCGCGCGACAGGTCGACCATGAAGCCGAGCGCGAGCTCGCTGACGGATTGCACGAAGCCGGGACCTGCGCGCGTCACCAGCACGCCGGCCGCGGACGCCGCCTCCACATCGACATTGCGGATGTCGACCGCGCAGCGGACGAACGCGCGCAGTTTCGGCAGCTTCGCGAAGATCTCGGCCGGCCCCGCCGTCAGGCGATCGGCGACGATCAGGTCGGCATCGCGCGCCGCATTGACCAGCCCGGCCGCGTCGAGCGCGTCGCTGCCTTCATGCAACAGCACCTCGGCGAGCTTGCTGCAGGCCATGCAGCGCCCTCTCGCCATAATACTGACGGCGCGACTGCGGTGTGTGAGTGAGAAGGATTCTGAAGGGCATGACGGGCGAATACTGACCGCTATTTACGCGGCTGCCAACCGCCCTCACCCCGCCAATACTGCTGTCGCTCCAATCGCTTAATGCATTCTCATTAATTTCATTGAAGCAGTGCAATTAGTTGTGCCACATTGCGCCCATGGACACCCGCATGAAGCTGCTGCTCGCGGCCGAGCGCCTGTTCGCCTTGCACGGGCCGGCGGGCACCTCGTCGCGCGCGATCATGGCCGAGGCCGGCCAGAAGAATGCGTCGGCGATCAACTACTACTTCCCGACCCGCGACAAACTGGTCGAGGCGATCTGCGAATTGCGGATGGAGCCGATCAATCGCGACCGCGTCGCGCGCGTCGCGCAGTACCTGTCCGACAAGCCGGCGCCCGCCGATCGCCTGCCCGCGCTGATCGCGATCCTGTGCGAACCTGGCCTCGCGCCGATCATCGAGGCGAAGGGAAAGAGCTTCTTCCGGCGATTTCTCGCCCAGGCCATCAACAGCCCGTCCTCGAACTTCTACGCGATCGTGCGCGACCGGTTCGATACCGGCATACGCCAGCTGGTGCCGCTGATCCGCGACGAGGTCCCGCACCTGCCGCGCGCGATCGCCAACCAGCGCATCGCCATGATGGTCCGCACCTCGGGCTACATGTCGGCCCACTTCGAGGCGCATTCGGAAGGCCGTCCCTGGAGCACGCGCAAGGACGAACTGGATTTTGAGCTGGAGCTGATGATCGAGGGATATGTCGGCCTCATGCGAGGCCCGCATGCGCTGAACGGTTCGATGCGATCGTCGGCGCTGAAACGCTACGCCGAACAGGAGCCGCTGGATCACGCGCTGGCGTGACGCGCGACGGTTAGACGCTTTAATAAATAAAAGAGAAGACACAGGGAGGATGCAATGAGGTTCTGTAAGTCGCATTCTGACGACGGCCGCTGCGCTCGCGTTCGCGACGACTGCGGCATTGGCGCAGGACTACCCCACCCGACCGATCCAGTTCGTCGTGCCCTACCCGCCGGGCGGCAGCACCGACCTGATCGCGCGCGCAGTCGCCGAGCCGTTGCGCGAGCGCCTCGGCCAGCCGGTGATCGTCGAAAATCGCGTCGGCGGCGGTGGCGTGGTCGGGCTGGAGGCGGTCGCCCGCGCGCAACCGGACGGCTATACGATCGTGCTGGGCGGCACCCACAACGTGACGATCGCAGCGCTGGGCACCAGCAAGAACGTCGACACGATCAACGACCTGAAGCCGGTCGCCATCATCGGCGAAGTGCCGAACGTGCTGACTGCCGGTCCGTCGGCCAAGATGAACTCGCTCGCCGAGGTGATCGCGCAGGCGAAGGCAGCACCTGGCACGCTCAACTTCGCCCATCCCGGCAACGGAACGCCGGCGCATCTGTTGATCGCGCTGCTCGGACAAGAGGCGAAGATCGACATCGTCGCCGTGCCCTATCGCGGCAACCAGCCGGCGGCGACCGACCTGCTCGGCGGCCACGTCCCGCTGATGTTCGGCAACCTCGCCGGCACACTTCCCTTCATGGAAGGCGGCAAGCTCCGGATCCTTGCGACCACCGGCAAGAAGCGGTCGTCGTTCACGCCCGACATTCCGACGTTTGCGGAAGCAGGTCTCGGGTCCGGCTTCGACACCGGCGTGTGGGCGGGCATCATGGTGCCGAAGGGCACGCCGGACGCGATCGTCGCCAAGCTGACGCAGAACGTCGAAGCCGTGCTGAAGATGCCGGCGACGGTCGAGCGGTTGAAGCGGCTCGGCACCGAGATCACGTTCGGCACGCCGGCGGAGTACACGGCCAGGCTGAAGTTCGAATACGAGCTTTGGAAGAAGGTCGTGACCGACGGAAACATCAAGGCGGATTGAGGAGCCACGCACATGACCGCATTCAAAGGCCGCGTCGGCCGCACCGTCTATGAAAGCACACCGCACTGGCCGGAACTGCCGCGTCCGCGCAAGGGCGCGCCGAACGTGGTGGTCGTGCTGTTCGACGACCTCGGCTTCGCCCATCTCGGCTGCTACGGCTCGTCGATCTCGACGCCGAACATCGACAAGCTCGCGGCGGGCGGGCTGCGCTTCACCAACTTCCACACCACCGCGCTGTGCTCGCCGACGCGCGCCGCACTGCTCACCGGCTGCAACCATCATTCGGTCGGCATGCGCGGGCTGGCGAACTGGAACACCGGCTTTCCGAACTGCACCGGCACGGTGACGAAGAGCGCCGCGACCATCGCCGAAGTCCTGCGCCCGGGCGGCTACTCCACCTTCGCCGTCGGCAAGTGGCACCTCACCCCGATCGAGCAGACCTCGCCCGCCGGCCCGTTCGACCAGTGGCCGCTGGCCCGCGGCTTCGATCGCTACTACGGCTTCCTCGAGGGCGAGACCGACCAGTGGCGCCCGGACCTCACCACCGACAACCATTCGATCAAGCCGCCGAAGACGCCCGAGGAGGGCTACCACCTGAGCGAGGACCTGGTCGATCAGGCGATCGGCATGGTGCACAGCCAGAAGGCGTCGGTGCCGGAAAAGCCGTTCTTCCTCTATCTCGCCTTCGGCGCGACGCCACGCGCCGCATCAGGCGCCGAAGGAATATCTCGACAAGTATCGCGGCAAGTTCGACGCCGGCTGGGATGTCGTGCGCAAGGAGTGGTACGAGCGGCAGAAGCAGCTCGGCATCATTCCGCCGGACACCGAGCTTGCGCCGCGCAATCCCGGCGTGAAGGCGTGGGTCGAGCTCACCTCCGACGAAAAGACATTGGCGCTGCGGCTGCAGGAAGCTTTCGCCGGCTTCCTCGATCACACCGACGCGCAGATCGGCCGGCTGATCGACTATCTTTCGCAGAGCGGCGAACTCGACAACACGCTGTTCCTCTTGATGTCGGACAACGGCGCCAGCCAGGAAGGCGGGCCGCTCGGCATGGTGGACTATTCCCGCTACTTCAACGGCCGGCCCGAGACCCTCGACGAAAGCCTCGCCCGCATCGGCGAGATCGGCACGCCGGAAGGCTTCAACAACTATCCCTGGGGCTGGGCGCAGGTCGGCAACACGCCGGGCAAGCGCTACAAGCAGAACACCCACGGCGGCGGCATCCGCGATCCGCTGATCGCGCACTGGCCGGCAGGCATCACCGACAAGGGCGGCGTCCGCCACCAGTTCCACCACGTCACCGACATCGCGCCGACCATCTTCGAGGCCGTCGGCGCCGCACGGCCCGACAGCGTCAACGGCCATGCGCAGATGCCGGTGCACGGCACCAGCCTGTTCTACGCGTTCGCACCTGAAGCTGCGTCAGCGCCGACACGCAAGCAGGTGCAGTATTTCGAGATGTTCGGCCATCGCGGCATCTGGGCCGACGGCTGGAAGGCCGTCACCTATCACGAGCCGAACACGTCGTGGGACGCGGACGAGTGGGAGCTCTACCATCTCGACAGCGATTTCTCCGAGTGCCGCAATCTTGCTGAGAAAAACCCGGAGAAGCTGCGCGAGCTGATCGAGCGCTGGTGGGCTGAGGCCGGACGCAACGGCGTGCTGCCGCTCGACGACCGCCGCGCCGAGCTGTGGCGGCCGACCACCGGCTGGAGCGATCCGCGCAACCGGACGCGTTATGTCTTCCGGCCGCCGTTCGAGGAAATCCGCATGTCGACGGCGCCGTCGCTCGGCAACCGGACGTTCCTGGCCACCGCCGAGATCGTCCGCGACCGCGCCGAGGATGAAGGCTGCATCTTCGCGTTCGGCGACCACCGCAGCGGCTTCACGCTCTATATCCAGCGCGGCAAATTGATCTTCGACTACAACCTCTTCGGCGAGCATCTGAAGGCAACGTCAGACCGGGCTTTGCCGGTCGGCAAGGTCAGCGTCGGCGTCGCGATGGAACGGCTTGGCCGCGTCGGTCGCGCCAGCGTGGTGATCGGCGATAACGCCTGCGGCAGCGTCGACATCCCCTTCCTGGTCCGCCGCCACTCGGGCGGCAACCTCAACATCGGCTGCGACGACGGCCTCGGCGTCAGCGACGACTATTCGGGGCGATTTCCGTTCCAGGGGCGTATCGAAGAGCTCGTGATCGAGCTGCCGGCGCAGAAATCGCGTGATGCGAAGCAGACAGCAAAGGCAGACGTCGAGATCGAGGTGGCAAGGCAGTGACCAACGGCATTGCGTCCGGGGGCGCAATGCCCTAGACGGCCGCAATGCCCGACGATGAGGCCGATCCATGCCGCGCGTGCGGGGCGTGCTGTTCGTTCTCGTCCCACTGGCCGGCGTTCACGACCGACAGCGATGCCGATATCGCAGCCATTCCGCTCGCCTATGTGAATGCCGAGAACACCGGCATGCATTGCAATGGCAACCGATGCTCGGCGTTGGCGGGCAAGGTCGGAGCCGAGACGACCTGCCTGGCCTACGCGGTCAGGCCCGATGTCTGCCGCGCCTGCAAGCCGGGCGATCCCGAATGCAATCTGGCAAGACAATCGTTCGGCCTGCCGATGCTTGGGCGGCCTGACGTCGACGCCCCTGCGCCGCAGCGTCTGCGTCAGGGCTTCTTCACGTACGGGCCCGGCGTCGATCCGCCCTGGTTCTGGGCCTGCTTGTAGGCCGAGCCGGATCCCTTCGGCTTGTCCGCCTTGGGCTTCTTGGCTTCCTTGCTCTTCCGCATCTGACCTTTTGCCATCGCGTCCTCCCTTGTCGGCCCAACCTCGGGCTGACGCGGATGATAGCAGATCGCGCGGCCGTTCGGGATGGATCAACCGACGATCTTCGAACGCCGCAGCCTCTCCAGCTCCTCGGCCGGGAGGCCCATCTCGCGCAACACCTCGTCCGTGTGCTGGCCGAGCGTCGGCGGCGGACGGCCGGCATCGCGCGGGGCGTCGTTCATCAGCACCGGCTGGGCGATGCTGCGCAGCCGCCCGGCGACCGGATGCTCGTATTCGGTGATCATCCCCGTCGATTGCGTATGCGGATGCGTGAGCAGGTCCGACAGCGAATTGATCGGCGAGCACGGGACGCCGACCGCCGCCAGCGACTGGTCCCACCAGGCGACGGTCTGTTTGGCGACCGCTGCCTTCGACGTAACCCAAGGTCTCGGCGCGGTTGCGCGCGCGATCGGCATTGGTGCGGAATCTTCGGATCGTCGACGATGTCTTCCAGCCCCGCGACCTTGCAGAATTTCCGCCAGAGATTGTCGTTGGCGACGCCGATCATCAGCGGCCCGTCCGACGCCTCGAACGCCTGGTAGGGACAGAGCGACTCGTGGCCCGAGCCGCATTTCGGCGGCTGCGCGCCGGTTTGCCAGTAGGACTGCAGATTGTAGCCGAGCAGGCCGATCGCCGTTTCGAGCAGCGACACCTTGATGGTCGAGCCCTTGCCCGTTTGCTGACGCTGGATCAGCGCCGTCAGGATGCCGCTGAACGCATGCACGGCCGTGGTCTGGTCGATCGGCGAGATCGGGCTGCGGATGAAGCCGCCGCCTTCGTCGCCGGTCAGCGCCATGACCCCGCTGAAGGCCTGCAGGATCACGTCATAGCCCGGCGAATTCTTCAGCGGTCCCGATCGGCCGAAGCCGGAGATGCTGCAATAGATCAGCCTGTCGTTCTGCGCCTGCAGCGTCGGCGCGTCGATGCCGAGCCGCTCGGCAACGCCGGTCGAGAAGCTCTCGACGACGACGTCGGCATTGCGCGCAAGGTCACGGGCGATCCGCTGGCCCTCCTCGGTCTTCAGGTCGAGCGCAATGCTGCGCTTGTTGCGATTGGCGCTGAGGAAGAACGCCCCGAGGCCCGGCGCCGGAAACGGCGGCCAGCCGCGCGTCTCGTCGCCCTGCCCGACCGACTCCACCTTGATGACATCGGCGCCCTGATCGCCGAGGGACTGCGTGCAGAGCGGGCCGGCAAGCGTCTTGGAAAAGTCGAGCACCTTGAGCCCGGCAAGCGGTTTCATTGCGGTTCTCCCCGCGGTTGGTTTTTTGGGATGTTACGGATCGATGCTCTCGTCTTGCGTGTCTCTCACCGCATCGCCGCGAGCACTTCGTCCGGCCGCTCCGCCATCATCATGTGGCCGGCGCCGGCGAGCACCACCGTGCGAGACCCGGGAAGCGCCGCGGCCAGCGCCTTGCCGGCCTTCGCCGGCGTCATCATATCGCGCTCGCCGACGATGACCGTCGCCGGCACCTTCACCTTGGCCGCGGCTTCGAGCGCGCCCTCATAGGCGTTGCAGGCCGACAGATCGGAGAACAGCACGCCGGGCTTGCTCTGCTCGAGGATGCGCTGCGCGCCGCCGTGCATCCACAGCCCCGGCGCCAGGCTGCCGCCGAGCTCGGCGGCAAAGCCGAGGCCCCAGATCGACACCATGTCGACCGCGTCATGATCGTTGCTCTCGGCGGCCTTCAGCAGATCGGGCCCGACCGCCATCTTCGCCGACGTCGCGATCAGCGTCAGCGCCGTCACCTTGTCGGGATGCCGCGCCGCCGTTTCCAGCGCAACCAGCGAGCCCATGGAGTGACCGACCAGTCTCGCCTTCGCAGCGCCCGCCGCCGCGATCAGCGCCGCGGTCCAGTCGGCCATCTCGGCGATGGTTTTCAGCGGGCTGCCGGCCGAGCGCCCGTGCCCCGGCATATCAGGCGCCAGCACGGAAAATCCGTGATGCGCGAACCAGCGGTCGTGCAGCGCCCACGCCGTGTGATCCATGCCGGCGCCGTGCAGCAGCACGACGGCGGGCTGCGCGGGATCGAACGCCTTGCCGCCGGTGGCGATAAACACGTCGAGGCCGTTGACCTTGAGTTGCATGACGGTTCTCCGGCTCCTGACTCTCTCCGTCATTGCCGGACTTGACCCGGCAATCGCGCTTGGATGGCTGGCCGGGTCAAGCCGGGTCCATGGTCCGGACATCGCGGCCAATGCTCAATCTCGTTGCGAGACGCGCAGCGCCTGGCCGAGGTCGTCGATGATGTCGGCCACGACTCGATGCCGACCGACAGCCGCACCAGATCTTCGCCGACGCCGGCGGCTTCGAGCTGCGCCGCGTCCATCTGCTGATGCGTCGTGCTCGCCGGATGGATCACCAGCGTCTTCGCGTCGCCGACATTGGCAAGATGGCTGGTCAGCCGCAGCGCCTCGACGAACTTCTTGCCCGCCGCCCTGCCCCCCTTGATGCCGAACGAGACGATCGACCCGCGCCCTGCGGCAACAGCCGCTTGGCCAGCTCGTAGTCCTGATGATCCTCCAGCGAAGGATGCAGCACGAAGCTCACCGCCTTGTTTCCCTTCAGGAACGCCAGCACGCCTGCTGTGTTCTTGATGTGCCGCTCCATCCGCACGCCGAGCGTCTCCACGCCCTGCAGCAGCTGGAACGCGTTGGTCGGCGACAGGCACGCGCCGAAATCGCGCAGGCCTTCGGTGCGCGCGCGCATGATGAAGGCGGCGGGCCCGAACTGCTCGTCGAAGACGATGCCGTGATAGCCGGCATAAGGCTCGGTCAGCTGCGGGAATTTCCCGCATGCGCGCCAGTCGAACTTGCCGCCGTCGACGATCACGCCGCCGATGGCGATGCCATGGCCGCCGATCCACTTGGTGGTCGAGTGCATGACGATGTCCGCGCCCTGCTCGATCGGCTTCGACAGGAACGGCGTCGCAAACGTGTTGTCGATCAGCAGCGGAATCTTCGGCGTCATGCGCGATCGCCGCGACCTGCGGGATGTCCAGCACCTCGAGGCCGGGATTGCCGATGGTCTCGCCGATCACGAGCCGCGTGTTGGGCTTGATGGCGGCGCGAAACGCGTCGAGATCGCGCGGCTTGACGAAGGTCGTGGTGATGCCGAAGCGCGGCAGCGTGTGCGCCAGAAGGTTGATGGTGCCGCCATAGAGCGACGACGACGCGACGATGTGGTCGCCGGCGTTGAGCAGCGTGGCGATGGCCAGATGCAGCGCGGCCATGCCGCTCGCGGTGCAGACCGCGCCGACGCCGTTCTCCAGCGCCGCCAGCCGCTCCTCCAGCACCGCCGTCGTCGGATTGGAGATGCGGGTATAGATGTGGCCGGCGCGCTCGAGGTTGAACAGCGCCGCGGCGTGATCGGAATCCTGAAACACGTACGATGTCGTCTGGTAGATCGGCGTCGCCCGCGCGCCGGTGACCTTGTCGGGCGCTTGCCCTGCATGCAGGCTCAAGGTCTCGAAGCCGGGAGGTTTTGGCGCAGGCATGGGCGGATCCGGAAGATAGAGGGTAGATGATCTCGCAAACCTATCTTTTACGCCCGCGGTTGAGCAGTGTGGGGTCGCCGTCCTCAGCGGAAGGGCGGCTCGTTGAACGCCCTGAGCTTGCGGCTGTGCAGCTTCGGCCCTTCGCGCCGCAACTCGTGGCACGCCTGGATGCCGATCCGCATATGCTCGCTGATCGCGCGCTCGTAGAAGCGGTTGGCCTGGCCGGGGAGCTTCAATTCGCCGTGCAGCGGCTTGTCCGAAACGCAGAGCAGCGTGCCGTAGGGGACGCGGAAGCGATAGCCCTGCGCCGGCGATGGTCGCTGACTCCATGTCGATGGCGACAGCGCGCGACTGCGAGAAGCGGAGCGCCGATTTCGAGTAGCGCAGCTCCCAGTTGCGGTCGTCGGTGGTGACGATCGTGCCGGTGCGCAGGCGGCGCTTCAGTGTCTCGGGATCCTCGCCCGACACGGTCTCGCGCGGCGCGCGCCAGCGCCTGCTGCACCTCGGCGATCGGCGGGATCGGGATTTCGGGCGGCAGCATGTCGTCGAGCACATGATCGTCGCGCAGATAGGCGTGGGCGAGCACATAGTCGCCGATCCGCTGGCTGGGCCTGAGCCCGCCGCAATGGCCGATCATCAGCCACGCCTCGGGGCGAAGGACCGCAAGATGGTCGGTGATCGTCTTGGCGTTGGAGGGCCCGACGCCGATGTTGACGACGCTGATCCCCATCCGCCCCTCGGCCATCAGGTGATAGGCGGGCATCTGGTGCCGGCGCCACGCGCTGTCGGCGACGACCCGCTCGGGATCGGCGGTCGTCTGGCGTCACCATCACGCCGTCCGCGCCTGAGAGCGCGGTATAGGGGCTGCCCGGCCCGAGCTGGCTGCACGCCCAGCGAACGAACTCATCGATATAGCGATGATAGTTGGTGAACAGGATGAAGCGCTGGACGTGCTCGGGCGGGGTGCCGGTGTAGTGGCGCAGCCGCGCCAGCGAGAAATCGGTCCTGAGCGCGTCGAACAGCGCGAGCGGGCGGACCGCGTCGGGCATGCGCGACAGCACGCCGTCGGCGATCTCGTCGCCGATGTCGGCGAGCTCGGTCGCGGGGAACCAGCGCGCCAGTTCGGTCGCGCTGACGTCGTCGAGCGCGAGCAGCAGTCGAGCACATAGGGAAAGGGAATCTCCTGGCGGCCCGGAACCGCCTCCACCTCGACGTCATAATCCTCGATCAGGAGCTCGAGCTGCTCGACGAGATAGTCGGCAAAGAGCGCGGGCCGGGTCACGCTGATCGCATATTCGCCGGGCGTGCTCAGCCGGCCGAACGAGCGCAGCGGCACATTGTTCTCGCGCATGCCGCGATAGCGCAGCCGGATCTCGGGATAGGCGAAGGCGCCGTTGCGTGCGCATGTCCGGATGCGGGCGCTCGCCGGTCCTGATGAAGGCGGTCAGAGCGGTGCGCAGGCGCTCCACCGAGGCGTCGTAAAGCGACGTGAGTTCCGCAACGATGGCTTCGGCTTTGGTCATCCAGGGAACTATGCAAGCACTGGCAAGGCTTGCAAGTGCTTTGACGTCATAGTCGAAAAGCAGATCGTCGTTCCGGGCCGCCGCGCACGTTGCTACGCGGAATCACGACTGAGAGTGTTCGCAGCAGCCCTCGAGCGCGGTCCGGCGCCAGCCCGCGCAGGAACAGCACGGGAAGCTCTTCGGCCGGCACCGGCCTGCTGAACAGGTAACCCTGGCCGTACTCGATCCCGAGCTCCTGCAAGATGCTCGACTGACCTGTGGTTTCGACGCCCTCGGCGGTGGTGCGAAGGCCGAGACTGCGCGCCATGTCGGTCGTGGCCCTGACGATCAGCGCGCTGCCGGAATCCTTGAGCAGGCCTTCGACGAAGGCGCGGTCGATCTTGATGCGATCGAACGGGAAGCGGCTGAGATAGGCCAGCGACGAATAGCCGGTGCCGAAGTCGTCCATGGCGAGGCTGAGGCCGAGCGCTTTCAGCTCACCCAGCTTGCGCCGCGTCTGGCCGTCGTTGTCGAGGATCGCCAACTCGGTCACTTCCAGCTCGAGGCGCTCGGCGCGAAGTCCCGTCGCGGACAGGATGTTGGCCACGGTCGCGGCGATTTCCGTGTAAACGACGAGCGACGGCGACACGTTGACCGCGATGGTGATGTGGTCCGGCCAGAGCGCCGCCTGGCGGCAGGCCTCTTCGAGCACCCAGGTCTCGATCACGTGCAGCAGATGGATTTCTTCGGCCAGCGGCAGGAATTCGCCGGGAGCGATCAGGCCGCGCTCGGGATGACGCCAGCGGAGCAGCGCTTCGACACCGACCAGGCGCTGCGAAGAAAGTTCGCGATCGGCTGGTAGTGCAGTTCCAGTTGCCGATCTTCGATGGCGAGGTGCAAGGCCTTCTCGGCGTTCTGGCGCGCCTCCAGCTCCACCAGCATCGACGGCTGGTACAGGCAATAGCGAGGGCCGGTGTTGCGCTTGGCCTTGTAAAGCGCAAGGTCAGCCATCCTGAGCATGTGTGTCATGTCGCCGGAATCGCGATCGACGAGCACGATGCCGATGCTGACGCCGATGGTGATCGGGTGACCGTCGATGCTGTAGGGATGGCAAAGGCTGTCGAGGATCGCTGCAGCACGCGCTTCGGCCTCGGCTTCGCTGCGGATATTTGCCGCAAGCAGCGTGAATTCATCGCCGCCAAGCCGGGCGGCGAAGTCGCCAGGTCGCGCAAAGGCGCCGAGCCGCACGCCGACAGCCTGCAGCAGCTTGTCGCCGACGCCGTGGCCGAACGTGTCGTTGACCGGCTTGAAACGATCGAGATCGAAATAGAACAGCGCGCACGTTGCGTCGTCGCGCCCGTCAGATCCGGCGTTCGGCTGAGAAAAGCCCGCCGGTTGGGCAGCCCGGTCAGGGCATCGTGCATCGCAGCGTGCTCGATCTCGCGCTGGGCGTTCTCGGAGGCAATCAGGCTGCGGCTCAACTCCTCGACCGCGCGCTGCTTCTCGGCGAACAGCCGCGCATAGTTGTCGATCAGGTTGAGCAGGAAGAGCGCAAAGCTGAGCGCAAGCGTACCCAGCAACAGGTACTCGGTGCCCTCCGAGCAGAAAGCACTTGAGCGCGACCGGCACGAGAATGCAGGCCATGTAGGTGACGGCGGCGGGATAGACCGCCGACAGCAGCACGCTGCCGCCCGCCGACATGCCGACGCATAGCGCGATCAGCAGGAGTTCCTGCTGTTGCGGCAGATCGCCGAGCAGCCAGAAGCCGAGCACACCCCAGGGGGCGGACAGCAGAGCGCCGAAGATGACCGCCTTGCGCGTCGAAGGTGTCCTGCCGGATCGCACGCCGCCGGCGCGAGCCTTGCGGCGCGCGCGGATCATCGCTCGCACCACGAGCCATGCCGCAACGGCGTAGGAGGCAGCGCCCCAGAGAGCCAGCGCGTCGACGCGCACCGATGAATGGAACGCGACCAGCGCAACCGTCACGTTGACCACGTGAGCGAACATCGACAGCGGCGTTGCGCGGTCAACCGCCGCAAACTGGAAGCTGGATTTGTTCAGCAGACGGTTCCACGCACCCGGCACGACGCTGCGCTCTGCCGGTGCTTCCGTCTTGCTTCCTTGTCCGTCGTATCGATCCGCACCGATCAAACCATCGTCGCTTGCAGGGCGGCCAGCGGCCGGCCCTGGTTCGATCTGGATTAGTGCAAGGCCGTTAATCCGGAGGCCTTCGAAGCGTCGCGGCACGCCCGCCGCTCGCCGGTCCGTCCGCAAATCACGCGGCTCAGTTAACAACCTTTGAATGAGACGGTAGCGGACTGCCAAAGGCCGTGCAGCCCGCTGCTTTCAGGAAACTGGAACTCTGAACGTTCCGGCCAGGGCGCCCATAATTCGAGAGTGGCTGGTCGGAATTGGCTTGTCGCTCAGCCCCGAGTGGCCCGCGCTCGTGCGATCCGCTTCAGCGCCCCAGTGCGGCAACCAGCGTCCAGCACGTCATGAAGATCAGGATCAGAGAACCCACCGTCCAGAAAGCGGCGCGCGTATCGTGGGTGCGCTCCGTGAAATAGGCCGCAAAGTGCAGCAGCCGCGACGCGACGTAGCCGTACAGAAGCCACTGCGTGAGCAGCAGAGACGGCTCGGTGAGAACGAATAGCAACCCCGCGACGAGGAAAAACGGCAGGTTCTCCAGATCATTCAACTGGATCCTTCGGATCCGCTCCACGCGCTCGTTCGGTTCAAGCTGCTTCGGATCCGGCTCGGGATTGAGCGGAGTTTTCCTGATGTCCTCCGGCGAGCGAAAGCCGCCGTTTTCCTGCATCATCCGCACCACTGTCAGCCATGACATGCCGACAGCCTTGAGGATCATGAGTGAGGCGGCGATCGCATAGGTCGCGAACAACGGATTTTGCAGACTTAGCTTGTCCATGTTTTCCCCCGGCTCCGAAGTCCACTAGCTCGATAGCCCGGCCTTCGCGAGGCCTTCGGCGATGCGCCGGACGTCGTCCTTGTTCTTGTAGGGCTGACGACCGAAATGCTCGCTGAAGGCATATCGCGGATTGATCTCCTTGAGCTCGCGCCAGATGCGGCGTGCCTCGTCGATCTCGCCGAGATGACCAAGCGCGGAAGCGAGGACAGCGCGCGAAAAATCCGTTCCGGGCACCAGCAGGATCCGCTGCCGGAGCACAACCGCCGCCGTTTCGTAGCGGCCGGCAAGGACGTTCGCGACGCCGAGCAGATGCAGATATTGCTGGATATAGAGAGGGTCGAGCACCATGGCATGCTCGAGCATCGGCAGGGCATCCAGCGGACGCCCCGAAAGCGTGCAGATATGGCCGAGACAAGCGTAGGCTTCCGTGCAATTCGGGTTCAGGACCAGCGCTATGTCCGCCTCTGCCTTCGACCGGTCGAGATCCGCTTCGAACGTAGCGAGGATCGCCGCGGTAACGTGCGCAAGCGGCTCGTTCGGGTCAGCTTCGAGCGCGCGCGCGACGTTCTGCCTTGCGAGCTGCAGCGCGTTGCCGGAGTCGCCGGTCCACCCGTTCTGATAGTCGAACACGTGCGCCCAGCCGAGACCGGCATAGGCCTGCGAATAGTTGGGGTCGAGTTGGAGCGCCAAGGCGAAGAATTCTGTCGCCCGTTCGAACGTTTCTCGGGTCTTGGATGTCCCAAGCAGAAACTCGCGGCCCCGAAGAAGATAGTCGTAGGCCTTGATATCGCTGGTTCCGCCAGCAGCGAGCCGTGTCCTTTCAGCCGGGCTGAGGGTCACCCTGAGTGCATTGACGATTTGACTCGTGACGTCATCCGTCCACCGCGAAGAGGTCCGACAGTTCGCGGTCGAAACGTTCGGCCCAGAGATGGATGCCATTGCTGGCGTCGATGAGCTGCGCCGTAATCCTGATGCGATTGCCGGCGCGGCGCACCGAACCTTCCAGCACGAAGCGCACGCCGAGCTCGCGGCCGACCGCGCGAATATCGACGGCCCTGCCCTTGTAGGTGAAGCTCGAGTTACGAGCGATGACCATCAAACCGGATATCTTCGAGAGGTCGGTGATGAGGTCTTCGCTGATGCCGTCGGAAAAATACTCCTGCTCCGGATCGCCGGACATATTCTGGAACGCCAGCACAGCGATGGAGGGCTTGTCGTGATGAGAAAGCCGGTCGGGTTGCGCAAGCCCGGATTTCACGCCCTCGCTGACGGCGGGCGCTCTGATCGGCTGCGTCCTGCCAAGATCGGCAACGAGCGATTTGGTGGCGGCATCGGGCTCCGTATTCAGCTCACGTTTTAGCAGCGCAATGAGGTCCTGGTAGTGCTTGAGCGCTTCGGGCTTGCGTCCTGCGGCAGCCAGCGCCTGCACGATCAGCCGATGCGCGTCCTCGCGCAGGGCATTCACCGCGATGGCCCGATTGGCGGCCTTGAGCGCGGACTCTGCGTTGCCCGCCTGCAACGCCTGCCTGGCGTGCCCGATCATCGCACCGAGCGCCAGGCCTTCCAGCCGCGGTCGCTCCGCGCCGAGCCAATCCGCCCATGCCTCCTCGGCGATATTCACGTCAGCCAGTAGCGGATCACGGTAGAGGTCGGCGGCCGCAGCGAGCGAAGCGCCGCTTCCCTCGTTGATCAACGCCTGGAGCCGCACGGCATCGCAATCGATCACGCCCGCCGCCAGCCCGACTTCCTCGTCGTCACTAATGAGGGCATCGTGACCCAGCACCCGGCGCAACCTGAACAGCGCCTGGCGCAGGTTCTGCTGGGCCTGGGTCTCGAAATGCGAGCCCCAGAGCAAAGTTGCCAGTCTTTCGCGCGACTGCGGCACGGGAGCAGTGCAGGCCAGGTACGCCAGCAGGCCCGCGAGCTTCTTGTTGGGCAGATCAACCGGTCCGTCTGGCCCGGACAACTCGAAGCGGGCCAGTAGCGAAAGCCTGAATTTCGGCAGCGGCACGTCTTCACCCTTGCGCGTGCTTGATCGCACCGGCGCCGGACGGAGAACTGCATTTTTCACCCGCGGCCGCAAGTTTTTAACGCCGCAGTAACGCGCCACTGACGCTGAAACCTACGGCCCCGGGCTCCAATGCCGGTCGAGCGGGCGGCAACGCAAGCCCGCAAAACTTCGCCAACTGAAAGGGGGCTGCATGCGCGCCGTTGCGATGAAGAAGGTTGTGGTCGTCGGCACACTCGCGTTTTCCGCCTGTGCGCTTTTCCTCGCCAGCGTAATGGCATCGTCGGTCTCCGCCCCGAGGGCCAGCCTCCTCCCAGGCAAAGCGCTCTTCAGTCCGCTTGCCATGATGGCGCAGGCACCGAGCGACCTCCCGATCGAGCAATACGACAGTCACTAGGCGCCCGGCTAATCCAACGGAACTCAAGGAGGTTTTCATGCTGAAGCAATTGAAATGGGACGGATCGCCGCTGCCGGCCCTGGCCCTCACCGCTTTCCTCGCGCTGACGATCAGTGCAACGGCGCAAGGGCAGTTCGCAGGAGAGTGTTCCCAGAAAGACATCGCTGTCATCACCCTAATAGAGGCTCATGGGGAGGCCGGGGACGTGCCCGCGGAACGGCTGGGCAATGCCACGCTGACCATGCTGGATGCGCGATCGGCATGCTCGCAGGGCCGCGTCGGCGAGGCGATTGCTCTCTACCAGAGCATTCTCGATCTCGGCCCCGTCGCATCCATTCGCCGGGAACGCCCATGATGTCCCGTCTTGCAGCGCGGCTGAGTACGGCGTTCGAAGCGTCCCGCTTTCACCTCGGTCGACAACGGCGACATGCGCCATCTGCTCCGCAAACACGAGGTAGGCTTCGTGGCCCACGCCGGCACGATGGGACTCACACGGGGTGGAAGGGTCCTCAACGCGCTGGCCTGCATGCAAGCCGCGCCCAAGGGACCAGCTCCCTTCCCGCGCGCAGATACCATTGGGAAGGGTGCTCATTCGAGGGCCCTGACAGTCCTCGCCCTGCCTGCAAACTGGTGGCGGCGCGCTCACTTCAGGGCGCAGTTGCGCGACCTCATCGAAGGCGGGGCCAGCCATCTCCGCGACGTCGGTTTCGACGAGTACGAAGCGCGAGCCGAAGCGGCAAGGTTTTTCTGGCAGCCGGTGATGATGAAGCAGCAGAGTTGAATCTATATGGCCTTCATCAAACTCGCATCTATCCGCATTTGGCCGCGTGCCAATGAATCCGCGCCCTAGACCTGCTCTTCCTTGAACGACAGAGCCGCGTGCGCCTGCAGGCGATCGATCAAGTCCTGTCCGAGCGCTGCGCCCGGCAGCCACACGCCGCCCGGAACCTTGCCGCCCTTCTGCAGCAGGCAGATGGCGGTCTCCGCGAGGATCATTGCGGTTGAGCCGTAGCCGGGATCCTTCTTGCCATAGACGGCGCCGCGGACCTGCGCGCCGCTGTCGTCGATGCCGATGAAAAGAAGATCGTAGAAACCGTTCTCGCGCTCGTCCTTCGTCGGTCCCTCGCCGGGTTTCGGTCCGCTCGCCGCATCCGGCAGAACAAAATCCGCCGCAGAGCCGCCCGGTGCGACGATCGCCATCTCGTCGTAGACGAAGTCGGTGCCGTAGGCCTGGCCCTGAAGCAGGTTGGAACGGTGGATGTTCTTGCTGTTGATCGGCGCCATCATGAAGGGGGCGACCTGCGCACCCACGTCCTCGTCCTGCTGCGGCTTGTCGCTGCGCGGTTGATCCGCGCCCCTGAAACCAGGTGTCAACGCAAACGGATCGAGCAGCAGCTTGATGATCGACGGGATCCTTCTGCGCCGCTTCGCGCGTCGCCCGGCCGCTGGCGGCGGTGCCGCCGGAAAGTCCGCCGCTGATGGCGCGCACGCGTCCTTTCACGCGCTTCACCGGGTGGCCGAATTTCGCTTTCGCCAAACCTTGCGTGAAATAGACGCCGAGCTCGAACGGAATCGAATCGAACCCGCAGGAATGGAGGATCCGCGCGCCGGTCCGCTTGGCCTCCTGCATCGTGCGCGTCGATCATCGCGCGCATCCAGTGCGGTTCGCCGGTGAGGTTGAGGGTGTCGGTGCCCGTTGCGGCGCAGGCGGCCACCAGCTCCGAGCCATACAGCTGATAGGGCCCGACGGTGGTCACGATGATCTTCGCGCGCTCCGCCATCGACCGAAGCGAGGACCGATCGGCACGCATCGGCGGCGATCAACGGCACTTTGTCGGAAGCGCCGATCTCGTCTCGCACCCGGGCAAGCCGGTCGAGGCTGCGTCCCGCCAGTCCCCAGCGGATGTCGCTGCCGGCGCCGTAGTGCTTTGCAAAATGCTCGGCGACGAGCTGCCCCGTGTAGCCGGTCGCGCCGTAGACGACCACGTCGAGCTCTGCGTTCGCTTTCATGATCTGCCTCCCGGTGCTTCGGCTACATCTGGACGAGCCGTATCGGTTGTATCAAGATGACAGTAGCACGAAAGAGCCGATCAATGAGCCTTGAAAAAGTCGCGAGCGCCGACGGCGCATCGATTGCGATCGAGCGGATCGGCCAGGGCAAGCCGCTGCTCGCCATCCATGGCGCGGCCTCGAGCCGCAAGCGCTGGTTTCTCACCGCAAGCGCCCTTGCCGAAGGTCGGCAATTGATCCTGATGGATCGCCGCGCACGTGGCGACAGCACCGACGGCGGCGGCCTCTACAGCATCGAACGCGAGTTCGACGACGTCGTCGCAGTGGTGGCGCATATCGGCGAGCCGCTCGATATCCTCGCCCACTCCTACGGCGCACTGTTGACGCTCGGCGCCGCACCGCGCCTGCAGCGCGTCGACAGCATCATTCTCTATGAGCCGCCGCTGAATCCGCTCGCGCCCGAGGCCGACCTGCCCGATGTCATCGACGCGCATGTGGCCAGAGGCGATCTCGAAGGCGGCCTTCGGGCCTTCCTGAGCCATGTCGGCGTGAGCGATGCAGACGTCGCGAAACTGCGTGAGCTGCCGAACTGGAACGGAGCGGCTGACGATCGTTCCGACGATTTCACGCGAGGTTCGTGCCGCGCGAACCCTGTCGTTCACGCCCGAGTATCTCGGCAGGATATCGACGCGCATCCTGCTGATGCTCGGCTCGGACAGCCCGCCCCGGTTCGGCGAGGCCATCGACGCGCTGGCCAAGGGATTGCCGAACGCGCGGATCGAAGTTCTCGCCGGCCAGAAGCATCAGGCGATGGACACGGCGCCGGCGCTGTTCGTCAACGCGGTGCGGACGTTTCTTGCTGGTTGAAGCCGCCAGCACGGCGACAGCCAGATCGCGTCGTCCCTGCGAAGGCGGGGACCCAGTAGCCACGAGTCGAAAGGCAATTGCTTACCGCTCAATGCATGCGGCGTACTGGATGCCCGCCTGCGCTGGGCATGACGGCGGAGATCGATTCGAACTGCTCAACCTTCCTTGAGATAGTCGAACACAACCTCGCCGAGACCGAGCGTCAAGTCCGCGACATAGTGGCTGGCCGAAACCACTTCGCGAACCGGCAGCCGCGCCACGTCGCACATCGCGTGCTCGAACAGCTGCAGCTTCGCCGGACCGGTCCACGCGCCCTTCAGTTTCACGTCCTCCATGTAGTAGCGCACCAGCTCGCAGATGCGCGGCGTGCAGTCCACGTGCGGAATGATCTTGATCATGAAGGCCGGCTTGGCCATCGCCTTCGCCAGCGGCGCCGAGATCGAGCTCGCGATGCTTGTAGCCCATCGTCGCGGTGACGCAGAGCACCGAGCCGTAGTGCAAGGTGCCGACCAGCGTCTCCTGCTCGTGCGAGATCTTCGGCTTCGCGAGCTTCTTCGGAAAACCCCAGATCTCGCGGCCGCCGGCGATCGGCGAGTTGTCGTCGAGATACATGGCGTGCACGTAGCCGCCCTCCTGCACCTCGCCCGACGGCGTCTTGAAACGAACCGGAATGACCTGGCCGGTTTCGGTGTAGTCGCCGAAGCCGGTCGAATCCGGCATGCGGATGAACTCGTAGGAAACCGTGTCGCCGATCACCTCGAGCGGCTCGGGCACCACCGCGCGCAGCACGTCGGCATCGGTGCGATAGTTGATGACGACGAATTCGCGATTGTAGAACTTGTACGGGGGTTTTGCGTAAGCGGGATCGTTCAGCGGCATGGCGAACGCATTGGCGCGAACATCGGCGATCTTCATCGGACAACTCCGTCGTGTGAACCGCTGCTCCACGACGGAGACGTTACCGGTTGCCGCACGCGCTGCCTAGTTCGCCGTTGCGGCAGCCGGCGATCAAATCGGATGCAAAGCGCTTTTCTTTCTTAAGGCCGCCTAAACCATCACGGGCGCGCCGCTTTGGCCCGCGTCCGCAAGCAGGCGCGGCCTGCTCGACGGCGCGAGCAACTCCGCCGGCGATCGCGAAAACGTCTGCTCGCCGTTTCGGAATGCCATCGCCACGTCGGCGATCTCGGCCAGCGCCGACGACGGGCTTTCCGCCTCGACGACGATGAAGGTCGCCGGCTTGCCGACGCTGACGCCGTAGTCCTTCAGGTTCATCAGCTTCGCCGGCAGCGTCGTGACGAGATCGACGCAGAGATCGAAATCTGTCGGCGAGACATGCGCGACGTTGGCATAGAGGTTCGCCATCCGCAGCAGCGAGCAGTCGCCGAACGGCGTGAAGGGATTGAGCACGTTGTTGGTGGCGATCGAGCAGCAGACGCCGCGCGCGACCAGCTTGTGCAGCGTGCGCGAGCCCGCGCGGCGCATTGTGCGTCGCGTCGCGCCCCATCAGATAGATGTCGGTCGCGGGCAGCCCCGTCACTGCGACGCCTGCCGTCGCCAGACGATCGGCCGCGCGGTCGAAGTCGTCCGGCGGCAGCGCCGACAGTTTTGTCGCGTGACCGATCGCGACCCGGCCCTGATACGAGCGCCGCACGCGCCTGGGCGCAGACCTCGTCCATCAGCATCCAGGACGGATCGAGGTCGAAATCGAGATGGAAATCGAGATCGACGCCGAACCGCGCCGCAAGGTCGAACAGCCGCGTCGATCTGCGCCTTCGGATCGCTGTCGGTGTAGGGACAGCCGCCGAGCAGATCGGCGCCGGCGCGACAGCGCCTCGACCAGAAGCTCCTCGGTGCCGGGATCGTTGGTCAGGCCTTCCTGCGGAAACACGCAGATCGACAGGTCGATCGCCCAGGCGTAGTCGCGCTTGAGCTGCTTGACGGCCTCGAAACTGCGCAGGCCGACGCGCGGGTCGACCTCCACATGGGTGCGCATGTGGGTCGTGCCCTTGAGGATCGCCTTTTCGAGCACGCGGGCGCCGCGCTCGTAGACGTCCTCGACCGTGAAGTCGCGCTTCAGCTCCGAGACGGCCTTGATGGCGCCGAGCCAGGTTGCGCGTGGTCGTGGCCGCAGCGGCCGAGCAGGCAGGCCTTGTCGAGATGGATGTGGGTGTCGACGAAGCCCGGGCAGGACCAGCCGGCCGTCGAGGCGCGGTCTCCGGCGCGTCGGCCTGCAGCCGGGTCTCGATCGCCGCGATCTTTCCGCCCCGCATGCCGATGTCGGCGGGCGCCGTCCCGGCCCGGCGATCGTGGCCTGGCGCAGGATCCGGTCGAAAGCGGTGCGGCTGTGCATGGATGCAAACTAGCGCGCGCGCGCGATTTCGGCATGCCAAAAGTGTGTACAGAATAATGGCACATCTGTTCAAAAAATATGCATGCACTTTAGGCGACGGATGCGTATGTTTCCGAGCCCACGAGGACCCGCCCATGACCGACACCGCCGACTCCCGACACCAGGCTCTCCGACGCCGAGATCGTCCGCCGCTATCTCGAGCTGTCGATGATCCCGGACCCGGACGCGGCGGCGAAGTACATGAAGCCGGGCACCATCATCACCTTCACCGGCGGGCGCGAGTTCGACACGCCGCGCGGGCCGACCGCCTTCAACAAGGATCGCTATCGCTGGGTGAAGAAGAAGATGGACCGTTTCGACGTCTGCCCGGGCAAGGACGAGACGATCGTCTACAGCGTCGGCACGCTCTACGGCGAGTGGCCGGACGGCACGCCGTTCGAGGGCAATCGCTACGTCGATCGCTTCGTCGTGCGCGACGGGCAGATCGTGAAGATGGATGTCTGGAACGACAGCGCCGAGCGCATCCTCACGCAGCGCGGCATCAAAGCCTGATAAGATCACGCTGCAGGATGCGCCGCTAAGCTACTCTGCAGCCTCGCCCATTCGCGACCGTGGCGCTTTGCCTTTGCTTTCGCGGCCTCGTTCTCGTCGGCCGCGTAGGGCGCAAGGATTTCCAGCAGATCCCGCTCGCGGGTCTTGGCCGGCGTCACCAGCGCGCGATTGGCCACGGAATCCAGGTGCGTGTGCATCAAGGACATCACTTTTTCCGGGTTTCCGGCGGCCAGCGCGTCGATGATCTCGCGGTGCTCGTTGATCGCGCATTCGGACGAATGCGGCCGGCTGTAGAGCGACAGCGTCAGGCAGCAGCGATACGCGACCTCGCTGACATAGCGGATCAGGATCGGGCTGTTAGTCATTGATGCAAGAAGGATATGGAATTCGGTCGCGAGCCGGATCGAGACCGCGTCCGGCCCTTCGCGCGCGGCGTCTTCCGCGTCCACATGCGCCTTCAGTTCGGCGATCTGCGCCTTGGAAAGCTGGCCTGCGAGCTGCCGCACCACCAGCCGCTCGAGCTCGATGCGGATGTCGAAGGCGGAGCGCGCCTCCTGCCAGCTCGGGGTCGCGACCACCGCGATGCGGTTGCGCCGGAGCTCGACCAGCCCCTGCGCCGCGAGCTGACCGAGCGCGTGGCGGGCGATCGTCCGGCTGACGCCGAAGCGTTCACCGAGCGCGTCCTCGGGCAGCTTCGCGCCGGGCTCGAGCGCCTGCTCGATGATCGCCCGCCGCAGCGCGCGGCAGATCGTCCCCACCTTGTCGTTGCCGTCGAGGTCCGTCGCGCGCGTCGCCTGCATGCCGGAGGTCCGTGTCCGTTGGGCCGACTCAAGAGCGGCCGGCCCCTCGCCTCGATTGCATGCATTTTTCGGGCCGACTGCACAACAAATAATGAGGCCGGCAGGCCCTCGCCCGGCCCGGCATTGGAATCCAAGCGGAAATCCTTGGCATCAGGCTTGCATACAGGTTTGGTTATGAACCGCATGCAAGTGAAGCGGCTGGACCAGTCGCCTGCCGCCGGCGTCGATGCCCTCCCGACGGGCCCGATCGCGGTCGAACTGTCGGACACCTCGGTCACCTTCGGCCGCGGCGACAAGGCGGTCCCGGCCCTGTCGAAGACCGATCTGCGGATCGCCGAGGGCGACTTCCTCGCTCTCGTCGGCCCGTCCGGCTGCGGCAAGTCGACGATCCTGCGGCTGGTCGGCGGGCTGGTTCGCCCCTCGACCGGGGTCGTCGTCGTCGGCGGACGCGAGGTCGCGGCCAAGGCGCTGCGCATCGGCATGGCGTTCCAGAACCCGACCCTGCTGCCGTGGCTGACGATCGAGCAGAACGTGCTGCTGCCGCTGAAGATCGTCGAACCGTATCGGTCCGAGTTCCGGAAGAAGCGCCGCACGGAGTTTCGCGACAAGGCGCACGCCCTGCTCGACCAGGTGGGCCTGAGCGGCTTCGCCTCGCGTTTTCCCTGGCAGCTGTCCGGCGGGATGCTGCAGCGGGCCAATCTCTGCCGCGCCCTCATCCACGAGCCGCGCTTGCTGCTGCTCGACGAGCCGTTCGGCGCGCTCGACCAGTTCACGCGCGAGGAACTGTGGTCGACGCTGCAGACGCTGTGGCTGACGCACCGGCCGACTGTCCTGCTGGTGACGCACGACCTGCGCGAAGCCGGCTTCCTCGCCAACCGCATCTGCGTGATGAGCGCGCGGCCCGGCCGCATCATCGACGACTGCGACCGTGCCGTTTCATCGCCCGCGCACCATCCAGATGACGTTCGAGAGCGATTTCGTCGCGCTGAACCAGCGCCTGCGCGATCTGATCGTCAATGCGCGCACGAATGTCTCGGCGGAGGCCACATGACGCGGGTCAACCTGACGCAGAAACTCTGGTCGGCGGCACTGATCGTCCTGTTCTTCGTGTCCTGGGAGGTCTTCTGTCTCGCCAGCGGCATGTCGGATCTCGTGCTGCCGCGGCCGTCGCAGGTGTTCGAGACGATGATCACCCGCTTCCCGATCCTGTGGCCGCACATCCTGCAGACGCTGTCGACGACGATGATCGGCTTCGTGCTCGGCGTCGCGCTCGGCGTGCTGCTCGGCGCGGTGATCGGCGTCTCGAAGGTCGCCTACGACACGGCCTATCCGCTGCTGATCGGCTTCTCCTCGATCCCGAAGGTCGCCGTCGTGCCGATCTTCGTGCTGTGGTTCGGCTCCGGCTCGGTGCCTGCGGTGCTGACCGCGTTGTCGATCTGCTTCTTCCCGATCGTCGTCAACATCGCCACCGGCCTTGCGACCACCGAGCCCGAGCTGGAAGACGTGCTGAAGGCGCTCGGCGCCAGCAAGCTCGACATCCTCTGGAACGTCGGCCTGCCGCGCACCATGCCGTTCTTCTTCGCCTCGCTGAAGGTCGCGATCTCCTACGCCTTCGTCGGCGCGGTGCTGTCGGAGACCGTCGCCTCCAACCGCGGCATCGGCAACGTGATGATGACCGCGTCGTCGAACTTCAACGTGCCGCTGGTGTTCGCCGGCCTGTTCATTCTCGCCATCCTCGGCGTCGCTCTCTACCTGGTGTTCTCGCTGATCGAGTCGCGGGTCACCGGCTGGGCCACGCGCAAGAACGATCTCGTCGCAACGTGAAGAAGTGTAACGCATAAGGAGAAGATGTCGATGTTCGCAAGACTAGCCGGCGCGATCGCGATCGCCGCCTCACTTGCAGGCGCAGCCGCAGCGCAGGAGACCACGATCAAGTTCACGCTCGGCTGGAAGACGCAAGGCAGCGACGCCGCGTTCTTCTACGCCAAGGATCACGGCTTCTTCAAAGCGGAAGGGCTGAACGTCGTCATCGACCAGGGCGAAGGCTCGGGCGCGACGGTGACGCGCATCATGTCCGGCGCCTATGACGCCGGCTTCGGCGACGTCAACGCCATCATCCAGAACGCCTCGACCCGGCCGCAGGACGCGCCGGTGATGGTCTACATGATGTGGAACCGGCCGCCGTTCGCGATCGTCACCAAGACGACCAGCGGCATCAACACGCCGAAGGATTTCGAGGATCGCATTCTCGGCGGCGCGCAGGGCACGCCGACGACGCGCCTCGTGCCGGTGTTCTTCCACAAGAACGGCCTCGACAAGTACGAAGATCAAGATCTCGAACATGGCGCCGAACCTGCAGGAGCCGATGCTGATCAAGGGCGACATCGACGCAGCGCTGGTGTTCAACATCACGAGCTACTTCAACCTCGTGCTGAACCGCCAGGATCCCGACAAGGACTACAAGTGGTTCTCGTTCGGCGACTTCGGCCTCGATCTCTATTCGAACGGCCTGATGGTGTCGAAGAAGCTGATCGCCAGCAATCCGAAGGCGGTGGCCGGCCTCGTGCGCGCCACCAACAAGGCGATGATCGCCATCGCCAAGGACCAGAACGCCGGCATGAAGGCGGCGATGAATTACGACAACCTGATCAACGAGGCGGTCGAGAAGCGCCGCCTGCAGTATTCGTTCGACAAGCTGATCGTCTCGCCGGAGATGAAGGAGATCGGCATCGGCGACATCAAGGACGACCGCATGGCCCGCGCCATCGCCATGGTCGCCGAAGGCTACCAACTCGACCGCGTGCCGACGCCGGCGGAGGTTTTCTCGCGCGAATTCCTCCCGCCGCGGGCGGAGCGGGAGCTGGTTTACACGGCGAACTGAACGCCGTCATTGCGAGGAGCGTACGCGACGAAGCAATCCAGCTAGCCGCGTGCGCGACAGGGAGTTTGCTGCGACGCTGCGGCGCAGCTGGATTGCTTCGCTTCGCTCGCAATGACGGCTCGAGTGAGTTCTCGCATGCCCACCGAAATCGCCGCCACACGCATCTTCTGCGGGCATGAAGCCGGCAGCCGCGACAACGCGGCGATCACCTTCGACAACGGCACGATCACCGCGATCTCGCCGGCACCACGGCGCCACCAGCGAACCGCACCTTCATCCTCCCGGCCCTCGCCAACGCGCACGACCACGCGCGCCCCACCGCCTCGTCCTTCGGCGCGGTGAACATGCCGCTGGAGTCCTGGATCCTGCGCTCGGTGCTCGGCACGCCGCCGGATCCGTATCTCGCAGGCCGCCTCCGCGCTCGCGCGCTCGGCGCGCTCCGGCTGCGCGTCGATGATGGTCCACTACACGCGCCCGAGCGGCACGATGCCGATCGTCGACGAGGCGAAGGCCATTGCGCGGGCGGCCTCCGACGTCGGCATCCGCCTCGCGTTCGCCCTCTCGGTCCGCGACCAGAACCCGATCGTGTATGGCGACAGCGAGGAGGTGCTGTCCGCGCTCGACGCCAAGGATCGCGACGGCGATCGAAGACCTGTTCGTCCGCCCGGCGCCTCTCGCCAAGGACTACATCGCGACCGTCGAGGCGATCGCAGCCGCCATCGCCAGCCCGATGATCGACGTCCAGTTCGGTCCCGCCGGCGTGCAGTGGTGCTCGAAACCCCTGCTCGAAGCCATCGCCGAGCAATCGGCCGTCACCGGCCGGCGCGTGCATATGCACCTGTTGGAGACGATCTATCAGCGCGCCTGGGCCGACCAGGCTTTCCCGGACGGCGTCGTCAAATACCTGAACGACATCGGCCTGCTCTCGGAGCGGCTGACGCTGGCGCATTGCATTCACGCCAGACCCGACGAGCTCGACATCATCGCCGCCTCCGGCGCGCGCATCGTCACCAACTTCTCGTCCAACCTGCACCTCGGCTCGGGCCTCGGACCGATCGCCGACGCGCGACGGCGCGGCTGCCCGATCGCCGTCGGCGTCGATGGCCTCGCGCTCGACGAGGACGACGACGCCATCCGCGAGATGCGCCTGGTCCGGCTGGCGCACGGCGGCACAGGCTTTCGCGCGACCTGGAGCAGCGAAGAGTTCTTCAGCATGGCCGTCCGCAACGGCCGCCGCGCCACCGGCGCGCCGGGATCGGGCGAGCTCGTGCCCGGCGCACCCGCCGATTTCATCGTCCTCGATCTCGACCGCCTCGACCGCGACGCCATCATGGACGTGGATCCGCTCCATCTGCTCTTCGCCCGCGGCAACGCATCGTATGTGCGCGACGTGGTGGTCGCCGGCCGGACCATCGTTGCGCGACGGCAAGCCGACCGGCGTCGACCTGCCCGCGATCGAAAGCGAGCTGCGGGACATGTACCGCGCGAGCGTGAAGAGCTATGCAGCCTTCAGCGCGGCCTGGCCCCGCTTCGAGGAGCCGCTGCAGCGCTGGTTCAGCGCACGGTGTGATTGCGGGTAGCCGCGCGGAATCACTTGCCCGGCACCCAGGAAAGATCCTGCGACCACAGATAGACGCCGATCGCCGCCAGGCACAGGACGATCCCGATCCAGAAGAGCGGCGTATGATGGATCGGCTTCGCTGACATGGTCTTCGCTCCTGTCACAATCGGCATTGGCATGGTGCTGGATTCGCGCAAGCATACGGCGGCGCGACAATAAAGTCGCCGCTCCCACGCGACCGGAAACCTCATGATCGTTCAGGCCTGTCTCAACGGCGCGCGCAGAAGCGATTTCCATCCGCGGCTTCCGCTGACGGCGGAAGCCATGGCGCACGACGCTGCCGCCTGTGTCAGCGCCGGTGCGGCCGAGTTGCACATCCACGCACGCGGGACGGATGGGCGGGAAAGCCTGTCGGCGGTGGACGCGACCATTCTGGCGGTTCGCCGCGCCTGCCCCGGGACGCTCGTAGGCGTATCGACCGGGGCCTGGATCGAGAAGGACGTGGAGCGGACGCGCACGTGCATCGCCGCCTGGCGCGAGCTGCCGGACTACGCCTCGGTGAACCTGTCGGAAGCGGACGCGCCGGCCGTCATCGAGCTGCTGCAGCGGCGTGGGGTCGGGGTCGAGGCGGGCCTTGCCTCCGTCGCCGACGCGGAGCGCTTCCTCACCCTCCCCGACCACAACCGTACGTTACGGGTCCTGATCGAGATCGGCGAGCAGGACCTCGATGCCGCACGTCAGGTGGCGGACGATATCGCGGCCGTGCTCGGCCGCGCCGGCCTGCGGCGCCCGATCCTGCTGCACGGTTTTGACGCGACCGTCTGGCCCTTCGTCGAGTTGGCGCGCGAGCGCCGTTGGTCGACGCGAATCGGCCTGGAGGACGGCAAGCACCTTCCGGATGGAGCGACCGCAGCCGACAACGTCGCCCTGGTCGCCGCAGCGGTGGCGATCTTTCGCACCGCGCCAGGCGGGTGAATCACCTCGACCGGCCCCCGATGTGCCATTTCGAGCCGGTTTCGAGATCGGATTTTGCCCCTACCCGCGCCGCCAAATTGCCTCAACCACGGCCGTCCCGCGGCCCCGGCTCGTTCAAGCGATGTCTTGTGATGCGACTTTGCATCACTCGCTTGCGATCCTGAGCGCAGCTCCGTTTTGTCTTTGACTGTGCAGGCACGCGCTCGCCTTAGTGTCATCCATGGCTGGGCGGCCAAGGATGACGACGATGCTTGACGTTGTAATTGCGTTACTGAGTTCTGACGAGCGCCGGCATCTTCGCGGTTCACGCGATCGACGCCTTGCGAGCCTGACGGCAACGCCCCGGAGGCTGCGCACGGGTCCCTTACCCGTGCAGCTAGGCCACGGCCTTCTTCCGCCGGATCATCAGCACGAACACGACCGCCAGCGCGGACATGGCCGTGTACATCATGAAGGCGTTCAGGTAGCCGATCATCGCCGCCTGACGCGCGATCTCCTTGGCTAACCGAGCGAGGCCCGGCACGGTGTCAAACGTCCAGCGCGCCGGTCACGCCCGACATCGTCAGCGCCTCGTTGTAGGGCGTGATCATCTCGGTCATGCGGCTGTAGTTGGCGCCGGTGGCGTGCACGATCTCGGCGATCGACAGCGAGATGAAGAAGCTCGAGCCGATGTTGCGCAGCAGGTGGAAGATCGACGACGCCTCCGCAAAGTGTTTTGGATCGAGCGTGTCGAACGCCACCACCGTGATCGGCACCCAGACGACGCCGACGGCAAAGCCCTGGACGGCGCTGTTGAGCACCAGGGTCTCCATCGGCACGTTCAGGTCGAACGTCAGCATCCACAGACCGGCGATCGTCTGCAGGCCGAAGCCGAACGCCATGCTGAGACGCGGGTCGATCCGCGCCATGAAGCCCGCGGTCATGAAGCCGATGGTCATGCCGATGCCGCGCGACGCCGATCACCTGCCCGACCAGCGCGTCCGGGAAGCCGACATGCTGCTGCAGCAGCGGCGGCAGCAGCACCATCGGCGTGAAGTTCAGCATGCCGTAGATCGTCACCAGCGCGAGCCCGATCGCGTAGTTGCGGTCCTTGAGCAGCCGCAGATTGACGAACGGCACCTTGGCGCCGAGGCTGTGCACGAGGAAGACGTAGAAGGCGATCGCCGCGATCAGGCACTCGATCACGATCTCGGTCGAGTTGAACCAGTCGAGGCGCACGCCGCGCGCGAGCACGAGTTGCAGCGAGGACATCGCCACGGCCAGCGCGAGGAAGCCGGTCCAGTCGAACCGCACTTTCGTCAGCTCGGTGTCCCGCGGCAGCGTCAGGCTCATGCCGATGGTGGCGCAGATGCCGACCGGCACCAGCATGTAGAACGCCCAGCGCCAGGTGTAGGCCTCGGCGAGCCAGCCGCCGAGCACCGGCCCCAGCACCGGCGCGACGCCGACCGTCATGCCGAAGATCGACATCACCATCGTCTGCTGGTGGCGCGGAAAGGTGTTGAACAGGATCGATTGCGACAGCGGCACCACCGGCGCGCCGGCCGCGCCCTGCGCGATGCGCCACAGCACCAGCATCTCCAGCGACTGCGCCATGCCGCACAGCAGCGTCGCCACGGTGAAGCAGGCGATCGAGCAGACGATCACGCGCTTGGTGCCGAAGCGCGAGACCAGCCAGCCGGTCATCGGCGTCACCACCGCGGTGGCAAGGATGTTGAACGTCATCACCCAGGCGATCTCGTCCTGGGTGGCCGACATCGCCCCCTGCATCTGCGGCAGGATGGTTGACGTGGTTAGCAGCGCCGTGCCGTAGAGCGAAGACCCGAGCACCACGGTCGCAAGCGTCAGCCAGCGCTGCGCCGCGGATCTGTTCGCAGCTGCACCATCGCCTTCCATGCTTTCAGCGCTTGAGGTCATGCCGCCCGCGACGTCGAAATATGCGAAGGTAACCTAGCTTACAAAACCGCCGGGGGCTACAATTGGGCGCATGCCAAATACCGATGACTATATCGGCGTGGTGATCTCGGATGTTGCGCGCCTGCTGCGGACGGAGTTCGACCGCCGTGTGCGAAAGCTCGGCATCACGCGCGCGCAGTGGCTGGTGCTGACGAGGCTGCATCGGCAGCCGGGCGCATCGCACTCCGAGCTTGCCGAGATGATGGAGGTGGAGAAGGCCACGGCCGGGCGGATGATCGACCGGATGGAGGCGAACGGCTGGGTCGAGCGACGCGCCGAGCCGGACGACAAGCGCGTCAAGCGCGTCTACCTCACGCCGGAAGCCGAGCGCGTGCACAAGCGCATCTGGCGCGTGGCGGAAGCAACCGTCGAAGACGCCCTCACCGATCTCTCGGCCAGTGAAAGCAAGCGGCTGATGACGCTGCTGCTGCGCGTGAAGCGGACGCTGGTTGCGGCGGACAATGCGCCCACCAGGCGCCCACCGGCCATGACCACGCTACGCCGCGGGCGGCGTCCCAGCCCCAGGCTTTCGGCATGAAAGCCCTTCGACCGCTGGCGCTGATCGGCGTGCCGGTGCTCGTGCTTGCCGGCGCGCTGGTCGTCTGGCTGCATGGCGGCCGCTATGCCACGACCGAGAACGCGTTCGTCAAGGCGGACATCACCCAGGTGGCGAGCGAAGTGCCGGGCCGCATCGTCGACGTGCGCGTGCGCGATCACGCCGCGGTCGCTGCCGGTGAGGTGCTGGTGCGGCTCGACCCCGAGCCCTATCGGCTCGCGCTGGCGAAGGCCGAAGCCGAGATCGACGCCGCGCGCGCCTCGGTCGAGCAGTTGAAGGTGTCGTTGCGGGAAATTCGTGCGGAGGCGACGGAGGCTGAAAACAGGCTGGCCTTCATGCAGGTGCAGGCGAAGCGTCAGCGCGATCTTTCGGGCCGCGGCGCTGCATCGGTGGCAGCGGTCGACCAGGCCAACAGCAACGAACAGGAGGCGATCGACCGCCTGGCGGTGCTGCATCAGCGGATCGCGCGCGTCGAGGCCGCGCTCGGCGGCAAGCCGGACCAGCCGACGGATCGCTATGCCGCGGTGCGCGAGAAGCAGGCGCTGCGCGATCGCGCCGCGCACGATCTCGCCCACACGGAGCTCAAGGCGCCGCGCGGCGGAACGGTCGTCAATTTCCGCCTGCAGCTCGGCGAGCAGGTGAAGGCGCAGACGCCGCTGTTCGCGCTCGTCACCGACCGCAGGCCCTGGCTCGAGGCCAACTTCAAGGAGACCGACCTGACGCATGTGATCGTCGGACAGAAGGCGACGGTGGTGCTCGACATGCATCCCGACATCACCTGGGACGCCGAGGTCGAGAGCATCTCGCCCGCGACCGGCGCGGAGTTCGCGATCCTGCCAGCGCAGAACGCATCGGGAAACTGGGTGAAGGTGGTGCAGCGCCTGCCCGTGCGCTTGCGGCTGATCGAACGGCCGGGCGAGCCGCCGCTGCGCGCCGGCATGACCGCCTATGTCAGCATCGATACCGGCCGCCAGCGAACGCTCGCCAGCATTTTTGGCAGCGGCAACGCCGTTGCAGCGCGTCCGAATGAGGCGAACAGGACGGAGTGAGCGCGCCCTGGAAGTGCCGCGCACATTATATAACGACGCCGAGGAAGGAGACCTGCGATGGCAGCACCGAGCCCCAAAGAAGAGATTCTCGAACCCGAGCTGCCGATCTGCGACCCGCATCATCATCTGTGGGATTTTCCGACCGGCCGCTACCTGCTGCCGGAGCTGCTCGCCGACCTTCAGTCCGGGCACAATGTGCAGAGCACGGTGTTCGTCGAATGCACGTCGTTCTATCGCGCGTCCGGTCCTGAGGAGTTGCGCTTCATCGGCGAAACGGAGTTCGTCAACGGCGCGGCGGCGATGGCGGCGAGCGGACGCTACGGTCCGGTGCTGGCCTGCGAGGGAATTGTATCGCGCGCCGATCTGACGATGGGCGCAGCGGTGGGCCCGGTGCTGGATGCGCATATCCGCGCCGGCAATGGGCGGTTTCGCGGCATCCGTCATGCGGCCTCCTGGGACGCGAGCCCGGACATCCGCAAGAGCCACACCAATCCGCCGCCGGATCTCTACGCGCAACCGGCCTTCAGGCTCGGCATGAAGGAGCTCGGCAACCGCAACCTGACGTTTGAGGCGTGGCAGTATCACCCGCAGCTTGCCCGGACTGATCGCGCTGGCGCGCGCCGTGCCGGACACGAAGATCGTGCTCAATCACGTCGGCGGCCCGATGGGCATCGGCCCTTATGCAGGACGCCGCGACGAGATTTTTCAAGGCTGGTCGCGTGACATCAAGGAGCTCGCGACCTGCCCGAATGTGTTCGTGAAGCTGGGCGGCCTCGGCATGGCGGTGTGCGGCTTCAACTTCCACAAGCGCGAGGTGCTGCCGGGCTCGGCGGAGCTCGCCGACGCGTGGCGGCCCTATCTTGAAACCTGCATCGCGGCGTTCGGTCCCGAGCGCGGCATGCTTGAAAGCAACTTCCCGGTCGACGGCGTGTCGTGCAGCTATGCGAGCCTGTGGAATGCCTTCAAGCGCGTGACAAAGGGCGCCAGCGCGAAGGAGAAGGCGCTGCTCTATCGTGGCACGGCACGTGCATTCTATCGGCTGGATGCCTGAGACTTGTTGGGAATTTGGAGACTGAAACGAACATGCTGAAGATCTGGGGACGCAATAACTCGTCCAATGTCCAGAAGGTGGTCTGGGCGCTGACTGAAATGAATATCCCGTTCGAGCGCATCGACGCCGGCGGCAACTTCGGCAAGACGCAAGAGCCGTCTTATCTCGCGAAAAATCCGAACGCGCTGGTGCCGACGCTCGAGGACGACGACGGCTTCACCATGTGGGAGTCGAACTCGATCATCCGCTACCTCGCCGCGAAAAACGCCGCCCGCGTGCTGGAGCCTGCGGACCCGAAGGTGCGTGCCCATGCGCAGATGTGGATGGATTGGCAGCTGACGGTGTTTGGACCGGCGATCACGCCGGTGTTCTGGCAGCTGATCCGCACGCCCGCCGACCAGCGCGACCAGAACGCGATCCGCCTCGGCAACGAGCGAACGATTGCGGCGGCAAAGATCATGGACGCGCAGCTCGGCCGGACGGCGTTCCTGGCGAGCGATACGTTCTCCTACGGCGACATCCCCGTCGGCATCCATACCTATCGCTACATGCAGCTCATCGCGGAGCGCCCGCCGACGCCGAACCTCGATCGCTGGTATGCCGCGATCTCCTCGCGCCCGGGATTCAAGCAGCACGTGGGGTCGGTGCCGCTGACGTAGGGCATCCGACGTGCCTCACACCTCGTAAGGCACGTCCTCTTCGTCCTCCCAGTCATCCTCTGACGGGAAGTCGTGCAGGAAGCCGATCCGGTCGGGCAGTTCCTTCGCGTTCATGTTCGGCGTCAGGTACTCCTCGCGCGGCGGGCGCGAGATCGGCAGCCGGCGCAGGCTCACGCGCCGGATCGGCCGGCCGGACGGATGACGGCGCATGGATCACCGCCGCTCCAGCATGTCGAGCCGGCGGCCAAAATCCTTCAGCCGCTCGTCGGCGCGCGCGGCGTGGATCACCACGGTCGAGAGCTTCTCGACATTCTTCTCCAGCGCGTTCAGCCGGTAGTCGGTCAGATAAAGGCTGCCGGTGACGACAACGATGACGCCGCCGAGCGAGATGACATGGCCGAGATTGATGGTCGGGTCGAAACGCGGCTTCATTTGCGGATGATCCTTGCGACGTTCTCAAAGCCGCGCTTGCCGACATAGAACAGCATGATCCAGCCGGCCCATTCGGCGCCCTGCCCGGTGATGCTGTCGGTGACGCCGAGCTTGAGCACCTTGTCCCAGACGATGATCTTGGCGAAGTAGATCACCATGATGTAGCCGAACAGGTTGGTCGGCTCGTACCAGTGGCCGATCAGCGCGCGCTTGTATTCGCCCTGCGACCTCGGCTTCGCGCCGCTGGACCTCCAGCTCCCGGCCGGCGAGTTCGGCAGCGATCCGTTCGGAGTGTTGCCGGCGTCGAGCTTCGCCTTGTAGCCGTCGATGATGCCCTTGACGATCGGGCCGCCGAGAAAGGAAAGGATTGCGGTCCACATCAGGCAGCCACTCCCTGCGGCAGGTCCAGCGCATCGGCCAGCGCCCTCGCCTTCCGCGCCGCATACCAGCGCCAGGCCATGCCGCCGAGCATCAGCGCGACGCCGGCGACGACGAGGATCGTCACGACCGTGGCGATGTGCGCGCTGGCGCCGGCCAGCGGCTCGAGCTGTCTCGCGCGCGGCATCGAGCGCGGCGCCGAGTCCGCCGGCAAGGCCGCCGGTCACCACGCCACCGCCGGTCGCCGCATCCGCCGCGCCTTTGCCGGGCAGCGTCTTCGCGTCGGAGACCTTCGCCTTGCGCGTCGGTTTCGCGGTCGCGTCGATCGGCGCGCCGCCAAGGCCGAGCGCCCACGACTTGCCGAGCTTGCGCACGGCTTCGACGCGCGCGCTCCAGCCCTTGCCGAAGCGCGGCCATGTCTTCAGCGCCCGCAGAAATGCCAGCCTGCGGTCGCAGACGGCATCGACGAGGTCCGCGGGACGGCCGTGCGCCATCACCGCGGCAAGCGTCGCCTGCCCGATCTGGCCATCGACAACGACATTGCCGAGCGCGCGCTGCAGCCACTTGATCGACTGCGACGGGCCGGAGTTCACGGCACCGTCGAACAGCACGTAGTCGAGGCCGGGCGGAAGCTCGTCGCCGTGCACCGCGTTCCAGTATTGCAGGCGGTAGATGTCCGCGACTTCCGCCGGCGAGATGTTCCGCACGTCCTGCGTGGGAAGGCCCTTGCGCGTGCGGTACGCATCATAGACGCGATACGTCACGCCCTTGTTGGTGGCGCCGCCGGGATCTGCCGGATCGTTGACATAGCCGCCCTCGTGCGCGAGCACGCGCGGAAGCGCGCGACCGAAACCGGACGCCGTCATGCCAGCACCAGCACGGCAACCAGCGCCGCCGCAGCCAGCCACAGCGTCGTATGCGGGTTGTCGTCGATGAATTTGACGCTCGCGAAATAACCGTCCTTCACCGCGTCGAAGAGCTTGCGCATCGATGATATTCCTCCTTCGTGTGGGCATGAAAAAAGCCGCCCGGAGGCGGCTTTACGCAGGGTCGACTGAAGTTGTAGGTTCGCCCGCCATTTCACGGGACGACCAGTGTTTCACGTCTTGATCGCAACGGCCGGAGCGCCGGAGTTTCTGCAGGTCCAGGTGCGCCTCTTGCGCGCGCTGTGCGCCGACGGCCTGCAGATCGTTGTCGTCAACGACGCGAAGGATTTCGCCGATCATTCGAATTTCGGCGCAAGCCGACGCCGCAGCGCAGATATCCGCTGTCTGTCAGCAGGAAGGCCTGACCGAACTTCGATATCCGCAGCACTGCACAGGAAGAGGCTGCGCCCACCCCGCAAATCGCTGCCGTCGCAGCGGACATCGGAGTCACTGCAATTCGGCTATGACCACATCCTGAAGGGCGGATCGAAGCGCATTGCCGTCATCGATTCCGACATGTTCCCGTTCGTGCCGTTCTCGTTCACCGACCTGTTGGGCCAGGCCGACATGGCCGGAATTCCCCAGGAGCGAACCAACAGGTTCTTCCCGTCTATCAAGGTCAAATACCTGTGGAACGGCCTGCTGCTGCTCAACGTGGAGAACATGCGCTCGCCATCCAAACTGGATTTCGGCTGCGGCTACGTGAACTTCACCAACACCGATACGGGCGGCAAGATTGCCCACTACCTGAATGAATTTCCAAGCACACGCGTCCAGCCCATCCCCACCCTGCACAGCGGGTATTGGCACACGATCCCCGACCACGTGCCACCGCCCCTTGCAGACTTCATCCGCACGGACCCGATGAACACCGGCGGATTCTTCTCGGAGATCTACGGCAACTGCCTCTTCCACTTCCGCGGCGGCGGCAACTGGCAGGCCGTCCACGGCGGCCGATCGTTTGCGGACCGGTATGAGATGTTCCTGACGGCGCTGCGGGGGCTGGCGGGGGAGGATGCTGAGCAGCGGCAGGGCACCCCTGAAGAACGCCCGCGCGCGCAGTAGTCCGAGGCGGACTTTACGACATCAGGTTGTGCGGCTAGTTTCCGCCCTTCGCGATTGTGACGGAATACACCATGCATCCCCGTGAAATGATAGGACGAGCGCGGCTAGCAGCGGAAAGTCTCGCCCTTCAGACGAAGTTCGCTATCCTTGGCCCTCAGACCGAACGGCTGATTGCTGCGATCCGTTCCGAGCCGACTGACGCGCTGGCGTGGGTCCGTTTGATCGACAGCGAACGGCGCCGTCGGCAAGCTATCGGCAAGCGACGCGGCCCTCGCAGACGCACACGAGGTTACGCCCAATCGGCATTTTGCAGCGGTGTTCGCTGCAGAGGTGTCGCGCCTCGCAGGCGCCGAGCTCGCCAGCCTCGCCGATGACCCCCTCGCCAACGTTCCCGATGCGCTGCAGGTTATTGTCCAATGGCGAACAACCATTCACTGCCGCATCGCCTTCGCCGGACGGCGACGGATACTTCCCGGCGTCGGAGCATGTCATCGACGAACAATGGCGCAAGGTCATTTGGCCAATCATCGACGGCAGCGACTTCTCCACGGTTCTTGAGCTGGCATGCGGTCGCGGGCGCAACACGGCAAAGCTGCTCCAGCACACCCAGGCAATCGATCTCATCGATATCAACGCGACGAACATCGAAGCTTGCCGGGCCCGGTTCGCCACCTCAAAGGCCAACATCCGCTATCATGTCACCAATGGAAACCATTTCCGGATGGTGCCGGACGCCTCAATCACCTTCGGCTACTCATGGGACTCGATGGTCCACTTCGATAAGCTCGTTGTCCGCGATTACCTGTTCGAATTTTCGCGCGTCCTCAAGCCTGGCGGAACTGCCTTCCTGCACACGTCCAACTATGGCGCGATCGAGCCAAACAGCAGCTGGATCACAAACCACGGCTCCCGGTCGGATCTCAGCCGCGACATCTTCAACCGCTACGTCGCCGAAGCAGGCCTCTCGATCAAGTTTCAACGCTTGAGCGGACGTGGCGATGGCTGGGGTATGGATGAACTGGATTGCATTTCGGTCGTCGGCAAGCCCTACTGATACCTGATGCAGGGTAGCTTCGCGACGTTACGCGGGCGTGTTTCCGTACCCCCTGTCGCGGTTGTATTGTGAGCGCCCGGATTGTTGGCATCTGATTGCCTGTAGATTTGTCCGAAGTTGCCGAAGCTGCCCGCGTAGGACGTAACGATATGGTCATGCGACTGAATGGCTTGCGCCTGCGCCGAACCAAGCACGCGGTTCGCGTCGACGCCTCGCGCGACGTCCCAGCCGCGAACGAATTCACCAAGCGTGTTAGGCAGGTTGAAGTTCGGTGAGGTTGGTGTTCGCGACCCCGTGCGGCGCGTTCACCGCGGTGTGCGTGCCGCTGCCGGCGCTCGACGTGTTGATCGCGGCACCGCCTGGCGTCGCCGACACCGAGAACGTGTTCGCGCTCAGCACCGTCTTGACGTAGTAGATGGTGAAGCTCGCTCCACTCGAAGCCGTGAGGCCGGTCGGCAGCACGCCCGTTGTCGTGAAGTAGACCGGGTCGTTGACCTTCAGATTGTGCGCCGTCCACGTCACGACACCCGGAGAGGCGTTCGAGATGGTGACGGTAGCGAAGCGCACAAGAACAGCGAACAACAGCGGAAACGTTGCTGCCGGGACCGACGATCCATCCTCAATAAGGAAGTCGGCCGGCGCGTAGCTCTGGTTGAACCAGATCGTCTCGCCGATTACGCCGGCGCGCAGGTTCTGTCGCGCAGTGTTCACGTTGGCGACGTCCGAGAGGTTGTTCGACGCCAGCAAATCGCCGCCGCCGCCCACGGCAACAAACGTCCCGTCACCCCGCAGGAACTTGGCTGCATCGCCGGTCACGGGAGCAGGCACCAGACCCTTGGTACCGCCCGAACCGCTGTCACCGACGAACGCATTCAGGATCGCCGTTGCCTGCGTAGCAGTAAGGTCGGTGGGTGCGCCGGTGCCCGTACCGGCCGCACGTCCCTTGATGGTCGATTGCGCCATCGTGTCGAGTTCGGCATTGCTTACCGCGGTCCCGACCGACCAGGTTCCGCCACCGGTGCGGCGCGCGATGCCTGTTGAGGCCAAGCCAGCCACGGCCGACAAGTCGGAATCGAACGCCTGCACGTCGGCGCCGATCACAAGCCCGAGCGTCGCGCGCGCGGCAGCGCCGTCGGCGTCGTCGACCAGGGAGCGGCCAAACGCCGTGAAGTCCGCAAGCGCAGCCGTAGCTGAGCCTGTGAAGTACGGAAGCTTGTTCGCAGCGCTGCGTCAGGCCAGCAATGGCGGTTAGCTCGCCGTCCAGCGGCTGATAGTAGCCGTTGAAGGTAGCCTGTATGTCGGCCTTGAGATTCGTGAGGCTGATCCTGGAATAATCGTCTCCGCCGGTCTCGTGCAGTGGCACGAAGGTTGTCGCTTCCAATTCCGGCGCGACGGCGATGACGTCCGCAAACTCGGCAAAATCGATGTCGATCGTATAGACCGAATTCGATCGCGTGACATCGATGCCTGTCCCGCCGTCTAGTTGAGCGGGCAGCCGTGATGCGACTTTCAGCTTTAGACTGTTGACGCGGGCAAGCTGGAGACGAAAGCTCATGACGATGGGCCGCCTTCAAGAACCTGGAGTGTGCCAGCAATGATCTGTGTGGTGATGCTGTCGATGGTTACGCGCATAAAGGCGCTATAAGTCCCGGCGCAGATCGAAGACACGTCAGACGGGGCAAATGTGATCTGCATTGAAGTGCTGGTCGGTAGAATGATCTTGCCATTGGCAATGGTGGCGGTCAGCAGTGCCGATGTTTTGGATCGTCCTTGCGTGACGTAGAATTCGATCGTTGCTGCACTGAGGTCTACGGCAGAGCCATCCTCTTCAAGAGTGCCATCCAGTATCCAATGCTCTTCATTGGAGAATGCGCCAAGGGATCCAGTGTACATGGTCAGAGCTTCAGGTAGATGGTTGCGAGCATGGTGGGCTGAACGGCAGATAGCCGCACTGCCAGAACCGCCGGAGCTAACAGTCGCCGATCAGTCGATCCGGTTGTCGTCCCGTTGCGAGAGCCGATGCCGAGGGCTGACGATAACGGGCTGCGCGCCAGTAACTTGAAGCAAGAAGGCCAGTGTCGTCTGACCTGCTGTGAAAGGGACGCTCGAGACTCCCCGATAGTGCTTCCGGGAAAGTTGACGTTTGGCAGGTTTGCTTGCGCAATCGTTTTGCTTTCCGCGCCGCCGGCGGCTCCGAGTGTCGTCGCCGTAGCACCAAAGTGCGTGCAGCCAAGCCGTCCCGCTGCGCTGTTCCCCATGTCGTCCAGACCAGCCAAGACGCGACCGCGCCAGTCCGGCAACGCAATCGTCTTGTTCGCCGCCCAGTCCGCCGCCGCACTCGCGCCGCGACCACCGGAGACACTCAGGTTTGCATCCACACCCCACAGGTAGCAGAAACAGCGCCTCGGCATCGGCATTCGCCCGCTCCGTCGCGCCGCTGGTCGCGCTGCCGATCGTTCGTCCGTTCGCGCGTACCCAGCCGGTGTGGACGCCGGTGCCGTAGCGGACCTTGATGTCGCCGGTCTGCAGCACCGTCGTCGCGTCGACCGGAGAGCCGCCGCCACCACCCGACGCGGCGCCGATCACCAGAATGCCGTCTGCTGCTAGCTGCGTGACGCCGGTCTCGCTGTCGAGGCGGATCTTGATCGAGCCGTCGGCGAGGAAGAACTGCGGGATCCTGCCCGCGGCGTCGAGGATGATCGGGTTGGCGTGCGGGATCGTCAGGCCGCTGTCCTGGTAGGCGGACTGCGGCGTGGTGGTGCCGGCCTGGAAGAAGTACAGGCGCCCTCCCGCCAGGGGGGCGCCTTGCGAATTGAACTGCTGGCTCAGCGAGAGGCTGATGGTTCCTGCCATTGATGATACCTCAAAGAAAAGCCCGCCTTACGGGGCGGGCTGGTTGCGAGCGTTCTGGCGTCCTGGGATCAGCGGACCGGTCAGCGTCCGTGTCCGGCCATCGGGATACACCTGCACGAGCACTTCGTTGCCCGTGGCGAGTTTCACCTTCTCGAGGGTCGGCTTGTTCCTGGCCTGCTGCTGGTCCTGCTGCCGGTTCAGAATATCGATGCCGAGTTTCGTAAGCTCCATGTCTCCCGATCGCATGAGGCGCATCGGGTCGATCTGGCCGCCCTGCCCGAGATCGGCGAGCGTTTGCCGGCGCATAGCGTCGGCCTGTGCCTGCTTGTAGATCTGCGGCAACTGGGCCAGCGACGAAAAGTCCGCCTGAACGGGCGTGGCGTATTGCGGCAGTGAGAGCGGGTTGATTGCCATCTGTTACGACCCGTAAGAAAACATGCCGGCCAGCGGATTGAAGCCGAAGGTGTTGTTCCGTTGTGAGTTCAGCAACCCATTGCCCATACCATTTCCGCCAGCAGCGGCCCCACCCATTCCCCCACCAAAGCCTCCCGTCGCCAGCGACGCCAGCGACAGTCCCGCTCCGAGCAGGTTGCGCGCGCCGGCCGACCTGCCGGCTGCCTCCGCGTTATTTGCCTGCATGCCGCCGCTGGTCACGCTGCCGGCAATGTTCGTGCGCGCGTCCGCGTCGCTCGAATAAAGGCCGGCCAAGCCCGTGCCGCGGCCGACAGCGGCGTTGGCGACGCCGGATGCCGCGCCAGACGTTGCCGATAGTTCAGGACTGCTGAAGCCCGTGAGGCCGGTGCGCCACTTGTCGTATTCCTGGTTGGCGAGGCCACTCGAGAATTTCAGCAGGTCGAGATCGGTGTTGCCGGAGTCCCAGCCGCCTGAGATCGCACGGCGCCGGTTGACAGCATCGAGGCCCTGGTCTCGCGCCCACTCGTAGCCCGGGCCTGCTTGAAATGCCGCACGGGCTCGCGCATTGCCTTCGGCCCCGTTGACGCCGAACGCATCCAGCCCCAGTGACGTCGCAGCGCCGTACTTCGCGCCGAGCGCTGCGAGCGGCTGGTAAGCCGCCGTGGCCTGGTCATATCCAGTGTTCAGCGCGCCCGTCGAACGGTTGAGTCCCGTATCGAGGAAGCCGTAGCCCTGCGCACGATATTGATCCAGCAAAGCGCGGTTGCGCTCCGCCGCCTCCCGTTCGGCGCCACCGCCGAACAGAGTGTCGAGGAAAGAAGCCATGTCAGATGATCCTGTTAGTTGGCGATGAACTCGAACTTTTCAGTCGTTGCATTCCACACCGGCGAATCCCCGTGCGCGAGCGACGCCGGATTGACGTCACCGAGATCGACCAGATTGCGTTTCTCGAACACGAGCTTCAGCTTCTCGTACCAGACCGGGTTCACCAGCCCGTTCGGAAGCAGGAACGGCACGTTGTAGTCGGGGATGTCGATCTTCATTTCAGCACCGCGAATTCCATGTCGGCGCCCATCACGCCGGCCGGCACAGCGTCGGCGATATCGATGCGGACGCGTCCGCCGTTCGGCTCGGCATGGCCCAGATTGTTCACGGCCACCCTGCCCTTCATGATCGCCTGCCGGCCAAGCTTTGCGACGCGCGGCGTGCGCCAGGTCTGCCCGCCGTCCGGCGAAAATGAGATCTCGGCGGATGGGTCGGTCTGATCGGGATCCGATCCTGCGGCGATGCCGACGCCGCGCGTCAGCAGCAGCGCCAGCCGGTCGACGCGGATCGCATCGGGGAAGTTTCCGAGCGGTCCTGTCTCGATCCGCATGCGCAGCGGCGAAGTGCCTTCCCTGGGATTGTCCGGATCGATCTCGTAGAGATTGCCGTTCTCGCTGTGCCCGCAAATCCACTTGTCGAACGCCTTCACCGGCGCCATGCCCCACCAGTGCACATCGAGGTAGCTCGCGCGCTCATGCCAGCGGCCGGTCAGGCAGTTCAGCTCCCAGGTCCAGTCGGCACAGGAAACCACCACCATCGGCGCGCCGTTCCACATGTAACTCGACAGTTTGATGCTCGTCTTGTCCGCCACCGCCGCGATCAGCCGCTCGAGATCCGGTTTCGAGACGGGGACGGATTTGTAACCTTCCTTCCGCCGCACCTTGAAATCGGAACCGGCGAAATGCAGGCCACCATTGAAGCCGTCGTCGTCGCCTGTCACCGCGTAGGGCCCGACGATGCCGACGTCGTCCGCGGCAATGAACGAGAACGGGAAGCCGAGAGTCGTTCTGGCCGCCCCAGTGCTCGGTGCTCTCCGAGCCGAACGCGATCAGCGAGCCTTCGAAGGACACGACGCGATAGAGCGTATCGCGCTTGTACTCGGCGGTGGCGACATCGAGCGTGGACACCGCGACGTTGTTGACGCCGGTCGCGCGCATCTTCGCGTCGCCATAGCTGAAGATGAAGAAGCCTTTGTGGAAGCAGACCGAGTTCGGCACGCCGACATCTGTGTCCGCGAAGGCCGACACCGCAGTCGTCGTCACCGTGAAGGCGCCCTCGCCGGGCACGACCGCGACGATGTCCGGCGTGGCTGCGTTGTTGGCTGCAAGGAACGCCTGTGCCGTCCCCGGCAGGTTGCCGGTCAGCGCGCTCATCGCACCGCCGGCGGATGTCGACCTTGTAGACCTTGCCGGACGCGGATGCCCAGGCGCTGAAGAGGTTGGCGCCGATTTGCCTCGCGCCGCGAAAACCGGTGTTGGAGGACGTTGCGAAACTGGTCAGACCCGGCACGCGACGGCGCGTCAGCTCGGCGGCGGATTGCCCGACCAGCGGCAGCGCCGCGCAGTTGATCAGCCGGCCGCCGCTCTGGTGAACGTGTTCGCCAGGCGCCGACTCGTCGGGGAGCGGAATCGCGACCATCACGCAACGCCGTTCAAGATGTCGCCAAGCGCGGGAGCTTGCGATAAGAGGTCGCTGCTGCTTTTTTTTGCAGGGTCAAACACCGCGTTCGGAGAGCGCAGTTGGTTGCCGTTCTTGACGACCAAAATGTCCCCCACGCGGCCATCGCCCATGCTATAGTTGCGCATCAATATGGAATTCGAAGCCATCGTCCCATGCCTGAGCAATCGTCGCCGAAATTTGGTCAAAACTCTCATCCCCTTTCAGAGTCAGAGTCGCCGGCTTGTCAGCCCGATGAAGGAGAGATTTCGTTAGAGGAGGTGCTCCGGTTTTTGTCGCGGCCAGATTTGCAAAAAAATCAGAAATCGGCGCATCCCGAGCGCCCTTCGGCAGAACCTCGGTCCACACTCCAAGTCGTGCCGTGCTCGTACCGGTACTGGCCCCTTGTCGTCCTTGGCTGAACGCCTGGAAATCTTTCTCTGGCGCAGTGCCGTGCGCTAGCCTCATATCCGTGTGGTACCCCATTTCCTTGGCTCGCCGAATGCGGCTGGCGTAGTCCATAGTCAAATCTGACGGACGCTGCGGCCGCGTCAGCTTGCCGCCCGCCGACCCAACGGCGCTGCGCACGGCGAGCGGCATGCCGGCCGTCATGCCCGTTGTTGCGGCCTCGATCACGGGCTCCGGGTCGTACTGACCTGTCGCCATGTAGTTCTGCGAACTCTCGATTGCGCGCCTCGGTAGCGAGGCCAATCCAGTCACGACCGAACCAAAAATCCTGTCCAACACGTTCGGCTGCACCGGAAGGCCACCACGGCTGCGGTCCTCCATGGTCGGCATCCGGTAGGGCAGCTCGGCAAGCGTCGGCATTGCTCAAATCCTCTAATAATACGTGCTCTTCAGCGTTTCGTGGCTCGGCCGCGTCGCGTTGATCTGGCGCATGACCGCGTGCTCGCGGTCGCGCAGGGCGTCGAGATTGGCGGCGCGGTTGTTGGTGATCAGCATCTGGACGGCGGAGTTGCCGAAGCTGCCGGATGCTTCGATCGCAAGCAGCCGCGCCAGCGGCAGGAACCATTTTGGGTCGATCGCGTCGACATCGTCGATGTAGGCGATCGTTTGCGCGTTCAGCTGCTCGACCAGCGGTTCAATCAACACCTCGACCGTGTCGTAGTCTTCATCCGACGGCGCGTCGCCCGCATAGAGGCGGCCGAGCTCGGTCATTGCCCGATAGATCAGGTCCTGGGTGGTTTTTGGGATCATGATCGTTGTCTCACGTTGGCAGCCGCTTCACGAACGGGTTTCGGATGCGGACGGCGCCGGAACCCGTGCCGAAGAAGCGCACGCCCCAGGTTGCGGTGAAGCTCGAGATCGATTTTCCGGCAGGCACGGTGACGACGCCGGCTCGCAGTGCGAGGCTCAGCGCGCCAGGCGCGAAAGGCATGCGCCCGTTCGAGGCCTGGCTGCCATAGGCCTGCAGCGACGAGGCATCATTGAGGGATATGTCGATGCCGACCCTCACGTCGCCGAGCGAGGCATGTCCGGCGTCGACCTCCATCTGGCAACCGCAGACAAAGCGAAACCCTGCCGTGGGGCCGGAGAAGTTGAGGAACTGACGAAACGCTGCGCCCGCGGGCGCGGTGCCCGTGTTCGCCGTCGTGATCGCCATCACCACTTCGTTCACGCCGTCCTCACGTGCATTGATCGACAGCGCGGCCGCGCAATTGGCGTTGTCGCGCCCGGCCGTGAAGCTGTTCGGCATCACGCCGCTGTTGCCCGTGCCGATCGTTCCGCCGGTGCCGGCGAAGGCCGCGTTGTTGACGAGATTGCCGCCGAGCAGTGGTGGATTGGGCAGCGGCGGAAACGACGGGGCGACCTGGGCGGCGAAGGCCGCGCCGGCGGCCATCGCTCCCGGAGTGTCGAGGTGCGTTCCGTCGTAGGAATGGCCCGGCTTGAACGCGATCGGGTTGGTTGACGCGAGCAGCGCCGGCACGAGATCGGCCAGGATCGCGCGCGGCGTACGCGCGCAATACGAACGGATACCGTCGTTGAGCGCTTGCCATTCGGCGCACAGCGTCGGCGCAAAACCCTGACTGCCCCAGTCGGTGTGCAGGATCGGCCGAACGCCCGCGGCAAGCGCGGCGTCCGCCATCGCAAGAAGGTTCGACAGCGTCGTGCTGCGCGGGATGCCGGAGCTCGGATCGTTGACGCCGCCGAGGATCAACAAGAACGCCGGTCGCGACGCCAGCGCGGCGGACAGGCGCGACAGCATTCCCGTCGTGGTGCTGCCGTTCACGCCCCAGTTGCCGGTGTAGGTGAAGAACTGCCCGCCGAGCATGTTGGCGCAGTTGAGATAGTTCTCCTGCTGGAATCTCAGGTTGGTGGTGGTGCCGTCGAACGCGATCGCCTGGATGCGACTGTCGCCGAGCGGGGCCAGCGAATTGGCGACCGGGGGCACACGGCCCCGTCTTCCGAATACA
>CAWJKJ010000017.1:0-99053 GCA_963843435.1 uncultured Alphaproteobacteria bacterium
GAGCCGTTCGTCGAACAGCACCCAGGCCATCAGCGCGGTGACGCCGGGCACCAGGTAAAACAGGCTCGCAACTTGCGTGGCCGCCGAATGGCGGATCAGCCAGTAGAGCAGCGCGATCGTGCCGACCGACAGCACTACAGACAGCCAGGTGGTGGCCAGCACAAATGTCGGCGTCCAGTTGACAACGCGTGTCTGAACAGGAACGCGCCGATCGCAAGAAGACCGTCACCGCACGAACTGGATCAGGTTGCCGGCGCGCCAGTCTGATGCCGGCTGCCGCGGCGCTTCTGGTAGAGCGTGCCGATGGTGATGCTGACGAGCGAAACGCCGGACGCCGCCCAGCCGATCAGGGATTGCCCCTCGAAATTGCGGTTGTGCAGCACCAGCACCACGCCGGAGAGCCCGAGCAGAAGACCAACCCATTGCAGTCTTGTAACGCGCTCGCCGAGAAAACGATTCGCCAGCGTCGAGGTCAGCACCGGCTGCAGCCCGGGGATGAGCGCGGAGAGGCCGGCCGGCACCGAGTGCGCGATCGCCACCGCCGTACCGCCGAGATAGATCCCGTGCACCAGAAAGCTGGCGACGACGCTGTGCATGACACCCGCGCGGTCCGGCCAGACGGGCCGCATCACGGCTGCGCCGACACCCAGCAGGATCACGACGAGGCTCATTCGCAGCGCCTGCATCGTCAGGGGCTCGGCGCCCTCGAGCGCGTATTTCGTGCCGATGAAACCCGTGCTCCACAACAGAACGAACAGCGCGGGCGCGGCCCGCGCCGCAAAACTGTCAAATCGTTTGGTCATTTGCGGCGCTGCTAGCGCGAACGTATGATGGCGCGCAATCGCCAATTATCGGCCCGCCTGCATGCCTGCAGCGCGGCTTCCTAAGGAGTGAATCATGGACGTACGTGCCGCCGTCGCTTTTGCCGCCGGAAAACCGCTGGAGATCGCGACCGTCAAGCTGGAAGGGCCGAAGGCCGGCGAAGTGCTGGTCGAGATCAAGGCGACGGGCGTTTGTCACACCGACGAGTTCACGCTGTCGGGCGCGGATCCGGAAGGGATTTTCCCGGCGATCCTCGGCCACGAGGGCGCGGGCGTGGTGGTCGACATCGGGCCGGGCGTGACGAGCTTGAAAAAGGGCGACCATGTCATCCCGCTGTACACGCCGGAATGCCGCGAGTGCCCCTCCTGCCGCTCGCGCAAGACCAACCTCTGCACCAAGATCCGCGCAACCCAGGGCCAGGGCCTGATGCCGGACGGCACCTCGCGCTTCTCCTGTGACGGGGCAATGGTGCACCACTACATGGGCACCTCGACGTTCGCGAACTACACGGTGCTGCCGGAGATCGCGGTGGCGAAAATCCGCGAGGACGCGCCGTTCGACAAGGTCTGCTACATCGGCTGCGGCGTTACCACCGGCATCGGCGCGGTGCTGAACACGGCAAAGGTCGAGGTCGGCGCCAAGGCGATCGTGTTCGGGCTCGGCGGCATCGGGCTGAACGTGATCCAGGGGCTCAAGCTCGCCGGCGCCGACATGATCATCGGCGTCGACATCAACGACGACCGCAAGGCCTGGGGCGAGCGCTTCGGCATGACGCACTTCGTCAACCCGAAGGACGCTGGCAAAGACCTGGTCCCGCACCTCGTCAACATGACCAAATCCGGCGACGACCAGATCGGCGGCGCCGACTACACTTTTGACTGCACCGGCAACGTCACGGTGATGCGGCAGGCGCTGGAAGCCTGCCACCGCGGCTGGGGCCAATCGATCATCATCGGCGTCGCTGCGGCGGGCGCCGAGATCGCCACCCGGCCGTTCCAGCTGGTGACCGGGCGGACATGGAAGGGCACCGCATTCGGCGGCGCACGCGGCCGCACCGACGTGCCGAAGATCGTCGACTGGTACATGGAGGGAAAGATCCAGATCGACCCGATGATCACCCACGTGATGCCGCTCGCCGACATCAACAAGGCGTTCGATCTGATGCATGAGGGCAAGTCGATAAGGAGCGTGGTGACGTTCTAGAGAGGGCCATGATGCCGAGCATCGACTGGGCGAACTTCACACCGGGAACGGCATTGCTGGGCGGCTTGTTGATCGGCGTCGGGGCCGCCGCGATGCTGCTCCTGCACGGCCGCATCCTCGGCGTCAGCGGAATTGCCGGCGGCCTGCTGCCGCCGCGCGCCGGCGATACCCGCTGGCGCCTCTGGTTCATCGCCGGGCTTCTCGTTCCACCGCTGCTGCTCGGGCTTTCGCGCACGATGGAGGCGCCGAAGTTTGCCGGCAGCCTCTGGATCATCGCGCTCGCCGGGCTGCTTGTCGGTTTCGGCTCGCGCATGGGATCCGGCTGCACCAGCGGGCATGGCATCTGCGGCATGGCGCGGCTGTCCAAGCGCTCCATTGTCGCGACGGGGTGCTTCATGCTGACGGGATTTCTGACCGTCTATCTCGTGCGACATGTGTTCTGAGGCAGCGCCATGAAGAACCTCTCGGTGTTCCTGATCGGTTGCGTGTTCTCGCTCGGCCTGTGCATCTCCGGCCTGATCGCTCCGCTCAAGGTGCTGGCCTTTCTCGACCTGTTCGGCGCCTGGGACCCTTCCCTGATCTTCACGATGGGCTGCGGCCTGCTCGTTGCCGGCGTGTCCTATCTCGCCACGCGCAATCGCCGGGCAAGCGTGCTCGGCGAGCCGATGCAGATTCCTTCGAACACGACGCTCGACGTCCGGCTTGTCGGCGGCAGCCTGCTGTTCGGAATTGGCTGGGGTCTCGCCGGCATCTGTCCGGGGCCGGCGCTGGTCAACCTTGGATTCCTGAGCCTGCCGGCGGCGGTGTTCGTCGCCGCGATGTTTGGCGGAATGGCGCTGCACGAAGTTGCCAGTCGCGCCGCGACGCCGCAGCGAACCGCAACGATCGACGCCTGAACCTCGCTGCTTCTGCGATATCCGTCGCACCCGATCGGCTGTATAGTCGAGACAGCGGGGGGCTGTGTTGCATTGCATCAAGTACACCTGTACTCCAGCAACGGAGAACCGCCATGAAGGTCAAAGACGTGATGCACAAGGGTGCCGACTGGGTCAGCCCCAACACCCCTGTCGCCGACATCGCGAAATTGATGCGGGAGCATGACATCGGCTGCATGCCGATTGGGGAGGACGACCGACTGATCGGGATGGTGACCGACCGCGATATCGTCTGCAAAGGGCTTGCGAGCAATGACTTCGATGCCGGCCGCACCGTAGCGCGTGATGTGATGACCGAAGGCATCCATTGCTGCCGCGAGGACGATGACCTCGCAAAGGCGATGCATCACATGGAGAAGCTGAAAGTCCGCAGGCTGCCGGTGATCAACAAGAGCAAGCGGCTGGTCGGCATCATCAGCCTGGGCGACGTCGGTCACTCCACGTCCGGCGATTTGCTGTCCGGATACGTCAAGAGCGTTTCGGCCCATCATTGACGACGCTGGCGCTGCTCTCGCAATGTTTCGTTTTCCGGCCGCAGGCGAACGGCGCCGCAAGCAGCGACCGTCGACGTGTGACTCCCGATCAGGGTTCTAGAACTCTTCCGGACAGGGATTGGCGATCTTCCACAGCTCCGCGCCGTTGCGCATCCGCTTCATGTCGGCGCTGAGGCCGCCGCGGCGCTTGAGCCAGTCCCTGACCTCGGCGGGATAATAGGTCATCAGCTCGGAGGTCCCCTCCTCGCTCGCGACCTTGATGCCGAACGTGTAGGACGTGTCGTAATAGGCCTGGTGGAAGCCAAGGCTTGCGCGTGGCGTTACGCAGATGCGGTTGCGCGGCACGATGCCGAGCACCATGGTGCAGGCCGAATTGCAGACGCCGTCGATGACGACGCGGCCGCCGCGGTCGCGGACGGCTTCGTACTTCGCCTTGTAGCTCTCGACATAGCCGCCGGTATCGCGCGTGATGCGCAAATCGGCCAGCGCCGCCGTGGCGACGAAAAACGAAACAAAGACAACAAGCAAACGCATGGGGCTCGTGGCAATTGCGAAGTGCTGCGGCGGGACTCTGGCCTGACTGTGTTGGAATTTCGTTAAGCGCGGCGCCTTTTCAGCTTCATCTTTGAAGGCGTTGAAAAAACTCAATAAAAATCCACCGCCACGATTTTCCAGCCTCTGGCATTCTCCGGCGCGATGGTTATTGTGGCCGCCAACGCACTCGTAGCTCAGCTGGATAGAGCATCGGATTTCGATTCCGAGGGTCGGGAGTTCGAAATCTCTCCGAGTGCGCCAGTTCGGCACAAATGCGTACGCCAAAAAACCTGCCGCCTTGCGCATGAAGCGGCGACGAGCAAGTGAGGAAATTCGGCGAAGGAGAGCGGCTATGTCGCGACGTCCTGCATTTCTTTGTCTCGCCTTCGCCATCGCGGCGTCATTGCTGCCCTACAAGGCGACATCTGCCCAGGACTATCCATCGCAGCCGATCAGGATCATCGTGCCAACGCCAGCTGGCGGCGTCGCCGATATCGCAGGACGAGTTCTTGCACAGAGGCTGACCGACCTTGGGAAAACGGCCGTCGTCGAGAACCGCACAGGAGGCGGTGGGTCCATTGCCGCCGAATTCAGTGGCGAAATCGGCAGCTGACGGATACACCATCTACGTGGGATTCCACGCCACGCAGGCGATCCTGCCCCATCTCCAGCAACTGCCTTACGATCCGGAAAGGGATTTCGCGCCCGTCACGATCGCCGTGAAATCCGCCAACATCCTTGTGGTCCACCCTGCCGTCCCCGCTCAATCATTCCAGGAACTGATCGCCTATGCGAAGGCAAACCCGGGAAAGCTGACGTATGCCTCGCAAGGGAACGGTAGTTCCGGACACATCGTGGCAGAGCAACTGAAGCAGATTTCGGGCATCGACGTTGTCCACGTTCCTTATCGTGGCGCCGCGCCAGCGGTGCAGGACCTTGTCGCCGGTCATGTTTCGATGAGTTTCGATATCCTTACGCTCGCCCTGCCGCAGGTCCGAGCGGAGAAGGTACGGGCGCTCGCGATCACGTCGACGCAACGAATTCCTTGTTTCCCAGCGTCCCGACGACGGCGGAGGTCGGTTATCCGCAGCTTGAGGGTGGTCCCTGGTTCGGCTTCTTCGTTCCCGCAAAGACGCCGCGCCCAATCATCGATTGGCTGAATGCGCAGGCGAAGCAAGCCTTTTCGGCGCCGGAGAACCGCGAGCGGTTCGCCCAACAGGGCTTGACGACATTGCTGGGCACGCCCGAGGAGACGGCGGCGTTCGTAGCAGCCGAATCGAAACGGTGGGGCGACGTTATCAAGCGCGCCAACATTCGTTTGCAGTGATGGCGTGGCCACACTACCGGTCCGGCAGAATGCGCCGATAGCCAGTGACCTTGGCTCGCCTGCTCAGTCCCTTGTCACGGCGGTCAGATTCATCGTTAGCCGCACGTCGGGCTTCGGCAGTTCGCGTACACCTATGACCGTTCGCGCTGGTCGGTGTGAACCCATCACCTCAACGTAGGCCGCATTCATGGCTTCAAAGTCCGACATCTCGCGCAGGAAGATGTTGATGTGCACCGTGTGGTCGAGATCGGAATTGACGGAGGCGAGCATCGTTTTGAACGATGCAAGAATTTGCCTCGTCTGCGATGCAATGTCGGGCCCTGCGAGCTCACCGGTGGCTGGGTCAAATCCCGCCACGCCGCCAATGGTGATGAACGATCCCACCTTGGCAATATGGCTGTAAGGGCCGATAGGCGTCGGTGTGTCGGGCGGCGTCGAAGTTTCCACGTGCGGCATGGGTCGCCCTCCGCAGTTGCCAAGGATGACAACAAAATACCAGAGGGAGCCTATTCCAGGCTATGCTTGGCGACGATAGATTGAAGGTCGAAGCATCACATCTATCGGACATCCGCGCTACTGGGGGAATTCATGAGGCGAGTTACGCGTGCCTTGGCGATGGCGCTTGCCTTCGCCGCGGCGCTGCCTGCGGCGACAGCGGCCCGGGCGGAAGATCCGCTGATTCTCGATTACCGCGGATGGCAGGTGGACTTATCCGCCGCGCGCGGCACCATGCCCGACGAGAAAATGATCGTCGCGATCAAGCGACAGATCGATATGGTCGAGCAGGTCCGGCTGAAGCCGCAGGTGGTGGCGTTCATGCGGACCATCAAGATCTGGGCCAACCCCAAACAGACCATGACCGGCCCCGGCCACTATGCCCGCGCGACCGGCATCGACTTGCGCATGCCCCTGCTCGATCCGAACAAGCCGATCCTCCTGCACGAACTGCTGCACGCCTATCACCATCAGCAGCTGCCTGACGGCTTCGACAACGCGGACATCGAAAAGTTCTACGAGCGGGCCAAGGGCGCAGGCTGGCCGGAGGAATCCTACATGATGAGCAACAAGAGGGAATTCTTCGCGACGACGGCGAGCGTGTACCTGTTCGGCGACATCCCGCGGCCGCCGAAGTCGCGCAAGGAGATTCGAACGCGGCAGCCCCAGTACTACCAGTGGCTCGCCAACCTGTTCGATGACGGCCGCGCGCGGCCCTGAGGGAAGGCCACGGCAATGTTCGAATGCAGCCGAGGCTGACCACGCCGCGCCTGAGGGCCGCCGCGCAGCCCATTGGTCCGGAAGCTCAGCACAGGTTTCCAAGACACGGAATGGAACGGTGGTCTCGCACCTTAGCCCCACTGAGATCACTCGGCTGAGTTTGTGGCGCAGGCCGGCGAGGTGGTGGCCTCGTCGAGCCGCATGGATTGGCTTTGCTGCACTCGCCGGTGACGGTGACCCCGCCCGAGGGGGCACCCTTCGGACCACGATGATCTCGCACGACGGTTTCAGCGACGCTGGTTGCCGTGGAAGCGAGCAATACAGCTCCAGCCATCAGCATCGCTACGCGGCGAATGCAAACCTCGCACGTCGCACTCCATGACCTTGCCATATGAACTCTCCTGATATCTCACGGAGAGCCTGCTCTCGTCCGCCACCGGCCGCATCTGCCATTCGGCTGATATTCGCGCAAAGAATTGGCGGGAGAGCAGGAATTCAAATCCTGACCGACAGTTTTGGAGACCGTCATGCTGCCGTTACACCACACTCCCTGAAAATGGCACCGGCTAGTGTCCCGAATCCGAAGTTCGCACCACCAAGCGGCCAGGTTTTTGCGAACTTCGGATTCGATAAGGACACTAGCAAATTTATGATTCTAGTGTGGTTTATGGTTCAGAAGTTCGCTTGATGGACTCGCGGCAAGGGTGAAGCGAACTTCTGAACCACCACACTAGTCGGACTCGAACCGATCATCTCCTGCTCCACAAACAGGCGCTCTGACCCTTGAACTATGGCGGCATGGTCTGGTGGCGCGTCCCGGTGACGATCCGGGCTGGTGGCCTTATGAGAGCCACGTCCTCACCAGCGAGGTCGCGCCATGAATGAACGTGGATGAAAATGAAATGGATGGAAGCGGGTGAAGGACTCGAACCTTCGTGATCGCGCTCAAAACGCGACGTCCTTGCCGCTGAACGAATCCGCTAAGAGTGGCACGCCCTGCCGGTGCTGCCCCGGCTTCCGCACGATGAAAGCGCGCGATCCTAGCTGATAGACGAAGGGCGCAAATGGTTCCGTGGTCGATGAAGATGGGCGCTATTCTTTCGCAGTTCCCTCTATGACGCCGCAGCGCGCCCTTTTCTCGCCGCCATCATGATTCATGAACGCTACAGGGGGCGGGGCATTCCTGAAGGTCCTGCGTGATCAACCAACATTTGCTGCAGCATGAGGCGATGGTGTCCCGCCGCGCGCTCCTGCGCGGGCTTGCGTCCGGAGCCAGCGTGCTCGCGCTCGGCGGATGCGCCGGCTTGGCCGCGACGGGTGCGAGCTTCGACGCTTCGTCGCTCTCGTCAGAATCGACACTCCTCGTCACAACCACACGCAAGCGGGTGAACGGCGGCCGCGCGAAGCCCTGGTTTGGGCCCGAGCGGGCCTCTGCGATGACCGTCGCCCGGGCAAAGCTGGTGCGGCCGGACGACGGCCGCTTCACTCTCGCCGCAGCAGGACTTGCCGCTTGGCGTCTTGATGGGGTCGAACCGGTGTCGGGAGACGTCAGCGATCTTCTCGCGCAGGCCGGCGGCGGACCAGGCGGCGGACCAGACGTCCTGATCTACGTGCACGGCTTCAAACAGACGTTCGAGACCGCGGCGCTCGATGCCGCGCACCTCTCCGATGGCATCAAGTTCCGGGGCCAGACGATGGTGTTCTCCTGGCCGTCCAAGGCGGGACTGTTGGACTACGCCTATGACCGCGACAGCGCGATGTGGTCCCGCGACGACTTCGAGCGCGTGCTCCATTCCATCGTGGCGACCCCGGGCGCCGGCCGCGTCCACATCATCGCGCACAGCATGGGAACCATGCTGACGCTCGAAAGCCTGCGCCAGCTCCATGCGCGATATGGCGACACCATTGCGGACAGGATCGGGGCCGTCGTGTTCGCCGCGCCAGACATCGACATGGACGTGTTCTCATCGACGATCAACCGGATCGGACCGCTCGCCCGCAAGATCACCGTCATCGCCGCGACGAACGACCGCGCGCTGGCGCTGTCGGGACGAATCGCGGGTGGAATGAGGCGGGTCGGCGCCGCCGAGAAGGCCGCCATCGAACAACTCGGAGTGCGCGTGATCGATGCTTCCGATGCAGGCTGGGGCATCATCAACCACGATCTGTTCCTGTCGAATGCGGAGGTACGGAAGGTGATCCGCCGCTCGATTGACACTGCGGCCGCGTGAACCCGGCGTTGCCGCTCAACGTTTTCCCCCTGACACGGTGAGGATTTCTCCGGTCATCCAGGCCGACGCGCGGGAGGCCAGGAAGATCGCGACCGGACTCAGGTCGGAGGGATGGCCGGGTCGCTTTTCCAAGTGGCGTGGTCGCGATCAGGTGCGCTTCGTGCTCACTGCCCTTCACGCCGATCGCACGCGCGCCTTCCGTGTCGATAGTAGCCGGGCATGATGCCGTTCACCCGGATCTTCCGCTCGGCAAGCTCAAGCGCCAGCACCTTGGTGATGGCATTCACCGCGGCCTTGGACGCCGAATAGACGGCGCTGTTGGGCGCATTGCCAAGAGCCGACAGAGAGCTGATGTTGACGATGCTTCCGCCGGCGGCGTTGAAGTTCGCCACGGCAACCTTGGTGGCCGTCAACAGGCCGAGCACATTGGTGTCGAAGATGTAGCGGAAGTGCGCCTCATCGATGTCCGGCAGCGCTTTGAAATCGAACACCGCGCCATTGTTGACCAGGATATCGAGCGGGCCAAACGCCGCTACGGCCTTGCCGACCATGGCTTCGACATCGTCGGCCTTCGATAGATCACCCTGAACGGCGATCGCCCGCCCGCCCGCCGCTTCGATCTCGCCAGCTACGCGGTCGGCGCCTTCCTTATCGCGAGCGAAGCCCACGGCCACACTGGCGCCTGCAGCGCCAAACGCCGTCGCGACGCCCGCTCCGATCCCTTTGGATGCGCCCGTCACCAGGGCGACCTTGCCGATCCAATTCGTTGCTCATGTCTCAAATCCTTTCTTGTTTGAGCCGCAGCGCCAGCGTCACGCACGACCGCTCACGCGGTGGGGACGGTGCCGCCGTCGATCACGTATTCGGTGCCGGTGATGGTCGCCGGCGCGATCGGAGGCGAGGAAGGCGATCAGGTTGGCCACTTCCTCCGGCTTCGACGGCCGGCCGATCGGGATGCCGCCGAGCGAGTTCATGATGATCTGCTTGCCGCCCTCGTAATCGGTGCCGGCATCCTTCGCGAGCCGCTCGGCCAGCCGCACCGACGCCTCGGTCTCGATCCAGCCGGGCGAGACGCGCACCACGCGCACCCCCTTGGGCGAGACCTCCTTCGACAGGCTCTTGCTGTAGGTCGAGAGCGCGGCCTTCGCGGCGGCATAGGCGGTCGTCGCCTCCGGCAACGGCAGCTCGTCGCTGGATGGAGGTGACGTGGATGACGACGCCGCGGCCCTGCGCCACCATCGCCGGCACGAGCTCGCGGTCGAGCCTGACGGCGGCCATCAGGTTGAGGTCGAGCTCCTTGGCCCATTCCGCGTCGCTCAGCGCCGCGAAGCCGCCCGCCGGGGCGGACGAGCCGCCGAGCATGTGAACGATGATATCGACCCCGCCCAGGCGCTCGCGCACCGCGGCGGCGAGCGTGGCGCAGCCCTCCGGCGTCGTCAGGTCGGCGGCGACGAACATCGCCTCGGAGAGCGTCGTCCGGCCGGGATCGCGCTGCCGTCAGGACCTGCGCGCCGAGCTCGCGAAACAGGGCAACAGTCGCCGCGCCCGCGCCGCGCGTACCGGAGGTGATGAGCGCGCGCTTGCCTTCGAGCGAGAGGAACGCGGTCATGCGTCTATGTCCAGACGCGAGATCTGGTCGCCGTTGAGCCGGAACATGAAGCTGATGCATGGCAGGGCTGCCCGGGAATTGTCCGGTCACCCTGGCGCGGACTGTGGTGACGTCGTCCTCGTCGCCGACCTCGCAACGGCTCGAGGACGGTGCTGATACTTGTCCTTCGTTTCGCGCCACCAGGCACCGATGGCCTGATGACCGGCATAGGTGTGGCCCTCATCCTTGACGACGGCATCAGGCGCGAAGGCCTGGATCAGAGCCTCGCCATCGCTTCGCTCGTCAGCGTCGAAATAGGCCTGGATCGGGGAAGGTAGGTTCATTGCGCTGCTCCTTCGGTTGGAGGTCGCTTCTGTCCTTCCACACGTAGGCATGGACACTCGTCCCGATAAGCGGGATAAAGATGGATGAGGAATTGCGGAAAGCAGGACAATGTATCGGCCCGGACTGAACGATCTCGATGCCGTCATCGCCATTGCGCGCAGGGCGTCGTTTCGTGCCGCGGCGCTCGATCTCGGCATGTCGACGACCGCGCTCAGCAACGCCGTCGGCAAAGCTCGAGGCGAGCCTCGGCGTTCGCCTGTTCAATCGGACGACGCGCAGCGTCTCGCTCACCGATGCCGGACGCGTGTTCGTCGAGCAGGTCGGGCCGGCATTGCAGGACATTCACGGCGCCATGGATGCGGTGCGGTCGCAGCAGGCAACGCCGTCAGGCACGCTGCGCATCAACGCCTTCGCCATGGCGGCGCGCGAGATCCTCTCGCCGCTGGTGTTGGAGTTCCTCCGCCGCTATCCGCAGGTGCATGTCGATCTCGTCACCGAAGGACGTCTGGTCGACATCGTCGCGGAGGGTTTCGATCTCGGCGTGCGGGTGGCCGACCTCGTGCCCAGCGACATGATCGCGGTTTCGCTTGGGCGCCCACAGCGATATGCGGTCGTCGGCTCGCCGGCCTATTTCGAGAAGCATGACAGGCCGCGTGTCCCGCCTGACCTCCTCAATCACCCGTGCATCCGCGTCCGCCTGCCGAACGGCGCCCTTTATCGGTGGCAGTTCGAGAAAGGCGGGCAGACGGCGCAGATCGACGTGAGCGGCCCGATCACCCTGGACGAGGCCAGCCTCGCGCGGACCGCCGTGCTGGAAGGCATCGGGCTCGGCTTCTTCATGGAACAGAACGTGCGAGCCGACATCGAGGCGGGACGCCTCGTTCGCGTGCTGGAGGACTGGACGCCGCCCTTCGCCGGGCTCTGCCTCTACTATCCCGGACGGCGCAACCCCTCGGCCGCTCTCAAGGCGTTCATCGGCCTGGCCCGCATACTCAGTGCAAGATCAGAGCCGTCATCGTCTCCAAGCCGCCACACGAGGTGAAAACGATGCGGTCAATCACAAGCGTCCGCGCGGGTAGCCGCAGCCTCGGTGGAGGGTCCGATATCGACAAGGATGCTGACGCATCCCGGCGAACGATTGCGCGGAGCACATAGGGGCGAGCGAGTCGAGGTAGCGACGCAGGTCTTGAGCGAAGGTCTACCGCTAAAGCGGTATCTTGTTTAGAGGCGGCTACCTCACCAATCTTTCAAATTGCGGCACGCAGAATTCGAATGCTGCTGGACCGGCGTCTTCGGCAGATGGAATTCTTCGTGCCGTTTTAGCGACCTCTGCAATCCGCTTTGGTACAGCCGTGCACCGGCGCGCGCGCTGAACTTATCTGAGCATCAAGACCAACAAGATCGAGGAGAAAGCCATGCCGTTTTCCACGCGGACGAAAATCAATGGCGAGACTTTGTCGCTCTCCGGAGATGCGAAGGGTGGTGTCAATATCTCGTCGCGTTTCGTCGACAACGAGCTCACGGTTACATTCTCGAGCCGCAACGATCTCAGCGTCATCGGCACCGGAAACCTCGACGCCACGATCATCGGCGGCGCCGAGAACGACCTGTTCGATTTCTCCGGTGCGACCGGCGACTACGAGTTCCGGACCGGCGGCGGAAACGACAAGGTCATTGACGGAATCGGCAACAACACTTTTGACGGCGAAGCCGGAAACGACACGTTCGTGTTCAACCGGGCTGAGGGTCTAGGACCGCTCGACGAAGTGGACACGATCAACAACTACACTTCGAACGACATCATCGACATCGAGGGTGCAGAACCTTTCGTCGTCGTGGACATCGTTCCGAACCAGGCGACCATTACGTTCGCCGACGGCGATGTCATCCTCGTCAATGGCGCAGGGATCACATCGGAGCCGACCTGAACATCGTCTAGCCCCGGCGAGGCGCCGCGGCTAACCGCAGGCGAGTCGGGCGGGAGGGCGACACTCCTCCCGGCCGCGACATTGCGCGCGGTCTCTCGCAAGAACGCCTCGCCGCGCGCCGTCGTCACCACTCTCATGCCTCGCACCGGCTCGCGCGCGAGGCAACCACGGTCGACGGCGTCTTCCCAGACGCCGATGCTCGTCAGCGGCGCTGCGCTGATGGGACATCGCCGTAGCGTGGATGGAAGAGCTCCGCTGACAGGCAGCTGAAAGCGTACGGCTCCGCGTGTCAGGGTTGATTTGGCGCGCCCGGAACGATTCGAACGTCCGACCCTCAGATTCGTAGTCTGATGCTCTATCCAGCTGAGCTACGGGCGCGTTTCGCCAAAAGGCCAATATATTCAAGATATTCGGGCCATAGCGAGGCTTCGGGCCGCGGGGCCCGGAAGCGAGGGGCATAGCTAGCCGCTAAAGGCTGGATTGGCAAGCTGTCGGTCGCGATTGGAATCTGCGCCTTCACGCGCTCGCGCGCTCGTGTGCGCGGGGCGTGGAGTTCGACGGGGCGGTCGGGGATTTCGATGCGGAAGGTGGCGCCGATGTTGGCGTCGACCAGGCGGATCTGGCCGCCATGGGCGCGCACGAGCTCGGCGGCGATGGTCAGGCCGAGGCCGGTGCCGCCGCGGCGGGCGGAACTCTGGAACGCCTCGAACAGGTGCTCGCGCGCCTTGTCCGGCACGCCGGGGCCGGAGTCCGAGACCTCGATGATGGTGACGATGCCTTCGCGTTTTCCGGCGATGCGGATCTGGCTGACCGTCGTCTCCTCCGCCGGCCGCGCCTCCAGCGCCTGCACGGCGTTGCGCGCAAGGTTGAGCAGGATGCGGAACAGCTGATCGGGATCGGCATCGACGGTGAGGCCGCGCTCGAGATGGCTCGACCCAGGTGATCGAGGTGTCGGCGGCAAGCGCCGAGCGACTCGCGCACCTCGTTGATCGACCGGATCGAGCGCGATCCGGCGGCGGTCGGGCGCTGCTTCCTGCGCGCGGCCGTAGGACAGCGTCGACTGGCAGAAGGCGATCGCGCGCTCCAGCGAGCGCACCAGCTTCGGCGCAAAGCGCTGCACGCGCGGATCGGGCACGGTGGCGAGCTGATCGGAGATCAGCTGCGCCGACGCCAGCAGGTTGCGCAGGTCGTGATTGATCTTGGAGACGGCGAGGCCCAGCGCCGCGAGCCGGCTCTTCTGATGCAGCATCGACACCAGGTCGCGCTGCATGTCGGAAAGCTCGCGCTCCGCCATGGCCGATCTCGTCGCCGCGGTCCGACGGCGCGATGATGCGCGCAGGGCTCTCCGGATCGGCGTGGAAGGCGACGAGGTTGGCGGTGACGCGCCGCATCGGCCGCACGAACAGGTAATGCAGCGCGAGATAGACCAGCGCCGCGGTGAGGATCGAGATCGCCAGCGAGAACAGCACGAGGTTGATCGAGAAGCGGTACATCGCCGTGCGCAGCGGCTGCTCGTCGACCACCACCTCGATGTATTCGCCCGCCCGTGGACGTCGGACCGATGATGCGGATCGAGCCCTCGGCCTCGGTCAGCATCATCTCGAACGCCTGGTAGATGGCGTTGCCCATCATCATCGTGCGCATGTCGATGTCGCGCTCGACGCTCGCCGGCATGTCGGCGACTCGCCAGCAGGCGGCGCTGCTGGCCGTCCTTGATGGCGACGGCGCGCGCACCGATGCTCTGGAGGATCTGCCGCGCCAGCGAATCCGGCACCATGCCGCTCGGCGCAGCATCGAGCACCAGCGCCGCGGTGTTGGCGGCGGCGAGCCGGTCGTTCAGCCGGTTCTGATAGAAATTCGCGATCGACGGCACGTAGATCAGGACTTCGGCGATCATCACCAGCGGAATCGTCAGCAGCAGCAGCTTGCCGGACAGGCCGAGCCGCCGCCATGACAGAAACCCGCGCCGTGACGCCTGTCTCGGCGGCGAGGTTTCACCGCTTGTTGTCGCGCGAGAGTGACATTGACGCCAACTCTCCCCCTGATCTTTGCCGCTGTGCCTGATGCGCGAAATTCCGGCCGACCCCTCGACCGGAACAGCACCGCCATGCCGGCATGCCGTCTCATATAGGTACGAACACCGCGGATTGCCCGTTTCGCCGCGCGATCGCTGGCCACATGGCGGAAAACTGTTGTTCGATTGACGAAAACGGCCCTCTCCCGTATAAGCCGCGCCAACTGTCCCGTGCTCGTCCGGCTTCGCCCATACTCGGCAGAATTTTGGCTGAAATCACAGGGACTTAATCTCACACCTGTCATCGGCATTTGCCCGGCCAGCGGAGTACGACCCGTGAAGCGGACTTTTCAACCCAGCAAACTCGTGCGCAAGCGCCGCCACGGTTTCCGCGCGCGTCTGGCGACCGCCGGCGGCCGCAAGGTTCTCGCCGCCCGCCGCGCCCGCGGCCGCAAGCGGCTGAGCGCCTGAACCGCCCAAGCAAGGCTCATTTCCGATGGAACGACTGAGGCAGCGGGCTGACTTCCTCGCCGCTGCCGCAGGTCAGCGTGTCGCGGTTCCAGCTTTCGTCGTCCAGGTCCGCGACCGGCGCGATCCGGGTCCGGTCCGCATCGGTTTTACCGTCTCGAAGAAGGTCGGCAACGCGGTCGAGCGCAATCGCGTGCGGCGCCGCCTGCGCGAACTGGTCAAGCGCAGCGGTCCCCTTCTATGCGGCCGCACTGCGATTATGTGCTCGTCGGCCGGCGTGCGGCGCTCGGACGCGGCTTCGATACGCATGCTCGACGACCTCAAATCCGCGCTGAAGCGGCTCGATGCGCAGCTGACAAAACGCGCGCGCAGCCTCAGCGGGATGAACCGGACAAGATGATGAACGATCACAGCAATACGATTCTGGCCGTCATCCTGTCCGGCATGGTGCTGATCGGCTGGCAGTACTTCTTCGTCGTGCCGCAGATGGAGAAGCAGCAGGCCGCACAGAAGGCGCAGCAGCAGGCACAGCAGACGCAAACCCCGGGCGCGCCGGCGCCGCAGGCCGGCGGCACGCCCGCCCCGGCACAGCCCGGCGCAACCGCGCCGCGCAGCCCAGTTCCCGGTCAGCCGCCGCGCGCGGCGCTCCCCGTCACGCGCGAGGCCGCGCTCGCCGCCTCGCCGCGCGTGAAGATCGAGACGCCGAAGGTCTCCGGCACCATCGCGCTGAAGGGCGGCCGCATCGACGACGTGTCGCTGACGCAGTATCGCGTCACCGTCGATCCGAAGTCGCCGGCGGTGACCCTGTTCTCGCCGTCGGGTTCGCCGAACCCCTACTACGCCGAGTTCGGCTGGGTCGGCGCCAGCGGCGCCGAGCGCGAAGCTGCCGGACGCGAACACCGACTGGAAGCAGGAAGGCGCGAACGCGCTCACGGTCGCGACGCCGGTGACGCTGACCTGCGACAACGGCGAGGGCCTGCAGTTCCGCCGCACCATCTCGATCGACGAGAACTACCTCTTCACCGTCAAGGACGACGTGAAGAACAACGGCGCCGCGCCGGTCACGCTCTATCCGTTCGCGCTGATCTCGCGCCACGGCACGCCGCATGTCGAAGGCTTCTACATCCTGCATGAAGGCCTGATCGGCGTGCTCGGCGACAAGGGCCTGCAGGAGATTCAGCTACAAGAGCATCGAGGAGAAGAAGTCGGAATCGTTCAAGGTCACCAACGGCTGGCTCGGCATCACCGACAAGTACTGGGCCGCGACGCTGCTGCCGGACCCGCCGCCTCGCTGCAGGCGCGCTTCTCGTCCGCGACGATCGGCAACGACGAAGACCTATCAGACGGACTACCTGCTCGACGCGCAGACGATCGCGCCGGGCGCGAGCGGCACGGCCGAGCGCGCGGCTGTTCGCCGGCGCCAAGGAAACGCCGCTGATCGACGCCTACGACAAGAAGCTCAAGCTCAACCGCTTCGAGCTGCTGATCGACTGGGGCTGGTTCTACTTCATCACCAAGCCGATGTTCTGGGCGCTGGACTACATGTTCCGCCTGGTCGGCAATTTCGGCGTCGCGATCCTGATCGTCACCGTGTTCATCAAGATCGTGTTCTTCCCGCTCGCCAACAAGTCGTACGCGTCGATGGCGAAGATGAAGAACATCCAGCCGGAGATGGTGGCGCTGCGCGAGCGCTTTCCGGACGACAAGCAGAAGCAGCAGCAGGAAATGATGGCGCTGTACAAGCGCGAGAAGATCAATCCGGTCGCCGGCTGCCTGCCGATCCTGATCCAGATCCCGGTGTTCTTCGCGCTCTACAAGGTGCTGTTCGTCACCATCGAGATGCGGCACGCGCCGTTCTACGGCTGGATCAAGGATCTGTCCGCGGCGGATCCGACCAACATCTTCAACCTGTTCGGACTGATCCCCTACGATCCGACGCTGCTGCCGGTGTTCGGCCCCTACCTGCATCTCGGCGTCTGGCCGATCGTCATGGGCATCACGATGTGGGTGCAGATGAAGCTCAACCCTGCGCCGCCCGATCCGACGCAGAAGATGATCTTCGACTGGATGCCGCTGATCTTCACCTTCATGCTGGCGTCGTTCCCGGCCGGCCTCGTGATCTACTGGGCCTGGAACAACCTGCTCTCGGTGATCCAGCAGGGCATCATCATGAAGAAGAACGGCGCCAAGATCGAGCTGTTCGACAACATCAAGGCGACGTTCAAGAAGTGCGATCCGCAACGGATCGCAGCCTGCGGTGAAGCAGGACAACAAGCCGGCCGAGAAGGACAAGGCGGCCAAGTCGAAGGCTTGAGCCGAATTGCATTCGCGATCCGGGTCGAGAACCTGACGCCTGCGGCGTCAGTTCCCCGCACCCGCAGCCCTCTCCCGAACGGCGTGAGACGGGGCATGCTCCCGGCGCCGCCGGCGCATACACCAGACGCGGTGAACAAGACAGAGCGCCACCGCATGCCCGCCGAAATCGCCGACCGACTTCATCGAACAGGGGCGCCGCGTCTTCGCCGGCGACTGGCAGTTCATCGCGGCTTCCGGCTCGCTCGATGCGCTGCCGCCGATGGCCGGCATGGAGGTGGCGTTCGCCGGCCGCTCCAATGTCGGCAAGTCCAGCCTGATCAACGCGCTGACCGGCCGCAACGCGCTGGCACGCACCTCGCACACGCCGGGGCGGACGCAGGAACTGATCTTCTTCCAGGGACCGCCGCACTCGGGCCTGCGGCTGGTCGACATGCCGGGCTACGGCTACGCCTCGGCGCCGAAGACGAAGATCGCCGCCTGGACCGGACCTGATCCACGGCTACCTGCAGGGCCGCGCCAATCTCGGCCGGGTCTATGTGCTGATCGACAGCCGCCACGGCTTCAAGGACGTCGACTTCGACGTGCTGAAGACGTTCGACCGCGCCGCCGTCAGCTACCAGATCGTGCTGACCAAGGCCGACCAGGTGAAGGCGGCCGAGCTGGAGCAGCGCATCGCCGAGACCGTGGCCGCGCTGGCCAAGCACCCGGCCGCGTTCCCCGATGTCATCGCCACGTCATCGAAAACCGGCGCCGGCATGCCGGAATTGCGGGCCGCCATGATGAGGCTCCTGGCGGAGCGCGGCGTAGGCGAGCGTCAAGCGACGCGCGTTCCTCGAACGGCATAGCGCTCTTTGCACCCACTGCGCCGCATCGGCTAGAAGCGGAACCCGAATCGCGACCAGAACCGTACCTGAGACCGGCTTCATGACCGACGAGATCAGCCCGCTCAATCAGGCCCGCATCCTCTCCGAGGCGCTGCCGCACATGCAGCGCTACGACGAGGAAACCATCGTCATCAAGTACGGCGGCCACGCCATGGGCGAGGAAAGCCTCGCCCGGCAGTTCGCGCGCGACATCGTGCTGCTGGAGCAGACCGCCATCAATCCGGTGGTGGTGCACGGCGGCGGCCCGCAGATCGCCGCGATGCTGAAGCGGCTCGGCATCAAGTCGGAGTTCGCGCAAGGGCTGCGCATCACCGATGCCGCGACCATCGAGATCGTCGAGATGGTGCTGGCCGGCTCGATCAACAAGCAGATCGTCGGCTACATCAACGAGGCGGGCGGCAAGGCCGTCGGCCTCTCCGGCAAGGACGGCAACATGGTGATCGCCGAGAAGGCGACGCGCACCATGATCGATCCGGATTCCAACATCGAGAAGATCGTCGACCTCGGCTTCGTCGGCGAGCCGCAGAAGGTCGACCTCAAGCTGCTGAACCAGCTGATCGGCTACGAGCTGATCCCGGTGCTGGCGCCGCTGGCGGCCTCGGCGCACCGGCGAGACCTTCAACGTCAACGCCGACACCTTTGCCGGCGCGGTCGCCGGCGCGCTGAAGGCCAAGCGGCTGCTGCTGCTGACCGACGTGCGAAGGCGTGCTCGACAAGTCGAAGAAGCTGATCCCGGAGCTGTCGGTCAAGGACGCGCGGCGGCTGATCGCCGACGGCACGATCTCCGGCGGCATGATCCCGAAGGTCGAGACCTGCATCTACGCGCTCGACCAGGGCGTCGAAGGCGTCGTCATCATCGACGGCAAGACGCCGCACGCGGTGCTGCTCGAACTCTTCACCAACCACGGTATCGGCACGCTGATCTACAAGTGATCGCAACGACGCGACCGCATTCGCTGGTCGCAGGCCTCCTCAGAGGCGCTGCGGCGCTTTGCGTCGTCGCGTTCGCCGGCAGCGGCGAGGCCCGCGCCGACCTCAAACTCTGCAATCGCATGAGCTATGTGGTCGAGGCCGCGATCGGCATCGACGACAAGGGCGCGACCGCGACGCGCGGCTGGTTCCGGATCGATCCGGCGCAATGCCGCGTCGTCGCGCAGGGCAACATCACCGTGGACCGGCTGCTGCTGCATGCGCGCGCGCTGGCGGTCTATGGCGCATCGCCGGTGGCGCAGAGCGGCTCCGACACGCTGTGCATTTCGCAAGGCAACTTCGTCATCGCGGCCGCGCGCGAGTGCCGCAGCGGGCAGACGCCGGCGACGTTCACCGAGGTGAAGCCGACGCAGGGCGAGGACGGCCACACCGTGGCCTATCTCGCCGAAGGCGCCGAATACGACGACGAGCAGGCGCGGCTTGCGGCGATCCAGCGGCTGCTGGTGATCGCCGGCTACGACGCGGCGCCGATCGACGGCGTCGACGGGCCGAAGACGCAGAACGCGCTGGCGAAATTCCTGCGCGACCGCAACCTGAGCGCCGAGACGGCGACCGCGCCGAACTTCTTCGAGACCATGATCGCCGCCGTGCAGATGCCGTCGACGCACGGGCTCACCTGGTGCAACGACACGCCGCACCGGGTGATGGCGGCGATCGGCGCCGACGACGGCAAGACGATCACCACGCGCGGCTGGTACCGGATCGAGCCCGGCAAGTGCCTGCATCCGGACATCGCCGGCACACCGAAGCGCATCTTCAGCTTCGTCGAGGCGGTCGATCCGGACGGACGCGGCGTGCGCTTCTCCGGCAAGCCGCTGGTGTGGGGCGGCACGACGACGCTCTGCACGCGCGAGATCAAGTTCGAGATCAACGAGCAAGGCGACTGCGCCGCGCGCGGCTTCGCCTCGGCCGGCTTCGGCGAGGTCGGCGCCGGCACCGACGGCAAGACGCTGCGGCTGAAGATGCCATGACAGAAAAATCGACAGAAAAACCGCGCGCAACTTCGCCCATGTCGACACCTGGGTGTTCGACCTCGACAACACGCTGTACCCGCGTCACATCAACCTGTGGCAGCAGGTCGATGCAGCGCATCCGCGACTATGTCGCGCGGTTTCTCAAGCTGCCGGCGGACGAGGCCTATGCGATCCAGAAGGAGCTCTACCAGCGCTACGGCACGACCATGCGCGGCATGATGACCGAGTACGGCATGGATGCCTACGCCTACCTCGAACTACGTGCACGACATCGACCACTCGCCGCTCGAGCCGGATCCGGCGCTGGGCGCGGCGATCGCCGAGCTGCCCGGACGCAAGCTGATCCTCACCAACGGCACGCGCGAGCACGCCGCCGCCGTGCTGAAGCGGCTCGAGATCAATCCGCATTTCGAGGACGTGTTCGGCATCATCGAGGCCGAGTTCGACCCAAAACCCCTGAGCCAGACCTACGAGCGATTCTTCGCCCGCCATGCCGTCGATCCGGCGCGCGCGGCGATGTTCGAGGACCTCGCGCGCAACCTCGAAGTGCCGCACCGCTTCGGCATGACAACCGTGCTGGTGGTGCCCGAGGCGAACGCGCGAAGCCGGACGGCAGCAGTGGGAGATGGAAGGGCACGATGCGGCGTTCGTCGATCACGTGACGGACGATTTGACGGGATTTTTGGCTGGCCTTATCCGCTGAAGCCCGGTCATAGGCGAGCGAAGCGACGCCGTTCTTCGAACGGCTATGCCCGGCAATGACGCCTCTGCGCTTGACTCTCCCTCCCGCCTTGCCGAAAAAGCCCTTTCTTCCAAAACCTTTCAAGGAATCTCGATGTCCACGTCCGCCCTGGAATCCGCCGTCAACAACGCCTTCGAGGCGCGCGACACCGTCTCGACCTCCACCAAGGGCGAGGTGCGCGATGCGGTCGATACCGCGCTCGAACTGATGGACAAGGGCGAGGCGCGCGTCGCCGAACGGCAGGCCGACGGCAAATGGAAGGTGCACCAGTGGCTGAAGAAGGCGGTGCTGCTGTCGTTCCGCCTGAACGACATGGACGTGATCCCCGGCGGCCCGGGCCAGGCGAGCTGGTGGGACAAGGTGCCGTCGAAGTTCGACGGCTGGGGTCCGAACCGTTTTCGCGACGCAGGTTTTCGCGCGGTGCCCGGCGCGATCGTGCGCCGCTCGGCCTTCATCGCCCGCAACGTCGTGCTGATGCCGTCGTTCGTCAATCTCGGCGCCTATGTCGATGAGAGCACGATGGTCGACACCTGGTCGACGGTCGGCTCCTGCGCGCAGATCGGCAAGCGCGTGCACATCTCCGGCGGCGTCGGCATCGGCGGCGTGCTGGAGCCGCTGCAGGCGGAGCCGGTGATCATCGAGGACGACTGCTTCATCGGCGCGCGCTCGGAGGTCGCCGAAGGCGTGATCGTGCGCAAGGGCGCGGTGCTGTCGATGGGCGTGTTCATCGGCGCATCGACCAAGATCATCGATCGCGCCACCGGCAAGATCTATGTCGGCGAGGTGCCGGAATATGCCGTGGTGGTGCCGGGCGCGCTGCCCGGCAAGCCGCTGCCGGATGGTTCGCCGGGACCCTCGCTCTACTGCGCGGTGATCGTGAAGACCGTCGACGAGCGCACCCGCGCCAAAACCAGCATCAACGAACTGCTGCGGGATTGAACGTCGCCGCATGCTCGCGCGGCCAAGCGAGCATGCTGACCACCCGCTTCAGCCTCACGGACAGGATCAATCGCGCGGCCTACTGGTTCGCCTCGCAGGCGCAGCACGGCGCGGGCAGCATGAACCCCATCTGAAATGGCGCTTGTCAGCCGCCGCAAAGGCGGCGAGCCTGCGCCGCTGCTTTTACGTATCCAATTCGGGGGTCGGTCATGGACTTGCAGTGGTTACTCTTCAGCTTCAGCGGCAGGATCAACCGGGCGAAATACTGGCTCGTCGTGCTGATCAATGTGGTCGTGCCGAACGTCGCCGGCATCTTCGCTGCCATGGCATTCGGCATGTCCGGGTTCGATCCATCCACGGGGGCTCAACCTGACCTGGCCAGCCCCGGCCTGTGGATTGCCGGCCTCATCGGCGTCGCGATCTTCGTCTTCAGCATCTGGACCAGCCTCGCGGCCGCGGTGAAACGACTGCACGATCGCGAGAAATCCGGCTGGTGGGTTCTGCTGTTCTGGATCTTGCCCGGCATCATCATCGGCGGCAGCGCGCTGGCGGCCGACATGGTCGGCGTGGTGATTGCACTCGTGGGCGTCGCCATCCTGATCTGGGGGTTCGTCGAAATCGCCTGCCTGCGGGGAACCACCGGGCCGAACGCCTACGGTCCCGACCCGATCCCGGCCGCGGCTACGGCCTGACGAAATCACGCCTGCTGATCCTGTGAATTGCGGCGCGCGGCCGCTTGCCGCGCGCCGCTGTTCGCCTATCCTTGCGGCCTCGCGGCTGATCGACGAGCGGACCGGCGATGAACCTGACCGATCTTTTCCTCTCGTCGAAGGGACGCATCTCGCGCAAGACCTTCTGGATCGGCGCCGGCCTGCTGGTCGTCTGGGGCATCCTCGTCTTCGTCGTGCTGTGGTCGATCCTCGGTCCGAGCCTGGTCCAGAACTTCCTCGGACGCCTCGTCGGCTTCCCCTTCACCCTGCTCACGATCTACTTCGCCTACAATCTCGCCGCGAAGCGCTTCAACGATCGGGCGCGCCCGATCATCTGCGCGCAGGCGGTTGCCGGCCTGATGGCCGTCAAATCGGTCACGGACCTGGTCCGCATCACCGGCGACCTGCATGCGCAGAACTGGCTCGATCAGCTGTTCGTCCTGGCCGGCACCGGCATCGCGCTCTGGTTTTTCATCGAGCTCGGCCTGATGCGCGGCACGGTCGGCCCGAATGCGCATGGCGAGGACCCGGAGGGGCCGGAGTCGCGCCGAGGCACTAGCGCGGTGCCGCTTCGCCTGCATGTTAATCGGACCGCATGACCGACAGCCTTTCCATCGTCCGCGATCTCGTCCGCTGCCCGTCCGTCACGCCTGCCGATGCCGGCGCGCTCGGCGTGCTGGAGCGGCTGCTTGGCGAGGCCGGCTTCGAGCCTGCATCGCGTCACCTTCTCCGAGCCCGGCGCGGCCGATATCGACAACCTCTATGCGCGCATCGGCACCGAGGCGCCGCATCTCGTGTTCGCCGGCCACACCGACGTGGTGCCGCCCGGCGACGAAGCCGCCTGGACGCTGGCGCCGTTCGCAGGCGAGGTGAAGGACGGCATGCTGTACGGCCGCGGCACCGTCGACATGAAGGGCGGCATCGCCTGCTCGGTCGCAGCCGTGCTGGACTATCTCGCCGCCAACGGCGGCAAGCCGAAAGGCTCGATCTCGTTCCTCATCACCGGCGACGAGGAGGACGTCGCCGTCAACGGCACCATCAAGCTGTTGAAGTGGGCGGCCGAGCGCGGCGAAAAATTCGATCACTGCATTCTCGGCGAGCCGAGCAATGTCGAGGAGCTCGGCGACTGCATCAAGGTCGGCCGCAGGGGCTCGCTCTCCGGCACGCTGATCGTCGACGGCACGCAGGGCCATGTCGCCTACCCGCACCGCGCCGCCAATCCGCTGCCCGACATCTCCGCGCTGATCAGCGCCATCGACGCCGAGCCGCTCGACCACGGCAACGCGCATGTTTCAGCCCTCGAACCTCGAATTCGTCTCGATCGACGTCGGCAACAAGGCGTGGAACGTGATCCCGGCGCAGGCGCGTGCACGCTTCAACATCCGCTACAACGACCACCACACGCAGGACTCGCTGAAGGAGCTGGTCGAGGCGCGCGCCGCGAAGGCCGCCGGCAACCGCATCCAGCAGCACATCGCCTGGGAGCCGTCCAACTCCAACGTGTTCATCACCAAGCCCGGACCGTTCACCGACCTCGTGGTCGAGGCGATCCACGAGGTGACGGGCCGCAAGCCGGACCTGAACACGGGCGGCGGCACGTCGGACGCGCGCTTCATCTCGCACTATTGCCCGGTGCTGGAGTTCGGCCTGGTCGGCCAGACCATGCATCAGGTCGACGAGCGGGTCGCGGTGAAGGACCTCGAACGGCTGACGACCATCTATCGCGGCGTGCTGGACCGGTATTTCGCGTAAAGGAGTGACTCGCGTGCCGAACAAAGACCAGAAGCGCAGCGTGCTCGGAATCATCGGCGGCTCGGGCCTGTACGATCTGCCGGAGATCGTCGACGCCGAATGGCGCGCCGTGCTGTCGCCCTGGGGACAGCCCTCCGACGATCTGCTGTTCGGCAGGCTGGGCACACTGGACGTGGTGTTCCTGCCCCGGCATGGCCGGCATCACCGGATTCCGCCGACCGAGATCAACTACCGCGCCAACATCGATGCGCTCAAGCGCGCGGGCGTCACCGACCTGATCTCGTTCTCCGCCTGCGGCTCGCTGAAGGAGGCTTATGCGCCGGGACATTTCGTCATCGTCGACCAGTTCATCGATCGCACCTTCGCGCGGCCAAAGACCTTCTTCGAGTCCGGATGCGTCGCGCACGTGTCGTTCGGCCATCCCGTGAGCCCGCTGCTGGGCGACATCATCGAGAAGGCCTGCAGGGAGACGGGCGTCACCACGCACCGGCGCGGCACCTACATCGCCATCGACGGCCCGCAGTTTTCGACGCTCGCCGAAAGCAACCTGTACCGCGCCTGGAGCTGCGACGTGATCGGCATGACCAACATGCCGGAAGCGAAACTGGCGCGCGAGGCCGAACTGCCCTACGCCACCGTCGCGATGGTCACGGACTACGACTGCTGGCACGAGGAGCACGGCGCCGTCGACGTGGCGACGATCCTGAAAACGATGCACGCCAATTCGGCCGCGGCGAAAGAGGTGTTGAGGCGGATCGCAAAGGCCTTTCCGTCGCATCATCCGGATTGCCCGATCGGCTCGGACCGCGCGCTCGACAACGCGATCATCACGCCGGAGAAGGAGCGCGATCCCGCGCTGATGAAGAAGCTCGACGCGATCACGGCGCGGGTGTTGGGCGGTAGCCGGATGCATAGCGGCCGTCAGGCCGCCGTCAGAACGCCGAGCATCGCAGTCGGCTATGGCGAAATCCGGGATCACTCGCGACTCGAGACCCGGATGTCGCTTCGCTGCATCCGGGCTACGAGCGGCCTAATAATCCACTCGCATCAGATACAATCCGTCCGGCGGCGCCACGGGGCCGCAGGCGGTGCGGTCCGTCGCATCCAGCGCGCGCTTCAGATCGCCCTCGCTCCAGCGGCCCTCGCCGACCCACATCAGCGAGCCGACCATCGAGCGCACCTGATGGTGCAGGAACGAGCGCGCCGAGGTGAACACGTTCACATTCTCGCCCGTCGCGCACGACGTCGAGCTGATCCAGCGTCTTCTCCGGCGACTTCGCCTGGCATTCGGCGGCGCGGAAGGTGGTGAAATCGTGCCTGCCGAGCAGTTGCTGCGCGGCGCGATGCATTTTCTCCACATCGAGCGGCCGCGGCACGCGCCAGGCATGGCCGAGATCGAGCGCGAGATCGGCCCTGCGGTTGACGATGCGATAGAGATAGTGCCGCTTGATCGCGGAGAACCGCGCCTCGAAATCGTCGGCGACGTGTTCGGCGCTCAGCACGCCGACCGGATGCGGCCGCAAATGCGCGTTCATCGCGTCGCGCACCTGGTCGGTGCGGAACGCCTTTGTGAAATCGACGTGCGCGACCTGCCCCTTGGCATGCACGCCGGCATCGGTGCGGCCGGCGCCGTGCACGCGCACCTGCTCGCCGCTCAGCGCCTTCGCCGCCTGCTCGAGCACGCCCTGCACGGTCAGGTCGTTGTCCTGCACCTGCCAGCCGCGGAACGGCGCGCCGTCATACTCGATGGTGAGCTTGTAGCGCGGCATGCGACTACTCCAGGTCCGCGAACGCGGGCGGATAGACCACCTCGCCCGCGGCCGGCGCGTCGCTCGACAGGCGCAGCGCCTGCAGGTCGTCGCCCTGATAGACGCACGCGAACGGCTTTGCGATCTCGTGCGAGAAGCCGAAGCGCTTGTAGTAGTCCGGATCGCCGAGCACGAAGACGATCTTTTCGCCGAGCGTCTTCAGCCGCAGATGCCCCGCGCCGATCAGCGCGCGCGCGATGCCCTGGCGCTGCCGCGCCGGCAGCACCGCCACCGGCGCGAGGCCGATGCCCGGGCGAGCGCACGCCGTCGCCCTCGATCCATACCCGCGAGAACGCCACATGGCCGACGATCGCGCCGTCGTCCTCGGCCACCAGCGACAGCACCAGGTCGCCGTTGTCGCGCAGCCGGCTGCACGAGCTCCGCTTCGGCCTGCTGGCCGAACGCAGCCGCGACGACCTCGCCGATCGCCGCAGCATCGCCGGGCTTCTCGGGGCGGATGATCATCGCATCCTGCTCCCGGCAGGCAGCCGCGTCCCGCGCAGGAAAACCTCGGCCGTCATCGGCTGCTTGCCCGCGCGCTGCAGCTCGACGATGCGGATGGCGCCGTCGCCGCACGCGACCGTCAGGTTCGGCATCGATCACTTCGCCCGGCGCGCCGCGTCCGCGCGCCAGTTCGCAGCGCAGAATCTTCAGCCGCACCGGCTGACCGTCGATCTCGATCTCGCTCCAGGCGCCCGGAAACGGCGACAGGCCATGGCAGTGGCGCAGCACCTCGCGCGCCGGCCTGGTCCAGTCGATGCGCGCTTCGTCCTTGTCGATCTTGGCCGCATAGGTCACGCCGTCCGCGCCTTGCGGCGTCAGCTTCAGGTCGCCGCGCTCGAGCGCGTCCATCGCGCGGACCATCAACCCCGCGCCGGCTTGCGCCAGCACGTCGTGCAGGTCGCTCGCCGTCATGCGTCGGTGACCGTGACCCGCCCGGCCATCGCCACGTCGCCGGTGTCGAGACCGGCGTCCATCTTCATGACCATGACGCCGCTCTCGTCGTCGCCGGCCATGATCGCGCGGTTGATCGGCGCAGCACCGCGCCAGCGCGGCAGCAGCGACGCATGCAGGTTGAAGCAGCCGAGCCGCGTGCCGTCGAGAATCGCTTGCGGCAGGATCAAGCCGTAGGCGACGACGACCGCCGCATCGGCCTTGTGCGCGCGAAACGTATGCGGCCGCCTCGGCGTCCGCAGCGTCTTCGGCGTCAGCACCGGCAAGCCCAGAGCCGCGCGCCTCGCGTTCGACCGGCGTGACCTGCTCCTTCATGCCGCGACCGGCAGGCTTCGGCGCGCGCGTGTAGACCGCGGCGATCTCGTGCCCCTGCGCGTGCAAGCTCGAGCAGGGTCGGCACCGCGAAGTCGGGCGTGCCCATGAAGACCAGACGAAGCGGCATTGCGATCAGCCGATCCTTCGAGACTGAAGCGAGCGCGGCTGCGGACTTATTCCGCGCGCTTTGCGGCCTTGGTGAACTTCTTCATCACCCGGTCGCGCTTCAGCTTCGACAGATAGTCGACGAACAGCACGCCGTTGAGATGATCGATCTCGTGCTGGATGCAGGTCGCAAACAGGCCTTCCGCCTCTTCCTCGTGCACCTTGCCGTCGAGGTCGGTGAAGCGCACGCGCACCTTCGCCGGCCGCTCGACCTCCTCGTAGTATTCGGGGATCGACAGGCAGCCTTCCTCGTAGGTCGACTTCTCCTCCGACGACCAGAGGATTTCCGGGTTGATGAAGACGCGCGGATTGGGCGGGCCCTCCTTCTTCGCCAGATCCATCGTGATCAGCCGCTGCGGAACCCCGATCTGGATGGCGGCAAGGCCGATGCCCGGCGCCTCATACATCGTCTCGAACATGTCCTCGGCGAGCTTGCGCACCTCGGCCGTCACCTTCTCGACGGGTTTCGAGACGAGGCGCAGCTGCTTGTCGGGCAGGATGATGATGTCGCGAACGGCCATGGCGGGCGATGTAGTCTTAACGGAATGTCGCGGTCAATCAGGCGGATACGGCCGCCGAGCGGTCGCTTAACGCTTCATTCACCATAGTTCTTCAACCTGCGTTAACCATGAAAATCAGCGATTTGTTAACCATGATTTTTAAGCGGCCGTTAACCGACCGGGAACCATCGTTCCCTATTCGTTCGTGCACGCCCGCGAATCGGCTACAAGCAGCGGCATGTCTGAAATCCTTTTCATCGTCGGCGATGTCGCCGTCACCACCGGCGCCGCGCTGATCGCGTTCGCCGGCCTCGTGCTGGCCCTGCTCCTCGCCATCGCCGTCGTGCTTGCGCGCGGGTCGAGCCGCAGCGAAGCCGCGACCATGGCGCAGGCGATCCGCGCCGACGAACTGGAGGAACGGCTCGCCGACATGCTGCGCGCGCAGGTCGAGACCTCGCGGCCGCATGCAGGCGATGGGCGAAGCGCTCGCGGGCCGGCAGTCGGAGATGGCGCGCGGTGCTGAACGACCGGCTCGACGCCGTGACCCACCGCGTCGGCCAGTCGATGGAGCAGTCCGACCCGCAACACCATGGACTCGCTGCGCCACCTGCACGAGCGGCTGGCGGTGATCGACAACGCGCACAAGAACCTCACCGACCTCACCACCCAGGTGACGACGCTGCGCGACGTGCTCGCCAACAAGCAGACGCGCGGCGCGTTCGGCCAGGCGCGGATGGAAGCGATCGTGCAGGACGGGATGCCGAAGGGCTCCTACGAATTCCAGTTCACGCTGTCGAACAACAAGCGGCCGGATTGCGTGGTGTTCCTGCCCGACCAGCGGCCGCTGTGCATCGATGCGAAATTTCCGCTCGAGGCGGTGACGGCGCTGCGCGACGCGCGCAGCGACGAGGAGAAGAAGATCGCGGCGCAGCGCGTGCGGCAGGACATGCTGAAGCATGTGAACGACATCGCGCAGAAGTACCTGATCGCCGGCGAGACGCAGGAGATGGCGCTGCTGTTCGTGCCGTCGGAATCGGTCTATGCGGAAATCCACGACGGCTTCGACGACGTGGTGCAGAAGGCCTACCGCGCGCGCGTGGTGCTGGTGTCGCCGTCGCTGTTGATGCTGGCGATCCAGGTGATGCAGCAGATCCTGAAGGACGCGCGGATGCGCGAGGCGGCCGACCAGATCCGCACCGAGGTGGTCAGCATGACCGACGACCTCGCGCGCCTGCGCGAGCGCGTGCTGAAGCTGCAGCAGCATTTCGGCCAGGCGAACGAGGACGTGCGGCAGATCCTGATCTCCGCCGACAAGATCGAGAAGCGCGCGGCACGGATCGAGGACCTCGATTTCGACAAGGCGGACGACGGTCGCGGCCGTGCCGGCGACGCCGGAACTGTTCACCGCGCCGATCCGCAAGCTGCAGGCGGGGGAGTAGGCGTCCGTCATTCCGGGCGCGCCGCGGCGCGCGAACCCGGAATCCATACGCCGTCAGCTCTCGAGAGCGCTGCCTCAGATTGCACGCGACCAACATCGCAATGCGCACAGGGTTATGAATTTCGCGCTGCGCGGGCTATGCGAGCGCCCCGGAATGACGGCGTGAATTATCGGCCAGAATCTGCTACCAACGCCCCCATGACCGCATCCGAAGCGTCCGCCTCGACCGCAAAGCCCGCCACCCGCACCGCGACCTGGGGCGAGGCGCTGGCCGTCTACCTGCAGCCGCGCGTGCTGATCGTGCTGTTCCTCGGCTTGTCCTGCGGCCTGCCGCTGGCGCTGTCCGGCTCGACGCTGCTGGTGTGGATGCGCGAGTCCGGCGTCGATCTCGGCACCATCGGCCTGTTCGCTCTGGTCGGCACGCCCTACACCATCAAGTTTCTCTGGGCGCCGCTGATCGACGCGCTTGAACGTGCCGCTGCTGTCGCGCGCGCTCGGCCGCCGCCGCGGCTGGCTGGTGTTCTCGCAACTGCTGCTGATCGCCGCGATCCTGATCCTGGCGCTGACCGATCCGGCGAAGTCGCCGTTCTATGTCGCGCTCGGCGCGCTGCTGGTCGCCACCGCGTCGGCGACGCAGGACACGGTGGTCGACGCCTTCCGCGTCGAGAGCCTGCCCGAGAACGAGCAGGCGGCCGGCATGGCCGCCTATGTCGCGGCCTATCGCATCGGCATGCTGATCTCGACCGCCGGCGCGCTGTTTCTGTGTCAGCTACTTCGAGAGCACCGGCATCGGCAAATCCGCCGCCTGGACCTGGGGCTATGTGGCGATGGCGGCGATGGTCGGCATCGGCATGCTCGCCTCCATCCTCGCCACCGAGCCGGAGCGCTCGAAGCAGGCGCTTGAAGAGACGAAGGGCGAAAATCCCGCAAAGCGCGTCGATCGCCGCAGCCTACGGCGCGTTCAGCGAATTCCTCACCCGCAAGGATGCGCTGGCGGTGCTCGCCTTCGTCGATCCTGTTCAAGTTCACCGACGCCTTCTCCGGCACGATGACCGCGCCGTTCGTGATCGACCTCGGCTACACGCGCAACGACTATGCGGCGATCGTCAAGGGCGTCGGCCTCGCCGCGACGCTGATCGGCGGCTTCGCCGGCGGCTTCATCGCCCGCGCCTGGTCGCTGCCGGCCTGCCTCTGGTTCGCCGGCATCATCCAGGCGCTGTCGAATCTCGTGTTCGCGTGGCTCGCGACCGTCGGCGTCAATCAGTGGGCGCTGGCCGCCGCGATCACCGCGGAGAATTTCACCGGCGCGATCGGCACGGTGATCTTCGTCGCCTACCTCTCGGCGCTCTGCAACAACCCGCTGCACACGGCGACGCAGTACGCGCTGCTCGCCGCGCTCTCGGCGGTCGGCCGCACCTATCTGTCAGCGGGCGCAGGCTTTGTCGCCGCAGTCGACCGGCTGGCCGCTGTTCTTCGCCATCAGCGTGCTGGTGGCGATCCCGAGCCTGTTGCTGCTGGCCTGGCTGCAGCGGCGCGAGCATTTCGAGATCGCTCAGCGTGAAGGTCTAGCCGATCGTCCTACGTCTTGCATGACGAGCGCTACTGCACGATCGTCCACTTCGAGACCAGCGCATCGCTCACCTGACCCGCGACGGTCGCGCACGACATCTCATTGGCCTTGATCGAGATGGTCTTGCCGATGAACGGCTTCAGCCGGTTCACGTCGCCGTCGCCATTGGTGACGATCTGGAACGTCTCCGGACCCGTCTCCAGGTTGCAGAGCCCGTCGGGCCCCGGAATGCGCCGGCCTTCGGTGCTGATCACCTGATAGGTGTTGATGCGCTTGCCCTGGGCGCGGCTGCGCATGACGCGCAACTCGCCCGACAGCACTTCGCCGTTCTTGATCGGCTTCGGCGCCTGCGCATTCGCCGCAGCATCGTGAGCCAGCATCGCCACCGCGCAGACGCAAAGCGCCGTCACCGGCAGCCAGATATTCCGTATCGTCATTTCACCTCAGTGGTCCTTGGCATGATCTCAGAAACAGGGTCCGCTGCCGCACCGCTGCGGCCAGCGTCCCCTCGTCGAGATAGTCGAGTTCGCCGCCAACCGGCACGCCGTGCGCAAGCCGCGTCACCTTCACGTTGGCGTCCTGCAGAAGATCGGTGATGTAGTGGGCGGTTGTTTGGCCGTCCACCGTCGCATTCAGGGCAAGAATGATCTCGGTCACGTTGTCGTCATGGGCGCGCGCCACCAGCGCGTCGATGGTCAGGTCCTGCGGCCCGACGCCGTCGAGCGGCGACAGCGTGCCGCCGAGCACGTGATAGAGCCCGCTGCTCGCATTCGCCCGCTCCAGCGCCCACAGATCGGCGACGTCGGCGACCACGACGATGGTCGACTGGTCGCGCCGCGGATCGGTGCAGACCGTGCAGGGATTTTGCGTGTCGATGTTGCCGCAGGTCTTGCAGACCTGCACCTTGTCGATCGCCACCTGCAGCGCCGACGACAGCGGCGTCATCAGCGCGTCGCGCTTCTTGATCAGGTGCAAGCGCGGCGCGCCGCGCCGAGCGCGGGCCGAGCCCCGGCAACCGCGCAAGCAGCTGGATCAGCCGCTCGATCTCAGGTCCGGCAACCGCAGACGGCATCAGCCAAGCCCGAAGCCCGGCGGCAGCTTCAGCCCGCCGGTCAGCGACGCCATCTTCTCCTGCATCGCCGCTTCCGCCTTGCGCCTGGCGTCGCCCATGCGCGGTGACGATCAGATCCTCGACGATCTCGCGCTCTTCCGGCTTCATCAGCGAGGCATCGATCTTGACCGCCTTGACCTCCATCTTCGCCGTCATGCGCACGGTCACAAGGCCGCCGCCGGACAGGCCCTCGACCTCGACGTGATCGAGTTCGTCCTGCAGCGCCTTCATCTTCGACTGCAGCTCAGCCGCCTGCTTCATCATGCCGAGAAAGTCAGCCATCAACGGTCCTCATTCGCTGTCAAGGTTGCGCGTCGCCTATCATCAGTCTTCGTCATCGGCCGGCGGTTCAGGCACGCCGTCGTCGAGCTCGGCCTGCGACTGCGACGCGCGCCGCACCGCCTCGATCTTCGCGCCGGGCCATTTCGCCATCACGTCCTGCACGCGCGGGTCGGCCTGCACGGCATTCTCAAGCTCATTCTGCTGCGCCTGCGCCTGCGCGCGCAACGTCGGCTGCGCCGGCGCATTGGAGACGATCACGGTCCAGCGCCGGCCGGTCCATTGCTCAAGCTTGCGCGACAGGTCGGTGACCAGCGAGCGCGAGGCATGCGCCTCCAGCGCGACCTCCAGCCGGCCGTCTTCGACGCGCACCAGCCGCACGTCGTTTTCGAGCGCGGTCTTGACCGAGAGATCGCGCTTCTCGGCGGCAAGCGCCACGATCTCGGGAAAGGTCGACAAGCCGCAGCTGCGGCGCGGACTGCGGCTCCGCCTGCGGCACAGCCGGTTGCCGCATCGCCGACGCTTCGGGCGCGGACCGGGCGGGCGACGCAGCGAACGACGTTCGCGGCGACGGCATCGGCGGCCTCCATGCGCGCGGGCGATGACGGCGCACCCCTGCCGGGGCTCGCGCCATTGCCGCCGGTCGATGCGGGCGCGCCACCGCCCTCCAGCGCACGAAGGGCTTCGTCGGGCGTCGGCAGGTCGGCGGCGTAGGCGATCCGCACCAGAACCATTTCCGCGGCGAGCGCCGGCCGCGTCGCGGCCTGCGCCTCGGTAATGCCCTTCAGCAGCATCTGCCACATCCGCGACAGCACGCGCATCGACAGCTTTGCCGCAAACTCGCGGCCGCGCAGCCGCTCGGTTTCGCCGTAGGCGCCGCTTTCGGCGGTCGCCGGCGCGACCTTCACGCGGGTGACGAAATTCACGAACTCGGCGAGATCGCTCAGGATCACGATCGGATCGGCGCCGATGTCGTACTGGTCGCGAAACTCGCGGAATGCCGCTTCGATGTCGCCGCCGGCAAGCGCTGCGAACAGCTCGATCACCCGGGTGCGATCGGCAAGGCCCAGCATCTGCCGCACGTCGTCGGCGCGCACGGTGCCGGCCGCATGCGCGATCGCCTGGTCGAACAGCGACAGCGAATCGCGCACCGAGCCCTCGGCGGCGCGCGCGATCATGCGCAGCGCGTCCGGCTCGGCCTCGACCTTTTCCTTCGCGGCGATATTGGCGAGGTTGGCGATCAGCACGTCGGCGTCGACACGGCGCAGGTCGAAACGCTGGCAGCGCGAGAGCACGGTGATCGGCACCTTGCGGATTTCGGTGGTCGCGAAGATGAACTTTGCGTGCGGCGGCGGCTCTTCCAGCGTCTTCAGGAACGCATTGAAGGCCGCGGTCGACAGCATGTGCACTTCGTCGATGATGTAGACCTTGTAGCGCGCGCTCGCCGGCGCGTAGTTCACGCCGTCGGTGATCTGGCGGACGTCGCCGACACCGGTGTGGGACGCGGCGTCCATCTCCAGCACGTCGAGATGGCGGCTTTCCATGATCGCCTGGCAGTGGCGTCCGAGCGACGGCATCTTGATGGTCGGCCCGGTCACCGAACCGTCGGGCAGTTCGTAGTTCAGCGCGCGCGCCAGAATGCGCGCCGTGGTCGTCTTGCCGACCCCGCGCACGCCGGTGAGGATCCAGGCCTGCGGAATGCGTCCGGTCTCGAACGCGTTCGAGACCGTGCGCACCATCGCTTCCTGGCCGATCAGGTCGTCGAAATTCGCCGGCCGATATTTGCGCGCCAGCACGCGATAGCCGCCGCCGGCAACCGGCGGCGTGCCGAGGTCGAAGCCGGTCTGGTCCTGATCGGTGCTCGCGGAGGTGCCGGTTTCGGTCATCGGGCGATCCGCGATCATCTCTTTCAGGATGGCGCTGCCGGAATGGCTGCGTTGCGCCGGCGACGATCCGGCGGCTGGCACGGCTACGAAGAAAGGGTGGGAGACTGACGAGCGACCCGAACCGGAGCTCGTTAGGGCTGCTTCCTTCCGGACCTGACCCGGTTGGCGAGTGGCTCGTCCACTGCCAATCTCCCGGCCCTATTTGGGGCCAACGGCCGCAGAAAGCAAGCGCGAGGCGCGAGCTTCTGCTAGGCTGCTGCCACCGACTATGTCACTGGTATCGTTCATGTTCCATTCGCCGACGCCGACCTGGGCGCTCCATCCACAGCTTGAGCGCGACACCGATCAATATCGGCGACCTGCCGCTCTGCCGCGTGCTGGTGATCCAGGACGCGAACTACCCCTGGCTGCTGCTGGTGCCGCGCCGGAACGAGGTCGTCGAGGTCCTCGATCTTGACGAGGTGGAGCAGGCGCAGTTGATGACCGAGACGACCCGCGTGGCGCGGGCGCTGCGCGAGATCACCCAATGCGACAAGCTGAATATCGCAGCGCTTGGCAATGTCGTGCCGCAGCTGCATGTGCATGTGATCGCCCGCCGCAACGACCGACGCGGCCTGGCCACGGCCGGTCTGGGGCGCGGTGCCGCCGGTCACTCACGATCCTGAAGAAGCTGAAGCTGTTCATCAGCGCGATCCGAAAGAAAATCTGGTTAGGTTGAAAAGAACAATGTCGCAAGAAACGCTTTTTCCACTCGGTGAATTCGGCTTCCTGATCAACCCGATCGATCGTGCGGCGCACCTGCGCGACGACGCGGAGAAACTGTTCGCGCTCGAAGGCAAGGCGAACAGCCGCGCCTATGTGATCCACCGCGACTCGCTGCTGATGAAGCAGGACGGCGACGAGGTCCGCGCCGCGCTGACGATCAAGGAAGCGCTCGGCTTCGGCGCCAATCCCGGCACGATCTTCATCGGCCTGCGCGACGGCGCGCCCTATTTCGGCATGGGCATCCCGCAGGCAGGCGGCGGAAAAGCTCAACGGCCGCAACGACGTGCTGGTCGAGCCGCTGCGCAATCTCGCGACGCCAGGGCATCGTGCCGCCGTCGGAGCTGGCCGCGGTCGCGGTCGCCAAGTCGCTGGTGCACTTCCACCAGCGCCACGGCTTCTGCTCGAACTGCGGTTCGCGCTCGCAGATGGCGCAGGGCGGCTGGAAGCGCGAGTGCCCGAGCTGCAAGACCGAGACCTTCCCGCGCACCGATCCCGTGGTGATCATGCTGGTCACCGACGGCGACCGCTGCCTGCTCGGCCGGCAGAAGCAGTTCCTGAAGGGCATGTGGTCGTGCCTGGCCGGCTTCGTCGAGCCCGCCGAGACGATCGAGGACGCGGTCGCCCGCGAGATCCGCGAGGAAGCCGGCATCGAATGCACCGACGTGCAGTATTACAAGGCGCAGCCGTGGCCCTATCCCTATTCGCTGATGATCGGCTGCACCGCGCGCGCGGTCACCACCGAGCTCAACGTCGATCGCACGGAGCTCGAGGATGCGCGCTGGTTCACCCGCGACGAGGTGCTGGCGATGTTCAGCGACACCCATCCGGAGGGCTATCGCAGCCCGAACGGCATCGCGATCGCGCATCACCTGCTGGGGCAATGGGCTTTCGGCCCGAAGTGAGGCCCAGTGACAGGGTAGGCGCTGCGCGGTGATGGAACCGCGCTGCGGGCAACGCCGTTGTTCCTTGTCCCGAAGGTCAAAGCGCGAGGCCAGACCCACATGACATCGAGCAAGCGGCCGCCGGACGGAAAGCACCCAGAGTCCTCTGCATCGGCATGCCGGTGCGCGACCTGATCTACCACATCAAGGAATTGCCCGGCCGCGGCGAAAAGGTGCGCGCCGAGCAATTCGATGAAATCGTCGGCGGCAACGCGCTGAACGCCTCGATCGGCATCGTCCGGCTCGGCGGCCGCGCGCTGTTCTCGGGTCCGATGGGCGACGCGTCGGAAACGTCGAGCGAGTACATCTTCGAGCAACTGGCGAAGGAAGGCATCGACTCCAACGTCGTGCGCATGCCCGGCGACGGTAACGCCGGTGTCCAATGTGATGATCGATCCGTCCGGCGAACGCACGATCGTCACCTACCGCGATCCAAAACTCTGGAATGTGACGCTGCCCGACAGCAACGAACTGCTGCGGCGATTGCGCGGCCGTGCTCGCGGAGAACCGCTGCGCCGGCTTTGCGACCGAGCTGTGCGTCGAAGCGAGCACAACGGAAAATTCCGGTCGTGCTCGACGCCGACGTGGTGATGTCGATGCGCGAAGGGCTGCTGACGATCGCCTCGCACATCATCTTTTCGGCCGAGGCGCTGACGGCAACGGCCGGCACGCACAACCTCGAGGACGCGCTGCGGCGCATCGCCGAGCACGACGACGGTCGTTCCTGGCGGTGACGCGCGGCGCCCAGGGCATGATGTGGCTCGACGCAGGCGGGCGCATCGCAGGTGATGCCGACGTTTCCCGGTGCATACGGTCGATACGCTCGGCGCCGGCGACATCTTCCACGGCGCGTTCGCGCTGGCGATCACCGAGGGGCAGCCGGATCCCGGAGGCCATGCGCTTTGCCTCGGCCGCGGCGGCGCTGAAATGCACCCGATACGGCGGCGCCTTTGCCGCCCCGGACCGGGCGGAGGTCGAGAGCTTGCTGGCCAAGGGGACCGCCAAAGCGGCCGGAACTTGAATTTCGTGGTAGAATTTTTCTAATTTTGGCATATTTCGCGATTGTTTCAGAATATTTTTCTATGTAGAACGGACTGCCAGACACCAATACCGGCCATTCTTGGAAAGATATTCTTCGCATGAGCGACGCCGCCGTTGCCACTCCGCCCGCCGAGATCCCGCCGCCTCGACGCCATCGACCGCAAGATCCTCGCCGTCCTGCAGGAGGACGCCTCGCTGTCGGTCGCCGAGATCGGCGAGAAGGTCGGGCTGTCGTCCACCCCCTGCTGGAAGCGCATCCAGCGGCTGGAGGCCGAGGACATCATCCTGCGCCGCGTGGCGCTGGTCGACCAGAACAAGATCGGGCTCGGCATCACCGTGTTCGTCTCGGTCGAGAGCAGCGACCACTCCGAAGCCTGGCTGAAGAAGTTCGCCGAGGCGGTCAGCGCCATGCCGGAGGTGATGGAGTTCTACCGGATGGCCGGCGACGTCGACTACATGCTGCGCGTGGTCGTCGCCGACATGCAGAGCTACGACGCGTTCTACAAGAAGCTGATCAGCACGGTGACGCTGAAGAACGTCACCTCGCGCTTTGCGATGGAGAAGATCAAGTCGGTGACCGCACTGCCGGTGCCGGCGCTGGCTTAGCGTCATTGCGTCGTCAGCCCGGAGCAGCGCCGATAGCCGTTCGAAGAATCGCGCGTCGCTTCGCTCGCGCTATGGCGTCCGAGCCGGCGCTGACGGCGCTGACGACGTCAAATCTTCTGATTGTACTCGCCGACTTCCGGATGCGTGCGCAGCACGCCGTCCATGGCCGCGAACATGTCGCGCATGCGCTGCTCCGACACCGGGCTCTCGACCACGACCACCAGCTCCGGCTTGTTCGACGAGGCGCGCACCAGGCCCCAGCTGCCGTCCTCGACCGTCACGCGCACGCCGTTGACGGTGACGAGATCGCGGATCGCCTGGCCTGCGACCTTCTCGCCCTTCGCCTTGCGCCGCCTCGAAATGCTTCACCACCTGCTCGACGATGCCGTACTTGGTCTCGTCGGCGCAGTGCGGCGACATGGTCGGCGACGACCAGGTCTTCGGCAGCGCGTCCTTCAGCTCGCGCCATCGACTTGTCCGGGTTGCGGTCGAGCATGTCGCAGACCGCCAGCGCCGAGATCAGCCCGTCGTCATAGCCGCGCCCGTACGGCGCGTTGAAGAAGAAGTGGCCGGACTTCTCGAAGCCCGCCACGCGCGCCGAGCTCATGGGTGCGGCGCTTCATGTAGGAGTGGCCGGTCTTCCAGTAGGTCGTCTTCGCGCCCTGCTTCTGCAGCACCGGATCGGTGATGAACAGGCCGGTCGACTTCACGTCGACCACGAACTGCGCGTCCTTCTGCAGCGACGAGATGTGCCGCGCCAGCATCACGCCGACCTTGTCGGCGAAGATCTCCTCGCCGGTGTTGTCGACCACGCCGCAGCGGTCGCCGTCGCCGTCGAAGCCGAGGCCGACATCGGCCTTGTGCTGCAGCACCGCGTCGCGCATCGCGTGCAGCATCTCCATGTCTTCCGGATTCGGGATTGTATTTCGGGAAGGTGTGATCGAGCTCGCAGTCGAGCGGGATCACCTCGCAGCCGATCGCCTCCAGCACCTTCGGCGCAAACGCGCCGGCGGTGCCGTTGCCGCAGGCGGCCACCACCTTGATGCGGCGCTTCAGCTTCGGCCGCTTCGTCAGGTCGGCGATGTAGCGGGCGGGGAAATTCTCGTGGAACTGATAGGAGCCGCCGGCCTTGTTGTCGAACTTCGCGCCGAGCACGATCTCCTTCAGCCGCGTCATCTCGTCGGGACCGAAGGTCAGCGGACGGTTGGCGCCCATCTTCACGCCGGTCCAGCCGTTGTCGTTGTGCGAGGCCGTCACCATCGCCACGCACGGCACGTCGAGCTCGAACTGCGCGAAATAGGCCATCGGCGTCATCGCAAGGCCGATGTCGTGCACCTTGCAGCCCGACGCCATCAGCCCGGAGATCAGCGCGTACTTGATCGAGGCCGAGTAGCCGCGGAAATCGTGGCCGGTGACGATCTCCTGCTTCTGGCCCAGTTCCTTGATCAGCACGCCGAGCCCCATGCCCAGCGCCTGGATGCCCATCAGGTTGATTTCCTTGCCGAACAGCCAGCGCGCGTCGTATTCGCGAAATCCGGTCGCCTTCACCATCGGCTCGGATTCATAGGCATAGGTATTCGGCGACAGCGCCGCTTGCGGCTTTGGAAACATCGATAGCCCCATTGAAGGAACGTCACGCTGCCATTAGCGAATGCTGCGGCGCGTGAAAAGGCAGGTGCAGGTCAACTACGCTGGAAATACGACAGATTAAAAGCAGTTCCGTTCATCGCCGCTTCATTTGCATCGAAGCTGAGCAGATCGGCAAGGCCGGCGGCCGAAAAAACGCCTATTGCTCAAGCACCAGCTTGCCGCCGGAATATTCGAACCGCCGCAGCCGCGACAGGTAGGACAGGCCGAGCAGGTTCTCGCTCAAGCACGTTGTCGGGCAGGACCATCGCCTCGACGTCGCGCACTTCGAGCCCGCCGATGTCGACGCTGGCGAGGCGGGCGCGCGCGCCCTTGACGACACCGTTCGCGGTCGAGACCGGCGCATTGTAGTCGCTGCGCAAGGGGCGAATGCCGACCTGCGCCGCGGAGCTTTCGGTCAGCGCAATCACCGAGGCGCCGGTGTCGACCATGAAGCCGATGCGGCGGCCATCGACGCGGCCGTCGGTGGAGAAATGCCCGCGCGAATCCTTGGGGATGGTGTGACTGCGGCGGCCCGCGGACGCGGATGCATCGGACACCACCGGTGTCCGGCTCTGGTTCGATGCGACGGCAATCTTGGCGGGCTGAATGTTGTCGGCCATGCGGGCCATGTAGATGCCGAGGCCCGCGAGAATGGCGGCAAACACCAGGATGTTACGCATACAGCACCACTCAACTCGACATTCCCGCCCGGCGGCGATGACAGCACGGCCAGGCGACGCCCGCATTAACGCTACGGGCGTCGGATGCGACAGGGCCGCCAATTTTGCCGAAAACGGTGAGCGAAGCGTTAACCGTGTCGTTGCGCATGATCTTGTCCGAACCGCTCACACTTCGGGATCATGCGCTACGTGCCCCGCGGCTTGGCGCGGCGGGTCGGCTGCGCGTTCGCCGGATCGTCCGGCCAGGGGTGGCGCGGATAGCGGCCGCGCAGATCGGCGCGCACGCCGGCGTAGCTGCCGCGCCAGAAGCCCGGCAGATCGCGTGTCACCTGCACCGGCCGATGCGCCGGCGACAGCAGCTCGACCACCAGCGGCACTTTTCCCAGCGCGATCGCCGGATGCGCGTTCAGCCCGAACAGCTCCTGCACGCGAATGGCGATGGTCGGCCCCTGCTCCGCCTCGTAGTCGATCGCAACCTGCGAGCCGGTCGGCGCCTCGAAATGCGTCGGCGCCTCGCGATCGAGCCGCGCCCGCAAATCCCACGGCAGCAGCGCCATCACCGCATCGGACAGATCCGACGCTGAGATCTGCGCCAGCGAGGTCTTGTCGTGCAGCATCGGCTCGAGCCACGCCGCGCGCTGCGCCGCAAGCGCGGCATCGGAGAGGTCGGGCCAGGCGTCGCCCTCGGCCTTGCGCAGGAACATCACGCGGTCGCGCCACTGCTGCAACGCCTTCGACCATGGCAGGCGCGCGAGGCCGGCCTGCGCGAGGCCGTCGGCGAAGATGCGCGCGGTGTCCGCGTCCGGCGACAGCTGCATGGTCTGCTCGCCGAGCGTGATCGCATGCAGCTTGCGTTTGCGCCGGCCGCGCAGCGACATCGATGCGGCATCGAAGGTGATCTCGTCTTCGGCTTCGATCTCGCGCGCAAAGCGCTGCTCGATCTCCGCAAGCGTGATCGGCGCCGCCAGCAGGATGCGGCCGTTCGCGGCGATCCCGGTCAGTTCGCCGACCGCCAGAAATGGCGCGCGCGCCAGCGCCGATGTCTGCTCGATCGAAGCGCCGCGCCCATTCGCCAGCACGAACGAGCCGTTGCCGCGATTGCGCGCGACGCGATCCGGAAACGCCAGCGACAGCAGCACGCCGGTGGAGAGCTCCGGTCCGTCTTGCGACGCCGACGCACGACCGATCTGATGCACCCAGCGCTCCGCCTGCTGCCGCGCGGCGCTGGCGCGCTGCGAACGGTCGCGCCGAAACTGGTCGAGCCGCGCGTCGAGATCGACGCTGTCGCCGCCGAGGCCACGCTCGCTCAGCACCGCGGCGATCTGCGCCGCCTCCGCGCGCGTGGCCTTCGCGCCCGGCATCGACGATCATGCGCGCCAGCCGCGGCGGCAGCGGCAGCGCGCGCAAGGCTCTTGCCCTCGGCGGTGATGCGGCCGTCGGCGTCGAGCGCCTCGAGCTCGCGCAGCAACACCGTCGCCTCGTTCCAGGCGGCCTTCGGCGGCGGATCGAGGAACGCCAGCTTGGCGGGATCGCTGACGCCCCATTGCGCCAGGTCGAGCACCAGCGACGACAGATCGCTGGCGAGAATCTCAGGCTGCGTGAACGCTTCGAGCGAACTCGTTTGCGGCTCGTCCCACAGCCGGTAGCAGACGCCGGGCTCGGTGCGGCCGGCGCGGCCGCGCCGCTGGTCGACCGCCGCGCGCGAGGCGCGCACGGTCTCGAGCCGCGTCAGGCCGATGTCCGGCTCGTAGCGCGGCACGCGCGACAGGCCGCAGTCGACGACGATGCGCACGCCCTCGATGGTCAGCGACGTCTCGGCGATCGATGTCGCCAGCACGACTTTTCGCGTGCCCTTCGGCGCCGGCGCGATGGCGCGATCCTGCACCGAGGCATCGAGCGCGCCGAACAGGGCGACGATCTCGACCGACGGATCGCTGACGCGCTCGCGCAGCATGGTCTCGGTGCGGCGGATTTCCGCGGCACCCGGCAGGAACGCCAGCACGGAGCCGGTTTCAGCGCGCAGCGCCGTCGCGATGGTGTCGGCCATCTGCCGCTCGATCGGCGCATCGGCCTTGCGGCCGACATAGCGCGTGTCGACGGCAAACGCCCTGCCCTCGCTCTCGATCACCGGCGCATCGCCGAGCAGCTTTGCCACGCGCGCGCCGTCGAGCGTCGCCGACATCACCAGGATGCGCAGGTCTTCGCGCAGGCCGGTCTGCGCATCGCGCGCCAGCGCCAGGCCCAGATCGGCATCGAGCGAGCGCTCGTGAAATTCGTCGAACAGCACCGCGGCGACGCCTGACAGTTCCGGATCGTCGAGAATCTGCCGCGTGAAAATCCCTTCGGTGACGACCTCGATCCGCGTCGCGCGCGACACCTTCGAGCCGAAGCGCACGCGATAGCCGACGGTGTCGCCGACCTTCTCGCCCAGCGTCTTCGCCATGCGCTCGGCACTGGCGCGCGCCGCGATCCGCCGCGGCTCGAGCACGATGATCTTCTTGCCGGCAAGCCACGGCTCGTCGCAGCAGCGCCAGCGGCACGCGCGTGGTCTTGCCCGCGCCGGGCGGCGCGACCAGGACCGCGGTGTTGGATTTTCGCAGCGTGCCCCTGAGCTCGCCGAGCACGTCGTCGATGGGCAGCGGCGTGTCGAACTCGCGCGTCATGCGATCAACCTACCCCCTCTCGCCGCATAGGCGAGCGAAGCGAGGAGAGGGGTAGCAGAACCTAGACGTTCTGCGGCCGGCCGACGCTGTCGTAGGTGAAGCCGTGCGCGGCCATCTCGTCGGGGCGGTAGATGTTGCGCAGGTCGACGATGACCGGCTGCGCTGAGCTCCGCCTTCAGCCGCTTGAGGTCGAGCGCGCGGAACTGCTCCCACTCGGTGACGATGACCAGCGCGTCGGCGCCCTTCGCGCACGCATAGGCGTCGTCGCAGTAGTGGATGTCCGGCAGCTCGCTCGCGCGCCTGCTCCATGCTCTCCGGATCGTAGGCGCGCACCGTCGCGCCCTGATCGATCAGCGCGGTGATCAGCGGGATCGACGGCGCCTCGCGCATGTCGTCGGTGTTCGGCTTGAAGGCCAGCCCCAGCACGGCGATGGTCTTGCCGCGCAGGTTGCCGCCGAGCGCGGCCGCCACCTTGCGCGCCATCGCCCGCTTGCGGTTGTCGTTCACCGCCAGCACCGCCTCGACGATGCGCAGCGGCACGTCATAGTCCTGCGCGGTCTTCACCAGCGCGCGCGTGTCCTTCGGAAAGCACGAGCCGCCGAAGCCCGGACCCGCATGCAGGAACTTTGAGCCGATGCGGTTGTCGAGCCCGATGCCGCGCGCAACCTCCTGCACGTCGGCGCCGGTGCGCTCGGCGAGATCGGCGATCTCGTTGATGAAGGTCACCTTGGTCGCGAGGAAGGCGTTGGCGGCGTACTTGATCAGTTCGGCGGTGCGCCGGCCGGTGTACATGATCGGCGCCTGGTTCAGATAAAGCGGCCGGTAGATCTCGGCGACCACCTTGCGGCGCGCGCTCGTCGTCGGTGCCGACCACGATCCGGTCCGGATGCTTGAAGTCGCGGATCGCCGCGCCCTCGCGCAGGAACTCCGGATTGGAGGCGACGACGACGTCGGCCGCCGGATTGGTCTCGCGCACGATCCGCTCGACCTCGTCGCCGGTGCCGACCGGCACGGTCGACTTGGTGATGACGACGGTGAAGCCCTTCAGCGCTGCGGCGATCTCGCGCGCCGCCGCATGCACGTAGCTGAGGTCCGCATGGCCGTCGCCGCGCCGCGACGGCGTGCCGACCGCGATGAACACCGCATCGGCCTCGCCGACCGGGCCCTTCAGCTCGGTGGTGAAACGACAGCCGCCCGGCCTTCACGTTGGTCTCGACCAGCCGGTCCAGATCCGGCTCGAAGATCGGGATTTCGCCGCGCTTCAGCGCCGCGATCTTGCCGTCGTCCTTGTCGACGCAGACCACCTGATGGCCGAAATCGGCAAAGCAGGCGCCGGAAACCAGCCCCACATAGCCCGTGCCGATCATCACAATTCGCATCAGTCGCCCGCCAAAGATGGTTAACGCGCCTTAAGCCTGCGCGCGGCGCGTCTTTACCAGAGAGCTTCCCGATTGACGAGACGCAAGAGCAGGCAGTCGAGTGCCCGTTGGCACGGCCTTTGTACCTATAAAGGAGAGCGAAACCCATATGTCCGAAGATGGTGCGCAGGTGCGCCGGAAAGGAACAACATGACCACGAATGGAACGGCGCCTGCCGGCCATCCCGCCGATCCGGCCGCAGGCCGGCTGGACTGGGTCGACTACGCCAAGGGCATCTGCATCATCATGGTGGTGATGATGCATTCGACGCTGGGCGTCGAGGCCGCCGCCGGCCGCGAAGGCTTCATGCACGCGGTGGTCGAGTTCGCAAAGCCATTCCGGATGCCGGACTTCTTCCTGATCTCCGGCCTGTTCCTCGCCCGCGTGATCGATCGCGACTGGCGCACCTATATCGACCGCAAGGTCGTTCACTTCGCCTATTTCTATGTCCTCTGGGTGACACTCCAGTTCGCCGTCAAGGCGCCCGTCTTCGCCGCCGAGCATGGCTGGGCCAACGTCGCCGGCATGTACCTGCTCTCGTTCATCGAGCCGTTCGGCACGCTGTGGTTCATCTACCTGCTGCCGATCTTCTTCGTTGTCACCAAACTGACACAGCGCGTGCCTGTCGCCGCGATCTGGATCGTCGGCGCAGCGCTCGAGATGGCGCAGATCCACACCGGCTGGACCGTGATCGACGAATTCGCCTCGCGCTTCGTCTACTTCTATTCGGGCTACCTTCTCGCCAACTTCGTCTTCACGTTCGCGCGCGAGGTGCAGGCGCATGCCGCGATCGCACTGGTCGGCCTTGCTCTGTGGGCGCTGGTCAATGGCGTGGCGGCGTTCGCCGGCGTCACCGGCTGGCCGGTGATGTCGCTGGTGTTCGGCTTTGCCGGATGCGGCGCCGTCGTCGCCGTCAGCGCGCTGCTGGCGAAGATGCGCTGGCTCGACGCCGTCCGCTACTGCGGCGAGCATTCGCTGGTGGTCTATCTCGCCTTCTTCCTGCCGATGGCCGCCTCGCGCATCCTGCTGCTGAAGACCGGCGTCATCACCGACATCGGAACCATCTCGCTGATCGTCACGATCACCGGTGTCGTCGGCGCGCTCGCGCTGTGGTGGGGCGCACGCAACACGGCGTTGCGCTTCCTGTTCGATCGCCCGGCTGCGTTCTGGCTGACGCCGAAGCCGCGCGTCACGCTGCAGCCGGCGGAATAACGGTTGGCTGCGCCGTCCTGCTGACAGTTCCTGTCAGTGCGGGACGGCGAGCCAAGGAAATTTCCGGCGGACATCTCGCCTGTCATGGGTGCAATTTCGGGAGAAATCCCTAAATTGCCGCCATGTCGAAATCCCCCGCAAAGCCCGCCGCAAAATCTCCAGCAAAGCCTGCCGTTCCGGCGAAAGCCGCAGCCGCGGAGAAGAAGACCGCGCCGGCCGCAAAACCTGCATCCGGCTCCATGGCCGGAAAGCACGTGTTCCTGGTCGACGGCTCGTCCTACATCTTCCGCGCCTACCACGCGCTGCCGCCGTTGAACCGCAAGTCCGACGGCCTGCAGGTCAACGCGGTGCTCGGCTTCTGCAACATGCTGTGGAAGCTGCTGCGCGACATGCCGCAGGACAACCGGCCGACGCATCTGGCCATCATCTTCGACAAGTCCGAGGTCACGTTCCGCAACAAGCTCTATCCCGACTACAAGGCGCACCGGCCGCCGGCGCCCGACGACCTGATCCCGCAGTTCGGCCTGATCCGCGAGGCGGTGCGCGCGTTCGATCTGCCGTGCCTCGAGCAGATCGGCTTCGAGGCCGACGACCTGATCGCCACCTATGTGCGCGAGGCCGGCGAGCTCGGCGCGACCGCGACCATCGTCTCGTCCGACAAGGACCTGATGCAGCTCGTGACCGACCGCGTGCTCATGTACGACACCATGAAGGACCGCCGCATCGGCATTCCCGAGGTGATCGAGAAATTCGGCGTGCCGCCGGAGAAGGTGGTCGAGGTGCAGGCGCTGGCGGGCGACAGCGTCGACAACGTGCCGGGCGTGCCCGGCATCGGCGTCAAGACCGCGGCGCAGCTGATCACCGAATATGGCGACCTCGACACGCTGCTCGCGCGCGCCGGCGAGATCAAGCAGCCGAAGCGGCGCGAGGCGCTGCTCGAGAACGCCGAGAAGGCGCGCATCTCGCGCCAGCTGGTGCTGCTCGACGACCATGTGAAGCTCGACGTGCCGCTCGACGAGCTCGCCGTGCACGAGCCGGACGCGCGGCGGCTGATCGCCTTCCTGAAGGCGATGGAATTCTCCACGCTGACCAAGCGCGTCGCGGACTATTCGCAGATCGATCCTTCGGACGTCGCACCGGACCCGTCGGCCAAGAGCTCGTTCGCGCCCGCCGATGTGGCGATGGATTCACCGGCGGCGCCCGCGCTGGGCGGCGAGCCCGATACGCGCGCGAAGGGCACGACCGGCGACCTGTTCGGGAAGCCGGAACGCAACTTCCCCAAGGGGAACGGCGCCGACGCCCAATCGACGCTGACGCCGAAGGCGCTGGCGGACGCACGGGCCGCCGCCGTGCGCGGCGCAAAATTCGATCGCTCGAAATACGCGACCGTGCGCAAGCTCGACGAGCTGAAGCAATGGCTCGCGCGCGCGCAGGATCAGGGCGCGCTCGTCATCGGCATCGAGACCACCAGCCCCGATCCGATGCAGGCGGACCTCTGCGGCATCTCGCTGGCGCTGAAGCACAACGAAGCCTGCTACGTGCCGCTGGCCCACAAGCAGGCAGGCGACGGCACCGGCCTGTTCGCAGGCGGCCTCGCCCCCGACCAGATCGCGCTGGCCGATGCGATTGCCGCGCTGAAGCCGATCCTCGAGGACAGGTCGGTGCTGAAGATCGGGCACAATCTGAAATTCGACCTGCTGGTGTTCGCCCAGCACGGCATCGACGTGCGCTCGATCGACGACATCATGCTGATCTCCTATGTGCTCGATGCGGGCCGGACGTCGCACGACCTCGACTCGCTGGCCGAGGAGCATGCTCGGTCACACGCCGCTGACGCAGGACGCGGTCACCGGCACCGGCAAGAACCGGCTGTCGTTCGACATGGTGCCGATCGAAAAGGCGACCGAATATGCCAGCCTGAATGCCGACGCGACCGCGCGGCTCTGGCGCGTGCTGAAGCAGCGGCTGGTCGCCGAGCACGTCAACACCGTCTACGAGACGCTGGAGCGGCCGCTGGTGCGCCCGCTGATGCGGATGGAGCGGCGCGGCATCTCGGTGGACCGGCAGACGCTGTCGCGGCTCTCCGGCGACTTCGCCCAGTCGGCGGCGCGGCTCGAGGCCGAGATCCAGGAGATGGCGGGCGAACAGATCAATCCGGGCAGCCCCAAGCAGCTCGGCGACATCATGTTCGGCAAGATGGGCCTGCCGGGCGGCGCCAAGACCAAGACCGGCGCGTGGTCGACCTCTGCGCAGATCCTCGACGAGCTCGCGGAAGCCGGCCACGATTTTCCGAAGAAGGTGCTGGAGTGGCGGCAGGTCACCAAGCTGAAGTCGACCTATACCGACTCGCTGCCGGGCTTCATCAATGCGACCACCAACCGCGTGCACACGTCTTACGCGCTGGCCTCGACCACAACCGGGACGGCTGTCGTCGAACGAGCCGAACCTGCAGAACATTCCGGTGCGCACCGAGGACGGCCGAAAAATCCGCAAGGCCTTCGTCGCGACGCCCGGCCACAAGCTGGTGTCGGCCGACTATTCGCAGATCGAGCTGCGGCTGCTGGCGGAGATCGCCGACATCCCGTCATTGAAGCAGGCGTTCAATGACAAGCTCGACATCCATGCGATGACCGCATCGGAAATGTTCGGCGTGCCGATCAAGGACATGCCGGGCGAGGTGCGCCGCCGCGCCAAGGCGATCAACTTCGGCATCATCTACGGCATCTCGGCGTTCGGCCTCGCCAACCAGCTCGGCATTCCGCGCGAGGAGGCGGCCGCCTACATCAAGAAATATTTCGAGCGCTTCCCCGGCATCCGCGCCTACATGGACGAGACGCGCGAGTTCTGCCGCAAGCACGGCTATGTCGAGACGCTGTTCGGCCGCAAATGCCACTACCCGGACATCAAGGCGTCGAACCCGTCGATCCGCTCGTTCAACGAGCGCGCCTCGATCAACGCGCGGCTGCAGGGCAGCGCCGCCGACATCATCCGCCGGGCGATGATCCGCATGGAGGATGCGCTCGCGGCGAAGAAGCTCTCGGCGCGGATGCTGCTGCAGGTGCACGACGAACTGATCTTCGAAGTGCCCGACGACGAGGTCGCCGCCACGCTGCCGGTGGTGCAGCACACGATGCAGGACGCGCCGTTCCCGGCGGTGATCCTGTCGGTGCCGCTGCAGGTCGATGCGCGCGCTGCGACCAACTGGGACGAGGCGCACTAGATGGCCGATCTATCCGCTTTCCCGATCACCAAGCGCTGGCCGGCAAAGCATCCGGACCGGCTGCAGCTCTACTCGCTGCCGACGCCGAACGGCGTGAAGGTGTCGATCATGCTCGAGGAGATCGGTCTGCCGTACGAGCCGCACCTGATCGACATCGGCAAGAATGAAAGCTGGACGCCGGAGTTCCTGTCGCTCAATCCGAACGGCAAGATCCCGGCGATCATCGATCCGGACGGACCCGGCGGCAAGCCGCTCGGCCTGTTCGAATCCGGCGCGATCCTGCTTTATCTCGCGGAGAAGACCGGAAAGCTTCTGCCGGCCGACGCGGGCCTGCGCTACGAGACGATCCAGTGGGTGTTCTTCCAGATGGCCTTCATCGGCCCGATGTTCGGACAGGTCGGCTACTTCCACAAGTTCGCCGGCCGCGAGATCGAGGACAAGCGCCCGCTCGAGCGCTATCGCGACGAGTCGAAGCGCCTGCTCGGCGTGCTGGAGACGCGCCTCAAGGATCGGCCGTGGATCATGGGCGATTACACCATCGCCGACGTCGCGACACTCGGCTGGGTGCGCAACCTGGTCGGCTTTTACGGCGCGCGCGAGCTGGTCGAATTCGACAGCCTGAAACTGGTACCGGCCTGGCTGGAGCGCGGGCTTGCGCGACCGGCGGTGCAGCGCGGGCTGACGATCCCGGCGCGCGCATAGTTGAGCGGCGAATAGCGAATGGCGAATAGCGAATAGAAAGCGGCGAAGCAGTTTCTAATCTGCTATTCGCTATTCGCTACTCCCTATTCGCCAATCGCCCGGATCACCATGCCCTCCTCCGCTGCCCTCATCGCCTTCGCCCTCGTCGCGCTCGCCATGGTGCTGACGCCGGGGCCGAACATGATCTACCTGATCTCGCGCTCGATCACGCAGGGGCGCATGGCCGGGCTGATCTCGCTCGGCGGCGTCGCGCTCGGCTTCGTGTTCTACATGCTGTGCGCGGCGTTCGGCATCACCGCGCTGCTGTTCGCCGTCCCCTACGCCTATGACGCGCTGCGGCTCGCGGGCGCGGCGTACCTGCTCTATCTCGCCTGGCAGGCCGTGAAGCCGAACGGCCGCTCGCCGTTCCAGGCGCGCAAGCTGGATATCGATAGCCCGCGAAAACTGTTTGCGATGGGGCTCGTGACCAACCTGCTCAATCCGAAGATCGCGCTGCTTTATCTCGCGCTGCTGCCGCAGTTCGTGGATCCCGCGCAGGGCAGCGTGTTCCTGCAGTCGGTCGTGCTGGGCTTCATCCAGATCGCGATCAGCCTGTCCGTGAACGCGATGATCGCGCTCGCCGCCGGCAGCATCGCAACGTTTCTCGCAACGCGCCCGGCGTGGCTGTTGCTGCAACGCTGGCTGATGGGCACGGTGCTCGCCGGCATGGCGCTGCGGATGGCGCTGGAGACGAAGCGGGCGTGAGGTGCGCACGGGTCGTGCGCCGGATGGAGCGCAGCGAAATCCGTCGTTCTTCGAACAGCTATGGCTCAGCAATGGATTGCGCTTCGCTCCATCCGGGCTGCAGCGCCGATCAATCCAGCTTCGCCTCAAATCCCGCGCTTGACCGCCGGCCGGGCCATCAGCCGCTCGTACCAGCGGCCGACGTTTGGAAAATCGCTGAACGACACCTTGTGGCGCTCGTGCCGCCAGGCCCAGCCGAGGATGGCGAAGTCGGCAACCGAAATCTCGTCGGCGACGAAATCGCGGTCCGCCAGCCACTTGTCCAGCACGCTATAGAGGCGGCGCGTCTCGGTCATGTAGCGCTCGAGCCCGTAGCGGCGGTCCTGCTCGTTCTGGAGCGCGATGAAGTGATGCACCTGGCCCGGCATCGGCCCGAACCCGCCCATCTGCCACATCAGCCATTCCAGCACCGGGATGCGCTTGCGCAGATCGGCGGGGAGGAATTTGCCGGTCTTCTCGCCGAGATAGAGCAGGATCGCGCCGGATTCGAAGATGCTCACCGGGGCGCCGCCGGGACCGTCCGGATCGACGATCGCAGGAATCCGCCCGTTCGGGCTGAGTTTCAGAAAACCCGGGTGGCGCTGCTCGCCCTTCGAGATGTTGACGGGAAAGACCTTGTAGGCCAGCCCCATTTCCTCCAGTGCGACGCTGATCTTGCGGCCGTTCGGCGTGTTCCAGGTGTAGAAATCGATAGTCATCATCGGCCTTTATGGTCACTGTATGCGTCCCTGTTGACGGTGCGCGATCCACGCTGGAATGTCCACCGCAGGGCCAGTAAAACCCGCAGCAACAACCCTTTGACGAGAGCCGCCTTGTCCATCTCCGCCTCCCGCGCACGCCTCTTGAAGATCATCGCCAAGCGCTCGTTCGGCCGCGGCGAGATCACGCTCGCCTCCGGCCGCAAGAGCGACTTCTACTTCAACCTGAAGCCGACGATGCTGGACCCGGAAGGCGCGGCGCTGCTGGCCGAGCTCACCTACGACGCGCTGAAGGACGAACAGCTCGACTACATCGGCGGGCTCGAGATGGGCGCGGTGCCGCTCGCCGGCGCGCTCGCGCAGCTGTCCTGGCTCAAGGGCCATCCGATCGCCGCCTTCTTCGTCCGCAAGCAGCCGAAGGAGCATGGCGCAAAACTGCTGGTCGAAGGCCTCGCCAAGGGCGAGACGCTGCACGGCAAGCGCGTCGTCGTGGTCGAGGACGTGACGACCACCGGCGGCTCGGCGATCAAGGCGGTGGAATCGGTGCGCGCGGCCGGCGGCAACGTCGTGCTCGCCTTCACCATGGTCGATCGCGAGGAAGGCGCGGACGAAGCTTTCAAGGCCGCAGGCATTCCGTTCCGCGCGCTGTACAAGGCGAGCGAGTTCCTGAAGGGTTGAGGTCGCGGCGGCTGGCCGCGCTGCATCGATGGACGGCCGCATGCAGTCACCGGCTCCTCGCCACATCCGTCATCGCCCTGACGCTCTTCCCGGACGCCGCGCTTCGCCGCGGCGCTCGACGGCGCGTCGCTGCGATGGCCGTGGGCGCTGCCGTTCGCCGGCATCCTGCTGACCATCGCCGCCGGGCCGCTGCTGTTCACAAAGCTCTGGCATCATCACTACGGCAAGTTCGCGCTTCGCCTGGAGCGTGGCGACGCTGCTGCCGCTGGCGATCGTCTACGGCGCGATGACGTCGCTCGCCGCCTTCGTGCATGCGGCGCTTGCCGAGTATATGAGCTTCATCGTGCTGCTGTTCGCGCTCTATGTGGTCGCCGGCGGCATTCTCGTCACCGGCAACCTGCGCGGCACGACGGCCACGAACGTCACGCTGCTCGCCTTCGGCACGTTCATCGCCAGCATCGTCGGCACCACCGGCGCTGCGATGATCCTGATCCGGCCGTTGCTGCGCGCGAACGAGCACCGGCAGTCGAACGCGCACGTCGTCGTGTTCTTCATCTTTCTCGTCTGCAACATCGGCGGCGCGCTGTCGCCGCTCGGCGACCCGCCGCTGTTCATCGGCTTCCTGAAGGGCGTCGACTTCTTCTGGACCACGACGCATCTGTGGCTGGAGACGCTGCTCGTCTCGGTCGCGGTGCTGGCGATCTTTGCCGTCATCGATCTCTGGTTCGCGCGGCGGCGAGCCGAAACGCACGGACGACACGCCGCAGCCGCTGAATCTGCGAGGTGCACGGCCTGATCAATCTTGCGCTGATCGTGCTGATCATCGTGGCCATCCTCGGCTCCGCGCTCTGGAAGCCCGGCATCGTCTTCGACGTGCTCGGCACGAAGGTGGAGCTGCAGAACCTGGTGCGCGACGCCGTGCTGCTGCTCATCGCCGGCCTGTCGCTCTGGCTCACGCCGGACGAGCACCGCGAGGCGAACGGCTTCACCTTCGAGCCGATCCGCGAGGTCGCGATCCTGTTCGCAGGCATCTTCACCTGCATCATTCCGGTGCTGGCGATGCTGGAGGCCGGCCGCAACGGCACGTTTGCCGACCTGATCGCGGCGATCAGCGCGCGCCGACGGCTCGCCGCGCGACGCGATGTATTTCTGGCTGACCGGCATCCTGTCCGGCTTCCTCGACAACGCGCCGACCTATCTCGTGTTCTACAACCTCGCCGGCGGCGATGCCCCGCAGCTCATGACGCAGCTTGCGACCACGCTGTCGGCGATCTCCATGGGCGCCGTGTTCATGGGCGCGCTGACCTATATCGGCAATGCGCCGAACTTCATGGTCTATGCGATCGCCTCCGAACGCGGCGTCGCGATGCCGAGCTTCTTCGGCTACATCGTCTGGTCGGTGATCGTGCTGATGCCGGTGTTCGCGCTGCTGGCCTGGCTGAAGTTCTAGCTTCAAAGCACTACCTCGCTCACCGCTCGTTTACCATCCTGCGTTAAGGTACTGCGTTCGCTCGATTATCCGTCCGACGAGTGGTCTGTCTTCGGGCATGATCTGTCCGAAAACCGGTATCCACTTTTCGGGACCATGCCAGTGTTGCGTTGGGTGGAGTAAGCGTTGCGTACCAGTCTTTCATCGCGCATGCGGCGCCGCATGACGCCTGTGCTTGCGCTTGCGATCGCGGTCTCCGCGACCGCGCACGCCCCGCATCGGCGGGTTTCTTCGATTTCCTGTTCGGCACGCCGGATCACGCCGCCGAGCAGAAGGCCGAAGCCGGCCGCACCGCAGCCAAGCGCGTTCGCAAATCCGTTCGAGGAGCGTCCGAGCCAGGCGCCGCTGCCGCCGATCGGCGGCAGCTATGCACGCTCGACCGGCCATTGCGTGCGCCTGTGCGACGGCAAGCACTTTCCGGTGCATGGACGCGGCGAGATGTCGCCGAGCGCGATGTGCCAGGCGTTCTGCCCGGCGAGCGTCACGAAAGTGTTCTTCGGCAGCCAGATCGACCGCGCCATCTCGATGGACGGCGAGCGCTATTCCGAGCTCGGCAACGCCTTCGCCTACCGCAAGAAGCTCTCCAGCGACTGCACCTGCAACGGCCGCGAGCCCGCAGGCCTCGCGCCGGTCGATATCTCGCTCGATACGACGCTGCGGCCGGGCGATGTGGTCGCGACCACCACGGGGCTGGTGGCTTTTTCCGGCGGCAGGTTCGGCGGCACGCAGGCTGAAGACTTCACGCCGGTCGCGAGCTACCCCGGCCTGACGGCGGCGACCCGCGCGCGCCTCGGCGAAATGAAGGTCGCACCGGTGCACGCCGACGTCACCGAGGACTACACGGCGTCGATCGATGCGGCCCGCGCGATGCGCGATGCCAAGCCGCGCGCGTCGTTGAACTAGGCTCGCGAAGCGCCGCGCTTCGCGCGCGCCCTGAACACAACAAGAACGTCCATGCGATGCATGCGTGCGGCGTCAAGGAATCGTCACGCGTTTACTACGTTCGCGATGTTCTGATTCGGAACATTCGTCGTCGCATGATATTCTCTCTGGATATTGTTCGAGTAGCTTGTGGAGTGGCCGATGGCCCCGCGTGCAAATTGGAAAGGCTATCTTCGCCTTTCGCTGGTGACCTGCCCTGTCGCGCTGTTTCCGGCGACCTCCGAGTCCGAGAAGGTCAGCTTCAACCAGATCAACAAGCGGACCGGCAACCGCATCAAGTATCAGCGCGTCGACGCCGAGACCGGCGAGGACGTCGAGAACGAGGATATCGTCAAGGGCTACAAGGTCGACACCGACACCTACATCGAGGTCACCAAGGACGAGCTCGACAACATCGCGCTGGAATCCAACCGCACCATCGACATCGACCAGTTCGTGCCGCGCGACGAGATCGACGAGCTCTATGTCGTGCGTCCCTACTACCTCGTGCCGGACGGCAAGGTCGGCCATGACGCTTACGCGGTGATCCGCGACACCATCAAGGCGACCAACAAGGTGGCGCTGGCGCGGGTGGTGCTGACCAACCGCGAGCACGTCATCGCGCTCGAGGCGCGCGACAAGGGTCTCGTCGGCCTGCTGCTGCGCTATCCGTACGAGGTGCGCCAGCCGGCCGAATACTTCGACGGCATCCAGGACGTGAAGATCACCAAGGATATGCTCGACCTCGCCAAGCATATCGTCGACCAGAAGTCCGGGCATTTCCAGCCGGACATGTTCGAGGACAATTACGAGACGGCGCTGATCGACCTGATCAACCAGAAGCGCGCCGGCCATCCGGTCGCCAAGGTCAAGGTGAAGACCGAGGGCAACGTCATCAACCTGATGGACGCGTTGCGCCAGAGCCTGAAGGGCCAGGGTGCGGCTCAGAGCGCGCCGGCCGCCAAGGCGGAGCCGGCTGCGCGCCAAGAAGGCCGGCAAGGCCAAGAAGCCGCACCGCGGGCCAGCGCGAGATGCTGTTTGCGCTCGAAGGCAAGGGCCAGAAGGCGCAGCCAAGGCCGAGCCCAAGCGTGAGGCCGCGAAGCGCCCGGCCCGCGCCACCGACGAAGCAGAAGCGCGCCGGTTGACCGCCGTGCCGGTCCGCAAGCTCATCGCCTTCGACGACGAGACGATGACTGCGCTGACCCAGCTTGGCCGCGACCGCATGGCGACCATCCAGGATCTCGCCGACGAAGCGTTTGCCGACCTCCTGAAGAAGCACGGCGTGCCGATCGATCTGAAGGACGCGCTGAAGAAGAGCGCGGCTCAGGCCAAGAGAAAATAGCGGGATCTTTGGGCACTCGCGGCCGCTGCCGCGCGTTTGTTCCCGATGAGGTTTTGACCGGATAGCAGCGCCGTGGCGACCGAAAAGCTCACGACCTATCGCAAGAAGCGCGACTTCTCCAAGACCGCCGAGCCGAGCGGCAAGGCGAAGGTTGCGCGCTCGCCGCAGCAGCGCTTCGTCATCCAGATGCACGCGGCCACGCGCCTGCACTACGATTTCCGTCTGGAGTACGACGGCGTCTTCAAGTCCTGGGCGGTGACGCGCGGGCCCTCGCTCGACCCGAGCCAGAAGCGCCTTGCGGTCGAGACCGAGGATCATCCGCTCGACTACGGCGACTTCGAAGGCACGATCCCGAAGGGGCAGTATGGCGGCGGCACGGTTGCGATCTGGGACCGCGGCTACTGGTATTCCGACGATCCGGAGAAAGGCTTTGCCAAGGGCGACCTGAAGTTCGCGCTGATGGGCGAGAAGCTCAAGGGCGAGTGGGTGCTGGTGCGGATGAAGAGCGACCGCTTCGGCGGCAAGCGCACCAACTGGCTGCTTGATCAAGCATCGCGACGAGTACTCGAAGGATGACGACGGCGAAGGCGTGCTCGCGGACGGACGCTCCGTCGCCTCCGGCCGCACGCTCGACGAGATCGCCGCCGGCAAGGGCAAGGCGCCGACGCCGTTCATGATGACGAAGCAAACCGCCAAGGCGCAGGCGGTGTGGAATTCGAACGAGGGCCTTGCGGCCGACGCGCGCGCGAGCGGATCGGACGCGCGCGCACAACGGCAAGGCAGCAGCTGCGCCCAGGAAGACGCGGGCAGGAAAGGCCTCATCGAAGGCGAACGGCGCGACCGCGCGCGCCATCAAGGTCGAGCGAACTGCCCGACTTCGTCGCGCCGCAGCTCTGCAACACCGCCGAGCGGCCGCCCTCCTCCGACGGCTGGGTGCATGAGATCAAGTTCGACGGCTATCGCATGCAGCTGCGCGTCGAGGACGGCGAGGTTTCGATCAAGACGCGCAAGGCGCTCGACTGGACCGACAAGTTTCCGGCCATCGCGAAGGCCGCGGCAAAGCTGCCCGACGCCATCATCGACGGCGAGATCGTCGCGCTGAATGACAAGGGCCATCCGGATTTCTCCGCGCTTGCAGGCGGCGCTGTCCGACGGCGACACCGACGACCTGATCTACTTCGCGTTCGATCTCTTGTTCGAGGACGGCGAGGACCTGCGGCCGCTGCCGCTGATCGAGCGGAAGGAGCGGCTGCGCGCCTTCTTGAGCAAGCACGCGCGATCGAAGACTTCGCCGCTCCGCTATGTCGAGCATTTCGATGCCGACGGCGAGCAGGTCATGGAGTCGGCGCGCAACGCCGGGCTCGAAGGCATCATCTCGAAGCAGGCCGACGCCGCCTATCGCTCCGGCCGCAGCGGCGGCTGGCTCAAGATCAAATCCCGCCCCGGCCATGAGGTGGTGATCGGCGCCTGGACCAGCACCAACGGCAAGTTCAGCTCGCTGATGGTCGGCGTCAACAAGGACGATCATCTCGCCTACACCGGCAACGTCGGCACCGGCTACGGCGCCGAGACCGTCAAGCGACATCATGCCGGCGCTGAAGGCCGCCGCCGCATCGAAAAGCCCGTTCGGCGGCAAGAATGCGCCGAAGGGCGGCCGCGACATTCACTGGCTGAAGCCCGAGCTCGTCGCCGAGATCGAGTTCGCGGGCTGGACCCGTGACGGCAACGTGCGACAGGCCGCGTTCAAGGGCCTGCGCAACGACAAGCCGGCCAGCGAAGTTCGCGCCGAGATCGTCGACGCCGATCCGCCGTCGCTGAACGGACGGAAGCGGCACGGCGAAGGCGGCGCAGATCGCCGCGCGCAGGGAAAGGTACAGCGCCGCGCGCAGCTCGTCGCGCGGCGCACGTGCCGCGAGCGGTGATGGGCGTTACCATCTCCAAGCCGGACAAGGCGCTGTGGCCCGACGATGGCGACGGCAAGCCGGTCACCAAGCTCGACCTCGCCGAATATTTCGAAGCCGTAGGCCCCGCGGTGATGGATTACATCAAGGGGCGCCCGTGCTCGATCGTGCGGGCGCCGGACGGGATCGGCGGCGCAGAAATTCTTCCAGCGCCATGCATCGGCCGGCACCTCGGACCTGCTGAGCGAGGTGAAGGTGTCCGGCGATCGCAAGCCCTACCTGCAGATCGACCGCATCGAAGGACTGATCGCGGTGGCGCAGTCCGGCGGCATCGAGCTTCATCCCTGGAATTGCGCGCCGGACCAGGTCGACCGTCCCGGGACGGCTGGTGTTCGATATCGATCCGGACCCCGGCATCACATTCGACGCGATCATCGAGGCGGCGAAGGAGCTGCGCGAGCGGCTTGCCGCGGTCGGCCTGACCGAGCTTCTGCAAGACGACCGGCGGCAAGGGCCTGCACGTGGTGACGCCGCTGTCGGACGCGAAGCGCGACGTCGTGACCTGGGCGCAGGCGAAGACGTTCGCCCGGCAGATCTGCAGCGAGATGGCGAACGACAGTCCCGACCGCTACCTGATCAACATGTCGAAGCAGCAGCGGAAGGGTAAAATCTTCCTCGACTATCTGCGCAACGACACCAAATCGACCGCCGTCGCCCTGCTCTCGCCGCGCGCGCGGCCCGGCGCGACCGTGTCGATGCCGATGTCCTGGGCGCAGGTGAAGGCGGGGCTCGATCCGGCGAAATTCACCATCCGGACCGTTCCCGGCCTTATGAAGCGCAGCAAGGCCTGGGCCGGACTACGACGAGGCCGCCGGCTCGCTGAAGGCCGCCATCGCCAAGCTCGGAAAATAGCTCAAATTCGAGCTTTTCGGCGTCCAGTGCGCGGTTTCCGGCCGGGCTCTTGAACCAGACCGGCCGCGGCCGACACTGACCTTTGCGCACGATGCATCGGCGCTTGCTGGGCGCATCGCCTAGCGCTTGCCGGGTCATCCGGCGACTAACGGCCATTCACGACGATCTTTCGGAGACATGCCGATGTCCGCTCGCTCACGCCTGCGTCTGTTTGCGCTTGTCTGCGCCGCGACGATTGCGGTGGCGAGCGAAAGCGCATTTGCCGCCTTCGCCGTCGACACCAGCCGGCTGCCGCGGATCAGCGGCTCGCGCGAGCTCTATGCGAGCCCGAGGTCGACCAGCTTCATCACCCGCGAGTCGATCGCCCGCGCGTTCGAGATCACCGCCACCGAACTGATCAACGACGACTGGCAGCCCTATGACGATCCGTCCACGCCGCGGACCAGCGACGCGAGCATTCGCATGTCGTTCAAGAAGGAAGGCCGCGCGCTGTCGCTGTTCGTCACCACCGCGCCCGCGCAGGCCAACGCCACCAGCGTGAGCTACACCGAAGTCGCCCTGCGCAACGACCTGCCGTTTCCGAAGGACGCCACCCGGATCAAGTTCGATCCGGAGCGGCCTTACCTGAGCTTCGTCACCGCGCGCGATGCGGCAGCGACGCTCGACTATTTCCGCAACGAGTTTCGTGCGCTCGGCTGGTCGCTGTGGTCGGTGCGCGACGGCGCCCAACAGGCACAAGGCGGCATCGCCGGCGAGCTGACGGCCGACGGCGCCCACGCCACCTACGTCCGCGGCAACGACCGCCCGCTGCTGCTGACGCTCAGCCGGCGGCTCGACAACGGTTTTGACGTCGAGATCAAGGCCGCTCCCGCCGAGCAGCTTGCCGCGTTGCGCGACAAGCCGGCGGCAGATGCTGTCGCCGGCAACGGCTCGCAAGCAGAGCTCATTCCCGTTCCGCACGCGTCCGATGACGTCGACTTCGACGGCACACTCGGCACGTTGCGGTTCAGCAACCGCGCCAGCGCCGGTATCGTCGCCGAGTATTATCGCAGCAAGCTGCCGTCGCTCGGCTGGCAGGAGCGGCCGACCCGGATCGACAACGAACAGCTGGTCGTGCTGCGCTTCACCAACGGCGCCAAGGACCTTTCCATCACCATCATGCAGACGCCGTCGCGCACGAAGGTGAGCGTCGAAGGCAGCGGCCTGAAGGTGGCCGCCGCGACGTCGCGGTCGATGTAGTTCTATTCAATTGTCAAACAGCCCCCCGGCTTCGCCCTTGCGGGCTACGCCGGGCGCGGCCGGCTTCGCCTAACGGCTACATCCAGGCACGCGTCGTCGCCCCGTGTTTCGTCCGGCCCCAGGGCTTGCCGGTCATTTCGTTGCACTTCCCTTGGAAAGAGGGCGTGCGGAACACAGGGCGAAAGGCCGCGCCCGCGGCTCCCGTATGCTTGTCGCATCCGGGCAATCCGTATGCCGACGCGTCGGCACACGGCGATGGTCCAGCCCAAACGCTTGAGCTGAACCGGACCACAAACGAAGCCTTCGCCTGCGTTCCGCACGCGCCGGATTAACGGCTTGCCGGATTCCAGCGGGAGCCGAGCCCGGCTCCACATGACCGAATACGGAGGACCACACCGTATTGCTGGACCGCTTGGGCCGTCCGCCCTCGGCACCGGTCGTCATCCCTTTCGGCGCCGTGCGCTCATCACCGCGACGCCAAATCGGGCCGGCACCGCGACGGACCCGTCGCATCCTGCCCCGAGGCGCTGACGATTAGCGCACTCGCTCTCCCATCGGGGCGGAACGAGGACTTTATATTCCTACCCGCAGGGAATAGCAATTTCTGATTCAGCGAAATCGAAAGACTACTGACAGAATTTGGTCGCGTGAGATTTCGGCAATGATGCGACAACCTCGTCATTGCGGGTCGGCCGCCCACGGGCGGTGCGGAACTCGCAATGACGGGTCAGCGGGGGCGGTTCTTTACGGAATCAGCAGCACCCGGCCGACCGCCTTGCGGCTTTCGATATAGGCGTGGGCGGCGGCGGCCTCCGACAGCGGGAAGGTCTTGTCGACGATGACCTTCAGCTCGCCCTTGGCGACGTCGTTCATCAGCCGCTGGATGTTGTTGTAGGCGCGGTCGGTCGCGATTTCCGCGCCGAGGAACACGCCGGTCAGCGAGCGGTTGCCGCCCATCAGGCTCTGCACGTCGACCTTCATCGGCTCGCGCCCGGCGCGGCCGACCATCGACACGCGGCCGCGATAGCCGAGCGACAGGATGCTTCCCTGCAGCGTCGAGCCGCCGACGGAATCGACGACGAGGTTGACGCCCTTCTTGTCGGTCAGCCGCATCACTGCCTCGACGACGTCCTCCTTCTTGTAGTTGATGCCGTGATCGAGCCCGAGCGGCTTCAGCGCCAGCAGGCGCTCGTCGCTGGAGGCGGTCGCCAGCACGCGCGCGCCGGCGCGCTTGGCGAGCTGGATGGCCGCGACGCCGACGCCGCTGGCGCCGGCCTGCACCAGCACGGTCTCGCCCGCCTTCAGCCGGCCGAACTCGAACAGGCAGTCGTCGGCGGTGCCGAAGGTCACCGGCACGACGGAGGCGAGCTTCACGTCGAGGCCGTCCGGGATGATCCAGCAGGCGCGCGCCGGCACTGCGCGCTTTTCGGCATGGGAGCCGTAGGCATTCGAGGTCGCGACCTTCTGGCCGACCTTCAGCGTCGTCACCTCGGAGCCGACCTCGACGATCGTGCCGGCCGCCTGGTAGCCGACGATATGCGGCGTGGACGCCAGCGCGCCCGCCGGCGCGATTGAGCGTATCGCCGCCCTCGACGCTCACCGCCTCGACGCGGATGACGACGCCCTTCGGATGGCACTTCGGATCGGGCACGTCCTCGTATTTGAGGACTTCGGGTCCGCCGTTCTGATAATAGACCGCTGCCTTCATCGCTTGCTCCCGCTGCACTGAGTTTCTTGGCCGGCCAGATCGCTCTGGTATCCCGCGACCGATGAACGCGACTTGGAGCCCATTTCCGCAGAGCGTCAAGAGCAGTCCGGGCAACGCTGCCACGCTCCGGCTTTTGGAGCCGCAACAGATTGCTGTAGCCTGCGAATCTACAGGCGTGGAGAGCCTGCCATTCCTCTTCGTTGAGGGTTCATACGATGACCCCGGAGCCTTCCTCGCTTTGTCTCGGCTGCTGGCAGAACCTGCATCTGCCGGTGCCTGCTCCGCGGTCCGTTGTCTGCGCCGTACCGCCTCGTCGGCTTGCGACCGAGCCGCATGAATCCCAACACCTGCACGCTCTGCGAGATGGCATTCACGAGAGTCATGAAGGCTCGCGCGATAGCGATCGATGCAACGGTCATGTTCGCGGATCTGCGCGGCTATACGGCGCTCGCCCAGACCGTCGAGCACGACGCGCTGAGTGCGTTGCTGGACATCTTCTACGACGAGTGCGCGGCCGCGATCTGGCGGTATGACGGACTGCTGAACAAGACGCTCGGCGATGCCGTGCTGGCGATCTTCAACTTTCCGGTCAAGAACGCACGATCACACCGTGCAGGCGTTGCTCGCTGCGCGTGAGATTCAGGACAGGTTCCGCGCCAAACACGATCAGGTTCTGCAAGCCATCGGTCTGCCGGATGCGAGACATCGGTATCGGTATCGGCATCGATTGCGGCGAGACCAATTTCGGCGAGTTCGGCCGCTCGCATCGCGACCTGACCGCGGTCGGCACCGTGGTGAACCGCGCCGCCCGCGCCCAGGCCGCCGCGCAAGGCGGGGAGATTCTGGTGACGGCCGCCGTCCGCGACCGCGCGGGCGCGCTCATCACCGACGCCGGCCGCGACTATGCGCTGAAGGGATTTGAGAAGCCGGTGACGCTGTTCGCCGCTTGAGGTCCTAGAGAAGCACACGCTTCCAGTGAGCCTGCATATCGGCTTTGAACAGCTCGGCCTCTCCGTCGCGGCTTCCGATCCGAGCGCCCTTGCGTCCGTAGCCGGCTTTCAGCCCATAGACCATCAGGTCGCGATCGGTCAGTTGCGGATTCGGTCCGTCCTCAAGCGGATGCAGGAACGCACCGTCGTCGGCGATATAGGAGGTTGGCGCAGCCGGTGAGACCGACGCATCCGGAACATTCACGATCGCCGTGCCGCGATCGAAGCTGTGCTGCACGCCGCCAAGCAGCCGCATCGCGATCCTGCCGCCGGTCAGCCGCACCGCCTGACAATATCCCTGCACCTGCATCGGCGAGCACCATTCGTCGGCATCGCCCATGATGACGCGGGCATCGGTGGCGCCGATCCGCGGGTCGAGGAACTGATGACCGCACCACGGATAGGCGGCCAGCACGCCCTTCAGGCCGACGTCGGCGCCGACGATCGCGTCGGCAAAGCGCCGGCTCGCCGCCATGAGAACCGCCGAACCACCACGACTGTGGCCCTGCGCACCAATGCGCGATCCATCAATGTCCGGAAGGGTGAGAAGCACCGTCAATGCAGCAAGCACATCATACGCACTCGCTGCGAACGAAAACTGAGTTCTGGTTGGCAACCGTCGAGGTGACACCGCGTGCGCCAAAACTGTCGAGCACGAACGCGGCGATACCCATCTCGTTAAGCACTTCGGCATGAGCAACGTGCGACGGCGCGACGCCGAGGCTGCCCGGCACGATCATCACCAGTGGCAATCGGCCCCTGGCGGCGGGCGGCATGAACAGCTTGCCGTCGATCGTGATCCTCGGCATGGCCGCGGGATGACTAACGACCTGATGATAGTTGACCGGCGATGCCGAAGGGATGTCGATGTTGCGCCCGGTCGCGCCATTGGCGAAGGCGATGTGCTGGTCGCGAAAGCGCGCTGAAACATCGACGCTGGCGGCTTCGGCCATTTTTGGCTCTCCCTGCGCTTCCTCGACGGCTGGAGCCTAGCACAAATGAAGAAGGGCGGCCCTTCGGCCGCCCTTCTCGCATTCAGAAATCTCGCGAAGCCTACTCCGCCGCCATCTTCGCTTCGGGCGCTGCGGCGCGGACGTCGGCGTCGACGTGGCTCTCGTACTTGGCGAAGTTCTTCTGGAACATCGCCACGAGATTGCGCGCGGTCTTGTCGAACTCGGCCTTGTCGGCCCAGGTCTTCACCGGATCGAGCAGGTGCGGCTCGACGCCCGGCAGCGAGGTCGGCACCGCAAAGCCGAAATACCTGTCGGTGCGGAAATCGGCGTTGCGCAGCGAGCCGTTCAGCGCCGCGGTGAGCAGCGCGCGCGTCACCTTGATCGGCATGCGGCGGCCGACGCCGTACTTGCCGCCGGTCCAGCCGGTGTTGACCAGCCAGCAGTCGACATTGTGCTCGGCGATCAGCTTGCGCAGCAACTCGCCGTATTCGGACGGGTGCCGCGGCAGGAATGGTGAGCCGAAGCAGGCAGAGAATTCGGGCTCCGGCTCGGTGACGCCGCGCTCGGTGCCGGCGACCTTGGCCGTGTAGCCGGACAGGAAGTGGTACATCGCCTGCGCCGGGGTCAGCTTGGCGATCGGCGGCATCACGCCGAAAGCGTCGGCGGCGAGCATCACCAGGTTCTTCGGCTGGCCGGCGCAGCCGGTGCGCGAAGCGTTCGGAATGTAGTCGAGCGGATAGGCCGAGCGCGTGTTCTCGGTCTTGGAGCCGTCGTCGAAATCGACGACGCGAGTCACCGGATCATAGACCACGTTCTCGAGCACCGCGCCGAACCGCTGGCTTGCCGCATAGATCGCAGGCTCGGCTTCGTTCGACAGCTTGATGCACTTGGCGTAGCAGCCGCCCTCGAAATTGAAGACGCCGTCCTTGCTCCAGCCGTGCTCGTCGTCGCCGATCAGCGTGCGGTTCGGATCGGCGGAGAGCGTCGTCTTGCCGGTGCCGGACAGGCCGAAGAAGATCGCCGTATCGCCGTTCGGGCCGACGTTGGCCGAGCAGTGCATCGGCATCACGCCCTGCTCGGGCAGGTAGTAGTTCAGCGTGGTGAACACCGACTTCTTCATCTCGCCGGCGTACTGGCTGCCGCCGATCAGCACGATCTTGCGGGCGAAGTCGATCGCGACCACGGTCTCCGAGCGAACGCCGTGGCGCTTCGGGTCGGCCTTGAAGCTCGGCAAATCGACAATGGTGAGGTCGGGCACGAAGCTCGCGAGCTCTTTCAGCTCGGGGCGGATCAGCAGCGTGCGGATGAACAGCGAGTGCCAGGCGAATTCGGTGAAGACGCGGGTCTTGATGCGGAAGGCAGGATCGGCGCCGCCGTAGAGATCCTGCGCATAGAGCGATTTGCCTTCGGCGTGCGCGATGAAATCGTCGAGGAGGGTCTTGAACTGGTCCGAGGTGATCGACTGGTTGCCGCCCCACCACACGGTTTTCTCGGTGGTCGCATCGCGCACCGTGAATTTGTCTTTCGGCGAGCGGCCCGTATGGGTGCCGGTCTCTGCCGTGAGCGCGCCTTCCGACGTGATGGTGGCTTCGCCGGCCTGAACCGCAAACTCATAGAGCGCGGGCGCGCCCAGGTTCCATTTCACCTCTTTGAGTTTTTTGAAACCGAATTTGTCGGCGCCGAAGGCACCGTTGTGCACGCCCGTATCTTTCACGAAGTCTTCCTCCTCGAACCCGCGTATTCGTCTGCACGTTCGCCGCAAACGTCCGTCGCGGGAGCCAGCCAACTATATCGATCCGGCCTCAATCCGGCGATCTAATAGTGGCGAACGCATCACTTGCCAAGCTGATCCATGTCAAATTGGTTGATTAGATGACATGCACCGTCGAGCGTACCCCAGTTTAAGCGGTCAAACCCTTGGGGCGACGATATTATTCTGTGCAGGCGCGGCCTAAAGCCGCGACACTCTGCATACGATTCGCGCGGCCTGTTTGCGCTGCGGCGCACAACGTCAGGCCCTTAACCTTTGGCCCTCGCCTCGCCCACCAAAGCCACCAGCGTCTTGCGCAATGCGAGCCCACTCGTCACCCGTTCCGGGAAAGGCAGACGCAGCGTCGCATCGCCAAGCGCAAGGTCGGCACCGTCGGGATCGAGGCCGGTGATCCGCCATGCGCCATCCGGAGCGCCGAGCAGCCTGGTCGCGTAGAGCGCGTTGGCGTCCATGTGGTCTTCGTTCATGTGCTCGACGGCACTGGCTTCGCCCGCGAGCACCTCGTCGGCGCCGCTCAGGTCCGTCAGCACCTTGGCGCCTTCGAGGGTGACGATGCGTCCGAACCCCGCGACCAGATGCACGTCGCGCACCGCGATCCTGAAGAACGCAAAGTCGGGAAAGGCGACGAACGCCTCGGCGCTCGGATGGCGGAGCAGGTAGCGCCGGCGAATCGATTCGAGCGCAGCCGCGTCGCTGATCTTTTCCGCGCGGCCCGCGATCATCACGCGCGCGCCCTCGAGCGGATCGCCGGCACGCCGTTCATCGATCATCAGCGACACCCGCGCATCGGCGAGGATGTTCTTCGTGTGCAGCGCCAGTCCGGAGATCAAAAGGACCGGAGAACCGTCGGGCGCGGTCGCCGTGTTCACCAGCGAGCAATAGGGGTCGCCCGTTGCCCGGCACGAGCGTCGCCAACGCTCCCTGTTTTCCACTACGAATCAATGACTTGGCAGTTTGGACCGGGTCGAAGTCCTTAGTGGGTTGCATCGTCTTGAGCCTGTGCTTAAAGGGGTCTCAGGTGACCCGGCGATGGATGCCGGTCTGGTGTCGATAGAAAGCGGGCGGCAGGCCACTTGTCCATCGCCCGAACGACATCCCGATTTGGAACCTATGGAAATCGCATGCGTTTTTGGCGGTCACCGTCACATTTCAGCCCAGCTTGCATTGCTGGCTGATACAATGTTCCCGGTTTGAAGGCCGGACATCTGCACAGCGCTCCGCCGGTCGCGGCGCCTTCCACTTCAGAAAGCAGGCTCATGCCCACAATCGCTCTCGTCGATGACGACCGTAACATCCTCACGTCCGTCTCGATTGCGCTGGAAGCTGAAGGTTATCGCATCATGACCTATACCGACGGCGCTTCCGCGCTGGACGGTTTCCGCGGCACGCCGCCGGACCTTGCGATCCTCGACATCAAGATGCCGCGCATGGACGGCATGGAGACGCTGCGGCGCCTGCGCCAGAAGTCCGACCTGCCGGTGATCTTCCTCACCTCGAAGGACGAGGAGATCGACGAGCTGTTCGGGCTGAAGATGGGCGCGGACGACTTCATCCGCAAACCGTTCTCGCAGCGGCTGCTGGTCGAGCGCGTCAAGGCGGTGCTCCGCCGCGTGACGCCGAAGGATCCGAACGCTACGCCGAAGGAAGCCGACCCGAAGGCGCTCGAGCGCGGCCTGCTGCGCATGGACCCGGAACGTCACACCTGCACCTGGAAGAACGAGCCGGTGACGTTGACGGTGACGGAGTTTCTGATCCTGCAGGCGCTGGCGACGCGCCCGGGCGTGGTGAAGAGCCGCAACGCGCTGATGGACGCCGCCTACGACGATCAGGTCTATGTGGACGACCGCACCATCGACAGCCACATCAAGCGGCTGCGCAAGAAGTTCAAGGCCGCCGACGACGACTTCGACATGATCGAGACGCTTTACGGCGTCGGCTATCGCTTTAAGGAAACCTGAGTTTTCAGGCATTCCCGCATGTTTGGCGACTGACGGCGGGTTTGCGCTGGGCTAAGTTCGGCCTGCAGAAAAAACAAGCGGGCGTACTGACCTTTGCTTGACCGACCAGTCCTCGAACGAAGCGCCAGGATCGAACGCGCTTCTCCGCCACTTGCGCCGGCCAGCGAAACCAGCGGCGCGGAGGCGCAGCCGCGTGGGCGTTTCGCAAACCTCTCCTGGCCGACCTGGCTGCGGCGACCAGCCCGCCTGACATTCCCCGCGTGGCTGCGCCCGCCGGGCTGGCTCAGCCGCGCCGGCCAGTATCTCTTCCGCCTGACATCCTCGAGCCTGACGCGCCGCATCCTGTCGCTCAACCTGGCCGGCCTGATCGCGCTTGTCGCCGGCGTGCTCTACCTGTCGCAATTCCGCGCCGGCCTGATCGACGCACAGGCGCAAAGCCTGCTGGTGCAGGGCGAGATCATCGCGCGCGCGATCGCGGCGACCGGCACCTCGGACTCCAACGGCATCACCATCGACCCCGACCGCCTGATCGATCTGAAACCCGGCGAGACCTTCGGCCCCTCGGAAGACATTCTCTCCGGCCTCGACTTTCCGATCGATCCGACGCGCGTGGCGCCGGTGCTGCGCGGCCTGATCTCGCCGACGAAGACCCGCGCCCGCATCTACGACCGCGACGGCGTGCTGCTGCTCGACAGCCGCGACCAGATCGCGCGCGGCGACGTGCTGCGCTTCGACCTGCCGCCGCCGCAGCGGAGCAAGCCGGGGCTCGCCGAACGCACGATGATCGCGATCCGCAACTGGCTCAACCGCGGCGACCTGCCGCCCTATCGCGAGCTCGGTCCGGAAAACGGCAAGGGCTACTACGAAGTCGCGCAATCGCTCACCGGCACGAAAGGCGTCCGCGGTGCGCGTCAACGAACGCGGCGAGGTGATCGTCTCGGTCGCCGTTCCGGTGCAGCGCTGGGGTTTCCGCGCGATCAACGGCTCGCTGATGCTGTCGACCCAGGGCGACGACATCGACCAGATGGTCACCGCCGAGCGCATCGCCATTCTGCGCGTGTTCGGTGTCGCCGCCGCCGTGATGATCGTGCTGTCGATCCTGCTCGCCAGCACCATTGCCGGCCCGGTCAGCCGCCTTGCCGACAGCGCCGAGCACGTGCGCCGCCGCATCAAGACGCGCATCGAGATTCCGGATTTCACCCGCCGCCGCGACGAGATCGGCCACCTGTCCGGCGCGCTGCGCGAGATGACGGACTCGCTCTACAATCGCATCGAGGCGATCGAACGCTTTGCGGCCGACGTCGCCCACGAACTGAAAAATCCGCTGACCTCGCTCCGCTCGGCGGTGGAGACGCTGCCGCTTGCGCGCAACGACGACGAGCCGCGCGCGCCTGCTCTCCGTCATCGAGCACGACGTGCGCCGGCTCGACCGGCTGATCTCCGACATTTCCGACGCGAGCCGGCTCGACGCCGAATTGCAGCGGCAGGACGTGTCGCCGGTCGACATGCGGCGCCTGCTCAACACGCTGGTGACGGTCACCAACGAGACCAAGCACAGCAACAACGTCACCGCGCAGGTGCGCTTCGAGGGCATGGGCTTCGACACCTTCGCAGTGCCCGGGCATGACTCGCGCCTCGGCCAGGTGATCTCGAACCTGCTGTCGAACGCCTGCTCGTTCTCGCCCGACGGCGGCGTCGTGCGCGTGACCTGCCGCCGCGTGCGCTCCGAGATCGAGATCGTCGTCGACGACGAAGGCCCCGGCATCCGCACCGACGCACTGGAGCGGATCTTCGAGCGCTTCTACACCGACCGGCCGCACCAGGGTTTTGGCCAGAACTCCGGCCTCGGCCTTTCGATCTCCAAGCAGATCGTCGAGGCGCATGGCGGGACGATCTGGGCCGAGAACCGGATCGGCGACGCTGACGCCGACGGCGAGACGCCGATCCTCGGCGCGCGCTTCGTGGTCCGGTTGCCGGCGATATGAGCCCGGCCGCGACCGTGCACGCGTCGGCGGTGCAAGCGGGCGATGTCGGCATCCTGATTCGCGGGCCTTCCGGCGCCGGGCAAGTCCCGCCTCGCCTTCGACCTGATCGTCGCCGGCCGCGCCGGGCAGATTCCGCCGACCCGGCTGGTCGGCGACGACCGCCTGCTGCTTCGCGCCGAGGACGGACGGGTCGTCGTCCGCCCGGCGGCCCGAACTCGAAGGCCTGATCGAAATTCGCGGGCTCGGCATTCGCCGCTGCGACTTTGTCGCGCAGGCGGCGATCGGCCTGGTGGTCGATCTTGCAGCGCACGATGCAGCCCGGATGCCGGAGCAGGACGCGCTCACTGCAACGCATTTATGGTATTAAAATACCTCGAATCCCGGTCGGAACCGGCTTCGCCGCCTTGCCACTAGTGACGGCGGCGCTCCTGACAAGCCCCCTAAGTGACGGCCCCCCTGCGGCTTTTAGACGATTGCTGGAAGGGAATTGGTAACCATATAAGCGCCACTATCGGCTTGGAATTGACCCGCCGCCTTACGTATCCGAAGCGCCACAGCAAGGCCGGAAAGCGTAATCAGCCCCCTTGCACCCGTATCCCGGATGGTCAAGATGTCCGCCTTTCGTGCAGTGCACCCAAAAGCACGCACGAGGAGTTTTTAATGATCGGTCTCGTACTTGTGACCCACGGGCGTCTCGCCGACGAGTTCAAGGCGGCGCTTGAGCATGTAATGGGTCCACAGAAGCAAATTGAATCCATCACGATCGGCGCAGATGACGACGCCGATTTGTGTCGCAGCGATATCATCGAAGCGGTGAAGCGCGTCGACTCGGGCGATGGCGTTGCGATCCTCACCGACATGTTCGGCGGCACGCCGTCGAATCTCGCCATCTCCTGTATGAGCCGGCCGAAGGTCGAAGTGCTCGCCGGCATCAATCTGCCGATGCTGGTGAAGCTCGCAAAGGTCCGCGACAACCGCCCGCTGCCCGAAGCGATCTCCGCGGCCCAGGAAGCCGGCCGCAAATACGTCACCATCGCCAGCCGGGTTCTCGCCGGCAAATGAGCGAAACGCCCGACGGCGGCGGCCACAAGGCCGAAGATGCGCCGTCATCAGGCGGAACCATCGTCCGGGAAATTCCCATCACCAACAAGCGCGGCCTGCACGCGCGCGCCTCGGCGAAATTCGTGCAGATGGTCGAGCGCTTCAAGGCCGACATCACCGTGACGCGCAACAACGAGACCGTCGGCGGCAATTCGATCATGGGCCTGATGATGCTGTCGGCGGGACCCGGCTCGAGCGTGATCGTGTCCGCCACGGGCCCCGAGGCGCGTGAGGCGATCGAGGCGCTGACGACGCTGGTGACGACCAAGTTCGGCGAGGAAGAGTAGCCGCGGTCGCCCCGCCGTAGCTTCGAAGACGGCGACCTAAGGTCGCCTATGGCCCTGAAAAACAGCCGTTTCTCCGGTTGCCGCGCTGCGGGGCGGGTGGTATCCCGCGCGCATGAGCGCAGCTCCCATCGCACAACATCCGCAACTTCTCCATCGTCGCGCATATCGACCATGGCAAGTCGACGCTGGCCGACCGGCTGATCCAGCTGACGGGCGGGCTCACCGATCGCGAGATGGCCGGCAAGGAGCAGGTGCTCGATTCGATGGACATCGAGCGCGAGCGCGGCATCACCATCAAGGCGCAGACCGTGCGGCTGAACTACAAGGCGAAGGACGGCAAGAACTACGTCCTCAACCTGATCGACACGCCCGGCCATGTCGACTTCGCCTACGAGGTCTCGCGCTCGCTGGCCGCCTGCGAAGGCTCGCTGCTGGTGGTCGACGCCAGCCAGGGCGTCGAAGCGCAGACGCTCGCCAACGTCTATCAGGCGCTCGACAACAACCACGAGATCGTGCCGGTCCTGAACAAGATCGACCTGCCCGCGGCCGAGCCCGAGAAGGTGAAGCAGCAGATCGAGGACGTGATCGGCATCGACGCCTCCGACGCGGTGATGATCTCGGCCAAGACCGGCATCGGCATCGACGAGGTGCTGGAGGCGATCGTGCATCGCCTGCCCGCGCCGAAGGGCGACACCGGCGCGACGCTGAAGGCGCTGCTGGTCGACAGCTGGTACGACGTCTATCTCGGCGTCGTCGTGCTGGTGCGCGTGGTCGACGGCACGCTGAAGAAGGGCCAGCGCATCCGCATGATGGGCACCAACGCAGCCTATGAGGTGGAGCGCGTCGGCTACATCACGCCGAAGCTGGTCAATGTCGATCGAGCTGACCACCGGCGAGATCGGCTTCATCACCGCGGCGATCAAGGAAGTGGCCGACACCCGCGTCGGCGACACCATCACCGACGACCGGCATCCGGTCGCAGACCGCCCTGCCCGGCTTCCGCCCGGCGATCCCGGTGGTGTTCTGCGGCCTGTTTCCGGCCGATGCGGCCGACTTCGAGACGCTGCGCGGCGCGATGGGCAAGCTGCGGCTGAACGATGCGAGCTTCACCTTCGAGATGGAGACCTCCGCCGCGCTCGGCTTCGGCTTCCGCTGCGGCTTCCTCGGCCTGTTGCATCTGGAGATCATCCAGGAGCGGCTGTCGCGCGAGTTCAACCTGAACCTGATCGCGACCGCGCCGTCGGTGATCTACAAGATGCATCTGACCGACGGGACCGAGATCGAGATCCACAATCCGGTCGACATGCCGGACGTGGTGAAGATCGAAGAGATCCAGGAGCCGTGGATCGAGGCGACGATCCTCACGCCCGACGAATATCTCGGCAGCGTGCTGAAGCTGTGCCAGGACCGGCGCGGCAAGCAGAAGGAGCTGACCTATGTCGGCTCGCGCGCGATGGTGAAATACGAGCTGCCGCTGAACGAAGTGGTGTTCGATTTCTACGACCGGCTGAAGTCCGTCTCGAAGGGCTACGCCTCGTTCGACTATCACCTGACCGACTACAAGCCCGCCGATCTCGTGAAGATGCAGATCCTGGTCAACGGCGAGCCGGTGGACGCGCTCGCCATGCTCGTGCATCGCACCCGCGCCGAAGGCCGCGGCCGCGCCATGGTCGAGAAGATGAAGGAGCTGATCCCGCCGCACATGTTCCAGATCCCGATCCAGGCGGCGATCGGCGGCAAGGTGATCGCGCGCGAGACCGTGCGCGCGCTGCGCAAGGACGTGACCGCGAAGTGCTACGGCGGCGACATCACCCGCAAGCGCAAACTTCTGGAGAAGCAGAAGGAAGGCAAGAAGAAGATGCGGCAGTTCGGCAAGGTCGACATCCCGCAGGAAGCGTTCATTGCCGCGCTGAAGGTGGATAGCTGACGGCGAGGCTCAGGCGCTCGTCTTCACGGCGCCCGCGACCGCTGCGACAATCTCCTTCGCATCGGGGAAATGAAACAGCCGTTTCTTCGCGACGACCTTGCCGTCGACCTGAACCTGGAAAATACCGCCCTTGCCCGGGATCAGCGTCGCGTCAACGCCGAGCTGCTTCTGCAGCTCGGCCGCCGCGGCCTCGGCCTTGGGCAGATAGCCGCACGGCTTGCAGTAGGTGATCGAAACGTCGGGCATCGCTCTCCTCCTGGGACCAACCGTCACTCCTCGCGAATTTAGCAAAAACTTGTGACATGCGGTGGGCTGCGTGCCCACCGGCGGACAATTGGGCCGGCGTGAAACCCGAAAGGCGCAGCCCTGTCAGGCGGTCTTCGGCCTCGACACACATGATCGGCCGCAGGTAGGCTGGTGCTGCGCGTGACAGGGATGCCGCAAGAAATAATCCGGACACCCTGTCGATTTCGATCCCGTCCGTTCGACTGAACCCAATTGGTTTGAAGAATTGGGGTTTGAAGAACCGGGTTCGAAATCGCGCGGGAGGCGCACATGAAGATTTCCTACGGCTGGGTCATCGTCGGCGTCGGTGCGCTGATGACCTGCGTGGCGATGGGGGCGATGATGTCGCTCGCCGTCTACCTCGCGCCGATTTCCGAGGCGACCGGATGGTCGCGCGCCGGCGTTTCGGCCACGGCGACGCTGAACTTCATCTGCATGGGCGTCGCCGGTTTCCTGTGGGGCGCGCTTTCCGACCGCTACGGCACCCGCATCGTCGTGCTGTGCGGCGCGGTGCTGCTCGGGGTCGGGCTGGTCGCGGCGAGCCAGGCGACGTCGCTCTGGCAGTTCCAGATCATCTACGGCGTGCTGGTCGGCTCCGCCGCCGGAAGTTTCTACGCGCCGATGATTGCAGCTGCGAGCGCCTGGATCGACAAGCATCGCAGTCTTGCCGTCGCGCTGGTCTCGGCCGGCATGGGCGTCGCGCCGCTGACGATTGCGCCGATCGCAAGCTGGCTGACCATCACCTACGACTGGCGCACGGCGATGCTGATCATCGGCATCGCCGCGTCCGCGGTCTTGATACCGGCATCGCTCCTGGTGCGGCGGCCGCCAACGGCCGCTGCGACAGGCGCACGGCCCGCGGGCGGTGTCGTCGCGGACGATGTGCAGATGTCGGCGGCGCAGGCGTTCCGCACGCCGCAATTCATCACGCTGGCGCTGGCGCACTTCGCCTGCTGCGCGTGCCATTCGGGGCCGATCTTCCACATGGTGACCTACGCCACGGTCTGCGGCATCGCGCCGATGGCCGCGGTCAGCATCTATGGCGTCGCCGGACTGTCCGGCCTCGGCGGCCGGCTCGCGCTCGGCGCGCTGGCGGATCGCATCGGCGCCAAGCCGGTGCTGGTCGGCGGCCTGTTCGTGCAGGCGCTCGCGGCTGCGAGTTATCTCGCCGTCGGCCAGCTCGGCGAGTTCTATGCGCTGTCGGTGGTCTTCGGCCTCGCCTATGGCGGCGTCATGCCGCTTGTATGCGATCCTGGTGCGCGAATATTTCGGCGAGAAGATCATGGGCACCGTGTTCGGCGCCATCACGATGGTCGCGAGCATCGGCATGGCGCTCGGCCCATGGGCCGGCGGCATGGTGTTCGACGCCTATCAACAGCTACGTCTGGCTCTATATCGGCTCGTTCAGCATCGGACTTGCCGCGGCCGCGGTGGCGCTGACGTTCCCGACGGTCGCCCGCAGACCGCCGCAACCGGCATGGCGTGAGCCGCGCATGAACAAGCCGCAGGCGCTTCGACCTCGTCGAGCGCGCGCGATCGCTCAAGAGACCTGATCGCGCGCGAAGCCGACGAGATCGAGCGGACGCGCCGCCTGACGCCGGCGGTGGTCGCGGCCCTGATCGACAACGGCCTCTATCGCGCGCTGCTGCCGAAGACGCTCGGCGGCGCCGAAGCGCCGCTCGAGGTGTTCATGCAGATGCTCGAGGAGATCGCGAAGGCCGACGCCAGCACGGCGTGGTGCCTCGGCCAGTGCAGCGTCTGCGCGATGGTCGCGGCCTATCTCGACGATGATGCCGCGCGCGAGATCTTCGCGAAAGCCGGACGGCATTCTCGCCTGGGGCTCGATCGGCGGCAGCGTGCAGGCGGTGCCCGGCGGCTATCGCGCCACCGGACGCTGGGAGTTCGCCAGCGGCGTGCGGCAGGCAAGCTGGCTCGGCGCGCATGTGCAGATCGTCGAGGCCGACGGAACGCGGCGGCGGCACGCGAGACGGCGCGTCCGGTGGTACGCACCATCCTGTTTCCCGTCGCGAGCGCCAGCGCTGCACGACGTCTGGAATGTCATCGGCTTGAAGGGCACCGGCACCGACAGCTACTCGATCGAGGAGCTGTTCATCCCGGAGAGATTCGCCGCGCCGCGTGACGAGCGGATGGACGACGCCAGAGCGGCCCGCTCTATCGCCTGCCGACCGCCAATGTCTATGGACTTGGCTTCGGCGCGGTTTCGCTGGGCGTGGCACGCGCAACGCTCGACGCCGCGATTGCGCTTGCGCGCGGCAAGGAGTCGTTCGGCCTGAAGCCGATGCGCGACAACACCGCCGCGCAGGCAGCGATCGGCCGGGCCGAGGCGAACTATCGCGCGGCGCACGCCTATCTCTACACGACGGCGCGCGAGATCTGGCACACCGTGACCAGCACGGATCAGGAGGTCACGGAAGAGCAGCGCACATTGCTGCGCCTTGCCTCGACCTGGACCATTCAGCAGGCCGCATCGGTGGTCGACGCCGCCTATCACATGGCCGGCTCGACCGCGGTGTTCAGCAAGGGCGCGTTCGAGCGGCGGTTTCGCGATATGCATGCCATCGCCCAGCAACTGCAGGCCCGCGACACGCACTATGAGGCCGCGGGCCTCGCGATGCTGAGTGCGAAGACGCTAGAGCGAGCATGCCACCTCTGCCGTGAGCGTGCGTTGTCGCCGCAGAACCTGCCTGCTAGCGTTTGGCGCAACTGAAAATCAAAAAATGGAGCGAGGACATGTTCAAGGGCGTCGATCACATCGTGGTGGCGGTGAAGGACATCGATGCGGCGGTCGGCCGCTACGAGACCGTCTACGGCGCGAAAGTCAGCGAGCGCCGCGACAACGAGGCGGCCGGCATGAAGATGGCGTTCTTCCGCTTCGGCGATTGCTACGTCGAGCTGGTGTCGAACCTCGGCGACAAGGGACCGATCGCCAAGCGTCTCGCCGACCTCGGCGAAGGCGTGCATCTCGTCGCCATGAAGGTCGACGACCTGGAGAAGACGGTCGCCGAGCTGCGTGAAAAAGGCATCCGCCTGGTCGGCGATCCCGGCCCCGGCAATCCGATCAAGGGCCAGGTGTTCGTGCATCCCTCGGTGACCGGCGGCGTGCTGACGCAGCTCGTGCAGCGGTAGCAGCGATCAGGCGCTATCGATCAAGCCGCGCGCAATCGCCCTGTCCCGATCGGCGAAGATCGCCATCGCCGTGCGCATGCGCGCGAAGCCGAGCTTTCTGTAGAAGTCTTCGGTGCCGGGGTTGGCGTACAGGATGATCTTGTCGTGTCCGGCCGAGAGCTCGACAAGCTTGTCGACGATGGCAGCGCCGAGCCCGCGGCCCTGAAACTTCGGATGCACGGCGACGTCGCACAGGTACGAGCAGTCGACGCCATCAGCGACGGCGCGGCCGGCGCCGACCAGCATTCCGCCATCGAACACAAAGCATTTGTACATGCTGTTCGAGAACGCACGCTTCAGGTCGTCCGGCTTCTTCTCGGCCAGCGGCGCCACGCGATAAAGTTCCGATAGTCGCCCAATCGATCGAACCCTGTTCGAACAGCCACTGCATGGCTTCTACCTCCCAACCTGCACAGCTCGTGCCTTGCGCCTGCCGAACAACGGACATGGCGTGGCGGCGATGCTCTTCGGCCGCCACACCTTGACCACGCCGAAGCGTTCGGGATGCTGCGCGGTATTGCTTCGCGATCGCCTGCAGCGTGCGGTAGCGCGTGCGATGCTCGTCGACATCGACCTGCGGCATCGTCTCGGGAAGCTCCAGCAGCGCCTTCTCCCAGATCACCATTGCGCGCAGATGACGGGCGCGGCGCGAATTGAGCTGCTCGAACGTCAGCGCGATCACGAACCGATATTCGTCCATCGGACGGCCGAGCGCCAGGTCGAGCGAATCGTCGTTGGTGCAGCGTTCGCTGATCAGGCTGATCAGCGGGCCGTAGGTCGCGCGATAGTCGTCCTCGCGGATCAGCGGAACGCGCCGGCTGCGGCCGTTCTCGACGACCCTCACGCTTGCGAACCTTTCGGTGATGCGCCGGCCGATGCCGTTCGCCGGCGCGACGCTGCGGAAAGGAGAGGATCGGATTGTCGGCGGTGGTGCGCCGCGCCGCGCGGCGGATGAGATGCACGCGGTAGGCGTTCGGCCACACCGAAAAGATGCGCCGGTCGGCGACGATGGTGTCGAACTTGAGGTGATTGTCGACCACCATGTTGAGCGTGACGTTGACGGTGTTGCGGTCGTCGCCGCGCACATAGTCGAGCCAGCCGGTGGCATGGCGGCCGAGCACCGTGAGGCCCTTGGTGCCGGCACCGGCGAGCGAGCGGACGAGCGCGCCGGTGATGACCGCGCCGAGATAGACGGCCAGAATGCCCACACCGAACAGCAGGCCATCGAAGATCTGGCCGGCGTTCTGCGACAGTTCGGTCATCCGGGGGCTCCGTAGCGGCAGGCGGCTGCGCCGCTTCCGCCTAGCATAGAATCCGATCGCCCGACCCGCTGCCTGCGGGCCTCATCGCCTGATCTGCTTGGCGTCTTGTCATTAGTTGCAACTCATTCGCACTTGCATTAGCATGAAGACATCATCACGAGGGGAAACGCACCATGCAACTGACATCCTTTCGCTTCGCGCTCGGCGCGGCTGCGCTGCTCGGTCTAGCCTCCGGCGCTGCGCTCGCGGCCGGCGACCTGTCGCGGCAGACGCCGATCGACGTGACGGTCGATCTCGGCGCGCCGGGCAAGCATGAGTTCGCGCCGAACCAGCTCAAGTTCGAGACCGGCAAGCTCTACAAACTCACCCTGCGCAATTCGAGCAGCGATCCGCACTACTTCACCTCGCACGCATTCTCGCAGATGGTGTGGACGCGGAAGGCGCAGGTGGTGCAGCAGCGCGACGGCAAGGGCGTGACGCTCGCCGAGTTCAAGGGCGCGATCCGCGAGATCGAGGTCTATCCCGGGCACTCCGCCGAATGGTGGTTCGTGCCGGTCGCCGCGGGCCGCATCACCGACCTGCGCTGCGACATCAAGGGCGCCGACGGCAAGACCCACGCCGAGCTCGGCATGACCGGTGAGATCGTCATCGAGTAGCGGTCGCGGCGGTCGAGCGGTGGAGACAAGGCGCCGTCATTGCGAGCGAAGCGAAGCAATCCAGCGCGCGCGCAAGCGCGCAAACAAAAAGCGCGGCAGTTGCCGTGAACTCAGCGTTTTTAGTGGCGCGCTGCGCGCGCGCTGGATTGCTTCGCTTCGCTCGCAATGACGGCTAACTAAGCCACCCGCTGCGCCTGCTGGCGCGCGAGCATGGCGAGCACGTCCTCGTTCGGCCGCGCCTTGCTGAACAGGAAGCCCTGCCCTTCGTGGCAGCCTTCGTTGCGCAGGCAGCCGAGCTCGGCCTCGGTCTCGATACCCTCCGCCGTGACGGTGACGCCGAGGCCGCGGCCGAGATTGACGATCGCGCGGACGATCGCCTGTGCATCCTGGTTGCCGGCGAGCCCACGCACAAACGACTGGTCGATCTTGATCTTGTCGAACGGGAAGCTGCGCAGGTAGCTCAGCGACGAGTAGCCGGTGCCGAAATCGTCCATCGACATGCGCACGCCGAGCATGCGCAGTGCGTGCAGCGTGGCGAGGATGTGCTCGCTCCGCTCCATCAGCAGCGTCTCGGTGATCTCGAGCTCGAGCCGCTTGGCCGGCAGGCCCGACTGCTTCAGCGCCTCCATCACCACGCTCAGGAGATTGCCGGTGCGGAACTGCAGCGGCGACAGGTTCACCGCGACGCGCACGTCGCCGGGCCACTGCGCGGCGTCGTTGCAGGCGCGGCGCAGGATGGTGCCGCCGAGCGCGGTGATCAGCCCGGTCTCCTCGGCGACGGGAATGAACTCCGAGGGCGGGATCATGCCGCGCTCCGGATGCGGCCAGCGGATCAGCGCCTCGAAGCCGGTGATCCGTCCCGAGTGCAGGTCGATCAGCGGCTGATAGTGCGGCCGCAGCACGCAGTCCTCGATCGCCGCGCGCAGATCGACTTCCAGCTTGCGGCGCGCCTGCGCTTTCGCATCCATCGCCGACTTCGAAGAAGCTGAAGGTGCCGCGCGCGTCGGCCTTCGGCCGCGACAGGGCGAGGTCCGCGTTCTTCAGGAGCTTCTCGGCGTCGTCGCCATCGCCCGGCGCAATGGCGATGCCGGCGCTTGCGCTGACCACGACCGTGTGCCCGTCGATCAGGTAAGGCTCGCTGATGGCCAGGCTCAGACGCTTGGCCAAGCTGGCCGGCCTCTTCCGGCCGCGTGATGCCCTCGTGAATGACCACGAATTCGTCGGCGCCGAGTCGCGCGAGAAAGTCGCCGTCGCGCAACGACGAACGCAACCGCTTCGCCACGCCCTTCAGCAGCCGGTCGCCGACCTCATGGCCGAGCGCGTCGTTGACGGCCTTGAAGCCGTCGAGGTCGACGCAAAGCACGGCGATCTTCTGACCGCTGCGCCGCGTATAGGCCAGCTTGTCGTCGAGATGCTGACGCAGCATCGCGCGGTTCGGCAGACCGGTCAGGCTGTCGTGCTGCGCCATGAAGGCGAGCCGCGCCTCCGCCTGCTTGCGCTCGGTGATGTCCATCAGCGCCAGCAGCATCGCCGGACGGCCGTCATGCACCAGCTGGCGCGAATAGATCGCGACGTCGATCAGCGATCCGTCGGCCTTCACATGCTTCCAGACGTGCGCGACGGTTTCGTCTTCGGACTGCTCCTTCAGCCACGGCGCTTCCTTTTCGAACGCCTGGATGCTGCGCACGCTCATGCGCTCGAACGTCGCGCGATCGTAGCCGTAGTGCGAAACTGCGGCATCGTTGACGCTGAGGATTGTCTCGTCGTCGAGCGCGCAGACGATCATCGGCACCGGATTGCCGTCGAACAGCAGGCGGAACGACGCCTCGCGCTGCTTCAGTTCGGTGATATCGACGCGCAGGCCGATCACGCCGCCGTCGCCGGTCAGCCGCTCCTCGATCAGGATGACGCGGCCGTCCTTGAGTGTCTGCTCGTGGCGCTCGCTCGGATGATAAAGCCGGTTCAGCCGCTCGGCGAGCCATTCCTCCTCGCGACCGGCCGCCTCCGGGTATTCGCCGCGCGCGACGCCGATCCGGAGCGTGTCCTCGAGCTTGACGCCCGGATGATAGAGATCGGCGGTGGCGTTGTAGATTTCCGCGTATTTCTTGTTCCAGAGAATGTAGCGCCCATCCTCGTCGAGGAAGACGATGCCCTGCGGCAGGATGTCGATGGCCTCGCGCAGCCGCGCATGCGAGCGGCGCGCCTCGGCAACCGCCTTCTCGGCTTCGGCGCGCTTGCGGACGATCTCGCCGATTTCGGCGGCGGCCTTGCGGGTCTTGTCCCTGGATTTGACGCCGGGACGCTTGACACCGGGGCGCTTGATATCGGACGCTTGGCTGCGGGCCTGGCACCGCGCCGGGGTTTCGCCGCCGCCGGTTGTTTTTCGCCGAAACGACGGCATCGCACATAACCCACCAAGCCACTCCGACATTTGCTTGTGTGCGAATTATCTGAAGAAAAGGTGTCATCTCCGGTCGCGCGCCGGCCGCCCCGGCCGACCGCGCGTGAGAGACGGATGACGTTTGCACAACAAACGGGCGCAGCGTCGCGTGCAATGACGCCTCGCGACGACCGATCGCCAAAGCCTTGCGGTGGACACGAAGCGATTTCGCAAAATGCGCGGAGGCGTTGATCATTGCACATGTCATTGGCGGCGCGCATGAATTTGCGCCAATGCGTCACAGCGTTAACAAAGGCTTACGATTTGTGGCGTCAGCGGTAGATCGCGATCCGCGTTCGCCCAGGGCCAAATCCGTGCACCAGCGAGAACAGCGCCGCGGCGTTGCGCGGATGCAGCCGCACGCAGCCATGCGACGCAGGTCCGCCGAGCCGGTGGATTTCGCCGGTGCCGTGAATGGCGTAGCCCTTGTGGAAGAACACCGAATACGGCATCGGCGAATTGTAGTAGCGGCGCGAGAACCAGCGCCGCTCCAGCCGCTGCGGACGGAAGACGCCGTTCGGCGTACCGAACCGGCCGCGCCCGGTCGACACCGGCCACTGATGCCGCGTGACGCCGTTGACGCGTGACATACATCGTCTGCGTCGACTTCTCGATCTCGACCAGCACCGACGCCGACGCGGGCTCGGCGCACAACAGGACGCCTGCCAGCAACAGCCATGCCGGCGAGACGCAAACGCAATCGATCGATGGGGCCCTGCATCACCCTGCCAGAGATTTTTCAAGCTTCCATCCAGCGGGAACCATGCCGGCAGGGGACGCGAATTGTAAAGCCGGGCAGGCCGCGTCGGTCTGATCGCGGCCGCGGATTAGGCTTAATCGGGGGCTCCTGAATCTCGCGCCAAAGCACAAGATCGCGTATAAGAAATGCTCATGATTCATCGCGCCCTGCTCCCCGCATTTCTTGCACTGCATCTGGCGGCCCCAGCGCTCGCGCAGGACCGGGGCACGGTCGATCCAAAACCGCTGCCGGCGCTGGCCAATCCGAACGATCCGAAGCTTGCCGCCAAGGAGCTGTTCGGCCGCAAGCTGACCCCGGCCAAGCTGCAGACGCGCGCGATCGGCTTCTATGCCAAGGGCTGCATCGCCGGCGCCAAGGCGCTGCCGATCAACGGCGAGACCTGGCAGGTGATGCGGCTGTCGCGCAACCGCATGTACGGACATGCCGAGCTGATCGCGCTGCTGGAGCGGCTCGCCAACAAGGTGCCGAAGGTGGCGAACTGGCCGGGGCTGCTGGTCGGCGACATCTCGCAGGCGCGCGGCGGACCGATGCTGACCGGACATGCGAGCCATCAGGTCGGGCTCGATGCCGACATCTGGCTGACGCCGATGCCGAAGCGCGAGCTGACGCGGGTCGAGCGCGAGGAGATGTCGGCGACCAATGTGGTGGCGGAGAACAGGCTCGACGTCGATCCGAAGCGTCTGGACCCGCGGCCACGTGGCGGTGATCAAGGCGGCAGCGCAGGAGCCGGACGTCGAGCGCATCTTCGTCAACGCGGCGATCAAGAAGGCGCTGTGCCGCGATGCCGGCAACGGCGACCGCTCATGGCTCTCCAAGGTGCGGCCGATGTACGGCCACAACTATCACTTCCACGTGCGCATCCGCTGCCCGGCGGGCAGCGGCGAGTGCGAGGCGCAGGAGCCGCCGACGACCGCGGAAGGATGCTCGGCCGGCGACCTCGCCTACTGGTTCAGCGATGCGGTGCTCAACCCGAAACCGCCGAAGACGCCGCCGAAGCCGAAGCCGCCGATGACGCTGGCGCAGCTTCCGGCGGCCTGCAAGCAGGTGCTGCTGGCGCCGTAACGCGTCGCCGGCGGCGCCCTTGCATGAAAGCCCCCGCCTGCTAGACTTGCCGCTGCAATCTCCGCCCTCGCCGTAAGCGAACCGCGGATTGCCGGGACGGCGCTCCCTCATCGATTGCTCCAGAAATCCCTCGATACGCTCGCGCGATTGTTCGCGCGGCGATCGTCGAGCATGATCGGAGCGCATACCGATGTCCAGTCGATTTGCTCCAGCAAGGCTGTAGCGCACATATGGCTGGTCGATTCGCGCAACTCGTTGCGGTTCTCATCGGCATTTGCTCGCCGCTCCTGCGGCTGCGCAGGAAAAGACCCTCACCGCCTTCGTCGCCGCTTCGCTGAAGAACGCGCTCGACGACATCAATGCGGCCTACACCAGGAAGACCGGCGTCAAGGTTGCGGCGAGCTATGCCGCGAGCTCGGCGCTCGCCCGCCAGCTCGAGCAAGGGGCGCCTGCGGATATCTTCGTGTCCGCCGATCTCGAATGGATGGACTACGCGATATCCAAGAAGACCATCAACGAAGCAACGCGCATGAACCTGCTCGGCAACAAGCTGGTGCTGATCGCGCCGAAGGATTCTGCGGTCGGCAACGTCACGATCGGCCAGGGCTTCGACCTCGCCAAACTCGCGGGCGACGGCCGCATCGCCACCGGCGACGTGCAGTCGGTCCCGGTCGGCAAATACGCCAAGGCCGCGCTGGAGAAGCTCGGCGCGTGGAATGCCGCATCATCGAAGTTCGCCATGGCCGACAACGTGCGCGCGGCGTTGACGCTGGTCGCGCGCAACGAAGCGGCGCTCGGCATCGTTTATGAAACCGACGCCAAGGTGGAGCCGGGCGTGAAGATCATAGGCAGCTTCCCGGCCGACTCCCATGCACCCATCATCTATCCCTTTGCGGCCACCACCAACGCGAAAGCCGAGGCCGCGGACTACCTCGCCTTCCTGCGCTCGTCCGAAGCCAAGGCGGTGTTCGAGAAATATGGCTTCACGTTCCTGATCCGGCCGGTGTCGTAACAACGCGTGTTCGAGCTTTCCGACACAGCCTGGACGGCGATCACGCTCACGGTGCGGATCGCCGTCGTCGCGACGCTGGTGGCGACGCCGCTCGGCATCGCCGTGGCCTGGGTGCTGGCGCGCAAGCGCTTTCCGGGCAAGGTCGTTTGTCGAGGCGCTGGTCACCCTGCCGCTGGTGCTTGCCGCCGGTCGTCACGGGCTATCTGCTGCTGCTGAGCTTTGGCCGGCGCGGCCCGATCGGCGTGTTCCTCGCGGACACCTTCGGCATCGTGCTGTCGTTCCGCTGGACCGGCGCTGCGCTCGCCTGCGGCATCATGGCGTTCCCGCTGCTGGTACGGCCGATCCGGCTGTCGTTCGAAGCGATCGACGCGCGGCTCGAGCAGGCGGCGACGACGCTCGGCGCCAATCCCTGGCGAGCCTTCGCGACCATCACGCTGCCGCTGGCGTTGCCGGGCATCATCGCCGGCATGGTGCTGTGCTTTGCAAAGGCGATCGGCGAGTTCGGCGCGACGATCACCTTCGTCTCCAACATTCCCGGCGAGACGCAGACGATCGCCTCGGCGGTGTATGCACTGATCCAGACGCCGACGGGCGACAGCGAAGCTGCCCAGCTCATCGTCGTCTCCATCATCCTCGCATTCGGCGCCTTGCTCGCCTCCGAATGGTTCGCACGGCGCGCCGTCGCGCGCATGCGGGGAGATTGAGCATGCTCCGCGTCGATGTGACCAAGGCGCTGGAGGCAACGACCGTCGAGGCGGCTTTCGACAGCGCAGGCGGCGTCACCGCGCTGTTCGGACCGTCGGGCGCCGGCAAGACGTCGCTGATCAACATGATCGCCGGCCTCATGAAGCCGGACCGCGGGCGGATCGAGGTGGACGGCGAGACGCTCGACGACACGACACGGCGCATCCACGTCCCGGCGCATCGTCGGCGCATCGGCTACGTGTTCCAGGATGCGCGGCTGTTTCCGCATCTCAGCGTCGCGCAGAATCTCGACTACGGGCGGCGCATGAACGGCCTGCCGTTCGACGCGGCCGAGCAGGCGCGCATCGCGCAGCTGCTCGACCTTGAAGACTTGCGAGAGCGGCGGCCGGGCAAGCTTTCCGGCGGCGAGAAACAGCGCGTGGCGCTCGGCCGCGCGCTGCTCGTCGCGCCCGCGGCTGTTGCTGCTGGACGAGCCACTCGGCTCGCTCGACGAGGAGCGGAAGGCGGAGATCCTGCCCTATCTGATGCGGCTGCGCGACCGGGCCGGCGTGCCGATGGTCTATGTCAGCCACGACGCCGACGAGGTGCGGCGGCTGGCGACACAGGTGATCCGTCTGCAGGCGGGCAAGGTTACGGCGCAGGGCGGTGTGGAGGTGTTGCCGCCGCTCCTATCTGATTCAACTTCGTTGAATCGACTGCCGCTCATCTTTTTGTTTGGGCACGAACTTATCCGAAAACCGGTATCGCACCCGCGATGTCGAGGGCAAGCTTTTCGGGATCATGCGCTAAAGCGACTCGACGAACGACTTCCACGCCTGGCGCACCTTGCGCTTCGCCAGTTCGCGGCGTTTTGGCGGTGGTGCCGGCCGGCTCCTCGTCTTCCGGCAGGCGGAGGCCCACGACGTTGACGCGTCCGCCGCCGATCGAGCGCACCACCAGCACGATGTCGCCGAGCGGCAGCGTGTCGTCGATCTTCGGCACGTGGTCGAGATTGATGTCGAAGTAGTCGGCGAGCGTGAGCTCGGCCTGGTCCGAGGCGACGGGAACACCATAGATCTCGGCGAGATTGCCGAGCGTGACGTCGCCCAGCACCATGAAGTCGCCCAGCATGTGCGGATCGACCGGCAGCACCGTGGGCATATCGGTGAAGAAGCGGTCGAGCGCTTCGGCCTTCTCGGGCGGGGCCAGCAGATAGACGTAGTCGCCGGTGACGATCGGCTCCGCCTCGCTCGGCGTGAGAATCTCTTCGTTGCGGATGACGAGCGTCGGCTTCGACCAGGAGGGAATCACCCGCCGCTTGAGAAACAGGCTGTTCTGGCGGACGAGGTAGCCGACCAGCTCCTGCTCGAGCTGTCCCGGCAGGTCGAGCTCGACACGGCGCAAGGCTCGTTCGGTCCGTGGCAGCGCGACACGGAGGCGCCGTGCGGCCCAGGCAATGCTCCAGCCCTGCACCGAAAGCGACACCAGCACGACGACAAAGGCGATGTCGAAATAGACCGCGCCGTTCGGCAGATCGACCAGCAGCGGGATCGAGGCCAGGAAGATCGCCACCGCGCCGCGCAGTCCCACCCATGAGATGAAGATCTTTTCCCGCCGCGGAAACGGAAACGGCGCCAGGCATAGAAAGACGGCAATGGGACGGGCGACGAACATCAGCGCCAGCGCGACCGCCAGCGCCGGCAGGAAGGTCGAGACCAACCGTTCGGGCGAGACCAGCAGACCCAGCAGCACGAACATGACGATCTGCGCGAGCCAGGTGGCGGCGTCGAGGAAGACAACCACCGAGTTGTGCGCGCGGGTCGGCCGGTTGCCGATGACGATGCCGGCGAGATAGACGGCGAGAAAGCCGGACGAATGCACGCTCTGGGCGATGCCGAAGATCACCACCGCGGCGGTCGCGACGAACGGCGCATGCAGACCCTGCGGCAGCGTCACGCGATTGAGCCCGAGCACCACCAGCCGCCCGCCGACGATGCCGATGACGGTGCCGAGACCCAGTTCGCGGACGAACTGAAGCGCGACACCTCCGGCGGTGCTCGTGCCGATCGACAGCAGCTCGACCAGCGCCAGGGTGAGGAAGATCGCGAACGGATCGTTGGTGCCGGATTCGACCTCGAGCGTGGCGCCGACACGCGGGCGCAATCGCAGGCCGCGGCCGTGGATCAGGAGGAACACCGCGGCGGCGTCGGTCGAGGCGATCACCGCGCCGACCAGCAGCGCCTCGGTCCAGCTCATGCCCAGGGTGTATTTGGCGACCGGCGCGGTGATGACCGCGGTCAGCAGGACGCCGACGGTGGCCAGCACCGCCGAGGGCACGATCACCGTCTGGATACTGTTGAACCGGGTCTTCAGCCCGCCGTCGAACAGGATCAGCGCCAGCGCGACCGAGCCGACGAGATAGGTGGAACGAACGTCGTCGAAGCGGATGCCGCCGGGACCGGCCTCGCCCGCGAACACGCCGATGAACAGAAAGACCAGCAGCAACGGGGCGCCGAAACGAAGGGCGATCAGGCTCGACATGATGCCTGCCATCACCAGGATCGCTCCCAGCAGGATGGCAATGCTTACCGAATCGAGCGACGCCATATCATTTCCGCAATTTCAGCCCTATACCTTCCTTATCGTCCGTCGCCCGTGACGCCAACCCCATAAGCCTACGCAAAAGTCCGCGCGGACCCCAGCGCCGCTATCGCTTTTGATCGGGCGCACCCTCCTGACGTATAAGAAGCCCGCCGTTTTCGAATCATTCCACACGACCGGCGATTGCAGACCGAGACCTTGCCGATGCCCGAAATCGACGAAATCTACGAGCTCCTCCAGACCACCGTCCGATCGATCGGCGGCGAGATCACCTCGCCCTGGTTCTACTTCCAGCTCGGGATGATCCTCGCCGGCGCAGGGCTCGCGCATCTTCTGGCCATCTCGCTGCGTTCGCGGGTCGATATCACATCGTTCGCCATGGGCTGGCCCACGACGTTCCGCCTGGCCGTGCGGGTGCTGATCCGCTATGCGGCGTTCGGCTTCTTCGCCGCGCTGATGGCGATCACACGCGTCATCATGGTGGCGTCCACCTGGCCCAGCCGCAGCTATCTGCTGGTGGTCGCCGCCAATCTTGCCGCCGCATGGCTGTTGATCCGCCTCGCCACCAGTCTCATTCGCAACGATACCGCGGTGAAGCTGGTCTCGATCACCGCCTGGTGCATCGCCGCGCTAAGCATCCTCGGCCTGCTCGAGCAGGTGACGGCCGCGCTCGATGCCGTCGCCATCAGCTTCGGCGGCCACAGGCTTACGTTGCTGCTCGCGCTCAAGGTGTCGGCGCTGATGGCCTTCGCGCTCTGGCTTGCGAACGTCGCCGGTAATTTCGTCGACGCGCGGATCTCCAATCTGAGCGACCTGACGCCGTCGGTGCGGGTACTGGCCAGCAAGCTGGTGCGGATCCTGTTCATCAGCCTGGCGGTCGTGATCGTGCTGGCGGCTGCAGGTGTCGATCTGTCGGCGCTTGCGATCTTCTCCGGCGCCATCGGCGTCGGCATCGGCTTCGGCCTGCAGAAGATCGTCGGTAACTTCGTCAGCGGCGTGATCCTGCTCGCCGACAAGTCGGTGAAGCCGGGCGACATCGTCACCATCGGCGAGAGCCACGGACGGGTTCGCGCCATGAACACGCGCTACATCTCGGTCTCGGGCAATGACGGCCGGGAGTTTCTGATCCCGAACGAAAAGCTCGTCACCGAACGCGTGGTGAACTGGACCTATTACGACACCAATACCCGCGTGGATGTGACCTTCTCGACCAGCTACGATGCCAATCCGCGCAGGGTGTGCGAGATCGCCGCCGAGATCGCCACGGCGACGCCGCGCGTCGCCAAGGTGCAGCCGCCGGCCTGCAGCATCGTCGAGTTCGCCGAGCACTCGATGCGCTTCTCGCTGTCGTTCTGGATCACCGACCCGGACAAAGGCATCGGCAATGTGCGCAGCCAGGTGATGCTGGCGCTGTGGGACGCGTTCCGGATCGAAGGCGCGGACAGCAACTATCCGATCCGCGATATCCGCATCGACGACGCGCCGTCGGCGGTCCCTGCGACCCCCGCCGTCGCGGCGCATCTGCGCTGACGCGCCGTGCAGTTTACCGGTGAGCTCGTCCCGGCGACGCTGATCCGCCGCTACAAGCGCTTCCTTGCCGACGTGGAGCTCGCCGACGGCAGCATCACCACCGTGCACGTCGCCAATCCCGGCGCGATGACCGGCCTGCAAGTCGACCGGCGCACGCGTCTGGCTGTCGCGCTCGCCGAACAAGGCACGCAAGCTGCCGCTGTCCTGGGAGCTGGTCGAGGCCGATTTCGGCTCAGGCATCGAGCTCGCGGGGCTCAATACCGGCCATCCGAACGCGATCGTCGCCGAGGCCCTGGCGGCGCAGGCGATCCCGGAGCTGGCCGGCTATGAGACGGTCCGCCGCGAGGTCAAATACGGCAAGGCGTCGCGCGTCGACTTCCTGCTCGAAGCGCCCCGGCAAGCCCGCCTGCTATCTCGAGATCAAGAACGTGCACCTGATGCGGCAGAAGGGCCTCGCCGAATTTCCCGACTCGGTCACCGCGCGGGGCGCCCGGCATCTTGCGGAACTGTCGGCCGCGCGCACGCAGGGTTTTCGCGCGGTGATGCTGTTTGTGATCCAGATCGGTTCGGCAAGTCGATTTGCGCTGGCGCGGGACATTGACCCTGCCTATGGCGCGGCGTTCGACAGCGCCCGTGCGGCGGGGGTCGAGGCTTTCGCCTACAAATGCACCCTGCAACGTGATGGCATCACGCTGGCGGGACCGGTAGAAATCCTGAGGTAACCTACCATTTGTCAATAACTGGCAGGCACTCTTGGCGCTTGCGCTGCCCTGCCTATCGCTTAAATTAGGGGCAACAACTCAGTCTTTCAGACGCTCCCGCATCATCCGACAGCATGAATTACATCGAAGCAGCCCAGGCGCCCTTAAGAAAAACCGGACAGATCAAGTTGCACGGCCCCGCAGCCTTTGCCGGCATGCGCAAGGCCGGCGCGATGGTCGCCGAGTGTCTCGACGTCCTGGTGGACGAGGTGAGGCCAGGCGTGCCGACGTCGCGGATCGACGACGTGGTGCGCGAGTTCGCGCTCAGCCGCGGCGCCATCCCGGCGACGCTGATGTATCGCGGCTACCGCTACTCGACCTGCACCTCGATCAATCATGTGGTCTGCCACGGCATGCCGGGCGACCGGCCGATGAAGGAAGGTGACATCGTCAATATCGACGTGACCTTCATCGTCGACGGCTGGCATGGCGACTCCAGCCGCATGTACGCGGTCGGCGAAATCGCCCGCAAGGCTGAGCGGCTGATCGAGGTGACGCACGAAGCGATGATGCGCGGTATCGCCGCGGTGAAGCCCGGCGCCACCACCGGCGACATCGGCCACGCGATCCAGAGCTTCGTCGAGCCGCAGCAGATGAGCGTGGTGCGCGATTTCTGCGGTCATGGCCTTGGCCGCATGTTCCACGACGAACCGAACATCATCCATGTCGGACGGCCGGGCGAAGGCATCGTGCTGCGGCCCGGCATGTTCTTCACCATCGAGCCGATGATCAATCTCGGCAAGCCGCATGTGAAGATCCTGTCCGACGGCTGGACCGCGGTGACCCGCGACCGCTCGCTCTCGGCACAGTTCGAGCACGCGGTCGGCGTCACCGAGAGCGGCGTGGAGATCTTTACGCTCTCGCCGGGCAAGCTCGACCAGCCGCCTTACAAGAGGCCGGCCGGCTGATCCCGCCACATCTGCGGTCAGTCGGGCAGCGAAATCTCGCGCAAGGGATCGCCGCCGTCGATGAACAGGCGCCCGCCCGGGGTCAATGCCGCTGCAATGCGCTGCTTGGCGCGCCGGCCCGCTTCGGGATGCCGGCCATCCAGCGCGCCGACGCGCACGGCAAGCGCAAGATCGTATGGCGCCTCGCCTGGCTCCAGCTCGAAATCTTCTGCCGCGACTTGACGAAAACTGAGGCGCCCCGACTTGATCTCCGCGACCGATGCGGCCTTTGCCAGTGCGATCGCGCTGGCGGAGCGATCTACCGCCAGCACGTGCCCGTCACCGATCCGGCGCACGATCTCCCGCGCAGCAGCGCCCGGCCCGCAGCCGATCTCCAGAACGCGCAAGCCCGGCCGCAGCAGAAGCGCGTCCACGATCTCGGCAAGCCGCGCTGACAGAGCCCGTGCCAACCTATCCCCCGTTCGTTGATTTTGGCCCGCGAGGGAATCTGGAGCAGCGGACTCGTCCGGGCAAGGACGCACCGGCCACGGCCGTCTCGGGCTTTCGCTGCAGCAGTCGAAAAACCCTGCGGAATCCCCTTGCCAAAACGGGAACATTTAGAGAACATCGATGGACTGATTTCACCAGGGTCCAGGCATGGCTGGCAAACCAAGGCCCGCATTCGAACCGATCACTGGTGCTCGGAGCGAGATGCGCGAGGCGCCGCGCTCGCAAACGATCGCGCCAGCCATTCGCGCGGGCAGCGACTTGCTCGCGCTCATCGATCAAGGGCCTGACACCGAAGCCGAGCCTGTCGCGCGACCGGTCAAACCCGCTCCGCACTATCACGGGCATCGCGAGCGCCTGCGCGAGCGCTTCCATGACGCGGGAGCCGCTGCGCTGAGCGACTATGAGCTGCTCGAGCTGGTGCTGTTTCGCGCGCTGCCGCGGCGCGACGTGAAACCGCTCGCCAAGGATTTGATCGCGCGCTTCGGATCGTTTGCCGAAGTCGTCAACGCGCCGGCGGCGTTGCTGGCGAAGGTGCCGGGTGTTGGCCAGGCGAGCGTCATCGACATCAAGCTGATCGCGGCCGCCGCAAGCCGCGTCGCTAAAGGCGCGGTCAAGACGCGCGAGACGCTGGGCTCATGGTCGGCGGTGATCGAGTATTGCCGGACGGCGATGGCGTTCGCCGACAAGGAGCAGTTCCGCATCCTGTTTCTCGACAAGCGCAACCAGCTGATCGCCGACGAAGTGCAGCAGACCGGCACCGTCGATCACACGCCGGTCTATCCGCGCGAGGTGGTGAAGCGCGCGCTGGAATTGTCGGCAACCGCGATCATCCTCGTGCACAATCATCCCTCCGGCGATCCGACGCCATCGAATGCCGACATCCAGATGACGAAACAGATCGTCGAGATCGCAGGTCGCTCGGCATTTCCGTGCACGACCACATCATCGTCGGCAAGAACGGGCACGCGAGCTTGAAGGGGTTGAGGTTGATGTGACTGGCGAAGTGCGCTTTCGTATTTATATCCAGACACGCTGGCACTTAACGCGGACGCGCGAATGCAGTGCGTTCACTCTTCCGCACGCTTTTCTCCTCGGCCAAGAACTTGGTAACATCTTCGTCGATCGTGAACTCATCACCGCGCAGTTCAGGATTGTCCCAAGCAAGAAAGCGCCGCCAGTTGCGCGCGTAATCCTCGCCCACAGCGCCGCGGCCACGCCCTTTGCGACACGTTCAGCGCCGACGCTGATCGCCGGGACGTCGCCGGTAATGGGCCCATGGCTCAGATAGGCCGAGAAATTGAAGCAGTGCACGCGCTCGACCCATGGCGCCGTGCCCGAGGTCCGCTCTTCAGGAATTCGAGACGGGCCCGAGCAACGGGTGGTCGGCCTGGGCGAATTCGCGATCGGCGGGCGCAAAGCGATCGCGCCACTTGAGGACATGCGGCGCGAGCGCACGGCAAGCTCTGGTCGTCGTGGCCAATCCACGGTGAAGCCCGTGGCGAGAATCAGGAAGTCGAAGGCGAGCGTTCCGCGCGTCGTGTCGAGCACGACGCGGCCGTCGCGCAACGCAACGTTGTGCGGGGCGCAGCGCGTGATGATGGAAAAGTTGTTGTGCCGCGAGCAGCGCAGCATCGAATCGCGCGGCGGTGGGACCGCCGCATCGTCGATGCCCTGCACGAACGACCAGCGCTGCGCAAGCGGCAGCCGGTTGAAGCCGTGCCACATGCCGGGGCTGCCGATGCCCATGCCGCGATTGATGCGCGGCACTTCCGCGCGCCGCACCAGCATCGCGACGCGCGTAGCCCCCGCCTCCAGCGCCTCGGCCGCGGCGTCGACCGCAGAGGCACCGGAGCCGATCACGCCGACCACCTTGCCGCGCAGAGCGGCGAACTCGATGTCGTCGCTGGTGTGCGCGCAGCACCTTCGGTCAAGACCAGCGAACAGCTGCGGCACATAGGCGCCACCGAGACCGTCGCGGCCGTTGGCGAGGAGGAGACGACGTGCGGCCACCCGCTCGACGCCGGCAGCCGATCGCAGGGTCAGCAGCACCGTCTCGGTGTCGCCGGTGAGGTCGACGAGCTCGGTGCGGTTCTCGATCGACAGGTCGATTACTTTGCGGTACCAGCGCAGATAGTCCAACCACTGCAGCCGCGGGATGCGGTGCACCTTGGTCCAGGCCACCCGACCGAACTGCGCCTCGAACCAGGCGCGGAAGGTGAGATTGGCGAAACCGAGCGCGGGGCCGGCAAGCTCGCGGCGGCGAGCGCAGCGTCTCCATGCGCGCGAAGGTCGCCCACGGCCCCTCGAAGCCTTCCGGGGAGCGATCGAACACACGTATGTTGCGCACGCCGAGGCATTTGAGCGCAAAGCCCGCGGACAGCCCCGCCATGCCGGCGCCGACAATAGCGACATCGAGCACCGGTCCCCACTCGGGGTGGGTGCGCGGCTCAAGCCAGTCCTTCGCCGGCTGCGACAGCGCCAGAAAGTCGAGATCTCGCGCAAGGCGCGCCTCAAGCTCGGCGAGCGAGCGCGGCCCGGGGTCGTCTGTTGGAAACACGATTGCGTCGTTCATCGCTCATCTCGGATCAGCACCCGACGGCGTCCAATGACGCAGGTTACTTGAGCCGGTCATGCGGATCTCATGCTATTATCAAATGAACTCATATCAATACCGTCATGGGAGACGCCGACATGCAGTTGAGCGAACGCGTAGGCCGCCGAATGAAATTGCGAGACCTGCATGTCCTCATGACGGTGGTGCAGGCTGGCAGTATGGGGAAGGCGGCGCAGCGCCTCAATACAGGTCAACCTGCGGTATCGAGAGCGATCGCAGACCTGGAGCATACGCTTGGTGTGCGCCTGCTCGACCGCGACCGCCAAGGCGTAGAGCCGACGCCCTATGGTCGCGCTTTGCTGGATTGCGGAGTAGCTGTATTTGACGATCTGCGCCGCGGCGTGATGGATCTGGAGTTCCTGGCCGATCCTACGGCAGGGGAAGTGCGGATTGGATGCAATCCGTTTCTGGCTGCGGGCTTCGTCTCGGCTGTCGTTGATCGGTTGTCGCGGCGCTATCCGCGCATGGCGTTCCACCTGGTGACGGGCGAGACCGAGACACTCTATCGAAGACTGAATGAGCGCGACGTCGATTTCTTGATCGCAATATTGCGCGCTCCCATCGCCAATGAGCGACTGGAGCTTGAAACACTCTATGAGGATCCTTTGATCGTCGCCGCGGGCGTGCAAAGTCCGTGGGCACGGCGGCGAAGGATTGCGCTGTCCGAACTCGTGGATCAAATCCTGGGTGTTGGCCCCGCCGGAAGCAACGATTACATCGCTCTTCAACCAAGCCTTCCTCGCCAACGGGCTCCAGTGCCCTCGAGCGACTATGGTCGCCGTCCCACCTGAAGTGCGGATCAGTCTCCTGACAACCGGACGCTTCCTCTCGGTTTTGCCGGCTTCCGTGTTGAAGTTCTTCAGTCGGCGCGCCGAAGTAAAGATCCTGCCCGTCGAACTCCCCGTCACGGGCTTGCCAAACGGCATAGTGACACTGAAGAATCGCACGCTCGGCCCCGCCTCGCAAAGATTCATCCAGGCCGCGCGCGAGGTTGGGAGATCGTTTGCAACGGCTTAGGCGCAGGAAGCCTCGGCATTTCCGTGCACGACCACATCATCGTCGGCAAGAACGGGCATGCGAGTTTGAAGGGCGGCCTCGAAATGGCCAGATGAACTGTCTCGCGAACTCGGCCGGGACGCGATCGTTCTCGATGCCCGTTTCCGGCGGCCACTCCCCTTTGGGCATGTGATAGGTGCCGAACAGCCGATCGATCCAAGGAAAGTGTACGGCGAAGTTCTTGTCCACCGGCCTCATCGCATGGTGCCAATGATGAAAGCGCGGCAGGACGATGAGTTGGTTCAGGATCGGCACGTCGAACCGAATGTTGACGTGATTGAGTGTGGCCTGCACGGCGACGATGACAAGCCAAGTGTAGAGGGCCATCTGCGAAAAGCCGAGCGCGAACAGCGGCACCAGGATCAGTGCCCGCGTCACGATGATGTCGACCACATGCAGCCGAGAACCGGCCAGCCAATCGAGGGTGCGCGAGGAGTGGTGAATGGCATGGAACGGCCAGAGCCAGCCGACGCGGTGGAAGGTGCGGTGCACCGCGTATTGCGTGAGGTCGGCGACGAGCATGACGGCGAAGACCTCGACGGCCAGCGGCAGAACCGACGGATCGAGCCCCGAGATCTTGGAATGGAAGGAGCGCGCGACGAGCGTCGCCGGCAGCAAGGTGAAGAACGTCAGCAGTTCCACCGCGACGTGGCTGACCAGAAAGTAGATTCCGTCAGTGGTCCAACCAGGACGAAAAGTGCCCTGCTCCGCATTCAGCGGAAACAGGCGCTCCAGAGGGATGAAAACGACGGCGAGCAGCACGACGTTCAGGATGAGCCAGTCGAGCCCGACCCGGAAAGCCGCCGTGCCGCCGCCGACTTCGACGGCGCTTCCGCCGGCAACGACCGCCGCCATACAGAAGAAGAGGCCGGTCAGCCCGAGCCGCTTGTAAGGCCGAAGCAGGATATTGAGGGCCGAAAGCAGAAAACTTGCGACGATGGCCAGCGCCAGGATCGCGCGCATGGTCTCGATGGGATAGCGCGGCGCTGTCTCCGAGGCGGTCAGCCAATGCGGATAGCGGAACACAAGCACAGCCAGAAAGCTTCCCACGCCGAGGAGCACTCCGAACACGCCGGACAACCAACCGGACCCAAAGTGCTTCGGCAGGCTATCCCCAAGGAGGGCTTCCATCCGACGATCCAGCTTGGTCTCGCCGTGTGGCCTCTTCGGCGGGCTTAACTCGTTGGCGGACATTTTGACTCCCTGCTTCGCAATCACACAGCGGTCTCCGTGCCACCCGTGAGAGGCGACGTCCCTTTCTGGGCCTTGGCTGACATCCAGCTGGCAGCGAACACTGTCCCCATACGGCGCCAAGGCGGACATCTGCGTGATCCGGCGTGCTGAATGATAGCCCAGGAGGAGGCTGCGCGACCAAATCTGACGCTCACGAATGAACACTTTGAACCGCTTTCGAGTACAGCCTCCAGCGAATCCGCGGCGACTGCAAAACTCTATGATTTCAATGTCCAGAGAGGGAGCAGCAGTCGCGAGACGAAGTCTGACTAATTGGCGGCTAAACAGCCGGCGACCTCAGCCAAAGCCCTCACGACCCGTCGAGCGCTACTTCTCCGTCGTCGGTGTCGCGATCTTCGGGCTGGACCATGATGTGATCTGCGCCGGCGTCGCGATAGGCGCCAAGCCTTGCGCGCAGCTCGGCGCGGCGGTCAGGGGACCGTTTCTGGAAGATTACTGGATATTTTCGCGAGCCTTGCGACGAACGGCATCAGACGGCAGCAGCAATAGCTGCTCGTGGCGGTCTCGCATAGTTTATTTACCAAACACTACAAATTGGCAGAAACCACGTCGCCTAACCCGGGCTCAAGAATTTTTGCGCATGCTTTTCGATGACAGGGGGAATGGCTGTTCTCGCGGCTGATTGTGATCTTCGTGCGCGATCATGCCGCAACGCTTTTGCAGTATGGGAGTTCTCGCAGTTTAGGGGGGTGAAATGAAAGTGACGCAGCTCTACTGTGTTCGCCACTTGCCTACCGTTACTTGCAGTCTTGTCGGCGTGGCATTGCTGGCTATCGGCGCGAATGCAGCGTTGGATCTGCGCGCCTCGGAAGGCGCAAAGGTGGTATCTACCCAGGAGAGAGCCGGCGCTCTCAAGCTCGCGCTCATCATCGGCAATGGCAATTATCCGGACGCCGCCGAGCCACTAAACCAACCCATCAACGACGCAAGCGGTCTGGCGTATGCAATGCGGCGCCACGGATTCGATGTCGATGTGGTGCAGGATGCCACAAAGGCAGATATGGCTCGCGCGGTCGAGCGGCTAAAAACCAGGATCATTTCCGGCTCTGTCGTGATGTTGTTTTTCGGTGGCTATGGAGTGCAGTCTCGCCACGAAACCTACATGATCCCGACCGACGCCGTGATATGGAAGGAAGGCGATGTACGCCACGAGGGTATGTCCGTCGAAACCGTGCTCCACGCAATCAAGGAGCGGGGCGCTCGCGCCACGCTGGCCGTCCTCGACGCCTCTCGACGCAATCCCTATGAACGCCGTTTCCGCTCCTACTCCCACGGGCTTGCGCCAGTCAACGCGCCCAACAACGCGCTCATCATCTCGTCCAATACACCTGGCGAGGTCGCCGATGACACGAAGGGCAAGCACAGCGTGCTCGTTACTGAGTTGCTCAACGAGCTCAATGCGCACATTAACGCTGAAGGCGTCTTCAACAAGACCCGTGTCGCCGTCTTTCGCGCCTCCAGTGGAGCGCAGATGCCGTCGGTATCCTCCTCGCTTTTGGAGGACGTGCACTTCAGTCCCAGCAATGATCCCGACTTGACGACGGCATCCATCGCGCCAATTACCACCGAAAGCGCTTCGCTCGTAGCGCAGAAGTAAAGCCACCGCCTCAGAGAGCGATTTATTTCGCTCAGCTCTCGTCAGGCGGTGCTCTGGCTGAACGGAAACCAACTGTCTTGCGGTCCGGCGTTTCCGGGACGGCAATCGTCTACGTGCCCCATTCGGCACCGTTCGACTTCTTCGACTGGGTGCGGCGAGATCGCTGCAAAGGACTTGAGCGACATCGTCGCTAAATATCAGCCGTGACGGTCAGGTTTCTAAGTCGCCGAAATTGAACTCGATCAGGCAATCCAGTGTTACGAGGCACAAGCACCCGGCCTAGGCGACGCCCTGGGTGCTTGCGACCGCATCTTTCTGCCAGTGTCCGTTGGTAGCCAACCTTATTCCCTAATCCTCGCTGTGCAGGCTGGTTAAAATCTCATCTTTCCACGATCCATCCGCAAGGCACTGGCGCCGTCGCGGCTCCCCGGCAGTGCGCTTGTAACCAAACCGCTTCTGCAAATCCCACGACGGCTCGTTGCCGGGAAAATAGCCGTGAAGTTCAAGCAAATGCAAACTGTCAAAAGCGAAGCGGATGCGCTCGCCGAATGCCTGGCGTCCATAACCCAGACGCTGGTAAGCTGCGCTGATCCAGATTCCGCCGCCTGCGCCGCCGACAACGGCGCGATCAACTTTCCGCTCGATCGCAAATTCGTAATCGGGCTGCGCGCGTTTGCCGGGCGAAAGCCGCTGGCAATGCTCAATCCATTTCAAGCCGTCCGATCGCGAATACGGGTGCGGAACGAATGCCAGCCACTGCGAGACCTTGATGTCGTTCAGCCCTCAACGAGCTGGTCAATGTCCTTGGGGCTCCAGGGGCGAAGGATCAGTGCCTCGGTTTCCAGTACAGCTTCCATGTTCACCTGCGCTTGGGACTATGACGATTGGGTAATGACTGCCGTGCGCCGCCGTAGTGCCGACGATCTCGACGATCTACTTCTCATCGCGCCCTGGAGATCGAGGCGAACATGATGCACGGAGCGCAGCGAAGAAGCTGATGAGAAAAGGGGCGCGACGTTCGATCGTCGCGCCCCTTGCTGTCGGTCGTTACGCGTCGAACTGTTCGAGGTGCACTTGTTGGGCTTGGGCAGGCAAGATTTCGGTAGGCAAGAGAAAGCTGCGCAGTTTCTCAAGGTGGTCCAGCAGCCTGTCGATCAAGAAAACCGGGCTCAACACCCATGAATTCGCGCCTGACGCACACTCCATTCTCAGATTGATCATCGATCCCCTCCGATCCGATAATCCATTTTGTCTTACACGCAAATTCTTGAATGGGAAGCGGAGAGTTAACAGATAGTTAATCGGATAACGGACGCTACATCAGCGCCGCGCGACCGCGACATCCCCATCAAGACTGCCGCTGCGCTCAAGAGATCTCGTAGACCGACATCTTGTCCGCGATGCCGCTCAACGCCACACGTTTGAGCGTTGGCTTTAGCCCGTTGGTTTCAAGCAGGACCCGGGCATGCGCGTTCTCCACCACCAATTCCGTCACCATGATCGAGCGTGAGGCAGCAAGGCCCTGGACGCGCGAGGCGATGTTCACAGTCTGGCCAAAATAGTCCTGCTGGGCATTGAGTATGACCGCGAGGCATGACCCTTCATGGATGCCCATCTTCAGGCCCAGGCTCTGATGCTGACGCTCGGCGCCAAGATCGCTCATCGCCTCGCGCATGCGGATCGCAGCGGCAATGGCGCGGTCAGGCGTCTCGAAGGTCGCCATCACGGCATCGCCAATGGTCTTCACGATGGCCCCCCTTTCGGACGCGATGATCTCCTGCAGCAGCCTGAAATGCTCGTTGACGAGATCGAAGGCGGTAAGGTCACCGACGCGCTCATAAAGCTCGGTAGAGCCCCTGAGATCACTGAACAGAAAAGTCAGGCTCAAAATCTTGAGGTGCTGGCCGATGGCGAGCGTGTCGGTCCGGTAGATGTCGCGGAAGGTCTGATTGGTGAGGAGACGCTTTGCAGTGAGGATGGGCTTGCGTCGCTGCAAGATGTCGTCCAGCGCCTGGTTCTGCACCCATACAGCCGGCAGCACGCAACTCTCCGTGCGGTTTTCCAAAGCCAGGCGCAGTGGCCCGGGCCGCAAGGCAACGGTGTCGACCGGAACCTCGGCCTTGTTGAAGATCACGGACAGGTTCTGGCGCTCGCTGGTCTCTTCACCGCTGACATTGAGGAACCGGGCCGTATGGGTCACCGGGTCGAACACGATCACCGTGCCCGCCGGCACCTGCAACGACAGGATGGCTCTTTCTCCTGCCGTCAAGTCGACGGTTTCGAGCGTGACCTCCCGCAGCAGCTTCTCCAGATCGGCTGGAAGATCGATGGCCGAACTCCAGAATATCTGGCGATAATATTCGACCACGGACAATTCGTCGGGATTGTGCGCCGCGATCTTCCGCACGCGCGGGCTGACCGTGAAGGTCACCTCGACCAGGTTGTCGAGCGTCGTCTCATAGCCCGCAGCGCAGAAAGCGCAATTATACTGCCCCCTATCCAAAGTCTTCAGGCTTTTATTTGCGGAAAGAACACCGGCGCAGCTCGGGCACATGACGCTCCATGTCATCTCGAACATGCCGAGCCCCACCGCCTTCAAGAGCGCGGCGATGACCCTCTCCTCGTCGAGGCCTTCTCTGGCTGCGAGATCAAGCGCATTCATCTTGTTCAAGGCATGATCCGGGGCATCCCGTATCATGCGCTCGAGCATCCCCACCACGCCGTCGTCGGCCGACTGACGCAGGGCCACAAACAAAGTCTCAGCTTCGTTCATGCGACGATGCTACACGAAAGAAGGTCGGGCGGGAACCCAACCTTCGAGGACGGCCCGCAATTCTCTCCGTTGCGATGCGCCGCCATCATCCAGTATCGCGTGTCGTTCGTTGCGGGCGATAGCATCGGCGGAATTTTTGTACGCGATCACATCGACAGAGGCTGGCA
>CAWJKJ010000018.1:0-173415 GCA_963843435.1 uncultured Alphaproteobacteria bacterium
CAAGCTCGCGCTCGACGCTGTGCTTGCGCGAGATTATCCGGTGACGCAGGCCGCCGTGGTGGTGATCGCGGCGACGGTGATCCTCATCAACAGCTTCATGACGAGCTTGGCGCGGCTTCTCGATCCGCGCGTCAATATCGCTTCTCGGTTGTCAGACTCATGACCAGCGCGATGATGTCGGCTATCGCCGCCGCGCCGAGCCAACGGCGCCATGCAGCTCCGCCGCCGCTGATCGAAATCGCGGGACTGACGGTCGACTTCGGCGGCGTGCGGGTGCTGCATGACCTCGATCTCACGATCAACCGCGGCGAGGCGCTGGGCGTGGTCGGTGAATTGGGTTGCGGCAAAAGCGTCACCTGGCTTGCCGCACTGGGATTGCTCGGTCCGGCCCGGGGGACAGGTCTCGGGCGAGGTACGGCTCGAGGGAGCGAACATTCTCGGGCTGCGCGAGCGGGCGCTGGCGAAGGTGCGCGGCAAGCGCATCGCCATGATCTTTCAGGATCCGACCTCGTCGCTCAATCCCGCCCATCGTGTCGGTTCGCAGATCATGGAGAGCCTGACCACCCATCGCGGCATGAGCGGCTCCGCTGCACGCGCCGAGGCGCGCCGCCTGCTCGAGCGCGTGCACATCGCCGACGCAGGGCGGCGCATGCAAGACTATCCGCACGAGCTGTCGGGCGGCATGAACCAGCGTGTCATGATCGCACTGGCGTTGGCCGGGCAGCCCGATGTCCTGGTCGCGGACGAACCGACCACGGCGCTGGATGTTACCATCCAGGCGCAAATCCTCGAACTCCTGAACGACATGCGCCGTGACACCGGCATGGCGCTCGTCATCATCAGCCACGATCTCGGCGTGGTCGCTGAACTCGCCGACCGGGTTGCCGTCATGTATGCCGGTCGTGTTGTCGAGGAGGCGCCGGTTGCGCGCGTGTTCGACCCGGCTCACCCCTATACGCGCGGTCTGCTGGCGGCGCTTCCGGGAATTGGCGGGCGAACGGCGGAAGCTGAACGCGATACCGGGTCAGGTGCCCGGGCTTTGGGCGCTGCCGACGGGTTGTGCCTTCGCGCCTCGTTGCGGGGATCGGCGGCCGGCATGCGGCGCTGCGGTGCCGGATTTCGTTGACGTCGCCGACGGCCATCGGGCCGCCTGCATCAATGTCGAAGCCTCGCGGACTTCCACAGAACCAATGCCCAGGACGACTGCACGATGAATCCGCTTCTCGTTGTGAACGGCCTGACGCGCGCCTTTCGCACGCGGGCAGGCGGGATGCTGGCCCCGCCTTCGGATGTGCGCGCCGTCGACGACGTGTCGCTGCACGTCAAGAGCGGAGAGACGCTGGGTCTGGTCGGCGAATCCGGCTGCGGAAAATCCACCACAGCCAGGTTGGTCCTTGGCCTCATTCCGGCATCGGCCGGCACGATCGCTTTCGAGGGCAGACCGGTCACGGCACATCGCGACGCTCTCTGGCGCGCGCAACGCCGTCGCATGCAAATGGTCCATCAAGACCCGCTCGGCGCGCTCGACCGCCGCCTGAGCGTCGGCGAGCAGGTGCGCGAGCCGCTCGACATTTTTCGGATCGGCACGCGCAGCGACCGGCACGAGCGCGCGCTTGCCGTATTCGAGGCGGTTGGCCTGCCGGGCGCGCTGTTCGGCCGGTATCCGCACGAGCTGTCGGGAGGCCAGCGCCAGCGGGTGGTGCTTGCGCGTGCCCTCGTGGTCGAGCCGAGCCTGCTGGTCTGCGACGAGCCGGTCTCCTCGCTCGATGTCTCGATTCAAGCGCAGGTCATCAATCTGCTTGGCGAGCTGCAGGAGAGGTTGGGAATTGCCATGCTCTTCATCAGCCACGACCTCAGGGTCGTGCGCCAGGTCGCACATCGTGTCGCGGTGATGTATCTCGGGCGCATCATCGAGACCGGACGGCCGGAGCAGCTGTTCCACCAACCCTGCCATCCATACACGCAGGCGCTGGTGTCGGCCGTGCCCAACCCGCGTGCACGTTTTGGTCCGCCCTCGAGCGCCCGGCAAAATGGCCGGATCGTGCTCGAAGGCGATCCGCCCAGTCCGATCGACATTCCGGCGGGCTGCGCCTTCCACCCGCGCTGCCCTTTGGCGACCGAGCAGTGCCGCAACGAGCGCCCGGTGTTGGCATTGCACGACACCGATCGGCTGGTCGCCTGCCATCGCGCCGGAGAGCGGATCGGCAACGCCGGCCATAGCCGTTCGAAGAACGGCGTCGCTTCGCTCGCCTAAGGCCGTTCGAAGAACGGCGTCGCTTCGCTCGCCTAAGGGCGGGCAGGTGCAGAGCGGGCGCGTGTACGCCATCCGACCGCCGTCGTTAACAAACCCTTAAGCGGCCGAATCTAGCGGTCGTAGTGGCAGCTGCGGCGCAAGGCCGGCAGCGGAAGTAGAAACGTCAAGCATGGCGCGTGGGGGTTCCTTCGAATCCTGGTCGTGCGCTCGCATGGTTGCGAGCGTGCTTTCGCATGCGCTCGCCAGCTCGCGTGCAACCGTCATCGCCGCCGTCATGCTCGGAAGCGCGTTCGTCGCACCCGCGATGGCGCAGGGCGTCAAGGGCGCGCGCCACGCTCTCCAAGCCGGGGGGCGACTACGCGCGTCTCGTCATCAAGCTGCAGCGCCAGGTCGAAGCCGAGGTGCGAACCTCCGGCATGATCGTGGTGGTGAAGTTCGTCAGCCCGGTCGAGATCAATGTCGACAAATTGTGGGAGGGCGCGCCGGACTTCGTCGGCTCAGCCCGTACCGATCCCGACGGCAGCGCGATCCGTCTGGCGCTGGCGCGCAAGGCGACGCCGAACGTCATGATGGCGGGCGAGCGCCTGTTCGTCGACCTGTCTGCCCGACACCTGGAGCGGTCCGCCGCCGTCGCTGCCCGCGGACGTCATCAAGGAGCTGGCGGAGCGCGCGAAGGAGGCCGAGAAGCTGTTGCGCCGCGCGAGGCGGCGCTTGCCGCCAAGAAACGTCCGCCGATCCGCGTGCGTGCGTCGACCCAGCCGACCTTCACGCGCTACGTGTTCGAGCTGCCGGAAGGCGCCGGCGTGTCGACGATCCTGAACAAGGAACGCCTGACGCTGAATTTCGACGCCGGCCTGTCGTTCGATCTGGCCGATGCGAAGGTTGCCGTGGCGGCGAACATCACCTCCATCGCCCAGAAGGTCGACGGCGAGAGCACGGTCGTCGAGTTCGGCCTGATCGGCGACGCGGACGTTCATTCCTTCCGCGAGGAGAGGAACTATGTCGTCGACATCGGCTTCGTTGCCAAGCAGGACAGCGAGCCAAAACGCGACATGCTGAAGCCGGAGGCGCAGCAGCCGGCGACGGTGCCGTCCGCGGTATCGCGGCGCGCCGAGATCATGCCGCCGACGTCGCAGGACATCATCAAGGAAGCGGGCGACTCCGGCGCCCGCCGCGGCCCCGCCCCAGCGCCGGCCGCGTCTGCGCAGCCGCAGCTCGGACGCCGCTCCGCGCCGGTGCCAGCCGCCCGAAGGTACCCGCCGTCGAACAGAAGCCCGGGCCTGAGCGGAGAAATGCAGGCTCGCCGGTGCGCTGAGCGCTGACGCGAGGGCGCGCCGCTGATCACCGGCGATTCCACCGCGATCACCGTTCGCCGGAACAGCGAGGGGCTGCGGCTGACGTTCCGTTCGCGCGCCGACGCCGGCCGCTGTGTTCGTCCGCGCGGATTCGCTGTGGATGGTCTTCGACAGCGAAGTCCCGCTCGACGTCAGCCAGATCGCGCGCGACGGCGGCGCGATCGTGCGCGACGCGCTGCGCGTTCCGCTGCCGCGCGGGCAGGCGGTGCGCGTGCGGCTCAATCGCCCGCAGCTGGTGAGCGTCTCCGGCGACGGAACCGCGTGGATGGTGCACGCCGCCGATGTCGCCACCTCGCCGCCGCAGTCCCTGTCGGCGTTGCGCAACATCGCCGATCCGTCCCGCGCCAGCGTCACGGTGCTGTTCGACGAGCCGGGCCGCGTGCACAGGCTGGTCGATCCCGACGCCGGCGATGTCGGTCCTCGTCGTCACCGGCAGGCCGCCGGCCCGGGGTTTCATCAAGCAGCAGAGTTTTGTGGAGTTCGCGTTTCTGAAGTCGTCGCATGGCGTCGCCATCCAGATGAACGCCGACGACGTGCAGACGGAGCTTGCGCCGGACAAGATCGTCGTCGGTCGTCCGGGCGGGCTGACGCTGTCGGCCGCCGAGATGGCGCCGGAGCGGGCTGCGGTCGCCACGAAGATGTTGCTCGACCCGGCCATCTGGCGTGAGGACCGCGCCGCCAACTTCATCCAGCGCCGCGATGCGCTCTGGACCCAGGCGGCGCAGGCGCGGCCCGAGGCCGCGTCTGCAGGCCCGGCTCGATCTCGCGCGGTTCTACATCGCCAACGGCTTCTACACGGAAGCGCGCGCGGCGATCGACGCGTTCTTCGCAGATCCGTCGGCGGCGGGCTCGGACGACGCGAACCTGCTGATCCTGCACGCGCTGGCGTGCATTCTCTCAGGCGCGCCCGAGCAGGGGCTCAAGGATCTCGCCAATCCGGCCGTCGGCACCGGTTACGATTCCCGCCTCTGGCGGCCATGGCGAATGCGCGGCTCGGCAAGTGGGACAAGGCGCGCGAGCTGTTCAAGGGCGTCGATTTCGCGCTCGGCGCGCTGCCGCTGGAGCTGCAGCGGATCGCCATCATCGATGCGCTGCGCGCAGCGCTCGAGGTGCGCGACTATTCCGGCGTCTCCAGCCGCCTCAACGAGCTCGAGCTCGTCGGCGTCGCGCCCGACCAGCAGGGTTACCTCGCGCTGCTGCGCGGCCGGATGGCGCAAGCGCTCGGCCGGGAGAAGGATGCGCTGGCCGACTACCGCGCGGCGATGGCCTCGCCGGACCGCGCGTCGGCGTCGGAAGCGAAACTCTATGAGGTCGAACTGGCGTTGAAGCGCGGCGAGATGACCAGCGAGCAGGCGCAGACGGATCTCGAGACGCTGTCCGTCACCTGGCGCGGCGATACGATCGAGGTGAAGACGCTGCAGCAGCTGGCTCGCATCTACGCCAAGGAAGGCCGCTTCCGCGATGCGCTGATGGCCTGCGCGCGTGGCGACCAAGCTGCAGCCGAATTCGGACGTCTCGCGGCAGATGCAGGACGAGGCCGCCGACCTGTTCTCGCAGCTGTTCAACGGGCCGCGTGCGGATGATATGCCGGCGGTGCAGGCGCTGGCGCTGTTCTATGAGTTTCGCGAGCTGACGCCGATCGGCCGGCGCGGCGACGAGATGATCCGCCGCCTGGCCGACCGCCTCGCCGCGGTCGATCTGCTCGATCAGGCGAGCGAGCTGCTGCAGTACCAGGTCGAGCATCGGCTCGACGGCTCGGCGCGCGCCCATGTCGCCTCGCGGCTGGCGATGATCTACCTCACCAACCGCAAGCCGGACCGCGCGCTCGCCGCGCTGCGGGCGACGCGCATCGCGGACCTCGCCGGGGAGTTGCGCCAGCAGCGGCTGCTGCTGGAGGCGCGCGCGCAGAGCGACGTCGGCCGTCACGATCTCGCGCTGGACATCATCTTCGAACCTGGTCGGGCGCGAGGCGATCCGCCTGCGTTCCGACATCTACTGGGCGTCGCGGCGCTGGCGCGAGTTGTCGGAGCAGATCGAGCTGCTGTATGGCGAGCGCTGGAAGGAGTTTGCGCCGCTGAGCGCCGTACGAGAAGTCGGACATCATCCGCGCCGCGATCGGCTACTCGCTGTCCGACGACGGCATCGGGCTGTCGCGCCTGAAGGAGAAGTATGCGGCGAAGCTCGATGGCGACGACGATCGCGCAGCCTTCGAGGCCGCCACCAAGCTCGCTGCGACCAACAGCTCAGAATTCGCCACGATCGCGCGGATGGCGGCCTCGGTCGACACCCTCGACGGCTTCCTGCGCGAGATGCGTCACCGCTTCCCGGAGATGGCGTCGCGCGCGCCGCTGCCGCATGCAGCGAAGGCAAAGCCCGATCCGAACGCCGACCGGCTCGCTGCCGGCGATTAAGGGGCTGCGGCGGCGTCGGAAACGCGCAGCACGTGAGCAGTACGCCGTCAACTTCCGCCGTAGCTCTGCACCAGGCTGCCGGCCACCAGCGTCCAGCCGTCGACCAGCACGAAGAAGATCAGCTTGAACGGCAGCGACACCACCACCGGCGGCAGCATCATCATGCCCATCGACATCAGCACCGACGCCACCACCAGGTCGATGATGAGGAACGGCAGGAACAGCAGGAAGCCGATCTCGAACGCGCGCTTCAGTTCGGAAATCATGAACGCCGGGACCAGGATGCGCATCGACATCTGCTCAGGCGTCGCCGGAGGCGGTTCACGCGACAGGTCCATGAACAGCTTCAAGTCCTTCTCGCGCACGTTCTTTTGCATGAAGGTGCGCAGCGGGCCGCCGGCGCGCTCCAGCGCCTGCTCGACGCTGATCTCGTTGGCGACCAGCGGCTTGATGCCGTTGTCGTAGGACTGCTGCAGCGTCGGTCCCATCACGAAGGCGGTGAGGAACAGCGCCAGCGCGATGATCACGGCGTTGGGCGGCGCGGTTGCGGTGCCGAGCGCCGTGCGCAGCAGCGACAGCACCACCACGATGCGCGTGAACGAGGTCATCATCACGACGATCGACGGCGCGATCGACAGGATGGTCAGCAGCGCGATCAGCTGGATCGCGCGCTCGGTGACGCCGCCGCCCTGGCCGAGATTGATGCTGATGTCCTGGGCGAGCGCCGGCTGGCCGGGAAGCGCGGCGGTCAGGACGATTGCAATGAGGAAAACTACTCTACGCGCGAATGCCGCCGGCCTCACGAGGGCGTCTTTGGGCGGCCGAGCAGGCTGGCCATCTCGTCTTCGAGATTCTTGAACTGCGTCTTCGGCGTATCGTCGGACGGCTTTGCTTCGCCTTCGGCCGGAGGCGCGCGGGCTCAGCGGCGCGGCGGTGGCGCGGCGCGACTGCGGCACTTCGGGCGCGACCGACGGGGCGCGATCGGGAGCGGCGGACGGATTGCCGCCCGGACGCCGCAACGCGGCTTCAAGCCGCTGCGCCATCTCGGCGAGGTTCTTGTCGGCGGCTGCCGCCGGCGACGGCATCGGCGCGGCAGGCCGCTCAGCGGGACGAACGGGCGGTGCAGCCTTCGGCGGCTCCGGCCGCATCGGACGCGGGGCCAGCGGCGGCGGCTCGGCGCGTGGCATCGCGCGCGGCGGCGGCTCGCGCATCGCCGGCTCGGGGCGCACCATCGGTTCCGGGGAAAATCCTGCGAGCGGATCCATGCGCCGCTCCGGCGCCGGCGGGCGACGCATCTCCTCGGCGAAGGCCGGACGCGCAGGGCGGGGCGGGGGCTCGGGCAACGGCGCGGGCTCGTCATGCTCGAGCGGTTCGGGGCGCAACGATTCGCTGTCGCTCCAGACCTGCTCGGCGGCGGGCGGCAGCGGCGCGCGAGGCGGCATCTGCTGCTGCGGCGGCGTGGCGCGCACGATGTTCGGCTCGACGACGATGTCGCTCGGCCCGCCGATCATCAACAGGTGCTCGATATTGTCGCGGCGGACCAGGACCAGCCGCCTGCGTCCATCGACCGCGGCGGCGTCGACCACGGCGAGGCGGGGCATGCGCCCGCGATTCGCGCCGGTGCCAAGCCGGTTGCCGGCGAAGCGCCGCACCAGCCATGTCGCCAGACCGATCAGCGCCAGGACGGCGATGAAGGCGAAGAAGAAACCGGCAGCCGATTGCATTTCCATTGTCCCCACCAAGAAGGATCTGCGCGCATCAAGCCAGGAAGCTCAAGGGCCGAAACCTTAGAACCAAGACCCTTAAGACGATCCGCGAGCGCGAACCCGCTGGTTAATTCCGTACGGCAGGACTTGCCCACTCTTCCTTCGAGTCCCGCTGCCCCGCCTCTTAATAAACCAATAACGCCTGAGACTGAAATACTATCGAGGCGAGGCTATTCAACGACTTGGGTGGTTAATGCGAGGTTAATGGCCAATTTGTGCGCATCCAGTTCCTTAACCTGTTATTAACCATACACACGGCAAATTCTGCCCACCTGTCGCAATGCCGAACAGGGGAACCAGAGGCCGCCGATGGCAATTTCCGACATTCCCGGTTTGTCCGCGCTGCGCACCAGCATGCAGTGGCATCAGCAGCGGCAGCGGCTGCTCGCGGAAAACGTCTCCAACGCCGACACGCCGAACTATCAGCCGCGCGATCTGGTGCGACCGAGCGCGGAGGCGCTCGCCGCGGGCGTGCAGCCGGGCATCACCATGGCGCGCACCAATGCGGCGCACATCAGTTTGTCGAACGGCGAGGCGAGCTTTGCGCTCGACCGCAAGGCGGGTTGGGAAACGCGGCCGACCGGCAACGCCGTCAACCTCGACGACGAGATGCTGAAGGTCGCCTCGAACCAGATGGACTATCAGGCCGCAACCTCGCTCTACACCCGCAGCCTCGGCTTGCTGAAGACCGCCATCGGCAAGCGCTAGCGCTGATCGCGAAATTCAGGGAACCGGAGAGACCGCATCATGGATTTTCTCAAGTCGATGGGGATCGCCGCGTCCGGCCTGCGCGCGCAAGCCGGGCGGATGCGCGTCATCTCGGAAAACATCGCCAACGCCGATTCCAGCGCCACCACGCCCGGCGGCGATCCGTATCGGCGCAAGATCCCGACATTCTCTTCCGAGCTCGACCGCTCGCTGAGCGCGAACGTGATGAAGCTCGGGCGCATCAGCCGCGACAACTCCGAATTCAGGGTCAAGTACGATCCAAGCCATCCGGCGGCCGACGCCAACGGCAACGTCAAGTTGCCGAACGTCAATTCGCTGGTGGAAATGACCGACCTGCGCGAGGCGCAGCGGTCCTACGAAGCCAATCTGAACATCGTCACCGCCACGCGGCGGATGATCCAACGCACCCTCGACATCCTCCGGGCATGAACCGGGCTCTCTCGCATCACAGGAGACGCTGAACCATGGCATCGCCATCCATAGCGGCCAACGCCTACGCGAACCTCGCGCGCATCGTCGACGTCGGCTCCGCCGGCAAGACCTCCGAAGCCGGCGGGCAGTCGTTCGCGGCGATGCTGAAGGACTCGATCGGCAGCGTCGTCGAGGCCGGGCGCAAGTCCGACGGCCAGACGATCGCGATGGCGTCCGGCAAGGCCAACGTCGTCGACGTGGTCACCGCGGTCGCCGAGACCGAGGTCGCGGTCGGCACGCTGGTGTCGGTGCGGGACCGGATGATCCAGTCCTACGAAGAAATCATGCGGATGCCGATCTGATCCTCATGGTGAGGAGCGCGGACGCGCGTCTCGAACCATGAGGCCGAGCTAGCAGACAAGTTTACGAGGAGTTGATTCTATGACCGGCCCTGAAGTGCTCGACGTCGCCCGCGACGCGATCTGGACCATCGTTCTCGTCTCGTCGCCGCTGATGGTGGTCGGCCTCGTCGTCGGCGTGGTGATCTCGCTTGTCCAGGCGCTGACGCAAATCCAGGAAATGACTCTGGTTTTCGTGCCGAAGATCCTGGCGATCTTCATCACCATGGTGCTGGCGCTGCCGTTCATGGCCGACGCCTTGCACAGTCACATGCTTCGCATCTCCTCGCGAATCATCGGAGGGTAGGCCCCTCAATATCCAGGGTTGGTCGTGAAGCATGCGCATCGACGTTTCGTTCCTGCCCGCGCTTGCCGCCGCCTTCCTGCTGGTGTTCGCCCGCATCGGCACCATGATCATGCTGATGCCGGGACTGGGCGAGGTGAACATTCCGGTCCGCATCCGGCTCGGCATCGCGCTGGCGCTCACGCTCATCCTGCTGCCGCTGCATCGGGGCGCCTATCAGGTCAATCTGGAGAACCTGGCGCCGCTGCCGGTGCTGCTGGTGCACGAAATCCTGGTCGGGCTGATCCTCGGCGCCACCGCCCGCGTCACCATCTCGGCGTTGACGGTCGCGGGCTCGGTGATCGCCCAGCAGCTCGGCCTCGGCTTCGTCACCGCCGTCGATCCGACCCAGGGCCAGCAGGGCATCGTGGTCGGCAACCTCCTGACCATCCTCGGCATCACGCTGCTGTTCGCCACCGACCTGCATCACCTGGTGATCGCCGCGCTGACCGAGAGCTACAGGATCTTCAGGCCGGGCGAGCTGATGTCCTCGGGCGATGTCGCGATGCTCGCGACCAAGACATTTGCGCTGGCGTTCAAGATCGGCGTGCAGCTCTCCGCGCCGTTCCTGGTGTTCGGCATCGTGTTCAATCTCGGACTCGGCGTGCTGGCGCGGCTGATGCCGCAGATGCAGGTCTATTTCGTCGGCGCACCGCTGTCGATTCTGCTGGGATTTCTGATTCTTGTCGCGGTCATCGCAACCATGATGGGAACGTTCCTCGATTACTTCGTCGTCATCATGCACGAGCTCACGCCGAGAAGGTGAGCACAGATGGCTGACGAGACCGATCTTTCCGAGAAGACAGAAGATCCGACCCAGAAACGGCTCGACGACGCGCTGGAGCGGGGCGACGTCGTCAAGAGCCAGGAGGTCAACACCTGGTTCATCATCGCCGGCGCGACGCTGGCGCTGTCGGCGTTCTCCGGCTCGATGGGCACGATGCAGGTCTCGCTGCGCGGGCTGCTCGAGAACGCCCACCGCATCCGGACCGACGGGCCGGGCCTGATCTTGCTGACCACGCAGCTCGAATACGCGATCATCGCCGCGTTCGGCGTGCCGCTCCTGATCCTGGTGATCGCGGCGATCTTCGGCAACATCGTGCAGCACCGGCTGGTGTTTTCCGCCGAAGTCACTGACGCCGAAGCTGAGCAAGATCTCGCCGATCAGCGGCGCGAAAAGGCTGTTCGGCAAGCAGGCCTGGGCCAATCTGCTGAAGGGCATCTTCAAGGTCGTGGCGATCGGCGCGGTGATGACCATGGTGTTCTGGCCGGAGCGGCATCGGCTCGACGCCATGGTGCGGATGGACCTGATGTCGATCGTCACCGTCAGCAAGACGCTCTCGCTGCAGTTGCTCGGAACCGTCGTGGCGATGCTGGCCGTGGTCGCCATCGCCGACTACCTGTTCCAGTATCGCACCTGGTTCGAGCGGCAGAAGATGTCGCTGCAGGAGATCAAGGAAGAGTTCAAGCAGACCGAAGGCGATCCGCACATCAAGGGCCGGCTGCGGCAGCTGCGCGATGCCCGGCGCAAGAAGCGCATGATGGCGGCGGTGCCGACCGCGTCCGTGGTCATCACCAACCCGACGCACTTTGCCGTCGCGCTGAAGTACGAGCGGGGCATGGCCGCGCCCATCTGCGTCGCCAAGGGCCTCGATGCGGTCGCGCTGCGGATCAGAAAGGTCGCCAAGGACAACGACGTGGCCGGTGATCGAGAACCCGCCGCTGGCACGGGCGCTGCATGCCGCGGTCAAGATCGACGACGAAATCCCGGTCGAGCACTACCAGGCCGTCGCCGAGGTGATCGGCTACGTGATGAAGCTGAAGCGCGGCTTTGCCGGAGCGGGGCGCTAGAAGCCGCCGTTAGGCCTGGCGCCGCAGGCCGGTACCTAGGGGTGGAGCGCCACTGCGAGGGGCGCGCCCCTCCCGCAATGCGGGCGCGGTGCAGCAAGTTGACCCAGCGATGCATTTTTGACTCACCGCGCGATTTTCGATTCGCCGAACTCTTGGCTTGGGGCGCCAATTCAGGCACTGAGGCATTGATTCGCGTGCGTACAAGGCAATAATTTCACTTAAGGGGCTGGCGCAGGCTGCATGACAATGACTCTCGGTAGCGATCAGCCGCGTCCCTCGACTGAGGTGGGCGACGGGGCACGGCGGGGCGGGAGTGTGCTGCTGGTGCTGGCGGTAGCCGCGGCGGTGGTGGGCGCGGCGATCGGCTTCATGTGGCTCGGCCGGGCGCAGGCGCAGCCTTATATCCTGGGCCTGCTTGCGCTTCTGGCAATGGTCGGCCTGTTCGCGCTGTTCGCATTCGCCGCAGGAATCGTCCGGCTTGCCGACCGCTCGGGCGACGATCCGATCACCCGCAGCATCGGCGACAGCTCGCCCGACGGCATCGTGGTGGTCGATACGCGCGGGCACGTGGTCTACTCCAACCGCGCCTATCTGGCGCTGACCGGCGCGGAACGGCCCGAGGAGGCGCGGCCGGTCGAGCGGGTTTTCGTCGGCAATCCCGAAGTGTCCGAGGTGGTGTTCCGCCTGCTGAAGGCCTCGCGCGAGGGCAGGCGGCAGCAGGAAGAGGTGCGGGTCATCGCGCCCGACGGCGTCTCGGGGCGATGGCTCCGGATGCGGGTTCGGCCACTGGGCGACGCCAAGAAGGACCAGAAGTACGCGGTCTGGTCGATCGCCGACATCACGCGCGATCGCGAGCGCCAGGAAGGCGTGTTCCAGGACCTGCAGCAGGTGATCGAGTATCTCGATCATGCGCCGACCGGCTTCTTCTCGGCCAGTCCGTCCGGCACCATCCCTTACGTCAACGCGACGCTGGCGAACTGGCTCGACTACGACCTTGCCGAGATCGGCTCGGGCGGGTTGAAGCTGACGGATATCGTCTCCGGCGACGGCGCAGCGCTGTTGACCGGCATCGTGCCGGCGCCCGGCGAGGTGAAGACCGAGGTGTTCGACCTCGATCTGCGCACGCGCGGCGGCAAGACGCTGCCGGTGCGCATCTATCACAAGCTGGCGTTCGGGGCGGATGGCGCGTCGGGCGCCTCGCGATCGATCGTCATCAACCGCGCGCGCGATGAGCGGGCCCCGACCCGCAGCGCGCCGCCGAAGTGCGCTTCATGCGCTTCTTCGACCACACGCCGATGGCGATCGCCACCGTCGACAAGTCGGGTTCGATCGTTCGCGCCAACGCGCGGTTTGCCAAGCTTGCCCAGACACTTTCGCCGGAGGCTTCCAGCGGAAAATCAATCCGCGCGATGCTCAGCGAGCGTGACGGCAACGAGCTGAGCGCGGCGATCACCCAGGCCGCCGAAGGGCAGGGCGACATCCGGCCGGTGGAGGCGATGCTCGCCGGCCCGAAGGAGCGCTGGGCGGAGTTTTTCGTCACCGGCGTCGAGAGCGACGAACGCGATACGGAAGCGGCGATCGTCTACATGCTCGAGACCACCGACAAGCGGACGCTGGTCAACCAGGTGAACCAGGCGCAGAAGATGGAAATGGTCGGCCAGCTGGCCGGCGGCATGGCGCACGATTTCAACAACGTGCTCTCCGCCATCATGATGGCCAACGACTTCCTGCTCAGCGCCCACAAGCCGACCGATCCGTCCTTCCAGGACATCATGCAGATCAAGCAGAACGCGACGCGCGCCGCCTCGCTGGTGCGGCAGCTGCTGGCGTTCTCGCGACGGCAGACGCTGCGGCCGCAGGTGCTCGATCCGGGTGACGCGCTCTCCGACCTGACCATGCTGCTGCGCCGGCTGATCGGCGAGAAGGTCAAGCTCGCGACCGTGCACAGCCGCGACCTCTGGCCGGTCAAGGTCGACGTGTCCCAGTTCGAGCAGGTGATCGTCAATCTCGCCGTCAACGCGCGCGACGCGATGCCCGAGGGCGGCACGCTCACCGTGCGCACGGCCAACGTGAACGCGCAGGAGGCGGAACGCTTCGCCTACAAGGGGATGCCGGGTGCGGATTACGTGCTGATCGAAGTCGGCGACACCGGCACCGGCATTCCGGCGGACATCGTCGAGAAGATTTTCGAGCCGTTCTTCTCCACCAAGGAGGTCGGCAAGGGCACCGGGCTCGGCCTCTCCACCGTCTACGGCATCATCAAGCAGACCGGCGGCTTCATCTATGTCGACTCGCAGGAGGGCAAGGGAACCTTGTTCCGGATCTTCCTGCCGCGCCATGTCGCCGAGGAGAGTTGCCGCGCCGGTCAATGGCGTCGCGCACGATGTGACGAAGGATCAGCGTCCCGCCGACCTGACCGGGCAGGGCACCATCCTGCTCGTGGAGGACGAAGACGGTCTGCGCTCGCTCAACGCGCGCGGCTTGCGCTCGCGCGGCTACACGGTCGTGGAAGCGGCGAATGGCGTCGAGGCGATGGAGGTCCTGGAGGCACAGGACGGCAAGATCGATCTGGTGGTGTCGGACGTGGTGATGCCGGAGATGGACGGCCCGACGCTGCTCAAGGAAATGCGCGGCCGCAATCCGACGCTGAAGGTGATCTTCGTGTCCGGCTACGCCGAAGAGGCCTTTTCAAAGAGCCTGCCGGACAACGAGCAGTTCGCGTTCCTGCCGAAGCCGTTCACGCTGACCCAGCTGGTGGCGCAGGTGAAGGAAACCATCGCAAGCGCCTGAGCAGCCTCGTTTGTTGCGATGCAGCACAAGCCGCTGGAACAAAGTCGTAAATATATAAAGACTCCCGCCGCGACCGAGAGCCGCAGGGATGCGGCTGCGCAAGCCCTTCACTTTCCTTCGCATATGCCCACTTTATGTGCCGTGTCCCCATGCCGGGGATAAAAGGGATTCAAGATGATGTCTTCGAAGCGCATTCGCGCATCTCTCAAGACTTTGGCAGTCGTCATGGCCTTGGCGCTGCCGACGGCGATCGCGATCTCGTCGGTCGCCGACGCGCGCGTCGACCGCGGCGGCAGCTCGGGCTCGCGCGGCTCGAACACCTACTCCGCACCGCCGGCAACCAAGACGGCGCCGACCGCGGCTCAGCCGATGCAGCGCACGCAGGCGCAGCCGACTGCTCCGACGGCAGGTGCAGCTGCAGCCGCTCCGGCGGCAGGCGGGTTCTTCAACCGCCCGGGCATGGGCATGCTCGGCGGTCTCGCCGCCGGCTTCCTCGGCGCAGGCCTGCTCGGCATGATGTTCGGCGGCGGCCTGTTCGGCGGCCTCGGCGGTCTTGCCTCGATGTTCGGCCTGCTGCTGCAGGTCGGCCTGATCGCGCTGGTGGTGATGTTCGCGCTGCGCTGGTGGCGCAGCCGCAACGCGCCGTCCTACGCAAGCGGCCCGGCGAATTTTGACGCCCGTCAGACTCCGCGGGGCGAGCCGTCGCCGCAGGGCGGCGGGTTCGGCGGCTTCGGTGGAATGGGCGCAGGTGCTGCGGCTGCAGCGCCCGTCGCCAAGGGGCCGATCAAGGTCACGCCGGACGACTTTGACGCGTTCGAGCGTTTGCTCAGCGACGTCCAGGCCGCCTGGTCGAACGAGGACAAGGCAGCGCTCGCCCGCCTGACCACGCCGGAGATGGAGTCCTACTTCACCGCCGACCTCGCCGATAACGCAGCGAAGGGCGTCGTCAACAAGGTGAGCGACGTCAAGCTGCTGCAGGGCGACCTGGCGGAAGCCTGGCACGAGGGCAGCGACGACTACGCGACCGTCGCCATGCGCTTCGCGCTGGTCGACAAGACGATCGACAAGGCCACCGGCCGCGTCGTCGACGGCAGCGATCAGCCGGTCGAGGCGACCGAGCTCTGGACCTTTGTGCGTCCGAACAACTCCAGCTGGATGCTCTCGGCGATCCAGCAGACGAGCTGAGCGAACGCCAAATTCGAGATGTTGAAACGGCGGCCTTCGGGCCGCCGTTTTTGTTTTGGCGTGAGGTCGTTGTCATGCCCCGCTTTCGCGGGGCGATGGGTTGCGTCGAGGGGCCGTTGACAGCGTTCGCGCCCGCCGTGTCTTCTTCGGCGGGGAACGACACGATCAGCGGAGGCCGCGTCATGGCTTATGAGCTTTACTACTGGCCGATGATCCAGGGGCGCGGCGAGTTCGTTCGCCTCGCGCTGGCGGAGGCCGGCGCCGACTATGTCGACCTGGTTCGCCGCAAGAACGGCATGGCCAAAATGCACAAGGTCTTGCAGAGCGGACGGCTCGCCACGCCGCCCTTCGCGCCGCCGTTCCTGAAAGCCGGCGAGCTCGTCGTCAGCCATGTCGCCAACATCCTCTTGTATCTCGGCGACCGTCACGGCCTTGCACCGAAGAACGACGCGGGAAGGCTGTGGGTGCATGGCCTGCAGCTCACGATCACGGATTTCGTGTCGGAAGTGCACGACACGCATCATCCGCTCGGCCCCACGCTCTACTACGAGCAGCAGCGCGCGGCGGCGAGACGGCGCACCGACGAGTTCTGGAAGCTGCGGGTGCCGAAATATCTCGGCTATTACGAGCGCATCCTGAAGCGGAACGGGCCCTTCATCACCGGCCGCAAGCTGACCTATGTCGACCTGTCGCTGTTTCAGCTGATCGAGGGGCTGCGTTATGCGTTCCCGAAGCGGATGGCGCGGTTCGAGAAGAAGATTCCGCTGCTCCTCGATCTACGCGATCGCGTGGCGGCGCGCCCGCGCGTGAAGGCCTATCTCGCCTCCGACAAGCGCATCGCCTTCAACGAGCACGGCATCTTCCGGAGGTACAAGGGATTGGATGGGTAGCCTAAGCGTCATTGCGAGGAACAAAGCGACGAAGCAATCCAGCGCGCGCGGAGCGCGCCACTAAAAAGGCTGAGCTTGCCGCAGGTGCCGCGGCATTTTGTTTGCGCGCTGCGTGCGCGCTGGATTGCTTCGCTTCGCTCGCAATGACGGCGCCATCCGTCACATATTCTTCCCGTCGAACGGCGTCATCTTGATCGTCGACAGATCGATGCCGTCGATGGTGGAGACGTTGACGGCGATCACCTTGCTGCCGTCCGGCCGCTGGCCGCGCGCAAAGGTCTCCACGCCGCATTCGGCGCACATCTGGTGCGCGATCAGGTGGCGGTTGAACAGGTACTCCTTCAGCGACTCCTCGCCGGCGCGCAGGCTGAAGCTTTGCGGCTCGACGAAGGTGATGTGCAGCCCCTTCTTGGTGCAGATCGAGCAGTTGCAGGCCGTCACCATGGCAAGGTCGCTGGTGCATTCGTAGCGCACCAGGCCGCAGTGGCAGCCGCCGGTGAAGGTTCGCGGTTCCGGCATGGTGGTCTCCCCAAATGCTTGCGTTCAGCTCATCCTTATCAACGCACGAGCTGCGTTCAAGGGATCAGCTGAATGTCAAGGACGGCGGATCCGAAACCTCAAGGATCGGGCGTCGCGGCGGCGAATGCCGCTGCGGTGTCGAACAGCTCATAGAATTCGACCGCCTTGCCGTCGCGGAACCGCCAGATGTCGACCTTCGGCGTGTCCACCCTCTTGCCGGTGGCCTTGTTGGTCCAGGAGCAGAAGCCCTGCATCACCACCATGTCGCCCTGGGCGATGAATTGCGTGACCTCGTAGGCGTTCATCGACCACTGGTCGAGCAATCTGCTTGAAGTATCCGCGCAGCACCTCGCGGTTGTCGTATTGCGTCGCAAACGTCATCGGCGCTTCGCCGCGCGGCAGCGAGCCGAAACTGATGTTCTCGTCGACGATGCTGATGAATTGTTCGACGCTGCCGCCGCGTGTTTCATGCCACTGGCGATAGACGTCTTTCAGGATTTCGACGTTCCGGGCTTCTTCGCTCGACAAGGCAGCCTCCTTCCTGTTCCTGCGTTAGTGGCTGATCAACAAACCATGAGGTTATAGCCCGCCCGCCGCGGCTGGCCGGGTGGGTAGATGGATGGCGGAAACTCCGGGAACACGTCGCTTCTGCTGGGCGGCGAAACGACGCGGATGACGACGTCGTCTGCGGAGCTGCAGTCAGGATTGGTCGAAGAGGCCCAATGGAGCTTGAACAGATTGCCGGCGACCACTGTCCCGGTCCCTGTGAACGCGGCGTCGGCTGAAAAGACAAACATTATTAAAATTATCGCAAAGCGCATCAGCGTCTCCGCAAGAACGACAAAAAATAGTCACGCAATCGGAATATCGTACAACCTACAGGGAGTCCCGTTTCGATGTCGAGTGGGCGAACGGAAATGTTCGTGCCGCTGACCCATTCGATGCGCCGCAGCGGCGATTTACCTTGACCGATGCTCGCGCTTCGGCAATGATCCGCGCGCGAGGAGCCAATCAGGGAGGCGCATTATGACGGTGTATGCGTACGCGTCCGATTTCGTACCTCACGACAATCCGTGTGCCCAATGCGGCAAGCCGATCGCCAAGCCGATCTGGTCGGAGCCCGGTGAGCGTTGTGTCACGTATGTGTGGGCCTGCCACGCCTGCGACTACGAATTCACGTCGACGGCGATCTTCGCCGAGCATCGCGAGGAGCAGCCGCTCGCAGCTTGACGCGAGGCGCGGCTTCTCAAAATCCGTACATCAAGACCGAGATCGCGAAGGCGGCGACGCCGGCCGCAGCGATGATCGGCGGCAGCATGACGGCGATGGTCGCGGCCGCGAGGTGCCGGTCGAACCAGGCGGCTGCGATGGCCAGCAGCGCCAGCACCGGGCTGACGATGCTCTTGTAGATTTCGTGGGCGTTGACGAATGCGTCGCCGTTCAGCACGAGGCCGTGCTTGATCACCGAGGGCATGTCGCCCACCGCCCACGCGCCCAGCGCCAGCAGCGCGAGCGCGGCGATGCCCCAGCGCAGGCGGCGCATCAGCGCGAACGCAACTGCCAGGAAGCCGAGCAGCGGGTGCAGGACGATCGATGCGAGGATCGTCAGGCCGCCCAGCGAGTAGCCCGGAATTTCCGAGATGTCGCCGGGCAGCCTCGACAAGCCGGACCAGCCTTCCAGGCCCTGGATCGCACCGACCAGCGCGACGATCACGAGCAGGACCGGCTCGAGCGACGCGGACTTTGCTGGCGCGGGCGGGGACAACGGCAGGGTCATGGTCATGATCTTGGGGTCTCGACTGGGTTCGAGGCTCGGTTGTCAGGGAACGAGCGTTAGTCGCGCGGCGCGGCGCAATGTTCAAAACGCGCCTTGTCCGCCTATATAGGCGGTGGGGCGCAGCGCCTGGGTAACGAGAGAGCAGCCGATGCCGTCGAACCGTGAAGCCTGGCCCGAACTGCCCTATGCCGCATGGAAGGACACCGCGGCGACCCTGCAGCTGTGGACGCAGGTCGTGGGCAAGGTGCGGCTCGCGCTGACGCCATGGCTCAATCACTCCTGGCACGTCACGCTGTATGTGACCGCGCGGGGCCTGAGCACCGGCCGCTCGATGCCGGCGTTCGGCCGGACCTTGCAGATCGACTTCGATTTTCTCGATCATGTGCTGTGGCTGCGGCTCAGCGACGGCCAGTTCCGGCAGGTGATGCTGAAGCCGATGCCGGTCGCGGAATTCTATGCTGGAGGTGATGGCGGCGCTGCGCGCGCTCGGCGTCGACGTCCGCATCAACGAGATGCCGAACGAGATCGCCGACGCGGTGCGCTTTTCCGAGGATACGGTGCATGCGAGCTACGATGCGGACGCGGTCGGCCGCTTCCATCGCGTGCTGCTCTCCTGCAACGATGTGTTCGCGCATTTCCGCACCGGCTTCCTCGGCAAGGCGAGCCCGGTGCATTTCTTCTGGGGCAGTTTTGATCTCGCGGTGACGCGCTTTTCCGGCCGGACGGCGCCGCCGCATCCGGGCGGTGTGCCGAACCTGCCCGACACGGTCGCGCGCGAGGCCTATTCGCACGAGGTTTCGAGTGCCGGCTTCTGGCCGGGCGGCGGCGCGATCGACTATCCGGCGTTCTATTCCTACGCCTATCCGGCGCCGCAGGGTTTTGCCGAGGCGAAGGTGCAGCCGGCCGAGGCGTTCTTCTCGAAGGAGCTCGGCGAATTCGTCCTGCCGTATGACGCGGTGCGCAGCGCGCGCGACCCTGCGCGGGCGCTGATGGATTTTCTGCAGACGACTTACGATGCGGCGGCCGATCTCGGGCGGTGGGATCGTGCGGCGCTCGAATGCGCGATCGGCGAGCCGCGGCGGGTGCGGCCGGCGTAACTATTGGTCCGCGCGCATCACTGCTTCGACGAACGCGCTGGCGCCGGATTCCAGCTTTTCGTCACGCTGAACGACATGCCGCTGAAGAATGCCGCGAGCGAGGCGATCCCGAACTGGCTGGACGAGATCAGGCCCTTCGCGTTGGCCTCGTTGGCGATGAGGACGATCGTGAACATGATGCCGATGCGCAGGCCGAACCATGCGCTGGAGCGCAGCGGGTGCGGCTCGCCGTTGCGCGCGTCGATCGCCAGGCTCACAAGCGTCATGACTGCCGCGAGCGCCCAGACCAGGAAAAGGTACGGGATCAGGCCGGGCAGCAGGGCGACGATCGAGCCGATGAGGTCCTGTAACGGTGTGCTGGGCATGGGCTGAAAGGGGTTGGAAATCCACGCATTAGTCGTCCGTTGCCGGCTGCGCGGTTCAATGCTGGAAGGCGCTTCCGGTATGAGCGCGGTCGCCTCTGGCAGGTTTTTTGTCCGCGGGTTACGCTGGCGCTCCATGCGGCAAGGCCGCCGCCAGCAGAACCCCGGAGCAGTGCATGACCAGCCGGCCCACCTTCCTGACCGTTGTCGTCGCAGCCGCAGCGCTAGGCTTCGGATCGCTCGCCGCCGTCGCCGCGATGCCCGTGACGGGCAAGGCGCAGATCAATGCAGGCAGCGACATCGTGCAGGTCCAGACCCCGCCAGCGGCCACGCGATCCGGCAGCCGGCGAGCAGAAGGCGGCGAAAAAGAAATCGGCAAAGAAGAAGAGCGAAACCGACCAGTCGATCGAGAGCGGCACCGTGCCGAAGCGCTACAGGAGCTCGGTGCCGAAGGAGTATCACCACCTGATCCCGTTCTCGAAGTAGGGGTGCCGCATCGGCGCATGTTCCGTGCGCTGGTTGGACCAAGTGCGGAGGAGCAGCGCGGGAAAGGCTGGACTGCCTTCCTTTCTTGAACTGTTCAAAAGTAAGCAAATCTGCTTAGAAGGCAGAAGCTTACCCGTATCGATGGTATCCCATGAACGTCCCCGTCACGCCCCCGAAAGTCCCGCCCTACAAGCACACGCCGCTGTTTCCGCTGGGCAAGGATGAGACGCCGTACAGGAAGATTTCCGCCGACGGCGTGCGCACCGAGACGGTGATGGGCAAGGAGATGCTGGTGGTCGTCGCGCGACGCCTTGCGCGCGCTCTCCGAGGCCGCGTTCGTCGACATCAACCACTACCTGCGGCCGGGGCATCTGCAGCAGCTGCGCAACATCCTCGACGACAAGGAAGCCTCCGACAACGACAAGTTCGTCGCCTTCGACTTCCTGAAGAACGCCAACATCGCCGCCGGCGGCGTGCTGCCGATGTGCCAGGACACCGGCACGGCGATCATCATGGGCAAGAAGGGCGCGCGCGTCATCACCGAGGGTGACGACGAGGCGGCGCTGGCCGAGGGCGCGCGCGATGCGTACCTGAAGCGCAACCTGCGCTACTCGCAGGTGGCGCCGCTGTCGATGTTCGAGGAGAAGAACACGCAGAACAACATGCCCGCGCAGTGCGAGATCTATGCGGAGGGCGAGGACGCCTACAAGTTCATGTTCATGGCCAAGGGCGGCGGCTCGGCCAACAAGAGTTTCCTGTTCCAGGCGACGCCGTCGATCCTGACGCGCGACCGCATGCTGGCGTTCCTGAAGGAGAAGGTGCTGACGCTCGGCACCGCGGCGTGCCCGCCGTATCACCTGGCCATCGTCATCGGCGGCACCTCGGCCGAGCTGACGATGAAGACGGTGAAGCTCGCTTCGGCGCGCTATCTCGACGCGCTGCCGACGCAAGGCTCGGCCGACGGCCACGCCTTCCGCGATCTCGAGATGGAGCAGGAGATCCTGAAGATGACGCAGTCGCTCGGCGTCGGCGCGCAGTTCGGCGGAAAGTATTTCTGCCACGACGTGCGCGTGATCCGCCTGCCGCGGCACGGCGCGTCGCTGCCGATCGGGCTCGGCGTCTCCTGCTCGGCGGACCGGCAGATCCTCGGCAAGATCACCAAGGACGGCGTCTATCTGGAGGAGCTGGAGCATCATCCGGAGAAGTATCTGCCGGAGGTGAAGGAGAGTTCGCTCGGCGGCGAGGTGGTGCAAGATCGACCTCAACCGGCCGATGAAGGAGATCCTGGCGACGCTGTCGAAATATCCGATCAAGACGCGGGTCTCGCTCACCGGCACGATGATCGTCGCGCGCGACTCCGCGCATGCCAAGCTGCGCGAGCGGCTGGATCGCGGCGAGGGGCTGCCGGACTATTTCAAGAACCATCCGGTGTACTACGCCGGTCCCGCCAAGACGCCGGAAGGCTATGCCTCGGGCGCGTTCGGCCCGACCACGGCGGGGCGGATGGATTCCTTCGTCGACCAGTTCCAGGCCGCGGGCGGCTCGATGGTGATGGTGGCGAAGGGCAACCGCGCGCCGGCGGTGCGCGAGGCCTGCAAGAAGTATGGCGGCTTCTATCTCGGCTCGATCGGCGGTGCGGCTGCGAACCTCGCCGAGCACTGCATCAAGAAGGTCGAGACGGTGGAATATCCCGAGCTCGGCATGGAAGCGATCTGGCGCATCGAGGTGGTGGATTTCCCGGCCTTCATCGTCGTCGACGACAAGGGCAACGACTTCTTCAAGGAGCTGAACCTCGGATAGCCCGGCACCGCGTCATGCGGCCGTGCTATCACCGGGCCGCATGATCGCTGTGGGGCTCGACGGGTTTGCCGGGGGATGGGTTGCCGTTCGCATGGACGGCGGCAAGCGCGAGCTGACGTTCCTCAAATCCATCTCTGAACTTTCGGCGATCAGGTTCGATCGCGCCGGCATCGACATGCCGATCGGCCTTCCGGATGGCGGGCTGCGCGCTTGCGACCTGCAGGCGCGCGAGCAGCTGCGGCCGCATGCGTCGCGGGTGTTCACCGGCGCGCGGCGCGGGCTCTGGGATTATGCGTCGCATGCTGAGGCCAATCGCGCGCTGAAAGCGCGAGGCGAGGCGGGCGTTTCGATCCAGTTGTGGAATCTCGGGTCCGAAGATCCGCGAGGTCGATGCGCTGATGACGCCGCGGCTGCAACTGCGCATTCGCGAGGCGCATCCGGAGCTGGTGTTCCTGCGCCTGAATTTCGGCCGGCCGCTGCCGTCGAAGAAGACGGAGGAGGGGCTGACGCTGCGCGTCAGCCTGTTGCGGCGGGAGCGATTCACCGAGATCAAACGATGGATCGACATCGAACGCCGCGGCACGGGCGCCAAGGCGGACGACATTCTCGATGCGTGCGCGGTGGCGATTGCGGCGCGTGATTTCGGTCGGGGCAACGTGTTGCCGCAAGGGCCTGCGCCGAAGGACGCGAAGGGCTTGAAGATGCAGATCTGGTATTAGGCCGCCCGCCTCACCAAACCCTTCCGTCCATCCGCCACTTCATCTGGTCAAACCGGTCCTGGCCGAAGAACGGCTCGCCGTCGAACACCATCAGCGGCACGCCGTAGTGGCCGCCCTTGCGCTGGGCTTCCTGGTTCTCGACGATGATGGCGTCGAGTTTCTGGGTGTCGCGCGCGACCTCGGCGTCGAGCTCGGCGAAGTCGAGGCCGGCGCGCTGCGCGGCTTGCGCCAGGTGATCGCCCTGGTGCCAGTCGTCGACCGTGCCGCTCCAGATCGTCCGGCTCACCTCGTCGAGGAAGGCGAGGCCCTTGCCGCGCAACGTCGCGGCAGCGCCGAGCTGGGTGAGGCGGTGGATGTGCGGCTGCTCCTTCGGATACTTGCCGGTCGCCATGTCGCGATAGACCGGGTCGGGCCGCGGCCAGCGCAGCGGCAGGCCGACGAACTCGGCGCTGCGGAACACGTCGCGCATAAAATACTGCTGCCAGAGCGGATCGTTGCGGTCGAAGAATTCCGGCGTGCGCACCGCCAGCGGATAGACCACGCGCACATTGCAGGCGACGTCGTACTCGCGCTCGAGCGCAACCAGGCGCGGCGTCACGAGATAGGAGTAGGGCGAGCGGAACGACCAGTAGAGATCGTAGGCAAGCGTCATTGCCGCCTCCGTCACTGCAGCCAGCGCAGGCAGCCGGTCTCTTCGAGCACCGGCGCGATCCGCGCGCGTGCGTCCTCGGGCAGCGCGGCGAACTTCTTGCGCAGGCCGTCGTAGCATTTGACCTGATAGCGGAACGGCGCCTGCGTGTAGCGCTGCTCCAGCAGCTTGACCGTCACCTCGGCGTCGCCGTTCTGGAATGCGTCGTTGTTGGCGGCGAGGAACGGCAGGTAGACGTCGGCGGCAAGCCGCAGCAGCTCCGTCACTGCGCCGGGCAGCGCGGCCGGCGTCGATCCATGCGCCCTCGACGCCGGAGGCGTCGTCGAGTCGCAGGATCCAGAGCAGCACGTCCGGCGCGCGCCGGCGCATTTCCGCCTCCGGCGTCGGGTCGGTCGCCAGGATGACCAGCTGGCCGAACAGGCCGAAGTCGGCGAGCGACGGCCGCGCGCCGAACAGGAACGGCATCTGCGCCACATGCGGGTTCAGGATGTCGAGCAGCCGGAAGTAGCTCGCCTCGATGATCGGGCGGTTCTCTTCGGTGCAGCCGACCATCGCCATGCGCCCGACCTGGCGGTCGTTGAACGCGGTCATCACCGCCTGCCGCTTGGCCGGCGGCGCGCCGATCATGCGGTCGCCGGTGATCCACAGCTGCGCGAATGTCCGGTCATCCGCATAGAACCAGCGATAGTGGAACATGATCTTGGTGACCCACTCGTCGGCGAAATCCTCGATCAGGTCGGAGAGGAAGGCGAGGCCCGGATCGTCGGGCACGATGCTGCGCGCGCCGGGATGCAGCCGCTCGAGCTCGTAGGCGAGCGGCGTGGAGTCGTTCATCAGGCGTCCGTCGGGAAACCGCAGCACCGGGATCACCGGCGGCAGTTGTGCCGCGACCGCGACATCGCGCGCCGTGCCGTCGTTGTCCCACACGAAGGGCAGGCGGCGATAGCGCATGATCGCGCGCATTTTTTGCGAGTAGGGCGAAGGGTTGGCGCCGTGCAGGCGATAGGGCTCCGCCATCGCAAATCTCCCCCTGCGCTCTGCCGCTTGGCGTCGCAGCCGCCTGCGGCTTTTGTTTCTTGTCAGCCGTTCGCGGCGGCTGATCAGGCCCGCGTGCCCGTGAACGGGAAGCTGCCCATGAAGCCGACGCCCATGTCGCCCTTCATGGCGTCGCCCTCGACGGCGCCGGTGAACTCCAGCGTCAGCGGCATCGGGTTCTGGATCGAGACTTTCCACGACACCTTGTTGCCGTCGACCTTGCCGTCGGCGATCTCGGCGGAGCCCTGTTCGCCGGCCTGCGTGCCGGTCAGCGTGCTGCCGGCGCTCTTCAAGCTCAGCGTCGCCTTGCGCTCGCCCATCGGCGTGCTCATCGTCATGTTCCAGTTACCGTCAACCGACATCTGATCCTCGCGAGTTTGGATGTGGCTGGCAGACTCGTGGCCGAGTTCACAGCCTACGTCAACCGGACGGCTTGCGGCTCTGCAGGAGCCGCCTCGGCCGATGTCTCGAACGTGTTTTGCCTGGCGTCCGGCTTCCAGCCCGGCGGGCCGAACATGAAGCCGAGCACGTCGCGCAGGCTGCGTGCCGACCAGATGTCCTGCGCCATCGCCACCCATTCGTGGAAGGCGATCCACAGCGGATTGTGCGAGCGCAGCGGCTTCACCAGGCCATAGACGCAGGGCTCGTCGGCGCGCTCCTCGACATAGGTGCCGAACAGCCGGTCGAAGATGATCAGCACGCCGCCGTAGTTCTTGTCGATGTAGTCGGGATTGCTCGCGTGATGCACGCGATGGTTCGACGGCGAGTTGAAGATGAATTCGAACCAGCCGAGCTTTGGAATGAGATCGGTGTGGATCCACGACTGGTAGAGCAGGTTCAGCGCCAGCATGCCGCCGACCGCGACCGGATGGAAGCCGAGCCAGACGATCGGCAGATAGACCAGGAACTGTCCCGAGATCGAGCCGGTCCAGCCCAGCCGAAAGGCGGCCAGCACGTTCAGTTCGTTCGGCGAGTGATGCACCGCATGCGTCGCCCACATCCAGCGGATTTCGTGGCTCAGGCGATGAAACCAGTAGTAGGAAAACTCGACGGCGAAAAACAGCGCGACCGGTCCCCACCAGCTGGTCAGCGGCACCTCGAACGCGCGGTATTCCCAGACCAGCATCGTCGCCCAGATGGAGAAGCCGAGCTTGTAGGTGGTCGAGAGCTTGTGGCCGATGCCGATGGCGAACGAGGTGGCGCCTTCCTTCCACGAATAGGCGCGGCCGCGCCGCCAGAGAAAGAAGAACTCCAGCGCGACGAAGCCCAGGAAAACGGGCAGGCCAACCCAGAAGAATTGTTGCATGGTCGGCATCGAAAGCCCTTGAACGATTTCCGATTTGGTCCAAGTATATGAGTGATCCTCAGTTTTCAAACTCGCTTTCGACTGCCTTCACCCGGAGTTCGAAATCATGCCTCAAGCATCTGAAACCATGAGAAAATCGCCCACGCAGGTCGCGCGCCGCGCAGACCGTGGATGCGATCGTCGAGGCGGCCACTCAGATTCTGCAGAGCGCCGGCGAGGAGCGGCTGACGACCAATCGCATCGCCGAGCGCGCCGGCGTCAGCATCGGCAGCCTCTATCAGTATTTCTCCGACAAGGAGGCGATCATCGAGGCGATCGCCGAACGCGAGCGCGACAAGATCGTCGCCGTCGATCGTCAAGTCGCTGAACGAAGTGGACCCGGCTGATTCCGAAAACGTGCTGCGCGAGGTGGTGCGCACGCTGGTCGGCGCGTTCGCGCGGCGCCGGCGCGCACGCCGCATCGTGCTGATGACGATGCTGCGGCGCTGGCAGGACGCGCCCGAGAAGCACGGCGCCGACGAGGTGGCGCGGTTTCTGGTCGAGGCGGCCAGCCGCAAGAACAAGCCGATCTGCGGCCGATGACCCCGGTCGCAGCCTTCGTGCTGACACGGGCGCATGATGGGCGCGATCCGCGCCGCGGTGATCGAGAATTCGCCGTATCTCGAGACGCAGGAGTTCGAGGACGAACTGGTGCGGCTCTGCCTGCTGTTCGATCGGAAGTGACGCTGAGCGTTGGCGTCATTGCGAGCGAAGCGAAGCAATCCAGTGCGCGCGCCAGCGCGCGAACTAAGGAAGCGTGGTAGTAGCGGCAAACTCAGCGATTCTTGATGGCGCGCTGACGCGCGCGCTGGATTGCTTCGTGCGCTATCGCTCCTGCGCAATGACGTTAATTCGCCCCCACCCAATTCCCGTGAAAACCGTCCGGCACGCGGTGGCCGAGTTGCACCAGCGCCACCGGGCCGCTGGCGACGTCGGTTGAGTTGAACACGGCGAGGTCGCTGCGGTTCTCGCGGGCGCGCCAGACGACGGCGAGCAGCCAGCCGTCGCCCTCGGCGGCGTCGCCGCCGCGTTCGACGAACACCGGCTCGGAGATCGTGTCGCCGTCGGGCAGCATGTACTGCGCGCGGCGCGCACGCGTCTTCGCATCGACGTGCACGACGCCGGAGAGCCCGCCGACGAACGGCGTGTCCGGGTTGGCGCAGGCGTACCAGCCGTGGCGTGTTGGCAAAACCGGCGCGGCGGTCGTCGATGCGCGGGAATTCGCCGGTGACGTCGTCGAGATAGTCGCGCGTGAAGCGGTCGGTGTTGCCGGAGAGGTCGAACGTCCAGCGGCACAGTCTCGCCCGCGACTTCTCGCGGGTCGGTGCGGCGGCCGTCCGGATGCGGGAAGAGGGGCGCTTCCTCGAACTGCATCACGTCGGCGATGATCCTGTTGCCGTCCTCCCACGCATTCATCACATGGAACACGTAGCAGGCCTCGCCGCGGAACCAGACGATGTCCTTCACCGCGCCGTTGCGCTTCATCACGCCGACGCACGAGCCCTTGTCCGGCTCCCAGGCGTAGGGCGGCTTGCCGCTCATCGCCCGGTCCATGCTGCCGGTGAGCGGCAGGATCGGGAACAGCACGTGATTTTCGGTGACGATGAAGTCGTGCACCATGCTGGCGTAGGGCGTCTGGAAGCGATCGAAGCGGGTGACGACGCCGTTGGCGCCGACCGCGCCGAACGACATCGCGGCGGTGAGGGGGCCCGCCGCGTTGTAGCCGAAGAAGATCATCTCGCCGGTCACGGGATCGATCTTCGGATGCGCGGTGAAGGGACCGGCGATCGAGCGGTCGTAGTCGACATAGCCGCGGGTCTTCAGCGTGCCGGGCTCGATCTCGGTCGGCAGGTGGCCTTCCTCGAGCGCCAGCAGGCGGCCGCCATGAAAGATGATGTTGGTGTTGGCGACGCCGCCGTCGGTGATCGTCGTTGGCGGCGCATCCGGCAGCTTGCGGCCAAAACCGCCGAACAGCGCGCGGCCGGCGTCATGCTCGGCCTGCCATTTCGGCGTGCGGACCCAGCGGTTGCGATAGCTGGCGCGGCCGTTCTCCAGATGAAACGCGTGCAGCATGCCGTCGCCGACGAACCAGTGCGCGCCGGGCACGTCGAACTGCGGGTTGGGGCCGTTGCGATAGAGCGTGCCGTTCAGTTCGCGCGGCAGTTCGCCGACGATCTTGAGGTGCGGCGCGTCGCATTCCATCGGAATCGGCGCGAGATTGTTGCGGCTGACGGCGGCGTCGCTTGATGGCTGCATCGAACCCTCCCGGAATATTATCTTTACGATGTAAAGATAAAGCTAGATGCGCGCGTGCACGCCGTCAAGTAAAATCTTGACAGTGTAAAAACCGAACGACATAACCGCGCGATGACAGCCAAGCAGTTGGAAAAGCGCCAGAAAAAGCGCGCAAGCGCGGCCGGACCAAAGCGCGCGACGCGATCGGGACCATCAGTTGCGCCTTATCATCACGGCGCGCTGCATGAGGCCTTGCTGAAGGCGGCCGGGACGGTGCTGGAGCGCGACGGCCTCACCGGATTGACCTTGCGCGCGGCCGCGCGGGAGGCGGGCGTCTCGCACGCCGCACCGACGCATCATTTCGGCGACATGAGCGGGCTGTTGAGCGAGCTCGCCGCTGCAGGCTTTCGCAAGTTCGGCGCAGCGCTCAGCGCGGCAGCCGAGTCAGAGACCTCGGCGAAGGAACGCCTGGTCGCCATGGGCGAGGCCTATGTGGCGTTCGCCCGCGATTACCCCGGCATGTTCCTGTTGATGTTCCGCAGCGAGCGGCTCGACGTCGACGCGACCAAGCTTGCGCGAGGCGATGGACGCAGGCATTCGCGGTTTTGACGCGCGGCGTCAGCGACAGGCGAGGGACCGCATCGCCGCCGCTGGCCATGATCGCGGACGTGACCCGGTCATGGGCGCTGGTGCACGGCCTCGCCATGCTGATGCTCGACCACCGCCTCGACCACATCGTCGCGCATTTGCCGAATGGCACTGATGCACGCGATCTTTTGCGCGCGGTGCTGACGATGAAGTAGCACCGTCATTGCGAGCGAAGCGAAGCAATCCAGCTGCGCGCGTAGCGCGCCATCAAAACCGCTGCGTTCGCCGCAACTGCCGCGCTTGACGTTTGCGCGCTGCGCGCGCGCTGGATTGCTTCGCTCCGCTCGCAATGACGACGCCGCTTCACGGCGCCGTCACCTCGGCAACGCCAGCTCCACCGCACGCCCGCTCGCACCTTCCACCCGCACCTTGTCCTTCGCGCAGTTGAAATCGCGCGCCTTGTCCGCCGCCTGCCGCGCCACCTCGTTGGCGTTCGGGTTCGCCTTCACGTCGACATAGGCGACATGGCAGACCGCGCCCGGCGGCAGCCGCGTCACCACCAGCATCTGTTTTGTGCGCGGGCGATGGTCGGGCGCCGGTGTCGTCGTTGTCGGCAAGATGCCAGCGCTGGATGATCGCAAACGGCGCGCCGTCCTTCGGATGCCGCCACTCGACCGTGGTCGTCGTCGAGCTGAACGGGCCGAACCAGGCTTGCGCAGCCGGTTCCTTCCGCGCGGCCTCCGCCGTCCGCCCGACCGACACCACCTCGCGCAGGTCGCCCTCGGCGTTCATCGACGATGAGATTGCCCATCCCGGGACAAATGTGCTGGAAGCCGTCGTCCGGCTCGGCTTTCGACGCGCGAACGGCTCGGCAATCCTTCTTCGCGGTGGATGTATAGGTGCTGATGATTTCGGCAGTCTGCGCTTTGGCGGAGGGCTCGCTGCGCGAGCAAGACGATTGTAACAACGCTCAAAGCGCGCATGATGGCCATCCGGAACAACTTTCCTGCTCGATTACGAACTATGACGCGCCCAATTTGGGGATGGTTCAGCAATTGCATCATGAAAAGCATTCCATTTGCCTGGAATCGCACTAGAACGTTCTGATCCCATCCTGCGTCAGGAACGCTTCAACACCGGTATCGTTTGTCAAAGTATCATGCCTGCCACCTCATCCCGAAAACCCTTTCGCGTCGGCCGTTCTCGCACCGGGCTTGGCCTCTTCGCCACCAAGGAAATCAAGAAGGGCGCGCTGATCGTCGAGTACAAGGGGCCGCTGCTCGACTGCCGGATCAAGGAGCAGGACGACATCGAGAACAAGTATCTGTTCGAATTGAACGGGCGCTGGACCATCGACGGTTCCGTCCGCCGCAACGTCGCCCGCTACGCCAACCATGCCTGCCGGCCGAATGCGGAATCCGACGTGCAGCCGCGCAACCGCAAGGTCTACATCCGCGCCATCAAGACCATCCAGCCGGGCGACGAGATCACCTACGACTACGGCAAGGATTACTTCAACAGCTACCTGAAGCCGATCGGCTGCAAGTGCGCCAGCATGCGAGAACAAGCGCAAGATCGCCCGCGCCGAAGCGCGCGCCGCCAAGAAGCGCGCCAAGTCGCGGGCGGAAAAGCGGGCAGCAGAAGTCGAAGATGAACGGCCACGCCCTGAACGGCCACGCGATCAAGGATCTGTTGAAGAAGAAGACGAAGAAGCGGTAGCGCGCTCGTGCGAGGCATCGCCAAGCGGCATAGCATGTCGTCTCCGCGCTATAGGCGAGCGAAGAGACGGCGTGCTTCGCACGCCTATGTCGCGGCGATCCCGCGACTCTCTGCCGCCCTCACAAGCGGGAGGGCACGGGTCATCGATCGCGGCGTATCTGAGTTCGTCTGTCGCGGATGCGTCTGCTCACCGCGCCACCGCCGTCGCCTGCGCTCCGCTTCAGGCCGATGTACTGCAGCTCCGCGATCACCGCCGACCGACAGCGCCTGCATCACCACGAACGCCTGGCCGAGCATGTTCGGCTGCACCCAGCTGGTGAACAGCAGCGCGATCGAGTCGATCGTCCAGATCGCGTTGGCGGCGATCACCGCCCACACGGCCAGCTTCGGCATCAACTCGCGTGTGCCGAGGAAGCCGACCAGCGCGGCATAGACGACGAGGAAGATGCCGACCTCGCGCAGGAAGGTTTCGGGCAGGTTGAGCAGGGGCGCGAGAAGGCCCGCGGCCGCGACCAGCAGCACGGCCATCGCGCCGGTGATGATGGCGTCGCCCTGGATCGCGCGGCGCAGGAAGAGGGACGGGTTGATCATGGCAGGCTCCTTCTGAGGGTTTGAGAGTTGAGTCATCAGGCCGACGCACGCGAGGATGAGCGCGGTGTCGACGCCGGTCGATTACGTCGGAGGTCATGGAAAACGCGCATCGGGCAGACGAGCGAAGCATTGCGCTCGACCTCGCTGACGTACGCCGCGACATAGAGGCAGATCCCGTGCACCACGATCTCCGGCACATCGAGACGCCGCGCCACAATCCGCGTGGCGAATTTCGCCAGCCACGGCAGCGGCATCGCTGATCATGAAGGCCGCAGCACGGGTGACGACGAAGGTGAGGGGCAGAAGCATCGGACCATCTCCAGTCGGGCCAGGCCGAACGCCGGCCTGACGCGATGGAGAATGGGTGCGACCGCTACCGAATGCGATTACCTGGCAGGTAATGGAAGCTGCGAAACCTTCATGTTAGGTTCCTCGCATGATGAACATCCAGACCGGACACGTCGGCGAGCACCTGCGGCAGTGGCGGCAGCGCCGGCATCTCAGCCAGCTCGATCTCGCGCTCGATGCGGAAATCTCCGCGCGGCATTTGAGCTTCATGGAAACCGGGCCGCTCCGCGCCCTCGCGCGACATGCTGCTGCGGCTCGCCGAGCGGCTCGACGTGCCGTTGCGCGAGCGCAACGTCATGCTGGTCGCCGGCGGCTTCGCGCCGGCGTTCCCGCAACGAACCCTCGATGATCCGGCGATGAAGCTCGCGCGCGAGGCGCTCGAAGCGGTGCTGAAGGCGCACGAGCCGAACCCGGCGCTGGCGATCGACCGGCACTGGAATCTGGTGTCGGCCAACCGCATGGTGACGCCGCTGCTGGCCGGCGTCGCGCCAAAGCTGCTGCAGGGCAAGATCAACGTCATGCGGCTCGGCCTGCATCCGGACGGGCTCGCCTCGCGCACCGCCAACCTGCACGAATGGCGCGGACATCTGCTGGACCGCCTGCAGCGGCAGTGCGAGGCGACGGCCGACGCCGAGCTGATCGCGCTGCACGACGAGTTGAAGGCCTATCCGGCGCCGCCGCGCTCCGGTCCCGCCGCCGAAGATCACCAACTCGGTCGTCGTCCCGTTCCAGCTGCGCTTCGGCAGCGACGTGCTGAGCTTCATCTCGACGACGATGGTGTTCGGCACGCCGGTCGACATCACGCTGTCGGAACTGGCGCTGGAGGCGTTCTATCCGGCCGACGACAAGACCGCGCGAAAAGCTGCGCGAGATCGCCGGCACGGCGAAGTAATGACTTGTGGCCCGCCGCTGCGGGACATAATTCTGCGGTCGACGCATCGTTGCAACCTACGACAGGAAGGGAGCGTTCCGATGAGCGAGAAACTGCGGCTGCATGTGGACGTCGTCTCGGACGTCGTCTGTCCCTGGTGCTACATCGGCAAGAAGCGGCTCGAAGGCGCGCTCAAGCTGATCGACGATGTCGAGGTCACCGTGCGCTGGCGGCCGTTCTTCCTCAATCCGTGGATTCCGCGCGAGGGCATCGATCGCGACAAGTATCTGGAAGCAAAGTTCGGTTCGGTCGACGCCTACAAGGGCATCGCCTCGAACGTCACCCAGGCCGCGGCGGCCGAGGGCCTCGAATACAACTCCGCGAAGATCAGCCGCCAGCCCAACACCACCGACTGCCATCGCCTGATCTACTGGGCCGAGCAGATCGGCCGGGCCGGCGCCGATGAAGCAGCGGCTGATGGACCTTTACTTCAAGGAGGGCGCCGACCTCACCGACACCGAGGTGCTGGTGCAGGCCGCGGCCGACTGCTGGCTCGATCCGGATGCCGTGCGCGCGCGTCTTGCGACCGACGAGGACGTCGAGATGATCTCGCAGGCGGCGCAGGCCGCCGCCAATGCCGGCGTCAGCGGCGTGCCGACCTTCATCCTCGGCGGCAAGTACGGCGTCTCCGGCGCGCAGCCGGCCGAACAACTGGCAAGCGCCATCCGTCAGGTCGCAGCGCTGGGCAAGGAGCAGGCGGCGGAGTAGGCGCGTCATTCCGCTCGCGAGCGCGAGCGAAGCGCAAGCCCAGCGTCGCGTGCACGCCGAGCCGATCCGGCATGTCTCGCAGCACTGCGCGTATCGCTCCGGCTCGCGGCTATCGCGCGCTCGAATGACGGCTACGCGCCCTTCAAATAGTAATTCGCGTTCTTGCCGCGGGCGATGCGGCGGAGGATGCGGCGCAGCGTCTCGGACGAGCGCAGCGGGCCGACCATCGCAAGGCCGGTGCGATAGAACGCCAGCTTCACCGCGTCCCACGCCGGATTGTGCCGGGCGCCTTCTGCGGGAAGCCGAGGTCGCGCAGCATCGCGTTGCAGAACTGCAGGTCGATGTCGCGGTGCACCGCCTTCGAGCGCCAGGTGATCGCCAGCGAGATCGAGTATTCGTTCGCGGTGCGCACCCAGTGCGGCCACTTGTACGGCACGTAGCAGCCGTCGCCGCCGAACAGGTGGAATTCGATGCCGCGCGGCTTGTAGGCGTCGTCGTATTTCAGGTTGCGGTGCTTGGTCAGCGAGTGCTCGATCGCGTCGTCGTCGGCGATCGCGCGGTCCTGGTTGTCGTAGACGCGGAAGAACTTCTCGCCGTGGATCTGGACGAAGAAGTTGTCTTCCGAGTCGAGATGGAACGGCGTCGTCGAGTTCGGCGACGACACGAACAGGAAGCCTTCGATCTCGCTGGAAGTCGGCGTCCTCGAGGCTCTTGAAGCCGCGCGCGCGGGCGACCGACATCAGGCAGTCCTCGAGCAGCTGGCGATATTCGGGCGAAGCTCTCGATCCGCTTCAGCACCATCCAGGCGCCGGCGGTCTGGATCTGCTCGACGATCTCGACCGGATCGAGATCGACCGACTTGACCTTGTCCGGGTCCTGGCTGACGGCGACGTCGCCGGAATTGTACTCGATCCGGTCGCGCGGCAGTTCGGCGGCGAGCTGCGCGATGCGCGGCAGCGACAGCAGCGGATGGCCGCTCAGCATGTGACGGATGCCGAACGGCTTCAGCGGAAAGTCGCGATTGAGTGCGTCGTTGCCGGCGACAATGACGGGGGCGACGGTGGTTCCGGCGTTCATTGACGTTTCTCCTTCAGGGTTCGCAGAATTCGGACGACCTGGCGCAATTTCGCGCGGATGCGTGTGCGGGCGCGCAGCGCCGCGACCGTGAGCGCGACGACCGGGTCGTTGCGCCGAAGCGGAATGACGACGTCGCCGATCGGCAGCCGGCCGCGCCAGATCGGCTCGATCATCGGATGACCGGGCAGCGCCGTGGAATCGACCAGCGCGAATTGCCGGATCGGCGCACAGATGCCGCGTCAGCTCGAGCGCGAGCTGGACGCCGGGCGAATACTTCGCAAAGCGCTCGTCGACGCCGAGCTTGAACCAGAACGCACGATCCTGGTGCCGCAGCACGACGCCGGCTGCGACCGGCGTGTCGCCGGCGTGCAGCGTGACGATCTCGCACTGGCCGCGTGCGGCCATGGCCGTGGTGGCGCGGCGGATGAAGCTGGTGTCGCCCGCATGCTGGGCGAGCGCGGTGCCGCGATCGGCCTTCCAGCCGCTCGCTTCCAGCGCAGGAAGACTTCGACCATGCGCGGCGACGTCCGCGGGCGTCGTCGCGACCGTGAAGCTGACCTCGCCGTGCTCGGCGAGACGGTTGCGCTGCCGTCGCAGCTCCTTCAGCTTCTTGGCGCCGAGCGCGTCGCGCAGCAATTCGTCGGCGTCGGCGGTGGCATCGAGACAGGCGCGCTGTTCGGCGCGCAGCACGTGCGGCGCAAGTCCGGCTTCGGCGAGCGCCGCGCGGATCGCCTGCATCGCCGTGCCTTCGAGCGTGACGTGGCGCAGCACGATCGCGCGCGCGCCGGCTGCGCGCGCCGCGTCGAGCAGGGCGCGCGCGGCGTCGAGCGGCGCGCGGCCGTCGATCAGCGGCGTGCCGAGATCGCCGTAGGGATCGGCCGAGACCAGCACCGGCAGCGAAATCTTCAGGCGCGCCAGGCGGACACGACCGGCAGCAGCGCGACGAGCTTGCGCGCGTCGTCGCGTGCGCTCAGCGCTGAGACGTCGCTGCGGCCGCGTGCCGATGGCATCCACCGCGAGTTCCCAGTCGGGCAGGTAGTAGCCGTTCGGCTCGGCGGCGCACTGCGGCGAGCGCCAGCCAGTCGGCGTGCGGGCAGGCTGGAAAGCGGCGCAAGCGCGCGCGGGCGCGCCATGCGCCATACGCTGCGCGCCGTCGCGCAGTGCGCACGCCTGGTTCGTCTCCCCCGCATGCGCGGCGTTGCCGATGTCAACCACGTCCCGTTCCCCAAACCGGGAAGGCGCGCTGCCGGCGATGCCGGCCAGCCGTCCCTTTGCGAACGGACGCTAGACGAGACAATGAAAAAGACCGTTGGAGGTGAGCGTCAAATGCCGCGGCGCGCGTTAACCGCGCGTTCACCATCGCGGCCGGTCGGCCCCGCGACGAAACATATTTGACATGCGGTAACGGATTAATCGCAAATCGCTGCCAAAATTTTCATCGGTAAATTGCCTGAAACCGTATGCTCGCTTTTCCGCGAGTTGACGAGATGAACGAAGCCCGCGAACGATTGCAGATGACCGACGCCGAGATCGTCGGCCATATCGCGCGTTATGGCTATCGCGTCTCGGTGCAGCAGATCGCCTTCACCAGCGAACTGGTCGACGATTTTCGCGAAGCGCGCGTCCAAGAAGTGGTATCGCGCCGGCGTGTTCCGCATCAACGAGCCGGGCCTGCTGGTGATCGAGGACGCGCAGCCGCGTCCCGGCCAGCGCACGCGCGACATCGTCGTCATCAGCCTCGGTCCGACGCGCATCGTCATGGGCGTGGAGATCAAGCCCGGCGCGCCGCCGCTCGCCTCCGGCAGCTCGATCCAGCGCTATGCGCCGACGATGGAATGGGCCGCCGTGGAGCCGGCCGTCAACGGCAAGGGCAAGGTCAAGCAGCGGGCTTGAGCCGTCAATCAGGGCCGGCGCACACCCAGCCGTCATTGCGAGCGAAGCGAAGCAATCCAGCGCGCGCGCTGCGGCGTCGCCATTAAGCCACCGTCTGCCCGGCGGGAGAGGGTTAGGGCGCGGGGCGCAGACTGCTCGCTGGCTCTCACGCCTCACCGGATCGCTTGCGCGATCCAACGCGCGCCTGGGAGGTGCTCCGTCGAGCCGTCGTTGCCGAGCCTCGCAATGACGTACGCTCAATCCCCCGCGGCCGCGGCCTTCTGCTTCGCCAGCCCCTCGTTGAAGGCCTTCTCGGCGTCGCGCACGTAGGCGTGGAATTCGCCGGCCTTGATGAAGGGATTGACGTCGGATACTTGCCGATCAGCGGCCGCTTGTCCTCCATCTTGAACATCTCCGGATGCGGCGCCAGGAACACGTCGGCGATGATGCCCTGCGCAGCCTGGAAGGTCTTCTTGTAGTCCTCGACGATGCCGGGATAGGTGGGTTTGCCGACCAGCCTGTTCAGCGCCACCGTCGCGCTGCAGAAGAACACCACGGTGTGGTTCCATTTCTTCTCGCGCGCGACCGTGGTCCAGGTGGTGCAGCCCGGCGAATGGCCCGGCGTCATGTGCGCGGTCAGCGTCAGGTCGCGCTTGGCCTGGCCCTTGCCGACCAGGTCGGGGATCGTGATCTTGTCGCCCTGGCCGACGACGCGATCGACCTTCACCGGCGGAAACTTCAGCGCTTCGGTGTCTTCCTGTCCGGGATAGTAGCCGCCTTCGAGCAGCGGCTTGTCGCCGGCGCTCGCCACCATCTGCGCGCCGGTGTCCTTCTTCAGTTCGGCCAAGGCCGCCGGTGTGATCCAGGTGCGCGTGGCTGTTGAGCAGGTACTTGATGTCGGCGAGCTTGAAGCCGAGCTTCTCGATGTTCGCCTTGATCAGCGGGTTCGCCTCGGGCAGGCCGGTGTCGATCAGCACATGGCCGCTCGGCGAGGTGACGAGGAACGACGGACAGGCCCGCGGTGCCGACATAGTAGACGTTGTCGATGATCTTGAACGGCTCGCTCGGCGCGTTCCACTTCACCTTCATCTGCGCCAGCAGGTCGGACACGGTTTGCGCCTGCGCCGGCGCCGCAAGCAGGACAAGCGAAAGCGCGATTGCGGACAAGGTCTTCATGGATGGCTCCCGATCATGCGCACTTCTAATAATGCCGCGGCCCACGGCATCGCAAGCCGCACCGCGGTGAAACACGCGCTTGATTATCAGGGAATTACGAGGAGGCCGCGCAGACTATCGCGAACCATCGACAGTCAATCGGTGCATGCGCCCTTACTCCCCTCCCTCCCGCGAGCGAAGCGAGTGGCGGGAGGGCATAGGCGGCCTTCAGGCCGCCGTCCTTAGCAAGAAGAACGCCGATGCTTCGCATCGGCTATGGGTGGGGGCGCCGCTTGTCTGCAGCTAATTGGAGGGAACGATCTTCACCGGCTCCGCGTGCTGATCGAACACCTTCCGCGCGATCGACAGCGCCGACATCGAGTTCGGCCAGCCCGAATAGAAGGCGAGGTGGGTGATCAGCTCGATGATTTCCTCTTTGGTGACGCCGTTGTCCAGCGCCCGGGTCATGTGGCCGGGCAGCTGCTCGAGCCGGTTCATGGCGATCAGCGCGGTGACGGTCGCGAGGCTGCGGTCGCGCTTCTTCAGCTGCGGCCGCTCCCAGACGTCGCCGAACAGCACGTCGCGGGTCAGGTCGGCAAGCTTCGGCGCGATATCCCGGATCTGGTCACCGGCGGCGGGCGGCTTTGCGGTCATGGCTGTTTCTCCCTTGTCTTGTCCCTGAGCGGACGATATCAGATTGATCAGGTTCGGTTGCGGCGAACGCGCAGAGGAGGGGCCATGCTTTTCATGATTATCGAGCGCTTCAAGGACCGCGACGCGGTGCCGGTCTACCGGCGCGTGCGCGATGCCGGCCGCGGCTTTCCCGACGGCCTGAAATACATCGACAGCTGGATCGAGCCGAACTTCGACCGCTGCTTCCAGCTGATGGAATGCGACGACGCGCAGGCTGCTGCAGCAATGGGTGCTGAACGCGCGCGGTTCCGGCGTCACGTTCGAGATCGTGCCGGTGGTTCCGAGCAAGGAAACGCGCGAGGTGGTCGCGCCTTATCTCGATCGGCCTGACCCGGCCTGAGAGGCCACCGTCGAAAAATCCTTCACCGATCGTTCATCGTGTTTGTTTGCGCTGCCTTAGCCTTGCGCCGCTAGCTTCCCCGCCGCCGGGAGCAGCTCGGCGAAAGCTTAAGGAGCCACGCCGATGCGCAGCCGCATTGCCCTGGTCGACACGCTGGGCCGGTTCCTCGCCGACGAATCCGGTGACTGGCTGCGACCGAATACGCGCTGGTCGCCTCCGGCATCGCGCTCGCCATTCTCGCCTCGCTCATTGCGCTCGGCTCGCAGATCGGCGGCGTCTTCAGCGCCGGGAGCACGGCCGCGAATTAGAGTGTTTGTGGATGATCGGGGAGGCCGCGTTTCACCGGTTGGCGATGCGCGACAGGCGCGCTAGGATCGGCGCTCCGGGGATGGGTGTCCGTATGCGTATTTTTCTTGTCATACTCCTGCTTGCCGCCGCACTGTCCGGCACGGGCTGCACCAAGTGCGGCTGGGTCTGGGAGGACTACGGCCCGAAGAGCTGCCGCAACGGCTGATTGCGGTCGTACGAAACGACCGCTGATGGAGGCGGTCTTTTAAATCACCATGAACACGACCAGCGCCAGCAGCGCGGCGAGAACCAGCGCAAGCAGGCCCAGCGCCTTTCCCGTGTGGTCAGCCATGATGCCCCCATCTGAGACCGCAAGACGTCCGGCACTTTAGGACGGAACGATTTGCCCGCCAACCGAGGGCTCTGCCGACAGAGGCGCCTTATTGGCGTCTTGTTTATTTTGAAGCTGCGGGCCTAATACCATTGAACATCGAACAAGAGTTCATTGCATGCGCACGGTATTGGTTTTGTCGGGATTGCTCTTCGCCACGGTAGCGCTCTTGCGGCCGATCCGGTCGGCGAGTGGCTGGTGAAAGACCGTTCAGCCCGCATGAAGATTGTGAGCTGTCCTGAACCGCAGACGCAGGCGCCCGCGCTTTGGGGCGTCATCTGGGCCGAGACCAAGCCGGGTTTCGACACCGCCAGCCGCGATCCCGCAATGCGCGGGCGGCCGATGCTCGGAATTCCGATCCTGATCAACATGCGGCAGACCAAGCCGGACCGCTGGGAGGGGAAAATCTACGACCCCCAGGGCACCGCCGTGATATCGGGGGGCGGGATCTGATAATGCGCATATCACTTTGAAAAACGACGTGCTCGAGGTCCGCGGGTGTTTCGCCGGCCCCCTCTGCGGTGGTGAGGATTGGACCAGGATCACTGATCCGAACACGCCGCCGCTTCCTCCCGCGCCACCACCCCAGCCGGCAAAGGCCGCGCCGGCGGCGAAGAAAACACCGGCCACGGCTCCGACCAGCACGGCACCGGCGATCGATCCGATTTGCGCAAACGTCGCCAGTCTCGTTCCACGCAGCTGACGCTGTCACTCGCAGTAGGACGCAACCTGATTTTGGTCGCTCGGGACTTCGGACTCCGCACCCCCGATGTGTGGACTGACCCCAGCCCGTCTTTTGCCGGCCCCTAGCTAGAGCATGATCCGGAAAAGTGGGTGCCGATTTTCCGAAAAGGCTTGCCCCGGACTTGATCCGGGGATCATGCTCCAAACAAGAGGATAGAGCGTGATGGCCATTCGGAGAAACGCTATCACGCTCTAGGTTGGGACGGGCGGGTATTCACTTGCCCACAGACGGGCGCAGGCGAACGCACACATTCCTCCGACGAGCCCATACGGCCAGCCGTCAAAGTCCGAAAAGCCGTATCCAATGAGCCCGCCGAATATACCGCTGGCGATGACTCCGAAAGCCCAAACTCCCAAGGTGTGCACTGGATGTCCTGTTTGTTCACTCGCGCTTCGGATTTGGGACACTAGCGGCCGGCAAATGAAAACCCCCGCTTTCGCAGGGGCCTTCAACATACCTAAGCCGGGCCGCTTACTTTGAGGCCGGCGCACCCGTCGCAGTGTTCGGCGTTGTAGTGACCACCGTATCGATCGAGTCTTGCATGTTCCATGCAACGATACCGAGCACAATGATCACGGTAAGCCCAGCTACCACCCACGGCTTAAGATGTTTGTCGTGATGAGGCGCGTCCGGCACAGGCGGCAGAGGTCGCGCGTTGTCATAAGCCATTTGAAATCTCCATGGGAAGGAACAACGGATCGGGCTCCCGATAGTTCCTTTCAGGGAAAATCAGAGATCCAGGGAGCGGCTTTGATCGCGGTGGGAAAGCGACCAGCACCAAACTCGATAGCGTTTCAGCGTGATTGCAGCGGACGCTGGTTGGCGAAGATGAAATTCGCGAGAAACCAGATCCCAAGCAGGACGACCCATGCCGCACACAACTGGGTCAGGGGTTGAGACAGGGTGCCCGTAGCTGCCCATATCGCCCAGATCCAATAGGCTTCGGCGATCCCCGGCAGGAGCAACGTAGCGACCAGACCTGTGAAGCTGCTCGGAGCCACGAGCAGTGTGATCAAATGAATTGCCACGGAGAGGAGGATGAGCAGGACGACGCAAGCTGACGTGAGGAATTCGTAGTTGATCTTGCGTTCTTTCATGCGCCGATTCAGGAGCCATCCCGCCAGAAGATGCGTCGCGGCCATGGCGCCCCAGATGACCCCGACGAACGCGAGCACGCCTTCCGGCTGGAAATGGGAAGCCGCCAGCATCGCCACGGTGAAAGACAGGGCGTCGACCAGCAGCTCGCGCGTCTTCTCATGACGGCGCTCGAGGTCGGCAAGACGCTTCTCTAGGTCGGAATTCTCGGTCATGGCCAATTGGTCGCATCAGCCGCCTCACTTGGTTCGCCGGGGGCCGCTGGCTGACCCCCTTTGAGCCAGGGCGTGGAGGAAAGGGGCCACGGACGACAAAGGCTCGCCCCGCTACGAGCGCTACGCCCTGTTCGCCCAACTGGACAAGGCGGCCATCGGAGGCGCTCTTCGTCGCGCCAAGCGCCCAAGAGAAACACCTTGCGCTTTCTTCGGTTCTGGCCCGCCTGTGATTGAACGTCAGCGAGGTCGACGCCCTTGCGGTTCATCAGAAACCTGACGGCAATGCCGATGACCACGAAGGGTATGACAGTGAGAGCGATGTTTAAGAGTGTGAGCGTCATGGCTCATTCCAAATTCGGACACAAGCAAAGTGAACTTGGGACACTCAGGACGACGGCTGGGCTGAGGCAAAGGGACCGGCGCCGCCGCGAACCTACCGGCGCCTCAAACCGCTATCCTTCGAAGAATTCAGCCGTTCGCGCATCCTCGTATTCTGTGAGTTGATCTGGTGGTTGGGGCCGCTGAACTTGCGGCTCATCGCCTCGTTGTTGGCTCGAATGTCGTTTTCGAACCTCGCACCCAGGCGATCGCGTTGTGCGACCTGTGCATGGACAGACGTTGCTGCGAGGGCAGACGCCACGATGATCCAGACTTTGTGCATGCGGCCTCCTATGGCTCGCGCCCTACGCGCTTTACATAGGATGGTCCGACACCACGCCAAGGGAGGCCGAAGCGCGATTTGAACGGGCCCTGATCAGCGTAGATCTGAAAGCCGAGGGCGATAGCGGCACCGCCCAATCCGATCCGCGCCCAAGCCCCATTGGCGACACTTGCGGCGAGGAATTAGGACAACTGAGGCGGTCTTTCTCTCGTGTATCGGGTGGCCAACCGGCTCTCCGGTAGGGGTCGAAACAGGCCAGCACCATCCCTCGAAAGGAACAAAAAGGGAATAAAATCGCTACGAGGTTGCATTTGAGGAACCTCAAGCCACCCTTCCGAATCAATGGGCGCGAAATGTGGAGCGCGGTCATGCAAGACCTCATGGCTCAACGCGAAAAGCTGCTCATCAACGCCGCCGACTGCGAGATGATCGCGCACCTGGCGTGTGACGAGAAGCGTGGAGATCTTCCGAAATCTGGCCAGGCACCTGAGGCAGGCGGCCGACGATTTCGGCGCGGAGATAGCCGCCCGCGAAGGGAGGGACGCCGCGTGAGGGTCTCTGACTGGACGCGGGGCCTTCTCGCGGTGCTGGCGCTCGACACCGCCTGGGTCGTTGGCGTGGCGGTCATGCTGTTGGCGTTTTCGACACTCTTCCAATGAGTGAGGCAAGAGTGTTCGATCTGGTTTCACTTTTTTCTACGTTGTGCTGGTCGCCGTAACGATCATCCCGTCGTGGATGATTTTGCGGCGCACCGGCCGATCACCATGGTGGTCGCTGTTTTCGTTCGTTCCGATGATTGGCACCATTGTGATCTTGTGGCTGATCGCGTTCCGCAGATGGCCGAAGGGAAATTGAGAAAGCATCTCAAACCCAAAGACCGCCTCAGAAAGAGGCCGCCAGCTGAGGCGGCCTTACGTCACCAGCAAGACCAGGCCGACGATCAGGATGACCATGCCGATCAGAACGGCGGCAAGGCACACGTTCTGTGGTTCTGTCGCGGCCTGTCGAACGTGCTCCATGTCTCCCTCCTGCCGTTGCCGAATGACGAAGCGGAAGCCCTGTGAGTTGTTCCGGAGAGTCAGGAAGAGCAGACACGAAAATCAAAGGCCGCCCCTCATCCAAACCGATGAGCAGCGAAAGGCCGCGAACTGCGGCGACCTCCGCGGCTCACTGCTGATCGCGGGTAGGATGGATTTCGGCGACGGCGCCGTAGTTGCATTTCTTGCGGCAGTATCCAACCGGGTAGGCGGATGAGAGCCCGCGCCGTTCGATGTCGGTTCGACATTGCGACATGCAAGCGTTTTCCCGCTGTTGCGCTACTGCGGAAGTACTCGCGACTGCTACCACCGCGAATGTCGCAGCCGCAGCGATGTAAATCGGAAATCTCATTTTGGCCCCCAAGGCATTGCCCAGAGCTTAAGTCTAAAGGGGCCACTTACAAGATTCAAAGGGGACCGCGCACTAAAAGAACAGAAGACAAAAGGGATAAAAGGGACCAGCTCAAATACGGACAGCACAATTTCCTGATGGGGCCAGCGCTTTGGGGCAAAAGGGGCCGCTAACTGGGGCGGCCTTAAGTCACCAGCAAGACCAGGCTGGTGATCAGAATGATCATGCCGATCAGAACAGCGGCAAGGCACATGTTCTGTGGCTGGGTCGCGACCTGTCGAACGTACTCCATGCCTGCCTCCCGCCAGTCCCATCGACAAAGCGGACGGCCTGTGAATCGTTCCGCAGAGTCAAAAGGAGCAAAGCACGAATGCAAAAGGGATCACTCATCCGAACCGATGAGGGAAAGGGCCGGAAAGCTGGAAAATGCCGTCAAGGTGAGTACGACGGACGGACCGCGATTGCAGATCGTTGCGAATGTCGACGCGCAAGGGCGCGGACAAACCTATAAAGGCAATCGAAGCCCACAAGGCGCTATTGGACCAAAGAGGCCGCCAACTGCGGCAGCCTTACCCTCCGGGCTTCAATCCCGGCAATTCAATCCAGCGCTTCGCGTCCGCGTACATGCGGAGCTGCGCAATCTCTTTGAAGATGGCTTGCCGTTCGGGGCCATCCGGCAGGGCGTCTGCATCAGCTTCGCGCTCCCTGACCAGGTGCTCGATCTCGTCGGCGGACAGGTAGATGGCTTGAGGGATTTTACGCATGGGCATGACTTTCCTAAGGCCACGACCAACTCAAATGCAGAAGCCTCGCTAGCGGTTCCGGTTGTTGAACAGAGTTTGCGACCGACTGCGGCGGAACCATTCCCCACGTTTGTTCTGGAACGCTTCTCGGAATCGGCTTGGGAAGATCGGGAAAGCAAACCGGGACACTCACGGATTCAACTTAGGACACTCGGCCTTAAATACGGACAGCACCCAATTCCTGAAAAGAACATATTGCGAACAGAGAACAAATAGTGTACAAGATTCCTCATGAGTTTTGGCGTTGAGCCCGCCCGGCCGTTTCGTTGTCGGCGGCGGCGAATCCCGTTCATAAGGAGCCTTCTCCCAATGTCTCAGCCCGCCCTGCGTATCGTCGAAGGTTCGTCCATGGATAAGTCAAAGGCGCTGTCGGCGGCGCTGTCACAGATCGAGCGCCAGTTCGGCAAGGGCTCGGTCATGAAGCTCGGCAAGAACGACAAGTCGATGGATGTCGAGGCGATCTCGTCCGGCTCGCTCGGGCTCGACATCGCGCTCGGCATTGGCGGGCTGCCCAAGGGTCGCGTGGTCGAGATTTACGGGCCTGAATCGTCCGGCAAGACCACGCTGGCGCTGCATTGCGTGGCGGAAGCCCAGAAGAAGGGCGGCATCTGCGCCTTCATCGATGCCGAGCACGCGCTCGATCCGGTCTATGCCCGCAAGCTCGGCGTCAATGTCGACGAGCTCTTGATTTCGCAGCCGGATCATGGCGAGCAGGCGCTGGAGATCGCCGACACGCTGGTGCGCTCCGGCGCGGTCGATGTGCTGATCGTCGATTCGGTCGCAGCCCTGGTGCCGCGCGCCGAACTCGAGGGCGAGATGGGCGATGCGCTGCCCGGCCTGCAGGCGCGGCTGATGAGCCAGGCGCTGCGCAAGCTCACCGCCTCGATCAACAAGTCCAACACCATGGTGATCTTCATCAACCAGATCCGCATGAAGATCGGGGTGATGTACGGCTCGCCGGAGACGACGACCGGCGGCAATGCGCTGAAATTCTACGCCTCCGTCCGCCTCGACATCCGCCGCATCGGCGCGATCAAGGAGCGCGACGAGGTGACCGGCAACCAGACCCGCGTCAAGGTGGTGAAGAACAAGCTGGCGCCGCCGTTCAAGCAGGTCGAGTTCGACATCATGTACGGCGAGGGCGTCTCGAAGATGGGCGAAATCCTCGACCTCGGCGTCAAGGCCGGCGTGGTGGAAAAATCCGGCGCCTGGTTCTCCTACGACAGCCAGCGCATCGGCCAGGGTCGCGAGAACGCCAAGGCGTTCCTGAAGGCCAACCCGGATATGTCGGCCAAGATCGAGGCGTTGATCCGCCAGAACTCAGGGGTCATCGCCGACCAGATTCTCGCCGCCGAAAAGAGCAGCGAGGACGACGACAACGAGGGCGAGGGCGAGGAATAATCCCGCCCGGCCGTGCCGCGGCGTCGCGGCACATCTTTGATCATCTAAGGCTTTGCCGACACCTCAAGCCTTTGAGAGCTCAAGGGCCTGAGGGTTGCAAAAACGGCGGGTGCTGTGTGGCGTCGGAGTTGCCCCGACGTTGCGCGGCGCCCGCCGCGCTTGTTTTGAGCGGAGCGCGCATCTTCCCCTCTCCCCGTTGGGGAGAGGGTGCGCCGAGCGCAAAGCGAGGGCGGGTGAGGGCCAGTAACAAACTTCTCGTGTCACGGCCCCTCACCCCGGCCCTCTCCCCAGCGGGGAGAGGGGGCGCGCCGCTGTGCGTCGACCCGATTTTCGCGATCAGCATCAGTGCCTTACCAAGTTTTCAACAGATCCTTGAACAGGCTTCTTCGATTTTCGCGCTTTCAGAAATTGATTTTCCCAGATGCTAGGAATATTCTTCACAACGTCCCGACCCGGTGAGAGGGTGAGTCTAGATCGCCAGGGCTTGTGGGGCGGGATGCGATGGTTGCTTGCGCTGCTGAGGCCTGGACCGAGGGCGGGTGTAGTTCGATCCCGTGGCGGATGAGGCCGGCGAACACAGTGCAGGCGATCGGACCCAAGTGCATCCCCACGCGGACGGCTCCGCGTGGTTGCTTCGACCAACAAGGTGCCGGCGCTTCGAGCCCACCAGAGGCGTGATGCAGCAAGTCCGAATAAACGATCGCGTGCGGAACGCTGGCGTGGATCTGCGTTCGACAGGAGCTCGTGTGCGTTTTTTTCTACCCCTTTGCACACGGGGCCGCGGGTGCGGTGAAACGCCCAAGCGTTCCGCACGCCCTTTCGGGGCCAGGAAGGCAACAGAAGACCGGCAGCCCCAGGCCGGACAAAGAACGGGGGCGATGACGCATGTCTGCAAGCTCGAGACGCGCGTCGGGCTGTTTGACAATTGAATAGAGCGAGCGCTTCCGCCGTCATTGCGAGGAGCGAAGCGACGAAGCAATCCAGCTGCGCGCGCAGCGCGCAAACAAGAAGCGGCTGAGTTGCCGCAACTCAGCCGCGCTTCTTAGTTGCGCGCTGACGCGCGCGCTGGATTGCTTCGTCGCTTCGCTTCTCGCAATGACGGCGGATGGCGTCGTAGTCTGAAGCCGACAACGCAACCAGACGGCTTCAACATGCTGAGCATCTACCTCGCAGGCCCGGAAGTGTTCTTGCCCGATGCGATCGAGATCGGCCGGCAGAAGCAGCAGCTCTGCGCCCGCTACGGCTTCAACGGCCTGTACCCTCTCGACAACGAGATCACGCCGAAAGCCGGCGAGCGGGCGGACGAACTGATCTACCAGGCCAACAAGGCGCTGATGCAGCGCGCCGATTTCGGCATCTGCAATCTGTCGCCGTTTCGCGGGCCGGGCGCCGATGCGGGCACGGTCTTCGAACTCGGCCTCATGACGGGCATGGGCAAGCGCGTGTTCGCCTACACCAACGACGCGTCCGACTACGCCCTGCGCGTCACCGCCGCGCCGTCCACGGGCGGGCAGGCGTCCTTGCGCGATCCCTCAGGCCTGGAGATCGAGGATTTCGGCAACTTCGACAACCTGATGCTCGAATGGGCCGTGCGCGAAAGCTGCGGCCATCCGATCGTGCGGCATGACGGGGTGGCCGATCCGTACCGCGATCTCACAGGCTTTGAGGAATGCCTGCGCCTCGCGGCCGCAGCGCCGTAGCCCGGATGCATAGGCGGCCATCGGCCGCCGTTCTTAAGAACGCCGATGCTTCGCATCGGCTATGGCGATATCCGGGAACTTCGGTCCCGCATGTCGCTGCGCTCATGCGGGCTACGATAGAGCGCTACTCCGCCGCCTCCGCGTACGCATCCACCGGCGGGCACGAGCACACGAGATTGCGGTCGCCGAACACGTTGTCGACGCGGCCGACCGGGCACCAGTACTTGTCGGTGCGCGAGACGCCGTCCGGGAAGCAGGCCTCGGCGCGCGAGTAGGGCCGCTTCCAGTCGTCGTCGGCGAGGTCGTGCACGGTGTGCGGCGCATGCCGCAGCGGCGAATCGGCGATCGTCCACTTGCCGCGCTCGACGTCGGCGATCTCCTTGCCGGATCGCGATCATCGCGTCGCAGAACCGGTCGAGCTCCGCCTTCGATTCCGATTCGGTCGGCTCGATCATCAGCGTGCCGGCGACCGGGAAGCTCATCGTCGGGGCATGGAAGCCGTAGTCGATCAGCCGCTTGGCGATGTCGTCGACGGTGACGCCGGACGCCTTCAGCCCGCGCGGATCGACGATGCACTCGTGCGCGACGCGGTTGTTGTGGTTGCGGTAGAGCACCGGGAAATGCGGATGCAGCTTCTCGGCGATGTAGTTGGCGTTGAGGATCGCCACTTCCGTCGCGCGCTGCAGCCCGTCGCCGCCCATCATCAGGATGTAGATGTAGGAGATCACCAGGATCGACGCCGAGCCGTAGGGCGCGGCCGACACCGGGCCGACCGGCGCCGTGCCGCCGTCGAGCACCGGATGGCCGGGCAGGAACGGCGCGAGATGCTTCTTGACGCCGATCGGGCCCATGCCGGGACCGCCGCCGCCGTGCGGAATGCAGAAGGTCTTGTGCAGGTTGAGGTGGCTGACGTCGGCGCCGTAGTCGCCGGGCCGCGACAGGCCGACCTGTGCGTTGAGATTGGCGCCGTCGAGATAGACCTGTCCGCCATGCGCATGCACGATGTCGCAGATCTCGCGGATCTCCTCCTCGAACACGCCGTGCGTCGAGGGATAGGTGATCATGATCGCGGCGAGCTTGTCGGCGTTGGCCTTGGCCTTCGCGCTCAGGTCGTCGACGTCGACATTGCCCTCGGCGTCGCAGGCGACGACGACCACGCTCATGCCGACCATGCTGGCGGTCGCCGGATTGGTGCCGTGCGCCGACGACGGGATCAGGCAGACCGTGCGATGGCTTTCGCCGCGCGACAGCGTGATAGCCGCGGATCGCCAGCAGGCCCGCATACTCGCCCTGCGCGCCGGAGTTCGGCTGCAGCGAGATCGCGTCATAGCCGGTGATGTCGACCAGCCACTGCTTCAGCTGCTCGAACATCGCCTGGTAGCCCGCCGCCTGCTCGCGCGGCGCGAACGGATGCAGCGCGCCGAACGCCGGCCACGTCACCGGGATCATCTCGGTGGTCGCGTTCAGCTTCATGGTGCAGGAGCCGAGCGGGATCATCGCCCGGTCGAGCGCAAGATCGCGGTCGGCGAGCTTGCGCATGTAGCGCAACAGCTCGGTCTCCGAGCGATGCTTGTGGAACACCGGATGGGTCAGGAACTCCGTGGTGCGCGCCAGCTCGGCCGGCAGCGCGTCGCGCGCCTCGCGCTCGATGTCGGCATAGGCGAGCGTGCCGCCGAAGGTGCGCCAGACCGCCTCGACGGTCTCTGCCGATCGTCGTCTCGTCCACCGCGATGCTCACCGTCGCCGCATCGAGCCGCAGGTTGAGCTTCTCGTGCGCCGAATGGGAAATGATCGCGTCGCGCTGGCCGTTGACGGCGACCGTCACCGTGTCGAAGAAATTCTCGCGACAGCGGCGCGAAGCCGAGCTTCTTCAGGCCCGCCGCCAGCACGGCGGCGCGCCGGTGCACGCCGCGGGCGATGTGGGCGAGGCCCTCGGGCCCGTGATAGACCGCGTACATCGAGGCGATCACGGCCAGCAGCACCTGCGCGGTGCAGATGTTCGAGGTCGCCTTCTCGCGGCGGATGTGCTGCTCGCGGGTCTGCAGCGCCAGCCGATAGGCGGGTGCGCCGCGCGAATCCACCGACAGGCCGACGATGCGGCCCGGCAGCGAGCGCTTCAGCGCATCGCGCACCGCCATGTAGGCCGCGTGCGGACCGCCATAGCCCATCGGCACGCCGAAGCGCTGCGTCGAGCCGACGGCGATGTCGGCGCCGAGTTCGCCGGGCGAGGCCAGCACCGTCAGCGCCAGCGGATCGGCGGCGATCACCGCAAGGCCGCCCTTGGCCTTCACCGCGGCGATAGCGCCGCGCAGATCGCGCACCGCGCCGTGCGTGCCGGGATACTGCAGCAGCGCGCCGAACACGTCGGCCTTCTCGAGATCCTTTGCCGGATCGCCGACGATCAGCGACCAGCCGAGCGGCTCGGCGCGGGTGCGCAGCACGGCGATGGTCTGCGGATGGGTCTCATGGTCGACGAAGAAGGCCTTCGATCTTGGTCTGCGCCGCGCGCTCGCACAGCGCCATCGCTTCGGCCGCGGCCGTGCCTTCGTCGAGCAGCGAGGCGTTCGCCACGTCGAGGCCGGTCAGGTCGCAGATCATGGTCTGGAAGTTGAACAGCGCCTCCAGCCGTCCCTGGCTGATCTCCGGCTGGTAGGGCGTATAGGCCGTGTACCAGGCCGGGTTCTCCAGGATGTTGCGCTGGATCACCGCCGGCAGGATCGTGCCCGAATAGCCCTGGCCGATCAGCGAGGTGAACTGCTGGTTCTGCTCGGCGAGCTTCGTCATGTGCGCGAGCGCCTGCGATCTCCGACAGCGCCGGGCCAAGGTTCAGCGGCGCCTTCTGCCGGATCGAGGCCGGCAGCGTCTCGTCCATCAGCGCGTTGAGGCTCTTGGCGTGCACCGCCTCCAGCATCGCCTCGATGTCGCGCGGCGCGGGGCCGATGTGGCGGCGTGCAAAATCCTTCGCGACGTCTGCCGAGTTCTTGCGCAATGCGGTCATGTCAATGTCCTCGCCAATTGGAAACTCAGGCCGTGTGCGCCTTGTAGGCGGCTTCATCCATCATTCCGGCAAGCTCGCCCTTGTCGGCGATGCGGATCTTGAAGAACCAGGCGCCGCCGGCCGGATCGGAATTCACCAGCGACGGATCGGCGCCGAGCGCCTCGTTGACCTCGATCACTTCGCCGCTGATCGGCGCATAGACGTCGGACGCAGCCTTGACGCTCTCGACCACGGCGGTGGCTTCCGCCTTCTTCACCACGCGGCCCACTTTGGGCAGGTCGACGAACACCACGTCGCCCAGTTGCGTCTGCGCGTAGTCGGTGACGCCGACGGTTGCCACATCGCCCTCGATGCGGAGCCATTCGTGATCGGCGGTGTAAAGAACGGTCATCTGAAAATCCTCAGCGCTTGTAGCCATGGGGTGAGAAGGGAAGGGCCGCGACGCCGAACGGCGAGGCGCTGGCCGCGCACTTCGGCGAATAACTGCGTCCCGTTGGCCGCATGTGACGACGGCACATAGCCCATCGCCACCGGACCGTTGACGCTCGGCCCGAAGCCGCCGGACGTGACCGTGCCGATCGGCTCGCGCGAGGTCTCGTCGGCAAACAGCGGCGCATGCTCGCGCACCGGCGCGCGGCCGTCCGCCTTGATGCCGACGCGCTTGCGCGGTGCGCCTGCGTCGAGCTGCTTGAGGATGATCGTCTGCGCCGGGAAATCCGCCGGCGCCGTGCGCCGCCGCTGCGGCGGCTCTTCTGGATCGACCAGTTGAGGTTGGCCTCGACCGGCGTCGTGGTCGGTGTCGATGTCGTGGCCGTAGAGACAAAGGCCCGCCTCGAGGCGCAGGCTGTCGCGCGCGCCAAGGCCGATCGGCAGCACCGCCGGATCGTCCAGCAGCGCGCCCGCGAGCGCCTCGGCGTCCTTCGCCGGCACGGAAATCTCGAACCCGTCCTCGCCGGTGTAGCCCGAGCGCGAGACGAAGCAGTCGAACCCCATCACCTTGCGCGGGCCGGCATCCATGAAGGTCATGCCGGTGACGCCGTCCGCGTGCTTGGCCAGCACGCTTTCGGCCTTCGGTCCCTGCAGCGCGATCAGCGCGCGATCGGCCAGCGGCTCGATGACGCAGGCATCGCTGAGGTGCTTGCGCAGGTGCGCCTCGTCCTCGGCCTTGCAGGCGGCGTTGACGACCAGGAACAGGTGGTCGCCGAAGTTCGCGACCATCAGGTCGTCGAGGAGGCCGCCGGTCATCGTTGGTGAACTGCGCATAGCGCTGCCGGTTGGGCGCGACCGCGAGGATGTCCTGCGGCACCAGCCGCTCCAGCGCGCGGGCCGCGTCCGCGACCTGTCCGGATTTCGGGCGCAGCGCGATCTGGCCCATGTGCGAGACGTCGAACAGGCCGGCCGAGGTGCGCGTGTGCAGGTGCTCCTTCAGGACGCCGGGCGGGAACTGCACCGGCATCTCGTAGCCGGCGAACGGAACCATCTTGCCGCCGCGCGCGACATTGAGCGCGTAAAGCGGGGTGCGCTTGAGGGAATTCGGGTCTGACGCAGACATGAACGGCTCCGGACGGCACGGGCGGAGTTGCTCCACCCGTTGCGTTACGAAGCCCCATCTGTCGCTGTGCCTGAGAGTATTATCCCGTCGGCGGACGCGAATACCGAACGTCTCGAAGAGCGAGTGCTCGGCCGTGTCTCTTTCCAGATGCAGTCTAGCCAGCCGGTCCGTTTGCCTGAGAGTTTCCGGGGCGGTTGCTCCTTCGGCGCCGGCATACCCGCGAAAGGCTGCCGGTCTCTCCCGATCGTGGCTATGGCGATGCACGTTTTGCCGTGCAGCGTCACCCTCGCTATATAGCAGGTGAGCGAAGGCCTTTCCATCCTCGGCGAAGCTCAGAGCGGCTTATCAACCGTTCTTGCAACCCCTTGGACGGCTGGCGTTTTCTGGCACCCCACCGGCTAAAAGCGTTGGCGGGGAAATTGTGGGCAGGATGGGACCAGCTTTTGGGCAGGACGCCAGGGCGTCTTGCGCTGGAACTGGATCGAACAGGGCGCGATTGGACGACAATGAGCGGTGTCAACGAGATCAGGTCGGCGTTTCTCGACTATTTTGCCAAGAACGGCCACGAAGTCGTGCCGTCGTCGCCGCTTGTGCCGCGCAACGACCCGACGTTGATGTTCACCAATGCGGGCATGGTGCAGTTCAAGAACGTCTTCACCGGGCTTGAGAAGCGGCCGTATTCGCGCGCGACCACCTCGCAGAAATGCGTGCGCGCCGGCGGCAAGCACAACGACCTCGACAATGTCGGCTACACCGCGCGGCATCACACCTTCTTCGAGATGCTCGGCAACTTCTCGTTCGGCGACTACTTCAAGGAGCGGGCGATCGAGCTCGCCTGGAACCTGATCACCAAGGATTACGGCCTGCCGAAGGAGCGCCTGACGGCGACCGTGTTCTCCGAGGACGACGACGCGTTCAATCTCTGGAAGAAGATCGCAGGGCTCCCGGACTCGCGGATCATCCGCATCCCGACCTCGGACAATTTCTGGCAGATGGGCGACACCGGCCCGTGCGGCCCGTGCTCGGAAATCTTCTTCGACCACGGCGACAAGATCCCGGGCGGGCCTCCGGGCTCGGCCGACCAGGACGGCGACCGCTTCATCGAGATCTGGAACCTGGTGTTCATGCAGTTCGAGCAGGTCGCGCCGGGCGAGCGCAATGCGCTGCCGAAACCGTCGATCGACACCGGCATGGGGCTGGAGCGCGTCGCGGCCGTGCTGCAGGGCAAGCACGACAACTACGAGATCGACCTGTTCGCCGCCCTGATCGGCAACATCGCCGAACTGACCGGCGTCGATCCGCACGGGCCGCAGTTCGCCTCGCACCGCGTGATCGCCGACCATCTGCGCGCGTCGTCGTTCCTGATCGCCGACGGCGTGCTGCCGTCGAACGAAGGCCGCGGCTATGTGCTGCGGCGGATCATGCGCCGCGCGATGCGGCATGCGCAGCTGCTCGGCGCGCGCGACCCGTTGATGTGGCGGCTGGTCCGCTCGCTGGTGCGCGAGATGGGGCAGGCCTATCCGGAGCTGGTGCGCGCGGAAGCGCTGATCACCGAGACGCTGAAGCTGGAAGAGACGCGCTTCCGCAAGACGTTGGAGCGCGGGCTTTCGATTCTGGACGAAGAAAGCCGCGCGCTGAAGATCCGGCGACCGGCTGAAGGGCGAGACCGCGTTCACGCTGTACGACACCTATGGCTTCCCGCTCGATCTGACGCAGGACGCGCTGCGCGCCCGCGGCATCGAGCGTCGACACCGACGCCTTCAACGTTGCGATGGAGAAGCAGCGCGAGAAGGCGCGCGCGTCGTGGTCGGGCTCGGGCGAGGCCGCGACCGAAGCGATCTGGTTTCCGCTGCGCGAAAAGCTCGGCGCGACCGAGTTCCTCGGCTACGAGACCGAGACGGCCGAGGGCGTGGTCACGGCGCTGGTGAAGGACGGCAAGGAAGTCGACAGCCTCAAGGCCGGCGAGACCGGCGTCGGTGGTGCTGAACCAGACGCCGTTCTACGGCGAGTCCGGCGGCCAGGTCGGCGACGAGGGCGTGCTGGTCGGCGAGGGCGTGCGTTTCCGGGTCACCGATACGCAGAAGAAGGCCGGCGACCTGTTCGCGCATGTCGGCACGGTGGAGCAGGGGACGCTGAAGACGGGCGCTGCGCTGTCGCTCGAGGTCGATCACGCGCGCCGCTCGGCGATCCGCGCCAACCACTCGGCGACGCATCTGCTGCACGAAGCGCTGCGCCAGGTGCTCGGCGATCACATCGCCCAGCGCGGCTCGCTGGTGTCGCCGGAGCGGCTGCGCTTCGACTTCGCGCATCCGAAGTCGATCTCGCGCCGAGGAACTGCGCCGCATCGAGGACATCGCCAACGACGTGATGCTGCAGAACGGCGAGGTGACGACGCGGCTGATGGCGGTGGACGATGCCCGCGCCGCCGGCGCGCGCGCGCTGTTCGGCGAGAAATACGGCGACGAGGTCCGCGTGGTGTCGATGGGCGCCGGCAGCGGCAACACGCTCGGCTGGTCGGTCGAACTGTGCGGCGGCACGCATGTGAAGCGCCTGGGCGACATCGGCATGATCTCGGTGATGGGCGAAAGCGCGGTGGCCTCCGGCGTGCGCCGCATCGAGGCGCTCACCGGCAACGTCGCGCGCCATGCGGCGAATGCCAGCATTCAGACCGCGAAGGCGGCGGCGGCGGAGCTGCGCACCAGCCTCGACGACCTGCCGGTGCGCGTCGCCGCGCTGGTCGAGGAACGCCGCAAGCTGGAGCGTGACCTCGCTGACGCGCGCAAGAAGCTCGCGATGGGCGGCGGCGCGTCCGCCGGCGCAGGCGGGGCCTCCGATATCCGCACCATCGGCGACGTCAAGTTCCTGGGCCGCGCCGTGCAGGACATCGAGATGAAGGACCTGAAGAGCCTCGCCGACGACGGCAAGAAGCAGATCGGGTCCGGCGTGGTTGCGATCGTCGGCGCCACCGCCGACGGCAAGGCCGGCATCGTCGTCGGCGTCACCAGCGATCTGACGTCGCGCTTCAACGCCGTGGAGCTCGTGCGCATGGGCTCCGAGGTGCTCGGCGGCAAGGGCGGCGGCGGCCGTCCCGACATGGCGCAGGCCGGCGGACCGGACGGCTCGAAGGCGAATGCGGCGCTGGATGCGATCTCCGCGGCGCTGGGTTCGTAGGCCCGTGCGGGCGGCGCCCTCCGTCGCCGTCCTCAGGCGTCGCACGGCGGTCGCGCGCGGCTTGAAGACGCGAGGCGTCTGACGTGGAGCACGTCGCCTGGACCAAGGACTTTCTGGTCTTCCTGGCGATTGCCGGTCTCGCGGTGCCGCTGCTGCATCGTTTCGGCGTCAGCCAGGTTCTTTCCTTCCTGGCGCTGGGCGTCGCGGTCGGCCCCTTCGGCTTCGGCCGCCTCGGCAGCGACTATCCCTGGCTGCGTCATGTGACGCTCGACGATCCGCAGCGCGTCGCGCCGTTCGCCGAACTCGGCGTCATGGCGCTGCTGTTCCTGATCGGCCTCGAGCTGTCGTGGAGCCGTCTCGCAGCGCTGCGAAGATATGTGCTGGGCGTGGGCGGCATGCAGTTCGCGGTGTCTGCGGTCGCGATCGGTGCGGGCGCAGCACTGCTGGGCGCAGGCCCCGCGACTGCTGCGGTCATCGGCATCTCGCTCGCCATGTCGTCGACTGCGGTGGTCATGCAGATCGTCGAAGAGCAGGGGCGAACCGCCACCCATGTCGGGCGCGTTGCGCTGTCGATCCTGCTGTTTCAGGACCTGATGGTGGCGCCGGTGCTGTTCACCGCCGGATTTCTCGGCAGCGGCGGCAGCTCGCTTGCGGACCTCGGCTGGCTCATCGCCGAGGCCGTCGCGCTGCTGGTCGTCATCGCGGTCGTCGGCCGCTACGTGCTTGGCGCGGTGTTTCGGCTCGCCGCGCAGACCGGCAGCCGCGAGCTGATCATGGCGATCTCGCTGCTGGTGCTGATCGGCTTCTCGATCCTCACCGCGCGCGTCGGCCTGTCGGCGGCGCTCGGCGCGTTTCTGGCGGGCCTGCTGCTGTCGGAGACCGAATACCGCCACCAGGTCGAGATCGACCTGTCGCCGTTCAAGGGACTGCTGGTCGGGCTGTTCTTCATCAGCGTCGGCATGACCGTCGATCTGGCGTTCCTGCTCAAATGGCTGCCGCAGATCGTTGCGGCGGCCGCCGCGCTGATCGTCGTCAAGGCTGCGATCATCATCGCAGCCGGCCGCGTCTTCGGTGTCGGCGGCCCGGTATCGGCCGAGATCGCGTTGCTGCTGGCCCAGTCCGGCGAGTTCGCATTCGTTGCGTTCGGCGTGGCGGCGGCGGAGCAGGCTGCTCGAGCCCGGCCTCGCTCAGTTCCTCACGGCGACCGTCGCGCTGACGATGATCGTGACGCCCGCGCTTGCGCGCGCCGGACGATATGCCAGCGCCAGGCTCGAGCAGGGGAGCGCGCCCGCGTCGCGGCAGTTGTCCGACGAGGACGGCATGACCGACCACGTCATCATCGGCGGCTTCGGACGCGTCGGCCAGACGGTCGCGCGGCTGCTGTCGGCGGAGAACGTCGCGTTCGTCGCGCTCGACCTCGATGCGCGCCTCGTCGCTGCACAGCGCGAACAGGGACACCCGGTGTTCTTCGGCGACGCCAGCCGCACCGAGCTGCTGCGAGCGCGCCGGTGCGCGGCACGCACGCGCGTTCATTGTCACGCTGGACGAACCGGGCGCGGCGGAGCGGATGGTGGCGGCGATCCGCCAGTTCCGCAGCGATGCGGTGGTGCTTGCGCGTGCGACCGACAGCGACAGCGCACGCACGCTGATACGGCTCGGAGCCGTGGAGGTCGTGCCGGAGACCTTCGAGGCGAGCCTGCAGCTTGGCGGCCGGGTGCTGGAAGCGCTGGGCGCGTCCGACGAGGCCGTCGCGCACCGTCTTGCGGCGATGCGCGATCAGTTCGAGGAGGCGATCAAGGCGGGTGGATCGTCTGCGGAGGATGCGGACGTCGCGCGATCGCGCCAGGCGCGTTGAGGTTCCCGGCCGTAGCCGTTCGAAGAACGGCGTCGCTTCGCTCGCGCATGTCTTCGATGCGGCACTGGGTCCGGTTGTCGCGCATGTCCTGTGGCAATAGGTAATTGCTGACATCTTCGAACACGGCGTGATCCCGCGCCAGACCTTGAAAAGGGCGGGCAATGGCTCACGACACGCCGCTGATCTCCACCATCGTTGTCGGCCTGGTGCTGGCGTTTGCCTTCGGCCTGCTGGCGCAGCGGTTACGCATCTCGCCGCTGGTCGGCTATCTGCTCGCCGGCGTGGTGATGGGACCGTTCACGCCGGGTTACGTGGCCGACCAGCATCTCGCCAACGAGCTCGCCGAGATCGGCGTCGTCCTGCTGATGTTCGGCGTCGGCCTGCATTTCTCGCTGAAGGACCTGCTGTCGGTGCGCGCGATCGCCGTGCCCGGCGCGATCGTGCAGATCGTCGCGGCGACGCTGATGGGCATCGGCCTTGCGGCCTGGCTTGGCTGGCCGCTCGGCGGCGGCCTCGTGTTCGGCCTTGCGCTGTCGGTCGCCTCGACCGTCGTGCTGCTGCGCGCGCTGCAGGAGCGGCGGCTGGTCGACACCGAGCGCGGACGCATCGCGGTCGGCTGGCTGATCGTCGAGGACCTCGCCATGGTGCTGACGCTGGTGCTGCTGCCGGCGCTGGCGGGACTTCTGAAAGGCGAGGCCGGCACCGGCTTCGCCGGCATCGCGCTGCCGCTGGCGATCACGCTCGGCAAGGTCGGAGCGTTCGTGCTCTTCATGCTGGTGATCGGCCGGCGGGTGGTCCCCTGGCTCCTGCACTATGTGGCGCACACCGGCTCGCGCGAGCTGTTTCGCCTGGCGGTGCTGGCGATCTCGCTCGGCATCGCCTTCGGCGCGGCCGTCCTGTTCGACGTGTCGTTCGCGCTCGGCGCATTCTTCGCCGGCATGATCCTGAGCGAGTCCGAGCTCAGCCATCGCGCGGCGCAGGAGACGCTGCCGCTGCGCGACGCCTTCGCCGTGCTGTTCTTCGTCTCGGTCGGCATGCTGGTCGATCCGACGATCGTGCTGCGCGAGCCGTGGCCGCTGCTTGCGACCGTGTTCATCATCGTCATCGGCAAGTCGGCGGCGGCCTTCCTGATCGTGCGGATGTTCGGCCATCCGTCGTCCACGGCCTGGACGATCTCGGCGAGCCTCGCCCAGATCGGCGAATTCTCGTTCATCCTGGCGGGGCTCGGCGTGTCGCTGGCGCTGCTGCCCGAGCGCGGCCGCGACCTCATCCTCGCCGGCGCGATCGTCTCGATCTTCCTCAACCCGCTGGTGTTCGTTCTGGTCGACAAGCTGCTGGAAAAGGAAGAAGCCAAGGCCGCGCCCGGCGCGAAGCCGGTGGAGAAGGCGCGGGAGCCTTTGCGCGCGACGCAGCTGTCAGATCACATCGTGCTGGTCGGCTACGGCCGGGTCGGCAGCGTGGTCGGCCGCTCACTGCGCGAGGCCCGTGTTCCGTTGCTGGTGATCGAGGACGATCCGCAGATCGCCGAACGCCTGCAGAAGGAGGGCGTCGAAGCCATGACCGGCAACGCCAATGCGCCGGACATGATCGATGCCGCCAACGTCAAAGGCGCCCGCGCGTTGCTGGTCGCCATCCCGGATGCGTTCGAGGGCGGGCAGGTGGTCGCCAAGGCGCGCGCCGCGAAGCCGGATCTGACCATCGTCGCCCGCGCACATTCAGACGAGGAAGTCGCGCACCTGAAACAGCACGGCGCCAATCTCGTCATCATGGGCGAGGAGGAGATCGCCAAGGCGATGATCGCGTATCTCGGCGGCGCGACCGGCTCGGTCGCGCCCGCCGCCGGCTGATCCGTCACGCAGGCTTGTTGCAGACGATCGGCGAGCTTGTTGCCGGTCGGATCGCGCAGATACGCCGCGTACCAGTTCGGCCCGTAGCTCTCGCGATGGCCGGGCGGACCTTCGTCGCTGCCGCCGTGCTTCATCGCCGCGTCGTAGAACGCATGCACCTGCGCGCGGTCGGCGGCGTCGAACGCCACCATGATGCCGTTGCCGGCGCGCGCTTCGTTGCCGTCGAACGGCTTGCAGACCCAGACCGACTGGCCGTCACTCTTGCCGCCAACGCCATAGCCGATGAACGCGCCGTAGTCGGCAAAGCGCTGGTAGCCGATGGTGCCGAGCACGGCGTCATAAAATGCGGTGCTCTCCGCGGTGTCCCGCGCGCCGATGGTGACGTAGCCGATCATGGATTTTCCTCTCACGCTGACTGACGAAAGGACGATAGCAGAGGGAAAGAACAAATCAAGAACATTCGCGCGTAGCCCGCATGAGCGCAGCGATATGCGGGGCCGACTCGCAGCGAGAACGGGCTACTGGCGCCGGCAACGACGGCGTACTCAGCTCTTGCCGAGCGCCTTGCTCAGATTGTCCGACACCTTGTCGAGGAAGCCGGTGGTGGAGAGCCAGCGCTGCTCGGCGCCGACCAGCAGCGCCAGGTCCTTGGTCATGAAGCCGGACTCGACGGTGTCGACGCAGACCTTCTCCAGCGTGTCGGCGAAGGTCGCGAGGTCCTTGTTGTCGTCGAGCTTGGCGCGATGCGACAGCCCCTGGCTCCAGGCGAAGATCGAGGCGATCGAGTTGGTCGAGGTCTCCTTGCCCTTCTGGTGCTCGCGGTAGTGGCGCGTCACCGTGCCGTGCGCGGCTTCGGCTTCCATGGTCTTGCCGTCCGGCGTCAGCAGCACCGAGGTCATCAGCCCGAGCGAGCCGTAGCCCTGCGCCACCGTGTCGGACTGCACGTCGCCGTCGTAGTTCTTGCAGGCCCAGACGTAGCCGCCCGACCACTTCAGCGCCGAGGCGACCATGTCGTCGATCAGCCGGTGCTCGTAGGTCAGGCCCTTCGCGTCGAAGTCCTTCTTGAACTCGCGGTCGAAGACGTCCTGGAAGATGTCCTTGAAGCGTCCGTCATAGACCTTCATGATCGTGTTCTTGGTCGACAGGTAGACCGGATAGTTGCGCTGCAGGCCGTAGTTGAGCGAGGCGCGCGCAAAGTCGGTGATCGACTCATCGAGATTGTACATGCTCATGGCGACGCCGGCGCCGGGCGTCTTGAACACCTCGCGCTCGATCACCGTGCCGTCCTCGCCGACGAACTTCATCGACAGCGTGCCCTTGCCGGGGAACTTGATGTCGGTCGCGCGGTACTGGTCGCCATAGGCGTGGCGGCCGATGATGATCGGCTTGGTCCAGCCGGGCACCAGCCGCGGCACGTTCTTGCAGATGATCGGCTCGCGGAAGATGACGCCGCCGAGGATGTTGCGGATGGTGCCGTTCGGCGACTTCCACATCTCCTTCAGCTTGAACTCCTTCACGCGGGCTTCGTCCGGCGTGATGGTGGCGCATTTGACGCCGACGCCGTGCTTCTTGATGGCGTTGGCCGCGTCGACCGTGACCTGGTCGTTGGTCTTGTCGCGGTATTCCATGCCGAGGTCGAAATAGAGCAGTTCGACGTCAAGGTAGGGGTGGATCAGCTTGTCCTTGATGTACTGCCAGATGATCCGGGTCATCTCGTCGCCGTCGAGCTCGACGACCGGGTTGGTCACCTTGATTTTTGCCATTTTGGACAGGGCCTTACCTTGGGATGGAACGTGGGCGCGGGAGCCGGATTTCCGGCCATGGCCGCTATAGCATCGGCAGGCGCAGGCTGGAAGCAGGCTTGCGGTAGTCCTTTCCGTGCAGGCTCTGCAAACGACGAGCAAGTTTCGTGCGCACTGGCCGCCCCGGGAGCGCGATTTCGGACACGGGCGTCGCCGGCCAGCCGCGGCCTCCATATTATCTGCTTGAGAAATTCGCTCGAAAGCGCAATCGGATAGGCGGATATGGACGAACGAATGCCCCTTGAGCGAACCGAAAGCGGCCTGACGCGCGCGCAGTGCTGCGCCCATCATCGTGCTGGTCGAGCCGCAGCTCGGCCAGAACATCGGCATGGCCGCGCGCGCGATGGGCAACTTCGGCCTGAAGCGAACTGCGCATCGTCAATCCGCGCGACGGCTGGCCGAACATCCACGCGAGCGCGCGCGGCCTCCGGCGCCGACGCCATCGTCGATGGCGCAAGGCTGTTCGACACGGTTGCAGGCGGCGATCGCCGACTGCTCGCTGGTGTTCGCGACCACGGCGCGGGCGCACGACCAGGCGAAGCCGGTGCTGGCGCCGGAGGCGGCGGCGCAGGAGATGGCGGGCGAGATCGCAGGCAGGGACGGGCCGCGATCCTGTTCGGCCGCGAGCGCTGGGGGCTGACCAACGACGAGGTCGCGCTCGCCGACCGCATCGTCACCTTTCCGGTCGATCCGGAGTTCGCCTCGCTCAACCTTGCGCAGGCCGTGCTGCTGATGGGCTACGAGTGGTTCAAGTGTGCGAAGGACGGCGCGTTGCCGTATCGCGACCACCGAACGCTCGGTGCGCGCGAGCAAGGAGCAGGAGCAGGCGTTCTTCGACACGCTGGTCGCCGAGCTCGATCGCGTCGAATTCCTGCGTCCGCCGGAAAAGCGCGACACCATGATCGTCAACCTGCGCAACATTTTTTCGCGCATGGAGCCGACCCGGCAGGACATGCAGACGCTGCACGGGGCGATCAAGGCGATCGCCGAGGGGCGCGAAGGGTCCTGCGCGCGGCGGCGTGCTGGACGGCGACGACGCGTCGCGGCTGCGCGCGCTGCTGGCGACCACCGGCGCCGGCCGCATGCCGGACGAGCAGGGGCCGGTGCGCGGGCTTGCGCGGCTGCTGCGGCGAAACACGTCGGACGCCGAGCGCGTGCTGTGGAAGGCGCTGACCAAGGACCGGCGCTTTGCCGGCCAGTTCAAGCGCCAGACGCCGGTCGGGCGGCAGATCCCGGATTTCGTGTCGTTCGTCTATCGGCTGGCGATCGAGCTGATCGGCGCGAACGAGACCGAGGACGTGGTGAAGGATCGCGGCGAGCGCCGGGCGTGGCTGGAGGCGCGGGACTATCGCGTCGTGGATGTGCGCGAGGCGGATGTGGTGGGTGATCTGGAAGCGCGTGCTGCGCGAGGCTTGAGATGAAGCGGGAGGCTTCGCTGCAGGCATCATTCGACGTCGGGCTACGCCCTGCACTTCGATCTTCAGCGCCTTGATGCGTGAGGCGAGCGTGGTCGGCTTCATGTCCATCAGCTCCGCTGCGCCGCCGCTGCCGAACACCTTGCCGCCGGAGGCTTTCAGCGCGGCGATGATGTTGGCGCGCTCGAAGGCGCGCACTTCGTCGTCGGTCAGCACCACGTTCGATGCTTCCTTGGCCGCATCGCGCGCGGTGACCGGCGCATGCGCGCTCTGGTCCGGCAGGTCGATGCGCAGGCGGCCGTTGTGCGACAGGATCACCGCGCGCTCGATCACGTTCTGCAGTTCGCGCACGTTGCCCGGCCAGTCGTAGCGCGACAGCCGCCGCGCATCGGCTTCGAGCAGCCGCAGGCCCGTCTTGCGCTCGCGAGGTTTCATTCGAGAGGAAATGCTGGGCGAGCAGGGGAATGTCGTCGCGCCGTTCGCGCAAGGGCAGCGTCTCGATCGGAAACACGTTGAGGCGGAAGTAGAGGTCCTCGCGAAAGCGTCCGCGCTGCACCTCCTGCTTCAGGTCGCGGTTGGTGGCCGCGATCACGCGCACGTCGACGGCGCGGGTGCGCTCCTCGCCGACGCGCTCGAAATGGCCCTCCTGCAGCACGCGCAGCAGCTTGCCCTGCAGCTCGAGCGGGATTTCGCCGACCTCGTCGAGGAACAGCGTGCCGCCGTCGGCGAGCTCGAAGCGGCCGATGCGGTCGCGCAGCGCGCCGGTGAACGCGCCCTTCACGTGGCCGAAGAACTCGCTCTCGAACAGTTCGCGCGGGATCGCCGCGCAGTTGACGCGGATCAGCGGCCGGTCGCGCCGCTCGCTCGCCTCGTGGATGGCGCGCGCGATCAGCTCCTTGCCGGTGCCGGATTCGCCGGTGATCATCACCGAGGCGTCGGTCGGCGCCACCAGCTGCACCTGCCGCAGCGTCTTCTGGATCGCCGCGCTAGTGGCCGATGATGCCGTGCGGGGAGATCTCGATGCGGATTTCCTCCTGCAGGTAGGCGTTCTCCTGCTCCAGCCGCTCGCGCAGGCGATCGACCTCGGCCAGCGCCGCGCGCAGCTTTTCGTCGCTCTCGCGCCGCTCGCTCACGTCGTGGAAGACGATGACGGCGCCGACGACGATGCCGCGGTCGCGGATCGGCGTGGAGGTGTATTCCACCCACACCGGCATGACCGTCCTTGCGCCAGAACACCTCGTTGTCGACCTTGTGCACGGCGCCGTCGCGGAACGCCGCATAGATCGGGCAGTCCTCGTGCGGATAGTGGCGTCCGTCGTGATGGGTGTGGTGGACGATGGAATGGATGTCGCGGCCGACCAGTTCGTCGGCGGACCAGCCGAGCATGCGCTCGGCGGCCGGATTGACGAAGGTGGTCTTGCCCTCGGAGTTGACGCCGTAGATGCCTTCGCCGGCGGCGCGCAGGATCAGCTGGTTCTCGCGCTCGATGTCGCGGAACACGCGCTCCATCCGCTGCCAGGCGGCGATGCCGCTGCGCATGTGGTCTTCGGCGACCGCGTCGAGGCCGCGCTTGCGGCGCTGCTCGAGGTCGCTCAGCGTCAGCAGCACCAGCGGCGTCTCGTCCTGCGGGATCAGCGAGCCGGCATATTCGAGCGAGAGTTCCTTGCCGGTGGCGTGGCGCGGCTTCAGCGCGGTGGTCCACCAGGTTCCCTTGGCCATCACGGCCTGCGTGAACACGATCAGCTGCGGCACCTGGCCGGCGTGCAGCGTGGTCAGCCTGGTCTGCCGCAGGGCGGCGCGGTCGTAGCCGAGCAGGGTGCAGGCCGCCGTGTTGGCCTCGAGAATGGCGTCCGCGTGCGGATCGACCAGCAGCATCGCGTCGATGGAGAAATCGAACGCGGCGGCGCGGGCGGCGGCCTCCTCGGAGGAGATTTTTGACCCGTTCGGCAGCAGGCTGACATTCATGGCAGGCCTACGAAATTTCGTAATTGATGCTACGAATTCTCGTGTATCACGAAAATTCGTAATCGCCAACTTGTCGCAGCTGCCACTGGGATAACTGCGAAATTCGGCGTCGGTCCGAGGTGGCACGCTCCTTGCTCATTCCTGAGGCAATCGCCTCTGCAGGGAGAGACTTCATGCCGACCTTCGACAACCCGTTCGACCCGGACCGCCGCTGACATCCGGCTGTAGCTGCGGCCGCCACGCGACCGAGCGCGACCATCAGCTCGACGCGCAGCAGCAGCTCGCAGTGCGCGCCGGTCGAAAGCGAGGACAAGCGCTTCGAGGGCGTGGTCGCCTCCGCCGTGGTGCGGGCGATGTTTCCGCAGGACGCGAGCCGCCGCGCCTTCCTGAAGTCGGTCGGCGCCTCGACGGCGCTCGCGGCGATCTCGCAGTTCTTCCCGCTTGGGACCGCGACCGAGCTCTTCGCGCAAGGCGGCGCGCTGGAGAAGAAGGACCTGAAGGTCGGCTTCATCCCGATCACCTGCGCGACGCCGATCATCATGGCGCACCCGATGGGCTTCTATGCGAAGCAGGGGCTGAACGTCGAAGTGATCAAGACCGCCGGCTGGGCGGTGATCCGCGACAAGACGCTGAACAAGGAATACGACGCAGCGCACATGCTGTCGCCGATGCCGATCGCCATCACCATGGGCGTCGGCTCCAACGCGGTGCCCTACACGGTGCCGGCGATCGAGAACATCAACGGCCAGGCGATCACGCTCTCGGTCAAGCACAAGGACAAGCGCGATCCGAAGAGCTGGAAGGGATTCAAGTTCGCAGTACCCTTCGACTTCTCGATGCACAACTACCTGCTGCGCTACTATCTCGCCGAGCACGGCATCGATCCGGACATCGACGTGCAGATCCGCGCGGTGCCGCCGCCGGAAATGGTCGCCAACCTGCGCGCCGACAACATCGACGGCTTCCTCGGTCCCGATCCGATGAACCAGCGCGCGGTCTATGACGGCGTCGGCTTCATCCACGTGCTCGTCAAGGAAATCTGGGACGGGCATCCGTGCTGCGCGTTCGCGGCCTCGAAGGAGTTCATCACCACGGCGCCGAACACCTATGCCGCGCTGCTGCGCGCGATCATCGAGGCGACGGCGTTTGCGGCGAAAGCCTGAGAACCGCAAGCAGATCGCCGCGGCGATCGCGCCGGCGAACTACATCAACCAGCCCGAGATCGTGCTGGAGCAGATCCTCACCGGCACCTTCGCCGACGGCCTCGGCAACGTGAAGACCGACGCCAAGCGCGATCGATTTCGATCCGTTCCCGTGGGAGTCGTTTGCGATCTGGATCATGACGCAGATGAAGCGCTGGGGTCAGATCAAGGGCGACGTCGACTACGCAGCCGTCGCCAAGCAGGTCTATCTCGCGACCGACACGACCAAGCTGATGAAGGAGGCGGGCTTGACGCCGCCGGCGGCGACCACGCAAGACGCTTCTCGGTGATGGGCAAGGCGTTCGATCCGGCCAAGCCCGAGGATTACCTGAAGAGCTTCACGATCAGGAAGGCGAGCTGAAGAGGCTGCGCCGATGAACCTCTCCCTCTCGGTCCGCGCGGCGATCGTCTCGGTCGCGTTCCTGCTGTTGTTCCTCGGCGCTGGCATATCGCCACGCGCGGCACCGGGCAGGCCGCCAACATGAGCCCGGAATACGCGCGGCTGATGGGCGCGACCGCGACGCAGGGCAAGTCGGCGATGCCGGGTCCGCTCGACGTCGGCGCAAAGCTCTGGGAGCACCTCAAGAGCCCGTTCTACGACAAGGGCCCGAACGACAAGGGCATCGGCATCCAGCTCGCCTTCTCGATCGCGCGCGTGCTGTTCGGCTACCTGATCGCGGTCGCGGTCGCGATCCCGCTCGGCTTCCTGATCGGCATGTCGCCGCTGATGAGCAAGGCGCTCGATCCGTACATCCAGATCCTGAAGCCGATCTCGCCGCTCGCCTGGATGCCGCTGGCGCTCTACACCATCAAGGACTCCAGCATCTCGGCGATCTTCGTCATCTTCATCTGCGCGCTGTGGCCGATGCTGATCAACACCGCCTTCGGCGTCGCCTCCGTGCGCAAGGAATGGATCAACGTCGCGCGCACGCTCGAAGTCGGCACCGTGCGGCGCGCCTTCACGGTGATCCTGCCGGCCGCGGCGCCGACCATCCTGACCGGCATGCGCATTTCCATCGGCATCGCCTGGCTGGTGATCGTCGCCGCCGAAATGCTCGTGGGCGGCACCGGCATCGGCTACTTCGTCTGGAACGAGTGGAACAACCTGTCGATCACCAACGTGATCATCGCCATCCTGGTGATCGGCCTCGTCGGCATGGTCCTCGATCAGATCCTCGCCCGCTTCACGCGGATGGTCACCTTTCCGGAATAGCGACATGACGCGACGAGAAATTCATCTCCATCGAAGGGATCGCCAAGCGCTACCCGAACCCCGTCGGGCGGCACGACGGCGGTGTTCGAGGATCTGTGGCTGTCGATGAAGCGCGGCGAGTTCTCCTGCATCATCGGCCACTCCGGCTGCGGCAAGACCACGGTGCTGAACATCCTCGCCGGCCTCGACGAGCCGAGCGAGGGCGCGGTGATCGTCGACGGCCAGGCGATCGAGGGACCGAGCCTCGACCGCGCGGTGATCTTCCAGAGCCACGCGCTGCTGCCGTGGCGCACGGTGATGGGCAACGTCGCGTTCGCCGTGTCGTCGAAGTGGCGCAACTGGAAGGCCGACCAGGTGCGCGCGCAGGCGCAGAAATTCATCGATCTCGTCGGGCTCACCGGTTCGGAGCACAAGCGGCCGTCGGAACTGTCCGGCGGCATGAAGCAGCGCGTCGGCATCGCGCGGGCGCTGTCGATCACGCCGAAGATGATGCTGATGGACGAGCCGTTCTCGGCGCTGGACGCGCTGACGCGCGGCACGCTGCAGGACGAGGTGCGGCGCATCTGCCTGGAGACCGGGCAGACCACCTTCATGATCACCCACGACGTGGACGAGGCGATCTATCTCGCCGACAAGATCGTGCTGATGACCAACGGTCCGGGCGCGGTGCTGGCGGAGATCCTGGAAAATCCGCTGCCGAAAAATCGCGCAGCGCATCGATATCCACCGCCACCCGCACTACTACGGCCTGCGCAACCACATCATCGATTTCCTGGTCAGCCGCAGCAAGACCTTCACGCAGACGGTCGACCAACCGCGACCCGCGCCATGTGCCGGTCGTGCGTCCGGCGCTGCCGGAGCCCGCCATCATCAACGAGCCCGCCGCCTGAGCGGCAGGCGCGACGCCACACATTGCAAATCGGGAGAACCAACATGAAGCGCAGCGATCTCACCGAAAAGCTTCTCGACATCAAGCGCGAGAAGGGTTGGTCGTGGAAGCACATCTGCGACAAGATCGGCGGCTATTCCGAGGTGCTGATCGTCGGCGCGGTCCTCGGCCAGATGAAGCTGACGAAGCCGCAGGCGGCGAACGCCGGCGAGCTGTTCGGCCTGTCGAAGGCCGAAGTCGCGATGCTCAACGAAGTGCCGATGCGCGGCACCGGCACGCCGATGCCGCCGACCGATCCGCTGATCTATCGCTTCTACGAGATGGTGATGGTGAACGGGCCGGCCTGGAAGGCGCTGATCGAGGAAGAGTTCGGCGACGGCATCATGCGCGCGATCGACTTCGACTTCGTGATGGAGCGGCGTGCCGAACCCGAAGGGCGACCGCGTCAAGATCACGATGTCGGGCAAGTTCCTGCCGTACAAATACTACGGCGCCACCGGCAACGTGCCGGAGTACGGCTTCAAGGAGGGGTGACGCGTGCGGTCATTCCGGCGCGCGCGTAGGCGAGCGAAGCGACCGTTCTCGAACGGCTATTGCGCGCGTCCACCGGAACGACGCCGTCGCTGCGGCGCCGTCACTTCCCCGCCTTCACCTGGGCGACGGCTTCGGCCAGCAGCTCGTTCATCTTGGCGCGGATTTCGGCCTGCGTCAGCTCGATGCCCTTGGCCGCCAGATCCTTCTCGACCTTGCGCAGCACGTCGTCGTCGCCGGCTTCCTCGAAGTCCGCGGCCACGACTTCCTTGGCGTAGGCGGCCGCCGCGTCGCCGCTGAGGCCGAGCTTTTCCGCCGCCCACTGCTCCGAGCATCCTGTTCCGCCGCGCCATCGCCTTGAACTTCTGCTCTTCGTCGAGGGCGAACTTTTTCTCGAAACCTTCCTCGCGCTTGTCGAAAGTCGTCATATATCTCTTTCCATCCAGATGAAGGGCAAACCGTCTGAAGGGCGGGCCCGGAAGCTTGGCGAATTGCATATAGGGTTTTCCCGTTCTGGAGCAACCGCCGAACGGTCGCAGGAAGGCTGTAAAACCGCTCCCGGTCGATTGTGCTTGAGAGGGTCAATCGGCTAGGTTGCCGAGCAAGGCCGGTTCGCGTTTCGTTTCCGTCGGATTCCGGGCCTTTCGCGACAGCTCCGTCGCGGGTCGTGTTCAATGAGCGGAGCAAACCCAATCCATGGACTTCAACAACACACGGTACATCCCAATGAGCCGTCGACGTCGCATTTATGAAGGCAAGGCGAAGGTTCTGTATGAAGGCCCGGAGCCCGGCACGCTGATCCAGCACTTCAAGGACGATGCGACCGCGTTCAATGCCAAGAAGCACCAGGTGATCGAGGGCAAGGGGGTCCTCAACAACCGGATTTCGGAATACGTCTTCCAGCACCTGAACGACATCGGGGTGCCGACGCACTTCATCCGCCGTCTCAACATGCGCGAGCAGCTGATCCGCGAGGTCGAGATCGTGCCGCTCGAGGTGGTGGTGCGGAACGTCGCGGCGGGCTCGCTGTCGCAGCGGCTCGGCATCGAGGAGGGCACGCAGCTGCCGCGCTCGATCATCGAGTTCTATTACAAGAACGACCAGCTCAACGACCCGATGGTGTCGGAAGAGCACATCACCGCGTTCGGCTGGGCGACGCCGCAGGAGATCGACGACATCATGGCGCTGGCCATCCGCGTCAACGACTTCCTGTCCGGCCTGTTCCTCGGCATCGGCATCCGTCTGGTCGACTTCAAGATGGAATGCGGCCGCCTGTTCGAGAACGAGATGATGCGGATCGTCGTCGCCGACGAGATCTCGCCGGACTCGTGCCGGCTGTGGGACATCAAGTCGAACGAGAAGCTCGACAAGGACCGCTTCCGCCGCGATCTCGGCGGCCTGCTCGAGGCCTACACCGAAGTCGCCAAGCGCCTCGGCATCATGACCGAGAACGAGCGGCCCGCGGGCACTGGTCCGGTGCTGGTGAAGGGCTGATGCGAACATGAAGGCGCGCGTTACCGTCACGTTGAAATCCGGCATCCTCGACCCGCAGGGCAAGGCGATCGAGGGTGCGCTGAAATCGCTCGGCGTCGACGGCGTCGCCAGCGTTCGTCAGGGCAAGGTGTTCGACATCGAGATCGCCGGCACCGACAAGGCGAAGGCGGAGGCGGCGTTGAAGGACGCCGCCGACAAGCTGCTGGCGAACACGGTGATCGAGAATTACCGCGTCGAGGTGGTGGGCTGAACCGGCGCCGCGCTGCTCAAAGCCACCCCGCCTTGCGGAAGCGATAGAACAGCGTGGCGCAGGCGGTCAGGATGACGGCGAGGACGGTGTAATAGCCGTACTGCAGTTCGAGCTCGGGCATGTGCTTGAAGTTCATGCCGTAGAGGCCGGCGATCGCGGTCGGCACCGCGATGATGGCGAGCCACGAGGCGAGCTTCTTCGACACCGCGGTTTCCTGGGCCTGTCCGACCAGCAGGCTGGCCTCGAACGCAAATGCCAGCACCTCGCGCAGCGAGTCGATCTGCTCCTGCACGGTTCTCACGTGATCGGTGACGTCGCGGAACAGCGGCTGCATCGCCGGGCGGATCATCGGCAGGTTGTCGTGCTCGAGCCGGCGGCAGACCTCGACCAGCGGGCCGACGGCGTTGCGCAGGCGCAAGAGGTCGCGCCGCAGCAGGTAGAGCCGTTCGATCTGCGCCCGCGTCATCCCGCTCGCGAGCACCAGCTGCTCCATCTCCTCGACCTCTTCCTGGATGGTCTCGAGCACCGGGGAATAGTTGTCGACGATGAAGTCGAGGATTGCGTAGAGGATGTAGTCCTCGCCGCGGGCCAGCGCGCGCGGGCAGCTCTCGCAGCGTTCGCGCACCGGGGCATAGGAGGTCGATGCGCCGTGGCGCACCGAGACCAGATACCCTTCGCCGACGAACAGGTGCGTCTCGCCGAAGCTGATGTTGCCGTCGACCAGCTGCGCGGTGCGCGCCACGATGAACAGGGCGTCGCCATACTGCTCGATCTTCGGCCGCTGGTGGGCGTGATCGGCGTCTTCGATGGCGAGATCGTGCAACTGGAATTGCCGCTGCACGCTCGCCAGCACCGACATGTCGGGCTCGTGCAGGCCGATCCAGACCACATGTCCGGGCTTGCTGCGCCAGCTGCTGGCTTCCTCGATTGCGATGTTGGCAACGCGGCGGCCGTCGACATAAGCGCTGGATGCGACCACGCCGTCCACAGGCACGGCCTCGGCGGCGGAAACGGCAGTGGAGGTCACGTTCATGGTTCCCTCGCGTGTGTGCTGGAATCAGCCGTTTCGCAAGGCTTTTCAACAAGGCTAGCACTGGAAATGCGAGCGGTCAAATGGGTATGTGATGAACGCTGATCGTGAATCGCCGATCCCTCCGGCTCAAGGAATTTCAGTGAAATCCGCCGTCCTCGTTTTTCCCGGCATCAATCGCGAACGCGACATGGCGCGGGCGCTGAAGCTCGCCTCGGGCCGCGATGCGGCGATGGTCTGGCACGCGGATACTGCGCTGCCGGACGGTACCGATCTCGTGGTCGTGCCCGGCGGCTTCTCCTATGGCGATTACCTGCGCTGTGGCGCAATCGCGGCGCGAGCGCCGATCATGGACGCGGTGCGCGCGCATGCGGCGAAGGGCGGCCTCGTGCTCGGCGTCTGCAACGGCTTTCAGATCCTCTGCGAGTTCGGGGCTGTTGCCCGGCGTGCTGATGCGCAACGCGAAGCTGAAGTTCATCTGCAAGGACGTGCACCTGCGCGTCGAGCGCTCGGATTCGCCGTTCACGCGCGGCTACAACGCCGGCCAGGTGATCCGCGTGCCGGTTGCGCATGGCGAGGGCAACTACGAGGCGGATGAGGAGACCGTCGAAGCGCCTGGAGGGCGAGGGGCGGGTGCTGTACCGCTACTGCTCGCCGGAAGGCGAACTCGGCGAGGCCTTCAACATCAACGGCGCGACCAACTCCATCGCCGGCATCGTCAGCGAGCAAGGGCAACGTGCTCGGCATGATGCCGCACCCGGAAAACCACGTCGAAGACATCATGGGCTGCACCGACGGCCGCGGGCTGTTTGCCGGCCTGGTCGCGCATCTCGGCCGCGCGGCCTGAGCGTTAACTGTCTAATGACTATCAAAATTCCCTGATACGGCTCGAACCGGCGGCCGGTTCGCTTGCGACGATAGGGCATCGCCGGTCGTATTTCGGGGACTGCCATGCCGCTCGCGCTCATTCTGGTTCTGCTCGACGTCACGCTGGTGTTCCACGCCGTCAAAACCGGGCGGGTGCGGCCCTGGGCGTTCATCATCCTCATGGTCCCGGGGATCGGCGCGCTCGCCTATATCCTGGTCGAATTGATCCCCGAATTGCTGAGCGGCCCCGACGCGCAAAAGGCGCGTCGCCGCATCGCCAACAAGCTCGATCCGGAAAAGCAGTATCGGCTGCTGTCGGACCAGCTGCAGACGGCGGACACCGTCGCAAACCGTGCAGCGCTCGCCGCCGAGTGCCTGGAGGTGGCGCGGTTCGACGAGGCGCGCCAGCACTACGATCACATCCTGAAGCAGCAGGCGGGCGACGAGCCGCTCTATGCGCTCGGCAAGGCCCGGGCCGAATTCGGCGCTCAACCTGCCGGCCGAGGCGATCGCCACCCTCGACGCCATGCGCAGCCGCTGGCCGGATTTCGAATCCGCCGAGGGCCATTTGCTCTATGCCCGCGCGCTCGCCGGCTGCCGGCCGGACCGACGAGGCCCTGGCCGAGTTCGAAGCGGTGTCGCAGTATTTTCCCGGCGCCGAGGCGCGCGTCCGCTACGGCCAGCTGCTCGATCAGGTGGGCCGCGCGACCGAAGCCAAGGTCGTGTTCACGGAACTGCTGGTCCAGATGAAGCGTGCGCCGCGATACGTGCGCAAGGTGCAGGCCGAGTGGCTTGCGATTGCGGAAAAGTATCTGGCCGCCTAACGTTGCCAGGCGCCGTTCGACGGCGCTTGAGATAACGAGGGCGTGATGAAGACCTTTCTCCGATTGGCGGGCCTGCTGTGCGCGCTGTCAGCCACGGTCGGGCCTGCGTCTGCGCAAGGCACTTATCCGACACGCCCGATCACCATGATCGTCCCGTTCGCCGCCGGCGGCACGTCCGACGTGCTCGCGCGCGTCGTCGCCGAGCAGATGGGCACCATCCTCGGCCATCGCATCATCAACGAGAATGTTGCCGGCGCCGGCGGATCGACCGCGCTGGCCCGCGCAGCCCGCGCCGAGCCGGACGGCTACACCATCGCGATCGGCAATGCGGGCACCAACGCTGCGACCTACACGATCAATACCGACCTGACGTTCAAGCCGGAGTCGTTCGTGGCCGTCGCGATGATCGCGAAAACCTTCGGCCTGATCGCGATCAAGAAGGATTTTCCGGCCAAGACGCTGAAGGAGTTCATTGCTCACGCCAAGGCCAATCCCGGCAAGGTCACGCTCGGCCATGCCGGCGTCGGCTCGTCGAACTACCTGATCTGCCAGACCTTCCTGAAGGCCGCAGGCATCGACGCGACCTTGGTCGGCTATCGCGGCGCGGGGCCTGCGCTGAACGACCTGATCGGCGGCCAGATCGACGGTGTCTGCGACACGGCGACGTCGCTGTCCGGCGCAATCCTCGGCAAGCAGGTGAACGGCATCGTCTCCGGCTCGACGGTGCGCCTGCCGTCGCTGCCCGACGTGCCGACCGCGGCCGAGGCCGGATTGCCGGAGTTCGAGTCGCAGGGCTGGAACGCGCTGTTCGTGCCGAAGGGCACGTCCGACGCCGTCATCGCCAAGCTGAACGAGGCCGCGCGAAAGGCGCTGGCGTCGGATGCGGTGATCAAGCGCTTCGCCGACCTCGCGTCGGTGGTCCCGTCGGCCGAGGAGCAGACGCAGCCCTTCATCGCCAAGCTCGTGCCCGACGAGATCGAGAAGTTTCGCAAGCTGCTTGCGAAGTAGACGTCGCGCCTAGCGATCCAGCTCGGCCGCGGCGAGCTCGGCGACCTTCGAGGTCGATGTCGAGCCTGTCCTTGTCGGTGACGTCGACGCTCTCCATGTCGTTGAGGCACCAGACGGCGGACAGACCCGTCCACGCCAGAATCGATTGCAGCAGGCGTTTGCGGTCCAGGCCCGCCGTTTCGCACACCACCGCGAGGCGTCGCGCGAAGAGCTCGGGGTTCGCCGCTGACACGAGGTCGGGATTGCAGAACAGGTTCGTGTAATCGAAGTGGCGGTCGCCGATCAGCCGTTTCGGATCGATCACCAGCCAGCCGCGTTCGCCGAAGTCGAGAACGTTGTCGTGGTGGATGTCGCCATGCAGCACAGTCGATTGCTGCGGCTCGGCGAGCAACGCGAGCGCCTGGGTTTTCGCGCGCGCCAGCAGCCCGTCCTGCGACGCTTCCGTGAGATCGCGAAACCAGTGCGTCAGCGGAATCAGCTCCGGCAGCGGTCTGGGCCTTGGCGCATGCAGTCGCTCGATGAGGCGGCACATGATCCGGCTTGCCTCATCGTCCCGTCCGCTGCGCACAAGCTCGGACAGTGCGCGCCCGGACGTGGCGCGCTCCAGCAACAGCGCCGGGCCCTCATGCGCAAGCACGCGCGCGGCGCCGTCGCCGTCCCACCATGCCATCAGCAGGGCGCCGAACATCTCTTCGGGTTCGGTGGTCACCTTGAGCATGGCGGGCTGGCCGTTCTGCCGGACAGGCAGGAGCTGAGCCCTCGGCGTGACAATGGGCTTGCCGTCGGGCGCAAGGCTCCACCGCGTCAGATAGCCTTCGAACAGGTCGTGCGTATGCGCGCCGGGAGACTCAGCTCATCGCAGGGAGGGGCCGTCTAGGCCGGCTTCCGCGGCGCGTTGATCCGCTTCACCGTGCCGGAAAAGCTCAGGACCGGCCGGCCGGCGCTGGTCAGCATGCCGCGCAGGAACACGATCGAGCGGCCGGCGCGCACCACTTCGCCGTGTCCCTCGATCAGTTCGCCCTCATAGGCCGCGTCGATGAACTCCGACGAGAAGGAGAGGGTGACGCCGCGTCCGTCCAGCAGCACCTTGTTGCCGAGCGCGAACAGGCAGTAGTCGGCGAAGGTCATCAGGCAGCCGCCATGCACCGCGCCGCCGCCGTTCATGTGCTTCTTTTCCAGGCGGAAGCGCGCATTTGATCTCGCCGTCCTCCTCGCGGTGCCAGAACGGGCCGTTGGCGACCTCGAAATGGTCGCGGGTCCAGGTCCACCAGCCGGCGAACTCGCCGGAGGTCGCCTGGACGGCCCCGTCATGGCGGGGAACGGCATCTTTCGGGAACGGCATTCACGACGGGTCTCCTGGCAGGCGAGATTGGCTTTCGGAACACCCTCTTAGAGGCTTGCTGCCGGGGGAGCGCAATGGTGCCGATTTGGGGTGTGATTTGCACCCAACCGAAGCTTGCGATTGCGGGGCCCGACGTGCAGTAAGGGGTCTTCACTCCAGCGGAAAATGCCGTCTCCCGTGATCAAGAACGAGCCCCAAATCACCCCCGATCTCGTCGCCGCCCACGGCCTGAAGCCGGACGAGTATGAGCGCATCCTGAAGCTGATCGGCCGGGTGCCGAGCTTCACCGAACTCGGCATCTTCTCGGCGATGTGGAACGAGCACTGCTCGTACAAGTCGTCCCGCATCCATCTGCGCGGGCTGCCGACCAAGGCGCCGTGGGTGATCCAGGGGCCGGGCGAGAACGCCGGCGTGATCGACATCGGCGACGGGCTGGCCGTGGTCTTCAAGATGGAGAGCCACAACCATCCGAGCTTCATCGAGCCGTATCAGGGCGCGACCACCGGCGTCGGCGGCATCCTGCGCGACGTGTTCACCATGGGCGCGCGGCCGATCGCCTGCCTCAATGCGCTCTCGTTCGGCGCGCCGTCGCATCCGAAGACGCGGCATCTGGTGTCCGGCGTCGTCGCCGGCGTCGGCGGCTACGGCAATTCGTTCGGCGTGCCGACGGTCGGCGGCCAGGTGCGTTTCCACACCCGCTACGACGGCAACATCCTCGTCAACGCGATGGCGGTCGGCCTCGCCGAGAGCGACAAGATCTTCTACGCGGCGGCGTCCGGCGTGAACATGCCGATCGTCTATCTCGGCTCCAAGACCGGACGCGACGGCATTCACGGCGCGACGATGGCGTCGGCCGAGTTCGACGATTCGTCGGAAGAGAAGCGCCCGACCGTGCAGGTCGGCGATCCGTTCGCCGAGAAGCTGCTGCTCGAAGCCTGCCTCGAGATCATGGCCAAGGACTGCGTGATCGCGATCCAGGACATGGGCGCGGCCGGGCTCGACCTGCTCGGCGGTGGAGATGGGCGCCAAGGGCGACCTCGGCGTCGATCTCGATCTCGACAAGGTGCCGACCCGCGAGACCGGCATGAGCGCCTACGAGATGATGCTCTCGGAAAGCCAGGAGCGCATGCTCATGGTGCTGAAGCCGGAGAAGGAGAAGGAGGCCGAGGCGATCTTCAGGAAGTGGGGCCTCGACTTCGCCGTCGTCGGCTACACCACGCCGACCAAGCGCTTCGTCGTCAAGCATGGCGGCGACGTGATGGCCGACCTGCCGATCAAGGAGCTCGGCGACGAGGCGCCGCTCTACAATCGTCCGTTCGTCGAAGCGCCGAAGCTGCCGATGATCCACGCGCGCGACATCAAGGCGCCGCTGTCGATCATGCCGACGCGCTGGAGAAGCTGATCGGCTCGCCCGACATGTGCTCGCGCCGCTGGGTGTGGGAGCAGTACGACCACGTCATCCTCGGCAACACCTTGCAGCGGCCGGGCGGCGACGCCGCGGTGGTGCGCGTGCTCGACGGCCCGAAGGGGCTGGCGCTGACCGCCGACGTGACGCCGCGCTATTGCGAGGCCGATCCGTTCGAGGGCGGCAAGCAGGCGGTGGCCGAAGCCTGGCGCAACATCACCGCGGTCGGCGGCCGGCCGCTGGCGCTGACCGACAATCTCAACTTCGGCAATCCCGAGCGGCCCGAGATCATGGGCCAGTTCGTCGGCTGCCTGCGCGGCATTGCCGAGGCCTGCAAGGCGCTGGATTTCCCGGTCGTGTCCGGCAACGTCTCGCTCTACAACGAGACCAACGGCCGCGGCATCCTGCCGACGCCGACCATCGGCGGCGTCGGCCTGCTCGACGATTTCACCAAGTCGGCGACGCTCGCGTTCAAGCGCGCGGGCGAGGCGATCCTGCTGATCGGCGACACGCCAGGGCTGGCTCGGCCAGTCGATCTGGCTGCGCGACGTCTGCGGCCGGGAAGAGGGCGCGCCGCCGCCGGTCGATCTCGCCGCCGAAAAGCGCAACGGCGACGTGGTGCGCGGCATGATCCACGCCGGCACGGCGACGGCGGTGCACGACCTGTCCGACGGCGGCTTGCTGATCGCGCTGGCCGAGATGGCGATCGCCGGCAAGATCGGCGCGAAGCTCGATGCCGCGCCGACGTCGATCGTGCCGCATGCCTGGTGGTTCGGCGAGGATCAGGCCCGCTACGTCGTCACGGTGGCGGAGGACCAGGTCGAGAGCATCCTGACGAAGACCGCCGCCGTCGGCGTGCCGTGCGCGCGGATCGGCACCACCGGCGGCGATGCGCTGGCGATCGCGGGCGAGCGGGCCGATCGCGATCGCCAAGCTCACGCAGGCGTTCGAGCACTGGTTCCCGGCCTATATGCGGGGCGAGGTGGCGGCGTAGGCGCGCATCGCGGCCCGGAATGACGCTACGCCGGCAACTCCTCGATCTTGTCGACCTTGTTCGGATAGAAGGCCAGATATTCCGTGATTCCGTTCATCGCCGGAAACGGCTTCTCGTAGCTCCAGACCGCGTTCTCCAGCGTCTTGCCGTCGGCCTCGATGCTGAAATAGCTGGCGTCGCCCTTGTACGGGCAGTGCGTTGAGCGCGCGGTCGGCTTCAACAGCGACATGTCCGCATCCTGGCGCGGGAATGTAGTTCACCACCGGATAGGTCGCTTCCTTGAGCGCCAGCGCCGAGGTCGTGTCGGCGATGACCTTGCCGCCGGCGATGACGCGGACCCGCCGCGGGTTTGGCGTAATCGTGATCGGATGATCGGGACCGGGAATTTTCATGACGCATCCTGTGTCCAAGGGAGGGTCGAGGGAATATAGTGCGACCAAATCGACAATGACAGGAGCCCTGCACCGATGCCGATGGATGCCCGGGATATCGAAAGCATGATCAAGGCCGCGATCCCGGACGCGGAAGTCACGATTCGCGATCTCGCCGGCGACGGCGATCACTATGCCGCGACCGTCATTTCCGAAACCTTCCGGGGCAAGTCGCGTGTCCAGCAGCATCAGATCGTCTATCAGGCGCTGAAGGGGCAGATGGGCGGCGCGTTGCACGCGCTGGCGCTGCAGACCGGCGCGCCCGAAAAATAGCATCGCGATGACCGGACCACGGCCGAGACACCAGCGCGCTCGCTGATGCGCGAGCGCGTGGCGGGCGGTCACCATCGCGTCACCTATGTCGAACTGTTCTTCGATCTCGTGTTCGTGTTCGCGATCACGCAGATCTCCCACACGCTGCTTGAACACTTCACGCCGCTCGGCGTGCTGCAGGTGTCGATCCTGTTCCTCGGCCGTGTGGTGGGTGTGGATCTACACGTCCTGGATCACCAACTGGCTCGATCCCGAGCGGACGCCGGTGCGCGTGCTGCTGTTCGTGCTGATGCTGGCGGGCCTCGTGCTGTCGACCTCGATCCCGAAGGCGTTCGAGGAGCGCGGACTTGCCTTCGGCATCGCCTTCGCCGCGATGCAGGTCGGTCGCACGCTCTTCATGTTCTATTCCGTTCCGGACGACGCAGCCGGCGCTGCGGCTGAACTTCGCTCGCATTCTCATCTGGCTCTCGGTGAGCGGCATCCTCTGGATCGCCGGCGGTTTCGCCCATGGCCAGACCCGCCTGCTGCTGTGGGGACTGGCGCTGTGCGATCGAATATGTGTCGCCGGCCGCCGGCTTCTGGACGCCGGGCCTCGGCCGCTCGTCGGTGCAAGGACTGGACGGTCGAAGGCGGCCACATGGCCGAGCGCTGCGCGCTGTTCATCATCATCGCGCTCGGCGAATCGATCCTCGTCACCGGCGCGACGTTCGCGAAGCTCACCTGGACGCCGATACGATCGGCGCCTTTCTCGTCGCCTTCGCCGGCAGTCTGGCGATGTGGTGGATCTATTTCCACAAGGGCGCGGAGGCCGGCGCGCACAGCATCTCGCAGGTGAAGGATCCCGGCCGGGTCGCGCGGCTGGCCTACACCTACCTGCACCTGCCGATCGTCGCCGGCATCGTCGTGGTCGCGGTCGGCGACGAACTCGTGCTCGCGCATCCGGACGGCCATGCCGACGCCAAGACGGTGCTCAGCCTGGTCGGCGGGCCGCTGTTGTTCCTGATCGGCATGATCCTGTTCAAGCGCACGATCCACGGCCGGTTGCAGCTGTCGCACCTGGTCGGCATCGGCGCGCTGCTCGTGCTTGCGCCGTTCGGACATCAGCTGTCGCCGCTGATCCTGTCGGCGGCCACGACCGCGATCCTGCTCGTCGTCGGCGCCTGGGAGGCGATCTCGATCGGCGACAAGCGAACGCTTGAGTGATCAAATCAGAGGTCCGCGCGGAGCGCGTGGACCGAGAACATGTCATTCGCGTCGGTCCAGGATGTCTCGCAGCCGCCAGCCGGCTTCGCCGGCGAGCGCGCGCAAGCCGCGGGATGCTGTACTTGTAGCTGTTCTCGGTGTGGATGCTTTCGCCGGCGGCAAATGCGATCGTGCGCCCGCACAGCCGCACCTTCTGCGCCTTGCGGCTGACCAGATGCATCTCGATGCGATGCTGTTCGCGGTTGTAGATCGCGCAATGCGCGAATGCCGAGACGTCGAAGTTCGCGCCGAGCTCGCGGTTCATCCGCACCAGCAGGTTGAGGTTGAACTTCGCCGTCACGCCGGCCGCGTCGTTGTAGGCCGCGTGCAGCACGCGCCTCGTCCTTCTCGAGGTCGACGCCGAGGATCATCAGCGCGCCCTGGCCGAGGATTTCGGCGGCACGGCGCAGGAAGCGCGAAGCCTCCTCCGGCTCGAAGTTGCCGAGGGTGGAGCCGGGAAAGAAGCCGACCTTCGGCATGTCGCGGACGTCGGCGGGCAGCTCGAACGCCTGCGTGAAGTCGGCGGTCACCGGATGCACGGCAAGCTCGGGAAAATCGTTCCGCAAGCCGTTCGCCTGCTGCGGCGAGAAACTCGCCGGAGATATCGACCGGCACATAGGCTGCGAACGCGCAGCTCTTCAGCAGCAGGCGCACCTTGGTGGTTGCGCCGGCGCCGAATTCCACCAGCGCCGCGCCCTGCGGAATGAGCGCCGCGATCTCAGGGCCGCGATCGCGCAAAATGCCGAGCTCGGTGCGGGTCGGATAGTATTCCGGCAAGCAGCGTGATCTGCTCGAACAGGTCCGAGCCCGCCACGTCGTAGAAATACTTCGGCGACAGCGTCTTCGGCGTTTGCGTCAGACCCTCCAGCGCATCGAGCGCGAAGGCCGAGGTCTGCGGATCGAGCAGGGCGGCGGTCTGCGATCGCTTGATATGAATATTCATTGTGGACCCTCAATCGACGCAACTGTGTGCTGGGAATGATCAGGAGCGGTAATCCGCAAGCCGCAGGCCCATGAACTGCCAGCGATGGTGCGGATAGAAGAAATTGCGATAGGTGACGCGGCTGTGACCGTCCGGCGTCGCGAGCGACGAGCCGCGCAGCACCAGCTGGTTGACCATGAACTTGCCGTTGTATTCGCCGAGCGCGCCTTCGACCGCGGCGTAGCCGGGGTAGGGCGAGTAGGCGCTGCGGGTCCATTGCCAGACGATGCCGAAGGCGTCGTTGAGCTGGCCGGTGCGCGCCGCCACTTCCCATTCCATCTCGGTCGGCAGGTGCTTGCCGCTCCAGCGCGCGAACGCGTCGGCCTCGTAGTAGCTGACGTGACAGACCGGTGCGTCCGGATCGAGCTTCTGCAATCCGGCGAGCGTCATGACGTGCCACGCGCCGTCGATCTCGCGCCAGTGGCCGGGCGCATTCCATTCCTCGGACGTCGCCGTGGCAAAGCCGTCCATCAGCCAGAGCGTCGCGGTCGAATAGCCGCCGTCCTGCATGAAGGCGAGCCATTCGCGGTTGGTGACGAGATCGCGGGCGATCTTGACCGGGCCGACCAGCGCGCGATGCGCCGGCCGCTCGTTGTCGAAGCAATAGCTGTCGTCGTTGTGGCCGACGGTGTGAATGCCTTCCGGCAGATCGACATGGCCCGCGCTTCGCTTCGACGCCGGCCATTGCCACGCGGTGTCGTAGGCCGGCGAGACCGGATTGAGCGAGAAGGCGTGCAGGATGTCGGTCAGCATCAGCTCCTGATGCTGCTGCTCGTGGTTGACGCCGATCTCGATCAGCGGCGCGAGCGTCGCCAGCAGCGCGTCGTCGGCCGAGAGCAGCGCGTTCTCCATCGCCGCATCGACATGGGCGCGATAGGCGGCGACCTCCGCCACGGAGGGACGGGTGACGACGCCGCGATGCGTGCGCGCGTGCCTCGGGCCCGCGGTGACGTAGTAGGAGTTGAACAGGAAGGCGAAGTCCGGATGGAAGGGCTTGTAGCCCTTCACATGCGGCACCAGCAGAAACTGCTCGAAGAACCAGGTCGTGTGCGCGCGGTGCCACTTGATGGGGCTCGCATCCGGCATCGACTGGACCAGCTGGTCCTCGGCCGACAGCGGCGCGGCGCGGCGCTCGGTCTCGCTCCGGACCGCGCGAAAGGTCGCGGCCAAAAGCTCGGCCTTGCTCCTGGGGTCTGCAGCCGGCTGGACAGGCTGGGCTTTGGCAGTCGCAGCTATGTTCGTCACGCAGAACCCCATTTTGAAAGAAGAACGTTGTTCTCGCAGATGCGTTCCGGAGAACGGATCGGTTTCAAGGATAGGCCCCGTCCGGGACCCGCTGAACAGGCGCTTTTGGCTATGGTGTCGGTTAACGGCGCGTATCGCGGCCGCCGTCCGACCCATCTCCTGACTGTCAAATTCGCTTGGGAGGCCTCGGTGTTTCGGGATAAGATGATGCATATATGGTCATGGTGACATATATTGTCAGCATGACGCGACGCCCGGCCGCGATACCGGCCTGGCGCAAAAGGACGAGATCATGAGCATCGAGCAATTCATCGACAATGAAGTGAAATCCAACGATGTGGTGGTGTTCATGAAAGGCACCCCGCAGTTTCCGATGTGCGGATTTTCGGGGCAGGTGGTGCAGATTCTCGACCACATCGGCGTGCCGTACAAAGGCCTGAACGTCCTGGACTCGGACGAGCTGCGCAACGGTATCAAGGTCTACTCGAACTGGCCGACCATCCCTCAACTTTATGTGAAGGGCGAGTTCGTCGGCGGTTGCGACATCATCCGCGAGATGTTTCAGGCGAGCGAGCTGCAGCAGCTGTTCACCGAAAAGGGCATCGCCACCCGCCAGGCCGCGGAATAATCTTTCCCGCGCGGCTGCAGATGGAGGCCCGCGTGATGGACATCAGGATCGATAGCGTACAATCCTTTGCCGAGGGCCAGGCCTTCGGCAAAGCGGGCGCCTACGAGCGCCTCAAGGGCGTCGCGCGCGGCACGCTCGATCCGAAGCATCCCCAAAACACCTGCATCGTCGATCTCGAAAAGGCGCCGCGCAATGCGCAGGGCCTGCGTCGAATACGAGATCGATCTCGACATCCTCCGCCCGGTCGATCCGTCGCGCAGCAACGGCGTGGTGCTGTACGAGGTCACCAACCGCGGCAACAAGCTGATCAACCGGCTCAATGGCGTCGTCCCTGCGAATCCCACGAACCTCGACGGAGCTGAACGATCCGGTCACGCGCGCGCATGCGGGCACCGGCTTCCTGTTCGAGCGCGGCCTGACACTTGTCTGGTCGGGCTGGGATCCGACGGTCGCAAGCCGCAACGCGACCATGACGGTCCGCTTTCCGCTCGCGCTCGAGGACGGCAAGCCGATGGTCCGCCGCATCCGCGAGGAATTCCAGGTCGGCAAGCGCATCCCGTCGTCCGACACCATCGTGCTGACCTATCCGGCGGCGTCGCTCGACAAGAGCAAGGCGCGGCTGATGATGCGCCGGCGCGAGAGCGACCAGCGCGTCGAGATCCCGCGCGAGCAGTGGGACTTCGTCGATGCGCGCCGTGTTCGTTTGCTGCCTGAGGGCACGCTGCCAACGCCTTTGACGATCTACGAATTCTGGTACGAGGCGACGAACTCGCGCGTCGACCGGCATCGCCTTCGCGGCGGTGCGCGATCTGATCTCGTTCCTGCGGCATTCGCCGAACTCGCCGCTGGCTGCGAGCAAGCCGCGCCACGCCATCGCCTTCGGCATCTCGCAGAGCGGACGCTTCCTGCGCCACTTCCTCGACCTGCGCATGAACCGCGACCTCGACGGCCGCCGCGTCTTCGACGGCGTGCATGCGCACACCGGCGGCGACGGCAAGACGTTCATCAATCATTCGTTCGCCGAGCCGAACCGCACGACGTCGCAGCACGTGGATCGTCTTTATCCGGAGGCCTGGTCTCCGTTCTCGGCGGCGACCACGCACCGATCCGTTCAGCGGCAAGACCGGCATCGCTGCTTGCCGGCGACGGCACCGATCCGCTGCTGATCCAGAGCAACACCTCGGCCGAATACTGGGAGAAGGGCGCCTCGCTCCTGACCATCGATGCCCTCGGCAAGGCCGATCTCGCCATGCCGGAGACGACGCGCGCCTATCTGATCGCCGGCACGCAGCACGCGGGCGCACTGCCGACCGCGCCGCGCGGACCGAACGCCAATGCCGTCAACTGGCAAAGCCCGCTGCCGGCGGTGCGGGCGCTGCTGACCGCCATGGAAGATTGGGTGGTGCGCGGCATCGCGCCGCCCGCCGAGCCGCGTGCCCACGATCAAGGACGGCACCGCCGTCGATGCGTCGACGATCCGCTTTCCGCCGCGCCGGATTTTGCGCTCGCGCGCGTGAGCGGCAAGATCCGCACGACGCCGGTCGACTGGGTCGATCCGCCGGGCAGCCCGGATAGCGAGCACGGACAAGCCGGAGGGCACCTACGTCACGCTGGTGTCCGCCGTCGATGCGGACGGCAACGAGGTCGCCGGCATCCGCCTGCCGCCGGTGGCGGTGCCGCTTGCGACCTTCACCGGCTGGAACGTGTTTCGCGATCTGCCCGGATGAGCTGGCCGACCGCGACGGCTCGTTCGTGCCGTTCGCGCGGACAAAGGCCGAGCGCGAGGCGGGCGGCGACGAGCAGGCGTTCACTGGCCGAGCGCTATCGGTCACTGGACGACTATGTCGCGCAGGTGCAGGCCTGCGTGGACAAGCTCGTCGCCGAGCGCCTGCTGCTGCCGGCGGACGCCGAGGCCTACGTCGCGGCGGCGAAGGCGAGCGACGCATTCCGCCCGGCGTCGTTGCCGTCGGCCGCCGCAAAATGACGGACAGCACGCGCACCATCGGCGGCGCGTCGCTCGAGGTGATCGTCGCCGACATCACCACGCTCACGGTCGATGCCATCGTCAACGCCGCCAATACCTCGCTGCTCGGCGGCGGCGGCGTGGACGGCGCGATCCATCGCAAGGCCGGTCCGGAGCTGCTCGCCGAGTGCCGGACGCTCGGCGGCTGCGCCACCGGCGACGCCAAGATCACCCGCGGCTACAAGCTTCCCGCAAAGCATGTGATCCATGCGGTCGGCCCGGTCTGGCATGGCGGCGCGCAAGACGAGGATGCGCTGCTGGCGTCGTGCTATCGCCGCGCCATCGAGATCGCCGAGCGAGCACAAGCTGGCCTCGATCGCTTTCCCGTCGATCTCGACCGGCGTCTATCGCATTTCCGCCCGAACGCGCCGCGCGCATTGCCGTGAAAACTTCATCTGAATCCTTGTCGCATCAGCATCGTCCGATCAAGCGGCTGATCTTCTGCTGCTTTTCGGAAGACGGCGCGCGGTTGCATCGGCGAGGCGTTGGCGCCGCATAAATGCGACGAATGAGCAGACGCCTTGCGGGGCTCGGCTTTCGCTATCGCTTGAGTGCTCGCGGCCATGGCTCGCTGGCGGCGCTGCCGGCCTGCTTCGCGCAGCCAGCGGAGCCGGAGGGCGAACAGGCGGCTGCTGCGCGAAAATCTTCGCGGCATCGAGACCCTGATCAACGGCGAGATCGCCGACCGGCGGATCCCCGGCGCGGTGGTGATGATCCAGCGCCACGGCAAGACGGTCTATCTCGAGGCCTTCGGCTGGCGCGACGAAGCGAAGAAGGTGCCGATGACCACGGACACCATCTTCCAGATCTATTCCATGACCAAGCCGATCACGACCGTCGCGGCGCTGATGCTGGTCGATGACGGCAAGATGCGGCTCGACGATCCGGTCGCCAAATTCATCCCGGCGTTCGCCGACACAAAGGTCGGCGTCGAGCGCAAGAACGAGCAGGGGCGAGACGGTGCTCGATCTCGTGCCGCAGGAACGGCCGATGACCATCGAGGATCTGATGCGCCATTCGTCCGGCATCACCACCGGCTCGTACGGCGACAGCCTGGTGCGGAAAGCCTACGCCAGGTCGAACCTCTATGACGGCGACTTCGACAACGCCGAGTTCGCCGAGCGCATTGCGCGTCTGCCATTGGCCGAGCAGCCGGGCACGGAGTGGGACTACGGGCTTTCGACCGACGTGCTGGGGCGGGTCATCGAGGTCGTGTCCGGGCAAGTCGCTCTATGAGTTCGAGAAGGAGCGCCTGTTCGATCCGCTCGGCATGAAGGACACGGCCTATCGCGTGCTCGATCCCGACAAGCAGCCGCGGCTCGCGGAGCTGCTGCCGGAGGACAACGTCGTCCGCAACGCGCTTCCGCGCAATCCGCGCCTGCCGCGCAAGTGGCAGTCCGGTGCCGGCGGCCTCGTCTCGACGGTGTTCGACTATGCGCGGTTCTGCGAGATGATCCTGCGCGGCGGCGAGCTGGACGGACGGCGCTATCTGAAGCCCGAGACGTTCAAGATCATGTCGTCGAACCGGCTGTGGCCGGAGTCGGACGTCAATCCGAGCGCCTACTATTTTCCCGGCGACGGTTTTGGCTTCGGCCTCGGCTTCGCCGTGCGCACCGGGCGCGGCGTCGCCAATCCGCCGGGATCGGTCGGCGAACTGAAATGGGACGGCGCGCTTGGCACCTATTTCTGGATCGATCGCAAGGAAGACATGTTCGCGATCCTGATGATGCAGACGCCGACCCACGCCGAGCGCATCAAGCCGATGCTGAAACGCGTCGTCTACGACTCGTTCGTGCAGTAGCCGCAACAGCGTCCTTGCGCCGTCGCAATCAGCCGCTACTCTCCCTCTCAAATCCGGACGCGGGATCCGGAAAAGGGGAGGATGTTCAATGCGTCCATTGCATTCGCTGGCGATCGCGTCAGCCCTGTCTGCGCTGCTGTTGGCGGCCCGGTCCGGGCCGAAAGCATCGGCCAGAGCCAGCCGGAACAACTCGGCTTCTCCAAGGCCGGGCTCAACACGCTGACGGAATTCTTCAAGGCGGAGGTCGCTGCCGGCAAGGTGCCCGGCGTGATGCTGCTGGTGCAGCGGCGCGGACAGCCGGCCTATTTCGAGACGTTCGGCGTGCGCGATGTCGCGACCAAGGCGCCGATGACGCCCGACACGCTGTTCCGCATCTATTCGATGACCAAGCCGATCACCTCGGTCACGGCGATGATGCTGGTGCAGCAGGGCAAGCTCTCGCTGGACGAACCGGTCTCGAAATACATCCCGAGCTTCGCGCTGTCGAAAGTCGGCGTCGAGAAGACCGGCGACGACGGCAAGCCGGTGCTCGATCTCGTCGCCGTCCGCCGGCCGATGACCATCCAGGACCTGCTGCGCCACACCTCGGGCATCACCTACTCGTTCTCCGGCCGGGGCATCGTCCACGGCAAGTATGGCGAAGAGCGCTTCGAGGTCACGCGGCCGAGCAACGAGGAGTTCGTCGAGCGCATCGCCGCGCTGCCGCTGTCGCAGCAGCCGGGCACGACCTGGGAATACAGCCACTCGACCGACGTGCTCGGACGGGTGATCGAGGTGGTCGAAGGCAAGCCGCTGCTGGCAGGTGTTCAAGGAGAAGCTGTTCGAGCCGCTCGGCATGACCAGCACGTCGTTCTACGTCACCGACACGGCGAAGCATCCGTTGATCGCCGAACCGTTGCCGACCGACAGCGGCTCGGCCGCACCGAACCCGCTGTTCAACCCGCGCAACGAGATGAAGTGGCAGAGCGGTGGCGGTGGACTGATCTCGACCATCCACGATTATGCGCGGTTCGCGCAGATGGTCGTCAACGGCGGCACGCTGGACGGCAAGCGCTACCTCAGCCCGAAGATCTTCGCCTGGATGGCGTCGAACCACATCAGCCCGTCGACCGGGATTTCGCCGGGCTCGCAGTTTCTGCCCGGACCGGGCTTCGGCTTCGGTCTCGGCTTCGGCGTCAGGACCGAGCAGGGCGCGAGCGCCGTGCCGGGATCGATCGGCGAACTGAACTGGGGCGGCGCGGGCGGCACCTATTTCTGGGCCGATCCGAAGGAAGAGATGTTCGTGGTGATGATGATGCAGAGCCCCGCCCAGCGCGTGCGCTACCGCAACACGGTCAAGAATTTGGTCTACAGCGCGATGGACAAGGTGAACTGACGGCGAGCGAAGCTGTAGCCCGGATGGAGCGAAGCGCATCCGGCTATCCTCGTCGCGAATTCGGCCCGGATTTCGCTTCGCTCCATCCGGGCTACGCTCCGTGCGTGGCGCTACTCCAACCCGCGCACGATCTCCCGCGTCAGCGCCACCGTCTCCTCGACCATCGCCGCGCTGACGTCGAGATGCGTGCAGGCGCGGACGCGGCCGCCGAGCATCGAGACCAGCACGCCGCGGGCGCGCAGCTCCGACTGCAGCTTTGCCGGCGTGAGCTTGCCGTTCTTCGTGCCGATGTAGACGAGGTTGGTCTCCGGCTGCTGCACGTCGAGGCCTTCGATCTGGCTGAGGCCCCGCGCCAGCGTGCGCGCGTTGGCGTGGTCGTCGGCGAGGCGATCGACATGGTGGTCGAGGGCGTGCAGGCAGCCGGCCGCGGCGATGCCGCCCTGGCGCAGCGCGCCGCCGAGCCGCTGCTTCCAGCGCCAGACCTGGTCGATGAAATCGCGCGAGCCGGCCAGCGCCGCGCCGATCGGCGCGCCGAGGCCCTTGGTGAAATCGATCCAGACCGAATCCCAGCCAGCCGCCATGTCGCGCGCGGAAATGCCGGTCGCGACGCAGGCGTTGAGCAGCCGTGCGCCGTCCATGTGCGTCGCCAGCCCTTGCGCCTTCGCCACGCGCGCGACCTCGTCCAGCGTCGCCTTCGGCCAGATCGTGCCGCCGCCGATGTTGGCGGTCTGCTCGACGCAGACGAGCGTCTGCGGCGGCGCGTAGCGGCTGGCACGCGGAAGGCCGCGCGCAGGCTGTCGACCGAGTACTGGCCGTTGTCGCCCTTCAGCGGCGTGATCTGGAAGCCGCCGAGCGCGGCGTGCACGCCGCCTTCGCTGGTCAGGATATGCGCGGTCTCGTGCGCCAGGATCTCGTCGCCCGGCCGGCAGTGGCTGAGGATGCCGGCGACATTGCACATGGTGCCGGAGGGCAGGAACACCGCCGCCTCCTTGCCGAGCAGGTCGGCGACGCGCTCGCAGAGCAGGTTGACGGTCGGATCGTCGCCGACCTGTTCGTCGCCGACCTCGGCGCGCGCGATCGCCTCGCGCATCGCCGGCGTCGGCCTGCGTCTGCGTGTCCGACAGCATGTTGATGCGGACGGGCGGACAGCGACTTGTCGGGCGGGAGCAGGGGTGTAGACCATGGTCATCCTCGTGCAGGCAACGTCAGCATAATCCGCGACAAGCGATTGCGGTGCAAACAAAAAGGCCCCGGATTGCTGCCGGGGCCTTTGCGCAATTCGAATGCCGCTGCCTGCCATCTTCAGCGCGAATAGATATTCGACGATCAGGTGCGGCTCCATCTGACCGGGAAGGGCACTTCCGACAGGTTCGGGATGCGCGTCGAACTTCGCCGTCTGCTTGCCGTGATCGGCCTCGATGAAGTCCGGCACGTCACGCTCGCCGAGCGCGTTCGATTCCAGCACGATCGCGAGCTGCTTGGAGGCTTCCTTCACCTCGATGATGTCGCCGGCCTTCAGCTTGTAGCTCGCGATGTTGACGCGCTTGCCGTTCACCTTGATGTGGCCGTGGTTGATGAACTGGCGCGCGGCGAACATGGTCGGCACGAACTTGGCGCGATAGACGACGGTGTCGAGACGGCGCTCGAGCAGGCCGATCAGGTTCTCGCCCGAGTCGCCCTTCAGCCGGGTCGCTTCCACGTAGATGCCGTGGAACTGCCGCTCGGAGATGTTGGCGTAGTAGCCCTTGAGCTTCTGCTTGGCGCGGAGCTGCACGCCGAAGTCGGAGAGCTTGCCCTTGCGGCGCTGGCCGTGCTGGCCGGGGCCGTATTCGCGCTTGTTCACGGGGCTCTTCGGGCGGCCCCAGATGTTCTGGCCCATACGGCGGTCGAGCTTGTATTTCGACTCACTGCGCTTTGTCATCGCGTCCTCGTTAAGATATTGATAGATTTGAGGAAACGCGCCCTCCTGCTGCACCGGAACTGGCCCGGGCCGACAGGTTCCAATCCCAAAGCTTGCTAAGGGCGGAACCACGGGTCGCGAAACGCAACGCGGGCCGAAACGGCCCGCGAGCGAGGGCGTTCTAGCAGAACCACCCCACCTGTCAATTACAGGCGAAATCGACGCTTCAGGCCGGCCACGCGGCGGCCGAAAAACGGCGCCAGCACCTGCGTCCGGCGGCGCGGCGCGGCCGGAGGTGAACAGCATCGTCGGCGGACGCGGCGCGGCCCGCCGCCGCTCGCGGGTCCGATCAGGTCCGAGGTGCGCCGCGCGATCGCCGGCGCCGGATCGATCCAGTCGACCGGCCAGGGCGCCAGCCGCGTCAGGCGGTCCAGCAGCAGCGGAAAGTGCGTGCAGGCGAGCACGACGGTGTCGGTGCGCGCATCGGCCGTTGACGAAGCAGGGCGCGATCTCGGCTGCGATGTCGGCGTCGCTGACCGCTTCGCCGCGCAGCGCCGCTTCCGCCAGCGACGGCAGGTTGGCGGCGCCGACCAGCGTGACCTCGCAGCCCTGGCCGAAATCGTTGATCAGCCGCTGGGTGTATTCGCGCTTCACCGTGCCCTTGGTGCCGAGCACCGACACGCGCTTGGTCTTCGACGACGCGCAGGCCGGCTTGATCGCCGGCACCGTGCCGACGAACGGCGTCGGTGTAGCTCGCGCGCAGATGCGTCATCACCAGCGTCGAGGCGGTGTTGCAGGCGATCACGACCAGGCGCGGCTCGTGCTCGGCGATCAGTTCGCCGATCAGCGGCACGACGCGGGCGACGAGCGCGTCCTCGCTGTGGTGGCCGTAGGGAAAGAAGGCGTCGTCGGCGACGTAGACGCAGCGGACGTCCGGCCGCGCCTCGACGATCTCGCGCAGCACCGTCAGCCCGCCGAGGCCGGAATCGAAGACGAGGATGGTCGGATGCTGCGCCACGGGGACGAGTTTAGCCGATCCGGCGGTTACCGGTCAGTTGCCATTCCGGCTCCGGCCGCTAAACCGGCTGCAGCGGGCGGTGGGCGCCGGCGGGAAGCTCGACCGCGATGGCGTCGCCCGGCCGGACCTCGCCGCCGACCAGCACCACGCCCATGACGCCGGCCTTGCGGATCAGGTTTCCGTCGCCGTCCTTGTCCAGCGTCGCGGCCATCAGGCCCTTCTGGAAGGTGTCGAGCTGGACGCAGGGGTTGCGCAGGCCGGTGATCTCGACCGTGGCGGCGTCGCCAAGGCGCAGCCGCGTGCCGGTCGGCAGCGCGAGCAGGTCGATCCCGCGCGTGGTGACGTTCTCGCCGATGTCGCCGGGCGTCACCGTAAAACCCTTGCCGCGCAGCTCGTCGAACAGCTCCGAATGCACCAGATGCACCTGGCGCAGGTTCGGCTGGCTCGGATCGCGCCGCACGCGCGAGCGGTGCTTGACCGTCACGCCCGCGTGCGCGTCGCCTTCGACGCCGAGGCCGGCGAGCAGGCGGATGCTCAGCACGTTCGGCTTGCTGAAGTGGTGACCCGGACTGAGGCTGACGGCGGTGACGATGCTCATCGTCGTCAGGCCGCTCCGAACACCCGCTTGAAGATCGTGTCGACGTGCTTGAGGTGATAGCCGAGGTCGAACAGCTCCTCGAGTTCGGCGTCGGACAGCTTCGCCTTCACCTCGGCGTCCTTCTTCAGCAGCGTCAGGAAGTCGCCTTCGCCGCGCCACACCGGCATGGCGTTGCGCTGCACGAGGCGGTAGGCGTCCTCGCGGCTGACGCCCTTCTGCGTCAGCGCCAGCAGCACGCGCTGCGAATGCACGAGCCCGCCGAGCCGGTCGAGGTTCTTCTGCATGTTCTGCGGATAGACCACGCAGCTTGTCGACCACGCCGGCCAGCCGCACCAGCGCGAAGTCGAGCGTCACCGTCGCGTCCGGGCCGATCATGCGCTCGACCGACGAGTGCGAGATGTCGCGCTCGTGCCAGAGCGCGACGTTCTCCATCGCCGGCACCGCATAGGCGCGCACCATGCGGGCGAGGCCGGTGAGGTTTTCGGTCAGCACCGGATTGCGCTTGTGCGGCATCGCCGACGAGCCCTTCTGGCCTTCCGAGAAGAACTCTTCCGCCTCGTAGACTTCCGAGCGCTGCAGGTGGCGGATTTCGGTCGCGAGCCGCTCGATCGACGAGGCGACGACGCCGAGCGTCGCGAAATACATCGCGTGCCGGTCGCGCGGGATCACCTGGGTCGAGACCGGCTCGACCGCGAGCCCCATCTTCTTCGCGACATGCTCTTCGACGCGCGGATCGATGTTGGCGAAGGTGCCGACCGCGCCGGAGATCGCGCAGGTGGCGACTCTCCTTGCGCGCCGCGACCAGGCGCTGCTTGCAGCGGTCGAACTCGGCGTAGGCCTGCGCGAGCTTCAGGCCGAAGGTCACGGGCTCGGCGTGGATGCCGTGCGAGCGGCCGATGGTCGGCGTCATCTTGTGCTCGAGCGCGCGCCGCTTCAGCGCCGCGAGCAGCGGCATCGACGTCCTTGATCAGGATGTCGGTGGCGCGCACGAGCTGCACGTTGAAGCAGGTGTCGAGCACGTCCGACGAGGTCATGCCCTGATGCACGAAGCGCGCCTCGGGGCCGACGATCTCGGCGAGGTGCGTCAGGAACGCGATCACGTCGTGCTTGATCTCGCGCTCGATCTCGTCGATCCGCGCCACGTCGAAGGTCGCGTTCTTCGCCTTGTCCCAGACGGCCTTGGCGGCGCTCTTCGGCACGACGCCGAGCTCGGCGAGCGCGTCGGTCGCGTGCGCCTCGATCTCGAACCAGATGCGGAAACGCGTCTGCGGCTCCCAGATGGCAGCCATTTCAGGTCGGGAATAACGGGGGATCATGGGCGGCTTTCTCGCTTAAAAGAAGCCTTTAGCAGACGTGGGAAGCCGCGGCAATTGCCGCGAAAAGCCTCTCCAACGATATCCTCGAAACGAGGAAAAATGCCCGGTCCTCAGGCGTATTTCGCGATCGCGCCCGCCAGCAGGTCCCGCACCTTGTCCACGTTCTTGACGCAGCGGAAACCGTAGCGGCCGGTGAAGTCGGCGTCCGGGTTGTCGGTCGAAACGCCCGAGGCAAAATTCAAATGCCCGACGTTGCCGCTGATCGCCAGGATCTCCAGCTCCTTGTCCATCCGCTCATAGTAGGTGCTGTCGACAGTCGTCTTCTTCTCGGTCCATGCGGCGCGCAGGATCAGTGCCCGCCGGTTGGTGATCACGAACAGCGTCTGCAGATCGCGGATGAAATGGATGATCGGGATGGACATGATCGCCACCCCGACCATGAAGAGCGGAAATGCCGCCTCGTCGATCCAGCCCATGGATTTCGCAAGAGCGGTCATGGCGACCCATGGCACGCCAAGCCACCACGTGACGCCCGTCATCTTCAGGTCCGCCCACGCGTGGGGACGGCCCTGCCAGAGGACGCGTTCGCCGTCGTGGAGCGATTGATCGAGCAGCCTGACAAGGGAGGGCGGAATGCGGGCCATGATGCTTGGTCGCGCCAGACCCGCGAAGAGTTCGGCGCACGCGGTCAGCGCGCCGGCGATCCCAGGCTAGACGGTGCCAGGCCAGGTCGGTTGGCAAGCATCGCGGCGGCTCTCCTCGCCACAGCGGCGAACCAGTCGAAGGTCCGGCGAAAAGCCTGCTGCCGCTCGCGCGCGGCGGCGCGGCGGTAATGGTCGAAATCGATCGAGCCGTCGGGGTGTCGGCGAATGTCGGAAGAGGCGGTCATGGCGCACTCCAATTCGGGTCGCCTCGGATTGTATTTGTGCCTCTGATTGATATAATTAGCTAATTTACTCCTTCATTCATGAATTTTGGGAACGAATATGGATGCGACCGGCGAGATGCGCGCCTTCGTGACGGTGGTCGAGCACCAGGGCTTTGCCGCGGCCGCCGCGACGCTGGGCTTGAGCCCGTCCGCGGTCTCGAAACTCGTGACGCGGCTCGAGGACCGGCTCGGCGTGCAGCTTCTGCACCGGACGACGCGGCGCCTGTCGCTGTCGTCGGAAGGCGACGTCTATTTCGCCCGTGCCCGGCAGATCCTTGCCGACATCGCCGAAACCGAGATCGAGGTGACGCGGTCGCGCGGCGCGCCGCGCGGACGTCTGCGCATCAACACCAGCAACGGTTTCGGCATCCACCAGCTGGCGCCGGCGCTGCCGGATTTCATGGCACGCTATCCGGAGATCGAGATCGATCTCACGATCACCGATCGCATCGTCGACATCAGCGCCGATCCGGCCGACGTGATCATCCGCGCCGGACCCGTTGCCGACGTCGCCGCGCTCTCGTTCAAGATTGCCGATTTCGAGCGCGTGGTATGCGCGTCACCCGCCTATCTCGCCCGATACGGCGCACCGCGGACGCCCGCCGAGCTTGCCGACCACACGTGCATCAGTCGTCGCCAGCCAGATCCCGCGCGGGTGGCCGTTCCGCACGGCGGATGGAATCGAGCATGTCGAATTGAAACGGCGCTTCACTGTCGACAACAGCGAGGCGGCGCTGCGGCTGGCGCTGAACGGCGGCGGCATCATTCGTCTGGGCGACATCATCGTCGCCGAGCTCATCGCCAGCGGATCGCTGGTGCCGCTCCTGACCGACGTTCACTATGCCGAACCGCTGCGCTTGTCGGCGCTGTATCTCGAGGGGCGTCATCGCCTGCCGAAGGTGCGGGTGTTTCTCGACTTCCTCACCGAACGGTTTGCCTCGACGCCGTGGCGCGTCGATGCCGCGAAGCAGTCGCAGGCGCGGCGCTAGCCGATCACAGCTTCGCCGACGGCCTGACGCAGCTCGGCGATCCCCGAATCGAAATGGCGCGTCGGATGGACGCGATTGGTCAGCAGCGACCAGGCGAGGCCGCGCTGGAAATCGATCCACAGGCCGGTGCCGGTAAAGCCGGTGTGGCCGATGGTGTCGTCGGAGCAGGACGGCGCCGCCGGACCAGCCGTCGTATTTCATCTCCCAGCCGAGCGCGCGCTGCGCCGACTGTCGCGTGCGCAGGAGCGCGATCGTCTCCGGCGCGCAAGGCCGTGCCGTTCAGCATCGCCGCGGCGAAGTCGAGCACCGCATCGATCGTGCCGAACAGCCCGGCATGCCCCGACGCGCCGCCGAGCGCGAACGCGTTCTCGTCGTGCACCTCGCCGCGCAGCATGCGCTCGCGCCAGCGGCAGAATTCCGTCGCCGCGCAGTCATCGGGATCCGGCGCGAAGGTGAAGCCGGCATCGAGGCGGCTGCTGCTTGAGCGGCTTTCCCGTGACGCGCTCGATGACGATGCCGAGCAGGATGAAGTTGATGTCGGAGTAGACCGGCGGCCCATGCTGCCAGGCGCGCTGCAGCACGAAGGCGCGCAGGGTCTGCGGATCCTGCCCATAGGTGTAGAGCGGCTCCACCGCCGGCAGGAAGGTCTGGTGCGCAAGGCACTGGCGGATCGTCAGCATCCGCTCGGGCGCCTTGAGATCGTACTGCCGCAGGTCGGGGATCAATTCGCTCAGAGGCTGGTCGAGCGCCATGCGGCCCTGCTTCGACGAGCCGCAGGATCGTCGTCGTGGTGAAGATGACCTTCGTCAGCGATGCGAGATCGAACACCGTCTCGCGTCGCATCGCCGATCTTTGCGGGCTGCAGCTGGGCGTGACCTGCGACCGCGACGGCGCGCTCACCCGCGGCATCGACGACACCGAGAACCGCGCCCGGAATGCGTGCATCGGCAATCGCACCGCGAACGGGCTCGAACGCGCGATCGACGATGTCCTGCGCCGTCACGTCCGTTAAGCGGCTTCGCCGCGCGCGCCGGCCGCGGCGTGCCGGATCGCCGAGATGTTCGCCTTGTAGGCGGCCTCGTTGCCGCCCTTGAACACGGCCGAGCCTGCGACCAGCGCATTGGCGCCGGCGGCTGTGATCTTCGCGGCATTGTCGGCGGTCACGCCGCCGTCCACCTCGATGTCGATCGGCCGGCCGGCGGCGAGCGCGCGGACGGCGGCGATCTTGTCGAGCGCGGCCGGGATGAACGCCTGTCCGCCAAAGCCCGGATTGACCGACATGATCAGCACGAGGTCGAGCAGGTCGATCACGTGCTCGATGCTCGAGACCGGCGTTGCCGGATTGAGCGAGACGCCGGCCTTCTTGCCGAGCCCGCGGATCGCCTGCAGCGAACGGTGCAGGTGCGGGCCGGCCTCCACATGCACGGTGATGATGTCGGAGCCGGCCTTGGCGAAGGCTTCGAGATAGGGATCGCAGGGCGCGATCATCAGGTGCGTGTCGAACACCTTCTGCGAGTGCGGCCGCATCGCCTTGATGACGTCGGGGCCGAACGAGATGTTCGGAACGAAGTGGCCGTCCATCACGTCGAGATGGATCCAGTCGGCGCCGGCGCGATCGACGCTGCGGACTTCCTCGCCGAGCTTTGCGAAGTCGGAGGCAAGGATCGACGGTGCGATCACCAGCGGACGGGGCATTCTTTTGGACCTCTCCGGATGTCTTAAACCCCGCGTAACATGGGCGTTCTAGGGGGGCAATCCGCCGCGCCGGAGGCTGGCAAAAACGGCGGTGGACAGCGGGCAAGTTTTGCCGCGCGCGCCGGTTTTGCCGGGTGCAGGCGCCGCTCGGAAACCGCGAAAACCCTTGTCTTTCAGGGCCTCGCGCATCGGCATGGCGCTTGCAAGACTTGTTGGTGCTCAAGGCCGCAGCCGACCTGCGGTCTGCCTGGAGATGCCTATGCTGTTTGCGGGCCTGGCGGCATCGGCCGCGGTCGATCTGCTTGTCGCTGCTGCAGCCCCCGGAGAAGCCGAAAGGCGGAACCGGCGTGGCGGCGCAGGCGTCGTTCAACGTGGCCGATCTCGGTGCGGTCGAAGGCGCTGCGACCCAGTCACAATCGGCGTCGGCGACTGGCCGGACCGACAGCCTGTCCCGCGAAACGCTCGATCAACTGCTGTCGGCGCAGGGCCAGCAGGCCGCGCAGCGCAAGAAGCGCTCGATGTCGGTGCTGCTCGACCTGCTGCAATCGAGCCAGAACGGCAGCGTCGCAAAATCCGACTTCGAGGCAGCGGCCGGCGAAAGCGACGGCGAGGCCTCGAAGATCTTCGACCGCATCGATCAGAACCACGACAAGACGGTCAATGTCGCGGAGCTGTCCACCTTCCTCGACAGCTATCGGCGCACGTCTGAAGCCGGAACGTCGGGCAAGATCACGCGCGCTGGCGATGGTCGCCTAGGATCACCGCGCGACGTCGACATGGTGCACACCATGGGGAAGCGGGATGCGGCCGGCTCGCTGCAACGACGGCGATTTGCCCTTCACCACCCGGAAAACCTCGAGCCCGGCGCCGGTCTCCGGTCCTGCGCCGTCATGGCCCTGGAACACCGTCGCCATGAAGTGATCTCCGGTCAGGTCGAACGTACCTCCCTCGGGCAACACGCCCTCGAAAGGATAGTCGGCGATCTTCTTGATGGCGCCACTCTCAGGATCGAGCGCGAGAAGTGTCACGCTCGCCTCTCGCTGAAAGCGTGGCGAGGTCGTCGGGAACGCGGTGGTGCGCATGTTGACGGTGGCGATCAGGCGCGCCGTCGGGACTGATGGCGAGCCCCTCGGCGGACAGATCCGTCGTGGTGCTCGAGACGCGTGCATGACGAATCATTTCGCCACGCGCGGCCGGGTCTGCGACGCGCACCACGCTGATCCCGGACGGCGTCGGAGGAAGCCGGCCCTCGACGGTCGTCGCGGAGAAGTCGCGACCCCAGTCTGACGTGAGATAGAAGCGTCCGTCCGGGGTGAAACGCCCGACGAAGGGATCTTTGCCGACTTCGACGACATTGCCCCACGGGCGGAGCGACGGCCGACCATCGACTTCGGTGACCTCGAAAAAGGCGACACTGTTCCGGGTGTTGATGTTGACTGCGATGAAACGGCCGGACGGATGCCAGTCGACATTGGTCGCGGTCACACCGCCGCGTGGTCCGGGGTCCGAGCCGGTGATGCCAAGTTCGGCAAGCTTGAATCGTGAGACCGCGCCGAAGCGTCCGTTTGCGTAGGGCACGATCTGGACGAAGCTCGCGTCCGCCGTATTGGCGACGACCGCGACGCGATCGCCAGCGGGATTGACCGACAGGCCTTCGGGAAATTCTGCAATCTCCGCGGTGGCGGCAAGTCTGGGGGCGGACCTGGTCGAAAGGTCCACGGCGAAGAGACGCCGGCCGGGCGGCAGGTCGCGCACCGTCTCACCGCCTTCGGCCCGTTCGCCGAGCCGCTCGGCGACGAACGCGGTTCGGCCGTCGCGGGTGAGTTCGAGGATCTCGGGCGCAGCGGTGACGGAGTTCGAGACCGGAATTTCGCTGGTGGTCACCTTGCCATCGACGATCGAGAGGATCGTCAGGACATCGCGATGGCCGGCGGCGCGCGGTGCGAGACGGCCGGTGGCGTAGGTTTGGGCGACGAAGTCGCCGTCGGAAATCGCCGCGATGGTTCCCGCGCTGATGCGGGCGGTGAAGTCCGGAACGTCCGCCGCGGCGGCCGGCCAGGCGAGTGGAGCCGATACGAGTGCCGCCAACGCCAGCCTGTCTTCGAGAAAAACCATGATGCTTCTCCGTGATCTGCAGCCGCCCATTCGGATCCTCAGATATCGGCGATGGTGATTGCCTTCCAATCGGAATATGGTGCTCTGTGATAAGAGAAATGCATCAGGACGTGCCATCAGGACTGCCATTGGACATCCGTTCCCTCGCTTGCTTCGTCGCGGTCGCCGAGGACCTTCACTTCCGGCGAGCGGCCGAGCGGCTGAACCTGACCCAGCCCGCTCTCAGCCAGCGCATCCGGGTGCTCGAGGAGGAAGTCGGCGTCGATTTGTTCGAACGGGATCGTCGGAGTGTCGCGCTGACACCGGCCGGAGCCGCCTTTCTGGGCCCGGCTCGCGCGGCGGTCGCGCATGCGAGCATCGCGAAGACGCAGGCGCTGCGCGCCGTCCGCGGCGAGGTCGGGCGGCTGAGGCTGGGCTTCACGGTCATCGCCTTCTACTACGGCGTGCTGCCGGAAGCTGTCCGGACCTTCCGCGCCCGGTTTCCCGACGTTTCCGTCGAACTCGCCGAGATGAACTCGCCGTCCCTCGAGGCTGCGCTCGCGGCTGGCGATGTCGATCTCGGCGTGCTCCATCCGCCACTCACAACGCCAGGCCTTGTCGCGCGTCCGCTGCCGGATCAGAAGTTCGTGCTGGCGCTCCCCGCGGCGCACCGCCTCGCCAGGAAATCGCGAATTTCCGTCGCCGAGCTTGCCGGCGAGCCATTCCTGATCGCGCCGCGCTCCATCGGGCCCGAGCATCTATGACCGGGTCATCGCGCTGTTCCGCGCCCAGGGCATCAGCCCGCGGATCATCCAGGAGGTGACGCCGATGACAACGCTCGCTGGATTGGTCGCGGCCGGCGCCGGGATGGGGTTCGTCACCGAAGGCATCGCCATGGTGGCGCGGCCCGGCGTCGTGGTCCGTCCGGTCGTTCCGCAGCCGCCGTCGTTACCAATGGCTGCCGCCTGGCGCGAACCCAACTTATCCAAAAGCGGTGAGCGCTTTCTGGAGGTGGTTTTCGATCTGGTCAGAAAAGATGCTCCAACCGCTCGCGCGCAGCGTCACGCGCGGACGCGTTTGCGGAAATAGATGTTCGGGCGGCGGCCTTCGCTCATGTAGCCGCCAGAAGGCTGCGACCAGAACAATCTCGAGCAGGATGTAAGGCAGCAGCGTCGCCTGGCTGCCGAGAATGAAACTGTTCTGCGCGATCACGTAGCGCGTGGCGATCTGCGCGCCGATCGAGAGCAGCGCCCAGATCGCGATCATCACCGCGGCGACGTTCGGCGTCGACGGCCTGCGGCCCGCTCGTCATCACCGCGAAGACGAAGGCCCAGACGAGACAGCATTGCGCTGCGGGATCAGCGAAATGCGAGAGATGGTCGACGCCATGCTCGATGCCCGAGAAGATCGATTGCGACATCATCGTGACGGTGAAGAAGTCGCCGAAGACGATCAGCCAGGCGATGCACGAGGAACAGGCGCCATCACGAGGGCGACAGCGCACCAGAAGATCACCGCCAGCGCGCCGCCGAGTTTGGCGTTCGGGTAGCGTAGCGAGTTCAGCCTCGGTGAGCGTGCGCCATTGGGCGGAAAGCGGATTGTGAGTTGTCATGTTGTGCGCCCGCCGGAGAACCAGTCGTTCGTGGGTCGCATCGACTCGACGCCGGTTCAAGCCTTCGGGCGAGGGTCAGCGTCCGAACTGGTCCTTCCACGACGGCACGCTGCCGGGGAAGGGCAGGGCCGTCGCCTCATAGACACCGCGCGCGATCGCGCGGGCGACGACGTTCGCGGCGAGCATGCCGAGCTCGGTCATCTCGACGTGCCCGTCGAGCGGCTTCTTTCCGGTTGCTGCAGCGAAGACCACGTCGCCGTCGAGCGGCGCGTGCACGGGATTGATGGCGCGCGCAAGCCCGCCTTGCGCGACGACCGCGAGCCGCCGCGCGCCTGGCTTGGTCAGCTGCGCGTCGGTGACGACCACGGCGAGCGTGGTGTTCTGCAGCGGGGTGGCGCGCCGGCCGCCCTTCAGGCGCGGCGCGTGCATGTCGGCGGTGAACGCTGGCGGCTGTCCGCGCCCGCCGAACTCGCCGTTCAGTTCGAACGGCGCGGCCCAGAACCACGGGCCGTCGCCGATGACCACGCTGCCGGCGGCATTGGCGACCGCGAGCGCGGCGACCTTGACGCCGCTGCTGGTCACGGCCGATGCGGATCCGACGCCGCCCTTGAGGTTCGCCGTCGTCGCGCCGAGCCCCGCGCCGACGCTGCCGAGCGCGAACGCGCCGTCGCTGGCCGCTGCCGCGGCCGCGTAGCCGAAGTCGCGATAGGGCGAGAATCTTCCCCAGTTCTTGTTGCCGCCGTTCAGCAGGTCGAAGATGACCGCGCCGGGCGCGATCGGCACGCGCACGTTGCCCATCGGAAAGCCGCGGCCCTGCTCGGCAAGCCAGGACATCGCACCGCCGCCGGCATCGAGGCCGAAGGCCGAGCCGCCGGACAGGGTGATGCCGTGGATCGCCTCGACCGTGTAGCCGGGCTCCAGCAGCGTCGTGTCGCGCGTGCCGGGACCGCCGCCGCGGGCATCCATCGAGGCGACCGCCGGCTCGTCGAAGATGATCGCGGTGACGCCCGATGCGAGGTCGCGATCGTCGACGTGGCCGACGCGGACGCCTTCGATATCGGTCAGGAGGTTGTTCATGCTTTGCCTGTCTGCGGGCAGATGAGCGCAAGGCCGGTCGCGGGTCAACCATGCGGTATCACGGCGTCTTCACAACGCGCGGAACAAAGCGCGCCCGCCCTTGCGCAGCAGGCCGTTACGTCGCATCTAGCGCCATGGCTTCCGACGTTTCCATCCTCGCGGCGCTGGTCGCGGGCGTCATCAGCTTCCTGTCGCCCTGCGTGCTGCCGCTGGTGCCGCCCTATCTCGTCTACCTGACCGGCGCGACCGCCGAGCACGTCGCCGCGCGGCGAGCCGCGCACCACGTCGCGGCGCGCGGTGATGATCGCGGCTGCGATGTTCGTGCTCGGCTTCTCCACCGTGTTCGTGGCGCTCGGCGCCAGCGCCAGCGTGGTCGGCGCGCTGGTGCGCGCCTGGTCGGCGGAGCTGTCGATCGTCGCCGGCATCGTCATCATCGTCATGGGCCTGCATTTCCTCGGGCTGACGCGCATCGGCTTGCTGATGCGGGAAGGGCGGCTCGGCATGGCGAAGCCGGTCGGGCTGTGGGGCGCCTACGTGATGGGGCTCGCCTTCGCGTTCGGCTGGACGCCGTGCATCGGCCCGATCCTGGCGGCGATCCTGGCGGTGGCCGCCTCCGAGGCGACCGTCACGAAGGGCGCGGGGCTGCTGGCGGTCTATTCGGCCGGGCTCGGCATTCCGTTCCTGCTGGCCGCCGTTGCGGTGAAGCACTTCTCGACGCTGTTTGCGCGCTTCAAGCACCAGCTCGTCAATGTCGAGCGCGCCATGGGCGTCTTGATGATCGTCACCGGCATCGCGTTTCTGACCGGCACCATCACCCATGTCAGCATCTGGATGCTGGAGACGTTTCCGGCGCTGGCGAAGTTCGGCTGAGACGCGAAGCTCAGGCGGCGTCGCGCGGGCTGCGCGTGTTCAGTTCGACGATCACGCCGTTGCAGTCGCGCAGATAGCCGGCCGTCTGGCCCCACGGCTTCGCTTCCGGCGGCTTGACGATCGACGCGCCGGCCGCGACGGCTCGCGCCCAGTCGGCCTCCATATCGTCGCTGACGAATGCAACCTGCGCCGCCGCTGGATCAGCGTCGGCCTTGTTCGGCGTGTAGGCCATGCCGCCAAGCAAGCCCGCGCTCGCGACGAACGCGTCGCTGACGAAGCAGAGCAGGGTGTCGCCGGTTTCGAGTTCGGCATAGCCGGAACTCGGATGCATGTAGCGGAGGCGTGAATCCGAACGCCTTGTCGTAGAAGGCGACGGTCGCGGGCACGTCGTCGACGAAAAATCCAGTGTATCTGAACTGGAGCGCCATGGCTTCACGTCCTTCGCAATGAAGTGCGATTGAAATGGTGATGGAAGTCGCGCAATGCGGCATCGTAGCAAAGCGTGGCTCGCAAATGCGATGTCAGGACAAGAGAAAAGGCCGCCCCGAAGGGCGGCCTTTCGTGTTCGCAATCTCAACAAGCGCTGCGCTCAGGAGCCCTTGCCGGGGATCTCGGCGTAGTTGCCCTTGGCGTCGAACTTGTAGACGACGTAGTCGATCACCTTGATGTCGCCCTTGGCGTCGAACGAGAGCTTGCCGAGCACGGTGTCCCAGGTTCCGGCCTTGATGGTGTCGGAGACCTTCTTCACGTCGGTGCGTGTTGGCCTTCGCGGCGGCCTGCGTCCACACCTGCATCGCGGCGTAGGTGTAGAGCGTGTAGCCTTCCGGATCGATGTTCTTCGCCTTGAACTTGTCGACCACGGCCTTGGCGGTCGCCTTGTTGCGCGGATCGGGTCCGAAGGTGAACAGCACGCCTTCGGCGGCCGGGCCGGTGATCGAGGCGAACTCCTTGTCGTTCAGCGCGTCGCCGGCCATCAGCACGGTCTTCAGGCCCTGGTCGCGCATCTGCCGCATCAACAGGCCGCCTTCCTGGTGATAGCCGCCGAGATAGACGAGATCGATGTTGTCGCGCTTCAGGCGCGAGACGATCGCGGTGAAGTCCTTGTCGCCCTTGTTGTAGGCCTCGAACATCTTTTCCTTGACGCCGGCCTTGTTCAGCGCCTTCTTGGTCTCGTCGGCGAGACCTTTGCCGTAGGTCGACTTGTCGTTCAGGATGGCGATGTTCTTGCCCTTGAAGTTCTTGGCGATGTAGTCGGCGGCAACCAGGCCCTGCTGGTCGTCACGGCCGCAGACGCGCAGACACGTTGGCGAGCTTGCGCTCGGTGAAGCAGCGGATTGGTCGAGGCCGGCGTGATCTGCAGAACGCCGCTCTCCGAATAGACTTCCGAGGCCGGGATCGACGACGACGAGCAGAAGTGACCGGCGACGAACGGCACCTTCATGCCGGCGAGCTTCTCGGCGACCGAGCGGGCCTGCTTCGGATCGCAGGCGTCGTCGCCGACTTCCAGCTTCAGCTTCTTGCCCATCAGGCCGGGGCCGGCATTGAAGTCGGCGACGAACTGCTCGGCGCCGTTCTTCATCTGGCGTCCGAACGCGGCTTCGCCGCCCGTCATCGGTCCGGCGACCGCGATGGTGATGTCCTGTGCCCAGCTGGCCGTCGTCAGCGGCAATCGATGCGCCAACCACGAGACCAGCCAATTTGAGATGTTTCATTCGCCTCTCCTTGCAACAGGCGCCGGAGCGAATTCCGGCGCGAGATGGGCGGCATTCTCGGATGGTTTTCGGCCCAAGTCACCGACAATCTTTAGGCTTTGCCGCCTTTTGCCGGTACATCTTGGCGCAGCCGCCAGCTCAAAGGTCCGGCCGGCTCGTAGAGCCAATAATACTGCCGGACCATCTGACCGGCGCGCGCGTAGCGCCACGACAGCAGCCCGACCGCGATCAGGCAGCTGGTCTCAAGGATCCAGGTCACCGGCTCCAGCAGCGGTTCCTGAAACAGCGCAAAGTGCAGGAACCGCAACGCGAAACCTATCAGCACCATGGCGCCCGCGGCGATCCATGCCGGCCGCCATGACTGCGCGATGGCGCGCCCGGCCGCCCAGGCGCAGCCGAAGCCCAGCACGAAGGTCAGGAACAGCACGTGCAAGAACGATCCTTCTGCGTAGAGTTGAGGCATCAGTGGCGTCCCCCCTCGAGATAGGCGGCGCGGATTTCCGGCCGCTGCAGCAGTTCGCTGCCCGTTCCGCTCAGCGTGATCGTGCCGTTGACCATCACGTAGCCGCGGTGCGCGAGCCGCAGCGCATGGTTGGCGTTCTGCTCGACGATCAGCACCGTCAGCCCGTCGTTGCGGTTGAGCTGGCGGATGGCGTCAAAAATCTGTCGCGTGATCAGCGGCGCGAGGCCGAGCGACGGCTCGTCGAGCATCAACAGGCGCGGCCGGCTCATCAGCGCGCGGGCGATCGCCAGCATCTGCTGCTCGCCGCCCGACAGCGTGCCGCCGCGCTGGGTCAGCCGCTCCTTGAGAATGGGAAACAGCGACAGCACGCGATTGAGGTCGGCCTGCTCGTCCGGCGCCGTCCGTCGCCGGCTGCGTCCGCGCCCATCTGCAGGTTCTCCATCACGCTCATGCGCGGGAAGATGCGCCGGCCTTCGGGCGCCTGCGCGATCCGCAGGCGCGCGATCTCGTGGGTCGGCACGTGGGTGATGTCCTGGCCGTCATAGACGATGTGGCCGGCCTGCGCGCGCGGCTGGCCGAACATCGACATCATCAGCGTCGACTTGCCGGCGCCGTTCGAGCCGATCAGGGCGACGATCTCGCCGCGATCGACCGTCGAGGTCGACGCCCTTCAGCGCGACGATCTTGCCGTAGGCCGCGCGCAGGCCGGTGATCTGCAGCAGGGCGCTCATCGTTGGCCCTCCATCACGGCGACGGCGACCTCCTCGTCGGCGACGCCGAGATAGGCGGCGATCACCTTCGGATCGTTGCGCACGCTGCTCGGGCGTGCCGTCGGCGATCTTCACGCCGTGGTCGAGCACGACCACGTGATCGGAAATCTCCATCACCACCGACATGTCGTGCTCGATCAGCAGGATCGAGGTGCCGTGATCGGCGCGAATGGCGAGCAGCAGTTCGTTCAGCGCGGCGCTCTCGCGCGCGTTCAGCCCGGCGGCCGGCTCGTCGAGGCACAGCAGTGCCGGCTCCGCGCACATCGCGCGCGCGATCTCCAGCCGCCGCTGGTCGCCATAGGCGAGGTTGCCGGCGGCGTCGTCGGCGCGGTCCAGCAGGCCGATGCGCTCGAGCCAGTAGCGCGCGAGATCGATCGCGCGGCGTTCGGCCGCGGCGTAGGTCGGCGCGCCGATCAGCCCGAGGAAGGTCAGGCCGGAGGCGCGCATCAGCGCGTTGTGCTGGGCGACCAGCAGGTTCTCCAGCAGCGTCATGCCGGCGAACAGGCGGATGTTCTGGAAGGTGCGCGCGACCTTGGCGAGCTTGGAGATGCGGTAGTCGAACAGCCGCTCGAGCAGGAAGGTTTTGCCGTCGGCATGGGTCAGCTGCATCATGCCGGCGGTCGGCTTGTAGAAGCCGGTGATGCAGTTGAAGACGGTGGTCTTGCCGGCGCCGTTCGGACCGATCAGCGCGGTGATCTTGCCGCGCTGCGGCGGTGAAGCTGAGGTCGCCGACCGCGACGATGCCGCCGAAGCGCATCGACAGGTGCGTGACGTTCGAGGATGGTGTCGGACGCAGCGTTCATCCGTGCCCTTCCTTGACGAGCGAGGAGGAGATCGCGGTCTTGTGCTGCAGGAACACGGTCGGGTGCGCGGTGGCCGACCAGGCCGCGCGGCCGCCAGATCATCAGCAGCACCATCGCGATGCCGAACACCAGCATGCGGTACTGCTCCAGCCCGCGGAACAGCTCGAAGCCGCCGATCATCGCCACCGCGGCGAGCGCGACGCCGAGCTGCGAGCCCATGCCGCCGAGCACGACGATGGCGAGGATGAAGGCCGACTCCAGGAACGAGAACGACTCCGGGCTGATGAAGCCCTGCCGCGTGGCGAAGAACGCGCCGGCAAAGCCGCCGAACATGGCGCCGACCGCGAATGCGGTCAGCTTGGTCGTGGTGGTGTTGATGCCGAGCGAGCGGCAGGCGATCTCGTCCTCGCGCAGCGCCTCCCAGGCGCGGCCGATCGGCAGCCGGCGCAGGCGGATCGTCACCCAGTTGGTCAGCAGCGCCAGCGCGAGGATCAGGTAGAACAGGAAGATGATGCGGTGGGTCGGCCGAGAACTCGATGCCGAAGCGGGCGGCGAACCCTTCCTCCGTCGCATTGAACGGAATGCCGAAGAAGGACGGGCGCGGAATGCCGGTGATGCCGTTCGGTCCGCCGGTGACCGTCTGCCAGTTGATCAGCACGAGGCGGATGATCTCGCCGAAGGCGAGCGTGACGATGGCGAGATAGTCGCCGCGCAGCCGCAGCACCGGAAAGCCGAGCAGCACGCCCCAGAACGCGGCGAGGATGCCGGCGAGCGGCAGGCAGATCCAGAACGACAGAGCTCGAAGGTCGTCGCCAGCAGCGCGTAGGAGTAGGCGCCGACCGCGTAGAACGCCACATAGCCCGAGGTCGAGCAGCCCGGCGAGGCCGACGACGACGTTCAGTCCCCAGCCGAGCATCACGTAGGTCAGCACCAGGATGCTGAGGTCGAGCACGTAGCGCTGATCGTAGAAGATGACCGGAATGAGCAGCGTGAAGCCGAGCAGGGCGGGCGCGGCCAGGCGCTGGACGATCGCCAGCGGCCGTTCCATGGCCCGCGGTACGAGGCTCGCAGGCTCGAGATGGCGGAAGTTGTGCCGCAGCAGTTCGACCACGATGCTGCCGACGAACACCGCGGCAACGATCCGCGGCGAGCTCGCTCGAAGCGGGTCCAGAAGACGAGTTGCGCGCTGGTGGCGCCCGGCCTCGGTGCGCACACCGATCATCAGCGCGAACAGGCCGAGCGCGACCAGCGCGCTGAGGGCGGCCTTCTTGAGGACGAAGCCGACCGAGAACGCCGATGCGGTTTGCACGGGAGCTGTGCGGCACGGCGTCGGTCGCCATCAGACTTTCTCGATCTCGGGACGGCCGAGAATGCCGGTCGGCATGAAGATCAGCACGACGATCAGGATCGAGAACGCGGCGACGTCCTTGTATTCGATCGAGAAGTAGGCCGACCAGAACGTCTCGATCAGGCCGATCGCAAGGCCGCCGAGCATCGCGCCCGGCAGCGAGCCGATGCCGCCGAGCACGGCGGCGGTGAAGGCCTTGATGCCGGCGATGAAGCCCATGTAGAAATCGACCACGCCGTAATAGAGCAGGTACATCAGCGCCCGCGACGGCGGCGAGCGCGGCGCCGATCACGAACGTCATCGAGATCGTGCGGTCGGTGTCGACGCCGAGCAGCGCCGCCATGGTCTGGTCCTGCTCGCAGGCGCGCATGTCGCGGCCGAGCCGCGTGCGCGTGACGATGTAGGAGAAGATCGCCAGCAGCACGATGGTCGTCACCACGACGATGATCTGCACGTTGGACAGCTGAACGGCGAAATTGTTGCGCTCGAACAGCATGTACGCCGCCGGTGACGATCGGCGGCACCGGCTTGACCTGCGCGCCCTGCGAGACCTGCGCGAAGTTGCCGAGCACGAACGACATGCCGATCGCCGACAGCATCGGCGCCAGGCGGAACGAATGGCGCAGCGGGCGGTAGGCGATCCGCTCGACCGTCCAGCCGTACAGCGCCGTCGTCGCCATCGCCACCAGCAGCACCAGCAGCAGGATGAGCGGCACCGCGGTCAGGCCGATCGAGACCAGGATCAGGAAGGCGATCAGCGAGATGAAGCCGCCGATCATGAAGATGTCGCCATGGGCGAAATTGATCATGCCGACGATGCCGTAGACCATCGTGTAGCCGATGGCGATCAGGCCATAGATGGAGCCGAGCGCGATGCCGTTGATGAGTTGCTGAGCGAAATATTCCATGCGCCGCCGCGAGAAGAGGTTGGGCCGGCCCAACGGGCGCCGTCCCGGTCCCGAAAAGTGTTAACAGTGGGAACTTTCAGCGGCAACCGCGACGGATGGCCTAATTGCCGCTGTCCACGGCAACACCGCACTGCACACCGAATGAAGTTCCGGCGCCCGCCCGCTAATGAGGCAAAGGAACCGGAGGTTCCCGGCAACCATTGCGGCTGACGGCGCGTTGGCCTCCGACTTGCAACAGAAGGAGTTGGCTGCATGGCGAACCAGCAAAACCAGAATCCGAACCAGCAGGACCGCAAACCCGGTCAGCAGCAGCAGGGTGGCGGCCAGAAGCCCGGCCAGCAGCAGCAGGATCAGAACAAGCCTGGCCAGCAGGGCCAGCAGGATCGCGAGGAGCAGCGCTAGGATCAGTAGCGTAGCGTTAAGCGTTCAAACCCGGTCGGGGCAGTGGTCTTGAATCAGGGAGCGCTGAAGGCTGAGGACAGCAGAGGCCTCGCGAAAGCGGGGCCTTTGTTTTGCGCATGTCGCCGAGGCTCGCCGTTGTCCACAGCGCGGCCGGCCGATTAAGGTAAACAAAGGGTTTAAATTGCCAGTCCAATTGGAGCGGCGTTACCTCGGAGCCCGAACAACAGGGCGGCGAGAATGGCTCAGGCAACGGCGCAAGGCTGGCGCATCACCACGGTCAACGGTCTTCTGCTGGCGCTCTATTTCGTGCCGGCCTGGACCATCGCGGCGTTCAAGATCGTGATGTTTCCGATCCGCGGCATCTATGAGCGGGCAAACGTCGGCCCGGCGCTGTTCGTCAACGACACCTTCCAGCTCTCGATGCTCGGCACCGTGCGCTTCGCCTGGCTGCTGGTGCTCGCGAAGTTCGTGGTCGTCGCCTACTTCCTCCTGTTCGCCGCGCTGACATTGCGTCCCGGCGGCGGCCGGCAGCGCTGCGCGGCGACGAGGCGCTGGCGCTGGCGCTTCTGTTCGGCGGCATCGTCAGCGTCGCCAGCATGCTGGCCGCATCGTCCGTCGGCGAAGCCGCAGCAGTGCGCCTGCACGCCACGGAATCGCTGATGCTGCTCGGCGGCTTCGCGCTGCTCGCGATCGATTCGCAGAGCTATGGCGTGAAGCGCAGCGGGGATGTGCACGCAGGCGCCACCGTCACCGCGTGAAATCCGCCTACCGCTGCGTCAAGAATCCAATCAACGCATCATTGAACGCGTAAGGCTGTTCGACGTTCGACAGGTGCGCCGCGTCGAGCAAGGTCAGGTTGGCCTTCGGGATTGCCTTGCGCATGAACTCGGCCTGCTCGACGGTCGTGCCCTGGTCATGGCGGCCGGCGATGATCAAGACCGGCCGCGAGATCTTCGGCAGCAGGTCGCGCTGGTCCAGGCGGCTCAAGGCCTCGCAGCAGCCGACGTAGCCTTCGACCGGCGTCGCAACGAACATGCGCCGCACCTCTTGCACGATGGCCGCTTCGCGCTCGCGATAGTCTTCCGTGAACCACGACGCCATCACCGCATCGGCGATGCTCGCGGTGCCGTTCTGCGTCACCGCCTTGATGCGGTCCTGAAAACGCGACGGATCAGCGAAGTGGCTCGTCGTGTTGGCGAGCACGATCTTGTCGAACCGATCGGCCGCGTTCGCCCCGAGCCACTGTCCGACCATGCCGCCCATCGACAGGCCGCACCAGTGCGCGGTGCGGATGTTGAGCGCGTCGAGGATCGCGATCACGTCGCGGCCGAACCGCTCGAACGAGTAGGGGCCCGTCGGTGCCCGGACTTGCCGTGGCCGCGCCGGTCGTAGCGGACCACGCGAAACTGGCTGGCGAGCGCGGACAGCTGCGGCCCCCACATCTGGATCGTGGATCCCAGTGAATTGGAGAGGACGACGGTCGGCCCGCTCTCGCGTCCGTCGATGGCAACATGGATCGGACAGCCGTCGGCGTCGATCATCGGCATGGCAGTCTCCGTCCCGGCAATATTGGTCGTTCAGCGGCTGGTGGCCACATCGGCGAGGGGCATCGGCGGTATGATCGCATTATCGGCCTGTCACACAACTGACATAAGCTTCCGAGGCGCGTATATTCGGTGCACACTATGATACCTGTTTGGCGAACGATTGAACGTGAATTGCGATCGGAAATCGCCTCGGGCCGGTTTGCGCCGGGCCAAAAGCTCCCCACGGAGCAGGAACTGGCCGTCCAGTTCAATGTGCACCGCAATTCAATTCGCAAGGTTCTTGGACACCTGACGGAAGCGGGCCTTGTCGACACCTATCGCGGCAAGGGCGCGTTCGTGCGCGAGCGGGTCGTTCCTTTCCGGGTGACGACGCGAACCCGCTTCAGCGACAACCTGAAACGGGCTGGCGTCGAACCGAGCACGCGGCTGATCGAGGCGACGGAGCAGCTCGCCGACCGCGACCTCCAATACCAGATGGGCCTGGCGCGCGGCGCGATCGTTCACTGCCTGCTGATCGTGAACGAGGCCAACAAACGGCCTATCAGCCTGACGCGGTATTACTTTCCAAAAACACGATTTCCCGGATTCGGCGACCGCTTTTCGCAGCTGCTGTCCGTGACGCGCACCCTGCAGAGCTTTGGCGTTTCCGACTACACGCGAAAGATGTTTCGCATTTCCTCCCGCGCGCCGAACCGGCACGAAATCGAACTGCTCAAGCTGCGGCGCGGCAGTGCAGTTCTGACGACGGAGAGCATGAATGTGGACGCCGACAGCGTCCCCATCCAGTACGCGCGCGGCACTGTCGCCGCGGAGCGGGTGCAGTTCGTTTTCGAGCCCGGGCACTAGCTAGTCTGATTGACGCATTCCGCGCAGCGGCTCCGCGCTGTATCGTGCGTGAAACCCTTCCGGATTTCGCATCCAGTTGCCCAGATCATAGTTGATCAATGCGTGCGGCTCGACAAACTCGGTCGACAGGCGCCGCCCGTCCAGGCGGTATTCGACGTAGCCGACGCGGCGTACGCCGTAGCGCGGGCGCACGAGGCCGTATGCATCGATCACGAACGCCGTCGATGGCGCCCATAACAGCTTGAGCTTGCCCATTGTCTGGCGGCGATAGTCGTGGATGTGACCGGTCGCGAGCATGAAGACGCCGTGATCCTGAAGAAGACGGCCAAGGCGCCTGCGGTGTTCGGGATACATCGAGGACTGGGTCGGCTTTCGCTCTCCGGCGGCGTCCAGAAACAGCGGCTTGTGCATGAACACGACGATCTTTCGGCGGTCTGCCGCAGCGAGGCTGTCTTTCAGCTTCTCCCACTGCGCATCGTCGTCGGGCAAGCCGCTTCCCGGAAGCATCGCGTTAAATCCGACGAAGCGCCATGCTCCGAGGTCGCGCACCCAGAAATCCGGCCCGACATGCCTGCGAAAACGCGCGAGGCGCTCTGCCGTGATCAGCGTTTCGCCGCCACGGGTGTCCGGACAGCTGTTACCGCAGTCGTGATTGCCGGGAACGATCAGGACGTCGCTGGTGAGCCGCTTCAACTGCGCCGAGGCGTAGACGAGCTCGGATTCGTGGTCGGCACCGTCGATGCTGATATCGCCGGTGCAAACAACGAGATCCGGACGGATCGCGGTTCAGAAGCTCGATCATGATCTCCCAGTTGTGCTGGAAGAACGGCCGCCTGAGGCTGAGATGGGGATCGGAAATGTGAGCGATACGGTAAGCCATCAGGCCCGTCCCAACCCGGTGCGGTTCGCGACCGTCAACTCGGTCACATAAGGTATGCGCACGACGCCATCCGCACCGGCATAGCGGTCCAGCAACGTTTCGAGGTCGCGAAGCACTGCGGTCCGGCCGCTGCGTGCGATCGCCTTCTGTGTGATGCTCGACGACAGGCTGAAAGACACGAAGCCGGCTCGGGTCAGGATTTCCTCCCACTCCCACGTCAACCGCTCGCAGGAATCAAAATCCTGCTGGCGCCGCAACTCGTCGGCGAAATTCGCATCTGAGTAGCCGTCTCGATGATCGGGGAACGTCCCGCGCTTGTAGGCGGCCACGTGGTGCTCGTGAAAGCCTTCATAGGCTGCAAGGAAGTCGCTGTCCCAGAAGCGTCGCTTGGTCTGGATCAACGCCAGCATGCCTTTCCGATGAAGCGCCCTGGCGACTTCCGCATAGAACTTTGGACGCTCAAACCAGTGTGCGGCGGTCGCCGCCGTGATCAACACGACGTCGCCGGACGGCTGCGGCAGGCTTTCCGCGGAACCGTGCTCAAAACGCATCCTTGGAAAGCCGCTGCTGCTCGCGGCGGCTCGCGACCTCATGTCGTCGTTTGGTTCGACGCCGATGACCTGAAAGGGCACGCGCTTCGCAAGGCTGCGCGTAAAAATGCCCGTGCCGCATCCCACATCCAGCGCGAAGGATGCCGGGATGAAGCCGCTCGTTCGGTCCGCAATGGCCTGGACCGCGGCGTCGGGATAGCTCGGTCGGTAGAGATCGTAGCTATCGGCCAGTCCGGCAAAAGTCTGCCAGACCGGTTCCGATGCATTGTCTTTCAGCATCATGCGGTCGCTACCGCGTCGACTGCTGGGCCGCCAGGATTGCCTCCGCATCGCTGGCTATCTTCTTCGCCGCGGCTTCCGCGCCTTGCCGCCCGGCAACGATGCTGTCGACATGATCCTGGATCACGTCCGTGACCTTGAGCGCATTGGCTCCGGGATAGGCGTACCAGCCGGTGAGATAAGGAAGCTGCTTTGCCGTGATGGCGCGCTTCGGGCTTTCAGCGAGGAATTTGCCGAGCATGTTCGGGTCGTTCATGGGAATTTCGTTTCCGGGCAGATAGCCCGTCTGTGTCGCCATCAGCGTCTGGCCGATCGGGCCGGTGACGAACTTGATGTACTCCCAGGCAATCGCCTGTTTCTTCGGATCCTTCGTCAGCATGACGGCAAGGTTGCCGCCGGCCGGCAGCTTGCCGTTCGCGCCTGGCATCGGAAACGGGGCGATCCGATAGTCGAAGCGTTCGCCCACCGCGCGGCCGATCGATTCGATATTCGACGATGAAATCTGCAAAGATCCCGATGTTGCCCGCGCCAAACGCCGACCGCGCCTGGCTGCCGGTCAACGTCGCCATCCCGGCACGCGCAAACGACTCGAGCGTGTCGAGCGCAAAGCGGCCGGGACCGGTGGTAAAGGCGACCTTGGTTTCATCGGCGTTGAGGATCGTTCCGCCATTGCTGAACACCAGCGCCTGGAGCATCCAGTTCCCGTCAACGTCCGTCCGATAGAAGAACCCGGTCTTGCCGGCATTCTTCGCTTCGATCGCCTTGCCGATATCGACAAGCGCCGGCCATGTGGACGGCAGATCCGCCGGGTCGCGGCCGGTCGATTTCACGAGGTCGCCGTTGATGTAGAGAACGGGGACCGAGATCGCGAACGGCAGGCCGTGGACGCCACCGCCGAGCCGGCCGAGCTCGAGGCTCCAGCTGCGATAGCCGAGCTTGTCGAAACCCCCATCCTTCTGCGCGAAGGCGTCGAGCGGGACGGTCAGATTGCGTTCGGAGAGCGTCCGCAGGAAGTTGAGACCCTCGAAAACCACATCGGGCGCGTTGTTGACGACGGCGGCCCGGAGAACCTGCTCGGTCAGCGGCGCGTATCCATTCGGGGGTGTGCGAAACCGGATTCGCACATCGGGATTGAGCTTGGAAAACCTTTGCGCCAGCTCTTCATGCAGCTCCTTCACGCCGTTGGCCGGATTGGCGTAGTGGACGTCGAGCGTCACGGATTGAGCGTTGGCCCCCTGAAGTCCCGACAACAGGCATGCGCCGACCAGCAAAGCGAGTGATTTCATTTTTCAAGTCTCCAGGTTAGCGAAGTCCGGTGAAGGCGACGCCATCGACGAAGCGCCGTTGTGCCAGGAAGAAGAGGATCAGGAGCGGCAGCGCGATCACGATCGCGCCGGCCATCAGCGGCCCATAGGCAGTGCCGGCCTCCTGATCGCGAAACAGCAAGGTGCCGAGAGCGGGGGTCGCGATATCACCCGTCTGCACGACGATGAGCGGCCAGAACAGATCGTTCCAGTGCGCGGTGATGGAGAAGATGCCGAAGGCCGCGATGGCGGGCATCGCATTGGGGATCATGATGCGCCAGATGATGGCGCCCTCGCTGAAACCATCGAGGCGGGCTGCGTGAATGAGGTCGTCGGGGATCGTGCGGAAGAACTGCCGCATCAGAAATATGCCGAACACCGAAATGACCGACGGCACGATCAGGCCGGCATAGGTGTCGAGGATGCCGGCGAAATGGAACATGACGAACAGCGGGATCGAAAGAACCTGATGCGGAATCAGAATGCCGATCAGCACCAGCGCAAACAGCGTGTCGCGGCCGCGGAAGCGCAGCTTCGCCAGCGCATAGGCGCACGGAATTGCGACAAGCAGTTGGAGCAGGAAAATCGCCGTGCAGACGACGACGCCATTCAGCATGTAGCGGGGGATCGGCGCCTTGACGAGCGCGGTCGTGAAATTCTCAACGGCGTAGAAGGTCGTCGGCCACAGCTTCAGCGACGGCTCGAACACTTCCGTCGGCGGCTTGATCGCGATGCTGACCATCCAGATGTAGGGAAGCAGGATGAACAGGCTTGTCGTGGCCAGGACGACGTGCCGCACGAGCGACGCCGCGAGCGGTGGTTTCACGTGCTGTGCACTCATGAATAGTGCACCCTCGCATCGAGGAAGCGCGCCTTGGCGAGCGTCAGCGACACCACGACAGCCAGGAATACCAGCGTGAGCGCGGCGCCATATCCCGTGCGGAAGAACTGGAAGCTCTCGACATAGATGGTGTGGAGAAGCACTTCGGACGATTTGCTCGGCCCGCCCTTGGTCAGGATGGCCACCGTGTCGAAGAGCTGGAACGCGCGCGTCGCGACGATCACCGTCACGAACATCAGCGACGGGCCGAGCAGGGGCAATGTCACGAAGCAAAGCCGGTCGAGCGGGCGGTGAATGCCGTCAAGTCGCGCCGCGTCGTAGACATCTCCCGGTATCGTCTTGATTCCGGCCAGCAGCAGGATCATCGCGAAGCCGAGATGTTCCCAGATGCCGATGACGGCGAGCGACATCAAGGCTGTCCTCTCGTCGCCGAGCCAGTTCGGTCCCTGGATGCCGACGTGCTTCAGGAGCAGATTCACGGCGCCGATCGAGGGATGCAGCACCATCTCCCAGGCCACAGCCATTGCGGCGAGTGTCGACATCACCGGAAGGAAATGCACCGCTCGATAGAACGCCTTGAAGCGGCGGCCTGAACTCGATCAGCAGCGCGACGACGAGCGCGAGGCCGATCACGGCAGGAACGACGACGGCGACGTAGATGATCGTGTGCGCGAGCGCGGTCCTGACGACCGGGTCGGTCGCAAGCTCGCGAAAGTTTTTTGAGCCGACGAAGCGGGCCGACGGTGCGCCGAGTTGCCAGTCCGTAAACGCCAGCACGAGCACGGCGAGCATGGGAAGGAACAGCAGCAGCAACATCAGAGCGAACGCCGGAAATGACAGCGCAAGCCCGATGACACGCTCGTTCATGCGCCGGCGCGTTCGAACGTGCGCGCCACGCATCGTCGTTCTGAGCGCGAGGTCAGCCATCGGCCACCCCCTTGAGCGCCGGCGCCGCGCGCAGCGCCACGCGATCGCCAGAACTGTCAAAAACATGAGCGCACGACAGGTCCGGCTCGATCCACACGCTCGCCCCGATGTCGCCTGCGCACCATGCGCCCGGGGCGGCTCGCACCGTCAGGATCGCCGGCAGGGCCTCGATGCCGACGTGAAGGAACAGGTCGCTGCCCAGATTGTCGACATGGGTCACCCGACCGCACCAGCCAAAGGACTTCTTCCTTCTGGCCGAGAGCGCTTCGGGTCGCAGAGCAAGCGTGAGTGCGGAACCGCCACCGGAGGAAACGCGCAACGGCAGCGCCACGCCCAGGCACTCGATCTGATCATTCGCCAACGCGGTCGCCGGCAACGCATTGATCCTGGGCGAACCGACAAACTGGGCGACGGAGAGATGTGCCGGCTCACGGTAAATCCGATCCGGCGTATCGGACTGGACGATCCGGCCGCCAAACATGACCGCGACGTGGTCCGACATCGTCATCGCTTCCGTCTGGTCATGGGTCACGTAGAGAATTGTCGCGCCGAGGCGCCTGCGAAGCTGGACGAGCTCGGAGCGCATTTCGACGCGGAGCTGTGCGTCGAGGTTCGACAGCGGCTCGTCCATCAGGAAGACTTTCGGCTGTCGTGTAATCGCCCGACCCAACGCGACGCGCTGCTTCTGGCCGCCTGACAGCTGCCGCGGCTTTCGATCCAGCAGTTGCTCCAGCCCCAGTGTCGTGGCGACCTGCTCGGCGACTGCGTCGATCTCCTTGAGCTTCCTGCGGCTGGACGGCATCAGGTGCCGGATGAGTGGCAGCCGCTCGAGCGACGAGAGCTCGCGCATGACGAGGGGAATGCGCAGGTTCTCCCGCACGGTCATGTGCGGATAGAGCGCATATGACTGGAAGACCATCGCGACCTGGCGGTCCTGAGGGGCGATCTGATCGACGCTCCGATCGTCGATCCACACCTCGCCGGATGTCGCCGCTTCAAGTCCGGCGATGACACGCAGCAAGGTCGACTTGCCGCAGCCGGAGGGGCCGAGCAGGCTGACGAATTCCACCCTCCGGCACGTCGAGAGACACGCCGGCCAACACCTGCGTGGTTTCGAAGCGCTTCGTAACGGAACGAATGGAGATGGCCGACATCAAGCTCGCTCGCGACAACATCAACAAGAGCGGGCGGAAATTGGGGAGCTTGGATGTCGAGTTGATGACAACGCGCGTCGATAGGGCAACGCGCGAATGAATCCGTGTGCAACTTTGAAAGTTGTACATGCGCGGGCCGCGCATGCACACGAGGCCGCTCGTTGCATCGTTCAAATCGGTTGATCGACGAATCGCGATGACTTAATTCATGCCCGGCGCAGATGATGCGGAGGCGCATGTGTCCACGACGGTATCGCGCAAGGACATTCTTTCGACATTCGCGCGCGCGAGTCTTGCCGAGCTGCGTCGGATCGCAGGCCAACTCGAGCCGCAGCCGGTCTGGCAATTTCGCTGCAAGCCGGAAGTCGGATTGATCTCCATGCACACGCGAACAGCGGGTACGGGAGGTCCGTTTGTTGTCGGCGAGGTGCCGTCAACGCGCTGCAGCGTCGAGCTATCGGATGGCATCATAGGAACTGCATATGTGCAGGGCCTGGATGAAGACCGTGCCGCGCTCGCAGCGCTGCTGGATGGCGCGATGCGAAGCACCCGATTGCGGCGGCAAATCGAGAACGCGGTCCGCGAACTGCGATCCGCTCAAGCCGGCGAGCGCCGGCGAGCGCGTGCCGCACGGCGAGGCGGATGACGCGGGCCACCATGCGGCCGGGCGGATCATTCGCCTGCTGGCAGCCCTCCGGCCTTTGGGCAATGGGGGGCCTTTTCTTGTCTTGCCGTCAGTGGTGCATTAGCTGATAGTTCGTAAAGACGGAGACCAATCACATGGCCATGACCATGAATGGCGAGTATCAGCTCGCCGCCACACGCGACGTCGTGTGGGCGAAGTTGAACGATCCGGAAGTTCTGAAGGCCTGCATCCCGGGCTGCGAGGAGCTGGAGAAGGTCTCCGACACCGAATTCCGCGCCACCGCCAAGATGAAGGTCGGCCCGGTCTCCGCCCGCTTCAAGGGCCGCGTCACGTTGAGCGATCTCGATCCGCCGAACGGCTACAGGATCTCCGGCGAAGGCGAGGGCGGCGTTGCCGGATTCGCCAAGGGCGGCGCGACGGTTGCGCTCGCCGAAAGAGACGGCGGCACGGCGCTGACCTATGACGTGGAGGCGCAGATCGGCGGCAAGCTGGCACAGCTCGGCCAGCGCCTGATCAACGGTTCGGCCAAGAAACTGGCGGATGAATTCTTCGCCAATTTCGCGGAAGCCGTGCAGGGCAAGCAACCGTGACCTGCGGTTGCCCCGCCCCGAATTGCCCCCTATCATAGGCTTTAGACCCTTTCCAAGCCGGGAAGCCCCATTCCAAAAGCCGGATTGCCGGACGATCAATTGCTGCGCACCTCAAAGCGCGCCGCAGGGAGGAAGATACTGGTGGCCAAAGTTTCGATTACTGTGAACGGCACGGTGCATTCGGCGAATGTCGATCCGCGCACGCTGCTCGTCCAGTTCCTGCGTGAGAACCTGCGCCTGACCGGTACCCATGTCGGCTGCGACACCTCCCAGTGCGGCGCCTGTGTCGTGCATGTGAACGGCAAGGCGGTCAAATCCTGCACCACGCTCACGGTGATGGCCGACGGCGCCAACGTGCTGACGATCGAGGGGCTGGCCGCGGACGGCGCGCCGCTGCATCCGATGCAGGAGGCGTTCCGCGAGAACCACGGCCTGCAGTGCGGCTTCTGCACGCCCGGGCATGATCATGACCGCGGTCGATCTGGTGCAGCGCAAGGGCAACGATCTCGACGACCACACCATCCGCGAGGAGCTCGAGGGCAATCTCTGCCGCTGCACCGGCTACCACAACATCGTCAAGTCGATCGCCGCCGGCGCGAAGGCGATGGCGAAGTCGGCGTGAGGCCGAGCGCGAAGTCTGGTCCGATCGAGTTTCTTGAAGGATACGACGATGTACGAATTCAAATTCTCCCGCCCCGCCACGGTGCGCCAGGCCGCGAACCTTCTCGCCAAGACCGAGGACGCCAAGCTGATCGCCGGCGGCCACACGCTGGTGCCGGTGATGAAGCAGCGCCTGGCGCGGCCGGTCGCAGCTGATCGACCTGTCGAAGATCGAGGGGCTCGACACCATCGAGATGAAGGGCCGCTCGCTGGTGATCGGCGCGATGGCGCGCCACGCCAGCGTCGCCAACTCGGCGGTCGTGAAGGCGAACATTCCGGCGCTCGCCAACCTCGCCTCGATGATCGGCGATCCGGCGGTGCGCCACATGGGCACGATCGGCGGCTCGCTCGCCAACAACGATCCGACCGCCGACTATCCGGCGGCGGTGATGGCGCTCGACGCCACCATCGTCACCAACAAGCGCAAGCTGAAGCCGGAAGAGTTCTTCCAGGGCCTGTTCACGACGGCGCTCGCGCCGGACGAGATCATCACCCGCGTGCAGTTTCCGCTGGCGAAGAAGGCGGCCTACATCAAGTTCCGCAACCAGGCCTCGCGCTACGCGCTGGTCGGCGTGTTCGTCGCCAAGCGTCCGTCGGAAGTGCGCGTCGCGGTCACCGGCGCCGGCGGCGACGGCGTGTTCCGCGTGACGCAGTTCGAGGAGGCATTGAAGAAGCGCTTCAAGCCGAAGTCGCTCGATGGCCTGACCGTGTCGGCCGACGGCCTGAACAGCGATCTGCACGGCAGCGCCGAATACCGCGCGCATCTGATCGGCGTGCTCGCGCGCCGCGCCGTCGAGGCGGCGAACGCTTGAGGCGGCGCTCCGCGTCGCGGGTGCGGCCATGATCGCGGCACCCGCAATTCCGAATTCGGTCGACGCCACGCTCGACCTGCTGCTGAAGCACGGCTATCTCGCCGAGCGCGCGCTGGCGACGGTGACGTTCCTGTCGCTGAAGATGGGGCGGCCGCTGTTTCTCGAAGGCGAGGCCGGCGTCGGCAAGACCGAGATCGCAAAGGTGCTGTCGGCCGCGCTCGGGCGCAAGCTGATCCGCCTGCAGTGCTACGAAGGCCTCGACGTTTCGTCCGCCGTCTACGAGTGGAACAGCGCGGCGCAGATGATCGCCATCCGCATGGCGGAGGCGACCGGCGAGACCGACCGCGAGCGGCTGTCGCATGACGTGTTCGCCGAGCAGTATCTGATCAAGCGGCCGCTGCTGCAGGCGCTGGAGCCGGACGCCGCCGGCGCGCCGGTGCTGCTGATCGACGAGCTCGACCGCGCCGACGAGGCGTTCGAGGCGTTCCTGCTGGAAATCCTCTCGGATTTCCAGGTGACCATCCCCGAGCTCGGCACGGTGAAGGCGACAAAGCCGCCGATCGTCATCGTCACCTCGAACCGCACCCGCGAAATCCACGACGCGCTGAAGCGGCGCTGCCTCTATCACTGGGTCGACTATCCGTCGGCCGAGCGCGAGATCGCCATCGTCAAGTCGCGCGTGTCGGGCATCTCGGCGAAGCTGTCGGAGCAGGTGGTCGCCTTCGTGCAGGCGGTGCGCGAGGAAGACCTGTTCAAGCCGCCGGGCGTCGCCGAGACGCTCGACTGGGCGACGGCGCTGCGCGAGCTCGACGCCAAGACGCTGACGCCGCAGGTGGTCGGCGACTCGCTCGGCGCGCTGTTGAAGTATCAGGACGACATCGGCCGATGCAGGGCGAGACCCTGACAAGACGCTCGACACGGCGGTCGCGGGCAAATCCAAATAGGTCTCGCAATGCCGGACGGCGTCGCAGAACCGCAGGCAACTGGTCGTCATCGCCGACAACATCATCGGCTTTGCGCGTGCGTTGCGCGCGGCCGGCATGCCGGTCGGTCCCGGCGCGACCATCGACGCCTTGAAGGCGCTGCAGGTGGTCGGCCTCAGCAACCGCGCCGACGTGTTCACGGCGCTGGAAAGCGTGTTCGTCAAGCGGCACGAGCACGCGGCGATCTTCGCGCAGGCGTTCGAGATCTTCTTTCGCGCGGTGCAGGACTGGGACCAACTGGTGGACAGCGTGCCGCTGCCGGGCCAGCCGGAGCAGAAGCCGCCGCCGCCGGCCTCGCGCCGCGTGCAGGAGGCGCTGGCGCAGCGCGACATGGTGCACGAGCGCGAGAGCTACGCGCAGGAGATGCAGCTCTCGGTCTCCGACGAGGAGGTGCTGCAGACCAAGGATTTCGCGCAGATGAGCGCGGCCGAGATCGACGCAGGTCACGCGCGCCGTGCAGCGGATGAAGCTGCCGCTCGCGGAGCGGCCGACGCGGCGTTTCCAGCCGCTGGCGCATGGCCGCAAGCTCGATCTGCGGCGAACGCTGCGCGGCTCGCTGCGCACCGGCGGCGAGATCGTCAATTTCCATCGGCTCGGCCACATCGACAAGCCGGTGCCGATCGTGGCGCTGCTCGATATCTCCGGCTCGATGAGCGAGTACACGCGGCTGTTCCTGCATTTCCTGCATGCGGTGACCGACGCGCGCAAGCGCGTCTCGGTGTTCCTGTTCGGCACGCGGCTGACCAACATCACCCGCGCGCTGCGCGCCCGCGATCCGGACGACGCGCTGGCGCGCTGCTCGGCGCTGGTGGAGGACTGGTCCGGCGGCACGCGGATCGCGCCGTCGCTGCATGCCTTCAACAAGCTGTGGGGCCGGCGGGTGCTGGGGCAGGGGGCGATCGTCCTGCTCATCACCGACGGGCTGGAGCGCGAGGCCGACCAGCGGCTCGGCTTCGAGATGGACCGGCTGCACCGTTCCTGCCGCCGGCTGATCTGGCTCAACCCGCTGTTGCGCTATTCGGGCTTCGAACCGAAGGCGCAGGGCGTCAAAATGATGCTGCCGCACGTTGACGAATTCCGCCCGGTACACAATCTAAAGTCGATGGGCGAACTGATCGAGGCGCTGTCGGCAGCTCCGGCGCGCGGACGCTTCGCCGGCCGATCCGCCGCTTAAGCGCGAGGGAGACACCAATGCTCAGCCGCGACGACGATATCCTGAAGACGGCGGAAGACTGGAAGAAGGCCGGCCATGGCGTCGCGCTCGCCACGGTGGTCGAGACCTGGGGCTCGGCGCCGCGGCCGACCGGCTCGCATCTCGTCATCAACGACGAAGGCACGTTCCTCGGCTCGGTCTCCGGCGGCTGCGTCGAGGGCGCGGTCGTCACCGAGGCGCTGGACGTGATCGCCAGCGGCCAGCCGAAGATGCTGGAGTTCGGCGTCGCCGACGAGACCGCCTGGAATGTCGGCCTCTCCTGCGGCGGCACCATCCGCGTGTTCGTCGAGAAGGTCGGGCTCGTGAAGGCCGAGACCCTCGCCGAACTGAACGCCGAGCGCGCCGCGCGCCGGCCGGCGTTCGTCGTCACCGATATGGCCGGCGGCGAGCAGCGGCTGGTGAAGGCGAAGGACATCGCCACCGACAAGCTGGCCGCCGAGCTCGACAAGCATCTGCGCATGGGCAAGAGCGGCATGGTCGAGGTGGACGGCAGGAAGCTGTTCATCACCGTGCATGCGCCGACCGCGAAGCTCGTCATCACCGGCGCGGTCCACATCAGCCAGGCGCTGGCGCCGATGGCGCGCGCGCTCGACTACGACGTGACGGTGGTCGATCCGCGCACCGCCTTCGCAAGCCCCGAGCGCTTTCCCGACATTCCGCTGATCGCCGAGTGGCCGGACGTGGCGCTGCCGCCGCTCAACGTCGATCCCTACACGGCGTTCGTCGCGCTGACGCACGATCCGAAGATCGACGATCCGGCGCTGATGCATGCGCTCGAGCGGGACTGCTTCTACATCGGCGCGCTCGGCTCGCGCAAAACCCACGCCAGGCGCCTCGAGCGGCTGAAGCAGCAGGGCGTCTCCGACGCAGCACTCGCGCGCATTCACGCGCCGATCGGTCTCGACATCGGCGCGGTGTCGCCGGCCGAGATCGCGGTCGCGATCATGGCGCGAGATCACCGCGCGGCTGCGCATGCCGAAGGGCGCGGCCGCCGCGCGCGTGAAGGAACCGGCATGAAGTTCGGTGCGATGAAGCCGTCCGACGCGGTCGGCGGCGTCACGGTGCACAGCATCCGCCAGAACGGCCTCGTGCTGAAGAAGGGCACGCTGATCGGCGCTGCCGAAGTCGACGCGCTGGCAAAGGCCGGCGTCGGCGAGATCGTCGTCGCCAAGCTCGAGCCGGGCGACATCTCCGAGGACGAGGCGGCAGCGAGCATCGCGCAGGCGATCGGCGGCGAGGGCGTCACGGTCGAGCGCGCCTTCACCGGCCGCTCCAACCTGTTTGCCGCGCAGGCCGGCGTGCTGGTCGCCGACCGCGCAGGCGGTCGACCGCATCAATCGCGTCGACGAGGCGATCACGCTTGCGACGCTGGCGAACTTCAAGCCGGTGGTCGAAGGCGAGATGATCGCGACCGTCAAGATCGTGCCGTTCGGCATGCCGGCAAGGCTGCGCGACGAGGCCGTCGGCTCGCTCGGACGCAACGTGCTGCGCGTGGCGCCCTATCGCATCAAGAAGGTCGGCATCGTGTCGACGCTGCTGCCCGGGCTTGGCGAAGAAGGTCGTCGAGAAGACGCTGCAGGTCACCGCCGAGCGGCTTGCGCCGGCGGGTGCGAAGATCATCGCCGAGAAGCGCGTCGCCCATGACGAGAAGGAATTGACCGCGGCGATCGGCGAGCTGTTCAAGGCACGGCGCGGAGCTCGTGATCGTGTTCGGCGCGTCGGCCATCGCCGACCGGCGCGACGTGATCCCGGCGGCGATCGAGCGCGCCGGCGGCACGGTCGAGCATTTCGGCATGCCGGTCGATCCCGGCAACCTGATGCTGATCGGCCAGGTGAACGGCGCGCCGGTGCTGGGCGCGCCGGGCTGCGCGCGCTCGCCGAAGGAAAACGGTTTCGACTGGATTCTCATGCGCCTGCTGGCCGGTCTTCCGGTGACGCGCGAGGACATCACCGGCCTCGGCGTCGGCGGGCTGCTGATGGAAATCGTCACGCGGCCGCAGCCGCGCGTCGCCGCGGGCACGGACGGCAATCGCAACGTCGCCGCGGTCATCCTTGCCGCCGGACGCTCGAGCCGCATGGGCGGGCCGAACAAGCTGCTGGAGACGCTGCACGGCAAGCCGCTGGTGCGCATCGTCACCGAGCAGGCGCTGGCCTCGCGCGCAAAACCGGTGATCGTCGTCACCGGACATCAGGGCGACAGGGTCCGCGCGGCGCTGAAGGGCCTCGATGTGAGTCTTCGCCGCCAACCCCGACTTCGCCGACGGCATCGCCAGCTCGGTGAAGGCCGGCATCGCCGCGGTACCGGCCGAAGCCGACGGTGCCGTGATCTGCCTTGGCGACATGCCGCTGGTCGATGCAGGCCTGATCGATCGGCTGATCGACGCGCTGGCGCCGGACAAGGGCGCGCTGATCGCAGTGCCCGCGGCCGAAGGCCGTCGCGGCAACCCGGTGCTGTGGTCGCGCCGGTTCTTCGACGAACTGATGACGCTCGAAGGCGACGTCGGCGCGCGCCACATGATCGCGCGCCACGCCGAAGCCGTCGTCGAGGTCGAGACCGACGGCCAGAGCGCGTTTCTGGACATCGACACGCCGGAGGCGTTGGCATTGGCCAGAGGGTGACGGCCGGACCCGCGCTCAACTCTCCACAAAGATCTCCTTCCGTCGTCGCACGAAGGCCGGCGAGAGCAGAAGGACGAGAAGCAGGACGGCCGTAGCCAGCAATGCGGCGCTGATCGGCTCGGTCACGAACACCAATGGACTGCCGCGCGACGTGATCAGCGCGCGGATGAGATGCTCTTCGAGTTTCGGTCCGAGGATGAAGCCGAGCAGGAAGGGAACGGTCTCGTATCCCAATTGAAGCAGCACAAAGCCGCCGATGCCGCAGACCAGCACGGTGAGCAGATCGAACTCGCTCTTTCCCGTCGAGTAGGCGCCGATCAGGCAGAAGGCCAGAATACAGGGGAACAGCAGGCTGTAGGGGATGGTCACGAGCCGGACCCAAAGGCCGATCAGCGGCAGGTTCAGGATCACCAGCATCAGGTTGCCGGCCCACATCGACACGATCAGGCCCCAGAAGATCTGCGGGTGGCTGGTGACGACCTGCGGCCCGGGCACGATGCCCTGGATGATCATCGCCCCCATCATCAGCGCCATGACGGCGTTGGCGGGAATTCCGAGCGCCAGCATCGGAATGAACGGACGTTTGCGCGCCCGCGTTGTTGGCTGACTCTGGCCCGGCGATGCCTTCGATTGCGCCCCGCCCGAACCGCTCGGGGGTTCGTGACAGCTTCTTCTCCAGGCTGTAGGCGGCGAAGGAGGCGAGCAGCGCGCCGCCGCCGGGCAAGATTCCCAGGATCGATCCCAGCAGCGTGCCGCGGGCAATGGGCAGCGCCGACGCCCTGAGGTCCGCGCGCGTCGGCAGCAGCGTGCCGATCGCTGCGACCGAACGCGCGTCGCTCTCGCCGCTGCTGAGGTTGCGGAGGATTTCCGCAACGCCGAACAACCCGACCGAGAGGGCGATCAGGTCGATGCCGTCGGCCATCGCCTGGACGTCGAACGTGAAGCGCTGCGTCCCGGAGGACATGTCGGTGCCGATTGTGCCTGCGGCGATGCCCAGGGCGACCATGGTGATCGCCTTCAGCACGGAGCCGTGGGCCAGCATGACCGAGGCAATCAGGCCGAGGATGATCAGCGAGAAGTATTCCGGCGATCCGAACAGGATCGCGAACCGGCTCAAGGGCACGGCCAGCAGCGCGACGACGAATGTCGCGATCGTTCCTGCGCAGAATGATCCGATCGCGGCAATGGCGAGCGCTGTGCCCGCGCGGCCGTCGCGCGCCATTTTGTAGCCGTCGAGCGCGGTGACCGCGGACGACGCCTCGCCGGGGACGTTGACCAGGATGGCTGTCGTCGATCCGCCATACTGCGCGCCGTAGTAAATTCCGGCGAGCATGATCAACGCAGTGTCCGGCGGAATGGTCGCCGTCATGGGCAGGAGCATCGCTACCGTCGCCGCCGGTCCAAGCCCGGGAAGCACGCCGATCAGCGTGCCGAGCAACGTGCCCGTGAAGCAATAGAGCAGATTGTTGAGCGTGAACGCGGTGGCCGCTCCGAGCGCCAGGTTGGAGAGGACATCCATGCCGGCGGTCTTCTAGAAAACGCCGCGGAGCAGCGGGCCGAAAATCGGAATTGGCAGCCCCAGCGCCCAGACCAGGGTGACGGAGCAGAAGCTCGCAAGTCCGAGCGCAAGCGCGAGCGTCGCGCGGAGGCCGCAGCCCGGCATCGCGAACCGCGCCAGCGCCACCGCCGCCACGGTCGCCGGGAAGATGCCCGCGCCGCGCACCAGGAGACAGAAAGCCAGGATCGCGCCGCCGATGAAGACGACAGCTCTGACGCTACCGCGTAGCGGCGTCGCCGTCTGCGCCCGGCCTGTCACGGCAATCGCGGTCCCGAGAACTGCCAGCACGAGACCGATGCAGAACGGAAAGTAGCCGGGCCCCATTCGCAAGCCGCGGCCGAGCGGCAGGTCGATCCAGGCATGCACGGACAGGAACGCGCCAAGAGCCGCGATCGCCAACCCCGACACGACATCGCTGGAAACGCCGCCCTGCGCGTGACGTTTGATCTCGGGAGTCATGGTGTCTTTGGCCCGCTGTTGGCGCCTATTTGATGATCCCGGCCTCGAGCATGATCTTCCGCCACTTCTCCGTGTCGCGGGCAATGATCTGCGCAAAGGTTTCCGGGCCGTCGGCGATGACATCCATGGCGATCGCGCCGACGCGTTTCGTCACTTCCGGATCGGCCAGCGCCTCGGCGCTCGCCTTGTGCAGGAGGTTGGTAATGTCCTGCGGAAGCCCCTTGGGGCCGAACAGGCCGATGAAGGACCGCGATTCGAATCCCGGCAGCGTATCCTTCACCAGCGGAACGTCCGGCGTGACTGCCGAGCGTTTTGCGCCCGTGGTCGCCAGGATCACCAGCTCGCCCTTGGCGGCGTAGGCCAGCGAGCCCGACACGGCGTCGACCAGCATGTCGACGCGTCCACCCAGCATGTCGACCAGCGCCGGGCTTGATCCGGGATAGGGGACGTGGACGATCTTGATCCCGGCGGTTTGTGCGAAGTACTCGCCGCCGATGTGGGTTGCGGTGCCCTGGCCGGTGGACGCGAATGTCAGGGTGTCCGGCTTCTGCTTCGCCAATGCAATCAGCTCTGCGATCGATTTGACGCCGAGCTTCGGCGCGACGACGATGGCCTGGACGGGCTCCACCAGCAGCGTGATCGGCGTGATGTCTCGCACCGGGTTGAAGTTGAGCTTTGGGTTGATGGTCGGCTGGATCGTCAGGGCCGACACTCCGAGGGTGAGCGTGTATCCATCCGGCTCTGCGCGCGCGACCCCCATCACGCCGACCATCGTGCCACCGCCGGCACGGTTGTCGACCACGATCGGTTGTCCGACCCGCGCCTGAAGGGCGCTGGCGAACACGCGCGCGAAGCCGTCGGCGGGGCCACCTGCGGGGAAGGGAACCACCAGGGTGATCGCTCGCTGCGGGTAAGATTGTGCGGCGAGAGGCGTGGTGAGGGCCGTCAGCAACATGATGACGGCCGCGAGCGCCGCGGTTCGGATGAGTGCGAGCATTGACGTTCCTCCCTCAGATGTCAGCGATGAGGTGTTGATCTTGGCCTCAGCTCCACGCCGCATCCGCGAGATCGCGGTAGTGCCGCGACGCTCCGCCGAGATCGGATTTCAGAAGCTTGGCGCGATAGGTCCAGCGATACAGCGGGTGCTCGAGGGTCAGCCCCATCGCGCCCATGAATTGGTGCAGATCGGTGACGATGGGATCGACCGCATCCTGCGCGAAGGCTGCGGCCAATGCGATGTCGTGCGCGGTGCCGTTGCCGGCCTTCAGGGTCAGCCACTTCGCCGCCGTGATCTTCGCGGAGCATGCGGCGAGCCGGTGCTGCACGGCCTGGAATGCTCCGAGCGGCCGTCCGAACTGGCGGCGGTCGCTGACATGCGCGGTGACGCTCTCCAGGCCGCCCTGCAACACGCCGGTGATCTCGGCTGCGACCGCAAGCGACGCCAATCGTCGTGCCAGCGCCGGGTCCGCGCAGGGTTTTGCGCGTGCAAGGCAGGCTTTTGGCGCGCGGAGCCGGCCCATCGGGTAGGCGAAATATCCGTCGAAGCTTTCGACGTCGTCCGGCGAAATCGCACACCAGGACGCCGCGCCGTCGGTGAGGAACAGCACGGCGCGCGCGACCGACAGGAAGCGGACCGGCCGTGTAGGGTCCCCGTCCAGCACCGCGAGCGGCCGCGGCGCGTCGGGGCAGACGAGCGGGCGGATCACGGCCGACGCGCCGACCTCCACGACCGAAGCGCTCCGGCAGACGTCCTGCACGATCAGCGCCGCCGTCGACAGTCCGAACTCCGAATAGGATGCCGCATCGAGGACACCGCTCGTCTCCAGCTCGGTGTCGAGCTCGCTCTCGAAGGATGACTTCTTGCCGTCCAGCGCCAGCGTGCCGCCGGCTTTGGACAGCATGCTGGACACCGTCGCGAGCAGGGCCGTCTGATCGGTCGTGTGGTCGAGAAACATGCGCGCGCTCAGCTCCTCGGCAGGTTGAGATGGTCGGCGGCGATGATCCCGAGCTGGATCTCGGTCGCGCCGGAGGCGATGCCTGCGGCGATCGCGCGCTCGTGGTGCGATTTGAGCAGGGGGATGATGTCGCTGGAGAACGCATCGGGCAGGACATCGAGCGCGAAGTTCGCCACCGCCGTTTCGGCGGCGACGGTCGCCACGCGTGCGAGACTGGACTCGGCGTTGGGCGGCAGGCCGCGCGCGCGCTGGTCGACCACGCGATAGACCAGCATGCGGGCCGCCTCGCAGGCAGCCAGCGCCTGGCCCGCCTTGTAGCGGACGATGTCGTCGTTCCAGGAGCCATCCACCTTCAGCTGCGCGACCATTGACGCGAGCGTGCGTGCGGCGAGTTCGTAGCGCGGGATGCCGACCCGCTCGTTGGCGAGCGCGTAGGTGATCAGCGTCCAGGCCTTGCCTTCCTCGCCCAGCATCGATGACGCAGGGATGCGGACGTTGTCGAAGAAGACCTCGTGCAGGTCGCCGTCGCCGACGAGACTTGGAATTGGACGCACGGTGATGCCCGGCGTGCGCATGGATAACAGGAAGATGCAGATGCCTTCCTTCCTGTTGCCGCTGGTCCGTGCCAGCAGGAAGCAGTGATCGGCGAGACCGGCGTAAGAGGTCCAGACCTTCGAGCCGTTGATGACGAAGTCATCGCCGTCACGCTCGGCGCGGGTGCGCAGCGAGCCAAGGTCGGAGCCGGCGGACGGCTCGGAAAATCCCTGGCACCAGATCGCGCGTCCCGCGGCGATGTCGGGGAGGTAGCGCTCTTTCTGTTCGGCCGTACCGAAACGAAGGATCGTCGGGCCGATCCAGTTGACGTTCATGTATTGCGGCCCGCGCGGTTCGCCCGCGGCCCACATTTCCTCGCCGAGGATGAAATGCTCCCAGACCGAGCTGCCGCGGCCGCCGTGCTCCTTCGGCCAATGCGGCACCAGCAGGCCTGCGGCTGCAAGCCTGCCGCAGAACTCCCGGGAGAAATCCGTCTGCTCGCGCGATCCGGGACCGTGCCTGGCAATCTTCGCCCAGTCGGCCGGCAACTCGCGTGCAAGGAACGCACGAACCTCGGCGCGAAAGGCGTTGTCGCGGTCGGTCCACTCGAAATTCATCGTTCGCAATCCGCGGCGAGCGCCGGGGCGGCCTCGCGCCGGGCCTTCGCGATCTTGTGCAGGTAGGCCATGTAGCCGATCGGCACGCGGCTGCCGCCGTTCACCTGGATGACCGAGCCGGAGATCCACGAGGACTTGTCGGCGGCGAGATAGACACACAGCGGTCCGATGTCGTCGGGCGTGCCGAGCCGGCCAAGCGGCACGCCGTCGATCTGCTTTTGCGCGCGGGAACCGGACATCAGCTCGGCAAACGCCTCGGTCACCACCACGCCCGGTGCGATCGCGTTCACACGAATGTTTCGGTGGCCCCATTCGACCGCCATGGTCGCGGTCAGGTTTTCGACACCGGCCTTGGCGGCTCCGTATTGTCCCGTCATCGGGTTGGGGTGCGAGCCGGAGCGGGACGAGATGTTGATGATCGAGCCGCCGACGGTCATCGCCCGCGCGGCAGCCTGTGCGGCAAAGAACGTCCACTTCAGGTTCAGGTCGACGACATTGTCCCATTGGGACTCGGTGAGATCGATCAGCGGCCCGACGTCCTCGGGCGAGGCGCTGCCGGCGTTGTTCACCCAACTGTCGAGACGGCCGAACTCCGATAGCGCCCGCTCGACGATGGCCCGAGCGGCGCCGGGCTCGGCGATATCGGCGGGGAGGGCCAGCGCGCGGCCGCCGCGCTCGCGAATAATGGCGGCCGTCGCCTGCAGCGGCGCTTCGCTTCGGCCGGTGCAGATCACGCTCGCCCCGGCCGCGGACATCGCGAGACTGATGCCCTTGCCGATGCCGCGTCCTCCGCCGGTTACCACGGCGACCTTGCCCGACAGCGAGAACATCTTTTCCCCCAGCATTAGTTCCGTTGCTAACTCACGAGTTAGCAATTCAGTTGCTTGCTGGTTAGTTAGCAAACGACCACGGCCAAGGCAACCGGGCTGCCGGTGGCGATTCTGTGGGAAAGGGAGTGCGCCTTGTCAGCGGGGCGCGCGTCGGTGAGGGAGCAGTTTGGCGCAGGCGGCGCGGGGTGCCTTACCGCGCGCTCAATCGTTTCTGTTGCTTGCCTGCAGCGCGCGATGCGGTGTTCTCGAGGTCGCGACCGGCCAGGCGCCCCACAAAAAGATCGGCGACGAAGGCGGCGTCTTTCCCGAGCTTTGCAGTGTCGCCGGTGACAAGCGCCTGGATGCAGATGCCGCTGATGGCGCCGGAGATCGCCCGCACATTCTCCTCGATATCCACGTCCTTGCGCAGCTCGCCCATCTTCCGCGCCTGCAGCAGATAGGCGCGCAGGCTTTCCCTGTAGAAAGCGTGCAGTTCGGCGATCCGGGGCTTGAGCTCAGGTACCGTGCCGGTGGAATCCACGATCAAATGATAGAGCGCGATCGCCGAGTCCGGCATGTCGCGCACAGCTTCCATCTGAAAGCGGATGCGTTCGGCCAGGGCCTCGCAGCCTTTCCTGGTGCCGATCCGCCGTTCGAGCTGACGGGTGAAACGCTCCTGGATCGTGTCGATGACCGCCTCCAGCAAGTTCAGCTTGGTGCCGAACCGCTGCACCGGAAGCCCGCGGCTGTATCCGGCATCGACCCCGATCTGGCCGAGGCTCGCCCCGGTCGTGCCATGCCTGCCGATCAGCATCACGGCAGCGCGCAACATCCGCCGGTCCGACTCTTTCCGGCGCCGCTGCTTGGAACCGAGAACCGCCGCTCCCTTGTCCGATCCGTTTCTGGCGTTCACGCGTGGCCGATCCTCTCACCGTGACGGGCGCGCCACGATCGCGCACGATAGATGTGTCGTGAGGTGTTGTGAAAGCGATATTCACTAAAAGGCAACGGCTGTTTCCTAATCTCCTCGCCGTCATCTCGGGGGAGGGGCACGCGTGTCGGGGCTTTTTGCGCGGCTGATTGCTGCGGTTGTTATCGTGATTGCTTTTGCCGGCGCGGCCGATGCCGCGGGCGCTTTGGCGGTCGGCAAGTGCGGCGCCTATGGCCACGCTTTCGATTTCAAGGACGCCCGCGCTGCGATGGATGCCGCGCAAAAGCAGTGCAAGGGCAACTGCAAGGCCATTCCGATGAAGCGCGCTTGTGCCGCTTTCTCCGTCGATATGGCGAACCCCTGTGGCGCGCACGGCTTTGCCGTCGCCCCGCGCATTTCCTCCGCCCAGAACAGCGCCATGCGCAACTGCTACAAGTTCGGCGGCAAGGAATGCGTTATCCGCACATGGGCCTGCGACGCCCGCGGCTGAACCTATCGGCCGCCTTCAGGACTTATCAGAGTAACCCGCGCTCTCCTGGCTGTTCACAAGGCCGCGAGGGCGTATATCCGACCTTGAAAATGACTGACCAGTCAGTCATAATTGAAACATGAAACACTCCGATACCAAGCGAGCCCGAAGGAAGCCCTCGACCACCCAGAGCGGGGGCGACCCCGCACGGCGCTCGCTGGCGCGAGATCAGGGCGTTGCGGGAGCCCCTGCGGCGCCGGCAGCCAGGCCGTCGAAACGGGCCGTGCGCGCCGCCGAACGGCGTCAGGCGATCGTCGATGCCGCGCTGGTTGAGTTTGCCGCGAAGGGCTTTGCCGCCGCGCGTCTCGACGACATCGCGGCAGGGGCCGGCGTCGGCAAGGGGACGATCTACCTCTACTTCAACGACAAGGAGGCGCTGTTCCAGGAGCTCGTCCGCACCGCGATCGTGCCGATCGTCGGCGGCCTCGGCGCGCCGTCGTCCACCGAGCTGTCGGCGCGGATGATCTTCGAGCGGTTCATCGAGACCTTCATTCGCGAGGTCTATCAGACCCGGCGTGGCGACATCATTCGTTTGATGATTGCCGAAGGCGCGCGCTTTCCGTCGCTGGCCGAGTTCTACTACCGCGAGGTGATCAGCCGCGGCATCGCCGGCATGCAGATGCTGATCCAGTTCGGCATCTCGCGCGGCGAGATCGCAAACCCTGCGATCCTCAAGCATCCGCAGCTTCTGGTCGCGCCGGCACTGGTCGCGGTGATCTGGCACGGGCTGTTCGGCAAGTTCGCCCCGCTCGACGTCAAGGCGATGCTCGAGGTGCACGTCGATCTGATTTTTGGCCCCGGGAGGGCAACATGAGTTTTGCAAGAGCCATCGCGGCAATCGCGCTTTGCGTCGGCATGGCGGCGTGCGCCGAACAGAACAACACCGGCTATCAGGGCTGGGTCGAGGCCGACATGATTTTTGTCAGCCCCGATGAAGCGGGCCGGGTGGTCCGGCTGTCGGTGCGCGAGGGCGACACGATCGCATCCGGTGTGCCGCTCTACGGGCTCGACGACGACCTGCAAAAGGCCGATCTCAACCAGCAGATGGCAACGCTGGCGAACGCGCAGCAGACCTTCGACCGCGCGCAGGCGCTGACCAAGACCGGCTCGGGCACGCAGGCCAACTACGACGCAGCGCTGTCGGCGTTGCGGATCGCCGAAGCGCGGGTGAACACGTCGCAGACGCGGCTGGCGCGGCGCAGTGCCAATGCGCCAGTGGCAGGCACCGTGCACCAGATCTATTTCCGCGAAGGCGAGATGGTGCAGCAGCAGCGCCCGGTGCTGTCGATCCTGCCGCCGGGCAATATGAAGGTGCGTTTCTTCGTGCCGGAAACCGACCTGCCCAAACTCTCGATCGGCCAGGATGTGCGGGTGAGTTGTGACGGCTGCGAAAGCGGCCTGACCGCGAAGATCTACTACATCGCGACGAACGCCGAATACACGCCGCCGGTGATCTACAGCCAGGAGGAGCGGCACAAGCTCGTCTATCTGGTGCAGGCGCGGCCGAACAAGCCCGATCTCCTGCGCGTCGGCCAGCCGGTCAGTGTCGTCACGGGCGACGCCGCAAATCCCGCTGTCGCCAGGAAGTAACGGGTCTCGTCATGCAGAGCACAGCGACCCTGGACAAGCCTCTTGCTTCGGCAGACATCGCCATCGATGTGCATGGTCTGTCGAAGTCGTTCGGCAGCCGAAAGGTCGTCAGCGACCTGTCGATGCAGGTGAAGCGCGGCGCGATCTACGGCTTCCTCGGGCCCGAACGGCTCCGGCAAGACCACCACCATTCGCATGCTGTGCGGCCTGCTGACGCCGGAGTCGGGCGAGGGCACCTGCCTCGGCTACAACATCCGCACCGAGGCCGACAAGATCCGCCGCCACGTCGGCTACATGACGCAGAAGTTCAGCCTCTATCAGGATCTCTCGGTGCGCGAGAACCTGGAATTCGTCGCGCGCCTTTATGGTCTGCAAGATCCGCGCTCCGCCGCGCGCGAGATGGTGACCCGGCTCGGCCTGAACGGCCGCGAGGAGCAGCTTGCCGGCGAGCTGTCGGGTGGCTGGAAGCAGCGGCTGGCGCTCGGCGCCTGCACGCTGCCGAACCCGCAACTCCTGCTGCTCGACGAGCCGACCGCCGGCGTCGACCCGAAAGCCCGGCGCGAATTCTGGAACGAGATCCACGCGCTCGCCCATGACGGGCTGACCGTGCTCGTGTCCACCCACTATATGGACGAGGCCGAGCGCTGTCATGAGATCGCCTACATCGCCTACGGCAAGCTGCTGACGCACGGCACCGTCGACGAGGTGATCGCCCACTCGGCGTTGATCACCTACACCGTCAACGGCGCCGACCTGAACGGATTGCAGGCGGAGCTGACCGGCAAGCCGGGCATCGACATGGTCGCGCCGTTCGGCAACAGCCTGCATGTGTCGGGCCGGGACGAGCAGGCGCTCGAGGTCGCCATCGCACCATATCGCGCGCGCGGCGATATCAACTGGCAGCGCAGCGAACCATCGCTCGAGGACGTGTTCATCGAATTGATGAACCGCGCGCAGGACAATTTCCGATGAGCGTGACATCCCACAGGCAGGAGACGCCCGAGCCGCGGTTTGCGTCGCTGCGCCGCATCTTCGCGATGCTGGTGAAGGAGTTCATCCAGCTCAAGCGCGACCGCGTGTCGTTTGCGATGATCATCATGATCCCGGTGATGCAGCTGGTGCTGTTCGGCTATGCGATCAACACGACGCCGCGCAACCTGCCGACCGCGGTGCTGTTGCAGGAGGACACCGATCTCGCCCGCTCGGTGCTGAAGGCGCTGGAGAACACCGCTTATTTCCGCTTCACGCACCAGGTCCGCACCGTCGAGGAGTTCGACAATCTGCTGCAGTCCGGCACGGTGCTGTTTGGCGTGGAGATTCCGCGCGGGTTCGAGCGTGCGGTGCGGCGCGGCGAGCAGCCTGCGCTGCTGGTGGCCGCCGACGCCACCGATCCGGTGGCGTCCGGCTCGGCGATGGCGGCGTTGAACAAGATTGCGCAGACCGCGCTGGTGCACGACCGCGTCGCCGGCGAGGTTACGCTGCCGCCGTTCGAGGTGCGGACGCATGCCCGCTACAACCCGTCCGGCGCCTCGCAACTGAACATCGTGCCGGGTTTGACCGGCACCATCCTGACCCTGACCATGCTGATCTTCACCGCGCTGTCGGTGACGCGCGAGCTCGAACGCGGCACCATGGAGGCGCTGCTGTCGATGCCGATCAAGCCGGTCGAGGTCATGCTCGGCAAGATCATTCCCTACGTGCTGATCGGATTCGTGCAGGCGGCGCTGATCATCGGGCTCGGCATTTTCCTGTTCGGCGTGCCGATCTATGGCAGCCTGACGACGCTGGCGCTGCTGTCGACGCTGTTCATCACCTCGATGCTTGCGGTCGGCTACACCTTCTCGACCATCGCGCAGAACCAGCTGCAGGCGATGCAGATGTCGATGATGTTCTTCCTGCCGAACATCCTGTTGTCCGGTTTCATGTTTCCGTTCGCCGGTATGCCGGCCTGGGCGCAGTGGATCGGCGAGGCGTTGCCGTTGACCCACTATATCCGTATCGTGCGGGCGATCATGCTGAAGGGGGCCACGCTGGAGAACCTTCAGTACGATACGCTGGTGCTGCTGGGGTTGACCCTGTTCGCCATGACCATTGCGGTCACGCGCTTCCGGCGGACGCTCGACTAGAAGAGGACACTTTGCTGCAGGCTGCACACCAATCGGGCAAGGCGGAGCGGTGGTGGCCGAAGGCGCCGTCCGTGCAGGCGGAGGTATCGCCGGAATTCCATCAGGCATTCGTGCGCGAGGTGCTGAAGACCGAACGCTTGCGCATCAAGACGTTGATCGCCGCCGCGCTGATCCTGATGGTGATGGTGACGGCGGTATCCTGGCTGCTCCCGCACTTCGTCGAGCAAATCTGGAAGAAGCAGTTCAGCCTCTGCTACCTTTACGCGATCTTCATTCCGTTCATCGTCTTCGAGTTCATCGCGCTTGCCGTGGTCGGATGGGAGATGGATCGTCTTCGCGACATCCCGGAGGTTCGCCGCTATCTCAACGCGTTCGTCGAAACCAGCATGCCGACCATCGCGCTTGGCGTGCAGATGACACATATGGGCGATGAACGCGCGCTCGGCTTCGTCGTGCCGATGCTCTACTTCTTTTTCATCATCCTCTCGACCTTGCGGCTCGATTTCTGGCTGTCGACGTTCACCGGTTTCGTTGCCGCGGCCGAGATGTTCGCCATGGCGATGTTTTATCCGGCGCTCCACGGCGGAAGCTACGATCCATCGACGGATGCGGGCTTTCATGCCGCGCGCAGCGTGATGCTGCTGGGTGGCGGCCTTCTCGCCGGCGCCGTGGGTGCGCAGCTGCGCCGGCAGTTCATGTCCAGCATCGCCGCGGCCACGGCCCGCGACCGCGTCACCAACCTGTTCGGCCAGCATGTGTCGCCGCAGGTGGTCGAGCGGCTGCTGAGCGCTGGAGCGGACGATGCGGCCGACGCGCACAATGTCGCCGTGATGTTCGTCGACATCCGCAGCTTTACCGCGGCCGCGCGCGAGCGGTCGCCGGAAGAGGTGGTGCAGCGGCTCGACCGCGCCTTCGAGGTGCTGGTCGAGATCGTCGACCGCAACGGCGGCATCGTGAACAAGTTTCTCGGCGACGGATTCCTGGCACTGTTCGGAGCGCCGCTCGAGGACCCGGACGCAGGCCACCGCGCGGTGACGGCCGCGCGGGAAATACTGGAGGCGATGGAGCGGGAGAATGCGACCAGCGACTGGCCGCTCCGCCTCGGCATCGGCATCCACGTCGGCAAGGTCATCGCCGGCAACGTCGGCTCGCCGCGGCGCAAGGAGTACACGGTGATCGGCGACACCGTGAATTTCGCCGCAAGGCTGGAGGCGCTGAACAAGGAGTTCGGCTCGCAGCTACTCGTCTCCGCCAACGTCTATGAGGTCGTCCGCGACGGCCAGACCGATGCCGTGTCGCTCGGCGAGATCACGGTGCGCGGCTACGACCGGCCGCAGGTGGTGTGGCGATTGGCGTGAGGGCCCGTTTCCGGCGCCGCATCAGCAGCACACGTACACTTCATCGAGGGCGTGCCGGCCGCCCATGGCGAGTGCGGAAACTCGCAATGACGGCACGGAGGCGCGTTACTCTATTCAATTGTCAAACAACCCGACCCGCGTTCATCAGGACACACGTCGTCGCCCCGTGTTTCGTCCGGCCCCAGGGCTTGCCGGTCTTCTTTCTCCACTTCCCTTGGAAAGAGGGCGTGCGGAACACAGGGCGAAAGGCCGCGCCCGCGGCTCCCGTATGCTTGTCGCATCCGGGCAATCCGTATGCCGACGCGTTGGCACACGGCGGTGGCCCAGCCCAATCGCTGGAGCTGAACCGGACCACAAACGAAGCCTTCGCCTGCGTTCCGCACGCGCCGGATTAACGGCTTGCCGAATTCCAGCGGGAGCCGAGCCCGGCTCCACTTGACCGAAATCCGGAGGACCTCACCGGATTGCTGGACCGCTTGGGCCGTCCGCCCTCGGCACCGGTCGTCACCCTTCTCCTCGGCGCGCCTCCTCAACGCACGACGGATGGGCCGGCCCGCGACGGACCCGTCGCATCCCGCCCCGAGGCGCTGACGATTAGCGCACTCGCTCTCCCATCGGGGCGGAACGAGGACCTTATATTCCTACACGCTAGGAGATGGCAATTTCTGATTCAGCGAAATCGGAAGACTGCTGACAGAATTTGGCGCGCGCGATTTTCGCATGCCGGGATGGCGCGAAGCGCGCCAATCCGGGTGCTCCAAGACGAAAGTATGCGAACCCGGAGCCCGATTCCGGTGCCGGGCAGCATGCGGAACTCGCAATGACGGCTACATCTGCCGCCCGGCCAAATTCTCCACCGCCACGCCGTCGCGCTCCTCGATCACCTCGGCAATATACCGGCGATGGCAGTTCTTGTGGTCGCGCTCGTAGCAGAGGATGCAGACTGGCCCGGCTTTCGCGATCAGCGTCGCAAGCTCGTCCATCTCTTCCTTCGCCTGCGGCGTCTTCAGGTGCTTGGCGTAGATCTTCTCCAGCGCCTTCACGTCGCCTGCGCGCGCGGCGAGCCGGCCTTCCTTCGGCGTGCCGAGACCACGCAGGTGCAGGTAGCCGATGCCGCGCTCCTTCAGCCCCGACGCCAGCTGGTTCTTGGAGAATCCCGGGCGGCGCGAGGAGGCGACGGCGCGCACATCGACCAGCAGCTTTACGCCCGCACTCTCCAGCTCGTCGAGCACGGCCTTGGGCGGCGTCTGCTCGTAGCCGATGGTGAACAGCCGCTTCTTCTTCGCCATCGCCCGCTCTACCTTCTGCCGCTTGATCAGCTCCATCGCCGCCGCCGGCGCGCGCACCTTGCCTTCGTGGATCACGTAGGCGAACACATCGCGCGGCTGCTTCGGCGCATCCTTCTTGTCGACGCGCGGCAGGTCGTCCGGCTGGCCGCCGTCGGCCCAGACCTTCAGCCGTCCGGCCCAGCCATCGAGCGCCTTCGGCGGATAGCCGGTCGCAAGGCTGTCGTCACCCTTCTGCAGCCGGGCGTAGACGAAGTCGGAGGTGATGTCGGCGATCTCGGTGTAGGTCTCGTGCTCGGAATAGACGATGCCGACGTTGAACTGGCGCAGCAGCGCGATGAACGCCGGCGTCTTGAAACTGTCATGCCGCACCTCGACCACGTGGCGCAGCGTCTGGTCGCCGACCTTCGGCGGCAGCAGCTCGAGGAACTTGCCGAAATCGGCCTCGTCGAATTTCTTGTACGGGTTCATCTGCCAGAGCAGGGGGCCGAGCCGGTCGCCGAGCTCGAGCACGCCGGAATCGATGAAGCGCTTGATCGAGTCGCCGGCTTCCGCGAGCACGCTGCGGTTGGTGACGTAGCGCACGCCCTTGACCGAAAACTTGAAGCCGTTCGGCACCTCCGACGCCCACTTGTGGAAGGTGGCAGGCGTCTGCGTGCGATAGAACGTGCCGTTGATCTCGATCGAGGTGAGGTGGGCGGCCGCGTATTCCAGCTCCTTCGCGTGCGACAGGCCGTCCGGATAGAACACGCCGCGCCAGGGCTCGAACGTCCAGCCGCCGATGCCCGTGTAGATGTTGCCGCCGCCTGCCTTCAGCGGCGGTTTCGGCGGTGCGTCAAACGAGACTGCCTCGGCTTTGGCAGAGGCCTTCGGCTTGGCGCTTGCGGTCTTTGTTGCGGCTTTAGCGCTTGTTTTGGCCGTCTTCTTCGGTGCTTTCGCCGTGCCGGAACTTTTCGCCATCGTCGCCTCTTGAAAACCGCAATCCAGTGACCATATGGTATCCAACGGCGATGTCGATGCTGTCAAAAGCTCCATCGCTGGGACGACCACGCTCTGATCCTCTGCGCCGGATGTACGCGCAAACGGGGATCGTGCCGTGGTCGTTGGCATTTTAGGGGCCGCGCGTGCTGCTGCGCCACCCGTTAGCCGATAGCAGGACCTAGCTTCCGTCGTCCTTCCACGGGCGTGGCGTTGCGCGTTCGTGCGCGTTGAAGCGCTCGTTCTGCTTCTTCGACCATTCCATGCGGCTGTTGCCGTCCATTTCCCGGCGCGACGAATGGCTCAGCAGCCAGAAATTGCCCGAGGCGCGGACCGCGGCCGACTGGCCCATGATGTCGGCGGCCTGGTTCACCGACATCTTCGACAGCTTCAGCGAGAGCAGATCATTCAGGGCGATGCGCTCGGCAAGCCACCGCGTCGCACTCTCCAGCTCGGCGCGCGGGACGACATGATTGACCATGCCGAGCCGAAGCGCGGTCGCGGCATCGACGAAATCGCCGGTCCAGAGGAACTCCTTGGCCTTCTTGACGCCGAGCTCGAAGAAGTGGGTCGGATATTCGTGATGGACGCTGCCCCAGCGCACCGATCGATCGGCGAACTTCGCATCCTCCGAGGCGATGGCAAGGTCGCAGCACGCAGCCAGCATCCATGAGCCCATGATGCAGTAGCCTTGCATCATCGCGATGGTCGGCTTGCCGATGATTCCGCCAGCGGTCGTGCATGCGCCAGTAGACGCCCGAGTCCATGTCCTTCACGCGCCCCATCGGCGAATTGTCGCGCGGAAATTCGTCGAGCTCGGCCTTCATCTCTGTCGAACCGAGATCGTGGCCCGCGCCGAAATGCTCGCCCGCGCCGGCGACGATGATCACCTTGACGCCGTCATCATTCTCGGCGCGCGTGAACGCCTCGTCGAGCTCGGCATAGACGCGGCGGCTGATCGCATTGAGCTGGTCCGGCCGGTTGATCGTCACCTTGACGATTTCGCCGGTCTGTTCGTACGTGGACGTATTTCGGGTCCATCTGCCTGTCCTCGTCGCGGATCGATGTGTCGGGTCACGTGCCGCTGGTCGACGCCGTCTGCGCGGCCATCGGGATCACGTCGCTGCTTGCGACGTCCGGCGTGTCGTCCTTCCAGCGCACCGAGCCGAACGGCCGCTCCAGCATGCGGCGGATGCGGACCGGCTCGGGCCCGATGTGCATGTCGGTCGCCGTCCTCTGCAGCGCGCGCTCGGCGTCGGTCGGCCGGCTGCGCTGGCGCAGATAGTCGTGCCAGGTCGGGCAGTGGTAGCGCTCGGTCCACAGTTCGGGATCGGTCACGTCGCGGGCGATCGACCAGCCATAGGCGCCGTTGCGCTGCCGGCTGAGCTGCACCTCCTGCATGATGCCGTGGAACGTCGCGCGCCTGTGACGGCGGGATGCGATACTCGATCTCGACCACGACCGGCCCGCTGCGCGGCGTCAGTGCGAGCCGCACCTCCGGATCGACCACCGTGCGCGTCGCCTCCTGCGCTGCCGGCGTCCACCTCCGGCATGCGCAGGACGAACGCCGAGCAGCGGCGAGACCAGCAGCGCCAGCGCCGAAACCAGCAGCGCCTTGTCGATGCCGATGTGCACGGCAAGCGCGCCCCAGGCCCAGCTGCCGATCGCGAGGCCTGCGGAATTCGAGGTGCGGAAAGCCGGCGAGCGCACGGCCCGACACCCAGCGCGGCGCGGCCATCTGGATCGAGATGTTGAACAGCGCCATCGACATCATCCAGCCGCCGCCGGCCAGCGCAAGCGCCAGCGCGGTCAGCGCAGGGCTTCGGCTCAGCGAAGCGACGGTCGTGCCGATGCCCATCGCCAGCAGCGCGGCGCTGACCGCGGCCTCGCTGCCCAGTTTCTTGCGGATGTCGGTGACAAAGAATGCGCCGACGATCGCGCCGATGCCGAATGCGCCGAGCATCACGCCATAGCTCTGTGCGCCGCCGCCGAGCACATCGCGCACCAGCAGCGGCAGCAGCGCGAAGATCGAGCCGCCGAGCGCGCCGGTGATCGTGCAGCGGAGCATCACCGTGCGCATCGGCGGCGAATGAACGACGTAGCGTACGCCGGAGATGATCGCGCGGCTCAGCCGCTCCGGCGGCAGCCGCGACGGCTCCTGCTTGCGCCGCCAGAAATAGAGCACGACCAGCACCGGGATGTAGGAGAAGGCGTTGGCAACGAAGGCGGCGACGGCGCCGAAGGCGGCGACGATCACGCCGCCGATCGCCGGGCCGAAGCTGCGCGCGATGTTGAAGGAGATGCTGTTCAGCGAGATCGCCGCCGGCAGCATTTTCGGCGGCACCTGCTCGTTGACCGAGGCCTGCCAGGCCGGGCCGTACAGCGCCATGCCGCTGCCGATCAGGAAGCAGAACACCAGCAGGTTGATCGGGTCGAGCAGGCCGAACCAGGCAACCGCACGACAGCGCCACCGAAGCACGCGAACGTCGCCGCGAGCGCGATCAGCCCGACCATGCGGCGGTCGTACATGTCGGCGATCGCGCCGGCCGGGATCGAGATCAGCATCACCGGCAGCATCACGGCCGTCTGCACCAGCGCGACCATGTCGGGCGACGCCGCCATCTGCGTCATCGCCCAGGCCGCGCCGACGCCCTGGATCAGCGATCCGAAATTCGACGTCAGGTTTGCAAGCCAGATGCGCCGGAACAGGCTTTGCTTCAGCGGCGCGCCGACTTCGTCTTCCTTGAACATGCGTCTCCCGTGTCTCGTTGTCAGCTTACGTCATAGCCTCGCGATGGCTTCTAGAACAACCCATTGTCGTTGATCGGCGGGAAGATCGCGACCGGAATCTCCTGGATCACGTCCCAGTGTTCCACGACCTTGCCGTTCTCGACACGAAAGATGTCGACGATCTGCCGGCCGGGGGAACCGGGAATCACCACCGAGTGGACATGCAGCGCGACCAGATCGCCCTCGGCGATCACGCGCTTGACCTCGTTGCGCGCCGCCGGAAACTTGTCGCGGCGGAATTTGATGAAGCGCAGGAAGGCGTCGATGCCGTCGGGCACATGCGGATTGTGCTGGATGTAGGTGTCGCCGAGGAAGCTGCGCGCCTTCTCCGGATTCTTCTCGTTCAGCGCGGCGTCGTAGAATTTCAGCACGATCTCGCGCGCGTTTGCTTCCGTCATGAAGTCCTCCCGTTCCGGCTTGCGAAACAAGGCCGAGTCCACGGGCCCTTTCCAAAACCGCTGCTTACGATAGCATCCTGAGCGGGAAGGGCCCGATCCGAAAGAGGCCCATCAGGGGAGGTCACATGCGTTTTGTTCGCTTGATTGCCACGGCTGCCGTTGCGCTCGGTGTGATAGCGGGGCAGGGCAGTGCCTCGGCCCAGGACTTTCCGACGAAATCGATTTCGCTGATCACGCCCTATACGGCCGGTGGGCCCTACGACATCCTCGCCCGCTTCATGAGCGAGGCGCTACGCAAGCAGAAGCTGCCTCAATCGGTGATCGTCGAGGCAAAGCCCGGTGGCAACACGCTGATCGGCATCCAGCACGTGCTGAAGTCGCCGGCGGATGGGCACACGCTGATCATCTCGACGCTGCCGATCACGTCCAATCTGATCCTGATGAAGAATCCGGGATACAAGTACGAAGATTTTGTCGCCATCGGCCCCGTCGCCAGGCATCCCTACATCCTGTTCGTCCCGTCGACGCTGCCGGTTTCGAACCTCGCCGAACTTGTCGCGTATGCCGAGAAGAACCCGAACAAGCTCAACATCGGCGCGCTGTCGCCGGGTGGACAGGTGCAACTGCTTGCGGACCGGTTCCTGCGCGCCTCGAAGCTGAAGATCGAGAAGATCCCGTACAAGGGCGCGGCCGAGCTCGCCACCGCGTTGCTGACCGGCGACATTCAGATGAGCTTCTTCGCCTATTCGGCTGGCGCGCCTTTCCTGAAAGACGGCAAGCTGAAGCCGATCGCGATTGCGACCGAGCAGCGCTCGACGCTGACGCCGGACATTCCGACCTTCAAGGAGCTCGGCATGCCGACGGTCGTCGGTGAAGCCTGGGTTGCGCTGTTCGCCCGGGCCGACACGCCGAAACCGGTGATTGCCAAGCTGCAGGCGATGATCGCCGAGGCGAGCAAGGAACCGGAGTATGTCGAGAAGATCCGCAACGCCGGCAACGATCCCTGGGTGATCGCGCCGGACAAGATCGACGACGTGTTCAAGGCGGATTTCAAGAACTGGGAGGCGGATTTGCGGATGATCGAGCCGCAGTGAAATCCTTAACCTCTCCCCGCATAGGCGAGCGAAGCGACGCCGTTCTTCGAACGGCTATGCGGGGAGAGGTCGGATTGCGTCAGCAATCCGGGTGAGGGGGTTGATGAATCCGCGAGTCATCAACCCCCTCTCCCCGCAAGCGGGTAGAGGGAGCATGCATTCCTTGCCGCTGACGCAGCAGACTGCAATTTGCTCGCTAGAAGGCATGAAAATCGTTGCTGTTGCGACGCCCGCCGAGCGCGCTATTGTCAGGCGCCGGGGGAAACGCAATGCACGACAAGGTCGACGTTCTGATCATCGGCTCCGGTGCCTCGGGCGCCGCCGTCGCCTGGAGCCTTGCCGAAACGAAGATGCATATCCTCTGCCTGGAGCAGGGCGACTGGGTGAAGCCGACCGACTACCCGTCGAACGGGCGGGACTGGGAAGCGCGGTTCTTCAGCGATTTCGCCACCAGTCCCAATCGCCGCGCGCGGCCGACCGACTATCCGATCAACGACGACAATTCGCCGATCAAGATCGTCAACTTCAACGGCGTCGGCGGCAGCACCATCATGTACACGGCGCATTACCCGCGCCTGCATCCGTCCGATTTCAAGGTGCGGACCCTCGACGGCGTCGCCGACGACTGGCCGATCGGCTACGACACGCTCGAGCCGTTCTTTGCCGAGAACGACCGCATGATGGGCGTCTCCGGGCTTGCCGGCGATCCGGCCTATCCGCCGAAAGAGCCGCCGATGCCGCCGTTGCCGCTCGGCAAGTCCGGCGCCCGCTTCGGCAAGGCGATGAACCAGCTCGGCTGGCACTGGTGGGTGTCCGACTCGACCATTGCGACGGTGGACTATGACGGCCGCGGCCGCTGCATCAACCTCGGCCACTGCACGCCCGGCTGCGCGCAGGGCGCCAAGGCCTCGACCGACATCACCTACTGGCCGCATGCGCTCCGCGCCGGCGTCGAGCTGCGCACGTATTGCCGCGTCCGCGAGATCACCGTCGATGAGCACGGCATGGCCTCCGGCGTCGTCTACTACGACCGCGAGGGCAAGGAGCACTTCCAGCCGGCGGAAGTCGTCATCATCGCCTGCAACGGCGTCGGCACGCCGCGGCTGATGCTGAATTCGGTCTCGGGGCGCTTTCCGAACGGCATCGCCAACTCCTCAGGCCTCGTCGGCAAGAACCTGATGCTGCATCCGTATGCCCAGACCTACGGCTACGTCGACGAGCCGCTGGACGGCAATCACGGCCCGCCGCTGTGCCTGTGGAGCCAGGAGTTCTACGAGACCGATCCGAACCGCGATTTCGTCCGCGGCTACACGTTCCAGTTCGGCCGCGGCGTTCCGCTCGATCCTGGAGGCGATCGTCTCGACCGCCGCCGGCCGCGTGCCATGGGGCGAGGAGCATCACGGCGCCTATCGCCGGCTCGTCAACCATCGCATCAGCATGTCGGCGATCTGCGAGGACCTGCCGGAGGAGCACAATCGCGTCACGCTCGATCCGGTCATCAAGGATTCGAGCGGCATTCCGGCGCCGAAGATCGACTACACGATCAGCGAGAACAGCCGGAAGATGATGACCCACAGCATCGCCCGCGCGAAGGAGGTGCTGACCGCCGCCGGCGCCACCGTGTTCGGCGGCGAGGTGCCGATCCTGAACGGCGGCTGGCATCTGCTCGGCACCGCGCGCATGGGCACCGATCCCGAGCGCTCGGTGGTGAACGAGTGGGGCCGCTGCCACGACGTGAAGAACCTGTTCATCGTCGACGGCAGCATCTGGGTGACGTCCGGCGGCGTGAACCCGACCTCGACCATCCAGGCGCTGGCGCTCTACATCGCCGACAGCATCAAGCAGCGCCTCGCCAACCTGTTCGACTGAGGTTTCGATATGCCCAAGTCATGAACCATGATCTCACCGCCGAACAAGTCCGCGACTTCCGCGCGCTCGCCGGGCAGATCATTCCCGCCGAGCGCGACCTATGGCGTGCCCGGCGCTGACGACGAGCTGATCTTCAGCGACATCCTGAAAAGCCTCGAGCGCGACCGCGACGACATCCGCCGCGCGCTAGCCGATCTGGCCGAGCTTTCGGGCGGCGCCTTCACCGATCTCGACGCGAAGCGCCGCACGGAAGTCGCGAATGCGTTTCGCGAGCGCGGCGGCCCGCCGCTGGCCGCGCTCGTGCGCGTCGTGCTGCTTTGCTACTACCGCGACGACCGCGTGATGCATTCGCTCGGCCAGGAGCCACGGGCGCCGTTTCCCAAAGGCCACGAGGTAGAGCAGGGCGACTGGTCGCTGCTCGATCCGGTCCGCGCGCGGCCGCCGATCTGGCGGCGCGTCGAATAGGTTCGGCTATGCGTCCGCGGCGTTGCTCATGACCTGCGCGGTGCTCTATAAAACAAGAAAACAAAATTCCGGGAGGCTCGTATGCGCACCACGCAGTTGCGGCGCGGACTGAAGGCCATCTCCATCGCACTCGCGATTGCAGCGCTTGTTGCTGCGGTGCCCGCGGCGGCCCAGAAGCGAGGCGGCACGCTTCGGCTCTATCACAACGACAATCCACCCAGCGCGTCGCTGCTCGAGGAATCGACCATTGCGGCCGTCACGCCGTTCTCGGCGGTGTTCAACAATCTCGTCGTGTTCGATCCCGCCAAGGTGCACGAAAGCATCGACACCATCATTCCGGATCTCGCGGAAAGCTGGGCGTGGGATGCGACCAACACGAAGCTGACCTTCAAGCTGCGGCAGGGCGTGAAATGGCATGACGGAAAGCCGTTCACCGCCAAGGACGTGCAGTGCACCTGGCGAATGCTGATCGGCAAGAGCGAGACCCAGGACTTTCGCCGCAACCCGCGTCAGGTCTGGTACACCAAGCTGCAGGACGTCTCCATCAACGGCGACTACGAGGCGACCTTCGAACTTGAGCGAGCCGCAGCCGAGCCTGCCGGTGCTGCTCGCGAGCGCGTTCTCGGCCGGTCTATCCCTGCCACGTCTCGCAGCAGATCATGCGCACGCGGCCGGTCGGCACCGGGCCGTTCAAGTTCGTCGAGTTCAAGCGCGGCGAAGTCGATCCGCCTCACCCGCAATCCTGACTACTGGAAGAAGGATCGGCCGTACCTCGACGAGATCACCTTCAAGGTGATCGAAAGCCGGTCGACCCGGCATCCTCGCCTTCTCGACCGGCGAGTTCGACATCACCTTTCCGTCGGACGTCAGCGTCCCCCTGATCAAGGACGTGAAGTCGAAGGCGCCCAACGCGATCTGCGAGATGATCACCACCGGGACGCAGGCCAATCTGATGGTCAACCGCGTCAATCCGCCGTTCGACAACGCGGACATGCGCAAGGCCATGTCGCTTGCGATCGACCGCAAGGTCTTCAGCACGATCCTGATGGAAGGGCATGCGCTGATGGGCGGCGCGATGCTGCCGCAACCCGTCGGCGAATGGGGCATGCCGAAGGAAATGCTGGAGTCGCTGACCGGCTACGGTCCCGACACCGCCAAAAACCTCGCGGAAGCCCAGGCGATCATGCAGAAGCTCGGTTACGGCGAGAGCAAGCGGGTGAAGATCAAGATTCAGACGCGAAATCTCCCGACCTACCGCGACCCGGCGGTGATCCTGATCGACCAGCTCAAGAAAATCTACATCGACGGCGAGCTCGAGATTCTCGACTACGCCGCAGTGGTACGCGCGGATGCAGCGCAAGGACTACACGATCGGCTTCAACGTGACCGGCATCAGCGTCGACGATCCCGACGGCAACATCGTCGAGAACTACTCCTGCAAGTCGGAGCGGAACTATACGCAGTACTGCAACGCAAAGGTCGACGAGCTGCTTGCCGCGCAGTCGCGTGAGCTGGACAAGGAGAAGCGCAAGAAGATCGTCTGGGAGATCGAGCGCATCCTGGTCGACGACGCCGCGCGCCCGATCATCCAGTTCAGCGTCGCCGGCAACTGCTGGCAGCCGTACGTCAGGAATTTCGCACCGCACGACAACAGCCAGTACAACAACCTGCGTTTCGAGGAGGTCTGGTTGGACAAGTGATGCGAGATGCGCAGCCTGTTTTAAGCCCGGTCGCGTCTTCTCAAGTCAAAGCCCCCGTGCGTGGCACGGGGGCTTTCTGTATCCGATCGGTGCCCTTGCCGCGCCGAGGCTCGGTAGAGCGAAGGCGGGTCAACCGAAGTTGAAGTGCAGGTCGATGTCCTTCTTCAGATTCTGCATGTGCTGGTAATACTGCAGGAACGTGCCGTTGTAGTTGCCGTCCTGGCGCTTCTGGTCCTCGCCCTCGAAATTGTAGTAGCCGGGCGTGCACTCCTTGTTGCGGTTGGTGCGGCCGCGGTTGGCGATCACCTGGTCGACCCACCACTGTTCGGTGTCGGGCTTGGCGTCGATCCAGCGCTTGCCCTTGTCGCGCACATGGGCGACGCATTCGGCGATGTACTCCGCCTGCGTCTGCAGCATGAACGTGAGGTTGAACTGGAACGAGGCCTGGTAGCCGCCCATGATGAACATGTTCGGATAGTCCGTGGAGTGGACGCCGAACACCGTGCGCATGCCGGTCGAATATTTGTCGTTCAGCTCGGTGCCGTCCTGGCCCCGGATCTCGTTGTAGATGCCGGTCTTCTGCACCACGAAGCCCGTGGCGTAGATCAGGCAGTCGAGCGGATACTCCTTGCCCTCGAACACCGGGCCGTTCCCGGTGATCTCGTTGATGCCCTTGCCGTCGGTGTGGACGAGGTGGACGTTCGGTCGGTTGAAGGTCGGCAGGTAGACGTCGTCATAGGTCGGCCGCTTGCAGCGGTGCATGTACCAGGGCTTCAGCGCCTCGGCGGTCTTCTTGTCCTTGACGATCTCGTCGACGCGCCGGTGGATGCGCATCATGTGCTCGATGTTGAGGTTCTTCTGTCGACGGATCTTCTCCTCGCGCGGCAGCTTGGAGAGCTCGATCAGTTCCTCTTCCGTCCGCTGCGGTCCGCGCATGTGGGTCATGCGGCGTTCTTTCTGCCAGCCCGGCTGCAGGCTCGCCGCCCACTCCGGATCGGTCGGCGTGTCGTCGCGGATATCGATCGCTGACGGCGTGCGCTGGAACACGTAGAGCTCCTTCGCAGCTTCGGCGACGCGCGGAATGATCTGCACGGCGGAGGCGCCGGTGCCGATGATGCCGACCACCTTGTCCTTCAGCTTCGACAGGTCCTGGCCGGTGTAGTCGTAGTCGAAGCGCGACGTGTGGAAGGAGTGTCCCTTGAAGGACTTCATCCCGTCGATGCGCGACAGCTTCGGCTGCGACAGCGTGCCGTTGGCGACGACCACGAACTGTGCGGTCATCTGGTCGCCACGGTCGGTGGTGACGCGCCAAAGCTTCTCCTTCGGGTCCCAGATGGTCGACAGCACGGTCGTCTGGAACACCGCCAGCTTGTAGAGGTCGTACTTCTTCGCGATCTCCTGGCAGTGCGCGTAGATTTCGGGCCCCTTGGCGTAGTAGCTCGCAGGTACCTTGCCGACCTCGTCGAGCAGGGGGATGTAGTCGTAGGATGGCGTGTCGCAGGCGATGCCCGGGTAGCGGTTCCAGTACCAGGTGCCGCCGACGTCGGCGCCGCGCTCGACGATGCGGATGCTCTTCACGCCCTTCTCGCGCAGGCGCGCGGCCGCCAGCAGCGCCGAGAAGCCGCCGCCGATGCACAGACATTCGACGTGGTCGGTGAGCGGCGCGCGTTCGACGAACGGCTCTGCGAACGGGTCGGTCTCGTAGCGAGCGAGGTCGGCGTCCTTCTCGAGGTCGGTGATGTATTGCGACTTGCCTTCGGGTCGATAGTTGAGGCGCAGGTCACGCTCTTCGCCAAACTTCTTCTCGATGTCGTCGTAGTAGGATTGCGGCTTGTCCGTCGGCGGCTTCAGCGGATCGAAATTCCGGATCCGCGATGGCTGTGCTTCCGCCGGCGGCGGTGCGTTAACTGGTTTGGTTGCTGCCGACCCTTCTGCCATTGCCGTTTCCCTTGCCTTTTCCAATTGTTCTGACTGATTTGGTAGGCGTTATCTTTGTGGCCATGTCCGCGTGCGCGCAAGCCAAACGATCCCGGCAGCCTCGCCGTAGGCCCATGCGAAATCGCAAGTGTCGCTGTGCCGCCGCGTGGAACGTTTCCACGGGCGGGGGCAGGGGCCGAGAATCTAGGCTAGGATCGCCTGGTCAGTCATTCCGGGGCGCGAGCGAAGCTCGCGAGCCCGGAATCCATAACCCCTGTGTCGACGATGGAGTACTACGTCTACCTCCTCGCCAGCGGCAAACACGGCACGCTCTATGTCGGCGTGACCAACGACATTGTGCGTCGCGTCTATGAACACCGGACAAAGGCGGTCCCAGGCTTCACGACGCGGTACGGCGTCGACAAGCTGGTGTGGTTCGAAATCCATGGTGATCCGACCACCGCCATCACGCGCGAGAAAGAGCTCAAGAAATGGCGCCGTGACTGGAAGATCCGGCTGATCGAGGAGGATAACCCGGGGTGGATCGATCTTTATCCGAGTCTGGCGATCTGACACCGGGGGTATGGATTCCGGGCTCGCGCTTCGCGCGCCCCGGAATGACAGAAACAAAAACCCCGGCATCGCTGCCGGGGTTTTGCATTTCGTAGGTCGCCTTGAGGCCTTGGATCAGAAGTCCATGCCGCCCATGCCGCCGCCCGGGGGCATGCCGCCGGCCGGGGAGTTCTTCTTCGGCAGCTCTGCGATCATCGCCTCGGTGGTGATGAGCAGGCCCGCGACCGAGGCCGCGTTCTGGATCGCTGCACGCACGACCTTGGTCGGGTCGATGATGCCCTTGGTGACCAGGTTGCCATACTCGCCGTTCTGCGAGTCGAAGCCGTACGAGTACTGATCCTTCTCCAGAATCTTGCCGACGATGACGGAGCCGTCCTCGCCTGCGTTGATGGCGATCTGGCGCGCAGGGGTCGACAGCGCCCGGCGCACGATCTCGACGCCGGTCTTCTGGTCGTCGTTCGCCGTGCGGACCTTCTTCAGCGCCTCGGTGGCACGGAGCAGGGCGACGCCGCCGCCCGGGACGATGCCTTCCTCGACGGCCGCGCGGGTCGCATGCATCGCGTCATCAACGCGATCCTTGCGCTCCTTCACCTCGACCTCGGTCGCGCCGCCGACGCGGATCACCGCGACGCCGCCTGCGAGCTTGGCGAGACGCTCCTGCAGCTTCTCACGGTCGTAGTCCGAGGTGGTCTCCTCGATCTGCGCCTTGATCTGCGCAACGCGGTCCTCGATGTCCTTCTTCTTGCCGGCGCCGTTGACGATCGTGGTGTTTTCCTTGTCGATCATCACCTTCTTGGCGCGGCCGAGCATGTTCACCGTGACGTTCTCGAGCTTGATGCCGAGGTCCTCGGAGATGGCGGTGCCGCCGGTCAGGATGGCGATGTCCTGCAGCATCGCCTTGCGGCGATCGCCGAAGCCCGGAGCCTTCACGGCCGCGACCTTGAGGCCGCCGCGCAGGCGGTTGACCACCAGCGTCGCCAGAGCCTCGCCTTCGACGTCTTCAGCGACGATGACGAGCGGCTTGCCGGTCTGCACCACTGCTTCGAGCAGCGGCAGCAGCTCGTTCAGCGAGGAGAGCTTCTTCTCGTTGATCAGGATGTAGGCGTCCTCGAACTCGACGCGCATCTTGTCGGCGTTGGTGACGAAGTAGGGGGAGATGTAGCCGCGGTCGAACTGCATGCCTTCGACGACGTCGAGCTCGGTGTCGAGGGACTTCGCCTCTTCAACCGTGATCACGCCTTCGTTGCCGACCTTGGCCATCGCCTTGGCGAGGAAGTCGCCGATTTCCTTGTCGCCGTTCGCCGAGATGGTGCCGACCTGGGCGATCTCGTCGTTGGAGGTGACCTTCTTGGAGTTGGTCTTCAGGTGCTCGACCACAGCCTCGACCGCGAGGTCGATGCCGCGCTTGAGATCCATCGGGTTCATGCCGGCGGCAACCGACTTGGCGCCTTCCTTGACGATCGCGGCCGCGAGCACGGTCGCCGTGGTGGTGCCGTCGCCGGCCGCATCAGCGGACTTCGACGCGACTTCGCGCACCATCTGCGCGCCCATGTTCTCGAACTTGTCCTCGAGCTCGATCTCCTTGGCGACGGTGACGCCGTCCTTGGTGATGCGGGGAGCGCCGAACGACTTGTCGAGCACGACGTTGCGGCCCTTGGGGCCGAGCGTCACGCGCACCGCGTTGGCGAGAATGTCGACGCCGCGCAGCATCTTGTCGCGCGCGTCTACGCCGAATTTGACTTCTTTAGCTGACATGTTTTCTGTTCCTCTGGATCTACTGGACCTCATCCTGAGGAGCGCACGTTGGACGGCGTCTCGAAGGATGAGGTTTGCTTCGGGCCCTCATCCTTCGAGACGCCGGCTTCGCCGGCTCCTCAGGAGGAGGAGTTCGGCGGCGGCTTAAGCGGCCTTCTTCTTCGCGACCTCGCCTTCGAGGACGCCGAGAATGTCGCTTTCCTTCATGATCAGGAGGTCCTGACCGTCGATCTTCACTTCGGTGCCCGACCACTTGCCGAACAGCACCTTGTCGCCGACCTTCAGGTCGATCGGGATCAGCTTGCCGGCCTCGTCGCGGCCGCCCGGACCGACGGCGATCACTTCGCCCTGCGAGGGCTTTTCCTTGGCGCGTGTCGGGGATGATGATGCCGCCAGCGGTCTTCTCCTCGGCATCGATGCGCTTGACGACGATGCGATCGTGAAGCGGACGAAACTTCATCGCTGTTCTCCTAAAATGCTGTGATTGTTGGGTTTTATCTGTTGCTAGCAGTCACCCAGGGTGAGTGCCAGCCAGCAGGCATGCGGGACATAGGCCAGTCCCGGAAAACGATCAAGGGGATAGCAGATTTTTTTCGCGCTCAAAGCGAGCCGCTGCCGGCTTCTTTCATCATTCTTAACGGCGGCAGCGTGACGGCGCGCACAGATTGTTAGCAGACGTTCCGCTATGCTGCTAACGCCTTGAAAATAAACAATTTATTATATCTTTGGGCTTGGAATAAGGTTGAGTCGTGCGTCAGAATTTTGTCATGCCGGGATGGAGGTTGGCATGGTTGGGAATGACGTTGGTTCAGTGCAGTCAGGAGGCGTTGCCTCGAAGGAGTTCGTCCAGCAGCTGCAGGGCTATGGTCTGACGACCGCGGAGATCGTTTACCGCAGGCCGGACCGCAAGTGGCTCCTGCAAAGCTATGTCTGGCAGAACTACGACCTGTTTCCGAAATTTCCGAAGCTGCAGGAGTTTCTCGCCTTCTGGGAGGAGAAGCTCGAGGGACCGCTGTTCGCGGTCACCGTCGCGCATTCGCGCCTGATCAGGCCCGCGGATTTCAAGGCGGTCGACGGGGTGTTCCGCCTGCACTGAACTTGGAGTGCGCCGCATACGCGATTGGGCACGCCGTTAAAACGTGCTTGAACGCCTTGCCCTGTCGCTGCGACCTTTCATGGCGGCTACCTCATTCCTTGTCAGAGGTTCGTCATGATGCACCCGCGCGCGATGCCGGCCATCCGTTTCCTGCTCACCGCACTCGCTCTCGCGATGATGCCGCTGCCCGCGCCCGCGCAATCGCCCGGCACCTCGCAACTGGCGGGCTGGTGGATCTCCATCGACGAAACCGGCTTCAAGCCACTCTGGGAGAGGGGCGTGATCGTGCCGATGGAGGAACTCCTGATCGTCGACGACCAGGGGCGGTTCGAAAACCGCATGATGGGCTTCTGGAGCATCGACCGTGAGTATTGCAGCACGGGCGGCGTGTGCAGCGACGCGCCGCTGCTCGCGACGGGCCGCTTCTCGCTCTCTGCCGGAACGCTCGACGTTCAGGATTTTCGCGCCACCGGCAATCGCGTCGATACCGCACGCACCGATCCCGACATTCGCGCACGCGCGATCAGTTCGACACGGAGCTGGCCGGTGAGCCGGTTCGACGCGACCGAGGGCACTCTCGTGTTGCGAAAGGGCACGGGGCACGAGACGCGAACCTTCTTCAGGGTCGAACCCGATCGGCTGCGACGCCTGCGCGCGGGGCTGATGGCCGCCGAACTGACCGCCTCGCGGCACTGGCGCTGCTTCATTGCGGCCGCGACCAGTGCGACGTTGCCGACACCCGGCTTCCGGTCCGCCGCGCCGCTGCCGCCACTGATCGGCGACTACATCAGGATCGCGAGCTACCTGCAGACATCGTTTGCGCAGGGCATTCGACCGATCCCGGACGACGCCGATCCCGCGCAACGCAAGCTGGCCGCCGTCGCCATCGAAGAGCTGATGACCGAACGCTTCGACGCGCTGCCGCTGCCGAAGACCTCGCAGGAGCAGCGGGCATCGATGGCGGCGGTGAAATACCTCACATTGATCGCCGGCGGGCAGGCGCCGGACATGGCAAAGGCTGCAATCGAGCGCGACTTTCCGGACCTCGACGCACTCAAGCAATTCTCGGCCAACGAGATTGCCGCCCTTGCGCTGCTGCAGAGCGATTCAAGCGAAGCAAAGCGGATCTTCTGCAAGCAATAAGCGCGTCGCCTCGGGCGATGCAGTCAGTTCAGAAATGCGTGATGCGCCCTTGTTGGCCCTAAGGGCGCTGATTATAAGCATGCTTATGATTTTTGACGCACGTCCGACGGTTCCCGTCGCGCACCCTGGCCCCTGACCATGCACAACAACCACCGAACGCTTGGATTTCTCGTGCACGACGTCGCGCGGCTGCTGCGCAAGCGCTTCGAGCAGAACGCGCGCGGTTCCGGCCTGACCCGGTCGCAGTGGCAGGTGCTGGCCTATCTCGAGCGCAACGAAGGCATCCAGCAGGGCGGGCTGGCGGAACTGCTCGAAATCGAGCCGATCACGCTCGGCCGCATCGTCGACAAGCTGCAGGCGATGGGGCTGGTCGAACGCCGGCCGCACCCGACCGACCGCCGCATCTGGCTGCTGCGGCTCACCGCCAGGGCAAAACCGAAGCTCGCGGAGCTGAAGGTGCTGGGCGACCAGACCCGCGGCGAGGCGCTGTCGAACATCTCCGAGGCCGATCGCGAACGGCTTCTGAAGCTACTCACCACCCTCAAGAGCAATCTGGCGAGTGCCTGCGCGACGCCGCCTGTGCAAAAGCGAGCGAGCCATGGCTAAGACCGACACTGCTGCGATCAAGAGTGCAAGCGCCGAACCGGTTGGCGAGGCGGGCGAACCGCGCGCCCGCGTGCGGCAGGTGCCGTCGGGCGAACCGGCGGCCATCGAGCCGGCGAAGCGCGCCGATGCCGCCGGAGCGAAAATTTCCGACCCGGCCGGTGCTGTTCGCGCTGCTGCCCCTGGCGCTCGCGATCGGTGCCTATGTCTATGTGACCGGCGGGCGACCATGTCCACCGACAACGCCTATGTGCAGGCGGACATGGTCGGCGTCGCCAACGACGTCGCCGGCATCGTCAGCACCATCGCGGTGAAGGAAAACCAGAAGGTCGCCGTCGGCGACGTGCTGTTCACGCTCGACCAGAAGCCGTTTCAACTGGCGCTCGACCGCGCCAATGCGCAGCTCGGCTCGACGCGCAACGATCTGCTCTCCGCGCAGGCGAGCTACCGCAACATGCAGGCGCAGATCGAGCAGGCGCAGGCCGACATCGCCTATTACGACGTCACCTTCCGCCGCCAGCAGGAACTGGCGAAGAACAATTTCACGCCGCTGTCGAGCTTCGACAGCGCGCGGCGCGACCTGCAGGTCGCCCAGCAGAAGCTCGCTTCGCTGAAGCAGCAGCTGGCCGGCATCGACGCCTCGCTCAACGGCGCGCCCGACGCAGCCGTCGAGGACTACCCGAAATACAAGGACATGCTCGCCGCGCGCGACGAGGCCGCGCGCCAGCTCGATCACACGACGGTGCGCGCGCCGATCGCCGGCATCGCCACCAAAGTGCCGTCGCTGCAGCCGGGCCAGTATCTCGCCGCCTCGACCAGCGCGATCGCCATCGTCGCCGCCGATCATCTGTGGGTGCAGGCGCAGCCGAAGGAGACCGAGCTGACCTATGTGCAGCCGGGCCAGAAGGCGATCGTCGAGGTCGACACTTATCCGGGCATGCAATGGACCGGCACGGTGGAAAGCGTCAGCCCGGCGTCGGCGTCGAGCTTCTCGCTGCTCCCGGCCGAGAACACCAGCGGCAACTGGGTCAAGGTGGTGCAGCGCATTCCGATGCGGGTGCGGCTCGACAGCGCGCCTGACAAGCCGCAGCTGCGCATGGGCATGAGCGTCGAGCTCAGCGTTGCGACCGGGCATCCGCGTGGCGTGCCGAGCGTCATCAAGCACCTGTTCGGCTTCGGTGAGGCCTGACCATGGCCGGCGCCGTCTACGACGAAGGCGTCGTCCCGTCCGGCATCAATCGCATCGCGATCACCGGCTGCATCATCCTGGCCGTGATCATGCAGGCGCTGGACACCACCATCGCCAATGTCGCGCTGCCGTATATGCAGGGCAGCGTTTCGGCGAGCGCCGACCAGATCAGCTGGGTGCTGACCTCCTATATCGTCGCGGCCGCGATCATGACGCCGCCGTCGGGCTTCCTCACCAGCCGCTTCGGCCGCAAGCGCGTCCTTCTGGTTTCGGTCGCGGGCTTCATCGTCGCCTCGATGCTGTGCGGCGCCGCGCAATCGCTGACCGAGATCGTCGTGTTCCGCCTGCTGCAGGGCTGCTTCGGCGCGGCGCTGGTGCCGATCGCGCAAGCCATACTGCTCGACATCTTCTCGGTGAAGGAGCGCGGCGCGGCGATGGGCGTGTTCGGCGTCGCCGTGATGGTCGGTCCGGTGGCGGGGCCGGTGATCGGCGGCTGGCTGACCGACAATCTCAACTGGCGCTGGATTTTCTACATCAACCTGCCGCTCGGCGCGCTCGCCTTCGCCGGCATCTGGCTGTTCATGTATGAGACCAGGAGCCGCGTCGCGCCGAAATTCGACTGGCTCGGCTTCGGCTCGCTTGAGCGTGTTTCTCGCCGCGCTGCAGATCTTTCTCGACCGCGGCAGCCAGCTCGACTGGTTTTCGTCGCTCGAGATCATCCTTGAGGCGACCGTCGCCGTCTCCGCGCTGTACATCTTCCTCGTGCACATCTTCACGGCGAGCAACCCGTTCGTGAACCCACGGCTGTTCCTCGATCGCAACTACGCCATCGGCGTCGTCTTCATCTTCATCGTCGGCATCACCTATCTCGCGTCGATGGCGCTGATGACGCCGTACCTGCAGACGCTGATGGGCTATCCGATCGTCACCGCGGGCCTGGTGATGGGGCCGCGCGGGCTCGGCACCATGGCCTGCATGTTCGTGGTCGGGCGGATGATGGGCAAGGTCGACACGCGAATTCTTCTGACGATCGGTTTCGGTCTGACGGCATGGTCGATGTACACCATGACCGGCTGGACGCCGGCGGTTTCGGAATGGACCATCGCCTGGGTCGGGTTCATGCAGGGCGCGGGCCTCGGCTTCCTGTTCGTGCCGCTGACCACGATGACGTTCGCGACGCTGGCGCCGACGAGCCGCGGCCGAGGCGGCGGGAATGTACAATCTCTCCCGCAACATCGGCTCGGCCGTCGGCATCTCCTTCGTCACCTACCTGCTCACCCGCAACATGCAGGTCAACCACGCGACGATTGCCGACTACGTCACCCCGTTCAACCGCGCGTTCGACAATCCGGCGGTGCAGATGTTCAGCCCGTGGACGGCGACCGGCCGCGCGGCGCTCGATCAGTTCGTCAGCGGCCAGGCGGCGATCATCGCCTATATCAACGACTTCAAGTTCCTGATGATCACCGCGCTGATCGCGATGCCGCTGGTGCTGCTGTTGAAGAAGGACAAGCCGGGCGCGAGCGCCGGCGCACCGGCGATCGCCGACTAGTTCGTCGCCGGCGTCGACGGCGCGCGCAGCTTCGACAGCAGGTAGATCGGCGAACGCCGGCGCGATGAAGCCGGGGCCGGGCAGCCTGGCGCTGCCGAACAGCAATTGCAGCAGCGGCATCCAGAACACGAGCTGGGCGAGCCGCCGTCCGACCTCGTCGAGCTTGCCCCGCGCGAGCAGCACCAGCGCCATCAGCGTCAGCGGCAGCAGATCGTAGGTCGACATGTAGGGCGAGGCCGCCTGCGTGCAGGCGAGCAGCAGCGCGCACAGCATCACCGGATCGCCGTCGCGCTTGAAGTAGAATGCGTAGACCACGAGCGCGATCGCAGCGATCACGCTGACCACCTGCACCGCCATCGCCGCATCGTTGCCGAGGAGCCGCGCAGGTTCATGAAGATCGTTGCGTGAAACGGCATGGCGATCGCCGACGGATCGGACAGCACCTCGCGCTGCAGCGGCAGCGCCTTGGTGATGTAGGCGACCCAGATCTCGGTGCCGAACAGCAGGCACGACAGCGCGACCAGCGCCAGCGCGGTGACGCTGGCGGCCGCAAACACCTTCCAGCGTTGCGAGGCGATCAGTGCGAACGGAATGAGGATGCCGAGCTGCGGCTTCACGGTCAGAAGCCCGATCAGCACGCCCGCGAGCAGCGGACGCCGGTCCCAGCAGAAGAATGCACCGAGCAGCGCCGCCGTGGTCAGGAACGAGCTCTGGCCGGACATCAGGCAGAGCATCGCGGCCGGCGAGACCAGCAGCAGCGGCAGCACCGTGTGCATCGGCGAGCAGCTTCCGCTGCGTCAGCGCAAGTGCGGTGATGCCGACGGCCATCCAGGCGAACAGGGCGGGAAAGAAAGGGAGCTGGCCGAACGGCGCCATCACCAGCAGCGCGGTCGGCGGGTTGGGCCAGTTCTGTCCGGGATAGCCCGGGCCGACCAGCTTCAACAGCTCGGTGTTGTAGATCGCGACGTCGTAGAAGCGCGCCGGGTCCGCGTCCGTCACCGCGCGGCCGTACATCCAGAGATTCAGGAAGTCGCGCCCGACCAGCAGGCCGGTCTTGTCGCGGGGAAACGGCAGCGTCCAGCTGCTGGTCGCGAGGTAGGCGACGGCGGTCACCAGGAACATCATGCTGCCGAGCAGCGCGAGGTCGCGCAGGAACTCGCGGTCGCGCGGATCCGGTGCGGCCGGCACCAGGGCATCGATCGATGCGCCGCAGCGCCGACGGCCGTGCGCTGGCGGCTTCGAGTTTCAGGGGAATCCTGGATGATCCGGCTCTGCCGCCCTGGCGCGGGAAAGGTATCCGACCGGCTGCAAACGCTTGCGCGCCGGTGGTTACCTCAAGGTAGAGACGGCCACTTAAGGTTTAATTTATCGCTGTGGTGAAATGTGGCCGGGCAGGGCCTCCGGCCCGCGCCACCTGAAAGCGCCAGAACGATGCATTGCGTGGTTATCCCGGCATACCGTGCGGCGGCCTCGATCCTGCCGGTGATCGCGGCGATCGGCGGCGAGATCGACCTCATCGTGGTCGTCGACGACGCGTGCCCGAAGGCACTGGGCTTGCCGTGTCCGCCCATTGCGACGATCCGCGCGTGACCGTGCTGATGCATTCGCAGAACCAGGGCGTCGGCGGCGCGTTCCTCACCGGCATGCGCTACGCGCTCAGCCGCGGCGCCGACATCATCGTCAAGCTCGATGCCGACGGCCAGATCGAACCCGCGGCAGATCCCGGCGCTGATCCGCACCATCGAGAACGGCTCGGCCGACTATGTGAAGGGCGACCGTTTCTTCTTCCTGACCAATGTGGCCTCGATGCCGGCGGTGCGCATGCTCGGCAACCTGACGCTGTCGTTCATGACCAAGGTGTCGAGCGGCTACTGGACCGTGATGGACCCGACCAACGGCTTCTTTGCGATCCACGCCCGCGTCGCCGAGCTCCTCGTCGACGATCGGATCTCGAAGCGCTTCTTCTTCGAGAAGCGACCTGTTGCATCATCTCGGGCTGCTGCGCGCGAAGGTCGTCGAGTTTCCGATGCTCGCGACCTATGGCGGCGAGGTCTCGAACCTGCGCGTCCGCAGCGTGCTGCTGCCGTTCCTCGGTGGACACCTGCGCAACACCGCGCGGCGCATCCTCTATCGCTACTTCTTCCGCGATTTTTCGCTCGCCTCGCTGCAGCTGGTGTTCGGCGCCGGCCTGTTCCTGTTCGGCCTCGTGTTCGGCCTCTATCACTGGATCGACGGCGCCCGCGCATGAGTTCGTGCCGACCGGCACCATCATGATCGCGGCGATCACGTTCCTGATGGGTTTCCAGCTGCTGATGAGCTTCGTGAACTACGACATCAGCGCCGCGCCGCGCGAGCCGCTGCATCCCCACCTGGAGCCGCTGTCGCACAAGGCGCGCGGACGAGGAGACGCGTCGACACCGGCCTCGACCAACGTGCTGGTGCTGGCGGAAAGCGGCGACGCGTCGGACCAGCCTTCGCGGCGGGCGACTACGCCGTGATGCCGCCGTCGATGGCCACCTCGGCGCCGGTGATATAGCCGCTCTCGTCCGAGAGCAGGAACAGCACCAGGTGCGCGACCTCGTCGGCCGTGCCCTGGCGCTTCATCGGCACCGCCTTCAGCCGCGCGGCGTTCTGCTCCGGCGTGCGCACGCTCAGCATCTCGGTGTCGATCGGTCCGGGATGCACCGAGTTGACGCGGATCTTCCTGCGCGCAAGGTCGATCGCGGCGGATTTGGTCATGCCGCGCAGCGCCCACTTCGTCGCGCTGTAGGCAAAGGCCTGCGGCGAGCCGCGCAGGCCCGCGCCGGACGAGATATTGACGATCGAGCCGCCGCCCGCGCGCTCCATCGGGGCCACCACGGCCTTCATGCCGAGGAAGCAGCCGTACTGGTTGATGCGGATGTGGCGGTCCCACAGTTCCGTGTCGGTCTCCATCAGGCTTTTCGGCTGATAGACGCCGGCGTTGTTGACGAGGCCATGCAGCCCGCCGAAAGCTTCCGCCGTCTTGATCGCGCGATCCCAGTCGGCCTCGCTGGTCACATCGTGCCGCAGGAATTTCGCGGCGCTTCCGAGTTCCTTGGCGAGCGCAGTGCCTTCCTTCTCCAGCACGTCGCCGATGACGACCTTCGCGCCTTCCGCCACCAGTAGTCGTGCTTCGGCCGCACCCTGTCCGCGCGCCCCGCCGCTGATCAGAATCACCTTGCCGTCGAACCGTGCCATTGGCGTTTTCTCCCGTTTGTTGTTCTTGGACTCAGGCTAATTCAACACCCCGACAATGGCGCCCATCAGGCAGGTCGCCAGCGTTCCCGAGACAATCGACTTCATGCCGAGCGAGACGATGTCCTCGCGCCGTTCCGGCGCCATGGTCGTCAGGCCGCCGATCATGATGCCGAGGCTGCCGAAATTGGCGAAGCCGCACATGGCATAGAGCATGATCAGCCGCGAGCGGGGATCGAGCGCGTCCGGCGGCAGCTTCGCCAGCTCGAGATAGGCGATCAGCTCGTTCAGGATCGTCTTGGTGCCCATCAGGCTGCCGGCGGTGACGGCCTTTTCCCACGGAACGCCCATCAGCCAGCAGACCGGCGCCATCAGGTAACCCAGCGCGCGCTGCAGCGAGACCGGCGCGCCGCCGATGTCGGGCAACAGGCCGAGCGCCGCATTGACCAGATGCACCAGCGCGACCAGCACCAGCAGCATCGCGATGACGTTCCAGCAGCAGCTGCAAACCGGCGGTCGTGCCCTGCACGATGGCGTCCATGGTCGATGATGCGACCGGGGGCGGCGTCACCAGGTCGCCCTCGGTTGTCTTGTCGGCTGTCTCCGGCACCATGATCAGCGCGATCACGATCGCCGCCGGCGCGCCGAGCACCGAGGCGATCACGAAATGCGCCGACGCGTCGGGAATGTGCGGCGCCAGCACCACCGAATAGAGCACCAGCACGGTGCCGGCGATGCCGGCCATGCCGCCGGTCATCACCAGGAACAATTCGCTGCGCGTGAGCTTTGCGAGATACGGCTTGATGAACAGCGGCGCTTCCACCATGCCGAGAAAGATGTTCGCCGCAGCCGACAGCCCGACCGCGCCGCCGACCTTCAGCGTCCGCTCGAGCACCCACGAGAAGCCGCGCACGATCGGCGGCAGGACGCCCCAGTAGAACAGCAGCGTCGTCAGCACGCTCATGACGAGGATCAGCGGCAGCGCCTGGAACGCCAGCACGAAATCCGCGCCGGGGGATTTCACATCGAAGGGCAGGGGACCGCCGCCGACATAGCCGAACACGAACGACGTGCCCGCGCGTGTCGCGTTGGCGATCGCGCCGACGCCGTCATTGATGAGCGCGAACGCTTTTGCGGCGTAGGGAATCTTCAGCAGCACGACGGCCGTGACCAGGGTCACGAGCAGGCCGACGACCGCCTGCTTCCACGACACCGCCGCGCGCTTCTCGCTGATCGCAAACGCGATCGCCAGCAGCGCAAGAATTCCAAACGCCGATTGAAGTTGCAGCATGCCCCGCCTTCGTCATCCTCTACGAAAGCGGGAGCCCGCAGATGGCCGGGTCAAGCCCGGCCATGACGAAGGACCGCTCTATCCCCGGCCGACGAACGGCATCTTGGTCGCCATGATGTTGAGGAACAGCGCGTTGGCGTCCGGCGGCCGCGTCGCCATGAAGACGATGGCGTCGGCGACGTTCTGCACGTCCATGCGCGGCTCCGGCACGGTCTGCCCGTTCGGCTGCAACTGGCCGGCGGATGAGCGCTCGGTCATCGGCGTCAGCGCATTGCCGACGTCGACCTGGCCGCAGGCGATGTCGTAGGCGCGGCCGTCCAGCGCGGTGGCGCGCGTCAGCCCGGAGATGGCGTGCTTGGTCGAGGTGTAGGGCGACGGAGAACGGCCGCGGCGCGTAGGCCGAGATCGAGCCGTTGTTGATGATGCGGCCGCCGCGCGGCTTCTGGTCCTTCATGATGCGGAACGCGTGCTGCGTGCACAGGAACGGCGCGGTGAGGTTGGTGTCGACCGTCGCCTGCCACTGCGCGAGCGTGAGCTCTTCCATCGGCACCGGCGGCGTGCCGACGCCGGCGTTGTTGAACAGCACGTCGAGCCGGCCGTAGACTTCCATCGTCTTGGCAAACAGCGCGGCGATCGAGTCCGGCTTGGTCATGTCGGAGACGACGACCAGGCTCATGCCTTCCGGTCCGGCCTTCGCCGTCTCGTCCAGCATCTCCTTGCGGCGTCCGGTCAGCACCACATGGTAGCCGGCCTTCATCAGCCCGAGCGAGGAGGCGCGGCCGATGCCGGTGCCGGCGCCGGTGACCAGCGCAACTTTTTTGTCAGCCATGGGAGTCCTCCGAGATTTCTTGTTGCGTCAGCTTCGAACGGGTAGCGAGTACGGCAGTAGCTGGCAGCGAGCTTTCGCACGCACTACTTCGCTTAGGTCAGCGTCCTTGTAGGGCGGGCGCGGAATGTTCTGGTGGGCGGCACGAAGTGCGGCGGACCAGCGCGAGCGCAGGTCGTGGAAGTAGGGCTCGCCGGCTTCGATGCGGTGGTTGAGGTCGGCGTCGCCGGTGTCGGGCCGCACCACCAGCACGTCGATCGGCATGCCGACGCCGAGGTTCGAGCGCATGGTCGAGTCCATCGAGATCAGGCCGATCTTCAGCGCGTCATAGACATCGACATCGTAGGAGATGGCGCGGTCGAGCACCGGCTTGCCGTATTTGTGCTCGCCGATCTGCAGGTACGGCGTGTCGGTGGTGCATTCGATGAAGTTGCCCGCCGGATAGATCATGAACAGGCGCATGCGCGAGCCCTTGATCTGGCCGCCGAACAGGAACGACACGTCGAAGTTGATGTCCTCGCTCTGCAGCGCCTTGCCTTCGGTGGCGTTGACCTGGCGGATCGCCGCAGCCGATCCGCTGCGCCGCCTTGAACATGGTCGGCGCGTTCATCAGCGTTTCGAGCTCGCCGGTGTCGGGATTTTCCACGCCCTCGCTCAAGGTCGAGATCACCGACTGGCTGATGGCGAGATTGCCCGCGGTGGCGATCGCCATGATGCGCTCGCCGGGCTTCTTGTAGACGTGCAGCTTGCGGAAGGTCGAGATGTTGTCGAGACCCGCATTGGTGCGGGTGTCGGCGATCATCACCAGCCCCTCGCGCACCAGAATTCCGCAGCAATAGGTCATCGCATGGCCCTGTCAGTCCGCGGCTTTCTAGCAGGAAAGGGGAGAGCAGGACCAGCGCTTGACAGCCGTCAGGACTGGCTCTGCCGGCCGGCCTGGTCGACCTTGACGGCGACCTCCATCGTTTCGCCGCCGCCGCCATAATAGGTTCCGCGCACGGGCGCAGCGCCAAGATAGTCGAGGCCGATGGCGACGCGGGCGTGGGCGTCGGTGGTGCAGATGGCGTTGGCCGGGTCGAACCCGACCCAGCCGAGTTTCGGCACGAACGCCTCGGTCCAGGCGTGTCCGCCTTCCTTCGGCGGCTTGCCGTCGGTGCTGTAGAAATGCCCGGACACGAAGCGGGTGGGGACGCCGGCGGAGCGCGCGCAGGCCGAAAAGATGTGTGCAAAATCCTGGCAGACGCCGCGCTTCAGCTTGAAGGCTTCGCTCGCCGGCGTCGCCACATGGGTCGCGCCGGTCTCGAACGTCAGGTGATCGCCGACCTGCATCATCAGCGCGTGCAGGAAATCGAGCGTGTTGCCGCCGGCTTCATCGAACAGCTGCCGCGACAAATCGACCATCTCGGCGCTGGCCTCGGTCAGCTGGCGTCGGGCGCAGGAAGAAGGTCGGCGGAAACCGCTCGACGGTTCCCTTCAGCACGCCGCCGGTGTCCTGGGTCTCGACCATGCCCGACACATGCACGGTGAGGCTGGTCGAGCGGCCCATGGCTGAACACATGCGTGACGTTGCCGAACGCGTCGTACTGCATGTCGAGTTTTGCATCGACCGACACGTCCACATGCCAGTCGGCGACATACTGGCCGTCATGATTGCCCGGCGTCAGCCGCAACACCTGGATCACCCCGGTCGGCGGCGGGTCGTAGGTGTAGGTGGTGGCGTGGGAGATTCTGAGACGCATGGCGTTCAGGCCGTCATATCAAATACTGCTTCGCGATGATGTCGCCGAGCCGGCTGTTGTCGTTGATGAACTCCTCGATGAATTCGTGCAGGCCGTGCTGGAAGATGTCGTCCATGTTCGAATGGTCCAGCCGGTTGCGGATGCCGCGGGCGTGGCGCTGGGACGGACCCTGGCGGCCATAGGCGACGCCGATCTGGTCGAGGTTGCGCACGAGGTTCTCGTAGCAGCTGGCGAGCGAGCGCGGCAGCGAGTTGTTGAGGATCAAGCAGGTCGGCGATCAGCCAGGGTTTCAGCGTCTCGCGATAGACCCAGTGATAGGCCGTCAGCGCCGACACCGAGCGCAGGATCGAGGTCCACTGATAGTAGTCGAGCGGGCCGCCGACATGCTCTTCCTCGGGCAGCAGCATGTGATACTTCACGTCGAGGATGCGCGCGGTGTTGTCGGCGCGCTCCAGGTGCAGCCCGAGCCGCGAGAACCAGTAGGCGTCGTTGCGCAGCATGGTGCGGTAGGCGGAGCCGTCGAAGCGCAGCGATGTCTCCTGCACGAAGCGCAGGAAGCCGGACAGATGATCGCGGCTGCGCACGCCCTGCAGCCACACGTTCTGCAATTCGATCCACGCGCCGTTGATCGTGTCCCACATCTCGCTGGTCAGCGCGGTGCGCACCGAGCGCGAATTGACGCGGGCGATCTCGATGCAGTTGCGGATCGAGGTCGGATTGTCGGTGGAGAAGGCGAGGTATTCGACCACGCTCTTCTCGTCGGCTTCCTTGTACTGCTTGAAGAAGCCGTCCTCGACGCCGGCGGTGTAGACCGCCGATTCCCACTCGTTGCTCTTGCCCACATAGGCGCTGGGCAGCGCGGTCGCGCGCAGCGTCGCATCGATGGTGCGCGCAAGATATTCCGCCCGTTCGACATAGCGGGCGAGCCAGTAGAGGTTTTCTGCGGTGCGCGAGAGCATGTTATTCGTCCAGCACCCACGTGTCCTTGGTGCCGCCGCCCTGGCTCGAGTTGACGACCAGCGAGCCTTCCTTCAGCGCGACGCGCGTCAGGCCGCCCGGCACGATCGCCGTGTGCTCGCGGCCCGTCAGCACGAACGGCCGCAGGTCGACATGGCGCGGCGCGAGGCCCTGTTCGGTGGCGATCGGGCAGGTGGACAGCGCCAGCGTCGGCTGGGCGATGAAGTTTTCCGGGTGCGCGATCAGCTTGTCGCGGAAGGTCGCGATCATCGTCCTTCGTCGCCGCCGGCCCGATCAGCATGCCGTAGCCGCCGGAGCCGTGCACTTCCTTGACGACCAGCTCATGCAGGTTGTCGAGCACGTATTTCAGGTCGTCCTTCTGCCGGCAGCGATAGGTCGGCACGTTGTTCAGGATCGGCTCTTCCGACGAGATAGAATTTCACGATCTCCGGCATGTAGCTGTAGACGGCCTTGTCGTCGGAGATGCCGGTGCCGACCGCGTTCGCCAGCGTGATGTTGCCGGCCGCGTAGGCGGTCATCAGCCCGGGCACGCCGAGCATCGAGTCGGGGCGGAAGGCGAGCGGATCGAGGAAGTCGTCGTCGAGGCGGCGGTAGATCACGTCCACGCGCTTCAGCCCCTCGGTGGTGCGCATGAACACCTCCTCGTCCTTGACGAGCAGGTCGCGGCCCTCGACCAGCTCGATGCCGAGCTTGTCGGCGAGGAACGAGTGCTCGTAATAGGCGGAGTTGTAGATGCCGGGCGTCAGCAGCGCGACGGTCGGCTCGGCGGAGGCGGTGACCGGCGCGACCGAGCGCAGCGTCGGCCAGAAGCTCGTCCGGGTAGTTCTCCACCGGCGCCACCCGGTGCCGGGCGAACAGGTCCGGAAACAGCCGCATCATGATCTCGCGGTTTTCCAGCATGTAGGACACGCCGGACGGCGTGCGCGCATTGTCCTCCAGCACGTAGAATTTTTCCGGATCGACCCGGACGATGTCGATGCCGGCGATGTGCACATAGATGTCGTGCGGCACGTCCTGGCCGTTCATCTCGGGCCGGAACACCGGGTTCTGGTAGATCAGGTCTTCCGGGATGATCCCGGCGCGCAGGATGTCGCGCGAATGATAGATGTCGGACAGGAACAGGTTCAGCGCCTTGACCCGCTGCTTCAGTCCCTTCTCGAGGATCGCCCATTCCTTGGCCGAGATGATGCGCGGGATGACGTCGAACGGGATCAGCCGTTCCTGCGCCTCGGCGTCGCCATAGACCGCGAAGGTGATGCCGATCCGCCGGAACAGCAGCTCGGCTTCCTTGCGCCGATACTCCAGGGCGTCCGGCGGCGTGTCCTTCAGCCAGAGCGAGAGTTCCTGGTAGGCCTGACGGAGACCGCCGTCGGGCTTGTTCATCTCATCGAACGCAACTGCCATGAGCCGTCAGACACTTCCCCGAAGCGCTTCCGCACCTTGAAGGTGGAAGGCTCGAAAGCAATGGTAGCAAGGGGCGGGCCAGCGCGATATGCATTGATAGACGAGCTATTGGTATCGGGTCCGGAAGGCCGCTGCCACAAAAATGGGCGATGGCTTGCCGCTTGCGCAGGCATATCGCTGCGGTGCGAAGCCGACCGGCCGAGGCCGGCGGTCGAGGGAGTTTAAGGCGATGAGCGAGATCGTCACGGCGGGCATACTGGTGATCGGCGACGAAATCCTGTCCGGCCGGACCAAGGACAAGAATATCGGCTTCATCGCCGAGTACCTGACCAATATCGGCATCGACCTGAAGGAGGTCCGCGTCGTCGCCGACGAGGAGGACGACATCGTCGCGGCGCTGAACGCGCTGCGCGGCCGCTATGATTATGTGTTCACCACCGGCGGCATCGGCCCGACCCATGACGACATCACCGCCGACAGCGTGGCGAAGGCGTTCGGCGTGCCGATCAACCACCATCCGGACGTGGTCGAGCGCTTCAAGCAAGCGCTTCGGCGCCGACCTGAACGAGGCGCGGCTGCGCATGGCGCGGGTGCCGGACGGCGCGGCGCTGGTCGAAAGCGCGACCATCATGGCGCCGGGCTTCTGGATCGGCAACGTCATCACCATGGCCGGCGTGCCGAGCATCATGCAGGCGATGATGGACATCGTCGCGCCGAAGCTGAAATCCGGCCCGCGGATGCTGTCGGAGAGCGTCAAGGCCAACGCGCGCGAGGGCGACATCGGCGGCCCGCTGCGCCAGATCGCGCTGGAGCATCCGGACACGGTGATCGGCAGCTATCCGTTCCTCGACGACGAGAAGAAGCCGAACACCAACCTGGTGGTGCGCTCGCGCGACCCGGACAAGCTGCGCGCGGCGATGGACGCGGTGCAGGCGATGCTCGCGCCGCTGAAGGTGATGCGCTAGAGGCATGATCGCGAAGATCACCACGCGCCCGGTGACGCCAGGCGATCTGGACCTGATCTGCCGGCATCGCGAGGAGATGTTTCGCGCCTCCAACGCGCCGGGCCGGACCGACGAGATCCTGCGCGCGATGACGGCGGCGTTCCGCGACTGGGTCGCGCCGCTGCTGAACGACGGCAGCTATTGCGGCTACATCGCCGAGGAGGACGGGGTTGCGGTCGCCGGCATCGGGCTGATGATCATCGACTGGCCGCCGCATCCGTCGCACCCGAAGGAGGGCAGGCGCGGCTACGTGCTGAACGTCTTCGTCGAGCCCTCGCACCGCCGGCAGGGATTGGGGAAGATGCTGATGCAGCTCGGCGAAGCCGAGTTTGCAAGGCGCGGCGTCTCGTTCGCCGTGCTGCATGCGACGCAGATGGGCAAGCCGGTGTACGAGGCGATCGGCTGGTCCCAGACCAGCGAAATGTCGAAACTGATCAAACAGGTTTGAGTCGAACCATGATCAATCCCTTCACGCCATCGCATGAAAAGGGTTTCCCGGTCTCGTGGGAGCAGTTTCATCGCGACTGCCGCGCGCTGACCTGGCGGCTGAACGGGCTGGGGCCGTTCGCGGCCGTCATCGGCATCACCCGCGGCGGCCTCGTGCCGGCGACGATCGTCGCCCGCGAGCTCGGCGTGCGGGTGATCGATACCGTGTGCGTCGCGAGCTACGACCACCAGTCGCAGGGCGAGCTGCGATTGCTGAAGGGCCCGTCGGAGCAGACGATGGCGCTCGGCGGCGGCACGGGGAAGGGGCTGTTGATCGTCGACGACCTGGTCGACACCGGCAAGACCGCGCGCGTCGTGCGCGACCTGTTGCCCGAGGCGCATTTCGCCACCGTCTACGCCAAACCGATGGGCAAGCCGCTGGTCGACACCTTCATCACCGAAGTGTCGCAGGACACCTGGATCCATTTTCCGTGGGACACGGCGCTGGCGTTCCAGCCCCCGCTGCGGGATGGGACGTGACTGTCACCGAAACGAATTCGACATGCTGATCATCATGTTGTAGCGCATGATGAGAAATTCGAAATCCATGCCGTAGCTCATGCCGTTGACGCGGCCCTTGCCGAGCTCGGCGCGCATCTCGCGCAGCTTGCCGAGGATGTCGCGCGGCGAGGATTCGCCTGATTTGCCCGAGGCGCGCGCCGCGGTGTCGAAATCCTTTACCGCCTCGCCGAAGCTTCGCGAGCGCCGCATCGAACGCCTTCAGGTCGCCCACCTTGCGCGGGTCGCGCGGCAACAGGTCGACCGCCTTCTTGGCCATCATGGTCGTATAGCGGGCGTGCCAGCGCACGCTCTTGCCTTCGGTCTTCTCGATCCGCGCCAGCTGGTGGCGGTCGATCAGCTCCTTGAACTGCTCCTGCAGGCCTTCGGTCTTCTCGCGCGCGGCGAGATAGGCCAGCGCAGCGGGCACGAGCTTCGCATGCAGCTCGCGGCCGCCGGCCATCTTGTCGTACATGTAGTCCTTGCGCTCGTAGTAGGCGTCGGCCTCGTTCAGGATCGGAAACAGCGCCTCGAAGGCGGCCGCCAGCTCCTTGGTCGCGCCGTCGAGCGGGGGGATCGCCGGTTCGCCGCCGGCGCCGAGCCGCGCCTTCTCGATCGCGTCCTTCGCCGACGAGTCGCTGACCGAGTAGAGGCCGTAGATGATCCGTTCCTTGCCGGTCGGGCCGCGCTTCACGTCGGCCCAGCTGAGATAGCGCCGCCAGGATTCCGACGCCCGCAGCGAGATGTTCAACAGCTCGACGACCGCGTTCGACTTGCCGACATAGGCGTCGATCTGCCCCTCGGGAATGTCCTGCAGGCCGATATCGGCCCGGGCGCTGCGGCCGGCGGCGCCTGTTGCGCGCTCGCCGGCACGGCGGCCAGCACCAGGCTGACGAGGGCAATCGAGGCGGCGAGACGGAATTTCATGGCGGTTCCCCTTTTGGCAAAAGTTCCCGGCCGAGCCGCGGCCAGGCTCTCGAGAGGATTGTCGCGGTGGCAATAAAAAGGGTTCATGCGGCGCTCGCGACTGCGCCCTCTCCCCTTGTGGGAGAGGGCATCGCAGGCCTACGCCACACACTCTGCTGGGTGAGGGGTCGGGGGCAGACGAGAGTCTGCACGCCCTCACCCGTCTCGCATCTGACGATGCGAGCCACCCTCTCCCACAAGGGGAGAGGGGAAGAGTCACCCAAACCTCTTCCTCGCCAGCCTCGCGCCATCGCCCAGCGCCTTCAGCTTGGCCTCCGCCACCTCGCGCCGCATCGGCGCCATGCCGCAGTTGGTCGTGGCGATGATGTTCTCCTTCGGCACGTACTTCATCGCTTCGTCGATCACCTTCGCCACGTCCTCCGCCGTCTCGACCTCGTCGCTTGCGACATCGATCACGCCGGCCTGCAGCACCTTGCCCTTGAGCAGCGCCATCAGCTCCATCGGCACGTGCGAGTTGCGGCATTCGATCGCCACCTGCTGGATCGTGCTTTTGGCGATCACCGGGAACGTGTCTTCATACTGCCGCCACTCGCTGCCGAGCGTCTGCTTCCAGTCGGTGTTGGCCTTGATGCCGTAGCCGTAGCAGATGTGGACGGCGGTGGCGCATTTGAGCCCCTGCGCCGCGCGCTGCAGCGCCTCGATGCCCCAGTCGCGCACCTCGTCCATGTAGACGTTGAACGCCGGCTCGTCGAACTGGATCATGTCGACGCCGTCGGCTTCGAGCGCCTTCACCTCCTCGTTGAGCAGGTCGGCAAACGCAAACGCCATCTTGATGCGGTCGCCATAGTAGCGGTCGGCGATGGTGTCGATGATCGTCATCGGCCCCGGCACGGTGAATTTCAGCTTCGCCTTCGTGTGCGCACGCGCCGCCTGCGCCTCGTCGGCGTGCACGCGGCCGCGCAGCTTCAGCGGCGCCACCACCTGCGGCACCATCGCCTTGTAGCGATCCTTGCGGATGCCCATCTCGACCTTGTGGGCAAAGTCGATGCCGTCGACGCGCTCCAGGAAGCCGTGCACGAAATGCTGCCGCGCCTGCTCGCCCTCGGTGACGATGTCGATGCCGGCATCCTCCTGCAGTTTGACCGCCAGCAGCGTGGCGTCGCGCTTCGCGGCGGCTCAGCGCCGCGCCCGTCTGCTTCCACGGCGCCCACAGCATGTTCGGCTCGGCGAGCCATTCCGGCTTCGGCAGCGAGCCCGCGATCGTCGTCGGAAAGAGCATCGTGCGTTTCCTCACACGGCTTCATGTTGCAGGCGCAGGCTGGCATGCCACAAGGGTTGCGTAAATGCACAGCTTGGCCAATTCTCCGTCAGGTCCGGACGACAACAGCCTGCGACCATAAGAAATGCAAGGAAACGCCGATGATCGAATTCTTCTTCGACTGCTCCAGCCCCTGGACCTATCTCGCCTTCCACAACATCCAGCCGCTGGCGAAGCAATACAATGTGCCGATCACCTGGCGCCCGGTGCTGGTCGGCGGCATCTTCAATGCGGTCAACCCCAGCGTCTACAACAGCCGCAACGACGCCGGTGCCGGCCAAGCAGCGCTACGGCAACGAAGGATCTGCAGGACTGGGCGCGCTCGGCCGGCTTGAAGATCAAGATGCCGCCGACGGTGTTTCCGGTGAACGCCGTGAAATCGATGCGCGGCTGCATCCTGCTCGACAAGGAAGGCAAGCTGCTGCCGTTCGCCACCGCCTGCTTCGAGGCCTATTGGGGCGACGATCAGGACATCTCGAAGGACGAGGTGCTGGCGAAAATCTGCCAGCGCGTCGGCGTCGATCCGCAGAAGTTTCTCGCCGGCATCGGCCAGCAGCCGATCAAGGACCAGCTGAAGGCGAACACCGACGAGGTGATCGCCCGCGGCGGCTACGGCTCGCCGACCATGTTCGTCGACAAGACCGACATGTATTTCGGCAACGACCGCCTGCCGCTGCTGCGCGAGGCGGTGGAGCGGAAGCTGGGACAGCGGAGCTAACTCGCTGCCGCGGGGAGCGAGGCGATGCCGGAGGAACTGGTGATCTATCCGCAGGTCACGGCCGGCTGGGTCGTGATCGTGCTTGCGTCTGCGGTCGCGACTGCAGGCGCGCTCTACGTTCTGCTCAATCCCTCGATCCGGAAGGCTGCTTTCAATGCGCCGAATATCGGCGCGTTCCTGGTCTGCTCCGTCGTGTTCGGATCCTACACCGTCATTGCGCTGGTGCTGATGTTCGGACGCGAGGCGCTGATCCTCGACAAGACAGGCTTCACCAAGCGCGAGCTCTGGTCCAAATCGCATCGCTGGGAGATGGTGTCCGACGTTCGCGTGGTGCCGAAGGACACCGGCATGGAGTGGCTCGTCCGCTGGCTCTACCTGCCGACCGTGATCGAGTTTCGCGACCGCACCCAGGCGCCGGCAGGCTCCACGACGTGCTGTGTCGTCAAGCTCGAGCGGCTGTGGGGGCATTCGAGCGACGACCTTGCAAAGACGCTGAATGACTGGCGCGCAAGGGCGCCTGCGCGCGAAGACATGACGCGTTTGCGTTCCGGCGCGTGGGGCGGTAGCTCAGTGGCGCCTGAACGAGAACAATAAGAAGGTCCCGAATGCCGAGAGCCGTTGTCTGCCGCGAGCTGGGCGAGCCTGAATCGCTGCATCTGGAGGAGTTCGAGAGCAAGCCGCTCGCAGCCGGGGCAGGTGCGCGTCGCCGTGCGCGCGGCCGGGCTGAACTATCCGGACGTGCTGATGATCGCCGGAAAATACCAGCACAAGCCACAGCTGCCGTTCGTGCCGGGCATGGAGGCGGCCGGCGACGTGGCGGAGGTGCGCCGGCGACGTGACGGAGTTTTCCGTCGGCGACCGGGTGATGGTGAGCGCGGCGGGCAGCTACACCGAGGAGGTGATCGTCGGTGCGCGCGACCTGAAGCTCATGCCGCGCACCTTCGACTACGCGCAGGGCGCGACCTTCCTCGCCGGCCACGGCACGGCCTATTACGGCGCTCGTCGACCGCGCGCAGATCAAGGCAGGCGAGACGCTGCTGGTGCACGGCGCCGCCGGCGGCGTCGGCCTCGCCGCAGTCGAGCTCGGCAAGGCCTATGGCGCGACGGTGATCGCGGTCGCGTCGAGCGACGGAGAAGCTCGCGGTCGCGAAGGCGCGCGGCGCCGATCACGTGCTGACGTCGGGCGAGCCGTTTCGCGAGCAGGTGAAGGAATTGACCGACGGCCGCGGCGCCGACGTGGTGTTCGATCCGGTCGGCGGACAAGGTGTTCGAGGAGAGCGTCCGCTGCATCAACTGGGGCGCGCGGCTCGTGCATCGTCGGCTTCCTGCAGGGCGTCGGCATGGCGCCAAGACCAATCTCGTGCTGATCAAGAACGCCAGCGTGCTCGGCATCCGCGCCGGCGAAGCCGTGCGCCGCGACCCGTCGCTCGGCCCGCCGCGCCAGCGCGACCTGATGCGGCTTGCGGAGGAGGGCAAGATCTCGCCCAACATCTCCCACCGCCTGCCGCTGGAGACGCTGGGCCGAGGCGATGCGGCTGTTGATCGACCGCAAGGCGATCGGGCGAGTGGCGCTGGTGATGGAGTAGCCGTCATTCCGGGGCGCGCGAAGCGCGAGCCCGAAATCCATAGCCGCAGCGATGTGAGCGACGGCTGCAGATGACTCAGCGGCCACACGAATCACCGGGGCTGCGCGTCATTCCGGGCCTGCGCGCTTGCGCGGCGTCCCGGAATGACAGCCTCACTCGTACTTCCTGCTCCTCCCACCACGGAAAATACGGCGGCATGTCCTTCGACACCTTGTCGGCGAACTTCGGCGGCCGCTTCTCCAGGAACGACGTCACGCCTTCCTTCACGTCCGCCGAGGCGCCGCGCGAATAGATGCCGCGGCAGTCGACCTTGTGCGCCTCCATCGGGTGGTCGGCGGTCAGCATCTTCCACATCATCTGCCGGATCAGCGCGCACGGACACCGGCGCGGTGTTGTCGACGATCTCCTTGGCGATCGCGCGCGCCGTCGGCAGCAGCTGGTCCGGCGGCACCACCTTGCATGACGAGGCCGCCCGGCGAGCGCCTCCTCGGCCGGAAACACGCGGCCCGAATAGGTCCACTCCAGCGCCTGCTGGATGCCGACCAGGCGCGGCAGGAACCAGCTCGACGCCGCCTCCGGCACGATGCCGCGGCGCGAGAACACGAAGCCGAAGCGCGCCTCGGTCGAGGCGATGCGGATGTCCATCGGCAGCTGCATGGTGACGCCGATGCCGACCGCCGGCGCCGTTGCATCGCGCGCGATCACCGGCTTCAGCGATTCGAAGATGCGCAGCGTCACGCGGCCGCCGCCGTCGCGCACGCTGTCGTCGCTGTAGTCGATCGAGCCGTCCGCCTTGCGTCGGCGTCGCGCGCCCGCGCGCGGCGCGGTCGAACGTGTTGCCGCCGGACGACAGGTCGGCGCCGGCGCAGAAGCCGCGGCCCGCGCCGGTGACGATGATCGCGCGCACATCGTCGTCCTTGTCGGCCCGGTCGAACGCGTCGATCAGTTCCGCCTGCATCGTGCCGGTGAAGGCGTTCAGCTTGTCCGGCCGGTTCAGCGTGATGGTCAGGACGCTTGTCCTTCACGTCATAGAGAATGTGTCTCGTAGGCCATCCGGCGTCTCCCGCGTTTCTTGTTTGGGGCGGACGGCGAGACGCCATCCGTGTCAGGCAGACATTGCTGCATGGGGCCTGCACGAGGTCAATGCGCGACCGGGCAGGGGCGTCCTGCACCGCGCGCCGCCTCTGGCCGCACTTTGAGTGCAGCCGTCGAGGGTGCTACAAGCGCGACCTGCGCGGGCATGGCGAAATTGGTAGACGCAAGGGACTTAAAATCCCTCGGTTCGAAAGACTGTGCCGGTTCGATTCCGGCTGCCCGCACCAGCGCTGCTGCTGACGCGAATGTGGCCGGATGACAGCAGGCGCAGCTCGCCTTCGCCGTAGCGTCCGTAGAAGGCGCTCGCGCCAGTCAGCCGCCGTGCGGCT
>CAWJKJ010000019.1:0-260108 GCA_963843435.1 uncultured Alphaproteobacteria bacterium
CGGTTCGATCTATACGTCCGCATCTGACGGAGATTAGCCAACTCGACGGCATCGGCCGACGCATGCCCTGGACCATGGGGGCGTTTGCCGTCGGGGCCATCAGCATGATCGGCATCCCGCCGACCGCAGGATTTATCGGCAAGTGGTTCATGCTGACCGGTGCAATGCAGACGGCCAACTGGCTCGCGGTTGGCGTCATCATCCTCAGTACCGTCCTGAACGCAAGTTACTTCCTGCCCATCGTCTTCCGTGCGTTTTTCCGGGAGCCCCCCGGTGTTCACGGCCACGCATACGGCGAAGCTCCCTGGCCGATCGTGCTGGCGCTGACAGCGACGGCCGCCGGCACTATCCTTCTCTTCCTTATGCCGGATGTGCCGCACGCCCTGGCCAAGCTCATGATAGGACTCTGATGAGATGGATGATCACTGGCTGACGCGCGAGCGCACCATCAAGACACTATGGATCGTGTTTGCGATTGTCCTCGCCGCGACGGTGCTGTTGGATTTGATCGTGCATCACCACCCTTATTTCGGGCTTGAAGGCTCGTTCGGCTTCGGCGCCTGGTTCGGCTTTGCAAGCTGCGTTGCGCTCATCATGGCGGCGAAAGCACTCGGCTGGATGCTCAAACGGCCGGATACCTATTATGACCGCTAGTGTGATGCACCCGGCCTTCGCACTTATTGCCGCCGGGCTCTTGCTGCCGGTACTGTCTGGGCGGCTTCGGCTTGCGCTGCTTTTGCTTGCGCCGTTGCTGGCGCTCTATCTGGTCTGGCAGGTCGGCGACGGGCCCGTCGTTTCGCAAGTGTATCTCGGATACGAACTCATCCTTGTGAAAGGCGACGCGCTGGCCCGCTTGTTCGCGACCGTCTTTGCCATCATGGCGTTCGCCGGCGCACTGTTCGCGCTCAATCAGCCGCGCGTGATCGAATTGACTGCGGCATTCTGTTATGCCGGGAGCGCTATCGGTGTTGCGTTCGCGGGCGACTGGCTGACGGTCTTCGTGTTCTGGGAATTGATGGCGATTGCCTCCACGCTTGTTGTCTGGAGCGCCGGACAGTCCGCTTACGGTGCGGGATTGCGTTACGCCGCAATCCACTTGCTTGGCGGTGTCCTGTTGATGGCCGGCATTGTCGGCGAGATCGCCAGCACGGGTTCGACAACGTTTGGCAAGCTCACGCTCGACAGCGTTCCGCGCTGGCTTATCCTTGCCGGTTTTCTGCTCAATGCAGGCGCTTGGCCGCTCTCCGCATGGCTGCCTGATGCCTATCCGGAAAGCTCGTGGAGCGGGATGGTCTTTCTGTCGGCATTCACCACAAAGACTGCGGTCTATGTGCTGATGCGCGCTTTTCCGGGAACAGAGCTGTTGATCTATGTTGGCCTGTTCATGGTGTTTTACGGGATCATCTACGCGATCCTGGAGAACGACATGCGCCGCATCCTCGCGTACTCGATCGTCAACCAGGTCGGTTTCATGGTGGTGGGCATCGGCATTGGCACCGAGATGGCACTCAATGGTGCTGCCGCGCACGCCTTTACCCACATCATCTACAAGGCGCTGCTGTTCATGTCGGCGGGCTCGGTTCTCTACATGACCGGCAAACGCAAATGTACCGACCTTGGAGGCTTGTTCCGCACCATGCCGGTCACCGCCGCGTGCGGCATCATTGGCGCGCTGTCCATCTCGTCATTTCCGCTGACGTCGGGATTTGTCTCCAAGTCGATGATTTCCGAAGCGGCGGGCATGCAGCACATGGCTTCCGTGTGGTTTCTTCTCGCTGCGGCTTCCGCGGGCGTGTTCTTGCATGCGGGCATCAAGTTTCCCTGGTTCGTCTTCTTCAGAAGGATTCTGGCCTGCGGCCGGGCGAGCCGCCATGGAACATGCGCCTGGCAATGTTGCTGTTTGCGGTCTTGTGCATTGGGATTGGCGTAGTCCCGCAGCCGCTCTACGCCATGCTGCCCTTTCGCGTTGATTATGTGCCCTATATGGCCAGCCACGTAGTCTTCTATCTCCAGCTCTTGCTGTTTTCGGGCCTGGCCTTCTTTCTGATGCTGAGCTGGCTTAAGCGGACCCTGACCATTACGCTCGATGTCGACGTGCTCTACCGCAGGCTTGGTGTTGGCTGGGCGAGAAGTCTGGACCAGCTCGCCGGCAGGGTGTGGAACAGCATTTCGACCACCGCGAGCCAAGGCGCCCGCACAATCACGCATGCAGTTCGTCGTCATCACGGTCCGGCGGGCATTTTCGCCCCGACTCGCCCGACGGGCGAGATGGCGTTCTGGACCACAGTGGTCCTCGCCGCTTATCTGGTGCTGTCGTATTTGTGAGCAACAGACATGATCCAAAGGATCTACGAAGTCTTCGAGAACCTGTTTTTCCCGGAACTACGTCCTTTTGACCGAAGCGCGCGCGATCGACTTTTGCGGGAAGCGCGCGAAACGCCATTCGATTGGATTGAGTGGGCGGGCATTTTGGCGGCTCTTGGCTTTGTCGCCGTTCTCACACGCTATAATGCGGGCGATTTCGGCGTTCTAGGCCGGGTTGCCGTTGCGGCAGTGAACTTCCTCGTCGCAGCTGTACTGCTAGGAGTATTAGTCGGCCCGGTCCTGATCAGGCGGACGAGGCGGGGATTGCGCTCAAGGCTGCATTGACTTGTTGAGGGTGATGGAGTTGGGGGAGATTTCCGCGCTCGCCCGTTTGCGACCGCTACGCCCGCGGCTGCAACAAAATCGGCCAGGAGCCGACATGAGTAGCAGCCGTTAGAGTGAACGTCTTAAACTAAGGTTGCGCGTTTGTAGTATTTCGGCCCAAGGGTCCAGTGGGATCGTCTCAGTCCGCCGCCCGTCCCTCCAGCTTGGCCCTGAACCCGCTCGCTGCCTCGAAGCCGAGCTCGACGGTCTTGTCGCCGAACACGAAACTTACGCGGGCAGCGTCGTCGTTGCCGAGCGTCTGGATCTCAAGCACGAGGCTCGCACCATCGACCGACCAAGCGCCGCGAGCAGCGCTCGGCCCGTAGGGCAAGTGCCCGCCGACACGAGTGTGGCCATCGAAGCCGATCGGTCCGCCGAACTGGGCCCGTGCAGCGGTGGGCGGGCCGCCGTCTAGCTCGAACTCGTAGGACGGTTGGGGCTCGTCGAGCTCACGGTGAGGGACTGGAGCGCAGCGGATTGCCGGCGGCGAACCGCCAGGTCTTGCCGGAAACTGCCTTGGCCATCGCCGACGACCGGCGGCCCGGCGCCGGCTGCTCAATGGCGGCCGCCCTCACCCGCTTGACGAGCTCGGCCATCGCCGAGGGATCGGCCGCGACGACTTAGTCGGAGGTCACGGCGGCGCTCAAGTAGCCCACCAGCGCGCCGAAGCTGTAGCGCGGCGTGGTGGGCATGCCGCTCGGGCTGGAAAAGCGCGACGACCCGGTCACCACCGCCACGATGTCGAGCTTGGGCATCACGACGATGAGCTGGCGGTGGTGGCCGACGGCGAGGTAGGCGTCCTGCCTGGGCATGACCCAGAACTGGCGGCCGTAGCGTAGCTCCCGCGCCCAGCTCTCGCGCATGTCGACATCGGCTTGCGCACGCCCTCGATCCACGCCGCCGGCAGGATCTGCTTTCCTTCCCACATGCCGCCACGCAGCCAGAGATAGCCGATCTTCGCCATGTCGCGTGGCTGCAGGTAGAGGCCCGCGCCGCCCCCTGATATGCCCTGCGGGTCGGCCCGCCACAGCACATCGTCGATGCCAAGCGGCCCGAACAGCTTTTCCCGCGCATAGTCGTGCGCGCTCCTGCCCGTGATCTTGCTCAGGATGGCAGACAGCAAATGGCTGTTGCCGCTGCTGTAATAGAAGTGCGTGCCCGGTGCCGCCGCCATGGGATGGTCGAGGATGAATTGCTGCCAGTCGGGACTGCGCTCCATGGCGAAGTAGGATTCGGCCCGGCCGCTCAGGCCTTCCTGCCACGTGAGGCCCGATGTCATGTCGAGCAGGTCCAGGACCCTGATCGCCTTCTTGGCATCGTCGAGGTTGGCGATCGTGCGGTCGGAGAAGAAGTCCACGACCCGCCGGTCCGTGCTGTCGAGCAGGCCGTCGCCCAGCGCCATGCCGACCAGGGTGCTGACGACGGCCTTGGTCACCGAGTGACTCGATGCTCAGTTCGGCGCGGAACGGCGCGTAGGTCGCCTCCAGCACGATCCGCCCGTGGCGCGTCACTAGCACGCTGTCCATGTCGTTGAATGCGCCGAACTCGATCAGGGGGATGAGCCGCTCGGAGCTCATGCCCTGCTCCTCAGGGTGAGGAGGTCGGCCAGTCGCGGGTGGGCCAGGGGTGGGTCGCGTGCTGCGCCGTTGCGAGCGGCGCGCAGAAGAGCGCCAACGTCGCCAGCAGGATCGTGAGAAGCGTGTTCGTCAGGCGCTGCATCGTGGCCACCATCCTCATGTGGCTAGAGGCTACGGGCGACAGCGGACCTGTTCAATCTACCTTTGGCGGCCCTTTGTGAACAGCGCCACATAACGGGCGTCCTTCCTGGCCACATTCTGCCGACGCAGTGAGGCACAACTTGCTGCGACTTCTGTAAGGTCGAGCCTGTGGCCATCGTTCAGGAGCCTTAAACGGCCGCGGCGTTTGATGCAGGTGATTCTGCCGATGGCGAGTGCCGACGCCCGGCTGCGCGGCTACCAGACCTTCAAAGAAGCGGAGGTAGATGATCGCCTGCTGAACGAGGTAGGCTTTCCGATCGTCAGTAGCGTAAGCAAGAAGCTTCAGGCTGCCGGGATCACATGTCTGTCGAAAGTCGCCATAGGCGATCCCCTTTCGGTGATCACCAGCTGCGCGTTGGAGAACGGATGCGATGTCATCTTGGTCGGCAAACGCACTAGAACGGGCGTTGGGCGCGTCATTCCCAGCCTGTTGCGCATGTGGCTGAAGTCGCGCACCGCTTTGCAGCTCGTGGCCCTTGCGCCGACGTCCGTCGTAGTCGTGAAATAGCACAGGCGAGGTGCAGGCTGCCTGGGCTCTCGCGTTGATGGGTCGTCACTGCATTACTTTTCTGGATCATGCCCTAACCCTACTCCGCGGCGAGACCGCGGACGTGCCGTGCGCTCGGCGTGCGCATCGTCACCAGTTCCTCGGCGGCCGTCGGGTGCACGGCCATCGTCGTGTCGAAGTCGGCCTTGGTCGCCTTCATCTTCACCGCGATGCCGATCGCCTGGATCAATTCGCCGGCTTCAGGCCTACTCCGCGGCGACACCGCGGACGTGCCGCGCGCTCGGCGTGCGCATCGTCACCAGTTCCTCGGCGGCCGTCGGATGCAGCGCCATCGTCGCGTCGAAGTCGGCCTTGGTCGCCTTCATCTTCACCGCGATGCCGACCGCCTGGATTAGTTCGCCGGCTTCCGGCCCGACGATGTGGCAGCCGACCACGCGGTCGCTGTCGGCATCGACGATCAGCTTCATCAGCACGCGCGTGTTGCGGCCCGACAGCGTCGCCTTCATCGGCTTGAAGTCGGCCTTGTAGATGTCGACGCGGGCGAACTGCGCGCGCGCCTGCTCCTCGGTGAGGCCGACGGTGCCGACCTCGGGCTGGGAGAACACCGCCGTCGGCACGTCGGCGTGATCGACGCGGGTCGGCCGGTTGCCAAACACGCTGTCGGCGAAGGCATGTCCCTCGCGGATCGCCACCGGCGTCAGGTTCAGCCGATGGGTCACATCGCCGACCGCATAGATGTGCGGCACCGAGGATTGCGAGAAGCCGTCGACGGCAATGCCGTCGTTCTTCGGGTTGATGGCGACACCGGCCTTCTCGAGGCCGAGGTTGGCGACATTCGGATGCCGGCCGATGGCGAACATCACCTGATCGCTGGCAACGCTCGAACCGTTGGAGAGCTGCGAGGTGAATTCGTCGCCGTGCTTGTCGACGCGCGCCACCGTGCAGCCGGTGAGGATGGTGATGCCCGCCTGCTCCATCTCCTTGCGCACATGCGCACGCACGTCGTTGTCGAAGCCGCGCAGGATGTTGTCGCCGCGATAGACCAGCGTCACGTCGGAGCCGAGGCCCGCGAAGATGCAGGCGAATTCCAGCGCGATGTAGCCGCCGCCCTGGATCAGGATACGCTTCGGCTGCTTCTCCAGGTGAAACACCTCGTTGGAGGAGATCACGTGCTCGATGCCGGGAATTTCCGCGCCATGATTGGGGGTGGCGCCGACCGCAATCAGCACATGCTTCGCATGCACCCGCTCGCCGTTCGACAGCGACAGCGTATGCGCGTCCTCGAACACCGCGCGCGCCTTGACGATCTCGCGCGCCTGCCTTGTCGAGATTGGCGGCGTAGGCCGCTTCGAGACGGGCGATTTCCTTGTCCTTGTTGGCGATCAGCGTCGGCCAGTCGAACGAGCTGTGCGGGATCGACCAGCCGAAGCCGGCCGCATCCTCGATCTCCTGATGCACATGCGAGGCATAGACCAGAAGCTTCTTCGGCACGCAGCCGCGGATCACGCAGGTGCCGCCGACCCGGTATTCCTCCGCGACCAGCACGCGCGCACCGTAGCCGGCGGCGATCCGCGCCGCGCGGACGCCGCCCGAACCGCCACCGATGACGAACAGATCGACGCTGCGATCGGCCATTGCTCTGCTAGCCCTTCGTGCTCGCTGCGACGCTCGTCAGAGATCCTTGCCGCGCTTCTTCAACTCGTCGCGGAACCGCTCGTTGATTTCCATCGCCAGGTCTTCGCCCCAGTTGCGCATGTAGTTGAGGCTGGCCTCGATCGACTTCGGCTCCTGCTCGAGGCTCTTCTTGCCGAGCGGCGATTTGTAGAAGGCCAGCAGGTCCTTCAGCTCCTGCTCGGAGAAGTTGGTGGCATAGATCACGGCCATGCCCTCGCCGATCTCGCTTTCCTTGCCGGCGAGATCGCGCGCGAGCTTCAACGACATTTCCTCGATGTCCTTCTGCAGATTGATGTTGCTCTGCAGCAGCGAGTTCTTCACGTTCTGAATGGTCGAGATCACAGCCCCCTGATAGACCGCGGCGGCGTTCTTGAGCAGCAGGATTTCCTTGGCCGCGGCGATCGCGCCGGGCGCCACGCGTGCTTGCCGGCGGCGTCGCCGCCTTTTGCTGGGCCTGGGCGGGAGCCGGCGCCTTCTGCTGCGCCTGCGCCAGCGCGGCGCCGGTCGAAGCCGTAACGGCGAAAATTGCGGCGGACACCGCAATCGAAAGCTTCCTCATCGATCGTCTCCCTCAAACTCAGCGGCCGACGGGCCGCTCGACAACTCGCACACCCGCCGGATCGGCGAGAATGACCTTGGTAGCCAGGCCGATAAAAAGCCCGTGTTCGACGACGCCCGGAATGCCGTTCAGCGCCTGCGCGAGGCGCGCCGCATCGCCAATTCGCCGGCATCTTGCGTCGATGATCCAGTGACCGCCATCGGTGACGAAAGCAAGGCCGTCGCTGCCCTTGCGCAGGCCAAGTTCGGCCGGGCAGCCGGCGGCTTCGAGCGTCCGGGTGATGGCGGCGCGCGTGGCGCCGAGGCCGAACGGCATCACCTCGATCGGCAACGGAAAGCGCCCGAGCGTATCGACCCATTTGGTCATGTCGGCGATCACCGTCATGCGCGCTGAGGCCGCGGCAACGATCTTCTCCCGCAGCAGCGCACCGCCGCCGCCCTTGACGAGATTCAGCGCGGGATCGACTTCGTCGGCGCCGTCGATCGTCAGGTCGAGCTCCGGCGTCTCGTCCAGCGTGGTCAGCGCGATGCCGCAGCTCTCGGCCTGCGCGCGCGTCGCTTCCGACGTCGGCACGCCGACGACATTGAGGCCGGCGCGCACGCGCTCGCCGAGCAGGTCGACGAAATGCCGTGCGGTCGAGCCGGTGCCGAGACCGAGCTTCATGCCGTCCCGCACGTCGTCCAGCGCCCTCGCCGCAGCCTGACGCTTCAAACCTTCCAAATCCATCGCCTGTTCCTGCGATCGTCCAACCGCTCCGCGAGACGGTGTCTAGCCTCGAAATGCCTTCAGGAACAGCCTTCCGGGGCCGCCACGGCCAAATTGCATGGGGAGTGCCGGGCCGCCCTACTTGCGCCGGGACGGCCCGGCAAGTAGCCAGCAGCGCATGGCCAATTCCCCTCTCGTGGTTTTCGATCTCGACGGCACGCTCGTCGACACCGCGCCGGACCTGATCGCGGCGCTCAACGTCATCCTCGCGCAAGGAAGGAATTCCCGAACTGCCGCTGGCGTCAGCGCGCAACCTGATCGGCGGCGGCGCGCGCAAGCTGATCGAGCGCGGGCTGGAGGTCGCGGGCCGCAACTGCACCGTCGCCGAAATCGACCGGATGATGAAGGATTTCATCGCCTATTACGCCGACCATATCGCCGACCTTTCGCGCCCGTTCGAAGGGCTCGAGCACGCGCTCGACGATCTCGCCGCGAAGGGCGCTGCATTCGCGGTCTGCACCAACAAGCTCGAATGGCTGTCGAAGCTGCTGCTGGATCGCCTGCAAGCTGTCGCCGCGGTTCACGGCGATCTGCGGCGCCGACACCTTCGGCATCGCCAAGCCCGATCCGTCGTTCCTGCGCCAGACCGTCGCACGCGCCGGCGGACACATGGCCTCGACCATCATGGTCGGCGATGCCGGGACCGATGTCGGCGTCGCCCGGCGCGCCAGCGTGCCGGTGATCGGCGTGACTTTCGGCTACACCGAGACGCCGATCGAGGAGCTCAAGCCCGATCGCGTGATCTCGCGGATGAGGGATCTGCCGCAGGCCGTCTTTGAACTTCTGGCGGAATCGCGATTCCAGCCGCAAGCAATTGATTTTGCTCGAAATTTCAATCGATCAAGGCCTTCACGGACGGCCTCTCACAGTGACTTTCACAGTTCGCGTTAACCTTTTGGAAAGAAACCGGGCCCGGCCCGTTGCGCGGTTACCGGTGACGCTCATATGGTCGGCGCGGGGATAAGTGCGGCGGGACGCCGCACACACAGAATGACGGGTGGAGTATGCGGCGCGTTATCGTGATCTCCCTTGCGGGCATCGCACTCTCCGGCTGCGCGTCGTTTTCGGTGCCGGGCCTCGATTTCCTCACCCCGTCACCGCCGGTCGCGACCCTGCAGCTCGAATCGATGCCGCCCGGTGCCGAAGCGCGCACCTCCGCCGGCCCCTCCTGCCGCACCCCCTGCTCGGTCTCGGTTCCCGCCGCGCCCTTGACCGTCACCTACACGCTCGACCGCTATCAGCCGCAGACGGTCTCCGTGCAGCCGCTCGCAGCAGACGGTCGTCAGCCCGAGCGTGGATGACGGGGGCACCAGCTACGTCGTCGAGCTCGATCCGAATCCGGTGTTCGCCCAGTTCGCGCCCGCGGCTCCGCCGAAGCGCACGACCAAGCGCCCGCCGCCGAAGCGCGTCGCCAAGCGGCCGCCCGCCGGACGCTCCGCCACCGGCCGAGCTCCCCGTTCCCGCCGCCCGCCGCATCGAGCCCGTTCCCGTCACGCTGACGTGACGTTCCAGCCGGTTGCCCCGGCTTCCCCGCGCCCCTAGATTGAGCGTCGCAAGCCTGTCGCGCTTGCGCTAGCAGGACGTGATGCCCGAAGCGAATGACGCTGACCGACCTCAATCCCGCCAAGCATGATCGATCCGTTCGGCCGGACGATCACGTATCTGCGCGTGTCGGTGACCGACCGCTGCGATCTGCGCTGCTTCTATTGCATGTCGGAAGACATGACCTTTCTGCCGAAGGCGGACCTGCTGACGCTGGAGGAACTCGACCGGCTCTGCTCGGTGTTCATCGGCAAGGGCGTGCGCAAGCTGCGCCTGACCGGCGGCGAGCCGCTGGTCCGCCGCAACATGATCTCGCTGGTCCGCTCGCTGTCGCGGCATCTTTCGAGCGGCGCGCTCGACGAACTGACGCTGACCACCAACGGCTCGCTGCTGCCGAAGTTCGCCGACGAGCTTGCAGACTGCGGCGTACGCCGGATCAACGTCTCGCTCGATACGCTCGATGCCGGCGCGCTTTCGCCAGATCACGCGCTGGGGCGACCTCGACAAGGTGCTCGCCGGCATCAAGGCCGCGCAGGCGGCGGGCCTGCGCGTCAAGATCAACACCGTCGCGCTGAAGAACGTCAACGAGGACGAAATCCCCGCAGCTGATCGAGTGGGCGCACGGCGAAGGCATGGACCTGACCCTGATCGAGGTCATGCCGCTCGGCGACATCGGTCCGGGACGCGTCGATCAATATCTGCCGCTGTCGCTGGTTCGCTCGCGCCTCGAGAGCCGCTTCACGCTCACCGACCTCGACGAGCGTACCGGCGGCCCTGCGCGCTACGCGCGCGTGCGCGAGACCGGCGGCAAGCTCGGCTTCATCACGCCGCTGACCCACAATTTCTGCGAATCCTGCAACCGCGTGCGGATCACCTGCACCGGCACGATCCACACCTGCCTCGGCCAGGAAGACGCCGCCGATCTGCGCGCGCCGCTGCGCGCCTCCGCCGACGACGAGCTGGTCAGCGCGGCGATCGACCGGGCGATCGGCACCAAGCCGAAAGGCCACGATTTCATCATCGACCGCCGCCACAGCCGCCCGAGCGTCAGCCGCCACATGAGCGTGACCGGCGGCTGACGACGCTCCGCCGAATTATCGCCGAGACCGCGCCAAACTTCCAATTGACGGCCGTCAAACGCGGCTGGAATGGTCAGTCGGTCGGTGCTAAACGCCGGCCGATAACGGGCCGGGAACAGGTCCTGGGGACTGCTGGGGGAACGCTGCGGACGCAGCAACCGCGCGCAAATCAGCAAATTGAGGAGTTTGGTGCGAGCGCTTCTGAAAGCGAGCGGCGTCATCGATGCGGTCAACGACCGCTTCGGCATCATTGCCAACTGGCTTGTGTTGATCGCCTGCCTGGTCAGCGCGGGAAACGCGTTCGTCCGCTACGGCCTCAATGCGCTGCTGAAGCTGCATCAGCAGTTTCCGTTCATGCCGGGCTCGAGACCTTCATCGTCGCCTACAGCAGCAACGCCAACGCCTTTCTCGAAGCGCAGTGGTACATGTTCGCCGGCATGGTGCTGCTCGGCGCGCGCCTACACGCTTCAAGGTCAACGAGCATGTCCGCGTCGACCTCGTTCTACGGGATGGTGTCCGAGCGCACGCGCATCTGGATCGACATCTTCGGCATCATCTTCTTCCTGCTGCCGATCTGCGTGATCCTCGATTTACTTCACCTGGCCGTGGTTCCTCGAGTCGTTCCGCACGGGCGAGAGTCTTCGGCAACGCCGGCGGCCTGGTCCGCTGGCCGGTGAAGCTGATGCTGCCGGTCGGCTTCACGCTGCTGGCGCTGCAGGGCGTCTCCGAACTCATCAAGCGCATCGCGGCGCTGCGAAGCCATCGTCGATGCTGCAGTACCAGTACGAAAAGCCGCTGCAATGAGCTTCATCCGCGACAACATGGCGCCCGCTGATGTTCGTCGGGCATGATTCTGTTCATGCTGATCGGCTATCCCGGCCGCGTTCTCGCTCGCCGCCACCGGCCTGTTCTTCGGCTTCATCGCCATCGAGCTCGGGCTGATCCAGGCCGGACTTCCTCGGCAACCTGACGTTCCAGCTCTACGGCATCATTTCCAACGACCTGCTGCTGGCGATCCCGTTCTTCACCTTCATGGGCGCGATCCTCGAGCGCTGCGGGCTCGCCGAGGATCTGCTCGATTCGATCGGCCAGCTGTTCGGCCCGGTGCGCGGCGGCCTCTCCTACGCCGTGATCATCGTCGGCGCCATTCTCGGCGCCATCACCGGCACGGTCGCAGCTTCGGTGATCGCGATGGGCGTGATCTCCGTGCCGGTCATGCTGCGCTACGGCTACTCGACGCGCCACACCATGGGCGTCATCGCGGCGTCCGGCACGATCACGCAGCTCATCCCGCCGTCGCTGGTGCTGATCGTTCTGGCCGACCAGCTCGGCCGCTCGGTCGGCGACATGTACGCGGGCGCGATCGGCCCGAGCCTGATCCAGATCGCGCTGTTCTGCATCTGGGTCTTCGTCGTCAGCATGATCTGGCCGAAGGACGTGCCGGCGCTGCCGCCCGAGGCGCGAACGCTGCGCGGCTGGGCGCTGTTCAGGAAGGCGATGCGCGGCATCATCCCCTCGCTCGGCCTGATCTTCCTCGTGCTCGGCACGATCTTCATCGGCCTCGCGACGCCGACCGAGGCCGGCGCCATGGGCGCCGTCGGCTCGCTGCTGCTGGCCGCCTCAACCGCACGCTGACCTGGCCGCTGGTCTATCAGGGCATGGCGACCACCATGCGCATCACGGCGATGGTGGTCTTCATCCTGATCGGCGCGCGCGTCTTCAGCCTGGTGTTCCAGGGCGTCGGCGGCAAGGAGTGGATCGAGCACATGCTCACCGGCCTGCCCGGCGGGCAGATCGGCTTCCTGATCTTCGTCAACGTCTTCGTGTTCGTGATCGCGTTCTTCCTCGACTTCTTCGAGATCGCGTTCATCATCATTCCGCTGCTGGCGCCGGTCGCCGACAAGCTCGGCATCGACCTGATCTGGTTCGGCGTCCTGATCTGCGCCAACATGCAGACGAGCTTCATGCATCCGCCGTTCGGCTTCGCGCTGTTCTACTCTGCGCAGGCATCGCGCCAGCGAGCGATCAAGACGACCGACATCTATCTGGGCGCGATCCCATGGCTGTTCCTGCAGCTGATCCTGGTCGCGATCCTGATCGTCTGGCCGCGGCTCGGTCACCTACTGGCTCGACAAGAAGTCCGACGGTCGATCCGAGCACGATCAAGCTCGAGCTGCCGCAGATGGATCTGCCGCCGCTCGATCTCGGCCCGCCGACGAAACTCCGAGCTGAGTCCAATCGATCGGCCAAAAGAAAACGGCCCGGCTTGCGCCGGGCCGTTCGCATGTCTGGAGCGTCGACTGATCAGGCGCGCGTGCGCGAGCGGATCATGAAGTTGTCGTAGGTGTATTCGGCCACCTGCCACCACAGATACTGGTCGCCGCGGAACGCGACCATGGCTGTCGTAGACCTTCTTGAAGTCGGCGTTCTTCGCCGAGGTCTCGGCATAGACCTCGTTGGCGGCCTTCAGACAGGCGTCCAGAACCGCGGTGCGAGAACGGCCGCAGCTCGCGCGCCGCCCGCGACCAGCTGCTTCAGCGCCGCCGGATTGTAGCGCGTCGTAGCGCGCCTGCATGGTTTCGTTGGCGAGCGAGGACGCCGTCTTGATGATCGACTTGTAGGCCTGCGGCAGCGCGTTCCACTTGTCGATGTTGACGAAGTTGTGCAGCGACGGCCCGCCTTCCCACCAGCCCGGATAGTAGTAGTACTTGCGCGACCTTCTGGAAGCCGAGCTTCTCGTCGTCGTAGGGACCGACCCACTCGGCCGCGTCGATCGTGCCCTTCTCCAGCGCCGGATAGATGTCGCCGCCGGCGATCTGCTGCGGCACGAGGCCGAGCTTCGACAGACACCTGGCCGGCGAAACCGCCGATGCGCATCTTCAGGCCGTTCAGGTCCGCCGGCTCCTTGATCTCCTTGCGATACCAGCCGCCCATCTGAGCGCCGGTGTTGCCGGCAAGGAACGCGATGATGTTGTGACTTCTTGTAGAACTCGTTCAGCAGCTCGCCGCCGCCGCCGACCTGCAGCCAGGCGGTCTGCATGCGGCTGTTCAGGCCGAACGGCACCGCGGTGCCGAACGCGAAGGTCGGGTCCTTGCCGACATAGTAGTACGACGCGGTGTGGCACATCTCGACCGTGCCGTTGCTCACCGCATCCGCGGCCTGCAGGCCCGGGACGATTTCGCCGGCGGCGAACAGCTGGATCTGGAACTTGTTGTCGGTCGCCTCGGCGACGGCCTTGACGAAAACTTCGGCCGCGCCGTAGATCGTGTCGAGCGACTTCGGAAAGCTCGATGTCATGCGCCATTTGAGTTCCGGCATCGACTGGGCGATCGCCGGTGCAGCGACGGCGGCGCCTGCCACGCCAAGGCCGGCACTCTTGATGAAGTCTCTTCTCTTCATAGGAACTTGTTCTCCTGAACGTATTTCTCCCGATGCCCCTCTTGTTGGGAGCTTGGTCCTGCATGGACTTTGGGGCGCACCATACATGGAATTGCGGCTCTGCAATGCAAAAAAAGCCCAGCCGAACGGCTGGGCCTTTAGTCGCATAGGTTCCTGAAGCCGCTTAAGAATTAACCACGCGTGCGCGAGCGGATCATGAACGTGTCGTTGGTGTATTCCGCGACCCGCCACCACAGATATTGGTCCGACCGATAGGCAAGCATCGCCTCGATCGTCTTCTTGAAGTCGGGGTTCTTGGCGGAGATTTCCGCCCAGAGCTCGTTGGTCGCCGTCAGCGCCGCGTTCAGCACATCGTCCGGGAACGGACGCAGCTGCACGCCGCCCGCGACCAGCCGCTTGATCGCCGCCGGGTTCTGCATGTCGTAGCGCGCGAGCATCCAGGTGTTGGCGTTCGTCGCGGCATTGAACAGCGCCGCCTGATAGGTCTTGGGCAGCGCGTTGTACTTCTCGAGATTGAAGAACGCGTGCACGGTCGGGCCGCCCTCCCAGAAGCCGGGATAGTAGTAGTACTGGCGCGACCTTGGCGAAGCCGAGCTTCTCGTCGTCGTAGGGGCCGACCCATTCGGCGGCGTCGATGGTCCCCTTCTCCAGCGCCGGATAGATGTCGCCGCCGGCGATCTGCTGCGGCACCACGCCGAGCTTCTGCAGCACCTGGCCGGCGATGCCGCCGATCCGGAACTTCAGCCCCTGCAGATCGGCGACGGTCTTGATCTCCTTGCGGAACCAGCCGCCCATCTGCGTGCCGGTGTTGCCGCACGGAAAGCCGATCACGTTCGCCTTCTTGAAGAACTCGTTGGCGAGCTCATTGCCGCCGGCCTGATAGAGCCACGAGTTCTGCATGCGCGCGTTCAGACCGAACGGCACCGACGCAAAGATCGCGTAGGTCGGATCCTTGCCGACGTAGTAGTACGAGACCGTGTGCGACGCCTCGACGGTGCCGCTGCTGGTCGCATCGAGCGCCTGCAGCGCCGGCACGAGCTCGCCCGCGGCGAACACCTGGATCTGAAACTTGTTGTCGGTCAGCTCGGCGACCTGCTTGGCGAAATACTCGGCGCCGCCATAGATGCGTGTCGAGCGATTTCGGAAAGCTCGACGTCATGCGCCATTTGATCTCGGGCGACGACTGCGCAATCGCCGGCGAGGCGACCGCGGCCACCGCAGCCCCGGTGACGGAAGTTTTGAGAAAGTCGCGACGCTTCATGAGCATCTCCTGATTCTTGGGGGACGCCGTTCGGTCCCCGAACGGAGCGGCGTCTAGCACGGCCACACGCGAACGGAAACGCGGACGCGCCATTGAACGAAAGTTGAAAAACGTCCTAGAAGTACCGTTGGGCGCAATTATGCAGCCGGTGTGGCGATCTTGAGCCGGTCCTTGATGGCGCCGGCGATCGCCCGATAGATGGCGGCATGATCGCTCTTCGGCTCGCTCTCGACCAGCGGCGTGCCGGCATCGGACGTCGCGCGGATGTCCATGTGCAGCGGCACCTCGCCGAGGAAGGCAACGCCGAGCTTTTCGGCTTCGCGCCGCGCGCCGCCGTGACCGAAGATATCGGACCGGGTGCCGCAATGCGGGCACTGGAAGTAGCTCATGTTCTCGACGATGCCGAGCACCGGCACGTTGACGCGGGTGAACATGGCAAGCCCGCGGCGCGCATCGATCAGCGCCAGGTCCTGCGGCGTCGAGACGATGATCGGCGCCCTGCAGCGGCACCTGTTGCGCGAGCGTCAGCTGCGCGTCGCCGGTGCCCGGCGGCATGTCCACCACCATCACGTCGAGCGTGCCCCACTCCACCTCGCGCAGCATCTGCGTGATCGCCGACATCACCATCGGCCCGCGCCAGATCATCGGCGTTTCCTCCTCGACGAGGAAACCGATCGACATGACCGCAAGGCCGAAGCGCGAGATCGGGATCATGCGCTTGGCGTCGTTGAGCTGCGGCTTCTCGCGGATGCCGGTGAGCTTCGGCATCGACGGACCATAGATGTCCGCGTCCAGCACGCCGACCCGAAGGCCGAGATCGCGCAGACCCAGCGCCAGGTTGAGCGCCGTGGTCGATTTGCCGACGCCGCCCTTGCCCGATGCGACGGCGATGATCGCGCCGACGCCCGCGACCGGCGCCTGCTTGCCCATCGGCGATCCGTGCGGCGCCTGCGGCGCGCGATGCGAGCTGACCGGCGGCACGCCCTGGCGGGCTTGCGGCCGCGAACTTGGCGATGGCGGGCCGCCTGGCTTGCGTTCGGCCGTCAGCGCGATCATCGACGAGGTGACGCCCGGCACGGCGCGCACGGCTGCGTCCGCCTTTGCGCGCACGTCCTCCCAGGCTTTCGCCTCGGCCGCATCGACATTGATCGAGAAGAACACCTTGCCGTCGTTGACGACGATGTCGGACAGGACGCCGGCCTCGGGCAATGGCGCGCCGCGCGGCGACATCACCTTGCCGAGCGCGTCGCGAACCTGCTGCGCCGTCACGCTCACTCACACTCTCCTCGGCCAGAGATCGGCGCCAGTTCCGGCATCACTTCTCTTTCGCCGTCTCGTAGTTGAGCTCGATCATCACGCCGTTCGGGTCGCGGACGAAGATCTGCCACAGGTCGCCGCCGGCACCTCGCGCGCCTCGAACGCGAACGCCCTTGCGCCTGCAGCCGCTGCTTTCATCCTGTGAAAACCCTGGGCTGACGAACGCCACGTGATGCACGACGCCGGAGTCCGGCTTCTGCGCCTCGTCGGTCGGCGAGATATCGACCAGATGCACCACCGCCTGCCCCTCGCTGTACATCCATGCGCCGGGAAACGCAAAATTCGGCCGCGGTCCGTTCTCCAGGCCGAGGACGTCCTCATAGAAACGCACGGTCGCGCCGAGATTGCGGGTGCGGATATTGAAATGATCGAGAACACCGACGCCCATGCCGTTCCTTTCGTGCAAAGACGATCTCCCGTTGCCCTTCACGCAGCATTCCTTATGCTGCTATCCAATGCAACGCGCAACGCCGCCGAAACCCGCGTATCGCAGCGCGGGCTGTTCCTCACCAGGGCATGCGCATCCAACCGAATCGGGTTCGGGCAATCGCGCTCCGGCAACCAAGGCAAAGGCTCAGATATGGCTAAAGTGGCGTTCATCGGTCTCGGCGTGATGGGCTTCCCCATGGCGGGACATCTCGTCAACAAGGGCAAGCACGAGGTCACCGTCTACAACCGGTCGCCGGCAAAGGCGAAGGCGTGGACCGAGAAGTTCGGCGGCCGCGCCGCGCCGACGCCGAGAGAGGCCGCGCGGGTCAGGACTTCGTGATGGCCTGCGTCGGCAACGACAACGATCTGCGCTCGATCGCGCTCGGTGCCGACGGCGTGCTCGCCGGCATGAAGGCAGGCGCGGTGTTCGTGGATCACACGACCGCCTCCGCCGAAGTTGCGCGCGAGCTCAACGCGGAAGCCGGCAAGCGCGGCTTCGGCTTTGTCGATGCGCCGGTGTCGGGCGGCCAGGCCGGCGCCGAGAACGGCGTTCTGACCGTGATGTGCGGCGGCGACGAAAAGGCCTATGCGGCGGCGGAGCCGGTGATCGCCTCCTATGCGCGGATGTGCAAGCTGCTCGGTCCGGCCGGCTCCGGCCAGCTCACCAAGATGGTCAACCAGATCTGCATCGCCGGCCTCGTCGAAGGCCTGTCCGAGGGCATTCACTTCGCCAAGAAGGCCGGTCTCGACGTCAACGCCGTGATCGAGACGATCTCGAAGGGTGCGGCGCAGTCCTGGCAGATGGAGAACCGCTACAAGACCATGAACGAAGGCAAGTTCGACTTCGGCTTCGCGGTCGAGTGGATGCGCAAGGACCTGTCGATCTGCCTCGCCGAAGCGCGGCGCAACGGCGCAAGCCTGCCGGTGACGGCGCTGGTCGACAACTTCTATGCGGAAGTGCAGAAGATGGGCGGCAGCCGCTGGGACACCTCGAGCCTGATCGCCCGGCTCGAGCGCTGAGACGCTTCCAAATCCATCATCCGCAAAAGCAGAAGCCGGCCACGAGGGCCGGCTTCGTTTTTTGATCGCTGGTTGGCGATTAGCGGAAGGAACGGAAGCCCATGCCGCCGCCGCCACCGCTGGCGAACCGGCTGCTGCCGCCGCCGCCACCGCCGCCGCCGAACGACATCGGCTTGACCGTGGTGGTGCTGCGGAGCTGCATGTTGGAGCCGCCAGCCGCCGATTGCCGCCACCGTTGTTGAACAGACGCTGGGTCGGCTGGAACTTCTTGACGGTCGGGGTCTGGGTCGTCGTCATCTGCTGCGCTGGTTGGTGAAGCGCGGCCGGTCGACCTGCTTGATGAGCGGCCGGCTGTTGCCCTGGTTGGTCAGCACCTGATTGCCGGTCGTCGGCGTCGTGATGCGACCACCGATGCCGGTGTTGATGCCGGTGTTGCCATTCAGGACCTTCACGTCCTTCTTGACGACGGTGCCGATGCCGGTCGTGGGCGCACCATTTCCGGTCGTGCCACCAACCTGCCCGCCAACCTTGTTCGGGTTGACGTTGGTCTGGTTGACCTGGGGCAGCGTCGTCAGACGGCCGCCTCGATCTTGCCGTCGAGGCGCTTCACGCCCTTCGCAAGGTCGACGCCCGGCGTCAGCGGCTTGCCGTTGTTCAGGCCCTGCCCGACGTTGTTGCCGCCATTGTTGATGGTGGCGATCGGGTTGCCGTTCTGCTGGTTGCCCGGCAGGCCGAGCTTCTGGCCGAGGTTCTGGCCACCAATACCCTGGTTGCCGTTGCCGAGACCCTGGCCAAGATTCTGGCCGCCGAGACCCTGGGTGCCGCTGGTTGCCGAACTTCTTGTTGAACAGCGAGCCGTTGCCGCCAAGACCGATCGGCGCGTTGTTGCCCTGGCCGATGTTCACACCATTGAAGTTGGTGAGCTTCACCTGCGGCGCGATCTGCGGCGCGACCATGATCTTGGTCGGCTGATAGAGCGGCAGCGATCTTCGGCTGGAGCGGAGAGCTTCATCGCCGTGATCGCATACGGGCTGTCGGAGTACTTGCTGTAGAAGTCCTTGTAGACGACCGGCGAGTTCACAACCACCGCGTGGTGCCAGGCGACCGTCATGAGCCGCAGGGCAAGCAGGCGGCGGATGCGATCCGCGATACGGATCGTACGGATAGATCCGCACGTACTCCTGTAGTACTCGGTCGAGCCTTCCGCGATCGCCAGGTTGTAGGCTTCACGCGGGGTGCGGGTGCGCATGTTCTGCGCGACCTGGACCGGCCGGTTGGCCGAGGCATTCGCCGACTGCACCGGATCGACCGTCTTGGCAGCCGCAACCGCGGTGTCGCCGAAGAAGTAGAAGTCGCTGGTCAGGGACGAGCTTTCCCACGGCGTCTGCTTGCCGTCGGTCACGTCGTTGACGGCCAGGCGCATCTTCTTGAAGAACTGCTCGATCGGCAGGTTCGGCTCTTTGCCAAGGCGCAGGAACGCCGAGGTGTACGGGCTGTTCGTTGCCGTCGCCGTCGAACGCTTCGGTGCCCGGAGCGGTGGAATAGCCGACGATCGAGCCGTTCGGCGCATCGACGATGGCGAGGCCACGGCCGGTGTCCTTCAGCTGCGTGAACGGATTGTTGCGGCAGGCGTCGATCGCGACGATGCGGACGCGGCTCGGCACCGCCTGCAAGCGTCGCCATCACGTCGACCAGGCGCACGGCCTCGTTCGGCACGTCGGCTTCCGACGAGATCTTGGCATCGACCGGGACGAGGTAGTTGTCGCCGGCGATCTGCAGGCCGTGACCCGCATAGTAAACGAAGGCGACGGTGTTCGGACCACGCTCGGCGATCTTGCCGGAGAAGTCCTGCAACACCTGGATCATCTCGTCATGATCGAGGTCGGTCGCCTGAATGACTTCGAAGCCGGCCGAGTTCAGGAACTTGCTGATGGCCCTGGCGTCATTGGCCGGGTTCGGCAGCGCGGTGACGTTCTCGTAGGCCGAGTTGCCGATCACGAGCGCAATGCGCTTTTCCGGACCACTGGAAGCCACCGGATTGCCGACATTGGCCGCTGGCTGTAGGGCGTCGCCGAGGGCAGCACCTCGGTCGCGCGGGAGGCGCCGAGGCTGGGCGTTTCGGCCTGCGCCAGCACCGGACCGGCGTCAGCCGGCGTTAACGTCCCGATGGCGAGGATGCAGCTGAACGCTGCAACCAGCAGGCGGGCCTTGAGCGATCGAAGAGCGGACATGGTATTCCCCTTTTGGGAGTGGGTCTCGTAGTCCCCATTCGTTCACTCCATACGCAGGGCCGTTCAGTTGCTCTGTGCGGTGCATCACTCAAAGCCGGATCGCGCGGGTGCGTCCGGATGCCGCTTGTGCCGTGCTGCGGCGCGAAACTCCCCCTCCTGAATAAAATTAGGGATTTGTTATCCGGATTAGACGGCTGTTTAAGGCACCCCTTAACTCTTTAGCGCCAGAGATAAAGTTCGAGCATTTGTTGCGTCCGAGCGCGGTCTTGAGTGCGTCCGTAAATGAGTGAGTCCGGGGAAAGGCCTGAGGTCGTCGCTGTTCCGGTCGAACAGCCGGCGCCAGCCCAGCCGCGCGGCCGCCGCGCGGCCAGCCAGCGCGTCCGCGAGGCCCGTGACCGGCTGACCTCGACCAGCGGCACCCGCCCGGCCTTCGACCACGAGTTGCTCCGCCAATACGCCCAGACCCGGCTGTCGGCCTCCCTGGTCGTCGTCCTGCTGGTCGTGGTCGCCGGCCTCCTCTCCAGCCTGTGGGTCACCCCGTTCGGCGCCGCGGTCTGGACCCTGGTCATTCTCGGCGTGCACGCGGTGATGATCGCCAACTGCCGCCGCTTCCTGAACGAGCCGGTCTCGCCGACGACGACGCGGCGCTGGCGCACGCGCTTCATCCTGCTCGACCTGCTGTTCGGCATGTCGTGGACCTTCATCCTGATCCACCCCGCCGGCTTCGACATGGTCTCGAACACGCTGCTCGTGTTCCTGATGCTGCTCGTGGTCGCCGTCTCGAGCATGCTCGCCGCCGGCCTGCCGATGGCGGCGTTCGCCGCGACCGTGCCGGTGACGTCGGCGATCGCCCTGAACTTCGCCCTGCGCGGCTCGTTCGACGACTACGTGCTGGCGATCCTGGCGATCGCCGCCGAAGGCTACTTCGCCCTGCTCGCACACCGGCTGCATTCGACGACGCTGGCAGCGCTCGAGGCGCGCGCCGAGAAGGACGCGCTGATCGGCGAGCTCGAACAGGCCAAGGCCATCTCCGACGAGGCGCGCTTCCGCGCCGAGTCCGCCAACGTCGCCAAGTCGCGCTTCCTCGCGCAGATGAGCCACGAGCTGCGCACGCCGCTCAACGCCATCCTCGGCTTTTCGGAAGTGATGAAGAGCGAGATCTTCGGCCCGCACGCCGTGCCGGTCTACAAGGACTACTCGGCCGACATCCACAACTCCGGCGTCCATCTGCTCAACCTGATCAACGAGATCCTCGACCTGTCGCGCATCGAGGCCGGACGCTACGAGCTGAACGAGGAACCGGTCTCGCTGGTGCACGTCGTCGCCGACTGTCATCACCTGTTGAAGCTGCGCGCCTCAAGCCGCGGCCTGACGATCCACGAGGTGTTCGAGGGCGGCATGCCGCGGCTGTGGGCCGACGAGCGCGCGGTGCGCCAGGTGGTGCTGAACCTCCTGTCGAATGCGATCAAGTTCACGCCGCCCGGCGGCGACATCTGGCTGAAGGTCGGCTGGACCGCCTCGGGCGGCCAGTACCTCACCTGCAAGGACTCCGGCACCGGCATCGCCGAGGAGGAGATCCCGATCGTGCTCGCATCGTTCGGGCAAGGCTCGAACTCGATCAAGTCCGCCGAACAGGGCGCGGGCCTCGGCCTGCCGATCGCCAAGAACCTGATCGACATGCACGGCGGCACGTTCACGCTGAAATCCAAGCTCAGGATCGGCACCGAAGTGACGGTGACCTTCCCGCCGGAGCGGGTGATGTCGGCGCTGGCGCCGATGCACGAGACATCGCCGGCGCTGCAGCCGGAATGGCACGACGATCCGACCAACGAAAATCATCGCGCACGCAACGTGCCGATCATGAATGCCGGCACCGGGCTCAAGGAATGAAACTTGCCGCGTGTCGGGGAATATGCATCTGATGCGAAATGAGCGACAAGAAGAAGGAGACACCCTGCATTGCAGTGTGTCTGATGGATCCGAAGACCAGCCTGTGCGTCGGCTGCGGCCGCACGCTGCCGGAAATCGCGCGCTGGGGCCGGATGGAAAGCGCCGAGCGGCTGTCAGATCATGGCAACGCTCAGGCAGCGCATGCAGGACGCAGGGCTCTCGCCGGTGGAGAGCAGCGCCTGACGGCAGGTGCGCGCATGAACCGGCTGCTCATCGTCATCGCCATCCTGCTGCTCGGCGCCGGCGCGCTTGATCTACGGCGACGCCGAGCGCATCGCCTATGCCCAGAAGACGATGGCCGCGACCGCGACCGATGTGACGGCGGCGCTTGCGCACGCATTCGCCCGCCAAGCTGCGCGCAGTCGACATTCCGCGCAAGAACGGCGGCGAGTTCGCGGTCCGCGCCAAGATCAACAACGTGCAGGCGCCGATGCTGGTCGATACCGGCGCCACCTCGGTCGTGCTGACCTACGAGACCGCCAAGGCGATCGGGCTGCCGCTGGAACTGCTCGAATACAATGTCGAGCTCGAAACCGCCTCAGGCCGCACCCGCGCTGCACGCCTGACGCTCGACCGGCTCGCGGTCGGCACCGTGGTCGAGCGTTCGGTGCCCGCGCTGGTGGTGCCGCGCGGGCAGTCGAAGAGCAACCTGCTCGGCTTGAGCTTCCTCGACCGGCTGGAAAGCTGGGAAGTGCGCGCCGACCGCATGACGATCCGCGGCTATCCGTGAGGACCGAGCCGGACGTCAGATGAAGCGGAACTGATTTCGCTCGCGCTTCGCAAGTTTCGCCAGTGCCTGTCCCTGGATGATCGTCTTGAAGTGCTCGGTCTGCTGGTGAGCGGCGAACGCCGCCTCATCGGCGAACACCTCGTAGAACAGGAATTCGCGCGGCTTGGCGGCATTCTGATGGATCTGGAACTGTTTCACGCCCGGTTCCTTCTGCGCGTCGGGCAGAAACTTGCGCAGCAGTTCCGCAATGACGGCTTCCTCGCCCGGATGGGTTTCCCAGAACGCCGTGATCACAAATCCCTGGTTCGAGCTGGTCATGGGTTTTCTCCTGATGATGTTCGACACCGCATCGCGTCGATGCAATGCCGATGTAGGAGATTGGCGGCTTTAATGCTTCGACAGGCATCGAAGTGTTGGCGCAAGGAAAAAGCCCGGACGCTGGTCCGGGCTTTTCCGCAACCTGGTTGTTTCTGCGGCGCTCAGAACATCAGCCCGCCCTTGACCACGACCCAGCGGCCCTTCTCGATCTTCTGCACCTGCGTGACGGTGGAAGCGAGATGGTTGGTCTTGGAGAACTTGGTGGTCGGGCTGCCGAAGATGTCGTCGAACGGATTGCCGCTCTCCAGCGCGTCGAGCAGCTTCTGACCCGTCAGGTCCTTGCCGGCGAGCTTGGCGTAGTGCGCGAACGTCATCATCGCGTTGTAGCCGATGACGGCTTGCGTGTTGGCATCCAGGTTGAACGCCTTCTTGTAGGCCACGAGCCAGTCCTTGACCTTGCCCTTCGCCGTATCCTCATACGGCACCTCGAACGCGGCGGCGGCATAGAGGCCCTCGACCACTTCCTTGCCGAGCTGAGGGATTTCCATGACGTTGGTCGGCGTCGCGCCAAGGAAGGTGACGTCCCAGCCGAGCTTCTTCGCTTCCGACATCGCGCCGATGGTTTCGCGAATGACCGTGCCGAGCAGGACCAGATCGCAGCCGTCGGCCTTCATCTTCGAGACCTGCGCGCTGAAGTCGGACACGCCGCGCTTGTAGCTCGTGACCGACGCCGGCTTGAGCTTCATGGCGTCCAGTTGCATGTTGAAGGCGTCGAGCACGTTCTTGCCGTACTCGTCGTCCTGATACATGACGCAGGGCTTCTTGCGTGTTCTGCGCCTCGATCATGTGCTTCAGGGCGGCGCGCGTGCTTTCCACGTACGGCAGCAGGTTGTTGAACTTCAGCCGCTCCTGCGGCTTGGCCGGATCGAACTTGAAGGTGAACTCGGCCGCGGTCAGCGGGAAGAGCTGATGGACGCCCGCGTCAAGCAGGATGTCCTGGGCGGCAAGCACGGTGGGCGAGCCCATCGCACCGACCATGACGAAGATCTTGTCCTTCTCGACCAGCTTTTGCGTGGCCAGCACCGCCTTCTTCGGATCGTAGCCGGTATCTTCCACGATCATCTTGATCTTGCGGCCGTGGATGCCGCCGGCGGCGTTGATCTCGTCGACCGCCATCTTCATGCCGTTGTCCGACCGGAATGCCCCAGACCTTGACCGGACCGGAGAAGTCGCCGTGGAAGCCGACCACGATCTCCGTATCCGAAACGCCCTGGTTGGTGACTTTCGTTTGCGCGAACGACGACGTGGCCGCGAGTACCATGGCCGTGCCGAGCAGGCCGGCCTTGAGAACTGACAAGTTCATAAGCGCGTTCCTCCCTCTGACGATATGTTGCTGGTCGTCTCTTCTTGTCCTTGGCCGAAATCTTATCCCGGAAGCCCGGCTTTGTCGATCTCGAATTCGTCGCCCGTTGCGCTGCGCGCAAAACGAAACGGCTCGCTCTGCACGACAGAACGGAGCCGCTTCCTAAAAGGAGAGCCGGACACTCAGCTGCCCGGCTCCGGTTGTGACCTGCGCCTCAGAACATCAGCCCCGCCTTGACGACGACCCAGCGGCCCTTCTCGACCTTCTGCACCTGCGTCACCGTCGACGCGAGATGGTTGGTCTTGGAGAACTTGGTCGTCGGATTGCCGAAGATGTCGTCGAACGGATTGCCGCTTTCCAGCGCGTCGAGGAGCTTCTGGCCAGTCAGATCCTTGCCCGCCAGCTTCGCATAGTGCGCGAATGTCATCATGGCGTTGTAACCGATGACGGCCTGGGTGTTTGCCGTCGCAGCCGAACGCCTTCTTGTAGTTGACGAGCCAGTCCTTGACCTTGCCTTTCGCGGTGTCCTCGTAAGGCACCTCGAACGCCGCGGCGGCATACAGCCCTTCGACAGCCTCCTTGCCCAGCGCAGGAACCTCGAGCACGTTGGTCGGCGTGGCGCCCGATGAATGTCACGTCCCAGCCGAGCTTTCTGGCTTCCGCCATCGCGCCGATGGTTTCACGGATGATCGTGCCGAGCACGACCAGATCGCATCCTTCCGACTTCATCTTGGAAACCTGAGCGCTGAAATCCGACACGCCGCGCTTGAAGTTCGTGATCGGTCGCAGGCTTCAGATTCATCGCCGTCGAGCTGCTGTTTCGAAGCCCTCGAGCACGTTCTTACCGTACTCGTCGTCCTGGTACATGACGCACGGCTTCTGCCGGCTTGAATGTCTCGACCATGTACTTCAACGCCGCACGCGTGCTTTCGATGTAGGGCAGCAGGTTGCCGAACTTCAGTCGCTCCTGCGGCTTGGCCGGATCGAACTTGAACGTGAATTCGGCCGCGGTCAGCGGAAACAGCTGCAGTGATGCCGGCGTCCAGCACCGATGTCCTGCGCGGCCAGCACCGGCGCGCGATCCCGCCGCCGCCGACCATCGAGAAGATCTTGTCCTTCTCGACCAGCTTTTGCGTCGCGAGCACCGCCTTCTTCGGATCGTAACCGCTATCCTCGATGATCAACTTGATCTTGCGGCCGTGGATGCCACCGGCGGCGTTGATCTCGTCAACCGCCATCTTCATGCCGTTGGGGAACGGCACGCCCCAGACCTTCACCGGCCCGGAAAGATCGGAGTGGTATCCGATGACGATTTCGGTCGGCGAGATGCCCTGGTTGGTGAGCTTTGTTTGGCGAAGGAAGAGGTTGAAGCGAGGGCCACCGAAGTCGCCAGCAAGAAGGTCGCAGATGCGTGTTTCATGAACACGTTCTCCCTTTTGTTTGTTGTCACCACCGAACGGCGGTTGTTCTTCCAGTGCGCCGCCCTGCCCGATCCTGCGGCAAGGCCGCCGTCGCGATTGGATCATCTTTCACAAGGCCTGAAAAGCGCAACGGCCCGCACCTGCGAGGAGCGAGCCGTTGCATTGCGCGGAGCCGGCAGTCCCGGCACCGAGACAGGCTTAGAACATCAACCCGCCCTTGACGACGACCCAGCGGCCCTTCTCGATCTTCTGCACCTGCGTCACGGTCGACGCGAGGTGGTTGGTCTTGGAGAACTTGGTGGTCGGGTTGCCGAAGATGTCGTCGAACGGCTTGCCGCTCTCGAGCGAGTCGAGCAGCTTCTGGCCGGTCAGATCCTTGCCGGCTTCCTTCGCGTAGTGCGCGAACGTCATGACCGCGTTGTAGCCGATGATCGCCTGGGTGTTGGCGTCGGTGCCGAACTGCTTCTTGTAGTTGGCGAGCCAATCCTTGACCTTGCCCTTCGCCGTGTCTTCGTACGGCACCTCGAACGCGGCCGCGGCATGGAGGCCCTCGACGACTTCCTTGCCGAGCAGCGGGATTTCCAGCACGTTCACCGGCGTGGCGCCGAGGAACTTGACGTCCCAGCCGAGCTTCCTGGCTTCCGCGATCGCACCGATCGTCTCGCGGATGACCGTGCCGAGCACGACCAGATCGCAGCCGTCCGCCTTCATCTTCGAGACCTGCGCGCTGAACTCGGACACGCCGCGCTTGTAGCTCGTGACCGACGCCGGCCTTGATCTTCATGGCGTCGAGCTGCTGCGTGAAGCCGTCGAGCACGTTCTTTCCGTACTCGTCGTCCTGGTACATGATGCAGGGCTTCTGCGACTTGTTGGCCTCGACCATGTACTTCACGGCCGCCCGGGTGCTCTCGACGTAGGGCAGCAGGTTGCTGAACTTCAGCCGCTCCTGCGGCTTGGCCGGATCGAACTTGTAGGTGAATTCGGCGGCCGTCAGCGGAAACAGCTGGGTGATGCCGGCGTCGAGCACCGCGTCCTGCGCGGCGATCACGGTGGGCGAGCCCATCGCGCCGACCATCGAGAACACCTGGTCCTTCTCGATCATCTTCTGCGTGGCGAGCACCGCCTTCTTCGGATCGTAGCCGGAGTCCTCGACCACGAGCTTGATCTTGCGGCCGTGGATGCCGCCGGCGGCGTTGATCTCGTCGACCGCCATCTTCATGCCGTTGGAGACCGGCACGCCCCAGCCCTTGATCGGACCGGACAGGTCCTGGTGGGTGCCGATCACGATTTCCGTGGCCGAGATGCCCTGGTTGGTGGTCTTGGTCTGGGCCAATGCCGGCGTCGCCGAAAGTGCGATCGCCGTGCCCAGCAGACTTGCCTTGAGTGCAATGTGCTTCATGGAAGTATCTTCCTCCTTCGGTTATCCGGATCGTTCTTGCTTCTGTGCATGACGCTGGGCCGTTCGTTCCGGCTCGACCGGCCCTTCGTTCTCAGGCGACTTTGGCCGTTTCCTTCGACCCGTACATCGCCTCGATTTCCTTGACGTATTTCTCGTTCACGAACTTGCGCTTCAGCTTCATGGTCGGCGTCAGCTCCTCGTCCTCGGGCGTCAGCTGCCGCTCGATCAGGTGGAAGCGCTTGATCGTCTCCACGCGCGCGAAGTTGGCGTTCACCTTCTCGATCTCGTCGGAGATCAGCTGCTGCACCGGCGGCGAGCGGCACAGGCTCACATAGTTGGTGAACGGAATGCCCTTGTCCTGCGCGAACTTCTCGACGTTGTCCAACTCGATCATGATCAGGCAGGTCAGGTACGGCCTGCGGTCGCCGATCACGACGGCGTCGGAAATATACGGCGAGAACTTCAGCTGGTTCTCGATCTCCGACGGCGTGATGTTCTTGCCGCCGGCGGTGATGATCAGGTCCTTCATGCGGTCGCTGATCTTCACAAAACCCTGGTTGTCGATCTCGCCGACGTCGCCGGTGTGCAGCCAGCCGTCCTTGTCGATGGTCTCGGCGGTCTTCTCCGGCTGGTTGAGGTAGCCCGAGAACAGGAATTCGCCGCGCAGCAGGATCTCGTTCTCCGGCGACAGCTTCACCTCCGCCCACGGCACCACCTTGCCGACGGTGCCGAGCTTGATCTGGTCGTGCGGCATGATGGTCGCGACGCCGCAGTTCTCGGTCTGGCCGTAGACCTCGTACATGTTCATGCCGAGCGCCAGGTACCAGCGGATCAGCTCCGGCGCGATCGGCGCCGCGCCCGTGTACAGGTACTGGCAGCGGTCGATGCCCAGCGCCTTGCGGATGTTGCGCAGCGCCAGCCAGTAGGCGACCTGGAACTTCGCCTTCTGCAGCGCCGACGGCTGGTCGCCTTCCAGCCGCGCGTCCGCGAGCTCGTAGCCGACCGCGATCGCCTTGCTGTAGATCCACTTCTCCAGCGGCGTCGCGTCCTTCATGGCGATCATCACCGCGGAATAGAACTTCTCCCAGACGCGCGGCACGGCGAGGAACGCGGTCGGCTGCACCTCGCGGATGTTGTCGGGCACCGTTTCCGGGCTCTCGGCGAAGTTCATGATCGAGCCGGTGGCGAGGCTGTAGTAGTAGCCGCCGATCCGCTCGGCCACGTGACACAGCGGCAGGAACAGCAGCCGCTCGTCGTTCTCGAGGATCGGGAACAGCGTGTCCGCGTGCGCGATCTGGAAGCAGACGCTGCGGTGGGTATGCATCGCGCCCTTGGGCGGACCGGTGGTGCCCGAGGTGTAGACCAGGATCGCGAGATCCTTCGGTCCCGCGCGAGGCGATCATCTGATCCCAAAGGCCTTCGTTGCCGACCATGTGCTGACGGCCGGAGGTGATGAACGCCTCGAGCGAGACCACCATCGGATCGGAGAAGGCGGCGAGCCCCTCCATGTCGAAGACCACGATCTTTTCCAGCGTCGGACAGCGGCCGCGGCACTCCAGCACCTTGTCGAGCTGCTCGTCGTCCTCGACGAAGATCACCTTGGTGCGGCTGTCGTTGACGAGATATTCGACCTGCTTGACCGAGTCGGTCGGATAGATGCCGGACGAGACGCCGCCGGCGCACAGCACGCCCATGTCGGCGTAGACCCATTCGACCACGGTGTTGCTCAGGATCGAGGCCACGTCGCCGGGCTTGAAGCCGCTCGCATCGAGCGCGTAGGCGACCTCCTTGGTCGTCTGCAGCCACTGCCGCCAGGAGACCGACTTTCCAGACCCCGAACCGCTTCTCGCGGATCGCCGGCCGGTCGCCCCTCGCCTCGACGCCGAGCAGAAACGACTTCGGCAACGTCTCGCCGACGGTCAGGGCTGTCTTCACGCTCATATCGCGCTCCCTCGAACTTCGCGCATCGATCGCGCCTTCGATCTCATGCCGAAGTCGGTGACCGATCCGTGTTTCCTCTGCAGCAGCCCGGCCTAGCGCCAGGTCTTATTATCGCCAGGTCTTCTTTTTCTTCCAGCGCCGCTCGCCGCCGCGGGCGCTGTCTTCCTTCGCCCCGAGATAGAACTCCTGGATGTCCTTGCTCTGCATCAGCCGCTGGCAGGTGTCGTCCATCACCACGCGGCCGACCTCGAGGACGTAGCCATAGTCCGCCGTCTCCAGGGCCTTCTTCGCGTTCTGCTCGACCAGCAGGATGGAAACGCCCTGCTCCGTATTCACCCGGCGAATGATGCCGAAAATCTCCTTCACCAGCAACGGCGAGAGACCCAGCGACGGCTCGTCCAGCAGCAGCACCTTCGGCCGGTTCATCAGCGCCCGGCTGATCGCCAGCATCTGCTGCTCGCCGCCCGAAAGCTGCCCGGCCGGCTGGTCGAGCCGCTCCTTAAGCCGTGGAAAGTACCCGTAAATCCGCTCCAGATCCTGCGCTACCTCGTCGCGGTTGGTGCGCAGGAAGCCGCCCATGGCGAGGTTTTCCCGCACGGTCAGGAACGGGAACACCTCCCGCCCCTCCGGCACGTGGCTGATGCCGAGCCGGACGATCTTGTCGGGGTCCATCCGCTGGATCGGCTTGCCCACGAATTCGACCGAACCCTTCAGCGGGTCCAGCACGCCGGAGATGGTCTTCAGGATGGTCGTCTTGCCGGCGCCGTTGGCGCCCAGCACGGTGACGATCTTGCCCTCCGGCACGCTGAGGCTCACGCCCCGGATCGCCATGATCGGCCCGTAATAGCTCTCGATGTTCGAGACCTTCAGGATCGGCTCTGCGTCGCTCATGTCGCTCGTTCCCGCTTACGTGCCGAGATAGGCGGCGACGACTTCCGGATGGCTCTGCACCTCGGAAGGCGTCCCGGTCGTCGAGCTCGCGGCCGTAGTTGAGCGCCAGCACGCGGTCCGACACGCGCGACACGAGGCTCATGTCGTGCTCGACCATCAGCACGGTGATGCCGAGCTCGTTGCGGATGTCGCGGATCCAGAACGACATGTCGTCGGTCTCTTCGACGTTCAGCCCGGACGACGGCTCGTCCAGCAGCATCAGCCGCGGCTCGGAGCACAGCGCGCGGGCGAGCTCGATGACCTTGCGGACGCCGTAAGGCAGGCCGGAGATCAGCTTGTCGCGATACGGCTCGAGATCGAGCAGCTCGATCACCTGCTCGACCTTGTGGCGATGATCGAACTCCGCGCGACGCACCGCCGGCAGGAACAGGATCTCCTGGAGCAGATTGGTCGTCGCGTGGCAGTGCCGGCCGACCAGGAGGTTGGCTCAGCACGCTGGCGTTGTCGAACAATTCGATGTTCTGGAACGTGCGCGCGATCCCCATCTTGGCGATGCGATGCGGCGGCGCCTGGGTGAATTCCTCGCCGTCGAAGAACAGCCTGCCCGACGTCGGATTGTAGAGCCGCGAGATCAGGTTGAAGATCGAGGTCTTGCCGGCGCCGTTCGGGCCGATGATCGTGAAGATCTCGCCCTGCTCCACCGCGAAGCTGACCTGATCGACCGCCTTCAGGCCGCCGAACTGCAGCGAGATGTTTTCCGCAACCAGGAAGCTCATCGGTTGCGCTCCGATTTCACGTAGGTCTTCTGGCGCTTGAAGGTCGCGGCCTTGTACATCGGGAAGGTCTGGAAATAGAGCTTGATCTTGAGCCAGCGGCCGTAGAGCCCGGTCGGCTCGAACAGGATGAAGCCGACGATGATCAACCCGTAGATCGCGCCCTTCAGTCCGGGCGCCGACGCGATGCTGGCGGCCTTGTCCTGCACCCGCGTGGCGGTCGGCACATCGGCGCCGAACAGCGTGCACGATGCTGCCGATGAGGCCCGGCAGGTCGTCCTTCAGCGCGGTGAGGAACGGATCGATCATGACGATGAAGATCGCCCCCAGCACCGCGCCGTGCAGGCTGAACACGCCGCCGATGATGATGACGATGATGAACTCGATCGACAGCAGCAGCGTGAACATTTCCGGGCTGATGAACGACAGCTTGTGCGCATAGAGGCAGCCGGCGAGCCCGGTGATCGTCGCCGAGATGCCGAACGAGCGGACCTTGTAGGCGGCGACGTCGATGCCCATGCTCTTCGCCGCCGTCTCGCTGTCGCGGATGGCGACGAACGCGCGGCCGGTCGGCGAGCGCAACAGGTTCAGCGTCGCGATGATCACGAAGACCAGCACGCCGAGGCAGAGGAAGAAGAAGCCCGGACTGTCGCGCGGCACCGCCTGCCCGAAGATCTCCAGCGTCCGCAGCTTCATGCCCTCGTTGCCGTGGGTCACGCTCTCCCAGCGCGCCAGGATTTCCTCGACGATGGCGCCGAACGAGATCGTGGCGATGACGAGGTAGATGCCCTGCAGCCGCAGCGCCGGGAAGCCGACCAGCACGCCGACGATGCCGGTGAGGATGCCGGCCAGCGGAAAATAGATCACGAACGGCACGCCGTGCTGCTGGCAGTAGGCCGACGTATAGGCGCCGATGGCTAGAAACGCCGCATGCCCGAGCGAGGCCTGTCCCGTGAAGCCGACCAGGATCAGCAGCGACACGCCGACGATCGCGTAGATGAACACGAACACCAGCTGGCTCTGCAGGTAGTTGCCGAGCACGAACGGCGCCACGGCAAGCACCAGCAGCAGGATGCTGTAGGAGTACCAGTAGCCGCTGTGCTTGAAGATGCGGATGTCCTGGTCGTAATCCGTCTTGAAGATGAAACGCATGACGGACGCCCTACACTTTCTTCCGCCCGGCGTGGCCGAACAGGCCTTCCGGTTTCAGAAGCAACATCGCAAGCAGCACGATATGCGGCGCGACGTCCTTCCAGCCTTGCGCCAGATAGAAGCCGGCCATGTTTTCCAGCACGCCGATGATGATGCCGCCGACGACGGCGCCGGGAATGCTGCCGAAGCCGCCGAGCACCGCGGCCGGAAACGCCTTCAGCGCCAGCACCAGGCCGACGTTCGAATGGATGAAGGTGATCGGCGCCAGCAGCACGCCGGCGCAGGCCGCGACCGCCGCGCTGATCGCCCAGGTCAGCGCCACCACCGTCTTCACCGGGATGCCCATGTAGTAGGCAGCCAGCATGTTCTCGGACGTCGCGCGCATCGCGGTGCCGAGCTGGGTCTTGGTGAAGAACAGATACAGCACGACGCAGAGGATCGCGGTCGCGACGATCACCGACAGCTTGTCATGGGCCAGCACGAGGTCGCCGATCCGCAGCACGCCATTGGAGAACGGCGTGTCGATCTTCAGGTCGTCGGTGCCCCAGATCATGCCGGCGATGGAGCGCAGGAAGAAGCCAAGTCCGATCGTCGCCATGACGATCGAGAACTGCGGGCTGCCGAGCACCGGGCCGCAACACGAAGCGCTCGCTGACGGCGCCGAACGCGGCCATGCAGACGACCGCGAGGAAGAAGCCGATCCAGTAATTCAGGCCGAGCAGCGCGATGAAGGTGAAGGCGAAGAAGCCGCCCAGCATCAGAAGTTCGCCCTGGGCGAAGTTGACGACTTCCGTTGTCTTGTAGATGAGCACAAAGCCGAGCGCGATCAGCCCGTAGATGCAGCCGAGCGCAATTCCGCTCACCAGCTGCTGAATGAAATCCAGCATACCAGCGCGTTCCCCCATTCCGGGCCGGGGTGCGATCTTTGTGATCGTCTCTCACGTCCGGGGCGTTTCCGGCCGGCATAAGGGCATGTTTGGCGAATTTCAGCAAGCCGCCTTTGTGGGCTGGCGCATTTTGCCGCGAGCCGCCAACTGCCTCAATTTCTTGCGTTAACTTCTCAGGCCGCGTGACGGCGAATGAAGTCCAGCAACGCCGCGTTGAAGGCCTCCGGCTGCTCCCAGCTCGGCGCGTGGCCGGCCTCGCGGATCACCTTCACCTCGGCATGCTTCACGTGGCTCGCCTGCAGGCGCAGGATCGACGGCGGCGTCCACAGATCGGAATCGCCGGTCATCAGCAGCGTCGGCACCTTGATCGTCTCCACCTTGTCCCAGGTGATGACGTTCGCAGTTGTTCTGATTGAGGCGCTTGCCGATCATCGACGTCTTCTCCAGCGCGCTCCACGCCGCCGCCCCTTCCGGATTGACCGGCACGATAGGTGGCGCTGAGCTCCTGGAAATCCTTCGGCAACTGCGCGAAGAACGCCGGGCGGAACACGCTGCAGCGTTCGAGGTAGCTCTTGTCGGTGACGCCCATGATCGTCGACGCCAGCGTCAGGCTCTTCAGCCGCTCCGGATGCGAGAGCGCATAGTCGGTGGCGACGATGCCGCCGGCGGCAAGGCCGACCGACATGAAACTTGCCCACACCGAGAAAGCCCAGCAGGTTCTGCAGGTCTTCGGACGCGATGCCCGGATCGTTCGGATCGCCCGGATCGGATTTCAGGTAGCCGCGCCGCGAATAGCTGATGACGCGATAGCCTGCCTTCGCGAGCACCGGCTGCTGATAGCCCCAGAACGCCCCGCTGCCGGAGGCCGCATGCAGCAGCACGACGGTATCGCCCTCGCCTCCCGTGTCCCAGTACCAAAGCGACGTGCCCGGAAGCTTTGCGACGCCTTCCTTGACGGGGACCTGTTCCGGCATCGGGACCGGGGTCCAAACGGCGGCTGATGACGTGCGACATGGCGATGCCCAATCAACGTGCGGATGCTGCCCGCTGCGTCATAACTTCGGCAGGAGCGATGCATCTATAGGGGTGTTGTCAGCCTTGAAGCAACAGCCGATCTTTGGTTGAAGGGCGCATCCGCCGAACGACTCTCAGGGGCTTCGGGCGGCCAGAGGACTGGACATGAAAATCTGCGTTGTCGGCGCGGGCGCGATCGGCGGATTGCTCGCAGCAAAGCTGCAGCAATCGGGCGAACAGGTCAGCGTGATCGCACGCGGACCGCATCTCGCAGCGATCAAGGCCAACGGCCTGAAGCTGATCGAGGAGGACGGCAGCGAGGTGGTCGCGCGCGTTGCCGCCACCGACAAGATCGCCGAGGCCGGCGAACAGGATCTCGTCATCCTCGGCATGAAGGCGCACCAGGTCGCCGCCGTCGTCACCGACCTGACGCATCTCTACACTCCGGAGACCATGGTGCTGACGGCGCAGAACGGCATCCCGTGGTGGTACTTCTTCAAGCACGGCGGCCCGTTCGAAGGCCGCCAGCTCGAGAGCGTCGATCCCGGCGGAATCGTCGCCGCCAACCTGCCGATCGCGCGCGTGCTGGCCTCGGTCGTCTATCCCGCCGCCGAGATCATCCAGCCCGGCGTCATCAAGCACATCGAGGGCAACCGCTTCTCGCTCTCGGAGATCGACAACACCGAGACGCCGCGCATCAAGCAGGTTTCCGAGACGCTCAAGAAGGCCGGCTTCAAGGCGCCGGTCGTCTCCGACATCCGCGCCGAGCTCTGGACCAAGCTGTGGGGCAACCTCAGCTTCAATCCGGTGAGCGCCCTCACCCACGCGACGCTCGAAGACCTCTGCCGCTATCCGCTGACGCGCGGGCTCGTCGCCGACATGATGCGCGAGGCGCAAAGCGTCGGCGAAGCGCTCGGCATCCGCTTCCGCATTCCGATCGAAAAGCGCATCGCCGGCGGCGAAGCCGTCGGCAAGCACAAGACCTCGATGCTGCAGGACATCGAAGCCGGCCGCCCGGTCGAAGCCGATGCGCTGATCGGCTCGGTGATCGAGCTTGGCCGGATCGTCGAGGTGGCGACGCCGCATCTCGACGCGACCTACGCCCTGGTCAAGCTGCTGAGCAAGACCCTGTCCGACCAGCACGGGCGCCTGCGCGTCGCCACCGTCTTAGCACTCGAACGAGATGAACACCATGTCCAGAAGCTCGACCCTTCGCCAGCTGATGTCGGCAGGCGCCGATGAGGCCCCCGCCATCGCCGCGCCGGGCACGACACCTCTGAGCTTCGGCGGCCTGCGCACGCTGGTCGACAAGACCATCGCCTCGCTCAACGGTTTTGGGATCGGCCGCAACGATCGCGTCGCCATCGTGCTGCCGAACGGGCCGGACATGGCGACCGCCTTCATCGGCGTCGCGTCCGGCGCGACCGCCGCTCCGCTGAACCCGACCTACAAGGCCGACGAGTTCGAGTTCTACATGTCGGACGTGAAGGCGAAGGCGCTGGTGGTCGAGGCCGGCAGCAACTCGCCCGCGGTCGAGGTGGCGAAGAAGCTCGGCATGAAGATCATCGTGCTGCAGCCCGAGCATGCCAAGGGCGCCGGCGCGTTCTCGCTGAGCTGCGACGGTGCGTCGGGCGATTGCCTGAAGGGCTACGCGGAACCGGACGACATCGCGCTGGTCCTGCACACCTCCGGCACGACATCGCGGCCGAAGATCGTGCCGCTGTCGCAGCGCAATGTCAGCGTCTCGTCCGGCAACATCGCCGAGACGCTGGCGTTCACGGCGAAGGACGGCGGCCTCAACATCATGCCGCTGTTCCACATCCACGGCCTGATGGCCGGCGTGCTGGCGCCGCTGTCGGCCGGCGGCGCGCGTGTTCTGCACGCCGGGCTTCAATGCGCTGCGGTTCTTCGCCTGGATGGATGAGGCAAAGCCGACCTGGTACACGGCGGTGCCGACCATGCATCAGGCGATCCTCACGCGCGCCAACGGCAACAAGGAGATCATCGCGCGGCATCCGCTGCGCTTCGTGCGCTCCTCCTCGTCGTCGATGCCGCCGCAGGTGATCGCCGAAGTCGAGAGCACGTTTGGCGCGCCGCTGATCGAGTCCTACGGCATGACGGAGGCCTCGCACCAGATGGCGTCGAATCCGCTGCGCGGCGCGCGCAAGCCCGGCGCGGTCGGGATCGCGGCCGGGCCCGAGATCGCGATCATGGGCGACAACGGCGAACTGCTTGAGCCCCGGCCAGATCGGCGAGATCGTCATCCGCGGCGACAACGTCACCAAGGGTTACGAGAACAACCCGTCGGCCAACGCCGACGGCCTTCACCAACGGCTGGTTCCGCACCGGCGATCAGGGCGTGATGGACGACGAGCGCTACGTCAGCCTGACCGGACGGCTGAAGGAGATCATCAACCGCGGCGGCGAGAAGATCTCGCCGCGCGAGGTCGACGAGATCCTGATGGATCACCCGTCCGTGCAGCAGGTGGTGGTGTTCGCGATGCCGCACGACAAGCTCGGCGAGGAAGTCGCCGCCGCGATCGTGCTGCGCGACGGCGCGAAGGCCGACGAGAAGGAGCTGCGCGATTTCTGCTCGCAGCGGCTCGCCGCCTTCAAGGTGCCGCGCAAGATCGTGTTCCTCGAGCAGATCCCGCTCGGCGCGACCGGCAAGCTGCAGCGCATCGGGCTCGCGGAGAAGCTGGGGTTGGCCTAGCCGTCATTGCGACCCGGCTTCGCCCTTCGGGCTACGCCGGGCAAGGCGAAGCGACTTGTCCGCTGTAGCCTGAAAGGCGAAGGCGAAGCAATCCAGTCGCGCGCGTAGCGCGCCAAACAAGAGGCCGCACTCGCCGCAGGCGCCGAGCTCTTGTTGGCGCGCCTGCCGGCGCGCAGCTGGATTGCTTCGTCGCTTCGCTCCTCGCAATGACGAGCATATTCAATTGTCAAACAGCCCGACGCACGCCTGAGCCTTAGACATGCGTCATCGCCCCCGTTCCTTGTCCGGCCTGGGGCTGCCGGTCTTCTGTTGCACTTCCTTGCCCGAAGAGGGCGTGCGGAACACAGGGCGAAAGGCCGCGCCCGCGGCTCCCGTATGCTTGTCGCATCCGGGCGAATCCGTGCGCCGACGCGTGGCACACGGCGATGGTCCAGCCCAAACGCTTGAGCTGAACCGGACCACAGACGAAGCCTTCGCCTGCGTTCCGCACGCGCCGGATTAACGGCTTGCCGGATTCCAGCGGAGCCAGGGCCAGGCTCACTTGACTAAATGCCGAGGTCCCCACGGCATGCTGGACCGCTTGGGCCGTCCGCCCTCGGCACCGGTCGTCATCCCTGCCGGCCACCGCCTCTCAACGGCGACCGAACAGGGCCGGCACCGCGACGGACCCGTCGCATCCTGCCCCGAGACGCTGACGATTAGCGCACTCGCTCTCCCATCGGGACAGGACCAGAACCGTATATTCCTATCGGACTAGGAGATTGCAATTTCTGAATTCAGCGAAATCAGAAAGACTACTGACAGAATCTGGTTGGCGTGCAGATTTCGGCATTGCACCTGCGCTGCTCAGTGAGTCTGCGCGTGTTACCCTCGGCTGGCAGCGAGCACGGATGGTCCGGCTCGCTCAACCGATCCAACAGGAGAAAACCAATGTCCGACGAAGCCTTGTTTGAAAAAGGCCTGCCCATCCGCCGCGAGGTTCTCGGGCCCGAATATGTCGACAGTTCCCTCGCCCAAGCCGACAGCTTCATGATGGCGTTCCAGCGCGCGACAACGAGCTGGGCGTGGGGATGGGCATGGGGCGATCCGACGCTGGATCGCAGGACGCGCAGCCTGATCAATCTTGCGATGCTGACCGCAAGCGGCAAGCCGGCGGAAATCAAGCTTCACGTCAAAGGCGCGCTGCGAAACGGCGTGACTGTGGAGGAGATCAAGGCAACGCTCCTGCACGCCACCGCATATTGCGGCATTCCGGCAGGGCTCGAGGCGTTCAAGGCCGCGCACGAGGTCTTGCTGAAGGAAGGCGCTCTACCGGGCAAATAGAGAAATCTTGCGCAGGTCGCTGCAACCAGTCTTAGCCCGCTCGCGGGCTAAGACTGGGCGGCACCATGAAGGGGCAGCACGATTGGCAGCGCGTTCGGGCTGCTAGACGTACCTCGCCTGCACCGTTCCGAACGGGCCAAAATCGGCGATGTCGTTCACGTTCTGTCGCGATGCTCATCACCTCACCTTTGAAAGAGTCGCAGTCGAGTGCCGTGCATGGGAAATCTTCCCTGCTTGCCTTATTTGTTTGTATATCATACAACTATCTCGTCTATATCGCCCACAACTTCGGACCGCCCGCCAAAGCCGCGTTCCTCGCCGGCAATACGCAACGCGTATTCAAACCCAGCTGAGAATGCAGCCGGCTCTCGCACGAGCGGTGAAGGAGTTATCGCCATGCCGTGGACCATCGAGCGCAAAGGCGACCATGTTGCCGTCGTGACCATGAACACAAACAAGGTGAACGCACAGAACCCGGCGTTCTTTGCCGACCTGCACGCGGCATTCGATCGCCTCGAGGCGGAGTTCGGCGATTGTGCGGTCGTTCTCACCGGCACCGGCGCCGTGTTCTCGGCAGGGCTCGATCTGGACCACCACTTCGCCTTGTTCGCGCGACGATCTCTGAAAGAGATCGACGCCTGGTTCGATGCCTATCGGGCCACCAACCTGCGTCTCTTCACTTATCCCCGGCCGACCGTGGCGGCGATCAACGGCCATGCATATGCCGGCGGCCTGATCACGGCGCTCGACTGCGATCATCGCATCGCTTCGGAGGGCGCACTCCAATTCGCGTTGAACGAGGTGCCAATCGGCATCCCCATGCCGGCGGTCTACTGCGAGATCATCAAGCACGCGATCGGTCAGCGCGCCGCGCGCGAGCTGACGCTGTTCGGTCAAGTGTATGATCTCGCGGCCGCCGAGAAGATGGGCGTGGTTGGCAAGATCACTGCGCCAGGCCGACTGCTCGATGACGCGGTGGCCTGGGCCGCGCTCGTGCCGCCCGACTGCTATCCGGCTTACGCGTTCGCGAAGCGCGCGCTGCAGGCGACGACGATCGCCGCTATCGACGCCGCCGCGCGGCTTGATCGTGACTGGCTGTCTCGTGGCATGTCCGAACCTGCGAGCCTCCGCGCCCACGCACGCCGGTATCGCGAGCTGAAAGGCCGCGAGCCTTCGTGGGAGGTGCCGGACCTGAATGTTGCAAGGTAGCCGTAGCCGCCTTCGACCTTGTCCTGAAAAGCGCGACGCGATCGCGTCAGAAGTTCGCAGTCGCTGGATAACCCGCCGGACGGCGACGGCCTCGCAGCGAAGAGCGCACCGTCGTCATACTGCAGCGCTACGAGATCGACCGCGGCGCCGAACAGGCCGCCATCGGGCGCATCGATCAGCCGTGTCGCGACGCGCGGACCGTTCCGTCAAATCGACGACGCAGACGCGGAACGGCAGCTCGTTTTGAAAATACGCAGGCGCTGCGTGAACCTGCGCGTGCGAATAGATGACGCCGCGGCCGTCATGCTCGATCCAGCCGATCCTTTTCGACCAGCAGATGGGGCAGATTTTCTTCGGCGGGAAGCTGCGGTGTGCGCAGTCTTCGCAGCAACTCAGCATGAAGCGCCCGTTCGACAGCTCGCTCCAGAACGGCATGGTGAATTCCGTGAGCCGGGGCGGATACGGCCTGTTGCCGACCTTCCTGATGATGGCGAGCGTCATCGCGCAGCCTCCAGGACGTGGACTGACGCACCGCTGAAGTTGCCCAGCTCGGACAGCATGATGCCGATGCCGGCGTCTTGACCTGGCGAGCGCCGGCGGAGCCGCGCAGCTGATCGAACAGTTCGACGACGCCGTAGAGCGGCGTCACATAGGCGGGATGGCCGCGCGCGATCAGCCCGCCGGACGTGTTGACGGGAATTCTGCCGCCGATCGAGGTCTCGCCGGCGGCGGCGGCCGTAGCCCCCTGCCCGCGCGGAACAAGGCCGACCGCTTCGCTGACGAACGGCTTCGATGATGGTGGACGCCGCGTAGAGTTCGGCAAGGTCGACATCCTGCGCGGCGATGCCGGCCGCCTCATAGGCATCCGCGGCAGCGCGCGCGGCCGCCGTGAAGGCGAGCATGTCGTCAGGAACCTCGCTGATTTCATGCATGCCGGCTGATGAAAGCCGCGGCTGCGGACGAGGACGTACGGCCCACCGCGCGCCCTGGCGATGTCCTCGGTCGTCAGCACGAGACACACGGCGCCATCGGCCGGAGCGAGAACTCAAGCAGGCCCATCCCTTCGGAGATCGGCGGATGCGCCAGCACCTGGTCCAGCGTGTAGCGGTCGCGCCGCGTGGCCAGCGGGTTCAGGGCGCCGTTCGCGTAACTCTTGACCGCGATCGCGGCGAGCTGCTCGCGCGTCGTGCCGGTTTCGTGCGCGTAGCGCGCGGCGTCGAGCCCATACCAGGCGCGCGGCGTCAGCCCGAACGGCGCGTGGAACTCGACATCTCCGTTGGTGCGCATCTGATAGGCCAGATGAGCCGAGCGGTCGAGGCCGGTTTCCATGCTGATGCCGAGGCACAAGGCAACGTCGGCCGCGCCCGACGCGATCTGCAGAACCGCCTGGTCGAACGCGAGCCCCCCGGTCATTCCGTTGCCGAGCACCTCCATGACAACACCGCTGCAGGAGATGCGGAGGTAGTTCGCCATGAACGTGCCGAAGTATCTCTGCTTGGTGTAGGTGCGCGGGGTCGTGAACACCAGCAAGTCGATCTGTGACTTGTCGAGCCCTGCTGCGGCCATCGCATCGACGACGCACCCGCCAAGTATTTCGTGTTCGACGTTCTGTACCGGGCTCGATTCAGGAGATTGGAGCTTTGTGCACGGCGTCGCCGACGCGGCCACGATCGCGACCGGCTTCTGCAGCCGGCGAACTGGCTTTTTCATGGTGTTTCCTGCTCCGGCACGGCTTGTTGGCGATCACTCGCCTGACGATCATAGCCGGGCAAGCCCTGCACGCCTCGAAGAGCGGCACCACCTGCTGACATGGGTGACACCGGTCTGTCGCAGCGGCGTTTGCCGCCGCATGTCAAGGATCACAGGGGCCGCGTCGAGTAACGCGGGTAACACCTGCTCCAACTGCCGGATGCAGGCGGGCACACATTTGTTCTGACGGCCCTTCCAGTCGCCTGCCCCGCCCGTCGATGTCGCTACATCTGTTGCCCAAGCAATTCGCGGCTCTATCCTCACATTGCAGGGCTGTCAGCGCCCGACGGCGAGTTGAGGAACCTTCCGGTGCCGATGACGATGATCGCGAGGAAGAAGTGCCGTGTCATTCGAACCTCCTGAAGACGGGCGCGGGGCTCTAAATCCAAACCTTTCGACGGGCGATACCTTCGTGATGATAACACTCAAAACCGATCTCTGGCCATGCGACGCCGCTCGGCGGCGCACGGCAGTTGATCGAACAGTTCGACGCCCCGGGCAAGCACTGCGCGCCCCGAAGAGCGGTAGCGCCTGCTGACATGGCTGACACCGGTCTGTCGCGGCAGCGCACAATAGACTTGCCCCTGCTCGCTTGGCTTAATGCGCAGACGTTGCAGGGAGCAGTCGAATGACAAAAACAAAAGCAATTGCTGCATTCTTCGCCGGAATTTTAGTGTGCATGTCCGATCGGCGGTGCGGGAGCCGCGGACGATTACCCCAACAAGCCGGTGACCTTCGTCGTGCCGTTCACTGCGGGCGGATCGACCGATGCCAACGCCCGCTTCCTCGCCCGCTTTCTGAAGGACAAGCTGGGACAGGCGGTGATCGTCGAAAACAAGCCGGGCGCGGGAAGCCTCGTCGGCGCGGAGTATGTCGCGACGTCAAAGCCCGACGGCTACACGATCCTGTATGGGTCGAACACCAACCTCGTGACCTTCGAGTACATCGCAAAGAAGCACTCCTATAATCCACGGACCGGATTGCTTCCGTTTCACGGACTGCTGATCGCGCCGCCGACATTGATCGCGCGCGCCGATGCGCCGTTCAAGAACGTCACGGAACTGGTGGCCTACGCAAAAGCAAACCCGAGCAAGATCAACTACGCCACGCCGGGCTACAATTCGTCGCCTCACCTCGCCATGGAGCTCTTCATGGGCGAAGCGGGAATTTCCATGACGCACGTTCCCTACAAGGGGGAAAGTCTTGCCGTCACCGACATGCTGAAGGGGATCGTCGATATCATCTTCGTCTATCCCCAGCCGTTTAAGGGGCTGATCGACGACGGCAAGCTGCGCAGGCTTGCCGTCTCGGGCAGCGAGAGATTGCCGAACCAGCCGGATGTGCCGACGTTCGCCGATTCGGCCTGCCGGGCGTGGTCTACGGCAACTGGGCCATCATGACCCTGCCGCCGGGAACGCCCGCACCCATCGCCAGCAAGCTGACGGACGCATTCGCCAAGACTTTGAAGGAACCGGAAGTCGTCAAATTCTTCGCCGATCAGGGAGCAACCATCATGCCGCTGACCGGAAAGGACATCGCGGACTTTCTCGACAGCGAGCGCGTGCGGATAAAAGGCATCGTGACGCGGGCGAACATCCAGCCGGAGTGACGAGCGTGTCTGAGCCGCGTCTTCAAGGCAGCGCGCGGGGAGCGTAGATGAAGCCTCATGTCACCTGCCACATGCTGTCGAGCGTGGACGGCCGCATCCGCGGCCGGCGCTGGCGCCCGAAGGGCATCAACTCGGCCGGATTGTTCGAGCGGCTGCACGACGAAATCGGCTGCGACGCCTGGATCGTCGGACGCGTGACGGGCCAGGAATTCGCCAAGGGCACGAGCTATCCCGAAGGCAACAACGCGACTCCACGGGCGCGAAAACCATTTCGTCCGGCGCGATGCGCCGGCATACGGCGTCGTGCTGGACGCGCACGGCAAGATCGTCTGGGGCCGTGCCGACATCGGCGGCGATCCGATCGTGACGGTGCTGACGCAGCAAGTCTCCGATGCTCACCTCGCCGGCCTGCGCTCCGACGGCGTCTCCTATGTCTTTGCCGGCCACGACAAGCTCGACCTGGCGGACCTCCTGGAGACCCTGAACCGTGAGCTTGGCGTGAAGCGCGTGCTGCTCGAGGGCGGCGGCGTTGCCAATGGCGCGTTCCTCCGCGCCGGCCTCGTCGACGAACTGAGCCTCGTCATCTGCCCGGCGATCGACGGCGCGCGAGGCGCGCCGACCGTGCTGGACTCGACGGATGCGGACGCAAATGCCGAAGCGCCCCTCACGGCCATGCGGCTTGACAGTTCGCAGGTGCTCGACGGCGGCTTTGTCTGGCTGCGGTACAGCCTCAGCGGAAGCCGGCCTGGTGCAGCGCCTTTGCCGAAGCCAGTCCGATCACTGACCAGGCCCCGGTCACGATCGCCGCTCTGCCCTCTTGCCGCATGAGAAGCCTCCGTTGCTGTCACTGAACTACTGATTGAACCGAACGCGTAGATATTACATGTCGACGATCATTCGATAGGAACAAGGACGCGTCAAGGCGCCGCCGCCGCTCCCGTGGCGCCTCCGATCCACAATTGGACCGGCTTCAAGATCGGCGCCAACGGCGGCTGGGGTCAGGTCGAGAACTGCTGGGACTTTACGCTGATCGCGTGGGGCGGCTCTTCAGTGACGGCTGCCAGCAATCGATCCGGCGGCACTATCGGTGGTCAGATCGGCTACCGTTGGCAGATCCAATCAGTTTGTTTTCGGTCTGAAGCTCAGGGCAATTGGGCGGACCTCACCAGCGACACGCGTGAGCCTCTTCAATCCGCTGTTCTCGACCCGCGTATCGACGGATGCCATCGGCCTCTTCACCGGCCAGATCGGTTGGGCTTGGGACGCAGCGCTGCTCTACGTCAAGGGCGGCGCGGCGGTGACGAACAACAACGTCAGCATCCTGACCACGCTCGGCGAAGTTGAGCTTGGCTCGGCAAGCTCGACGCGCTGGGGCGCCACCGTGGGCGCCGGCCTGGAATGGGGCTTCGCTCCGAACTGGTCGGTCGCGTCTCCTTGCGGCACCACGCCGGTCGGGCTTCCGGCGGCGGCGACCAGACAGGGTACACTTTGCAACAACGCGAGTTGCTAACGAACTCCGATAGGCTCACCGGCATACCAGTCGCGCGAGTTTCAGAGATTGTGACAAGCAATGACGCCTTTATGGTGCGCGCAAGCAAGCGTCAATCTGGAGGAAACAATGCACGGGAATCTGACACAGCGCGATCACGGACAGGCTGCGGCGTCCGATCCTGCGCGTCACGTTTCGCCCGATTGCAGCGGCTTGAATTTCTACGAGATCGATCGTGGTGTGCGCGACCTCGTGCAACTTTATCTGCCGGCTGACGACCGCCAGCGGCTCGAGCCGCACTTTTCTCGCATGGGCGCGCTAGCCGGCGGTCGGCTCGATCAACTGGCCCGGGCGGCCGACAAGCACGCGCCCGTGCTCAATCCGCGCGACGCGTTTGGCCGCGACGAAGATTGGATCGACTACCATCCTGCCTATCGCCAGATGGAGGAGATCGCATTCGGCGATTTTCAGTTTCACGCGATGAGCCATCGCGCCGGCGCGCTCGGTTTGGACAAGCCGGTACCGGCGGTCGCGAAGTATGTTCTCCAGTATCTGTTCGTCCAGGCTGAGTTCGGGCTGATGTGTCCGATCAGCGTATCGGACACCTCGGTGCATTTGATCCGCAAGTTCGCGAGCCCCGAACTGCAGGACTATCTGCTGCCACGCATGCTCTCGGGTGACATGGCGACGCTGTGGAAGGGCACTCAGTTCATGACCGAGCGCGCCGGCGGCTCGGATGTCGGTGCGATCGAGACGATTGCCAGACTGGAGGGCGACACCTGGCGCCTGTATGGTGACAAGTGGTTCTGCTCGCACACCGACGCGGATGTCGCGCTGATGCTGGCGCGGCCGGAGGGGGCGCCGGCCGGGACCGAAGGGCTTGCGTTGTTCGCGCTGCCGCGCCGCCTGAAGGACGGGAGCCGCAACAGCTACCGGATCGTGCGGCTGAAGGACAAGCTCGGCACGCGCTCGATGGCAAGCGGTGAGATCCGTCTGGAAGGCGCAGTCGCTTACCTGGTCGGTCGGCAGGACCAGGGCCTCAAGCAGATGATGGAGCAGGTGAACCTGTCGCGGCTGTCGCATGGCGTTCGCGCCGCGGCGATGATGCGCCGCTGCGTCAACGAGGCATTGGTGAGCGCGCGGGCACGCAGGGCGTTCGGAGAGACCATCGTCAACTATCCGCTGCTGCGCCGGCAGTTGATGAAGCTGATCGTGCCGACCGAGCAGGCGCTGTCGATGATCATGTTCGCGGCGAGCGCGATGGACGAGGCGAACTCTGGCTCCAATGCGGCACAGTATCTCGTGCGCATCCTTACGCCGCTTCTCAAATTCCGCGTCTGCCGTGACAACATCCCGGTGGCGACCGGTTCGATGGAGGTGCGCGGTGGTAACGGCTACATCGAGGAATGGGTGCATGCGCGGCTCGTTCGCGATGCACATATCGGCGTGTTGTGGGAAGGCACCAGCAACATCAACGCTATCGACATCATCACGCGGGCGGTCGGCAAGAGCGGCGCACAGAAGGCGCTGAGCGCTGCGGTGAAAGCTCGCTTGAACGAGGCCAAGGTTTTGCCGCAGCGTTTCCGCGACAGGATCGCCGACGCATTCGATCGTGCCGTTGCGTTTGCCGAGCGAGCGGCGACGCAGCCGGGCTCCGAGACCCTCGCGCGCGAGGCGGCAAGTGCGCTGTACCACGCGACGAGCGCTGCCCTGATGGCCTGGGAAGGCAGCCAGAGCGGCGTCGATGCGCGGCGCGCGCTGCTGGCGCGCTTCGTTCTGGAGCACCGGCTCACCGTACGCGATCCTTTGGCGCCCGGCGACGAGAGCTGGGAGCAGGCGGCGATTGACATCATTCTCGGCGACAGGCCGGTGTCGTTTGCCGAGGTGGCTGGACTTCTGGACGCGTGAGCTGCGATCGCATCAGGGCTTCAGTTGATCCGCAACTCGTCTGCCGAGCGCCCGGGCTGCTCGATCCGGGGTGTTTGCCCGCCGCGAAGGACCGAATTGCCTTCGTATAATGTCCGTTGATCGATCGACGCGGGCTGCGAGCCATTGTTCTTCCCGCATTTCGCCATTCAAGCCATAGACCGCAAGCGCGTTGCTGTAAGTCACCTGACGGACCGTTTCAGCCGCAATGCCACGTTGCAGCATCAGACGTGCGGTCTTTGCGACGGCAAGCGGATCGGACACGCCCCAATCGCAGGCTGAATCGACGATTAGCCGCTCCGGACCGTAGCTCTCCACGATCGCCGCCATCCGCTCGCTGCCCATCTTCGTGTTGGGATAGATCGAGAATGCGCACCAGTAGCCGCGTTCCTTGACCTCGCGGATGGTTTCCTCGTTGTTGTGGTCGATGACGCAGCGCGCAGGATCGAAGCCGTGCTCCTTCAGCACATCCATGGTCCGCAACGTCCCGGAGCGCTTGTCGCGATGGGGCGTGTGGATCATGATGGGAAGATCGAACTGCTTGGCGAGTTCGATCTGCGCGCGCAGCGCCTTGTCTTCGAGCTGCGTTTGCTCGTCGTAGCCGAGCTCTCCCATCGCGACGACGCCTTCCCTCGCCAGAAACCGCGGCAATGCCGCAAGCACGGCTTCGGCGAGCACCTCGTTGTTGGCTTCCTTCGGATTGAGCCCGATGGTGCAATAGTGGCGGATACCGAACTGGCCCGCGCGGAAACGCTCGAAGCCGGAGATCAAGGCGAAGTAGTCGAGGAAGCTGCCAAGAGTCGTCCGCGGCTGGCCGAGCCAGAAGGCCGGCTCGATCACCGCGACGATGCCGGCCCTGGCCATTGCCTCATAGTCGTCGGTCGTCCGCGAGATCATGTGCGTGTGAGGATCGATGATGATGCCGGTCGTGGCGCGACCCGCGACGGCTTCGCCCGGCTGCCTCTCGCGCTCTCGCTCTAGCCTCCCCTGCTCCAGCCGCCTGACGTCCTCAAGAAGACGGGCAAGCTGGTCACCGGTGAGACGGCCATTGCAACACGGACACGCCAGCGCCGTGTCGGCGAGCAATTCCTTGATCTCACCTGAGTCACAGGTGAAACCGGCGAACAGAGAGGAGGAACCGGAGTTGTTCATTTTTCGAGCGACCTCACATACGCGATGATCCTGAGCATCTGGTCCTGGGGCATGCGACGGCGATTGAACGACTGCATGACGCCGGTCGCACCCGCGTAGATAATCGAGAACATGCCTGGATCGGTCTGTGCCTGCTTGTAGACACGGTCCGGGCCAAGCAGCGTGGGGCCCATTCTGGTCCCCTTCACATCCACGCCATGGCAGATGACACAGTGCGTGGTGTAGAGCCGCTTCCCCTCGGTGATGGCCGCGGCATCGTCGCGGTACTCATTGACGCCGGTTTCCTTGAACTTCTTGACCGCCGGCGTCTCCACCTCGTTCGGCAACGGCTTGAACTCCAGCGGAGAGTTGTCCAACGGATGCTTGAAGTCCGACAGCTCGCTTGGTCTGGCAACAGACGCGACAAGCATTGTCGCAATCAGGGAGAGCGGCATAAGCGCTTGACTTGGTAACGTGAGACGTTCGAACCGCATCGCCTCAATCCAGGCGTCGTTTGAGCCATCGCCCGCGAGAGGTCCGGGCGATGGCGCTTGCCTGACTGCTTCCTACTTCGCCTTGCCCTACTTCGCCTTGGCGACTTCGGCTCCCGCCGGAATCTTGTCGGCGGTCACCACGCGCCAGAGCGCGCCCGGCGGATTGGCGAGCGGACCCTTGTCGTCGGTGTAGAAGCAGTAGCAGTTGGTCGCCAGCACGGTCCCGTCGGCGTCGACGTTGCCGGCGGTGAACTGAAGCTGCGCCTGCAGGAACTCCTGCAGTTGCCACTTCTTGGCGCCGTCATCCCAGGCGACACCGAACAGACGGCCTGAGCACCAGTCACCGACAAGATAGGTCTTGGTCATTCCGCCATAGTTCGCAACGCCAAGTCCCTGTGCCGAGCAGCCGGTGCCCTCCGTGATCTTGGGAGCGTTCTGGAATGGCTGATCGTGCGGATACTCGGCCACCGGCAGGACGCCGACGATCGGGCACTTCTGGTCCGGCGACAGTGTCGGATGGCAATGCGAGCCTTGATTGAACTTCCAGCCATAGTTCTCGCCACCCTTCGATGACGCCGGCTGATAGTTGATCTCCTCCCAGTGGTTCTGTCCGACGTCGGCAATGAACAAGTCGCCCGACCTCTGGTCGAAATGGAACGTGTAAGGATTGCGCAGACCGTAAGCCCAGATCTCCGGCCTCGCGCCGATCTTGATGGTCGCGAACTGTTGCTCGGTGATGCCGAACAGCGACATCAATTGAGGCTTGTCGGCCTTGGCGAAGGGATTGTCCTTCGGCACGACATAGGGGGTGTCGTCGTCCGCATCGACATCGATGCGCAGAATCTTGCCCCAGTGGACATCGAGGCGTTGTCCAGCGTCCAGCGGGTCGCCTTCCCAACCCGCATCACCCTTGCCGATATAGAGCTTGCCGTCCGGGCCGAAGGCGATCATGCCGCCGTAGTGGTTGTAGTACGGCTGGGGAATGTTCATCAGCACCTTCACGGATTTCGTGAGCTGCTGCGCCGAAATCGTATTCGAATTTCTCGGCTCGGCCGTCAACCGCGCGACGATCGACGCACCATTGAACGGCAACGATGCGTAGTGAACGAATACGTGGCCGTTTTCCCTGAACCTCGGATGGAAGGCGATCGACCACAGACCCTGCTCGACGAATCCGGTCTGCACGTCCGTTCCAAGCGGATTGAAGTTCGTCAGATCGATGAACGGCTCCGGCAGGACCTTGCCGTCCTTGCCGACAACCTTGACGCGACCGACGCGTTCAACGACGAAGATGCGACCGGACCCGTCGTTGGCTGCGGTCACTCCGACGGGATCGTTGAAGCCGTCGGCGACCTTCACGACCGCGAGCTTTGGCGCGCCCGGGATTTTTCCGCCGGGCTTCGCAACTTCGGACGGCTGTGCTGGAATTTGTTGCGCGTGCGCGGCAGGCAAGGCGAAGAATGTTAACGTCAAAAGGACAGCGAGTGGCACCTTGTACATGGTCAACTCCTCGATATTCACGTCCTCCCTTGGCGCCCTTCTCTCGACTGACTGACGTGTCGGCGCCGGCGCAGACGATATTCCCTTCGTTCGAAGCTGCAACTGAATCCGAGCGACTGCGTCGAAATGAATTGTCAGTCGTGAACTGTTCGCGATCTGCGCTCGATCGCAGCACAAGCCATCATTGCGCGGCTACAATGCTCGCGCAGTTGGGATCACATGGCCGACAGTTTCACTGCCGGCGCTCAGGTCCACAGATCGGACGCTTCACTCATCCGAAGTGACGCCAATCCATCCTTTCGGTCGCGAGCTGCACCTCAAGGTCCTTGATCATGTCCCTGAGCGGATGTGCGGATACGGGTTGAAGAGCGAGCGCAACGGCGAGGCGCTCCATGTCGTTTCCTGTCTCGAGCACGTGCGTCAACGCCGCAGTGCCCGCTTGATCCGCGTGCGGCGCCACGCAACGCCACAGCTCGCCACTGACAGGCCGGCCCGCGGACCATCGCTCGTGAGCCAGGTCGACCAGCATGCGAGCGAGACGCGGATTGGCGCGCTCATCCAGCTTCTGGATCGGCCAGAGCGTCGAACCGATGAAGAGCGCTTTCACCACCATGTGATTCCAGGCGTCCTCCGAAAAGATCTCGCCGGGATAGGGATTGCGATGGGCGACGGCTTCGAAGACCGGCTTGATGCCGGAACGGACGGCCTCGCGCGCTCTGGGCTCCAGTAGAGCCGGCGCGGGATAGATCGGCAGCCCGCGACAAAGCGCGATCAGTTCATTGACCTCGGCCGTCGTGCAGAAGGCATCGAGCCGCAGGGCGAAGGCGACGTCATCTCCCGTATGGCTTGCCGCCATGAAGGCGATGCGCGCGAGCTGGTCGACGCTCCATTCGCCTGGATCAAGGCCGGGCCTCAGCGCCGTCGCAAGAGCCCGGTCATCCGCGGTCAGCGACAGATCGGCTTTGCCCAACCGCCGGGGAGCCAATCCGATGTTGGTCGCCAGAGCCGTCTCCGTCGACGCCTGAGCAATCTCATCCAGTGCCCGCCGAAACCACATCACGCGCTGTTCGTCGGTCATGCGCGCGATCCAGTCATCGGCAAGCGACAGGAATCCATGGAGCAACGGATTCTGGCCATTGCCGGCGCGGGATCGGACCGGTTTCGAGGCGACGTTCATGATCGCACCTCACGTTCCGGGAATGGAAGCGTGAAACAGCCGCGTGAGTGGATAGCCGGCGGCACAGACGAGCACGAGAAGCACCCCGCCCCCGGCCGCCGCAACGGCGACTGCATCCACGAAGCAGATCGCCGCGATCAGTATAGATACCCCGCGAAACATCGCCCCCGGTGTGGGCCGGCTCACGAGAAGGAAGACTGCGACGCAGTCGGCGCCCAACAGCAACGCAAACGCCAGGGCAATCGGCCATTCATCCGCGGGAAAAGCCAGGATCAGAGGAAGCGCCAGCATCAACAGCGGCCAGAGGTGCCCTATGCTGTCCAGGTGCTCCTCTTTCGCGACATAGGTGATGCCCGCGACATGAAACGCCAGCGCAAGCGCAGCGATCGCGAGCGCGCTCGAGATCTCGCCCGCCACGACGGCTCCGGCACCGAAGTAGACGAGAGCGCGGCATGCGCCCATGATCATCGGGCTCAGCGGATTGCCTTTGTGCCAGAGGTTGTAGAGCACGATCATCCCCGCAAGCAGCAGGCCCATGAGCATCGGCAGCAGGCCGAAAGGAACCATCAGCAGGACGCCTGCCGCGAGCAGCGCAAAGCCGATCGCCGCGACCGTGCCGGCACCGATCTCGCCGGCGTGGATCGGCCGCCCCGGGCGCTCACGTGCATCGAACTCGCGGTCGAAGAAATCATTCAGATACATCCCGCCGATGTAGAAGGCCGTCATCGCAAACGCGATCACGGCCATGCGGTCCGGCCTGTCGTAGCCGCCCGCGACCACCGATCCGGCAACGACGTTGGTCCACACGGTCGGCAGATTTGACACGCGCCCGAGCCGCAGCAGCGTCGAGAGGCGAGGCACACCAACGACAACGGCGCTCATCCGACGAGCTCCTTCACGCAGAAGGATAGCTCCCGTGCGATATCGTCGGCCTTCGAGCCTGTGCGCAGCTCTTGAGGCAGGACGTCCCAGGTGTAGGTCTCGACCTCGAGATGGGACGATCGATGGCGATGGCGGAGGTCCTTCAGCGTGCTCACAAGAATGTCGCGCGTGGAACCGAGCTTGCCGAGATCCGGCAGGAATATCGGCACGTGACAATGGATGCGCCATTCGCCATCGGCCTCGCCGCGGCGGAAGGCGGCAACCGCATCGGCAAGATCGACGTACCGCGTCAGCCCCGCTTTGCCGCTGACGACGGTCTGATGAAGATAAGTGCCCTCGTCGAATTGCATCACCGCGTCGATCAGGTCTGCCGTCATCGCCGGAATACGCATGGCTGCGGAAAGCTGGATCTTCGGCACAGCGATGCCCGCGCCGAGCAGCCGGTCCAAAGCGCTCACCGGATTCTCGTATTCCACCGCGCCATGACACACGTCGTAGCAAATGCCGAGGTGACGTCGCAGCGCTGTCTCGCTTTGCCGACGATCGCTGCCGATCATTGTCGCAAGGGCATCGAGCGATGCTGCCGAGAGCAGCTCGCCTTCAAAGAAGGCGATGCTTTCATCGACGGTTTCCAGGGCGCAGCATGGCTCGGGTTCCAGGGCGAGCGCGATATGCTTGCCGGTTGACCGCTCGATCTGCACGAGACCTGCGACCGTGCGCATCATGTTCACAGCCATCGCGCTGCGCTCATCCGCACCCTTGCCGTTTTCCTTGAACGCCCCCGGCACCGTCGAGATGCTGCCGTCGACGCCTAAGGGCAGCAGCGCCGACAGCACCGCGGCGCTGTCGGCCGAGTACCTCACGCGCTCCGGCGCGCGCCAGTCCGGCAGATACACTTGCTCCTTGACCCGCACGCCGTGAAACGGACCGTAGGGAAAGGCATTGATCGTGAACACATAGGCCCCGAGCGCAGCGAGCTGATCGCGGAACGCGTCGATCGCTTCCGCCGTGCGCGCCGCTTCCGCTGCCTGTCCCGACAGGCGAAGGCCGAGGCCGAACGGACGGTCCGGTGCAATCGCTGCCTTGATCGCCGGCACATGCGCCTGAAGACTCGCACGGACATCCGGCCAACTCTCACCCGCATGGATGTTGGTGCAGTAGGTCAGATGAACATCACCTGGCAGTTGCGCGAGCCTCATTTTCGCCGTCGCCGTATTGCTCGAGCCAATCAATGCATTGTTCGATCAAGGCCGGATCCATGTCGTGGACCTCAACGCCGCGTCCGATGCTCCCGAGCAGCGTAATTGTCAGTTCGCCGCCGAGGTGTTCCTGGAAGTCCGCGAGCCCCTGCAGCAGCGCGAGCCCTCCCCGCTCGTTGCGCTGTTTCAGCCGGTCATTCCAGAGGGTGAATCCGAGGCGCTGCAGGAGACGCAGCGCGCGGTCACCTTCGCTTTCGGCGAGCAGCCCTGCCGCTACCGAATAGCGCACATCGAGCGCAATGCCGATCGCCACCGCCTCGCCATGGTTGACCGCGTGCTGGGTGAGGTGCTCGAGCTTGTGTGCGGACCAGTGGCCGAAATCGAGCGGACGGGCCGAGCCGGTTTCGAAAGGATCGCCGCCGAGGCGTATCTGGCGCATATGCAGTTCCGCCGAACGCTTGATCAATTCGTCCAGATGCGCCGGCGAGAACCGGGCCAGCGCGGCGGAACTCTCTTCCAGCCAGCGAAAGAACGCGCGGTCGCGGATGAGCGCCACCTTCACCGCCTCCGCCATGCCGGCGCGTTTCTCGCGCGGCGGAAGCGTGTCGATGAAGGCGCTGTCATTGATGACGGCCCACGGCGGCGCAAACGTGCCCGTCAAATTCTTCAGGTCCCGCCAATTGACCGCGTTCTTCACGCCAACCCCACTGTCGTCCTGCGACAGGACCGTGGTCGGCAAGCGAATGTGACGCACGCCGCGATGAAAGATCGCGGCGGCATAGCCGACGGCATCCAGAACGGCGCCGCCGCCGACCGCGATCACAAAGGAATGCCGGTCGATCGCGTGCTCGGACATGATGGCGAGGAGCCGCGGCACAACAGTCAGATCGTTCTTGCAGATCTCGCCACCCGCAACCGCCACTGTACCGACGAGCTCGATCTCTCTTGCGCAGGCCGATGCGTAGGTCGCGGCCCGGCGCGCAAGATCCGGCATTGCCTTCATCACGCCATCGTCGATGAACAGTACGCAACGGTGGCGCTTGTTCGGCTCGCGCCGCGTTACCACGTCCGCAAGGTGGCGATTGCCGGGATTGAATGCGTCGCGCGTGAACACGACCGGATAGTCGTAGGCAATGCTGAACGATTGCTGGCGTACATCGCCGAGCTGACTAGACAACCGGTCCAGCATCATACCCTCCCTTGCATGACGCCCTGTTGGGGCGGACGGCATTAAGCCGCTTCAGTCGCAAAGGCTTGCTTGGTCGTCAGCGCGGATCTTCTTCCGATCTCGCGCGATGCGTCGTCTGGGTGTAAGGTGCGCCTCGTCCGCCGTTTTGGCAAGCGAGTTTGCGAAGCGTCGCCCTCGTCGCACGGCACCGACGGTTCTCGCGCGCGCAATAAATTCTAGCAATCAAGGCGTTGGACGGGAGCAGACGTTGAAGCCAGCGCTGGCGATGATCGTTGTCGGTCTCACGCCTCGGCATCTCGGCGTTCACACGCCGCGCCTTGCCAAGCTTGCCCGCGAGGGCGCCATGCTGCCGCTGAAGACAATTACGCCGGCGTTGACCTGCAGCGTGCAGGCGAGCTTCATGACCGGCCTGCCGCCGCGTGAGCACGGCATTGTCGGCAACGGCTGGCTGTTTCGCGACCAGATGGAGGTGATGCTCTGGCGTCAGTCCAATCGCCTGGTCGGCGGAGAGAAGGTCTGGGAAGCCGGCAAGAAGCGCGACGCCGCCTTTACATGCGCCAACATGTTCTGGTGGTACAACATGGCGTCGAGCCATCGATGTCGGCGCGACGCCGCGGCCGATCTACAAGGCGGACGGACGCAAACTGCCCGACTGCTACACGGTGCCGGACACGTTGCGCCGTCAGCTGACCGAGCGTCTGGGTCCATTCCCGTTGTTTCAGTTCTGGGGGCCGGGAACGACGATCGCATCGAGCAAATGGGTTGCCGACGCGACCAAGATCGTCATGGCCGAGAGCGATCCGACGCTGACGCTCGTCTACCTTCCGCACCTGGACTATGACTTGCAGCGCTTCGGGCCTGACGAGGCTCATCCCGCAGTCAAACAGATCGCTGAGCGAAATCGATGCGGTCGCAGGCGAACTTGCAGAGACGGCCCGCGCGCAAGGTCGCTCGGTCATTGTCCTGTCCGAGTATGGCATCACGGGCGTCGATCGTCCGATCCACATCAACCGCGCGCTCCGCGACAGCGGGTACCTCGCCGTTCGAGAGGAGGACGGCGGCGAGTTGCTCGACCCGATGGCTTCGAGGGCTTTCGCGGTCGCCGACCACCAGATCGCTCACGTCTACGTGGCGGATCCAGGAGCTTCTACCCAGGATCCGCGCGCTACTCGAAAGCTTGCCGGGCGTCGAACGCGTCTATGACGCCGCCGAGCAGCGCGCGCTGGGCCTGGATCATCCACGTTCCGGCGAGCTCATCGCCATGGCGGATGCGCGATCGTGGTTCACGTATTACTACTGGAACGACGATAAGCGCGCACCGGACTTTGCTCGCACAGTGGAAATTCACCGAAAGCCGGGATACGACCCTGTCGAGTTGTTTCTGGATCCGGCGATAGCTGCGCCAAAGCTCGCGATCGCCAAGCGCCTGCTCATGCGCAAACTGGGATTCCGAAACCTGATGGACGTCATTCCGCTCGACGCGTCGCTGGTGCGCGGCTCGCATGGCCGCGTGACGGATCGGACCGAGGACGGCCCACTCATCATCTCCGATCGCGCGAATCTTTTGCGCAGGCAGTCAATCGCGGCAACGGACGTGAAGTCGTTGCTGCTTGATGCGGTTTTCAACTAGCGATTCGGATCCGGATACACCAGCGCGCGCCAGCCCGAGCGGTGGAACGGCCGCCACTGGCCTTCGGCCTGCGCGAGACGATCGGCGAGCGCGTAGACGACGGCCGGGTTGTGGCCGAGGCCGCAATGGCTGCCCTGCACTTCGATGTTCTCGGTCTTCGGCGACACTTGCTCGACGCACACCTGCCAGGCGCAGATGCCGTCGGTGCGGCTGAAGATCGCCGTGGTCGGCACCGGCGGCGGATCGGCGAGCGTGCCGCCGAAGCTGGTGTCCTGATCGGCTGCGCGGCTTGCCGCTCACCATCTCGTAGATGCGCCAGGCATTGGTCGCCGTCGGCTGGCCGCCGAACGGGCTGCCGAGCGTGATCACCGAGCGCACGCGATCCGGCTCCATCTTCGCCAGTTGCCGCGCGTAGACGCCGCCGAGGCTCCAGCCGACGATGCTCACCTTGCGGCCGCTCGTTTCGTTCAGCTCGCGCAGCAGCGTCAGCATGCCTTCCTGGATGCCGGGCCGCGGGCCGAAATTGCGGCCGAGTCCCCAGCCGCTCACCGCGTAGCCTTGTCGCTTCAGGAACGCGCGCAGCGGCCGTGTCGAGATATCGCTGGTGACGAGACCGGGCAGCACCAGCACCGGGTGACCATCGCCGCGCGGCGCCAGGCTCAACAGCGGCAGCGCGCCGAGAAACGCGCCGAATTCCGGGATCGCCCTGCCCTCGAGCAGCATCAGTGCGCGTGACGGCGGACGAAGCGTTGCAGCGCAGTCATTCGAATTGCCCTTCCCCTCAATTTCCCCAAGATCAGTATGGCACGCGCGTCAATCGCACGCACCATCTGTAAACCTCGGAATTCGGGATGGACTTTGCAAGGTGCCTGCAGCCGCGATTCGTGACCTTTCTCACAGGGCCCGAATCGAGGACCTCGATACCGTGCAGTGTAAGACCGGCGAGGCCGCCGATCACCGTGCCGTTGAAGCGGATGTATTGCAGGTCCTTGCCGATGTTGGTCTCGATCAGCACGATGAGCTGGCCCATGTCCCACGCCTTGACCTGATCGGCGATGAAGGTCGAGACGCCGCTCTTCTGCTCGGCGATGAAGCTCTTCAGCACGACCACCATGCCCTGGTTGATCTCGCGCGCGCATGTCGGCGTCGGCAGCGAGCTGATGGCCGATGGCGACGAAGGCGCCGGCGAGCTGCCGCTGCAGCACATCGTTCTCGCCGCTGGCATTCTTCGCAACGAAGTCGCGCAGGCCCGACCACAGGTTCTGCGCGAGCCGGCCGATCTCCGGCCGCGCCAGCAGCTCGCGCTTCAAGTGCTTCGATGCGGCTCGCATATTGCGGCTCGCTCTCGAGCTTCGTCGACGAACGACAGGATCAGGCGATCGAACTCGCCGCGGAACGGATGATCGGGATCGGTGCGCACGTCCTCGAAGAACGCGGTGGCCGATGCTGCGACCTTCTTCATCACGTAGGCGTCGGCGCGATAGAAGCGCAGGATGGTCGGCAGCTCGTCGCGAATTTTCGCGCGGATCGCCGCCAGCATCTCCGGCTCGTTGATGGATTTGTGGATCGCGCCCAGAAGATCGTCGAGCAGCGAGCGATGACGGCCCTCGCGCACGAACGAGCGCAACGTGCCCGCCGCGAGCGGCGCGAGATCGAGCGACTGCAGGCGGCTGACGATCTGCTGCGCGAGGAAGTTGCGCAGGCCGGAGTTTTCGGCGGCGTCCACCGCGTCCGGCAGCAGCTTGACGACGAAGCGCGCGAGCTCGGTGCTGCGCTTTTCGTTGGCGAGCCAGTCGGCGACGAACGACGCGAAGTCGACGCTGCGAAGCTTGGCCTCGACCGGGGCTGCGTCGAGGAAATGCCGCTCGACGAATTCGCCGAGTTTTTCCGCGATCCGCTGCTGGTTGGCGGGAATGATCGCCGTGTGCGGGATCGGCAGGCCGAGCGGCCGGCGAAACAGCGCCACGACCGCGTACCAGTCGGCGAGGCCGCCGATCGCGGCTGCCTCCGCGAACGCCGCGAGGAAGCCGAAGGCCGCGTGCCGCGGCTCCATGATCTTTGCGAACACCAGCACGACGAGACAGGCGACGAGCACGCGCGGCGGCAACGGCCTTCACGCGGCGCAGTTCGGCGGCGCGCGCGGCGTCGACCGCGAGGCCGGACAGGAGCCGTTGTTGTCCCGTCATCGGCGTGTGTCCCGTGTCAGTGGCGTCTCTGCAAAGGGAGATAGACCGCGCGCACGGCAAAAAGAAAGCCCGCTCTGACGCTGAAGCGGGCTTTCGCACTTGCAGCCTTCTAGTCCCGTCAGGCTGCCTTTTAAGCGGGCTTTCGATCAGGCCGCCTTGTTCAGCGACACGACCTTGGAGATGTTCTCCTGGGCGGTCTTCGCGCCGGTGGCGAGACGCTCGCCGAGGTAGTCGGCGGTCGCGCGGGCGCGAGACACCGCAACGTCGGTACGTGCACGCACCATGTCGCTCTGGATCTGGAAGGCTTCGCCGAGCGACTGGGCCGACGCCAGCTTCTCGAGGCCGGCGAAGAACGCCTGCGCGTCGTCGAGCATGGCCTGCTGGATGTTGCGGCTGATCTTGGCGGTCTCGTCGATCTGCTCGACAACGGCCGTCTGGATCGCAACGGTCACCTTCTCGGCACCGGCGTGGATGTCGGCGGCACGCGAGGTCGCGTCGCCGGCAACGCGCTTGACGAAGTCGCGCGCGGCTTCCGGAACCTGGACCTTGTCCTGAATGGTCTTGAACGCGTCGGCGAACGGCGCAAAGGCCTGCTTGGCGAAGTCGAACGCGGAGTCGTAGGAATTCGTGGTCATGGTCTTCTCCATCCTCGGGGTTGAGCTATGGCTCGCCCCGTCCGATTGGCCCGGGGTGACGCCTATATGACACGGTTAATGGTGCGTCGCAACATCAATGTTGCAACGCGACATCACGAAGCCGTGATCATGATAGAGGTATTTGGGTAGCCCTCAGGCCCGCGCCCGAACCGCCTCCGGCACCCCATAGGCCTCGAGCTGGGCGCGCACCTGCGCCACGTTGTGGCCGAGCACGACGATGTCGTGCTTGTTGCCGTCGCGGTCGCGCACGTGCTCGCGCAGCAGCGCCTCGCCGCGGAAGCCCATCCCCTCGAACAGGGCGATGCCGGAGACCTGGTCGACGGTCATCTGCACGACCAGCTTCTCGAGCCCCATCTCCAGCGCCAGCGCGAACGTCTCCTGGATCAGCGCCCGCCCTACGCCAAGGCCACGCACCTCCGGCGAGACGACGTTGCGGATTTCGCCGACATGCGGCGACCAGGAATGCGGCGTCGCGAACGATGGTGCCGCAGCCGACCACCTTGCCGTCCTTGACCGCAAGCAGGCTGACGATCGCGCCGCGCTCGATCTCCTTGATCCAGGCGGCAAGCACTTTCGGCTCGGAGATGTTGCGCGGCAGGAACAGCAGATCGTGCACCGGCAGGCCGCGCGCGAAATCGAGCACGGCGGCCTCGTCCGCCTGGCGTCATGTGGCGGAATTCGATGTTGCCCGCATCGCTCTTGACGGTGCGGGGATAGGAACGCTTGTCGCTCATGTCGATCGCTCGCTTAACCAGGAGTCCAGTTTCGGCCACAGCCGCTGATGGCGTTCGGGCCGGCCACGAGGCTGATGTGGCCGCCCTTCAGAATGACTTCTTCCTTGTCGGCGGAGCCGACAGTGGCGATCAGCGGCTTGGCCGCGTCATACGGCACGATGTGATCGTGCTCGGCGACCGCATGCAGGATCGGCACCTTGATGCGCGAGATGTCGGCGCGGCGGCCGCCGACCGTCATGGTCCGCTCGTAGAGCTTGTTGTCCCACATCAGGTCCTTGGTGGTCTGGCGGAAGTATTCGCCGGCGAGCGGCAGCGTGTCCGTGCGCCCAGCGGTCGAACATGCGGTACGACTTGACGAACTCGTCGTTCCACATGTTTTCCCAGAGCTGGATCTGGGCGATCGGCCGCGAGCCCGGGCGCAGCATCTCGAACGACTGGAAGATCATCTCGGGCGGCACGTTGCCGATGCTGTCGACCAGCCGGTCGACGTCGAAGTAGCGGCGGTCGGAGAAATTCTGGAACAGCTTCATCTGCCGGAAGTCGATCGGCGTGGTGAAGCAGACGAGGTTCTTCAGCGGCCCGTCGGGGTGGGTCGAGGCGTAGAGCAGCGACAGCACGCCGCCGAAGCAGTAGCCGATCACGCTGACGTCGGTCTCGCCGGAATCCTGCTGCACGCGGCGCACGCAGTCGGGGATGAAGTCGAGCACGTAGTCCTCGAACTTCAGGCCGCGCTCCTCGGGCCGCGGCGCCGTCCAGTCCAGCATGTAGACGTCGAAACCGCGCTTCAGCAGGAATTCGATCAGGCTCTGCCCGGGCACCATGTCGAGCATGTAGCCGCGGTTGGTGGTCGCCATCACGATCAGGATCGGCACGCGGTAGATTTCGTCGGCGAGCGGACGGTAGTGATAGAGCTTCATGGTGCCGCGCGAATGCAGCACGTCCTTCGGCGTCGTTGCCGACCACGGGTGCGGCCGAGCGCGAAATATTCGACGCCCTTGATGCTGCGCTGGATCGCGCGCTGCACCTCGAGCTGGATGCGGTCGGCAGGCCGAGGAGGATTGCTGCTGGGCGGCCGCCGTCATGTCTTGTCTCCGGCTTGCCTCCGGCTTCCGACGGCGGACGTTTGGTGCGCGGCGGCCGCGGCGCGCCGGTCGCAGCCGCATCGGCGGCGACGACGTCGGCGTGCACGCGCTGCAGCAGCGACATGATGTCGTTCAGCCGCCCCTCGATGTTGTGCAGCCGCTCGCCGAGATCGATCAGCTCGCTGCGGCTCGGCAGGTTCATGGCGGCGAGATACTCTCCATGAAATCGCCAAAGGCCTTCTTGGCGCCGGCCGAGGCGCCGGTCATCTGGCCCATCATGCGGCTGAATTCCTCGGAGCCCATGGCCTGGTTGGAGAGCGAGTTGAACTGCTTCTCCATGTCGCCAAGGAAGCTGTGCCACATCTGCACAGGATCGGTGCCCTTGTCCGCCATACGCTTTCCTCCTCGACAACGCTGGCGGGTCATCGCCCGCTCTTGCTCGCATTCCATACTGCCTGAACGGCGCGGTCAATATTCGACTATTGTCTTGACCTGCTCGCGTCAGGTCGGCCGCGCTTCTGCACCGCGGCGAAGCGTGCAATAGTTGGCGGTCCTTGCAGGGAGGACGCCCTTGACCGACGTTCCTTACTCGCCGCCGCAGCTCGCGAAGGCCAACGGCATCGAGATCTGCTACGACATCTTCGGCGTCGCCGGACGCCGAACCGCTGCTGCTGATCATGGGCCTCAGCGCGCAGATGGTGCTGTGGGACGACGAGTTCTGCCAGCAGCTCGCCACGCGCGGCTTTCGCGTCATCCGCTTCGACAACCGCGACATCGGCCAGTCCACCAAGATGACCGGCGGCAAGCGCATCACGCCGATGGATATCCTGAAGCTGCGCTTCTTCGGCATCCTGCCGTCCGCGACCTACACGCTGCGCGACATGGCGAACGACACCACCGGCCTGATGGACGCGCTCGGCATCCGCTCGGCGCACGTCGTCGGCGCCTCGATGGGTGGCGCGATCGCCCAGGAGATCGCGATCCACTTCCCGGAGCGCATCCGTTCGCTGACCTCGATCATGTCGACCACCGGCAACCTGAAACTGCCGCAGCCGAAGCGCGAGGCGATGGCGCTGCTTGATGGCGCCGCCGCCGAAGACCAAGGACGAGTACATCGCCCTCTTCGCGCGGAACTGGAAAATCCTGCGCCAGGGCAGCTTTCCGCAGGATGAGGCCAAGGACCGCGACCGCGCGGAGCGCTGCTACGCGCGCGGGCTCAACCCGGCCGGCGTCGGCCGGCAGTTCCGCGCCATTCTCGCCTCCGGCGCGCGCAACAAGGCGCTGGCCAGCGTGAAGGTGCCGACGCTGGTGATCCACGGCACCGTCGATCCGCTGGTGCGGCCGGAGGCCGGCCGGACACGGCGAATTCGATCCCGGGCGCGAAGCTGGTGATGGTCGAAGGCATGGGCCACGCGCTGCCGATCCCGATGTGGCCGCAGATCATCGGTGCGATCGCCGATCACGCGCATGCCGCGGCGAGGAAGGCGGCGTAGCCGAAGCGAGGCGCGAGCCCCAGCCGTCATTGCGAGGAGCGAAGCGACGAAGCAATCCAGTGCAGCGCTCGCGGCGAGCTCTGCTGTTCTTGCTGGCGCGCTGCGCGCGCGACTGGATTGCTTCGCTTCGCTCGCAATGACGGCCCGCGCTTTAGGCGCGGTCCGTCAACTCCCCGCCCAGACGTCCAGCACGTAGCGGTTCTGCGTGCCCATGTCGTCGATCCAGCGGGCGGCGGCGTCTTCGTCGGCGCCTTTCTTCTCGCGGTAGATGTCCATCAGCTTGCGCTTGACGTCGGGCTCCATCTTGCCGCCGTCGCCGCAGACGAAGATGACGGCGCCGCTGCTCGATCAGGCTCCAGACGCGATCCTTTTGCGCGGCGATCAGGTCCTGCACATAGGTCTTCGGACCGGTGCCGCGCGAGAAGGCGACGTGCAGCTCGGAGACGCCCTGCTCCGCAAAGCCCTTCAGCTCGTCGGCGTAGAGGAAATCCTGCTCGGGATGACGGCAGCCGAAGAACAGCATCGCCGGACCCAAGCGTCTTGCCGCTCGCCTTCTGCGACGCGCGCTCCTGCAGGAAGCCGCGGAATGGCGCGAGGCCGGTGCCGGGGCCGATCATGATGATCGGCTTGGCCGGATCGTCGGGCAGGCGGAAGCCCGCCTTGGTCTCGCGGATCAGCGCATGCACCATGTCGCCCGGCCTGCGGTCGGCGAGATAGTTGGAGCAGACGCCCTTGAAGACGCCGTTGCCGGAGCTTGCCGGGCCCTCGACCACCGCGACCGTCACGCTGCAGCGCGAGCCGGCCGCCGCGGGCGACGACGAGATCGAGTAGTAGCGCGGCGACAGCAGCGACAGCATTTCCAGATAAAGATGGAACGGCAGCTCGCAGGCCGGATGCTCGCCGCATCAGGTCGAACACCGACTTCTTCTTCGCCAGCACCTCGTTGCGATAGCGCTCCGAGGACTCGGCATCCTCGCCGCACAGCGCCGAGCAGCTTCGGCTTCGTCATCGGGCAGCGGGTGTTGTCCGCCATCGTCTGGATGTGCTTGCGCGTCGCCACCTGCTGCAGCTCGACGAATTCGGTCAGCAGCCGGCCGATCGAGATGATCTCGCCGACCGGCAGCTGCGAGCGGCGGCCTTCGCCGACATTGAGGCGAATGCGGTCGGCCGACATGAAGCCGAAGCGGCGCGCGACGGCCTCGACCAGCGCCGCCTCGTTGCGCGGCAGCACGCTCAGGTGGTCGCCGACGCGATAGCTGACGCCGGCGGGCAGCTCGACCTCGACATGCCGGGTCGAGCGCGGCGACGCGTTCGGGCCGGACTTGTTCTGCAGCTCGGTGTTGGCGACGATCTTCATCGGCAGCGCGCCGCTCGCACCGGCGATCGCGTGCACCACCGATCGAGGCGACCGGCTCGATCGCGTACAGCGGCATCTCGCTGCCGTCGCGGCTGAAGCCGGTCTCGATGCCGAGCTCCTTCGCCGCCACCGGGCCGCAGTTTCGCGGACCAGGCCTCGAACTGCCCTTCGAGATCGCCGCTGCGCGCGTCGCCCTCGCCGCGCTCGAAGACGTTGCGCGCGCCGGCTTCGGCGAGCTTCTGGTCGATGAGGCGCGGCACGTGCTGGTAGGTGGCGGCCCAGTCCTTGTTGCCGCAGCCGAACACCGCATAGCGAACGCCGCCGAGCGCGTCCTTCGTCAGCCCGCTCGTCGAGCCATTTGACGAACTGCGTCGGCGTTGTCCGGCGGCGCGCCGTTGTACGACGCGCAGATGATCAGCACGCCGCCTTCGGTCGGAAGCTCGCCCACCGCGTCGTCGAGCGGCGCGAGCTTGGTCGCAAAGCCGTTCACCTGGGCGAGGTCGGCCATGCGGGTCGCCAGCTCCTCGGCGCTGCCGAGGTTGGAGCCGTACAGCACCAGCAGCGGCGTGTTGTGGCCCGGCCGCGTGACGGGCGCCGCCCTCGCCGCCCCGGTCGCAGCGGCTGGCTGCGCCGGCTGTCCCGGCACCACGGTGCGCTCGGCGTCGCTGCGCGGGCGGACCTTGATCTTGAAGCCGTCCGGCTTGATCGTCAGCGTCTCCTTCAGCTTCATCTGGTAGCGCTTGTGATCGAGCAGCTTGAACCGCTGCAGGATCATGCCGATCGCGAGCGCCGCCTCGTGCATCGCAAAGCCGCGGCCGATGCAGGCGCGCTGGCCGTTGCCGAACGGCTTCCAGGCATTGATCGGACGCTTGGCCTCGGCCTCCGCGCTGAAATTCTCCGGATCGAACGCGTCCGGGTTCGGCCCCCACGACCGACGGGTCGCGATGCAGCGCCAGCACCAGCACGGTGATGAAGGTGCCCTTCTTCAGCGTGTACTTGCCGCCGCCGATGGTCTCGTCCTTCAGCGGATGAATGCCGTAGGCCGGCGCCGGCGGCCACAGCCGCAGCGCCTCTTTCAGGATCTGGGTGATGTAGGTGAGCTGGGTGACCTGCTGGTAGGTCGGCCTGACGTTGATGTCCGGCACCGAGCACCCGGTCGACTTCCTCATACGCCTTCTTCAGGATCTCCGGATGCTTCAGCAGCGCATACAGCGTGCAGGACAACAGGCCGCTGGTGGTCTCGTGGCCGGCGATCAGGAAGGTGTTGATCTGGTAGCGGATGTTGACGTCGTCGAGCTGATCGCCGCTGGCGCGGTCGACGCCGGTCATCATGGCGCCGAGCATGTCCTTCTTGGCCGCGGCGGCTTCGGCGTTCTTGCGCCGCTCGGCGACGATCTCGTCGACCATCGCGTTCATGAACGCGACGTCCTTCGCCATGTCCTGCCGGCGGTTGCGCATCCACAGGCCTTCGAGCGGCAGGCCGCGGGTCATCATCACGGTTTCGAGCGAGCGCACCAGCGACTCGACGAACGGATGGTAGTCGCGCCGGTAGAACGAGTTGAAGCGGTAGTCGAAGCCGCACAGGCCGATGGTGTCGAGCGTCAGCGCGGTCATGTCGTGGACGACGTCGATCTCCTCGTCGCCGTTCAGCCGCTCCCACTTCTTGACCAGCTGCTCGGCGATATCGACCATCATCGGATGGTAGGACTGCATCGCGCGGTTGCCGAACGGCTGCATCAGGATGTTGTGCGCCTTGCCCCAGTTCGGCTCGGTGGTGTCGGCGGTGAACAGCCCGTCGCCGGCGATGGCGCGCACACGGCGCAGCGCGCCGCGCACCGCCTTGTCGAAGCGCTTCTCGTCGCTGAGCTCGTCGACCAGGTCGGCGCCGGAGACGACGACGATCGGCGCGCCCATCATGTCGAGCCAGAAGATCGGGCCGAGCTCCTTGGCCAGCCGCGCCAGGTGCTGCACCGGCGAGGTCGAAGTCGATCGACAGCATGTTGCCGACGATCGGCTTCTTCGGCGGATGCGGGATCGAGCTGAGTGAGTCTGTCAGCGCCATGAGTCTTCCTTGTCCTCTTCGGCCTTGCTGCCGCCATGCGCCGCGATACGTATGCAGCCGAAAGCTGCTACTCAAAGCATCATCCCGCGATGCGCCGCCGATACCATTCGATCAGCTTGTTGCTCACCTCGTCCGGCTTTTCCTGCTGCGTCCAGTGGCCGGAGCCCTTCACCAGGTACTTCTCCAGGTCCGGCACCAGCTTCTCCATGCCGTCGGCGGCCGACGGCGGCAGCACGCGGTCGTTCTCCGCCATGATCATCAGCGAGGGCACGCGGATGGTGAAATCGAGATCGGCCGAGCGCTCCCAGTTGCGGGTGAAGTTGCGGTACCAGTTGATGCCGCCGGTGAAGCCGGTCTTCGTGAAGGTGTCGACGAACACCTTCTTCTCCTCCGCCGACAGGATCGGCTCGCGCGGGTCGTCTTGGAGCTGTCGTAGCCGGCGACCATCTGCGGGAAGGCCAGGCATCAGCGTCGACGGCGTGTCGCCATGGCTGGCGACGCCCGGGTCCGAGGCGCCGCCGGCTGCGGCACCGGCCTGCGCATGAACATGTCGAACGTCTGCTCGACCCGCGATGCGAAGATCCTGTCGGGCTCGCGCGCCGGGTCCTGAAACTGGACGATGTACATGCTGTCGCCGAACCGCTTGCGGAACAGCGCGATCGGATCGATCGGCGCGCGCGGCAGATGCGGCGTGTTGACGCCGACCACGCCGGCGACGCGCGACGGATGCCGCATCGGCATGCCCCAGACGACGAAGCCGCCCCAGTCGTGGCCGACGAAGACCGCGCGCTCGACGCCGAGATGATCGAGCAGGCCCGCCAGGTCGCCGGTCAGGTGCTCGAGGTCGTAGTCCTCGACCTTCTCCGGCGCGCTCGGTCGCGCCATAGCCGCGCTGGTCCGGCGCGATCACCCGGATGCCGGCCTCGCCCAGCGCCTTGATCTGATGCCGCCAGGAGAAGGCGATCTCCGGCCAGCCGTGGCAGAGCACCACCGGGACCTTTCCGTCCGACGGCCCGGCCTCGTAGTAGCCCATGCGAATGCCGTTGGTGTTCGCAAACTTCAGCGGCGGCATTTCAATCATGACACACTTCACCCTCACTCGACGTAGCTTATCCCGCCGCCTGCCCCGCCGCGCCCTTGGCTCGCCGGCATAGGCCGCCGCGAGCCGCTCGAGCTCCTGCGGCAGCATATCGGCCATCGGCCGCAGGTTTGGAATGACATTGGCACCGGCAATGAAGCCGAAGTCGAGATTGTCGCAATAGCTCTGCACCGTGATGTTGAGCGCGAGCCCATGCGCCGGGATCGACACCGGGAAGATGTGCAACAGCTCGGCGCCCGCGGCGTAGAGCGTCTGCCGCGGTCCGGGCACGTTGGAGATGGTGACGTTGGCCGCCGGCGGCAGCACGTCGGAAAGATTGGAGCGGCTGTAGAGCAAGCGCCAGGATCTGCACGACGATCGGCGCGCCCAGCATCGAGACGTTGGACAGCTGCGGCACCAGCGCGCGCATCGGATGCGACAGCTCCTTCGACTTGCGTCGACTCGCCGATGATCGCCTGCAGCCGCTCCTTCGGATCCTCGATCTGCGTGGCGAGCGAGCACACCATGGCGAACACCTGGTTGTTCGCGTCCGCATTGCCGTCCTCGCGCAGCGAGATCGGCACCGCCGCGGTCAGCGGCCGGCCCGGCAGCGTGCCGCGCTCGAGCAGGTAGCGGCGCAGCACGCCGCTCGACAGCGCCAGCACGACGTCGTTCAGCTTGCCGCCGGACTTCTTGGCGATGTCCTTCGCCTGCGACAGCGAGATCGACACGGTCGCGTAGCTGCGCTCCGACGACACCGCCTTGTTGAGCTCGGTCGACGGCGACATCATGCCGGCGATGCTGTCGCGCGATTTCGGATCGGCGACGCGCGAGGCCATCTCCGACATGCTCTTGAGCATCGCCGGGAAGTTGCCGGCGAATTTCACCGCGTTCTCGATCTGGAACATGGCGTTGTCGAACAGCACCGAGCCGAGGTCGCCCTTGCCGATGCGCGGCAGCGAGATGTCCTTCGCCGACGACGCGCCGAGCGGCTGGCTCCAGAGCTGCTGGTAGGAATCGATGAAGTGCGCGGCAATGTCGCGCGGCTCGCGCTTCGACGACGCCTGCTCGGCCGGCTTCGGCACCTCGCGCGGCTCCGGGCTGATGTCGTAGATCATGTTGGTCAGCGCAGCGCCCGCGCCGCCGTCGATGCAGGCATGATGGATCTTCGAGTAGAGGCCGATCTCGTTGTTCTCCATGCCCTCGAACACGTAGAACTCCCACAGCGGACGCGCGCGGTTGAGCAGCTTCGCATGCATCCAGCCGACGGTGCGTTCGAGGATTGGCGCGGCCGTGCGGCGCCGGCAGGCTGGCGCGGAAGATGTGGCGGTCGATGTCGAACTGATCGTCCTCGACCCAGCTTGGGTGATCGATGTCGAGCGGCGTCTTCGCCAGCCGCGCCTTCAGGATCGGCGCGATGTGCAGGCGGCTGGCGATCATCGCCTTGAAGTCTTCGAAGAAGTCGCCCTGATAGCCGTCCTTCAGGCGGAAGATCGCCATGCTGCCGACATGCATCGGCATCTCGGGCGTCTCGAGATAGAGGAAGGAGGCGTCAACGGATGACAGTTTGCGCGGCGCGTTGCTCATGATTCCTCCCGGAGAATGCGGCGCCTTGGCGGGCTTCGTTCGATTGCCGGCGCTTCTTGCCGTTCGATCGACGAGTTTGCATTCATTGCCGATGCGGATGCAATCGCAAACTTCGCAACCGAAGCTCGGGCGGGATCGGCCAAAGGTCTGAGGTACGCGCGAGATTTACCGCGCGACGCGGTTCGATCAGGACCGCGCCGCAGCAACGCGTGCGACGGCGCGCTCTACTTGTCCTTTCGCGCGCCGAAGCCGGACATGTTCATGAACATGTCCTGGAAGCGTTCGGCGATCTTCGGATCGAAGGAGAACCAGGTTCGCATCAGCGATTCCGGCGTGAAGCTGTCCATGCTCTCCTGCATCTTCGCCTGCATCTGGTCCATCATGACTTCCTGCATCGGCTTCACGTCCGGAAGCCCGAGGAAGTCCCGCGCCTCGATCGGCGTGCAGTCGATTTCGATTTTGGCTTTCATTGCAGATGTCCCGAGGCTCGCCCGTCCGGCTGGTCAGAGCATAGCCACGAAAGTCGACGCCGCGACCAGCCGTTTCGCCGGCCGCGACCTCGTCGCCCTTGACCCCAGATCGTCATTGAGCACCGGTGCGGTCCTGTGGCATCGATTGCACAACGACCACAATCCAGAAGGGCCGGCAACGGCCCAAGCATGTGTTCTGATACGGGAGGAAGATATGTGGAAGGGAACTGATTTCCGCGGCATCCGCTGCGGCTTTTGCTCGCGGCCGCATCACCCGCGCTGGCGCAGACGAACGAGATCACGGTCGGCGTGACCATCTCGGCGACGGGCCCGGCCGCGGCGCTCGGCATACCGATCAAGAACACGATCGAGCTGCTGCCGACCGAGATCGGCGGCGTCAAGGTCAAGGTCATCCAGCTCGACGACGCCGGCGACTCCGACGACGGCGACCACCAACGCCCGCCGCCTGATCACCGAATCCAAGGTCGACGTGCTGATCGGCTCCTCGACCACGCCGCCGACGATCGCCGTCTCGACCGTGGCCAATGAGGCCGCCATCCCGCACTTCTCGCTGGCGCCGATGCCGGTGAACGCCGCCCGCGAAAAATGGTCGGTGGTGATGCCGCAGCCGGTGCCGCTGATGGCCAAGGTGATGTTCGAGCACATGAAGAAGAACAACGTGAAGACGGTGGGCCTGATCGGCTTCTCCGATTCATGGGGCGACCTGTGGCTGAACGAGTTCAAGAACCAGGGCGTGCCGATGGGCCTCGAACTGGTGGCCGACGAGCGCTTCGCCCGTCCCGACACCTCGGTCGCGGGACAGGTGCTGAAGCTCGTCGCGGTCAAGCCGGACGCCGTGCTGGTCGCGGCCTCCGGCACCGGCGCAGCGCTGCCGCAGGCGACCTTGCGCGAGCGCAACTATGCCGGGCCGATCTACCAGACCCACGGCGCGGTGAGCATGGATTTCATCCGCATCGCCGGCAAGGCCGCGGAGAACGTGATCATGGCGTCGGGTCCGGTGATGGCGCCGGAAGGCCAGGACGACAGCGCGCTGACCAAGAAGCCGGGCCTGGCGCTGAACGCCGCCTATGAAGGCAAGTACGGCGCCAACACCCGCAACCAGTTCGGCGCGCACATCTGGGACGCGTTCGAGATCCTCAAGCGCGTCGTTCCGGTGGCGCTGAAGACGGCCAAGCCCGGCACGCCGGAGTTCCGCGAAGCCATCCGCCAGGCGCTGATGAGCGAGAAGAACTTCGCCGCCAGCCAGGGCGTCTACAATTTCACGGAGAAGGACCGCTACGGCGTCGACGACCGCGCGCGGATTTTGCTGACGGTGAAGGACGGCAAGTTCGCGGTGGTGAAGTAAGTGCAGCGCACTCGCGCATCTCTCCGAAGGCAGAGCGTCGCGGCGAGGTCAGCTGCGTTTGCCCGTGCCCTCACCCGAGCGCGCCTCCGACGGGACAGGGGGCGCGCCGAGTTCGCGGCAATGACATCGACGCTCAAATCCCCAGATAACTCGCCGCCACCCTCGGGTCGGCGGCGACTTCGTTGGCGCTGCCGCTGAGGATGAACTCGCCGAGCTCCATCACATAGGCGCGGTCGGCGACCTGCAGCGCCGCGCGGGCGTTCTGCTCGACCAGCAGGATCGACACGCCCGACTGGCGCAGCTCGGCCACGGTGCGGAAGATGTCGGCGGCGATGCGCGGGGCGAGGCCGAGGCTCGGTTCGTCCAGCATCAGCAGGCGCGGATGGCCCATCAGCGCCCGCCCCATCGCCAGCATCTGCTGCTCGCCGCCGGAGAGCGTGCCGGCCAGCTGGCGGCGCCGCTCCTTCAGGCGCGGAAACAGCGCGAACACCTTCTCCAGCGTCTCGGCCGACTGCGCCGCCTTGATGCGGAAGGCCGCCGAGCAGCAGGTTGTCCTCGACCGGCATGGTGCCGAACAGCTCGCGATGCTCCGGCACCAGGCAAAGGCCGGTGGCGACGCGGTCCTCGATCTCGAGCCGGGTCAGGTCGCGGGAGTCGAACGTCAGCGCGCCCTTCAGCCGCTGGATGCCGATGATCGCGTTCAACAGCGTGGTCTTGCCGGCGCCGTTGGCGCCGATGATGGTGACGATCTCGTTTTGCCCGACGTCGAGCGACACCGAACGCACCGCCTCGACGTTGCCGTAGGCAACGGACGCGCCGGCGACCGACAGCAGCGGCGCGCTCATGCGGCGACACCGAGATAGGCTTCGATCACGGCCGGATCGTTCTTGATCGCTTCCGGCACGCCTTCGGCGATCTTGGTGCCGAATTCGAGCACGATGACGCGGTCGGCGAGCTCCATGACAAAACCCATGTCGTGCTCGACCAGCAGCACGCCCATGCCGTCGCTGCGCAGCTGGCGCAGCAGCGCCGCCAGGCTCTGCTTCTCCATGTGCCGCAGGCCCGCGGCCGGCTCGTCGAGCAGCAGCAGCACCGGATCGGCGCAGAGCGCGCGCGCAATCTCGACGATGCGCTGCTGGCCGAGCGGCAGGCTGCCGGCCAGCTGATGCATGCGGTCGGCAAGGCCGACGCGCTCGATCTGGCGCGCGGCTTCGGCCAGCAGGCGCCGCTCGTCGCCGCGGTCGAGCCGCAGCAGGCTCGACAGCGCGCCGGCATGGCCGCGCAGATGCGCGCCGAGCGCGACGTTCTCGAGCACGGTCATGTCCGGGATCAGTTTGACGTGCTGGAACGTCCGCGCGATGCCGAGGCGGACGATGCTTTGCGGCGTCGCGTCGTCGATCACCCTGCCCTGGGTCGAGATGTCGCCCGCCGTTCGCGGGCAGCACGCCGGTGATCAGGTTGAACATGGTGCTCTTGCCGGCACCGTTCGGACCGATCAGGGCGACGATCTCGCTGCGCCTTCACGTCGAACGACACGTTGTTGACGGCAACGACGCCGCCGAACTGCTTGCGCGCCTCGCGCACCTCCAGCAGCGGGCCGTCGCCCGCGGACTTTTCCCGCGCCGGCAGCGGCGCGGCGTCGGTCGCGATCGTCCTTGGCCGCCGAACGCCCCGGCAGCAGCGCCATCAGGCGCGGCCACAGCCCGCCCGGCGCCACCTGCAACAGCAGCACCAGCAGCGCGCCGAACACGATGGTCTCGAGCTGCGCCTGCACCTTGAACAGCGCCGGCAGCACGCCCTGCAGGATGTCCTTCAGGATGGTGACGACGCCGGCGCCGAGCACCGCGCCCCAGACATAGCCTGCCCCGCCGACCACGGCGATGAAGAGATACTCGATGCCGGCATTGAGGCCGAACGGGGTCGGGTTCACGAACAGCTGGAAGTGCGCGTAGAGCCAGCCGGACAGGCCGGCCAGCACCGCCGCATGGATGAAGACCAGCAGCTTCATCCTCGCCGTCGGCACGCCGAACGCTTCCGCCGCCACATGCCCGCGCCGCAGCGCGCGCACGGCGCGGCCGGTGCGCGAGTCGAGCAGGTTCATGGTCAGCACGGCGGCGACGATCACCGCGAGCCAGATGATGAAGTAGATCGCGCGCGGATCGGCGAAGCGCACGTCGCCGATGACCAGCGGCGGAATTCCCGAAATGCCGTCGTTGCGGCCGAGCATCTCCACCTTGCCGAAGATGTAATAAAGGCTGATGCCCCAGGCGATGGTGCCGAGCGGCAGGTAGTGGCCGGAGAGCCGCACGGTGACGAGCCCGAGCAGCACGGCCGCGCCGCCGGCGACCAGCAGCGACGCCGGCAATGTCAGCCACGGCGACACGCCGTAGGCGGTCGTCAGCACCGCGGTCGTGTAGGCGCCGAAGCCGCAGAACGCCGCCTGGCCGAACGACGTCAGACCGCCGACGCCGGTGAGGATGACGAGGCCGATCGCCACCAGCGCGGCGAGGCCGATGTTGTCGAGCAGCACGAGCCAGAACGGCGGTATCCCCGGCACGAACGGGATGGCCGCCATCACAAGAGCAAAGACGAGGACCGGCCAGCGCTGCATCAGTCGTGCTCTTCCTCGACTTCGGGGGCGGCGAGCGAGCGCAGGATCAGCACCGGCAGCAGCAGCGTGAAGACGATCACCTCCTTGTAGTTGGATGGCATAGAACGAGGAGAACGCCTCGACGCAGCCGACCAGGATGGCGGCGACCGCCGTCAGCGGATAGCTGATCAGGCCGCCGATGATGGCGGCGACAAAGCCCTTCAGGCCGATCAGGAAGCCGGTGTCGTAGTAGATCGTCGTGATCGGCACGATCAGGATGCCGGAGATGGCGCCGATGATCGCGGCCAGCAGGAAGGCCAGCTGGCCGGACAGCGAGGTGCGGATGCCGGACAGCCGCGCGCCGATGCGGTTGACGGCGGTGGCGCGCAGCGCCTTGCCGTAGAGCGTGTAGCCGAAGAACAGCCACAGCGCGACGATCAGGCCGACGGTGACGCCATAGACGGCGAGGCTCTGGCCGGTGACCGGCACCGGGCCGAGCGCGATGCTGCTCGTCGACAGCGCCGGCCCGCGCAGCCCTTCGGGGCCGAAGAACACGAGGCCGAGGCCGAGCAGCGCGAAATGCGCGCCGACCGAGGCGATCAGCAGGGTCAGCACCGAGGCCTCGGCCATCGGCTGATAGGCGATGCGGTAGAGATAGGGCCCGAGCGGGGCGACGATCACCAGCGACAGGATGACGTTCATGGCGATGGTGTTGGCGGGGCCGGCGACGCGGACGTCAGGGCGAGGATGGCCAGCGGCAGCAGCCAGGTTCAGCGCGGCGGAGCGCAGCACCCGCGCGAGGCGAAACGACAGCCGCATGCTCCAGAGATCGAACAGGAAGGCGACCGCGCCCATCAGCACCGCCAGCCAGACGGTGCCGGGCAGCTTGCCGGCCGCAAGCGTCGCATAGGTCAGCGCGCCGAAGGTGACGAACTCGCCCTGCGGGATCAGGATGACGCGGGTGACCGCAAAGACCAGCACCAGCGCGAGACCCAGCAGCGCATAGATCGCACCGTTGGTGATCCCGTCCTGAAGAAGAAACAGAAGGATCGTGGTGTCCAAGGCCCCTCCCCGTCCGCGATCGGCGTTTTCCAGCCGGATCGGTGTCCGGGCCGCGTGTTGGCCATGGCCTAGCAATGCCGAAAGGCGCAAGCAAGGGCCGCGGCGTTACGCGCTTTCGGCGAAGCCTGAGAGCGCTAGCCGGGGATGCGCGCCGTCACGTTGCGGACTTTTGCGGCCTCGAACGCGGCGAGGCGTTCGGCGAACTTGCCGTTGGCGACGCTGCCTGCCTTGACCCCGCCCTGCTTCGGGATCGTTTCGAAGAAATGGCAGGCGACGCGATGGCCGGGGCCGGCCTCGCGCAGCTGCGGCTCCTCCTGCTTGCAGCGCGCCTCGGCATAGGCGCAGCGGGTGTGGAAGCGGCAGCCCGACGGCGGGTTCAGCGGGCTCGGCACGTCGCCCGGCAGCAGGATGCGGTTGCGCTCCAGCGTCGGATCGGGACGCGGGATCGCCGACAGCAGCGCCTGGGTATAGGGATGCGACGGCTTTGCGTAGAGCGTGCGCTTGTCGGCGATCTCGACCAGCTTGCCGAGATACATCACCGCGACGCGGTCGCTGATGTGCTTCACCACTGCAAGGTCGTGGGCGATGAAGAGATAAGAGAGGCCGAAGCGCTGCTGCAGGTTCTGCAGCAGGTTGACGACCTGCGCCTGGATCGACACGTCGAGCGCGGACACCGGCTCGTCGCAGATGATCAGGTCCGGATTGACCGCGAGCGCGCGCGCAATGCCGATGCGCTGGCGCTGGCCGCCGGAGAACTGGTGCGAGTAGCGGCTGGCATGCTCGGGCGCGAGGCCGACCACCTGCAGCAGCTCCTTCACCCGGTCGTCGCGCTCCTTGCCCTCGGCGATGTCGTGCACCGCCATCGGCTCGGCCAGGATCTCGCCCACGGTCATGCGCGGATTGAGCGAGGCGTACGGGTCCTGGAAGATGATCTGCATGTGGCGGCGCATGCGCCGCAGCGAATGCTTGTCGACGCGTGGCGATATCCTTGCCCTTGAACTCGATCGAGCCGGTGGTCGGATCCAGGAGCCGCAGGATCAACCGCCCGGTGGTCGACTTGCCGCAGCCGGACTCGCCGACCAGCGCCAGCGTCTCGCCGCGCTTGATCTCGAAGCTGACGTCGTCGACCGCGCGCACGAGGCCGACGGTCTTGGAGATGACGACGCCCCGTTTGACGCCGAAATGCTTGACGAGGTTCTGCACCCGCACGACAGGTTCGGCGCTCATGCGACGGCTCCCAGCAGTTCGACCGGCGCCTTCCAGCAGGCGACCTGATGGCCCGGCGTGATGTCACGCAGCGGCGGCGGCTCGGCATGGCAACGCCGGTCGGCAAACGGGCAGCGCGGCGCGAAACGACAGCCCTTCGGCTGATTGTGCGCGCTCGGCACCGTGCCTTCGATGGTCGCAAGCCGCGGCCGCTCCACATCCATGCGCGCGATCGAGCCGAGCAGGCCGATCGTGTAAGGGTGCTGCGGATCGGCGAACAGGTCGCGCACCGGGCCGCTCTCGACGATCTTGCCGGCGTACATCACGACGACCTCGTCGGCGATCTCGGCGATGACGCCGAGGTCGTGGGTGATGATCAGGATCGCCATGCCGAGGCGCTGCTGCAGGTCGCGCAGCAGGTCGAGGATCTGCGCCTGGATCGTCACGTCGAGCGCGGTGGTCGGCTCGTCGGCGATCAGCAGCGTCGGGTCGCAGGCGAGCGCCATGGCGATCATCACGCGCTGGCGCATGCCGCCCGACATGTGGTGCGGATAGTCGTCGAAGCGCGAGGCCGCCGACGGGATGCGCACCAGCTCGAGCATCTCGATGGCGCGGGTGCGCGCCGCCTGCGGCGACAGGCTCACGTGCGCGCGGAGGCCCTCGACGATCTGCTGGCCGATGGTGTGCACCGGATTGAGCGAGGTCATCGGCTCCTGGAAGATCATCGACAGCTTTTGCCCGCGCAGCAGCCGCCGCTCTTCCTTCGAGAGCTTCAGGAGATTGCGGCCCTCGAAGGTGATCGCCTCGCCCTCGACCCGGCCGGTGTCGGCGACGAGGCCCATCACCGACAGCGACGTCACGCTCTTGCCGCAGCCGGACTCGCCGACGAGGCCGACGGTCTTGCCGCGCTCCACCTTGAAGCTGATGCCGTCGACCGCCTTGAAGAGGCCCCGATCCGTATCGAAATAGGTACGCAGGTCGCGGACCTCCAACAACGCGTCAGCCATTACTTTCCACCTGCTCCTCTTTCGTTTTGCGCATGATCCGGGATCACGCGCTACGGCCCGACGTCGAGCGCCTTGTAGAGCATCGACGAGTAGATGTTGTGCGCCTTCAGGTTCTTCAGCTTCTTGTTCGCGACCATGACGACGCCTTCGTGCACGATCGGCACCCACACCGCATTCTCGTGCACCTTCTTCATCACCTTCGAGAAGTTCTCATACCGATCCTTGTCGGTCAGCGCGGCGCTGCCGGCGTCGAGCCACTCGTCGGTTTCCTTGTCCTTCCAGTTCATCCGGTTCGGCGTCGGAACGTTCTTCGAATGCCAGTAGAGGTTCGCGGCATCGCCGACGCTGGAATAGGGATAGGCGATCGACCAGATGTCGTAATCCTGCTGCGCCAGCTTGGAGAAGACGATGGTGCCGTCCCACATCTGGATCTGCAGATCGACGCCGATTTTGCGCCAGTCGCCCTGCACCGCTTCGGCGACCTTCGGCGAGCGCCCGCCGGCAAAGCCGTAGAGCTGCAGCGTCAGCTTCTTGCCGTCCTTGTAGCGGAAGCCGTCGGACTCGAGCTTCCATCCCGCTTCGTCGAGCAGCTTGGCCGACTGCGCCGGATCGTACTTGCCGAGATGCGTCGGCGTCGCCGGATTGAAATCCGGCGTCTTCGGATGGATGTAGGTCGAGGCAGGCTCGGCATTGCCGAAATACACCGGACTCGGCGATCGGCTTGCGCTGCACGGCGAGGCTCAGCGCCGTCCGCACTTTCACATCCGAGACGTTCTCGCGCGATGTCTTGAAGCCGAGATAGAAGGTGCGCGTCTCGCGCTCCGGATGCAGGATCGACAGCGTCGGCATCTTGGCGATCTGCGGCAGATACTGATCCGCCATCGTCATGGTGAGGTCCATCTGGCCGCTCGCCATGGCGGCAAGCCGCGCGGCTTCTTCAGGCACGACCCTGAAGACGATCTTCTCGAACTTCGCCGGTCCCCGGTTGGCGTAGAACGGCGGGCCCCACTTGTATTCGGGGCGACGCGTGAGCACCGTCTGGTTGCGCGGCTCCCACAGGGTCCAGCAGTAAGGGCCGGTCCCGTCAAAACCCTTGACGCCGAAATCGCGGCCCAGCGTCTTGACGTTCTCCTCGTTGAGGATCGTCGCCTGGAACATGGTCAGGTTGGGCAGCAGCTCGCTGAACGGCTCTTCCAGCTCGTACTCGACCGTGAGCGGATCGGGCGCGCGAACGTCCTTCACCTTGCCCATGCGCCAGTAGAACGGCGACTTGGTCTCCTTGTCGACCACACGCTTGACCGAATAGACGACGTCGGCCGCGGTGAGCTTCTTGCCGCTGCAGAAGGTGACGTCGTTGCGCAGCTTGAAGGTGTAGGTCTTGCCGTCCTCGCTGATGGTCCAGGAGTTCGGCGAGCAGCGGCTTGATGGTCTTCAGGTCGTAGTCGAGCGACACCAGCGTGTCGCCGACGAGATACATCACCATCGAGCCCGCGCTGGTGCGCGCCGGATCGTGATGCGCGGACTCGATCGCATTCATCACCGTGAGCGTCTGCGCCTGCGCATATGACATCAAGGCTTGCGACATCAGGCCGACGACGGCCGCAGCGCTCAGCAAAAGCTTCCTCATCCGACCCTCCCTGCCTGTCGCCTCGCGTCAGTCTTGAAGAGGCCGGGAGCCGCGCCGACACCGGCACCCGGACCAATGCGTCAGACCCTGCGCTTACGGCGAAACGTCGAGCGCCTTGTAGAGCAGGTACGACGGGTAAGGGTTGTGCGCCTTCAGGTTCTTCAGCTTCTTGTTGGCGACCATCACCACGCCTTCATGCACGATCGGCACCCACACGGCGGCCTCGTGCACCTTCTTCATGACCTTGGTGAAGTTCTCGTCCTTGACCTTCTCGGTCAGCGCCGCGCCACCGGCCTCGAGCCACTCGTCGGTTTCCTTGTCCTTCCAGTTCATCCGGTTGGGCGTCGGAACGTTCTTCGAGTGGAAGTACAGCAAGGCCGCATCGCCGACGCTGGCGTAGGGATAGGCGATCGACCAGATGTCGTAGTCCTGCTGCGCGAGCTTCGAGAAGACGATGGTGCCGTCCCACATCTGGATCTGCAGGTCGACGCCGATCTTGCGCCAGGAGCCCTGCACCGCTTCGGCGACCTTCGGCGAGCGGCCGCCGGCGAAACCGTAGAGCTGCAGCGTCAGCTTCTTGCCGTCCTTGTGACGGAAGCCGTCGGACTCGAGCTTCCACCCGGCCTCGTCGAGCAGCTTGCCGGCTCCGACCGGATCATACTTGCCGAGATGGGTCGGGATGTCCGGGCTGAAGCCCGGGGTCTTCGGATGGATGTAGGTCGATGCCGGCTCGGCATTGCCGAAATAAACCTGATCGGCGATCGGCTTGCGCTCGATCGCCATGTTGAGCGCCGTGCGAACCTTCACGTCGGAGACGTTTTCCCGGGAGGTCTTGAAGCCGAGGTAGAAGGTGCGCTGCTCGGCCACCGGCCGCAGCACCTGCAGCGTCGGCATCTTCGAGACCTGCGGCAGGTACTGGTCCGGCATGGTGGTGGTGATGTCCACCTGCCCGCTCGCCATCGCCGCAAGCCGCGCCGCCTCTTCCGGCACGATCTTGAAGACGATCTTCTCGAACTTGGCCGGGCCCCGGTTCTGATAGAACTCCGGGCCCCACTTGTATTCAGGCCGCCGCGTCAGCACCATCTGGTTGCGCGGCTCCCAGCTGGTGAAGCAGAACGGCCCGGTGCCGTCGATGCCCTTCACGCCGAAATCGCGGCCGAGCGCCTTGACGTTGTCCTCGTTGACGATGGTCGCCTGGAACACCGTGAGGTTCTGCAGCAACTCGCTGAACGGCTCCTCCAGCTCGTACTCGACCGTGACGTCGTCCTTGGCGCGGACCTCCTTGACCTTGCCCATGCGCCAGGTGAACGGCGACTTGGTCTCCTTGTCGATGACGCGATTGACGGTGTAGACGACGTCCTTCGCGGTGAACTTCTTGCCGCTGCAGAACGTCACGTCGTCGCGCAGGTTGAAGGTGTAGGTCTTGCCGTCCTCGCTGATGGCCCAGGACTTCGCCGAGCAGCGGCTTGATCGTCTTCAGGTCGTAGTCGAGCGACACCAGCGTGTCGCCGAACATGTACATCTGCATGGAGCCGGCGCTGGTGCGCGCCGGATCGTGATGCGCCGCCTCGACGGAGTTCATCACTGTCAGCGTCTGCGCCTGCGCATACGACATCATGCCGACCGCGGCCACAGCTCCCAACAGAAGCTTCTTCATTTCAATCCTCCCTGTCGCGCCGTTGCGCGCCCCTTCGCAAAGCTTTTTAATTGAGCCTGCTGAAGCCATTGTTGACGTCCTATTGCTGCAGTCTTGGATCGAGCACGTCGCGGAACGCGTCGCCGAGGATGTTGGCGGCCAGCACGATCAGGAAGATGCACAGGCTCGGAATGATGGCGATGTGCTCGGAGATGAACAGGAAGTCGCGGCCCTGCGACGCCATCATGCCGAGCTCGGCGGTCGGCGGCTGCGCGCCGAGGCCGAGGAAGCTCAGCGCCGAGCCGATCAGGATGATCTGGCCGAAGCGCAGCGTCAGGAACACGAAGATGGTGGAGATGCAGTTCAGCGTCAGGTAGCGCCAGATCAGCGCGGTGTCGGACACGCCGACCGCCCGGCCCGCCTCCATGAACTCCTGCCCCATCACGCCGATCGCCGCTCCGCGCGCCACCCGCGCAACGTCGGGGATGGTCGCGACCACGACGGCGATGATCACCGCCGTCAGGCCGGCGCCGGCGATCGCGGCCACCGCAAGGCCGAGCAGGATCGCCGGAAATGCCAGCATGATGTCGACGATGCGCATGATCCAGCCGTCGAGCCGGCGGAAATACGCGGCCAGGATGCCGAGCAACCCGCCGAGCAGCCCGCCGACGATCACGCCGATCAGCCCGATGGCGAGCGTGTTGCGCGAGCCGTAGATGACGCGGCTCAGCACGTCGCGGCCGGCGGTGTCGGTGCCGAACCAGTGCGCGGCGCTCGGCGCCTGCATCGCCTTGGAGAGGTCGGTGTAATAAGGATCGTAAGGCGCGACGATCGGCGCGAAGATCGCCGCCAGCACGACCAGCGACAGGAAGGTCGCCGCGAGCGCGGCCGCCTTGTCGCGCGCGAGGCGCCGCATGATGCTCGCGCGGCTCGGCAGCACGGCCTGTTGCGGGCAGGCCGGGAGCCTCGATGACGGCGTCGAGCGCCAGCGGTGTCTGCACGTTCATTGGCGCGCCACCCTTGGATCGAGATAGACGTACATGACGTCGACGAGCAGGTTGATCATCAGGAACGCCACCGCCAGGATCATGATCGCGCCCTGCGCGGTCGGGAAATCGCTGGAGATGATCGCGCCGACGGCAAGCCGGCCGACGCCGGGCCAGGAGAACATCGTTTCCGTCACCACCGCGCCGCCGAGCAGGAACGCCGCCTGCAGGCCGATCAGCGTCACCACCGGGATCAGCGCGTTGCGGAGCGCGTGGTGGACGATGACGACGCGTTCGCGCAAGCCCTTCGCGCGCGCGGTGCGCACATAGTCGGCGCCGAGCACTTCGAGCACCGAGGTGCGCGTCAGCCGCGCGATCGGACCGATCAGCACGCTGCCGAGCGTCAACGACGGCAGGATCAGGTTCGGCAGGCCGCCGTCCCAGATCGGGCCCGCGCGGCCGAGGAACGGCAGCAGGCCCCACTTGTAGCCGACATACTGGATCAGGATCAGGCCGATGAAGAAGATCGGCATGGAGACGCCGGCGACCGCGACGGCCATGATGCACCGGTCGACCCACGTACCGCGCTTGACCGCGGCGATGGTGCCGAGCGCCATGCCGATGGGAATCGCAAACAGCATGCCCGCGATCATCAGTTCCAGCGTCGGGCCCATGGTCGAGGCGATCTCTTCGATCACCATCTTGTTGGAGATGATCGAGCGGCCGAGATCGCCGTGCGCGACGCGCCAGATGTATTCGGCGAACTGAACGATGATCGGCCGGTCGAGACCGAGCTCCAGCCGGATCGCGGCGATGGTCTCGGCCTTCGCGTCAGGGCCGGCAATGATCGCCGCAGGATCGGCGGGCACGACCTGCATCAGGCAGAAGCACAGGAACAGCACGCCCAGCAACGCCGGGAGCGAGATCAAGAGCCGATGGACGATCTGGCGTCCCATGTCGAATCCGTTGGATCGGACTTCAGAGCGCGCGCGGCAGCAGTCTTTTTGGTATCGCTTTTGTTAGTAGCGTTTCTCGGTCGTTTTCGTTGCGACGCCGCGAACGTCACTCCTCCCTAAGCCGCTTTGGCCCGATCCAAGCCTTGCGACTTTTGTTGTTTGGAAACGTTACAGCTTTCCCCCAAGCTGTCAAACAATGAAGCATTACAACGCTCTGCGTCATATTGCGTCGGCGCGCGTTTCCGGATTTGCACTACAGCGTGACGCGATACGACATGAGATCGCTCGCCGACACGCAACGGATGCGATCAGTCCGACGGCATACTGTTGAACGTGGCATCAAGGGCGGCGAGAACCGCTGCGTCATGGGATGACGCAAATCTTGATTTTACGGAGCACGGCCCGGGCGTTAAGCGAGCCGCCATGACCTTCCCGCGAATCCCTCAGGCCGTCGTGTTCGACATGGACGGCCTGCTGTTCGACACCGAAGCGATCGCGCGCGAGGCGATGATCGCAACCGCCTTGCGACTGGGCTTCGAGATGCCGGAACAGGTGTTCCTGGCGATGGTCGGTCTACCGGCGGACGCGAGCCGCGCGCTTCTGCTCAACCACTACGGCGAAAGTTTCGACATCGACACCTACTGGACCGAGGTCGACGACGGATTTCGTCAAGCTCTTGACCGGCAGGCAATTCATGAAGAGCGGCGTCGTCGAGTTGCTCGGGCGGCTTGATCGCGCAGGCTTGAGGCGTGCGATCGCCACCTCCTCGCACCACGCGCACGTGGAGCGGAACCTGACGCTGCACGACCTGCAGGGGCAATTTCACGTCATCGTCGCGCACGGCGACTACGCGCGCGGCAAGCCCAACCCCGACCCGTTCCTGAAAGCGGCCGAGAGCCTGGGCGTCGCCCCGGAGAACTGCCTCGCCCTGGAAGACTCGCTGAACGGCGTCCGCTCGGCAGCGGGCGCCGGCATGATGACGATCATGGTGCCGGACCTGATCCCGCCGACGGAGGAAATCCGCAGGCTTTGCCTCAGTGTAGCCCGCGACCTTCACGAGGTCCGCGAGCTCCTTGATGCAGCGCTTCAGCCTGCGGGTTAACCCGCCGCCGCAACGCTGGTGTCCGTTGACGGCCGCGCCAGCACGCCGGACGACACCAGGCCCTCGACCTCGCTGGAGGAAAGGCCGAGTTCGGCCAGCACCTCGAACGTATCGCCGTTAAGGGCCGGCGCCGACTTGATCTCCGTCGTCTCGTCGGGGAAGCGGAACGAGCGGCCGGGAATGGCCACCGGCTTCGGATTGTTCGGCAGCTTGACCCTGGCCAGCACCCGCGAGTTCGGGTTGCTGCCCTCTTCCTCGAAAATGCGCTCCATGGTCCGCACCACGCCGCTCGGAATGCCGAGCTTCTGGAAGGTGACGACCGCCTCCTCCGCCGTCCGCTGCGCCGCCCACTCGTCGACGGTCTTGTCGATCTGCTTGCGAAGCTCGGGATCGGACACGTAGCCGGGCCTGCGGCCGACGCTCGGATCGGCCCATTCCGGATGCCCCATCAGATTGCAGAGGTCCTTCCACATCTTCGGCGTCGCAGGCGCGACGGTGAAGTACGCGTCCCTGGCCTTGAACGAACCGCCGAAGCGGTCGAATGGCCGCTGGCCGTAACGCTTCGGGATCTCGCCGTTAACGTCGTAGTCGGGCACGAGCGTGTTGAGCATCGAGGACAGCACCTCGAGCATCCCCACTTCGATGAACTGCCCCTTCCCGGTCCGGGTGCGCTCGAACAGGGCACAGAGCGCGGCATTGGCTGCATGCGCTGCCGTGCCGTGATCGCCGACCAGCACCTGGCAGTTCAAGGGCGGCCCGTCCGGATGACCGTTCAGGTTCCAGACGCCGCTGTTCGCCTGGATGATGCCGTCGAACGCGACATACTTCTTCTTGTCGCTCCAGCTGCCATAGCCGGTGATGTGCACGAGGATGGCTCTGGGGTTGATCTGCTGCAGCCGTTCGAAGCCGAAGCCGAGCTTGTCCGGCACGCCGGCCGCATAGTTGGTGACGATCACGTCGGCCCACTTCAACAGCGGATCCAGCACCTTCTTCGCGTCCGCATGGCCGAGGTCGAGTGCGACCGCGCGCTTGCCGCGGTTGTGACAGGCAAAAAAGAGGCTGTTGCCGTATTGATCGACCGCCACCGCGTTGCGCGCATGCTCGCCGGTCGGCGGCTCCACCTTGATGACGTCGGCGCCGTGATCGCAGAGGATCATGGCCGCGTGCGGACCGGCGATGAAGTGCGCGATCTCGAGCACATGCACGCCGTCGAGCGGGCCCTTGGTCTTCGGTGCGGTGGTCATGCGTGCCCCTTTTCCTCGCAGCTATGGCGTGCGCCGTGCGCCCGTCGGGCACCGACGCATCTGTTGTCCGACATCTTTAAGGGACGCGGCCGCGTGGTCGCAAGCCTCACGAGGTTCCAGCAGCCGTGCAGGCGGCGCAGGGCTGAGGCGCAACCCGTGCCCAAAGCATGGGCCTTGCGCGCCGATGCAAGGTCTCCGGTGATGGACAATCCTGTTCCGCGACGGCAATCTGACTTCATAAACAAAGCCGCGCGGCCCGACCGACGGTAAATCCTGGAAACGGCAGGGGAACACTTATGTTGAGAACACGCTTCACCGATCTCGTCGGTATCGAGCACCCGATTGTGCAAGGCGGGATGCAATGGGTCGGCCGCGCAGAGCTGGCCGCGGCGGTGTCGGAGGCCGGCGGCCTCGGCATCATCACCGCCCTGACCCAGCCGACCCCCGACGACCTGCGCAAGGAGATCGCCCGGGCGCGGACGCTGACCAAGAAGCCGATCGCCGTGAACCTGACGATCCTGCCGACCATCAAGCCCCCGCCCTACGCCGAATATCGCCAGGCGATCATCGACAGCGGCATCAAGGTCGTCGAGACCGCCGGCAACAAGCCGCAGGAGCATGTCGACGAGTTCAAGAAGCACGGCATCAAGGTGATCCACAAATGCACCAGCGTGCGTCACGCGCTGTCGGCGGAGCGCATGGGCGTGGATGCGATCTCGATCGACGGCTTTGAGTGCGCCGGTCACCCGGGCGAAGACGACACCCCCGGCCTGATCCTGATCCCGGCCGCGGCCGACAAGGTGAAGATCCCGATGATCGCCTCGGGCGGTTTCGGCGACGGCCGCGGGCTTGCCGCGGCGCTCTCGCCTCGGCGCCGAAGGCATCAACATGGGCACCCGCTTCATGGCGACCAAGGAAAGCCCGATCCACCAGCTGGTGAAGGAGCAGATCGTCGCCAACGACGAGCGGTCGACCGAGTTGATCTTCCGCACCATGCGCAACACCTCGCGCGTGGCAAAGAACCCGATCAGCACCCAGGTGGTGCAGATGGAAAAGGAAGGCGCCAAGTTCGAGGACGTGCGCGAGCTCGTCGCCGGTGCACGCGGCAAGCAGGTCTATGCCACCGGCGACTGGAAGGACGGCATCTGGTCGGCCGGCCAGGTGCAGGGCCTGATCAGCGACATCCCGACTTGCGCCGAACTGATCACACGCATCGTGCGCGACGCGGAACAGATCATCCGCGGGCGCCTCGAAGGCATGATCGCCGGCGGAGCCAAGCGCGGCGCTGCCGCGTAAGCTCCCCGACTGCCAAGGGAGACGACGGAAGCGCAGATCAAATATCGATCTGCGCTTCTGACTTTCAGACGAAGCATTTTTCGGGAGGCGGCCATGGACCTGCGTCTGCGCGGCAAGCGCGTGCTTATCACCGGTGCTTCGAAGGGAATTGGCGCGGCCGGCGCCGAAGTCTTCGCCGAGGAAGGCTGCGACGTCGTCATCGCCGCGCGCAGCGGCGCGGCGCTCGATGAGCTGGCGCAGCGGCTGCGCTCCAAGAACCAGGTCAACGTCACCCCACATGTCGTGGACCTGCGCGACGGCGCGGCGCTGGCGCGGCTGGCGGAGACCGCCTGGCCGTTCGACATCCTGATCAACAACGCCGGCGACATCCCGCAAGGGACGATCGAGACCGTCGACGAGGAGAAGTGGCGGCACGCCTGGGAGCTGAAGGTGTTCGGCTACATCAACCTCACCCGGCTCATCTACGCGCGGATGAAGACGCAAGGCCACGGCGTCATCGTCAACATCCTGGGTGCGGCCGGCGAGCGCCTGAACGCGGGCTATATCGCAGGCTCGACCGGCAATGCGGGGCTGATGGCGTTCACCCGCACCCTCGGCAGCCGCAGCCTTGCCGACAATATAAGAGTGGTCGGCATCAATCCCGGCCCGGTCGAGACCGACCGGATGACCGGCCGGCTGAAGGAACAGGCGAAGCAGCGGCTCGGCGACGAGAGCCGCTGGCGCGAGCTGATCAAGGGCTATCCGCTCGGCCGCGCGGCCTCGCCGCGCGAGATCGCGGATATGATGGCGTTCCTGGCGTCCGACCGCTCGGCCTATACCACCGGCGTCATCATGACGATCGACGGCGGGCTGACGGCCGGCGGCGGGGCGATGTAGGCAGCGAGGAGTACGCACCATGAAAGCTTATGTTCTGGGCCAGAACGGCCCGTCGATCGTCGATGTCCCCGAGCCGAAGGCAACCGGCGAGCAGGTGCTGGTGCGCGTGCGCGCCGCCTGCCTCAATCGCGCCGATCTCGCCATGGCGAAGGGCCGCGCGCACGGCGACCGCGGCGGCGCCGGCACCACGCTCGGCGGCGAAGGCGCGGGCGAAGTGGTGGCGGTCGGCCCCGACGCCAAGGGCGTCAAGGTCGGCGACCGCGTGATGGGCTCGATCAACGGCGCCTTCGCCGAGTTCGGGCTGATGGATTCCGGGCGCGCGTTCCAGATCCCGGCCAACAACATGAGCTACGAGCAGGCGGCGACGCTGCCGGTCGCGCTCAACACCATGCACAACGCCGTCGTCACCGCCGGCGCGCTGCAGCCCGGCCAGACGGTGCTGATCCAGGGCGCCAGCTCCGGCGTCGGCCTGATGGCGATGCAGATCGCCAAGCTGAAGGGCGCGCGGCTTGTGTTCGGCACCTCGACCGATGCCGGCCGCCGCGCGCGGCTCAAGGAATACGGCGCGGACCACGCCCTCGACACCGGCAACTCGTCGTGGGTCGACGAGGTGCTGAAGGCGACCGACGGCAAGGGCGTCGACCTGATCGTCGATCAGGTGTCGGGCAAACTCGCCAACGACAACCTGCGGGCGACGCGATACGAGGGCCGCATCGTCAATGTCGGCCGGCTCGGCGGCATGACCGGCGAGTTCGATTTCGACCTGCATGCGCTGCGGCGGATCAACTACATCGGCGTCACCTTCCGCACCCGCACGATCGACGAGATCCGCGCCATCACCACGGCGGTGAAGAACGACATCTGGGATGCGGTCGTGTCGGGCAAGCTGAACCTGCCGATCGACAAGGTGTTTCCGTTGGCGCAGGCCGACGACGCCTACGCGCACATGACCGCGAACAAGCATTTTGGGAAGATCGTGCTGCGGATGTGAGCCTGCGCCGCAAGTTGCGAACCATATGCATTTGCATGAGCGCTGAAAGGTATCCGGACCCGAATTGACCGCGCCTCGCCTGCTGCTAAACGGGGCGCGCGTCAACGGACCGGACATGGCCAAGCAAAACATCAAGCAACGGGTTGCGGCGGTTTCGATCGTGGCCAGCGCCAGCATGGCGGCGCTGAAGTTCGCGGTCGGCATTGCGATCGGCAGCCTGGCGCTGATCTCGGACGCGCTGCACAGCCTCACCGATCTCGCGGCCACCGTCGTGACGTGGATCGTGGTGCGCTTCTCGGACCAGCCGGCCGACGCCGAGCACCACTACGGCCACGGCAAGATCGAAAGCGTGTCGGCGCTCGGGGTCATCGCCCTGCTCTATGTGCTCGCGGGCGGCATCGTCGTCGAAGCGGTCAGCCGGCTGCGCGAGGGCGCGGCGCCCTCCTCGATCTCCGCCCTCCCCTTCGTCGTGCTGCTGGTGGACATGGCGGTCAACTACTGGCGCGCACGCGCGCTGCACAAGGCCGCGCACGAAACCAAGAGCCAGGCGCTGGCGGCCGACGCCCTGCACTTCGCCTCCGACGTCTACGGCTCGATCGCCGTCATCATCGGCCTTGCGCTGGCCGCCTGGGGTTACAAGTGGGGCGACGCGGCGGCCGCGATCGGCATCGCGGTGTTGATTTCGCTCCTGGGCTTAAGGCTCGGCCGCTCGACCATCGAGACGCTGATGGACCGCGCGCCGGAAGGCGCGGCGGAAAAGGCCGAGGCCGCGATCCGCAGCATCCCCGGCGTCATCGACGTCGAGCGGTTGCGCGTGCGCATGGTCGGCCCGACCCATTTCGTCGACGCCAGCGTGACGGTGCCGCGCACGCTGCCGATCGACCGGCTCAAGGACATCAAATGGCAGGCGCACGCGGCCGTCGACCAGGTGTTGCGCGACGCCGACCTCACCTTCACCGCCATTCCGGTGGCGCGCGACAATGAGAGCGTGCGCGAGCGCATCATGGTGATCGCCCGGAACTCCGGGCTCGCGATCCACCACGTCACGGTGCACGACCTCGGCGACAAGCTGACCGTCGGGATCGACCTCGAGGTCGAGGGCGAGATGCCGCTCGGCGCGGCGCACGAGATCACCCAGACGCTGGAAGCGGCGATCCGTTCCGACTTCGGCGCCGACGTCGAGGTCGATACCCATATCGAGCCGCTGGAACCGGAGCTTCCGCTCGGCACGGACGCGGCGGCCGAACGGGTCGAGCTCATTCGCAGCGAGCTCACGCGGCTCGCGGCCGCCGACGGCGCGCTGCACGACATCCACAACGTCCGGGTTCGCGACAGCGACGCCGGCGAGTTCGTTAACTTTCATTGCCGCACCGATCCGGCCATGACCGTGACCGAGGTGCACGAGCGGATCGACGGAATCGAGCGCGGACTGCGCCGCGCCTTCCCGACGGTGAAGCGGGTGATCAGTCACGCCGAGCCCGCACGTTGAAAAAACAGATTCGTGCAGAAAGTGAATCGCAGTCGTGCGCGGTTCACGTTTCGGACTCACGCGAAGAGTCTTGTGAGAGTCCAAAAACTTGTTGAGACGGATTTATTTCGCATTAACGATTCGTTGACTCTCGACAAATCGCCGAACGTGGATTCAAATCAAATTCGATTCGGGAAGATGCATCACTCATCGTTTCCGGACCTGGATGACGGCGGGGCGGGCATCCCGAGGGGGTCTAATACAATGGCGCGTGTGCGTGCCGCGGACGCGTGCGTTCAATCCGATTCGATCAAGGGATTGGCGCAATCGATTGCGAAGCCGGCATACCATCGACTGGTACTTGCCGAACCGACCCTGCGCCGTGCCGTTCCGACCCTGATCATCGCCTTCCTGGTGACCATCTGCATCGGCGCCTTCGTGCAGGTGATCGACCAGAGCCGGCTGCAATATGCGTCAGCGCGAAAGGAAGTGACGGCGCTGGCCGACCTCGTTGCCGACCGGCTCGATCGCCCGCAACCGACACGTCAGGAGCGTGGCGCCGCCGCCGAACGCCTGCAGACCTCATTGCCAAGCCTGATCCCCTCCTGGGGGATCGCGGCCGGCCGGCACATCTTCGTCGTCGACGATGTCGGCCGCATTCTTGCGCGCACGCCGGAAACCGCCGCCACGCCGGTCGCCGAGCAAGTGGCCGACATTCTCGGCGGCGCCGAGCCGGTGCTGACGCCTGCCTCGCGCGCCGGCGCGACCGAGGTCCAGCTTCCGAACGGCACGAGCGCGCTTGCCGCGCTGCGGTCGATCCGCTCGAACTCGCTGCAGCTGATCGTCGTGCAGGAGCTTGCCGACAGCCTGCTGCCGCCGCACGCGGCGCTGTCGATCACGCTGTCGGCGACCACCGGCTTCGTGGTGCTGATCCTCGGCTTCGCCTTCCACTGGCAGTCGACCCGCGCCCGCGAGGGCGACCTGATCAACGATGCGGTGCGCGGACGGATCGACACCGCGCTCAATCGCGGCCGCTGCGGACTATGGGACTGGGACCTGTCGCGCGGCCGGATCTTCTGGTCGCAATCGATGTTCACCATGCTCGGACTGGAGAGCCGCAGCGACCTGCTCACCTTCGGCGAGGTCAACGCACTGGTCCGCTCCGACGACATCGACCTGTTCAGCTATGCCGACCGGCTGATGTCGGGACAGGCCAACCACTTCGACGAGACGTTCCGCATGCGCCACATCCAGGGGCACTGGATCTGGCTGCGGGTGCGCTGCGAGCTGGTGCGCTCCACGGACGGCGAGCCGCACCTGATCGGCATCGCGCTCGACATCACCGAGCAGAAGAGCCTCGCGGCAAGATCGGTCGAAGCCGATCTCCGCCTGCGCGACGCGATCGAGACGATTCCCGAAGCCTTCGTGCTGTGGGACGCCGACAACCGGCTGGTGCTTTGCAACTCCTACTTCCAGCGGCTGCACAAGCTGCCCGACTCGGCGGTGGCTCCCGGCACCTCGTACGAGACCATCGTCGAGGTCGGCCGGATGCCGCAGATCCGCGAGCGGGTCGCGGACGGCTCGTCGCAGCAGCACGGCGCCCAGACGTTTGAAGCCCAGCTCGACGACGGCAGCTGGCTGCACATCAGCGAGCGCCGCACCAAGGACGGCGGCTACGTCTCGGTCGGCACGGACATCACCAAGATCAAGGCGCACGAGCAGAGGCTGCTGGAGAACGACGGCCAGCTTCGCGCCAACGTGAAGGACCTGCAGAGGTCGCAGGCAGCACTTGAGCGGCAGGCCACCGAGCTTGCCGACCTGGCGCAAAAATACGCGACGGAAAAGACCCGCGCCGAGGAAGCCAACGCCACCAAGTCGAAGTTCCTCGCCAACATGAGCCACGAGCTGCGGACGCCGCTGAACGCGATCATCGGCTTCTCCGAGATCATGGGCAGCGGGATGTTCGGCCAGCTCGGCTCGGAGAAATATCAGGAGTATTGCCGCGACATCCTGACCAGCGGGCAATACCTGCTCGACGTCATCAACGACATCCTCGACATGTCGAAGATCGAGGCCGGCCGCGTCAAGCTCGACCTCGAACCGCTCGATCTCGCGCGCACGGTGGGCGAATCCCTGCGCGTCGTCTCCGGCCGCGCCGAGAACAAGCAGCTGACGCTGCGCGCGCAGACGGAAGCGGACATGCACATCGTCGCCGACCGGCGGGCGATGAAGCAGATCGCCGTCAACCTGCTCTCCAACGCCGTGAAGTTCACGCCCGACGGCGGCACCGTCACGGTGCGCACACGCCGGCTGGAGAATTCGGTGATGCTGATGATCGCCGACACCGGCATCGGCATCGCGCCGCAATCACTCGAGCGGCTCGGCCGCCCGTTCGAGCAGGTGGAAAGCCAGCTGTCGAAGACCTATCACGGCTCCGGCCTCGGCCTCGCCATCGCGAAATCGCTCGCCAAGCTGCACGGCGGCTCGATGCGGCTCCGCTCGAAGCTCGGCACCGGAACGGTGGTGATGGTGACCCTGCCCCGCGACGTGAACAAGCTCAGCGCCTCGACGAAGGCTGCGGCCTAGCCGGCGACAGAGCGCGCAAGCTCCATCGCTTTCAGAATGTGGGCTACGCCCGCCCCACCACGATCATCGACTTGAGGTCGGTTTGCCGGGGGCGGATCAGCCCCGCACCTATGGCCTTCTGCATCGAGCTCGACATCGCCCGACGCATCCGGGCACCAGCCGCATTGGCAGTCGCCGCGATGATGCGCGGCAGCCACCTCGCGATAGATGCCGCCGAGCGACTTCGCCATCGCCTGCAGCACCTGCATCGGCGGCAGCTTCGAGGATTCGAGCACGCGGCAGAAGCTCGCCATCAGCGCGTTGGCCAGCTCCAGCTCGGCATCGAGATCGTCGCAAACCTTGCAGTCCGGATTGGTCGTCTCAGTCATGTCGCCGTCTTCCGATTGCGCCCGACGTGGCACCGCTTCTTTAGAGGCCCTTCGCCGACGACCGCAATGCAAAGGGCCTCCCCCGACCTTAGAATGTCTCGATAGCAATGGTGACGACGTCGGCACGGAAACGCGCGCCACCTTTAGATCGATTCCAAACGTGATGAAGTTCCACAACGATGTCAGTGCTTGAAAACCGGGCATCAATATTCGACATCGCTGGTAGCCCGGCCGCGTGCTTGTGCTGAGCAAGCTATCTTTGATACGCGTCGACTTCTGGAACGTATCTGGACGACATCATGCACCTGTTGCCGCGCGCCGCGATCTTCGCATTGCTCGAACTGCTTATCGTTCTTGCGACGAAACCCGTCGAAGCGCAGAGCGCGGCATCCGCACCGGCGGCCATCGTGAGAGGCGGCGTCCAGGTCGGCATTCACGAGCTGTCGCCGTGGTCGATGTTCCTTTCGGCCGACCTGGTCGTGAAGGCGATCATGATCGGACTGGTCTTCGCATCGCTCCTGACCTGGACCATCTTCGTCGCCAAATTCCTGGAGCTGTCGATCGTCAAGCGACGGCTGGAACAGGCGTTGCAAGCGACGTCGCGCGCGAATTCGCTGCATGACGCATTCCAGGATCTGCAGCGCGACAAAAGCGTGATGCGCGCGTTCCTCGCAACCGCGATCAACGAGGCGAGGCTGTCCACCGGCATCGACAACGACGGCGGCATCAAGGAACGCGCCGCGTCGAGCTTCTCGGAGGTGACCCGCACGGAGGCGCGCCGCATCCGCTTCGGCATGGGGTTGTTGGCGACGATCGCCGCGACGTCGCCGTTCGTCGGGCTGTTCGGAACCGTGTGGGGCATCATGAACAGCTTCATCGGCATCTCGAAGTCGCAGACCACGAACCTTGCCGTGGTCGCGCCGGGCATCGCCGAGGCGCTGCTCGCAACCGCGATCGGCCTCGTCGCCGCCATCCCCGCGGTGATCATCTACAATCACTTCTCCCGCGTCACCAAGGGCTACATGGACCTGGTGAGCAAGGCGAGCGGCGCCGCCGGCCGCCAGCTGTCGCGCGACCTCGATCGGCTGCACGGCGTGCACCTTCGGCGCGCCGCCGCGGAGTAGACCATGGGCGTCACCTTCAACGACATCGACGACGAGGACGATTTCGGCGAGACGCACGAGATCAACGTCACGCCGTTCATCGACGTCATGCTGGTCCTGCTGATCATCTTCATGGTCGCGGCTCCGCTCTCCACCGTCGACCTGCCGGTCGACCTGCCGACGTCGAGCGCAACGCCGCAGAAGAAGCCCGACAAGCCGACCTACGTCTCGATCAAGGCGGATCTTGCCGTCGCCATCGGCGAGACGCCGGTCAAGCGCACCGAGCTCGTTCGCTCCCTCGATGCGGCGGACTCCAACAAGGAGCGGCGCATCTTCCTTCGCGCCGATCGCCTGGTGCCCTACGGCGAAATGATGGATGTGCTCGAGCTGCTGCGCCAGGGCGGCTACATCAAGGTCGCGCTCGTTGCACTGGAAGGCCGGCCGGACGCCGCTGCTCAGCCGACGCCCGCCGCGACACCGCAATGAAGCCCGGCGACCAGGCGACGCAACCGTTCATGCCCTCGACCAGCAAGGGGCTGTGGCTCGTTGCCGCCGTCATCGCCATCTCGCTGCATCTCGCGTTTGCCGCCTTCGCGTTCATTCGCATGCAGCAGGAGGCCGACAGCGACGACCTCGGCGCACCGGGCATCGAGATCGGTCTCGAGCTGATGTCGCCGCAGACGCCGCCGACCGAGTTGCCGCCCGGTCCGGACAGCGAGGCGTCGGTGGCTTCGCCGGCGGTGGCCGAGCAAAAGGCGGAGGTGAAGGAGGTCGACCTGCCGAAGGAGACGCCGGTCGAGGCCGAAAATCCCGACAGGCTGGTCACGATGGAGAAGACCGACAAGCCGAAGGAAGACGAGCCCGAGATCAAGAAGAAGGAAACCAAGGCGTCCGAGGAATCCGTCGCCCAGGAGGCGATGGCCGCGCCCTCGATCGAGGAGGCGCCCCAGGGGCAGAAGTCCGTCACGGTCGATCAGGGCACCGGTGAAAGCCGCCAGCGTGTCCGCGCCACCTGGCAGAAGGAGCTGCTAGCGCATCTCGACAAGCACTAGCGCTACCCGACCGACCGCAACCAGAAGGCCGCGCAGATCGTCCTGTCGCTCAATCTCGACCGGATGGGGCGCGTGGTCTCCGCCAGTGTCATCAAGAGCTCGGGCGACGAGTCGTTCGACACGGCGGCGCTCGCCATGGTCCAGCGCGCCAACCCGGTCCCACGACCTCCCCCGCTCGTCGCCGACGAGGGCTTGAGCTTTTCACTGCCCGTCGTGTTCCGGGTCGGCGGCAAGCGCTAGCTCACACCACCCTGCCCTGGCTGAGACGGACGATCCGATCGGCGACATCGAAATAGCGATCGTCGTGCGAGATGACGATGAGCGTCTTGCCCAGCTTCTTCAGGTCCGGCAACAGCTCGGTGTAGAAGACCTTTCGGAACGCCGGATCCTGATCCGCCGCCCATTCGTCGAACACGAGGATCGGGCGGCCCTCCAGCCACGCATTCATCAAAGCCAGCCGCTTGCGCTGCCCGGTCGACAGGTCGGTCGTCGTGAACGTTCCATCCCTGACCGAGACCTTGTGCGCCAGCTCCAGCCGCTGCAGATAGCGCTCGGTGTCGCCCGTCACTGCGCCGAGCCCGGCAATATCGTCGAACAGAAAGTAGTCGCTGAACACGGTGGTGAAGAGCTGCCGGTAATCGTCGCGGGCGGCGACGCCGACCGCTTCGCCGTCCCGCACCACGACCCCCGCTTGCGGCGCATACAGCCCGAGCAACAGCTTGATCAGCGTGGTCTTGCCGCTGCCGTTGTCGCCGACGATGAAAACCGTCTCGCCGCGTCGAACGTGAAGGTCGATCGGTCCGAGTGCGAAGGGCTCTTCGCCCTCGCCTGCATCGAATGCGTATGTGACGCCGCGCAGCTCAAGCGAGGAGAACTTGCCCTGCGTCTCTTCCTTCGCAGCGGCCAGCAAATCCGGTTCCGGCGTCGAGAAATGCCGCGAGAGGTCGACAATGCGGCGGACCGCAACCTGCGTGCGGCCGAGTGCCGGCAGGATGCTGATCATCTGGTCGACCGGCGCGCGCATATAGAGCAGGACGAGCACGAAACCGCTCACGACCGAGACCGGACTGTCGGGCCAGAACACCTCGCGCAAGGCGAGCGCAAGGCCGATCACGACGAAAAACAGGGTATTTCCGAATGCACGTGCCGTGACGAAGAGATTGATCGACCTGATCTGGATGGCGCTGATCCGGTCGATCGTGTGGCGGAGCTGCTCGGCATAGATGCGCTGCCGGCGCACCCGATTGAGCCGCAGCTCCTTCGCCCCTTCGGCAATGGCCCGATAATGCTTTTGCAGTTCATCCTCGGCGTCGCGGGCCGCGTTGAAACCACGGACACCCAACGTACGGGCATAGGCCTGTGCGACCGATCCGCAGACGATCGCCAGTCCGGTCAGAAGGAACAGCGACCAGGACAGGAGCGCCAGATAGACCAGGCAGCCCACCGTAATCGTCAGCGAGATGGCGAAGGACGAGATCATGAAAGCAAAGTTGCTGATCGCGTCGACGTCCTGGGTCAGCACCGGGATCAAGCGATGCGTCCGGTAGCGCTCCAGCTGATCGATGGGAGCCGCAAGGATCTTCTCCGCCAGCGCCTTCCGCAGCGAAGCGATGATCCGCTGGCCGACATAGTTCGACCCGATGTCGGAGCTGATCGACCCGATCAGGATGAGTGTGCACAGCGCAGCAAATGCGAGGAGCAGCGACGCGCCCTCGCCCGGACCTGCATACAGACCCCGGTTGACCACGGCCAGCAGGCCGGCAACGCTCGCCCCGCCGGCCATGCCGAGCGCGCCGCATGCGACCACGATCAGCCAATAGGGCCGGATCACGTGGAACAGCTGTGCCGCAGAGCCTGACTTCAACGTCGTCATGAATTCCGGTCGCAAGACGACGAAGGCCGCCGCGTCATTTGATCAATGTTCGATGAGGCCCGGTGACAGTATGACGAAAGCGGCCACGACCGAACATGTATCCGCGCACTTTGAGCGATTCTAACGTTTGCGTGCTGGTCCCGCCCCGCATCAGCCCTTATGCACAGCCGCGCCACCGCAGTTCGCAGCCTGGAAATCGACGGAGAGACGCGTTGAGCTTGCTGACATCTGAAGCCCGCATCCCGTTCGCCGATGCTGCCGGCCTTGCCGATCGCATGATCAAGCATCTCGCCACGCATGAAATCGCTTTCGAAGAGCGTGACGGCATGATGGTGGCCAACCTTTCGATCGGCACGAGCGCACTCGCGGTCGAAGCCGATGCGTTGAGGATCCGGGTCGAGGCAAACGACAAGGGTCAGCTGGAAACCCTGCGATCGGTGATCGCATCGCATGCGGTCGAATTCGCCGGCGACCAACCGCTGGCGATCAAGTGGGTCGGCCATGAGCCGACCGGCGACACGTTTGCGAATTTTCGCGAAGTCACGCTTAAATCAGCAGTCGATCTCACGCCCCACATGCGGCGGCTGACATTCACCGGCAGCGATATCGACCGCTTTGCCAGCGACGACGACCTGCACGTTCGCATGTATTTCCCGCCGGAGGGCCTGAAGACACCCGAGTGGCCGCGGCCCGGCCCCGATGGCCGCACCCTCTGGCCCGCAGAGGATCGTCGTCCGGCGACGCGATACTACACGATCCGGCGGATCGATCTTGCCGCGCGTGAGATCGACGTGGATTTCGTCACCCACGACGACGCCGGTCCCGGATCGGCAGTTCGCAGTTCGCGCGGCCCCTGGCGCGATTTGCGGCATGGCCGGCCCACTGGGGCGCAGCATCCAGCCTGCCCGCTGGTTGCTGCTTGCCGGCGATGAGACGGCCTTGCCTGCGATCGCGCGCATCCTCGAAACCCTGCCGCCGACCGCCGCGGGGCATGCGTTCATCGAGATCGCCGGTCGCAGCGAGCAGCAACAGCTCAAGGCACCGCCAGGTCTGGCCGTCACCTGGCTGCATCGGGACGGCGCAGCGGCGGGCACAACAAACCTGCTCGTGGATGCGGTCCGCGCCGTGGCCTGGCCAGATCATGACGACATCTTCGCTTGGGCGGCATGCGAGATGAAGGCGATGCAGGGCATCCGCAATCACTTGCGGGCGGAACGCCAGCTTGCGCGCGAAAAGCAGCTTCCGGTCGGGTACTGGCGACTGGGACGAGCGCGCGACTGATTGGAATTTTTCGCTGGCGCCGACGACCGGGTCATGCGCTGCCGCCGAGCACCTTCAGGAACACGCGCCTGACGTCGGACTGCATCTCCTTCAGCCGCGCCTCCAGCGCCGAGAAGTCGGGCTCGTCGGCGGCGCGCGCCAGCAGCCGCAGCAGGTCGGCGCCCGCGCTGTCGGGCTTGAACCGCCCGCTGACGCACAGGCGAAGGATCTGGTTGAGGTCCTGATAGAGCCGCATGGCCGGGCGCAGCACGTCGGCGTCCGGCTGCTGCAGGATGCCGAGACGGGCTGCGGCATCCAGCACGCCTGGCGTGCTCGTATCGAGGATCGACGGCTGCTCGGACGCATGCACGAGTTGCAGGTACTGCGCCGCGAACTCGATATCGATCAGTCCGCCGGCGGCGTACTTCAGGTCCCAGATGTCGGCTTCGCCCTTCTCCTGGGCGATCGCCTGCCGCATCTCGAGCACGTCGTTGGCGATGATCCGTTTTTCGCGCGGGCGCATCAGCACGCCCTTGATGACGGCCTCGATCTTCTCGCGGAAGGCGGGCGATCGCCGACACGACGCGCGCCCGCGTCAGCGCCATGTGCTCCCAGGTCCAGGCCTCGAAATCCTGATACTGCGCGAAGGCGTCGAGCCGGGTCGCCACCGGCCCCGAGCGGCCGGATGGGCGCAGCCGCATGTCGATCTCGTAGAGCACGCCGTGGTTGGTGCGGGTCGTGAACGCGCTGATCAGCCGCTGGGTCAGCCGTGCAAAATAGTGCCCGCCCTGCAGCGACCGTTCGCCGTCGGAATCCGGCTGCTCGTGATCGAAGTCGTAGATGAAGATCAGGTCGAGGTCGGATGACGCCGTCATCTCGCGGCTGCCGAGCCGCCCCATGCCGATGATGGCGGTCTCCTGATCCTTGATCGTGCCGTGCTGGCGCGCGAACTGGTCGGTCACCAGCGCATGGATCGTCGTGACGATGCCCTCGGCGACGTCGGCGAAGGCGATCCCGGCCTGCTGCGCGGACACTGTTCCGGACAGGATGCGCGAGCCGATCAGGAACAGGCTCTCCTGCCCGAACAGCCGCAGGCTATCGAGGAACTCCTCGTAGGAATCCGCGTCCGCAAGCGCGGCCTTCAGCCGTTGCGAGATTTCCTCGCGGCGCGGCATCGCGCCGAAGAACCGCGGATCGACCAGTCCGTCCATCAGCCGCGGCTGCTGCGCCAGCATGTCGCCGAGGCGAGGCGCGGCGCCGACGATCGAGGCGATCAGCGAGACCAGGTCGGGATTCTGCTGCAGCAACGCGAGCAGCGTCGCACCGCGCTGCACGGCTTGCAGGAAGCTGTCGAACTGGGTCAGCGCGCCATCCGGGTTCTCCGCCCGCGCAAGGTTGCTGAGCAGCTGCGGCAGCAGGCCCTCCAGCGCGTCGCGCGTCGGCTGCGCACGCAAGGCGCGATAGTCGTCGCCGGCAAGCCAGCGCTTCAGCGTTTCGGCAACCGCCGCCGGCTGCTTGAAGCCCAGCGCGGCGACATGCTCCAGCAACCGGGCATCGTCGGCGCCACGGCGGAAATCGAACTTCGGCAAGGCAGACGTCGCGGTTCCCTCGTCCTCGAACAGCTTGCTGTAGTGCCGCTGGACGCAACGCAGGTGCCCGAGCAGCACGTCGGCGAACGCGTCCCGACCGGCAAAGCCGAGGAACCTGGCGAACCGCTCGACGGCCTCGGCCTCTTCGGGAAGCGTGTGGGTTTGCTCATCGGCGACCATCTGCAGCCGATGCTCGACGCTGCGCAGGAACTCGTAGGCGCGTGTCAGCTCATCGCGCGCCTGCTGCGTGATCCAGTTGCCCTGCCGCCAACCGCTCCAGCGTCTCGAGCGTCTGCCGCGAGCGCAGCTCGGGATGCCGCCCGCCGGCAATCAGCTGCTGCGTCTGCGCGAAGAACTCGATCTCGCGAATGCCGCCACGGCCCTGCTTGACGTTGTGGCCTTCGACCGCGATCTCGGCATGGCCCTTGTAGGCGTGCATCTGCCGCTTCATGTCGTGAACGTCCGCGAGCGCGGCAAAGTCGAGATAGCGACGCCAGACGAACGGCGCGATCTCGCCGAGCAGCGCCTCTCCGGCCTTCGGATCGCCGGCGCAAGGGTATGCCTTGATCATCGCCGCACGCTCCCAGGTGCGGCCCTTCGCGCTCGTAGTAGCCGAGCGCGGACGCGGTCGAGACCGCGACCGGCGTCGAGGCCGGATCGGGGCGCAATCGCAGGTCGACGCGGAATACGTAGCCGTCGCCGGTGCGCTGCTGCATCAGCCGCGTCACGCCTTGCGCGATCCGCACGAAGAACGGCTGCGGTTCGATGTCTTCCTTCAGCGAGTTCCTGTCGGCGTCGTAGAAGACGATCAGGTCGACATCGCTCGAATAGTTCAGCTCGCCCGCGCCCATCTTGCCCATCGCCAGCACGATGAGGCCGGAGCCCTCCTCCGGCGCGTCGCGGTCGGGCGGAACGATGCGGCCCCGCGCCGCTTCCTGGGCCAGCAGATAGCGCACCGAGCATTGCGTCGCGGTCACCGCCACATCGGTCAGCGCCGCGGTGACGCGCATCACCGGCCAGACGCCGCCGATGTCGCAGAGCGCGATCAAAAGCGCTGCTTCGGCCTTCATCCTGCGCAGCAGCTGCATCGCGGCCGTGTCGTCGGCCGCCGCAGCCATGTCGGTGCGGATGCCGGCGACGAGCTCGGCGATGCGCCGGTCCGGATCGGAACCGAGCACGCGCAGCGCGCGCGCCGGATCCGCGCGGATCAGGTCGAACAGATAGGGAGAGGCTTCGGCGATGCTCTCGAGGATCGCCCGCGCTTGCGAGAATTCGAGGCAAATGCCTTCGATCGCCTTGCGCTGGTCGGCCCGCAGATCGTTCAGCCAGCCGGCAAGCCGCTCTCTTGCTTCCGCGGGCGCAAACAGCTGCGGGCCGGTGACGAAACGCGCCGCCAGCGAACGAACATCCGCGCTGCCGGCCGCGGAAACAGTCATGCGATCTTTTGTTCCGCACCCCGGCGAGGAAAAACAAGCGTTGCGCGCAGCCCGGGGCCATTGTCGCTGAGTCGCAGCTCGCCACCATGCAACGTGGCGACAGCCGACGCCAAACTCAACCCCAGCCCGGATCCGGGCAGCGTCCGGCTGGCCTCCAGCCGCACGAAGCGCTCGACCGCCCGCGCGCGGTCGGCTTCCGGAATGCCCGGACCGCGGTCGGCGACGCTCAGCAGAACCGCATCGCCTTCGACCTGCGATCGGATGGTGATCGACGGACGCTGCCGCCGCCTGGCCGGCGGAACCGCCCGCCGGCCGGCTTGCCGTACTTGATCGCGTTCTCGACCAGATTTGCGAGCGCCTGACTGATCAGTTCGCGGTTGCCGTGCAGCGGCGCTGAATGCAGCCTCCACCGCGAGCTGCAGCCCCTCGTCCTCGGCCAGCGGCTCGTAAAGTTCCTGGATGCCGCGCGCGACGTCGGCGGCATCGAAATCGGTCATGTCGCCGCGCGCCTGGCCGGACTCGGCCCGCGCGATCATCAGCAGCGCGTTGAAGGTGCGGATCAGCGCATCGGATTCGTCGATGGTGCGCTCCAGCGCCGCACGGTAGTCGGCCTCGCTGCCGGATTTGCGCCAGCGCCTCCTCCGCGCGATTGCGCAGCCGCGTCAGCGGCGTCTTGAGGTCGTGGGCGATGTTGTCGGAGACCTCCTTCAACCCGCGCATCAGCGCCTCGATGCGCTCGAGCATGGCGTTGAGGTTTCCGGCGAGCCGATCGAGCTCGTCGCCGCTGCGGCCGACGGGCAGCCGTTCGCTGAGGTCGCCGGCCATGATCCGCTGGGTGGTGCCGGTCATGGCGTCGATGCGCGTCAGCACGCGGCGCGCCACCAGCACGCCGCCGCCGAGCCCCAGCACGATCACCACCAGGAAGGACCATTGCGCGGCGGACGCCACCACGCCGAAGACGCGCCGCCGCTCCTCGAGGTCGCGGCCGACCAGCAGACGAAATCCGCCGGACAGCTGCGAGACACGCACCAGCGCGCGATGCTCGGCGACGATCCTGTTCCTCGAGCCGGCGGTAGCCGGTCTCGGCCCAGCCGGCGCGGTCGAGGACGCCGGGCTCGAGCGAGCCGACATTGCCGGCGACGCCCTGACCGTTCGGCGTCGCGATCAGATAGAGATTTGAGCCCGGGCGCAGCGCGCGGTTCTCGACCGCCGTCACCAGTCCGCGCAGGCCGCCGGTTTCGAAGCGGTCGATCAGCTCGTTGGTTTCGGCGATCACCGTCTGGGTGATCTGCTCGGTGACGAGCCGGCGCGTGTTCCAGGCGAAGTAGCCGAGCAGCGTCAGCGCAAACAAAACGAACAGCAGCAGGTAAACGAGCGTCAGACGGAACGCCGTCGTCCGGATCAGCTTACCGAATGCCGTCACGGATCATGTAACCAGCGCCGCGAATGGTGTGCAGCAACGGCTTGTCGTGGCCCTTGTCGATCTTCGAACGCAGGCGCGAGATGTGCACGTCGATGACGTTGGTCTGCGGATCGAAGTGATAGTCCCAGACGTTTTCCAGCAGCATGGTGCGCGTCACCACCTGGCCCGCATGCTTCATCAGGTATTCGAGCAGCCGGAATTCGCGCGGCTGCAGGTCGATCTTCTCCGCTGCCGCGAGTCACCCGGCGCGACAGGCGGTCGAGCTCGAGGTCGCCGACGCGGTAGCTGGATTCTTCCGCAGGTCCCGAGCCGCGCCGCGACAGCACCTCGACGCGCGCCAGCAGCTCGGTGAACGAATACGGTTTCGGCAGATAGTCGTCGCCGCCGGCGCGCAATCCCTTGACGCGATCGTCGACCTGGCCGAGCGCCGAGAGGATCAGCGCCGGCGTCCGGTTGCCCTTCTCGCGCAACGCGCCGATCACCGACAGGCCGTCGCGCTTGGGCAGCATCCGGTCGACGATCATCACGTCATAGTCGCCGCTTTCCGCGAGCGACAATCCGGTTTCGCCGTCGGCCGCGTGGTCGGCAACGTGACCCGCCTCGCGAAATGCCTTCACGAGGTAGTCGGCCGAATCGCGATCGTCTTCGATGATCAAAAGGCGCATGTCGGATGCAGGGTGAATCGCGGCAGGTGTTCATTTTTGGACAACATGGCGAAGTGCGCGGTCCCGATCAAGCCGACGGGCGTCGGCGACCGCCGCGCAGGAGGCGAAGAAGGAAACGGGCGGCGAATTGGGGGCTTCGCCGCCCGTCACGCACCTTCCGACAGAGGGGGGCTCTATTCCATCGGAAGAGCAACGTGGGGACGAGGGTTGAGCTCGTCCCCGGGAAATGGGCCGTCGGCGGGGGGCGACATGTGCCGGCGATCCATCTCCATGTCTCATATAGGTGGGCTCAGCCGCGGCCCAACGGGACTGCGACAAATCGTGACGACCCGCCGGAGCGCACGCGAACAAGCACGGTGTTCTTGTTGTCGCCGCGCGCCGCTACGATCGCATCGCGCACGTCGGCCGGATTGCTGACCGTCTTGCCGCCGACTTCGAGGATGACGTCGCCTTCCTTGAAGCCGCGCTCGGCAGCCGGGCTGCCGCGCTCGACCTCGGTCACGACGACGCCTTCCTTGCCGGCGCCGGCGACGCTGTTGGCAGGAGCAACCGTCATGCCAAGGCGTGCCCAGTTCGACGCCGCGCTGCGAGCGGCCGCGATCGCGATCGCTCTCGACCGAGGCGCGCGCCTCACGCTGGTTCGGCAACACGCCGAGCGTCAGGTCGACGGTCTTTTCCTGACCCTTCTGCAGGACATTCAGCTTGACGTTGCTGCCCGGCGCCATGCCGCCGATCGTGCGGGTGAGCTCCCTTGCGTCCTTCACAGGGGCGCCGTTCACGCCGGTGATGACGTCGCCCGAGACGATACCCGCCTTGGCCGCCGGGCTGTCCGCCTGCGGTTCGGTCACCAGAGCGCCTTCGGCCTTCTTCAAGCCGATGCTTTCGGCGATGTCGGCCGTCACCGGCTGGATCTGGATGCCGATCCAGCCGCGGCTGACCGTGCCCTTGTCCTTGAGCTGGGCCACGACCGACTTCACGGTCGACGCCGGGATCGAGAAGGCGATACCGACGCTGCCGCCGGACGGCGAGAAGATCGCCGTGTTGACGCCGACCACTTCGCCCTGCGTGTCGAACGCCGGACCGCCGGAGTTGCCCTTGTTCACGGGCGCGTCGATCTGGATGAAATCGTCATACGGGCCGTTGCCGATGTCGCGGCCGCGGGCCGAGACGATACCGGCCGTCACCGTGCCGCCGAGGCCGAACGGATTGCCGACCGCCAGCACCCAGTCGCCGATGCGCGGCTGACCGTCCGACAGCTTCGCAAACGGGAAGTCCGGTGCGGCCGTCGACCTTGATCAGCGCCAGGTCGGTGCGCGGATCGGTGCCGATCACCTTGGCCGGATAGGTCTTGCCGTCCTCGGTCGCGACCTCGACGCTGTCGGCGCCGTCGACCACGTGGTTGTTGGTTACCGCGAAGCCGTCAGCCGAAATGAAGAAGCCGGAGCCCTGCCCGCTGATCGGGCCGCGCCCGCGCGGTCCGCGCAAGCCCGGGAAACCATCCGGTCCACCGAAGCGGCGGAAGAAGCGCTCCATCGGCGAGCCGGGCTGGAACGGCGAGTCGTCGCTGTTGTCGGCGACCGGCTTTTCGGCGGTCTTGACGCGCACCGAGATCACCGACGGCTTCACGCGCTCGACGATGTCGGCAAAGCCGATCGGCTGCTGGACGTTGCGAACGGCCTTGTCGACCTGGGCGCTGAGCCGGCGTCGTGAAGATGTCGCCGGCCTGGAAGGTCGGGGTCAGGCCGTAGCCAGCGACGGCGAGGCCGCCAACGACAGAAGCCATCAGCGCAAATTTGCGCGCGCCAAGCAGCGAACGCTTTTTCGGCGTTTGCGGGAAGTGTGATCGGGTCCACCGGCCATTGGGAGCATCTCCATTTCGAATCTCGTCGGCGCCATCCGCGCCGTGTGAAATCGAAGATGGGGGTTTGTGGCTTACGGGGTCGTTTCGGCCGAATTAAACTTTGGTAATGCGCGGCTCGCCGGAGCCGTCGTGCGGCTGGGGCGCGGACGAAAAGTCCTTGTTGCCAAGGAGTTCCGCAAGCCGGGCCTGTTCCTCGGAACTGAGCGCGATTTCGCCCGGCTGATCGCGCTCCGAACGCCTGCGCCGGGCGGCGAGCAGAAGCAGGATTGCGCCGACGCCGAGCGCAAGCGGCGGCAGCAGCCAGAGCACAAGCGTCTGCGCCTCGAAACGCGGCTTCAGCAGCACGAACGAACCGTAGCGCGCGACCAGAAAGTCGATCACCTGCGAGTCGCTGTCGCCCGCACCGATGCGTTCGCGCACCAGCAGGCGCAAATCGCGCGCGAGCGGCGCATCGGAATCGTCGATCGACTGGTTCTGGCAGACCATGCAGCGCAATTCGCGCGACAAGGCGCGCGCGCGCGCTTCCTGCGCCGGATCGCGCATCACCTCGTCCGGCTGCACCGCAAGCGCGGACGACGCGCCGGCGATCAGCAACGTCACGAGCAGGTACCGGACGAGACGCCGCACACCCATGCTCATTCCGCCGGCTGCAGCGGGCGCACCGGGCGCGCGGGCTTCGGCGCGCCGACGCGCAGCCTGCGATCGGACAACGACAGCGCGCCGCCAAAGGCCATCATGACGGCGCCGAACCAGATCAGCAGCACCAGCGGCTTGTGATAGATGCGCACCGCGATCGATCCGTCCGCGTTCTGATCGCCGAGCGAGACGTAGAGCTGGCTGAAGCCGCGCGTCAGCAGTGCGGCCTCGGTGGTCGCTGCACCGCGTGCCGAAAACGTCCGCTTCGACGGCGACAGTTCGCCGACCGGGCTGCCGTCGCGCTGAACCGAGAAGCGCGCAACCTGTTCGCGATAGTTCGGTCCCTGACGCTGGATGACGTTCTCAAGCTTCACCTGATAGTCGGCGACGACAGCGACCTCGCCCGGCTTGATCGCAACGATCCGCTCCGAGTTCCAGGTGGTCTCGCAGACGATGCCCAAGCAGCGCCACGCCAAGACCCGCATGCGCGAATGCGGTGCCCCAGGTCGAGCGCGGCAGGCCCGCCGCACGCCGCAGCGACAGCGCAGGCGCCAGCCGCAGCACGCCGGTCTTCTCGACCAGATCGGACAGCGCGCCGATGATGACGAACACGGCAAGCGCGATCGCCAGCGGCGCCAGCACGGCGCCGCCTTGCGTCCATGCCATCACCAGCGCCAGCGCCAGCAGCGCGCCGATGCCGGCAAACAGCAGCCGCTGCGCCGCGGCCAGCAGATCGCCGCGCTTCCAGGCCAGCAGCGGCCCGAACGGCACCGCCAGCAGCAGCGGCACGAACAGCGGACCGAAGGTGAGATTGAAGAACGGCGCGCCGACGGAGATCTTTTCGCCGGTCAGCGTTTCCAGCGCCAGCGGATACAGCGTGCCGACGAACACCGTCGCACACGCGGTGGTCAGCAACAGGTTGTTCAGCACCAGCGCGCCTTCGCGCGAGATCGGCGCGAACAGGCCGCCTTGCGCCAGCGCCGGCGCGCGCCACGCATAGAGCGCCAGGCTGCCGCCGATGAACACGCAGAGGATGGCGAGAATGAACACGCCGCGGGTCGGATCGGTGGCGAAGGCGTGCACCGACGTCAGCACGCCGGAGCGCACGAGGAACGTGCCGAGCAGCGACAGCGAGAACGTCAGGATCGCGAGCAGGATGGTCCAGACCTTCAGCGCGTTGCGCTTCTCCATCACCACGGCGGAATGCAACAGCGCGGTGCCGGCGAGCCAGGGCATCAGCGAGGCGTTCTCGACCGGATCCCAGAACCACCAGCCGCCCCAGCCGAGCTCGTAGTAGGCCCAGTAGGAGCCCATGGCGATGCCCAGCGTCAGGAAGATCCATGCCAGCAACGTCCAGGGCCGCACCCAGCGCGCCCAGGCCGCGCTGATCCGGCCCTCGATCAGCGCTGCGATCGCAAAGGAGAAGGAGATCGAGAAGCCGACATAGCCGAGATAGAGCAGCGGCGGATGCACGGCGAGGCCGATGTCCTGCAGCACCGGATTGAGGTCCCTGCCCTCGATCGGCGGATCGGCGATGCGCAGGAACGGATTCGATGTGAGCAGGATGAAGAGATAGAAGGCGCTGGCGATCCATCCCTGCACCGCAAGCACCAGCGAGCGCAGCGTGAGCGGCAGGTTCGTCCCGAACATCGCGACCAGCGCGCTGAACAGCGCCAGGATCAGCACCCACAGCAGCATCGAGCCTTCGTGGTTTCCCCAGACGCCGGTGATCTTGTAGATCAGCGGCTTCGCCGAATGCGAATTCTCGAACACGTTGACGACGGAGAAATCCGAAACGACGTAGGCGACCGTCAGCACGCCGAATGCGAACAGGGCAAAGGCGAACTGCGCGACGGCGACGGAGCCTGCGACACCCATCAGCGTCGGCTCTTGCAGCCGCGCGCCGATCATCGGCACGATCGATTGCGTCAAGCGCCAGCGCCAGAGCGAGAACCAGCGCGTAATGACCTGCCTCGACGATCATCGGACCGCCTGGTTCGCAGGCTTGCTGGCAGTGCTGGCGCCTGCCGCGCCTTGCGCGCGCGGCCTCGTCCTTCCAGTGCCCCTGCTTCTTCAGCGCGTCGGCGACGTCCTTCGGCATGTAGGTTTCGTCATGCTTGGCGAGCACCGTATCGGCCTTGAAGACGCCGGATGCATCGAGCACGCCTTCGGAGATCACGCCCTGCCCTTCGCGGAACAGATCGGGCAGGATGCCGGTGAACGCGACCGGCAGCGAGGCGTTGCCGTCGGTGACGACGAATTTCACCTGCAGCTGATCGCCGCGCACCAGCGATCCCGCCTGCACCAGACCGCCCAGCCTGAAGCGCTGCCCGGGCTGGATGTTCTTCTCCGCCGCCATGCTGGGCGTCGAGAAGAACACGATCGAGTCGCGCAGCGCATTGAGGACGAGCGCGGCCGCGACCGCGAGCACCGTCAGTGCGCCGCCGATGAGGACCAGCCGCCGTTGCTTTCTCGTCATGCGCTCGACCTAGCCCGTTGTTTGGAGCATGATCTTTTCGGAAAACCGGTGCCCACTTTTCCGGATCATGCTCTAGCCTTCAAGTCCGAGATCCTTCAGTGCGTCGTTCAGGGCGCGCAGCCGGTCGGGGCTGCCGCCCGTCGCCTGCCGCGCATCGGCGATGGCCTGCTTCGCCTTGTCGGTCTGGCCGAGCACCATATAGGCGCGGACCAGCCGCAGCCATCCGTCGACGTCGTCGCCGTTCTGCTTCAGCCGCGCGGCGAGCCTGTCGACCATGCCGCCGATCATCTCGGCGCGCTGCGCCGCCGTCATGTCGTTCGCCGCGCTGACCATCTCCGGCGACAGCTCCGGCGCGGCCACGCCGAGTTGGGACAGCGCACGGACCACCAGCGGACGCCACGGCGCATTCTCGGGGCCTCGCTTCAGCATGTCGCGCCAGATCGCGGCCGCCTCTTCGGCCCGGCCGTCCTGCTGTGCTGCGAGCGCCATGAAGTACCGCGCCTTCACCTCGCCGGCATCGCGCGCCAGCGCCTCCTCGAACTCGGCCTTCGCCTCGGCCGTCACGACGCCGCCCGCGGCCGCGGCGATCGCCTCGCCGAGGTCGGCGTGGCGCGAGGCGGTGTCGCCGCTGTAATTGAGAGCATTGCGATAGGCGCGCACGGCATCGTCGGCACGACCGAGCTTGAGCAGCACCGGCGCCAGCACTTCCCAGCCGCGGCCGTCCTTCGGATTCTTTTCCAGATGCGCCTCGACCTGGCCGACCAGCGTTTCCAGCGACGCCTGCGCCGGCGGCACGGTCGGACGCGCGGCAAGCGGAACGTCCGGCAGCGCCGGCGAGCCGTAACGCAGATACATCGCGCCCGCGAGCAGCGGCAGGCCGAGCAGCGCGAACACGGCAACGGCACGCCGAAGATTGAGATAGGCTGCCGCAGGCTTGCTCTCGCCGGACTTCGCTGACGCCAGCAGCCGCCGCGAAATTTCGACCTGCGCAGCTTCGGCATCCGCAGGCGAGATCAGCCCCGCAGCGCGGTCGCGCGCGACTTCGGCGAGCTGATCCTTGTAGATCTCACTCTCGTCACCGGCCCTCACCCGCGGCGGCACGGCCGAGCGGCCACAGCACCGCAAAAACAGCGGCGGCAGTCATCAGCGCGAGTACGAACCACAGCGACATAACAGGGTTCCGGCGGAGCTTTCGCGGGCGCGCCCCAGAAGAGGCCGCGAACGGGCGGTTTACACCATGGCTGACCAGCCCAGGCAATTGACGATTTGGGGAGATTTGGCGCTGTGCGGGGTCGAAAACTACCCCGTCTTCTGGCTCTTCCGCTCGCCGCTCAGCGCCATTTCGGCGGCCTTGGTCATCAGCGCCGCGTACTCGTGGCCGAAGATCGATTCGCAGAAGCGGATCGCGGTCTCGGCCTGCAGCTGGCGGAAGGCGCGGATGCGCGCGTCGCCCGTGCGCAGCGATTCGACCAGCGCTTCGGTCGCCGACTCCACATAATGCTGCAGGTCGGAGTGGGCGCGCAGCGTGACCTCGTTGATCGCCAGCTCGCCCGCGTAGTTGCGGCAGTGCGCGACGAAGTCGATCAGCGCCGCGGTTTCGTCGATCTCGGCGGGATCGAGCTTCGCGCCGGCGTTGATGTCCTTGTCGGGACGCTGGCGCAGCAGCCGGCGCACGCGGCCCGGCACGCTTTCGATCTCCGATTTCAGCGTATTGGAGACGTCGGTGCGCAGCGCGGAAAGCTGACGGCCCCACTGCGAGTCGGAGCGCGTGTCGAGCTCGGTGCGCAGATCGCGCAGTCCGTCGTGCAGCGTTTTCAGGTGATGCGCGCTCTTGTCGAAATGGCCGCGCCTGATGTCGGTGCGCAGCTCGTCGACCAGGCGGCGCAAGGTCGTCGCAGCGCCATCGTGACGGCGACGCCAAACGGCGAGCTTGCGATGCGGCTTTCCTCGTCGGAGCCGACGATGCTGATCGCGAGACGGATGATCTGCCACGGCGACGTCAGCCGCTGCATGACCACCGCCATCGAGACCGGCAGCACGTCGGGCTTCTGCAGCGACGGAACCTGATCGAGCTGGCCCTTGACCGACGCGATCTGCTGCTCGGTAAAGGCGCGGATGATCTTCGGCAGTCGCGAATGCAGCACTTCGAGCGCTTCACGGTTGGCAAAGATGATGCCGATCGCGGGAAGGTCCTCGACCGCGGTCGGCGACCCGACCCGCCCGAGACTGCGCACCCGGTCGTCGCCGCGCGATGCCGGCGATATCGCCGCCGCGATCGCCTGGGATGCGGCGATCTGAAACTTGCGGACCGCCTGATCGACGCCGACCGCCGGCCGACAGGGTTTGTCCAAGCTCCGCTGCGGCGTCCACCACGGCCGCCTTGCTGAGCCATAGCCACACCGGCTCGAGCGAGGATCGCCGGATCTGGCCCGGACGCGGCTCGCCCTCGTCGATCAGGAACGGGCCGAGGCAGGCGAACACCAGCCGCGACGCGTCTTCGGCGCGCGGGCGCTCGGTGCCGTCGGCACGGACGATCTGGCGCAGCTCGGTGAGGACGAAGTTTGCGACCGCGACGTCTTCGCCGCGCTCCACCGCGCGCTCGAACTCGCGCATCAGCAGCGCCTGGGCGGCGGGCGCGAGCTGCCGCAGATAGTCGCGCAACCGGTCAACCGGTAGCGACTTGGCAGGCGGCGGCTGTGCCTGTTGCTCCATGACGGCCAAATCCATGCGATGGCGCGAACGGCGCCATCTGCCGTCATAGCAGCGCCCGCGTTAAGATGGCGTTGAGGATTAGCTGAGCGCCGTCCAGGTGCCGTCCGGGTTGCGGCAGGCGGTGCCGCGGACAACCTCCGGCCGGCCCTGGATATAGACCGTATGGGTGTAGGAGCGGCAGCGCGAGCCGCGCTGGACGTAGACGGGACCGGGCACGATGTTGCCGTAGCGGCCGGAGCCCGGATTGCGCCAGCCGACCGGGGCGCCGACCTGCCCCTGCTCCAGCGCCGCCATTTCGGCCTCATAGGCCATGCGGCGATCCTCTTCGTCCATCGAGGCGCCGATCCGGTTGCCGATCAGTCCGCCGATGGCCGCGCCGGCGATGGCGCCGCCGATCCGCTCGCCCGTGCCGCCGCCAAAGGCCGACCCGATCAGCGCGCCGGTCACCGCACCGACGGCGGTTCCGGTGCCCTCGCGCGGGCCGGCGCCGTACGGATCGCTCGCACACCCGCCCAGCGCCAGAGCGGCAACCGCAAAACTCGCAGCCTTGAAATTCGAACATGGTCCCTCCTGCGCGACTCTCAGCCCAGGACGCCGCGCCGACCCACCAAGGCGGGAGGATTGGGGCGAAGCTTGGGCAGGGCTGTTCGCAAAGTGCCGCTACACCGCCGGCAGCACCAGTTCCGCCCGCAAACCGCCGATCGGCGCCTCGCCCAGCGTCAGGTTGCCGCGATAGAGCCGCGCAAGATCGGTGACGATCGACAAGCCCGAGACCCGAGCCGGGTTTGGTCTCGTCGAGGCGCCGGCCGCGGCGCGCGACCTGGGCGCGCTCGTCCGCCGTCAGCCCGCGCCCGTCGTCGTCGACGATGATCCGCACCATCGGCATCGGATCGTCGGCCGCCGCGCGCTCCGCCACGCACCTCGACGTGAACCTGCGACTGCGCCCACTTGCAGGCGTTGTCGACCAGGTTGCCGACCATCTCCTCGAGATCCTGCTGCTCGCCGCGGAATTTCAGCGGCTCGGCGATCTTGACCTCGATCTCGATGTCGCGCTCGCGATGGATCTTCTCCATCGTGCGATGCAGGCCGTCGATCACCGGCGTGATGTCGGTCAGCGTCGTGACCGCGGTCAGCCGCGCGGCGATGCGCGCGCGCTCGAGATGATGGGTGACCTGGTCGCGCATGATGTTCGCCTGCTCGAGCACTTTTGCGGCGAACGGCTCGTTGCCGTGGGCGGCCGCCTCGTTGACGATCACCGACAGCGGCGTCTTCACCGCGTGGGCGAGGTTGCCGACATGGGTGCGCGCGCGCTCGACGATCTCGCGGTTGGCGTCGAGCAGCGCGTTGGTCTCGCGCGCCAGCGGCGCGATCTCGACCGGAAAATCGCCCTCGAGCCGCTCGGCCTTGCCGGAGCGGATGGCGGACAGGCCGGTGGTGATGCGCTTCAGCGGCGCAAGGCCGAAGCGGACCTGGAACAGCGTCGAGAGCAACAGGCCGAAGGTCAGCGCCACGAAACGTCGCCGACAGGTAGAAATCGAACGTGCGCGTCTCCTCGAAGATTTCGGTCGCGTCGCCGGCGACGGTGACGATGAAGCGGCCGTCCGAGCCGAAATCGACCAGCCGCTCGACGATGCGCAATTGCTGATCTTCCGGCCCCGCCAGGTAGCCGATGCGGACGCCCGAGGCATTGAGCGGCACGCCCTGCTCCTCGAGCTTCGGCAGCCTGCGGTCCCACAGCGACCGCGACGTCGCGCTCGTCGGGTTTCGACGGGATCGGCACGCTTGCCGTCGTCGATCCGCACGATCTGCCAGTACCAGCCGGACAGCGGCAATTCGAACAGCGGCTCGCCGAGCGCGGGCTGCGTCTTGTCGTCGGCGTCCTCCGGCGGCGCCACCTCGGCGATCAGCGTGCGCAGATAGAGATTGAGCCGCCGGTCGAACGAACGCTCGACCGCCTGCTGATAGAGCGACGACAGCGCGATGCCGGTGACGAACAGGATCACCACCACCAGGACCGTCGCGGAGATGAACAGGCGCGCGGAGAGCGAGCTGCTTCGGGATGCCCTTCGACTGAAATCTCCGGCGCCATGCCCGTCAGCCGGGTCCGCGCCAGCGCGGCCCGGCGGCGTTTCCTAATCTAGCATGATTTAGCGGGCATCGACCGGCGGCGTCAGGAGATAGCCGAGGCCGCGCACCGTCTGGATGATGTCGACGTCGAGCTTCTTGCGGATGCGGCCGACGAACACCTCGATCGTGTTCGAAGTCGCGGTCGAAGTCCTGGTCGTAGAGATGCTCGACCAGTTCGGTGCGCGAGACCACGCGGCCCGGCGTGGTGCATCAGATAGGCGAGCAGCCGATATTCGTGCGAGGTCAGCTTGATCGGATTGCCGTCGACGCTGACGCGGCCGGTGCGCGTATCGAGCCGCACCGAGCCGCAGGTCAGTTCGCTCTTGGCATGGCCCGCGGCGCGGCGCACCAGCGCGCGAATGCGCGCCAGCACTTCCTCGACATGAAAGGGCTTGGCGACATAGTCGTCGGCGCCGGCATCGAAGCCCTGCACCTTGTCGCTCCAGCGGTCGCGCGCCGTGAGGATCAGCACCGGCATGGTCTTGCCGGCGCGGCGCCAGGCTTCCAGCACCGACAGTCCGTCCATCTTCGGCAGGCCGATGTCGAGGATCACCGCGTCGTAGGGCTCGCCCTCGCCGAGGTAGTGCCCCTCCTCGCCGTCGAACGCACGGTCCACGACGTAGCCCGCGTCGGTCAGCGCCGTCGTCAGCTGCCGGTTCAGATCCGGGTCGTCCTCGACCACAAGAAGCCGCAAGCAAACCTCCCTGCTCGGCGTTCGCGCACTTCAGGCGAATGCTAGATGAACGGCACGCAGGTGAATGGCGCGCTGAACAAGCCGCACGCTCGCAGCGTCCTGCCGCGGCAAGTTATCCGGCTTTTTCCCACGTCCGTCCAGCGAGCATAGCGCGCCTGCTGCCACAGCCGGATCGGTTGACAAGCAGCGCGCGGCAAGGTTGATCGCCGCCGATGATCGCGCGCACTCCTCACATCTTCGTCATGGCAACGGCGCTGAGCCTCGCGCTTGCGGCGCCGGCCCACGCGATCGTCGGCGGCGGCGCGCCGAGCGCCGACGGCATCGGCCGCAATGTCGTGACCATCGTCGGCTCGCGCGGCAACTTCTGCTCGGGAACGATGATCGCGCCGAACATCGCGCTGACCGCCGCGCATTGCGTGCAGAGCGGCGCGACCTACAAGATCGTCGAATACGACGCGCAGCGAACGCCGCAGCTGCGCGACGTGGCGCAGGTCGCGACCCATCCGCAGTTCAATCTGCAGACCATGCTGGCGCATCGCGCCACGGCCGACGTCGCGCTGGTGCGGCTTGCGAGCCCGCTCGCCGCCGCGCGCCAGCCGCCGCCGTCGGCGCGCCGCGCATGCCGATCGCCGCCGGCGGCCGCTTCACCGTCGCAGGCATCGGCGTCACCGTGCGCGGCGACGGCAAGAGCGGCGGCATCGTTCGCGCGGCCAACCTCGTTGCCACCGGCAAGCCCGGCAACCTGCAGATCCGCCTGGTCGATCCGGTCAACGACGGCAAGCGCGAAGGTCTCGGCGCCTGCACCGGCGATTCCGGCGGACCGGTGTTCGAGGATCAGCAGGGCCGCGCGGTCGTGATCGGCGTCGTCAGCTGGTCGACGGGACCGAACGGCACCGCCGGCTGCGGCGGCATGACCGGCGTCACGCCGCTCTCGCTCTATCGCGACTGGATCTTGCAGACCGCGCGCAGCTGGGGCGCTGCGCTGTAGCGACTACCACTGCACGTCGCGAAACGGTTCCTTCATCTCGCGTTCAGATCGGCAGCGCAGAGAGTCGGATCGCGCGTCGTTTGCGGAACTTTGTTTGCTCGGCGGCGTTCGGGACACACTTCAACAAACGGGGACAACGGCCATGCGAAAATTTCTGATCGGCGCAGCGATTGCGCTTCCACTCTCTCTCGTCATCGTTCCGGCATCCGCCCTGCCCGGCGCCAAGCACGGCGCAGCGATCGGCGAAGCGCTCTCCTCCGACATCGATCGAAGTGAAGCGCGGCGGCCATGGCGGCGGCAGAGGCTGGGGCCGCTCGCACGCCTTCAAGCCGCACGGCTGGAGCCGCGGACGCAAGGTCGGCTGGCGCGGCATGGGCTGCCCTCCGGGACACTGGAAGAAGGGCTGGTGCTGAGGCACGCGCTTCGGACGCAAAACCGGCATGCCGCGATGCGCATGCCGGTTTCGATCGAACGTCGCCGCGACGCTAGCGCGATCAACCTGAAGAACATCAGCCAGACCACCGCAAGCGCAATGATCACCGCAACCGTGCTGATCACCAGCACATTGCGGACGGACGGTCCGGGCTCTGCCTGACGCGCTTCCTGCGCCGTCTCGATAATTTGCTCGCCGCGTTTTTCGACCATGGCGCCCTCGATCGTTCGATCGCGCACGCCGGACATGGTGCGCGCGTTGTAGCTGTCGAGAAGGCAACGTCGGATGCGCGGCGGCGTTCCCGGGTTCCAGCGGATGCTCAGCCGGGCTCGGCCTGATCGCGCTCGGGGCCGGCCAGCGGCCGCTCTTCCATGAGCGCCATCGACAGCGCCGCACCGGCCATCATCAGCCCGGCAGCGGCGAAGATGTAGCGAAACGCAGCCATGCGCTTCCGCGGCCGACAGTTCGCGCGCGAGATCGATGTTGTCGCGTCCTGCTGCGCCGGCGCTGAGCGCCGCCATCAGGATTGCCGTGAAGCCCGCGACGGCGAACGACGACATCAGCGCGCGCGCATAGTTCATCGCGCCGGTCGCGGTGCCGATCTGGCCGCGCGCGACGGCGTTCTGCATCGTCGCCATGGTCGTCGAGAACATCGGCCCAACGCCGAGCGAGCCGACCGACAGGACGACAAGAAACACCCACAGCGACATGCGGTCGGCGAACGCCAGCGCGCCGAAGCAGACGGCGGCGAGCGCGCCACCGGCGATGCTGACCCAAAGGTAGCGATGGCCGCCGCATCATCACCCGGCCGGCGACCCACGATCCCGGCACCGAGAGCGCCACCAGCGGCAGCAGCGCGAGGCCCGCCTCGCTGGCGGACAGCTTGTGGACGACCTCGTAGAACATCGGCAGGTACACGGTCAGCCCGAGCAGGCATCCAACCGTCAGGCCGCCGGCGAGAATGGCGAACGGAACGACGCTGCCGCCAAGCAGGCGCAGCGGAAGGAACGGCTCGGTCGTCCGCTCCGCGTGCCAGACGAAGGCGACAAGCAGCGCGACGGCGCCGACGATCATCGTAACGATCAGCGCCGACGACCACGCGTAACGCACCCCGCCCCAGGTGAGCACCAGGAGGATGACGACGGCCGACGACATCAGCAGCGCGCCGCCGAGCCAGTCGACCTTGCGCCGGCGATGATGCACCGGCAGGCGATGCAAGCGCGGCAGCAGCACCGCCAGCGCGACCGCCGTCAGCGGCAGGTTGATCCAGAAGATCGCCGACCAGTGCAGGTATTCGGTGATGACGCCGCCGAGCAGCGGTCCGCTGAGCCCGGCGGCGAGCCAGACGCTGCTGAAATAAGCCTGATACTCGCCGCGCTCCTTCGGACTGATCGCGTCCGCGATGATGGTCTGAACCACGGGAATGATGCCGCCGCCGCCGATCCCCTGCAGGAAACGGGCGAGGATCAGCGTCAGCATGTTCGGCGCCAGCGCGCACAACACCGAGCCGGCAACGAAGATGCCGAGCGCAATGACGATCATGACGCGCCGGCCGAAGATGTCGCTCAAGGTGCCGAACACCGGCGCGACCGCGGTCCCCGACAGCAGGTACGCGGTGACGATCCACGACAGATTGCTCATGTCGTTGAATTGCCGGCCGATGGTCGGCAGCGCGATCGCGACGATGGTCTGGTCCAGCGCCGCGAGGAACATCGCCACCATCAGCCCGGCGAGAAGCGGGCGAAACTCGGCAGCCGTCAGCGCCGAGCGCGACGGCGCATCGCTCGAGCCAGTTCCACTCCGTTCCGCGTCGGGGCGCTCGTCGCGCAAGATTATCCATGAGGTTCTGAGATTCCGCGAGCGGTGATGGGATCAGCTTAGCCAATCGATGCGGAAGCGGCAGCTTCGGCGGCGCATGTCAGGCACCCGCATCGTTACTTCGGCCTGGGGCCCCTCGCCTTCTTCGGGACCAGTCCGGGCCATTTCACGATGTGATCTTCCCAGTCGGCCTGGTCGATGTCGCTCTCGCTGCCGGCGACACGGCCGCGCACCGAAACGCCGGCCTGATGCACCGTGTCAGGATCGCCCGACACCAGCGGGTGCCACCAGTAGAGGTCCTTGCCTTGCGCGACGAGGCGATAGCCGCAGGTCGGCGGCAGCCAGTTCAGCGTCCGAACGTTGCCGGGCGTCAGGCGAACGCAGTCGGGCACTTTTTTGTGACGATCCGCGTAATCCGTGCAGGCGCAGAGGTGCGTATCGAGCAGACGGCAGGAAATATGAGTGAAGTAGATCCGGCCGTTGTCCTCGTCCTCCAGCTTCTCCAGGCAGCAGCGCCCGCAGCCGTCGCACAGGCTCTCCCATTCGGAGGCCGTCATCTCCTCCAAAGCTTTGGTTTTCCAGAATAAATCCGTCATGCCGGGTTCGCCGTCGCGCGCCTGCGTCGCTTGCCGCGCGCTTGCCTTGAGCCCCTGCTTACACCTCAATGCAGGATCGGCAAGGCCCGCGCAAACGGCGCATCGGGAACCCCGGCCAAATCCTTGATGTGTAAGACTGTTAGCCTTCGCCGGCTTAATCTCTCAACTCCCATTGGCCTGACCGCCCCGCTCGGCTAAAAGTTTCAAGGAATCCGTTGTGCGTGCTCGCGGAATCGGCGCCGTCAAAGCGCCACGGGTTGCCGCGATAGAAGCGTTGAAGCGCGTTGCGCGGGGTTTTGCGCTTCGCGGGATGGGTCAGGGTTTTCGTGGGCAAGTTCGATCTGAACGATTCGAAGGGCTGGTTCCGGCGTTTCCTGCTGGACCTCGACGCGCGCATCGATTCGACCCTGTTCTCGTCGGGCGCGGGTGCGCGCGAACTCTACGAGCGCTTCTCGACCTTCATGGACCGCTTCCATGTCGGCCACTGGAAGCGCTGGGTGTTCATCGAGCCGATGTCCGAGGCTGCAACGCTCGGCCTGCTCGGACTGATCGCGGCGCTGGCGCTGGCGATCCCGGCGTTTCGCGAGACCTCCGACGAAGACTGGCTGAAGAAATCGGAACTCGCCGTGCAGTTCCTCGATCGCTACGGCAATCCGATCGGCAGCCGCGGCATCAAGCACAACGACTCGATCCCGCTCGAGGAGTTTCCCGATCACCTGATCAAGGCGACGCTGGCCACCGAAGACCGCCGCTTCTACGAGCATTTCGGCATCGACCTCGGCGGCACGTTCCGCGCGCTGTTGACCAATGCGCGCGCCGGCGGCGTGGTTCAGGGCGGCTCGTCGATCAGCCAGCAGCTCGCGAAGAACCTGTTCCTGTCGAACGAGCGCACCATCGAGCGCAAGGTCAAGGAAGCGTTCCTGGCGATCTGGCTGGAATCGCGCCTGACCAAGAACGAGATCCTCAAGCTCTATCTCGACCGCGCCTATCTCGGCGGCGGCACCTTCGGCGTCGACGGCGCCGCGCATTTCTATTTCAACAAGTCGGCGCGCGACGTGACCCTCTCCGAAGTCGGCGATGCTGGCCGGCCTGTTCAAGGCGCCGACGCGCTACGCGCCGCACATCAACCTGCCGGCGGCGCGCGCCCGCGCCAACATCGTGCTCGACAACCTGGTCGAAGCCGGGTTCATGACCGAAGGCCAGGTGTTCGGCGCCCGCCGCAATCCGGCCGTCGCCGTCGACCGCCGCGACGAGAATTCGCCCAACTACTATCTCGACTGGGCGTTCGACGAGATGCGCAAGCTCGTCAACACCTTGCCCGAAGTCCTACACCGAGCGCGTGTTCGTGGTCCGCACCGCGATCGACATGAACGTGCAGCGCGCCGCCGAAGCTGCGGTCGAGAACACGCTCCGCCAGTTCGGCCGCGACTATCACGCCACGCAGGCGGCCGCGGTGCTGGCCGATCTCGACGGCGGCGTGCGCGCGATGGTCGGCGGCCGCGACTACGGCACCAGCCAGTTCAACCGCGCGGTCGACGCGATGCGCCAGCCCGGTTCGTCTTTCAAACCATATGTTTACGCGACGGCGTTGATGAACGGCTTCAAGCCGACATCGATCGTGGTCGACGGCCCGGTCTGCATCGGCAACTGGTGCCCGCAGAACTACGGCCGCTCCTATTCGGGCTCGATGACGCTGACGACGGCCATCACCCGCTCGATCAACGTGATCCCGGTCAAGCTGTCGATCGCCATGGGCGGCCGCGACGGACCGCGCGCCGGCCGCGCCAAGATCGTCGATACGCATGCGCAAGATGGGCATCAAGGCGCCGCTGCTCGACACGCCGTCGCTGCCGATCGGCGCAGCCGAATTGAACGTGCTCGAACACACGGTCGCCTACGCGACCTTCCCCAACCGCGGCCGCGCGGTCGCTGCCGCATGCGGCGCTCGAGGTGCGAACGCCTGCCGGCGATCTGGTCTGGCGCTTCGATCGCGACGGCAAGAAGCCGGTGCAGGCCATACCGGCCCAGGTCGCCACCGACATGAACGAGATGATGAGCCACGTGGTGTATGAAGGCACCGCGCGGCGCGCCCATCATCGAGGGCGTGCCCGCCGCCGGCAAGACCGGCACGACCAACGCGTTCCGCGACGCCTGGTTCGTCGGCTACACCGGCAACTTCACCGCCGGCGTCTGGTTCGGCAACGACGACTATTCCTCGACCAACCGCATGACCGGCGGCTCGCTGCCGGCGATGACGTGGCGCGCGATCATGGTCGCCGCGCATCAGGGCGTCGAGATCAAGGACATCCCGGGCGTCACGCTCGGCAAGCGCGCGCCGGCTGCCGTCGCCGCGGCGAACGCCGCCGCTCCCCGGCGTCGGCGAGGCTCCGGCCGGGCCGCCGCCGGTGCTGACGCGACGCGGTGCGGACATCCTGGTGCGCGTCGAAAAGCTGCTCGACGAAGCGGCGAAGGCCGCGGCCGATGCGCCGCCGGCCAAGACGACCTCGACGGGCGCGCCGGCGCGAGAGCTTTGCAGCGGCGACGCAGGGCAATGCCACGGCGCCGGCGGCAGGCAAGAACTAGCTAGCGCACACTGACGGAAGCCCCGTGCGGCTGATTTTCATATCGTTGATCGCGCTCGCCATCGCCACCGCCGTCGGCCTGGGGCTGACCTGGACCACGTCGACGCGCGGCTTGAGCTTCGGCGCGGTGACGATCGGCCCGTGGACGGCGTGGCCGCGAACGGGCACGGCAGATATCGACCCCTACGCGCGCGCGGCCGTCGCCCGCAGCGGCGAACTGCCGATCGGCAGCGGCGACGGCGTCGCCTTCGTCGCCCGCAGCGACGACAAGGGACGGCCGCTGGACGGCCGCTGCGACGTGACGATCAGCGGCATCACGCCCGCCGGCGCGGTTCTGGACGCTGACGCTGTACGACACGCAGGGCAATCTGGTCAGCAATTCGCTGCAGCGCTACGGGTTCACGAGCCAGGAGATCGTGCGCAGCGCCGACGGCGCCTTCGAAATCCGCGTCGCTGCGCGCTCGCGCGCCGGAAACTGGCTGCCGACCGGCGGGCTCGACCGCTATCAATTGATGATGCGGCTTTACGATACGCCGATCGGCGTCTCCACACGCTCGCAAAAGGACGCGCCGATGCCGGCGATCGTCACGGCAGGCTGCCCATGATCCGCTGGATCTTCGCAATCCTCGGCGGCGTCGTGCTGGGCGGCGATCGTCCATCTGGTCAGCGTGCTCGCGCTGCCGCGGGTCGCGACCAAGGATGCCTATTCGCGCCTGGCGCCGGTCACCAACGTCAATGCCGTGGCGCAGCTGCCGCTGGCGGAGCCGCGCAACGCCGTGCTGCCGTTCCAGGACCCGGCGTTCGCGACGGCCGTGTGCCGCTACGACCTTTCGCTCGGACCGATCAAGTTCTCGGTGCCGGTCAGCCAAGCCTACACCTCCGTGTCGTTCTACACGCGCAACGAGGTCGCCTACTACGCGATCAACGACCGCTCCGCCGGCCGCAGGATCATCGAGCTCGATCTGATGACGCCGGAGCAGCGCGCCGAATTGCCGGAAGACGAGGAAGTCACGGCCGCCGACCGCCTCATCATCGAGTCGCCGACACCGACCGGGCTCATCGTGATCAAGGCCTTGGCGGCAGAACCTGACCTGATGCCGCAGGCACGCGCCTCGCTGATGGCGGCAACGTGCCGGCAGCAGAACGATCCGGCGGCGCGCTAAAGCGCGATGTCGCTTCGTTGAATCGCCATCACGCTTTAGCTCCTTGTTTGAGCATGATCTTTTCGGAAAACCGGTTCCACTTTTCCGGATCATGCTCTAAGTCGCCACTTCAACCCTTGCTGACGACGGCGCCGCCTTCGATCGGCGAGGCCACGGCCGGCGCGCTGCGAGCGGCCAGCTGGGCAATCAGACGATCGGCGTCGGCCGCGATGTCATCCGGCGCGTGGATGACCAGCCGTTCCAGCGCCCAGCGGTAGGCGGCGACGCGCTGCTGCAGGCAGGTCTGCACCCATTCGACGATCAGCCTGTTCTCCTTCATGCGCGCGACCGCATCGGCGCGCTCCGGCGGCGCCAGGCCGGAGACAAGCGACAGGCTCGCGCCGCGCTTGCCGTCGAGATCGGCAACCACCGCGGCGGCGGCGAAGAACGGATCGAACCGCGTGAGATCGTCGCGGACATCTTCCATCAGCTGCGAGTAGCGCGACGCGTGCGAGCGGTGCGGCTCGTCGATCAGCCGCCGGCCATAGGCGGTGCGATCAAACACGATCTCCTGACGCCACGGCGCCGGCATCCTCTGATAGTCGCCGAACACCGTCTTCCAGGCCGGGCGCGAATGCGGCGGCTCGATGAAGGGATATGCGAGGTCGCGCAGCAGCCTCTCGTTGTCGGTCAGCTGAAATTGCGACGCATGCTTGCCGACGCTGTTGACCGCTTCCGCGCCGATCCAGCGATGCATGTCGTCGTTCAGGGAAATGGCGCGCGTGCGGCCGAGATCGCCGCCCGCGCATCCGCCGAGCGCTGCGCCGAGCAACGCAAGCGGGACGATCAAGAACGCTCGTCGCCGATGGCGAACGCGATCAGCTTGCGGGCTGCGTGGCATCCGGCCTGGCCGATCGGTTTTCTTAAGGACGCACGCGGCGCTTGCGGCGGCGTCCCGACGGCGATCCCTGATCCGACCCGCCACCACCGAAGAGATCGCCGTCATGGCGCTCGATCCGGATCACCGGCAGGATCAGCACCGTCCCCATTCCCTCTTGCCGCGCGATATCTGTTGCAGCCGGCCGCCGCTGGGTGGCGTCAGCAGGAAACTCCACGACCATACCCATTGCTCTCTCCTCGCCCCAATTCTTGCCCGCAGGAGCATCGATCGCATTAAGAGCGCGGCAAGGTTAACGCGCTCTTAAGCGGAGCTGGATAAGGTCGAGCTGTTGTTTTCCAGTTGCGTCAGATCGTCATGTCACAGCCGCCTCTGTTCCCGAGTTTCGACGGGCTAATGCACCTCGCCAAGCGCGAGGGCGTGGATATCAGGCCGACATTGCTGCGCGTGCTGACGGACCTCTACGTCCAGGCGCCGGGTCACTCGGCGGAAGAGCAGCAGCACTATGTCGAGCTCGCCTCGCGGCTGATCGTCCAGGTGGACGATGCGACGCGCTCCGTGGTCCGCGCGCGTCTGGCTGTCTATCCGGATACGCCACACGAGATTCGCGAGCTGCTCGGCCTCGCCAAGCCGGTCGCGCTGCCGCAGGCGGTGATGAATGCCGAACCACGCCGCAGGCCGAGCCGCAGCAAAGCGAGACGCCGGCAGCGGATCGCCGCGGGACGAAGCTGTCGATGCAGCCGGACGATGCCGCGTCGATCGACGAGATGTTCATGGGCGCCGCATCCGCCGAGCGCATCCAGATCCTGCGCAATCTCGAAACCTCGCCGCTGCGCCCGGCGGCGCGGATCGAACCCCTTCGCGCCGGTCGCGCCGTGGCCGTGCTCGAACGCACGGCGTTCGCCGGCGATCAGTCCGCCTTCGCCGCCGAGCTTTCGGATGCGCTGCTGTTGCCGGCATCGGTCGGCGAACGCATCGTCGCCGACGCAAGCGGCGAAGCGCTCGCCTGCGCCGCCAAGACGCTGGCGATGCCCTGCGGATATCTTTCAGCGCGTGCTGCTGTTCCTGAAGCCCGAATGGGGCTCCTCGGTCATCCGCGTCTTTCGCCTCGCACGGCTTTACGACACGCTGAGCGAACAGGCCGCGCTGATCATGCTGTCGGTGTGGCGCGGTGCGATCATTGCGCAAACGAAGGCAAAGTACCGTCCGGCGCTCTATGACGACGAACGTCGGCGCGCCCGCCCCGCTGCGGCCGCGCCGCAGCCCGCGAGCAGCGCGGCGAAGCCCCTGCCCGGCCGCATGGCCTCAGCGGAGGCTAGTTCTTCGCGAGATCGAGAAAGTGCCGTCCGGCGCGGTCCTCGATCTCGACGATCCAGATGTCGGAATCGAAGCGGATTTCCTTGGTGAGCCGTTCCTCGACGGCCTGCTCGGCAACGGGCTGAGGCGTCGACTGCGAGAAGGCGCGGTCGGCCGGCCTGCTCTCGTCATAGGCGGTCTGCGGCGCCGGCGTGAACAGCAGCGCGTTGCCGTCGAGCAGCGCAAGCTTGATGAAGATGGCGCCGGCCTCTTCGGCGCCCCTGCGCCTGACGACGCCAAAGATATTCTCGGTCTGACAGCGGCGGAGATAGGCCGCCACCCAGATGTTGGATTTGATCCGCATGGCGGCGGAAACTACTCGAAGCCGCGCTCGCGAGCTACTCGAAGCTGCGCCCGGTCGCCAGGCCCAGTTCGCGCACCAGCCGTTCGGACACCTGCCCGGTGAGCGGCAGCTTGCGCTCGCGCTCGAACTTCTGGATCGCCGCCTGCGTATCGGCGCCGACGGTCCCGGTCGCCTTGAGCTGGCCGTAGCCATAATCGGTCAGGGCGCGCTGCACGGCGGCGACACGCTGCGACGACAGGTTGGTGCTTGCCGCCGCCTCGCCCTTTGTTGCCGGAGCGGCAGCAGCCGGGATCACCGCCGGCGGGCGCGGCGCACTGCCGCACAGTCGCGGCCGGAACGCTGGTCGCACGCACCAGGTTGCCCAGCGGATCGCCGGGGCGGACTTCGGCTTCGACCGGACGCGGGCGCGGCATCGGGCTCGCGGTTGATTGCACCGGCGCCCCCATTTGCGGCGGTTGCACCGACGGCAGCGCTGCGACCTTCTGAACGGCGGGCGGCTTCTCGAGCGGCAGCAGCGTCCCGAACAGCGGCGACGGATGACGGCCGGCCTGCAGGAACACCGCATTGACGATGATCGCCAGCACGGCCGTCAGCGCGAGCGCGCCGGCCAGCGTGTCTTTCGGCGAGTGGAACATGATCTGCATGAGCAGGCCGCGTTCCTTCGCGGCGGCGGTCGCGCCCTTCCGGCGGCGCGCAGGCTGATCGTTCATGGCGATGGATCTAGGCACTTCGCTTTACCTTCTGTTCGAGCTTGTCCTTCTGCCTTGGCGCAAGCGTGGCGACGACCTGTGACGGCCTGGTTCCGCTGCGTTCCAGATCGAACGGCAGCAGTACCGAAATGGTGGTTCCGACGTCGAGCGTGCTCTGCACGTTCATCTCGCCCCGATGCAGCGCGACGAGCGACTTGACGATCGACAGACCGAGACCGGTACCTTCGTGGCGGCGGCGATAGGTCTTCTCCGCCTGGAAGAACGGATCGCCGACCCGCTTCAGGTCGTCCGCGCTGATACCGACACCGGTATCGCTGACCTTCAGCGCAAGATTGACGCCTTCGACCGCGGCCGACACGGTGACGGAACCGCCCCGCTCGGTGAACTTGATCGAGTTCGACAGGAGATTGAGCAGGATCTGCTTGAACGCCCGCTCGTCGCCGACCATGCCCGGCAGATCGTCCGGCACGCTGACGACGAGATCGATGCCGTTCTCGCGCGCCTTGAGCGCCATCAGGTTGCTGCAGTTCATGATGGCGTCGCGCGGAACGAACGGCTCCGCGGAGATTTCAAAGCCACCGCTTTCCATCTTCGACATGTCGAGAATGCCGTTGACGACCGACAGCAGGTGCTGGCCGGAATCGTTGATCAGCTTCGCGTATTCCTTCCGGCGCGCCGCATCGAGGTTGAGCTCCGTCTCCTGCACGATCATTTCCGAGAAGCCGATGATGGCGTTCAGCGGCGTGCGAAGCTCGTGGCTCATGGTTGCAAGGAACTGGCTCTTGGCGGCGTGCGCCCGGTCGGCTTCGCTGCGCGCATCGCTGAGCGCCTGCTCCTGCGCCTTGCGCTCGGTGACGTCGCGCATGACCGCGACCACCTCGCCGTCAGTGACGACCGCCTGCCCCGCCTGCTCGAGCGGCCGGCAGCGCATTTCAATCCAGATGAAGCCCGTGTTGCTTTGCGGATGTCGCGCATCGCCATCGCCGCGCTTGACCCGGAACTCGACGTCGCGTTCGGCTGCGCCACGCGCGACGTCCGCGAGCGCAGTCAGATAAGCCGGACGGTCCGCCACATGCACGCGGTCGAACAGGCCGTGCGCCATCAGTTGGCTGACCGGCGCACCGAACAGCGCAGGTGCAGCCGGCGAGATGAACTCGACGGCGCCGTTGCGCCGATGGCGGGTGATCACGTCGCCCATGTTGCGGGCGAGAAGACGATAGCGGCTCTCTTCGGCGTCGAGCAGGCTGCGGCTCGTGCTGCCGAGCATTTCGGCCGCGAAGGCAAGCGCGGCGCAGTACAGCACGACCGTCGCAATGGCCGAGCGACGCGAACGCCGGGCCGAGCGCTTCCGGAATTTGCGACGGCGGCAACCAGCCGGTGGTGTCGAGGCCGATCAGCAGCGCAGCGCAGGCGAGCGAGACGGTAGCCGAGAAGCTCACCACCTTGCGCGATGTCGACAGCGCCGATTCGATCGGGATCGCGACCAGCCAGACCGTCGCGAACGACGAGATGCCGCCGGTGCTGATGGCAACCGTGGTGACGAGCCCGGCAAGCGACAGCGACGACAGCGCATGGGCCCGCTCATAGCGGCCGGTTCGCGACAGGTAATAGGCGATCGCGATCGGCGCGATCAGCCAGGCGAAGCAGGCGACTTCGAGCAAGCCCGGCGCGCCGCGCACGGCGACATAGATCGGAAAGCTCGCCAGCAGCACGAAGCTGCCGAGCAAGCGGGTGCCGATGAACACGCGCTGACGCGCGCCGTCCATCGCGTCGTAGCGCGCGGATGGATGCAGCAGCGCATCGAGAAAACGGCGTATGGCAACGTAGATTGTCAATCGATCCTTGCGTCCGGACTTTTTCGATCCATGCTGGATCGGCCGGCACGCCCCCTTTTTTCTCTTGGGCGGATCGTCGCAGAGTGAACTTAAGCGAAAACTAAAGCGAAGCGGCTCAAGGCGGTCAATGGCTTCAACTTGAAGCAATACCGCGTGTTTCGGCGTTCCATTCTGCGCTCATGGTGAACGCAGTGTTGCCATCGCCCGGCCGATTATGGTTTCGAAATTCTGGACACCGGCGGGGATGCGGCCCGAAAGCGCCGGAATCTGAACGACAAGCCCATCAATCGAAAATTTACGGCAAACACAATCATTCGCATTTTATGCAATTTGCGCGGGCCGCGAAAACTTCGACTTCACGGGCCGCTGCTAATGCTGGCGTCAGATTGCGAGGCAAATCGCAACGGGGATGTGTCGAACTGGACGGGAGAACACGATGTTCTTTCTTGTGCGCATGGCGTTTTGGCTCGGGCTCGTGCTCGTGCTGCTGCCGACTGAAAAGACGCCTGAGTCGGAGAAGCTGCCGCAGATCGGCGCCACGCGAAGCGGTGACGGCTGCGGGCGCTGCGATGTCGGACGTCAGTCAGTTTTGCGTTCGCCAGCCGGCGGCGTGCGAGATCGGCAGCCAGGCCGCGACCGTGATCGGTCATCGCGCACAGGCTGGCGCCCGCAAGGTCTATCAGATGATCACCGACAAGAAGCCGGACCACACCGGCTCGATCGGTCGCACCGATGAAGCGGCCGCACATCTCGCGCCGGCCGACACGCTGACGTCCGAGGACCTGAAGGCGGACTGGCGCGGCCCGATCACCGACGCTCCGGCGACCGACGCGCGGAAGCTAGCGCAGGATCAGAGGCCGAAAACCCGGCCGAAACCCGTCCAAAACGACCGCCGCCGGCTCGCTTTCGGCGGCGCGTTCTCATATATGGCTGGGATGACATGCTGCCGGAACACTGGCGGCGGCCCCGGGCGTATTTGAATACTTTGGACGACATGGCGACCATCGACGAGATCAAGGACAATTTCGCGCTCCTCGAGGAGTGGGACGACCGCTATCGCTATGTGATCGAGCTCGGGCGCACACTCACGCCGCTGCCGGAGCAGGATCATTCGCCGCAGAACAAGGTGCAGGGTTGCGCCAGCCAGGTTTGGCTCGCAAAGCACATGAAGCGAAACGAGCAGGGCGAGCCGGTGCTGTCCTTCATCGGCGACAGCGACGCCCACATCGTGCGCGGACTGATCGCGATCCTGCTGTCGCTCTTTTCGGGACAGACCGCCAGGCGGATCCTCGAGACTGACGCGATCGCCACCTTCGATGAGCTCGGCTTTCGCGAGCACCTTTCGCCGCAGCGTTCAAACGGCCTGCGCTCGATGGTCGAGCGCGTCCGCAGCGATGCGCGCGAAGCGCTGGCGATGGCCTAGCGCAAACCGCTTCACGCTTTTCGGGCTCATGCGCTAGCGCTTGCCGCTGCGCTGCTGTCCCAGGCCCATCTTCTTGGCAAGCTGCGAGCGCGTCACCGCGTAGTTCGGCGCGACCATCGGATAGTCCGCCGGCAAGCTCCATTTGTCGCGGTATTGTTCCGGCGTCATGTTGTACTGCGTCCGCAGATGCCGCTTCAGCGACTTGAATTTCTTTCCGTCCTCGAGGCAGACGATGTATTCGGCCGTCAGCGACTTCTTCACCGGCACCGCGGGCTTTGCCGGCGCGGTCGTGGCCGGCGCCTGGCCCTCGGACACCCGCACCAGCGCCGCATGCACCTGGCCGATCAGTGCCGGCAGCTCGGACGCAGGCGTCGTGTTGTTGCCGACATAGGCCGAGACGATTTCAGCCGTCAGATCGATGAAGGCCTTGGCGGGCGGCTGGTCATGCCGGAAGCCTCTGCGTTGTGCCGCACGGATATACTACGTAACCGGTTGCGGCCAAAGACAATGCAAGTCAACCACCGAAATCAAGCGGTAGACGCAAGATCAATGAGAGAGAGTTGAAGACTAGCGGCAGCGATTACTTGCGCTGCTCGACGTAGGTCCGCAACGCGTCGAGCGAGGCGAAACGGATCGGGCTTTCGCCAGCCAGCTGCGCCTCGATCGAGCCGTCCGAGTAGTAGGTGTAGGCCATGTCGTCGACGGTCCCCGACCGGACGACCGTGACACCCGGCGGAAGATCGCCGGCGCCCTGCCTGGCAGCCTCCGCCGGCAGTGGCGTCTCATCGTGCGAGGCCGCGGAACGGGCCGCCTCGGCCTCATGGTTCGTGGCGTCCGCGGGCGCGATCGAGGGTTCGACGCGATCCGACGCGCCGTTCGTCCGCGACGGGTTTGGCCACGCGTTCTCGAACGAGACCTTCGGTTCGGCCTCGAGCGCGGGGGTCGGCAGCGGCGCCGCGGTCGGCGGCTCGAGCTCGGCCTTGTCGCGCCGCTTGGTCGCAAACAACAGATTGCGGCGCGCAGGCCGGTCGGGCGCGGGCGGCGGCGGCGCCTCGACAGGCTCGATCGGCGGAATCTCCGGCGCGGACGGGCGCGGCCTGCTGCGCGAGGCAATTTCGTCGGCCCATGGCAGCGGCGAAGCCGACGCGCCGGCACGATCGGCGCCGTCTTCGGCGACGGGTCGCCGACAGCTGCGGCAAACGGATTGGCCGGCGCAGCCGGCCGTGACGCGGCGACAGGCCGCGGAGCCGCCCCGAGCTGCGCCAGCACCAGTTTCGCGACGTTGGACAGTTCGCGCGCGACGAGCCACATGCCGAGCAGGACCATGCCCGTGCACAGGATCACCACGCCGGCGATCAGCAGCGCGTTGCCGAAACTGGTGTCGCTGATGGGAATGCCAAAGCCAATGGCGAGCAATCCCAGCACGCATACGCCGACGCCTGCGGCGAGCAGCACGATCATCTCAAAACCCCACGCCGCGGCACAGGCGGCAGCGTCATTCCTCGGTCCCGTTCAGCCCGAACAAAACCCAACCCTCAGCCACAATACCGTCATATGGTTCACTCTGCAAAACCGTAAATGTCCAAGCAACTGACGCGGTGGAGTTTTTGGTTAGCGGATAGGCTTAATTTCGCAATCGGGCACGGCCGCCTCGGAAGCTGCATGACGTCGTCGATGCAACCGGCGCCAAGAGCGCGATGGCGAGCTGGCTGTCGCGCATCGACATGCTGCCCGCATAAACGACGAGCGGTGCACAATCGCGCAGCAGGGTATCGGTCGATAGGATTAAGGTCCGGCACCTGTTCCTGCGCCTGGAACGCCCCGCCACGCAGATGAACAGGTTAACGCCCAGATGAACGGACAGTCATCTTGGACCGCCCTGCATCCCAAATAATCTTTACCGTGCGGGCAGTTATTGCATTGCATTCAGAAAATAAATTTATAAGTGGCTGGTACACCTAAACGTGATCCCGATATAGTCCGTGCCGGGGAAGAAAACCCGCGCAGTGAGCTTTGCAGGTTTTTCTGAGGAACGGTCGGTCCAGCAACAGATGTCCAGTATCACTTCGGTGGTCGATACGCCTGCGCGGCGATCGCTAGCGCAAACGTGCGACGACATAGCCATCCTGCTGCTGGCCGCTGTCGCCATCGTCGCATCACTGACGTTCAAGCGTTACGGCCTCGGCTGGGACGACTATACCCACGCAGAATATGCCGAACTGCTGCTGCAGCTCTACAAGTCGGGCTTCACCGACACGAGCGCCCTGTCCTTCGTCAATCTCTACATGTACGGCGGCGGCTTCGATATGGCCGCTGCGCTGCTGCATAAGATCCTGCCGCTCGAGCTGTTCGAGACGCGGCGCCTGGTCGGCGCATTCGTCGGCGTCCTCGGCATCGCGCTGACCTGGCGGCTCGGCCGCCGCGTCGGCGGTCCGATCGCGGGCCTGGCTGCGCTGGCGCTCGTCACGGTCTGCCCGGCCTTCTACGGGCACATCTTCATGAACCCGAAGGACATCCCGTTCGCGATCGCGATGGTCGTCCTGATGCTGGGCCTGGTTCGTCTTGTCGAGGAGTATCCGCAGCCCTCGCCGCGCACGGTGCTGATCGTCGGTCTCGGTGTCGGCCTTGCCATCGGCTGCCGCATCCTCGGCGGCTTCGCGCTGATCTATACCGCGGTCGGCTTCATCCCGCTGCTGCTGGAAGAGCTGCGCACGCAGGGGCCGCGCGAAGCGGCGCATCGTTTTGCCCACGTCGTCTACGTGCTGATCCCCGGACTGCTGTTCGGCTATCTGGTGATGGGCCTGATCTGGCCGTGGTCGATCGTCAAGTTCGACAATCCGCTGCAGGCGATGACGTACTTCTCGGCCTTCTTCGAGAAGCCGTGGAAGGAGCTGTTCAACGGCGCGATGATCTCGGTGCCGGACATGCCGTGGTCGTATCTGCCGACGCTGTTCGCACTCAAGTTGCCGGAAGCGATGATGGTGACGCTCGTGGTCGGCCTCGGCGTCACCATCGCCTCCCTCTTCCGCCGCGACGTACCGGCGAAGCGCAAGATGATCCTGACCATGCTGGCGCTGGCCGCGACGCTGCCGCTGATGGTGGCGATGGTGAAGCGTCCGGCGCTCTACAACGGCATCCGCCACTTCCTGTTCGTCATTCCGCCGATGGCGGTGATGGCCGGCTTCGGCTTCGCCTGGATCATCGACCGCGTCAAACGCCAGGGCGTGATGGCGATGGTCGGTGTCGCCGGCGTGTTCGTGGCCGCGCTGCTGCTGCCGCTGGCGGAGATGGTCCGGCTGCATCCCTACCAGTACACATACTTCAATCACGTGGCCGGAACCGTGCGCGCCGCCGACGCGCTCTACATGCTCGACTATTGGGGTCTCGCCCTGAAGCAGGCGTCCGAGGAGCTGCGCGAGCAGCTCGAGGAACGCCAGGAAGTGCCGCCGGCGAACCGCAGGTGGAAGGTCGCGGTCTGCGGCCCGCAGCAAGCGGCACGGGTGGCGCTCGGCCCCGAATTCAGCATCGGCTGGGACAGCCAGACCGCCGACTTCGCGATGACGCTTGGCGAATTCTACTGCAAGGGCCTCAACGCGCCGGTGCTGGTCGAGATCAAGCGCGACGAGGTCGTCTTCGCGCGCGTCTACGACATCCGCGGCTCGAGCATCTCCAGCCTGCTGACGATCCCGCCGCCGCAGTAAGGGCTTTCATCTGCAAATCGTTGCCGAGGCCCCGCTTGCGCGGCCGCGGCTGCATGCCCAGATGCACGTCACGCGGCAAACGCGCATGCCTTCAAAAAAGATGAAGATCATGATCCATCAGCTTCGAATCTATGAGATTTTCGAGACAAACAAGAGCGGCGTTTCATGCCCGCTTTCGCGATCACGCCGCCCGCATCATGAAGACGTACGGCTTTCAGATCGCGGCAATGTGGGAAGCGCGCTCAGGCGAAAAGACCCAGTTCATCTATCTGCTGGAATGGCCGGACGAGGCAGCCAAGACCGCCGCGTGGTCGGCCTTCATGGCCGACGCCGAATGGGCCGAGATCAAGCGCATCACGTCGGCGAAACACGGCGCGCTGGTCGGCGGCATCGAGGATCGCACCCTCGTCCCGCTGGACTATTCGCCGGCAGCCGGCCGCAGCATGCTTCTGCCTGCGGCCTGACCGACTCGGCCTGGCTCCCCGCTTCAGGTGCGCGCCTCGGCAAACGCCGCAAGGATGCGCGCCCAGGAGCGGATGCCCTTGTGGAAGCTCTTCAGGTCGTACTTCTCGTTCGGCGAGTGAATGCGGTCGTCCTCGAGTCCGAAGCCGACCATCACCGTGTCGAGCCCAAGCGTGTTCTTGAAGTCCGCCACGACCGGAACCGACCCGCCGCTGCCAATCAACAAAGCCTCCTTGCCCCACTCCTCGGTCAATGCGCGCTTGGCGGCGCCAAGCGGCTTCATCGTCCAGTCCAGCGCAATCGCCGGCGCGTTGCTGTGCTCGGCGAATTCCACCGAACAGTCCGCAGGCAGCCGCGCCTTGACGTAAGCGCGGAAGGCATCGCGGATTTTCACCGGGTCCTGCCCTTCGACCAGGCGGAACGAGATCTTGGCGGTCGCTTCCGCCGGGATCACCGTCTTCGCGCCCTCGCCGGTGTAGCCGCCGTAGATGCCGTTGACGTCGCAGGTCGGACGCGAGGTCACCTGCTCGATCAGCAACCGGCCCTGCTCGCCGGCCGGGATCGACAGTCCGATCGGCTTCAGGAATTTCTCGGCGGACAAGTCCAGCTTCTTCCATACCTCCAGGATTTCAGCCGGCATGTCCTTCACGCCGTCGTAGAAGCCGGGGACGGTAATGCGACCGTTCTCGTCATGCAGTCCGCCCAGAATGCGCGTCAGCACGCGGATCGGGTTTTGCGCGCCGCCGCCAAACAGTCCTGAATGCAGGTCGCGGTTGGCAGCCTTGATCTTCACCTCCTCATAGACGAGGCCGCGCAGCGAGATGGTGATCGCCGGCGTGTTCTGGTCCCACATGCCGGTATCGCAGACCAGCGCGAACTCGGCCGCAAGATCGCTCTTGTTGTCCTTCAGGAACGCGCCAAGATGCTTCGAGCCGATTTCTTCCTCGCCTTCGATCAGGATCGTGATCGGCACCGGGAAGCGTCCCTGTCACGGTCTTCCATGCACGGCATGCTTCGACGAAGGTCATCAGCTGGCCTTTGTCGTCCTCCGCGCCGCGCGCGACGATGGCCTTGCGGCCATCGGGCAAGGTTCGCACCGCCGGCTCGAACGGCGGATACTCCCAAAGGTTCAAGGGATCGACCGGCTGCACGTCATAGTGGCCATAGAACATCACCCGTGGCCCCGAGCCGTTGGACTTGCCGACCACTGCAGGATGGCCGCCCGTCGGGCGCACGTCGGCCGCGAAGCCGAGCGAGGCGAAATCCTTCGCCAGATGCTCGGCGGCCGCTTTGCAATCGCTGGCGAAGGCCGGATCGGTCGAGATCGACTTGATCCGCAAGAGGGCAAACAGGCGTTCAAGGCTGTTGTCGATGTCGGCATCGATGTGCGCGAGAACCTTGTTCACGTCCGAGGCGTTGGGCATTGCTTTCTCCGAAAGACCATCAACTATCTTCTCTTTTTACCCAGCTTTGCCCGGCTCGCACAGTGACGGAATTGTGCAGTCAGAGCTTGACCTTTAGGCCGGCCTGCCGGTCGATGAAGGCGATCAGGCTGCGGATGCCGGCTTCCGATCCGAACGCGCCACCGCCGGTCCGGCCGGCGCGCACGGTGATCGCTCCCGACCGCAGCTGCGCAAGCGCGCGAAACACCTGATAGTAGCGAAGCGCGCCGTCATCGAGCGGGCGCTTTTGGCGATAGGCGCTGAGATAAGTGCCAAGTGCCGATCGAATGACCATGCGCAGCAGCGGGCGCACCGCAAGCGGCACGTTGAACGGAACCGTGCTGACGTTGGCAAGCGCGGAACCGACATCCATTTCAGGCTCCGCGACAACCACATTGGCCCAGTCGATCACGCCGGTCACCCGGCCCTGCTCCGCCATGATGTTCAGCGGATGAAAGTCGCCATGACAAATGGCGGGGCGCCGGGCGCGACCTGGATGGTTCGCGTCAAGCCAGGACACGACCGGCGTCAGCGCGGAAAGCCCCGCGCTCTCGATCGATTCCGCCAGCCGCGCGCGTTGTCCCTCGAATGTCACCACGCGCTGGTCCAGACCGGCGTCGGCGACCGCTTTCAGCAGCGGCTCGACCGGCAGATCGTGCAGGCGAAGCTGGGTGTCGACCCACTTCGCGCTGATCTGCCTGAACAGCGCCGGCAAGCCGACGATGCCGCGCAGCTTGGCTGCGAGCGAAGGGCTGTCGTTCAGCTCGCTGACCTCGTCCGCAAGCGGCCGTCCCGCCAGCCGCTCCATGACCATGAACGGACCGCCCAGCGCGGCTGTGCCGGTCTCGATCACGGCAACCCGCGGCGCCGGAAACGCCATCGCCGCAAGCGCGTTCTGAACCGCGGCTTCGAGCACCAGGCGCGCGCGGATCGGCGCTCGCCTGCCCGAGCCGCAGGATCAGAGGACCGGCGAGTTCCTTCGGCGCGCGATCGAGCGTGAAGCCAAAGATCGCCGCATCGAAGCCGCCCTTGATGCGCGAAGGTTCGACGGCGTATGCCAGATCCGGCCGGCCGAACCGTTCACCCAAGTAGCGCAGCAGCTGCCCGGCGAGTTGTCCGTCGTCGATCGAATGCATGGAGTTGCCGCCTGCTCCGATCGCGCATGGATTAGCGCCGCAGCATTCCGCCCAGCGCGCCGCGGATGATGGCCTTGGTGACGGTGCCGCCAACCTGGCCCGCGACCGACTTGCCGAGCTGGCCGGCGATCTGGCCGGCGACGCGGTTGGTCATCGATCGCGTCAGGTCGCGGGCGATGACCTGCCCGGTGGTCAGCCGCGTGCCGCGCTTGCGGCTGGTGCCGAAGATGATGCCGACGATGGCGCCGAGGTGTCCGAGCACGCCGCTGGGCGGTTGCTCTGCGCCGGCCTGACCGGCCGGCGCTGCCTCCGTCGCCCTCGGCAGCGGTCTCCTTCACGCGCTTCTGCAGCATCTCGAACGCCGACTCCGAGTCGACCGGCGTGTCGTACTTGCCCTTGACCGGGCTCTTGCTCATCAGCGCCTTGCGCTCTTCGGGCGTGATCGGACCGATCCGCGCCGACGGCGGACGAACGAAGATGCGCTCGACGATCGACGGCGTACCGTTGCCTTCCAGGAACGAGACGAGCGCCTCGCCCTTGCCGAGCTCGGTGATGACCTTCTGCGTATCGAGCTTCGGATTGGGCCGGAACGTCTGCGCGGCGGCGGCGACCGACTTCTGGTCGCGCGGCGTGAAGGCGCGCAGCGCGTGCTGCACGCGGTTGCCGAGCTGGGCCAGCACTTTCTCCGGCACGTCGATCGGGTTCTGTGTGACGAAGTAGACGCCGACGCCCTTGGAGCGGATCAGCCGCACCACCTGCTCGATCTTGTCCATCAGCGCGTCCGGCGCGTCGTCGAACAACAGGTGCGCCTCGTCGAAGAAGAACACCAGCTTCGGCTTCGGCAGGTCGCCGACCTCGGGCAGTTGCTCGAACAGCTCCGACAGCATCCACAACAGGAAGGTTGCGTAGAGCTTCGGGTTCTGCATCAGCCGGTCGGCGACCAGAATATTGACGAAGCCCCGGCCATCCTTGTCGGTGCGCATCAGATCCTGCAACATCAGCGCCGGCTCGCCGAAGAAGTTGTTGCCGCCCTGGTTCTCCAGCACGAGAAGCTGGCGCTGGATCGTTCCGACCGTCTGCTTTGATACGTTACCGTACTGAGTGGTCAGCGCCTTGGCGTTCTCTGCGACATTGGCGAGGATCGCCCGCAGGTCCTTCATGTCGAGCAGCAGCAGTCCCTGCTCGTCGGCCACACGGAACGCGATGTTCATGCACGCCTTCCTGGACCTCATTGAGATCCATCATCCGCGACAGCAGCAGCGGTCCCATTTCCGAGACGGTGGCGCGCACCGGATGGCCGCTCTCGCCGAAGACATCCCAGAACACCGTCGAGAACTCGTCCGGCTGAAACGCCAGATCCATGTCCTTGGCGCGCTTGAGGATGAAATCTTTCGCTTCGCCCAGCGCCGAGATGCCGGAAAGGTCTCCCTTGATGTCGGCAGCGAACACCGGAACACCCGCGCGGGCAAAGCCTTCGGCCAGAACCTGCAGCGAAACCGTCTTTCCCGTTCCCGTCGCACCGGTGACAAGACCGTGCCGGTTGGCCAGCGCCAGCGTCAGCCAGCCGGACGCCTCGGCTTCCCTGCCGACGAAGATCGCTTCTTTGGTGTCACTGTTCGCCATAGCCGTGCCTTCTGCATTCGAACGCGAGAACACTCGCGCAATTGTCTCATGTATCTATCGGATTCTTTTGCGAATGCGAGACGTTCGATGGCCGTGCGCGTTCGCGTGATGACTGCGAGATATCGTCAATCTTGCACCTTCGTGGACTATCGGCACGGGATTTCGCCACGACTCTTGCATTGTTGCAACACTTGGCGGTGATGAAGGGCCAAAAACCGTCCCCGGTGCCGTTGATGCTTGTGTTTCACAATTGGCGAGACCTAAAGTGAAATCCAACAAGAAACATGCTTCACGAGACCGATACGAACGGGAAGACGTGAGTGGGCGGGCTGATGCACGAAAGGCTGCCGTAAGGCGGCCAGTGCTGCAATTTCCCCGATGCTCATGGATTGACGGCCGTCCGGGTCTTCAACTTCCATTCGATGACCTGAACGACTGTTTTACGAGTGCCATGAACTACCCGTTGAAACATATTGATGGAATGACCCCGGTTCTCGAGGGCAAGCTGAAATCAAAACGCATTCGCACGACCGAGAAGCTGCTTGAAGCCGCGAGCACGGTCAAAGGCCGCAAGGAACTCGCCGCCTCGACCGGCATTTCCGAACAGCAATGGCTCGACTGGGCCAACAATGCCGACTGCATGCGCATCAAGGGCATGGGCAGCGAGAAGGCGAAGCTGTTGCGGCGCGCCGGTGTGACGACCGTCGGCGAACTCAGCCACCGCAACCCGAGGAAGCTGGCGGAAGCGATGGTGGAGGCCAACGCCAAGCACAGGCTCATGCGCGTGCAGCCGTCCGAAAAGTCGGTGCGCGCCCTGATCGAGCGAGCCAAGAGGCTGCCCCGCAAGATCACGTATTGATCCGATCGCCCGAACGCGGCTCGCGTTGGGCAGTTTCCCCTCCGCTGCCTGATGCGCGGCTCCTTGACTTACGGCAATGGACCGCGCAAAGCGCATCCATGGCCAAGGCGTCGCAAGTCCAACCCGTTCGAGCGGTCCGGAGCGCTGCACAGACGCCCGGATGGCCACCGCTGACGCGTGCTTATCCGGCGGTGATGGGTGTTCTGAACGTCACGCCGGATTCCTTTTCCGACGGCGGGCAATTCCTGAAGCCGAACGACGCGCTCGCCCAGGCCGAGCGGATGATCGCCGACGGCGCCGACATCATCGACGTCGGCGCCGAGTCCACCCGGCCTTATGGCGGCCAGCAGCCGGTGTCGGCGGAGGACGAGATCAGCCGGCTGCGGCCGGTGCTGAAAGATATTGTTGCGCTCGGAACGCCGGTCTCGATCGACACCATGAAATCGGCCGTCGCCCGCTTCGCGCTGGATGCGGGCGCTTCGATCGTCAACGACGTCTGGGGCCTGCAGCGCGACGCCGACATGGCGCGCGTCGTGGCGGACTATCGGCGTGCCGCTGGTGGCGATGCACAATCGCGAACGCCGCCGATCCGGCCATCGACATCATGCAGGACATCGCCGCCTTTTTCACGCGCACGCTCGAGATCGCCGCGAAGGCCGGGATCGCGCGCGAGCGCATCGCGCTCGATCCGGGGATCGGCTTCGGCAAGACGCCCGAGCAGAGCATGACGGCGCTGGCGCGGCTCGCCGAACTGCGGACGTTCGGCTGCCCGCTGCTGGTCGGCGCATCGCGCAAGCGCTTCATCAGCGCGGTCGATCGCCTCGGAACCGCACCAGCGGCTCGGCGGCTCGCTTGCCGCACATCTCCTGGCCGCGCGAAACGGCGCCGCCATCATCCGCGCCCATGACGTGGCCGAAACCGTGCAGGCGTTGCGGGTCAACGCCGCAATCGAAGGACGACGATGACCGACATGATCTTCATCCACGGCATCGTCATCCACGCCCGCCACGGCGTGCTCGAGCACGAGGCCGAGGTCGGGCAACGCTTCGTCATCGACCTGGAACTGTCGACCGACTTGCACGAGCCGTCGCGCACCGACAAGCTGAAGGACACCATCTCCTATTCGGACGTGGTTGCAACGGCGACCAAGGCCTTTGCCGGCCACAACTACTATCTGCTGGAGCGCGCCGCGGGCGCAGTGGCCGACGCGGTGATGTCGGCCTTCCCGACGGTCAGCTGCGCTCAAGGTGACGGTGCACAAGCCGCACGCACCGATCGCGGCGATCTTCGGCGACGTCGGCGTGGTCCTGACGCGAACGCGGTCGTGACGGACCAGGACAAGATGGCTAGCGCGCTGATCGCCCTCGGCGGAAATGTCGGCGATGTGCGCGCGACATTTGCCGGCGCGATCCCTGCGATCTGCGATCGGGCCAAGGCCCGGCTGGTCGCGCGATCTTCCGACTATTCGACCCCGCCTTGGGGTGACGAGCAACAGCCAGCCTTCGTCAACGCCTGCATCGAGATCGAGACGGCGCTTGAGCCGCATGCTCTGCTCCTGGCCTTGCACGACATCGAAAGGAACTTTGGCCGCGATCGCGCGAGCGAGCGCCGCTGGGGACCGCGGACGCTCGACCTCGACCTGCTCGCCTATGACGACCTGGCGATCGACGCTCCCGGTCTGATGCTACCGCACCCTCGTCTGTTCGAGCGTGCGTTCGTGCTGGTGCCGTTGTGCGAAATTGCACCGGACCGGCTGATCGGCGGCCGGACCGCCGCCGAAGCGCTCAAGACGGTCGCCGTAAACGGGATCGAAAGGCTTCCCTGACCAGAGCAATCGGGTCGATTGGCCTGAGGCCTTGCGCCATGGCATTTTTCGGTCAAAGAACAATGCATCGCGATCCGGAGTTCGTGCGTTGATGCCTGCCGATACCGACAATTTGACGCTTGCGTCCGAGTTTCCGCCCGCCACCCGCGAGATGTGGCTGAAGCTCGTCGACGGCGTGCTGAAGGGCGCGCCGCGCGAACGCCTCTCGGGAAAGACGGCGGATGGGCTGACCATCGAGCCGCTCTATCCGCGCGCAGCTGGCGCACAGCTTGTTGCCGGCCGCGCGGCCGCTACGTCCTGGCAGATCATGCAGCGGATCGATCATCCGGATCCGAAGGAGGCGAACAAGCTGGCGCTGGCCGATCTGGAGAACGGCGCGACCGGTCTGGCGCTGGTGTTCGCGGGCGCGAACAGCGCGGCCGGCTTTGGCCTCGATCCGTCACCTGAGGCGATCCGGCAGACGCTCGACGGCATCTATCTCGACGCAGGCATCGCGCTCGAATTCGAGATCGGACCGCAGTCGCGCGAGGCGCCGTTTCATGTGCTCGCCCTGCTCAAGGAAAAAGGCATCGCACCGTCGGCCTGCGACGTCCGTTTCGGCTTCGATCCAATTGGAGCCGCAGCCGTCTGGGGTTCGAGTCCTTATTCATGGGCCGAGATCGCGCCGGCATTGGCTGGCGCCGTCAGGTGCTGCTGCCGCGCAGGGTTTCAATCGAAACAGCGCCGTGGCCGACGGACGGGTCGTTCACGATGCCGGCGGCTCCGAAGCACAAGAGCTCGCCTTCGTGCTCGCGGTCGCGGTCGCTTACCTGCGCGCGCTCGAAGCTTCGGGCATGCCGCTCGACGCCGCCCGCGACATGATCTATGCGCGCATGAGCGCCGACGCCGACCAGTTTCTGACCATGGCGAAGTTCAGGGCCCTGCGAAAGCTGTGGGCACGGATCGAGCAGGCGTGCGGCCTCGAGCCTTCACCGCTGTTCGTCGCCGCCGATAGCGCCTGGCGGATGCTCAGCCGGCGCGACACCGACGTGAACATGCTGCGCGCGACGATGGCGACATTCGCGGCCGGCCTTGGTGGCGCGAACAGCATCACCGTGCTGCCGCACACGCTGGCGCTCGGCCTGCCCGATGCGTTTGCACGGCGCGTGGCGCGCAACACGCAACTGATCCTGCTCGAAGAGTCCAATCTGGCGAAGGTCACGGATCCCGCCGCTGGTTCCGGCGGCATCGAGCTGTTGACCACCCAGCTCTGCACACGCGCCTGGGAGCTGTTCCGGGAGATCGAGAAGGCCGGCGGCATCTGGGCCGCACTCGAAAGCAACTGGCTGCAGCGTCAGGTGTCCGACGTGCGCAAGGCGCGCGAGAAGAACGTGGCGAGGCGCAAGGACGTGATTACCGGCGTCAGCGAATTCGCCAATCTGTCGGAAAAGTCGTCGGGCGTGCTGGATGCGCAGCCCGTCGCGCTCACGTCGTACGGCGAGGCAAAGTTCAAGTTCGATCCGCTGACGCCGCATCGCCTCGCCGAGCGCGTTCGAGGCCTTGCGCGATGCGTCGGATGAAATCCTGGCCAGGACCGGCAGCCGCCCAAAAGTGTTTCTCGCCAACCTCGGCACGCCGGCGAGCTTTGCTGCACGCGCGACTTTTGCGAAGAGCTTCTTCGAGGCGGGCGGGATCGAGGCGCCCGACAACGACGGCTTTTGGGAAATTCCGACCCTCGTGCATCACTTCAAGAAGGCCGGAACGTCTTTGGTCTGCCTCTGCTCGTCGGACGCGGTCTACGCGACCAACGCCGTCGACGCGGCCAAGGCCCTTAAGGAAGCGGGCGCCGCACCCATATATCTGGCAGGTCGGCCCGGCGAGAAGGAGGCCGAGTTTCGCGCGGCCGGTATCGACGACTTCATCTTCGCCGGCGGCGATGCGTTGACCACGCTGCGCGGCGCGTACGCGAAGATCGGAACGTAACGACATGAGCGCCGAACGAAAGCCCGTCTTCACCGGAGGCTGCCAGTGCGGCGCCGTCCGTTTCGCGGTGTACGCCGAGAAGCCGGTGCGGATCGGCTTGTGCCATTGCCGCATGTGCCAGAAGGCGGTCGGCGGCCCGTTCATTTCGCTCGCCGACGTTCGCCATGAAGATTTCGCCTGGACCCGCGGCAAGCCGGCCACGTTCCGCTCGTCGACCATCGCCGAGCGCGACTTCTGCGCAGCGTGCGCCACGCCGCTCAGTTATCGCCAGATCGGCGGCGAGCACATCGAGCTGACGACCGGGCAGCTTCGACCAGCCGGAGCGCGTTGTTCCAACCTACGCGACGGGAACGGAGTCGCAGCTGCCATGGGTGAATTCCATCGGCCATCTTCCGGGCCGAATCACCGGCGCAACGTCCGGTGCCGAGGCGCTAAAGCGGATTGTCAGCCACCAGCACCCGGATCATGATACGTAAAATAAAGACGACAGAGGCTTCGGGTCGATGAGTTGCGTTCCAGATTTCACGCAATTGCCCTTCACTGAGGCAGCCGTGCCTGCGCTCGATGCGAGTGCGGCGCCCTGGCTCACGCCCGAAGGCATCGCGGTGAAGCCGGCCTACTCGGAGGCCGATCTCGCCGGTATCGACTTCCTCGACACGTATCCCGGCATCGCGCCGTATCTGCGCGGCCCCTACCCGACCATGTACGTCAATCAGCCTTGGACCGTGCGCCAGTATGCGGGCTTCTCCACGGCGGAAGACTCCAACGCGTTCTATCGTCGTAACCTGGCCGCCGGACAGAAGGGTCTCTCGGTCGCCTTCGATCTCGCAACCCACCGCGGCTACGATAGCGATCACGCGCGCGTTGCCGGCGACGTCGGCATGGCGGGCGTTGCGATCGACTCGATCTACGACATGCGCACGCTGTTCGCCGGCATCCCGCTCGACCAGATGAGCGTGTCGATGACCATGAACGGCGCGGTGCTGCCGGTGCTGGCGCTGTATGTGGTCGCGGCCGAAGAGCAAGGCGTGCCGCCGGAAAAGCTCGCCGGCACGATCCAGAACGACATCCTCAAAGAGTTCATGGTGCGGAACACCTACATCTATCCGCCCACGCCCTCGATGCGGATCATCTCCGACATCTTCGGCTACACCTCATCGAAGATGCCGAAGTTCAACTCGATCTCGATCTCCGGCTACCACATGCAGGAAGCCGGGGCGACGCAGGACCTGGAGCTCGCCTACACCCTGGCCGACGGTCGTTGAGTATGTGCGCGCCGGCACGGCCGCAGGTCTCGACATCGACCGCTTCGCGCCACGGCTGTCGTTCTTCTGGGCGATCGGCATGAACTTCTTCATGGAAGTCGCCAAGATGCGCGCCGCGCGGCTGATCTGGGCGAAGCTGATGAAGGGCTTCAACCCCAAGGACGCGCGCTCGCTGTCGCTGCGCACGCACTGCCAGACCTCCGGCTGGTCGCTCACCGCGCAGGACGTGTTCAACAACGTGATGCGCACGACGATCGAGGCGATGGCCGCGACCCAGGGCCACACCCAGTCGCTGCACACCAATGCGCTCGACGAGGCGCTGGCGCTGCCGACCGATTTCTCCGCGCGCATCGCCCGCAACACCCAGCTGTTCCTGCAGCAGGAGAGCGGCACCACCCGTATCATCGATCCGTGGGGCGGCTCCTTCTTCGTCGAGCGACTGACCCAGGATCTCGCGGCCAAGGCGTGGGGCCACATCCAGGAGGTCGAGGCGCTGGGCGGCATGGCCAAGGCGATCGAGGCCGGCGTGCCGAAACTTCGGATCGAGGAAGCGGCCGCCAAGACGCAGGCGCGCATCGATGCCGGCCGCCAGTTGGTGATCGGCGTCAACAAGTACAAGCCGGAGAGCGAAGCCGCGATCGACGTGCTGAAGGTCGACAACTCGACCGTGCGGCGGCTGCAGATCGACAAGCTGACGCGCCTGCGCAAGGAGCGCGATCCGAAGGCCTTGAAGGAGGCGCTCGACAACCTGACCCGCAGCGCCGGCGACGGCAACGGCAACCTGCTGGCGCTGGCGATCGACGCCGCCCGCGCCAAGGCGACCGTCGGCGAAATCTCCGACGCCATGGAGAAGGTGTTCGGACGGCATCGCGCCGAGATCAAGTCGATCAGCGGCGTCTACAAGCGCGAGGTGTCCACCATGTCGGACAAGGTCGAGAAGCTGGCGCACTTGATCGAGGCGTTCGAGGACGCCGAAGGTCGCCGCCCGCGCATCCTCGTCGCCAAGATCGGCCAGGACGGGCACGACCGCGGCCAGAAGGTGATCGCCTCGGCCTTCGCCGACATCGGCTTCGACGTGGACATCGGCCCCTTGTTTGCGACCGCCGACGAGGCCGCTCGCCAGGCGGTCGAAAACGACGTGCACATCCTCGGCGTCTCGTCGCTTGCCGCCGCGCACCTCACGGCGGTGCCGGAGCTGAAGGCCGCGCTGAAGAAGCACGGCCGCGAGGACATCATGATCATCATCGGCGGCGTGGTGCCGCCGCAGGACTATGACGCACTCTACAAGGCCGGCGCGGAAGCGATCTTCCCGCCGGGAACAGTGATCGCCGACGCTGCCGAAGAACTCGTGCGCAAGCTCAGCATCCGCCTCGGTCACTCGAGCGAGGCGGCGGAGTAGAACTAGTGTTGCGCTGGACTGTCACAGGTGTTGCGATCCTCGGCCTCGCGTTGGCCTCACTCGCCCACGCCGCGCCGAAGGTCACCATCTCCACCAAGACCAAGGCGGTCGAGATCAGCGTCACCTCCGATGAAACCATCAAGGCACGACCCGAGCTTGCGGCCAACCTCCTGGGCGAAGCCAAGCGCTGGGCCGATCGCGAGCGGCGCGAGGCCGACCGCGAGTGGCAGAATTCGCCGGAGCTGTTCCGCGGCGGACAGCGCTGGACGCTGGAGCGCGACTACGCGGTGGCCTCGGTCATCGCCGGCCGCTACGTCAGCATCCTGCGCACGGACTACACCTACACGGGCGGCGCGCACCCGAACACCACGCTGGAAACCCTCATCTGGGACGAGCAGACGAAGAAGCGCATCAGCATCCGTCCCTTCTTCACCGACCTGTCCGACAACAGCCGGGCGATGGTCGAGATCCAGAACGCGGTGATCTCCTCGCTCACTCTGGAGAAGAAGGAGCGCGGCACCTACGACGCCAACGACAACGAGTGGTTCAAGAGCATTCAGCCGAGCCTGTTCAAGATCGGCGCCGTGGTGCTCGAACCGTCGACCGACCCCGGCAAGAGCTCCGGGCTGACGTTTCATTATTCGCCCTATGCGGTCGGCCCCTACGCCGAGGGCGCCTATACCGCGTTCGTGCCCTGGCGCATCCTCCGGCCCTACCTGACGGCAGAGGGCCTCGCCATCTTCGCCGGCGACAAGCCGAAGGATCCGAAGACCAACTAACCCCAACCAACCCGGTTGGGCGGCCGTCCCTCGCCTGCCCTCGTCAATCGTTGTAAACCGGACCCATGAATTGTCCGGAGCGCTCCACCGCCATCGATCCGTCCCGGCTTGCGGCCGAGCTGCGCGGAGGAAGCCGTGCGGCGCTGGCCCGTGCGATCACGCTGGTTGAAAGCCGGCGCAGCGATCATCAGGCCGCCGCGCGCAACCTCGTCCAGATGCTGCTGCCGGAGACCGGCAAGGCGATCCGGGTCGGCATCACCGGCTCGCCCGGTGTCGGCAAATCCACCACCATCGACGCGCTCGGCATGTCCCTGATCGAGCAGAAACTGAAGGTCGCCGTCCTCGCCGTCGATCCGTCGTCGGCGCGCACCGGCGGCTCGATCCTCGGCGACAAGACACGGATGGCGCGGCTGTCGGCATCCGACGACGCCTTCATCCGCCCCTCGCCCGCGGCCGGAACGCTCGGCGGCGTCGCAGCGAAGACGCGCGAGGCGATGCTGCTGTGCGAGGCGGCAGGCTTCGACGTGGTGCTGGTGGAGACGGTCGGCATCGGCCAGTCCGAAACCGCGGTCTGCGACATGACCGACTTCTTCCTGGCGCTGATGCTGCCCGGCGCCGGCGACGAGCTGCAGGGCATCAAGAAGGGCCTGGTCGAGCTCGCCGACATGGTTGCCGTCAACAAGGCCGATGGCGACAACATCGGCCGCGCGAACGCCGCGGCGGCGGAATATCGCGCGGCGCTGCATATCCTGTCGCCACGCTCCGAGCACTGGCACCCGCCGGTCGTGACCTACTCGGCCCTCACCGGCAACGGCATCGCCGATCTCTGGCAGAAGGTTCTGGATCATCGCAAGGCCATGCACGCGTCCGGCGACTTCGCCGCGCGGCGCCGCGAGCAGCAGGTCAAGTGGATGTGGTCGATGCTGGAGGAGCGCTGGCGCTCGCGCCTGCGCGCCGATACCACGATCAGGTCCAAGGTGCGGGAGCTGGAGCGGGCGGTGGCCGATGGCCGCATCGCCCCGGGGGTTGCCGCCGAGGAGATGGCGAAGTTGGCTGACGGAAGGGGCAAATGACATTGACGACAATGAAGCTGCGTGCCGCAGCTATCGCGCTCATGGTTGGCGGCGGGATTCTCGCATCGCCACGAGACGCGAAGGCGCTCGACCTCAATGAGCTGAGCAAGTACCTCGCCTTCATCGAAGGCTTCCAGTACATCTTCGAGTTCTGCCAGGTGGAGACGACGCTGCCACAGAAGCAAGTCACCTTTGCCAGACAGCACATCGGCGAGCGGCGCGCGCTCATCTTCGCAGGCCTGAACGAGACCCAGCGCGAGAAGGTCGTCGCCGACATGCCCCCCAAGCGCGCTGTGATGATCAAGGGCATGCTCGACCAAGCGAAGAAGGACCAGCCGGGCGTTCCGCTGAAGGATCTATGCAAGCAGGGGATTTTCGAGGGCGTGATTGAATCCGAGCAGGAATTCGCGGCGAAGGAGACTGCCGCGATCCGCAAGGCCAAGAATTGACCGATATCGGGCGGCGAATGAACAACACAAACAGGCGTCTGCGTGTCCTGATCACCGGCTTCGGCCCCTTCCCCGGCGCGCCGTACAATCCGACCGAACAGCTTGTCGGCGCGGCTGGTGCGGCTTGCGCCGCCCGGCATTTGCCGACATCGAGCGCACGTCGCACATCTTCACGGTGACCTATGGCGATGTCGACCGCGACCTGCCGCGGCTGCTTTCCGAGCGCCGCCCCGATGTGCTGTTGATGTTCGGCCTTGCGACGCGCACGCCGCATGTGCGGATCGAGACGCGGGCGCGCAACGCCATCACGACGATCTGGCCCGATGCGGGCCACACGCGCATCGGGCTCGGCAAGATCGCGGCGGGCGAGGCAGATGCGCTGACGTTCGGCCCGCATACCGCACGGCTGCTGCGCGCGGCACTTGCGACCGACGTGTTCGCCAAATCATCCCGCGACGCCGGACGCTACCTCTGCAATTACCTGAGCTGGCGGGCGATCGAGGCCAGCGCCGCCTCGCCCCGGCCGCCGCTGACCGCCTTCATCCATGTGCCGCTGGTTGCGCGCGGCACGGTCTCGCAGCGCAGGAGCGCACGCCCGCGCGTCAGCTTCGAGCAGTTGGTCGATGCCGGCGAAGCGATCCTGTTCGAGATGATCCGCACTGCCCGCACGTCAATGGGCGCTTCTTAAGCCAGCCAGGAATGGCGGGATCGGTCGGCCGTTCGCGGCAAGGAAATCCACCATCGGCTTGACGACGGCACGGATTGACGGACGGGCCGTCAGCCGCTCACGCCAGGCAAGGAGTTTTGGCGTGGAGCCATCAAGGGTTGCGCCCATGCGCTCACCAAACAGCTGAGCCATGTAGAAGGCGATATCGGCGAAGCCGAAATCGCTCCATCAGGTACTCACCGGCGAGCTGCGCTTCGATCTGCTTGCAATAGTCGGCGGCGCCGGCCCGGGCAGCAGCGGCCTCAGCACGCGCTGGATCCTGCTGCAGTCCCATCAGGCGGATCACGTGGGGGAAATAGATTTCGTCCGACTTCAGTTCGAGCAGGCGGGCACGCGCCCGCAATTGAACGTCGCGCGGCCACAGCGGGCGAGCCGGTTCGAGGTCCTCCAGATATTCGAAGATCTGGGTGGAATCGAAAAGCTCGAGCTGCCCGTGAATCAGGACGGGCACTTGCCGCTTGGGATTGATCCGCAAGACCTCGGGGTGCTTCGGCTCATAGGCGGTCACGAAAGGAACCATGACCAGATCGAACGCCAGGCCCTTTTCGCGAAGGGCGATTTCGGCCTTGGCGCCAAACATGCTGAGCGGGCCCGAATACAGGCGAAGGGGTGCGGCACTCATCCTTGTGTCCTCTCCTGATCCCGTTCTGCGTTGCAGACCGGATGACCCGTTTTTGTCAGGAGCCGAATGCAATGACAGGTGATTTTACGGTGCTGGGCACGCGTCGAATTCGCGCACCCTTCCCGTCGGCTGCGATCTCGCGTGCCAGCTAGGCGACCGAACGCTGTTCGACAAACGGCGAAGGCAACGGCGCTCGAAGAAAGGCCCTCTCGTCCGCGATGTCGAACAACTGTGCGACCGGCGCGGGCTCGGCATCAGGTTCAGGCGCAAGCCGCTGCCAGAGCTCCACTGCCGCCTTGGTCTCGCGGACGATGCCGATGAAGCTGTCCTCGCTGAAGTAGCGGCGCCAGCGGCCTGTCTCGTAGAGCTCCGTCATGTGCGCGAGCCGCTGCTCCGCAAGCACGCGCCAGCGTTCGAGCGCGCGCTCGTATCGCGAAGCATCGAAGGAGGTCGTCATCGGGTGCGCCGGGCGCAATGCCGCTAGGAGGAAAACTGACCCAGGAAAACAACTGACCCAGAAAAACTCACATGCAACGATCACGCGCACGCCAATCACGAATCAACCATTATCCGATTCTTGACGGGGATAAAACGCGCAACCGCATTATCGCCGTTATCCACTGGTGCGGGCGACGCGCGCAGCGAGTCGCGTCAGGCCTTCTTGCTGCGCGCGTAGTGGCGGTGCGCCTTGGCGCGGTTGCCGCACGAGCTCATGTCGCACCAGCGGCGCGTCCCGCCCTTCGAGCGGTCGACGAACACCCACTGGCACTTGTCGTTGGCGCAGCGGCGAATGCGCCGTTCGCTGGCATGCGTCAGCAGGTCGGCGGCCGACCAGATCACCGGCGCCAGCACGCCGCCGAGCGAGGGCGGTGGCGCGGCGACGATCCAGGAATAGGCTCCACCGCGCGCGGAGATTCCCAGCCGCCGCGGCGTGTCGGCAAGCGCGGCATTGAAGACATCGAGATCGCGCGGCGGCGGCGCCTGCCCCTCGCCGAGGCTCAGAAAGATCCGGTAGATCGCCTCCCGCAAACGCAACGCATCGTCGAACAGGCCGTCGAGATCGGCCGGCGCACTCTTCTTGCCGTTGCGGGGCATCGCCGCATTCGCGGCCAGCCACTCGCCGAGCGCCTTCGCCGTTGTCAGCTGCTCGGTCGCAGCCGGCTCGCTGCCGCGCCAGAAGCGCGTGTTGGCGAAGCTCAGGCACAGGTCCTCGGCCGGAGCCGGAACCAGGACGGTCGCATCGGAAACTGCCGTTGTCATCGAATCCAATTCTAACCCCTTAGCCGGTTGACATCCAGCATCAAGCGGGCTTAGCGTTAACTAACCATATAGACGGTTAGGGAGAAGACCCATGTTCGATCACATCTCCATCGGCGTTCGCAATCTGGCGCACACCAAGCGGTTCTATGACGCGGCGCTGAAGCCGCTCGGCTACACGTGTCTCAGCGAAGGTGCCGACTCGCTCGGCTATGGCGCAGGCGAAGTCGGCTTGTGGATCGGTGCGACCAAGAAACCGGTGCCGGCGGACGATGCCTCGGGCCTGCACGTCTGCTTCGTTGCGCCGACCCGCAAGAGCGTCGATGCGTTTCACGCAAACGCGCTCGACGCGGGCGGAACGAGCAATGGCAAGCCGGGCCTGCGCGAGAGCTATGGCCCGAACTACTACGCGGCCTTCATCGTCGATCCGGACGGCTATCGGATCGAGGCCTATTGCAAGAAGGCGTCATGAGGTGCGGCGAGTGGCTTGAAGCTCAACGCACGGTGACCTGAATGGCGGCGCGGAAGGACTCGCGCATGCCGGTCGGACGTGGAGGCGCCTTCGCTCCCGCTTCGGCGACATTCAACGGCGCGCCTGGCGCCGGGTTTGACGGGCCCGGCGCAGGTGCGGGCGCTGACGAGACGTTCGCAGGCGAGCTCGCTGGCGGCGCGGACGAACCAGCGGCGGCTGCGCCTGCGGGCACCACCTCCAGTGCGCGGCCGAGGGCGCGCGTGTAGTTCGACACCGAGGTGAACGCCTCGCGCGAGAAATTATGCTGGATGCCGTCGTTGTCGCCGGGCCGCACGGTGCAGACCGCGACGATGTTCTCCACGCCCTTGTCCTTGGTGCGATACTGGAACGGCGCGTTCGCACCCGGAAACTGGATCGGCACGCCGGCACGGATCAGGTTGTTCTGCTGGAACCTGTTCGGCAGCAGCACCGTCCCCTCGCCTTTCTCGTCGACGTTGGTCAGGGTCAGGTAGCAGTCGCGCGTCGAGGCGATGGTGAAGACCGGCCCGTCGCCGGGCCGGTAGAAGTCGGCATCGGAAGTGAGCGACAGCTCGTCGGCGCGAGCCGCATCCGGCAACCGTTCGCGCCCGCGCTGACCGGCCACGCGAACGACTTTCTGATCGGTCATGACTGCTGCGAACTCGCGATAGGACAGTTCGAACTGATCGCGCGGCACAGCCCCCTGCTCCAGCCGGCGCACCAGCGCGTAGAATTTCTGGTCCGCGGTCGACGATTTGATCTTCGACTTGTCGATGCCGATTTCGGCGGCCGCCAGCGCAAGGTCGACGTCGTCTTCATAGCGCTTGGCGAGCGCATTGACCGGCTCGACGCCATTCAGCTTCAGCGCCGGGTCGAGGCCAGCGCGCGTCATGGCGTCGGCAAAACGCTTCATGTCGGCCTCGATCTGCGCATCCAGCCGCGCTTGCTGCGGATGCAACGCCTCTACCCGGTCGCGCACGTCGCGCGGCAGCGTCCGCGATCCGAGCACGATGTCACGCACCTCGTCGCGCGCCTTGCGCAGGCCCTGGTCATGGCATCCCATGCAGGAGACGCCGTTGGTCACGGCCGAGTCCTTGCGCGACGGATCGCGCACGATCGTCGTCGGGCCCTTGTCGAGCCGGCCGCCGGTCGCCGTGCTCAGGTAGTAGCCCTGAAAGCCGTTGGGCAGGCTGAAGATCGTCTCGCCGCCGTCGTGCTGGAAACCGTTGGGTCCGGGCCCGAGCGGGAATGCGAACAGGTTCTGGCTGCCGCGATTGCCGGCGAAATCGTACGAGGTCCAGAAATATCCGCTGCGCGAGGCGTGCCGTTCGATCATCCGGTTGTTCTGGCTCACGCCGGAGCGCTGGAAGCCCGCGCGCTGGGCGACGAAGTTGCGGATGTTCGCCTCGATGTTCACCGCCTGGTCGCGCGCAAGCTCGGCGAGGCTGTTCGGCAACCGCATCAGATCGTCATAGAGCGGCGGCTGCGACGCTGCATAGGCGAACCAGTCGGCGCGAACGGCCGCGATCTGCGTCTGGGTGGCCGCCGCAATCGCCGCGCTGGCCGGGCCTGCCGGCTGCATGTTGTAGGGATAGGCGGCGAGCACGGTCTCCCAGTCCGCAGCCTCCCAGCCGATATCCGCAAGGTTGATCCGCAGGATCGACGCATCGGCATCGATGCTTTCGACCTTCACCACGTTGGCCGAGCGGCTCAGCGAATTGACCAGCTTGATCGCGCCCTGCCGGTAGACCTTCATGGCATTGGCGTCGGTGCAGGTGTTGGCAAGATGCGTCAGCGTCAGGTAGCGGGCGGTCGCCCGCCGCGCCGCCGGCATGCGCTCGAGATCGGATGCGATCAGGCTCGCGACGGCGGCCGGCGTGACGGTGGCGCGGCTGCCGCATGCCGCGGTTGCGCGCATGCCGAGCGAGACGATCCAGCGCTCCAGCGCCTGCAGGTCGTCGGCGGTCACATGCGGATAGCGCGTGTCGCCCTCATAGGCGACATCGTAAGGCATCTCGCGGTCGGCGATCTGCCGAAACAGTTTTGAGCCGAGCGCGTTGCCCGGCAGCACGTAGTGCGGGCTCGCCGCGATTTCATCGAGCTTGAGGATGTTGCCGAAATTCTTGGCGGGCTTCTCGCGCTCGATCAGCCGGCCTTCCTGGTGGCAGCGCGCACAGTGCTTGTCGAGCACATCGAACGCGCTCTTCGCGACCGGATCCTTCGGGCGGAACGAGCGTCTGTGCGAGGAGTGGCTGCGCCGGCAGCAACAGCAAAGCCGCGAGCAATCCGCCGCTCGCGGCAAATTTCCGAAACTTCCAACGGCGCATGGATGTCCCTTCCACGACGAAACGCAAAACACGGCTCAAACACTCCACCGTGTCATGTGTCAGGAGGGGCCGGCTCAAGGTTCAACACCCAATGAACGACAGAAAGAAAAGGCCCGTCCGGGGGGACAACCGGACGGGCCAGCCGTATTGGCGCTTGGGGTGGATGGGCGCTCGCGCCGAACACAGCCTTTCTAGGAGGGATCGTCTCCCTCGCACTCATTGGTCATGGGACCCTGGGGGGAGGTTCAACGCCGGTTCGAAATTTCTTAAGAAAAGTTACTGAGGCAAGAAACGCTGACAGATCAGCGGCTTGGCTTGGGAAGCTCGATTGCGCGCGAGACTGTTCCGGCGGTGACCGGACGCGCCGCCTGAACCGCAGCCAGGGCGTTGGCGATGCCCGCACCGAACTGGTCGTCCTTGCCCTTGGGGCCGAGGTCGCGGGCGGTGTCGGTCAGGATCCTGCGCACGACATCGGGCGCCACGCCGGGGTTGCGCTCGACGATCAGCGCGGCCAGGCCGCTGACATAGGCGGCGGCGAACGAGGTTCCGGAGGCGACCTGATACTTCTCGTCCGGCGACGGCAGCAGCAGATCGACGCCCGGGGCCGCAAGCGCGAGATGGTTGCCGCGGTTCGACGCCTCGAACAGCTTGTCCGTCGCGTCGGTCGCGCTGACGGCGATCACGTTGCGATCGGCGGCCGGATAGAGCGGCGGCGACTTCGGACCGGCATTGCCCGCAGCGGCAATCAGGATGATGCCGCGCTTGGCGGCGGCGGCAAGGCCGCGCTCGAGCAGCGGATCCTTCGGCCCGGCGAAGCTCATGTTGATGATCTGCGCGCCCTGCTCGACCGCATAGTTGATGCCCTTCAGCACGACGAACGACGTGCTCTCGGCGCCGCCCGAGGTGGCGCCGAAGGCGCGGATCGCCAGCAGCCGCGCCGAGGGCGCGCTGCCCAGCAGGCGCGAGCGCGCGGCAATGGCGCCGGCGATGCCGGTGCCGTGGGTGTGCGGGCCTTCCGTCGAGCGCAGCGCGTCGTAGGTGCCGACGATCGCGCCGGCGAGCTCGGGATGGGCGACATCGATGCCGGAATCGATCACGGCGATGCGGATGTCGTCGCCCTTGGTCACCGCATGCGCTTCCGAGAGATAGAGCTTGTGGATCGCATACTGGCCCGGGATCGTCCTTCGCAGTCTCGACCTGCTGCAGCATGAAGCGGAAGTTGCGCTGCACCGAGCGGACGCTGCCGTCGGCCAGCAGCTGGCGCGAAACGGCATCGATCGAGCGGCTGTCCGGAATGCGCCAGCGGAACATGGTCGCGCCGATCAGCGGAAAATTCTGCGATTCCACGCGCGTCAGACGATGACGTTGCGCCAGCGCAATCGCCTGCGCCTCGGTGACGGCGCCGTCGACCTCGATGATGATCTCGCCCGGCACGAAGTTGTTCGCCGCAACGGTTGTGGCACCGCCTTTCGGCGCCGCCTTCTTCGCCACGTTTTTCGCTACGTTCTTCGGCGGCTGACCGTCGCCTCCGCCGGTCGACTTCGCGACCGTGCGCCGCACGCGCGTGCACGGCCGTCCGCCAAAACCCTCGAAGCTGCGGTACGAACTGCACTCCCGATTTGCACCCATCGAGAAATGCGAGTCGCCGCCACCGGATCCGCCGGGCGTCCGCGGATCGATATTGTTCGTCGGCGTGCCGGTTTGGGTGCCGGTGTTGTTGGTCGGTGTCCCCGTCGATGTGGTCGTGGTCGTTGGGGTCAGTACCGGCGTTCTCGGCGTGAGCGTCGGCGTCGTCGTCACGCCCTGGCGCCGCGGCGTGCCGAGCGGTCGCGGCGCGATCGTCGGCCGTGGATCCCACTCCGAGCGGCGAAATCGGCGTGATGCGCGGGATCGTCGTTCCCGGCGCGATGGTTTGCGCAACGGCAGCGATCCCAAGGGTCGCGGTGGCAAGGCCCGCCGCAGCAAACACGGCGAGCGCGCGGCGCGCACGGTTGGACAGACCGGAAGTGATGTTAGCGCGATCGCTGGTCATGGTGACCTCCGCGAGGTTCGCAAAGCCGCCCGCTATTGCGCCGGCGCGACGAAGCTGACGATCTTCTCCTGCTCCACCTTCTTCATCAGGCTGGCGATCTCGTCCTTCGTCATCCGCTTCTCGAACTGAACGCGGAACATTCCGGCCTTCAGGCCCGCCACGATCGAGGCGTTGTAGGTGTCCAGAAACTGGGTGATGTCCGCTATGCGCGCTTCCGGCGCGAACCGCACCAGCGCGCGGACACCGCCGTCGCTCGCGGCTTCATGGGAGGCCGATTGAAAGCTGCCCTGGTTCTGCTTCACCAGCACCGCACCGATCACACCCGCCTGCAGCAGCAGCGCAAGCGCGGCCGCGGTGGCCGAATAGGCCAGCGTGCGCGGGGAAAGGCTTGCGAAGAATTCGGCGACGCGCGCGCTGAAGGTCGCCGTCATCGACGGGGTGCGTGCCGGCTCCGCGTCGATGCCGGCGAACAGCCGCTGCATCGCCCGCGCCGACGGCGCACCGAGGCTTTCGTTGAGATGAATGGTTTCGGCGAACTCTTCCTGGATCACCGCGTATTGCCTCGCGAGCTTCGGGTCGCGCGCCAGCGCCTCGTCGACGCGCCGCGCATCGCGCGTCGAAAGCGTGCCGGCGGCATGCCACGGCAGCAGCGCCTCCACTTCCTCGGGATGCATGTCCGGCAGCTTGCTCAGAGCAGTCATGGCCAACCTCGCTCCACGCCGGCTGCTTTCAGCAGCTCGGCCAATTTCTTGCGCGCATAGAACATGCGCGTCTTCACTGTGTTCTCCGGAATACCGACGATCTCGGCCACCTCCTCCACGGACTTCTCGTGGTAGTAGACCAGATCGATGATCTCCCGATGGTCAGGCGTCAACGCCGCGAGGCACTGGCGCAGAACCTTACCCGTATCCTTTTTCTGGGCGGTGACCTCGGGATCGTCGGATGGATCCTCAATCGCTGCCGCAGCTTCCTCGTCCAGTTCCGCGTCCTTTCTCTTGCGGAGAGCGGACAGGGCCTTGAACCTCGTGATCGCCAGCAGCCAGGTTGAGACGGCGGAACGGCCTTCGAACTTTCCGGCCTGTCGCCACACATCGAGAAAGACCTCGCTGATGAGATCCTCCGCAATCTGCTCGTCCCGCACGAGCCGAAGCCCGAACCGATAAACCCGTACATGGTGCCGCCCATACAGCACCTGCATGGCAAGCCGGTCGCCTTGGGCGATCCGGGCAATCAGGACTTCGTCTGACGCCGCGGGATTTGCACTCAACGCTCGACTCGCAAGGTTGGTCGCGGCGATTTTCGGGGAGGTTCGATCAACAACGGAAAAATCTTCTCAATTTATCGGCCTAGGCCTGCCAACTCTGTGACTCTGCGCACGCAAGGTGCCCTCGGAAGGGAGCCAAGGGCAAGAGCGGCAACCTAGCCATTAAAGGTAACAAAACACCTTAATTTGTCGCCATTGGCGGAAGGCGGATCGTGCGTGGCTTTCGGACAACGTCCTCGGCCGGCCTGGCACGAAGCCGGCCGGCAATCCGGGCCGCGCGGTCGCCGCGCGCAGGCAGGCCACCGCAGCAAGTCATTGACGGGATTTGCCGAATTCCGTTCGAGGTTTGGTTCTGTGGACGCAATCTGCACGAGTTCCGATACGAAAACTAAAGGCTTTCTGCCTAGGCTGTGAGCAAGGGCTCTCCATGCAAAACAGCGCAGCGGCCACCCGATCTTCCGTTACCGACATCGGCGGCGCCGGCGCGCTGACGCCGCAGGTTCGTGCTCGCCGCAAGAGCAACCGGCGCAACATGCTCTTCGCGATGGGCGCGAGCTACCTGTCGATGCCGGGCTGCTCGCCCTGTACGCGCTCGCCGGCACCACCCCGTTCGCAACGCCCATCCTGTACGGGATTTGCGGCGTCACCGTCACGCTCACCTTCCTGCTGCTGTCCGAGAGCGGCTTCAACGACCGCTTCTCCGACCACTACCTGACGCTGGCGCAGACATTCTCTGTCGACGCTGATCGTTCTCGGCGGCATCTATTTTGCGCCCGAAGTCGGCTTTGCCTTCTGCTGCGTTCTGTTCCTGGCCTTCGGCTTCGCGACGCTGCGCGTGACCACGTGGCAGGCCGGCATCGTCTGGACCTGCGCCACCGTCGGGCTGACGGCGGTGCTGCTGCTGACGGACAAGCCCATCGACATACCGACCGCCTCGTGGGCGGAGCGCGTCATCACGCTGGTGTTGCTGATCACCGCGCTCGGCCGCGCATCGTCCTGATCGGCCTGTTTTCGATGTCGATGCGCGAGATCCTCTACAAGCGCGGCAAGGAGCTGAAGGCCGCCTATGAACGCATCGAGGAGCTGGCGCAGCTCGACGAACTGACCGGCGCGCTGAACCGGCGCTTCGTCATGAAGGAACTGGACGACGAACTGCTCCGCGCGGTGCGCCACGGCCAGTCCTGCTCGGTCGCGCTGATCGACCTCGACTGGTTCAAGAAGATCAACGACACGTTCGGCCATCCGGCCGGTGACGAGGCGCTGCGAACATTCGCGATCACGATCTTCGCCAACATCCGCGGCATCGACAAGTTCGGCCGCTACGGCGGCGAGGAGTTTCTCCTGATCCTGCCCGACACGCCCCAGGCCACGGCGATCAGGACACTCGACAGGCTGCGTGACATCGTCTCCGGTCTCGATTGGGCTGCGATCTCGCCCAGCATGACCGTCACCCTCTCCGCCGGCGTCACGTCCATCCGCACCAACGACACCACCGATACCGTCCTGAGCCGCGCCGACCGGGCGCTCTACCGGGCCAAGGAAAGCGGCCGCAACCGCATCCAGGCCGCCTGATCCGGAACCATCCAACCATGAAAATGCCGATGCCCAGCCAATCGAACGTCATTTCCACCAAACTCCTCGACGAGCTCGAGGACACCCTCGCACACGGCACGCTGGCGCGCCGCGTGGAGCTGTTGCGCAGCGTCACCGACCTGTTCAGCGCCGGCGGCGTCGACTATTCCGACGACCAGCTCGAACTGTTCGACGACGTCTTCGCCTGCCTGGTGCAGAACATCGAGGTGTCGGCGAAGGCGCTTGCTGGCCAACCGCCTCGCGCCACATCCCGCGGCGCCGCCGCGCATCATCCACACGCTCGCCTTCGACGACATCATCGAGGTGGCAGAGCCGGTGCTGACGCAGTCCGCGCGACTCGACGACAAAGCCCTGATCGAGAACGCACGCACCAAGAGCCAGGCGCACATGCTGGCGATCTCCCGCCGCGCGACGCTGAGCGGCGCCGTCACCGACGTCCTGGTCGAGCGCGGCAACATGGAGGTCGTGACATCGGCCGCCGGCAACCCGGGCGCGGAATTCTCCGAGACCGGCTACGCGACACTGGTCGAGCGGGCGGAGAGCAGCGACGAGCTCGCCGCCACCGTCGGCATGCGCGCGAGCATTCCGCGGCACCACCTGCTGAAGCTGATCGCCAAGGCGTCCGATACCGTTCGCGAGAAGCTCAAGTCCGCGCACCCGGACACGCGCGAGGCGATCGACGGCGCGGTGAAGCAGGTCGCAGCCGCCGCGCAAAAACGCTCGGCCGTCGGCGACATCGACGTCGCTGCTGCCCGGGCCCATGTCGGCAAGCTGCATGAGGCCGGCCAACTGGACGAAAGCCAGGTCGCCCAGTTCGCGCGCGAGAGCAAGTTCAACGAGACCAACGCCGCCATCGCCTGCCTGACCAACGTTCCGTTCGTCACGGTCGAGACCATGATGATCGAATCCCGTTCCGAGGGCGTCATGGTGCTGGCGAAGGTGCTGAATTTCTCCTGGGCGACCGTGAAGGCCATCCTCGACATGCGCGGCGGCCTGCCGTCCGACGACGAGGCGTTCACCAAGGTCAGCTACGAGCGGCTGAAGTCTTCGACCGCCCAGCAGGTGCTGCGCTTCCACAAGATGCAGCAGCAGCCGGCGATGGCATCGTAGCGCATGTCCGGTCAGCCCTTGCCGAGCGCGATTGCGCTTGCCTCGATATCTCGGGCGAGATCGAGCAGTTTCGGGACGTAGAGCGAGACTGCCTTCGCCCGCGGCATGGACGAGGTGAAGAAGCTCAGCCCGATCGTTGCCAGCACCCTGCCGTCCTGCCGGATCGGCACGCCGAACGTGCTGGATGACCGTGGCTCGACATCCGGCGCCCGCTCCGCGAAGCCGTTGCGGCGAACGCGCTCCAGCACCTCTTCGACCTCGCTCGCGCGCTTGGCTGCCTGATCTTCCGGATGCGTCGATTGCGCGAGCACGTCCAGAATATGCTGGCGTTCGCGGTCGGAACAGAACGCCAGATAGGCGCGGCCCATCGCTCGCGTGAGCATTGCCAGCTTCATGTTCACCGTGGCGTGAAACGGCGACATCGGACTGTCCGTCGACGTCGAGAAGCGCACGACCATGCTGGCGCGATCAAAGACGGCGATACCGACCGGCAGCTTGTATTGCCGCGTGAACTCCAGCATGTGAGGCCGTGCAGCCTCGACGATCAGCGGATCGCCGTGAAAGCCCTGGCTCAGCGAGCGAACGCCCGATGTGACCTGATAGCCGCCCTGGCGGGGATCGTTGGTTGCATAGCCCAGGGTGCAGAGCGTCTCCAGAAGCCGGACGATGGTCGATTTCGGCAAGCCGGTGACCGCGTGCAAATGCTGCACGCTGTTGATGCGCTGGCGATTGAGCTCTTCCAGCAGGACCAGCGCCCGCCGGACAGACTCCACCGGGGTGCCGTAACTCATGCGCTTCATCGATGGACGCTTCACCGTTCGGCATTCCATACAGCGGAATGGGCACTCGATCCACTGGCGAGCCAAACGCTTTTGAGATGAAGCTGCATCCGGGCGTCCAAAGAGACGCGTCATCTCAAGGTTGGAGCGTCGATGAGCCAGGGATCCAGACCAGAAGCAGGTCACGTTTTCCGCCGCCGATTTTCGGCGGGTGAGCCCCTGCTGGGCACGTTCATCAAGACCCCAACGAGCCACGCCATCGAGATTCTGGGCGACATCGGCTTTGATTTCGTCGTCATCGACGAGGAGCACGCTCCCTTCGACCGCACGTCCACCGACATCGCCCTGTTCGCCGCGCGCGCAAGCGGGACTGCGGGCCTCGTCCGCGTCGCCGAAGCCAGGGCACCGAACATCCTGTCGGCGCTCGATTGCGGAGCGACAGGCATTCTCGTGCCGCACGTGGCGTCGGTGGAGAAGGCGAAGGAGATCGTATCGTGGAGCCGCTATCGCGGCGGTCGGCGTGGCTATTCAGGCTCAGGACGGGCCGGACGCTACGGTGCGACCCCGCTGTGGACCAATGTCGATGAGCAGGACGCGCGGACCACGGTCATCGCCATGATCGAGGATCCCGAAGCCCTCCCGGTGATCGACCAGATCGCAAGCGTGGACGGACTGGACGGCTTCTTCATCGGTCGCGGCGATCTCACCGTCGCGCTGGGGGCCAAGTCCAACGCGGCGCCCGAAGTTCAGGATGCCGTTGGACGCATTGTCGACGGCGGCCCGATCGGCTGGAAAACCGGTTTGCGTCATGGTCGGCCAGGCGGCCGAAGCCAAAAGCTTTCGCGAGCTTGGTGTCAGCGCATTCATCGTCGCGTCCGACCAGGGATTCATGCGCCGCGCCGCGTCAGAGGCGTTGCGGGATTTTCGAAGCCTCGCGCAGAGCGCGTAGGCCGGCTTGAACAAACTCAAACAGTTCAGTGGAGGTCGATCATGTACGCAGCTGGAGATCCGCGAGCGACCCTTGCGAGTGCCGGTTCCACGGGAGCACGCGCGGCGACCGCTTTCAGTGGCGCCGAATACGCGAAATTCTATGAATCCGCGCCGCAGGACGACGATGCGAACGGCCGGACGTGGCTGGCGCGCGGTCAGAACTTCATTGTTGCGTACAGCGAAGCAAAGCCGGGCGCGAGGTTCGCGAGGACTGCCCAACCGGACGAATACGCCGTCCTGATGCCGGACAAGGATGTTGTAGCCGCGATTGCGGCAGGGGATGAAACGATCGAGGTCTCGGGAAACTCGCTGACGTTTGTGCCGCCGGGAAACAGTCAGATCAGCCTTCCCAAGGGCGGCCGGATCGTTCGCCTGTTCAGCTTCAAGTCGGAGGATTTGGCCGCGAGGTGCAGCAATGCCGCGTCGTACGCCAAACCGCATCCGAACATCCCGGCGTTCAAGCCGTGGCCGGCGCCGAAGGGCGGTTACCGCATACGATCCTACGACCTCGACATCGAAGCTGGCGAGGGTCGCTTCGGTCGGATCTTCCGCAGCACGAACTTCATGATCAATGTTCTGGAGCCGCGTAAGGGACCGCGCGACACCTCGAAGCTGTCGCCGCATCATCACGACGATTTCGAACAGTGCTCGCTGGCGCTGGAAGGCGATTTCATCCACGATATCCGCTGGCCGTGGATACCCGACATGGCCGCGTGGCGCGAGGACGATCATGAGCGTTGCGCGGCGCCGTCGGTGGCCGTGATCCCACCGCCTGCCATTCACACCACGCGAGCGATCGGGACCGGTGTGAACCTGCTGGTCGACATCTTTTCGCCGCCCCGCGTCGATTTTTCGCTCAAGCCGGGCTGGGTGCTGAACGCGGATGACTATCCGATGCCGGAAACGCCGTGACGTCGGCTGACAATACCTCTCGCTCCGGAGCAAACTGATGACGCAACCGACGACCGCCGATGCCTCCCGCAAGTCCCGCATCGACGCGATCCTGCAGGGCGCCATCGATCCTCATGTGCACAGCGGCCCGTCCATCGCCAAGCGATCGGTCGATCACCTGGAGTTGGTACAGCAGATGTCCGCGGCCGGCTTCGCAGCGGTGGTCACCAAGGATCACGACTATGCGGGCGTCGCGACGGCGAAGCTGATCAGCAAGCACTATCCCGACCTGAAGACGAAGATCTTCTCCGGCATCGTGCTGAACAACGTGGTCGGCGGAATGAACCCGTATGCGGTCGAGCACACAGCCGCGATGGGCGGCAAGATCGTGTGGATGCCGACGCTGGCGGCGGAGAACCACCTGCGCTGGGAGAAGACGGCAAGCTGGTCGCACCCCGCCTCGACCAACAAGATGCGACCGGCCGCGCCTGTTCCCGTGGTGGACGACGGCAAGACGGTCCGCGATGACGTGAAGGAGGTCCTCGACGTCATCGCCAAGAACGACATGGTGCTTGCCAGCGGCCATATTCACGTCAGCGAAACCTGGCTTGTGTTCGAGGAAGCGCAGCGGCGCGGCGTCAAGCGACTGATCTTCACGCATCCGGAAGACATCGTCGGAGCGAGCCTGAACGACGTCAAAGGCATCGCCGCGATGGGTGCATTCGTGGAGCACTCGCTGGCGATGTTCCTCGGCAAGAAAGTGATCGAGGGACGGACGGCTCCCGACCTGCAGCGGCAGATCGACGCCGCCGGCGTCGACAGCACGATCCTTTGTTCGGATCTCGGTCAGGTCGGAAACGACAATCCGGTCGAGGGCTTTCGGCGCGGCGTCGCGATGTGCATGGACCTCGGCTACGCCGACGCGGACATCCACAAGATGGTCAGCACCAACGCGGGCCGCGTGCTGGGGGACCTGACCAGCCCACCGAATTAAGATACCCGCGCCCCGGGCGCGAGGCCGCGAAAGATAAAATATCGGGTGGAGATCAATCCACTCGCGACCAGGGGAGGAATAGTCGCATGACCAAGGTCTCGCGTCGCTCGTTCGGTATGGGGTTAGCCGCCTTGTCCGGCGTCGGACTGGCCGGATCGCGCGGTGCAGTCGCCCAGAGCTGGCCCGCCCGGCCGGTTACGATCGTCATGCCGTTTGCCCCCGGAGGCGGCACCGATGCCATGGCTCGGGCCATCGCCGCCGAACTCAGCGAGAAGATCGGCGAGCGTTTTATCGTCGAGAACCGCACCGGCGCAGGCGGGAACGTCGGTGCCGCGGCCGTCGCAAAGGCCGAACCCGATGGTTACACGCTGCTCATGGCCACCAACGGCCCCGGCGCCGTGAACAAGCTCATCTACAAGGATATGCAGTACGATCCGGAGCGTGACTTCACCCCGATCATCCTCGTATCCGAAATTCCGGTCATTATCGCTGCGAGCATGCAATCGCCGGCAAAGACTCTCGCCGAGGTGGTTTCGTACGCCAAGGCAAATCCGGGCAAGCTCACCTTCGGTTCGCCGGGCAACGGTACGCTTGGCCACATTACGGGTGTGCTGTTGCAACGTCAGACCGGGATCAAACTGAACCACGTGCCCTACCGCGGATCGGCACCGTTGACGACCGATCTTCTGGGCGGACAGATCGAACTGGCGTTCGATTTCATGGCCACCTATGCACCACTGATCGCGGGAGGCCAACTCCGCGGCATCGCACTCGGCGGCAACACGCGTAATGACGCCATTCCCGACGTGCCGAACATCAAGGAAGCCGGTATCGCCGGTATGGAGGCGAGCGGCTGGTGCGCGCTGCTTGCGCCCACGCGGACGCCTGCGGCAATCATCGAGAAGATCAATGCGCTGACCAACGACTTCATCAAGAGCGACAAGGGGAAGGCGCAACTGAAGTCCCAGTCGATGACTGCGGGGGGTGGAACACCCGGACAGCTCAAGGACTACATTTCAGCAGAAATCGCCAAATGGGGGCCTGTCATCAAGGAGGCGAATATCTCGATCTGACCGCAGCGCGCGAAATTTCAAACGCGCCGCCCTAACCCGTCGCCTCGATCACCCATTTGCGAAAAGCCGCAAAGCCCGGCTCGCGTGTGCGCGCCTCGCGATAGACCAGATACCAGTGCATGCCCTTCGGCACGCTCAGCTTGAACGGCGCCGCCAGCCTGCCGGCGCGAATGTCGTCGTCGATATAGGGGCTGATGCCCATGGCGACCCCGAGACCGTCCAGCGCCGCCTGCAGGGACTGGCCGTAGTACTGGAATTCCGGCCCCTTCGCCGAGAGCTTCGACAGGCCGGCCGCCTTGAGCCAGCGCGGCCAGTCCTCGCGCGCATGCGTGACGCGCAACAGCGTCGCCGACTTCAGGTCGTCCGGCTGCTTCAAGCGCCGCGCAAGCTGCGGCGCGCAAACCGGTGTCAGGTCGGCAGTAAACAGCCGTTCGGACACGAGGCCCGGCCAGTCGCCGTCGCCAAGCGTGATGCCGCAGGTCCAGTCGTCGCTGAACGGCGCCGCCATTCCACCGGTGGCGAACCGCACCTCGATCTCCGGCGCGACCTTCTGGAAGTCGGCGAGCCGCGGAATGAGCCAGCGGATCGCAAACGTCGGACCGACGCCGACGGTCAGCACGCGCGCGCCGGACATCGCCGACACCTGCGCCGTCAGGTTGGCAAGCGCATCGAACAGCGGCGTCAGCCCCGCCTGGTAGATGCGGCCTGCCGCCGTCGGCGCCAGCCGGTTGGCCTTGCGCTCGAACAGTTCGGCGCCGAGCCGCTCTTCCAGAAGATGCACCAGGCGGCTGATCGCGGCCGGCGTCACGTGCAGCTCGTCCGCGGCACGGGCGAAGCTGCCGGTCCGCGCCGCCGCCTCGAACGCCCGGACGCCGTTGAGGAATGGGAGCCTGCGCATGCCCTACCCTTAAGAAAACTGAGGCTGAGGCCTTGATAACTCAGTTTGCGCCCGCGGGCAAAGGGGCTCATCAATGAGCAGGAGCCAAACCAATGAGTTCCCTGCTCGTCGCCCTGCTTTGCCTGATCATGGTCGCGACATCGTTCCTGTCCGGCATTTTCGGCATGGCCGGCGGCATGATCCTGATCGGCGTGCTGCTCGCCCTGATGCCCCTGCCGGCGGCCATGGTGCTGCATGCGGTGACGCAGATGGCGTCGAACGGCTGGCGCGCGACGCTGTGGTGGCGCTACATCCGCTGGCGCCCGGTGGTCGCCTATGTCGGCGGCTGCATCGTCGTGCTGACGCTCTGGTCGCTGGTGCTGTTTGTGCCGGAGAAGCCGATAGCCCTGCTTTTGCTTGGGGTCACGCCGTTTCTCGCGCGGATGACGCCGCCGGGCTTTCAGCCCGATCCGCAAAGTCCGCTGCAGTGCGCCGCCTATGGCGTCATCTGCCAGACGCTGCTGCTCGCGACCGGCGTCTCCGGCCCGTTGCTCGATGCCTTCTTTCTCGGCGGCGGCAAGATGGACCGGCGCGAGATCGTCGCCACCAAGGCGACGTGCCAGGTGTTCGGCCACGCCGCAAAGCTTCTCTACTTCGGCGGCATCGTCGAGCAGGCCGGCCTGCTCGATCCGGTGGTGGCGGGCCTGGCGATTGCCGCCTCCGCGCTCGGCACCACGCTGTCGACACGCGTGCTCGGCGCGATGAGCGATGGCCAGTACCGGCTCTGGGCCAACCGCATCGTCACCACCATCGCGCTTTACTACATGGGGTACGGCAGCTGGCTGCTGATCGCGCCAAAATTCACCGCATGATGGTTCACCGCATGAAGGAGGCATCGATGACGACGACATGCGATCCACTGGTGTTCGACCTGGTGCAATGGGTGGCGCGCGAGCCGCGCACCTATGCCGAGGTGATCGATGCGTGGAGGACTTCCTGCCCGCGCCTGACCGTGTGGGAAGACGCGATCGACCAGGGTTTTATCACCCGCAAGAACATCGGCGCGCGCGGCACGATCGTCGTGGTGACCGGTGCAGGGCGTGCGCTGCTTGAGGGACGGACGGCGAACTCAGCGAATTCGGCAGAGAACGATGCCGCAGCCCGCACGCACGAGCCGGCGCTCTAGATCCTCAGCACCCATCGTCCCAGCAGCGCGCCGACAAGCGACACCAGCGCGAGCGCGAGTGCGTACCAGGTGGTGACGAACAGCGGCAAGTCGTCGATGCAGTGGGCGGCGTAGAACGTCGCCGCGATACCGCCAGCGACAAGGCCGGCGACGGCGCCGGTCAGCATCGGCCGTGTCGCAGCCCCATGCCGCAATCCGATCAGCGCGGCGATCAGCAGCGGCAGCGACAGCGCCGGGATGGCCGTCAGGCAGATGAGCGCGTTCGATCCCATCAGCCGCGCGGTCCACGCCGACGTCTGCGGCATGGCCAGGTCGGCGGCAATACCGGCAACGAGCAACCCGATCGGGATCGCCAGCAGCCACGACGCCCTGCGGACCGGCGCCGCCGGGCGGACCAGCCGCGCCACGAGCGCGACCGATGCGACGACGAGCGCCAGCGTGACGACGAACTTCAGCATGAAGAACGGATTGCGCATCGCCGGCATGAAATCGCTGCGCATGCCGAGGCCCATGGCGAACATCACGGCGGTGACCGGCAGCGCCAGCGCAAGCGCGATGGCAAGCACCGCGCCGACGGGTCGGGCGCGCCAGCTGTGGTCGGCGGCGAGGCTGCGGACGAGTTCGTTGGTATCCATCCAATCCCTCCGCAGCTTGGCTGCGAGATTGGCAAGTCCCCGATGCAGCGCCACGCGCACCGCGCCCTCGCTCATGGAGAGTTTTGCGGCGGTCTCGCGGATCGACGCGCTGTCCACCGCGATCGACTGCAGCACCTCACGCTGCCGCTGCGGCAGCTTTTCCAGATGCGCGCCGACCTCGCCCGCCGGCAGTTGCTCACGCGCAGGCTCCGCAGGCAGCGTCTCGGCAAAGTCGTCGATATCGACGAACACGCGGCGGCCGCGCTTGCGCAGCGCGTCGATCAGCTTGTTGCGCGCGATCGCAAACAGCCAGGGGCCGAACGGCGCCGTCGGATCCCAGGTGTGCCGCTTCAGATGCACGGCCAGCAAAATCTCCTGCACGATATCCTCGCATTGGTCGGTCGGCTGGCCCGCACGCGCGAGCCCGCGCTGCGCGGTCGCCCGCAGCACCGGCGTGATCGCCGTCAGCAGCCGGTGATAGGCAGCGCCGTCGCCCGCGTGCGCCGCCCGCATCAGCTCCGTCCACTTGCCCTCACGTTCGCGCACGCGCGTTCATGTCCTTCAAGGTTCGTCACAAATCGGCCATCTGTTACGCCGGGAACCGGGCCCCATGCAAACGATCCGCGATGACGCCGGTTTGACGGGCCTTTTGGCCCGAAACCGTCGGAAAACCAGGGACCGGCCCGTGCATCCGCCAAGGTTTTGCCTTGAGACAACCGAAATCTTTCCCGCTTTCGCTCGCGTTAAGGACATGGGCGCGGGTGCATTGTTCCGTTCGGGACTGGCAATCGGGGGAGCTTGCCATGAATAGCAGGGCCAAAAGGCGCTTGGCACTGACGATCGCGGCAGCATTCGCATTCGCCGCGCTGACATTCAAACCACTTTACGCCTGCGATTCGAAGAGCTGTCCATCCAGCTCGTCGAATCTCGAGGGCGTCGCAGCCAACGCGCTGCCGACATATCCGGAACCGACCGAAGAGGCGGCGTCCGAGCCCATCAAGCTGAAGAAGTTCACCAAGTCGCAGGCGCGCACGGCGCGGCGTACGCAGTCGCGCAAGGCAACACTGGCGCAGCGGGCGCGTGCCAGCAAATACGCAGCCAAACAGGCCGAGGAAGAAGCCCCCGTCCGCGCGAAGACCGCCACGGTGACGCCGCGCGTGGCCAACGCAAAGGCGGAACTGGCCGCGGCGGACGTGCCCAAGTTTCCTGACCTCAAGACTCCTGTGGCCGAGGTCAGCGAACAGCCGAAACCTGCCGCAACCGAAGCGCAGGCAGCCCGGCCGAGGGCGCGCAAGTCGAAATGGTCTCGGCCGACGAATTCAATGACCTCGACCGCGCGGCCTGGGAAGCCAATCAGATGCCGAAGCTGATGAAGCTGACCGGCAGCGACAGCCACGCCGAACTGCGCGACGACGATTCGAAGTGGGCGCAGACCTCGACCATCGGCAAGATGTTCGTCGCCTTCGGCGCCCTGCTGACGCTCGGCTCGGCGATCCGGATGTTCATGGCCTGAGCGACCGAACCAGATACCTTGACTGATGCGGCCCGCCCTGCCCCGGCGGGCCGCATTGCATCGGCTTGCGAGCGAGCCGCGTTGGGCAAGGTCGCGGCCAGCGCAAGTCACCAGCCCGGAAGCAAGGTTCAGTGACATGAGCGACTACCAGCACATCCTCGTCGAGACGCGCGGCGCCATCGGCGTCCTGCACCCTCAATCGTCCGAAGATGCTGAACGCGCTGTCGGTGGACGTGTTCAAGGAGATCGGCCGCGCGATCGACGGTTTCGAGGCGGACGACGCGATCGGCGCCATCGTCATCACCGGCAGCGAGCGCGCCTTTGCCGCCGGCGCCGACATCAAGGAGATGCAGCCAAAAGGCTTCATCGACATGTTCAAGGCGGACTTCATCGCCATCGGCGGCTACCGCGTCGCCGAATGCCGCAAGCCGACCATCGCCGCCGTCAGCGGCTTTGCGCTCGGCGGCGGCTGCGAGCTGGCGATGATGTGCGACATCATCATTTGCAGCGACACGGCCAAATTCGGCCAGCCGGAAATCACGCTCGGCACCATTCCGGGCCTCGGCGGCACGCAGCGCCTGACGCGCGCGGTCGGCAAATCGAAGGCGATGGACCTCTGTCTCACCGGCCGCATGATGGACGCGGCCGAAGCCGAACGCGCCGGCCTCGTCAGCCGCATCGTCGCCGCCGACAAGCTGATGGATGAAGCGATCGCAGTGGCCGAGAAGATCGCCTCGATGTCGCCGCCCGCGGTGATGGCCGCCAAGGAAGCCGTCAACCGCGCCTACGAGACCACCCTCGCCGAAGGCCTCAGCGCCGAGCGCAACCTGTTCCACGGCACGTTTGCGCTGGAGGACCGGTCAGAGGGCATGGCCGCGTTCATCGAGAAGCGGCCGGCGAAGTTCAAGGGTCGGTAGGCGCGACAGCGAGCTACCTCGCAAGCTTCGACGCCGCCTCGTGCTGCGCTTCCAGCCGGTTGGCGTGGCGGTGGACGAGGCGCCATTCGCCTGCCTCTTTGCGGAAGACGTGGGTCACGCGGTTGGACCAGCCGGTCTTGCCTTCGACGTTGACGACGCTCTGATCCCAGTAGGTCTCGATGTCGGTGACGAAGAACATCTCCGGCGTGATGACGGTCGAGATGTTCTCGTGTCTCACGTTCCCGCCCTTGAATTGGGTGCCGGCCCAGTCCCAGCGGCGTGAGACGGCGTCCCAGCCTTTTTCATAGCCGCCCCAGCCGTAGAAGCTGGTTGAATCGTCGGTGTGGGAATAGAGGCTCTTGATGGCCGAGACGTCGCCGTTGGCGACTTTGGCCATCGCGGCTTGCAGGCGGGCGGTGGCCGCACTGAACAGATGCGGCAAGTTCAGCGTCGGTCATTTTTAACAGCTCCTCCACTCGTCATTGCGAGCGAAGCGAAGCAATCCAGCGCTGAACCCGAGGCGGATGCCGACTGGATTGCTTCGCTTCGCTCGCAATGACGGAACTAGACGCAACTCATCGGTGTTCGTCAATTCCCGTTCAACGCCGCGCTGACAAGCACGCGATAGACGCGCTCTGACAGGCTCTTCGGCTTGTCGAGGCCCAGGCGTGCGAGTGCGGCCTCGTTTGGCGCGCCGCCTCCGAAAAGCCCCCTCGCCGCCAGTCTGGCGAGCGCCAGCGGTGATGCCGATGCCTCGCGCAAGGTCTGCAACGCGGGGATCAGCGTCTGTTCGACGTCGGTGAAATCGGAGCCGAACGGGAACGACGGCAGCAGGCCGGATGCGCGGAACGGCTTCAGCGCCTCGACGATCCGCTCCGGATAGTTCTCGCGATGGGCCGCCGGGATCTCATAGTCCTTGGCGAGCTTCCCAGCCTCCTTGGCTTCCCGGATCAGTTCGCCCTGGAAGCGCGAATCCGCGATCGCCAGCATGGCCGCGATCACATCGGAATCGGATTTTCCGCGCACGTCGGCGACACCGTATTCGGTGACGAACACGTCGCGCAGGTGGCGCGGGATGGTCTGGTGGGCGTAGGCCCAGCGGATGTTGGATTCTGCCTTCGAGCCGGCGCCGCGGCTGGCTTCCAGCGTCAGGATCGAGCGGGCGCCTTCGATGGCAAACGCCTGGGCGACGAAATTGTACTGGCCGCCGACACCGCTGACGATGCGGCCGTCGTCGAGGCCGTCGGACACGGCGGCCCCGAGCAGCGTCGCCATCATCACGTTGTTGACGAAACGCGCATCGATCCGCGCGCGGCGCTTGGCGTCCGTCTCCTCCAGCACCTCGTTGGTGAACGAGACCGCCTTCATCTGGATGCGGTTCAACTGCGCGGCCGGCATCTCGCGCAGCGCGCGATAGAAGCCCTTCGGGCCCAGGAAGAACGCCGCATGCAACAGCGCGCCGTCGACCTCGCGCTTGATGATACCGGCGTCGATCAGCTTCAGGAACGGCTCGACGAACATCTCGCTGACGCCGTAGAGGCCCTTCTCGAAGCGGCCGGTCTCGATGCTGCCCGCCTCCCCGCCGAGCCGCTTCGCAACTTCCAGGAATTTTGCATTGTCGTGGTGGCGCACGATCAGCGACTGCGCCAGCGCGTCGCCGATCTGGCCGATGCCGATCTGCAGCGTGCCGCCGTCGCGCACGAGGCCCGCCACATGCAGGCCGATGGCATACTTCCGGTCGGAGATCGGCTCGGCCGGCGGCGCGAACAGCGGGAACTCGACGTCCGCGCCTTCGAGGATGCCGGCGAACTCGCCCTCGCCGATATCGCCGTCGCCGGGCATGAACGGCAGCTCGGAATTCACCTGCCCGTACATCCTGAACGCTCGCGCCGCCCGCGCGGCGGACCTTCAGGAGATCGACGGTGATGTCGGTGTTGCAGCTGAGGCTGTAGCGCGGCGCGCCGTCGACCACGCGCCTGGCGACCAGCTGGGCGACGACATTGACGCCGCGCGACAGCAGATAGTTGAAGGCGTGGGTGTAGTTCGCCGAGATGTAGGCCTGCTGCGCTGGCGGCGAGCCGAGCCAGCGGCCGGCGAGGAAGAAGAACTCGTTGACCTCGATATTCGGCGGCAGCGCGTTCGCGTGCAGCGCGTTGGCATAGGCCAGTGACGGATAGCCGCCGAACAGCCGCTCGATCACCGGATTGATGAACCGCTTCTCGAGCTCGCTGGACGGCCGCGGCTTCTCCAGCGTCAGCGCGGTGAAGATGGTCAGCTTGATCGAGCGATCGGCGGCGGCGCGCTTGAACAGCGCGTTGGCGATATGGTTCGCCTTGCCGAGCCCGAGCGGCAGGCCGAGCACGATGGTCTTGCCGACATCGGCGATGATCCGGTCGGCAATCGCATCGGCACTCGCGAAGGATTGCGTCACCTACGGCCGCGCCCTATGGCCTGATCGCGAAACTGCACCTTGCCGGGCGTGCGCACCGGTTCGGCGAGCCGCGCAAAATCGCAGAGCAGCGAGCGGGTTTTGCGCGGATCGACGATCTCCTCGACCCAGAATTTTTCGGCCGTGCGAAACGGCGACTTCATCTTGTCGAGGCGGGTCTCGATCTCCTTCAGCTTCGCCGCCGGATCGTCGGACGCGTCGATCTCGGCGCGGTAGGCCGCCTCGACGCCGCCTTCCAGCGGCAGCGAGCCCCACGAGGACGACAGCCAGGCATAGCGCAGCGACAGCCGGCCGCCCGGCTGGTGCGCGGCACCGGCGACGCCGTAGGAGTTGCGGATGATGATCGTGCACCACGGGATGGTCGACTGGTTCAGCGCCGCCATGGCGCGCACGCCGTGGCGGATGGTGGCGGATTTCTCCGCCTCGAGCCCGATCAGGAAGCCCGGGCAATCGCAGAGATAGACCACCGGCAGGTGGAAGGTCTCGGCGAGGTCGACGAAGCGCACCACCTTCTGGCAGGTGTCGGCCGTCCACGAGCCGGCATAGTTGTACGGGTCGCTCGCGAGCAGCAGCACCGCGCGGCCGTCGAAGCGGGCGAAGCCGGCGATGATCGAGCGGCCGAAGTTCGGAGCCAGTTCGAAGAACGAGCCCTTGTCGACCACGGACTCGATGATCGTCCGCATCTTGTAGACCTGCCGGCGGTTGCGCGGCACGATGTTCATCAGCGCCTCGTCGGCGCGCTCCGGATCGTCGTCGCACTTGACGGTCGGCGGCAGCTCGTAGACCGACGACGGCAGATACGACAGGAAGCGCCGCGCGCATTCGAAGGCTTCTTCCTCGGTCTCGGTCGCGTGGTCGACGCCGCCCGACCGCGTCTGGATCTCCCAGCCGCCGAGCTCGGTCTTCTCCAGCGGCTGGCCGAGGCGCGCCACCACCGGCGGGCCGGCGACGAACATCGCCGACTTCTTGGTCATCACCGAATAGTGGCTCGACGCCAGCCGCGCGGCGCCAAGGCCTGCGACCGAGCCGAGGCCCAGCCCGACCACCGGCACATGCGCGAGGTTCTCGGTCATGTAGTAGAAGCCGCGGGTGCCGCCGACGCCGCCCGGCAGGTTCGAGGCGCCCCTCGTCTCGATCGTCTTCACCGAGCCGCCGCCGCCGGAGCCTTCGATCACGCGGATGATCGGAATGCGGAATGCGTTCGCCGTCTCTTCCGCCATCAGCGGCTTCGCCGAGATCGCCGCATCCGCCGAGCCGCCGCGCACCGTAAAGTCGTCGCCGACCACCACCACGGGGCGGCCATCGACCTTGCCGCGGCCGAACACGCAGTTCGCCGGCGTCATCGTCTTCAGGTCGCCGTTGCTCTCGTATTCGCCGAGCCCGGAGATCGTGCCGGTTTCCTGGAAGCTGCCCTTGTCGACGATCTTCTCGATCCGCTCACGGACCGTGAGCCGGCCGGAGTCGTGCTGGCGCTTGACCTTGTCGGGTCCGCCCATTTCGAGAGCGAACGCTTTTCGCCGGCTCAGTTCGTCCAGCTCGGGCTTCCAGTTCATTTGTTCTCCCCTGTGCGGCGGTTGTTGGTTTTGCAGGCCAGGCCTGGGCGACGACATTGGGGCTGACTGCGACGTCGTTGTCAAAGCAATCGGACATGCGCTGGATCGCGCCGGCAAGCTCGAGCATCTGCGGCGCAAGCTCGCGATGCAATCGCCGATCGTCATACATCACCGACAAGACGCCGACCGTTGCAACCAGAAACGTGCGGTATTGCTCCGACCACCAGGGCACGGAGCAGCCGACGATATGCTCGTTCCACAGGCCACGGCTGACGACGTAGCCGTTCTTGCGCAGGAATTTCCGTCCCTGGGCCAGCCGCGGCCGAGATGGCGGGCTTCGTCCGGAAGCTCCTGCTCCATATCGGCGAGAAGCTGTTCACCCGCAGCCTCCGGCAGCGCCGAGGCGTAGGCGAGGCCGGCGGCGGACCGGCCGATCGAGATGCGCGTGCCGACGGTCGAGTTGAGGCTGACCGCGTTGTAGGTTCGCGCGGCCTCCAGATAAACCATGTGAAACTTGTCGGGAAAGACAAAGCCGACCGTGCCCGGGATCTTCTCGGCGACGTCCTGCAATTTCGCACGGACGAGGCTGCGAAACTGCATGCCCTGAAGAATGGTCGCACTCATGGCGATTGCGCCCGGACCCAGGCGATACTTCTGGTCCTGCGGCAGATACGCGAGCAGGCCCATCCGTGTCAGCGAGTGCGTGAGCCGGGACACGGTGGAGCGCGGCAGCCCGCAGCGCAGCGCGATCTCCATATTGCCGATGCGCGCGTTGTGATTGTCAAAACATCGCAGGATATCGAAGGCGCGCGCCACGACCTGGATGACGCCGTTCTCGCGATCGATGTCGTCAGCCACCGACGCCGACGGCGTCAGCGATGCAGAACGTCGTCCCATCTCAATCTGTTTCCGAGCGGTGAGGCATTTTGCGCGCAGCGTCCAATTCCGTACGACGGAATAAATTTCCACTTGATCGACTTTCTACAACGGGCGATGCTGACCAACAAGAAGCGATTGAACGCTTGCGAACGAGATGCACGTTCGACCCCCGGGAGAAAAATGCCGCTTGAAGCCATCCCCGACTGTCTTGCCCGATTTCTCGCCCGATTCATTGCCCGTCCCGTGGCGTGCGTCGCGATGATGGACGCTCTTTCCGAAAGAGACGACGACCGCGCCGGGCGATAGCTCGCGCGCGCTGTTGTCCGTGCGCGGTCTCGGCATCCGCTTCAAGACCGCCCAGGGCGTCTGGCGGGCGACGCGCAAGATCGACTTCGACGTCGCGCCCGGTGAGCGCGTCGGCATCGTCGGCGAGAGCGGCTGCGGCAAGACCATTACCGGCCTCTCCATCCTGCGCCTGCTGCCGAACAACCTGGCCGGCCTCGACGGCTCGATCATGTTCGGCGAGACCGACCTCGCCTCCTGCAGCACGCGGGCGATGCGGGCGATCCGCGGCAAGCGCATCGCCATGATCTTCCAGGAGCCGATGAGCGCGCTCGATCCGGTGTTCACGGTCGGCCACCAGATCGCCGAGACGCTGCGCATCCATACCAAGGTCAGCAAGGAGGAAGCGCGCGCCAAAACCATCGACATGCTTCGGCGGGTCGGCATCGCCTCGCCCGAGCGGCGCATCGACGACTATCCGCATCAGCTGTCCGGCGGCATGCGCCAGCGGGTGATGATCGCAGCCGCGCTGATCTGCGGCCCGCAGCTGCTGATCGCCGACGAGCCGACCACGGCGCTGGACGTGACGGTGCAGGCGCAGATCCTCGAACTGCTGCGCGACCTGAGCGTCACGTCGCAGACCGCGCTGATGCTGATCACCCACGACCTCGGCGTGGTGGCCGAGACCTGCACGCGCATGATCACCATGTATGCCGGCGAGGTGATCGAGGACGCGCCGGTGGACGCGGCGCTGATACGCCCGCTGCATCCCTACACCTCCGGCCTGTTGCGCTCGCTGCCGCACCTGAGCCCGCGCCGCGGCAAGCTCTCGTCGATCCCGGGCCGCGTGCCGTCGATCACCAACATGCCGAACGGCTGCCGCTTCAAGGCGCGCTGCGGCTATGCGGCGCCCGGCTGCGACGCCGAGCAGGAATTGCTGGACGCAGGCGACGGCCGAAAAGTCCGCTGCTGGCGCTTCAAGGAGCTGGAGCTGCCCGGCGCGCTGCAGCACGCGGCATCGGCGCCCGCGGTCGAAATGGCGGCCCGGCCATGACGCAGCACGCCGCCGCCACAGACGCAGCCGGACACCATCGTCTCGGTGCGCGATCTCGAGGTGCAGTTCCAGACGCAGGATCGCCGCGCCACGGTGAAGGCGGTCGACGGCGTCAACTTCGACGTCCGCCGCGGCGAGACGTTCGGCATCATCGGCGAGTCCGGCTCGGGCAAGACCACCATCGGCCGCGCGCTGGTGTTCCTGCAGAAGCCGACCGCCGGCGCGATCCTGCACAACGGCATCGACCCGCAGAGCCTGCCGCGCGGACAATTCCAGAGCCATCGGCGCGACTACCAGATCATCTTCCAGGACCCGAACGCCGCGCTCAACCCGCGCATGACCATCATCGCCTCGGTGCTGGAGCCGCTGGAGCTCGCGCGCGCCGGCAGCAAGGACGAGCGGCTGGCCCGCGCGCGCGACGCGATGGAGCGGGTCGGACTGCCGCAGGAGATCTACGAGCGCTATCCGCACCAGCTCTCCGGCGGCCAGAAGCAGCGCGTGCTGATCGCGCGTGCGCTGACGCTGCGGCCGAAACTGATCGTCTGCGACGAGGTGGTCGCCGCGCTCGACATGTCGATCCGCGGCGACGTGCTGAACCTGTTTGCCGAGCTGCAGCGCGACCTCGGCCTCACCTATGTGTTCATCACCCACGATCTCTCCGTGGTCTCGCACATCAGCGACCGCATCGCGGTGATGTATCTCGGCCGCTTCGTCGAGCTCGGGCCGACCGAGCGGGTGTCGGAGCATGCCGATGCATCCCTACACCCAGGCGCTGCTGTCGGCGGAGCCGCTGCCGCTGCCGTCGATCCATGCGCAACGACAAGCGCATCATCCTCGAGGGCGAGATCCCGAGCCCGATCGATCCGCCGTCGGGCTGCCGCTTCCGCACCCGCTGCCGCTACGCGCAACCGCTCTGCGCCGAGCAGACGCCGGACTGGCGCGAGCTCGCGACCGGACCACTGGGTCGCCTGCCATTTCGCCGACCGGCCGAATTTTTCACCGAACGAAGCAACCAGCCAATCGAAAAGAGGACAACGCCATGACAAATGACCGTCTCGCCGGCAGCAGCGATCACCCGCCGCAACGCCATCGCCCTGATGACCGGCGCCGCCGCCGGCGTCTCGCTCGGCGGTCCGGCGTTCGCGCAGGGAACGCCGAAGCGCGGCGGCACGCTGCGGGTCTCGGCCTTCACCAATCCGTCGAGCCTCGATCCGGCCACCGGCGGCGCGGGCTCCGACCACACCTTTCTCTATACGATGTACGACTCGCTGACCGAGTGGGATTTCGAGACGCTGAAGCCGAAGCCGGGCCTCGCCGAAAGCTGGAGTTTTACCGACCCGACGACGCTGGTGCTCAACATCCGCCAGGGCGTGACGTTTCACGACGGCACGAAACTCGACGCCGAGGCGGTGAAGTTCAACCTCGATCGCGCCAAGACCGATCCGAAGTCGAACATCAAGGCCGACGTCGTCACCGTCGCCTCGGTGGAGATCAGCGGGCCGATGCAGGTGACGCTGAAGCTGAACGCACCGGACTACGGCGCTGCCGGCGATCCTGTCCGATCGCGCCGGCATGATGGTGTCGCCGACGGCGCTGAAGGCGGCGTCGGCGCCGGCAACCTCAACCGCACGCCGGTCGGCACCGGCGCCTATACCTTCGTCAGCTGGGCCGACGGCGAGCGCATCGTCACCAAGCGCAACGAGAAATACTGGAAGCCCAACCGCCCCTACATGGATGCGATCGAGTTCGCGATCATTCCGGAACTGACGACCGGCGCACGCTCGGTCAGCGCCGGGCAGAACGACCTGATCTATCAGCTGCCGCCGCGGCAGAAGCCGATCGTCGAACGCTCGCCCAACCTCAAGGTCGTCACCGGGCCGACGCTCTACTGCTTCCAGATCTTCCTGAACTGGGGCAAGCCGCCGTTCGACGACGTGCGGGTGCGCAAGGCCTTCAACTTCGCGATCGACCGCGAAGCGCTGGTCAAGGCGGCGCTCGCAGGGCTCGCCGAGCCGGCGGCGATGACCCTGCCGAAGGCGCACTGGGCCTACGACAAGGACGTTGCCGGGCTTTATCCCTACGACGTCGCCAAGGCCAAGCAGCTGCTGAACGAGGCCGGCTTCAAGGAAGGCACCGTGGTCGAGCTGGTCGGCTATCCGGACCAGGATTCCGTGCAGCGGCAGGAGATCCTGATCGAGCAACTGCGCAAGGCCGGCATGGCGCTGAAATTCCTCAACGCGCCGGTTGCCGAGGCATCCGCCGCCTTCTTCGGCCCCGAGAAGCGCGCCTCCGGCCTGCTCGCGGCATGGACCGGCCGTCCCGACCCGAGCCAGACCTACTCGCTGCAGTACACCAAGGAGGCCTACTTCAACGCGGGCCGCGGCCCCGTGCCGCCGGAGCTGGACGTTGCGCTGAAGGAGTCGCGCGCCACCGAGGACATCGAAACGCGCCGCAAGGCGTTTGCCAAGGTGCAGCGGCTGGTGATGGAAAACGCGTTCGTGGCGCCGCTGGCGTTCCAGTTCGAGCTGGTGGCGATGAACAAGCGCGTGCAGGGCTACAAGACCAACCTGCTCGGCAAGCCGAAATACGACGACGTCTGGCTGGAGAGCTGAAGGCGTGGCGCGGCGCAGCCCGGTCAAGGTCGTCGGCAGCCGCCTGTTGCAGGCGCTGCCGGTGATGCTGCTTGCGACCTTCATGGTGTTCTCGCTCTTGAAGCTGGTGCCCGGCGACATCGCCGTGACGCTGGCCGGCGAGAACGCCAGCGATGCGCGCATCGCCGAGATCCAGAAGCTCTACGGGCTCGACCAGCCGTTCCTGGTGCAGTACGGCACCTGGCTCGCCAACGCCATGCAGGGCGACCTGTCGCAGTCGCTGCTGTCCGGCGAGAAGGTCGCGACATCCATTGCCCGCGCCTTTCCGAACACGCTTCTGATCGTCGCGATCGCGCTGGTGCTGGCGCTGATCACCGGCATTCCGATGGGCATCGTCGCTGCGATCAAGCCCAATGGCTGGGTCGACAAGTTCGTCAGCATGATCGCCTCGCTCGGCGTCGCCATCCCGGTGTTCTGGCTGGCGATGATCCTGGTCGCCGAGATCTCGCTGCGGCTGAACCTGTTGCCGGCGACCGGCGCAAAGCCGTTCCTGACCTCGCCGTGGGAGGCGATGCGGCATGCGCTGCTTCCGGCGATCGCGATCGCCGCCTACGGCATGGCCGAGGTGGCGCGGCAGCTGCGCGGCTCGCTGCTCGAGGTGCTGTCGTCGCAATATGTGCGCACGCTGCACGCCAAGGGCCTGTCGATGTCGAAGATCCTCTGGCAGCACGGGCTGAAGAACGTCAGCGTCAACCTCTTCACCATCATCAGCCTGCTGGTGAACCGCATGCTGGCGGCGACCGTGGTGGTCGAAGCGGTGTTCGCCATTCCCGGCATGGGCAGCCTCATCGTGCGCGGCGCGATCCAGCGCGATTTTCCGATCGTGCAGGGCGTCGTGTTCGCCATGGTGGTCGCCGTCATCCTGGTGAACCTGATCACCGACCTGCTTTGTGCCGCGGTCGATCCGAGGATCGAGCAATGAGCGACATGGCCCTGCCCCGCCCGCAACGCGCCGATCCGGGGCCGATGCTGCGCTTCGTCCGCTGGCTGGCGTCCGACCTGCGCGCGGCGCTGGCGCTGGTCGTGCTGCTCGGCCTCGTCATCGTCGCTATCACCGCGCCGTGGATCGCGCCCTACTCGCCGACGGCGCAGGACGTGAACAACATGCTGGCGGCGCCGAGCGCCGCGCATCTGCTCGGCACCGACGACCTCGGCCGCGACATCTTCAGCCGCCTGATCTACGGCGCGCCGGCCACGGTCTATGCGAGCCTGCTGGCGGTCGGCGTGGCGATCGCGATCGGCCTGCCGGTCGGGCTGATCGCCGGCTTCTTCGGCGGCTGGATCGACGACCTGATCAGCCGGGTGATCGACACGTTCCTGTCGTTTCCGGCGATCGTGCTGGCGATCGCCGTCACCGGCGCGCTCGGCATCGGCCTGACCAACGGCATGATCGCCGTCGGCATCGTCATGTTTCCGTCGCTCGCCCGCATCGTCCGCGCGCGCACGCTGATCGTGCGGCAGGAGCTCTATGTCGACGCGTCGCGCTGCTTCGGCGCGCCGGCCTACCACATCCTCTGGAAGCACGTGCTGCCGAACTCGCTGCAGCCGGTGATCGTCCAGGTGACGCTGCTGCTTGCGGCGGCCCTGCTCGCTGAAGCCAGCCTCAGCTTCCTCGGCCTCGGCATCCAGCCGCCCAATCCGAGCTGGGGGGCGATGCTCGCCCGCGCCTACCAGTACATGGAGATCGCGCCGGAGCAGATGTATGCGCCGGGCCTTGCAATTCTGGTGATTGCCCTTGCGTTCAACGCGCTCGGCGAGTCCTTGCGCATCGTGCTCGATCCGACCATGAAGGATCGATAATTCCAATGCGAGTGGGAGAACTGAATGGCTGACATCAAGATCAAGACCGAGGTGGCGGGCCGCGTGTGCTCGATCCCCGCCGCACTCGGCGCGAGCCTCTCCAGCGGCGACGAGATCCTGCTGGTCGAGGCGATGAAGATGGAAATTCCGGTGACGGCGACCTCCGGCGGCAAGCTGAAGTCGGTGCTGGTCAAGGTCGACGACGTGGTCGCCGAGGAACAGGTGGTCGCGATCATCGAAGGCTGACGTCGCAGCGGCAGAGAACGCAACAGGGAGAGGCAACATGGCGCACGATCACAAGACCATCATCGTCTCGGACGACGGACATGATCCGCCGCATCACGCTGAACCGGCCGCAGTTCCTCAACGCCTACAACCACGTGCTGTGCCACGAGGTGACCGAGGCGGTCGACGACTACATGAAGAAGGACGCGCTGCGCTGCCTGGTCATCACCGGCGCCGGGCGCGGCTTCTGTGCCGGCGGCGACATCTCCGGCACCGAGCCTGCGGCAGAACGGAATGCGCGCATCAACGTGCAGATCGGCCGCGGCGTCGAGATGCGCGACGGCATGCACCGGGTGATCCTGGCGCTGTCGCGCTGCGACAAGCCGGTGATCGCCATGGTCAACGGCCCCTGCGTCGCCGGCGGCCTCGCGCTGGCGCTGGCCTGCGACTTCCGCATCGCCTCGGACAAGGCGAAGCTCGGCGACACCAGCGGCAAGTTCGGCCTGTCTGCCCGACGAAGGCGGCGCCTGGCTGTTCCCGCGCTTCATGGGCATGGACAAGGCGCTGAAGATGACCCTGCTCGCCGAAGTCTACGACGCGGCCGAGGCCGAACGGCTCGGGCTGGTCACGGAAGTCGTGCCGCATGATCAGCTCGAGGCGAAGACGATGGCGTTCGCCCGTGCGCTGGCCGACCAGGCCCCACTCGCCGTGCGCCTCGCCAAGCACATGATGCAGCGCTCGACCGACATCTCGCTCGAACGCTCGCTGCAGGACGCGTCGCTGGCCGTGATGATCGCCAACCCGGCCGACGACGTGAGCGAGGGACGCAAGGCCTTCAAGGAAAAACGCAAGCCGGTGTTTCAAGGAAAGTAGTTTCCGTCATTGCGAGGAGCGAAGCGACGAAGCAATCCAGCGCGCGCGTCAGCGACGCCACTAAAAGCCGTCTGAGCTTGCGCGCCACTACCGCGCTTCTTTTTCTGGCGCGCTTGCGCGCGAGCTGGATTGCTTCGCTTCGCATCGCAATGACGGGGTTAGCGCTCCGGCCATTCCGGTTTGTTGCTGCCGAGCGGCATGGCGGGGCGTGACCAGTGCGCGGGCGTCTTCGACAGGATCGCCGAATGCCGCACGGCGGTGAGGTCGCCGAAGCCGGAGGGCATTTGCTGCATGTACTTCTGCACCGTCTCCGGCGGCAGGTCCGGCTTGGCCATGGCGCCTTCGACGCGGCCGAGGTTCCAGAGCCAGCGGCCGGTCTGGGCGAGCGAGACGCGCACGTGCCAGCTGCCGCCTTCGCGCGCTTGCCGCGCCTTGGCCATCATGGCGCCGAACGCCATCAGGTAGCCGGTGGCGTGGTCGAGCATCTGCGACGGCAGCTCCTTCGGCCCGTCGACGCCAGCGGCCTGCCCTTCGGCGTGATTGAAGCCGGTCGACGTCTGCACCAGTGAATCGAAACCGCGCCGGCCGGCCCAGGGGCCGACGTGGCCGTAGGCGCAGAGCGAGACGTAGACGATGCCCGGATTGATCCGTGCCGCCTCGTCCGGCGAGAAGCCGAGCGCGGCGAGCGACTCCGGGCGATAGCCCTGTGAGAAGATGTCGGCGTCGGCGAGCAGCTTGCGCAGCGTCGCCCTGCCCTGCTCGCTCTTGAGCTCGATGAAGCGTCGACAGTTTTCCGCGGCCGTTGTCCTTGGTGAGCCAGTCGATCTGCGGCAGCTCGGGGCCCGCGATCAGCAGCACGTCGGCGCCGTGCGCTGCGAGCGTGCGGCCAGCCACCGGACCCGCGATCACCCGCGACAGGTCGAGCACGCGCACGCCTTCGAGCGGACGCTTGCCGCCGGGCCACGGTTTCGGAGCGGCCTCGCCGATCTTCTCGATGGTCAGCACCGGCAGCTCGGCCAGCGCGCGGGCCTGCGGATGCTTCGACCAGGTCGCGTGCGGGCGCATGAACGAGACCACGCAGCCGCCGGCATAGGCTTTTGTCTCGAAATCCTCGCCATCCCAGCCGTTCAGCGCGGCCTGCACTTTTTCGCGTTCCGGTTCGCAGCCGAGGACCCTGCAGACGTTCTCGCGGTGATGCTTGAAATTGGTGTGCAGCCGCACAAAACCGTCGCGCACCTTGTAGACGCCGGCGATGGCGTCCCAGGCGGGTGGCGGCGGCTTGCCGTCGACGCGCAGGTAGCGCTCGCTGCGGCATTCGACGACGGCGTGTTCGAGATCGACGGATACGTCCTGCCCTTCGCCCGAGCGCTGCTTCCAGATCTCGGCCGCGGCAAGGCCTGCGGCGGCGACGGTTACCTGCGCTGCGGTGTCGATCGCGAACGAGGACGGCAAGCAGCGGCGCCGTGCCGGTGAGTTTCACGGAATTCAGCGCGGACGGATCGCCGCCGGCGAGCGTCCAGAGGTTTTGCAGGATTTCGGAGCTGGATTTCATGGGGAATGCCTTCGTTGCCTGGCCATGCCGAGTATGGCGACAACGTGCGCCTGCCGTCATTATTGATCGGGTCAATCAACATATCTCAATGAAAGTCCCGCGAGCGGGGCAGGATGCGGACGTCGCGGGGGTGGTGGGCGCGGGGCATTTTGCTCTTGTCGTAGCGGGCGTGCATCTTGTCGCCTTCGACCGGCTCGATCAGCGCGGGCGCGGCGGGCAAGGCGGCGACGGGGCCGAGCGAGCCGTCCGACAGGCGGCTCATCTCGTAGGTGCGGTCGATCAGCCGCTCGGCGACGATGTGCACGACGCCTTCGACGCTCTTCTGGACCTTGCCTTCGATCAGGATCAGCCGCGCGCCCATCACCTCTTTGCGGAATTGCTCCATCGTCTTCGGCCAGACGACGATGTTGGCGATGCCGGTCTCGTCCTCGATGGTCATGAACACCGTGCCCTTGGCCGTGCCCGGCCGCTGCCGCACCAGCACCACGCCGGCGCACTTGGTGTATCGGCCGTCGTTGAGCGCGGTGGCGTCGCGGCACGAGCGGATCCCCTCGCGCGCAAAGTGCGGGCGCAGGAACTCCATCGGATGGCCTTTGATCGACAGGCGGATGGTCTGATAGTCGGCGACCACATGCTCCGGCAACGGCATGGCCGGCAGCGGCTCGGCCGCTTCATCGGGCTGCTCGCGCGCGATCGCCGCGGTGAACAGCGGCAGCGGCACGTCGTCCGGCAGGCGGCGCACCGCCCACAGCGCCGCGCGGCGGTCGAGGCCGAGCGAGCGGAACGCATCGGCGTCGGCCAGGAGGATCAGCGCGCGCTTCGGCAAGGCCGTGTCGCGCGCGAACTCCTCCAGCGAGGTGAACGGCCGTCGCGCACGGGCGCGCGACGATGCGCCAGCCCCAATCCTCTTCCGGCGTCTCCTTAAGCTCGGCCTCGTCCAGCCACTTGAAACCGTCGATCTGGCGGAAGCCGAGGCGCAGCGCCAGGTGCTTCGCGCCTTCGGACGTCGGCTCTATCGTGTTGTGGGAGTGGCTGAACGACACATCGATCGGCCGCACCTCGACATCGTTCTCGCGCGCGTCGCGCACGATCTGCGCCGGCGCGTAAAAGCCCATCGGCTGCGAATTCAACAGGCCGCAGGCGAACACCTCTGGATGAAAATGCTTGAGCCATGACGAGACATAGACCAGCCGGGCAAAGCTCGCGGCATGGCTTTCAGGAAAGCCGTAGTCGCCAAAACCCTTGATCTGGCTGAAGCAGTTTTTTGCGAACTCTTCCGGATAGCCGCGCGCCATCAGGTTGTTCACCATCTTGTCTTCGAACTTGTGGATGGTGCCGAGATGGCGGAACGTCGCCATCGCCCGGCGCAGCTGGTTGGCCTCGTCGGCGGTGAATTTCGCCGCCTCGATGGCGATCCGCATCGCCTGCTCCTGGAACAGCGGCACGCCAAGGGTCTTGTGCAGGATCTGCTCGAGCTCGTTCTGCGGCGCCATGCTCCGGTGACGGCGCGGGATAACTCACCTTCTCGATGCCGTTTCGCCGCTTCAGGTAGGGATGCACCATGTCGCCCTGGATCGGTCCGGGGCGGACGATCGCGACCTCGATGACGAGATCGTAGAAGGTGCGCGGCTTCAGCCGCGGCAGCATGTTCATCTGCGCCCGGCTCTCGACCTGGAAGACGCCGAGCGACTCGCCCCGCTGCAGCATCTGGTAGACGACGTCGTCGTCCTCGCCCTTGATGTCGGCGAGCTCGTAACGCTTGCCCTTGTGCAGGTCGATCAGGTCAAAGCATTTGCGGATGCAGGTCAGCATGCCGAGCGCCAGCACGTCGACCTTCATCATGCGGATCGCATCGATGTCGTCCTTGTCCCATTCGATGAAGGTGCGGTCGTCCATCGCCGCGTTGCCGATCGGCACATAGGTGTCGAGCCGGTCCTGGGTCAGCACGTAGCCGCCGACATGCTGCGACAGATGGCGCGGGAAAGCCGATCAGCTCGGTCGCAAGCTCGAGGGCCCGCCCGATCATGGGATTGTCCGGATCGAGCCCGGCCTGCCTGAGCTGCTGCCTGGTGTAGCCGTCGCCCCAGCTGCCCCACACGGTGTCGGCCGAGCGCGCCGGTGATGTCCTCGGTCAGGCCCAGCGCCTTGCCGACATCGCGGATGGCGCTGCGCGGACGATAGTGGATGACGGTCGCGACGATCGCCGCGCGGTGGCGGCCATAGCGCCGGTAGACATACTGCATCACCTCCTCGCGCCGCTCGTGCTCGAAGTCGACGTCGATGTCCGGCGGCTCGTTGCGCTCTTCCGACAGGAACCGCTCGAACAGCACATTGATCTCGGTCGGGTTCACCGAGGTGATGCCGAGCACGTAGCACACCGCGGAATTCGCCGCCGATCCCCTGCCCTGGCACAGGATGTTCTGCGCGCGCGCATAGTGGACGATGTCGTGCACGGTGAGGAAGTAGTGCGCGTACTTGCGCTTGGCGATCAGCGTCAGCTCCTTGTTCAGGATCGCGCGCAGCTTGTCGTCGATGCCGTCCGGAAAGTATTTTTCCACGCCGGCCCAGGTCAGGTCCTCCAGATGCTGCTGCGCGGTCTTGCCCGGCGGCACCGGCTCATCCGGATACTGATAGCTGAGCTGCGCCAGCGAGAACGAAATGCGCTCGGCGAAGCGGACGGTCTCGGCGAGCGCTTCCGGATAATCGCGAAACAAACGCATCATCTCGGCGGGCGGCTTCAGGTGCCGTTCGGCATTCGCCTCAAGCTTCCGCCCGGCCTTGTCGATCGTCGTCTTCTCGCGGACGCAGGTGAGCACGTCCTGCAACGGGCGGCGCTCATGATCGTGATAGAGCACGTCGTTGGTCGCGATCAGCGGCACGCGCACCGTATCGCGCCACACGCTGCAGCCGCGCCAGGCGGCGCTCATCGTCGCCGCGATAGAACGGACTCGCCGCGAGCCAGACGCCCGCCGCCGGCGATGCCTGCAATCTGTTCAAGATGCCTGCGAGGCTTCCCGGCTTGAACCGATAGGGAGGCACCAGCACCAGCAGCTGGCCTTCGGAGAACTCCTCAAGATCGGACAGTTGCAGCAGGCATTCGCCCTTCTCGGCCTTGAGCTTGCCCTTGCTGAGCAGCCGGCACAGCCGGCCATAGGCTGCGCGGTCGGTGGGATAGACCAGGATGTCCGGCGTGCCGTCGATGAAGACGAGCCGCGCGCCGATCAGGAGTTTTGGCTTGTAGGCGAGTTCCTCGTTGTCCAGCGCGGAATAGGCGCGCACCACGCCGGCCAGCGTGTTGCAGTCGGCGACGCCGATCGCCGGCAGGCCGTACTCGACGCGCCTCGATCCACATACTCCTGCGGATGCGACGCCCCGCGCAGGAACGAAAAATTCGTGGTGACGCCGATCTCGACATAGCTCATGCGAACAGCCCGTGCAGGAACCAGCGGAATTCGCGAACTTCGCGCGCGAAAATGCCCTCGCGATAAATCCAGTAGCGGACGCCCTCGCGGTCTTCCGCGCGAAAATAGTCGCGCGTGAGCACGCTGCCGTCGCGCTTGAGGACATCGGTGTCCGGCTGCGGCGGGTGCAGCTTTGCGAACTCGTCCTCCATGCTCGTCTTCGTCGTCGCGATGCCGCCACCACTCCATCGCGATCCGCTCGGGGCCTTCGGTGCGGACGATGACATGCAGGTTGCGCCGCCAGCGGAACTGCGCCGGCGCGCCGTCGGGAAAGTCCGCCGTGACATCGATCGGCTCGGGCCGCGCGAACAGCCGCAAGGGCCGCGACGGCGGCTCGTGCGGGATCGGCGCGGCCATGCCACTGCCCCGCCGGGATATTCCTGCGCGGGGATGGCGAGCGCGGCATGCTCGGGGATGTGCGTATCCTGCGGAATGTAGCGAATGACGCGCCGCCGGCCGATCCGCGCCACCAGCCGGTCGACCAGCTCGTTCACGTCCTCCGCCTCGTTGGCAGCCGTATCGAAACCGTGCTGAACCGCGTTGACGCCGACGGTGCGCACCGCCGACAGGCGGATCAGGTCGAAGCCGAAACCCGGATCGAGCGGATCGGCCAGCGCATCGAGCTTTTCGGCGAACAGGCGCTCGACCACCGCGGGCCGCGTGATCGGCTGGCCCGCTTCCACGGCGATCGAACGCACCGTGCCGTCGGTGCGGAAAAAACTCGCTTCCAGAAGCCGCGCGCCCTTGCCGTGCCGCTCCATGGCGGCGGTCAGCACGGCGGCCAGCGATGACAGCGCGAGCGCTATGACCTCGTGGGTCGCGACCGGTTCGGCAAAACGCTTCTCCACCACATAGTCCGGCGCGGGTTTTCGCGGCGAGATCGGCGCATCGCCCTGCCCCAGCGCCTGCTGCAGGATGGCGGTGAACGTCCGCGCCGAAGCGCGCGGTGATCTCGGCCGGCAGGCGTGACGCGACATCGCCGATGGTTTTCAGGCCGGCGCGGTTGAGCCCGCGCACGATCTTCTCGTCGGCGCCAAGCGTCGCGACGGACAACGGCGCGACGGCTGCAGCCTCACCGCCGCAGGCCACGATCCGTCCGTGCGCATGCCGCGTCAGCGCGCGGGCCGCGACGGCCGTTCCGGCAACCGCGGCGCTGACGACAAACCCCTGGCGCGACAGCGCATCGCAGACCTTTGCCATCATGGCCTGCTTCGCCACCGAACAGGTGCGCGCAGCCGGTGATGTCGAGGAACAGGCCGTTGATGCCGTCCAGCGCCACCAGCGGCGTGAAGCGGTCGCACCAGTCGGCGATGGCGTTGAGCGTCTTTGCGTCGGCCACAGGATCGGCGTCGATCACCTCGAGCGACGGCAGCATCGCGCGCGCGGTCGCAAGCGGCATCTCGACGTTAAGGCCAGCAATCGCCGCCGCATCGTTCAGCGCCGTGAGCTGAAGCGCGTTGTCGATCTTCGCGGTGACCACCAGCGGCGCATCGTCAGGCGCTGCGGCGACGCTCTGCTGCTGCAGGCGGCGGTAGCGGTCGGTCGGCAGGCGCGGCAGCCACACGCTGAGGATGCGCCGTCCGTTCGCGGAAAAGGTACTCATCACTCGTCCATTCCATGATCCATCGCCCGGTCGGCCCGTGCCGGTTGCGGGCGAGCTCGGCGTCGAAGGCCGGCTTGCCCCACCCCTGCCAGTCTGCGACCGGCGGCGAATGCGCGGCGCGCACGATCCAGCGTGTCTCGGCGGTCGAGGCCTGCGGGGCAGCGCCCAGCCGCAGCATCAGCGCGGTGACGCCGGTTTCGCCTGCGGCCAGCGTCAGCTTGCGGCTGGCGACGAGATCGAATGCGCGCGTCTCGCCCCAGATCTCGGCGACGACGACGCCGAGCGCGTTGCAGGCGAGCCCATCGGCAGCGGTACGCAAAACGGTTTCCGCCGTCGAGGCACGCACGACAACAACGTAACGAGGATCGAGACCGAGCTCGGCAAAGCCTGCCATCGACAGGTCGCCGGATTCGATCGCGGAGAAATCCTGCCTGATCCAGAGGACGAAGCGCTTGCCTTGCGTCGCGCGCCGCGCCAGCGCGAGCACGAAGCCGGTCGCGGCCGCCGACTGCGCGCCGGCGGGCGCGAACACCTCGTGCATGGCGCCCAGCGCCAGCCCGCCTTTCAGCGCGGCATCGGCACCGGCGGCCCCAAGCGCTGCGCGCTCGAGCAGGCGTTCGCCGCCGCCGGTTTCCAGCCGCTCCACTTCGGTGCGCAAAGACGCAAGCGCATGTACGCGCGCGAGGGTCATGCCGCGCCGCTCCTGACTCTTTTCCGGCGAGCCGGCAGGTTTAAAGTGACAACCAGCGACAAGCCGTATTGTTCATGATATGTTCTCATTAAAGGCGGAACGCGAAGAAGAGTCAATCGGCCTCCTCGAAAAGTTTTCTTGAAGTGAAATCAATGCCTTGGACGCAGGTTTAAAAGCAGATAGCAGCGGGCTACCGGCGATCGTCGCAGGAATATCGAGTGCCGAGACCCGCCGGACCAGGACTGAGGTTGAAAGCATGGTCGCCAGCGACAGCTTTGCCGAGTTTCTTCGCGAGCAGCTTGCTCCCGTCGGCCGCGTCACCTTGCGACGCATGTTCGGCAAGACCGGCGTGTTCTGCGACGGGCTGATGCTCGCCATGGTGACGGACGACACGCTCTATTTCCGGGTCGATGACGACAACCGGGCGGTCTTCAAGGAAGCCGAGGCCTTCCCGCCCCTCAACTACGCGAAGAAGGGCGCCACCATCGATCTCTCGTTCTGGCGCGTGCCGGAGCGGCTGTTCGACGAACCCGACGAGCTTGTCACCTGGGCGCGAGCCGCGCTCGAGGCTGCGCGTCGGGTCGCGGCGAAGCGCGAACGAACAGCGCCGGTCAAACGCCGCGGCTTCCCGGCGCACGCAGCAAGTCTCGTTGATCTTCTCAAATTCATGATCCCTCTCGCCTGCGACGCGGCAGCCGGCTACGACCACGCACGCGTCATCCGCCCGGTTCTTTGTCCGGCCTGGGCAAGCCGGTCTTCTTTTGCTTTCCGTCCCCCGAGGGGGCGTGCGGAACGCTCAGGCGTTGAACTGCGCCTGCAGCTGGCGTGTCTTGCAACACGCCAGAATTCTCATGTGGCCACGGAGCAGCTTTTACGCCTGCGTTCCGCACGCAATGGTTTGACGGCCCCGCTCCGCCTGGCCCGGTGTCGCGACCTCGACACCATCTCTCGACGAGACACGCGAAGGGCATTCACGTGAACCTGGTTTACCTGGGGCCGCCCTGTACGGGCGTGTGCGTCAGCCCTCCGTCGCACCTATACCTTGTCGGTGCCGCAAAGGACCTTCACGCCGTGTACGGCCATCGCCTCCCGCCCTGCGATCGTGACGCCTCGCGAGTCGCTCCTCTTAACGAGGCGGGATGGAGAGATGTATATTCCTATAGGTATAAAAGTCCAGATATATCTGAAAATAATCCGACAGCCTGTTCAAAGCCTGTTGAAAATTCGAGCAAGATACTGATGCGGATCGCGAAAATCGCGTCGGCGTGCCGGTGAATCGCGTACCGGCGGCGGCGGGGCCGCATAACCGAAAGTCTCACAGCCTGCAATGGAACCGAAACGCCTCGGCGCGATTGTCGGTGGGTGAACCCTCATCGACAGCCGGCAAGGCAGACGCCGGTGACCCAGCATCATGCGTTTCTCGAGGGTGGCGGCCGGATGGGCGAAGCTATCCGCGCGTTCGACTGGGCGCAGACCTCGATCGGCAGTTTCGATCGCTGGCCCTTGGCATTACGGACCGCGGTCGGTCTGATCCTCAATACCAAATTCCCGATGTGCATCGTCTGGGGAGAGAGCCTGCTGACGATCTACAACGACGCATTCCAGCCGATCCTCGGCCACAAGCCGGATGCGCTCGGTCGTTCTTTTCAGGACATATGGAGCGAGGCCTGGGAGACGATCGGCCCGATTGCCCAGAAGGCGCTAGCCGGCGAGTCGACCTTCATTGAGAACTTCGAACTGGAGATCGACCGAAACGGCGGGCCGGAAACAGCCTACTTCACCTTCTCCTATTCGCCGATCCGCGACACCAACGGCGATGTCGTCGGCTTTCTCGATACGGTCGTGGAAACGACGCCCGCGGTGCAGTCCGCGAACACAGCGAAGCTGCTCAACGAAGAACTCGGCCACCGGCTGAAGAATACGCTGGCGCTGGTCCAGGCGATGGCCTCGCAAACCCTGAAACGGGCCGAGGATCGCGTCGCGGTCGAGACGTTTAACAAGAGACTTGCCGCGTTAAGTCGCGCGCACGACGTGCTGACAAACGAAAGCTGGGCGCGTGCGCGGATGTCCGTGGTGGTGGAAGAAGCCGTGCGCCTGCATGACCGCGACCGGTTCGACATCAGCGGCCGCGAGCTGATGCTGGGGCCGAAGGCCGCGCTCTCGCTTTCGCTGCTGCTGCATGAACTCGGCACCAACGCCGTCAAACATGGTGCGCTCTCAGCGCCGCAAGGCCGTGTATCGATCGTCTGGGCGATCGAAGGCGACGAGCTGGAGCTCCGCTGGACCGAAGCAGGAGGCCCTCTGGCAGTTCAACCCGCGCATGAAGGTCTCGGTTCGCGCCTGATCAAGGCCGGCCTTTCCGGCGCCGGCGGCGTCGAACTCGACTATGCATCGCATGGGTTCAGCGCGCGCTTCCGCGCGCCGCTCAAACACCTCACCGACAACTAGGCGCCCCAATGAATGTATTTGCGCCACCAAGGAAGCCGGTTGTCCTCGTCGTCGAGGATGAAGCCCTGCTGTTGTTCTATGCGACCGAGTTCATCGAGGCCGCCGGCTTCGAGGTGCTGACAGCGGCGAACGCCGACGAAGCCATCGCTCTTCTGAAGACGCGAGCTGACATCCGCGTCGTTTTCACCGATGTCGATATGCCCGGCACGATGGATGGCCTGAAGCTGGCGCAGGCGATCAGGGAACGCTGGCCGCCGGTAGAACTCATCGTCACGTCGGGGCACGTGGAAGTGCCGAAGGACAAGCTACCATCGCGCGGCAAGTTCTTCTCCAAGCCCTATGACCCCGAGGAAGTGGTCGCCACCATCAGGCGTTTCGCGGCGTAGCATCATGTCTTCAGGTCGAAGACGGGATGGCTCGTTACGATGCCCTTGAGCTGATGGCTGCCGAGCGGTTCAAGTGCTGTGTTGCAGAGGGCGGCGAAATCGCCCGAGGGCTTGTCGATACGGGCATAACCGTTTGAGATTGGCCGATCTTTTTTCAAAGTGTCCCGACAGTGTCCCTAATGGCTTGGCCAATCAGCGGCTCGCAGCGATGCACGCAATGCGGGAGGGCGAAGGCAGCCGTCGATTTCGTCTTACGTTTCGGCGGTAGCTGCGCAAGTCGCAGCTTTAAAATTTTCGAACGCGGCCGGCAGCGCAGGCAATCGAAAATTGCTCGCGCGCAACAATTCCCGATCTCGTGAACATAAAACATTTGACGCGCTGAAATTTCTCTGCGCTTAGATCATGACATTCGCCGCGGGTGAATTGCCCGCACTCTTGAGGACCGTGATGCGCAACGCACGCACACACATCGCAGAGACTGCCCCAAACGGCAACGTTCGGCTGCTTAGCCGGCTGGCCGATTGGACGTGTATGTCCGCGATGACGCACGGTTCGATTTTTCAGCTCGAAGCAGGGCTGATCCGCAAAGCAAGAGTGTAACTCTCGGCGCCAGGGCCGTCCCTCCGCCGAATCCGGCAGGAGGGCAAGATGAACGCCCGCAACGACGTCAAGAGACCATCCGACCAGAGCTTGAATGCGAGGCTTGTGCTGGCAGCGGCTCAACTGCGATTTGCTGCGCGGGTTGACTATCTCGTGGCTCGCTGGCTCGAGCGCTGCGCCACGAACGCCGAGTCCGCACAACGGTTGTTCAGGACCCCCTATCCCAATAGCCGGATCCCGAAGCCCTTCATCGCTTTTGCCCTGCTGGCTCTCTTCTCCCTGGTTATCGCCGGTTGCGACAGCGGCCAGGATAAGGAAGAGGCCCAGCCGAAACGCCCAGCGCGGACCATCAAGGTCCAGTACGAGCCGCAAACGATTGACCGCAGTTTCGTCGGCACGATCAGGCCCCGCATCGAAAGCGATGCGGGGGTTTCTTGACGGACCTGTTGCCGCTGGTCACCGTAGCGAGGCGGCGAGCGCCGCCACGAATGGGAGTGTTTCCCGATGGCGCACGCCCTCTGCCTGTAACCAGGCGAGAACGCGCGTCAGTCATGAGGTACGCCAAGACGGCTGGGCATCGGTCGTCTAGGTGCCATGCGTCCAATCCCCGTTTCGCGTCTTGTAATTCTGCGGGAACGGGTTTGAACTGAACGAAACGGCGGCACGCCGTAGCAAATAATGGAACGAGGAAACTCAAAGCCCCGGAGGAAGAAAATGCGGAGCAACGCAATCGACGTGAGGCCTATTGCCGGTGCGCTCGGCGCCGAGCTTCATGGCGTGGACCTCGCTCACATGAGCGACGCCGAGTTCGACGACGTGCACGAGGCATTCCTGGCGCACCAGGTGGTTTTCTTCCGCGACCAGACCATGACCCCGGCCGAGCAGATCGGCGTCGCGCGACGGTTCGGCGATATTCATCTCCACCCCTACATGCAAGGCCTGCCCGGGCAGCCGGAGGTGCTGGAGATCATCAAGCGCGAGGACGACAAGACCAATTTCGGCGGCACCTGGCACACCGACCAGGCGTTCTCGCCGCGGCCCGCGCTCTGCACCCTGCTTTACGCCAAGGAAACGCCGACCTTCGGCGGCGACACCATGTTCACGAACATGTACCTCGCCTACGAGGCGCTGTCGGACACCATGAAGAGCATGCTCGCACCGCTGAAGGGTCTCTTCCTCGGCGACCGCAGCGCCGCCGCCGGCGGACCGTCGCGCAAGGAGAAGTATGCCGGCCAGGGTGCCATGCGCCCGAAGGATCCGAATGCGGACGAAGGCACGCAAGCCGAGCATCCGCTGGTGCGCACGCATCCGGAGACCGGGCGTAAATCGCTGTTCCTGTCGTCGCACACCGCGAAGATCGTCGGCATGACGAACGAGGAAAGCGCGCCGATCCTTTCTTTCTTGAGGCAGCACGCCGTACGCCCGGAATTCACCTGCCGTTTCCGCTGGGAGCCAGGCTCGTTCGCGATCTGGGACGACCGCTGCACGCAGCATTTTGCGCTGAACGACTACAACGGCCAGCGCCGCGTGATGCACCGGATCACGGTCCGGGGCGACGTGCCGGTGTGATGGTCGCAAGCGTGTAGGCATCGAGAACGTCATCGGCCGTATAGCGCTCGCGCCCCAGAAAATGTTCGCGGCAATCGAGCGACGCTGATCGTCTCAGTCTCGACGCAGTTGCGACGGTCATGACCGGATCGAGACCAAGCTCGCGAATGCCTTCGGCAACGCCGTCCATCTCGACGGCGCGTCTTTCCGCGTGAAGCACGTCGGTCCGAATGCACATGTCGACGAAGCTGCTGAAGCGCGTGGCATCCATCGGCTGACAGATGCCGCGCAATGCTTCGTTCCGGACGCCTGCAGCCGAGGCTGCGACGAGCGCCTCGACAACCAGCGCTTCGATGCCCTTTGTGACGACGCTGCGCAGCATTTTGACGGCGGCGGCGGCTCCGGCGCGCGGGCCGGCCTTCTCGATGGCGAATCCCAGCGGATGAAAGATATCGTGAAATCGCTCGACGCCCTCGCCGGAACAATAGAGCGGGACCTTGTGGCCATAGAGGCTGACGGCTCCCATCAAGTTCGCATCGACATAGCTTCCACCGGCGGCGGACACCTTCGCGGCGATTTCGCTCTTGCAGGATGGTGTGGAGGCGTTGATGTCGACGACCAGCGTTCCCGGCCTCAGCCCGACCGCGATCGATTGCCCCACTTCCGCGGCGGTCGACACCGTGACCGCCGAGACGACAACATCGGCAAGTGCAAGAAGCTCGTCGAGCGAGCCGAGCGCTCGGGCACCCGCTTCGCGGACCTGATCGAGAAAGCCTTCCGTATAGGGTGGCCGGTTGGTACGGCCGGCACAGAAGACGAGCGGTGCGCCGCGCCGTTCTTCCCGACAGGTGGCGAACGAAGCATTGCGCGGCTTCGCCAAACCCGACGAAGCCGACCACGGGGGACGTCATGCAGCCTGTCCGCGCGGCGCGGCAGACTTCGTCGTGCTGCCGCGAAGATTGCTGCGCAGCGTCGCGCCGTCGTACGACGTCCGCATCAGTCCGCGCTTCTGCAGGATCGGCACCACCGACCTGGCGAATTGCTCCCAGGTGCCGGGCGAGACGGTCGGGGTCAGGATGAAGCCGTCACACGCCTCGCCGACGAACATCGCCTCGAGCTGGTCTGCGACCTGTTGCGGCGTGCCGACGATCTGCGGCGCGAGTTCGCTCGTCGCAAATCGCTTCGCCGCCTCGCCGAGGGTGAGGCCTTCGGCCTTCGTACCCTGCAGGATGACATCAAACGATCCGCGTGACCCCTCCTCCAGCTGCAAATCGACGACCGGCTGATCGACCGGAAACCGCGAAAGGTCGGTTCCGATGTGCGACGACATCAAAGCCATGCCGAGTTCGGGATCGACCAGGCCATTGACGAAGTCCTGCTTTTCACGGGCAATCGACTTCGTCTCACCGATGATGGGATCGACGGACGGAAGGATGGCGCAATCGTCGGGGTCACGGCCGACGGCCACGATCGCGCTGCGCATCTCGGTCCTGAAGCGGCGCATATCGTCGGCGGTGTGCTGCAGGGTGAAGATCATCTCCGCCCATTTTGCAGCGAACGCCTTCCCCGGACCGGACGAACCAGCCTGCATGATCACCGGATGCCCCTGCGGCGAACGCGGAACGGTCAGCGGCCCGCGCGTGCGGACCCATTGGCCGCGATAGTTCGCGTAGTGCAGCTTGTCCGGATCGGCGAAGCGACCCGCCTCCTTGTCGGCGACAATCGCACCCTCGTCCCAGCTTTCCCACAGTTTCACGCACGCCTCGAGCACCTCGTGCGCGCGCCCGTACCGCTCTTCCCGGCCGGGAATCGACTCGAGCCCGAAATTCTGAGCTTCAAGATGACTTGCGGACGTGACGACGTTCCATGCCATCCGTCCTTTGGTCAGGATGTCCAGCGTCCCCAACGTGCGTGCGATCTGGTAGGGATTGTGAAACGTCGTCGAGAGGGTCGCACCCAAACCGATGTGCCGCGTGACGCGGGCCATCATCGCCAGGATGGGCAGCGGATCGAGCAGGCTGAGCGCTCCGCCCTTGCCGATCGTGGTGGCGAAGCTCTTGTTGTAGTAGTCGTAGATGCCGAGCACGTCGGCGAAGAACAGGCAATCGAAGCAGCCCTTTTCCAGGATGCGGGCCGTGTGCTCGTACCACTCCGGATCGAGGAAGCCGTTGTCCGTCTCCGGGTGGCGCCACATGCCATGATGATGGCTGGTGGGACCGGCCTTCAGGAAGGCCACGAGTCGCATCTGACGGTTTTGCACGAGACATCTTCCTTCGAGCTTGGTGATTATTGCGAGGATCCGGCAAAGCGGGACTGCGCCATGTGCTGCGCGACCTCCCCTTCGACCTGACACCAGATTTCCGTCTTCAGATCGGCGAAGGCAGACGATGTCTGGACACCGATGTCGCGCGGCTGCGGCAGAGGATTGGGGATGATCGTTCGGATACGGCCGGGACGCGCCGACATCACGACGATGCGATGCCCGAGAATGATCGCTTCGTCGATGTTGTGGGTGATGAACAGGATCGTCTTGCCGCTCTTGCGCTGAATGCGAAGCAGCTCGTCCTGCATGACCTGCCGGGTCATGGCGTCGAGCGCTGCGAACGGCTCGTCCATCAGCAGCACCTCGGGGTCGGCGGCGAGACTCCGCGCCAGCGTGACGCGCTGCTGCATGCCGCCCGACAGCTCGGCCGGGTAGTAGTCGGCGAAGCCGTTGAGCTGCACCAGGTCGATGAAGAAGTCGGCCATGCTGCGCCGCTCCTGTCGTGCGATGCCTCGCATGCGCAGTGGGAATTCGACGTTCTGACGGACGGTTTTCCATGGAAACAGCGCGTACGACTGAAACACCATGCCGCAACGGGGCTCGATGCCGGTGATCGGCTTGTCGCGCAGCAGCACCCGGCCGCTCGTCGGCGCCGTAAAGCCGGCAAACAGGTTCAGCATCGTCGATTTGCCGCAGCCGGACGCACCGAGCATGCAGACCAGTTCACCCTCTTCGATGTCGAGGGACAGGTTATGCACCGCGACGACGTCCGTCCCGGACGCGTTGAAAGGATTTCGTGACCTGTTGAGCGCTCAAGATCGTCGGCATGTCATTGACGCCTGTTCCGTTCCCACGGCTGCAGCAGCAGCTCGACACGGTTGGCGATGGCATCGGCAGCGAGCACGGTGAGCGAGATCGAGACCATGCCGACAAGCACCATGGTCATGTCGCCCCAGTCCTTGGCCTCCCAGATCAGCGAGCCGAGGCCGTTCCGGGCGGCGATCATTTCGGCCGAGAGCACGCAGGACCAGGCGATCGCGAGCGACACCTTCAATCCCGCGAGGATGCCCGGCAACGCTCCGGGAAAGATGACCTCGCGCATCACCGTCAGGTCATTGGCCCCGAGGTTGCGCGCAGCGCGAATGAGCAGCGGATCGACCCGTCGCGTGGCCTCAAACGTCGCGAGCAGGATGTAGACCCACGTTCCGAGGAAGACGATGGTGATCTTCTGCTGCTCGCCGATGCCGAGCCAAAGGATCGTCATCGGAATCCAGGTGATCGATGGCAGCGGGCGCAGCAGCGAAATGAACGGCGAGAACACCGCTCGCACAGGCCAGAACACGGCCATCGCGACGCCAAGCGGAACCGCAACGACGGCCGCCAGCAGGAAGCCGGCAAAGACGCGGATCGACGAGGCGATCACGGCGCGCCACAGGTCGCCGGACACGATCAGCTTGCCGGCCGCACGCGCCACTGCAAACGGAGACGGCAGGAACAGCGGCGAAATCCATTCCAGCCCCGTGGCGGTCGCCCACAGCGCCAGGAACGCGAAGACTGCGCCGGCGCTGACGGCTGTCGCGCGAGCCGGCCACGCTGATCGCGATGCGCAGCCGCTGCCCGGAGGCCACGGCATGGTCCTGGACCGCCATCACTTCGTCTCCGGCACGAAGCTCGTGTCGATCCAGAGATCAGTGTCCGGTGCAGACGGGATCTTGCCGGCCTGATGCAGCAGCTGGGCGAGAAACTTGATCTGCCCCTGATGCTTGCGCATGTGGTCTTGCCAGTTGGCGCTGCCGAAGAACTGGAATCCCTTGATCGCGGCCGTCACCTGCTCCGGCGTCTGGCGGAAGTAGTTCGCGACGGCCGCGCCCGCCTCGTCCGGATTCTTGATGGTGAAATCGGCGCCCTTGAAAATCGCCGATGCGATCTTTCTGGCCGTGGCGGGATCTTCCTTCGCCAGCTTGCGCGAGATGATGACGATGTCGCCTGCGGCCATCGTGCCGAACTCGCGGAAGATGGCCGTCTCCTTGTCGGTGCCCAGAAGCTTGCCGTCGGGCACCGCCTGCTTCAGCCGATCGAGCAGCGGCTGCCAGACGCACGCGGCCTGGATGTCGCCATGAGCTGAGCGCCGCGGCCATTTCCGTTCCCGGCATGCTGCGATAGTCGGTGTCTGCCAGCGTCATGCGCTTTTCGGCGAGCAGTCCCATCAGCGTGATCTCGGCCGAGGAGTTCGCCGCGATCGGCTTGCCCTTGAGATCCTCGATCGCGGCGATGCCGGGGCGCGCCCAGCAGCCTTCCTGGCCGGGCGAATCGTCGATGTTCGCGAAGATCGAAAAGGCGTTGTTGCCGCGCGCCATCTCGCTGATCACCGCGACGCGGCCAAGATTGCTGAAAGCCGCGTCTCCTGCGGCGATCGCGCGAATGCGGTCCGCCGAGTTCACGATCACCTGGACCTGGACGTCGAGGCCCTGCTCCTTGAAGAAGCCCTTCTCGATGGCGACGAGGATCGGCACCTGTCCGATCCAGGTCACCGAGCCGGCAAAGTTCAGGCGGGGCATTTGCTGGCCGATCGCGGACGGCGACTGAAGGCAGCTCGAAATAATGAGAAGACTGCCAAGAAGCATTCTGAAACGCATGTCGAAGGTCTCCACTCTCACGCGACGGACGAAGCTAACCATCCGCGCGAAACACTCGCAATGAACCGGTTCATCAGGAATGAATAAATTATGTGCGCGGCGCGTCGATAATCGATGCATTTGCCGAAATTTGCCGCTCCAGCCGCACGACCAGCCACAGCGACATCCAGCAAATGAGAACGCTGATCAGCGCCGGCCACTCGATCCCGATCAGCTGTCCGTCCGATCGTTCGGAGAGCAGCAGCGCCGAGCTTCCCGCGCCTGCGGCCTGCGCGAGGCTGGTGACGGCCGACACCAGGCATTGATAGGCGATGCGCTCGCGCGCGCGCGGGACGCGCGTTGCGCTGGCCTGCGCGATGGTGCTGCGGGCGAGCTGGGCGGCCAGCACGAAACCCAGGACGGGTATCGTGAACGGCAGCAGAACCGGCGACACGAACGCATAGACGAGGAGAACGGTGAGGACCGCGCCAACGGCCACGGAGGCAATGCGCGGACTTAGCCTGTCCATCACCCAACCGGTCGAGCCTGTCGTGAGCAAGGCAAGCCCGCCGCCGATCAGATAGATCGATCCGAGCTCGGACGGGCTCGCGCCGAGGTTCTTGATCGCGAAGGTGCTCAAATGGGGCGAGATCAACAGCGTCGCGAACGAGGCGCAGGCCGTCAGCAGCAGCCCGGTCACGCTGCCCGGGCGCATCAGGGTTGCAGCTATATTTCCGGGCCTTTAGTGGCTCAGCGGCGACCTGCCCGGTTTCTCCCTGCCCTCGCCGACCGGTCAGCGCGACGCGGATCGCCAGCGCGAGACACATGACGGTCATGACGGCGAAAGGCGCGCGCCAGCTTCCCGACAGCGACACGAGCGCCAGGGCGACCGGCGAGCCGAACATCAACGCCAGTCCATAGGATCCGACGATCGCGCTGGATGCACGATTGCGCCCCTGCCGGGGTGCGAGTTCGGCAGCCTGCGAGAAAATAACCGCAAGCAGAGGCCCGGCGCACAAACCGGCCAGCAATCTCGTCACGAGCAGAGTTGTGAAGTCCGGAGCAACGGCCGACATGCCTGTCGCGACGGCGAGACCCGTCAGGGTCACAAGCAAGGCACGGCGGCTGCCCAAGCCGACCGAAAAAGAGCGCCGACGCGAGACCGCCAAGACCCGCCGCGCCGTTGAAGCAGAGGCTCGTCAACGCGACGTCCTGGACAGGCACCGACAAATCGCCGGCAATGAACGGCGCCAGCGGGAAAACGATGACCGAACCAAGCGCATTGCAGAACGCGATGGCGCCGAGCCAGGCCATTTCGCCGAGATAGCCGGGCCGAACTTGACGCATCGTTGCTTTCCTGGTTGCCAAACGACTGAAGCCGGCTATAGATGAACCGGTTCATCAAGCCGACGTCAAGCGCCGAAGCGCTGTGAAGGAGGAAATGACGATGCAGCGCAGCTCCAGGCCTGCAAACGCAAGGCTGCAAACGACAAGCCTGCAAAGCTCCGCGACGTGGCACGTGCGGCCGGCGTCGCGGTGGGCACGGTGTCGCGCGTGCTGAATGCAAACCCCACGGTGACCGATGCCGTCCGTCGCAAGGTCCAGAGCGCGATCGACGATCTCGGCTACGAGACCGACGTCGTCGCGCAGAGCCTGCGCGGCGGCAGCACCAAGATGATCGCCTGCGCGATCCGCGACTTCGACATTCCCCAGTTCGCCGCGTGCATCAAGGAAGCCGAGCGCATCTTCCGCGAGAACGGCTACACGCTGCTGCTGTCGAGCACGACCAACCGGCCGGACGTCGAGATGGCCCTGCTGCGTGCCTTCAAGCGGCGCCGCGTCGACGGCATCATGATGACGATCAGCGACGAAGCCCATGCGGGCGTGGCAAAGTCACTGGTCGACGTCGGCGTTCCCGTCCTGCTGATCGACCGCGATCATATCGAGACGCTCGATCGCGTGACGGTGGACCACTTTGGCGGCGTCGATGCGGCCACCCGGTATCTCCTCAAGCTCGGACACCGGCGCATCGCGCTGCTCGTCGGCGACGTGAAGGCGTTTCCGTCCCGCAGCCGCGTCGAGGGGTTTCAGGCCGCCTTCGCTGCCGGCAAGCACAAGATCGACCCGAGCTTGCTGCGCCAGGGCGTTCTCGATCAGGAAGGCGCGTTTCGTGAAACCATGGCGCTGCTGAGCCTGCCCGATCCGCCGACCGCTCTTCTTGTTGCGGCGATGGACACGCTCGGCGGCACGCTCAGAGCGCTCCGCGTGCTGAACCGGGAAGTCGGCCGCGACGTCTCGCTGATCGCAGGAAGCGATTCGGACCTTGCCGAACTCTATTCGCCGGGCGTGACCGCCATCCGCTGGGACCTCGCCGAGATGGGCCGGCATGCCGCAACGATGTTGCTCGAGCGCATTTCCGGACGGTCGCCGCAATCGTCCCGCGCCATCAAGCTGCCCAGCACGCTGGTCATTCGCCAGTCGTGCCAGGCGGTGGCGTGAGGGACGCGAGATATTGACAGCCCATTATAGTAATACTACTATAAGCACGTGAAGGACCTGCTCCGTGCGATCAAGCCCGCCGTTTTCGTCGGCTCGAGCAAGAAAGACTTGCGGGCCTTTCCTGCAGGCGCACGCAGCGAGATCGGCCAGTCGCTTTTCGAAGCGCAACTCGGAGAGTACCCGCGCAATGCCAAGCCTCTGAAGGGCCTGGGCGGGGTCCTGGAGATTTGCGACAACTTTGACGGCGATACCTACCGGAACAGTCTACACAACACGTTTCGAGGGCGTCCTGTATGTCCTGCATGCGTTCCAGAAGAAGTCGACACAGCGGGATAGCCACGCCACAGCGGCACATGGATCTTGTCCGGCAGCGCTTACGCGAGGCCGAGATCATTCACAGGGCAACAAAGGGAGATCAATGATGGGTGCCGAAAAGAAGCTTCCGGCCCATACCCGCGGCTCGGGCAATATCTTCGCCGATCTCGGCCTGCCGAATGCCGAAGAGCATCAGCTGAAGGCAGCCCTGCTCGTGCAACTCAAGAGACTGATCGCCGAACGCGAGCTGACGCAAACCGATGCCGCAAAGCTGGTGAATATGAAGCAGCCGGACCTCTCCAAGCTGCTGCGCGGCCACTTCAGGCTGGTCTCCGTAGAAAAGCTGATGCGTATGCTGACAGCTTTCGATCAGGATATCGAGATCACGGTCAAGCCGCACAGGAAGCGCGGCGAGACGGGGCGGATAACCTTCATATCGGCAGCGTAATCCTGAAGCCCGACAGCGCCAACGGACGGTTGATGGATGAGAAGCTGCGCGGGTTTGCCGATGCCGGGCTACTCCTCACCCCTTCGCAGCCGCCGCCCTCAGCTCATCGATCGTGCGCGACGCGGTGATCGCCTGCGGGTCGAGCAGGCAGTGCAGGATCGCCGGCTTGCCCGAGGCCAGCGCGCGCTCGAACGCCGGCTGGAACTCTTCCGTCGTCTCGACGCGCTCGCCGTGGCCGCCATAGGCGCGCGCGAGCGCGGCGAAATCCGGGTTCTTCAGGTCGGTCGCCGACACGCGGTGCGGATAGTTGTTCTCCTGGTGCATGCGGATGGTGCCGTACATGCCGTTGTCGATGACGACGACGATGAACGGAATGCCGAACTGCGCGGCGGTGCCGAATTCCTGGCCGTTCATCTGGAAGCAGCCGTCGCCTGCGAAGGCGACGACGACCTTGTCCGGCTGCTGCCGCTTCGCCATCACCGCCGCCGGCACGCCATAGCCCATGGAGCCCGAGGTCGGCGCCAGTTGCGTGCCGTACTGCCTGAAGCGGAAGTAGCGGTGGATCCAGCCGGCATAGTTGCCGGCGCCGTTGCAGACGATGGCGTCGGCCGGCAGGTGATCGCGCAGCCAGCACATCACCTCGCCGATACTGGAAGCGTCCGGGAAGTTTGCGCGGATTGTCGGACCAGGCGAGATAGTCCGCATGCGCGGTCGCCGCCTCCTCCGCATTGCCGCGCCCACCCGTATCGAGCGCCGCAAGCTTTGACGCAAACGCGATCGGGCTCGCCTGAATGGCCAGCGTCGGCTGATAGACGCGCCCGAGCTCTTCGGCGCCCGGATGCACGTGCACCAGCTTCTGCTTCGGCGTCGGCACGTCGATCAGCGTGTAGGCCGACGACGGGACTTCCGACATGCGGCCGCCGACCAGCAGCAGAACGTCGGCCTCCTTGATGCGCGCGGCAAGCTTCGGATTGGGACCGATGCCGAGATCGCCGGCAAAGTTCGGATGATCGGCGGGAAACAGCTGCGCCCGCCGGAACGAGGCCGCGACCGGAATACCGGCGCGCGCGGCAAAGTCGGCGACCGATTTGACGGCGGCCGCATTCCAGCGCGAGCCGCCGACGATCATGAACGGCTTCTTCGCCGCCTTCACCAATCTCGCCCAGCGCCTTCATGTCGGCTTCCGCCGGCACGGTGTCCGCGGGCTCCACCCGCGGCGCGTCGACGACGTCCGCCATCTCGGTCAGGATGTCTTCCGGCAGCGACACCACCACCGGCCCCGGCCTGCCCTGCATCGCGACGCGGAAGGCGCGCGCGACCAGTTCGGGAATGCGCTCGGCGCTGTCGATCTCCACCACCCATTTGGCGATCGAGCCGAACACCGCCTTGTAGTCGAGCTCCTGAAACGCCTCGCGCCCCAGCATGCCGCGCTCGACCTGGCCGACGAACATGATCATCGGCGTCGAATCCTGCGCTGCGATATGAACGCCGTGGGCCGCCGTTCGTCGCGCCGGGACCGCGGGTGACGAAGCAGACGCCGGGACGGCCGGTCAGCTTGCCATAGGCCTCGGCCATGATCGCACGCACCGCCTTCCTGGCGGCAGACCAGCACGTCGATCGACGCGTCATGCAGCGCATCCAGCACGGCAAGGAAGCTCTCGCCCGGCACGCAGGTCAGGCGCTCCACGCCCTGCATCTGAAGCTGGTCGACCAGAATGCGTCCGCCGCTGCGGGAATTGCCTTGAGCTCTCACGATATTCACTCCGTTGACCGGTTCGCCCCGTCGAACCCGTTCTATCTATTGCAACGAGCCTGCGGAAGTGCCAGCGATGGTTGGACTGTCCGCTAGCGCCCGTTTTCCGTGCAGGGTGCGACGGTTAGCTACTTGACCTTACTGCACATGTTCATGCATGGCTGAGTTTGTCATTGGATTTGGGCCAGGGGCGCCCAGGCAAAAATAACTGCGAAAAACTCGCACAAAAAGACCAACGGGAGGTACTCGGACGTGACTTATCCGATCAATCCGCTTGCGATCATCAGACTTGCGTCGATTGCGCTGGCCGGCACCGCGGTCATGGCGGCGCCCGCGCTCGCGCAGGTGAAGCTGCCGCCGACGATGACCATGACGGCCTACGACACCGGCACCGCCGGCTTCAACATCACCGTCGCCATCGGCAAGATGATGAAGGACAAGCACGGCACCGACGTGCGCGTGCTGCCGGCCGGCAACGACGTCGCGCGGCTGCAGCCGCTGCGCACCGGCCGCGCGATCGCCTCGGGCATGGGCTCGGGCGTCTATTTCGCGCAGGAAGGCGTGTTCGAGTTCGGCACCAAGGAATGGGGCCCGCAGGCCGTCCAGATCACGCTGACGACGGTGGATTGCAACGCCGGCAGCCTCGGCGTCGCGGCCGACACCGGCGTGAAGTCGCTGGCGGACCTGAAGGGCAAGCGCGTCGGCTTCGTGGTCGGCTCGCCTGCACTCAACCAGAATACGCTCGGCGTGCTCGCCTTCGCGAGCCTGACCGAGAAGGACGTCAAGGTCGTCGAGTTCGCCAGCTACGGCGCGATGTGGAAGGGCCTCGTCAACAACGACGTCGACGCCGCCTACGGCACCACCATCACCGGCCCGGCCAAGGAAGCTGGAGACCTCGCCGCGCGGCATCATCTGGCCGCCGACGCCGCATGACGACAAGGCCGGCTGGGCGCGCCTGCAGAAGATCACGCCGTTCATCAACCCGCACATGGCGACCTGCGGCGCCGGCGGCATCTCCAAGGACAAGCCGGTCCAGCTCTCCAACTATCCGTATCCGATCTACACGGTCTACGCGAACCAGAAGGAAGACGACGTCTACATGCTGACCAAGGCGATGATCGAGGGCTACGACGCCTACAAGGACGGCGCGCCCGGCGCGACCGGCATGGCGGCGAAGCTGCAGACCAAGAACTGGTCGGTGCCGGTGCACAAGGGCGCGGTGAAGGCGCTGAAGGAAGCCGGCGCCTGGAGCGACGACCAGGAGAAGCACAACAACAATCTCTACAAGCGACAGGAGACGCTGATTGCGGCGTGGGCCGACTTCAACAAGGCGAGCCCGCCGTCGGATCGCGAAGGAGTTCGCCGACGCCTGGATGAAGACGCGCGCCGCCGCGCTTTCGAAGGCGGGCATGGAAAGCGGCTTCTGATCCGAAGCCGATCCTGTCGAGACCGGAAGAACCTCGGAGCGCTCATGTCGACAATGTCCTCTTCCGGTCCCGCACAAGCTTCGGCAGCCGCGTCGGCTGCCGACGTCCCAAGAAGATCGTCTTCGACGATCCGCACGCCTCGGCCGCGGGCCTGAACGAGGCGGAGGTCACCCGCGTCCGCACGCTGAAGGGCTTCTGGCGCTGGGCGCTGATCGTCGCGACCGCGCTGACGATCTTCCTCTGCATCAACCAGCAGTTCTCGCTGCGCTTCTTCGTCGGCTACACGCAGCTCAACACCGAATATTTCTACCTGCTGATCGCGCTGATGCTGCCGTTCACGTTCCTGATCTTCCCGGCGACCAACACCGCGCCGCTCGATCGCATTCCCTGGTACGACCTGGCGCTGTTCGCGATCACCTTCGCCGCTTCGATCTACCTGATGCAGTTCATCCGCGCGGCCGCGTCGAACGGCTGGGAGTTCGGCGGCGCGCCGCAGGGCGTGATCGTTGCCGGCGGCATCATGTGGGTCGTGCTGATGGAGGCGCTGCGGCGCACCGGCGGCTGGAGCCTGCTGCTGAGCGTGCTGCCGTTCACCGTCTATCCGCTGTTTGCCGACGCAAGCTGGCTCGGGCCGTTCCGGGGCACGGAGTCGACGCTCGATCTCGCCATCTCCTATCACGTGCTGTCCGGCGAAAGCCTGCTCGGCATCCCGGTGCAGGCGTTCGCCGACACGGTGATCGGCTTCCTCGTGTTCGGCACCGCGCTGATGATGACCGGCGCCGGAAAGTTCTTCATCAACATCTCGTTCGCGGCCTGCGGCACGTTCCGCGGCGGCGCGGCGAAGGTCTGCATCTTCGCCTCCGGCCTGCTCGGCATGATGTCCGGCTCGATCATCTCCAACGTGCTGACCGCCGGCACGATGACGATCCCGACCATGAAGAAGACCGGCTTCCGCGCGTCCTACGCCGCGGCGATCGAGGCCTGCGCGTCCACCGGCGCGGTGCTGGCGCCGCCGGTGATGGGCGCGACCGCCTTCGTCATCGCCCAGTTCCTGAACATCAGCTACGCCGAGGTCGCGGTCGCCGCGATCATTCCGGCGGTGCTCTACTACGCCGGCCTGTTCATGCAGGTCGACGCCTACGCGGCCCGGCACAACCTCAAGGGGCTGCAAGCGCTCCGAGCTGCCGCGCGTGTGGGATACGATCAAGGACGGCTGGTACTACGTCTTCGTGATCGCGCTGCTGATCGTGATGCTGCTCTACTTCAAGCGCGAGAGCCACGCGCCGTTCTATGCCACGGCGCTGCTGCTGGTGCTGAACCAGATCTTCTCCAAGGACACGCGCTGGACGCTCGTCGACGATCGCGAAGTTCTTCGAGGTCAACGGGCGCACGTTCGTCGAGCTGGTCGGCATCCTGGCCGGCTGCGGCCTGCTGATCGGCGCGTTCTCGATGACCGGCGTGGTGTCGAGCCTCGCCAACGACCTCCTGCGCATCGCCGGCGACAACGCCTTCCTGCTGCTGGTGATGTGCGCCATCACCAGCCTGATCCTCGGCCTCGGCCTGACGACCACGGCCTGCTACATCTTCCTCGCCATCCTGATCGCGCCGGCGCTGGAAAAGGCCGGCCTGAACAAGATGGCCGTGCACATGTTCATCTTCTACTGGGGCATGCTGTCGTCGATCACGCCACCCGTCGCCATCGCCTCGTTTGCGGCCGCCGGCATCGCCGGCTCGCCGGCGATGAAGACCGGCTGGGAAAGCATGTGGGTCGGCAGCATCATCTACTTCATCCCGTTCTTCTTCGTGATGAACCCGGCGCTGGTGCTGCAGGGCGGCTACTTCGAGGCGCTCGGCCTGATGGCGCTGGCCGGCATCGGCACGCTGTTCATCTGCGGCGGCATCCAGGGCTATCAGGCGTTCGTCGGCGACCTGCGCAAGACCGGCTCGCTGGAATGGCCGGTGCGGGTGCTGCTGGTGATCGGCGGCTTCGTCATCGCCACGCCCGGCGGCGGCATCAATCCGCTGTCGCAGCTGCAGATCACGTCGCTCGGCGCTCGCGATCCTCGCGCCGACGCTCCTGCTGGCATTGACCCTGTCGCGCCGGGCGAGCGCGCCGACGGTCCCGGCCTGACGCGATCGCAGCCATGGAACGCAGCTATGTCGAGCTGACGATGCTCCGACTGGAATGCTGCAGTCAACTCGGCGACGAACGCTGCCGCCGCGCGCAGCCCGACAAGATCGTCGTCACCGATCCGCATGTCAACCGACACGGGCCTGAGCGAATCCGAGGTCACGCGAATCCGCTCGCTGCAGGGCGTCTGGCGCTGGGCGCTGCTGGCTGCGACGCTGGCGACGATCCTGCTGTGCATCAACCAGCAGTTCGCGCTGCGCTTCTTCATCGGCTACACGCAGCTCAACACGGAGTATTTCTATCTCCTGATCGCGCTGATGCTGCCGTTCACCTTCCTGATCTTTCCCGGCTCGTCCCGCGCGCCGCTCGATCGCATTCCCTGGTACGACGCGCTGCTGTTCGTCGCCACGTTCGCCGCGTCGATCTACCTGATGACGTTCATCCGCGCCGCGGCATCGAACGGCTGGGAGTTCGGCGGCGCGCCGAAGGGCGTCTATCGTTGCCGGCCTCGATCATGTGGTTCGTGCTGATGGAGGCGCTGCGCCGGACCGGCGGCTGGAGCCTGCTGCTCAGCGTCTTCCCGTTCACGGTCTACCCGCTGTTCGCCGACGAGAAATGGCTCGGCCCGTTCCGGGGCACGCAGTCCGACCTCGAACTGACGACGTCCTACCACATGCTGTCCGGCGAAAGCCTGCTCGGCATTCCGATGCAGGCGTTCGCCGACACGGTGATCGGCTTCCTGGTGTTCGGCACCGCGCTGATGATGACCGGCGCGGGCAAGTTCTTCATCAACATTTCGTTCGCGCTGTGCGGGACCTTCCGCGGCGGTGCTGCGAAAGTCTGCATCTTTGCCTCAGGGCTGCTCGGCACCGTCGGCGGCAGCATCGTCTCCAACGTGCTGACCGCCGGCACGATGACCATCCCGACCATGAAGAAGACCGGCTTCACGCCATCGTATTCCGCGGCGATCGAGGCCTGCGCGTCGACCGGCGCGGTGCTGGCGCCGCCGGTGCTCGGCGCGACCGCGTTCGTCATGGCGCAGTTCATGAACGTCAGCTACGCCGAGGTGGCGCTGGCCGCGACGATCCCGTCGGTGCTCTACTACGTCGGCCTGTTCATGCAGGTCGACGCCTATTCCGCACGTCACAAGCTGAAGGGCCTGCCGCGCGCCGAGCTGCCGCGCTTCTGGGATGCCTTCAAGGAAGGCTGGTACTACCTCTTCGTCATCGTGATCCTGGTGGTCATGCTGCTGCACTTCAAGCGCGAGAGCCACGCACCGTTCTACGCCACCGCGCTGCTGGTCATCCTGCATCAGTGGTCCGGGCCGGCGCCGTGGAAGCGCGGCAACACCGCCGTGCTCGTCTTCTCGATCCTCGCGACCGCGCTGATGTATCTGGTACGACGTCAACAATGCGGTGCTGTGGGGCATGTGCATCCTCGCGGTGCTGAACGAGTTCTTCCCCGGCAAGAACTGGGGCGGCGCGCGCTGGCTGACCTTCCTCGAGCTGAACGGAAAGACCTTCGTCGAGCTGACCGCCATTCTCGCCGGCTGCGGCCTGCTGATCGGCGCGTTCTCGGTCACCGGCGTGATCTCGAGCCTCGCCAACGACCTGCTTGCGCATCGCCGGCGGCGATGCGTTCCTGCTGCTGATCATGTGCGCCGTCACCAGCCTGATCCTCGGCCTCGGCCTGACCGCAACCTCCTGCTACATCTTCCTCGCCATCCTGATCGCGCCGGCGCTGGAGAAGCTCGGCCTCAACAAGATGGCCGTGCACATGTTCATCTTCTACTGGGGCATGCTGTCGGCGATCACGCCGCCGGTCGCCATCGCCTCGTTCGCGGCCGCGGGCATAGCCGGCGCACCGGCGATGAAGACCGGCTGGGAAAGCATGTGGGTCGGCAGCATCATCTACTTCATCCCGTTCTTCTTCGTGCTCAACCCGGCGCTGCTGCTGCAGGGCGACAACCCGTGGCTGGAGGCGCTGGCCCTGACCGGCCTGCAATGCTTCGCGATATTGTTCATCTGCGGCGGCATCCAGGGCTATCAGGCCTATGTCGGCGACCTGCGTGGCGCGGGCGTGCTGGAATGGCCGATCCGCATCCTGCTGATCGTCGGCGGCTTCATCCTCGCGACGCCGGGCGGCGGCATCGTGCCGATCTCGCAGGCGCAGATCATGATGCTGGGCCTGTCGATCCTGGTGCCGACGGTGGCGCTTGCGCTGCTGCTGGTGCGACGCACGCGGGCACGCGAGGCGGCGGCGTAGCCATGGTCGCTCGTAACGCATGATGAGCTCGGTTGGAAGGCGAGACCATACTGGCGCGTCAGAACGCCATGCTTCGCATCGGCGACGGGCGCTGATGCCCGAAGGCGACGGCATGCGCAGGTAACCCCGGACTTGCGCTTGCGCTCCGATTGGGCCGTTGCACCACGCATCGCGTCACGCTTCGCGGTACCAATCCTTCAGGTTGCCGATGTTGGTGTCCCAGCCGCTGAGATCGACTTTCATTTTGTTGGAGACGCCGGCGACGCCTGGGCGATAGACCAGCGGGATCACCGCGTGATCGCCGCATGCGAGATCGTTCATGCGGATGAACATCGCCGCGCGCTTGACCGGATCCAGCTCGCCTTCCGCCTCCTTGTAGAGCTTGTCGCACTCGGGGTGGGTCCAGCGGGTGATGTTGCGGCCCTGCCACTTGTTCTCCTTCGTGGACAGCTCCTCGGTCAGGAACTGAGCCATCAACCTTGTCGGGTCGGGCTGCCCCATTCCGGTGTTGTACATCTGAATGTCGCAGTAGAACTTCGTATAGGTGTCCGGGTTGGCGACGTCGGCCGAGAAGAACACCGATGAGGTGACCGTCTTCAGCTCGAGGTCGATGCCCGCCTTCTGACAGGCCTGCTTGACGATCGCCTGGGTCTTCTGCCGCGGTGTGTTGGTCGACGTCTGAAAGACGAATTTCAGCTTCTTGCCATCCTTCGCCCGGATGCCGTCCGCACCTTTCTTCCAGCCGGCGGCCTCGAGGACTGCGTTGGCCTTGTCGACGTTGAATTCCCATTTGTGGGTCTTGGAGCGGAAACGTTCGGGATTGTTGAGGAAGTTTCCGGTGGCGACGCCGCCGCGTCCGTAGATGTGCTCCTGCACCGAGGCCCGGTCGATCAGCATGACCGATCGCCTGGCGCACGGCCTTGTCGCTCAGGAGCGGATGCTTCGTCTTGGCGCTGGACCGCTCGCCGTCGACCTCGGTCCACGGGTCGGTGCTGTTCAGCTGGATGTGCTCGATGCTGCCGCTTTCCGTGATGATGACCCGGCCCTTGCCGCCCTTCTCCAGCCGCAGCAGAATCTCGTCCTCGACCTGCAGGTTCCAGGCAAAGTCGTACTCGCCTGTCTGGATGACGGCGCGGGCGGCTGACACGGCATCGCCGCCGCCCTTCATCTCGATGGTGTCGAAATGCGGACGGTTCTCGACGTGATAGCTGGTGTTGATCTCGCCGCGGAGCATGTCGCCCGGCTTGAAGTCGACGAACTTGTAGGGACCGGTGCCGACGGGCTTCAGGTTGGCCGGTGCGTCGCGCGATTTTGCCCCGGTGTAGTCCGCGAACAGGTGCTTCGGGATCAGCATGCCGCGCGAGCCGACGAAGGCGTCCGCCCAGAACGGCGTCGGCCTGTCGAACAGGACCTTGACCGCGAAGTCGTCGACCTTCTCGACCTTGATGTCCTTGTAGGTGCCGAACGTCACGCACGCGGACGCCGGATCAATCGCATATTCCCAGTTGAAGACGACGTCGTCGGCGGTGAACGGCTTGCCGTCGTGCCACGTGCACGCCGCGCTTGAGCTTCCAGGTGACCGACTTGCCGTCGGCGGCAAGCCCGCCGTTCTCGCGGCTCGGAATTTCCGCGGCGAGTACGGGCAAGAGATCGCCGTCAGGATCCCAGCGCGCGAGCGGTTCGTGGAAGATGCGTGAGGCGTCCTGCTCCTTGGTCCCGGTCGCGAAATGCGGATTGAGCAGTGTCGGACCTTGCCACCAGAGCACCTTGAGCGCTCCGCCGCCGCCACGCTTGGTCGGCTTGTACTGGAACTTGCTCTCTGTCGCCGCGGCCGGCACGCCCGAGAAGGCCAGCATCTGGCCGGCCATCGGCGCCGTCAGTCCGAGCGCGATCATTTGCTGTACAAACGACCGCCGCGAGAGCTTTGCCCTGCTTCACCTCCGCGATCAGGCCACGCAGTTTCTGCACGTCCATCGGATCACCTCACGCAAGACGGCTGCCTGTCGCCGCGATCTGCCATGCTGCAGCCGGGCAAATGCAGCCCACGGCGAAAACAGATCAGGTTAGCGACAGGCGGTCAACGCTACGCTACGTCGCAAGCTGCGTCTCGACCAGGCGGATCCAGTACGACGTGCCGTAAACGATGGCATCGTCGTTGAAATTGTAGGCAGGGTGATGGAGGCCGGCGGAATCGCCGTTGCCGATGAAGATGAAGGCGCCGGGTTTCTCCTCCAGCATGAAGGCGAAATCCTCCGCGCCCAGCATCGGCGGCGCCGTCGCATTGACGTTGGCCTCGCCGGCCACCTCCGACGCCACGCGCGCGGCGATGTCGGTCTGCTCGGCGTGATTGACCAGCACCGGATAGCCGGTGCGGTACTCCAGGTGGATCTTCGCGCCGGTCAGCGTCGCGACGCCGTCGACGACCTCCTTGACGCGCTTGGCGACCAGCGCGCGCACCGTCGGGTTCAGCGTACGTACGGTGCCGGACAGCGTCGCCGTGTGCGGAATGACGTTGGCCGCATCGCCGGCGTGGAACATGCTCATCGAGACCACCGCCGCATTCCAGCGGATCGACGCTGCGCGAGACGATCGACTGCAACGCGACCACGAGCTGCGCGCCGACCAGCACCGGATCGATGGTGTTGTGCGGCCACGCAGCGTGTCCGCCGACGCCTTCGATGGTGATATTGACGCGGTTGCCCGACGCCATGTACGGCCCCGGCCGGATCGCGAACTTGCCGACGTCAAGCCCCGGCGAACTGTGCATGCCGTAGACCTCGTCGATCGCGAAGCGATCCATCAGCCCGTCCTGCATCATCGCCTTGGCGCCGGCGCCGCCCTCCTCGGCCGGCTGGAAGATCACCGCCACGTTGCCGGCGAAATTGCGCGTCTCGGCGAGATAGCGGGCCGCGCCGAGCAGCATCGCCGTGTGGCCGTCATGGCCGCAGGCGTGCATCACGCCGGGGTTCTTCGAGGCATATGGAAGGTTGGTCGCCTCCATGATCGGCAGCGCGTCCATGTCGGCGCGCAGGCCGATCGTCCGGACCTGCTGCCCCTCGGCGGCCGGCTTGCGGCCCTTGATCAGGCCGACGACGCCGGTCTGGCCCATGCCGGTGATGACCTCGTCGCAGCCGAATTCCTTCAGCCGGTCCGCCACGAGGGCGGCCGTGCGATGCACCTCGTAGAGCAGCTCCGGGTGCGCATGGATGTCCTGCCGCCACGCGGCAATGTCGGACTGGAGATCTGCGACGCGATTGACGATGGGCATTTAGGAGACCTTGCTAACTGGCAGCGTAATTGTTTCCGCGTCATTGCGAGCGAAGCGAAGCAATCCAGTAGCGCAGCAATCCGCGGCAGCTCAGCACTGGATTGCTGGTCGTCGCTTCGCTCCGTCGCGATGACGGTGGAGCTAGTCAAGCCGCAAGCTGCGTCTCGACCAGGCGGATCCAGTACGACGTGCCGTAAAGGATGGCATCGTCGTTGAAATTGTAGGCAGGGTGATGCAGGCCTGCGGAATCGCCGTTGCCGATGAAGATGAAGGCACCGGGCTTCGACTTCCAGCATGTAGGCGAAATCCTCCGCGCCCATCATCGGCGGCACCAGCGTATCGACGTTGGCTTCGCCGGCGACTTCCGAGGCGACACGCGCGGCGATGTCGGTCTGGTCCGCATGGTTGACCAGCACCGGATAGCCGCGCTCGTAGTCGAGCGTGATCTTCGCGCCGGTCAGCGCGGCCACGCCGTCGCACACCTCGTTCATCCGCTTCTCGATCAGGTCGCGCACCTTCGGCTTCAGCGTGCGAACGGTGCCGTCGAGCTTCGCGGTCTGCGGGATCACGTTCAGCGCGTCGCCCGCATGAAACATGCAGATCGAGATCACCGCCGATTCCAGCGGATCGACACTGCGCGAGACGATCGACTGCAGCGCCACGATGAGCTGCGAGCCGACCAGCACCGGATCGATGCACTTGTGCGGACGCGCGGCGTGCCCGCCGAGCCCTTCGATGGTGATGTGGAGTTCGTCCATCGACGCCATGTACGGGCCCGGCCGGATCGCGAACTTGCCGAGCGCGAGCCCCGGCGAATTGTGCATGCCGTAGATCTGATCGATCGCAAACCGGTCCATCAGCCCGTCATCGATCATCGCCTTGGCGCCGGCGCCGCCCTCCTCGGCCGGCTGGAAGATCACGGCCACGTCGCCGGCGAAGTTCCGCGTCTCGGCCAGATAGCGCGCAGCGCCGAGCAGCATGGCGGTGTGCCCGTCATGGCCGCAGGCATGCATCGCGCCGGGGTTCTTCGATGCGTAGGGAACGCCGGTGATCTCGTTCAGCGGCAGCGCATCCATGTCGGCGCGCAGCCCCAGCGTCCGGACCTCCTGCCCGTCGGCGGCCTTGCGCCCCTTGATCAGGCCGACCACGCCGGTCCGCCCCATGCCGGTGATCACCTCGTCGCAGCCGAATTCCTTCAGCCGGTCGGCGACGAAGGCGGCGGTGCGGTGCACCTCGTAAAGGAGCTCCGGATGGGCATGAATATCCTGCCGCCAGGCAGCGATATCGGCCTGCAGGTCGGCAACGCGATTGACGATGGGCATGAACGACCTCTTGCGGATGCGGCCGCCTCTCGCAGCCGCAAATCAAGGGGTCAGTTCACCATCAAGTGGGGATCAGGGGAAGGGCCTACGTTTTGGCAATTGACCCCAGCGGCACGGACGTTCTGCACCCTCCCCTTGAGGGCCCTCAAGGGGAGGGTGGAGCATAACGCCACCGCTCCGACGCGGCGAGAGCCTGCCTCACCCCTTCTTGTTCCGCTCCTGGTCGCGCTTGTAGCGTTCCAGGGCGATCTCGACCATCGGCATGCGCTTCTTGCCGGAGCTGCGCGGGTCGGCGATCGCAAAGCCCGGGTCCGACTGGCTCAGGCGACGGTTGATGTAGGTCGAATGCGCGGACACGATGTGCTCGCTGAAGCCTTGCGCATCCTGCGCCTGGTTGATCGCGAGCTTGGTCATGCGCATGTCGAACGGATCATTTGCGGCGACGTCGGCGGCATAGGCCAGCACCTCCTCCATCAGTTTTTCGCGCGGCACGACGCGGTTGACGAAACCCAGCTCCTTCGCCTGCTGGGCGTCGACGAACTTGCCCTGGAACAGGATCTCCTTCGCCCGGCGCGGATGGATGTCGTAGGGAATGGAGAAGTACTGGAACGCAGAGCCGAGAAACAGCGCGTCGTCGGACGCGAAGATGATGTCGGCGGTCGAGGCCACCATCCAGCCGCCGAAGATGCAGTAGCCGTGCACCGCGCAGATCATCGGCTTGGCGACGTTGCGCCAGCGCAGGTGCATGTCGACATAGAGCCGCCAGGAGCGATCGAAGATGCCGCGCGTGCCATCCTCGATCGGATGGTCCTTGCGATGCTCCATCTCCTCGGCGGTGCCGAGGTCGTGCCCGGCCGACCAGTGCTTGCCCTCGCCCGACATCACGATGACATTGACGCCCTTGTCGTTGCCGGCGGCATCGATGGCGTGGTCGAGCTCCTCGAGCAGGATCGTGCTCTGGACGTTGGCCTGGTCCGGCCGGTTCAGCGTGATGCGCGCGATCTTGTCGGCGACCTCGTATTTGACGTGGCGGTAGTCCGCCGGTTTCGTCGCGTATTTGATGTGCTGATAGCCGGTCATGGCTGGTCCCTTCAGTGTCTATGCGGTGGGAATGTTGGAGGTCACGCCCTCCGCCTCGAGTTCATCGACTTCGCCCGGCGTGAGGCCGGCAAGCTCGAGCAGGATCTTTCGCGTGTCGGCGCCGAGGCCGGGCGACGGCCGGTGCTGCGAGCCGGGCGTGAGGCTCAAGCGGAACGGCAGCGTCATGTAGGCGTGCGTGCCGGCGTCCGGATGGGTCATCGTCACGAACGCCTTGCGCGCCGCAAGGTAAGGACTTTCGGTCACGTCCTTCGGCGTGTTCACCGGCGCCGCGCGGATGCCGGCGGCCTGCAGCTGGTCGGCGATCGCGTGCTTTGAATGCTGCCGCGTCCAGCGCGAGATCGGCTCGCGCAGCAGGTCCTGGTTCTGCCAGCGCGCCTCGAACGTCGCGAAGCGCGGATCGGCGGCGAGCGCTGCGTCGTCCATGATCGCGCAAAACTTGCGCCATTCCGTCGTCGCTGCCGACGGCGATCGTCACCCACTCGTCCTTGCCGAGCGCCGGATAGGCATCGTGCGGCGCGGCCCAGCGCACGCGGTTGCCGTGCAGTTCCGGGTCCTGCTTCGCCGCAATCGCATACAGCAGCTCCTCGCCGATGAACTGCATCGCCGCCTCGACCTGCGAGAGCTCGATATACTGCCCCTCGCCCGTCGCCTGCCGGTGCATCAGCGCGGTCATCACGGCGGCGGCGCCGTTGTAGCCGCCCATCGGGTCCGGATAGACCTGCCCGGTGGTCGTCGGCGCGCCGCCTGGGTAGCCGATCATCGCGCACATGCCGGCCGCCATCTCCATGGTCGCGCCGTTGGCCGCGGCCTTCGACAGCGGCCCGGTGTTGCCGAAGCCCGGCATCTCGACGACGATGATGTCGTTCTTGATCGTCTTCAGCGCCTCGTAGCCGACGCCCATGCGCGCCAGCGTGCCGGCGGTGAAGTTGCAGATCACCACGTCGGCCGTGGCGGCGAGCCGATGCATCGCCGCGATCCCCTTCGGATGCTTGATGTCGAGCGACAGCCCGAGCTTGTTGTGGTTCTGCGAGTTGAACAGCGCGCAGCGATTGTGGGGCTTTTCGCCGGCCTGCCCGTCCGGAAAACGCTTGGCCTGGAACACGGCGTTGTGCATGCGCCAGGTGTCGGGGCGCGACGCGGACTCCACCTTGACCACCTCGGCGCCGAGGAAGGCCAGGATGCGGCCGGTCATCGGCCCGGCCCAGGCGGTGGTGAAGTCGAGCACACGCAGGCCGGCCAGCGGCCCGCGCGCGGGCGTCCCGCCTCCGCTTGCCGGCTTTGCGACAGAAGCGGTTCCGGCGATCGCATTTGCGTCATGCTCGCCGAGCTTCGGCGCACCTTTGCGGATGTCGCGCGGCGACCGGCTCAAGCGGAACGGCGGTCCGAGGATCGGCCGCGGGCCTGACGTCGTCGGAACGCTCTGCCAGTAGTTGCGCTCGATCAGGTGCGGCGTGCCGTTCCAGAGCTGCATCGGCGTGTAGGCTTTTGCCGCGGCGACGCGCTCCTTCAGCAGGCGTTCGAGCAGCTCGTCGCCCGACATCTCGCGCAACGCGCTCCTGCACGCGGCGCGGTCAGCGCCGCCCAGTTGTCCTGCCGCTCCTTGCCCTTGGCGAAGCGCGGATCCTGCTCCAGATCGGCAATGTTCGCGGCCTTGCAGAAGCCGCTCCACACATGCAGATGCACCCAGATGCTGACGAAGCCGTCGGCGCACTTCACCACCATGAACGGCGAGCGGCGTTCGCCGCGCGGGTCCAGCATCCGGCTGTAGGCGTATTCGACCGTGGCAGGCGGCGCCATCGACGAGGTGTTCATCGCCACGTCGAGCGCGAGCTGCTGGCCCTGCCCGGTCGTCTTGCGCGCATACAGCGCCGCAGACGGTCATGATGTAGGCGCCGACGCCGGCGGCGTACTGCGCACGATGGCCGACGCCGTAGAGCGGCTCGCGTCCGCCCGAGCCGTTCACATACATCATGCCCGACAGCGCCTGAAAGATCATCTCGCTGCCGCGCCAGTGCTTGAAAGGCCCGTCGTCGCCGAAGTCGGACACCAGCGTGACCACGCAATTCGGGTTGGCCTCCTGCAGCGCGTCGCGATCGGCATCGAGGCCGACGACGACGGCATCGGCGGATTTGACGAGCTCGAGCAGCTTCGCGCGACCTGCGTCGGTCGAACGGTCGAGCGCGATCGAGCCCTTGCCGAGATTGAGATGAAAGAACAGCAGCGAGCCGAGGCCGTCGGCGGCCGGATCGAACGGCGGCATGTTGCGGATCGGCGAGCCTGACGGCGGCTCGATCAGCGTCACCTCGGCGCCGAAGTCCGCCAGCATCCGGCCGCAGAACTGCCCGGCAATGCTGTCGCTGAGATCAAGAACGCGAAATCCGGAGAGTGCGCCGCCCAAACTGTTCCTCCGTCGCGTTTCTTGCGGTCATTCTAGGAGGAGAGCAAAGCGCGTCAATGTCGCGAGCGGAACGACTGTTGTGCGAAGATGCAGTCCGCAATCAAGTTGCAGCTACTGCCTGGTCTGCGCGTTTCTCGACCACGCAAAAGGTGTTGCCGTCAGGATCGGCCAGCACGACGTAGTCCGCGCCAGCCGGATAGCGCCAGTCGACGCGTGTCGCGCCGAGCCCGAGCAACCGGTCGACCTCGGCCTTGGCATCCGTGGCGTACAGATCGAGGTGATGGCGCTGGTGATCCTCGGCCTGCGACGTCACCACGGTGATGGCGAGTTGAGGGCCGGCGCCGTTGCGCGGGATCAGGATCGCCCAGTCCGGCGAGGGTTCGCGGAGCGGCCGATAATCCAGCGCCGCCGACCAGAAGGCGATGGCGCGGGGAACATCGCGCACGCCCCACACGATCGATCCGATCCTGAGCATCGCCGGTTTCCGTCGTTCCGACGCCCAACGTTAACCTCTCCGCATTGGTTCCTGTGGTCGCAATAGCCCTGATTTCCGGCTATGATGGGCACCGAAGCGCATGCCGCGCAACGGAACAGCCCGAAAACCGCTCAGGATCGAGACAAATTGCCATGATGAACATCGCCACCAAGGGCGCCGCCAAGGAATATGCCGACGGAAAGATCCTCTCGAGCGTGGCGGACGGGATCGGCATCCTGACGTTCAACAATCCGGAAAAGCGCAACGCCATGTCGATCGAGATGTGGGAAGGCGCGGCCGAAGTCCTCACCGCCTTCCGCGACGATCCGGAGGTGCGCGTGGTGGTGCTGGTCGGCGCCGGCGGCAAGGCCTACGTCTCGGGTGCCGACATCAGCCAGTTCGAGAAGAACCGCAGCAATGCGGCGGCGTCCGAGGAATACGGCCGGCGCAGCGGCAAGCCGCGCGAGATGCTGGCCAACGGCTATCCGAAGCCGACCATCTCCTGCATCCAGGGCTTTTGCATGGGCGGCGGGCTGGCGCTGGCGATGTCGACCGACATGCGCATTGCCGGCGAAGGCAGCCAGTTCGGCATTCCGGCGGCCAAGCTCGGCATCGCCTATGGCTATGACGGGCTGACGCACCTGACGCAGCTGGTCGGCCCGTCGCGGGCGCGGCTGTCTGATGTTCACCGGCATGCGGATCGACGCCGAGGAGGCTTACGAGTTCGGCCTGATCGACCGCCTCGTCACCGAGGGCGACCTCTGGGACACGACCATGGAGATCGCCAAGCAGATCGCCGAGAACGCGCCGCTGGCGATTGCCGCGGCGAAGATCACGATCGCAGAGGTCCTGAAGGACCCCGCAAAACGCGACATGCAGGCGATCAAGGACATCGGCACCAAGTGCATGGACAGCGAGGACTTCAAGGAAGGCCGCACCGCGTTCATGGCCAAGCGCAAGCCGCAGTTCAAGGGGCGGTAGTTTCCGGCTGTCATTGCCTCATTGCGAAGCGACACTGCACAGTGTAACGCGGCGGCAATGACAGACATTCCGACCATCCGCATCTTCGTCGATGCCGACGCTTGTCCCGTAAAGGACGAGATCTACAAGGTCGCCGCGCGTCACAATGTGCCGGTCACGGTCGTGGCCGGCGGTTTCATCCGCGTGCCGCAGGACCCGATGATCGAGCGCGTGGCGGCGGGCGCGGGCATGGACGCGGCCGATGACTGGATCGCCGAGCGCGCGAACAACGCATCCATCGTCATCACCGCCGACGTGCCGCTCGCCAGCCGGTGCGTGAAGGTGGGTGCGGCGGTGATCGCGCCGAACGGCCGTGCGTTCACCGAAGATTCCATCGGCATGACGCTGGCGGTGCGCAACCTGATGCACGACCTGCGCTCGAGCGGCGAAGTGACCGGCGGCCCGGCGCCGTTCAAGCCGTCCGATCGCTCGGCGTTCCTCTCGGCGCTCGATCAGGCCATTCGGCGCGTGAAGCGCGCGCAAGAAGGCTGACGATGGCCGCCGCCGCTGATCCAGATGAAGGAGATCGCGCTGACGTTCGGCGGCACGCCGCTGCTGACGTCGGCGCAGAGCTCAGCCTGTCGCCCGGCGAGCGCGTCTGTCTCGTGGGCCGCAACGGTTCCGGCAAGTCGACGCTGCTGAAGATCGCCGCCGGGCTGGTCGAACAGGACCGCGGTACGCGCTTCATCGAGCCGGGCGCGACCGTGCGCTACCTGCCGCAGGAGCCGGATTTCGGGTCCGCCACGACGACGCTGGCCTATGTGGAAGCAGGCCTTGGACCTGCCGACGACCGGCACACGGCGCGCTATCTGCTGGAACAGCTCGGTCTCACCGGTGAGGAAGACCCCGCGCATCTCTCCGGCGGCGAGGCGCGGCGCGCGGCGCTGGCGCGGGTGCTGGCGCCCTCGCCCGATATCCTGCTGCTGGACGAGCCGACCAACCATCTCGATCTTCCGACCATCGAATGGCTGGAGCAGGAGCTGGCCGGCCGCTCGTCGGCGCTGGTCATCATCAGCCACGACCGGCGCTTCCTCTCGAACCTCTCGCGCGCCACCGTGTGGCTCGACCGCGGCGAGACGCGGCGGGTCGAGCGCGGCTTTCGGCGACTTCGAGGCGTGGCGCGACGAGATGCTGGCCGAGGAAGAGCTGAACCAGCACAAGCTCGACCGCAAGATCGTCAACGAAGAGCACTGGCTGCGCTACGGCGTCTCCGGCCGGCGCAAGCGCAACGTCAAGCGGCTCGCCAACCTGCAGGCGCTGCGCGAGACGCGCCGCACCTACAGAGGCGCGACCGGCAAGGCGAACCTCGCCGCCGCAGCCGCCGAGAAATCCGGCTCGATGGTGCTGGAGGCAAAAGGCCTGAGCATCGCCTTCGACGGGCGCCCGATCGTCACCGACTTCTCGACACGCATCCAGCGCGGCGACCGCATCGGCATCGTCGGCCCGAACGGCAGCGGCAAGACCACGCTGGTCAGCCTTCTGACCGGCGCGCTGCCGCCGGACGCAGGCACGCTGCGGCTCGGCGTCAACCTCGAGATGGCGACGCTCGACCAGCACCGCGAAAGCCTCGACGGCGAGACGACGCTGGCGGACGCGCTGACCGGCGGCCGCGGCGACACGGTGATCATCGGCGACAAGCCGAAGCATGTGGTCAGCTACATGCAGGACTTCCTGTTCGCGAAGGAACAGATGCGCACGCCGTTGCGCGTGCTGTCCGGCGGCGAGCGCGGGCGGCTGATGCTGGCCCGCGCGCTGGCAAAGCCGTCGAACGTGCTGGTGCTCGACGAGCCGACCAACGACCTCGACCTGGAGACGCTCGACGTGCTCGAGGAGATGCTCAGCGACTATCCGGGCACCGTGCTGCTGATCAGCCACGACCGCGATTTTCTCGATCGGGTCGTCAGCGGCGTGATCGTGCCCGAGGGCGACGGCAAGTGGGTCGAGTACGCCGGCGGCTACAGCGACATGCTGAAGCAGCGCGGCGCGGACGTGACGCGGCCGAAGAACGGCGCGGCGAAGGCCGAGACGAAGGCCAAGGCCGATGACGCTGCGTCCTCAGCCCAGCCGCAGGCGGCCAAGCGCAAGCTCTCGCTTCAACGAGAAGCACGCGCTGGAGACGCTGCCGAAGACGATGGCGGCATTGCAGGCCGAGATCGCCAAGCATCAGAAGCTGCTCGACGACCCGCAGCTGTTTGCGAAGGATCGCAAGAAGTTCGACGCGGCGTCGACGGCGATCGCCGAAGCGCACGAGAAGCTGCACCAGGCCGAGGAGCGCTGGCTGGAGCTGGAGATGCTGCGGGAAGAGCTCGAGGGGAACTGAAGCGTCATTGCGAGCGAAGCGAAGCAATCCAGAGCCGCGCACTCAGACTGGATTGCTTCGTCGCTACGCTCCTCGCAATGACGGCGGTTGGCGCTCCAACCACTCAACCGCACCCTTCCCCGCCGCAACGCCCGTCGCAAAACACGCCTGCAGCAGGTAGCCGCCGGTCGGCGCTTCCCAGTCGAGCATTTCGCCGGCGGCGAAGGTGCCGGGCATTTGCGTCAGCATGAAATTGTCGTCGAGCGCGGCGAACGAAATGCCGCCGGCTGACGAGATGGCCCGGGTGATCGGCGCAACGCCGGTGATGCGCACCGGAACATCGTTGATGCGCGCGGCGAGGTCGCGGGCGGTCATCGCTGAGAGGTTTTCCCCGGACGCGACGGCAGCCTCCTGCAGCAGTCCGATGGCGACCGGAGACAGGTTGAGCGCCTTGCGCAGATAAGTCGACATCGACTGTTTTCCGCGCGGCTTTGCAAGACGCGCTTCAAGCTCGGAGGTCGCACTGTCAGGGCGGAGCGCGATGTGAAGCACCGCCTCGCCTTTCTCCATCACTGCGTCGCGCAGCGTCGACGAGATCGCATACACCGCGCCGCCTTCGATGCCTGATGCGGTCACAACCGCGTCACCGCGCACGCTGCGCCCGCCGAACTGAAGCGCGACGCTTTTCAGGGGCTGCCCTTCGAAGCGGGTGCGGAACATCTCCGACCAGCCAACCTGAAAGCCGCAGTTGGCGGGCCTCAGTGGCGCGATCGCCACGCCCTGCCCTTGCAGCGCATCGACCCATTGTCCGTTCGAGCCGAGGTTCGGCCAGCTCGCTCCGCCGAGCGCGAGGATGGTGACGTCCGGCCGCGCGATCACCTCGCCGTCGGGCGACGAGAACACGAGGCCCTTGTCGCGCCAGCCCTGCCAGCGATGGCGCAGCTTGAGCGCGACGCCCGATGCATCGAGCCGGCGCAGCCAGGCGCGCAGCAGCGGCGACGCCTTCATCGATTTCGGAAACACGTGACCGCTGCTGCCGACAAAAGTGTCCTGGCCGAGCTCCTGCGCCCACGCGCGCAAGGCATCGGGTGGAAAGGCGTCAATGGCTGCGCGCAACCGTGGCGCGGCGTCGCCGTAGCGCGACAGGAACGTATCGAGCGGCTCGCTGTGGGTGAGATTGAGCCCGCCGACGCCGGCGCGCAGCAGCTTTCGCCCGACCGAGGGCATCTGCTCGTACACCGTCACGCGCACGCCTGCAGCGCACAGCACCTCCGCCGCCATCAGCCCGGCCGGGCCCGCGCCGACGACCGCTGCGGTTGAGGTATTCGCTGTCATCGCTTGCACACGATTCCGCCGCTCTGTTAGCCTTGTCTCAATAAGACGACCTAGCAGGAAACGCACAACAACAAACGAGGGTTTTCATGGCCGACTATCTCAGGCTTCGTCAGATCTGCCTCGCCGCACCGCGGCTTGCACCGGTGGTCGCCGACCTCGAAGAGATTTTCGGCATCCGCGTCTGCTACCGCGACGGCAACGTCGCCAAGTATGGCCTCGAGAACGCGCTGTTCATGGTCGGCACGAACTTCCTGGAGATCGTCGCTCCAACGCAGGAGAACACCGCCGGCGGCCGCTTCATCGAGCGCACCAAGGGCCATGGCGGCTACATGGCGATCTTCCAGGCGAATGACGTCCGCCGGCGCCAGAAGCACGCCGAAGGCATGGGCGTCCGCGTGGCGCACATCATCGACCGCGACAGCTATCAGAACGTCCAGCTGCATCCGCGCGACTGCCGCGCGGCGTTCATCGAGTTCGGCCATTCGGCCGGCGGCGACGACCGGATGGGGACCTGGTCCCCGGGCGGCGACAAATGGAAGGACTTCGTCAAGACGGACGCGACCAAGCGCATGCTGGGCATCGAGGTCGAAAGCCCCAAGCCGGACGACATCGCCGCGCACTGGTCGAAGATCATCGAGGCGCCGCTGTCGCGCGACAAGGGCGATCCGCTGCTGACTTTCGAGGACGGGACCATCCGCTTCGTCAAGGGCGAGACGGAGTGCCTCGGCGCGGTGCTCGTGGAGGTGGCAGACGTGGCGAAGACGCTGTCGCGCGCGGTGAACTGCGGCTATCGCGTCGAGGGCGATTCCTTCCACCTCGGCGGGGTGCACTTCCGGGTCAGGGGCCAAAGTTAGCGCCAAACTAGGGTCCGACCTGCGTTCCGGCACATTGGCAACCGCTCGCCGGCCCTCTAAATTCCGGCCAACTTTGCGCCATCAGCCGGGAGATGAAACCATGACCGCCAGCATCGTTGGATGGGCCCACACCCCGTTCGGCAAGTTCGACAACGAGACCGTGGAAAGCCTGGTGGTCCGCGCCGCCAGCGAGGCCATGGCCGACGCCGGGCTGAAGGCCTCGGATATCGACGAGATCGTGCTGGGGCATTTCAACGCCGGCTTCTCGCCGCAGGATTTTACCGCCTCGCTGGTGCTGCAGGCCGACCCCGGCCTGCGCTTCAAGCCGGCGACCCGCGTCGAGAACGCCTGCGCCACCGGATCGGCCGCCGTGCACCAGGCGGTGAAATCGATCGCCGCCGGCACCGCCAAGACCGTGCTGGTGGTGGGCGTCGAGCAGATGACCCGCACGCCCGGCCCCGAGATCGGCAAGAACCTGCTGCGCGCGTCCTACCTGCCGGAAGACGGCGAGACGCCCGCGGGCTTCGCCGGCGTGTTCGGCAACATCGCCAAGGGTTATTTCCAGCGCTATGGCGACCAGTCCGACGCACTGGCGATGATCGCGGCGAAGAACCACAAGAACGGCGTCGCCAACCCCTACGCGCAGATGCGCAAGGATTTCGGCTACGACTTCTGCCGCGCCGAGGGTGACAAGAACCCGTTCGTCGCCGGCCCCTTGAAGCGCACCGACTGCTCGCTGGTGTCGGACGGCGCCGCCGCGCTGATCATCACCGACAGCGAGATCGCCAAGTCGATGGACAAGGCGATCAACATCCGCGCCACCGCGCATGCGCAGGACTTCCTGCCGATGTCGAAGCGCGACATCCTCGACTTCGAGGGCTGCGCGGTCGCCTGGCAGCGCGCGCTGCAGGCGGCGGGCGTAAAGCTGTCCGATCTCTCGTTCGTCGAGACGCACGACTGCTTCACCATCGCCGAGCTGATCGAATACGAAGCGATGGGCCTGACGCCGAAGGGCCAGGGTGCACGCGCGATCAAGGAAGGCTGGACCCAGATCGGCGGCAAGCTGCCGATCAATCCGTCGGGCGGCCTGAAGGCCAAGGGCCATCCGATCGGCGCCACCGGCGTCTCCATGCATGTGATGACGGCGATGCAGCTGGCCGGCCAGGCGCCGGAAGGCATGCAGATCAAGGACGCAAAGCTCGGCGGCATCTTCAACATGGGCGGCGCCGCGGTCGCGAACTACGTCTCGATCCTCGAGCCGGCGAAGTAACGAGCGCAGCCGTCATTGCGAGCGAAGCGAATAGCGAATCCAGTAAGAGGGCACCGCTGCGCGCTCGCACTCGCGATTCGCTACTCGCATTCGCTATTCGCAACTGACAACAAATGCAACAAAGGAAACGCACCAGAATGGGACCGCTTCACGGCGTCAGGATCATCGACATGACGTCGGTGCTGATGGGGCCTTACGCCACGCAGATGCTCGGTGACTACGGCGCCGATGTCATCAAGGTCGAGTCGCCGGAAGGCGACATCACCCGCCAGATCGGCCCGTCGCGCAGTCCCGACATGGGGCCGGTGTACCTCAACTGCAATCGCAGCAAGCGCTCGATCGTGCTGGACCTCAAGCAGGCCGCCGGCCGCGATGCGCTGCTGCGGCTTGCGGCGACCGCCGACGTGCTGGTCTACAACGTGCGCCCGCAGGCGATGGCGCGACTGAAGCTCGGCTACGACGACGTCGCCGCCGTCAACCCGCGCATCGTCTATGCCGGGCTGTTCGGGTTCGGCCAGGATGGCCCGTACGCGGCAAAGCCCGCCTACGACGACCTGCTGCAGGGTGCGTCCGGCCTGTCGCACCTGATCGCGCGCGCCGGTGACGGCGTGCCGCGCTACGTGCCGACTGCGCTTGCCGACCGTGTCGTCGGCCTCACCGCCGTCGGCGCGATCCTCGCCAGCATCGTGCATCGCGACCGCACCGGTAAAGGCCAGCGCGTCGACGTGCCGATGTTCGAGACCATGGCCGGGCTTGGTGCTCGGCGACCACCTCGGCGGCCTCACCTACGAGCCGCCGCTCGATCAGGGCGGCTACGCACGGCACCTTGCCAAGGATCGCCGCCCCTACGCCACGGCGGACGGCTTCATCAGTGTCATCGTCTACAACGACAAGCAGTGGAACAGCTTCTTCGATGCGATGAAGCGTGACGATCTGCGCAACGACCCGCGGTTTGCGACCTTCCTCGGACGGATGGCCAACATCGATCATGTCTATGGCGAGCTCGGCCGCATCTTCACGACACGCACCACGGCCGAGTGGCTGGAACTGCTGATCAAGGCCGACATCCCGGTGATGCCGGTGCACAGCCTGACCAGCATCCTCGACGATCCGCACCTGAAGGCCACCGACTTCTTCCAGTCGGTCGAGCACCCGACCGAAGGAGCGATCCGCAGCATGCGGCCGGCGGCGACCTGGTTCGATACACCGGCCGAGCCGTCGCGCCTGGCGCCGCGCCGCAGCGAGCATGCGATCGAGGTGCTGAAGGAAGCCGGCTACAGCGACGGCGAGATCGCCGCGCTCCTCCGCGACGGCGTGACGCGCACGGCGGATGCAGCGGCAGAAGAGAAGCAAGCAGCAAGGGCCTGACATGGATTTCGCACTGACCCAGAGCCAGGAGACCATCCGCGACGCGGTTGCGGTGCTCTGCCGCGACTTTGACGACGCCTACTGGCTGAACAAGGATCGCGAAGGCGGCTTCCCGTTCGAATTCCACAAGGCGATGGCGGAGGCCGGCTGGCTCGGCGTCTGCATCCCGGAGGATTTCGGCGGCTCCGGCCTCGGCATCACTGAGGCTGCGCTCATCATGCGGACGATCTCGGAGTCCGGCGCCGGCATGTCCGGCGCGTCCGCGATCCACATGAACATTTTCGGGCTCAACCCGGTCGTCGTGTTCGGCAACGAGGAGCAGCGCAAGCGCATGCTGCCGCCGATGGCCGAGGGCAAGCAGAAATCCTGCTTCGCCGTCACCGAGCCGAACACCGGCTTGAACACCACGCAGCTCAAACTGCGCGCCGAGCGCAAGGGCGACCGCTACGTCGTCAACGGCCAGAAGGTGTGGATCTCCACCGCGCAGGTCGCCGACAAGATGCTGCTGCTGGCGCGCACCACGCCGCTGGAGGAGATCAAGAACCCGACCAACGGCCTCAGCCTGTTCTATACCGACTTCGACCGCAAGCGCGTGCACACGCGCGAGATCGAGAAGATGGGCCGCAAGGCGGTCAATTCCAACGAGCTGTTCTTCGAGAACTTCGAGATCCCGGTGGAGGACCGCATCGGCGAGGAAGGCCGCGGGTTCGAGTACATCCTGCACGGCATGAACCCGGAGCGCATCCTGATCGCGGCCGAAGCCGTCGGTCTCGGCATGGTCGCGCTGAACCGCGCCGCCGACTATGCCAAGAACCGCATCGTCTTCAACCGGCAGATCGGCAAGAACCAGGGCATCCAGCATCCGCTGGCCAAGAACTGGATGGAGCTGGAGGCCGCCTGGCTGATGACCATGTCGGCCTCCTGGCAGTATGACAACAACATGTCCTGCGGTGCTGCCGCCAACGCGGCGAAATACCTTGCGGCTGAAGCGGGCTTCCATGCCTGCGAGCAGGCCGTGATGACCCATGGCGGGTTCGGCTATGCGCGCGAATACCACGTCGAACGCTACCTGCGCGAAAGCTTCATCCCGCGCATCGCGCCGATCAGCCCGCAGCTGATCCTGAGCTTTATTGCCGAGAAGGTGCTCGGCCTGCCGAAGTCTTACTGAGTTCAAGGGAGTACGCGATGCCGGGACTTTACTTCGAAGAGTTCACTGTCGGCCAGGAGTTTCACCATGCGTTCAGCCGCACGGTGACCGAGATGGACAACACCATGTTCAGCCTGCTGACCATGAACCCGCAGCCGCTGCACATCGATGCGCACTTTTCCGAGAACACCGAGTTCGGCCAGCGGCTGTTCAACTCGATGTACACGCTCGGCATCATGATCGGCATGACGGTCTATGACACGACGCTCGGCACCACGATCGGCAACCTCGGCATGACCGAGGTGAAGTTTCCAAAGCCGGTGTTCCATGGCGACACGCTGAAGGCGCACACGAAGATCGTCGGCAAGCGCGAGAGCAAGTCGCGGCCCAACCAGGGCATCGTCGAGTTCGAGCACACCGCCACCAACCAGCGCGGCGAAGTGGTGGCGATCTGCCGCCGCACCGGCCTCATGCACTGCAAGCCGAAGGCCTGATGACGATGCGTTCCTTCCTGTTCGTTCCCGGCGACAGCACCCGGAAATTCGAAAGCGCGCGCAAGACCGCGGCCGACTGCCTGATCCTCGACCTGGAAGATTCCGTCGCGCCGGACCAGAAGGCCGGCGCGCGCGGCATCGTCCGCGAGATGCTGAAAGCCAGTGACGGCCGGCAGAAGATCTATATCCGCGTCAACGCGCTCGACACGGGGCTGACGCTCGCCGACCTCGCCGCCGTGGTGCCGGGCAAGCCGGACGGCATCATCCTGCCGAAATGCGAGGGCGGCGCCGACATCGACAAGCTGTCGCTCTACCTTGACGCCTTCGAGACCGCCTACGGCATCGAACCCGGGCACATCCGCATCATTCCGGTGGCGACCGAGACGGCGATGGCGGTGCTGAAGCTCGACACCTATGCCGGCTGCAGCAAGCGGCTGTGGGGCCTGACCTGGGGTGGCGAGGATCTGTCGGCCGCGCTCGGCGCAACGCGCAATCGCACCGATGGAAAGTTCCACAGCCCCTACCTGCTGGCGCGCGACCTGTGCCTGATCAGCGCGGTTGCGGCAGGCGTCGTGCCGATCGACACGATCGCGGCCGACATCGACAATCTCGAGGGCTTAAGGGAAGAAGCCGTGGCAGCCCGGCGCGACGGCTTCCTCGGCAAGATGGTGATCCATCCGAAGCATATCGACGTCGTCAACTCGGCGTTCACGCCGTCCGACGAGGAAGTGGCGCATGCGAAGAAGATCATCGAGGCGTTCGCGCAGAACCCGACCGCCGGCGTGGTGAAAGTCGACGGCAAGATGGTCGACAAGCCGCACCTGCGCGCCGCCCAGAAGGTCTTGGGGCTGGCGTAGCCCCATTTGCCATTGCTGCCTCGTCCGCTAGGATCGTCCTAACCACAAAAATGCGGGAGGATCTCATGGCCAAGTTCGTCTATGTCGGCGCGGCCGGCGCGCCTGCGACCGGTTCGGGACCAAAGATGCAGGGCGCCTATCGGCTCGATGCGGCAAGCGGCAAGTGGGAGCAGATGGGCGGCGGCCTGCCCGCCAACGTCGAGGTTCGCTCGATCACGGATTCAGCCGGGATCGCCGAACATCGTCTATGTCGGCAGCCAGGATGGTGTCTGGCGCAGCGACGACGCCGGCACGACATGGAAGCACCTCGCCCTTCCCGGCAAGGAAAAGGTGGTCTGGTCGATCCTGATCCATCCGAAGAACCCGAACGTGCTGCTGGTCGGCACCGAGGTCACGACCGTCTATCGCAGCGAGAACGGCGGCGCGAGCTTTACGGAGCTGAAGGTCCCCGCCCCGAACGGCGTCGTGAAGATGAACTTCCCGACACGGGTGCTGCGGATCGCCGTGGCGCCGCAGAACCCGGACGAAATCTACGTCGCGCTGGAGGTCGGCGGCATGGTGCGCAGCCTCGACGGCGGCAAGACCTGGGACGACTGCAATCCGAACCTGCTCGCCTTCACCGAGCAGCCGAAGTATCGCAGCAAGATCGGCAGCGACACCGAGACCGAAGGAATGATGGATTCGCACGCGCTCGCGGTCAGCGGCGCGCAGCCGGGCGTGGTTTTCCTGGCCAACCGCATGGGCCTGTTCCGCAGCCAGGACCGCGCCAGAACCTGGAAGGACATGGAGGTCGGCCGCTTCTCGCCGCTCACCTATGCACGCGACGTGCAGATCTCGCCGCACAATCCGAACACGATGTATGCGGCGCTGAGCATCGCCGCCGTGTCCGACGCCGGATCGCTCTATCGCAGCGACGATCACGGCGAGACCTGGAAGCGCTTCGATCATGGCGTCTCGATCGACTCGACGCTGATGACGATCTCGCCCAGCCACTCCGATCCGAAGCGGGTCTATTGCGCCGCGCGGCGCGGCCAGGTGTTCGGCACCGAGGACGGCGGCGCGACCTGGAAGGCCTACCAGTTGCCCGACGGGGCGCAGGGCATCTACTCGCTCGCAACGGCCTGATCGACGTAATGACGCAAGGGGACATCAAGGCGAAAGCGCTCGACGGCGATTTCGACTACATCGTCGTCGGCGCCGGCACCGCCGGCTGCATCCTCGCCAACCGCCTCTCCGCCGATCCGAGCAAGCGCGTGCTGCTGCTGGAGGCCGGCGGCAAGGACAACTGGATCTGGTTCCACATCCCGGTCGGCTACCTGTTCGCGATCGGCAATCCGCGCTCGGACTGGATGTTCAAGACCGAGGCCGAGGCAGGCCTGAACGGGCGCGCCCTCGCCTACCCGCGCGGCAAGGTGATCGGCGGCTCGTCGGCGATCAACGCCATGATCTCGATGCGCGGCCAGGCTGCCGACTACGACCACTGGCGGCAGCTGGGCCTGACCGGCTGGGGCTGGGACGACGTGCGGCCCTGCTTCAAGCGGCTGGAGGATCACTTCCTCGGCGACAGCGAGCACCACGGCGCTGGCGGCGGCTGGCGCATCGAGGAGCCGAGGCTGTCGTGGGAGATCCTCGACGCGGTCGGCGAAGCCGCGCGCGAGATGGGCATCCCGAAACTCGCCGACTTCAACACCGGCGACAACGAAGGTTTCAGCTACTTCCATGTCAACCAGAAGCGCGGCCGGCGCTGGTCGGCGGCGCGCGGCTTTCTGAAACCGGCGCTGAACCGGCCCAACCTGAAGCTGCTGATCAACGTGCTGGCCGACCGGCTGGTGATCGAGCAAGGCCGCGCCAAGGGCATCCGCTTCCTGCTCGACAACGAGCTGTTCGAAGCCCGCGCGAAGGGCGAGGTCATCCTTGCGGCCGGCTCGATCGGCTCGACGCAGATCCTGCAGCGCTCCGGCATCGGCCCGCATGACTGGCTGGGCGCGCTCGGCATCGACGTCGCGCTCGACCGCCAGGGCGTCGGGCGCAACCTGCAGGACCATCTGCAGCAGCGCGCGATCTTCAAGGTGTCCGGCGTGCGGACCTTGAACGAGACCTATCACAACCTGTTCCGGCGCGGGCTGATGGGCCTCGACTACCTGTTCCGCCGGCGCGGACCGCTGACCATGGCGCCGTCGCAGCTCGGCATCTTCACCCGCTCCGATCCGATGCAGGAGCGCGCCAACATCCAGTTCCACATCCAGCCGCTGTCGCTCGACAAGTTCGGCGATCCGCTGCATCGGTTTCCGGCGATCACCGCCGCGCCTGCAACCTGCGCCCGACGTCGCGCGGCACCATCCGCCTGCGCAGCACCGAGCTCAACGAACGCGCCGATCATCGCGCCGAACTACCTGGCGACGCCGGAAGACAAGCAGGTCGCCGCCGATGCCATCCGCGTCACGCGCAAGCTGATGAAGCAGCAGGCGCTGGCGAAATATCGCCCGAGGAGTTTCTGCCCGGCCCGTCGGTCGGCGACGACGACGCGGCGCTGGCGAAGGCCGCCGGCGACATCGGCACGACGATCTTTCACCCGGTCGGCACCGCGAAGATGGGCGCTGCGACCGATCCGCTCGCCGTGGTCGACGCGCGGCTGCGGCTGCACGGCATCGGCGGCTTGCGCGTGGTCGATGCCTCGGTGATGCCGACGATCACGTCAGGCAATACCAACACGCCGACCGCGATGATCGCCGAGAAAGGCTCGGCGATGATCATCGAGGATGCGCGCAGCCGTTAGCTGTTCCTGAAATTCGGCACGCGCCGGGCGTTCATCGCGGCGACGCCTTCCTTGTAGTCGTCGGTCGCGCGCAGCCAGGTCTGCTCGAAGAACTCGCGCTCGGTGGCGGCTGCGAACTCGCGCTCGAACGAGCGGCGCAGGGTGACGCGGGTCGCGCCGACAGCGAGCGGCGCCGAGCGTGCGATCTCCTCGGCCATCTCGTGCGCGACGGCGCGGACCTTGTCGAGCGGCACCAGGCGGTCGATCAGGCCGATCTTGAACGCCTCCTCGCCGTCGATGCGTTCGCCGGTATAGAGCAGCCATGACGCCTTCTGGGCGCCGACGATCCGCGGCAGGGTGATAAGTGGTGCCGAAGCCCGGATGATAGCCCTGCCGCGCAAAGTTGGCGCTGAAGCGCGCCTCGGAGCAGCCGACGCGGAAGTCGGCGACCAGCGTCAGGCCAAGCCCGGCGCCGACCGCAGCGCCCTGCACCGCCGCGACGAACGGCGTCTTCGTGCGCACCAGCCGGTTCGCCTCGTGATAAAGGTGCTTGCCCGTCGGCCGCAGGCTTGCCGGCCGCCTCGTTGGCGAGCCGCTGGCCGAGATTGGCGCCGGCGCAGAAGTGCTTGCCGGCCGAGCACAGCACGATGGCGCGGCATTGATCGTCGCGGTCGAGCTCCTCGAACGCGCCGGCCACCTCGCCGATCAATTCCATGTCGAGAAAGTTGTTCGGCGGACGGTTGATCTCGACCGTTGCGACGTGACCAGTCCTGCTGACGTTGATGTCGGCCATCTCAAGCGCTCCCTCTGTTTCGCTTGTTCTTCATCACCACCGGCACGTCGTCAATCGCCCGCGACGCAGGCCGGGTCGGCGATGGAGGCATTCCATATTGCAGAACGATCAAACGAAAACAGCCGGCGGATTGCTCCGCCGGCCGCTTCATCGCGCAGGTCGATTGCTCGATCCGGCGCGATACTTCTCGCTGAGGTCTTAGACGTCCAGCACCGCGACGATCTTCAGCGTACGCGGCTCAACGATGATGATCTCATCGTTGTAGACGAAGTAGCGATAGCCCTTCCACCGCGGGTTGATCCTGATGATCGTATCCGGCACCGCGACCACGCGCACGCTGGACGGGACCACCGTGCCGACGTTGACCGAGAAGTTGATGTTGGTCGCGCGCGGCGCATTCGACGTCAGAACCGTCTGACGGATCGTGGTGCGCTGCTCGGTGGTCAGGTTGACCGCGCCGGACGGAGCGGCACCGACAGTCGTCTCGGACTTCGCGCCGTCCTTGGCGCTGTCCTTGCTCATCTTCGACTTGCTGTCGGTCGCACCCGGCGTGCGATCCTGGGCCTGCGACTTCTGGGGGTCCTTACCCATCTGGCCGCTCTGCGACTGGGTCGTGGACTTCTGCGAGTCCATGCCCTGGGTCTGGGTGGACTTCTGGGAATCCTTGCCCTGAACCTGCTTGGACTTCTCGCCGTCCTGTCCTGCGTCATCCGCTCGTCCGACGTCGAATCCTGGACAGGAGTCCCTGGACATCGAGCCGCTACCCTGCGTCGACGACGATCCCGAGGCAGCCGGAGGCGCGTCCTGCTGTCGCTGCATCGTGTTGCCGGCCGGCGCGCTCGACGAGCCCGAACCGCCGCCGCTTCCCGTCCCCTGGGCAAGCGCGACGCTCGAAATGCCGAGCAGCGCTGCGGCCGAAACCGCGGTGAGTATCTTGGTCGTCTTCATGTCTCATCCCTTTGTGTGATTGCGATACCCCTAGGCACCTCAACTGCCGGCTAACGCCACACCGATGCCCGCGTTCCGCTGGAATTACGCCATCACAGCAATACCCCCGCGGGGACCGATTTTCGTTGCAGTGATGAACTCGCGTTCAGGCGCAGCCTTGTGTTCCGGGAACTGGCCGATCGGTCAGCTCTATTCCAAAGGTTGGAACAGGAGCTTCGCATCTGCGAACGATCTTTGCGCGAACATAGGCCCCATGAATTTCCGTCACGGCAAACGGCCTTGACGTCTCGAATGCATGTGGAACAACAGCGGTAAGTTCCAGGCATTCCGCTTTCGCGGCCAACAGGGAGAACACCCATGCACCTCAAGGGCAAATCAGCGATCGTCACCGGCGCGGGACGCGGCATCGGCCGCGACGTCGCGCTGCTGCTGGCCAAGGAAGGCGCAAGCGTCATCGTCAACGATCCGGGTGTCGGCCGCGGCGGCGAAGACGACCGAAGAGCGTCCCGCCGACGACGTGGTCGCGGAGATCAAGGCTGCCGGCGGCAAGGCGCAGGCGAACTACGACTCGGTCGCCGACTACCAGAAGGCCGGCGCCATGGTGCGCCGCTGCGTCGAGGACTACGGCAAGATCGACATTCTCGTGAACGTCGCCGGCATGCTGCGCGAGAAGATGATCTGGAACATGTCCGAAGACGATTTCGATTCGGTCGTCAACGTGCACCTGAAGGGGCACTGGAACATGTCGCATCACGCGATCAAGTACATGCGCAAGGCCGGCTACGGCCGCATCATCAATTTCTCCTCCGACGCCTTCAAGGGCTCGGTCGGCCAGTGCAACTACTCGGCCGCCAAGGCCGGCATCATCGGCCTGACGCGCTCGATCGCCAAGGAATGCGCCAAGTTCGGCATCACGGCGAACGCCATCTGCCCGTCCGCCGACACGCGCATGATGATGAACGACGCGGTGAACGCCAACCGCAAGCGCAAGCTCGAGGCCGGCCTGATGAGCGCAGGACCAGTACGACCGCTTCTTCTCCGGCCGCGGGCCGGAGTACGTCGCGCCGCTGGTCGCCTATCTGGCGCTCGACGAGGCCGACTACATCAACGGCCAGCTGTTCCATGTCGAGAAGGGCCGCATCAACACCTACTATGTTCGGCGACGACTACAAGGCGCTGTTCAACGACGGCTCGGTGTTCACGATCGACGAACTGATCGAGCGCGTCCCGACCACCATCATGGTCGGCGTCACGCAGGTCGTGCCGCCGGTGAAGATGCAGGACGCGGTCAAGGCGAGCGAGATGAAGAAGGCCAGCTGACGGCGGGTCGTCAAAAGGTAGACTGGAAGCGGCAGGCCTGATCGCCTGCCGTTTTCGTTGCAACGAGAGTTTCGAGGAGAAATGCGAATGGCGACCCACACAGCCTTCATCACCGGCGCCGGCAAGAACATCGGCCGCGCCTGCGCGCTCGATCTCGCCGGCCGCGGCTACAACGTCATCATCAACGGCCGCGCCGACAAGGCCGCCTGCGATGCGGTCGCCAAGGAAGCGCAGGCGAAGGGCGTGAAAGCCCACGTCATCATGGCCGATGTCGGGCTGGTGCCGGAGGCGAAGCGCGCCGCGAAGGAAGCACTCGCCACCTTCGGCACGGTCGACGTGCTGGTCGCCAACGCCGCGATCCGCCCCGACAAGCCGTTCCTCGACAACACCGAGGAGGATTGGCGGCGGGTGATGGGCACCAACCTCGAAAGCTCGATCTTCCTGTCGCAGGCGTTTCTGCCCGGCATGATCGCGCAGAAGTGGGGCCGCATCGTCGTGATGACGGGCCGCAACGCGATCCGCGGCTATCCGGGTCATGTGACGACGTCGGTCGCCAAGCACGGACTTGTGGGGACTGACGAAGACGCTGTCGCGCGAGTTCGGCCCGCAGGGCGTCACCGTCAACGCGATCTCGCCGGGCGTGATCGACACCAGCGACGATCCGGCGTTCGTCGCACGGGCCCAGAAGGTCGCGCAGACGGAGATCCCCGTGCGCCGCATCGGCACACCAGCGGAAATCGCCGCCATGTGCGGCCTGCTCTGCTCGGACGAAGGCGGCTTCGTCAACGGCCAGATGATCGGCGTCAACGGCGGCATCGATACCTGACGGCCACGTTGCGCAGCAAGCGGCCTGCCCTTACTACTGGTCTCATTGCCAAGCCGGGGGGCCAACCGCATGCTTTCGTATGTCTACGTCGCCATCGTCACGCTGCTTGCGTTGCTGCTTTACAGCTGGATGTCCGGGCAAGTTTCGGCCACCCGCCGGAAAGTTGGAATTCGCGCACCGGCCATGACCGGCGATCCGCTGCTCGAGCGGACCATTCGCGCGCATTACAACACGCTCGAATGGATGCCGATCTTCCTGCCGTCGCTCTGGCTTTTCGCGATCTACTGGAACAGCACGGCGGCAGCCGTGCTGGGCCTGGTGTGGATCGTCGGGCGGCTGCTCTATTTCCTCGGCTACGTCGCCGAGACCTCCAAGCGCGCGCCGGGTTTCTACATTCAGGCGCTCGCCGCAGCAGCGCTGGTGTTCGGCGCGCTCGGCCGCCTGATCTATCTCGCGGTGACGGCGCTGAACTTTACTCCGGGAACGGGTTCGTCACGCCGTCCGGCAGCGCCACCTGGGCGGTGTTCAGCACCATCGACACCAGCACGTAGTAGCCGCTGATGCCGAGGATCTCGACCACGCCGTTCTCGCCGAAGGTCTCGACACCCTTCTTGTAGGTCGCGTCGCTGACGCGCTTGGTGTTGTGCAACTCGGTGCAGAGATCGTACAGCGCCGCCTCGTCCGGCTTCATGCTGGTCGGGCCGCTTGCCGACGCGGATGGCTTCGATGATGTCGGCGCCAAGGCCGCCGTTCGCCGCCATCGGCGCATGGGCGTACCACTCGTACTGCGCCCGCCAGTTGTAGGCGGTGATCAGGATCGCCATCTCCGACAGCCGCGGCGGCAGCGAGGTGTTGTAGCGCATCATCTCGCCGAGCACCGCCGCCTTCTCGCACAGCTCGGGGCTGCGCAGCAGCGCCGGAAACGGCCCGCGCACACCGGCGCGCTTGCCCGCCGTCACCGCCTGGATGGCGCGGCGCTGCGCGTCGGTGAGCTTGTCTTCGGGGATCATCGGCAGGCGGGTCATTTGGCTTCCTCCACAACGCTTTAAGAGCTTTCTCGGCCTGCATACGCAATCGGCCCGCCTTCCGAAAGGGGCCACCGCGCATGCAGTTCCGCCCTGACGGGAAAGCAGTTGAGGTACCTCGCCAATTTCTGCATCTTGCACCGCAAATCGGGTCCGCGCGGCGGACCAAAAGGGAGACAACGATGGCAGCACTTCGACAGGCCTCCGACGCCATCGCGCCCGACACCACGGGCCAGAATTTCTTCCGCGCCGACCAGTCGCTGCAGGACCTGCTGCAGATCCACCTGAGCGAGAAGGTGTGGAAGCACATCGCGCCGCACCTGGACCGGCTTGGGCGGGCTGGCCGGCGACCACCTGGACAACTGCGCGCGGCTGGCGGACCGGCACACGCCGATCCTGCACCAGCGCGACCGTTTTGGGCGCGACGTGCAATGGGTCGAATACCATCCCGCCTACCGGGAGCTGGAGCGCGTCGCCTTCGGCGAGTTCGGCATCCACGCGATGTCCCACCGCAAGGGCATCCTCGGCTGGCCGGACACCTACCCGGCCGCGGCGAAGCACGCCTTCACCTACCTGTTCAACCAGGCCGAGTTCGGCCTCGGCTGCCCGATCAACGTCACCGACGGCGGCGCCATGCTGCTGTCGCGCTTCGGCGACAAGGCGCTGCAGGACAAGTATCTCGACGGCCTGACCCAGACCGACATGACGCTCCTGACCCAGGGCGCGCAGTTCATGACCGAGAAGGAAGGCGGCTCCGACGTCGGCAGCCTCACGACGGTCGCCAAGCGCGACGGCGACCACTGGCGTCTCTACGGCGAAAAATGGTTCTGCTCGAATGCCGACGCCGGCGTCGCCATGCTGCTGGCGCGGCCCGAAGGTGCGCCCTCCGGCACCCGCGGCGTCGGGTTGTTCCTGATGCCGCGCAAGCTCGACGACGGCTCGCCGAACCACTACCGGATCGTGCGGCTGAAGGACAAGCTCGGCACCCGCTCGATGGCCTCCGGCGAGATCAAGTTCGACGGCGCGATCGCCTACGCGGTCGGCTCGCTCGAACGCGGCTTCCTGCAGATGGCCGAGATGGTGAACTGGTCGCGGCTGTCGAACGGCGTGAAGTCGACGGCGCTGATGCGCCGCGCCCTGCACGATGCGCTGACGGTGGCGCGCGGCCGCGTCGTGTTCGGCAAGCGCATCATCGACCTGCCGCTGGCGAAGCGGCAGCTGTTGAAGATCATGCTGCCGGTCGAACAGGCGCTGTCGCTGTGCTTCCAGACGGCGGCCGCACTCGATCGCGCCGAACGCGAGGGCAGCCAGGAGGCGGCGACGCTGCTCCGCATCCTCACCCCCGTGCTGAAATTCCGCTCGACCCGTGACGCGCGCAAGGTGTGCGGCGACGCGCTCGAGATGCGCGGCGGCATCGGCTACGTCGAGGAGTTCGCCTCCGCGCGGCTGCTGCGCGACGCGCACCTCGGCTCGATCTGGGAAGGCACCGGCAACATCATCGCGCTGGACGCGATCACCCGCGCCATCGGCCGCCACCATGCGGAGGGCGCGCTGGCCGCCGACCTGCACGCGCGGATACAGGAAACTCCTTCGTTGCCAGCGCCTTACCGCGAGAAGCTGAAGGGGTTTGTCGACCGCGCGATCGCCTTCTCGCAAGCCGTTGCCGCGAAGGCCGACAACGAGGCCGACGCCCGCCGCGCGACCAGCATGCTCTATCATACGGCGAGCGCCGTCGTGCTGGCGTGGGAAGGCGAACAGGTGCTCGCCAAGCGCGGCGACGCCCGGCGCTTCCTGCTGTCGAAGCTGGTGGTCGACCATCACCTCAAGGCCCGCGATCCGTTCGCGGCGGAGGCCGGCGCGTCGGAGCTCGCGATCGCCGACATGCTTTTGAACGACGCGCCGGTCGCGAAGGAGAAGGCGGTCGCCATCCTCGCAGCATAAGCGGTGCTTCGCCTTGGCGAGATGGAATTGCGCGCCGGGCTATTGCCTGCGTAATCAGTGACTTGCACCGAATTCGATGTGTTAGCTCGCCTGAGGCGTGGTCTCGATCTTGTACTATTATTAGGTCAATTGGGATCATATCGGCTACGAGATGCTTGTCTCGATGTTCGCAAGCTTTCAAAGCGACCGCGCGGGCCGGTTTCTGCAGGTCACCTACGAAAGCGCTCGCCATGATGGTCCTGGATCATTCCGTTTTTCCCGCATGCGTTCTTGTCGTCGAAGACGAGATGCTGCTGCGAATGCGCGCGGTCGATATGGTGGAGGACGCCGGCTTTACACCGCTCGAGGCCGTGGATGCTGACGAAGCCGTTGCAATCCTCAACTCCAGATCCGATATCGCGCTGCTGTTCACTGATATTCAGATGCCGGGAAGAATGGACGGCCTCAAGCTCGCGCACGCGGTGCATGAGCGCTGGCCGCAAATCAAGATCATCCTGGTATCCGGACAGCTCAGGCCGGCAAGCATCGATATTCCCGCCGACAGCCGGTTTTTCGGAAAGCCGCTTGAGGCCAGGGAAATGATCGCCCAGATGCAGAGCATGATCGGTCAGCACAACGAGGAAACGCATTGAATCGCTCGAATGCGGCCGAAACCTGCTGCAATTGATCCGACCGGTACCCGACTTATGGTGATATAGTTGCGGATGTTCGAAACCGATCGTCGACAAGATCAGCCTCATCCAGGCAATGGCGCAGCGCCTGCCAAGGAGGTTCTGGCCGCCGAGAACGTCGGCCTTCGGCTGCTGTTGGCGCAGGCTGAAATCAATGCCCAGGGCTTGCTCGCTCAGGCCGGCATCGACGCCAGGGAGCGGGAGGCCGCTGACAAGCTTCAAAAGCTCATTCTGGAAGAGCTTCACCACCGTATCAAGAACACCTTGGCGACGGTCAGCGCCATTGCCTCCCAGAGCCTTCGCAACGTGCCGGGCGCCGAATATGCGCAGCACGCGATCGAGGGCCGGCTGCTGGCGCTGGGACGGGCCCACGACCTCCTTTTGCAGGCACGCTGGACCAGCGCGGATCTCGGGAAGATCGTACGCGGCGCCACCGAAGCTTTCGACAATCCCGATATGCCGAAATTCACGATTGCGGGACCCGATGTCCGGATGACGTCGGGAGGGGTGATCGCGATCGCGATGACCCTCAACGAGCTCTGCACCAACACCACGAAGTTCGGCGCCCTGTCAGTGCCTGCCGGCCGCGTTGACATTACCTGGACGGTTGATCTCGAGACGCAGCGTCTGCACCTGAAATGGGCTGAGAAGAACGGCCCCGCCGTTCTCGCTCCAAACAAGCGCAGTTTCGGGACGCGCCTGATCGAAACGCTCGGCAGGCAGCTCAAGGGGGATGTGCGGTTGACGTATGAACCCAGCGGCTTCGTGTATGCTCTCGACGTGCCGCTGGCATCTCTCGTGTCGATCTCTACCTCCTAAGGCCATGCCGGCAGCGTCGTGGTGATGCCGCCGTTCGGCGTCATAGCGAGCTCCTGTTCAATTGTCAAACAGCTCGCCGCACTTGGCGGCTGCCCCGCGCTGGATTGCTTCGCTTCGCTCGCAATGACGAGCATACAATGCGTCAAGCCGCCTTCGCCGTCTCCAGACGCGCGTCAAGTCGCCCCGTGTTCTCGTCCGGCCCCAGGGCTGCCGGTCTTCTTTCTCTCGCATCCCTTGGAAAGAGGGCGTGCGGAACACAGGGCGAAAGGCCGCGCCCGCGGCTCCCGTATGCTTGTCGCATCCGGGCAATCCGTATGCCGACGCGTCGGCACACGGCGATGGTCCAGCCCATCGCTGGACTGAACCGGACCACAGACGAAGCCTTCGCCTGCGTTCCGCACGCGCCGGATTAACGGCTTGCCGGATTCCAGCGGGAGCCGAGCCCGGCTCCACTTGACCGAATACGGAGGACCACACCGTATTGCTGGACCGCTTGGGCCGTCCGCCCTCGGCACCGGTCGTCATCCCTCTCGTCGACGCGCCTCATCAACGCGACCCGGATCAGGCCGGCACCGCGACGGACCCGTCGCATCCTGCCCCGAGGCGCTGACGATTAGCGCACTCGCTCTCCCATCGGGGCGGGATGAGAACTGTATATTCCTACTCATTAGGAGATGCAATTTCGGATTCAGCGAAATATGAAGACTACTGACAGAATCTGGTTGCACAGGATTTTCCGCAAGATTGCAACACGCTGCCAATGCGACGATGCGGCGGGTGATGTCATTCCGGGGCGCGAGCGAAGCTCGCGAGCCCGGAATCCATACCCCCGGTGCTCATTTCTCTTTTGCTGCATACATCAAGCCGAGACTGCGATCCGTCGTCTCGCGAACACAGGGGCTATGGATTCCGGGCTCGCGCTTCGCGCGCCCCGGAATGACAGTTAGGGCCACGCCGGCAGCGTCGTCGTGGTGCCGCCGTTGCGCGCCGTCCAGCCGGTCATGTCGATCACGAACATCCGTTCCGGCTCGACCAGCACATGCGATGCGCTGCTGCGGGCCGAGCGTCCATTCGAGGTAGCCCGGACGCGGAAACGTCCCTCGCCGCGCCAGCGGGTGCTTGACGTCGACCATGGCGGTGGCCGGCGCCCAGACGATGTCCATGCCGCGGTGACGGACTTTTCGATAGACGTGCTTGTGGCCGCAGGCGATCACCTTGACGCCGGCGTCCGCGCAAACGTCGAGAAACTTCGCGCGCGCCGTGACCGGGATGTAGGACGTCGGATTTGCCGCCGACAGATGATCGCGCTCGAACGGCGGCATGTGCACGAACACCATGGCCTGCAGCGGGCCGCGCCCCGCCAGCGCGTCCTGCAGAAACTCGATCTGCTCGCCCTCCTCCGGCAGGTTCGAGCCCATCAGCGCGGTGTCGAGGCCGATCAGCCGCCAGTGCGGCACGTCGCAGTGCCACCACTGCGCGCCGACCTGGCTGCCGCCACGCGTCGATGCGCTCGCGGTTGATGTGCTGGTTGAGCCGGGAGAACTCCGGCGCCTCGCCGATATCGTGATTGCCCGGGATGGCGCGCCACGGCAGCCCGAGCGCTGCGATTTCCTCGGCCGCATAGGCAAGATCGTCAGGCGCAGACGGGCCGTTGAACGAGATATCGCCGCCATGAACCAGCATGTCCGGCGGCGACGCGGCCATCGCCTCACGAAACGCCGCCCAGTTCACGTCGAAATAGCCGTGGGTGCGCGACAGGTGCGTGTCGCTGACGTGGACCAGGCGGAAGCCGGACTGCCCGTTAGTCGAAGGCGAGATTGTCATTGCGAAGGTCCATGAAATAGAACGTGTAGGGCCGCCAGGCGATGCTGCGCTTCAGCGCGTAGAACTCGGCCGGCTGATAGAGCACCGTGCCCGGAGCCTCGTCCTCCCACGCATCCAGCATCTGCTTGAACAGCGCCTTGCGCTTGGCGGGATCGGTCTCCGCTTCGAGCGCGCGGCCGGCCGTGTTGAAGGCCGCGACGCTGCGGAACGCGCCGGACTTCTGGAAGGCCGAGTCCGGTCCCCAGGAAATCCAGAGCGCGCCGAGCGGATCGGGAAGCCGCGTGGAGTTGGAGTTGTTGCCGACCTGCTGGCCTTCGGCGCGCATCTGCGTGAAATTCTCGACCACCTGCAGGCGCGCGTTGATGCCGACGGCCTTCCACATCTCGACCAGCACCTGCGCTGCGCGCAGCGCGTTGGTGTAGTAGTTCGGCATGGTGCGGTAGACGATCTCCTCGCCGCGGTAGCCGGCCTCCTTCAGCAGGCGCTTGGCTGCGTCCGGGTCGTAGCGAAGGCTGCGGCCTTCGAGGAACATCTGGCCGTATTCGGGATAGTTGTGCCCGGTCGGCACGACCGCCGAACCGTCCCACAGCGTATCGACCAGCAGCTTGCGATCGATCGCGAGCCCAAGCGCCTGCCGCACGCGCTTGTCGCCCATCGCCGGTCCCTGCTCGTCGAACGTCAGGACATGCACGTTGGCGAGCACGACACTGCGAACGTCGATCCCGGCGCTCTTCTTCAGGACGCTCACCTGATCCGGCGGAATGTTGGTGATCATGTCGACGTCGCCCGCCTGCAGGGCCGCGACCCGCGACGGCCAGCTCCGGCATCTGCCGGAACTCGACGCTCTCCGCGTTCGGGCGGCCCATCCAGTACTGGTCGAAGGCGTCGAGCACGATCTTCTGGTCGCGCTGATGCGAGCGGTACTTGTAGGGACCGGTGCCGACCGGCTCGCGGGAGAAGCCGTCGAAGCCGCGCTCTTCATAGGCGCGCTTGTTGACGATCCAGCTGCACCAGGATGCCAGCCGCTGCTCGAGCAGCACATCCGGGACTTTGGTGCGGAAACGGACCGTCAGCGGCGCCGGCGAGTCCACGCGACGCGAGCGTCGCGAAATACGAGCGCGCTTCCGGCATCAGCGGCTTTTCGCCGAACATGCGCGGCGAGGTGAAGGTGTAGACGACGTCCTCGGCGGTCAGGCGATCGCCGTTGTGGAACAGCACGTCGTCGCGCAGCTTCAGGACCAGCTCGTCCGGCCCGCTGCGCGTCCAGGACGTCGCAAGGTGCGGCTTCAGTCCCGAGCCGCCGCCGTCCGGCGAGCCCAGGAAGTCGCGGCGGATCAGCGTGTCGAACATCGAGTAGGTGACGCGCGTGCCGACATTGGAGAGTTCGCGCGCCGGCTCCAGCGTCGGCGGCACCTCGGCCACCGCAATGCGAAGCGCCGGTCGCGCCTTGCTCTGAGCATTCGCCCCCGGTGCGAGCGCGAGAGCCGCCGCACCTGCCAAAACGCCACGTCGCGATATGGTCATTGCCCACTCCTGTCGTCGGTTGGTTTATTTGAGGGTCGGATCGAGCCGGTCGCGCAGCCAGTCGCCGATCACCGAGATCGCCAGCGTCGTGAGCACGATGGTCGGCGGCGGGCGACAGCATGATCCACGGCGCGCGCGTCAGGTATTCGCGGCCGTAGCCGACCATGTTGCCGAGGCTGGTCATCGGCGGCTGCACGCCGAGGCCGAGGAACGACAGGCCGCATTCCAGCAGGATGACTTCCGGGAAACACCAGCGTCATCGAGACGATCAGCGTGGAGGCGATGTTCGGCAGGATGTGGCGTGAAATAGATCCGCGACGGCTGCGCGCCGAGCTGGCGGATGGCGCCGGCATAGCCTTGCGCGTTGGCCGAGATGGCGAGGCCGCGCGAGATGCGCGCATAGCGCTCCCAGCCGAACAGGCCCATCAGCGCCGATCAGCAGCGGCAGCGAGTTGCCGAAGAAGGCCAGCACCGACAGCGCCAGGATCAGGAACGGCATGCTGGCCTGGAAGTCCGCCAGCATCAGCACGATCTGCTCGACCCAGCCGCGGAAGTGCGCGGCGAGGAAGCCGAGCATGGTGCCGAGCGTCGCCGAGATGAGCGTCGCGCCGAAGGCGATCAGCAGCGAGATGCGGATCGAGAACGATCAGCCGCGACAGCACGTCGCGGCCGAGCTCGTCGGTTCCGAGCCAGATGCTGCCCATGTTCCGGGCGGCGACAGCCGGTTGCTGCAGGTCGAGCTTCGTGAAGCCGTAGGGCGCGATGACTTCGGCAAAGCACGCCACCAGCAGCATCAGCGCGATCCAGCCAAGCGCGATGACGACGCTGACCGGCAGCGGCCGGCCAGCACGGCTTGCGCGGCTGCGGCGCGGCATGCGGGATTGCTCGATGACGATCTGCGGTCATGCGGAGCCTCGTGCGCGTGCGCAGCCGCGGGTCGAGCAAGCCGTAGAGGAAGTCGACGATGAGGTTGGAGGTGACCATCGTCAGCGCGACCAGCAGCAGGATGCACTGGACCACGGCGAGGTCGCGGTTGGCGACGGCGACGACCAGCAGCCGGCCGACGCCCGGCCAGGAGAACACGCTTTCCACCACGACGGCGCCGGCGATCAGCGTGCCGACCATGAAGCCGACGATCGTCACGGTCGGGATGGCGGCGTTCGGCAGCGCGTGGTTGGTGACGACGGCGCGCCAGGGCACGCCCTTGGCGGAGGCGGTGCGGATGTAGGGCTGGCCCAGCACTTCGAGCATCGCGCTGCGCGTGAAGCGCGCGAGCACGGCCGCGCCGCCGACGCCGAGCGTGAAGATCGGCAGGATGGCGTGGCGCCAGGTGTCCTGCCCGCCCGACGGCAGCCAGCCGAGCTGCACGGCGAAGATCAGCACCAGCAGCAGCGCCGAGCACGAAGCTCGGCACGGTGAAGCCGGCGACCGCAGCGATCATCACCGCCCGGTCGATCGCCGAACCGCGATGCAGCGCCGCGTAGATGCCGGCCGGAATGCCGATGCCGACCTTGATGAGCAGCGCCGGCAGCGTCAGCGCGAGCGTCGCCGGAATGCGCTCGGCGACGAGCGTCGATGGCCGGGCGGCCGTCGCGCATCGAGCGGCCGAGCTCGCCCTGCGCGATCGCGCCGAAGTAGTCGAAGTACTGCACCCAGATCGGCTCATCGAGGCCCCAGGCCTTGCGGAAGGCGGCGATCACCTCCGGCGGCGCCTCGGGGCCCATGATCATCAGCGCCGGATCGCCGGACAGCCGCAGCACGACGAAGGCGAAGGTGACGACCAGCGCGATGGTCAGCAGCGCGCGGCCGATGCGGAGCGCGAAGAAGCGGAGCATCAGGCCGCGCTCCTGCCCGCCTGGCCGTCCGTCGTACGAGGTGGCAGGCGACCGTGCGCGTCGCGCTCGGCTGCGACGCAGCGCCGGCTGCTCGACGCGGCAGCGTCGGCAGCGCGTTGGCGCAGCGCGGATGGAAGGCGCAGCCCGACGGGCCGGTCGGCGGGATTGGGCGGATCGCCCTGCAGGACGATGCGGCCGGTGCTGCGGCGGCCCGGCGCCGGCGACGCCGACACCAGCGCGCGGGTATAGGGGTGAAGCGGCGTCGCGAACAGGTCGTCCGCCGAGCCGGTCTCGACGATCTGGCCGAGATACATCACCGCGACGCGGCGGCTGACCTGGCGCACGACGCGCAGGTCGTGGCTGATGAACAGCATGGTCAGTCCGAGCTCGGCTCTGCAGGTCGCACAGCAGGTTGACGACCTGCGCCTGGATCGAGACGTCGAGCGCGCTGACCGGCTCGTCGCAGACGAGGAAGTCCGGCCGGGTGGCGAGCGCCCGGGCCAGCACCGCGCGCTGGCGCTGGCCGCCGGACAGCTCGCTGCGGATAGCGGCGGCCGTGATCGGCCGACAGATCCACCGAGCGCAGAAGCTCGACCGCGCTCTGCGTCGCGTTCGGCCCGCTCGCCGACGCCATGAATGTCCAGCGGCTCGCGCACCTGCTCGAGAATGGTCAGCCGCCGGTCGAGGGCGCCGAGCGGATCCTGATAGATCATCTGCGCGCGGGCGCGAAGGCGCGCCACGGCGCCGTCCCGAGCGCCGGCAGCGCTGCGCCGTCGAACTGCACGTCTCCGGAATCGGTGTCCTCGATGCCGAGCACGAGCCGGCCGGTGGTCGACTTGCCGGAACCGGATTCGCCGACCAGCCCCAGCGTTTCGCCCTTGGCGATCTCGAACGACACGTCGTCGACGGCGCGGACATTGCGAGACGCGGCCGAAGATGCCACGCCGCGTGACGTAGATCTTCCGCAAAGCCCGCGCCTGAACCAGCGGCTCGGTCATTCGGCCGCCTGCCCGACGTTCAAACCTGTGCTCCGCCGAGACGACGTGACAGGCCACGTCGCGACCGGCGCCGACCGGCACGAGCGGCGGCGGCGAGGCCTTGCACAGCGGCGGCTTCGCGCGAGCATCGCGGCGCCGAACGCGCAGCCGGCCGGCATGTCGCGCGGATCGGGAACCGTTCCGCCGATCGCCGTCAGGCGGCGGCGCTCGCCGTCGAGCGGCGGCAGCGCGCCGATCAGCCCGTTGCGAATAGGGATGCAGCGGCTCGTCGAACAGCTCGCCCGCCGGGGCCTTCTCGACGACCCGCCCCGCATACATGACGGCCACGCGGTCGCAGTGTCTCGGAGACGACGCCGAGATCGTGGCTGATCAGCACCATCGCCATGCCGGTCTCGCTGCGCACCCGCGCCGAGCAGCTCCAGGATCTGCGCCTGGATCGTCACGTCGAGCGCGGTGGTCGGCTCGTCGGCGATCAGGAGGTCGGGATTCCCCGACAGCGCCATGGCGATCATGACGCGCTGGTTCTGGCCGCCGGAGAATTCGTGCGGATAGGCCGACAGCCGCCGCTCGGCGTCGGGGATGCCGACGAGGTCGAGCAGCCGCTTGCATTCGGCCTGCAGCGAGCGCCCCGAGAGGCCGCGATGCAGCGCCAGCGTCTCCGACAGCTGGCGGCGGATGGTGAGGACCGGATTGAGCGCGCTGGCCGGGTCCTGGAAGATCATCGCGATGCGGCGGCCGCGCACGGTGTCGAGCACCTCGCGCCGGCGCGCCGAGGATGTCCTTGCCGTCGAGGCGTCACCCTGCCCGCGACCCTCGCCGTTCCCGGCAGCAGGCCGAGCGCGGCGAGCCAGGTGACGGACTTGCCGGAACCGGACTCGCCGACGAGGCCCAGCGCCTCGCCCTTGGCGACCGCGAAGTCGACGCCGTGGAGAACCCGCGTCTCCCCGAACGATACCGTCAGGTTCTCGATCGCAAGGAGCTGCGGCATCGGTCAGGCTCCGTAGTTGCCGGGACGGAAGTCCATCGCGAACGCCGGCGACGCCTTCCACTTGATGGCCTTGGCCTTCGCCGTGAACGTCGCGTTCTGGTGCAGCACGGTGTAGGCCGGGTCTTCGCGCTCGGCGATCTCGAGCATCCGGCGGAAGGCCTTCTTGCGCGCATGCCCGATCCGTCGAGGTCTCGAGGAACTCCGAGAGCTGGTTCAGCTCGGCGTTGGTCCATTCGCCGACCTGCTGCTGCTGGCCCTGCGGACCGTGCTGGGCGACCAGCGACGAGACCGGATCGTTGTAGGCGGCGGAGTTCGACCAGTCGCGCACGGCGCGCTTGTCGTTGCGCTCCAGGATCTGCGTCCAGTTTTCCTTGGTCTCGATCTGGACGTTGAGCCCGACCGACTTCCACATCTCGACCAGGACCTGCGCCGTCGCGGTCTGGTTGGTGTAGTAGTTGTTCAGCAGCCGATACGGGATCGGATCGCCCTTGTAGTTGGCCTGCTTGAGCAGATCCTGCGCGAGCTTCGGGTTGTACTCGGGCACGTTCCAGTCGGCGTGGAACATGTCGCGCGTAGAACTCCCACTGCAGGCCTTTCGGCACGCGGGTGCGCCCCGCCCACAGGCTGTCGACGATCGCCTGGCGATCGATGGCGTGGGTGAACGCGCGGCGAACCAGCGGATTTGCCAGCAGCGCGTGGTTCTTGTCGAACACGGTCAGGCGGTGGTTGGAGATCGTCCCGCCCTGCACCTCGAAGGCGGCGTTCTTCTCGATCGACGCGATCTGGTCCGGCGGGATGTCGCAGGCGAACTGGTATTCGCCGGACAGCAGCCCGTTGATGCGGCTCGCCACTTCCGGCACTTCGACAAAGCGGATGCGCTTCAGCGGCGGCCGGCCGCCCCAATACTCGTCGTGCGCCTCCAGCGTCAGCGACACGTCGGGGCGCAACTCGATGACCTTGTACGGACCGGTCGTGACCGGCTTGCGCGCCCAGTCGAGATAGCTCGACGCTTCCTCCCATGCGCGCCGGCTCATGATGTTGGAGCCCGAACGTGCAAGACGCCCCTCAAGCGTGACGTCCGGCGTCGCGTTGTAGAAGCGCACCGTGTATTTATCGACGGCATCGACGCGCAACAGATCCGGCCACATGCGGCGCGCGACGGCCGGAACTTCCAGCGGCAGCTCCTTGCCCGCCCGCGGCGTCGGAATCTGCTCGAACGCCTTGATCGTCGAGCGGTTCTTCGCCTCGGTGGCGCCGAACATGCGCTCGCGGCCGAAGCTGAACACGACGTCCTCGGCCGTCATCTCGTCGCCGTTGTGGAACTTGACGCCCTGGCGAAGCTTCAGCTCGACCGTCTGCTCGTCGATCCGCTTCCATTCGGTCGCGAGGCCCGGCACGGCCTCCAGGCTCCCGCGCCAGTTCCGCGCTGATCAGGCCTTCCCAGATCGACGAGAAGAAGATGCGCTCGCCGACGTTCGACTGCTCGCGCAGCACGTCGAGAACGTTCGAGTTGGTCACCTTCTGAACCGCGATCGTGATCGACGGGCGGTTGTCGGTCTGGCCGATGGCGAAACGCGGAAGGATAAGCGTGCCGGCTGAGGCTGCGCCCATCTGCAGAACGTGGCGGCGGGAATGTCCAGTCATCGTTGCTTGTCCCTGGCTTGTAGACGTGATCGTTGATCCGAAAGGAACGCGTGCCGGCTGTAGCCGCTACTCGGCGACGCCCAGCTCGGTCAGATACTTCGCGCCGGCAGGCACCGCGCCGTGGTCGCGCAACTCGAGGATGAGGCGCGGATTCGACTTGAGCCGGCCGAGCGCACGGAAGATCGCGGCCCAGCGCATGGTCCCGTCGCCCGGCGCCCAATGCCGGTCGGCATAGCCGTCGGAGTCCTGAAGATGCACGTGCGTCAGCATGTCGCCGGCGGCATCGACGTAGTAGTCGACCGGCGGCGCGCCGGTTGAGATATGCGCGTAGTGGGCATGCCCGGTGTCCAGCGAGACGCGGACATTCTTGCTGTTCAGTGCTTTCGCCAGATGCACCCGCTCATGCGGGTCCTTGTCCTCGATGTTCTCGATGACGAGCTCGCAGCCGATCAGCTCGGCGCGGCGGATCACGTCCGACAAGGTCGCCTGCACCCGCTCGATCGCGGCCTCGCGATTGCCGGGATAGAGGTCGAGGTTGTTGTGGTCCCAGGTCGTGTAGGGCGAATGGATGACCATCTGGCGTGGCGCCGACCGTCTCGGCGGCTTCGAGCCCCTGCAAGCAGACGCGTCCGGACGGCGTTGCGAACCAGCGGATCGTGGCTGTCGATCTTGAAGCCCCAGAACGGCCCGTGGATGCCGAGCCGCCCCTCGAAACCGTCGAGGTGCCGCTTGACCCTGTCGGCGACGCTGCGCCAATCGCCGTCGAGCACCTCGGCGCGGAAGAAGTCCTGCAGCTCCAGGTCGCGCTGACGCGACAGCAACCACTCGCGATGGGCAGGCAGCGAGTTGATCGACAACGCCGCTCCAAGCACTGGTTTCTGGCTGGCGGACATGGCGACTCCGGCACGTTGACTTGCCCGAGTGCTAGCGAGGCGACATGACGGCGATGTGAAACGGGCTTTAACCAGCGACGTTTCCTGAGGAATAGCGCGGATGTGCTCCTCGACGAGGCGAGTTGGCGAAGGAACGTGCAGCCACTGTTCCGGCAGTTGGTCCGATCGCGAGCACAGCGTGTTTTCGATCTCTGATGAGTGAGGCGTTGCGGCACGACCTAACTTCCCTCCTCCCGCTCGCGAAACGAGTGATGGGGAGGGGTGGGTTGGGGGTGGTCGACGGCCCGCGGATTAGCGCGACTCGACCTCGCGCTCACTGCGCACCATCTTGCTCAATGGTCGCTTGGCATCAGTCGCAAGCGGATGTCCGGGCTGGCGATGATGCCGCGATCAAGCGTCATCACGCCTATGTCAACAACGTGCATCGATTTGGGAGGATCATAAGAAAATTTGAGGTGCGAGGGAGAACCAAAGTTCGGTGTGACGATGAAGTCGCCGGAGCCAAGTGCTCGCGTGATCAGCTTGATCGCGTCGCGATTCTTCAGCGGCGAACGCGACAAGGCATCGATGAGAACGGCCAGCGAGACACCCTCGCTCAGCATGACCCTTGCGAGGTCGTCGCCATGGACTTGCCTTAGGCTGTTGACAATCGCCGCGACGGTGTTCGGGTCGCGCATTGCACGCCTCCCGGTCGCCCCCGATGAAAACTACAGATTGGTGGCTCTTGCGCTCAAGAGCGGAAACAGAATTAGGTGGGGAAAAGAACTGCACGACTGACGCTCTCTGCGCTTTCGCTGGCACAAACTGCACGCGGCAAACTATGCCGATCTAGAACCGCACGCCGTTAACGCTCCATCAATCGCGAGCGCGCACCGTCGCTCCTGTCCCTCCGGGACACTGTGGTGTTGAGTAGCGTAAGAGCGAGAAGCCGTCACCGTTCTAGCCCCTATGTCCCCGGTGGCGGCTTCGTCGCTGCAAGAGATGGATTGAGAGCGCAACCGTGCCGCCGTGGTACGTGGCGTGACCGGCGCGCTCTCGCAGCGAGCACACTGAATCGAGGATATGGATATCGCGGATATGGGGCTGTCGATCTTGAAGCCCCAGAACGGCCCGTGAATGCCGAGCCGCCCCTCGAAACCATCGAGATGCCGCTTGACCCTGTCAGCGACGCTGCGCCAATCGCCGTCAAGCACCTCGGCGCGGAAGAAATCCTGCAGCTCCAGGTCGCGCTGACGCGACAGCAGCCACTCACGATGGGCGGGCAGCGAGTTGATCGACAACGCCGCTCCAAGCACTGGTTTCTGGTTGGCGGACATGGCGACTCCGGCACGTTGGCTTGCCCGAGTGCTGGCGAGGCGACATGACGGCGATGTGAAACGAAAGGAACGTGCAGCCACCGTTCCGGCGGTTGGTCCGATCGCGACGTGACGCGCTTCGATTTGAGCTCATTGCGCTCGAAACTCCGACTTCCCTAACGGTCGGCCCGTAGCCCGGATGGAGCGAAGCGTAGTCCGGGATGCCTTGCCGCGGAGTCAGCCCCCTCGGATTTCGCTTCGCTCCATCCGGGCTACGACCACGCATGCGTCATCGCCCTCGGGCAATCCGATAAATCTTCCTGCATACGGGGAAAGTCAGCCGTATAGGCACTAAATCTTATTGACATCTTTTCTGCTAATCGGAAAACAAAGCTGTTGGACTACCCAACTTTCCGTTTGCTGGTCCGGCAAGTCGCCTGCTAAGAATAACGTCCGCCTCCTCTCGGAGTACGGACGCAACCGAGTGCGGAGACCATGAGACTGATCCGGTTCATACTGCTCGTTCTTGCGGTCGCCGCTCCATCGCGAGCGTCGGCGCAGACCATGAATTTCGAGCAGGCGACGGCGATGCTGGCCGCAAGCTGCGGCACGGATATCGACAACGTCTGCCGTGGCGTCAATCTCGACCCCGCCCGGCTGAAGGAATGCCTGCGCCGAAACGACGACGGCCTTTCGCCGAAGTGCCGGACCGACTACCTGCGCGCCTTCGGCGCCATCGAGCAGCGCGTGACAGCGCGCGCCACCCTTGCGAAGCTGTGCAACTGGGAACTGAAACGTCTGTGCGGCGAGATCCGGCAGGATGCCGCCAAGGGGCTGCAGTGCCTGCTGGACGCGACCAAGAAAGCCACGCCGAACTGCAACAAGGCGATCGACGCGGCGGGGTACCGCTGATGTGGTCGCACGGAAACGCCACGGGATCGGCTTGCTGGCGGCCGCATCGCTCGCGCTTGCGTTGCCGATGCAGCCGGCGCGGCGCAGACGCCCGCTCCAGCTCCGAGCCTGATCGATCAGCTGACGGGCCCGGAAACCCCCGCCGATATCGATGTGGCCGCGTTGCGCCAGCAGGCCGCCGATCGAGTCCAGTCGAGGGCCGATGCGGCGCCGTTGCGGCGGCCGCCGATCGCACCGCAGCTGCTCAAGCTGCCGCAGTCTCGATTTCAACGTCGTGTTCGATCCGGATACGTGCGATCATCAGGCCGCAATCCTACCAGGTGATCGGACGCATCGCCGATGCGATGTCCGATCCGAAGCTGCGGCCTTACGCCTTCCTGGTGGTCAACCACACCGCCGCCGGCGGCAACCGCGCCGCCAATCTGACGCTCAGCCAGCGGCGGGCCGACGCGATCCGCTCCATTCTGGCCGGCAGCTTCAAGATTTCACCCAGGCGCCTGCAGGCGCTCGGTCTCGGTGAAGAGCAATTGCAGGACGCCGTCCGTCCCGCATCGGAGACAAACGTCAGGACACAGATTCTGGCCATTGGGCAAGTCCCGGCCCCGGTTCAGCCTGCGGCCAGCACCACCCCACCGGCAAAAAAAGGCCCGGTATCAAAGAAGCGTCCATAGATCGGTGACATTCGCGTAGCTAGGACAAAGGGTGCGCCAATGCATATCGGACTGATCGGCGGCATTGGACCCGCCGCGACCGAGTTCTACTACCGCGGCTTGACCGACCGGCACGCGAAATCCGGCACGCGTCTGGAGCTGACGATTGCCAACGCCGAGGTGCGCGACCTTGCTCAGAACCTGGCGGCCAAGGATGCACGAAGGCAGGCTGAGATTTTTGCGGGTTTGATATCGCGGCTCAAGGCGGCCGGCGCAGAAGTTGCTGCCGTCACTTCAATGGGCGGTCACTTCTGCATCGGCGAGCTTGTCCCGATATCGCCGTTGCCCATTCTGAATGGCATCCCGGAAGTGGAGGCTGCCATAGGCCGGGGCAAGTTCAAGACCGTGGGCATCATCGGTACGCGCACCGTGATGGAGATCGGGCTGTACGGCGCGATCTCGTCGGCGACGGTGGTCGTTCCTTCAGGCGCCGGGCTCGACGAGGTGCACGAAAGCTACATGGCGATGGCAAGTGCGGGGCGGGTCAATGATGCGCAGCGGCACGTGTTTTTCAGCGCCGGCGAGCGCCTGTGCCGGGACCAGGGCGCCGAGGTCGTGCTGCTCGGCGGGACCGACCTCTTCCTCGCGTTCCAGGGATACGATCCCGGCTTCCCCGTTCTCGATTGCGCCGATGTGCACGTGGACGCGATCTATGAGGCGTCCTTGCGACGAACGTGAGGTGTGGCGCACTCCCTAGTGTGGTGGTCGACGTTCGTTTCACCTTGCCGCGAGCCCCATTCAGGACGTGACCTTAACCTCTACCGAAATGCCGGCAAAAGCGTTGGTCATGCCAACGAAACTACCTGAGACTGGGGCTGCCTGGCCGATATCGCGAACGACCGCGACCGGTATCAAATTATGGCCGCCTAGGCTGCGATTCGTGGGATCGAAGGTAATCCAGCCAGCGCCGGGAATGAAAACCTCCGCCCAGGCGTGTGTGGACCCCGCGCCGGCTGATCCCGCGCTTTGCTGATCGGGATTGTAAAGATAGCCAGAGACGATGCGGGCGCCGAAGCCAAGGATCCGCGCGGCTTCAGCAAACAACACTGCGAAATCGCGGCAGGAGCCCCAGCCGCGATTCAGCGTCTCGATCGGTGACTGGGTGCCCTCTGTCTCGCGGCTCTGATAGTGGATCGCCCGCGAGACGCCAGCACTCAGGTCCTTAAGCAGCGACAGAGTGTCCGTCGGATTGCTACGCACGAACTCTCGCGCCCACGCTCGCAAGTATCCTGCCGGATCCGCGACCTGCGGCATCGCCAGGGCACCAAGGTCAGTCCACTCATCGTTTGAATAACGGAATGGATATGACATTGCCGAGACCGCGATGTCGAACACTGGCCACGCGTCACCACCAAGCTCAAGCTCCGCGAAGCTTCTAATGACGAGCTGCGAAGTCATTGTCTGTAAAGGTGGCCGTCGCTACCGCATTACCAAACACATCATGCGCCCAGCTCAGGACCGCGGTCGGCGTCACAGTGATCTGGCTCGAAATCAAGCGAAGATCACGGCTTTCGCGCGGACGAAGCATCAAGCGATGCGGCAGCAGGCTCACCAGCTCGTTGAACCGATAGGTCGTGGTATGATCAATCTTGATGGTGACCAATTGCAGGGCGTCCACGAGGAGCGGATCAGATTGGTGCTTTCCTAGCACGGCTCGAAGCATCGCTGCAGGACGAAAGCGAGGGCGACGGTCGGGCGGAAGGATCGGTGACGGCTCGATTACGTGAGCCAACGCGCGGTATGCGGGCCTTGACAGTCGATCGGGCAGAACGGCATCGCTACCTGAGATCGATCTGCTCCAGCTGGACTTTCAGTCTTCGTAAGCTGAAATCTCGATCAGACGTCCATCCGGGTCGCGACAATATACTGATATGAGCATGCCGACCGCACCGTGTTTTTCTACCGGCCCTTCTTCTATGGCGACACTGCATGCCTTGAGATGGACAACGACATCACTCGGTGTCGTTTCAGTCAAAAAACAAAGAGCATCCGTCAGAGCAATTTGGTCCCCTGTCATCCATTGGAACGCGACGAAGGTTGAGTTTCTGATTGCCGAACGACAATGAAACTCGCGCTGGCTTTCCGGGTGCGGGTTCGAAATCCTTCCTCTTCATTCCCAAGACCTGCTGATACCAACTTGCGGACGTCTCTACGTTTGAAACGTTCAGCACAACATGATCGAGGGCTGAGATTCTGATGGACATCGCTGAGCCTAGCGTTCCGAGCGGTGGTGATTTCGGGTATTTCAGGCGAACGCGCTCCGCATTCCACCGGCATTACCCGACCTAATGAGCCATGATGTCAACCTTCAACGCCCGCTCCGTCAGTGGCACTCAGCGGGCACCAGGCGCCAACGATTTCGGCTCATCGGAGTGAAGCAGGCATCCTTTCACTCGCGCTTAAGTCCGGAAATGACCCGAAGCTGGGCATCGACGGGCCAATTGGTGCACGGGTCTGCCAACCGCTGCACGCGCGACGATCGGATCGCAGCCGCCGTCGATTTTACTCGCCGATCCCTTGTTCAAACGTCTGAAATCGGTGGCGCGGATTTTGTGCCGGCAATCGTTGCCGAAGATTTCGTGCCTGGCGGCGGCAGTTCCGAAGTCCTGGCAACCGGCGGAGCGGTTCCTGCGCTCCCAACCGTTTCCGGAGCTCTGGCAACCGACGGCCGAGCCACCGGCAGCGGGATTGCTGTACGCCGAGCCTTGGATCGCGGTGCGGGCTGCCCTGCTCTCAATGAGCGGCCGATCTCGGGTCCCGCCGCATAGCCGACCAACGCACCTGCGACCGCGCCCACCGGCCCAAGAACAATCGCTCCCGACACCGCGCCCAAGGCGGCACTACCAGCGCGCTCCTGCGCTTGTGCTTCGAACGAGATCAAACAGCCTGCGAGCACCGCCGCAACAATCAGCTTCTTCATGGCGGTTTCCCTGAATGCGCCCCGAGGCACTGGATTGCGAAAATGCGGCAGTACAAGGGTGATCCGGTGGCGATCGCCCGGCTGTCGGAGGGCCGCATGATCTGATGTTGACGTGCAACACGTCTGCAGGCGGCCGCGCATCCGGCGCGTTCGCCATCATATGGCCGCTGAAATCGCTGCTTAAAAAGAAGTGGCCGCACCAGGCAGGGGTGCCGGTGCGGCCTGAGCTGAGCCAGCCGATCGTCGACGGCCTCTCAAACTCAACGACTAGTCGCACATTATCAATGCAGCCGAATAGGCCTGTGTTCCGCGCGCTAGGAACAGCGGTGCACGGACACCTGCGTTCAACTCGCGGTGTATACCGTTTTCGGCATTTCAACTCCGTGCAGTACGCGGTGGTTTGTTGCAGCCTCACAAACAACCAGCAATTGAGCGCCTGCCAGCATCATGCATTCGGGGGACGTTCCACCGGATACCGGAAGCTATTGTCATGAAGCATGGATATTTTTACGGTGTTTTGGCCTGCGAGGAGCTGGAATGGCGGCCCGATTTGATCGCGCTGAAAAATTGCTGGATCAGATTTACGATGCGGCTTCAGACAACGATCTCTGGAGCGCGGTCCTTACCGAGATCGCAGACCTTACGCGCAGCCAGGGCGGGATGCTGTTCGGTCAATCACTCGGCGCGCAAAAAGTCTATTTCGATTTCAATGGTCGCCTGAGTGAAGAGTGCAACCGCGTCTACCAGGAAAGGCACATGCGGAACGACTGGTCCATGCGAATGGAGCACCGGTCTGTCGGGGAACTGGTCTTCTCGGACGATATTATCGATCTTGCATCGTTGCGAAAGACAGCCTTCTTCGACGAGGTTCTGCGTCCGCAGGACCTCGCGCACAACGCGATGATGGCTCTTGCCGCAAAAGACGATTTTCGTGCCGCGTTCAACATCTGCCGCAGTCCGAAGGTCGGGGCATTCGGACCTGAGGAACGAGAAATCCTGGAATGGCTGCAACCGCATTTGCGACGATCAGTGTCGCTCGGCTTTCGATTTGAGACCTACCAGGCGCTCAGCAAGGTCGGCTTCGATGTGGTCGACCGCATGTCGGACGGCGTCATTGTGTTCGACCGTGCCGGGCGCATTGTCTATTCAAACCCGGCGGCGGGCGCATTCGGCGGCATCGATGGCGTGCCTGAGTTTCTCCAGCAGCCGAAGATTGACCGTTCGCGCAAAAGGGCATGACCGGATCTTTTCCGACTTGCTTCAGGGCGTGCTGTCGGGAAAGCCCGCCGCCGCCATGAGCATTCCCCGGTCAAGCGAGGGAGGCCTGCTGACGCTGGTTCTGTCATCGGTGCGCGGACGCGATCTCGCACGGTTTTCGGATCAACGCGTGAAGGATGCCGCCGTTGTCCTCCTCATCATCGATCCGCTCAAGCGAATATCTGTTCCCGCCGCGCGGCTCAGAGAAGCCTACGGACTTACGGGGATGGAGGCGAAGGTCGCACTCGAGATATCGTCGGGGAAGACACTTCCCGATATTGCCAAGCAGCTTGCCCTGTCGCGCAATACCGTCAAGTCGCACCTCCTCAAGACTTTCGGAAAGATCGGCGTGTCACGCCAAACGGAATTGGCGGTGCTGATTGCGGCGATCGGCGTGCTGGATCCATGACAGCGCGCCTCACTTTGTGGCATGCTAGCCAGAGATGCCCTTAGAGAACAATTCTGACCGGCCCGCTGGGCTCAAGGAAACGCCGGCCCGTCCCTGGGGATCTCCCGCGGCCGGATCGTCGGCTGACGCAGCACAGCCATTTGAACCGGCCGGCCGCCGGAAGATTCCGCTGTTCTCGATTCTCTTCTTCGTGCTGATGCTGGCGCTCGTGGGTGGCCGTGCTTATCAGGACCTGTCGACGCCGACGGCGTGGGGGTACTGGAAGGATTCGTATCTTTCACCCAGCATGACAGCGTCGCTCGTTCAGCCCGCTGCGTCCGGCGCTGAGTCTCGCCCTGCCCTGGCCGTCAGCGGCGTGATCGGCCCGGCCGCGGCCAGCTGGTTTCGCAGCAGGCTTGACGAGGCTAAACTTCGAAGCGGAGATACAGTGGCGTTCTCGTCGCCGGGAGGCGACGTCGACCAGGCCATCATCATCGGCGAGATCATCCGATCCCGCGGTCTCAAGACGGCGGTCGCGACCTTCGACGGCGAGGGTCGCATGCGCCCGTCCTACTGCGCCAGCGCGTGCGTATTGGCCTATGCCGGCGGCACGGTTCGCATTGGCGTACCCGGATCGACGCTCGGCGTTCATCGATTCACGAGCGAAGGCTCGGAAATCGACGCGGTCGCCGAGACACAGCGAACCGCAGGCGTGATCCTCGGCTACATGACGCGGATGGGCGTCTCATCGGCCATCATGGAAGCCATGTCCGCCACCAAAGACATCCGTTGGCTCACGCCTCAGCAGGCCGTCGCCATGAAGCTCGTCACCGATCCGATCGCGCAGCGCTAGCAGGCAAACCCAAGCGGTGCGGCAGCTATGTGCCAGCAGCGCCGGCCGCCTCTTGGCGAGCGCATCGCTTGCGTGAATCCCCCTGCCCGCACCCCAGCGCGGACACGCTCGCACCCGCTGCGAAGCGGAAGAAGAAAGTCAGTGTCACGCAGGCCGGCGAGAAGGCATTTGCGTGTCTGGTGACGCGCGGTGTCTGGCGAGCGCGCTCAATTCTTCCATGACCCGTGGCTGGCTGTGCAAGCACCGCGAGCAGCCTGCCTATACGATCGCTCCGAACGGGAAGCGACACCTCGTTCATGCGTTGCCCGCAGCAGCGAACAAATGCCGTCAGGCGGTCAATTCGCCGCGCGCTTGCGCAAAACGATCTCGCCCTTGAACAGGAACTTTTGCGTGCGCTTGCCGGAATCGACTTCGGTGGTGAAGATGTTGCCCTTCGAGTCCAGTGCGAGATTGTGGATCCAGTGGAAGTCGCCGGCCATGCGTCCGTTGCGGCCGAAGCTGCCGACAGTCGCGCCGTCGTCGCGCGTCAGGATGCGCACCTCGTTGTTGGTGCCGTCCGCGTTGAGCAGGAACGACTCGCCTTCGTCGGGCCAGACTTCGATATCCCAGATCGCGCCCGGGCCAAGCGTGGCCTTCTCGACAAACATTTCCTTCACGAACGTGCCGTCCTTGCGGAACACCTGAATGCGGTTGTTGGTGCGATCGCAGACGTAAACCAGTCCATCGCGCGCGATGCGCACGCAATGCACGTTTGAGAGCTGCTGCGACGGCTCGGCGGATGGACTGTACGGAGGAACCTTTTCGTCGGTCGGCGGCTTGCCGTAGGCGCCCCACATCCGCTTGAACGCGCCGCTCTCCGCGTCGAACACGATGACGCGATGATTGAAGTAGCCGTCGGCAACGTAAAGCTCGTTGGTCGCCGGATCGACGACCATGTTGGCGGGGCGTCCAAGCCGCGACGTGTCGAGGCTGTTCGTCTGCGGGGCCTGCTTGCCGATCTGCATGACGAACTTGCCGTCGCGGGTGAACTTGAGGATCTGCCCGTCGTTCTCGCCGTTACCGGCGAGCCACACGAAGCCCTTGTGATCGACGTAGATGCCGTGCTCGTTCTGCGGCCAGTCGTAGCCCTCGCCCTTGCCGCCCCACGAACGCAACAGGTTGCCTTGCTGATCGAATTCCAGCACCGGGGGCGCCGGAATGCAGCACTTGCTGCGCGGCGGCGAGAAACTTGCCGCCTTCTCGTCGTCGGTCAGCGACCGGGGACGCTGTACGACCCAGATGTGATCGTCGCCATCGACGGAAATTCCAGAGGGTTGCCCCATGATCCAGTTATTGGGCAACGGCTTCGGCCACGCGGCGTCGACCTGGAATTTAGGCTGATCGGCCGCCTGCAGCGACGTGACGAACAAGGAAACAGCTGCCGCCAGAATGACCCGCATGGCACGACCTCCACTCGTTCTCATCAGTCAGCCGGCGCGGCTGCCCGCGCTCCGCTGATGTTCGGCTTTTACAGCCGCTTGGACGCATTATGGCAGGAGCTGAAATCTTCGCAACGCTTGACCAGTTGGAGTGCGCAGACCGATCGGGTTGCAGATAGCGCGGCGCGTTCCGTGAAGAACGCGACCTCCTGGCGCCGAACTGCCTCGTACGCCACGACTTGAGCGCTAATACGGCGGTGGGGACTATGTTGTCGAGCAGGCGCGATCAGTTCGATGGCGTGAGAGAGTGCTCCACCAGGTAGTCCGCGATCTTTCCGCCCATCTCCATGCCAACGTTAAGCGAATTCCTGAAATGAATTCCTCCCCAAACACGGACATTGCACTGTTCTTCCGCCAGTTGCTTGATGCTGGCGAACTGCCGCTTCTTGAGCGGATCCAGGAGGTCCGTTGCCGTCACCGGAACACTCTGCGCAGAAGGAACGACCAGTTCGAGCAACCGCTCCGACGAGCCGGCCACGATCGCAGCTTGTGACGGATATTCAGGATGCATCGGTGTGGCGTTTGAAGGATTCCAGGAAAGGTCGCCTTCCGTTGCGTCGTTGCCGTCAATGTCGCCGTTGCGGATCGCCGTGACCGGCCGCCAGAAGTTGTACGTAAACTTCGCATCCCAATCGTTGATGAAGGTGTTCGCCATGGCCATGTTGAGCAATGCGAACAAACGCGCATTCTCCGCGAGCCCCAATCCCTTTGCTGTCGATATCTGACGCGCGGCCTCCTGCCACGCCGGACTGATGTTGGCCTGTGTCCAGAACGTTACAATCCCGGATTGCTCAGCCGTTCGCGCTGTGTTTCGGACGCCGCCCAGGCTCTTCGTCTCGTTGTAGTCGCGGGCATAAACCGCGCTCGTCAGCGGTGGCGGCGGACCGGGACGGAACTGGTCCGCGCTCTTGAGCACCCAGGGCTTTGCCTGAGCGTACTGGGCGAACAGCGGAGGTGTCGTGGGTATCCATGTCCCCGGCGTCGTGATTGGCCGGTAGTTATCGGGAGCATTGGTGCCATCCGCCGCACGGTCGGCCTGAACCAGGCCCGCCACCTGCTCCCCGAGCGCGATGCCGGAGGTCTTGGCCGTCCCGTCAGGGATCGATTTGGTCGAAGACAAGAAGGCCTCTTCGATGGCAGCCTTCTGCGCGGGGTAGAGTTGAATCAGGATCTGCCGAGCCGCCGACGCCGCTGCCGCCTCGGCTGATGCATCTCGCGCCAGCTCGCCCTTGGCGACATAGCGGGCAAATCGACCCTGCACGGAGTTGACCGCGTCGGACATCGCAACGTGGACCATCGCCATGCTTCGCGTCCACGGATTGCCCGCGACGTTTGCATTTTTCAGGACCGTAATCGCGGTCTGATTCCAGTCCGTGATGACGTCGGCATTCGCAGGGCTTGTTGCGAGCGACAAAAGTATCCCGAACGCCGCGGCTGACGTATGTTTCATGATGCCACTCCCTGCCACCGAACCGGCGTAATGCGTTCGTTCAAACGATGCGTAGTGCTTGGGGAATCGATGATCCTGGCGCCAATAGACGCCCAAGGCTTATGAATTATGCTCGGATCGAAAACGAATGAAGCAGCAACCTTGTCGTATCGCGACAAGTTGGGAGTTTAAGCAAATTTCCTGACGCACCTTCTCGCCCGACTCGTTGGCCGGCCGTGACCCGCTGACCTCTTATTCAGCTGACCTTTTATTCAAATGTCTAAATCGGCGGCGCGGGTTTTGTCCCGGCAATCGCTGCCGAAGACTTGGTGCCTGGCGGCGGGATTTCCGAAGCCCTGACAACCGGCGGAGCCGTGCTCCCAACCGTTTCCGGAGCTCTGGCCATCGACGACGGCCGCGGCACCGGCAACGGGGTCGCTGTACGCCGAGCCCGGGATCGCGGCGCAGGCTGTCCTGATCTCAATGAGCGGCCGATCTCGGGACCCGCCGTGTATCCGACCAGCGCACCTGCGACCGCACCCACCGGTCCAAGAACAATCGCTCCCGACAGCGCACCCAGCGCAGCACTTCCAGCGCGCTCCTGTGCTTGTGCCTCAAACGAGATCAAAGACCCTGCGAGTACCGCCGCAACGAACAGCTTCTTCATGGCGGTTTCCCTGAATACGCCCCGAGGCACTGGATTGCGAAAATGCGGCAGCACAAGGGTAATCCGGCGGCAATCACCCGGCTGCCGGAAGGCGGAATGATCTGATGTCGATGTGCAACACGCCTGCGGGGAACTGCAGAAACAGCGCCCTCACAAAAAGTGGCCGCACCAGGCAGGGGTGCCGGTGCGGCCTGAGCTGAGCCAGCCGATCGTCGACGGCCTCTCAAACTCAACGACTAGTCGCACATTCTCAATTCGGGCAATAGGCCTGTGTTCCGCGCGCTAGGAATAACGGTGCTTGGACACCTAAGTTCAACTCACGGTGCATACGGTTTTCGGCATTTCAACCTTGTGCTGACGCGTGACGGTTTGCTGGGGCTCACAAACAACCAGCAATTGAACGCCTGTCAGCATCGTTCATTCGGAGGACGCCCCCGGCTGCAGGAAGATATTGTCATGGAAGATGGATATTCTTACCGTGTTTTGGCCTGCGAGGAGCTGGAATGGCAGCCCGATCTGATCGCGCTGAAAAACTCCTGGATCAGATTTACGATGCAGCTTCAGATAACGATCTCTGGAGCGCGGTTCTTACCGAGATCGCAGACCTTACGCACAGCCAAGGCGGCATCCTGTTCGGTCAATCGGTCGGCGCTCAGAAGGTCTATTTCGATTTCAATGGCCGCCTGAGTGAAGAGTGCAACCGCGTTTACCAGGAAAGACACATGCAGAACGAGTGGTCCATGCGAATGGAGCACCGTCCCGTCGGGAAGCTGGTCTTCTCGGACGATATTCTTGATCTTGCATCGCTGCGAAAGACAGCCTTCTTCGAAGAGGTTCTGCGTCCACAGGACGTCGCGCACAACGCGATGATAGCTCTCGCTGCAAAAGACGACTTTCGTGCCGCGTTCAACATCTGTCGCAGTCCTAAGGTCGGGCCGTTCGGGCATGAGGAACGAAAAATCCTGGAATGGCTGCAACCGCACTTGCGACGATCAGTGTCGCTCGGCTTTCGCTTCGAGACCTACCAGGCGCTCAGCAAGGTCGGATTTGATGTGGTTGACCGCATGTCGGACGGCGTCATTGTGTTCGATCGTACCGCTCGCATTGTTTACTCAAATCCGGCGGCCGCCGCATTCGGCGGGATCGCCGGCGTGTTGAGCTTCTCCCGCCGACGGACATTGACCGTTCGCGCAAAAGGACATGACCGGATTTTTTCTGACCTGCTTCAGGGCGTGCTGTCGGGAAAGCCCGCGGCCGCCATGAGCATTCCGCGGTCAAGCGAGGGCGGCCTGCTGACGCTGGTTCTGTCATCGGTGCGCGGACGCGACCTCGCACGGTTTTCGGACCAACGCGTGAAGGATGCCGCCGCTATCCTCCTCATCATCGATCCGCTCAAGCGAATATCTGTTCCAGCGGGTCGGCTGAGAGAAGCCTACGGCCTTACAGGGATGGAGGCGAAAGTCGCACTTGAGATCGCATCGGGGAAGACACTTCCCGATGTTGCCAAGCAACTTGACCTCTCGCGCAATACCGTCAAGTCGCATCTCCTCAATACTTTCGGAAAGATTGGCGTATCGCGCCAAACGGAATTGGCGGTGCTGATTGCGATTCCGCTGCTCTCGATTTTCTTCTGCGTGCTGCTGCTGGCCGGCGTGGGTATCGGTGCATATCGGGAGCTGTCGACGCCGCAGGCGTGGGCGTACTGGAAGGATTCGGTATCCTTCCACCCGGCCTGACAGCATCGCTCGTTCAGACCGCCCCGTCCGGCGGCAACTCCGGCCGTATCCTCGCCGTCAGTGGCAGGATTGGTCCTGGCAGCAGCCGCGCGGTTTCGCAGCCAGCTCGACGACGCAAAACTGCGACCTGGGTAGATACGTTGGCGTTGTCGTCGCCCGGGGGCGACGTCGATCAAGCCATCATCATCGGCGAGGAGATACGCAGCCGCGGCCTCAAGGCTGCGGTCGCAACCGTCGATGGCAGCGGCCGAATGCTGCCGTCCTACTGCGCCAGCGCGTGCGTGCTGGCCTATGCCGGCGGCACGGCACGCATAGGCGTGCCGGGATCGGCATTCGGCGTTCATCGCTTCACGACCGAAGGCCGCGGACATGATCCGGTCGCATCGACGCAGCGGATGGCAGGAATCATCCTGGGCTACATGACGCGGATGGGTGTCTCGTCGTCGATTGTAGAAGCCATGTCCGCCAGCGACGACATGCGGTGGCTCACCCCGCGGCAAGCCGTCGACATGAAGCTCGTCACGGATCCGCTTGCGCAGCGCTGCATACAGACGCATCGTCAGATTGAATGGTCCCTTCGGCGCGGGAAGCCAGTTGGCTTCCATGTCCTTTCCGGGACTTTCGTTCTGGAAATAGAGGTCGAGCGAACCATCGGTATTGTACTTGAACGGCATCCAACTGCTGACCGCGAAGCGGTTCAGGACGTTGCCGACTTGAAAGCCTTCCTGATCGTAGAGGGTGATCGACCAGAAGGCATTGACCGGAGGTGCTGCGCCCTTCTCAAAAGTGATCGTGTATTTGTTTGCGCCGTCGAGCGGCTTCCCGCTTTCGTCGCCGAGGTTGAGAGGATAAATGGCGTCCTCGACCACATTCGCGCCAAGTCCTTGCTGCGAGAGAATGGCCCGCTTCAAGTAGTAGTTGCCGTATACGCCCACCGTGTCGGTGTTCATCGACCAGCCGTTCGCTACCCGAGCCAAGGTCGGCAACTTCCAAGCCATCAGCTTCTGCCCGTCCTCCGGCGCGCCCTCTAGCGCCTTTTGCACGGCTGGATCGAGTTTGCTGATGTCAAAGCTTTTGCCAACCTCGATTCCGATCTTCTTCATACGAGCGAGGATCGGCTCATCGGTGACATGGGGAGGATGAAGCTTGAGCAACTCTGCTGCGTAGGCGAAGTATTTTCCAGCCGCCATCGTATCCACTTGGACTTTTGGCGGCGTCTTCATATCGACGCTTGGGTCGGGCTTGAACTCGACCGGCTTGGGCGGTTTGCCAAACTCGGAAAGCAGCGTGACCTTGTAGCCAGCCTGAATTTTACGGACCGCATCATAATCGGGCGGGCCGTCGGTCTTGGTGCGGCCAATGAGCCAGACATAGGCGTCGGCGCGTTGATGCGTGTCATTCCGTCAGGGACCGTCCCGGTCCAGCCCGGGGGCGTCACCAGAAAGGTCCCGGCCTTGGTGCCCGTCGTTCGCCAGCCCGGCGATGCAAAAACATCGGTCCACATGTCGAGCATCGGCAGCAGGTAGTAGCGTCCATCGGTATCCGGAGCGAGATGACGACAGGCTCCTTGGTCATGTCCAGCCACGAGACGGAATACAGAGTATCGAAGTTGGACCGCACGACGCCTTTGAAATCTGCTGGCGGATATGCGGGCACGTTGACGAACGTGTTCATCGGACCTTTGAAATCGGTGGTGCCGTTGGTGAATTGCTTCCGGGACACATCCATCGACATGAGGGGGTAGAAATAAATATAGGCATCGACCGCGATAGCGTGCGCCTCCGGCTCGGTGATGGCGCTCTGCGCCTATGCGATGTGCGAAAGGCCGGGTCCAATAAGAAGTCCCATAACCAAGGCAGTCGCGACTTTATTCAAATCAACCTCCTCTTGATTAAACACGAGTTTAATGCGGTGGGATTATTCATGGCCGAGGTCGTGCGGAGACCAGTCAGGCTTCATACTGTGACCATGCCCTGCTGAACGATATTGGCCCAAGGTCCACCCTGTCATGGCTGGAGTGCAGACGCTGTGTGTCGCTGTGATCGAAGCGG
>CAWJKJ010000020.1:0-85199 GCA_963843435.1 uncultured Alphaproteobacteria bacterium
CACCCGCTATGGGCGACTGCGCACCCAAGGCACGCCTGACCTAATCGTCAGCCCACATCCTGACCAGGTTGCTGAGAGACTTTGACTGGAGGTCGAACTCGGTCGTCTTGCCATCGCGCGCATAAATTGCCCGCCGCACGGTTTCCAGATCGAACAGCAGTTCTCGTTGTGAAGCGGAACGAATATAGCTCCGAGCCCAGCCAACCACTGCGTTGCGCGCACCTCGGGTGACGGGGGCAACGCGATGCAGCGTCGTCGCTTCGTAGACGATCATCGACCCCGCCTCCAGTTTGAACTCATCCTCGCCGGTCGCTAAATCGATGATGAGTTCGCCGCCGTCGTACTGAACGGGATCGTCCAGAAACAAAGTGAATGCGACATCGGTCCGCAGACCGTTCATCAGGGCGTCGTCGACATGGGCGCCATACTCCATTCCGGGCTCGTAGTGCGAGATCAGCAAAGGACTGAGCGCCTTCGGGCGGACAGCGGTTCGAAAGACTTCGTTTGCACCGAGGCGGCTTTCGACAAGCGACTTGATTCCGGCCCCTGCCGTATCGGCTGGATACCGCCTGCCTGTTGTTCTTGACGTGGCGGGCGGCGAAGCCCGCCGTCTTGCCGCCATCCACAAATTGGAGCGTCTCTAAGGCTCTATGGACATCCTGCAAATCGTTTGACGTGAGCACGTTGCTGATGATGATGCGCATGATGAAAACTGGCCTTTAGAGGGATAGATGCGCGGGCGTACCGTGCATTGCATGAGAATGGCAGGACGTTGGAATGAGAAGAAGCACGAAAATCTGGTTGGGAGTCGGCGCTGTCATCGTCACGGGCGGCGCCGCGGCGGTTGGCGGGGAACGGCCATACGTCAATCTTGCCACCCAGGATCGCCTTGAAGGTTCAGCCGTCACTGCGGCCGACAAGTCGCGAGCCATCCTTGACCGAGCCATCCTTGACAATGTCTGGGCACAGGGCGGCGAAGGAGGAGAAGGCGGTGAAGGCGGCATTAACCTCGAGACCGTAGGCAGCGATCCGGCGGAATATGCGATCGCCTTGCAGGTCATCGCTGCGCATTACGACGCAGGTCTTGCCGCCTATGCCGGCGGCGAACGGGAAGCCGGCGCGCAAATGTTCGCGCATGGGCTCTCCGAGGTCTATTCAGTCATGGACGAGCTGTTCAAAAGGCTTGGCGTCACGAGCCTTGGCCCCAGCCTTGAGGCAGCCGTCGCGACCGCAGCGGACAACAAGCCGCTTGCCGAAGTGAGGCGCCGCGTCGACGACGTCAGGATTGCACTGCAGGACGCCGCGCGCCGGGGGCCGCAAGCAGACACGCCAAAGCGCCTGCAGGCTTATCTTGTCGGCGAGCTGATCGAACGTGCCGCTGCGCAATATGCCGTCACGCTAAAGGACAAAACGCTTGAGCCCTATCTGGATGGCCTTGGATTTGCGATCGCGGCGCGCCGCGAAGCAGCGGCCGTTCTGCCGTCGCTTCGCAAAGCCGACAAGCGCGCCGCCGCGGCGCTCGAGAACGCGTTGAGGCTCGCGCAACGCATCCCGGGATCAACGCACCGCAAAGGCGCGTCTCGGAACTGAACTGCTCGTGGCATCTTCCCGCGCGAGGTTGGCTTTGTCGGCGTATCGATGAATGGGATCGGGCGATGCCAAGCGTGCAAACGCGAACGACGCGGTTTGGCTCGGGTTCTCTTTTGGTACTGAAGTGGTCGGATCCTGAAGTTCAGCTTGGGCAGTTGGCTTCACTCGTCCGCAGATCGCCCGCTGACCTCTCAGTCAAATGTCTAAATCGGCGGCGCGGGTTTTGTGCTGGCGATCGCTGCCGAAGACTTGGTTCCTGGCGGCGGCATCTCCAAAGTCCTGGCAACCGGCGGAGCGGTTCCCGTGCTCCCAACCGTTTGCGGAGCATTGGCAAGCGAGGGCCGAGCCACCGGCAATGGGGTTCCGCCCGACCGCGCTGTGCGCCGAGCCCCGGATCGACGCGGTGCGGGCTGCCCCGATCTCAATGAGCGGCCGATTTCGGGCCCTGCCGCATATCCGACCAACGCACCGGCGACCGCGCCTACCGGCCCAAGAACAATCGCTCCCGACACCGCGCCCAGGGCAGCACTACCAGCGCGCTCCTGTGCTTGTGCCTCAAACGAGATCAAAGAGCCCGCGAGCACCGCCGCAACAATCAGCTTCTTCATGGCGGTTTCCTTGAATGCGCCCCGGGGGCACTGGATTGCGAAAATACGGCAGTACAAGGGTGATCCGGTGGCAATCGCCCGGCTGTCGGAGGGCCGCTTGATCTGATGTCGATGTGCAACACGCCTGCAGGCGGTCGCGCGCTCAACGCGTTCGCCGTCATTTGGCTGCTGACATCGCTGCCTGAAAAAGGTGGCCGCACCAGGCAGGGGCGCCGGTGCGGCCTGAGCTGAGCCAGCCGATCGTCGACGGCCTCTCATACCCAACGACTAGTCGCACCATTATCAATGCGGCCGAATAGGTCCGTGTTCCGTGCGCTAGGAACAGCGGTGCATAGACACCTGCGCTCAACTCGCGATGCATACGGTTTTCGGCATTTCAACTCGGTGCTGTGCGCGGTGGTTTGTTGAGGCCTCACGAACAACCAGCAATTGAGCGCCTGTCAGCGTCATGCATTCGGGGGACGACCACCGGATACCGCGAGCTATTGTCATGAAGCGTGGATATTTTTACGGTGTTTTGGCTTGCAAGGAGCTGGAATGGCGGCCCGATTTGATCGCGCTGAAAAATTGCTGGATCAGATTTACGATGCGGCTTCAGACAACGATCTCTGGAGCGCGGTCCTTACCGAGATCGCGGACCTTACGCGCAGCCAGGGCGGCATGCTGTTCGGTCAATCACTCGGCGCGCAAAAGGTCTATTTCGATTTCAATGGCCGCCTGAGTGAAGAGTGCAACCGCGTCTACCAGGAAAGGCACATGCGGAACGACTGGTCCATGCGAATGGAGCACCGGCCTGTCGGGCAACTGGTCTTCTCGGACGATATTCTCGATCTTGCATCGTTGCAAAAGACAGCCTTCTTCGACGAGGTTCTGCGTCCGCAGGACCTCGCGCACAACGCGATGATGGCTCTTGCCGCAAAAGACGATTTTCGTGCCGCGTTCAACATCTGTCGCAGTCCAAAGGTCGGGGCGTTCGGAGCTGAGGAGCGTGAAATCCTGGAGTGGCTGCAACCGCACTTGCGACGATCGGTGTCGCTCGGCTTTCAGTTTGAGACCTACCAGGCGCTCAGCAAGGTCGGCTTCAATGTGGTCGACCGCATGTCGGACGGCGTCATCGTGTTCGACCGTTCCGGTCGCATCGTCTACTCAAACCCGGCGGCGGACGCATTTGGCGGCATCGGCGGCGTGCTGGATTTCTCCCGCAGGCGGACATTGACCGTTCGCGCCAAGGGACACGACCGGATTTTTTCTGACTTGCTTCAGGCAGTGCTGTCGGGAAAGCCCGCGGCCGCCATGAGCATTCCGCACTCAAGCGAGGGCGGCTCCCTGACGCTGGTTCTGTCATCGGTGCGCGGACGCGATCTCGCACGGTTTTCGGATCAACGGGTGAAGGATGCCGTCGCTGTCCTCCTCATCATCGATCCGCTCAAGCGAATATCTGTTCCCGCCGGACGGCTGAGAGAAGCCTACGGACTTACGGGGATGGAGGCGAAAGTCGCACTCGAGATCGCGTCGGGGAAGACACTTCCCGATATTGCCAAGCAGCTCGACCTGTCGCGCAACACCGTCAAGTCGCATCTGCTCAAGACTTTCGGAAAGATCGGCGTGTCACGCCAAACGGAATTGGCGGTGCTGATTGCGTCGATCGGCGTGCTCGGATCCATGACAGCGCGTCTCGCTTTGTGGCATGCTGGCCGAGATGCCCTTCGAGAACAACTCAGACCGGCCCGCTGGGCCAAAGGAAACGCCGGCCCGTCCCTGGGGACCTCCAGCCGGCGGATCGCCGGCTGACGCACGGTCGCCATCTAAATCGGCCGGCCGCCGAAAGATTCCGCTGTTCTCAATTCTCTTCTTCGTGCTGATGCTGGCGCTCGTGGGCGGCCGTGCTTATCAGGACCTGTCGACGCCGCAGGCGTGGGCGTACTGGAAAGATTCGTATTTTTCACCCAACCTGACAGCGTCGCTCGTTCAGCCCGCTATATCCGGCGGCAACTCCCGCCCTGCCCTGGCCGTCAGCGGCGTGATCGGGCCGGCCGCGGCCACCTGGTTTCGCAGCAAGCTTGACGAGGCGAAACTTCGAAGCGGAGATACAGTGGCGTTCTCATCGCCGGGAGGCGACGTCGACCAGGCCATCATCATCGGCGAGATCATCCGATCCCGCGCTCTCAAGACGGCGGTCGCGAGCTTCGACGGCGAGGGCCGCATGCGCCCGTCCTACTGCGCCAGCGCGTGCGTATTGGCCTATGCCGGCGGCACGGTTCGCATTGGCGTGCCCGGGTCGACACTCGGCGTTCATCAATTCACGAGCGAAGGATCAGGAATAGACCCGGTGGCCGAGACACAGCGAACCGCAGGCGTGATCCTCGGCTACATGACGCGGATGGGCGTTTCATCGGCCTTCATGGAAGCCATGTCCGCCACCAGGGACATCCGCTGGCTCACCCCTCAGCAGGCCGTCGCCATGAAGCTGGTCACCGATCCGATCGCGCAGCGCTAGCATGAGCATGGAGTCGATCGCCGAAGCCGCCTCGCCGAGTCAGCTCTGGAAACTCTTTCGGATCGAGGCTCCGACCTCGCAGCACCCGGCTTCGCAACAAGCGGCGCCGGGCGGTGCCTGCGAATGATCTATTGAGCGCCTACGGTCAAACCTTCTTGTGATTTCGTGACGGGCGGCGGGTTCCATCTGCCGGTGAGCGCCTCGGATTTCGGAGCGTACAGCCGCATTGTCAGGTTGAATGGCCCCTTCGGCGCGGGGAGCCAGTTCGCTTCGAGGGCCTTACCGGGACTTCTCGTTCTGGAAATAAAGGTCAAGCGAGCCGTCGGGATTATACGTGAACGGCATCCAGCTGCTGACCGCAAAGCGGTTCAGCGAGTTGCCGACCTGAAATCCTTCCTGGTCATAGAGCGTGATAGACCAGAATGCATTGACAGGAGGCGCGGCGCCTTTCTCGAATGTGATGGTGTACTTGTTTGCGCCGTCGAGCGGCTTGCCGGATTCGTCGCCGAGATTCAGCGGGTAGATGGCGTCCTCGACCACATTCGCACCAAGTCCCTGTTGCGCAAGAATTGCCCGCTTCAGGTAGTAATTGCCGTATACGCCCACCGTATCGGTGTTCATCGACCAGCCATTCGCAACCCGCGCCAGCGTCGGCAGCTTCCAGATCATCAGCTTCTGTGCGGTCTTCGGTGCGGATTCCAGCGCCCTTTGCACGACCGGATCGAGCTTGGCGATGTCGAAGCTCTTGCCGCCCTCAATGCCGATCTTCTTCATCTGCGCGATGATCGGCTGGTCAGTGGCATGAGGCGGGTGCAGCTTGAGCAGCTCCGCCGCATTGGCGAAATACACGCCGGCCGTCATGGTATCGACCTGCACTTTTGGTGGCGTCTTCATGTCGACGTTCGGGTCGAGCTTGAATTCCACCGGCTTGGGCGCTTTGCCATATTCGGAAAGAAGGGTGACCTTATAGCCAGCCTGAATTTTACGGACCGCATCATAATCGGACGGGCCGTCGGTCTTGGTGCGACCGATAAGCCAGACGTAAGGCGTTGGCGCTTCAATGCGCTGGGTGTCCTTCGGAAGCTTGAACTCCTCAGCATACTTGTCGCGAAGGTCCGGCCTCCAGCCCGGGGGCGTCACCAGGAAGCTTCCTGCCTTCGTGCCCGTCGTTCGCCAGCCCGGCGATGCAAAAACATCGGTCCACATATCGAGCATCGGCAGCAGGTAGTAGCGTCCATCCGTGTCCGGAGCCGAGATGACGACAGGCTCCTTGGTCATATCCAGCCAGGAAGCCGAATAGAGAGTATCGAAATTGGACCGCACCACACCTTTGAAATCTGCCGGTGGATATGCTGGCACGTTCACGAATGTGTTCATCGGGCCTTTGAAGTCGGTTGTGCCGTTAATGAACTGCTTCCGCGACACGTCCATCGACAGCAGGGGGTAGAAATAGACATAGGCGTCCACCGCAATGGAGTGCGCCTCCTGTTCTGTGATGGCGCTCTGCGCCTGTGCGATGTGCGAAAGACCGGGCCCAATGAGAAGGCCTATAACCAAGGCAGGCGCGAATTGATTCAAATCAACCTCCTCTTGATCGAATGCGAGTTTAATGCGGTGGAATTCATGACCGAGGTCGTGCGGAGACCAGTCAGACTACACATTGTGACGATGCCCTGCTGAACGATATTGGCCCAAGGTCCACCCTCTCGTGTCTGGAGTGCGATGCGGTGCGTCACTGTGATCGAGGCGGCTCGGCTCTGCCTATGCAGGCCGCGGCATTCGCATTTGCCGGTTCAGGCATTCGCCTGCGTGATCCTCGGCTACATGACGAGGATGGGCGTTTCATCGGCCTTCGTGGAAGCCATGTCCGCCACCAAGGACATCCGCGGACTCACGCCTCAGCAAGCCGTCGCCATGAAGCTCGTCACCGATCTCCTCGCACAGCGCTAGCAGGTTCGCGCATGACCCGAAGCCGATATCGGCGGGCCAGGTGGTTTCCGGCCGTGATGAGAAGGCATTTCCCCAAAGGCCAATGTGTTTTGTGCGTGTTTTTGTTAGGCTAATTGCCGCGAACAAGATATGACGCACTCGATTGAATGATTTGAATCGATTGGTCTGAGACAGCGAGCGCCGCTCGAAGTTTTAGTAAAGCTGGCGTCAGTGGTCTCGCTTGGAGATCTGGCATGATCGCCCAGCTCACAAAAGGCGAGCGGCAACTTGCGCTTGTCATTCTCGTCGCGATTTCCGCATGGGGACTGGCAATGGGGGTTGCCGGGCACGGCGATCCGCTCGGCATTCATGGCGCCATCATCATGCTTGCCGGCATCGCCGGCATATTTTGGGTGATTTCCAGCTACTACGAGCCCGAACCTGACGACAGCCGGCTCGACCACTATTACGACGATCCCAGCCGAATGGGGATCATCCTCGCGATGGCGTGGGTCGTCGCCGGGCTTTTTGTCGGCGACTGGATCGCCTGGCAGCTCGTCTATCCGAACCTGACATTCGACGAGCCCTGGTCGAGCTTCGGGCGCCTTCGTCCGGTGCATACCTCCGGCGTGATCTTCGGCTTCGGCGGCAATGCGCTGATCGCGACATCTTTCTACGTCCTGCAGCGAACCTCGCGCGCACGCCTGCCGGACCAGCTGAGCCCGTGGTTCGTGCTGCTTGGCTACAATCTTTTCTGCGTCATTGCCGCGACCGGCTACCTGATGGGCGTCACGCAGTCGAAGGAGTATGCCGAACCGGAATGGTATGCCGATCTCTGGCTGGAGATTGTGTGGGTCACCTATTTCCTGATCTATCTCCGCACGCTGGTTCGCCGCAAGGAGCCGCACATCTACGTATCGAACTGGTACTACATGGCCTTCATCCTGGTCGTGGCGATCCTCCACACCGTCAACGGCCTCACGATCCCGGTTTCGATCGGTCATGCCAAAAGCTATTCGGCGTTTTCCGGTGTACAGGATGCGATGACGCAGTGGTGGTACGGGCACAACGCGGTCGCGTTCTTCCTGACCTCCGGCTTCCTCGGCATGATGTATTATTACCTTCCCGTGCGCGCCGGCCGCCCGATCTTCTCCTATCGGCTGTCCATCATCAGCTTCTGGGGCATCACTTTCATGTACATGTGGGCGGGTTCGCACCACCTGCACTACACCGCGCTCCCGCACTGGGTTCAGACGCTCGGCATGACGTTCTCGGTCATGCTGCTGGTGCCTTCCTGGGCGTCGGCAGGCAACGCGTTGCTTACGCTGAACGGCGCCTGGCACAAGGTGCGCGACGACGCGACGCTGCGCTTCATGATGGTCGCGGCGGTGTTCTACGGCCTGTCCACGTTCGAAGGCTCGTTCATGGCCATCCGCTCCGTCAACTCGCTGTCGCACTATACAGACTGGACCGTCGGCCACGTGCACGCGGGCGCGCTGGGCTGGGTCGCCATGATTACCTTCGGGGCGATTTATGCGTCGGTGCCGTGGCTGTGGAAGCGTGAACGGATGTATTCGCCAAGGCTTGTGGAAGTGCACTTCTGGCTCGCGCTTGCCGGAACGGTGATCTACGTCTTTGCGATGTGGAATTCCGGCATCATCCAGGGACTGATGTGGCGGACATATAATGAGAGCGGAACGCTTGCCTATTCCTTCGTGGACAGCCTGGTCGCGATGCATCCCTACTATATCGCGCGCGCCATCGGCGGCCTGCTCTTCCTGATCGGCGCGCTGGTCGCCTGCTACAATATCTGGATGACGATACGGACAGCCGACCAGCCGGCTGACGAGCGGGTCGCCGATCGTCCCGTCCCCGCGCTCGCGGGCCTTTCCGCGCCTCAACCGGCGGAGTGACGCGACATGTTCAGCCTGCACTACCGGCTCGAGCGCAAGACCATCGGCTTTCTGCTCGCCATCATCGGCGTTGCCAGCATCGGCGGCGCGGTCGAGATCATACCGTTGTTCACGATCCATCAGACCGTCGAAGACGCCCCGGACATGCGGGTTTACACGCCGCTCGAGATCGCAGGCCGCAATATCTACCTCCGCGAAGGCTGCTACGCCTGCCATTCGCAGATGATCCGGACGTTACGCGATGAAGTGGAACGTTACGGACCCTACTCGCTTGCCGTTGAATCCAAATACGACCATCCCATGCTCTGGGGATCGAAGCGGACCGGGCCGGACATTGCCCGCATGGGCAACAAGTATTCGGACGAATGGCACGTGAGGCATCTCAACAATCCGAGGGACGTCGTGCCGGAATCGGTCATGCCGCACTACTCGTGGCTCGGTCGCACCGAACTGCGCCATGACGACCTCGGTGCGCACCTGGCTACGCTTCGCAAGGTCGGCGTGCCGTACACCGATGACATGATCGCCAATGCCAAGGTCGATGCCTACGGACAAGCGGCGCCCAATTCGCCCTACGCCGAAGGCGTCACCAAGCGCTACGGTGCGGCGACGAATGTACGGGCCTTCGACGGCAGGCCCGGCGAACTCACCGAGCTCGATGCGCTGATCGCTTACCTGCAAATCCTCGGCAAGCTGACCGACGCGGCACATAGAGGCTCATGATCATGGACAATGATTTTGTGGTCTGGTTCTCGAAGTCGTTCGGGCTGTTCTACCTGATCGCGCTTTCGATCATCATCGTCGCCTACGCGTACTGGCCATCGAACAAGAAGCAGTTCGACGAGGCGGCGCAATCGATTCTCGGGCACGAGGACAAACCGCACAGGGATCAGCCATGGCGGTAGACGAACGCGATCCTCATACCGGCTACATGACCACCGGCCACGAATGGAACGGCATCAAGGAATTGAACACGCCGGTGCCCCGGCCGGTCTATTTCTTCCTGATCGTGACGGCGCTGTTCTCCGTCATCTACTGGGTGCTGATGCCCGCATGGCCGCTCGGGGTGACCTACACCAAGGGCCTGCTCGGTATCGATCAGCGCACGACCGTCAAAGAGAGCCTGGCACAGGCCGCACTTGAGCGGGCGCCCTGGACCAAACGCATCGAGGCCGGGAGCTTCAAGGAGATCCAGGCCGATCCGCGGCTGATGGAAAACGTGCGGCAGACCGGCCGGACGCTGTTCGGCGACAACTGTGCGCCTTGTCATGGATCGCAAGCACAGGGCGGCAAGGGATTCCCGGGCCTGACGACCGCGTCATGGCTCTGGGGCGGCGATCCCGAGGCCATCGCCGAAACGATCCGCGTCGGCATCAATTCCGCCCATCCGCAAAGCCGGGTCTCGCAGATGATGGCGTTCGGGCGCGACGGGCTGCTCAAGCGGGACGAGATCGACAACGTGGTGATTTATGTGCGCAGCCTTTCCGACCCGGCTGTCGCCAAGGATGTGCCTGCGGCGAAGATCGACGCGGGCAAGGCTGTCTTCGCCGCCAATTGCGTCGCCTGCCATGGTGACGACGGCAAGGGCAAAGCCGATCTGGGTGGACCGGACCTGACGGATCGATCCTGGATTTACGGCGGCGACACCGGGGCCATCTTTGCGGCGGTGTGGGACGGCCGGCAAGGTCATATGCCGAGCTGGGAGGGACGACTCTCGCCGCTCGACCGCAAAATTCTTGCGCTCTATCTGTTTGATCTTCGCCGCGGGGAACGATGAACGCGACCGCCACGAGGCAAGTCAGAACGAAGGCCGTCCTTTGGGTCGCGATCGGCGCCGGGCTGGTGTTGCTGCTGATCGCCAATGCGCACCTGGTCTATGTGGCTGTCGTGTCGCAACCGGAATGCGTTGCGCATGTGCGCCAGGGCCAGGGCGTTTCGGAGCCGGGAAGGTTCAGCGCGGCACGATCGTCATGCACGCCGCAATAGATGGGCATGGAGACCGATGATGAGGATACCGGCCATCGTTCCACCGCTGCCGCGCTCGGACCGCTGGAATCGCAACGTTCCTCGGGACGCCGCGTTCGGCTGGCTCTCGGCCGGCTGGCGTGACTTCACGATCTATCCGGCAAGCAGCATCAGCTACGGGCTGCTTGTCTTTCTGGTGTCGGTGGTGACCGTCATCGGCCTGTTCGCGCTGCGCCTCGACTACATCCTGTTGCCGGCCTTTGCCGGCTTCATGGTGGTCGGACCGGTGATCGGCCTTGGCCTGTATCAAAAGAGCCGGCTTCTCGAAGAAGGCAAGCCCGTCAGCCTGTGGCAGATGATCTTCATCAAGCCGGAGTCCGGCGGCCAGATTCTGTTCGCGGGCGTGCTGCTTTTCCTGCTGACGCTGTTGTGGATGCGCGCCGCCGTCATCGTCTACGCATTGTTCTTTGGCCTGCGGCCGTTTCCAGGTATCGATCACATCATTCCCATGCTGTTCACGACGGCGACCGGCTGGGCGATGCTCGTGATCGGAAGCGCCATCGGTGGCCTGTTTGCCGCGTTTGCATTTGCGATCAGCGCCTTCTCCATCCCGATGCTGCTGGCCGAGCGCACGGATGCATTGACCGCCATGGGCACCAGCATGGCGCTGGTCTGGAACAATCTGCCCGTCATGCTGACCTGGGCGGCCATCATGCTTGTGCTGATTGTCATCGCCCTGGCTACCGGACTTCTGGGAATGATCATCATTTTCCCGGTGCTGGGGCACGGCAGCTGGCACGCCTACCAGGCGATGCGAAAGACTTAACCCGCGGCATTTGGAGCCGTCTGCGATGAGTTGTTGCGGTTCGGGAGCGGAATTGACGGCGGTATTGCCGGATGCGCTCGCTCGCAACGAGGAGGTGTTGCTTGCGAGCCGCATCGTGGCCGACGGTCTGCGGCAAACCGACCTCTCCGTGCCTACGATGCATTGCGGCGCATGCGTCCGGACAATCGAGAAGACGCTCGGCGGACTAGCGGGCGTCGAAAGCGCCCGGGCTAACCTCTCGACCAAGCGCGTAACGGTCAGGTGGACGTCGGACGACGGCCCGCCCCCATTTGTCGAGACTTTGAACCGGGCAGGCTTCGAGGCCCATTTATTCGACATTGAGTCGGACGAGAACGACGGGGCGCTGTCCGAATTGATACGGGCGCTTGCCGTCGCGGGCTTTGCTTCCAGCAATGTCATGCTGCTTTCGGTGTCGATCTGGTCGGGCGCTGACGCCGAAACGCGAGACCTTTTCCATTGGCTGTCCATGCTGATTGCCCTGCCCGCGCTGGCCTACTCCGGCCGGATATTCTTCCGGTCGGCCTGGCGAGCCCTCAGGCACGGACGCACCAACATGGACGTCCCGGTCTCGCTGGGTGTACTGCTCGCCTTCGGCATGAGCATCTACGAGACGATACAGCGTGGCCCGCACGCCTATTTCGATGCCTCGATCTCACTGCTGTTCTTCCTGCTGATCGGACGAACACTCGACCACATGATGCGGGAGCGCGCCCGGCAGGCCGTCAAGGGCCTGGCCCATCTCGCGGCGCGAGGTGCGTTCGTGGTGCAGGCGGACGGCACACAAGTCTATCTTCCTGTCGCGGAGATCGAGCCCGGCATGAGCGTTGCGCTTGGCGCCGGCGAGCGCGTGCCCGTCGATGCCATCGTGAGCAAGGGCTCCTCCGAGCTTGATGTGTCGCTGGTATCCGGCGAGAGCGCGCCGCTGCGCGTAAGTGCGGGAGCGGCGCTGCGCGCGGGTACGCTGAATTTGACCGGCCCGCTCACACTTCGCGCGACGGCGACCGCGAACAATTCATTCCTCGCTGACATGGTACGGATGATGGAAGCGGCCGAGCAAGGCCGTTCCGGCTATCGGCGTATCGCTGATCGCGCAGCGGCGCTCTACGCGCCGGTCGTGCATCTCACGGCGTTTCTCACGTTCCTGGGCTGGATGTTCGCAACCGGGGACCTGCACCACGCGATCACGATTGCCATCGCTGTCCTCATCATCACCTGCCCTTGCGCGCTTGGACTTGCGGTGCCGATCGTGCAGGTGATCGCCGCGCAACGGCTGTTCAAGACTGGCATCATGGTCAAGGACGGCTCCTCGGTCGAGCGCCTCGCGGAGATCGACACCGTCGTCTTCGACAAGACGGGAACGCTCACATCGGCCGCGCCGCGGCTGGCCTCGGCGGAAAACATCGACCGCGCGTTGCTCGGTCTCGCGGCCGCGCTTGCCGCGCATTCCCGGCACCCCTACTCACGGGCAATCGTCGAAGGTGCCTTCGGCCTCCCGCGGTCACCGGTCGTATTCGACGACATCACCGAACAGGCAGGCTTCGGCTTGCAGGCGCGATCGGGCGCGACGGTGTATCGACTGGGTCGACCTTCGTGGGCACTCGCGAATCCGGATACTGCTGTCGCTGCCGCCACGGTTGCGCTGACGGAGAATGGCCGGTGGATGGCAGGTTTCTGCTTTGACGAGGGGCTGCGAACGGACGCGGCCGCGGCTGTCGCAAAGCTGACGCAAGGCGGGCTGCGCGTCGAGATCGTGTCCGGCGACCGCGAGGCGCCGGTCGGGCGCGTTGCCTCCACGCTTGGCATTGCATATCGCAGCGATGTCACGCCCCGCGAAAAGGTTGAATGCATCGAGTCATTTTCCGTCGCCGGCCGCAAAGTCCTGATGGTCGGAGACGGCCTCAACGACGCGCCGGCGCTTGCCGTCGCCCATGTCTCAATGGCCCCGGCCTCCGCCTCGGACGTCGGCCGTTGCGCGGCCGACTTTGTCTTCCTGCGCCAAAGCCTGCTCGCGATACCGACTGCGGTGTCCGTCGCTCGCGAGGCCAGAGGCTTGATCCGGCAAAACCTGACACTCGCGGTTGCCTACAACGTCGTTGCGGTGCCGATCGCAGTCCTGGGCCTTGTCACGCCGCTGGTCGCTGCGGTCGCAATGTCGGGGTCATCAATTCTGGTTGTCGCCAACGCGCTTCGTCTTAATGGCAGGCGCGACATCGCGACCAGCGCGAGCCCGGGCATTTCGTCGCCAGCTATTGCGGAGCCCGCCGAATGAAGGATTACTTCTACCTGATACCAATCGCGCTCGGTCTCGGCCTCACGGCGCTCACCGCCTTCATGTGGTCGCTCAAGGCCGGTCAGTACGACGACCTTGACGGCGCCGCCGAACGAATTCTCCATGAGGACACGGACGCTCCTATCCGGACGACCCAGGCCGGGGGTGACGCTCGCGGGAAGGACCGCGAATTCAGGACGTGACCTTAACCTCCACCGAAATGCCGGCAAAAGCGTTGGTCATGCCAACGAAACTACCTGAGACCGGCGCTGCCTGGCCGATATCGCGAACGACGGCGACCGGTATCAAATTAAAACCGCCTACGCTGCGGTTGGTGGGATCGAAGGTAATCCAGCCGGCCCCGGGAACGAAAACCTCCGCCCAGGCGTGTGTGGATCCTGCGCCGGCTGATCCCGCGCTTTGCTGATCGGGATTGTAAAGATAGCCAGAGACGATGCGGGCGCCGAAGCCAAGGACCCGCGCCGCTTCGGCAAATAGCACTGCGAAATCCCGGCAGGAGCCCCAGCCGCAATTCAGCGTCTCGACCGGCGACTGGGTACCCTCTGTCTCGCGGCTTTGATAGCTGATCGCCTGCGAGACGCCAGCGCTCAGGTCCTTAAGCAGCGACAGAGTGTCCGTCGGATTGCTGCGCACGAACGCTTGCGCCCACGTTCGCAAGTGTCCCGCCTGATCCGCAACCTGTGGCATCGCCAGGGCGCCAAGGTCGGTCCACTCGTCGTTCGAATAGCGAAATGGATACGATATTGCCGAGACGGCGATGCCGAATACCGGCCACGCCTCCCCACCAAGTTCAAGCTCCGCGACGCTTCTAATGACGAGATGCGACGTCATCGTCTGAAACGTGGCCGTCGCCACCGCATTGCCAAACACATCGTGCGCCCAGTCCAGGGCCGCGGCCGGCGTCACGGTGACCTGGCTCGAAATCAAGCGGAGATCACGGCTTTCGCGCGGACGAAGCATCAAGCGATGCGGCAGCAAGCTCACCAGTTCGTTGAACCGATAAGTCGTGGTATGATCAATCTTGATCGTGATCAATTGCTGGGCGTCCACGAAGGAGCGGATCAGGCTGGCGCCTTCATAGCACGGCTCAAGGCATCGCTATACAGGCGAAAGCGAGGGGGCTGGTCGATATCAGTTGACCGATATCAGTTGACCGATATCAGTCCGTGACTGCTCAGGTCCGAGGACTTTCAGTCTTCGTAAGCCGAAATCTCGATCAGACGTCCATCCGGGTCGCGACAATAGACCGATATGAGCATGCCAACCGCACCGTGTTTCTCTACGGGCCCCTCCTCTATCGCGACACTGCATGCATTGAGATGGACGACGACATCCCCCGGCGTCGTTTCAGTCAAAAAACAAAGAGCATCCGCCAGAGCAATTTGCTCCCTGTCATCCGCAGGAATGCGGCGAAGGTTGAGTTTCTGATTGCCGAACGACAATGAGACTCGCCCCGGCTTTCCAGGTGCAGGTTCGAAATCCTTCCTCTTCATTCCCAAAACCTGCTGATACCAGCCTGCGGACGTCTCTACGTCTGAAACGTTCAGCACAACATGATCGAGGGCTGAGATTCTGATGGACATCGCTGCGCCTGGGTTCCGAGCTGCTTGATTTCGGTATTTCAGGCGAACGCGCTCCGCATTCCGCCCACCGCCGGCATTACCCGACCTAATGTGCCATGATGTCAACCTTCAACGCCCGTTCCGTCAGCGGCACTTGGCGGACGCCACTTGCCGGGACCGACATCGAACTGCCGGCTCCCTCTTCTCGGTCGTGTCCCGAAAAATTTCTGGCGATGGCAAGCCTGCAAGGCTAGAATCCGGTCGTGACACGCCAGATGCATCTCAACCTGTTCATCCAGAGCCGCGGCCATCACGAGGCTTCGTGGCGGCACCCGAAGTCGTCGAAGCTGCCGCTCACCGACATCCGCTACACGGTGGAGATGGCGCAGAAGGCCGAGGCCGGCCTGTTCGATTCGATCTTCCTCGCCGACGTGCTGGGACTGTGGAACGACGTCGAGACAAACGCCGTTCAACTGGCTCGAGCCGATCACGACGCTGGCGGCGCTCGCCGATGGCGACGCAGCCGCATCGGACTGATCGCGACCGCCTCGACCACCTACACCGAGCCCTACAATCTGGCGCGGCAGTTCTGCTCGCTCGATCACATCAGCCGCGGCCGCATCGGCTGGAACATCGTCACCACCTGGTCGCCGCAGGCCGGCGGCAATTTCGGCGGCATCGGCCAGGTGAGCCACGCCGACCGCTACGAGCGCGCCGAAGAATACATGACCGTGGTCAAGGGCCTGTGGGACAGCTGGGCCGACGATGCGGTGCTCGACGACCGCGACGGCGGACGCTACGCCGATCCGCAGCGGGTGCGGCCGATCAATCATGCCGGGCACGCACTACCAGGTGAAGGGTCCGCTGAACCTGCCGCGCTCGCCGCAGGGGCGGCCGGTGTTCGTGCAGGCGGGCTCGTCGGACACCGGCCGCCAGTTCGCGGCGCGCCATGCCGAGGCGGTGTTCACCGCGCATCTGGAGAAGTCGACGGCGAAGGCCTTCTATGCCGACCTGAAGAAGCTGGTCGCAGAAGTGGGCCGCGATCCCGATCACGGTGCTGATCCTGCCGGGCTTCAGCCCGATCATCGGCTCGACCGAGGCCGAGGCGAAGCGCTTCGCCGACGAGCTGAACGAACTGTCCGATCCCGAGATCGGGCGCAACCGGCTGTCGCTGCGGTTCGGCGGACACGACTTCTCGCATCTGCCGCTGGACAGGCCGCTGACGGCCGGAGGACTTCCCCGACCCGAGCGCGAACGAGGCGTCGCGCAGCCGCACCGAGGTGATCGTCGGATTTGTCCGGGAGCAGCGCCCGACGCTGCGGCAGCTGCTGGCGAAGCTCGCCGGCGCGCGCGGCCATTTCACGTTCGAGGGAACGCCCGAGCAGGTTGCCGACCTGATGCAGGACTGGGTCGACGACGGCGTCGCGGACGGCTTCAACCTGATGCCGCCGGTGCTGCCGGAGATGCTCGACGTGTTCATCGCCGAGGTCGTGCCGCTGCTGCAGAAGCGCGGCCTGTTCCGCACCGCCTACGAGGGCGAGACGCTGCGCTCGCACTTCGGCCTCGCGCGCCCGGCCGTGCGTCATTCTCCAAGTCGATAAGCTGGGACGCTGGGCTACCGATGGACGAAGGCAACCCGATCGACGAGATTTCGCGGATCGAAGTGCGGCTCGAAGAGCTTGCCGAGGTTTCCGAGCGCTGCCGAAAGATCATACTGGCTTCCAAGGCAGCGATCGCCGGCGGCGTCGCATTGCTGCTCGTCGTGATGCTCGGCCTGTTCGGATCCGATCCGGCGGCCGCCATCGGGTCGATTGCCGTGGTGCTGGGCGGAATCGTGTCGCTCGGATCGAACGTCAGTACGTTGCGACAGACCACGGCCGCGATGAGTGCCGCCGAGGCGCTCCGTTCGGATCTGATCGACAGGATAGACCTTCAAGTGGTCGGTGACACGACTATGAAACGGATTTGACCGATCTCTGCTTGCGCCGCAGGCGTGGGGCACCCCGCGAACTCTTCGACGGTCGCGAGGACTTCAGCAATCGACACGCAGGACGCGTTGGGGCTAGGATGCCTGCTTTGAGGGAGGACGAACGCATGATTGGTTTCATCAGCCGTCGCCGGGTGCTGGCGCTGGGTTCCAGCCTGGGTGCTCTCGGCTTTGCCGGCTCACCGGCATTTGCCCAGCAACGGTTCTTCCGCATCGGGACGGGCGGCACCGGCGGCACCTACTATCCGGTGGGCGGCATGATCGCCAACGCCGTCTCGACAGACAAGATCAACGTCAGCGCGGTCGCCACCAACGGCTCGGTCGCCAACGTGAACGGCATCGTCGGCGGCTCGATGGAGTCGGGCTTCAGCCAGGCCGACATCAACGCCTGGGCTTATACCGGCACCGGCATCTACGAAGGCAAGCCCAAGATCGAAGAGCTGCGCGTGATCGCCAATCTCTATCCGGAGAGCGTCCACGTCGTCGTGAAGAAGGGTGCAGGGATCAAGTCCCTTGCCGACCTCAAGGGCAAGCGCGTCTCGATTGACGAGCCGGGCTCGGGCACGCTCGTCAACGCGCGTGCGCTGCTTGCCGCCTACGGCGTGACCGAGAAGGACATCAAGCCCGAGTACCTGAAGCAGGTGCAATCTGCCGAGAAGTTCAAGGACGGCTCGCTCGACGCCTACTTCCAGACAACCGGCTTTCCGCAGGGCACGCTGTCCGAGCTCGCCGCGACCAACGGCTTCGAGCTGTTGCCGATCGACGGCGCTGCAGCGTGACAAGATCATGGCGCAGTACACGTTCTTCGCCAAGGACAAGATCCCCGATGGCGTCTACAAGGACGTCAAGGGCGTCGAGACTGTCGCGGTCGGCGCGCAGTGGACGACGACGTCCAAGCAGCCCGACGATCTCGTCTACGAGATCACCAAGGCGCTCTGGAGCGACAAGACGCGCGCCGCAATGGACGCCGGGCACGCCAAGGGGAAAGAGATTCAAAAGGCGACCGCGCTTCAGGGGGTCGGCATCCCGCTGCATGCCGGCGCGGAGAAATTCTACAAGGAGATCGGCTTGCTGAAGTAGCCCCGGCGAACGCCACACGATGATCGCGGCTCGATTGGCGGACTCTGCATGACGATCACTGCAGAGATCGACGACGCCAAGATCCAGAAGCTCGAGAGCGAACTCGATCCGGAGATGCGATTCCGGCCGCTGCTGCCTGTGGCGGCCTGGATCGTTGCCGCCCTGCTCTTCGGTCTCTCCTGCTTCCACTACTACACGGCCGGCTTCGGGCTGTTGCAGGAAACCCTGCATCGCGGCATTCACATCGCCTGCGTGCTTGGCCTGATCTTTCTCGTCTTCTCCTGGAGCCAGAAGCGCAACGCGGCGACGCCGAAGGCCGGGCTTCTGTCACCGTTCGGGATCGGCATCCTCGATTGGCTTTGCGCCATCGCCGCCGTCGTCTCCAGCCTCTACGTCCCTTACGTCTTCCACGACCTTCAGTTCCGCGTCGGCAATCCGGATCCCCTCGACTGGATCATGGGCACGATCATGATCGTCGTGTTGCTGGAAGCGACGCGCCGCAGCGTCGGCTGGCCGCTGCCGATCATCGCTGTCGTGCTGATGGTCTACGCTCTCTATGGTCCAACGTTGCCGGGCATTCTCGCTCATCCCGGCAACACGTGGAAAAGCATCGTCAATCATCTCTATCTGACGAGCCAGGGCATCTACGGCATCGCGCTCGGCGTGGTCGCGACCTACGTTTTCCACTACGTGCTGTTCGGCGTGCTGGCCACGCGCGTCGGGCTCGGCCGCTTCTTCATCGATCTTGCGACAGCCCTCACGGGCCGCTTCTCCGGCGGGCCCGCCAAGGTCTCGATCTTCGGATCGGCCCTGTTCGGCATGATCTCCGGTTCATCGATTGCCAACACCGTCACGGTCGGCTCGCTGACAATCCCGGCGATGATCCGCGTCGGTTATGCGCGGCACTTCGCCGGCGCCGTCGAGGCGGCGGCTGCGACGGGCGGACAGATCACCCCGCCGATCATGGGCGCGGCTGCATTCCTGATGGTGGAGTTTCTCGCCGTCCCCTACCAGACGATCATCCTTGCGGCGATCGTGCCGGCCTTCATGCATTTCTTCGGCGTGTTCTGCCAGATCCACTTCGAGGCCAGGAAGCACGGCTTGCGCGGGCTGCCGCGATCCGAGCTGCCGGTGGCGCGCGAGGTCATCCGCCGCGACTGGCCGACCGCAATGCCGCTCGCCGTGCTGCTCATGGTGCTGTTCTCGGACTTCACGCCCTATCTCGCCGCGTTCTGGGGCATCACCGGCTGCATCGTGCTTGGCCTGACCAATCGCAACCCGATCGTTGCCGTCGTTTTCGCCGCCGCGATCGCCGTCTGCATCCGGCTCGGCATTCTGACCGAGTGGATCGGCCTCGGGTCGGTGATCGGGGCATCGGCTGCCGTGTCGGCGGCGTACGTGCTTCGCGACGAGGAAGGCAAGGCGAGGTTCTTCGGCATTCTCGACGCCTTCGTGGTCGGCGCCAAATACGCAATCAGCGTCGGTGCCGCGGCCGCCACGGTCGGCATCATCATCGGCATCGTGACGCTGACCGGCGTCGGCTTCAAGCTGTCGACCATCATCACCGGCGCGGCCGCGGACCTCGCGTCCTTGTTGGCGAGCGTTCAGCCGGCCGACCTGTTCGACATCAAGGCGATGACGTTGTTCTTTACGCTCGTCATGACGGCGATCGTCTGCATCCTGCTCGGCTGCGGCGTGCCGACGACCGCGAACTATCTCATCATGGTGACGATCGCAGCGCCCGCGCTCGCCATGCTCGGCGTGCCGCAGCTCGTGTCGCACTTCTTCGTCTTCTATTACGGAGTCCTCGCCGACATCACGCCGCCTGTGGCGCTTGCGGCTTATGCAGGCGCCAGCATGGCCGGCGCCGATCCGTTCAAGACCGGCAACACCGCGTTCCGTCTGGGCCTCGCGAAGGCACTGGTGCCGTTCGTCTTTGTCTATTCGCCAGCGATGCTGCTGGTGACCAAGGGGTTCACCTGGTCCGAATTCTTCGAAACCACGATTGGCTGCGCCATCGGCGTCGTCATGCTGGCGGCTGCCCTCACAGGCTATGCCCTCGCGCGCATCCCGACCTTCGAACGGTTCTGGCTCGGTGCCGCGTCGATCCTGGTCATATCGCCGAACCGCACGGCAACACTGATCGGCTTGGCGATGTCGGTGCCGGTTCTCATACGCCAGCTCATGGCCTGGCGAGCCGTGCAATCGCAGATCACTCCAGCGTCGCGCCCGACGCCTTGACGATCGGCGCCCATCGCTCGACTTCGCTCTTCACGTAGGTCGCAAAAGTGTCGGGCGTCGATCCGGTCAGCGGCTCGAGCGCAAGCGCGTTGAGCTTCGTCCGCGTCTCGGGTGCGGAGACGAGCATCGCGATTTCGCGGGCCAGCCGATCGACGATCGGCCGCGGTACGCCGGCAGGCGCCACCACACCCTGCCAGGCTACAAGCTCGAAGCCTGCAAGACCGGCCTCGGCGAGCGTCGGAATCTCGGGCGCCGAGCCGACGCGGGCGGTGGTCGTCACGCCCAGGGCCCTGAGCTTGCCCTCGCGGATTTGCGGCAACGCGGGCTGCAGGTCCATCACCATCAGCGGGATGTGGCCGCCGATCACGTCCTGCATGGCCGGCACGCTGCCGCGATAGGAGACGTGCTTGATATCGAGCCCCGCGGCGGTCTTCAGCATCTCCGCGCCCAGATGGTGCGGGCTGCCGTTCCCGGCGGAGCCATACGACAGTTCCCCGGGCTTGGACTTCGCGTAGGCGATGAACTCGCTGAGCGACTTGACCGGCAGCGACGGGTTCACGACCAGCGCGAACGGCACGGCAGCCACCAGCGCGATCGGGGTGAAATCGGCGACGGGATCGTAGGGCAATTGCCGATAGAGCGTCTTGTTGATGGCAAGGGTCGTGGAGGTCGCCATCAGGAGCGTGTGCCCGTCCGGCAGAGCCTTCGCGACCTGGCCGGCGCCGAGGGTCGTACCGGCGCCCGGCTTGTTTTCGACGATGACCGTCGCTCCCAAGCCTGCCCTGAACTGATCGGCTACGAGCCGGCCGAGAAGGTCGGTCGTCCCTCCGGCGGGATAAGGCACCACAAGGGTGATGGTTTTTGATGGGTATGCGGGTTGGGATGCGGCGGGCGACGCCGCCAGGGCGACCGTGCCGACCATCATCTCGCGACGTGTCAAAGGCATGCCTGGTGCTCCTGTGCGCGCAGCCCATCACATGATGAAACTCGGGCTAATGTCTGGCCGAGTTTCAGTTTTCGACGGCTGCGCTTGCGTGCCGAGGCGTGTTTAGGCGGCAGAAGCTTGTGGCGCTGTTACCTGTGAAACAGAGCAAACGGCTGAAGCAGAGCCTACAGGTTACCTGCGATCATCGAAAGCCAACCGAGCCGCAAGGCCCGCAAACACGGTGCCTAGAAAAATCCGGGAGATGCGACGGAACTTGTGGTTGAGAGCGAACGCGGTGCCGAGCCTGCTGGCTGCGAGAATGACGACACCATTCACTGCAAGGCCAATGATATTCAGCACAGTCGCCAGGATCATAATCTGAGCGACGACAGAGCCAGCCTCGGGTTTTACAAATTGTGGAAAGAGGGCCAGTACGAACAGAGCCATCTTCGGATTCAGGAGGTTCGTCATCAACCCCTGACGGAACATCACAGCGGCACTGTAGCGCAACTCGTCGCTCACAGGCATGGTGATGACACCGTTCGATCTAAACGTCTGCCATGCAAGGAACAATAGATAGGCTGCCCCAGCATAGCGAACGGCGTCATATGCAATGGGCACTGCCACGAACAGCTGCGACAAACCCAATGCCGCTGCAAGTGCATGGCAGTATGTGCCGGCTTGAACACCTGCCAATGATGCGAACCCTGCCCATCTTCCCTGACAGACACTCCGGGATGCGATCAGCAGCATATCGGGACCGGGAGTTGCGGTCAGCGCAAGACAAGCTGCAACAAAAACCACAAGCGTTGAGAATTCTGGCATCGCCTGGACCATCCCGAATCGAATTGGTCGAAAGATAGCGCGTTGCGCGCGAATCGATCCAGCGCGGCGTTCAAGCGGCTGGCTACAGATACCAGGCGATGACCGCCTTCAGGCCGCGATCATCGATGAACGGGAGCGCGACCATCATGTTGAGGCCGGCGGCAATCGCCGATCGTTCCGATGCGGACTCATCTTCGCTGAGATGCGGATTGATCGCCGGGATCTCGTTCTGCCACACCTTGCCGATGGTCCCCTCGCCTTTGGCGATCCGGATCTGCTGATAGCCGGCGGCAAGCTGCGTGTTCTGGTCGCAGTCGCCTGAATTGAAGGTGAGCGCATCGCCTGCCGCGTTCGGAACCCAGATTTCGAAGCGGCGCGCGATCGGCGTGTCGCGCGCGGACAGCAGCACCAGCACCGAGGTGTTGCCGGATGCGGAGGCGTAAGGGATGCCGACGCCCCGGTTGATGCCGACCTCCATGGCCTCCTGCCATCTGCAGGAACGCCGTCGAGCGCAGCATGTCCTTGACGATCAGCGGCATGTTCTTCTTCCACACCCGGCCGGGCAGACCGAAGCCGCGTGGAAAGTGGGTGTGGCGGGAGTTGAACTCGAACATCTCGGCGGTGCCGTAATATCCTTCGACGAGCTTCATTTCGTAGGACTTGTCCGGATTGTTCTGCCAGAGCTCGATGGCGCCGACATGGGCATCGTCATCCCCGCAAAACAGGACCAGCACGGCTCGCAGGTCCTTGCCCGAAAACACCGGCAGCGCGGTGCCGCAGGTCAGGCCGGCGGCCTTCGCCTCCGCGATCCGCTTGAAGTAGGAGTTGGAGAACTCCTTCAGGATGACGGGATGCCCTGTCGCCCAGGCCTTGCCCGGCAGGCCTTCGTCGAAGCGGAAGCGCATCTGTTCGCTGGTGGCGCGAAATTCCGTCAGCGGGCCGTAGTACCCGTCCAGGAACACGAGCTGCGACTTGTCCGGTGTCGGAATCCAGATTTCGGCCGCCCGGATAAAGGTCTTCATTGCCCCTCCGCCTCAAGCCAGATCTGGCCGCCGTCGCGAACCGAGACGGGAAAGACCTGAAGACGCGTGCACTCGCCGTTCAACCCCATGCCGGTTCGCAAATCGTAGGTGCGTTCGTGCAGCGGGCAGACGATGGTCGCGCCGCCGGTCAGCCCGTCGGCCAGCGGCCCCTGAAGATGCGGGCACTCCGCTTGCGTCGCGAAGACCTCGTCGTTGTGCGCGCGAAAGACGGCGATGCGCCGCCCCGCGACGGAGAATGTCCGCCCCTCGCCCACAGGGATTTGCGTCAGCCCGCCGATCAGGATCGCAGTCATCTACGCGCCCTCCACCGGCAGGACGGCCGCGAACTGGTTCGCGGTCCTGGGCGCGGCCGCTTCACGCCAGGGATCGTAGGCCGCCTCGCTCGCCGCCTGCATCGCCGCATCGAGCGCCTTCGCCAGGCCCTCGCTGTCGTCGATCACCACCGCGCGGACGCGCTCGATGCCCAGCCGCTCGACGAAGGTGTAGGTCCGCTCCTTGAATTTCGCGTTCTCGCGATAGAACTGGATGAAGCGGCCGGAATAGAGCAGCACATCGTCTTCGTTGTCGACGACGCACAGCAGGTCGCCCTTGCGCACATGCGAGCCGCCGGCGCCGCCGACATAGATTTCCCATTTGCCGTCGCCGATCGCGACCGCGCCGACATCCTTGATCAGCGCCTCGGAGCAATTGCGCGGACAGCCGGCCGTCGCGAGCTTGAGCTTGCCCGGACTGTCGATGCCGCGAAAACGCCGCTCGATCTTCAGCGCCAGCCCCATGCTGTCGCCGAGACCGAAGCGGCAGATAGTCGATGCCGATGCAGCTCTTGCAGGTGCGATAGCTCTTGCCCCAGGCGCTGCCGGCCGGCATGCCGATCTCCTGCCAGACCTGCGGGCAGCTGATCCTTGGTAACGCCGACCAGATCGATCCGCTGGCCGCCGGTGACCTTGACGAGCGGGACGTTGTATTTGACGGCGACATCGGCGATCCGCCGCAGCTCATCCGGCGTGCAGACGCCGCCGGGCATCTCGGGGATGACCGAGAACGTTCCGTCCTTCTGAATGTTGGCGTGCACCCGGTCGTTGATGAAGCGCGCGTCGCGCTCGTCCTCATACTCCTTGTTCCAGACGGTGATGAGCAGCGAGGCGAGCGCCGGCTTGCTGGCCGCATCCTCGACGCCGCCGGCGAGCGCGGCAAACACCGCGGAGACCGATTTCAGGTTCTGCTCGCGAACCGCCCGAACCAGTTCCGGCTTTTGCAGCGGAATGGACGGGACATAGTAGTGGACCGACGGATCGTCCACGACGTCGCCGCCGCAGAACCAGGACGACCACCTCCTCGACCAGCCCCTTGCACGATCCGCATCCCTTGCCGGCGCGCGTCGCATCCATCACCGCTTTCGCACTGCGCTTGCCGGACGTCGACGCAGGCACCGATCGCCGCCTTGGTGACGCCGTTGCAGTTGCAGACCTGCATGTCGGCCGGCATCTCATCGAGCGTGACCTTCTGGGTCGGCGCGCCGAGATCGAACAGCAGCGACAGCCGCTCGTCGGGCAGCCGGGCGTCGCGATCGAAGCACTGCATCAGGTAGGCGGCCTTGCGAGATGTCGCCCATCAGGATGCCGCCGACCAGCCGGCCGTCGCGCACGATCAGCTTCTTGTAGGTGCCTTTCTTGGGCTCGACGAACTGGATCACCTCGTCGCGCTCTTCGCCCGGCTCGGTCAGGCCCATCGAGGCCAGCTCGACGCCCATGACCTTGAGCTTCGTGGCGAGCTTCGAGCCATGGTAGGCGGCATGCGGGTCGTGCCCGGTGATGTGCTCGGCAAAGACCTTCGCCTGCTCCCACAGCGGCGCGACGAGACCGTACACGCGGCCGCGGTGCTGGGCGCATTCGCCGACGACGTAGACGTCCGGGTCGTCGACCGAACGCATGTGGTTGTCGACGACGATGGCGCGCTCGACGGTCAGCCCGCAGCGCAAGCCGATCTCGGCGTTCGGCTTGATGCCGGCGGCGACCACCACCATGTCGCAGTCGAGCGTCGTGCCGTCCTTGAACTGCAGTCCGGTGACGGTGTCGGCGCCCGAGGATCTCGGTGGTCTGCTTCCTGAGATGGACGTTGACGCCCATCGCCTCCATGCTGGCCTTGAGGATCGCGCCGCCCTGCGGATCGACCTGCATCTCCATCAGGTGCCCTGCGAGGTGAACGACGTGAACCTCGCAGCCGTGGTTGAGCAGCCCGCGCGCCGCTTCCAGGCCCAGCAGTCCGCCGCCGATGACCGCCGCGCGCCGGCTCTGCCGGGCGGTCGCGACGATTTTGGTGCAGTCGTCGATGGTGCGAAAGCCGAAGACGCCCGGCTTGATCCTGCCCTGGGTGTCGTTGACGCCGGCCATCGGCGGAATGAAGGCGCGGCTGCCGGTGGCGATCAGCAGCTTGTCGTAGGGCTGACGGACACCGTTGTCCGCGACGACGACCCTGGCAAAGCGGTCGATGTCGACGACCCGCGTTCCGGCGTGCAGCTTGATGTCGTTGTCCTCGTACCAATCCAGCGGATTGATGAAGATCTCGCTCGTGTCCTGCGCGCCGCTCAGAATGTTCGACAGCAGGATGCGGTTGTAGTTGCCGTAAGGCTCGTCGCCGAACATGACGATGTCGAACTGGCTGGCGCCGCCGCAGCGCCAGCACCTCCTCCACCGCGCGTGCGCCGGCCATGCCGTTGCCGATCACGACCAGTTTCTGCTTGCTCATCGTTGATCTCCCGCACGTGATGGAAGGGCTGCGCTCAAATCTCCAGCATGCCGATGTCCAGCACGAGATGGCCGGCCGATCCCGCAGGCGCTGCGAACAGCACCTCGAGCTTGCTTTCGGGGAAGATGTCTTCGACGACGGCGAGCGGGACGTGCACGTCGGCCTTGGCGCCGATCGGGAAATAGCGCATCGGCTTGCCGTCGCGCATCAGCACCACATAGACCAGCTCGGGGCAGGAATTCCCGGCGCGCAGGTAGATCAGCTGGGTGCGCTTGTCGGCCGGGACGACGTAGCCGAGGGCTCTCGGCGAGCTTTCGCGGGCTTGTCGTAGCCCGTGCCTTCAAAGGTGAAGACGCCATTCAGAAATCGAGGTGTGGCTTCCATGGTCCTTCATCCTTGATCTCAGCCCGGCTCACGCAGGCCAGGTTCAAGGAGGCACACGCGACGGTCCAAACGAACGCTTCTGGAATGCTTCAAGCAAAGGGCTTGCCAAAGATTCGTGCGCGGAGGCTAAACCTGCATCCCGCCAATATTTGTGCAGCGTGGAGTTTCATCAGGAGGGAAATGGACACTTCCTGAGCAGACGGCTGTCCGAAGTGTCAGGGGTGTTCGCGGACACCGTACCCTGGTCCGGCGTGCTGGCAGGTGCCCGCTGCCTCAAGGCTATACGTGTTGCTTAGTCGCGCGCCATCTCACGGGTCCCCGCATGCGGCAGCCATCGATTTCGCTCACTTGCAGCGCGGCCGACCCGAACTGGCACGAAGTTTGTGTAGGAACTCTCTGTGCTCGCGTCACGGACGCGTTGGAGGGTTGCCATGAAGGGTTATCTGGTCGTCGATCACGTCGACAAGACGTTCGTCAAGGGCTCGGTCGTGAACGAGGTGCTGACCGACGTCTCCCTGTCCGTCAGTCGGGGCGAGTATGTTTCGATCATCGGCCACTCAGGATGCGGGAAGTCGACGCTGCTGAACATCGTCGCCGGTCTCAGCACGGTGACGGCCGGCACGGTTCTGCTCGAGGACCATGAAGTCAACGAGCCGGGCCCGGACCGCGCGGTCGTGTTCCAGAACCATTCGCTGCTGCCGTGGCTGTCGGTCTATGACAACGTCCGCCTCGGCGTCGACAAGGTCTTTGCCCGCACGAAGTCGCGCAGCGAGCGCGACGCCTGGACCAGGCACAATCTCCAGCTGGTGCAGATGACACACGCCGTCGACAGGCGGCCATCGGAAATCTCCGGCGGCATGAAGCAGCGCGTCGGCATCGCCCGCGCGCTCGCCATGGAGCCGAAGGTGCTGCTGCTGGACGAGCCGTTCGGCGCGCTCGACGCGCTGACACGGGCGAACCTGCAGGAGACCGTCATGGACATCAACGCCAAGCTCGGCAACACGGTGCTGATGATCACCCACGACGTGGACGAGGCGGTGCTGCTGTCGGACCGGATCGTGATGATGACGAACGGGCCCGCGGCGACCATCGGCGAGATCCTGCACGTCCCGCTGCCGCGGCCACGACGGCGGCTCGAGCTCGCGACGAACGCGACTTATCTGAAGTGCCGGCAGCGAGTGCTGGAATTCCTGCACGAGCGCCATCGGCTGGTGGCGGCGTGAGGGGGATCGCCACTCGGGAAGCAGGCGGTTACGTGCACCCGTCGACAAGCACCAGCTTACTCGTCGTGGTCGCGTGGCGCACCTTGAACAGGTCCTGAATTTCAGGGTCGCCTAGAAATGCTTCGGCCTTTTCGCGCTCTGGAAATTCGATGATGACCATGCGTTCGGGTTTCCAATCACCCTCGATTGTCGTGGGCTGAACACCTTGAACGATGTATTTTCCTGAATGTTTTGCGATGAATGCAGGGATTTCAGCGATGTATTTTCTGAAACCGCCAAAGTCATTCACCGACACGTCGAGCACCAGATACGCTTTCATGCGTTGCCTCGCGAAACGGCATCTCTCCAAAGCGAGATCACGATAGCTGCTGCGGCTTGGAAAGATGAACGTATCCTTCTTGAAAAACCCACACGCCGTCCCGCTCGCCCCTCTCCAGAATCTCGTACACTTCATGCACATGCGCCAACGGGGGCACATCGACTGAGAACAACAATCGCCGCCCCATGCTCAAATCGACATGCATGCTTTCGTAGGAGCACCCCATTGTCTTGAGCATGCTCCAATAGGAATTGCGCCGTTGCATGAGCAGCATGTAGGTCGAATGTCCGCCGCGCTGAACGACCTCCACGAAATCAAGAATCTGATCGTTTTTGGTCTTCGTCGCCTGGACGATATCGAGATAGCTGATGCCCCTCACGAAGAAGGGAGAGTTTGCGATCTGAAAAAGCCGCGATTCACTCGCGACAATTGGCGACGCCCAAAGCGTTTCGCTTCCATGACAATGCCACTCCGAAGAGTCGAGCTCGAACCAGATCTTTACCGATGCTTCGGCACTCACGCAGCGCCTCAATCTAGCGACGGCGATTGACACCACGCGCGGTAGCGCGCCGCGCAATGAACTCTTTCATCAGCGGGAGAAAGAACGCCTTGCTGAAGCGGCCGAGCGGTGGCTCAGGCTCAAGATAGAACGACCGGCCGATGACGTCCTGATTGTATTCATCAAGGATGATCCAGAGCCGTAACGTGGTATCGAGCCCTGCTCGACGCTTTTCCATTTCGGGAATTTCGACAGCAAAGCGGTCAGCGGAGGGAGACTGGCTCGTGATCGGAAACAGCACGAGCACATCCTCGCCTTTCGGCCGGGCTATCCTCACGCCCACGGCGACCGGGCGGGCCTTTCGGCCCTCGGTCTCCCCGCGCTCAGCCTCACGAACCCACAGATAAGGAAAGCGGATCACGCTGCCGGTTTGGAGCTCATCGAGGCTCACGCCTCATCGCCCTCTTGCTCATATGCGCTGACCGCCTTCTGGACATCCTCGAACAGATCGTCGGGCATTGTTTCGAGGCGGCCCGCCTTTCTCGTATCGGCCCTGGCCGTGAGCTTGCGGTAATCTTCGATGCTAAGCAGCACCAGACGCGGCTTCTTCCGCTGGGTAATGGTCACCGGCCTGCGCAGTGCTTCGGCGATGATGTCTCCCGACTTCCGCGAGAGATCACTGGTCGAGTATTGCGTCATCTATCAACCTCCATTGCTGTAATATACAGCAGTGCTGTAATTTCTGCAAGATGACCTCTACCCTGTTACCTTCCAACCCGAGTTATCGGGCGCGTCCAAATCCAGCATTGGCAGGCTGTCGCCCCGTCCGTCCCGAGCCAGTCTGTAAGACAAGCATGAGCTTAGCGACATGTAGAGTGCGGCCCGGTAGACCCCTACGCTCATCCGGAAGCAGTTTGAGGCGTAATCCCGCCTCAAGACGGGTACCGAGCGCCGCTCTACGGATGTTGCACTCAATGGAAGTTTGGCGGACGTCCACCCCGATGGCGCACATCCGCTTCCCAACCGTCGTATTCACCGCCAACCTTGGCGACCAGCGCCTCCATCGAGCGCCGTATCGAGGTGATCAGCTCCTCGGAAGATATGGCCTCATGGCTGGCTAGTACCAACCAGTTCACGCCATCGGCACCCAGGCGGTTCTCCGTTTGGAAGCCACGAGACCTAAGCGCATCTTCAATCATCGCGGCAGCTTCACGGTCGGGCACGTAGAGATAATGCAAGATCGTACGGGGCGCGTTGCCATCTGACACGGCCCTAATCTCTTTGATTGCCTCCGCGTCGTCGCTCATGATCGGCGCCCTTCTCGCAGCGAAGTCCAACCTTCAGCGACTTTTTGTATAAGCAGCTCGTGATTCCAGATTGCAGCAATCGGAAGCTATTCTCCGCAAAATAATGCGGATAATGCGCCAGCCAATCTCCGTACGCCTCACTCCCCGACGAACGTCACCGCCTCCGACAGCGGCGCGCGGGAGGTGCGGTAGCTGTTGATGATGTGGTCGTGCTTGGCGTAGCCGAAGGAGATGCCGCAGACGACGCGGCGGTCGTCGGCGAGCTTCAGGTGCTCGCGCACCACGTCCGAGCGGCGGGCCAGCGCTGCCTGCGCGATCGAGCCGATGCCGAGCGCCTGCGCGGCCAGCATGAAGTTGCCGACATAGGCGCCGCAGTCGACTGCGCCGTAGACGCCGAGCGGCTCGGTGGTGGTGATGATCGCCACATGCGGCGCGCCGAAGAAGTTGTAATTCTCCAGCGCCTGTTTGGCGGCCGCCGCCTTGTCGCCCTTGGCGATGCCGACGGCATCGTAGAGCTGGAAGCCGCTCTCGCGCCGCCGCGCCAGATAGACGCCGACATATTCGCGCGGCCACGGGAAATCGGGCGCCGACTCCGCGCCGGACGCGGCTGTCCTCGTACATGACCTTGCGGAAGCGCTCTGTCTCCGCCCCGCTGATGATGGTCGCGTGCCACGGCTGGCTGTTGCACCACGACGCCGTGCGCTGGGCGGCGCGCACGATGCGCTCGATCACGGCGCGCGGCACCGGATCGGGCTTGAACGCGCGGCAGGAGTAGCGCGCGGCCAGCAGGCCCTCCAGCACGTCGATGGCGTCCGCGCTGCTCGCGGACGCCGAGGCTTTGCCCTGCGCCTGCGCGGCGCTCATGCGCGTCCCTTGGTCGGGATCTTGTTGAACGGCACGTCCTTGTCGACGCGGATGTCGCCCGGCAGGCCCAGCACGCGCTCGGCGATGATGTTGCGCATCACCTCGTCGGTGCCGCCGGCGATGCGGGCGGACGGCGACGACAGCACCATCTTCTGGAACTGGCCGGCCATTTCCTGCTGATCCTGGTCGACCAGCACGCCTGCGCCGCCCTGCAGGTCGAGCGCGAAGGTCGCGATCTCCTGCAGCATGCTGCCCGCGACCAGCTTGCCGATGGAGTTCTCCGGACCCGGCCGCTCGCCGCGCGAGAGCGCGGAGATGGTGCGGTAGGTCGTGTATTTCAGGCCCGCTCGTGCGCACCGCCCAGGTGGCAAGCTTCGAGCGCACCGCCGCGATCGTCGATCGCCGGGCCGTCGTCGGTCATCAGGCTGTTGCAGTAGTCGAAGATTTCCGGGAAGCCGGTGGAGACGCCGGCGCCGATGGCAAAGCGCTCGTTCATCAGCGTGGTCAGCGCCACGTTCCAGCCCTCGCCGACATTGCCGAGCCGCTGCTTGTCGGGAATGCGGACGTTGGTGAAATACACCTCGTTGAAGTCCGAGGCGCCGCTCGCCTGCTTGATCGGCCGGATTTCGACGCCCGGGCTCTTCATGTCCAGGAAGAACATGGTGAGGCCCTGGTGCTTCGGCACGTTCGGATCGGTGCGCAGTGATCAGGAGGCCGTAGTCCGAATAGTGCGCGCCGGACGTCCAGATCTTCTGGCCGTTGATGATCCAGTCGCTGCCGTCCTTTTCCGCCGCGTGCGCAGGCCCGCGACGTCGGAGCCGGCCGACGGCTCGGAGAACAGCTGGCACCAGATTTCTTCGCCGGCGGCGAGCGGCGGCAGGTAGCGCTTCTTCACCTCGTCGTTGGCGTAGGTCATCAGCACCGGGCCGACATGCCCTGACCGATCAGGAACGGCGCGCCGAGCTTGTCGTAGACGCCCTCTTCCTGCTGCCAGATCACGCGCTCGATCGGCGTCGAGCCGCGGCCGCCATATTCCTTCGGCCACTGCAGGCAGGCCCAGCCGCCTTGCGCCTTCTTCTTCTGCCAGTCCTTTGAGAGCTTCAGAACGTCGTCGCTCTTCAGCCTGATGCGGCCGAGCGAGGCTTCCTTCAGCTCGCCCTCGAGCTCCTTCGGCGCATTCTCGGCGATCCAGCCGCGCACTTCGGTGCGGAATTTTGCTTCCTGCGGGGTGTCGTCGAAATTCATGGTTTCGATCCTTCCTTCAGGCCGCTTCGGTGTTGCGGGTGCGCATGCGGTCGATCAACTGATCTTCCCAGTAGGAGATGTTGCCGAGACCGAGCGCCAGCGCGTTGGAGCGCCGGTAGTAGAGGTGACAGTCGAACTCCCAGGTGAAGCCCATGCCGCCGTGCACCTGGATGTTCTGCTTCGAGCAGTGCTGGAACGCCTGCGTCGCGCTGATGCGCGCGGCAGCGGCAGCCTCGGCCAGCTCCGACGCAGTTGGTCGAGAGCGCCCAGGCCGCATAGTAGGCGTTGGACCGCGCCAGCGTCGCCGACACGTACATGTCGGCGAGGATGTGCTTGACCGCCTGGAACGAGCCGATCGGACGGCCGAACGCCATGCGGTCGAGCGCATAGTCGCGGCCCATCTCCAGCGCCCGCTCGGCGCCACCGACCTGCTCGAAGGCGATCAGCACCGCGGCGCGATCGAGCACGCGCGTCAGGTTGCTCCAGCCTTCGCTCGGCGCGAGCCGAGCGCTTCGGCCGGCGCGCCGTTGAACTTGATCTCGGCCTGATTGTGGGTCGGGTCGATGCTCTGCAGCGTGCGGCGTTCGACGCCCTTGCCCTTCAGGTCGACAATATAGAGACGCGATGTCGGTCTCGCGGCCGCTGTTGCCGGAGTGCGCGACGACGATGGCGAAGTCGGCGATCTCGCCGTCCGGCACCGGCGTCTTGGTGCCGGTGACCGCGCCGTTCGCGACCTGGGCCTTGATCGCGGCCGGCGACAGCTTGCCCTTGCCTTCGAACAGCGCCAGCGTGCCGATCGTCTCGCCCGAGGCCAGGCCCGGAAGGTACTTCCGCTTCTGCGCATCGCTGCCGGCGAGCATGATCGCTTCGGCCGCGAGATAGATCGACGAGGCGACCGGCACCGGCGCTACGACGCGGCCGAGCTCTTCGGCGACCACGCACAGTTCGAGGTGGCCCGCGCCCGAGCCGCCGAACTCCTCCGGGATGGCGACGCCGAGGAAGCCGAGCTCGGCGAGCCCCTTCCAGAGCGCGCGGTCATAAGTGTCCTTGCCCTCGAGCACCTGGCGCACGGCCTTGCTGGTGCACTTCTCGGTGAGAAACCGCCGCGCCTGGTCGCGCAGCTGCTTCTGGTCGTCGGAAAAGTCGAAGTTCATGGTGAGCGTTTCCCTCTGTTCTTGTTGTTAGGTGCTCTTGTCAGGCTTACTTCGGCGCCATGCGGATTGCGCCGTCGAGGCGAATGGTCTCGCCATTCAGCATCGGATTTTCGGCGATGTGAACCGCCAGCGCTGCATACTCGCTAGGATCGCCGAGCCGTGCCGGGTGCGGCACCTGCTGGCCGAGGCTTTTGCGCGCCTCTTCCGGCAGCCCCATCAGCAGCGGCGTCAGGAACAGGCCCGGCGCGATGGTGTTGACGCGGATGAACATCGAGGCGAGGTCGCGGGCGACCGGCAGCGTCAGGCCGACCACGCCGCCCTTGGACGCCGAGTAGGCCGCCTGCCCGATCTGGCCGTCATAGGCCGCGACGCTGGCGGTGTTGATGATGACGCCGCGCTCCTCGCCGATCGGCGGCGCGGTGACGAGCCGCTCGGCAACCAGCCGCAGCACGTTGAAGGTGCCGATCAGGTTGATGTTGATCACGCGCGTGAACATGTCGAGCGGAAAGGCACCGGTCTTGCTCGACGGTGCGGATGGCGTTGCCGACGCCGGCGCAGTTCACCAGCACGCGCGCAATGCCGTGCGCGGCTTCCGCCTTGGCGATCGCCGCCTTGACCTGCTCCTCGTTGGTCACGTCGGCGCCGAGCGCCAGGCCTTTGATTTCTGCGGCAACCGCGTCCGCGTTCTCCTTGCGCACGTCGAGCACGGACACCTTGGCGCCTTTGGCCGCCATGGCGCGCGCGGTCGCGGCACCAAGCCCCGAGCCGCCGCCGGTGATGAGAACTGCAACGTCTTTCAACTGCATCGAACTACTCCGTTAGAATCATGTCGTCCCGGCCAAGCGAGCCGTATTTCCCGTCATTGCGAGCGAAGCGAAGCAATCCAGCGCGTGCCGGCAGGCACGCTAAGAAAGCATTTTGCTGGCGCGCTGCGCGCGCGCTGGATTGTTTCGTCGCTTCGCTCCTGCAATGACGATCATGCGCGGGCGCGCATCGGCTTCGCCGCCACTCCGCGAGAATGTCCGACACCTTCACGGTGTCGACGCCGGCCGAGTGCTGGATCGCGACTGCGTGCGCGAGAAGCGCGGCGCGGGCGCCGGCTGCACGCCGCCCTCGTGCTCGACGAAGGTTTTGCGCGCGGCGAGATGCGGGTGCTTCGGCGCTTCGAACAGCGGGACGATGGCGGCCGCGCAGGCGTCGCGAGCCTTCGAGCAGCTTCGCCCATTCCTCGCGCGTCTTCGTCAGGAACACCGCCTCGAGCTTCTTGCGCAGCTCCGGCCATTTCGCGCGATCGACCTGGGCGTCGTAGGCCGGATCGGTGAGGCCCGCGAGCTTGCGCAGCTCGGCATAGAACTGCGGCTCGATCGCGCCGATCGACATGTAGTTGCCGCAGGCGCACTTGTAGGTGCGATAGAAGTGCGCGCCGCCGTCGAGCAGGTTGGTGCCGGCCTGATCGGTCCAGCGGCCCATCGCCTTCTGCATATGGAACATGGTCAGCATGTTGGTGACGCCGTCGCACATGGCGACGTCCACCACCTGCCCCTTGCCGGAGGAGCGCGCCTCGACGACGCCGGCCAGCAGGCCGACGACGAGGAACAGCGCGCCGCCGCCATAGTCGCCGACGAGATTGAGCGGCGGCACCGGCTCGCCGTCCTGCGAGCGGAACGAGTCGAGCGCGCCGGTGATGGCGATGTAGTTGATGTCGTGGCCGGCGGCCATCGCCAGCGGACCTTCCTGGCCCCAGCCGGTCATGCGTCCGTAGACCAGGCGCGGATTGCGCTTGAGCGCCTCGTCGGGTCCAAGGCCGAGCCGCTCCATCACCTGCGGGCGAAAGCCTTCGATCAATGCGTCGGCGGAGGCGATCAGCTCCATCGCCTGCGCGACGTCTTCCTTCTTCTTCAGATCGAGCTCGACCGGCCGGCGGCCGCGGTTGACGAACTGGCGCGGGTCGTTCTTCCACTGGCCGGGACGCGCGATGGTGACGATGTCGGCGCCCATGTCCGACAGCATCATCGACGCATACGGACCGGGTCCGATGCCGGCGAATTCGACGATGCGCACGCCGCGCAGCGGCCCCGTCGCCTTGTCCCTGCTCATGATGTTCTCCCGAATGTTCTTGTTGTCGGATGACGGTGACTTACTTGCCCGTCTTCCCGTTCTTCGCCGGCGGCGTTTTGAGTATGCCGCCGCAGATCAGCTCTGTCATGTGCGTCACGTAGCGGCGGCGCACCTCGTCGGTCACACCCCCTATGCCGAGCGCCGGCGACATCGCGGTGCGGCCATGGAACAGGTGGTCGCAGGCGCCGATCAGGCTGATGTAGAACAGCATCGGATCGACCTTGCGGAATTCGCCCGCCTCGACACCCTCCTCCAGCAGCTTCCGCTGGAATTCGAACACCGGCTTGGCAAAGAACCGCGAGACCTCCTTGCGCCGACTGCCTCGTTGCTTTCGTAAAGCAGGCGATGGATCAGCCGGTTGAGGTAGGGAAAGCGGTGATAGGCCTTGATGATGCCGGCGATGTGCAGCTTCAGCTTCTCGGTCGGCGAGATCGGCTGCCGCATCAGGTAGTCGAGGTTTTCGATCTCCGATCGCGAGTCACGCGACCAGCAGCGCCAGCAACAGCCCGTCCTTGTTGCCGAAATGATATTTCACCAGCGCCGCGTTGATGCCGGACTTCTTCGCCAGCTCGCTTAAAGAGATGTCGATCGAGTTGCGCTCGGTCATCAGCTCGCCCGCGGCCTTCAGCAGCTTTGCGGCGGTGACGCTTTGCTGCGGCTGCGCGGTCTGGTGGCGAGGTCGTGGGTCGCATGGGTTCGGCATCGCGCGCAGCTAAGCCCATCGGAGCTGCCCGCTCAAGAGTTAATTGAATGATTGACTAAATCCAGCACGGCCGTTTAATTCGGGCCACGTTTTGGCAACACCAATGACGACGCTGGTGCACGCGCTCAAGCAGCGCAACAAGCGCTACGGCCAGCAGACCATGCGCGAAGGCGGCGGCATGGCGAATGTGACGATTGTGGAGAGGCTGTAAGCCTCCACGTCATTGCGAGCGAAGCGAAGCAATCCAGTCTGAGATTGCCGTAGTTGAAGCGTTTTCGTTGGCGCGCTGACGCGCGCAGCTGGATTGCTTCGCTTCGCTCGCAATGACGGCTATTTCTTCGCCCGCGCCTCGAACTTCGCCGCCTGCCGCAGCACGTTCCGCGCGCGCTCGACCACCGGCACGTCGATCATCTTGCCTTCGAACGTCACCGCGCCGAGGCCCTTGGCCATGGCGTCGTCGTAGGTTGCGATCATGCGCTTGGCGCGGTCGACGTCCTCTGCGGAGTAGCCGTATTCCTCGTTGAGGATCCCCACCTGGCTCGGATGCACGCAGGTGCCGCCGGCGAAGCCGAATTTTCGCGAGCGCTTGATGGTCTCGCGGAATGCGTTGAGATCGGCGAATTCCGCCACCGTACCCATGAAGCCCAAGGGCAGAATGCCGGCGGCGCGGGCGGCGATGATCATGGTCTGCTTGGCGAGCTGCAGCGTCTCGCCGATCGGCTCCATCGACAGCGACAGCGCGAAATCCTCAGCTCCGAGCGACAGCGCCACGACCCGCGGCGACGACTTTGCGATCTCGCGCAGCCGGAAGAACGCGTCCGCGGTCTCCACCAGCGGCACCAGTTTGGTGTGCCCGCGCGGAAGGCCCTTTTGCGCCTCGAACGTGTCGAGCAGCTCGGCGATCACGCCGATATGCTCCGGGCTCTCGGCCTTCGGGCACATCAGCGCCATCACGCCGGGCCCGACCGATGCCTCGATGTCGAGGATCGCCTGATGCCACGGCCGGTTGATGCGAACGACCACGTCGGCGCCGGCCTTGCTGACCTCTTTCGCCGCGGAATGGATCAACGTCCGTCCGCGCGGCTTTTCGGCCTCGGGCACGCTGTCCTCGAGATCGAGGATGTAGGCGTCGGCGCCGCGCGTGTGCGCGCTCGATACGAACTTCTCCCGCGTCACGGGTACGAACATCAGCGACCGCCAGGCCGGCAGGTCCTCGCGCAACTCAACCATCAGACAATTCCTTGCGAACGAAGCTTCTCGAAAGCGGCCGCATCGACGCCGACGCGACCAAGGATTTCCGCCGTGTGCTGCCCGAGCTTCGGCGCCGGCGTGCGCAGCACGCCAGGCGTCGCCGACAGCCGCGGCAGGATGTTGTGCATGGTCACGCTGCCGACCTCGTCGTCGGGCACGTCGACCACCACCTGCCGTTCCCGCACATGCGGATCGTCGACGAACTGGTCGATGTCGTAGACCGGCGCCGCGGTGACCTCGGCCTGCTCGAACAGGGCGAGGCATTCGGCAAAATCCCTGGCGCCGATGAACTCGCGGATCGGCCGTTCGGCTTCGTCGGTGTTGGCGAGGCGCGCGCTGTTGGTGGCAAAGCGCGGATCGGAGATCATGTCGGCGCGGCCGATCATGGTGTAGAGCCGCTCGGCCATCGACTGCATCGAGCCGGAGACGGAAATCCAGCGCCCGTCGCGGGTCTTGAACACGTTGCGCGGGCTCGCCGTGTTCGAGCGGCTGCCGAGACGCTTCGGCATGTGGCCGGTCGCGCGGTAGCCGCCGGCGTCGGCGCCGACGACCGAATGCATCGCCTCCAGCAGCGACAGGTCGATCACCTGCCCCTTCCCGCCTTTGGTCTCGATCTCGCGCAGCGCGGTCATCGTCGCCGCCATGCCGTAGAGCCCTGCGATCATGTCGGCCAGCGCCGTCGGCGGCAGCACCGGCTCGCGATCGGCAAAGCCGGTCTTGGCGGCAAAGCCCGACATGCCCTCGACCAGCGTGCCGAAGCCGGGCTTGCCGGCATATGGCCCGGTCTGGCCCCAGCCGGAGATGCGCACGATGATCAGCCGCGGGTTGCGCGCATGCAGCGCGTCCGGGCCGAAGCCCATGCGCTCCAGCGTGCCGGGACGGTAATTCTCGATCAGCACATGCGCCTTGTCGGCGAGCTTCAGCAGCAGCTCGCGCCCTTCGGCGTTGCGCAGGTCCAGCGTCAGGCTCTTCTTGTTGCGCGCGTAGGCCTTCCAGAAGAACGATTTGCCGCCGATCTTCCAGTCGCGCAGCGGATCGCCCTTGCCCGGGTCCTCGACCTTGATCACCTCGGCGCCGAAGTCGGCCAGCTGCAGCGACAGCATGTTGCCGGCGACCAGCCGCGACAGGTCGAGCACGACGATGCCGTCAAGCGGACCGGAGGCGTCGGGCTGGAAGGGCGTGATGGCGGGTTCTTGTTTCATTGGGGATTTGTGTAGCAATCTTGGCCCGGGCGACACAACAAGCGACGTCATGGCCGGGCGTGAAGCGCCGAGCCATCCCGCTTAGGCAGGCACTTGCCGCAACCTAGAGACTGGATTGCTTCGGGACTACGCTCGGCGATGACGCCGATATTGCTGCAATGTCTGCCATCTACCGCAAATGACACGCCACGAACTGCCGCGGCGCGATCTCGCGCAGCGCGGGCGCTTCGACCTTGCAGCGGTCGACCACGTAGGGGCAGCGGGTGTGGAAGTGGCAGCCGCTCGGCGGCTTGACGGGGCTTGGCACGTCGCCCTGCAGCACGATCTTCTTGCGCTTGATCTTCGGGTCCGGCACCGGAACCGCCGACAGCAGCGCCTCGGTGTAGGGATGCGCGGCCTTGGTGAAGATCGTGACCTTGTCGGCGTATTCGACGATCTTGCCGAGATACATCACGGCAATGCGCTGGCTGATGTGCTCGACCACCGACAGGTTGTGCGAGATGAACAGGTAGGACAGGCCAAGCTCGCGCTGCAGGTCCATCAACAGGTTGATGACCTGCGCCTGGATCGACACGTCGAGCGCCGAGACCGGCTCGTCGCAGATGATCAGCTTCGGATTGAGCGCCAGCGCCCGGGCGATGCCGATGCGCTGGCGCTGGCCGCCGGAGAACTGGTGCGGGAAATTCCGCATCTGCACGCGCGTCAGGCCGACGCGGTCGAACAGTTTTGCGACCATCTCCTCGCGCTTCTTGCCGCTGGCGATGCCGTGGGTGCTCAAGGGCTCGCCGACGATGTCGCCCGCGCGTCATGCGCGGGTTGAGCGAGGAGTACGGATCCTGGAAGATGATCTGCATCTGCCGGCGGAACGGCTTCAGCTCGCTCTTCGAGAGCCCGCGGATGTCCTCGCCGCCGACGCGGATCACGCCCTCGGTCGGCTCGATCAGCCTGAGGATCACCCGGCCGACGGTCGACTTGCCGCAGCCGGATTCGCCGACGAGGCCGAGCGCCTCGCCCTCATGGATGGTCAGGCTGACGCCATCGACCGCGAACACATGACCGCTGGTGCGCCGAAGAAAGCCCTTCTTGATCGGGAAGTGCTTCTTCAGCCCCTCGATCTCGAGCACCGGCGGACGATTGGACGTCGACGCCGCTTGAATCGCATCAGCCATTTGCGCGTGCTTCTCCGGCATACCAGCACGCCGCCCAGTGGCCCGGTCGCTTCTCCTCGTAGGGCGGGAACGCGCTGCTGCACTTGTCGTCCGCGCGCGGACAGCGGGGCGCGAAGACGCAGCCGACCGGCAGATTGTACAGCGGCGGCACGATGCCCGGGATTTCCTGCAGGCGGTCGACCTCCGCCCCCTCCCCGCGCATCAGCCCGAGCCGCGGGATCGAGGCCATCAGGCCTTGCGTGTAGGGATGCAAGGGATCGCCGAACAGGTCCTCGGAAGACGCCTCCTCGACCTTGCGCCCGGCGTACATGACGATCACGCGCTGGGCCATCTCGGCCACCACGCCGAGGTCGTGGGTGATCAGGACCACTGCCGTTCCGAGCCGGCGCTGCAGGTCGGCGATCAACTCCAGGATCTGCGCCTGGATCGTCACGTCGAGCGCGGTGGTCGGCTCGTCGGCCAGCAGCACTTTCGGACTGCATGCCAACGCCATCGCGATCATCGCGCGCTGCCGCATGCCGCCCGAGAGCTGGTGCGGATATTCCTTCGCGCGCTGCGCAGGTTCCGGGATGCGGACCAGCGCCAGCATCTCGACCACCTTCTTCTGCAGCTCGTTGCTCGACATCTTCGTGTGCATCGTCAGCACTTCGCCGATCTGCCGGCCGATGGTCATCACCGGATTGAGCGAGGTCATCGGCTCCTGGAAGATCATCGAGATGTCGCGGCCGCGCATGGCGCGCATTTCGTCTTCAGGCAGTTGCAGCAGATCGACGCCGTCCAGCACGACCTCGCCGTCGACGATGCGGCCCGGCGGGTCGGCGATCAGCCGCATCAGCGACAGCGCGGTCATGCTCTTGCCGCAGCCGGATTCGCCGACGATCGCCAGCGTCTCGCCGCGGGCGATCGCGAACGACACGCCGTCCACCGCCTTCACCGTGCCGTTGCGGGTGAAGAAGTAGGTCTTCAGGTCGGCGACGGTGAGCAACGGATTGGCGACCGCGATGCCTGCGACCTTCCTTGAGGCACTGGCCTTGATCAGTGGACACCGGAGCGGCTTGCACGGCTTGCGACTGCGACATGAACGCGACTTTTCCCTAGTTCTCTAGTTTGCGCATGATCTTGTCATGCGCTAGGTGCGCAACCGCGGATCGAGCATATCGCGCAAGGCATCGCCCAGCAGGTTCGCACCGAACACCACCAGGCTGATGGCGATGCCGGGGAAGATCACCAGCCAGGGCGCCGTGCGCATGTACTCGGCAGCCGATTCCGACAGCATCCGGCCCCATGACGGATACGGCTCCGGCACGCCGAGGCCGAGGAACGACAGCGACGCCTCGACGAGGATCGCCGAGCCGAACTGCGCGGTCGCGAGCACGATCACCGGCGCGAGCGTGTTCGGCAGCACGTGCCGTGCGGCGATCCAGATCTCGTTGATGCCGATCGCGCGCGCCGCTTCGACGAACGGCATTTCCTTCAGCGCCAGCGTGTTGGAGCGAACGACGCGGGCGATGCTCGGCACCAGCGGGATCGCAATCGCGATGATGGTGTTCTGCAGCGACGGCCCGAGCGAGGCGGCCATGACCAGCGCCATGACCAGCAGCGGCAGCGACTGCATGATGTCGATGAAGCGCTGCACGATCAGGTCGATCCAGCCGCCGAAATAGCCGGACGCAAGCCCGATCGGGATGCCGAAGGCCAGGCCCAGCGCCGTGGCGCCCATGCCGACGGCCAGCGAAATCTGCGCCCCGCCGATGATGCGGCTCAGGATATCGCGGCCCATGAAGTCGGCGCCGAGCCAGTGGGCTGCGCCTGGAACCGCGAGCGACGAGCGGGCATTGGTCGTGGTCGGATCGTAGGGCGTGATCCAGCCGGCGAACAGCGCGGTGAAGGTGAAGATCACAATGATGACGGCGCCGAATGCGCCGAGCGGATAGCGCCGGGCAAGGAACACCAGCGCCCCCCAGCGGGTGGAAACGTTGGCGCCGGCCTCGCGCAAGTTCGGCACTGTGGTCGATCGTCGTCGTCATGGCCGAGCTCCGTTCACGATTCCAGCCTGATCCGCGGATCGAGCAGCGTATAGGTGAGATCGACGATGAAATTGACCGTGACGACCACGAGCGCGATGAACATCACCAGGTTCTGCACGATCGGATAGTCGCGCGAGCGGATCGCCTCGACCAGGAAGCGGGCGACGCCCGGAATGTTGAACACGGTCTCGGTGACGATCAGCCCGCCGATCAGGAAGGCGGCTTCGATGCCGACGATGGTCACGACCGGCAACAGCGCATTACGCAGTGCGTGGTCGTAGTTCACCGTTTGCTCGGATGCGCCCTTGGAACGCGCGGTGCGGATGTAGTCCTGCTTGAGCACCTCCAGCATCGAGGAGCGCGTCAGCCGCATGATCAGCGCGGAACTGCGGAACCCGACCACCATCGCCGGAATACTCAGCAGGCCGATTTCCGCCCATATGTTGTCCGGCTGGCGGTTGTAGATCGGTATCCATCCCACCGCCTGCACGAACGCCATCAGCACCAGCAGGCCCAGCCAGAACGACGGCATCGACAGGCCGCTGAGACTGATCACGCGCATCAGGTAGTCGAGAAAGGTGTTGCGATGGACGGCGCTGATGACGCCGAGCGGCAGGCCGATCAGCACCGAGAATATCAGCGCCAGCACCGCGAGCTTGGCCGTGACCGGAATGCGCGGCGCGATCTCCTCGATCGCCGGCCGCTCGCTGACATAGGCATAGCCGAGATCGCCGCGCGCGAGGCCGGAAATCCACTGCCAGTACTGAATGACGAGCGGCTGGTCGAGGCCGAGCTCCTTCTCGATCTTCAGCTTCTGCTTCGGATCGACGATGCCGGCCGAGTCGACCAGGATGTCGGCAATGTTGCCGGGCACCAGCCGCATCACCAGGAAGATCAGGATCGACATCCCGAACAGGGTGAGCAGCATCAGCGCAAAACGGCGCAACAGGTAACCGCTCATCGTCTACGCCCTCCTCGCGCCGCCGTCATCCTTCCCGTGCTCCCCAGCTTATTTGTCCAGCCATGTGTCCTCGAACCGGGTGTTATTATAGATGCTGTTCGAGTGAGCCGTGTAGCCCTTGACGTAGCTGTGCCAGCAGTTCCCCGACACGCCATGCGTGATCATCGGCCGCGCGGCATCCTCCACAAGAATCCGCTCGATGTCCCAGACGATCTTCCGCCGCTTGTCCTGGTCGGTCTCGCGTGATTGCGCGACCAGAAGCTTGTCGACTTCGGCGTTGCAATACTGCGTATAGTTGCGTTCCGACTTGCAGGAATAGTTTTCGACCAGGTTGCCGTCCGGGTCGTCGACGCTGACGCCCGTCAGGTTGAAGCCGACGGTATAGTCCTTGCGCGCCACCTTGGCGTACCACTGCGGGGTGTCGACGATCTCGAGCTCGGCCTCGATGTAGATCTTCTTCAGCTGATCGAGCAGGATCACCGCCGGATCGCGATAGGTCGGCAGATTGCGGGTCGGCAGCTTCATCCTGATCGGCTTGGCCGAGCTGTAGCCGAGCTTCTCCATGATGCCCTGCGCTTGCTTGATCCGGCCCTTCACGTCGGCGCTGTAGCCCGGCAGGGTGGAGATCACCTCCTCCGGCATGCCCCACTGGCCGGCCGGCCGCGGCAGCATCGCCCCGCCATAGGTGGCCTGCCCTTCCTGCAGGATGGTGTTGAACTCGTTGCGGTCGAACGCGAGCGACATCGCCTTGCGGATGTCGGCATTGTCGAACGGCGGCTTCTCGCGGTTGACGATCAGGTTCGAGCTGACGCCGGACGCATTCAGCACGCAGGTCGCGGTCGGCGCCTGCGCCTTCATGTCCTTCATCAGCGGCACGGTGATGTCGGACGGATAGGTGACGTCGAACTCGCCGGTCGTGAAGGCCAAAAGCCGCGTCGAGCGGTTGTCGATCACCTTGTAGGTGATGCCGTCGAGATATGGCTTGCCGGGTTTGAAGTAATCCGGGTTGCGGGTCAGCGCGATCAACTCGCCGCGCTTGAACTCGACGAACTTGAACGGCCCGGTGCCGATCGGCTTGGTGCGCATCACCTGCTGCGGAACGTGGCAGGGATAGACCGCGGAGAAGCCGCTCGCCAGCAGCATGATCAGCGCCGGCTGCGGCGCCTTCAGGTTGAAGGTCGCCTCATAGTCGCCGCTGATGGTGATCTCGCTCAGGTTCTCGTACCAGACCTTGCGCGGGTTCTTGCGAAAATCGCCGACGTCGCCCTTGCCGATCAGCATGTGCCAGGTGCACTGCACGTCCTTGGCCGTGAACGGCTTGCCGTCGTGCCATTTCACGCCCTGGCGCAGCTTGAAGGTGAGCTTCGTCTTCGTGTCGTCCCACGACCAGCTTTCGGCCAGGTCGGGCACGATCGTCTCCATGCTCTCGTTCGGCTTCTGCTGGTCGAACATCACCAGGTTGTTGAACACCGCCATGAACGGCCCGGTCGCCGACACCGTCGACTCCTCGAGCAGCGAGGCGCTGGGCGGATTGTCATTGTGATACATCCGCAAGGTGCCGCCGCGCTTTTGCGCGTCGGCCGGCACAGCCGACATCACCGCCAGCGCGGCCAAAGCAGCTGAAACGTTTCCAACCCAAGCCCAGCAATCGTCCCGCACGCATTTGAGACCTCCCACCAAAGCTTTTGCCCGTTCAGACGGCGCACTTGCGCGTGCGCTTCTCGTTGCATCGGCCCGTCATGTCGAAACGCGACCCTATTTGTCCAGCCAGACGTCCTCGTACCGCGTGTTGTTGTAGATGCTGTTGTCGTGGACGACAAAGCCGTTCACGTATGGATGCCAGCAGGTTCCTGCGACATTGTGATCGATGATCGGCCGCGCCACGTCGTCGACCAGCAGCTTCTCGATCTGCCAGACGATCTGCTTGCGCTTTTCCTTGTCGGATTCCCTCGACTGCAGCGCCAGCAGGCGGTCGACTTCCGGATTGCAGTATTCGGTGTAGTTGCGCTCCGACTTGCAGGAATAGTTCTCGACCAGATTGCCGTCCGGATCGTCGACGCCGACGCCGGTGAGATTCATGCCGACCGAATAGTCCTTGCGCGCCACCTTGGCGAACCACTGCGGCGTATCGACGTTCTCGAGCTCGCCCTCGATATGGATCTTCTTGAGCTGGTCGATCAGGATCACCGCCGGATCGCGGTAGATGGCGATGTTGCGGGTCGCGACCTTGACCTTGAGCGGCTTGCCGGGGCCGTAGCCGAGCCCCTCCATGATCTTGCGCGCCTCGGCCTGGTTCTGCTCGACGGTGCCGCCATAGCCGGTGAGCTTTTCGAGCAACATCCTTCGGCATGCCCCACTCGCCCTGCGGCGCCGGCAGCATGGCGCCGCCGATCTTCGATTGGCCTTCGGCGAGGATCTTGCTGAACGCCTGCCGGTCGAGCGCGAGCGACATCGCCTTGCGGATTTCCGCCTTGTCGAACGGCGGCGCGGTGCGATTGACGATCAGGTTGTTGGTGACGCCGGTCGGCGCATACTCGCAGACCGCCTTCGGCGCCTGCGACTTCATGTCGCGCCCCAGCGGCACGGTGATGTCGGTCGGGAACGTCATGTCGAAATCGCCGGCGGCGAAGGCAAGCATGCGCGTCGAGCGGTTCTCGACGATCTTGAAGTCGATCGCCGTCGAGATACGGCCTGCCCTTCTTCCAGTAGTCGGGGTTCTCGCACGAGCTTGATCGACTCGCCGCGCTTGTATTCGACGAACTTGAACGGCCCGGTGCCGATCGGCTTGGTGCGCATGTCGCGCTGCGACACGTGGCAGGGATAGACCGGCGAGTAGCCCGAGGCGAGCAGCAGCGGAAACGCCGGCTGCGGCTGCCTTCAGCACGAAGGTCGCCTCATAGTCGCCGTTGATCGTGACCTCGCTCAGGTTCTGGTACCAGATCGCGCGCGGGTTCTTGCGGAAGTCCTGTACGTCGCTCTTGCCGATCAGCATGTGCCAGGTGCACTGCACGTCCTTGGCGGTGAACGGCTTGCCGTCGTGCCACTTGACGCCCTGCCGCAGCTTGAAGGTCAGCTTCGTCTTGCTGTCGTCCCACGACCAGCTTTCCGCGAGATCCGGCACGATCGTCTCGGCGCTCTCATGCGGCTTGGCGTTATCGAACATGACGAGGTTGTTGTAGATCGACATGTAGGGAATGGTGACCGAAATGGTCGCCTCTTCCAGGATCGATGCGCTCGGCGGATTGTCGCGATGCGGAAGGCGCAGCGTGCCGCCCGACTTCTGCGCCAGCGCGACGCCGACATCGATGAGCGAGAAAGAGCAGCAACCGCCATAACGGCGGCCAAGGCACGTCCGAACATAAATCCTCCCAAGACGATGATCCGTGACGCTTGAAGCGCTCTCTCAGACCGTTTCGCGTGGCGAACCTAACACGGCTGCAATGCGGAGCAATGGGCTGCGGCAAGGGCGCAGCCGCGATGCAGCAATCGGAACAGCTCTACGCACGAAATCGGACTTGCCATCGCCCTTGGCTCGTCGCCATGATCCGGACCGCGGCGCGAAACGAACGACTGGATCGCCCCTGCTCCTCTCACGACATCGCGATTGGATCGATGCGACATTTTCCGCCACGCCGGATCGTCTGCCTGACCGAGGAAACGGTCGAAACCCTCTACCTCCTCGGCGAGCAGGACCGGATCGTCGGCGTGTCCGGCTACGCGGTGCGGCCGCCGCAGGTGCGCAAGGAGAAGCCACGGGTTTCCGCGTTCATCTCCGCCGATATTCCGAAGATCCTGGCGCTCGAGCCGGACCTGGTGCTGGCCTTTTCCGACCTGCAGGGACAGCTCGCCGCCGACCTCGCCAAGGCCGGCATCGCCGTCCACGTCTTCAACCAGCGCGACGTCGCCGGTATCTTTGCGATGATCCGCACCGTCGGCGCCCTGGTCGATGCTGCCGGCCAAGGCCGAGGCGCTGGCCGACCGGCTGCAGCGCAAACTGGACGACGGTCGCCGCTGCGGCCGCTCGCAACGCCAGCGCGGCCAAAAGTCTATTTCGAGGAATGGAACGATCCGCTGATCAGCGGCATCTGCTGGGTCTCGGAGCTGATCGAGATCGCCGGCGGCATCGATGCCTTTCCCGAGCTTCGCCGCGAGCAAGGTGCGAAGCAGCGCATCATCGATCCGGCGGCGGTTGATTGCCGCCGCGCCCGATGTCATCCTCGCCTCCTGGTGCGGCAAGAAGGTCCGGATGAAGGACTTTTACGAGCGTCCCGGCTGGAGCGACATTCCGGCCGTCAAGAACCAACCGGATCGTCGAGATCAAGTCGCCCATCATCCTGCAGCCGGGGCCGGCCGCGCTGACCGACGGCCTCGATGCGATCTGCGCGGCGCTCGGCGAAACAGCTTCGTAATCAGCTCAGCACCAAGGCCGATCATCTCCAGAACTCGACGGCCGGGTGCGCAACCAGAGAAGCCAGCCGCCCGGGACTGACAATGGACAAATCTGGCCAAAGATTGCAGGGAACTGGGGCGTATCGCGCCTGAGTCGCGGCCCAGAACAACAAAGACGAGGAACGCCGGGATGGACGAGGAAACGCCAAAAGGCGCACGGCTGCCGGATGCCGGAATTCGCGCACTCTACACCCTCGAGAACCGCTGGCAGGCATGGCTCGACGTCGAGGCGGCGCTGGCGCGGGCGCAGGCCGATCTCGGCATCGTGCCGAAGGATTGCGCCGAGCGGATCGCTGCCTGCGCGAAGCTGAGCCTGATGGATCGCGCCCGCATCGACGAAGCGGACAAGCGCACCGGTCACACCATCGTGCCGCTGGTGTGGGAACTGTCGCGCATCTGCGGCGAGCCAGCCGGCGGCTGGGTGCATTGGGGCGCGACGACGCAGAACATCGTGCAGACCGGCGACCTCCTGGTGCTGCGGCAGGCGCACCGGATCTTCGTTCAACTCATCCTGAAGACGCTGCGAGCGATGGCCGACCTCGCCGAGCGCTCGGCCGACATGGTGATGCCTGCGCGCACCCACGGCCAGCACGCCGTGCCCGCGACCTTCGGCTTCAAGGTCGCGGTCTGGATCGACGAGATTCATCCGCCATCTCGAACGCTTTCGACAGCTCGAGCCGCGCGTGTTCGTGGCGATGCTCGGCGGCGCTGCCGGCACCTATGCCTCGCTCGGCGCGCAGGGACCGGCGGTGCAGGCCGGCATCGCAAAATATCTCGACATGGTGCCGATGACGGTGCCGGCGCGCACGCTCGGCGATCACCTCGCCGAATACGTGTCGCTGCTCGGCCTGTTCGGCGCCACCGGCGGCAAGATCGGCCGCGAGATCTACACGCTGATGAAGACCGAGTTCGGCGAGGCCGAGGAGCCGGTGCCGCCCGGCACGGTCGGCTCATCGACCATGCCGCAGAAGCGCAACCCAAAGGTCTGCCAGGAGATCATCGCGCAATCGGCGGAGCTGCGCTCGCTGGTGCCGCTGGCGCTGGAAGCGGCCATGACCGAGCACGAGGCCGACCGCGCCACCAGCCTGATGATCCGCGAGGCGACCTCGCGCGCCTGCATCCTGACCGGCGACATGCTGATCCGCCTCGACTACGTGCTGTCCGGCCTGCAGCTCGACCCGGCGCGCATGCGCGCCAACCTCGACCTCGGCGGCGGGCTGATCATGGCCGAAGCGGTGATGCTCGATCTCGGCGCCACGATCGGCCGGCAGCATGCGCACGACATCGTCTATGACGCGGCGCAGGCGGCGTTCGTCGAGAAGAAGTCGTTTGCCGGCCTGCTGGCCGCGGACAAACGCGTCACCGAGCACCTGTCGACCGACGGCCATTGGCGAACTGATCAACCCGGTCGGCTATATCGGCCTGTGTGCGGATATGGCGCGGGAAGCGGCTACGCGGCGCGGGCCGCGGCATAGTCAACGAAGAACGAACCACGGCGGCATGAGCGCCGATCGCATTCGACCTGCCGGAGGACGTGCTCACCGTGCGCGACGGCGTCATGCGCTTTGTCGAGACGGAGATCGTGCCGCGCGTGGAAAACAACCACGCGCTGTTCGAGGACCAGCGCAAACTCTACGACGAGAGCGGGCGCTATTCGGCGGATGTGCAGCGCCTGGTCCGCGAAACGCGGACGCTGTCGGCGAAGGCCGGCTTTTTCGCGATGTGCGCGCCGGAGGAACTCGGCGGCGGCGGCTTCGGCCACCTCGCCTATTACGTCGCCTGGGAAGCGATCAACCGCCGCCTCGGCTCGCACACCATCCTGACGCCCTGGGTGATCTCGCACTGGGCGTTCGGGCCGAGCCGGGTGCTGACCCAGGTGACGCCGCGAAGCCTCGAAGCGCTGCCTCGCCGGCATGATGTCCGGCGAGACGTCGATGTGCTTCGGCCTGTCGGAGCCCGGCGCAGGCTCCGACGCCAGCATGATCAAGACCCGCGCCGTCCGCACCGACAAGGGCTGGCGCATCACCGGGCGAAAGCTCTGGACCACCAACAGCCCGACCGCCGACTGGTGCATCGTGTTCGCCATCACCGACGCCGCAAAGGCCGAGCGCAAGGCCGGCGGCATCAGCGCCTTCCTGGTGCCGACCAGCGCGCCCGGCTTCAGCGTCGAGAGCATCGTCAAACTGTTCGGCGATGCCGGCGGCAACGAGGGCGCGCTGGTGCTGGAGGACGTCGAGGTCGAGCCGTGGCAGCTCGTGGGCAAGCTCGACGAAGGCTTTCAGGATCGCCGTCTACGGCGTCTCGCTCGGCCGCATCTACAACTCCGCCCGCGCCGTCGGGCTTGGACGGTGGGCGCTGGAGCGCGCGGTCGAGTATTCGCAGCAGCGCGAGGCGTTCGGCCAGAAGATCGCGAGCTTTCCAGGCGGTGTCGCATCCGCTTGCCGATGCCGCAACCGAGCTGCACGCCGCCCACCTGCTCGGCCTCAACGCGGCCATGCTGCTCGACCGCGGCGAGCGCGCGATCAAGGAGCTGTCGATGGCGAAAAGCTACTCGGTGCAGGCGGGCTACCGGGCGGTCGACCGCGCCATGCAGACGTTCGGCGGCATGGGGCTGACCAACGAGATCGGCCTGGTCCACCTCTGGCACACGCTGCGCATCATCAACATCGCCGACGGCACGAACGAGATTCTCGCGCGCACCATCTCGCAGCGATTGCTCGCGGGTGATCTGGAGCTATGACGCTGCCCCGGAAGGCGCGGCGCAACTGCACCTTCCTTGGCAACGCTTGCCGATAAATTGCACAAAGCGCCCCTCGTTATTTTCTGGAAGTTGCGAAGCTTGCGACGAGATAACGTCAAGCATCGGGGCATCTAACATCCTGTACGATCTCGACTATTTTCCAATCGACTCGACCCCGAAGAGTCGATGTGACGCTCCGCGCCGCAACTGGCCCAAAATTCGCATCACAGCATCAGTCCCGAGAGCGCCCGAGGCCCGCAAGAATCGGTGAGCGATTTCCGACGCTCCCCGCCAAGCGGAGCAGCAAAATGAGCACGCCTCAGATCGCATTGAGATACTCAGATTGGAGGATGTCATGAACGTGCATGCCGCGGTCGATTTCAAAGCGACTGGCCTCACTCGCCCGAATGGCGATCCCCTCCGCCTGAATACTCAGGATTTCGTGGCCATCGATCGCGACCGGAATGCGACGTACGAAGCGACTTATCGCCCGCAAGCTCTCTACAACCGCGTGAACGAAGGCTTTCACGCGAATAACGAAACCTTCCTCCTGCATGAGGTTGCGACAAATCTTCCGATCTACCTCCCCGACACAGGCCCCACCGATTTCCATCTTCACCTTCCGCCGGGCGGTTTCCAGCTCGTGCTGGTCACCTCGGGCATGTTCACCTTCGATTACGATGGGCGCTTCTACAATGTCGGTCCCGGCGCGGTGATGCTGCAAAGCGCGATCGTCCATCGCCAGCTCTTTTACACCTGGTCCGGCTTGTCCACCGAAGAGAACCTGAAGACGCCGCAGACGGTGGTGCCGGATGCGATGTCCATGGGCTACTCCGGCAAGTTCCTCGAAGCCTTCGTGACCGATCCGACGACCTTTCCGAACCCGACAATTGTCGGTCCGGATCAGATCAACGAAGCCGAAACGCCACGCGTGGCCTGGAGCCACCCTCTGCATGATCGCCCGGCCGATGCAGGCTTCTGGCTTCAGGATCCGCTGGCGCTGGATGCGCTCTTCAAGCCGCTGGCTGATGGTCCGATCAAATCGGCCACGCCCGTTTACGTGCGCGATATCGGTATCGAGGTTCCGAGCGGTCATCTTGTGACCGGCCACATCATCGCGACCGACCCGCGTGGCCACTCGCTCTTGCCGAAGAGCAGCTCGGCAGCAGTGGACGCCGCCTCTTTTGCGAAAGGCGAGGTTGTCATTTATCGCGTCATTCGCGGCACAGCCGAATTCAAGGACAATGCAGGGAAGACCTTTGAACTTGCGGCTGGCGATACGGTGACGGCGGGCAAGAACTCGACAAGCCTCGTCGGGGTGGGCGAAAATACGCAAGTGCTCCGGCTCGGCCTTCTGAAGGGCCTGGAGAATCTTCGCAGCTGGACGCCGACGCAGCGTGACGAAATTGACGGCCTGGCCGGTCAAATCATCACGGGTAAGGACATTCGTCCCCTGCGTACCGAAGGCAAGCCGGTCGGGTACTTGTACGAGTAGCGCAGGCGACCTTTGTCGCGGGGTTGCAAGCGCCCCCGCTTTCGTGCGCGGCCCGCAAAACAGGCAGCCCGCGAACCGTCTGCCTAAAATTCGACCTCCAGCTCCTCGATATCCTCCGGCTCCAGCTTGGCGGCGGCGATCCACTCCTGCATTTCCGGCATGGCCAGGATGTGCTCGCGAGTAGCGCGCGAGCCGGTCGTCGAGCGTCACGTCGTAGGTCTTGAAGCGCGTCACCACCGGCGCGTACATCGCGTCCGCCATGGTCCGCTCGCCGTACAGGAACGGCCCGCCGGAGCGCGCCAGGCACTCGCGCCAGATCGCGCAGACGCGGTCGATGTCGGCCTGCGCCCGCGACCAGATCTTGAAGCCGGGAAAGTGCCCCTTGAGATTGACCGGCAGCGACGCCCGCAGCGTCGTGAAGCCGGAATGGATTTCACCGCAAATCGCCCGGCAATGTGCCCGCAAAATGCGGTCGGACGGCAGCAACTGCGCCTCGGGCTTCAGCTCGTTCAGATACTCGCCGATCGCCAGCGTGTCCCACACGGTCGCGCCGTCGTGGCGCAGGCACGGCACCCGGATCGACGACGACAGCAACAGGATTTCGGCGCGCACGTCCGGGTCGTCCGGTGACACCACGATCTCGTCGAACTCGAGCCCTGAGAACTTCGTCAGCAGCCAGCCGCGCAGCGACCAGGACGAGTAGTTCTTGCTGCTGATCGTCAGCGTCGCCTTTGCCATGAACCCTCCAACACAAACTGCACAAGAAGGCTATGCGCCAGCTTACTCCGCCCCAAGGACAGGATACAGGCAGCGCATGCCCATTGTTCGGGCTGGAGCAAACCACATGCCAGTTCGATAATCGCCGACTGGCGTCGATATTGCATCGACCATGGGGGAAGTATACCGGCGGATGACTTTGATGCTTTATCAGGCGTATCAGAACCACGTTGATTTCACCGAGCCGTGGCGTACGGGCGCCAGCAACGCCCTCTCCCTGATCAACCGCCTCCCCCTCAGCGCCTCCGACAAGGTCCTGAAACGGATCGCCGCCGCCTTCGAGCTGATCTCCCGCTCGAAGCTGACCTATGCGCGCCCTGCCTTACGGGATCGACAAGGTGATGTCCGGCAACCGCGAGTACGAGGTGATCGAGAAGGTCGAATTCTCGACGCCGTTCGGCTCGCTGCTGCACTTCGTCAAGGACGGCGCGCCGCAGCAGCCGCGGCTGCTGCTGGTCGCGCCGATGTCGGGGCATTTTGCGACGTTGCTGCGCAACACCGTCAAGACGCTGCTGCAGGACCACGACGTCTACATCACCGACTGGCACAACCCGCGCTACATCCCGCTCGACGCCGGCGTGTTCGGCCTCGACGACTACACCGAGCACCTGATCACGTTCCTGGGCGAAATGGGCCGCGGCTCGCACATGGTGGCGATCTGCCAGCCGTCGGTCTCCGCGCTCGCAGCTGCGGCGATCATGTGCGAGGACAACCACCCGGCCCGGCCGGCGAGCCTGACGCTGATGGCGGGGCCGATCGACACGCGCATCTCGCCGACCAAGGTCAACGAGTTCGCAAACAGCAAGCCTTTGCGCTGGTTCGAGCAGAACATGATCAACTACGTGCCGATGCAGTGCTCCGGCGCGTTCCGTCGCGTCTATCCGGGCTTCATCCAGGTCACCGCGTTCATGACCATGAACCTCGAGCGCCACATGAAGGCGCATGTCGACCTGATGGACCATCTCGCCAAGGGCGAGACCGAGAAGGCCGACACCATCAAGACCTTCTACGACGAGTATTTCGCGGTGATGGACCTGCCCGCCGACTTCTACATCGACACCATCCGCGACGTGTTTCAGGAGCACCTGCTGCCGCAAGGCAAGATGACCTATCGCGGCCGGCCGGTGAACCCGAAGTCGATCCGCCGCATGGGGCTGATGACGGTGGAAGGCGAAAAGGACGACATCTGCTCGATCGGCCAGACGGTCGCGGCGCAGGACCTCTGCACCAGCGTGCGCGCCTACCGCAAGGTGCACCACATGCAGGCCGGCGTCGGCCACTACGGCGTGTTCAGCGGCAAGAAGTGGAACAACGAGATTTACCCGTTGTTACGGGACTTCATTCATTTGAATTCGTGAGTTCGGTCATTGCGAGCGAAGCGAAGCAATCCAGTCTGAGGTTGCGGCAAATGCCGCACTGGATTGCTTCGTCGCTGCGCTCCTCGCAATGACGGCGCGGCCCACCCTACTACTGCGTGATCTTGTCGGGCCGCGTGTACTGGTTGGTCTGGCCGGCGTACTTGATGCCCTTCTTGAACGCCCAGGTCGTCACCTCGAAGTGCAGCGGGATGACGCCGAAGTCGGCCATGACGATGCGCGAGCCCTGCGCCAGCATGATGTTGCGCTGCTCGTCGTCGACGGTGGTCAGCGCCTTCTTCAGAAGGTCGTCCATCTCCTTGTTGGAGTAGCCGCCCGGATTGGTGGTGCCGAAGCCGATCTTCGGATCGGGGGTGGCAGCCAGCGCGCGCAGCGGGTTTGCCATCTCGCCGGTGTCGGCGCCCCAGCCCGGCGAGCCAGATGCCGAACTCGCGCTTGGTGCGGCGGTTGAAGAAGGTCGCAGCCGTCATGGCGTCGACCTGCGCCTTGATGCCGACGCGGTTGAGCATCTGCGCGACCGCTTGCGTGATCTGCGCGTCGTTGATGTAGCGGTCGTTCGGCGTGCCGATGGTGAGCCCGAAGCCGTTCGGATAGCCGGCCTCGGCCAAAAGCTTCTTCGCCTTCTCCGGATCGGGCTTCGCCGCCTGGATGCCGGGGTTGGTGCCGTCCAGCGGATTGGGCAGGAATTCGGCGGCGGCCTTCGCCTCGCCGGCCATGATGCGCGCAACGATGGCCTCGCGATCGATCGCCAGCGAAATCGCCTCGCGCACGCGCTTGTCGCGGAACGGGTTCTTCTCGCCCGCGTCGACCACGCCCGGCGGCACGTCGGCCAGGTAGTTGAAGTGCAGATAGATGATCCGGTTCGACAGCTTCGAGGTGAGCGCCAGATTCGGATTGGCCTTGATGCGCGGCAAATCCTGGATCGGCGGGTTCTCGATGAAGTCGACGTCGTTCGCCAGCAGCGCCGCCACGCGCGACGCCGCATTGGTGATCGGCCGCAGGATCACCTTCTTCCACTTCGGCTTCGTGCCCCAGTGGGTCTCGTTCAGCTCCATGACGATGCGATCGCCCGGCGTGAACTGGGTGTATTTGAACGGACCGGTGCCGGCATACTTCATCTTGTTGAAGTCTTCGGTCTTCGGCCAGGCCGCAACGCCTTCGCAGCCGGCCTTGTTGAACTTCAGGTCGTCCGGCGCACCGCCGTTCTTGGCGGAGATGATGGCGATGTTGCTCGACCGTGATCGCCATCAGCGGGAACGGTTCGGCGGTGGTGATGATGATGGTGTGCGGATCGGGCGCCGTCATGGTGTCGACCATGCGGGTCGAGGCGATGAACGAGGACGGCGAGTTCTCCACCTTCGGCACACGGCAATAGGAGAAGATCACGTCGCGGGCGGTGAAGTCCGAGCCGTCGGAGAATTTCACGCCCTTGCGCAGCTTGAACTCCCAGGTCTTGTCGTCGATCGCGCGATAGCTCTCGGCAAGGCTCGGACCCGGCTTCTGGTTCTCGTCCTGGTCGGTCAGCCGCTCATAGACCTGGGTTGCGATCTGGTTGTTCGGACCCAGCGCATGATAGTGCGGGTCGATCGAGCTCGGCTCGGCGGACAGGCCGATGCGAAGTTCCTGCGCAGCGGCCGGCGCAAGCAGCAAAAGCGTTGCGGCCAGCGGGGCTGCCGCGGGAAGCATCGCGCGACGGATGAGGTTCTTCATTGTTGTTCTCCGGTAGGTGAGAAATCTTTGATAACTAGTTGGCCGGCATCGCCATTTCGACGAGCCGCGCCCAGTAGCTCATGCCGACCGGCAGCGCCGCGTCGTTGAAGTCGTACTTGGCGTTGTGCACGCTGGCGGTGTCGCCGTTGCCGACGAAGATGAACGCGCCCGGCCGCTCCAGCAGCATGAAGGAGAAATCCTCCGACCCCATCGACGGCTCCATCGCGCCGTCCACGCGCGCGGCGCCCGCCACGTCCTTGGCCACGCGCTCGGCGAGCTCGGTCTGGTCGGGATGGTTTTCGGTCACCGGATAGCCGGTGGTCAGCGTGACCTTCGCCTTGGCGCGATGCGCGGCGGCGATGCCGGTGGCGACCTCGTGGATGCGCTTCTGCGCGAACTCCCGCGTCGCATTGCTGAGCGTGCGCAAGGTGCCGGCCACATACACCCGGTCCGGGATGATGTTGAACGCCGTGCCGGAGTGGATTTGCGTGATCGACAGCACGGTGCCCGCAAGCGGATCGACATTGCGCGACACGACGAGCTGCAACGCCGTGGCGATCTCGGTGGCGATCATGATCGGATCGACGCACAGATGCGGCTTTGCCGCGTGGCCGCCGGTGCCTTCGACCTCGATCTCGATGCGCGTGGACGAGGCCATCATCGGTCCCGGCCTGCAGCGCGAACGCGCCGACCGGAATGCCCGGCATGTTGTGCATGCCGTAGACCTCGGTGATGCCGAAGCGGTCCATCATGCCGTCGTCGCACATCGCCTTGGCGCCGGCGCCGCCGTTCTCCTCGGCCGGCTGAAAGATGAGCACCGCCGCGCCGTCGAAGTTGCGCGTCTCGGCGAGATAGCGCGCGGCGCCGAGCAGCATCGAGGTGTGGCCGTCATGGCCGCAGGCGTGCATCACGCCCTTGTTCTGCGAGGCATACGGCGTGCCGGTCTCTTCCAGAATGGGCAGCGCGTCCATGTCGGCGCGCAGCCCGATCACCTTCGACGAGGTCGACTTGCGGCCCTTGATGACGCCGACCACGCCGGTCTTGCCGACGCCGGTCACCACCTCGTCGCAGCCGAAATCCCGCAAATGCTGGGCGACGACGCCGGCGGTCCGGTGCACCTCGTATTGCAGCTCGGGATGCATGTGCAGGTCGCGCCGCCAGGCCGTCACGTCGTCCGTGAACTCATTGATGCGGTTGATGATCGGCATGGATTGGGCTCCGGAAAGCGTAAGGCAGGGTCCGCCGGGGGCGGCGGCCAAGGTGTGAAGGCAGGCTTCATTCCAACAAATTGAGCGAGCCGTGGCAACCACTTAGGCCGTGACATTTTGGTCTAAGGCCGCCGCCTTGGCGGCTGCGCGGCGCCCTACTCCGCGGCCATCCCCGTTCCCTGCGGCGGGCCGACAAAGCCGGACGGATCGCCGAACCGCTCGGTCATCACCGCCGGCAGGTCCTTCGACTTGTGGGTCACGCAGGCGCCGGCGCGGACCGTGTAGCGGTGCTGGCGGCCGACCTGCTCCGGCTCGGTTCCCATCTGCAGCGCGCGGGCCGCGTCCATCACGAACTTGCGGAAATGCATGATGCCGAGGTCGGTCGGACCGAGATGCTCGCGGGTGCGGTCGGCGATCGGCCCCTGGCTGTCCTGCACGGCCGCGTCCTGCTCGGACACGCCCTTGATGCCGGTGTAGCTCTTGGTCTTCTGCAGCGCGCGGTCGATCAGGTAGTCGTTGCCCTTGTGCCGCCGCGGCACATAGTTCTCGTCGACGTCGGCGATCACGCCGTTGCCGCGGTCGTAGAGCTCGCGCTCGTCCTGGGTCAGCGGCCGGTGCGGGTTCCAGGCATAGGTGTAGATCCAGCAGTTGGTGTCGGTGACCGGCACGAAGGTCTGGCCGAAGATGTTCTCGCCCGGCATCGCGCTCGGCGCGTAGGCGTGCACCGGCATCAGGAACTGGGCGATGCGCCAGTAGATGTTCTCCGATCCGGTCAGCCGGCCGCCGGCGATCGTCAGCCCGGCATCGTGCGGATTGATCTTGATCACCGGCCGCGGGTCCTCGGCGATCCAGCGCATGTGGTCGGTGTTCACCCGCGTCAGCGGATTGATGAAGTGCTTCTTGATGTCGAGGATCTCGTTCTCTTCCTTCTCGAAGCTCAGGTGCGCGAAGGTGAAGTGCGCGGTGTCGATCGAGCCTTCCAGCGCCTGCACCCAGTTGCAGTCCTGCCACTTCTTCGAGACGTAGCGGTGTTCGGGCGGCAATAGCGCCATCTCCAGCGCCGGCAGCTCCGGCTGCAGCGCCGCCGGGCCCATATAGGCCCAGATCATGTCGGCCCACTCGCGCACCGGATAGGCCTTGATGCGTATCTTGTCCTTGGCGTTGAGGTCCGGATACGAGGTCGGCATGTCGACGCACTGGCCGTCGGTGTCGAACTTCCAGCCGTGATAGACGCAGCGGATGCCGCATTCCTCGTTGCGGCCGAGCCAGAGGTTGGCGCCGCGATGCGGGCAATACTGGTCGATCAGCCCGACCACCCCGCGGCTGTCGCGGAAGGCCAGCAGCTCCTCGCCCATGACGACGACCTTCTTCGGCTCGCCGTCGGCTTCGGGCAGCTCCTCGCTGAGCAGCACCGGGATCCAGAACCGCCGCAACAGCTCACCCATCCCGGTTCCTGCACCGCTTTCGGTCAGGAAACGATTGTCCTCGGCACGGAGCATGGGCGTCCTCCGGATATTTTTGATTTGTATTGCCCAAGCTTGGCGCAGGGTCGTGATGGCGTCAACGCCCGGCCATCACGCCGCGTCGTTCAAATGGCACGCCGACATCCAGCCGGGCGCGATCTCCTTCAGCGGCGGAACCTGCTCGCGGCAGCGCGGCATGGCGTGCGGGCAGCGCGGATGGAAGTGGCAGCCGCTGGGCGGGTCGAGCGGGCTCGGGATTTCGCCCTCCAGCGGCGCAAAGGCGTGCTTGCCGGTCTCCACCCGCGGCATGTTGGCGAGCAGCGCCTGCGAATACGGATGATTTGGCGTCGCCAGCACCTTCTCGGCAGCGGCGAACTCCACCACGCGGCCGAGATAGAGGATCGCGACGCGGTCGGCGATGTGCTGCACCACGCCGAGGTCGTGGCTGATGAACAGATACGCCAGGTCGAAATCCGCGCGCAGCTTCATGAACAGGTTGATGACCTGCGCCTGGATCGACGCATCCAGCGCCGCGATCGCCTCATCGGCGACGAGCATGCGCGGTTTCACCGCCAGCGCCCGCGCAATGCCGATGCGGGCGCGCTGGCCGCCGGAGAACTGATGCGGATAGCGCTCGGCATAGGCCGGGTTCAGGCCGACCGTGTTCATCATCTCCGAGACGTAGCTGCGCGCCTCGGCGCGGCTCGACCACGCCGTGGAACAGCGGCGCCTCGCCGATGATGTCGGCAATCCGCAAGCGCGGATTGAGCGAGGACATCGGGTCCTGGAACACCATCTGCACCGCCAGATACGCACGCTTGCGCGCGTCCGCGTCGAGCGTGCGGCGGTCCTTGCCCTCGAACAGCACCTCGCCGTCGCTCGCCTCCTGCAGGCCCGCGACGATGCGGCCGAGCGTCGACTTTGCCGGAGCCGGATTCGCCGACGAGACCGACGACCTCGCCCGGCGCGACCGACAGGTCGACACGATCGAGCGCGTGCACGACCGAATGCTTGACCGGCGAGCCGAGCAAGCCTGCAATCTTCGACGCAAGGTCGGGCTTGCGCACAAAACGCCTGGAAACCTTTCGCGCCTCGATCAGATTTGAGCTCACTATGCAGCCTCAGCCGCCTGCAGCGGGTTGTAGCAGCGCAGCCGCCGGCTCTTGCCTGCGTCCGTCTCCGCGGAGGCGGCGTCTGCAGGCACATGTCGATGACGTTGCGCGCAGCGCGGCGCGAACGGACAGCCGGCCGGCAGCTCCAGCAGCGACGGGGCCGCGCCTGGAATCTGGTTGAGCGGCTTGCCGCGCGGATTGCGCACCGGCAGCGAGTTCAGCAGGCCGAGCGTGTAGGGATGCATCGGCCGGTTCAGCACGTCGGCGGTCGGCCCCTCCTCGACGATGCGGCCCGCATACATCACGGCGAGCTTGTCGGCGAGGCCGGATACGACGGCGAGATCATGCGTCACCCACACCACGGCGGTGCCCATTTCGGCCGCGAGCTTCTGCACCTGCGCCACGATCTGCGCCTGGATCGTCACGTCGAGCGCGGTGGTCGGCTCGTCGGCGATGATCAGCTCCGGATTGTTGAGCAGCGCAATCGCGATCGCCACCCGCTGGCGCATGCCGCCGGAGAACTGGTGCGGATAGGCACTCAGGCGTTCGTCGGGCGACGGGATGCCGACCCGGCCGAGCGCATCGCGGCAGCGCTGCCGCGCCACCTCCTGCGACACCTGCTCGTGCGCGACGATCGCTTCGATCATCTGCGTGTCGATGCGCAGCACCGGATTGAGCGTCATCATCGGGTCCTGGAAGATCATCGCGACCTTTCGGCCGCGGATCGTCCGCCAGGTCTCCTCGCTGGCGCCGACCAGTTCCTGCCCGGCGAGCTTGATCGAGCCCGCGACGATGCGGCCCGGCGGATCGATCAGGCCGAGGATCGCAAGGCCGGTGACGGTCTTGCCGGAGCCGGACTCGCCGACCAGCCCCATCACCTCGCCGCGCTCAAGCGAGAAATCGACGCCGTCGACGGCGGCGACCACCCCGCGCCGGGTGAAAAAATGCGCCTTCAGATCACGGACTTCGAGAACAGCGGACATGTGCGTGATCAGGACTTCAGGCGCGGATTGAGCAGGTCGCGCAGGCGATCGCCGACCAGGTTGATCGCGAGGATCGTCAACAGCAGCAGCAGCCCCGGATAGACGCTGATCCAGTACTTTCCGGAGAGGATGTACTTGTAGCCGTTGGCGATCAGCAGCCCGAGCGACGGCTCGGTGATCGGCACGCCGACGCCGAGGAACGACAGCGTCGCCTCCAGCGAGATCGCGTGCGCGACCTGGATGGTCGCGACCACCACCAGCGGCGGCAGGCAGTTCGGCAGCAGGTGGCGGAAGATGATCCGATGCGCCGGCAGCGCCAGGTTGCGCGCGGCATCGATGTATTCGCGCTGCCGCTCCACCAGCGCGCCGCCGCGGATGGTGCGCGCGTAATAGGCCCACTGCACCGTCACCAGCGCGATGATGACCTTGTCGACGCCCTTGCCCAGCAGCGACAGCAGGATCAGCGCGATCAGGATCGCCGGAAACGACAGCTGCAGATCGACGATGCGCATGATCACCGTGTCGATCCGCCCGCCGAAATAGGCGGCGATGATGCCGGCCGCGATGCCGATGGCAAGCGCCGCCGCGGTCGAAACGATGCCGACGAAGAACGACAGTTTCAGGCCATAGAACATGGCCGAGAGCATGTCGCGGCCCTGATCGTCGGTGCCGAGCAGGTAGAGCTTGCCTTCCATCGAGCGCTCGCCGGGCGCCAGCATGTTGTCGAAGATCGACAGCTGCGTGAGGTCGTACGGGTTCTGCGGCGCGATCCACGGCGCCAGCGCCGACAGCACGATCAGCACGACGACGACGGCGAGCGCGGCCACCGCGATCCAGCTGCTGCAGTATTCGGAAACGAAGCGCGCGAACGGCGTCTCGACCTGATCGCGCGGCAGGGCCGTCTTGATGCTGACGTCGGCCATGGCTCAGTTCCCTGTGTCCGAAAGGCGGACGCGCGGGTCCAGCACCGAATAGAGAATGTCGACCAGCAGATTGATCAGCGCGAACAGCGCCACCACGATCATCAGATAGGCGACGATCACCGGCCGGTCGAGCCGGCCGATGGAGTCGATCAACAGCTTGCCGATGCCGGGCCAGGCGAACACGCTTTCGGTGACGACGGCGAAGGCGATCATCGAGCCGAGCTCGAGCCCGAGCACGGTGACGATCGGGATCAGGATGTTCTTCAGGACGTGCACGCCGAGGATGCGCCGCCGCGACAGCCCCTTGGCGCGGGCGAAGCGCACATAGTCCTGCAGCATCGCCTCGCGCGTGCCGGAATAGGCCAGCCGGATCACCAGCGAGACCTTGTAGATGGCGAGCGTCAGCGCCGGCATCAGCAGGTTCGGCCAGCCGGCCGGGTTGAGCAGCGACAATTCGATGCCAAACAGGCTGCCGGTCGGCCCGCGCCCGCCCGCGGGCAGCCATTGCAGCGTCACCGCGAAGAACAGGATCAGCATGATGCCGAACCAGAAGTTCGGCAGCGAGAAGCCGACGATCGAGCCGGTCATGATGCCGCGACCGAGCCAGCTCTCAGCTTTCAGCCCGGCGATGATGCCGAGCGGAATGCCGACTGCGACGGCCAGCACCAGCGCCACGAACGCCAGTTCCATGGTGGCCGGCAGCCGCTCGAAGATCAGGGTGACGGCCGAGGTGCCGTGCACGAAGGATTTGCCGAGATCGCCGCGCGCCATGTCGGCAAGGAAGATCAGGAACTGCTGCCAGACCGGCTTGTCGAGGCCGAGCCGCTCGATCGCCTGCTGCCGCTCGATCTGGTCCGCATCGGGCGCGAGCAGCACATCGATGGGGTTGCCGATCAGGAAGACACCGAGAAAAACGAGAGCGGCCATCGCAAGGATGACAAACAAACTCTGACCGATGCGCCGGATCAGGAACGCCAGCATTAAATACTCCTACCGGACCCCATGCTTGCACGCCGGGGCGGCGGGGCGCAAATGGTCTCCAAATGGTCTTGGGGATTGCTGGCAGGAAGCATGCCAGTTTCGGCCGTTCGGTGGCGGCACCCGACCCTGCCCCACGCGGCGTTCGGAACCCATTCAACTCATTGCCCACTTGCGCGAAATTTCTCGGCAGGCTACGACTCACCCAAAGGGGCTAAAAGGCCATGGCGTCGGGGCGGAGAACGATCAAGGATGTGGCGAGGCTCGCCGGCGTCTCGCTGGGGAGTGCTTCGCGCGCCCTGAGCGGCGCGACCAATGTTTCCGAGGACACGATTGCGCGGGTGCAACGGGCGGCGGCTTCGCTGCGCTATCGGCCCAACCATGCCGCCCGCTCGCTCCGCTCGCGCAACACCAAGACCATCGGCTGCATGTTCTCCGACCTGTCGAACCCGCTCTACGCCCGGCTGTTCGGCACGCTGGAGGACCGGCTGGCGCGCGAAGGCTACATGACGCTGATCTCGAATACGTCGAACCAGCTCGACCGCGAGATCCGCACGCTGAAACTGTTCGCCGAGCGCGGGCTGGACGCCCTGATCATCGCACCGGCGCACGAGCGAAACCGCGAGCTGAACGAGTTCATCGAGCAGCTGCCGATGCCCTACATCATCCTCGACCGCGAGATGCTGGTGAAGGCGGATACGATCCTGTTCGATCATGCCGGCGGCATCGCCCTGGTCGTCGATCACTTTGTCGAGCTCGGCCACAAGACCATCGGGCTCGTCACCGCCAACCTGAAGAGCCGCCCGGGCCGGCGGCGCATCGCCGCCTTCAAGAGCGCGGTCCGCGCGCATGGACTGGAGGTCCGCGAGGAGAACCTGGTGCTGCCGGAAAACTCGATGAGCTCGGCCTATGACGACGTCATCAAGATGCTGTCGCGCAAGGACCGCCCGACCGGCATCATCGTCCAGGGCACCGGCGTGCTGTCCTCGACCATGAACGCCATCGCCCAGCTTGGCTTGCGCATTCCGCAGGACATCTCGCTGGTCAGCATCGGCCGCGCCGACTTCATCCTGAACCACGTCCCGGCCATCAGCACGCTGCGGGTCGACTACGAGAAGCTGTCGAACGAGATCACCGCGCGGCTGTTCGAGCGGCTGGCGACCGGCGGCGGCCGCAAGCCGCCGCTGCGCCGCCTGTTCCCTTACGTCTTCGAGGTGCGGGGCTCGTCCACCGCACCACCCGGCAAATAACCTTTTCGGGAGGTTCGCGTGCGCGTATCGGACAAGATCGTCGTCGTCACCGGCGGCGCCAAGGGCATCGGCAAGGCACTGTGCGAGCGCTTTCACAAGGAAGGTGCGCGCAAGGTCATCGTTGCGGATATCGATGAGGCCGGCGCAAAAGCCGTTGCCGCCGCGGTCGGCGGCGAGGCCTACGCCTGCGACGTGACGAAGGAAGTGGACATCGTCCATCTCGTCACCGACGTGGAAAGCCGCTTCGGCCCGATCGATCTGTTCTGCTCCAATGCCGGCGTCGCCACCGCCTTCAATCCGCTGACCGAGAACGCCGCCGGCGACAGCAACGACATCTGGACGTTCGGCTGGCAGGTGCATGTGATGGCGCACGTCTATGCGGCGCGCATCCTCGTGCCGCGCATGAAGGCGCGCGGCGGCGGATACTTCCTGCACACGGTCTCAGCCGCGGGCCTGCTGTCGCAGATCGGCAGCGCCGTCTATTCGACGACCAAACACGCCGCGGTCGGCTTTGCGGAGAACCTCGCCATCACCCACAAGGCCGACAACATCCGCGTCTCGATGCTGTGCCCGCAGGGCGTCGACACGCCGCTGCTGCACGGCCTGCCGATGGGCCCGCAATCGCGCGACGGCATCCTGACCGCGGAAGCCGTGGCGGACAGCGTGATCGAGGGACTGGAGCAGGAGACGTTCCTGATCCTGCCGCACAAGGAAGTCACCGGCTACGTGCAGAACAAGACCAACAGCTACGACCGCTGGATCGGCGGCATGGCGAAGCTGCACAAGGCGGCAAGGGAGCGCGCGGGGTATTAGGCCGGGGGCGTTTTGCGGGCGAGGCGCGTCTCCATCGTCATTGCGAGCGAAGCGAAGCAATCCAGTCTGAGGTTGCGGTCGACGCCGCGTTTTTTTGGCGCGCTGCGCGCGCAGCTGGATTGCTTCGCTACGCTCGCAATGACGAGCTTATTCGATTGTCAAACAACCCAACCCGGCTTCGCCCTGCGGGCTACGCCGGGCACGCGCACGCCTGTCTCCAGACATGCGTCATCGCCCCGTGTTCACGTCCGGCCCCAGGGCTGCCGGTCTTCTCTGTGCACTTCCCTTGGAAAGAGGGCGTGCGGAACACAGGGCGAAAGGCCGCGCCCGCGGCTCCCGTATGCTTGTCGCATCCGGGCAATCCGTATGCCGACGCGTGGCACACGGCGATGGTCCAGCCCAAACGCTTGAGCTGAACCGGACCACAAACGAAGCCTTCGCCTGCGTTCCGCACGCGCCGGATTAACGGCTTGCCGGATTCCAGCGGGAACCGAGCCCGGCTCCACTTGACCGAATACGGAGGACCACACCGTATTGCTGGACCGCTTGGGCCGTCCGCCCTCGGCGCCGGTCGTCATCCCTTTCCGCGCCGCGGCTCCTCACCGCGACGCGAATTGGGCCGGCACCGCGACGGACCCGTCGCATCCCGCCCCGAGACGCTGACGATTAGCGCACTCGCTCTCCCATCGAGGCTGGATTAGGACTGTATATTCCTATTTACTGGGAAATACAATTTCTGATTCAACGAAACCGGAAGACTGCTGACAGAATTTGGTCGGCAGTCGCGATTTCGGCAATGACGGCTATTTCACATGCAGCACGGCCTTGCCTGAAAACTTCCGCTCGAGCAGATCGCTGGCGATGCGGCCGATCTCCGTCCACGGCGCCTCGACTTCGATCGCGGGCTTCAGCACTTTTCGCTGCACGAGGTCGGCGAGCAATGCGAGGCCCTTGCCTGCCGGCTCGACGCGCGCGAGCTCATCGAAGATGATCAGCCCGTAGAGCTTCACGCCGCCGATGCGGAAGAAGTTGCCGCTCTCGAAGGTCGACGTCGGCGCTTCCGAGACGCCGAAGGTGACGCAGGTGCCGGTGTTGCGCAGCATGGTCAAGGCCGAGGCCAGCGTCTGCCCGCCGACGGAATCGAGGATCAGATGGAACGGGCCGAGCGCGCGCGCCGTCTCGATCGAGGCGCCGACGGCGACGCCGCCGTTGCACCATGGCTCGACCGCCTTGCGCAGCTCTTCCCGCCGCACATGGGCGTAAACGATCGCGCCGGACGCCATGGCAAGCTGCACCGCCAGGTGGCCGACGCCGCCGCTGGCGCCATCGACCAGCACTTTCTGACCCAGCAGCAATCCGCCCTGCCGCAGCGCATGCAGCGCCGTGAGACCTGCGACCGGCAGCGTCGAGGCCTGCGCATCGCTGACGCCGTCGGGCAGCACGGCGACGCTCTGCACCGGCACGCGCACGCGCTCGGCCCATCCGCCGCTCAACAGCATGCCGACGACGCGCGCGCCGACCGGTGGTCCGCCGCCCTGCTTCGCAGCTTCCTCGACGACACCCGCAAAATCCCAGCCGGGACGCCAGCCCGGCTCCGACGCAGTGACCGCGCGCTTGACCTCGCCGCGGTTGAGCGAGATCGCGGTGACGCGCACGGTCACGTCGGTGGGCGCTGCCGGCGCAAGCTTCGCCGGCTGCACGGACAAGCGGCCGGGCGCGTTGGCATCGACGACGATGGCTCTGACCTGATCGGACATGACAATCCTCCAATTCGAATTCAGGCAGCCGCTGCCTGCACCGGCACGATCACGCGCTCCTGCAGCAGGATGCTGCGGACGTGGCCGATGAAGGTCGAGCCATGGGCGAACCATGCCTTGCCCTCGGCCGAGGCGACCATCTGCGCACGCGATTGCGGACTGTCCCACCAGCTCTCCGTAAAACCGTCGAGCGGACCGTCGAGCGCAAACGGCGCGATGTCGGGGCGAAACTGCTCTTCGACGATCTCGGACAGCGTGAAGCCGCGCAGGCCGGGCACGGCCCGCGCCATCGGCGCATGCACCACCGCCCATTCGTGATGGAATTCCTTCGCCGAGAGTTCAGGCTTTCGCTTGATCACCGACAGCGTCTTGAACGTCGGCCGGTTGCGGCGGCACCGGCACGACGAAGCGCTCACGGGTGACGAAGGAGCGGATGCCGCCGATGATCGTGCCGCCGTCGGCATGCCAGCGCTTGCCTTCCGCGGACGCCGCCGCATGCGCCCTCGCCTCCAGGCTGTCGAACCAGACCTGGGCGACGCCGTCGAACTCGCCCATCGGCAGGCTCGGCACGTCCGGGCGGGACTGGTGCTCGACGACGGTCGAGACCGCGTAGCCGCGCAGTCCCGGAACGACGTGGCACATGGGCACGTGCACATCGAGCCAGTGACGCACGAAATCCTCGCGCGACAGCCCCGGCTTTCGCGCGAGAAACGAGATCGATTTGATCAAGAGGGCCTCCCGGATTGTTAGCTTTCCGGGAGTCATAGCATATGCCGGGCGACGCGCCGGGCCGCGCTCAGGACATGCCGGCAGCCAGCTTTCGGAAGCGCTCGAGCTGGTCCGGCTTCAATTCGCGCTGCTCGTCACGGCCGACGAACACCTTGAACATGATGCCGCCGTCGACATTGAAGAACGCCACGAACGCCGACGACTTGCCGAAGAACGGCCGCTCGACGAACGCCACGCCGCCGCAGCGCTCGTGCCGCAGGTGGCCGTGCAGCCCCTTCGGCTGCATCAGGTTGAAGTAGCCGCGGCCGATCTCGCCGCGCGGCACGGAGCCGGAGAACTCGAAGATCGCGTCGTCGGTGTGGACGATCAGCGTGACATCGCCCCACTCGGCGATGTCCTGCATCACCGGCACGAACTGGTCGCCCTTGCCGGACCGGACCATGCCTTCAGGCAGCGCCTCGATCACCGCGCGTGCCGTGACCTTGCGCTCGCGCGCAACGTCCTCGATCACCGCGCCGGTGTTCTCCGCCATGAACTTCTTCAGTTCGGCCAGGTCCGTGCTGAGCATATCGACCTCCGTCAGGCGAACGACGCTCAGGCCGCGGCGCTGGTGTTGCGCTGGGTCTGCACCACGTCAAAACCCTCGAACTTCGGATGATCGAGATAAAGCGGGCCGGTCGACTCGTTGCCGGCGCGGGCATGCGCCTTGCGGAATTCGTCCGACTTGGTCCAGGCCTCGAAGTTCGCCTTCGAGCTCCACACCGTGTGCGAGGAGTACAGCGTGTGGTCCTCCGCTTCCGGGCCCTTCAGCAGATGGAATTCGACAAAGCCCTGCATGCGGTCGAGATAGGACTTCGCGGCTCGACCAGACCTTTTCGAAGGCCTCTTCGGAACCCTTTTTGACCTTGAAGCGGTTCATCGCGATGAACATGGAAGTCTCCTGCACTTTCGTTGTCTCGGCGTTGTCAGCTGCACTCTTGCACGGACCCGGCAAAGCGAAATGAAAGAGCCGAGGCCCCCTTGCGTGGCTCGCGGCTCCTTCACAAGACCATGGTCCGTCGCCCGGCAGCTATCAGACGCCGCCGAAATGAATTCGCAGCCTCCCTTGAAGGTGATCCCCGGGCCAGGACTCGACAACAGCACGTCGTTCTGGGTCGAGGTCACGTCCGTCGACGACCGGGGATCGCATAGGGCCGATAGTACTTGTTCAGCGCGTTATCGACCGAGAAATTGAGCGCGATGTCCGGCGTCGGGTTGTAGGCCAGATAGAAGTTGACGAGATCGCCGGAGGTCGCCGGCCAGGTAACCGCGTCGGAATGTCCGTCTTGCGCCGCGAACGAAATCCACTGCGCCGACAGCGTCAGCTGATTCTCGAGCAGCCGGACGCCCGCCGTGGTCACGATCTTGCGCGGCTGGATCAGGTCGACGAGGCCGATGCCGGTGACTTGACGTTCTCGCCTTCGCATGAAGGTTGCCGGCAACGCCGACGAACCAGTGACCGGCATCGTAGACCGTCTCGGCTTCGAAGCCCTCGATCCGTGCGCCCTCGCGATGTTCTGGTACTGGAAATTCTGGCTGAAGCGGCCGAAGCAGGTCCGAGATCGAGAACTCGGGAGGCGACGCACGAGATCGATGAAGTCGTCGATGTCGTTGCGGAAGACGTTGAACTTGCCGCGGAACGTAGTCGCCCTGCGTGAAGATGCCGTCGTACTTCAGGTTGATGCCCACTTCCTTGGTCTTGCCGACCTCGGGGCGCAGCATCGGATTGGGCAGGAAGCAGAACAGGCCGCCGCGGCCGTCGGCGCAGATGAACAGTATCGGCCGCCGGGCCGGTCGCGTGCGAGCCGGCGATCAGCGTCTCGGTGATCGACGGCGCGCGATAGCCTTCGGCGTAGCTGACGTAAGGCGTGAAACCGGCGCACCGGCAGTCACGCCGAACGTGATCTTCGGCGAGAACCGGTCGCCCTCGTGGAGACGCCTGCCGACGAGTCAGCTCGATAGCGGTCGTAGCGGGCAGCGCCGATCACTTCGAGCCAGGTCGAATAGTTGCTCTTGATCTGCACGAAGGCGCCGGAGACGGTGCGCTCGCCGCCCGGCGTCGTGATGTTCGAGTTGCCGCTGACGTCGAAGGTCGCGACGTCGTCGCGGAACGCATCGACAGCCGTAGGTGACCGCATTGCGCCAGTCGCCGTAGATCGAAGCGCGACGTGTTGTAGACATCGATGCCGATCGTATCGAGCCGATAGCCGCGCTAGTCGCCGACACAGCCGGAGATGTTGTTGCCGGGCGAGCCCAGCGTGCAAAGCACGCCGCCGGTGGTGATGCGGTTGTTGTAGGTCTTGATCTGGTCGTTCTCGGTGCGATTGCCGTAGAAGTTCGCGTTCCAGTCGAACAGATCGTCGCCGGGCTTGCTGTAGCGCCAGTTCAGCCGTGCCCATGTAGTTGCTGCACGGTCGAATCGTAGACCGACGTGCCGGCGATCGCGCCGCCGGCGCCGACGGCGTGGTCGGTCCGCGGTTGGGCTGGCCGATGCTGTAGTCGAACTCCTGAAAGACGCCGCCGAACTTGATCTGGTGACCGTCCCAGCGGGCGCGTGGTGAGCTTGCACGATCGCACTGCCGACACGATTGGCGAGTTGCTCGACGGTCAGTGCCGCTGCCGTCCTTGTAGTTCGAGTTGTTGCGATAGAACGAGCGCCGCCGAACAGGTCGGACGTCGGGATTGAGGCGAATGCCGCCGAAGCGCCGACGCCATGCCGCGAGTCTTGTTCGATCCGCCCATGCCGCCGTGACATCGATGCCCCAGCGCTCGCCGGGACGCACGACATCCTCGATGTCCTTGGTGCGGAACGACGCCACGCCGCCGATGGCGCCGGAGCCGTAGATGTTGGCGGTCGGTCCGCGGACGATATCGATGCCGCCGATCAGCTCCGGATCGAGGAAGAACGCAGCCATTCGCGTTGTGGCCGGTGCGCTGATAGTTCTGCCGCGCGCCGTCGACGACGACGGCGACGCGGCCGAAATCCTGCAAGCCGCGAATGTTCACCGCGTCGACGGATCGTCGCCGCGATCCTGCAGCGCACACGCCCGGGACAGTGTCGCAGGAGGTCGCCGACGCGATTCGGCTGAAGACCCTGGATTTGCTCGAGCGTGACGACGCTGACCGGGGCCAGCGCGTCGATCGCGCGCTCCTCGGTCTTGGTGGCGGCGATCGTGATCGTGTCGAGGGATTGCGTTGACGTGCGCGCGGTGCCGGCCTGCGCGTTCGCGTTCAGCGCGTTCTGATCCGGCGCTTGCGCGACCGTTTGCTGCCGCTTCTTGCTGCGCTTGGCGCTCTTCTGCTTGGCGTTCGGCCGCGCAGAGCCGGCACTCGCCTGCGTCACGCCCGACTGCTGCGCCTGAGCCGCGCTTTCCGAAATACCGTACACACACAACGCAACAGCAGATACGCCCCAGAGAAGCGCGCGTGCGCTCCTGGCCCCGTTAGCCATTTTCAATTCCCCAAGCCGACTTCTAAAGCCTGTCTTTCGAACTGGCCGCGGCTGGCGGGCGACCACAGGCGTGGCGGCTTGCTGGCTAACGGATTGCGTCCCCCCGGACGCAAAACCAATCATCGCTGTCGTAGTCGGCGCAATTGGTGAAATCAACCGCTCACAGCCGCATATTAAAACGATTGTAAAGTGGAAGGCTTGGAGTTGGGGACCGGAGAACTATAAGAAGTACATCGATATTCTCTTCCGGATGATGATGAGCTTGAGCCAGACGCCACCACCGCGCAGCGAGCACGCCGCCAACGTTGCCGCGGCGGCAGGCCCGTCTTCCGTCGAAGAAACCCGCGCGGTCACCCTGCGCGGCAACAAGTTCGACAGCCGCGACATCTTCCAGTCGGTGCGCGAGATCATCATCGCCCACGGCGAGGACACCTATCGGCTCCGCCTCACCGCGCAGAACAAGCTGATCCTGACCAAATGATCGTTCCGGTCATCCGCAAGCGGCCGCCGCTGGTTCGTTGCGCGATCGGCGCGGTCTGCGCCATGCTCGTCGTCGCATCGGCCGCCGCCGCGGAAATCCGCAACGCGCAGGCCAAGCGCGTCGTCACCGTCGGCGGCGCGCTGACCGAGATCGTCTATGCCCTCGGCCTGGAAGATCGCCTGGTCGGCATCGACACGACGAGCCTCTATCCGCCGCAGGCGCTGCAGCAGAAGCCGAACGTCGGCTACATGCGGCAGCTGTCCGCCGAGGGCGTGCTCGGCCTCAATCCCGAATTGATCCTCGCCACCGAAGGCTCCGGCCCGAAGGAAACGCTCGCCGTGCTCGGCGAAGCGAAGGTGCCGATGGTCATGGTGCCCGAGAGCTTCAGCGAGGACGGGATCCTCGAGCGCATCCGCATCGTCGCCCGCGAGCTCGGCGCCGAGCCGCGCGGCGCCTGCCTGAGCGAAGCGGTGACGAAGGATCTCGCCGCCATGCGCAAGCTGCGCGAGCGGATCACCGAGAAGCGGCGCGTCATGTTCGTGATCTCGTTCGTCAGCGGCCGCGCCATGGTCGCGGGCAAGAAGACCGCGGCGCACGAAATCATCGCGCTGGCCGGCGCGGTCAATGCGGTCGACGGCTATGAGGGCTACAAGCCGCTCAGCGAGGAAGCGATCGTCGCGGCAAAACCCGACGTCATTCTCGTCATGCAGCGGGGCAAGGATTCGATCTCGTCCGAGACGATCTTCGCCAGCGCGGCGTTCGCCCTGACGCCGGCGGCAAAGGACAAGTCGCTGATCGCCATGGACGGTCTCTACCTGCTCGGTTTTGGGCCGCGCACGGCCGCGGCCGCGCGCGACCTGGCCGTCTCGCTCTATCCGACGCTTGCCGCAAGCGACGAGATGGGCAAGCCGAGCGTGCTGTCCGTCAACTGCCGGCAATGAGCGCCGCCGCCGACGCCGCGCCCGCATCTCGCAAACCGGTCGCAGGACGCAGACGCCCCCGGGCGGTCGCCGTGTTCGTCGCGCTGGTGGTGCTGCTGGTGGCCGTTTCGCTGCTGGCCGCGACCATTGGCGCTGCCGGCATTCCCCTCGCCCGCCTCTGGCCGGCGCTTGGCCTCGGCGGCACTGCCGATCCCGCCACCTTCGCCCGCGATCAACTGGTGCTCTGGTCGATCCGCATCCCGCGGATTGCGATCGCCGCGATGATCGGCGCGCTGCTGGCCGTGTCCGGCACGATCATGCAGGGGCTGTTCCGAAATCCCCTCGCCGATCCGGCGCTGGTCGGCGTCTCCAGCGGCGGCGCGCTGGCCGCGGCCTTCACCATCGTCATTCTCGACAACGCCATTGCGCCGAATGCGGCTGCGAATTCCTTCGAGGTGCTGCCGCTCGCGGCCTTCTTCGGCTCGCTGGTCACGACGCTGCTGCTCTACCGCATCGCCAGCCGCGAGGGGCGGACGTCGGTCGCGATCTTTCTCCTGTCGGGCCTCGCCATCGCCGCGCTCGCCAATGCCGGCCTCGGCCTGCTGATCTTCATGGCCGACGACCGGCAGCTGCGCGACATCACGTTCTGGCTGCTCGGCTCGCTGGGCGGCGCGACCTGGAGCAAGGCGGCGCTGCTGTTGCCGTTCGTGGCGGCGTCCGCGGCCGCCGATGCCGTTCATCGCCCGCGGGCTCGACGTGCTGGTGCTCGGCGAGTCGGAGGCGTTCCACACCGGCATCAACGTCGAGCGGCTGAAGATCATCTGCATCGTGCTGGTGTCGGCGATGACCGGCGCGGCGGTGGCGATCTGCGGCGTGATCGGCTTCGTCGGCATCGTCGTGCCGCACCTGTTGCGGCTTGCGATCGGCCCGGGGCATCGCCTGCTGCTCCCCGCCTCCGCCCTGTTCGGCGCCGCGCTGATGGTGTTCGCCGACACGTTTGCGCGCGTGCTGGCCGCGCCGGCCGAAATTCCGGTGGGCATCCTCACCGCCACCATCGGCGCGCCGTTCTTCCTTTACGTCCTGCTGCGGCAGCGGGCGCTGGTCGGATCATGACGGCGGCGATCGAGGTCAGCGGCATCGGCATGCGCATCAAGAGCGCCACCCTGCTCGACGCCATCGACCTGCAGGTCCAGCCGGGCGAGACGGTCGCCATCGTCGGACCGAACGGCGCCGGCAAGTCGACGCTGCTGCGCATCCTTTCGGGCGACATGACGCCGACCAAAGGCTCTGTGCTGCTGAAAGGCGCCGCGCTGAAATCCTATTCGGCCGACCGGCTGGCGGCGCACCGCGCGGTGCTGTCCCAGCATGTCAGCATCAGCTTCCCCTTCACGGTCGAAGAGGTCGTCCGCATGGGCGCCGGCGAGATGGCGCGCGTCAAGGCGCAGCCGCTGGTCGATGCGATGCTGGACGAGATCGGCCTGAACGCCTTTCGCGACCGCGAGTTGCCGACGCTGTCCGGCGGCGAGCAGCAGCGCGCGCATTTTGCCCGGGTGCTGCTGCAGCTGGCCGTCGGCGAGGCAAAACACGGCCCCGGCGTGCTGCTGCTCGACGAGCCGACCTCGAGCCTCGACCTGCGCTACCAGATCAACCTGGTCGAAACCGGCAAGCGGCGTGCGCAGGCCGGCACCGCGGTGATCGCCATCCTGCACGACCTCAACCTCGCGGCGCGCTTCGCCGACCGCGTGGTCGTGCTCCACCGCGGCCACCTCGCCGCCAACGGCACGCCGCAGGAGACCATCACCAACGCGATGCTGCGCGACGTGTTCGAGGTGGATACGGATGTCGGATCTGATCGCGGGGCCGTTGCCGCACGTGCTGCCACAAGCGATGCGGGCGGTGTAGTTAGCCGTCATTGCGAGCGAAGCGAAGCAATCCAGCGCGCGCGCAAGCGCGCGAACAAAGAAGCGCGTGGTAGTGAGCGGCAAACTCAGTCGCTTTCTAATGGCGCGCTGACGCGCGCGCTGGATCGCTTCGTCGCTTCGCTCCTCGCAATGACGGCTGGGGCGCAGCCGTTATTTCTTCGCCGGCTCTTTCTCTTTTGCGCGCCGCCGCCTTCAGCTCATCGATCTCTTTGCGCATCGTCGCGATCAGCGCCTTCAGCCCGTCTGCCTCACGCGTATTGGCGTCGAGCTTCTGCTGGAACGCCAGTGCCTGCTTCGTCAGCGACTGCTGCAGGAAGTTGACGTTGCTCTGCAGGCAGCTGGTGCGCCGCTCCATGGTCTTTTCGGCGGTGCAGATCTCGATGCCGGGCACGTCCTGCGCGACTGCCGCCGCGCAGAACCCTATTCCCAGCGCTGCAATGCCTAAGCGAAGCTTGAGCACCCTCAGGCCCCGGGCTTGATGTCGGCGAACTTCTTGCCCTCGGCGACGATCTTCTCAAGCAGCGGCGACGGCTTGAACTGGTCGCCCATGGTCGCCTGGAACTCCTTCATCTTGGCGAGGACCTTGTCCGCGCCCAGCTGGTCGCCGTAGTACATCAAGCCGCCGCGATAGTGCGGGAAGCCGTAGCCGTACTGCCAGATCACGTCGATGTCGGAAGCACGGATCGCCTTCTTGTCGGCGAGGATCTGCACGCCTTCGTTGATCATCGGGAACAGGCAGCGTTCGAGGATTTCCTCGTCGGAGATCTTGCGACCGTTGACGCCCTTCTTCGCCATGAAGTCCTTGATGATCTTCTCCGTCACCGGCGACGGCTTCGGGTTGCGGTTCTCGTCATAGTCGTAATAGCCCGCGCCGGTCTTCTGGCCGCGGCGGTCCATCTCGCACAGCACGTCGCGCAGCGTCTCGCCCTTCGAGTTCTCCTTCACCCAGCCGATGTCGAGGCCGGCGAGATCGCTCATGGCGAACGGTCCCATCGGGAAGCCGAAATCATAGAGCACGCGGTCGACGTCCCACGGCATCGCCCCTTCCAGCACGAGCTTCTGCGCCTCGACCTGGCGCTGGCGCAGGATGCGGTTGCCGACGAAGCCCGGGCAGACGCCGACCAGCGCCGCCACCTTGCCGATCTTCTTGGCGAGCTTCATCGAGGTGTTGATCACCGCCTTCGAGGTGTGGTCGGCGCGCACGACCTCGAGCAGCTTCATCACGTTCGCCGGCGAGAAGAAATGCAGGCCGATCACCGCTTCGGGCCGCTTGGTGGCCGAGGCGATCTCGTCGATGTTCAGCCCCGAGGTGTTGGTCGCCAGGATCGCGCCCGGCTTGGCGATCGCGTCGAGTTTCGCGAACACCTCCTTCTTGATGTCCATCCGCTCGAACACCGCCTCGATGATGAGGTCGACGTCCTTCAGCGCGCTCATGTCGAGCGAGCCGGAGATCAGCTTCATCCGCTTCTCGACGTCGTCCTGGGTCATGCCGCCGCGCTGCGCGGTGCGCTCGTAGTTCTTGCGGATGACGGACAGGCCGCGGTCGAGCGCCTCTTGCTTGGTCTCGACGATCTTCACCGGGATGCCGACATTGGCGAAGTTCATGGCGATGCCGCCGCCCATGGTGCCGGCGCCGATGATGCCGACGCTGTCGACCGGGATCACCGGCGTATCGTCCGGCACGTCGGGAATTTTCGCGGCCTCGCGCTCGGCGAAGAAGCTGTGGCGCATCGCCGGCGCCTGCGGTCCGCGCATGCAGCTCCTGCGACAGCTCGGTCTCGCGCTTCAGGCCCTCATCGAACGGCAGGCTGATCGCCGCCTCGACGCATTTGATGATGTTCTCGGGCGCCTTCATGTTGCGCAATTTCCGCGCATTGGCTTTGCGGAAGTTGGCGATCAGGTCCGGGTTCTTGCGCGCCGCCTCGATCTTGTCGGTGAGATCGCGCACGCGCTTGATCGGCTTCTTCTCGGCTGCGAGCTTCTTCGCATAAGCGATTGCAGTTTCGTCGAGTTTTCCTTCCGGCGCCAGCTCGTCGAAGATGCCGAGCGCATAGCGCTTCCTTCGCCGGCACGTGGCGGCCGGTGGTCATCATCTCCAGCGCCCGCTCGACGCCGACGATGCGCGGCAAGGCCTGCGTGCCGCCGCCGCCCGGCAGGATGCCGATGTTGACTTCCGGCAGGCCGCAGCGCGCGGACGGAACGGCGACGCGGTAGTGGCACAGCATCGAGAATTCGAGGCCGCCGCCGAGCGCCGTGCCGTGCACCGCCGCGACGATCGGCTTCTTCGCGCCGTCCATCAGCCCCTGGAAATCCTTGATGCCCGGCGGCTTGCGCGGCCGTCCCATCTCGCGGATGTCGGCGCCGGCGATGAAGGTGCGGCCGTCGCAGCGGACCACGATCGCCTCGGCCTTGGGATCGGCCAGCGCCTTGGTGATCGCCTCGTACAGACCTTCGCGCACGTTCTGCGACAGCGCGTTGACCGGCGGCGAGTTCACCGAGATGACCGCGATATTGCCGTCGGCCTTCAGATCGATCACTTCGTTGATCGCTGCCATGGTGTCCTCCACTCAGGTTTTCTTGTGAAATGCGGATGCCGCGCTGCGGAACCGCTCGGGATCAGGGGCGGCAATCTAGGCCATCGCCTCGGAAAACGGAAACCGGCGTTGCGCAAAGCGGAATGGCGGCAAACCAAAAGACAGGCCCGCCAAAAGAAATGGGCGCGAAGCCTGACGCTGCGTGTCCCCCGACCACAGCGAGCTTCGCGCCCTAAGGTTATCCCCTGCCCCTTTGTTGCGATCAAGCTAGCGGCCGGCGGCGATGCTCAAGTCGGAATTCGGAAACGTTTCCAGATCGTGCAGTGCGAAAGGACGTCAGCGCACAGCTGCCGTCACGGCGCTGACCAGAACCGGCTGACCGCCGGCGCGCCGGCGGCGCTGCAGCAGCGCGAGGCCCGCCAGCAGCGACGATGGCCGGGATCGCGAACAGGAACGCGCTCGGACGCGCCGTGTTGGCGACGCTCACCAACTCGACCCTGTCGCCGGGCTTCAGCTTCAGCCGCGCGGCCTCCGAGCCCGGCCGCACCGACGAGATCACCGGCTGCACGGTCAGGCCGCTGACGCCGATGCCCGCTCCGGCAAGCCGCTCCTGCGCGCTGGCCTGCGCGCCGAGCTTCAGCCGCACCGCCTTGACGACGTCGTCGCCGGTGATGTCGGTCGTCTGGATGCGCAGCCGCAGCGCGCCGCCCTCCGGCGTCGCGTCGACGACATTGGCGATGCTCGACGCCGGGAACGTATTGAACGGCGGATAGATCATGTCCATCCAGAACTGCGGCCGGAACAGCGTGAAGCAGATCAGGAACAGCAGCGCCGTTTCCCAGATCCGGTTCGGCGCGAAGAAGTAGCCCTGCAGCGCCGCCACGAACGCCATCATCGCCAACGTGCTGCAGCCGACCACGACGAGAAGATGCAGCGGACCTTCGATGTCGATCAGCAGCAGTTCCGGATTGAAGATGAAGATGAACGGCAGCAGCAGCGTGCGCAGCTCGTACCAGGTGCCCTGCCAGCCGACCTTCATCGGATCGGCGCTGGCGATCGCCGCGGCCGCGTAGGCCGCAAGCCCGACCGGCGGCGACACGTCCGCCATCAGGCCGAAGTAGAAGACGAACATGTGCACGGCGATCAGCGGCACGGCGAGGTCGTTCTCGGCGGCGAGTTCGACCACGACCGGCGCCATCAGCGTCGCCACCACGACGTAGCTCGCGGTGGTCGGCAGGCCGGAGCCGAGGATGATGCAGATCACGCCGACCAGCACCAGCATGATGATGATGTTGCCGCCGGACAGGGTCTCGACGATCTCGGTCATGACCAGGCCGATGCCGGTCAGCGTGACCGTGCCGACCAGGATGCCGGCGGTCGCGGTGGCGATGCCGACCGCGGTCATGTTGCGCGCGCCGGTCGCAAGGCCGTCGACGAACTCGCGCCAGCCCTCGCGCCAGTGCGCGGCGAGGTTGCGCTCGTTGCGGAAGAACGCCGTCAGCGGCCGCTGCGTCAGCACCACCGCCCCCATCGCCATCACGCCCCAGAAGGCGGCGAGTCCCGGCGACATCTCCTCGATCATCAGGCACCAGACCAGGACGATGACCGGCAGCGATGTAGTGCAGGCCGGTGCGCGCCACCTCGTAGAAGTCCGGCACGGTGGTGAATGCCTTGCTGGTGTCGTCGGCCGCGAGATCGGGAGCGTGCGCCCGATTGCGCACCAGCACGACGTAGGCGACGATCACCGCGGCTGTCGCGATCAGGCTCGCGGCCTCGCCGAACGCGGTCTTGGTCCAGCCGAGACCGTAGTGGACCAGGCCGCCGAGAATGATGATGCGCGCAGATGCGTCATCAGCGCCTTGATGATGCCCTGCTGCAGCGTGCGCGTCTTGCTGACGCTCGATGCCGCTCATGCCGGCCTTCACGGCCTCCAGATCGACCACATAGAACAGCGCGCCGTAGGTCAGGACCGCCGGCAGGAACGCGTGCTTGCAGACCTCGGCATAGGTGATGCCGACATACTCGGCCATCAGGAACGCGGCCGCGCCCATCACCGGCGGCATCAGCTGGCCGTTGACGCCGGCCGCGCATTCGATCGCGCCGGCCTTCACCGCCGGATAGCCGACGCGCTTCATCAGCGGGATCGTGAAGGTGCCGGTGGTGACGACGTTGGCGACCGACGAGCCGGAGATCATGCCGGTCAGGCCCGACGACACCACCGCGGCCTTCGCCGGCCCGCCGCGGAACTTGCCGAGCAGCGCGAACGAGAGCTGGATGAAATAGTTGCCGGCGCCCGCCTTCTCCAGCAGCGCGCCGAACAGCACGAACAGGAAGATGAAGTTGGTCGAGACGCCGAGCGCGACGCCGAACACGCCTTCGGAGGTCAGCCAGAAATGCGACGCCGCGCGCGACAGCGACGAGCCGCGATGCGCCATCAGCCCCGGCAGATAGGGCCCGAGGAAGACATAGAGCAGCGCGACGATGGCGATGATCGGCATCCACGGGCCTTCGGCGCGCCGCGACGCCTCGAGCAGCAGCACGACGCCGACGACGGCGGCGATGATATCGCCCTGCGTCGGCAGTCCCGGACGCAGCGCGATGTCGCGATAGAACACGACGAGATAGAGCACCGCGCAGATCGCCGCCGCGGCCAGCAGCCAGTCGATCAGCGGCACGCGATTGCGCGGCGACGACTTGAAGGCCGGATAGGCCGCGAACGCCAGGAACAGCGCAAAGCTCAGGTGGAACGCGCGCGCCTCGGTGTCGCCGAAGATGCCGAAGCCCAGCATGTAGGGCAAAGGCGACGCGTACCAGATCTGGAACAGCGACCAGGCGATCGCGACCGCATAGATCAGCGCACCCGGCATTGCCCGATGGCTTGCGCCCGCCGGTGTCGGCTTCGGCGACAAGCTGCTGCAGGTCGACGCCGGGCGCTGTCGCGTTGGCTGCCATTCTCTTCCCCCGTCAAACAGAAACGGCGCGGGACGCCCTCACGTCCCGCGCCGGATACTCGTCAAATCCGCGTCACGCGAGGCCTTACTTGATCCAGCCCTTTTCCTTGTAGAACTTCTCGGCGCCCGGATGCAGCGGCGCGGACAGGCCGTCCTTCACCATGTTGGCGGGCTCGAGGTTGGCGAAGGCCGGGTGCAGCTTCTTGAACTCCTCGAAGTTGTCGAAGGTGGCCTTGACGACGTTGTAGACGACGTCGTCCGGAACCTTCGCCGACGTGACGAGCGTGGCCAGCACGCCATAGGTCTGCGGTCGGGTTCGGATTGTTCGAGTACATGCCGCCCGGGATCGTCGCCTTGGCGTAGTAGCTGTTCTCCTTGACCAGCTTGTCGACCGCCGGACCGGTCAGCGACACGAGCTTGGCGCCGCAGGTCGTGGTCGGATCCTGGATGTTCGCGCTCGGATGGCCGACGCCGTAGAAGAAGCCGTCGATCTTGTTGTCGCACAGCGCCGGGCCGTGCTCGTCGGCCTTCAGTTCGGCGGCGAGCGAGAAGTCGGAGGTCTTCCAGTTCATCTCCTTCAGGAGCTCATCGAACGAGGCGCGGGTGCCCGAGCCCGGATTGCCGACGTTGAAGCGCTTGCCCTTGAAGTCCTCGAACTTGGTGATGTTCGCTTCCTTGCGCGACAGCACCGTGAACGGCTCCGGATGCACCGAGAACACCGCGCGCAGGTCCGCATACGGACCGGCGTCCTTGAACGACTTCTCGCCCTTCAGCGCGACATACTGCACATCCGACTGCGCCAGGCCGAAGTCGAGCTCGCCGCCCTTGATGGTGTTGACGTTGAAGGCCGAGCCGCCGGTCGATTCCACCGAGCAGCGGATGCCGTGCGTCTTGCGGTCCTTGTTGACCAGGCGGCAGATCGCGCCGCCGACCGCGTAGTAGACGCCGGTGACGCCGCCGGTGCCGAAGGTGACGAATTTCTGGCCTGCGCATAAGACGGCGCCGAGGCCGAAGGCGACCACGGCGCCCGCCGCGACCAGCGCGGATTTCAGCAACAGCTTCGATGTCATGTTCCACTCCTCACATGCGACCGGCAGAAGCCTGCCGGTCATGGTTGTGCATTGCAAAATGCGACCTAGCTACGAGGTTGCCCCTCGCCTAGTTTCAAATCAAGCAGCACGAATTTCATCGAGGCCTGCCGACCGCAGCATCGACCGCGTCGCCGAGCCGTTCGACGATGGTCGTCGATCTGGTTTTCGCGAACGATGAACGGCGGCGCGATCAGCGCGTGATCGCCGCGCGCGCCGTCGATGGTGCCGCCGGACGGATAGACCAGCAGGCCGCGCGCCATCGCCTCTTTCTTGACGCGCGCATGCAGCTTCGCCTTCGGCTCGAACGGCGCCTTGGTGCCGCGATCCGTGACGAACTCCAGCGCCTGAAACAGGCCGCGCCCGCGGATGTCGCCCACATAGGGGTGATTGCCGAAGCGCTCGCGCAGGCGCCGGGCCAGATGCTCGCCCTGCCGCCGCACATTGGCGAGAAGATCGTCGCGCTTGATGACGGTTTGTACGGCGAGCGCCGCCGCGCAGGCCACCGGATGATTCAAATAGGTGTGACCGTGCTGGAAGACGCCGGAGCCCTGCGCGAAGGCGTCGAACACCTTTTGCGCGAGCAGCACCGCGCCGATCGGCTGGTAGCCGCCGCCAAGTCCCTTGGCGATCGTCATCAGGTCCGGCGCAATGCCTTCCTGCTCGCAGGCATGCAGCGTGCCGGTGCGGCCCATGCCGCTCATCACCTCGTCGAGGATCAGCAGCACGCCGTAGCGGTCGCAGATCGCGCGGATGCGCTTGAAGTAGTCGGCGACCGGCGGCACCGCGCCGGACGGTCGCGCCGACCACGGTCTCGGCGACGAACGCGATCACGGTGTCGGGGCCGAGTTCCAGGATCTTGTCTTCGAGCGACTGCGCAGCGCGCGCCGCATAGGCTTCATCGCTTTCGCCCGGCTCCTTGAAGCGATAGGCGAAGCACGGATCGGCATGGGCGGTCTCGATCAGCAGCGGCCGGAACTGGGTGCGGCGCATCTCGTTGCCGCCGGTCGCGAGCGCGCCCAGCGTGTTGCCGTGATAGCTCTGGCGGCGGGCGATCACCTTCGTGCGCTTGCGGCTCGCCCTTCTCGACGAAATACTGCCGCGCCATCTTCAGCGACGCTTCGATGGCCTCGGAGCCGCCGCTGACGAAATAGACGTGCGAGAGGCCCTGCGGCGCGTCCTCGACCAGCTTGTCGGCCAGCCGCTCGGCGACGTCGGTGGTGAAGAAGCTGGAGTGGGTGTAGGCGAGCGCGTCGATCTGCGCATGCAGCGCCGCGTTCACGTCCGGATGGCCGTGGCCGAGGCACGAGACGGCGGCTCCGCCCGACGCGTCGATGTAGGAGCGGCCCTGGGCATCGAACAGTTCAATGCCCTTGCCGCCGACGGCGACCGGAAGATCAAGCCCGATCTGCCGTGGGAGGATACGCGTCATGTCCGCTTTCTTCTTTCTGATTGTCGCTTCGGCGGTGTAAGCCATTCTGCAGAAACGCATTCTGCCTTCAAACGAGGAATTAAGAAACCCGCCAATGGTCGAAAAACGCCGCCGCCTCGCCGTCGCCCGCTTCTGGTACGAGGGCAATTCCTTCAGCCCGTTACTTGCCGACCGCCCGCTTTCGAGCGGCGGGAGTGGCGAGGGGCCAGGACGCCCTGGACAGGACCGCACGGGAAAGCGAGCTCCGCGCCGTCATCGAGTTCAAGGACCAGCATCCGGACTGGGATGTCGAGGTGTTCCGCTGCGCCTCCGCCTCGCCTGCGGGCCAGATCGACGACGAGATTTTTACGGCATTCCTCGAGGAGACGCTCGCCGACCTGACGGGCAAGGAATTCGACGCGATTTATCTGTCGCTGCACGGCGCGGGCGTGACCACGCGGCGGGAGGATCCCGAGGTCGAATCTGCTGCGCGCGATCCGCAAGATTCAGCCGACCGTGCCGATCGGCGCCAGCTTCGACCTGCACGGCAATCTCGCGAACGAACTGGCGGACTATCTCACCACGGCGAGCGTCTATCGGACCTACCCGCACATCGACATGCGCGAGACCGCATGGCGGGTGCTGAGCGTGCTGGAGCGGACAGTCGCGGGCGACGTCAGGCCGGTCTGCCGCATCCTGAACGAGGGCCTGCTGCTGCCGAGCTTCAACATGCGCACCAAGGACGGCCCGATGCGCGACCTGCAGGAGTTTGCGGCCGGTCTTCGTGACGATGCGGGCGTGCTGGAAGCGTCCGTGTTCGGCGGCTTTCCGTTCGCCAACACCCCCGGCACCGGCGGCTGCGCGCTGGTCGTCACCGATGGCGATGCGGCGAAGGCCGATCAGGTCGCGCGGGCGCTCGGCGATGAACTGAAGCGCAGGCAGCCGGACTTCATGATCTCGCTGCCGACGGCGGCGGCCGGCGTCGCCCGCGCGCTGTCGTCCAACAAGCCCGGCCTGCTGGCGGTGACCGATCCCGGCGACAACCCCTACTCCGGCGGCATCAACGACACGCCGGAGATGTTCCGCGCGCTGGTGGCGGCAAACCCCAACCGTCCGGTGGTGTTCGCGGCGTTCACCGACGCGGACGTGGTCGACAAGGCCTGGCGCGCCGGCGTCGGCAAAAGCCTCGGCACGATCACACTCGGCGGCAAGGCGATGAAGGAGTATGGCGCGCCGGTGCAGGTGGAGGCGACCGTGGCAAAGCTGACCGACGGCGTGTTCCGCACCATCGGGCCGATGGAGACGGGCATCGAGCTACGTTGCGGGCGCACGGCGCTGCTGAAGTGCGGCAACATCAGCGTCATCGTCACCGAGTTCGTGGCGCCCGCAAACGATCCGGCGTTCTTTCACCTGCACGGCATCGACATCGAAAACGAGCAGCTGCTGTTCGTGAAGGCGAAGAACCATTTTCGCGCGGCGTTCGATTCCATCTGCACCGAGATCATCGACATCGACGCCCCCGGCCCCGCCTGCCTCGACATGCGGATGCTGCCGTTCATTCCGGAGTTGAAGGCGAGGATTCCGAAGTAGCCGTCATTGCGAGCGAAGCGAAGCAATCCAGCGCCGCACGCTGCGGCGACCTGCTGATCTGGATTGCTTCGTCGCTTCGCTCCTCGCAATGACGGCGCTTTGCGCCGTTACTCCGGCTTCAATCCCGCAAACTCGATCGCCTTCTTCCACTTGACGTTCTCTTCGGCGATCATCTTCGCCATGTCGTCCGGCGAGCCGCCGACCGGATCGGCGCCGAGCTTGCGCATGCTTCTCGATCATGTCCTTGTCGGCCATGTAGGCGTTCACGCTCTTGTTGATCTTGGCGATGATCTCGGGCGGCGTCTTCGCAGGAGCGGCGATCGTGAACCACGACGACGCCTCGTAGCCCGGCACGCCCGCTTCGGCGACGGTCGGAACATCCGGCATCAGCGGCCAGCGCTTCGCGGTGGTGACGGCCAGCGCGCGCAGCTTGCCGCCTTCGACATGCGGCTGCACCGCCGGCAGATTGTCGAGCGAGAACTCCACGCGGCCGCCGATCACGTCGGTGATCGCCAGCGCGCTGCCGCGATACGGCACATGCACGAGGTCGATGCCGGCCATCGACTTCAGAAGCTCGGTCGCGACATGGCCGGTGCTGCCATTGCCCGGCGAGGCGTAGGAGAGCTTGCCCGGCTGGGTCTTGGCGAGTGCGATGAATTCGGCCAGCGTCTTGGCCTTCACCTCCGGATTGATCGAGATCAGGTTCGGCACCCGCGCGATCACGATGACGGGCGCAAGGTCCTTCGCGCTGTCGAACGGCTGGTTCTTGTAGATGTACTGGTTGATGACGTGCGGCCCCGGCGTGCCGATGACGAAGGTGTAGCCGTCCGGATCCGACTTCGCGACCATGTCGGCGCCGATGTTGCCGCCGGCGCCGGCCTTGTTTTCGATGATGAACTGCTGGCCGAGTTCCTCCGACAGCTTCTGCGCCATCAGCCGGCCGAGGATGTCGGTGGTGCCGCCCCCTGCGAACGGCACCACGAACTTGACGACCTTGTTCGGCCATGGCGCCTGCGCGGACGCGCGGCCGATGAACGGCAGCGAGAGGGCTGCGGCGCCGCCGGCGAGCACGGCGCGGCGGCTGAGATTGGACATGGGTTTGCGGTTGGAGCGCATTGTTCTTCTCCTGCAATTTTTGCGCGTGCTTGGTCGACGCGATCAGCCGCGGGCGCGGCGTAGACTCGAGGCGTCTGTAGCAAACAACGCTGCCCGCCGCTTGAGAAATTGGTCGAATGCGTTAGCAAAAGCTTCGCAGGCGGCATCGCCGATCTCGAACGACAGCGCCGCCATGCCGCGCCGGGCAAGGTAAATGCCCTGCTCCAGCAGGTCGAAGAACATCAGTTCCTTGATGCGCTGGTCCTGGCCGGTGATGTCGGCATTGGAGCGGACCGGGCCCTCCACCCCGTGGATGGTGAACAGCGAACCGATGCCGGTGACGCACAACGGCGCGCGGTGCTGCCTGCACAGGCCCTGCAGCGCGTTCGCGCAGAGCATCGCCGCGCGCGTTGACGGCATCGAGCGCATCCTGCGTCACGACCTTGGTCATCGCGGCAATGCCGGCCGACATGGTCAGCACATTGTTATTGAAGGTGCCGGCATGGCCCAGCGCGCCGGCCTTGCGCGGATCGAACCGCTGCATCAGGTCGGCGCGGCCGCCGAATGCGCCGAACGACATGCCGCCGGCAACGTACTTGCCGAGCGTCATCAGGTCGGGGCGAATGCCGTAGCGCGTCTGCAGCCCACCCGGCGCAAGCCGCGAGGTCATCACCTCGTCGAACACCAGGAGCGCGCCGACCTTTTCGGTTTCCTTGCGCAGCGTGGCGAGAAACTCCGGCTCCGCCGGAATGCAGCCGCCAGAACCCTGCATCGGCTCGACGATGACCGCGGCAAGATCGCCCGCATGCTGCGCGATCAGCTGCGCAGCGGCGGCTGCGTCATTGTAGGGCGCGAACACCCAGTCGAACGGCACGTTGACCTGGTTGACCGCGTCCTTGAAGACGAAGACGGAGCCGTGATAGCCGCCGTCGAACGCCATGACCTTCTTGCGGCCGGTGGCGATGCGCGCCAGCGTCAGCGCCAGCAGCGTCGCCTCGGTGCCCGAATTGGTGAAGCGCAGCAGCTCCATCGCCGGAAAGCGATCGGCGACGATGGCGGCGAACTCCGCCTCGAGGCGGGTGTGGCCCGACAGGCTGAGCCCGTTGTCGACCGCGCGCTTGATGGCGTCGGCGATCACCGGGTTGGAATGCCCGGAAAGGCCCGCGGTGTACTCGCCCATGAAATCGAAATAGCGGTGGCCGTCGGCATCGAATACCTCGCACCCCTCGCCGCGCATGATCGTCAGCGGAAACGGCTCGTAGAACAGCACCGTGCGGGTGTTGCCGCCCGGCATGACGTCGGCAGCCTGCGCATACTGCTTCGCGCTGTGCGGATTGCGCGCGACATACTGCGTACGCGCCTCGTTGACGGCCTCGTCCAGGGCGGAGTCGGCGATCAGATTCTCGACAACGTTCATCGCTGTTCCTTGTGTGCTGCTGCAGGCAAAGGATGCAATGAACGACAGCGCAAGGCAAGGTCGC
>CAWJKJ010000021.1:0-86436 GCA_963843435.1 uncultured Alphaproteobacteria bacterium
CGTAGTCGCGGGCCCGCGAGCACGCAACCGCACGCCGCCATTGAGCAACGGGGGGCGTCGAGGCTCCTCGCAACCTTGGCTCCTGATAGGCCAGCATAGGCCCACTCGCGCTCCCGTGGGCACAATCGCGGGCACAGACATGGCTGGTTGGCGGCGCTCCGACGTTATGCTGCTGCCGGCTGGGCGCCGTCGTCAACCCGCCGACCGGAGGTGCGTGCAGGATGAGCTTCAGCCACGGGATATTGGTGCCCCACTCTGACCTGGCTGGCGCTGCTGGGCACTCTCGCCGCGTGGATCTTCGGTGGCGCTCTCGCCGGGGCCGTCGTGACCTTGGCGGTGGCCGTCTTCTACGGGGCGCTATTTGTGGGAGAGAGCATCATGCGCGCCGCAGAGATTACGGGACGGCGCAATGACACGAAAAGGCCCGACACCGGCGAACTGTAAGACCCGACGCCCGAACCACACCACCACCGGCCCCGCCCTCACCCGCGCCGGCCAGCGCGGGGACATCGGGCGCATCTCGACGCCTTGGGCGGGGTCGCTCCCTCGGGACTCGCTACGGGAGGCGAGCACAATGCCCAACCTTACGCTCGAGGAACGCGTCGCGTATCTCGAGGGCCTGGTCCGTGAGCTGGCGAGGGACTGTCATGAGCTGGGGGTCAGCTATCGAGCGCTCCAGTTGCTTCTTGCGGAGCGCGGAGTCATGACGTTCGAGGACGTCGAGACGCAGCGGGCCCTCGTGGCGGAGAAGATCGAGGACATCATCGAGCTCTCCTCCGACCCCGACGCCGTGGCATTTCGGCGCCGACGTCGGCAGATGGAAGGTGGGGGACAAGGCACCGGACGATCGGTAGGACAACGGGCTTTGCGTGCTGGAATGCGCGGCGCGGCGCGATCGGCGCGGGCGAAGGCCACCGCTGCCGGAGCACAGTGACTTGTCGGGCAAGGCACTCGCCGATCCATTCTCGGCGATCCTGCCATTCTCCCCCACGTTCCCTCTCCGTTTTTGGGACTTGGTGCTCGAGGATGTGGAGACGCGTCTAGCCCCCTATTCGTGGGAACTTGAACCGCCATATGGACTGGTCTGGGTGGCGCAGGAAGTGCGGAAGCGAATTCGGGAATCAGCCGAACTCCGTCACTTGTGTCGCGCCTACGGGGTAGATACACACTTCATTATTGGCACCCTGCTGAATATTTCCGGGACACCTCCCGCCTTCGAGACGGCAAGCGCCCGAGTCGACCGTCGCCCGATCGTCGTCAAAGATTGCGGAAACGTCTCAAGCGCTCAACGGGGACCGTGAGGCGAACTGTGACCCATCCAGCGCTGCCCTTCGGCATCACGGTGACGGAACGCCTCGAGGGCAAGCCAGGGCGCCCCCGTCTGGATCTCTCAACGCCGGAGGCCTCGGCACAGGTCTTCGGCCGACTGCTGACCGAGTACGTGCGCACGCGGTCGGGATCTCGTCGTCACACTCGTTTGCCGCGCTATCGCGGCTGGCGGTGGTTCTCTACCCTGCTTGAGGACTTCTGGGGCGGCCCCTTGGGGGCGCGCCCGAGCTTCACTGCGGAATCGCTCAGACAGCAAGTGGCGCACTCGCGCCTACCAGCTGCGGAACTGCGTCGCATTCGTCACCACTTGGAGGCGAGCTACCGTGCAATTCTCGCGGACCATCGCGGATATTTCCGCCTGCCGTAGTTAGCACTTCTGCTTCATCACCTCGCGGGAGTTTTCGACAGCATACGTCGGCATTTTTCGGCCGCCTCTGCCAGGGTAACGTTGAGTACTCAGCAGGGCTCCACAGAGACTAGGAGGCGGCGATGCTTGCTCCATGCCTGACGGTTGCGACGAGGTGGCTTTCGCTGCTGCACATTACTCCCAACCCGTGCCCTACTCCGACGCTTCCGCTCACGCCTCGGGCAGTACGCCCCGTGAAGGTTGGCGGCAGGGTCCGCTCCTTGAGAGGGACGTGCGCGGGCTCTTGAAGAGAAGGGATGCCCACGACCATCCGGCGGCGCCAGGGCCCGACTCGAGACGCGCTCGAGGGTAGTCCTGAATGACGGCCTCCGACCTCGCAGCCCGGCTCCCCGGTGGGACGACTCGACGCGGGGAGTGGTATGACGGCCGATGCCCCGCGAACGATGACCAGCGCGGCGTCCCTCAGCCTCCGCGACGGCGAGACCAGCGTCCTACTCCATGCCACGTCGGCTGCGAGGACACGGCCATCCGCGCGGCGCTCGGCCTCGATACAGGGGATCTCGCCGCCTCCCCAGCGGCAGCAACGGCCACGGCTCCATCGAGGTGGCGACCTACGACTACGTAGATACGGCCGGCAAGCTGCTCATCAGGCGGTGCGGTACGAGCCGAAGCGGTTTCGCCAACGACGACCGGATGGCCGTGGCGGCTGGACGTGGAACCTCGACGGGGTGCCCCGAGTGCTCTACCGGCTCCCCACGCTGGCCGACCATGCGCGCGTGTTCGTGGTCGAAGGCGAGAAGGACGCGGACAGGTTGTGGAGCCTCGAGCTCCCCGCGACGACCGGCGCGATGGGCGCCGGGAAGTGGCGTCAGGAGTACACCGACCAGCTCCGCGCCGCCGGGCGACCGAGGTGGTCGTGCTCCCCGACAACGACCGGCCCGGCCTGGCGCACGCCGAGGCCGTCGCGCGGAGCTGCGACGCCAGCGGCCTGACCGTTCGGCTCGTCACGCTGCCCGGCCTCCCCCCGTCCAGGAGAAGCACGGCGACGACGTGAGCGACTGGCTGGACGCTGGGCACTCGGCCGACGAACTGCGCCGAGCGGTTGCCGGGGCGCGCGCTGGACCCCGGCCGCGATGACACCGCCCACCGGGAACCGCGGCCCGGCGCCCATGCGGTTCACGCGACTCGGCGACCTTCTCGACGAACCCGAGGAGACGACCGCCTGGCTGGTCGAGGGACGGCTCCCGACGGGCGGGATCTCTCTGCTCGCCGGCAAGCCGAAGGCGGGCAAGACCACCGCCGCCCGATGTCTGAGCCTCGCCGTGGCTCGCGGTGAGCCCTGGCTCGGCTGGCCGACCCTCAAGGGACCCGCGTTCTACCTCGCCCTCGAGGAGAAGGCGCGGAGGTGCGCCGCCACTTCCAGGCGATGGGGGCTACGACGAGGACGTGCGGTTGTTCGTCGCCCCCTCCCCCGAGGACGGGCTTCGCCAGCTCCGGGAGGCCGCCGAGCGCGACCGGCCGGTGCTCATCATCGTGGACCCCTTGCTCCGATTCGTGCGCGTCCGCGACGCGAACGACTACGCGGTGGTGACGGCCGCCATCGAGCCTCTCGTCACCTTGGCCCGCGAGACCGGGTCCCACGTCCTCACCGTCCACCATCTCGGTAAGGCCGACCGGGAGGGAGGGGACGGCATCATCGGCTCGACGGCATTCTTCGCCGCCGTGGATACGGCCCTCCTCCTGCGGCGGTCCGAGCAGTACCGGACCCTCTCCACGATCCAGCGGTATGGCGCCGACCTGGAGGAGATCACGCTCACACTCGACCCCGTGACCCGTTGGGTATCGGCCGGACCGAGCCGGCGCGAGGCCGACACGGCGAAGGTCGCGGACGCGATCGTGGAGTACCTCTCGGGGCAGGCTGACACGGTTCCAGAGCCGGCGATCCACGCCGCCGTTACGGGAGCAAAGACCGTCAAGGTCCCCGCGCTGCGGCAGCTCGTGGCCGAGACCCGGGTGGTCCGCACGGGCGGGGGGAAAAGAGGCGACCCCTACCACTACAGCCTTCCGCCGGCTTCCCCCGATTCCGGTTTTCTCGTTTCCCCCTCTATACAGGAACCAGCAAACCAGAAACGCTCAGACGGGCTGATCGCCAGTCTAGGCGCGCCGGATTCTGGTTCCCACGTGCTAGCTGGTTCACGCCTCCCCACGGAGTACGGCGAGCCAGAAACACCACCCCTCCTCGAGCCAGCGGGCTATTCCCCATCGTGCGGGGGGACCGACTCCTGTGAGGAGCCCGGCTGCCCGGCCCACGCCGACGAATCGGGGTCGGAGCCCTCGGGCGCAGTCCTGAATCCGGGTAGTTGGCGATGACGGCGGGCCCCGTGCGCAGGGCGGCTGGCCGGAGACGAACCCCGGCGCAGAGTAGCCCCCGCGTGCCTTGGCGCCTCGAAAGACGCGCCCTCAGACCCTCGCCGGGCACCTGGGGCCGTCTCTGGGCGCTCGCGGCCGGCCGAGGGCGGCTCTCTGCCCTTCCTCACCCCATCGGACGCCTCCTGGCACCCTCGGCGATCACGAGTCTAGGTCAGTTTCTTCCCGAATTTTCCCGATTGATTGATCTGGCTACTGGTGGCGGAACCTAGCGATGCCGCGCCGACGTGTCGTCTGGTCCGGCCGGAAGAAGGGTCTCCGCATCCCCCCCGGCGTGAAGGCGGCGGCCCTGGCCGACCAGCTCGCCGGGAGCCGGACTATCGCGGAGACTGCCCGCAGCTTCGGGCTCGACCCGCTGACGGTGAAAAAGCTCGCGGAGACCGTCGCGGGCATCGACCCGGAGGCGGTAAAGCGGATTCAGATAGGGTTGCCACGGCTCCTGACCGTCCTCGCCGCGAGCCACGCGACCGAGGCCCTCGAGCGGGTTCACACCGACCCGGCCACGGCGGTCAAGAGCACCTTCGGAGCCAAGCTCGCCGCCGAGGCGGGCCGGCTGGCGGCGCCCGCGGCGGACAACCCGGGGGCGACGGTCTTGGCATTCATCGAGTCGCTCCACGTGGGCCCGCTGTCACCGGGCGTGGACGTGATTCCGCGACCCGCGATCCTGGATGCCAAGCCGGTGGAACTCTTGTCCGGTCGGCCGCTTCCTCCGACTGGCGCGGATCTGCCAGGCGAGCTGGCGCCGTGACCCTGGACCGAGACGCCTCAGGGAACGGGCACAGGGCGGGCACAGGCGCATCGCAAGTGACCGTGCCGAAAGGAGCCCGGGTCCGCGCATCGGATGGGCAATCCGTTGGACCTTCCCTCGGCCCCCGTCCGCCGCGCCGGTTGGTGGGACTCGAGGACGCCGCCGCAATGCTCGGCGTCTCCGTCTGGACGGTCCGGGAGATGGTCTACCGCCGAGACCTCCCGGTAGTGAAGCTCCCCCGGGTCCGCCGGTTCCTGCTCGACCTCCGCGACCTCGAGGCCCTCATCGCCACCGGCAAGGAGGAGGAGTGACCCCGATGGACGGGGTCCCGTTGGCCCCCCGTCGTCCCTCCCCTAGCTATGGGTGTTTTTCCAAGTAGTCCGTCCGACCCTCCTTTCACAAAGGGGGCCCCTGGATCTCAGCGGGGAAGGGCCCCCAAAGCCCCTTGCGCCGGATAGCATCATTAGGCATATAATGGTGCATCTCAGAGAGGAGGGCCCGATGGGACCAGCGAAGCTCAGACCCGGGGAGGATAGCGAGCGCGTCAGTGTGTTTCTGCGAGCCGACCAGCTCGCCGCGCTACGGGCAATCAACGCGGAGACGGGGATTCCCGCGGCCGTGCTGATTCGCCAAGGCGTGGACCTGATCCTCGAGAAGCACAGCAAGGCGCCGGGAGCGGCGCGGAAAGGTGGGCGGCGATGACGCCGACGGTAGAGCACGTTCGGGAGTACCGGCAAACGATGGTGCGGCTCGCGGCGCTGTCGTGGGCCATGACGGGCGTATACCCGCGACTCGAGGCCCTCGAACTCCCAGCAGCCGCGGCAGCGGTTCCGAAGATCAAGCTCCCGCGCCGGGGCCGGCGCACAGGGGGCAGCATCTACCTCCGCGGCGGTGTCTATTGGATCAAGTACTACGTAGACGGCCGCCCGATCCGCGAGAGCGCGGAGAGCGCGCGCCGTGAGGACGCCGAGACCAAGCTCGATGAGCGGCGGGGACAGCGCGCTGCTGGCGAGCCGATCTCGCCGAAGGCGTCACGGCTCCGGGTGGACGAGCTCCTCGACAACCTCGAGCGGCGGTATCGCATCGACGGACAAGACTTGCCGGCTGCGAACGTCCTCCGGCTCCGGGCCACGTTCGGACGCCAGCGCGCGGTCCGCGTCACGGGGGCGGATTGGAACGTGTACGTCGATCACCAGCAGCGCGTGACGGACGAGCGGTCCCCACTCTCGAATGCCACCCTAAACCGCGACCTGGCCCTCCTGCGGCGTAGCTACACCCTGGCCCGCAAGGACTTCCCCGGTTTCAAGGCCCGCATCGAGTTTGAGACGCTCGCAGAGAGCGCGCCGCGGGCGGGCTTCTTCGAGGCCGCCCAGCTCGAGGCCGTGCGCCGGCACCTGCCCGCCTACCTCCAACCCGTCGCAACCTTCGGCCTGGAGACTGGCTGGCGCAAGGGCGAGGTGCTCGGACTCACGTGGGCTCGCGTCTCCTTCGCGGACGGTGAGGTGCGCCTTGACCCCGGCTCCACCAAGAACGGCGACGGACGGACGTTCCCGTTCACCGACACCCTACGTGCGCTCCTTGAGGCCCAGCGCGCCGCGACCGATGCGCTCCAACGGAAAACCGGGCGCATCATCCCGCTGGTCTTTCACCACAAGGGCCGCCCCATCCGGGACTTCCGCAAGGCCTGGGCGACGGCCTGTGACAAGGCGGGGTGCCCGGGACGCATCTTCCACGACCTGCGCCGGTCGGCGGTCCGACGATTCGAGCACGCGGGCATCGCCCGGAGCGTCGCCATGAAGCTCACCGGCCACAAGACCGAGAACGTCTATCGGCGGTACGCGATCGTGAGCGACCGGGAACTCCGCGAGGCCGCAGCGACGCTCTCACGGAGCGTCAATGGGCACAATCCCGGGCACAGTCGCCCCCAGGGGGGGCGGGCGCTCGAGGCGTAGGTGCGTCTAACTATGCGGGATTACGAGCGTCGGGTGGTGCGCCCAGCAGGATTCGAACCTGCGACCTTCGGATTCGTAGTCCGACGCTCTATCCAACTGAGCTATGGGCGCGCCAGGCCACTCCGGAAGAATGGCGGAGAGGCCGGGATTCGAACCCGGGACCAGGCTCAACACCCGGTAACCGCTTAGCAGGCGGTTGCCTTCGGCCGACTCGGCCACCTCTCCGCGCGCAGCGTCCCATCTTCCGGGCCGGGTAACCCTTTGTCAACTCAGCGCGTCACCGCCCGGTGCGAAGTGGCGGAGGGGGAGGGATTCGAACCCCCGAGAGCTTGCGCTCTTCCGGTTTTCAAGACCGGCGCCTTCAACCGCTCGGCCACCCCTCCGATGTCTTACTTACGCGGCGTTGCGAGGCGGGTCAAGGTCCCGCCAAGGTCCCGCAGAGCACTTTGTGCTAATCCATGTGCTGACGCGCCTGCGGCCGGCGCCTCGGTCAGCCCCTCCAGCTTCTCCACGGCAGCCCGGAGGGCGGTCGGCGAAAGGTGGGAGTATCTCAGCGTCATCCCGATCGTGGAGTGCCCGAGAAGCTCCCGCAGCTCGGCCAGGGAGACGCCCCGCATGACGGCGTGGCTCGCGAAGGTATGCCGGAGGGTGTGGAACGTGGCGCCCGCGATCCCCGCCCGCTGGAGCGCCAGCTCGTAGGCCGTCCGGATCTTCCCCCAGCGCCCCGCGCCGGCCTTGAACAGGAAGCCCGTGCGGCGCGCCGGGTCGGGTTCCAAAGCGACCAGGGCCTCGTAGAGCGGCCGGTTGATCGGGAGGCCGCGGGGCCGGCCGCTCTTCGTCTGGTCGAGCGTGATCCGCGCCGCGGGTAGGTGGACGCGTTCCCAGGTCAGCCCCAGGACCTCGCCCTGCCGCATGCCCGTGTGCAGGGCCACCAGGACGATCGTGGCCAGGTGCGGGTTCCGGGACTCCCGGCAGGCGGCGAGGAGCCGGGGGATCTCGTCGGTGTCGAGGTAGCGAAGCCGTCCCTCCGCGCGCTTCGGCAGGACGATCGCGGGCGCCGCCTTCAGGTAGCCCCACCGCGCGGCGAGCCGGAGGAGATGACGAAGCACGCTCAGTTCGTTCGCCACCGTCCCGGGTTTCACCACGCCGAGCCGGCGACGTTCGTACTGCGCGATCGCGGCCCCGGTGACGGCCGCCAGCTTCGTCTCCGCCCCGAAGGCCGGGAGGATCTTCCGTTCGAGGATGATCTTGTCGTCCTCCAGGCTCCGCTTCTGTTTCTTGTACTCCAGGTACTGCGCGGCCACGGTGCCCAGCGTGTGGTCCCGCCGGGGCCGGTCCAACTGACCGGCCTCCACCTCCCGCTGCCGCGTCGCGAGCGCCTCCAGCGCCTCGGTTTCGGTGGCCCAGGCGCTCGACACCTTCCGCTCCTGTTTGCCGTTCACCATGAAGCGTGTAGCCGAACGCCACGTGCTTGACGCGCGTGCCGAGCGGCCCCCGGCTTTTCCAGACTCGACGAATGACCTTGGCCATGTGTCACGCTCCTCTCTCCCAGCGGATCGCCGGATCGTCTCCGCTGACCTCCTCCGTGTAGACCATGATCTTGTGTCCGATCGCGTTCTGCCGGTGGCCTCGCTCTCTACTCGTCTCCCACACCGCGTGCTCAACGTTTCGGACCCGCAGAATCCGCATCGGCGACTGCGAACCCTCCCAGAGACCGGGATTCAACAGCTCCCCGGCACTAATGGTCATGAAGGGATGATCGGATCGGATGTGCACCCACGCAGTGTCGAGGCTCCCCGGCTGGTAGATCTCCAGGATGTACTTCATGGCGGTGCCCTCCCCCGACGAGCCGGCACGAAGTCCGTCCGCCGTTGGCAGCATCCGGAGGATCTCAAGAACGTCCGCCTCAAGGTCGGCCAGGGCCTCGTCACTTGGGCACCACGCCGCCCGCGCACATCCCTCTGAGGGCCCAACCCAGCCCGCCGAGCCGGCGCCGGATCTCGTCGATGGTGTACGTACGCATCGTGGGGGTCGGCATCGCCATGGCTCAGCCCTCCTGCCCGGCCGAAGCCGGCGTTCGGAGTCCGAGCGCCTGGAGCGTCGCGCGAAGCTCGCAGATGGGGCAGCCGAGGCAGCCGGCGTGCGAGGTCGCCCCGGCGTCGAGGTGCTGCGCGGCGTCCACGAGGTTTCCCAGCGCGCCCCACAAGGCCCGCAGATGCGTCTGAGCTCGGCCGACGCGGGCCGCCGGGAGTGGAGGATCGTCAGGGTTTCGGCCAGGAGGGACTGGCTCACGATCAGAACGGGCGTGGTCGCCTGTGGTGCCTTAGGTCTGTCCATCGTCTCGCTCCTCTCAGGGTTGTGGGTGATGGGCCAAGCCCCCGGCGGCGTGTCAGCGCCGTGCGGGGGCGTCTCGCGTCTCAGCGATCCAGAAGCGTCCCCACCGTTTGCACCACGAGGCCGGCTGTGCCCAGGACGATACCGAGCCAGAAACCGAAATCGGCCTGGGTGCGAAGGCGCTCCTTCTCGCGCCATGCGCTGCTTCCCTTCTCGGGGGCCAGGACCGCGACACCCAGGGTTGTGTCTCCCATGAGGCGCGCGTGGGTGTGATTCGTCCAGACGGCGGCCCCGAGACCGAGAGCGAGCAGCCAGGCGCCGAGGATGGTCAGCCAGCGACGGCGAAGGCGATGCAGAAGCCGGCGCATCTCCAGCTACTCCACCAGCGCCGACACCGGCACCCCGAGGGCCTTGGCGAGCTTCTTCAGCGTGCTCACCTTCGGGTCGTAGTGGCCGCTCTCTAGCCGGGAGACGTAGCCGAGGGAGACCCTCGCCCGCTCCGCGAGCGCCTGCTGGGTCCAGCCCTTCTCGGCCCGGAGCCGCCTCAGCTTCATCGCAAGCCGCATTATTGATCTCCAGAGCATGCTCTGTGAGCATTGTCAGGTCCATTCAGACCACCGGCCCGGAGCGCCAGACAGGCTCTTGCGCGGGTCGGCCGCCCGGACGTACCGTGCGCCATGACGACTCCGACGCCTCTAGGACGGGAAGCTCGATGCGCAGCGCCGGCTCCACACTCGCCTGCTGATCTCCTACAAGGACTTCCACCATGCGGAGGAGCTGGCCCAGCACATTCTCAGCGAGACCCTGCACGCGCGAGCACCGGACGAGCCCCGCTTGCTCCTGGAGGCGCTGAGCTGCGCGATGGTCATTGCGTACTGCCGTCCGTTCTCGGGCAATAGGCCCACCGATCTCCCGGCGCGATTTCTTCGATGCCTGGATGCCGGAGAGCGACAGGTACACGTCCGCTTCCTGACCGATCGCAAGCGCCCCAGGCTCGCGCACTCGGATGAGGACGCCTGGAAAGTCAAGGCTGTCGCGGTCGGGCCCACTCCATGGGGGAAGCTCGTGCTCCCCCTGTACCACGACACGCGGGCGCCGCTCACGCGCGAGGACACCGAGGTCCTTCTGCGGATGGCGCGCAAGTTAATGGCCGCGATCATGGAGGAGCGGCGGCGCCTCGATCGCGCGCTCGTCCAACACCTCGAGGCGATCCTCATTCGGTGGGGGAAGGACTTCTTCAACGAGGTCCTGCGCGTCATCCGCGAGCATGAGGGGCGGTCATGGCCGAGGAAGCTGCGGCACGCGCGTGAATCGGGCGTTGTGGCCTTCGATGGCCACGTGCCAGACGTGCGCTTCCGGGTCAATCGTGCCCGGGCCCGCGAGCCACAGATAGCGCGGAGTCAGATCCAGGACGTAGGCGACTTCCTTGGCAATGTCGAGGGGAAGGGCTTGAAGCTCTCGCGTGGCGTCGATCGCGCCCGCGATGCGGGTTACCTGGTGGGGCCAGGCCTTGACCTCTAGGTGCAGGAGAGGTGTGCCGTCCCCGGTGCGAAAGAGGCTATCCAGCTCATACGTGGTGCCGAGGCGCTTGGCGAGCGTGTCGTGCTGGAACCTGCGGTACTCGGAAAACGTCGCCCCCTCTCGGGGATACCCGAGGTCGAGCACGGCCCGGCTGTGCGCCGCGATGTGCGGGATGTATTCGCGGTTCAACCGGAGCCCTGGCCCGTGGGGAGCCGAGTAGAGATGCCGCGCCTGGCCGCAGTGGTTGAGGAACTCATCCGGCCCCGCCACCTTCTGCGCTTTGCGCCGCCGGCAGCCGATCGGGCACTCCTGAAATCGAAAGAGCCCGGCCGCCTCACCCGCAAGGAACCAGCGGCATTCGTCGGCCAGGAACGGCGTTTCACGCTGTTTGGGCCGTGGGCTTCCTGGAGCGAGGGCGGTCAAGCGCGCGCGGAGACGTTCACAGTCGCCGACGCCACTCACATCGATCAAGCGCCGCTCCCGACAGCCAGCCGCCACGTCCGCGCCGAGGAACTCATGGACTTGGCGCCCGCGACTGTTGGATCGCCGTCAGCACCCCGTTGTCGAAGTAGAGGTACTGCCCGACGCCATAGACCCACTGCTCGGACTGCCCCTGGCGCGTCGTCGTCGTGTTGATCTGCGCTGGGGAGCCCCAGGCTTCGCGCACCTGATCGGCCGTCATCCCGATTCGGACCTCCCGATCCAGGATCATCGCGACGACATCAGCCGGCCAGCCTTTGGCCTCGAACGCCGCGATTCTCACCTGCCGAGCCCGGGCGGCGGCCTCACGCGCCCGTTCCTTCTCACGCGGCTCCTCGATCACGCGGCGCTCTTGCCAGGCTCGCTCGGCCGCCGCCCGGGCTCGGCGAGCTTCCTCCGAACGCCGCTGCTGTTGAAGATGTACCTCCTGCCGCTCCTTGAATTCCGAGACATACGCGGTGATCCGGGCGCGCACGGGCCGCAGCCCGTTCGCCACGTCGATGTAGCGCATGAGGGTCATTGAATCGGCCGTGTTGACCGCGAACGCGACCTCGCGGGCGAGGGCCATGGTGTCCCGTTCCATCGCACACAGCCGGTCGAAGGACTGGTCCTCCAGGGGCTTGTTTACTTCGTCGGCGAAGGTGAGTTGGAGCCCATCAAGCCGCGCGGACAGGACCCACGGGGACGGAAGGCCGGTGGGGCTGGCTCGGTCGAACGGCGCGGGGGGATCACACGGGGACGCCCCAGAGACAGGCGGATGCGGACGTGGAGACGGAGGCTCCTGCGCCCCGCTGGTGAGACAGAGCCCAGCGGTGAGGACCAGCACGGCCGTACTCTTGGTCATCGCGAGTCCCCTCCAGCAGCAGTCCCAACGCCGCCTCCAGGAGTCGTCGGACCTCCGCGTCTCGCGCCGTCTGACGCCCGGTCGCCCGCCGCCGCGGCCTCCCAGCGTGCAATCTCTCTCCCGAGCCAGGCGCGCAGCGCGTCCAGGCCGGCGAGATACGTCCGGAGGGCCTCCGCGCGCTCGCGCGCCCACCCCCGTTGCCGGCATGGGGCCGAGCACCACTTCTGGTCCCGGCGCCGGGGCGTGAGGGGACGGTCACACGTCCCGCAGCGCATCCTAGCCTCGCTCGGGACGGCCGTCTAGAAGCGTTAGAACGCTTCGAGCGCGCACGGCGGGTGTCGGGATGGGCCGGGGCATCGGGTCAGTCCGTCGCGGGTGTCAGGGGGGCGCGGGCCGCCTCCCGACGGGCGCCCATGGAGGCCCGGACGGCGGCGCTTATCGGGTCCGGGTGCGCGCGCGCGATGAAGATCGCCACGCCCGGCTGTCCCGTCGGACTCTCGTCAGCGAAGCGCTTCGCCTCGGCCAGCTCCACGAGCTGGGCGTCGTCGTGGTACACGATGCCCTCCAGCGCGTCGAGCAAGCCCTTGCTGAGATTCCCGAGGTCCGGCCGCGTGGTGGGCCAGCGCACCCGCCGGGCGGATTTCGGACGCGTCCGGTAGAAGACCAAGCGCGCCGTCAGCGCCCCCGCGAGCGGGACCGGGGGGCGGACGGCCTGCGCCGCCAGCGTGATGCGGTTCGCCCAGGCGGTGTGGCGCCGCACGGGAATCAGGCGGGTCCCGAACCGTCCCACGGTGCCCGTCTGCGTGGACTTCGGCTCACCGGACGGCGACCAGGCCGAAGCCGCGCTGCTCGGCAAGCGCGAGGCAGTCGGACCGGCTGGTTCGAAATGGTGGAGGAATATGCATTGCAAACCCCTAAAGCGTTTGAGGAGCCGCCTGTCATCGAACCGCTACTGTCTTGGGAAATATGACGTGCCGCGGACGATTACCGGCGGCACGAGGGACGATCAATTCACGCGCGATCGTACGCCCATGCCGCGGTGATGCGGCGACGGATACGGCGGGTACGGGCGAACAGCTTCGTCATGGGCCGCAGCGTATAGTGTTTCCGCATTCGCCGGTCAAGTTTTGCGGCACGCAACACTGGCGCGCAAATTACGAAACAGGCTTGATCCGAAAGCGGATGACCGGACCATTCCATTCCGCGCTGTCGAGGTCGAGTGTTTCAACTTCCTCGACCGCCGGATAGCGGTCGACCGCATTCTGCCAGAACCTCAAGGCGTCGACATTGCGACGGGCAACCGCCGTCTGCCACCGGCCGGGATAGCGGCTGAAGATCGCGTGGGCCGCGGCGGTGCCAAAGCCGGTTCTGCGATGTTTCCGGACAATGAAGAATTCGGCCATACTGCGTCGAGCGCTATCGGCCGAAACACCATTGATCAGAGCAAAGCCCGCCAGGCGGCCGTCGCGTCTGAGCAGTAGAGGCACGCGGCCCGGCTCCTGCCAGTAGGCGTCGAAGTACGGGTATGGGGCAAATCGTCCATCGTCGAGGAGATCGCCATCGGTTGTTCCGGACCAATGCTCGGAGAAATCATGCATGTAGAGCTGCATCAGATTTGCCAGCGCATCCTTGTCTTCCGGGCGCGCTACCTGCATCTCGACGGTCGGCATCACCGCTCCTGTTTCGTTTGGCAGTCACTACAACAAACGACAAAGGCCGCCTTGCGGCGGCCTTTGCGAGCATTGAGCCGATGACGTGTTACAGCACCGGCTGCCAGGATACCGGATTGGGGCGATAGCCCGTCCCGTCCTTCTCGATATAGGCCGCTGCCGGGAATGTGTAGTGATAGCCCTGCACGATCATGCGGTCGGCGACGAGCTGGTCGTAGATCTTGCGGCGGGTGGCGACGGCGGTGGCGTGATCCATATCGGCGGCGAAGTGCCACTCCGGATTGCGCACGTTGAGCGCCGGCAGGTTCGTCACGTCGCCCTGCACCATCACGCTCTGCGAACCCGACGATACGATGTGGGAGGTATGGCCCGGCGTGTGGCCCGGCGTCGCGATGGTCTTGATGCCCGGCACGATGTCCTTGCCGGCCTCGAGCTGAGTGACCTTGCCCTGCAACGCGCCGAACACGCGGCGAGCGTTGTTGAAGTTGTTCTTCAAGGCGTCAGGCGCGCGGCTCATGTTGCCGTCGTCCATCCAGTAGGCCCACTCCGCTGCCGGCACGAAGATCTCCGCGTTCGGGAACGAAGGCTTGTTGTCTGCCGTCAGCAGGCCGTTGATGTGGTCGCCATGGAAGTGCGTGATCGCGACGGCGTCGATGTTCTTCGCGTCGATGCCGGCGGCGGCGAGGTTGCCCTGATACTGGCCGACCGCGCCCTTGGTCTGCTCGAACGCGGCAAGGCCATTGCCGAAGTCGATTGCGACCAGCTTCGAACCGGTGTTGATGACAACCGGGTTGAAGAAGAACGAGAACTTGTCCTTCTCGAAGAAGGATGCCTGCAGCGCGGCGTTGACCTGATCCTTGGTGGCATTGCGCACGAGCGTGTCGGCGAGCGGAACGGTCCGGCCGCCATCCGTCACGACAGTCACCTCGATATCGCCGACCTTGTAGCGATAGACGCCCGGCACCTGCTTTGCGACCGGGGGCGCTGCGGCCTCCGCGCGGCCTGCAGGCAGAAGCGGCGTGGCAGCGATCGCGGCGGCACCAACCAGTGCCGAACGGCGTGTCAAATCGGTCATGAGGGTCTCTCCGGTGATGGACAGCTATTGGAGGCTGCCAGAGTGTCGTGGCCGCGCGATGACGATGGGCGTGGCCTGCAACGGTAACACCAACGGTAAGGGCATATTCCGCGACGAGGCGCGGTCGATCAGCGCAGACGGTAATCGCGAACCCGCCATTGTTGCGAACAATTCGCGAGAGCTGCGGCTACATCATCATCTTCACGCCAAACGTGCCGGGTGCCAGCACGACGGCCGCCCAGACGAAGGCCGAGCTGAAATTGGCGAACTGAAATCGCCAATACGGCATCTCGAAGATGCCGGCCGCAAGCGGCACGAAGGCGCGCAGCGGTCCGAAGAAGCGGCCGATGAAGATGCTTGGTACGCCCCAGGTGCTGACGAAGTTCTCAGCGCTCGGCAGCAGATGCGGATAGCGCGACAGCGGCCACATCCGCTGCACGTCGTCCTTGAACTTGTAGCCGATCCAGTAAGAGATCCAGTCGCCCAGCGCAGCGCCCATCGCGCCGGCGACCCACACCGGCCAGAAATTGATGCCGCTTGCGCCCATGAGCGCGCCGATGCCGACCAGCGCGGCCCACCCTGGGACCATCAGCGAGAGGAAAGCGAGCAATTCTCCAAAGGCCAGCAGGAACACGACCGGCGCGGCCCACGCCTGATGATCGCGCACGAAGTCGATCACACTACGAACGATGTCTTCAAAACCCATTCGGCTCCCTTGTCCGCCGGTGTCGCGGACTTCTTGCTCAAAGCGGGAGCAAATCCTGATCAGGACGATGGAACTGCCCGGCCTTGGTCACATATATATCCGCATCCATGTCATAGTCAGAATCAATGATTCGCGCGCTCAGCCGCGCCAAAACAACTCGAAGATACATGCCCAAAGCGTTGAAATCAGTGAAGAAAACACAAGACGATGACCTTTTTGCTGCACCTGCACAGAAGGGGCGGTCCACAGCCGCGTCGTCGCGAGGTGCGCCCAAGTCAGCCGGCAGCGAAGCGGTTTATGACGCTTCGTCCATCAGGGTTCTGGAGGGCCTGGAGCCGGTTCGGCTGCGGCCCGGCATGTATATCGGCGGCACCGACGAAAAGGCGCTGCATCATCTTTTCGCGGAGGTGATCGACAACTCGATGGACGAGGCGCTTGCCGGTCATGCAACCTTCATCGAAGTGGAGGTGAGCGCCGACGGGTATGTGACCGTCAGCGACAACGGCCGCGGTATCCCCGTCGACCCGCATCCGAAATTCCCGAAAAAGTCCGCGCTCGAGATCATCATGTGCACGCTGCACTCGGGCGGCAAGTTCAATTCAAAGTCCTACGAAACCTCGGGCGGTTTGCACGGTGTCGGCATCTCGGTGGTCAACGCCCTCTCCTCGCGGCTCGAGGTCGAGGTCGCGCGCAACCAGAATCTCTACAAGATGACGTTCGAGCGCGGCCTGCCCAAGGGCAAGCTCGAGGACCTCGGCAAGGTGCACAACCGGCGCGGCACGCGCGTGCGGTTCAAGCCCGATACCGACATCTTCGGCGCCAAGGCGACGTTCAAGCCGCAGCGGCTGTTCAAGATGACACGCTCGAAGGCCTATCTGTTCGGCGGCGTCGAAATCCGCTGGAGCTGCGACAAGGAGCTGTTACGCGGCATCGAGGACGTGCCGGCGGAGGACAAGTTTCACTTCCCCGGCGGTCTGAAGGACTATCTGGCGGCCGCGATCCACGCCGACACGCTTGTGCATCCCGACATCTTCTCCGGCAAATCCGGCCGCACCGGCACGCACGGCGCCTGCGAATGGGCGGTGGCGTGGACGGCGGACGCCGACGGCTTCCTGTCGTCCTATACCAACACCATCCCGACGCCCGACGGCGGCACGCATGAATCCGGCATGCGCACTGCGATGTTGCGCGGCCTGAAGGATCACGCCGAGCGCGCCGGTCAAGGCAAGCGTGCGGCCGCGGTGACCTCCGAAGACGTGATGGTGGGCGCTGCCGTGATGCTCTCGGTGTTCGTGCGCGAGCCGGAATTCCAGGGCCAGACCAAGGACCGCCTCGCGACCGCGGAAGCGCAGAAGATCGTCGAGCAGGCCATCAAGGACCCGTTCGATCACTGGCTCGCCGGCAATCCGGTGCAGGCGAACAAGCTGCTCGAATTCGTCATCGAGCGGGCCGAGGATCGGCTGCGGCGGCGGCAGGAGAAGGAAATCTCGCGCAAGAGCGCGGTGAAGAAGCTGCGCCTGCCAGGCAAGCTTGCCGACTGCACCAACAGCGCGCACGAAGGCTCCGAAATCTTCATCGTCGAGGGCGACTCCGCCGGCGGCAGCGCGAAACAGGCGCGCGACCGCGCGACGCAGGCGATCCTCCCCCTGCGTGGAAAAATCCTCAACGTGGCCTCGGCCGGCAAGGACAAGCTGACGGCGAACCAGCAGTTGGCCGACCTGATGCAGGCGCTCGGCTGCGGCACCGGCGCGCATTATCGCCAGGAAGACCTGCGCTACTCGCGCGTCATCATCATGACCGACGCCGACGTCGACGGCGCGCACATCGCTTCGCTGCTGATCACGTTCTTCTACCGGCAGATGCCGCGGCTGATCGACGAGAAGCACCTCTATCTGGCGGTGCCGCCGCTCTTCCGACTGAGCCACGGCGGCAAGACGTTTTATGCGCGCGACGAGAAGCACAAGGCGGAAATCCTGGGACGCGAGTTCCGCGCCAACGCCAACGTCGAGGTCAGCCGCTTCAAAGGCCTCGGCGAGATGATGCCGGCGCAGCTCAAGGAAACCACCATGGATCCGAAGAAGCGCGCGCTGCTTCGCGTCGTGCTTCTGCCGGACGACCGCGAAGGCACCGCGGATTCGGTCGAGCGGCTGATGGGCGTGAAGGCCGAGCCGCGTTTCGCCTTCATCCAGGACAAGGCGGAGTTTGCCGATGACGATCTGCTGGATGTATAAACTCTGCCACCGCCTCTGCTGAAGCGAGGCGGCCCACGCTCCTTTGCAACTCGCCGACAGGAGCCGACGCATGCAGACCGAACAGCTCGTCGCAAGGCACTACGCCCGGCCGGGGCTTGAGCAGGCAATCCTCGAGGCACTGGCGAAGAGCGGCAAGAATATCGATCGGCTGGCCGCAGCCGATCTCTCCGGCGCCGACGAATTCCATCTTGGCTGGCGGCAGGCGACGGTCGAGCTCGCGCGCAATCTCGGCCTCGCGCAGGGCGTCGAGCTGCTCGACATCGGTTCAGGTCTGGGCGGGCCCGCCCGCTATTTCGCGGAAGTCGGCGACTGCCGGGTGACCGGCATCGATCTCACCGAGGAATACGTCAAGACCGCAACCGCCCTCACCCGGCGCTGCGGCTTGTCCGACAAGGTGCACTTCCGCCAAGGCAGCGCGCTGGCCCTGCCCTTCGCCGAGAACACTTTTGACGTCGCGACGATGATCCATGTCGGGATGAACATCGAGGACAAGGCGCGGCTGTTCAAGGAGGCGCGCCGCGTGCTGCGCCAGGACGGCCACTTCGCGGTGTATGACATCATGAGGACGACCGCGGCCGATCTGCCGTATCCCATGCCCTGGGCGGAAACGGCGGCGACGAGTTTCGTCGTGCCTCCGGAGACCTATCACGGGCTGCTGATTGCCTCCGGCTTCGAGGTGACCCAGGAGCACAATCGGCGCGAGCTTGCACTCACCCTCGGCCGCGAGATGCGCGAGAACGCGGCAAAGCACGGCGCGCCGCCGCTCGGGCTGCATCTCCTGATGGGCCCCGCGACGCCGCAGCGGCTCGGCAACGTGATGGGCGCGCTGCAGCAGGGCCTGATCGCGCCGATCGAGATCATCGCACGGGCCGCTTGAGGAGGACGGATGCGTCAGGCAGTGCTCGTCATCGGCGTCATCGCCGCCCTCACCGGCCTCGTCTGGATCGGCCAGGGCACCGGCTACTTCCCGTATCCCGAGAAGAGCTTCATGGTGCGAGCGGCGCCATGGGCCTGGTACGGCGCGGCCGTGCTGGTTGCGGGCCTGATCGCGATCTGGTTCTCGCGGCGGCTCTAGCCCTATCGGCTGGCAATGCCTTCCTTGAGCTTGCCGTAAGCCACCTTGAGCTGGTCTGAGATCGCGCGCCAGTCGTTGTCCGTCATCTTGTCGTTGCGGGCGTCGCGGAAGGCCATCGCTTCGGCGCGCAGCAGACCCAGATTCAGTCACCGATGGATTCTCCGTCCCGTAGATCATCGACGTCGTGGCAGCGATGGTCTTGCCATAGTCGCCGGGGGCAGCCTTCTCTCGCCGCGCCTGCCACCAGTCGAGCTCGAGCTCCGCCGCCTTCTCCGGATCGAAATTGGCGCGGGCGCCCTTGCGCAGCAGGCCGTAATCGGACTCCAGCGGCGCCAATGCGACGCTTGCCTCCTCGCGTGAGTTGGTCGGCTGGAACAGCCGCGCCGCGTGCGACGCGGCGAGCGCGATCCGGAAACTGTCGAGCGGCGAAAACCTGAACTCGGCGCGCGATGATCTGTAGAGATCCCAGAACAGGCGGAGATACTGCTTGTCGTAGTAGTGACGCCACATGTTCGTCTCGCGTTCGGCCATCCGTTGCGGATCGAACGCCCGCAGGTCGGCGTTGCGCGGAATGACCGCGAAGAGAACAGCCGCCAGCACGACCATGCCGATCGCGATCTTGATGCTCTGCCGGTCGGACTGGGCGCTTACGGCCATCGTTTCCCTGCAAACAACGTCGCGGAATTGCGCATTCTTGCACACGGCGAAATCGGGCGCCAGTTTCGGCCAGCACGGACGACTTGAAGAATTGAGTGCACGGTACCGCCTGCGCTAGAACGAGCGCGGCATCTCAAGGAGGACTCATGACCATGACCAGCTTCGACCTCAAGGGCAAGGTTGCGATCGTCACCGGCGGCAACGGCGGCATCGGGCTCGGCATGGCACGCGGCCTGGCCGACGCCGGCGCGCGCGTTGTCGTCGCGGCACGGGACGCGGAGAAGTCGAAGGCCGCGGTCGCCGAGCTCGGCCAGCGCGGCGCCCGACGCGCACGCCGTTGCGACCGACGTCACCGATGCGGCCAGCGGTCGGCGCGCTGGTCGCGGCAGTCGCCAAGGAGTTCGGCCGCATCGACATCCTGGTCAACAACGCCGGCACCAACATCCGCAAGCCGGTGCACGAGCTGCCGCTGGACGATTGGCACAAGGTGATCGACACCAATCTCACCAGCGCCTTCCTGTGCTCGCAGGCCGTCTACCCGGAGATGAAGACGGCCGGCGGCGGCAAGGTCATCAACATCGGCTCGATGCTGTCGATCTTCGGCACCGGCTTTGCGCCGGCTTATGGCGCCAGCAAGGGCGGCATCGTCCAGCTCACGAAGTCGATCGCGGCCGCCTGGGCCGCCGACAACATCCAGGTCAACGCCGTGCTGCCCGGCTGGATCGACACCGACCTGACGCGCCGTGCCCGCCAACAACTGCCGGAGCTGCACGACAACGTGCTGCGACGCACGCCCGCGAAGCGCTGGGGCACGATCGACGACATGGCGGGGGTCGCGGTGTTCCTCGCAAGCCCCGCGTCCGACTTCGTCACCGGAACGGCGATCCCGGTCGATGGTGGTTTTTCGTCGCTGGGCTAGGCGCGCGCTACTCCGTAGCGCTCGGCCGCGTGGTTGTTCGAGAGGTTCGGGCCAAGTGCCATGCGCGCGGCGATGACGGCGTTCCAGCCGGCGGGATCGGGCAAGGACGGGATCGTCACCAGTTCGCCCTGGTCGAGGCCGGCCAGCGCGGCATCGACCATCTCGCCCACCTCCATGATCCGGCTCTGATCGAGCTTGCCGATGTCCTGGCCTGCGCGTTCGAAGATCTCCGTTCGCGTCAGGCCCGGCAACACCGCCTGCAGGCGAACGCCCTTGCCGGAGACCTCGCTGTTCAACCCTTGAGTTAGATTGAGAACGAACGCCTTCGTTGCGCTGTAGGTGCCGTTGAACATCTCGGGGATGAGAGCGACCACCGAGGCCAGGTTGACGATCGTGCCGTTGCCTCGCCTGGCGAATTCGGACGCCGCTGCCACAGCCAATCGATTGACCGCCACGACATTGATCAGGATCATCCGGTCGAGATAGTCCGCATTGCCATTGACCAGCGGACCGTCCGGTCCGATGCCGGCATTGTTGACGAGCATCGTGATGCTCTCGTCCTGCCGAATGCGCTCTTCGATACGCAAGACGTCGGCATGCAGCGTCAGATCGGCTTTCACCGTCTCGACATTGATCCCGGCTTCCACGCGCAGGCGCGCCGCGAGCCCGTCAAGGCGCGCCTGATCCCTGGCGACCAGAATGAGGTCATACCCGCGCCTCGCCAGCCGATCCGCGTAGGTGGCGCCGATCCCTGCCGATGCACCGGTGACAAGGGCGGTGCCGTACTTTGATTTCGCGCTCATGTGATGTCCTCTTTCATTGGTCGTGCCGTGCCGACGGCGCTTTTGGAAACCGCCCGTTCACTGGAATTTATGATATTATTATCATAATACAATAGATCGGTAATGCGCCGGCACGCGGGCCTGCCATTCACCTGCCACGAGGCTCGCACTCAAATACCCAGGCACCCGCAATCCGCGACAGGTTGCCACGGCGTGGAGATTTGTTGGCGTATGAAGACGGGCGTTGCTTGAGTTATTCTCGGCTCGCTGACGTGCACGGAATTTCGTTTCCCGCGTCAAAACGCGCACATTGACTGGATGTACTTGAGGTGGCGTGCTCGCGCTCCGGTTGCCGGCGACGCGCTCGCGCTTGAAGCAGTTCATGCTTGCAACCCGGCCCGAGCATCAGGAGCTTCCTATGAATTCAAAGCACTGCTCGCCGCGACGGCGATCGCCGTGGCCGTTGTCGTCCCGGCCCAGGCACAGGCGCCGTCCGGCCCGCTCGTCACCGGCGAATGGCTCGAAAAGAACCTGAACGATCCGAAGGTGCGGATCGCTGAAGTCAGCGTCGAGCCCGGCGTGTTCGAGCGCGGCCACATTCCGAACGCGCAGAACATCGTCTGGCACACCGACCTCGTGGATACCGTGCGGCGCGACATCGCCACGCAGGAGAAGTTCCAGGATCTCGTGCGCAAGCTCGGCATCGACAAGGACACCACCGTCGTTCTCTACGGCGACAACAACAACTGGTTCGCCGCCTGGGGCGCCTGGATCTTCAAGAGCTACGGCTTCGACAACGTCAAGCTGCTCGACGGCGGCCGCAAGAAGTGGGAGGCCGACAAGCGCCCGCTCGACACCCGCGTCGCGTCGGTTACGCCGAGCAAGGTGTCGGTCGCAGCGGCCAACGCCAAGCTGCGGGCGCGGCTCGCCGACGTGAACGACGCGGTATCGAAGAAGACGAACGCGACCATCGTCGATATCCGTTCGCCGGACGAATACTCCGGCAAGCTGTTCGCGCCTGCCGGGCTCGCAGGAGCTCGCGGTGCGCGCAGGCCACGTTCCGACCGCGATCAACGTGCCGTGGGGCCGCGCGGTCAACGAAGACGGCACCATCAAGTCGCCGGATGAGCTGAAGAAGCTCTACGCGGCGGCCGGCATCGACGGATCGAAGCCGATCATCGTCTATTGCCGCATCGGCGAGCGTTCGAGCCACACCTGGTTCGTGCTTTCGCAAATTCTCGGCTATGATGTCCGCAACTACGACGGCTCGTGGACCGAATACGGCAACACGGTCGGCCTGCCGGTCGTGAATCTGGCGGGGACTGTCTGGGGTGGCAAGTGAAGCGCTGACATCGCAAGAGCAAGCCGAGCGGCGCATCGCGATCGATGCGCCTTCGCACCGCAACGGCGCCGGAGGACCCGGCGTCGTTTGCGTTTGCGCCGTCGCCTGCCCGCCTGCTCCGTCGCGCCGCATTGCTGCTGGCGCTCGCAGCGCCTCGCCTACGCGCTGCACGTGCAACGGCCAGGCGAGCCTTTCGCTCTCGATCCTGTTCGGCGCGACCTTCGGCATCGTCCTGCAGCGCTCACGCTTCTGCTTCTTCTGCAATTTTCGCGACTGGTTCGACTACCGGCGATCCACGCGGCCTGATCGGCATCCTCGTCGCGCTTGGCGTGGGCGCCGTCGGCTACGCGATCGTGTTCGGCGCCTGGCTGCCGGATCCGTCGACCGGCCGGCTGCCGCCGGATGCGTTCATCGGCCCTGTGAGCCTGGCGCTTGTCGATCGCCGGCCTCGCCTTCGGCGCCGGCATGGCGATCTCCGGCTCCTGCGTCAGCGCGCATCTCTATCGCCTCGGCGAAGGCTCGCCGACCGCACCGTTCGCGCTGATCGGCACGGCGATCGGCTTCGTGCTCGGCTTTCTCAGCTGGAATGCGCTGTATCTGACATGCATCGCCGACGCGCCGATCGTGTGGCTGCCGCGCTGGCTCGGCTACGCCGGCACGCTGGTTGCGAGCCTGACCGCGCTTGCGTCGTCGCCCTGATTCTGTCGCGCAACGCGCCGCGCTGTCCCGCCGCCGGTTGACGACAGATCTCTGGCGACGGCGTACTCGTCCATCGCTGGCCGGCGTGGATCGGCGGCGCGATCGTCGGCGTCCTCGGCATGGTCGCTTATTTGCGCGTCGCACCGCTCGGCGTCACGGCCGAAATCGGCGGCCGGGCACGTCAGGCCGCCCGGCGCTTGGCATCTCGCCTACGCGGCTCGAAGGCCTCGATACGCTGCGCGGCTGCGTCACGATCATTCGCGATGCGTGCTCACCAACAACGGCGCATTCGTCGCGGCACTGGTCGTCGCCTCCTTCGCCGCAGCGCTGGCCGCCGGCCAGTTCAAGCCCGCGCGGCCGACCGCCGGTCAGGCCGTCCGCGGGCTGATCGGCGGCATGCTGCTTGGCTGGGGCGCCATGATCGGACCTCGGCTGCACGATCGGCACGCTGCTCTCGGGCATCATGGCCGGCGCGCTGTCCGGCTGGGTCTTCGGCGTCGCCGTGTTTCTCGGCATCGCTGACGACTCTGGTCGTCGGACGACGCGCCGGCGTGTTACCGACGTAGAGCCTCACTGACCAGCCGGAGCTGCGTCACGCAGCGCTTTCTCGATCGCTCCATTGAATGACGCGTCGACGATCGCCTTCGCATCGAGCTTGTCCTTGATGAGCCCTGCGCGGAAGTAAAGATCGATGGTCGATTGCTCGTCGGCAATGGCGCCTTCGTCGATGGGAGCAATGCCGATCTTCGCGCGGCTGAACCACTGCAGCGGCACCTCCTTGGGGATGCCCATCAGCCTTCCCCAGGTGTCCGCATAGTTGGCGAGGTTCGCCGGCGACTGCGCCCATGCACGTGCCAGCGTCAGGCGGCGGATGAAATCTTCGAGCTGCGGCCGCTTGTCGGCGATCGGCTCCGGACGCGACACAAGAAAGCTCAAGCCCGGCGTGAGGCCCTGGCCGGTGATGATACGACGCGCGCCGAACAGCACCTCCTCCTGACTGACGTAAGGCTCCCAGGTCGACCAGGCATCGATCGAGCCGCTCGAGTAGGCGACTTTCGCGTCCGAGGGCAGCAGGAACACCAGTTGCACGTCGCTCGCCGTCAAGCCGTGCTTCTCGAGCGCCGCCAGCAGCAGTTGATGACCGACCGAGCCACGCCCGGTACCGATCTTCTTGCCCTTCAAGTCCGCGAAGCTCTTTATCTCCGAACTCTTCGGGACAAGGATCGCCAGGCCTTCGCGCGTCTGGCGAATGGCAGCGATGGCTTTGACCGGCACTTTCGCTGCCGCGGCAAACGTGAACGGCGCATCGCCGACGAGGCCTGTTTCGATCGCCCCGGCGCTGAGTGCTTCCAGCAGCGGCGCCGCCGCCGGGAATTCCTTCCAGTCGATCTTGTAAGGAACGTCGTTCAGGACGCCGGCCGCCTCCATGACGGCGCGAGCGTTTCCCTTCTGGTCGCCGACACGAAGGCTCGGCTGCGCGGCCGCCTGCGCGATGGCCGTCGCGAACAGCGCCGCCGCAATGAGAACTCTCTTCACAATATGCACTCCGATCAAGCCAGCAGCTTCTTCAGGATTTCGCCTTCCAGCGCGGCGATCTCGGCCGATCCGCGTTGACGCGGGCGCGGCAGATCGATCGGCAGGTCGAGCGAGATGCGGCCCTCTTCCAGCACGATCACGCGATCGGCGAGTGCGATCGCTTCGGCGACGTCGTGGGTGACGAGGATCGCGGTGAAGCCCTGATCGCGCCAGACCCGCTCGAGCAGCTGCTGCATCGTGATGCGCGTCAGCGCATCCAGCGCGCCCATCGGCTCGTCGAAGGCGAGCACCTGCGGGTCGCTGACCAGCGCCCGCGCCAGCGCGACGCGCTGCTTCTGCCCGCCGGACAGGACGGCGGGCCATTGCGAAAGCTTGTCGGTCAGCCCGACCTCCGCCAGCGCCCGCTCCGCACGGGCATTGCGCGTCGGCTTCCTTGCGTGCGGCGCCGAGGCCAACCTCCACATTCGACAGCACCCGCGCCCATGGCAGCAGTCGCGGCTCCTGGAACATCACCCGCACGTTCGCCGGTCGTTCGCCGCCTCCTGCTCGAACTCGAGGCTGCCGGCATCGTAGGCGTCGAGGCCGGCGATCAGCCGCAGCAAGGTGCTCTTGCCGCAGCCGCTGCGGCCGACGATGGCGACGAACTGGCCCGCAGGCACGCGCAGATCGACGCCACGCAGGACCTGATTGTCGCCGAACGCCTTGCGCAGACCGCGAATGTTGAGCGCGACGCCGCTCGACCGGATCGCGCGGCCGTGGTTTTGCGGGACCGGGCCGCGCGTCAACTCGAATACGGGGATCGGCTGGGCCAGAGCAGCCGCAGCCGCCGCAGCGTAACGTGCTGCCATGTCGTCACCTCCTCAATGTTTCTGGAATGCCGGATGCCAGGACAGCGTCAGCCGTTCGAGCAGCCGCGAGATGCTGTCGGCGAGCTTGCCGAGCAGCGCGTAGATCAGGATGCTCAGGATCACGACATCCACCAGCATGAACTCGCGCGCCTGCATCGCCATGTAGCCGATGCCCGATGAGGCCGCGATCGTCTCGGCGACGATCAGCGTCAGCCACATGATGCCGAGCGCAAAGCGGAAGCCGACGAAGATCGACGGCAGCGCGCCCGGGAAGATCACGCGGCGGAACAGCTCGCTGCGGCTCATGCCGTAGCTGCGGCCCATCTCGATCAATTGCGGATCGACGGTGCGGATGCCGTGCAGCGTGTTCAGGTAGATCGGGAAGAACACGCCGAGCGCGACGAGGAACAGCTTTGCCGCCTCGTCGATGCCGAACCAGAGGATGACCAGCGGGATCATCGCCAGGTGCGGCACGTTGCGGACCATCTGCAGCGTCGTATCGGTCACGCGTTCGCTGAGCTTCGACAGGCCGTTGGCGAGGCCGAGGGAGAAGCCGATCGTGCCGCCGATGGCGAAGCCGGTGATCGCCCGCCAGAAGCTGACCCAGATGTTCTGCGGCAACTCGCCGGTCAGCAGCAGTTTCCAGCCCGCAAGCGCGACGTCGCTCGGCGCCGGCAGCACGCGCGCCGGGATCAGCCCGGCGACGGACGCCGCCTGCCAGCCGATCAGGATCGTCAGCGGCAGGATCCAGGCGACGAACGCGTCCGGCTTCGGCAGACGGATGGCTGCGGACACGCGGAAGGGCTTCGGTGAGACTCATGATTGCGATGCCTGCTTGTGGAGGGGACGGTATTCGTTGGCGATGGTCTCGCCGAACGGGCCGGTGTTGACGCGGAGCGGCGCAACGTTGTCGGCGGCTGAGGCGCTCGAGATGCGGAAACACCAGTTCGGCGAAGCGGTAGGCTTCCTCCAGATGCGGATAGCCGGACATGATGAAGGTATCGATGCCGAGCGACCTGGTACTCCTTGATCCGCGCCGCGACCGTTTGCGGATCGCCGACCAGCGCGGTCCCGGCCCCGCCGCGCACCAGGCCGACGCCCGCCCAGAGGTTTGGGCTGATCTCGAGCTTGTCGCGGCGGCCGCCGTGCAGCTTCGCCATGCGCTGCTGGCCGACCGAGTCCATCCGCGCGAAGATCTGCTGCGCCGAGGCGACGGTTTCGTCGGTGACATGCGAGATCAGGTCGTCGGCAGCCTTCCAGGCTTCCTCGTTGGTCTCGCGCACGATCACGTGCAGGCGGATGCCGAACGAGACCTTTCGGCCACGCTGGGCTGCAACGGCCGACACCCGCTCGATCTTCTCGGCGACCTGCGCCGGCGGCTCGCCCCAGGTCAGGTACTTGTCGACCGTGTCGACCGCGACGTCGATGCCGGCATCCGACGAGCCGCCGAAATAGAGCGGCGGGCCGCCGGGTTGATGCGGCGGGAACAGCAGCCTGCCGTCCTCGATGGTGATGTGCTTGCCGTTGGTGTTGACCGTCTCGCCCCTCAGCAGCGCGCGGTAGACGTCGAGGAACTCGCGCGTCACCTGCGTAGCGCTCGTCGTGCGACAGGAAGATGCCGTCGCCCTTGTTCTCGACCGGGTCACCGCCGGTGACGACATTGACCAGCAGCCGACCCTCCGAGATCCGGTCCAGCGTCGCGGTCATCCGCGCCGCGACGCTCGGCGACTGCAGGCCCGGGCCGCACCGCCACGAGATAGCGCAGCCGCCGCGTCAGCGGCGCGAGCGCCGAGGCGACTATCCAGGAGTCCTCGCAACTGCGCCCCGTCGGCAGCAGCACGCCGAAGTAGCCGAGTTCGATCGGCGGCCTGCGCGATCTGGCGCAGGTAAGCGAGATCGACTGGCGCCCGCCCTTGGTCGTGCCGAGATAGCGTCCGTCGCCATGGGTCGGCAGGAACCAGAGGATGTTGGCGGGAAGCGCCGGCGCGATGCTCATGAGCCGGGCTTTCGGGTTGCATCGGAAATGTTGATCTTCTTCGGCAGCAGCCGGAGCTCGAAGAAGGTGTCGGCGATCCGCTGCTGCTCGGCGATCACGGCCTCGTTGATCGGCCTGATGCCGTAGCTCTGCCGCTTCAGCGCGAGCTCGAGGACCGGCACCGGGAGGCCGACCGACGGACTGAGCTGCTCGGCCACCGCCTTGATGTCGCCCTTGGCCCAGGCGTCGACTTCGGCAAGCTCCTTCAGCACGACGTCGATCGGCCTTCGCGTCGTTGTCGGCGAACTTGCGCGATGCGAGATAGAACTGATGGTTGGCGACCACGTCCGGTGCCGTCGGCGAGCGTGCGCGCCTCGCGTCGCCACTTCGGCGCCGCCTGGAACGGATCCCAGATCACCCAGGCATCGACCGCACCGCGCTCGAAGGCCGCGCGGGCGTCGGCCGGCGCGAGGAACACCGGCTCGATCTCGGAGTACTTGACCCCGGCCTTCTCCAGCGCCTTGACCAGCAGGTAGTGAACGTTGGAGCCCTTGTTCAGCGCGACCTTCTTGCCCTTGAGGTCGGCGACCGTGTTGAGCTTGCTGTCCTTCGGCACCAGGATCGCCTCGCCCTTCGGCGCGGGCGGCTCGTAGGCGACGTAGACCAGCGGCGCGCCGGCGGCCTGCGCGAAGATCGGCGGCGCCTCGCCGGTGTTGCCGAAGTCGATCGCGCCGACGTTGATGGCTTCCAGCAGCGGCGGGCCGGACGGAAACTCGGTCCAGGTCGACCTTGTAGCCGAGCGGCTTCAGCTGCTCGTCGAGCGTGCCCTTGCTCTTCAGCAGCACCAGCTTGCCGTATTTCTGGAAGCCGATGCGCACGACCTTGTCCTGGGCCAGCGCGCCGTTGACGCCGGCGATCATCGCGAAAGCCGCGACGAGGCTGATCGACAGAAGGCCGACGAAGCTCGCAAGCGGCGACGCGGCGATCTCCGAGAGTGTAGCAATCCGATGCGCAGTCATGCGCGTACCCCTTCCTGCGATGTTCGGTGAGATCAGCTCTGTGCCGGCTTCCAGACGATGTCGCGCACGACGATCGGCCTTGGAATGAGCCCGAGCTTGTAGAAGCGATCGGCGACGCCCTGCTGCGTCTCGATGATGTCGTCGGTGATGGCGCCGACCAGGAAGCTTGCCCGCTCCGCGGCCAGCGTCTGGATGTCGAGCGGCACGCCGGTCACCTCGGCGAGCGACTTCGCGACGCTGCCGCGATTGGCTTCCGCCCAGACCGCCGCCTCGCCGATCTTCACGATCACGTCCGCGAGCGTCGCCGATTGATTGCGCGCAAAATCGCGGTTGGCGATGAAGAACGAGTTCGATTTCGTCACTTCAAGCGCATTGATGAGGATGCGCCCGTTCTGCTTCTTCTCGCCGATGGCGAAGTAAGGGTCCCAGACCGCCCAGGCGTCGATGCTGCCGTTGGCAAAGGCCGGGCCGGCGTCCGGCGGCGTCAGGTAGATCGGCGTGATATCGCTGTAGGTCAGCCCCGCCTTCTCCAGCGTCTGCACGACGATGTTGTGCGCGCTCGATCCCTTGGTGAAGCCGACGCGCTTGCCCTTGAGGTCGGCAATCGTGCGGATCGCGGAATTCTGCGGAACCAGAATCCCCTGCCCGTTGCTGATCCGCTGGCCCGCCGCGTAGACGATGTTGGCGTTCGCGGCCTGCGCGAAGATCGGCGGCGAGTCGCCCACGGCGCCGAAGTCGATGCTGCCGACGCTCATGGCCTCGAGCAGCGGCGGACCCGACGTGAACTCGACCCACTTGATGCCGACGCCCTTGGCCGCGAAATGCTTTTCAAGCACGGCCTGCTGCCGCGCGATCACCAGCACGCCGGTCTTCTGATAGCCGATACGGACTTCCTTTGGCGGCGACTGGACACCTTGCGCCAGCAGGCGCGACGAGGGAACGACGACAGCTGCGGTCGCAAGCAGGTGCCGCAGAAATTCACGACGGATCACATTCATCTCCACATTCGGGCGCGCAAGCACGCGCCGTTGGTGATGATGATGGGATCAGCGCGGCCGTCAGCCGCAAGGCATCGGAGAAAATAACGACGCGCATGCTTCGCAGTTGTGTCGACGCGAGCGAAACTTTCTCGCTCGTTTCAGGAAGGCGAACACGTTCTGCTCGCGCCTTGAACGACAAGCACAACGGAGCAAGGAAATTCTCTCAGCGCTGAATCGCGGAGAACGATCTTGTGCAATTTCGCGAGCCGCAGAGCTGCGAGATGATCTTTCTCGGAACCACCTCTATCGCATCACGAATATCGCGCGATCATGCCTTGGGCCTGCGAGAACAACTCCGCCGTCATGGCGTCGGTTTCATTCAGGGCCGCCGCTTCGAGCCGCTCCCATGTCTCCGTGCGCAGCAACCAGGCGATCGTCGCGTTCATGGCCTGCCTGATCGGCTTGCGGTCCGTGACACCCCACCAGGTGTTGCTGAGATCCCGGGTCCGCCAGTCCGCCGCGACGATCGTGCGCGCGATCCGCACGTCCGCCTCGCGGCCGGCGGTCTTTTCCCAAACGTCGAGAAGCCGCCGGACGTCTCCGCCGGCATGCGCCATGCAACAGAGAACGGTCTCTGCCCCCTCGCCCGCATCGAACATGCTGAAGTCCGCCGGACCAAGCGGCTTACCGAGCTCGGCACGAAACAGCGCGACGAAGAAGGCGTCGATCGCATCGGCTTCCTCCTGCGGCCACTCCTTCCCGTACTCGGCGTGAAGCATCCGGCCGAAGCACGTCTCGAGACCGTTGTTGCAAGGTATCTCGCCCGCGGCGATCAGCTCGAAGTAGCGCGGCAGGAGATAGCGGAAGTCGTCCGCGATCTTGCCGTCCCAGCCATGGGCCGAGTGGGTGTATTCGGTCAGCAGGTCACGCGAGATCGCATGCAGCGGCGTGCGGATCAGCTGCCGTTCGATTTCCGGCGCAACGCACACCGGACAGTTGCAGACGATGATGCGTCCGTTCAGCGAATAGCGCGCAAACACGCGCCTGGCGTTATCGATCGCGCTTTGCAGTTCGGGCGTCATCAGCGCCGGTAGTTGCGCAGCTCCGACAGGCTTCCGTCCTTGAAGGTCAGCTCGACCGAGACGGACTTCGTGTTCGGCGGCAGGCGCAGATACGGCGACACGTTGTGCGGGATCGAGTGCGGCTCCTTCATGTCGCAGGGCGGCAGCTGGACCACCTTGTCGGGCACGGTAGAGTCGATGCCGATGCGCACCTGACGGATGGCGCAGCGATACGAGACGAGGTGAGTGTAGTAGATCATCAGCCCGTTGAACTCGCGGAACGACATCCAGCTCGAGGCCGTCATGTCGAGGGTTCTTCCGCTGGTCGCGCAGGAGCGCTGCTTCGGGATCGAAGCGGATCGGGATACGGCCCTTTCAGATCGCCGTTGCTATCGACATAGCGGACATAGATGGTCTGGGCAGGCGTATCCGGGTCGAGCTGGACCGACGAGTTCGGAATGCGCTTGCGGGTGCGCGGGTCGAGCGCATCGATGAAGCCGGTTTCCTTGAAGTCGCCGGCCTCGCCGAGCCGCCAGGAAATGCCGAGCGTCGGATCGGCGAACGAGAACACCACGGTCCAGCCGCCATTGTGGCGCGAGAAGCTCGCGATCGGTGCGTTGCCGCTCTCCGGCGGATCGACCAGTTTTGGCGACGTCATCACCGGCGGCAAGGCCGCGACCTGCTGCGTCGGCGTGGCCACCACGTCGATCTTGCGGTTCGGGTCGGCCGGCACGAGTACCACGTCGCCGACGATCTGGTCATAATAGGCCGGCGTCTGCACGTGGCGGATGCCTTGCGCGAGGTCGCGCACTTCCGACTGCGTGCGCTTGGCGATCTGCACGAGATTGAGACCCGGCTCGCCCAGAGTCTTGGAAAAATTGCGGGTGAACACCGAGTTCGGATTATTGTCTTCGTTCGACAGGCGATCGAGCGCGGTCTGCTTGGCGCCGGCCGAGTAGATGACGAACACGCCCTCCGGCGGCGTCATCGCCGCAAGGCCGCCACTGCCCGACAGCGCGCGGGTGCCGGCACGTTCGAACGGATTGTTGCGGCAGGCATCGAACACGAAGATCGCGGTGGCGGCGCCGCGGTTCTGGATGCGGGTGATGATGCGTTCGGCGGCGATCGCGCCGTCGCGGATCAGTTCCTCCTGGCCGACGGTCGCCGAGGGGACATCGGTCGGCAGCAGGTAGTTTTCGCCGCCGATCTCGAAGCCGTGGCCGGCGAAGAAGAAGAACGCCGTGTCGCCCTTTTCGATCATGCGGTCGAAGGCGAGCATCGTCTCGCTCAGGCCCTTGCGGTTCTGGTTCTCGGCGACGAGCACGGTGAAGCCGAGCTTCCGCAACGTGTCGTTCATGGTGCGGGCGTCGTTGACCGCCTTCCGCAGCTGGGGAATGTTCGAATACTGGTCGTTGCCGATCACCAGCGCGACGCGCTTGGCGGCAGTGGCCGAGCCTGCCAGCGCCAGCTGTATCGCCACAGCAAAAACGGCGGCGAAGACCGCCCGCATCAAGGTTCCGCTCATTGCCATCCCCTGCCAGAGCCCGGCTGCAACGCCGGCTATTATGTCATAGTCGCGTGACCCCGGAACGCGGTTCACGGCCGATTTTGCCGTCATCGACAGGCGTTTGGCCTGGCCCGGGCGAGCCGGTTCCATGTGCAGGTTTGTCCCTCCCCCTGCCTAAACCCACCAGTAACCGTGATTGCAGGCATTCGCGGCCGCAACGGCCGGTGGCTGATATCTTGGTCGCTTCGACAACGAGCGGAGCAATCATGGCCGTACGGGCACCGAAGACAACGAGTGACGAGACATCATCCGCCAGCGCACCGGCGCGGGATGGTGCGTCGCTGCTGTCGCGGTTGGCCGACGAAGCGGACCTTTGCCTCACCGTGCTCGGCAAGCAGGACCGGATCGTCTACAGCAATGCCGGCTTCACCAAGATGCTCGGCTTCGATCGCACCGAGGCCGCTGGCCAGCCACTCGGCAAATTGCTGACCGACGACGATCTGCGCGCGCTCCGCACCTTCGGCGCAGGCCTGACGCAGGAGCGTTTCCAGGAAGAATTCTTCGCCAGGACCAAGGCCGGCGAGCCGATGTGGCTCTCCGGCTTGTTCCGCCGGGTGTTCGATGCGACCGGCGAGGTGCTGGCGACTGCGGTGCTGCTGCAGGACGTCACCGACGGCCGCTTGCTCGCCCTGCAGCGCGACGCGCTGGAGGTCATTGCCGGCGGCGCGACGCTGAATGAGCTGGCCGAGCTGATCTGCCGCCGCGCCGAGAGCCTCACGCCGGACGTGATCTGCTCGATCCTGCGCGTCGACGAGGCCGGCTACCTGCATCCGCTCGGCGCACCGAGCCTCCCGCCGATCTATTCCCAGGCGATCGAGGGGTTGAAGATCGGCCCGACCGTCGGCTGCTGCGGCACGGCAGCCTGGCGCGGTGAGCCGGTTTTCGTCGCAGACATCAACACCGACCCGCTGTGGGAGCCCTACCGCGATCTGCCGCTGCCGCCGGGACTTCGCGCGTGCTGGTCGATCCCGATCAAGCTGAAGAACGGCCGCGTCGCCGGCACCTTCGCCTTCTATTTCCGCGGTGGGCGCGGCCCAACTGATCTGCATCGCAAGATCGTCACGACCTGCGTGCACCTGTGCACGCTCGCGATCGAGCGGCACGAGAGCGAAGCGAACATCAATCACCTTGCCTATTTCGACCACCTGACCGGCCTGCCCAACCGCGGCCGGCTGCAGAGCGAGATCGCCGGCGTGCTTGCGGCCTCCAGCGCCAACCCGCAGCGGGTTGCGCTGTTGTGCATCGACATCGATCATTTCAAATACGTCAACGATACGCTCGGCCACTCAAGCGGTGACCTGCTGCTGGTCGAGGTGGCGCGGCGGCTTGCCGCTCACGCCGGCGAAACGGGCATCGTCGGGCGGATGGGCGGCGACGAGTTCGTGATGGCGCTGCCGGGCTGCAACGTCGATCAGGCCGTAACCGCAGCCGACGCGCTGCAGGAATCGCTCTGCCAGCCTGTCATGGTCGACGGCCTCTCGCTCCCGCTTTCGGTCAGCATCGGCATCAGCATCTATCCTGACGACAGCGCCGACATCGACGAGCTGTTGATGAATGCCGACGTTGCGCTCTATGGCGCCAAGCGATCAGGACGCGGCATCTGCAAGGTCTTCCGGCCCGAGATGAATGCGCGCGCCGAGGAGCGCATGCTGCTCGGCACCGAACTCAAGGACGCGCTCGCGCGCGGCGAGCTCGATCTCCACTATCAGCCGCAGGTGCGGATCGGTGACGGCGTCGTCTGCGGCGTGGAGGCTCTCACCCGCTGGTCGCATCCGGCGCTCGGCAACATTCCGCCCGACAGCTTCATCCCGGTCGCCGAGGAGACCGGACTGATCGAGACGCTCGGCATGTGGTCGCTCGACGAGGCGTGCCGGCAGCTGTCGGAATGGCGCGCGGCAGGGCTGAACGTACCGACGATCTCGGTCAATCTCTCGGCACTCCATTTCCGCAACGCGTCGCTGGCGCAGACGATCGCCGGCGTGCTGCGCAAGCATCGGCTCAGCCCGCAGATGCTGACGCTGGAGATCACCGAAAGCGTCATGATGGACGACGGCCCGACCACCAGCGAGACGTTGAAGTCCGTGCATGCGCTCGGCGTCGGCCTGTCCATGGACGATTTCGGCAAGGGCTATTCCAGCCTCAGCGCGCTGGCGACGCGGCCGCTGTCCGAGCTGAAGATCGACCGCAGCTTCATCAACCGCATCGAACACGACGCCGGCACCAGCGCCATCGTCACGGCCGTGATCGGCATCGGCCGCAGCCTCGGCATGACGGTGGTGGCCGAAGGGGTGGAAACCGACAAGCAATTCCAGATGCTCAAACAGCTCGGCTGCAACGTCTCGCAGGGCTATTTCTCCGGCCGGCCGATGCCGGCGGGAGCGTTCCGCGACTGGTTTCTGGCACGAAAAAGGCCGGTTTCCCCGCGTAAACATTAAGCTTTTACAGGTCGCGCAGGCCTATTCGATTGACTTTGGCCAATTCGACCCTATGTTCCGGGCACGAACGCGGCCGGATTTCAAGATCGAATCGCGTGAGCCGCCTGTCGGCATTATTTTTGCTCCCCGTGCCCGAAGAAGCGTGCCGTTCCGGGGTTCAGCCTGACAGACATGGATTTTAAGAATCCGAACGGCGGTTCCGACTAGAGGTTTGATGTCCTTTTCCAATCTAGGCCTGTCCGACAAGGTCCTCGCGGCCGTTGCCGCTTCCGGCTACACGATCCCCACCCCCATCCAGGAACAGGCGATCCCCCACGTGCTCGCACGACGCGACGTGTTGGGAATAGCCCAGACCGGCACCGGCAAGACGGCGGCATTCGTGCTGCCCATGCTGACCCTGCTCGAAAAGGGCCGGGCCCGGGCGCGGATGCCGCGCACGCTGATCCTCGAACCGACGCGCGAGCTCGCAGCGCAGGTGAAGGAAAACTTCGACAAATACGGCGCCGGCCAGAAACTCAACGTGGCGCTGCTGATCGGCGGCGTCTCGTTCGGCGACCAGGACACCAAGCTGACGCGCGGCGTCGATGTCCTGATCGCCACCCCGGGCCGCCTGCTGGATCACACCGAACGCGGCGGCCTTTTGCTTACCGGCGTCGAATTGCTCGTCATCGACGAGGCCGACCGGATGCTCGACATGGGCTTCATCCCGGACATCGAGCGCATCTGCAAGCTGGTGCCGTTCACGCGCCAGACCCTGTTCTTCACGGCGACCATGCCGACCGAAATCCGCCGCATCACCGAAGCCTTCCTGCACAATCCGCAGCGGGTCGAAGTCTCCAGGCCCGCGACCACCGCGGCAACCGTGATCCAGCTGGCCGTCAGCGCAGGACGCGAAAGCCACGAGAAGCGGGACCTGCTGCGCCAGCTGATCCGCTCCGCGCCGGATTTCAAGAACGCCATCATCTTCTGCAATCGCAAGCGCGAGGTTGCGGTCCTTCACAAATCGCTGGTCAAACACGGCTTCGGCGCGGTGGCGCTGCACGGCGACCTGGACCAGTCGGCCCGTACCGCGGCGCTGGAGCAGTTCAGGAAAGGCGAGATGCCGCTTCTTGTTGCTTCCGATGTCGCCGCCCGCGGTCTCGATATTCCCGACGTCAGCCACGTCTTCAATTTCGACGTGCCGCATCACCCCGACGACTACGTCCATCGCGTCGGCCGCACCGGCCGTGCCGGACGCTCCGGCACCGCCATTTCGCTGGTGTCCCCGGCGGACGAAAAGTCCCTGACCGCGATCGAAAAGCTCACCGGCCAGGATATCCCGCGCTCCAAGGAGCATACGAGGGCCGCACGCGCGCCCGACGACATGCAGGACGAGCGGCCCAGCCGCGAGCGACGTGGCGGACGCCGCGGATCGTCAAAGCCCCGAAACAGCGACGCGCCCGCAAAGCACTCCTCGCCGTCACAGGCTTCCCCCGCACAGGCTTCCCCGGCCAAATCCTCGCCGGCCAGGTCTCACCCAGCCAAGTCTCACCCAGCCAAATCTCCACCGGCGAAGTCGCCCTCGGTGACGGCCTCCGCGGCAATGGCGTCATCGGCAAAGAACCCGTCCCGTTCGCCCCCGCGCGAGGACCGGTCCGAGCCTGCGGACCACTCCCACCTTCCCGCCTTCCTGCTGCGCCCGGTTCGGGCCCGCGCCTAAGGCCTGAACGCCGAATGCGGTCCTTCCGGCTTACGACTGCAGTCCTTCGGACGTGGGGGCTTCGGTTCCCCGTTTAACGCCTGATTCACTCTCGTCCCTTAACGTCGCCTCTAGCTTTCAGTTCTGATTTTAGGCGGCGGCTCGGGCAGCGTAGTCCGGGTGCGGGGAAGATAGAATTGTGATCGGGCTGCTCAACGAACACGAACGGACCATGGCGTTTGCCGAGGTCGCGCTGGGGCAGATCAAATCGCTGCGGCAAACCGCAGTGCCGCGCAATTACGAGATCTGGTACGTCTACGCCACCGGCTACAATCCGGCGCTGAACAAGATCATCAACGAGACGCTGAGCCGCGCCGGCAGGCTGTCCGAAACCGATCTCGAACAGATCTACGACACCTATCTCTCCCAGCTTCGCGCCAGCGACCGCATCGACAAGGTCGGCTCGCGCGTCATCAGCGAAATCGACGACGTGATGACGCTGATCAACGAGGCGGTGGGCTCGACCGCGAGCTACGGAAAGAACCTTGCCGGCGCCACGGAGAAGCTCGCCGTTGCCAACGACAGCGCCTCGGTGCGCGCGGTCGCCGACAGCCTGATCAAGTCGACGCGCGAGATGGAGGAGCACAACCGCTCGCTCGAAGCGCGGCTGGCAGCCTCCCGGGTCGAGATCAACAACCTGCAGACGAGCCTCGAGGCGATCCGCGCCGAGAGCCTGACCGATCCCCTGACCTCGCTCGGCAACCGCAAATACTTCGACCGCGCGCTCATGGAAGCGGTGCGCAATGCGCGCGAGCGCGGCGAGCCGCTGTCGCTGATCATGTTCGACATCGACTACTTCAAGTCGTTCAACGACAATTACGGCCATCTCACCGGCGACCAGGTGCTGCGGCTGGTGGCGATGTCGCTGAAGCAGAACATCAAGGGCCAGGACATCACGGCGCGCTATGGCGGCGAGGAGTTCGCCGTGGTGCTGCCGAACACGGTGCTGCGCCAGGCGCTCACCGTCGCCGACCACATCCGCCGCGCGGTGATGTCGAAGGAACTGAAGAAGAAGTCCACCGGCGAGATCCTCGGCCGGGTGACGATCTCCGCCGGCGTGTCGATGCTGGTGCCGTCCGACGACGCCGACACCTTGATCGAGCGCGCCGACGCCTGCCTCTACGCCGCCAAGCGCAGCGGCCGCAACCGCGTGATCTGCGAGGCCGATCCGGAGTATTCGGCGGAGACGCAGATCCAGGTGGCGTAGGAAGGCTTTCGCCTTCGCACTCTGCACGGCGGCGCCCACAACGTCATTGCGAGCGAAGCGAAGCAATCCAGCGCGCGCGTCAGCGCGCCATTAAAAGCGGTTGAGTCTGCCGCTATTGCCGCGCTTCTTGTTTGCGCGCTTGCGCGCGCAGCTGGATTGCTTCGTCGCTTCGCTCCTCGCAATGACGTCGCGGGGGTGCTTTGCATTATTCAATTGTCAAACAGCCCGACGCTTCTGCAACCGCAGACATGCGTCATCGCCCCCGTTCCTTGTCCGGCCTGGGGCTGCCGGTCTTCTGTTGCCTTCCCTAGCCCCCGAGAGGGCGTGCGGAACGCTTGGGCGTTTCACCGCACCCGCGGCCCCGTGTGCAAAGGGGGTAGAAAGAACGCACACGAGCTCCTGTCGAACGCAGCTCCACGCCTGCGTTCCGCACGCGATGAGTTTATTCGGGCTTGCTGCATCACGCCTCTGGTGGGCTCGTAGCGCCGGCACCTTGTTGACGAAGCAACCACGCGGAGCCGTCCGCGTGGGGATGCACTTGGACCCGATCGCCTGCACCGGGTTCGCCGGCCTCATCCGCCACGGGATCGAAACACACCCGCCCTCGGTCCAGGCCTCACCAGCGCAAGCAACCATCGCATCCCGCCCCACAAGCCGTGGCGATCTAGACTCACCCTCTCACCGGGGCGGGACGGGTGAAGAATATTCCTACGATGTGGGAAAATCAATTTCTGAAAGGGCGAAATTAAGCAAACCTGTTCAAAACCTGTCGAAAACCGCAGCAACCATTTGATTGGACAGACGGATTCCAAGCTCGAGCTTTATCTCTATCGCTCTCGAAAAGCCTTCATGAGCCGATCTTCGAGCGGTTTCACCAGGTACCACGCGCCGCTCGATGAGCTCGGACGTCTTGGCCGATGGCACTCGTTCAGCGAACCAGCAGCGAGAGCAGGCTCGAGCAAAGCACGGCAAAGCCGACGGCGATGAGCGCGAGGTATGTGCGGGCGGCAAAGTCAGCGGTACGCATTGATCTACTCCGGGGTCAGCCCCAGGCGGAGAATGCGACCGAATTGATTAAAACTTTCCGAATCAGTCGGCCATTGGGCGAGCTTACGCGTAGCCGCGTCTTCTACGCGCGGCGCGACGCGCGCGTCCTCTTCGCGGCCCTTCCTGTTGCTTTCGCAGCCTTGCGCCGGGGCTTCGCCGTCTTCGCGGGTTTCTTTTTCACCGCCGCCTTCACCGGCTTCTTCTTCGCAGCCCCCTTCCCTCGCCGCGCCTTCTTCAGCTGCGCGCGATGCGCCACGACCACGGCCTGCCGCGTCCAGTCGGCGAGTTCGTCGGGGTCGTCGTAGAGGCGCTCGGGGAGTTTCCAGAAGGAGTTGACGCTGACGACCTTGCCGCTGCGGCGCTGGCTGTAGCTGAAGGGCTTGCAGCCTTCGGCTTCGAAGCGGGGGATGTTGGTCTCGTCGGCCTTGAAGTAGAACTCGCCGCCGCGCAGCACCATGCAGAAGCAGACGCCTTCGGAATAGAGGCCGAAGCCGGAGAACATGCGCTTGAGCTGGATCGGACCGTACGCCGAGAACAGTTCGGCGATCGCGTCCTGATCCATGGGAGGGCTCCTAGGGCGTGATGAGGCTAGATCGAACTCGCCGTCATGCCCGCGCATGCGGGATCCAGTACGCCGCAGCCTTCGCGAATAATCACTGACGCTCGGGATACTGGATCCCCGCCTTCGCGGGGACGACGCGAATTTGGTGCGCTTCCAGCTCAATCCATTCAGGCAGGAAGCTTCGCGGGCGTGATCGCGACGACTCGCCGCAGCCGCAGGCGCCGGTCTGGTTTGGATTTTTGAAGACGAAGGTCGCCGCCATCTTGTCGATCTTGAAGTCCATCTCGGTGCCGAGCAGGAACAGCACGGCCTTCGGATCGACCAGCACCTTCACGCCCTTGTCCTCGACGATCTCGTCGCTCTTCTTGATCTCGTCGGCGTATTCGACCGTGTACGACATGCCGGCGCAGCCGCCGTTCTTGACGCCGACGCGCAGACCCGCGATCGGCTTCTCGGCACGCTCGGTCAAGTGACGGATACGGTCCGCCGCGGCGTCGGTCAGACGCATCACCTGGGGCCTTGGTCGCACAGTCGCCATTGTCGTTTTCCTCAACCGGGTTCAAGGCCCGGCAAGACTGGTTATACGCTTAAAATAACAACGAAATCTCGCAAGTGAAGCCCTGATTTGGTGGATTTCCTCAAGGGGCGCAGTGCCGCGTCCTAGAGCGGATCGCCGAGTCCAGGCTCGCCCTACGGGCTACGCCGGATGTGCAACGCTCAGCCCTGCAATGACGGGAAACTCAGTAGATCTTCCACGTTCCCCGGGTGACCAGCTCCAGCAGATGGTTGTCGGGGTCGCGAAAATAGATGCTGTGGCCGCCGCGGGGCCATTCGGTGCGGGCCTCGATGGCGATGCCTTTGCGGGTTAGTCGGCCTTCCCAGTGCGGGAGTTCATCGGCGGTGACGCCGAACGCCAGGTGCAGCGGCCCGTGGCCGTCGTGGGGCGGGATGGTGCCGCCCGGCAGGTGGACCGTGTCGAGGGTGGCGCCGCGCTTGAAGACCAGGAAGACGCTCTCGCCGCCGATGTCGTAGGCGCGGAACCGGTCGTCGGAGACCATGACCGGCAGTTCCATCACCTGCTCGTAGAACGCTGCCGCCCGGGTGAGGTCGTCGACGTAGATTGCGGTTTCGACTACCCGATCCAGCTGCGGCATGCGCGATCACCACATGTTCAGGACAAGCCTTGCTTCGTCGGACATCCGGTCCGGCGTCCAGGCCGGCTCCCAGACGATGCTGATGTCGACCTTGCCGACGCCGGGGATGCTGGCGACGGCGTTCTCGACCATGGTCGGCAGCTCTTCGGCCGCCGGACAGTTCGGCGTGGTCAGCGTCATCTCGACGGCGACGCCGCGGTCGTCCTTGATGTCGACCTTGTAGATCAGCCCGAGCTCGTAGATGTCGGCCGGGATTTCCGGATCGAACACGGTCTTCAGCGCAGCGACGATGTCGTGGGTCAGCCGCTCGGTTTCCTCCGGCGGCAGCGCCGAGATCGTTGCGACATTGGCGCGGATCCCGTCCACGTCAGCCGTGGCGGGCGCTTCCGTCGTGGTGGTGGGGCCATCCTGGGTCATACGAACAAATCCCGAGCCTTGATCAACGCCTGGGCGAGGCTGTCCACCTCGGCCTTGGTATTATACATGCCAAACGACGCCCGGCACGTGGCGGTGACGCCAAACCGCTCCAAAAGCGGCATCACGCAATGGGTTCCAGCGCGCACCGCAATGCCGGACCGGTCGATCACCGTGGCGATATCGTGCGGCGTGCGCGCCCTTCATGTCGAACGAGACGATGGCGCCCTTGTTCCGCGCGGTGCCGAGGATGCGCAGCGAGTTGATCTCGCGCAGCCGGTCCTGGGCGTAGGTGACGAGCTCGTGCTCGTGCGCGGCGATCCGCTCCTTGCCGATGGAATTGACGTAGTCGATGGCAGCGCCAAGGCCGATGGCCTCGACGATCGGCGGGGTGCCGGCCTCGAACTTGTGCGGCGGGTCGCCATAGGTGACGACGTCGCGCGAAACTTCGCGGATCATCTCGCCGCCGCCCATGTAGGGCCGCATGGCGCTGAGCAGCGCGTGCTTGCCGTACAGCGCGCCGATGCCGGTCGGCCCGTACAGCTTGTGGCCGGTGAAGACGTAGAAATCGCAGTCGATGTCGCGGACGTCGACCTGCAGATGCACGGCCGCCTGGCTGCCGTCGACCAGCACCGGAATGCCGCGCGCGTGCGCGAGCTTCACGACCTCCTTGACCGGAACGATGGTGCCGAGCGCGTTCGACATGTGGGTGATCGCGACCATCTTTGTGCGCGGCGTCAAGCAGCTTCTCGAACTCGTCGAGCAGGAAGTTGCCCTCGTCGTCGACCGGCGCCCACTTCAGCACCGCGCCCTGCCGTTCGCGCAGGAAATGCCACGGCACGATGTTGGAATGGTGCTCCATGATCGACAGGACGATCTCGTCGCCTTCCTTGATCATCGGCGCGGCAAACGACGACGCGACCAGGTTGATCGCCTCGGTGGCGTTGCGGGTGAAGGAGATCTCCTCGTGCCGCTCCGCGTTGAGGAATTTCGCGACCTTTTCGCGCGCGCCTTCGTAGGCTTCGGTCGCGGCGTTGGCGAGATAATGCAGCCCGCGATGCACGTTGGCATATTCGCACGTGAACGCCTTCTGCATGCGGTCGAGCACGAAAGTCGGCTTCTGCGCGGAGGCGGCGTTGTCGAGATAGACCAGCGGCTTGCCGTAGACCTGCAGCGCCAGCGCGGGGAAATCCTCGCGCACTCTGGCGACGTCGTAGGCTCCGTTCTTCACCGCCGGATGGGTCATGCACGTCCTCGCCTCCAGCCATCGCACCGCCGCGCTGGTTGCAGCCTCGCGCAGCCGGTCGTCCGCAATCGCCTCGATCGCCTCGCCGACGAACGCCTGGATCAGAAGCGCCTGCGCTTCCTTCTCCGGCAGGCCGCGGGCCCGCAGGTAGAACAGCAGCGTCTCGTCCAGCGCGCCGGCGGTCGCGCCGTGACCGCAGGTCACGTCGTCGGCGAAAATCTCGAGCTCCGGCTTGTTGTCGATCTCGGCGTCGTCGGAGAGCAGCAGCGCCCGCGTCTCCATCTTGCCGTCGGTCTTCTGCGCATCGGGGCGGACGATGATCTTGCCCTGGAACACCGAGCGCGCCGCGATCGTCGATCACCGCGCGGAACACCTCGCGGCTGGCGCAATGCGGCACCGCGTGATCGACCACCAGCGTGGTGTCGCCGTGCTGGGTCTCGTTCAACAGGTTGACGCCGTAGGTTTCGACGCGCGAGCCTTCGCCGTCGAAACGCAGCAGGCCCTGATAGCGGCTGACCGCGGCGCCGCTGGTGAGGTTGAAGATCTTGTAGGTCGCGTTGCGGCCGAGCACGGTCTTCAGGGTGGAGATGTTGAAGGCCTCGCGGCCATCCTCCATCAGCCGCACATGATCGAGCTGCGCGCCGTCGCCGACCGCGATCATGGTCGCGTCGTTGACCTGGTAGGCCTGCGCGCCATCCGCGCAGAAGAAGCTCTCGACCAGCGTCGCGCTGACATTGGCGCCGACGCGCAGCAGCGAGCGGGTGTAGGCGGCCGCAGGCTGGCCGCTGGCGATATGGACGATATGCAGCGGCTTTGCGGGCGAAGCGTCCTTGGCGATGTCGATGACGACACCGTCGGCCATCAGCGCCGAGTTCAGCGCGAACATCGCGCCCGCGCCGGCGTCGTCGCTCAGCAGCAGGTCATGCACGGTTTCGTCGGCCAGCACGCTGGCGAGCGAGCGGATGGTCAGCCCGCCCTCGAGGGCGGCCGACGTCCGACAGCGCCGGCACGAAGGCGCCATCGACCAGCACCAGCCGGCGGGTGCCGTCGGCGCGGCGCGCCTTCAGCGCCTTCTTGGCGCGGTCCAGCGCGGCCTTGTCGGGCGCGGCTGCCGGCGGCAGCACCTCGCGCATCAGCGCGCGCAGATCCGTGTACTTCCACTCCTCGATCCGGCGATGCGGCAGCCCGTCGCGCGCGAACGTATCGAGCGCGCGCGTGCGCATGGCGGCGACCGCCTTGCCGCCCGGCAGGCGCGGCAGCGCGGTGGCGAATTGCTCCGCCAACGCGCTTTCCAGACCGCCTGTCTTGACGACGACGTTCATCGCTTAGGCCGCCTTCTCTTCGAACTGGGCGTAGCCGCTCGCTTCCAGTTCCAGCGCCAGCTCCTTGCCGCCGCTCTTCACCACGCGGCCCTTCGACATCACGTGCACGTGGTCCGGCACGATGTAGTTCAACAGCCGCTGATAGTGGGTGATGACGATCATCGCCCGGTCGTTCGAGCGCAGCGCGTTGACGCCGTCGGCGGCGATCCGCAGCGCGTCGATGTCGAGGCCGGAATCCATCTCGTCGAGGATGCAGAGTTTCGGCTCGAACAGCGCCATCTGCAGCACCTCGTTGCGCTTCTTCTCGCCGCCGGAGAAGCCGACATTGACGCCACGGCGCAGCATGTCCTGCGGGATGTTGAGGCTGTCGGCGACCTTGCGCACCTTCTTCAGGAAGTCGGGCGTGGAGAACTCCTCCTCGCCGCGCGCCTTGCGCTGCGCATTCAGCGCCGTGCGCAGGAAGTTCATGGTGGCGACGCCGGGGATTTCCACCGGATACTGGAACGCCAGAAAGAGGCCCTTGGCGGCGCGCTCGTTCGGCGCCAGCTCGAAGATGTCCTCGCCCTCGAACAGCACCTCGCCGCTCGTGACCTCATAGCCCGGCTTGCCCGCGAGCACGTGGCTCAGCGTCGACTTGCCGGAGCCGTTCGGCCCCATGATCGCGTGCACTTCGCCCTTGTTGATGGTCAGCGACAGTCCATGCAGGATCTCGTTGCCGTCGTCCTCGACGCGGACGTGGAGGTTTTTCACTTCAAGCAATGGCATTTCATTCGTTCCGTCTTCTTCGATCCTCACCCTGAGGAGCGCCGAAGGCGCGTCTCGAAGGGCGAGGCCGCGTGACTATCAACTCATCCTTCGAGACGCCCGGCTTACGCCGGCCTCCTCAGGATGAGGCTGTCGGTGATTATCCGACGCTGCCTTCGAGGCTGATCGAGATCAGCTTCTGCGCCTCGACAGCGAACTCCATCGGCAGCTGCTGCAGCACGTCCTTGACGAAGCCGTTGACGACCAGCGCCACCGCCTCTTCCTGGGAAAGTCCGCGCTGGACGCAGTAGAACAGCATGTCTTCGGAAATCTTCGAGGTGGTCGCCTCGTGCTCGAAGATCGCCGACGAATTCTTCGCCTCGATGTAGGGCACGGTGTGCGCGCCGCACTTGTCGCCGATCAACAGCGAGTCGCAGGCGGTGAAGTTGCGGGCGCCGGTCGCCTTGCGGTGCGCCGAGACGAGGCCGCGATAGGTGTTCTCGGACCGGCCCGCGGCGATGCCCTTGGAGATGATGCGGCTCGAGGTGTTCTTGCCGAGATGAAGCATCTTGGTGCCGCTGTCGACCTGCTGACGACCGTTCGAGATCGCGATCGAGTAGAACTCGCCGCGCGAATCGTCGCCGCGCAGGATGCAGCTCGGATACTTCCAGGTGATCGCCGAGCCGGTCTCGACCTGCGTCCACGAGATCTTCGAGTTCTTGCCGCGGCAGTCGCCGCGCTTGGTGACGAAGTTGAAGATGCCGCCCTTGCCGTCCGCGTCGCCCGGATACCAGTTCTGCACCGTCGAATATTTGATCTCGGCATCGTCGTGGGCGATCAGCTCGACCACCGCGGCATGCAGCTGGTTCTCGTCGCGCTGCGGCGCGGTGCAGCCTTCGAGGTAGCTGACGTAGGAGCGCTTGTCGGCGATGATCAGCGTGCGCTCGAACTGGCCGGTGTTGCGCTCGTTGATGCGGAAATACGTCGACAGCTCCATCGGGCAGTGCACGCCCTCCGGCACGTAGACGAACGAGCCGTCGGAGAACACCGCCGAATTCAGCGTCGCGAAATAGTTGTCGGAGGTCGGCACGACCGTGCCGAGATACTTCTGCACCAGCTCGGGATGCTCGCGGATCGCTTCCGAGATCGGCATGAAGATCACGCCGGCCTTCTTCAGCTCTTCCTTGAAGGTGGTGGCAACCGACACCGAGTCGAACACGGCATCGACCGCGACGCGCCGCTCGCCCGCGGGACGAACGACGCCTTCCAGCATCTCGACTTCGCGCAGCGGGATGCCGAGCTTCTCGTAGGTCTTCAGGATCTCCGGATCGATCTCGTCGATCGACGACAGCTCCTTCTTCGGCTTTGGCGCCGCGTAGTAATAGAGGTCCTGGTAATCGATCTTCGGATAGTTGACGCGCGCCCAGGTCGGCTCGGTCATGGTCAGCCAGCGGCGATACGCCTCCAGCCGCCACTCCAGCATCCATGCCGGCTCGTTCTTCTTGGCCGAGATGAAACGAACGGTATCCTCCGAGAGGCCTTTCGGCGCCTTCTCGGTTTCGATGATCGTCTCAAAGCCGTAACGATATTGATCGACGTCGATGCGGCGGACCCGATCGACTGTCTCCTGGACAGCAGGCATTCTCTACTCCGGGTCGCGGTTTCAAGGACCGCGGTGGATTACGCAAGTTGAGTGCTTCAGTCTACACAAGCATCCCGTGTAGATTAGAACCATTCAACCACTGTTTCGTCAGGGCTTACGTAATACACCTGAGAGCTTTCTCCAAGCCTCTAGAGTGCGATCGATATCACCTTCCTTGGTCGCATAGCCGGTGGAAACCCGGATGGCGCCCTGGGCGAGGTCCTTGTCGACGCCCATGGCGGCCAGAACGTGCGACGGCTGGACCTTGCCGGACGAACAGGCAGCGCCTGAGGAGACGGCAAATCCCTCCAGATCGAGGGCGATGACCGCGGTTTCCGCGCGCACTCCCTGGCTGGCGAACAGAGTGGTATTCGGCAGCCGCGACACGGCCTTTGCGAACACCGTCACGCCCTCGATCGATGCGAGGCCCGCCTCGAACCGGTCGCGCAGGCGCAGCATGTGCGCGGCCTCCGCGGCCATCTTGATGCGTGCCGCGGCCGCGGCCATGCCGAAGCCGGCAATACCGGCGACATTCTCGGTTCCCGCGCGGCGGTTCCGCTCCTGGCCGCCGCCGCGGATCAGGGCGGCCGGCACCTGCAGGTCGGCGATTGGCGATCACCAGCGCGCCGATGCCTTTCGGGCCGCCGATCTTGTGCGCCGACAGGGTGACGAGGTCCGCGCCAAGGGCCACGACGTCGAGCGGAACGCGTCCCAGCGCCTGCACGGCGTCGACATGCAGAATGCCGCCCGCGGCGTGGACCAGCTTCGCCGCGTCCGCGACCGGCTGCAGCGCGCCGGTCTCGTTGTTGGCCAGCATGACGGAGACGAGTGCGGCTGCGCCGGGCGTCAGCAGGCTTCGCAGTCGCTCGAGATCGACGATGCCGTCGCGCGTGACGGGCGCGTGCTCGACCTCGGCCGGCGCGAAACGCCCGCCGGAGAGCACCGACGGATGCTCGATCGCCGAGACGATCAGGCGGGAGATGGCGCGGCCGGCAACGCGCCACCCCGGCGTCAGCGCCTGCGCGTTGGCCTCGGTGCCGCCGGAGGTGAAGACCACATGATCGAGTTTTGCGCCGGCGGCAGCTGCGATCTGCGCCCGCGCCTCCTCGACCAGCCGGCGCGCGGCACGGCCTTCGGTGTGCACGGAGGATGGATTGCCGGAGATTTCGAAGGCAGCCGCCATCGCCGCCCGCCCCTCAGGACGCAGCGGCGCGGTCGCATTCCAGTCGAGATAGACACGGTCAGACATGAGGGGGTCATAGCATCTTTACGATCGCATAGCTTGCGGAACCGCATCCATCTCAGCGGGCTCAGCGGATCCCCTCGCCCCGTTGGCGGAGAGGGTTAGGGTGAGGGGCTCGCGGAGGTCGTTGACAGAACGCGGCGCTCTGCTTCACTATCGGCGCCCAGTGCCCCTCACCGCCAGCCCTCTCCGCAACGGGGAGAGGGGGCGCTCAGTTCGTGCACGCGCTCGTGCATTGTCGTTCCGTCGGTTCGACCGGATTCATCTGCAAACCAAACAGCGGCCGCAGGATCGCAACGCGCCGGACCACTTCGAACGTCACGACACAGGCGGCAGCGGTGCCGGCAATGACGATGGTTGCCTCACACCAGGCCGGCAGGCCGGAGCCGTGGAGCGCGTGGGCGATGATGATGATCGCGGTCTGGTGCACGATGTAATATGGGAAGATCGCGTCGGTAAGGTATCGGCGCGCAGCAAAGTCCGCACTGAGCCAGCGTTTGGCGAAACCGAGCACGGCCACCATGCACAGCCACTGGAAGGTGCCGTAGGCCATCGCCGCATAGATCCGCAGCAGTTCTGGCACGGCATAGCCCGACAGGCGCCACCAGCGCACGCCGAGGATGGTGAGAAAGATCGCCGCTGCGAGCGAGAGTGCCAGCCAGCGCTGCCGTTCGACTGCAACCCAGAAGCCCTCAGCGCGGGCGAGCAGGAAGCCGATCAGGAAGATCGTGCCGAACAGTGCGTGGTTGTACCAGTCGCCGAACAGCGCGTGGGTCGACGGATACATCGGCTGCAGGATCAGACGGTAGAGGCCGAGAGGCCAGCGACGGCAGCACCAGCAGAAGGCTTCCGGACAGCACCTTGCCGAGCGGCTGTTCCAGCCGCTCGAGCAAGCGCGGAGCGACCAGCAACACGCCGCCCAAGCGCCATGGTGTAAACCCACAGGTAGGCGACGAACCACAGGTGGTTCCAGGTCGGCAGGACGATGCACGGGTCCCGGGCGGCAGAACTGCTCGGCGAAGGCGAAATAGTGGTTCCGGTAGAAATCGAGGAAGCCCGCCGGGTAACCGAGGCTTTCGACGATCTGCAGGTAGGCCTGCGGCGGCACGATCACGAGCATGCCGAAGGCCAGCGGAACCAGCAGCCGGACCGTCCGCGAACCGCAGCAGCGCTGGCGTGGCGTATTTGCGCAGCATGAAGCGCGTCGCGAAGCCGGCGACCAGAAACAGCAATGACAGCCGCCACGGATTGAGCATCAGCATCAACGGCTCCAGCGCCGTGATCCGGTGCTCGCTTTTGATGTGGAAGCCCCAGGACACGTACAGCATGCCGACGTGGTAGAGGATCAACAGGCCAAAGGCGCCGATCCGGACCCAGTCCAGATCGATGCGGCGGTCCGCATCCGCGGCCGTCAGCCGCTGCGATTGTGCTATGATTTGCTGGCGCATGATCAGGTTCTCAGGTTGGCGATGGATCTCAAACGCGACGTCAAAGATGCGCGCAGCAGCCCGGCCGTCGAGCCGGTTTGGGATCAGGGCGCGGTTCGAGGGGATGAACCGGGCGCGTCCGGGACGACCGGCGACGGTCGCGGGATAAGCGGTGGCGACTGGCTCATGTACGGCGTGGTGGCCGCGGTGGCGCTGGCCATCGGAACCGTCAACGCCTTCTCCATGGCCTACGACATCGCGCGGCGCGGCGGCGTCTATGACCTGCGGATGCCGTTGGTCTGGGAGATGTCGAGCGTCACGGTGGTGGTGCTGGCCACACCCATTATCTTCATGACGGTTCGGCGGATGCGTGCGGCGACCACCTGGCCGATGCGCCTGGCGCTTGGGCTCGCGGGCATCGTCGCGTTCTCGGCGCTGCACGTCGTCGGCATGGTGCTGCTGCGCAAGCTGTTGCTGGCGCTGGCCGGCGGCACCTACGATTTCGGCTTCTCGGCCGAGACGGTGCTGTACGAGTTCCGGAAGGACATCGTCACCTGCTTCATGATCGGCGGGCCGTTCTGGCTGCTGGAGAGCCGCAGGGAGGATGCGCAAGCAAGGCTGATGGCGAGCGCGCCGCAGAGCCTGAGACGACCGCGCCCGGCGGGCCGCACATGGTCTGGCTGCGCGACGGCACGACCCGCATCCGCATCGAGCCGCGCGACATCGTCTGGATCGCTTCAGCCGGCAACTATGTCGAATACGCCATGGCCAGCGGCGAGGTTCACCTGATCCGCGGCACGCTGGCTTCGACCGAGACGCAGCTCAAGCGCTTCAACATCGCCCGGGTGCACCGGACACGTCTGGCCAACCTCGAACCGCGTCACCGGGGTCGAAAACCGCCCCAGCGGCGATTTCGAGCTGACCTTCGACACCGGGCAAACCGTCGCCGGCAGCAGGCGCTATCGGGCGGCCGTGGAGCCCGTCGACCGGGCGGCGATCCGGCAAAGTTAAAGAGGTTATATACTACCTCCGACGGAATCGATCCTCGCTCTGGCCCCGCGCATGCTCGCAATGCTTGCTTTTGGCCCCTCGCCTCATGCTAGAACGCGGCTCCGTTTCCTTGAGCGGAACGGCAGTCCACTCAGGCGAGCAAGTCGCTGCGGATATTGCCGATTTCCATGCTGGACGGCTTCGCGCCGCCAGAATCATCCCCCTCATCCGAGGTCACGATGCCTGAAGTCATTTTCACCGGTCCCGCAGGCCGCCTCGAAGGCCGCTATCACCCGGCGAAACAGAAGAACGCGCCGATCGCCATGGTGCTGCACCCGCACCCGCAGTTCGGCGGCAACATGAACAATCCGATCGTGTACCAAGTGTACTACGCGTTCGTGCATCGCGGCTTCTCGGTGCTGCGCTTCAATTTTCGCGGGGTCGGCCGCAGCCAGGGCTCGTTCGATCACGGCGCGGGCGAATTGTCGGACGCGGCGTCGGCGCTCGACTGGGCGCAGACCATCAATCCGGAAGCGCGCGCCTGCTGGATCGCCGGCTTCTCGTTCGGCGCCTGGATCGGCATGCAGCTGTTGATGCGCCGGCCCGAGGTCGAAGGCTTCATCTCGATCGCGCCGGAACCGAACCGCTACGACTTCTCGTTCCTGGCGCCCTGCCCGTCGTCGGGCCTGATCGTGCACGGCGAGAAGGACATCGTCGCGCCCGCCAAGGACGTGACGACGCTGGTGGAGAAGCTGAAGACGCAAAAGGGCATCGTCATCGATCAGCAGATCATCCCCGGCGCCAACCACTTCTTCGCCGACCGGCTCGAGCCGCTGATGGAGTTGGTGACGTCGTATCTGGATATGCGACTGGCGAACGTGCGCTAAGCTTTCGAGCGCGGACGCCAGCGCCTTGCGATGCATGCGCGCGAGCGCCAATAGCAGCGCGAGCGCGATCAGGCTGCATGCCAGTGCGAAGCCAAGCACGGCGCTGCTGCCGAAGTTGGTCAGAACGGCCACCAGAAGCGGCGGCGCCGCAGCAGCGGCAAGGTTCATCGGCAAGGCGATGTGCGACGACGCGCGTGCGAACGCGGCGGCATCGTAGAACACCAGCGGCATGGTCGCGCGGGCGACCGCCATCGCACCGGTCGAGCCGCCATAGAGCAGCATGAAGGCGGCGATGGCCCAGTCGGCCGGCCCTCCCAGCAGCAGAAGCACGAAGGCGACCGGCATCACGATCCCGGCGACGAGACCCGTGGTCAGGCCGCTCCAGCGCGCGCCGAAGAAGTCGAGCGCACGCGCGCTGACCTGAATGACGCCCAGCAGCGAGCCGACGCGGAGCGCCCACACATCGCCGACGCCCATCGACTTGAGCAGCTGAATGATGATCGAGCCGATACCCCATGAGACGAACGACGTGAGCGCAATCGCCGTGGCCAGCAGCACAAACGGCAGACGCCCCGGCCCGCCGTTCGCACGTCCGTTCGTCTCGCGGCGTTCGCTCGCCGGCCGGCGGCCGTCGCCGCTGCGGCAGGCCGAAGACGTGCAACGGAAAGCAGACGAGGACCATCGCCGCGCCGTAGATCAGCAGCGTCGCACGCCAGCCCACCGCGCCGCTCAGCGCGGCCGTGATCGGCCAGAACACGCTCGATGACAGTCCGGTCACGAGCATGAGCCCGCCGATCGACCGCTTGGCGCCGGCGCCGACCAGCTCGTTGAGCAGGATGTAGGTCGCGGTCGAGAGCATCGCGGCGGCAGCAGACGCCGAGCACGATCCAGCCTGCATAGTAGGAGATCGGGCCGGTGGCGGCCGCGAGCAGCAGAAAGCCGGGCGCCGCGATCAGCGAACCCGCCGCCATGACCTTGCGCGCGCCATAGGCGACGAATGCATTTGCGATCAGCGACGCCGTGAGGCCCGAGACGACCAGCATCACCGTCGAGCCGGCGAACACGGCGGGCAGGCCAAGGCCGAGATCGCGGGCAAGCTGCTCGCCGATGACGGCCGGCAGGCTGACCGTCCCCCAGCCGATGAGTTGGCTGACGGCCAGGACGACGAGTGTGGGAAGCAGATTTTGTTCGGAACGTTGCATCAATGCGGGAGCTCGAAAGGCAGGCCTTTCGAGCACTATCCGCGCTGCGTGACAACGGCTGGCACCATCACGCATATCTCGTCTGAGAAATGCCGTCGCCTCGAGCGATGACTAGGCCGCCTTTCGCGCCTCGAGCTGCGACAGATACGAGCCCTTCTTCTTCAGGAAGGCGCGCAGCAGGTCGTTGTAGTCGGCGCTGACCGCGGTGCGGATCGAGGCGCGCGCGCTGAGGCTCTTGCGCCACTGCACGAGCTTCGGCTTGTCCGCGAAGATGCCGAAGTCGCCGATCGTGTCGATGACGTCGAAATAGCGGAAGGCCGGGCCGAACACCGCGTCGACCAGCGAGAATTTCTCGCCGTCGAACCACGGCTCGCCGACGAGCCGCGTCTCCAGCAAGGCGAGCTTGGCCTCGAGCTGCTTCGCCTTGGCCGCAAACGTCGCCTGGTCGGTCGCGACCTCGAGGCCCCAGATGTCGCCCAGCACCGCCGAGTTGAACTCGATCCAGCCGCGATGCTCGGCGCGCTGCAGCGGATCGCTGCGGATGCAGCGGACCCGGCTGGGTCTCCTCCAGATATTCGAGGATCACGGCGGATTCGAAGATCGCCTTGTCGCCGACCACCAGCACCGGCGTCTTGCCGAGCGGCGAGATCTTCAGGAACCAGTCCGGCTTGTTGTCGAGGTCGATGTCGACGCGCTCGAACGCGCACGCCCTTCTCGGTCAGCGCGATGACCGCGCGCTGCACATACGGGCAGAGCTTGTGGCTGATGAGTTTCAGCTGCGCGGTCATGACGGCCTCCGTTCAGGCGTTGCGAGCGGCGGGAGCTTGCGCTGCGAGCGACGGCAGCGGACGCGAGGGCGACAGCGCAAAGGCGCCGTCGCCGAGCAGCACCTGCACGACACCAAGCAGGCTCAGATACAGCGGATATTCCCAGCCGCCCTTCGCCGCGCTGAACACCCAGCCGTTGCCGGCATGCACCCAGGTTGCGCCGAGCAGGATCGGCAGCAGCAGCAGCGCGACCCAGCGCGCCTGCACGCCGAGGATCAGCAGCACACCGCCGACGGCCTCAGCGGCAAACGTGGCGTAGGCGGTCCAGCCGGGCAGGCCGAGGCTCTGGAAGAAGCCCGCGGTGCCGGGCAGCGTGAACACGAACAGCTTGAGGATGACGCTGTGGGCGAGGAACATCGCGCCGAGCGCAACGCGAAGCAGAAAGGCGGCGTACTGAACGTGATCCTGGGCCGGCGGCATGGCAGCTCTCCTGTTGAATGCAGATGCATGGAAATAGATGCAGGTGCATTCAACAGTCAAGTTCCATGCAATTGCATGAAGATCACGGTTTCGCGAGAACCCCGCCGGTCAGCGGTGCCGGCACACCGGTGGTCTGCGGAAACGTCAGCGGCAGCCCCTTGAGGCTGCGGACGCCCAGGAACGCGAACGCCTGCGCCTCGATCGCGTCGCCCTGCCAGCCGATGCGCGGCCGCGCGTCTCGACGCGCGCCGGCGCAAGCCGATCGGCCAGCATCCGCATCAAGGTCGGGTTGTTCGCGCCGCCGCCGGCGACGATCCAGGTCTTCGGAGCCTTGGGCAGACTGCGGCACGATGTCGGCGATCGCGGCCGCCGTGAACGCCGTCAGCGTCGCCGCACCGTCGGCGGCGGCGAGGTCCGGCAAGGTCAACGACGCAAAGGCGTTGCGGTCGAGGGATTTCGGCGGCGGCAGCGCGAAGAACGGCAGCTGCAACGATGCCGCGATCCATGCTTCGTCGGCGCGCCCGCGCGCGGCGAGCGCGCCGTCACGATCCACCGCTTCGCCGGTGGCCTTCAGCATGAAGTCGTCGAGCAGCGCATTGCCGGGGCCCGTGTCGCAGGCGATCAGCACGTCGCCGTCCACGTAGGAAATGTTCGAGACGCCGCCGATATTCACGACGCAGACCGGCCCGTCGAGATCGAGCGAGCGCACCAGCGCGCTGTGATAGACCGGCACCAGCGGCGCCCCCTGCCCGCCGGTCGCGACATCGGCGGCGCGCAGGTCGTAGACCACCGGAATTCGCGTGGCCTTCGCGAGCGAAGCGCCGTCGCCGATCTGCACGGTCAGACGCTGCTCCGGCCGATGCAGCACCGTCTGGCCGTGGAAGCCGATGACGTCGACGTCTTCGCGCGCGATGTGATGCGCTTTCAGAAAATCCTCGACGGCCTCCGCATGGGCTTGCGTGACCAGACGTTCGGCGTCGGCGAGAACGCCCGGCCGCTCGGTGCGGCCGGCGATCGCCACGCGCATCGGCCAGCCCCTGCCGCAGCAGCGTCGCGCTCCGCGTCGCTGTAGGGCCGGTAGCCCGATGGGCCGAACGACGAGACGATCTCGCCGTCGGATTCGATCAGCGCCACATCGACGCCGTCCATCGACGTCCCGCTCATCAAGCCGATTGCGCGCAAGGCTGTCTTCCTCCATCGCCAACGTCTACGCGGTCGTGCGCTTGTGCGTAGCATGAACCGGCGCAGCGCCACGACGGTCCAGACCCCCTCGACCACGCCGAACGGCCATGCGCCCTGCAGGAACCCGTAGACCGAGGCGAGCGCGCAGGCGCCCGCAAAGGCCAGCACGAACCAGGCGCTGCGGTCCTCCAGCGCGTAGGTGACCAGCATCGCCGTCACCGCGATCAGCCCGAACCAGGTCAGTCCGTCCATGCCAAACAGCTCCGATTCGGGCCTCGTTGCCTCGGTTGAATCCGAGGCCAGACCTGTTACACCACGCGCTTCCCGCGATGCTCGGAAGAAACGATGTCTACCTTTAAGTCCGATTTTCTTAACGTGCTGCAAAGCCGTGGCTTCATCCACCAGGTGTCCGACCCGCAAGGGCTCGACGACGCTGGCGGCAAAGGGCCAGGCCGTCGCCTATGTGGGCTACGACTGCACGGCCGCGTCGCTGCATGTCGGGCACCTGCTGTCGATCATGATGCTGCACTGGCTGCAGGAGACCGGCAACAAGCCGATCACGCTGATGGGCGGCGGCACCACGCGGGTCGGCGACCCGTCCGGCCGCGACGAAAGCCGCAAGCTGCTGACCTACGAGCAGATCGACGCGAACAAGGACTCGATGCAAGGCCACCGTTCGCCAAGCTGCTGCGGTTCGGCGCGGGCAAGACCGACGCGGTCATGGCCGACAACGCCGAGTGGCTGACGCAAGCTCAACTACATCGAGATGCTGCGCGACGTCGGCCGGCATTTCTCGATCAACCGCATGCTGTCGATGGACTCGGTGAAGCTTCGCCTCGATCGCGAGCAGGAGCTGTCGTTCATCGAATTCAACTACATGATCCTGCAGTCCTACGACTTCGTCGAACTGGCGCGGCGCTACGGCTGCAACCTGCAGATGGGCGGCTCCGATCAGTGGGGCAACATCGTCAACGGCATCGATCTCGGCCGGCGCATGGGCACGCACCAGCTCTACGCCCTCGACCTGCCCGCTGCTCGCATCCTCCTCGGGCGCGAAGATGGGCAAGTCGGTCGCCGGCGCCGTCTGGCTGAACGCGGACATGCTCGCGCCCTACGACTACTGGCAATTCTGGCGCAATGCCGAGGACGCGGACGTCGAGCGCTTCCTGAAGCTGTTCACGTTGATGCCGCTCGATGAGATCAAGCGCCTCGCGGCGCTCGGCGGCTCGGAGGTCAACGAGGCGAAGAAGATCCTCGCGACCGAGGCGACCGCGCTGGTGCACGGCCGCGAGGCGGCGCTGGCCGCTGCCGAGACCGCGCGCCGCACGTTCGAGGAAGGCGCGATCGCCGAGGACCTGCCGTCGGTCGATGTCGCCCGCAGCGAGCTGGACGGCGGACTCGGCGTGCTGACCGCGCTTCGTGAAGGCGGGGCTCGTCGCTTCAAACGGCGAAGCGCGGCGCCAGATCAAGTCCGGCGGCCTGCGTGTCAACGACCAGCCGGTGTCGGACGAGAAGATGATGCTGACGCCGGCGCACCTGACCGGCGAAGGCGTGATCAAGCTGTCGATGGGCCGCAAGCGGCACGTGCTGTTGCGGGTGGTGTAATCCGTAGCCCGCATGAGCGCAGCGATATGCGGGGCTGAACTGCGACCGAGTTCCGGATGTCGCTGCGCTCATCCGGGCTACAGGCTGAGCGGCTGTCGCCGTCAATTCTGCTGGGTCGTGGAAAAGCTGTCGAGCGGGGTCTGCGGCTGGCGGCCGGTGCCGAAGTCGAAGATCTTGCGCAGCACGCCGGGCGCCACGGCGGAGAGCGGATTGACGCGCAGCGTCGGCGAGCCCGGCGATCCCGACCACCTCGTAGGTGATGCCGATCAGGCCTTCGTTGCTGCCGCCGCCGAGGAACAGGCCGACGATCGGGATCTGCCCAAAGATGTTGTTCAGCCCGTAGGCCGGCAGGAACGTGCCGCTCATGCGCACCTGGTTGGCGCCGTAGTTGATCTGGCCCTCGATGGTCGCGCCCATGGTGGGGCCTGCGACGATGCCTTCGCGGATCGACAGCGCGCCGGTCGCGCGGGTGAATTCCGCGCGCATGCGCGAGAACGACACACCGCTCTGCGGGCCATTGCCCTGGTTCTGGGTCATCTGCTGCAGCCGCTCGTCGCGCACGGAGAAGTCGCTGACGTTGAGCAGGCCTTCCTGCGGCGTCGAGTCCGCCGTCGGCGGATCCATCGCGATCCACATCCGCCCGCCATACATCTTGGGATAGGTGTCGGTGAAGCGGAACATGCGCGCCGGCGTCGGCCGTCTCCAGATACATCACGACCCGGCCCGCGGCGCGGCCGCGGATGTCACCGAGCACCTGGGTGTCGCTTGCCGATCTTGCCGTTCAGCGAGAAGGTGCGGATGACGCCGCCGCGCCGCGCCAGCTTCAGGTCGACGGCACGCATCGCTTCGCCGTTGTGGCCCGCCACCGCGCCGAACTTCAGGTCGAGCTCGAAATCGCCGATCTTCTGCTTGTTCTTGTCCTGGCCGCTGCCGCCGACCGACGCCTTGATGAAGCTGCGGCCGTCGAACACGTCGCCGCGCATCGCCACCTTCAGCAATCCGTCCTGCGCGCGCTCGGCGCGCAGCGACGCACGGTCGCCTTCGGACGGGTGATAGGTCGGGAACGACGGCTGCGATCAGGTCGCCCTTGTCGTCGACTTCGAGATTGCCCTTGATCGACGCGCCGCCGCCTTCGATCACCACGTCCTCGAAGCGGGTCGACTGCTCCTTGCGCACGACGTTGAATGTCGCCTTCGCGGCCCGGCCCGGCGTCTTGATCCAGCCCGGCAGCAGGTTGTCGATCCGCAGGCCGGAGAGATCGGCCTCGACGCCGAAGCGGCTGTCGCGATCGCCGGAGGCGATCTTGCCGTTCAGCTTGAGCGGGATGTTGCCGGTGGCGGCGGGACCGAGATCGATGCCGAGCCGCGCGCGGCTCGCGTCGTCCAGCGTCGCGGTGACGCGCACGTCGGCGTCCACGTCGCCCGTGGGCTTGCGATAGTCGAGCGCCGCCGACTGGCCGTTGATCTTGATCTCGCCCTTGATCTGGAATCCCTGGTTGTTCGCAACCAGCTTCAGGTTGTTGCTCTCAAGCTTCTGATTCATCACCAGCTTGTCGACGGCAACGCCGTTCAGGTCGGCGTTGACGGTGTAGGTCGTGTCCTGCTTGGTGAGCTCTTTCTTCAGCGGCATCGCCAGCGTCACCATCGCCGTGGTCGTTCCGCGGCTGGTCGCCGGATCGATCGGCACGCCGGAAAATTCGTTCCAGCGGTCGGACGCAAGGATTTCGGCGATGGCCGGCACCGGCGCGTCGACGCGGAAGCGCACGCGCGTCTGCATCGGCTTCGGCGCGAGATCCGGCAATCTCGAACACGAAATCGGTGACGCCGACCTTGCGGCCGCCCGCGGTTTCCATCGCCGCCTGGGCGATGCTGACGTTGGCGGTGCGGCCGGTGATGCGCACGCGCATGCCGGCGTCGGTGACCGGCGGCAGTCCGTCGACCGGACGCACCTTCACGTTGCTGGCGACGAAATTGATCGAAAGCCCGTCGTCCGGAATCGGCGGTCCGCCGCGGGCGAGCGTGTGCGTCGGCGCATTGATGGCGACTTCCGCCCGCTGCAGCGTGCCGCCGTCGACCCGCTCGAGCACCCACTCGCGCACTTCCGGATTGATGATCACCGGCCACATGCGCTTCAGCTCGGAGGCCGACATCGGCGTGCCGGCGATGCCCGCCGTCAGCCGCGGCTCGGCGGTCGAATAGTCGAACGTGCCGGTGCCGGCGACGCCGACCGTGCCGTTCGAGATGTCGCCCTGGGTCAGAACGATCCGCTGGCCCTCGATGTCGAAGCGCATGCGCACGGCGATGCGGTTGAAGATCAGCGGCGTTTCGCCCTCGGTGCCCGGCAGCACGATCGTGCCGCCCGAGAAGCCGAGCTGCCAGTGCGGCACGCTGTCGCTCGGCGGCTCGAGATGCGCGAGCAGCGTGATGCGGTTCTGTCCGGCACACGACCTGGAACGGCGCGACCAGCACCCGCCGCGTCGAATCCCAGTCGACGCTGATGTCGGCCCGATCGATGTTCATCGGATATTCGGGCGCGCGCCGGTCGACGATGCTGCCGGCCTCGACGCCGATCTTGCCGGTGAAGTAGGTCGGCAGGCCGTCGCGTCCGATCTCGCCGCGCAGGCGGCCGGTGATCGGCAGGTCGGCGGTGTAGGACGCGTCCTTCAGCCGAAGCGCGAACAGGAGGTCCTTGATGAGCACCCGCTCGGCGCTGATGTCGACGCTGCGCACGCCGTTGACCTGCGGCCCGACGGCCGAGCGGAACGACCACGGCCGCGTCGTGTTCTCCTCGCCGACGCTGAGCGCGATGCCGCCGCCGCTCGGACGGCGCACGCTGAGCGTGATGTTCTCGAAACTCCAGTGATTGCCGCTCTGCCGGTCGTCGACGACGATGTTGCCGTTCTTGATGCCGATCTCGCTGAGATCGTAGCCGTCGAGGCCCGATGCGCTCATGCCGTCGAGGCGGGCGAGCGCGGCGAGCAGCGCGTCGATGCCCGAACCGGACGGCGGCACCGGCGGCGCGCGCGATTTGCGGCGCGGACGACGGCGCCGGCTGCGGAGCGACGGCGATGCGAGGTCGGTCGGCGTCGCCGTCACAAGCGGGCGGGTGGTCGCGCCGGTGGAGACGCTGACCCGGCCGTCCTGCTCGATCAGCACCGACAGCTCGGCATCGACGAGGCTCAGGCTTTCGGCGCGCAGCTGCCCGAACAGCAGCGACGTGCCGGAAATGCGGACCTCGGCCTTGGGCGCCGTCGCCACGATCTGCTTGTCGCGGTCGCGCACGATGATGTCGAGCACGCGCACGGCGATGCGCGCCCGGCCGGCGCGCTCGATCTGCGTGCCGCCGATCTCGACGGCGTAGTCGCTGGAGACGTTGTCCCTGATCGCGGCGGTCAGCCAGGGCGTCGCCACGTCGAAGCCGATCGGCCCCTCGCCGAGCCGCCACCACAGCAGGCCGAAGGCGCTGCCCGACAGGGCCGCCAGAATGAGCGTGAGGGTGACCAGCCGGCTGGCCCAGCGATGGGCGCGAATCTGGTTCGACCAGCCGGCCGCAGACCGTCGCCGAGCCGGTAGAGAAACGCGGCGGAAACATAGGCGCGCGGCCCGCTCAGCAGCCGCTGGGCGCGATGGGCGGCCTCGTCCTGATCGTCCTGCCAGCATGCCAGTCGGACGAACCCTGCGCCGCCCGCCCTTGCGCGGCGGGATGTGGCGGCAACCGGTTGTCTCGCACCTGTCCGGACGCTGTCATGCGCCGTCCGCCCGCTCGACGGCATGGCCGCCGATCCTCGGTTACCGTTTCCCGTCATTCAGTTACGGGCGCTCCGCAGCAAGCGAATCCAAAATCACCATACGCCCCGGACCGTAGATTTCCACAGCATCGACGGCCCCCGATCGTTGGCGACGGCAAGACCTAGTGCCGCTTCCGAAGTTCGTGAAAGAGCACTAGAGTATCATTCCTTTGACCGGCGGAAAGCGACGAAAGGAAGGCGTATGGCACGGAAATCACCAAAGAAATCAGCATCAAAGTCCCCTTCCAGAGGCGCGAAGACGTCGCCGCCCAAGAAGGCCTCCGCGAAAGCGCCAGGAAAGCCGCGACATCGCGGCCGTCAGCATCGCGCAAAACCGTCAAGAAATCGGCAAAGCCGCGCCGGCGGCAAAGGCGCGCGACAGTCGCAGCTCAACGAGGGCGATCGCGCGCCGGATTTCACGCTGAAGCGCGACGGCGATTCGACCGTGCGCCTCGCCGACTTCGCAGGCCGGAAGCTCGTGATCTTCTTCTACCCGCGCGCCGACACGCCGGGCTGCACACTGGAGGCCATCGACTTCACGCGTCACGCGAAGCAGTTCGAGCAGGCCGGCACCAGCGTGGTCGGCATCTCGGCCGACGACGTCGGCGCCCAGACGAAATTCCGCGACAAGCACGCTCTCGGCGTGCCGCTCGGCGCCGACGCCGACCTGCAGACCGTCAAGGCCTATGGCGTCTGGGGCGAAAAATCGATGTATGGCAGGACCTTCCTCGGCATTGTTCGCACGACGGTTCTGGTCGGCGCCGACGGCCGGATCGCCCGCATCTGGCGCAACGTGAAGGTCAACGGCCACGCCGCCGAAGTGCTGGAGGCGGCCAAGGCGCTCTAAGCAGCGACTGCTAAACAAGAAGGAACCCATTTTCCGAAAATTAACCATAAGTGGCTCAAATCGACCGGGTTAGGTGCCGGTCGATCGTTCCAGTTGCCGGCGTGGAGTTTGGATGTCGCACCGGCCTGGGCAATTCTCGGAGCAGTCCCGCACCCACGGGCATGAGCAACAGCCGGCGCCGCCGCGCGCCCGCCGCCGCAGCGGCCAGCACGCCGGCGCGCGAGAACGGCTACACGCTGGTCGCATGCGGGCAAGCGCGTTCGCGTCGGCCCGGTGGTGTTCTGGATCGTGGTCGGCTCGATCGTCATCATGGGCGCCTGGTCGGCGGCCACCGCCACCTACTTCGCCTTTCGCGACGACGTGCTGACGCGGCTGGTCGCGCGCCAGGCGGAGATGCAATACGCCTACGAGGATCGAATCGCCGAACTGCGCGCGCAGATCGATCGCACCACCAGCCGGCAGCTGCTCGACCAGGAGCAGTTCGAACAGAAGCTCGACCAGATCCAGCGCCGGCAGATGACGCTGGAGCAGCGCACCAGCGCGCTCGGCGGCCTCCCCGACAACGCGCACGGCCGGATCGGTACGCACGCCCGGCCGCGGCGCGGCACTCGCCGATCCGATCACCACCGGATCGATCAAGCCGCCGCCGTGAGCGACACCGTCGTGTTCGTCGCGCCGCCCGACCGCGAGGCGCGGCTGGAATCGCGCACCACCGCCTTCGCAAGCCTCCTGAAGCCCGGCGAACTCGCCAAGACCGCGGGCGTCGGCAATGTCCTGACCCGCCTGCAGCTGTCGCTCGACGGCGTCGAAGGCCGGCAGATGGCGGCGCTGAATTCGATCGAGGAGAGCTTCGAGTCGCGGATGCGGCGGATGCGCGGCGCTCTTCACCGATCTCGGCCTCGACCTCGCAGGCATGGAGACCGCGCCGCAGCCGCAGTCGGCGCGTCGGCGGCCCGTTCGTGCCGGCAAAACTTCCGAGCAACGCCGGCCCGTTCGAGCGGCAGCTTCACCGCATCAACCTGACCCGCGCGCAGATCGACCGGCTGAACCGGACGCTGGCCGTGGTGCCCTACCGCAAACCGGTGATCGGCCAGGTCGAGTTCACGTCCGGCTTCGGCATCCGCTCCGATCCGTTCCTCGGCCGTCCGGCGATGCATACCGGCCTCGATTTCCGCGCGCTCGACCGGCGATCCGGTGCGCGCCACCGCCTACGGCAAGGTGATCGCCGCCGGCTGGCAGGGCGGCTACGGCAAGATGGTCGAGATCGATCACGGCAACACGCTGACGACGCGCTACGGCCATCTGTCGGAGATCAACGTCAAGGTCGGCGACATCGTCCGCATCGGCCAGGTGATCGGCGCCGTCGGCTCGACCGGACGCTCGACCGGGCCGCACCTGCATTACGAGACCCGCATCGACGGCGATGCGGTCGATCCGCAGAAATTCCTGCGCGCCGGCGTGCGGCTCGGCGCGAGCTAGCGCCTCCGACAGCCACCGCTTGCCGCGACTCTGATAAGAGGTCGCGAACCGACGCGGCATGTGCATGCTCGAGATTCTGAAGGATACCGACCGGCGTCTGGTGATGACGCTCGGCGACCGGCAACTCGCGCTGGACCAAGTTCATCCTCGACAAGGATGCCGGCTTGCGCATGGTTCGAGCGGCACCGTCGTTTCTGGCCGGAGCGGACGCTGGAGCTTCGCTTCAAGGACATCGCCTCGATAGGCACGCAGACGATTGCGCGCGGCACCGCGGTGGCCGACACCATCGTGCTGACGACGACGTCGAACGTGCAGCACAGGCTTGCCGGCGATCGCCGGCTATACACGCAGCGCCGCCGAGCGCATGCGCCTGTTCGTCGGGCTCGAGCGCACCGAAGGCGCGCATGTGACCCGCGCCGCCTTGCCGCTGTTGCACTGGGGCGGGCGCGCGGCGACGGCGGCAGCCGTCGACGGCCACGGCCGCTGCCGCGGTCTGGCTGGTCGTGATGCTGGGCGGCTTCGCGGTCGGCGCGGCCAGCAAGGCGAGCGCCTCGATCGCCAACGCTACCGGACGCGTGCAGACCGCCTTGCTCCTGCCCGCCTGCGATGCGCCGGCAAGCCGCGATGCCATGCTGGAACTCGCGCGCGACCGCCTAGGCGGCGGCACCGTGCTCGACGCTATCGCCGAACGCGGGCAAAGCGGCGGCGAGCGGCTTTGCGGCGCCATTGCCCGGCGCGACGGTCGGGTCGCCAACGTCAGCTACCGCAACTACTGGGACGGCTGGACGCCAAAGGTGCGCCTGACCGGTGAGATCGTCACCGCAAAACTCGATGCCGCCAGAACCGATGCAATCGCGAGAGCCGCGGAGGCGTTTCTCGCAGCAAGCCGCAACTCGCACATCACCGGCAAGCCGCCACGCCAGATCGATCCGTCGGTCGACTCCGCGCTCGCCACCGTTCTGGGCGCCTCGGATCTCGCGGCCGAACCGCTGATGACCGACGAGATCGACAAGGCGCTCGACTGGCTGAAGACCGCCGACCGGATCGGCGCGGTGTATATTCTGGCCGGCACGGGTTTCGACGATATCGCAAATGTGCCGGCAGCCGATACGATCCGCAAGCGCATCCGCGGCAACGTCACGGCCTTCGCCGACGAGTTCGGCCGCTACGCGGATTTCCAGATGATCCTGCTCGCGGCCATCGCCAACGCGCAGGCCCGGGCGGCAACTATCCCAGCCACGGGCAAGACGAACGTGCAGGCGCGAACCGACGAAATCAGGGCGCTGCTGTCGCAGGCGATGAAGGGCAACCTCATCGCGCTCGTCTATGACGGCCACGACGACCGATGGCGGATGGCCCGCCTGACGGCACTTGGCCGCACCGCGCCCGTGGCTGCGAAATTCCTGACCAAGGACGACGCGCAGGCGGTGCGCGACCTGGCGCTGCAAACCGTCGACTACTTCAAGGACGCCACCGTACGCGCGAAGGTGCGCGAGGTCGCTGGTCTGTTGTCGGCGCCTTAATCCGCTTCAGCCTCGCGCGCAATGCGATCGCCGAAGACCTCTTGTGCGGCGATGCTTGCCTTCTCCCGTTGCCTCTTCTGCCCTGCGACCTAAAGTGCGCCTCCATAAATGGAAACGTTTTCGGGAGGAGCAGTCATGGCGGACGCAAAGGTCAACCCCAACGGTAAACTGAAAGGCAGGGTCGCGCTCGTCACCGGTGCGAGCCGCGGCATTGGCGAAGCGATTTCCACGCGCCTCGCGATGGAAGGCGCAAAAGTGGTCTGCACCGCGCGCACGGCCGACGACGGGCAAAGCACCCTGCCCGGCACGCTGAAGCACACAGTGAAGCGCATCCGCGAGGCCGGCGGCGAAGCGAACTACCTCACCTGCGACCTGTCGCAGGCTGCCGAGCGCGAGCAACTGGTGAAGGATGCGACCGGCCTCTACGGGCCGATCGACATCCTGATCAACAATGGCGCGGTGACGTTCTACTATCCGATCGAGAACTTTCCGGAGAAGCGCTTCAAGCTGATGATCGAAGTGCAGGTCTGGGCCGCGCTGCACCTGTCGCAGATGGTGCTGCCGTCGATGCGCGAGCGCAAGCAGGGCGCGATCGTCACGATCTCGTCGGGCGCGGCATGGCATCCAAAACAGCCATACGAGAACCTGCGCGCCGGCGGCACGGTCTACGGCATGTGCAAGGCAGCGCTCGAGCGCTTCTCGACCGGGCTCGCCTCGGAAGTCTACAACGACAACATCTCGGTCAACGTCATCGCGCCGGGCCTCGTTGCCACGCCGGGCGTCGCCGTGCACGGCCTGATCACCGAGAAGACGAAGCATCGCGTCTCGCCGATCGAGAACATCGCCGAGGCCGTCTACATCCTCGTCACCGGCGATCCGAAGAAGATGACCGGCCGCATCGACAATGCCGCGCCGTTCCTGGAAGAGCTCGGCGTCACGCCGTCGCCGCTGGTGGGTATCGCAGCGGGGTAAGCGCGCTCAGGCTGCACGCCAGCGCTGCTGCAGCCATGCCAGCGTACGGCCGTCGACGATGGCGAGCGCGACGGCAATGATCGCCGCGCCCGCGATCTGGTGCGGCTCGAAACTCTCGCCAAGGAGGGTGTGCCCTAGCAGGATCGCCGGCACCGGAATCATCAACGTCACCAGCATGACGTTCGACGCTCCGGATCGGGCGATGATCTGGAAGAACAGGATGTAGGCGACCGCCGTCGACAGCAGCCCGAGGCCGAGCAGCGCCAGCCAGGTCGCGGGCTCCGGCATTGGCAACGACCACGGGCGGTCCAATGCGGCCGCGAGAATGGCCATCGCGATGGACGACGCCACCAGTTGCCCGGTGGCGGCGACGAGTGGCGGTGTACCGGACAGATTTCTGCGCGCCCAAAGCGCGGCGAGGCCGTAGCTGAAAGCGGCGCCGAGGCACAGCAACACGCCGAGCGACGAGGCCGCGGGGCGAAGCATGTCCGGCGCCTGCAGTACGGCCACGCCGAGAACCCCGCACAGCACGCCGGCCAAGCGGCGCGATGTCAATCGCTCGTCACCGGCACTGGCCAGCACCAGCGTCGTGAAGAACGGAGTGGTTGCGTTCAGAACTGACGCCAGGCCGGATGAAATAGTCGTCTGGCCGAACACGATCAGCGACATCGGCACGACGTTGTTGAGCAGGCCCATCCCCGCCAGCGGCACCCAGTCGGACAGGCGCCGCGGCAGCGTCATGCCGGACAAGATCAGCACGGGGACGAGCATCGATTGCGCCCGAGCATGATTCGCGCCGAAACGATGGTCAGCGGTGGCAGGTCGCGCAGCGCCACGCCGACGAAAAAGAACGAGCCGCCCCACAGAACGGACAGCGCGACAAGCCGCCACCACGCGCCGGCATCGAGAGACGAGGAAGGGGACATCGGAGGCTCCGGCGAACGCCGGAGCGAAGCAGCGAATGGTCCCGCGCGGCCACCCGATTTGCGATCTGCCGAAAATCAGGGATCACGTGCTGACCGAACTGACGGCGGATATGGAACACCTCACGCGGCATGCGGATGCGCTTTTGCCCCCCAGATCAGACCGACGGCGCTGCCGATCAAATTCGTTGTGCAGGATCAATGGCCTGAGCAGCCGTCACGGCGCGGTCGCGTCAAGGCGATATGCTTTGATCAACGTATCCGCAGCCCCATTTCGGGCTGGACGCGGACGGTTCGGCCACGTAGCAATCGTCCGTCCTTCATCAGGTCAGGTAGGTTGGCTTCATGTCCAAGCAGGCATTGCGCGAAGAGGCCGAGCGGCTCGTGCGCGAGGCGATGGAACGCAAGAACTGTAGCGATCAAGCAGGGCAAGACGCGGATCGAGGCGAAGTGCGGCAAGTGCGGCGCACCAAACCGCTTGTCGGCGCCGAAGGACGAGGTCCGCGTGAAGTTCACTTGCAAGGAATGTGGCCACGCCCAACATTCGCTATAATTTCCGCTCGACCAATTCTCTCACCTGCTCTTTCTCACCCTGCCCTTCGTGCCGTTGAGCGGCGGTCATGCAATTTGACATCATTCCCGTCCACGCGGTGAAATCGATCAGCCAGCGAAACCTCGCGGTTCACTGGCAATCGCTGCATGCGAAGCTCGGCATGCCGCGCTTTGCCGATTTCTCGCCCGGCAATCGCGCGCACGATCCGCGCCAGATGCTGGTCTGGACGGTCGACGAGCAGAACGGCGAGCGCCGATACCGTCACCTCTATGGCGGCGCATACGTTTTCGAGGCGTTCGGTCCCGATGCCTCGGTCGCGTCAGTGCCTGAACGGCTGCGCGAGCCCTTCGAGGCCGGACTGGATGCATGCGTGACCTCGGCCAGCATCATCTACATGTCGATCGCGACGTCCGATCCATCCGGCCATCGGATCGAATGCGAGCGGCTTCTGCTGCCGTTCCGGAACGGCGGCGAAACCGTCTCCCACATCCTCGCCTCGCTGCAGCTCGTGAGCCCCGAAGGCAGCTTTCGAGCGGCGGACCATCGTGCGGCAGTTCGAGCGGGAAGCCGACGTGACGTTCTGCGGGCGAATCCTGCCGGGCCCTCCGCGGCCCAGGTCACAGCAAAGCGGACCGGCAGATCACAATTGGCTTAGAGGCGCTTACCGTCTCGCCGGCAGCCGCTCGAACGTCGGAATGCCGCTCGGGATCTCATGAAACGCCTGCTTGTCGATGGTGTAGATCGCCATCTGCGGCGTGAACTGGGAGGGATCGTCCAGCGTTCCGACCTTGACGATCACCACCGGGCGATTCGGCCGGGTGATCAGGTGCGTGCCGCACTCGGGGCAGAATTCCCGCGTCACCGGCTTTTCGAGATCGCTGCGCGAGAATTTCTTCGGCGTGCCCTTGGTGTAGCTGAAGCCGTCGATGGGCACTGCCAGGAACATGTTCGGTGCGCCGCCGGTGATATACTGGCATTCGCGGCAGTGACATTGCGCCTGCATCAACGCTTCGCCCTCGGCCACGTAGCGCACCTCACCGCAATAGCACCTGCCTTCAAGCTTCATGGTATCCTCCCTTGTCGCGTTCAAAGCTTAAGCCCGCGGGGCCGACGCGGGTAGCGGAATCCTTGGGCCTGATATGAAAAGGGTCGCAGTTTTCGGTAACGCCGGCGGCGGAAAATCGACGCTTGCCAGACGTTTGGCGGATTTGACGCGCCTGCCGCTCTATCCGGTGGACATGATCCAGTTCAGGGCCGGCGGCGCCGAAGTTCCGCACGACGAATACCTCAAGGCCCATGCGGAGCTGCTGCGTCAAGATGCATGGATCATTGACGGCTATGGTTCAGTCGCTTCGGCCTGGGAACGCTTCGCCGTCGCCGACACGCTGGTCTACATCGACCTGCCCGTCATCACACACTACTGGTGGGTGACGAAGCGCCTGATCAAGGGCCTGTTCGTCACGCCAGCGGGCTGGCCGGAAGGCAGTCCGATGTGGAGTAGCACGATGAAGAGCTACAAGGTGGTCTGGCTTTGTCATACGCGGCTGACGCCGAGGTATCGGCAGCTTGTCGCCGACATGGCGGCATCGAAGCGGATTCACCACCTGAGATCGCCGGCCGAGATGGCAGCGCTTCTTGACGCGATCAAGCGCGAGCACGCGAGCGGCTTGAACCGTTAGTCCACGTCCTCGATCGGCTCCGGCAAGCCGCCAAACGCCTTTTGTGCGAGCGTCGCCGCCATGAACTCGTCGAGGTCGCCGTCGAGCACGCCTTGCGTATCCGACGTCTGCACGCCGGTGCGCAGATCCTTCACCATCTGATACGGCTGCAGCACATACGACCTGATCTGGTGGCCCCAGCCGATGTCGGTCTTGGCGGCCTGGTCGGCGATGGCCTGCGCTTCGCGCTTCTTCAGCTCCAGCTCATAGAGCCGTGAGCGCAGCATGTCCCAGGCCTGCGCGCGGTTCTTGTGCTGCGAGCGGCCGGCCTGGCAGACCACGGCGATGCCGGTCGGAATATGCGTCAGCCGCACGGCGGATTCGGTCTTGTTGACGTGCTGGCCGCCGGCGCCGCCCGAACGCATGGTGTCGGTGCGGACGTCGCTCTCCTTGATGTCGATCTGGATGCGATCGTCGACCACCGGAAACACCGCCACGGACGAAAACGACGTGTGCCGCCGCGCGTTGGAGTCGAACGGCGAGATGCGCACGAGGCGATGCACGCCGCCCTCGGTCTTCAGCCAGCCATAGGCGTTGTGGCCCTTGATCTGCAAGGTCGCCGACTTGATGCCGGCCTCTTCGCCCTCGGTCTCTTCCAGAAGTTCGATCTTGTAGCCGTGCTGCTCGGCCCAGCGCGAATACATGCGCAGCAGCATCGATGCCCAGTCCTGGCTTTCGGTGCCGCCGGCGCCGGCGTGCACCTCGAGATAGCTGTCGTTGGCGTCAGCCTCGCCGGACAGCAGCGCCTCAAGCTCGCGGCGTGAGACCTCTTTCTTCAGGGCGCGCAGCGCCTGCTCGGCCTCCGCCACCACGGCGGTGTCGTTCTCGGCCTCGCCGAGCTCGATCATGCCGATCTGGTCTTCCAGCTCGCGCTCGACCTTGCCGATGCCCGAGAGCTGCTCCTCCAGCGAGGTGCGCTCCTGCATCAGCTTCTGTGCCTTCTGGGGATCGTTCCAGAGGTCGGGATCCTCGGCGAGCTTGTTCAGCTCAGCCAGCCGCGCCGTCGATGTTTCGACGTCAAAGATGCCTCCTCAGCAGCCCGACTGACTGCTTGATCTCTTCGACAAGTCTCTCGATTTCCGCGCGCATGCCTGGTTCCACGTCCGCGTGATGACCGGCCGGATGTAGCCGCGCCGCGCGGTTCGCGCAAGGCATGATAATCGACCGGAATCAGTCCGGAGCATGCAGCGGCGGCGGATCCCCGACAAAATCGCGCGGGCGCACCTGGGCGCCGCCGGCCCGCAGGCCTTCGACGATCGCCTCGGCATGCGCGGCATCCTGGGCCTCGATCAGCAGCTCGATCTCGGCAATATTCGCCGACAGCGCCCCGAAGAAGCGCTGATGCTGGACCTCGACGATATTGCCGCCGGTCCGTGCGACCAGACTCGGTGATTTTCGCCAGCGCGCCCGGCCGGTCCTGAACCTCGACCGTCAGGCGGATCAGCCGGCCGTCGCGAACGAGCCCCCGCATCAGCACGTTGGCCAGGATGCGCGTGTCGATATTGCCGCCGGAGACGATGACCCCGACCGACTTGCCGGCGAAGCGCGCACGATGCGCAAGCACGGCCGCGAGCGGCGCAGCACCTGCGCCCTCCGCAATGGTCTTCTCGATCTCGACCAGCAGAATGACCGCCCGTTCGATCTGGCGCTCGGAGACCGTCACGACATTCACGTTGCTGTCCCGAAGGATCGACATCGGCAGCTGACCGACGTCGCGCACCGCGATGCCTTCGGCAATCGTCGCGCCACCAACCGAAACCGCAACGCCTGCCAGCGTCTGCGCCGCCGCAGCATAGGATTCGACCTCGACGCCGACGATCTCGACCGACCGGCCGAGCCCTTTTGCCGCCACGGCAATGCCGGCCGCAAGCCCGCCACCGCCAACCGGCACGACGATGCAATCGAGCGCAGGCCGATCGGTCAGCATTTCGAGGCCAAGCGTTCCCTGCCCGGCAATGATCGCTGGATCGTCATAGGGGTGAACGAAGACCAGGTTTTCGCGTGCGGCGAGAGCGTGCGCAAAGGTGGCTGCGTCGCTGAGCGTTTCGCCTTCGAGAACAACGTGCGCGCCGTGATGCCGGGTCCGCGAGACCTTCACGAACGGCGTCGGCTTCGGCATGACGATGGTCGCGGCGATCCCCAACCGCTGCGCATGATAGGCCACGGCCTGCGCATGGTTGCCGGCGGACACGGCGATCACCCCGCGTTTGGCCTCGTCGGGCGAAAGCAGCAGCAACTTGTTCGCGGCGCCGCGCTCCTTGAACGATGCGGTAAACTGCAGGTTCTCGAGCTTGATCCAGATATCTGCGCCGGCAATCTCCGACAGCGTTTGCGAGTGAATGAACGGCGTGCGAACGACGCTGGACGCGATGCGCTGTTCCGCTTCGCGAATATCTGCAAATGCGACCGTCGCCGTCATTCCGCGCTGCCTTCTGCCAAAGCCGCGCTGGTCTCGGCTCCACGAACCTTGACACGGCCGCGCTCGCGTTTCGCCGGTGAGTTGGGCCTTAGATGCCGGCTGGCCTCGATGATCTGGCGCCGCATCCAGATATTGGCGGGATCATGGTCTGCGTTGCGGTGCCAGTAAAGCACGGTGCGCAGCGTCGGCACATCGAACGGCAGCTCCTTGCGCGCAACCTCATAGCGCGAGGCGAGCGACAGCGGCGCCGTCACGGCCATGTCGCTGCCCATCACCACATGCAGCGCCGGCTGGAAATGCATGACGCGAAGGGCCGTATGGGCCTGACGGCCGATCCGGGACAGCGCCATATCGACCAGGCCGCGGCCGCGGCGGCGGCTCGAGACCATCACGTGCTGCAGCTTCAGATAGTCGGCAAGCGTCATCGCCCGCTTTGCAAACGGATGCCCCTGCCGGAGCACGCATACGTAGCGATCCTGCAGGATCTCGACGCCGTTCAGATCCGGCTTTTCCAGCTCCGGGATGTCGAGGGCGAAGTCGAGATTTCCGGAGGCAAGTTCGCTGGCAATCTCGCGGCGATCCACCTGGCTGCAATGCACCTTGATGTGCGGCGCCTCCTTGCGCAGCGCGGTGACGATTTCCGGCATCAGGATCGTCGCCGCTCCGTCGCCGATGCTGAAGTTGAAGATCTTCTCCGACGTCGCCGGATCGAACGTCCTGACCTGATCGACGCTGGCGCGAAGCTGCCGCAGGGCCTGCCGCACCGGGCCGATCAGACTTTGCGCGACCGGGGTCGGCACCATCGCGTTGCCGGTGCGCACGAACAGGCGATCGCCGAAGGTCATTCGCAGCCGCGCCAGCGTGTTGCTCACCGCCGGCTGCGTGATGTTCAGCACCTCGCTCGCCCGCGTCAGGTTGCGTTCGGCATAGATGACGTCGAACGCGACGAAGAGGTTGAGGTCGATTGCGTTGAGATTCATCGGACGGATCCGCGCTACATTAATTCAGATGATGGTATAGATCATCAATATCAAGTTCAATGATGCTGTGTCTCGCACTAGGGTGCGCCCGAAGCCTTTTGGCCCCGGCGGAGAGCGATCATGGATTTCAGCTATTCGGAGACGTGCGAACGGTACCGTGCGCAGGTGCAGGCTTTCATGGACGCGCATGTGCTGCCGCGCGTGGCGCAAGCGAAGACGGAAGAGCGCGAGGGTCGATATCCGTTTTCCTTCATGGAAGAACTGAAATCCTGCGCCAGATCCGAAGGGCTCTGGAATCTGTTCCTCTCCAAGCTGCACGCGGACGAGCCCGGCAAGGGCCTGAGCAACCTGGACTACGCCCCGGTCGCCGAGATCATGGGCCGTGTCGACTGGGCCTCGGAGGTGTTCAACTGCAACGCGCCGGATACCGGCAACATGGAGCTCCTGCATATGTTCGCCACACCAGCGCAGCGCGAGCGCTGGCTGAAGCCGCTGTTGAACGGCGAATTTCATTCGGCCTTCGCCATGACCGAGCCGGATGTCGCCTCCTCCGACGCGACCAACATCCAGACCTCGATCCGGCGTGAAGGCGGCGACTACGTCATCAACGGCCGCAAGTGGTTCATCACCAATCTCAACCGCACCGACTGCAATCTCATCATCGTCATGGGCAAGACCGACTTCGGCGGGGCGGTGCACCGGCAGCAGAGCATGGTGCTGGTGCCGCGCGACACACCCGGCGTCGACGTCATCCGCAACATCGCGACGCTCAACCACCATGCGACGATCGGGCACTGCGAGGTCGTTTTCCGCGACGTGCGCGTCCCGGTCGAGAACCTGCTTGGCGAGGAAGGCGGCGGCTTCGCCATGTCGCAGGCGCGGCTTGGCCCGGGACGCATCCACCACTGCATGCGCGCCATCGGGCTCGCCGAGCTCTCGCTCGAATTGATGTGCGAGCGCGCGAAAGGCCGGAAGGCCTTCGGCAAGTCCCTGGCCGAGCACGGGTCGGTGGCTGACGCCATCGCGCTGTCGCGCATCGAGATCGACCAGGCGCGGCTATTGGTGCTGCGCGCCGCCTGGCTGATCGACAACGTGGGCGCCGCCGCGGCCCGCAAGGATATCTCCATGATCAAGGCCGCGGTGCCATCGGTGCTGACACGGGTTGCGGACCGGGCGATTCAGATCCATGGCGCCATGGGCGTCAGCCCGGACACGCCGCTGGCGGACATCTACACAACGGGGCGCACGTTGCGGATCGTCGATGGGCCGGACGCCGTGCATCTGCGGGTGATCGCCCGTGCCGAACTCGGCGACGGCGACGAGCGCCGCAGCCGAATCGCGAACCACCTCGCAGCGTAGACAGCCCGGCCGAAACGTTGTCTGCTCCAGTGAAACGACGTTCACCGGAGCAGACCACAATGATGCGTGAAGGCGGCTGTCTCTGCGGCGCAGTGCGGTTCAAGGCGGAGGGCGAACCACTCAACGTCCGTATCTGCCATTGCCGGCTGTGCCAGAAGGCGATGGGGGCGCCGTTCTTCGCCCGCGCGCTGTTCGATCAGCGGGCGCTGACGCTTACAGGACCGACCAGCCGCTATCCGACGTCCGAACAGCTCGAGCGGGTGTTTTGCCCGGCTTGCGGCACGCGGATCGGCTCTCGGCGGACAAACGGCACGGCGGCGGGCATCGCGCTGGTGCTGTTCGACGACCGCAATGCGTTCTCACCAACCGATCACATCTGGATCAGCGAGAAGATCGACTGGCTGAGGATTGCCGACGAGCTGCCGCAGTTTCCGGAGGGCGCACCGTAGAGTTTGATTCGACTTCGTTTAATCAGACTCTACGCTTATCTTTTTGGGCATGATTTTATCCGAAAACCGGTATCCACTTTTCGGGATCATGCCCAGAGGCGTGCGTCAGCAGCTCATTTGTTGAGGCGCCATTCCTGCATGATCAAGGTCTGGTCGACCTTGAAGGCTTTTGTCGTGATGGACGATCCGACGAGGGGCTCGAGGCTGCTGTCGCCGTAGGCCGGCCCTCCGCGCTGTCGCAGGACATAGGTCACGCCGTCATCGGCCTTCAGAACGACGGTGTCGCGCTCGCTCTTTGAGCCGACATCGACACGCTGCCGCTCGACCCGGCCTGAAAGCTCGACCTGCTGCGGTTCCATCTATCGGCTTTCGCATTGCTCGACGGCAAAGATGCCGTCGCCGAGTATATGCCCAACCAACACCTCATAGGAGCTAAATCGCTCGGTTCCGGTTGTGTCTTCGAACTTGCCCTTCGGCCGCGTCGCGATGACAACCTGCCGCTCGCGATCCATCGCCTTGGCGGCGCTCTTGAACTGCGCGCCTCCGGTCACCGACAGGACGGCCAGCTTTCCGTCGTCGTAACCCTTGCTGCTGGCCAATTCCCGAAATCGCTTGATTGCGGGGGACCCATCGTCGGTCTTGAGAATCTTCCCCGGCAGCGACGCAGACGAGGCAATGGCTTTCCCTTCGCTGGCGAGCGCCGTCCGCCGGAATTTTCGCTGGCTGGCTCCGTCAACGGCCACGTCAAGCGGACTCGCACCACCAGCAAGTTCGGATGCGGCCCTTTGCACCGGCGCTGCATCAGTAACGGGCTGCAGGGAGGGATCGCCGTACAGAACAAATTGAGCCAGAGTCTTCAGGTTGATCGGGCTCGCCATGGTTTGCGACTGAACGAACTGCTGTCTCGCTTGCAGCATCGCGCGACCGGTCGAGGCCCCGGCCAGAATTCCCTCGACAAAGTATTGCGCCAGCAGGTCCGCCTGGCCGTTCGTGGTCCGGGGACCGTAGGAGATGGTGGTCGAGCCAAGATAGGCCGTCGCGCCATTGGCAAGGTAGCTCATGCATATGGGAGCATGATGCCCAAGCATGAGGTAGTTATAAAGCTGCGCACCAAAGCAGCACTCGGCGGCCACCACGGTCCCCGCCGTCACACGCGGCGCCTGAACGAACTGGCTATCCATGGCCGTCGGAAGCACGCCAGCCCCCTCCCCATAAAAGCGCGGATCTGAATTGGCGCCGTGACAGTTGATGAAATGGACCAGTTTGCCAATCGATGGGTCGATGCCCGGGTGTCCGTCCGTCGGCGCAACAAACAGCGCGGCGTGATTGCCAAACAACGACGACAGGCTGAGCTGGGTGGATTGCTTCCAGACCTCGGTGCTGATCGAGAAATAGCTCAAGTAATCCGTGCGCGGCTTACCGATGTGCTGGATGCTATGATCGATCAAGGTAATCAGCCGCTGCGGATCGGTCTCGCCGGCAGCGGCGGGCAGCCGGCCAACAACGCGGGTGACACCGAGATACGTTTGCGCCTTCTTGTTGAATGCGGCATCGCAAGCGTAAGGCAGATCGCTCGCGATCGCCTGATCGCTGTCGGTCACTCCGGCGACCTTGTTCAGCGTGATGTGCGGAACGACATCCGGTCCGTCCAGCAACAGTATGTAGTCAGGCGTATGATGCGCGTAGATGGCATCGACAGCCGCCTTCGCGCCTGCTTCGTCGGCGGCGTTGACGACGGCGGCCCCGCCCAGGGGTGTCATCCGGGCGAGGTCATCGATCTCGAAGATTTCCGTCGTCAGGTTCCGGACTGCATCTGCCGCAATCAAGCGCTGGGCCGCCTGCCGGATCGCGGCGGCGCCGACGGCTCCATACTTTGCGTCAGTCGCCGCGCGATTGGTGATGATCGCCTTGTCGATTTGCCCAGGCATTGAACAACCCCGCTCGAGCGGCGGGGTTGCCACCGCACATTACATCGCGAATTGACCACACTCGGTTAGGCTGCCGCTCACACCACGAGCGGCGGCATGCCGGTATCCTGGCCAATCTTGATCAGGCCCTTGAGCGTAAACTCGCCGGAGTCGAGCTCGGTCTGCGAGGGCGGTGTGCCGATCACGCTGTCGGGCGCAAACTTTGCGAGATTCCAGAGCGTTTCGGCGACGATCCGGCTGCCGACCGGGCCCAGGTGCTGTCCATCCGGTCCGTTCGGATCGCCCGCTTCCGCCAGGATGTAGAACCACAACGGGGTCCTATCGAGCAGGCCGGCGTCCTCGATCTTCTGACTGAGCCCCGACGGGGTCGCGCTCTTGAGGACGGCGCGCGGCAGCGGCGCTACCTCGAGATGGTTTGCAACCGCCTGCCCCGTCGGCAGTCCGAGCAGATAGCCGCGAAGCAGGTTTCGGGCGGCGAGCTTCGCCATCAGACTGGCGATCGGAATGCCTTGAAGATCGCGCAGGTTGCCGAGCTCGGGCGTCAGATTGGCGTCGATGCGCCGGGCGGGATTGATCGATGCGTCGTTCCCCGCAGTGCCGAAGAAGCGCGGCCAGTCGATAACCCAGTTGTCCGGCAGCGTCGGAGACTGAATGTTTGGACCATCACTCGGGGCGATGTCGCCGGACAACGCGGTGAAGGTGAAGAAGAAATTGAACGGCGCTGGGTTGAACGTGACGTTGTGCGAATAGCCGCCACGCACCATCGAATGTCCGAAGCGGTAGGCCGCTGCCGAGAACTCCACAGGCATGTACAGGTCGGCGGCGTTGGCGACTTTCCAGTACTTCGGCCCGTTGTCGATCACGTCCTTGACCACCGCCTTGTCGCAGACGCGCGGCAGGAAATCATGCAAGACGGCCCACTGATAACGACGGCGGATGGCGGACTTGGCCTGCGGCCCGGTCATCCCGCGCGCCATCAGTGCATTATGCGAACGCAGGAAGCCGACGTGGAGCTGCGCGACGAGCAGGTTCTCATCGTTGCGAGGATCGCCGATGAGCGCCTGTCGATCCAGCTCCTGTTCCTCGACATTCGCCGGATTTGCAATCAATGGCCGGCGCGGAAGGTCATGCAGGCGGTCCGCCGTCGTGATCGTACCGAATGGAGCGACCGAGAGCGTTCCAAGATCCATCGCGCCGTTGGCCTGCGTGGCATCTTCTGCCAAGCCGTCATACACACTATCGAGCTCAAGCACCGGACTGCGTGCGTTGGTGACCTTCGACGCCACATCGGATTGGCTGAGCGGCTGGAAGGACGCAGCCTGGATGATGTCAGTACCATCCGCAGGCTGAATGGATGCATCGAACACCGTCTTGGTGATGTCGTGATCGATGAACTGGCCGAAATAGGTGTATGCGGCCGGGATTCCGCTTTCCGCATTCGAAGGATCCTCGGCCATCGCGATTCCAAGCGCGGAAAGCGCCTCGATGGTGGCCGGCCCCTCCGGCAGCCGATTGGCGGGATAGCTGGCAAGCTTGCCAAACATGTATCCCACGCTGGGCTTCACGACGACGCCGGGCATCGCCTTGGGGAGTGACTTGGCTTCCAACGTAGAGATGTGTTCGCCATGATAACGCGCGCGCATGTTTCCTCCCTAACAATGTGAGATTGCAGCAACAGTCAGCGGTGATTGTCGCGGTAGACGCGGGCCGAGTACCGCCGATGCGATGCGTTCTAGAAAGGTTCGAAGGTTGATGCGTCCTCCGTTCCGATGAGAACACGTGTGATTTGACAAATGACACGCTGCACGGCCATCCTGCACACGGTTGATACGACCGGCCGGTTGCGCCCGTTTCGGGAACGGTGAACGTATCGAGCCGTTTTCGGTCTCCCCTTTGCCCGAGCGACCGGGTCAGCAACGCAACCGCCTGACACGCCTGGTTCGCTCAAAGCAAAGGACGCTCAACCATGCGCGATTATCGCGATGCCAAGACCATGGCGCAGAGCCTGCGCGACAGCCTGACTGCCAAAGCCGTCACCATCAGCCACAGCGAGAGCCTCGAACTGGTCTCGAAGATGTTCGGCGTTGCCGACTGGAACACCCTGTCGGCGATGCTCAAGACCGATCACGGTGAGGCGCGGCTTCAGCCCGCAAAGCAACTCAACGGCTCGGCAAGCTATCCGGCCATTCCGATCAGAGACTTCGTTCCCTTTCCGGGCATGACCTTCCCGCTGTTTATCGGTCGCGAGAAGACCATCCACGCCCTCCAGGCTGCGTTCGAGCAGCAGCGCGACATCGTGCTGGCCGTTCAGAAGGAGTTCGGGGTCGACGAGCCCGGCTCAGACGACGTGCATCTGGTCGGCCTGCTGGCAAAACCGCTTGAGGTCGTACGGTTGCCCGACACGACGACGCGGGCGCTGATGCGGGCGGACCGACGCGTCGGCATTCGCCGATTTACGGGAGCGTCAGGCGCATTTCAGGCCGAGATCGCCGATCTCAGCGAAGGGTCCGTCTCCGACTCGCATGACCTCATCCAGGAATCCGTCAAACGATTCGAAGGCTACGCCGCCAAACGCGAGATGCGTGTTCATCCGGCCACCCGCGTTGCCATCGAGCAAAGCCGCGATCCCGGCCGGCTGGCCGACCTTATCTCGTCGTACCTGGTGCTCCCGCTTCGTGACAAGCACACCCTGCTTGCTGCGATTGATCCTGTGGCGCGACTTGAGCGAGTGAACGCACTGATGGACAGCGCTTCAGCGCCGCCCCGATCTGCCGACCTCGCTCAAACCCTCGGCCGAGCGCTCGCTGACGCCATCCAGCGACGGCACGAATACGCAACGCTCGAGCATCTGCTGCTGGCCCTCATCGACGACAAGGACGCCGCGGCCGTCATGCAAGGCTGTGGCGTCGAGCTTGCCGTATTGCGGCAGAACCTCACCGACTATGTCGAGACCGCCTTCGCGAAAGTGAGCGACGGCAAGGCCAGACCGTCCCCAGCCTTTCAGCGTGTCACTCAGGGCGCGGCAATGCAGGCCTGGGAGCGCGACCGCACGGCGGTGACCGGCGCGGATGTGCTCGTGAGTTTGTTCGCGGAGTGGAATAGTCCGGCGATGCAACAGCTCGCCGAACAGCGCATGACGCAGAAGGATGCTCTGGACTTCATCGCGCGAGGCGTCGTCAAGCGGCGCTGAGGTGGTGCGCGCGGCTCAACCGGTCCTGCGCCGCGTGAACTCGCGGACGTCGATGTGACTTGCTAATATGGATCAAGCGAGTGGCGAAAACAGGTTAGTCGATGCTCGACCCGGCGCGTCACGTCCCACTGGAAGAACTGTCCTGGAGTGCCGAGAGCGCGCGATCTGCGATCGAGGAGATCGTGGACGACGCGCTCTCACATTTCGACGAAGAGAACTTTTGGCCGGCGCATCCTCAGGAAGATGGGATGCACGATGGCAATGCCAGCTTCTATGTGGGTGCGACCGGTGTCATTTGGGCGCTGGACTATCTGCAGCGAGTTGGCGCCACACGTGCCGCGTTCGATTTTCGCCGGGTCCTGCCGCGCCTGATCGAGGTGAATGAGACACAATTCGCCACTTACCGGTACGCCCAACACGGTTCGCTGCTGTTTGGCGACATGGGCACAGCGCTGCTCGCGATGCGCCTTGCGCCGACCTCCTCACTCGCCGACCTGATCGAGGCGCGCACCGAGGCCAACACCCATTTGCCGATACGCGAGCTCATGTGGGGGATGCCGGGCTCGATGCTCGCCTGCATTCATATGGCCGAAATGACGGCCGAACCCCGCTGGCAACAGCTGTTCCGCGTCCAGGCTGCGCGCCTCCTCCACGAGTTGGAAGAAACCGACAACGGTCCGCTGTGGACGCAGGATCTCTACGGCTCCCGCCAGCAATGGTTGGGGCCGGTCCACGGCTATGCGGGGAACATGATCCCGCTACTGCGCGGCTGGAATTGGCTGAGTACCGTGCAACGTGATCGCATCGCTGGCGCGATTCCGAAGACACTCGCAATGAATGCCTGGCGCACCGATCTCGGCGTGTCCTGGGGCAGCACCGTCGGTCGCGAGAGGCCGCCATGGCTGTGTCAGTACTGCCATGGTGCGCCAGGCATGGTCACGACATTTGCCGACGCCCCCTTCTCCTCGCCGGAACTGGAGACGATGCTTGTTGATGGCGGGCATTTCACCTGGGCGGCGGGACCGCTCGCGAAAGGGTCCAACCTGTGTCACGGAACGGGCGGTAATGGCTACGCGTTCCTGAAACTATATCGCAGAACCCAGGATCAGATCTGGATCGAACGGGCGAGAGCCTTCGCGATGACTGCGATCAAGCAATGCCGGGACGCACGCAGCGAACTTGGACGCGGTCGCTATTCATTGTGGACTGGCGATGTCGGTCTGGCTGTCTATCTTTGGGATTGCCTCGCGGCCGAACCGCGATTTCCCACCATCGACGTATTTTGAAGCGCGCCGGTCACCCAACCGATGTTGGGTGCGATCAGTACAGCCCACCGGTGCCGGGGCGCAGGATCGTGCGCCCCATATCCGGCTGCTGCGCGTTCATGCCGTTGTCGCCGCCACCGCCGCCGCCCCAGAAGCCGCCACCGCGCCCGTCGGCGTCGGCAACGCCGATCACCGAATAGTTGTCCGGCGGCGCCGTGCCCGGCTTGAAGGCCTCGAGAATGGTTGCCCCGCCCTCGCCCGGTCCTGCGCGCATGCCGGATCTGGCATCGACACGAATGAGCTTGATGCCGGCAGGCACGCGGAACGGCACCGCAGGCTTGTCGGCCAGCGCAACCTTCATGAAGTCGCGCGCGATCGGCGCGGCCAGATTGCCGCCGGCGACGCCGCGGCCGAGATTGCGCGGCTTGTCGTAGCCAATGTAGACGCCGAAGGCGATGTCCGGCGAGAAGCCGACGAACCACACATCCTTTTCGTCATTGGTGGTGCCGGTCTTGCCGGCGATCGGCTTGCCGACCTCCTTGAGGACCGGCGCGGTGCCGCGCTGGATCACGCCTTCCATCATCGAGGTGATCTGGTAGGCCGTCATCGGGTCCATCACTTGCTCGCGGCGGTCGACCAGCGTCGGCTCGGCCTGCTTCTTCCAGCCTTCCGCAGCGGTGCAGCCGCGGCATTCGCGCTGGTCGTGCCTGAAGATGGTATGGCCGTAGCGGTCCTGGATACGATCGATCAGCGTCGACTTGATGCGCCGGCCGCCGTTGGCGAACATCGAATAGGCGGTGACCATGCGCATCACCGTCGTCTCGCCCGCGCCGAGCGAGTAGGACAGGTAGTTCGGCAGGTCGTCATAGACACCGAAGCGCTTGGCGTACTCGGAGATCAGCGGCATGCCGATATCCTCGGCGAGACGGACCGTCATGGTGTTGCGCGACTTCTCGATGCCGTAACGCAGCGTCGAGGGACCGGAATACTTGCCGGTCGAATAGTTTTCCGGCCGCCAGACCTGGCCGTTGCCCATCGCGATTTCGATCGGCGCGTCGATGACCACGGTCGACGGCGTGTAGCCGTTGTCGAGCGCAGCCGAATAGACCAGCGGCTTGAACGACGATCCTGGCTGACGCCAAGCCTGCGTCGCGCGGTTGAACTGGCTCTGGTCGAACGAGAAGCCGCCGGACATCGCCAGCACGCGTCCGGTCCACGGATCCATGACGACGAGGCCGCCGGAGACTTCCGGAACCTGCCGCAGGCGGAACTGGCCTTCGACCCTGTTGCCGTCCTTGGTCAGCGGCTCGGTATAGATGACGTCGCCAGGTTCCAGCACCTGGTTGACCTTGGCGGGCACGCGCCCGCGCGCTGGTCCGGCTGCGGCCTTCGCCCAGCGCACGCCGTCCAGCGTGATGATGCCGGTCTGCCGTTCCTTCGACACCGCACCGCCGAGCTCGCGCGGCGGCTGGAAGCCGACCCGCGCCGACTGGTCATTGCTCTCCAGCACAACGGCCATCTTCCAGCCGATATCGGACAGCGATTTCACGTCGGCAAGTTTCACACCCCAGTCGCCCGTCATTTCGAGCTTCTGGATCGCGCCGCGATAACCCTGGTTTTCGTCGTACCTGAGGAGGCCGTCCGACAGGACCTTGCGCGCGACCACCTGCAGTTTCGGATCGAGCGTGGTGCGGACCGACAGGCCGCCCTCATAAAGCTTCTTCTCGCCATAGCGCTCGAAGATTTCACGCCGCACTTCCTCGGCGAAGTATTCGCCGGCGAAGGTGTGCGCGGCGTTCTGCTTGCCGGTGACGATCAGCGGGTCCTTGCGCGCCTTGTCAGCGTCGGCCTGCTTGACCCAGCCGTTTTCCAGAAGGCGGTCGATGACGTAGTTGCGCCGCTCGATCGCGCGGTCGCGGTTGCGCACCGGATGCAGCGACGACGGCGCTTTCGGCAAGGCGGCGAGATAGGCGGCCTCCGACAGGGTCAGCTCGTTCACCGACTTGTCGAAATAGACCAGCGATGCCGCGGCAATACCGTAGGCGCCGAGACCAAGGAAGATTTCGTTCAGGTAGAGCTCGAGGATCTTGTCCTTCGAATAGGTGCGCTCGATCCGCATCGCCAGCAGCGCTTCCTTGATCTTGCGGGCGAACGACACCTCGTTGGTCAAAAGGAAGTTCTTGGCGACCTGCTGCGTGATCGTGGACGCGCCCTGCGGCCGGCGGTTCGAACCGTAGTTCTGTGCGTAAAGAATGCCGGCGCGCGCCATGCCGTAGAAATCCAGCCCGCCGTGCTCGTAGAAGCTTTTGTCTTCAGCCGCGAGGAAGGCGTTGATCACCGACTTCGGCACCGCCTGGATCGGCAGATAGAGGCGCCGCTCCTTGGCGTATTCGCCGAGCAGCGATCCGTCTGACGCGTGCACCCGCGTCATCACCGGCGGCTCATAGTCCTGCAACTGCGAATAGTCGGGCAGGTCCCGCGAGAAGTGCCAGACGAGTCCAGCGACGGCGCCGACACCGACCAGGAACAGGATCGTTCCGACGGCGAACAGGAAGCCCATAAATCGCAACAGCAACCGCATCTCTTATGCGTCCACCCTGCCCATGGAAGCCCGCGGCCGCACGCGCTGCAGCCATTGGGACGATTCTACCCGATCTATACGACCCCGGCTGTGGCTAAACTAGGGCTTACAATAACTTAGCGGCACGCTTTGAGTCTGATTTTTGCATGATCTTATCCGAAAACCGGTACCCACTTTTCGGGATCAAGCATATTTACCGCGCATCTTTTTTCGGTTCTGTGGCCACCACGCGCTTGCCGAAAAACAATTCCACCGCCTGCGCCACCGAACCGACCGTCCGCGAGCGCCAGCTATCCGAAACCAACAGCTGAAGATCGGCCTTGTTGGACACGTAGCCGAGTTCCAGAAGCACCGACGGAACGTCCGGCGCCTTCAGCACGCGAAAGCCCGCCGACTTCAGCGGATTCTTGTGCAGGCGCGCGACGGTCTTCATCTCCTTCACCAAACTCCTCGCAAAACGATTTGAAAATGTTTTGGTTTCTCGTCTGGCGAGGTCGATCAGAATGTCCGCGACTTCAGCCGGCTCCTCCGTAAGGTCGATACCCGCGATCAGGTCGGCACGGTTTTCGGCTTCGGCTAGCTTTGCGGCTTCTGCGTCCGACGCCGTGTCGGACAGTGTGTAGACCGTGGCCCCCTGGGCATCGCCCTCGCCGCGCGGCAAGGCATCGGCGTGGATCGACAGGAACAGCGCCGCCTTGTGCTTTTGCGCGATCTTCACGCGCTCGGCGAGCGCAATGAAGGTGTCGGTGTCGCGGGTCATCACCACGCGATACTTGCCGCCCTTCTCGATGCGCGCACGCAGCGCCATGGCGAAATCGAGGACGATCGCCTTCTCGTTCTCGCCACTTTCCGTCTGCGCGCCCTGATCGATACCGCCGTGACCGGGATCGATCACCACCACCGGGCGCCTGTCGTTGGCATCCGCGCTCGGTGGAGCCAGCGCAGGCGTCGTCGCCGTGGTTTCGGGGGTGGCGGCCGCCATCGCCTTGCGATTTTCGGCAGCGATGCCTTGCATGAACGCCGCGCGATCGGTCGCAGTCAACTCGACGATCAGCTTGGGCGGCTGACCGTTTTCCGCTTCCAGCACGTAGGCCTTGTCGATCTTCGCCGGACGCTTGAGGTCCATGACGATGCGCGAGCCGCCTGGCATGACCAAGCCATAGCGAAACGCCTTGACCAGACCGCGGCTCGCCTCGCCGACGCCTTCCGGCAGCTGAAAGGTGACCTGTGGAATATCGACCACCACCCGGTTCGGATTGGCGAGCGCGAACGCCTTGAGATCGATCTTGCGGTCGAGCTCCAGAATGAAGCGGGTGCGCTTGTCGTCGCCAGCCACCCGGACGTCTGACGCTAACGGGTAAGTGGATGCAACCGCCGGACGAAGCTCGACTTTCTCGGTAGCGGTAACAGGGGGCGCGCCCAAGCAAACGCCCAGCATGGCGCAGGCTCCGGCGACCGGCCGCAACAGCTTATGGTTCGGATGGAATTTCAACGAATCCCCAGCGTTCGAGCGCCTGTTTATCGCAATAGGACCGCACGGTTAATCACCGCTTAAGCGCCCAACGCATGTTTGGCGCCACCTGTTGCAGCCGCGTGACGGTTTACTTGCAACCCTCCCCCAATCAACGTATGTAATTGGTGTTGATGGCTAAAACTTAAAGTTGCAGTGTACAGCCTCCCGGTGCGGTATCGGGGCATAGTTGAGCAAGTTTTGCGAACAAAAATTGCTCTACATCCCTTAAAGTTGCCGCGTTCCGGCCTTCCGATCAGGACCTAGCGCCAAGCGCGGTCGATCTGTTGGCCAACTCAAAGGCCGGGGCGGACGCCTTTTCCCAACGGGCTCCGAGGCAAGATGCAACCGGCCATTGGCGAAGCTTCCCGCGGCGCCCGCGCCGCATCCGATTGTTTCGTGGCCCTTACCGGCCGCCAAGACTGTAAAGACGGGCCGACGCTGAATGCGCCTCGCTAACAAGCCCAACCTCCATTCGACGATCTCGCAGCCGGGACGCAGAAACAGCGCGCCCGGCTCGGCATGCGAATGGTCGGGGCTGCGGCGCGTTCGAAACACCTTCGGCCTTCCCATCACCCCCAAATCAGGCAGACCGTTCCGCCACCCTTCCGCGCGACCCGCGCGCGGCGCTTTGCGCAGGGTCCGCCGGCAAGAGTGCTCAAATGCCCAACAAAATGCTTATCGATGCGACCCATCCGGAAGAGACCAGGGTCGTCGTCATCCGCGGCAACCGCGTCGAAGAATTTGATTTCGAGTCGGCGCAGCGCAAACAGCTTCGCGGCAACATCTACCTCGCGAAAGTCACACGGGTCGAACCGTCGCTGCAGGCCGCATTCGTCGAATACGGCGGCAATCGCCACGGCTTCCTGGCCTTCAGCGAAATCCATCCTGACTATTACCAGATCCCGGTCGCCGACCGTCAGGCGCTGATCGAGGACGAGGAACGCGCGCAGCGCGAGGCGGAAGAGGAAGTCGAAAACCGCCAGCACCGGCGGCGTCGCCACCGCAGCTCAAGGCGGCGCGGCGGCGACCGCGATCGCGTACGCAGCCGTGTGATCGAAACGTCCGACGAGGCGCAACCGCTCGACGCTGTCGCGCGGGCGCAGGTCGAGTTCGACTACTATCGCTATACGCCGCCGGCCGCGCACGATGATACCGAGGCGGATGTCGCAGCGACCGCGCAACCCGTACAGGCCCTCGACCAGGCCGAGCCGGGCGAAGTGCCGGAACTGTCCTCGGCGCACGAGACCAGCATCGACGCAGTGTCGGATCCGGCGACGGCCTCGGGCCAGGTCCTGCCGAGCGAAGAACACGTCTCCGACGCCACAACGGTGGTCGAGGGTCTTGAGGCGCCTGCGAGCGAGACGACCCACGACGAAAGCGCCCCACAGCAGCAGGCGGGCGAGGCGCACGCCGATGATGACGAAGACGATGACGACGAGGAGGCCGAAGAACAGGTCGAATCCGTCGGCGGCGACGATGCCATGGAGGAAGTGCCGGAGCGGCAGTTCCGTCCGCGCCGCCAGTACAAGATCCAGGAAGTCATCAAGCGTCGCCAGGTGATGCTGATCCAGGTGGTCAAGGAGGAGCGCGGCAACAAGGGCGCAGCGCTCACGACCTACCTGTCGCTCGCCGGACGCTACGCAGTGTTGATGCCGAACACCGCGCGCGGTGGCGGCATCAGCCGCAAGATCACCTCGGCGCAGGACCGCAACCGCCTGAAGGAGGTGGTGCAGGACCTCGAAGTGCCGGAGGGCATGGGCGTCATCCTGCGCACCGCAGGCGCAGCGCGCACCCAGCCGGAAATCAAGCGCGACTTCGAATACCTCCTGCGCGCGTGGGAGCTGGTGCGCGACCTGACGCTGAAGTCGACCGCACCGACGCTGGTCTACGAGGAAGGCTCGCTGATCAAGCGCTCGATCCGCGACCTGTTCAACAAGGAGATCGACGAAGTCATCGTCGCCGGCGACACGGGCTATCAGGAAGCCCGCGACTTCATGAAGATGCTGATGCCGACCGCGACGCGCGCGGTGAAGCCCTATCGCGAGGGCCAGCCGCTGTTCTCGCGCATGGGCATCGAGAGCCAGCTCGACGCGATGTTCTCGCCGACCGTGCAACTGCGTTCCGGCGGCTACATCGTCATCAACCAGACCGAAGCGCTGGTCTCGATCGACGTCAACTCGGGCCGCTCGACACGCGAGCATCACATCGAAGACACCGCGCTGAAGACCAATCTCGAGGCGGCTGAAGAAGTCGCGCGGCAGCTGCGCCTGCGCGATCTCGCCGGCCTGATCGTGATCGACTTCATCGACATGGACGAGAAGCGCAACAACCGCGCCGTCGAACGTAAGCTGAGCGATTGCCTGCGGCACGACCGCGCGCGCATCCAGGTCGGCCGCATCTCGCATTTCGGCCTGCTGGAGATGTCGCGCCAGCGCATCCGCGCCAGCGTGCTGGAAAGCTCCACAGAGCCCTGCCCGCATTGCGGCGGCACCGGCCACGTGCGCTCGGTGTCCTCGGTCGCGCTGCAGTTGCTGCGCAGCGTCGAGGAAAACCTGATGAAGGGGGCGACCCACAACCTCACCGTCCGCACGCGGACCGAGGTCGCGCTCTATGTGCTGAACCACAAGCGCGGCCATCTGCGCGATCTGGAGAACGGCTTCAAGGTCGCCATCGCCGTTATCGCCGACGCAAACCAGCAGGCGTTCGTGATCGACCACGGCGAGCAAGTGCATACGCTGGAGGCGGCCAAGGCGCTGCTGGCAGCCCAAGCCAGCGCCGCAAAGCAGCCGATCGCCGAGGACGACGACGACGAGTTCGAGGATGAAATCGAGACGGCAGACGGCGAGGAAGCCGCCGAGGAGCCCGCGTTCGCGCAGGCTGACGACGGCAGCGAGCCGACCGGCGACGGGCACCGCCGCAAGCGTCGTCGACGCCGGCGTGGCGGACGTGGCGAGCCGCGCGAGCAGACCGCCTCCGATGAAGCGATCTCGCCATCGCTTGCCGCCGACGAGCCTGAGACCGGCGAACCCACGCGCGAGAGCGAGGACGCGGCCGAATTCGACGGCGAACGCGGTGACGGCGAGCGCGGTGAAGGCGACGCCGGACGTCGTCGCCGGCGTGGACGGCGCGGTGGTCGGCGTCGGCGCGGCGGCGAGGCACAGGAAGAAGGCTCGGTCGCAGCGATTTCCGATGATCTCGGCGAGGCAGCCGAACCCGAGGCCGCGGACGCAGTCGCCGACCTCGATCAGCCGGTGACACGCCAGATCGATATCTCCACGCCCGAACCGCAACCCCTGCCGATGGCAAATGCCGCGCCGGAGCCCACGCATGAGACGGCTGCCGAGGCAGCGGAATCAAAGCGTCGGCGTTCGACGGTGCGCGAAAAGGTCTCGTTTGCCATCGCCGGAAGCGAAGCGCCGCAAGCTCACGCCGAGCCAGCGCCCGCCTCGCCTCCTGCAAACGCTCCGCCCGAGCCGGTTGCGGCAGAGCCT
>CAWJKJ010000022.1:0-425835 GCA_963843435.1 uncultured Alphaproteobacteria bacterium
AGCGTATGGCCGCGCTGTTCGTCGACCACCTTCACCAGCCGGTCGAGCAGGGCCGGTTCGCGGGCTTCCTGGCGAACCTGACGGATATCCGCGATCACGCGCGGCTCGTACATGCGGTTGATGTTCGACCAGGTCGCCAGGTCGTGAAAATAGCTCGAAGGCACATCGAGGCCCGGTCGCTTCATGGCGCTGCCAAAACCGAACAGCGGCATGATCACGCCGAGACTGAGCTGGCGATCGAAATCCGTGCCACCGATGCGTACGCCATCATTGGCAAGAATATCTGCAGCGCGGTCGACCTTGCCGTGGCGCTTCGGCCCCAGGCGCACGATCGAGAAATCCGAGGTGCCGCCGCCGATATCGGCGATCAGTGCGATCTCTTCGGTCGATATCTGTCGCTCGTAGTCCAGCGCGGCGGCGATCGGCTCAAACTGGAACGTGACCTCATCGAAGCCGATCTCGCGGGCGATCTCGCGCAGGGTTCGTTCCGCCTTGCGGTCGGCATCCGGTGTGTTGTCGACGAAGTGCACCGGCCTGCCATGCACGACGTCGCGCAGCTCGCGACCCGTGGTCTGCTCGGCGCGCCGTTTCACCGCGCCCAGATAATAGGCGATCACGTCGCGAAAGCTGGTCCGCTCGCGCCCGAGTTGCGTGGTTTCCTCGATCAGCGACGTGCCGAGCACCGATTTGAGGCTGCGCATCAGCCGGCCGTGCGCGCCCTCGACATAGGCATCGATCGCCTTGCGTCCGATCAGCACGGCGCCATCGACTTCATAGAAAATCGCGCTGGGGATCGTGGTCTGGCCGGCCTCCAGCGCCGTCAGAACCGGCTCACGGCCAGCAATGGTGCCGAGCGTCGTATTTGACGTCCCGAAATCAAGTCCGCAGATTGACATGTGCGCTCCAGGGAGGAGCGTTCGTCTACACATTTAGGCGCCTTCGATCCACCTTTATCTCGCCGCAAGATGCGCACGAGTTGCTCTGGACAAGGCTCCATCGCCTCGAACACGAGCCGCACCCGTCCACAGATCAATTTGTTTCGTGTCTGCGGGTTGATGAATCAATCGGCGATGGTCCATAAGCTGCCTCCCGCGGCCGGGCGCTTCGCCCGCCGTGACCGCTTCAGGTAGAGATCGCGCGTGGCAAACATCAATCGACAAATTGCGGAAGAACTCGGCGTTCGCGAACAACAGGTCGAGGCGACGGTGGCGCTGCTCGACGGCGGCGCCACCGTTCCGTTCGTTGCGCGATACCGCAAGGAAGTCGACCGGCGGGCTCGACGATGCGCAACTGCGCACGCTGGAGGAGCGCCTGAATTACCTCCGCGAGCTGGAAGAACGTCGCACCGCCATTCTCGAGTTCGGTCCGCGAGCAGGGCAAGCTGGATGCCGCACTCGAAGCGGCAATTCTCGCGGCCGACAGCAAGGGCCGCCTGGAAGACATCTATCTCCCGTTCAAGCCGAAGCGCCGTACCAAGGCCGAGATCGCCAAGGAGGCGGGGCTGGAGCCGCTTGCCGACTTGCTGCTGACGCAGCCGGAGAACGATCCGCAAGCCGTGGCCGCACCGTTCATCGACGCCGACAAGCAGGTGGCGGATGCCGCGGCCGCGCTCGACGGCGCGCGAGCCATTCTGGTCGAGCGCTTCGCCGAAGACGCCGACCTGATCGGCGGCCTTGCGCGAACAGATGTGGTCGAACGGCGTGATGGCCTCCAGCGTGCGCACCGGCAAGAAAACCGAGGGCGAGAAGTTCAAGGACTATTTCGATTTCAGCGAGCCGCTCACCAAACTGCCATCGCACCGCATCCTCGCAATGTTCCGTGGCGAGAAGGAAGAGATCCTCGACCTGAAGATGCTGCCCGAGCCGGTCACCGTGAGCCCGACCGCGACCAGTTCCTATGAACTGAAGATCATGCATCGCTTCGCCATCTCCGATCAGGGCCGCCCTGGCGACAAATGGCTGACGGAAACCGTGCGCTGGGCCTGGCGCACCAAGATCCAGGTCCATCTCAACATCGATTTGCGGATGCGGCTGTGGAACGCGGCCGAGCAGGAAGCGGTGCGGGTGTTCGCGTCGAACCTGCGCGACCTCCTGCTGGCGGCGCCTGCGGGCGCGCGCGTCACCATGGGCCTCGATCCCGGTTACCGCTCCGGCGTCAAGGTCGCCGTCGTCGATACGACCGGCAAGGTCGTTGCGACCACGACGATCTATCCGCACGAGCCGGCGCGGCGTTGGGACGAAGCGCTGGCGATGCTGGGCAAGCTCGCCGTGCAACATCGCGTCGACTTGATTGCGATCGGCAACGGCACGGCGTCGCGCGAAACCGACAAGCTCGCCATGGATCTGGTGAAGCTGCTGCCGGACCTGAAGATGTCGAAGATCGTGGTGTCGGAAGCGGGCGCCTCGGTCTATTCGGCGTCGGCCTTTGCGTCCGAGGAATTGCCCGAGCTCGACGTCACATTGCGCGGCGCCGTGTCGATCGCGCGACGGCTGCAGGACCCGCTGGCCGAACTGGTCAAGATCGATCCGAAGGCCATCGGCGTCGGGCAGTATCAGCATGACCTCGGCGAGAGCAAACTGGCGCGCTCGCTCGATGCGGTGGTGGAGGATTGCGTCAACGCGGTCGGAGTCGATGCCAACATCGCCTCGGCGCCGCTGCTGGCGCGGGTCTCGGGGATCGGCACCGGGCTGGCGCAGGCCATCGTCCAGCACCGCGACGCCAACGGCCCGTTCAAGTCACGCAAGGCGCTGAAGCAGGTGCCGCGGCTTGGGCCGAAGGCGTTCGAGCAATGCGCCGGCTTCCTGCGCATCACGGGCGGCGACGATCCACTCGATGCCTCCGGCGTCCATCCGGAAGCCTATCCGATCGTGCGCAAGATTCTTGCCGCGACCAAGAGCGACATCAAGGCGCTGATCGGCAACGCGGAGATGCTGCGCCAGGTCAAGCCGCAGAACTTCGTCGATGACACCTTTGGCTTGCCGACCGTGACCGACATTCTGCGCGAGCTGGAAAAGCCCGGCCGCGATCCGCGCCCGGCCTTCAAGGCCGCGGTGTTCAAGGAGGGCGTCGAGACGCTGAAGGATCTCAAACGCGGCATGATTCTCGAAGGCACGGTCACCAACGTTGCGGCGTTCGGCGCCTTCGTCGATATCGGCGTGCATCAGGACGGGCTGGTGCACATCTCGGCGATGTCGAAGACCTTCATCAAGGATCCGCGCGAGGTGGTGAAGTCGGGCGATATCGTCAAGGTGAAGGTGCTCGAGGTCGAGGTCGCCCGCAAGCGTATCGCGCTGACGCTGCGTCTCGATGACGAGGTCGGCGGCAAGAGCGAGCGTCCGGCTCAGGGCGCGCCGCGTGAAAAATCCGGCGCGTCGACGAAATCGTCGCAGCGCCCGCAAGCCGCAACAGCCGTCCGGCGGCGGAGCGCTCGCCGACGCCTTGCGCCGCGCCAGCGAGAAAAACGGGAGCGGCAAGACCAAGACCTAGCGTCGAAGCGCCGATGCATCGGGTGAAGGCGAGCCGTTTCCGCCTGAACGCGAATGCTCTACATTGAAGGTCCACCCGCCTCAAAAGGGCTGACGACCACTGGAGGCATCCGTTAATGGCAAAGATCAGGGTCGGTCTGGCCGGCTGCGGCTTCGTTTCCGAGCTGCATATGTATGCCTACAGGCGCGTCTACGGACTGGATGTCGAGGTCGTGGCCGTTGCGGCGAGGGGCGATCATGTTCTCGATTTTGCACGTCGGCACAGGATACCGAAGGCGTACCGCAGCTTTCGCGAGCTGATCGCCGACGGCGAGCTCGACGTTGTCGACATCTGCACGCCGCCCAACCTGCACGCCTCGATGATCGTCGATGCGATGCAGGCCGGCAAACATGTCATCTGCGAAAAGCCGTTCGCGGGTTATTTCGGGCGAGACGGCGACAAGACGCCGATCGGCAAGCACGTGCCCAAAGCGCTGATGTACGAGCGCGTGCTGGAAGAAATGGAAAGCACCCGCGCGGCGATCAGCAAGACCGGCAGGCTCTTCATGTATGCGGAGGACTGGATCTACGCGCCGGCGGTGACCAAGACCGTGGAGATCCTCAAGGCGACCAAGGACAAGATCCTGTTCATGAAGGGCGAAGAGAGCCACAGCGGCTCGCATGCGGCGCATGCTGCGCAATGGGCCATGACCGGCGGCGGTTCGCTGATCCGGATGGGATGCCACCCGCTCTCGACGGTCCTTTATCTCAAGCAGGTCGAGGCGAAGGCGCGCGGCGAGGCGATCAGCGTTGCGAGCGTGACCTGCGACGTCGGCAACGTTGCGGCATGCCTGCGGCCGGACGAACGAACTGTCCTCAAGGCCAATCCCGTCGACGTCGAGGACTGGGGCATGCTCACCGTCACCTTCTCCGATGGCACCAAGGCGACCGTGTTTTCCGGCGACATGATCCTGGGCGGCGTGCGCAACCTGATCGAGACCCATACCAGCGGCGGCGCGCTGTTCGCCAACATCACGCCGAACACGCACATGATGAGCTACCAGACCAACGAGGAGAAGCTCGCAAGCGTCTACATCACCGAAAAGGTCGATCGGAAGACCGGCTGGCAGTACGTCTGCCTCGAGGAGGAATGGACGCGCGGCTACTTGCAGGAAATCCAGGATTTCATGGAATGCATCGCGACCGGCCGGCAGCCGCTCGCCGATCTCGCGCTGGCTTTTGAGACGATCAAGGTCAACTATGCCGGCTACTGGGCTGCGGAAGAGGGCCGTCGCGTCACGCTGGGTTAGAGTCTTTGGACGCTTCTGATGACCGAGTGGTATCTTGTTTGGGTCGAGGGTCTGCGCGGACCGGAGCCGCAGAAGTGGTCCTCGGACGCGCTCTGGGGCCAGCTTGGCCGTCAGGACGTCATTGTCCGATTCCCGTTGACGGATCGGGAAGCGAAACTGCCGCTCGACCAGTTGGCGAAGTTGCATCCAGTCCGCGCGAATGATGGCGGGCATCCGACCACTTGCAGGATATAGTTGCTCCGGCGGTTGGGAGCTGACTGACGTGGAGCAGGGATGGTTTTATGCCGAGGGTGAAGGGTCGGTTGGGCCGGTTTCATTCGACGCCCTGACTGTCGCCCTCCTTCGCATGCCGGAACCCGGTCAGACCTTCGTCTGGCGGGAGGGCTTTGAAAATTGGCGCCCTGCGAAGGACGTTCCCGAGTTGGCCGGTCGGATCACGAAGCAGGCGCCTGCCGTTGCGGCGCCCGACCCCAGCATCGATCGGTGGACCGCATATGAGACGGGGACGGAGTCGTCCTGGGTTGATGACGGCTTGCCCGAGACAGCAAGGCGGCGCTGGCCGTACATGGCCGCAATCGCCGTCGTGGCCGTGATCATCGTTGCAGGTGTCGTCTACGCCATGCGCAATACTCCGATGAGTGTTGCACCCGAAGGCCGCGTGGTGCTCCCGGCAGCGTCTCCGCCGGAGCCAGTCCGGCAAGGAGATCGCAAGGGAGGATCCCGCAATCACCCTCGCGCGGCTGAGCGAGACAGCGGCGCAGGCTGCTGCTGCGACCGATACCCTCGCTCAAAAGCTTTGGGCGTCCATCGAGCCGCCGACGATGCAGGCGCCGGACTATGCGACTGCCTCAAGCGACGACCTCGAGAATTACCTTCGTGATCTGCGAACCGCCGAAACAAACGTGGCGGACGTTCGGCTCTCGATATGTGGTTCTGCTGAAGGTGGAGCGAGAGCTGATCGAGGATGCCGTGACGTCCTCCGGACTGGGAGAAGACAGCCGGTCAGAACTCCTGAGACAGGTCGACGATCGCCAAACGACGGCCCTCGAACTCACCAATCGAATGCTCGACGCGCGCGTCGACCTGTACCGCGCCATGCAAGTCATGCAGGCGGCGGTGATCGAGCAATTCGGAAAGTACAAGGCCGCACCCGGCGGTCAGATCCGATTTTCGAACAAGGCGGCGACCGATCGCTTTGCCGCTGCGGCCGAGGAGGTCAATGCAGCGAACAAGCGACTCGACTTCATCGAAGACAGGATGCTGAAGGAGCGGCAAGCGCCGCAACCGGGCTGGAAGGATATGGTCATCAAGTAGCGCGCATGAGATGATCGCCGAGCGCGTAGACGACGCAAAGCGCGAGGCTGGCCCAGACCGCCACGCTGAAGTAGAGCGACATCCAGGGAATCTCGTCCTTCCATTCGGCAAGGTCGTGCGTCACCACCCAGCGCGTGCTCACATCATAGAGGCCATCGAGAGGTCGCAGGAGCTCCTGGCCGTTGGCGCGCTCGGCCTGCCATCGGCTCACATACATCGGGACGTCGACGCTCATGAGGAAAGCCAGATAGCCTGCAATCCCGACGATCGCGATGACGAGACCGACGCGAACCAGGCCGTCGAACTCCGGCAGCAACCGGCAAAGGCCAATCCCGACTATCAGGAACGCAACGGCCCAAATCGAATTTTCGATGGCGTTGCCCAGATAGTTCCTGGTCAGCACCGCATGCCACGAGAAGACCTCGGCGATGACGATCAGCGGCAGGATCACCCACGCAGCGTTCAAGGTGGTGTCCGCTCCCGTCATCGTGCCGAGCTGGTGCAGGATGATCACCCACTGCGCGGCGAAGCAGATCTCGGCCACGGTTGCGACCGATCGGCCGACGACGACGCTCGACAGCCACGTGTCGAACAGGCAGATCCGCTGAACATCCGCGCGCGGAAGGAACGACCTGAATGCGCAGCCGAAAACATAGGCCGCGCAGAGGAGGAGCATGAGCTGGATGCCGGACGTGCTGCCGGCACCACCGGTCGCCGGCGCGTGCGAGCTGGCGGTACAGCACGAACCAAACGGCGATATTAGCGCCGCTGACCAGCGTCAGCAGGCCCCACCACCAGGCAACGGGATTCGACCAGGCCAGGGAACTCGTCCGCGCCCGCCATTCCAAACTCATGAACCACTCCCCGTGTATTCGAACTGACACGTTACCATAGAAATTCTGTCACAAATCCGGCCGATCGCCACAGGGGTCATCGTGATGGAGCAGGTGCGCCGGGGACCGCTGGCGGGGTGATCGCGTGCGCGGCCGCGGTCGGATGGCTGCGGGTCTCAAGAGGCCTGCAGCCTCAGGGAGATCGGCGCGCGCCAGGCCCTGGCCGGCAAGCGCCTCGATCAAGCGCGGTCACTTGACTCGCCGGTTTGCGACTCTTACCGTCAATGGTTGAACAATTGGTCATATAACAAATGACCGGCCAGCCGGAGACATTTTCGGCGGGCGTCGCCCAATCGGGCTGACGGCAAGAATGAATAAAGGGAGGGGTCGATGAAGGGGATCTGGATCGCACTTTGCTGCGCGACCGCAACGCTCACTGCCATTGCCGAGACGCGGGCGGACAGCTTTCCGACGAAGACGATCCGGCTCGTCGTTCCATATCCGGCCGGCGGGTCGACCGACCTGATGGCTCGCATGCTGCAGGAGCCACTGACGAAAATTCTCGGCCAACCGTTGATCGTCGACAATCGCCCGGGCGCGGCCGGCGCGATCGGTTCGCGCGAGGTGGCCGGCGCGCCGGCGGACGGGCATACGCTCGTCTTTTCGAACAACGGTCCGACCTCGATCGCGCCCGCGATGCAGAAGGACGCCGGCTACGACTTCGAAGAGCTTCATGCCGGTCTCGCTGGTCGCGGTTGCGCCGCTGGTGCTGGCGGTTCATGCCAGCGTGCCCGCGGACAACGTCGCGGACTTCATCGCCTACGCGAAGTCGCAGAAGGACGGGCTGTTCTACAGCTCGGCGGGCCCGGGCTCGCTCGGCCATCTGGGCACCGAGCTGTTTGCCGCCCGCGCAGGGATCAAGCTGAACCACGTGCCGTACAAGGGGCAGGCGCCGGCGACGATGGCGGTGCTGACCGGTGACGTGAAGGTGTTCTTCAGCACGGCCAACCAGACGTTCAACGACTACGTCCAGGAGAAGAAGATCAAGATCCTCGGTGTCTCGTCGTCGGGCCCGTCGCCGGTGGTTCCGAACGCGCGTCCGATCGGCGAGGCCGTGAAGGGCTACGCCGTCGACGTCTGGTTTGGAATCCTGGCGCCGGCGAAGACGCCCGCGGCGGTTACGGCCAAGCTCAATGCCGCACTCGTCGCGGTCCTCGCCCAGGATGACATCAAGGCCAAGTTCGCTGCCATCGCCCACGAGGCAAAGAGCAGCACGCCGGAGCAGTTCGCAGGCATCATTGCCGCCGAGGTGCCGGAATGGGCGAAGATCATCACCGACAACAACATTCGAGCCGAGTAGGCCGGACCTCGTTCGGTCGGGCTGCGTCTATTAGAGCTGCCCTCATTCGAGCTTGATGTTGCTGTCCTTGACGATCGCGCGCCACTTCTCGATTTCGGCGGTCAGCGCTTGCGCAAATTCGGCGTCCGAATTGCCGACCGGCTCGAAGCCCATGTCGTAGATTTTGGCCTGGATATCCGGCATCGCGACGATCTGCCGAACCTGCTGCGTCACTTCCTTGACGATGTCGGCCGGTGTGCCGGCGGGCAGAAACAGTCCGCCCCATCCCGACAGATTGATGTCCGGATAGCCGGCCTCGGCAAACGTCGGGACATCGGGGAAATTCTTCAGGCGCTTTGGAGCCGCAACGGCGAGCAGGCGGATGCTGTTGGTCGACATCTGCCGCGCATAGAAGCCGGTCGAACCGTAGGCAAGCGCAATCCGGCCGCTCAGGAGATCCGGCAGTGACGCGGCTTCTCCCTTGTAGGGAATATGCTGCAGGTCGATGCCCGCGGCGCGATTCAGGCCTTCGCCGATGATGTGGCCTCCCGAGCCGGTGCCGTAGCTGCCGTAGCTGATCGTGTTCGGTTTCGCCTTCGCCTGCTCGACAAGTTCGCCGAGCGTCTTGGCCGGGAAGGCGGAGTTCGCAGCGAGCGCGATCGGAAACAGCGCGACCATCGTCACCGGCGCAAGGTCGGACAGCTTGTAGGGCGGGTTCGGCTGCAACACGAGGTTCTGGACGAGACCGCTGATCGTGAACAGCAGCGTGTATCCGTCGGCCTTGCCGCGCGCGACCTCCAGGGTGGCGAGCGTCGTATTGGCACCGGGCTTTGCTTCGACGATGACCGGCTGCTTCCATCGCTCTGAAAGCTTCTCGCCGATCGCTCGCGCCAGCAGATCGACGTTGCCGCCCGATGCGGTTGGAATGACGATCCGCACCACGCGCGACGGGAATTTCTCCTGGGCGAATGCCGCCGAGAACGGGAAAGCGGCGAGCAGGAGTGCTGCCGTCGTGAGCCTGCACAAAGCCGAAGCCGGACGCATGATGTTTCCTCCGCGGTTTGTTTTTAGTTGAGCCGTGATTTCACCTTCTAAAGATCAAGAACCAGCACCGGCGTCTTCGCGCCCGAGCAGCAGATCATGATCTGCTTGTTTTCGGCGCGCTCCTCGTCGCTCAGGTAGACGTCGCGGTGGTCCGGTATGCCCTCAATCACCCGGGTCTCGCAGGTGCCGCAGGTGCCCTCGCTGCAGGCGTAGGCGACGTCCACGCGCGCATCGAGCAAGGCGGCGAGGATCGTCTGCCCCGGCGCGACGGCGATGGTGCGACCGGATTTTTGCAGATGGACATCGAAGCCGCCGGCGGTCGCCGCTTCCTCCCGCGGCGAAAAGTATTCGAGGTGCACCGTCCGCGGCGGCCTGCAGCTCGCAGCTTGCTTGAAGGCTTCGAGCATCGGCAGTGGTCCGCAGCAATAGAGGTGGGCGTCGTCGGGTGCGCTGGAGACGATCGCCGCAATATCGAGCGCGCCGCCGCCGGCCTCCTGATCGAAGACGGCATTGATCTCGCCGCCTGACGTCTGGGCCAACGCTTCGATGTCCGCAAGAAAGGCGGCGTCGCGTCGTGTGCGGGAGGCATAGTGAAGGGTCCACGGGCGGCGGAGCGCTGCAGCCCGCGTGATCATCGATACGATCGGCGTGATGCCGATCCCGCCGGCGACGAAGACGGAATGCTGGCCGGCCTCGTCGAACGCAAAGTTGTTGCGGGGTGCGGAGATCGTCAGGACGTCGCCGACCCTGAGCTTGTCGTGAACGTGGGCCGATCCGCCGCGCCCCGCCTCCTCGCGCTTGACGGCGATCACATAGCGGTGCCGTTCGGTTTGATCGTTGATCAGCGAATAGCTTCTGATCGTTCCTTCGTAGAGATGAAGATCGATGTGCGCGCCCGCGGTGAAGGCGGGGAGGCAGCTCGCCGTCTGCCGGATGCAGCACGTACGAGCTGATCCGGTCGGCCTCGAACGTGATGCTCTTGATGAAGACCCGGAGGGACGCCTCCGCCATGACGATCCAGGATCTAGAGCTTGTAGCCGAAATCGGCGCCGAGCCGCGCGCGCATGTGCTCGCGGCCGCTGTCGACCCATGACGCGCTTTCCGGCAGGCTGAGCGATACCGCGCGCACCATGAAGACATCCGGATCGTCGACGCCGGCCGGCTTGACGCCGCGGTCGCGATAGGCGGCCGCCGCTTCCAGCAGCACCCGCCGGGTCATGGCGATGCCGGCGTCGCTGGCGCTGAGATGCTCCTTGCTCCGGTCGAAGATCGGACGGGTGCCGGACTGACAAGCGGCGTCCTGCACCCAAAGGCCGGGAAGACCGGAGAACCAGGTTTCGACCTGGCTCTGATAGTCGAACTGGAATCCGTTCTCCGGATTGAACTTCGTCCAGTAGTCGGCGAACGGCACCACGGGGTTCTTCTTGACGAACGCGCTCCGGCTGGCGTGTCCGGTCTCGCGGCCATCGTGTCCGTTCTCGAACAGCTGACGCGTGCGCGCGGGCAGAGGCTGCGAGGGATGATAGGAGAACATCAGGCAGATCGTGTGGTTGTCATCCATCGGCACCCAGGCGTGGCCGCTGAGATCGGGGAACTTCGATTGCGGCGGCACCAGCGTGTAGAACGGCATGATGAACTGGTTGACGCGCCAATAGAGGTTGTTCTCGTCCAGCCTGCGGCGCGCGGCGATGCTCATGCCAAAATCCTGGCGGATGCATTCGAATGTCGGCCTGAGGTCGCGCTTCGCGAGCCAGGCGTTGACCTGGCCCTTCTCGTCGAGCCGTCCGTGCAGGATCGGCGCATGCGCGGAATCGATCTCGCCCTCCAGCGCCTGCAGCCAGTTGCATTCCTGAATGCGGATCGACAGTTTGACGTTCTCTTCCGGAACGAGATTCCATTCCACATTGGGCAGCGGCGGCAGGGAGTCGGTCTGCCGAGCCCATGTAGGTCCAGATCACGCCGTTGCGCTCGCGGCAGGGGTAGGCGGTGATCTTGACCTTGTCCTTGATCCGGCTCTTCGGCGGTTCGGCCGGCACGTCGGTGATCGCGCCGGTCACGTCGTATTTCCAGCCGTGATAGACGCAACGCAATCCGCAATCCTCGTTGCGTCCGAACATCATCGGCGCGCCGCGATGCGCGCAGGCGTTCGCGACGAGGCCCACTCTGTTTTCAGTGTCGCGGAACGCGACCAGGTCCTCGCCGAGCAGCATCACGCGCTTCGGCTGACCGTCGGCGACGAGATCCTTCGAGAGCATGAAGGGGATCCAGTAGAGCCGGAACAACGCGCCCATCGGTGTCGAGGGCCCGGTGCGCACCAGCAGCTCGTTTTCCTGATTGGACAGCATCGAGACATCCTTTCCTTAGAGTTGCTGGCCTCGATCAAGCCGGACTAGTGCTCGCGAATGCGGGCGACGATGTCGGCGGGCAGGTCGCTCTGTTCGGCGATCCAGACCGGATCGCTCGAGGCGAGTGGTGGCCGGGGGATCGGTGGATTTTGTCCGGCGTCGAGCATGCGAACGATCGTGAGAATCCGCCGCTGTTCGAGCTGCGTGAGCGCGGTTTCGAGCCTGGGCGACTCTGCACTGCAGTCCGGCAGTTCCGGATAGGACACGTGGCTGACCCAGACGCCGGGCGAAAGCTCCACGAGCCGGGCCTCGAGGAGGTAAGGCACGCTGAGATAGTCGCTAAGCTGCATCTGTTCGGCGTCTTTCATTGCCGCACCGGATCAGGATTTACGGATCACCTCGGACGACTCCAGAGCGGCGATCTTTGCAGCGTCGTACCGAAGCACGTCGGTCAGAACCTGCCGGGTGTGCTGGCCCAGTGTCGGTGCGGCGCGAGGTGGCACGACGGGCGTTGCGCTGAACTGCAACGCCGAACCAATGTTGGGAATGCTGCCCGCGGTTGGATGCGGAATGCTGCTGACGAGCTTTCGCAGCGCCATCTCGTCGGATTGAAACGCCTGCTCCACCGTGCGCACGGCGGCGACCGGAACACCTGCATCGCGCAGCATCGGCAGCCACTGCTCCCGGGTCTGCTTGCCGAGCTCACCGTCGATGAGGGCCGCAAGCTTCTGGCGATTGCGAGCACGATCCGCGTTGGTGGCGAAGTCCGCATGCTTGATCAGGTCGTCGCGCCGAAGCGCGCCCATCAGCCGTTGAAATGTCCGGTCGTTGGCGCAGGCGATATAGAGCGGACCGTCCGCGGCATGGAAGACGCCGGTCGGCGCACTGTCCGCGCTGTTGTTGCCGAAGCGCGTCGGATTCTTGCCGCTGACGAGGAAGTTCATGGCGTGGAAGCCGAGCATCAGCGTCGCCACGTCGAACAGGCACACTTCCGCGCGCTGGCCTCGCCCCGTGCGCTCGCGCGCGGCAAGCGCGCCCAGCGTTGCGATCGTCGCCATCAGCCCGGTGGAGATGTCCATCACCGCCGGTCCCGTGCGCATCTCCGGGCCCATCGGGAAATCCGTTCAGCGACATGAAGCCGGTTTCCGCCTGGATCATCGGGTCAAAACCCATCCGGCTGGCGAGCTCGCCCTCGCGGCCGTAGGCGGAGATGCTGCAGTAGATCAGCCGCGGATTGATCTCCGACATGGCGGCGTAGCCGAGGCCGAACCGCTCCATCACGCCTGAGGAAAAATTCTCCACCAGGACGTCGGCGGACTTGATCAGCTCCCTTGCAACCTCGATGCCCTGCGGCTGCTTCAGATCGAGGGCGATGCCGAGCTTGTTGCGGTTGGTCCAGAGGAATGCGGAAGACTGGCCTTCGACCAGCGGCGGGAAGCGGCGCAGGTCGTCGCCTGCGGAACTGTTCTCGATCTTGACGACTTCGGCGCCCATGTCGCCGAGCAGCATCGTGCAGATCGGACCGGCGATGAAATGGGTGAAGTCCACCACCTTGAGGCCGGCGAGGGGGGCGGCTTCGACGCGCTGATCGTCCATGGGCGTGTTGCCTCCGGTCTCCGGCCGTCCGGGTACAGCCGGACCATTGCTATAAAGGTTCAACCATTCTACATTTGAGGCGACGAACAGGTCAACTCCCGCTAACGCGGGCAGCCGACGATCGTCGGAATTTGCCGGGAATCGCGCGGGGCCCTATATCAAGGCGGCGTCACCCGACGCGTCTGGAGGAATCTTTCAATGCCCGAATCGCCACGATCGGCGACGCCGTCCTCGACACCGGCGAAGTTCCAACGAATCCGATCGTCGCGGGCGTTCGACGAGATCGCCAGGCAAATCAGGGAGGAGTTGGCGGAGGGACGCCTGAGCGTGGGTCAGCGGCTGCCGTCCGAACGCGCGATGTCGGAACAGTTCGGCGTTTCGCGCAACACGCTCCGGGAGGCCCTGCGCTCGCTCGAGCATGCGGGCCTGATCCAGCTGCACAAGGGCGCGACCGGAGGCGCCTTCATCACCGAAGGCGGCGGGCAGGCGATCACAGCCGGCCTGATGGACATGTACCATCTGGGCTCGGTGCAACCGGAAGAGCTGACCGAAGCACGGATCTGGCTGGAATCCGTCGTCGTGCGTCAGGCCTGCCGTCGGGCGACGAAGGCGGACATCGAGGCGCTCAATCGCAACATCGAGGAGACCCGAGCCGCGCTCGAGGCCGGCAACTTCGCGCTCAGGGCCGAGAAGAACGTCGAGTTTCATCGCATCCTCGCGCAGATGACGCGAAACCCGATCATGGTGATCGTGATGAACGGCGTGCTCGACGTGCTGCGGCACTTCATCGGCAAGATCGGCGAGTACGACAACGCATACGTGCTGCCGTCGCGCGTTCGTTTCATGAAGCATCTTGACCGCGGGCGACGCCGATGCCGCGGTCGCCGAAATGGAGCTGTGCCTGAAGAAGCTGCAGCGAAGCTATATGTCTCGCATCGAGCGGCAGCCAGCCGCAAAAAAGCGAACCACGCGCGCATGATGCGCGCCCAAAATCACGAGGCGCCGGACGACAATCGCGCCAGTGCCGGTGCGCCGATGCGCTCGAGATAGGCGTCCTCGCCCGCGACATCGCGGACATGGCTGGCCAGATAAGCGTCGAAAGAAGCCTGGTCGCGGCTCGCCGCCACATAGGCGGCCAGATGCGCCTCGTCCTGCTCGTAGAGACCCGAGCTCGCGCCTGGATGTGCGCCGAAGGACGACACCACGACGGCATCGACAAAGGCGGATGGAATTTTGGTCAGCCGCGCCGATTGCCGCACCGTGCTCGACGGGACGATGCGGTCGACCAGGCAGATCACATGCTTGGCCGCCTGCGCCATCAGGAGATCGAAATAGCTCGCGCCGACATACTGGACGTTGCCGTCCTCGTCGGCCTGCTGGCCATGCAGGAACACGACGTCCGGCTTGATCGCCGGCACCTCCAGCAGCGGCCGCCCGCCATCCTGCACCCGCGCGCGCCGATAGCCTTCGGGATTGACGCGCGGCAAATCGGTGCCGAGATCGGGAACGAGGCCGTAGGGCAGGTCGCAGGCGCCGGCACGCAAGCCGCCGGCGATTCCCGGGCCGTCCATTTCAAGCACCTTGATCGCGCCGGACTGCGCCGCGCGGCGGAAATTCGGCGCCAGCCCGAGATGCTCGAAGCTGATGAACACGCACGCGGCGGTCGTCACGCAGCCGGCGCCGATCAGCATGTCAGGGGCGATGCTGCCGGGCGCCGGAACGAGGGTGAGGTCGCGCACGCCCTTGCGGATCAGGCCGCGCACCAGCGCCATCGGCTGGCCGTGAAAGATCCAGCCGCCGATGCCCAGGGTCATGCCGTTCTGCACGACGGACAGAGCCGCATCGAGGGAGACGATTTTGCTCGGCAACGCCATGATCAGCCCCGCAGCATGTGGCGGGCGATCACCAGGCGCTGGATCTGGTTGGTGCCCTCGAAGATCTGGTTGATCTTGGCGTCGCGCATGTAGCGTTCGACGGGGAAGTCGCGCATGTAGCCGGCGCCGCCGAAGATCTGCACCGCGTCGGTCGTGACCTTCATCGCCGTGTCGCTGGCAAAGCACTTCACCATCGACGCCTTGGCCGAGAACCCGTCCCAGTCCTCCCGGTCGGCCATGCGCGTGCAGTCGTAGAGCAGGGCGCGCGCGGCTTCGGTCTGCATCTGCATGTCGGCGAGCATGAACTGAATGCCCTGGAACTCGGAGATGGTGCGGCCGAACTGCCTGCGGTCGCGCGCGTACGCGACGGCCTGATCGATCGCGCCCTGCGCGAGGCCGACGGAGCACGCGCCGATGGTCGGGCGGTTGAGATCGAGGATGCGCATGCAGGTCTTGAAGGCCTGACCCTCGGGCCCGATCATGTTCTCAGCAGGGACCCGCACATTGTCCAGGAAGATCGGCACGTTCGGGACACCGCGGATGCCCATCTTGCGATCCTCCTTGCCGTGGGAGAATCCCTTGGTCTTGGTATCGACCAGGAAGGCCGAGATGCCGTCGGTGCCCTTGCCCTCGCTGGTGCGGGCGAACACCAGGATGAAATGCGCGACCGAGCCGAAGGTGATGTAGATCTTGTTGCCGTTCAGCACCCAGCTGGCGCCGTCCTTGCACGCCGCGCGTCTTCATCGACGAGACGTCCGAGCCGGTGCCGGATTCGGTGATGGCGACGGCGGTCAGCGTGCGGCCCTTGGCGGCAATGCCGAGATAGTGCTGCTTCTGCTCCTCGCTGCCGAAATTCAGGATCGGCAGGATCAGGCCGAAGGAATTGTTCCCGGCCAGCAATGCGGCCGACTCGGAGACCTTGGCGATCTCCTCCTTGACCAGGCAGACCGACGTGAGATCGCCGCCCGGGCCGCCATACTCCTGCGGCACCCAAAGCTGCAGCAGGCCCATGTCGCCGAACACTTCGACGAGCTCCTCAGGAAACCGGCAGTTCTCGTCGATCTCGGACGCGATCGGCGCGACATGCTTCTCCACCATGCGGCGAACCTGGTCGCGCAACAGGAGATGATGCTCTTCGAAATGATAGGTGTTCATCGGGCGACCTTTGCTTCTGCGCTTCGCGATGCCGGCCAGGGAAATTTGCGCGCAAGCACCCCTGTCGTGTCGACGAGGCGCCGCAGCACGAACAGCTCTTCCGCGCTCGGCGCGACGGTGCGTTCGATCGTTGGCGGGCGCGAGCGAGATCGAAGCCGGTGTTGTCGCGCACCTCTTCCAGCGTGACGCCCTCGTGCAGCGACTTGATCCGCATCGCCTTGCTCGTGCGGCTCGAAGTCGAACACGCCGAGCGGCGTCACCACCAGCTTCGGTCCGCCTTCGGGCAGGCCGCGGTCGGTGCGCGACGTGCCGCCATCGAGATGGCCGGCGCCGCAGATGAAATCGACCTTCGGCACGAATGCGCCGCGGTCGTGCCGCGTCATCATGATGTAGAACCGCCGCGACAGGCCGCACAGCGCGCTGATGCCGACGGTGCCGGGGCCGCGCAGCTTCGGCCGCGCATGGTCGCCGATGCAAACCGTGTTGATGTTGCCGAAGCGGTCGGCCTGCAGGGCGCCGAGGATCGCGAAATCGAAGAAGTGCACCTGCCAGTCGATGAAGTCGATCATCTGCGGCAGATCCATCACGGCTTCGGCGACGGCGATGTTCTCCGCATCGGCGGCGGGACGGATGACGCCATCCGACGGATTGGTCATGCCGCCGGGGCCGGACACCCACCACAGATGCGGGGCCTGACGCTGCCGTGCGAGATTGCAGGCGGCGACCTGGATGTCGGAGTTGGTTCCGACGATCGCCTTCTCGCCGTCGGCCATGTCGCGGGCCAGCAATACCGCCAGCATCTCGCCCATGGCAGCGTCAGAGGCCGCAATCGGCATGTTGGTTCCTCCAATTGGTCCAAGTTTTTATTGGTTGAACCAATCGTTGTCAACGTGCCGAATGGAGCTTCGACGAGATGGAACATGCCGCGCTACTGCGGCTGGTGCGCGCGACGATGCGAAATCGTGTTAGGGCGGTGTCGCGGGGGCCGCGATCCGCACTCAATACAGGCCGACCGGCCTACCGGCCTTGATAGCGAGGTGGCCGCTTCTCGACGAAGGCGGAGAGGCCCTCCTGCGAGTCGTGGGTCGTGGCGACCAGCGCGAAGGTTTCGGCGGCATTTTCGACCGAGCGACGGTAGTCGCTGTCGATCGCCCGCATGAAGGCGTCGCGTCCGAGCTTCATGACCACGGGCGACTTTTCGGCGAAGCGCTGCGCGATTGCGCGCGCCCGTTCCAGCGCGTTGCCCGCCTCGACGAGTTCGCTGACGAGACCCAGGCGAAAGGCTGTCTCGGCATCGAAGGGTTCGCCGAGAAACAGCGGCCCAAAGGCGCGATGCTTGCCGACCAGCCTCGGCAGTTGAACGAAATGGATCGCGGGGATGAGCCCGACGTCGATCTCCGGATAGCCGAAGGTCGAGCTCTTGCCGGCGATCAGCATGTCGCACGAGATTGCGATGGTCATGCCGCCGGCGCGGATGGGGCCGTCGATGGCGGCGATGCTGGGCTTGCCGAGGCGGTACTGAACGTCATTGAGCTCGAAATACAGCTTCTCGACAAAGGCTTTGACCTCCACGCCCTGCTTGCCTCGCACGATGTCGAGATCGAGGCCGGCGCAGAACACCTTATGAGCGCTGTGGATGATGATGGCGCGCACGGCCGGGTCGCTGCCGGCGGTCCGCAACGCATTCAGCAACTGATCGATGAGCGCGATGCTGAGCGCATTGACCGGCGGCGCGATCGAGCACGATTTCAGCGACGCTGTCTCGAACCGAATAGCGGACGAGGGGCGTGTCCATGGCATTCTCCTGTCAGGTGTGCGGCGGTGCTTCAGCCGACCGATTGATGGACGCGCGGGCGCAGCCCGGCATGAAACCACGTGATCATGGAATAGATGTCATAGACCGGCAGCCCGACGGCCGCCTGCAACGCGGCAGCGTAGGGCGGCATGTTGGTGCATTCGAGCACGATGGCGCCGACGTCCGGATGCCTGGCCACCAGCTCGCTGCCGGCCTCGACCACATCCTGCTCGGCGAGGGCGACGTCCATGTCGTCCTTCTCGGCCTTGATCAGCACGCGGAAGAATTCCTTGCCCGACTCGGTGCCGATCAGCGGCGTGTCCAGCGGCACGCCGGCGGCTTCGAGATGCGCAGGACTCAATGTCGAGCCGGACACGGTGACGAGGCCGACGCGCTTGCCGGGCGGCAGCGTCGCCTGCACCCAGGGCACCTGCATCAGCGAGGAGGTGGCCACCGGAACGCCGACCGCGGCCGCGAGCTCCTTCTGAAACAGCGACAGGAAACCGCAATTGGTGGTGATGGCCTCGGCGCCGAGCCGCACCAGGTCCTTCGCGGCATCGATGAAATCCGGCAGCAGGCCGGCCGCGCCATTCAGCACGACCTTTTCGGGACTTGCGCCCTTCACGACGCGATAGAGCACCGGGAAGGGCCAGGTGGTGGCGTTGCCCATGTCGCCGGGGATGCGCGGAAACCGTGCTTCCAGCATCAGGATGCCAAGCGGCGCGCCATAGAGGGCTTTGCCGCCGCGGGCTATTCGGGAAGACGACGAGATGGGGCGCGCGATCAAGGTCAAGGTCTCTTCAAATGAACGACGATTGAAGGACTATCGCAGGTTCGGCTCGTGTGGGAAACGGCGGTAGCGCTGCTCTGCTACCTCCCCGATGCATCCTGTTTCCGGTGTCGGCTGCCAAGCGCGGCGGCCGCGCTTTCCGGATTTCGAATGCGCTCGATCAGCATGTCGATGCGGTCGCCGCCCCAGAACAACTCGCCGTTGAACACCATGGTCGGCACGCCGAACACCCCGAGCGCTTCCGCTTCGTCAATGATGCGGTCGTGCTCCTCGCGTGCCGGACCATGCACATACGCTTCGAACTCCCTTGCCGAACCGCCGACCGAGGCGATCACGCCGGCTATCGCCGCCAGATCGTCAATTTCGAGATCGTGACTCCAGAAGCGCTGAAACACCGTCTCATGATACGGGCGGAAGAAGCCTTGGCGCTGCGCGAACAGCATGCCGACGCTGGAATAGAAGGCGTCGTAGATGCGCCGCGGGCCCTTCATGGTCAGTCCCTGGGCGTTGGCGAACCGTCGCGCGTCCATGTAGGAGTAGCGCACCTTGCGCCAGAAGTGCGGCGTGCGTTCCTCCACGGTGCCCATGAACTCAGGGATGCGTAGTGTGTAGGGGAGCCACTCGAGTTCGACGCCATAGTCGTCCTCGAGCGCAAACAGCCGCTTGTTGGCGACGAAGGCATAGGGACTTTTGTAGTCGCTGTAGACGCGGACGCGCGGTTGTCATCGCCGATCATCCCGGTGGCGTTGCATGGGGGCCTCAGTCTCGATGATTATCAAATTTCGTCCGTCTCGGCTGCAAACTTGATGCACATTGCTGCCGCGCTCGCTTGACATCCGGCCTTGGCGAGCCATTCCTATCGACGATCTTGTTTTCAGTGGCGTGCGAGGAGCCCGTCGTGTCCTGCCAAGCCGAAGCTGCTCGGACCTTGATGCGCTCGGGGGTGGCCGCCGGTTTTCTGCTCTGGCTTTGCGTGTCTTTTCCCGCTGCGGCCGCCGACAAGAACGGTGCGGAGGAAGAGGAGGAGGACGGTCCGTCCAACCGACCGTGTATCTCGACTATCGAACCACGTTCTCCGCGCTGCCTCCGGGCGTCATCGGGTTTGGACTGCGCGGCTTTCCGCGGTTGTCGGTGTCCTCCGAGGCCAGCCAGGTCGTGACGTTCGACTTTCCGCTGACCATCGATCTGACAGATACCCTGTCATTGTACGGCGGTCTGACCACGAGCACGTCGCGCACGGACACGAGCCCGTGGCGGCAAATGACGCTGGACAGCTGGAACATCGGTTTCCAGGCCGACGTCTATCAACAGGATGGCGGCTGGTTCCCGACGGTGACGATCCAGTCCACGCTGACGCGATCGATTCCGGAAAGCCTCCTCAGCGCGACCTCCACGACGACGATTGCGGAACTCGGCTATGCGTTCGATGAGGATGAAACGAGGGGCCTCCTCGCCGGCATCCAGTACACGAACGCGTTCTTTGACTTCGAACCTGCCCAAGGTCAATCCGACCGTGGTCGGCTACCTCGGTGGCTACTATCAGTGGGACAACAACTGGAAGATCACGGGTCGCGCCGGCGTGCAATCCTTCGGCGGCGCGCAGCTTCTGAACATCGAGCCGATCAAGCCGTTCACGCAGCCGATCGTCAGGCTTGATCTCGAAAAGCTGGACGCCAGCTCCAACCGCGTTTTCGGCATCACCGCTGAGGTCGCGTGGACGCCGAAGCCGGCGTTTGCGCTCGTTCTGCGAACGCCGCTATTTTTCGTAAAGAACTAGCGCCAGCCGGCGCAGGCCAAGGCTCCGATTTCTCACGCTTACGCCTTCGTCAGCCGGTACTCGGCCAGGTCCGGATCGTGCGTCATCGCCCAATAATCGACGAAGCGCCACGGCATCGCGGAAAACACGCGGCCCTGCTTGTTGCGATAGTAGGTCGTCATGCCGGGGTGGGTCCAGATCATCTGCTCATGCTCGGCATCGACCTTGCGCACATAATCGTCATGGACCTCCGGGCGGACGTCGATGGCGGCGACGCCATGCTCGATCATCTGCACGAGGCAGGCGCTGATGTAGCGGCTTTGGCATTCCGACTGGAAGATGACGCTGCCGCCGTGCGCGGGGCCTGAATTGGGACCCAGCATGCAGAAGAAATTCGGAAAGCCCGGCACGGTCAGGCCGAGATGGGCCGTCGGATTGTCGTTGGCCCATGCCTCTTTCAGGTTCTTGCCGTCACGCCCGGTGATGTTGAGGCGCGCCGCCATCTCGGTGACCTTGAAGCCGGTCGAGACCGCGATGATATCCGCGCCCCGCAGCTTGCCGTCGGCGGCGACGATGCCGTCGCGGGTAAAGTGGTCGACCGGCTCGGTGACCAGTTCGACATTCGGTTTGGTCAGCGTCCTGAACCAGCCGTTGTCGAGCAGGATGCGCTTGCCATAGGGCGGATAGGTCGGCACGCACTTTTCGATCAGGTCTGGGCGATCCTTCAACTCCGACAGGATGAAGTCGGTCAGCTCCTGGCGGTGCCGGTCGTTGCCCTTGTTGACGGCGCGATCCGGATGGGGCCAGGCGGGATCCTTGCGCAGGAACGGCAGCAGTCCGTCGCCATACCGCCAGAACATGTTGAAGCGGTACCACTGCGCATAAAACGGCAGATGTGCGAGCAGCCATTGCGCGCCTTCGCTGATCGGATCGGAGTAACCGTCGACCGGCCGCGCCCATTGCGCGGTGCGCTGATAGACGGTGACTGACGCGGCGCGGTCGGCGATCGTCGGCACGAGCTGCATCGCGGTCGCACCGGTCCCGATCACGGCGACGCGCTTGCCGTCGACCTTGAGGTCGTCCGACCACGCGGCCGAATGCAACCGCAGGCCGCGAAATTCCTCCTGTCCCTTGAAGTCGGCGGGCAGGGGATCGTTCAACTGGCCGATCGCGCTCACCAGCGCCGTCGACTCGAAGGTTTCTTCGCCATGTCCGGGTCTTCAGCGTCGAGATCCAGCGCCGTTTGCCCTCATCCCATCGCGATGATGTCAGCTCGGTGTTCAGGCGCAGATGCTTGCGAATGTCGAACTCGGCCGCGACCTTCTTGAGGTAGCCGAACAGTTCCTCGCGCTGGCAGAAATAGCGGCTCCAGGCGTTGCGCGGTCCGAAGGAGTAGGAATAGGAGTGGTTCGGCGTATCGACGCCGCAGCCGGGATAGCGATTGACGTACCAGGTGCCGCCGAGCTCGTCGTTCTTTTCGACGATGGTGTAGGGGATGCCGAGCCGGCCGAGCGCGACGCCGAGTGCAATGGCGCAGACGCCGGCACCAACGATCAGCACATGCTGTTCGCTGAGCGCATCAGTGGGCGGACGTTCGCTCCAGCGTGCATCGCGTGGGACAAATGCCATCTCCTCGCGCATCAGCGGCGCGTATTCCGGCGCGACAGTCTCGCCCAGCGTCGCACGCATCATCTCCAGCATCAGCTCGTTGCCGGGATCGGTGATCGCAGGTTGTGGATCTCCGTTGGCAAACAGCTTCACGACGGCCGCGCGGATTTCGTCCTGAATCTCTCGCGGCACGCCCGCATCGGGATCGGGGATCAGGCGGACGTCGCGCTTGGGCCTGTAGGGTGGCTGCAGCCAGCGCTCATCGCCGGTCACGTGCACCAGCACCATCAGCAACACGCGAATGTCGCCCTCGGCTATGGCCGAAGCGAGATCAGGTGTCTTGCCGTGACTGCGGGCGGTGAGGAGGGTGCTGCCGTCAGCGCTCATCGCCGCTCTCCTCTGGCGGATTGAACAGTCCGCGCGTCATCAGCTTTTGATAGGCCGAGATGACGTGGTCGGGCACCGCCGTCACGCCTTCCGCGGAATAGGAGTAGCGCCGGCTGAGATAGCCGCGCGCGCCCATCAGCATGTGGACGATGGCCTCGAACTCGGCGTCGCTGTAGTCGGTGACCGCGCCGGCAGAGCGGGCGCGCCGGAAGATCCGGACATAGGCGGTGGAGATGTTGTCGAGGTGCTTCTGGTAGCCGGCCGGGGCAAAGAATTCGGCCTCGTTCAGGATGCGCAGGAATTCCGGGACCTCACGGATGAAATCGAAGAAGGCGCCGAACCGTTCGATCTCCTGTCGCGCCGCGTGGGCGGTGCCGGTGCGGGCGCGGATATAGTGCACCATGTCGATGCCGATCTTCGGCAGCAGCTGGTCGAGCAACTCCTGGCGGTTCTCGAAATGATTGTAGAAGGTGCCCTGCGCGACGCCTGCCTCCTCGGTGATGCGGGCAACGGAGGCTTCGGCGTAGCCATACTTGCCGACGACCTTGGTCGCAGCATCGAAGATCTTCTGCTTGGTCCAGGCGTTGCGCTCGACCCGGTTGAGCTTCGTCACCTTGGGCGATGCGGCTTCACTTTGCGTCATGCATTGGTCTCCAGCTCGGCGCGCAGCACGCGCTTGAGCACCTTTCCGGACGGATTTCGCGGCAGGCTGTCGCGGATGATCAGCTCCTTCGGCACCTTGAAGGCCGCAAGACGCTTGCGGCAGTGGTCCGTCAGGCAGGGCAGGTCCAGCGCGGCGTCGTCGGCCAGCACCACGATCGCGACCGGCTTCTCGCCCCAGCGCTCGTCGCGCATGCCGATGACGGCAACCTCGCGCACTTCCGGCATTTCATAGATGACGCGCTCGACTTCGGAGGAGGCGATGTTCTCGCCGCCGGACACGATCATGTCCTTCTTGCGGTCGGTGAGGTAGAGGAAGCCGTCGTCGTCGAGATAGCCGACGTCGCCGGTGCGGAACCAGTCGCCGAAGAAGGCGGATGCGGTCTTCTCCGGATCCTTCCAGTAGCCCTGCGTGACCTTCGGTCCGCGCAGGCAGATCTCGCCGTTCTGGCCGGGCGGCAGACGGATTGCCCTGGTCGTCGCGGATCTCGATCTCGACATGGGCGGTCGCGCGGCCGGTCGAGCCGATCTTCTCGATCTCGCGGCCGGCTTCCATGAAGGTGTCGCCGCCGCAGGTTTCGGTCAGGCCATAGGCGTCGATGTAACGCGCGTTCGTGAAGAACTCGGCGAAGGCGCGAATGCGCACCTCCGGCGTCTTCTCGCCGCCGCCGATCGCCCAGCGCAGACTGGAGACATCGTAGCGATCGCGGTTGGGGCACGTCAGGATCGCCGTGGTCATCACCGGTGCGAGCCACGCCGCATTGAGCTTTTCGGCCTCGATCGCCGCGAGCGCCTGCTCGGGCTCGAAGTCGCGCTGGATGGCGAGCAGGCCGCCATGCCAGAGCACGGCGATGCCGGGCAGATCGAGCGCACCCACATGGTAGAGCGGGCCGACCACCAGGAGCCGCGTGTCGGCGTTCAATCCCAGCGCCACCGTCTGATCGGCGGATTTCCAGTAGATGTTTTCGTAAGTGAGCATCACGCCCTTCGGGCGATCGGTCGTGCCTGACGTGTACATCAGCCGCATCAGGTCGCGCGGTTTGCGAGCATGCATCGGCGCCGGCGCGGCATCCGGCGCGAAGTGCGTGAGGCTTGATTGCGCCGACGTCATCGAGCAGGACGACCGGCGCGCCGCCGCCTGCGGTCGCCGCCAGCTCCGCGTCGGCGATCAGAATGCGCGCCCCGGCATTGCCGACGATGTAGCCGACCTCATCGCGCGCGAGGCGAAAGTTGATGGGCAGAAACACCGCGCCGATGTGGCTGGTGGCAAAGACCAGCTCGAGGAAGGCGGCGCTGTTCTTCATCAGGACCGCGACGACGTCGTCGGCGCCGATGCCCCGCGACGCCAGCCAACCCGCAACCCGGCGGACCCGCTGGTCGAAGGCGCCATAAGTAATGTCTTCGCCGCGATACTTCAGGGCGCAGCGGTCCGGGGTCCGGCGGGCGTGAAAGGCGATGAAGCTCGATAGGTTGATCATTCGCGCTTTTGGAAGCCGGTTTAGGCCTCGATGTCTTCAATCATGAATTATGACTCATAGTTCATATTTCGCTTGACGTCATCCCCCTTCCTCTGAAATCTTCGCTCGGCCAAGGGAGACGGCACGATCTCCGATCAGTGAAGTCAGGGCGTCAGGCCCGAGGGAGGCGAACATGAAAAGAACAGGCAAGCCGGGCATCAGCCGGCGCTCGACCCTGGCGCTGATGGGCGCTGGCGCAGTCACCTTCGCGACGCCCTGGGTGGCGCGCGCGCAAGCCAAGGCGATCAAGGTCGGCATGCCGACCATCCTGTCGGGCCGCGTCGCGCAGCTCGGCACCTCCTCGCGCAATGCGGTGATGCTGGAAGTCGAGAAGGTGAATGCCGCCGGCGGACTTGCCGGCCGGCCGATCGAGATGGTGATCCGCGATTCCAAGGGACAGCCGCAGGAAGCCGCGCGCGTGGCGCGCGAGCTCGTCAACACCGATGGCTGCGAGATCCTGATCGATGCCGAAGCGTCGTCGGGCGCCTTTGCCGTGCACGAGGTCGCGCGCGATCTCGGCGTGCTCTGCATTCACACGAACTCCGAGACCTCGTCGCTGACGGCCGATCCCAAGCAGCGCATTCCGAACGCCTTCCGCACCGCGCGCCAGGGCATGCACGATTCCATCGTCGGCGGCAGCTATGCGGCGGCGATCGCCAAGACCAAGGGCTTGAAGAAATGGGCGACCTGCTCGCCCGACTACGCCTACGGCCGCGACACGACCGGCGAGTTCGTGCTGTACCTGAAGCGCTTCGCGCCGGACGTCGAGGTCACGAGCGAGTCCTGGCCGAAGCTGTTCCAGCCCGACTACACCGAAGTGATGACGAAGATCCTGCAGGCGAAGCCGCAGGCACTTTACACCTGCCTGTGGGGCGGCGACCTCACCTCGTATATCGACCAGGCCAACATCTACGCGCTGTTCACCCAGATGGAGGTGTTCGCGGTCAACATGGCCGACTACACCGCGCTGACGGTGGTGAAGAACCTGCCGAAGGGCATTCACTCCGGCAATCGCTACATCAAGAGCTATCCAGCGACGCCGGAGAACGCCGCCTGGGGCGACGCCTACCGGGCGAAGTTCGGCGAGTATCCCACCAACTGGTCATGGGAGAACGCCACCGCGATCATGCTGCTTGCGGAGGCTTCGAAGAAGGCGAATTCCGCCGACGGCAAGAAGATCGCCGAGGCCATGCGTGGCCTCACAGATCAAGTCGCCCTTCGGCGCCGACGGCACCGTGACCATGCGCGCCGACGACCAGACGCTGGTCGGCTACGCCATCGGCTGGGGAACGACCATTCCGCAGGAGCCCTACGTGCCCGAGGTGAAGGCCGGCGACTGGAAGACCATCTTCGAGCTCGAAGCGGAGTGGAAGAAGAGCAACGGCTACACCTGATCAATTCGCCAACGGCGGCGAGGCCTCCATCCGGCGGCCTCGCCGCTGACTGATTTTCGCAGACCGCCGATCTGCCTGCGACGGACATTTGCCTTGGACATCAACGCGCTCACCACTTGTCTGGCGAGCTCTGCCTGTCTGGTGACGCAAACCACCAGCGGCTTCATCATCGGCATGCTGCTGTTTCTGGTGGCCGTCGGGCTGACGCTGATCTTCGGCGTGCTCAAGGTCGTGAACTTCAGCCATGGCGCCTTCTATATGTTCGGCGCCTATTTCGCGATGACGACCTATCAGGTCACCGGCAGCTTTGCGCTGGCCATGCTGGCCGGCGCCGTCGGCACCGCCATCATCGGACTGATCTTCGAGCGCGTCTTCATGAGCCGCGTCTACGGCGCCGATGTCCTGATGCAGCTCCTGGTCTGCTACGCCTTCGTGCTGATCTTCGACGATGTCGTGCGCATGGTGTGGGGGCCGGAGTTCAAGTCGATGGGCATGCCGACCACCTTCCAGGTGCGCGCCGCTGTTCATCGCCGGCGGCGTGGTGCCGCCCTACTATCTGCTGCTGATCGGCGTGGCGCTGGCTGCGGCGATGGTGCTTGGCATCGGTCTTGCCCGCACCCGCATCGGCAAGGTGATCCGCGCGGCGGCGCATAATCCGTCCATGGTGTCGGCGCTCGGCATCAACACCGGCCTGATCTATGGCGGCGTGTTCGCGCTCGGCGGCATGCTGGCAGGGCTCGCAGGCGCGCTCGCCGCACCCGTGCGATCGCTGACGCCGGGCATGGGATTTTCGGTGCTGATCGAATCCTTCATCGTCACCGTGATCGGCGGCATGGGGTCGATCGTCGGTGCGCTCGTCGGCGCGTTCCTGATCGGCCTGATCCGCTCGTTCGGCTCGCTCGGCTTTCCGCTCTACACGGAAGGCTTGATGTACCTCTTCATGGTGATCGTGCTGGTCGCTCGCCCGACCGGTCTGTTCGGCAAGGAGGTCGCATGACCGAGCTGCAGGCCGCGCGGAGCAGCGAGGCGCTGGAGCTGCCGCGCGTCGCGACGCGCGTGCGCTATCGCGACCTGCTCATTGCGCTGGCCGCCTTCGCTGTGCTGGCGTCCCTGCCGCTGTTCTTCGGCGAGCAAGGCGTTGCTCGATTTCGTGATCCGCTGCTCGGCCTTCGGCCTGTTCGCGACCTCGCTCAATCTGCTGGTCGGCTACACCGGCATGATCTCGTTCGGCCATGGCATGTTCTTCGGCCTCGGCGCCTATGGCTTTGGCCTGTTGATGCAAAAGACCGGCGTGCCGATCCCGGTCGCCTTTCTCGGCACGCTCGCGATCACGGCGCTGATTGCGCTGGTCATCGGCGCGATCTGCGTGCGCCTGAAGGAGATCTACTTCGCCTTTGTCACGCTGGCCTTCCAGATGCTGATCCATTCGACGATCCTGTCCTGGGTCTCGCTGACCGGCGGCGATCAGGGACTGCGCGGCGGCATCCCGCGTCCGGTGTTTCTCGGCATCGATCTGTCCAACCAGATCCATCTTTACGTCGCGAGCTGCGCGCTGCTGGTGATCGGACTGCTGTCGATGCGGCAGATCGCGCAATCGCCGTTCGGCTACACGCTGCGGATGATCCGCGACAATGCCAACCGCGCGAGCTTCGTCGGCATCGACGTCTGGCGCGCGAAGCTGACGATCTTCGTGCTGGCGGCGCTGTTTGCCGCAACCGGCGGCATCATCATGTGCCTGTTCGTGTCGGGCGCCTATCCCGAGTTCGCCTACTGGACCATTTCGGGCGAGGGCATCTTCATCAACATGCTCGGTGGCGTCACCACCTTCCTCGGGCCGATGGTCGGCACCGTGCTGCTGCTGATCCTCAACGACACCGTCACGCGGTTCACCGAATACCACGGCATCGTGCTCGGCATCGTCATCCTGTTCTTTGCGATCGGGCTGCGCAAAGGCCTGATGGATTTCGTTGTCGAATGGTGGGAGGCGCGCCGCGCCAAAGGCGGGGAGGGGCGCTAGCCATGCTGGAAGTGCGCGGGCTCTCAAAATCCTTTGGCGGCGTCAAGGCCGCCGACGACATCACGCTGGATTTCGCCGATGGCTCGCTCACGGCCGTGATCGGGCCGAACGGCGCCGGCAAGAGCACCTTCTTCAACCTCATCACCGGCGCGCTTGAAGCCGGATTCCGGAAAAGTCCTGCTCGACGGCGTCGACATGGCCGGGCGTTCGCCGCCCGATATCGTGCGCCACGGCATCGGGCGCGCGTTCCAGGTCGCGAGCATCTTTCCGTCCCTGACGGTGGAAGAGACGATGCTGGCCGCGGTCGGCGCCGACCAGCGGCGCGGCGGCATCATGCATCGCCGGTTTCCGCTCTCCGGAAACGCGCGATCGCGCCGAGCAGGCGATGGAGCTGCTCGGGCTTGCGAGCAAGCGCGAGCGCAAGGCGGCGACCCTGTCGCACGGCGACCAGAAGCTGCTCGATATCGCGCTCGCGCTGGTGCTCGATCCAAAGGTGCTGTTGCTCGACGAGCCGACCGCCGGCATGGGCACGGAAGAGCGCTGGCGCATGATCGAGAAGGTCCGCGAGCTCTGGGAGACGCAGAAGATCACCGTCGTGTTCATCGAGCACGACATGGATATCGTGTTCAAGATCGCGCCTGCGATCGTGGTGCTGTGCTACGGCCGCATTCTCGCGACCGGCACGCCCGACACGATCCGCAGCCGACAAGGCCGTCATCGAGGCCTATCTCGGCACCGACCACCACGCCGGGGTCCCAGCATGAGCGCGGACGCGATCATCGAGGTCAAGGACCTCGACGTCTACTACGGCACCAGCCAGATCCTGTTCGGCGTCGGCCTCTCGGTGCGCAAGGGCGAGACGATGGCGCTGCTCGGACGCAACGGCGCAGGCAAGTCGACGACGATGAAGGCCATCATGGGCCTGGCGCCACCGCGGCGCGGAACGGTCACGCTGGGCGGCCGGGCGATCACCGGCTTGCGGCCGCATCGCATCGCGCGCGCGGGCCTCGGTTTCGTTCCGGAGGATCGCCAGATCTTTCCCGAGCATACGGTCGAGGACAATCTCGTCATCGGGCACAAGAAGGGCCCGGACGGACGCGACGAGTGGCCGATCAGCCGCATCTATGAGGTCTTTCCGCTGCTCGCGCCGTTACGCAGCGGATCGCGGGCAGACTGTCCGGCGGCGAGCAGCAGATGCTGGCGATCGCCCGCACGCTGATGGGCAATCCGGATCTGCTGCTGCTCGACGAGCCCAGTGAAGGGCTCGCACCGATCATCGTCCAGCGGATCGGCGAGCTCCTGCGGCAATTGCGCAGCATCGGCGCGACCGTACTGATCGCCGAGCAGAACATGCATTTCTGCCTCGGGCTCGCGAGCCACGCGACGGTGATCGACAAGGGCCAGATCGTCTACACCGGCACGATCGACGAGTTGAAGAGCAACGACGGCGTCCGTAGCCGTTATCTCGCGCTGTAGCGATATCGGGTATTCACACGCGGTTCCGGACGCGGGCGCGAGCTCGCCTGGCTGGCTCGTGACCTGAGCGGCGGCCGACATTTGACACTAATGTATTAGTACGTTAATGCCGCTCACGGCAAAAAACATCTCCAAAGATAAGCTGTGGGAGGCGAATGTTGGGCTCAGTGCGCGCTTTTTTCATCGCGGTGTTGGTTCTCGCCCTGGGATGGACCACCCAATCCCTTGCCGCCGAGTATCCGGAACGGAATGTCACGGTCATCGTCCCGTTCCCGGCTGGTGGAGCCTCAGACACGACTGCTCGCCTGATCTCTGCAAAGGTCGCCGAACGGTTGAATCAGGCGTTCATCGTCGAGAACCGGGCCGGCGCGAACGGCGCATTCGGCGCTACGGCCCTGAAGCAGGCTGCGCCGGACGGCTATACGCTGCTGGTCGGCTCGATCGGCGTCTTTGCCATCAACCCGGCGCTCATCAAGGATCTCAAGTACGATCCGCTAGAAGGATTTCGATCTTCTGAGCGTGGCTCGGTGCGCACGCCGAACGTGCTGGTCGTCAATCCGAACGTTCCGGCCAAGACCGTCGCTGAGCTGATCGCTCATCTGAAGGCCAATCCCAGACAAGGTGACGTTTGCTTCATCCGGCATCGGATCTTCGGATCATCTCACCGCCGCTCTGTTCTGGCAGAAGACCGGCACCATCCGGACTTCACGTGCCGTACCGAGGCGGCGGCCCGCCATCAACGACCTGATCGCGGGCCACGCCAACGCGTCTTTCCAGAATCTCGGCGCCGTCGCCCAGCAGATCAAGGCTGGCACACTGAGGGCGCTTGGCCGTCACGAGCAACAAGCGGACTGCAACGCTGCCGGATGTGCCGACGATGGCCGAAGCCGGCGTGAAGGATCTCGAGGTCTACTCCTGGCAGGCCGCGGCGGCACCGAAGGGCTTGCCGCCTGCGGTGAAGGCCCAGGCTCGAGAAGGAGTTCGTCGAGGCGCCAACGACACCTGACGTCAAGGCGCAAGTTCGAAGCGGTCGGCTTCGAGGTGGTGGCCGACAACGGCGAGCAGTTCACGACGTTCCTCAAGGGCGAGATCGACCGCTGGAAGGACGTCATCCAGAAGGGCAACATCACCGCCGAGTAACGGATGGCAGCGACCGTCTGTAATCAGAGGCGCTCCGTCCAGACGCTGTGAGCCAAGGTTCAAGCGCCCGGCTCGAGATCATGACCGGTGCCGGGTACGTCCGGAACAGCGAGCATTCCGTCTCCGACTGAGGGACGGCGTGCCGCACAAGGTGAAGCAGCGGGTTGTCCATCATATCGTATTCGATGAATGGATACGCGTGCGGCGCTCCGCCGCGCCGCGGTTCGAGCACCGCTGACATTTGCAGCGAAGCGTGGAAGTTCACGACCGTGCCGAACACATGCGGCATGATCGGCAGGTCGTAGGCCTGCGCGAGCGCCCAGATCTGACGGAAGCCGCTGTAGCCGCCGCAGATGGAAAGATCAGGCTGCAGGATATCAAAGGCGCCGGCGGTAACGAAGTCGCGAAAGGCCCGCAAGCTGCCTAGCGCTTCGCCGCCGGCGATCGCGGTCGAGATTCCGCGCGCAAACGCCTGATAGCCCGGAAGGTCCTCCGGCTGTACCGGTTCTTCGATCCACAGCAGGTCCGCATCTTCCATCAACCTGGCCGAACGGATCGCTGCCGCGGCCGTGTAGCCCTGGTTGATGTCGACCATGATGCCGATGTCAGGCCCAACCTGCTTGCGCAAGCGATTTGGCCATCTGCCCGTCTGCCTTTGCATCGACACCACCGCGCGGCTTGATCGCCTTGAAGTTGCGCTGGAGATAGACATCGACCTCGCGCTGATACTCCCGGTACGGATCGGGCCGGCGTCCGCACGAATGGACCGCTCGCATAGGCAAAGACTTGATCGCGAACGGCGCCACCAAGCAGCGCCGCCACGCTGATGCCGTGCATCCTCGCAACGAGTCATGCAGGGCAATGTCGATCGCGGAGATGGCCATCATCGCCGCGCCGCGTCGGTCGTACCCGACGGCTGCCGCACATCGCCTGGAAAGTGCCGGCCAATCTCCGCGGCGACTTGCCGAGGATAAGCCCGCGAGCCGCGCGCGGATGAAGGCCGCCGGCGGCGTGTGGCTGAGTTGCCCGACTCGCCCCAGCCGATAGCCCGCTGTCGGTGCGGACCTGGACCAGCAAGCGCGTCACGCTTTCGAAACAGGTTGAGCGCGTTGCCCATCGGTTCGGCGAGCGGGAAAGCTGAGATTGAACCCGCGAATCTCGACGATTTTCATGGCAACTCGCGAAGCGACGGGAGGGCCTTGATCGAAGAGGATTAGCGTCCCACCGTCTTACGCCAGGCGGCGAAGTCGGTCAGCGACTTTTCGTCGGTCGGCGGATAGAGCCGAGTATCGAGCGGCCCTTGCGTACCTCCTCGGTCACGAAATCCTCGAACAGCGGTCATTTCGACCGCTTCGTTCGCGATCTCGTCCGCCAGATGCGCCGGAATGACCATCACGCCGTCGCCGTCGCCAAGGATCACGTCGCCGGGAAACACCGGAGCATCGCCACAACCGATCGGCACGTTGATGTCGATTGCCTGGTGCAGGGTGAGATTGGTCGGCGCGCTCGGCCGATGATGGTAGGCGCAGTAGCCGAGCTGCGCGATCTCGGCGGCGTCGCGAAAGCCGCCGTCGGTTACGACGCCGGCCACACCTCGTTGCATCAGGCGCGTTACAAGGATGCGAACCCGCCGACGCCGCGCGGGCGTCCTTGCGGCTGTCCATCACCAGAACCGCGCCCGGCGGACAGTCTTCGACGGCCTTTCGCTGCGGGTGCGCGCGGTCTCGGAAGACGTCAAGCTCGTTCAGGTCCTCGCGCGCCGGCATGTAGCGCAGCGTGAAGGCTTCGCCGACCAACGTCGGCTGCGACGGCGAAAGCGGATGCACATCCTGGATCGCTTGGTTGCGGAAGCCGCGCTTGAAGAGCGCGGTGGCCACGGTCGCCGTGCTGACGGTCTTGAGTTTCGCGCGTGTCTCGGGTTTCAGGGGCATTGTGTCCGCTCGATCTTGTGGTTGCACTAGAAGATGTCGGGTTCGGCGACGAGCCGCACCGAATTGCGTTTCGAGAAAGTCGAAATCACAGCCTTCGTTGGCTTGCTTGATGTGCTGCGAGAACATCCAGCCATAACCGCGCTCGTAGCGCTTCGGCGGAGCCTTCCACCGGCGCGACGCCTTGCAAGCTCGTCTTCCGCCACGTCGAGGTTGATCGTTCGGGCCGCGACATCGAGCGAAATGCGATCGCCGTTCTGCACAAGCGCCAGCGGTCCGCCGATATAGGCTTCGGGACAGACGTGCAGGATGCACGCGCCGTAGCTTGTGCCGCTCATCCGCGCGTCCGACAGCCGCACCATGTCGCGCACGCCCTGCTTCACCAGCTTCTTCGGGATCGGAAGCATACCCCATTCCGGCATGCCCGGGCCGCCCTGCGGGCCCGCGTTGCGCAGGATCAGCACGTGGTCGGCCGTCACGTCGAGCGCCTCATCATCGACTGCCTTCTTCATCGAGGGATAGTCGTCGAACACCAGCGCCGGTCCGGTGTGCTTCAGAAAGCGCGGTTCGCACGCGCTCGGCTTGATGACGCAGCCATCCGGTGCGAGGTTGCCGCGCAGGACCGCCAGCGCTCCCTCCTTGTAGATCGGATTGTCGACGGGACGGATGACATCGTCATTGTAGACCTCGGCGTCGGCGATGTTCTCGCCGAGTGTCTTGCCGGTGACGGTCATGCAGTCGAGATGCAGTTCGTCCCTTGATGCGCGACATCAGCGCCGGCAGTCCGCCGGCGTAGAAGAAATCTTCCATGAGATAGACGATCGCCGCTCGGCCGGACATTGGCGATGACCGGAACCTTGCGGCTTGCCTTCTCGAAGTCATCGAGGCCGATGTCGTGCCCGGCACGACGCGCCTGCGCGATCAGGTGGATGATCGCGTTGGTCGAGCACCCCATGGCCATCGCCACGATGATCGCGTTCTCGAACGCCTGACGGGTCTGGATGCATGTCCGGCGTCAGGTCTTCCCACACCATCTCCACGATCCGGCGGCCGCACGCCGAGGCCATGCGGATATGGCCGGCATCGGCCGCCGGAATGGACGAGGCGCCGGGCAAGCGTCATGCCGATCGCCTCGGCGATGGCTGTCATCGTCGACGCGGTGCCCATGGTCATGCAGGTGCCATAGCTGCGCGCGATGCCGGCCTCGACGTCGACCCATTCCTTGTCGGATATCTTGCCGGCGCGACGCTCGTCCCAGTATTTCCAGGCGTCCGAGCCCGAGCCGAGCATCTTGCCCTTCCAGTTGCCGCGCAGCATCGGGCCCGGCGGGCAGGTAGATCGTCGGCAGGCCGGCGCTCGTTGCGCCGAGCAGCAGATCCGGCGTGGTCTTGTCGCAGCCGCCCATCAGCACGACGCCGTCGACAGGGTGACCACGCAGCAGCTCCTCCGCGTCCATCGCAAGCATGTTGCGGTAGAGCATCGTGGTCGGCTTGAGGAAGGATTCCGACAGCGACAGCGCCGGAAGCTCGAGCGGAAAGCCGCCGGCCATCAGGATGCCGCGCTTGCACGTCGTCGACCCGGCTCTTGAAGTGCATATGACAGGGTTGCGCGTCCGACCAGGTGTTCAGGATGGCGATGACCGGCCGGCCCATTCCACTCCTCGGGAGCGTAGCCCATCTGCATCGCGCGCGAGCGATGGCCGAACGACCTGAGGTCGTCGGGGGCAAACCAGCGAGCGCTGCGCAGCTGGTCGGGAGTCCTGGTCTTCTGGTCATACCGGCACCTGTTTGAACCGAAGTGGTGGAATGCGATGGTGCACCCGGATGACTAATGCATTAGTGCACTATCGGCAAGCGCGACAGATATGATAAGGACATGTTCCATCGCCTGAGTTGGATCGGAATGCAGATGGCATCCTCATCACCGCGACGTGCGCCCACCCTGTCGGTCGAACGTCTCGACCGTGATCGGCAGGCGGCGCCGCAGGTCTTCGAACGCCTGCGAGATCAGATCGTCTCGCTCGGACCTGCCGCCCGGTTCACCGCTCTCGCGCACCGCTCTGGCCGGGCAGTTTGGCGTCAGTTCCACGCCCGTCCGCGACGCCCTCATGCGGCTCGAGGAAGAGGGGCTCGTCGACGTCTTTCCGCAGCACGCCACCGTCGTGAGCCGGATCGACGTCAAGCTCGCTCAGCAGGCGCATTTCCTGCGACTGGCGCTCGAGCTCGAGATCGTCCGGAGCATTGGCGCTCCGTCATGACGAGGCGCTGATTGCACGACTGAACAGCACGATCGCCTTGCAGCAGCATCACGTGAAGGCGGGGGATTTCGAGAGCTTCTCGGCCGCCGATAACGTCTTTCATCAGCAGCTCTACGACGCCACGGACAAGCAGGAGCTTTGGAAGCTGGTGCAGAAGCAGGAGCGGTCACATCGATCGCCTGCGGCGCTTGCATCTGCCAACGCCCGGCAAGGCGCAGGAGATCGTCAGTCTCCACGAGTTGATCGTGAAGGCCATCGACGCGGGCACGCCGATGAGGCGCAGGCGCGTTTGCGCAAACACCTGTCGGGCACGCTCGGCTATCTCGACCAGATCCGCAGCCAGTATCCGCAATATCTGCGAGGATTGAATCTGCCCCGTTACTCGGGCTGGATATTGCCCTTCTCGACGATGCGGGTCCATTTGGCGATCTCTTCGTCGATGCGCGTGCGGAATTCGGCCGGCGTAGCCACCGACCGGAACGAAGCCGAGCTCGGTTGCGCGTGCGCGCAGCGGATCATTCCTGAACGCTGTTCCGGCAACCTGACTTAACCTGTCGACCATATCGGCGGGCAGGGCCGCGGGACCAACAAGCCCGAACAGGGGCGTCGCATCGACGGCAGGCAGTCCGGCTTCCGACATTGTCGGCACATCGGGCAACTGCGCCACACGCTGGCCGGTCACGGCCAGCGCGCGCACCAGGCCCTGGCGTACCTGCTGTGCGATCGCGGCAACGGTCGCAAACGTCATCTGAACCTGGCCGCCGATCAGTCGGTGATGGCGGGCGCGCCACCGCGATAGGGAACGTGCAGAATGTCGATTTCGGCGGCCTGGCGCAGTTGCTCGCCGGCCAGGTGAATTGCGGTGCCGAGGCCCGGCGGATGCGAAGTTGAGCTTGCCCGGCTGTGCTTTTGCGAGAGCCAAGAACTCCTTCAGGTCGTGGCCGTGACCGACGGATGGACGACGATCACGAGCGGCGACGTCGCAAGCAGCGAGATCGGCGCAAAATCCTTTCTGGTGTCGTAGGGGAGCTTTGCCGCGAAACAGTCCGGGGTTGATGACAAATGCACTATCGATGACGCCGATCGTGTCGCCTTCGGTCGACGCCGGTGGCGATCGTCTGCGTGCCGACCATGCTGGCGCCGCCACCGCGATTGTCGACGATGAACGGCTGCCCCACGGCCCGCTCGAGTTCAGGGGCGATCAGACGCGCAATGATGTCCGACGCACCTCCCGCCGCGTAGGGGACGATGATCTTCACCGGCCTTCGCGGAAGGTTCTGCGCCAGAGCGAGCTGCTGCAGCGGCGAAGCGCAAGCGGCAGCCGCCAAAACCGAGCGAACAAATATCCTTCGGGTCGACATCCGCATCGCCTTCTCCCATCGTCACGACTTGCTAATATATTAGTGCATGACGACGGTAAAGGGGCGCGGCTGGTTCCTCTATCGCTTCGCAGCGGTTCCGCTATCAAAGCGGGTCTCGGCAATCCCGCCGACACCCAGTCCGGTGATCGCGAACAACGCGCCTGCGTTTTGATGTGACGACACCATCCGGCCGGTCCCGGAATCCCTGATCGACGTCACGAACAGCGTATCCATGGCCTTGCCGCCGAAAGCCGGGCAGGAAGGGAAGTCGACCGGGACGTCGATGGTCGCGACGACTTTCCCCGTGGGCGACACGCGAGCGATCTGTCGGGATTGAACGAGCGCGACCCATAGATGACCCTCGCTGTCGACTGTGGCGCCGTCCGGCGCAGACTTCAGCGGTGTCGTGTCCAGAAACAGACGCGGCGGGCCGACGGCGTCGCCATGCGCGGTCGTAGTCGTACACCATGATCTTGTGCGACAGGCTGTCGGCGAAATACATCAGGCTTCCGTCCGGGCTGAAGCACAGCGAATTCGCTATTCGTATGCCGTCGGCGAGGCGTTCCAGCCGGCCGGGGCCGTCAGTCGATGCAGCGCGCCGCGCGGGTCGGCCTTCAATCCCATCCCGCCGCACAGGAATCTCCCGCTGCGATCCATCTTGCCGTCGTTCAGCCGCATCTGCGGATCGGCGTCGTCCAGGCGGACGATCGGTTCAATTCGCGATGAGCGCAGCCAAAGCCGATAAAAGCCGTCCTGCAGCGCCAGGACGAGACTGTCGTCGCGCGCGAGCCCGATCGAGCCAACCGGACTTGGTGTCGACCAGGTGCGCTCCTCGCCACTCGCCAGGTGAAGGGCGCGAACCTTCCGGCTGACGACATCAACCCAGTAGAGCTCTTCCGACGCAGGATCCCAAAGCGGACTTTCGCCGAGCATGTCCGGCGCGACGTTGAGTTTCTCTATTCTCATCGTTCCTCCGGCGTACCTAGAACGAAACGTTGATCCCGCCGTCGACGAAGATCGACTGGCCGGTGACGTGGCCCGCTTCATTCGACAGCAGGAAGACGGCCATGTTCGCGACGTCGTCTGCCGTCGTCATCTTCTTCAGCGGCGTCTGGTCGGCGAGCCGCTGCTGGTCGGCCGGCGCAATGATCGCGTCGAGCAGCGGCGTTGCGACGAAGCCGGGGTTGACGGTGTTGATCCGGATATTGCGATCGGCGACTTCCATCGCCGCGACCCGGGTCAGCGCGTCGACGCCCGCCTTGCTGGCGACATAGGTCGAGATGTTCTTGTAGCCGTGCGGGACGACTCCGCTGGAGGTGTTGACGATCGCGCCGCCGCCGAACCGCAGCATTTCGGCGATTTCGTACTTCATGCAGAGAAAGACACTGCGCAGGTTGGTGTCCATGATGGTCTGCCATGTGTCGAGATCGAGCTCATGCAGCGGCTTGCGGTTGTGCTGGGCGATGCCGGCGTTGTTGAACGCGAAATCCAGCCGGCCGAAATTCCTGACCGTGCTTTCGACCAGCGCCTGAATATCCTCCGGCTCGCGCACGTCCGTGCGCCGCGACGTTGCGCTGTCCGCCGTTGGCCCTGATCATCTCGACGCGTTTCCTCGCCGCCCTTGATGTCGGCGACGACGACCTTCGCGCCGAGCGACGACGAGGCGTATCGCGGCGGCGCGGCCGATGCCCGAGCCGGCACCGGTGACGATCGCGACCTTGTCGGCAAAGGTATTCATGCGTGTCTGACTCTTGTTTCCGGGTGAAGATGCAGGATTTCGGCAGCGGGTCATGCCTAGCGAGAGGCAACGGGCGCCGCCACGTTCACCCGCCAATTTCACATGCATGAATGTTTGCCGCAGCGCTCTGCAACAATTGTTTCGACGGCATCATTGGCCTAGCGTTCCGCCGACAAAAGCAAAAGGCGACTGCACGGGGAGGTGCGATGCCGCGCGTTACGCTCGACGATCCGGACGGCACGCTGTCGCTGCTGCGGGACAGTGTGGCCCAGTTTGCCGCCCAGCATGACGGGGGCCGGGTCTTCCGCGACAAGCGCGAGCGCGGGGCCGATCTCGACAAGACCGTTTGGACAGCCATGGCGCAGGCCGGCTGGACCGGCTTGATGCTGCCCGAAACGCTTGGCGGCTCGGGGCTCGGAATGCGCGAGCAGGCGATCTTGAGCGAGGCCTTGGGTCGTGCGCTGATTGCCGAGCCGGTTGCCTCCGCCTCCGTCTTGTCCGGTGTTCTGATTGCGGATGCTCCGGTTTCCGAAGAGCGCCAGCGATTGGGAGACGGCATCGCCGACGGACAGCTGATTGTCACGCCGGCCTTGCAGGACTCGGTCGGAGCGTGGAGCACCACGCCCGTGTCCGCGACGCGCCAGGCAGGCGGGTTTGTGTTGAACGGAGCGAAGCAGTTCGTGGATGCCGCTCGTTCCGCGACGGACTTCCTTGTGACTGCGATGACCGTCGAGGGCAACGTTCTGCTCAGCGTTCCCGCGCGCACGCGCGGCCTTTCGATCGCCGAGCGGCCGGGAATCGACGGGGCTGCCATCGCGACCGTCTCGTTCGTCGAGTGCTTCATTCCATCGGAGCGCCTGCTTGCGAGCGGCGAGCAGCATGGTGCGATACTGGACGCCGCACTGCTCCGCGCCCGGCTGGCGCTTGCCGCCGAGCTCGCCGGCCTCGCATCGGGCGCGCTGGAGCGCACCGTCGCCTACACCAGGGAGCGCGTGCAATTCGGCAAGCCGATCGCGAGCTTCCAGTCGATCCAGCATCGGCTGGTCGAGATGTGGATGGATGCGGAGTTCGCCTGCGCCGCCGTCGCGCAATGCGGTCGGAACGCTGGCGACGGGCGACGATCGGCGGCGCCCGTCTCGCGGTGCTGGCGGCGAAGGCGAGGGCCGGCGATGCCGCCTTCTCCATCTGCCGGCGCGCCGTGCACCTTCACGGTGCGATGGGTTTTACCGACGAGTGCGACATCGGCCTCTACCTCAAGCGCGCCATCAGCCTGAACGCTTCGCTCGGCCAGCCCGAGCAGCTTCGCCTGCAATTCGTCAATCTCGAACGCGCCGCGTGAGCGGACAGGAACCAATGGAAAACAAGCTGATCAAGACCGAGATCAAGAAGCACGTGGCCGTCGTGACGATGGATGCGCCGCCGGTCAACGCGCAATCGCTGGAGTTCGTCGAGGAGTTGATCTCGGTCTTCGATGAGCTCAACGCGACGCCGTCCGCGCGGGTGATCGTTCTGACCGGCGCAGGCAAGATCTTCTCGGCCGGCGCCGACATCAAGTCGCGGAACAGCTCCAGGGATATCACCGCCGATACCTACCGGCATCTTCGTCGCGCGCGCGAGGTCGGCTTCTGCATCATGGAGTCCAACAAGGCGGTCATCGCCGCGGTCAACGGCCCGGCGCTCGGCGCGGGCATGGGCCTTGCGGTCTGCTGCGACATCATCCTCGCCTCCGAGAACGCCGTGTTCGGATTGCCGGAGATCGATATCGGGCTGATGGGCGGCGTGCGGCATACGATGCGGCTGATGCCGCTGTCGCTGACCCGGAAGATGGTGCTCTCGGGCTATCGGGTCCCGGCGGCCGAGCTCTATCGCCGCGGCATCATCGAGGAGTGCGTTCCGCTCGAGCAGCTGATGCCGGCGGCGATGAAGCTGGCAAACGAGATCGCGAAGAAGAGCCCGATGGCGCTGAAGCTCGCCAAGCGCGCGATCAACACCGTGGAGACCATGAGTCTCAAGGACGGCTATCGCTTCGAGCAGAACCTGACTGTCGAGATGACCCAGCACGAGGACTCCAAGGAGGCCATGCGCGCATTCCTCGAAAAGCGCGAAGCGGTCTTCAAGGACGTGATCTGATGGCGGAAGACTGCAACGATCTCACGGACGAGGAATTCAGGCAGCCTATTCCGATCCTGGGTCGACGCGAACTGTCCGCCGCGCTTGCGCAACATGCGCAAGCAGCGGCCGCTGTTCGACGAGGTTGCAGACTGGTATCACGCGCTTGCGAAGCAGGGCTGGCTGGCGCCGACCTGGCCGCGGCAATACGGCGGCATGGGCCTGTCGCCGGGCAAGCACATTATATATGTCGAGGAGTGGGGGCGGCTTGGCTGCCCGCGCATTCCCGATCACGGCATCGGCCTGGTCGGCCCGCTGCTGATCCAGCACGGCACCGAGGAGCAGAAGGCGCACTATCTGCCGCGGATTCTGTCCGGCGAGGATGTCTGGTGCCAGGGCTATTCGGAGCCGAATGCCGGCTCCGACCTCGCGAGCCTGCGCACCGAAGCGGTGCGCGACGGCGACGATTTCGTGGTCAACGGCCAGAAGATCTGGACCACGCTGGCGCACTGCGCGAACTGGATGTTCGTGCTGGTGCGGACCGACAAGACCGTCAAGACCCGCCAGAGAGGGCATCACCGTCCTGCTGCTGGATCTGACCGATCCGGGCGTGAGAATCCGGCCGATCACCAACCTGCGGGGCGAGGCGGATTTCTGCGAGGTGTTCTTCGACAACGTCCGGGTGCCGTCGAGGAACCTGGTCGGCGAAGTCGACGACGGCTGGACGGTCGCAAAATCGGTGCTCGGTCACGAGCGCATCTTCCTCGGCGCGCCGACGCGCCCGCAATATGCCCTGGGGCGGCTGGAGAAACTGGCCGAAGCGAGCGGCGCGTTCGACGATCCTGCGTTCGTCTCGCGCTACGCGCGGCTGCGGCTCGATGTCTACGATCTCGGCTCCGGCTTCGAGCGGTTCGCGAATGTGCTGCGCGCCGGCGGCGAACTCGGCGCCGACGTGTCGATGCTGAAGATCTTCGCGACCGAGCTCTACCAGCGCATCACCGAGGAGATGCTCGCGGTCGCGGGCGAAGAGGCGCGTTTCGCCGACGATATCGACGCCGGCAACGATCACATCGACGCCATGAACCTGTTTCTGGATTCGCGCGCGCCGGCCATTTTCGGCGGCTCGAACGAAATCCAGAAGAACATACTCGCGAAGGCCGTGCTCGAGCTGCCCGGCTGAGAGCCAGGGACGGCGCGCGGACCGATAAGGCGTGCATGCAAGGGAGGATGAGTTCAGTGCCGATCCATGCGGCCGCTGCCGAAGCCGGGAGCGGATTCAGTGCTCGTCGCACAGGGATTGACGAAGTTCTTCGGCGGCTTTGCCGCCGTGAAGGATGTCGATCTCTCTGTCCGCCGAGGCTCGATCCATGCGCTGATCGGACCGAATGGCGCCGGAAAGACCACCTGCTTCAACCTGCTGACCAAGACCCTCGCGCCGAGCAGCGGACGCGTCATCTTCGACGGCGAAGACGTGTCGGGGTTGCGCACGTCGCGAGGTCGCCCGGCGCGGACTTGTGCGCTCCTTCCAGATCTCGGCGATCTTCCCGAACCTGACGGTTCTGGAGAATGTGCGGGTCGCGCTGCAGTCGCGGTTCGGTGCGGCCTTTCATTTCTGGCGTTCGCTGCTCGCCGTCGCGCCGCTGAACGAACGGGCCGAGGAGCTGCTCGAAAGCGTCGGTCTCGCGGACATGCGCCATGTCACCGCATCGGAGCTGTCTTACGGCAAGAAGCGCGCGCTCGAGATCGCGACCACGCTTGCGCTGAAGCCGAAGGTTCTGCTGCTCGACGAACCGACAGCCGGCATGGGCCACGAGGATATCGCGCCGATCACCGCGCTGATCCGCGCCGCCGCCGTCGGGCGGACGGTTCTTCTGGTCGAGCACAATCTCTCGGTGGTCTCGAACCTTTGCGACCGCATCACGGTGCTGCAGCACGGGCAGGTGCTGGCCGAGGGCTCCTACCAGGAGGTTTCGAGCAATCCGCAGGTGATCTCCGCCTATATGGGAGGCGTCGATGACTAGCGTCGCGCCCGCGCCCGCGGGCGATGCGGCCCGGGCCATGCTTTCCGTCCAGAATCTCAACGCCTGGTACGCCGAATCGCACGTCCTGCACGGCGTGTCGTTCGACGTCCGCGAGGGCGAGCTGCTGACCCTGATCGGCCGCAACGGCGCCGGCAAGACGACGACGCTGCGCTCCATCATGGGCATCGCTGCGCAAGCGCACCGGATCGATTCGTCTCGGAACGGCAGGAGCTGATCGGCCGGCGGACCTATCGAGATCGCGCGTCAGGGAATTGCCTACTGCCCGGAGGAGAGGGCGATCTTTTCCTCGCTGTCGGTGCGGGAAAACCTCATGCTGCCGCCGGTGCTGAGCGATGGCGGACTGTCGGTCGACGCAGCTGTTCGAAGCGTTTCCAAACCTGAAGGCGCGCGCCGGCAGCCAGGGCACCAAGCTGTCCGGCGGGGAGCAGCAGATGCTGGCGATCGCGCGCATCCTGCGAACCGGCGCGCGGCTGCTGCTGCTCGACGAGCCGAGCGAGGGGCTGGCGCCGGTCGTCGTGCGCGAGATCGGCGAGGTGATCCTTCGTCTCAAGCGGCAGGGGTTCACGATCCTGCTGGTGGAGCAGAATCTGCGATTTGCGCGCAAGGTCGCCGACCGCTTCGTCGTCGTCGAGAACGGCAAGGTGGTCGACACCCTGAATGCCGCGGATCTCGATGGCGGCATGGGCCGCGTTCAATCCTACCTGGGTGTATGAGGCGCATGTTCGACGGCATCACACCGCAGCTTCTGTTCGGCCAGATCCTGCTCGGGCTGATCAACGGCTCGTTCTACGCCATGCTGAGCATGGGCCTGGCGATCATCTTCGGCCTGATGAACGTGGTGAACTTTGCCCACGGCGCGCAGTACATGCTCGGCGCCTTCGTCACCTGGCTGCTGCTGACGCACCTCGGCATCCCGTACTGGGGTGCGCTCGTGATCGCGCCCGTCGTGGTGGCGATGTTCGGCATGCTGATGGAGCGGCTGCTGCTGCGCCGGCTGCAGAACCTCGACCATCTCTACGGATTGCTGGCGACCTATGCGGTGGCGTTGATCGTCGAGGGGCTGGTCAGCCGCAATTACGGATCGACCGGTCTGCCCTACGACAATCCGATGCCGTCGGGCATCCATCTCGGCTTCATGTTCCTGCCGTACTACCGGGCGTGGGTGGTGGTGTTCTCGCTGATCGTCTGCGTCGGCACCTGGTTCGTGATCGAGCACACGCGGCTCGGCGCCTATCTGCGCGCGGCCAATGAGCGGCCCGCACATGGTCGAGGCGTTCGGCATCAACGTTCCGCGGATGATCACGCTCACCTACGGGTTCGGCGTCGGTCTCGCCGCATTGAGCGGCGTCCTCGCCGCGCCGATCTATCAGGTCTCGCCGACGATGGGATCGAGCGTGCTGATCATCGTTTTCGCCGTGGTGGTGATCGGCGGGATGGGCTCCATCGCCGGCGCCGTTGCCAGCGGCTACATGCTCGGCGTCGTCGAAGGCCTGACCAAGGTCTTCTATCCGTCGGCCGCCAACGTCGTGATCTTCCTGTTCATGATCATCGCACTGTTCCTGAGACCGTCCGGTCTTTTCGCAGCCCGCAGCGAGACCGCGCAATGAACCTCAAGCTCGCCATCGCCGCCGTCGCCATTCTCGCTGCGCTCGCGGCGCCGTTCGTGGTCTATCCCGTGCTTCTGATGACGATCCTGTGCTTCGTCATCTTTGCGAGCTCGTTCAACCTGCTGCTCGGCTATGCGGGGCTGCTCTGCTTCGGCCACGCGATGTTCTTCGGCGGTGCCGCCTACATCGCCGGCCAGATCCTCAAGACCACCGCGCGTGCCGCTGGAGCTTGCGCTGCTTGGCGGCGTCGCCGCCGCGGCGCTGCTGGGGCTGGCGATCGGCTGGCTGTCGATCCGGCGGCAAGGCATTCAGTTCGCGATGATCACGCTGGCGTTCTCGCAGTTCGTCTTCTTCATCCTGCTGCAGGCGCCGTTCACCGGCGGCGAGAACGGCATGCAGGGCATTCCGCGCCCGCCGCTGTTCGGCCTGATCGATGTGCGGAGCAACTTCCATTTCTACTATGTGGTCCTGGCGATCTCGGCTGCGACGATCTTCGGCTTCTACCGGATCGTGCATTCGCCCTTCGGCGAGGTGCTGAAGGCGATCCGCGACAACGAAGCGCGGGTCGAATCGCTCGGCTTCGATCCGGAAAAGTTCAAGCTGGTCGCGTTCACGCTGTCCGCCGCGATGGCCGGCCTCGCCGGCGCGCTGAAGGCGACGGTGTTTCAGTTCGCGACCCTCACCGACGTCTCGTGGCAGGTGTCCGGTGAGGTGATCCTGATGACGCTTGCTCGGCGGGCTCGGCACTTTGACCGGCCCGATGTTCGGCGCCGCCATCGTCGTCTTCATGAACGACTATCTCGCCGGCTTCGGCGAATGGGCGCTGATCGCGCAAGGGTGCATCCTGCTGGTCGTGATCGTGTTCTTCCGGCGCGGCTTTGTCGGCGAGCTGACCGCGCTCGCGGCGTTTCTGACCAGGCGCGCGGGCAGCGGCGGCACGGCGTCGCCCTCGATCGAACCGGTGGCCGAGCAGGGGCGCTGAGTTCGGCTCAGAACTCGATGTCGATCGGCTCATCGAACGGATGACTGGGGCGCATCGACCGCGCCGCGCGCTGCAGCACGGCGAGGTAGCGGTCATGGTTCTGGCGAATGCGCTCGTTGGCGCCGCCGAGGCCAAGCACGACGGGCTGGTTCTGGATCGTGACCGGCAGCAGGACGCAGATCGTGCCGCCGCCGAGAAACGGGACGTTCTCGGCCGAGCAGTAGCCCTTGCCGCGGATCTTGCTTGATGCGCTTCATCATGTCGGCGACCTTCACGCGCTCCGATGCCTTCTCGGTGGCGATGTTGGCGCGGCGGATGATGTTGTCGAGCTTGTCGTCGCGTCATGGTCGACATCAAGAGCCAGCCCAGCGCCGACTGGGTGAGCGGACGCAGCGTGCCCTCGTCGACATGAAAGCGAAGCGCGTGGACGGATTGAATGATCTGCACGTACTGCAGGTAGACGTCGTTCTTGGTGCCGATCGAGACCGTTTCTCCGGTCGCGGCGTGAACGTCGCGCATGGCCTCCAGCATGCGGCTGCTGCCGAACAGCGCGCGCGGAATCCAGTCGCCGAGCGCGGTGACCTTCGGCGTCGGAAAATACAGCCGCTGGCCGCGGTCGAAATTGAGGTAGCCGAGCGCGATCAGCGTCTTGAGCAGGACGGTCGTGCTCGACGGCGGATAGCCGAGCGTGGTCGAGATGTCGGACATCGCCCGCGGCTCCCTGACCTTCTTGAAGAACTCGAGGATTTCGATCGCGCGCGTCGCCGATTTGACCTGTGAAGCGTTCATTCGTCGCTCCTCCCCGCCAGGCTTTCAGCATTTTTTATGAATGTGAAATTGAGCCGCACATACGAGTTTGTCTGGCTCCTGCAAAATGCGCATGAGATGGTGCCCGCAGTCAAGGCTGCGCGCTTCCGAGCGCGCAGCGAGCAACAAGACGGCGGATATCGCTCGGGTGGAGGACGTTCATGAGGCTCGGAGTTTTCTACGAACATCAGTTGCCGCAACCCTGGGAAGAGGGAAGCGAGCAGAAGCTGTTCAACGACGCGCTCGATCAGATCGAGCTCGCCGACCGCCTCGGCTTCGACAACATGTGGGAAGTCGAGCACCACTTCCTGGAGGAATATTCGCACTCCTCGGCGCCTGAGGTGTTTCTCGCCGCGGTTTCGCAGCGCACAAAGAAGCTCCGCATCGGTCACGGCATTTGCCTGTCGTCGCCGCACTACAACCATCCCGCGCGCGTGGCCGAACGGCTCGCGACGCTCGACCTGGTTTCAGGCGGACGGCTCGAATGGGGCACCGGTGAATCCGGATCGCTGATCGAGATGCACGGCTTCGGCATCGAGCCCGAGCAGAAGACGGCGATGTGGCGCGAGGGCGTCGAGCAGACCGCCAACATGATGACGATGCGGCCCTATCCCGGCTACGACGGGCAGTTCTTCTCGATGCCGACCCGCAACATCGTTCCGAAGCCGGTGCAGAAGCCGCATCCGCCGATCTGGATGGCGTGCTCGCGCCGCGAGAGCATCCTGCGCGCGGCCCGCAACGGCGTCGGCGCGCTGGTGTTCGGCTTCGTCGAGGCATCGCAGGCCAAGATCTGGCGCGACGAGTACTATCAGATCATCAAGTCCGAGGAGTGCGTGCCGATCGGCCATGCGGTGAACGCGAACTTCGCGACGCTGAACGGCATGATGGTGCATCGAGAACCACGACGAGGCGATCCGCCGCGGCCTCGATGGCTTCCGCTTCTTCGGCTATTCGATCGCGCACTACGCGGTGTACGGCGAGCATCGTCCGGGCGTGCACCAATCTCTGGAAGCGCTTCCTCACCATCAAGGACGACATGAAGGAGACGCCGGGCTCCGGCAGCATCGGCACGCCGAAGAGCGTTCGCGAGCATCTGAAGAGCTACGCGGACGTCGGCGTCGACCAGATGATCTTCATCCAGCAGTCCGGCATGAACAAGCACGAGCACATCTGCGAGGCGATGGAGCTGTTCTCGAAGGAGGTGATGCCCGAGCTGAAGGAGCGCGAGGACGAGCGCGTCAAGAAGAAGGAAGAGGAGCTCGCGCCCTTTATCGCAGCGGCGCTCGCGCGCAAGCCGCGGATGCAGGCGCTCGCCGAGAAGGACGTGCCGAACGTCGAGTCGATCGGCATCGTGCTCGAGCGGCGCGCCGGCAAGGACTACGCCACCGCCGGCGGCACCTATGCCGACCCGACGCGCGGCGGCGCCATCCCGATGGCATCGCGCGCGACATTCGCGAAGGCGGCAAAGACCGGCTGAACGATCACCGACGAAGGCGGCGACAATGACGGAGCGGCTGCAGGGGCGCGTTGCGCTCGTGACCGGAGGTGGGCGCGGCATCGGCCGTGCGATCGCCGAGGCGTTCGCACGCGAGGGCGCGTCGGTCGGCGTGCTCGACCTGAAGCCGGAGGTCGCCGATCAGGCCGTCCAGGCGATCGCAGGCCAAGGGCGGCAAGGCGCTTGCGCTCGTCGGCAACGTTGCCAGGCGCGACGACGTGTTCGCGGCGGTCGATCGACTGCGCGCGGCCTTCGGGCCCGTGACCATCCTCGTCAACAACGCGATGTGGAATCGCTACGGACCGCTGCAGGATCAGACCGAAGACATGATCGGCCGGATGATCGACGTCGGCTTCAAGGGCGTGATCTGGGGCTATCAGGCGGTGCTCGACGACATGACGAAGGCGGGCGGCGGCGCGATCGTCAACATCGCCTCGCCGTCCGCGGTGCTCGCGATGAGCAACGGCATCATGTACAGCGGCGTGAAGGCGGCGGTCGCCGGCGTCGACCCGCTCGGCGGCCGCCGAGTTCGGCCCGCGCAAGATCCGCGTCAACGCGATCGCGCCGGGACCGACGCCGACGGACGGCGCCAATCTCGTCGTGACGGAAGAGGCGTGGGAGCGCCGCCGCGCGCGCGTGCCGATCGGTCGTCTCGGCACGCCGGGCGACGTCGCCAGCGCCGCGGTGTTTCTCGCAAGCGACGAGTCGAGCTTCATCACCGGCGACATGCTGTTCGTCGATGGAGGCATCACCTACGCGTTTTCGTGAGACGAACGACAAGCGTCAAGCCGAATCAACGGGCAAAGGGGAGGAAGAACAATGATCAAATCGATGGCTGGGACGCCTGCGCTGTCATCCTTGCGGCGGCGACGATGATGCCCGCGCAGACCAACGCGCAGGGCATTTCCGGGAACGTCATCAGGATCGGCGTGATGAACGATCAGTCCGGTCCTTACGCCGACAATTGCGGGCCGGGCGCGGTCGCGGCGGCGAAGCTCGCGGTCGAGGACGCGGGTGGCGCCATCAACGGCAAGAAGGTGGAAATCGTCGTCGCGGACGACCAGAACAAGCCCGACGTCGGCACGGCGACGGCGCAGAAGTGGGTGGACAACGAGGGGGTCGACGCGATCGTCGGCTGTTCGGCGTCGTCGATCGCGCTTGCCGTGAGCGACATCATGAAGGATCGCAAGAAGCCCTACATGCTGGCCGGCACCGCCTCATCGGCGTTCACCAACGAGAAGTGCTCGCCGATGACGACGCAGTGGGTGCAGGACACCTACGCGCTGCCGAGGGCGACGGTGAAGTCGCTGCTCGCGCAAGGGCAGGACACCTGGTTCTTCATCACGGTGGACTACGCGTTCGGCAAGGCGTGGCAGGACGACTCCACGAAGTTCATCGAGCAGGGCGGCGGCAAGGTGCTGGGTTCGGTGCTGCATCCGCTGAACTCGAGCGACTTCTCGTCGTTCCTGCTGCGGGCGCAGTCGAGCAAGGCGAAGGTGATCGCGCTCGCCAACTCGGGCTCGGACTTCGCCAACGTGATGAAGCAGGCGCAGGAGTTCGGCATCGCCGAGGGCGGGCAGAAGCTTGCGCCGCTCGGCCTGTTCATCAACGCGACCCACGGCATCGGCCTGAAGATCCTGCAGGGCGTGCGGCTGACGACGCCGTTCTACTGGGATCGTACCGACGAGACGCGCGCGTTCGCCAAGCGCTATCAGGCGGCGTTCAACGGGCGCATGCCGAACGAGGCGCAAGCCAGCACCTACAGCGCCGTCAACCACTATCTGCAAGGCGGTTGCGGCGGCGGGCTCGGACGACGGCGATGCCGTCATGACCAAGATGCGCGAGCTCCCGGTCAATGACTTCGAAATGAAGAACGTTCCGATCCGCGCCGACGGCCAGGTGATGCGGCCGCTGTATGCGGCGCGGATCAAGGCGCCGGCGGAATCGAAGTACCCCTACGACTACTACGAGATCGTCTGCCACCGTGGCGGCCGACGACGCCTGGCGGCCGGCCTCCGAGAGCGTCTGCGGCTTGCTGAAGACCCAGTAAGAGGTCTGAATGGACGATGGAGGCTCGCCTCCATCGTCGTCTCAACTGGAGGCGGTCGCAGGACATGCGTCCGCCAGAAAGCCTGGTGATGTCTGGATCGTCGTTCCACACTTGATCCCTTGCTGTCGCCGCGTTCGGTGGCGCTCGTCGGTGCGTCCGAGAATGCGGCGCGCATCGGCGGCCGTCCGCTCAGATATCTGAGCGAGGGCGGGTTCAAGGGAAAGGTCTATCCGATCAATCCCAACCGCGCGTCCGTGCAGGGCTTTGCCGCCTATCCCTCGATCGGCGCGTTGCCCGAGACTCCCGATGTCGCAATTCTCGCGGTTCCAGCGGCGGCAACGCTCCAGGCATTGAAGGACTGCGCCGATCGTGGCGTGAAGGCGGCCATCATCTTCTCCGCCGGCTTTGCCGAGACCGGTGACGAGGGGCGCAGGATCCAGGACCAGATCTCGGGCATTGCGCGCGAGAGCGGGATGCGCGTGCTGGGTCCGAACTGCCTTGGCGTCTTCAATGTGGCGGCCGGCTACTACGGCACGTTCTCGGCCGTGCTCGATGCGGAATTCATCAAGCCGGGCCGCGTCGCCATCGTTTCGCAAAGCGGCGCCTACGGATCGCATCTCGCGCATCTCGCCCGTCAGCGCGGTCTTGGCATCAGCCACTGGATCACGACCGGCAATGAATGCGACATCGACGTTGCCGAGGCGCTGCGCTGGGTCGTCGATCAGCCCGAGACGCAGGTCGTGATGGCCTATGCCGAAGGCGTCCGCAACGGCGACGTCTTTCTCGACGCTCTGGCGGCGGCGCGCGCGCAGCAAAAGCCGCTGATCTTCATGAAGGTCGGCCGGTCCGATGTCGGCGCGCTCGCCGCGAGCTCGCACACCGCGGCGCTCGCCGGATCCGACGCGGTGTTCGATGCGGTCTTCCGTCAGCATGGCGTCTTCCGTGCGCGGACGACAGCCGAACAGATCGACGTCGCCTATGCCTGCGCGCGCGGCGTCTATCCCGGCCAACGACAAGATCGGCATCTTCACGCTCTCCGGCGGATTCGGAATCCAGATGGCCGACGATGCGTCGGCTGCCGGGCTCGATGTCGCAGCCATGCCCGATGCGGCTCAGGCCGAGTTGAAGGCCATGTTGCCCTATGCGTCGCCGCGCAATCCCGTCGACGCGACCGCGCAGGCGTTGACCGATCTGCCGCTGATGACGAACTACATCCGCACGATGCTGGAGAAGGGCGGCTACGGCATGTTCGCCGGAATTTTCGGCAGCGGACCGGCCAGTCCGACCTTTGCCGCCTCGCTTCGTCAGACGCTCGAAGATGCGACGACGGGGCAGCGCGATTGCGTGCTGTCGCTCACCATGTCGGCTCCACCGGACATCGTCAGGTCATACGAGGACAAAGGCTTCCTCGTTTTCGAGGACGGCACGGCGCTCGTCAACGCGCTGGGCGCGCTGGTGCAGTTCGGCCGGAATTTCGCGACGGCGAAGCACGACGAAGGTGCGCGCCGACGGCGCCTATCGGATGCAGGCAACTGGCGGTCCGCTGAGCGAGCGTCAGGCGAAGTCGATCCTGAGCAAGGCCGGCATCAGTTTTCCCGCGCGAAGCGCTTGCTCAGCCGAACGACGATGCCGGCGACGATCGCGGAAAGCGATCGGCTTTCCCGTCGTGCTGAAGATCTGTTCGCCCGATATCGCCCACAAGACCGAGATCGGCGGCGTCGCGGTGGGCATCAGGAGCAAGCAGGATGCCCGGCAGGCGGCGGCGACTATTCTCGCCAATGCCCGCAAGCATCGTCCCGATGCGCGATTGGAGGGCATCCTGATATCGCCGATGATCACAGGCGGCGTCGAGACGATCGCGGGCGTTGTGCGCGATCCGACCTTCGGGCCTGTGGTGATGTTCGGCCTCGGCGGCATCTTCGTCGAGGTGCTCAAGGATGTCACATTCCGCGTGGCTCCGTTCGACGTGGAGGAGGCGCATCGCATGATCCGCGAAATTCGCGGGTCACGCGATGCTCGAGGGCGTGCGTGGCGCGGCGCCTTCGGATGTCGACGCGCTGGCGCAGATGCTGTCCGACCTGTCGCGCTTTGCGGCGGCAAATGCCGACGTGATCGACAGCATCGATCTCAATCCGGTTCTGGTGATGCCCGAAGGTCGCGGCGTTTCGCCGCTCGATGCGCTTCTGGTTTCTGCAGGAGCGACGAAACAGCAAGGAGGAAAGATTCATGGCTGACGACAGGCGCCTGACCGAGCTTCTCGATCGCGAAGCGATCCGCGATTGCATCTACCGCTATTGCCGCGGCATCGATCGCGCCGACGAGGCGACCCTGCGCAGCTCCTACTGGCCGGACGCGACCGATTGCCATGGTTCCTATTCGGGACCGGTGGAGGGCTTCTTTCAGTGGGCGCTCAGCGTGTTCAAGACCGGCCCGCGCAACATCCATCAGGTCGGCAACATCCTGATCGAATTCAAGGGCGAAACCAGCGCGGTCGTCGAAAGCTATTTCAACGCCCTGCAGCGCGGGCCCGGTCAGAACGGCACGGCGCGCCAGTTCCTGCTGGCCGGCCGCTATTGCGACGTGTTCGAAAAGCGAAGCGGCGAGTGGCGTGTCGCAAAGCGCGTCGTTGCCTTCGACTGGGTCGAGGAGCAGCCTGCTCCGGAGGCGACGGAGGAGGCGCGCTTCGGCAGCCGCAAGCCGATCGGCGGCAGCTTTCCGAACGATCCGATCTACCAGCTCCTCAACTCCACCGGCGCTTGATGACTGTCCTGGAATGTCTCGATCACCTGCCGGCATCGGGCGACTTGTGACAGGAGTGGCGCGCATGCGAACGAAGGCCATCGTCCCCGATCATGAATTCAAGCTCGGCATGCGGCAGGTGGTGTCGTCGGTCGCGATCGTGACGAGCCGCGCCGGCGGCGTCCGCAACGGGCTGACGGCAACCGCGGTCTGCTCGGTCTCCGCCGATCCGCCGACCGTGCTGGCCTGCGTCAACCGGAATGCGTCGGCGGAGGCTCTCATCGCCGAGAGCGGAAACTTCGCCATCAACTTTCTCACCGAAGATCAGCACAACATCGCCCGGCTGTTCTCGAAATCGAAGCTCGATGCCGACCAGCGGTTCGGCAGAAGGAAGCTGGCTGTCGATGGTCACCGGTTCGCCGATCCTCGACGGCGCGGTGGCGAGCTTCGACTGCGAGGTGCGAGGAGCGAATCCCGGCGGCCTCCCATCATATCTATGTCGGGCGCGTCGTGGCCGTGGCCTCGACCGACCAGAACGCGCTGCTCTATCGCGATGGCTTGTTTCGCAAACTTGCGTTGTCCGATTAAGAGGGGAAGGCCGGTCGGCCAACCACAATTTCAGCGTCATCCCCGCGAAGGCGGGGATCCAGTATCCCAGAGCGCCAGCGATTTGGTCACTAGCGCTGCGGAGTACTGGATGCCCGCCTGCGCGGGCATGACGGCGGAGACCCGATCTAAACTTGCCACGCTCTAACCCCGCAGCAAAAACTTCTGCACCTTGCCCATGGCGTTGCGCGGCAGCGCCTCGACCAGCGCGACCTCGCGCGGCACCTTGTAGTTGGCCATCTTCTGCCGGCACCATGAGAGGAACGCGTCGCTGTCGAAGTCGGCGCGGCTCTTCGGCACGACGAACGCCTTGCCGACTTCGCCCATGCGATCGTCCGGAATGCCGATCACCGCCACCTGGTCGACCATCGGGTGCTCCAGGATCAGGCGCTCGATCTCGGCCGGGTAGCAGTTGAAGCCGCCGACGACGAACATGTCCTTCATCCGGTCGGTGATCTTCAGGTAGCCGCGCTCGTCGAGCACGCCGACGTCGCCGGTCTTCATCCAGCCGTCCGCGGTCATGGCGCGACGCGTGGCCTCGTCGTCCTCGAAGTAGCCGGCCATCACGTTGTAGCCCTTGATCTGGATTTCGCCGGCTTCGCCCGGCGGCACCGGTCGATCGCTGCGGTCCGCGCAGCGGACCTCGCACGCCATCGATGACAGTCCCGCCGTGTTGGCGATGCGTTCGGGGTCGTCGTTCGGGTCGGTGGCGGTGACGAGCGCGGTCGACTCGGTGAGCCCGTAGGCGTTCAGGATGGTCGTGACGCTCGCCTCGCTCCGCAGCGCGCGGATCATTTCCGGCGGCACGATGTTGCCGCCGGTGCCCATGGCGCGCAGGCTGCTGATGTCGCGTTTGGCCTTCCGGTTCTCGTCGAGCAGCGCGAGGAAGATCGTCGGCGGACCGCCGGTGACGGTGATCCGCTTCGGTCTCGATGATCTGCAGCACTTTTGACGCATCGAACGTCGCCAGCGGATACATCGCGGCACCCGCGGCGATGCTGGCAATGACACCGGCCTTGTAGCCGAACGAGTGAAACATCGGCGCGATGATCAGGTATCTGTCCGTCGGCCCCATGTTCAGCCGTTCGAGCCCACAGGCTGTACGCCCGCACGATCTGGGAATGAACCAGCATCGCGCCCTTCGGAAAGCCGGTCGTGCCGGAGGTGAACATGATCTCGGCAACGTCAGCCGGCCGGACCGATTGGGCCATGTCGAGGACGGATGCATCGCGTTCGCCGGATGCGGAGGACGTGGCTTGCGTCCAGTCGGTCCAGTTCGGATCGCCCGCGCCGACCCTGAACCACGCCTTGATGGGCGGGAGGTCTTGCCCGGCCAGCAGGCGCGTGTAGTCGACGCCCAGAAATTCGCCGATGCCGATCACGACCGTGGGGCGCGATTTCCGCAGGATGTAGGCGATCTCGTCGCCCTTCAGGCGCGTGCTGATCGGGACGGCGATGGCACCGAGCAGCGAGGTCGCAAGCCCGGCTTCAATCCATTCCAGGCTGTTCGGCAGCCAGATCGCGACACGATCGCCCTTTTTCAGCCCGACGGACAGAAGCGTCGCTGCGGCGCGGAGCACGCGCTGGCGAAGCTGATCATAGGTGATCGACAACTCAGGACCGATCACCGCCTCGCGCGAGCCGTGCCGCGCGGCGGTTGCGAGAAACAGCTGTCCGATTGTCGTGTCCGCCTGATCCACTGACGTCGCGCTCCCGATCCCCGGTTCTGGTCTTTGGCCAGCGTCAGCCGCCGGCCAGCAGCTCCTTGGCGATGATCAGCTGTCTGATCTCCTGCGTACCGGCGCCAATGTCCAGGATCTTGGCCGTCCGGTACAGCCGGTTGATCTCGGTGTCGCGCATGTAGCCGGACCCGCCGAAAATCTGCACGGCCTGGTCCATGACGAAGCCGGTCGCGCGCGACGCGCTCATCAGCGTTGCGGCGGACAGCTTGTGGATCTCGCCGCGGCCCGCCGTCTTGATGTCGGTCGAGTCGCAGCTTCGCAGCACATGGTGCAGGAACGCGCGCGCGGTCTCGATCTGCAGATACATGTCGGCGAGCTTGGCCTGCACCAGCTGGAAGTCGCCGATCCGCTGGCCGAATTGCCGCCGTGTCCGCGCATGCTCCAGTGCAAGATCGAACGCGCGTTGTGCGGGGCCGATCGCCAGCGGCGCCGAGAAGCATCGTTCGATGTCCAGCCCGCTCATCATCACGGCACGGCCTTCGTTCTCTGCGCCGACGAGGTTCTCCGCCGGCACGATGCAGTCCTGGAACACCAGTTCGCCGAGCGGGCTGCCGCGAAAGCCCATCTTGTCCAGCTTCTGCGCCACCGAGAAGCCCGGAAAGGTCTTCTCGACGATGAAGGCGCTGATGCCGCGCTTGCCCTTCTCCGGCGCGGTCTTCGCGTAGACGAGGAGGACGTCCGCGACCGGGCCGTTGGTGATGAAGATCTTTGTGCCGTTGAGGATGTACGCGTCGCCCTTGCGCCGCGCGGTCGTCGCCATCGAGCCGAGCGCGTCGGAGCCGGCGCCGGGTTCGGTCATCCCGAGCGCGCCGATCAGCTTGCCCTCGCACATGGCCGGCACGTAGCGGCGCCTCTGGTCGGCGGTGCCGTTGCGGTAGATTGCGTCCAGGCAAAGGTTGTCGTGCGACGTCCAGCTCCAGGCCACGGCCGGGTTGGCGTAGGCCATGGCTTCGGCGATCATGCCGGCCAGAAGATAGGGCAGTCCCTGGCCGCCGTACTCCTCCGGCACGGTCAGCCCCATGAACCCCATGCCGCCGAGCGCGCGAAACTCGGTCTTCGGGAAACCAGTCCTCGTCGTCCATGCGCGACTGCAGCGGATGCAGCTTGTCGAAGAAATACTCGGCCGCGTGGTCGACCAGCGACCTGCTTTCGTCGGCTGAGAGCTGCGTGTGGCTCCGTCCATCATGACCTCGTACATGTCAGGCCGGCGATGATCTGGCCGCCGTCCACCTGCAGGATCTTGCCGGTGATGTAGCTTGCGTCGTCGGAGGCGAGGAACGCGACTGCGCGGGCGATTTCGTCCGGCGTTCCCATCCGGCCGAGCGGCGTTCTGGCCAGATGTCTCCTCGTGGCTTCCTCGCCCCAGTGCCGCTCGGCGTCGGCGCCCATGGCCGTGTCGGTCAGGCCGATCGCAACCGCGTTGGCGCGAATGCCGTGCCGGCCTTCCTCCTTCGCGACCACGCGGATCAGCGCGTCGAGCGCGGCCTTCGATGCGGCGGCCTGCGCGCCCTTTGGCTTCGCAGGCCTGCGCGGCGATCGATGAGACCGCGACGATCGCACCGCGCTTGCGCTCATGCATGTGCCGCAGACATGCCGACAGCACGTAGAAGAAGCCGTTGAGGTCCGCGGACAGAAAGCCGTTCCACTCGTCCGGCGTCAGCGCGCGCACGCTCTTCCAGTCCGAGTAGGCGCCCGCACAGTGCGCAAGCAGGTCGACGGATCCCAGCTGCTTGATCGTGTTCAGCAACCGAAGCCTCCACCGCTGCAGGATCGCGCAGGTCGCATTGCGCGACGAACGCCTGCACGCCAAGGGCGCGCGCCGCGTCGGCTGTGGCTTCGGCTGCCGCTGCGCCCGAGCGATAGAGCAGGGCCAAGTGCGTAGCCGCGGCGCGCCAGTTCGAGAGCGACGGCGCGGCCTATGCCGCCGCTCGCGCCGGTAATCAATGCGTTGGGTCTCATCGTCCCTGAAACCTCGGCGCGCGCTTCTCGCGCATCGCCTTCAGCGCCTCGGCGTGGTCCTCGGTCCGGCTGCAGAGTGCTTCATAGACAAGGCCAGGCTCCAGCACGGCACTGGCGAGCTGCTTGAGACCCACGTTGATCGTCGTCTTGGTCCAGCGCGTCGCGAGGGTTGCTCCGCCCGCGAGCCGCGTGGCCCATTTGTTGACCGTCGCATCGAGCTCGTCTCGCGGCACGGCGAAGTTGATCAGCCCGATCTGCTGGGCCTCCTTCGCGTTGATGAGGTCGCCGGTGAGCAGATACTGCTTCGCGCGCGCATAACCGATCAGTTGCGGCCAGATCACCGCGCCGCCATCGCCGGCGGCATAGCCGACGCGCACGTGCGGATCGCCGATGCGGGCATCGTCGGCCGCGATGATGATGTCGCAGAACAACGCGATCGTGGCGCCCAGGCCGACGGCGTCGCCGTTCAGCCGGCAGATCACCGGCTTGTCGCAGTCGAGCAGGCTGAAGATGAGCTGCTTTCCCTGCCGCATGTCCTCATAGAATATCGCAGGATTCGCGCGGGCTTCTTCCAGGTGATCGAGATCGCCGCCGGCGCTGAAGGCGCGTCCGGCGCCGGTCAGGACCACAACCTGGCTGTCCGGGTCGGCCGCGATGTCCTTGAACAGGGTCGAAAGCTCGTGGTGCATTTTCACGGAAACGGCGTTGAGCTTCTCCGGACGGTTGAGCGTGACTGTCAGGATCTTTCCGTCCCGGTCGAATTTGATCGTCTCGTAGTGATCGAATGCCATGTCGCGTGAATTCCTTGTCCAGGAGGATGGCGGCGACGATCGATGCTCCGACCGTCGCCGTATCGCGGTTGACCGGCCTCAGTTCTCGACTTTCGCCCCGAGCACGGGTCCGAACAGCTCCCACGTATCGCCCTTGATGCGCATGAGCTGAAGCTGGGACAGGGGCGAGAAGCTCGACGGCGTGGTGTTGATCTTGACGCCGGCCAGCAGGCCGTCGGCTTCGACGTTCTTCATGTTCGCCGCCTGCTTCATGACGTTCTCGCGCGTCAGGTCGTCGCCGGCGTTTTTCAGCACCGCGGCCAGGGTCTGGGCGGTGTTGTAGGCGTACATGACATAGGCGTCCTTGCGGTCGGCTTCCGGCATGTACTGCTTCAGGAACTCGTCGAACTTCTTCACGCCGGGATCGTCCTTCCAGCGCGGATCGGTCACGTCCTTCATGAAGGCGGCAGAGATGATCCCTTGCGCATGCTCGACGCCGGCGGGCCTGACGACCGCGCCGATCGACGCGGAAACGTTGTTGAGGAAATGCAGCGGCTTCCAGTCGAGCTTCGCCGATCTTGCGGATCGCCTGGGCTGCGAACTTCGGCAATGTGAAGTTGAAGAAGACGTCCGCGCCGCTCGCCTTCAGCTTGACGATGTGGGACTCGATCGTCGGCTCGGTCGTCTCGTAGCTGCTCTCCGCGACGATCATCGACGCCTTGTCGCCGAGCCCGTCCTTCAGGCCCTTGAGATAGTCCTTGCCGTAGTCGTCGTTCTGGTAGAGGACGGCGATCTTCGCGTTCGGCTTTTCCTTCAGGAGATACTGCGCATAGATGCGCGCCTCGGTCTGGTAGCTCGGCTGCCAGCCGATGGTCCACGGGAAGTTCTTCGGGTCGTTGAATTTCGTGGCGCCGGAGATCACGAACAGCTGCGGCACCTGCTTCTGGGTCAGATACCGCTGGATCGCCGTGTTGATGGCGGTACCGGTCGTTCCGAACACCGCCAGCACCTCGTCGCCTTCGACCAGCTTGCGGACCTGCTCGACGGCCTTGGGCGGGCTGCCCGCGTCATCGTAGGAGATGAAATTGATCTTGCGGCCGTTGATGCCGCCCTCGGCATTGACCTTCTTGAAGTAGGCGACCATCGCCTTGGGAATATTGCCGGCCGCGGAATTCGGGCCGCTGTACGGGCCCATGTTGCCGATCTTGATTTCGGTATCGCTTGCGCCGGCGTCATATTTCTTCTGCGCGAGTGCACCAGTACTGGCCAACATTGCCACCACGACAGCGGCGATACCTGCTCCAATCCTCATTGCTTGCTCCCTCCCAAAGACAACAGCATCGTTGCGTCCGCTCTGCGGATCGCTCGTTTATCTACCAGAGAGTAGAAAATTATTACTCGATGTGCAATAGTCATACGACGTGGTAGGCACAGGCGCTCGAAACGTGATTGCAAGGCCTGCGCGGGACCGCGCATGGTCGAGCGCAGCGATTCTGCCGGACATGGTTCATGCGAGACGAAGTCAAGGGATTCAAGAAGGACCGCATCCTCGAGGCGGCAACCCAGCTCTTTTACGAGCGCGGGTTCACGGGCACGACGATGCAGGCGGTGGCGGACCGGCTGCAGGTGACGAAGCCGTTCATCTACTCGTACTTCAAGGACAAGAACGCGCTGCTTGCAGCGATCTATGACCGGTCGACCGAGCCGTTGATGCACGGCCTGGATCAGGTGCTGGAGAGCGAAGGGCCGCCGGCGGTTCGGTTTGCGGAATTCATCGAGCAGTTCGCCCACATCAATATGCGGTACCGGATCGTCTCGACGATCTTCCTGCGCGAGGAAACTCATCTCGGCAAGGATCAGCTCAAGAAGCTCAGCGCCTTCGAGCACAGTTTCGACGCCAAGCTGACCAAGCTCATTCAGCGCGGAATCGATGCAGGCGATTTCAAGGTCAGCGACGCTCAACTGACCGCGCTGACGGTCGGCGGCATGATCCGATGGATGCACCGCTGGTATCGGGAAGACGGCCGCGTGCCGCGCCGACGAGATCGCCCGCTTTATGGCCGACTTCGCCTTGTGCGCGGTGCAATGCTCGCGCGGAAGGCGAAGTCGAAGCGGCCGGCGCGCCGGCCGTCAGGCCGCTGAGGCGGCTGGCGCGATTCGAAGTTCGGAGCCATCACCAGATCCTCGATCCTGATCGGAAAGCGACGCACGCGAATTCCCGTCGCGTGCCAGACCGCGTTGGCGACGGCGCCGGCCGAGCCGGTGACGCCGATCTCGCCGACGCCCTTGATGCCGAGCGCGTTCACGTGCGGGTCGTGCTCGTCGATCGTCAGCACGTCGAGCGACGGCACGTCGGCATTCACCGGCACGTGGTACTCGCGCGAGGTTGGCGTTCAGGATCCGGCCCGAGCGGCGGTCCATCACGGCTTGCTCGTGCAGCGCGAACGACACGCCCCAGATCATGCCGCCGAACAGCTGGCTGCGCACCAGGCGCGGATTGATGATCCGGCCGGCAGCGAAGGCGCCGACCAGGCGCGTGACGCGAACCTGGCCGAGATCGGGATCGACCTTGACCTCGGCGAACACCGCGCCGTGCGCATGCATGGCGTAGGCGGCCTGCGCCGCCGGGTCGGCGGCGCCCTTGCCGCGGGCTTCGATCTCCGCAAGGCCGGCGCGCGCCGAGGATATCGGCGTAGCTCTCGCTGCGGCTCTCGTCGTCGCGGCGGAACAGGCGGCCGTCGCGCGCGATCACGCCGGCGTTGCCCGCGCCGAACAGCGGCGAGCGCTCGTCGCCGGTCGCGAGGTCCGCGAGCTTGGCGATCACCGCCGCGCCCGCATTGTGGATCGCCATGCCGGCGGTGGCGGTGTGCGCCGAGCCGCCGGCGATGCCCGCGTCCGGCAGGTCGGACGTGCCGGCCCTGAACTCGACCTGATCGAGATCGAGACCGAGTCCGTCCGCCGCGATCTGCGCGAGCGCGGTCCAGGCGCCCTGACCCATGTCGTGCGCGCCGGTCTCGACCAGTCCGGAGCCGTCGCTGCGGATGCACCGCGCGCGCCTCGGCCTGGAACATCAGCGCCGGGAAACGTCGCCGTGCCCACGCCCCAGCCGACGAGCAAGCCGGCGTCGTCGCGCATCTGCCGCGGCGCAAGCGGACGCCGCGACCAGCCGAAGCGCTCGGCGCCTTGCGCGTAGCATTCGCGCAACGCCTTCGACGAGAACGGCTTGCCGGTAGATCGGCTCGACCTCGGCATAGTTCTTCAGGCGGAATTCCAGCGGATCCATGCCGCAGGCCAAGGCCGCCTCGTCGATCGCGCTTTCGAGCGCGATCGATCCCGTCGCCTCGCCGGGCGCGCGCATGAACAGCGGCGTGCCGGTGTCGACGCGGACCGCTTCATGCGACGTGGCGATGGCCGGGCTCGCGTAGAGCGTGTGCGATGCGTCGGCGGCCGGCTCGAAGAAATCGTCGAAGGTGCTCGTCACCGTCTTCGCGTGATGATCGATGCGCGGTCAGCAGGCCGTCGCCGTCGGTGCCGATGCGCAGCCTCTGGCGGGTCGGCGCGCGATGGCCGACCGGGCCGTACATCTGCTCGCGCCGCAGCACGAGCTTGACCGGCCTGCCGACCAGCCGCGCCGCCATGATGCCGAGAACCTGCGGCCCGGAGACCAGGCCCTTGGAGCCGAAGCCGCCGCCGAGGAACGGGCTGCGGATATGGATGTTCTCCGGCGGGATGCCGAACAGTCCGGCGATCCGCGCCTGCGCCATCGCGAGGCCCTGGCTCGGCGTGTCGATCGACAGCGTGTCGCCGTCCCACGCCGCGACGATCGCGTGCGGCTCCATCGCGTTGTGATACTGGGCCGGCGTCTCGTAGGTCGCTTCGATACGCGTGCGATCGCAGTGGCGAGCGCCGGCCTCGACATCGCCGTGCCGCACTTCGGCCGGGTTGCCGACGCCGACGGCAGGCGGCACGAAACTCGCGTCGCCGTCGAGCCCGACCCGGGCAGGCTCGCACGTCGTAGCGCGGCGACAGCAGCGCCGCGCCTTCGGTCGCTGCCTCCAGCGTCTCGGCGATCACCACCGCGATCGGCTGGTTGGCGTAGCGCACCGTGTCGTTCTGCAGGACGTCGATCCGGAACATGAAGGGGTGCGTCTTCGCGTCCGGATCCTGCGCGAGCGGCGGCTTGTGCGCAGGCGTCATCACCTCGACGACGCCGGGATGCGCCTTTGCCGCCTCGCACGTCGAGAAAGGTGACGCGGCCGCGCGCGATGCTGCTGACGGCGAGAACCGCGTAGAGCATGCCGGGCGGGATGGTTGTCCGCGGCGTAGCGGGCTTCGCCCCTGACCTTGAGGACGCCGTCGCGGCGCGTCAGCGGCTGACCGATGTTCGAGCCGTGCCGGAGATGGGACGGGGCCTGGGTGAGGCTTGATCTCAGACATGATTGATGCGCTCCGGAGCGGAGCGAGAAAGGGGAGGCCGGAAGGGCCGGGACGCGCGCTCGGCGTTCCGGCTGCGGCGAGCGTCAGGGCGCGCACGACGATCCGCTGCGCGAGCTCGATCTTGAATGCGTTGTCGCCGGACGGCTTCGCGTCGGCGAGCGCCGCCTCCGCGGCCCGGCGGTAAGCGTGCATCGCTCGGGATGCGCGCCTGTCAAGGCATCCTCGGCCGCGCGCGCGCGCCAGGGCTTGGCGGCGACGCCGCCGAGCGCGAGCCGTGCCTCGGTGATCACGCCTTGCTCGATCTTCAAGGCACGCGGCGGCGGAGACGACCGCGAAGGCATAGGAGGTGCGTTCGCGAACCTTCAGGTAGCGCGCATGCGCCGCGAAGCTGCGCGCCTCGGCCGGCAGGCGCACCGCGACGATCAGGTCGCCCGGCTCGAGCACGCTTTCGCGCTCGGGCGCGTCGCCGGGCAGGCGGTGAAATGCCTCGAGCGAGACCTCGCGCCGCCCGGCTCTGCCCTCGATCTCGACGACCGCATCGAGCGCGACCAGCGGCACGCAGAAGTCCGACGGGTGGGTGGCGATGCAGGCGTCGCTCCAGCCCAGCACGGCGTGCAGGCGGTTCTCGCCGTCGCGGGCGTCGCAGCCCGCGCCGGGCTCGCGCTTGTTGCAGGCGCTGGCGGCGTCGTAGAAATAGCTGCAGCGCGTCCGCTGCAGGAGGTTGCCGCCGACGGTCGCGGCGTTGCGAAGCTGCGCCGACGCGCCGGACAGCAGCGCCTCGGCGACCGCGGGATAGGTCCGGGCGAAATCCGCGATCGTGCGCGAGGTCGGCGTTGCGGACCAGCGCGCCGATGCGCATGCCGCCATCGGGCAGGCGCTCGATCCGGTCGAGGCCCGGAAGACGCGTGACGTCGACGAGACGGTTCGGACTGCGCGACGCCGCCCTTCATCAGGTCGAGCAGGTTGGTGCCGGCCGCGAGATAGGCGGCGCCCGGCGCGGCCGCGGCCGCGACGGCGTCGGAGATGGTCGTCGGCCTGACATAGTCGAAGGTCTTCATGCGGAACGCCTCCGGTCGGCTTGCGTTGCCAGGTTTTGCTGCGCGTCGAGCACCGCCTCGGTGATGCCGGCATAGGCGCCGCAGCGGCAGAGATTGCCGCTCATGCCTTCGCGCATGCGCTCCGGGTCGTCGCCGGCCTGGCCTTCCTGGATCAGGCCGATCGCGCTCATGATCTGGCCGGGCGTGCAGAAGCCGCACTGGAAGCCGTCGTGGGCGATGAAGGCGGCCTGCACCGGATGCAGCTGGTCGCCGTCGCGCGACGCCTTCGATCGTGAGCACGTCGGCGCCGTCGTGGCTGACCGCGAGCGCCAGGCACGAATTGATGCGCCGTCCGTCGACCAGGACCGTGCATGCGCCGCATTGGCCGCGGTCGCAGCCCTTCTTGGTTCCGGTCAGGTGAAGACGCTCGCGCAGCAGATCGAGCAGCGTGACGCGCGGGTCGTCGAGCTCGACGTCGCGCCGCACACCGTTCACGGTGAGGCTGATGGAGAGAGCTCATGCAGTGCTCCGATCGGTGCTATTGTCAGACGGATTCGACCGTCACGCCGGGCATGCGCCGGCGTGGCGTCTCAGGTCGACGCGTGCGTTGAAGGGTTCGGGACGCACGAGCTTGTTCGCGGCCGTCGGTTTTTGACCGACGGACACGTGCTTTGCGATTGTGTGCGCGAGCATTACTATACGGAGGCATCCTCCGTTTTGCAAGGGAAGGACGGCAACGATCACGCAGATGGGAAGTCAGTCTGCAGAAACTGCCCGACGGCCCCGCGCCGATGCGGTCCGCAATCGCGAGCGCGTGCTGGAGGCGCGCGAAGGCCGTCTTCAGCGCCGGCGGCCCGGACGCGAGCCTCGAAGCCGTCGCACAGACGGGCCGGCGTCGGCATCGGCACGCTCTACCGCCACTTCCCGACGCGCGAGGCCTTGTTCGAGGCGGTCTATCGCCGCGAGGTGGATCAGCTCGGCGAACTTGGCGGAGCAGTTGAAGAGCGAGGCCGAGCCGGTCGATGCCTTGCGTCGCTGGCTGCACGTCCAATGTCGAGTTCGTCGCCACCAAGAAGGGCATGGTGGCGGCGCTGGCGCTTGCTGCGTACAGCCCGTCGGAGCTTCACGCCTATTCGTTCGATCGCCTGACCAAGGCGGTCGGCGCGTTGCTGGACCGCGCGATCGCGGCCGGCGAGATCCGCTCCGACATCGCGCCCGAGGATCTTCTGCGCGCGCTCGTCGGCATGTGCTACATGCACGACCAGCCCGGCTGGCAGGCGACCGTCCTGCGGCTGGTGGACGTCTTCGTCGACGGCCTTCGTGTGCAGGACGGCGCGGAGAGACAAGCGGCGTCACCGCGACGTGCCGAACCGACGAAGAGCGTGAAGGCGAAGCCTCGCAGGCAGGGGCCTGTGACACGCAGTAAATCTTGATCGCTGCCTTATCCGTCCTTCGCGACCATCGCGCTTTCAAGTCTGGCCCGATTCCATTGTGGCGCCAGGATCTGGATGAAGGCGACGAGGTGGCGCGGCAGAAAGGCGTTGCGACGCAGGCTCAGCACCGTTTGTGTGCGCGGCAGCAGTCTGGTGACGTCGCGAGCTACAAGTCCCGCCGGGCTGCCGTCGAGCGCGGCGGCTGGGATAATGGCTACGCCAAGTCCGGCCGCAACATAGACCTTGATCACGTCGGCGTCGCTGCCGCTGACCACGTTGCGAGGTGTCAAGCCGGCCTCTCGAAACGCGCTGCCGAGCAATTCGCCGGTGCGCGAACGCTCGTTGTAGCCGACGATCGGAAACTGCGCGATGTCGGCCAGTGTGATCGATCGGGCGCGGGCGAGCGGGTGGCCCTTCGGCGTGATGAGACTGCGGTGCAGGGTGCCGAGCGGCACCAGGAAGAGAGAAGAGTGGTCGGTCGCCCGCTCGGTGCTGATGCCGATATCGGCCTCGCCTTCGGCGACGAGACGCGTGATGGCATTGGGCTCGACCTGTCGCATGTGCAAGGTCACGCGGGGATGCGCGCGGTTGAAGACGACCACCGGTTTCGCCAGCGTAAAGCGCGCATGCAGGTGGCTGGTCGCAAGCGTCAGGCGGCCCTGCTGGCCCGACCGATCCGCTGCGTAGCTCTGGATATTCTCCATCTCGCAGATCAATCGCGTCGCCATGGCCAGTATCGCCTGTCCGGCCTCGGTGAAGGCGATGATGCGGTTGCGCTGCCGCACCAGCAGCTCGAGGCCGAGTTCGGCTTCGAGTTGCTGGATTTGCCGGCTGACGCTCGGCTGCGATGTGTTCAGTACGCCGGCCGCCGCCGACATGCTCAACGATTGGCGGGCGATCTCGCGAAGGAAGCGGAGCTGAAGCAAGGTCATATCCAAACCGTATAGTCGTTCTTCAAAATTGCTATTGGAATGCATAGTAGCCCAAGGGCTATGAAGGGAGAAGCAACGAGGAGGCTCGCCCATGGATTTCGCGCTGACGCCGCTGTCGCGCCATACCGGCGCGGAAATCCATGGAATCGATCTGGCAAGACCGGTGGATGCGGAAACACGGGCGGCACTCAATCGCGCCTTCATCGACCACGCGGTGCTGGTGTTTCGCGACCAGCATCTGTCACCGCCGCAATTGCTGGAAGCGGTTCAGATGTTCGGGACGGTGTTTCCGCAACACAATGCCCGCTACAAGATTCCGGAATGTCCGATGGTTCACTACATCTCGAACCAGGACACCTATGCTGACGGCACGCGCTACATCCCCGGCGAGGGCTATCACACCGATCATTCGAACGATGCGCATCCGCCGAAGGCGACCGTCCTGCACGCGGTGACGTTGCCTGACCGGGGCGGCGATACGCAGTTCGTCAACATGTGTCTCGCTTACGAGGAACTGCCCGAGGCGACCAGGCGCCGTATTTCGGAGTTGAAGGCGACGCATGTGTTCCAGAGCCGCCACAGCGGCCGCAAGCTGTTGACGTTGAGCTCCGAGCGCAAGGATCTCGTTCCGGGTGAGGTGTCGCATCCGATCGTCCGGACCCATCCGGAAACCGGCCGCAAGGCGCTTTACATCAATCCGATCCGGGTCGAAGGCATTGTCGGGATGGACGAAGCCGAGGCCATGAAGCTTCTTGACGAGCTTCTCGCTTTCGCAACGCAGGAACGGTTCGAGTACCGTCACCAGTGGCGCAACGGCGACATGGTCATGTGGGACAACCGCTGCCTGCTGCACAAGGCAAACGGCGATTACGACATGTCGCAGGTTCGCTACCTCTACCGCGTGATGCTCGAGGGCGAAGCACCGGCATGAGGGAGGCGCGGCCATGGAAAGCGCCGAGCAAACGATCCTGAGTGACGGCTATATGCCGCAACCGCCGCTTTCGCTGCCGGCTTATCGGGCCGCGCTCGGAAGCGAGGTCGGCCGATCCGATTGGGTTCTGATCGATCAGGCGAGGATCGATGCGTTTGCCGCGCTGACCGGCGACAACCAGTACATCCACATCGATCCGGTCCGGGCCGCACAGACGCCGCTTCGAGGCACCGTGGCGCACGGATTTCTGACGCTGGCCATCATCGGCGGGCTTGGGCCAAAGATCATTCCGCCGATCGACGGCACGAAGATCGGCTACAACTACGGCTTCAACAGCATCCGCCTTGTCGCGCCGGTTCCTTCCGGATCGCGTATCCGCGCGACCTTCGTGGCAAGAGGAGCGGACGAGCGCGCGCCGGGGCAGGTGTTGCTGACGTTCGGCGTCACGGTCGAGATCGAGGGCCAGCCGAAGCCCGCGCTGGTGGCAGAGTGGCTGATTGTGATGGTCACACGCTGACGGGACGCCAAGCCGGCGACCGGCCGTGCTGAATTCCATTCAGCAATTGGCTGAAATCGTATCATTGGATTTGTCGTGACGCGAATGCGATGTCGCTCGCCCGCCAGCTTGGCGCGCCTTGCGATGGAGCGACAGACATGTCCGATACCCTGGATGCCAGCATTTCAGAGGACGAGGTTACCAGCCTCTTCCGCCGTGCCGCAGAAGCCAACGAAGCGCTGATCAACGGCGACGTCAGCGGCTACCTGCGGCTGATCACCCACGCGGACGACTTCACCTTGATGACGCCGTTCGGCGGAACGCCGACGCGCGGCTTCGAGCCGACGCCCGAACGCGTGGCGGCCCTCGCGCGCTTCTTCAAGAGCGGTCGATCGGAACTGGAGCTCGTGCGGGCCTATGCGTCCGCCGATCTGGTCGTGCTGGTCATCATCGAGCGGCAACAGGCTGCGGTCGCTGACCTGCCGGAGCAGGACTGGTCGCTGCGCGTCACCCTGGTCTATCGCCGTGCGGGCGATGAATGGCAGTTGGCGCATCGGCATGCCGATCCGCTGGCGAGAGGCATCACCGTCGAGCAGGCGGCGGCGATCGCGCGGGGGGATGATCGGTTGCCTGCGGCTGCGCGGTGATCGGCTGGCCGCTGATCAGTGAGCTCGCCAGAAACGTCATTGCGAGCGAAGCGAAGCAATCCAGTACGACATACGCCACATTCTCGGCGGTCGCTGCTCTGGATTGCTTCGCTTCGCTCGCAATGACGGGTTACTCAGAACGAGTAATCCAGCCCCTTATAAAACGTGTTCTGATACAGCATGTGCGGCCGCACGCCCTTCAGCTTCTTGTTGCTGGTGGTGTACATGGCGACGTTCATCACCGGCATCCACAGATGCTGCTCGGTGACGTGCCGCTGCACCAGGCCGTAGTATTTCGTGCGGTCGGCGTCGGTGAGCGACGCGCGGCCGGCCTTCAGCCACTCGTCGGTTTTGGCGTCCTTCCAGTTCATCCGGTTCGGTGCCGGAATGTTGGCTGAATCGAAGTAGTAGTTCAGAAGATCACCGGCGGAGACGTACGGGAACGTCACCGTCCAGAGCTCGTAATCCTGTTTCGACATCTCGGCGAAGGCGATCGTCGAATCGTAGCCGATGACGTTCCATTCGACGCCGATCTTGCGCATGTAGCCCTGGATCGCTTCCGACACCCGGCCGAAGTACGAGACCTGCGTGAACAGCACCTTTGGCGCAAGCTTGACCCCGTCCTTGTAGCGGAAGCCGTCGGCGCCAACTTTCCAGCCGGCGTCATCGAGCAGCTTCTTCGCCCGTTCGGCGTCTTCCTTGATGAAGGTCTTGGTGGCGGGATCGAAATCCAGCGCTGCTTCGTCGATGAACGTGTACGCAGGGGTGGCGTTGCCCAGCATGATGCCCTTGACGATCTCGGCGCGGTTGATGGCAATGTTCATTGCCTCGCGTACCCGCGGGTCGGACACCATCGGCCGGTTGCTCTTGTAACCGTAATACATCAGCTGGAAGTTCGGCTTGGCTTCCTGCACCTGCAGCATCGGCGCGCGCTTGACCTGGTCGATGAACTGCAGCGGAATCTGATGGGTGACGTCGAACTGGCCGCCCATCATCGCCGCCACGCGTGCGGAATCCTCAGGCACGATCTTGATCGACAGCTTCTCGAATTTCACAGGCCCCTTGTTCTGGTACATCGACGGGCCCCACTTGTAGGCGTCGTGTCGCTTCAGCACGATTTCCGTGCGCGGCTGCCATGACTCGAAGCACCAGGGGCCGGTGCCGTCCACCGCCTGGGTGCCGTAGTCCTTGCCGTGCTTCTGCACGCTCTCCTGGTTGTGGATCGCCATGGTGAAGCTGACGAGGTTCATCATCAGGTCGGCGAACGGCTCGTTCAGCTCATACTCGACCGTGTAAGGATCGGGTGCGCGCAACTCCTTGATGTTGCCGGCGCGCCACTTCAGCGGCGCCTTGGTGTCCGGGTCGAGCAGGCGCTTGAGGCTGTAGATCACGTCGGCGGAGGTGAACTTCTTGCCGCTGCAGAATTGCACGTCGTCGCGCAGCTTGAAGGTGTAGGTCTTGCCGTCCTCGCTGATCTGCCAGGACTTCGCCAGATACGGGATCACCGTCTTGCCGTCCCAGTCCAGCGCCACCAGCGTGTCCTGGATCATGTTGACGATGTCGGACGTGGGCGACCAGGTGGTGCGCTGCCCGTCATAGTGCGGCGCGTCGAGCGACTTCATCATCCGCAGCGTCTGCCCGTGCGCAGCCGAAGCCGCTACGGCGATTGCCGCCACTGCCAGACCTGTTGCGATCCTGCGCATCGTCCTCTCCTGTTGTTTTTTGTTGGTCTTCTCCGTATTCGCCGCCGGGGTTTGCGACCCTCGATCTGGCCCAGCCGCACGATCGTTGGGTTCGCGGAGCGGTCTGCTCCTTGCGCCGTCAAGTCGTGCTTGGCGAAGCTTGCGGGAAATGGGGATCGTACTCAATACGGATATTCCAAATTCGCTAAAAATTGGCCGGGCGCAAATTCCGCGAGGCGGGCTAGCGCGCAGCCAAGGCGCTGAAAACAAGCCGTTTTTCGCCGCGAGCGGCTAGCAGGTTGCTTGCTTGCAGCAGGCACGCGTCGTTGGGCCGGCCAGGTTGCCTTAACGACATCTATCCGACCGGGACACTAGTGTTACGAGTACGGGCAGCTGTGAGCAGCTGTCGGTCGTCAAGAGGTGATGACCATGATGAATTTGCCGAAGGACCGGCTGCACGGCTACATCGAGCAATTGACCGTCGAGGCGCGCAGCCGGCTGCTCGTCGAGCTCGAGCGGCTCCATCTCGTTGGCGAGGATCTGCCCGGCTGCAGCACGTTGCTGGAGGAACTGCGCGCGGAATTCCGCAAAGGCGGCCAGACGCACGATCGCGTCAGCAATCCGTCGCGCTATTTCTTCCAGCCGCTCGAACCTGTGCTGGTCAATGCCGCATCCGAGAGAACCCACGAAGGGCAGATCTCGAGGACATCGCTCGCAGCAATCTGGGAGTGGATCAGTCAGTGCCTCTTGCCGGCGATGGCTGGCGAGTACGACAAGCAGATGAGGAGCGCGATCCTCGCCGGTCGTCGGCTGGAGGCAGAGAAGGGTGCCGCAGCGTTCCAGACAAAAGTCGCGAAATGCCTTGAAGGAATCCTCACCGACGCGGGCTACGCCGAGCGGGTGCGCGCAGAGCTCGCACTCTACACCGCCTCGAAAGCTATTCTGCGCGACGTCGAGAAAATGCTGAAAGTGTTCAAGGCACATGATGCCTTGGCGCTGTTCGTGGCTGCGCTGCCGAAGGAGATCAAGGCGTTCAAGGGGCGGTCGCTGTCAGAGGTGCGCGACCTCCTGGACGGCCTGCGGAAAGACCATCCCGAAGCTGTTCCGTTCGGGCTTTTCGTGGTTGCGACACGGCTGAAGGATCCGCTGCAGCTGATCCGCCTCGCCACGCGGTTCGCCAGCAGCGCGAATGTTTTGGATGTCGCGGCCACGCCCTATGCGTTCGCCGTTCCGGTCGTGCTGGGCGTGCTGGATGAGAGCCGGGCCAAGCTGCTGGAAGCGCTGAGGCAGAACCATGCCCTTCTCGCCAAGGAAATATTGGCGAGAATCTACGACATCGAGCATACCCTTCGGGCGCATATCGATCGCCTTGCCGAATCGGAATGGGGAAGTCAGCTTGACGGCCTCATGGCGAGGGTTGCCGCGGATCTCGAGCCGGAGCTGCGCAAGCTGCCGCCCGATCTTCATCACGTCCTGGGATCGCGGGCCCTGCACCACGGCGATGATTGGCCGACCCGCTTGAGGCGGCTGATGTGGCGAGTGCGCAGCCTCTCCTTGAGCGTTGTGACATCATGGCGGGCCCATGCATCGTTCAAGGGCTGACCAGCGACTGGCGCCGCAGGCTTGCCCTCCCGGCGTCAACGGCGACGTGATCGCTGCTGCTCCATCCGAAACTTGATCGTCTCGGCCGGTGTAACAACAAACTCGACGTGATAAACCATGGCCATGAACGCAACACGCATCATCATCATCGGCGCCGGAATTGGCGGCCTTGCGGCCGGCTTGGCGCTGCAGCGCCGCGGTTTCAGGGTCACGATCTACGAACGCGCGGCGGAGGTCCGGGAGATCGGTGCCGGCCTGATCATCGCCCCGAACGCGCGCCGTGCACTGCGGGACCTCGGCGTGGACGAAGCTCTGGAGGCCATCTCCAGCTCCGTGCCCGTGCGTCACACCTGCAACTACGCCACAGGCGCAATCGTCGAGGCGACCCCGAACCAGCGGGTCGTCGAAAAGCACGGCATGGGCATGCTGCAGGTTCATCGCGGGGATCTGCACGGGTTGCTGATGGAAGCGGTACGCGCCAACGACGGCCAGGCGCTGCGGCCGGGCCACGCGTTTGTTGGGCTCGAGCAGGATGACGGCGGCGTCTCGGTCACCTTCGCCAATGGTGCGACCGATCGGGCCGACGTGCTGATCGGCGCAGACGGGAATGCGTCGGCTGTGCGCTCGCTGCTGTTCCCGGGCGAAGCGACGAAGTTCAATGGCCAGGTCGCCTTCCGCGCTCTCGTGCCCGACGAACTGGTGCCGCCCAGTGTCCGCGAGCTGCACATGGCGATGCATCCGGCGCCGAAGCGCTACCTGTTGCACTATCCGTTGCGCGGCGGCCGCATCATGAATCTGATCGGCTGCGGCCAATCGGCCTCATGGGAAGAGGAGGGCTGGTCGATCCCGGCGACGAATGAGGAGTTCGCCAACGCCTATTCGGATTTTTCGCCCGAGATCCTGACCTTGATCCGCAACGTTCCGCCCGGCGCGTTATTCAAGTGGGGTTTGCGCGATCGCGAACCTTTGAAGACGTGGACGCTCGGCCGCGTGACGATGCTTGGCGACGCTGCGCATCCGATGACGCCGTTCCTCGGCCAGGGCGCCTGCATGGCGATCGAGGATGCGCTGCTGCTGGGTCGCGCGTTCGCTGCATCGGAAACCATCGACGAGGCGTTGCGGCGCTATGAAGCGGCACGCAAGACCCGCGGCACCAACGTTCAGCTCTGGTCGCGGGAGGAAGGGCTCGCCCTTCAGGATCCGGCGAAGAAGCGGCAGACGGCGCTCGATCGCGGCCTGCTCGATTACGACCCCGTTGCGGTGCCCGTGTGAAATTGCGATGAACTTGAACGGGCAATTCAGGGAGCTGTCAGCATGACAATCATCGCAGTCGTCGCCATGGGCGAAATGGGCGCCGGCGTCGCGGCCCGCCTGGTGGAACGAGGCGCGCGCGTTCTGACCTCGCTCAACGGCCGCAGCGAGGCGAGCGCGAAGCGCGCCGCTGCGGCGGGCGTTCAGGTGACCGACGACGCCGGGCTGATCGCGGAAGCCGAGATGTTCCTCTCGATCGTGCCGCCTGCGGCGGCAGGCGCGACCGCCGAGCGGTTCCTGCCGCTGATCGAGAAGGCGGCGAAGAAGCCGGTCTTTATCGATTGCAACGCAATTGCGCCGCAGACGCTTCATGCGATCTCCAAGGCGTTCATCGACAAGAAGCTGCCGTTCATCGATGGATCGATCATCGGCGCGGCGCCGCGGCCGGACGGGTCGAGCCCGCGTCTCTATATGTCGGGTCCGATCTCGGATGAGGCCGACACGCTGAAGCGCTTGGGCATCGATACCCGCGTGCTGTCGACGGCGCTCGGCGACGCGTCGACGCTGAAGATGTCGTATGCGGGCATCACCAAGGGCTTTCAGGCGCTCGGCGCGTCGATGGCGCTCGGCGCCGGGCGCAACGGCGCGCAGCAGAGCCTCGTCGAGGAGTTGAAGTTCAGCCAGCCGCAGCTTTACGGCTGGCTCTCGAAGGCGCTGCCGAGCATGTATGACAAGGCCTATCGCTGGGACGGCGAGATGCGCGAGATCGCCAAGTTCCTGTTGCCGGAGAAGGGCGCGTCGACCATGCTGACCGGCGCCGCCGATCTCTACGAGCACATCGCCGAGGACAATCGCACTGGTCCGCAGTCGGAGATCATCTCCACCCTCAACCGCTTTATCGGACGCTGACGCCGACCATGGATGCAACATCTCCTTCCTGGCCCGCGGAGCTTGCACCGCGTGCTCAAGGCCAGCGGCGTGCGGCAGATGGCGTATGTGCCGGATGCCGGCCACACGGCGCTGATCGAACCTGTTTCACGCCGATCCGGACGTCACCTGCAACGTGCTGACCACGGAAGAGGAGGGGATCGCGATCGCCGCCGGCGCCTGGCTCGGCGGCCAGCGCAGCGTGCTGCTGATGCAGTCGAGCGGCGTCGGCAACTGCATCAACATGCTGTCGCTGCCGGTGATCATGCGCGCGCCGCTGTTGATGCTGGTGACGATGCGCGGCGAGTGGGCCGAGTTCAATCCGTGGCAGGTGCCGATGAGCCAGGCGACGGAGACGTCGCTGAATGCGGTCGGCGTGCGCACGATGCGCGCGAGACGCACCGACGAGCTTGTCGACATCGTCGGCGCCGCGGCGGTCGAGGCCTATGACGCCGATCAGCAGATCGCCGTGCTGATGTCGCAGCGCCTGATCGGAGCGAAGAAATGGTAACGGCCGACCGGCAATCAACTCGACCGGCGCGCCGTCGTTGCCGCGCTGCTCGCCGACCGCGGCGACCTTCTGGTCGTCAGCGGCCTCGGCTCGTCGACCTACGATGCGAACGCGGCCGGCGATCACGACGCCAACTTCTATCTCTGGGGCGCGATGGGCAGCGCCGCGCTGATCGGCCTCGGCCTCGCCCAGGCGCAGCCGAAGCGGCGCGTGCTGGTCGTCACCGGCGACGGCGAGCAACTGATGGGGCTCGGCGGGCTCGCGACCATCGCGATTGCCGCGCCGAAGAACCTGACCATCGCCGTGATCGACAACGGCCATTTCGGCGAGACCGGCATGCAGAAGAGCCACACCGGCCACGGCCTCGACATCGCCGCCGTCGCCACGGCCTGCGGCTTTGCCAAGACCGCCACGCTCACCGACCTGGAGCAGGTGAACGCCGCGCGCCGCAGTTTCGCGGCATCGGCTCCGGCCCGCAGCTGTTCGTCATCAAGGTCCGCGCCGAAAACGTCGCCCGCTCCCTGCCGCCCCGCGACGCCGTGTTCCTGAAGAACCGTTTCAGGGCGCAGTTGGGATTGACGCCGTCGTAAGCCGCTTCTTCCCCTCTCCCCGGCGGGGAGAGGGTGCCCGAGCAAAGCGAGGGCGGGTGAGGGGCAGTCTCACCGCATCGTTAGGTCGACGTGCCCCTCACCCCAACCCTCTCCCCAACGGGGAGAGGGGGCGCGCCGTCCGCGTTGCTAGCGCCGTGCACCGACCGAATTTCCCGATCAGCATCAATACCTTGCCAAACCTTCGACAGATCCGTTGACAGGCTTCTGCGATTTTCGCCTTATCAGAAATTGATTTTCCCAGCTACCTAGGAATATCTATTCCGGCGTCCCGCACCGTGCGTGAGGGCGGGACAGTCGACAGCGAACGCTGCCAGGTGGATCTCCCCCCGCTCGCCTCATCAGAGGTAGAGGTATGAAGGACCGGATACCTGGATGCCACGGCAGAGACGCGGTCGTCCGAGCTATCGCGTGCGGAACGCAGGGTTTGACCTGTTTTCCGCGGTGAATGAAGTGCGTCTGCACGTCAGACGCGGGCTGTTTGACAAGTGAATATGCATCGTCATTGCGAGAAGCGCAGCGACGAAGCAATCCAGCTGCGCGCGTAGCGCGCCCAAAAACGGCGGAGTCTGCCGCGACGTCAGACTGGATTGCTTCCGCCTTCGCCCTGCGGGCTACGGCGGACAAGTCGCTTCGCCTTGCCCGCCGTAGCTCGCAGAGCGAAGGCGGGTCGCAATGACGCTACCGCCCGCCCTTCAGGCTCATCTCGAGCACGCGGGCGACGTGCAGCGCGTCGCGCTGCGCGCCGTCGGCGATCTGGTGGCGGCAGGAGAAGCCGTCGGCGATGATCAGCGCATCCGCCTCCGATTGCCGGACCGCCGGCAGCAGCGAGAGCTCGGCCATCTGCATCGACGCCTCGAAAGTCTCCGCGCCGTAGCCGAACGCGCCGGCCATGCCGCAGCAGCTCGACTCGACCGTCTGCACGTCGAGATCGGGAACAAGCCGCAGCACCTTCTCGACCGGCTTGAACGCGCCGAACGATTTTTGATGGCAGTGGCCGTGCAGCAGCGCCTTCTTGCTTCGAGCGAGCGCAGCGGCAGGGTCAGGCGGCCGGCTTCCGCCTCGCGCGCCAGAAATTCCTCGAACAGCACCGCCTGCGCCGCGACCGACTTCGCAGCGTCGTCGTTGCGAAGCGACAACAGCTCGTCGCGCAGCGTCAGCAGGCAGCTCGGCTCGAGCCCGATGATCGGCACGCCGCGCGCTGCGAACGGCGCGAGCGTTGCGACGATCCGCTCGAGCTCCGCGCGCGCATGGTCGACAAGGCCGGCGCTGAGGAACGTCCGGCCGCAGCAGAGCGCGCGACCGCCATCCATCGGCCGCGGCAGATGCACGCGGCAGCCGGCTTCGGTCAGCACGTTCAGCGCGGCGTCGAGGTTCTCGCGCTCATAGGCGCGATTGAAGGTGTCCGCGAACAGCACCACCTCGATGCCGTCAACCGGACCGAACACGTCCGCCGTCGGGCTCGAACACATCGCTGCGCCATTCCGGCAGCTCGCGCTGCGCGCTGATCCCGGCGAACGTCTCGAACAGCCGCCGCAGCAAGCTGTTTCCGTTGCGCAGGTTGGCCAGCGGCGCAACGCGCGCGGCCATCGACGCGTAGCGCGGCAGGAAGGCGACCAGCCGGTCGCGCATCGACAATCCGAATTTGTCCGCGCGCGCGGCCAGCACTTCGATCTTCATCTTCGCCATGTCGACGCCGGTCGGGCATTCGTTGCGGCAGGCCTTGCAGGAGACGCAGAGTTTCAGCGCGTCCATCACCGCATCGGAGGTCAGCGCCTCGTCGCCGAGTTGTCCGGTCATCGCCAGGCGCAGGGTGTTGGCGCGCCCGCGCGTCACGTCCTTCTCGTCGCGCGTGGCGCGGAACGACGGGCACATCACGCCGCCTTCGAGCTTGCGGCAGGCGCCGTTGTTGTTGCACATCTCGATCGCGCCCTGGAAGCCGCCGGAGGCGCCGGAATAGGCCGACCAGTCGAGCGCGGTCTTGATCTCGGACGGGCGATAGTCCGGCGGATAGCGGAACAGGCTGCGATCGTCCATGCGCGGCGCATGCACGATCTTTCCCGGATTGAGCGTGTCCGCCGGATCGAAGCGCTGCTTCACCTCTTCGAACGCGCGCGTCAGCCGCGCGCCGAACATCGCCTCGTGGAACTCCGAGCGCACGATGCCGTCGCCATGCTCGCCCGAGTGCGAGCCTTTATATTCGCGCACCATGGCGAAGGCTTCCTCGGCGATGGCCCGCATCGCCGTCACGTCCTTCTCCAGTTTCAGGTTGAGCACCGGCCGCACATGCAGGCAGCCCTCGGAGGCGTGCGCATACATGGTGCCGTGCGTGCCGTGCTTCTCGAAGATGCGGTTGAGGCGCTCGGTGTAGTCGGCGAGGTGTTTCAGCGGCACCGCGCAGTCCTCGATGAAGGAGACGGGCTTTCCCTCCTGCTTCATCGACATCATCACGTTGAGGCCGGCGGCGCGGAAATCGGCGATGCTCGCCTGCTGCGCGGCAGCGGTGACCTCGACCACGCCGCCCCAGCGCTTCTTCGGCTGATCCCAGCCGAAGCCGAGGTCGGCCATCATCGCGCCGAGCTGCTTCAGCCGCCGCAGGTTTTCGTCCTGATCCTCTTCGGCGAATTCGACCAGCAGCAGCGCGTCCGGATCGCCGCGCACGGCGGTCTCGATGGTCGGGCGGAACATGGCGATGTCGCGCCCGAGCGCGATCATCGTCCGGTCGACCAGTTCGACGGCGATGGGCTTCAGCGTCACCAGGTGCTGCGTCGCGTCCATCGCCTCGTAAAAGCTGCCGAAGTGGCAGACGCCGAGCACGCGGTTGCGAATGACCGGCCAGAGCTTCAGTTCGACCTGCGTGGTGAAAGCGAGCGTGCCTTCCGAGCCGACCAGCAGATGCGCCATGTTGGTCGACCGCGCGCCGGGCACCAGCGCGTCGAGATTGTAGCCGCCGACCCGCCGTTGCACTTTCGGAAAGCGCTCGGCGATCTCGGCGGCTTCGCGCTCGCCGAGCGCCAGCATGTCGCGAAACAGATCGCGCCCGGGCGCATCGACATTGAGCCGCGCCGCATCGTGCGGCTGCTCGCCGAAATCGAGCAGCGTGCCGTCGGCCAGCGCCGCTCGCATCGCAATCGTGTTGTCGCGCATGGTGCCGTAGCGCAGCGAGCGGCCGCCGCAGGAGTTGTTGCCGGCCATGCCGCCGATGGTGGCGCGCGAGGAGGTCGAGACGTCCACCGGGAACCACAGGCCATGCGGCCGAAGCTGCCGGTTGAGATCGTCCAGCACGATGCCGGGTTCGACCACGCAGGTGCGCTTCTCGACATCGAGCGACAGGATGCGGTTCAGGTGTTTCGACAGGTCGACGACGATGCCGCTGTTGACCGCCTGGCCGCATTGCGAGGTGCCGCCGCCGCGCGGCGTCACCACGAAGCCGTCGTCGCGGGCGAGCTGCAAGCGTGCGCAGCGCCTCGTCGGTGGTGCGCGGCACAACGACGCCGGCCGGCATCATCTGATAGAACGATGCGTCGGTCGCGTAGCGCCCGCGGCTCGCACGGTCGAACAGGATATCGCCGGTGACCTCGGCGGCGAGGCGCCGCGCAAGATCGTCCGTGGCTTCGGGCTTCGCCATCATCGCCTCAAATACTCAAGCTCCGGCCATTGTCCCCGGCTGGCGGCACGAAAGCAATTCGGCCTTGCGAGAATGTGCTGTATTGCGGCACGAGATGATGTGATCGTTAGTCGGGTTGTCGCCGCCTTGGGCTATGGCTACAATCGCCGCAAAGCCCTTGAGGAGACGCGCGCATGGCCACGCATACGGGACGGCACTTCCTGCAGATTCCCGGTCCCACCAATGTTCCGGATCGCGTGCTGCGCGCGATCGACATGCCGACCATCGATCATCGCGGCCCGGAGTTCGCCGAGCTTGGCCTGCAGGTGCTCGAAGGCCTGCAAGACCATCTTCCGCACGAAGAACCCGGTGGTGATCTATCCCGTCGTCCGGCACCGGCGCGTGGGAGGCGGCGATCGTCAATGCGCTGTCGCCGGGAGACAAGGTGCTGATGGCCGAGACCGGCCACTTCGCCAGCCAGTGGCGCGCGCTCGCCGAGCGCTTCAAGCTCGAGGTCGACATGATCCCGGGCGACTGGCGGCGCGGCGCCAGCCCGGAACAGATCGAGGCGAAGCTCGATCGAGGACCGCGCGCATCGCATCAAGGCGGTGATGGTCGTGCACAACGAGACCTCGACCGGCGCGACCAGCCGCGTCGCCGATATCCGTAAAGCGATCGACCGCGCAAAGCATCCGGCGCTGTTCATGGTCGATACGATTTCCTCGCTCGCCTCGATCGCCTACGAGCACGACGCATGGGGCGTCGACGTCACGGTCGCCGGCTCGCAGAAGGGCCTGATGCTGCCGCCGGGCCTCGGCTTCAACGCCGTCTCCGACAAGGCGCTGGCCGCGGCGAAGGCGAACACCGTCGAACCGCTCGTACTGGGACTGGCACGAGATCATCGCCGCCAACAAGGGCGGCAGCTGGCCCTACACGCCCGCGACCAACATGCTCTACGGCCTGAAGGAAGCGATCGCGATGCTGCACGAGGAGGGGCTGGACAACGTGTTCGCGCGGCACCTGCGCCACGCGGCGGCGGCGCGCGCCGCGGTCCGTGGCTGGAACCTGGAGATCCTGTGCGTCGAGCCGCGCGAGCATTCGCCGATCCTGACCGCGGTGATGATGCCGGACGGCCACGACGCCGATCGCTTCCGCCAGGTGACGCTGGAGCATTTCGACATGTCGCTCGGCGCCGGGCTTGTCGAAGCTGAAGGGAAAGATCTTCCGCATCGGCCATCTCGGCCACTTCAACGACCTGATGCTGATGGGCACGCTGGCCGGCGTCGAGATGGGCCTGCATCTCGCCGGCGTCCCGCATCGCGCCGGCGGCGTCCAGGCGGCGATGGATGTGCTGAAGAGCGGCGAGGCGTCGGCGACGCCGTTGCAGCGGGCGGCGTCGGCGTAAGCCGGCGACATTCCAGAGCGGTAACGCCAAGTCAAGCCGGACGCTTCTGCGCACCCTCCCCGTCGGAGCGAGCGGGTGGCGGGGCGGGTTCGCGACATCGCGCGCGATGGCATGTGGATCGGCATGCGGGGGCTCATGTTCGCGTGACCGGACTGGCGTTCTGCCCATGTGCGCCATGGTCGGCCGCAGCCGGTGGCGAGGGAAGAGGCGAGCCGGTCTGGTGGAGCGCCTGCACAGCATCCGCGCGCCGAACCCTTTTCCGGCTTCGCCGCCTCTAGGCCTCTGTGAATGCACAGCAGGCAGGAGGCACGCGATCGCTCTATCTGAAGACGGAATCTTCCCGGCGTGGCGAGCGGTTCTTGCGGGTCGCCGCAGGCATCAGCTGCGGCCGATCCTTGCGTACTATTTCGCGCGAGCTTCCCAGATCGGCATGTGGATCGGCATTGCCGGCTCGTGAGGTCCTGGTGCTGCGCGACATCGACGAGCTGACGGCGCCGGAGACGGCGGAGCGGCTGAATATCTCGGTCGATGCCGTGAGGAGCCGATTGCACCGCGCGCGCACGATGATCCGCGAACGCCTGTTGGCGAGCGGTTATCTGGGGTCGGCCGAATGACGGCCTATCGCGCTTCGCCGGCGAACGACGCCTGAACGCTTGCGATGCGCGCAAGTGCGGCTGCCGGCAGCGGTCCTTTCTCGACGGCGGCGATCGCCTGCTCGAGATCGTCCAGCGTGGCGAGACCCATCAGCGCCGTGCCCATGGCCGGCGTCGAGATCGCGAAGCGCGTCGCGAGCTCGGCGAGGCTCGCCGCAAAGCCTTCCTCGATCAGCGGCATGAAGCGGCGCGCGCGTGCCACATCGTCGTCGAAGCTCGTCGCCGAGCCGATCGGCGGCGGCGCAGGGCTGGCATTGGACTGCCGCGCCGCGCTGCCGGACAGCGCGCCGCCGGCGAGGATGCGGATGCCGATCACGCCGGTGCCGGTTGCCTTGCGTGTGTTCGAACAACCGTCCGTAGTCCTGCGCCGGATAGTTCGCCGGCAGCGTCGCGTCGGCCGACGGGTTCAGCATGTTGTAGCTCACCTGCGCGCTCGCGAACGCACCGGCATCGATGACCTTGAGCACGTCCGCCGTGTCGCCGGTCGCCGTGAAGCCGAGCACGCCGATCTTGCCTTGCTGGCGCAGCGTCTCGAACGTGGGAACGACCTCCTGCAGCACCTGCTCGGAGGTGAGGAAATTTCCGGCGCCGTCCTTCGTGATCGGATTGTGCAGATGCAGGATGTCGGCGCGCTCCAGTCCAAGCCGCTTCAGGCTCGCGTCGACCGAGGCTCACGATCGCCGCGCGAATGTTGCCTTTTCCGTCGTCGGCACACGCACCTTGGTGCCGTAGATGAAATTGCGCGGCTTGAACTGCCGGTACAGCCGGCCGAGCGTCTGCTCGGAGACACCGTCGCCATAGCTCGCGGCCGTATCGAAGTAGTTGATGCCCGCGTCGATTGCGCGCGCGAACGCGCGCTCCTGGTCTGCCTGCGTGCCGCGCACCATCAGCCCGCCGACTGCGCCGCAGCCGAAGCCGAGCACCGATAGCTTCAGGCCGCTGCGTCCGAACGAGTCGCGTTTCCATTTGCAAGATCCGTGCCACGTTGTATGCGATCCGGGCGCAGGCGGGTCCGGCGCAATGAAAAAGCCGCATCGCTGACTGCATTAAATGCAGGCGTCCGGGCCGAAGTGTTGCGCCGATACGTCGCGAATGTTATCATGTGTTTGAGCTTCGAAAGTCGCTCGCCGAAGTCGGCGTTCTGTTGAGCCAGCGGACGGCGGTTGCGACCTGACCTGATTCCCGTCGGCGTTCGGGCGGTCCGCCGCCCGGAACAAAGCAACAAGCAAGAAACGCTCAAGAAACTGATCGAGGAAAATCTTCATGAGCAACATGCCGACCTACGAGGCGCTGGCCCACGCCTTCGCAGCCGAGGGCGTCGATCACCACTTCACCCTGATGGGCGACGGCAACATGCACTGGGTGACGGCGATGAAGGACATCGACGGCATGAACACCTATCACGCGCGTCACGAGCACTGCGCGTGCGCGATGGCGATGGGCTACACCAGCGCCACCGGCAAGGTCGGCGTTGCGTCGGTGACCTGCGGTCCGGGCTTCACCCAGATCATGACGGCGCTGACGTCGGCGGCGCGCAGCCAGGTTCCGATGGTCGTGTTCGCCGGCGAGACGCCGGTCGGCGCCAAGTGGTACGGCCAGATGATCGAGCAGCAGCCGCTCGCGGCCGCCTGCGGCGCGCACTACATCTCCGCGCACAGCCCGCAGCGCATGTATCAGTATGTGCGCGAGGCGTTTCACATCGCGCGCCACGAGCGCAAGCCGGTCGTGCTCGGCATTCCCTACGATCTGCAGCTGCAGCCGCTGCCGAACATCGGCGACTACAAGCCGGCCGCGACGATCACGCCGGTGGTCGCGCCGATTCCGCCGAATCCCGATCAGGTCGACGATGGTCGCCGACAAGCTCGATCGAAGGCGAAGTGCCCGATCATCATCGCCGGCCGCGGCGTCGTCTGGTCCGGCGGCCGCAAGGACGTCGAGGAGCTTGCGGAAGCCAGCGGCGCGCTGCTGTCGACGACACTGCTCGGCCGCGGCATGTACGACCACAATCCGTTCTCGCTCGGCGTCGCCGGCGGCTTTGCCCGCGCCATCGCGCGCGAGGTGTTCCGGCAGGCCGATCTCGTGATCGCGATCGGCGCACGCCTGACCTACTACACGGTCGACGGCGACACGCTGTGTCCGCAGGCCGAGATGGTGCAGGTCGATCTCAATCCGCTCGGCCTCGTGCACGGCAACCAGGCCGCCGACATCTACATGAAGGCCGACGCGAAGCTGACCGACGCTCGAACTGCTCAAGCAAGATCAAGGCGGGCGGCAAGACCGCGGCCAGCATCCGTTCGCCGGCACTCGCCAAGCGCATCAAGGAAGAGCCGGCCGATGCGACGCGTTTACGACGTCGCACCGGGCGAGCTCGATCCGCGCCGGGTGTTCGAGGAACTCGAGACGCGTGCTGCCGAAGGACTACGACGTCGTCTCAGGCTCGGGCCATCACTCCTACTTCCACACCGTGATGCGCGGCGGCGATCCGACGAAGTATCACGCGATGCGCGACTTCGGCGCGATCGGCAATTCGATCTCCTATGCGATCGGCGTCGCCGCGGCCCGCAAGAACGGCCGCGTGGTGCTGTTCGAAGGCGACGGCAGCCTGTTGATGCACATCCAGGAGCTGGAGGCGGTGCGCCGGCACGGCATCAAGGTGTTGATGGTGATCGCCAACGACGGCGCCTACGGCGCGGAAATCCACAAGCTGCGCGCCGAAGGCATCGACGAGACCGGCGCGATCTTCGGCCGGCCCGACTTCAAGGCAATCGCCGAAGGCTTCGGCCTGCGCGGCGCGACCGTCACCGACGTCAAGCAGCTCAAGGGCCTGATGGCGGAATACGAGAAGGGCGACACCTCCATGGTCTGGGACGTCATCACCTCCGACAAGGTGGTGACGCCGAAGATGGTCGCCGGCGTGAAGGCCGGCCACGGGGTGCGGTAAGCGCGTCATGACCGCATCGCATCCGATGCGCAGCGCCGGCTAATCGCAGCGCTCATGCTTCGGAGCGCCGCGCTCCACGGATGCGCGACGCGCATGCATGCGCCTAAAACGAATGCACCCACGCTTCCGGGTAGAGCCGATAGCCGCTGCCGTCGCGCGCCAGGCGCGAGAAGGCCGGGAAGTGCAGGTGCATGCCGGCGATCAGCACGCCGTCGGAGGCGACGCGGTCGAACATGCGCTTGCGCGAGGCGGCGGCCGCCGCGAGATCGGTGTCGAAGGCCATGCCGGCGTCCGGAAACGCGGTCTGCACCTCCGGCACATGCACCGTGTCGCCCCAGATCATCAGTTGCTCGCCGCCCGACTCGATCAGGTAGGCGGTGTGGCCCGGCGTGTGGCCGGGAGCGGGCACCGCGGTGACGCCCGGGAAAACCTCGCCCTGCCTTGAACAGCCGCGTGCGCTTCTTGTAGGGCTCGACCTGCTCGCGGCCGGCAAGGAAGTACATCTTCTGCCGAACGCTCGTCGACCTTCGCCATCGCCGCGTCGTCGTACCAGTGCGGCAGCTCGTTCTCGTGCATCACGAGTTCGGCGTTCGGAAAGAACAGCTGGCCGCTCGGCATCTCGGTCAGGCCCGCGGAATGATCCGGATGCATGTGCGTCAGCAGCACGGTGTCGATCGACTTCGGATCGATGCCGGCGGCGGCGAGATTGGCCTGCACCTTGCCGGCGCTCTTCTGCAGGTAGTCGCCGGAGCCGGTGTCGACCAGCGCGCTGCTTGCCCTTCGACTGGATCAGGAACGTGTTGACGCTGGTGCGGCGCGCCGGGCGGAACGCGTCCTTCAGCACCTTGTGCGCCTTGTCGAGATCGACATTGCGCATCACGTCGAGATTGCCGTCGAGGTAGCCGTCGCTGATGACGGTGACGACGATGTCGCCGATCTTGCGATGATAGACGCCGGGGATTTGCTGGGCGGGCGGCTGGGTCATGGATCTTGTCTCCGGCACGAAGGAGTCGGGCCTCAGGCGCCGACGGATTTCAGGAAGTCGCCGATTGTATCGGCGATCAGTTCGGGTGTCGCCGCCGCCATGAAATGCGTGGTCGGCAATTCGACATAGCGCGCGTTCGGAATGGTCTTTGCGACGGCTTCGGCCGTCGGCGGCGGCCGCACGCGGTCGAAGGTGGCGCCGATCACCAGCACCGGGCAGGCGAGGGTGCGCAGCTCGTCCTGCATCTCGGTGTTCGCCAGCATGCGATAGATCGTGGCGAAGCTGCCCGGATCGTTGCCGAGCCAGCGCGCGCGGAACCTTGCGTAGCGTGCGGCGTCGCCGCGCAGCTCGACGGCGTAACCGCTCGCCATCGAATCCTCGACCGCGCCGCTCATGCCGTCGCGCTCCATCTTCGCGACGCGCTCGAGCGCCGCCGCGCGACGATCCGGCGCCAGGCCGGTGGCGGGACTGCCGACCACGACCGCGCTGGCCCGCTGCGGATAGCGCGCGGCGAAATGCAGCGCGGTCGCGCCGCCGACGGCGACGCCGGCGAGCGCGACCTTGCCCTTGATGCCGAGCGCGTCGAGCAGCGCCGGCGATGTCGTCGGCCATCGTGTCGATGTGCAGCGTGCCGCGGATCTTCTGCGACATGCCGGCGCCGCGGGTGTCGTAGCGCAGCACGCGCCGCGATGCGGCCAGACGCGGGGCACGACCTCGTCCCAGCTTTCGAGCGTGCCGCCCATCTCATGCACGAGCACCAGCGTCTGCTCGCCCGCGCCGGAAAGCTCGTAGCGCAGCGCGACGCCGTTCACTTCGATGTAGTTCATGCGGCTTCCTTGCCTCCGTTCAGCAGGAGCGAACGGCTTGTTCTTGCTTCTTGGCCAACCCGGTCTCGCTGTCCGAGTAGCGCTGCTCTGTCCACGGATCGCCGCGGTTGTGATAGCCGCGCACCTCCCAGTAGCCCGGCGCATCCTTCGACACGAACTCGATCGCCTGCAGCCACTTCGCGCTCTTCCAGAAATAGAGATGCGGCACCACCAGGCGCACCGGGCCGCCGTGCTCGGCCTCGAGCGGCTTGCCGGACCAGCTGTGCACCAGCAGCGCGTCCTCGGCGGCGAAATCCTCCAGCGTCAGGTTGGTGGTGTAGCCGTCATAGGAGTGCAGCACGACGAAGCCGGCGTCGCTCTTCGGCTGCGCGAGCGGCGAGCAGATCGCGCGTCGCAACGCCCTGCCCACGCATTGTCGTAGCGCGACCAGGTGGTGACGCAGTGAATGTCGGTGGTGACCTGCGTCTGCGGCTGGCGCATGAACTCCGCCCAGTCCCAGAACAGCGGATTGTCGATCGCGCCGTAGACGTCGAGGCGCCAGCGCGTCGTGCGGGATGTCCGGCGTGACGCCGAGATCGAGCACCGGCCAGTCGTTGGTGAGATGCTGGCCCGGCGGCAGCCGCTCGGCGTCCGGCCGCGCGATGCGTCCGGTGAGGAAGCGGCCCTCACGCGCCCACTTTTCCTTGGTGCGCGTCAGTTTCGTTTCGGGCGGCGGGGTGTCGTCGCTCATGCGGTCCCTGAAAAAAAATGGCGCGCCATCGCAGGTATGCTGCGATGACGCGCCAAGGACCTTATCGCTTGCGGAAATCTCCGCAACGCTCTGCGATCAGTAGTAGCGACGATGCATCGTTCCGGGCCCGCTCGCTGGGCGCGGCTGGCGAGCAGCGTGCGTCGGATCGATGTCGAGCGGCAGTGCCTGCGCCGACTGGACGTCGTACGGCGTCAGTCCGATGTCGCGCAGCTCGCGCGCGTCCATGCGCGACAGCTGGTGCAGGGTCTGGCGGGCGCGGTAGACACGTACCGGCCAGAGCAGGGACTGGCCGATCGCCTGCAGGAGCGAGGCGAGATAGCGCGGTGCGGCTGTGCCGAACCCACTCAAGTCTGTGTAAGTCTATGTTTGTATGAGGACATTTTCTTGTTCCTTGGCTTGCCTCCGGCCGCGGCGGCGGCGACCGGAGTTCAATTGCCGGGAACAATATGGCACTGCACTATTGATCGGTCCAACGAATGTTTCTAATATCATCCATCGATTTTGGAGATGAATGCAATGCTCGACACCGACCAGCTCCGATCCTTCATGGCCATCGTCGACACCGGCTCGTTCACCCGCGCCGCCGAGCGCGTCCACAAGACCCAGTCGGCGGTGTCGATGCACATCCGCAGGCTCGAGGAGCAGCTCGGCCGTCGCGCTGTTCGTGAAGAACGGGCGCGGCGTGAAGCTGTCCGGCGACGGCGACCGGCTGGTCGATTTCGCCCGCGAGATGCTGCGGATCGAGGCCGACCGCGATGATGCATGTCGGCCAGAAGGGTCTTGCGGGCCAGGTGCGGCTCGGCATTCCGGACGACTATGCCGAAGTGTTCATGCCGGCGATCATGGAAGGCTTCGCGCGCAAGCATCCGTTCGTCGAGGTCTCGGTGATCTGCGAGGGCTCGCTCGCGCTGGCCGAGCGCGTTCGCAGCCATGAGCTCGACATCGCGCTGGTGACCGATTGCGCGGCGATCCACAACGTCGAGATCGTGCGCGAGGAGCCGCTGGTGTGGGTGGCGCATCCGCGCTTCACCATCGTTCCCGGTGAACCGCTGCCGCTGGCGCTCGGCGCCGTCGACCTGCCAGTGGCGGCAGATGGCGGAAGAGGCGCTGGAGGCAGGCCGGCCGCGATTTCCGCATTCTGCTCGTCTCGAACAACTATTCCGCGATCGAGCCGATGATCAGGACGCGGCTGGCGATGACGCGTGTTGCCGCTCGGCGCCGTGCGCGAAGGCATGAAGGTGCTCGGCGCCGCCGACGGCCTGCCGGAATTGCCGACCTCGCGCATGGGCCTGCTGTTCGCGCCGCCGCCCGGCAGCGAGGCGCTGGCGCTGGCCGAAATGATCCGCGCGAGCGTCGTCATCAACGCACCAGCATGGCGGCGCGGTCCGCCTGCGCTACTCGGCCGGCGCTGCCGCGGGCTTGGCCGGCGCCGTCACGGTCTTCGCGCTTGCGAGCGCGAACAGCCCGCCGCGACGATCGCGTAGGCAAGCGCCACCGACGGCGTGACCGCGATGCCGACCTGCTCGCCATGCATGAAGCCGAAGAAGGTCAGCACCGCGCCCGCCGCTGCGAAGGCCGCGGCCTTGGCGAACTCGCGCTCGATGACGAACACGCCGATCGCGGCGAGCACGAGGCCCGACAGGATCGCGCCGCCGCCCATCACCTCGAGCCCGTGATAGAGCACGCCGACTGCGCCGAGCTTCTCCATGCCGATCGCGGCGGCGCTGGTGCCCGCAGCGCCCAGCGCGCCGTCCATCAGCGTCTTGCACCAGGCGGCGAGATGCGGCGTCAGCGCGAGCACGATCGCCGGCGCATGCGCCGGCGGCGTCGTCTGGAACGCCTGCGCGCCGATCAGCATGCCGATGTAGAGCAGGATCGGCGAGATCGCGACGACCGGGATCAGCGCCAGCATCAGCGAGATGATGCCGAACCAGCTGAGCACGATCACCATCAGCCCGGTCGCCGCCGAATAGCCGATCCGTCCGCCCATCGCCTTCCAGCCGGGATGGCCGATATAGACCGCGTTGATGAAGGGGTTGCCCATCAGGCAGCCGATCAGGCTGACGACGCCGTCGGCGGTGAGCACGCGCGTCGTCGGATAGTGGTCGCCGGCCGCTTCCGCGCTCTCGACATTGTCCATCGCCTCGACGAGGTCGTAGATGCCGAAGGGAATGGCGGTGACGAGGATGATGCCGAGGAATTCGAAGCCGGAGAAGACGTGACCGATCGCCGGCAGCGGCACCGAGAAGCCGAAGCTCGAGAACGCCGCGCTGACCTTCGCGAGGCTCATGCCGCCGATGCCGAGCCCGAACAGGTTCGATCCCCAGGCGATCAGCATGCCGGCGGCGATCGCGACGAGGCCGGCGGGAATTCCCTTCGGATAGCGCACGCCGCCGAACCAGCTCACCAGGATGATGGCGAAGCAGGTCAGGCCGATCACCGGCGTCATGAACATTTCCAGCGCCGGCCGCATCGAGATGAAGGTGACGGAGACGCCGGCCAGCGTGCCGAGCAGCGCCGCGCGCGGCGTGATCTTGCGGATGTACGGCGCAATGAAGCCGCCGATCATCAGGATGAAGCTCTGGAAGAACACCCAGACGAGGCCGGCTTCCCAGCCCTTGATCGGATCGTTGGTCTTCAGCGTGATCGGCAGCATGATCACGAAGGTGACGATGAACATGTGCGGCACGCTGACGCCGGACGGCAGCGCGCAGACGTCGCTGCGTCCGGTCTTGCGCGCGAGCTCGTAGGCGAGCCACGCGTAGTACATCGTCGACAGGCACATCATCAGGCCGAGCGCCGGCAGGATGCGGCCGAACACCAGCGAGTCCGGCATCTTCAGCACGAAGCGAAGCAGGCCGGTCAGCACCAGCATGTTGACGAGGATGTTGGTGCCGAAGCCGAAGAACGCGTTCCAGTCGCCGGCGCGTCCACAGCGCCGGCCTTGCCGTGGCGAGCGTTGCGCGGCGCTCATCGTCCGCCTCCCGATCGCGCGGCGCGGTGCCGTCGATCCGCTGCGAGCGCCGCGATGACGTCTGCCGACGTGCTCACCCAGCCGAAAATGCCGCCCTGCGCCTTGATCATCTTCAGCCCCATCTCGTGAAATTCCGGAAAGTAGGACGCGCAGCAGTCGGCGAGCACGACGCAGCGGTAGCCGCGATCGTTCGCTTCGCGCACGGTGGTGTTGACGCAGACCTCGGTGGTGACGCCGCAGACCAGCAGGTTCTCGATGCCGCGGCTGCGCAGCAGCGCGTCGAGGTCGGTGTTGTAGAAGGCGCCCTTGCCGGACTTGTCGATGACGATCTCGCCGGCGGCGGGATAGAGCGCTGGCGACGATGTCGTGCCCGGCCTCGCCGCGAATGAGGATCCGGCCCATCGGACCGGGGTCGCCGATGCGCAGGCTTGGCGCGCCGCGCTCGATCTTGGCCGGCGGTGCGTCCGACAGATCGGGCAGGTGACCTTCGCGCGTGTGGATGACGAGCATGCCGGCGTCGCGCGCCGCCGCGAGCATCGCGCGGCAGGGCGCGACGGCGCGTCTGCAGGCAGCGAGCACGTCGTTGCCGAGCGTTTCGCCGAAGCCGCCGGGCTCGAGAAAGTCGCGCTGCATGTCGATGATGAGCAGCGCCGTGCGCGACCAGGCGAGCTCGATCGCGGCGGGCTCTGCGTCAACAAGGCCTGTGACTGGCGGCATCGCTCGAGACCTTCACCTGATCCCGGCGCCGACCGGACGCCGCTCCATTCAGCAATGTCAAGCAAGGCCCATGCCATTGTATGCAATTCGCGAGCCGCTGCCCGGCTGCCGTCAATTCGCCCGAATAATCAGGCGGATAATGCTCGCTGGGACGTTTGCGCGCGCGAAGCCGATAGGCGTTTCATTGCACAAATTCTGCGCGAGGCTGTCGCGGGACCCGGCAGCCTCGACGAGCACACTGGATGGCGATGGCATCCACTGACGACGACAGCCGCGAAGCGGCGAGCAGAGCATCGAAGCGATCATCCAGATCGCCGAGCAGCTTGCGGCCGACGACGTCCGCGACGGCTATACCCATATCGGCCCCGCAACGTCGGGCGCGTTCCGCTTCAAGTGGACCGCGCGGCTGCAGGCGGACGGCCGCTTCATCGTCGACGAGACGGTCGGCAGCGGCACGCGTGGCGGTGAATTCAAGGCCGCTGTCGAAGGACGAGGTGCTGTCCTACATCGACGGGCGCCAGCGCCGTATCCAGGCCAAGGTCGACGAGGTCAAGCGCGAGCTGGCCGGCATCCAGGGGATCGCGATCGAGCCCGAGCCGGCCACCGATGCTGCGCGCGATCCGCTGCAGATGTACGACGAAATCAGGCGGCTGCTGAAGGAGAGCAAGTAGCAGGCGGCTCTAACCTCTGTTTGGAGCATGATCGTTTTCGGAAACCGGTATCCACTTTTCCGGATCATGCTCTATCGCTCGTGCCCCGCTCGAGATTTTCCTGCACACGGCGCTTGGCTTCCGCGTCGATCGCCTCGGCGAGATCGGGATGCCGCGCCGTCAGGGTGCGGAAATCGAGCAGGTCGAGCACCAGCAGCGCGGTGTCGGTCGTCGTCACGACCGTCGCGGTCCTGACCGAGTTGCTGAGCAGGGCGAGCTCGCCGAAGAAGCTGCCCGGCTGCGAGCGGGATCTTGCGGTCCGGAAGTTCGACTTCGACTTCGCCGGAGGCGATGAAGTACATGCAATCGCCCGGCGCGCCCTTGCGCACGACGATCGCGCGCGGCGGCAGTTCGAGCCGCCGCAGCATGTTGGTGACGTCGACGATCGCGCCGTGCGCCAGGTTGCTGAAGAACGGAACCTTGCTCACCAGCTCCCAGGTCCGGATGAAATGCGAGCGGCGCGCTTCGGCCGCATAGCCGGTCGCCAGCACACCGACCAGCATGCCGAGCACGCCGATGCCGCAGATCATCACGAAGGCGGCGACGATGCGCCCAAGCCCCGTGACCGGCACCGCGTCGCCGTAGCCGGTGGTGGTCAGGGTGACGATCGCCCACCACAGCGTGCCGTGGATGGTGCCGAAGGTCGCCGGCTGCGCCTCGCGCTCGAGCACGTGGACGATCACCGAGGCCGCATAGAGCACCAGCGCGAAGATGATCATGCACGCTGCCGAGCTGCTCGGCTTCCTGCACCAGCACGCGCCGCAGCTGCTTGAAGCCGGCAAATGTCGGGCGCGATCTTCAGAAGCCAGATGATGCCGAGCAGGAACGCCGTGCGTGGCTGGACGCCGGCCACGATCGCCAGCGGGATCGCGATCGCGCTCACCCCATCGACGAAGCCGCCGCCCGACAGCAGGTAGGATCGCAGTTCGCGCTGCTGGATGGCGTGGCGAAGCCTGATCGCCCACTCCCAGATGAAGTAGGCGATGTTGATCCAGATGACGCCGCCGATCGTCTGATGGGTGAGCGCGTAGGAGGTGTCGAGGGTCAGAAACAGAAGTATTCCGGTACCGGATATGACCGATATGTAGCTCGCAAGAGTGACCTTGCCCGCGGCGACCGCCGAGACGTAGTTGCGAAAGGCGTCAGACACGGTCCTCAACATCCGTCAGCCTTGAGGTTGCAACCTGGGGATTTGCCGGAAATCGCGCATGACGGTCAACCGGCGGGCCTGAATTGCACCCAAATGGGACAGGTGACGAAAGATACCTCAAACGGCGAGGCCGGGTTGAGCCGCGGACCACGAACCAGTGTGGCGAATCAGTAACGCTTGCGCCGCCATCTCCCTGCAAACTCTTAATATTCCTTTTCTTTTGGTGGTTCCGAAATATCATTTCCCGCAGTCGGGTGTCGAGTCTGCGGTTTTGTAGCCGTCGGCCCGCAATCCTGACGGGTCAAAGGGGCATTTCAGAGTGAAGAATTTTGCGACATGCGTCGCGGCAGCGTTTTTGCTGACTGCGCCATTGCCGGTGGGCAGCGTCAGCGCGTTTGCGCAGACGCCTGCTCCGGCCGTGACGCCCGCGTCGGTCGTTCAGAACGACTACGATGCGCTGTTCAAGCAGATGTTCCAGAATCCCTCGAACCTGGAAATCAGCTTCAAGTTCGCAGAGCAGGCGGCCGCGCGCGGCGACTATGAGGCGGCGATCGGCGCGCTCGAGCGCATGCTGTTCTTCAATCCGAACCTGCCGCGGGTGAAGCTCGAACTCGGCGTGCTCTACTTCAAGCTCGGCTCGTGGGATCTGGCGCGCAGCTATTTCCAGGACGCGATCAAGGGCAACGACGTTCCGAACGACGTCCGCGCGCAGGTGAATGCGTATCTGGCCGAGATCGCGCGGCGTCAGGCGCCGTACGAGTTCGCCGCGTTCGCTGCACACCGGTGCGCGCTGGCAGAGCAACGCCAATGTGGGGCCGGACAGCCAGTTCGTTCGCGCGATCGGTCAGGATGCCATTCTCAACAATCAGTTCGCACGTGCGCCGGACTGGAACTGGTTCCAGCTCGCGGCCATGCAGTACAACCACAAGATCAACAAGCGCGGCGACGCGTTCGAGGTCCTCTTCACCGGCTACGCATCGCAGCAGCACAAGTTCACGCAGTTCGACCTCGGCCTTGCCGAGGTGACCGCCGGCCCGCGCATCGCCGTCGACGCAGGATACGTCGTTCAAGTTCTACGGCATCGGCACCGGCGTGATGCTGGCGCATCACAAGTACATCGAATCGTGGGGCGCCGGCTTCTCCATTCGCGGACCGCTCGGCAGCTTCGGCCTGGCGGAAGGCTATGTCGAGCACCGCTATCGCCGCTTCTTCGATTCGGATGAATTCCCGACGGCGAGCGAGCAGACCGGCAACCTGTTGACCGCCGCGATCAATACCGAGCTGCGCTTCGGCTTCGCGAAGCTGACCGACGCGCGTCGGCTACGACCGCAACAACGCCCGCCAGTACTACGACTTCAACAGCTACGACCGCTGGTCGGTCGATGCCGGCCTGCCGATCGAGTTCAGCGTGCCGGGCTTCGACGGCATCCCGCGAGCAGGTGATCGTCACGCCGACCGCGGGCTACAGCGAGACGCGCTATGACGAGCCGAACTGGATCATCGATCCGTTCACCACCCGCCAGGACCGCGAGACCCGGGTCGGCGGCGTGATCGACGTCCAGCTCTACCAGAACTGGGGGCTTCGCACGACGATCACCCACACGTGGATCATCTCGAACCTGCCCAACTACGACATGAAGAATTTTACGGTCGCCTTCGGGCCGACCGCGCGGTTTTGAGGGACGGCCGATGATCGCATTCCATTCAACGCAGGCGAAGATCGCAGCCGCAGCGCTCGTCGCGCTGTTTGCAGCCGCGCCGCTGGCGGACATGGCGCGAGCCCAGCAGGTCGGCACGGCGGCGGCGGTCAATCCTGCCGCGCAGGCGCGCGGCTCCGGCGGTTCGCGCACCATCGTCATCGGCCAGTCGATCGCCCATCGCGAACGCGTCCAGACCACGTCGGCCGGCTCGGTGCAGTTGCTCTTCCTCGACAAGACGTCGATGACGATCGGTCCGAACAGCGATCTCGCGATCGACGAATATGTCTACGATCCGGCTTCGAACACCGGCAAGCTGGCCGCAACGCTGACCAAGGGCGTCATGCGCTTCGTCGGCGGACAGATCAGCCACGCCGGCAATGCCCAGGTCACGACGCCGAACGCGGTGGTCGGCATTCGCGGCGGCGTCGGCATCTTCAGCCCGCAGAGCGTCTATATCGGCTACGGCGAAGGCAACGTGCGCTCGGGATCGTCCAATGTGACGCTGAGCGCAGGCGAGTACACGCAGACGCTCGGCGGCGGCGCGCCGCCGACAAATCCCGGGGCACCTCCGAGCGGATTCCTGCAGTCGGTGCTGGCGGCCCTGCAGAGCCAGCAAGGGCAGGGCGGCGGCGCGCGAGCGACCGCAGGCCAGGTCAATCAGGCGCGCACCAACGCCAGCGGCTCGTCCACCGGCACGATCGCGACCAACGTGCAGAACGTGGTCAACCAGACCATCAACAACACCAACCAGACCAACGCGCTCTCCTCGATCAACCAGACGATCCAGACCACGGTCAACCAGACGCGCGTCGAGTGCAGCAACAGGAGACGCGGAGTCGGGACGCAGTATCTGACAGCTTTCACCGGAGGGCTCGTCTTCTCGCGGAACAATTATGGTCCTTTCGGACCGATCATCGCCGCGCTGGGCGGCGGCGGCGTTCAAACCAATGCGCAAGGGCAGAACGAACTGGCCGCTTTCGGTGTCGGTCGCGTCGGCGACATCACTCCAGGGTCCGGCAATCCCTATAATCCCTACGCCGGCTCGTCGGACGAGTTTCACGGCTGGCGCTTATCGTCTACGGCCCCAACAGCGCGAACGTGCACATTGATGATCTGGCGATCGGCGCAAGCGTCTTGCTGCCGTCAACCAGTCCAGATGGAGCGCCGGCAGCGGTCGTCAACAGTCAGGCGGTCAGTCAGTTCAACGGTGGCGTCGTCGAGTTCAAGCCCGGCACGGCGCTTTCACAGGCGGCGTCGCAGACCGTCGGTGTCGCATTCTGCCAGTGCGAATACACCAGGTGGGGCTTGTGGGCCGCTGAGACCACGCGCCCGGGGCCCAACGTGAACGGCGGGCCAATCCGAGACAGCGCTGAAATGTTCTGGGTCGCTGGACGATTGCCGGCCAATGCGAGCGACGTCCCGGCAACCGGCAGCTGCGACCTACACTGGTCACGCGATCGCCAACATCCAGAACGGCAACTCGTCCTATGTCGTCGGCAGCGCCGTTCGAGAACACGGTCAATTTCGGCACGCGGACAGGCAACGTCAGCATCAACAATCTGGATGGCGCGAACTATACGGGACAGGTCATATTTCCCGGCGGATCGCGCGTCTTCATTGGCGGATCCTGCAACTGCGCCGAAATGAGACCGCGATCGATGTATCTCGTCGGCTCATTCTTCCAGGGCAGCAACCGGCCCGGTCGGCGAGATGGGCGGGAGCGCTGCAGATCTCCGGCGCGAGCAACTATGGCGGTGCGGGCATCTTCGCCGCGCGGCAAGCAATAGATCGCCGCGCGATCGGCGCCTCCGGCCATCTCTTGAATGACGAATCTACCCGCGCGTACGCTTCTTCGCGAGCGCGTCGGCGGCCTGTCCGGGCGACAAGGACGAGCCCGGCTGCACGTAGCGCGCAGTTGCGGTGAAGGCGGCGCCCCTGCCGGTGTTGCTGGTGGTCAGCGCGACCGACACCTTCATGTCATCGATCGACGGCGAGATGATCGGCACGATGCCGGCGCGGGATGCGATCGCTTTTCGCACCGCGGCGTTCGCGGCCTCGAGCCGTTTGGCGTCGGTCTGGCCTTCGGTCATGGCCAATGCGTTCACGCCGGCGAGCGCGGCGTGGTCGGCCAGCGCCTGCAGCTTCGTATCGGCGGCGGCTGCCTTCTGCTGCGCTACCGCGTAGCTGGTCGCACCCGCAAGCAACAGCGCCGCCATGGCGATGACGCCCACGCGGTATTTCCGAAGCGACGTCCCGGTCATGATTGCCAGCCCTGTTTTGCTGTTCGTGGTTGCCGTTAAGTATTCGGTTCAAACCGCAGCAGCGCGGTTAAGGCGCGGCTCAGCAAGCTGTGATGTTTCGCCGGACGGTAAAAAATCCGCTGGGAGGCATCGTTAAAGGCTTCTGCATCCCGCCTGACAACGCGGCGGTAAAAGCGACGTTCCGGGCGGCTTTTTCGAAGCCGGATGAAGGGCTTGCGCCGGTCGCGCCGCTAGCGCGGCGGCAACGCCTGGCCGAATCCCGTGCCGCGGTCTGCGCACCAGCCAGCGGTCAATGGCCGCGGGGCCGACGAAGCGCGCGGTGAAATCGACTGCAACGGCCGCCGAAACGCTTTTCCCCACCGGCGAAACCCGTTTCCTCTCAGGACATTGCGCGGTATTGAACCGTGACGAGGAGAACGCATGGCATCTTCCGGGCGGTTCAGGTTGCTCGTGCGGCGCGGAGGCCTTGCTTTCGTCGCCCGGGCGCGCCGCTTCGGCCGCAGCAAGCACGGGCGGGCGACGGTTGCGGCGCTGATCGTGCTGGCCGCGCTGACCTGGCTGCGCGCCGAAAGCCCGTGGATCGTCACCGAGCTGCAGGAGCGCACGTTCGACGCCTACCAGCGTCTGCAGCCGCGCACCTACGCGGATTTCCCGGTGCGGATCGTCGACATCGACGAGGCTTCGATCGCGGCCTATGGGCAATGGCCGTGGCCGCGGTCGCGTCTGGCGGCGATCACCAACCGCCTGACGGAGCTCGGCGCGGGCGCCACCGCCTTTGCCGTGATCTTCCCCGAGCCTGACCGCACGACGATGAAGCAGATCGCCGGCGATCTCGCGATCGAGGATGCGCGCGACCGCGAGCTGGCGATGAAGCTGCTCTCCAGCCTTGCCGGATCACGACAAGCTGTTCGCGGCTGCCATGAGCAAGACCAATGCGGTGCTCGGCTTCTCGACCAGCCGGACCAAGAACAACGAGCGTCCCGGCGCCAAGGCCGGACTGGCGTTCGTCGGCGTCAAGCCGACCGATGTGCTGACGCCGTTCGTCGGCGCGGTCGCCAACCTTCCGATCCTTGACGAGGCGGCGTCCGGCGTCGGCGGCATCAATCTCTCTTCGCGCGACCGCTCCGGCGTCATCCGGCGCATCCCGATGCTGTTCTCCGACGGCGAGCGGATCTATCCGAGCCTCGCCGGCGAAGCGCTGCGGGTGGCGCAGGGGCAGAAGGGCATCGTCGTGCGCGGCACCGGCGCCAGCGGCGAAGCCGACAGCGGCCATGCCGCGCTGCTCGACATGCGCATCGGCGACTTCCAGGTGCCGCTCACCGACGACGGCGAGGCCTGGCTTTATTACGACCGCGACCGGCCCGAGCGCTACGTGTCGGTGAAGGACCTGCTCGATCCCGCGAAGGAAGCGGAAGTCAGGCCGCGCATCGAAGGCTCGATCATCCTGGTCGGCACCTCGGCGGCGGGCCTGGTCGATTCGCGCGCCACGCCGCTCGGGCAGATCGTGCCGGGCGTCGCGGTGCACGCGCAGCTGATCGAACAGATCCTCGGGCAGGATTTCATCAGCCGCCCCGACTGGGCGAACGGGCTCGAGATCATCGTCACCGTGCTGCTTGCGGCCTTCGTCGCCGTGATGCTGCTGTCGTTCGGCGCGCAGTTCTCGCTGATCGCCGGCATCATCGCGCTGACGCTGGCGATCGCCGGCTCCTGGTTCGCGTTCTCGCACTTCCGCCTGCTGCTCGACCCGATCTATCCGTCGCTCGCCGCGATCACGATGTACATCGCGATCGAGCGCACGCTGCGCATCGCGTCCGACAAGGAGAAGAAGTTCGTCCGCCAGGCGTTCGGCCAGTACCTCGCGCCGGAATTGCTGGCGCGGCTGGAGAGCTCGCCGAAGGCGATGCAGCTCGGCGGCGAGGCGCGCGAGATCACCGTGATGTTCATGGACGTGCGCGGCTTCACGCCGATCTCCGAGGCGCTGTCCGCGACCGAGCTGGTCGATTTCATCAACACGCTGCTGTCGCCGCTGTCGGAGGCGATCCAGAGCGAGCTCGGCACCATCGACAAGTACATCGGCGATTCGATCATGGCGTTCTGGAACGCGCCGCTCGACATTGCCGACCATCCGGTGCGCGCCTGCCGCGCGGCGCTGAAGATGCGCGACATCGTCAAGCAGCTGAACGAGGACGATGCCTTCGGCTTCGCCGACCGCGGCATCTCGGGCGCCGAGGTCAAGATCGGCGTCGGCCTCAACTTCGGCATCGCCGCCGTCGGCAACATGGGCTCCGAGATCCGCTTCAACTATTCGGCGATGGGCGACGTCGTGAACGTCTCGGCCCGGATCGAGTTCGACCACCAAGTACTTCGGCACCGACCTGCTGGTCTCGGACGAGGTCGCCAAGGTCGCCAAGGGCATCGCGATGCTCGAAGCCGGAGAGATCCTGCTCAAGGGCAAGTCGGTGCCGACCAAGCTGTATGCGCTGGCCGGCGACGAGACGATGTCGTCGAGCCCGCAGTTCGCCGAGCTCTCCCGCCTGCACGACCGGCTCGTGCGATCGCTTGCGGCGCGCGACGCCAACGAGGCGGCCGCGGCCCTTGCCGCCTGCCGCCCGCTCGCGCCCGAGGCGCTGTCAGGATTGTATGATCATTTCAGTGATAGAATCGACGAACTGACCGCCCCGGCGCAGCCGAAACGCGCGCAGGTCCAGGCCGGTTAGACGTCGCAATCAAGCTCCTACAGCATCGGGTTCATTCGCCATGGATATGACTCAGGTTGCAGCCAACGCCGGCGGAATCTTCTCGTCGATCTTCCTGATCGCGACCTATACGATGACGACGATGATCCCGCTGCGCATCTTCGGGATCCTGACCAATCTCGTGCTGATCACCTTCTCGTTCACGACCGGCAACTATCACACCATGATCCTGCACATGGTGCTGCTGCCGTTGAACTCCTACCGGCTGCACCAGATGCTGCAGCTCGTGCGCGACGTGAAGAAATCGGTGAACAGCGACCTGTCGATGGCGTGGCTGAAGCCGTTCATGACCGAGCGGCAGTGCCAGACCGGCGAGGTGCTGTTCTACAAGGACGAGAAGGCCGAGGAGATGTTCTACGTCGTCAGCGGCCGCTACCGGCTGGTGGAGATGGGGTTCGAGCTTGCCGATCGGCACGCTGGTCGGCGAGATGGGCATGCTGTCGCCGTCCAACAAGCGCACCGGCACGCTCGAATGCATCGAGGGCGGGCTGATCCTCGGCGTCACCTACCGGCAGGTGGAGGAGCTGTACGTGCAGAACCCGGCCTTCGGCTTCTACTTCCTGCGGCTGGTCAGCGCGCGGCTGTTCGAGAACCTCGGCCGCATGGAAGCGCGGGTGGCGGAGCTGACGGCGGCTGCGCAGGCCGCGCAGGCGCCGGCCGCAAACAAGCCGGCCTGAGCCCGCCGTGGCCGAATCTCTCAAACCATTTCGCGCGCTGGGCAACTGGCTGTTCGGCGAGGACGACCACCACATCCCGCCGGTGCCGCAGGGGTTGCCCGCCGACCTGGCGCAGGCGCTCGATCGGCACGTGCGCATGCTGGTGGAATTCCAGAACACCGAATACGCCGCTGCTGTATCTCGACCGGCTCGGCCGGTTTCATGAGCGCCATGGCATCAGTCCGGCGCTGTTTCGCGAGATCGCCGATCTGCTCGCCGTGCGCATGAGCTTCAACGATCCGATCCGCGTGGCGCAGATCGTGCTCGGCCGCGCGCCGCTGGCCGACCCCGAGACCAGCACCATCGATCCGCCGAACAGGCGTCTACCGGCCCGAGCACGAGGAGTTCGTCGCGATGTTTCCGCGCGACCAGGCCGAGACGATCGCCTGGCTCGCTGACGTCGATGAAGATGCTGCGGGGCCGGATGCGCATTCACATCGACCGGCCGATCGGCCGCGCGCGATTGAAGTTCTTTCTGTGGTTCAGGCGCATCCGTCCGCACGTCGCTGCGCTATGCGAGGGAAAGCTCGTCCACCGAACGCTGGCTGCACATGATCGATCGCGCGCATGCGAAGCAGCCCGCTGCGCTACTGGAGGTCGTGCGCTCGATCCGCATCGTGTCCGGCTACGGCGCCAGCTATCGCCTCGCACTGACGAACTGGAATCTGATCATCAACGACCTGGCGAAGCCGGTGTTCGACGGCGACCTGGTGCTGCCGCAGCTTGCCGAAGCACTTGCACGCGCGCGCAGTGCAGCAACGGCCGATGCCACCGGCGACGAGTTGCGGCGAACCATTGCCGAGATTCGCTCGACTACGGATCAGGCGGCCGCGATCGGTGCGCGGGCATGACTCGCTTGTCGCATCGGAGCGGCTTGCATTATGATGGAGCGATTTCGTGATGTCGTTGTTTGAGTGCAAGCGAGGGATATCAGAATGATATTGCCTGATATGTCGTCGCAGATCGCCGTCGGCGCGCTCACCTTCTGGATGATCATCTTCGCGGTCAAGCATGTGATCGCCGACTTCGTCCTGCAGACATCCTGGATGGCGACCGGCAAGGACGCCAAGACCGGCTGGGCTCTGCCGCTGCTCGTGCACTGCGCGATCCATGGCGCGCTGGCGATCGCCATCCTGCTGGCGCTGGCGCCGCGGTTCTGGTTTCTGGGTCTCGTCGACTTCGTGGTGCACCTGATCATCGATCGCGCCAAGGGTTTTTGCGTCTCCACCTTCAATGTCACGATGGAGCATCAGTGGTTCTGGTGGCTGATCGGCATCGATCAGGCGTTGCATCATCTGACCGGTTTCGGCCTTGCCGTGGTGCTGGCAGCCAATTGAAACAGGCCTTTGTGCAATGCGGCCGCAGCTTTGCGGTGCTGCAGCTATTGTGACGTGTGTCACAGAACGGTTGGTTAATGCGCGATAAACACCGCGCATGACAAACACACGACCACCCCTTCTGCCGCCGTTCACGGTCTCGACCGCGATCGATTACCTGCTCATCGCCGCGAGCATCGTCGTCGCCATCGCAGTCGTTTACGTCCGCGTTCTGGGCTGACGCAGCGCTGCCGCCGCCCGGCGCCGGTTTGCGCCGGCGCTTGCCGCGGATGCGATCCTGCCGGCCGTCAATCGCATACGGCCAGCCTGTTTCCCGCTCTTGCTTGCATTGCAGCATACGCCTAGCTTGTCGGCGCAAGCCAACAAGAACGAAAGCAAGGCAATGAGCGGTTCCCACCACGGCCATCACCATCATCCGCATCACCATGACGACGATCATGCGCACGATCCGGATCGCTGGAAGCACGATGGCGTGCGCGTGATCCCCGGCAACCAGCTCGATCCCAACGTGCCGTCCACCAAGGGCATGGACCGCAAGGCGGCCATCAACTTCGCCCGCGTCGGCGCGCAGAAGTTGTGGGCCGGCACCGTGACCATCCACGCCAACGCCAAGACCGGCGCGCATCACCACGGCCATCTCGAAAGCGTGATCTATGTGGTGAAGGGCAAGGCGCGCATGCGCTGGGGCGAGCGGCTGCAGTTCACCGCCGAAGCCGGTCCCGGCGACTTCATCTTCGTGCCGCCCTACGTGCCGCACCAGGAGATCAATGCGTCGCCCGACGAGGTGCTCGAGTGCGTGCTGGTGCGCAGCGACGGCGAGGCGGTGGCGATCAATCTCGACATCGAGCCGGTCGAGAAGCCCGAGACCGTGCCGTGGATCGATCCGATCCATCGCGGATAAGCGCGCAGCCTCCGTCGGCGCGCCTGTTCGCATCCCTTCGTGGCGATGCTAGGATCAGCGCCTGTCCGCAGATGCCGGTGAGGACCTGTCAATGAACGTTGCCGTCTCGACGCCCGTAAACGACATGCACTTCTACGAGCCCGCCAAGGGCCACGGGCTGAAGCACGATCCGCTGACGGCCATCATTGCGCCGCGTCCGATCGGCTGGATTGCTTCGCGGGGCGCCAAGGGCAACGTCAACCTCGCGCCCTACAGCTTCTTCAACATCTTCAACTACAAGCCGCCGATCCTCGCCTTCTCCTCGAATGGCTGGAAGGACACCGTCCGCAACATCGAGGAGACGCGCGAGTTCACGTGGAATCTGGTGTCCATGCCGCTTGCGCAGCAGATGAACACCACGTCCGCCAGTGTGCCGCCCGACGTCAGTGAATTCACGACATCGGGGCTCACGCCGGTGCCTTCGAAGCTCGTCAACGTGCCGCGCGTCGGCGAGGCGCGCGCCGCCATGGAATTGAAGCTGATCAAGGTCATGCAGCTCGAGACCAAGGAAGGCAACAAGGTCGAGTGCTGGATGGTTTTCGGCGAGGTCGTCGCGATCTACGTCGACAAGGCGCTGGTCGTGGACGGCGTCTACCAGACCCCGCTCGCGCACCCGATTTCGCGCGGCGGCCGGCGCGGCGATTATTTCGAGATCTCGCCCGCCACGATGTTCGAGATGCCAAGGCCGGACTGACAAGGCCTGACTGATCAAGGCACCGGACTGACCCGTCTAGCGGCAGTCCGGAACGGACATTCGCTTCGCAGGGTTAAGCAAACGGCCGATTCGGCTGCTAGAATCCGTCTGAATCCTGCAAGGCAGTTGTAAACGTCTGCGTGGAGCATAGGTCTGATTGGAATTGCGTCCGCTTTCCTCAAGCGTTTGATCGAGCAGAAGGACCTCGACCATGGGCTCTTTCCGCCGGGACTAACATCACCCGACCGATCTTTGCGTGGGCGAAGAAGGCGATGCCGGCGATGTCCGACACCGAGCGCGAGGCGCTGGAGGCGGGCGATGTCTGGTGGGATGCCGACCTGTTCTCCGGCAACCCGGACTGGGCGAAGCTGCTGGCGATCCCGCAGGCGACGCTGACGGCGGAAGAGCAGGCCTTCCTGGAAGGCCCGGTCAACGAGCTGTGCGCCATGCTCGACGACTGGAAGATCAATTGGGAGTTGCGCGACCTTCCGCCGGAGGTCTGGGACTTCATCAAGCGGCATCGCTTCTTCGGCATGATCATTCCGAAGGAGTTCGGCGGGCTCGGCTTCTCGCCCTATGCGCATTCCGAAGTGGTGCGGAAGGTCTCGACGCGCTCGGTGACGGCCGCGGTGACCGTCATGGTGCCGAACTCGCTCGGCCCCGGCGAGCTGCTGATGCGCTTCGGCACCAAGGAGCAGCAGCAGCAATGGCTGCCGCGGCTGGCCGACGGCAGCGAAATTCCGTGCTTCGGCCTGACCAGCCCCGAAGCAGGATCCGATGCCGCGTCGATGATCGACACCGGCGTCGTCTGCAAGGGCACCTTCGAAGGCCGCGAGGTGCATTGGCCTGAAGCTGAACTGGCACAAGCGCTACATCACGCTGGGGCCGGTCGCGACCGTGCTCGGCCTCGCCTTCAAGGCGCTCGATCCGGAACACCTGCTCGGTGAGGAAGAGGATCTCGGCATCACGGTGGCGCTGATCCCGACGCATCTTCCGGGCGTCGAGATCGGCCGCCGCCATCTGCCGTCGATGCAGGTGTTTCAGAACGGCCCGAACTGGGGCCGCGACGTGTTCGTCCCGCTCGACTTCATCATCGGCGGCAAGGAGCGCATCGGCCAGGGCTGGAAGATGCTGATGAGCGCGCTGGCCGCGGGCCGCGGCATCTCGCTGCCGTCGCTGTCGGCGGCGGGCGCGGCCTACTGCGCGCGCACCTCCGGCGCCTACGCGCGCATCCGCGAGCAGTTCGGCATTCCGATCGGCAAGTTCGAAGGCATCGAGGAGCCGCTCGCGCGCATCGCCGGCACCGCCTACCTGATCGACGGCGCGCGGCGGCTGACCTGCGCCGCGCTCAATCAGGGGCATCATCCGGCCGTGATCTCCGGCATCATGAAGCTGCACGCGACCGAGCGCATGCGCATTGCGGTCAACGATGCGTTCGACATCCATAGCGGCAAGGCGATCATCGACGGGCCGCAGAATTATCTCGGCGCGCTCTACCGCGCGGTGCCGATCGGCATCACGGTGGAGGGGGCCAACATCCTGACCCGCAATCTCATCGTGTTCGGGCAGGGCGCCATCCGCGCGCACCCCTTCATGCTGGACGAGATGACGGCGATCGCCGATCCGAACGGGCTCGACAAGTTCGACCAGGTGTTCTGGAAGCACGTCGCCCACAGCTACAGCACCTTGCTGCGCGCCTGGTTCAGGAGCTGGACCGGCGGCCTGTTCGCGCCGGCGCCGGATGCGGGCAGGGCGAAACCGTTCTACCGGCAGCTGTCGCGGTTTTCTGCGGCGTTCGCGCTGGCAGCCGACATGGCGCTGCTGACCATGGGCGGCGCGCTGAAGCGGCGCGAGATGCTGTCGGCGCGGTTCGGCGACATCCTCTCCGAACTCTATCTCCTCTCCGGCGCGCTGAAGCGCTGGGAGGATGAAGGCCGGCAGGAGGCGGATTTCCCGGCGCTCGAATGGTGCATGGAGACCGGCTGCAAGACGATCCAGACCCGCTTTGCGGAGATCTTCGCCAATCTCCCCAACCGCTTTGTCGCGACGGTGCTGCGGCTGATCCTGCAGCCGTTCGGCGCGCGCGACACCGGTCCGACCGACGCCAACGTGCATCACTGCGCGCAGATGATCCTCGAGCCGTCCGCCGCGCGTGACCGCCTGACGGCGGGCCTCTCCCATATCGACGACGATCGCGGCCTGGCCCGGCTGGAGAAGGCGTTTGCGCTGGTGACGGCGGCCGACGCCATCGACCGCCGCATGCGCGCGGCGCGGCTGAAGGACTGGCGCGAGGCGGTCAAGCGCGGCGTCATCACCGCCTCGGAAGGCGAGCGTATTCGCGCAGCCGAGGAAGCCGTTGCAAAAGTCGTCGAGGTGGACGACTTTGCGCCGGAGCAATTGTCGAAGATCAATCTGAAGTCGATCTCCCGGGAAGAATTGTTCGCGCGAGAGGTGCGGGCGGCAAGCTGATGGCGCGACCTGTTTATATTATCGATGGAAGCCGCACGCCGTTTCTGAAGGCGCGCAGCGGTCCCGGACCGTTCACGCCGGTCGATCTGGCCGTGCAGTGCGGGCGGCCGTTGCTGGCGCGCCAGCCGTTCGCGCCGGACGCCTTCGATCAGGTGATGCTCGGCTGCGTCAACGTCATCGCCGACGAGATGAACCCGGCGCGGGTCGCAGCACTTCGCCTCGGCATGGGCGAGCGGATGGTGGCGTTCACCGAGCAGGTCAACTGCGGCTCCGGCATGCAGTCGATCGACACGGCGTTCCGCTACATTCGCGAGGGCCGCTGCGAGCTGGTGCTTGCCGGCGGCACCGAAGCGTTGAGCCACGCGCCGCTGGTCTGGCCGCAGCAGGGCGTGCGCTGGTTCGCAGGGCTTGCGACGGCGAAGGGCGTGCTGGGCAAGATCGCCGCCGCGCTGAAGCTCCGGCCGAGCTATCTGAAGCCGATCATCGGGCTGGAGCGCGGCCTGACCGATCCGGTCGTCGAAATGAACATGGGCCAGACCGCCGAAATCGTCGCGCAACTGTTCGGCATCACCCGCGAGCAGTGCGATGCCTATGCGGTCGAGAGCCACAAGCGCCTTGCGGCCGCGCAGCAGGAAGGCTTCCTGAAAGGCGAGGTCGAAACGGCGTTCGCGCGCGACGGAAAATTCTACGACCATGACGATGGCGTGCGGCCGGATTCCTCGGTCGACAAGCTGGCGCAGCTGAAGCCGGCCTTCGAGCGGCCGTGGGGCAAGGTGACGCCCGGAAATTCCTCGCAGATCACCGATGGCGCCTCGTGGGTGATCGTGGCGTCCGAGGACGCGGTGAAGAAGCACAACCTGACGCCGAAGGCCTTGATCGTCGACAGCGCCTGGTCGGCGCTCGATCCCAGCATCATGGGGCTCGGCCCGGTGCTGGCCGTCACCGAACTGATGAAGCGCAACGCCATGCGGCTCGACGACATCGAGCTGCTGGAGCTGAACGAGGCGTTTGCCGCGCAGGTGCTCGGCTGCCTCGCGGCGTGGGAAAGCGAAAAGTTCTGCCGCGAGATCCTCGGCCTCGACGGCGCGGCAGGGGTGTTCGATCGCACGAAGCTCAATGTCGACGGCGGCGCCATCGCGCTCGGCCATCCGGTCGGCGCCAGCGGCAACCGCATCACGCTGCATCTCGTCAACGCGATGAAGCGGCTCGGCAAGCGACGCGGCATCGCCACGCAATGCGTCGGCGGCGGGCTTGGCGGCGCCGTTGCTGCTCGAGGCGGTGTGAGGTCGTCATGGAAAGCCGCATCCTCGACACCTTCAAGGACCGCCTGATCGAGCTCGGTCCGCATGCGTCTGCGCAAGGCGGCGGTCCGTGGAAGCATTTTCGCCTTGCCAAGGATGCCGATGGCGTCGCCTGGCTGCTGTTCGACCGCGAAGGCGCCAGCGCCAACACGCTCTCGGCCGAGGTGATCGAGGAACTCGACGCGGTGCTTGCGGCCGTCGAGCACGACCGGCCGCAGGCGCTGGTCATCCGCTCGGCAAAGCCTTCCGGCTTCATCGCCGGCGCCGACGTCAACGCCTTCCGCGGCGCGACCGACCCGCATCAGGTCGAGGCGGAAATCGCCCGCGCGCACCGCGTGACCGACCGGCTGGAAAATCTCGGGATGCCGACCATTGCGGTCGTGCACGGCTTTTGCCTCGGCGGCGGCTTCGAGGTCGCGCTCGCCTGCAAGTATCGCATCGCCATCGACGACGCGCGCTTCGGCTTTCCGGAAGTGATGCTCGGCCTGCATCCGGGTCTCGGCGGCACGGTTCGCTTCACCCGGCTGATCAATCCGATGGAAGCGATGACGCTGATGCTGACCGGCCGCACCATCGACGCCCGGCGCGCGAAATCGCTCGGCGCCGTCGATGCGGTGACGCAGGAGCGTCATGTCGCCAATGCGGTCAAGGACGCCGTCAGCGGCAAGCTCACGCGCGCAAAGCCCGGGATGCTGTCGAGCATCCTGTCGGCCGGGCCGGTGCGCAGCTTCCTCGCGACGCGGATGCGCAAGGAAGCCGCCAAGGCCGCGCCCGCCGAGCACTATCCGGCGCCCTACGCCTTGATCGATCTCTGGGAGGAGCACGGCGATAACCGTCAGACGATGCTGTCGGCCGAACAAGCGTCGTTCTCCAAGCTGATGGTGACGCCGACGGCGCAGAATCTGATCCGCGTGTTCTTCCTGCGTGAAGCAGATGAAGAAGCTCGCCGACGGCGACAGCGGCATCAAGCACGTGCACGTGATCGGCGCGGGCGCCATGGGCGGCGACATCGCGGCCTGGTGCGCGCATCAGGGTCTGCGCGTGACGCTGGCCGACATGAAGGCCGAGCCGATCGCCGGCGCGATGAAGCGGGCGGCGGAACTTTACGGCAAGATCATCCGCAAGCGGATCGACCAGCGCGACGCGCTGGACCGCCTGGTGCCGGACATGAACGGGGAGGGCGTGCGCAACGCCGATCTCATCATCGAAGCGGTGCCGGAGAAGCTCGAACTGAAGCAGAAGGTCTATGCCGGGATCGAGCCGCGCATGAAGGCCGGCGCGATTCTCGCGACCAACACATCCTCGATCCCGCTGCAGGACCTGCGCACGACGCTGAAGTCGCCGGAGCGGCTGGTCGGCATCCATTTCTTCAATCCGGTCTCGCGCATGCAACTGGTCGAGGTCGTCAGCCATGACGCCAGCGACAGTCAGGTGCTGGCCGCGACCCGCGCCTTTGTCGGCCAGATCGATCGGCTGCCGCTGCCGGTGAAGAGCGCGCCGGGCTTCCTCGTCAACCGCGCGCTGACGCCGTACATGCTCGAAGCGATGGTGATGCTGGACGAGAAGGTTCCGAAGGAAACCATCGACGCGGCCGCCGAAAAGTTCGGCATGCCGATGGGACCGATCGAGCTTGCCGACACCGTCGGTCTCGATATCTGCCTCGCGGTCGGAGATTCGTTGCGCGCCAAACTCGGCGATGCGCTGCCGCCCGCGCCGGACTGGCTGCGGCAGAAGGTCGAGAAGGGCGAGCTCGGCCGCAAGACCGGCAGGGGCTTCTATGTCTGGAAGGACGGCAAGGCGCAGAAGTCGAAACCGCCTGTCGAAGCCATGCTCAACAGCGCCTCGGCGGCGAAGCCCGCGCCGGAAACCGAGATCGCAGACCGCCTGATTTTGCCGATGGTTAATGTGTGCGTTGCATGCCTGCGCGAAGGCATCGTCGACAGCGCCGATCTGGTCGACGGCGCGATGATCTTCGGCACCGGCTTTGCGCCGTTCCGCGGCGGGCCGCTGAACTACGCCCGGACGCGCGGCGCTGCTGATATTGTTGCGGTGCTACGCAGCTTTTCGCAGAAGTATGGCGAGCGGTTCACGCCCGATCCCGGCTGGGACACTTTCACTTGACGCGCGCGGTATTCCGCAGCGTGAAATTTGCATCCTCGACTGCTTGATGTTTCGGCACGCGCTGGAAGCGTTTCCACGCTGCGCGTTCTGTCGCAGGAACCCGAGCAAAGCTCTCAATTCATTTGACAACGGACGGCTGGAAACGTTCTAGTCGGCAAAACGAAGAACGTTATCGGCAGCCGGAAAGGCTCCCGGAGGAACAGCTTGAAAAGCGATCTGACCGAGCGGCGTTGCACGTCGTTGCCTGTGACTGGCAGCGATGCTGACGCTTCTTCGTTTTGCAATGCGGCACAGCTTGGTTTGCGAGACGACGCCGGTTTCTGGCTGCGCTTTTTCCGCGTCGTGCGCTGAGGGAGTGGCGGGGTCATGCAGGGTTACATCATACGCCGTATCCTCGCCCTGATCCCGACGCTGATCTTCGCCTCCCTTATTGTCTTCATCACCATCCGCCTGATGCCCGGCAACATCATCGATTTGATGCTGTCGCAGAACGACGTCTCGGCCTCCAAGCAGAGCCGCGAGCAACTCGAGGCTGCGCTCGGTCTCGATACGCCGATGTATATCCAGTACTTCAAGTGGCTGGGTGCGCTGCTGTTCAAGGGCAGCCTCGGCAACTCGCTGTGGACCAACACCCCGGTGATGGAGGAGATCCTCTATCGCCTGCCGATCACCTTCGAGCTCGGCATCATGGCGCTGCTGATCTCGCTGATCGTCGGAATTCCGATCGGCGTCTATGCGGCGCTGAAGCAGGATACGATCGGCGACTACATCCTGCGCACATTCTCCATCCTGGCGCTTGCCATTCCGGGCTTCTGGGTCGGCACGCTGGTGATGGTGTTCCCGTCGATCTGGTGGGGATGGTCGCCCTCGGTGAAGTTCATCACGTTCTCGCAGGACCCGTGGGGACACCTGCTGCAGCTGCTCATTCCGGCGCTGATCCTCGGCAAGGCGTTCTCGGCCATCACCATGCGGTTGACCCGCACGCTGATGCTGGAAGTGATGCGGCAGGATTACATTCGAACGGCCAAGGCGAAGGGGCTTGCCACCGGCACCATCGTCATGCGGCACGCGCTGCGCAACGCGCTGATCCCGGTCATCACACTGGTCGGCCTGCAGGCGGGCGCGCTGATCGGCGGCGCGGTCATCCTCGAACAGATTTTCGTCATTCCCGGCATGGGCCTGCTGCTGCTGGAGGCGGTGGGCTCGCGCGACTACCCGACCATCACCGGCGTCTTCCTGGTGTTCGGTGTGGCGATCGTGTTCATCAATCTGCTGGTCGATCTGAGTTACGGCTTTCTTGATCCCAAGGTGAGGAATCGCTGATGGCCGAGATCACCAACAGCTCGATCACCGAGACCTCGCTTGCGATCCGGCAAGCTTCGGTCAAGCGTCCGAACGCGGCATCCGAATTTTTGTACCGCCTGTTCCGCGAGAAGCCGCTTGGTGCTGCCGGCGCGGTGATTTGCCTGATCTTCCTGTTTGCGGGCATCTTCGCCGACGTGCTGGCGCCCTACGGCTACAACCAGATCATGCCGATCAACCGGATGAAGCCGCCGAGCTGGCAGTTCTGGTTCGGCACCGACAACCTCGGCCGCGATATCTTCTCTCGCGTCGTTTACGGCGCGCGCCTCTCGGTCATCATCGGCCTGTCGGCGGCCGGTCTCGCGACCATCATCTCCGTCGTCCTCGGCATCACCACCGGCTACCTCGGCGGCCGCTTCGACATGCTGGTGCAGCGTTTCGTCGACGCGTGGATGAGCTTCCCCGAGCTCGTCGTGCTGATCGTGGTTGTCGCGGTCGTCGGCCCCGGCATGGGCCCCGTCATCGTCATTCTCGGGTGTTTCCTCGGCATCGCAGGCTCCCGCATCATCCGCAGCGCCGTGCTTTCGGTGCGCGAGCAAAGCTATCATTCACGCCGCGCAGTCGATCGGCGGCGGCACGCAGCGCATCCTGTGGCGGCATATCCTGCCGAACGTGATGGCGCCGGTGATCGTGCTGTTCACCACCCGCGTGGGCATCGTCATTCTGGCCGAAGCCTCCCTGTCGTTCCTCGGTCTCGGCGTTCCGCCGCCCGCGCCATCATGGGGCGGCATGCTCACCGGCAGCGCCCGCAACTACATGTATCTCGCGCCCTGGATGGCGCTGGCGCCGGGCATCTGCCTGACGCTGGTGGTGTTCAGCATCAACATGTTCGGCGACGCGCTGCGCGATCTGCTCGATCCGCGCATGCGCAACGCATCGCTGAAAATCAAGAAGCAAGATTCAGAGGGAGAAGACAATGCAAACCAAGACACTGCGCGGTCTGGCCGGCGTCAGCGCGCTGAGCCTCGTGCTCGCGGCGAGCTCGGCCTGGGCCCAGACCAAGCTGGAGACGCCGAAATACGGCGGCAGCCTGGAAATCTCCACCGTCTATCCGACGATCTCGGCGCTGTCGTTCGACAGCTACGACTGGCCTTGGAAGCACAATCACGACACCGGCAACGTTTATGAGCAGCTGTTCGCCGCCGACCTGTCCAAGACCAAGGCGCGCGGCGGCAAGTTCACCCTCGTGGCCGACGCCTACATCCCCTCGCACCTCATTCGCGGCGAGCTGGCCGAGAAGTGGGAGTGGCTGGATAATCCGCTGCGCATGAAGATCACTCTGCGCAAGGGCGTGATGTTCCCCGAAAAGGCCGGCGTGATGAAAGCGCGCGAGCTCGTCGCCGATGACGTGGTGTTCAGCTTCAAGCGCTTGTCGTCCAGTCCAAAGGCGAACAAGACTTACTTCGACTACGTCAAGGACGTGACCGCGCCGGACAAGTACACGGTCGTCTTCGAGATGTCGAAGTTCAACGCCGAATGGGACTACCGCTTCGGCTACGGCTATTACTCCGGCATCATTCCGAAGGAAGTGGTCGACGCAGGCGCTGCGAACTGGAAGAACGTCAACGGCACCGGGCCGTTCAGGCTGACGGACTATGTACAGGGCAATTCCAACACCTACGAGAAGAACCCCGACTATTGGGACAAGGAGACGATCAACGAAAAGGAGTTCAAGCTCCCCTACGTCGACAAGATCACCTACCGCATCATCAGGGATGAAGCGACGCGCGTCACCGCGCTGCGCACCGGCAAGCTCGACATCATGGAGTACATGCGCTGGCAGGACGCCGAGCAACTCAAGAAGAGCGTGCCGGACCTGAAATGGAGCAAATGGCTCGCCACCAGCGGTACGTTCCTGTCGATGCGCGTGGACCAGAAGCCGTTCGACGACATTCGTGTCCGCCGCGCCATGAACCTGGCGGTGAACAAGGACGAGATCATCAAGGCCTACTACAACGGCCACGCGGAGCTGTTCGCCTATCCACAGCATCCGGAATATGGCGGGTATTTCCAGCCGCTGAACGAGCAGCCGGCCAGCGTACAGGAACTGTTCAAGTTCGACCCGGCCAAGGCGAAGAAGCTGCTGGCCGAAGCCGGCTATCCGAACGGCTTCACCTTCAAGGCCCAGGTCTGCTCGTGCAGCCCCGATCACACGGATCTGCTGCCGCTGATCTCCGCCTACCTCGAGCAGGTCGGCGTCAAGATGGAGATCCAGCCGATGGAGTACGCGGCGTTCCTGTCGGCGATGACGACGCAGACCAATGCGGCCGGCTATTTCATGAACAACGGCCACACCAACCCGACGACGACGATCCGCAAGAGCTTCGTCCCGGGGCAGGTGTGGAATCCGTCGCAGTGGAACGATCCGAAGCTCACCGCCCGCATGGATGCTGTGTACGAGGAGCGCGATGAGGCCAAGCGCCAGGCCGAATTGCGGGCGATGACCACCGAGATGCTCGACAATGCGCCCTATGTCTGGCTGCCGACGCCCTACAATTTCACCGCATGGTGGCCGTGGGTGAAGGGCTATGAGGGCGAGCTGCGTGCCGGCTCGGTGCGTCCGGGCCCGATCTATGCCCGCATGTGGGTCGACCAGGATCTGAAGAAGAAGATGGGTTACTGAGCGGGAGCCCGAACACAGCAGTTTGCAAGGATCGGCGGCGCGAAAGCGCCGCTGGCTTTTCGCGGGCGATGCACCCGAAACGTTTGCCTAATCGCAAGTCTAACCAACGACAAGAAAAGGGGAGACGACAATGAGGAAGCAGACCTTGTGGCAGCTCGCCGGAATCGGCGCGTTTGGCTTTGCGCTGGCGGCGGGTCCTGCCGCCGGCCAGACCCAGAAGATGGAGCAGCCGAAATACGGCGGCACGCTCGAGATCGTCACCGTCTATGCGACGATCTCGGCGCTGTCCTGGGACAACTACGACTACAACTGGAAGCACAATCACGACACCGGTCAGGTCTACGAGCAGCTGTTCGCGACCGATCTGTCGCAGGCAAAGAGCCGCGGCGGCAAGTCGACGATGACGCCGGACGCCTACATCCCGACCGAACTGCTGCGCGGCGAACTCGCCGAGAAGTGGGAGCTGAAGGAAAACCCGCTGCAGATCGTCATCACGCTGCGCAAGGGCGTGATGTTTCCCGAGAAGCCCGGCGTGATGGCATCGCGCGAGCTGACGTCCGAAGACATCGTCTACACCTTCAACCGGCAGAATTCGAGCCCGAAGAAGGTGGACAGCATGTACGACTATGTCGACAGCGTGCGCGCCGCCGACAAATACACGGTGGTGTTCAACCTGAAGGAGTTCAACGCCGAGTGGGCCTACCGCTTCGGCTACGGTTACTATTCGGGCATCGTGCCGAAGGAAGTCGTCGATGCCGGCGCGACCAACTGGAAGAACATCAACGGCACCGGACCGTTCCGGCTGACCGAGTACACGCAAGGCAATTCCAACGTCTACGAGAAGAACCCGGTCTATTGGGGCACCGAGACGATCAACGAAAAGGAGTTCAAGCTCCCTTACGTCGACAAGCTGATCTATCGCCTGATCAAGGACGAGGCGACGCGCGTGACCGGATTGCGAACCGGCAAGATCGACGTGCTGGAGCTGGTCCGCTGGCAGGATGCCGAGACAGCTGCAGAAGAGCACGCCGGCCCTGAAATGGAACCGGTGGCTCGCGACCAGCGGCACGTTCCTGGCGATGCGCGTCGACACCAAGCCGTTCGACGACATCCGCGTGCGCCGCGCGCTGAACATGGCGGTGAACAAGGAAGAGATCATCAAGGCCTACTACAACGGCCACGCGGAACTGTTCGCCTATCCGCAGCATCCGACCTATGGCAACTACTTCACGCCGCTGGAGAAGCAGCCGGCGAGCGTCAAGGAGCTGTTCAAGTACGACCCGGCCAAGGCGAAGAAGCTTCTGGCGGAAGCCGGCTATCCGAACGGCTTCACCTTCAAGACCCAGGTCTGCTCGTGCAGCTCCGGACCACACGGATCTGCTGCCGATGGTGGCCGGCTATCTCGAGCAGGTCGGCGTCAAGATGGAGATCGTGCCGATGGAGTATGCGGCGTTCCTGTCGGCGATGACCACGCGGCAGAACACGGCCGGCTACTTCATGAACAACGGCCACACCAACCCGACGCGATCGCTGCACAAGAGCTTCGTCTACGGGCAGGTGTGGAACCCGTCGCAGTGGAACGATCCCGCCTTCGCCGCAAAGATGGACAAGGTCTATCTGGAGAAGGATGAGCCGACGCGCGTCAAGATGATCGACGAGATGACCACGGAGATCGTCGACAAGGCGCCCTATATCTGGCTGCCGACGCCGTATAATTTCACGGCATGGTGGCCGTGGGTGAAGGGCTATGAGGGCGAGCTGCGTGCCGGCGCGGCGCGGCCGGGACCGATCTATGCGCGGATGTGGATCGATCAGGATCTGAAGAAGAAGATGGGTTACTGAGTTGGCAGAGGAACAATGAACGTCGGCGGCAGCGTCCGAAAGGTGCTGCCGTCAGACAACAGGGGAGCGCAATGTCGGAGTCGATAGGTTAACGGTGAGTAAGCCTCTTCTTCAGGTCCGCAATCTGACCACCAAGTTCGGCAATGGGCCCGGCGCGCTGACCGCCGTCAACAATATCTCGTTCGACGTCAACGCCGGCGAGACGGTCGCCATCGTCGGCGAAAGCGGCTCCGGCAAGAGCGTGACCGCGCTGTCGATCCTGCAGCTTGTGCCGGATCCGCCCGGGCGCATCACCGGCGGCGAAATCCTGTTCGACGGCATCGACCTGACCAAGCTCAAGGAAGAGGAGATGCGCGCGATCCGCGGCAACCGGATCGCCATGATCTTCCAGGAGCCGATGACGTCGCTCAATCCGTCGCTGACCATCGGCCTGCAGATCGCCGAGCCGATCAACCTGCACAAGGGCTTGCCCTGGCAGAAGGCCTACGACAAGGCGAAGGAGCTGCTCGATCGCGTGCGGATGCCGGATGCGCGGAGCCGGCTCTCGACCCATCCGCATCAGTTCTCCGGCGGCATGCGCCAGCGCATCATGATCGCGATGGCGCTCGCCTGTCAGCCGAAGCTGATCATCGCCGACGAGCCGACCACCGCGCTCGACGTGACCGTGCAGGCGCAGATCCTCGAGCTGCTGAAGGAGCTGACGCGCGAGACCGGCTCGGCGCTGATCCTGATCACCCACGATCTCGGCGTGGTGGCGCGCTACGCCGATCGCGTCTGCGTGATGTATGGCGGCAAGATCATCGAGACGGCGAGCGCGCGTGACCTCTACGCGAAGCCGATGCATCCCTATACGCGCGGCCTGATGGCCTCGATCCCGCGGCTCGACCAGCCGGCCGGGCGCCGGCTGGTGCCGATCAAGGGGCAGCCGCCGAATCTTGCGCAACTGCCGCCGGGCTGCTCGTTCAATCCACGCTGCGGCGAGGTGGTGGACCGGTGCCGGCGCGACGTTCCGGAACTGATGAAGGCCGACGACAAACATATGCACGCGTGCTGGGTGGCGCCTCATGTCTGAAGTGTTGACGCATGAACCGCCGCGCAGCGCGGTGAAGTCGAACGTCATTCTCGACGTTCAGGACCTCAAGATTCACTTTCCCGTCTATGGCGGCTTTCTTCAGCGCGAAGTCGGCTCCGTCAAGGCGGTCGACGGCGTGTCGTTCCAGTTGCATGAAGGCGAGACGCTCGGCCTCGTCGGCGAGAGCGGTTGCGGCAAGTCGACGACCGGCCTCGCTGTCCTGCGCATGCTGCCGATCACCTCCGGCAAGATCGTGTTCGAGGGCGTCGACATCACCAACCACGATCAGAGCCAGATGCGGCCGATCCGCCGCCGCATCCAGATGGTCTATCAGGACCCGTTCGGCTCGCTCGATCCGCGCATGACGATCGCCGACATCATCGGCGAGCCGCTGGAGATCCACAAGCTGCACGGCAACAAGGCCGAGCGCCGCGCGCGGGTGATGGATCTGCTCGAGATGGTCGGGCTGCGGCACGACATGATCGACCGCTATCCGCACCAGTTCTCCGGCGGGCAGCGGCAACGCATCAGCATCGCGCGCGCGCTCGCGGTCGAGCCGCGGCTGTTGATCTGCGACGAGCCGGTGTCGGCGCTCGACGTCTCGATCCAGGCGCAGGTGGTCAATCTGTTCCAGGAGCTGCAGGACCGGCTCGGGATTTCCAGCATCTTCGTCGCGCACGATCTCGCCGTCGTCCGCCACGTCAGCAATCGCATCGCGGTGATGTATCTCGGCACGATCGTCGAGATTTCGTCGCGCGACGAACTGTATGCCAACCCGAAGCACCCCTACACCAGGGCGCTGATGGCTTCGATCCCGGTCGCCAACCCGGTGATCGAGGCCGAGCGGAAAGACCGAGATCATTACCGGCGAGGTGCCGAGCGCGCAGCGCCCGCCGCCGGGCTGCCGGTTTCATCCGCGCTGCATTCATGCGATGCCGGTCTGCAAGGAAAAGACGCCGGAGCTGCGCCCCGAAGGCAACAGCAGCGTGGCGTGTCACCTTTACTCCTGATGCGGGATGTGGTGGAGCGGTTGGGATGAGCAACGATCCGCAACCGCACCACGCGACCGCGCCGACCGCGCCGCGCGGCGAGCTTTCGCTGCGCACGCTGGCGATGCCGGCGGACACCAATGCCAACGGCGATATCTTCGGCGGCTGGCTGTTGAGCCAGATGGACATCGCCGGCGGCATCTTCGTCACAAAGACGGTCCACCTGCGCAACGTGACGGTCGCGATCGAAGCGATGACGTTTCGCAAGCCCGTGTTTGTCGGCGACGTCGTCTCGGTCTACACCGACATCGAACGCATGGGTCGCACCTCGGTCACGGTGCGCGTGGAGGCCTGGGTCACGCGCCCGAACGAATCGCAGTTGATTCTCGTCACCGACGGCACCTTCACCTACGTCGCGATTGACGCGAGCGGAAAGCCGACACCAGTGAAGCCGGGCATGATCGAAAGATCCGGCAACTGATTCGCCGCAGGTGTGGCGGATCGTCCATCAAATCGTCCGGCAATCTGTCACAGCTTTGTTGTGCGAAGCGCCTAACCAGCTGCGGAATCGTGTTGAATTAAAACAACGATTCCGTTGAAACTTTTCCGGTGCATCGTCGTTGGTGCAGCCGGATGGGGCGGCAGGTGGAAGCGTAAATGTCGGATACGTACATTATCGAGGTGCGGTCGGAACCGGCCGGCATCGTCGTTCGCGATCGGGGTGGGTTCCGTTTCTTCGCAGCGTCCGAGACGTTCCAGCGGATGGAAGGCCAGTATTTCCGTTCCGCACGTGAGGCGGAACGGGAGGCGGAGGCGCAAGCCAGGCAGCGCAGCGAAAGCGACGCCGCCTAGGCGAGACAATTGCGCGCCTCAGGTCATGCCGAGAAAATCGCGCTTGCCGATCTCGACGCCGTTCTTGCGCAGGATGTCGTAGGCCGTCGTTGCGTGGAAGTAGAAAGTTCGGCAGCGCGAAGCTCGCGAGCAGGCTGGCTCCGTTGAACGTCAAGCTGCGCGAACCGGCAGGCACGACGATCTCGCGCGTCTCGGCGCCCTCGAACTGCTTCTCGGTGAAAGCCTTGACATAGTCGCTGGCGGTCGCCACGCGCTGTATCAGATCGGCGAATGACTTCTCGACGTCCGGATAGGTCGGCACGTCGACGCCGGCGAGGCGCGCACAGGTCTTCGCCGCGAAGTCGCCCGCGCTTTGCACCTGGCGCGTCAACGTGAACATGTCCGGAAAGAGCCGATCGGTCAGCAGTGCGTCTTCCGCGATCTTCTTAGCTTCGCAATGCGCCTGCGCCTTGCCGAGGACGGTGGAGAGGCCCTTGAGCGTTTGCAGGAAGGTGGGAACGGCGACGGCGTGCAGCGACATGGCGAAACCTCCGGAAGATGCGAAATGGGCCGGCTGCGATGAGCCGGTCAGGACGGGAGCATCATCATACTGGAGGCCTGGTCGAAGTCATAGCTCGGCGGATGCTATGACCGGCGCGCCTGCGGGCGCGATGCGGGCCCTTCGGCGCGCATTCGCGCAAGCAGTTCGGCCGTCGGCCAGGCGTCGGCGGGCAGGCCGAATTTCGTCTGCATGGTCTTCACCGCGATCCGGCTCTGCTGGCCCAAAATGCCGTCGATCTTGCCGACGTTGAAGCCGGCGCGCGCCAGCAGTTGCTGCAGCTCCTTGATCTCGTTGAACGACAGTTGTGCGACCGGGCCTTGCGGCTTGCGCATCGGCGGCGCGCCCGCGATGCGGGTCGCGAGATAGCCTGCCGTCGTCGAATAGATCAGCGAGTTATTCCATTCGGTGTAGGCGGCGAAGTTGGCGTAGGCGAGAAACGCCGGGCCGTCCTTGCCCATCGGCAGCAGCACCGAGGCCGGCATGTTGTCGTTCGGCAGCGGCCGCCCGTCCGGATAGGTCACGCCCCACTGCGCCCATTTCGAGCGCGGATGCTTTACCGAAAGGTCGGTCTGGTCCCACGGCAGGTTCGAGGGCACGCGCACTTCCTGCAGCCACGGCTCGCCGCGCCGCCACTTCAGGCCCACGGAGATGTAGTGCGCCGTCGAGCCGATCGCGTCGGGCGCGCTGCGGATCATGTCGCGCCGTCCGTCGCCGTCGTAATCAACTGCATAGTCGTAATAGTGCTTCGGCAGGAACTGCATCTGTCCGAGCTCGCCGGCCCATGAGCCGATCATCTCGTCCACCGAAAGGTCGCCGCGCTCGACGATCTTCAGCGCGGCGATCAGCTCCTCGTGAAAGCGGTCGGCGCGGCGGCAGTCGTAGGCGAGCGTCGCCAGCGATTTCAGGATCGGCAGCTTGCCGGAGTTGCCGCCGAAGTCGGTCTCCAGTCCCCAGAACGCGGCGATCACCGCCGGCGGCACGCCATACTCGCGCTCGGCGCGCGAGAAGGCGTTGGCATACTGCTTGATCTTCTGCTGGCCGCCCTGCACGCGGTGGGCCGCCGCCATCCGGTCCGAGAATGTCGTGAAGATCTGCCCGAACACGCGCTGGCCGCGATCGCGGTTGACGGTACCCTGGTCGAACACGAGCTGCGGTGAGGCCGCCGCAATCGCCCGCTGCGACACGCCGGCCTTGACCGCATCCTGCTTGAACTGGGTGAGCCAGCGCTCGAAGTTGGTGCCGGCCCGGCACGCGCCGACGTTCTGGGCGAGGGCGGGGGAGGCCGCGCAACCGGCAATGGCAACGGCAATCATCGCGCTTCGCGCCAGCGCGGCGAATTGTGGCGGCATGACTTTCGGCTCCCCTCAGGGCCTGCTCGGGCCCCGCCAGATATCAGAGTTGCGCGTGACTGTTCTTGGGATGGACCGCGCGGTCAAGTCCGGCGGGGACGAGAGTGGCCCGCGCTTCACAGCTCCCTCGCATTGCTGAACACAAACGACGACACCCGCCTTGTATTCTCGTCCAGGATCAGCGTCCGCGTCAGCGGCGGCTCGGCGCGCTGGCTGCAGTTTTCCCGTTCGCAGAGGCGGCAGTTGACGCCGATCGGCATGCCTTCGGTCTTTTCCAGGTCGAAGCCCGCCGCATAGACCAGCCGCGAGGCGTGGCGCAGCTCGCAGCCGAGCCCGATGGCGAAGCGCGGCTGCGGGTTCGGGTGCGGCGCCACCGGCCGCCGCACGGTCTGGGCGATGGAAAAATACTTGCTGCCGTCGGGCAGTTCGACGATCTGGCTCAGCAGGCGATCCGGCGTGTCGAAGGTCGAATGCACGTTCCAGAGCGGGCAGGTGCCGCCGAATTTCGAGAACGGGAAAGTGCCGGACGAGAACCGCTTCGATACGTTGCCGGCATTGTCGACGCGCAGCATGAAGAACGGCACGCCGCGCGCGGTCGGCCGCTGCAGCGTGGTCAGGCGGTGGCACACCTGCTCGAAGCTGGCGTTGAAGCGCTGGCCGAGCACGTGAACGTCGTAGCCGAGGTTTTCGGCGGCCGCCTGGAACGGCTGATAGGGCATCATCACTGCCGCCGCGAAATAGTTGGCGAGCGTAATGCGATAGAGACGCCGGCTGGTGTCGTCGAGCGCGCCGGTGCGGGTGACGATCGCGTCGAGCAGCGGTCCGCATTCGGCAAGTCCGATCTGGAATGCGAGCTGGAATGCGCGGCCGGACGGATCGACCAGTTCGGAGATCAGGATCTGCCGGCGGTGCCGGTCCCAGCGCCGCAGCGTTTCCCGCATCACGTCGAGCGGCATGATGCGCACGGTCGCCGAATGCTTTTCGCGCAATCGCGTGCTGAGCGCGGCAAACAGGTCCTGGCTTGCGAGGCCGATCTCGTCGCGCAGCGTTTCCGCCGCCTGCTCGAGATCCGGAAAATAGTTGCGGTTGGCCTCGATCAGGTCGCGCACGCGCTCGATCGGGTTGGCCTCGAAGCGCGCGCCGTCGGTGCGGTCGGCGATTTGCGCTGCCACCATGGTCTCGCCGCGCCGCGCCTCGGTGTAGGCGGCGTAGAGGCGTTGCAGCGCATGGGTGACGCCGGGCGCGAGCTCGGCGAGGTCGCGCAGCTCCTGCTTCGGCAGGTCGATCTGCCGGAACAGCGGGTCGGAAAAGATCTCGTTCAGCTCGGCGAAGAAGCGGTCCTCGTCGGCCGTGGCGAGGTCGCGCAGGTCGAGGTCGTAGGTCTCCGCAAGGCGCAGCAGCAGCTGCGCGGTGACCGGGCGCTGATTGCGCTCGATCAGGTTGATGTAGCTCGGCGACATGCCGAGCCCCTCGGCGATCTGGGTCTGTGACAGGCCAAGCTGCTGGCGGATCCGCCGGAACCTGGGGCCGACGAACAGCTTTTTGCCAGTCTCGGTGACAGCCGGGCGCGTTGCCATGCCCTCAATCCAGCCTTTCGGGTGCGTGTGATTTACAAATGTGACAAAATGACAAGTTTATTGGATATGTGTGTTACAAAAAATCACGAATCCCGTCCACTGATATCTACCGGAGTTTGGGGCTTTGGCGTTATGTCTTGGCGACGGTTTCGCACACGCGTTGTCACGAATGTCGAACCAATCGCAGGCTGAGTTCGACAACAGGTTGCACAACTCGGCGGAAGCTGGTCAGTTCAGGTCAAACGGCGCACAGGTTGCGGCCAACGGAGGCGGAAATGCACGGTACTCACTATTGGGTCGTTGGCGGCGAATTTCGGTCGCTGAATTTCCATCAGCTCGTGCATGGAACGGCTCAGGTCGAAGGTCCCTTCCCGTCGCGGAAGGAGGCGGAGAACGCCTGGCGTCAGCTGTCGGAGAAGAACCGCCATCGCTGCAACGTGCGCTTCTCGATCGTCGAGGAGCCGCGCAAGGCGATGGTCTGATCCACTCGCCGGCGCGGCTGTAAGGCAGCGCCGCACCACAAATTCAGCGGCCCTGTCCGGTGCAAAACCGGGCAGGGCCGCTCTCGTTTTGGCGTTGGACGGGCGCCCGAACCCTTGTTTCAGCGATGGTTACTGATAGGTTAACAGGCTGGAAACATGGGGGATTCCATGAGCGACAGTGGAGCCAGCGGGGCAGCCGGCAACACCGGCGAGGGACAGCCGCGCCGTCTGCGCGATGCCTTGCGACAGGCCCGGATCGAGGCCGCCGACCGCACCGGCGTCGTCGTCGACCTGCGTGATGCGGAGGTCGCGCGGCTGGAGATCCTCTCCGACGCGCTCGATCCCTTGTTCGCGGAAATCCCGGACACCATCGACCTGTTCGATCGCGGCATCAGCCGGGGCGATCCGCCGCGGCTGTGGGTCGATGTCGTCGCCCACATCGTCATGGGCCGCGACAAGCGCACCTATCGCTTCGTGCAGGATACGCGGCACGGGCGCATCGTGCTTGCGGAATCCAACGAGGTGCCACCGATCGTCGAAGCCGTCACCGACTATGTCGCCCGGCGCATCGTCGAGCGCGAGCACGCACTCGCGGTGACCGTGGAGGTCGGCGCGGCGGCGCCGCCGCCGCGGCGCGCTCGCGGATCTGGCCGTTCCTGATCGGCGCGCTGGTCGGTGCCGCGGCGTTGTTCGCAGCCGCGATGATCGCGTCGCTGCGCTCGCTCTGATCTCGTCACGCTTCAGAGCAATGTCCTGCTGTCGCAGTTCCGTGATGTTGCCCGGCTGTTCAAGGCCGCGCACGGTCCAATGGCAGCGCCAGGCGTTGCCTTCGCTCGTGATGCGAAACAGGTTGTAGGCAGCGCCGTCGTGCTTGCCATCGCGACCGCTGATGCGGACGGCACGCCGACGGCAGGAATGCGGCCGCCGGGTCCGTCAAACCACATGAGCGAATGCTTGTGATCGTGCCCGTGCAGGATCAGCTGCACGCCGTGCTTGCGCAGCAGCTCCTGCAGTTCGCCGGCATCGGTCAGTCGCTTGTGGTGGCGCGACGAGCGCAGCGGATGGTGGATCAGCAGCACGCGAAAGCAGGCATCCGCTGCGTGTTGCGACAGCAGGGCAGCGAGGTCGCCGATCTGCTTCTCCCCGAGCCGCCCGGTCGCCATGAACGGTGCGGTCGGCACTGCGGTCGACACGCCGATCAGCAGCAGCGGACCGCGACGGCGAAGGAACGGAAACCTCGGAGCGCGCACATCCGCCGCGTCGTCGCCACGCATGTAGTCCAGCCATGTGTCGGCGCAGCGCGGCCAGGTCGAAGCGACGTAGGCGTCGTGGTTGCCCGGCACCAGGGTCACGTCATGCGGCGGGCCGATCGTCCTGAGCCAGTCGCGCGCGGGCGCGAACTCCGCTTCCAGCGCGATGTTGACGAGGTCGCCGGTGACGGCGACGTGGTCCGGCGACTGCGCCCGCATGTCGGCCGTCAGCTGATCGAGCACCGCGCGCGAGTAGGACAGCTTGCGATTTCGCACCCAGTTGGCGTAGCCCAGCACGCGCTTTCCCATCAGTTCGCGGAAATGCGGCGTCGGCAGCGGCGCCAGGTGCGGGTCGGACAGGTGCGCGAGCGTGAACGCAGTCACGGTGTCCGCCCGGTCGAGGAAGCTGCGCGTGCACAAGGCATCGCCTGTTTTGACAAGCGCAGGAAATCCATGCAAGCGAGAACGTCATGCAGCTCTTTCACTTCAGTGACGATCCGCGGATTGAAGTTTTCGAGCCTCGCCGCCCACGGATCGCTGCCGAGCGATCGCCGGACCGCCAATGGCTGAACGGGCCGCTGGTCTGGGCGATCGATGAGCCGCACAGCATCCTCTATCTTTTCCCGCGCGAATGCCCGCGGATCGTCATCTGGCCGACGGCGCAAACAACCGACGACGACAAGTCGACCTGGATCGGACCGTCATCTGCGCGCGCGGTGGCCTATATCGAGGCCGGCTGGCTGCAGCGCCTTCAGATCGGCACGCTTTATCGGTATGAGATGCCGGTGGAGACCTTCGAGGATACGCAGGACGCGGGGATGTGGGTGTCGCGAACGACGGTTCGACCGATGCAGCGTGGCGACGCTCGCCTCGCTTGATCTGAGCCTCGCGGCAGCCGGCGTCGAGCTTCGGGTGCTGGATCAGTTGACCGCGTTGAAGCCCGTGTGGGCCTCGACGCTTCATGCGAGCGGTATCCGCTTGCGAAATGCCGTGAACGTCGAGCCCATCATCGAGCCTGGGGAAGTGACATGATCACCTGCCACCTTCGCTACGAGATCGATCCGTTCAAGATCAAGGAATTCGAAACATACGCGAAGATGTGGATTCCGCTCGTCAACAAGCTTGGCGGGACGCACCACGGCTACTTTCTTCCGCATGAAAGTTCCGACCACATCGCGCTCGCGATGTTCTCGTTCCCGTCGCTCGCAGCCTATGAAGCTTATCGGGCGAAAGCCGCCACCGATCCGGAATGCCAGAAGGCGGCCGCATACTATCGGGAGACGAAGTGCTTTCTGAAATATGAGCGGTCCTTTCTCAGGCCCGTCTTCGAGTGATGCGGGCCGCGCGCGAATGACCCAATCCCGCATCCGCGTCATGCTCGAGCCGGCGATCCGGCGCTGGCCTTCATCTCTATTGGCGGTTTGCGCGGGGCATGACGTTCGGCGTGCGGGCGATGGTGTTCGATGCCGAGGGGCGCATCTTTCTGGTGAAGCACAGCTACGTCAGCGGCTGGCATCTGCCGGGCGGCGGGGTCGAGGTCGGCGAGACCGCGCTCGACGCGATGCGGCGCGAGCTGCATGAGGAGGGCAACATCGTCTTCGACGGGCAGCCGGTCCTGCACGGCATCTTCTTCAACCGCCGTATCTCGCGGCGGGACCATGTCGTCGTCTACATCGTGCGGGACTTTCATCAGCCGGCCAAGCCGGCTCCCAATCGCGAGATCGTCGATAGCGGCTTCTTCGACGTGAAGGCGCTGCCGGCGGACGCGACCAGAGGAACACGAGCCAGGATTGCGGAGGTGGTCGAAGGCCGGCCGATCTCGCTCGACTGGGTGTAGCGGCTCGAAGCCGTGGACCTTGCCCGCCCCAAATGCTAAGTCGCGCAACCATGCCTGAGCTATCCATCACGATCCTGCCGGAGACGGTTGCCGACGCGCAGCCGATCGAGCGGCTGCATGAGCGCACGTTCGGCCCGGGCCGCTTCGTGCTCTCGGCCTATCGCCTGCGCGAGCATGTGGATCACCGGCTCGACCTGTCGTTCACCGCGCGCATCGGCACGCTGCTGGTCGGCTCGGTGCGCCAGCTGCCGATCTGCATCGGCGACACCAAGGCGCTGATGCTGGGTCCGCTGACCGTCGAACCGCCGTTTCGCAGCCACGGCATCGGCCGCATGCTGCTGGAGCGGTGCCTGTCGGAGGCGAAGGCGAAGGGCGAGCGCCTCGTGCTGCTGGTCGGCGACGAGCCTTACTACAGCCGCGTCGGCTTCAAGCGTGTGCCGCGCGGCAGCGTCGTCATGCCGGGCCCTGTCGATACGGCGCGCGTGCTGATCGCCGAGCTGCAGGACGGCGCGTTCGAAGGCGTGTCCGGGCGCGTCCGCCCGGACTGGGATTTTGCGCGAACCCCAGCTTAGAACTTCGCGCTGGCGAAGAACCGCACCGAGCGGCCCGGCAGCAGCACCTCGTCCTTGCGGAACGAGACGTGGTTGCGCACCTCGTCGTCCAGCAGGTTGGTGCCGACCACGCCGAAGCGCGCTTCCTTCACGTTGAACTGGTTCGGCGCGACTTTCAGCGTGTAGGCGACTTCCGCCTTCAACAGATTGTAGCCTTCGGTCGGCGTCTCGTTCAGCGCCAGGTTGTTCTGCGCGAAGGCGTGCAGCACGCCGACGCGCGCAAACCATGCCGCGTTTCTCAAGTAGAGGCCGCCGCCGAGCCGGTGCGGCGGGATGCGCGGCACAAAACTGCCGTCGGTAAAGCGGGCGTCGACGAAGTCATATTGTCCATCGACGCCGAAGGTGAGTTCGCCGACCTGCGTCAGGTCGATCTGCGTCGCAAGCTCCGCGCCCCAGAACCGCGCATCGCGCTGCGCGAACACCACCTGCCGCAGTTCCGTGCCGCCGCCGAGGCCGCAGGATTCGAAGTCGTCGTCGCAGCGCAGCCCCGTCTCCTGGCGGAAGATGAAGTTGTGATAGCGCGTGTGGAAGATGGTCGCGTCGAAGCGCCAGCTGCCTTCCTGTTTGCGCAGGCTTGCCTCGACGCCGGTCGCGGCTTCGATCTTCAGGTTCGGGTCGCCGATCTCGAAGGTGCCGGAGGCGTCGTGCGGGCCCTTGGCGAACAGTTCGAGCGCGCGCGGTGCGCGCTCGACATATTGCGCCGAGATGCCGGCGACGAGCCCATAGGGCAGCGCCTGCAGCGCGCCGACGCTTGCGCTGACCGGGGTGAAGTCGCGCTTCGCACCGAACTCGAACGGCGCGCCGCTCAGGCCGTCGAGGTCCGCCGGAAAGGTCGCCGCCGTCCCGTCGATGTGCGCGCGGTCGACGCGGCCCGCCGCCTGCAGCTTCAGCGTCGGCGTGACCCGCAGCTCGTTGAACAGATAGAACGCGCCGGCAGTGGTTTCGCTCGGCGCAAGCAATGAGCCGGCTTCGCCGCTGGTGCCGAGGTTCTGGTGATTGAACTGGATGCCCGGCGCGGCGGTCCAGATGCCGATCGGCGTGACGACCGGCTGAAACTGCGTCTCGACGCGCGCTTCCTGCTCGCGGTTGCGGAACGTCGCCTGAGTGCCGTCGATGCCGTCCTCGCCGACGGCCTTCTCGAAGTGGCGGTAGTCCGTCGCGCCGAACCACAGCCGCACGGCGTCGACGATCGGCGGAGTCCGGGCGAAACTCGCCCTTGCCGAGCAGCTTCGTCTGTTCGAGATCGATGCGCGTGTTGCTGAGCGCCGATTCGGTGCCCGGGATGTGATAGACCGACTGCGTGTTGGTCAGCGCCAGGCCGAAGTAGCCGCCGTTGAAGAACGTGCTGCCGCCGACCGCGCCGCCTTCCGCGCTCACGCTCGAATTCGCCTGAACGCCGCCCGGAATGCGGTAGTCGCCCGCGCGCCTTGCGAACGCGTCGAGGTGCATCGCCACGTCCTTGCCGCGCGCGTCCATTGCGACCGAACCTTCACCGCCGCGATCCACCGACGTGAACGCGCCGCCGATGCGTCCCGAGAAGCCGAACGGCGTCGTCGGCATCGGAATGCGGTTGTTGTCGATGCTGACGACGCCGCCGATCGCCTGTGAGCCGTAGCGCAGCGTCGCCGGTCCCCGCACCACCTCGACGCGGTCGGCGGACAGCGTGTCGACCGGCACCGCGTGATCCTCGCCGATCTCGGAGACGTCGAGCGTCGACGTGCCGTTCTCCTGCACCCGCACGCGGAAATTATCGAGGCCGCGAATGACCGGGCGGCTCGCGCCGGGCGCAAAGGTCGAGCCGGTGATGCCCGGCTTGTCGAACAGGAGGTTGCCGAGCGATCCGCCGTTACCCAGCGCGCCGCCGCTCTCGCGTTCGATCTGTGCCGCGGTCATGGTCGTGACGGCCGAGAAGGATTGATCGAGCAGGTCCGTCAAATTCTCGGGCGGCGCGGTCGTCGCCGGCGCGGCGGGAGCGGCAGCCGGCCTGCGCGTGACGATCGGACTTGCGACCACCGTGATCTCCGGAAGCGTGGTCGTGCTCTGCGCGGCTGCGTGATCGCAGAGGCCGGCGAGAACGAATGTGGAGCTGCACGCGAGGAATGCGCGCCTGAGCAACGAGGGCATTTCGAACTGTCCTGATCGAGCCGACACGCGTTGCAAGCGCACGCGCAACGTCGGCTTCCGCCTTTCGGCGGTTTTGATTGTCGAGGAGAGTGATGCAGCGACTGGACCCGGATCAGGACAGCGGCGGAGCGCGGGCTTCGAACGACGTCCGCTTGCTGTCGCGCAGGCCGAACGAACGTCGTCGTGAGGCCGACGTCCTTCGTCCAGGAGGGCGCCGGAAGGGCAGGTGGATTGGCGGCGAGGACCGCCGCCGTCACGACAACGCAGGCGAAGCAGGGATGGGCGACCGGTGAGCCGTGATGATCGCATCGCCATCGCCGTGGTCGTGCGGATGCGCGGCGCGTGGTGGATGTTCAGCCTCAACTGCGGCAACGCGGTCCGTCGCAAGCTCGTCGAAGTGGTGGTGACCGAACGCGAGCCCGAGATTCATCGCCAGCGCGATCAGCGCCAGCCATGCCCCAAGCCTCACTCGCGGTCGAAGCCACCCCATCTCGCCCGGCGCCCGTAATGTTATAATATAACATCTCAGGAGCGAGGCGGCATGTCAATGGGGTCGTGCAGTCGAGAGCCGTCAAAGCATGATCCGGAATGGGAACCGGTTTTCCGAAAAAGATCATGCTCAAACAAAGAGCTAAAGCGCGATGGCGATTCATCGCGCTTTAGAAGGATCAGCGCCCTTCGCGCAGCCAGGTCGCCGCGAACGCGCCGATCAGCAGCAACAGGCCGATCACGCCGGCGAAGATCGGCAGCACGCCGATGCCCTTGACGACGCTGGCCTCGCGCATCTTCAGGCCGAGCCAGCTGTCGCCGCGGAACACGCTGGACGCGCGCACCGGCAGGATGCGCGGCAGCTCGAGCGAGGAGCCGTTCATCACCCGCCGGGTGTCGCCGCCGGTCGCCTGCGTCAGCGGCATCAGCATGTCGGTGGTCGAGGTGACCTCCGAGAATTCCTTCGGGTTGGTCGGGCCGACATTGATCAGCGCCGTCAGCTTGCCGTCGGTCGCCTGCCACAGGCCGAGCTCGTCCGCGGTCAGCGTCGCGCGCCACACGCCGGGCTCGGTGGTCGCGAGATTGAGCTCCTTCTTGACGCCGGACGGCGAGGTCACCGTCACCGGCGGAATTTCCTCGGTCATGGTCTGGCGGGTGACGACAGGTCGCGGTTCTGCACCGACAGCCGCAGCGCCTCTTCCTCCAGATCCGGCTGCTTCATCAGCCAGTGCGACAGCCGCCGCAGCAGGTCGAGATGCGGGCCGCCGCCCTCATAGGCGCGGGCCCAAAGCCAGATGTGGTCGGAGAGCAGGAGCGCGACGCGCCCTTCGCCCTGGCGCGAGAGCACCAGCAGCGGCTTGCCGTCGACGCCGTCCATGATCGAGGAGCCGGTGATGTTGCGCGTGTCGATCTGGCGGAAGAAGCGGCTCCACTTCGGCGGATCGTTGGCGGAGCCTTCCAGCCCGCGCGTCACCGGATGCCGCTTGCCGGCGTCGTTCACGCGCGCGTAGTAGCCGCGCTCGGTCACGCCGACGGGTTCGGCCGGCAGCACGCTGTCGAGCGGCGTGCGCCAGATGCTGGTGTTGCTGGCGTAGTCGGGGCCGGCCGCGACCAGCACCGCGCCGCCGTTGCGCACATAGCGCGCGATGTTCTCGAAATAGCCGATCGGCAGCACGCCTTGCCGCGCGTAGCGGTCGAAGATGATCAGCTGGAATTCGTTGATCTTCTGCAGGAACAGTTCGCGCGTCGGGAATGCGATCAGCGACAGCTCGTTGATCGGCGTGCCGTCCTGCTTTTCCGGCGGACGCAGGATCGTGAAATGCACGAGGTCGATGGCGGCGTCGGACTTCAACAGGTTGCGCCAGGTGCGCTCGCCGGAATGCGGTTCGCCGGAGACCAGCAGCACGCGCAGCTTGTCGCGCACGCCGTCGATGGAGACCACCGCGCGATTGTTCACCGGCGTCAGCTCGCCCTCGAGCGGCGAGGCTTCGATCTCGACGATGTTTTGCCCCGCATGCGGCACATCGACGTCGACCGTGACGGTCTGGCCGCTCAGCACGGTGCGCTGGTTGATGGTCTGCCCGTCACGGCGCACCACCACCTGCGCGCGCTGGCCGGTGATGCCCTGATCGTCGAGCCGGTAGGTGATCTTCTGCGGCTGGCCGACGATGCCGAAGCGTGGCGCGGCGACGATGGCGATGCGGCGGTCGCGCTCGTCCTTGCGGCCGGTGATCAGCGCATGCACCGGCGCGCTGAAGCCGAGCGCCGACACGTTCGCCGGAATGTCGTGCACACGCCCGTCGGTGATCATGAAGGCGCCGGCGACGCGGTCGGTCGGCACGTCCGACAGCGCGGCGGACAGCGCCGTGAACAGCCGCGTGCCGTCGGTCTCGCCGTCGGCCTGGCCGGCCTCGACCACGCGGACCTCGAGCCCCTTGATCTGCTTCAGCCGGTCGAGCAGCTGCTCGCGCGCCTGTTCGGTTTCGCGCGCACGATCGCCGAAATTCTGGCTCGGGCTCTTGTCGATCACGACGGCGGCCACCGACGACAGCGGTTCGCGGTCTTCGCGGGTGAATGACGGATTGGCGAGCGCCAGCAGGATCAGCGCCAGCGCTGCGACGCGGATCGCAGCGCCGCGCGCGCGCGCGAATGTCAGGATCGCCGCGATGACGATGATCGCGCCGAGTGCGATCCAGAGCACCAGCGCGGGAACAAGCGGCGCGAAGGCGAGGCCGTATTGCATGGCGTTACTGTCCCAGCCGCTCGATCAGCGCCGGCACGTGAACCTGGTCGGCCTTGTAGTTGCCGGTCAGGAGGTACATCACGATGTTGACGCCGGCGCGGAAGGCGAATTCGCGCTGGCGCGGCTCGCCGGGCGAGAGCGGCAGCATCGGCTGGCCGTCGGGGCGCAGCGCCCACGCGCCGGCAAGATCGTTCGAGGTGATGATGATCGGCGAGACGCCGTCGCCGCCGCGGGCCGGACGCGCCGCCGCCTCTTCGCCCTCGTCGTTGTCGCGCGGCAGCGACTCGACCCAGGTCTGTCCGTTGGTGAAGCGGCCGGGGAAGTCGCGCAGCAGGTAGAACGTCTTGGTCAGCACGTGCTCGCGCGGCACCGGCTCGAGCTCGGGGATGTCGAGCGAGCCGAGGATGTTGCGCAGCGTCAGCATGCCCGGTGTCTCGGACTCGCCGCCCGGCGTTGCCGGCGCCTCGATCGCATCGCGCGTGTCGAACAGCACGGTGCCGCCCTGCTTCATGTAGGCGTCGAGCTTGTTCAGCGTCTCCTGCGGCGGCCGCGGCGCGCCGGTGATCACCGGCCAGTAGATCAGCGGATAGAACGACAGCTCGTCGCGCCCCGGATCGACGCCGACCGGATCGCCGCCCTCGAACGCGGTGCGTTGCGCGAGGAACAGCGTCAGCCCGGCCATGCCGGCCTGCACGATCGAATCCACGTCGGCGTTGCCGGTGACGACATAGGCGAGGCGGGTCTGCGACACCGCCTTGATGTTCGCTTCGTCGTTCTGCGCGGACGCAGGCCGGCTCGGAAGCAGCGTGGCGGCGAGGAACATCACGGCGACAACTGCCGCGGTCACCGCACGGCGCCGCCGCAACAGGCCGGCGATGCCCGCGCCCAGGAAGGCGACGACCAGCGCGTCGAGCAGGAACAGGCCGAGCGCGCCCGACAGCAGCCAGCCGCGCAGGTCGCGCGGCTCGGCGCTGCGATAGGCCGCGTGGCGTGCGCGCAGGGGCGAGGTGTCGAGCGCGGCGATGCGGTCGGCTGCGGCCAGCGTGTTGACGGCAAGCGGTCCGTCAGGCGGTCCATAGAAGCCCGGCGGATGATCCAGCGTCGCGCGATCGCGGTAATCGGCTTTCAGCGGCTTCGCGGTGGAGGGCGGCGGTCCGAACGCACCAAAGCCGTCGAGAATGCGCGTCGGCGCTACGGTCTCGGTGGTCGCTTCGCCAGCGGGACCGGCACCCGCAGTCTGGGTGTAGCCCGATATGTCGACGATGCGTCGGAGCATTTCCACGAATGTACCCGAAAGTGGCAAGTCCGACCAGCGTGTGTCGGCGCTGACATGGAAGAGCGCCACCACGCCCTTGCCGCGCTGCTCGCCGGTCACGAGCGGGGTACCGTCCGCGAGCGTGGCCCAGCTCTTGGCGGTGAGCGATGCGTCGGGCTCGGCCAGCACCTGCCGGGTGACGGTAATGTCCTTGGCGACGGCGAGGCCGCCGAACGGGCCGTCGGCTGAGAAGGCGGCCAGGCTCTGCGGCTTTTCCCAGGTCAGCGCGCCGCCGAGGCTGCGACCGCCCCGCCGCAGGCGGACAGGCACCAGATCGTCGTCGGCTGCCGCAAGCCGCGGGCCGGCAAAACGGACCAGCACGCCGCCTTGGGCGATCCAGGCGTTCAGCCGTTCGCGGATCTCAGGCCCGAGCGTGCCGACGTCCGCCAGCACGATCATCGGCAGCTTCTGGTCGAGGAAGCGGGCGATGGCGGTTGCCGGCGCGCCGCGCTCGCCGAGCCGCACGTCGGCAAAGGGACCGAGCGCGCGCGAGAGATAGAAGGTCGATGCAAGCAGCGGCTGCGCCGTGTCCGAGGTCGCGCCGGTGACGACGCCGACCGCGCGGCGGCGCCAGCGCTTGTCGAGCAGTTGCACCGCGCCGGCCGAGCGTTCGCCGGCGACGTCCAGCCGGGTGATGTCGTTGCGCAGCTCGACCGGCAGGTCGAACGCGGCTTCGGTCTCGGTCTCCTGCACGTTGAAGACGAAGCGCGCATCGCCGATCGGCGATCCCTTCGCGTCCAGCGCCCGCACCAGTCCGGTTTCCGGCGCGCCGGTATGCGCGCGCAGCACCTTCACCACCATGCGCGCGGCGGCGTTTTCCGCCGCCGTCAGCGCATGCGCCGGCGCGATGCCGCTGTCATAGATCGTCAGCTGGCGTTCGCCGATCGCAGCCGGAAGGCCCGCGACGAATTCTGCGCCGCGGCCGGTATCGACGCCGTCGGCGATCCACACGACTTCGGCGTCACCCGTCGCATTCAGGAAACGGGTGATGGCGGGCAGCATGTCGACGCGCTCGACCGCGTAAGGTTTTGGCGACAGCTGCCGCAGCGCGATGCGCGCATTGCCTGCCGGCATCAGCGTGATGTCGCGGGCAGGCTCCGACAACGGGATCAGCGCCACGCCGCGGCTGTCGGATTCGGCCGTCGCGATCAGTTCGTCCGCGGACTTGATGCGCATCTCCCAGCTTGCGGCGGCGCTCCAGCCGTCGTCGATCAGCATCACGAGCGGTGCGCCCGAGCGGGTGGCGCCGGCGATCGGATTGTAGATCGGACCTGCGGCGGCGAAGATCACCAGCGCTGCCGCCAGCAGGCGGATCAGCGTCAGCCACCACGGCGTGCGCGCCGGCGTCTCTTCCTTCGGCGCGATGTCGAACAACAGCCGCGTCGGCGGAAAGTCGATGCGGCGCGGGCGCGGCGGCATCAGCCGCAGCAGCCACCACAGCACCGGCAGGCTGACGAGCCCGATCAGCATCAGCGGTTGCGCGAAGGCGAAGGGAAGGCTGCCGATCATGCGCGGCGTCCGATCTGCGCCGCCCTTGTTGACCGTCATGCCGCCGTGCAGGAACAACAGCAGCTCCGCTGCCGAGCGATCGGTGTTGTGCACCGAGAACAGCCAGTCGAGGCGGCGGGTCTCGGCGCGAATCTCCTCGCGATGCCGCGCCACGCGGGCGATGTAATCTGCGGCCCAGGTTTCGGCGCGGCCCGCGGTGATGGTGCCGGCGCCTTCCGGCTCGACGAAGTCGATGCGGCCTGAATAGGGGAACGTCTCTTCGGCGGGATCGACGATCTGCACCAGCGTGCCGTGCGCGCCGGTCGACGACAGGCCCGCCAGCGTCGCATGCACCTCGCCGATCGGCGCCCAGAAATCCGACAGCACGACGATCTCCGACAGCGACGACGGCACGAAGGACGGCGGCAGGCTCGCGCGCGCCGCGGTGTCGTGCAGCATCGCCTGCGCCATCTTGTCGATCACGTTGCGGCTGCCGGTCGGGTGCATGATGCCCGGAATGCCGACGCGCTCGCCGCCCTCGACCAGCAGTTCGGCCAGCGCGAAGGCGACGATCAGCGCCCGCTCCAGCTTGCTGTCGCGTGACTTCTGCGAGGCGAAGGCCATCGATGCCGAACGGTCCGGCCACATCCACACGGTGTGCGCGGCCTCCCATTCCTGCTCGCGGACGTAGAGGTGCTCGTCGCGGCCCGAACGCCGCCAGTCGATGTTCTGCGCCGGCTCGCCGCTCGTGAAGCGGCGATACTGCCAGAAGCTTTCGCCGGCGCCGGCGCGGCGGCGGCCGTGCAGCCCGTGGATGACGTTGTTGGCGATGCGGCGCGCTTCCAGCACGAGCCGCGGCAGCGACGCTGCCAGCGAGCGGCTTTCACCGTCGGCACGTCGGACTGCTTCGATCTCCCCCGCTGTGCGAACCACCGCCTCTGCCATCAACCGATCCGTGACTTGATCTGACCGATCACCTCGGTGATCGTGCGCCCCTCCGCACGCGCGGAGAAGGTCAGCGCCATGCGGTGCTTGAGGACCGGTTCTGCAAGATCGAGCACGTCGTCGATCGACGGCGCGAGGCGGCCGTCGAGCAGCGCGCGGGCGCGCACCGCCAGCATCAGCGCCTGGCTGGCGCGCGGGCCGGGGCCCCAGGCGATATGCTTGGCGCTTTCGCCGCCGTCCGGACCCGGACGCGCCGAGCGCACCAGCGACAGGATCGCCTCGACGACCGAATCGCCGACCGGCAGGCGGCGCACCAGCCGCTGCGCCGTCATCAGCGCTTCCGGCGTCATCGCCGCCTTGGCGAGGGTTTCGTCCGATCCGGTCGTCTCGAACAGGATGCGCCGCTCGGCCTCGCGATCCGGATAGTCGACGTCGATCTCCATCAGGAAGCGGTCGAGCTGGGCTTCGGGCAGGGGATAGGTGCCTTCCTGCTCCAGCGGATTTTGCGTCGCCAGCACGTGGAACGGCCTCGGCAGGTCGTGACGCGCGCCTGCGACCGTCACATGCTGCTCCTGCATCGCCTGCAGCAGCGCCGACTGCGTGCGCGGGCTGGCGCGGTTGATCTCGTCGGCCATCAAGCAGCTGCGCGAACACCGGCCCGGTGATGAAGCGGAACGAGCGCTTGCCGGTCGCGCTCTCGTCCAGCACCTCGGAGCCGAGGATGTCGGACGGCATCAGGTCGGGCGTGAACTGGATGCGCTTGGCGTCGAGCCCGAGCGTGATGCCGAGCGTTTCGACCAGCTTCGTCTTGGCGAGACCGGGAACGCCGATCAGCAGCGCATGGCCGCCGGACAGGATCGTCACCAGCGCGTTTTCGACGACGCGTTCCTGGCCGAAGATGATGGTGCCGACGGCCTCCCTGGCGGTCTTGATGCTGGCGGCGACCTGCTCCGCCGACCGCACGATCACGTCTTCCAGTTTCTCGACACCTTCGGCAGCCATTCCGATCTCCTGTTTCGGGCTCCTCGACCGGAACCGGCATCTATCGTTGCGTTGCAAGCTTCGTGCCTGATGTAGCGCAACCGGTCTGGAGCTATGCTAGACTGAACCTAACCTGATGTATTCCCTTGAATTCCGTTATTCCCGCATTATCGGGGCAGGGGGCGCACCAGCCAATCACGATCCGGCGAGTGCGCGTCGGCAATGAACGTCGGGACAAACCATGGCGAACCAAGGGCAAATTTCCTCAAATGGGCTGGACGGGCTTGCGAGCGCGGCGCGCACCGCCGCGACAGAAGGGCTTGCCGCCGGTGCACCTGTGGAACCCGGATTTTTGCGGCGATATCGACATGCGAATCGGCTCCGACGGCACGTGGTTCTACATGGGCACGCCGATCGGCCGGCCGGCGCTGGTGCGCCTGTTCTCGACGATCCTGAAGCGCGAGGGCGACAAGCACTTTCTCGTGACCCCGGTCGAGAAGGTCGGCATTCGCGTCGACGACGCCCCGTTCATGGCGGTCGAGATGCAGAAGGACGGAACCGGCGACGACCAGCGCCTGCACTTTCGCACCAATGTCGACGACTGGGTCGAATGCGACGGCGCCCATGAGCTGCGCTTCAAGGAGGCGAAGGACGGCGGGTTGACGCCATACCTGCATGTGCGCCGCGACCTTTGGGCGAAGGTGACGCGGCCGATCTATTACGACATCGTCGAACTCGGCGAAGAACGCTCGGTGAATGGGCGCGACATGTTCGGCGTCAGCTCCGGCGGCGTGTTCTTTGCGATGGCCGGCGCGGAGCAGGTGAGGGAAAACGTTTGAGCGACCAGGCCACCACCGGCAAGCCGAAGCCCGGACTCGAAAGCGTAACCATCACCTCGGACGAATTCTTCCGCCGCGCGCGCGAGCTTTTCACCTTCGATGTGCCGCCGGGACTGACCGATCCGAGCATCATTCCGCCGACCGACGACGAAGGCATGCGCGACGTGCTCAAGATCATCGCGCAGGAGAAGCCGATCCGCCCGGCGGCGGTGCTCGTGCCCGTCGTCGAGCGCGAGGAGCCGATGGTGCTGCTGACGCAACGCGCGGCGCACCTGAACGACCACGCCGGCCAGGTCGCGTTTCCCGGCGGCAAGATCGATGCGACCGATCCGTCGCCGATGTACGCCGCCTTGCGCGAAGCCGAGGAGGAGATCGGCCTCGATGCCGATTTCGTCGAGCCGATCGGCTACATGGATCTCTACGGCACGCCGTTCGGCTACCGCATCCTGCCGACGGTCGCGCGCGTCAGTCCCGGCTTCGAATTGCGCGTCAACAAGTCCGAGGTCGACGACGTGTTCGAGGTGCCGCTCGCGTTCCTGATGAACCCGGCGAACCACTTCCTGAAGACGCGCGAGTTTCGCGACATCACCCGCAGCTACTACGAGATGCCGTATGGCGATCGCTACGTCTGGGGCGTGACCGCCGGCATCCTGCGCGTGCTGTACCAGCGGATGTTCGCCACATGATCCGTCCGGTTCTCACCGAGTTCGGGCTCTTCCTCATTCCATTTGCGGTCTACGCTCTATTTCTGGTCGCGACGCGCGCGCATCTGTTCGACAAGGCCTCCTGGCCGCTGCCGATCATCGGCTGGCTGACCGCGGCCGCCCTGCTGCTCGTCATCGCAAGCTTTGCCTATCTCGCCCATTTCTCCGGTGCGCCTCCGGGCTCGACCTACATCCCGGCGCATATCGAGAACGGCAGGCTGGTTCCAGGCGTTGAGAAGCCAGGCGTTGAGAAGCCTGGGTGAAGAAGTGAGCGGCGTGCGCACGGTCGATCGTCTGCGCGGCGCGCCCTGGCTGGCGGCGGGCGGCGTGGCGAAGGTTCTCGCCTTGCTCGATAGCGAGGGCGAGGAAGCGCGCGTCGTCGGCGGCGCGGTGCGCAACGCGCTGCTGGGACGTTCGGTGCGCGAGATCGATGTCGCAACCACCGCCGTTCCGGACGAGGTCATCCGCCGCGCCAAGGCAGCGAAGATCAAGTTCGCGCCGACCGGCGTCGAGCACGGCACGGTGACGCTGATCGTCGACGGGCGTCCCTACGAGGTGACGACGCTGCGCGAGGACGTCGAAACGTTCGGGCGCAAGGCGAAGGTCGCCTTCGGGCGCGACTGGCAGCGCGACGCCGAGCGGCGCGATTTCACGATCAACGCACTGTCCGTCGTCTGCCGACGGCACGGTGTACGACTACATCGGCGGTCTCGACGATCTGGCGCAACACCGCGTGCGCTTCATCGGCGAGCCTGCGCGGCGGATCGCGGAGGATTACCTGCGCATCCTGCGCTTCTTCCGCATCCACGCGTCCTACGGCGAAGGTCCGATCGACCGCGACGGCCTCAACGCCTGCATCGCCGGCCGTGCCGGACTTGCGAACCTGTCCGCCGAACGCATTCGCAGCGAGATGCTGAAGCTGCTGGATGCGGATGGCGCATCGTCCGCGTTGCAGGAGATGGGCGATGCGGGACTGCTGCTCGATCTGCTCGGCGGCGTCACCTATCACGCGGCCTTCGATGCGATGGTCGCGGCGGAGCTGCAGCTCGCGCTGCCGCCCGACCAGATCCGCCGGCTTGCGGCGCTCGCCGTCGTCACCGTCGAGGATGCCGAGCGCCTGACCGAGCGGCTGCGGCTGTCGAATGCGGAAAGCTCGGAGCTTGTCTCCATGGCTCATCGCTGGTGGCGGCTGGTCTCGATCGATGAAGCGCAGGCGCGCGTCCATCTCTACAAGCTCGGCCCCGACCGCTATCGCGACCGTCTCTTGCTGGCCTGGGCGCAAAGCGGCGGCGACGCCGACCGCTGGCAGCAGCTCGCGACGCTGCCGGAGCGCTGGCCGGTGCCGGTGTTTCCGCTGAAGGCCGCCGACTTCATCGCGCAAGGGCCTGCAGCCGGGCCCGGCGCTCGGCGCGGCGCTGGCCCGCGCCGAGCAGTTCTGGATCGATGCCGGATTTCCGACCGGCGCCGAAGACCTGGCGGCGATCTCCGAGCGCGCGATGAAGGCCGAATGACGCGGTAACATCGACGGCGCGCGCGGCGTATAGTCTGTGCGAGGCTTGATGGACCACGCGCCATGAGACCGTTCTGGAAGAGCCTGTCGATTTTTGTCCTTGGCGGCGTGCTCGGCACCGGCTTCGGCATCGCCGTGGGCATCTTCATCTTTCCGTTTCTGTTTCCGCCGCCGCCTGCAGCGGAACGCCTGACCGAGGCCGACCGCTCCCGGCTGGTCGCGACCGGCACCTTCATCCACGCCAATCCCGTCCGACCCGGTTCACTGGGGCCGTGGCAAGGTCAGCGTCTATGAGCGCACCGTGTTCCTCGAAAGCGACTTCAAGGTCGGACCGGGCCGAAGTATCACGTCTATCTGGTGCCGAAGGCGCAGGTCCGCAGCGAGGCGGACGTCACGACGCCGGTCGATCTCGGCCGGCTGCGCGCGTTCGAGGGCAGCCAGCGCTATTCCATTCCCGACAGCGTCAAGCTAGACGACTACAAGAGCGTGGTGATCTGGTGTGAGCAGTTCAGTGTGCTAATTTCGCCCGCCGATCTCTCACGCGGTGTCATGGGTGCCTCTTCTCGCTGATATTCTCTCCGGCTTCGCCAACATCTCGTTCGCACAGCTTGCTCTCGTTGCCTGCGTGACCCTGTTCGCATCGGTGGTCGGCGGCGTCGCCGGTTACGGCACCGGCGCGTTGATGCCGCTGGTGCTGGTGCCGATGGTCGGCGCCGAACCGGTGGTGCCGATCATCGCCATCTCGGCGCTGTTCACCAACACCGGACGCGTCGCCGCGTTCTTCCGCCACATCGACGGCGCGACGCGCGGTCGATCGTCATCGCCGCCGCCGCGTTGACCTGCGTGCTCGGCGCGTATGGCTACACGCTGCTCACCGGCGTCGGCGCGGCGCTGGTGATCGGCTCGATGCTGATCTTGAGCGTGCCGCTGCGCCGCTTCGCGCAGCGGCGGGCGCTGACGCTCGATGATGGCGGGCTTGCGGTTGGGGCGGCCGGTTTCGGACTCGTGGTCGGCGGCACCACCGGTTCGGGCGCGATCCTGCTGTCGCTGTTGATGGCGGCGGGCCTCGAGGGCACGGCCGTCATCGCGACCGATGCCGTCGTCACCATCGCCGTCGGCATCGTCAAGGTCGCCGTGTTCGGCTTCGCCGGCGTGGTGACGGCGCAGGTGATCGCGTTCGGACTGCTGATCGGGATGGTCGCGTTTCCCGGCGGCTTTCTTGCCAAGATGCTGGTCGAGCGGATGCCGATCCGCGTGCACACGGCGATGCTCGACGCCGTCATTATCCTCGGCGGCGTCGTGATGATCGTCGCGGCTCTGCGGTGATCGCGTTCAGGAACGTGCGATCATCCGCATAAAGCCGGCAGTGGTTCTCAAATAGAGTTCCGTTCCGAACATCCAGGCGGTCACGAAACCCGGCGCGATTCAGGCGACGGCCTTCTCGTCTTCCTCGTCTTCTTCCTCTTCCTCGTCGTCGCCGTTCTCTTCTTCGTCGTCTTCTTCCTCGTCATCCGTCGCGATTTCGGCGAGTTCGAGGGTAACGGCGGGAAGGGTCTCGCGGAACAGTTCGCCTTCCTCGCCGATCCAGATGCATTCAATATTCTGGTCGTTGACCTCCGCCACGGTCAGCGGTTGACCGCCTGATTTCAGCACAACCACATCGCCTGCTTTCAATTCCATGATCGGCTCCCGTGTGAAGATCGGAAACCACGATAGGCCGGCGTCATGACAGAAGAATGTCTTAATGCTGTCGATTGCAGGACGGCGGCAGAGCCATCACGCGTCGTCGTCATCTTCGTCTTGCGCAAAGCTGCCGCCGAGTTTCAGTCCGTCGATCCAGGTTTCGCCCTTCCGCTTGATCACCGTTCGCGGCGACACACCGCCGATCGAGGCGAACGCGTCAGCGAGGCGCTCGGAATGCGTCACGACCCACACCTGCGTGCGCTCCGCCGCGCGAACGATCAGCCGTGCCAACGGTTCCAGCAGGTCCGGATGCAGACTGGCTTCGGGTTCGTTCAGCGCGATGAATGCAGGCAGGCGATAGCCGAGCAACGCACCGGCGAGCGCCAGGTAACGCAGTGTTCCGTCCGACAGCTCGTTCGCTTCGAATACCGCGTTTCGGGTAGTCGGGCTGGATCAAGCCGAACGACGCAGTCCGATCTGTCGGGTGAACGACCAGTTCCGCGCCCGGAAATGCGTCGTCGATCGCCTGATAGAGATCGCTCGCGTCCTGGCGGATCTCCACGAGCGTTGCGAACACCGCCGCAAGGTCTGTGCCGTCGGAGGCCAGAGTTGGCGTGGTCACGGCGAGGCAAGGCCGGCGCAACGGCGAATCGCGATCGCTGCGAAAGTCGTGATAGAAGCGCCAGTCCAGCATGGTCCGGCGCACGAGTTCGATGTCGCCGAAGCGTCCGGGATCGCGCAGCGCGCCAAGCGCAGTTTCCGAGGCGAGCAACTCGGTACCGAGCGCGTGCTTGCGTCCGTCGTCGTCGATCGCGGTTGCGCGCGGACCCTTGCGTTCAAGCACTGTGAGTGGGCGCGCGCTGCCGCGGAAGACGAGCGTCTCTTCCTTGATCTGTGGCTCGAGGGCAAACGCCGCGGCCGTGGGCGCCCTGACACCGACGTCAATCTCGTAGGAGTGAACGACGCCCGCCTCGACCTCGTATTCGAAGCTTGCTTGTCCCGTCCGCGTCGAATCCGATCCGAGGCCGACCGACAGTTTGATCCGCGCAGGCTTGTTGATCTTTCTGCTCGCCCGCCCATAGCGCGGATTGCATTCCGCCTTCGGACGCGAGCTCGCGTGCGAGCGTGCCCGCCGCCGACGCCTGCAGCAATTGTAACGACGCTGTAGAGGTTGGTCTTGCCGACGCCGTTGGCGCCGACAAAGACCGTGAGCTGCCCGACGGGAAAGCGGATGTGCGCGCAGCGAGCGATAACCGGAAATGCCGACCTCGCGGATTCTCATGCGCTATGTCCGCGTCTGATCTCTTTCGGGCAACAGTTCGGACAGCGAACGGATGATCCGGTCCGGCTTGATCGTGGAGCCTTCGGGCAATCCGTCGCCGTGCGCGTCCATCCAGATCGCGTAGATGCCGAGCCGCTGCGGCGTCACGACCTCCCATTCGAGATTGTCGCCGATCATCCAGGTGTCGCGCGCGGTGACGCCGAGCGTTTCCATCGCGTGGTGGTAGGCGCGCTCGTCCGGTTTGCCAAAACCGTGCTCGCCTTCGATCTGGATGTGATCGAACCGGTTCGCCAGCGCGAAGCGCACGATTTTCGCGCGCTGGGTTTCGGCCGCGCCGTTCGTCACCAGCGCGAGCTTGACGCCGTGCGCCTTCAGCGCGTCGATCGCCTCATGCACGCCGGGAAACAGCGCCATCTGCTCTTCACGATAGAGGCTGTAGCGGTCGGCCATGCGGATGCAGAAGTCGTGCGGCATCGCGGCCTTGCCGTCGGCGGCGAGCGTCGCAAAGCCGTCGGCGACCACGATATGCCGCGCCTCGTCCAGCTTCAGCCGCCACTCTGCCTCGGCGTTTGCCCAGAATCGTCTTCCGGCAGCCGCGACCGCAGCGGCCGCTTCCGCCGGCGACAGCGGGCCGAGCTCGGCCGCAAATTCCTGCGCGACCGCAAGCCACGCGGCGTCGGGTTTGCTGTAGGCCGACAGGATGGTGTCATCCATGTCGATCAGCATTGCAGGCGGCAGGGGAGACGTCACGGCCACTTCACCTCCGGCGGCAGCGACGACAGAATGGAGTTCACGTTGCCGCCGGTCTTCAGCCCAAACACCGTGCCGCGGTCATACAGCAGGTTGAATTCCACATAGCGTCCGCGGCGGATCAGTTGCTCCTCGCGATCGGCCGCGGTCCACGGCGTCGCGAAATTCCGGCGCACCAGCTCCGGATAGATCTTTGCAAACGCGCGGCCGACGTCCTGGGTGAAGGCGAAGTCGGCGTTCCAGTCGCCGGAGTTGTGGTGATCGTAGAAGATGCCGCCGATGCCGCGCGGCTCCTTGCGGTGCGGCAGATAGAAGTATTCGTCGCACCATGTCTTGTATTTGTCGTAGTCGGCGACCGTGTTGTGGCCGCCGCAGGCCGCCTTCATCGCCGCATGAAAAGCGATCGTGTCCGGATCGTCCTGGGTGCGGCGGCGGTCCAGCACCGGCGTCAGGTCCGCGCCGCCGCCGAACCACGATTTCGTCGTGACGACGAAGCGGGTGTTCATGTGCACGGCAGGCACATGCGGGTTGCGCAGATGGGCGATGATCGAAATCCCCGACGCCCAGAAGCGCGGGTCCTCGGCTGCGCCCGGCATTTGCGCGCGGAATTCCGGCGCGAACTCACCGTGCACGGTCGAGCAATGCACGCCGACCTTCTCGAACAGGCGTCCGTACATCATCGACATGACGCCGCCGCCGCCCTTGGCGCCGGTGTGGTCCGTGCGCTCCCACGGCGTGCGGACGAAGCGGCCCACCTCGCCGGGATAGAGGGCGGCCGGGGCCTCCCGGTCCAGCGCCTCGAATGCGGCGCAGATCTGGTCGCGCAGGGATTCGAACCACGCGCGGGCGCGGGATTTCTGGTCCTCGATTTCGGCAGGAAGCGTCATCAACCAACAGCCCGTATCTGGTCAGCCGCCCCTGTTTGCCTCAAGGCTTCGCCGAGCGCCATGGCCGCGGCCATCGCCACATTGAGCGAGCGCATGCCGGCCTGCATGGGGATCGCCAGCCGCTCGTCGGCGGCCGCGAACACCTCGTCCGGCACGCCGGCCGATTCGCGCCCCATTAACAGAATGTCAGTAGGGCCGTAGCGGCAGTCCAGGTAGGATTTGCTGCCCCTGGTGGTCAGCAGCAGCAGCCGGGTGCGGGCCTCACGCCGCCAGTTTTCGAACGCGTCCCAGGAGATATGACGCACGATTTTCACCTGATCCAGGTAGTCCATTCCGGCGCGGCGGAAGTGCCGGTCGGAGACCGGAAAGCCCGCCGGCTCGATGATATGCGCCTCGACGTTCAGGCACGCGCAGAGGCGGAGAATCGTTCCGGTATTTTGCGGAATGTCGGGTTGGAAAAGAGCTATGCGCATAGCGTTTGCGGGCATTCCTTCAGAGCCGTGTTTTTGGGGAAAAGTCACAGTGCCTGAGGGATTTGCATGCCACTGTCGCGGCAGTGCGAAGGCGGGCTTGCGCTACTGCGGCAAGGGTGTCAATAGAACCGTTCTGAAAGGCCTTGTTTCGCCTCAGTTTGAGCAGGGCCGTTCGTGTTTGACCTACCGCCGCGGGGGCGCGGCGCCGGTAGCCGTGCTCGGGTGGCGCATGACAATGCATGCGGGCGTCATCGGGGCGGTTCAGCCGGCCATGATCGGAAAGGGTTTGGGATCGTGACGACGACGGCTTCGGCGCACGCGACGCGCCGTGATTTTCTCTACGTCGCAACCGGGGCGGTTGCAGCAGCGGGAGCCGCAGCGGCAGTCTGGCCGCTCATCTCACAGATGAACCCGGATGCCTCGACGATCGCCGCAGGCGCGCCGATCGAAGTCGACCTTGCGCCGGTCGCCGACGGGGCGATGATCAAGGTGTTCTGGCGCGGCAAGCCGATCTTCGTCCGTCACCGGACGCAAAAGGAAATCAAGGAAGCCGACGACGTCAAGCTGTCCGAGCCTGCGCGATCCGCAGCCCGACTCGGCGCGCGTCAAGGAAGGCCACGCCCAGTGGCTGATCGTCTACGGCAACTGCACCCATCTCGGCTGCATCCCGCTCGGCAACCAGGGCCCCTATGGCGGCTGGTTCTGCCCGTGCCACGGTTCGGTGTTCGACACCTCGGGCCGCATCCGGCAGGGGCCCGCTCCGACCAACCTTCCGATTCCCCCTTACGCGTTCGTCTCCGACACCAAGATCAAGATCGGCTGATCGTCAGCCGGTTTTCGATCCATGCCTGCGCGAAATTTCTATCTCTTTAAGGTTGCATCATGAGCGGACCGTCCACCTTCCAGCCGCAGAACCCCGTCCTGAAATGGTTCGAGCAGCGTCTGCCCATCATGGGCCTCGTGCATTCCTCGTTCGTCGCCTACCCGACACCGCGTAACCTGAACTACTGGTGGACCTTCGGCGGCATCCTCTCCTTCATGCTGGCGGCGCAGATCGTCACCGGCGTCATCCTGGTGATGCACTACACCCCGCACGCGACCATGGCGTTCTCGTCGATCGAGCACATCATGCGCGACGTGAACTACGGCTGGATGATCCGCTACCTGCACGCCAACGGCGCGTCGATGTTCTTCATCGCCGTCTACATCCACATGTTCCGCGGCATGTATTACGGCTCCTACAAGGAGCCGCGCGAGGTGCTCTGGATCCTCGGCGTGATCATCTACCTGTTGATGATGGCGACCGGCTTCATGGGCTACGTGCTGCCGTGGGGCCAGATGAGCTTCTGGGGCGCGACCGTCATCACCAACCTGTTCTCGGCGTTCCCGTTCGTCGGCGAGCCGATCGTCACCTTCCTGTGGGGCGGCTACTCGGTCGACAACCCGACGCTGAACCGCTTCTTCTCGCTGCACTACCTGTTGCCGTTCATGATCCTCGGCGTCGTGGTCCTGCATGTCTGGGCGCTGCACGTGGCGGGCCAGGGCAATCCGGCCGGCGTCGAGCCGAAGACCGACAAGGACACGGTGCCGTTCACGCCTTATGCGACGATCAAGGACAGTTTCGGCATCGCGTGCTTCCTGCTGGTCTATGCCTGGTTCGTGTTCTACACGCCGAACTATCTCGGCCATGCCGACAACTACATCCCGGCCAATCCGGGCGTGACGCCGTCGCACATCGTGCCGGAATGGTATTACCTGCCGTTCTACGCCATCCTGCGCGCGATCCCGAACAAGCTCGGCGGCGTGCTGGCGATGTTCGGCGCCATCGTCGTCCTCGCCTTCCTGCCGTGGCTCGACACCGCCAAGACCCGCTCGGCGCGCTACCGTCCGCTGTTCAAGCAGTTCTTCTGGATCTTCGCCGTCGTCTGCCTCTTGCTCGGCTGGCTCGGCTCGAAGCCCGCCGAAGGCGCCTACGTGATCGTCGCGCGCATCCTGACGATCTACTACTTCGCGCACTTCATCATCATCCTGCCGCTGCTCAGCCGGATCGAGACGCCGCGGAAGGCGCCGAACTCGATCGCCGACGACGTGCTCGGCAAGAAGGCGGTTGCGTCCGTCGCTGTCGCAGCCATCGCGGGCGCGCTGTTGTTCATGAACGTCGGCAGCGCCAGTGCGGCGGACGACGGCGGGCACGCCCCGCAGCCGCCGCGGCAGAAGTGGTCGTTCGCCGGTCCGTTCGGCAAGTATGATCGCGGCCAGCTGCAGCGCGGCTTCAAGGTCTACAAGGAAGTCTGCGCCACCTGCCACGGCCTGTCCTATGTGGCGTTCCGCAACCTCGCGGAGCCGGGCGGTCCCGGCTACACGGCCGCGCAGGCGTCCGCCGTCGCCGCCGAATACAAGATCAAGGACGGCCCGAACGACCAGGGCGAGATGTTCGAGCGCCCCGGCCGCGCCGCCGACCGCTTTCCCGTCGCCGTTCGCGAACGAGCAGGCGGCGCGCCTTGCCAACGGCGGCGCGCTTCCGCCGGACCTGTCGCTGATGGCCAAGGCGCGGACCTATGAGCGCGGCTTTCCCTGGTTCGTGTTCGACATCTTCACCCAGTATCAGGAGCAGGGCCCGGACTACCTCGTGGCGCTCATGACCGGTTATGAGGATGCGCCGGCTGGTTTCACGCTGCCGGCCGGTTCCAACTACAACAAGTATTTTCCGGGCCATGCGATCGGCATGCCGAAGCCGCTGAATGACGGTCAGGTGACCTACGACGACGGTTCGCCGCAGACGGTCGATCAGTATTCGAAGGACGTGACCGCGTTCCTGATGTGGACCGCCGAGCCGCACATGGAAGCGCGCAAGCGCATCGGCTTCCAGGTCTTCATCTTCCTGATCCTGCTGTCGGGCATGCTGTATTTCACGAAGAAGAAGGTCTGGGCCGCGGCGCACTGACGCGGCGTTCCAGCCACTGAAGTCGATAAACGAAAGGCCCCGCAAGGGGCCTTTTCACTTTGCGTTACCCTCATGGAAGGAACGTCCTCGCGGCATTGCAGATTGCCGGAGGTGCCGCCACAATGGCGGCAACACCGGCCTGACAAGACCTGAAGAAGTGAGTGGAGGATCGAATGGGCACCAGCATCAGCTACAAGCGTCCTGACGGCAAGGAAAACGGCGGCTACCTCGCGCTGGCCGACCGCGGCAATGCGCCCGGCGTCGTCGTCATCCAGGAATGGTGGGGCTTGCAGGAGCAGATCAAGGGCATCTGCGACCGCTTCGCGCTGGCCGGGTTCGATGCGCTGGCGCCCGACCTCTACAAGGGCGTGGTGGTGCCGTATCACGACAGCGATGCGGCCGGCAAAGAGATGGGCTCGCTCAACTTCAACGACGCGGTCGAGCAGAATGTGCGCGGCGCGGCGCAGTTCCTGAAGCGCAACGGCGCGAAGGCCGGCATCACCGGCTTCTGCCTCGGCGGCGTCGTTTCGATCATCGCCGCGGCGAAGGTCCCGGAATTTTCGGCGTCGGCGCCGTTCTACGGCATTCCGCCGGAGGATGTCTGCAAGCCCTCGGACGTGAAGGTGCCGCTGCAGGGTCACTTCGCGCTGAAGGACACCTGGATCACGCCGCCGATGGTCGACACCTTCGAGGCCGGCCTGAAGGCCGCGGGCAAAGACCTTCGAGATTTTCCGCTACGACGCCGACCATGCCTTCGTGAACGAGCAGCGCGCGCCGGTGCACGATCGTCAGGCCGCCGAGCTCGCCTGGGACCGCGCGGTGGCGTTCTTCAAGAAGCATCTTGGGTGATGCTTCAGATTTCCGATCTGCGGCAGCGGCCGGAATTTTTCGACACTGTCGCAGATCGCATCTGGCGTGCGTGGTGGAAGCCGCACGGCCATCCGCTCGAGAAGATTTCGGGCGGCCTTGCCGAGATGCTGAAGGGCGAGCCGATCCCGTTCGCGATCGTCGCCCATGACGGCGATGAATTCCTCGGCTCGACGCTCGGCATTGCGTCCGACATGTCCGACCGGCCGCAATATTCGCCATGGGTCGCAGCGGTCTGGGTCGAGCCGCAGCATCGGCTGAAGCAGGTCGGCCGCTCGCTGGTCGGCCACGCGGCGCAAAGCCTGTTCGCGCGCGGCTTCAATCGCATCTACCTCTGCTCGGCGGCGAGGCGGCGGAATTTCTACACCCGGCAGGGCTGGGTGCCGATCGAGGAGAACGTCGGCAGGCACGCGCAGACGGTCTACATCATGGATGCGGCCGCGGCGGCGCCATGATCATCGACACGCCTCGCTTGCGCCTTCGCAATTGGCAGGACGCCGACCGGGAGGCGTTCGCGGCGTTGCATGCCGACGCGGAGGTGATGCACGACCTCGGCGGCCCGATCGACCGAGCCGCCAGCGATGAAAAACTCGATCGCTACATGGCGGCTTTCGAGCGCCATGGATTTTCTCGTTGGGTCATCGAAAACCGGAACGGCGACTTTCTCGGCTACGCCGGCGTCATGTCGCGCGAAGGAGATCATCCGCTCGGACCGCATTGCGAGGTTGGCTGGCGGCTTGTGCGGCGCGCATGGGGGCAAGGTTATGCCACGGAAGCTGCGCGAGCGTCGCTTGACGATGTCTTCAGTCGCCTGCGCCTGACGGAAGTCGTCAGCTATACGGCGCCGGACAACGTCAGATCGCAGCGTGTGATGGAGCGGCTTCGCCTGAAACGCGATCCGTCACGTGATTTTACAATGGACTACGACAATCTCGACGAAATGGCGCGGGCTGGTCTGGGTTGCGGGCGGGCTTTAAGGGCGTCCGATTTGCTGACTTGCCGGCTGCTCCCTGATAAAGTTCCGGAATATCAGGGAAAAAACCGGCAGGGATTAGGGTTGCATGCGCTGTCTCGTGATCGAAGATGAGCCGCACTGGCAGAGGACGATCGAGCAAATCATCGCCAGCCACGAAACGCTCAGCTTGATCGGCATTTGCCCAAATCTTGCAGACGCATTGCCGCGGATTCGCAGCACCGACTACGACATGCTGATCGTCGATCTTGGCTTGCCTGACGGGAGTGGCATCGACGCTATCCGCACGTCGCGCAGACTTCGTCCCGATGCCGATATCCTCGTGGCGACGGTCTTTGACGACGAGCGAAGCGTCGTCACCGCGATTTGCGCGGGCGCGACCGGATATCTCGTCAAGGACAGCACGCCGCAGGAGTGGAGATCGGCGATCGAGCAGCTTCGCGCAGGTCATTCGCCGCTCAGTCCGAAAGTCGCCCGGCATATCTTGCGGCGGCTGCAGGAGCCTTCGCGCGCCAAGCGCATGGGGCTGCTGGACCAACGCACGGCGACTGCGGGCGCGAAGGCAGTTAGCCCGGACGAGAATGTCTCGCTGTCCTCGCGCGAGACCGAAGTGCTTCAACTGGTCGCGAAGGGCTTCTCGCTGGTCGAGGTCGGGCAGCTGCTGCACGTGTCGCACACGACCGCGCGCAGCCATGCCAAGAACATCTACATGAAGCTGGAAGTCAATTCCCGCGGCGAAGCCGTGTTCGAAGCGACCAGGCTCGGATTGTTGTGATGGCATTGGCCGAAGCGCAGGTGCTGCAGGGTGCACGCAGCTTTCGCAAGCCGCTGCTGTCCGCCCTTCTCGTGCTTGTCTCCGTGTCGTCCATCATCCTGTCATTCCTCGCTCCCGAGGCACCAGGCCAAACCGAACGCCGCTTCGCCCAGGCTGAGATCGTTGCTGCGAATGATCCGGCACAGCAGCAATCTGGCTCCCAGGAAACATCGTTGCCTGACGCATGGGATCGAACCCGGCGCGGCTTTGGCGGTACGATCGACTATCGGTTTGCGCTTCCGCCGTCACCGGACAGCGCGGCGCGGCTCGCAATCTACATTCCCCGGGTCAAGACCACCTGTGACATCATCGTCGACGGTCAGCTGATCCATTCCGAAAGCGGAGTGTCGGAGGGGCGCGGTTCGAACCGCGTGGTGTTTGCCGAGCTCCCGTCCGTCGTCGCGACAGGCGAACGGCTGCTGACCGTCCGGGTGCGCGGCAATGCAAACGACCGCTCCGGCCTGTCCGAAGTCTATGTCGGCGCGGTTTCGGAATTGCGCCCGACCTACCTGAAGCGCTGGTTCATCCAGGAAGAGCTGTTGAAGCTGGCGAACTGGCTCATCGTCGCGATGTCGGTGCCGTTCGCGATGCTCTGGATCCGCGACCGCAGGAACTCGCTGCTCTACGGGCTCTTCGCGTTTGGTGCGATCATGTTCGCGTTGCGGAATTTTCAGCGGCAATTCGATCTGCAGTTCTTGCCGCAGGAACTGGCGCTGCCGCTGACGTCGGTCACCCTCGGCTGGGCCGCGTTGCCGCTCTGGGTGTTCTTCACCCGCTATGTGGGGCGAAGGATCGCGCCCTTCGAGAGGTTCATTCTGATCTTCACGATTGTCGGATCCGTCGTCCTCTTCTTTGTCCCGGCGAGACATTTCGCGCTGATTGAAACGCTTGGCTGGCGTACGCCGATGCTGTTCTCGGGGATCTTCTGCGTTGCCGTTCTGGTGACGGAAACGATCAAAAACCCGACCCGGTCGCGACAGCTGATGGCTTGCGCGCTGGTCGCCCAGGTCGTGCCGGCCGCGCACGACCTGCTCTGGACCTTCGGCATATTCGGCTTTTCATCGCTGCAGTGGTTTCCGTTGAGCTTCCCCGTTCTGCTGGTGGTCATGGCGCTCTTGTTGGCCGACGATCTCGCAAGCACCAAGTTCGCCCTGATGAACGCGAACGCCGACCTGGAGATCAAGATCGCGGCCGCGCGGCAGGAGCTCGACGAGCTCTACGAGAAGAAGCGGCAGGCCGACGCGGAGGAGGTGACCGTCGAGGAGCGCCACCGGCTGATGCGGGACATGCACGATGGCGTCGGCACGCATCTGTCGCTGCTGCTGACCAGCCTGAAAGGCGGCAATCTATCGCACACGGACGTGACCGAAGGCGTGCAGTCGTCGCTCGACGAGTTGCGGTTGTTGATCGATGCGCGCAGTTCGTCCACCCAGACCATCGCCGATGCTCTCTCCAATCTCCGGCATCGGCTGCAGGCGCGGCTGACGCCGCTTGGCATCACGACCCGATGGGAGGTTTCGCAGGGCGCCGACGAGCTCAAGCTCAATGCCGAGTCCACGCTGCACGTGCTTCGGATCGTCCAGGAATGCATCAACAATGCTGTTCGCCACGGCAACGCCACCGAGATCACCCTGCAGGTCGGCACCTCGGCCGACGAACAGTCCCCAAAACAGAACGCGGGCTTCGTCGCGGTCAAGGACAACGGCTGCGGTCCGGACAAGGCGGCCGCAGCATCGCGCGGCAACGGACAGGGCCTGAAGAGCATTCATTCGCGGGCCCGCTCGATCGGCGGCAGCTTCACACTGGCCCGGCAGAACGATCAGACCGTGGCTACCGTCTCCTTTTGCGGCGACTAGGGGCGGCAATGTCGGCATAGGCGCGGGGCGGCCCAGGTTACGGCCGGGCCGGGCCCTTGACAGACCTCTCCGCGAATGATGTTTTCCCTCCCATGCGCACCGCGAGCAGCCAGACCCGTCTTTGGTGGCCCACCTTCTAACAGGTGGCCGGCGCGATTTTCTTACAAACAATCGTCAAATGGGCCGCCAACGCAGTGCGGGCGGCCTTCTGTTCGTTTGCCCTGCGTGATAGCGAGGACACATGAACAGGACCGTTTTTTCACTGCCTCCGACCACGGATTACACCACCGCCAGCGGCCTCGCCGTCACGCGCTCGACCCTGGGTTTCTCCGGCGGCGCTGCGCTGGACGCGCTGATCGAGTTGCTCGATCGCCGCCGCGGCGTCGTGCTGTCGTCGGGCACGACGGTGCCGGGGCGTTATGAAAGCTTCGATCTCGGCTTTGCCGATCCGCCGCTGCGGCTGGAGGCCGTCGGCGTCAACTTCTTCATCGATGCGCTGAACGCACGCGGTCGCGTGCTGGTCGCGTTTCTGGGCGACGTGCTGCGCGATCCGGCGGTGGTCGTGACCGAGCGAACGGCCGCGCGCATCACCGGGCACATCCTGCGCGGCGAGGCGCCGGCGAACGAGGAGCAGCGCACCCGCCGCGCCACGATCATGTCGCTGGTCCGCGCCATCGTCGCAGCGCTCGGCTTCGGCTGACGAGCCCTTGCTCGGGCTCTACGGCGCGTTCGGCTACGATCTCGTGTTTCAGGTCGAAGACCTGGTGCAGAAGCGCCAGCGCGAAGCCGATCAGCGCGACATCGTGCTCTTCATCCCGGACCGCCTCCTCGCCTACGATCGTGCCACCGGTCGCGGCGTGACGATCAGCTACGATTTTGCGTGGAAGGGGCAATCGACCAAGGGGCTTCCGCACGAGACGCCGGACAGCGCCTACGTCCACACCGGCCGGCAAGGATTTGCCGACCACGCGCCGGGCGTCTACCAGGCGACGGTGCAGAAGGCGCGCGAAGCGTTTGCACGCGGCGATCTGTTCGAGGCGGTGCCCGGGCAATTGTTCGGCGAGCCGTGCGAACGCTCGCCGGCAGAAGTGTTCCAGCGGCTGTGCCGGATCAATCCGTCGCCCTATGGCGGCCTGGTCAATCTCGGCGACGGCGAATTCCTTGTTTCGGCCTCGCCGGAAATGTTCGTCCGCTCCGACGGCCGCCGGGTCGAGACCTGTCCGATCTCCGGCACCATCGCGCGCGGTGCGGACGCCATCGGCGACGCCGAGCAGATCCGCGAGCTGTTGAACTCCGAGAAGGACGAGTTCGAGCTCAACATGTGCACCGACGTCGATCGCAACGACAAGGCGCGCATCTGCGTGCCCGGCTCGATCAAGGTGCTGGCGCGGCGGCAGATCGAAACCTACTCGAAGCTGTTTCACACCGTCGACCATGTCGAGGGCATGCTGCGGCCGGGCTTCGACTCGCTCGATGCTTTCCTGACCCATGCATGGGCGGTGACGGTGACCGGCGCGCCAAAGCTCTGGGCGATGCAGTTCGTCGAGGACCATGAGCGCTCCTCGCGCCGCTGGTACGCCGGCGCCTTCGGCTTCGTCGGCTTCGATGGCAGCATCAACACCGGGCTGACCATCCGCACCATCCGCATGAAGGACGGGCTGGCCGAGGTGCGCGTCGGCGCCACCTGTCTGTTCGACTCGGACCCTGCGCTGGAAGACAAGGAATGCCAGATCAAGGCGGCGGCACTGTTCCAGGCGCTGCGCGGCGATCCGCCGAAGCCGCTGTCGGATTTCCAGCCGGACGCGACCGGCTCCGGCAAGAAGGTGCTGCTGATCGATCACGAAGACAGTTTCGTGCACATGCTGGCGGATTATTTCCGTCAGGTCGGCGCCAGCGTCAGCGTCACGCGCCACAACCATGCGCTGGAAATGCTGGCGAAGGACAAATACGACCTCCTGGTGCTGTCGCCCGGGCCGGGTCGGCCCGAGGACTTCAAGATCGACAAGACGATTGAAGCGGCGATCGCAAAGAAGATGCCGGTGTTCGGCGTTTGCCTCGGCGTGCAGGCGATCGGCGAGTATTTCGGCGGCACGCTCAATCAGCTTGCGCAGCCGGCGCACGGGCGGCCCTCGCGGGTACAGGTGCGGGGCGGCTGTCTCCTGAACAATCTGCCGAACGAGATCGTCATCGGCCGCTACCATTCGCTGCATGTGGCGAAGGATTCGATGCCGAAGGTGCTGCGCGTGACGGCGACCACCGAGGACGGCGTGGTGATGGCGCTGGAGCACGAGTCGCTGCCGATCGGCGGCGTGCAGTTTCACCCCGAGTCGCTGATGTCGCTCGGCGGTGAGGTCGGCCTGCGCATCGTCGAGAACGCGTTCCGGCTCGGTCAACAGGCGCAGGTGAAGGAGACGGCGTGAGCGGCATCAGGCCCATCGGTGTCGTGCGGGGCGGCCGGGCAGAGCCGGTCGACGACGATTGGGGCAAGGTCGAAGCCGATATCGTGCTTGATGCCGGGCAGTTCAGCGCGGAATCGACCGCGGGCCTCGGTGACTTCAGCCACCTGACCGTGGTCTACCAATTCCACCTCGTGCCGGACGACGAGGTCCAGCGCGGCGTCGCGGCATCCGCGCGGCCGCACCGACTGGCCCAAAGTTGGCATCTTTGCCCAACGCGGCAAGGGGAGACCGAACCGGATCGGCGTCACCACCTGCGATATCGTCGCCGTGGACGGTTTGACCGTGCGGGTGCGCGGCCTTGATGCCATCGACGGCACGCCGGTGCTCGACATCAAGCCGCATATGACCGGCTTTGAGCCGCGCGGGCAGGTGAGGGAGCCGGCCTGGGTGAAAGAGATCATGAAAGAGTATTGGTAACGAAGGCATCAAAATGAGTTTTGAAGGCGATCTCCGTTCAACGATCCGCAACATCCCCGACTATCCCAAGAAGGGGATCATGTTCCGCGACATCACCACGCTGCTCGGCGATGCGCGCGCGTTCCGCCGCGCGGTCGACGAACTGGTGCAGCCATGGGCGGGCTCCAAGATCGACAAGGTCGCCGGCATCGAGGCGCGCGGCTTCATCCTCGGCGGCGCGGTCGCCCATCAGGTCTCCGCCGGCTTCGTGCCGATCCGCAAGAAGGGCAAGCTGCCGCATACCACCGTGCGCATCGCCTATTCGCTGGAATACGGCATCGACGAGATGGAGATGCACGAGGATGCGGTCAAGAAAGGCGAGCGGGTGATCCTGGTCGACGACCTGATCGCCACCGGCGGCACCGCCGAAGGCGCGGTCAAGCTCCTGCGCCAGATGGGCGCCGAGGTGCTGGCGGCCTGCTTCGTCATCGATCTGCCCGAGCTCGGCGGCGCCGACAAGCTGCGCAAGATGGACGTGCCGGTGCGGACGCTGATTTCGTTCGAAGGGCACTGACGCGCGCGAAAAGGGGAGGGACGGAAATGCCGCCTCTGGATGTCCTTCCCTCATCCGACCTGATCGACCGCACGCTCCGGATCGAGAACAACTACACGATCTCGCGGATCAAGGTGCTGGAAAGCCTGCCGGGCAATCCGGTCGGCATCGCTTTCCGGCACATCGGCGGCGCCGCCGTGGCGATGATGGCGCGGCATTTCCCAAATCCGAACTTCAACAAGATCGTCGGCTTGAGCGGCGGCCAGGAGAAGGACATCGAGCCGCTGGTCGCCTGGTGCCGGGACAATGGCGTCAAGCCGCGCTTCGAGATCCTGCCGCGGGACGGCGACGTCGAGCTCGGCCGCGAGCTGGCGCGGCTCGGCTTCTTCCCGTCCGAATTTCACACCTCGCTGGTCCGCGACACCGTGCCGATGCCGCAGACTGCGCGCAGCGGCGATGTCGAACAGGTGACGACGCCGGAGGCGCTGGAAGAGTTCCTCGACGCCTACTCGCGCCGGCTGGGGCGTGCCGGACCCCGAGGGCTTCAAGCGCAACGTGCGGTCCAGATGGCTCGGCCGCGAGGGCTGGTCGTTCTTTCTTGCCCGCGAGGGCGGTCGCCCGGCGGCGTCGGCGATCCTCTATATGGAGAACAAGGCGGCTTATCTTGCCGACGCCTCATGCGATCCGGCCTTCCGGCGGCGCGGGCTGCAGCTGGCGCTGCTCGAGCACCGCATCAATGCCGCGATCGCCGCCGGCGTCGATTTCATCTGCAGCGGCGCTGCGTTCCAGTCCGGCAGCCACCGCAACATGGAGCGCGCCGGCATGCGCATCCAGTTCGTCCGCGCGGTCTGGACGGAGCTCTAAATCCTGTGCAGCGCCAGCTTCACGCCGAGTTCACGAAAGCGGACGAAGCAGTTGAGGATCCACTGATAAAGCTCGGACGACTTGTCGGGCGACGTCCTCAGAAACCCCGTGAACGAGAAGTTCTGGCGATCGATATAGGTCTTCAGGAAGGCCGGAAGGATGGCGATGTCGAGCACTTCGACCGGGCCGATCCATGGCGGTATTTCGCCCAGCAGGACCTGCTCGTTGTTGATCGGCACGACCGCCGCGTCCTTGAAGTTGTCCTGCAGCATCGTCCAGGCGCGCTGCGAGGTGCGGTCGCGGTCCGCGATGAACATGATGACGAGCTGCACGCCGCGCCGTTCGGCCTCCTTGGCGAAGCCGATTTCCGCGGCGATCTTGAAGAAGCTGTCGAAGGCGTGGAAGCCGAGGTCGACGACCTTCGGCGCGCCGTCGTTGACGATCAGCCGGTCCATCAGCTGCATCTGGCCGAAGGTTTCGTCGATGCGGCGGTCTCGGTCAGCTTCGGCAGGTAGTCCAGCAGCGACGGCTCGTTCAGGTTGATGTCGAACGCCGTCGTGTAGCGGTTTTCCAGGTCGAGATATTCGGTCAAAAGCCGCGACACCAGCGTCTTGCCGACGCGCGGGCGGGGCGAGCAGACGATGTAGACGGGGGTGCGGTTCATGGGGCGGTCGGCGTCTGTCATCGCCGGGCTATATCTGCCGGCGATCCCGACGCAGTGCCTACCTAAGCGAGATGCGCCGGCGACAAGCGCCGGCCATGACAATCATTTCGGCTGCGCAGAAATCACTCTGCCTTGGTCGGCGCGCCGCCCTTGTCCTTGCCGACGATGTCGGTCAGCTTGATGCGGTCGAACTCGCCCCAGACGTTGCCCAGCCAGTGGCGGACATAGCCGCGCAGCACGAACGAATAGTTCGCCGCCTCGTCGCGCTGGCCCTTGTTGGCGACGAATTTCAGGAACGGCACCGAGGCGACCTCGACCTGCTCGTAGGCCATCTCGTTCAGCTTCGGGATCGTGAGCTCGGTCGCGTCCTTGATCTTGTGGAAGTAGGAATTGTAGGTCGCCTGGTCCCACTCGAAGAAGCTCGTGTTGTTGATGAAGTTCTTGACCAGGAAATACTTGGCGCCGGTCATGAAGTTGGCGGTCTCGGCGATCTCGTCGAGCGAGGCGATCGAGGGGCCGAGGATGTGGAAGACGGCGAAGGTGATCTGCCCGGAGCGCGCCGCATCGAGGAAGCCGATGTCGCGCAGCGCGGCCAGCGTCGGCGACAGCAGGCCGGCGCGCACGTCGATCACGGTCACGGTGGCGTTGGCCGAGTTCAGCGTGTCGAAGATCTTCATCTGATCGGATGTGGAGGTCACATCGACGATCTCGGTGATGGTCGGATGAAAGCGCTTCAGCGTGCCGCGCGGCGACTTCGGTGTCGAACGCGCGGGTCGGGATGTTGTTGGCGCTGAAATAATCGAGCACCGTGCGCGAGACCGTCGTCTTGCCGACGCCGCCCTTGTCCGCCCCCACAACAATGACTGCTGGTTTCGCCATGACGCCCCTTTCAATCCGGTCCCGTTTCTTGAGGACGGATATGCCGGATTTCTTCCGCTATGTCTGTATTTCTGCGACCTTGGCAGAAAAATGCGGCAATTCAAGGCGTTACCTTGAGTGCGCGGCGATCGGTTCCAGCACTTCTGGTAAACGCCGGCATATCCTGCCGCGGCCGGTCGGCCACCAGGCCGGCTTCAGCGGCCCCGGCGGCCGAATGGAATGGCCGGCTTCAATGCGCCCCACGGGCCGGCCTTCGGCTGGGGCTGCGGCGCGGGCGTGGTCGTCGTCCGTCATCCGTCGCCGTCTGATCGGACAGGTCGGTCTCCATGTCCTCGGCCCGGGCGAGGCGGCCCGAATCGTGGCCGCCGGCGAACTTCACCAGCGCGCGGACGCGGGCGTCGACCGACGGGTGGGTCGCGAACAGGTCGGTGAAACCCTCGCGCGGGTTGTCGATGCACATCTCCATCACGGCCGAGGTGGCGCCGTCGAGTTCGCCGCGGTTTTCGATCTTGCGCAGCGCCGAGATCATCGCATCCGGGTTCTTGGTGAGTTCCACGGCGCCGGCGTCGGCCAGGAATTCGCGCGAGCGGGACAGCGCGAAGCGCACCACCAGCGACAGGAACCAGGCGAGCGACGATCAGCGCCACCGCGACCAGGATCGCCATGATCGCGCCGCCGCCGCCCTTCTTGTCGCCGTCCGACGACGAGGAGGATCGAGGAGGAGGAACTGCCGCTGCCGAAGCTCCAGTTGGAGTTGAAGAAGATGCGGAAGAAGATCTCGGCGGCGAAGCCGACGACGCCGGCGATGATGACCGCGATCACCATCAGCTGCACGTCGCCGTTGCGGATGTGGGTCAGTTCATGCCCCAGCACCGCTTCCAGCTCTTGGTCGTTGAGTTCCTTGAGCAATCCGGACGTCACCGTCACCGAATACTGGCGCTGGTTGAGGCCGCTCGCGAACGCATTCAGGGCCGTCGGTGTCCATCACCTTCAGCTTCGGCATCGGGATGCCGCGCGAGATGCAGAGGTTCTCAAGCAGATTGTAAAGACGCGGCTGCTTCCTTCCGCGTCACCTCGCGGCCGCCGGTCACCGCGTCGATGATCGACTGGTTGAAGAAATAGGCGATGACGATCCAGGCGGCCGAAGCGATCGTGGCGTAGGGGAAGGCCTTGTAGAGATCGTACCAGGCCGCGCGCAGGTAATAGTCCACGGAGCGATCCTGGCGGAGGAACACCTCCGCGAAGATCGCACCCGCGAACACGATCACGTAGATCAGCAGGAACAACCCGAACAGCAGCAGGATCGAACGCGTCTTGTTCGATGCGATGTGGGTGTAGAGACCGTAGGCGGCCATGATCGCTCCGGGCTGTTCCTGCCAGGGCATGATCCCGAAAAGTGGACACCGGTTTTCGGATAAGATCATGCCCAAACAAATAGATGAGCGACGAGTCTGATTCAGCGAAGCTGGATCAGCCTCGTCGTCCTGGCTTAGAACTTCACGCTGGGCGCCTGTTCGAGCTGGCCGCGCGTCTCGCCGAGGTCGAAGAAGTCCTTGCGGCGGAAGCCGAGCGAGCCTGCGAACAGGGCGGCGGGCAGCTGCTCGATGCCGGTGTTGTACTCCTGCACCGCGTTGTTGAAGAAGCGGCGGGCGGCGGCGAGCTTGTTCTCGATGTCGGACAGTTCCGTCTGCAACTGCTGGAAGTTGGTGTTGGCCTTGAGGTCCGGATAGGCCTCGGACAGCGCCAGCAGGCCGCGCAATGCGCTGGTCAGCTGGCCTTCCGCGGCGGCAACCTGTGCCGGGCCTTGCGCGGTCAGCGCCGCATTGCGCGCCTTCACCACGTCTTCCAGCGTGCCCCGCTCGTGTCCGGCGTAGCCCTTCACGGTCTCGACCAGGTTCGGGATCAGGTCGTGCCGCTGCTTCAGCTGCACGTCGATGTCGGCAAAGGCCTGGTCGACCCGCTGCCGCATCGCGACGAGGCCGTTGTAGATGCTGAAAATCCAGAACGCGAGGACGACAAGGACACCGAGGACGATCCAGCCGGTCGACATGAGTATAGGCTCCTGATGAAACGACGAAGGCGGCACCGTAGACGAGAATCGGGCCGCACGGCAGGGGCGGGGGTGGTGGTCCTGCCTACCTTGGTCAGGAGCTGAGGTCGATCCGGTTCAAGCTGCGCCGGGGCGCATGTCCGGCGTGGCCGGCAATCGACGCAATTTGATTGGATGATGACAAACCTGTTGAATTGGCCTGACATTCAAGGCTTTTCCCGTTCGCGTTTTGGCGTAGATTGGCCGCCCATGAGCGAGACTGAGGCCCTGTTCGACGTGCTGCGGCACTCGGCCGACCCGAAGGCGGCCAACGCCATCGAGCGGCTGATTGCCGAGGGCAGCGACCGCGCCCTGTGCCGGCTCAACGTGCTCGATTTCGCCAGGACGAACGACATCGACGAAGAGGTCGCGATCACGGCGTTTCTGCATGCGGCGCGGCTCGGCATCTTCGACATGTCCTGGAACATGCTGTGCCCGGGCTGCGGCGGCGTGCTCGAGGCCGGCACGACGCTGAAGTCGTTCAAGCAGGACGAATACCAGTGCGCGCTGTGCGCGTGCGGCTATGAGCCGACGCTGGACGAGATGGTCGAGGTCGTGTTCACCGTCAGCCCGCGCGTCCGCAAGATCGCCGGTCACGATCCGGACTCGCTGCCGTATATCGAGTATGGCCGGCAGTATTTCTGGGGCACCGGCATCGACCTGCCGGACGATCTGGAAAAGCGCTTCGACGAGTTCACGCTGGAGGCGCTCGAGCTTCCACCCGGCGAAAAGGCGCTGGTCTCGATCCAGCTGCCGGCCGAATTCACCATGGTGTTCGATCCGGTCACCCACACCACGCAGTTCATCGACGTGAAGGGCGAGCCGACCCGGGAGCGGCAGATGCTCAGCGTGGTCTTCGACAAGGCGAAGACGGACGCTCGAGACGGTCGAGCTGCGGCCGGGGCCGCTGCGCCTCAACCTGGAGAATCGCACCGACCGGCGGGTGCTGCCGGGCGTATGGCTCGCCAACCACTCGCTGCACGAGATGCTGGGCAAGCGGAAGCCGTTCCTCACGGCCAAGCGGCTGCTGACCAACCAGACCTTCCGCGACATCTATCGCACCGACACGATGGAGGTCGACCAGCGGCTGAAGATCACCAGCCTGACGTTCCTGTTCACCGACCTCAAGGGCTCGACCCAGCTCTACGAGCGCGTCGGCGATCTCGCCGCCTACGACCTGGTGCGGCATCATTTCCGGGTGCTGAACGAGATCGTGGCGTCGGAGGCGGGCGCCGTCGTCAAGACCATTGGCGATGCGGTGATGGCGACGTTCCAGACGCCGGATCATGGGCTCTCGGCCGCGCTGCGCATGCGCGACGCGATGCAGAAGATCAACACCGAGCGCGGCAACGAGGACCTGTTGCTGAAGATCGGCATTCACGAAGGACCGTGCCTGGCCGTGACGCTGAACGACCGGCAGGACTATTTCGGCCACACGGTCAACACGGCGGCGCGGGTGCAGTCGCTGGCGTCGTCACGGGCGATCTTCGCCACGAGCTCGATCGTCGAGGACGCCCAGTCGTCGAAGATACTGGAGTCGTCGGGCCTGCGTCCGGTGCAGCAGCGCGCCGCGCTGCGCGGCATCGCCGACGAGATGCTGGTCTACGAAATCCCCTGAACCGCATCGCCCCAGCGCCATCGCCGCGCCTTGGCGTAAGCTGTCTTGTCGCGGCGGGGAACGCTCGCCTGGACGACGCCGGACGTCGTGCAGAGCTTGGCGTCGATGGCGGCCTTGCCGACGTGCGGCGGCGCCAGGACGCGCGAGGCGCGGTTTTCGACCGGGGTCCGCGACAGCGCGACGTACGAGAATTTCTCGTCCTCGAACGGCACGTCGGCGTCCTTCAGCAGCATGTGGTCGCGCGAGCGCGGCAGCCGTTGCGCGAAGTGGCACCAGTCGGGCGCGACCAGCGGGCAGGCGGCATCGTGCGGGCAGGGGGCGAGCACGTGCGCGCCCTTCGCGATCAGTCTTGCGCGCAGTGCGATGATCGCGCGCGTAGCCCGCGGGCGTTCCCGGCTCGACCACCAGCAGCGTGTCGCGGGTCCGCTCCCACATCAGATCGGCGAGGTCGGCTTGCGCGCGTTCGTCCAGCTCGCCGATCAGATAGCCCGCGACGACGAGATCCGAGACGGGCGCGTTGGTCAGTAGCTGGCGGATATCGCCCAGACGAAAGCCGGCGTCCGCAAGTCTTTCGTCCGGCGTCACAAGCGTCTTCGCAAGGTCTGCCAGCGCCGCATTCGCGTCAAGCAGGGTGAAGTCCGACAGCGAAGGATAGGCGCTTGCGGCCGCCCAGGTCGCCGTTCCGGGGCCTGCGCCGGCATCGATCATCGAGATCGGAGCAAACTCCGGCCGCGCCTCGCGCAGCGCCTCGAGGCGACGCCGAGACCGCCGCATAGGTCGCGGGCATCCGCACCAGCGCATAGGCCAGGGCATCGCGCTCGTCCGTGATCGGCTTCGAGGTGCCGCCGCTGCGATAGGCTTCCGAAATCGCTGTTGCGCGATCCGCGAGGTCGCGGCGCGACAGCCCTTCGGACTGCCGGGCCAGCGCTTCGCGCAAATCGTCAGGCAGACTGCTCATCGATCGTCGCCGAACCGAACCGCGGATCCTTGCGACCAACGTTGACGCCGCACGTACGCCTTCCGTGTTCAATCGCATGCTCGAGGATCTCCATGACAGTTCCGGTCGATTTTCCCGCGCTCGCAGCGCTCAGGCCCGGCGAGGCGAAGGACGTACTTGCGCGCGCGCTCGGCAGCCGCTGGCGCGAGCCGGCACCGCATCAGGAAGGCGCGGTCAAGTCAATCGCGCAGAGAGCACGGCTTTCAGGCGCGGATCGACACCTCGGGCCATATCGGCGCGATCTATTTTCGCGAGCCATTTCCGACAGGACATCGAGATCGCCGGCCTGCGCCTCGGCATGCCGCTGCGAGGATGCACTGGCGAAGCGGCCGGAGCTCAAGGAAGACTTTCGCCTGCCGGTCTACGAGACCGTCTACCTACTCCGCGGACATTTCGAGCCACTACAAGCTGCTGGTCGAGTTCCGCTGGGGCAATCTCTACCAGATCGGCTTTCGCAACCCGCAAGCCGTCTATCCGGCGAAGCAGCCGATGATCTATCCAGCGCCCGAAGGCGCTCCGGGCGCGCCGTTCGCAGATCCGAATTTCAAGCTTGCGGTGCTGTCGTCGCTGGTGGAGACACGATGCGCTCGATCTGGCGGCACATACAAGGATCTTGCCGAGTTCGTGCTCAAGCGGCCGGTCGACCTGGAGAAGGAAGGCTACGCGCTTATTCGCGAGGCATACGATTATCTGGTCCGCTATCCGCTCACCGAGGCCGATCTGGCGCGGGTGGAGACCATCACCTTCGACGGCGGCAACGAGATCTACCCCTACTGCTTCCGCTTCTGGAGCGGCGAGACAAAGGATTTCGACGTGGCGAGCGTCGAGGGCATCGCACGATGCCTGCAACCTGCGCCGCATCATCTGCATCGCGGTGATCGAGCAGCTCGACGTCGCCCAACTCGTCAGCCTCGACGAAGCTCGAAGAGATCAATCTGCCGCAGCGCTGCGTCAATCCGCAGCGCCTGCTCGACCTGCCGGCGCTGAAGAAGCTGTCGTTCCACGACGGAGTGATCCGCGACGAGGCCCTGCTTGCGCGGCTGCGCGCGAAGGGCGTCGCGATCCAGATCTTCAGATGAGCGGTCGCCTCAGGCGACCGCCGAATCCCTGATCTGCACTGCGCCTTCGAGGTCGACCGAGACGAGCTGCGACACGCCGCGCTCGGCCATGGTCACGCCGTACAGGCGGTTCATCCGCGCCATGGTGATCGGATTGTGGGTGATGATGATGAAGCGCGTCTCCGTCGACTTGGTCATCTCGTCGAGCAGGTTGCAGAACCGCTCCACGTTGTGATCGTCGAGCGGCGCGTCCACTTCGTCCAGCACGCAGATCGGCGACGGGTTGGTGAGGAACACCGCGAAGATCAGCGCCAGCGCCGTCAGCGCCTGCTCGCCGCCCGACAGCAGCGACAGCGTCTGCGGCTTCTTGCCCGGCGGCTTGGCGACGATTTCGAGGCCGGCTTCCAGCGGGTCGTCGCTCTCGATCAGGGTCAATTCCGCCTGGCCGCCGCCGAACAGCTCGGTGAACAGCCGCTTGAAATGGCCGTTGACGATCTCGAACGAGGTCAGGAGCCGCTCGCGCGCTTCCTTGTTGAGGCTGCCGATGCCCTGGCGCAGCCGCTTGATGGCCTCGACCAGGTCGTCGCGCTCGGTGGTCAGCGTCGTGTGCTGGGTTTCGACCTCGCGCAGCTCTTCCTCGGCGCGCAGGTTCACCGCACCAAGCCGCTCGCGGTCGCGCCGCAGCTTCTCCAGGTCGGCTTCGACCTGATCGACCGGCGGCAGGTCCATGCCCGGCTGGATCTCGGCCAGCGGCGCCACGCCCGCAGGCTCGACTTCGAGCATGTCGTGGATTTCGCGCTCGATGTCCTGCAGCCGGCGCTTGGTGCCTTCCATCCGCTCTTCGGCGCGGGCGGTGGCCTCGCGCGCCGACGACAGTGCGTCGAGCGAGGAGCGGGCGAGCCGATCGGCCTCCGCCATCTGGTTCTCGGCTTCGGCGAGCTTGTCGGCGGCCTCGCGGCGGCCGGCTTCCGCGGTCTCGATCTCGGAAATCAGCGCGCGGCGCTTCTCGGCAAAGGCGGCCGGTGCGGCATCGAGCTCCGTGCGTTCGATCCTGGCCTCGCTGACGCGCGCCTCGATGGTCGCGATCTGCGACGCGGCGCCGTCCTTGCGCGCCTGCCATTCGCTGCGCTCGGCGGCGATCGATTGCAGGCGGCGGTCGGCGAGTTCGGCCTCGCGCGCCAGCGCCTGCGCCTCGGCGCGGACCTGTGCGGCCCTGGTGCGATGACCGGCGATCTCTTCGCGCACGGTGGCAAGGCGCGTCTCGGTCTCCTCGCTCGCCGGCAATTCTTCCAGCGAGGCGACGGCGGTCTCATGTGCGCCGTGCGCTTCGCCGCGATCGGTCGTGAGCCGCGTCCGCGCCTCCGCCAGCGCGGAATTGCGCGCGGCGTGGCGGTTGATCTCGCGCTCGGCGTTGGCATGGCGCTCGCGCGCCGCATCGGCCTCGCGCTGGGCGTTGCGCCAGCTTTCGCGCGCGCTCACTTCGGCTGCGGCTGCGGCCTTCAGCTCGGCTTCCGCGGTCTCGAGCTCCTGCCGCCGCGTCGCCGCGTCCGTTCTGGCATTCTCAAGCTCGGCCTCGATGTCGACGAGGCGGGCACGCTCGGCGAGCCGCCGCGCCGCGCCGGTCGGTGCGTGAGCGCCGGCAATGAAGCCGTCCCAGCGCCAGAGATCGCCTTCCGGCGAGACCAGCCGCTGGCCGCTCTTCAATTGCGCCGCCAGCGCCTGGCCTTGCTCGCGGCCGACCACGCCGATCTGGCGCAGACGGCGCTGCAGTTCGGCGGGCGCTTCGACATGGTTGGCGAGGCAGTCCGCACCTTCCGGCAGGGCAGGGTCGTTGTCGGCGTCGCCGGCCTGCGACCAGCGCATCGGCGCCGACGGGTCCACCGGCGCGTCGAGATCGTCGCCGAGCGCTGCGCCCAGCGCCTTCTCGTAGCCCTTGGCGACATGCACGCCGTCGATGATCGGCGGCCAGAGGTTCTTGGTCTCGCCATTGACGAGCTTGGAGATCGTGCGCGCCTCGGTCTCCAGCCGCTGCACGCGGCGGTCGGCATCGGTCAGCGGGCCGCGCGAGGCTTCGAGCTTCGCCCGCGCCGTCACATGCGCGGCTTCGTTCAGATGCGCCGTGCTTTCCGCCTGCGCCAGCACTTGCTGCGCGGTTTCCTGCGCAGCGGACAGCTCACCCAGGTCGCCGAACGCATGCGTCGCCTGCGCGAGCTTGGCGACCTCGGCTTCGACGTTGGCGATTTCCTGGTCGAGGCGGGCGACGCGATCGCGATGGGTGCGGACATTCGCTTCCAGCGAATTGCGCTGGGCGGTGAGCGCCGCGAGTGCGGTCGTCAGCTCGGAGAAGACCTTCTCCGCCTCCGCAAGCGTTGCTTCCGCTTCGCCCACGCGCGCGTCGACGCCGCTGCGCAGTTCGACCTTGACCTTGATCTCGTCCTTGAGCGTCGCGTCTTCGGCATCGAGCCGCGTCAGCGCCACGTCCGCATCCGACGACAGCCGCTGCTCGCGCTCGACGTCGGCAGAAAATTGCGACAGCCGCCGGTCGAGCTCGCCCATGCGCTCGCGCGCGCGGGCTTCCTCGCGATCCAGCGTCTCGCGCGCGTTGGTCAGGCGCTGCAGGCCTGCGGCCGCGCGCGCTTCGTTCTCGCGCAGGCCCGGCAGATCGGCGGCCCGCAACGCCTGCAGGCGCGCGGTCTCGGCCTGCTCGCGCGTGCGCTCGGCGAGCTCGCGCACCGAGAGATCGTGCGTGCGGCCGGCATCGGCCACGTCCGCATTGGCGGCGAGCCAGCGCAGGTGGAACAGCATCGCCTCGGCCTTGCGCACCTTGGCCGCGACCTCGCGATAGCGGATCGCCTGCCGCGCCTGCCGCTTCAGTCCGTCGATCTGGCCGGCGAGCTGGCCGATCACGTCCTCGACGCGGGTCAGGTTGGTTTCCGCAGCCTTCAGCCGCAGCTCGGCCTCGTGCCGGCGCGCATGCAGGCCGGCGACGCCCGCGGCGTCTTCCAGCACGCGGCGGCGCTGCTCGGGCTTTGCCTGGATGATTTCGCCGATGCGGCCCTGATGCACCAGCGCCGGCGAGCGTGCGCCGGTCGCGGCGTCCGCAAACAGGATCTGCACGTCGCGGGCGCGCACCTCGCGGCCGTTGATGCGATAGGCGGAACCCGCCTCGCGCTCGATCCGGCGCGAGATGTCGAGATAGTCCTCGTCGTTGACCGCCGACGGCGCCGTGCGCTCGCGGTTGTCGATGGTCATCGCCACTTCGGCGTGATTGCGCGAGGGGCGGTTGCCGGAACCCGCGAAGATCACCGAATCCATGTCGGCGGCGCGCAGCGACTTGTGCGAGGTCTCGCCCATCACCCAGCGGAGTGCTTCCACCAGGTTCGACTTGCCGCAGCCGTTCGGCCCGACGACGCCGGTCAATCCAGGTTCGATATGGAAATCGGTCGGCTCAACGAAGGACTTGAAGCCGTGCAGGCGGAGGCGCGTCAGTTTCATGGAAGACTGGTTCTTTCAGCAGGCAAGGAGCACATAGCCGATGCGAAGCATCGGGCGTTCCTAAGAACGGCGGCCGAAGGCCGCCTACGCGCCGCGCTCATGGGTCCTGAATCTACACTCAACGCTTTGAGTCGCATACCGCGACGAGAGGGCCGGACAATGACTAGGCGGCCCCTGCGCTGCAACCGTCTTTTGCAGCTTTTCCAGATATTTAGACCGGTTCAGCCGGTTCAAAAATAGCTGTTGATCGAAGCGCTTTCGGCTTCCAAAGGCGTCAGCTTTTCAGCTTCGTGTCGATCATCTTGCGGAAGTCGTCAAGCGACCAGACGCCCTTCACGTGGGTTCCATTGATGAAGAAGGTCGGCGTCGAGTCGACCTTGAGCTTCTCGCTGGCGTGTTCCATGCCGAGCCTGAAGCGCGTCGACCATGTCCTGGTTGCCGATGCAGGTGTTGAACGCGTCCTCGTCCATGCCGAGCTGGCCGGCGATCCGCCGCAGTTGCGCCGAGGTATCGCGCGGCACCCATTCGTCCTGGGCGGCGAACAGGGTGCTGGCGGCTTCGTGGTATTTCTTCGGATCGTCCTTGGCCGCGCAGCGCGCCAGCATCGAGCCCGCCGCCGCCTTGATGTCGAGCGGGAACTCGCGAAAGATGAAGCGCACCTTGCCGGTATCGATGTAGTCCGCCTTGATGGTCGGAAACATGACCTTGTGAAACGCCGCGCAGTGGCCGCAGCTCATCGAGGCGTATTCGACGATCGTCACCGGCGCGTTCGCAGAGCCAAGCACGATGTCGCCGAGCGGCGGCGGCTTTGCCAGCTCGGCCGCATCGGCCTGCTGCGCAACAGCGTGGCCGCTCAGGCCGAGCGGCGAAAGGGCGGCCACCGCAAGCGCGGTTGCGACCAGCAAGTGGCGTCGGGTGAAGGTCAACGTCGAACTCAGCTCTTGAGGTTCGGGTCGATCAGCTTCTTGAAGTCTTCGAGCGTCGCACCGCCCTTGAGCTTGGTGCCGTTGACGAAGAAGGTCGGCGTGGAATCGACCTTGAACTTCTCGTAGGCCTGATCCTGGCCCTGCTTCAGCGCATCGAGCATGCTCTGGTTGCCAAGGCAGGCATTGAACGTCTCGTCGTTCATTCCCGCCTGCTTGGCGACGCGCCGCAGCTGCTCTGACGTATCCTTCAGCACCCAGTCGTTCTGGGTGGCGAACAGGATGTCGACGACGGCGTGATACTTCTTCGGATCGTCCTTGCCGACGCAGCGCGCCAGCATCGCGCCGGCCGCCGCTTTGATGTCGAGCGGGAATTCGCGGAAGATGAAGCGCACCTTGTTGGTGTCGATATATTCCGCCTTCAGCTTCGGATAGATCGTCTTGTGGAATTCGGCGCAATGGCCGCAGCTCATCGACGCGTATTCGATGATCGTCACCGGCGCGTCCGCAGGCCCCAGCACCACGTCGCCGAGCGGAACCGGCTTGACGAGTTCGGCCGGATTGGCGTCCTGCGCCGCGGCGCTGCCGATCAGGCCGAACGGCGAAAATCCGGCGGCCGCAGCCAGCGCGGTCGTGGACAAGGCGAAGGTGAACTCGCGGCGGGTGAAGGTCCGGGGGAGGGTCACAGGGTGCTCCTGAAGGCGCCAAATCGTCGGATTTGCCGCGTGGCTAGCTTGAAACCATGATTGTGGCAATGGCGGGCCGGGTCCGGCAAGCTCGGGCCCGACTCAATTTCACTTGATGGGTTTTGCGCCAAGCGAGGCGCCGAGCCGCGCCAGTGCGTTCTTCAAGGCCTCGTCCTCGACGGCGCCCAGCGTTTCGGCGATTTCCGCGACTTTTGCCGGATCGGGCCCCGGCCGGGCGACGCGCTTCTCGGGACGGGTGAGCGGCGCCTGCCTCAAAGCGAGGCGGCCGACCGCCTGCCAGCCGAGGAAGCGGTTGACCCGCTCCAGGATCACATTGGATTGATGCTGGATTTCCAGCGCCATCGGCCCCTCGACCCGCAAGCACCAGGGTCGCAGGCTCAGGCGGCGCGTCGCCGACGGCGCGCGGCCACTGCACCTTGATCGGCTGCGAATGGGCGGCGATCTCTTCGCCGGCGATCTCCGTCCAGCGCGTCACCAGTTCGCGCGAGGCAAATCCCTGCCGCGCGAAGACCTCGTCGATGGTCTTGCCGAGGATCGCCGATAGCGGTTTTGCGAATAACGGGCCGGGTCTGGACATGGGCTGCTTGTTGTGACGTCAGGCTCTCTCCGCCGCGGCCGGATGGTTTTGAGATCGCGCTCGATCTGCGCCGCCGCTGATCAGGTCGAAGCCGTGCGGCCGAGAAAGAAAGCCCTCGCAGCCAAGGAGCGCGAAATCGCGGCGGTTCGGCCGTGACATCTCGCTTGCCGAGGACGATTTCATTGATCCGGCGCGGCGGCACATGAACGGCACGCGCAAGCGCATTCTGGCTAAGACCCATCGGCTTGAGGAATTCCTCAAGCAGGATTTCGCCGGGGTGGGGGTTCGGCAACAAGTTCCCCCTAGTCGTGATAGTCGACGATTTCGACAAGTGCCGGTCCTCCCTCAGTCCAGACAAAACAAATGCGCCATTGGTCGTTGATCCTGATGGAATGCTGGCCGCTGCGATCAGCTTTCAGCGCCTCGAGACGATTGCCCGGCGGAACGCGCAGGTCGCCGAGAACTCGCGCCTGGTTCAAGAGACGAAGCTTTCTCAGCGCCACCGCCTGAATATCCGACGGCAATTTTCGGCTTCGCCGGCCGGACCAGATCAACTCGGTTTCCGGATCGGCAAAGCTCTGGATCATAGGTCGACTATAACGCATCGCGTTATAGAGATCAATCCACAGGCGTCGCTGGCCTGGGCGTCGTTAGCCATCTAACCTGTGAGGATGCTCACCGTTTCTTCCCGCAAGGCTAAGCAGGTTGGCTCCGAACGGGCCGCTTCGATCGCGCCACCTTGCTGCTCGCCTGGTACGACCGTCACCGCCGGGTGCTGCCGTGGCGCGCTCGCCAGGGCGAGCGCAGCGATCCTTATCGGGTCTGGCTGTCGGAGATCATGCTGCAGCAGACGACGGTGAAGGCGGTCGGGCCGTATTTCGAAAAATTCGTCGCGCGCTGGCCGACGGTGGCGGCGCTGGGTGCTGCTTCGCTCGACGATGTCCTGCGGATGTGGGCCGGGCTCGGCTATTACTCGCGCGCACGCAATTTGCACGCCTGCGCGGTCGCAGTGGCGCGCGAGCATGGCGGACGGTTTCCCGACACCGAAGACGGCTTGCGCACGCTTCCGGGCGTCGGCCCGTACACGGCGGCGGCGATCGCGGCGATCGCCTTCGATCGCGCGACGATGCCGGTGGACGGCAACATCGAGCGGGTGGTGTCGCGGCTGTTCGCAGTCGAGGACGAACTGCCGAAGGCAAAACCGCGCATCCAGGCGCTGGCGCAGACGCTGCTGCCGCCGCAGCGCGCAGGCGACGCCGCGCAGGCGCTGATGGATCTCGGCGCCACCATCTGCACGCCGAAGAAGCCCGCCTGCGTGCTGTGTCCGCTCAACGACGACTGCGCGTCACGCGCGCGCGGCGACCAGGAGACGTTTCCGCGCAAGGCGCCGAAAAAGACCGGCGATCTTCGGCGCGGCGCAGCCTTCGTCGTCACGCGCGGCAACGAGGTACTCGTGCGCACGCGGCCCACGAAGGGTCTTCTCGGCGGCATGACCGAGGTGCCGACCTCGGACTGGATCGCCGGCCAGGACGACAAGGACGCGAAGAAGCAGGCGCCGAAGCTCGCCGGGCTTGAGCCGTGGCACCGCAAGGTCGGCGTCGTCACCCACGTGTTCACGCATTTTCCGCTGGAGCTTGTCGTCTACATCGTCGCGCGTGCCTGCGAGAACGCGCGCGCCGGAGGGCGCCCGCTGGGTTCCGGTCGCGACGCTCGCGGACGAAGCGTTGCCGAACGTGATGCGCAAGGTGCTGGCGCATGGTTTGGAACTTGATGCCTGCTGACAAGAGTCTGCAGGAATTGCGCTACAACTGATGCAAACATCGGACATTGCGATGACCAAACCTGTTGCCCCAAGTGTATTCGACAATCTCAACATGCCGCCGATTTCAAAACTGCTCGGCTGGCGGCTGATCGAAGCGAAGCCCGAGGAGGGCGTGATCAGGATCGGCTTCGAGGGCAAGCCTGAGTTCTGCAATCCGTCGGGCTTTATCCAGGGCGGCATGCTGACGGCCATGCTCGACGACACCATGGGCCCTGCCGCCTTCATCATGAGCGGCGGCAAACTCTACACGCCGACCATCACGCTGACGGTCAACTTCATTTCGCCGGGCAAGGTCGGTCCGTTCGTCTGCGAAGCAAAGGTCGTGCAGATGGGCAAGACCGTGGTGTTCGTCGAAGGCAGGCTGATGGATGAGGCGGGCACGCTGATCGCGACCGCGTCGTCGACCTCGAGGCTGGTGGAGACCGCGAAGGCGGTCAGGTAGGGGACGGCGTAAACCCGCCCAACGGTGGCCGGGCACCGAAGCGTCAGCGCTGCGCGCGACAGGCCGCGCCCGTGCTATGCTCGATGAAACGGGGCAACCTTGAGGGAGGACGCCATGTCTTCAGGATCCGACGCGGTAACGGGTGAAGCCGTCAAGCGCGCCATTGAAGGCCGTGACGGCGCCCAGCTGGCAAGCTTCTACGCCGACGCAGCCACACTGCGCATCATCGATCGCATGAACCCGCCGAGCAAGCCGCGCGAGCTCAAGGGCAAAGAAGCAATCGCCGAGTATTGGAACGACGTCTGCAGTCGGGACATGACGCATACGGTCGAGACCACCGTCACCGCGGGCGATCGCCTCGCCTTCACCGAGGCCTGCGCCTATCCCGGCGGCGCAAAAGTTTTCTGTCAGGCGATGCTCGAGCTTCAGGATGGCAGGATCGTGCGTCAAACGATCGTGCAGGCGTGGGACGAGTGAGAAGCCAGCGAGCCGCGCTCAGCCGCTGCCGCGCGCAAAATCGATGAACGCGCGCAGCACCGCAGGCAGTTGCCGGCGGCTCGGGTAGTACAGGAAGAAGCCCGGGTAAGCCGGACACCAGTCGGCGAGCACACGCACGAGCTTCTTCTGCTTGATCAATTCCGCCGCCTGCGCCTCGAACACGTAGGCCAGCCCCAGGCCATCGAGCGCCGCCTGCAGCATCAGGTCCTGGTCGTTCAGCGTCAGCGGACCGTCGACCTCGATCGCAAGCTCGATGCCGCCGCGCTCGAACTCCCAGCGATAGTAGTTGCCGCTCGTAAAGCGAAAGCGAATGCAGGGCAGGGTGCTGAGGTCGTGCGGCGTGACCGGTTTCTTGCGATCCTTGAAGTAGTCCGGCGAGCCGACGATCGCGTAGCGATGGCGCGGGCCGATCGGCACCGCGATCATGTCGGCGGCGATGGTCTCGCCGAAGCGCACGCCGGCGTCAAAGCCGGCCGAGACCATGTCGACCAGCGCATCGTCGGTCGCGAGCTCGACCTTCACCTCCGGATACGCGCGCAGGAATTTTGCGACGGCCGGCAGCAGCACCAGCTGCGCCGACTGTTTTGCCGAATTCAGCCGCAGCGTGCCGGCAGGCCTCCCGCGAAACGTGTTGAGGTCGTCGAGCGCGTCGGCGATGTCGCGGAACGCCGGGCTGATGCGCGCGAACAGCCGTTCGCCGGCTTCCGTCAGCGCGACGCTGCGGGTGGTGCGGTTGAACAGGCGCAGCCCGAGCCGCTCCTCGATGTTGCGCAGCGCATGGCTCAGCGCCGAGGCCGACACCCCAAGCTCCACCGACGCCGCGCGAAAACTGCGGTGGCGGGCGATGGCGAGGAAGGTGGTGAGCTCGGCCGGACCTATCTGCATTGATGAATTGTACTCAGTACTACATGGAAAATATAGCGGATTAATTCATCTAACCGGGCCGGGTATTTCTCCTGCCATCAGCTCGCGGCAAGGCGCCGGGGCGAAGCGAAACACAGGAGAGAACGATGCGTGTCTGGTTCATCACGGGAGCGTCCCGCGGTTTTGGCGCACGGATCACGGCGGAAGCCCTGGCTCAGGGCGACGCGGTGGTCGCGGCCGCCCGCAACCCGGCGACGATCGAAAAGCAGTTCGGCAAGAACGAGCGGCTGCTGGCCGTGAAGCTCGACGTCACCAATGAAGCGCAGGCGCACGAAGCCGCCGGCATCGCCGTCAAGGCGTTCGGCAGGATCGACGTGCTGGTCAACAACGCCGGCTACGGCCTGCTCGGCGGCATCGAGGAGGCGAGCGCGGAAGAGACGCTGCGCGTCTACAGCACCAACGTGTTCGGCCTGCTGAACGTCACCCGCGCCGTGCTGCCGCACATGCGCCGCCAGCGCTCCGGCCACGTCATCAACCTCTCGTCGGTCGGCGGTTATGTCGGCTATCCGGGCTGGGGCATCTACGGTTCGACCAAGTTCGCAGTCGAAGGCATCAGCGAGGCGCTGACCGCCGAAGTCGCGCCGCTCGGCATCCATGTCACCGTGGTCGAGCCGGGCTTCTTCCGCACCGACTTCCTCGATGACCAGTCGGTCGTGCGCACCGCGCAGGAGATCGCCGACTATGCGGACACGGTCGGCAAGACCCGTTCGCATGCGGATGCGGTAAACCACGCGCAGCCCGGCGATCCGCGCAAGCTGGCGAAGGCCTTCATGGTCCTCGTCGCGGCGAAGCAGCCGCCGACCCGCCTGCAGCTCGGCAGCGACACGGTCGCGTACGTCGAAGCCAAGCACGCCCATGTCGAACGCGAGCTGAAGCAATGGCGCGAGGTCGCGCTGTCGACGGACTGGACCGAAGAGGCCGCGTGATGCGGCAAGCGGGCGGGGCGCTGTGTCCCGCCCGCTTTCTGCGGCGGCAGGCCGATATTGCCCGCAAGGAGGTGCCGATATATCACGGCGATAACCAAGAGAAGGCGCCCGCGGAAGGGGAACCGATGTCGTTTGCCGGTATCAAGATTGTCGACTTCACGACGACGATTGCAGGCCCTCATTGCAGCCGCCTGCTGGCCGACCTCGGCGCCGACGTGATCAAGGTCGAAGCGCCGGATGGCGACATGATGCGTTCGCGGCCGCCCATGCGCGAGCAATCGAGCGCCATGTTCGGCCAGCTGAACGTGGGGAAAAGAAGCGTCGTTCTCAACCTGAAAGACCCGCAGGCCGTCGAAGCGGCGCGCAAGCTCATCGAAAGCGCCGACGTCGTCATCGAGAACTACCGCCCCGGCGTGATGAAGCGTCTCGGTCTGGACTACGACTCCGTCAAGCAAACCAATCCCCGCCTGATCTATTGCGCCATCTCGGGCTACGGCCAAACCGGGCCGTCGGCGTCGCTTCCTGCCTACGCGCCGGTCGTGCATGCCGCGTCCGGCTTCGACCTGGCGCTCTTGTCGTATCAGCAGGGCCGGACCAAGCCCGACAATGGCGGGATCTGGATCGCCGACGTGCTCAGCGGCACCTATGCGTTTGGTGCCGTCTCCGCCGCGCTGCATCACCGCGAGAGGAGCGGCGCCGGCCAGTTCATCGATGTGTCGATGCTGGAAAGCATGCTGTCGCTCACCTTGATCGAGATGCAGGCGGCGCAGTTCGACTACGTTCCCCTGGCGCGCGGCATGGCGGAGCCGCTCAAGACCCTGGACGGCTATATCCTTGTCGCCATCGCCAGCGAACAAACGTTTCGCGGCGCGGCCGCGGCAACCGGCAAAGGATGGGTGACTGATCCGCGCTACGCCGAGTATGTCGACCGGCGAGCGAACTGGCACCTGCTGATGGACGAGCTGGAACAGTGGACGGCAACCCGCACGACCGCCGAATGCCTGGAGCCGCTAAACAAAAACGGGGTCCCGAGTGCGATGTACCGCACCGTCGCCGAGGCGATGAAGGATCCGCAACTGGCGCACCGTCAGGCGCTCTTCGAGGCGCAGGACGCCGCCGGATCCTTCAAGGCGCTCAATCCGCCATTTCACATGTCGGCCGACAGCAGGCGGCTCAGCAACGTCGCGCCGTCGCTTGGCGCGCACACCGGCGAGGTGTTGAAGGAGCTTGGCTATTCCGACGACGAGATCAGCCGGATGTCGAGCGGCGGATAGAGCATGATCCGGAAAAGTGGATACCGGTTTTCCGAAAAGATCATGCTCCAAACAAAAAATTAGAGCGTGATGGCAATTCGAAGAAACGCTATCACGCTCTAAGCGCGCTTACCTCTGCACGAAGAAGAAATCCTCGCGTCCCGGCAGCGAGCCGTAGGTGTACGGCTCCTGGCGGCCGGCGGTCGCTTCCATCACGTCGTCGCGGACCAGCGCGAAACAGCTTGTTGATCTCGACATTCGGCGTGGCGATGCGCTGGACCACGGCGATCGCGAACGGGCTGTTGTTGCCTTCGCCGTCGAGCGCGGTCTGGCCGTGCTTGGCCGCGTAGACGACCAGCGTCGCGCCGGACACCTTGACCTCGCCGAGACCGCGCGCCGACCGAACGCGTGGCCGACGACGCCGCCTGCGGTCGGAGCCGCGGTCGCGACCGTCTCTGCCGGCGCCGTCCGGCGCATCTGCGGCACGAACGGGTTGTCGCGGCAGGCGTCGAGCAGGACCAGCTTGAGCTTCTTCGCGCCCTCGACCGCGGCCATCACCTGGTCGAGCGGGATCGCCTCGAACTGCACGTCGCGGTCGCTGGCGATCTTCGCCTCGACCGGAATGAGATAGTTGGTGCCGTTCACCTCCATGCCGTGTCCGGAATAGTAGACCACGGCCCAGTCGGCCTTCTCCGCCTCGTTGGCGAAGGTGCGCAACGCCTCGGTCAGCTTCTCGCGCGTCGCATCGGTGACGACGCGTCACGCTCTCGAAGCCGGTCGCGCGCAGCGACGCCGCCAATGCCTCGGCGTCGTGCTGCGGGTTCATCAGCGGCGTGACGTTCTTGTAGTCGGCGTTGCCGATCACGAGCGCGACGCGACGGCCCTGCGTTGCGGCCGCGGCCGTCGCGGCCGGAACGGCAGCGGCCGAGGTCGGGATCGAGCGTGGCCGATGTCACCCGCGTCGGCGCCGCGCGGATCACCGGCTGCGGCGCGCCGGAATCGAAGGCGGCGAGCCGCGCGCGCGCGGTCTCGAGCGCCTCGCCCGCGGTGTCGCCGCGGATACTGGCTCTGCGAGTTCAGCGCCTTCTCGTATTCGGCACGTGCGCGCGCGATGTTGCCCTGCTTTCTCGAACGTCAGGCCGCGGCCGACAAAGGCCGGGATGTAGTCGGGCGTGACGCGCAGCGCCGAGTCGTAGTCGGCGAGCGCGCGCGTCGAGGTCGCCGCGGTAGCGGTAGGTGTCGCCGCGCGCGCAGGAACGGCAGCGGGCTTTTCGGGTCCATCTGCACGGCGCTGGTTCTGGTCGGCGAGCGCGCGATCGAGGTCGCCCTTCATCCGCCAGATCTCGCCGCGGACCGAATAGATCGCCACGCTCTTCGGGTCGCGGCGCAGCGCGTCCTCGGCGTCGTTCAGCGCGCGGTCGAAGTCGCCCTTGTCGCGGAATGCGCAGCGCGCGGTTGTTGTAGGGCGCGGCCAGCGTCGGATCGAGCCGGATCACCTGGCTGTAATCCTCGATGGCGCGATCGCAGCTCGCCCTTGTTGTACGAAGGCGCTGGCGCGGCCGTTGTAGGGAAAGGCGAAAGGTCGGATCGAGCTTGATCGCCGCGTTGTAGTCGGCGATGGCGTTGTCGAGCTCGCCCTTGCCGCGCCAGGCGTTGCCGCGGCTGTTGAGCGAGCGGATGTTGGCCGGATCGGCGCGCAGCGCCTCGTTGAACTCGACGATGGCGCGGTCGAAATTCTGCTGCAGCAGGTAGCCGAGCGCCGCGATGATGATGGCCGAACGAGCTTGAGCGTCGTTCGGCAGGCTGCCGCCGGCGAGAATTCGCGTGCAGGCCGCGACCTTGAGGCCCGGATTCGTCACCTGCTCGCAGTCGCCCTTGTCATTTGCCGACATGGCGGGCGCTGGCGCTGCGGCGGCCAGCATCGTGATTGCAACGGCAAGGGCGCAGACTTCGCGCATTTGCTTGTCTCCAGGTATCGGGCGGACGGCGAAATGTGGCCGATGTTGGTGTCGCAACCGGGCCGCAAGGTTCACGTCGGCGCCGTGGCGGCCGGCATCCCGTTACCCGGCGCGTCGCCCCGGCACCTGCACGATCGGCGGCTTGGCGTTCAGCGCATCGACCGCAAAGCCTGCGACGCGCTTGTAGTTGTTGGCGATGTCTTCCAATTCCTGCTGCGACAGCACGTCGGTGACGACGCCAAAGCCGTCGGGCGCGCGCTCTTCCACCAGCTGCATCACCTGCTCGGGCCCGTTGCCGCGGTTGAGCAGCACCAGCTCGGAGGTCGCGGGCCGCCGCTCGGCCTCGTAGGCCTCGAGCGCTGCGATCGTCACGCCATGCGCGAGGAATTCGCGCGCGATCGTGCGCGCGTCGAGAATCGCCTGCGAGGCGCCGTTCGAGCCGATCGGATACATCGGGTGCGCCGCGTCGCCCATCAGCGTCACCGGACCGAAGGTCCAGCGCGGCAGCGGATCGCGATCGACCAGCGGATATTCGTAGGCGTGCTCGCAACTGCGGATCAGGCCGGGCACGTCGAGCCAGTCGAATCGCCAGTCTTCGAACCAGGGCAGGAACTCTTCCAGCTTTGCCGTGCGGTTGTAATCCTCGCGCCGCCACTGGTAGTCCGGATCGAGCGTGCGTTCGGCGATCCAGTTGATCTGCTTGCCGCCGCTTGTCCTCGCGCGAGATCGGATAGCAGACGAACTTCACATGCTGATGGCCGGCCATGATCATGGTGCGGCCGGAGAGGAACGCATCGCCCTCGCTGATGCCGCGCCAGAGAATGCGGCCGTTCCAGATCGGCGGCCCTTCGTCCGGATAAAGCTTTTCGCGCACGGCGGAGTGAATTCCGTCGGCGGCGATCAGCACGTCGCCGTCATGGATGCCCGCGTTCTTGCCCGTCGCCTTGTCGAGGAAGCTCGCGCGGACGCCCGATCCGGTCTCCTTGAAGTGCGACAGGTGATGGCTCGTCAGGATGCTGTCGCGTCCGAGCCGTTCGATCACCGTGTCGAGCAGGATCTGCTGCAGGGTGCCGCGATGGATCGAGAACTGCGGCCACTTGTAGCCGGCATCGAGCCCGCGCGGCTCCGACCAGATCGGCTTGCCGTGTTTCGAGAAGTAGGAAAGCTCCTTGGTGCGCACGCCGGAGGCGTCGAGCTTGTCCATCAGGCCGAGCTCGATCAGTTCGCGGCAGGCGTGCGGCAGCACGTTGATGCCGACGCCGAGCGGCTTCAGTTCGCTCACGCTTTCGAAGATGCGGCACGGCACGCCGATCTGATGCAGGCTGAGCGCCAGCGTCAGCCCGCCGATGCCGCCGCCGGCAATGAGAACCGTCATGACAAGCCCCACAGCATGGCCGGGTCATGCATGCGGAGGCGGCCGGGGGCAACTGCGAAGACCTAAGCCGCCTTGCGCTTCACCCGGTCCAGGCCGCGGCCGGTTTCCAGCACCAGGTTGCGCAGCCAGATCGAACCGGCGTCCACCTGGGCGCGGGTCGGATAGAACATGAACTGCTTGTCGATGCCGGGATCGATCGGCGGCGCGACCGTGATCAGCGACAGCGAACCCGACAGCGCGGCGATCAGCCGGCGCGGCACGAACGCCACGAGGTCGGTCTGCGACACCACATGCAGCGCCTGGATGTAACCTGGAACCGTCAGCGCCACCTGCCGGGTGAGGTTCTTCGTGCGCAGCCACACATCGATCATGTCCTCGCTGTCGCCGCGGCCGACCACGGCGATGTGGCGCGCCTTGAAGAAGACGTCCGCGTCCTTCAGCCGCTTGCCGAGCGGGTGATCCTTGCGCACGGCGAGCGCGTCGCTGTCTTCATAGAGCAGTTGCCGGTGAAAGCCGGGATAGGCGTCGGCGAGGCATGAGATGATCAGGTCGAGCGAGCGCGCGAACTCGTTGCTCATGGTCGGCGGCGCGCGCCAGGGCACCACCTCGAGCCGCACGCCGGGCGCCTGCTCGCCGACGCGCGTCGCCAGCAGCGGCAGGAACAGCTCGGCGATGATGTCCGGCATCATCAGCCGAAAGCGCCGCTGGCTGCGCGCCGCATCGAAACTCTGCGTGGTCAGCAGCTCGCGCACCTGATCCAGCGTCTGCGCCAGCGGCGCCCGCAGCGATTGTGCCCGCGGCGTCAACTCCATGCGCGCGCCGACGCGCACCAGCAGCGGATCGTCGAGCATGGTCCGCAGCCGCTGCAGCGCGTGGCTTGTGGCCGGCTGCGACAGGCCGATGCGCAACGCCGCGCGGCTGACATTGGCCTCGAGCAGCAGCGCATCGAGGGCGACGAGGAGGTTGAGGTCGAGCGAGGTCAAATTCATGGCACAAATTCATCCGGTGAATTTATATCATGCATACCTATCGATTGGAAGAATAATCCTCGGTGCGCGATAAGACCAGCAATATTTCGATTGATCACGGAGGCCATCATGGGCGCAGCCGAAAACAAGAAACTCGTTCAGCAGATCTATACGGACTCCGCCAACCGCAGCGGCACGACATTCGTCGACCATCTCGCCGACGACGCACGCTGGATCGTCACCGGCCAGTATTCGTGGTCGCACACTTTCGAGGGCAAGGACGCGGTGCTCAACGGCCTTCAGGGTCACTTTCGATCGCTGATCGAAGGGCGTCCGCGCTCGGTTGCGCACAACTTCATCGCCGAAGGCGACACCGTCGTGGTCGAGATCGAAAGGCGACAACATCACGAAGACCGGGCATTCGCTACGACAACGAATACTGCATGGTCTGGCGGATCGAGAACGGCAAGATCAAGGAGATCAAGGAATACTGCGACTCTGCGCTGGTCGAGCGGGTGCTCGGGCCGTTTCCTGCATCAAAGCTGTCGAAGGCGGTGTGAACCTTGAGCCGGATTTACATCGATGCAGCAAGTACACGGCAAAGTCGCGGGCGGACGTCCGGCATTGCACGGATCGTCAGAAGCGTCCGTGCAGCGACGTCGCGCTGGCGCGCTCGCGTGCGCTATCGCCGCGCGCTCGCAGCGCTGAGCGAGCGCGAGCTGGCCGATATCGGCATATGCTGGTCAGAGATCGCCGAAGAGGTCAGCAAGCCCTTCTGGCGCGAATGAAGACACCCGTGCCCGAACCAAATCGGCGGGCACGGGCTGGCAAACTTGCTGACGCTCAGGCGACCTTGACGGCGAGGTGCTTGAACATGTTGCGCCGCGCCTCGTCGTCCATGTCCGGCTTGAACTTGAACTTGTCCTTCAGCGCGACCGCATTTGCGGCGGCCGGTCGTGCGGAAATCTCGTCGGTCAGCCGCTTCACGTTTGCAAACTTGTCGAGCGCGCCTTCGCCGAGGATGAACGGCACCAGCCGCGCCCAGCCCCAGACGGCCATGTCGACGATGGTGTAGGTGTCGCCCAGCATGTAGCGGCTCTTGGCGAGCCGATCGTTGAGGACTTCAAGATGGCGCCGCGCCTCGAACTGGTAGCGGTTGTTGGCGTAGTCGATCTTTTCCGGCGCGAAGTGCTTGAAGTGAACTGCCTGGCCGAAGAACGGACCGACGCCGGTCGCCACGAACATCAGCCATGACAGCAGCTCGCCGCGGCTCTTCGGCGTATTGGCGGGCAGGAATTTTCCGGTCTTCTCGGCGAGGTAAAGCAGGATCGCGTTGCTGTCGAACACGACGACGCCGTCATCGTCGATCGCCGGCACCTTGGCGTTGGGATTGATCGCCAGGAATTCGGGCTTGAACTGATCGCCCGCGCGGGCGTCGATCGCAATCGCCTCGTAGGGAATGCCGGCTTCTTCGAGGAACAGTCCGACCTTGGTCGGGTTCGGCGAGCCGTTGAAGTAGAATTTCAGCATGAGGTGCTCCGTGCGTGCAGTGGACGGATGCTGCATGCGCGAAAGCCGCCGGCGGTACAAGCTAACAGTTCGTGAACGCAAAAAAAGGCGAATAGCGAATAGTGAGCAGAATGGCTGCTTTCTCACTATTCGCTATTCGCTACTCCCTATTCGCTACCCTGCCGCCATCTCCGCGCGGATCTTTGCGCGCAGCTCGTCGATCAGCGTCAGGCCCTTCTTGGTCTCGATATGCCAGAAGGTCCAGCCGTTGCAGGCTTCGGCGCCTTGCGCGACCGCGCCCATGCGGTGGATCGAGCCGACCTTGTCGCCGAGCATGATGGCGCCGTCGGCGCGCACCAGTGCGCCGTGCTTCTTCTTGGCGTCGACCAGTTTCGTGCCCGGCTGGATCATGCCGCGCTCGATCAGTTCGGAGAACGCCACCCGCGGCGCATCGCGCGCGGTCATGAACGGCGCCAGCGTCGCTTCCGGCAGCGGCTCGATCGCCGCAATCCGCGCGCGGGCCGCGTCGGCATAAGCCTGGTCGCGCTCGAAACCGATGTAGCGGCGGCCGAGGCGCTTGGCGACCGCGCCGGTGGTGCCGGTGCCGTTGAACGGGTCGATCACGAGGTCGCCGGGCTTCGATGAGGAGAGCAGCACGCGCGCGAGCAGGCCTTCCGGCTTCTGCGTCGGGTGAACCTTCTTGCCGTCCTTGCCTTTAAGACGTTCGTCGCCGGTGCACAGCGGGATCAGCCAGTCGGAACGCGCCTGCACGTCTTCGTTGGCGGCCTTCAGCGCTTCGTAGTTGAAGGTGTAGCCCTTCGCGTTCTCGTCGCGCGCGGCCCAGATCATGGTCTCGTGCGCGTTGGTGAACCTGCGGCCGCGGAAGTTCGGCATCGGGTTCGACTTGCGCCAGACGATGTCGTTCAGCACCCAGAACCCCAGGTCCTGCATGATCGCGCCGACGCGGAAGATGTTGTGATAGGAGCCGATCACCCAGATCGTCGCCGACGGCTTCATCACGCGGCGGCAGGCCAGCAGCCAGGCGCGGGTGAAAGTCGTCATAGGCGGAAAACGAGGCGAACTTGTCCCAGTCGTTGTTGACCGCATCCACATGCGACTCGTCGGGACGCTTGAGGTCGCCCTTGAGCTGCAGGTTGTAAGGCGGATCGGCAAAGACCAGATCGACGGATCCGGCCTGCAACTTCGACATCTCGGCGACGCAATCGCCGACGACGATACTGGTGTCCTCTACGGACTCCAAAATGAAGCGGGGCGCCCTTGCAGACGCCCCGCGACGCGACACACCCATGACTCAAACTCTGACTCAGGAGACGCAGCCGGCGACGCGGGACTAACAAAACCAGCTAGGCACACCTTGCCGGAGCGAGGTAAACGTGCGGTTATCGGCAAGCGCTGCCGGGCTCTTTCTCGCTAGGCAAATTTTGCCTAGCGGGCTATTGATTGGTCGATGAAAATCTCCAGATGTTGCCGCGCGAAACTGCGGGCGATATCCGCGGGACGCGGCGTGAGAATGAGAGGAGAGCCGCCATGCGCTACGATGATTTTCGTCGCAGCGACAACATTGACGACCGGCGCGACGACGATGGCGGTGGCGGCGGCGGTGGCGGTTTCGGCATCCCGATGGGCGGCGGCGGGCTCGGCATCGGCACGATCATCGTGCTCGGCCTGGTCGGCTGGGCCGTCGGCATCGATCCCCGCATCCTGATCGGCGGCGCCGAGATCCTCACGGGTGGCGGCGGCGCGCCGTCGGTGCAGATGGATCGCCCGTCGTCGTCGAGCCCCAAGCGAGGCGCGCCGCAGGACGAGATGGGCAGCATGATCGCCGGCGTGCTCGGCGAGATCGACGATCGCTGGAGCGAAATCTTCAAGGCGGCCGGCCAGCAGTATGTCGGCCCGCAAGGTGGTGCTGTTCCGCAACGCCACCAATGGCGGGCGCTGCGGCATGGCGCAGAGCGCGATGGGTCCGTTCTATTGTCCGCCGGACCGGCAGATCTTCCTCGACACCAATTTCTTCCGCGAGGTCGAGACGCGCTTCCGCGGCTGCACGGGCAAGGCGTGCCAGTTCACCGCCGCCTACATCATCGCGCATGAGGCGGGCCATCACATCCAGAACGTGCTCGGCATTCTGTCGCGCGTGCAGCGCGAGCAGCAGCAGGTCAGCCGCGCCGAGGCCAACGCGCTGCAGGTGCAGGTCGAGCTGCAGGCCGACTGCCTGTCCGGCGTCTGGGTCAACAAGGAGAAGCAGAAGCGGCCGAACTTCCTCGAGGAGGGCGACATCGACGCGGCGCTGCAGACGGCGACCGCGATCGGCGACGACACCTTGCAGCGCAAGGCGCAGGGGCGGGTGGTGCCGGATTCGTTCACGCACGGCTCGGCCGAACAGCGCCGCCGCTGGTTCATGATCGGCTACCAGCAGGGTTCGGTGCAGGCCTGCAACACGTTCGCGCCGGGCGTGCGGCTGTAACCCGGGCCTTGACCGATGGCCGATCAGGCAAGACAGTTCGTCCCGCTCAACATCGCGGTGCTGACCGTCTCGGACACGCGTTCGCTGGACGACGACAAGTCCGGCGCGACGCTCGCCGAGCGGCTGACCGCCGCCGGCCACAGGCTCGCGACCCGCAACATCGTGCCCGACGACGTCGAGCGCATCCAGGCGCAGGTGAAGATCTGGATCGCCGATCCCAACATCGACGTGGTGATCACCACCGGCGGCACCGGCTTCACCGGCCGCGACGTGACGCCGGAGGCGCTCGAGCCGCTGTTCGAGAAGCGGATGGACGGTTTTTCGATCGCCTTCCACATGCTGAGCCACGCCAAGATCGGCACCTCGACGATCCAGAGCCGGGCGACCGCGGGCGTTGCGGGTGCGACCTACATCTTCTGCCTGCCCGGATCGCCCGGCGCCTGCCGCGACGGCTGGGACGGCATCCTCGCAGCCCAGCTCGATTACCGGACAAAACCGTGCAACTTCGTCGAGATCATGCCGCGGCTCGACGAGCATCTGCGCCGCGGCAAGGCGAAAGGCGCGACGGTGTGACGGACTATTCCGGTGACGACTTCTATTGCGATGTCGCGTTGAAAGGCATCGTGCCGCTGCAGAAGGAGTACGAGAGCGATCGCGTGCTCGCCTATCACCACACCCGGCCGTTCTGGCCGGTGCATATCGTCGTCATCCCGAAGAAGCACATCTCCTCGTTCGTCACGCTGTCGGCGGACGACATGCCGATCTTCCTGGAGATGGTCGAGGTGATGAAGACGCTCTCGGCAAGAGTGACCGCCGAGCACGGCGCCGCCCGCATCCTGACCAACCTCGGCCGCTACCAGGATTCGAAGCACCTGCATTTTCACATCAACAGCGGCGAACCGCTGCGGTAGGCTCTTCGTAGCCCGCTCCCTCCCGCGAGCGAAGCGCCAGTGTGCGGGGAGCGGGTTGCGCGGGTGGGGCGGCTGAGCTCGCGTCGCTCGCAAGGAAGCTCAGACGCTAACTCCGCGGCACCATCTCCACCAACCGCCGCACCATCTCACTCTCCGGATCCGCCAGCGGCTCGATCACCGTGAAATGGTTCGCGCCCGCCACCGCCTCGTAGCGCGTCATCGACGCCGGCATCGCCCCAGCGATCGACGATGATGCGGCTCTGGCGCAGGAATTCGCTCAACTCCGCACCCCCGACCACCGCATCGAACACGCGCCCGACCGGCGGCGGCCAATCGAGCGGCGACAGCGCGCCGCGCCTCGGCCTCGTCGAGCTTGAAGTCCGCATTCATCGACGTTGCGATCATCGGCGCGAGATCGAACAGGCCCGAGATCGCCATCGCCGACGGCACGAGATCTTCCGGCGCGCCGCGCGTGCGCCAGTCGGTCGCGAGCATCGCTGCCGCGAGATGTCCGCCGGCGGAATGGCCGAACACCAGGATGCGCTTGCGAAAGCGATCCCACAGGAACAGGCAGGCGCGCTCGATCTGCTCGACGATCTCGCCGATCCCGACCTCCGGGCAGAGGTCGTAGCCCGCAAGCGCCACGGTGACGCCGTGCATGTTCAGGCCGCGGGCGAGCGACGAGAACATCTGCGGCTGCAGCGAGCGCCAGTAGCCGCCATGAATGAACATCGCCAGCGGCGCATCGGGCCCTGCCTCGGAAAAGAAGATGTCGACGAACTGGCGCGGACTCGGCACCGTAGCTGGCGCCGAGCTCGACGCGCCCTTCGGCCGTGGCCAGCGCGCGGTAGGCGCTCGCCGCCTCAGCCAGGCGCGCGAGGATTTCCGGATGCTCCTTCACCCGCGCGCGGTTGTTGTACTCGGCCTCGTAGTCGATCGGCATGCGACGATCATCGAAGGGCGGCGCGAGCAGGTCAAGCGTCTGCGAGCCGCCATCGCGAGCGAGCGAGGCTGAAGGCGATCCAGCGCGCGCGCTAGCGCGCAAGCGAAAGCGCGGAGGTTGCGGCGAGCTCAGCGGATTTCGTGGCGCGCTACGCGCGCGCTGGATTGCTTCGCTCCGCTCGCAATGACGGCGGCCTAAAGCTCCATCTCCCAGGTCTCGCCGACGAGATCCTGCCCAAAACTGTGATGCGGCTTTTCGTCCACCAGCCGGAAGCCGGCCTGCTTGTAGATGCCGCGCGCGGCGACGAGGATGCTCTGCGTCCACAGCGTCATCGACGTGTAGCCGGTCTCGCGCGCGAAGCGGATGCATTCGGTGACCAGCGCCTTGCCGACGCCGAGGCCGCGCGCATGCGGCTCGACCAGCAGCAGGCGCAGCTTGCCGACGCCGTTGCCGCCGTTCACCAGCATGACGCTGCCGGCGGGCTTGCCGCCGGCTTCCGCGATCCAGCAGCGCTCGCGCGCGGGATCGAAGTTCTTGATGAACTGCCCGGCGATCTCGGCGACCAGCGCCTCGTACTCGATCGTCCAGCCATATTCCTCGGCGTAGAGCGCCGCGTTGCGCGAGATGATCCAGCCGATGTCGCCGGGACGGTGCGTGCGCAGCATGACCGCGGCGCGCGAGGCGTCAGCGGGCGCGAGCGCGTGCTCGATCGTCTCCATCGCGGCGACGACGCTGGCGCGCCGATCCGCCGGCAACTGCGCCAGCGACTCGGTCGCGACCGTCTGCGAGCGCTTGTCGAGTTCGGCGAACGTCGCGCGTCCCTTGGCGGTGAGCGCGATTTCGACCTGCCGCCGGTCGGCGCTGGAGGTCTTTCGCGTGATCAGTTGCCGCCGCTGCAGCGCCTGCAGCGTCCGGCTGAGCTGGCCCGGCGTCGATGCCGAGGTCGCGGATCAGTTCGGCCGGCTGCGAGCGGTCGCGGTGCGCCAGTTCGTAGAGGATGCGCGCCTCGGGCAGCGAGACGTCGGTGTGCAGGTGCTTCGGCTCGATCAGCCCGGCCTGCCGCGTATAGAAGCGGTTGAAGCGCCGCAGCACCGCCACGTCCGCCTTGAGTTTTTCGGAGACCTGTTTTCCGGCCATTTCGTCGCCTCAGTCAATTCATTGACATTATCAATGAATTGCTTGACTGAGTCAACTAGCTTCCGACCACGATCCGGCTGCGCAGGATGATGCGGTCCTTGCGGCGCAGTTTTGCCAGCAGCTTCGTCTCCGCGCGCTCCGACGCCGCCGGGTGACCGCCGAGCGCGTCGTAATGCATGCGGGAAATCAGCAGCCCCTGATCGGCGGACGGGCCGAGCAGGAAGCGTCGTGCGGTCTTGAACGCATCGCGCACGCGCAAGTCCGCATGCGGCGAGCGCGCATAGCGGAACACGGCCGCGCGCGCCTTCGGCGCCAGCGCGGCGCTTTCCATGAATTGCGCGGTCTCGTCGATCCAGCCGCCTTCGAGGATGGCGCCGGCGCGCAGGAACAGCAGCCAGTTGGAGCGCGCCGCCTTCGCGCCTTCGCTCAGCAGCGCGCCGTCGGCGCCCTGGCGGACCAGGAAATGGCAGCCGGCGACGTCGGCCACGCGCTCCATGTTGGCGCCGCCGTCGCGGTCGACCAGCAGCACGTCGCGCACGAGGCCCGCGGCCGCGCCCGGCACGAGCGCCGCCAGCGTCGCGACGACGCCGCGCTCATCCCCGTTGGTCAGTACGATTACACTCAGCATCTGCAGTCCGTGACGTCATCAAACCGTCAAGGACCGCACTGTTAGCACCGGATTGGCGCCGAGAACAGCCCGGATTACGGGCATTTCGCCTGCTTGGTTAGCGGCGCGCGCATGGCGGCCGCGCGCCGGCGTTCGCCGTGTAGCGGGGGTTGTCATAGCAGTAGGCGCCGGTGCCGCTGGCGAATGCGCGGCACTGCTCGATCGTTGCGTAGCTGCAGCCGCCGCCGACGTCGCGCCCTCTCGCGCAGTAGGGATATTCGATTTCGGCCGACGCCGGACCAGCGAACGGCAAGGCGAAGCCGGCGAAGGTGAGTGCTGCTGCAGCAATGATGAGATGGCGCATGATGGCGACCCCTGGATGGTGGTTTGAGGTATCTGGTCAGCGCCGCGCGCGCTGGGTGCGTGCGAAGGCGTTTTCGTTCGGCTGATAGCGCGGATTGCTGAAGCAGTAGCCGCCTGCGCCGCTGACGGTAGCGCGGCACTGATCGAGCGTCGCGTACGAGCAGCCGCCGGTCCCGCGCCCCGAGGCGCAGTAGGGGTATTCGATCTCGGCCGATGCCGTGAGAGGGAAGGCTGCGGCGGCGAGAACAAGCGTTGCCGCGCCGAGAATGAGATTGCGCATGAGAAAGCCCCTTTGGATTTGCTGCCTCAGCTAGGCGTTCCGCGCGCCGCGCGTTACCCGGGCACACAGAGACGTGATCCCTCAGCGCCTGCCGGCGGAGCCTGCGTCCTGCACGCGCGCCCTGGCCGTTCGAGGATTGCGACGCAGCTTCCGCCGCTTCCGGCCGTCGCCGCCTGGCATTGCGCGAGCGTCGCGAAATCGCACGCGAGGCCCTCGGACGTCTTGCCGCCATAGGCGCAGAACGGATAGTCGCGCGCCCTGCGCGGACGCGCCGGCAGGCGCGAGCGACACTGCGCCGATGATGATGCTGCAAAGATCGACGCGATGCGCATGCCGGTCTCCGCTTTCACCGACATACGTCCTCTGAGGCTCTGCTTGTTACTAGCGCCGCGGAGCCTGCGGATACTGCGTCGCGCGCGGGTTCGGCACGCACGATCCGCCGACGCCCTGCACGAAGGTCATGCACTGCTCAAAAGTGTAGAAGCGGCAGGTGTTGTCGGTCGACCAGCCGCCGATCGTGCAATACGGGCTTGCCGCCGCCGGTTGAATACGTTGAAATGCGGGATGTCCTATTTGTGTTCTTGTTATGTTCTTATATTCTGGTATTGTTCTCGTCATGGCAAAGTCCGCACCACCTCGCTGAAGAACGAGTTCCGGGAGGAGGCCGCCGGGGCCCTTTCCCGGCGATCGAGGCTGCCGTCGAGAAGGAGCGGCGGCGCGGCCGCGGCGCGCAATCGAATGCCAGCGGCCGCTACGAGGCCGGAAGCGCGGGTCGCCTTCGACGACGGCTGGCAGAGCATCGAGGATCTGCCGCCGTTCAAGACCACGGTGAGCGCCGACACCGCGCGCAAGGTCATCACCCGCAACGACTCGCCCGACATCGGCTTCGACCGCTCGATCAATCCCTATCGCGGCTGCGAGCACGGCTGCGTCTACTGCTTTGCGCGGCCGACCCACGCCTATCTCGGCCTGTCGCCCGGCCTCGATTTCGAATCGAAGCTGTTCGCCAAGCACGACGCGCCGGCGCTGCTGGAAAAGGAGCTGTCGCACGCGGGCTACGAGCCGCGCATGATCGCGATCGGCACCAACACCGATCCCTATCAGCCGATCGAGCGCGATCTGAAGATCATGCGCGGCATTCTCGAGGTGCTCGATCGGGTGTCGCATCCGGTCGGCATCGTCACCAAGTCGGCGCTGGTCGTGCGCGACCTCGACATCCTGTCGCGGATGGCGAAGCGCAACCTGGTGAAGGTCGGCATCTCGGTGACGACGATGGATTCGAAGCTCGCGCGGACCATGGAGCCGCGCGCCTCGACGCCGACCAAGCGGCTGGAAGCGCTGAAGATGCTGGCGCAGGCCGGCGTGCCGACCAAGGTGATGGTCGTCGCCGATCATCCCGGCGCTGAACGATGCCGAGCTGGAGCGCATCCTCGATTCGGCCGCGCATATCGGCGTGCAGGAGGCGAGCTACATCCTGCTGCGGCTGCCGCTCGAGGTGCGCGATCTGTTCCGCGAATGGCTGATGGCCAACTATCCGGACCGCTACCGGCACGTCTTCACGGTGATCCGCGACATGCGCGGCGGCAAGGACTACGACTCGCAATGGGGCGTGCGGATGAAGGGAACCGGGCCGATGGCCTGGATGATCGGCCGCCGCTTCGAGATCGCCTGCACCAAGCTCGGGCTCAACAAGAAGCGCGTCAAGCTGACGACGGAACACTTCGCAAGGCCAAAGGACAGCGGCGGCCAGCTGAGCCTGTTCTGACCTGTTCTGAGCGGGAGCGCCGTTTGAGCGGCGTGGATAGCGGCGATAAGCTCTGAGCGCCGTTGCGGCGGTTCGCTCGTTTCGGCCACAGTCGGCGCGATGAGTTCGACTGCAAGCAGCGCGAGAAACCCCGAAGCCGGCCAAGGGTGACGAGAACGGAAGCCGGGACGCGCGATGCGCCCGCGCCGCGTCCGTCGTTCCGCCGCGAGCGCGCGATCCTGAAGAAGGGCATTCGGCTCGTCGCCGGCTGCGACGAGGCGGGGCGGGGACCGCTCGCGGGGCCGGTGGTCGCCGCGGCCGTCGTGCTCGATCCGACGCGCATTCCAAGAGGTCTCGACGATTCCAAGAAGCTGACACGCGAGCGAGCGCGAAGGGCTGTTCGAGAAGATCTGCGCCACCGCGCAGGTCGCCGTGACCGTCGCCTCGGTCGCGCGCATCGAGCGCGACAACATCCTGCGCGCCTCGCTCTGGGCGCTGGCGAAGATCCGTGCATGCGCTGCCGGACCGGCTGGAGCATGTGTTCGTCGACGGCCGCGACAAGATCGACGTCCGCTGCGGCTGCGATGCGGTGATCGGCGGCGACGCGATCGTGGCGTCGATCGCCGCCGCCTCGATCGTCGCCAAGGTGTCGCGCGACCGGCTGATGTGCCGCCTCGCGCTCGATCATCCGGGCTACGGCTTCGAGAGCCACAAGGGCTACGCCGTGCCCGAGCATCTCGAGGCCCTGCGCCGCCTCGGCCCCACCGTCCACCACCGCCGCCTGTTCGCCCCGGTCGCGGCGCTGCTGCAAGGCGAACTGCCGCTGTCGGCGTGAGCGTCGCTGCTGGACGCTCTCCCCGCATTGCGGGGAGAGGTCGGATCGCTTTAGCGATCCGGGTGAGGGGCATGGCACGGCCTCGACAACAAGTGCGACCTACGCGGACGGGCATCAGCCCCCTCACCCCAACCCTCTCCCCGCAGCGGGGAGAGGGGGCGCACTGCACTCGCAGCTGGCGCAGCGCGCTAAAAATGACTAGCTCATTTCGGCGCTTCTCTCGAGTGCGCTCCGGTTGCCCGGAAGGCGCATCGCGCTTTACACACAACTCAGAATCCCCTCCGCCGTCCGGCACCGCATGCGTTTCACGTCCCTGATCGTCGAACTGATCCGTGCGCGGCCGGTGCTGGTGTTCTGGCTGGTCGTGCTCGCGCAGGCTGCGCTGTGGTTCATTCTGCCGGCGCTGATCTATTCCAGCCCGCCGGGAGACGTTGCCCTCAACCTCGCCTACGGCCGCGAATATCTGCTCGGCAGCGTCGCAGGGCCCGCCGCTGGCGTTCTGGCTGGCCGACATCGCCTTCCGGGCCGCCGGCAACAACATGTTCGGCGTCTATCTGCTCGTCGCAGGTCTGCTTCGTCGTCTCGTTCTGGGCGATCTTCCGCCTCGGCCGCGCCATCGTCGGCGCCCAGCACGCGGTCGCTCGCCGTGCTGCTGACGCTCACCATCACGGCCTTCGCGTTTCCGTCGGTCGAGTTCGGCCCGCATATCCTGGCGCAGCCGATCTGGGCGCTGACGCTGCTGACCGGCTGGCGCATCATCGGCGAGGGCCGGCGCAATGCGTGGTTTGCGCTGTCGATCCATGCCGGCCTCTTGCTGCTGACGACCCAGGCCGCGCCGCTGCTGCTGGCGATGCTCGGCGTCTTCGCGCTGGCGACCGCGCGCGGCCGCCGCATGCTGACTGTCGTTCGACACGCTGTTCGCGCTGATCGTCGTCGTGGTGCTGGTGCTGCCTTACGCGATGTTCGCTGATGCGCACCGGCATCGGCTGGCAGCTGCCGCTGCCGAACGGTCTCATCGCTGGAGGACGGGCTCTGGCGCTGGCTCGACATCCTCGGCGGTCTGGCGCTTGCGCTGGCCGGCGTCGTGCTGCTGGTCATCGTCAATTCGCGCCGGCTCAGCGAGAGAGCCGGAGCGCGCGCCGGTGATCTATCGGCCGACGGTCGATCCGCTGGGCGCGGAACTTCGTCTACTGCTTTGCGATTCTGCCGCCGGCGCTGTTCAGCATTCTCGGCGCGCTGCTCGATGCTGCCGTCGCTGATCGCAGGCACCGGCACGGTGCTGCTGATGTCGGGGCTCGGCGTGGTCGTCGCTGCAGGCGACCTGATCTATCTGCGGCGCCAGCGGTTCCTTCGCCTGGTCTGGGCCTGGATCATCGCGGCGCCGGCGCTGTTCGTCATTGCCATCACGCTGGCGCAGCCCTGGATCCTCGGCACCGAGGTGCGGACCATGCTGCCCGCGCGCGACATCGGTGCGTTCTTCGCCGACAGCTTCCAGCGCCGCACCGGCCAGCCGCTCGCAGCCGTCGCCGGCGATCCGCAGCTTGCGACCGCTGATCAGCTATGCCGCGCCCCGCCGGCCGCATCTGCTGCTCGATGCAACGCCCGACAGGACGCCGTGGCTGAACGTTCGAGAAGTTCAACGAAACCGGCGGCGTGATCGTCTGGCGCGCGGCCGACACGCGGGCACGCCGCCGGACGATATCGCCCGGCGCTTTCCGGGCCTCGTGCCCGAGGTGCCGCGCTCGTTTCAGCGCTACCTGACCGGCCGACAGCCGCTGCTGCGGATCGGCTGGGCCATCGTCCGCCCGCGGCAGGCCGCGCGCGCGATAATATTCTCCAGCTCTTCGGTGGAAAACTGCGTCTGGCGCGCACGCGGACGCGTGCCGCCGGCCTTATGCTTTGCTGCGGCGACGCGGGCAGGGGGAGCGGATGGCGACAGCAGCAGACGGGCTTTCTCGAACGTCAGTTCGGCTTGAGCGCGCACGGCACGAACGTGCGCACCGAATTCATCGCCGGCCTCACCACGTTCCTGACGATGGTCTACATCGTCTTCGTCAATCCGACGATCCTCGGCGCAGCCGGCATGGACAAGGGCGCGGTGTTCGTCGCCACCTGTCTTGCGGCCGCGGTGTCGCACGCTGGTGATGGCGTTCTACGCCAATTATCCGATCGCGCTCGCGCCCGGCATGGGGCTGAACGCCTTCTTCGCCTTCACGGTGGTGCTCGGCTACAAATACACGTGGCAGCAGGCGCTCGCCGCGGTGTTCCTCTCCGGCGTGCTGTTCTTCCTGATCTCGGTCTTCCGCATCCGCGAGTACGTGATCAACGCCATCCCGCGCAATCTGAAGTTCGCGATCTCGGCGGGCGTCGGCCTGTTCCTCGGCATCATCGCGCTGGAGCAGGCGAAGATCGTGGTCGCTCATCCGGTGACGCTGGTGACGCTCGGCCCGCTCACCGGCAAGGCGGCGCTGCCGGCGCTGCTCTGCCTGCTCGGCTTCGTGCTGATCGTCGCGCTGAACGCGCGCAACGTCATCGGCGGCACGCTGATCGGCATCCTCGTCGTCGCGCTGATCGGCCTGCCGTTCGGGCTCGCGACGTTCGGCGGCGTCGTCTCGATGCCGCCGTCGCTCGCGCCGACGCTGCTGCAGCTCGATTTCTCGCGCACCTTCGAACTGACCTTCATCATCGTCGTGTTCAGCTTCCTGTTCATCGACGTGTTCGACAATGCCGGCACTCTGATCGGCGTCACCCACCGCGCCGGGCTGACCGACAAGGACGGCAACCTGCCGCGCATGAAGGAGGCGCTGATCTCCGACAGCTTTGCCGCGATGTTCGGCGCCGCGATCGGCACCTCGACCACGACGAGCTACATCGAGAGCGCGTCGGGCGTCGCGGCCGGCGGCCGCACCGGACTGACCGCGGTGTTCGTGGCGCTGTTCTTCCTGCTGGCGCTGTTCTTCGCGCCGCTCGCCGGCATGGTGCCGGCCTATGCCTCGTCGGCGGCGCTGCTGTTCGTCGCCTGCGTGATGGCGCGCGGGCTTGCCGAGATGGACTGGGACGACGTCACCGAATACGCGCCGGCGGTGGTCGCTGCGATCACCATGCCGCTGACCTATTCGATCGCCACCGGCATCGGCCTCGGCTTCATCACCTATGCGCTGGCCAAGCTCGTCTCCGGCAAGCTCGCCGACGCGAAGCCCGCGGTGCTGGTGCTGGCGGTGCTGTTCGCGGTCAAGTTCGCGGTGGGGTGACGCGAAGCGTCATTCCGGGCGCGCGCAGCGCGTGAACCCGGAATCCCGAGATTGTCTGAACTCTGAGTGCGACCACCTCGGGATTCCGGGTTCGCAGCGCCGCTGCGAATGATGCGGGTGAGCGAGGCGCTACCGCCACCGAGCAGCCGGTTCTCCAGCGAGGTCATGCCCCAGCTGATGCCGACGCCGATCATCGACAGCAGGAAGATGATGCCGAACACGCCGTTGGTCTTGAAGCTCGCGGCGAGCACCGAGAGCGTCTGGCCGAGCCCGTTCTCGGAGGCGAGGATCTCCGAGCCGATCACGCCGAGCAGGGCGAACACCAGCCCGAGCCGCAAGCCGTTGAAGATCACGGGCACCGCGCTCGGCAGCACGAACTTGCGGAAGATCTGGCTCTCGCTCGCGCCGAGCGTGCGCGCCAGCGTGATGTGATCCGGATTGACGCCGCGCCCGCCCGCCACCGTCGAGGTCAGCACGATGAAGAAGGTGAGGCTGAAGCCGACCGCGACCTTGGAGCCGAGCCCGAGGCCGAACCAGATGATGAACAGCGGCGCCAGCGCGATGCGCGGCATCGCGTTCAGCGCGGTGAAGATCGGGTTGAACACGGCTTCCGTCGTCGGACTGGTGACGAACAGCATGCCGACCAGGATGCCCGACGACGCTGCCGATCACGAAGGCGAGCATGGTGCCGGCCATCGACCAGTAGAAATCGTTCAGCAGGCTCTGGGTGACGACGACCTCCTGCCAGAGATACTGCGCGATGCCGGTCGGCTTGCCGATCAGGATCGGGTCGATCAGCTTCGCGTCGGCGACCTTCTCCCAGAGGACGAAGAAGACGGCGAGGAACACCAGCCGCGCCGCCCAGATCTTCGCCGGACCCCACGTCCGCTCGTCGTTCATTGGCTCAATCCTTCTTCGAGCTTGGTCCAGACCTGCGAGTAAAGCTCATGATAGTGCGCGGTCCTTCTGCAGCGCGCGCACCGAACGCGGCCGGCCGAGCGTGATCGGCACGTCGGCGATGATGCGGCCCGGACGCGCGCTCATGACGATGACGCGGTCCGACATCGACACGGCCTCCGACAGGTCATGGGTGATGAACAGGACCGTGCGCTGCTCGCGCTGCCACAGCGAGAGCAGCACGTCCTCCAGCTGCAGCTTGGTCTGCGCGTCGAGCGCGCCGAACGGCTCGTCCATCAACAGGATCGGCGCATCCAGCGAGAATGTGCGCGCGAGCGCGACACGCTGGCGCATGCCCTGCGACAGCGCCTTCGGATAGGCGTTCTCAAATCCCTTCAGGCCGACCTTCTCCAGCAGGTCGAGCGCGCGGGCGCGGCGCTTGTCCGCCGGCACGCCGCGCACCTCGGTGCCGAGTTCGGCATTGCCGAGCGCCGTACGCCAGGGCGCGAGCGCATCGCGCGCGAGCATGTAGGCGAGGTCGTGCGTGCCGGTGACCGGCGGCTTGCCGTTGACGAGCAGCGTGCCGCGGCCCGCGCCGGAAGGCAGCAGGCCGGCGGCGAAGTTCAACAGCGTGGTCTTGCCGCAGCCGGAGGGGCCGACGATCGAGACGAACTCGCCCGGCGCGATGTTAAGCGAAAACTCCGACACCGCGATGAGGTTCGCCGTGCTCGAACACCACCGACACCTTGTCGAAGATCACCGAGCCTGGCGCAGGTTTTGCGACGGTAGCCGGCGCCGGCTTTCGCCGGCGCCGGTTGCATGGCCATGTTCATTCGGTCGCTCTTCCACTCGGCGTGCATCAGGGCGTTTGCGGCGCCTTGTCCCACAGCACCTTCTTGGCCTCGACCTTCACGTCGATGATCTTGTTCTCGAGGCTGAAGTCCATGATCTCCTGCAGCGCCGAGACCTTGACCTTCAGGTCCTTGCTGTAGGCCGGGATCACGCTCTTGATCCAGCTCTTGCGCATCTCGTCCGCGCCGGCCATGTCGCCGAACGAGATGATCGGCGTGAAGATCTTCACCAGCTCATCGAAGTTCTTCTCGTCGCTGAACCAGGTCGCAGCATCGGTCATCGCCGCGTAGAACGCCTGCCATCAGCTTCGGATTGCTCTCGACCATCTCCCGGCGCGCGGCGAAGATGACGTTGGCGCCGATCGTCGCCTCGAGCGACTTCGGTCCTTCGCCGACGGTCATGTCGATCACCATTTCGCAGGTCTTGTTGAACGAGCAGAGCTGCGGCAGCGGCTGGTACATGATCGACCGCGTCGATCTGCTTGCCGATGGCGAGCGCGGTATAGGCCGTGTTCGGCGCGCCGACCGCAACGTAGGTGACGTCCTCGGGCTTCAGGTCCGCCGTCCTTCAGCATGGCGTTGAAGTACTTCTCGCTCGAGGTTCCGCGCGCGGCGACGCCGATCTTCTTGCCCTTGAAGTCGTTCATGATCGCCGGATAGCCCTTGTCGCGGTTCGGCATCGTCACGTCGTTGCGGACGCTGATCGACAGCACGTTGGCCGGCAGGCTGGTGCCGACGATCACGACGTCCGCGCCGGCGACCACCGCCGCGCCGACGAGATCGGCGCCGCCTTGCGTGAAGTCGATGGTCTTGCCGACCAGCGCCTGCAGGCCGAGCGAGGTCGAGTTGATGGTCTTGATCTCGCACTTGAAGTTGTACTTCTCGCAGAAGCCTTTCTCCCTGGCGATGATCGCGTGCATGTTGCCGGTGGTGCTGGCGTAGTTCTGGATGCCGACGGTCTCGCCGTTGGCGCGCGGCGTCTTGTGCCGCCGCATGGCCGGACATGGCGGCAAGCGCGATCGCCGACGCCAGCAGGCTGAATGTGAATGTTGCGGTCTTCATCTTTTTCCTCCCGAGGCGTCGATATCTGGTTTTGCGCTGCACCGATACTGGACTCGGTTCCAACCCAACGCAACGGGTACGAGCAAACTGATGTCCTGACCTCTCGGCAAGCTGTGTGGCGGACACACCGCAGCAAATGCGAGTATCCGGCTGCGTCTGCGGATCGCGTAAACTCCGCGTAAACAATCACACTTCCGCGGGAACGCTCATGAACGAAGCCATTCGCACCACCGCCGCGCCAGCCGTTGTTCAATCCGCTGTCGCCGGATTTCATCCGCGATCCGTATCCGTTCTACGCGCACCTGCGCGAGACCGACCCGATGTATATGACGCCGCTCAAGGCGTATCTGGCGAGCCACAATGCGGACGTTGCCATGATCCTGCGCGACCGCCGGTTCGGCAAGGATTTCACCGGCCGCACCGTCGCGCGCTACGGTCCGAGCATCATGGAAGAGCCGGTGTTCCGCAGCATGAGCCACTGGATGCTGACGCAGGACCCGCCGGATCACACGCGGCTGCGCGGTCTCGTCGTCAAGGCGTTCACGGCGCGGCGGATCGAGGACATGCGCCCGCGCATCCAGTCGATCGTCGACGACTCGATCGATCGGGTCGAGAAGAACGGCCGCATGGACCTGATCGAGGACTTCGCCTTCCGCCTGCCGGTGATCGTGATCTGCGACATGCTCGGCATCCCGGAGGAGGATCGCGAGATCTTCTTCCAGCGCGAGCGCACCGGCGGACGGCTGCTCGATCCGGTGCCGCTGTCGCGCGCGGAGATCGACGAGGCCAACCAGGGCCACCAGAATTCGCTGCTCTACTTCCAGCGGCTGTTCGAATTGCGCCGGCGCCAGCCGGGTGACGACCTGACGACGCAGCTGGTGCAGGCGGAGGAGGACGGCAACAAGCTGACCAACGAGGAGCTCTGCGGCAACATCATCCTGCTGTTCGGCGCGGGCCACGAGACGACGGTCAATCTGATCGGCAACGGCCTGCTGGCGCTGCATCGCAATCCCGATCAGCTCGCGCTGCTGAAGAGCAGGCCGGAGCTGATGCCGAACGCGATCGAGGAGTTCCTGCGCTACGACTCGTCGGTGCAGATCACCGGCCGCTCCGCGCTGGAAGACATCGGCGATGGTCGGCGGCAAGGAGATCAAGAAGGGCGACGCGGTGATGTGCCTGCTCGGCTCGGCCAACCGCGATCCGGCCGCCTATCCGACAATCCGGACAAGCTCGACATCACCCGCCAGAACATCCGCGTTCATTCGTTCGGCGGCGGCATCCACTTCTGCCTCGGCGCGCAACTCGCGCGCATCGAGGCCGAGATCGCCATCTCGACGCTGCTGCGGCGCCTGCCGAACCTGAAGATCGACGACGTCGTCAACCCGGAATGGCGCCCGACCTTCGTGCTGCGCGGCCTGAAGAGCCTGCCGGCGAGCTGGTAGGAGCGGCGAGAGCCGTAGCCCGGATGAGCGAAGCGACATCCGGGTCGCGGCGGTCCGCATGTCGCTGCGCTCATGCGGGCTACGGCGCCTCGCACGCCGCCCAAAACGCATACAGACCCGGCACGCCCCGCATTGCCTTTAAGCACCGTCAAGGCTTGTCTGAAGGCACAGTCCGCATAGAGTGCAGACCCGACTTCCTGCGCCCTTAGCCTTGCGGATAAAAAATGCCGGTCATCGAGCGGATCAACCAGTATCAGAACGAACTCGTCGCCATTCGCCGCGACATCCATGCGCACCCCGAAATCGGCTTCGAGGAGGTTCGCACCTCCGGCATCGTCGCCGAGCTGCTCGAGAAGTGGGGCATCACCGTCCACCGCGGCATCGGCGGCACCGGCGTGGTCGGCGAGCTCAAGGGCAAGCACGACGGCAATCGCCGCATTGGGCTGCGCGCCGACATGGACGCGCTGCCGATCCACGAAGAGACCGGCTTGCCTTACGCGTCCACCATTCCCGGCAAGATGCACGCCTGCGGCCATGACGGCCACACCACCATCCTGCTGGGCGCCGCGCGCTATCTCGCCGAAACGCGCGACTTTGCCGGCACGGCCGTGTTCGTGTTCCAGCCGGCGGAGGAGGGGCTCGGCGGCGCGCGCGCCATGCTGAAGGACGGCCTGTTCAAGAATTTCCCGTGCGACGAGATCTACGGCCTGCACAACGCGCCGAACAAGAAGCCGGGACGCGTGTCGGTGTTTCCGGGCCCGGCGATGGCGGGCGCGGACTTCTTCGACATCCGCATCCGCGGCCGCGGCAGCCACGGCGCGCGGCCGAACGAGGCGCGCGATCCGATCATCGCCGTCACCGCGCTGACGCAGGCGCTGCAGACCATCGTCAGCCGCAACAATCACCCGCGCACGCCGCTGGTGGTCTCGGTGACGCAGATCCATGCGGGCTCCGCCTACAATGTGATCCCGGCGGAGGCGACGATCTCCGGCACCGTGCGCGCCTTCTCCGACGATGCGCGCGCGCTGGTGAAGCGGCGCATGAAGGAGATCGGCGCAGGCATTGCCGCGACCTACGACATGAAGGTCGACGTCGACTATCGCGACGTCTTCACCGTGCTGGAGAACCATCCCGAGCAGACCGAAGCCTATGCCGATGTCGCGCGCGAGATCGTCGGCGAGGAAAACCTCTCGACCGCGATCGAGCCGGTGATGGGCAGCGAGGATTTCGCCGACATGCTGCGCGCCGTGCCCGGCGCCTATTGCTGGGTCGGCCACGCCTGCGACAAGCCGGTGCACAATCCGGAATACACGTTCGACGACGCGATCATTCCCGTCGGCGCCAGCCTGATGGCGCGCATCGTCGAGACGCAGGCTCAGTCCGAAACAATAATTCAAGACACGCAAAGCCGGCCGCTACAAGGCCGGAACAACACAGTCGGGAGAGACGTATGGGTCAGGTTGAGGGCAAGGTCGCGCTGGTGACCGGCGGCGCGTCAGGCATCGGCGCGGCATGCGCGACGACGCTGGCGCGCGAGGGCGCGAAGGTGGTCGTCACCGATATCGACGATCGCGGCGGCGCCGAGGTCGTCAAGGCCATCACCGGTGCGGGCGGCGAGGCGATCTATCTGCGCCAGGACGTGACCGACGAGAGACCGCTGGATCGAGATCGTCGCCGAGATCGAGAAGCGCTTCAAGCGCCTCGACGTGCTGGTGTCGAATGCCGGCATCGGCGTCGGCGCGCCGACCATCGTCGAGATGACGCTTGCCGACTGGCGGCGGCAGACGGCGATCAACCTCGACGGCGTGTTCCTGTCGGTGAAGCACTGCATCCCGGCGATGCGCCGCTCCGGCGGCGGCTCGATCGTCATGATGTCGTCGGTGGCGGGCCTGCGCGGCTCGCCGACGCTGGCCGGCTACTGCGCGACCAAGGGCGGCGTGCGGCTGTTCGCGAAATCCATCGCCATGGAGTGCGCCGGCGCCAATGACGGCATTCGCGTCAACTCGGTGCATCCGGGCATCATCGACACGCCGATCTGGGGCAAGATCCCGCGCGAGGCGACCGGCATGGGCCACAACGCGCCGATGCGCCCGGACGAGCTCGCCAAGACTCGGCGTGCCGCTGGGCTTTGCCGGCGAAGCGCAGGACATCGCCAACGGCGTGCTGTTCCTCGCCTCCGACGCGTCGCGCTACGTCACCGGCGCGGAGCTCGTCATCGACGGCGGCATCACCGCCGGCGGCGTGCGCCGCGCACAGCCGCAGCCCAATCAATAGACAGCTCAGAACCAACAACAGAACAGGGAGAGCGCGTCGTGAAAATCGGATTCATCGGCGTCGGCGCCATGGGCGGGCCGATGTCGCGCAACATCGTCAGCAAGACCAACCACGAGGTCACGGTGTTCGACCTCAATCCGGCGGCGATGGAGGCGTGCATCAAGGCCGGCGCCAAGCGCGGCGCCAGCGTCGCCGACGTCGCAGCAGGCAGCGAGGTCGTGATGCTGTCGCTGCCGACGCCGAAGCATGTGGAGGCGGTGATCGCCGGCCCCGGCGGCGTCGCCGAGAACGCGAAGCCCGGCACGGTGGTGATCGACCTGTCGACCAATTCGCCCGGGGTGATGAAGCGGCTCGGCGAACTGCTGTCGACGAAGAGCATTTCGCTGATCGAGGCGCCGGTCACCGGCGGCGTCATCAAGGCGACCGACGGCACGCTGACCATCATCGCCGGCGGCGACGAAGCGGTGGTCGACAAGCAGCGTCCGCTGCTGTCGTCGATCGGCGCGCTGGTCGTGCACACCGGCCCGCACGGCTCGGCGCTCGGTGGCGAAGCTGATCAACAACATGCTGGCGCTGTGCAATTCGGCCGTCGCCGCCGAAGGCATGATGATGGCGAAGATGTCCGGCGTCGATCTCAGCAAGATCGTCGAGGTGATCTCCAACGGCTCCGGCAACAGCCAGGCGTTCCGCGGCGTCACGGCGCGCGCCCTGCAGGGCAAGTTCGAGCCGAGCTTCGCGCTCGATCTCGCCTACAAGGACCTCGGCCTCGCCGTCGATCTCGCCACCGAGCACGGCGTCCCCGGCATGGTCGCCCCGCAGGTGCTGAACCTGATGCGCATGGCCCGCGGCCTCGGCTTCGGCCCGGACAACTCGACCTCGGTGATCAAGGTCTACGAGCAAGCCCTCGGCCAAAAGGCGCGGCTGTAGCGTCATTGCGAGCGCAGCGAAGCAATCGCGACTGCAGCGCGGCGTCAGCGCGCCAAACCAAAAACCGTCAGTAGCCACCGCAACCTCAGACTGGATTGCTTCGCTGCGCTCGCAATGACGAGAGAAAAAACGCCAAGCCTGTCCGTGCCTTACCCAAACCTTCAACAGGCTTTGAACAGGCTTTTATATTTCTCTTTTTCCGAAATCAGATTTCGGATTATTCTTCACCCGTCCCGCCCCGATGGGAGAGCGAGTGCGCTAATCGTCAGCGCCTCGGGGCGGGATGCGACGGGTCCGTCGCGGTGCCGGCCCGACTCGGTCGCCGTTGAGGAGCCGGCGGCGGAAGGGATGACGACCGGTGCCGAGGGCGGACGGCCCAAGCGGTCCAGCAATCCGGCGAGTTCCCCGTGGATTTCAGTCAAGTGGAGCCGGAGCTATGGCTCCCGCTGGAATTCGGCAAGCCGTTAATCCGGCGCGTGCGGAACGCAGGCGAAGGCTTCGTCTGTGGTCCGGTTCAGTCCAGCGATGGGCTGGACCATCGCCGTGTGCCGACGCGTCGGCATACGGATTGCCCGGATGCGACAAGCATACGGGTGCCGCGGGCGCGGCCTTTCGCCCTGTGTTCCGCACGCCCTCTTTCCAAGGGAGTGCAGAGAAGAAGACCGGCAGCCCCAGGCCGGACGAAGAACGGGGGCGATGACGTATGTCTGATGCGTCGGGCTGTTTGACAATTGAATACGCTCGTCATTGCGAGCGAAGCGAAGCAATCCAGCTGCGCGCGCAAGCGCGCAAATCAAAAAGCGCGGCAGTAGCGTGCAAGCTCAGGCGCTTTTTTGTGGCGCGCTGTCGCGCGCGCTGGATTGCTTCGCTCCGCTCGCAATGACGGCTGTGGCTCGCGCTTCGCCTACCGGCGAGGACGCCAATCAGCCCGCCAACGCCGCCTTGATCGCGCGGAAATCCTGCCAGGCGAGCTTCTTGTAGACCGGCGAGCGCAGCAGGTACGCCGGGTGGAATGTCGGCATCGCCTTGATCGGCGCGCGTGCCGGTGTCGTAGTCGCGCCAGCGGCCGCGCGTGCGCATGATGCCTTCCTTCGTCTCGAGGATGCCCTGGCTCGATGGATTGCCGAGGCAGACCAGCACGTCCGGGTTCACCAGCTCGATCTGGCGGCGGATGAACGGCAGGCAGATCTGCGTCTCCTGCGGCGTCGGCGTGCGGTTGCCCGGCGGCCGCCAGGGAATGATGTTGGCGATGTAGACGTCCGTGCGCTCGAAGCCCGATCGCGCCGATCATGCGGTCGAGCAGCTGGCCGGAGCGGCCGACGAACGGCAGGCCGGCGATATCCTCGTCACGCCCCGGCGCTTCGCCGACGAACATCAGCCGCGCTTGCGGGTTGCCGTCGGCGAACACCAGCCGCGAGGCGGTGAATTTCAGCGCGCAGCCGTCGAAGTTCTGCAGCAGCTCGCGCAGTTCATCCAGCGACTGCGCAGAGCGCGCGGCGTCGCGGGCGGACATCATCGCCGCTTCCGGCGGCGGTGCGACGGCCGGGGCAGGAGCCGGGCGCGCGGCGGCCGGTGGCGGCGGCAGGGTCCGCTCGGCGCGCGGCTCCGCGGCCACTTCCCTTCGGCGCCGGCGCTTCGTCCGCGAGGCGATTGACCGGCTCCTCGCCGATCGCGCAGTCGACCCCGGCCTCCACATAGAAGGCCAGGAGTTCCTGCGGGCTCGGCATGCGCTCGGGCGTCATGCCCCGGGTTATGCGACCGGCCCTCCGGCGCAGCAAGGCGGCGCCAGTGGAAAATCCCGCTGGCGCGGTCGGGAATTTCGCGCTATTTCCGAGTTTCAATAATTCAAGTATTCAAGGAATATTGAAATATGGATGAGAGCCAGGCTCTCTCGACCTTCGCTGCGCTGTCGCAGGAAACCCGCCTGCGCGTGCTGCGGCACCTGGTCCGGTCCGGGCCTGACGGCCTCGCCGCCGGCGCCATCGCTGCGGCGATGGATGTCTCGCCGTCGAACCTGTCGTTTCATCTGAAGGAGCTGGAGCGCGCGGGCCTGATCGCCCAGCGCCGCGTGGCGCGCTCGATCATCTACGCCGCCGATTTTGGCGCGCTCGGCGCGCTGGTCCGCTTTCTGGTGAACGACTGCTGCGACGGCCGTCCGGAAATCTGCGGATTGGAGATTGCAAACGCCTGCTGTGGTCCAGCGCTGACGAAGGAGGAAGCCGATGCCTGAGCGCGTCTACAACGTGCTGTTTCTCTGCACCGGAAATACCGCGCGGTCGATCCTTGCGGAATCGATCCTCGCGAAGGAAGGCGCCGGCCGCTTCCGCGCTTTCTCCGCCGGCAGCCAGCCGAAGGGCACCATCAATCCGTTCGCGCTGAAAGTGCTCGAGCGGCTGAACTATCCGACGCAGGGCATGCGCTCGAAGAGCTGGGCCGAGTTCGCCAAGCCGGACGCACCGAAGATGGATTTCGTCTTCACCGTCTGCGACAACGCGGCGGGCGAAGCGTGTCCGATCTGGCCGGGCAAGCCGATGACCGCGCATTGGGGGATCGAGGATCCGGCGGCTGTCGAAGGCACCGACATCGAGAAGGAAGCGGCCTTCAACGAGGCGTTCCGCCATTTGAAGAGCCGCATCTCCGCCTTCGCCAGCCTGCCGCTGCACAGCATCGACCAGCTGGTGCTCGCGCCAAGACTGCGCGACATCGGCCGCATGGATGGCTCGACCTCGCAGCAGGACAAGGCCGGCTGATGCAGACATTCGATCTGTCCCGACGGCTCGCTGCGAAGCGCTCGGGACCGGCTTGCTGGTCGCGACCGTGGTCGGCTCCGGCATCATGGCCGAAGGCCTGACCAAGGACGTAGCGCTGGCGCTGCTCGGCAACACGTTGCCGACCGGCGCGATCCTGGTGGTGCTCATCACGGTGCTCGGACCGATCTCGGGCGCGCATTTCAACCCCGCGGTCTCGCTGGTATTTGCGCTGAAGGGCGACCTGAGCCCGCGCGATGCGCTGCTCTACATGCTGCTGCAGATCGCCGGCGGCATTGCCGGGGCGATGGTGGCGCACGCCATGTTCGGCCTGCCGCTGATCGACGCCTCGATCAAGGTGCGCACCGGCGGCGCGCAGTGGTTCTCGGAAGCGGTCGCCGCGTTCGGCCTGGTCGCCACCATTCTCGGCGGCATCCGCTTTGCCAACGCGTCGGTGCCGTGGCTGGTCGGGCTCTACATCACCGCGGCCTACTGGTTCACCGCCTCGACGTCGTTCGCCAATCCCGCCGTCGCCATCGCGCGCTCGCTCACCAACACGTTCTCAGGCATCCGCCCGGTGGACTTGCCCGGCTTCATCGCCGCGGAAATCGTCGGCGCGCTCCTCGCGCTCGCGCTGATGGCCTGGCTGTTGCGTCCGGCACGCCGCGCCGCGTTCATCCGTGATTTTGCCAAGCGGAACGTTGCCGCAGCGCGGAATGGCCGCCCCTCATTTCCGTGGTTGTGATTGAAGCAAAAATCGTCAAGAACGGGGGCAGTCTAGAACCGTTCGAGGAAACGATGAGCACCGACGAGTTGCCGCCCCGGGAATCCATGGAATTCGACGTGGTGATCGTCGGCGCGGGTCCCTCCGGTCTCGCCGCCGCCATCCGCCTGAAGCAGATCAACCCGGACCTCACGATCGTGATCGTCGAGAAGGGTTCCGAGGTCGGCGCGCACATCCTCTCCGGCGCGGTGATCGATCCGGTGTCGCTCGACAAGCTGATTCCGGACTGGCGCGAGGACGCGGACTGTCCGCTGAAGACCCAGGTCAAGGACGACCACTTCTACTGGATGACGGCGGGCAGCGCGATCCGCCTGCCGAACTTCATCATGCCGCCGCTGATGCACAATCATCACTGCTACATCGGCTCGCTCGGCATGGTCTGCCGCTGGCTCGCGACCAAGGCCGAGGCGCTCGGCGTCGAGATCTATCCGGGCTTCGCCGCGGCCGAGGTCATCTACGGCGAGAACGGCGAGGTGCGCGGCATCGCCACCGGCGACATGGGCATCGGCCGCAACGGCGAGCACAAGGACAGCTACACCCGCGGCATGGAGCTGCTCGGCAAGTACACGCTGTTTGCCGAAGGCGCGCGCGGCAGCCTGACCAAGCAGCTGATCAGGAAGTTCGGTCTCGACGCCAACAGCGAGCCGCCGAAGTTCGGCATCGGCTTGAAAGAGGTCTGGCAGATCGATCCGGCCAAGCACAAGAAGGGCCTGATCCAGCACTCGTTCGGCTGGCCGCTCGGCCTGTCCACCGGCGGCGGCTCGTTCCTCTATCACTACGACGACGACCTGATCGCGGTCGGCTTCGTCGTGCATCTGAACTACACCGATCCGTATCTGTCGCCGTTCGAGGAATTCCAGCGCTTCAAGACGCATCCGAAGGTCGCGCCGCTGTTCGAGGGCGCCAAGCGTCTCGCCTACGGCTCGCGCGCGATCACCGAGGGCGGCTATCAGTCGGTGCCGCGGCTGACCTTCAAGGGCGGCGCGCTGATCGGCTGCGCCGGCGGCTTCGTCAACGTGCCGCGCATCAAGGGCGTGCACAACGCGATGGGCACCGGCATGCAGGGCGCCGAATGCGTCGCCGCGGCGCTGGCCGCCGGCCGCGCCAACGACGAACTGGTCGAGTACGAGAACGGCTGGCGCGACTCGCGCGGTCGGCAAGGACCTGTTCAAGGTCCGCAACGTCAAGCCGCTGTGGTCGAAGTTCGGCACCGTCATCGGCGTCGGTCTCGGCGGCTTCGACATGTGGATGAACTCGCTGTTCGGCTTCTCGCTGTTCGGCACGCTCGGCCACGGCAAGCACGACCGCGAGACGCTGGTCGAGGCGAAGAGCTCGAAGCCGATCGCCGCGCCGAAGTTCGACGGCAAGACCACCTTCGATCGCCTCTCGTCGGTCTTCCTGTCCAACACCAATCACGAGGAAGATCAGCCGATCCACCTCAAGGTTGCCGACCTCGACCTGCAGAAGCGCTCCGAGCTCGAGGTGTTTGCCGGCCCGTCCAACCGGTATTGCCCGGCCGGCGTCTACGAGTGGGTGGAGGAGGGCGGCGGTCCGAAGTTCGTGATCAACGCCCAGAACTGCGTCCACTGCAAAACCTGCGACATCAAGGACCCGAACGGCAACATCACCTGGGTTCCGCCCGAGGGCGGCGGCGGGCCGAATTATCAGGCAATGTGAGGTAATCCACGCCGTGCACGATTGCGTGGGGTGCGGCGTTCCGGCCACGATGCCGCCACACAAAATCGGCCTCAGGTGATATAAGAGGATGCCGGGCGCGTCAATCCTTGCGAGCGGGCGGCGAAAAGGCCATTGTCGCCCTCGAACCGGGGCATTTGGACTGTTTTTGGCGAATTTGCTGCACCGCTGGCAGCCACTGCAACCCTGCAACCTAAGGCGAATCGTATGTCATTTCTTTCCTGCCGCGCGCGCCCTGTGCGCTTCGCTGGCCATTGGACTGAGCCTGCCGGCCACGGCATTTGCGCAGCAGAAGTCCGAGAAGAAGCTCGAATCCATCCGCTCCGGCGTCGTCGAATTCACGCCGATCGACCGCCGGAAGGGTCCGACGATCGCCGGCAACTATCTCGCCGCCCGCCATGCCAGCGTCGAGCGCGACGCCGGCGCCGCCGCCTCGTTCTATCGCTCGGCGCTGCGCGAGGACCCGAAGAACACCGAGCTGCTCGACCGCGCTTTCATCTCGACGCTCGCCGACGGCGACATCGACGAGGCGGTCAAGCTCGCCGAGAAGATCCTGCAGACCGACAAGGCCAACCGCATCGCGCGGCTCGTGGTCGGCGTGCGCGCGCTGAAGCAGAAGCAATACGCGGCCGCCCAGCAGAACATCAATCAGTCGGTGCGCGGGCCGATCACCGATCTCGTCGCCGCGCTGCTGTCCGGCTGGGCGGTGATGGGCGCGGGCGACGTGAAGGTCGCCGCGGCCAATATCGACAAGCTCGCCGGGCCCGAGTGGTATCCGATCTTCAAGGATCTGCACGTCGGGCTGATGTACGATCTCGCCAACAAGCCCGAAGGAAGCGGGCCAGCGGCTCGAGCGCGCCTACAAGCTCGACGATTCCGCGCTGCGGGTGGTGGATTCCTATGGCCGCTGGCTGTCGCGCAACGACAAGCCTGAAGCTGCCGCCGCCGTCTACGAGGCGTTCGACAAGAAGCTCGCCCGTCATCCGCTGGTGCTCGAGGGCATTCGCGACACCAAGGCCGGCAAGAAGCTTCCGCCGCTCATCAATTCGCCGCAGGCGGGCGCCGCCGAAGCGCTCTATGGCATCGGCGCCTCGCTCACGCGGCGCGGCGCGGAAGATCTGGCGCTGGTCTACCTGCAGCTCGCCCTCTATCTCGAGCCGACGCACGCGCTGGGGCTGCTCTCGCTCGGCGACCTCTACGAGACGGTCAAGCGTCCGCAGCTCGCGATCAAGGCCTACGAGCGCGTGCCGGCGAACTCGCCGCTGAAGCGCAACGCGCAGATCCAGCTCGCGACCAATCTGGATACGGTGGAGCGCAGCGAGGACGGCATCAAGATCCTGAAGGGTCTGACGGAAGAGAATCCGAAGGACATCGAGTCGATCATGGCGCTCGGCAACATCGAGCGCGGCAAGAAGAAGTTCGCCGAATGCGGCGAGACCTACACGCTCGGCATCGACTCGCTGCCGGTGATCAACGAGCAGAGCTGGGTGTTCTACTACTTCCGCGGCATCTGCTACGAGCGCTCCAAGCAGTGGCCGAAGTCCGAGGCCGACCTGAAGAAGGCGCTCGAATTGAAGCCCGAGCAGCCGCATGTGCTGAACTATCTCGGCTATTCGTGGATCGATCAGGGCATCAATCTCGACGACGGCATGAAGATGATCCGCCGCGCCGTCGAGCAGCGGCCGGACGACGGCTACATCGTCGACTCGCTCGGCTGGGCCTACTATCGCATCGGCAACTTCGAGGAAGCGACCAAGCATCTCGAACGCGCGATCGACCTCAGGCCGGAAGATCCGACCATCAACGATCATCTCGGCGACGCCTACTGGAAGGTCGGCCGCAAGCTGGAAGCGAAATTCCAGTGGGCGCATGCGCGCGACCTGAAGCCGGAGCCGGAGGAACTGCCGAAGATCGAGGCCAAGATCAAGGACGGCCTGCCGGACGACAAGGAGCCGACCGCGGCCTCCAACGACGTCAAGAAAGACGACAAGGGCGGTTGAACTCGCAGCTCCCCGGCTGATACTTAATCAGCATGGCTGTGCTGAACGAACGCGCCCGCGCGAAGGTCAACCTGACGCTGCATGTGCTGGGCCGTCGTGGCGACGGCTATCACGATCTTGAGAGCCTGGTCGCGTTCGCCGACTGCGCGGACGGCCTGACATTCTCGCCGGCCGCGTGACTTCTCGCTGCTCCGTCACCGGACCGCGCGCCGCCGACTGCGGCGATCTCTCCGACAACCTCGTCGCCAAGGCTGCGCGGCTGCTTGGGCGAGCGTGTGCCGCAGCTCACATCCGGCGCCTTCGTGCTCGACAAGCATCTGCCGGCCGCCGCTGGCATCGGTGGCGGCTCGGCCGACGCGGCGGCGACGCTGCGGCTGCTCGCGGGCGCCAACGGCCTTGCCAGCGACGATCCGCGCGTGATCGCCGCGGCGCAGGCCGCGGGCGCCGACGTGCCGGTGTGCCTGCTGTCGTCGGGCTGCATGATGCGCGGCGCCGGCGAGAAGGTGACGCCGATGCCGCTGCCGCGGCTGCCGTGCGTGCTGATCAATCCCGGCGTGCCGGTGCCGACCAAGGACGTGTTCGCGGCGATCGGCCTGAAGGCCGGCGATACGTTCACGCCGCCGGGCGGCGCAGCGACCGTGGCGTGGCCTCAGGCCTCTGCAGCGGCCGGCCGCGTGGCTCGCCGCGATCCGCAGCGGCCGCAACGATCTCGAGCCGGTCGCGGTGAAGATCCAGCCGGTCATCGCCGAGGTGCTGTCGCTGCTTGCGCGATGCGAAGGGCTGCACGCTGTCGCGCATGTCGGGCTCGGGCGCGACCTGCTTCGGCCTGTTCGACAGCGACGCATCGGCCGCAAGCGCCGCAGCCGCGCTGAAATCAGAGCATCCGAAATGGTGGGTCGAGGCGAGCGCGAGCTGAAGCTGTACGCCTTCAATGCGATCGCGCCAGACAAAACGCCACCACCTCCTCCAGCGCCGACTTCATCGGCGAGGACGGAAACAGCGCCAGCGCATCGACGGCCATCGCGCCGTAGTGCTGCGCGCGGCTGATCGTATCCTCGAGCGTGCGATGCTTGGTCATCAGGCCGATGGCCTGATCGAGATCGCCGTCGCCGATCTCGCCCTGTTCGAGGGTGCGGATCCAGAACGCGCGGTCGGCGTCGTTGCCGCGGCGGAACGCCAGCACCACCGGCAGCGTGATCTTGCCCTCGCGGAAATCGTCGCCGACGTTCTTGCCGAGCTTGGCGGCCTTGCCGCCGTAGTCGAGCGCATCGTCGACGAGCTGGAAGGCGATGCCGAGATTCATGCCGACCGAGCGGCACGCGGCCTGCTCGGGCTTCGGCCGGTCGGCGAGCACCGGACCGACCTCGCAGGCCGCTGCAAACAGCTCCGCGGTCTTGCCGCGGATCACCGCCAGATATTCGTCCTCGGTGGTGGCGGTGTTCTTCGCCGCCGCGAGCTGCATCACCTCGCCTTCGGCGATCGTTGCGGCTGCGGCCGACAGGATGTCCAGCGCGCGCAGCGAGCCGACCTCGACCATCATGCGAAAGGCCTGGCCGAGCAGGAAGTCGCCGACCAGCACGCTCGCCTCGTTGCCCCAGAGCATGCGCGCCGACAGCTTGCCGCGCCGCATCTCGCTCTCGTCGACCACGTCGTCGTGCAGCAGCGTCGCGGTGTGCATGAACTCGACCGAGGCGGCGAGCTTGATGTGGCCGTCGCCCGCGTAGCCCGAAAGCTGCGCCATCGCCAGCGTCAGCATCGGCCGCAGGCGCTTGCCGCCCGACGAAATCAGGTGGTTGGCGACCTCCGGGATCATCGTCACTTCGGAGCCGGTGCGCGACAGGATGGTCGCGTTGACGCGCTCCATGTCGGCTGCGACCAGCGCCACCAGCTGGTCGATCGAGGCGTCGGAACGGCTTTCGAAGGGAACGATGACGGCCACGCGGGTCTCCGTGTATTCTGCATTGCAAACATAGAAACTGCCGGGCCGGGCGGCAAGGCGGGAAAGCCCGCCGCTGACAATTGTCGTCCGACCAGCTATTTCAGAACACAGTTCTTTTCGGCCCAAAGGCCGTGCGGCGCTCATCCAGGGCCTCGGCATTTGGGCCGTGAGCGGCCATTTTCGGAGTGCAGCCGTGCGTGAATTGATCCGTGCCAACGATCCCGTGCTGGTGTCGGCCGTCGGCGCGCTGCTGGACGGTGCCGGCATCCGCTACCACGTGCTCGACCAGAACATGAGCGTGATCGAGGGCTCGATCGGCATCCTGCCGCGGCGGATCATGGTCGATGACGACGATGCGTCGGCCGCGCGGCAGGTGGTGACGGACGCGGGCCTTGGCCACGAATTGCGTCCGGAATGAACGGTCGGGGCGACATCACCGAGGATGCATTTCTCGGCGGGCGGCTGCGGCTGCGCCAGCCGCGCAAGGGTCATCGCGCCGGCCACGACGCGATGCTGCTGGCTGCGGCCGACTGACGCAGCGCCGGGCGAGCGCGTGGTCGAATTCGGCGCCGGCGTCGGCGCCGCCGGGCTCGCGCTGGCGACGTCGCGTCGGGCGCATCGATCTGACGCTCGTCGAGATCGACGAAGCGTCTGGTCGCGCTGGCGCGAGAGAACGCAGCACTGAACGGCATCGAATGCCGCGTCGTCGCGCTCGATGTCACGGCGAAGGCGGAGGCCTTCAGCCGCGGCGGGCCTTGCGCCGGACAGCGCCGATCGCGTGCTGATGAATCCGCCGTTCAACGATGCGGCCCGGCATCAGCCCTCACCGGATGCCGGTCGCCGCACGGCGCATGAGGCGCCTGCGTCGACGCTCGATGCCTGGATTCACGCCGCGCGCAGGCTGCTCAAGCCCGGCGGCACGCTGACGCTGATCTGGCGCGCGGACGGCGTTGGCGACGTTCTTGCGGCATTGGGCCGCGGTTTCGGCGGTATTGCTATTCTGCCGGTGCATCCGAAATCGGATGCTGCCGCCATTCGCGTGCTGGTCAAGGCGGAGAAGGGATCGTTCGCGCCGCTGACGCATGCTGCCGGGCTTCGTGCTCAACACGACAGACGGCAAGCCGACGCCGCAGGCGGAGGCGGTGCTGAGAGGCGAGGAAACTCTGCGGCTGGCCGCGAATTAGAACCGTTCGAGCCTATTGCTGCGCGGGTTTGCGCTGGCTGTCCGAAGGAGCAGTGAAGTGTACGGCGGTCAGGAGTGCCCCGATCAGCAGCATCAAGAGATAGATCTTCATTGCATTTCCAACTTCAGGACTGCGCCATCGCATCCAGAAAACGCTGGAGTGCAGGACCCGTTCCAGATACGCGGGGAATGGTTACTATTGTGTTGACGCATGATCCCGAAATGGGACCGGTTTTCGGATCATGAACAATCAAGTGGACCGAGCATGACCGAGCCGACAACTGACGTGCGCGAAGCAGGCCTGAGCGCGACGCTGCGCAGCCTGAGGCAATGGCTGCCGCCGCGCTTTCGCGGCGACGCGCCGATCGTGCCGGTGGTGCGACTGTCCGGCGTGATCGGCGCAGTGACGCCGCTGCGGCAGGGCATGACGCTTGCGAGCGTTGCGCGGATTCTCGAGCGCGCGTTCGGCGTGCGCGGCGCGAAGGCGGTGGCGATCGTCGTCAATTCGCCGGGCGGATCGCCGGTGCAGTCGCACCAGATCCACAACCGCATCCGCCAGCTTGCGACCGAGAAGAAGCTTCCGGTGCTGATGTTCGTCGAGGACGTCGCGGCGTCCGGCGGCTACATGATCGCCTGCGCCGGCGATGAGATCTTCTGCGATCCGTCGTCGATCGTCGGCTCCATCGGCGTGGTCGGCGGCTCGTTCGGCTTTCAGGGCCTGATCGAAAAGATCGGCGTCGAGCGCCGCCTCTACACGTCGGGCAAGAACAAGGCGATGCTCGATCCGTTCCTGCCCGAGAATCCCGACGACGTCGCGCGGCTGAAGGCGATCCAGCACGAGATCCATGTGATGTTCATCGATCTCGTCAAGAAGAGCCGCGGCGCGAAGATCAAGGGCGACGAGGACGAGCTGTTCTCCGGCGCCTACTGGACCGGGCAGAAATCGATCGACCTCGGGCTCAGCGACGCCATCGGCGATCTGCGCACCGTGCTGCGCGCGCGCTTCGGCGAGAAGGTGAAGATGCCGGTGATCGCGCCGGCAAGCGGACTTCTGTCCGGCCTGTTCGGCCGCCGCTCGGCCGGAATGGAGACGCAGGCGCTGCTGAATTTACCGTCGTCGATGCCGGACGAGCTGATTTCGGCGCTGGAGACGCGCGCGATCTGGGCGCGCTACGGGTTCTAGGGCTGTCATCGGCCGCGAAGGCGTTACTCGAACGTCGCACCTGGTCGGGAGCAGTTTCGCCACAATTGCCGGCGAATCTGACGGGGTTCGAAGCCGGCACCGCCGGAGAAGGGACCTGGGTCATGCCGCCGCTGATCGCGTGGGGAGTGGGAGTGCTGGGAGGCGCCGCCTTGCTTCGCTGGGCGGTCAAGGAAGCGCGACGCATCAACCGCGAGCTCGAGGAAGCGCGCCTCGCCCGCATGGCCGAGACCATGTCGACCGAGCGGATCCCAAAGCTTCGCCGCGATCCGGTGACGGGCGCTTACCGTCCGGAGTGACCGGTTCATCACATCGATCGCATATCGTCCCAGCGCGACAGGCGGATGCGCATGTCGCGGGTGTCCTCGTCGATCATGACGCCAAGCGCAATCGCAATCAGCGCCGCAGCGGCGCATTCGATAATGAACATTTTCGCCCCCGTTATCTCTCAGTCCTTGAAGGTCGCGGGTTGAGAGGTTTCCGCCGGTTTCTCCGGTCTTGACGCTTTCGCGCGAGGGCAGTGGTAGCGTTCCAATTGCTAACAATTGGCCGGTTTCTGTGCCAATCCCGCCGCAGGGGTTAGCGGGTGCGCAACCGAATACGTTGCATTTTAACGAAATGCAGCCGCCGGCGGCGCAAGGCACGGTGCGCCAACGAGCCAGGGGCTGCCGGCGAGCGCGGCCAGAACCAGCACCAATGGCCCGACAAAGCACGTCATTTTCGTCGACTTCTCCTGATAAGGAAGTCGGGCCGCAGAAACCGCCGGTTCGAGCAGGACCCCGCGTAAAGACGCCACAACCGGCCTATGGTTTCCGTCTCCGCTTGCGCTTGCGCCGGGGGGAAGCCGCCGATAGTTTCCGCGCGCTTAACCAAACCGCAGAATCTCCCCAATGGACTCGCTGCCGCCCCATATGCGCCCGGAAAAGTCGTTCCAGGGCTTCATCCTCGCCCTGCAGCGGTTCTGGGCCGACCAGGGCTGCGTCATCCTGCAGCCCTACGACATGGAGATGGGCGCGGGCACGTTTCACCCGGCGACGACCTTGCGCGCGCTTGGGCCGAAACCGTGGAAGGCCGCCTATGTGCAGCCCTCGCGCCGGCCGAAGGACGGCCGCTACGGCGAGAACCCCAACCGGCTGCAGCACTACTACCAGTTCCAGGTGATCCTCAAGCCGTCGCCGCCGAACCTGCAGGAGCTCTATCTCGGCTCGCTCGCCGCCATCGGTATCGATTCCGCCGTGCACGACATCCGCTTCGTCGAGGACGACTGGGAGAGCCCGACGCTCGGCGCGTGGGGGCTCGGCTGGGAGTGCTGGTGCGACGGCATGGAGGTGTCGCAGTTCACCTACTTCCAGCAGGTCGCAGGCGTCGAATGCGCGCCGGTCGCGGGCGAGCTCACCTACGGGCTCGAGCGGCTGGCGATGTATGTGCAGGGCGTCGACCGCGTCTACGATCTCAACTTCAACGGCCGCGAGGGCGCCGAGAAGGTGACCTACGGCGACGTGTTCCTGCAGGCCGAGCAGGAATATTCGCGGCACAATTTCGAGGTGGCCGACACGGCGATGCTGTTCGAGCAGTTCAAGATGGCGGAAGGCGCGTGCCGGAAATATCTCGACGCCGGCTGGCGCGAGGACGGCAACCGCAAGGAGCATCAGCTTGCGCTGCCGGCCTACGACCAGTGCATCAAGGCGAGCCATGTGTTCAACCTGCTCGACGCGCGCGGCGTGATTTCCGTGACCGAGCGGCAGAGCTACATCCTGCGCGTGCGCGAGCTGGCGAAGGCGTGCGGCGAAGCCTGGATACACACCGAAGCCGGAAGGGCGGAATAAGCACGCGATGCCCGATCTTCTGCTCGAACTGTTCTCCGAAGAAATCCCCGCGCGCATGCAGGCGAAGGCGGCGGACGATCTGCGCCGTCTCGTCACCGAGAAGCTGGTCGCCGAAGGCCTCGTCTATGAGGGCGCGAAGGCGTTCGTCACGCCGCGCCGCCTGGCGCTGACCGTGCACGGCATTCCCGCGCGCCAGCCCGACCTGAAGGACGAGCGCAAGGGCCCGCGCGTCGGCGCGCCGGACGCCGCCATTCAGGGCTTTCTGAAGGGCGCAGGCCTGTCGTCGCTCAGCGAAGCGAAGATCGAGAAGGACCCGAAGAAGGGCGAGTTCTACGTGGCGCTGATCGAGAAGCCCGGCCGCGCCGCGATCGACGTGATCGCCGAGGCGCTGCCGGTGATCATCCGCACCTTCCCGTGGCCGAAGTCGATGCGCTGGGGCGCGCGCTCGGTGAAATCCGGCTCGCTGTCGTGGGTGCGGCCGCTGCATTCGATCGTCGCGACCTTCGGCCCGGAGACCGAGGATCCGGAGATCGTGCGCTTCGAGATCGACGGCATCGCCACCGGACAGACGCACGCGCGGCCACCGCTTCATGGCGCCGGACGCGTTCAGCGTGCGCCGCTTCGACGACTATGTGTCGAAGCTCGAGGCCGCGAAGGTCGTGCTCGATCCCGCGCGGCGCAAGGACATGATCCTGGCCGACGCAAAGTCGCTCGCCTTCGCGCAAGGGTTCGAACTGGTCGAGGACCAGGCGCTGCTCGACGAGGTCGCAGGCCTCGTCGAATGGCCGGTGGTGCTGATGGGCTCGTTCGACGCGAGCTTCCTCGAGCATCCCGGACGAAGTGATCCGCGCCACCATCCGCAACAACCAGAAATGCTTCGTGGTGCGCGACCCGAAGACCGGCAAGCTCGCGCAACAAATTCATCCTCGATCGCCAACATCGAGGCGACCGACGGCGGCAAGACCATCGTCGCCGGCAACGAGCGCGTGATCCGCGCGCGGCTGTCGGATGCGAAATTCTTCTACGAGACCGACCTGAAGACGAAGCTGGAAGACCGGCTGCCGAAGTTCGAGCAGATCGTGTTCCACGAGAAGCTCGGCACGCAGGCCGAGCGCATCGCGCGCATCGAGCGGCTGGCGGCGGAGATCGCGCCGCTGGTCGGCGCCGACGTGGAGAAGGTGAAGCGCGCGGCGAAACTCTGCAAGGCGGACCTGCTGACCGAAGTCGTCGGCGAGTTTCCGGAAACGCAGGGCCTGATGGGCAAGTACTACGCGCTGGCGCAGGGCGAGGACGCGAGCGTCGCCGCCGCCTGCGAGGAGCACTACAAGCCGCAGGGCCCGAACGATCGCGTGCCGACCGATCCGGTGTCGGTCGCCGTGGCGCTCGCCGACAAGATCGACACGCTGGTCGGCTTCTGGGCGATCGACGAGAAGCCGACGGGATCGAAGGATCCTTATGCGCTGCGCCGTGCGGCGCTGGGCGTGATCCGGCTGGTCGTGGACAATCAGCTGCGCCTGCACTTGTCTGCCGATCGCGAAATTCGCAGCAGATGTACTCAAGGGTCGGCGATCAGTCGGCCGATATCGACCGACCTGCTCGCCTTCTTCGCCGACCGCCTGAAGGTTCAGCTCCGCGAGCAGGGCGCGCGGCACGATCTCGTCGATGCGGTGTTCGCGCTCGAAGGCCAGGACGACCTGCTGATGATCGTCCGCCGCGTCGAGGCGCTGGGCAAATTCCTCGATACCGACGACGGCAAGAACCTGCTCGCCGGCATCAAGCGCGCGGCGAACATCCTGCGCATCGAGGAGAAGAAGGACAGCAAGGCGTACGACGGCGCGGTCGATGCGACGCTGCTGAAGCTGCCGGAGGAGAAGGCGCTGGCGAAGGCGATCGCCGAGGTCACGAAGGACGCGAACGCTGCCGTCGCGAAGGAAGACTTCGCCGCCGCCATGAGCGCGATGGCGAAGCTGCGCCCGGCGGTCGATGCGTTCTTCGACAAGGTGAAGGTCAACGACGACGACAAGGCCGTGCGCGAGAACCGGCTGAAGCTGCTCAACGAAATCCGCGCCGCCACGCGCGCGGTCGCGGATTTCTCGAAGATCCAGGATTAGTCCTCGTCGTTCGGAGCGCGGCATGGACACGCTCGAGGTTGCTGCTTCGGCTGATCGCGGCGACGCTCGCCGGCGCGGCGTTCGGGCTCAATCGCGACATGCACGACAAGCAGACCGGCGTGCGCACGCTCGGTCTCGTCGGGCTCGGTTCAGCGCTTGCGGTGATGGCCGCCGCGCACATCGGCGGCGACGGCGACGTGTCGCGCGCGATCCAGGGCATCGTCACCGGTATCGGCTTTCTCGGCGCCGGGGTGATCATGCGGCCCGACCACGGGCTTGCGCATTCACGGACTGACGACGGCCGCCTGCACCTGGCTGACGGCCTGCGTCGGTGCGGCATGCGCGGTCGCCGAAGTGGGACACGGTCGCGATCGGCGTGGCGCTGGCCTTCATCGTGCTGATCTTCGGCGGCCCGTTCGAGAAATGGGTGCGCAGACGCTGGCAGGCACGCGACGACGAGCACGGGCTGACAGCCTGACGAAAAAGAAGCCCCGCGCGGCAGTGCCGGCGCGGGGCCCTGTCATCCAGGCTTGCACGGGGAGGGGATACCCGTACTCACACCAGATGATCGTTCCGCGCCCTGCGGCGCGTGAAAGCTAGTCGATCACCTGCATGATCCGTCGCGAGCGCGGGTCGACCAGCACGGTGCGGTCGTTCACGATCGTGTAACGATAGGTCGTCGCGCCGAAATCGCTCGGGCACGTCGTAATAGACGACGCCGGCTTCAGGCAGCGTGCCGCCGATCACAACGCGATCCGGGAATCGCGAAGGACGGCAGGCGTTCTTCCACCACGTAGCGGCGGAACGTCGGAACGCTGTCCTCGGCGATGACGCCGACCACTGGTCCGGTGGTGCCGACCGTGTATTGCGCCGATGCTGGAAGCGCGAACGCCGTACCCGCGATCAGAGCTGCGGCAAAAATGTGATTGCGCATGATGCTCTCCTTGACACTTGATGCTGAACAAGCGCGGAACCTCAGCCCACCCGTCTCGCGCACGACATAGACGCCGGTTAATGCATCGCACGCGGCATCGTTCCGGAATGCGATGCGTGTTCCGCGCTGAAAAATTTTGCACATGCGGAACATTCGCGCGCGTGGAACCGTCTAAAATGCCGGTTCCGCTGATAACTTGCATCGCGATTCGAATCGCATTGCGCGACGCGTTACGAATCGATACGAACGAATGGAGACAGTCCGTGACCATCAGCATCGCCAATCTTCAGCCCATCGTCGCGCTCGTCGCCGGCGTGCTCATCCTCATCATGCCGCGGCTGTTGAACTACATCGTCGCGCTGTACCTGATCGTCGTCGGCATCCTCGGTCTCGGCATCCTGAAGTAGGCGCCGGCTTCCGTCAGGTCGCCTCAATGTTGCGGTGAAAGGCGGCTCGCGGCGCTTGCACTGCAGCATGAAAGCGTGGTGTAAGCGGCAGCCGCCTGTTCCCGACACTGCAACCCGTCACGGACATCATGGCCAAAGCCTCGTCGAAATCCGTTTCCCGTCAAGCCCCGCTGTCAAAGCCTGCCAGCAAGCTTCTGCGAAAGGCTCCCGCCAAAAAGGCGCCTGCCGCGCGGAAGCCGCTGCCGAAGACCGCGGTGAAGGCGATCGCGAAAGCGAAGCCGGCGCCGGCCAAGAAGCCTGCAGCGCGACCGCAGGTCACCGCGGGCAAGTGGGTGTTCACCTTCGGCGACGGCCGCGCCGAGGGCAAAAGCGCGATGCGCGATCTGCTCGGCGGCAAGGGCGCGAACCTCGCCGAGATGGCCAATCTCGGCCTGCCGGTGCCGCCGGGCTTCACCATCCCGACGTCGGTCTGCAATTATTTCTACGACAACAACAAGACCTATCCGAACGAACTGAAGGCGCAGGTCGAGAAGGCGCTGGAGCTATGTCGGCAAGCTGACCGGCAAGACGTTCGGCGACGCGGGCAATCCGCTGCTGGTGTCGGTGCGTTCCGGCGCGCGCGCCTCGATGCCCGGCATGATGGATACCGTGCTCAACCTCGGCCTCAACGACGCGACGGTGGAGGCGCTGGCAGAGCTCTCCGGCGACAAGCGCTTCGCCTATGACAGCTACCGCCGCTTCATCACCATGTATTCGGACGTGGTGATCGGCTTCGAGCATCATCATTTCGAGGAGATCCTCGACACCTACAAGGACTCGAAGGGCTACACGCTCGACACCGACCTCGAAGCCGAGGACTGGGTGGCGATCGTCGGCAAGTACAAGGACGCCGTGCGCAAGGAGACCGGCGAGGAATTTCCGCAGGATCCGCACGCCCAGCTGTGGGGCGCGATCGGCGCGGTGTTCGGCTCGTGGATGAATGCGCGCGCGGTGACCTATCGCACGCTGCACAACATTCCGGAATCCTGGGGCACCGCCGTCAACGTGCAGGCGATGGTGTTCGGCAACATGGGCGAGACGTCGGCGACCGGCGTCGCCTTCACGCGCAATCCCGTCCACCGGCGAGAAGCAGCTGTACGGCGAATTCCTGATCAACGCGCAGGGCGAGGACGTCGTCGCCGGCATCCGCACGCCGCAGGAGATCACCGAAGCCGCGCGCCAGGAGTCCGGCTCCGACAAGCCGTCGATGGAAGCGGCGATGCCGGATGCGTTCAAGGAGCTGACGCGCATCTACACGCTGCTCGAAAAGCACTACCGCGACATGCAGGACCTCGAGTTCACGGTCGAGCAGGGCAAGCTGTGGATGCTGCAGACGCGCAGCGGCAAGCGCACGGCGAAGGCCGCGCTGCGCATCGCGGTCGAGCTCGCCAATGAAGGCCTGATCTCGCGCAAGGACGCCATCGCGCGCGTCGATCCCGCTTCGCTCGACCAGTTGCTGCATCCGACCATCGATCCGGCCGCGAAGCGCGACGTGATCGCCACCGGCCTGCCCGCGTCGCCGGGCGCGGCCTCGGGCGAGATCGTGTTCTCGTCCGACGAGGCGGCGAAGCTGCAGGCCGACGGCCGCAAGGTCATTCTGGTGCGCATCGAGACGTCGCCGGAAGACATCCACGGCATGCACGCGGCCGAAGGCATTCTCACCGCGCGCGGCGGCATGACCTCGCACGCCGCCGTGGTCGCGCGCGGCATGGGCAAGCCGTGCGTGTCCGGCGCCGGCACGATCCGCATCGACTACGGCCGCGGGCTGATGACCGCCGGCGGCCGCTCGTTCAAGGCCGGCGACATCATCACCATCGACGGCGCGCTCGGCCAGGTGCTGGCCGGCCGCATGCCGATGCTGGAGCCGGAGCTTGCTGCCGAGTTCGACACGCTGATGGGCTGGGCCGACCAGGTGCGCAAGCTGAAGGTGCGCGCCAACGCCGACACGCCGGAGGACGCGCGCGTCGCCATCAAGTTCGGCGGCGAAGGCATCGGCCTGTGCCGCACCGAGCACATGTTCTTCGAGGAGACGCGCATCCGCACCGTGCGCGAGATGATCCTCGCCGACGACGAGCAGAAGCGCCGCGCGGCGCTGGCAAAGCTGCTGCCGATGCAGCGCGCCGATTTCGTCGAGCTGTTCGAGATCATGCAGGGGCTGCCGGTGACGATCCGCCTGCTCGATCCGCCGCTGCACGAGTTCCTGCCGCACACCCAGGCCGAGATCGAGGAAGTCGCGCGCGCCATGCAGGCCGATCCGCGCAAGCTTGCCGACCGCGCGCGCGATCTCTCCGAGTTCAATCCGATGCTCGGCTTCCGCGGCTGCCGGCTCGCGATCGCCTACCCGGAGATCGCCGAGATGCAGGCGCGCGCGATCTTCGAGGCGGCGATCGTCGTCAACAAGCGCACCGGCAAGCAGGTGGCGCCGGAGGTGATGGTGCCGCTGGTCGCGACCAAGGCCGAGTTCGACATGATCAAGGCGCGGATCGATGCGACCGCGTCAGCCGTGATGAAGGATCAGGGCGGCAAGGTGACTTACGAAGTCGGCACCATGATCGAACTGCCGCGCGCGGCGCTGATGGCCGGCGAGATCGCCAAGACCGCGGAGTTCTTCTCGTTCGGCACCAACGACCTGACGCAGACCACCTACGGCATCAGCCGCGACGACGCCGGCGGGTTCCTCGGCACCTACATTTCGCGCGGCATCCTCGAGGTCGATCCGTTCATCACGCTCGATCGCGAAGGCGTCGGCGAACTGGTGAAGATCGGCGTCGCGCGCGGACGCAAGACGCGCCCGGGCTTGAAGGTCGGCATCTGCGGCGAACACGGCGGCGATCCGTCGTCGGTCGCGTTCTGTCACGAGATCGGCCTCGACTACGTGTCGTGCTCGCCGTATCGGGTTCCGATCGCACGTCTCGCCGCAGCGCAGGCCGCGCTCGGCAAGACGGCGGCGAGCCAGGCGTAAGTCTGTCGTCATCCCGGTGCGACTCAGCCATCGCGAGCGATGCTGACGCATTCCTCGATCGGCGAGCGCCCGAATTCGAGCGAATGACGCTCTGTCCAAATTGAAACGCGCGCATGACCGCATGCAGTGCCGCTTTTCGTTGACCGGATGTTTACCAACTTGTTTTGCGCGCGGTTTACCAGCATTTCCGAAGTGACTGGCGCAATTGCGCGAAGACTCTTGCGTGTGCTCCGCGCGCATCGGCGATTAACTGCCTCGCAACTCTAATCCGATACTAACGCATTCGATCGAATTGCGCGCAAATGCGCATTCGGTTGTGTGCGAGTAGCGTAAGCGTTGCGTAGGCGTATCGATGTCTGTTTTGCAGAACGGGCCGAAGGGCGCCAGGTGGGCGTCCTTCGGCTTCGCAGTCACGGTCTTCGGCTCTGCTTCCGACCGAGATCGGCTATCAGGACATCGCGGCGCTGCTTGCGCGCCAGCCCGGTGTCACGAGCGCTGGCAGAAGCATGCTGTCGCTTCGACGTTCGGAACCATCCACGCCGCGACCTTCAGCCTTTCCCCGCCCGATCGGCTCGTCGATACCGCGCGCGCCCGGCGTCCAGCTCGCGAGCCTGCGCGGCGACGCCGGCGACGTCACCGGTTCCATCGCGCGCAATCCGCTCGGACAGGTCATTCGCCCGCCGCAGCCGCATGAGTTCCCGACCGTCGATCGCAGCGCGAAGGGCGACAGGCTGTCATCGAAGGGCGACCGGCTGCCGTCAGCCGCGGACGCGGAGCCTGCGATCGCGCCGGCGCTGCCGGAGGATGAGGCTGCCGCCAATCCCGTCACGCCGGCGAACGAGCCGACCGAGGACCTGAACGTCAAGGCAGGAGACGGCGAGCGCGGCCGCTCCGCTCGATCCGGAACTCGAGGCTGCGCTGAAGTCCGCGCCGCTGCCGCAGTATCATGCGTCGAAGGGCATCGGCTCCGATGCGCGCATCGAGCGCGACGACGCCGAGCGCGATGCGCTGCCGCCGAAGGATCACGTTCTCGGTCCAGACCTCGCATCTCTACTTCGGCCACTCGTCGTTCGGCAATCTCGGCGGCTCGCTCGAGCGCTGGCAGCCGGGCGAAGAGCCGCGGCTGGTGCTGCCGGGCGACGTCGATACCGACCTGAAGCAGTCCGCGGCGCTTCCGGGCAGCCGAGCGAAGGCTCGACCGTTGCGCCGAAGGGCGAGGTGACGGCGCAGCCGCAGCGGCCGCAGAGCCCGGCCGAGCGGCTCGGCCTCGATGCGAAGGCCTATGCCAAGGCGTCGAAGTGCCTCGCCGAAGCCGTGTACTTCGAAGCGCGCGGCGAGCCGGTGCGCGGCCAGATCGCGGTGGCGCAGGTGGTCGTGAACCGCGCCTTCTCGGGCTACTACCCGGCGACCGTGTGCGGCGTCGTCTACCAGAACTCGCATCGCTATCTCGCCTGCCAGTTCACCTTCGCCTGCGACGGCGTGCGCGACGTGGTGACCGAGCCGGAGCAGTGGGACCGCGCGAAGAAGATCGCCAAGGAGATGCTCGACGGCCGGCTCTGGCTGCCGGAGGTCAATCGCTCGACGCACTATCACGCGACCTACGTGCGGCCGTACTGGGTGCGCGAGATGAAGAAGAACTTACAAGACCGGCCTGCACGTGTTCTATCGCCCGCGCCACTGGGGCGACGGCAGCGAAGTGCCGAGCTGGGGCACCGCGGAAGAGACGGCGGAGATCGCGGCGAAGCTCGAGGACATCGCGGTCGTCCCCGCGCAGGCGGAGACTCGGTACGCCGGCATCCGCCTTCAGGTTCCGATATCCAGCGCCACGTCGAAATTCGGCGCCGAGTGCGTCAGCGCGCCGGAGGACGCATAGTCGACGCCGGTCGCAGCGATCGCGGCGATCGAGCTTTCGGTGACGCCGCCCGAGACTTCCAGCACGACGCGGCCGGCGGCCATCGCCACCGCCTGCTTCAGGGTCGGGATGTCCATGTTGTCGAGCAGCACGACGTCGGCGAGTTTCGTGTCGAGCACCTCGCGCAGCTGATCGAGCGTGTCGACCTCGATCTCGATCTTCACCAGATGACCCGCATGTCCGCGCGCCCGCTCCAGCACCGCGCGCACGCCGCCGGCGACCGCGATGTGGTTGTCCTTGATCAGGATCGCGTCGTCGAGGCCGAAGCGGTGGTTGAAGCCGCCGCCGCAGCGCACGGCATATTTCTCCAGCGCGCGCAGCCCCGGCGTGGTCTTGCGCGTGCAGCAGATGCGCATCTTCGTGCCCGCGGCCTGCCGAACATAGGCCGCCGTCAGCGTCGCCACGCCCGACAGCCGGCCGACGAAATTCAGCGCGGTGCGCTCGCCGGACAGCACGGCGCGCGCAGGACCCGCGATCGTCAGCACGTGCATGCCCTTGTGCGACCTTGAGGCCGTCGCGGGCATTGGTCTCGATGCGGACGTCGGGAGACAGCTGCCGGAAAGTTTCGACCGCGAGCGGCAGTCCTGCGATCACGCCGGCCTGCCGCGCGACCAGCGTGGCGCGGGTTTGCGTCGCTTCCGGGATGGTCGCGATGGAGGTGATGTCGCCGGCGCGGCCGAGATCTTCGTCCAGCGCCTGGCGCACGGCGCTTTCCACCGCCATCGGCGACAGGAACGCTTCGGGATGCAGGAGGGAGGCGGGTGTGACCATGGCGCGTTCAGGCCGTGGCGCGGACGCGCGGCGACGTGCCTTGCGCGATCGAGGCTGCGACCGCGCGCGCTTCGTTCAGGGTCGTCATCGTGCGCTTGGCCTGCGCGCCTTCCGCCGGATAGTCCGAGCGATAGTGGCCGCCGCGGCTTTCGCGGCGCGACCAGGCGGCCGTCGCGACGATCAGCGCCGTGGTCGCCATGTTGCGCAGCGCGATGTTGCCGACCGACTGCTCCATCATCGCCAGCGTGCGCACGGCGTCGGCGAGGTCGTCGCCGTCGCGGATCACGCCGACATGCGAGGTCATCAGGCCGCGCAGGCTCGCTTCCGCCGACGGCGGCATGGCGCAGTTGCGCGGCACATCGGCCGGCGGCAGGCGCTGCGCCGGAAGGCGCGGCCGTCGATATCCTCGGCGATGCGCGCCGCATAGACCACGGCTTCGAGCAGCGAATTCGAGGCGAGGCGGTTGGCGCCATGCGCGCCGGTGCAGGAGACTTCGCCGCCGGCCCACAGCCCGTCGATCGACGTGCGGCCGCGCGCGTCCACCGCGATGCCGCCCATGTGGTAGTGCACCGCCGGCGCGATCGGGATCGGCTGGCGCGCGGGATCGATGCCGCCGGCGATGCAGCTTGCATAGACGGTCGGGAAATGTTCGGCGAACTTGTCGCCAAGCGCCTTGGTCGCATCGAGGAACGCGCCGCGGCCGGCGGCGATCTCGGCGAACACGCCGCGGGCGACGATGTCGCGCGGCGCGAGCTCGGCGAGCGGATGTTTCGCCAGCATGAAGCGCTCGCCCTTGGCGTTGATCAGCGTCGCGCCTTCGCCGCGCAGCGCTTCGGTGGCGAGCGGCGCAGGGTCGCGGCCGACCATGATCGCGGTCGGATGGAACTGGACGAACTCCGGATCGCCGATGATGGCGCCGGCGCGGGCGGCGATGGCAAGACCAAGCCCGCTGGCTTCCTTCGGATTGGTGGTCACCGCATAGAGATGGCCGATGCCGCCGGTGGCGAGCACCACCGCGCGCGCCGCAATCGTCTACCGGCCGCGCCGCGACGTCGTCGGCCTTGCGCAGCTGCAGGCCGGTGACGGCATTGTTCTCGGTGAGCAGCGCTTCGGCGACGTAGCCTTCGATCACGCGGATCGACGGCGTCTTGCGCACCGCCTCGATCAGCGCGGCGATGATCGCCTTGCCGGCCATGTCGCCGCGCACGTGCACGATGCGCCGCGCCGAATGCGCGGCTTCCTGCGCGACCGCGAGCCTGCCTGCGAGGTCGCGGTCGAACGGCACGCCGTAGCTCAACAGGTCGTGGATGCGCGCGGGCGCCTCGCGGGCGAGGCCGAGCGCGACATCCTTGTCGACGAGGCCGGCGCCGACCGCGATGGTGTCGGCCGCATGCGCTTCGGCGGTGTCGCCTTCGCCGACGGCCGCGGCGATGCCGCCCTGCGCCCAGGCGCTGGAGGCGCCTTCACCGAGCGGTGCGGCCGAGATGACGGTGACCGGCCGCGGCGCCAGCTTCAGCGCGCAGAACAGCCCGGCAAGCCCGCCGCCGACGATGACGACGTCGTCGATGTCTGTTGCAACAAAGTCGGCCATGTCGCAGCTTCCCGGTGACGACTTTCTTCGTCATTCCGGGCGTCGCGAAGCGCGAACCCGGAATGTCGATGTCGCTGTGTCAACCAACCTCTGGATGTCCGGGTCTGCGCCTTCGGCGCAGCCCGGAATGACGGAGTGCAGCTCAGCTCTTCAGGTGGATCATCCGCTCGACCGAGCGCCGCGCCTTTGCGGCGATCAGCGGGTCGACCAGGACCTCCTCACGCATGTTGACGAGGCTGTCGAGGATCTTCGGCAGCGTGATGCGCTTCATGTGCGGGCAGAGGTTGCAGGGCCGCACGAACTCGACATCCGGCAATTCCGCCTGCACGTTGTCGGCCATCGAGCATTCGGTGACCATGACGACGCGCTTCGGCCGCTTGTCGCGCACCCAGTTGATCATGTGCGCGGTCGAGCCGGTGAAGTCCGCTTCCGCGATCACGTCGGGCGGGCATTCCGGATGCGCGATGATCTGCACCGACGGATCGGCGTCGCGATACATCTTCAGCTCGTCGCCGGTGAAGCGCTCGTGCACCTCGCACGCGCCCTTCCAGGCGATGATCTTCACCTTGGTCTGCGAGGCGACGTACTTCGCCAGATACTGGTCCGGCACGAAGATGACCGTGTCGGTGTTGAGGCTTTCGACCACCTGCACCGCGTTCGACGAGGTGCAGCAGATGTCGACCTCCGCCTTCACGTCGGCGGACGTGTTGACGTAGGCCACCACCGGCACGCCCGGGAATTTCTCGCGCAGCAGCCGCACGTCTTCGCCGGTGATCGACGAGGCGAGCGAGCAGCCCGCGCGCGAATCCGGGATCAGCACGGTCTTCTCCGGCGAGAGGATCTTCGAGGTCTCGGCCATGAAGTGCACGCCGCACTGGACGATCACGTCGGCATCGACCTTGGTCGCCTCGCGCGCAAGCTGCAGCAAATCGCCGACGATGTCGGCGACGCAGTTGAAGATCTCCGGCGTCTGATAGTTGTGCGCCAGGATGACCGCGTTGCGCTCCTTCTTCAGGTCGTTGATCGCCTTCACGTAGGGCGCCATCGTCGGCCACTCGACCGGCGGGATCACCGCCTTGACGCGCTCGTAGAGGTGCGCGGTCTCGCGCTCGATCTCGGGCGTCCAGGCGACCGGCGGCATCGGCAGCGTGCGCGAGGGCGCGCGCGACAGCGGGCGCGGCCGCGTCAGCGCGGTGTGCGAGAGGTCTTCCGGACCGAAAATTCCAGCGATCGGCATAGCGCGATCCTTCCTTCGCTTCCAGAACCCGGGACCTTCAATAATGCTCAACATGAGCATATCTAGGTCCTGATAAATCCGGCCAAACGGGCCGGCATTCCCATCTTCCGAAACTTTGCGTCTTTCCCCGGACTTTCCCAGAACGCCAAGCTGGCTGCTCAGGTTCACCCGATCTGCTTACTTATTCTCATATCGAGCAAAACGAATATAACACGACAATGAGCGCCTCGCCAGAGGCCGGCTCACGAAAAACGCGGCATCTGCCTTGTCCGATTTGCATCGCTGCATTGCGGTTGCTGTCATGCAGCAAAAGTGATCGGGTGGTACAGAAAGTACACTAGTCTGTGTAATCCGCAGACTCCATATTGCGCGCCTTGTCGGTTCGCGCGAGGTCCTCGAAATGCCTGCTCTGGAAAATGTCGCCAGCCGTCCTCGCCGCCCGAGCTGGCGGACGCCGCTCGTCGTCGTGCTGTGCGGCTGCCTGATCGCGATGCTGACCTTCGGGCCGCGCTCCACCTTCGGCTTCTTCATGCAGCCGATGAGCAAGGAGTTCGCCTGGGGCCGCGACGTCTTCGCGTTCGCCTTCGCCTTCCAGAATCTGTTGTGGGGCATCGGCCAGCCGTTCGCCGGCGCGATCGCCGACCGCTTCGGCACCGTGCGCGTGATCGCCGTCGGCGGCCTGATGTACGCGCCGGCCTCGCGCTGATGCGCTACTCGGACACGCCGCTGGCGCTTGAACGCCACCGTCGGCGTGCTGATCGGCTTCGGCCTCGCAGGCTGTTCGTTCAATCTCGTCGTCTCCGCCTTCGCCAAGATCGTGCCGCAGAACTGGCGCGCCGTGGCGCTCGGCGCCGGCACCGCCGCAGGCTCGTTCGGCCAGTTCCTGTTCGCGCCGTTCGGCGTCGCGCTGCTCGACAATTTCGGCTGGCAGACCGACGCTGACGATCTTCGCGGTGCTGATGCTGCTGGTGGTGCCGCTGTCGCTGGCGCTGGCGACGCCGAAGGCGGAGAGCGGCTCAGCGGCCGGTGGCCACGCCGGCGCAGCAGCAATCCTTCAAGCACGCGCTGTCGGAAGCGTTCGGCCACCGCTCCTACGTGCTGCTGGTGCTCGGCTTCTTCACCTGCGGCTTCCAGCTCGCCTTCGTCACCGCGCACCTGCCGGCCTATCTCGTCGACCGCGGGCTCGACGCCCATGTCGGCGGCTGGGTGATCGCGGTGATCGGCCTGTTCAACATCGTCGGCTCGCTCGGCGTCGGCTGGGTCGCGAAGTACGTGCCGATGCGTTTCATCCTGTCGGCGATCTATTTCATCCGCGCGCTGTCGATCCTGGCGTTCATCTCGTTCCCGATCACGCCGACGACCGCCGTCGTCTTCGGCATCATCACCGGCATCACCTGGCTGTCCACCGTGCCGCCGACCAGCGCGCTGGTTGCACTGATGTTCGGCACCCGCTGGTTCGCGACGCTTTACGGCTTCGCATTTTTCAGCCATCAGGTTGGCGGTTTTCTCGGCGTCTATCTCGGCGGCATCGTGTTCGAGGCGACCGGTTCCTACAATCCGGTCTGGTACCTTTCGATCTTCTTCGGCGTCGCCTCGGCGCTGATCAACCTGCCGATCGTCGAGAAGCCGGTGGAGCGGGGAGTGGCCCAGCCCGCCTGAGGACAACAACGCGGGAGTGAGGCGTGGGAACGTTCAAGGCGCTGCGGATCGACAAGGCCGACAAGGGCACCACCGCAAAGATCACCCAGTTCGACGAAGCCGAACTGATGGACGGCGACGTCACCGTCGCCGTCGAGTGGTCGACGCTCAATTACAAGGATGGCCTTGCGCTCACCGGCAAGGCGCCGGTGGTGCGGCGCTTCCCGATGATCGCCGGCATCGACTTCGCCGGCACCGTCGCGCAGTCGTCCAATCCGAACTGGAAGGCCGGCGACAAGGTCGTCTGCAACGGCTGGGGCATGGGCGAGACGCATCTCGGCGCCTACGCCGAGAAGGCGCGGGTGAAGGGCGACTGGCTGGTGAAGCTGCCGGACGGCCTGTCGACGCGCGATGCGATGGCGATCGGCACCGCGGGCTACACGGCGATGCTGTCGGTGCTGGCGCTGGAGGATCACGGCCTGAAGCCGGCGTCGGGACCGATCGTGGTCACGGGCGCCGCAGGCGGCGTCGGCTCGGTCGCGACCGCGATCCTGTCGAAGCTCGGCTATCACGTCATCGCCTCGACCGGCCGCACGTCGGAAGCCGACTACCTGAAGCATCTCGGCGCCGCCGAGATCATCGATCGCGCCGAGCTTGCCGCCGCGCCGCGGCCGCTCAACAAGGAGCGCTGGGCCGGCGGCGTCGACAGCGTCGGCTCGAATACGCTCGCGAACCTGCTGTCGATGACGAAATACGGCGGCGCGATCGCCGCCTGCGGGCTTGCCGCGGGCATGGATTTGCCTGCCTCGGTTGCGCCATTCATTTTGCGCGGGGTGTGCCTTTTGGGCATCGACTCGGTGATGTGCCCGATCGAGCGCCGCCGCACGGCCTGGGCAGCGGCTGGCGCGCGATCTCGACAAGTCAAAACTCACTGAAATGACTAGCGAAATTCCGCTCGATCAGGTTATCGAGGCGGGCGCGAAAATTCTCGCCGGCCAGGTGCGCGGTCAGAATCGTGGTAAAAATTGTCTGAGGGCGTTCAGACTTTGTCTACGAAGCTGCGCCAATGTTGCCTTGGTTCGTATGGTAAGCATCGGGTTAAGCGGGGACCCGGGGCGCAAATTTGTGAGTCGGAGTAGCAGCATGCTTTCGCGTTTGGTGTGGGGGGCGCTGGTCGCAAGCGCAGTTGCAGGGCCGTCCGCGGCCGAATCGCTGAATCCCGAACAAGCCCGCCAGTTCATCGCCGGAAAAATCTTCGCCTTCACCTGCGTCGACGGCACCCGCGGCTCCGGCCGCATCCATCATGACGGCTCGGTCGCGGGCTCGATCCAGTTCTCCGGGAGCGGCCCGATCCGCTATGCGCGGCTGCCGGTGAACACGATCCAGGTCGGCACGACGCAGGTGTGCGCCTCGCTGAAGGGTTTGCCCTTCACGCCGTGCTTCAACCTCGACAAGACCAGCGAGGGGAGCTTCCGCGGCTCGGTGCAGGGCATGGAGCTTCGCCTATTGCGACTTCCGCAAGCACGGCAATTCGCTGCTGATGGCGCGCGCCGAGCGCGGTCCGGTGTCGCTGCGCGCGCGCGGCGTCCGCTCCGCCGATGCGTCGAAGCCTGAAGCGCCGCAAGGGGGAGACCGTGGCGAAGGTCGAGACGCCGAAGGTCGAGGCCGCCAAGATCGATCCGCCGAAGGTCGAGCCGGCCTCGCTGGAGCTGCGCCGCTCGACGGATTGAGTTCCGGGCGTCCGCTGGGCTCGTCGTGAACCTCTGCCTTGCACGAATGCGGCAAACGCGGAGCTCGGCCATTGCCGGCTCCGCTTGCAGGTTCGTGACATGAAATATGCTCTCGCCATCGCGCTGACGCTGCTGTGCCGCCACGGCGCAGGCCGCCACGCCCGAAGAGAACTACCTCGCCGCGCGCGATGCTTTCATCGCAAAATTCAATCCGCCGGGCGATCTCGTCGCGCCAAGCGACGCGGCCTCGAAGGAGGAGGAGCGCGCGCGCGCCGAACTCGGCAAGCAGCTGCGCGGCGTGATCGGTCCGCTGAACGTCAAGGGCTTTACCGGCGAGGGCACCTACAACGTCGGCAGTCTGTTCCGCGGCGATATGGAATTCGGCATCCTCGACGGCCTGTCGTTCACCGAGGCCAAGGACGTGCGCCTTGTCGTCACCACGACCGGCCTGCTCGATCGCTGGATCAAGTCGCCCGACGGCCTTGCGGCGGAGGACGGCGCGCGTGCCGAAGGACGTGCGCACCGCGCTGAAGCTCGATGAGTTCTACACGCGCGCCATCGAGCACGGACGCGGCGGTCGGGCAATATGGGCGAACTGCCGGTGACGAAGCCTGCCGGCGTCGACTTCGTCTTCGCGATGCTCTCCGCGCGGCGGCAGGATTTCGGCGCTGCGGCGCCGCGACGAAATGCTGATCGGCGTGATCGCGCCGCCGCGCGTCTATCTCGTCAGCACGCCGATCGCGCCAAGATCAAGATGATGGCGCCGTGCGAAAAGCTGTTCAAGGATGCGGAGGCGAAGGCCGAACAGGATGTTCGAGGCCAACGAGAAGTCGGCGAACAAGAGCGAGACACGTCACCGACGAGATCGGAGCGCGTGCGCGAAGCAGGGCGACGAGGCCATGCGCAAGTGCTTTGCGACAGCGCGTGAAGAGCGATCCGGCGTTCGCGCGGCTGACGAAGCAGGCGCAGGAGATCGTCGACGGCGCTGGCGGGGAAGTAGGGCGGTCACTTGCGTGCAGTCGTCATCAGCCGGGCTTGTAGCCGCGATAGACGCCGCGCTTGCGCGAATGGCATCTGCGCGCTCGCTCGAGCGGGATTGCCGGTACAAGCCCGGCAATGACAGGCCTCACTCCGCCGCCACTTGCTCCTGCGCTGGCGGCTGCCGCTTGAACAGGATGCGCTGGTAGAGCCAGCCGATCACGACCAGCACCAGGCCGAGGCCCATGAACGACAGGGCGCGGAAGACGCCGGTCAGGTTCGACATGTCGAACAGGAACGCCTTCAGCACGGTGAGGCCGATGATCGACGCGCAGACGCAAGCCGTGCGCGCTGCGAGGCGAAGACGAGGCCGACGACCAGCAGCACCACGCCGAAGGCGAGCCACGCCAGCGAGTAGGCGTACTGCTCGGCGTCGGTGGTGCCGCCGCCGGCCAGCACCGGACCGTGGAAGAAGCGGCGGACCTGCAGCGTCACGTAGGTCAGCGCCAGCACCAGCGCGACGCCGGCAAGCGTGTTGGCGTAGCCGCGCGGCGCGCTTGCCGGCGACGGTGTAGGACAGCGCCAGCAGCAGCACCGCCGGCAGCGCGTAGGCGAGCAGCAGCTGATTCCACAACAGGCCGCCGACATCGATCCGCCAGAACAGCGGCATTTCGAACATGAACAGTCCGAACACGATGAAGAAGCCGGCGATCGCCGTAACGACGAGCGCGCCGATGTTGTGGACGATGCTGCCGGTGCGCACGGCAGCCGCTCGAGGCCGATCGCCATCGCCAGCATCGCTGCAGACCTGCAAGCGCGACTTCGACCAGGCTCGGGTCGCGCGATAGATGTCGCCGCCGTTGGCGAAGTGGCGGATCTCCATGAACACCAGCAGCACGGTGAACAGGATCGCGGCGGCCTCGACCATGCGCAGCGGCGCATCGTCGCCGCGCTTGCGCAGGAAATAGCTGCCCGCCCAGAACGACAGCGCGGGAATGCCGTAGCCATAGAGCAGCCAGTTGAAGATCGGCAGCGTGCCGACATCGTTGCCGGCGATGCGCGGCTCATAGCCGATGCGCGCGACGACGATGGCGGCGAGGATCGCCGCGAGCCAGCGCAGGAACGGCACCGGACGCTGCAGCGAGATCCACGCGGTGCCGAGCGACATCAGCGCGAGCGCGATCGTCAGCCAGCCCTTGTCGAGCGCGAAGGTGAAGGCGAGCGCCAGCGCGGCAAGCGTGCCGGTCGCAAACAGCGCCGCGGCAATCGCCTGGCCCGGGCGCGGCTCGCGCTTCGACAGCAGCTCGGTCGCGTAGCCGAACACGGCGGCGAGCACGACGGCCACGATCGCGAACGGGATCGAGCGGTCGAGATGGGCGATGTGCGCGTAGCAGGCGATCAGCAGCCAGAGCGGCGTTGCCACCGCGACCGCCGACCAGATCACCGGCACCGTCGCATGCGGTGAGCGGCCCTGCGCAAGGAAGCCCGCGACGCCGAAGCCTGCAGCGAACACGAACGCGGCGATCAGATGCACCTGCACGGAGCCGTCCAAGCGGTTGGGCGCGACGCCGGGCATCGCGCCGCCCGGCACGACGAGCCATTCGGGATAGCCGCGCACCGCCCACGACAGGAAGACCAGCGCGACGAAGATCGCCGCGGCCGGCAGCGCGCCGACGGCGGCGTCGGTGCGCCAGGCGATCAGCGAGCGTCGCGGCAATCAGGATCGCGAACACGATCATCGCCGGATCGGTGTGCCAGTAGGTCACGACCATCAGGGTCGCGGCGAACAGATAGACGCCGAGCGAAACCGACGAGATCGGCTCGATCTCGCCGGGCTCAGCCTCCGGACCGAACAGGAAGCCGGACACGACCAGCGCGGCGGCCAGCGCAAATCCCGCGATGATGCTGAACGCGTGCGGCGAGAGCAGGCCGGGCTGGCCCATTCCCACCAGCGACCACAGCACGCCGAGCGCGATGGTGGTGATGGCGAGCCAGCGCCACATGCGGATGCGGGCGAGGCCGAACGCCGCCGCGGTGACGATGGCGATGTAGACGTAGAGCGCCCAGTAGTCCGGCTTGTCGGAGGCGACCAGCACCGGCGTGACGAATGCGCCGACGACGCCGAGGCCCGCGAGCGCCGGGCCGTGCAGCAGCGCTGCGGCAAGCGTCGCGAGCGCGACAAGACCGAGCGCGACGAAGGCTGTGGCGGGTGCGAGAAAGTCGTACAGCGCGTAGGCGGCATAGACGGTGCCGAACGCGACCGCGGTGCCGGCGGCCGTGAGGATCGCCGGAATGTTGGCGATCGGCAGCGTTGCGATGGTGGAGATCGTCTCCTTGCGGCGGGTCCATTCGCCGGCGGCAAGCAGCGCTGCCGCAAACAATCCGCCGAAGAACACGCGCGCGGCGGGGCCGAGCAGGCCGGCTTCGATCGAGTAGCGCACGAGGAAAAGTCCGCCCAGCGCAAGCGTCAGGCCGCCGACCCAGACCACCCAGCGCGTGCCGAGGCGCTCTTCGAAGCCCGGCGATGCGCGGCGGAGGCGTTGCCGCTTCAGGCTGCGGCCGGCGGCTCTTCCGGCAGCGGCGGCTGCGGTCAGCGCTTCAGGCTCGGCTGGCGTCTCTGCGACCGGCTCGGGCTCCGCCTCGGGCGCAATGGTCGGCGCGAGCGGCGCTTCATCGGGCGCGGCAGCGGAGACGACGGTGGTGCGCGCCGGCGCGCCGGCCTCGAGCTTTGCGAGCCGCGCCTCGACGTCGTGCAGCTTGTTGCGCGCCGTCACGGCGAAGATGAGCGCGGCAATCGCGAGGCCGAAAGCCAGGATCTCGAACATCTGTTCTCCAAAGGCCAAGGCATGTCCTAGCGCCAGGCTCGAGCATCGGACATCCTTAACGCATGAAATTACCGGCCGCGCACCCGAAGTCCGGGCGCCGGCCGCTCCTGCAACACGCTGCGGCGGAAGCGAAACAGCGCCGCCGGACGTCCGCCGGTTTGTGTGGACATTTCGCCGGTCGGTTCGACCAGCGCGCCGGCCTCGACCAGCCGGCGGAAATTCTGCTTGTGCAAGTGACGCCCCGAGATCGCCTCGACGGTCCGCTGCAAGTCAGTGAGTGTGAATTCGCCGGGCAAAAGTTCAAACACCAGCGGGCCGGTATTTCAGTTTTGCGCGCAGCCGGGCGATCGCGGTGGCAAGGATGCGCCGGTGATCGAACCGCATCGGCTCGCCGAGCTGCGGGCAGCTTCTTGCGCGCCAGCGCCGCGGGCCGGCCGTCGCGCCGCGCTTCCTCCACGAGCCCCGCTTCATAGAGCAGCTCGTAGCGGTCGAGCACGCGCTCCTCGTCCCAGTGTCCGTCCTCGCCGCCGAAATAGAGCCGCACCCGCTCGCGCCGCCCGAGCGCGCGCGTGATGCTCGGCGTCTCGGCCTGCTTCGACCACTCGGTCAGCGCCGGCATGATCTGCGGCGTCGAGAATCTCCGGCCGCTCCTTGCGCCAGTCTTCCCACGGAAAATAGCGGTACCACGGCTCGAACGCGGCGCTTGCGGCCTGCTGCTCGTCCGAGCCGTCGGTGCGCGTCAGCGCCAGATAGCCGACCGACATCACGTGCGGGCCGGTGTCGCCGGGATGGGCGTGGCGGCCGCGATCGCCGAACGAATAGAGCTGCTCGATGTAGCCGAGCGAGAGGCCGGTCTGCTCTTCCACCCAGTCGCGCAGGCCGATCTCGAGCGTGCGATGCGCGACCGGATCGAACGGGCCGAAGGGGAGGCCGGCGCGCGGTTCGTTGCCGGCGCCGCCGGAGGCCACGAGAATGCGCGGCTCGCTCGCCTCGATCGCGACGATCGCCGCCGTGAGACCGATCTCGATTGGCGTCAGCGGCTTCTCGCTCATCGCGATTTTTCGGCTGGATCAGTCGAGGTCGATGCGGAAGGGCCGGCCTTCGACGGTGAGGTTGCCCGGGCCCATCTCGTCGAGCGCGCGCAGCATGCGGCCGTCGCGGCCGAGCAGGCGGTCGGCATGGCTGACGATCAGCCGGTTCGGATGCGCGAAGGCCGACGCGCTGCGGATCCGCTGCGCGATCTGCAGCTTCGCTGCGGTTGGGATTGAGCGCGCAGGCGATCGGCGAACGCGCTCGCGGTCGAGCGGCTGATGCCGGCGTAGCAGTGGATCACCATCGGCGCCGCGCGATCCCAGCTGCGGCCGAAATTCAGCACCCGCTCGACGTGGTCGACCGCGGGTGCGGTGAAACCCTCCGCCTCCTCGATGATGTCGTCCATCGAGATCACCAGGTGATTGTCCTCGCAGGATCGACGGCGGACGCTGCACCTTGTCCACATCGGCCATCACGGTGATGACATGGCTTGCGCCGGTCGCCTGCACCGTGCCGGGCAGATGAGCGAGCGAGCAGACATGAAGCATGCGCGTTTCCTGGTTCAGAATCTTTCTGCGCGAATTATAGAACCCGGCGATGGGCGGCGAAAGCGCTCAGGCCGGTTTCAGCGCCTTGAAACGGGCCAGAAAGCGCTTTTCCGCCTTGCCGGCGGGCCAGGGAGCTGAGGAAATCGGTCTCGGTCTCCTCCGGCAAATCCGGCGGGCGGCCGAAGAGCTTGCGCGCCTCGGCGTCCTTGAACCCGGCGAGCCGTGTCGCCTCGAGATAGGCCGCGCCCGCATCGGCCGCCTTGATTCGCGCGGTGAGCTCGTCCGGCAGCGCCGGCGGCAGGCCGAAGCGGATGTGGATCGCGCTGAGCAGCCGCTTCTCGACCACCTTGTAGGAGCCGCCGATCACCGCCTTGAACGGCGAGATCATGTCGCCGATGACGTATTCCGGCGCGTCGTGCAGCAGCACGGCGAGGCGGATGCGATGGTCGGCGCGCGGCATCTGCGCGCGCAGCACCGCCTCCACCAGCAGCGTGTGCTGCGCCACCGAGAAGATGTGCGGGCCGACGGTCTGGCCGTTCCAGCGCGCGACACGCGCGAGGCCGTGCGCGATGTCTTCGATCTCGATGTCGAGCGGCGAGGGATCGAGCAGGTCGAGCCGGCGGCCCGACAGCATGCGCTGCCATGCGCGCTTGGCGACGTCGCGTCCGCGGCAAGCTGCGCTGCGGCCTTCGGCGCCGTCATGTCGCGCGCCGCTTGCGTTTCAGTTTGCCGCAGGTCTCGTAGCAGTGGCAGCTGACGAGATGATCGTTGACCATGCCGGTCGCCTGCATGAAGGCGTAGACGATCGTCGGCCCGACGAACTTGAAGCCGCGCGACGACAGGTCCTTCGAGATCGCGATCGAGACCGGTGTGGAGGCCGGCACGCTCTTCGTCGACTTGAAGCGCATTCACCTTCGGCTTGCCGTCGACAAAGTTCCACAGCAGCTTCGAGAAGCCCGGGCCTTCCTCCATGATCTTCAGGTAGGCCTTTGCGCTCGCCACCGTGCCTTCGATCTTGGCGCGGTTGCGGACGATGCCGGCATCGTTCATCAGCGCATGGACCTTCTTCGCGTCGTATTTCGCGATCTTGCTTCGGCTCGAAATCGTCGAAGGCTTTGCGGAAATTCTCGCGCTTGCGCAGGATCGTGATCCAGGACAGGCCGGCCTGAAAGCCGTCGAGGATCAGCTTCTCGAACAGCGCGCGGTCGTCATATTCCGGCACGCCCCATTCGTCGTCGTGATAGGCCATGTAGAACGGATCTTCGCCCGGCCAGGGGCATCGCTTCTTGCCGTCGGCATGCAGGCGCGCAGTCGTCACAGGTTCACCTGCTTCTCGGCGAGCTTTGGCGTCCGCCGGGATCGACCAGCCTCACGGCGATGCCGCCCGCCGACAGTGATGCGCCCTTCGCCAGCGCATCGGACACCTTGTCGATCCGCAACAGCGCAAGCGCGTGCCCCGAGCGCGCCGAGCCCATCTTGCCGACGGACTTGCCGTCCGCCATCACGTCGCTGCCGGTCTCCGGCGACGGGCCGTCGACGATCAGCCGCACCGTGCGGGTGCGCGCCGTGCCGCGATGCTGCATGCGCGACACGACTTCCTGGCCGACATAGCAGCCCTTGTCGAAGTCGACGCCGTGCAGGCGGTCCATGTTGGTCTCGTGCGGGAAGGCGTCGCCATAGATGAAATCGCTGCCGCCGCTCGGCACCCCGCATACGATCCGATGCTGCTCATAATTGTCAGCAGCCACCAACTCGGCGCCGAGCACGCCGGCGAGCTTTTCCGCCAGCTCCTGCGGGACGAGGATCCGGATAGCCCAGCTCGCCGTTGCGCGGATCGGGATAGGCGAGGTCGGGCATCATGGCGGGCTGCGCCGCCCCAGGCGGCCAGCACGCCGAGCTGGTCGGTGAGGTTTTCCACCGTCACCTTCGCGCGCAGCTTGTAGAAATTGAGCTTGGTTGCAAGCTGGGCGGCCAGCGCCTTCGGGCAGTCGAGCAGCAGGCCGCCGCCGTGCCCGGCCGGCGCCTCGGTGACGAGGAAATCGGCGACGATCTTGCCCTGCGGCGTCAGCAGCGCTGCAAAGCGCGCGGTTCCGGGCTTCAGCTCGGCGAGCTCGGCGGTCACGAGGTTGTTGAGAAAGTGCCGCGCATCGTCGCCATTGAGCTTGACGACGCCACGGTCGGGGAGAAACGCTGCCTTCATCGTGAAATGCTCTTGCCACCTGTTACCGCGGAACGTAAGGCGCGCGGGTAAGCGAGACAAGTCCCGGCATGGCGGCGCTAACAGCGTTCGAGGAAGCATGAGCACAAGCTACGACGTGATCCTGAAGTCCGGCACGGTCGTCAATCAGGACGGCGAGGGCTTGCGCGACCTTGCGATCAAGGACGGGCGCATCGCCGCCATCGGCGCGCTCTCCGGCGCGATCGCCGCGGCCGAGATCATCGACTGCAAGGGCCTGCACATCCTGCCCGGCGTGATCGACACGCAGGTGCATTTCCGCGAGCCCGGCCTGACGCACAAGGAGGATCTGGAGACCGGCTCGCGCGCCGCCGTCATGGGCGGCGTCACCGGCGGTGTTCGAGATGCCGAACACCGATCCGCTGACGATCACCGAGGAGACGTTCTCCGACAAGATCAGGCGCGGCACCCATCGCATGCACTGCGACTTCGCCTTCTACGTCGGCGGCACGCGCGAGAATTTCGAGCAGCTGCCGGTGCTGGAGCGCGCGAAAGGCTGCGCGGGCGTCAAGGTGTTCATCGGCTCGTCCACCGGCAGCCTGCTGGTGGAGGACGACGAGGGCCTGCGCAAGATCATCGGCGCGATCCGCCGCCGCGCGGCGTTTCATGCCGAGGACGAGTATCGGCTGAACGAGCGCAAGGGCCTGCGCATCGAGGGCGACCCGCGCTCGCATCCGGTGTGGCGCGACGAGATCGCGGCGCTGACGGCGACGCAGCGGCTGGTGAAGATCGCCCGCGAGTTCGGCAAGCGCATCCATGTGCTGCACATCTCGACGAAGGAAGAGATGGAGTTCCTGAAGGATCATCGCGATGTCGCCTCGGTCGAGGTGACGCCGCATCATCTGACGCTGGCCGCGCCCGAATGCTACGAGCGGCTCGGCACGCGCGCGCAGATGAACCCGCCGGTGCGCGACGCGGCGCATCGCGACGGCATCTGGAAGGGCGTGGAGCAGGGGATCGTCGACGTGCTCGGCTCGGACCACGCGCCGCACACGCTGGAGGAAAAGGCGAAGACCTATCCGGCCTCGCCCTCGGGGATGACCGGCGTGCAGACGCTGGTGCCGATCATGCTCGACCACGTGAACGCCGGGCGGCTGTCGCTCGCGCGGTTCGTCGACCTGACCAGCGCCGGCCCGCAGCGGCTGTTCAACATCGCCGGCAAGGGCCGCATCATGGCCGGCTACGACGCCGATCTGACGATCGTCGACCTGAAGCGCGAGGAGACCATCACCAACAAGTGGATCGCCTCGCGCGCCGCCTGGACGCCCTATGACGGCGTGAAGGTGAAGGGCTGGCCGGTCGGCACTTTCGTGCGCGGCAAGCGCGTGATGTGGCAGGGCGAGCTGACGACGCCGTCGACGGGCGAGCCGATCCGGTTCATGGAGACGCTGGTGCAGTAGAGGGCTACGGCAACAACTACTGCCTCGCGCCAATCACCGAAAACTCGCCGTTCTTCACCCGCGTCGACAGGCCCTCGACGAACTTCGCGACCGCGTCCTCGCCGTAGGTCGTCACCAGCTCGGCGAAGGCGGTGAACAGGCTTGCCTGTGCGAGGCAGTCGCCGTCGATTCCTTCGAGCCGCGCTTCGGCCCAGGCTTCGGTGAGATAGGACAATGCAGCCCGCTTTTGAGCGTCATCGGCGAGCAGATCGTGGGCGGCGGAAGCGGACATCAATCTCACAAGGAAAGGCCGGACGCGCGGTAGGCCGGCGCGTCCGGAACGACTGTGGTGCCATCTCTAGCATGGGCCACAGTTCCGCCTAGAGCGCATCTTTAGGAAAGGTTAATCGGCATTTTCGGCAATCGCCGAAGGTTCCGGAAAGGGTTGCCGCCGCGTCAGTTCGCGTAGCGCGCCGTCAGGTCGCGGGAGATCTTCGCGCCTTCGGTCAGGTAGCGCTTGATCGCCACGTTCGCCGCCGGCGTGCAGGTGCGATAGGTCTGCTGAAACCCGTGATAGCCGCGGTTGAAGCTGGCGATCAGCCGCGTGCGCCGCTCGCCGGACGGCGTCTCGGCGTCGGCCAGCGCCTGCATTTCGTTGCGCCACTTCTGGCCTTCGTTGGCGCCGCAGATGGCCCGCAGGTAATGCAGTGAGCCGAGGATTTCCGCAAAGCGCTGCAGGTCCGCATCGAACGGCGCGGCCGCATCCTGCGCCTCGCCGGCGCGAGGCCGAGGCAGGCGGCGATGTCAGCAGGTGGAGAAGCTTGCGCATGAAGGGTCCGGTTCCGGCGCGTCATATGACCGGTCGCGGCGGCGTAAGCAAGGCGCGCCTGTGGCGCCTCGCTAGGCGTGCAGCTGTTCCGCCTGCCGCAGGATCTCGATCAGGCCCTCGGTGGTTTGCAAGCCCGGCGACCGCCTCGACCGCCATCCAGCGGCTGTCGCTCAGTTCGTCGTTCAGCGCGACCTCGCCGGAGATCCAGCGCGCGGCGAACGGCAGGATGACGAAGTGCCGCCCGCGGTCGCCGACCGCTTCCGGCAGGATGATCTCGCGATAGCCGGCGAGGCCGATCACGTCGATGTTCAGCGCGGTCTCCTCCATCACCTCGCGCTGCACGGCCTCGACCAGGGTTTCGCCGACCTCGACCCGTCCGCCCGGCAGGGTCCACAGGCCCTTGGCCGGCGCGCCGGCGCGGCGGACCAGCAGCACCTCACCGTCGCGGAAGATGGCGGCGCTGACGGCAAGCTCAGGCTTGGGGCGAGGGGACATCGCCGTCTCTCAGGCCGACATGATCAGGTCGGCGTCGCTCTGCGGCTGGGCTTCCTCGGCCTGCTCTTCGCTGGCGCCGTTGATGACGCCGCCGGCCTGGATCACCAGCGGCTTCAGCCAGCCGGTCGCCTGTTCGGCCAGGCGGACGCGGGTCGTGGCCTGCGTCGCCTCACTCATGGCGTCGCGAATGGCGGTCAGGATCGAGGTCAGCGTATCGCAAAGCCCGTCGAAGCGGGCGCGGATCTCCGGGTCGGCCGCATCGTAGGCGGCGATGGCAAGGTCGCGGGCCTTGAAGTTCGAGTGCCGGAAGTGGTCGGGATAGCTCAAGCGGTTCCCAGACCAGGAAATCGTCCGCGCATTCGGGCATGTCCGGGATCATTTCCAGCAGCATGATCGCTTCATTGAAATGATTCAGATAATCGGTCGCAAGCCGGGTATCGGGATTGATGTTGGCAGCCGCAAGCGCGGCCGCGCTGAGCGCGTCCGACGATTGAAAATGCGGGGGAGATCTGGCTCGCGGCTGGTCCCATCTGCCCCATTGTTAAGGTTTGTGGTTAATTCCAGCTGAAATTAGCGGCACTTGAACCGCGGACCGTTTGGAATGTGAATGTGCGGACGCTTCGTCATCACGTCCTCGCCGGAAGCGATCCGGCAGCTGTTCGGCTATCCGCGACCAGCCGAACATGCCGGCGCGCTACAATATCGCGCCGACCCAACCCGTTCCGGTTGTGCTGGCCGAGCGCGGCGCGCGCAAGTTCATGCTGATGCGCTGGGGCTTTCTGCCGGCCTGGACCAAGGACCCGAAGAAGTTCGGCCTGGTCATCAACGCGCGCGCGGAATCGGTGATCGAGAAGCCGTCGTTCCGAATGCGATCAGGCGCCGGCGCTGCCTGATCCCGGCCGACGGCTATTACGAGTGGCACGACCTCGGCAGCGCGCAAGCAGCCGCTGTTCGTCCATCCGGCCAAGGGCGGGCCGATGGCGTTCGCGGCCCTGTGGGAGACCTGGATCGGGCCGAACGGCGAGGAGGTCGACACGGTCGCGATCGTCACCACGGCGGCGAGCCGGGACCTGGCCGGCTTTCATCCGCGCATGCCGGTGACGATCGCGCCCGACGCGTTCGATCTCTGGCTCGATTGCGCCAATGTCGAGGCCGAGGTCGCCACCTCGCTGCTGATCGCGCCGCCGCGTCGGCACGTTCGCCTGGCATGAGGTTTCGACCGCGGTCAATCGCATCGCCAACGACGACGCGCGCTTGATCGAGCCGGTGACGGCGGAGCAGGCGGCGAAGAGGCGGAGCGGAGGCGGCGAAGCCGCGGCCAAAGCCGCGCAAGGCGGGTTCGAGCGATCAGGGGTCGTTGTTCTAGCGTCATGCAGGGTCGTACGAGGTGCAGTGACTGTCACGAAGCTGTCTGTGCGGAAGCGTCGCCTACGAGGTGGACGCGCCGGCTGGCCCGATCGTCCGACTGATTGCCACTGCCAGACCTGCCGCAAGACGCACGGCTCGGCTTCTCGAGCGTGACCAACGTGCCGCGCGAACGCTTCCGCTTCGTCAAAGGCGAGGAGCTGCTGCGCCTTCGAGTCGTCGCCGGAAAATTCCGAAATTCTGCACGCGTTGCGGCTCGCACATCGTCGCCGAGCGCGTGAGCCAGCCGACGGTGCTGCTGCGGCTCGGCTGTCTCGACACGCCGATCGACGACAAGCCGCGCGCGCACATCTGGCGATCGGACGCGGCCAGCTGGTACGATCCGAAGCTGGAGTTGCCGGAGTTTCCAGACAGCCGCAGAGGAAGTGAGCTGTCCGTCACTGCGGCGCGCGATGCAATCCGTGCGCGCGAAGCGCGCCAGTGTGTCGCAACAATGGCTTGCTTATTTCGCGCGCCGACATCGACGCAGTCGGATTGCTCAGCTCGCTGCATGCGCGGCCTAAACCACCTTCCCCGGATTCATGATCCCGTTCGGATCGAGCGTCGCCTTCAGCGTGCCGCATCAGCTGCATCGCCACCGGGTCCTTCACGTGCGCGAGTTCGTCGCGCTTCATGACGCCGATGCCGTGCTCGGCCGAGATCGAGCCGCCGTATTCGGCGACGACGCCGTGCACGACGTCGTTCATGTCGCGCCAGCGGTCGAGGTAGGCCTGCTTGTCGGCGCCGACCGGCTGGGTGACGTTGAAGTGGATGTTGCCGTCGCCGAGATGACCGAAGGCGACGACGCGCGCGCCGGGCATGAAGTTGACGACGGCGGCGCTGGCCTTGTCGAGGAACGCCGGCACCGAGGCGACCGGCACCGAGACGTCGTGCTTGATCGAGCCGCCTTCCGGCTTCTGCGAGTGGGTGACGAAGTCGCGCAGGTCCCAGAACGAGCGGCGGTGCTGCAGGCTGGAGGCGATCACCGCGTCCTCGACCAGGCCTTCCTCCATGCCGCGCGACGAGAATGGTTTCCATCGTCTCGCTCAGCGAGGCGGCCGGCGAGGTCAGCTCCATCAGCACGTACCAGGGATAGCGCGTCGGCATCGGATCGCGGATGCCGTTGCCGTGGCGGACGCAGAAATCGATGACGATCTCGGACACCAGTTCGAAGCTGGTGACGCTGCCGCTGGCTTCCGAGCGCGCGACGCCGAGCAGCGCGAGCGCGTCCTGCGGCGACTTGACGCCGATGAAGGCGGTCTCGACCGCGCGCGGCTTCGGAAACAGCTTCAGCACCGCCGCGGTGATGATGCCGAGCGTGCCTTCCGCGCCGATGAACAGGTTGTGCAGGTTGTAGCCGGTGTTGTCCTTCTTCAGCTTGGTCAGCGCGTTGAGGACGCGGCCGTCGGCGAGCACGACTTCGAGGCCGATCACGAGGTCGCGCGCGACGCCGTAGGCGAGCGCGGTGTTGCCGCCGGCATTGGTCGAGAGGTTGCCGCCGATGGTGCAGCTTCCTTCCGCGCCGAGCGACAGCGGGAAACAGCCGGTCGGCTTCGCTTGCGTGCTTCTGCGCGTTCAGCAGCACCATGCCCGACTTCGCAGGTCATGGTGTTCGACTGCGGGTCGAGGTCGCGCACGCGATCCATCCGCCGCAGCGATACGACGACTTCGCCGTTGTGCGGCGTCTGGCCGCCGACGAGGCCGGTGTTGCCGCCTTGCGGCACGATCGCCGTGCGCGTCTCGTTCGCGAGCTTGCAGATGGCGGCGACTTCGGCGGTCGAGCCGGGGCGCAGCACCAGTTGCGTATGCCCTTGATAGAGCATGCGCTCCTCGGTGAGGTAGGGCGCGATGTCGTGCTGGTCGGTGACCGCGTATTTGTCGCCGACGATCGCGCTGAAGCGGCGCGATCAGGTCGGGCGCGAGGTGCGGCGGCGCCGGCTCGATCTTGTTCATTCGTCGTCCTCACACGGCCGCGCGGCGCAGCCGGTCGTTGATCGCTTCGCCGAGACCGTCGTCGGGGATCGGCATCACCGCGATCTGCATCGCGCCGCTGGCGTCGAGCTCGCGCAGGTGGCGGAACAGGTTGGCCGCCGCCTCGACGAGATCGCCGCGTGCCGAGAGATTCAATACCGCGGCCGCCTTGTCCACACCCGCGACGGCAGATGTGCCAAACGCCAGCAGCGCCTCGCCGGGTTCGATCGTCGTCGCGTTCAGCCGCACCGGCGCGCGCGGCGCATAGTGCGAGGCCAGCATGCCCGGCGCGAGCGGCTGCGCCGCGGCCTCGTGATGCGGCAGTTCGGCAAGCTGTGCGCCGAGCACGGCTTCGATCTCGCCGCGCGCGAGCCCGCCCGGGCCGCAGCAGCAGCGGCCGCTCGAAGCAGCCGACGATGGTCGATTCCAGTCCGACATTCGCCGGACCGCCGTCGACGATCAGGTCGATCTTGCCGGCGAGGTCGGCTTCCACATGCTGCGCGGTGGTCGGCGAGACGTGGCCGGAGACGTTGGCCGATGGCGCGACCACCGGCTTGCCGAAGCTGCAAGGATGTCGCGCGCGATCGGGTGCGCCGGAACGCGCACGGCGATGGTCTCGAGGCCCGCGGTGGCAAGCTCGGCCACCGGGCAATCGGCGGCGCGCGGCAGCACCAGCGTCAGCGGCCCCGGCCAGAATTTCGCGGCGAGCTTTTCGGCGTCGGCGTTGAACCGCGCGATTTGCCGCGCGGCGGCGAGATCGGCCACGTGGGCGATCAGCGGATTGAACGACGGCCGCCCCTTGGCGAGATAGAGCCGCGCGATCGCCTCGGCGTTGGTGGCATCGGCGCCGAGCCCGTACACGGTTTCGGTCGGGAACGCGACGAGCCCGCCCTCGGCGAGGCAGCGCGCGGCCGCCGCCGTCGCGTCGCGCGCCGGCCAAAATCGTTCGGGTTTCGCGTCCGGACTGTCATGTTCCACGGGTTTTCCATGAGGTTTTCGCTGCTGCCCGGAACGCCTTGCGGCGGGCCGAGGCGAAGGCTATAAGCCGCCCTCTAAATCGGAGTGTGGCTCAGTCTGGTAGAGCACCTCGTTCGGGACGAGGGGGTCGCAGGTTCAAATCCTGCCACTCCGACCAGACTTTCAAGAGCCTAGCACATTCGGCCGGGACGGCTGGATCAGATTTGGCTCAGAAATACCTTCCCAAACAGCGGCATACGCCGTCAGACGTATCGGCGGCTGCCGCGGGCAACAATGTCCGTGGTCCCGATGCATTGATGTGGGCGATCATGCCTGCCCGCGCACGGGGCTTAATGATATAAAGCTATAGCAACCGGTCTTTTGGGGTGTTACCGTGCGGCGGATGAGCCGATCGGGACCACTCATGAAGCCTCGCGAACCGGAAGCGCCGGCGGATTTTTCGTCGGCGACGCTGCTTTCCGACCGGTCGCCGATGCCGCTCTATCATCGGCTCTACGTCATCCTGCGGGACCGCATCGCCAGCGGCACCTATGCCGAAGGCGCGGTTCTTCCGAGCGAATTCGAATTGACGGCGGCCTTCCGCGTCAGCCGGATCACCGCCAAGCGCGCGCTCGATGAACTTGCGACGGAAGGTCTGGTCGAGCGCGTGCGCGGCCGTGGCACGACCGTGACCGACCGCGCGGCCTCGCTGCTCGGCGCACGACCGATCACCGCCAGTATCGACGGGCTGCTGGAGAACCTGAACGCGATCGGCCGCGAAACGTCGGTCGAGGTCATCGAATTCGGCTACGTGCCGGCTCCGGATTTCGTCCGCGCGCGTCTCGAGCTCGAGCCCAACGCGCGCGCGCAGCGCGCGGTGCGCGTTCGCAGTCTCGACGGCGATCCGCTGTCGCAATCCACGACTTACGTTCCGGAACGGATCGGTCGTGCCTACGGTGCGAAGGATCTCGCTTCGACCCCGATCATCGATCTGATCGAGCGAGCCGGCGTCGTTGTCGGCACGGCAGAGCAGTCGATCTCCGCGACGCTCGCGGACAGTCTTGTGGCCTCCCGGCTGAAGGTGGGCGTCGGCGCGCCGCTCCTGCTGATGAAGCGCTGCGTGAAGGACACCTCCGGCAAGCCGGCCCAGTATATCGAGATTCTCTACCGGCCGGACCGCTTCGAGTACCGGATGTCGCTGACGCGCGAGCAAGCCGCCGGGCACGGCCGTTTTCTGACGGCGAGCCCGAAGGGCAAGGGCAGCCCAAAGGGCGGTTCGCCGCGCAAGCGAGGAACATGAAACACGAGAGGAGAAGGGCGATGACCAGAAGGACGACGTGGATCAATTCAGGTTTGACGCGGCGCAAGTTCGTGATCGGCGCCACGGGCGTTGCCGCAGCGACACTCGGCATGCCGGCTATCCTGCGGGCGCAACCCGCAAGCTCTGAAGGTCGGCATCCTTCATCCGGTGACGGGAGGGCTTGCCTACGAAGGTGAACAGTGCCGCAAGGGCGCGCTGCTCGCTCTGGAGGAGATCAACGCTGCCGGCGGCATCAAGTCGAAGGGCGGCGCCAGGATCGAGGCCGTGCTGGCCGACGCGCAATCCAAGCCCGACGTCGGAGCCGCGGAAGTCGATCGCCTCGCGGAGGCGGGCGTTCTTGCAATCCAGGGCCCATTCGCGTCCGGGCATCGCGCTTGCGACCACGCAGGCCGCCGCCAAGCATAATCTCCCGCATCTCGTCGACGTCGGCGTCGTCGATCAGATCGTGACGCGCGGGCTTCCGAACACGTTCCGCTTCGCGCCTGGCTTCGGCAAGATCACAGGCGTCGCGCTCGACGCCTTGCAGAAGATCAACACGGCTGCCGGAAGTCCGGCCAAGACGGCCGTTATCGTGCACGAGGACGGCGCGTTCGGATCCGGCATGGCGAAGCTTGCTGAACGAGAAGTTGCCCAGCCTCGGCATCCAGGTGATCCAGACGCTCGAGCCATCCCTCGCCACAGCGCGACTTCACCAACATCGCGCTGCAGGTCCGTCAGGCCAATCCGGATCTGATCATTCCGTCGAACTACAAGAACGAGTTCATCCTGATGGCGCGCACGCTGCAGCAGCAGCGCGTCCGTCCGAAGGCCGGCATCTATGCCGTGCTCGGCGGCGCGGCGTCGAACGTCGCGTTTGCCAAACAGTATCCGGAAGCCGCCGACTACATCATGGATTGCAATCACTGGTACAATCCGACCAAGGAGCTCTCGAAGGCGTTTGCCAAGAAGGTCGCCGACAAGGGCTGGGATCTGACCTACGAGCTGATGCTGAACTACTCCTGCATGCGCGTGCTGGCCGATGCGCTGGACCGCGCGAGCGCGCCGAGCCGTGCGGCAGTGACCGAGGCGCTCGCGTCATCGACCTACGGCGATCACATCATGCCCTACGGTCCGACCAAGTTCGTCAACGGTCAGAACGATGGCGCGCAGCCGGCCAATACCCAGATCCTGAAGGGCAATGTGGAAGTGATCTATCCGGCCGAGTTCGCCTCGGCGAAGGTGGTCTTCCCGATCCCGCAGGGAGGCTGAGGCGAAGCGATCGGCCGCGCAAGGCCATGTTCAGCGGGTTGCTCCTTCCGGCCGTACTCAACGGCTTGGCGCTGGGTGCGATCTACGCACTCACCGCGCTTGGGCTGACGCTGATCTATGGCGTGCTGCACATCATCAACTTCGCGCACGGCAGCTTGCTCATGCTGGCGCTGTATGCGGCGTTCTTTCTCTTCACGCTCGGCGGCGTCGATCCCTATGCCGCCATCCTCGTGCTGATGCCGGTCGTTCTTCGCCCTGGGCTATGTGTTGCAGCGCTTTGTCATTCAGCCGGCCTGGCACGGGCGTGACGAAAACGTCCTTCTCGTCACGCTCGGGCTCGCGATCGTGATCGACAATCTCGCCCTCTGGCTCTGGACGTCGACGACGCGTTCGATCGACAGCCGATACGCATTCGAGGTCGTCGATCTCGGCGTCGCGTTCATACCGCTCGCCAAGGTGATCGGCTTCTTTGGGGCGCTCGCCTTCGGTGCGACTGCTCTGGGCGCTGATGACGCTTCACCGATCTCGGCAAGGCGATCCGGGCGGTCGCGCGCGAGCGGGAAGGTGCGCGACTGGTCGGCGTGCGTGTCGAGCACATCTACGCCATGACCTTCGGGATCGGCACGGCGATGGTTGCCGCCGCGGCCTGTCTGCTGTTGCCGACCTTCTATGTGACGCCGCAGGTCGGATATGCGTTCGTTCTGGTCGCCTTCACCACCGTCGTGCTCGGCGGGATGGGCAGCTTTCGTCGGCGCGCTGTTCGCAGGCCTTCTGCTCGGCGTCGTCGAGGCCCTGTGCGGGCTCTATCTCGGCGAGAGCCTGGGACAGATCGGCATCTTCGCGATGTTCATTCTCGTGGTCCTGTTCCGTCCGACCGGCCTGTTCGGAGCGCGCGCATGACCACGAAGATCGGCAGGTTGCGTGCTGCTTGCGGCGCTTCTGGCGGTGCCGTTCGTCGTGAAGTCGGAGTTCTGGCTGTCGTTCTGGCTGCTCGTGCTGATGTTTGCCTTCCTGGGGCAGGCGTGGAATGTGCTCGGCGGATACGCCGGTCAATTCTCGTTCGGGCACGCGCTGTTCTTTGGCGGAGGTGCGTTCGGGACCGCTGTTCTGCAGGTCCGGCACGGCGTCAATGCCTACATCGCCGGAGCCACCGCCATTGCGCTGACGGCGCTGGTCGGCGGCCTGCTCGGCTATCTGGTCTTTCGTTACCGGCTGCGCGGCGCTTATTTCGCGCTCGTCACGCTGGCCTTCGCCGAAGTGGCGCGCGTGCTGATTTCGTCGTTCGAACATACCGGCGGCGGCTTCGGCATGCTGATCCCCCTTGCGCACGGCGCTGAGAACTTTCAGTTCGCCGACCGCCGGATTTTCTATCTGATTGTCTGGGCGCTGGTCGCAAGCGGCTGTCTGATCGCATTGTGGCTGGAAAACTCGCGTTTCGGTGCGCGATTGATTGCGGTGCGCGAGAACGAGGATGGTGCCCAGGCGCTGGGCGTCGATCTCGTTCGCACGAAAGTGCTTGCGATCATGCTCTCCGCGGCGATGGCAGCGACCGTCGGCGTGTTCTACGTGCAGAATTTTCTGTTCGTCGACAGCCACATCGCATTCGGTCCAGCCATGTCGATCGAGGCGCTGCTGGTGGCGATCATCGGCGGCATGGGCACGGTGTTCGGTCCCGTCTTCGGTGCGGTGGTGCTGCACGCACTGGGCGAAATGACGAAGCAGATCACCGGCAACGCGCCGGGGCTCAATCTCGTTCTGTATGGCGTGCTGCTGATCCTGGCCTTGCGTTTCCTGCCGAACGGCCTTGCCGGCGTGCTGAGGCGCAGACCAAAGCGCGTGCAGGAGGTTGCCGATGCTTGAGGTGCGAAACCTGGGAAAGCGTTTCGGCGGGCTCGCAGCGGTGGATGGCGCGTCGCTTGACGTCGCGGAGGGTGAGATCATCGCCTTGATCGGCCCCAACGGAGCGGGGAAGACGACGCTGTTCGCGTCGATAAGCGGCTTCGTGCGGCCCGACACGGGTTCTGTTCGGTTCGATGGGGCCGACGTCACCGGCCTTGCGCCGCACCTGATCTGCGCGCGCGGCTTGGCCCGGACCTTCCAGATCGTTCAGCCGTTCGAACAGCTGACTGTGCGGGAGAATATCGCTGTTGGTGCACATCTTCATCGGCCGTCGCGCCGGGAAGCGCTGGCCCATGCGGAGGCCGTTGCGCAACGCGTCGGATTGGCGCGCAGGCTGGATCAGCCGGCCGCAAGCCTGACGGTCGCTGCGCGCAAGCGCCTCGAGCTTGCCAAGTCGCTTGCCACCGATCCGAAGCTGATCCTGCTCGACGAAGTCATGGCGGGGCTCAATCCCGCCGAGATTGACGAAGTGGTTTCCATCGTTCGAGCCATTCGCGACAGCGGCGTGACGATCCTCCTGACCGAGCACGTCATGCAGGCGGTCGTCAGCCTGGCCGAGCGGGTCTATGTGCTGGCCAACGGGAAGATCATTTCCCAGGGCAGCACGGCGAGTGTGACGAGTGATGCGGCGGTGATCGAAGCCTACCTCGGCCGCGGCGCCGCCGAACGCCTGCGCAACCGGCAGGAGGCCGTTCATGCTTCTTGAGGTGACCGGGCTCAAGGCAGGCTATGGCCTCGTTCCGGTGTTGCGTGGCATTGACCTGCATGTCGCGCCCGGAGAGGTGATTGCCGTTCTCGGAGCCAACGGGGCGGGCAAGTCGACGCTGAACAAGATCCTGAGCGGCTTGCTGTCTCCGTGGGAGGGCATCGTCCGCTTCGATGGCATCGAGACCACCGGGGCCGATGCATCGCAAATGGTCGCCGCCGGGCTCATTCATGTTCCCGAGGGACGTCGCATCTTCCCGAACATGAATGTGCGCGAAAACCTGGAACTGGGTAGCTATCGGCGTGGCCGCCGCAACCGGGCGCCAAATCTCGAACGCGTGTTCGGTATCTTTCCACGCCTGAAGGAACGCGCGCGCCAGCTGGCAGGCACGCTTTCCGGTGGCGAGCAGCAGATGCTCGCGATCGGGCGCGGTCTCATGGGCGAGCCGAAACTCCTGATCCTGGACGAGCCGTCGCTCGGACTTTCGCCGCTTCTGGTCGAGGAGATGTTCGGGCTGGTCGCGCGAATTCGCGAAGAAGGACCGGGCATTCTGCTTGTCGAGCAGAATGTGGTGCAGTCGCTGAATGTCGCCTCGCGCGCTTACCTTCTCGAGAACGGCAGCGTTGCGATGCAGGGGACAGCCGATCTGCTTCTCAACGACCCACAACTGAAAAAATCTTACCTGGGGCTTTAGGATGGTCGCACTTTCTGAACGATTGAAGCAGGCGGGCCTTCTCGTCGCGCCGGGATGCTACGACGCGTTGTCGGCGCTGCTGATCGAGCGATCCGGCTTTGAGGCGGCCTATGTGTCGGGCGCCTCCATCGCCTATACGCGCTTCGGCCGCCCGGACATCGGGCTCGTGTCCTTCAGCGAGGTCGCCGAATGCGTCGCAGCGATCGGCGATCGGGTCGAAATTCCCCTGATCGTGGACATCGATACCGGTTTCGGCAATGCGCTCAACGTTCAGCGCACCGTGAAGCTGTTGGCGCGGGCCGGCGCATCGGCATTGCAGCTCGAAGATCAGGTGACGCCGAAGCGGTGCGGTCATCTGAACGACAAGCAACTGGTTTCGACCGCCGAAATGGTCGGCAAGATCAAGGCGGCGCTGGACGCACGGCCGGGCCGTGACGTGCAGATTGTCGCGCGGACCGATGCCATTGCCGTCGAAGGCTTTGATGCCGCGCTTGATCGTGCCGAAGCCTATGCGCAGGCCGGCGCCGATGTCCTGTTCGTCGAAGCCCCGCGTTCGGCCGACGAGCTTGCGGAGATCGGCCGGCGCTTCAAGGGCAGGGTGCCGCTGCTCGCGAACATGGTCGAGGGCGGAAAGACGCCGCTGACCGATGCTGCGGCGCTCGAGGCGCTGGGCTATTCCATCGCGATATTTCCCGGCGGCACGGTCCGTGCGCTCGCTCATGCCCTCGCGGGCTATTTCGCCAGCCTGAAGACGCACGGAACAACCGCGCCCTACCGTGACAGCATGCTCGACTTCAAAGGCATCAACGATATCGTGGGCACCGATGACATGCTGAAGATCGGACGTCGTTATGAGTGAGCTCGATCCGGTCGTGCTGGCCGTGCTCAAGGGACGGCTTGAGCAGATCGCCGACGAGATGGATGCGACCCTGTTTCGCTCCGCCTTCAATCCGATCATTGCCGAGGCGCGCGACGCGAGCCATGGGCTCTATCACGCTAAGACCGGTGAGACGCTTGTGCAGGGAAAGGCCGGTCTGCCGATCTTTGTCGGCGCGATGGCGTTTGCCGTCCGCGCGGTGATCGAGAAGTCGACGAAGCAGGACAATCTCGCCGACGGCGATGTCTACATCTTCAACGACCCCTACGAGGGGGGCACCCATCTCTCGGACTTCAAGCTGGTGCGGCCGTTCTTCCGCAACGGGCGCGTCTTCTGCTGGCTCGCGTCGGTCGGACACTGGCACGACGTCGGTGGAAACGTGCCCGGCAACTACAATCCGGTCGCGACCGAATGCTTTCAGGAGGGAGTGCTGATCCCGCCGGTCAAGCTCTTTGCCGGTGGCGAACTGCGCTCCGACATCGTCGACATCGTGACCGCGAACTCGCGGCTGCCGAACAGCGCCTATGGCGACCTGAACGGGCAGATCAGCGCGCTTGAACTTGGCGCGCGCCGTCTTTCGGGCCTGCTTGATGAGTATGGCGATGCGACCGTTGCGGAGGCATTGGTGCAGCTGCGCGAACGGGCCGGCCGCTTGATGCGCGCCAGCATCGCGGACCTGAAGGATGGCGTCTACTCGGCCGAGGATTTCCTCGACAATGACGGCATCCGCGACGAGCCGCTCAGGATCGCTCTCGATCTTACGATCGCGGGCGAGGCGATGACGCTGGATTTCTCCCGTTGTTCGCCGGCATGCGCCGGTCCGCTCAATATTTCCCGTTCGACCGCTATTGCCGCCTGCTACGTCGCGCTCAAGCATGTCTTCCGCGATGTCCCGGCCAATGCCGGCGTGCTGGATCCGATCAAATTCGTGATCCCCGAAGGAACGCTGTTGTCGGTGACCGCACCGAAGCCCGTCGGCGGATATACCGAAACCATTCTTCGCATGATCGACACGGTGTTCGTGGCGCTTGCGAAGGTCTGTCCGGACCGGGTCAACGGCTGCGCGTACGGCACCATCAACGCCCTGTCGCTTGCGGGCCACCGCAAGAACGGACAGCGCTGGGTGATGTTCTCCTTTTTCGGTGGAGGCCATGGCGGCCACCCGGAAGGCGACGGACTTAATCACGGCAATGCGCCGATATCGACCGCGACGATTCCTCCGGTTGAAATCCTCGAAGCAGCGTACCCGGTGATGTTCACGCGCTGGGCGCTGCGACCGGACAGCGGCGGCGCCGGCCGCCACCGTGGCGGCCTCGGCGCGATCTACGAACTGGAGTTGCTGGAGGAGCATGCCGATGTGTTCCTGTTCGGCGAGCGCGGACGTTTCGCGCCCCCCGGCATTCTCGGCGGCGGACCCGGTGCGCTCAATCGGTTCGCCGTGCAGCGCCGCGACGGTTCGCAAGAGCATCCGCCGATGGCATCGAAATGGGTCGGCATCCGGCTTGCAAAGGGCGACCGGGTGCGTCTCGAGACGCCGGGTGGCGGCGGCTACGGACCTGCCGCGGAACGAGCGCCCGCGGCGATCCAGCGCGATCTCGACAACGGCTACGTCACGCGACCTGCAAGAGGTGCTGCATGACGGGCCGGGTCATCGTCGGCGTGGACGTCGGCGGAACGTTCACCGATCTCTTCTTTCTCGACGAGACGAGCGGGCGTTCCTGGATCGGCAAGGTGCCGTCTACGCGCGGCCGCGAGGCGGACGGCTTCCTGAATGGCGTGCGCAAGGGCACGGATGACCTGTCGCAGATCGGCACCGTCGTTCACGGCACAACGGTCGGCACCAACGCGCTTCTGGAGCGCAAGGGCGGCAAGGCAGGGGTCATCGCGACCGAAGGATTTCGCGACGTGCTGGAAATGCGACGCCGCGATCGACCGCAGACATGGGGATTGTGGGGGCAGTTCGAGCCGGTGGTTCCGCGTGAGCGCCGTGTCGAGGTCCGCGAACGGATCCTGGCCGACGGGACGGTGCATACAGCCGCCGATCCGGACGAAATCGTCGCGCGCGCACGCGATCTTCTGGCGCTGGGTGCCGAGGCGCTGGCCGTCACTTTTATCAACTCCTACGCCAACCCTCATAACGAGCGGATCGCGGCGCAGGCGCTGAAGTCGGTCTGGCCGAATCCTTACGTCAACATCTCGAGCGAGATCCTGCCCGAGATCCGCGAATTCGAGCGGACATCGACGACTGTGCTCAATGCCTATCTGCAGCCCGTGGTTGCCGATTATCTCAACCGGCTGGAAGCCGATCTCACTGCCGAGGGGTTTGAGGGGCAGGTGCTGATCGTGCAGTCGAATGGTGGCGTGATGACCGTGGAGATGGCGAAAGCTCGCCCGGTGCGGACGGCTCTTTCAGGTCCCGCCGCAGGCGTCATAGCTGCTGCGCATATTGCGACGTCGGCCGGCTTTCCAAATGTTGTCACCGGCGACGTTGGCGGTACCAGTTTCGATGTCTCGTTGATCGCCGACGGGCAGACGGCGCTTGCCGCGCAGACTGCCATCGACTTCGGACTCGTCGTGCGAACGCCGATGATCGAAATCACGACCATCGGCGCCGGCGGCGGCTCGATCGCCTCGGTGGACAGGAGCGGACTGCTGCAGGTTGGGCCTGAGTCCGCTGGCGCCGTCCCCGGTCCGGTGTGCTACGGCCAGGGCAACGACAGGCCGACACTCACCGATGCCAACGTCGTGCTCGGACGGATCAATGCCGAACGCCCGATCGGTGGAGCCTTGACGCGCCTCGATACCGAGGCCGCAAGGCAAGCCATCGCGCGTCATATCGGCGACCCGCTGGGGCTCGATCCGATCGCCGCCGCAGAAGCGATCGTGCGGGTTGCCAACAGCCGCATGGCGGGCGCGATCCGTCTCGTCTCGATCGAGCGCGGTCACAACCCGCGCGATTTCGCGTTGATGCCGTTCGGCGGAGGCGGCGGCCTCCATGCCGGCGCGCTGGTAAAGGAAGTCGGCCTGAAGGCGGCACTGATCCCGCCATATCCCGGCGTCACCTCGGCGCTCGGTTGCGTGATTGCCGACATGCGGCACGACTTCGTGCAGACCGTCAACCGCACATTGACTGACGTCGACATCGCAGCCTTCAACGCCGAGATCAGTCGCATGGCTGAGGAGGGAGCGCGGCTGCTGGATCGCTCCGGTGTCGCCTTCATCGCGCGCGACAGGCTCGTAGCCTGCGACATGCTGTATCTCGGGCAGACTCATACCGTGTCGGCACCAATTGCGTGGCAGCCGGACCGGCTGCTGGACGTGGCGGCAATCCGCGAGGCGTTCGAGCGGCGCTATCGGGAGGTCTATGGCCGGTTGCTCGACAACATTCCGATCCGCCTGCTGAATATTCACGTCGCGGTGGTCGGACGCAGGCCGAAGCTCGATCTTGCGAAGCTCGCGCCTTCGACAGGAAGCGTGGAGCGGGCGAAGCAGGGAATGCGGCCGGTCTATGTGAGCGGAAGCTGGCGCGACGCCGCAATCTATGCGCGCCGGGAATTGCCCGTGGATGCGACAGTGCCGGGACCTGCAATTCTCGAGCAACAGGACACGACCATCTTCGTCGAGCCGGATCTCCAGGCCCGTGTCGACCGGCTGGGCAACGTCATTCTTGAACGGCAGGATCCATGATCGATCTCGCACAACCTGACAAGCTCGCACTCGTCCTCGTCGATCTTCAGCGGGACTTCATTCATCCCGGCGGCGCCTATGCGCGCGGTGGCGCCGGCGCCACGGCGATCGCCGAGTTGCCCGCGCGACTGAAGCCGGTTGTCGATGCAGTGCGGGCGAAGGGCGGATGGATCGTCTCGACGCACTTTACGCTGGTGCCGGGCAAGGACGGTGAGCCGTTCATTTCGCCACACCTGAAGGCGCTGCGTCCGTTCCTGCAAAAGGGAGACTTCGCGCCCGGCGGGTGGGGACATGGGCTCATCGATGAACTCCAGCCCGCGGATATCTCGATCGAGAAGGTGGCATTTTCGGCGTTCTACATGAGCCGGCTGGAGTGGGTGTTGCGCAAGGCGGGAATCGAGACGCTGGTCTTCTCCGGCATCGTGACCAACGGTGGCGTGGCCTCGACGTTGCGCGATGCGCATGTGCGCGATTTCCATACGCTTCTTTTGGAGGACGGTTGCGCCGCGTTTTCGGAGACCGTCCACCGAACCAGCGTCGAGGCCCTTCGCTCGGTCGCCGAGATCACAACGTGCGCCGGCTTTGTTGCGGCGCTGCAAGCCGCGTCCCGATGAGTATCGAACGCGTAAGTTCCTTCGAAGCGCCTGCCGATGTGCATACGCTCGTGATCGGCGCGGGTGCGTGCGGGCTTGTCGCCGCGCTGACGGCAAAACGAATCGGCACGGAGGTGCTCGTGCTGGAGCGTGACGCGACGCCCGCGGGCTCGACCGCGCTGTCGTCGGGGCTGATCCCGGCTGCCGGCACCCGGTTTCAGGTCGACAGGGGCATCAAGGACGACCATGACCTGCTCGCATCGGACATTCTGCGGAAAGCGAAAGGGAGGACGGACGAGGCGTTGGCGCGAGCCGTTGCCGCCATGTCGGCCGACGCCATTCACGATCTCGTCGATCGGCATGGCCTGACATTCGAGCTCGTCGAGGGCTTTCTTTATCCGGGGCACTCGGTCGCGCGGATGCATGGAACGCCGAACCGCACGGGCCAGGAGCTCATGGCCATGCTGGTCACGGCCGCCGACAGTGCTGGTCTTGATGTCATGACACATTCGCAAGTGACGACGCTGTTCGTGACACCGGACGATCGCATAGTTGGCGTCGAGGTCGCTCGTCCCAGCGGCGAGCGTGAGCGGATCGGGTGCCGTGCCTTGGTCCTCGCCTGCAGTGGTTTCGGCGGCAATCAGGCGTTGGTGAAGATGCATATTCCGGCCATCGCGCAGGCGATCTATTTTGGCCACGCCGGCAACCAGGGTGATGCGCTGAGGTGGGGCGACTTGCTTGATGCGGCGACCGCCGACCTGTCAGGCTATCAAGGCCATGGATCGGTCGCGCATCCGCACGGCGTTCTGATTACGTGGGCGTTGATGATGGAAGGCGGCATTCAGGTGAATGCGGCAGGCGAGCGCTTCGCCAACGAGCATGCCGGCTACTCGGAGCAGGCCGAGTTCGTGCTCGCGCAGCCGGGCGGGATCGCATTCGATATCTACGACGAGCGATTGCATCGGCTTGGAATGGAGTTCGAGGACTATCGGAGCGCGGTGAAAGCAGGCGCGGTCAAGTCGGGTGAGTCCGCGGAGGCGCTTGCGCGCAGTTCGGTTTGCCGGAGCGGAGATTTGCAGAGACACTCGAAATGATCGATGCGTCGGCGCGACAGAGCGCAGTCGATGCGTTCGGCCGCAGGTTCGATCCCGACAAGCGCCTGGCCCCGCCTTACTATGGCGTGCGCGTCACCGGCACGTTGTTTCACACCCAGGGCGGGCTGGTGGTCGACCGCGACGCTCGCGTGCTGCGAAAAAACGGCGAGAGGTTTCCCAACCTGTTCGCGGGTGGGGGAGCTGCACGCGGCCTCTCGGGACCGGAGGCGTGGGGTTATCTGTCCGGCAACGGCTTGCTGACAGCGGTGACGTTGGGCCGCGCCGCGGGACTTGCAACCGCTTCGCTAGCGTGACGCGGGTCTCTTCGACGCCAGCCGCTTTTCCAGATGCGGGACCAGTCCGCCGTCGGCAAGCATGTCGAGGAGGAATGCAGGCAGCGGTTCGCCGGGCAGGGTCATTCCCGTCGTTTCATTGGTCACGCGGCCGTTGATCAGGTCGACCGCGACGCGATCGTCCTGCCGGATGTCCTGCGTGGTGGCACACACCATCACCGGGAGTCCGAGATTGAGGGCGTTGCGGAGAAAGATTCCGCCAAACGATTTTGCAACGACGGCCGATATGCCGAGAATCTTCAGGGCCTGCGCCGCCTGTTCGCGCGAGGATCCCATGCCGAAGTTCCGCCCGGCAACGACGACGTCGCCCGGCTGCACTGAACGCGCGAAATCGGGAGCAATGGTCTCCATGCAATGACGCGCGAGCTCCTCGACAGGCGCCTTCATGTATTTCCCGGGGGCCAGAACATCGGTGTCGATGTCGTCGCCGAATACGAATGCACGGCCGCTCATGGCAGCTGATCCTTACAGATGCGCTCGCGGATCGGCGATGCGGCCCTCGATGGCGGATGCGGCGACCGTGTAGGGTGAGCCGAGATAGACCTGCGAACTTGCGGCCCCCATTCGCCCCTTGAAATTGCGTGCCGTCGAGGAGATTGCGGTGACGTTCTCGCCGAAGCGATCGTCGCCGTAGCCGGCGCATATGCCGCATGCGTTCGGCAGCAGACGGGCGCCGGCATCCAGAATCGCGGCGAGGGTTCCCTCGCGCCGAGCGATCTCCTGATCCTGCAGGGAGGCTGGAGCGACCACGAGGTCCACGTGGTGTGCGGCTCGCTTTCCTCGCAGGATGGCGGCAGCCATGCGAAGATCCTCAAGCTTGGCCCCGGTGCACGCGCCGATATAGGCGACGTCCAGCCGTGTGCCCGCGTGCGAGGAGACGGGTGCGGAATTGGCCGGGCTGTGCGGCGCTGCGACCTGCGGCTCCAATGCGGTCGCGTCGAAGACGTGATGCTCCGCGGCAACTGCATCGGCATCACCGCGCCAGGCGTTGCTCTCCTCGACATCGGCGCCGGCGGCACGAAGAAAGGCGACCGTGACGGCATCGGCCTCGATCAGACCGGTTTGCGCGCCCAGCTCTGCGGCCATGTTGGAGAGCGTCATGCGCTCCTGCATCGACAATGCGCGCACGGCTTCGCCTGAATATTGAACGGCCTGATAGCGGCCGCCATCCATGCCAAGTCTGGCGCAAAGGAACAGCATGATGTCCTTGGACGAGACCGCGCGGCCAAGTGTACCGGTCCATTCGATCATGATGGTTTCCGGTACGCGCAGCCAGATTTCGCCGGTCGCGAGGACACCCGCCATTTCGGTCGCACCGACGCCGAACATGTAGGCGCCGAACGCGCCGCCGGTCGGAGAGTGACTGTCACCTCCCACGGCGAACATGCCGGGTTTCAGGTGGCCGCGCTCGGGCAGAACCACGTGGCAGATGCCCTGCGCGTCGTAGAAATTGGTGATCCGCTGAGCGGCTGCGAACGTCCTGGTGACGCTCTGGATGTTGCGGCTCTCATCGTCGGTGGCAGGCACGTAGTGATCTGTGATGAGGACCACCTTGTCCGGATCCCATATGCCGACGCCCAGCCGCTCGAGGATCGGCTTGACCCGTCGCGGCCCGCCGGAGTCATGGATCATCGCGAGGTCGACCGAACAGGTCACGATCTCGCCCGGAGACACCTTCGCGCGTCCCGCGGCCCTGGCGATGATCTTTTCCGCGAGAGTCATGCCCAGTGTTTTGCCCAGTGTTTTGCCCATGTGTTTTCGCCCATCTGTTTTTCGGGCTCCAGGTCTGCTGTCCGCCGCCAGGCGGCTTGCGTAATGATATAAACATATATCAATATGGCAAGAACGCGAGCGTCTTGATGTTTCGCGGCGAATGGAACGGGTGGAGCAATGAAGGCTGTCTACAACGCATTGTCGGTTGTCCTTGCAGCGGCTGCGTTCGCCGCGATGTTGCCTGCGGCCACGGTCGCCCAGACGGCGGAATACCCGTCCAGGCCGGTGAAGATCCTGGTCGGGGCTACTCCCGGCGGCACGACCGATACGATGGCGCGGGCGATCGCGACGGAAATGTCGACGGCACTGGGGCAGCCGGTGATCGTCGAAAACAAGCCGGGTGCCGGAGGCAATATTGCCGCGGACACCGTGGCGAAATCTCCATCCGATGGGCATACGCTTCTGGTGAGCTTCACCAGCCATACGATCAATGCGACGCTGTACCCGAACCTGCCGTTCGATCCGGTCGCCGACTTCACGCCGATCACGATGATTGCGACGGTGCCGAGCATGCTTGTCGGCAACGCAAACCTCCGTGAGAACACGTTGCAGGAGCTCATCGCATCGGCAAAGAGCAAGCCGGACAAACTGACGATCGCCCTTGGCGGTCTCGGTTCGTCGCTGCACCTCGCCGGCGAGCAGTTGAAGATGATGTCAGGGATCCGGCTGCTCAACGTCCCGTACAAGGGCACCACGCCGGCGATGACCGATGTGCTCGCGGGCCACGTCGATCTCATGTTCGTCAGCATGGTCACCGGCTCGGCGCAGGTGCGTGCGGGCAAGCTGAAAGCTTTCGGAGTGACGAGCGCAACACGTCAGCCGTCATTTCCCGATCTCCCAGCCATCGGCGAGGTCGTTCCCGGCTTTGAGTTCGACCGCATGGTTCGGCGTTTTTGCCCCCGCCAATCTGCCGGCTCCGATCGCCACGAAGCTCAACTCGGTCATCGCCGCTTCGCTTGCTGGCGCCAGGCTGAAGGAACAGTTGAAGCTGGAGGGTGCCACGCCGGTCGGCAACAGCCTTGCGGAATTCTCCGCGTTCGTTCGCGGCGATGTCCAGCGCTGGGCGCCGATCGTCAAGCAATCCGGCGCGACGCCCGAAGGAGGCTGAGTCGGATCGGGCCCGTTGCATATCGGGGCGCAGTGAGCGACTGTCCCATCAGGAGCAACGCCAACGGAAACACACGGCGATATGGCCGCTTCGATCGACAGGTCGGCAGGTGATCGCAGCGAGGTGTCGGAGGCGCCCGTCCATGCGCCGATGGGAACGGCCGAGTTTGCCGTGGCGACCGGTTGCCTGATGGCGCTGACGGCGCTGGCGACCGACGTGATGCTGGCCGTCCTTCCGGACATCGCCCGTGCGCTCGATGTGGTCGACGGCAACAGCAGGCAGCTCGTCGTCGTCGTCTTCCTGGTGGGTTTTGGCGTGGGCCAGCTGATCGTCGGCTCGGTCTCCGACGGTTTTGGGCGGAAGCCGGTCCTGCTCGTGGGGCTGATCGCCTACGTTGCCTTTGGCGCACTCTCCGCCGCCGCCACCGATTTCCAGATGCTGCTCGCAGCGCGGCTGATGCAGGGGCTGGCGGCCGCCGTGCCGCGTGTCGTCTGCCTGTCCATCGTCCGCGATTGCTACAGCGGGACGCGCATGGCGCGCGTGCTGTCGCTGGCGTCGATGATCCTGATCGTGGTCCCGATCGTCGCTCCCTATGTGGGCCAGGTGCTCGCAATGCAGTTTTCCTGGCGCGCGCCGTTCCTGTTGTTGTCGCTGTACGGGATAGCGATCGCGGCCTGGATCCTGGTGCGCCTGCCCGAGACGTCGCCTGGACGGGAGAGTCTCCGCTGGAGCCGCATCGTCGGACGTCGGCAGAGATCCTGCGCACGCGGCAATCGGCCGGATACATCATCGCCGGCGGCGCGATGTACGGAACGCTGTTCGCCTTCATCTTCTCCGGTCAGCAGGTGCTGGGCGAGCATTTCGCCCTGCAGCGCCAGTTTCCTCTTGCCTTCGGCGGTCTCGCTGTCTGCGCCGTGCTGACCTCCTTGCTCAACTCGATCCTCGTGGGGCAGCTCGGGCATGCGGCTGATTTCGCACGCGGCCGTCATTGCTTTCCTGATCGCCGCGACGGCGATGTGGACGCTGCACGCGATGGACATGCTCGGCCTTGCGGCGTTCCTGGTGCTTGGCCGCCTGCTGCATGGCGCTCTTGAGCCTGATCTTTGCAAACTTCAACGCGCTGGCGATGGAGCCATGGTCGCAGCACGCCGGCGCTGCGTCATCGTTGCTCGGTGCGGGGACGACGTTGATCGCGTCCGGTCTCGGCCACGCGATCGGACAGGCCTATGACGGCAGCGCCGGCCCGCTCGCGGGCGGTTTCATCATCTGCGCTGTCGCGGCGCTGGTCGCGGTGCTCGTGACCGAACGCCGGCAACTGTTCGGCGTCACAGCGGATCGGTAGCGAGAAAGCCGTTGAGGCCGTAATACTGGCGGTCACGTCCCATCAGGGACACGAGATCGTTCGGATGAATGAAGCGGTCCTTGAAGCAGGGATAGACTTGCGGATCGAACATCCGCTTGAGCCAGTCGACCACCACCATGTGCTTGCGCGAGCTCTTCAGGTCGTTGTGATAGGTGAGCCAGAAATCCATGTGGTGGCTGACGCCGACGTCGACCGCGACCAGCGGGGCGCCGAGCGCGATCGTGCAGCTCGGCAGCAGCCCGATGCCGGCGTTGCGCTCGACCGCATAGAGCGTCGCGGTGCTTGAATTCACGCGCATGCCGGTCACGCCTTCGAACGAGTCCATGCCGAAGACCCGGGCATAGACGCTGTCGTCGACCTGCGGCGCCACCTGGCGGATCACGCGATGGTTCTTCCAGTCCTCCTTTGACTGCGGCAGGCCGTAGGTTCGCGCGTAGCCTTCGGAGGCGAACGGGTAGATGTGCAGGCGCCCGATCTTGGTCGCGACGAGATCGGGATTGGTGGGCCGCTCGAACTGGATGGCGATGTCGGCCTCGAGGCGCGTCACATCGGCCTGCTCCATGGCGCAGCGCAGATCGACGACAAGCTGGCGATAGGTATTCTGGAAATCGATCAGCCGCGGCAGGATCCAGTAGATGCCGGGGCCTTCCGTCACCGCCACCCGCACCGTGCCCGTCAGGTTGGCGGCCGACTTTGCCGCGCGCCGATAGACGTCGAAGCTCAGGTGCTCCATCTGGGTGATCTTCTCGAGGATCTCCCTGCCTTCGTCGGTCAGCACCAGCCCGGTCTGCAGCCGTACGAACAGCTTGGTGCCGAGCTGCTCCTCGAGGCGCTCGACCTTGCGTGTCAGCGTCGCGCTGTTCAACCCTGAGGCGTCCGAGGCGCGGCGAAAGCTGCCGTGGCGCGAGCAGACCAGGAACGCGTGCAGGTCGTCCCACGAGGCCTCGTCCAGGATGTCGTCCGGCCGGGCGTGCTGCGCCGACGCGGCACCCCGCTGCGAAACTTCATGCATCCCCAAGCGCTCCCATTCGTTACGCTCTGTCGTTGCCAAAGCTACGGACAGATCAAATGAGAAGTCAATCAATTCAAAGGGAAAGACGCCCCAACTGCAGGCGAATTCGATCTTATCGCCCCGACTTCGACCTTGAGACGTACGACCGGCCTGAGTCGGCGAAATTGCCAGTCTTTCCAGCATGGCGCGCGGTGCGATCCCCGGCGCCGAGGTGGACGACGCGTATCTGGAGGTGCTCCGCGCCCGCGATCCGTCGTCGGTGTTTTCATTCCTCCGGGACGGCGAACTGGTCGGGGGCTGCGCGTTTCTTTACCTGAATTATCGGGGTCATGACGCCCTGGTTCTCGATTGCCTCGATGTCCATCACCCCCGATTGGACCATCTCGCAAGCGCCGAGGAATGCCCTGACGCGCTCTATCTCTGGGCGATTGCAGGCGCCGGACGATCGGCGCTGGGCCCCATCAGCGCGCTGTTTGCCGGCGCGCGTTACCGGACGGCCGACCTTTACACCCGTCCGGTCACCGGCAGAGGGCAACAGCTCTTCACCAGCCTTGGGTTCGAGCCGGCGTGCAGCTGGTCATCCAATCTGTGGATTTATCGACGCCTTGCCAACCGGATGGCGTTCGACAAGGCCGCTTGAGGAGGGACAGACATGAACTTCGTACCATCGTCGCGCGCATTTCAGACGCCCGCGAGCAAAGCCGTCACCGTCCGGATCGCGCGCGATCCGAACGATCTCATGACGGTGTTTGCGATCCGCTCCGCGGTGTACCTCGCCGAGCAGGATTGCCCCATCGACGAGGAGTTCGACGGCAACGACCTCGTGGCCGCGCACTTCATCGGGTTCGTCGGCGCAGAGCCGGCCGCCTGCCTTCGGGTGCGCTTCTTCGGCGATTTCGCCAAGGTCGAGAGGCTGGCGGTGCGCCATCAATTCCGCAGATCGCGGGTCTCGTTCAAGCTCGTCCAGGCGAGCGTCGAGTATGTGAAACGCAAGGGTTTCCGCAAGATCTATGGGCAGGCGCAGGACCGGCTGGTGGACTTCTGGGCGCACTTCGGCGCCAAGCCGCTGCCGAACCAGCGGCCGATTTCGTTCTCGGACTTTTCCTACACCGAAATGCTGCTCGAGATTGAGCCGGGCCCGGACGCCATCACGCTGGACAGCGACCCGTACGTGATCATTCGCCCCGAGGGCGAATGGGATCAGCCGGGCGTGCTGGATCGTTCGGCGGCGCGCGAGGTGACCAGCCCACTGCGGACTCAAAGCCTGAACATGTCGATCTCTCTTTCCGCATCGCCAACCATTCTCGTGTGCTGCGACCTGCAGGAAAGTTGCAGCCCGGCCGATGCCGGGTCGTCGCTTGCAGCGGCGGCCGCTTGCCGCGCGCTCCTGGCCCGGTGGCGCAAGCTGCGTTGGCCGGTTGCGCACCTCAAGCGGCTGGGCGAACGGCAATGGCTGGCGCGCGACGCGGACGAGTGGATCGAGGCGTTCAGGCCGAGGCCCGACGAGCTGACGTTCCTGCATCAGTTGCCGTCCGCTTACAGCTCGGCGCACTTTGCGCAGTATATGCAGTCGATCCGGGACACCGCCTGCGTGCTCGCCGGCTACTCGCTGGATGAGACGATCCTTGCGACCGCAGTAGACGGATACCACCGCAACCATCGCTACTATCTCGCGACCGACGCGGTCGCATGCAAGGTCCCGCCGCGTGCGGATGCCGATACCTATCGGCGCGCGGTCACCGCCATCGTTCAGAACTTCGCCGGCACGTTTCAAGCTGCAGGGGCAGCGCTTCCGCCATTTGCCGGCGGGCGGGAGCATCATGACCAGCGCGGTCATCCTTGGGAGTAAGCGTCACTATGAAAAATAACGATCTGGACCTGCTTGAAGACGATATCGACGCTGCCTTGCATAAAGCCTCCGGGCTGGGGCTCGAACTGGTCGTTTACATTCTGACGATGGCCAAGCTCGAACTCGCCAATGAAGTCGGCGACCAACGGCTGACGCGTTCGTTTGATCCAAAGCCCGTGTCGCTGCAGTGAACGGATAGGGACGCCTGCCGGCGGCCCAGTTGACAACTTCGATGTCATGGATGAGCCTGCAGCCGGGCCGGGGATTCCGCTCGGCTGCAGGTCCTTTCGTCTTCGGAGTTAGTGATGCGTGCCCCGAACGCCATCGACGTCTATGTTGGCAAGCGTTTGCGGATGCGCCGCCTGATGCTGGAGATGAGCCAGGAGGCACTTGCGGATGCGCTGGGGCTGACCTTCCAGCAGGTGCAGAAATACGAGAAAGGCGCCAATCGTGTCGGCGCCAGCCGCCTGCAAAGGCTGTCCGAGGTGCTTGCAGGTCCCGGTCGGCTTCTTCTTCGAGGGTCTTTCGAGCAAGGCCACCGCCAACGGCGCACAGAGCGCGACGCTTGGTTATGTCGCGGATTTTGCTGCCTCGTCCGACGGATTGGCGCTGATGCGCAGCTTTTCCAAGATCAGCGATGCCACGCTCCGGCGCAGGATTGTCGAACTCGTGGAACGGGTGGCCGGCGGTCCGGAGGCCAACTGAGCAGGGTCGGCAGCTTCGTCTGTCACGCATCGCAGCATTACGGCGCATAGAAATTGACGGCCGCGATCATTGCGATGGTCACGATCAGCACGACGATCACCCCCACCAGCTCCCATCCTGTTTCGCTTCCCAGCGCTTGCCGCTCGGCTTCGCCAAGTGAACGAAGCATGTCTTCGCGCGAGGCTTCTTTGTCCTGCCCGTGCGGGGAGTCGGAGCTCACGCCGGCTTCGCGACGGTGGCGAGCCGCAACCGGCCGGTTGGCTTCGGCGCCGAGCTTGTAGGCGGGTCTTGCCTGCATGCGGTCGAGATAGGGGTGTGCGCTGTCGCAAATGCCGACGCCGTAGTCGATTGCCCAGGTGAGACAGGTCGTCAGCAGGATGTCGGCGCTGGTGAACTGGTCACCCATGAGACACGGGCGTCCATCGCTCAGCGCCTTGTCGACATGGCGCAACTGCTCGCGAAAGTATTCACCGGCCTTGGCGACCACGTCCGGCGCGTCGCCATAGATGTGTTTCAGCGCACGATGCCGGCGCATCACGTAGAGGCTCGTCGAATCGAGCTCCGCGACGATGAAGAAGCACCACTCCAGCCAGGCGGCATATTGCCGAGGTGCGTCCGGGACCAGGGAGCGGCCGGGCGTCGAGTAGGTTCGCGACAGATAGGCGACGATGGCGGCACTTTCGCCGATGGTGAAATCGTCGTCCTGCAGCAGCGGGATCTTCTGCCGCGGATTGAGCGCGGTGTATTCGGCGGTTTTCGTCTCGCCGGTTCGCGGCCCGATCGGACGGCACTCGTAGCTCAAGCCCAGTTCGTGCATCGCCCAATGCGCGCGGATCGTGCGCGAGGTGCCGACGCCCCACAGGATCAGAGGTTTTCCGGTCATGTCACCACCTCTCCACCGAGGGCCGGAGATCGAGCTCATGGGTCCAGCCATCGCGGCTCTGCTGATGGGCGAACCAGTAGGCCTCGGCGATCGACGAGGTTTTGGTCAGGCTGTCGGGCGCGATCGCATCGGCCTCGATGCCGCGTTGCGCCTTGTAGCGACGGCGGATCTCGTCGCTGTCGACGCCGGCGTCGATCAGCAGATGGATGACGTGAATGTTCTTCGGACCCAGTTCGCGCGCCATGGACTGCGCAACCGCGCGCAAACCGAACTTCGCCGAGGAGAATGCGGCAAAACCCTTGCCGCCGCGCATGCTGGCCGTCGCACCGGTGAACAGGATCGTGCCGCGACCGCGCGTGAGCATGTGTTTTGCCGCCTCGCGACCCACCAGGAATCCGGCGAAGCAGGCGAGCTCCCAGGCCTTGAAGAAAAGCTTCTCGGTGGTCTCGAGCAGCGGCTTGTTGACGTTGGAGCCGGCGTTGAACAGGCAGACCTCGATCGGGCCGACGGTCTTCTCGATCTCGGCGAACAGCGCCTGAACCTCGTCTTCCTTGCGGGCATCGACGGCAAAGGCGCGGACATCCGCACCGGCCGCATTGAGCTCCGAGACCAGGGCTTGCGACTTTGCCGGGTCACGGCGCGCAATGCAGACCTTGAAGCCACCTGTCGCAAAGCGACGGGCCACGGCGGCGCCGATCGCATCGCCCGCGCCGACCAGCAGCGCGACACCGGATTGCTGAGCCACTGCGTGCCTCCCTTGGTTTCTTTTTCGCATGACGCACGGAGCATCGCGCCTTGCAGCCAGTCTGCTGGAAGCGCGCAGCGAAATCAATTCCAAAAAAGAACTTTGTCAGTGCACTGGGACGGGATCGCTCGCGGGATCAGGATGCGCGAGCGGCTGCCTTCTTCCGCGACGCGGGCGGAGGCGGGGGCGCGGTCACAGACTTCGCGCCGGGACCCGGATGCGTATGCACTTCCTTGGCATTGAGCGGCTCGCCGCACTCCGAGCACATCATGATCGGGTCGAAGAACTTGCCGCAGGTCTTGTGCTGGTGCAGCAGCGGGCGGCCGCGCGCGTCGACCATATGGACGTCGCCCCAGTGCACGATCGCCATCAGGATCGGATAGAGATCGAGGCCGCGCTGGGTGAGGATGTATTCATGGCGCTTCGGGTTGGTTTGATAGGGCGTCCGCCGAAGCACGCCGAACCTGACCAGCTTCTTCAGCCGGTCCGCGAGCAGATGGCGGGTGATGCCGAGCTTCGACTGAAATTCCTCGAAGCGCCTGACCCGCAGGAAACAGTCGCGAAGAATCAGCAGGCTCCAGCGATCGCCGATGACGGCGAGCGTCCGCGAGATGGAGCACGATTCTTCCTCAAGCGAGTCCCATTTCATTCCGATCTCCGGTCAATTCCTGAGTGCCCAGAAGGGCCAGTCCTGCATTGTACTTAGCAAAAAATATGCAAATCGCCATTCCGAATTGGTATGGGCACCAGACTTCACCGTCTACTTGGCTGAAAAACCCCATGAAAGCCCGAAAATTCCAGATCGATTGACAGTTCTAATTTAGAACGTTAATGCTGACCGAACTAGCCGGGCAACGGTTGCCACGGCCGGCAAGGCCGGTCGGGCAGGCGAGGACATGGAGGAGGTGCGTCGGATGAATCCAAGGGTCGAGTTTCTCTTCGATTTCGGCAGCCCCAACGCCTACCTGGCCGAACTGGTGATCCCTGCGATCGAAAAGCGAACCGGGGTGAAATTCGAATACGTGCCGGTTCTCCTGGGCGGCATCTTCAAGCTGACCAACAACTCCTCACCCGCCGACTCTCTGCGCGGGGTCAAGAACAAGCCGGATCATGCCCGGCGCGAGACCGAGCGGTTCATCCGCCGTCACAACATCACGACCTTCAGGCCAAACCCGTTCTTTCCGGTGATCACGCTGATGCTGATGCGGGGTGCCATCGCTGCGCAGCACGAAGGCGTGTTCGAGCCGTATTTCCGCGCGGCTTATCATCATATGTGGGAAGAGCCGAAGAAGATGGACGACCCGAAGGTTCTGCGCGAGGCCTTGATCTCGTCCGGGCTCGATGCCGACCGGCTGATTGCCCGTTCACAAGATGCTGATGTCAAGAACAGGCTGATTGAATTGACGCAGAACGCGGTCGATCGTGGCGCATTCGGTTCGCCGACCTTCTTCGTCGGCGACGAGATGTTCTTCGGCAAGGATCAGTTGCGCGACGTCGAGGAAGAGATCGTCGCGCAAAAGGCAAAAGCGGCTTGACCCGCCGCAGCCTCGACGAACAGCTTCTGAACGCAAAGAAACGGGAGAGCGAGCATGGCGGGACCACTGAACGGAGTGAAGGTCATCGACCTCACCGGCGTCGTGTCGGGGCCGCTGGCCACGATGTTCCTCGCCGATCAGGGCGCCGACGTCCTCAAGATCGAACCTCTTTCGGGCGATATCACGCGCCGCAGCCGCCAGGCGATCGACAAGGCCGGCAACTTCTCGTCGCTGTTCATCTCGACCAACCGCGGCAAGCGTTCGCTTGCGGTCGACGTCAAGACCGACGTCGGGCGCGAGGTGCTGACCAAACTGATCGGCGGGGCGGATGTGCTGGTGCAGAATTTTCGCCCCGGCACCATGGAACGGCTCGGGCTCGGCTTCGAGGAGTTGCGCAAGCGCTTTCCGCGATTGATCTACGTCTCCATCAGCGGGGTGGGCGACAGCGGTCCCTACGTCAAGAAGCGGGTCTATGACCCGATCATCCAGGGTCTTTCCGGCTTTGCGGATATTCAGTCGCAGCCCGTCACGCAGCGTCCGCAGATGATCCGGACGATCGTCGCCGACAAGACGACGGCGATCTTCGCGGCCCAGGCCATTTGCGCCGCGCTGTTTTCGCGCGAACGCAACGGGCAGGGCCAGCACATCCAGATCGCGATGCTGGATACGATGATCTCGTATCTGTGGCCGGAAGGCATGATGCAGTACACGGTCGTCGGCGCCGAGGCTTCCGCCGCCGACCCGAACGACCGGCCCGATCTCGTCTTCAAGACCTCCGACGGCTACATCACCGTCGGCACGATCTCCGATTCCGAGTGGCAGGGATTCTGCCAGGCGACCGGCGACGCCAAGCTGCGCGAAGATCCGCGCTTTGCGACGCCGTCGGCGCGCTCGATGAATGCCAAGGTGCGCATCAACCTGATGGCTGAATACATCGAGCAGCATTCGACGGCGGAATGGCTGCAGCGGCTTGATGCCGCCGATGTCCCGTGCGCGCCGATCCTGCGGCGTGGCGAGGTCATTCACAACGAGCAGGTGGTTGCGCGCGGGCTGATGGTCGAATTCGAGCAGCCGACCGTCGGCAAGGTGAGGCAGCCGAGGCCGGCGGCGCGGTTCGACGTCACGGAAGCGAACACGCCGCGCCCGGCGCCTGGCATCGGCGAGCATACGCGCGAGGTGTTGCTCGATCTCGGCTACTCGGCCGCGGACGTCGAAGCGTTTGCGGCGAAGGGCGCGGTCAAGGTTGCTGCCGGAGCCGAGCGCGCCGAAGCGTCAGGCTTCCTGAGCTTCGACGAAGCACAGAAACTTCAAGAGACCGCGCTTTCGAAGGAGTTGGTCCGTTGCCGGAGAGACGCCTTGGCCCTGGTCATCGAGACAGACACGCCCGCCGAACATGCATCGGAGCTGCCGCGGCGCGTCCATGAGGTGTACGCGCCGTTCGTCAAGCGAGCGCCCGATCATCCGGCTTTCGTCGAAGGTGATCGCACATGGACTTACAGGGAATTTTCCGACGCCGTCGATCTGGTCGCGCAGGAGCTGGTGTTCTTAGGGATCAGGCCCGGCGATCGGGTGATGATCGCGAGCGAGAACAGCGTGGCGCTCTCGGCGCTGCTGTTTGCGTCGAGCAAGCTCGATGCCTGGGGAATTTCCGTCAATCCGCGCCTGTCGCCGCGCGAGCTCGATCAGATCTACGAGCACAGCGGCGCCCGCCGCGCGTTCTTTGTGACCGCGTCGAAGGAGGCGACGGCGCACGCCGTGCGACGCAACGCGTCCATTCGCGCGCTCGGTCCATTCGCCGACGTCGCGATCGGCGCGCTCAATCAAGACGGCGGAGCCCGAACCGGTGCATGCCGACCGCGCCGCCCAGGTCGCTGCGCTGATCTATACGTCCGGCACGACCGGCAATCCCAAAGGGGTGATGCTGAGCCACAACAACCTGCTGTCCAGCGCAGCAATTTCCGGAGTTCTTCGCAAGATCGTACCGGACGACCGCATCTACGGCGTGCTGCCGATGTCGCACATCGTCGGCTTCACGATCATCCTGATCTCGACGCTGATGTTCGGCGCCACGATTCAGCTCGAGCCCAAATACGATCCCGAATTGCTGGCGAATGCGATCGCCGACCAGGGCGTCACGGTCGTCTACGGCGTGCCGGCGACCTATCAGCGGCTGCTGGCCTACAAGCAGGTCAAGGGAATTGCGAAAGCTGAAGCGCGGGCGGTTGCGCTTCCTCGGCGTGGCCGGCGCGCCGCTCGATCTCGACCTGAAATCGCGTGTCGAGCAGGAGTTCGGCATCTCCGCTGCTCGAACGGCTACGGGATCACGGAGTGCTCGCCCGGGATCTCCGCCGTGCGATCGGACGACCCCCGCGCGGACGAATCCGTGGGCGAAGTCCTGCTGCCGGGATCGAAGCCCGGATCGTCAAGGCGGACGGCTCTCCTGTCGCGCCCGACGAAGTCGGCGAGCTGCATGTGCGCGGCGCGCAATGTGATGCTGGGTTATTACAAGGCTCCCGATCTCACCGCGCAGGTGATCGATCGCGACGGCTGGTTCAACACCGGCGACCTCGCGCGGTTCGACGGGACCGTCTCTGTTCATCGTCGGCCGAACCAAGGAATTGATCATCCGCTCCGGCTTCAACGTCTATCCGGCCGAAGTCGAGGCGGTGCTCAATTCGCACGATCTCGTCGTGCAGTACGGCGGTCGTCGGCCGTGCGGTCGAGGGCAACGAGGAGGTGGTCGCGTTCGTGCAACTGCTGCCCGGCGCCGCCGTCACGCCGGCCGAGCTGATCGCTTATCGCCAGCGCGCAGCTCACCTCCTACAAACGGCCGTCCGAAGTCATCGTGCTCGACGCGCTGCCCGCCAGCTCGACGGGAAAGATCCTGAAGCATCGGCTGCGGGAGAGCGCGCGCAGCGCGTGATCCGCGGCCTCCGCTCAAACGACAACTCTGTCCTGCCTGGGAGACCTGACGTGCAAAAGAGAAACGCGACTGCCGCGGTGATCGGTGCGGGTGACTTCATCGGCTCCGAGATCGCCAAGAAATTCGCCAGCGAAGGCTTCACCGTCTTCGCCGGGCGCCGCAACGGCGACAAGCTCGCGCCGCTGGTGCAGGAGATCGAGAAGGCCGGCGGCGCAGATCGTCGCGCGCTCGCTCGACGCGCGCAAGGAAGAGGAGATCGCCTCGTTCCTGTCCGACGCCGACAAGCACGCGCCGCTGGAAGTCTGCATCTTCAACATCGGCGCCAACGTCAATTTCCCGATCCTCGACACCACCGAGCGCGTGTTCCGCAAGGTCTGGGAAATGGCCTGCTATTCCGGCTTTCTCGCCGGCCGCGAGGCGGCGCGGCTGATGCTGCCGCGCGGGCAGGGCAACATCTTCTTCACCGGCGCGACCGCGAGCCTGCGCGGCGGCGTCGGCTATGCGGCGTTCGCCAGCGCGAAGTTCGGCCTGCGCGCGGTCGCGCAGTCGATCGCGCGCGAGCTCGGGCCGAAGAACATCCATGTCGCCCATCTCATCATCGACTCCGGCGTCAACACCGCATGGGTGCGCGAGCGGCGGATCGAGGCGCGGAGGGCCGGAGGCGCTCGACAATCTCGATCCAATCGCCTGATGCCGCCGGCGTCGGTCGCGGAAGCCTATTGGCAACTCTACCAGCAGCCGAAGAGCGCCTGGATGTTCGAGCAGGAGATCCGCCCGTTCGGCGAGAAGTGGTAGCGGGGTTGGCGCCGGCTGCTCGAAGCAGTTCACTAAACGACGCGGATCGGCGATAGTCGCTCGACCAGAACCGGCGCAGGAGAGGAATCGACATGAAGACGCGGATCACCGAACTGTTCGGCATCGAGCATCCGATCATCCAGGGCGGCATGCACTATCGTCGGCTTTGCCGAGCTGGCAGCCGCGGTCTCGAATGCCGGCGGCCTCGGCATCATCACCGGCCTGACCCAGAAGACGCCGGAACTGCTGGCGAAGGAAATCGCGCGCTGCCGCGACATGACCGACAAGCCGTTCGGCGTGAACCTGACGTTCCTGCCGGCGTTCACGACGCCGCCCTATCCGGAATACATCGCCGCCATCCGCGAAGGCGGCGTCAAGATCGTCGAGACCGCCGGCCGCAGCCCCGAGCAGTACATGCCGGCGCTGAAGGCGGCCGGCATCAAGGTCATCCACAAATGCACCTCGGTCCGCCATTCGCTGAAGGCCGAGCGCGATCGGCTGCGACGCCGTCAGCGTCGACGGTTTCGAGTGCGGCGGCCATCCCGGCGAAGACGACATGCCCGAACATGATCCTGCTGCCGCGCGCGGCCGAGGAACTGAAGATTCCGTTCGTCGCGTCCGGCGGCATGGCCGACGCGCGCAGCCTGGTCGCGGCGCTTGCGCTGGGCGCGGACGGCATGAACATGGGCACGCGCTTCATCGCGACCAAGGAAGCGCCGGTCCATCGACAACGTGAAGCAGGCGCTGGTTGACGGCGACCGAGCTCGACACCCGCCTGGTCATGCGCGCGCTGCGGAACACCGAGCGCGTGCTGAAGAACGCCGGCGGTCGACCGGCTGATCGAGATCGAGCGCGAGAAGGGCGCATCGCCTCAAGATCGCCGACATTCATGATCAGGTCGCGGGCGTCTATCCGAAGGTCATGATCGACGGCGACATGGATGCCGGCGCCTGGAGCTGCGGCATGGTGGTCGGCCTGATCCACGACATTCCGACCGTCAAGGAACTGATCGATCGCATCATGGCGGAGGCCGAACGTCTGATCCGCGGGCGTCTCGAAGGGCTGCTGGACGGTTCGGTTCAGGCGAGCTCGGCGAAAGTTGCGGCGGCAGGTTAAGGCCGTAACTCCTTTGTTTGGAGCATGATCTTTCGGAAGACCGGTATCCACTTTTCCGGATCATGCTCTAGCGCCGGCCTTCAGCCAGGGCCGGCGTCGCGCGCGACGGCAGGCTGATCGTAAAGCAGGCGCCGCCTTCGCCTGACCGGTTCGCGACGCCGATCGTGCCGCCGTGCGTTTCGACGATCGAACGGCTGATCGGCAGGCCCAGTCCCATGCCGCCGGATTTCGTCGTGAAGAAGCTTTCGAACAGCCGTTCCCGGTCGTCGGGTGCGATGCCGGGGCCATTGTCGGCAACCTCGATCAGGACCTGGCCATCCGCGCCGGTTCGGGACGAGATGGTGATGCGGGGTCTTTGCTGTTTGCTCTCGGCCAACGCCTGCATCGCGTTGACGATCAGATTGGAGAGCACCTGCTGGATCTGGACGCGATCCATCGGCACGTCCGGGAGATCGGCAGCAAGATCGAGCGAAACCTCGACGCCGTTCGCGCGCGTTTCGTGGCGAAGAAACCGGACCGTCTCGTCGATCACGGGGTTGAGCGGGTGAGCGACCCTTTCCGATGAGCGTTTGGTCGCCATGTTGCGGATGCGGGCGATGATCTGTGCCGCACGCCGCGCGTCGGCGATGATCCGCGCCAGCAGCGTCCGCAACTCCTCGATATTCGGCTCGGCCCGTCCCAGCCAGCGCAGGCCCGCCTCGCCGTTGGTCGTGATCGCCGCAAGCGGCTGGTTGATCTCATGGGCAATCGACGCGGTGAATTCACCCAGCATCGACAATCTGGCCGAATGCGCCAGGTCCGACTGCATGCTCGCAATGATGGTCCGTGCCTTGACCTGCTCGGTGATGTCGATGACGGCGATGAGAACCATTCCGCGCGCGCGGATCTCCGACGGCGCCGCCATGCAGAAAAGCGCGTCGAAGTCGCGCCCGTCCAGCGCTCTTATGCGAGCTTCGGCCTGAAAGCCCAATTCGCCGCGAAAGCCGGCGTTGATGCTCCCGACAAACGCGTCATGCTGGCCGGGCGGCCAGATGTCGACAACAGGTCGGCCGACAAGATCGCTCCGGCTCCGCGCGCCAAGGAGCTCGATAGCCTTCTTGTTGACATCGACAATGGGCACCGCCGACATGGCTCTCACGACGAAGTCCGGGTCGGTCGCGACGTAGTCCTTGAGGTCGGTGATGCCGGCGGCGCGTAGCTCGTCGAACATGTCGTTCAACCGGCGCACATCGACCCGCCAGAATCCGACGGCGGATACGTTCAGGAACATGCGATTGCGCGCCTCGCTCTCCTCGAGCGCGTTGAACATCCGCTGCCCGCGGATGGTGAGGCTGGCGGCGATGCCGATCGCGGCCAGGCTGATCAGGCATCGGACCATGGCCTCGTTGAGCAATTCGTCGCCATGACCGGCGGCAAATCCGATCAGCGTCAGGGCGCCGCAGACGGCGGACACCACGATCACGCCGCGGCTGTCGGTGAACTGGTCGGAGAGGAGCACGACGATGACGTACAGGACGGCGATGGCGATGCCGAACGACGTGAACGTATCGACGACAAATATCGCCAGTGCCAGCAGCGCGGTCGATGCGATCCAGGCGAGGCGATGATGTCTCGCGCTCTGTTCCTGAACGGGGTCTTCTGCAAGGTTTTGGTCGGTCACGGCAATTGTCCCGCGAGTTGGCTGGGCGGTCTTTGATGCGCAGCCTAGCAGCTTCGGGCGGCTTAGTGAGCCGGCGCCGGGCTGGCCGGGTCGCGCTGGCTCTTCCTGGTTAGTGCCACGCAAATTGCGGCCAGGACCAGGACGAACCCAACGACTGCAAATGTATCGCTGAAACCCATGATGAGCGCCTGGCGCCGGACCAGGTTTCCGAGCGCGACCACCGCTTGACGGCTCGCCGCGGCCTGGTCGGATACGCCATGGGTCATGAAGTAGGTGGTCAGCTGCGCCAGTCGCTCACGGACCTGCTCGTGGCCGAGCGTCACGGCCTGGCCGATGATGTTCGAGTGAAACTGCTCGCGCTTGGTCACGATCGTCGCAAGGATCGCGGTGCCGAAGGCGCCGCCCAGGTTCCGCATCATGTTGGTGATGCCGGACGCCGCCGCGGCATCCATGGCGGCAATGCCGCCAAGCGCCAGCGACGACAGCGGCGTCAGTAGCAGCGCCTGGCCAACGGCGCGCACGATGTTGGGGATCCAGAATTGATCGCCGGCATAGTCCGGCGACATCTGGATGTTCATGAACGAGCTGAGTGCGAAGATCAGAATGCCTGTCAGCGCCACGTAGCGGGCATCGAACCGCTGCATGAGCAGCGGCACCAGCGGAATCAGCAAGAGTTGCGGCAGGCCGGTCCATGCCAACACCAGGCCGATCTGTTCCGCGTTGTAGTGCTGCGCCTGGCCGAGATAGGCCGGCAGCAGATACACCGATCCGTAAAGGGCGAAGCCGACGAAGACGAAGGCGACCGTTCCGAGTGCGAAATTGCGTTGCGTCAGCAGCCGCAGCTTGACCAGCGGCTTCTCGACGGTGAGCTCGATCCAGATGAAGCACGCGAGGCTGACGGCCGCGATCAGGGCCAGGCGGACGATGAAGGGTGACGCGAACCAGTCGTTCTTGTTGCCTTCCTCCAGGACCGCCTGCAGGGCGGAAAGTCCGATCGCCATCGTCAGGATTCCGAACCAGTCGCCCTCCTTCAGAAGCCGAAGCTGCATCGGCTGCCGTTCGAGCGTCAGGTAGAGACCGATCACCATGACGATGCTTGGAATCACGTTGACGAGGAAGATGGACTGCCAGCCGTAATTCTCGGTGAGGTACCCGCCGATGGTCGGGCCGATCGCGGGCGCAAAGGTTGCGGAGAGCGCAAACATCGCAAGGCCGGTCGGCTGCTGCGCCTTCGGCAGCTTCGTGAGGATCAGCGTGAACGCCATCGGAATGAGAACGCCACCGGCAAGGCCCTGAAGGGCGCGCATGACGATCATCGATCCGAGATCGTGGGTGAAGGCGCATGCGACCGAGAACATCGGAAACAGGATGCCGTTGGTGATGATGAGTCGGCGAAACGAGAAGACGCGGCTCAGATAGTCCGTCATCGGGATGATGACGATCTCGCCGATCAGGTAGGAGGTCGAGATCCACGAGCCGTTGTCCACGCCCGTGCCGATGCCGCCCTCGATATCGAGCAGCGAGGCGTTGGTGATCTGGATGTTGAGCACCGCGATGAAGGCGCCGATCATCGCCGCCATGATCGATATCCAGGTCGCAAGCGAGGCGCGTTGCTCACCGGGCATCGATGAGGCCGCGGCGCCTGGGGCTGAGATGTCGGACATTTGCCGTCTCCTAGCGGACGGAATTCGACGCCGACGGATTCATGCCGCCGGCGCGCGTAGCGGCCGATTTCGTGTCGATCGTCGGGGTGACGGACATGCCCGGCCGCAGTCTCCCGCTGAGCGGTCCCTGAGGATCGAGGACGATCTTCACGGGAATGCGCTGGACGATCTTGGTGAAGTTGCCGGTCGCGTTGTCCGGCGGAAGCAGGGCGAATTGCTGCCCGCTGGCGGGAGCGATGCTGTCGATCACGCCGTGGACGACCACGCCGGGAAAAGTATCGACCTCGACATCGACCGGCTGGCCGGGCAGGACGTTGGTGAGTTGAGTTTCCTTGAAGTTGGCGACCACATAGGCGCTCTCGATCGGCACCACGGCCATCAGCTGGGTGCCGGCCTGGACATACTGCCCGACGCGCAGCGTGCGATTGCCGACGACGCCGTCGACCGGCGCGCTGATCGTTGTATAGCTCAGATTGAGTTCGGCCTGTCGCACCGCTGCCAGGCTTTCGGCCAGGGTGGCTTCGGCCTGGGCGAGGTCGGCCTTCAGCAGGCCGACCTGCTTGACGGCTGAAACAAGCGCGGCGTTGTCGCGCTGGACGCTGGCGGTGGCCACGGCATACCGCGAGGCTGCCTGCTGCGCATTCTGTGCGCTGCCCGAGCCGGTTGCGGCGAGATCGGAGTAACGCTTGTTCTCCTGTTCGGCAAAGGTCAGGCTTGCCTGATCGACTGCGAGGGTGGCGCGGGCGGCATCGATTGTCGAGTTCTGGACTTCGAGCGCGGCCTGCTTGCTCGCGATCACGGAGCGGGCCTGCTCCGCGTTCGCCTTCGCTTGATCCAGTGCGACCGTGTAGTCGCGATCGTCGATGCGCGCCAGCACGTGGCCGGTCTTCACCGGCTCGTTGTCCGCAACCGACACCTCTGAAATGTATCCGGACACTTTTGGGGCGACGGTGGTGTTGTCGGCCTGAACGTAGGCGTCATCCGTCGACACCTCGAAGCGGCCGACCGTCCAGTAGTGCCAGCCGAAGGTGCTGGCGCCGGCGAGGGCGGCGGCGGCCGCAACGGCCACAAGAAGTTTCCGCAGACGATGCGGAGCCGCGGGCGCCGCAGTTGCTGCGTTGCTCGACGCGGTCCCGGCAATGTCTTCCGCCGATGCGGGCCTGGTCGATGCATCCCTCTGGTCCGCGGACGGACGAAGGGTCGTACCGCCGTCGGCAACTGCCTGTTCGAGCTCGCGTGGATTTGCGTGAAGGGTCATGATCGTCCCCATTTCGTCTCTTGCTGCTGCAGAAAGCGTTCTGCCGCGGTCTTCATGAATATTTGGCAAGGTCGACGTTCGAACAATCAGGCGCCGGAATAGCGCGCTCATACCAAAGGGTGATCGCCGGCGACTGCTGTAGGCAAGCGACAGCGGCCGGCTCTTGCGAACCGGCCGCGCGAAGGCGATGCGGCTTTGCTCAGTTGGTCGTTCGGCCCGCGGCCGCGAGGATCATGTCCGCGATTATCCTCGGGCGGGAGACGAGAGACAGATGGCCTGCGTCGACTTCGATGGTCGTCGCCTTCATGCGGTTTGCGAGGAACCGTTCGAGGTCGGGCGAAATTGTCTGGTCGCGTGTTGAGACCGCATACCAGCTCGGCTTGGAGTGCCAGGCGGCCTGGGTGGTCTTCTCGCCAAACAGCGAAGCCGCGGTCGGCTGTTGCTCGGCGTAGAGAACTTCCGCTCGCTTGTGCGGCACGCCGTTGGCAAAATATTTCAGGAAGGCGTCTTCGGAGAGCCTGGTGAAGCCCTCGTGCTCCTGCACGCCGGCGCGTGCCGGCATGGTGGGAAACTTGCCCGACAGCGCGACGAAATCTTCAGCCGGCATCCGGCGCTCGCGCGGCGACATACACGAGCGCGGTGACCTTGGGGTCGGTTCCTGTCTCGCTGATCACCGTGCCGCCCCAGGAATGGGCGACCAGCACGGTCGGGCCATCCTGTTGCGCCAGAATACGCCGGGTCTCGGCGACGGCGTCGCTCAACGATGTGAGCGGATTCTGCACGGCGGTCACCTTCAGGCCCGCGGCCTGCAGGCGCGGGATGACTTCGCCCCAGCTCGAGCCGTCTGCCCACGCGCCGTGGACGAGCACGACGTTTTGAGCCGCGACGGGTTTGGGTGGCTCCGCAGCGTGCGCAGTCGCGAGGGTCGACAGGCTGAGCGCGAAGGCGGTGGCAAGCGAGGTTACAAGTCGATGCATGTCTGGTTGTCCTCTTCTGTCTGCTGATGGGAGTTGTTGGTGATGGTCACCGCGTCGGCGGTCTCTTCGATGATCTGCACGACCTCGCGACGGTACGAGACCTTCACGACGCGCGAGGCGCCGTCGATCTCGACGTAGCTCGACAGCCTTGTACCGTCAGCGTGACGGCCTTGATGTCGCGCCAGCGATCGGCGCCATCATCGGCGTCGAGCACGAGTTTCAGAAGATCCGACATGGTGTCCTCCACGGGTTGGACCGGCGGAGGGATGATGCGGCGCTGCGCGCGCACAAACGATTGTACGTGCGGCGACCGAAGCCATCCTTTGGTATGAAGGCTGTCTCTGTCCGCTGCCTCAAGCCACGACCGCTTGCTGGATGCAGTCAAGCAGGGCGTCGGCCTCGAACGGCTTCGTCAGAGGGCCATATGCGCCCAACGCCGAAATCTGTGCGTTCAGGCAGGCACTCGTGCGCGCTGTGATCATGATGACCGGCGTATGGTCGCCGATGGCATCGAGCTGCTTCTTCAGGTCGAGCCCGCTCATGCTCGGCATATGAACATCCGAAACGATGCAATCGACATGGCCGACGTCACCGCTTGCGAGGAAGCCTTCGGCCGACCCGTGTCCGGAAGCCGCATAGCCGAGCGAGCGCAGCAGCCCCGCCAGGGCGATGCACAGCGACTCGTCATCGTCGACAATGGCTATCCGGAGCGAACGCAATGCGGTTTCCTCTTCTCGCACGGTATCCTGACTGCCAAATACGCTTTGCAGACACGTTTTAAATTATACGCATGTGTTACGCATGGGGTGGACGGCGGTTTCGCTGCGGGTGCCGGCCGATGGCCTGACTCCTTGATGCCAAGGTTGATTTTTGCGGCCGCCTTTGCTGTGCTGCGGCATGGCAATCGTGCACGTCATCGATGACGACGAGTTCGATCAGGCTTTCGCTGGACAGCCTCTTTCGTTCGGTCGGCTTTACCACGCGCCTCTACGGGACGGCCCGGGAGTTCCTGGCGGCCGACCTTGGCGAGGAGCCTTGTTGCCTGGTGCTTGACGTCCGCCTGCCGGGCCAGTCGGGCCTCGATTTTCAGCAGCAGCTTGCCGACGGCGGCAGGCACATCCCCGTCATCATGATGACGGGCCACGGCGATATCCCGATGAGCGTGCGGGCGATGAAGGCCGGTGCGGTGGATTTCCTGCCGAAACCGTTTCGCGATCAGGAAATGCTCGATGCGGTGACACTGGCGATCGAACGGGATCAGGCTCGCCGTGCCGCGGACAAGGACAGCAACGAGCTCCGCACGCGGTTTGAAACGCTGTCGGCGCGTGAGCGGCAGGTCATGACCCTCGTCACCGCGGGAAAAATGAACAAGCAGGTCGCGGGCGATCTCAACCTGAGCGAGATCACCGTGAAGATCCATCGCGGGTCAGCGATGCGAAAGATGGGTGCCAAAACGCTGGCCGATCTGGTGCGGATGGCGGAAGCGCTTCACCTGAAGCGAGAGTGAGCCAAAGCAAGTCGTCGATAGCGCGACGATCGAGGCTCAATTCGGCTCAACGCATCGTGATCGTCGGCGGCATCCGACTAAACGTTCGGATAGGGCGACGAAACTCCCGTTCAATTGTTGCGCCGCGCCAGAGCCCTACGTTCTCCTCGTTGTTTGAAACAAGGAGAAGCCACCATGAAGTCCATCGTTCTCGCTACGGCGATTGCCGCCGTTCTCGCCGGTCCGGCCCTCGCCGCACCGAACAAGATGACGCACAACGTGCGCCACACCCAGCAGCAGCTCAGGGATTCGAACGCAGCCGTGACGGCGAACGATCCGATCGGGGTCTACGTCAACGGTCAGGAAGTCGGCCGCGATCCGGACCCGAACATTCGCTCCGAGATCCTGCGCGACTACTACGTGCAGCAGGGCGACATGACGAACGCGCGTGGCGCTCGCTTGTCGCAAGCGGGCGCCACTTGCGCTTCATGACGAAGCGTTAATGTCTCAAGCAGAATTGACGCCGCTGTGCGCGCATCGTGATGCCCGATCCCGAGTTGCGCGCATTAACCTGTGACTTAAAGAACAAGAAAATTGGCACGAGCGCAGGCGCGCGGGAGCGAGCCGAGGCGGGCGTGATGGCCGCTTGTCGCACTGTGAGGGTATCCCGCGATGAGATTCAAACGCAGCCTGTCCATCGCGATCTTTGCGCGTCGCCGTCGTCGCCGGATATTTTGCGCGCGAGCATGCCTTGCGCGCGAAGCCGCAGAGTTCGGCGCCAATCGAGAGGCCGGTCCCGGTCTCGCTGGCGACGGTCGAACGCGCGAATTTCCCGGTGCTGCTGCGAGGGCTCGGCACCGTTCTGCCGTTCAACACCGTGACCGTTCGCAGCCGTGTCGACGGCGAGATCGTCAAGATCGCCTTCCAGGAAGGCCAGACCGTCCAGCAGGGCGATCTGCTCGCGCAGATCGATTCACGTCCCTATCAGGCCGCGCTCGACCAGGCGGTCGCGAAGAAAGCCCAGGACGAGGCGACGCTGAACAACGCCAAGCTCGACCTGCAGCGCTATTCGACCCTGGCGCAGCAGGAGTTCGCCTCGCGTCAGCAGCTCGACACGCAGGTCGCCACGGTCGCGCAGGGCACTGCGCTGGTGCAGGCCGACCAGGCCGCGATCGAGAACGCGCAGACGCAGCTCGACTACACGAGCATCAAGTCGCCGATCACCGGCCGGGTCGGATTTCGCCTCGTCGATCAGGGCAACATCGTCAACGCCGCGAGCCAGAGCGGCATCGCGACGATTGCCCAGGTGCGTCCGATCTCCGTCGTCTTCACGCTGCCCGAGAGCCAGATCGATCGCATCAACAAGGCGCTTGCGCGCGGCAAGGTGCCGGTCACAGCCTACACCGCCGACGGCAGCCGCAAGCTCGCGGACGGAACGCTCACCGTCGTCAACAACCAGGTCGACATCACGACCGGGCTCATTCAGCTCAAGGCGACATTCGAAAACACCGACGACGCGCTGTGGCCCGGGCAGTCGCTGTCGGTGCGGGTGCTTGTCGATACGCTCGACAACGCCGTCGTGCTGCCGCAGGGGGCGATCCAGCACGGGCAGGACGGCCTTTGGACCTATGTCGTCGACAGCGGACAACACGTCGCAAGCGCGGCCGATCGAGATCGGTGAGGCCGGGAGCGACAACGCGGTCGTGCTCAAGGGCGTGTCGGCCGGCGACAGGGTCGTGACCGCGGGCCAGTACCGGCTTCAGAACGGCGCGCTGGTCGCAGCCACCGCCGCCTCTGCGGCGCCGGCCGGGACGGGAACGCCGCAGTGAGCGAAGGCATTTCCTCTCCCTTCATCCATCGGCCGATCGCGACGTCGTTGCTGATGGCCGGCATCGTCTTCATCGGCATCATCGCCTATCCGGCGCTGCCGGTGGCGCCGCTGCCGCAGATCGACTTCCCGACCATCCAGGTGAGTGCGTCGTTGCCCGGCGCGAGCCCGGACACGATGGCGTCGTCGGTGGCGCAGCCGCTGGAGACCCAATTCACCCAGATCGCCGGCATCAGCGAGATGTCGTCGACGAGTTCGCTCGGCGCGACCTCGATCACCATTCAGTTCAACCTCGACCGCAACATCGACGCCGCCGCCAACGACGTGCAGGCGGCGATCAATGCGGCCGGCGGGCAGTTGCCGAAGAACCTGCCCAGTCCGCCGAGCTACCGGAAGGTCAATCCGGCCAACTCACCGATCATGGTGATATCGGCGACGTCCGACACGCTGCCGCTGATCGAGCTCGACGATCAGGTCGAGACCAAGATCGCCCAGCAGATCAGCCAGATCCCGGGCGTGGGCTTGATCACCATCGGCGGACAGCAGAAGCCGGCCATCCGGGTCCAGATCGATCCGGCAAAGCTGGTCGCCAAGGGGCTGTCGCTCGAGGACATCCGGCCGCAGATCGCCAACGCGACCGTCAACAGTCCGAAAGGCGCCCTGGACGGCGCGCAGCGGAGCTACACCATCTACGCCAACGATCAGCTGTTCGCGGCGAAGGACTGGAACGACGTCATCGTCGCCTACCGCAACGGCGGCCCGATCCGCATCCGCGATATCGGCACTGCCGTCGCGGGTCCGGAAGACGTGAAGCAGGCGGCCTGGTCGAACGGCAAGCGCGGCGTCTTCCTGGTCGTCTTCAAGCAGCCGGGCGCCAATGTCATCGACACGGTCGACCGGATCAACGCGACCCTGCCGCACCTCGAGCTCGCACTGCCTCCGGCCGTCAAGGTCGACGTCGTCAGCGACCGGACGCAGACGATCCGCGCATCGGTCAGCGACGTGCAGTTCACGCTCGGCGTGACGATCGTGCTGGTCGTGCTGGTCATCTTCGCGTTCCTGCGCAGCCTGTGGGCGACGATCATCCCGGCCGTGACGGTTCCGCTGGCGCTGCTCGGCGCCTGCGCGCTGATGTGGGTGGCGGGCTATAGCCTGGACAATCTTTCGCTGATGGCGTTGACGATCTCGGTCGGCTTTGTCGTCGACGACGCGATCGTGATGCTCGAGAATATCACGCGCCATATCGAGGAGGGCGTTGCGCCGTTCAAGGCCGCGCTGCAGGGCGCCAGCGAGATCGGCTTCACCATCTTCTCGATCAGCCTGTCGCTGATCGCGGTTCTCATTCCGCTCTTGATGATGGGCGGCATCATCGGCCGCCTGTTCCGGGAATTCTCGGTCGTTCTGGCGATGACGATCCTGGTGTCGGCCTTCGTCTCGCTGACGCTGACGCCGATGATGGCGTCGCGTTTCCTTAAATCCCACGAGGAGGAGCACCACGGCAGGCTGTTTCAGGCCAGTGAGCGCGTCTTCGATGCGCTTGCTGGCCGGATACGAAACCGTTCTCGACCTGGCGCTGCGTCACCAGTTTGCGACGCTCTGCCTCTTCCTCGCGACCACGGCTGCGACCGTCTACCTGTTCACGGTGATCCCGAAGGGCTTCTTCCCGCAGCAGGACACCGGCCTGATCACCGGCCAGTCCGAGGCGGCGCAGGACATTTCGTTTGCGGCGATGGTGCAGCGTCAGCAGGAGCTCGGCAAAATCGTGATGGCCGATCCCGACGTCGCCAACGTGGCGATGAGCGTGGGCGGCAGCGGCGCGATCAATCTCGGCCGCTTCTTCATCACCTTGAAGCCGCGCGACGACCGCAAGGCCAGCGCCGACGACATCATCGCGCGGCTGCGTCCGCAGCTGGAAAAGGTCGAGGGCGCTCGTCTCTATATGCAGGCGGCCCAGGACGTCCGCGTCGGCGGCCGCGCCTCGCGCACGCAATACCAGCTGACGCTCCAGGACGCGGATGTGGACGAGCTCACCACCTGGTCCACCAGGATCCTGGAGAAGCTGAAGACGCTGCCGCAGCTGCGGGATGTCGCGACCGACCAGCAGACGCAAGGCACCACGCTGACCCTGACGATCGACCGCGATCAGGCCTCGCGGCTCGGCGTCCAGCCGCAGGTGATCGACGACACGCTCTATGACGCGTTCGGCCAGCGCCAGGTCACGCAGTATTTCACCCAGACCAATACCTATCGCGTGATCATGGAGGTGCCGTCCGGATCGGCAGGGTGACGTCGATACGCTGAATTCGATCTACGTGAAATCGCCGACGACCAACTCGAACGTGCCGCTGGCATCGTTCGCGCACTGGACGACGGTGCCGGTGCGGCCGCTGTCGATCAGCCACGAGGGACAGTTCCCCGCGGTGACGCTCAGCTTCAATCTCGCCCCGACCGCGTCGCTCGGGCAGGCGACCACGGCGATCGACCAGGCGCAGCGCGAGCTTGGCGCGCCCGCGACGCTGTCGTCCAGCTACCAGGGCACGGCGCAGGCGTTCCAGGACTCGCTCGGAACGGTGCCGCTGTTGATCATCTCGGCGCTGGTGGTCGTCTATCTGATCCTGGGCATCCTGTACGAGAGCTACATCCATCCGCTGACGATCCTGTCGACGCTTCCGTCCGCGGCGCTCGGCGCGATCGGCTCGCTGATGCTCGCCGGCTACGACTTCACGCTGATCGCGCTGATCGGCGTCATCCTGCTGATCGGCATCGTCAAGAAGAACGGCATCATGATGGTCGACTTCGCCATCAGCGGCGAGCGCGATGCGAACCTCAGCGCCGAGGCGGCGATCCGGCGCGCGGCGCTGCTGCGCTTCCGCCCGATCATGATGACGACGATGGCCGCGCTGCTCGGCGCGGTGCCGCTGATGCTCGGCAGCGGCACCGGCTCCGAGCTGCGCCAGCCGCTCGGCTGGGCGATGGTCGGCGGGCTTGTCGTCAGCCAGGCCATGACGCTGTTCACCACGCCGGTGGTCTACATCTATCTCGACCGCTTCTCGGCCTGGCTTGGGGGCAGGCGGACGCCCGGATGGTCGAGGACCGACACGACGACGTGCGCCGCCGACGCACCCCGGCTTGGCTCCCGTCCGGGCTGAACGCTCGTCTCGGTCGGGGCGGCGCGGGCCAAAGTAATCTTGCTCTTTCAATTACTTAATACGCCACTGCCATCGCTTGGCGGGACGTTGTCCTATGATCAGTCGATCTGTATCGACGTACAGATCGGCCGATTATTCGTTGACGGATATATCGTCGACGAATACAAAGCCGCATGTCATCGAAGGATCGGTCCAACCCGCTCGCGCTCGCTGTTCTGGCGCTCGTCTTTGAACGTCCCCTGCACCCCTACGAAATGGCGGTGACGCTCAAGCACCGGCACAAGCACGAGAGCATCAAGCTCCGTTACGGGACGCTTTATACGGTGATCGAGTTGCTCGCCCTGCGCGGTTTCATCCGCCCGAAAGAGACGTCACGCGACGGCAAGCGGCCCGAGCGCACTGTCTACGCGCTGACGCCTGCGGGCCGCGAGGAGCTGATGGAACTGGATGCGCGATCTCGTCGCGGAACCGGTGAAGGAGTTCTTGCAGTTCGAGGCCGCGCTGTCGCTTCTCCCGGTGCTGCCGCCCGAATGAAGCCGTTGGGCTGATGCGCGAGCGCGCGCTGCGCCTGACGGAACAGCTCGATCAGACGCAGGTGCTGATCGGCCAGCTGTCGAACATGACGTTCGGCGACATGACCGAGCCCAATGACGAGATTCCCGCGCCGCTATTAGGCCAGAAATTTCCGGCAATCTTCATCGTCGAGACCGAATACCGGCTGGCTCTTCTGAAGGCCGAGCGCGACTTCGTCAACGAGCTGGTACGCCGCGTGACCGAAGACGGCTGGGGACCGGTGAGCGTGTGGCAAGGCATGCAGGCCCAGTGCGAGGGCGCTTATCTCCGCGAGAACGGGATCGCCGACGCGACCGCGGTCGAGCTTGAGGCGGAACGACGATGAGCGACGAGAAGGCCAAATTGCTGCGCTCGCTGACGATCGACCGCAGCGCCGGCCGAGCGCGGCGCGGCCGCCGCGCCGCCGCTGGATCGCGGCGGCGGTCGTCGTCGGCTGCGCGCTCGCGGCGTTCGCGGCCTATGCGCTGACCGAATTCCGGACGCCAGGAGCCGCCGAAGCAGGCCGTCGCGCAAGCGCCGGCGCAGCCGCCGACGCCGCAGCCGCAGGCCGTGACCACACAGCGAAGCCGGCAATCTCGCTGCGTCGGGCTATGTGGTCGCGCGCCGCAAGGCGACGGTCGCCGCCGAAATCACCGGCAAGGTCGTCGGCGTCTATCGTCGACGAAGGCATGACCGTGACCGAAGGGCAGGTGGTCGCGCGGCTCGACAGCGTGCTGGCCGAGAAGGACTACGAGCTCGCGAAGTCGCGCGTGGAATCGGCGGAGGCCGCCATCGCGCATGATCACGGCCGACCTGGAGGATGCGAACCGCATCCTGACGCGCATCGACGCGCTGTCGAAGAAGAACGTCGCGACCGAAGCGGACCTCACCAGGGCGCAAACGCGCGTCGGCGTGCTGACCGCGCAGCTGCGGCAGTCGCGCTCGCAGCTCGAGACCGCGAAGATCGACGCCGAGCGCAGCGCGTCCGTGCTTGCGCAAGCACCAGATCCGCGCGCCGTTCGCCGGCGTGATCGTCGATCGCAGCGCCCAGCCCGGCGAGATGATCTCGCCGATGTCGGTCGGCGGCTTCACCCGCACCGGCATCTGCACCGTGGTCGACATGGACTCGATCGAGATCGAGGTCGACGTCAACGAGGCGTTCATCGGCCGCGTCGTGCGCGGGCGGCGCCGTCAACGCGGTGCTGGACGCCTATCCGGGCTGGACCATTCCGGCGTCGGTGATCGCGATCGTGCCCGACCGCCAATCGCGAGAAGGCGACGGTGCGCGTGCGCATCCGCTTCGAGCAGAAGGATCCGCGCATTCTTCCCGACATGGCCGTGAAGGTCACGTTCCTGCGCGATGGCGCTGCGAAGGCAACGTCGACCAACGAAGCGAACGCGGCAAAGTAAAATCCTGACAAGGAGAGAAAAGTGACACCGGAACATCCGATGGTTCGCCTTGCCGGCGTGAACAAGCGCTTCACCAAGGGCAAGGAGACGATCTCGATCTTCGATCATCTCGACTTCACGATCCCGCGCGGCGACTTCGTTGCCGTCATGGGCCCGTCGGGCTCGGGCAAGACCACGCTGCTCAACCTGCTCGGCGGCATCGATCACGTCGATCAGGGCGAGATCACGATCGCCGATCAGCGTATCGACGGCATGTCGGAAGGCCAGCTTGGCGGCCTGGCGCGCCAGCAATGTCGGCTTCATCTTCCAGTTCTACAACCTGATGCCGATGCTGACCGCGGCGCAGAACGTCGAGCTGCCGCTGCTGCTGACGCGCCTCGAGCGGCAAGGAGCGGGCGGCGCGCGTCAACACCGCGCTGTCGGTGGTCGGCCTCGCCGATCGCGTCAAGCACCGGCCGCGCGAGATGTCGGGCGGCCAGCAGCAGCGCGTGGCGATCGCGCGCGCCATCGTCTCCGATCCGAACCTGCTGCTCTGCGACGAGCCGACCGGCGACCTCGACCGCACCTCGGCCGACGAGATCCTGTCGATCCTGCAGCTGCTGAACAAGGAGCTCGGCAAGACCATCGTCATGGTCACGCACGATCCGGCCGCCGCGCAGTATGCGCAGCGGACGCTGCATCTCGACAAGGGCCGCTTCGTCGAACGGGAGCTTGCCGCGTGAACGACTTCGATCTGGTGCGGAAGAATCTCTTCCGCCGCAAGCTGCGCGCGATCCTGATGATCGTCTCGATCCTGGTCGCGTTCATGATCTTCGGCGTGCTGGCCGGCTTCTACCGCGCGTTCAACGCGGGCGAGGACAAGGCTGCGGCCGACCGGCTGATGATCGTCAACAAGATCAACTTCACCCAGCCGCTGCCGATCGCCTACTACAACCGCGTGCGCTCGATCGAGGGCATCCGGCAGATCACGCACGCCAACTGGTTCGGCGGCTATTACCAGGATCCGAAGAATTTCATGGTGGTGCTGGCGATCGAGCCGGCCACCTATTTCGACGTCTATCGCAGCGAGGTCGAACTCGCGCCGGATGCGCTGCAGGCGTTCGTCCGCGACCGCGGCAGCGCCGTGGTCGGCGAGACGCTGGCGCGAAAATATGGCTGGAAGGTCGGCGACCGCGTGCCGATCCAGAGCAATATCTTCTCGCAGAAGACTGGCGGCCACACCTGGGACTTCACGATCGCCGGCATCGTCAAGGGCAAGGCGGATCACGTCGACACGAACTTCCTGCTGTTCCAGTACAACTACTTCGACGAGACCCGCTCGTTCGGCAAGGACACGATCGGCTGGATGATCCTGCAGACCACGTCGCCGGAGAACAACGACCGCATCAGCAAGACCGTCGATGCGATGTTCGCCAACTCCAGCGCGGAGACCAACACCGACACCGAGAAGGCGTTCGGCAAGGCGTTCGCCGCCCAGTTCGGCAATATCGCGCTGATCGTGTCGCTGGTGGTCGGTGCCGCCTTCGTCACCATCCTGATGATCGTCGGCAACACCATGGCGCTGTCGATCCGCGAGCGCACGCGCGAGATCGGCGTGCTGAAGACGCTCGGATTCTCCGGGCCCGCGGATCCTGACGATGGTGCTCGGCGAGTCCGTCCTGCTGGCGCTGCTCGGCGGCCTGCCGGGCCTGGCGATCGCCGCGCTGATTGCGTATGCGCTGCGCAACAGCCTCTCCAGCGTCGCGCCGGCTTTCTCGGTGTCGCCCGATATCGTGCTGCAGGGTGTCGGCCTGATGATCGCGCTCGGCCTGATCACCGGCATGATTCCCGCCGTCAACGCCATGCGGCTGAAGATCGCCGCAGCGCTCGGAAGAGGTTAGAGATATGGGCTCGCTCTGGCGTCAGGTGGTCGCGGTCACCACCATCAATCTCATGAGCATCTCGCAGCGGCGCTGGCTGTCGCTGTCGACGGTCATCGCCATTGCGCTGGTGGTGGTCGTGCTGCTCGCGTTCCTCGCCATGGCCAACGGCTTCCAGCGCACCATCGCCGGCTCCGGCGCCGACGACATCGCCATCGTGCTGCGCGCCGGCTCGCAGGCGGAGATCAACTCGACCGTCAGCCGCGACCAGGTGCGCCTGATCGAGGATGGACCGGGCATCGCGCGCGGGCCGGACGGCAAGCCGCTGGTGTCGCCCGAACTCTATCTCGTGGTCGACGGCGTCAAGCGCTCGACCCAGACCAAGGCCAACCTGCCGCTGCGCGGCATCGGCGCGCAGGGCGCCAACCTGCGCAAGGGCGTGACGATCGCCGAGGGCCGGATGTTCTCGCCCGGCAGCAACGAGATCGTGGTCGGCAAGGCGCTGCTGCGCGAATTCGACGGGTTCGATCTCGGCAGCACGGTCGCGTTCGGCACGACGCGCTGGACCGTGGTGGGCGTGTTCGACGCCGGCGGCAGCGTGTTCGAGTTGGAGATCTGGGCGGACCTGCCGGTGGTGCAGAGCCTGTTCAACCGCAACAACATCTTCCAGACGGTTCGCGCGCGGCTCGTCAGTCCGGCGGCGGTGAACGAGCTCAAGACCTACAGCGACAACGACCCGCGGCTGAAGCTCGACGTCAAATCGGAGAACGCATATTTCGCCGAGCAGGCCTCGCAGACCACCGACCTGATCCAGATGCTCGGCTGGCCGCTGGCGATCGCCATGGCGTTCGGCGCGCTCGCGGGCGCCTTGAACACCATGTACTCGTCGGTCGCCGCGCGCGCGACCGAGATCGCGACGCTGCGGGCGATCGGCTTCGGCGGCTTTCCCGCCTTCGTCGGCACGCTGGCGGAATCGCTGCTGCTGGCAGCGATCGGCGGCCTGCTCGGTGCGGCCGCGACCTACCTGATCTTCGACGGCATCACCGCATCGACGCTCGGCGGCAACTTCACGCAGGTGGTGTTCGACTTCAAGCTCAGCCCGGCGCTGATCGCCGAGGGCGTGGGGCTGGCGTTGATCGTCGGACTGATCGGCGGATTGTTCCCGGCGCTACGCGCCGCGAGGCTGCCGATCGTGAGCGGGCTCTACGCGAATTAAAGCGCGATCCCCGGACTGATACGGGGATCATGCTCAAACAAATAATGAGCGACGAGGTCGATTCAGCGAAGCTGATCAGCCTCCAGCCCTCACTCCTTCCCGGCCATCTTCGCCACCGCGTCGGCCAGCGCCTTGTCGAGCACGTCGATCAGCGTGTCGCATTCCGATGCGCGTGATGATGAGAGGAGGCGACAGGACGATGGTGTTGTTGTGGCGTGGTCCGCCGCCGGAACGGCCGACGATCACGCCGTTCTTCTTGCAGAACGCCAGCACCCCTGCGACGAGCTTGCCGTCCAGCTGCACCTTGCTGGTGCGATCCGTGACCAGTTCGATGCCGATCAGCAGGCCCTTGCCGCGAACCTCGCCGCAGATGCCGTGCTTCATCAGCCGGTCCTTCAGCCCTCCCATGAGATAGGCGCCCATCTCGGCCGCCCGCTGCGGCAACTTCTCCTCGAGCAGGATCTCGATGTTGCGCACCGCCACGGCCGCGGCCACCGGGTGGCCGCCATACGTGTTCACCTGCATGACCTGGCGCGCCTCGGCTTCTTCGCCGAGGAAGCTTTCGAACACCTTGTTCTTCACGACGGTCGCCGCGATCGGCAGGTAGGCCGAGACGATGCCCTTGGCCACGGCCATGATGTCCGGGCTGATGCCATAGTGCTGGTGGCCGAACATCTTGCCGGTGCGGCCGAACCCGTTGATCACCTCATCGACGTGCAGCAGCACGTCATATTTGCGGCAGATCGCTTCCACCATCGGCAGGTACTCATCCGGCGGCACGGCAACGCCGACGCCGGACATGATCGGCTCGACGATCACCTCTGCAACCGTGGAGGGGCCTTCGCCGAGAATCGCGGTCTCGATCAACTTGGCGCAGGCGACCCCGCACGAGCCGGACTCGAGCCCGAGCGGGCAGCGATAGCAGGTCGGCGCAGGCACGTGCACGAATTCGCCGGCGTACGGCTCGAACTTGCTCTTGCGATCGCCCATGCCGCCGGCTGCCAGCGTCGCCAGCGTGGTGCCGTGATAGGCGAAGTAGCGGCTGATCGTCTTGAAGCGGAATTGGTCCGGGAATTCGTGCTTGGCGTACTGCCGCGCGACCTTGAAGCCGGCCTCGTTGGCCTCGGAGCCGGAGTTGACGAAATAGGTGTGGTAGCCGCCGCCCATGAGGTTGTTGATCTGTTCGCCAAGCTGCGCGGCGGGCAGGTTGATCGCGGTGTGAGGATAGTAGGCGACCCGCTCCATCTGTTCGGCCGCGACCTGGGCGAGCTCGGTGCGGCCGTAGCCGATGTTGACGCACCAGAGGCCGGCCATCGCGTCCAGATAGGTCGTGCCGTCATGGTCGACGATGGTGGAGCCCTGCGCTCCCGTGATCACCATCTGGTTCTGCTCGAGCACGCGATGCTGAACGAGGGGATGCAGGACGGTGTCGAGATCCTGCTTGACGACCTGGGCGCGAATTTCGGGATCCGGCGTATTGGTGAGGGACATCTTTGGCCTTCCTGTTTCACGGACGGTTGCGAGCCTTCAGGGCTCGATCTTCGCAAAGCAAAATCAATGCCGCAGGCGAAATCGGTTCGAAGGCCTTAGCATATCCGGTCCCGCTGGACCACGTTGACGGTCGCACAACTGGATTGCTCTCAGCCGTCCCGGTCGCGAAAGCTCAAGCTGCAATCGGTCGTGTCGACCGGCGAACGACCAGCTGCGGCTCCAGCACGCGTTCGATGCGTTTTTGTGCGTGGGCGATCTGGCCGAGCAGGATGCGGCCCGACTCCCGCCCCATCTCCTGATGCGAAATTCTGATCGTGGTCAGAGGCGGCGTCACCTGATCGACCAGCGGCATGTCGTTGTGGCCGGTCACCGAAACGTCCGCGGGACAGGACAGGCCTGCCTCATCCAGCGCCAGCAGCACGCCAAGGGCCAGCAGATCGTTGGCGGCGACGATTGCCGTCGGCCGTTCGCAGCGCAGGATCTCGCGCGCGGCGATCAGGCCGGCGTCGCGCGTCAGCGCCGACGCCTCGACGATCGGCGCCGACGCTCAGTCCGTGCGCGGCCATCGCCGCGACAAAACCCTCGCGCCGCAGGTGGCCGGTCGACAGGAACGCCGGCCCCGCGACATGCGCGATCCGCCGGTGTCCGAGCGCCACGAGGTGATCGACGGCAAGGTGCATCCCCAGGCGGTCGTCCGATACGACGGACGAGGTCAGTCCGCGATCGTCCCTGCGGTTGACGAGGACCGTCGGCAACCGGTGCGACCGGCATCGTCTCAGCACCGGATCGTCGCGCTTTGCGGTCGCGAGCACCATGCCGTCCACGCGTCGCGCGGCGAGCTCGTCGACCAGCGCGATCTGCCGCGCCTCGTCGGCCGCGTTGGCGACGATCAGCGACCAGCCGGCGGAGGTGAGCGTTTCCTCCAGCCCGCCGATGATCGGCGAGAACACCGGGTTGGCGATGTCGGGAACGAGCGCACCGATCAGCCGCGAGCGCCTGGTCCGCAACGATGCCGCGATCGGATCGGGGCGATAACCCATCTGGCTGGCGACGGCCCGGACGCGGCCGACGAGCTCGTCGCCGATCAGGCTGCGCCGCGCAGGATCGAGCGCGCGCGAGACCGTCGAGGGATGAACGCCGAGCTCGCGCGCAACTTCCGCAAGACTGACCTTCCGTCTGGGCAATGGAGCAATCCGCATGGGTTTGGCGCTCGAATCGAGCGCGGCTACGGCTCATGCTAATGCCGCCGATTGACCCATGCAATCGTTTGCATTAGGAACGTGCAATCGATTGCACGATCCGAGGGTTCTACTGCATGATCATCGAACGCCAGGAAGACGTGACCGAGGCCGTCGCCGCCGCCATGGCGCAGGCGGATAACCCGCGTCTTCGCCAGGTCATGGACGCGCTGGTGCGCCACGCGCATGCGTTCGCGCGCGAGGTGCGCCTGACCGAGGCGGAATGGGAGCTCGGCGTCGATTTCCTCAACCGGATCGGGCAGTCGACGAACGACAGGCACAATGAAGGCGTACTGTTTTCCGACGCGATCGGGTTTTCGACGCTTGTCTGCCTGATGAACAACGGCAACAGCGGTGCCAGCGAAGCGGCCGCAGCGCTACTCGGCCCATTCTGGCGGATGCATTCACCGCCGACTGAAAGCGGCAATTCGATCGTGCGGTCGCCGACACCTGGGCCGCAGCTGTTTGCGACCTGCCACGTCGTCGATCCGCGAGGCGTGCCGATCGCGGGCGTCGAGGTCGACGTCTGGCAGTCGTCGCCCGCGGGCCTCTACGAAAACCAGGACGAAGCGCAGGCCGACATGAACCTGCGCGGCAAGTTCGTCACGGCCGCCGATGGCCGCTTTGCCTTTCGTTCGGTCAAGCCGGGTCCGTATCCGGTGCCCGTCGACGGGCCGGTCGGCGATCTGCTGCGCGCGCAGAAGCGGCATCCTTACAGGCCCGCGCACATTCACTTCCTGTGCTTCAAGCGCGGCTACAAGACGCTGGTCACGCAGGTGTTCGTCGACGAGGATCGAATACCTGGAAAGCGATGTCGTCTTCGGCGTGACCCGGGCGCTGGTCGGGAACTATGCGCGCGGCGAGGGCGTGCCGCCATGGAGCGACCATGGCGGCGAGTGGTTTCGTCTCGACCACACCTTCGTGATGGAGCCGGGCGACGCGCAGCTGCCGCAGCCGCCGATCAAGTGAATGGTCCGGAACAGCAATGAGCGCCGCATGGACAGCGTGAATTCCACAGTGTCGCTCAGGTGTTCACCGCGCGCAGCCTGCAGCTTGATGCCAAGGCCGACAGCGTGGAGACGCTCGCGCTCCGCGTCACCGAACGGGAGCTTTCGCGGAGCACTGCCGACGAGGTTGTCGTCAGGATCGACGCTGCGGCAGTCAACCCGTCGGACGCCAAGGCCGCGATCGGCATGATGCCCTATGCGGTGTTTCCCCGGACGCCGGGACGCGATTTCGCGGGCGTGGTGGTCGATGGTCCTGCGCATCTTGTCGGCCGCGAGGTGTTCGGATCGTCGGGCGACCTCGGCATTCGCCGCGACGGCACCCATGCTTCGCATCTCGTGGTGGAAGCCGACGCGGTCGTACCGAAACCTGCGCGCATCGGCATGGAAGAGGCGGCCGGCATCGGCGTTCCGTTCGTCACCGCGATGGAAGGCTTTCGGCGCGCCGGCATGCCGGGCGCGGGCGACACGGTGCTGATCCTCGGCGTCAACGGCAAGGTCGGCCAGGCGGCGGCGCAGATCGCGACCTGGAAGGGCGCGCGCGTGATCGGCGCGATGCGATGGCCGGCGGAGCAGAACAGCTCCGGCGCGCTGTCGGCCGATTTGATCGATGCCTCAAGGGAAGATGTCGCGGCGCGCGTGCGCGACATGACCGGCGGTCGCGGCGCCGACATCGTCTTCAACACGGTCGGCGAACCCTATTATGATGCGGGACAGAAATCGCTCGCCGTGCTCGGTCGCATGATCTTCATCGCGGCGTTCAAGCAGACCGTTCCGTTCGATATCTTCGCCTTCTATCGCGGGCGCCACACCTATGTCGGCATCGACACGCTGGCGCTGTCGTCGATCGCCACCGCCGATGTCCTGCGCGAACTCGTCGACGGCTTCGACAGTGCGATCCTGCGGCCGTTTCCGATACTGCCCACTGCGGTCTACCCGCTGGCGCGCGCGCATGAAGCTTATGTGAGGGTTCTGGGGTCGTCGCCGGACCGGCTCGTTATCGTGCCGTCGGGGTAGGCGGCGCGGACATGGCTTGCTGACGTGAACGAAGAAACAATCTCAGGGAGGACGTCCATGAATCGCCGGGAATTCTTGCGTCATACGGGATCGGCCGCAGCAACGCTCGCTCTCACCGCCACGCCGGCAAGCGCCCAGGCCTATCCGAGCAGATCGGTGACCATCGCGGTCCCGTTTTCCGCCGGCAGCATGACCGACATTCTGGCGCGGACCATCGGCCAGAAGCCTTGGCACGAAATGGGGGCAGACCGTCATCGTTGAAAACCGGCCCGGCATCGGCGGCACCGCCGGCATCGCCAAGGCCGAGCGCGACGGCTACACGCTGATGCTGACCTCGAACGGTCACACGGTCATCAAGGCCGTCAATCCCGACGTCGCCTTCGATCCGATCGCGGATTTCGCGGCGGTGACCAAGGTGGCGACGATGCCCTCGATCATGATCGTGCCGAAGAACTCCCCGGCGAAGACGCTGCAGGAGTTCGCGCAGATGGCAAAGTCGGCGCCGGACGGCGTCAACTTTGCGTCGGCCGGGCGCGGCAGCGCGACCGGGATAGCCGCGGAACTCTTGCGCAAGATCGTCAACGCAAAGATGACGATGGTCGCGTTTCGCGGCCTGCCGGAATCCAACACGGCGGTGTTGCGGGGCGACACCGCCTTCGGCTTCACCTTCTTCAGTGTCGGCGGCGACCTGATCCGCAACGGCGACCTGCGCGCGCTGGCGGTCACCGGCGACACGCGGATGGCCGCTGCTCCCCGACGTGCCGACGTTCCGCGAAGCAGGCTTGCCGCAGTTCGAATACGACGCCTGGTTCGGGATCCTCGCGCCGGCGGGCACGCCGCAATCCGTCATCGACAAGGTGGATGCGGATGTCCGCGAAGCCCTGGCCGATGCCGAACTGCGGAAGAAGTTCGAGCCGCAGGGCGTCGTGATCAGCTCGTCGTCGCCGACTGCCTTCAGCGCGCAGATTCAGGACGATGCGAAACGCTACGGCGAATTGATCGCCGCAAACCCTGGATAGCCGTGTTCAGCCGATCGCCGAGGTGATATTTTCCCGCACTTACCGGTGAAGGAGGCTCTCATGTACGCCGCCATTCGTCAGGGCAAGGCAAAGACCGGCGCAGCCGAGGAACTGGCGCGCAGGATCAAGGAAGGTGCGATCCCGATCATCAGCGACGTCGAGGGCTTCATGGCCTACTACGTGGTCTATGCCCCGGACGACACCGTGACCGCGATCAGCATCTTCAACAATTTCGCCGGCGCGGAGGAGTCGAACAAGCGCGGACTCGCATGGATCGAGGAAAACCTTGCGCCGCTCTTGACCGGGCCCGCGACCGCAGTCGCCGGCCCGGTGATCGTTCACACGCTGGCCTAGCGCGGCAACGCGCCGGTCTCCGCGGCCTTCGATCTGAGAGCTTCAGCCTTGGGTATCACGCCGCGGCATTCCGCGCTGAGCTCGGCGAGGTGTTGCTGCAGGCAGGCGAGCACGCGGCCACCGCCCGGCTGTACGGTCGAGCAGAGGCGTGTGTAGTCGCTGCGGCAGACCTGGGCGAGCGCTCTCGCCTGGCTCTGCATCTCCGCTGAAGGCTGCGCCTGTGTATCGACGCTGCCGGCAACGATCGCGGCAAGGGCGGCGATCGTGGCGGTCACGATGTTGGTTCGTCGGGTCTTGTGCATGGCTCAGTCTCCTGTCGTGGCCGAGGTTGGAACGGAACGGTAGTTGGGAAGGGCAGGCGCGCTTAGGGCAGGCGGGCTTGAGCCCGGCGGCCCAAACAGCACGCGCAGTTTTTCGCGCAGCGAGGGAGCCCGGCTCATGTCGCGGAACATGGCCAGCCACTCGCCAAGGACGATGCGCAGCGGGTTATGTGAGACAACGCCGTTGACCAGGCCGTAGCGCAGCGGTTCGTCGGCAGGTTTCTCGGCGAAGGTGCCGAACAACCGGTCAAACACGATCAGCACGCCGCCGAAATTCTTGTCGAGGCAAGTTTCGTTCGAGGCGTGGTGCACGCGGTGGTGCGCCGGGGTGTTCAACACCCATTCGAGCGGGCCGAGCCGAGGAACCAGCTCGGTGTGGATGAAGAACTGGTAGAGCAGGTTGAGGCCGAGCATCGCGACAATGGCGATCGGGTGAAAGCCGACCCAGGCGAGCAGGGCAAAGAACAGAAAGTTGCCCGAAATGTTGCCGGTCCAGCCGAGCCGGATCGCTGCGGTGAAGTTGAGCTTCGTCGTGGAGTGATGCACTGCGTGGGTCGCCCACATCCAGCGAATGCGGTGCGACGCGCGATGATGCCAGTAGTAGACGAACTCGGTAGCGACGAAGAGCGCAGCGATCGTCTGCGGCGTGAACGGGTCGAAGTCGAACAGACGATGATTGTAGGCGAAGAGGAACGGCACGGCGACGAGCCCGGCTTCCAGCGCCCGCACCAGATTCTGGCCGAGCGCAACTCCGAACGAGGCCGCGCTCTCGCGAAAATCGTGGGTTTGCCCGTGGTGATGGGCGAGGCGGCTCAGCAGATATTCCAGCACCATGAAGCCCACCGCGATGGTGAGGATCGAAAGGCGCATGCTGGGATTGGTCAGGATGTTGAATTGCGCGGTCATGGATGTCCTCCAATTTCACGACGCAACGGGGCGCGCGCGACGGCAGCGCCCCGCTGCAATCGGGATCAGCGATAGACCGTGCTGGAACGATAGACGGAGCGGCCGCGCGGACCGGTGGCGACGCTGCTGGTTGTGCAGACGCCGCCGGCGCAGGACGCTGTCCCCTGCCTGGTTGCGCTGTAGCCTTGCGGGCCGGTGCGCGTGACCTGGCGGCTGCAGACGCCATAGGCGCAGCTTCCCGATGCGGTCACGGTCGCCGTGCCGCGGGCGCCTGTCACCGTCTTGGTGCGGGTCCAGGCGCTGGCGTCGGCTGTCGCGGCGAATGAGAGGATGGCGGCGAGGGATGAAGCGGCGAGGATCTTCTTCACGGGTGACATCTCCTGATCACTTTCGCGGCAGGCCGGGTGGCCTGCCCTTGTGAGCCAGCGATGCTCCCGCGGTGTCAGCGCTGTTTGTGTCCTCTGCATCGTTGTGTGGCGTCTCGTCGATGGTTTGTAACAGTTTGTAAAATCGGTCCGAAATCCTTGCGGATCCGCCCCGAATGGCAGAAAAAATCCGGATGAACGCGCCGACGGGCAACATTCTGATTGTGGAGGACGATGCCGACATCAGGCGACTGGTTGCGGACTTGCTGCGCAGGGAAGGCTTCGCCGTCGAGGAGGCGGAGGGCGCAGTCGCGATGGATGCGGTGCTCGCCCGCACACGGCCCGATCTGATCATTCTCGATCTGATGTTGCCGGGCGAGGATGGTCTTTCGATCTGCCGCAGGATCAGAGTGAACGACGCCTTGCCGATCCTGATGCTGACGGCGAAGAGCGACGAGATCGATCGGGTGGTCGGGCTTGAGATCGGTGCAGATGACTATCTGGTGAAGCCGTTCGGCGCCGCGCGAACTGCTGGCGCGGGTGCGTGCGGTCCTGCGGCGCGGCAATGCCCAGCCGGCGGCGCCGCCGGTGCGCCGCTTCGCATTCGACCGCTTTGTCATCGACATCGATGCGCGCCAGCTCGCGGACGATGCGGGCGAAGCACTGGCGCTCACCAGCGCGGAATTCGACCTGCTTGCATGTTTCGTGCGGCGGCCGCGCCGGGTGCTGACGCGCGACCAACTGCTCGACTGGACGCGCGGCCGTGCTTCCGATCCGTTCGATCGCACCGTCGATATGCTGGTGTCGCGCCTGCGGAAGAAACTTGATGCCGTCAGCCCCAACTCGAACTTGATCAGCACCGTCCGCAGCAGCGGCTATCTGTTCACCGCCCAGGTCAAGGCGCTGCCGTGATGCGTCGCCTGAGCCTCGCAGCACGCATCACCTTGATCGTCGCGATCGCCCTGCTGGCGAGCTGGATCGGAATGATTGTCTTGCTTTACTGGGTGTACGACGCCGATGCCAAGGGCACGGCAGCGTCGGCGCGCCAGATCGCTGCGATCGCCAACTTGCTCGAGCGCACGCCTGCCGGCGAAAGGCAGGGTGTGCTTGCGGCCGTCGCTTCGGACACATTGCAGATCAGGCTTGCGGCAGCTGGCGCGCAACTCACCCCACTCGGCGAGCTGCGCGAGCGCGACGAAAGGATGGTGCAGGCCTATTCGGCTGCATTGTCGGGCCGTTCTCTCACCATCGGTTTGCCGCCGCTTGCCACGGACCGGCAAAAGCGCTTTCCCCGCTTCTACGCATTCGCCGCCAACGCGATCGAGCTTCGGATCGCCTTGAAGACTGGCGAAACGCTCGTCGCCATCAAGCGAAGCCCCTTGATCGTCAATCGGTCGGGCACGCCGCTCGGCCTCGGTGCCGGCTTGTTCGGAACCCTGATCGCTCTCCTCGCACTTGTTTTCATGCACCGCCAAACGCGGCCGCTCACACAACTTGCCGCCGCTGTTGACCGTATGGATCTCGCCGGCCCACCGACCGCGTTGCCCAAGGCGCGAAGCGCCGCTCCGGAGATCCAGGCGCTGATGACGGCTTTCAACCGGCTTCAGGTCAGGCTGTCACAATTGCTGCGTGCGCGCATGGCTTTGCTCGGCGGCATTTCGCATGACGTGCGAACGTTTGCCACCCGGCTGCGTTTGCGCGTCGATCAAATTCCGGACGTCGCCCAGCGCGAACGCGCAATCGCCGACATTGTCGACATGGTTCATCTGCTGGACGACGCCGTGCTGGCAAGCAAGGTTGGCGCGGGCGAACTTCAGGAGGAACTGCTCGAGTTCAAGGAGATCGTCGCGGCCGAAGCCGACGATCGACGCGCAGCCGGAGCGTCGGTTGAAGTGAACGTGGCAGACGGCGCGAGCACGGCGCTGCTGGGCGACCGCGTCGCGCTTCGACGTGTCGTTTTCAACCTCATCGACAACGCTGTGAAATACGGTCACCGGGCGCGTCTTTCGCTGCATCGTGACAGTCAATGGATCGTTCTGCTGGTTGACGACGACGGTCCCGGCATCGCGCCGGACAAGCGCGAGCTGCTGTTTGAGCCGTTCGTCCGGCTGGAAGGCTCGCGCAATCGACGAACGGGCGGGGCCGGCCTTGGTCTCTCCGTTGTCCGCAATCTGATCGAGGGGCACGGCGGGCAAGTCCAGATTTCCGACGCGCCGACGGGTGGAGCGCGAATTAGCGTGAAGCTGCCGGGGTTTGCCGTGCGCTCCGAGTGACTGGCGGCGCTGTCACAAAACTGTCGAACGGCGGCAGCATGGTGCGAAGCATCAACAGTGGCCACTAACGGGACCTGCGAGATGACCGAAGCCAAGCCGACCGGTTCGAAGGCGTTGCGTGACTGGATCGACGCGGAACTTTTGGACAGTTTTGACGAAGAGCTCGAGATGGAGTTCGACGACGACCGGCTTGCGGGCCTGCTGGCGGAGCAGCTCGACGTGCCGGAACGGGTATCGATCGAGCGCAGCATCTATTTCCGCGAGCTGTTCAAGCTGCAGCACGAACTGGTCCAGCTGCAGGACTGGGTGCAGGCGCAGAAGCTGAAGGTCGTCGTGATCTTCGAGGGGCGCGATTCCGCCGGCAAGGGCGGCGTCATCAAGCGCATCACCCAGCGCCTCAACCCGCGCGTCTGCCGCGTCGCCGCGCTGCCCGCGCCGAACGAGCGCGAGCGCACGCAGTGGTACTTCCAGCGCTACGTCTCGCATCTGCCGGCCGGCGGCGAGATCGTGCTGTTCGACCGCAGCTGGTACAACCGCGCCGGCGTCGAACGGGTGATGGGGTTCTGCACGGACGCCGACGTCGAGGAGTTCTTCCGCTCGGTGCCGGAGTTCGAGCGCATGCTGGTGCGCTCCGGCATCATCCTGGTCAAGTACTGGTTCTCGATCACCGACGAGGAGCAGCAGTTTCGCTTCATGATGCGCATCCACGATCCGCTGAAGCAGTGGAAGCTGTCGCCGATGGACGTCGAGTCGCGGGCGCGCTGGGAGGACTACACCAAGGCCAAGGAGGCGATGCTCGAGCGCACGCACATCCCCGAGGCGCCGTGGTGGATCGTCGAGGCGGTCGACAAGAAGCGCGCGCGGCTCAACTGCATCAGCCACCTGCTGAGCCAGGTGCCCTACCAGGACGTGCAGCGTCCGCCGGTGGTGCTGCCACCGCGCGTCCGCAATCCGGAATACCTTCGCGGCCCGGTCCCGCAGAACATGTACGTCCCGGCCCGCTACTAGCGCAACGATCGGCACCCTTCATGAGGCCGTCATTCGACGCGGCGATAGTGCCGCCGCGTTCGCATCGCTCTCATCAGGAGCGGATGCGGCATTGCCCCTTTTGGCAGCAACGCCAGACAGATGAGGCCTTATCCTGACCAATTTCTTCGCTATGGGCCTTGAGCACGCAGACGCCGTGTCGCGGCTGTTCAACGATCATGCCCGCCGCATCCTCGAGCAGCAATCGGCGCTTCTTGATGCACGCACCTCCAAATCGCAAGCCGCTCTCAAGGGCTTTTCAGGCCCGCCGCTGTTCGAGGCGTGGCAAAGCTACGTGACCGATGCCGCGCAGCGCACGGCCCTGTTCTTCGACGTCCTGCGCCAGCGCGGCAACGCCTTCAACGACCAGGTGGCCAACAACCTCCCGCCAGTGCTCGATTTCGAGTACCAGATGGTGATCGACGGCCACACGCTGCCGCGGCCGGTCAATTACTCGCTGGTCGTGATCACGCCGCCGCCCGGTGTGTCGATCGACCCCACCAGGCGGCCGTTCATGATCGTCGATCCGCGCGCCGGTCATGGCGCCGGCATCGGTGGCTTCAAGCCGGAAAGCCAGGTCGGTGAAGCGTTCGAGGACGGCCACGCCGTCTATTTCGTGATCTTCCGGCAGTGGCCCGAGCCCGGCCAGACGCTGGCCGACGTGCGCGACGCCGAGAAGGCTTTCGTCGAGGAGATCCGGCGGCGTCATCCCGGATGCAGAGAAGCCGGTGCTGATCGGCAACTGCCAGGGCGGCTGGGGCTGCATGCTGCTGGCCGCCTCGTCGCCGGACAGCGTCGGGCCGCTGGCGATCAACGGCGCGCCGATGGCCTACTGGGCCGGCACCAGCGGGCGCAATCCGATGCGCTACACCGGCGGCATGGTCGGCGGCGTGATGCCGGCAATGCTGATGGCCGACCTCGGCAACGGCGTGTTCGACGGCTCGCTGCTGGTGGAGAATTTCGAGAATCTCAATCCGGCCAACACCCACTGGAAGAAGCTCTACGGCCTCTATTCCAACGTCGACACCGAGGCCGAACGCTTCCTCGAGTTCGAGCGCTGGTGGGGCGGCTTCTACATGATGAACGAGGAAGAGATCCGCTGGATCGTCGAGAACCTCTTCGTCGGCAACCGGCTGGCGCACGGCCAGGCGACGTTCGGCAACGAGCGGATCGACCTGAAGAATATCCGCTCGCCGATCATCGTGTTCGCCTCGCATGGCGACAACATCACCCCGCCGCAGCAGGCGCTGAACTGGATCGCCGACGTCTACCGCGACGTGAACGAGATCAAGGCGCGCGGCCAGCGCATCGTCTACCTGCTGCACGACAGCATCGGCCATCTCGGCATCTTCGTCTCCGCCAAGATCGCGGGACGCGAACATGACGCGATCACCGATACGATGCGGGCGATCGAGGCGCTGCCGCCCGGGCTCTACGAAATGGAGCTGGAGCAGGGCAGCGATCGCGTGCACATCAAGTTCGCGCCGCGCACCGTCGACGACATTCTCAAGCTCGACGACGGGCGCAAGGACGAGGAGATGTTCGCAGCCGTCGCCAAGGTGTCGGAGATCGGCGCGACCGTTTACGAGAACATGATGCGGCCGTTCGTGCGTGCCGTGGTGAACGACGAAGACCGCCGAGCAGTTCTTCCGCACGCGGCCGCTGCGGTTCGAGCGCGCCATGCTCTCCGACGACAATCCGATGATGGCGCGGTTCAAGACGCTTGCGGACACCGCGCGCGCAGAGCGCAAGCCGGTCAGCCCGGACAATCCGTTCGTCGCCATGGAAAAGCTGATGGCCGAGCAGATCGAGCAGAACCTGAACCTGTTCCGTGACGCGCGCGACGCGATGGTCGGAAACGTTGTTCCATGCCATCTACGGCTCGCCGCTGCATGCGCATGATCGGCGCGGATGGGCTTGCCGCGCGCGAGCAGGTGTCCGCGGACAATCTGCTGATGCTGCCGGACGTGCGCGCCGCGCTCGACAATATCGAGCGTGGCGGCGAGGCCGAGGGCACCGTGCGGATGCTCGAGCTGCTGTCGAAGGCGCGCGGCTATGTCCGCCGCTCGCGGCTCGAGCGCGAGCTGCGAGCTGTTCGCGACCGAGCAGCCGTTCGCGTCGATGGACGAGGCCGCAGCGTGCGCGGCTGATCCACGAACAGTCGCTTGTGGTGCAGTTCGCGCCGGAGAAGGCCAAGGCCAGCCTGCCGCGTCTGCTCGATACGCCTGAAGAGCGCGAGCGCGCGCTCGATCTGGTGATGCGGGTTGCGGGGCCGGTCGAGACCATGCATCCGAACGCGCTCGCGCTCTACCGCGAGTTCGAGGCGATGCTTGGGCGCGAGCCGGGGCCCGCGCCCACCGGGGCTGAACGCATCTCGGCCTGATCGCAACGTCGTGGACAACGCCCGAAAGAGGGAGTGCCGCCGATGACCAGTCCGTCGCATCGCAACACGACGTTCGACGAGCTTGCCGTCGGCCAGACGGCCAGCATCGAGCGCACTGTCACGGCCAGCGACCTCTATGTGTTCGCGCACGCCTCGGGCAACACCAATCCGATGCACATGCCCGGCATGGATGTCGACAAGGACGGCCACGTCGGATACGGTTGCGCCGTCGCTGTGGGTCGGCTCGCTGGTGTCCTCGGTGCTCGGCACGATCCTGCCCGGCGCCGGCACGCTCTATCACGGCCAGACATTCCGTTTTCCCGGGCGCGCAAAGCCCGGCGACCGGCTGGTCGTCACGGTGCGCTGCATCGAGAAGCGCGAAAAACCGCACGCCGTGTTCGAGACCAAGGTGGCGAAGGCCGACGGCACGCCGGTGCTCGAGGGCATCGCCGAGGTCGAGGCACCGACCACGTCGATCGTCCTGGAACGACCAGCAGCTGCCGCTTGCTGCTGCTCGACCAGCACGATCATTTCGGCGCGCTTGTGACCCGCTGCCGCCGCCTGCCGCCGATGCCGACCGCGATCGTCTGCCCGGACGATGCCAATTCGCTCGGCGGCGCGCTGCTGTCGATGCGCGAGGGACTGATCGCGCCGATCCTGATCGGCTCGCGAACCAAGATCATGAAGGCCGCAGACGCCGCCGGCGCCGACATTTCCGCGCTGCCGCTGATCGACGTCGAGGATCATTCCGAGGCGGCCAGCCGCGCGGTGGCGATGGTGCATGCGCGCGAGGCGCGGGCGGTGATGAAGGGCAACGTTCATTCCGACGAGCTGCTGGCCCATGTCGTGAAGAAGGACGGCGGCCTGCGGACGACGCCGCCGCATCAGCCATGTGTTCGTGATGGATGCGCCGACCAAGAGCAACCTGCTGTTCATCTCCGATGCGGCGATCAACATCACGCCCGATCTCACCACCAAGGTCGACATCGTGCAGAACGCGATTGACCTCGCCATCGCCTGCGGCCTCGCCAAGCCGAAGGTCGGCGTGCTTGCCGCGGTCGAGATCGTCAACGTCAACATGCCGTCGACGCTCGAGGCCGCCGCGCTCGCCAAGATGGCCGACCGCGGACAGATCAGGGGCGGTATCGTCGACGGACCGCTCGCCATGGACAATGCCGTGGACATCGAGGCCGCGCGCACGAAAGGCATCACTTCGCAGGTCGCCGGCCAGGCGGACGTGCTGATCGTGCCGAACATCGAAGCCGGCAACATGCTCGCCAAGCAACTGACGTTCGTCGCGCGTGCGGAGGCCGCGGGTCTTGTGGTCGGCGCAAAGGCGCCGGTGATCCTGACCTCACGCGCCGACAACGACCGGGCGCGGCTCGCCTCCTGCGCGGTGGCGCAGCTTTACGCCCACTGGCGCGAGACCGGCGAGGCCCTCACCGACGACGCTGTTCCGCTGGCTGCCGAGTAGACCGATGTCTGCGCATATCCTCACCATCAATGCCGGATCCTCGTCGCTGAAGTTCGCGCTGTTTGCGGCAGGCCACGCTTGACTGTATCGCCAGCGGCCAGATCGACGGCCTTGGCACCGATCCGCACCTTGTCGTGAAGGATGGCAGCGGGCGCTAAGGTCATCGTCGATGCGCTCGAGGGCGACCGCTTCGTCGCCGATCATGGCAGCGCGCTGCGCACCATCCTCGCTGCGGTGGCCGGGAAATTTCCACAGGCGCTTGTCGCGGCCGTCGGCCACCGCGTGGTGCACGGCGGGCTGGCGTTCTCGGCGCCGGTGCTGGTCGACGACGAGGTTATCCCGCAGCTCAAGGACCTCGTGCCGCTCGCGCCGCTGCATCAGCCGCATAATCTCTCCGGCATCGAAGCGGTGAAGGCGGCGTTCCCCGGCGTGCCGCAGGTGGCGTGCTTCGACACCGCCTTCCATCGCGCGCATCCGTTCGTCAACGACGCCTTTGCGCTGCCGCGCGTGCTTTACGAGCAAGGGCGTGCGCCGTTACGGATTTCACGGCCTCTCCTACGAATACGTCACGGGAAAGCTCGCCGAGATCGCGCCGTATCACGCCAAGGGCCGTGTGATCGTCTGTCACCTCGGCTCCGGCGCGTCGATGTGCGCGATCCGCGGCGGCCACTCTGTCGCCTCGACCATGGGTTTTTCAGCGCTCGACGGCCTGCCGATGGGGACGCGGCCCGGGCAGATCGACCCGGGCGTTCTGCTCTATCTGATGGATCAGAAGGGCATGGACGCGAAGGCGATCTCGGACCTGCTCTACAAGGAGTCCGGGCTCAAGGGACTGTCAGGCATCTCCAACGACATGCGTGACCTGGAAGCGTCCGACGATCCGCGCGCAAAACAGGCGATCGACTATTTCGTGTTTCGCGTGCGCCGCGAGATCGGCGCGATGGCGGCGGTGCTGGAGGGGCTCGATGCGATCGTCTTTTGCGGCGGCATCGGCGAGAATTCCCGGCTGATCCGCGAGTCCGTGCTGGAAGCGATGGAATGGATCGGCATCGAGCTCGATCCCGATCGGAACCGCGAGAATGCCGAGATCATCTCCTCGGACCGCTCCGGCGTCCGCGCCTTCGTCATCCGCACCAATGAAGAGCTGATGATCGCGCGCCACACCGAGCAGCTGCTGGCGCGAAGCGGCCGGCCGCTCAATCGCGCCGCCTGATTCGCAAAGCATCACTAGCCGCGAGCTCGCGTATGCGAACTGCTCGCGCGCGCCGGTATCCTGTGCGGATGATTGCTACCCACGATGGGCTGCGCGAGCAGGCTTGCAACTTGCGTACGTCGCAACGTGCACGAAAGCACCCGTCATCATGCGCTAGCAATCAATTCTCAATCTTGTTGCGCTGAGATCGGAAGACGCGAAAGCAAAAACACTGCAGCAGTTCATGTAAGTCAGAGTCAGGGGAGCGTCCGCATTCCACTTGCCGCTTGAACGGATTGGATTGGGGACTATGCAGATCGACGCTCAGAAGAGTTCCGGCACGTCCATTTGGTCTGTTCGAAACGTGCTGGTGACGGCGGTCGCGCTGCTGTCGGCGTTTGGCTTCTGCGTGTCGGGGTATGTCTTGTACCGCGCTGCAGCGGAGCGGTCGACAGCGTCCATGGCGGCGTCGACGAATGACACCGCCGACCTGCTGTTGGCAGCGGCCGGCCATTGGGCCCGCGAGCGCGGCGCGACCAACCTTGCGCTGAATGCGCAGGGTGCGCCATCGTCGGCGCAGACCGCGGCAATCTCGTCCTCGCGTGGTTCGGCCGATCAGAATTTCAACGACGCGCTGGCGCGCCTTGCAGCCCAGCCCTTCGCTGGCAAGGACCAGCTCATCGCCGCAGCCCGGCAGGCCTTTGAGCGACTTGCGGCGCTGCGCGCAAAGGCAGATCAAGAACTCGGCCGGCCGGCAAAGGAGCGCGATCCGTCCGTGACCGCAAGCTGGGCGCCGACCATCACCGCGTTGATCGTCGCCAGCCAAAACCTGCGTGTCGCTGCGTCGATGGAAGACGACGATGTGCAGACCCGGCTCTCGAGCCTGCAGAACTACAAGCACTTCGTGTGGGTGATCAGCGAATATCTCGGCCGTGAGCGCGCCGCCATTGCTGCATTGGTGGCCGCGGGCCGGCCGATGACGACCCAGGATATCAACACGCTCGCGCTGTTTCGCGGGCGCGTGGAGGCGGCATGGGACTACGTGCAGGCCTATGCCGAGAAATCGTCGGCGTCGGAAGAGCTTCGCAAGAGTAGCAAAGACCTGCGCGCAAGCGTGTTCACGCGCTTCGAGGAGACGCGCAAGCAGATCTATGCCGCCGGTATGGCCGCCAAACCGTATCCGATGTCGTCGGCCGATTGGTTCGCGCAATCGACCGCGGCGATCGACGAAGTTCTGGCGCTCAGCGCGGTCGCAAGCCGCGAGGCGGCGAGCCTCGCCGGCTCGGCCGAATCCCGCAGCACGCGCATCCTGTCGTTCAACGCCGCGCTGATGGCCGCATCGCTTCTGCTGGCACTGCTGACGCTTTGGATCGTGCTGCGGCGCGTGGCCGGGTCGTTGCGGCAGATGACCGACGCGATGGCGAGGCTGGCGGCGGTGAGCTATCGACCGATATTCCTTGCCGCGACCGTCACGACGAACTCGGATCGATGGCGCGGGCCATGAGCGTGTTCAAGGACAATGCGGTCAAGGTTCACGACATGCAACGCGAGCGTGAGGCGCTCGAACAGGCGGCGCGCGACGAGAAGGCGGCCACCATGAACAGGGTTGCCGACGAACTGGAAGCGAGCGTTGCGAGCGTCGTGCGAACGGTCGAGACCGCAAGCGCGGATTTGAATTCGTCTGCCGCGACGATGTCGAAGGCAGCTTCACAGACAGCCATCCAGTCCGGCGCTGTTGCGACCAGTTCGACGCAGGCGTCAGTCAACATCCAGACCGTCGCCTCGGCGGCCGAAGAGCTGTCGGCATCGGTCACCGAAATCAGCCGGCAAGTCGCCGACACGACGCGCATCGCTGCCGAAGCCGTCGATCAGACGCACCAGACCAACGAGCTCGTCGAAGGGCTGGCGCAGGCGGCCGACCGGATCGGCGAAGTCGTCAAGCTGATCAATGCCGTCGCAACCCAGACGAATCTTCTGGCCCTGAACGCGACGATCGAAGCAGCCCGCGCAGGTGAGGCCGGGCGAGGTTTTGCCGTCGTTGCGTCCGAGGTGAAGGCGCTGGCGGGCAGACGTCGCACGCCACCGGCGAAATCGCATCGCAGGTCGGCGCCATCCAGTCGGCCACCGGCGATGCCGTCAGTGCGATCCGCCGGATCGCCACCACGATCGAGAAACTGAACGGCACCACCAACGCGATCGCCGCGGCGATCGAGGAGCAGGGTTCGGCCACCCAGGAGATTGCGCGCAACGTACAGCAGGTCGCGGCAGGCACGAGCGAGATTTCCTCGAATATTTCGGGCGTGACGGCGTCGGCCAAGGAGACTGGGGCGGTTGCGGCGTCGGTCCTCAAGGCCGCGGGAGAGCTTTCAACCCAGGCGTCCGCACTGCAGGGCCGCATGGCTGGGATCGTCGGCAGCATCCGGGCAAGCTAACCTTCGTCGCGCTGCCGAAAAATTGCGGCCGCCTGGTTCCCGCAGCGCACGCGGCTCCTTGTTGAGCATGATCTTTTCGGAAAACCGGTACCCACTTTTCCGGATCATGCTTTAGAAAAATCTGGACGCGCGCGGATGCGCCCCGCACAATACTCGCCGCACGAGTGCATCGCAGAATGCCAGTGCGACGATGCGGGAAGGAAACGACAGATGACGCCGCGGCGCGAGTCCGGCTTCTTTGCGCGCGTCTCGCGTGCCGGCCGCAACATCATCGGCCTGGATCTGGCGCGATTTCGCCGTGCCGAAACCGATCGCGACGATGGCGATCCGCGCGATCGCGACATCCCGGTCATCGACATCCCGGTCTACGGCTTCGACGATGCGCCGGACGTTCCCGCGGCAGAGCTTCGACAGTTGCTTGGCGGCAAGGGCGCGGGTCTCGTCGAGATGCGTCGGCTTGGCGTGCCGGTGCCGCCGGCTTCGTGCTCGGCACCGGGCTCTGCCAGCGCTTTCTTGCCTCGGGCTGGCCGGAAGGGCTCGATGACGCCATCGAGGCGAAGCTCGCCGCGCTGGAAAGGACGGTCGGGCAACGTCTCGGCGACGCCAAAACGCCATTGCTGGTGTCGGTGAGGTCCGGCGCGCCGGTGTCGATGCCCGGCATGATGGATACGATCCTCAATCTCGGCGCGAACCGGGCGACGATCTCTGCGCTTGCGGCGCAGACGCAGGACGAGCGTTTCGCGCTCGACACATGGTCGCGCTTCAGCCGCATGTATGCTTCGACCGTGCTCGGACTTTCTGCCGACGAGCTGGGCGCTGCTCCCGCAGCCGATGCGCCGGCGGCGATGCTGCGCGCCGATGTCGACAAGGTGCGCGGCCTTTGCGCGCGCCTCAAGATGCCGATCCCCGACGATCCGCGCGCGCAACTGCGCGGTGCCATCGAGGCCGTGTTCCGCTCCAGCCGCTCGGCGCGGGCGCGGGTCTTCTGCGAGCGGGAGGGGCTGGCGCAGGATATGCCGACTGCGCGTCGTCGTCCAGGCCATGGTGTTCGGCAACATGGGAGCATCGTCCGGCACCGGCGTCGCCTTCTCGCGCAATCCGTCCACCGGCGCGAACGAGCTTTACGGCGATTTCCTGATCAATGCCCAGGGCGAGGAGGTGGTGTCCGGCCTGCGCACGAGCGAGCCGCTCGCGGCCATGCAGCAGCATGCTCCTGCAGCTTTCGACGAGCTCTGCCGGATCATGCAGAGGCTTGAGCGGCACTATCGCGACCTCTGCGATGTCGAGTTCACGGTGCAGGAAGGCCGGCTGCACATCCTGCAGGTGCGCACGGGCAAGCGCTCGGCGATTGCGGCTGTGCGAATGGCGGTGGAGATGGCCGGCGAGGGCCTGATCACGCGCGAAGATGCGGTGCGGCGGCTGTCGGGCGAGCAATTGCGGCAGCTTCAGTCGATCGGCAAGGTGCGCGCCGGCGCAGTCGCCGATCGCATCCGGTGTCGCCGCGTCGCCCGGCGTTGCGAGCGGCGTCATCTGCCTCGATCCGGATCGGGTCGCCGTGTGGGCCTTGAGCGGACAGAACGTGATCCTGGTTCGGCCGACGACCTCGCCGGAAGATGTGCACGGCATGGTGAAGTCGGTCGGCATCGTCACGTCCACCGGCGGCATGGTCAGCCACGCCGCGCTGGTCGCGCGCGGCTGGGGCATTGCGGCGGTCTGCGGCGTCGGACGGTCTCGTGTTCGAGCCGCGCTTGACGATCGGCGGCGTCGACCTGCGTGAGGGCGACCGCCTGACGATCGATGGCGGCAGCGGCGCCATCTATCTCGGCGATTGCGTGGAGGCGGGATGCCAGGAGCCGGCCGAATTGCAGACGCTGAGGCATTGGGCTGCGGAGCTCGGGATCGAGTTCGGCTGCGGTGACGCGCAAGGCGTCGAAGGTCCGGTCGATGCCGCAGGCCACCGAGGCTTGCGCGGTGAACGCCTTCGCGGTGATGCGTGCGCTCGCGCTGCTTGGCATCGCCAGCGAGGAACGGCTCGCTGCATCGCTTGTGGCCACGGCCGAGACGGTGCGCGGCATCGTCGATGCATTGCAGTCCGGCCACGTCAACCGGACGCCGCGTGGCCTGCAGATCGCGCCGGAGGGACGCGCTGGTTGCAGGCGCAGCTCGATGCCGAGCGGGCCTGCACCGATCACGCCGACCGCCGATCGTCTGTACCGGAGTTTCATGGTGCTCGACGACGGCTTCAAGCGCCTGGTCTCGGCATGGCAGGTCAAGACTGGTGGATGGTCGCGAGGTCCGCAACGATCATGCGGACGCTGCCTACGACACTGTGGTCCGCGAAAGACTTTCGGCATTCCACGGCGAGGCGGCGCCGCTGATCGACGAGATCTGCGCCGTCGCCTCGCGCCTGCAGCCGTATCGGTTGCGCTTTGCCCGCGCGTCGGCCGCGGTTGCCGCCGGCGACGGATCGATGATCGCGAGCCCCTTGAAGGACAGCTATCACACCATCTGGTTCGAACTGCATGAAGAGCTGATGCATCTGTCGGGCCGCAACCGCGCGACGGAGGAGGCGAAGGCGAGCGAGCGGAGCGTGAGCGGCAGTGAGCCGTCCAGAACAACGAGAACGCGACAAAGCGTCGAAAATGCAAAACCGATCAGGGAGGACGTCACGTGGCGGGTACGCATTGGATCGTTGAAGGCAGGATCGACCCACGCTGGCCGATCAACACGCGCGGCAACATCGGCGAAGTGTTTCCGGAAGTCCTGACACCGCTCTCATACGGATTGGGCGTGCTCGCGGCGGAAGCCGGTTGGCGCGACGCCTATCGCGCGATCGGCGTCTTCAGCAAGAGCGACTTCAAGAACGACGAGCCGGTGATCATCGGATTGTATGCCGGCTACGGCTATCTCAACGTGTCCTACCTGCGCATGATCGGCGTGCGCGCGCCGGGCTCGTCGCCCGAGGCGATCGACGCGACGCTGATCGGCGAAGGCAATCCGCCGCCCTATGTGCCGCAAAAGGGCGACAAGAACCTGCTGGCGTCGCTGAAGATACTGCTGACGGTGCTGAAGGCGCTCGGCACCAAGGCGCCGCCGCCGATCATCGACGGAGACCTACAAGATCGTCGCCGAGTGGGAGGCGCGCTGCCCGCCGCTCGACGCCAGCGATGAAGCCCTGCTCGCCTACATGCGGTCATTTCCACCGGTGTTCAGGAAGGTCTTCTGCAACCATCTGATCACGACCTCGATCGCCGCCATCGTCAGCGGCATTCTCGCCGACAACGCCAAGGCCGCCGGTGCGCCGGGTCTGGCAACGCACCTGATCGGCGCGGCCGGCGACGTGCTCTCGGCCTCCTATTCGCAGGAGCTCTATGAACTCGCCAAGCTCGTGCGCGGCAATCCGGCGCTCTCGGCGGCGTTCGCCGCCGGCACCTCGGGCCTCGATGATCGGCTGAAGGCGATGCCGGAAGCGGCTGCGTTCAACAAGGCGTTCGCAGGTTTCATCGCGCGGCATGGCCATCGCGGGCCCAACGACTGGGAGCTGTCGTCGCGCACCTGGGAGAACACGCCCGAACTGGCGCTGGTCGCCGATCGACCGCATGCGGCTTGCCGAGCACGACCTCTCGCCGTCGACGCGCTTGCACGACATGGAGGCGCGTCAGCAGGCCGCCGTCGAGAAGGTGCTCCCGCACGTCAAGCTGCTCGACAAGGGCAACTTCAAGAAAGCCGTCAAGGCGCTGCCGCACTGGACGCGCGCCCGCGAGGCGACGCGCGACCGCGCGGTGCGGACCGGCGCGACGCTGAAGCGCGTCTTCCGCGAGCTGGTGCGCCGCGCCGCGGCCAAGGGCGGCGTCGACGGATCCGCGCATGGTGGCGATGCTGAAGCTTCCACGACGAGCTGCCGCAATACCTGCGCGATCCGGCAAGCCTCGTTCCGGTGATCCGCGAGCGCTGGGCGCTGCGCGAACGCTTTGCCGCGGTGACGCCGCCGTTCTTCATCACCTCGCAGGGCGAGGTGCCGAGCATCGAGCAGATGGAGGCAGCACAGGCGCGCCAAGCCGAAACAGGCGGCGGCGGGCGATATGCTCAAAGGCGACGGCGGTTCGCCGGGCATCGTGCGCGGCCGCGCACGCATCGTGCTCGATCCCGCCGATGCGCGCGGCCTCAAGCCCGGGGACATCCTCGTCGCGCCGCTGACCGATCCGGCCTGGACGCCGTTGTTCCTGCCGGCGGCGGCCGTGGTCGTCAATGTCGGCGCGCTGATGAGCCACGCCGTCATCGTCTCGCGCGAACTCGGCATACCGTGCGTCGTGGCCATCGCAGGCGCCACGCGAGCGGATCGCCGACGGCGCGATGCTCGAGGTGGACGGCACGGCGGGAACGGTGACGGTGCTGGCGGGCCTGATCGCCTGCTGCCTTTACAGATTTCTGCTGCATTGTCTCAGCATGGCTATCGCGCGAAGCGGACCTTGCCCGCCGGCGTCACGTCGTAGCCGGAGAGATCGGCAGCGCGCTGCGTGAGGCGGTGCTCGCCGATGAAGCCGAGCAGCGCCTGCATCGGCGGCTGAAAGTACGATCGCTGCCGCATCAGGAGATCGAAATTCTCGAACAGCAGCGGCTCGAAATCGAGGCCGGCGGATTTCGCCGCGGCGCGCGTCGCGATTCCGCAGTCGGCCTGGCCGGACCGCACGGCGGCGGCAAGATCGGGACCGGTCAGGCATGGCGGATCGAGGCACTTCAGGTCACGCGCCTTGATGCCGGCGCGCTTCAGCAGCACGTCGAACAGCATCTGCGCGCCGGCGCCCGGCTGCCGCACGGCCATCGTCGCGCCTTTCGCCAGCACGTCGGCGACGCTGTGCAGGTCTCTTCGGATTGCCGGGCTGCAGCAGCAATCCCTGCTCGCGTCGCGCGAAGCCGACGAGCACGGCGTCGTGCAGCGCGGCCATCGCCTCGACCGCGGCGATGTTCGCGTCGGCGCGCTTCGCGCGTCGGAGTGATAGTGGATCGCCGCGGCAACGCACCTCGCCGCGCGCGAGCCGCCGTACGCCGCTTTCGGTGCCTTCGGTCAGCGTCGCAAGTCCGGATCCGGATTCGCGCAGCGCCCACTCCAGCAGCGAAGTCCTGGCTGCCGCCGACGATCGGCGGCGGGTCGGTCTGTGCCATTCCCGCCGGCCGCGTCAGTCCGGAGCGCAGCCAGCGGTCGAGTTCCTCGCGCGGGAACAGCCACTTGCCCGTCACCTTGGTGCAGGGGATCGCGCCCTCGGCCACCAGCTCATAGAGCTTGCGCTCGCCGAGCCGGAGATAGCGGGCGGCCTCGCTGGTGTTCAGCAGCTCCATCATCCTGCATCCTTATGCATATTCATGCATACCTTCAGTTGAATTGACAGACAGGAAACCGCGTGCAGAAAGAATGCAGCAAGAGGAAACGGATGCGGGACGGGCTTAACGCGTGGCAGTTGATCGCCAGCGGCGACGCAACGCTGTTTGCGATCGTGCAGCTGTCGCTGGTCGTCAGCCTGTCGGCAGTGGCGATCGCGGCCCTGATCGGCTTGCCGCTCGGCGCGTTGCTGGCGCTGACCCGGTTTCCCGGGCGGGGCGTCGTCATCGTCGTCCTCAATGCGTTCATGGGCTTGCCGCCGGTCGTCGTCGGCCTTGCCGGTCTATCTGCTGCTGTCGCGTTCCGGTCCGCTCGGCAGTTTCGGCATCCTGTTCACGCCGCTGGCGATGGTGATCGCGCAGGCGATCCTGATCCTGCCGATCATCGCCGCGCTGTCGCGCCAGACCATCGAGGATCTCTGGCTCGAGTATCGCGACGAACTGACGGCAATGGATGTCGGTCCGGCCGGCCGCGTCGCGACGCTGCTGTGGGACGCGCGCCTCAGCCTGCTCACGGCGTTGCTCGCGGGCTTCGGCCGCGCGGCAGCCGAAGTCGGCGCGGTGATGATCGTCGGCGGCAACATCGACGGCTTCACCCGCACCATGACGACGACGATCGCGCTCGAGACGTCGAAAGGCAACCTGCCGCTGGCGCTGGGGCTCGGGCTCGTTCTCATCGCGCTGGTGATTGCGATCAACGCCGCCGCCTGGACGCGTGCGCGCCTGGTCCGAACGGCAGGCGGGCTGACGATGCGCGCGCCGGTCAGCGATCTTCCCGTGGTGTTCGACCGCGTCTCGCTGATCGCGCGGCAGCACGACCATTCTCGATCGCATCAGCGTCACCATCGAGCCTGGCGCGCCGACGCTGGTGGTCGGGCCGAACGGCGCGGGCAAGAGCAGCCTTGCTGCGGCTGTGCATGGGTCTTGCGAGCGCCGAGCCGAAGGCCGCATCACATGGGGCGGCCGCGAGGATGCGAAGCCGACGCGCCGCGCATTCGTGTTTCAGCGGCCGGTGATGCTGCGGCGGACGACGGCTGCAAACGTCGCCTACAGCCTCGCGCAGGCCGGCGTGCCGCGCGACGAGCGTGCAGCGCGTGTCGCGCGGCTGCTCGAGCAGGTCGGCCTGTCGGAGCTGGCGACGCGTCCCGCGCGGCGGCTGTCGGGCGGCGAGCAGCAGCGTCTCGCGCTGGCCCGCGCGCTGGCGCGCGATCCCGACCTGCTGTTGCTCGATGAGCCGACCGCGAGCCTCGATCCCGCCGCGACGCGCAGCGTCGAGGAGATCGTTCGCGCCGCGGCGCTTTCCGGCATCAAGGTGGTGATGGCCTCGCACGATCTCGGCCAGGTGCGGCGGCTTGCCGGCAAGGTGATGTTTCTCGTCCGCGGCACGGTGCGCGAGCACGCTCGCCACGGAAGCGTTTCTCAACACGCCGTCGACGCCGGAGGCCGCAGCCTTCGTGCGCGGCGATCTCGTCGTCTGAACTCTCGCAACAGGAGCGTTCCGCCATGCTGAACCGTCGTCTTTCATCTGCGCTTGCGCTCTCCGCCTGCGTGGCCTTCGGCACGCCGGCGCTGGCGCAGGACAAGTCCATCGTCGTCGCATCGACGACCTCGACGCAGGACTCCGGGCTGTTCGGGCACATCCTGCCGCTGTTCAAGGCCAAGAGCGGCATCGACGTGAAGGTGATCGCGCAAGGCACCGGGCCAGGCGCTCGACACCGCGCGGCGCGGCGACGCCGACGTGGTGCTCGTGCACGCCAAGGCGCAGGAAGAGAAGTTCGTCGCCGACGGCTTCGGCGTGAAGCGCTCCGACCTGATGTACAACGACTTCGTGCTGATCGGACCCGCAAGCGATCCCGCCGGCGTCAAGGGATCGACTGATATCGTCGCGGCGCTTGCAGGCGATCCAGAAGAAGGCGGCGCCGTTCGTGTCGCGCGGCGACAAGTCCGGCACGCACGCGGCCGAGCTGGCGCTCTGGAAGCAGGCCGGCATCGAGATCGATACCGCGAAAGGCCCGTGGTATCGCGAGATCGGCCAGGGCATGGGCGCTGCGCTGAACATGGCCGGTTCGACCAATGCCTATGTGCTTTCCGACCGCGGCACCTGGCTGTCGTTCAAGAATCCGGGCGACCTGGTCATTTCGGTCGAAGGCGACCGGCGGCTGTTCAACCAGTACGGCGTCATCCTCGTCAATCCGGCGAAGCACCCGACGGTGAAGAAGGAGCTGGGTCAGACCTTCATCGACTGGCTGTTGTCCGACGAAGGGCAGGCGGCGATCGCCGGCTACAAGATCAACGGCAAGCAGCTGTTCTTCCCGAATGCGGACCGCAAGGCGTCCTGACGGCGCGCAGCCGCAGGCTATTTTGACTTGGTCTGATCCGGCGGGCAGTCGGGCCGCACTTGCATCGGCTCGCCGTTGCTCTGCACGGTTGGTGCGGCGGAGTTGGCGTGCCCGCCGGCCGAGGGAAGGATGGCGTTCTTCTCGATGGCCATCGAGTTTGCGGTGCTGCCGGTGGTCTGGCCGCTGCCGGACGGCCGCCGCGCTCGACGGCGTGCAGTTCGTTTCCGGCTTGTTGCTCGCCGGCGCCGAGGTTTGCGCAAGCGCAGGCGTTGCGGCAAGCAAGGCGGCAACGACAATGAAACGAGCGTGCATCTTTGGCTCCCGTGCAGGAACGAATGTCAATTCTGATCTCCATGGCAACGTCCCGTCGTCACGATAGTTCCTTCGGCGCTGTTGCTAACGGCCCGCGTGATGGGCCACCATCGGGCATGACCGGGACACAGCGGCTGACCGCCGCGCTGACTTCGCTGGATGCCGCTCTGGCAAGGCTTCTCGACGGCGTGCAGGCCGTCGCGCCCACCGAGATGCCGCTCGCCGAGGCGATCGGTTGCGTGGCCGCCGAGATGCCGAAGCTCGGCACGTCGCTGCCGCCATTCGACATTGCGATGACCGACGGCTGGGCGATGCGCGCGCAGGATATCGCCGGTGCCTCGTCCTATGCGCCGGTGCTGCTTCCGGCACCCCCGGTCTGGGTCGAAGCAGGTGACCGGCTGCCGGACGGCTGCGACTGCGTGATCGATGAGAGCGCCGTCGAGCGAAGCGGGCCGATGTTTCAGATCGTCAGCGAAGCGATACCGGGCGAGGGAATTCGCCGGGCCGGCGAGGACATCGCCGCGGGCGCCGCGGTGTTCGCTGCGGGACGACGCGTCGCGGCGACGGATCTGATCAGGCGTCCGCGCCGCCGGGCGGGAGACGCTGCCGGTTCGGCGTCCGCACGTGCAGGTGATCGGCGTCCCTGCGCACGACGGCCGCAATACGTCCGCCGAATTCATCGCTGCGTCGGCGCGCGAAGCCGGCGCGCGGGTGACGTTGACGATTGCTGTTGCGCGCGATGCTCAGTCGATTGCGTCGGCCATTGGCGACGATGCGCGCGATCTGCTGCTGCTTGTCGGCGGCAGCGGGACCGGACGCAGCGACGCGGCGGTCGACGGCGCTGGCTGCGCGCGGCACCGTTGCCGCGCATGGATTGGCGTTGCGTCCGGGGCGCACCGCAGCGATCGGAAAGATTGGGTCAACACCTGTCGATCGCAATCCCGGGTGCGCCGGCTCATGCACTGGCGGCGTGGTTGGCCGTCGCGCGGCCGACGCTCGACCGGCTGACACTGCACGCGCCGCGACAGGCCACCATCCGGCCGCTGCTAAGGAAAATTGCGTCGGCGATCGGCTTTGCCGAACTTGTCTTGCTCAAGGCGGTTGACGGAAACTGGGCGCCGCTGGCGTCAGGCGACCTTCCGCTCGGGCAAATCGCTGCCGCCGACGCCTGGCTGATCGTGCCGGGAGACAGCGAAGGCTATGCAGCCGGCACACAGGTCGGCGCGCTGCCGCTTCGGGATATCGCATGAGTGCCGAGATGACGAAACCTTCCGCTGCCTCGCCCGGCGCTGTCGCGCAGGAGCAGTTCCTGACCATCCTGTCGCGCGAGGACGCGCTGGCGCGCTTCGAAGCTGCGCTGTTTCCGCGCGAGCTCGCGAGCGAGGTTCGTTTGCTCGGCGATGCGCTCGGATTTCCGCTGGCGCATGACGTGGTGGCAGCCGTCGATGTGCCGCCGTTCGACCGCTCCAATGTCGATGGCTTTGCCGTGCGCTCGGCCGATCTTGCATCCGCTGGCGAGGCGGCCGCGGTGCGGCTGTCGCTGAACGGCGAGACGATCGCCTGCGGCACCGCGCCGACGCTCGCCGTGATGCGCGGGAACGGCGACGCCGATCGCGACCGGCGGGCCGCTGCCGCGCGGCGCCGATGCCGTGGTGATGGTCGAGCACAGCGAGCCCGCGGGCGAGGGTGCGGTCGATATCCGCCGCGCCGCGACGCCCGGGCCAGTTCGTGTCCTATGCGGGATCGGACATTGCGCGCGGCGAGGTGCTGCTGCGCGCCGGCACGGTGATCGGCTCGCGCGAGATCGGCATGCTGGCGGCATCCGGCGTTGCGCGCGTCAGCGTCGTGCGCAGGCCGCGCGTCGCGATCATCTCCACCGGCGACGAACTGGTGCAGCCCGGCGAGCCGTTGCGGCCGGCCGCGATCTACGACACCAACGGTGCGATCGTCACGGCGGCGATCGTCGAGAACGGCGGCGATGCCGTCGTTCCTCGGTGCGTTCCCCGACGACGGAGATCGTGCTCGACAAGATCATCCGCGAGGCGCTGCGGGACGTTCGACATGGTGGTGATGTCCGGCGGCACGTCGAAAGGCGAGGGCGATGTCTGCCATCGCATCGTCGCCCGGCTGGGCAAGCCCGGCATCGTCGCGCACGGCGTGGCGCTGAAGCCCGGCAAGCCGCTGTGCCTTGCGGTGTGCGACGGCAAGCCGGTGATCATCCTGCCGGGGTTTCCGACCTCGGCGATGTTCACGTTCCACGACATGATCGTGCCGGTGCTGCGCCGGCTCGCCGGCCTGCCGCCGCGCGCCGATGCGCAGGTTGCCGCGAAGGTGCCGGTGCGCATCGCCTCCGAGCCCGGTCGCGCCGAATTCGTCATGGTGTCGCTGGTCGAAGGCGGACGACGGGCTGATCGCCTATCCCTCCGGCAAGGGATCGGGCGCGATCACGTCGTTCGCGCAGGCCGACGGCTTCCTGCGGATCGATGCGCTCGCCGACCAGATGCCGGCGGGCACGGCAACGCAGGTGACGCTGTTCACGCCGCATGTTCGCGCGCCCGATCTCGTCATCGTCGGCAGCCATTGCACCGGGCTCGATATCGTCACCGGCGACCTCGCACGCGCAGGGCTTGTCGGTGCGCTCGATCGCGGTCGGCAGCCTCGGCGGGCTTGCCGCGGCGCGGCGCGGCGAGTGCGATCTCGCGCCGATCCATCTGCTCGACGAGGCAAGCGGGACCTACAACACGCCGTATCTCGCGCGAAGGCCTCGAACTGGTGCCGGGCTGGCGGCGCATGCAGGGCATCGTCTTCCGCGAGGGCGATGCGCGTTTCGAGGGCCTCGGCGCGGAAGAAGCCGTGCAGGCTGCGCTGAAACTTCCGTCGTGCCTGATGGTCAACCGCAATCAGGGCGCCGGCACCCGCATCCTGATCGATCGCCTGCTCGGTGGCGCGCGGCCCGATGGCTACTGGAATCAGCCGCGGTCGCACAACGCGGTGGCGGCGGCCGTCGCGCAGCATCGCGCCGACTGGGGCATGACCATCGCGCCGGTGGCGCATGCGAACGGGCTGGGGTTCATTCCGTTCGCCGAGGAGCACTACGACTTTGCGCTGGTGAGCGCGCGCCGCACGCGGCCGGCCGTCGAGGCGTTTCTCGCTGCATTGCGCTCGGAGGCGAGCCGCAGGGCGTTGGAGGCGGCGGGCTTTCGGCCGGCGTAGCTGCGCCGGGCCGGAATACCGCAGCGACCGACTACGATGGACGTCGGTCCAGTGGCCGTGTGCGGCCTCTGATCGCTACGCCTCTTTGTCACGCGTGATTCCGGCGCCGCTCCGTTTACTTGGCCAGCAACTCTTCGCTACTGTGACTGCAAAAGCGGGAAGATGCCCGCGATCAAAAAAGAACAAATCACACGATTTGAGGGGAGACGCACATGACGGAGGTCGTGTTTACGATCAACGGGAAAGCTGCGCGTGTCGACGCCGAGCCGGATACGCCGCTGCTCTGGATCATCCGCGAACATCTGAAGCTCGCAGGAACCAAATTCGGATGCGGCGTCGCCGTTTGCGGCGCATGTACGGTGCATCTCGACGGCAAGGCCGTCCGGTCCTGCCAGACCCGCCTTTCGGACATCGGGGGGCGCAAGGTCACGACCATCGAGGGATTGTCGGAGACCGGTGATCACCCGCTGCAGAAAGCCTGGATCATCGAGCAGGTGCCGCAATGCGGCTACTGCCAGTCCGGTCAGATCATGCAGGCGGCCGAGCTCCTGGCGACGACGAAAAATCCGTCCCGCGAGCGCATCATCGAACATATGGACGGCAATTTGTGCCGCTGCGGCACCTACCCGCGCATCGTGCGTGCCATCGAACGCGCTGCGAAGGAGGCCTGATCATGACGTACAGAGGACATCATCCCGCGGCGCAGGGTTTGAGCCGCCGTCAGGTTCTCGCCGGCAGCGCCGGCTTGTCGTTCGTGTTCGCGCTTGGGGCGCCCGTGATGGAAGGCCTGCAGGCTCACGCCGCGACGCCTGGAAAGCTCAACGCCTACGTCAACATCGCGCCTGACGGATCGATTACGATCATGGCGCCGGCCCCGGAGATGGGGCAGGCCGTGAATACGTCGATTCCGTTGATCGTCGCCGAAGAGCTGGACGCCGATTGGTCAAAGGTGAAGATCGAGCAGTCGCCGGTCGCGCCTGAATATGACCACCCTATCTTCAAGGCACAATTCGCGGTCGCCAGCGTGACGCTGCGCGGCTATTGGGCTCCGTGCCGCGTGGCGGGCGCGCAGGCACGGCGCGTGCTGATCAACGCGGCGGCGGAGCACTGGGGTGTACCGGCAGCCGAACTGACGACGGAGCCGAGCACGGTGGTTCACGCCGCGTCCGGCCGCAAGATGAGCTACGGCGAGATCGCAGGCTTCGCCAAGGTTCCGGAGAAGTTGCCGGAGATCAAGCCGGAGGAGCTCAAGCCGGTCGCGCAATTCCGTCTGATCGGCAAGGACGTGCCGCGCTTTGACGTTCCGGACAAAGTGACGGGCAAGCCTCTCTACGCCATCGACGCGCAGGTTCCGGGGATGTTGTACGGCACGATCGTCCGGCCCCCATACAAGGGATCGGGCCCGAAGTCCTTCAATCGCGATGAGATCAAGAAGCAGGCCGGCATTGTCGAGGCCGTCGCCTTCGATCATGCAATCGGCATCGTCGGCGAGAGCGTGATGGCCGTTTTCAACGCGCGCCAAAAGGTGAAGGCCGAGTGGCGCGAGGCCGCGGGCGCGAAGGTAAATTCGGTTGCCGACCTGCAGGCATATCTCGCCGATGTGCGCGATCCCGCGAAGAAGGGAGTCGTCGCGCGCAAGACCGGTGATGCCGATGCAGCGCTCGCGGGTGCCGCGCGCGTCCATGCGAGCGACTTCACCAACGATTACGTCTACCACGCGCAGCTGGAGCCGCATTCCTGCACCGCCTGGGTGAAGCCGGACGGCGTCGAGGTCTGGACCAGTACGCAATGGCCGACGAAATCGGTGACCGCTGCTGCTGAAGCCGCCGGCGTGCCGCCCGGGAACGTCAAAGTGCATTTATCGCAAATGGGCGGCAGCTATGGACGCAACGCGTTTGTCGAGTACGTGACGGACGCAGTGTTGCTGTCGAAGGCGGTCCAGAAGCCGGTGAAGATGATCCAGAGCCGGGAGGACGATCTCTTGTACGGCCGGTTCCGGCCGATGGCTGCGCAACGCATCGAAGTTGGTCTCGATGCCGCCGGCAAGATCCTCGGCTGGCGTCATCGCATCGCTGCGGAGACGGTGGTGCCCTATGTCTATGGGCAGGCCCGCATGGATGCGCAGAAGGGCGTCGATCACATCGTGGTGACTGGTGCCGACATGCTCTTCTATGACGTGCCGTCGCACACGGCGGAGCACATCTATGAGGAACGCGGCGTGCGTACCGCCGCCTGGCGCGGCATCGGCGCGGGCTACACCAACTACGCCATCGAAGTGGTCATCGATGAGCTCGCCCGACAGGCCAAAAAGGATCCGCTGGAGTACCGTCTGGCGCTTCTGAAGGATCCGCGCGCGCGCAAGGTCGTCGAGACGGTGGCGCGCATGGCCGACTGGGGTAGCAAGCGCGAAGGCCGTGCGCTCGGCCTTGCCTATGGCAAGCTGGGACTGCCGCCGGTCGGCTTCTCGATGTCCGGAACGGTTGCCGAAATCTCCCTCGACCGCAGGAACGCGCAAATCCGGGTGCACAATCTGTGGTGCGCCGTCGATGTCGGTTTGGCGGTGCAGCCGGACAATATCGTCGCCCAGATCGAAGGCTCGTTGATCCATGCGCTGGGCAGCGCGCTGAAGGAGCGGGTCACGATCAAGGACGGGCAGGTCGAGCAGACCAATCTCCACGACTACCAGGTGTTGCGCATGTCGGAGATCCCGCAGATGCATGTGGAGATCATCCGCAGCGGCGAGACGCCATTGCCCGTCGGTGAACTTGGAATTTCCGGCACCGCGCCCGCAGTCGCCAACGCGTTCATGGCGATCACCGGGCAGCCGTTGAGGGCGATGCCTTTCACGCCGGAGCGCGTGCGCAACGTGCTGGCGCGGTCCTGATCGCTTCTTTCCGGGCCCTGCCGCAGCGATGCGGCAGGGCTCTTACGTCGCAAGCGCCGCCAGCCGCTCGGCTTCGGCGATATCGTCGACCGTATTGGCGTTGAAGAACGGATCGACCGGCTCGACCGGCCACGTCACCGTCGCGAGCGGATAGCGCGCGGTCCAGCGATCGATCTTGCGGATGTCTTCCACCACCAGCGCGTGACGCAGCTCGTCGCGCAAGCTCGACCTGCCACAGCCCGATCACCGGATGGGTCTGTCCGTCCGACGCCGCGACGGCCAGCTGCGCGTTCTCGCTCGCGCGCGCCTGCTGCAGCCGCGCGACGAGATCGCGCGGCAGGAACGGGCAGTCGGTCGCAGCACTCAGCACCCATTCGGTCTCGGCCGATTTGCCGGCGGTCCAGTCGAGCGCCGTGAGGATGCCGGCGAGCGGACCCGCAAAGCCTTCCACCGTGTCGGCGACGACCGGCAGGCCGAACGCAGCGAAGCGCGCCGGATCGCCGTTGGCATTGAGGATCAGGCCGTCGCACTGCGGCGCAAGCCGCGCGATCACGTGATCGAGAATTGTGCGCCCGCCGATTGTCTTCAGCGGCTTGTCGCCGCCGCCCATCCGCCGCGCCAGCCCGCCCGCCAGCAGCACCCCGAGGGTCGCCGGCCGCTCAGTCGTCATCGCGGCCGCCCTTGCGCTTGGAGCGCATGGATTCCTCCTCGACATAGTCGAGGTTCTGGTCGAACACGATCCGCTCTTGCCCGGACAGCGCGATGAAGCGTTTGCCGCGCGCACGCCCGACCAGCGTGAGGCCAACCTGCCGCGCGAGCTCGACGCCCCACGCGGTGAAGCCGGAGCGCGAGACGAGAATGGGGATGCCCATCCGCACGGTCTTGATCACCATCTCCGAGGTGAGCCGTCCGGTCGTGTACATGATCTTGTCGGCGACATTGACGTTGTGGCGCCAGGCCCAGCCGGCGATCTTGTCGACCGCGTTGTGCCGGCCGACATCTTCCATGTAGCAGACCGGCTCGCCCTTCTCGCACAGCACGCAGCCGTGGATCGCGCCGGCCTCGAGATAGAGCGACGGCGCGGTGTTGATCGCCTGCGTCATCTGATAGAGCCACGACGTGCGCAGCTCCGCCTGCGGCAGCACCGCGCCTTCGATCGCCTCCATCAGGTCGCCGAATGCGGTGCCCTGCGCGCAGCCGGAGGTCAGCGTCTTCTTCTTCAGCTTCTCTTCGAAGTTGGTGCCGTGCTCGGTGTAGACCACCACCACCTGCAGGTCGTCGTCGTAGACCACTTCGGTGACGACGTCGTCGGCGCGCAGCATGTTCTGGTTGAGCAGGTAGCCGAGCGCCAGATATTCCGGATAGTCGTTGATCGTCATCATCGTGACGATCTCCTGCGCATTCAGATAGAGCGTCAGCGCGCGCTCGACCGGCACCCGGATCTCGGTCCTGGCGCCGGCCTGGTCGATCCCGGCCACGGCTTCGGTCAGCCGCCGGTCCGCCGGATCCGGCATCACGCGGGGAACGTTGCCTGGCCTGCGACCGCTACCGGCTTGTCCATGACCTTACTCGATATGGCCTTACTCGATGACGATGCGCGGCGCGGGCCGGCCGGCGGCGCCGATGCCGGACCAGACGTTGCGCGCGATCTCTATATAATGCCTGGCGTGCACTCCGTCAGGCTCGGTCGCGACCACCGGACGGCCGTCGTCGGAGGTTTCGCGCAGCTGCATGGCGAGCGGGACTTCGCCGAGAAAGGGAATGCCGAGCTTTTCCGCCTCGGCGCGCGCGCCGCCGTGGCCGAAAATCGGCGTCATGCGGTTGCAGGCCGGGCAGCAGAAGTTCGACATGTTCTCGATCAGGCCGAGCAGCGGCACGTTGACCCGGCGGAACATGCCGATGCCGCGCCGCGCATCGAGCAGGGCGAGGTCCTGCGGCGTGCAGACGATCACCGCTCCGCTGAGCGGCGTCTGCTGCGCAATGGTGAGCTGCGCGTCGCCGGTGCCGGGCGGCAGGTCGACCACCAGCACGTCGAGCTCGCCCCAGACGACCTCGCGCAGCATCTGCGTGATCGCCGACATCACCATCGGCCCGCGCCAGATCATCGCCAGGTCCTCGTCGCACGAGGAAGCCGATCGACATCACCTTGACGCCGAAGCGCTCCATCGGCTCCAGCTTGCGCTCCGCGGTCATGCGCGGCTTGCCGCGCAGGCCGAACAGCTTCGGCTGCGAGGGGCCGTAGACGTCGGCGTCGAGAATGCCGGTCTTGTGTCCGAGCGCGGCGAAGCCGAGCGCCAGGTTGCACGCCGTCGTCGACTTGCCGACGCCGCCCTTGCCGGACGCCACCGCGATCACATGCTTGATGCCGGGAACGCCCGACGCGCGCGAGGTCGCCTGCGGTTTTGGATGTGGATGAGTGACTGACAACGAAAGTCTCCGGTACGCGCTACGATCCGATCGGATCGCCTTTCTTCCGCTCGCGCGCACGCAAATAGTCGTCGGTGGTCATGACCGGCGGCCGCTGCGGCGCGGCGTGCGGATCGAAGCTCTCGTTGACCACGGCCTCGACCCGGCAGTCCGCACACATCTTGATGACGTCGAGCCGCCGCGCATTCGCGCCCTGGAACATCCAGTGCTTTTCGCCGAGCTTGCCGAGCACGCGCTCGATCGAGCTCTTGGTGCCGAACGGTTTGCCGCAGGCGATGCAGTTGAACGGCTCTTCCTCCTTCAGCACCCGCGGCGGCGCGCTCCAGGCCTTGAAGTCGAGGCGCGGCTCCAGCGTGATGACATCCTCGGGGCAGGTCTGCTCGCACAGCCCGCACTGCACGCAAAGGCTCTCGGTAAAGCGCAGCATCGCGCGGTCGGGATTGTCGCCGAGCGCGCCGGTCGGGCAGGCGGTGACGCAGGCATGGCAGAGCGTGCAGCCTTCGACGTTCAGCGTCACGCCGCCGAACGGCGCGCCCTTGGCGAGCGGCACGACATCGACAGGCGCAGGCGCCGCCATGTGCAATTCGCGGAACGTCGTCTCGAGCACGCCGCGCTTGGCCCCGCGCGGGATGAAGCTCGCCGGCCGTTCGGTCGCAACGCCGGCAGGGGCGCGCGTCGAGCGCGGCGCGCAATTGATCCGGATCGTCGGTCTCGATGATGCGCACGACGCCCGCGCCGTAGCCGAGCGACGACACGATCGTCTCGGTCATTTCGGTCGCCCGCCTGAGCCCGGCGATATCGTGCTTCGGCTTGGCCCGCGTCAGCAGTGCGGCACCCGCGCCGCCATAGGCGAAGACCGCGGCGATCGTCTCCGGTCCGAGCTGCGTCACTTCGTTGACGAGGAGGGGAAGCACGTTGGCGGGAAGCCCGTCGCCGAAGCGTGCGAGCGCGTCGATCAGGGCTTCGCCGTGGTCGCCGTCGTGAAACAGGACGACCGCGTTGCTGCCGCCTGCCGCGCGATAAGTCTGCAGCAGCGTGCGCAGCCGTCGCATCAGCGCGTCGGCGCTCGGCAGCGCATAGGCGGCGGCGCCCGTTGGGCAGGCCGACGCGCACGCGCCGCAGCCGGCGCAGATCTGCGGATCGATGGCGACGCTGTCGCCGTTCGGCGTGATCGCGCCGGTCGGGCACAGGTCGAGGCAGCGGGTGCAGCCGGTGATCTTCGAGCGCGAATGCGCGCAGAGCGACGGTTCGAAGTGGATGAAGCGCGGCTTGTCGAAGGTGCCCACGAGATTTGCCGCGTCGGCAATCGCCCGTTCGACGGCGGCGCGGTCGGCAGGATCGGCGCGCAGATAGCCCGGCCGCAGGTCGTGCGCGGGGAACAGCGGCTGGCCGCCGCTGAGATCGAGGATCAGGTCGCAGCTCGACGTCGCGCCATCGCGCGGCGAGCCGAAGGCGAGTTTGGCGCGCGAGGACGGCTGCGGCGCGGCGTAGTCGTCGATGGCAAGCTCGAACTGGCCGAGGAAGCCGCGCGCGTTGCGCACGGTGCCCTTGAGCACCGGAAAGCGGTTGACGCGGCGCGGCGTCACGTCGCGAGGTTTCGTCAGCAGCACGGTGATGTCGAGCCGGTCGGCGAGACGTTCGGCCGCCTCGATCGCGACGTCGTCGCGGCCGTAGATCAGCACGACGCCGTTGCTTTCGAGCGTGACCAGCGCGACCGGCGGCATCTCTTCGCCGCTGGCCGCGATCAGCGCCGCCATCTTCGGTGCAGCGGCCGCGGCATCCTTCGACCAGCCGGCGGTCTCGCGGATGTTGACGAAGGTCAGGCTCCGGCTTTTCGAGATCCTCGGCGACCTCCTTGAACAGCGGCGCTTCCTGGGTACACGCGATCGTGATCCTCTGCCCCTCGGCGAGCGCCGTCTTGTACTGCGCGAGGTCGACGCCGCAGAGCTGGTTCGCCAGGGTGACGTGCGCGGAACACGCGCGGCCGATCGCCGGCGCGTCGAGCGGCATGCTCTTCTCGCACGTGCAGATCAGCAACCGTGGTTTGGCTCCGCTCATCCCCTCCCTCGACCGGCGCCGCCTGCATGTTCGTCTTTCGCGTGTGCGAAGGCTGCAGTTGCCGGACGCCGTCTTGACCGAGATAGCATAGACCGCCCAAATACAAAGGGCTTAGGGAAAATTGCTCGAATGATGGTTTCGCGCACGGCGTTTGCGGATCAGACGCTCGATCTGCCTCCGGGCTATACTTTGGTCGCACTGCGCGAGCATGGCGATGCCTTCGCGCATGCCTGCGCGATCGCGGCGGAGGCCGGGGCCGGGACGCTGGTCTGGGTGCGCCGCTACGACCTCGTCGAGTACGCGGTGATACTGGAACCCGACGAGCCGTTGCGATCGGCGCGCCGCGCGCTGTTCGCCGGGCATGAATGCGACCGCCGACGCCATCGCCGCCCATTGCCCGCCGGAGCGCGAGGTCACCTTCACGTGGCCCGATACCATCATGTTCGACGGCAGCTTGCTCGGCGGCGCCCGGCTCGGCTGGCCGAAGGATTGCGCCGAGAGCGACGTGCCGGCGTGGCTTGCGTTCGGCGTGATGCTGCGCGCCGCCGACATGGCGCACATCGACGAGGTGCAGTCGGCCGCGGGCGTGTCGCTGATGGGCGAGGGCTTTCAGATGGTCGAGACCGACGCCATCGTCGAGAGTTTCGCGCGGCATCTGATGACGGCGTTCGACAAGTGGAACGAGCGCGGCTTCGAGCCGATCGCGCGCGACTATCTGGAGCGGCTGCCGAAAGCCAAGGCCGGCGAGCGGCGCGGCATCGACGCTGAACGGCGATCTGCTGACGAGCCTGCCGGCAGCCAAGGAGCCGCCGCAGCGCACCGGCCTTGTCGACGCATTGGCGAATGTCGCGTGGTACGATGCCGCGCATCGCGGCCCGAAATTCGGATGAGGCGGCCATGCTGAAATTGCCGCGCACCATCAGGCTCGATCCGTCGGACACGTTCGTGTTCGAGCGCGCGGCCGAGCCCGGCGAGTGGGCGGTCTCCGGCGCCTTCGTGTTCGTCGACCGCGATCCGGCGGAGCTTGCGCAGAAGCAGCGCGTCGCCCTGCGCTCGGGCTTTCTCGGCATCGACAGCCTCGGCTGGTCGACGCTGGCGATCGTCACCGAAGCGACGGACGCCGAAAGGGAGGCCGCCGTTGCGCGCCTCGCGACGCAATTGCTTGCGCGGTTCGGCGCGCCGGACGCGGATGCGGCGCGTCATGCGGCCGAAGCCGAGGTCGCGTTCGCGGCTTCGCTTTGCGACCATGCGCCGCAAACCCTGCTCGCCGTGCAGCGAACGGTCGAGGACGGCGAACTGCGCGAGCGCTTTCGCACGTTGAGGCCGCGCGAGGTCGCGCCCGGCGGCGATCCGCTGCATGCGCAGGCGCGCGCGTTTACGTTCCACGAGGTCGAGGGCGGTGACGAAGACACCGAACAGGTCGACCTGCGCGGATTGATCGAGGCGGATCGCAAATGAGGGAGTTCTGGGTCGCATCCGGCCATCACCTGACCAGGCGCGCCGACCATGGCGGCCTGGTCGTGACGCCGGAACTGGTCATGGCCTATCTGGCGCGGCCCGAGCTGCTGCCGCCGGACGACGCGTGCGCGGCCGAGCGGGCGCTGCACGCCAGCCTGATGGCCGATCCGCTGCGCGCGGTTGCGCCAGCCGAGGTCGCCGCACTCGCCGATCCGGATGCGCGCGAGAACTGGGGTTTCATGATCGACTTCCGCGACCGGCTGGTCGCGGCTCCTTCGCTGGAAGCCCTGTATATGTCGCTGGCGCGCAAGGGCGCCGGCGATCTGCCGCCGATCTTCCTGTCGCAGCTGTGCCATCTGATCCTGCGCAATGCGCTCGAAGGCTGCGACGACCCTTACGTGCTGCGCGCGGCCGAACTGTTCTATCGCAGCCAGAAGGCGGCCGTCCACGACGGCGCGCTGCTGCTCGCCGACGCCGAGACGGTCGAGGCGCAGCAGCACGCGCAGCACGACCTGCATGCCTCGCCGCTCACCGCCATGCTGCAGCCGCAGGCGTTCGGCGAGATGGATGTGATGGACGACGACGAACGCCTGGACCTACTGGTCGCGCTCGGACGCGCATGCGATGGCGATGAACCTCGGCGGCAATGCGAAAGCGCGCGCGGGACTGTGCCGGGCGATCGAGCGGTGGATTTCCCACCTGACCGGCCTGACCACCACCGTTGAAACCGTCGCCTCGATCGAGGATCGCGACTGGCGCTGGTTCATCGGCCTCGACGCCGAAGGCACGCGGATCGGCAATGCGCTGTGGAACGGCGCATCGGCCGGGGCGGATGCCGCCGAGCGGATCGTCGCACTGATGCGGCTTTCCATTGCCGATGTGGCGCTGGTGGATCAGCGTGTTGGCGAGAAGCCGATCTATCTCATTCTGGCGATGGGGGCGGACAAGATCGTGCGCTTCAAGCCGCAGAACCTGATTGCAGGGCTGCCGCTGGCTTCGGCGGGGCAGGCGGCGTGATCGAAGCAGGAGACGGGTGCAGACCATGACCCAGTCATCTCGCGAAGTCGGTGTCGTCGTGCGTCGCCGCGCGGTCGACAACCCGTGGATCGATCACATGTGGTCGCCGGTCCTGCTGCTCGACGAGGTGCCGGCAACCCCGGCGTGGAGCGTGCTGTCGAGCGAGGACGGCACGACGCTCTATTACGCAGGTTCGGCGATCATCGATCTGTTCAGCTCGGACACGGCGAACTACCGCGACAATCTTATGGACGGCGAGCCGCGGGTGTGGGTGGCGTTGCGGCAGCAGGGCGGCGGCAGGGAGCTCGAGCTCACCAAGGTCACCGCCGATCCGACCGAGGGCGAAGCGCTGTTCGAAAGCGGCAGCGAGGTGATCGGCACGGTGCCGATGCCACAGGACATCGCCGCATGGATCGCCGCCTTCGTCGACGAGTTTCATGTCGAGCGGGTGTTCCAGAAGCGCAAGCGCGACCGCGCCAATGTCGATCGCAAGCGCGGACCTGATTGGGATGGCGGGAACAGCGGATGAGCGAGGACGAGAAGGGCTTTCTCGCGCGCTGGTCGCAGCGCAAGCGCGACGCCGGCAAGGCAGACGCCGAAGCCGGCTGCGCACGACGAGCCTGTGCAGCCGGCCGAGACGACGCCGGAGGCGACTGCCGGCGAAACCGAACCGCCGATCGACCTGGAGAGCCTGCCGAAGCTGGAGGATCTCACCGCGAACACCGACATGACGGTGTTCTTCAAGAAGGGCGTGCCGGACAGCATCCGCAATGCCGCGCTGCGAAAATCCTGGGCGCTCGATCCGGCGATCCGCAACTACGTCAACCCGGCGCTCGACTACGCCTACGACTGGAATACGCCGGGCGGCGTTCCTGGGGCTGGCGAGCTTGCGCCCGGCACCGACATCGCGCGGATGGTGTCGCAGATCATGGGCGAGCCGCCACCGAAGGACCCTGTGGAGAAGGCTGGTCGACGCTGAGGCGCATCGTCGCGGGGACGCACCCGATCGTGTTGCAGAGCACCACGACGACGCTGCGCCGCCTGCGTCGCCCGTGCGCTTGTCCGATGCACTCGTCTGTCGGCACTGGAACAGCGTAGTGACGCAGCAAATGCGGAGTCAGCGGCAGACTCAAGCGACGCTCGGGATGAGCAAGATCAGCCTCGCACTTCCGCATTGCAGCAAGAAGCCCGGCGACACGGCTCCGCACGGCCGAAGTAACAAACCCGTGTGAGCCATAGGTAAGACCTATGGCTAGTTGCTTTTGGAAATAGACCAGTTCTAAATTCCAAAAAGGCGCTCGATAACAGACGTTTGGTTCTGATTCCAAAACAAAGATGTCCGGTTGAAGGACGCCGCATGGGGGGAGATACGGCCAACTACGATGCGGGACAGTGGATTAGAGGAAGCCATCAAGGCTGCCGGCGGAGTCGCGTCTCTTGCGCGCGCGATCGGCATAGCCCAACCCTCTGTGTCCAATTGGACACGTATTCCCGCCGAGCGCGTGCTCGCGGTCGAAGCACTCACCAACGTGTCCCGGTTCATCCTTCGTCCCGACATCTACGGAAGCGCGAAGGATGCTGCGCCGGTGAGTTCCGATAGCAATGACATCGACGAGATCGACCGGCAGCGCGCCGCCGAATACGGATTGCTCGCGCTGGTTCTGGGCAAGGCGCCCAACGCCGACACGCTGGCGCGGCTCGCGCAGCTGAAGGGCGATGCGTCCGATCTCGGCATGGCGCACATCGAGCTTGCGACGGCTGCGGCCGACGTCGGCGAGCGGGCGGTGAGCCACGAGTTCTTCAATCTCTTCATCGGCGTCGGCCGCGGCGAAGTTGCTGCCCTATGCCTCGTACTATCTGACCGGCTTCCTGCATGAGCGGCCACTGGCGCGCGTACGTGAAGACTTCGACCGGCTCGGCATCGCCCGCGCCGAAAAGGTCAGCGAGCCGGAGGATCACATCGCCATCCTGTGCGAGGTGATGGCGGGGCTCGCCGGCGGCGCCTTCGAGGCCGATTTCGCCGAGCAGGCAAAATTCTTCGAGCGGCATCTGAAGCCCTGGGCGGCGCGGCTGTTCGCCGACCTCGAGCTGTCGAAGTCAGGCAACGTTCTACCGCACGGTCGGCCGCGTCGGCCGCATCTTCATGGAACTGGAATCGGAGGCGTTCGCGCTGTCGTGAGCGACGCGCGAGCCGAACATGTTTGACGGGAGGAGATCGCGATGAGCAAGCGGACCGGAACCAGGCCTTCCGAGGGCAAGACGCCCGAACGCGCGAATCTCGACCGCCGCCGCTTCTTCATGCTGGGCGGATCGGCTGCGGCTGCTGCCGCGGTACCGCTCGCGACCGAAGCGCAGGCAGCCGGAGTCGGACGCCGACAAGAAGAAGGCGCGCTACCGCGAAACCGATCACGTCAAGACGTTCTATCGCGTCAACCGCTACTGATGGACACACGCTCATGTTGATGAAGCGAAGGGAAGGATCCGCGAGCCGGACGCGTCTGCAGGGCATCGCCGCAGGTCTCGCGTCGGGCGTTCTTGATCGCCGCACGTTCCTGCGCCGCTCCGGCCTCACCGCCGGCGGCACCGTCGCGCTCGGATTGCTGCCGCTCGGCAGCGTGCGCAAGGCCGAAGCCGGCCCGCAGGTGATCGGCGCGCCGACGGAAATCAGGAAGAACATCTGCACGCACTGCTCGGTCGGCTGCACCGTGATCGCCGAAGTGCAGAACGGCGTGTGGGTCGGCCAGGAGTCCGGCTGGGACAGCCCGATCAATCGCGGCTCGCATTGCGCCAAGGGCGCGGCGGTGCGCGAACTGGTGCACGGCGACCGCCGGCTGAAGTATCCGATGAAGCTCGTCAACGGCGAGTGGCAGAAGGTCTCCTGGGACCAGGCGATCAACGAGATCGGCGACAAGATGCTCGAGATCCGCGCCAAGTCCGGCGCCAACTCGGTCTATCTGCTCGGCTCGGCGAAGTTCTCCAACGAAGGCGGCTATCTGTTCCGCAAGTTCGCGGCGTTCTGGGGCACCAACTCGATCGACCACCAGGCCCGCATCTGTCACTCCACCACCGTCGCAGGTGTCGCGAACACCTGGGGCTACGGCGCGATGACGAATTCCTACAACGACATGCGCAACTCGAAGACCATCGTCTTCATGGGCTCGAACGCGGCCGAGGCGCATCCGGTGTCGCTGCAGCACATCCTCGACCGGCAAGGAGATCAACCGCGCCAACGTGTTCGTGCTCGACCCGCGCTTCACGCGCACGGCCGCGCATGCGACCGAGTATGTGCGCTTCCGCGGCGGCACCGACATCGCGGTGATCTGGGGCATGCTGCACCACATCTTCGCCAACGGCTGGGAGGACAAGGAATACATCGCCCAGCGCGTCTACGGCATGGACCAGATCCGCGCCGAGGTGGCGAAGTGGACGCCTGACGAAGTCGAGCGCGTCACCGGCATTCCCGGCGAGCAGCTGAAGAAGGTCGCCGAGACCTTCGCCAAGCAGCGTCCGTCGACCTTCATCTGGTGCATGGGCGGCACCCAGCACACGGTCGGCACGGCCAACGTCCGCGCCTACTGCAACCTGCTGCTCGCGACCGGCAACGTCGGCATGTTCGGCGGCGGCGCCAACATCTTCCGCGGCCACTGCAACGTGCAGGGCGCGACCGACATCGGTCTCGATATCACCTCGCTGCCGCTCTACTACGGCCTCGTCGAAGGCGCGTGGCGGCACTGGGGCCGCGTCTGGGATGTCAGCTACGATTATCTGCAGTCGCGCTTCGACGAAGTGCCGGCGAAGGCCGGCCGGCCGGCGCGCACGAAGAAGCAGAACATGGAACTGCCGGGCATTCCGTGGACCCGCTGGTTCGACGCGACGCTGGCCAAGCCGGACGACGTCGATCAGCGCGACGTCGTCAAGGGCGTCGTCATCATGGGCCACGGCGGCAACACCATCCCGCGCATGACCGAAATGGTGAAGGGACTGGAGGCGCTCGAGCTGCTGGTGGTCGCCGACCCGCATCCGACCACCTTCGCCGCGATCTCGAACCGCAAGAACGGCACCTACCTGCTGCCGGCCTGCACCCAGTTCGAAACGTCGGGTTCGCGCACCGCGTCGAACCGTTCGCTGCAGTGGGGCGAGCAGATCGTCAAGCCGATCTTCGAATCGAAGGACGACTACGAGATCATCTATCGGCTGTCGGAGAAACTCGGCTTCGCCGACCAGATGTTCAAGAACATCAAGGTCGACGAACAAGCGGCCTGAGCCTGAGGATCTGCTGCGCGAGATCAACCGCGGCGGCTTCTCGACCGGCTATTCCGGCCAGTCGCCGGAGCGGCTGAAGGCGCATATGCGCAACCAGGACAAGTTCGACCTGGTGACGCTGCGCGCCAAGGCCGACGAGCCGGAGATCGGCGGCGACTACTACGGCCTGCCGTGGCCGTGCTGGGGCACGCCGGCAGATCAAGCATCCGGGCACGCACACGCTCTACAACACCAACCTGCATGTGAAGGACGGCGGCGGCACGTTCCGCGCGCGGTTCGGCGTGGTGTACGAGGAGAAGCAGCCGGACGGCTCGGTGAAGAACGTGAACCTGTTGTCCGAAGGCTCCTACAGCCTCGGTTCGGAGATCACCGACGGCTATCCGGAGTTCACCTACGGCGTGCTGAAGAAGCTCGGCTGGGACAAGGACCTCACCGAAGCCGAACTTGCGACCATCAACCGGATCGGCGGCAACAACCCGGACGGCGTGGGCTGGGCGGTCGATCTGTCCGGCGGCATCATCCGCGTGACGATCGCGCACGGCGTGATGGCCTACGGCAACGGCAAGGCGCGCGCGGTTGCGTGGAATTTGCCGGACCCGGTGCCGGTGCATCGCGAGCCGATCTACACGGCGCGGCCTGAACTCGTCGCGAAGTATCCGACGCGGCCGGACGGACGCCAGTTCCGCATGGCCAATATCGGCTTCGCGATCCAGAAGGCGGCGGTGGAGAAGGGGCTCGCAAAGCAGTTCCCGATCATCCTCACCTCCGGCCGTCTGGTCGAATACGAAGGCGGCGGCGAGGAGACGCGCTCGAACAAGTGGCTGGCCGAACTGCAGCAGGACATGTTCGTCGAGATCAATCCTGGCGATGCCGCCGAGCGCGGCATCAAGGACGGCGGCTGGGTCTGGGTCACGGGTCCGGAGAACGGCTCGAAGGCGAAGGTCAAGGCGCTCGTCACCGAGCGCGTCGGCAAGGGCGTGGCGTTCATGCCGTTCCACTTCGGCGGCTGGTTCCAGGGCGTCGATCAGCGCGGCAACTATCCGAAGGGCAGCGACCCGATCGTGCTGGGCGAGAGCGTCAACACGATCACGTCCTACGGCTACGACCCGGTGACCGGGATGCACGAAGGCAAAGTCACGCTTTGCCAGATCGCAACGGCGTGATGAGGAGATAGACAATGGCCCGCGTCAAATTCCTTTGTGATGCCGACCGTTGCATCGAATGCAACGCCTGCGTCACCGCCTGCAAGAACGAACACGACGTGCCGTGGGGCATCAACCGCCGCCGCGTCGTCACCATCAACGACGGCAAGCCGGGCGAACGCTCGGTGTCGATGGCCTGCATGCACTGCACCGATGCGCCGTGCGCGGCGGTCTGTCCGGTGTCGTGCTTCTACACGACCGCGGACGGCGTGGTGCTGCACTCGAAGGATCTCTGCATCGGCTGCGGCTACTGCTTCTACGCCTGTCCGTTCGGCGCGCCGCAGTATCCGAAGGTCGGCAACTTCGGTTCGCGCGGCAAGATGGACAAGTGCACCTACTGCGCCGGCGGACCGGAAGCGGACTCCACGCCGGCCGAATACGCCAAGTACGGCCAGAACCGTCTGGCCGAGGGCAAGCTGCCGATCTGCGCGGAGATGTGCTCGACCAAGTCGCTGCTCGCCGGCGACGGCGCGATCATCGCCGAGATCTACAAGGAGCGGGTGATGAAGCGCGGCTACGGCACCGGCATGTGGGGCTGGAAGACCGCCTACAGCGATTCACCCACCGGCTGAGACCGTTGCGCTGCCGCGGCCCGCCGCGGCAGCGTCGTCAGGTTATCGTGAAACTGGAAGGTCATAGCGCCGATGCCGAGCCTCCTTTCAATCCTGAAGTCGATCCTCGCGCCGCTTTGCCTCGCGCTCGCCTTGTCGTTCGCGGTCGCATTGCCTGCGGCAGCGCAGCTCTCCTTCAAGCCGACCGAGCAGGCGGTGCAGGAGGACAAGCTGCTGAATGCGCTGAAGGGCGGCGACAAGGTCACCGGCCGGATCACCATTCCCGACCACGATGGCCGTCGAGCCTGATCCAGCCGGCCGGGCGCAGCTGGCGCGACTTCCAGCGCAACACGCTGCCCTGGATCGGCGGCATCGCCATCCTCGGCATGGTGGCGCTGCTGGCGGTGTTCCTCATGGTGCGCGGCCGCATTCGCGTGGAGAAGGGATTTTCCGGAAAGACGCTGGTTCGCTTTGCCAGCCTCGAACGCTTCACGCACTGGATGACGGCGACCTGCTTCATCATCCTCGGCCTGTCGGGCCTGAACATCAGCTTCGGCAAGTCGCTGCTGCTGCCGCTGATCGGTCCGGAAGCATTCTCGCATGTCCGCACTGGGGCAAGATCGCCCACAACTATCTCGCGTTCCCGTTCATGCTCGGCATCGCCGTCATGTTCGTGGTCTGGATCAAGGACAACATCCCCTCGCGGATCGACTGGGAGTGGCTCAAGGCCGGCGGCGGCCTGCTGGCGAACGGCAAGCATCCGCCTGCGAAGCGCTTCAATGCCGGCCAGAAGGGCATCTTCTGGATGGTGATCATCGGCGGCGTGCTGATGTCGCTGTCCGGCTGGTACATGCTGTTCCCCTACCAGGCCGGCGACGTGACCAGCCTGCAGCTCTGGACCGTCGTCCATGCCGTGGTGGCGATGCTGTTCGTCGCCGGCATCCTGGCCCACATCTACATCGGCTCGCTCGGCATGGAGGGCGCGTTCGACGCCATGGGCACCGGCGAGGTCGACGTCAACTGGGCCAAGGAACACCACTCGGTCTGGGCCGAGGAGGAGCAGGCGAAGGCCCGCGCGCCCGGCGGGCCCGCCGCCGCGGGGCGTGCCCGCCGAGTAGCCGCTCATCGGTCAAATTCTGTATGCTGGGGCCGTCCGGCCGTTGCCGGGCGGCCTTTGTGCTTGTTGTCGGAGTTTAGGGAATGAAGGTGATCGGCCTCGCGGGCTGGAGCGGAGCGGGCAAGACGACGCTGCTGTCGCGTCTCGTGCCGCATCTCGTGGCCGAGGGCCTGCGCGTCTCGACCATCAAGCACGCGCACCACAGTTTCGACCTGGACCAGCCCGGCAAGGACTCCTGGACGCACCGGCAGGCGGGCGCGACCGAGGTGCTGATCTCCTCCGAGCGGCGTTTTGCGCTGATGCATGAGCTGCGCGGCGCGCCGGAACTGACCTTGCGCGAGCTGCTGCCGAAACTGTCGCCGGTCGATCTGGTGATCGTCGAGGGCTACAAGACCACCACGCCGCGCAAGATCGAGGTGCATCGCGCCAGCAACGGCAAGCCGCTGCTTTATCCGTCCGACCCGGCCATCGTCGCCATCGCCACCGACGGTCCGATGGAAGGCGGCTTGCCGTCGGTGCATCTCGACGACATCGCCGGCGTCGCCGCGATGGTGCGCAAGTACGCGATCCCGGTCGCCGACGTGCTCGCCCGCGAGCCGCTGGAGACCTGACCGGTCATGGCGCAGCTCTCCGACGATTGCTTTGCGTTCGGCGGTCCGCTGATGTCGGTCGACGAAGCCGTCGCGATCATCGCGGCGCGGCTCGACCGCCGTCGATGAGGTCGAGAGCGTCGATCTGTTGTCCGCCGACGGCCGCTTGCTGGCGGCGCCGGTCGTGGCGTCGATGCCGCTGCCGCCGTTCATGAACTCCGCCGTCGACGGCTATGCGGTGCGCAGCGCCGACCTGCCGAAGGACGCCGAGCGGGCGTTTGCCGTGAGCGGCCGCGTGCAGGCGGGCGCTGCCGCGCCCGATGCGATTGCGCCGGGCGAGGCGGTGCGCATCTTCACCGGCGCGCCGATGCCGGGCGGCGCCGACACCGTGTTCATGCAGGAGGACGTGCGGATCGACGAGGCGGGCCGGGTGGTCTTGCCCGCCGGCCTGAAGCCGGGCGCCAACGTCCGGCCCGCCGGCGAAGACATCGCCGGAAGGGCGCGTCGCCTTGCCCGCCGGCCGCAGGCTGCGGCCGCAGGATATCGCGCTGGCGGCGGCGCTTGGGCTGACGCGGATCGACGTGCGGCGGCGGCTGCGCGTCGCCGTGTTCTCCACCGGCAACGAGGTGGTCTCGCCGGGCGCTGCGCGCAAGAACATGCAGCTGTTCGATTCCAACCGCTACATGCTGATGGCGATGCTGAAGCGGCTCGGCTGCGAGGTCGGCGATCTCGGCATCCTGCGCGACGATCGCGACCAGCTTGCGGCCTCGCTGAAGGACGCCGCCGGCCGCCACGACCTGATCCTGACCTCGGGCGGCGTCTCCACCGGCGAAGAGGATCACGTCAAGGCCGCCGTCGAGAGCGTCGGCAAGCTGGTGCTGTGGCGGATGGCGATCAAGCCGGGCCGTCCCGTCGCCATGGGCGTGATCGACGGCACGCCGTTCATCGGCCTGCCGGGCAATCCGGTGGCGAGCTTCGTCACCTTCACCTACGTCGTTCGGCCCGCGGTGCTGGCGCTGTCCGGCGCTTCGCAGAGCGATGTCGCGCCAGTGCTTTTGCGCGCCGCGTTCACCTACCGGAAGAAGGCCGGCCGGCGGGAATACGTGCGCGCCAACCTGCGCAAGGCGGATGACGGGGTGCTGGAGGCGGTCAAATTCCCGCGCGAGGGCGCGGGGCTGATCTCGTCGCTGGTCGACAGCGACGGGCTGGTCGAACTCGGCGAAGACGTGCTCGACGTCACGCCGGGGCAGACGGTGAAGTTCTTTGCCTGGCCGGTGCTGGCTGAGCCCGGCTGCGGTCGGAGTCCTGGCGATCAGCCCGGGCCGATCAGGTTGTGGCCCGGATCGCCGACCCTGGCGCCGCTGGTGGTGAACGCCGTGGAGCTGTCGCGCTGGTAGCTGTTCAGCACGAACGACATGCCCACGGCGGCGATAGCGGCAAACAGCACGGCCGCAACGAACATCTTCATGGTATCCCCTCCGCAGAAGCATCTTGAGAATTTATGGGCATTCGCCCCGGCCGAGCGCAAGCGACAGCCGCTTGCGCTTTCGTCGCACGTCACCAGGCTTTCGCAGGTGCGAAACAGGTCTCGCCGGCCCGTTGACCAAAGCGCCGCACTGCCGCATTGAGGGCGCATGACGATGAAGAAGCTCGACCTGACCGGACTTCGCTGCCCGCTGCCGGTGCTGAAGACGCGCAAGGCGCTGAAGGCGCTGGCCGCCGGCGACCGGCTGGAAGTCCATTGCACCGATCCGCTGTCGGTGATCGACATCCCGAACCTGATCCGCGAGACCGGCGACCGCGTCGAGATCGACCGAGCGCGCCGAGAAGCTGATCGTGTTCATGATCGAGAAGACCGACGGAGCCGCCGCGTGAGCACCACCGAGGCCGCGACGCCGTGGCCGGTCGAGCTCCGGCTGGTCAAGGACAAGCAGTCGCTCGAGATTGCGTTCGACGACGGCCAGCGCTTTCGGCTGTCCGCCGAGTTGCTGCGCGTGACCAGCCCGTCAGCCGAGGTGCAGGGCCACTCCGAAGCCCAGCGCAAGACCGTCGGCGGCAAGCGCAACGTGCAGATCCTCTCGGTCGATCCGGTCGGCAACTACGCGGTGCGGATCGGCTTCGACGACATGCACGACAGCGGCATCTATTCGTGGCCGTTCCTGCGCGAGCTCGGGCTGAATGCGCGAGGCGCGGTTTCAGAGCTATCTGGATGATCTCGCGGCGAAGGGGCTCGATCGCGACAAGCCGGGGGTGCGGTAGTCAACCAGCCGTCATGGCCGGGCTTGACGCCGGCCATCCAGCGCTGTAGCGAAGGCGACTGCGACCCTGAGTCCGGGATCACCGGGTCAAGCCCGGTGATGACGCGAGGATGACGCAGCGCTTCGTCGCAATGCGCTCACACCCGCTCGATGATGATCGCCGGCGCCATGCCGCCGGCGGCGCACATGGTCACGAGGCCGCGCTTCAGGTTGCGGCGCTCGAGTTCGTCGAGCAGCGTGCCGATCAGGATCGAGCCGGTGGCGCCGATCGGATGGCCGAGCGCGATCGAGCCGCCGTTGACGTTGACCTTGTCGCGGTCGAGCTTCAGGTCGCGGATGAATTTCTCCGCCACCACGGCGAACGCCTCGTTGATCTCCCAGAGGTCGATGTCGGCCTCGGTGAGGCCGGCCTTCGCCAGCACCTTGCGCGCGGCGGGCACCGGTGCGTTCAGCATCAGCGTCGGCGAGTCGCCCATGTTGGCCATGGCGACGACGCGCGCGCGCGGCTTCAGGCCGTGCGACTTCGCGTAGGACGGCGAGGCCAGCAGCAGCGCGCCGGAGCCGTCGACCACGCCGGACGAGTTGCCGGCATGGTGGATGTGGTTGATCTCGAGGTCCGGATACTTGTCGAGGATCAGCTTGCGATAGGTCGTGCCCTTGTCGTCGAGCGGCGAAGTCGGCGACCGCCGGGAAGGCGGGCTTCAGGCCGGCAAGCCCTTCCAGCGTCGTCTGCGGCCGCGGATACTCCTCCTTGTCGAGCGCAAGGCTGCCGTCCTCGCGATGGACCGGCACCAGGCTCTTGTTGAAGTGGCCGTTCTTGATCGCGTTCGCCGCGCGCTGCTGGCTCACCAGCGCCAGCTTGTCGGTGTCCTCGCGCGAAATGCCTTCGAGCGTCGCGACCGCGTCGGCGCAGACGCCCTGATGCGACTGCGGATGCCGCGCGCGCAGGCGCAGGTTGCCGGAGTCCATCATCATCGGCCCGTCGCCGCGGCGCGCGTCTGCATCGACATCTTCTCGGTGCCGCCGGCGATGACGAGGTCTTCCTGGCCCGACATGATCGAGGCCGCCGCCATGTTCACGGTGGTGATGCCGGAGCCGCAGAAGCGGTCCAGCGTCACGCCCGAGGCGCGGATGTCATAGCCCGCGTCCAGCGCCGACATGCGGCCCATGTCGCCGCACTGCGGGCCGACCTGGGCGCTGGTGCCCCAGATGATGTCGTCGACGTCGCCGGTGTTGATGCCGGTGCGGTCGGCCAGCGCGCGCAGCACGGTCGCGCCGAGCTGCTGCGGATGGATGTCGGAGAGCGCGCCCTTGCCGGCCTTGCCGATGCCGCGCGGGGTCCTGCAGGCGTCGATGATCAGTGCTTCGGTCATGGTCGTTCTCCGATCTTGTTGTTCAGCGCGGCGCCATGCGGATGGCGCCGTCGAGGCGCACGTCCTCGCCGTTGAAGTAGCCGTTGGTGATCATGGTGTGCGCGAGCTGCGCATACTCTTCCGGCTGGCCGAGCCGGCGCGGGAACGGCACCTGCGCCGCCAGCGCCGCCTTCACGTTCTCCGGCGCGCGCGCCAGCAGCGGCGTGTCGAAGATGCCGGGCAGGATGGTGTTGCAGCGGATGCCTTCGCTGGACGAGGTCGCGCGCCACCGTCAGCGTGATGCCGACGATGCCGGCCTTCGAGGCGGTGTAGGCGGCCTGGCCGATCTGGCCGTCTTCGGCGGCGACCGAGGCCGTGTTGACGATCGCGCCGCGGTCGCCGTCGGGCAGGGGATCGAGCGTCAGCATGCCGGCCGCGCTCTTGGTGATGCAGCGGAAGGTGCCGATCAGGTTGATCTGGATGATGCGCTCGAAGTTGTCGAGCGGGTATTCCTTGATCTCGCGGGTCTGCTTGTCGCGCGAGACGGTCTTCACCGAGCCGCCGACGCCGGCGCAGTTCACCAGGATGCGCTCCTGGCCGATCGCGGCGCGGGACTTCGCAAAGCCGCATCGACTTCCGGCGTGGAGGTGACGTTCGACCTTGCAGAACACGCCGCCGATCTCCTTGGCGAGCTTCTCGCCGAGCTCCTCGTTCAGGTCGAAGATGGCCGACCTTGACGCCGTGCGACGCCAGCAGGCGCGCGGTCGCGGCACCGAGGCCCGACGCGCCGCCGGTGATCACCGCAGAAATCGAGGAATCCAGTTTCATCGGTCCGTTTCCTGACCCTGTTCGTTTCTGGTCTTGGCCCAGCCTTTGCCGCCCGGCCTTGCCGCAGCGCAACCGCTACCAATGGTCGAGCTCGTATGCAGGTCGGCGCAAGCGGCCATTCGGACAAACTCGCCCGAACGCGCGCGTATGAGCCTGCACAATTTGCTATAGGCAACCAAGAACAAAATTCTCCGCCAGGGAAGGGACGCTCGATGGAAGTCTTGGGGCAGCTGCAGGTCGTTGATCTGACTGATGGTATCGCGGGACCGATCACCGGCATGTTCATGGCCGATTTCGGCGCCGAGGTGATCAAGATCGAACCGCCCGGCGGCGATCCCGGACCGCGAGCAGCCCGGCTTCTCCATGTGGAACCGCGGCAAGAAGAGCGTCACCGTCGATCCGGCCAACGCCGATCAGTGCCGCTGGCTCGGCGATCTGATCGCCGGCTGCGACATCTGCATCGTCAGGGATGATGCAGCGCTTCGAACGCTTCGGTCTGTCGGCGACGACGCTCAGCGCGACGCAACGCGCGGCTGCTCATCGTCAGGATGCCGCCCTATGCGCAGACCACGCCGTGGCATCGGCGGCCATGAATTCGCAGGCGCTGCTGTCGGCGGCCGGCGGCGTCGCCTGGCGCCAGTCATCGACCGATGGCGGCCCGATCGACTCGGTGTTTCCGCATCTGCTTTATGTGCAGGGCCTGTGGGCGACGGTCTGCACGGTCGCCGCGCTGATCGAGCGCGAAAAGTCCGGCTTCGGCCAGAGCCGTCACCGTCACCGGCATCAACGCGGTGATGGAAGCCGCCGTCGGCGCGCTACACCGTCAATCCGGACAATCCCGATCCGAGCACCGCGGTCGGCACCGGCGGCCGGCATCCGACCTACACCCGCTACGCGACGAAGGACGGCCAGTGGATCGCCTGCGGCGCGCTCGGCGGCAAGTTCGAGACCTGGCTGGTCAACGCGCTGGGCCTCGGCGACATGCTGAAGGAAGAGCGGATGGGCGGCAACATCGCCAACATCGTGCTCGCCGCCAATGTCGACTGGGCGAAGGAGAAGATCCAGAAGGAATTCCTGAAGCATGACCTCGATGATCTCATCAAGATGATCACCGACCTCGGCATTCCCTGCGGCAAGATCGGCCCGACCGAGAAGTGGCTCGATCATCCGCAGGTGAAGGCGATCGGCATGCGCGCCGAGGTGAAGGATCCGAAGCGCGGCGAGACCGCGATGCCGGGCATTCCGATCAACCTGACGAAGACGCCGGGCAAGGTGCATGGTCCGGCGCCGGAAGCGGGCGCCCACACCGGCAAGATCACGGTGCGGCCCGCGCCGCGCGCGGCCGGAGAAGACAGCCGCTGCTGCGTCCGGGTCCGCTCGCCGGCTACCGCATCCTCGACATGGGCACGTTCGTCGCCGGTCCCTATTGCGGCTCGCTGCTGTCCGAGCTCGGCGCCGACGTGATCAAGGTCGAGCCTCTGACCGGCGATCCGTTCCGCGCCACCGGCTTCACCTACAATCGCGGCATGCGCAGCGTCGGCATGGACCTGCAGAACAAGGACGCGCGCGAAGCCTTCTACGACATGGTCAAGATCAGCGACGTCGTCATCAACTCGCTGCGTCCCGGCGTGACGAAGAAGCTCGGCATCGACTACGAGAAGCTGAACTCGCTGAAGGACGGCGTCATCACCGTGTCGCTGTCGGCCTACGGCGAGGGCGGGCCGCTGTCGCAGCTGCCGGGCGTCGACATGGTGCTGCAGGCGATGAGCGGCATGATGACGACGCAGGCCGGCGACGACGATCCGGTGGCCAACACCATTGCCATCATCGACGTGACGACGGCGGCGATGTGCGTGCTCGCCAGCGTGCTCGGCATCTATCACCGCGAGAAGACCGGCGAGGGCCAGCGCATCTGGAATTCGCTGGCCGCGACCGCGACCTACCTGCAGTCGGAAGAGCTCGTCCGCTACCAGGGCCGTCCGGCGCTGGTGAAGGGCAGCGAAAATCATCGCGGGCCCGGCTGGCTCGACCGCTTCTACAAGACCAGCGACGGCTGGATCCGCGTGCAGGCGGCGCAGCCCGAGCAGGTGTCGAAGGAGACGCTGGCGAAGGCCGGCATCAAGCTCAACGGCACCAACGACAAGGTGCAGGCGCTGGCCGAGGTGCTCGCGCCGCTGCCGGGCGACGAGGCGATCCGCCGGCTCGCCGACGCAGGCGTCGCCGCCATCCGCGCGCGGCGCGTCTCGGAAGTGCTGCGCGATCCGGAGTTGGCCCGCGACGAGTTCGTGCATGTCCGCAGCCGCGGCGGACGGCACCTACTTCACCGCGCCCGGCCGCTTCGCCACCTTCAGCCGCACGCAGCGCTCAGGCCCGATGCGCGTCTCCGGCGTCGGCGAGCATGCGGTCGAGGTGCTGACCAGCGCGGGCCTTGCGCAGGAGAAGATCGAGGCGCTCGGCGCCTCCGGCGCCATCACCATCGGCAAGCCGATGCCGCAGCAACTGATGCCGTCGTATCGGTAGCGCTGCTACCCCTCACCCGGCGGAATTCGGAACTTGAAGCCTGCGATCGCCCTCTCCCGACAACGGGAGAGGGCAAAATCGATTGGCGCCGCAGCTTCTGCGGCGTATCGACCCTCTCCCCTCGTGGGAGAGGGTGGCGAGCGCAGCGAGCCGGGTGAGGGGGCGCTACGCCCGCTTCTCTTCCGGATTCCCGAACAGCTTCGTCCGGAATCGCCGCATGCCGCCGATCCAGCGGTCGCGGTTCGACACCTTGCGCTGCTCGTACTCGTGCACGGTCGCGTGCGACAGGATCAGGAAGCGCTCGGCCTCCATCGCCTCGAGCACGATCTTCGCCACCTCGGTCGCCGTCATGATGCCGTCGACGCGCGCGGCGCTCGGACCCGGCTTGGTCATGCCGGTCTGCACCGACTGCGGGCACAGCACCGAGACGCGAATGCCGCGGTCGCCGTACTGAATGGACAGGTGCTCGGCCAGCGAAATGGCCGCCGCCTTCGTCACGCCGTAGCTCATCGAGTTCAGCGAGCTCAGGAGGCCCGCCGCCGACGCAGTGCTGAGGAGATAGCCGGAACCGCGCGCGAGCATCTTCGGCACCAGCACGCGCGAGGCCCAGACGTGGCTCATCACATGCACGCGCCAGTTGATGTCCCAGTCCGCATCCGGCGCGTCTTCCATGCCACGCCGCGACAGGCCGGCATTGGAATAGAAGACGTCGATCGGGCCGTACTTCGCCTCGGCCGCAGCGATCAGCGCCTTGATGTCGTCTTCCTTCGATACATCCGTCGGCACGGCGAGGCCGTTGATGTCGCTGGCGACCTTGGCGAGCTTGTCGGCGTCGAGATCGGCGACCACCACGCCCTTCGCGCCGGCCTGCGGCAAAGGCGCGCGCGACGGCTTCACCGATACCGCTCGCGCCTCCGGTCACCACGCAGACCTTGCCCTTCGGATGCATTCTCAGATCCTCCCGTTTCTTGCTCTTTCTGAGCCCGCATTGTCGCGGCGGCGTGACCTGCTGACAATTGCGTATTTGGAGGCAGGGTCTTCCAGAGTGCAGGTCTGAAACAGCACAAAAACGGCGCCGTGTTCCGTCAAGAGGACTGAACACGCTGTCCGCTGTGCCCAGAGGTTCAGCTATTGCGCCTAAACCCTCGCCACGGCTTGCAAAAACGCCGTCTCAGCCCAGCCGTCAGCGTCACTTCTCGATTCAGCGTTTTTCTGGCAACCGATGTCTGAAAGCAGGCCAGCGCGAAGCCGGCCGGACACGAGGGTGACGATGAAGATTGGGGTGTTTCTTTTTCCCGAGGCGCGCGATCCGTCCAAGGACCAGCAGATCATCAACGAGACGATCCGCGAAGCGAAGATGGCCGAGGAGCTCGGCTGCGATGCGGTGTTTCTCGCCGAGCATCACTTCGACGGCAACTGCGTCTATGTCGATCCGCCGACGTTCGCGGCGGCGCTGTCGATGGCGACCACCCGCATCAAGATCGGCTTCGCCGTGCTGCAGACCTCGCTCTACCATCCGTTGCGGATGGCCGAGCAGATCTCGCTGATCGACAATCTCTGCAAGGGGCGGCTGATCGTCGGCCTCGGCCGCGGCAGCCTCGTCAACACCCACGAATATGCCGGCTACCAGATCGATCCGGACAGCGCGCAGGAGCGTTTCGAGGAGATCGAGGAGATCATCCTGAAGTGCTGGAACGGCGAGCGCGTCGTGCATGCCGGCAAGTACTGGAATTTCGAGATCGGCATGCTGCGGCCGCGCCCGTTCACCAAGCCGCATCCGCCGCTCCTGCGCAGCGTCGCTTCGCCGGGCTCGCTCATCGGCGATGGCACGGCAGGGTCGGCCGGTCATCATGGCGGCGGCGACCGCGTCGGCCGCGCAGAAGAACGTCGATCTTTACCGCACGACGGCGAAGGAAGCCGGGCTCGAGCACCGACGCGATCGATCGCGCGCTGTCGCAGTGCTGGGTCGCCCGCACGGTGATCCTCGCGCCGACCGACAAGGAAGCGCAACGAAGTCGGCCTGCCGTACTTCAAGGCGATGCAGTCCTATCGCGCGGCGCAGAGCGAGAAGTTCGACGCCAAGGTCTCGAAGGCCAACGCCAACATGGCGCCGCAGATCCTGTGCGGCGCGCCGGACAGCATGATGGACGAGTTCACCGACCTGAAGAAGACCGGCATCGGCGGCTGCATCGTGCGTTTCCGCATCGGTCCGATGCCCGCCGAATTCGCCAGAGCGCGGCCTGCAGCTGTTCATGAAGGACATCGCGCCCGCGATCGGCGAGCGGACGCTGGCGACGGTGTGAGTCGCAGTGCACGCCGTATGCTCCGCCATCATGCACCGGGCTTGTCCCGGGCATCCACGCTTAGCGACAAGCACGTGCGGCCCAAAGACGGGATGGCCGGGACAAGCCCGGCCATGACGATGAGCGTAGTGCTAGCGACTGCTCACTTTCACGCCCCGCAACCTTAGCGTTCCGTCGCGTGGACCGCCTCCGTCATCCGGATAACGTGACCGATCATCAGCTGCCGATTGATCGGGCGTACGATCTTTGCCAAAGATCGTCAAAACACCAACGGCGAAACAAACGGGAGGACCGGCATGAAGCTTGGCGCAGCGATCGCAGAGATCATGAAGCGCGAGGGTATCGAGATCCTTTGCGGCTATCCGGTCAATCACCTCATCGAATACGCGGCGGCAGCCGACATCCGCCCGATCATGGTGCGGCAGGAGCGCATCGGCGTGCACATGGCCGACGCGATCTCGCGGCTGACGCTCCGGGCACAAGATCGGCGCGTTCTGCATGCAGCACGGCCCGGGCGCCGAGAACGCCATGGGCGGCGTCGCGCAGTGCTATGGCGAGTCGGTGCCGGTGCTGGTGCTGCCGATGGGCTATCCGCGGCGCATCGCCCAGGTCGATCCGAACTTCAATTCGACGCAGGCGATGCGCCATGTTCGCGAAATCGTCCGAGCGATCTGGCAGGCCGCCGAAGTCTGCAACATCTTCCGCCGCGCCTTCACCAAGCTGAAGAACGGCCGCGGCGGGCCGGTGATCGTCGAGATCCCGGCCGACATCGTGGAACGAGGAGGTCGCCGAGCCGCTGAACTACACGCCGGTGCTGCGCACGCGCTACGGCGCCGATCCCGCGCGACGTGAAGCAGGCGGCGGAGCTGCTGGTCAACGCCAAGCGGCCGGTGCATGTATGCCGGGCAGGGCGTGCACTACGCAAAGGCCTGGCCGCAGCTGAAGCAGCTCGCCGAGCGGCTGGCGATCCCGGTCACCACCAGCCTCGGCGGCAAGTCGTCATTCCCGGAGACGCATCCGCTGTCGCTCGGCTCCGGCGGCCTCGCCGTGCCGCGCGCGGTGCCGAAATTCCTCGCCGACGCCGACGTGATCTTCGGCATCGGCTGCTCCTTCACCGAGACCAACTTCGGCATCGCCATGCCGAAGGGCAAGACCATCATCCACTCGACGCTCGATCCGGCGCACCTCAACAAGGACGTCGAGGCGAAGGTCGGCGCTGGTCGGCGACGCGGCGCTGGTGCTCGAGGCGTTGCTGGAAGAGGTCGGCAAGACCGTGAAGGCCGACCGCGATGCGCAAGGCGGTCGCCGCGGAGATCGCCGAGATCAACGACGAGTGGCTGGCGAAGTGGATGCCGAAGCTGACCTCCAACGATGCGCCGCTCAATCCCGTATCGCGTGCTGTGGGACCTGCAGAAGACGGTGGACGTCAAGAACACCATCATCACCCACGACGCCGGCAGCCCGCGCGACCAGCTCTCGCCGTTCTGGAAGCCGATCGAGCCGCTGACCTACATCGGCTGGGGCAAGACCACGCAGCTCGGCTACGGCCTCGGCCTCGCCATGGGCGCCAAGCTCGCGCAGCCCGGACAAGCTCTGCATCAACGTCTGGGGCGACGCGGCGATCGGCTTCACCGGCATGGACTTCGAGACCGCGGTGCGCGAGCGCATCCCGATCATGTCGATCCTGCTGAACAACTTCTCGCATGGCGATCGAGCTGAAGGTGATGCCGATCTCGACCGAGAAGTACCGCTCGACCGACATCTCCGGCGACTACGCCGCCATGGCGCGCGCCTTCGGCGGCTACGGCGAGCGCGTGACCAAGCCGGAAGACATCATCCCGGCGATCCAGCGCGGCATCCAGAAGACCAAGGAAGGCATGCCGGTGCTGCTCGAGTTCATCACCAGCAAGGAAGTCGAGGTCTCGCGACCGGGGACGTAAGCTTTCTTCCCCTCTCCCCCTGCGGGAGAGGGAGTCGCGCGTCGCGTAGCGAGGGGCGGGTGAGGGCGCACGTAACCTCTCGTGTCAGCAGTCCCCTCACCCCAGCCCTCTCCCCAACGGGGAGAGCGGCGCGCTGTCAGCGCTTGCGAACGCGGCATCAGAACCGCGAACGACAAGAACAGGAGATGAAGCACAAGCCACGGGAGGAACGTCATGAGAAGTTCGCACAGCTGTCCTGCTTGCGGCAGCGCTCGCGTCGACCGCCGCGATCGCCCAGGATTATCCCGTCGCGGATCGTCAAATTCATCGTTCCGTTCGGCCCCGGCGGACCGGCCGACGTCGCCGCGCGGCTGATCGGCAAGGACCTGCAGGAGAGCCTGAAGCAGTCGTTCATCGTCGAGAACCGCACCGGCGCCGGCGCGGTGATCGGCACGGCGGAAGCGGCCAAGGCCGCGCCCGACGGCTACACGCTGTTGATCATCTCCAACACGCAGACCGCCAACGAGTCGCTGATCCCGACGCGCAACTACGAGCTGATGCGCGACTTCGTCGCGATCTCGCCGATCAACCAGTCCGATCTGGTGATCGTCGCGCATCCGTCGGTCAACGCAAAGACCGTGCCGGAGCTGATCGCGCTGGCGAAAGCGCAGCCGGGAAAACTGAACTACGCGTCGTCGGGGCAGGGCACGCCCTATCACATGGCGGGCGAGCTGTTCAAAGCCATGACCGGCACCAACATCGTGCACGTGCCTCATCGCAACAGCGGCGAGGCGCGCGCCAGCGTGCTCGGCGGCCAGGTCGAGATCATGATCGACGCGGTGCCGGCGATGGCGCAGAACATCGCCGCCGGCCAGGTGCGCGCGCTCGCCACCACCGGCAAGACGCGTTCGAAGGCGCTGCCCGACGTGCCGACCGTGCACGAGGCCGGCGTGCCGGGCTACGAAGCGACGATCTGGCTCGGACTGGTGGCGCCGGCAGGCACGCCGAAGCCGGTCGTCGACAAGCTGAGCCGCCGAGATGAAGGGCGTGCTGACGAAGCCGGAGAACGTGAAGATGTGGGAGAGCCAGGGCGCGCCGCCGCTGTCGATGACGCCGGCCGAGTTCGACAAGTTCCTGCGCGACGACATCGTCAAGTGGGCGGGCGTCGTCAAGCTGATCAACGAGAGCGCGAAGCAAGTAGTGCCAGTGACAGCCTGAAGCTTCTGAGCGGCGGCGCGGCGCAAGGCCTCGTCGCAGCCGTGACGCCGCGGTTCACGTCCCGCAGACCGGCTGGAGCATCGACGGTGAGTTCGGCGCCGTCGGCACCATGGCCGCAAAGCTGCGCGGGGCGCCGCGGTCGACGTGATGATCTCGACCGCGGCGCTGATCGACGAACTCGCGCGCGAAGGATTGCTGCATCGCGGGTTCGGCGAAGGCGATCGGCACGGTGGAGACGGCGGTCGCCGTGCGCGCAGGCGACCAGCGCCGCCGATCGGCGATGCGGATGCGCTGCGCGAGGCACTGCTCGCGGCCGATGCGATCTTCGTGCCCGACATCGTCGTCGTCGACGGCGGGAATTCATGTCGCGAAGGTGTCTGCGCCAGCTCGACATCTTCGATCAGGTCGAGGCGCGACTGAAAATCTTTCCGAACGGCGCGACCGCGATGCGCGAGCTCGCGGCCTCGAAGCGCCGCGCGCCCGATCGGCTGCACGCAGGTCGACCGAGATCATCGTCACGCCGGGATTGCCGCTGGTCGCGCCACTGCCGCCGGCCTGCGCGCTGGCGACGGTCTATTCGGCGGCCGTGACGACGCGCGCGACGCGATGCGTCGGTGGCGCAGGCGTTGATCGATATTCTTGTCGGGAGTGAGCAGCGTCTTGCGAGGGAGCGGGCGGGGTTCCTGGAGGTCGATCCACACTCCGTGTCATCACCGGGCTGTCCCGGTGATCCCGCTTCAGGGACGCAGTGCGGCTAGCTAAGCGGGATGGCCGGGACAAGCCCGGCCATGACAGCGATTAACGTGAGAGTGCCAGGCTAATAGCTCACGTCGTCGCCTGCCTGACGCTTTCCTTCAGCTTCGACCACGCGTGCTGGGCGTTTTCCGTCATCTTGTTCCAGTTCGCCTGAGCGACGTCCCAATTGACGATCTGCCTGGTCTCGATGCCGGTCGTGCTGCTCGCCACGGTGGAGCTTGCCCGCACGTCATGCAGAAGACGATCCCGATCGTCAGCAGGCAGCCCAGGATCATTCCAACAAACGTGCGCATATCACTCTCCCTGCGAAATTATGGCCTCTTTCGGAAGCCATCTCGGGAGCAATAACGCGCGGACGGTTTCGTGGTTCCCGCGGTTCCCGCCGTCGCGATCGGCCCGGTCCCGATTGTTCCGGCTGAATGCGCTATTCGTCGATGATCGCCACTGCGCGGCACCAGCCGGCCGAGGCGCGCTCGATCTTCACCGGGAAGCACGACACGCTAAAGCCGGTGGAGGGAAGCTGCTCGAGATTGTGCAGCTTCTCGATGTGCGAGTAGCCGATGTGCCGGCCGGCCTTGTGGCCTTCCCAGATGAGGCTCGCGTCCTTGGTCTCCGCATACTTCTTCGCGGTGAACGACGAACGGCGCGTCCCAGCTCCAGCCGTCGATGCCGGTCACGCGCACGCCGCGCTCCAGCAGGTACATGGTCGCCTCGTAGCCCATGCCGCAGCCGGAGTTGACGTAGTCCTGCTGGCCATACTTCGCGCCGGCCGACGTGTTGACGACGACGATGTCGAGCGGCTTCAGCTCGTGGCCGATCCGCTTCAGTTCGGTCTCGACGTCGGCTGCGGTTGCCACATAGCCGTCCGGGAAATGCCGGAAGTCGAGCTTCACGCCCGGCTGGTAGCACCACTCCAGCGGCACCTCGTCGATGGTCCACGCCTTCTCGCCGCGGTTCATGGTCGGGTGATAGTGCCACGGCGCGTCGATGTGGGTGCCGTTGTGCGTCGACAGGTTGACGCGCTCGACCGCCCAGCCTGGCCGTCCGGCAGGTCCTCCGGCTTCAGCCCCGGAAAGAAGCGCAGCATGCCTTCGCATGCTCTGCTTGTGGTCGATGTATTCGATGGTCGGATGCCCGCCCGGCGGATCGGCCGGCACGTCGTTTTGCAGCGGCATCGAGATGTCGATCAGCTTGCGCGCCATGGTGGGTTTCTCCCTTGTTCTTTCTTGCGAGCGAGGGCGTCTCGCGCGCTCGTAAGCGGGTGAGGGTCCGGCGGCTGAGTCGAGCGACTCAGGCTCGCCCGGATTCAGGCGCGCTTCGCTCGCCACGGGGCGGACGGCTCAGCTCTGCCGCTCGACCTTGTTCCTGCAGCACGCCGATCTTCTCGACTTCGAGCTCGATCGTGTCGCCGTGCTCGAGGTAGTGGCCGATCTCGAGGCCGCAGCCGCCGCCGACGGTGCCGGAGCCGATGAACTCGCCCGGCATCAGCGTCTCGTCCTTGGTCACGTGCGCGATGATCTCCTCGAACGGGAACAGCATGCCCTCGCTGATGCTCGAGCAGCGCACCTCGCCGTTCACGCGCGCTTCCATCTTCAGCTTGTACGGATCGCCGATCTCGTCCGGCGTGACGATCCAGGGACCCAGCACGTTGCCGCCGTCGAAACTCTTGCCCTTGGCGGGGCCGAGCCGGCCTTCCATCTCGATCCGCTGCGCGTCGCGCGCGGAGAAGTCGTTGAAGATGGTGTAGCCGAAGATGTGGTCCTTCGCCTTCGCCGCGGAGATGTTCGCGCCCCTGTTCTTGGTGACGATGCGCGAACTCCAGCTCGTAGTCCATCACCTGGCTGTAGCGCGGCCACTTCACCGTGGTGTTGGTGCCGCGCACGCTGAAAAGCGGTTGGTGATGTAGTAGATCGGCACCTTGCGGTAGACCTCCGGCAGTTCGCCGAGCGGCGCGGCGTCGATCCGCGCCAGCTCCGCCATGTCGCCCTTCGCGCGCGCGGCGAGCCGCAGCTGGCCTTTCGGCGCCTGCTGGATGTGCAGGGGGAAGGACATTCCGTCGCGCATCTGCCGCGGCTCCGGCATCGGCGCGAGGATTTCGATCGCGGCGACATCCGGCGGACAGGCTGGCGTCGCTGCCCGATTTCGCGAACACGCTGCGCGCCGCATCCAGCGCCTTCTCGCCGCCGTCGATCAGCGAAAGCATTGACGCGAATGCCGGATTTGCCGCACCGGCGCGCTCGGCGGCAGCCGGCAAGATCGAACACCTTGGCGTCGCTTGGCGTGCACGATGCCGACGCGCTCGGCGCCGTTCTTCCTGTATGTGGCGAGCTTCATCGGCGCGTCTCCCGTTGTTCGTTGTTTTGGCAGTCGGCCCGGCTTGCGCGGGACGAAAATATATGATCAAGAAAAATATCGATAATTGAAAAGCCCGTGTCAAGCGCGCGGACAACGGGAGGATCGAAATGAAGGTCAGGACGATCGTTGCGGCGTTGTTCGCACTGCTGATGGCGAGCAGCGCGCAGGCGCAGCAGAAGGTGCAGATCGGCTGCACCGCGACCGGCGACTGCGCGTCGGCGATGGTCGCGATCGATGAAGGCATCTTCAAGCGCCTCGGCCTCGACGCGGAGATGGTGCTGATCGGCCTCAACTCCAACATTCCGGCAGCGCTGCTGTCGAATTCGATCCAGATCGGCGGGCCGACCTCGTCGGTGTTCCTGCAGGCGGTGGACGGCGGTCTCGATCTCGTTGCCGTCGGCGGCGCCTCGGCCATGAACGAGCGCACCGCCAACCTGGTCGCCGTGGTGGGCCGCACCGGCGTCAACCTCAAGGAGCCGAAGGACTTCGTCGGCAAGAAGGTCGGCGCGCCCGGCCTCGGCGCGTTCCTGCATGTGCTGTTCGTCAAGTGGCTGATGGACAAGGGCGTCGATCCGAAGGGTGTGAACTTCGTCGAGGTCTCCTTTCCCACCATGAACGACATTCTGAAATCGGGCGCTATCGATGCGGTGCTGGCCGGCGAGCCGTTCATCACGCGCATCGAGCAAGGCAGGCACCGGCACCGCGGCGTTCCGCTACCTGCAGGAGCTCAATCGCTCCGAGCCGGTCATTTTCTATGCGGCCTCGCGCGACTGGGCGCAGAAGAATCCGGAAGCGATCAGGAAATTCCGCGAGGGGATCGCCGAAGGCGCGAAGATCGTCAACTCCGACCGCGACAAGGCGGCGGCATCGATCTCGAAATTCACCAAGCAGCCGCTGGAGCTGCTCAAGATGCTTTCCGCCGGCCTATTCCAATCCGGAGCTGAAGACGAGCGATCTCGCCTGGTGGGTCGACGTGATGAAGCAGCAGAAGCTGATGCAGAACAACGTCGATCTCGCAAAGCTGATCCTGAAGTGAGGCTGACGCATGCCGGCGCGCGCGCTCGCGAGATCTGCGGACGCGTCGTCCGCCGATACGCTGAGCGAGCGCGCGGCGGCGCTGATCCAGCGCGACATCCTCACCGGGCGGCTGCCGCCCGGGTCGCGGCTCGGCATCATGGATCTCGCGCAAGGCTACGGCATGGGCGCGACGCCGGTGCGGGAAGGGCTGTCGCGGCTGGTGGCGCGGCAGCTCGTGATCGCGCTCGGCCAGCGCGGCTTTCGCGTCGCGCCGGTCGAGCGAAGCCGACCTGCGCGACATCACCGGCATGCGCATCGTCGTCGAGCAGGAGGCGCTGTGCCTGTCGATGAAGCTCGGCAAGGACGACTGGGAGGCCGGCATCGTCGCGGCCCTGCATCGCATGCAGCGCTATGTCGAGCGCACCGGCTCGAAGTTCACCGAAGGCGCCGAGGAGTTCGACGTGCTGCACAAGGGCTTTCACACCTCGCTGCTGGAGGCCTGCGGCTCGCCGCGGCTGCTGGCCGCGCATTCCGATCTCTACGACCAGGCCTATCGCTACCGGCGGGTGATGATGCGCAAGTTCGACAGCGGCAAGGCATTCGTGCAGGCGCACCGCGATCTTGCCGATTGCGTGCTGGCGCGCGACCAGCGCCGCGCGCCGTCGATGCTGGAGACGCATCTGAAGAGCACGATCGAGTACGTCTATCCCGACAGGAAGGGCCGCAAGTCATGACCGCGGCTCAGAGCGTGCGGCCGGTGTCCGCGGCGGCAGCGAGGCCGGCCGATGATCACCTTCGAGAACACGACGATCGTGCTCGGCGGCAAGGTGATCGTCGAGGATCTGAATTTCACCGTCGGGCAGGGCGAGTTCGTCTGCATCATCGGCGCGTCCGGCTGCGGCAAGACCACCGCGCTGCGGCTCGCCGCGGGCCTCTATCAGCCGTCGCGGCGGCACGGTGACGTTCGACGGCAAGCCGATGACTCGCGCCGCGCCGCGACATCGCGATCATCTTCCAGGACTACGGCAAGGCGCTGCTGCCGTGGCGCACCGCCGCCGGCAACGTCTCGCTGGCGCTGGAGGCCGCCGGCGTGCCGTCGGCGAAGCGCGCGCCGCGCATTGCCGAACTGCTGGACAAGGTCGGGCTGCCGGATCACGCCGGCAAATACCCGGCGGAAATGTCCGGCGGCATGCAGCAGCGCCTGCAGATCGCGCGCTGCCTGGCGCAGGACCCGGTGGCGCTGCTGATGGACGAGCCGTTCGGCGCGCTCGACGCGATGACGCGGCAGGGCCTGCAGGACGAGGTGCTGTCGCTGGTCGCAGCCAGCGGCGCCGACGGTGCTGTTCGTGACGCACGATCTGGAGGAGGCGATCTATCTCGGCGACCGCGTGATCGGCCTGCTGTCGCATCCGGGCCGCATCGGCATCGAGGTGAAGGTCGATCTGCCGCGGCCGCGCGACCAGCTGACCACGCGCGAGCATCCGGAGTTCCTGCGGCTGCGCCGCGAGCTGTTCGACTTCATCAAGGTCGCCGAGGGCGAGCATGATCTCGGCCGAGACATGGAAGGGCCTTGCGCTGCCGGTGGCGCTGATCGTCGTCGGCGAGATCGCCGGCCGCATGGCCAACCTCACCGACATCGACTCGCTGGCGCCGCCGAGCGCCATCGTCGTGGCCTTCTCGAAGCCGTCGCGCGACGGATCGATGCTGACGACCACGCGCGATACGCTGGTCGACCGCGTTCGCCGGCCTCGCCATCGGCGGCTCGGTCGGCCTGCTGATCGGCATCCTGCTCGGCGTGCTGCCGTCGGCCGACCGGCTGATGGAGGTCACCATCGAGTCGATCCGGCCGATCCCGTCGATCGCCATCCTGCCGATCGCGCTGATCGCGCTCGGCTTCGGCTACCGGCTCGAGATCGCCATCGTCTCCTTCGCCTGCATGTGGCCGCTGCTGATCCTGACGCGCGCCGCGGTGCGCGGCGTCGAGCCGCGGCTGATGGAGGTGTCGCGCGCGCTGCGCCTGACGCCCGCGGCGCGCGTCATCAAGATCGTCATCCCGGCGGCGCTGCCGCGCATCTTCGTCGCGTTCCGCCTTGCCGCCGGCATCGCGCTGATCGTCGTCCGTGACGGTCGAGATCGCCGATCAATCCGCTCGGGCTCGGCCACGCGCATGATGACCGCGCAGCAGGCGCTGCGGCCCGACCTGATGCTCGCCTATCTGGTCTGGCTCGGCGTCGTCGGCTGGGGCCTCAACGCGCTGCTGCTGTTGGCGCAGCAAGCGCCTGTTCGGCCGCGCCGCGATGGTGGAGGAGCGCGATGAACGCCGTCCGTCAGCGCGCAGTTCGGCGATCCTCTGGCGGCTCGCGAGCTTCGCCGTTGCCGCCGGCTTCGTCGTGCTGTGGCAGATGATCGCCGACGCGCGGCTGGTCTCGCCGGTGTTCCTGCCGGGTCCGGACCGCGCCTGGGCCGCGCTGGTGCGCGGCCTGACCGAGGGCGATCTGTCGCGAAGGTCGTCGGCACGCTCGAGCACATGATCTTCGGCTGGCTGCTCGCCTCGCTGGTCGGCATCGCGCTCGGCGCGCTGATCGGCTCGTCGCCGCGCGTGCGGCCCTACATCGCGCCGACGCTGGAGTTCCTGCGGCCGTTGCCGGTCTCGGCGATCATCCCGGTCGCGATCGCCTTCTTCGGCCTGTCGCAGACCATGGCGCTGTCGTGATCGGCTTCGGCGCGATGTGGCCGATGCTGCTGGCGACCGTGCACGGCTTTGCCGCGGTCGAGCCGCGGCTCTACGAGGTCGCGCGCTCGCTGCACCTGTCGCGCTCGGCGGTGATCTTCAAGATCGGCCTGCCGTCGGCGATGCCCGACATCCTCGCCGGCATGCGCCTCAGCGTCACGGTGGCGCTGATCCTGTCGGTGGTCTGCGAGATGCTGGCCGGCCTCGACGGGCTCGGCCACTGGATCCTGCTGTCCGCGCGCGCGTTCCGCTCCGCCGACCTGTTCGCCGGCGTGATCCTGCTCGGCGTGATCGGCTATCTGACGGCGCTCGTCGTCGCCTATGCCGAGCGCAGGCTGCTGGTCTGGCGCACGTCGGGGCATTGAGCCGTAGCCCGGATGAAGCGAAGCGAAATCCGGGACTAACTCTGCGGCAAGGTTTGCCATCGAACGGATCAACGCCCGCGCCGCCCTTTCTGGATTGTCGGCCAGCGCCCGGACCCGGCCGCGGCTCGCACCACCTCGATGACGTTATTGCGCACCTCGACGAAGGCCCGCGTTTGCGGCCGATCGGCGAGCGATATGACAGCGAGGGTGCGGACGATCGTCGGCTGGACAATCCGTCGCGCGTGGAATCGTTGCTGTTCAAGCTCGGCAAGCACGGTCGAGCGGGCAAGGATCGCGCATCCGAGGCCGTCTTCGAGGGCCTGCCGTAACGCGATCAGGCTGCCGACCTCCAGCGTCGGACTGGGAGCGATCTGGTTGCGCAGGATTTGCGCCTGGATGATTGCGCGCGACGCCGGAAGCGGATTGAGGCCGAGCACGCTGCCTTGCGGGATCTTCGAGAACGGTACCGGACCTGAGGATTTTCCGATCAGGCCGGGATGGCCGACGAGATACAGGTCTTCATCGAGCAATGTCTGCGCGACAAGGCGCGTATCTCGGGGCGGGTTGTAGGCAAGCGCCAGATCGATGGCCCCGGACAGGACATGTCCTATCAGGGTTGGCGAAAGGCCTTCCGACAGTGTCAGATGCACGCCGGGACAGTGCTTGCGCACCGCCTGCATCACCTCGAGGGAAACCGCCGCGATCGCCGTGTGACTGAGTCCGAGCGACACCGGTCCCGAGACCGCGTCGGTGAAATTACGCACGTCCTGCTCGGCCTTGGACAGCGCGGAGAGAATTGCGCTTGCGTGCTCCTGCAGGCGGCGGCCCGCCGCAGTCAGGCTGACGCCGCGGGCCTTGCGGTCGAATAGCTTCAGGCCGAGCGTGCGTTCGATTTCGGCGACATGATGGCTCAGTGCCGATTGCGCGATGTTCAGACTTTCGGCCGCGCGCGACAGCGCGCCCGCGTCCGCAATCGCGAGGAAGTAGCGGAGCTGTCGCAGCCCGAGCGCCATCGCATTTACCCAACCTGAAAATCAGAACGATCAGTTCTAGAGATTATATTTGTCAGATGGATCGTGGCGGTACAAGCTGACCATCAGACGGGGAGGAATGGGCCATGGATCTGCCGAAGAGGGTGGTCATCCGCGAGGAGGGGCCGCGCGAGGGCTTTCAGATCGAGAAGGGCCCGATCGCGACGGCCGACAAGATCGCGCTGATCGATGCGCTGTCGCAGTGCGGCTTCAGCCACATCCAGGCTGCGTCCTTCGTCAGCCTGAAGCACGTCCCCGGCTGGGCGGACGCCGAAGCCGTGGTCGGCGGCATGACCTGCCGTCCGGACGTTGCGTATTCGGCGATCTGGTTCAACGACCGACGGCTTGCGGCGGGCGCTGGCCTTCAAGGACAAGCTGACGCTGGCCGGCTCGATCTCGCTCAGCGCGTCGGAAGCGTTCAACGTCAAGAACCTGAACCGCGACCGTCCGGGCCAGATCGCGGCCATGCGCGCATTCGTGCGCGCGCATCAGGAGGTCGGCGTGCCGGTCGACAGGATCATCGTCATGGCTTCGTTCGGCTGCAATTTTGCCGGCGACATTGCACCGGCGCAGGTGGTCGCGTCGGTGGCGGACGGCCTGAAGATTGCGAAGGACGCGGGCATGAGTCGTGAAGCAGCTCATGCTCGCCGACAGCATGGGATGGGCGACGCCGCGCCGGATCGCGGCGGCTGTCGGCGCGGTGCGCGAACGATGGCCGGACAAGGAGATCGCGCTGCATCTGCATGACACCCGCGGGCAGGGCATCGCCTGTGCCTATGAAGGCCTGCGGCTTGGCGTGACGCGCTTTGATGCGGCGGTCGCGGGCCTTGGTGGCTGCCCGTTTGCCGGCCATCCCGGTGCGCCCGGCAACATCGCCACCGAAGAACTCGCCATCATCTGCGAGGAAATGGGCATCGAGACCGGTCTCGACATCGAGGCGCTGCTCGAAGCGGCCCGGCTTGCGGAGCGGGTGGTCGGCCATCCCTTGCCGAGCGCGGCGCTCCGCTCCGGCACGATCGCGTCGTTCCGGCGGAAGGTGGCATGACCGTATTGCCGAAGCCGCTCGCCGGCGTCAGGGTGCTCGACTTCGGCCACACCATCATGGGACCGTGCGCCGGTGTGGTGTTCGCCGATCTCGGCGCCGACGTGGTCAAGATCGAGCCTGCGGATGGCGATCCGACGCGCCGGCTGCCCGGCTTCGCCGCCGGCTTCTTTGCGACCTACAACCGCAACAAGCGCTCGATCGCCGTCGATCTCAAGCGCGCGGATGGCCAGGCCGTCGTGCACCGGCTCGTCCGCAAGGCGGACATCGTGCTGGAGAATTTCGGCCCCGGCACGATCGAACGCCTGCGCTGCAGCTGGGACGACTTGCGGGCGATCAACCCGCGGCTGGTCTATCTGTCCATGAAGGGTTTTCTCAAAGGTCCCTACGAGCATCGTGGCGCGCTCGATGAAGTCGTGCAGATGCAATCGGGATTGGCCTACATGACAGGTCCGCCGGGACGACCGCTGCGCGCCGGCGCGCCGGTGATCGATATTCTCGGCGGGGTGTTCGGCGTGGTGGCCGCACTGGCCGCCTTGCGCGAGCGCGACCTCACCGGGAAAGGCCAGAAGGTCGCGAGCTCGTTGTTCGAGAGCGCGACGTTCATGCTGGGCGCGATCATGGTCGGCAGCGCCTTCACCGGCGGGCCGCTGCCGCCGATGCCGGCGCGCAAGAACGCCTGGGGCATCTACGACGTCTTCACCGCGAGCGACGGCACCCAGGCTTTCATCGGCTGCACGTCGGACAACCACTGGCAGCGCTTCTGCGAGCAGTTCGGGTTTCCTGAATGGATCGCCGACGAGCGTTTTGCCAGCAACGCAAAACGCTGCGAAGCGCGCGAATGGATGCTGCCGATCGTGGAAGCGCACTTGCAGACGCTGCGGATCGACGAGATTCTTCGGAAGTGCGAGGCGGCGAATGTTCCGTACGCTCGCGTCGGCCGGCCGGACCAACTGAGCGATGACGCCCATCTCAACGCGTGTGGCGGGCTGGTACACACGGCGGTTGCCGCCCTGGGTGGCGGTCAACTCGTCGGCATTCCCGCCCTGCCGGTGGAGTTCGGCGATGCGCGCCAACGCCCCGGACTGGAGCGCCAGCCGCCGCGCATCGGCGAGCATACCGCCGAGATTTTGCACGAGGCCGGATTCGATCCGGAAGAGATCAAGACGCTACAGACAAGCGGCGCGGTCAAGGCTGCATAAGCGCAGCCAGTCATGAAACGGAGGGACGAGATGAACAAGATTGCAGTCACGCGTCGCACGCTTGTTGCCAGCGGATCGCTGGCGCTCGCCGGAATTGGCACGGGCGGACCCGCGATCGCGCAGCAGGCGGCCGGCAAGACCATTCAGTTCATCCTGCCGGTGGCCGTCGCCTCCGGCGTCGATACCATTACGCGAACGGCGCAGAACGAACTGTCGAAAGCGCTTGGCGGCACGGTGGTCGTCAACAACCAGCCGGGAGCCGGCGGGCTGATCGGCACCCAGCAGCTGGTGAAGTCTGCGCCGGACGGCCTCACACTGTCGATCGTCTCGAACAACCACGTGATCTATCCGTCGGTGCTGAAGTCGGTGCCGTTCGATCCGATCGCCGACATCACGCCGATTGCCGTCATCGGAACGACCCCCATCGTCCTGGTCGTGAACCCGAAGAAAATTGCCGCGAAGTCGGTCGGCGAACTGATCGCGTTGTTCAAGGCCAGGCCCGATGGTTACAACTACGGCTCGTCAGGCAACGGGACGATCCTGCATCTGGCTGCCGCCATGTTCGTGGAGCAGGCCGGCGTGAAGGTGACCCACGTTCCGTACAAGGGCGTCGGCCCGTTGCTGAACGATCTGATCGCCGAAACCGTCGATATGGCCATGCTGGCCTATCCGTCGATCATCGCGCATCTGCAGGCAGGCACGCTCCGCGCCATCGGCGTCGGCACCGCGCAGCGAATTGCGGCCGCTCCCGACATTCCCACGGTTGCGGAGCAAGGCCTGCCGAATTTTATCGTCGAGGGCTGGTTTGCTGCGATCGGGCCGCCAAGGCTGCCGCCGGCGGAGGTCGCGCGCGTGCATGCCGCCTTCGCGGCGGCGTTCAGCTCCGCCGACGTGAAGGAAGCGATGGCGAAGCAGGCCAATACGATCAATATCCTGTCTCCGGACAAGTCGGCCGAATACATGAAGGCCGAACTGGCGAAGTATGCGGCGATTTCGAAACAGATCGGCCTGGAGCCGCAGTAGTCCCGCCCGTCAGTGTGTCAACCTCGGTTGCCGGCTTCATCATGTCGTTCATGTAGCTCGCTGCCCCGAAAAATTTCTGGCGATGGCAAGCCTGCCAGTCTAGCATCTCGATCGTGACACGCCAGATGCACCTCAACCTGTTCATCCAGAGCCGTGGGCATCACGAGGCTTCATGGCGGCACCCGAAGTCGTCGAAGCTGCCGCTCACCGATATCCGCTACACGGTGGAGATGGCGCAGAAGGCCGAGGCCGGCCTGTTCGACTCGATCTTCCTCGCGGACGTTCTGGGATTGTGGAACGACGTTGAGCGAACGCCGTTCAACTGGCTCGAGCCGATCACGACGCTCGCCGCGCTCGCCATGGCGACGAGCCGCATCGGACTGATCGCGACCGCCTCGACCACGTACACCGAGCCCTACAATCTCGCGCGGCAATTCTGTTCGCTGGATCACATCAGCCGCGGCCGCATCGGCTGGAACATCGTCACCACATGGTCGCCGCAGGCGGGCGGCAATTTCGGCGGTATCGGCCAGGTGAGCCACGCGGACCGCTACGAACGCGCCGAAGAATACATGACCGTGGTCAAAGGCCTCTGGGACAGCTGGGCCGACGATGCGGTTCTCGACGACCGCGCCGGAGGACGCTATGCGGACGCGCGGCGGGTGCGGTCCATCGATCACGCAGGGCCGCACTATCAGGTGAAGGGTCCGTTGAACCTGCCGCGCTCGCCGCAGGGGCGTCCGGTGTTCGTGCAGGCGGGCTCGTCGGATACCGGCCGCCAGTTCGCGGCGCGCCATGCCGAGGCGGTGTTCACCGCGCATCTGGAGAAGTCGACGGCGCGCGCCTTCTATGCCGACTTGAAGACATTGGTCGCGGCAGCGGGGCGGAATCCCGATCAGGTGCTGATCCTGCCCGGCTTCAGCCCGATCATCGGATCCACGGAGGCTGAGGCGCGCCGCTTCGCGGACGAGCTCAACGAGCTGTCCGATCCGGAGACCGGGCGCAGCCGGCTGTCGCTGCGGTTCGGCGGACACGACTTCTCGCATCTGCCGCTGGACAAGACCCTGTCGGCGGAGGACTTCCCCGACCCGAGCACCAACGAGGCGTCCCGCAGCCGCACCGAGGTGATTGTGGGATTTGTCAGAGAGCAGCGTCCGACACTGCGGCAGTTGCTCGCGAAGCTCGCCGGCGCCCGTGGCCATTTCACGTTCGAGGGCACGCCCGAGCAGGTTGCCGATCTGATGCAGGATTGGGTCGACGATGGCGTTGCGGACGGGTTCAACCTGATGCCGCCGGTGCTGCCCGAGATGCTCGACGTCTTCATTGCCGAGGTCGTGCCGCTCCTGCAGAAGCGCGGCTTGTTCCGCACGGCCTACGAGGGCGAGACGCTGCGCTCCCACTTCGGCCTCGCGCGCCCGGCCGTGACGATCACGCCGGAGCCGCTCGCGTCCGAGGTGCCCGCAGGCGGTTCGTGAGGAACCCGGGAGAGCACGGGTCGAAAGAGATGGCGACTACGGCAGCAGCCCTGTCTTGTAGTCAAATCGCGACCAGCTATGTTTGGCTTGGTCGATGAGACGCGTAGGACTCATCGACACCACGGTAGGCAACGCGGGCGCCCTCGGCGCATCGCAACGTTCCCACCACGCGACGCTGCGCGTCGCACTACATCGCTACGCAACGCATGAGCCGCTGGGGACATCCCGGCGGCTCTCGCGCGTGCGTACGGTGCGCCTCGAGCGCCTGTGGCTCCTCGACGGTCGCGTGGAGCGCAGAGCAGGCGAGCGAAGAAGTCGCGCGCCAGGTTTGAAGGCCTCAGCTCGATTTCCGGTGCTTGCTTGATCGCCGCGAAGGCCTCGACTTGCAGCAGGAAGTCGGGGCTCGACAACTGCGGCGCACGGACCGTTTGCTCTTTCCGGGGAAGGCGGGCCGAAATAGCGCGGCAGCAGATCGGCGTATTTGTCGAAGTCGGCGGCGCCGTGACGGAGCTGATCGTAAAGACAATGTCGTTGACTGTTGCGCCGCCGGCCTTGAGGCACGCGCCGATGTTCTTGCCGACCTGCTCGATCTGCGCCCGCATATCGCCTTCCCGACGATCTTGCCGGCATCGTCGCGCGGAACCTGGCCGCCGATGACCAGCAAACGCCCGCCGTTGCGCAGTGTGACGCGCACCTGTAGGCGGGGAGGCAGCACAGGGCGGTCCGACGATGACCGGGTCCGGAAGATCCGCGACGGCCCGCCAATCCGCGTCGGCCTGCTTGATGTACTCCTTGGCCTGCTCGCGCCATTTCTCCAGCCAGTAGTGTGCTGTGTACCAGATAGAGCTTGCCGTCGACGATGGCCCAGGCCTCCGGATCCACCGTGTCCTTGTGCGCCGCAGCCTCGATCGCCGCGCCCATCGCACAATAACCGTCGTATTGCGGTGCGTAGCGCTGCGGATGCTTGACGAACAGATCGCGATGCTCACCGCTGGCAAAGCGCCAGCGCAATTTGCGCCACACGTGTTCAAACTCCGCCTTGCCCCGAACCGGTCTCCCGTCGGTGAAATAGGCGACCGGATCGTAGCCACTGATCGAAAGCCTCGGTTCGTCGCCTCGGGCGGTTGATCCGAACAGCGCCACGAAAAGCAGGCCGAGAAGTGTCGCGCCTCGAGTCAGTGCCAGGCGAGAAGCTCTGCACATGATCTGCCTCCTTGAGCGCATTGGGCGCTCAGGACTTCCGTGGCCAACCGTCGCAGTATCGCATATAGTCTTGATTGTCCACAGCGAGGTCAAACACACCTGTGCGACCCGAACCCGATGTTCCGCCTCAATCTCCGCAGGAAGCTCCCTCTCGAAAGCGGAAGCTTGCCGCGATCCTGCATGCCGATGTGGTCGCTTTCAGCCGCCTCATGGGTGAGGATGAAGCGGGCACCCATCAAGCACTTGGACGGCTCCGCCGCGCTGTCGACCCGCTGATCGTGGCACAAGGTGGACGGATCGTCGGCACCGCAGGCGACAGCGTGCTGGCGGATTTTTCGAGCGTCGTCGAGGCGCTGAACTGCGCCCTCGAGATGCAGCGAGCAGCGCGTGCCATCAACGACCCGATCCCGCCCGAACGCCGTCTCGAGCTGCGGATCGGTGTCAATCTTGGCGACGTCATTGTCGATGGCGACGACATATTTGGCGATGGCATCAACATCGCCGCCCGGCTCCAGGCGCTCGCCAAGCCCGGCACGGTTTGCATCTCACAGACCGTCTACGAGCACGTCCACAACAAGCTGGATTTCCACTACCGCCCGCTCGGCAGCCATCGTGTCAAGAATATCACCGATCCGGTGCGCGCTTACGCGGTGGAGGAAGCGGCCACAGCCCCTCGGCGAAGGAGAAGGCGCTGGCCTCTCGTTGCCGCCGCAGGGGTCGCCGCAATAGTGGCGGTCGGGTTTTTCTGTGTGGGCGCTTCACACAGATGCTGGCCGACAGCAGTTCGGGCTTGGCTCCGTGGCCAAGCCTGTCGAAGTGGCGACCCTCGCCTCTGCGGCGCGGCTCGAGACGCGTCCTTCGGTGGCGGTGCTGCCGTTCAAGAACCAGTTCGGCGATGCCGCCCATGATTTCTTCAGCGACGGGATTACCGAAGACGTCATTGCCGCGCTCGGCCGTTTCTCGAACCTGCTCGTCATCTCCAAATCCTCCAGCTTCCGCTTCAAGGACTCGAACGTCGCCCCTGCAGAAATTGGACGCCTTCTGAATGCGCGCTATCTGCTCGACGGCAGCATCCGGCGCACGGGCAATCGTGTTCGGGTCGGCGTCCAATTGACCGAGGCGACGACGGGACGCCTCATCTGGTCGGAAACGTACAATGCCGAGATTGATGGCATTTTCGCCGTGGAGGACACCATCGCCAGGCGCGTCGTGGGCGCAGCGGCTGTAGAGCTCACCCGCTTCGAGCAGGAGCGCGTTCTGGCAAAGCCTACCAGCAACCTCGCGGCGTACGAGTACGTCCTGCGGGGTCGTGGTGCATTGTCGCATGACACACGTGACAGCAACGATGACGCAAGCGCGCTCTTCCAGCGCGCCATTGCTCTAGACCCCAACTACGCCGACGCCTATGCGGCATTGGCCGGCTCATACTACGAGGCCGTCGTATCAGGATGGTCCGAATTCCGTGCGGAAGATCTCGAACGTGCGGAAGCGCTCGCCCAAAAGGCGCTGGCGCTGGATCCGGCAACAACCCGGGCCTATCGAGTGCTCAGCTTTATCAATCTTTTCAGAAAGCGCTACGATCTCGCGCTGGCGCAAATCGACCGCGCGCTCGAGTTCAATCCGAGCGATGCAGACAACTATGCCTATCGAGGGGCCATCTTGGTGTGGGCGGGTCGAGCCGCGGAGGCATTGCCGTGGTTGGAGGGTGCACTCCGCTTTGACCGGGCCAATGGCTTTGCAGCCACAAGACTCTGCATGGCATACTACTTTCTTCGCCGGTATGCTGAGGCTGTCGATGCTTGCGACCGTGGCCTTTCCCGTAATCCAGGCCGGAATACACAGATGATCACGCATCCGGTGCTTGCCGCCGCGTACGCGGCACTGGACCGACCAGCAGGATGCAGAGCGCGAACGCGCCATCGTCGCGCGTTTATGGCCATTCTTTGACGCCCGGATGTTCGCCGCTCAACTCGGCACGGAGGAGGCGCGGAATCATATGCTCGAAGGGCTGCAAAAGGCCGGATTTCGTTGACGGCGGCGAGAGCTTCTTGGACGGCGGTACCGTGCGACCACACATGAAACCTGAGGACTGCTATGCGCAATACCCTATCGCTCCCCGAACTCGAGAATCGTATTGCCATTCTTCGAGACAACATCCGTCAGTTGGTCGAGCAAGCAGCAGGCGCCGCTGGCGGACAGAATGAGGAGAGGACGGCCGACAGGATTCAGCAGCAGACCGAAGAACTTGAGAAATTGATCAAAGACCGCGATGCGTTGAAAGCAAAATAGTGCCCACGCGCCCGCCTTGGTCGCACAGCTTCCGCTGTCGTCTCAGGAAGCTTTCGCGATCTTGTGCGCGAGATGGCCAGTATCGTGATCGCGGTGAAGTTGGCTCAGTGACGTTTCGTTGAGTACATGAAGCGTGTCGCTCAGCTTCTCCGTATCCGGGAACCCCGCAGCAAAGCTTTTTCCATAAATTTTGCGCAGGGTGCTGATTGTGGTGTTTCCGTGCTTGCGGCTGATCTGTCCGTTCTTGTCGTGATGACGATGATCAGGACTCGGCTCTTTCATGGTCCGTCCCTCGCAGATTGCCGCCCCGACCGAAGTATCCGCTCATGCAATCTGAATCGCAATGTCGTAAGCGCTGAGCGACGCAACGCATGAGCCGCTGAGGACATCCCGGCGGCTCTCGCGCGTTTGCCGCCTCCGGCCGCATTGGATTTCAGGGCGCGACTATTGTCGGCAAGGATGTACGAATCCGCTGCGGGAAATCAGCCCCGCCCTCGGCGGCCCGTGCGGCCTCGTTGATCAGGGACCGTCGCCGCAGTTCGTCAAACGGCAGCGTCGTGTCGATCCGGCCCGAGTGGTAGAGATAGCTGTCGATCAGCCCGTTGAGGAGATGGCGAATGTCGAACCGGCCCCTCCGGCCGGCGGCGTTCGCGTAGCGAATGATGTTGATCGTGCAGCTGTTGGTCAGCAGATGATAAAATTCCGGCTGATCGGCGAGTTCGTTGATCCGCGTCAGGTAGACGAGCAGCAGGCGTCGTGCATCGTCGGCCGAGGTATTGAGGCGATAGAGATAAACCGGCTCCCGACGGTGGTTGGTGCGCACGCCCACGACGTCACGCTCTTCGCCCACCACGTAGATCAATTCGAATTGCTTGAACAGGGAGGCGACGGGCGCGAAGCCTTCGCCCACCTCAGGCCGCGTCTCGATGGATATAGTCAGCGGCGGCGCGTTGTCGAAGATGAAACTTACGAACGTGTGTCCGACCGGCCCCTCGGTAAAATAGGACACGTAGAAATCCAGCCCGATCAAGTGGGACAGCGACACCTCACGCTCCTCGTAACGCACCGCGAAGTCGTTCCGGCTGCGGTAGTCGAAGTTACGCACACCGGTAAGACGCACACGGTCGCCGTCGACAAACGCCCGCGGCATCACCGCGACTTCCGGTCGCCATTCGCGATCGTGCGACGGACGGATGGAGACCCACCACCCGACCACGCAAAAGAACATCACGAGGAAGACAGCGCGCATGCGCCGTTGACGCGAAAGCCAGAGAGCCCAGACCGCGAAGGCAGCAAAAGCCACCGCAAGCCCCACGCGCAGCCAGGGCTCCGGGAGGTTCGAATAGTAGATCGCGAGAGCAGCCCAAGCGATGAGCAGCAACCGGCCAAGAACGCCGACTACCGTGATCGACCAGCCAAAAGTTGCGGACGCTATACCGAAAAGCGGGCCCAGCTGCGCCTCACCTGGCCAGAGTGTTCTTGTAGATTGTCCCGTCCTTCATGATGATCTTGAAGTTGTTGGCGGGGTCGGCAATGAGCGCGATGTTGTCGAGCGGGTTGCCGTCGACAAGCAGCAGATCGGCGAGCGCGCCCTGTTCCACGACACCGAGCTTTCCCGGATAGGGATTGCGCTTTCCAGACAGCGCCAGCAGTTCGGCGTTGGTCCCGGTCGCCATGGCGAGCGCTTCGGCCGGCGTGTACCAACGAACAAGCGAGGCCAGGATTGCTCCCTGTTGCTGCGCAAGCGCGCGCGAGAACAGAACGTCGGTGCCCCACGCTGTCTTGATCTTGTATTTCTTCGCCAGCTCGTAGGCTTTGGCTATGCCGGGCCAGACCTCATCTGCCTTGGCTCGCTGGACTGAACCGACCGGAAAGCCCAGCCTCAAGGCCTCGGGCAGCGGCTGCAAGCTCAGCCAGACGCCCTTTTCGGCCATCAGGCTGGCGGTCGCCTCGTCCATCAGGAAGCCGTGTTCGATGCACTTCGCACCCGCGGCAATAGACCGCTGGATCGCAACCGACGTAAAGGCATGCGCGACGACATAGGTGCCCCAATTCTCGGCCGCCTCAACCGCAGCCCGCAGTTCGGCCTCGGTGAAGGTGGTTGCGTCGATCGGACTGAAGGGTGACGACACACCGCCGCCCGCCGTCAACTTGATCTGGGAAGCCCCCTGCATGAGCTGCTCGCGGGCCCGCATGCGCACCTCATCGGGGCTGTCGGCGACCATGGCGCCGCCGACCTGCTCCATGCGGGCGAGCGTGCCGATCGCTCGCGGCAGATCGGTCAACTGACGGAAATCGCCATGCCCGCTCGTGATTGTGATCATGGCGCCGGACGGATAGATGCGCGGGCCCTTGACGATGCCCTCATCGATGGCGCGCTTGAGACCGAACGCCGGCCCGCCCACATCGCGAACGGTCGTGAAGCCGCGCATGAGAGTGTCGGTCGCCTCGTCGCCAGCCGCGAGGTTGTTGAAGCCGACGTCGCCCATGGACTCCAGCGGGTTCGGCCGTATCAGCATCGCGTGCCAGTGCGCGTCGATCAGGCCGGGCATCAGCGTGCGTCCGCCTCCCTCGATGATCGTCGTGGTCGCGCTGCGATCGACCGCAATCGGCGTCCGGGAGACTCTTTCGATCAGATTGCCTTTAACCAGAACGTTGGTCGGCTCGGACAACGCCGTGCCCTTGCCGTCGAAGACCCTGACATTGTTGAAAAGCGTTGTCGCGCCGCTGCTCTGCTGGGCCTGCGCCGCGCCTGTCGAAAAGACCAGCGCGCAGACGGGTACCACAGACATCAAACGGCGCAGATTCGTGTAGGCCATTTGCCACTCCAAAGAGAGAACGGACTAGTCGAATGAAAACAGCTAACGATATCCGGTCTCTCTTGTCACGCCAACTCGGTTGTTGAAGGACTCCAGGCGCCGCGAGCTATCAGACCTTGCTTGATCAGTTCGCAAAGCGCTTCGAGTTGATGAAGCGGAAAATACAGGAACGGGCTGGTCGAAACCCTTCAAGGCCCGCGCATCCAGTTCAACGAGAGGCACGCTCGACCCGAGCGCGCCAAGCTGCGACCCGATCGATAAGGATTTCAGAATCTTCTGCGCTCGAACATAGGCGCGATGCGAGGTTCACGACGTTGCCAATCGCGGAGTAGTCGAGGCGGTTTTCAGAGCCGATCCGCCCGACCGTGGCAGGTCCCATTGCCAATCCGACGCCGAAGCCAAGCCGGCGGTCCAGCGCGCGCCAGCCGACCAGAAGTTTCTGCACGCTCGTTTGCATGTCGCGCGCCATATTGACGGCGCGCAATGCCGGATCCGGACAGGAAACCGGCGCGTTGACCAGCACCATCGCTCCGTCGCCGGAGAAGTTTATCAGCGTTGCTTCATGAGCGCTGACCACCCTTTCGAGCGTGTCGTAGTACTCGCGGAGCACGCCGATGACGATTTCGGGCTCGGCGTGGGCCGAGAAGGCGGTGAAGTCCCGCAGATCGCAGAATACCACGACCACTTCGACGCGCCGCCCATCGAGAACGCTGTCGTCACCGGTGCGGTCAACCAGTTCGGCCACTTGCGGCGCGAGAAAGCGCTTGAGCCGGCTTATGCGTTCCGAGCGCTCCTGTGAAACCGACAACTCGCCTGCCATCTCGTTGAATCGGGTCGCAAGCCGCTCGAATTCGTCACTTGTTGCAAGGCTGATCCGGTGGTCGAACTGTCCTGCGCCGATGCGGGCGACCCCGTCTTCCAGCGTCGTATCGGTCCGATCATACGCTGGGCCAGCCAGTAGGCGAGCACTGCCGCGAGCATTGCGCCGGCAATGAGCAACGCCACCGTGCGCCAAAGAGCGGCGTAGATCGGCCCGAATGCCTCGGCGAGGGGTTGCTTGACGATGACGCTCCAGTCGACGCCGGGGATTTGCGCCATCGCCGCCAACACCGTTTTCCCGTGATGTCCTGACCGGCGGTCGCTTGGCCAGGCCGGGCGAGAATGGCTGCCCGCAAGGTCTTGCAGTGGTCGCTGCGCGGTCTCGTCGGCCCGCAGCACCAGGCTGATGTCCGGATGCGCGACGAGGCGCCCCGGCCGGTCGAGCACGAACGCCTCGCCGGTGCGCCCGACCCGGATCCCCGAGATCACCTCCAAAATGAACTTGAGATTGATCTCGGCGACAGCCACCCCGACCGCGGAGCGGTTGCCCGCGACTGCGACGGTCATGAAGGGTTCCGAGCCGCCATGGAACGTGACCGGGCCAAACCAGACCCGATCTGAACGGGCTCCCATCACGGCGGGTTTCGCAGAGTGGTCTTCACCGCCCTCGATCCTGTTCAGGCCGATGCGCGACACGAACAGGCGCTCCTTTCCGGCGGCATCGACCAGGCTGAGGCTTTCGACGGCCGGGACCTGGCGCAGCAGGAGCAAGGCGTCGAGCCTGCGCCTGTCGACGGTCATCCTCCGACCATGGCAATTGCACGGTCCAGACGAAGCTGCTCCCGGATGCCTTCGATGAAATCCTGGATCTTCACGGCCGCCAATCGTGCTTCTGCGTCCAGAAGGTCGTTCAGCCTGGCGCGCTGGTCGTGATAGCCGAACCACGCGTCGCTTCCGCCCGCGATCAGAAGCGGCACGACGACCGCCGCAAAAAGGGCGCGAAAATACTTCTTGAACAGTGACGTGCGTGGAACGACGAATGGATTGGACACCGTGTTAGCTCTCGCGGGCACGCCGGTACCGGTCATCGGATCAGGGCGGTCACGACCAGGCGTCATTCGATCACCCTGTCGGCGCTGCTCAGAAGCGAGGGCGGGAAGGATATGCCGAGAGCCTTGGCGGCCTTCAGATTGATGAACAGCTCGACTTTGGTGATCCGCTGCACTGGCAAGTCGGAGGGCTTCTCGCCCTTGAGGATACGGCCGGCGTACATCCCGGTGTGACGGTGTGACTGACTGAAATCACCGCCGTAGCTCATCAGGCCGCCAGCGAGCGGGAAGTCGCGGGATTGGGTCATCGCCGGCACGGCATGGCGGAGCGCGAGCGCGGCAAGCTGCTCGCTGCGGTAAGCGAAATAGGGATCGGAGCTGAAGACAAGTCCGCCCGCCCGCATGTCACGCACCGCGGTGAACATGCCGTCGAACTCCTGCTCGGTGCTGGCTTTCAGGATAACAAGCTTCAATCCAAGGCTGTCCGCCGCGGCATGGAGGTTCTTCAATTGCGAGTCTGCGGTTGGGCTCGTCGGATTGATGGCAACGGCAAATACGTTGGTGTTCGGGCGCACCTCACGCATGAATTCCAGGCGCTTGCGCGAGACCTCCACACTCAGGCTCGACACGCCGGTGAGATTGCCTCCCGGCCGGGACAGGCTGTCCACGACGCCAAGTGCAATGGGGTCGCCACCCATCTCGAACACGATCGGGATCGTCGCAGTCGCCGATTTTGCCGCGAGCGCGACCTCGGCGCCGCCCGCCGCCACGATCACGGTCACCTGACGGTTGGCGAGATCCGTCGCGAGCGCTGGCAGTCGGCTGTATTGACCCTCCGCCCATCGAAACTCGATGGCGACAGTGCGCCCCTCGGCGTAACCGGCTTCTGCCAGGCCTTCGCGGAAGGCGCTGAGGCGACTGCTGTAGCGTTCCGGGGATTCGGAGCCAAGATAGCCGATGACCGGCATGGCCTGCGCACGGGCCGGGACCATCCATGCCGCCGCACCACCAACGAGTGCGATGAAATCGCGCCGCCTCATCCGATCGGCGGCTTTGGCAAAGCCGCGGGGCATGAAACGCAAGGTCGTCCTTCCTTCTGGCCGGCATCGCGCAATCAGCCGATCGCAGCATAGCCGGCTCGGCCGCGTTGCGAAACCTATCGGATTAGGTGGCAAACCCCGCTTCGCTCGCTCGACCGAGGGACTAGTGCTCCGTTTCCGAAGTTCGCATCACTTTGCATGCGAACTTCGGAAACATCAGGAGCACTAGCAACTTTATGATTTTAGTGCGGTTTATGAATTTGAAATTCCTGCGATGGACTCGCCGCGAAACTGGCAGGAATTTCAAATTCACCGCACTAGCCATGGTGCGGGCGAGCAGAAGCAGGTTTTTGCTCCACCTTGGAGACGAACGATACGGCAACAGATATGACATGGAGGTTTCAGTTTCTTCGCGCTCCAGGTCGTCGTCAGACCTTGCTGCGAGACTTGGTCGAACCCGCGGTCCTGCCTTGCCTTGACAGATGGCCGAGCGGCAGCCGCGTCGTGTGCTTCAGCCGATCCAGCACGATCGACGAGCGCACATGCGCGACGCTTTGATGCGGAAGTAGCACGTCATTCAGGATTCGCGACAGCGCCTGCAGGTCTTCGACCACCAGCTTGAGCACGTAATCCGCGGCTCCGGTCAGCGAATACGCTTCCTGCACCTCGTCGAGCTCGTTGATCAGTTTTGCAAAACGTTTCGAGTTGTCCGGTGAATGGGTTGCAAGCGTCACCTGCACGAAGACCTGAACTTTCAGCCCGAGCTTCTCGGCCGAAAGCTTTGCATGATAGCCCTCGATCACGCCGTCCTCTTCGAGCACGCTCCTCCGCCGGGAGCATTGCGATGGCGACAGTCCGGCCAACTCCGCGAGATGATCGTTGGTCTCGTGCCCGTTGCTCTGAAGCGCATCCAGGATCTTGAGATCGAAGCTGTCCATGCAAGAATCTCGCGCGAAAAGGCAAAATGGCCGTCATTTCGTGCGCAATCTCGCTCCAGCGCGGCGACTTTGCAAGGCCGTTGCGGCACTTGTGGCCTAGTCTCTGACACCACAATTCTTGTCAAAGGGAGAACCGCCATGGGTCCGTTTCCGCACGACGCCCCGCCACCGGAAATCTCCGACGACAACCCGATGGGCACCGACGGCTTCGAGTTCGTCGAGTTCTGCCACCCAAAACCCGAAGAGCTTGACGCCCTGTTCAAGACCATGGGCTTTTCAGCCGTGGCGAAGCATCGCGCCAAGCAGGTCACGCTCTATCGCCAGGGCGACATCAATTTCATCCTGAATGCCGAGCCGAACTCGTTTGCGGCGAACTTTGCGCAGGCGCACGGACCGTCGGCGCCGGCGATGGCGTTCCGGGTGGTCGACGCGCGCCATGCCTACCATCGCGCGCTGTCGTTGGGAGCAAAGCCGGCCCAGACCTCGGTCGGTCCGGGCGAGCTCAACATTCCGGCGATCGAAGGCATCGGCGGCTTGCAGATTTATCTCGTCGACCGCTATGGCGCGAAGGGCTCGATCTACGATGTCGACTTCGAGTGGCTGGCGGAGCCCAATCCGAAGCCAACGGGTGCGGGCCTGTTCTACATCGATCACCTGACCCACAACGTCCATCGCGGCCGTCTCGACGAATGGGCGGAGTTCTACGTGCACCTGTTCAATTTCCGGCAGATCAGGTTCTTCGACATCGAAGGCCGGGTGTCGGGCCTGCATTCGCGCGCCATGACCAGCCCCGACGGCAAAATCCGCATCCCGATCAACGAGGATGCCGGCTCGAAGGGACAGATCCAGGAATACCTGGATGTGTACAAGGGCGAGGGCATCCAGCACGTCGCGCTCGGCGCCAAGGACCTTTACGAGTCGATCGAGACGCTCGCCGCCCGCGGCGTGGAGTTCATGCCCACGCCGAACGACGTCTACTATTCGCGCATCGACCAGCGTCTGCCGAAGCACGGCGAGCCGGTCGACCGGTTGCAACGGAACGGCATCCTGATCGACGGCGAAGGCGTCGTCGACGGCGGTTTCACCAAGGTCCTGCTGCAGCGCTTCGGCAAGACGGCGATCGGCCCGATCTTCTTCGAGTTCATCCAGCGCAAGGGCGACGACGGCTTTGGCGAAGGCAACTTCAAGGCCTTGTTTGAATCGATCGAAGAGGATCAAATCCGCCGGGGCGTGCTTTCAGCCACAGCCGAATAGGCAACCACCATGGACCAGCCGATTCCAGTCTCGGAGCGAACCGGTCAGCACGGCCAGCCGCTGCTGGCGCCTGGCTACATGTCCGGATTCGGCAACTCGTTCGAGACCGAAGCCCTTGCCGGGCGCGCTGCCGATCGGGCGCAACTCGCCGCAGAAGCTCAACTACGGCCTTTATGCGGAGCAGCTGTCGGGCTCGCCCTTCACCGCGCCGCGCTCGACCAACGAACGGTCATGGCTCTATCGCATTCGCCCGAGCGTGAAGCATTCCGGCCGCTACCGGAAGGTGGACAAGGGCTTTTTGCGCACGGCGCCGGCGGCGCGCGACGAGAGCGAGCTGCCGATCGGCCAGCTGCGCTGGGGGCCGACGCCGCTGCCGAAGGAGAAGCTGACCTTCCTCACGGGCTTGAGAACGATGACCACCGCCGGCGACTCGGACACGCAGGCCGGCATGGCCGCGCATGTTGCGCTGCGTCACGGCCGGCATGGAGAACGAATTTTTCTTCAATGCGGACGGGGAGTTTCTGGTCGTCGCGCAGCAGGGACGGCTGCGCTTCCGCACCGAGTTCGGTGTCATTGACATCGAGCCCGGCGAGGTCTGCGTCATTCCTCGCGGCGTGGTCTTCGCGGCCGAACCGCTGGACGGCGCGGCACGGGCCTATGTCTGCGAAAACTATGGCGGCGCGTTCACGCTGCCGGATCGCGGCCCGATCGGCGCCAATTGTCTCGCCAACCCGCGCGACTTCCTCACCCCCGTTGCCGCCTACGAAGACGTCGAGCGGCCGGGCACGATGTACGTCAAATGGGGCGGCGAGCTTTTTGCGACGGACATTCGTCAGTCGCCGCTGGACGTCGTCGCCTGGCACGGCAACTACGCGCCTTACAAATACGATCTGCGACGTTTCGCGCCGGTCAACGCGGTGTCCTTCGACCACCCGGACCCGTCGATCTTCACGGTGCTGACGGCGCCCTCGGAAACGGCGGGCACGGCCAACGTCGACTTCGTCATCTTTCCCGAGCGCTGGAACGTCGCCGAGAATACGTTCCGGCCGCCCTGGTATCATCGCAACATCATGTCGGAGTTCATGGGTCTGATCTACGGCGTCTACGACGCGAAGCCGCAGGGGTTCGTGCCGGGCGGCATCTCGCTGCACAACTGCATGCTGCCGCACGGCCCCGACGCCGAGGCGTTCGAGCGCGCCAGCAACAGCAAGCTGGAGCCCGTCAAGCTGACCGGCACCATGGCCTTCATGTTCGAGACCCGCTTTCCCCAGCGCGTCACGCGCTATGCGGCCGAGTTCGCCGGTGCTCGATCGCGACTACCAGAACTGCTGGGCGGATTTGAAGAAGCATTTTAAGCCTTAGGCTCGTAGCCCGCATGAGCGAAGCGACATGCGGGGCTGACTCACCGATGCGCAATCCCGGATGTCGCTTTCGCTCATCCGGGCTACGAAACAGGGCCTCACATGATCATCGTCACCGGCTCGATCCTCGCCCGACAGGACTCCTTCGCCGAGGTGCTCCGCCTCAGCCGCGAGCATGTCGAACGCTCGCGCAAAGAGGACGGCTGCATCTCGCACGACGTCCATGTCGACACCGAGAACCCGCTGCGGCTGTTCTTCTTCGAGCAATGGCGCGACGAGCCGGCGCTGCGCGCCCACTTCGCCGTGCCGGCCTCGCGCGAGTTCGTGAAAGCGCTGCGCAGCCTGATCGTCGAGACCAGCGGCACGCAGATCTGGCAGGCGGAGAAGATCGAGCGGTAGCGTTCGGGTCGCACATCCGCGGAGCCGAATCATCGCGCAGGAGCGAGAGCGACGAAGCCAATGCCAGTGCTGCAGTTCACGCTCGCGCGATGCTGACGCCGGATTGAGCTTCGCTCCGCCCGGCAATGACGAACGCTTAACTCGCCGCCTTGCGGTTCACGCCCTTGCGCATCGCCACGGTGTTCAGCTTGGTGTCCGCCGCCTTTTCCTCGTTGAGGTTGGTGTTGAGGAAGCGCACGATGTCGTCGTGGCCGAGCGCTTCGGCCCAGGCGATCAGCGTGCCGTAGCGCGCGATCTCGTAGTGCTCCACCGCCTGCGCGGAGGCGACGATCGCCGCGTCGAGCACTTCCTTGTCGGCGATCTCGCCGGCCACCTCGTCGGCTTCCTTGATCAGTCCGTCGATCGCCGGACAACGTCGTGCCCTTCGGCGTCTGGCCGAGCTTCTTGAACGCCTGGTCGAGCCGGCCGATCTGCTTGTTGGTTTCTTCCAGATGGTTCTTCAGCGCCGTGGTCAGGTCGCGGTTGGTGGCCTTGTCGATCATCTTCGGCAGCGCCTTGGTGATCTGCTGCTCGGCGTAGTAGATGTCCTGCAGGCCGTGCAGCAGCAGATCGTCCAACGACTGAATTTCTTTCGTGAACAGTCCCATTGCACGTCTCCTTCTGACACGTGCGGCCGCATGCGGTGCCTTGCATCAGGAATGCTCGAGCGACTGCTGTCTGTTCCTCGGCTCCGGTGGCAGTGCTCGACGCGGCTGCAGCGGCGAGACCGCCGGCGCGTTCAACGGCTGGCCGTCGACGTCGAAGATCGAGCCGTGGCACGGGCAGTCCCAGGTGTGCTCGAACGAGTTGAAGTGCAGCTGGCAGCCGATGTGGGTGCAGGACGGCCGAGTGCAGCTGCAGCGCGCCGCTCGTCGCTGCGATAGGCCGCGATCTTGCTCAGGCCCTGACGCAGGATCGCGCCCTGGCCGGTCTTCAGTTCGTCGAGCGAGGCGATTTCGCCCGGCGTGACGATATTCGGCAAGATTCTTCAGCGCGGTGACGTTCTCGCGCAGGTAGTTGCCGATGCGCCGCGACGGGCTTGCGGTCCGGCGCATACACGTGCGCCCACTCGCTGCTTGCCCAGCGTGATCAGGTCGGCGTTGATGAGCGCGCCGGCGACGCCATGGGTCAGGCCCTGGCCTGAATTCGCCGGTCGCCACATAGACCTGCTCGTTGCCCGGATTGCGGCCGATGAAGCCGGCATAGTCGATGGTGTCGAGCACCTGGCCCGACCAGCGATGAGTGATGTTCTCCAGCGCGGGGATCAGCTCGCGCGCCCAGTCTTCGAGCCTGCCGAAGCGCTGCTCGCCGTCATCGGCTTCGCCGGTCTTGTGGTCCTCGCCGCCGACGATGACGTAGTCCTTGCCGCGTGCGCCCGGCTGCAGGCGGACGTAGTGGTAGGGGTCCTCCGTGTCCCAGTAGAGCGCGTCGGGCAGCGCGCCCGTCTTGATGCTGAACGCCATCGCATAGGTGCGGTACGGCGCCATCTTGGTGTGCAGGGCGTAGCGATCGACGATCGGGGAGTTGGTGGCGATCACCGCGTGGCCCGCAGTGATGGTCGCGCGCGACGTCTTGACCCGGACACCGCCGTTCTCCTCCGATCACCTCCTGCACGGCCGTCTCGGAGAAGAACTTGACGCCCCCGTCCGCGCAGGCGCGGGCGACGCCAGCGAGATACTTCAGCGGATGGAACGTCGCCTGATCGGGATAGCGCAGCACTTGCCGTTCTGCGCAGCCCGCCAGCGGCACACCGACGAGCCGATGTACCGGCGCGCCGACCGCGCGCACGGCGTCGAGCTCCTTGTCGATCACGTCGGCCGGTTGCCGGCGTCCCTGGAAGAGATAGCCGTCGAGCCTGCGGAAATCGCAGTCGATCGCTTCGGTCTTCTGAATTTGCTCGATGCGGCTGACGGCCGCTGCCTGGCTCTGATAGAAGCCCTTGCGCCAGCTCCTTGCCGCGCAGCTTCGTCATCTCGCTCATCAGGTCGTCGCACAGCGGGGCCAGATGCGCGGTGGTGCGCGCGGTCATGCCGGAGCAGATGCGCGCGCGATCGATGACGATGACGGAGAGATTGCGCTTTGCCAGCTCGTAGGCGGTGGAAAGCCCGGCGATGCCGGAGCCGACCACGACGACGTCGCAACGTTCATTTGTGAACAGCGGCGTTGCATCGGGCGCGACGTCGATCTCCATCCATAGCGAGCGGCTCGTCATCGCGGTCTCCTTCGGTGTTGCCTGCGTTGATCAAGCAACGTCAGGCCGTACGAGCAGGTTCCTGCCTGAGCGGCAGGAACCGCTGCGCGCTCTGTTCAATTGTTGCGCAGGAGCCGAGAAGACGATGCAGCCCGTTGCCGCCAAACGCGCGTCCACCTTTGCCTCGACATGCAGGTGCATGTTCGGCACGGACGGCCCGTGGCCGACGCCATGGATGGAGCGCGTGCTGCCGAACGTCGTGCGGCTGGCCGAGAGGATGCCGCGACGAACGGTGTTCACGCGTTTCATTCCGCCGATGCGCGCCGAGCGACATGCCGGGGATGTGGCGCGAGTTCTATCGCAAGTGGCCGAAGGTCACGCGGCAGCGGCTGGCGCCGGAGTATCTGGAGCTGGTGCCGGAGCTGCGGCGCTTCGCGCCGCCCGCGGTGGTGTTCGACAAGTTCGTCTACTCGGCGTTTGCCGATGGCCGGCTGGCACGCCTGGCTGGCCGAGCGCGGCGTCGGCACGCTTGCTGGTCTCGGGCGCCGAGACCGACGTTTGCGTGCTGGCGACGGTGCTGGCGGCGGTCGATCACGGATACCGGGTCGTGCTGGTGACCGACGCGATCTGCAGCTCGTCCGACGAAGGCCACGATGCGCTGATGCAGATGTATACCCGGCGCTTCGATGTGCAGATCGAGCTGGCCACCGTGGAGGAGGCGATCGACGCGCTGGCCGGATAGCGGCGGTTTCCTCGTGGAACTCCGGTCAGGGTGCCGTGCGTTCTCCAGTGCCGGACAACGGAGGAACCAGATGGGATTCGCCAGCTACGCCATCATCGCCACCGACAAGGGGTGGGGCATCCTGCACGACGGCGATGTCGAAGGAGAGTATGCGACCAAGGAGGCAGCGTTCGAATCCGCCGTCGCCGCGGCATCGCTCGCGATCCGCGAGGGACACGAGGTTCACGTCAGCGTGCCGAGCCGAGAGGCAGGCGACGGAACGGCCTTGGGCGCGCGCTAAGTTCTCCCGCTTCCCCGTCGAGGAAAGGGGCGTGCCGCGCGTCCTCCACCGTCATTGCGAGCGAAGCGAAGCAATCCAGCGCGCGCGTAGCGCGCCAAACAGGAAAGCGGCAGTAGCCGCAATCTCCGACTGGATTGCTTCGGCGCCATTGGCGAGCGAAGCGACGCCGTTCTTCGAATGGCTATGCCTCGCAATGACGAGTGTTGCCAATACCTTACCCCAACCTTGAACAGGCTTTGAACAGGCTCTTTACATTTCTCTTTTCCCGAAACAAATTTCGGATTATCCTTCCCTCATCCCGCTCCGATGTAAGGGCGCGTTCGAACCGTCTTTCGATCGCGGAGCAGGATGCGGTGGTTCGCCACGATGCCGGTCCTTCGACGCCAAGGGTAAGGCCCCGAAGCGTATGAAGGAACAGACGCCGGCAACACGGGCGAACGGTCCAAGTGGATGTCCGGGCGACAGTTCGCACGAACTGGGCGAAGTCGGCGGAAGCGACGACGCCTGGGGACATTGCAGCAAGCCGAAAAACCCATCGCGTGCGGAACGCAGGCGAAGAACTGCGTCCGAGGCCGGTTCAGCTCACGGCTGGGCCACTTTATCCGCATGCCGTCGCGAAACGGCATACGGATGCCCGCATGCCAAAACATGCGGGCGCCGCGGGCGCGGATTTTCGCCCAGTCGTTCCGCACGCCCTTCTGGGCATGACGGAAGACAACAGACGACCGGCAGCCCCAGGCCGGACAAGGAACGGGGGCGATGACGCGCGTCTGAAGCTCAGCCGTGCGTGCCGTTCGACAATTGACTATGCTGCTGTGACATCAATGAAAAGGTAAGCGTGAGTGGCTCGTGCACATATCGTCATCATCGGGGCCGGCATTTCCGGCCTGACCGCAGCCGTCACCATTGGCGAAGGCATCGACAAGCTCATTGCCGCCGGCAAGACGATCGCGCGGCCCGAGATCACCATTCTCGAAGCCACTGACTGGATCGGCGGGCGTGCGCGTACTGATGTGTTGTCTTCAGGCGTGGCCGTCGATGTCGGGCCGCACTGGTTTCATGGCGGCGCCAAAAACCCCTTCTACAAATGGGCCCACGATCGGAATTACGATCTGGGAACGATCAGCATCGATACCGCCACGCGGCGCTTCAATGTCTCTGTTGATGGTGCGGTGAAGCCGGAACAACGCGATTGGGCGATGGAACGGCTCTATGAGATGTATGCGATCTGGAAGGCACAGCATCCGGATGAAGATATTTCTCTCCGGCAACTGGCCGAGATGTCGAAATCGCGCGTGATCGTCGCCGTAGCCGAGGAACGCGCCAACAACTGGATGGCGGTCGACAGTGCGGCCAAGGTTTCGAGTGATGAGTTCTGGGGTGACGATGCGGGCTCCGGCGGCATGCAGCTGCAGGAGGGCATTGAAAAGCTCATCACTGCGATGACCAATGAAGCCCAGTACTACAAGACCGATATCCAGCTGCGCCGTGTGGTGCAGGCGGTCAAAAAGGCAGGAAAGAACTTTGAAATCGCCACCGACAAGGAAACGATCGAAGCCGATTACGTGCTCAGCACAATCTCTGTCGGGGCGCTGAAATCCAACGGCGTGCAGTTCAACAAGAATGTGCGCTCGCAGCTGGATCCGACCCTGGCGGGCATGACGGCCGCCAGGATGACCAAGATTTTCGTACCGCTGCGGCCTGAGTTTTTTATCGAACGCAACATCGCGCCGAATACATTTGTGACCCTCTACGATCAGCGCCACGCCTGGCTTCTGCATCTGCGCACCGATGGCAAGCCGCTTGTCACGATCTTCGCGTCGGGCGCGATGTCGGATCTGGTGGAAAAGTCGCACTACGTCGACATCGAAAACCAGATGCTTGATTTGCTCGATCGCGTGCCGGAACCTGATTTGAGCGGCGCGCGCGACAATCTGGAGGGCCGCATTCATATCACCGACTGGACGACCAATCCGTATTTCCTGGGCGCCTATTCGGCCATGCTGCCCGGCGTCAAGCGCCGCAATCCGCTGGTCATCGGCAACATGGTGTTCGCGGGCGAAGCGTTCGTGCAGAATTTGAAGAAGAGCCCGAGCCAAATGACCGGCGCCTGGGAATCCGGCCGCATCGCCGGCCAGAAGATTTTGCGGAAACTGGCTTCTTCCTCTTCACCCGGGCCCGAGCGGAGTGAGGGTGGGTGAGGGGAAGTTGACAGCGTCCCGGCATCGTTATTGCATCAAGATCCGACATGAAGCCTCAAGTCCTCCTTAGAGATCGATCAATCCATGAATGACATCTGGCGTTTGTCTGCCACCGAGGTTGCCTCGCTGGTGCGGGCGAGGAAGATTTCCGCACGCGAAGCGATGACAGCGGCGCTTGCGCGGCTGGAGCGGGTCAATCCGCTCATCAACGCCGTGATCGATTACCGTGCGGACTATTCGCTCGCGCAGGCCGATGCGGTGGACGCGGCCGTGGCGCGCGGCGACCACATGGGCCCGCTCACAGGCGTGCCGGTTACGATCAAGGTTCTGACCGACCAGACAGGTTTCGCCACCACCAACGGACTGCGCCTGCAGCGCGACCTTGTCGCGCAGACGAACAGCCCGCTGGTCGACAACTTCCTGAAAAGCGGCGCGACCATCGTCGGCCGCACCAATACGCCGGCCTTCTCCTATCGCTGGTTCACCGACAACCAGCTGCACGGCCTGACCAAAAACCCGCACAACAACGCGATCACGCCGGGCGGCTCGTCCGGCGGCGCGGGCGCGGCGACCGCCGCAGGTATCGGCCATATCGGCCACGGCACGGACATCGCCGGCTCGGTGCGCTATCCGGCCTACGCCTGCGGCATCCACGGCCTGCGGCTGCACGCTCGGGCGTGCGCCGAACTTCAACGCCTCCGGGCCGGAACGTTCGATCGGCTCGCAGATCATGGCCGTGTCGGGACCGCTCGCGCGCACCATCGCCGACCTGCGCCTCGCGCTCGAGGCGATGGCCGCGCCGAGCACCGATGCGCGCGATCCCTGGTACGTGGCGGTGCCGATCGACGGGCCCAAGGTGGCGAAGCGCGCGGCGCTGTGCATCGCGCCCGACGGCCTCGAGGTCGCGAGCGAAGTGAAGGCGGCGCTGGTCGATGCGGCCAAGCGGCTGGAGCGCGCCGGCTGGATCGTCGAGGAGATCGCCAACACGCCGCCGTTGAAGGAAGCCGCACAGCTGCAGGTGCATCTGTGGATCGGCGACAATTACGAAGGGCAGCTTGCGGCGGCCGAGAAGGAAGGCGATGCGGGCGCGCTCGCCTGTCTGCGCGGCCACGCCGCAGATGGGCCGGTCGCTGGACTTCGCGACCTTCTCAAAGACGCTGATCCGCCGCGCGACGCTGACGCGCGAGTGGCAGATGTTCTTCGACAAATATCCGGTGCTGCTGATGCCGGTGTCGGGCGAACTGCCGTTCGCGGACCAGCTCGATCTGCGCGATGCGAACTCCTGGGCGCGGGTCTGGCGTGCGCAGGTGCCGATGATCGGCACGCCGTTCATGGGCCTGCCGGGCCTGACGGTGTCGACCGGCATGGTCGGGCAGACGCCGGTCGGCGTGCAGCTCGTCGCCGGACGCTATCGCGAAGACCTCTGCCTCGCCGCGGGCGAAGCAATCGAAGCCGGTGGGGTGCCGCCGTCACCGGTCGATCCCGTTGGCTTTGCGTAGCAGCACTGTGCGCTGCGCCGGTTGACTAGCCATTGCTGCGGTTCATCATGCAGCAAATAAAAATTGCAGGGAGAACGCCATGGCTGATCTCGTCATTCGCGGCGGCACGGTTGCCGACGGCAACGGCGGCGAACTTTACGAGGCCGATATCGCCGTCAAGGATGGCCGCATCGTCGAGGTCGGCAAGGTCTCGGCCAAAGGCAAAGAAGAGATCGACGCCAAGGGCAAGCTGGTCACGCCGGGCTTCGTCGACGTGCACACCCATTATGACGGGCAGGTGACCTGGAGCCACGACATCACGCCGTCGTCGCAGAACGGCGTGACCACGGCGATCATGGGCAACTGCGGCGTCGGTTTCGCGCCGTGCCGTCCGGCCGACCACCGCCGGCTGATCGAACTGATGGAAGGCGTCGAGGACATTCCGGAGCCGGTGCTGTCGGCGGGCATCCCGTGGGAGTGGGAGAGCTTTCCGGACTACATGAAGTGGCTGTCGAAGCGACCCTACGACATCGACGTCGGCGCGCAATTGCCGCACGCGGCGCTGCGCGTCTATGTGATGGGCGATCGCGGTGCGCGGCGCGATCCGGCGACTGAAGATGACAACAAGCGCGATGGCGGCGCTGGCGGCGGATGCGGTGAAGGCCGGCGCGCTCGGCTTCTCGACCTCGCGCACGCTGAACCACCGCACCTCGACCGGCGACTTCACGCCGACCTTGAAGGCGGGCGAGGACGAACTGGCGGCGATCGCGGCGGCGATGCACAAGACCGGCCGCAGCGTGCTGCAGTTCGTGCTGGACCAGCACACCATCGACGAAGACCTGCCGATGATGTTGCGGATCGCCGACCGGACGAGATGTCCGATCACGTTGTCGGTGGCGCAGGGCGACCGCCAGCCGCACCGCTGGCGGCAGACCATGGAGAGCCTTGCGGAGGCAGCCCGGCGCGGGCTCACGGTGACGGCGCAGATCGCCGCGCGGCCGGTCGGCTTGCTGCTCGGCCTCGAACTGTCGCGCAATCCGTTCCAGACCCACCCGAGCTACAAGGCGATCGCAAAGCTGCCGCTCGAGGAAAAGGTGAAGCGCCTGCGCGATCCGGCGGTGCGCGCGGCGATCCTGAGCGAGACCGCGACCACCTCGGACGATCCGCTGTTCTTCCGTCCGAACTACGACAAGATGTATCTGCTCGGCAATCCGCCGGACTACGAGCAGCCGGTCGAGCGCACGCTCGGCGCGCGCGCCAAGCGCGAAGGCCGCAAGCCGGAAGAGCTCGCCTATGAGGCGATGCTGGAGGAGAACGGTCGCGGCATGCTGTATGTGCCGTTCCTGAACTACGCCGAGGGCAATCTCGATGCGGTGCGCGAGATGCTGCAGGATCCGCATGCGGTGCCGGGCCTGAGCGACGGCGGCGCGCATTGCGGCATCATCTGCGATGCGAGCTTCCCGACCTATCTGCTGACGCACTGGACGCGCGACCGCACCCGCGGCGACAAGCTGACGATCCCGTTCGTGGTCGCAGCCCAGTCGCGCCGCACGGCGGAGTCGATCGGGCTGATGGATCGCGGCGTGCTGGCGCGCGGCTACAAGGCCGACATCAACGTGATCGACTACGACCGCCTGCACCTGCATCCGCCAAAGGTGCACTACGACCTGCCGATGAGCGGGCGGCGATTGCTGCAGCAGATCGACGGCTACGACGCGACGATCGTCTCGGGCGTCGTCACCCAGCGCCACGGCAAGGCGCACCGGCGCGCACCCGGGCCGCCTGGTGCAGGGCGTAAAGGCGGGGCCGGCGGTGATAGCCTTGTCATTCCGCGGGCGGCGCGCAGGGCGACCCGAGCGAAGCGCGGAGCGCGGCAAATGAGCGAGCAACATCCTGACGCGGCTGCAAGCTCGTAGACTCGGATTCGCGTCTCGTCGCACGGCGCCTCGGAAGGTGAGCGCGCTTCACCCGTTCGCGACCAGCCGGTCGATCGTCACGCCCTTGCCGACACTGGTGCGTTCCTTGTGCGGCGTCGTATCGATCTCCTCGAGCTCGATCTCGCGGTTCAGCACCTTCTGCTTCCAGGCCTGATGCTCCGGCTCCTGCGCGTGGAATTCCGGCATCACCTCCTTGGCGAACAGCTCCAGCAACTCGCAGATATGCTCGTGCTTGTTCTTGCCGGCCTGGTTCAGCAGGATGATGCTGTCGACCCGCGAGCTCTGGAACTTCTTGAGCTTGTTGCGGATCGTCTCCGGCGAGCCGATCAGGCCGCCGCGCAGCGCCTTCTGGTGCGCTTCCGGATTGGCCTGCTTCCACTTGTTGTACTCGTCCCACATGCTGACCGTGCCGGGTGCAGCGCGTTCGCGGTTGCGCGAGCCCGAATAGTAGGCGAGCGCGAACTGGAAGAAGGTGATGCCGTCGGCGCGGCGGCGCGCTTCCTCGTCGGTCTCCGCGCACATGAAGTAGGACACCATCGCGATGTTGGCGTTGGTGTTGTACTCGCAGAGCTTCTCCTGCCGCTTGGTGAAGGCGTTGTAGTAGGCGTGCACCCACGCATGCGCCATCTCGGAGGTGAGGAACTGGAAGCCGAGCGCGCCGATGCCGCGCCGTCCCGCCATCTCGATGGTCTCGAGCTGCGAGCAGGCGACCCACAGCGGCGGATGCGGCTGCTGGATCGGCTTCGGCGTGACGTTGCGCAGCGGAAACTTGAAGTACGGGCCGTCATACTGCCAGCCTTCCTTCGACATCATCGGGATGATGCACCTGACCGCGTCTTCCCAGATCTCGCGCTTCAGCGCCATGTCGATGCCGAACGGCGCCAGCTCCTGCACGCTGCCGGATTCGCCCATGCCGAACTCGACGCGGCCCTTGGAGACGAGGTCGAGGCAGGCGATCTTCTCGGCGACGCGGGCGGGATGATTGGTGGTGAGCTGGATGATGCCGTGGCCCATCCGGATCCGCTTGGTGCGCTGGCTGGCGGCGGCAAGGAACACTTCCGGCTGCGGCGAGTGCGAGTATTCGTCGAGGAAGTGGTGCTCGACCTCCCACGCATAGTCGTAGCCGAGCTTGTCGGCGAGTTCGACCTGATCGAGCGCGTTCTGATAGAGGTTCAGTTCGTCATTCGGGCCCCAGGGCTTGGGCAGCTGCAATTCATAGAAAATTCCGAACTTCATCGCCGCTCTCTCCCTCCGCGTTGGTTTGTTGTCGACATTCTAGCCGCCGCAGTGCAGCGGTCTACGCCGCAGAGGCAGCAAACCCCATGCGTCGCCGGAGTAAGCCTGCGCCAAAAACGAATTGGCGCAGTGCACACGGCCCTTCGCACGGCTGTCGTGCAGCTGGAAGCGGGGCGGTCAGCTCTTGCGGAGCGCGATATCCAGCCAGCCGAGGTCGTTCACACGCAACTCGTCGCCGGCGTTGACGATGACGGTGGTGGTCTCGGCTTCGATGATCGCCGGCCCGCTCAGGGAAACGCCGGGCGCGAGGCCCGCCATGTCGAACACCGGCGTCTCGCGCCAGCCGCCGAACCAGGCCTTTCGCTTGGCCTTGGCCCTGGCCTCGGCACTGGCCGTCGTACCGGTCGCTGGCCTCGCCGCAGAGCTGACGGCGCCGACCGCGGCGGCGCGGGCGTTGACGAACACCACCTCCTGGTCGCGCGAGGCGTAGGTGTAGAGCTCCTCGTGGCGGCGGTGGAATTCGTCGTGGATGCGCGACACGAGGTCCGGCGCAGCCCAGTCCAGGCCGTCGAGCGGGACGTCGATCTCGAAAATCTGCTCGCCGTAGCGCATTTCCGCCGAGCGCTCGATGCGCAGCGTGCCGTCGAACCACGATTTCAGCCGCGCCGTCGCGCGGCTCTCCAGGTCGCCGAAGATGTTGCGCATGGCGGCGTCGTCCACCACCGCATGCTCGCCGATGTGGGTGCGGCTGGTCTCGTAACGCAGGTCGGTCGCGAGCATGCCCCAGGCGGACAGCACCGAAGCCACCGTCGGCACGATCACGCGGGGAATTTCCAGTTCGCGCGCGACTTCCACGGCGTGCAGCCCGGCCGCGCCGCCAAAGCTCAGCAGTGCAAAGCGCCGCGGGTCGACGCCGCGGCGCAGCGTCATCAGGCGGATGCCGTCGGCCATCTTCAGGTTGATCAGCCGGAAGATGCCGGCCGCAGTCTCCTCGCGCGACAGTTTGAGCGCGGCGGCGACGACGTCCACGGCTGCTTCGCTCGCCGTGCGATCGAGCTTGCGCGCGCCGCCGAGGAAGTTGTCGGCGTCGAGATAGCCGAGCAGCAGGTTGGCGTCGGTCACCGTCGCCTGGGTGCCGCCATTGCCGTAGCAGGCAGGGCCGGGGATGGCGCCCGCGCTCTCCGGGCCGACGTGAAAGCCGGCTGCGTCGAGGCGCGCGATCGAGCCGCCGCCCGCGCCGATGCTGGCGATGTCGAGGCTGCGCAGCGCGATCCGCTCGCCGGCGAGACCGCGCTCGGCCGAGAGCTGGGCTTGCGCCTGCGGCGATCAGCGAGATGTCGGTGGAGGTGCCGCCCATGTCGAATGGAATGAGATCGGCCACGCCCAGCAGCTCGGCCGAGCGGCGCGCGCCGGCAACGCCGCCCGCCGGCCCCGACAGGACGGTCGCCGCCGCAAGCCGCGCGGCCTCCGCAACCGGCGCCATGCCGCCGTGCGAGAGGATCACGAACAGGCTGCCGGCGAAGCCGGCCTCGCCAAGCCGGACCTCGAGGTTGGTCAGGTAGCGATGCACGGCCGGCCCGACATAGGCGTTCACGACGGTGGTCGAGACCCGCTCGAATTCCTTGATCTGCGGCAGCACGTCGCTGGAGCGCGACACGAACACGTCCGGCAAGGCCCGGCGCAGCCGCTGCTCGGTCGCGATCTCGTGCTCGGGATTGCGATAGGCGTGCAGGTAGCAGATCGCCACGGAGACGGCGCCGGACTGCTTGATGGTGGCGATGGCGGCGTCGAGCGAGGCCTCGTCGAGCGGCGTCAGCACCGAGCCGTCGGCACGCAGGCGTTCGCGCACACCGAGCCGCAGGTGTCGCGGCACCAGCGGCTCCGGCGGCGGCGAGCGCAGGTCGTAGCGGTTGTCCTTCAGCCCCTCGCGCATCTCCAGCACGTCGCGGTGGCCTTCGGTGGTGAGCAGCGCGACCTTCGCGCCCTTGCGTTCGAGCAGCGCGTTGGTGGCGACGGTGGCGCCATGCACGATGCGTTTGCTCTGCTTGAGCATGTCGCTTCGCGAAAGCCGAAGCCGGCGCGCCAGTTCGTCGAGACCGGCCAGCACGCCGATCGACTGGTCCTGCGGCGTGGAGGGCGATTTCGCGAACACGGTGCGTGCCGCGCTCGTCGATGGCGACGAGATCGGTGAAGGTGCCGCCGACGTCGATGCCGATCGTGAAGCTTGTCACTTGGCGCGCTCCGACAAGACCCTGCTCGATATCGCGGCGCTGCGCCTCGGCGCTGCGCCTGGCCGGATCGCCCCAGCCACCGCCGCCGCCCGAGCGGACCTGCAGCGTATCGCCCGGCGAGATCGTGATGCCGACCTCCTTGGTTTTCAGGATGCGCTCGGCCTTGCCGGCCGAGATGAGCCGATAGTCATGCGGCAAGCCGTCCTCGCCGCCGAGCATGCCGCAGGCGCCGTGCCGTGCGCCGTCGCCCGCGGTGTTGCCGCGCGCGGGCTTCGCGGTCTCGACCACCAGGTCGAGATTGACGCCGAGCCCGCCGCGATGCTCGCCCTTGCCGCCGGAGCCGGGCCGAAATTCGTGCTGGCCGAAGTGCAGCGGAAAACGCACTTCCGCGATCTCGACGCTGCCGAACTTGAGGCCGCCGACCGAGTGCCACTCGCCGATCGACGACCAGCCGTCGCCGCCGATGGATGCGCCGCCGCCGGGTCGCGCATGAAACATGTGCCAGATGAAGCCGCGGCCGGTGCGCGGATCCTCGCCCTGGATGGCGATGCGAAAGCGCCGGCCCCAGCCGCCCATGACGCGTTCGGGACACGAGGCGGCCATCGCCTTGATGATGGCCTCGACGATCTCGTTCGACGGATGGCTGGTGCAGAGCGTCACCGGCAGCGCCCGGATCGGCCCAGACGATGGTGCCTTGCTTCGCGACCACCTTCAGCGGCCGCAGCGCGCCGGAATTCTTCGGCATGTCCGGATCGATCAGGTAGGCGAACGCCATCGCCACCGCCGCCTGCATGTTGGCATGCGAGGAGTTGACGAAGCTCGTGGTCTGCGGATCGGAGGCGGTGAGATCGACCTCGATGTCGCTGCCGCGCTTGGTCACCTTGGCGACGGATGCGGATGTCTTCGCGGCCGTGGCCGTCGTCGTCGAGCACGGCCTCGCCGTGAAAGGTGCCGTCCTTCCAGGAGGCGACGATGGCGCGGGTCTGCTGTTCCGACGCGTCGAGGATATCCTCGATCGCCTGGCCGACTGTCGCCGCATCGAATTCGGTGAACAGCTTCGACAGCCGCCGCTCGCCGAGATGGGCGGCGCCGAGCATCGCCGCGAGGTCGCCGCGGAAGTCGCGCGGGTTGCGGATGTTCAGCGCGATCATGTCGAGCACGTCGTCGCGCAGCCGGCCGGCCTCGTAGAGCTTCATCGGCGGGATGCGCAGGCCTTCCTGGTAGATTTCGGTCGCCATCGGGTTGTAGGCGCCGTGCGTCGCGCCGCCGATGTCGCTCTGGTGCGCGCGCACGATGGTCCAGAACAGCCGCTTGCCGCCATCGAACACCGGCACGAACGCCGTCACGTCCGGCAGATGGCTGCCGCCGTGATAGGGATCGTTCATCAGGATCACGTCGCCCGGCTGCACGTCGCGGATGCGCTCCTCGACCGCGCGCGTCGCCCAGGGCAGCGCGCCGACATGCACGGGAATGTGGTCGGCCTGCGCGATCAGCCGCGCCTGCGTGTCGCAGATCGCCAGCGAGAAATCGCGGCTGGAGTTGAGGATCTGCGAATACGACGTGCGCAGCATCGCTTCGCCCATCTCGGCGACGATCGCGCTGAGGCGATGCTGGACGACGGCGCGGGTGATGGGATCGACTGGCTTGGTCATCGGTGTGTGCAGTTGTTGGTTCCGGATCTCGGTTCCCAAAATGACAGCAATCGTGACGAATGCCAATTCGCCGGAACCGCCCCTGCGACGCTCGCCTGTATCTGCGCATGTTCTGTCGACCGCGATCTTGTCGCACGTGTGTTCGAATCCCGGAACATCGACGCTTGGTCGGGCGTTCAACCAGGTCCAACATCTCTGTGGAGGATAAACATGTTCGCAAAGCAATTTGCGGCCGGATTGGTCGCGACTGCACTTCTCTCGACGACTGCGCTGGCCCAGGCGCCCGCTCCGCCAAGGATCGGCGCCGACGGCGCAGTCGTCGACGACGCCGAAGGCCGAGAGCCCGGCACCAGCCGGCGCAGACCCAGAGTTCGAGTGAGTGGCGTGCGTCGAAGGTGATCGGCCTCTATGTGTACAATGACGCCAACGAGCGTCTCGGCTCGATCAACGATCTGCTGATGGATTCGAGCGGCAAGGTCTCCAAGGCGGTGATCGGCGTCGGCGGCTTCCTCGGCATCGGTGAGAGCGACGTCGCCGTGAACTTCGATCAGCTGAAGTTCGTCAACGAGCCGATGCGCACGACGTCGACCACGCGCGCCGGCGAGCGGCGCGTCCGATCGCCCGGGCGGCGCGAGCGGCACGGTCGGCACGACCGCAACCACGACGACGACGGCCGCGTCGAAGCCGAGCATCAATCCTGATCATGCCAAGCTGAGCATGACCAAGGAGCAGCTGAAGGCGCTGCCGCAGTTCAAGTACGCCAACTAGACGCTGGCGTATCGTCCAGGACACGGAGCCGCAGCCGGCCGATCCGCCGGCTGCGGCTTCGTGTCTGAACGCTTCCGGCTTACTCGCGGGAACCCGCCCGCTGCCGGCGCGTTTCTCCGTCAATCGGTTCATGCAGGGAGGCAGTCATGGCAACAGACACAATTACCGCGGAAGAAGAAGCACAACCTGATCGCCAGCGACCGGGTGGAAGGGACGGCGGTGCGCCGTCCGAAGGGCGACAAGATCGGCTCGATCGAGCGGCTGATGATCGACAAGGTCTCGGGCAAGGTCGCCTATGCGGTCCTGAGCTTCGGCGGATTCCTGGGCATCGGCCACAAGCACCTGCCGATCCCCTGGTCGCTGCTCAACTACAATGTCGAGCTCGATGCCTATGAGCTCGATATCGCCGACGATGTTCTGCGCAAGGCGCCTTCGTCCGAGCAGAACTCGGAGTTCGATTTCGGCGATCGCGTCGACGAGGCGAAGCTCTACAGCTACTACAACGTGCCGCCGTATTGGGGCTTCTGAGCAAGCCGGGTCAGGGGGCTTAGGCTTCCCAGCGCTTGCGCGCGGGCAAACATGCGCCGCAGCGTCGCCTCGGCTTCGCTCGCCTTGGTCTCCGACAGCGTGTCGTGCAGCGCTGCGACCGTGAGTTCGAGCTGGGCGGTATCCAGCCGTGACCCGAGGTGATCGAATTCGACTCGGTGCAGCCGCGGCTTGAGTTGCTCGAACTGCGTCTGATTACTCTGAAGCGACATTACGCTCTCCAAATCTTCTTGGTCTTCGTTGCGAACGATGCTGGCAGAATTGGTACGGCATCGAGCAGTCGCGGCGACGCATCTGTGGATTGCGCCACGGCCTGTGGAACTTTTTCGCCGAATCGACAGAACGCCGAAGTTCCTCCGCGGTTCCGTCGGAACGCGACTTGCCGTCCCCGGTTGTCCGACGTGTCGAGATTACAACTGGAGGACATCATGAAGATCAGGCTTGTCTTGCTCGCGGCGGCGGTCGCCGCGGTTCCGACGTTTGCGAACGCGCAATCGACCACGGGGCAGGGTGCCGCGAGTGGCGCTGCGGCCGGCGGCCAGGTAGGCGGTCCGGTCGGCGCGATCGTCGGCGGCACGGTTGGTGCGGCGGTCGGCGCCGCGGTGGAAATTCCGAACGCGCTGATCACGTCGGTGCAGCGCGCCAACGAGCCGTCGGTGGTCGTGCACGAGCGGATCGTGGTCGGCGAGCCGTTGCCGCCGACGGTCCAGCTGCGGACGGTTCCGGAGTATCCGAACTACCGCTATGCGATCGTCAACGACCAGCGGGTGATCGTCGAGCCGCGCACGCGCAAGATCGTCCACATCATTCAGTAGGGCCGCGTCTGCCCGAACTGCGAAATGGCCCCGCGTCAGAGCGGGGCCATTTTCGTTGAAGCGTCCCTTATTGCGACGCTTCAAGCCGCGTCGCGGGCGTCCCGCGTTAAGTCTTTGAACGGGATGGGAACGAAGCGCGCCCGAATCGGCGACCTTCGATTCGAACGTCGAGCCGCCGCCTCCAGATGTCGTGCCGCAGGTGCGGCGGCCTCACCAGATCAGGTAACGCGTTGAAACGCAGGCTTTTCCGGCGTTTGAAGGCTTCGCGTTAACGACTTCAGACTGCTGGTTAATTCATTCTTAAGAAATCGCAGCGCATTCTTGGCGAACAGTTGAGGGAGATCTGCCGCATGCTGTCCAGCCAAGATGCCTTCGCCAAAGACGCCTGTCCCGTCGAGGACGAGCTGCTTGGCAGTCTCTACCGGGCAAGCGCGCAAGGGCTGCCCGAACTGGTCCTGTCGGTACCGGCCGAGACCCGCGCGATGCTCGCGCTGTTCTGCTACCGCCGCAGCCACATGCAGGAGCTGGCGCTCGCGATCGCCTCGACCTGCGAGCTGCGCGACCTGGTGCAGTGGGGCGGTGCGCTCGGATCGGCGATCTATGCGATGGCGCAGCAGACGGTGACCAAGCCGGCCGTGGCCGCAGCCCACCGGCCGCCGCAAGGTCACGCTGTCGACGGCGCCGCTCTCGACCTTCGCGCGGCTCGACGAGGACTCGACGACCAGCTCGAGCCGGTCCCGGCCTGAGGCCCCAGCCGGCTTCTGCACAGCGGAATTCCGGCGTCCGCGGCCCGCGCCGCCGGAATAGCCGTTCTGCCTTGCGTAACACCGCTAGCACCGGTCCACCGGACGGTCTAAAGGTTCCAGCCCTGACCAACCGAGCGAGCTATGGCCCATCCTATCCCTGAAGTTCTGAAGGCGTTCGCCGAAGGCGAAATGGTTGTCGTCACCGACGATGACGATCGCGAAGGCGAGGGCGATCTGATCGTCGCAGCCTCGCTCTGCACGCCGGAGAAGATGGCCTTCATCATCCGCCACACCTCCGGCATCGTCTGCGCGCCGATCACGTCGGCAGGACGCCCGCCGGCTGCGGCTCGATCCGATGGTCGCCCACAACGACTCGGCGCACACCACCGCCTTCACCATCTCGATCGACTACAAGCCCGGCGGCACCACCGGCATTTCCGCGGAGGAGCGCACCGCCTGCTGCCGCGCGCTCGCCAATCCGAATGTCGGCGCCAACGATTTTGCGCGTCCCGGCCACATCTTCCCGCTGATCGCCCGCGACGGCGGCGTGCTGCTGCGCTCCGGCCATACCGAGGCTGCGGTCGATCTCTGCAGGCTGGCCAAGCCTGCCGCCGGTCGGCGTCATCTCCGAACTGATGAACGACGACGGCACGGTGATGAAGGGCGCGCAGGTGGTCGCGTTCGCCGAGAAGCACAATCTGAAGCTCGTCACCATCGCCGACCTGATCTCCTACCGCCAGGCGCGCGAGAAGCTGATCGAGCGCGTCTCGACCTTCACGGTCGAAAGCCCGATCGGCCCGCTGCAGGGCTACGCCTATTGCACGCCGTTCGATCGAGATCTATCACGTCGCCTACGTCTACAAGGGCGTCGGCGACGGCAAGAGGGTGCTGACGCGCTTTCACAAGCCCAATCTGGTGCGCGACCTGTTCACCGGCGTCAGCCGCGTGCGGGCGGCGCTCGACTACTTCCAGAAGAACGGCAGCGGCGTGCTGATCTACCTGCGCGACGGCGCCGCCGGCGTGCCGGTTGCGCCGATCGACGAGCCGAACTCGGCGGAGGCGGCGCGCAACCAGCAATGGCGCGAGGTCGGCGTCGGCGCGCAGATCCTGCGCGATCTCGGCGTCACCTCGATCCGCCACCTCACCTCGAGCGCGGTCGATTTCAAGGGACTGGCGGGCTTCGGCATCGAGATCGTCGCGACCGAGCCCTTCAAGTTCGAGCCGAATTGATCCGTCAGCCGCTGCCCGCTTTGCAAGCTGCCGCCAACCTTCTAACTTGCCGCCACGAGCCGGCCTGTTGCCGGCGGGCTCCGAACCGAAAGAGGAACGTCCATGAGCGCGCAACCGAAGAAGGCTCACTCGCACAAGGATGGCGAGGCGAAGTTCAAGTGGGACGACGCGCTGTTGCTCGACGAGCAGCTCACCGAAGACGAGCGCATGATCCGCGACACCGCGCGCGCCTACGCGCAGGACAAGCTGCTGCCGCGGGTGGTCGACGCCTATCTGAACGAGAAGACCGACCGCGAGATCTTCAACGAGATGGGCGCGCTCGGCCTGATCGGCGTGACGCTGCCGGAGGAATATGGCTGCGCCGACGCCAGCTACGTCGCCTACGGGCTGATCGCGCGCGAGATCGAGCGTGTCGATTCCGGCTACCGCTCGATGAACAGCGTGCAGTCGTCGCTGGTGATGTATCCGATCTACGCCTATGGCGACGAGAACCAGCGCAAGAAGTATCTGCCGAAGCTCGCGACCGGCGAATGGGTCGGCTGCTTCGGCCTGACCGAGCCGGACGCCGGCTCCGATCCCGGCGGCATGAAGACGCGCGCGGAGAAGGTGTCGGACGGCTATCGCCTGACCGGCTCGAAGATGTGGATCTCCAACGCGCCGATCGCCGACGTGTTCGTCGTCTGGGCGAAGTCGGCGGCGCACGACAACCAGATCCGCGGCTTCATCCTCGAGAAGGGCATGAAGGGCCTCACCGCGCCGAAGATCGGCGGCAAGCTCTCGCTGCGCGCCTCGATCACCGGCGAGATCGTGATGGACGGCGTGGTCGTGCCGGAAAGCGCGCTGCTGCCGAACGTCTCGGGCCTGCGCGGCCCGTTCGGCTGCCTCAACCGCGCCCGCTACGGCATCGCCTGGGGCGTGATGGGCGCGGCCGAAGACTGCATGCACCGCGCGCGGCAGTACACGCTCGACCGCAAGCAGTTCAACCGGCCGCTGGCGGCGACGCAGCTGGTGCAGAAGAAGCTCGCCGACATGGAGACCGAGATCACGCTCGGCCTGCAGGGCGCGCTGCGCCTCGGCCGGCTGTTCGACGAGGGCAAGATGGCGCCGGAGATGATCTCGATCATGAAGCGCAACAACTGCGGCAAGGCGCTCGACATCGCCCGCGTCGCGCGCGACATGCATGGCGGCAACGGCATCCAGATCGAGTATCACGTGATGCGGCATGCGGCGAACCTCGAGACGGTCAACACCTACGAGGGCACGCACGACGTGCACGCGCTGATCCTCGGCCGCGCCATCACCGGCATTCAGGCGTTCACCTAGGGTCGGTCACTCTGCCTCATCCTGAGGAGCCCGGCGAAGCGGGCGTCTCGAAGGATGGGTCGGACGCCTGGGCCTCGCCCTTCGAGACGCGGCTTCGCCGCTCCTCAGGGTGAGAGGGAGCTCGAGAGCGGCCAACGAGAATTGTCGTCGAAGGACAACAAGATGAGCGACGAAGATATCGGCTTCAACAAGGATTTTCCGCTGAAGCCGGGCGTGGTCGAGGAGGTCGTGCCGGGCTTGCGGCGGATTCTCTGCAACAATCCGGGCCCGTTCAGCTTCACCGGCACGCTTTGCTACATCGTCGGCAAAGGCAAGGTCGCGGTCATCGATCCGGGCCCGGACGACGCGGCGCATGCGAAGGCCATTCTCGACGCGGTGCGCGGCGAGACGGTCACCCACATCTTCGTCACCCACACGCACATGGACCATTCGCCGAACACGCCGCGCATCAAGGCAGCCGACCGGCGCGAAGGTCTATGCCGACGGCAATCCGCTGATCTCGCGCTTCGTGGTCGAGGGCGAGAAGCGCACCAGCGAGGCCGGTGGCGACACGAGCTTCGTGGCCGACGTGAAGCTTGCCGACGGGCAGGTGGTCGAAGGCGACGGCTGGTCGATGCAGGCGGTCGCGACGCCCGGTCACGCGTCGAACCACATGGCGTTCGCCTGGCGCGACAAGAAGATCCTGTTCTCCGGCGATCACGTGATGGGCTGGTCGACCTCGATCGTCTCGCCGCCGGACGGCTCGATGATCGACTACATGGCGTCGCTGGAAAAGCTCCTGCACCGCGACGAGGACCTCTACTTCTGCGGCCACGGTCCGCAGATTCCGGACGCCAAGCGCTACGTCCGCTTCCTGCAGCGGCATCGCAAGGCGCGCGAGGAGTCGATCCTGCATCGCCTCGCCAAGGGGCCGTGCGACATCCCGACCATCGTGCGCGCGAGCTACATCGGCATCGATCCGCGGCTCGTCAGGCCGCGGGCCGCTCGGTGTTCGCGCATCTGGAGGATCTGGTCGCGCGCAAGGTGGTCGCCACCGACGGCGAGCCGTCGATCGACGGCACCTACCGCTTGATCGGAGCCGCGCCCTTGGCCTGAGCGCGCCCTTGGCGGGCGTCGGCTGCTTCTTCTGCACCGGCTTGGCGTTGTCGGTCAGCTCGTTGATGTCCTCGACCAGCTTGGCGATGCGCGCGGCGTTGCTGCCGAGATCGTGGTTGAAGTAGCGCGACGACGAGCGCATGTCGACGCGCGCGCCGGGGCCGTCGGGCAGGATGCGCACCGAGATGTCCTCGCTGAAAGCCCATGATCGGCGTGCGGGCGATCGCCTCGATCCGCCCTCGCGGCGCGGCGGCGCCGGCGGCCGCTCGTCGACGATGCGCCACTTCCGCTTCTTGATCAGGTCGAGCGCGGTGTCGTAGGCCTTCTGCGGCGTCACTTCGACGGTCGCGGGCTCGACATCCGGGTAGGCGATGCGCTGCTGCTCGGCCGAATAGAGGCCGGCATAGACCGCAGGGTTGGCGCCGTCGCCGACCCGCAGCCGCGCCAGCGCCTCGAACCGCGGCGGGTCGATCGGATCGGTGGTGATGTCGTAGATCGGCGGCAGCTTCCGGTACTGGAAGGCGAGGTAGGCCGGGTAGGCGAGGATCGCGATGTCGAGCAGCAGCGCGACCAGGATGCGGCCCATGCCGCGCGAGCCGTTCTGCCAGATCGCCGCAAATGCCGCGAGCGAGACCAGGATCGACAGGCCGGCGATCCCCAGCGCGCCGAAAAAGGTCGCGACCGCCGGCTTGAAGTCGAGAAAGCCGCCGCGGATGACGATGATCGAGACGATCGCGGCGACCAGCGCGAACAGGGCCAGCCGCCGCGCCCAGGTGGCGAGCGCGGAAAACGGCTCCGATTGATACGCCGCGGAAAACCTGCGCGCCATCTCGCTGACTGGCCTTCTGGAGCTGTCGCCTTGGTCGGCCCGTGTGAAACACGGGTTCAAGGAGAATACAAGGCAGAGGAACCCGCGCCGCCATGGCCGGGCATGCCGTCCTCAACCGGCCATGCCCGCGCATGAGCGCGCGATGGCGTCTGCGGCTCAGTGCCTCACGCCGCCGCGGTCGGCAGCGCGTAGTCCTTGAACTTCACCCGCAGGTCGGTCTTCTTGATCTTGCCGGTCGCGGTGTGGGGGATTTCGTCGACGAACTGCACGTCGTCGGGCATCCACCACTTGGCGATCTTGCCTTCCATGAATTTCAGGATCTCTTCGCGCGTCGCGCTCTGTCCCTGCTTGAGCTGCACGATCAGCAGCGGCCGCTCGTCCCACTTCGGATGTGCGACGCCGATCACGGCGGCCTCCGCCACCTTCGGATGGCCGACGGCCAGGTTCTCGAGGTCGATCGACGAAATCCATTCGCCGCCGGACTTGATCACGTCCTTCGAGCGGTCGGTGATGCGCAGGTAGCCGTACTTGTCGATGGTGGCGACGTCGCCGGTGTCGAAGAAGCCGTTCTCGTCGAGGATGTTGTCCTTCACGCGGTAGTAGGCGCCCGAAACCGCCGGCCCGCGCACCTTCAGCCGTCCGAAGGTCGTGCCGTCCCACGGCAGGTCCTTGTCGCTGTCGTCGGTGATCTTCATCTCGACCATGAACGGCGGGAAGCCCTGCATGGCCATGCACGTCGAGCTTCGCGTCGCCCTTGAGCTCCGCGTACTGCGACTGCAGCACGCCGACGGTGCCGAGCGGCGACATCTCCGTCATGCCCCAGGCGTGACGGACCTCGACGCCCATGTCGTCGAACGCCTTGATCATCGAGCGCGGCATCGCCGAGCCGCCGCACACCACGACCTTGAGGTCCGGCAGGCGACAGCTTGTTGGCCTCCATGTATTGCAGCAGCATCAGCCACACGGTCGGCACGCCGGCGGTGTAGGTGACCTTTTCGGTGGAGAGCAGTTCGTACACCGAGGCGCCGTCGAGCTTGGCGCCGGGCAGCACCAGCTTGGTGCCCATCGAGGGCGCGGAGAAGGCGATGCCCCAGCTGTTGGCGTGGAACAGCGGCACCACGGGCAGCATCGTGTCCTTCGACTTGGTGCCGAGCGCGTCGCCGTTGTTGGCCATCAGCGCGTGCAGCACGTTGGAGCGGTGCGAGTAGAGCACGCCCTTCGGATCGCCGGTGGTGCCGGAGGTGTAGCACATGGCGGCCGCGGTGTTCTCGTCGAACATCTTCCAGGCGAAGTCGCCGTCGACCGTGCCGATCCATTCCTCGTAGGCGACGGCGTTCTTCAGCTTCGTCTCCGGCATGTGCGCCTTGTCGGTGTAGATGACGTAGCGCTCGACCGTCGGCAGCTTCGCCGCGATCGCTTCCAGCAGCGGCACGAAGGTCAGGTCGATCATCACCACGCGGTCCTCGGCGTGGTTGATGATCCAGGCGATCTGGTCGGGGAACAGGCGCGGGTTCACGGTGTGGCAGATGGCGCCGATGCCCATGATGCCGTACCAGGATTCCAGGTGCCGCCAGGTGTTCCAGCCGAGCGTCGCGACGCGGTCGCCGAGCTTGATGACCGTCGCGCTCCAGCCGCTGCGCGACCTTCAGCGCGCGGGCGCGGATCTGTCCGTAGTTGGTGCGGTGGATCGGCCCCTCGACCGACCGCGTGACCACCTCCCGCTCGCCGTGAATGGCGGCTGCGTGATCGATCATCCGATTGCACAGCAGCGGCCAGTCCTGCATCAGCCCACGCATACGTGTCCTCCCTCGACAATCCTCTCCGGCTGTCAGAAAAGCGCCGGCTGTTCAGGCCCCTATTTAGCGTGGCCCAAATACGGCGCAAACCGGTTTTGGGTTCCGTCTTTGGAATAAAGGCCAATCATGCGATGGATGCAATTGCCGCAGGCAATGGCGCGTCCGGCAATTTTGAGCGTGTCTCAGGATCAGGAGTGATCCAACTTGAACGGATTTCGCGGCCTGGCTGCGGCCTGCTGGCCGGCGCGATTGCTGATCGCCTGCGCGAACGCCGCACCCGCGGCGTCGCGCGTGCCGCTGCCCAAGCCGCGGCCGGCCGAGGCGCCCAAGGTCGAGCCGGCGGCCGACAAGCGAGGCGGAAGAGAAGGCGCCGAGAAGCCCGCGCCGCAGCCGTCCGCCTGCCGGCTGGCGCTGACCGAGGATATCGCGATCGCGCCGACGCTGCCGCCGATCACCGGTCCCGGCGCCTGCGGCGGCGACGACATCGTGCGGCTGGAGGCGGTGGTGCTGCCGGACAAGAGCCGCGTGCCGCTGAAGCCCGCGGCGACGCTGCGCTGCCCGATGGCGACGGCGGTCGCCGAATGGGTGCGCGAGCGACGTCGCGGCGATCGCCAGGGAGGCGGGCACCGTCGGTCAGCGAGCTCGACAACTTCAACTCATTCGACTGCCGCGGCCGCAACCGCGTCGCCGGCGCGCGCATGTCCGAGCATGGCCGCGCCAATGCGCTCGACGTGCGCGGCGTCAAGTTTGCGAACGGCCAGTTCGTGTCGTTCACCGACCGCGCGGTCGCGCGCGAACTGCGCGAGAAGTTCCTCGCCTCGGTGTGCGCGCGCTTCACGACGGTGCTCGGTCCGGGCTCGGACTGGTACCACGAGGATCACGTGCATCTCGATCTCGCCGAGCGGCGCTCGGGCTATCGCATCTGCCAGTGGGATGTGTGGGATCCGATGCCGAAGATCGCGCCGCTGTTGCCGGCCGTGCGGCCCGAGGATGCGCCGCCGCGCGAGACCGCGGAGGAGAAGGCCAAGCGCGAGGCGGCGGAGAAGGCTGCGGCAAGCGAGCCAGCCGAAGGGCGCGCCGCACGCCGCCGGCAGACCGGCAGAAGAAGCGCGGCCAACAAAAAAGGCGCCGGAAGCCCGGCGCCTTTCGCTAACTCGATGTCGCGTTCGGCTCAGAACGTCGAGCCGCCCGGGCCCTGCAGCGCGACGCGCGGATTGACCGGAGAGTTGCCGGCCTTGCGGTCGAGCACGACGACGATGGTGCCGATCTTCACGCGGTTGTAGAGGTCGATCGACGTCCTCGTTGGTCATGCGGATGCAGCCCGAGGAAATCGACTCGCCGATGTATTCCGGCTGATTGGTGCCGTGGATGCGGAACAGCGTGTCCTTGCCGCCCTGGTGCAGATAGAGCGCGCGGGCGCCGAGCGGATTGTCCGGGCCGCCGTCGACCTGCTTCGGCAGGCCTTCGATGCGCTTGTGAATGTCGGCGGTGGGAATCCAGCGCGGCCATTCCTGCATGTTGCCGACCTTGGCGATGCCGGAGAAGGCGAGCGCTTCCTCGCCGACGGTCACGCCGTAGCGCAGCGCCTTGCCGTCGTTCTGCACGAGATAGAGGTAGTGGTTGTCGGAATCGATGACGATCGTTCCCGGCGTTTCCTTGCGGTGATAGCTGACGATCGCGCGGCGATACGGCTGCGGGATTTCGGCCTTCGCGTAGCGCGCCTTGGCGAGCAGCTCCTTGTCGCGCGGCTTCAGATTGGTGTCGGACGCCGTCTCGTAGGTCGTGGTCTGGCAGGCGGCCAGCATGAGCGCAGCCGCAACCACCGCCAAACGGGCGACGAGCGAAGAACGTAGAGGACGACATTCGATTTACCCCTCAACTGTCCTTCGGGTGTCCCACGCCCAAAGGCCGGCAGCCGTCGCTGCCCGATTCCGATTGAGCGTAATTATCTCAGATAAATGCCCTTTTTCCAGCTTCTCGGCGGCACTGCCGCCTCGCAGCATGAGGGCTGTGGCATTTATGCTTCACAATTTCAGTCTAGGGCTGAACATTTAAGCCGCCGTTAACCACGCTCTCCACAGGGCCCTGGAACGGCAGGCCTGGCGCAGGACTGGGCGATGGCGAAAATGTGGCAAAGGCGGCCGCCCCGACCGCATCCGCGCTTGCCCGAATCCGCGCTGCAAGGCACGGATTTGGCTACGTGCGACGCGCCCTGCTTTCGCCTGCGCTGTTCCGTCCAGTCTCTCAAGCGCAAGCGGAGGTCCCGCCCATGCTCTCGGTTTTCGTCCCCGCCAACAACTCGCTGAAGACGATCGAGCTGACCGAAGGCGCGCCGCTGCCGCAAGGACGCGGTCTGGATCGACCTCGTCAATCCGCAGCAGCCGGAGGACAAGCTCGTCGAGAAGCTGGTCGGCATCGAAATCCCGACCCGGGAGGAGATGCAGGAGATCGAGATTTCCTCGCGCCTCTATGTCGAGCGCGGCGCGCGCTACATGACCGCGACCCTGATGTGCGCCGCCGACACCGAGACGCCGCGCACACACGCCGGTGACCTTCATCCTCTCCGGCCACCGCCTCGTCACCGTGCGCTACGATCATCCAAGGCCGTTCGCGCTGATCGAGAGCAAGCTCGCGCGCTACTGCGCGCCCGGCATCAACGGCGAGATGGTGCTGATGGAACTGCTCGACGCGGTGATCGACCGCTGCGCCGACATTCTCGAGCGCGCCGGCGCCGAGATCGACAACGTCAGCCGCGCGATCTTCGAGCCGGAGGAGCTCGCGCTCCGGCCAGGCGAAGCAGTATTCCAACATCCTGATCAGCATCGGCCGCAAGGGCGACCTGACCTCGAAGGTCCGCGAAAGCCTGGTCTCGATCGGCCGGCTGGTCACCTTCGTCGCCGCCGAGGTCGAGGGCGTCAAATGGTCGAAGGACATGCGCGAGCAGCTGAAGACCATGCAGCGCGACGTGGTCTCGCTGACCGACCACGCCTCCTACCTGTCGAACAAGATCACCTTCGTGCTCGACGCCATGCTCGGCGTGGTCAACCTCGAGCAGAACAACATCATCAAGCTGTTCTCGGTGATGGCGGTGGTGCTTGATGCCGCCGACCCTGATCGCCTCGATCTACGGCATGAACTTCAAGACCATGCCGGAACTCGAATGGCACCTCGGCTATCCGCTGGCGATCGGGCTGATGATGCTCGCCGGCGCGCTGCCGTACGTGTTCTTCAGGTGGAAGAAGTGGTTGTGAGCGGCGCGAAGCGACGTCCTCGAGCGCTGGTTCACGCGCTGCGATACTCCGCGATCGTCTGCTCGACCAGTTCGGCGACCGACAGCACGTCGCGGACGCCTGACGTCGAGTGTCCCGCGCTCCAGATGTCGCGCCAGCGTTTCGGCCGGGCGTCGCGCGCTCCGACGTCGATGTCCCTGGCGATGTCGATGGCGCCGCGCTCCGGCAGGTCATCCGGGTCGAGCCCCGCGGCGACGATCGACGGCGCAGCATGTTGGTCTGCAAGCCGGTGAAGGCGCGCGTCAGCAGCACGTCGTCGGCGGTGCTTGCGACCAGCATGTCCTTGTAGCGGGGATCGGCCATGCTCTCGCGCGTGGCGATGAACTTGGTGCCCATATAGGCAAGGTCGCAGCCGAGCGCCTCGGCCGCGCGCAGCGCGTGGCCGTCGCTGATTCCGCCGGCGAGCACGATCGGCCCGTGAAAGAACTGCCGCACGGCGCGAACGAACACGAACGGATTGAGCCAGCCGGTCTGGCCGCCCGCGCCGGCCGTGAGCAGCACCAGTCCGTCGGCGCCGGCTTCGACGGCGCGCTCGGCGTGGCGGATGCTCGCGACATCGGCCAGCACGAGCGCGCCGGCGTCGTGCAGCGGTCTGCAGCACCGGCGCCGGTGACCCGACGCTGGTGATGACGATCTGTGGCGCGTGACGCAGCAATGTCGCGAGATCGTCCGCCAGCCGCGTGTTCGATCGATGGACGATCAGGTTGGCGCACATGGGAGCAGGCGCAACGCCGCTTCTGTCTGATCGCTCGTTCAGTCGCGTGGCGATGGCGCGCAGCCAGTCGTCGAGCTCGCGCGCTGCTGCGGCAGTTGGCGGTCGGAAACGAGCCGATCACGCCGTTGCGGCATGCTGCAACCACGAGATCGACACCCGACACCAGGAACATCGGCGCAGCAATGAGCGGCAGCCGCAGGCGGCTTCGGATATCGGCAAACTGATCCGCCGCGCTCAAGTATCTGCCCCTCGATGAGTTGCGCGCGCGTTGCGTGCGACCGCTGCCGTGTTAGTGCCGAGCCAAGTCTGTCACATGACATCCGCCGGCGCAAGATCGGCGGAACAAGATTCGACGGGAGGATCGCATGGCGTAGATCTTTACGCGCGCAGGCGACCGGCTGGCAGACAGTTGCGCGCGCTGGCGCGTTATCCGTCGCGGAACGCGTTCAGCTGGCCCGGCGGGTCGATCAGCTATCGCGGCGCGCTCGAACTGATCGGGCGGCATCCAGAAGGTGCTTCTTGCGGCAAAGCCTGGCGCCTGGAACGCGCGTGGCTCTGCTCACCGCAAACCGCGCCGACGCGTGGTGCGCCAGCACCGCAGCGCAGGTCTCGCGGCTTGCGGTCACCTCGCTGCATCCGCTCGGATCGCTCGCCGATCAGGTCGATCAGATCGAGGATTCGGAAGCGGAAATTCTGATCGTCGATGCAGACACCTTCAGGCAGCGCGGCGGCGAACTCGCCGCCCGCGCAAAGACCCTGCGCACGGTTTTTACCCTCGGCCGCGCCGACTATGGCGTCGATCTGCTGGCCGCGCTGGAGGCCGCGGGCAGCGTGACGCCGCGCGATCTGGCCGATCCCGACGATGTGCGGCGCTGAACTACACCGGCGGCACGACCGGAAAATCGAAGGGCGCGCTGCGCTATCACCGGCAGCTCGCCGGCTTCGCCGAGGCGGTGCTTGCGGATTTCGAGCTGCCCGACACGCCGAGCTATCTGGCGGTGGCGCCGATCAGCCACGTCGCGGCACGAAGGTGCTGCCGACGCTGATGCGCGGCGGCACCGTGCACATGCTGAAGGGCTTCGATCCGGAAGCGATGCTGAAGACGATCGAGCGCGAGCGCATCAACTTCACGCTGCTGGTGCCGACGATGATCTACGTGCTGCTCGATCATCCGTCGCTGCCGAAGACGGATCTGTCTTCGCTCGAACTGCTGCTCTACGGCGCATCGCCGATGTCGCCGAGCCGGCTGGTCGAAGGCATCGAGCGGATCGGCCCGGTGTTCTCGCAGCTCTACGGTCAGACCGAGTGCTATCCGGTCGTCGGTGCTGCGCAAGGCCGATCACGATCCGCAACAGCCGGAACTGTTCCTGTCGTGCGGCTTCCCGGTCGCCGCGTGCGACGTGAAGATTCTCGACGACAACGATCAGGACAGTGGCGACCGGCGAGGCCGGTGAAATCTGCGTGCGCGCGCCGCATGTGATGGCGGAATACTGGAAGCGCCCGGAGCAGACCGCCGAGACGCTGAAGAGCGGCTGGCTGCACACCGGCGACATCGCGCGCGCCGACGATCGCGGCTACATGTTCATCCTCGACCGCAAGAAGGACATGATCGTCACCGGCGGCTTCAACGTGTTCCCGCGCGAGATCGAGGACGTGCTTTCGACCCACGCCGATGTGGCGATGGTCGCCGTGGTCGGCGTGCCGGACGAGAAGTGGGGCGAGGCGGTCACCGCGGTGGTGGTGGCGCGGCCGGGCGCGCAGCCGAGCGCCGAAGCGCTGATCGAGCTCGTGAAGCAGCGCAAGGGCTCGACCCACGCGCCCAAGCACGTGAAGTTCGTCACCGAGCTGCCGATGACCGGCGTCGGCAAGGTCGACAAGAAGGCGCTGAAGGCGAGTTTCTGGGCCGGCCGCGAGCGGATGGTCGGCTGACGGCCGCCGCTACACGTGCTGGCCGCCGTTGATGTGGATCTCGGCGCCGTTCACGTAGGAGCTCGTCTCGGCGGTGAGCGCGTAGATCACGCGGGCGACCTCGTCCGGCGTGCCGAGGCGGCCGAGCGGGATGTGCGGCACGATCTGCTCTTCGGTGCCGGGCGAGAGGATCGCCGTGTCGATCTCGCCCGGCGCGATCGCGTTGACCCGCACGCCGTGGCGGCCGAAGTCCGAGGCCATTTCGCGGGTCAGTGCCGCGAGCGCCGCCTTCGAGGTGGCGTAGGCCGCGCCCGCGAACGGATGCACGCGGGAGCCGGCGATCGAGGTGACGTTCACCACCGAGCCCTTTGCCGCCTTCAGTTCCTCCATCAGGCCGCGCGCCAGCGTGATCGGCGCGAAGAAATTGACGTTGAACACATGCGTCCAGGTGTCGACGTCGGTCTCGATCGTGCCCATGCGGGCGCCGCCGTCGGCCTTCGGCGAGATCGCCGCGTTGTTGACCAGCGCATGCAGCTGTCCGTCGGTCAGCCGCGAGCGGATTTCCTTGATGGCGCGTTCGGTGTCGTCGTGGTCGGCGAGGTCGACCTGGATGTGGTCTTCCGGGCCCGCGTCCCACGGACACTCCTCGGGAAACGGATGCCGCGAGCAGGTGATGACGCGCCAGCCGGCGGAGGAAAAGCGGATCACCGTCGCATGGCCGATGCCGCGGCTGGCGCCGGTCAGCAGCAGCGTCCGGCGCGGATGGTTGGAGTGCGGGTTGGCTGCCATTGCTCACGGATACAGCCGCGTCTTCGTCCACGCGTCCTTCGGCGTCGCGCGGGTGAAGACGATGCGGTCGTGCAGGCGGTACGGCCGGTCGTGCCAGAACTCGAACGCGATCGGCACCACGCGCCAGCCGCTCCAGCCGGGCGGGCGCGGCACCTCGCCGATCATGTGCTTGGCGGCGTATTTGGCGATCTGCTGCTCGAAGGCGAAGCGGCTCTCCAGCGGCTGCGACTGCTTGCTGGCCCAGGCGCCGAGCTGCGCCTGCTTCGGCCGGGTGGCGAAGTAGGCGTCGGCCTCGGCGGCCGTCACCGGTCTCGACCGTGCCGCGGATGCGCACCTGCCGGCGCAGCGACTTCCAGTGAAACACCAGCGCCGCCTTCGGGTTCGCCGCCAGCTCGCGGCCCTTGGCGCTGTCGATGTGCGAATAGAACACGAAGCCGCCGTGATCGACGCCCTTCAGCAGCACCATGCGGGCGTCGGGCAGGCCGTCCTTGTCGACGGTCGCCAGCGTCATGGCGTTGCCGTCGGCCGGCTCCGACTTGAACGCCTCGTTAAGCCATTCCGAAAACAGCGCGAACGGCTCCTCGGCGGCGGTAAAATCACCGGACGTTAACGAGTTTGGGGTCTTGTTGATGGTTGTATCGGTCATGCGCGTGGAGTGCCCGGGTTGCGTCCGCGAGTCTTTCAGCCAGTGCCGCGCCCTCCTTATAGGGGAAGGGGGAGCGGACGCCTATCGGCGTTCGCAAGGCGCTTCTGCGCCGCGGCCCTGCTGATCGCTGGCCGCCCCGTCGCTCGGCGGCTGCTCCTATCAATTGGGCTCGATGTTCGGCGGCGGCAAGCCGAGCCGGAGACCACCGCCTCGATCCCGCCGCAGCGTGGCCGCAGGCCCATGCGAGCGTCAACGCGGCGCTGTCGCCCTCGGAGGCCGATCTCGCCTATGCCCGGGCGGCAGCGACCGAGGCGCTCGCGCGGGGCGGCAAGGACACCAGCCACCCTTGGGAAAACCCGCACACCGGCGCGCGCGGCGCGGTGACGCCGCTGACCAGCGCCTATTCGACGAACGGCATCACCTGCCGCGATTTCCTCGCCAGCTACGTCAAGGACAAGGCCGAGACCTGGCTGCAGGGCGAAGCCTGCAAGTTCAACAAGGGCTGGGAAGTGCGCAGCCTGAAGCCCTGGCGGAAGGCCTGACGGTAAGCTTGCCGGCCGGCGGGTCGCAAACCCCGTTGCAAAAATGCCACGCCATTCCCACATGACCTGAAAGCCATCGTCGGCGACGGCGGGCGGCTTACTGGGGACTTCCCGCAAGGAGAGTTGAGCAATGCGCAACCCCTATGACGTGCTGGGGGTCAAGAAGGGCGCGAGCGCGGCCGAGATCAAGAGCGCGTTCCGCAAGCTTGCCAAGAAGCATCATCCGGACGCCAACAAGGACGATCCGAAGGCGGCCGCGCGCTTTGCCGAAGTGAACTCCGCCAACGAGATCGTCGGCGACGAGGACAAGCGCAAGCAGTTCGACCGCGGCGAGATCGACGCCGAGGGCAAGCCGCGCTTCCAGGGCTTTCCGGGCGGCGGCGCGGCGGCCGGGCGGCTTTTCGCGCACCTCGCGCGACGGTTTCGAGACCTTCACCTTCCGCTCCGGCGGCGCCGGACCGCAGGGCGGCGGCTTCGGCGGCGGCGCGTTCGACGACATTCTGTCCAGCATGTTCGGCGGCGCCGGCGCGCGGCGCGCGGCGGCGCCGAGACGTTCGAATACGAGCCGGGCCCGTCGGCGATGCCGGAGCTCGACCTCAACGCGTCGCTCGGCGTCACGCTGGAGGAGGCCGTGCACGGCGCCGAGAAGCGCGTGCGGCTGCCGACCGGCAAGGAGCTCAACGTCAAGATTCCGGCCGGCGTCACCAGCGGGCAGACCATCCGCCTGCGCGGGCAGGGGCAGGAGGTCGCCGGCCATCGCCCGGGCGACGCGCTGATCACGGTGATCATCGCGCAGCATCCGGTGTTCAAGGTCGACGGCAACGACCTGCGCGCCGACATTCCGGTCACGCTGTACGAGGCGGTGCTCGGCGCCAAGGTGCGCGTGCCGACGCTCGACGGCGCGGTCGAGCTGTCGATCCCGAAGAACACCTCCAGCGGCCGCACGTTTCGCCTGCGCGGCAAGGGCATGCCGGTGAAGGGCAAGGAGCCGGGCGACCTGTTCGTCACCGTGCGCATCGTGCTGCCCGACGGCAACGACGCCGAGCTCGAGGCGCTGATGCAGCGCTGGCGCGAGACCAAGCCGTACAATCCGCGAAGCGGGATGTGACGGCTCTTGCCGTCACTCCTCGAACTTCTCGCCCGGCTGCAGCTTGCGGAAGCGCGTCGTCCATGAACGGCGGATATTGTCCTCCGTCGCCGTGCCGTCGTCGTAGGCCGGCGACACCAGCGGCAGCGCCTTCGCCACGCTGATGAGGACGATGGCGCGTACGCGCGGCGCGAGCGACGAGCCGGACAGCTTCAACAGCTCGTCGAAGTTGCCTTCGCCGCGCGTCGATGATCTTCGCGCGTGCCGGCGAAACGATAGCCCTTGCGCACGAACGGGTCGATGAAGTTGACCTCGATGCGCGGGTTGGCCTTGAGGTTGCGGACCGTTGCCGGCGAACGGATTTCGGCGAAGGCGATCGTCGCATCGTCGACGACGAAGAAGGTGCCCTTCGGCGACACGTTCGGCGTGCCGTCCGCAGCAGCCGTCGCGACATAGCCGAGCGGCTGTTCTCTGACGATGCGCTTCATGTCGGCTGTCAGCATCTTCGCCTCATCTGCTTGAGGTGGCGCCAGCCTCCCGGTGCGAGTGCTGCGCGTGATCGTGATCGCAGCATGCATCTTCATGCGCATGGGTTGCAACGCCACGCCTTCGCCGCCTTCAACTCGGCGATCGCCTGCCGGACGATCTGCACCGAGGACGACAGGAACAGCGCGGCCATGAAGCCTGCGACGATCAGGTCCGGCCACTTCGTCGCCGTGCCCCAGACGCCGGCTGCCGCCAGCATCACCGCCACATTGCCGATCGCGTCGTTGCGCGAGCAGAGCCAGACCGAGCGCACGTTGGCGTCGCCGTCCTTGTAGCGCATCAGGATCAGCACGCTGGCGAGGTTCGCCAGAAGCGCGAGAAAGCCGATCGCGCCCATGATCTCGGCGCGCGGCACGCCGGTGACGAACACCTGCCAGACGGTCGCGCCGAACACCCACAGGCCCATCACTGTCAGGCTGATGCCCTTGAGCAGCGCGACGCGGGCGCGCACCGCGACGGCCATGCCGATCACGGCCAGCGACAGGCCGTAGGTCGCAGCATCGGCAAGGAAGTCGAGCGCGTCGGCCCACATCGCAACCGAGCCGGCGAACGGCGCCGGCGATCATCTCGGTCGCGAACATCGCCGCGTTGATGGCGATGACGAGCCACAGCCGCCGCTTGTAGTCGTCGGAGACGCCGTCGAAGGTGTGGTTGTGGCCGCAGGCTGCGCTCATGGAGGCTCCGTGGTTTACGGAGCCAATATGGTGCTTTGCGCCACGGTTACACAATCACGGATAGTGTTACGTCCGACAGCTACCGTCGCTCGCTCTGTTCGATCGCGGCCATGGCGATGCCCTTCAGCCGCGGCTTGTCGCCGGCGGGGCCCGAGACCACCCAGCCGTAGTTTTCCGCCACCCAGTGGATCGAGGCGAACTTGTCGGCCTCCTGGTAGCGGAACGAGGTCCGCTGCGCCTTCAGCGGCGTCGAGTACAGCGTCACGCGTTCGCCGGCCGCGTTCTCGTACATCAGCAGCGCTGCCGGCGCGCCGATGCCCGGCAGCAGCCGGCCGCCGAGCAGCTTCAGGTCGAACTTCGACAGGTCCGGCGCGCGCAGCGTCGTGCCGATGCGGCGCGACAGCCACGGCAGCAGATGGTTTTCCTCGGCGCGCACCTCGATCGGGTGACGCACCTCGCCGATGTACAGCCGGTGTGCGGCAAAGGCTTCCTCGCGCATGGCGTTGACCGGATCGGGCGCGGTGCGACCGCGGCGACGCCTCGTGCGCGAACCAGCCGACGCCGCCGCCGGCAGCAAAGGCGAGCAGCACGGCGGCGGCGACGCCGATCATCCAGCTGCGTGGCCGGCCGCGCCAGCTGGTCGAGTTCGAGCCGCTTCGGGATCGCCTCGTCGGCCACCGCATCGTAGCGCGCATGCATCGCGTCGCCGATCGCGCGCCAGGCCGCGACGCGGGCGGCATCGTCCGGATGGGTCTCGAGCCAGTTTTCGACAGCGGCGCGGCGGTCGGCCGGCAGCTCGTTGTCGACCAACGCATGCAGCTCGTCTTCGGTGACTGGCATGTTCGGTTCGGTCATCGTCGTCGTCCAGTTCTTGTTCTTGAAACTTTGGGTCTTGTTAGCCGCACTTCGCCAAGAGAGTTATTTCACCCGCCGCAACGTTACTTTCTCGCCGTCGATCGAAGCCTTGATGTGCGCCCGCGCCCGCGCCAAGGCGCGACATCACCGTGCCGATCGGCACGCCCTGGATCTCCGCCACCTCGCGGTAGGTCAGGCCCTCCAGCATCACCAGCAGCAGCGCCGAGCGCTGCTCCTCGACGAGGCCGAACAGCGCGCGCTCGATGTCGCGGCCTTCCGCCTCGGTGCCGTTGGCGCCGGGCTCGTCGTCCTCGTTCAGCGGCGAGATCGACGGACGACGCGCCAGCGAGCGGCGGCGGTTGCGGTTGAGATTGGTCAGGATGGTGTAGAGCCAGCTGCGGATGTCGCCGCCGTGAAACAGCCTTCTCGGAGCGCAAGCGCGCGCACCAGCGTGTCCTGCACCAGGTCGTCGGCGATGTCGGCGTCGCGGGTCAGCGCCCGCGCGTAGCGGCGCGAGCGCGGGAATCATGGCTTCGACGCTTGGGCGGAAGGCGATCATGACGGTCCAGACTCAGGATTTGTGGGAACGCGGTTCCGATCTTACTAACACCTTGAGTGTGCTGCTATTCCTTTGTTTCCACCGGTTAATTCTTGTGTTCGTTGCGCAGCTTGAAGGCCTTGGGGGTGTGTGCCATTACACCCCACCTGTCGCGTATCGATGCCGGATCGGGTTGGGCTGAGCCGGGTCCGGGTTCGAAAGAGGTTCGTAATGGCGGACAATGCGGGGCTGATGAAGGGCAAGCGCGGCATCATTCTGGGTGTCGCCAACAACCGTTCGATTGCCTGGGGCATCGCGAAGGCGTGCCAGGCGCAGGGCGCGACCGTCGGCCTGTCCTATCAGGGCGATGCGCTGAAGAAGCGCGTCGAGCCGCTTGCCAAGGAACTCGGCGGTATCGTGCTCGGCCATTGCGACGTGACCGAGCCGGCGACGCTCGACGCGGTGTTCGAGGAGGCGCGCAAGGCCTGGGGCACGATCGATTTCGTCGTGCATGCGATCGCGTTCTCCGACAAGGACCAGCTCGACGGCCGCTACGTCGAGACCACGCAGGACAACTTCTCGAAGACGATGCTGATCTCCTGCTACTCGCTGACGGCGGTGATCCAGCGCGCCGAGAAGCTGATGCCGAACGGCGGCTCGATCCTGACGCTGACCTACTACGGCGCCGAGAAGTGGATGCCGCATTACAACGTGATGGGCGTGGCGAAGGCGGCGCTGGAGGCGAGCGTGCGCTATCTCGCCGCCGACCTCGGCGAGAAGAACATCCGCGTCAACGCGATCTCGGCCGGGCCGATCAAGACGCTGGCGGCGTCCGGCATCGGCGACTTCCGCTACATCCTGAAGTGGAACGAGTACAACGCGCCGCTGAAGCGCAACGTCTCGATCGAGGAGGTCGGCGACAGCGGCGTTTATCTGTTGTCCGACCTGTCGCGCGGCGTCACCGGCGAGGTGCATCACGTCGACTCCGGCTATCACGTCGTCGGCATGAAGCGCCCCGACGCGCCGGACATGACGCTGGCGAATTCGAAGGAATGATTGAGGCAGCTCGCGGGCAACGCCGCGCATCCGCATGCCTTCGCCCGTCATCTACTACATCCGCCACGGCGAGACCGCCTGGAACGCCGAAGGGCGCTTCCAGGGCAGCCGCGACATTCCGCTGAACGAGCGCGGCCGCGAGCAGGCGGCTGCCGCGGGCGAGATCCTGCGCGACCTGATCGCGCGCGATGCGCGCGAGCCGCATCACTTCGGTTATGTCTCGAGCCCGCTCAGCCGCGCGCGCATCGACCATGGATCTGCTGCGCGGCGCGCTCGGCCTGCCGGCCGATGGCTATGCGGTCGAGCACCGGCTGCGCGAGATCGGCTGGGGCGACTGGGAAGGGCATGACCGTGCCGGAGATGCAGGCGCACGATCCGGCGACGTTCGCGGCCCGGCGCAAGGACCGCTGGAATGTCACCGCGCCGAAGGGCGAGACCTATGCCGAGGTCACGACGCGCATGCGCGCCTGGCTCGATGAGCTGACGTCGCGACACGGTCGCCGTCGCCCATGGCGGCACCATGCGCGCGCTGATGGTCGCGACCGGCGTGGCGACGCACTGCCGATGCGATCGAGGCCGCAGGTCGAGCAGGGCGTCGTCTACGTGTTCGCCGATGGCGCGTTGAGCAAATACGGTTAAGCACGCCGCAGGCCGTGAATTGACCCCTTCCGCGGCGCGGGCTACCACAGCCGCGAGCAGGACAAGGCGATGTCGTTCAACACCTTCGGCCACATGTTCCGCGTCACGACCTTTGGCGAAAGCCACGGGGTTGCGATCGGCTGCGTGGTCGACGGCTGCCCGCCGCAGATTCCGCTGACGGCGGACGACATCCAGCGCGACCTCGATCGCCGCAGGCCCGGCCAGTCGCGCTTCACCACCCAGCGGCAGGAGCCGGATCAGGTGAAGATCCTGTCGGGCGTGATGGAGCATCCGGACACGGGTGTGCAGGTGACGACCGGCACGCCGATCGCGCTGCTGATCGAGAACACCGACCAGCGCTCGAAGGACTATTCCGACATCAAGGACAAGTTTCGTCCCGGTCACGCCGACTTCACCTACGACGCGAAGTACGGCCTGCGCGATTATCGCGGCGGCGGCCGCTCGTCGGCGCGCGAGACGGCGATGCGGGTTGCGGCCGGCGCGATCGCGCGCAAGATCGTGCCCGGCATGACCGTGCGCGGCGCGCTGGTGCAGATGGGGCCGCACAAGATCGACCGCGAGCGCTGGGACTGGAGCGAGGTCGGCAACAATCCGTTCTTCTGCCCCGACAAGACGCACGGCGGAATTCTGGGAAGACTATCTCGACGGCGTGCGCAAGAGCGGCTCGTCGATCGGCGCGGTGATCGAGATCGTCGCCGAGGGCGTGCCGGCGGGACTTGGGCGCGCCGATCTACGGCAAGCTCGACGGCGATCTCGCGTCGGCGCTGATGAGCATCAATGCGGTGAAGGGCGTCGAGATCGGCGCGGGGTTCGCTGCTGCGGAGAAGTCCGGCGAGGAGAACGCCGACGAGATGCGCATGGGCAACGAGGGCCCGGTGTTCCTGTCGAACAATGCCGGCGGCATTCTCGGCGGCATCTCGACCGGCCAGCCGGTGGTCGCGCGCTTTGCGGTGAAGCCGACGTCATCGATCCTCACGCCGCGCCAGACCATCGACCGCAGCGGCGCGAACACCGAGATCATGACCAAGGGCCGGCACGATCCGTGCGTCGGCATCCGCGCCGTGCCGGTCGGCGAGGCGATGGTCGCCTGCGTGCTCGCCGATCATTTCCTGCGGCACAGGGGTCAGGTGGGCTGATAAGCCGCAGTTCCAATATCGCGCGATATGTCGGGTACCCGACACAAATCGCTGTCAAATCGCCTCGCGAGCCAATAGAGTCCCCGGCGCAGGCGCAACGATGTCGCGACCGCGCGAGAACCGTCGCCGCAATTCAAACCCACGGAAACCCCTTTGGACAATCGCAGGACTTCTGCCGGCCCATCCGTCGTGCATGACGTACGGAGCTGGTCGCAAGCGTTGATCGCCTATCGCCAGCCAAGTCATGCGCGCAGCATCGTCGAGCTCGTCATCACCTTCGTGCCGCTTGTTGCGCTCTGGGCGGTCTCCTGGGCCGCCATCCACTTCGGATACTGGTGGGCTTCGCCGCCGCTCGCAGTGCTGGCGGCAGGATTCCTGCTGCGGCTGTTCATGATCCAGCATGATTGCGGGCATGGCGCCTTCTTCCGCCAGCGGGTTGCGAACGACTGGGTCGGCCGGGTGCTCGGCGTGCTGACCCTGACGCCTTACGATTTCTGGCGGCAGACGCACGCCTCCCATCACGCGACCTCGGGCAATCTCGACCGCCGGGGCGTCGGCGACATCGACACGCTGACGGTGAACGAGTATCGGGCACGGACGGCCTGGGGCAGGCTGGCCTATCGCGTGTACCGGCATCCGATCGTGATGTTCGGGATCGGCCCGACCTATCTGTTCGTGTTGCAACACCGGTTGCCGATCGGGCTGATGCGCGCGGGCTGGCGGCCATGGATCAGCGTCATGGCGACCAACCTCGCCATTGCGGCGATCGTCGCGCTGCTCATCTGGCTGATCGGGCTCGGCGAGTTTCTGCTGGTGCATCTTCCGATCACGCTGCTGGCCGCATCGATCGGCGTCTGGCTGTTCTATGTGCAGCACCAGTTCGAAGACACGTCATGGGACAAGGACGCAGAGTGGAGCGTGCAGAACGCCGCGCTGCACGGCAGCTCATACTATGAGCTGCCGGCTGTGCTGCGCTGGTTCACCGCGAACATCGGCATGCACCACGTGCATCATCTCAGCAGCCGAATTCCATACTATCGGTTGCCGCGGGCGCTCCGCGATCATCCCGAGCTGGGCAATATCGGCAAGCTGACGCTGCGCGAAAGCTTTCGCTGCGTAAAGCTCGTGTTGTGGGACGAGAACCGCCGGCGGCTCGTTTCGTTTCGCGAAGCGCGCCGCACGGCAGTGCCGACGCTAAAGCTGGCTAGGCGGTAGCCTTCATCTCGGCCTTTGCCGCGTCCTTCATCACGCCGGCGACGAGGGTGTAGGCCGCGATCCATGCGTCCTTCACCGGAGGCGTCCAGGCGTCTTTCAGACCCTGTTCGAGCGTCCACAGCAGGGCGGAGCCGACGGAATTGTAGTGCGTGTCGGTGACGCCGTAGCGCACGTGGTTGCGGCCGAGCGTCTGGATCGTCGGCACCAGCTTTTCGGTCTGGTCGAGACCGTTGATGACGAACGCCAGCGCCTGCATCAGCTTCTTGCGCTGCTCGGCCATGTTCGTTGAGGCGAACATCGGCCGCGTCGTTGCGTCGACGGTGAAAAGGCGATCGTAAAACAGGCCGGCCGCGGTGTCGGCAATCGGCACCACCATCGCCCACGTGGTCTTGACCAAATTCTTCTGCTCAGGGGACATCATTTTTCTCCAAAATCGTTAGTCGTTCGCGGGTTCCAATAGTTCAACGAGATCGCTGCGAAATGCGCCGCGCGCGAAAACGAACGCGGCCTTCAATCTCGCTGCGCGTCAGTCCCATGTCCGCGAGCCACTGGTCGCTGAGGCCGCGCAACTGCGCTGCTGCGATCCGCTCACGGTGTTTTCGAACATGCGAAATCCATGCCGCGCGAGCGCGCTGCCGTGCTGCCGAAGAGCGTCCGATGCTGGCCGGCAAGGGGCGCAAATGAAAACGGCGGCTGATCGCTCAGCCGCCGATCGATAGCTTAGCGGTGTGCGCTGCTTACGCCGCGCGCATCGCGGTGAGGAACTTGTCGACCTCGATCCGCAGCTGGCCGCTTTCCTTCGACAGCGACTGCGCCGAGGACAGCACCTGGGTCGAGGCCGAGCCCGTCTCGCCGGCGCCCTTGTTGACGTCGGTGACGTTGGAGGCGACCTGGGTCGAGAGCCGCGCCGCTTCCTGCATGTTGCGGGCGATCTCCTTGGTGGCGGCGCCCTGTTCCTCGACGGCCGCGGCGATCGTCGCCGAGATCTCCGAGATCGAGCCGATGGTCTTGCCGATCTCGCGGATGGCGGTGACCGAGGTCTCGGTCGCGCTCTGCATGCCCTCGATCTGGGTGCTGATCTCTTCGGTCGCCTTCGCCGTTTGCGCGGCGAGCGCCTTCACCTCGGAGGCGACCACGGCGAAACCACGGCCGGCTTCGCCGGCGCGCGCCGCCTCGATGGTGGCGTTCAGCGCCAGGAGGTTGGTCTGCTCGGCCACCGCGGTGATCAGCTTGACCACGTCGCCGATGCGGCCCGCCGCCCGCGACAGCTCGGCAATGCTGGCGTCGGTCTGCTGCGCCTGCCGACCGCGCCCTGGGCGATCCGGGCCGATTCCTGCACCTGACGGCTGATCTCGTTGACCGAGGAGGTGATCTCCTCGGACGCCGCGGCCACCGACTGCACGTTGTCGGAGACCTCGCGCGAGGCGGAGGCGGCCGAGCCCGACAGGTGCTGGGTGGTTTCGGCGGTGCCGGTCAGGGTGTTGGCGGCGGCTTCGAGCTCGGTCGAGGCCGACGAGAGCGAGGTGACCATGTCGCCGACCATCGCCTCGAACTCGCGGGTGATGGCGTCGACGCGCTGGCCGCGCTGGATCTTGGCCTCGGCATCGGCTGCGGCGGCTTCGTCGGCGGCCTTCTTGGCGATCAGGGCGTCCTTGAACACCTGCAGCGTGTCGGCCATCTGGCCGATCTCGGTCTTCTCGCCCTGGTGCGGCACGACCGCCGTGAGGTCGCCGTCGCTCAGCGCACGCATCGGGCGCGATGATCGAGCCGATGCCGCGCGAGACGTCGCGCACGAGATAGATCGCAATGCAGCACGCCGGTGAGGGTCAGGGCTGCGAGCGCGCCAAGCACGGTCCAGAATGAGCGATTGTAGCTCTCGCTGTGCCTCGTTGGCCGCGTCGGCCGCACCCTTGTTGTTCAGTTCGACGCCCTTGCGCAGGGCGGCGTCCGCCTTCAATCCGATCGGATTGGCCTTGGTTGCATTGAGGTCGCGGGCCTCGTCGGTCTGGCCCCGGCCGGCCATTGCGATCAGGCCGCGCGCCTCGGTGGTGTAGGAGGACCAGTTTTCGCGTGAACTCCCTGTAGATCTGGCGCTCTTCATCCGAGGTGATCAGGGGCTCGTAGGCCACGCGGAGCTTGTCGACCGTCTGGCCGACGGTTTCGAGCGTCTTCTCGGTCCTGGCGCGCGCCTCCGGGTCGGTGAGGATGAGGAGGTCGCGGACGACGATGCGATAGGTGATGGCGCTGGCGCGCAGATCGCCGAGCGTCCGAACGCCCGGCAGCCAGTTGGTCTGGATGTCGACCAGATTGGCGTTCTGCGAGCGCATCTGCATCAGGCCGAACAAGCCGGTGGCAGCGAGCGAAATCAGCAGGAGCGAGACGACCGCGACGATCTTGGCGCGGATGGAAAGCTTGGCAAGCATAGACTGACCCCCTGGGTCTTCTGACCCGTTGGCCGATCGTAACAAGGCTGGAGCTGCCGGATCGGCATTCTCGCGCGGACGCGGGGCAGGGAGGCGCATTCCAGTCGAATCAGCGAACGAAGCGTCGCGGACTCGCGCGTTCTGTTTTGACGCAACTCAGTGAAGTCTTGGTAAACCGCGCGTGCACGTGAGCGGTCGTTGGCCTGCGTTCCGAGTCGACTGCAATGCGTTGCGCGCATGAGTTCGAGGAGCGCCGTCGAAGCGGCGGCCAGGAACGCATTGATTCGCAGTTCAACTTCGCGGATTTGCGACGAATGTCGGTCAACGACTGAACTTGCGCCGAAGTCGGAACCGCCAACTCTCGATAATGTGTGCTTTTTCCGCAGGACTGCACCTGCGTGGCGCATGTTAGCGCTTTCCTGACTCCTGAAGCGCGTGGCAGCATCGTCGAAACGACGGGAGGGCCGCTATGCGCTGGTGTGTCTCGATCGGAGCCGCGCTGGTCGCGGGAGCGTTGGTCGGTGGCGACGTTGCAAGCGTCGCGGCGCCGAACGTCTCGCGGTTTGCCCAGAAAGTCAGGCGAGGCCCAGGTCGACGTCGAGCTCGTGCTGGCGGTCGATGTGTCCTACTCGATGGACCTCGAGGAACTCGCGATCCAGCGCGAAGGCTACGCGCAGGCGATCATCTCGGCCGACTTCCTGAAAGCGCTGAAGACCGGCCCGCACGGCAAGGTGGCCGTCACCTACTTCGAATGGGCGGCGGCGCACGACCAGAAGATCATCATTCCCTGGCGGATCGTCGACGGGCCCGAGACCGCGGACGCGGTCGCCGCCGAAATCATGAAGGCGCCGCTGCGGCGCGCCTCGCGCACCTCGATTTCCGGCGCGATCAATTTCGGCATGCAGATGCTTTCCGAGAACCCCTACAAGGGGCTGCGGCGGGTGATCGACATTTCCGGTGACGGACCCAACAACAACGGCGAGCCGGTGCTGATCGCGCGCGACGCCGCGCTGGAGAAGGGCGTTACCATCAACGGCTTGCCGGTGATGGTGAAACAGGCGTCCTATGCGACGATGGATATCGAGAAGCTCGATCTCTACTACGAGGACTGCGTGATCGGCGGGGCGGGCTCGTTCGTCATCCCGATCAAGGAGACGCGCCAAGTTCAAGGAAGCGATCCGCACCAAGCTGATCCTCGAGGTCGCCGGGCTGCAGCCGGAGGCCGCGTGATCCCGGCCCAGGCGCGCGGCGAGCCGCGCGTTCCCTGCACCATCGGCGAGCAGCTCTGGCGCGAGCGGTGGGGCAGGTAGGACTGCCGCTACCGTCTGAACTCCGCCACCAGCTCCACATGCGGCGTGTGGCGGAACTGGTCGACCGGCGTGACGCGGCCGATCCTGTAGCCGCCCTCGATCAGGATCTTCGCGTCGCGCGCGAAGGTCGCGACGTTGCATGAGACGCCGACGATCAGCGGCACGCGGCTCTTCGCCAGCTGCTGCGGTCTGCGCGAGCGCGCCCTGGCGCGGCGGGTCGAACACGACGGCGTCGAACTCGTTCAGCTCCAGCGGCAGCAGCGGGCGGCGGAACAGGTCGCGCGCTTCGGCCTTGACCGGCTTCAGGCCCTTCGTCATCTGCGCGGCCTTGCGCAGCGCATCGATGGCGCCGGCCTCGGAGTCGTAGGCATCGACGCGCGCGGTCTGCGCCAGCCGCAGCGCGAACGGGCCGACGCCGCAGAACAGGTCGGCGACGCGCTTGGCCTTTCCCGCGCAGCGCCACGACATGCGCGGCAAGCGTGTCTTCGCCGGCCTGCGTCGCCTGCAGGAAGCTGCCCGGCGGCAGCGTCACCTGCGCGGGGCCGATGGCGATCACCGGCGATTTCAGCTGCGCGACGATCTCGCCATGACGCGTCAGCCGCGCCAGCCGGTGCTGCGCGGCGAGCTTGGCCAGCGCCGTGGTCGCCCTTGCGTCGATCGGCCCGGAGCCGCGCACGTCGACGTCGAGGCCGTTGCTCGGTCGCGGTGAACTGGATGTCCAGCGGCTTGTTCGCCGCCGCCAGCGTCTCGGCGATCGCCTCGGCGGCGACCAGCGCGCCGTCGAGCTCGGGAACGAGGATCGGGACAGCGGTCGATCGGCACGATGTCGCGTGAGCCAGCCGCGGCAAAGCCGACCTTCAGGATGCCGCGCTGGCTCTTGCGGGCGTGCACGACGATGCGGCGCCGGCCCTTGCCGTGCGCGTCCTCAAGCTCGCCGACCTCGCAGGCGATGCCGGCCTGCGCGAGCGTGTCGACGACGATGCCGCGCTTCCAGGCGCGATAGGCGTCCGTCGCGCCAGTGCTGGATCGCGCAGCCGCCGCAGACGGTGAAGTGCGGGCAGAACGGCTGCGATGCGCTCGGCGACTGGCCTCGACGACGCGCAAAAGCTTGCGCCGGTCGGAATGACCCTCGACCGGCTCGACCTCCACCGTCTCGCCCGGCAGCGTGTAGGGAACGAACGTCGCCGCCCGTCGCGCGACGCCGTCGCCGCGATGGCCGACATGATCGATGATCAGGCGCTCAACCACGCCGCGCGCCGAGGAAGAATTCGCGGTTGCCGTCGCCGCCGGTGATGGAGGAGGGGAACACCGCGATGTCCGTGCAGCCAAGCGAGGCCGCGAACGCCGCGATGTCGTCGCAGACCGCGCGATGCACCGCCTCGTCGCGGACGATGCCCTTCTTGATCGCCGCGCGCGGCGCCTCGAATTGCGGCTTGATCAGCGCCAGCAGATGCGTCGGCGTCGCCGCAAGCTCCAGCGCGACCGGCAGCACGTGCTTCAACGAAATGAAGCTGACGTCGATGACGACGATTGTCGGCCGGACGTCGAGGCGCTTGCCGGCCAGCGCGCGGATGTCGGTCTCCTCGCGCGAGATGATCTTCGGGTGACCGTGCAGGCTCGGATGCAGCTGGCCGCGCCCGACATCGATCGCATGCACGAGGCTCGCGCCGCAGTTCAGCAGCACCTCGGTGAAGCCGCCGGTCGAGGCGCCGACGTCGAGGCAGACCTTGTCGTCGACGTCGATCGGATAGCGCTCCAGCGCGCCGAACAGCTTGACGCCGCCGCGCGACACCCACGGGTGCTCCGGGCTGCGCCTCGATCTCGGCGTCGGTCGGGATTTCGTCGGAGGCCTTTGAGACGACTTTGCCGCCGGCTGTCACCAGTCCGGCGGCAATCGCAGCTTGGGCGCGGGCGCGGCTGTCGAACAGGCCGCGCGCGACCAGCAAGCGGTCGGCGCGCTGCCGTTCAACCATGTCAGGCCAGCTTGATCACTTCCGCCTTGACGTCCTTGCCGAGCGCTTCGAACACCTTCTTGACGATGCCCTTGGCGTCGAGACCGGCGAGCGCGTACATCGCGTTCGGCGAGTCGTGGTCGATGAAGACGTCCGGCAGCACCATCGCGCGGACCCGCAGGCCCTTGTCGAGCGCGCCGTGGTCGGCGAGCGTCTGCAGCACATGCGAGCCGAAGCCGCCGATCGAGCCTTCCTCGATGGTGATCAGCACTTCGTGCTCGTTGGCGAGCTTCAGCACCAGATCGACGTCGAGCGGCTTCATGAAGCGCGCGTCGGCAATGGTGGCCGAGAGGCCAAGCGTGGCGAGTTCGTCGGCGGCCTTCTCGCACTCGGCGAGACGGGTGCCGAACGAGAGCAGGGCGACCTTGCTGCCCTGGCGGACGATGCGGCCCTTGCCGATCGGCAGCGGAACGCCGACTTCCGGCATCTCGACGCCGCGGCCTTCGCCGCGCGGATAGCGCAGCGCGCTCGGGCTTGTCGTTGATCGCGACCTGGGTCGCGACCATGTGCACGAGCTCGGCCTCGTCGCTGGCCGCCATGATGACGAAGTTCGGCAGACAGCCGAGATAGGCGTTGTCGAACGAACCGGCATGGGTCGCGCCGTCGGCGCCGACCAGACCGGCGCGGTCGATCGCGAAGCGCACCGGCAGGCTCTGGATCGCCACGTCGTGGACGACCTGGTCGTAGCCGCGCTGCAGGAACGTCGAGTAGATCGCACAGAACGGCTTGAAGCCTTCGGTCGCAAGGCCTGCGGCGAACGTCACCGCATGCTGCTCGGCGATGCCGACGTCGAAGGTGCGGGCCGGGAACGACTTCTGGAAGATGTCGATGCCGGTGCCCGACGGCATCGCCGCGGTGATGCCGACGACCTTGTCGTCCTTCTGCGCTTCCTTGACCAGGCTCTGGCCGAACACGTTCTGGTAGGACGGCGCATTCGGCTTGGCCTTCGCCTGCGCACCGGTGGCGACGTCGAACTTGACCACCGCGTGATACTTGTCGGCGGACGCTTCCGCCGGCCCGTAGCCCTTGCCCTTCTGCGTCACGACGTGGACCAGGATCGGGCCCTTGGTCGAGTCACGGACGTTGGTCAGCACGGGCAGCAGGTGGTCGAGGTTGTGGCCGTCGATCGGGCCGACATAGAAGAAGCCGAGCTCCTCGAACAGCGTGCCGCCGCCGACCATGAAGCCGCGCGAATATTCCTCGGCGCGCAGCGCGCGCTCCTCGAAGAACTTCGGCATCTTGTGGGCGATGTGGATCAGCGCGTCGCGGGCGGACTGATAGGTGCGGCCCGAGTAGAGGCGCGACAGGTAGGCCGACATGGCGCCGACCGGCGGCGCGATCGACATGTCGTTGTCGTTGAGGATGACGATCAGGCGCGACTTCAGCGCGCCGGCGTTGTTCATCGCCTCATAGGCCATGCCCGCCGACATCGAGCCGTCGCCGATCACGGCGATCACGTTGTTGTCGCCGCCCGCGAGGTCGCGCGCCACGGCCATGCCGAGGCCAGCGGAGATCGAGGTCGAGGAGTGCGCGGCGCCGAACGGATCGTAGTCGCTCTCGGTGCGCTTGGTGAAGCCGGAGAGGCCGCCGCCGGTGCGCAGCGTGCGGATGCGGTCGCGGCGTCCGGTGAGGATCTTGTGCGGGTAGGCCTGATGGCCGACGTCCCAGATCAGGCGATCCTTCGGCGTGTTGAACACATAGTGGATCGCCGTCGTCAGCTCGATGACGCCGAGGCCGGCGCCGAAATGGCCGCCAGTCACGGAGACCGCGTCGATGGTTTCCTGACGCAGCTCGTCGGCAACCTGCCGCATCTGATCCGGACGCAGCTTCCGCAGATCTTCCGGCGTCTTGATGGTGTCGAGAAGCGGGGTGTCGCTCATAGGGTCACACGCTTTCAAGGTTGTTTCCGGCCGGAAGTCTCGGCTCCGGCTGAAGAATTAACGTTCAGGCATACACCAAATGCATGGCGAAAGCCAAGCGAATGCCCAGTTTGGGTGGGTCTGGCCAACCGCGCGACGGGTTCAAGGGTTAACGCACAAACCACAGAAATCGTGCCGATTTCGATGGTTTTTCGCACGTCCACTAAGCCCGTCGGGCAACTTTCCGACCGGCCCTTAGCTAACTCCGGCATTCGCGTTTGGAATGTGCGTTAGATCACATCATGCATTTGAGCAAGGGTTCCATTGGCCGCAATTGCCACATCGACGCCTCAACCATGCTCCGATTTCGCAAGCCCGCGCCTCTTGACAGCGCGTGCGTGCGAATTTCGGAATTGAACAGGCGCTCGCAAATCGATGATTCAAGTATCGCTTTTCGGTTGAAGATTTCGACAGCGTGAGCTGCAGCGCGCGTTGGCACTTATTGCACGTCGAGCGGCTCGGTCCCTGCAGCCTGGCCGTTTGAATCGGTGGTGATCTTGTCGACGCGGGCTTCGGCCTGCTTCAACAATTCCTCGCAGCGCTTCTTCAAGGCTTCGCCGCGCTCGTAGATCGTCACGGATTCCTCCAGCGGCACCTTGCCCTCCTCAAGGCGCCTGACGATCGTCTCCAGTTCCTCGATCGCGCGCTCGAAGCTCAACCGCTTGACGTCGACGTGCGTGTTCTCTGCCATCATGTCTTCCCCTTAGCAAAGATGTCTCTTTGAGTTCTGCGCGTGTCCCGACCGCAAAGCCGATCCCCACCTTGGGAACACGCGCATGATGTTTGAGTCGCGCGAGTTGATAGGAGCTTTACGGAGGCATTGTGGCGGCCGGTTCCCAGCGAAAACTAGCCTTTCATCAGCGCCGTGACGTGCGCGTCCACAGACTGCGCAAGTCCTTGTAAATCATAGCCGCCTTCGAGCACCGAGACGATCCGCCCACCGGCGCTCGCATCCGCAACATCCATCAGCTTCTGCGTGACCCACTGATAATCCGATGCTTCCAGCGTGATGTTGGCGAGCGGATCGCGATAGTGCGCATCGAAGCCGGCGGAGATGATGAGGAATTCAGGGGCGAAATCGCGCAGACGCGGCAGGATCGCTGTCTCGAATGCCTCGCGGAATTTGGCGCGGCCGTCGCCCGCGCGCAACGGTGCGTTGACGATGGTGTCGTGCTCGCCGCGTTCGTTGGCCGCGCCGGTACCAGGAAACAGCGGCATCTGGTGGGTCGAGCAGTACATCACCGACTTGTCGGCCCAGAAGATGTCCTGCGTGCCGTTGCCGTGATGCACGTCGAAGTCGACGATCGCAGCGCGGCCGATGCCGTGCTTGCGCTGCGCGTGGCGCGCGGCGATCGCCGCGTTGTTGAAGAAGCAGAAGCCCATCGGCTTGCCGATCTCGGCGTGATGGCCGGGCGGGCGGGTGGCGACGAAGGCGTTTTCGACCTTGCCGGACATGACCGCATCGGTCGCCGCCACCGCGCCGCCGGCCGAGCGCATGATCGCCTCCAGGCTGCCGGGTGACATCGCCGTATCGCCGTCGATGTGCACGTAGCCTTCCTTCGGCGCCCGGTGGCGGATCTCGGCGATCTCATGCTCGGAATGACACAGCGCCACGCTGTCGAACGACGCCTCGGGCGCAAGCTCGCGCTGCAGGAACTGAAAGCGCTCGCCGCTCAGCACGTGCTCGATGGCGCGCAGGCGGTCCGCGCGCTCGGGATGTCCCGGAGGGGTCTCGTGCTCGAGACATGCCGGGTGGCTGAGGAGAAGGGTGGTCATGCGCTGAACCTGTTCACATCCGCCAACGTATCCGCTTGCGAGCGGTTCCGGAAGGTGGCGTATCAATTCACCCGCTGGATGCGTTCCGGCACATGCGGCGCGATCGGGCTGTTGGCCTTGAACCAGGCATCGAGCGCATCGACGTCGTAGACGCCGGTGCGCCGGTCGGTGCCGTCCTTGAAGGTGGAGAAGCCGTCGCCGCCGCTGGCGAGGAAGTCGTTCACGGTCACGCGATAGCTGGCCTTCGGATCGATCGGCGCGCCGCGAAACGTGATGCTCTCGAGCGGCACCCGGTCGCCGACCGGCCGCGTGCCGTCCCAGGTGAAGCCGAAGCCGCGCGACACCTGCAGGATGCGCGGGAACGACGGCGCGGTCCATTGCTGCTCCAGCGCGGTTTTCAGCTGCGCGCCGGTCAGCGTCATCGTCACCAGCTGATTGCGGAACGGCTGGGTCGCGAACACGTCGGCATAGGTGACGGTGCCGTCGCCGTTCTTCAGGATGCTGTTGCGGATGCCGCCCGGATTGGTGATGGCGATCACCGCAGCCGCCGTTGGCTTCGGCCTCGGTCGCGGCAAGCTGCGCGTCGGCGACGATGTCGCCCAGCACGCTTTCGCCGGCGCGATTGGGATCGCGCAGCAGCGCCTCGGCGATCTTGCCGGCGGGGCGGCCCGCGATCGGCTTTGCGCGCTCGTCGTAGGCGGCGATCAGCTTCGTTTGCGCGGCGTCCTTGGGCAACGCATCGGTGCGAACGATGGTGTTGCCGGCCTTGGCGCTGACGATGTCGCGCGTCTTGCGATCGAGCTGCACGTCGATCTCGGTCAGGATGGTGCCGTACTTGTCGGCGCTGGTGACGAGGCGGCCGTCGATGTTGCAGACATACGGCTGGTGGGTGTGGCCGCTGACGACGATGTCGACCGCCTTGTCGAACTTCGTGACGATGTTGACGATCGGACCGGAGATGCCGGGGCACTCGTCGTAGCCGCCGGTCGGGAAGCCGCCCTCGTGGATCAGCACGACGATCGCCTCGATGCCGCGCGCCTTGATCTCGGGGATCAGCGCATTGACGGTCTCGGCTTCGTCGCGGAATTCGAGGCCGGCGACGCCGGCCGGATTGACGATCAGCGGCGTCGCCCTCAGCGTCAGCCCGATGAAGGCGACGGGCACGCCGTCGTACTCGCGCACCTCGTAGGCCGGGAAGAACGGCTTGCCGGTCGCCTTCTCGATGGTGCTTGCGGCGAGATACTTGAACTTGGCGCCGAGGAAGGGATGCGGTCCCTGGCAGCCGTCGGTCGGATGGCAGCCGCCGTTCTGCATGCGCTTCAGCTCGTCCGCACCGTCGTCGAACTCATGGTTGCCGACGGAGGCGACGTCGAGGCCCATCATCGACAGCGCCTCGATGGTCGGCTCGTCGTGGAACAGCGCGGACAGAAACGGGCTCGCGCCGATCAGGTCGCCGGCGGCGACGAAGACGCTGTGCTTCTTGCCTTCGCGGCGTTGCTTGACCAGCGTTGCCAGATGCTCGGCGCCGCCGGCCGGCACCGATATCCGCTTCGCCTTGTCGGCAGGGTCGGCGACGCGGATGCCGCCCGGCGGCGGCTGCAGGTAGCCGTGGAAATCGTTCAGCGCGAGGATCGTCAGGTCGACCGGGGCGCGAGTTGAAGCCCGACGCGCGACGAAGAAGCCGGCCGCGATCAGCACCAGCGCCGCGATGGGCGCGATCCAGTAGCGAAGACGCATGAGTTAGTCCGTCCAAAGTTCGTCAGACATCCGGTGCATGCCCGCGATGGCATCCAGACGTCGCAGCTTCCAGTGAGCGGGCTCGAATACGGACTCGCATAGCCGTCTAGAATCGCCTCGCCTACGCGGGGACGACGCTAAGCCCGCTTGCGCTCCAGAAATCCCTTGAAGGCATTCAGCGCTTCGGGGGAGCGCATCTGCTCGCCGAAATGCTTGCCTTCGAGCGCGAAGCGCTCGGCGACCTGTTCCGGCGGCAGCCGCATCAGCCGCTTGGAGATGGCGACGGCTTCCGGCGGCAGCGCCGCGATCTCCTGCGCGACCTTGAGCGCTTCGGCTTCGGCTTGTCCGGGAGCTGCGACCTGATTGACGAAGCCCGCCTGATGCGCGGCTTCGCCGTCGATCCTGCGGCCCATCACCAGGATCTCGAACGCCTTCTGGTGACCGAGCGCGCGCGGCATCAACAGGCTCGAGGCGCCCTCCGGCACGAGGCCGAGGCCGACGAACGGCGTTGCGAACATCGAGGCTTTGGTTGCGACCACATAGTCGCAGTGGAACATCATCGTCGTGCCGATGCCGACGGCGACGCCATCGACCGCGGCGACCAGCGGCTTCGGATTGCGCAGCAGCGCCTGCAGCAGCGTCGCGCCGCCGGAGGTACCGAATTCCTGCTGCTTGCCGGACGAGCCCTGTGCCATGAAGTCGGCGAGGTCGTTGCCGGCGGTGAAGGCGCCGGGAACACCGGCGATGATGATGCAGCGGATCGCCTTGTCGTCGGCGCTCTTGTCCAGCGTCCCGGCGATGGTGTGATACATCTCCTGCGTCAGCGCGTTCTTCTTGTCGGGGCGGTTCATGGTGATGACGCGGGTCGCGCCGTCGTCGCGCACGAGGATGTTGGACATGTCTCCGGCCCTTTGTTGGTCGTTGGTCGCATTCGGCGGCATCTGGATTTTTGCCGCCATCAAGCCCACATGATTGGCACAGTTGAGGGGCCGGCCGCTACGGCTTTTCCTTTGCAAAAAGGACGCACCACATGCAGTTGACAGGCATCCATCACCTGACGGCCGTGACCGCGAAGGCGAGCGGCAATCACGAATTTTACACCAAGACCATGGGCCTGCGGCTGGTGAAGAAGACCGTCAACCAGGACGACGTCAGCGCCTATCACCTGTTCTATGCGGATGCGAAGGCGAGCCCCGGCACCGACATCACCTTCTTCGACTGGCCGGTGGAGCGCGAGGTGCGCGGTTCGCGCACGGTGACGCGCACGGCGTTTCGCGTGAACGGCGAGAAGACGCTTGGTTTCTGGCGCGACCGGTTGAAGGGGCAGGGCATCGCGTCGGGCGATGTCGCCGAGATCGACGGCCGGCTGACGCTGGAGTTCGACGATTTTGAGGGCCAGCGGCTGGCGCTGGTGGACGATGGCGGCAGGGACCAGGCGTTTCCGTGGGAGAAGAGCCCGGTTGCGGCCGAGCATCAGGTGAGGGGCCTCGGACCGATCACGCTGACGATCCCGGATCTGTCGCGCACCGCGCGCGTGCTGACCGAGGTGATGAACATGCGGCAGGTGCGCGACTACGCGGCCGGCGGCGGCCAGGCGCATGTGTTCGAGATGGGCGAGGGCGGAGCTGCCGCCGAGCTGCATGTGATCGAGCGGCGCGATCTTGGCGCTGCGCGGCAGGGCGCGGGCGGCGTGCATCACGTCGCGTTCCGCACGCCGGACGAGGCGCAGTATCATGCGTGGACGCAGCGTCTCGGCGAATTCGGAATTGCGAATTCGGGCGAGATCGACCGCTTCTATTTCCGCAGTCTTTATTTCCGCGAGCCCGGCGGCGTGCTGTTCGAGATCGCAACCGACGGGCCCGGGCTTTGCGACCGACGAGCCCGCCGAAAAACTCGGCGAGCGGCTGGCGCTGCCGCCGTTCCTCGAGCCGAAGCGCAAGGCGATCGAGGCGGGGCTGAAGCCGTTGTAAATGACGGAGCACTCTCGAGCAATTCAGCTGTGCGAAACAGCGCCGTGCGCGCCGGAGTGGATGCGCCTTGCCTCGAGTTCGACAGGCTCGCCATCCGGGAAGCTCGCTCGCTATCGAGTCACAGTCCGTACTCGCTTCGCGAGCGGGATAGCGGTGCTGCGTCGCGATAAGCTCCAATTCGATTGCTCAAACAGCAAACTCCAGACAAGAATCATCGCCCCCGTTCTTTGTCCGGCCTGGGGCTGCCGGTCGTCTGTTGCCTTCCCTGCCCCGAAAGGGCGTGCGGAACGACTGGGCGAAAAGCCGCGCCCGCGGCGCCCGCATGCTTTGGCATGCGGGCATCCGTATGCGTCGACGCATCGGCACACGGGCAAAACAAGCCTCGGACGCAGTTCTTCGCCTGCGTTCCGCACGCGATGGCTTTTTCGGTTTGCTGAATGTCCCCAGGCGTCGTCGCTTTCGCCGACTTCGCCCAGTTCGTGCAAGCTGTCGCCCGGACATTCACTTGGACCGTTCGCCCGTGTTGCCGGCGTCTGTTCCTTCGACGCCTCGGGGCCTTACCCTTGGCGTCGAAGGACCGGCATCGTGGCGAACCATCGCATCCTGCTCCGCGATCGAAAGACGGTTCGAACGCGCCCTCACATCGGAGCGGGACGATTTGATAAATATTCCTATACTATGGGAAAGTCAACACATCTAGGCACGAAATCTTATTGCTTTCTTTTCTGATAAGCAGAAATTGATGCGGCACTTTTTTGCTTCCGTTTGCCGGTCCGGTTCTTCGCCTGTTAAACATCATCATCCGATCATTCCGCCCGCGGCCGTGAAAACGGCTCGCGGGCGTTTTTTCTGAGCACAAGAATGACGAACGACAGCACCGCAGGCTCCGCGGATCGCACCTTCTCGCGCGATCGCAAGCGGCTTCGCGCGGCACGCGCTCGCGGTACACAATCTACTGACCTTCGCCAACACCGTGGAGATTCCGGGCGTGCCGCTTCACCCTGATGACGAAGCTTGCGAAATCTTTCGCCCGGTCGAGGCGCGGTTCGGCAAGCATCACCGGCTCTGGCTCGACTGCCTGCAGCGTGTCGAGGACGGCGAGATCAAGCGGCTGATGGGGCTGATGCCGCCGGGCTCGGCGAAATCGACCTACACCTCGATCGTGTTTCCCGTGCACGTCATGGGCCGGTTTCGCCGGCACGCAGGTGATCGTCGCCAACTACGGCTCCGAGCTGCCGCGCAGGTGGGGACGCAAGGCACGCGCGATCGTGCGGCAGAAGGCCTACGGCAAGATTTTCGGAACGGCGTTGTCGAAGGAGAGCGCGGCCGCCGACGAGTGGGCGCTCACCAATGGCTCGGAATACCTGGGCGCGGGCCTGCTCACCGGCATCACCGGCAATCGCGCCGACGGCGTGGTCTGGGACGACCTGATCAAGGGACGCGAGCACGCGGATTCGCAACTGATGCGGCAGAAGACGTGGGACGCCTACTTCGACGATCTGCTGACGCGCAAGAAGCCGCACGCCTGGGAGATCGGCATCACCACGCGCTGGCATGAGGACGATATCGCCGGCCGCATCCTGCCCGAGGGCTATGCCGGCGAGAGCGGATGGGTCGACGGCCGCGACGGCAATCGCTGGTACGTGGTGTGCATCCCGGCCGAGGCGGAGCGCGCCGACGACGTGCTCGGCCGGCAGATCGGCGAACGCATCTGGCCGGAGATTTCGGGCCCGGATCACTTCACGCCGTTCAAGCGCAGCCCGCGCACCTGGGCCGCGCTGTATCAGCAGCGGCCGGCGCCGGAGGAGGGCGACTACTTCAAGGCCGGCTGGCTGCGCCCGGTCGAGCGTTTGCCGGCGCGCGACACGTTGCGCATCTACGGCGGCTCCGACTACGCGGTCACCGCCGGCGGCGGCGACTACACGGTGCATGCGGTGGTCGGTCTCGACGCCGAGGGGCGCATGTATCTGCTCGATCTCTGGCGCCGGCGCGCCGCGGCCGACGAGTGGGTCGAGGCCTTCTGCGATCTCGTGCTCGCATGGAAGCCGATCGGCTGGGCGGAAGAGCAGGGCCAGATCAGGTCCGGCGTCGGTCCGTTCCTGGAGAAGCGCATGCGCGAGCGCAGCGCCTTCGTTGCGCGCGAGCAGTTTGCCGCGCGCGGCGACAAGGCGGTGCGCGCGCAATCGATCCGCGGCCGCATGGCGCTGGAAGGACTTTATGTGCCGGCCGGCGCGCCGTGGCTCGCGGACTTTCGCGCCGAGCTGTTGAGCTTCCCGGCCGGCCGCCACGACGACCAGGT